>NZ_AP022572.1:0-5973149 GCF_010728525.1 Mycobacterium shottsii | reverse complement strand
CATCGCCTACGGAATCGGCGGCATCAGCGCCGGTGTGCTGGCCGCTCGCCGGCTGCAAATCACCCTCGATGAACCGGTACTGGAACAGCATACTGGGCTGGCCGAGGCCGACTCGGCGGCGATGGTGGTGTTCGACAAGGTCAGCTTCGGGTACCGGCCGGGAGTGCCGGTGATCCGGGACGTGTCGCTGCAGCTGCGTCCGGGCACCGTCACCGCGCTCGTCGGGCCTTCGGGCTCAGGCAGTCCACCCTCGCCGCCCTGCTGGCTCGGTTCCATGATGTCGAGCAAGGTTCGATACGAGTTGGGGGACAAGATATTCGGTCGCTCACCGCCGATGAGCTCTACGAGTGGGTCGGGCTGGTGCTGCAGGAGACTCAGCTGGTGCACGGGACTGTTGCCGAGAACATCGCGCTAGCCGTTCCCGATGCACCGGCCGCAGATCCAGGCCGCGGCCGGCCAGCCCTGATCCATGACCGCGTGCTGCGGTTGCGCGATGGCTACGACACCGTGCTGGGAGCCGGCGCCGCGTTGTCGGGCGGCGAACGGCAGCGTCTCACCATCGCCCGCGCCATCCTGGCCGATACACCGGTGCTCATCCTCGACGAGGCCACCGCGTATGCGGATCCCGAATCGGAATACCTGGTGCAGCAAGCACTTAATCGGCTGACCAAGGATCGCACCGTGCTGGTCATCGCGCACCGACTGCATACCATCACCGGAGCCGACCAGATCGTGGTCCTCGATCGTGGCCAGATCGCCGAGCGCGGTACCCACGGTGAACTGCTCGCCGCCGACGGGCGCTACCGACGGTTGTGGGAGACCGGTTGTGGCAATCAGGTGGAGCTGGCCGCGATCCAGGAGGGCGAACGATGATCCGCACCTGGATAGGGCTGGTGCCGGCGGACCGCCGCGGCAAGTTGATCCTGTGCGCCGCGGTTGGGGTGCTTTCGGTTGTGGTCCGCGCGATCGGCACGGTGCTGCTGGTTCCGCTCATTGGTGCCCTGTTCAGCAGCACCCCACAGCAGGCGTTGGTGTGGCTGGGCTGGCTGACCGCTGCGACGGTATCCGGGTGGGTGATCGATGCCATCGGCGCACGCATCGGTTTCGAGCTGGGTTTCGCTGTGCTCGACCATTCCCAGCACGGTGTAGCAGACCGGCTGCCCGGTGTGCGACTGGACTGGTTCACCGCAGACAACACGGCGACCGCCCGTCAAGCGATCGCCGCCAGCGGGCCCGAACTGGTGGGACTGGTGGTCTACCTGCTGACGCCGCTGGTCTCGGCGGTCCTGCTGCCACTGGCCATCGGGCTGGCGCTGCTTCCCATTTCCTGGCAGCTGGGATTGGCCGCGCTTGCCGGTGTGCCCCTGCTGCTGGGTGCGCTGTGGGCGTCGGGGCGATTTGCTCGACGTGCCGACAAGGTCGCCGACGAAGCCAATATTGCGCTCACTGAGCGCATTATCGAGTTCGCCCGAACCCAACAGGCGCTACGTGCCGCGTCGTGTCGAGCCTGCCCGCAGCCTGGTCGGATCCGCGCTTGCGCGCCAGCACGGCTCGTTGATGCGGTTGTTCGCCATGCAGGTCCCCGGCCAGCTGCTGTTCAGCATCGCCAGCCAGCTGGCGCTCATCGTGCTGGCCGGAGCGACCGCGGCGCTGACCGTGGGCGGCACGCTGACGGTTCCCGCGATCGCCCTGATTGTCGTGATTGCCCGTTACCTGGAGCCCTTCACCGCCGTGAGCGAGCTCGCTCCCGCGCTGCAGAGTGTGCGCGCCATGCTCGATCGCATCCGGTCGGTGTTGACGGCACCGGCCGTGGCGGCCGGGACCGCCACGCTGCATGACGGCCCTGCGGCGGCGCGGATCGAATTCGACCACGTCGCATTCAGCTACGACGGCGCCACCGAGCCGGTGCTTGGCGGGTCAGTTTCTGCCTGCAGCCGGGTACCACGACTGCGATCGTGGGCCCTCGGGATCGGGAAAGAGCACGATCCTGGCGCTGATTGCGGGTCTGCACCAGCCGACCGGAGGCCGCATCCTGATTGACGGAGCCGACGCCGCGACGCTGGATGCGCACACCCGTCGCACGCTGTCGAGCGTGGTGTTCCAGCATCCCTACCTGTTTCATGGCTCGATCCGCGAGAACGTGCTGGCGGGAAACCCGGGTGCGGACCAGGATCAATTGGGGCGGGCGATCCGCTTGGCGCGGGTTGACGAGCTGATCGACAGGCTGCCCGACGGCGCCGACACCGTTGTGGGCGAAGCCGGTTCCGCGCTGTCGGGCGGTGAACGCCAACGGGTCAGCATCGCGCGCGCCCTGCTCAAGGACGCCCCGATGCTGCTGGTCGACGAAGCAACCAGCGCGCTGGACACCGAGAACGAGGTCGCGGTGGTCGATGCACTCACGGCCGATCCGCAATCACGCACCCGGGTGATCGTCGCCCACCGACTGGCGAGCATCCGTCATGCCGACCGCGTGCTCTTCGTCGAGGACGGTCGAGTGGTCGAGGACGGATCGATCGATGAGCTGCTCGCCGCCCAGGGGCGCTTCCATGAGTTCTGGCGACAGCAGCACGATGCCGCCGAATGGCGGATCCGCACCGGCTAGATCAGGTCGGCCGAAACTGATGCCGTATGACTTACAGTTGCTAGGTGGCCGCCTTGGTTTCCATCCCTCGCCACCCCACCGACGTAACCCCGCAGTGGCTGGCGGCGGTCCTTGGCGAACGCGGCACACCGGTCGGGGTATCGGGAGTCGATGTGGTCCCGATCGGCACCGGGCAGACCGGAGCCACCTATCGGCTGACCGTCACCTATGACCCGGATCCGGCGGGTCTGCCGGACACCTTTGTGATCAAATTGCCGGCTCAGGATGACACCGTGCGGGACCGAGTCGTCGTCGGTTATCGCAGCGAATGTGCGTTCTATTCTTCGGCTGCCGATCGGGTCCGGGTTCCGACCCCCCGCTGCTTTTACTGCGAGATCACAGAAGATGCAATGGATTTCGCGCTGCTGCTGGAGGATCAGGCGCCCGCGGTGCAGGGCGACCAGCTCACGGGCTGCGGCGAACGTGAGGCGCTGCTGGCCGTCGTTGCGCTGGCCGGGCTGCACGGGCCGAGCTGGTGTGATCCGGTTTGGCTGGACCAGCCCGGGATCGCATTCCCTTTCCCGGATGAACCTTTCGCCAACGGTCTTGGTGAGGTGGCGCGGATGAGTGCGGAGATCACCCTGGACAAGCTCGGTGATCGGCTCAGCGCCGCCGACCGCGAAACTTTGACCGAGACCATGAATCTGGTGACGCCGTGGTTGCTCGCCGAGCGGGACCGGTTTGCGCTGCTGCACGGCGACTACCGGCTCGACAATCTATTGTTCGACCCTGACCTGCGCCGCGTCGCCGTGGTCGACTGGCAAACCCTTGGTATCGGCCTTCCGGCTCGAGACCTTGGGTACTTCACGGCAACCAGCCTGAATTCCCAGGTGCGTTCGGACATCGAGGAAAGCCTGGTCGATGACTACCACCGAAACCTGTTGAGCTACGGCGTCACCGGATATGACTGGGAAACATGCTGGCGCGACTACCGACTGGGCATGCCGCACACGGTCCTCATCTCGGCCCTCGGATTTGCTTTCGCCACCGCCACCGAGCGTGGCGACGAGATGGTGTTGACCATGCTGGGGCGAGGTTGTCAGGCCATCCGGGATCTAGAGACGCTAGAGCTGATCGGCTGAGGTCATCGATTCGCGGCCTTGATCAGGTTGGACCCGATGATCAGTTGCTGAATCTCGCTGGTGCCCTCATACAGCCGCAGCAGACGGACATCGCGGTAGATGCGTTCGACCGGAACTCCGCGCATGTATCCACTGCCGCCGTGAATCTGCACCGCGAGATCGGCCACCTTACCGGCCATTTCGGTGCAGAATAGTTTCGCCGCCGACGGCGCGATCCGCCGATCCGCTCCGGAGACCCACATCCGTGCGGCGTCGCGCACCAATGCGCGGCCCGCCAGCACGCCGGTCTGCTGGTCGGCGAGCATCGCCTGGACCAGTTGAAAGCTGCCGATCGTCACACCGCCCTGGGTTGCGGTGGGTGCGTACGCCACGGACTCGTCGAGCGCACGTTGTGCGGCGCCCACCGCGATCGCGGCTATGTGTACCCGGCCGCGGGCCAACGAGGTCATTGCGGCTCGATAGCCGATGTCCTCGCTGCCGCCGACCAGCGCGGCGTCGTCAACCCGGACGTCGGTGAAGCTGACGTCAGCGGTCCACGCGCCTTCCTGGCCCATCTTGGCGTCCTTGGCGCCCACCTCGACACCGGCGCTCTGCGCGGGCACCAGGAACACGGCGATGCCCGGGCTCTTGTCGCTGGCGGGCCGAGTGCGCGCGAACACCACGAACAGGTCGGCGACGGGCGCATTGGTGATGAAACGCTTTTGCCCCGTAATCAGCCAATCATCGCCGTCGCGAACGGCTTTGGTGCGCAGGCCGGCGGGGCTGGATCCGGCTCCCGGTTCGGTCAGGGCAAAAGAGGCGACGACGTCGCCGGACGCGATGGGCTCCAACCAGCGCGCCTTCTGCTCATCGGTGCCGAACCCGACTAGCACTTGCCCGGCGATGCCGTTGTTGGTGCCGAACATCGACCGCACTGCCAGTGAGGTGTAGCCCAATTCCATGGCCAGCTCGACGTCCTGCACCAGATTCAGCCCAAGACCGCCCCACTGCGGCGGTATCGCGTATCCGAACAGTCCCATCTGTTTGGCCTGGTCACGTAGGTCTTCGGGAACCCGGTCCTCGTCGAGGATCTGCTGCTCACGCGGCAGCACAACCGAGCGAACGAAGTGGCGGGTCTGGGCCAGGATCTGCGCAAAGTCCTCGTCGGATACCTGGGGGGCGGTCATGGGCGGATGCTCCTTCTGGGGTGGGCGCCTGGGCACCGCTGTCACGGCAAGATCATATATGAAATATGTTTGACTGACCGAGCCCTCCGAGGGCCAGAAGACGTAGGGAAGTGTGATGTCGGTGTCGTTGCTGAAAGGTCAGATCGCGGTAGTTACCGGTGGGGCCCAGGGCTTGGGCTTGGCGATCGCGGAGCGGTTCGTTTCCGAGGGTGCTCGGGTAGTCCTTGGTGATGTGAACCTCGAGGCGACTGAGGCCGCGGCCAAGCAGTTCGGCGGCGGGGAGGTCGCGGTGGCGGTGCGGTGTGACGTGACCAAGGCCGACGAGGTCGAGACGCTGCTGCAGACCGCGCTGGAACGGTTCGGTGGCTTGGACATCATGGTCAACAACGCCGGCATCACTCGTGACGCGACGATGCGCAAAATGACCGAGGAGCAGTTCGATCAGGTCATCGATGTGCACCTGAAGGGCACCTGGAACGGCATCCGGCTGGCCGCGGCCATCATGCGTGAAAACAAGCGCGGCGCAATCGTCAATATGTCGTCGGTGTCGGGCAAGGTGGGGATGGTCGGCCAGACCAACTACTCCGCCGCCAAAGCCGGGATCGTCGGGATGACCAAGGCGGCCGCCAAAGAACTCGCCCACGTCGGTGTCCGGGTCAATGCCATCGCTCCGGGCTTGATCCGCTCGGCGATGACAGAAGCCATGCCGCAACGTATCTGGGACTAGAAGTTGGCTGAAGTGCCGATGGGGTGAGCCGGCGAACCCAGCGAAGTCGCTAGTGTTGCCTTGTTTTTGGCCTGCGATCTGTCCTCGTATATGACCGGCACCGTGCTGGACGTGACGGGAGGACGGTTCATATGAGTGCCGCTATGCGCCAGGCTGTCATCTGCGAACCCGTCCGCACACCGATCGGTCGCTACGGCGGAATGTTCAAGTCACACAGCGCTGTTGATCTGGGCGTCGTCGCGCTGCGCGGACTGCTTGATCGCACCGGCCTGGCGCCCGCTGCGGTCGGGGATGTGATCCTCGGGCACTGCTACCCCAGCAGCGAGGCCCCGGCCATCGGACGGGTGGTGGCGCTGGATGCCGGCCTGCCGGTGACGGTTCCCGGTATGCAGGTCGATCGGCGCTGCGGATCCGGGCTACAAGCGGTGATTCAGGCCTGCCAGCAAGTCAGCAGCGGCGATAGCGACCTCGTCGTTGCCGGAGGCTGCGAAAGCATGAGCAATGTCACTTTCTATTCCACCGATATGCGCTGGGGCGGTGCCCGCGGCGGAATACGCGTGCACGACGCACTGGCTCGCGGCCGCGTCACCGCGGGGGGAAGAAACTACCCGGTGCCGGGCGGGATGCTGGAGAACGCCGAGAATCTACGGCGTCAGTGCGGTATTTCGCGTTTGGAGCAAGACGAGCTGGCGGTGACATCGCATCAGCGTGCGGTCGCAGCCCAGAAGGATGGAATTTTCGCCGAGGAGACCATTGCCGTTCCGGTGCGAACGCGCCAAGGCGAGGAATTGATCGACACCGACGAACATCCACGCGCCGACACCTCGGTGGAGGCCCTGAGCGGGCTCAAACCCATTCTGCACCAAGATGATCCCGAAGCGAAGGTGACGGCGGGCAATGCCAGCGGGCAAAACGACGCCGCATCGATGTGCGTGTTGACCACACCGGAGAAGGCCGACGAGTACGGGCTGAGACCTTTGGTGCGTTTGGTGTCCTGGGGCCTGGCCGGGGTGGCGCCCGACGTCATGGGCATCGGTCCGGTACCAGCCACCGAGGCCGCGCTCGCCAAGGCGGCTCTGCGCTTGGCCGACATCGATCTGATCGAACTCAACGAGGCGTTTGCCGCCCAAGCGCTCGCGGTGATGCGGGAATGGAACTTCGGCGCCGCCGACCGCGACCGAACCAACGTGCACGGGTCGGGTATTTCGCTGGGCCACCCGGTGGGCGCGACCGGTGCCAGAATGCTGGCCACCCTGGCTCGTGAACTCACTCGCCGTCAGGCGCGCTACGGGCTGGAGACGATGTGTATCGGTGGCGGCCAGGGCCTGGCGGCGATCTTCGAGCGGGTCGGGTAGCCATGCCTGGGCCGGACTTGCCGCTGAGCGGCATTAGCGTTGTAGAGGTATTCAGCTTCGTCGCGGCGCCGCTGTGCGGCATGACGCTGAGCCAGCTGGGTGCGCAGGTTATCCGCGTCGACCCGATCGGCGGTGCCTCCGATATCCGCCGCTGGCCCCTGGCGGCCAGCGGCACATCGATCTACTGGACCGGGCTGAACAAGGGCAAGCGTTCGGCCACCATCGATCTGCGCTCGGCAGCAGGACAGCGGCTGGTCCAGCGCCTCGTCCTGGAAGGCGACGGAGTCGTGGTGACCAATGCCAGCCTGCACTGGCTCAGCCACGAAGTATTGGCCGCCACGCGTTCTGACGTCATCCATCTGCAGTTGCTGGGACGGCGAGACGGCGGTACCGGGGTGGACTACACCGTCAACGCGGCGACCGGATTCCCGCTCGTCACCGGTCCGGCCGACCATGCCGGCCCGATCAACCATGTGCTGCCCGCGTGGGACGTTAGTTGTGGGCTCTACGCCGCGCTCGCCGTGGTTGCCGCGCTGTGCCGCCGCGACCAGACCGGGGCGGGAGCTCAGATCAGTTTGGCGTTGGAGGACGTGGCGCTGGCCACGGCGGGAAACCTGGGCCTGCTGACCGAGCCGCAGGTCAACGGTACCCAGCGTGAGCGGCTGGGTAACTCCATCTACGGCCAGTACGGCCAGGACTTCGCCAGCCGCGACGGGACATCGTTCATGGTCATCACGCTGACCCGTCGGCACTTTCGCGATCTGGTCGACGTGACCGGCACCGGTCCGGCGGTAACGGCGCTGGCCGAGGCGCTGGGGGTGGACTTCGATGCCGAAGGCGATCGATACCGATACCGCAGCGTGCTCAACGGTCTGTTCGCCGCCTGGTTCGCCGATCACACGGCCGAGCAGATCGGCGCGGCATTGTCAGCCACGACTGTGCTCTTCGAGCGGTACCGAACTTTCGCGGAGGTGGCAGCCGATCCGAAAGTGACTGCCAACCCGTTGTTTTCTCAACTGAGCCAGCCCGGTGTGGGGGACTACCTTGCTCCGGGCCTGCCGACCGCTTTCGACGGGTGTCACCCGCAGGTGCGCCCTCCCGGCGCTCGGAGAACACACCGCCGACGTGTTGACCGAGTACCTGGGTTTGACGACGGCAGATATCGCCCGTTTGGCCAGCGCCAAGACGATCGGCGGTCCAGACGGCCAGCAAGATAAGGAGTACGCGTGACCAAACTCGCTCAGACACTGGGCCTAACCGAACTACAGGCCGAGATTGTCGCGACGGTACGGCAATTCGTCGACAAGGAAGTGATTCCCAACGCGTCCGAGCTGGAACGCAAGGATGCCTATCCGCACGAGATTGTCGAGCAGATTCGTTCCATCGGCCTTTTCGGCCTGATGATTCCGGAGCAGTACGGCGGGCTGGGCGAGTCGCTGCTGACCTACGCGTTGTGCGTGGAGGAGCTGGCCCGTGGCTGGATGAGCGTGTCAGGTGTGCTCAACACCCACTTCATCGTGGCCTACATGCTGCGTCAGCATGGCACCGAGGAGCAGCGGCAACGCTTTCTGCCGCGGATGACCACCGGGGAGTCCCGCGGTGCGTTCTCGATGTCAGAGCCCGAACTGGGCTCCGATGTTGCCGCGATCCGCACCCGGGCCACGCGCGGCGCGGACGGCAACTACACCATTGACGGGCAGAAGATGTGGCTGACCAACGGTGGCAGTTCGACATTGGTAGCGGTGCTGGTGCGAACCGACGAAGGCGCTGCCCAGCCGCACCGCAACCTGACCGCATTTCTGGTCGAGAAGCCAACCGGGTTCGGGGAAGTGTTGCCGGGCCTGACAATTCCGGGAAAAATCGACAAGCTGGGCTACAAAGGCATCGATACCACCGAACTCATATTCGATGGCTATCGGGCAACCGCTGACGACATCCTCGGTGGCACCCCGGGACAGGGTTTCTTTCAGATGATGGACGGAATCGAGGTCGGCCGGGTGAACGTATCGGCGCGAGCCTGCGGGGTTGGCCTGCGCGCCTTCGAGCTGGCGGTTCGCTACGCGCAGCAACGCCACACCTTCGGCAAGCCGATCGCCGAGCACCAGGCCATTTCATTCCAGTTGGCCGAGATGGCGACCAAGGTCGAGGCGGCACACCTGATGATGGTCCACGCGGCACGGCTGAAGGACTCCGGTGAGCGCAATGACGTCGCGGCTGGAATGGCTAAATATCTTGCCAGCGAATATTGTTCGGAAGTCACCCAGCAGAGCTTCCGCATCCACGGCGGCTACGGATACTCAAAGGAGTACGAGATCGAGCGGCTGATGCGTGATGCACCATTCCTGCTCATCGGCGAGCGCACCAGCGAAATTCAGAAGTCCATCATCAGCAAGCGGCTACTGCACGAGTACCGAGAGTAGGGCTAGTAGGGCGATGACTGATCCGGAATTCGCGGCGCGGCCACAACTTCCCGACGACGTTGCGCGATACGTCCGCAAGAGGATATACGAAGGCAACTACGCCGCGGGCAAATACATACGGCTGGACCAGTTAGCGGCCGAGTTGGGGATTAGTGTCACACCGGTGCGTGAGGCGCTGTTCGCACTTCGCGCCGAAGGCCTGGTTGCCCAACAGCCGCATCGCGGCTTCGTGGTGTTGCCGCTGACCAAGCGCGACCTTGCCGATGTCGCATATGTGCAGGCTCACGTTGGCGGCGAGCTGGCGGCGCGGGCCGCGATCAACATCGGCGCCGCGCAGCTAGCTGAACTGCAGCAGATACAAGCGCAGCTCGAGGAAGCCTACGCCGCTGACGACGACGAGCGGACGGTCCGGTTGAACCACGAGTTCCACCGCGCCATCAATCTTGCTGCGGATTCTCCGCGGCTCTCCCAACTGATGTCACAGATCACCCGCTACCAACCCGAATCGGTGTTCCCCGGCATCGAGCACTGGCCCGCCCGGGCGGTCAAAGACCATCGGAGGGTGTTGGTGGCGCTGAAGAAACACGATGACAAGGCTGCCCGAACCGCGATGTCAGAACACCTCGCCTCCAGCGCAGTTCCGTTGATCGACCATCTCATCGCCCGGGGAGTGGTTGCGGAGTCGGCGCCTTCCGGGTCCGCGGCCGAGCGGGCCCGAGGGGGCTAGCGGTGCTGGCTCGGCCCCGTGGGCCGGACGGGAGGGTCACCCTTCGCGCGCCAGGCCTGCCGGTTGCTGCCCCGGTGTGGTGTTTGCTGGGTCCGGTCGAATATCCGCACCCAGTTTGGTGCGATCTGCGTGATGCATCGAGTCAAGATGCCTGCGAAACCTGGTTCATGCATCAGGTAAGGAATGCCCGCGAAATCGGGGTCAGGTGGTGGTCTTGCTTTTGATGCGGATGCCGGCTTTGAGGGCGGGTAGAGCGGCGGGTATGGCGGCGAGGTAGAGCTGTTCGGTCTTGTCTTTGGCGAGTCTGAGCAGGGCGGCTTGCAGGTCGGCGATCTGGTGGGCGATCGCGGCGGGGTTGAGGCTGTTGCGGTAGGTGAGCAGCTCTGTTTGTTGGGCCGCTGAGAGGACTCCGGCGGCCAGCAGCCGGTCCAGGGGGGTCTGGGGCTTGTCGTAGAGCCGGCGGCGGTGACCGTCGCGGCTGCAGCCGTAGCTGATGGGTTTGATGGTGGGGGTCAGGTAGTTGAGCCGGTCGTTGACCAGGTGCCACAGCCGGTTGAGCACGGCGCGTTCTTCGTCGGTGTCGTAGCGGTAGTAGAACCCGTAGCGACGCACGAGGTGGTTGTTTTTGGACTCGATGGTGGCCTGGTCGTTCTTCTTGTAGGGTCGTGAGCGGGTGAAGAAGATCTCCATGTCCGCGGCCCACTTGATGACCGCCTTATTGAGGAATTCGGTGCCGTTGTCGAAGTCCAAACCCGTTACCTTATAGGGATTTTAGTAATTCCGGTTTTGAGGGCGCCCAGGATGTGGGGTGGGCGTTGTTGCGCACCGTGCGGGTGAACACCCAGCCGATGTGCATGTCGGTGAGGTTGACCGTGCGGGCGAACTCACCTTTCAGTGTCGGGCCGCAGTGCGCCACGGTGTCGCCTTCGAAGAACCCCGGAGATTCTTCGGCCTCATCGCCTGCTTTGCAGATGGTGATCGAGGACCGCAGCAGCGGGAGGGTTTCGTCGTCGACACACCCGAGATCTGGTCGCGGGCCTTGGCGCCGCGCAGGTAGCGGTCGATCGTGGCGCTGCTCATCGCCAACAGCTCGGCACGCACCGCCGGGCCGTAACGGTCACGGCCGTCCACCAGTTCGCCGTGGCGTTCTAGAGCATCCAACTGAAGTGCCATGGAAGCGGCCAGGTACCGGCCGCACTGCCCGCCTGAGGCCGCCCACACCTTCTGCAACACCTTGAGCGCATCCTAGAGTACTTCGGATTGCGTTGCCGGCGAGTCCGTTTGGCGACCTGCCGACCCGCTCCCGGCGGCGCGGCCGCCGCCCTCAACCGCCGCCGGGCGTTGTCACGCGACCAGCCGGTGACCGCCACCACCTGATCCAGAATCTGCCCCTTGTCCGCCTTCGGCGCCCCCACATACGCCCTGGCGAACTTCGCGGTGATCTCGGCCCGAGACGACATCGACAGCCCACTTCCCATGCCTGCTGAGGATCGACCGTTTCGCGGGCATTTTTACGTGATCCACCGAGGACGCTTCACGGGCATTTCTCGTGATGCTTGCCGGCATCTTGACTTGATGCATCACGCGATGCCCGGCGGCGCCGGTGCTGGTGCGGTCGGGCGCGCTGGTGTGAATCGGCCCCGCGGGCTCGCGATGGCGAGGATGCGGCGATGTGATGCAGATGTGATGGTTGTGGCCAACGTGTCATGTGTTGCTTGTGAAGTAATCTGGGGCATGTGTCGGTTTCGCGGCGTCAGGTGCTCAAATTCGCGGCGGCGACGCCCGGGCTGGTAGACCTGGGGGCTGCTGCCGCGTCGTTGCGCGCTGCGCCGGTGTCGGCGGCGTCGCTGGGCACCCTGCTGGACTATGCCGCGGGCGTCATTCCGGCCAGTCAGATCAGGGCCGCCGGCGCGGTCGGGTCGATCCGATATGTCTCCGACCGTCGGCCCGGCGGAGCCTGGATGCTCGGTAAGCCGATCCAAATCGGTGAGGCGCGCGATCTGGTCGGTAATGGGCTCAAGGTCGTCTCCTGTTATCAGTACGGGAAGGGGAGCACCTCGGACTGGCTGGGTGGTGCTGCCGCGGGCGTACAGCACGCCAGGCGCGGCGTGGAGCTGCACACGGCGGCCGGCGGCCCGCCAAGTGCCCCCATCTATGCCTCAGTCGACGACAACCCGTCTTACGAGCAGTACAAGAACCAGATAGTTCCGTATCTGCGGGCCTGGGAGTCGGTGATCGGCCATCAGCGCACCGGTGTGTACGCCAACTCGAAGACGATCGACTGGGCGGTGCGCGACGGCCTGGGCTCCTACTTCTGGCAGCACAACTGGGGCTCGCCGAAGGGATACACGCACCCGGCCGCCAATTTGCACCAGGTCGAGATCGACAAGCGCAAAGTTGGCGGAGTCGGCGTGGACATCAACGAGATCCTCAAGCCCCAGTTTGGGCAGTGGGCCTGACCTTCGGCCTGGCCACCCCTTGGGGCCATCACTCCAGCAAACACTTGTTCGCTCGCTGGGCAGCGCTGTCCGCGCCGATGCCCGCGCGCTGAAACGGCTGAGACGATGTCGCACGGTGGCCTTGGCGCTAACTTTTAACATAACGATTTGGTAACAATACTGCCTTGATCAGCGCAGTTATAGCTACTCAGGCGTAACCACCTGCATGCAGGACGTTTGTTCGGCATGCCTGTGCCGTCGGTTAAACGCGGTGTTACCCATGACACGGTTACCCGTGCGTAGAACTCGCCAGTAACTTATTGGCGTCAAAAGAGTGGACGGATCCTTATGACACTCTTATATGGCCGATGCAGTCCGTCGCGCCGCCCGATCCATGGGCCGGCCCGCCGACAACACACCGGTTACAGGATTTTTCGGCTGCGATTCGACGCGGAATCGAGCAACCCCCGCAGGGAGTCCGGGCGGCCGAACGAGCTGAGATGTACAGACGCACAAACAGGAGATGTTGAACGTGACGATCCACGAGCACGACCGGGTGTCAGCTGACCGCGACGAGACTGGCCCGCACAGCACCCATGCTCTGGTCGATCGTCTGACCACGGGTGAGCCATTCGCGGTGGCATTCGGGGGACAGGGCAGCGCCTGGCTCGAGACTCTCGAGGAACTGGTTTCGGCGGCCGGAATCGAATCAGAACTGGCCGCCCTGGTGGGCGAGGTCGAGCTGCTGCTCGAGCCGGTGTCCAAGGAACTGGTTGTGGTCCGCCCGATCGGTTTCGAGCCGCTGCAGTGGGTACGTGCGCTGGCTGCTGAGGATCCAGTCCCGTCCGACAAGCACCTGACATCGTCGGCGGTGTCGTTGCCGGGCGTGCTGCTCACCCAGGTCGCAGCCGTCCGCGCCTTGGCGCGCCAGGGTATGGACCTGATTGCGACCCCTCCGGTGGTGTCGGTGGGGCACTCGCAGGGCGTGCTGGCGGTGGAGGCACTCAACGCCGGTGGGGTGCGCGACGTGGAGCTGTTGGCCCTGGCTCAGCTGATCGGTGCGGCGGGAACGCTGGTGGCCCGGCGACGTGGGATATCTGTCCTCGGTGATCGCCCGCCGATGGTTGCGGTCACCAACGCCGACCCCGAGCGCATCCAGCAGCTGCTGGAGGACTTCGCCCAGGACGTGCGCACCGTGCTTCCGCCCGTGCTGTCCATCCGCAACGGTCGGCGTTCGCTCGTCATCACCGGCACCCCGAGCAGTTGTCTCGCTTCGAGCTGTATTGCCGCCAGATATCGGAGAAAGAAGAAGCCGAGCGCAAGACCAAGATCCGCGGCGGCGATGTCTTCGCGCCCGTGTTCGATCCGGTAAAGGTCGAGGTGGGCTTCCACACTCCGCGGCTGGCGGACGGAATTGACATTGTGGGCGGCTGGGCCGAAAAGGTTGGCCTCGACGTCGCCCTGGCCCGCCAGCTGGCCGAGGCGATCCTGGTTGACACGGTGGACTGGGTCAGCGACATCAACCGGGTCCACGAGGCCGGCGCACGCTGGATCCTGGACCTAGGGCCCGGTGATATCCTGACCCGGCTGACCGCGCCGGTGATCCGGGGCTTGGGCATCGGCATCGTGCCCGCGGCAACGCGCGGCGGCCAGCGCAACCTCTTCACCGTCGGAGCCACGCCCGAGGTTGCCAGGGCCTGGTCGAGTTATGCCCCGACCGCTGTTCGTCTCCCCGACGGCAGGGTGAAGCTCTCGACGAAGTTCACTCGGCTGACCGGTCGGTCGCCGATCCTGCTCGCGGGCATGACGCCCACCACCGTGGACGCCAAGATCGTCGCCGCGGCGGCCAACGCTGGGCACTGGGCCGAGCTGGCCGGCGGCGGGCAGGTCACCGAGGAGATCTTCGCCGACCGCATCAACGAGATGTCCGGTCTGCTCGAGCCGGGGCGCACCTATCAGTTCAATGCATTGTTCCTCGATCCCTACCTGTGGAAGCTCCAGCTCGGTGGCAAGCGGCTGGTGCAAAAGGCGCGCCAGTCCGGCGCGGCAATCGATGGTGTGGTGATCAGCGCGGGCATCCCGGACCTCGAAGAAGCCGTCGAGCTGATCGACGAACTCAACGACATCGGAATCAGCCACGTGGTGTTCAAGCCCGGCACCATCGAGCAGATCCGCTCGGTGATCCGCATTGCCACCGAGGTGCCCACCAAGCCGGTTATCATGCACGTCGAAGGTGGGCGCGCCGGTGGCCACCATTCCTGGGAAGACCTCGACGACCTGTTGCTGGCGACCTATTCGGAGTTGCGGTCGCGCGCCAACATCACCGTCTGCGTCGGCGGTGGCATCGGTACCCCGGAGCGCGCGGCCGAGTACCTGTCCGGGCGCTGGGCGCAGGCCTATGGCTTCCCGCTGATGCCGATCGACGGGATCCTGGTCGGCACCGCCGCCATGGCCGCACTGGAGGCCACCACCTCGCCGTCGGTCAAGAAGATGCTGGTCGAAACCCAGGGCACCGGCGAGTGGATCGGCGCCGGAAAAGCTCAGGGCGGCATGGCTTCCAGCCGTAGCCAGCTCGGTGCGGACATCCACGAGATCGACAACAGCGCGTCGCGTTGCGGGCAGCTGCTCGACGAGGTGGCCGGAGACGCGGATGCGGTCGCCGAGCGTCGCGACGAGATCATCGCCGCGATGGCCAAGACCGCCAAGCCTTACTTCGGCGACATCGCCGACATGACATATCTGCAGTGGCTGCAGCGCTACGTCGAACTGGCTATCGGCGAAGGCAATTCGACTGCCGACACCGCCGCGCCGGGCAGCCCGTGGCTGGCCGACACCTGGCGAGACCGGTTCCAGCAGATGCTGCAGCGCGCCGAAGCGCGTTTGCACCCACAGGATTTCGGTCCCATCGAGACCGCATTCGCCGATCCGGCGCTGCTGGAGAATCCGACGCAGACCATCGCCGCGCTGCTGGCCCGTTACCCGGACGCCGAGACCGTCCAGCTGCACCCGGCGGACGTGCCGTTCTTTGTGACGCTGTGCAAGACCCTTGGCAAGCCGGTCAACTTTGTGCCCGTCATCGACAAGGACGTTCGGCGCTGGTGGCGCAGTGACTCGCTGTGGCAGGCCCATGACGCCCGCTACGACGCTGACCAGGTGTGCATCATTCCCGGCCCCGCGGCGGTCGCCGGTATCACCCGGATGGACGAGCCGGTCGGTGAGCTGCTGGACCGCTTCGAGCGGGCCGCCATCGATGAGGTGCTCGGTAGCGACGGTGACGCGAAGGCGGTCACATCGCGCCGGTTGGGCCGTCCCGATGTGACCGGGCCGCTCGCCGTTGTGCTGGATGCCCCGGACGTTTTGTGGGCCGGGCGTACCGCGACGAATCCGGTCCACCGGATCGCCGACCCGAGCGAGTGGCAGGTCCACGACGGACCCGAAAGTCCCCGCGCCACGCACACGTCCACTGGCGCTCGGCTGCAAGTCCAGGGCAGCGACGTGGTATTGAGTGTGCCGGTTTCGGCCACCTGGATCGACATCCGGTTCACCCTGCCCGCCAACACCGTTGACGGCGGCATCCCGGTGGTCTCCACCGACGACGCCACCACCGCGATGCGCTCGGTGCTGGCGATCGCGGCCGGTGTGGACGGGCCGGAGTCATTGCCCCCGGTAACCGATGGAACGGCGACGGTGACCGTCGACTGGGACCCCGAGAAGGTGGCCGACCACACCGGGGTCACGGCCACTTTCGGTGAGCCGCTGGCACCTAGCCTCACAACCGTTCCGGACGCACTGGTCGGGCAGTGCTGGCCGGCGGTTTTCGCAGCGATCGGTTCCGCGGTGACCGACAGCGGTGTGCCGGTGGTGGAGGGGCTGCTCAGCCTGGTCCACCTCGACCATGCGGCTCGCGTGGTCGGCGATTTGCCCAAGATTCCTGCCCAATTGACCGTTACGGCAACGGCTTCCAATGCCACCGACACCGACATGGGTCGTGTGGTGCCGGTCTCGGTGACAGTTGCCGGGCCCGACGGTGCGACGATCGCCACTCTCGAAGAGCGGTTCGCGATCCTGGGCCGTACCGGAACCGCTGAACTCAGCGACCCGGTTCGGGCCGGTGGCACGGTATCGGAGAACGCCACCGACACCCCGCGGCGCCGTCGCCGCGACGTCACCCTCACGGCGCCCGTGGATATGCGTCCGTTTGCGGTGGTGTCCGGCGACCACAATCCCATCCACACCGATCGTTCCGCGGCGTTGCTGGCGGGCTTGGAATCGCCCATCGTGCACGGCATGTGGTTGTCGGCCGCAGCGCAGCACACCGTGACCGCCACCGACGGGAAAGCTCGCCCGCCGGCCCGCCTGGTCGGGTGGACCGCGCGTTTCCTGGGCATGGTGCGCCCCGGTGACGATGTGGACTTCCGTGTCGAGCGCGTTGGAATCGACCAGGGCGCAGAGGTTCTGGAAGTGTCAGCGCGCATCGGTTCGGATCTGGTGATGTCGGCGTCCGCACGACTGGCCGCGCCGAAGACCGTCTATGCATTCCCGGGTCAGGGTATTCAGCACAAAGGCATGGGCATGGAGGTCCGAGCACGCTCCAAGGCGGCCCGTAAGGTGTGGGACACCGCGGACAGGTTCACCCGCGACACGCTGGGTTTCTCGGTGCTGCACGTGGTTCGGGACAATCCGACCAGCCTCATCGCCAGCGGTGTGCACTACCATCACCCCGACGGGGTGTTGTACCTGACGCAGTTCACCCAGGTTGCGATGGCCACCGTGGCGGCCGCGCAGGTGGCCGAAATGCGTGAGCAGGGTGCCTTTGTTGAGGGCGCGATCGCCTGTGGACACTCGGTGGGTGAGTACACCGCACTGGCCTGCGTGACGGGTATCTACGAACTAGAAGCCCTGTTGGAGATGGTGTTCCACCGCGGCTCGAAGATGCACGACATCGTGCCTCGTGACGAGCTGGGGCGGTCCAACTACCGGCTGGCGGCCATCCGGCCGTCGCAGATCGACCTCGATGACAACGACGTTCCGGCCTTCGTCGCCGAGATCGCCGAGAGCACCGGTGAGTTCCTGGAGATCGTGAACTTCAACCTGCGCGGGTCGCAATACGCGATCGCGGGCACGGTGCGCGGGCTGGAGGCGCTGGAGGCTGAAGTGGAGCGGCGCCGTGAACTCAGCGGCGGACGACGCTCGTTCATCCTGGTGCCCGGCATCGACGTTCCGTTCCACTCGCGGGTGCTGCGGGTTGGTGTCGCGGAGTTCCGCCGTTCGCTGGACCGCGTGATGCCGCGCGACGCCGATCCGGACCTGATCATCGGGCGCTACATCCCCAACCTGGTGCCGCGGCTGTTCAACCTGGACCGTGACTTCATCCAGGAGATCCGGGATCTGGTGCCGGCCGAGCCGCTCGACGAGATCCTGGCCGACTACGACACCTGGATTCGGGAGCGCCCGCGAGAGCTGGCGCTCACCGTCTTCATCGAGCTGCTGGCATGGCAGTTCGCCAGTCCGGTGCGCTGGATTGAGACCCAGGATCTGCTCTTCATCGAGGAGGCCGCCGGCGGGCTCGGCGTGGAGCGGTTCGTCGAGATCGGCGTGAAGACCTCGCCGACCGTGGCGGGTCTGGCTACCAACACGCTAAAGCTGCCCGAATACGCCCACAGCACAGTGGAAGTGCTCAATGCCGAGCGCGATGCCGCGGTGCTGTTCGCCACCGACACCGACCCCGAACCGGAGCCGGAGCCCGAGGCAGAGGAGCCCGCGGCGGAGGCGGGCGACGCGGCCGGTGCCGCGGCACCGGCACCGGCCGCCGCTCCGGCCGCACCTTCGGGTGGCCCGCGGCCCGACGACATCGGGTTTGACGCCGCCGATGCCACTCTGGCGCTGATCGCGCTGTCGGCCAAGATGCGCCTGGACCAGATCGAGGAGCTGGACTCCATCGAGTTCATCACCGACGGCGCGTCGTCGCGGCGTAACCAGCTGCTGGTGGATCTGGGCTCCGAATTGAATCTGGGTGCCATCGACGGCGCGGCCGAGGCCGACCTGGCCGGGCTGCGCTCGCAGGTCACAAAGCTGGCACGGACCTACAAGCCTTACGGCCCAGTGCTTTCGGATGCGATCAACGATCAACTTCGCACGGTGCTGGGACCCTCGGGCAAGCGCCCGGGTGCCATCGCGGAGCGGGTCAAGAAGACCTGGGAGCTTGGCGATGGCTGGGCAAAACACGTCACCGTCGAGGTGGCGCTAGGCACCCGCGAGGGCAGCAGCGTTCGCGGCGGCGCCCTGGGCAACCTGCACGAGGGCGCGTTGGCCGATGCGGCTTCCGTCGACAAGGTGGTCGACGCCGCGGTTGCATCGGTTGCCGCCCGCCGTGGTGTCGCCGTGGCGCTGCCGTCGGCCGGCGGTGGCGGTGGCGCTACCGTCGACGCGGCGGCGCTCGCCGAATTCACCGATCAGATCACCGGTCGCGACGGGGTGCTCGCCTCGGCTGCTCGTCTGGTGTTGGGCCAGTTGGGTCTCGACGCCCCGGCCACCGCGCTGCCGGCCGCGACCGACGCAGACCTCATCGAACTGGTCACCGCTGAATTGGGCTCGGACTGGCCGCGTTTGGTGGCGCCGGTGTTCGACGGGAAGAAAGCAGTCGTGTTCGACGACCGCTGGGCCAGCGCCCGCGAAGACCTGGTCAAGCTGTGGCTAACCGACGAAGGTGACATCGACGCCGACTGGGCGCGGCTATCGCAACGCTTCGAGGGAGCCGGCCACGTCGTCGCGACCCAAGCCACCTGGTGGCAGGGCAAGTCGCTGGCGGCGGGGCGGCAGATCCACGCGTCGCTGTACGGCGGGATCGCCGCCGGTGCGGAGAACCCGGACCCGGGTCCGGACAGCAGCGAAGTGGCGGTGGTGACCGGCGCTTCGAAGGGTTCGATCGCGGCATCGGTGGTGGCACGACTGCTCGATGGCGGTGCCACCGTCATTGCCACCACGTCCAAACTCGACGACGAGCGGCTGGCGTTCTACCGCACGCTGTACCGAGACCATGCCCGCTACGGTGCGGCGCTGTGGGTGGTGGCGGCCAACATGGCCTCCTACTCCGACATCGACGCCCTGGTCGAATGGGTCGGCAGCGAGCAAACCGAAAGCCTTGGGCCGCAGTCGATTCACATCAAGGACGCGCAGACGCCGACGTTGCTGTTCCCGTTCGCGGCGCCGCGCGTGGTCGGCGACCTGTCGGAGGCCGGCTCGCACTCCGAGATGGAGATGAAGGTGCTGCTGTGGGCAGTGCAGCGGCTGATCGGCGGGCTCTCGACGATCGGCGCCGAGCGCGACATCGCCTCGCGACTGCACGTGGTGTTGCCCGGCTCGCCCAACCGCGGCATGTTCGGTGGTGACGGCGCCTACGGCGAAGCCAAGTCGGCGCTGGACGCGGTGGTGAGTCGTTGGCACGCCGAGTCCTCGTGGGCGGCCCGGGTCAGCCTGGCGCACGCGCTGATCGGATGGACTCGCGGCACCGGCCTGATGGGTCACAACGACGCCATCGTCAGCGCTGTCGAAGAGGCTGGCGTCACCACCTACTCCACTGACGAGATGGCGGCGATGCTGCTCGGCCTGTGCGATGTGGAGTCCAAGGTCGCTGCGGCCAGCACCCCGATCAAAGCGGACCTCACGGGTGGGCTGGCGGAGGCCAACCTCGACATGGCCGAACTAGCCGCCAAGGCGCGTGAGGAGATGTCGACCGAGGCGACCGCAGATGACGAAGAGTCAACTGAGGGGGCAATTCCCGCGCTGCCGTCACCGCCGTGTGGATACACGCCGGCGCCGCCACCGCACTGGGACGACCTCGACGTGGACCCGTCCGACCTGGTGGTGATCGTCGGCGGTGCCGAGCTCGGTCCGTACGGCTCCTCGCGGACGCGTTTCGAGATGGAGGTCGAGAACGAGCTCTCCGCCGCCGGTGTGCTGGAGTTGGCCTGGACCACCGGGCTGGTCCGGTGGGAAGACGACCCGCAACCGGGCTGGTATGACACCGGAACCGGTGAGCTGGTCGACGAAGCCGAGTTGGTCGAGCGTTATCACGATGGGGTGGTGGAGCGCGTCGGCATTCGCGAGTTCGTCGACGACGGCACGATCGACTCCGACCACTCGTCGCCGTTGCTGGTGTCGGTGTTCCTGGATAAGGACTTCTCTTTCGTGGTGTCCTCGGAGGCCGACGCGCGTGCCTTTGCAGACTTCGATCCCGAGCACACCGTCATCCGGCCGGTGCCCGATTCGGGTGACTGGCAGGTCATCCGTAAGGCCGGCACCGAGATTCGAGTGCCGCGTAAGACGACACTGTCGCGGGTGGTTGGCGCCCAGCTCCCGACGGGCTTCGATCCGACGGTGTGGGGCATCAGTCAGGACATGGCCAGCTCGATTGACCGCGTGGCGGTTTGGAACATCGTGGCCACCGTCGACGCGTTCCTGAGCGCCGGGTTCAGCCCGACCGAGGTAATGCGTTATGTGCACCCGAGTTTGGTGGCAAACACCATGGGCACCGGTATGGGTGGCGGCACGTCGATGCAGAAGATGTACCACGGAAACCTGTTGGGCCGGAACAAGCCGAACGACATATTCCAGGAAATTCTGCCGAATATCGTCGCTGCGCACGTGGTTCAGTCCTACATCGGTAGCTACGGCTCGATGATCCACCCGGTCGCCGCATGCGCGACGGCCGCGGTGTCGGTCGAGGAGGGCGTCGACAAGATCCGCTTGGGCAAGGCCGAGATGGTGGTGGCCGGCGGTATCGACGACCTCACCTTGGAAGGCATCATCGGCTTCGGTGACATGGCGGCCACCGCCGACACCGCCATGATGCGCGGCCGCGGAATCGCCGACTCGAAGTTCTCCCGGCCCAATGACCGGCGCCGGCTGGGCTTCGTGGAGGCCCAGGGCGGTGGCACGATTCTGCTGGCCCGTGGCGACCTGGCTCTGAAGATGGGCCTGCCCGTGCTCGCGGTGGTGGCCTTCGCGCAGTCCTTCGGAGACGGTGTGCACACCTCGATTCCGGCTCCGGGGCTGGGCGCATTGGGCGCCGGACGCGGCGGCCGGGACTCCGCGCTGGCGCGGGCGCTGGCCAAGTTGGGCGTGGGTGCCGATGACATCGCCATCATCTCCAAGCACGACACGTCGACGCTGGCCAACGATCCCAACGAGACGGAGTTGCACGAGCGGCTCGCCGACTCACTGGGCCGATCCGAGGGTGCGCCACTGTTCGTGGTGTCGCAAAAGAGCATGACCGGTCACGCCAAGGGTGGCGCGGCGGTCTTCCAGATGATGGGGTTGTGCCAGATTCTGCGTGACGGTGTCATTCCGCCCAACCGAAGTCTGGACTGCGTGGACGATGAACTGGCCGGGGCAGCGCACTTCGTGTGGGTGCGTGACGCGTTGCGGCTGGGCGGGAAGTTCCCGCTCAAAGCCGGCATGCTGACCAGCCTCGGGTTCGGCCACGTGTCCGGTCTGGTCGCGTTGGTGCACCCACAGGCGTTCATCGCCTCGCTGGCTCCTGAGCAGCGCGCGGACTACCAGCGGCGTGCCGATGCGCGGCTGCTGGCCGGTCAGCGGCGGCTGGCGTCGTCCATGGCCGGTGGAGAGCCGATGTATCAGCGGCCTCCGGACCGCCGTTTCGACCACGACACGGCCGAGAAGCCGCAAGAGGCAGCGATGCTGCTGAATCCGGCCGCTCGGCTCGGCGACGGCGAGGCCTACATCGGATGAGATTGGTCATCGATTAACGTGGCGATCCATGGGCATCGTCGGCGTCGGGATCGACCTCGTCTCCATTCCTGATTTCGCCGAGCAGTTCGATCAGCCGGGAACGGCGTTCGCTGCGACCTTCACCCCCGGTGAGCGCCGCGACGCCTCCGATAAGAGTTCGTCGGCGGCGCGGCACTTGGCGGCCCGTTGGGCCGCCAAGGAAGCGGTGATCAAGGCCTGGTCTGGATCACGGTTCGCGCAGCGGCCGGTGCTGCCCGAAGACATCCACCGCGACATCGAGGTGGTCACCGACATGTGGGGACGGCCGCGGGTGCGTCTCACCGGGGAGATCGCCAAGCACCTGGCCGATGTGACGATCCATGTGTCGTTGACCCACGAGGGGGATACGGCGGCCGCCGTGGCCATTCTCGAGACCAGTTGATCTCCGGCGAGCAAACGCGAAATCGCATCGGAATCTCCGATCCCGTGCGATTTCGCGTCTGCTCGCCAGGGTGCTAGCGCGCGAGGCTGCGCGCGTATCCGGTTCCCATCGCCAGCAGCACCAGGCCGACCACGATGAACGCCGCGACCCGGAAGATGCTGTCGAGCGTGGCGAGATCGAACAGGAACAGCTTGGCGGTGGCGGCCCCGGTGAGCGCCAGCCCGGCGCTGATCGGGGCGGTGCGGCGTTCCCGGTCTGCCACTCGCAGTGCGTAGACGAACAGCGCCGCCGCTACGGCGATCCAGCAGATGGTGGCCGCCATGTGGCCGGCCAGGAAGCCCGCCTCGGTGCCGGCGATCAGGACACCGGCGGTGACCGTAAACGCGGTGACGGCATAGATCACCAGCACCCCGCCGACGGCGGTCAGGATTCGGCGGATGTCGCGATTCTGGCCTCCGATGCCGGCACACGCCCTGCTCATCGCAACGACAAATGCGATGCTGAGCAGGCTGGCGGCCAAGGTGGACACCGCGATCGAGGTCGGCATCACCGTCGCTGTCAGCAGCGCATGCAGCGGCGCATAGCTGTAGTACAGGCCGAGGCCGACGATGCCGAAACCCGCTGCGGCCCAGAGCGCTATGCGGTCGTGGCGACCGGCGACCGCGACGACGATGGCAAGGGCGAGCAGGATCGGCCCCTCGACGTGGCCGTCGAAGGCAACGGTAACGGCGACCAGCGCCGAGATTGCCGACCATGCCGCCAAGACCCGGGTGAAAATGGTGGGAAGTTCACTGCCTACCAGAACGATTGCCAACAGTGCCGCGGCCAGGGTGCCGGCCAGCAGCGCGGCAAACACGCGATCGACCGCGACGGCGGCGGCCAAGACGGGCAGGGTCCCGACCACCGTGAGCACGGCCAGGGCGGCGGCGTTCTTGCCGCCCGGCAACACGATCAGGCCGCTCACGATGGCAAGGATCGCCGCGACACCGCAGGCCGCGCCCAGCAGCCAGGTGTTGTCGTGCTTGCCGGCCGCCACCAGGGCGATCAACAGGGGCACGGTGGGTGCCGCGACGCGCGCGGCGTGCAGCCAGACCCAATCCTTGCCCAGTTGCACCGGTAGCGCTGCGGCCGACAGCGCCAGCATGAAGCTCACCAGCAAGAGATCGGCACCTCGGGTGAGCACGGGCGCCAGCCCGATCAACGGCACCAGCACCAGTAGCCCCAGGTGCTCGGAATCCCAGCGGCGGGCCAGCGCAAGTCCCGCCCCACCGACCAGCGCGGCCAGCACCAGCCCGGCGGGCGCCGGCACCCACTGGTAGATGGTGGTCGCCGCGATGACGTCCAGGTAGGCGGTTGCAATACCGGTGGCGGCCAACGCGATCGCACCGATGCGTCCACCGGGGCGGCCGCGCAGCCGGACGGCCACGCCGACGAGCGCGAGCGACAACGCCGTGCCACCGGCGACCCGGATCTCGGGTCGCAGCAGCCCGGCTTGCGCGGCGAGGACCAGCAACAGCGCCACGCCGGTCAACGTGACCGCCACTCCCGCGACCGCTAGCAGCTTGCCGATCCAGCCGGACTCGGTGCTCTCGGCGGGGCGCCGCGGCGGGGAGACTGGTGCCGCGGCCGGTGTCGGAGCCGGTGGGCCGTGGGGGGCCGGGCGCGCGGGGGGTGGGGGAGCGTACTGGCGTGGCGGCGCCGCGGCGGGTGCTGGTGCCACGGGTGCCCACTGCTGCCAGTAGGGGTACCAGTACGGAGCCACAGGCTGGGGTTGCGGTTGCGGCGGCGCGGCCTCAGCGGGGTGGGGCGCGCCGACCGAATCGGAGATCAGGCGGTCAAGCTGGCTGAGTTCGCCGGAAACGCGGGCCATCTGACGAGCCAATGAGTCGAATTCCGCGGAGAGTCGACTGATGACAGCGTGCTGCGATTCGGTCATGTCGATTACTCTGCCGTTCCTGGCCCCGGCATGGATGAGTAGGACTACGCAAACCGGGCGGCTACTTGTCCAGCCCGTGCTCAATCGCGTAGCGGGTCAGCTCCACCCGGTTGGCGACCTGCAGCTTGCGGAACGTCGCCTGGACGTGGTTTTCGACCGTCCGGTGGCTCAACGAGAGCTTTTCGGCAATCTGCTTGGCGGACAGTCCTTTTGCGACGTAGCGCAGTATCTCGGTCTCCCGGTCGGTCAGGCTGGGCCGATCCTGGCTCGAGTCCGCGGTTTGCGCGATACGCCGATACTCGCCCAAGACCAGCCCGGCCAGGCTCGGGGTGAAGACGGCTTGCCCCGCGGCGGTGGCGTGCACCGCATCGGCGAGTTCGGCCTTCGACGCGCTCTTGACCAGGTATCCGGTTGCCCCCGCCTTGACGGCTTCCAGGACGTCCTCGCGTTCGTCGGAGGCCGACAGCACCAGCACGCGGGTCGCGGGCGAGACCTTGAGCACCTCCGTGGTTGCCTGCACACCATCGCCGTCGGCCAGCCGCATGTCCATCACCACCACGTCGGGCTTGACGATTGCGGCCCGCCGTTGCGCCGTCGCCACCCCGTCGGCCGTGGCGACCACTGCGAAGCCGTCATCGGAGAGATCGCGGGCAACCGCGTCACGCCAGATCGGATGGTCGTCGACGACCATCACCGTCGGCGATTCGTGCTCACTCATGACGATCCTTCCCGGCGTGGCACCCGCATCTCCCATTCGGTGCCCTCGCCCTGGTCCGTGCTCAGTTCTGCGGTGCCACCCAGGGCCGCCAGCCGTCCCACAATCGACATCGAGATGCCCAGATGCCCCTGGCCGGCGGCCTCGTCAAGTCGCCCCGGGTCAATGCCCACGCCGTCGTCGCGGACGCTGACGGTGACCGAGTCGCCGAGATCTTCGAGCAGCACGAATGCGCGGGCGCTCGGCCCGGCATGCAGGCGCACGTTGTCGAGGGCGTTGCCCACCGCCGCATCCAGCTCGGTGGCGACCTCCCGCGTCAGTGTCACCGGAGATCCCGGCAAGCTCATCGATACCCGGTCGGACGCCCTGCGCCGCAACAGGGCACACAGGTCGACGCTGCGGGTGTTGCCGTCACGGTCGGTGTCGGTGGAGATTATCCATCGGCGCAGCGCGCGTTCCTGCTCGCTGGCGAGTTCGGCTAACTTGGATGTGGGGCCACCGATTTCGTGCCCGCGCCGAGAGACTAGCGCCAGCACCTGGATGACGCCGTCGTGGACCTGCCGGGAGAGCCGCTCCCGCTCCTGCAATGCGGCCGACAGCTGAGCCGCTCGTTGTAGATCGGCGTGGGCGCGCCGGGCGGTGCGGGCGGCCATGCCGACCGCCAGGCCGACCGCCAGTTCGATCACGATGGTCGCGCTGCGCCCAAGGTTGACGTTGACGTAGCCCTTGACGGCCTCGTTGGTGGCCGTCACCGCAATACCGGTCAACATGCCGCCGGCCGGGCCGAACTGCAGTGCCGCCGAGGTGGTGGCGTTGCTGGCCCACAGCGTGGTCGGCCAGGTCTGGTTGTCCAGGGCCCACTGTGCCGAGGCCACCATCTTGGTAGACAGCATCAGCACGACGACGACGGCGATCTCGGTGATCACCCAGGCCGGCCGCCGGCCGAAGCCGCGCAGGTAGGCGACCGCGCAGGCTGCGCTCCAGCCGATCAGCACCGCGAACAGCGCCCAGCCCAGCAGCGGCCGCTGCAGGTTTGAGTTGATCGCGATGTGGAAGCCGAGTGCGTAGCCGCAGCTCAGCAGCCGGAACAGCTGCGCCGCCCGCCAGAGCGGCGCCGTCGGGTCGGGACCGCGTGTCGCCATTACGCGCTCAGCATAGCCAGCCCGTTGGTTAGCCTCAGTGTCATGACTGATCTTGTTGAGCGTGTGCGCGAGGTGCTGCCGTCGGTGCGGCAGGACCTTGAGAAGCTGGTCCGGATCGAATCCGTATGGGCCGATCCGGGGCGACGCGCCGAGGTCCATCGCAGTGCTCAAGCGGTAGCTGATCTGTTAGCACAGGCAGGTTTTGATGACGTCCAGATCGTCAGCGAAGGTGGTGCCCCGGCGGTCATCGCGCAGCATCCGGCGCCGCCGGGCGCGCCGACCGTGCTGCTGTACGCCCACCACGATGTCCAACCCGAGGGCGACCCCGATCAGTGGGCCTCGGCCCCGTTCGAGCCGACCGAACGCGACGGTCGTCTTTACGGGCGTGGCACGGCCGATGACAAGGCGGGAATCGCAACGCATTTGGCGGCCTTCCGGGCGCACGATGGCAAACCGCCGGTGGGTGTGACCGTCTTCGTGGAGGGCGAGGAGGAGTCCGGTTCGCCGTCGTTGGGCCGATTGCTGGCCGCTCACGGCGACGTGCTGGCGGCCGACGTGATCGTCATCGCGGATTCGGACAATTGGAGCACCGATGTGCCGGCGCTGACGGTGTCGCTGCGTGGCATGGCTGACTGTGTTGTGGAAGTGGCCACCCTCGACCACGGGCTGCACTCCGGTTTGTGGGGCGGTGTGGTTCCCGACGCGCTCAGTGTGTTGGTGCGGCTGCTGGCCAGCCTGCACGATGACGACGGCAACGTGGCGGTGGCCGGATTGCACGAAAGCACGGCCGCCGCCGTTGACTATCCGCCCGAGCGGGTGCGTGCGGACTCGGGTCTGCTCGACGGTGTCACCGAGATCGGGTCAGGTTCGGTGCCCCAGCGGCTGTGGGCGAAGCCGGCGATCACCGTGATCGGTATCGACACCACTTCCATTGCGGCAGCATCGAATACGTTGATTCCGCGGGCTCGCGCCAAGATCAGCATTCGGATCGCACCTGGCGGGGACGCCGCGGCGCACCTCGATGCCGTGGAAGCTCACCTGCGTAAGCATGCGCCCTGGGGAGCCCAGGTAAGCGTCGAGCACGGCGACATCGGTCAGCCTTACGCGATCGATGCCAGCGGTCCGGTCTATGACGCCGCACGCACGGCGTTCCGCCAGGCGTGGGGTGCCGACCCGATCGACATGGGTATGGGTGGATCGATCCCGTTCATCGCCGAGTTCGCCGAGGCGTTTCCTGACGCGAAGATCCTCGTCACCGGGGTGGAGGATCCCGGGACGCAGGCGCACAGCGTCAACGAGAGCCTGCATCTGGGGGTGCTGGAGCGAGCCGCGGTGGCCGAGGCGCTGCTGCTGGCCAACCTGGCTTGATCACACCCCTAGGTCGCGACGGAGTTTGGCGACGTGCCCGGTCGCTTTGTCGATGAAGTGCCGGTCGGTCGAGGTGTACGTTTGGATACATGACCGGCTTTCTCGGAAAGCGGTCGAACGGACAGGGCCGCAGCGCGCAGAACCGAGCATCCGTAAAGGAATTCGAGGATGCGCAGCGCCGCTTGCTGGAGCGCTTCGGGCTGCGGGCAGAATCCCGATTCGTCGATGTCCCGGCGATTGGTGGGCGTGCGCACGTACTGGTCGTTGGCGAAGGTCCGCCGCTGATGATGGTGATCGGCGGCATGGTTCCCGCCGCGTTCTGGGCGCCCCTGATGCCGCATCTGACCGGCTACACGCTCTACGCCGTCGATCTTCCCGGCTTCGGACTCACCGATGGCGTCGACTACAGCGCAAAACCCCTGCGTTCGTTGGCCGTCGAGTTCTTGGCGCAGGTCCTCGGTGGCGTCGGCCTGCAAAGCGTGCCATTCATCACGCAATCGCAGGGATCGCTGTGGAGCGCATGGCTCTCCCTCGACCACCCGGGAACCGTTGATGCGCAAGTCATGGTGGCCTGTCCGGCGCACATCCTCGGAACGACGGCGCCTCTGCCGATGCGAGTGATGTCGATCTCCGCTATCGGCAGGATGCTGATGGCGCTTCAGACTCCCTCACACCGGCAGGTCGACCGGGTGTTCGCGATGGTGCACGAGGACGTGTCGGGCCTTGGCGAAGTCCGCGATGTGTTGCTGGCATGCGAGCAGCTGCCGACATACGTCGGCAGCTTTGTCGGATTACTCGGTGCGGTGATGCGGTTCGGCCGAATCCGCCCGGAGATCTCCCTGACCGGTGAGCAGTTGGCGGACATTCGGCATCCGGTCCAGATGATCTGGGGAGACGACGATCCGTTCGGTTCGGTGGCGGTGGCACGGCGCGCGATGGAGTTCATCCCGAACGGCGAACTGAACATCGTCGGTGGCGGTCATGCACCCTGGTTCGACCAGGCTGAGCAAGTCGGCGACATCGCGATGCGATTCCTGCGCGAGCACCGTCGCGACGGCGAGTGTTGACCAATCGGACGCCGTGATCTGCTCGACGACCTCCTTGATCGTGGCTACGCCGCGCTTGCGGCCGCCACTAGAGCGACCACTAGACCGATAGGTCGCGACGGAGTTTGGCGACGTGCCCGGTCGCCTTCACGTTGTACTGGGCGACGGCGATCTTGCCGCTTTCGTCGACGACGAACGTGGAACGGATCACGCCGGTGACGGTCTTGCCGTACATCATCTTCTCGCCGTAGGCGCCGTAGGCCGCCAACACCTTGCGGTCGGGGTCCGATAGCAGCGGGAACGTCAGCCCCTCGGCATCGCGGAATTTGGCCAGCTTCTCCGGCTTGTCGGGGGAGATCCCGACCACGTCGAGGCCGGCCTCGTTCAACTCGCTCAGGTTGTCGCGGAAATCGCAGGCCTGTTTGGTGCATCCGGGCGTCGAAGCGGCCGGGTAGAAGTACACCACCACTCGGCGCCCCTTGTAGTCGGACAGTGACACCTTGTTGCCGTTGGCGTCGGGCAGGCTGAATGCAGGCGCTTTGTCGCCTGGCGCCAGGCGTGTGGTCTCGCTCAACGTAGGTCCCTTTCTGTTCACCGGAGCGTTAGGACTCGCACCGGCTGATCTAGGGTAGTGCGGGCAGGTGTATAGGCCGGATAGCGGGAGACTTGGAGGACAGACACGTGGCGGACCGCGATCCCGACACCATCAAGCAGGACATCGACGTCGCCCGCGACCAGCTGGCGACCACCGTCGACTCGCTGGTTGAGCGTGCCAACCCCCGCCGCCTGGCCGACGACGTGAAGGCCAAGGTGATCGAGTTCGTCACCAAACCGGCCGTGACCGTGACGTTGGTCGGGGTCGGGTCTGTCGTCGTGGTCGTGGTGATCCGCAAGATCAGGAACCGCTGAGACGGCTTCGGATGTGCGTCCAGGGCGTGGAAATCGCCGGATTTCCACCCTGAGCGCACACTCGACGCCCTGGGGGCACGCTCGACGCGATTGGGCACCACCGCAGTACCCTCAGGTCATTCCGGCCGCGGTGCCGCTTTCGACGTGTATCGGCAGGTCATCGACCCAGGGCTGGGCCTCGGCCATGTCAGCCACATCGACGTAACCGCGCTCGAACTCGCCAGTGGCGGCCTCGACGAGCCGGTACTGCTGGCGCTGGATATGGATGGGCTGCGAGTCGAGAATCACCACCCGAACCTCACCCGGCTCGAATCCACACCGCTGCTGTAGGGCCTCGATGAGGCACTCGCTATGTAGATGCCCGTCGCCGAAGTTCCATCCGAGCACCATGGCGCAAAGTTGCTCGCCCTCGCACACGTTGTAGTCGTCCTCGTCGTACCCGGCCAGTGCGCGATGCACCAGCGTGTAGAGCGCGCGACCATGGGTGTTCATCCCCCGAAACGCGAAGGCCAGGTGAATCGGCACCAGGGCTTGCTCTTTGCTGTTGTAGAGCCGCTCGAGTTGCAGGTGATACATCGGGCCGAGTGCGCGAGCACCGACTCGGATCTTTTCGTCGGCCCCTGGACAGCGCGCGTCGGCCAGGCCTGGCGGGTGTCGGCTGGGCGCTGCCAAAGTTGCGGCGGCACCCTAATTTTGGCTCGCGATGCTGGTCGCTTCGGCTTTGGCCGCGCTCGCCCAGGACAACGGGTTGAGCGCGCGGAACGGGTCGCCTGCGCGAATGCTCAGCAACTCGGCCAGGATTGTTTCCAGAGCGTGCTGAGTGCTTTTCTTCACCGACTCGACCCACTCCTGGGCCGCTCTCCCAACCGGCTGCGTCGTGTCGATCGGCTCGCCAAAACGCAGGTACATCCGTTGGGGGCGGGGGATCAGGGTTGGTCCCATCCCGCGCATCAACGGCATCGCCATGTCGGAGCGGCCGGTCAGCTTCACGCTGACGGCTTGGCTGAGCCGGCCGAGCGCGCTGTCGCGGGTGACCATGCTCTTGTAGACATCGTCACCGCCGACCAGTCCGACCGGAACGATCGGATAGTCGTTTTCGGCCGCGATGCGGGCGAATCCGTTGCGCCCATTCCAATTCAAGTGGTATTCCTCGCCCTTGAATTTCGCGATCTCGCGGCCTCCGCCGGGTAATACCAGAATGGTTTCGTTGTGCCGCATCAGTTCTCGTGCGCTTTCGGGGGCGCCGACGACGCCGCCGTAGGCGGTCATCAGGTCGTAACCAAAGCCGCGGCGCCGCCCGAACCGGCGATCGGCCAGTGGACGCACTCGGCTGCCGATTGCCCGACGAACGAAGTGCGGAACCAGCAGCACCTCACCGCCGAAAAACTGAGTGTGGTTGCCCACCAACAAGAATCGTCCGTCGCCGGGCAGTGTTGCCAGGCCGGTTACATGGGGCCGAAACAGGTCGATAAGCGGCGCAATCCCGTCTTGGGTCCGGTCTAGCGCACCGCGCAGGAACTCCACTCGGCGCGGCGGGCTCATTATTGCCTCGGTATCGATGCGTCCGCTCATGGCTTCCTCCGCTCGGATTCGTGCTCGGACCACCACGCTATCAAACGAACTAGTTCGTATGGCTATGATCATGCTGTGCGAACCACGGCTGAACTTCGCGAGACGATCCTGACCGCCGCGCGGTCCGAGTTCGCGCAATACGGCCTGGCCGGTGCCCGGATCGACCGCATCGCGCGGACCGCCGAGGCGAGCAAGGAGCGGCTCTACGCGCACTTCCAGGACAAGGAGGCGCTATTTCGCAGCGTTGTCGCCGCCGACATGGAGGAGTTCTTTGCCGCGGTGACGCTGCGTCCCGACGCGGTCCCCGAGTTCGTCGGCGACATCTACGACCTGGCCTGCCGCAGGCCCGAGCACCTGCGCATGATTACCTGGGCCAATCTAGAGGGTTTGGTCCTGGACCCGCCGCAGGTCGAGGGCGTGGAATCGGTCCAGGCGCGCGACGTCGGCGTGATCGAAGCGGCCCAAGCTGCCGGCCACGTCGACCCGCACTGGCATCCGATGGACTTGCTCGTCCTGTTGTTTGGGGTGGGTCTGGCCTGGGCGCAGTCGCCTCATCCCGATGCCGTCGCTACTGATCGCGCGGTTATCGAGGGGCGACGGGCAGCGGCCGTAGAGGCCGCTCGCCGCATCGTGGCTCCCACAAGGGGCATTTCGTGAAGTGCGCCGTCAGGGTTTCGAACCCCGGACCCGCTGATTAAGAGTCAGCTGCTCTACCAACTGAGCTAACGGCGCATCGGTCTGGCAAGACCGCGTTGCGACAATAACAGGCATCCCGGCGCAGAGGGAAATCTCCGGATCACACGGGGTGCAGTGCGATACTGGACCGCAGGAACGGAGCCTCATTCGCCGAGCTGGCGGTGATGAGGCAGTACAATGCTAGTAACAATCCGAGGTCAGCGGTGACCAAAGTAAGCGTGAGTATCTGGAAGGTCACTTGATGGCGCCTTTGAGCAGACGTCGATCGTGGCTGGCTGCGATCCTGATCCCGGTTGCTGTGCTGACCGTCGCCTGCGGCGGCAGCAGTGCTACCCCCACCGCGACCAAGGTGATCGAGAACAAGGGCACCCCGTTTGCCGACCTGTTGGTGCCCAAGCTCACCGCATCGGTGACCGACGGGGCCGTCGGGGTCACCGTGGACGCACCGGTCACCGTGAGCGTCTCCGACGGTGTGTTGGCCGCGGTCACCATGGTCAACGAGAGCGGCAAGTCCATCAGCGGGAAACTCAGCTCCGACGGACTGCACTGGTCGACTGACGAGCCGCTCGGATATAACCGGCGCTATACGCTCAACGCCAAGGCGCTTGGCCTGGGCGGTGCCGCGACCCGCCAGATGACGTTCCAGACCAGTTCGCCGGCCCATCTGACGATGCCGTACGTGAGTCCCGCCGACGGTGAGGTTGTCGGCGTCGGTGAGCCGGTCGCGATCCGGTTCGACGAGAACATCGCCAACCGCCTGGCTGCCGAGAAGGCCATCAAGATCACCACCAAACCGGCCGTCGAGGGCGCCTTCTACTGGCTCAACAACCGCGAGGTGCGTTGGCGCCCAGAGTACTTCTGGAAGTCGGGGACCAGCGTTGATGTCGCGGTGAACACCTACGGTGTCGATCTGGGCGAGGGCATGTTCGGCGAGGACAACGTCAAGACGCACTTCACCATCGGCGACGAGGTGATTGCGACCGCCGACGACAACACGAAGCTGCTGACCATCCGGGTCAACGGCGAGGTGGTCAAGACCATGCCGACCTCGATGGGCAAGGACAGCACCCCGACCGCCAATGGCATCTACATCGTGGGCGCGCGGTTCAAGCACATCATCATGGACTCTTCGACCTACGGCGTGCCGGTCAACTCACCCAATGGGTACCGCACCGATGTCAATTGGGCCACGCAGCTGTCCTATAGCGGTGTCTATGTGCACTCCGCGCCGTGGTCGGTCGGTGCCCAGGGCCACACGAACACCAGCCACGGGTGTCTGAATGTGAGCCCCAGCAACGCGGAGTGGTTCTATGACCACATCAAGACCGGCGACGTCGTCGAGGTCGTCAACACCGTGGGAGGCACGCTGCCCGGCACCGAGGGGCTTGGCGACTGGAACATTCCCTGGGAGCAGTGGCGCGCCGGCAACGCCAACGCGTAACTCAGCCGCGCAGTACGGGACCCAGTGCCGAGAGCGGGATGTGCGCTACGACGGCTCCTCCGTCCATGGACCATTGCGCGGCCCCGGGCGTGAAGTCGATCGGCTCGTCGTGACCCACCGGGTAGTCGGGCAGGTAGAGAACCAATTCGTCTGGGGTTAGTGCCCAAGCCCGGTAGCCGCCGGAATAGACCTTGTCGGGTGTCCAACGGTCGGCGACGAATGGGTAGGTTCCCGGGTCGTGCGGTGGCGCGGCCGCATCGAGTGCTGCCTGGATGTAGGGCTGGCCCAGCGGGGGAATTGCGGTAAGCGGATTCGAGGTCGTCAGGTCCGCCAGCTGCACTCGCCTCCCGCCCCCCGTGTCGAAGGTGAACGTGCGATAGGCGTTGTTGGGCTTGGGGCCGTCGGCGTGGTAATCCTCGTGGAACACGGCGCTGAGCATGCTGCCGTGCCGGAACACCTGGTAGTTCTCCTCGCCGAAGCTGTCCGCGACCATCTGTGCGCCCACAGATTTCCAGTTGGTGACCAGGGTGCGCAGATAGTCGCGGACCACCGGACCTGCCGTCGCATCGTCGATGAGGTCAGCGGGCACCGCCACTTTGATATCGCGGACCGCTTTGTGTTCGGAGACCACCGAGGTATGGCAGTACTGGCCGTCCCAGTCCCCACCGAGCTCCCCGCAGAACGACGAAGCTGATGCCCGCGCCGTTGGCGGGCTGACGAACCCCGAGGTTGCTGCCGCTACGACCAGCGTCAGTGTCGTGAGCAATCGTGTGATCGGCATGGGTTGGCTCCGAACGGTTTAGAGCAGCTGGACTTTGCTGGCCAGCCAGCGTCCGTCGACCTTTTCCATGGTCATCTTGATCCGGCTGCGATCGATGCGCGGGTCCGGTACCGCCATGTTGGTCACGGTTTGGTCGACAAAGACCAGCACGACGACCTTGTTCACGGTTTCGGAGGCAACTGCGGAATCCACCACGACGCCATGGGCACTGGCCTTGTTGTCGATCAGCAACTGGCGCAGCTGAACGCTGGACTGCGTATACATGTCCTTGAATTCGCCGGTCGCCCCGTCGAGCACCTGACGGAAGTTCTGGTCGACGTTGTTGGAATCAATGCTGGTCAGCACTTGGGCGTAGGCGATGGCGGCCTGTTGAGCCTGCTGGCCCGCCAGCTTCACCTGGTGCTGCTGCCATTGCTGGCCAGCCCAGGAATGCCGAAAGCGCCAGCGCACCAGCGAGCAACAGCGGCATTGCGCCGCGCCGTAGATACTGCACCCAGGAACTGCTTGGGCGCGCCGCCTTTTCGCGCTTGCCCGCCAGCAGCGTGTTGTCCTCGTCGTCGTCCGCGGACTCGGCCTCGGCGTGCTCAACCGAGTCGACTTCGATGTCTGGGGTCTGTGAGGTGTCTTCGGTGTCTTGGTCGTCCTCCGACGAGGCAGCGGGTTCCTCGGACTGGGTTTCGTCGTCTTTCTCCGTGGTAGCGACCACAATCATCTCCTTGCTTTGGACGTGGTGTCGTTCTCAGTGAGGCGGTTCGATCGGCAGCACCGGCCCCCCGTAGGGGGTGGGAATGGTGAAGCGGCCCCGCGGCGTTGGATCGGTTCGCCGGCCCAGATCTGCCCCAGGCGGTGGTCCGGCAGTATCGTCACCGCCCGGACGCGGCGCGTTCTTGGCTCCTCGAATCGAGACCGCGGGGTCGTCGTCGCGGCAGTAGGTGTACATGAACGGTTCGGGATAGCCGGCCGCCGAAGGCAGATACGACGGGGCGCCGTAGTCGCAGGTGTAGCGCGGATAGAGTTCGGCCGTCGCCCAGACGCCGTGGTCGTGGAAAGCGCTTGCCAGAGCGTCCAGCACCGATCCTCGATAGTCGGGGAACAGCGCGTTGAGCGCCGGTACCCGCAGGTAGAGCAGCTGCGCGGCGGTAGCCATGCTGCCCAGTAACTGCACCATCGTGTCGGAGTTGTCGGCGAACAAGTGGTCGATGGCCGCCAGGGTGTGCGGTGTCCGCTCGGTGAGGATCCGATACCCGCCTTGCATTCTGGCCACGCCGGCCAGGGTCCGATCCAGTGCCACGGCGGTCGCGGCCAGTCCGGCATTCTTGTCGGCTATCAGGTTCAGCACCACCCGGCTGGTCCTGATGATGCTGGTGGTTTCGGGCAACACCGAATCGAGCGTCGACAGCAGGAACGTGCCGCCATCAACAATGGCGGCAAGCTTTTTCGGCCCCGCCTGGCTCAGGCTCAGTTCCTTCTTGATCAGCTCGACCTGGTGCGGGTCGATCTGCGCGAGCAATCCGTTGGCATCACCGAGCAACTGCGCGAGGCTGACCGGGACCCTCGCCTGATCAACTCCGATCCCTGCGCCCTCGCTTAGATACGGCCCGGTGTCGGATTCGGGTTCGAAATCGAGGAACTGCTCACCAGCCGGAGACAGCGCCGACACATGAACTGCGCTGGACGCCGGAATCTTTACCTGCGACGTGATGCTGGCGATGGCATCGACACCCGATTCGGTGAGGTGCAGCGACTCGATTCGTCCGATCCGCACACCACGCAGTGCGACGTCCTGATTGGGCAGTAGGCCACCGGATTCCGGTAGCGAGACGGTAACCCGGTAGCTCGAGGCGAACGGCGTCAGCCGCAACGCGCCTACCAGCAAGTATGCGGCCGCGACGACGAGGGTGAGAACCAGCCCCGCCACTGACAGCCACGTCTGCTGACGATGTCCCGCCCGCACCACGCGGACAACGGCATTGGCGATCGGCGTGATCACGGTGGGGGTCCCGGCGGTTGGGGGGACGGGGGAGGAGCGATCTGGATTTCGCCCGGAACCTCCGGGTCGGGCATCACCGGCAGCTGCGGCGAACCCGGTCCGCGCCCGACCACTCGTTCCTGCAGCCGCCACAGGGTGTACTTCAACGAGCCGATGAACTGGTTCCAGTTGTAGCGGTGCGGTCCGTGCAATCCGACGTCGCCGGGGAAGCCGATGTCGGGTATCGATCCGAGCACCAACCGGTCCACGCTGGCGCGCACCTAAAGTGCGCCCCCAGCAGTGGATTTAACCATCGGCGGGATCATCCGGTTCAAGGCCAGCCAGCTGGTGTCGGGGCTGACCGCGATGTCGTTGGCGGCCCCGGCAATCGTGTTGAGGTCTCGGATCATGCTGCGGCCGCTGGTGTCGGTTCCGCGCAATGCTGGGAACCTGGCCATCAGGCGGGTGGTGTCGCCGACCTGGACGACCAGGTTGGACAGCTCCCTAGTGTTGGCGGCCAGGGCGTCGGCGGTAGGCTCGGCGGCGGCCATCAACTCGGTGACGGCCTGGTTCTTGGCATCGAGTTGTTCCGCCAGGCTGGCTAATTCGCTCAAGCCCGTCGAGATCTGCTCAGACCGCGAGTCCAGCGTGGCCAGCAGCCGGTTGGACTTGCGAATGAGATTTCCGAATGCCTGGCCCTGGTCGCCCGTGGCGTTGCCGAAGCCGTTGATCATGTTGGTGAAATTGCGTATTGCTCCGCCGTTGACCAGGATTGCCGCAGAGCTCAGCACCGATTCCACGGTTGCGGCCGCCGTCGTGGAATCCAACCCGATGGTGTCGCCGTCCTTCAACATCGCCGCCTCGGTACCGGCTCCCGCGGGTGGGCGCAACGCCACGAACACGTCACCGAGCGGGGTGGCGGTCCGCAACTCCGCCGTGCTGCCCCGAGGCAGCCGAACGTCATCGGTAATGCGCAGCCTCGTCACCGCCGTGTAGTTGCGCGCGACCATTGACTCGACCTGTCCGACGTCGGCGCCGGCGAGCTTGACCTTCGCGTTCATCGGCAGGTTGAGCGCGTCGGCGAACACTGCGGTCAGCGTGTAACCCCCGGAGCCCAGTGTCGGAGCCGGAAGAGGAAGGCTATCAAGGCCGTTAGCGGCACATCCGGAGCTGAGCAGCGTGGTCATCGCGATCGCGGCGGCGGCTTTCCCGAACCCGTTCATCACTTCTGCCCCATGGCGGCCGTGCCGTCCAGCACGAAGGTCAGGCCGAAGTCGGGCCCGAAATCCTGCAGGGTCCCGGTGCTGCATCCCAGCTGCCTCAAGCCCATCATGTTGCAGACCTCTTTGGTCAGCTGGCTGTCGAATATCATTCTGTCGGTGAGGAAGTGAGCTCGAACGGCACCGTTGGCCCGGTCGATGGCGTTGTACCCGTTGTCGGCCACCAGCGGCGCGAGATCAAGTATTTCCGCGAGATCCCGCTGCTGGTCGCTGACCGTCTGCAATGTGGTGTTGCCGTTGAGAACTGTCTGTCGGATCGCCTCGCGGTTGGCGTCGAGCTGGTCACCGGCACGCTGCACCAGTTGATCGAGCCGCTTGCCGGTGTTGCCGCCGCCGATATCCTCGTCGGCCAGAATCTGGCTGACCTGATGGATCGTCGAGGCAAACTCCCGGAGCTTTGCGTCGTTGGCTGCTGCGGCGTCGAACAAGGAGCTGACGTTTCTGATGATCGTCGTGATCTGTTCGCGGGTCTGGGCGCCGCCGTCGCTGCTGAGCCGGAGCGCCCGCGACAGGGCGTCAAGGGCTCCCTTGATCTTGGCGCCGTTCCCGTCGACGATCTCGGTGCCCCCGCTCAGCACATCGGCGACGGGACCACCGCCGTGACCATCGCCTCGCAGCGACTTGGTCACCTTGTCGAGAACGCTGAGCACCCGACTGAATTCGACGGGATTCTTGGTGCGGGTCAAGCCGATGGTGTCGTGGCTTTGCAGCACCGGGCCACCCGGATAGGGCGGCGTGAGCTCGATCTGCCGGTCGGTGAGGATGGAGGTCGACACCGTGACGGCTTGGGCGTCGGCGGGAATCTTGACCTTGCGATCGATGGTGAATTCGACTTCGACGTAGCCGCCTTTGGGCCTGATCTTGGTGACCTGGCCGACCGGCATACCCAAGACAGCCACCACGTTGCCCTCATACAGCCCCGAGGCGCTGTCGAACTGGGCTGTCACGGTCATCGGGTCATCATCCGCACCCATCCGCCACCACCCGGCACCGGCCAGCGCGACCACCGCCAGCACGGCGGCGACGACGGCGAGGATCTTGACCTTGCTGGTTGTCATTTGCAGTCCTTGAACTAGGGAATCATCCCGAACTGCTCGGCGCGGCCGCTGATGGCACACATCCATGAATCCACCAGCAGCAGGCCATTGGGTGCGTTGAAGTTGACGGCGTTGCCATCGCCGGTGATGTTGGTCGCCTCGCGGAAAAAGATCGGGCTGATCTGCAGCAGATTGCTCAACAGGTCGTCGTGTTGTGCCAACAGACCGGTGAACTCGCGCATGTCTTTCAGCAGCGCATCCACGCCCGGGCGGTCGCCGATGATCTGGCGCAAGGTGCCGACGAAGCTGTCGAGGGATCGCATCATCGCGTGGAAGACGGCGCGCCGCGCGACGAACTGGCCTATCAGGTCCTGTCCCCGGTTGACGAGGCCGCCGATGGTGGAAAGCTGCCGACGCAAGGTATTGGTGACCTGCTCGGTGCTCTCGAGCAGCTGGCCCAATTGATCGCGGCGGGTGGCGATGATCGAGGACAGCGAGTCGATGTTGGCCACCGCCTGCGGCACCACCGGGGGTAGCTTGTCGAGCTGCCTGCCCAGCACGGTAAGCGACTGCGCGAATCGGTCCGAGTCGACCTGCTCGAAAGTTGTTGTCGCGTCTTTCAACGCGGCCTGCAGATCGTAGGGAACCGGGGTGTGTGCCAAGTCGAAGGTGTTGTCGGGAAGCGACGCCGCGCCGTCGGGCTCGATGGCCAGATAGCGGGATCCGAGAATGGTGGTGACTCTGATGGTGGCCGTGGAGTCCTTGCCCAGCACCACGTCATCGCGGATCCGCAGACCCGCCTCGACGTGATCACCGACGAGCCTCATGCTGGTGACGGTGCCGACCGGGATGCCCGCGATGGCGATCGGGTTACCGGCTCGCAGCGCAGCCGCCTGCAGAAACTCCGCCGTATAGCGCCGATATCCGGCTCCGACCAGATGCACCACCAGCATGGCCGCGATCACCACCGCGACCACCGCGACGGCGGCAAACCCCAGCCAGGTCTTGTTGTAGCTCTCCAGCGGGCGCCTCTGCAACGCGGAAAGCCGTTGGCGCAGCGATGAATCAGCCATCAGCCATGCTCCGGCATCGCGGCGTGTGCCGGGCTTGGTTCCCCGGGGTCGCGGCGTTGACGATGATCGGCATGACGTCGTTGAGGCCGGGGAAGAATCCGAAGGCGTTGATGTCGCATACGTATGCGTTGTCGTAGGCGCCCCGGTTGCCTACGCGGGTTAGTCCTTTCAACAGCAGCGGAATGTTGTCGCCGAAGAATGCCACCTGGGGCTCGACGCTGAGAATATGGCGGGTGGCGCCGGGCTGGCGGTCGATGAACTAACGCAGTTGCGGGTATACGTCGTTGGCGGAGGCGGATAGTCGCTCTAGTACCCGGGCCAGGGAGCCGATTGAGGAAACCAGCTCTGGACGGCGCTGGTCGAGGGTGGACACCACCTCCCGGGTATCGGTGATCACGCCGTCGAGGTTGTCGTTCTGCTGAGCCAGGTTGTAGATCACCTTGTTCAGGTTGGTGATCACATCGCCAAGCGCCTGGTCGCGGCCGGCGAATGTCTCGGTGAGCGTGGATGTCTGGCTGACCAATGTGGCCAGCGAGGCGGTGTCGCCCTGCAGCGACTCGATGATGCCCTTGGTGAGGTTGTCGGCGTCACGTGGGTTCAACAGGCTGAACAGCGGCTCGTAACCGTTGAGCAGCGCCGTGACGTCGAAGGATGGTTCGGTGCGCTGCACGGGGATGACACTGCCCGGCGCGAGCTGATCCGGACTGCCCCTCTTGCCCAACGACAGCCCGAGGTAACGTTGCCCGACGATGTTCTGGTAGGTCACCGAGGCGACCGTGTTGCCGAAGAGTCGTTGCTCGTTTTGTACAACGAACCGTACCTTCGCCAGTTTCCCTTCAAGGTCGATCTTTTCGACCCGGCCGACCCGAACGCCGGCCATGCGGACGTCGTCGCCTTCACGCAGCCCGTACACGTCGGTGAACACCGCCGCATACGCCACGGTCTTTCCGGCGACTTCACGTCGCAGGCTGACATAGACCATCCAGGTGAGTGCCACCGCAACGACCATGAATAGGGCAAGCCCGATGAGCGGACCGCGAAACTTCATCGTGGCTCCCCACCCGCACCCGAATTACGTAGCGACACAACCGTCCCACGGGCGAGCGGTCCCAGCAGCAATTCGGTGGCGACGGTGGCGGGCCGGCCAGTGATCAGGGCGAGTGCGTCGCGCTCCTGGCGGCTGCCGACGGGACCGACGTTGCCGCCGAATGCCGACGGCGCAGCGGGCCCTGGTGGCGCGGGTGGCGCATCGTCAGGGTCCCCGGTCCCCGGCACCCGCGGCGATGGAGTTAACCATGCGGGCAACGGTGGATTGGGATCGGTCAGATTGGGGCTCGGGTTGATCAGCGGCGGGCCGAGGGCCACCAGGTTGCCGTCTGGCCCGACGGCGGTCCCCGGCGGCGGTGCCAGATCTTTGGGTGGTTAATAGTTCTGCGGCAGCAGCACTTCCGGTATATCGGGCCGGACCGGAACCAGCGGCGCCGTGAAGCAGCTGGGCCCCTTGAGTTCGCCGTAGCGCGGGCAGTCCGCGCGCGTGTATGAGTGGCTGGGCGTGAACGACAGGTTCACCCGCATGTTTCCGGTGTTGTTCTCGGGCATCCAGACTTCGTCCATGAACTTGGTGGCCAGGTTGTCCAGTTTGATGACCGCGGGCAGAAAATTGTCGGACTCCTGCGCCAGCACGCCCAGCACCGGAGTGAAGTCGGTGGTGATCTGGATCAGCTGATCGATGTGGTTGCCCAACGATTGCTGCACGGTCCCGATGGTGTGGTCGGCGCCGGCGAGCAGGGCGGCGAGCTGTGCACGGGTCTCGGCGAACGTCTTCATCGGCTCCACGGCCTGGTGCAACGCCTCGACGAGTTCGGGTGCGCTGGCCTGCAATCCACGGGTCGCGTCGATGAGCGCGGCGACCGTTGAGGGTTCCGAATCGGTGGCGACGATCGAATTGAGTTGATCGAGAAGGCGATTGAGCTGAGCTCCACCGCTGAGTAAGTCCGCACGGCGGTGGTCGGTGGCGGCTGCGATCGCAGCGAGGATTCCCAGCGAGTTATCCTCACGACCGCGTCCGGCCGCAGCGAGCAGATCGCGCAGCTTACTGACGGTGGTTTGAAAAAGTACCCTGGGTAGCCGGCTGTCTTCGGGGATGTGCGCCCCGGTCCGGATGGCAGGTTGGTGACCACGCGGTGCGGGGACATCGATCAGCTGCACCGACGACACGGCGAAAACGCTACTGGGCACGACGCGAGCGGTTACCGCCGCCGGAATCGATGCGGCGTAATCGGGTTTGAGATTGATGTGGACGTAGTTGGGACGCCCGTTGGCCGCCGGAGCCACGTCGTCCACCATGCCCACCAGCACGCCGTGATACTTGACGTCAGATCTCTTGGGCAGGCCGCGGCAAGCATCACGAAAAATGCCCCGGCAAGCATCACGAAAAATGCCCGCGAAGCGCCGGCAAGCATCACGAGAAATGCCCGTGAAGCGTCCTCGGTGGATCACGTAAAAATGCCCGCGAAACGGTCGATCCTCAGCAGGCATGGGAAGTGGGCTGTCGATGTCGTCTCGGGCCGAGATCACCGCGAAGTTCGACAGGGCGTATGTGGGGGCGCCGAAGGCGGGCAAGGGGCAGATTCTGGATCAGGTGGTGGCGGTCACCGGCTGGTCGCGTGACAACGCCCGGCGGCGGTTGAGGGCGGCGGCCGCGCCGCCGGGAGCGGGTCGGCAGGTCGCCAAACGGATTTGCCGGCAACGCAATCCGAAGTACTCCTAGGATGCGCTCAAGGTGTTGCAGAAGGTGTGGGCGGCCTCAGGCGGGCAGTGCGGCCGGTATCTGGCCGCTTCCATGGCACTTCAGTTGGATGCTCTAGAACGCCACGGCGAACTGGTGGACGGCCGTGACCGTTACGGCCCGGCGGTGCGTGCCGAGCTGTTGGCGATGAGCAGCGCCACGATCGACCGCTACCTGCGCGGCGCCAAGGCCCGCGACCAGATCTCGGGTGTGTCGACGACGAAACCCTCCCGCTGCTGCGGTCCTCGATCACCATCTGCAAAGCAGGCGATGAGGCCGAAGAATCTCCGGGGTTCTTCGAAGGCGACACCGTGGCGCACTGCGGCCCGACACTGAAAGGTGAGTTCGCCCGCACGGTCAACCTCACCGACATGCACATCGGCTGGGTGTTCACCCGCACGGTGCGCAACAACGCCCACCCCCACATCCTGGGCGCCCTCAAAACCGGAATTACTAAAATCCCTATAAGGTAACGGGTTTGGACTTCGACAACGGCACCGAATTCCTCAATAAGGCGGTCATCAAGTGGGCCGCGGACATGGAGATCTTCTTCACCCGCTCACGACCCTACAAGAAGAACGACCAGGCCACCATCGAGTCCAAAAACAACCACCTCGTGCGTCGCTACGGGTTCTACTACCGCTACGACACCGACGAAGAACGCGCCGTGCTCAACCGGCTGTGGCACCTGGTCAACGACCGGCTCAACTACCTGACCCCCACCATCAAACCCATCGGCTACGGCTGCAGCCGCGACGGTCACCGCCGCCGGCTCTACGACAAGCCCCAGACCCCCCTGGACCGGCTGCTGGCCGCCGGAGTCCTCTCAGCGGCCCAACAAACAGAGCTGCTCACCTACCGCGACAGCCTCAACCCCGCCGCGATCGCCCGCCAGATCGCCGACCTGCAAGCCGCCCTGCTCAGACTCGCCAAAGACAAGACCGAACAGCTCTACCTCGCCGCCATACCCGCCGCTCTACCCGCCCTCAAAGCCGGCATCCGCATCAAAAGCAAGACCACCAGCTGACCCCGATTTCGCGGGCATTCCTTACGTGATGCATGAACCAGGTTTCGCGGGCATCTTGACTTGATGCATCACGTAGTGTAAAGATTTTTATCCGCGATGATCTACCATCAGCGCGGAAGGCATAATCGCCTTGCTGTTCCGGGATGCCTTCCGAGGGTGATGGTATGAACCCAGCAAACATTGGTTCGCTGCGAGACCGGCGGCGCGCCGAGTTGTTTTCGCTGATTCAGCAGACCGCCCACCGACTCTTTGCCGAGCGTGGATTCGATGCGGTGACGACCGAAGACATTGCCGCGGCGGCTGGAGTCTCCATCAGCACCTACTTTCGGCACGCCCCCACCAAGGAGGGACTGCTGGTCGATCCGGTCCGGCAGGCCATCACCGAGATCGTCAGCTCCTACCGCAGCTGGCCCGCGGATGAATCCGCGGTCGAGGCTTTGATCGCGTTGTTCGTCAGCTACGCCAGGGACGCCGGTGATCTCAAACTGGATACCTGGCGCCGGGCGATCGCGACCGCTCCCTAACTGTTGAGCAAGTCGGCTTTGGTGAGCGAAGACGACCAGCACCAGTTCATCGAGCACGTCGCTTCCCGAATGGGAGTCGACGCGCGCATCGAAATTCGACCGGCATTGCTGGTCCACACCAGCCTGGGCACAGTGAAATTCGTATTCGATCGCTGGCTGAGCACGGATCCGCCGTCCAGCCCGATCTTTCACGTCCAGATGGACCAAGTGTTGCGGATCGCGCTCGCCGGATTCCGGTAATACGATCAGGCATCTCCCGTCGGGTCGCGAAGCGGAGCCCAACTTCGTGGTACGCCAAGATATTTGGGTGCGTCCAAGCGGGAGCGGCTCAAACCCCCGCGCCAGTGCGTGCAGCTTTGAAAGGATGAGGCCGTGCATCCACCACCGCAGGCATCACTGCACCCGTTGACGACCCCCCGAGCCGCGGCGCTGGCCGGAGTGGTCTTTGCGCTGTTGATCGGCGCCGTCATCATCCTGATTCGCACCAGAATGCCTGAGGGAGAGGGGGATACCGCGGGCTGGCTCAACAACGAGCACGGCGGGATCGCGACCGCTGCCGTGCTGATGCCGTTCGCGGGGATCAGCTTCTTGTGGTTCATCGGGGTGGTGCGTGATGGCTTCGGCCGCTATGAGGACCGGTTTTTCGCGACGGTGTTTCTGGGCAGCGGCTTGCTGTTCTTGGCGATGATCTTCGTCATGACGGCGGCGTCGGCCGGGCTGGTGGCCAGCAATGCCAATGTCGTCGACCTGGCCGCGCATGCCGAGGTGGTCAGATTTGGCAAGGCGGTGGTGCTGACTGCCAGCAAGACCTACGCGCTGCGGATGGCGGCGGTGTTCATGATCTCGCTGGCGACGATCTGGCTGCGGACCGGCTTGATGCCGCGCTGGCTGGCCGGAATCAGTTACCTGGCCGCCGCGGCCCTGTTGACCGTCAGTGACGTCAGCATGTGGGTGACGCTGATGTTTCCCGCGTGGGTGCTGCTGGTCAGCGGCCTGATCTTGGCCAGATCGCAACGAATCCACGAGATGCGCGCAGACACCCAAACCGGCTCCGGGTCTCCAACGGCGTCATGGGGGCGTCTCGAGGGCCATCCAAAACAAAAGGTCAGAGGGCGGGAAACGCCCTCTGACCAGTGGGGTGAGTGACGGGACTCGAACCCGCGACCCCCAGGATCACAACCTGGTGCTCTACCAACTGAACTACACTCACCATGGCCGTCGCCCGCCCCCAACGGGGACTAACCAACGGCGACTTCGATACTAGCCGCTCGGACGCTCCTGGGCCGAATCGGTTGTCTCCGGTGCGTCGTCCGCGCCCTGAAGATCGGCGACTACCGCGGTGATTTCGCTGGTAGGGGGCCCCGGCTGGGGTACGAATGCGGTACGCCGGTAATACTGCAGCTCCCGGATGGATTCGTGGATGTCGGCTAGCGCCCGGTGTGCCAGCCCTTTGGGCGGCTGTCCGAAGTAGATACGCGGATACCAGCGCCGGCACAGTTCCTTGATGGAGCTGACATCGATCATCCGGTAGTGCAGAAATGCGTCCAGCGCCGGCATGTCGCGGGCGATGAACGAGCGGTCGGTGGCGATCGAGTTCCCGGCCAGGGGCGCTGTCTTGGGTTGCTTCACATGTTCACCGATGTAGTCGAGCACCATCGCCTCGGCGGTGGCCATGTCGACCGTGGATGCCCGCACCTCTTCGGTCAGCCCGGAGCGCGAGTGCATGTCGGCGACCACGTCGACCATCGAGGACAACGCGGCGTCGTCGGCGTGGATCACTACGTCCACGCCGTCTCCCAGGATGTTTAGGTCGGCATCGGTGACCAGTGCGGCGATCTCGATCAACTTGTCCGACCCAAGATCCAGTCCGGTCATTTCACAGTCGATCCATACCAATTCCTCACGCACAGCGCTCAGACTAAGGCCCACGCCCGGCTCGCACCCCGCCTGCCCCCGGCAAAGTAGTGTGATGCTTTCCCCAACTGCACGCCGGAACCACTGGGAAAAGGGGGCGCGGCAACGATGAGTACCGATGGGCCCGACGGGCAGGTGGGGCCGGCGCAGCGGATCGCAGCCGGCTACGACGTGGACGGTCAAGCGCTTCAGCTGGGCAGCGTCGTGATCGATGGCGAGGCGGACCCAGCTGCACAGATTCGCATTCCGCTGGCCACTGTCAACCGGCACGGTCTGGTAGCTGGGGCCACCGGTACCGGAAAAACCAAGACGCTGCAGCTGATCGCCGAGCAACTGAGCGCGGCAGGGGTGTCCGTGCTGATGGCCGACGTGAAGGGAGACCTGTCCGGCCTGTCTCGAGCCGGGCAGACCGATGACAAGCTGGCGGCGCGGGCCGAAGAGACCGGGGATGCGTGGACGCCCACCGCATTTCCGGTGGAGTTCCTGTCGCTGGGTGCCGGCGGGGTGGGCGTTCCGGTGCGCGCCACCATTTCCAGCTTCGGCCCGATCCTGCTGGCAAAGGTGTTGGGACTTAACGCCACCCAGGAATCGACGCTTGGACTGATCTTTCACTGGGCCGACCAGCGGGAACTTCCGCTGCTGGACCTCAAAGACCTGCGTGCGGTCATCACGCATCTGATCAGTGATGAGGGCAAGGCCGAGCTGAAATCTCTTGGCGCGGTATCTCCGACGACGGCCAGGGCCGGGGCATCATCTCTCTGCTCGAGCTGGGGAGTCAGTCCCTGCGCCCGGTGTTGTTCTCCACCTTCCTGATGTGGGTGCTGGCCGACCTGTTCACCTATCTGCCCGAGGTGGGGGATCTGGACAAGCCGAAGCTGGTGTTCTTCTTCGACGAGGCGCACTTGCTGTTCAGCGACGCCTCCAAAGCCTTCCTGGAGCAGGTCGAGCAAACCGTCAAGCTGATTCGCTCCAAGGGCGTCGGGGCGTTCTTTTGCACCCAATTGCCGACCGACCTGCCCAAGGACGTGCTGTCCCAGCTCGGCGCCCGGGTTCAGCACGCGTTGCGGGCATTCACCCCCGACGATCACAAGGCGCTGACCAAGACCGTACGCACCTACCCGAAAACCGATGTCTATGACCTGGAGTCCGCGCTGACCTCGCTGGGAATCGGCGAGGCCGTCGTCACGGTGCTCTCCGAAAAGGGGGTGCCGACGCCGGTGGCGTGGACCCGCATGCGCGCGCCGCGGTCGCTGATGGGTGCTATCGGCTCCGAGGCGATCCGCGCTGTGGCCCAGGCCAGCCCACTGCAGGCCGTCTACGGCCAGACCATCGACCGGGAATCGGCCCACGAGATATTGAGCGCCAAGTACGCGCCGGCGACCGAGGCGGCGGAGCCACCCACAACGGCGCCTCAGCCCCCACGAGGAAAATACGACCCGCTGCCCTGGCCGCAGGACTTCGACTTGCCGCCGATGCCGACGCCCGTGGAGCCGCAGGGACCTCCGTTGTGGGAAGAAGTGCTCAAGAATCCCACCGTGAAGAGCGCGATCAACACCGCCGCACGAGAGTTCACCCGCAGCATCTTCGGTACCGGGCGGCGTCGGCGCAAGTAACGCCTAGGTGTCGTGACCTGGGAGGTTGTTAACGGCGTGCCTGCTTGAAAGTGGGAGGACCTCCTGACGGAGTGGATGTGTCTGGCATTCACCCGTAGGAGGTCCTTGTGTCTCACGCTAACGCCCGTACCAATGTGTTCGCTCGTCAGTTGATCGTTGAGCGCGTCGCCGCCGGGTGGCCGGCCGCGCATGTGGCTGAGCAACTGGGGATTTCGCGGGCAACGGTGTACAAGTGGCTGCGCCGGTATGCCGAGGGCGGTGATGCCGCGCTGGCCGACCGCTCGTCGCGGCCGATCCGGATGCCCAACCGTACGAGCCATCGGGTCGAACAGAAGGTACTCGCCGCCCGCCAACGCCGTAAGCGCGGCGCTGTTGTGCTCGCCGCCGAACTCGAACTGAATCCCTCGACAGTCGGACGGATCCTGGCACGCCACCAGGTGCCACATCTGAGTGCAATCGACCCGATCACCGGCGAGGTGGTGCGCTCATCGCGGCGCAGCCCCAACCGCTACGAATACCCCACCCCGGGAGCCGGGGTTCATGTCGACGTCAAGAAGCTTGGCGCCATTCCCCCAGGCGGTGGATGGCGCCTGCACGGCCGCGACGCCGCAGTCTCAGTTGCCCACCGGCACAAGAAGACCAAGATCGGCTACGACTACGTGCACACCGCCATCGATGACTACACTCGGCTGGCCTACAGCGAAGTGCTCCCCGACGAGAAGGACCCGACGTGCGCTGGGTTTCTTCACCGGGCACTGGCCTGGTTCGCCGCCCACAGTGTGCGTGTGCGTCGGCTACTGACCGACAACGCGTTGGTCTACCGACACGGCACCGACTGGGGCTGGGTTTGTTCGGCCTGGCAGCTTAAACGCCGATTCAGTAAGCCCGGCTGTCCCTGGACCAACGGCAAAGCAGAACGTTTCAACCGGACCTTGATCAACGAATGGGCCTACGCCCGCCCCTGGACCAACAACACCCTACGTAGCCGCGGCCTTGACCAATTCCTTCGCCGCTACAACACTCGACGAGGCCACTCCGCCCTCGGCGGACGACCACCAATCAGCCGACTCGCTGTCTGACAACAACGTGTCAGGTCACAACAGCTAGGTCCTGTCTGCTAATTGCGGACGCGGTGGTAGGTGATGATGGCGGCCAGGGTGACACCGCCGAGGTAGGTCAGGGCGTATTTGTCGTAGCAGGTGGCGACCGCGCGCCAGTGTTTGAGCCGGTTGAAGCTTCGCTCGACGGTGTTACGGTGCTTGTAGATTCGGCCTGAGAACCCCGGAGGCCGTCCTCCGTTGCGGCCTTTGGCTTTGCGGCGGGTGATCTGGTCGCTGCGCTCGGGGATGGTATGGGCGATCTTGAGCCGGCGCAGCTGTGCCCGCGTCGAGTCATGGGAGTACGCCTTGTCCGCCAGCAGGCGATACGGGGCGTATGAGTTGCTGCGCCGGGCGGCCAGCAGTGGCCAAAGCATCGGATTATCACCGGCTTGACCGGCCGACAGTGCCAGGGTGACCGGACTGCACAGCTGGTCGGTCAAGGCGTGGATCTTGGTAGTCAGCCCGCCGCGGGAACGCCCAATGGCGTGGTCATCGGGCTCATCGAGATATTTCTTGTAATTCGACAGATCCCCCTGTGCGGCGCCCGGGCGCGCTCCGGCTGCGTGTTGGTGGGCGCGCACACTGGTCGAATCGACCGACAACAGTGCGCCCAGGTCGGCGTCCTCGGCGTCGAGGTCAGAGGCGATCGCCGCGAAGATCCGCGCGTAGATGCCATCGACCGACCAGCGTAGATGCCTCTCGGCCACCGATTGCCAGGGACCGAAGTGCTCGGGCAGGTCACACCACGGAGATCCCGTACGGTAACGCCAGATAATGCCCTCCAGAGTATGTCGATGATCGTTCCACGGCCGGCCACGCCGCCGCCCCGCAGGCAACACCGCCACGATCAGCGACCACAAATCATCAGAAATCGCATGCGTCCGCATCACCCAAACAGCATCAGCCAAAACACCATTCACATTAAGCAGACACGCCCTAGTCCAGGCACGCCGCCGTCGCCGCCTTGTCCGCTGGCTCCGCCGTCGCCGAAGAGCCCGGCGGAGCCCCCGGCCCCACCGACCCCGCCGGCGCCGCCAACCAGGCCATTGTCGGCGGCGTTGCCGTCTCCGCCGACTCCACCGTTGCCACCGGCACCGGCGTTGCCGGCGAACCATCCGCCGTTGCCGCCGCTGCCGCCGTTGCCACCGACCCCGCCCGTTTGCCCGTAGGCGATGCCGGCCAGGTCGCCACCGGCGGCCCCGCCCTCGCCGCCCGCGCCGCCGGCCCCGCCAGTGCCCCACCAGCCGGCCGCGCCGCCGTTGCCGCCGTTGCCGCCGTTGAAGCTCACCAGCCCCGGCGCGCCGGCCCCACCGTTGCCACCGGCGCCGCCGTTGCCGTAGAGCCAGCCGCCGGTCCCGCCGGTCCCGCCGGTCCCGCCGGCACCGCCGGAGCCACCGGCGCCGCCGATCCCGCCGGCACCGCCGTTGCCGTAGAGCCAGCCGCCGGTCCCGCCGGTCCCGCCGGTCCCGCCGGCACCGCCGGAGCCACCGGCGCCGCCGATCCCGCCGGCACCGCCGTTGCCGATCAACCCGGCCGCCCCGCCGGCCCCGCCGGCCACTCCGGGGTTGGTGCCCGCGGCGCCGTTGCCGCCGTTGCCGTAGAGCAGTCCACCGGCGCCGCCGGCCTGCCCTGGCGCGGTTCCGTCGGCGCCGTCGCCGATCAGCGGGCGCCCCAACAGTGCTTGGGTGGGGGCGTTGACGACATTGAGCAGGTCTTGCAATGGCGTGGCGGCGGCGGCCTCGGCGCTGGAGTACAGGCCGCCACCCGCGGTCAGGGCCGCCACGAATTGATCGTGAAACGCTGTCATCCGGGCGCCGAGGCTCTGGTAGTCCAGGGCGTGGCCGGAAAACAGCGAGGCGATGGCTTCGGAGACCTCATCGGTCCCGGCGGCCAGCAGCTCCGCGGTGGGGGCCGCGACCGCGGTATTGGCCGTGTTGATCGCCGAGCCGATATTCGCCAAATCCGACGCCGCGGCCGTCATCATCTCCGGAGCCACCAACACAAACGCCATCGCTGCCCTCCAAGCCAGATTCCCCATCAACAAGATCGACAGCGCATGGTGGCATCCGGGCGTTTCGATTGTGATTCATATGATTTGCTAAAGTCCCGTCCAATTCATGGACGCCCCGTCGTGCTTGCCCGCCATTGGCTGTCAGCCGGGTGCAGGGCATCTGTGATGATGGGCGGGTGGCAGCAGCGACCGAAAACCCCAAATCGGGGTCTAGACCCGTCGACTCGCCGGCTCTCGCACACATCGATGCGGTATTGGCGCAGGTTGACCAGGAGTTGGCGGCTCGCTACCCGGGCGACGGCCCCGGCGTGCAACCGGTGCACACCGTGTACGTCAGCGCCGCCGAAGCTACCTCCCAGACGCCTTCCCAGTGGGGTGCCGCCGCCGCCGCGTTGCTGCAGCGCCATGTCGACCTATTGAGCGAACTTGGCGACGATGCGGCACTTGGGTTGGTCCAGCGGCGTCTGGCCGCCGGTCCCATCGAGGACCTACGGCTGGACTTCGAGGACGGGTACGGGATACGCGGTGACGACGTGGAGGACGACGACGCCGTGCGCGCCGGACAGACGTTGCGGTCGGTGGGACTGCCTGTCTGCGGCGTCCGGATCAAGGGCTTGACCAGCTCCGAGTGGCGTCGGGCGCTACGCACACTGGAGCTGGTGCTCGACGGTGCGGGTGGCGTTCCGGACGGTTTCGTCTTCACCGTGCCCAAGCTTCGCGCCGGGGACCAGGTCGGCGCGGCAGTGCAGTTGTGTGAGGCCCTGGAAACAGCGCACGGCTTGCCGGCGGGCGCTCTGAAGTTCGAATTGCAGATCGAGAGCCCGCAGGCGGTCATCGGCCCGGACGGCGCCGCTACCCTCGCACGAGCGATCCACATGTCGCAGCGCCGCTGCACCGGCCTGCACTACGGCACCTACGACTACAGTGCCGCGTGCGGGATCGCACCTCAGCACCAGGCGCTCGATCACCCGGTGGCCGACCACGCCAAGGCGGTGATGCTGGCCGCGGCCGCGCAGACCGGTGTCCGGGTCTCCGACGGATCCACCAACGTGGTGCCCGAGGGAACTGAAGAGCAAGTGGTGCAGGCGTTTCGGAGTCACTACTGGTTGGTCACCCGGTCGCTGGAACGCGGTTATTACCAGGGATGGGACATGCATCCCGGCCACCTGGTCACCCGATGGCTTGCCACCTTCACCTTTTTCCGGGCGGCGCTGGGCGTTGCCGCCCCGCGGCTGCAGGCTTATCTCGAGCGCGCCGGTGGTGGTGTCATCGACGAGCCGGCCACCGCGGAGGCACTGGCGGCGGTCGTGCTGCGTGGCCTTGATTGTGGAGCCTTCAGTGCCGACCAGGTGCGCGACGCCGCACCTGGCGCCACTGAGTCAGTGCTGCGAGCCTTAAAAGTACGAATACCGCAGGAGTACAACCCTTCATGACAGATACCCCGGACTTCACCTGGCTGCCCGATCTGGCGCTGCGACCGCTTGGCGGCGCGGTGATTTGGGCCAACGATGAGTCGTTCGCCGAAAAAGAGAACCTGATCAATCCGGGCCCCGCAAGCTATCGCCCGGCTTCCTTTGGGCACAAGGGCCAGGTCTATGACGGATGGGAGACCCGCCGTCGCCGTGAGCCTGGTCACGACCAGGCGATCGTGCGACTCGGTGTCCCGGGTGTGATCCGCGGTGTGGTGGTCGACACCGCGTGGTTCAAGGGCAACTACCCGCCCGAAGTCTCGATCGAGGCGTTAGCGGTCGACGGTTATCCGCCGGCCGAGCAGCTGGCCAGCGACGGTGGCTGGGAAACGATCGTGGCCCGTGCCAAGGTGGTCGGCGACGCCGACAATCCCTTTGTGGTCAGCTCCGAAAAGCGTTGGACCCATGTGCGGCTCAGCATCTATCCGGACGGCGGCGTGGCGCGGTTGCGGGTACATGGAGAGGGACGTCCCGACCGTCGGTTCCTCGGTGCCGGCCCGCTGGATCTGGCCGCGCTGGAAAATGGCGGGCTGGTGCTGGACTGCTCGAACCGCTTCTACAGCTCGCCGCAGCACGTCATCTTCCCGGGCCTGGCGCGAGTCATGGGTGACGGTTGGGAGACTGCCCGGCGTCGTGACGATGGCAACGACTGGGTGCTGATCAAGCTGGCCGGCCCCGGCGTGGTGCGGCTGGTCGAAATCGACACGTCGTACTTTGTCGGGAATAGTCCGGGCGCGGCGGCGGTGGTTGGTCGGCAGCCCACTGGCGAATGGATCGAGCTGCTACCGCGCACCAACCTCTTGCCCGACACCCGGCACCGGTTTCTGGTCAGCACCAAAGATGTTGTGGATCAGGCTCGTTTGGAGATCTATCCAGATGGCGGGCTATCGCGGCTGCGGCTGTTCGGGGACCTGGCGTGACCGGGTATCCGCGGGATATGACCGGGTATGGTCGCACGCCGCCCGATCCCCAGTGGCCCGGCGGTGCGCTGATCGCGGTGCAATTCGTGCTGAACTACGAAGAGGGGGCCGAAAGCAGCGTCCTCGACGGCGACTCGGGGTCAGAGACCTTCTTGTCCGAGATCGTGCCCGCACAGTCATTTCCGAACCGGCACATGAGCATGGAGTCGCTCTACGAATACGGATCTCGGGCGGGCGTGTGGCGGGTGCTGCGGGTCTGCGAGCAATCCGGCGTGCCGCTGACCATTTTCGCCGTCGCCCAGGCGATGCAGCGAAACCCAGAGGTGGCAAGGGTTTTTCGTGAGCTCGGTCATGAAATTGCTTGCCATGGGCTGCGTTGGAAGTCCTACCAAGAGATCGACCGGGACACCGAGCGGGCCCACCTGTCCGAGGCGGTGCGAATCCACCATGAGCTCACCGGGTCCTCGCCGCGCGGTTGGTACGGCGGTCGCGACTCACCGCACACCCGCGAGCTGGTGGTCGAACACGGTGGTTTCCTTTATGACTCCGATTCGTATGCCGACGACCTGCCGTACTGGGTGCGGGTCGGCGCCAGCGATCACCTGGTCGTGCCGTACACCCTGGATACCAACGACATGCGATTCGCCTCACCGGCGGGGTTCTCCAACGGCGATGAGATCTTCGCCCATCTGCGCGACGCGTTCGATGTGCTGTATGCCGAGGGGCGTGCGGGCAGCCCGAAGATGCTATCCGTCGGTTTGCATTGCAGGCTGGTCGGCCGCCCGGCCAGAACGGCTGCCCTGCAGCGCTTCCTTGACCATGTGCGGTCCCACGATCGGGTGTGGCTGGCCCGGCGCGTCGAGATCGCCGAGCACTGGCGCGCGGTTAATCCGGCGCCAACCGGGCGATAGGGCGGCGCAATGGCGAGCCGGCCGCGGGTAGCCAACAGGTAGTAGACGACTAGCGCGACACCGCAGCCGATGAACCAGCTGTACTCCGCGGCGGTGTACATGCCGTAGACATCGCTGGCCAATACCGGGACCATGGCAATCGCCGCTGACACGGCCGTGGCGATGACCGCGGCCGGGTTGTATCCCTTGCGGTACCAGTAGGTTCCGTCGTGCGAGAGGCTGAACAGGTCGTCGACGACGACGTGTTGCTTGCGCACCAGGTAGTAGTCGGCGATCAGCACGCCGAACAGTGGGCCGATGAAGGCGCCAAGGGTCTCGAGCGTGTAGTTGATGACATCAGGGTGGTTGTACAGATTCCACGGCGTGATCAGCGCCGACCCCACCGCCGCGATCATCCCGCCGGTTCGCCAGCTGATCCGCTGCGGGTTGACGTTGGAGAAGTCAAACGCAGGGGAGATGAAGTTGGCGACGATATTGATGCCGATGGTCGCGATGGTGAATGTCGAAGCGCCCAGAATGATCGCGAAGGTGGAGTCGATGCGTGCCACCGTCTGCACCGGATCGGTGATCAGTTCGCCGAACACCGGAACGGTGAGCGAGGCCGTGACCACCACCAGAAGCGAGAACAGCAGGAAGTTGAGCGGCAGCCCCAGGAAATTTCCCTTGCGTACCGCGCCGAACGAGCGTCCGTAGCGGGAGAAGTCGCCGAAATTGAGCATCGGGCCGGAGAAGTAGGACACCACCAGCGCGATGGCCCCCAACATCACCGGTATCGCATCCCATCCGGAGTACCTCACGTCGCCGAGATTCAAATCGATGGCAGCCCAACCGGCCTTGCTGATGAGATATCCGGACAGCGGGAACATCACGACGTATACCGCAGGACCGCAGAAGTCGATGAACTTGCGAATGGCCTCCATGCCGCGCCAGAACACGCATGCCTGCAGAACCCACAGAATCAAGTAGCTGGCCCAGCCCAGTGCCGGCAACCCCAGGAACCCGTAGTCTTCGACGACGGCGTAGAGGGCCAGGCCGGGAAACAGCTTGATCATGACCACATCGAGTGCGGCCGAAGCAAGGTATGTCTGGATTCCGTACCAAGCCACCGCGATCAGCCCGCGGATGATTGCCGGGATGTTCGCGCCGAGAACGCCGAATGTGGTCCGGCAGATCACCGGATACGGCACGCCGGTTGCCTGACTGGGCCGCGCCACCAGGTTGCACAGGAAGTAGACGATGGTGATCGCGATGATCAGTGAGACCAACACCTGCCAGCTGGCCAGTCCCAGCGCGAACAGGCTCCCCGCCGTCACGTAGCCCCCGACGCTGTGCACGTCTGACATCCAGAAAGCGAAGATGTTGTAGGTGCCCCACGTCTGCTCGCGCAGCGGCGCCAGGTCGTCGTTGGTCAGCGGAGGGTGATAATCGGGCTTGATGTTGGCGGGTCCGGCTCCATGGCTCGGCGAATGCACTGGGCTGTGCGGTGCGGTGGTGTCGATCATGGCTCTTCCGTCGGGCGTCGATGAACCCATGACACTATTTCCAAGGTATTGCCGTCACATTTCGCGCGGGCTATGTGCCTATTGCGCGTGAGGCGGATGGGTCCAGCGTTAGACGGGTGGCGGTTCCTCGTCATCGGATGCCGATGCGTCGCGCGGCCCGAAATAGCACTCTTCCCAACGCCGTCGCCGGGCTTCGCGGCTAGTCATGTTGTGGTTGCGTTCGGCCGCAATGCGTGCGGCCGAGCTTTGGGCGCGAGTCCGGGCGCGTTTGGGCATCATCGCGTCGCGGTTTCCGCAGTGATCCTGTGGCCTCCGAGCGTGGGGCGGCAGCTCCGGGCTGGGCGCGAATAATCCCGGGAGAAGCCATGCGCTGCCCGGCGTGGTGACGTAGGTCTGCCCATCGGGCAACGACCAGATGACAGTTGCATCCGGTAGCTGCTTGTCGTGCCAGCCCCAAAATGTCTTGAGCAGATGATGTTTGCGGCAGAGGCATTTCAGGTTCGACGGATGCGTCGCTCCGCCGTCGCTGTACGGGATTGTGTGATCGACATCGCACTGGGTTGCGGGGCGATCGCAGCCGGGTGCCCGGCAGGTCAGGTCGCGGGCGCGAACAAAGTCCATCAAGGCCGGGGACGGTACATATCCGGTTTCGGCCAGTTTCGGCGTCGGCATTGGTTGGAGCTTGGCTGATTTGGCCAGTTCGCGCACGATCTCGGCGGGGATGATCCCGTCGCCCGGAAGAACTCCCGGCGCCTCGCCGGCCCCGTCCACCGTGTCACGGCCGGCGACAACGTGAATCACCACTCGGCTGGGTTGTTGCGGAGCGCCCGCGGCCGGGCAGTCCGTCCTGCCGCAGCCGCATATCAGCCGGTCCTGACCGACGGCCAACGTGCCCAGTGCGTCTGCACGCCGCTGTACGACGGTACGCGGATCATCGGCACAGACTGTCTTGGCGAGTTCGTCGAGGCGACGCGCTAGCGCCTCGGCCGTCGCCGCGAAGACCTGGCCGTTGACCAACGCCATCCCGGGCTCGAGCGGGGCGCAGTCCACACACCGGTCGGCGGCATCGCGTCGCGAGCGGCGTACGGCGTCGCGATCGAATTTTGCAACCACGCGATCGACCTCTGTCGCGAGCTTCCAACTGGTCATCGATGGCCAGCGGGGCGCCTTGATGGCCAGTCGAGCGTCCACGGCCGCCAGGGCGTCAGGGTCGGTGATCAGATCGGTGCGAAACACAATCGTGCGGAACAGCCGAAAGTCGATGCCGCCGGCCCGGAACTCCGCACCCAACTGCGGTAGCCGCTCACGCATCGCCCGCGCATAGCGCAGGTTGCTGTGCCCCATTGCCACGCTGGTGTTTAGCGCTGCGGCGACCTCAGCCGCTACCGCGTCGCGGGTGTCGGCCACCCAATCCTCGCGGTTGCCGTGCTGGGACAGCCGCAACCGAAACAGATCGCCGATGGCCGCCAGGCGTTCCGCGGCAGCCCGGGCCTCGGCCCGCGCGGCGGCGGTGATCCGAGTCAGGGTTGCGGAACTGTCAGTGTCGAACACATGTTCGATCATATGCTGGTCCACCGACACCGTGGGGCGCAGCACCTGAGCACGCACATCGCGTCCTACCATCGCTCGTGTGCTGCGCAACCGGGTCACCGCCCCCGCCTGGGCGGCGCGCGCCTGATGCAGACCTTGCCGGAAGACATTCGCGCCGACGAGGCCAACGTGGTCACCTTGCCCGATGGGCGCGAACTTGCCTGCCTCGAATGGGGCGACCCCACCGGATACCCGACGTTCTACTTTCACGGCACACCAAGCTCGCGGCTGGAAGGAGCCTTCGCCGACGGCGCCGCGCGGCGTGCCCGGTTTCGGCTCATCGCCGTCGACCGGCCCGGCTACGGGCGATCGACGTTCCAAGAGGGCCGCACATTGCGGGACTGGCCGGCAGACGTCTGCGCTTTGGCCGACGCGCTGGGGTTGGACAAGTTCGGCGTGGTGGGTCATTCGGGGGCGGGACCGCACCTGTTCGCCTGCGGTGCCCGGATTGCCCCCTCGCGTCTGGCGTTCATCGGCGCACTCGGCCCCTGGGGGCCGCTGGCGACGCCGGAAATCATGGGTAGTCTCAATTTGGCGGACCGGTCCTACGCCCGTCTGGCCCAACATGGGCCGCGGTTGTTTCACGCCCTGTTCGCCCCGCTCGGTTGGTGTGCAAAGTACGCACCCGGACTGTTCACCAAGCTGATAACCGCTTCGGTACCCGCGGTCGACAAGCACCGGATGCGTGACAAACGCTTCGTCCAACACTTCCAGGCGGTGCAGCTCGAGGCGTTTCGGCAAGGCAGCCGGGGCGCCGCCTACGAAGCGTTTCTCGAGTATCGGCCGTGGGAGTTCGACCCCAGTGAGGTGGACGTGCCCACCCATATCTGGCTGGGCACCCACGACAGCTTCGTGCCGCGCGAGATGGGGGAGTACCTCGAGCGTGTGATCCCCAACGTCGAGTTGCATTGGGCCGCCGGCAAGGGCCATTTCAACGTCGAGGACTGGGATGCGATTTTCGCTGCCTGCGCCGCCGACATCTGAGCTCGCCGGCTGGCGGCGCTATTCGCGCCTTAGCCGCGACTCCACGAACCGCTCCAACTGTTCCCACTCGCGCACCGCTTTCGCATACGGAGCCGCCGGCTTGCTGCCCGAATCGGGGTCCAACACGTAGGCCACCAACTTGCCCAGCGGCTTGGTCGGGTTGAGCGCCTTGTCGACGGTGCCTTCCTCGGAGTAGTCGCCGATGTCGCGGAGCAATTCGACGGCCAGGTCGAGCTGGTCATGATCCACCGCCTCGGGCCCGTCGGCGAAATCGTCGGCCAGCCCGGTCAACACGTATATGTTTTCGTCGGTCACATCCACCGCCAGTGAGCCGTCCGTGGCGGCGGTGCGGATGTCGTCGTAGGTGGCCAAATCCGACAGATCGTGATCATGCTCGTCGGCAAGATAGCGCGCGAGCGCCCGCTCGGAGCTGAAGACGCTGATCCGGCCGTTGCGGCCCAGGAAGATCGGGCGATCGTCCAGGTAGCAACGAAGCGTGTAGAGGTTGCCCGCGCCGGTCATGATCCGGATCGGGTCAATCCCCACCTTCAGCCAGAAATCCTCGTCGCCGCCCAGCACGACGGTGTCGCCGGCGGCGCGGTCTTCTTCGACGGAGTCTTCCTCGGCTTCGTCGGCTTCGTCCTCGGCGGCCTCGTCCTCGTCGTCCTCATCCGCGGAGTCAGCGCTGGCCTCGTCGTCCTCGCCGGCTGCGCCCTCGTCCTCTTCGGGCTCCTCTTCCAATTCCTCGGCGGCCTTGGCGGATAGCTTCTCGTCAACCTCAGGGGTACTGACGACTTCTTCGATCGCCTTGAGCACGTCGTCCCAGCTGCGAGCGATGATCTCGGCGATCGCGTTCCAGCGTTTCTGGCCGGCTTTACCGGAGAAGTAATCGATGCCGCCCGACACGGTGCCCAGCGTCGGATTGCCGTTGAAGAACTTCGAAACCGCCGTCAGCTCGCAGACCGATCCGATCGACGACACGATCGCCAGGGTTGCGGCCATCGCGTTCACCGATTCCTCGGTCGGCTTTTCGGCCACCAGCTCCTCGACGATGACCAGATCGAACTTCTTGTCGTCGGCCGGATCGAAGTTGTGTGCGTGAGCCTCCGTCAGGTCCTGCCACCCCGGGTGATCAACCAGGTCGTTGTCGGTGTCGGTGCGTACGAATGCGACCAGGTCCGCGACGCTGTCGAAGACGTAGAGGTCCTCGTCCTTGCCCAGGAACGCCTCCCACTCGTCCCCGGAGTCACGCCAGCGCGGTGCCCACAGCGTGTAGTGGTCACCATCGGACAGGCTCAGGCGAATGGGCACGAGGTCAGCAGCCATGCGGCACAGAATAGCGACGGCCCGCCGGCGGGCCCGGCCCGGTAGTGGTTAGCCGCCCCAGATATCAGCGATGACCGGGGCGTTCGCCGCGAAACCAGTCTTGGGCAAGCCGTACATCTGCTCCAGCGTGGAAAGCACGTTGTAGTGGCTGATGGTCTGGTTGTAGGTGCCCGGCCGTACGTGTGCGCCGTAGAACACCGTGGGAATCTGGTTGCGGCTGCCGCCGTCGTCCTCATCCCACGTCACGATCAGCAGGCTGTTGTTGGATCGGGCCCAGTTGGCGTACGGCGACAGTTGACGGTTCAACCACTCGTCAGCTGCCGCGATGGTGCCGTCGTGCATGTTGTTATCCCCGTTGGGGATGACGAAGGACACCGTGGGCAGCCTGGCGTAGTCCGCCGGCGTCGGAAACGCGGAGAAGGGCATCGACAGCGTGGCCGGAACATTGCTGAAGTTCACCCATGGCGCATGCTTGCGCCCGTACTTTCCGGCGCTGCAGACCGTCGAACCGACTTCGGGCAGGCTCTCGGCGAAACCGACGAACGTGTGGCCCGCGGCGAGCAACTCCGAAGCCAGGTTGGGCGTGCTGCCCGCATTGACCGGACACGTGTTCTTCTTCAAGCCGAAGGTGGTGCCGGCGAACAAGGCTAGGTAGTTGGGTTCGCTGGGGTGCGTTTCGGCGAAAGACTGCGACATCATCGCGCCATTGGCAGCCAGCGAATTGATGAACGGGGCCGCCTTGTTGCCAATGATGTTGGCCTGCGAATGGTTCTCCTCCACCACGACCACCACGTGTGAGAACGCCGGCAACGCAGTGGCGGTCAGGCCGATACGCGGGGGAACGTCGCTACCGTGGGCCGGTAGGGATACCGCCACCGCGCCGAGCACCGCCAGGGCTCGAAATGTACTGGTAAAACGCTGTTTTAGGCCACACACGCCCGGAGTATATGGGCGGCTTGGCCTCGGTGCCGCGAGGAGGGGGAGCGTGTCAGCGGCTTGAATCCGATTGTTATATAGGGTCACCCATGTGGAAGTCCACGTCATTGATCACCCGCTGGCGGCGGCCCGCCTGACCGCCCTGCGTGACGAACGCACCGGAAACGCTGCCTTCCGCAAGGCCTTGCGTGAGCTGACACTGGTACTGGTCTATGAGGCGACCCGCGCAGCGCCCACCGAATCCGTCGCTATCCGTACACCGCTTGCGGCCACGACAGGCCTACGGCTGGCCAACCCCCCGCTTCTGGTTCCGGTGCTGCGCGCCGGACTGGGCATGGTCGACGAAGCGCATGCGGCGCTGCCGGAGGCGCGGGTCGGCTTTGTCGGTATCGCCCGCAATGAGCAGACCCACCAGCCCGTCCCATATCTCGAATCGCTGCCCGACGACTTGTCCGGGCTACCCGTAATGGTGCTGGACCCGATGCTGGCCACCTGCGGATCGATGACCTTTACCGTCGACTTGTTGTTGTCCCGCGGTGCGACGGACATCACGGTGCTGTGCGTGGTGGCGGCGCCGCAAGGCGTCGCGGCGCTCGAAAAGGCAGCACCGAACGCGCGGCTGTTCACGGTAGCCATCGATGACGGGCTCAACGAGGAGGCGTATATCGTGCCCGGGCTCGGCGATGCGGGCGACCGCCAATTCGGTCCGCGCTGAACTACCAACCGCTGACCGTGGAAGCCAGCTCACGGCGCAGCTCCTGGGCCCGTTGACGGGTGGCCGCCAAGTCGCCGGCTACTTCGCACCGGACTTCGATGTAGCACTTCAGTTTCGGTTCGGTGCCCGACGGCCGCACGACCACTCGCACCGAGGTGCGGTCGTCCCCGCCGGCGAAGATCAGCGCATCGGTGATGTCGGTCACGGTTGCGGTGAAACCGGCGAGCCGATCCGGTGGGGATTCACGCAGCCGACGCATCAGTGCCGCGGCCTGGTCGGCATCGGCAACCCGGCGCGCTACCGCGCCAACCTCGTGGACTCCGTACCGGTGGGCGAGGTCGTCGAGGACATCGGGAACCGATCGGCCCTGCCGCTTGAGGCCGGCCACCAGATCGCACGTCAAGACGGCGGCGCTGATGCCGTCTTTGTCGCGCACGGCGGTGGGGTCCACACAGTGCCCGATCGCCTCCTCGTAGGCGTACACCAGGGTGCCGGGCCGGTCGGCATCGGCGCGGGCCAGCCATTTGAAGCCGGTGAGGGTCTGCACGTGGACCACGCCGTAGTCCGCGGCGATAGCGGCCAGCATCCGCGACGAGACCAGCGTGCTGGCCACGATCCAGTCGCCAGGCGGTTGCTTAGAGAGGATGTAATCGCCCAGCAGCCAACCGGTTTCATCGCCCGATAGCATTCGCCAGCCGGACGACGTCGGTATCGCGACCGCGCATCGGTCGGCGTCGGGGTCCAGCGCGATTGCCACATCCGCCCGCACGCCGGCGGCCAGCTCCAACAGCGCATCGGTCGCGCCCGGCTCCTCCGGGTTCGGGAATGCGACGGTGGGAAAGTCCGGATCGGGCTCGAACTGCGTCGCGACGGTATGCACGTCGGTGAAGCCGGCCCGACGCAGCGTCTCCACGGCAACCGTGCCGCCCACCCCGTGCATCGGGGTCAGGGCGACTCGCACCGAACCGGCGCAACGGCGGATCCCGGCGGCACGCGCGATGTAGTGCTCAACCAGATCGGTGCGAGCGGGTGTGACGGGTTTGCGGGCGATCTGGTCGGCCGGCGGGGCGGCGGCCATCGCGGCCTCGATCTTGCGGTCGGTGGGGGAGATGATCTGGATTCCGCCATCGAGGTAGACCTTGTAGCCATTATCGGTGGCCGGGTTGTGTGACGCCGTGATCTGGATGCCGGCCACCGCGCCGCTGTGACGTACGGCGAACGCGACTATCGGTGTGGGTAGCGGCTCGGGCAGCAGCACCACCTGGAATCCTTCGGCGGCAAGTACTTCGGCTGTCGCAGTGGCGAAAGACGCCGAGCCGTGACGAGCATCACGTCCGACGATCACTGTCGCGGGCCCCGCCGGGGTCTGCTCGGCGAGCACCCGTGCCACCGCCCAGGTGGCGCGCAACACCACCGCGAGGTTCATCGCGTCCGGCCCGCCGCGCACCGGTCCGCGCAGCCCGGCAGTGCCGAAGGCCAGCGGCCGGGCGAACCGTGCGGCAAGTTCTTGGGCGTCGCAGGCCGCCAGCTCGGCGGCGGTCACCGGGTCAGGATCGTGCGCGATCCACTCCTCAGGCGTCACTGTTGCGCAACCCGGCGATGACGGTGGCTAGCAGTGAGCCGATCCGCGCCGCCGACGCGGCGCCCGCCGCAAGCACCTCGGCGTGGCTCAGCGGCTCACCGGTGATCCCGGCGGCCAGGTTGGTCACCAGCGAAACACCGAGCACCTCGGCCCCCGCCGCGCGGGCGGCAATGGTCTCGTGCACCGTCGACATGCCGACCAGGTCGGCGCCCAATACCCGCAGCATGCGGATCTCGGCGGGTGTCTCGTAATGCGGCCCCGGCAGGCCGGCGTACACGCCTTCGGCCAACTCGGGGTCGGCTTGCCGGGCGACCGCGCGCAGCCGCCCCGAGTAGGCGTCGGTCAGATCCACGAACTGCGCCCCGACCAGTGGCGATCGCGCGGTCAGGTTCAGGTGGTCGCTGATCAACACCGGCTGGCCGACGTGCATGTCCGGTCTCAACCCGCCGGCCGCGTTGGTCAGTACCACGGTCCGCGCGCCCGCCGCGCACGCCGTTCGCACCGGGTGCACCACATGGCGCAGGTCATGCCCCTCGTAGGCGTGAATGCGGCCCGCCAGTACCAGCACCCGGTGATCGCCGACGGGCACCGACAGCAGCTCGCCCGCGTGCCCGGCCGCGCTCGGCGGGGTGAACCCGGGAACTTCGGTCTGCGCCAGCACGGCGGTCGGGGATCCCAGCGCGGCGATGGCCGCCGACCATCCGGATCCGAGAACTACCGCGACGTCATGCTCAGCGATCCCGGTGCGCTCGCCGATGACCTGGGCCGCGCGGCGTGCGAGTTCGTCGGGATCGGGCTGGGGGCCAGTCACACTGGGGAGCCTAGCGAGTGCGGCCGGGCGTTGAGATGGCTGTTGTGCGGGGTCGGGCGCGTGTCGATGAGATACTGCCAGAATGCCCGCACTCATCTTGGACACCGTCGAAGAGTTGGTGCGACGGCGTGCCGGTGATCTGGTCGAGCTCTCCCACGCGATCCACGCCGGGCCGGAGTTGGCATTCGCCGAGCACCGCAGCTGTGCCAAGACGCAGGCGCTGGTGGCCGAACGCGGCTTCGAGATCACCCCGGCCGCCGCGGGCCTGGACACCGCATTTCGGGCCGATTTCGGCGATGGACCGCTGTTGGTTGGAATCTGTGCCGAATATGACGCGCTGCCCGAAATCGGGCACGCCTGCGGGCACAACATCATTGCGGCCTCGGCGGTGGGGACCGCGCTGGCCCTGGCCGAAGTCGCCGACGATCTCGGTCTGACGGTCGCATTGCTGGGCACGCCGGCCGAGGAGTCCGGCGGTGGCAAGGCGCTGATGTTGGACGCCGGGGTATTCGACGACATCGCGCTGGCCCTGATGGTGCATACGGGGCCCACGGACATCGCCGGCGCTCGATCCCTGGCGTTGTCTGAGGTCACCGTGCGTTACCGGGGTAAGAAATCGCACGCCGCTGTGGCGCCGCACCTGGGGGTCAATGCTGCCGACGCCCTAACCATTGCGCAGGTGGCAATCGGATTGCTGCGGCAGCAACTGGCGCCGGGGCAGATGACCCATGGAATCGTTATCGACGGAGGTCAGGCGGTCAACGTAATTCCCGGGCACGCAATGATGCAGTACGCGATGCGCGCGGTCGAGTCGGAATCGCTGAGCGACTTGGAGGGCAGGATGTTTGCTTGCTTTGCGGCGGGGGCGCTGGCCGCCGGATGTGAATACGACATCGATGCGGCCGCACCCGCATATGCGGAATTGAAACCCGACCACTGGCTGGTCGAGGTGTGTCGAGAAGAGATGCTTCGGCTTGGGCGCATCCCGGTGCCGGCCAGCGTCGAGGAGGGGCTGCCGCTGGGCAGCACCGACATGGGCAACGTGACACAGGTGCTGCCGGGCATCCATCCGGTGATCGGTGTCGACGCCGGCGGGGCCACGGTGCATCAGCGCGCCTTCGCGGCCGCCGCGGCCGGTCACAGCGCTGACCAAGCGGTCGTCGACGGCGCAATCATGCTGGCGCGCACCGCGGTCGCGCTGGCCGAGAATCCGGACCAGCGGGACCGAGTGCTGGCCGCCCAGCAGCGCAGGGCGGCGTCATGAGCCTTGTCGACACCGCCGAATCCTGGCTGGCCGCGCACTATGACGAGCTGGTCGGCTGGCGCCGGCACATCCATCGCTATCCGGAGCTGGGCCGCCAGGAGTTCGCCACCACCCAGTTTGTCGCCGAACGGCTTGCCGACGCCGGGCTCAACCCCAAGATATTGCCCGGCGGGACGGGACTGACCTGCGATTTCGGTCCCGAGCATCAGCCCAGGATCGCGCTGCGTGCCGACATGGACGCGCTGCCGATGGCCGAGCGCACCGGTGCGCACTACGCCTCGACGATGCCCAACATCGCCCACGCCTGCGGGCACGACGGCCACACCGCGATTCTGCTGGGTACCGCGCTGGCGTTGGCGACGGTGCCGGAGCTGCCGGTCGGGGTGCGTCTGATATTCCAGGCCGCCGAGGAGCTGATGCCCGGCGGCGCCATCGACGCGATCGCGGCCGGAGCACTGACCGGGGTGTCACGGATCTTTGCCCTGCACTGCGATCCCCGGCTCGAGGTGGGCAGGGTTGCGGTGCGGCAGGGGCCTATCACCTCGGCGGCCGACCATATCGAGATCACGCTGTATTCACCCGGTGGGCACACGTCGCGGCCACACCTGACCGCCGACCTGGTCTACGGGCTGGGCACGCTGATCACCGGGCTGCCCGGCGTGCTGTCGCGGCGCGTCGACCCCCGTAACAGCACCGTCCTGGTCTGGGGGGCGGTCAACGCGGGCGTGGCCGCCAACGCCATTCCGCAAACCGGTGTGTTGGCCGGCACCGTTCGCACCGCCAGCCGGCAGACCTGGATCGATCTGGAAGAGATCATCCGTGAGTCCATCACTGCGCTGCTGTCGCCACTGGCAATCGAGCACACGCTGCAATACCGGCGCGGCGTTCCACCGGTGGTCAACGAGGAAGTCTCGACCCACATCCTCACCCACGCCATCGAATCCGTCAGCCCGGATGCGCTGGCCGATACTCGCCAGTCAGGCGGCGGCGAGGATTTCTCCTGGTACCTGGAAGAGGTCCCGGGTGCGATGGGGCGTCTGGGAGTTTGGTCCGGCGACGGGCCGCAGCTGGACTTACATCAGCCGACGTTTGACCTCGATGAGCGGGCACTGGGGATCGGCGTGCGCGTGATGGTCAACATCATCGAGCAGGCCGCGGCGTTCTAACCGCTCGCGAGCGTGCGTGTCTGGACAACGACACGCCGGTATTGCCGGCATTATGCGCACGCTCGTCGTGGTGAATTGTGGGCCCGTCAGGTGCGCCTCGACGATGGCCCCATGCACGCAGAGCTCGCCCGGTTGCTCGACGCCCAAGGCGGGGTGGCGACGTCCGCCCAGGTAATGACGTTCCTGACCCGGCGCGGGCTGGAAGCCGACCTGAAAAGCGGGGTACTGAGCAGAGTTTGGCATGGCATTTATGGCCGCGGTGTGTTGACCAGTGGGCTGCGGCTGCGCGGAGTGGACCTGGCAGTCGGCGCACCGGTCGCCGCATGCCTGGGGACCGCCGCTGCGGCCTACGGCTTTGACACCGAGCAAACCGGGGATCTGCATGTGCTGAATCCCGAGGGGCGGCAATTGCGATCCACCGACGGCCTGACCGTGCACCGGCGCGCCGGTGCACAGTTGACTCGCCTCGCGGGGCGAGAACTCACGACGCCCGCGTGGACGGCGATGGAGGTCGCCCGGGGGCTGCGTCGGCCGCGAGCGTTGGCGACACTGGACGCCGCCCTGCGCAGCGGGACATGCGACCGTGACGACCTCGACCGAGCGGTCTGTCTGCAATCCGGCCGGCGCGGCGTCGTGGCCGTGCGCGAGTTGCTCGCATTGGCGAGTCCGCTGGCGGAGTCGCCGATGGAGAGCGAGACCCGGCTGGTGATGATCGAAGGCGGACTACCCGCGCCAGTGCTGCAATACGAGCTGGTCGGCTCCGACGGCCGGCGCTGGCGACTGGATTTCGAGTGGCCGGGTCTGCGGGTCGCGGCAGAGTACGACGGCGTCGACTGGCATAGCGGGCCGCAAGCATTCCTGCGGGATCGACGGCGCAGTGCGGCGCTGCTGGAGTTGGGGTGGGTGATAGTGCCCATCGTGGCCGACGATGTCAGGCATCGGCCGGCCGAACTTGTCCAGCGGCTGGCCAGGGCGCTGGCCCGGGCTCAGGCCGCCTGATGGGCTCGCGAGGGTGCCCAAATTGCCGGCCGCAACGGCGTGTCGGCGTGTAGACACGCACCCTCGCGGCAGAGGTTGACGCAACCCCCGGCTAGGTTCCGGTCCCCGGGCCGATGTTGCGGGCCGGCCGGGTACGCAAATCGTGCACATAATCGCTTGGTGCGCCCGCGATCTCGGCGGCATCGGCCATCACGCCCAGGTAGCGCGCCGACGGCAGACCGCCCTCCCAGGCGTCGAGCACGTACAGCCAGGCCAGGACGGGATCGGTGGTGGTGTCCGAGGACAATCGCTCCACCCGGCAGCGGATCTTCTGGTGGATGCCGAACTCCGAGCCCTCCCAGTGGTCGAGGTTCTTCTCGTCGGCCGGTGTCATGTCGTAGAGCACCACGAACACCTTGGAGTCGGGATCCTCGACGACGGTGGCCAGGGCTCCTTCCCAGCCGATGTCCTCGCCGCCGAAGGTCAGCCGCCACCCGGGCAACCAGCCGGTTCCGGCCATCGGGGAGTGGGGTGCACGCATGAGCATCTGATCGGGATGCATGTTCGATCCGTACGCGGCGTAGAGCGGCACGCAGAAATCTTAAACGTCACGTAAACGGATGCGGCTCATCCCTGGGTGTGATGCTTGGCTCTTCATGCTCAGGCGCGCCCGGTCGGGCTCTCACGGCGGCACGCGAGGCAGTTCTGAGCCCCTCAAGCTAGGTTATTGCGTGTGGTGACCCGCATCGTGATCCTCGGTGGAGGCCCAGCCGGTTACGAAGCCGCGCTGGTGGCCGCCACCTCACACCCCGAATCAGCCCAAGTCACAGTGATCGACTCCGACGGTATCGGTGGTGCCGCCGTTCTGGACGACTGTGTGCCGTCCAAGACGTTCATCGCGTCCACCGGCCTGCGCACCGAGCTGCGAAGAGCGCCTCACCTGGGCTTCCTCATCGACTTCGACGAGGCGAAAATCTCGTTGCCCAAGATCCACGCCCGGGTCAAGGAGCTGGCCGCGGCGCAGTCGGCGGACATCACCGCCCAGCTGCTCAGCGTGGGCGTGCACGTGATCGCCGGTAAGGGCGAGCTGCTCGACCCCGCACCCGGCCTGCGCCACCGCGTCAAGGCGACGGCCGCCGACGGCACCACCAGCGAGCACGACGCCGACGTCGTGTTGATCGCCACCGGAGCGAGCCCGCGGATCCTGCCGTCGGCGCGACCGGACGGCGAGCGCATCCTGACCTGGCGGCAGCTCTACGACCTGGACGCGTTGCCCCAGCACCTGATCGTGGTGGGCTCGGGGGTGACGGGCGCGGAGTTCGTCGACGCCTACACCGAACTGGGTGTGCGGGTCACGGTGGTGGCCAGCCAGGATCACGTGTTGCCCTACGAGGACGCCGACGCCGCACTGGTCTTGGAGGAGTCGTTCGCCGAACGCGGCGTCCGACTGTTCAAGAACGCCCGCGCCCAGTCCGTCACCCGCACCGACAACGGGGTTCTGGTGACCATGACCGACGGCCGCACCGTCGAGGGCAGCCACGCGCTGATGACGATCGGGTCGATCCCCAACACCAGCGGCCTCGGCCTGGAACGCGTGGGTATCGAACTCGGACCGGGAAACTATCTGAACGTGGACCGGGTGTCACGCACGTCGGTGACCGGCATTTACGCCGCGGGCGACTGCACCGGCCTGTTGCCGCTGGCCTCGGTCGCCGCGATGCAGGGTCGCATTGCAATGTACCACGCGCTGGGGGAGGGCGTGAGCCCGATCCGGTTGCGCACGGTTGCGGCGACGGTGTTCACCAGGCCCGAGATCGCTGCCGTCGGCGTGCCGCAGTCGGCGATCGACAACGGTTCAGTGCTTGCCCGCACCATCATGTTGCCGTTGCGGACCAACGCCCGGGCCAAGATGTCAGAGGTGCGGCACGGTTTCGTCAAGGTCTTCTGCCGGCGGTCCACCGGTGTGGTCATCGGCGGCGTGGTGGTGGCGCCGATCGCTTCCGAGCTGATCCTGCCGATCGCGGTGGCGGTGCAGAACCGGATCACGGTCAACGAGCTGGCCCAGACACTGGCCGTTTACCCGTCGTTATCGGGTTCGATCACCGAGGCCGCTCGCCGCCTGATGGCCCACGATGATCTGGACTGAAGCCCAACTACTGCGACGCCGCACCAATTAGCCTTGTGGTGCACCTAGCGCCTACTGACAAGAAACCGACAGGAGTTCATTGTCGTGAGCAATCCGACCGACGCATCGCAGCGTGACCAGACCGGGCCCGCCGGTTCGCTGGGGCCCGAGCAGCGCGCGTTGGCTTGGGAGCGGCTCGGTGCCGAGCAGTTCGATGTGGTGGTTATCGGCGGCGGGGTAGTGGGCTCCGGGTGTGCGCTGGACGCTGCTACCCGCGGGCTGAAGGTGGCCCTGATCGAAGCCCGCGATCTGGCCTCTGGCACGTCGAGCCGTTCGTCGAAGATGTTCCACGGTGGACTACGCTACCTCGAACAACTGGAATTCGGCCTGGTGCGCGAAGCTCTTTTCGAGCGCGAGCTGTCGCTGACCACGTTGGCGCCGCATCTGGTCAAGCCCCTGCCGTTTCTGTTCCCGCTCACCAAGCGTGGCTGGGAACGTCCCTATATTGCCGCCGGGATCTTCCTCTACGACCGCCTCGGCGGCGCAAAATCGGTTCCCGCGCAGAAGCATTTGACCCGTGCCGGCGCGTTGCGGCTGAGCCCGGGCCTCAAACGCAGCTCCCTGATCGGCGGTATCCGCTACTACGACACCGTCGTCGACGATGCCCGGCACACCATGACGGTCGCTCGTACCGCGTCGCACTACGGGGCGGTCGTCCGTTGTTCCACCCAGGTGGTAGCGCTGCTGCGCGAGGGCGACCGGGTGGTCGGGGTGCGGGTGCGCGATTCCGAGGATGGCTCGATCACCGAGGTCCGCGGGCACGTGGTGGTCAATGCCACCGGGGTCTGGACCGACGAGATTCAGGCGCTGTCCAAGCAACGCGGGCGATTCCAGGTTCGAGCGTCCAAGGGTGTGCACGTGGTGGTGCCCCGGGACCGCATCGTCAGCGACGTCGCGATGATCCTGCGCACCGAGAAGTCGGTCATGTTCATCATTCCGTGGGGAAGCCACTGGATCATCGGGACTACCGACACCGACTGGAACCTGGACCTGGCCCACCCCGCGGCCACCAAGGCCGACATCGACTACATCCTGGGCACGGTCAACGCGGTGCTGGCCACGCCCCTGACGCATGCCGACATCGACGGCGTATACGCCGGTCTGCGACCACTGCTGGCCGGGGAGAGCGACGACACGTCCAAGCTGTCGCGCGAGCACGCTGTGGCGGTACCGGCGGCAGGGCTGGTGGCCATCGCCGGCGGCAAATACACCACCTACCGGGTGATGGCGGCCGACGCGATCGACGCCGCCGTGCAGTTCGTTCCGGCCCGGGTGGCGCCGTCGATCACCGAGAAGGTCAGCCTGCTGGGCGCCGACGGCTACTTTGCTCTGGTCAACCAGGTGGAACACGTCGGCGAGATGGTCGGTCTGCACCCCTACCGAGTGCGTCACCTATTGGACCGCTACGGATCGCTGATCAACGAGGTGCTGGAACTGGCGGCCGACGATCCGGACCTGCTGACGCCCATCAAGGAGGCTCCTGGCTACCTCAAGGTGGAGGCCCTTTACGCCGTCACCGCCGAGGGCGCGCTGCATCTGGAAGACATCCTGGCCCGCCGCATGCGGGTCTCCATCGAGTACCCGCACCGTGGTGTCGACTGCGCCCGTGAGGTGGCCGACGTGGTCGCACCGGTGCTCGGGTGGACCGTTGAGGACATCGAGCGGGAAGTCGCGAACTACAAGGCGCGGGTGGAAGCGGAGGTCCTGTCGCAGGCCCAGCCTGACGACGTATCGGCGGACATGTTGCGGGCCAGCGCACCCGAGGCGCGTGCCGAGATCCTCGAGCCGGTGCCGCTGAATTGAAACTTGCTGGACCTCAACACCGCTCGGCGCCGCGAGCCATGAGCATCGGGTCGTCCTCACCGCTGGCGGCCGGGGTCAGCTTGCTGGCGACCGCCGCCAACGCCGAGCGCACCGCCTCGCGAGACCGCGCTGTCAGAACGGCCGCGGCTCGCACACCGTCGGGCCGCATGTTGATGTGATCGGGCAACGACACCATTGGCCTCCTTCGTGGGAAGAGGACACCTGCGGCCCGGGATTTAAGGCCAGCGGCCCCGGTTCGCCGTCGAACCACCACCCGGCCGCTGTTAGAACACGCTATTCATCGGTGACGTCAAAACCGACATTTACGCGTCAAATCCACGTGAACAAATTTTTCCTGGGTATCAGCAAGGGGCAAACATGGTGATGACCACGAACCCGGGTTCGGCATGGAGCCGCGATCGGTGTCGGCGGTGCTCGGCGGCGGTATGGCTGGGGTAGCGGGCTGGGATCTCTGGCAGCGCCGGCACGCCATCTTGCGCAACTTCCCGATCATCGGCCATCTGCGCTTTCTGCTCGAAGCCGTTGGACCGGAGTTGCGCCAGTACATCGTCACCGACAACAACGAAGAGCGGCCCTTCAGCCGTGACCAACGGCGCTGGGTGTACACGTCGTCGAAATTGACCAACCGATACTTCGGATTCGGCACCGACAACGACCTGGAGCGGGCCCACAACTACCCCATCATCAAGCACGCGGCATTTCCGGTATCGGCCCCGGACGGCGAGCCCGCTCATCCCGATCCCGCCGTCGCGCTGCCGGCGGCAAAGGTGCTTGGTGGCGCCCGCGGGCGTGCCAAAGCCTTCCGGCCCTCGTCTTTGGTCAACATTTCCGGGATGAGCTACGGCGCGCTCGGTGGCGCGGCCATCAGCGCGCTGAATCAGGGCGCGGCGATTGCGGGCGCCCTGCACACCACCGGTGAGGGCGCGGTGTCGCCCTATCACCTCAACGGTGGCGACCTGGTATGGCAGATCGGCACCGGATACTTCGGCTGCCGCAACGACGACGGGACGTTCAGCCTGTCGCGGCTGATCGATCGGGTGGCCGCCACGCCCTCGATACGCGCGATCGAAATCAAGCTGAGCCAAGGCGCCAAACCGGGCCTGGGCGGCATGCTGCCGGGCGCCAAAGTCACCGCGGATATCGCTGCCATCAGGGGGATTCCGGTCGGAGTGGACTGCAAGAGCCCCGCCGGACACTCCGCGTTCGCTGACGTCGACGGGATGCTCGAGCTGGTGGAGACCATCGCCGATGCGACGGGTCTGCCCGTCGGCATCAAGTCCGCCGTCGGCGAAGGGTTGTTTTGGCCCCAGATTGCGGGACGGATGGCACGCACCGGTCGCGGTGTCGACTTCGTGACCGTCGACGGCGGAGAGGGCGGCACCGGTGCGGCCCCGCTGGTCTTCAGCGACCATGTCGCCCTGCCCTTCAAATGGGCCTTCCCCAGGGTGTTTCGCGCCTTCGCCGAAGAGGACCTGCACCACGACGTGGTGTTCATCGGCTCTGCCAAGCTCGGTATCCCCGAGAACGCGCTGCTGGCCCTGGCGATGGGCGCCGACATGATCAACGTCGGCCGGACCGCCATGTTCGCCATCGGTTGCATCCAGGCTCAGCGCTGCCACACCGGCCGATGCCCGTCCGGCGTGGCCACCCAGTCGGCGTGGTTGCAGCACGGTCTGGACCCGGCCCTCAAAGCGGTGCGCTGTGCCAACTATCTGGCCACGCTGCGCTTCGAGTTGCTGTCTTTGGCCCGGGCCTGCGGCTACGTGCACCCCGCCCTCGTCCCGTTGCAGGCGATCGAGCTTCTCGACGTGTACCTGCAGACCGTGCAGGTCGACGACTTGTTCGGCTACCAGCCGGGTTGGGGCATACCCAGCCCCGCTGACGTGGCGGCGATCACGGCTCTGATGACCAAGGCGAGCCCACCCCGATAGGGACGGTTCAGCGGCTGTTCGCCGGCTCGGGTGAGCGTTCGAGCAGCGGCGAGTGCGTCGCACCACGGGATTCGATCATGCGATTGCGCACGATGTGCTCGACCAGGATCGGAACGAACGTTTGCACCGGCGCATCGACGAACTGTGCTGCGGCCTCTTCACACCACCGCTTGATCTGGGCGGTCCGCTGATCGTCGTCGAGCCCCTCGTGGCGGGCCAGCTTGTCGGCGACGTCGGCGACGTTGCGCTCCACCAGGGAGCGGCCCGCGGGCGGGCTGCCGGCATCGGTATCGACCCGCACCTCATCGAGGGTCCGCTGCGCACTCTGGTCGCTGGCATCCGGTGAGATCACCCGCAGCGTCAGATGGTGACCGTCTTGGCCGATCAGGATGAGACTGGCCGGGTCGTCGCTGCTGAAGCCCAGCAATTCGACAGTGTGACCGGCGATCTCGGCCACCGTCGGGGTCTGTTCCCACCCGTTGCGGTGGTAGCCGACCATCACGATCGGTCCCAGGCGTTCGGTAATCGAGGCAACCAGGCCCGGCAGCTCGTCCACCAACTGCCTCGACCGCGGCCACCACGCGCCATCGACATGTTCCAAAGCAGGCCGAAATGATCTCAGCTGCAAGCGAGTTTCGCGCTCCATCCCAACCACCCGTCGGTTGACTGTGCGGGTTGTCAGCCAACCCGTCGGACCCCGAATCAAAAACTACGGGCGTAGGGAACGCGCCGCGACTCGAAAGCTCGACGTCGTGGTAGCGGCTGAACGAACATTTGTTACGTGGGCGCCCCGGCTTCGCGTTCCTGCACCGTCGCCTGCCCATCGGCGGTGACGCTGATCAGGCGCTGAGCTTGTTGCGACAGCCGCATGAGCAGTTCGGGTGCGATGACCGACGCCGAACCCGCCACCGCGGCGGCCAGCAGCGCCTGACCCCAGGCCAACGGGCCCACCGGGGTGCAACCGAACAGGTGACTGAGGCCCGGGGTGGTCACCACCACCGCGAGCACCCCGAAGGACCCGACCGTGGTCAGCACCACCAGCGGGCCGTGCGAGTCGGCCACGGTCTGCGTGAGTTGCGTGCCGACCAAACCGATCAGCGCGACCGTCGCCGCCCGGCGCCGGGTGCCGGTCGCGCTGGCCATCAGCCACGCCAGCATGGCGCCGGTCGTGGTGGAGGCGCCGCGTATCCCGATCGCTCGCCACATGGCCGCCTCGTCGCGCTCCACTTCGACGTTGCTCGTTTGGGGACTGACGGCCAACGCCGCCGCCGGCAGCGCATCGGTAAGCATGTTGACCAGCAGCATCTGCCGCGCATTGAACACCGAGCGGCCGGTCAGCAGCGTGGTGATCAGCGCGAACGACACCTCGCCAAGGTTGCCGCCCAACAGCACCGAGACCGCCGAATGCACGCGCCGCCACAGCTGTTGGCCTTCGTCGAGAGCCTCCAGCAGCGCGTCGATCCGTCCGTCCAACAGCACCACATCGGCTGCCGTCCGGGCCGCATCGCTGCCGCGGGCGGCCATCCCGATACCCACGCTGGCCGCCCGGATCGCGGCGGCGTCGTTGACCCCGTCGCCGACCATCGCGGTGACCAGCCCGGCGCGCTCGAGAGCCTGCACCACCTCCACCTTGTGTTCGGGCGACATCCGGGCAAAGACCAGCCGTGATGCGACCACCGTGGCCCGGCTGGTCGGCCGACAGCGCTTCCCATTCGGCGCCGGTGATCACATCGGAGTCGGTGACGTCCAGTCCGAGCTCCTGGGCGGTTGCGGTGGCGGTGGCGGGGTGGTCGCCGGTGATCAGGCGGACCCCGATATCGCGGTCGGCGAGCCCATTGAGCACGGACTGGGCCGTCGGCCGGGGAGTGGCGGCCAGGCCCAGCAGGCCGACCGGCGTGAGTTCGGACTGGCACAGGGATTCCAGCAGATCGGGATCGGCGGCGGCCGCGGTAGCTTGCTCGGGGCGCAGCTGACGCTCGGCCACCGCCAGCACCCGCAGGCCACCGGTGGCCATCTCGTCGATCTGCTTGGTGAAGGGGTCCGCGGCGGCCTCGGGGGCCCGCTGTAGCGCCGCCGAGAGCACCTCCGGTGAGCCCTTGATGGTCAGTCGGGTCTCGGCCAGGGCGGCGGCAAACGGGCGGCCCGACTGGAACGGCAGGAACGCGTCACGGGAGAGCCGCGGTTGCGGCTGGGAGCCGTCGCCGCGAACCTCGGGGTCGTCGGCGGCCTGGAATATCGCGTCGTCGGTGGCATGCTCAACCCGGTGGGTGTGCCTGGAGTAGGTGGTGCTCAGCGCGGCATCCAGCACCTGCCCCGGGGTGAAACCCGGCGCCGGGCGCACCGTTTTGACCTTCAGCCGGTTCTCGCTCAGCGTTCCGGTCTTGTCGAAGCACACCACGTTCAACCGGGCGAGCGCTTCGATCGAGTGGGCATTGCGGATCAGCACGGATTCGCCGGTGAGCCGGCGCGCCGCAGCGAGCTGGGCCAGCGTCACCACCAGCGTCAAGCCTTCCGGCACTGCCGCGACGACCAGGGTGACCGCACTGGCCACCGCCTCTCGCAGCGGAGTGCCGCGCGACATGCTGAGCAGCCCGACCAGGCCCCCGCTGGCGACGCTGAACGGCCACGCGCGCCGAGTGATTCGGCTCAACTGCCGCTGCAGGCCGATCTCCCGGGACTTGCGCGGGGCCATCGCCAGCGCCCGGCGCATCTCCGAATGCGAACCGACTGCGGTGACCACGGCCACCGCCGTGCCCGCCACCATCGTGGTGCCGGCATAGAGCATGCAGGCCCGCTCGGCCAGCGGGGCGCCCGGCGTGGGCTCGGTCTGCTTGGAGACCGGCAGCGACTCGCCTGTCAACGTCGACTCATCGACCTCGACACTGGATGCGTGCAACAGCCGGGCGTCGGCGGGCACCACCTCGTCGGCGTGGACTTCGATGATGTCGCCCGGACGCAGCCGCTTGGCCGGAACCTTCTCGCGACGCTGCTCGTCGAGCGGGCCAAGCCGTCGCCGCGCGGGTGGATCCTGCACTGCCAGTAGGCGATTCAGGATGCGCTCGGCGTGCAGTTGCTGCTCGGCCGACAGCGCGGCATTGAGCAACAGCACACTGCTGACCAGGAAGGCATCCAGCGGAGAACCCAGCAATGCGCTGGCGGCGGCGCCGGTGGCCAGCATCGGGGTGATCGGATCGGACAGATTGTCGCGCATCTCGGCGGTGAAATCACGAACCAGGCGCAACGATGCTGCGGTGCCGCGATGCACCATGCGAATCGGCGGCAACTTCTCCCATCGGTTCTCCGCGTCACGACGGTCTTCTTCGGCGGGACGCGGCAGCAGCCGCCGCACCTCCGCGATGGGCAGGCTGTGCCAGTCGTGGCCGGCTTCGGGCTCCGGCACCGTATCGTGAAAAACCTTGGTGCCCGAGCGGAATCCCAGATACAGGCTGACCGCCATGCCGACATTGACCGACGCCGAACCGCGCCCCGGCACACTGGGAATCAGCATCAGCGCGCCGATCGCCGAAGCCGACGCCGACAGGCGGATTGCGCTGTCGGTGGCGGTGCGCGCCGCCGGCAGCGCGTGCAGCACCCGCCAGGCGCCGGTCAGATCCGAAACCAGGACATCGGCGCCCCACGGTGGCGGATGGCGCGCCCGGAGCACCCCGATGGTGACGTCGGACCGGTGCTCGGCCTGCAGCGCCGAGGTGGTCAACAGCGCCACCGTGGCCCCACCGGCCTTCAGCTCGGCAAGCGCGGCCGCCATCGCATCGTCGATCGACTCGGCCGAGGGATAAAGGTGGTCGAATCCTTGCGCCAGAGAACGTAATCCGTCATCCTCCAGGGAAAAGACCCGAGGGCGCGCGCGGCGTGCTTCGGTGATCACCGCGGCCGCGTATGGGTCGCGAACGGGGCTGATCAGGGCCCGGCCGGTCCGCCCGGCTCCCGGGATGTCAGCCAGGTGGTGCCATCCGGGGGCCAGCCGTTGGTCGTCGAGGGCGGCCGCGACCGCCTCCCAGGCCTTGCCGCGCGCCGAATTCTGTACTCCTAAGACGCGGCTGATCGTCAATTCGTCGGTGTAGAGGGCGCGCGGATCGATCATGATCGCGTCGACCCGGTCGAGTGCCCGCAGGGCGCGGGGGCGCAGCACCAGCGCGTCGTGCTGGGAGGTCAGGCCGTTGCTCAATGCGCAGCCGAACGCTTCGCGCACGGTGCGCAACGGCTTTGGGACCGCGGCCAGGGCGGCGGCGCCGGCCGAGTCCGGGTTACGTGACAACAGCCCGACCACGGCGGTGGCGCCGAGCCCGGTCAAACCGATCCGGTTGGCGTAGCGTTCCGCGGGTCCATCGGGCTAACTCGAGATGCGCTTTGGTGTTGCCGCGGTAGCGTCCGGGGTGGCGTAGCTGCCCAGGCGCGGCTCGTGCCGAAACCAGGTGGACCGGCCGTTCCACGCCTCGGCGGCGAGCATCGCCCGGGTGGCGGCTTCGGCGGCGGCGGCCGTCGGCGACAGCGTCAATGCGGCCGTGGTGGCATTGACGACGCCGAACAAGACGTCGGTGCCCTCCGGCCCGAGCCGCTTTTCCAGTTCACGCCGTAGCCGGGGCAGGTGGTCGATCAGCGTCGGGGGTACCGCGACCAAGTCGGGCAGTCGGGGCAGCCGCAGCAGGCTGCCGGTCAGCGAAAGGCCAAGGCCCATGGTGGCGGCCCCGGCCGCGATCATGCGGCCCATCAGCACCACGTCGTCGCCCGGCAGGCCGGTCGGCTGCTGCCCGGTTGTCCGCGTCCGATGGCGCCCCTCGGCAGCGGCGACGATCCTGCACAGTTGCGCCGTCGAGGGCCCCTCGGCATCGGCATCCAACGTGATCACCAGCCGTGCCAGGGTGCGATTGAGGAATGCGGTGTGCACGCCCGGTGTCTGGCGCACGGCCGCCAGTACGTCGCCGGCGATGGCCGCGGCGTCGTCGCCGCTCAAGCCGCGCACCTCGATCCAGCGCCGCCGACCATTGGTGCTGCAGCGCCGTGCCGGTGGGCCGCCCATCGCCTCGACCGCCACACCCGCCGCCGCCCGGGCCAAGGCCGGCACATCGGGGGTGGCGCGGGCCAAGGACTTTCCGATGCTGGCCGCAACGTTGCCGCCCAGCAGGGCCGTGCCGCCGGCGGTGGCCGCCAGCAGGGCTCCCGCCCGTAGCGGCGCCGTCACCAGGCCGAAACCGGGCAGATACCGCGTGATCGAGTTGTTCACGTTACCTAGCACCGATTCCCGATTGGTCTGTCAAGAACTTCCGAGCGGTCTAGGTCCTGTCTGCTAATTGCGGACGCGGTGGTAGGTGATGATGGCGGCCAGGGTGGCACCGCTGAGGTAGGTCAGGGCGTATTTGTCGTAGCGGGTGGCGGCCGCGCGCCAGTGTTTGAGCCGGTTGAAGCTTCGCTCGACGGTGTTGCGGTGCTTGTAGATTCGGCCTGAGAACCCCGGAGGCCGTCCTCTGTTGCGGCCTTTGGCTTTGCGGCGGGTGATCTGGTCGCTGCGCTCGGGGATGGTGTGGGCGATCTTGAGCCGGCGCAGCTGTGCCCGCGTCGAGTCATGGGAGTACGCCTTGTCCGCCAGCAGGCGATACGGGGCGTATGAGTTGCTGCGCCGGGCGGCCAGCAGTGGCCAAAGCATCGGATTATCACCGGCTTGACCGGCCGACAGTGCCAGGGTGACCGGACTGCACAGCTGGTCGGTCAAGGCGTGGATCTTGGTAGTCAGCCCGCCGCGGGAATGCCCAATGGCGTGGTCATCGGGCTCATGGAGATATTTCTTGTAATTCGACAGATCCCCCTGTGCGGCGCCCGGGGCGCGCTCCGGCTGCGTGTTGGTGGGCGCGCACACTGGTCGAATCGACCGACAACAGTGCGCCCAGGTCGGCGTCCTCGGCGTCGAGGTCAGAGGCGATCGCCGCGAAGATCCGCGCGTAGATGCCATCGACCGACCAGCGTAGATGCCTCTCGGCCACTGATTGCCAGGGACCGAAGTGCTCGGGCAGGTCACGCCACGGAGATCCCGTACGGTAACGCCAGATAATGCCCTCCAGAGTATGTCGATGATCGTTCCACGGCCGGCCACGCCGCCGCCCCGCAGGCAACACCGCCACGATCAGCGACCACAAATCATCAGAAATCGCATGCGTCCGCATCACCCAAACAGCATCAGCCAAAACACCATTCACATTAAGCAGACACGCCCTAGGAGAGATGTGTGGCATGGCCGGGTTGGCGATGAAGCGCGCGACCCAAGCCCTGTTGGAGGCCGATGCGGTGGCCGCCGACCAGGTGATCGCCGACCACGAGCAGATCGTGGCGATGCGCGCGAAAATCGAAAAAGACGTGTTGGCGTTGCTGGCGTTGCAGCAGCCGGTGGCCAGCGAGTTGCGGTCGGTCTTCAGCGCCGCGCAGATCATCGCCGATACCGAGCGGATGGGTGCGCTAGCGGTACACATCGCCAAGATCGCCCAGGTGGAGTATCCCAAGCAGGTGCTTCCCGAGGAAGTCCGCGGCTGCTTCGCCGAGATGGCCAAGGTGGCAATCGCGTTGGGGGACAGCGCAAAACAGGTGCTGCTGACCCGTGACCCGAAGAAGGCCGCGTTGCTGCACGACCAAGATGATGCGATGGACGATCTGCATCGGCGCCTGCTCGGTGTGCTGATTGATCAGGAATGGAAATACGGGGTCGCCACGGGTGTGGAAACCGCACTGCTGGCCCGTTTCTACGAGCGCTTCGCCGACCATGCGGTGGAGGTCGGGCGCCGCGTCATCTTCATGGTCACCGGGGTACTGCCTTCCGAGGACGAGATATCCACGTATTAGGTCGGCGCGCCGCATCTGCTCTGGGCTGACAAGATGACCTCGTGCAGGTAGCTCCGAGTGTCCGGGGCCGCGTGTGGCGGTCTGGGCAGCTCCAGGATGAGTTCGATTTCGACAAGATCGCTGAGTACCTCAGCGAGGAGAACACCCTGGTCTGGGCCGATTTGTGCAATCCGGACCATGACACGTTGAGCGACCTGGCCGAAAAACTCCGCCTGAACCACTGGGCCGTTGAAGACGCGGTGGCGGCGGCGGAGCGGGTCAAGTCGACCGCCTATGTGACCCACACCTTCTTCACCGTCTATGACGCCGGTGTGGTCGGCCGCCTGGGCGAAGACACTGCGCCGATGTTGTCGATGCGCCGGATTTCGGCGTTCGTGCTCGGTCAGGGGTTGATCACCGTGCGGCTGACGCCGGATTTCGACATCACCGAAGTCACCCGGCGCTGGGATGAGATCGGCGGGCAACAGTATGGCGTGGGTGCATTGGTGCACGGCTTGCTTGACGTGGTGGTCGACAGTCACTTCGCGGCGGTGGAAGCCCTCGATGACTGCATCGAGGCGATCGAAGATGAATTGTTCGAAAACAACTCGCCAAGGGGGAGCTTTCAGCGCCGAACCTTTCAGATCCGCAGAGACCTGGTCAACCTGCGGCGCATCGCGCTACCGATGCGCGAAGTGGTCAACTCCCTGCAACATCACCGCCTGCACGTTGAGGCCGCCCGGGAACTCGACCCGCTCTACGCCGATCTGTATGACCACGTGCTTCGGGTTTCGGAGTGGACAGAGTCGTGACGCGACATGATCTCAACCATTTTCGAAACCAACCTCTCGCTGCAAGACGCCCGGCTCAACGCCGTCATGAAGAAGCTGACCGGGTGGGCGGCCATCATCGCGGTGCCAACCGCGATCACGGGCTTCTACGGCCAGAACGTTCCCTACCTGGGCTTCGGGACGCTAGCGGGTTTCCTCGCCAGTACCAGCGTGATCGTGGTCCTGATGGCGTTGCTCTACGTGATGTTCCGCCGTCGCGACTGGCTCTGATCCCGAATCACATGCGGGACATGGTGTTTTGCGTTCAAGGGCGTGCCCAGCACCAGTCCGTTCGGCATTTGGGTGAATGAACCCAAGGAGTCCGCAGCGCCAACCCGGACGCGACGGCGCAAACTTTGCCGTTAGGGCCCCTATGCTCGGCTGGGTCGGTAGTCTCCCACCGGCGACGTCGCCACCCGGCTAGGTCCTGTCTGCTAATTGCGGACGCGGTGGTAGGTGATGATGGCGGCCAGGGTGACACCGCCGAGGTAGGTCAGGGCGTATTTGTCGTAGCGGGTGGCGACCGCGCGCCAGTGTTTGAGCCGGTTGAAGCTTCGCTCGACGGTGTTACGGTGCTTGTAAATTCGGCCTGAGAACCCCGGAGGCCGTCCTCCGTTGCGGCCTTTGGCTTTGCGGCGGGTGATCTGGTCGCTGCGCTCGGGGATGGTATGGGCGATCTTGAGCCGGCGCAGCTGTGCCCGCGTCGAGTCATGGGAGTACGCCTTGTCCGCCAGCAGGCGAAACGGGGCGTATGAGTTGCTGCACCGGGCGGCCAGCAGTGGCCAAAGCATCGGATTATCACCGGCTTGACCGGCCGACAGTGCCAGGGTGACCGGACTGCACAGCTGGTCGGTCAAGGCGTGGATCTTGGTAGTCAGCCCGCCGCGGGAACGCCCAATGGCGTGGTCATCGGGCTCATCGAGATATTTCTTGTAATTCGACAGATCCCCCTGTGCGGCGCCCGGGGCGCTCCGGCTGCGTGTTGGTGGGCGCGCACACTGGTCGAATCGACCGACAACAGTGCGCCCAGGTCGGCGTCCTCGGCGTCGAGGTCAGAGGCGATCGCCGCGAAGATCCGCGCGTAGATGCCATCGACCGACCAGCGTAGATGCCTCTCGGCCACCGATTGCCAGGGACCGAAGTGCTCGGGCAGGTCACACCACGGAGATCCCGTACGGTAACGCCAGATAATGCCCTCCAGAGTACGTCGATGATCGTTCCACGGCCGGCCACGCCGCCGCCCCGCAGGCAACACCGCCACGATCAGCGACCACAAATCATCAGAAATCGCATGCGTCCGCATCACCCAAACAGCATCAGCCAAAACACCATTCACATTAAGCAGACACGCCCTAGGAGGACCGCTGTGAAGCCCGCACCGCTGCGCGTCCGCGACGCCTTGGGGCCGGCGCGGGTACGACTGCACGGTGGGCCGGTGCTGGCCGAGCTGAGCGAACGGTTCGGCGCGGCCGCCCGCGCAAAGGTGCTGGCCGGCGAGGTGGTCGACGCGGCAGGCGCCATCGTCGATACCGCGACGGTGGCGGAGCCCGGATCGCATGTGTACCTCTACCGTGATCTTCCCGAAGAAGTGCCGGTGCCCTTCGAGATGCCGGTGCTCCACCAGGACGAGGACATCGTGGTCGCCGACAAGCCGCACTTTCTGGCGACCATGCCGCGGGGTCGCCACGTTGCGCAAACCGCGCTGGTGCGGTTGCGCTGCGAGCTCGGGTTGCCCGAGCTGAGTCCGGCGCACCGGCTCGATCGGCTGACGGCCGGGGTGTTGCTGTTCACCACCCGGCGCGAGTTGCGCGGGCGATATCAGACGCTGTTTGCCCGGGGTGCGGTACGCAAGACCTACCTGGCCCGGGCCGCGGTCGATGCTGACCTGGCATTCCCGCGGGTGATCCGCAGCCGCATCGTCAAGCGGCGGGGCCACTTGCAGGCGGTCTCCGAGCCCGGTGAGCCCAATGCGGAAACGCTGGTAGAGCTGATCTCACCCGAAGGCCTATACCGGTTGACCCCGCGGACCGGGCGCACTCACCAGCTGCGGGTGCACATGGCCTCGCTTGGCCTGCCGATCTTCGGGGATCCCCTGTACCCCAACGTGATACCCGAGTCGCCACACGACCTTAGCGACTTCAGCTCGCCGCTGAGCCTGCTGGCTCAGCGCATCGAGTTCGAGGATCCGCTGTCCGGCTCGCGCCGCGAGTTCGTCAGTCCCCGAGAAATATGAGCCAACCACCGCGAGTGCCTCATGAGTGAAGAAAACACACTGGTCATCGTCGCCGGGTACCAGGATCTGGATGCGGCTCAACACGATTTCGAGAATCTGACCGGTCGGGCCAACGCCAAGACTCTGCCGCTGCAAGGCGCGGTACTGGTCGGCAAGGACAACGAGGGCAATCCCGTCCTGATCGATACCGGCAACCGTCTCGGCCGCCGTGGTGCCGCCTGGGGGGCCGGCGCGGGGCTGGCGGTCGGCCTCTTCTCGCCGGCACTGCTGGCGTCGACGGCGGTGGGTGCGGCGGCCGGCGCGCTGGCGGGCACCTTCATCCAGCACCGGGTCAAGAGCGGCCTGGCCGACAAGATCGGGCAGGCGCTGTCGGCGGGCAGCGCGGTGGTCATCGCCGTGACGCCGGCGCAGGGCCGGTTGCCGGTGGAACAGACGTTGTCGGGCTCACCGATGAAATCGGTTGCCGAATTGAGCCGGTCGACGATGCGGAGCCTGGGTGCGGCGCTGCAGGAGGCGATGGGCAAGTTCAATCCGGACCGCACCAAACTGCCGATCCCGCAGCGCAGCTTCGGTGGCACCATCGGCCGCACCATGGCGGAGTCGGTCGGCGACTGGACGATCGTCGCGGGCGCCAACGCCCCCGACGATGCACCCAACGTGCTCATCGTGCTCATCGACGACGCCGGATTCGGGGGACCGGATACCTTCGGAGGCGGCATCAGAACTCCGACGCTGTCGCGGGTGGCGAACAATGGTCTGGCCTACAACCGCTTTCATCTCACCGCGATCTGCTCGCCGACTCGTGCCGCGCTACTGACCGGCCGCAACCATCACCGGGTCGGCTTTGGATCGGTGTGCGAGTTGCCCGGCCCCTACCCCGGCTATTCGACGGTCAAGCCGCGCAGCTGCGCCGCGCTACCGCGCATCCTGCGCGATAACGGTTATGTGACCGGCGCTTTCGGTAAATGGCATCTGACCCCGGACAACGTTCAGGGTGTGGCGGGTCCATTCGACAACTGGCCGCTGGGTTGGGGGTTTGACCATTTCTGGGGATTCCCGTCGGGTGCGGCCGGCCAGTATGACCCGATCATCACCCAGGACAACTCCGTGCTGGGCATACCGCAGGGGGACGACGGGAAGCCCTATTTCTTCCCCGACGACCTCACCGACAAGGCCATCGAGTGGCTGCACACCGTACGGGCGCAGAACGCGACCAAGCCGTGGCTGTTGTACTACTCGACCGGCGCCACACATGCACCGCACCACGTGTACAAGGAGTGGGCCGACAAATACCAGGGCCAGTTCGACGAGGGCTGGGATGTGTATCGGCAAAAGACATTCGAGCGCCAGAAGGAGCTCGGGATCATTCCGCCCGACGCCGAACTGACCGAGCGTCCCGACCTGTTCCCGGCCTGGGACAGCTTGTCGGAGGCGCAACAGAAGCTCTTCGCAAGACAGGTGGAAGTGTTCGCCGGGTTCTCCGAGAACGCGGACTGGAACGTGGGCAGGCTGCTCGACGCGATCGACGGTCTCGGTGAATCGGACAACACGCTGGTCTTCTACATCTGGGGCGACAACGGCGCCAGTATGGAAGGCACCAACACCGGATCGTTCAACGAGATGACGTTCCTCAACGGCCTGGATCTCGATGCCGAGCGGCAGCTGGAGCTCATCGAACAATACGGTGGCATCGAGGCGCTCGGCGACGAGTTCACCGCACCGCATTTCGCCAGCGCGTGGGCGCACGCCAACAACACGCCGTTCCAGTGGGGCAAGCAGATGGCCAGCCACCTCGGCGGCACCCGGGACCCGATGGTGGTCTGCTGGCCCAGCCGGATCCCGCGCGAAGGCGGTATTCGAAGCCAGTTCACCCACTGCATCGATATCGCGCCAACTGTGTTGCAGGCCATCGGCTTACCGGAGCCCACCAGTGTCGATGGCTTCGAGCAGGAACCGATGGACGGCACCAGTTTCGTGCACACCTTCGATGACGCGCAGGCCGAAGAACGTCATACCGTGCAGTACTTCGAAAACTTCGGCAGCCGCTCCATCTACCAGGACGGCTGGTGGGCGTGTGCCCGGCTGGACAAGGCGCCGTGGGACCTGTCTCCGCAGACCATGGCGCGCTTTTCGCCCGGCAACTACGACCCGGAGAAGGATGTCTGGGAGCTCTACTACCTGCCCGACGACTTCTCTCAGGCCAGAAATGTGGCGGCCGAGCATCCGGACAAACTGGCCGAGCTACGTGAGCTGTGGTGGCAGGAAGCCGAACGCAATCGGGTGCTGCCGCTGCTGGGAGGGCTCGCGGTGATGTACGGCGAGCTACCGCCGCTGCCCACCACCACCCGGTTCGCCTTCCAGGGCGGGGTGCAGAACATCCAGCGTGGCATGGTGCCGCGCGTCTTCGGGCGCTCCTACGCGATCGAAGCACGGCTGCACATCCCCGATGGCGGTGCCGAAGGGGTGATCGTGGCCAACGCCGACTTCATGGGTGGGTTCGCGTTGTGGGTAGACGAACAGCGGCGGTTGCACCACACCTATTCGTTCCTGGGCATCGAGACCTACCGGCAGGTGTCCACCGAACCTGTGCCCACCGGCGATGTCACGGTCCGGATGCTGTTCGAATCCGAAGCGCCCGTGATCGGCTCCGGTGGCCGGGTGACGTTGTGGGCCAACGACCGTCTGATCGGAGAGGGCGAGTTGCCGCAAACCGTGACGCTGGCCTTCACGTCCTATGCCGGGCTGGATGTCGGTCGCGACAACGGTCGGGTCGTCGACCGGGACTACGAGGACAAGGCGCCGTATGCGTTCAGCGGCACGGTAAAAGAGGTCGTCTTCGACCTCAAACCCGTCCATCCTGACGCGGAGAAGGCGTTGCATGAGCATGCCTCGATCCAAGCCGTGGGTCAGGGTGCTGCCGGCTAGCCCGAGACGCTCGCCCGACGCTTAGGCCTGGGAGTGATGCCTGGGGCAGTACGCGGCAATGCTTACGCCGACGAAGTAGCCGGCACGGTAGCCGTCCAGGCTGCTGCTGGCCGCCACGTCACCAGCGACATCGGACTTCTGCCTGCCGGAATCGAGCGCATTGCACACCTGGTGACCGGCCATGATTGCGGCTTGTGGCGATGCGAAGTTGATGCCGTGGGACCTCACGGCGTTCAAGAAGGCGTCATCCACCGCGTCGGCGTGCGCGGTCGCGGTGGCCAACTCCGTGAGCCCGACCAGCGCGACCACCAAGACCAGGGCACGCGTTCTGCTGCTCCTCATTGCTGGAACCTCCCCGCCGAGAAGAGCCCTTCGGCCCTCGGCCGCCATACCCGCAACAGGTTGTAGTTGGCCATCCAGGCGCGGTGATGTCGGCCGTCTTTCGGGAGCGTGTACCGGTCGCAAACTGTGGCTGAATTTGCGAATGCGGCCCCGTTGCGGCTTCGCCGGAGCCGATCTTTGCATCGGAGATCTTGTTACGATGCGTCTGGCTGGCCGCGACCATGCCGACGGCGATCATTTCATCGTTGCAAGGAATTGAAGTGAGATTCAATCGATTTGGCGCCGCGGTGAGTGTATTGGCCCTCGGCGCATCGATACTTTCGGGATGTTCGGGTGACAACAACGTCGCCGGCAAAAGCGCGGCGCCGGGAACCACTTCGGCGCAAGTGACCTGCGGCGGCAAGCGGACTCTGACGGCCAGTGGTTCCACCGCCCAGGAAAACGCCATGATCCGGTTTGTCCGTTCCTTCGAGCAAGCCTGCCCCGGTCAGTCGTTGAACTACACGGCCAACGGCTCAAGTGCGGGGATTAGCGAATTCATCCGCGACCAGACCGATTTCGGGGGCTCGGATTCGCCGCTGAACAGCGACGAGCACACCCAGGCCGAGCAACGCTGCGGCTCGCCCGTCTGGAATCTGCCACTGGTGTTCGGCCCGATTGCCATCGCCTACCGGGTCAACGGTCTGACATCGCTGAACCTGGACGGCCCCACCGCGGCCAGGATCTTCAACGGCAGCATCACCAACTGGCACGATCCCGCGATCGAAGCACTCAATCCGGGCGCCGACCTGCCCACCGAACCCATTCGCGTCGTCTTCCGCAGCGACGGGTCCGGCACCACGGACAACTTCCAGCGATACCTCGATAGCGCTTCCAACGGTGGGTGGGGCAAGCGTGCCGGCAAGCATTTCAACGGCGGCGTGGGGGAGGGCGCCAAGGGCAACGCCGGCGCCGCCGCCGTCGTCAGCAGCACCGAAGGGGCGATCACCTACGTGGAATGGTCGTTCGCTCGAGAGCAGCATCTCGACATGGCCAAGATCATCACCTCGGCCGGGCCCGCTCCGGTAGCGATCAGCGAAGAGTCGGTGGGAAAGACGATTTCGGCTGCCTGGTTTGTCGGGGAGGACAACGATCTGGCTTTCGATACCCTCTCGTTCTACCGGCCAAACCAACCGGGCGCTTACCCGATCGTGCTGGCGACCTATGAGATCGTGTGCTCGAAGTACCCCGATGCGCAGGTCGCAATGGCTGTCAAAGCGTTTCTGCATAGTTCGGTCGGTGCCGGCCAGAATGCCCTTGCGGGCACCGGATACGTGCCGATTCCCGACGAATTCAAGTCGCGATTGTCGCGCGCCGTCAGTGCCATCGCCGGACGGTGACGCGCAATGTTCCAAGGCATTTCCCGCCGTCGTCAACGCGATGTTCCGGAAAATTTTCTCGCGTAGTCAAGGTGATGTCATGGACTTCATCGCGATGCCCCCGGAGATGACCTCGGCGTTGATCCACTCGGGGCCCGGTCCCGAATCACTGATCGAGGCCGCCGATGCGTGGCAGCGGCTGGGCGCCGATTTGGAGGAATCCGTACGCGCTCACGATCCGGTGTTGTCCGCGTTGACCGATGTCTGGCGCGGCCCGTCCTCGGCGGCGATGGTTGGGGCCATCAGCCCGTATCTCACCTGGCTGCGCGCCACCGCCCAACAGTGCCAGCAACTGGCGGCATCGGCGCAGGTTGCCGCGGCCGCATTTGGCTCCACGCTGGCGACCCTGGTGCACCCCTCGGAGGTCAGGGCCAACCGGATTGCGCTGGCGCAGTTGTTGGCCACCAACCGACTGGGCCGAAATCTTGCGGCCATCGCCGAGACCGAAGCCCAGTACGAGGGCGTGTGGGTGAACAACTCTGCGGCCATGTATCGCTACGAGGCGGCCTCGGTACAAGCTGTCGCATTACCGCAGTTCTCTTCGCCGCTGTCGACGCCCGATCTGACCGGCCCGGCCACTCGAGCCAACGTGGCCGCGGCGGCCGCGGCTCCCGTTGCGGCCGCCTCCCCGCTTGATGTATTGCAGTCGCTGACCTCCATCGATCCCAACAGCGGCTGGTTTGGATTGGCCAACACCTATGCCAATCAATTTGTGTCGTCCGGCTTTCCGGTCAACCTGCTCAGCTACCTGGCGCAGAACACCTCGGCGCAGGCGTTGACGTCGGTGGCCCCCGACATCGCCGAGGGGCTGTCGGAAGGTGAGTCGGCGCTGGGGGAGTCGGCGGCCACCCTGTCCAGCGCGGTGGAAGGTGTCGGCGCCGCGGCGGCGCCGACGGCCGCGTTGGGGGTCGGCATGCCGATAGGCAACCTCACCGCACCACCCGCTGCGGCCGGGCTGTTGCCAGCCGCCCAGACGCCGGTGCAACTCGCGTCGGTAGCATCACCGCTCGGGGCCGCGGAGTCCGGGTTTCCGATGCTGCCACCGCTGATGCCACCGCCGATCTCGGCGGGCAGCGGTTGGCGCAAGCGCAAGCAGCAGAAGTACGAACACCTCGAATACGGCCTGGAACTCAAGGGGACGTTCATGCCCCGACCGCCATCGGCGGGCTGAACGGCGGGGAGGCCGTCAAGCACGTTGGGGCAGCGGTCGGTAACTTTGCGTCATGCTCGGGGTGCGCTGGCTATCACTGCTGGTTCTGGCGCTATGCCTGGTGGGGTGCGGTGAACAACAAACCTCGGTGCCCCGCGCGCGAAACGAAGCCGGAATGTTTGCGTTCGGCGGTCTCAAGCGGACCTACATCCTGCACGTGCCGCCCGGTCCGCCGACTGGGCTGGTACTCAATCTGCACGGTGGCGGCGCCAGCGGCGCCGGACAGCAACGCCTCACCGACTTCGAATCCGCGGCCGACGCGAACAACTTGCTGGTGGTGTATCCCAACGGCTACGACAAGAGCTGGGCCGACGGGCGGGGGGCCGCACCGGCCGACCGGCGCCACCTCGATGACATCGGCTTTCTGGTGGCCCTAGTGGGCAAGGTGCAGAAGGACTTTGGGGTGCCGGCCGGGCACGTCTTCGCCACCGGGATGTCCAACGGGGGATTCATGTCCAACCGCCTGGCGTGTGACCGCGCGGACGTATTCGCGGCGATCGCTCCGATCGCCGGCACGCTGGGCGTGGGTGTGCCGTGCAATCCGTCCCGCCCGGTGTCGGTGTTGGCGGCGCACGGTACCGCAGATCGGGTGGTGCCCTTCAAGGGAGGCAAGGTGCGCGGGCGCGGCGGGCTCAGCCGCGCCATCTCGGCCGCGAGCATGATCGAGCGCTGGCGGGCAGTCGATGAGTGCCAAGGCAAACCAGCGGTAGCAGAGTTGCCCGAAGCCGGGGATTCAACGGTGGTGCTGCGCTTCGATTCCACCGCGTGCGCCCCCGGCACGGAAGTGATCTTCTACCAGATCGGCAATGGCGGGCACACCTGGCCGGGCAGCAGGCAGTACCTGCCCAAGCCGGTCATCGGGGCCACCACCCGTGCATTCGACGGGTCGGAGGCGATTGTCCAATTCTTCGTGACCCACGCCCGCGAGTAGCTGGGATCGCCGGCTCAGCGTTGGCAGGCCGGGCACCAGTACCGCACCCGCTCGCCGGAGCCGTCAGGCCCTTGGCGCTCGATGCCGGTCGCGCAGCGCCGGCATGGCTGACCGGCCCTGCCGTAGACCCACAACTGCCGACCGGCGCGGGTGTCGCCGGTGGTGGTGCGGTTCCAGCGCAGCCGGTTGGCCCACAGCATTTCTCGAGCGCGGGTAACCAGGCGCAGCGGCTTGGCAACGTCGCTGACCGGCGCGGTTGGCAGGTGTCCGCTGACGAAGCACAGCTCGTTGCAGTAAACGTTGCCGATCCCGGCCAGCACCCGTTGATCGAGCAGTGCCTCGGCGATGCAACGATGCGGGTCGGCGGCCAGGTTGGCGGCCGCGATGTGTGGATCCCAGTCCTCACCCAGCAGATCGGGCCCCAGATGCGCGACGACGGCGCCCTCGTTGTCGCGCTCCAGCAGCTCCAGCACGCCCAGGTCAACGCCCACTGCCCGGATATCGTTGGCTTCCAGGATGATTCGTGCGCGGTGGTCTACCCGCGCCGGCCGGTCGCCGACTCGCCAGCTGCCGTCCATCTTCAGATGGGAGTGAATGCTGACCAGAGCGGTCCGGATGAACAGATGCTTGCCGCGGCTTTGCACCTCCTCCACCACTTGCCCGGTCAGGTCCACGGTCTCGAACCGCGGCACCCGAATATCGCAGCGGGTCAGCGTTTTTCCGGCCAGGTATTGACGCAGTGTGGCTGCGGTGTGCCAGACGGTTTCACCCTCGGGCATGGCTCACCGAAGCCGCAGACCGCGAGGCGTGCGTAGGAAGCCGGCATCGGCCAGGGCGGTAACCGCCAGGCTCGCCTGGCCTGCCCCGGCCTGTAGCACCGGCACTCCGTTGATTCGCTCGACCAATAGTGACCCGACCCGCCGGGTGGCGACCAGCTCAGCCAGCGCGATGGCCGCCGCAGCGTTGGCCTCGGAGTCGTCGGTGAAGGTCAGCAGCGTTCGCCCGCCTCGTTCGAGGAACCAGGCCAGGGCGCCATCCACCAGCACGACCAGTGCCCCGGCCTTGCGGCCTGGGCGGGCCCCGACGTTGGAACCGTCGTCGTCCGAAGTGGGCCACGGCAGCGCGGCGCCATAGGGGTTGGACGGGTCGGCGGCGGCCAGCAGCACGGCCTGATACTGCGGACGCCGACTGTCGGTGAAAGTGCCCGGATCGTCGAGGTAGCTGCGCAATCTGTCGACGGTGGCCGCGACGGCGAATTGCGCACCACCGAGCGACTCGATGAAGTAACCCCGTTGGCATCGCCCGGCATCCTCGAACGCGCTCAACACCTTGTAGAGGGTCGCGAATCCGCCCGGAACACCTTCGGAGGCCACCGCACCCTTGGTCAGCACACCGTGCCGGTTCAGCAGCAGCTCGGCTTGGTAGTGGGCCCGCATCGTCGAGTCCGGCTCGGCGGGGGGCAGCAGCGACCAGCGGCCGGCCACGGTCGGGTCGACGGAACGGGGCTGGGCATGGGCGACGCGGTATCGGCTCAGCCGGGGTGGACGGTGTCCGCGATGCGCGGGGGCGGAGCGTTTTCGGCTCCCCAGGCCGCCGCCACCGAGCAATGCCCGCACCGGCGCGAACGTGTCGCCGCAGACCCGGCCGGCCCAGATCAGTTCCCATAGGGCGGCCTTGATCGCCGCCTCATCCGGTCTGTCGCCGATGAGCTGGCGGAAGAAGTAGGCACCTCCGCCGGCCAGCGTGTCCAGGATCGCCCGGTGGGTTTCGCTGAACTCGATCTCGGCGGGTGCGGCCAGTGTCAACGGAGCCGAATCGGCAAGGTGCAGCGTCACCCAACCGTCACTGCCCGAAATGGATCCGGCGCCCGCCCAGGTGACTTCGCCGGTGGCAAGCAGCTCGTCGAGCATCGCCGGGGAATAGTCGCGCACCCGCGGGGCCAGTACCAGCGGTTCCAGCGCGGACGCGGGGATCCGCACGCCGGCGAGCTGATCGATCACCGATGCCAGCCGGTCAATACCGCCGTGGCCCGAGTCGGCGCCGCCCACCTGGTGCCACTCCGGCAGGAATCGCCCGTAGGCAGCGGTACTGACCGGCTCAACCTGGGCCCGCAGCGCGGCCAACGAACGGCGCCGCAAGATGCGCAACACCTCGGCATCGCACCACTGCTCGGACCCCGCGCCGCCAAAGACCCCGGTGGCGACGAAATCGCCGCGCACCAAGCGCCCATCACCGGCGAGCCGGCCCAGCACATCCGCGGTCACCCGCAGTCCCAAGCCGAACCTGCCCGCGGCCTCGGCGGTGGTGAACGGCGGGTGGGTGCGTGCGTAGCGGCCCAGCAGCTCCGCCAACGGGTCGGCCACCGCCTCGGTAAAGGCGGCCGGTAAGCCCACCGGAACCGCCGCGCCGACGCCGTCGCGCAGTCGGCCGATGTCCTCGACAGCCACCCACCAACTGCGGCCCGCGTAGGACACTTCCAGCGCGCGCCGCGCGGCACGCAGGCCCTCTAGCCAGCCGCCGATGTCGGTGCCGCCGGTCGCCTCGGCCCGCGCCTCAACCTCATCCTCGGTTAGTGGCCCCAGCAGCCGCAGCAGATCCGCCACCCCTTCCGCGTCGCGGGCGGCCCGATCGGCGGACAGGTGCTGCAATTGGCGGCCGGTCGCGGCGATCACCTCGGGGTCCAGCAGCTCGCGCAACTCGACGCGGCCGAGCAACTCGGCCAGCAGCGTGCTGTCCAGCGACAGCGCCGCGGCGCGGCGCTCGGCCAGCGGCACATCGCCCTCGTACATGAACGCGCCGACGTAGCCGAACAGCAGCGACGCCGCGAACGGGGAGGGCTTGGTGGTCTCGGTCTCGGCCACCCGAACCCGGCGCTGGGCGATGTCGGTCATCAGGGTGGTCAGCGTCGGAACGTCATAGACATCCTGCAGACACTCGCGCACCGTTTCCAGCACCATCGGGAAGTCGGGGTACTTGCGCGCCACATCCAGCAACTGCGCGGCGCGCTGGCGCTGGTGCCACAACGGTGACCGCCGGCCGGGATGGCGGCGGGGGAGCAGCAGCGCCCGGGCCGCCGACTCCCGGAATCGGGAGGCGAACAACGCCGAAGCGCCCACTTCGGCGGTCACGATCGCGTCGATCTCGTCGGCGTCGAAAAGGAACAGCTCGGCACCCGGGGGCGTTTCGGTGCCGGTGTCGGAAATGGTGTCGGGCAATCGAACAACGATGCCGTCATCGGAGGCCGTTGGCTTCTCGTCGAGGCCGTAGCGATCACGCAGTCGCCGGCCGACTGCCAGCGCTAGTGGGCCGTGCACCCGCAGGCCGTAGGGCGAGTGCAGGACTACCCGCCAGTCGCCGAGCTCGTCGCGGAAGCGCTCGACCAGCAGCGCGGTGTCGGTGGGTACCACCCGGGTCGCGGTCTTCTGGTCGTCGAGCAGTCCCCACAGGTTGTCCGTCGCGAAAACGTCGAAACCTAACCCCGCACAGCGCTTGTCAAACTCCTCGCGGTCCAGCCGGGCCAACTCGCCGGTGAGCGCGCCCAGCGCGGCGCCCAGTTCGGCGGGGCGGCCGACGTCGTCACCGCGCCAGAAGGGCAGCCGAGCGGGCTCGCCTGGAGCGGGTATCACCAGCACCCGGTCATGGGTGATCTCGGTGATTCTCCAGCTGGTGGCACCCAGCGAGATCACGTCACCTGGCCGGGACTCGTAGACCATCTCCTCGTCGAGTTCGCCTACCCGCGAGGGCTTTTCCGATTCGCTGGCCAGGTAGACGGTGAACAAGCCGCGGTCGGGGATGGCGCCGCCGGAGGTGACGGCCAGGCGCTGCGCCCCGGGGCGTGCGGTCAGCGTTCCGGTTCCGCGGTCGTAGACCAGTCGTGGGCGCAACTCGGCGAATTCGGTGGACGGATACTTGCCCGACAGCAGATCCAGCGTGGCCTCGAAGACGCTGCGCGGCAGCGTGGCGAAGGAAGCGCTGTGGCGCACGGTGTCGAACCATTGATCGGCGTCGAGCGGCTCCAGGGCGGCGGCGGCGACCGTGTGCTGGGCCAGGATGTCCAGCGGGTTGGCCGGCACCCGCATGGTCTCGATCTGGCCGGTGCGCATGCGCTGCACGCTGATCGCGCAGCCGAGCAGGTCGGTGCGGTGCTTGGGGAACAGCACCCCGCGGGAAACCTCGCCGACCTGGTGGCCAGCCCGCCCGATGCGTTGCAGGCCGCTGGCCACCGACGGCGGTGCTTCCACCTGAATCACCAGATCGACGGCCCCCATGTCGATCCCGAGTTCCAGGCTCGAGGTTGCCACCACCGCCTCGAGCGCTCCGCGTTTGAGGTTCTCCTCGACCTGGGCGCGCTGTTCCTTGCTGACCGAACCGTGGTGGGCCCGGGCCAGCAGAGTGGGAGCGCCGAAGGTCTGCCCACTGGCCATGATCTGGGCCGGGGCGCCGCCGGCAACCTGCGTGTTGGCCTCCGACGGGAGCGTCACGCCGGACCGCTCCGCGTGAATCTCGTTGAGCCGTGCGGTAAGCCGTTCGGCTAGTCGCCGCGAATTGGCAAACACGATGGTCGAGTTGTGCGACTCGATGAGGTCGACCAACCGAGCCTCCACATCGGGCCAGATGGTGTTGTTCGCCAAGTTGGCCATGTCAGCCACCGGAACCTGCACCGTGAGGTCGAAGGTCTTGGCCGAATGCGGGGCGACGATGGTGGTCGGCACCGATCCGGACAGGAACCGGGCGAGTTCCTCGGGCGGTCGTACGGTCGCCGAAAGCCCGATGCGCTGCGCGGGGGGCCCGGCGCGGCGATCGGGGGCCAGTTGGTCGAGTCGCTCCAGGGATAGCGCCAGGTGCGCTCCACGCTTGGTGGCCGCGATCGCGTGGATCTCGTCGACGATGACGGTCTGCACCCCGGCCAACGTCTCGCGTGCGGCCGAGGTCAACATCAGAAACAGGGACTCCGGGGTGGTGATCAGCACGTCGGGCGGTCGCGTGATGAGTTGCCGGCGCACCGCCGACGGTGTGTCACCCGAGCGGACCCCGACGCTGATCTGCGGTGGGGGCAGACCCCGGCGTTCGGCAAGCCGGGTGAGCCCGGCCAGCGGCGTGCGCAGGTTGCGCTCCACATCGACCGCCAGGGCCTTCAGCGGCGACACGTAGAGCACCCGGGTGCCGGCCGTGCGGTCGGGGCAACAGGCCAGGCTGTCCAGGGCCCACAGGAACGCGGCGAGCGTCTTACCCGAGCCGGTCGGGGCGATCACCAACGTGTTGTCGCCGGCCGCGATGGCGGCCCAGGCGCTGGCCTGTGCCGGGGTGGGCGCGGCGAAGGTGTTGGTGAACCATTCGCGAGTGATCGCGCTGAACCGCCCCAAGGCTTCGGGGCCCAGGGGTTCGGGGCGCGCGGTGCTCACCTAGCCATGGTGCCAACGGGCACCGACAAAAACTATTGCGGCGTGTGTCGGGCGGTCGCCATCGCCTCGGTGAGCTCGCCGGGAATCTCGGGCACCCGCGCGATCGAGTCCAGCAGCGTGTGCGCACAGGCATCGGCGAGGCGGTCGGCGTCGGTGCTGGGGTCCATGATCCGCTGACGGCAGATTTCGAAGGTGAACGCCAACCAGCCGTAGATGATCACCCGCAGGTCACGCTCGACATGCTGGGCCAGCGCGGTGCTGCCCGGAATGCCGCTCACGACTTGGCCGATTCGGGTCATGATGTGTTCCATCTGGCGGTTCTTGGCCTCGTCATCGATGCCCAGCAGAACCGGATCGGAGCGTCCCAGGCCCACGTAGGCGGCCCAGGCGGCCTCCGGGTTCTGTTGGTGGTAGGCCATGTAGGCCAGCACGCCGAGGCGGATCTCCTCGAACATCGTCATTCCGACGGGGGACTCGATGCTGGTGGCCTCGTAGAGCCGATCCGCCTCGTCCTTGACGACCGCCGCGAAGAACGTCCGCTTGTCCGGGAAGTAGTGATACATCAGCGCACGCGAAACCCCGGCGCGCTCCGCAATCTCATCGATGCGGACCTCGTCGTAAGGTCGCTTCCCGAAAACTTCCGCCCCCAGGGCGAGCAGTTCAGCGCGTCGATCCTCGGGGGATAACCGCCTTCTGGCTGTCGCCATGGGGAAGATACTACTCACGCGGCCAACGTCCTCCGCTAGCGCGCAGGCTCACCCAAACTGCACGCCCTGGGCCAGCGGCAGCTCGGTGGAGTAGTTGATGGTGTTGGTGGCGCGGCGCATATACGCCTTCCAAGCATCCGAACCGGACTCGCGACCGCCGCCGGTCTGCTTCTCGCCGCCGAACGCGCCGCCGATCTCCGCGCCCGATGTCCCGATGTTGACGTTGGCGATCCCGCAGTCGGATGCGGCCAGGAAGCGCTCGGCCTCACGCAGGTCGTTGGTGAAGATCGCCGACGAGAGTCCTTGCGGTACAGCATTGTTGAGCGCGATCGCGTCATCTAGATCGTCGCAGGTGAGGACGTAGAGGATGGGGGCGAAGGTTTCGGTCGCCACAATGGCGGTCTGTGCCGGCATCCGGACCACCGCCGGTGCGACGTAATAGCCGCCCGCGGGGCCGTCCCGGCGCGGGTTGGGGTCGATCACCTCGCCGCCCTCGGCGCGCGCCTGGTCCAGCGCGCCCAGCATGTCGCGGTAGGCGGTCTCATGGATCAGCGGGCCGATCAGGGTCGCCGGATCGCACGGATCGCCGACCGGCAGCGTGCGGCAGGCGGCGACGACGCGCGCCACCACATCGTCGGCCACGGAGCTGTGCACGATCAGGCGGCGCAGGCTGGTGCAGCGCTGCCCGGCGGTACCGGCGGCGGCGAACACGATGCCCCGCACCGCCAGGTCCAGGTCGGCCGATGGCGTCACAATGACCGCGTTGTTGCCGCCCAGTTCCAGCAGTACCCGGCCGAATCGCCGGGCGACCCGGGGCCCCACCTGCTGGCCCATGCGCACCGAACCCGTCGCGGACAGCAACGCGATGCGCGGGTCATCGACGAGTTGTTCACCCAGCTCGGCCCCACCCAGCACCACAGCGCCGACCGACGGCGGCGCGCCGACGTCGGCAGCGGCCCGGGTCAGCAGTGTCTGGCAGGCCAGCGCCGTCAATGGCGCCAGCTCCGAGGGCTTCCACAGCACGGTGTCGCCGCACACCAGCGCCACCGCGGTGTTCCATGCCCAAACCGCAACCGGGAAGTTGAACGCGGTGATCACGCCGACCACACCGAGTGGATGCCAGGTCTCCATGAGCCGGTGCCCGGGGCGCTCGGAGGCGATGGTGAGGCCGTAGAGCTGGCGGGACAGGCCGACCGCGAACTCGCAGATATCGATCATTTCCTGCACTTCGCCCAGCGCCTCGGAGCCGGTCTTGCCGACTTCGATCGTCACCAGCTCGGCCAGGTCGTGCTTGTGTGCGCTGATCAACTCACCGAGGCGGGCCACCAATGCGCCGCGCATCGGCGCCGGCGTGCTTCGCCATTGGGTGAACGCGGCGTGCGCGTCGGCGATGCTGCGCTCGGTCTGTTCGGCAGTGGTGGCCGTCAGGGTGAACAGCGTCTCGCAGGTGATAGGCGTGCTCGACGGCATCCCGTGTCCGCCCGGCTCATCGAGGCTGGCGGTCACGCCGACCGCCTCGAGCGCCTTGCGTACCCGGTCACGTAGCTCATCTGAGTGGGTCATTGGCCCCGCTCGCTCCTTTTCGCTGTTTGTCGCTGTCTGTGGCTGCTTGTCGCCGATTGTCGCTGCTCCGTGCACCGTCATCGCGCCCGCTCGGTGGCGAGTGCATCGTAGAGCGAGTACGGGTCGTAGATGTCGCGGTCGATGGCCCCCGCCAACCACCCCACGTGGTAATCGGGGTCGCTGTCAGCGGCGCCGGTCGCCTGCCCGGTGCGGGTATCGCCGTCCAGGTTGGAGCGGAAGATGCCGGCCGCCGAGGCGGGCAGGAAGTCCTCATAGACGATAGGCGCCGACGGATCACCGGCGCGGTAATAGGCCAGACCCTGCGCCGCCATCTCGGCATCGGTCGCCGGAAAGTGGTCGCTCCAGATCGTGGCTGGGTCGCCGGTTCCGGCGAGCCGTGCCATCGCGGCGTCGTAGCGCTCCCGTCCGCGTGGCGTCAGCGCGACGCCGCGCGCCTCGACCTCGCCGAACCGCACCCGCAGGCTGCCCTCGGTGACGGTGCCATCGGCACCGCGGAACAGTCGTGGCTCGGCCAATGCGCGAAACGACGTCTGGCGCAACAGCACCGCGGGTCCGTCGGTGCGCGGCGGACCCTGGATCGCCTCGATCATGGTGATGCCGCGCCCGGTCATCCTCGCGTAGAGGTCGTCGATGTCGAGCACGCGTGGCGTGAGGTGGTTGATGTGGGTCGAGCCGACGCCCGCGATGTCGGCCGCCACCGCCGACACCCGCGAGAGCTCGTCGTACCACGCCTTGTCGATCGGCTCGCGCGAGAGCGCGAACGCCGCCACGGCTTTGGCGACGAAGTCCGGTGCCTGTGCGGCGTCGCAGCCGCCTTCGGCGGCGACCACGCGGGCCTGGGCCAGCAGCGCGGGGTCGAACAGTTGCCGGCGGCCCAGAAATGTCAGCACCCGCGCGCGCAGCCCGGAATCGAAGAACCGGCTGTCGCCGGTGGCCAGCATCGAGGTGAACACCCGAAAGGGGTTGTTCGCCAATTCCTCGGCGTCGATTGGGCGGAATGCGGTGGATACCACGGGAATCGGCGACCGGGCCGAGCGCAGGTCGTAGAAGCCCACCGCGAACATGCCGAACGCGGCGAACAGGTCGGCGACGGCGGCAAGTTCGGCGGGGCTGCCCACCCGGATGGCGCCGTGGCGCTCGGCGGTGACCCGCTGCAGTGATCCCAGCCGTTCGGCGCCGGGGTGCGCTGCCACATAGTCACGGTTCACCTCTGCGGTGACGTCCACCAGCGTGCTGTAGGCGGGGACTTCGCCGGCATACATGGCTGACAGTCCCGCGGCGAAGCGGGCCCGCAGCTCCCAGGTAACCAGGTTGTTCGTCGAACTCATGGTGCGCCCTGGCTGCTGCGATAGTCTGCGCCCATGGGTGAGACGCTCGACGACATCGACCGGATCCTGGTGCGCCAGCTGGTCTCCGACGGGCGTGCGACCCTTGCGGAGCTGGCGGCCAGTGCCGGTCTTTCGGTCTCGGCGGTCCAATCGCGGGTGCGCAGACTGGAGGCACGCGGTGTGGTGACCGGGTACTCGGCGCGCGTCGACCCCGAGGCGGTGGGGCACTTTCTATCGGCGTTCGTGGCGATTACTCCTCTTGATCCTTCCCAACCCGATGATGTGCCCGCCCGTCTGGAACACATCCATGAGGTTGAGTCGTGTCATTCGGTGGCCGGCGAAGAGAGCTATGTCCTGCTGGTGCGGGTTGTCTCCGCGCGGGTGCTGGAGGACCTGCTGCAGCGGATCCGGGCAACCGCTAACGTGCGCACGCGAAGCACCATCATTTTGAATACTTTTTACAGTGATCGGCAGTTCATACCATAATCTTTCCGGCCTAAGGGTATTTTTTTTCGTAAATAGCACGCTAGCATGGTCGGTATGACTGCCGCCGTGAGATCCACCGTGCCTGCATGCCAGCAAATAGAAGCAGATGACGTCCAGGAGGTGCTGGGGCGCAGCATGCTGGTCGATGGTTTCGACCTGGTGCTCGATCTGTCCCAATCCGCCGGCTCGTATCTGGTCGACGCCCGAACCGGTCGGCGCTACCTGGACATGTTCACTTTCTTCGCCTCGTCGGCATTGGGGATGAACCACCCGGGATTGGCCGAGGACGAGCAGTTCCGCGCCGAACTACTTGAGGCGGCGCTGAACAAGCCCAGCAACGCCGACGTCTACTCGGTGCCGATGGCGCGCTTCGTCCAGACTTTCGTGCGGGTGCTGGGCGACCCGGCGCTGCCGCACCTGTTCTTCGTCGACGGTGGCGCGTTGGCGGTCGAAAACGCGCTTAAGGTGGCTTTTGACTGGAAGAGCCGGCACAACCAGGCACTCGGCATCGATGCGGGGCTGGGCACCAAGGTGCTGCACCTACGTGGGGCGTTTCACGGCCGCAGCGGCTACACGTTGTCGCTGACCAACACCAAGCCGGTCAATGTCGCTCGCTTCCCGACGTTCGACTGGCCGCGCATCGATGCTCCATACATTCGGCCGGATGCCGACATGGATACCGTGGAGGCGGAGTCCTTGGCTCAGGCCCGCGCCGCGTTCGAGGCGCACCCCCACGACATCGCCTGCTTTATCGCCGAACCCATTCAAGGTGAAGGTGGTGACCGGCATTTCCGGCCCGAGTTCTTCGCGGCGATGCGACGGCTCTGCGACGAACACGATGCGCTGCTGATCTTCGACGAGGTCCAGACGGGTTGCGCAATGACCGGAACTCCCTGGGCTTACCAGCAGTTCGGGGTGAAACCCGATGTCGTGGCGTTCGGCAAGAAGACCCAGGTGTGCGGGGTGATGGCCGGCGGCCGGGTCGACGAGATCGTCGACAACGTGTTTGCCGTCTCGTCGCGGCTCAACTCGACCTGGGGCGGCAATCTCACCGACATGGTGCGCGCTCGCCGCATTCTGGAAGTGATCGAGGCCGAAGGATTGGTCGATAACGCGGCCGAGCAGGGCCGCTACCTGCGTGCCCAATTCGATGAGCTGACCAAGGACTTGCCGGCGGTGGTTCTGCATCCCCGTGGGCGTGGCCTGATGTGCGCTTTCGACCTGCCGACCACCGCCGATCGCGACGAATTGATTCAGCGCCTGTGGCAGCGGGTGGTCATTGCGTTGCCGGCCGGTAAGGTCAGTGTGCGATTTCGTCCCGCGCTGACCGTCGGTCGCGACGAAATCGATCTGGCCATAGCGGCCGTGCGTAGCGCATTATCGGCGATGACCTGAGCCGCGCGCCGTTTATCCCAGCTCCCGGCGGGGTATTCGGTTTGCTGTGTATCCACAGAACGCAGGATTGGGGTTCAGGATGCAAAGGGTGCATGAGCGATCAGATGGTGATCGCCTCGGGCAGGATGACGAAGAGGTCCGAGCTGCTATCCGCTTTGCGGCCCTGGCGGCCAGCGCCGCCGTCGGCTTCCTCATCATGGCGGCGTTATGGGTCAGTACGTGCGGCGGACGCGCGGGAGTCGACACCGCGGCGTGTGGCCTGCCCGAGCGCACCTTGCTCGCGCTCGGGGAGCCGGCGATCCTGTTCGCCAGCGCGATATGGGCCTTCGTGCGCACCTATCGCGTGTGGCGTGACGGGGGCACCTGGTGGGGGTGGCACGGCGCCGGCTGGTTTTTGCTGACGCTGATGGTGGTGGCTCTTTCCCTGGGCGTTCCGTCAATTGCGGGTCCAGTACTGGCGCTTTGACAAAGAATTTGCCGAATTTGCCCTGATCACTCCACATCCTGTGCCCGGAGTTCTACCGTTGAAGGTAATGCCTGGTAATGGCATTAATCGCGGGATAGCAGAGGAGGAGCCATGGGGGACACCTATCGTGACCCCGTCGACCACTTGCGGACGACGCGGCCACTCGCAGGCGAGTCGCTGATCGACGTGCTGCACTGGCCTGGGTACCTCTTGGTCGTGGCGGGCGTAATCGGCGGCGTCGGGTCGCTGGCGGCCTTCGGTACCGGGCATCACTCCGAGGGCATGGCTTCCGGCGTGGTCGCGCTCACTGTCGCCGTGGTCGGTTTGATCTGGCTGGCGTTCGAGCATAGACGGGTTCGCAGGATTGCCGATCGCTGGTACAGCGAACACCCCGAAGTCCGCCGACAGCGGCTGGCCAGCTAGACGCCATTGGTGAGCACCCCGCCGTCGCTTGGCGGCTGCGACGAGTCCGCCCCCGCCGCATCGGTGCTTGTTGGTGCGTGTTGGTGTTTGTCGCGGCTGCGGGGTGGGGCCATCTCGGCGGTACCCGGTACGCGAAGAATCACGCAATCGAAAATCGATTCGCGGTTTTACCGGCGGTAGCGACTGGGTATCAGGTCTAAACCATGATGAGTACCGGCATTGTTGCGTCCGCGTTGTCACCCCATCATGGGGGACAAAATCGCCAAAGCACCGACCTAGATTTCCACTGCGACCACGATCACGACGACCGACGTCATCCCGGCAAACATCGCGATTTGCTCGAGCCGGCGCGTCCGGACTGTGTCGGTCCCGCCCGCCTCGCCGGTAGCTGGTTGAATACCCGGTGGCGATCATGACCAACCGGCTGCAACGCTGGGCCCAAAGCGGGACTCAAAGCGAGAGTACTGTCGGTGCAAAATTGCCGGGAGGCCAGATGACCGATGCGGATCCGCGCATCAACAAGCGCGAACGCGGCCACCGTGCCGTCGAACTCAACGTTGCTGCGCGCTTGGAGAACCTGTCGATGCTGCGCACCCTGGTTGGTGCCATCGGCACGTTTGAAGACTTGGATTTCGACGCTGTGGCAGACCTGCGGCTGGCGGTCGACGAGGTGTGTACTCGGCTGATCCGTTCGGCCACACCGGACGCCACGCTGACCCTGGTGGTGGACCCGCGCGACGACGAACTTGTGGTCCAGGCCTCTGCCGCGTGCGGTACGCACGACGTGGTGGCGCCGGGAAGTTTCAGCTGGCATGTGCTGACATCGCTGGCCGACGATGTTCAGACATTTCACGATGGTCGCCCACCTGAGGCAGCCGGCAGCGTGTTCGGCATCATGTTGACGGCTCGAAGGGTGGCCTCCGGCAGGTGACCTCCCGAACTGCCGGCGGTTCCTCTTCACGACCCAACGAATACGCCGATGTCCCGGAGATGTTTCGTGAGTTGGCCACCTTCGATGCCGACTCACCGAATTTCCAGCGCCACCGCGACACGATCGTCGAGCGCTGCTTGCCGTTGGCCGATCACATCGCCCGGCGGTTCGAGGGACGTGGCGAACCACGCGGTGACCTGGTTCAGGTCGCGAGGGTCGGGCTGGTCAACGCGGTGGTCCGCTTCGATGTCGAGACGGGTTCGGATTTCGTCTCGTTCGCGGTGCCCACCATCATGGGCGAGGTCCGGCGGCATTTCCGCGACAACAGTTGGTCGGTCAAGGTTCCGCGGCGGCTGAAGGAACTGCATCTGCGGTTGGGCGCGGCCACCGCCGACCTGTCGCAGCGGCTGGGCAGGGCGCCCACCGCGACCGAACTCGCCGCCGAGCTCGAGATGGACCGAGCCGAGGTAGTCGAGGGCTTGGTAGCGGGCAGCTCCTACAACACCTTGTCCATTGACAGCGGTAGCGGTAGCTAGGACGACGACGCCCGCGCCATCGCGGACACGTTGGGTGACATGGACGCCGGTTTGGATCGGATCGAAGATCGCGAGTCGCTTCGTCCCTTGCTCGAGGCGCTGCCCGAGCGGGAGCGAACGGTGCTGGTGCTGAGGTTTCTCGACTCGATGACACAAACGCAGATCGCCGAACGGGTGGGCATCTCACAGATGCACGTCTCGCGGCTGCTGGCCAAATCCCTGGCGCGGCTGCGCGATCAGCTCGAGTAAGCGCGACCGCGCGTCCCGTTCGCGGCCGGTTTTCGCGTGCCCTAGTGTCCGTTGACCGATGTCACGTCTCGAACAGCATGAGCGCGACCCGCTCCGCAGTTGCGATCGGATCCGTGCATTCGCCCGGATCCGACGGCAGCACGCCGTTGAGCCACAGCATCGAGAAGCCATGGATGAGCGACCACGCCGCGAGCTCGGCGCCGTGGCGATCCGCCACGGCCTTTGGATCTTGGAGCAGTGAGGCGCCCCGGGCGAGCTCCATCGAGGCGGCCGCATGCGCGGCGGCCAGATCGCTATCGGTGCGGTCGATCAGGGACCAGTCGAACATCACCGCGTAGTGGCCCGGATGCTCGATCGCAAAGCGGACGTAGGCGCGGGCGCCGTCGAGGAAGTTTCCGCGGGCCTCACGCAGTGCCTCCGCAAGCAACGTGAAGCCTTGCGCCGCTAGTGCGGTGAACAATCCGCGCCGGTCGGTGAAGTGGTGGCCATAGGCATTGTGCGACACGCCAGCGCGGCGGGCCAGCTCACGCACCGACACGGCGCCAACTCCGCGCTCGGCGACCAGGGTGGCCGCTTCGGTCAGGATCGCGTCGCGCAGACCGCCATGGTGATACTGCGAGCGTTCACTCATTCGAGCATCGTACGAGTTGGCCTTGAGCCGCCACGCGTTAGCTCATGGTAAGCCAACGGGGCGGGTCCGGCCCTTCGATCGACGGGTAGGCCAACCCGTGGCGGGAGATTCGGCCCAGCTTATCGACGTTGGCGTGCCGCAGTTCCGCAGCGTCGGGACGCCGTTCGGCTACTGATACCGGTGGCTCATCAAAGTTTGCTGGCTAACGCCTGATTGTCGCGGTCTCGCGTGCTGATCGTGACTCTTGCCGGAAGATTCGCTGTGTTACGGACGTCACAGGCTAACTAAGTTTTCCGATCGGCGACGTTGCGTCGAATCCTCTATTGAATGCCGGCGCCGCGAGCAAAAAGTTATGAACTGCTAGTGATTGGTCGTCCCGGCTCTGTGTCGCGGCAGCCCGCCGTCTGCCGCCTCGTCAATCGGAACATTCAGCTAACTTCACACTGAGGCGCGTGGTCAATGACAAGTTGCCAATGTCAATATTTCATGTTGACAATGACAACATAGCCGTGTACCTAAAGGGCGTGGCCGCATCGCGCGGTCTGTAGTCCCCCGGGCAGGGAATGCGCGCCGCCCTTGTGTCGCGCGGCAGGTAGCCGTTGCGAATGAGCTGAGGAGTTTCATATGACGGCTGGTACCCCGACGGTCTCGCAATGCCCTGGTGAGGACGACGGGGACCAGGCAGCCCAGTGGGTAGCGGCTTCGGCATCGTTGACCCTTGATCGGTCGTTGCATGAACTCGCCGACGCGGGACACTTCGGACACATCAGTGCCGGAGCCGGCGGATCCGCGGTCGACCTCGCCGAGCTCAGTGCGATCGTGGAGCGCGTCGGTGGCATCGATGTCGGCCATGCGGCCCTGCTCGCGGTACATCACGGTGCGATGCAGACTGTCTTGCTGCATGGCAGCAGCCAAGCCCGTCAGCGATTCATCGATCCGATGCGCACCGCCCGGCTGCTGGGTTCCCTGGCGATCACCGAGCCCAGCGTGTCCGGTTCCAACCTGCGTGAACTGGTCAGCACAGCGATCCCCGACGGCTCCGACTGGGTGATCAGCGCCGCGAAATCCTGCATTACCGGTGCGGGATGCACCGGCGTGTTCGTGACTCTGGTGCCGTTCGCCGTCGACGGTGGCACCGCGTTGACCGCGGTGGCGATCCCGGCTGACAGTCCGGGGGTCAGCATGCTGCCCCCTGAGAGAACCTTCGGATTGCGGTCCGTTCCGGTGTCGGGCATCCGCTTCGATGGGGTGCGGGTAGCGCCCTGGCAGATCCTCGGCGGGATTGGCGATGGGCTCGAGGTGATCGACGAGGGCCTGCGGATCGGCCGCGCTAGCGCCGGCGCGATTGGCCTGGGCGTGATGAAGCGATGCGCGCAGTTGATCTACCGCTTCGCGTCACAACGGGAGGTGAGCACCGGCCTGGCTCATCACCGACCCGGTCGTCCAGCGCCGCACGGCGCGCATCGCCGCAGAGATCGAATCGATCGGGGCCCTGCTCGGCGTCGTCGCGACCGAGCCCGATACCCCGCAAGAGATCTTCCTGACGCTCAAGGTCGCCGCCTCCGAGTTCGCCTATCACGCCACCGACAACGCGATGCAGACGCTGGGATGGCGCGGCTACGTGGAGCGCAACCGGGTCGCCGCATTGATGCGAGACGTCCGGTTCCTGCGGATCGGGGAGGGGCCTTCGGAAGCCCTGCTGACCGAACTGGGCGCTCGCTTGGCCGCGCGATCGGACACCGTCTATGACTGGATGGCCAGCCGCGGCTCAGGCCGCGATGCGGCAAACCGGCTGCGGGAAATCGTGGACGAACTCGCTGCCCATACCTCGGTCAACAATTTTCACGACCTGGGCCGGCTTGGGGGCTGGGCGATCCTTGCGGCGGTGGCACCGCAAGGGTCGGCGGCGCAGGCGCTCATCGAGCGGGGTTGGCGTTTCGAACGGACCAAGGTGGGCGGGCGAAACGAGCACGCCAGCGGCTACGAACAGGCGCTACCTGCCTACGCCGATGCGGTCGGCACGCTTGATGAATTTCTCGCCGGCGACGCCGAGGTTGACCCGACCCTGCATCCGCTTCGCCGGCGGGAGGCTGAACCGATCGTCGGTCCCCGGCGGCCGGGCGGGGATCACAGCATTCACGAACTCGTTGCCGCCCAGATCGAGCGCACCCCCCAGGCCATCGCCATTGAAGACGCGGGCGGGGCCACGGTCACCTATGCCGAGCTAGGCGAGCGGGTCGACGCGTTCGCCGAACACCTAGCCGCGGCGGGGGTCCGACCCGGTGATGCCATCGGCGTCTTCCTCGGGCGCAGCGTTCACCTGGCCGTAGCGGCGCTGGCGATCGCGCGATCCGGGGCGGTGGTGGTGGTGCTGAACCCAACCCATCCGAGCGCGCGGGTCGCGGACATGATCACCGATGCCGGTGTCAGTCGCGTTGTCGTCGATGATCAGACCCGGCCATTGGTTCCGGTCAACGCACCCGAGCTGATCGCGGCCGACCGCGCCGGCGCAGCGGTCGCGTCGATGCCGCCGCCCCAGCTCGATCCTGCTGAGCCGGCCTACCTCAACTTCACATCGGGTTCTACCGGCCGCCCCAAAGCGGTGACCAGTTCACACCGTGCATTCTGCAATCAGCTGCTGTGGCGGCGCGACGAATTCGGTCTTGGCGGCGATGATGCGTTGCTGCAGACGGCCGCACCCACATTCGACATCTTCATGTGGGAGATCTTCGGCCCGTTGGTGGCCGGTGCCCGGCTGGTGTTCAACCCGGGGGAGTGGGATCCGCACTCGATCGTCCAACGCGTCAGGCAGTCGAGCATCACGATGCTGCAGATCGTTCCCTCACAGCTGGATGTGCTGCTCGAGGAGCCCGATCTTGGCCAGTGCATGACCTTGCGCTACGTGTTCTGCGGTGGTGAACCGTTGTCGCTGGCGCTGTGCCGGCGGTTTGCCGCCGTGTTGCCCCACGCCGAGCTGGTGAATCTGTACGGACCGACCGAGACGACCATCGATGCGACCTTCTGGCGTGTCGAAGTCGCCGACGAGGCATCCTGGGCGTCTATCGGACGTCCGATCGCCAACGTGTGCCTCTACGTTGTCGATCCGGAGGGCGCGCTGGCCGCCCCGGGGGGGCGAAGGCGAGCTGTGGATCGGCGGTGCCGGCGTCACGATGGGCTACCTCGGCTCCCCGGCCATCACCGCGCAGCGTTTCCGCCGCGACGTCCGCTGCGCGCATCCCGGTGCCCGGGTCTATCGCACCGGTGATCGGGTACGCCAAAGACCCGACGGGACGCTGGAGTTCCTCGGTCGGATGGACCGGCAGCTCAAGGTGCATGGCGTGCGGATAGAACCGGCAGAGATCGAGCGAACCCTGTGTGAGCACCCGGGTGTGCAGCATGCGGTGGTCACCGTCAAAGAGCGCGCGCCCGGCGACAAGGCCCTGGCCGCCTACCTCATTTCCGACGCCCCGAATATCGAGCTGGATCTGGAGGCCGTGCTCAAGACCTGCCGCACCAAGTTGCCCGCCACGATGGTTCCGGCCGCGGTGATGGTGCTGGACTCGCTTCCCCGCACCTCGACCGGCAAGGTGGATATGGCCGCGCTACCAGACGTTTCCTTTGCCGGTGCTGCCGGTGCTGCCGATGCTGACGCCGATGTGCGCGATGTGCCGCAGCGACTGATCGGACTGGCCAGAATCTGGGAGGAGATCCTCGGCCGGCCCGTCCTCGATCCCGATGCGGACTTCTTCCGCATCGGTGGGCATTCCCTTGCTGCGTTGCGGGTGATCATGCGGGTGCGTGAACGGATGGGCGTGGTCCTGCAGATGCGCGACTTCGTTTCGGCCGGGACCCTGACCGGCCTGCAAGACCTCATCGAGCACAAACTGCGACAGGTCGCCACCGCCGCCGAGGTCGAGATGCTTGAACCGGCGCCCGTGGACCGGCAGGCGCCCCTGCCGCTGGCACCCATGCAGGCCAATCTGTGGTACCTGCAGCAGCTGGCACCGACGATGTCGGCCTACAACATCGTCGAGGCCGTGCACATTCGTGGCCGGGTGGACACTCGACGCTTGGAAGCCGCGTTCGCCGCGGTGATCGAGCGGCACGAGGCGCTGCGGACGATCTTCCCCTATCAGCAGGGGCAGCCGGTCCAGATTGTGCTGGCACCCGGGGGCGCCGCGCCGATAGAACATGCCGATCTTTGCGGCGGCGGCCAAGACGACGGTGATGCCCGCGCCCACGAGCTCATCGCCGAACTGGGGGCGCGCCCATTCGACCTGCAAAAGGATCTACCCATCCGAGTGCTGCTCATCGCGCTCGGCGCCGATGACCACTACCTGGCCTGGAGCGTGCACCACATCGCCGCCGACGGGTGGTCGGCCGCCGGACTGCTCAACGCCGAGCTGAGCAAGGCCTACGCGGCGCTGGGTAGGGCAGCGCGGCTGCCCCAGCTAAGCCTGCAACCAATCGACTACCACCACTGGGTGGCCGGGCAAATCACCTCCGGCGACCGCGCGGCGCTCGAGGGCTATTGGAGTGAGCATCTGCGCGATGCGCCGCCGGCGATCGATCTGCCCAGGGATTTCCCGCGTCCGCTGCGGGGTAGCTTCCGCGGGGCGCGAGTGCCGATCGTGATTGACGACGACGACCGGGCGGCGGTGCGAGCACTGGCTCGCGAGCATGGCGCGACCCCGTACAGCGTGCTGGTCGCGGCCTTCATGGCGTAGATCGCCAGCCGTGGCCGCCAGCGCGACATCGTGATCGGCGGCGTGACCGCCGGGCGTGAGCATTCCGGCATCGAGAACGTGATCGGCAACTTCGCCAGCACCCTGCCGTTGCGCTGCCGGCTGCGCGACAACCCCACGTTCGCCGACCTGGTCGTCCGCGCCCGCGATGAGGTCCAAGCCATGGTCGACCACAGTGCTTTGGCATTCCCCGACATCGTCAATGTGGTCCGCGCGGAGCGCGCGGGTACCCGCAACCCGATCTTCCAGGCCGTGGTCACGTTGTTCGACGGCGATATCGCCCCGGTGCGCATCGAGGGTGCCGAGGTCAGTCACGTGGCGGTCGACCCGGGGTCGGCAAAATTCGACTTGGTGGCGTCGTTTGCCGACGACGGGAAAACGCTGGGCGGTTTCCTGGAATACGACCGCGAGCTGTTCAAAGCGGCCACTGCCGAACGGCTGGCGGCCGAGTTGGTCGCGACCATCGGTTCGCTCACCCGAACACCCGAATGCCGCATCGAGGACTACGCCGTGGGCGGTGGGGCCTTCGTTGCGGTCACCCCAGCCCCGCTGACCCATGCCCAGCTGCGGATCTGGCTGCTCGACCGGAGGAACGCGGGCGGCCCGGAACTGTGTGCGCAGCGGTATTTCGACCTGCGCGGCAACGTTGACGTCGAGCGGTTGCACGACGCCCTGGAGCTCCTTGCACAGCGCCACCCCATGCTGCGGACCAGATTCCCCGAACGCGCGACCGGGCCGGTCCAGGTAATCGGGGATGCCGAGCCGGTGCAAGTCCGCGATCTGCGCGGCCATGACCCAAGCGATCGGGAATCGCTACTGCGAGAGCTGGTCTGTGCGGATGCCGCCAGACCGATCGACATCACCACCGACTCTCCGCTGCGTGCGCTCATTCTTCGGCTGGCCGACGACCGGGTGGTGCTCGGACTCAACTACCACCAAATCGTTGCCGATGATTGGGCCGGGGCGACGATCTTGGCCGAACTGTCCCGGCTCTATGGCGCCCTGGGCGACGGGCCGCTCGATGATGAACCCCCCGCCGCGCCGACCATGGGGCAGCTGGCCCTGGCCGAGTCCGCCCAACCCCGCCATCGGCTGGCGGAAACCGACCTGCCGTTCTGGGACGAGATGCTCTCCGGCCTCCCGGGTCGCCTGGAGCTTCCCACTGATTTGCCGGCGCCGTCGGTGGCGTCGTTTTCCGGGGCCAGGTTCGAATCGCCGCTGCCCGATGATGTGCTCGAGCGGCTGGACCGGTTCGCGGCGCAGATCCAGGTGCAGCGGTCCACGGTGGTGCTGGCGATGTGGCAGTACCTGCTGCACCGCTACACCCAGCAAGACGCGCTGCTGGTTGGGCTGCCGTTCCCGGCCCGCCCCGCCGGGGTACCCGAGGCCGCGATCGGATATTTCGCAAACCTCCTGCCGGTGCGCGCGGATTTCTCGCCGGCGCTCACCTTGCGGTCGCTGACGACCGCCACGGCCGAGCGGCTGGCCGCGACGACGGCCCACGCCGACGTGCCCTTCGAAGAGCTGCGGGAGCGGTTCGCGGCGCGGGACAAGGCGTCGTCGTTGATCGAGGCGGCGTTCGTTCCGGAGGTCCCCGGCTCCTATCGGCCGACGCTGGACGGGCTCGACGTCACCCCGGTGCCACACGACCCCGGCCGTTCGCTGTTCTGGCTTTCGCTGTCCTTGCAGTCCGACGGGACCGCATTGCAGCTGGTGTTCGAATACCGCGATGCGCTGTGGGACGCACCGAGCATCGCGCGGATGGCCGCTCATCTGGTGACGCTGCTGGCCGCGGGTCTCACCCAACCCGATGCCACGTTGGCCGAGTTCTCCATGCTCACCCAGGGCGAGACCGACCAGTTGCGGGCTCTGGATGTACGCCGCGAGATTCGGCCCGCACACTCTGCGCTGCACCGATGGTTCGAGGACCGGGCACGAGTTGATCCGGACGCCGAAGCCGTCCGGTTCCTGGGGCGTGGGCTGACCTATGCCCAGCTAGACGCCGAGTCGAACCGGCTGGCCAGGTTCCTGATCGCCGGTGGCGTGCGTCCCGGCGACAAGGTCGCGATGCTGCTCGAACGCACCCCGCTGATACCCATTGCGGTACTGGCCATCATCAAGACCGGCGCCGCCTATGTGCCGCTGGACCCCAGCTGGCCACCGCAACGAGCCGAACTCGTGCTGTGCGACTGCGCCCCGTCGGCAATCCTCACCGAGACCGCGCTTCAACACGTGGTGGCCGACCATGACGCGCCGATTCTGCAGCTGGATGCGCTGGACTTCTCCGACCAGCCCGGGACCGGGGTCGACATCGAGGTGAACGGCGACGACGTCGCCTATGTCATCTACACTTCGGGCTCGACCGGCCGCCCCAAGGGTGTCGAGGTTACCCACGCCAATGTGATGCGGCTGTTCAGCGCGACCGAGGGCCTCTTCGAGTTCACCAGCGCGGACCGTTGGACGATGTTCCACTCCATCGCCTTCGACTTCTCGGTTTGGGAGCTGTGGGGACCGCTTCTGTACGGCGGATGCGTGGTGATGGTGCCCTATCTGGAGACCCGGACCCCGCGCGCGTTTCGCGAATTGCTGTCACGCGAGCGGATCACCGTACTCAACCAGACCCCGTCCGCGTTTCGACTGCTGCGCGACGCTGACGCCGAGGCCGACACACCGCTTTATCTGCGCTATGTGATCTTTGGCGGCGAAAGGCTGACGTCCTCGGACCTGATCCCCTGGATCGAGGCACACGGCGATTCCCATCCCGACCTGATCAACATGTACGGCATCACCGAGACGACGGTGCATGTGACGTTTCGTCGATTGCGCCGCGAGGATGTGCTGGGCGGGCGGGGTTCGCGGATCGGACGCCCGATACCCGACCTCGAGTGCCTGCTCACCGACGCTGCCGGCAACCTGGTCCCGCTCGGTGTGCGCGGCGAGATCTGCGTGGCCGGTCCCGGGCTGGCAAAGGGCTACCTGGGGCAGCCGGAACTGACCGGTCAACGCTTTGTCCCACACCCGTTTCGCCCTCGGGAGCGGCTGTACCGCAGCGGCGACTTCGGACGGCGACTGCCGTCGGGGGAGATCGAGTACTTCGGCCGCCTCGATCACCAAGTCCAATTGCACGGTTTTCGGATCGAGCTCGGAGAGGTCGAAAACGCCGTCTCGGGGCTGGAAGAGGTGGTGGCCTGTCATGCGATGGTGCGCCACGACGACGCCAAACCCCGGTTGGTGGCCTACGTGGTGACCTCGACCGGCGAGCAACTGCCGATCAGTTCCAGCCGGCAGAAGTTGGCCGCCCGCCTTCCCGGCTACATGCTCCCGTCAGCGATCGTCACCGTCGAATCCCTGCCGCTGACCGCGAACGGCAAGATCGATCAGCGGGCGTTGCCGGCACCGATGGCGGCGGCCGGGGCGCCCGGCGCAACGCCGAGTGAGACCACCGACTCCACCCGGAATCTCGCCGCCTCGACGGTTGACCAGATCCGGCAGGTGTTCGCCGAGGTCCTGGGACTTCCCTCGGTCGGTGCTGACGACAACTTCTTCGATATCGGCGGCGACTCGATGCACGCGGTGCAGCTCTCGGCGAAGGCCAGAGCGTTGGGGCTGGCGGTGGAGGTTCAAGATCTCTTCCAGTGCCAGACGCCCGAGCAACTCGCGGCCGGCCTGATCCGCACCGGTTCGGCCGGTGCCGCCGGTGCGGCGCTGCAATCGCAGCCGCGAACGCCGATGGTCGAGGGGCCGCAACCCAGCGATCTGCCGCCCGGTGTGGCGGATGCCTACCCCCTGGCCGCCCTACAGGCCGGGATGCTGCTGCACAGCCGAGTCGATGGGCCGTGCATCTATCACGACGTGTTCAGCTATCTGGTAGACGCCCCGTGGGACGAGATCGCGTTCCGCGCCGCCGTCGACGTGGTCACCGCCCGGCACCCGATCCTGCGGACGACCTTTGATCTGTCCGGCTATTCGCGACCGCTACAGGTGGTGCATGAAGAGGTTTGCACCCCACTGACGGTCGTCGACCTGTCAGGGCGCAGGGCCGCCGAACAGGAGGCCACCGTGGCGGCCTGGATGGAAGCCGAATCGAGTGCGGCCATGCAGTGGCAAACCCAGACTCCGTTCGGGGTGGTGATCCACGTGCGCGATGGCGAACGCTTCGAACTGGGGCTGACGGTCCACCATGCGCTTCTCGATGGGTGGAGCGTGGCCGAACTTCAGCGTGACCTGCTCGTCAGCTACGACGCATTGCGGACCACCGGCGCGCCCTCGGCCCGACCGCGGCTGCAGAACCATTTTCGGGAATTTGTCATGCTCGAGAGCGAAGCCGAGGCCAGCCCGTCGAGGGCCTTTTGGCTCGATCGGCTACAAGGCTTCCAGACGCTGCGCTTTGCGGGCGACCGCCTGCAGCACGTCCGCCCCAAGTTCCGGTGGATCGAGCTGCCCGAGCGCATAGAGGCGGGCCTGGTGCGGATGGCTCGCAGTCGACACGTACCGCTGAAAAGCACGCTGCTGGCCGCCCACCTGGCGGTCAACGGCCGTCTCGGCGCCACCGACGACGTCCTCAGCGGGGTTGTCGTCAACGGCAGGCCCGAAACCGACGACTCGGCCAGCGCCCTGGGGATGTTCTTGAACACGGTCCCGTTGCGGATCAAGATGACGGCACCGGACTACGCCGGGCTGGTCGACCAGGCGTTCGCCGCCGAGCGCGACCTGCTGCCACATCGTCGGGTGCCGTTGCGGGCAATTCAGCGTGACATCGGCATCGGCGGATTGTTCGAGACGGCGTTTAACTTCGTCAGCTTCGACAAGGCCGGTGCCAGTGAGCGCACACCGGTTTCCGCGGGTGCCAGGGATTCGAGAACCTTGCGGCGCAAGATGATCGCCCACACCAATCTGCCGTTGGTCACCATATTCGCCCGCGAGCACGGTGCCCTCGGCATCGGCATCGAATACGATCCGCGGCTGGTTTCCGACGAACAGTTCGACGCGGTTGTCGCCGCCTATCTGGATGCCATCGAAGCCATCGCCGATGGTGGATCAGCTCGACTTCCGGTGTTTCGGCACGAGACGGAGTTGAACTTCCTTCGCCCGACGGGTCTGGTGGCGCCACACGTGGCGGCCAACCCCCAGGAAGTCACCCGCAGGCAGCTGGAGCGGATCTGGGAGCGGGTTCTGGGCCGCCCCGTGGTCGGTACGGATTCGGTGCGCGATTGCGGCGGCGACTCCATCGACGCTTTGGTCATCGGTGAGCACATCGCCACCGAATTCAAGTGCGATCCGCCCCTTGCCGAACTCCTCGACGGTGCCACCTTGCAGTCGCTGGCGTCGACGCTGACGCCGGCGGGCACCGGGTGAAATCTGTGGCCGGGGGCGGCCCTACTTGATCTCGGCGAGCACCGTTCCCTGGGTGATGGCCGCGCCGGCCTCGACCGCAAGCCCGGTGATGACACCGTCTTTGTGAGCGGTGACCGGGTTCTCCATCTTCATCGCCTCGAGGACCACGACGAGCTCGCCGACGACGACCTCCTGCCCTTCTTCGACCGCCACCTTCACCACGGTGCCCTGCATCGGCGCGGTCACGGCGTCGCCGGAGGCGGCGGCACCGGTGTGGGCACCGCGCTTGCGCGGCTTGGGCTTGCGCCGGATGACACCCGCATCGGCGCCGGACCCGTTGGACATCGCCAGATCGGCGGACAGCGAGACCTCGACCCGGCGACCATCGATTTCGACGACCACGGTTTGGCGTGGGCGGAAGTCTTCGTCGTCGAGCGGTTCACCGGCGGTGAACGGTTCGATCGTGTTGTTCCATTCCGTCTCGATCCAGCGCGTGTGCACCGAGAAACCGTGCTCGTCGCCGATGAATGCCGGGTCGGAGACCACCGCACGGTGGAACGGGATGATGGTGGCCAGGCCCTCGACCTGGAACTCGGCCATAGCGCGTCGAGCTCGCTCCAGCGCCTCGGTGCGGTTGGCGCCGTACACGATCAGCTTGGCCAGCATCGAGTCGAATTGGCCGCCGATCACCGAGCCGGTCTCCACACCGGAGTCCATCCGCACGCCAGGACCGGCCGGCGGGTGGAACTTGGTGACCGGACCGGGAGCCGGCAGGAAGCCGCGGCCGGCGTCCTCGCCGTTGATCCGGAACTCGATTGCGTGTCCCCGCGGGGTGGGGTCTTCGGTCAGGTCCAGCTTCTCGCCGTTAGCGATGCGGAACTGCTCGCGGACCAGGTCGATCCCAGCGGTCTCCTCGGTGACCGGGTGTTCGACCTGAAGACGGGTGTTGACCTCCAGGAAGGAGATCAGGCCGTCCTGGCCGACCAGGTACTCGACCGTGCCGGCGCCGTAGTAGTGGGCCTCTTTGCAGATCCGCTTGGCCGACTCGTGGATCTCCTTGCGCTGGGCGTCGGAGAGGAACGGCGCCGGAGCCTCTTCGACCAGCTTCTGGTAGCGGCGCTGCAGCGAGCAGTCGCGGGTACCCGCGACCACGACGTTGCCATGCTGGTCGGCGATCACCTGCGCCTCAACGTGGCGCGGCTTGTCCAGGTAGCGCTCGACAAAGCACTCGCCGCGGCCGAATGCCGCGGTGGCCTCGCGCACCGCCGACTCGTAGAGCTCGGGAATCTCTTCCATGGTGCGGGCGACCTTCATGCCGCGCCCGCCGCCACCGAAGGCCGCCTTGATGGCGATCGGCAGCCCATACTCCTGGGCGAAGGCGACCACTTCTTCGGCGTTCTTGACCGGGTCGGGAGTGCCGGGTACCAGGGGCGCCTTGGCGCGGGCGGCGATGTGGCGGGCGGTGACTTTGTCGCCGAGGTCGCGGATGGACTGCGGGCTGGGACCGATCCAGATCAGGCCGGCGTCGATCACGGCCTGGGCGAAGTCGGCGTTCTCCGACAGGAAGCCGTAGCCGGGGTGGATCGCGTTGGCGCCGGACTTCGCGGCCGCGTCGAGGAGCTTCTCAAAGTCCAGGTAGGACTCGGCGGAAGTCTGGCCGCCCAGGGCGAACGCCTCGTCAGCCAGGCTGACGTGCGGGGCCTCGGCGTCGGGTTCGGCGTAGACCGCCACGCTGGCCAGGCCCGCGTCCCGGGCCGCCCGGATCACTCGGACTGCGATCTCGCCGCGATTGGCCACGAGAACCTTGGAGATCCTGGAGCTGGCGTGACTGGCCACTGCGCCTCCTGTAGGGCTGGAAGTCTCTTCGTCTTTAAGAGAATTTCTTACAAGTCTTGTCCGGGGAAGTTTAAGCGGCGCGCCGGAAGCTCGGTCACGCGGTTCCCCTTTCACACGGTCTCGCGCAGCCGCCGCTTGATTCGGGCGAGCATCGCCGACATCCCGCGCAGCCGTAACGGGCTGATCAGATCCGCCAGGCCCAGTTCGCTGTAGAAGTCCTCAGGCACGGCCAAGATCTCGGATGCGGGTTGCTGGTCGAGGCCGGCGGCCAGGATCGCGGCAAAGCCACGGGTGGTCGGCGCCTGCTCCGGGGCACTGAAGTACAGCCGCACCCGGTCTGGGTCTTGCGCGTCGACATGCAGGAACAGCGGGGACTGGCACTCGGGCACGGGCTCCATGGCGGCCTCGGCGAGATCGGACGGCAGCGGCGGTAGCTCGTTGGCGAATTCCAACAGCAAGGCGAGCTTGTCCTGGCCCTGGACTTCGCCAAAGTCGGACACCACCTCCGCCAGCGGAGCGGGCATGCTCATCGCCGCGACGCAAGTCCATCGGCGGATCCGGGGCTCTCGCCCCCGACGATCGGCACCCGCACGGTATTGCCCCACTCGGTCCAGGATCCGTCGTAGTTACGCACCCCGGGCTTGCCCAACAGATGGGTGAGCACGAACCAGGTGTGGCTGGAGCGCTCGCCGATGCGGCAGTACACGATGGTCTTGTCATCGGGGTCCAGGAAGCCGTAAAGCTCGTCGAGCTCGGTGCGGCTGCGGAACCGCCCACTCTCGTCGACCGCCTTGGCCCACGGGATGGACTGCGCCGTGGGGATGTGGCCGCCCCGCAACACGCCTTCCTCCGGGTAGTCGGGCATATGCGTGCGCTTGCCGGTGTACTCGTCGGGGGAGCGCACGTCGATCAGCGGCTGAGTGCCCAATGTGGTCAGCACGTCGTCCTTGTAGGCCCGGATGGGGGCGTCGTTTCGCTCCACGATCGGATAACCCGCGGAGGTCTTGGCGGGCACGCTCAGCGAGGTGTCCCGGCCCTCTGCGATCCACAGGTCGCGGCCCCCGTTGAGCAAGCGCACGTCGGGGTGGCCGAACAGGGTGAACACCCACAGGGCGTAGGCCGCCCACCAGTTGCTCTTGTCGCCGTAGATCACCACGGTGTCATCGCGGCTGATGCCCTTGCGGTCCATCAACTCGGCAAATTGCGCACCGTTGATGTAGTCGCGCACGCGCGGATCGTTGAGGTCGGTATGCCAGTCGATCTTGACGGCGCCCGGGATGTGGCCGATGTCGTAGAGCAGGACATCTTCGTCGGATTCCACGATTGCCAGGCCGGGAACGCCCATGTGGGCGGACAGCCAGTCGGCGGTCACCAGGCGTTCGGGGTGGGCGTAGGCCGACAGGGTGGGATTTGGGTCTGGGGGCAACGGCACGGTGTCAGCCTACCCATCGCACTATCAGGTCAAGCAGCATCAGGGGAGCGGATTCGATGCCCAAAGTGCGGCTATGGATATACCGGCGCGGCTGATCAGGTCCCGCGTCAGCGGCAGCCCAATTCCCACCACGGCGGACGGATCGCCCTCGACGCCGGTGATGAACCAGCCGCCCAAGCCGTCCAGGGTGAACCCGCCGGCCACCTTCAACGACTCCCCGGTGGCCAGATAGGCCTCCAGGTCGTCGTCCGAGGGGGCCGCGAAGTGGACCGTGGTGGTCGAGGTCTCGTCGTCGCGGTGCGTGACGCGTTGCTCGGTCAACCGGACGACGCTGTGCCCGGTGTACAGGTGCCCGCAGCGACCGGCCATCGAGCGCCACAATTGCCGGGCGTCATCGACGGTCTCGGGCTTTCCGCACAGCCGGCCGTCGATGTAGAGCATCGAGTCGCAGCCGATGACAAGGCAGTCCGCGGCGACGGAAGCCTGCTGGCCGATCAGGGTGGTCGCTACCTGTTCGGCCTTTGCGCGCGCCAGCACACGCACCACATCCGCCGGTGTTGCGGCCGGACCCAGCCCGGCCATGATGGCGTCCTCGTCGACTCCGGAGACCACCACCAGCGGATCAACGCCAGCCTGCTGAAGCACCTTGAGCCGACCCGATGAGGCCGAGCCCAGTACCAGTCGGGTCATCGCCGCATGTGCGTCATTTCCTGCAACGTGATGCGCTGCCAACTGAAGACGGGGTAGCGCAATCTGTCTACCGGCAACCCCCACCGGGATGGCTCGGGCGCTGCGGCCGGGGCTGCGCTGCGCAGGCTGCCCAGCACCGCGACCAGCGCCGCGAGCTCCTGTTCGGTCGGCGCTCCCTTGAGCACGTGGATGTGCGGTTCCAGCGGGTCATGCGCCGGCGCGGTCACCGTACCCTCGCCGCCCTCGCTGGCCTCGGGCTTCTGCTCGATCGGCTGGTTGCCGTTGTTCACGTCGCTCACAGGGGGATGTTCCCATGCTTCTTGGGGGGCTGCTGGGCGATCTTGCGTTCCAGCAGACGCAACGCGGTTCCGATGTACCCGCGGGTGTACGACGGCGGGATCACCGCGTCGACGTACCCGCGTTCGGCGGCGATGTAGGGATTGACCAGGGTGTCTTCGTACTCCTGCTGCAGCTGCAGCCGCAGCGCATCGACATCCTTGCCGGCCTCGGCCGCTTCCTTGAGCTGCTGGCGATACACGAAGCCGACCGCCCCGGACGCGCCCATCACCGCGATCTGCGCTGTCGGCCAGGCCAGGTTGACGTCGCAGCCCATGTCTTTGGAACCCATCACGCAGTACGCGCCGCCGTAGGCCTTGCGGGTGATGACGGTGACCTTCGGGACGGTGGCCTCGCCGTAGGCGTAGAGCAGCTTGGCGCCGCGGCGGATGATGCCGTTGTACTCCTGGCCGGTTCCGGGCAGGAAGCCCGGAACGTCCACCAGCATCACGATCGGGATGTTGAAGCAGTCGCAGGTCCGCACGAAGCGGGCCGCTTTCTCGGAGGCATCGATGTCCAGGCAGCCGGCGAAGTGGGTCGGCTGGTTGGCGACGATGCCCACCGGCCGGCCCTCGATGCGCCCGAACCCGACCACGATGTTCTGCGCATAGCCGGCCTGGATCTCGAGGAACTCGTCCTCATCTAGGATCCGGGTGATGACCTCATGCATGTCGTAGGGCTGGTTGGGCGAGTCCGGGATCAGCGTGTCCAGCTCCAGGTCCTCGTCGGTGAGGTTCTCCTCGATGGGCCCCTCGGGGGCGGGAGCGGGGTAGCGCGGTGCGTCGGTGGCGTTGTTGGGCGGCAGATAGCTCAGCAGCTCGCGCACATATTCGAAGGCGTCCTGCTCGCCGGACGCGACATAGTGGGCGGTACCCGACTTGACCATGTGGGTGTGGGCACCGCCGAGCTCCTCCATGGTGACGTCCTCGCCGGTGACGGTCTTGATGACGTCGGGTCCGGTGATGAACATCTGACTGGTCTGGTCGACCATGACCACGAAGTCGGTCAGTGCCGGGGAGTAGACGTGCCCGCCCGCGGCGGCTCCCATGATCAGCGAGATCTGCGGGATGACGCCCGAGGCCAGGATGTTGTTGCGGAAGATCCGGCTGTACAGGCCCAGGGAGACGACACCTTCCTGGATGCGCGCGCCGGCGCCGTCATTGATGCCGATCAACGGTCGTCCGGTCTTGACCGCCAATTCCTGAACCTTGACGATCTTCTCGCCGTACACCTCACCCAGGCTGCCGCCGAACACGGTGGCGTCCTGGCTGAAGATGCACACGTCGCGGCCGTCGATGGTGCCGTAGCCGGTGACCACACCGTCGCCGACCGGGCGGTTGCTCTCCAGGCCGAAGTTGGTGCTGCGGTGTTTTGCCAGCGCGTCCAGCTCCACGAACGAGTCCTCGTCGAGCAGCGCATAGATCCGTTCGCGTGCGGTCAGCTTGCCTTTGGCGTGCACCTTCTCGATGGCGCCCTCGCCGACCGGATGCAGCGACTCGGCGCGGCGCTTGTGTAGCTCTGCGAGCTTGCCCGAGGTGGTGTGGATATCGATGGTGTGCTCGGCAGCGGGCTCAGCAGTGTGGTCGGTAACGCTGGTCATGGGAGTTGATGGTATCGGCCGCACCCGCATCGGTTGGTCCGGGCGTACCTGAGCACCCGACGGTCGCGCGGGGATTGCCGATGTGCGCCGCGGCGAACCGTCCGACAGTTGATCTCCCACGGCCGGCCCGGCGTTCTCTAGGCTTGTGCCGTGACGGACCGCGATCAGCTCAGGTTGCCGTTGGACGCCAGCAAGCTGCGTAGTGAGGCGATCGACTCGGGATGGCGCCAGCTCGACGTCGTCGATGAGACCGGCTCCACCAACGCCGATCTGCTGGCCCGGGCCGCTGCCGGGGCCGATATCGAAGGGGCGGTGCTGATCGCCGAACACCAGACGGCCGGACGGGGGCGGCTGGGGCGCGGCTGGTCGGCCACGGCGCGAGCGCAGATCACCATGTCGGTCGGGGTGCGGGTGGACGGCGTCCCCACCGCCACCTGGGGCTGGCTGTCGCTGGCCACCGGGTTGGCCGTGGTGGACACGGTGACCCCGTTGCTTGACGGCACCGCGGCGCAAGCGGGTTTGAAGTGGCCCAACGATGTGCTGGCCGGTCCGCCCGGATCGTTGGGCAAACTGGCGGGCATTCTCGCCGAGGTGGCGATGCCCTACGCGGTGATCGGCATCGGGCTCAATGTCACCCAGGCGCCCGACGAAATTGCCGGGCCCACAGCGACCTCGCTGCTGGACCTCGGGGTGCCGGCACCGGATCGCAACGAACTGGCTGCCCGGCTGTTGCGCGAGCTTGCGGTGCGGATCGATGAGTTCAGACGCGCCCACTCGCGGCTATCGGCCGACTACCGGGCCCGCAGTCTGACCATCGGCTCGCGCGTGCGTGCGCAACTTCCCGGCGGGCGCGAGATCGTCGGGATCGCCCGCGACATTGATGAGCAGGGGCGATTGCGCCTGCAGACTACGCCCGACGAGGCGGGCAAGTCCGGTGAGACGGTCGTGGTGGCCGCGGGTGACGTGGTGCATCTGCGCTAGTGCGGCGCGGCTATCCGTCCAACTTCAGCAAACAGCAGCCAACGGGGGATAAGGTCGCCACCATGGGCTATCCGGACAATGCCATGGCCGCAGGCGAGCAGGTCGTCCTGCATCGTCACCCGCACTGGACCCGGCTGGTCTGGCCGGTCGTGGTGTTGATCCTGATCACCGGGCTGGCCGCGCTGGGCTCGGGGTTCGTCAACTCGACGCAATGGCAGCAGCTTGCCAAGAACATCATCCATGGCGTCATCTGGGGGATCTGGTTGGTGATTGTCGGCTGGCTCACACTATGGCCGTTCCTGAGCTGGCTGACCACACATTTCGTGGTCACCAACCGCCGGGTGATGTATCGCCAGGGCGTGCTGACCCGCAGCGGGATCGACATCCCGTTGGCCCGGATCAACAGCGTGGAATTCCGGGACCGGATATTCGAGCGAATGCTTCGCACCGGGACGCTGATTATCGAATCGGCGTCACAGGATCCGTTGGAGTTCTACAACATTCCGCGCCTGCGAGAAGTGCACGCGCTGCTCTATCACGAGGTTTTCGACACCCTGGGCTCCGAGGAAGCCCCCAGCTGAGCGGCCGATCGCGCATCTGAGCGGTTGGCCCTGGCGGACTTGTTGCGCCAGGAACGCAACAGGGTGACGTTGCCGCCCTCGATCTCGTCTTCGAAGACTTCGGCGATGCCGCCCGCGGTCAGCGCCGACTCCAGCGCCTTGTCCGGGTTGCGTGCGAACGCGTCGGGGAACACCCAGCGGCGGAACGCCCAGAAGCGGAACGCCATCTGCAGCAGATTTCCGATGATGTAGGCCGAGACAAAGTCGGCCAGGTTCTCCACGGTCAGCGACACCATCGGCACCCGCAACTGCAAGACGTAGCTGGAGAACCACAGCGGGGCCATGCTCAGCAGCACACCCACGCCGCTGAACGCGAAGAACAGCAGCGCCTCGTGGTGGCGCTCCCGGCCGCCACGGTCGCGGAAGCTCCATTCCCGGTTGAGCACATAGGACGCGATGACCGCGACGATTCCGGCGATCACCTTGGCCGTCACCGGCTTGGGCTCCAGAATCGTCAACTTCAGCGTGTAGAAAATTGCCGAGTCGATGATAAAAGTAGTGCCGCCGACGATGGCAAATTTGATCAGTTCATGATGACGCTGCGCAAAGGGCTGAACCACCCTGGGAAGGCGCGCGATTGTGGCATCGGCAAAGGACACAACAAGTCAGTGTACGGATTGACACGAAATAGACGTAAAATGATACATAACGATTTGGTGTTGCAGCCGCCAAACACGCCGGTCATGGGCCATGACACCATGATGGCCGTGCCAAGTTCTCGCACCCCCCAGGTTGCCATGGTCGGTGGTGGCCAGCTCGCCCGGATGACCCATCAGGCCGCCATCGCCCTGGGTCAGGACCTGCGTGTGCTGGTTAACTCCGCCGATGACCCGGCGGCGCAGGTGACACCCAATGTGGTGATCGGATCGCACACCGATTTGGACGACCTGCGCCGCATCGCGGCCGGCGCCGACGTGGTGACCTTCGACCACGAGCACGTTCCCGCCGAGCTGCTGGACAAGCTGGTGGCCGAGGGAGTCGTGCTGGCGCCGCCGCCACAGGCTTTGGTGCACGCGCAGGACAAGCTGGTGATGCGCCGGCGGCTGCAGGCACTCGACGTCCCGGTGCCGCGCTACCTGGGCATCCACCAGCTCGACGAGCTCGGTGAGCTGGACGCGTTTGCCCGCGAGCTGGACGCGCCGCTGGTGGTCAAGGCGGTCCGGGGCGGCTACGACGGCCGCGGTGTACAGATGGCGCGCGATCTGGCCGATGCCCGCGACATCGCCAGCGGCTACCTGGCCGGGGGTGTTCCGGTGCTGGTGGAGGAGCGGGTCCAGTTGCGTCGAGAGCTCTCGGCGCTGGTGGCGCGCTCGCCGTTCGGCCAGGGGGCGGCGTGGCCGGTGGTCGAGACGGTGCAGCAGGACGGCATCTGCGTCGCGGTGATCGCGCCAGCGCCGGCGCTGTCCGCGCAAGCTGGCGCCGATGCGCAACAGCTGGCGCTGCGGTTGGCCGCCGAACTGGGTGTGGTCGGGGTGCTCGCCGTGGAGCTCTTCGAGACCACCGACGGCGCTTTGGTGGTCAACGAGCTTGCGATGCGGCCGCACAACTCCGGGCACTGGACCATGGACGGATCGCGCACCAGCCAGTTCGAGCAGCACTTACGCGCGGTGTTGGACTACCCGCTCGGCGATACCGAGGCGATCGCGCCGGTGACCGTGATGACCAACGTGTTGGGGGCGGCCGCGCAACCGGCGATGAGCCTGGACGAGCGGCTGCACAACCTGTTCGCCCGGATGCCCGATGCCCGGGTGCACCTCTACGGTAAGGACGAGCGTCCCGGCCGCAAGGTGGGACATATCAATTTCCTCGGTTTCGACCCGGCGGCCGTTGCCGGGCTGCGAGAGCAGGCCGAGCTGGCGGCACACTGGTTGTCACACGGACAGTGGACGGACGGATGGGATCCCCATGGCTGAACAGCCCCGGGTCGCGGTGATCATGGGCAGCGACAGTGACTGGTCGGTAATGGCTGACGCCGCCAAGGCGCTGGCCGAATTCGACATCGCGATGGAGGTGCGCGTGGTCTCGGCGCATCGCACCCCGCAGGTGATGTTCGACTACGCGCGCGAGGCGGCCTGTCGTGGCATCGAGGTGATCATCGCCGGCGCCGGCGGAGCCGCGCACCTACCCGGAATGGTGGCCTCGGCCACCCCGCTGCCGGTGATCGGGGTGCCGGTGCCGCTGGCCCGCCTCGACGGACTGGACTCGCTGTTGTCGATCGTTCAGATGCCGGCCGGGGTGCCGGTGGCTACCGTGTCCATCGGAGGCGCCCGCAATGCCGGCCTGCTGGCTGTGCGGATGCTGGGATCATCCGATCCGGCGCTGCGCGCGCGGATCGCCGCTTTCCAAGACCAGCTGGCGCAGACCGTGCAGGCCAAGGATGCGGAACTTCAGAAACTTGCGGGTAAGTTAACCCGCGACTAGAAGCCGACTAGGAGGGCTCGCAAGATGGCTGGTTGGGCCGGAAACCCGTCTTTTGATTTGTTCCAGCTTCCGGAGGAACACCAGGAGTTGCGGGCGGCGATACGCGCGCTGGCGGAAAAGGAGATCGCGCCGCACGCCGCGGACGTGGATGAGAATTCCCGGTTTCCGGAGGAGGCCCTTGATGCGCTCAACGCTTCCGGGTTCAATGCGGTGCACGTCCCCGAGGAGTACGGCGGCCAGGGGGCCGACTCGGTGGCAGCCTGCATCGTCATCGAGGAGGTCGCTCGCGTCGACGCCTCAGCCTCGTTGATCCCGGCGGTCAACAAGTTGGGCACCATGGGCCTGATCCTGCGCGGTTCCGACGATCTGAAAAAGCAGGTGTTGCCGTCGCTCGCCGACGGCGCCGCGATGGCCTCCTACGCGCTCAGTGAGCGCGAGGCCGGTTCGGACGCCGGAGCGATGCGCACCCGGGCCAAGGCCGACGGTGACGACTGGATTCTCAACGGCACCAAGTGCTGGATCACCAACGGCGGCAAGTCCTCCTGGTACACGGTGATGGCCGTGACCGACCCCGAAAAAGGTGCCAACGGCATATCGGCGTTCATGGTGCACAAGGACGACGAAGGCTTCGTCGTGGGACCCAAGGAGCGCAAGCTGGGGATCAAGGGCTCACCGACCACGGAGTTGTACTTCGAGAACTGTCGGGTTCCCGGTGACCGGATGATCGGGGACCCCGGCACCGGCTTCAAGACCGCCCTGGCGACGCTGGACCACACCCGCCCGACCATCGGTGCCCAAGCGGTGGGCATCGCTCAGGGCGCCCTTGATGCCGCAATCGCCTACACCAAGGACCGCAAGCAGTTTGGGAAGTCGATCAGCGATTTTCAGGCGGTGCAGTTCATGCTCGCCGATATGGCGATGAAGGTGGAGTCCGCGCGGTTGATGGTTTACTCCGCCGCCGCGCGCGCCGAGCGTGGCGAATCCAACCTCGGATTCATCTCCGCGGCGTCGAAGTGCCTGGCCTCCGACGTGGCCATGGAGGTCACCACCGACGCGGTGCAGCTGTTCGGTGGTGCCGGATACACGGTTGATTTCCCGGTCGAGCGGATGATGCGCGACGCCAAGATCACCCAGATCTACGAGGGCACCAACCAGATTCAGCGCGTCGTGATGTCGCGGGCATTGCTGCGCTGAGGTACCGAACCGCAGATTCGCTTCATCGCATCCGATCCGCCAGTACAGTCAAAGTCACGGCACCGCCAAACAATCGGGTGGGCACCGCTGCGCAAAGTCGCCGCGTTCTGCCAGTTGCTGGAGCGGCGTCATGCGGATCAGCTCGACGAACGCGGCATCGAATACATCGGCTTCGCGGTCGACGGGGCCAAACGCATGCAGTTCCTGATCAACGACCTGCTCAGTTTCTCCCGGGTCGACCCATAGACATCCTGCTCGTCGAAGACGATCCCGGGGACGAACTCATCACCCGGGAGGCGTTCGAGCACAACGAGGAGGGGCTGGATTACCTCTATCAGCGGGGCAATTACCAGCGGCGCGCCGGCCTGATCTGATCCTGCTCGACTTGAACCTACCGAAGTATGACGGTCGGCAGTTGCTGGAGAAGATCATGTCCGAATCCGAGCTTTGTCGTATCCAGGTGGTGGTGCTGACCACGTCCTCGGCCGAGGAGGACATTCTGCGCAGCTACAATCTTCATGCGAACGCCTATGTCACCAAGCCGGTCGATCTTGACTAATTCATGACCGCCGTCCGGCAGATCGATGAGTTCTTTCTTCAGGTGGTTAGGCTTCCGCAAAGCTGAGTAGCGGCGCGGCTCAACGTTTTCTTGCGGGCTGGTTGGACGCCACGATCCCGTGTTGATCGACCTCGCGTACGTGGACGGTCGAGAAATCGAAGAACATGCCTACGATCTGTATCGTACCGGAGGCTATCGCGGGAGCCAAGACCTGGTTGTGCGCAAGCCTTTCCAGCTGAATCGCCACATTGACCACAGCTAGCTGGTCGAGTTCGCCGAAGCCGATGGACGCCGCGCTCGCCCGTGCCGGATGACAGTCTCGGAACGCGGCCAAACTATCGTGTGCGTGTTCAAGCCAGTGGTTCATCGGGCGGTCGACGTCACTTGCGCCGTTGTCCAACAACGACTGCATTGCCCGGCATGCCGAGTGTCCGCATACGACAACCGAACTCACACCAAATTGGTTGACCGCGAAGTCCAGGGCGGCATCCACCGAGCGTTCGGTTGGATCGATCGGTACCAGGTTGCCGACGTTGCGGACGATATACAGGTCGCCCGGTTTGCTGGCCGTGATGACGTCGGGCAGGATCCGGGAATCGGCACAGGTGAGAAAGACCGTGTCGGGGTTGGCCGGATCCATCAGCTCCCGCACATGGTGGTGCAGCGATCCCACACCGTTGCGGTGGTACTCGTCAACGCCATCGAGGATTGAGGCGTCGGTATCCTGCTGATTGTCGCGGCGGGAAGTCCATGGTTCTCGTAGCGCCCTAGACATGAAGTGGCGTTTCGGCGGACTGCTGTGTGCGCTGATCATGTTCGCGGGTGAGGTCTCGATAATGGTTACCGTCCCGCCCGCCGCTTCGTGGGAAATCTTCCAGTCGGAGATGGTTTCGGACACCGAGTGATCGATGTAGTCCGCGTTCAGGGTCAACGTCACATCCGATCCATCCGGCAGGGTGGAGAGCACCTTGGTCAGGCGCGGTAGCAGCAAGAAGCTCAGCGTGCCGTCGATATCCACCCGCCAATGCTTAGCTTGTCCACCTACCGGCCTGGCTTCGATAGGTGCGCGCATGACCCGGATCAACAAGAAGGCGATCGCAACACCGAGTCCAATGACCACGCCCTCGAGCAGGTTGAGGAATATGACGCCCAGGATGGTGATGACATAGATCATAAAGTTGCCGGTCCGCCACGCAATCTGGATGTGTGCCAGCTGGATGAGCTGGGTGCCGACCACAATCAGGAGCCCGGCGAGCGCCGCCTTGGGGATCAGTTCCACCAGGCCGGTGAACAGCGAGGCGAACAGCAAGATCCACACCCCGTGCAGCACCGCTGAGGTGCGGGTGCGGGCTCCGGCCGCCACATTGGCCGAACTGCGCACGATGACGCCGGTGACGGGAAGCCCGCCGAGCAGTCCGGAGAGCACGTTGGCGCTGCCCTGGCCGAGCATTTCCCTGTTGAAGTTGGTCCGCGGGCCTTGGTGCAACTTGTCCACACCGACCGCACACAGCAGCGATTCGACGCTGGCGATCAGGGCGATGGTCAGGATGCCGACGGCGATGCTGCTGATGTCGTTGCTCCAGGGCTGGCCATCGGGGGTCAGCGCGGGCAGCCGGGGCAGCGAGATGGCCTCGAAGAAGTTGCCCGAAAGGTCGATGCGCTCCACATCTAGATTCACCATCAGCGACAGTGCGGTGGCTCCGGCGATGGCCACCAGGGGGCCCGGAACCATCCGCACCATGGCGGGCAGCCGTGACCACATCAACAATATTGCGATCATGGTTCCGCCGACGATCACTTTGTGTAGCTCGTGATGGAGGATGCCGTTGGGCAACGCCGTGATGTTGCGCCACGCCGAGCTGTGCGATGAGCCGCCCATCAGGACATGGATCTGTTGCAGCACGATGGTCACGCCGATGCCGGCCAGCATGGCGTGCACCACCACCGGTGCAATGGCCAGCGCGGCGCGTGCCATCCGGCTCAGCCCGAAAATGATCTGCAGGACGCCCGCGCCGAGGGTCATCAGGCACAACATCTGCCAACCGACCTGTTCGATCAATCCGGCGACCACCACGGTGAGGCCGGCGGCCGGGCCGCTCACCTGAACCGACGACCCGCCGAGCAGTCCGGCGACAATGCCACCCACCACCGCGGCGATCAAACCGGCCATCAACGGAGCCCCGGAGGCAATGGCGATCCCCAGTGACAGGGGCAGCGCTACCAGGAAGACGACGATCGAAGCGGGGAAGTCATGGCGCAAGTTGGCCAGGATCCACTGGGATCGAGATTCGGGTGCCCCGGCGGAGTTCTTGACTGCGGTGCTCATTTGTTGACTCCTCAAAGCCGGTCAAAGAGGCCATCCCGGGCTGGCCGGCAATCGAGACCTGACACCCCTTCGACACCGGCTTGAATGTGATCTGTCAAATCAAGTGTCCGCCGAGCGTCGTAGGTGCGTGTGAGGCAGTTCATATTTGTGCGCAGCAAATCTATGAGTCTGCAGGTTTATATCCAAAATCCTCCACGCTTCACCGGCCCATGCGGCAAACCCCGGCACTGATTCATTGACAACTCACAAGAAAGTTTCCGGTGCTGACCGCGAAACTTAGGATTCGCCCAGAAGTGTTTTGTTGTGCTCGCCGGTGGCCGGCGGGGGATCGGCGAGCACCGCGCTGAAGCTCGAGTAGCGCGCGGGCGTCCGGATCACCGTGACGGCGTCATCGCCACTGCCGACCTCCAATGCCAGCTCGTTCTCGGCGAACAACGGCGTCGTGACGACCTGTTTCCAGGTGTAGGCCAGGCAGGCCATCAAACCGCCTTCGTGTAGCAGTTCGACCCACTGCGCGGCGGTCTTGGCGGGCAGGGCCGATTCCAGTTCTTCGGTCAATTCCGCGCAGTTGATCGCCCGCGCGCGTTGGTCGATGAAGCGCTCGTCGTCGAGGAGATCGGGCCGGCCGATGATCTCGCACAGCCGCTGTCAGTGCTTGGGCACGTAGGCGCTGATGAGCAGGTAGCCGTCGGCGGCGCGGAAGGCATCCGATGGCTGGGTCGCAAAGGCAACCCGCTTGCGGCGCGCGCCTGTGGGTGTCTGCTCGGGCTTGGTGGGCGCGTCCGAACTGGGGCGATTGAGGTGCATGGTGAGCTGGTTGGCCTGCAGCCCGACCGCGACGTCGTACATCGCCACCCGGACGGTGTCGGCCACCCCGTGCCGCTCGCGGTTGAGCAGCGCGGCCAGGACCGCCTGGGCTAGCACGTGCCCGCTGGCATTATCGACCAACTGAAACGGGATGATCTGTGGCTTGCCGTCGGGGGTGGGCATTCCGGTGGTCATTCCCGCCTCGGCGGCGACCATCAGATCGACGCCCGGTCGAGTGCCGTGCGGGCCGTTGCCACCGAATGCCGACAACCGGGCATAGATCAGTTTGGGGTTGCGGGCGCGCAGGGCCTCAGGGCCAAGGCCCATTCGCTCCATGACGCCGGGCCGAAACCCCTCCAGCACCACGTCGGCGGTGTCGGCGAGCCGCAGGATCTGCCGGCGAGCCGTGTCGGTGGACAGATCCACCGACACCGACTTCTTGCCCCTGTTGTTCGGCAGGAAATAGGTCGCTAGCGGCGGGCGGTGCGGCAGCACGGCGGTGATGTGCCGCGCCGCCTCACCGCCGGGGGCCTCAACCTTGATCACCTCGGCGCCCAGGTCGGCCAGGACCTGTCCGGCCAGTGGCCCGGCAACGTTCTGCGTGAAATCGAGCACCCGAAACCCATCGAGTGGTTTGGCGGGGTTGCCCTCGGGCATCGGCAAATCCTTCCCTGCTGCGCGTGTCACCAGGCGACCGGCTCGGCGCGCTCGGTGGGACGAGTCGCGACATCGTGACGTTCGCCCCGAAAACTCGAGCTGTCAAGTGGGATATCAAGATCGGCCACTGCTCAGCCCGGTTGACGAGCCGCCGGGGCGGCGCAGCGCACCGTGGCTCAATCGCTGCTGTCCGGATTGCGCAGGACGGCGTTTTGCAGGGTGGTGGTGAGCCAGGCTTCAAAGCGCTGCAAGCTGAACCCGCCGTGGGTAACCATGATCTCGTGGCTAGCTGGACTGGTGAGGGCCCAGGCGGTATCCACCGCGTCTTGGCGCGGCAATCGCAGGGCATCGTCGGGGATGGCCACCAGCAGTGCCCGCATCGTTTCCCGGCGCAGCATCTGGATCTGATGCCACTCCGCTGCGATGGCGCTGTCGACGCCGGATCCGTCGCGGTAGGCGCGCCACGCTATTGCCGAGCGCCGTGCCGCATCGCAGACCAATGCGGAAACCTGGGCCAGGGTCCCGGCGGGGCTATCGGGTTGAAGTTGGGCGGCAAAGTGCTGTCCCGACGGCGCGGCGTCGGGGGCGAGGGTGCTCTCGAGATAGCCGCGGAGCAGCGCGCGTTTGCTGCCCCAGGCGAGGTAGAGCGTTTGCACGGTCACCCCGGCTCCCTCGGCGATCCGGCTGACCGTCGAGGCGACGTATCCGACACGAGCGAATTCTTCGGCGGCGGCCGCGAGCAACAGGTGACGGGTCTGCGCGCGCGACGCGGCCCCCGCTTCGCGCACCCGGGTCGTGTTTCGCTGCCGCTTTCTTTCCATCGAAGTTAGCATACTTCAGCGTGCTAGATTGTAACTCAATCAGGATTGAGTGCCACTCAAGTATGAATTTGAACAGGAGTTATCGTGCCGACGCGAAATCCAATCTACGACCGTCCATGGCGGCGGGCCGGGGTTGTCCGCTACGCGGCGACTCGGGTACGGGCAATCCTGCGGCCGCCGGTGAGGGTGTCGGCGGCGCCGCCGGACCTGGTGGTGGACCGCGACGTTTCCGTTCGGATGCGCGATGGTGTGGTGCTCCGGGTCAACGTCTACCGTCCCCCCGGTTCGGGCCCGTTTCCCGTCATCCTGGCGGCTCATCCGTACGGCAAGGACCGGCTGCCCAAGCGCAGATGGTGGGGCTGGGGCATCAATCCGCAGTTCAGGATCCTGCGCCAGCCCGGCCAGGTGGAGATCTCGAGCGAGACCAGCTGGGAGGCGCCCGATCCGGTCTGGTGGCTGGCCCATGGCTATGCCGTCGTCAACGCCGACATCCGCGGCGCCGGGACATCCGATGGCGCCGGGGCCTTGATGTCCGACCAAGAAGCCGAGGACGTCTACGACCTGATCGAGTGTGCCGGCGCCGCGCCCTGGTCCAGTGGCAGCGTCGGCATGGCGGGCGTGTCCTACCTGGCGATGGCACAGTTCAAGGCCGCCGCGTTAGGACCGCCGAGCCTCAAGGCGATTTGCCCCTGGGAGGGGTTCACCGATGCGTACCGGGACATGTTCAACCCCGGGGGAGTGGCGGAAAAGGGCTTCTCGCGAGTCTGGCAGACCGGCACCAAGCATGTGATGCGGGTGACCGAGGACATCGGCGCGCAGCGCCGGGTGCACCCGCTGCGTGATCAGTGGTGGCAGTCCCTGGTGCCCGACCTCGGCCGGATCGAGGTCCCGATGCTGGTCTGCGCCAGCTTTTCGGATAACAACCTGCATGGGCGCGGTTCTTTCCGGGCATTCGAAAAGGTCGGTGCCGAAGACAAGTTCGCCTACACCCACCGGGGCGGCAAGTGGACGACCTTCTACAGCCCCTAGGCCCGCCAGGCCCAGCTCGCCTTCTTCGACCTCTATCTCAACCACCTTGATGTGCCCAAACCGCCCCGGGTTCGGCTCGAGGTGCGCGAGCGGGGCGACGTCATCGCGGAGACTCGCGCCGAGCGGCAATGGCCACTGGAAAACACTGACTGGCGCGACCTCTACCTGGCCGACGACGGTGTGTTGGACCATGAGCTCCCGGCGGCCGAGGGATCGGTCAGCTTCCACACTCGCAGGCGCGCAGCGGCATTCACCCTTCCGGTGGTGGCAGATCTCGAGCTCACCGGTCCGATGAGTTTGGCGCTGTGGGTGTCAGTCGAGGGTGCCGACGATGTCGCGTTGTTTGCCGGCGTTGAGAAATGGGTTGGCAACAAATGGGTTTCGTTTGAAGGGTCCTACGGTTCCGGTCGGGACCGGATCACCACCGGGTGGCAACGCGTATCGCTGCGAGAACTCGATGTCGAGTAGTCGACGCCATACGAGCCGGTGCACACTTTCGCACACTCCCAGCCGCTGTCGCCGGGTGAGGTTGTTCCCGTCGAACTCGCATTGGGCCCATCAGCAACCGCCTTTCGCCACGGCGATCGCATCCGGCTGGTCATCGCCGGTCGCCAGCTTGCCCCGCGCAATCCGCTCTACGGAAGTTTTCCCGCCCTGTACGCGCCCAGCCCGCCGGCGCGCTGCACCCTGCACTGGGGAGCGGACCGGCCGGCACGGTTACGGGTCCCGGTGATCGGCTCCGGCGACAACGCCCCAGCCTGAGAATTACTACCGCCCAGCTCAACCGCGCCGCGCGCCAACCTGTCCGAGGGTCACAGAAACTTGACCTACCATCGCCTGATGAACACTTCCGGTTCGGTCGGCAAGGTAGGTGACTTGGCCGGCGACGCCTGCTGCGATGTGTCCACGGCACCGGCGCATACCGGGCACTCCGGCGATGCGGCCTGGCGGCAGGGCGTTCGATGGGCGCGCCGGCTGGCCTGGATCAGCTTGGCCGTATTGGTCACCGAGGGTGCTGTCGGGGTGTGGGAGGGCGTTGCCGTCGGGTCCGTCGCATTGACCGGATGGGCCCTCGGTGGCGCATCCGAAGGGCTGGCCAGCGCAATGGTGTTGTGGCGGTTCACCGGTTCACGCACGTTGTCGGAGACCGCCGAGCGCCGCGCCCAACGTGGTGTCGCCGTGTCTTTCTGGTTGGTTGCCCCGCTGGTTGCCGCGGAATCCATTCGCCACCTCACCGACAAGCACGAGTTTGGCACCTCGGTGATCGGAATCGGGTTGACGGCCTTCGCTTTGGTCGTCATGCCCATCCTCGGCCGGGCCAATCACAAGCTGGGTGTGCTCTTGCAGTCCGGGGCCACCGAAGGTGAAGGCACCCAGAACCATCTGTGCGCGGGCCAAGCCGCCGGGGTGTTGCTTGGGCTTGCGATCACCGCGGCCTGGCCCGGCGGCTGGTGGATCGACCCGGGGATCGGGCTCGTCATCGCCGGCATAGCCGTCTGGCAGGGTGTCAGAGCCTGGCGCGGCCAGGACTGCGGCTGCTGAGTAAGGCCTCGCCGATCCGAGGCCTTACCCGAGCATCGAGGCCTCACTCCAGGCGGTACCGGATCAGCCGGGAGCTGTTGGCTACCACCGCCACTGAGGACGCGTTGTGCAGGATCGCGGCCAGCACCGGTGAGAGCGCTCCGCCCGCACCGATCAGCAGTCCGGCGGCATTGACGGCGATCGACATACCGTAGTTCTGCCGGATCACGTCGACTGCCCGCCAACCGAGATCGCGGACGTCGAGCAGCCGATGCAGATCGTCGTTGGCCAGCGCCACATCGGCGGTCTCCACGGCGACGTCGGTTCCGGCCAGGCCCATCGCGATTCCGATATCGGCGGCGGCCAGTGCCGGGGCATCGTTGATGCCGTCACCGACCATGCCGACCACGTAGCCCTCGTCCTGTAGGTCCCGCACCACTTCGAGCTTGTCCTCGGGCATCACCTCGGCGCGCCATTCGTCGATCCGCAGCTCTTCGGCGACGACTTTGGCGATGTCGGGGTGATCCCCGGTGAGCATGACGATCCGGCGAACTCCATTGTCCCGCAACTTGGTCAGCACCTCGGGGGCCTCGGGCCGCACTTCGTCGCGCAGGCTGATCAGCCCGACCAGCGTGCCGTCCACGGCGAGCAGCAGCGGTGTTTCGGCCTGTTGCCGCAGCTTGCCGACCCATTCCGATGCCTTCTTGGATACCTTGACCTGCTCCGACTCGAGCAGCGATGGGCTGCCGAGCAGCAGGGTCCGGCCGTCGGCCCAGGTTCGCATGCCCAGCCCCACCAGGACCTCGCACTCCTCGTGCGGCGGGATGCTGATGCGGCGTTCCTCGGTCGAACGGATCACCGCCGCGGCCAGTGGGTGACGGGAGTGGATTTCCGAGCTGGCGGCGTAGGCCAGAACCTGCTCGGGCTCCCAATCCTTGTGCATCGCAATAATGTTGGTGACCACCGGACGTCCCACGGTGAGGGTTCCGGTCTTGTCGAACACGATTGCGTCGACCCGGCCGGCCTGTTCGAGGTGCGATCCGCCCTTGATCAGGATGCCGCGCCGGGCGCCGTTGCCGATGGCGGCGCTGATCGCGGTCGGGGTGGACAGGCCTACCGCGCATGGGCACGCGATCAACAGCATCGTCATCGCGCGCCGGACATCCCCGGTGACCAACAAGGTGATGGCCGAGACGATGAACGAGGTGGGCACGAAGCGGCGAGAGAAGTTCTCGCCCACCGTTTGAATCGGTGCCCGGTCGTTCTGGGCTTCTTCGACCCTGGTGATGATCCGCCCGATCGTGGTCTGGTTGCCGACCGCCTGCGCACGCACCACCAGGCGCCCGCGTACCACGACGGATCCGGCGTGCACGGTCGCGCCGGCCACGACGCTGACCGGCAGGTTTTCCCCGGTGATCGCCGACTGGTTGACGATGGCCTCACCGTCGACCACTTCACCGTCGACCGGGATGGCAACGTGATCGTGCACGACGACCTCGTCGCCGATCTGCACACTGTCGATCGGTACCTGGACCTCGGTTCCTGCCTCGGGGCCGTCGGTCAGCCGGATCCAGGCGGTGTCCTGGTTGCCGCGCAGTAGCTCCGAGATGGCGCGCCGGGTCCGGCGCAGGGTTAGATCCTGCAGGTACTCACCGATATTGAGCAGCCACAGCACGGTGAGCGCGACGACGTTTTCCCGCAGGATGAGGCTGGCGATCGTGGCCGCCGAGACCAGCGCGTCGGTGCCGGCCTTGCCGGAGCGCAAGGAGCGCAGGGCGCCGCGCAGGAAGGGATAGCCGGTGAAGATGGTGACGCCGGTGGCCACCATCCTCCCGCTCGGCCCCAGCAGTGGTGGGCGCGCGAACACATACCGGCGAACGCCCAGCAGCGCCAGTGCCGCTCCACCGATCACCATGCGCAGCACATCGGTGTTGCGGATCTCGGTCGAGTGGGGTGCGCGCGCCGGGATCAGTTCGGCGGCAACGTGCTTGGCGCCGCCGATCGCTTCCAGTACCGCGGCGCGGTCACAACGTCGCGGTGAGTACCACACCACGACCGACCCGGTGCGCGGGTAGGCGTGGACGACCCGTACCCCGTCCTGCTTGGCGACGGCCTCTTCGACGGCTACCGCGCGCCGGGAATTGCCGCGTACCCAGTCCGCCCGGACGCGCATGCGTCCGGCCGCGTCGGAAAGTACGACCAGGCCGGTGGTGTCGTCACCGTCCGCACCTGCTGGGACCTCTTTAACGACCGCTAGGGTCATGTCGCCGGATCAGTGGTCGTGGTCGTGCGCGCCGACGGCGGGGGTGGGCGCCTCTTCACCAATGCGTTCGCGGGCCTCGGACATCACGTCGGAAATCTTGAGCCGGGCCGACTCCGCGGCCTCTTCGGCCTTGCGGGTTCCGCGCAAGCTCAGCTCCGCTGCCGACACCGCGGTCTGGCGCAGTGGTGCCTTCTTCGCGGCCTTGCGGACCACGTCATAGGCCGCCGCCCCGACCACACCGTGGACCACGAGTGTGCCTAGCTTCGCGAACAATCCGTACGCCACCATTACCTGAACCTACCTTCCGTCGTGTTCTCGCCTTGGACCCTCGACGCTAACATCTAAATATCGCGATATCAACATGTATTGGGCGTGCCGGGTGCGGCGCTGATCACGCGCCGGATCACAAGACGCGCGACACCTTTTCCATCTCGATCCGGCGCTGCATGGCCTCCGGATCGGGGTTGGCTACCTGCACCAACGACGCGCCCACGGACAGAATTGCCAACAGGTGATCCACCAACTCACCGGGGCTGGTCCAGGTACCGGTGGACAGCACCCGGTCGGCCGCCGTCAGGTGCCGCGCCGTCGCCGACTCGGCGCACTCGCGCAGCACTTGCTCGACCGATCGGCCGGCCAGCGCCGGTCCGGGCAGCCGTTCGGGACTGATCTGGTCGCCGTGCACCCGCACCGAGGTCGCGTAGTCGGTGACGCCCACCGGTAGGTCGGGAGCGGGGCGGCCGAACGGGTCCAGTGACAGCACCGCCACCTCGCCGGCTGCGTCCTGCACGGCACTGTCGGCTTCATCGAGGCGCCCCGCGGTGCACAGCGCGACGTCGGCCGCACTGTCGAGCACCACTTCGGCCCCGATCCACCACACCCCGAACAGCACCGCAGCGGTCTGCCAATGGGCCGGCAGCAGAATCGCGACCCGGCTTTGCGGTCCGGCGGCCAGTTCGTCGCGCAGCAGGTTGGCGGTCTTGGCGGCCCAGTTGGCCAGTGTCACCGCCGACAGTTCGATGCGCTCGCCGGTGGCATCGTCGTAATAGGTGATTCGGGGGCCGACGGGATCGGCCCGCAGCATCGGGTCGAGGATCGCCGCGCTGAGCGTGCTCAGTTGATGCACTCCGGCTGATCTGATCCGGCGGTCAGGATCGGCGACGGCGGGGGAGCGGTGTCGGAGTACCCGGGGTTGGAGGCATGCGCGGGAGCCATCGCGCCGCCCAGTCCGGAGCCCGGGCCGCTGTAGTCGTTGGACAGCACCACCCGAACGGATCCGCTCGTTATCGACGTGTCGGCGACCACCGGTAGGCCGCCCAATTCCTTGGCGACCTCCTGTGCTCCCAGATCGTCGGTGGTGGCGGCGCGAACCTGGCTGAGCTTGACATGGCCGGCCTCGTTGTTGCCGACCGAACCGGTGGTAAACCCTTTTGCGCTCAACACATCTGACACCGCCGCCGCCAGTCCGTTGATGTCGGTGTCGTTGACCACGTCGGCGGTGGTCTTGGCGGGCGCGTACGCGAGTTCCGCGGTCTTGCCTTCGTTCTGCTCGTTGAGCAGGCTGCCGACCCAGTCGGCAACCTGGTGCGGGTCGACGCGGACCACGCTTTGCATGCCGTCGTCGCTCCAGCCGGACCCGTCGAGCACCGGGATGGTGGCGAAGGCGACGTTGCCGCCGGTCAGCTGTTGTAGCTGTTGGACGAAGTCAATGATGTTCCAGCCGGAAGACAGCACCACCGAGCGCTGCACGGCTTGCTCCAGGCGCCGCACCGTCGTCGGGCTGGACAGTGTCTTGCCGGAGATGACCCGGTGGGCCAGTGAGGCCATCACCGCTTGCTGACGCACCACCCGGTCCAGGTCGCCTCGGGGCAGCTCGTGGCGCTGACGCACGAAGGCCAGTGCCTGCGGGCCGGTGAGTTTCTGTCGCCCGGCCGGAAAATCCGCTCCCGAAAGCGGTTCGTAGACGGGCCCGTTGAGGCAGACATCGACGCCACCGAGCGCATCGGTGATCAACGCGAAACCCAGCAGGCCGATCTCGGCGTAGTGATCGACGGTGACACCGGTGAGGTCGGCAACGGTCTTGATCAGCGCCTCGCGACCGGCCTCGGTACCGGCGGCCTCGGCTTCCGCCGCCGAGGCGCCGGCCTGGACCAGGCCGGCCCGCTTGGTCTCCCTGGTCTGGCCGTAGATGCCGTTGATCTTGGTCTTGCCCAGGCCGGGGGCCTGGACATAGGAATCGCGCGGGATCGATATCGCGGTGGCCGACCTCCCGTTGTTGGGGATCCGGACCAGGATGATCGTGTCGGTGTTGGTGGCCTCCTCGTCGCCGGCCCGCAGGGTCGCCAATTCCTCGGGCGTCAGCGGATTGCCGTGGGCATCGGTACGGCTGTCGAGGCCGACCAACAGAATGTCGATCGCTCCGTCGTCGGCGCCGTGTCCCAGCGAGGGTGCGGACATGTGGAAGATGCCGCCTTCGAAGGACCGGACGTTGGTCCACGCCAAACCGGTGCCCAGGACGACCACGACGGCCAATGCGGTAGCGGCCGCACGAACCACACGTTGCACAGGCATCACTGTAGGTTACTTGTGTAACAGCCGCTTTCCTGTTAGCCCGCTCCGGCGTGCCAGACTCGAACGCATGGTTGGCAGGTCAGAGAGGCTGGTTATCACCGGCGCAGCGGGGCAGCTCGGCGGTGTTTTGGCTGCCCAGGCGGTGCGTGCGGGCCGTGATGTGTTGGCAAAAACGTCATCGGAATGGGACATCACCGACGCCGCGGCCACCGGGGAGATCATCGGAACCGGTGATGTCGTGATCAACTGCGCTGCCTACACCGACGTCGACAGCGCGGAAAGTGATGAGGCTCGCGCCTACGCCGTCAACGCCACCGGCCCGGAAAATCTCGCCAAGGCCTGTGCGCGCGCCGGTGCGGCGTTGGTTCACGTCTCCACCGACTACGTATTCGATGGTGATCACGCTGATCTGCCCGACGGGGCGCAGCCGCAACCCTACGAGCCCGGCGACAAAACGGCGCCACAGGGCGTGTACGCGCGCAGCAAGTTCGCCGGTGAGCAGGCGGTGCTGGCGGCCCTGCCCGATGCCGTCGTGGTGCGGTCGGCCTGGGTCTATACCGGCGGGACGGGCAGTGATTTCGTCGCCATCATGCGCCGACTGGCCGCTGGAGAGGGTCCGGTGGATGTGGTGGACGACCAAACCGGGTCACCGACCTATGTGGCCGACTTGGCGGCCGCGCTGCTGGAAGTGGCCGATGCCGGCGTGCGCGGGCGCCTGCTGCACGCCGCCAACGGGGGCGCGGTCTCGCGGTTCGGGTTGGCCCGCGCGGTGTTCGAGGAATGCGGCACCGATCCGCAGCGGGTGCGCCCGGTCAGCACCGCACAGTTCCCCCGGCCGGCGGTGCGGCCGGGCTACTCCGCGCTGGGCGGGCGGCAGTGGGCCGCAGCAGGCCTGACTCCGCTGCGTCCGTGGCGCAGTGCCCTGGTCGCCGCGTTGGCCGCGGCTTCGGACCGGGCTTTGGCCGGTCGACCGGTACCCTCGACGAGTGACTGACGTCCTGCCGGTCGTGGCGGTGACCTACTCGCCGGGCCCCCACTTGGAGCGCTTCTTGGCGTCTTTGTCGCTGGCCACCGACCGTCCGGTAAGTGTGCTGCTGGCCGACAACGGCTCCACCGACGGAACACCTCAGGCGGCCGTCGAGCGCTACCCCAACGTGCGGATCTTCCACACCGGGGCCAACCTCGGGTACGGCACCGCGGTGAACCGGGCCGTCGCCCAACTCACCGAACAACCGGAGCCAGACGACTGGCTGATCGTGGCCAACCCGGACGTGCAGTGGGGGCCGGGCAGCATCGACGCGCTGCTCGAGGCCGTCGAGCGCTGGCCCCAGGCCGGGGCGTTGGGCCCGCTGATCCGCGATCCCGATGGATCGGTGTACCCGTCGGCGCGCCATCTGCCCAGCCTGGTCCGCGGCGGTATGCACGCGGTGCTCGGGTCGGTATGGCCCCGCAATCCCTGGACCAAGGCCTATCGCCAGGAACACCTCGAGCCCAGCGAACGGCCGGTGGGCTGGCTATCGGGTTCGTGCCTATTGGTGCGCCGCTCCGCGTTCCGCCAGATCGGCGGTTTCGACGAGCGCTACTTCATGTATATGGAAGACGTGGACCTCGGCGACCGGCTGGGCCAGGCTGGCTGGCTCAGCGTCTATGTGCCGTCGGCGGAAGTGCTGCACCACAAAGGCCACTCCACCGGACGCGATCCGGCGAATCACCTGGCGGCACACCACCGAAGCACCTACATTTTCCTGGCGGATCGCCATGCCGGCTGGTGGCGGGCCCCATTGCGCTGGACTTTGCGAGGATCGCTGGCGGTACGCTCCCGTCTGATGGTGCGCAGTTCGCGCCGAAAGCTGGTAGAAGGGCGGCACTGACTTGGCAACCAACGGCGTCGACGCGGTGGTCCTGGTTGGTGGTAAGGGCACGAGGCTGCGCCCGCTCACCCTGTCCGCACCCAAGCCCATGCTGCCCACGGCTGGGCTGCCGTTTCTCACCCACCTGCTCTCGCGCATCGCCGCGGCGGGGATCGAACACGTGGTGTTGAGCACGTCGTATCAGGCCGGGGTGTTCGAGGCCGAGTTCGGCGACGGATCCAAGCTGGGCCTGCAGATCGACTACGTCACCGAAGACAAGCCGTTGGGGACCGGTGGCGGCATCGTCAACGTCGCCGGCAAGCTGCACCACGACACCGTGATGGTGTTCAACGGCGATGTGCTCTCCGGTGCGGATTTGGACCAGCTGCTCGACTATCACCACCAGAATCAGGCCGACGTCACCCTGCACCTGGTGCGGGTGGGCGACCCCCGGGCATTCGGCTGCGTGCCCACCGAGGACGGCCGGGTCACGGCGTTCTTGGAAAAGACGCAGGATCCGCCCACCGACCAGATCAACGCCGGCTGCTATGTCTTCAAGCGCGAGATCATCGACCGGATTCCCCGGGGCCGTGAGGTATCGGTGGAACGCGAGGTTTTCCCCTCGTTGCTGGCCGACCCCGACATCAAGATCTACGGCTACGTCGATGCCACCTACTGGCGGGACATGGGCACGCCGGAGGACTTCGTGCGCGGCTCGGCGGATCTGGTGCGCGGGATCGCGCCTTCCCCGGCGCTACAGGGCCAGCGTGGCGAACAACTGGTACACGACAGCGCGGCGATTGCTCCCGGCGCGGTGCTGATCGGCGGCACCGTGGTGGGCCGAGGCGCCGAGATCGGACCCGGTGTCCGGCTGGACGGCGCCGTCATCTTCGATGGCGTCAAAGTCGAGGCGGGCAGTGTGATCGAACGATCGATCATCGGCTTCGGCGCGCGCATCGGCCCGCGTGCACTGGTCCGCGACGGCGTGATCGGCGATGGCGCCGACATCGGCGCGCGCTGCGAGTTGCTGCGCGGCGCCCGCGTCTGGCCGGGCGTCTCCATTCCCGACGGCGGCATCCGCTACTCGTCGGACGTGTGATCGCCGGCCGCCCAGGCTGCGGTCGGTGTCAGGCCCTCTCCGCCGCGCGGTCGACCAGGTACCGCACCGCGTGATCGGTGCCTGGCGGCAACGCATCCGGCGGCCACCACTGCAGATCGTCGGATTCCTCGCTTACCGTTATTTTCGCCCCGGCCGGCGCACGCGCCACGAACTGCAGGTCGAGATGACGTGTCGGCACTCCCAGTGAGCAGGTCACCGGGTGGACATGCACGGCCACCAATTCGGGGTCGATGAGCAGGTCGTCGATGCCGGATTCTTCGGTCGCTTCCCGCAATGCCGCGGCGACGATGTCATCGTCGTCCTCGCAGTGCCCGCCCAGCTGCACCCAACGGCCCAGCCGCGGATGCAAGGTGAGCAGCACGTGGCCACGCTCGTCGAGCACCAGCGTCGACGCGCTGATATGACCGGCTTCGCACTCGCGCAGACACGCATCGGCGCGGGCGTGCAGGAAGGCCAGCACGGCATGACGTAGCGAGTCCTGGGCCGGGTCCGGGGCCCGCCACTGCGACAGCATCGCGATCGCGGACTCTCGAACACCGACGGGGGCAACCTTCATCGTGATCCCCGTTTGATCCGGCGATCACGCAGCGTCATCCAGGCCGAGCGGCATCGCGCCAAGGCGTCTGGACCCATGTCCAGTTCGCCGATCAGCACATGTCGGTCCACCAGGTCCAGCGCCTTGTCGATCTCATCGGCCTTGAGCAGCAGGTCCAGATCGGTGGCCAGCTCGGCACCGGCATGGGTAGGCGGGGGAATCGGAAGTAGGTCGGCCTCACGGGGTTCCAGTTCCAAGATGCCTCCTCCGTAGCTGCGGCCCATGATCTCGGCGAAGGCGAATGTCACGCTGTTGTGGAACGCCACGGCCAGGGCCGTCGGGTCGACTCGGGGCCCTGCCGTCTTGATCCGGACTCGATGCACCGTGTCGGTGCTGGTTGCCGCCGCGGAATTGACGCTCAGACGCGGCGTCCGATGGATTTGGCGCAGCATGAACAAATCTGGGACCCACAGCGACGGTGTGCTCCACCACGGCTTGCGGATCGAGCACTTGTAGCCCAGGTGGACACCAGCCGCCTCGCCGGCGTCGATGTGCGCGATCAGCGCTGGGTCGGCCGGATCGGCGGGAGCGTCGAGCAACCAGGTCCGATGATCGGCGGCGATATCGCTTGCCCGGCAGTTCGGGTCGTAGACCAGACCACGCAACTGCGCGCTACGGGAAACCAGCGGCACGCAATGTGCCGCCAGCCCCAATTGGTGCGCCACGGTGTCGGTGAAAGTGAAGAAGCTGTTGCGGCCCGTCACGATGCCCACATTCACATCGGCCACCGCGCCCAGCCGGATCAGCGCATCGCATTGTTTGAGCGCGCGCATTGTCTGAATTTGACGGGGGTCAAGAAAGTATTTTGTCCACTTCTCATTTTCGTGCAGCAGCGCGGCCGCGGGCTCGACGTCAAGATCAGCGGTCGCAAGCGCGTCGGCGTCGCCGAGGTTGACCGTGCGGATCTGCGCGGCGTCACTGCCTACGACACCACAGAACAAAACAACTTCCTGCAAGACTCCATCGAATATCAACCGGTCGAAGGTCACCAAGGTGATTTCCCGGAACCGGTCCAGCAAGAATTCGCGTAATTGACCGGCGTAGCCGACCTGAAGCAGTTCGGCGGGTAGCACCAGACCCACTCGTCCGCCGTCGCGCACCAGGATGGTGCTCGCCACAACGAACGGTACCCATGCGTTGGTCAATCTGGTGGGGTTCAGTCCGACCTGTCGCATGAGTTCCAAAGCCGGGTCTCGTTGGTCGGCCGGCCAGTTTCCGAACCTGATGTAGGGCGGGTTGCCGGCCACCCCGTCCCAGCGGCCGGTCGCTGACTCGTCCAGCCAGGTGAACAGGTTCGTATTGTCGACGGGCGCGAACCGTCGAGCCTTGGCCGCTTCGTCCGCGATGAGCTCCACACCCCGGGCGCTGCCACTGGCCGCGGCCAGCTCGGCCAGGATCCGGCCGTCGCCGCACGATGGCTCCAGGATCTTCGCCCCGGCCCGGCCGACCCAGCGCGCCAGAAATCGGGCTACCGGCGCCGGGGTGTAGTAGCCGCCGCGGACCTTTTCAGCAGACGCGGCGGTCTTGCCCGCGAACGTCTTCATTGCGCCAAGTATCGTCGCAGTCGTCGGCTCACTTGCGGATCACCAGGTCCCGGGGGTGCACCGGGTCGCGTAACTCGGCCGGCTGCTGCGCGTAGCCGATCGCGATGGCGCCCAATGGCTCCCAGTCGGCGGGCAGCTGCAACTGTGCGCGCACCAGGTCGGCGGCAAAGATCGTGGAGCCGATCCAGCAACTGCCCAGCCCGCGCACCGCCAAAGCCACCAGCAGGGCCTGCACGGCCGCTCCCACCGCGACGGTGAACATGGTGTGCTCGGCTTGGGTGCGGGCCCCGTCGGGGTAGGTGTGCGCGCCGTCGGGGACCAGCATCGGAATCACGACCTCGGGCGCATCGTAGAGAATCTGACCGCGCGCGACTCGGCGTTCGATCGAATCAGCCGACCTGCCGTCGCCGGCGAGGTCGTGGCGCCACTTGTCTTTCATGGCGTCGAGCAACGCAATTCGGGTGGCATGGGATTGCAGCCAGACGAACCGCACCGGGCGGGTGTGGTGTGGCGCCGGAGCGGTGAGCGCTTCTGCGACGGCGGCCTCCAGCAGCTGCGGGGGGACCGGCTCGTCAGCGAACTGCCGGATCGACCGGCGCATCAGTTGGGCTTGTTGGTGGCCCAGCTCGATGGCTTCGGCGGTGCCCAGCCAGAACAAGTCTTCCTCGCCCGGACGTACCAGATTCCGGGCGGTTGAGCCGTCGTCGCGCACCGGCAGCCCGCGCACCACGGCCACTGGCATCGCGGTCAGTTTGCCCTTGACCAGATCCGCCGCGGCGGCGATTTCGTCGGCGACCGCGATCTCGGTGACGATCAACTCGTTGCCATGCCGGTCGGTGGCGCCGGAATAGTTGTGCAGTACCGAGACGCCGGCGGCGCCGACCGCGGCGTCGATCTGGCCGTTGCGCCAGGCGCGGCCCATGGTGTCGGTAATGACCACGGCGACGGTGACACCGAGCCGCTCCCGCAGGCCGGTACGCAGAGCCGCCGCACTGGCGTCGGGATCGACTGGCAGCAATGCCAATTCAGATCGATCCACGTTGGAGCCGTCCACGCCGGCGGCAGCCTGGACCAGTCCGAGCCGGCTCTCGGTGATCAGGGTGCGGCCCTTGCGCGCGAGTACCCGCACCGCTTCGTCGTCGACCAACTTGCGGCGCAGCTGATCTCGGGCTTCTTCATCGGCAGGTGCGGTCACCAACCGGCCCTCGCACTTGGACACCACTTTGCTGGTGACCACGACTACGTCGCCGTCGCGCAACCACGGTGCGGCCGTGGCGATGGCCGTGCTGAGCTCATCACCGGGGCGGAATTCGGGCAGGCCCTCGACCGGCAAGATCTCGATAGCCGATGCCGTGCCGTGTTCGCCCGTCGGCGGTAGCGCAGGACCGCTCACACCGTCACGCCTGCAAGCTCGAGACCGGCCCGCACCATCTGTGCCGTCGCTTCCGGGTCACTCATCAGCAGCGGTATCGATCGCACCGTGACTGAGTCGATTTCGGCCTGATCGCCCTCGGCGACCAGCCAGTAGTCGAGTACACCGGTGACGGCGCGGGCGCCGTAGTGCCGGCCGACCGCCTCCGCGGTGGTGTCCACACCGATCACCGAAAGGCAGGCATCGGCCATGCCGCGCACCGGCTTTCCGGCGATGATGGGGGAGTAGCCGATGATCGGGGCGCGGGTGGCCCGCAGCGCGGCGCGGATGCCGGGAACCGCAAGGATGGCCCCGATGCTGACCACCGGGTTCGACGGCGCCAGCATGACGACATCTGCATCGGCAACCGCTGCCGTGACTTCTGTTGTGGTGCTAGCTGTTTCGGTGCCGATGAAGGCAAAGCTGTGCGTTGGCAGTTCAGCGCGATAGCGCACCCACCATTCCTGGAAATGGATCGCGCGCTGCGCCTGGTCGGCCGGATCGGTGACCACAACGTGTGTCTCGCAACGATCGTTGCTCACCGGTAGCAACGTCGCGCCCGGTTGCCAGCGATCGCACAGTGCCGTGGTGATCTGTGCCAGCGGGTAGCCGGCCCGCAGCATCTGGGTGCGCACCAAATGGGTTGCCAGGTCTCGATCACCCAGCTGGAACCAGTCGGGCTGGACGCCGTAACGTGCGAGTTCCTCTTTGGCATGCCAGGTTTCGTCTCGATGGCCCCAGCCGCGCTGGGGGTCCACGCCGCCGCCGAGGGTGTACATGCAGGTGTCCAGGTCTGGGCAGATGCGCAGCCCGTGGATCCAGGCGTCATCGCCGATGTTGACCACTGCGGTCAGTTCGTGGCGCGCGTTGTCGTCGGGTGTGGCAAACTGGCCCAGGCGGAGCAGACGCTGCGCCCCGAGTAGGAAGCGGGCGCCGCCCACTCCGCCGACGAGAACGGTGAGCTTCACAACGCAGGACAGTACCTGTTGGCTAAGGCAGGGTCGGGCGGGGTCAGGCACGCGGGGTTAGTCGGGAGGGTAGTCTGTCGCCGCACATCGTGACCGAGCCAGGAAGGACTTTCGGCAAGTACTGTGACGAGTTCCATTCGACACGCCGGGACCGCAACTGAAACAGAAACGCCGAATTTTCATCACGAGATGGTATGGAAATGCGCCGTAGTGCTTGACCAGGCTGCCCAACCCGTGTCTAATCACATCAGTGTCATTTCCCGGTTGGCCGGCCGGTTTCGGTGTCGCAGACCGAGATTCGATCACTAGTTCGAATTGGGTTGTCTGTACATCAAAACAGTGGGAAACCATTCATTATCTATTAGGTGAGGAGGCGGAGGCATGCCCTATGAGCACCTTCGGGGCGTAATGGGAGGCACACCGCACACCACGGCCGGTTCGGTGACGGTGTCGCCGATGGAAATTGCCCGGCCGCATTTGAGTTTGGTTCCCGATGCGTCTGCCGCATTCGAGCCTGAACCGCTGCCGGAGCCGGTAGACCCGCCCGCCGACCAGTGGCAGGACCGCGCCCTTTGCGCGCAAACCGATCCCGAGGCTTTCTTCCCGGAGAAGGGTGGCTCCACCCGGGAGGCCAAGAAGATTTGTCTGGGCTGCGAGGTGCGGCACGAGTGCCTGGAGTACGCACTGGCCCACGACGAACGCTTCGGCATCTGGGGCGGCCTGTCCGAGCGCGAACGCCGCCGCCTCAAGCGCGGCATCATCTGATCAGAGCTGAGTCGGATGGGGTCCAGACCTGATCCACTGCGGATGCGACTGGGCCAACCGTCGATCTAGTCGTCACCGATGGTCGGATCGATGACCGAGGGTTCAACGTCCAAATGAATGGCCACCTGGGCCACCAAGATCTCATGCAGTAGTTCGCCGAGCTCGATGGTGTCTTTAGCCCGTCGCTCTATTGGCTTGCGGAACAAGACAATTCGCGCCCGCGTGGAGTTGCCGCGGACGTCCACTCCTGCCGGAATCAGCCGGGCAAGCGCAATGGGGCCGTCGGCGATCACTTCGGGCGGCCACTGCACACTGTGCGGATCCTTGGCCGCGATGCGGGGGATCTCGTCGACCGCGATGTCCAGTTCGGACAACCGATCTTGCCAACGACGCTCGATGGGTTCGTATGCCTCCAGCACCGCCATGTCGAAGCGCTCGGCGCGGCTGCGCCAGCCGGGCACCGTGGGCGGCAGCAGCGGGCCGCGCAAATCGCGACCCCGGCGTCTGGCTCGGCGCGACGCGGGCCTGCCGCTGGGCCGACCGCTTCGCTCGAAGCCGCGGTAATCGCTCACGCGCCGATGGTAACGGTTGGACATCGTGGCTAGAGCGGATGCGCGTGTCCGCCCCTTCGGCGGCGTTTCCGCACGATAGCCTTTGCCTCGTGAACGTACCCCGTCGCTGCTGCCGGCCCGGGTGTCCGCACTATGCAGTGGCCACGTTGACGTTCGTCTACTCGGACTCGACTGCGGTAATAGGTCCGCTCGCTACCGCGCGGGAACCACACTCCTGGGACTTGTGTGTTGGTCACGCTGGCCGAATTACCGCCCCGCGCGGGTGGGAGCTCGTGCGCCATGCGGGCCCACTGCCTACCCACCCGGATGAGGATGACCTGGTCGCGCTCGCCGACGCCGTGCGCGAACAGGGCCCAACCGCGGATGCATCCTGCGCGGGTGCAACAGGTGCGGCACACAACGGATTCTCTGACCAGGTGATGCGTCATGCCGGAGCGCATGCCACCGCGCCGAGCGGTGGCGTGCTGGCTTCACCCGAACATCGCTCCGGCCGGCGCCGTGGACACCTGAGGGTGTTGCCCGACCCCTCCGATTAGTTCTGGGCCCGACTTCGGCCCAGCCCCGGTCGGTCGCTGTCGGCGGCCCCGGCAACTCGACACCGTTCGGGTCCCCGGCTGATTCGGCGGGCCGATAGGCTGGCGGCCAAGAGTCCAACCAATCTAGGTCGTCAGGAGCCCCCGCCATGTCTTGGCCCGCCGCGGTTATCAATCGTGTCATCAAGGCTTATGACGTCCGAGGGCTGGTAGGCGAAGAGATCACCGAAGCCCTGTGCGCCGATATCGGCGCCGCGTTCGCGCGGTTGATGCGCGGCGAGGGGGCGCGGCAGGTGGTGATTGGCTACGACATGCGCGACAGCTCGCCGGCGCTGGCCGCGGCCTTCGCCAGTGGGGTGGTCGCGCAAGGCCTCGACGTGGTGAGCATCGGTCTGGCATCCACCGACCAGCTGTATTTCGCCGCCGGGCAGCTCGATTGTCCGGGCGCGATGTTCACTGCCAGCCACAACCCGGCGGCCTACAACGGCATCAAGCTGTGCCGGGCCGGCGCCAAGCCGGTCGGTGCGGACACCGGGCTCAACGCCATTCGCGAGGACCTGGTCAATCCGGTGGCGATCGCCGTGGCCGAGACCGCCGGAACAATCGCCGACAAGGATGTGATCGGGGACTACGGGGTGTTTCTGCGCTCGCTGGTCAACACCGCGGATCTGCGACCGCTGCGGGTGGCCGTGGACGCCGGTAACGGGATGGCCGGGCACACCGCGCCGGCCGTACTCGGTGCGATCGATTCGGTCACGCTGTTGCCGTTGTATTTTGAGCTCGACGGCACCTTCCCCAACCATGAAGCCAACCCGCTGGACCCGGCGAATCTGCTGGACCTGCAGAAGTTCGTGGTGGCAACCGGTGCCGACATCGGGCTGGCCTTCGACGGGGATGCCGACCGCTGCTTCGTGGTGGACGAGCGTGGGGAGCCGGTCTCGCCGTCGACGGTGACCAGCCTGGTGGCGGCGCGCGAGCTCAGTCGGGAGATCGGCGCCACCGTGATCCACAACGTGATCACCTCGCGCGCGGTGCCCGAGCTGGTCGTCGAGCGCGGCGGCACGCCGCTGCGTTCGCGGGTCGGCCACTCCTATATCAAGGCCCTTATGGCCGACACCGGCGCGATATTCGGCGGGGAGCATTCGGCGCACTACTACTTCCGCGACTTCTGGGGCGCCGACTCGGGAATGCTGGCCGCGCTGTACGTGCTGGCGGCCCTCGGTGAGCAGAGCCGACCATTGTCGGAGTTGACCGCCGACTATCAGCGCTATGCATCCTCGGGCGAGATCAATTTCACCGTGGCTGACGCGCCGGCGTGTGTCGAGGGCGTCTTGAAGTCATTTGGTAGCAGGATTGTATCCATCGACCACCTGGATGGGGTGACGGTGGATTTGGGTGACGACAGCTGGTTCAACCTGCGCAGCTCTAACACCGAGCCGCTGCTGCGGCTCAATGTGGAAGCCCGCAGCGCCGAGGATGTCGACGCGGTGGTCCAACAGGTCAGCGCGGAAATCGTTGCCCAGTCACCCCGGGGAGAGGCGGGACCGTGAAGGCCACCCAGGCGATCGATCTGGAAGATGCCGATGGCCTGATTGCTGCTGATCGAGACGGCCTGTTGCGGGCCGCATCGACGGCCGGCGCGCAGGTGCGCGCCATCGCTGCCGCGTCCGACGAAGGCGAACTGGACTCACTGAACATCGATGACCGACCACGTACGGTTATCTGGGTGGCCGGCCGGGGCACCGCCCAGGCCGCCGGGGACGTGCTCGCCGCAACGCTGGGGGCGACGGTTGGTGCGCCGATCACGATCGCCACTAAGGCGCCGCCGTGGGTGGGCCCGCTCGACGTGATGGTCGTCGCCGGCGACGACCCCGGAGATCCCGCGCTGGTGGGGGCGGCCGCGATGGGAGTGCGTCGAGGTGCGCGGGTTGTGGTCGCGGCCCCCAACGAGGGGCCACTGCGCGATTGCGCGGCGGGTCGGGCCGCGGTGCTGGCACCGCGGTTGTCGGTCCCCGACGAATTCGGGCTGTGCCGCTACCTGGCCGCGGGGCTGGCCGTGCTGCGCACCGTGGATCCCAAGCTGCGCATCGACCTGGCGGCGCTGGCCGACGACCTGGACGCCGAGACGTTGTGCAACAGCGCCGGTCGCGAGGTATTCACCAACCCGGCCAAGGCACTTGCCGCGCGCATCTCCGGTCGCCGGATTGTGCTGGCCGCCGATGGTGCCGCGACATTGGCCCTGGCCCGCCACGGCAGTTCCGTGCTGCTGAGGATCGCGCACCAGGTCACCGCTGCCACCTGGCTGGCCGACGCGGTTGTCGCGCTGCGTGCCGGGGCGGCTTCCGGGTACGACGCCGGTGTGGACGCGTTGTTCCACGACGAGGAGATAGACGGCCCGCGGTCGGAGCAGATGCGAGTGCTGGCACTGACGCTGGCCGCCGAGCGCACAGTGGTCGGCGCGCGGGTCGCCGGGATCGACAACATCGACCTGATTGCGGCCGAGGATGCGGCGCAGATTCCAGGGGGACCCGGCGGGCCCGCCGGCTCGGACCGTGCGCCGGCTCCGACCGCCGCACCCCGCGCCGAACAACAACTGGCAGTATTGGCCGTTCGCCTGGAGATGGCTGCGGTGTATTTGCGACTCGTGCGGGGATAGGTAGAAGGTGGAACTACTACGCGGAGCGTTACGGACATACGCGTGGGGATCGCGCACCGCCATCGCCGAGTTCACCGGTCGGCCGGTACCCGCCGCTCATCCTGAGGCCGAACTCTGGTTCGGCGCGCACCCCGGCGACCCGGCCTGGCTGGAGACCGATGGCGGCGAGAGCTCGCTGCTCGAGACGCTGTCCGCAGATCCGGAGGGACAGCTTGGGCCCGGCGCACGAGCCCGGTTCGGTGACGTGCTCCCGTTTCTGGTCAAGGTGCTGGCCGCCGACGAACCGCTGTCGCTGCAGGCCCACCCGAGTGCCGAGCAAGCTGTCGAGGGATATCTGCGTGAGGAACGAATGGGCATCCCGGTGTCCTCACCCGTGCGCAACTACCGCGACACCAGCCACAAGCCGGAACTGCTGGTGGCGTTGCAGCCCTTTGAGGCGTTGGCCGGATTCCGTCAGGCGGCCCGTACCCGCGAACTCCTGCAGGCGCTGGCGGTGTCGGATCTCGACCCGTTTATCGACTTGCTCTTTGACCAGTCCGACGCCGATGGCCTGCGTGCCCTGTTCACCACTTGGATCACCGCTCCCCAGCCCGACATCGACGTGCTGGTGCCGGCCGTGCTCGACGGCGCCATCCACTACGTCAGCTCCGGTGCGACAGAATTCGTTGCCGAAGCCAAGACGGTGCTCGAACTCGGTGAGCGTTATCCCGGTGACGCCGGAGTGCTGGCGGCGTTGCTGCTCAACCGCATCAGCCTGGCCCCCGGGGAGGCCATCTTCTTGCCGGCCGGCAATCTGCATGCGTACCTTCGCGGTTTTGCGCTTGAGGTAATGGCCAACTCCGACAACGTATTACGCGGCGGACTGACTCCGAAGCACGTGGATGTCCCCGAACTGCTGCGGGTGCTCGACTTCGCTCCGACTGCCGCTTCCGACCTGCGGCCGCCGGTTCGCCGGGAAGGCCCGGAACTGGTGTATGAAACCCCGACCGACGAGTTCGCGGTCGCGCTGCTGGTGCTCGACGGCGACTATCTCGGCCATGAGATCGACGCATCCTCGAGCCACGAGGGACCGCAGATCTTGTTGTGCACCGAGGGTTCCACGGTGGTGCATGGGAAGTCTCAGTCGCTGACGCTCGAACACGGTAATGCCGCTTGGGTGGCGGCTGACGACGGCCCGATCCGGTTGCTTGCCCAGGAGCCCACCAAGCTGTTCAGGGCGACCGTGGGGCTGTGAGGGTTCGGCCTCGGCTGCTGGCCGATTGCCGCCGTTCGCGCAACCACAGTCCTACATTGTGGGCGATGGTGCGACCGATCAGCCGCGGTGGCGGGACGATGTAGAGGCTGTCCAGCAGTGAGAACCTGCGCAGAAACCATTCGGCGAGAACGAGATCGGTTTCGGCGGCCCCGAGGAACTGATCGAACAGGGCCCCGGCCGGTCGCCACCAGGCCGGTGGCGACTGCGTGAGGCCATGGTGGAAGCTGATGTCGCCGATAGCGTTCATCGTCCACACCGGGTAGGTCGTTTTGGCGGTGGCCCGATTCAGTTGGGTGGCCAGGTCACCGTGCGGGGATTGCAGCGCACGGCGCAGATGACCGGCTTGTAGCGATGTCATCGTCATGCCCTGCCCGAAGGTGGGATTGAAACTGGCCACCGCGTCACCGAACGGCACTATCCCGGCTGGGAAGCGGCCCAGTTTGTCGTAGCGGCGCCACTTGCTGGCGGGGAAGGCGTGAAACATCGGAGCCCCGATGGGTTCGGACTGTGCCAGCGCGGCGTTGAATCGGGCCGGGAGCAGCCGCTCGGCGAGCGCGCGCATCTCTCCGAAGGTCGGCGGTGGCTTGGCGCCGGTGACTCCGAAGGTGGTCATGACCCAGGTGCCGTCCTCGTAGCACAGCATCCCAAGCCCAAGCGAGCGGTCATGTGCGACACCGGCTACCAACACTTTTTCCTGGATCAGGCCGTCGGGGATGCGTAGCTGTTGACTCGCGTAGTTGATGCCGATGTCCATGCTTTGTTCGGCGGGGCGCTGATACCCCCACTTGCTCAACCAAACCGGTAGGCGGGTACCCCGGCCTGCCGCGTCGACCACGAGGTCGGCGGCCAGAAACTGTGGCTCAGCACCATCGTCGTCGGGGGGGTGCGACCAGCACCCCGCTCACTGTCTGGGTCGTCGGTTCGAAACGGGGCTCGATGACAAGCCCCCGCACGATTTCGACGTTGTCGAGTTCGAGCACTCGCCGGCGCAGCTGCCACTCCAGATGTGGCCGACTGGGTACGTAGGCGGTGAATTCTTTGCGTAGGGTGTGACCCGTGCCCAGGGCGTGGCCCGCGGCGGCGAAGTAGATGCAGTCCGGCCGGTTCTCCAACATGGGCACGCCCGCGGCCACCATGTCGGTCAGCAGGCCGGGGAACAGGTTCTCGAATTCGTTTGCCCCACGGGCCATCAACATGTGCAGGTGGCGGTCCTGCGGAACGGTCGCACGACCGTGTGGCGCGCTGGGCAACTCGTCGCGCTCGATGAGAGTCACTCGGTGGAAAAAAAATCCGAGAGCACCCGTGCCGCGCAGAGCCCCGCGATGCTTGCCCCGATGACCAGCGCATGGTTATTCGAAGTGCTCAAGGTCCCCCCTCATCTGCGCAGGGTACCCATTGCCATGCCGTAACTACCGTGATGTGGCCGATGGTTTCGGCCGGCGCTGCCGAAGCCACATCGCGCGTTGTGTGCGACGGCGCGGCCGATGATCAGTGGCGACGGCACCATGTAGAGACTGTCGAGCAGCGAGATCCGGCGCAAGAACCATTCGGCGAGAACGGGATCGGTTTCGGCGGCACCGAGGAATTGGTCGTAGAGCCCCCCGACCGGCCGGTACCACCGCGGCAGCCGCCCCTCGGCGTGTTGGAAGCAAAGGTCGGTGAGTGCGTTCATCGTCCACACCGGTCGGATGGTCTTGGCGGTCGTCCGGTTGAATTCGTTCGCCGGTTCGGCGGGGTGGGATTGCAGGGCCCGGCGCAGATGACCGGCTTGCAGCGACGCCATGGTCATGCCCTGTCCGAAGGTGGGGTTGAAGCTGGCCACCGCATCCCCCAACGCCACGATTCCGGCCGGGAAGCGGCTCAGCTTGTCGTAGCGGCGCCATCTGCTGGCCGGAAATGCGTGAAACACCGGTTCGCCGATGGGTCCGGCCGCCGCCAGCGCGGCAGCGAATCTGCTGGGGAGCAGCCGGTAGGCGAGTTCGCGCATCTCGCCGAACGTCGAGGGCGGCTTGGCCTTGGCCACCCCGAAGGTCGTCAAGATCCAGCTGCCGTCCTCGTTGCACAACATGCCCAACCCCAGTGATTGTCCTGGGCCGACACCGGTGACCAAGATCTTTTCCCGCATCAGGCCGTCCGGGATACGGAGCCGCTGGCTGGCGTAGTTGATGCCGATGTCCACGGTTTCCTCCGGTGGGCGCTGATATCCCCATTGGGTCAACCACACCGGCAACCGGGTGCCGCGTCCGGCCGCGTCGACTACCAGGCCGCTGGCGATCAGTTCTGGACCGCCGTCGTGGTCATCGAGCAGCAGTCCGGTAACCCGCTGGCGTACCGGATCGAAGTGCGGCTCGCGAACCTTGCGCTGCCGGATTTCGACGTTGCCGAGCGCAAGCACCCGTCGTCGCAGCTGCCATTCCAGGTGCGGCCGGCTCGGCAGATAGGCGGTGTATTGCTTGCGCAGCTTTGCTCCGGTGCCCAGGACATGGCCCGCGGCACCGAGATAGATGCAATCCGGACGGTTGTCGAGCATGGGCACCCCCGCGGCCACCAGGCGGGTCAGCAGGCCCGGAAACAGGGTGTCCAACTCCGCCGCGCCGCGGGCCATCATCAGGTGTAGGTGCTGGTCCTGAGGAACCGTGCCGCGCCCGGATGGCGTGCTCGGTAAGTCGTCGCGTTCGCAGACAATGACCTTGGAATAGAAATCGGACAGCACCCGCGCGGCGCACAAACCACCGATACTGGCGCCGATTACGGTCGCGTGTTCGGCGGGATTTACGGCGCGCTTCTCTACGCTCGCGCCCATCCCGGAAGCGTACCCAGTACAGTGCGTTCACATCCGTTGATGAGAGGGACAAATTGATGGCCGGTCGTTTGCGCACGAAGTCGGTAGAACAGTCAATCGCCGACACCGACGAGCCGGAGACACGGCTGCGCAAGGACCTCACCTGGCGTGATTTGGTGGTCTTTGGTGTCTCGGTGGCGATCGGGGCGGGTATTTTCACGGTTACGGCGTCGACCGCGGGTGACATCACCGGCCCGGCCATCTGGATATCGTTTCTGATCGCCGCGTGCACCTGCGCGCTGGCGGCCCTGTGCTATGCCGAATTCGCCTCGACGCTGCCGGTGGCGGGGAGCGCTTATACGTTCTCCTACGCCACTTTCGGTGAGTTTTTGGCGTGGGTGATCGGCTGGAACCTGGTGCTGGAATTGGCCATCGGTGCGGCGGTGGTCGCCAAGGGCTGGTCCAGCTACCTCGGCACTGTATTCGGATTCTCCGGTGGCACCGCCGATTTCGGATCGATACGCCTCGACTGGGGTGCGTTGCTGATCGTTTCCATCGTGTCGCTGCTGGTTGCCTACGGCACCAAATTGTCCTCGAGGTTTTCCGCCGTGGTCACCACCATCAAGGTGGCGGTCGTGATCTTGGTCGTGGTGTTCGGGGCGTTCTACGTCAAGGCCGCCAACTATTCGCCGTTCATTCCTGAACCCGAAGCCGGGCCACAGGGCAGAGGCGCCGATCAGTCTTTGCTGTCACTGCTGACCGGTGCTCCGGGCAGTCATTACGGCTGGTATGGCGTGTTGGCCGGGGCCTCGATCGTCTTCTTCGCGTTCATCGGTTTCGACATCGTGGCCACCATGGCAGAGGAGACCAAACATCCCCAACGCGATGTCCCGCGCGGAATTCTGGTGTCGCTCGGTGTTGTCACCCTGCTGTACGTGGCCGTTTCGATCGTATTGTCCGGAATGGTCTCCTATACGCAGCTACGCACGGTCTCCGGCGGCGGACACGCGAACTTGGCCACGGCATTCAAGGCCAACGGTGTGTATTGGGCCAGCGGCATCATCTCGGTGGGTGCGCTGGCCGGATTGACCACCGTGGTGATGGTGCTGATGTTGGGGCAGTGCCGGGTGTTGTTCGCGATGGCGCGCGACGGACTGTTGCCGCGCCAGTTGGCCAAGACCGGGGCACGCGGCACCCCGGTTCGGATCACCGTGCTGGTGGCGGTGGTGGTGGGTGCGACGGCATCGGTGTTCCCGATCACCAAGCTTGAAGAGATGGTCAACGTCGGCACATTGTTTGCGTTCGTCCTCGTTTCGGCCGGCGTGATCGTATTGCGCAAGAAACGGCCTGACCTGGAGCGTGGGTTCCGCGCGCCCTGGGTGCCAGTGCTGCCCATCGCCTCGCTCTGCGCGTGCCTTTGGTTGATGCTGAACCTGACGGCGCTGACATGGATCCGATTCGGCGTCTGGTTGTTGGTGGGCACCGCGATCTACGTCGGGTACGGGCGCAAGCACTCGATGGTGGGTCGTCGGCAGCTGGCCGAAGCCTCGATGGACAAATAATGATCATTTGATAATTAACTGGACAAATTAGGCAGCTGTGTCTAGACAGCTGACGAATAGGTGCGTATTGTCCAAGCCTACGTGGTGTGACTCACGAGGAGGTTTGGCATATGACCACACAGTTCAGGTCCGACGTACCTGATGCGCCGGAAACCGAATGGCGAGACAAGAAGCGCTATCTCTGGCTCATGGGGCTCATCGCCCCCACCGCGCTGTTCGTGGTCTTGCCGATCGTCTGGGGGCTGAATCACTTTGGCTGGCACCTCGCCGCTCAGGTGCCCCTGTGGGTGGGCCCCATGCTCGTCTACATCCTGCTGCCGCTGCTCGACCTGGGGTTCGGGCCCGACGGGCAGAACCCGCCGGACGAGGTGATGGAGCGGCTGGAAAACGACAAGTACTACCGCTACTGCACCTACATCTACATCCCGTTCCAGTACCTCAGCGTGGTGCTGGGGGCCTACCTGTTCACCGCCTCGGACCTCGGCTGGCTTGGTTTTGACGGCGGCTTGAACTGGTTGGGGAAGATCGGTGTGGCGTTGTCGGTCGGGGTTCTCGGCGGCGTCGGCATCAACACCGCCCACGAGATGGGGCACAAGAAGGATTCGCTGGAACGCTGGCTGTCCAAGATCACCCTGGCGCAGACCGGCTACGGCCACTTCTACATCGAGCACAACCGGGGCCACCACGTGCGCGTCTCCACACCGGAAGACCCGGCATCGGCGCGCTTCGGGGAGACCTTCTGGGAATTTCTGCCCCGCACCGTTTTCGGCAGCCTCCGTTCGGCGATCGGGCTGGAGGCACAACGGCTGCGCCGGCAGGGGCGCAGCCCCTGGAACCCCAAGACCTATCCGTCCAACGACGTGCTCAACGCCTGGGCGATGTCAGTGCTGCTGTGGGGCGTGCTGATCGCGGTCTTCGGGCTGGGGCTGATTCCCTTCGTGATCATCCAGGCGGTGTTCGGCTTCTGCCTGCTGGAAGCGGTCAACTACCTCGAGCACTACGGGCTGTTGCGGCAGCCGACCTCCAACGGCCGTTATGAGCGTTGCGCGCCGGTGCACAGCTGGAACTCCGACCACATCGTCACCAACCTGTTTCTCTACCACCTGCAGCGACACAGCGACCACCACGCCAACCCCACCCGTCGGTACCAAACGCTGCGCAGCATGGACGGCGCTCCCAACCTGCCCAGCGGGTACGCGTCGATGATCTCGCTCACCTACTTCCCGCCGCTGTGGCGCAAAGTGATGGACCACCGTGTGCTCGAGCACTACGGCGGTGACATCACCAAGGTCAACCTGCACCCCCGGGTGCGGGACAAGATGCTGGCCCGCTACGGGGCTTCGGACCAAGGCATCGGGTGATGACCGCCTACCGGTGTCCCGTCTGCGATTACACCTATGACGAGGGCAAAGGCGATCCGCGGGAAGGTTTTCCGGCCGGCACCCGGTGGGAGCAGATTCCCGACGACTGGTGCTGTCCGGACTGCTCAGTGCGCGAGAAAGTTGATATCGAAAGGATGGGAGGCAAGTAAGTGAGTGACTACAAGTTGTATCAGTGCGTCCAATGCGGCTTCGAGTACGACGAAGCGTTGGGCTGGCCGGAAGACGGTATCGCGCCCGGCACCAGATGGGACGACATCCCGGAGGACTGGAGTTGCCCCGACTGCGGCGCAGCAAAGGCGGACTTCGTGATGGTGGAGGTGGCTCGACCGTGATCGACACCAACTCCTTCGCCCAAAAGAGATATCGTCGGCCCTGTGAAGCGCGTTCCCTACGCCGAAGCCTCCCGCGTCTTGCTGCGTGATTCGGTCCTGGATGCCATGCGTGATCTGCTGTTGACCCGCGACTGGTCGGCGATCACCTTGTCCGACGTTGCCCGGTCCGCGGGCATCAGCCGCCAGACCATCTACAACGAGTTCGGCTCGCGGCAAGGCCTTGCCCAGGGCTACGCATTGCGTCTGGCCGACCGGCTGGTCGACAAGGTGCATGCCGCCCTGGATGCCAACGTCGGCAACATCTACGAGGCGTTCCTGCAGGGCTTTCGGTCATTCTTCGGGGAGTCGGCGGCCGACCCGCTGGTGATCTCGCTGCTGACCGGGGTGGCCAAGCCCGACCTGCTGCAGCTCATCACCACCGACAGCGCGCCGATCATCACGCGTGCCTCGGCTCGACTGGCGACGGCCTTCACCCAGACCTGGGTGGCGACCAGCGACGACGACGCCAATGTGCTGGCGCGGGCGATCGTACGTCTGTCGTTGAGCTATGTGTCGATGCCGCCGGAGGCCGACCACAATGTGGCGGCGGATCTGGCTAGGCTGATGACCCCGTTCGCCGAGCGTCATGGTGTGATTAACGTCCCCTGACCTGCGCGGCTTGGGGGCCGAGGGATACAGTGGCGCGAGAGCATTTATAGCCAAAGTAGTCTGCTCGGTTTTTCATAGGTCCCCTAAGTAAGGATGTAACCCGTATGACGACTACCGAAACTTCGCTATCTGCCGACACGAAGAACGGCATCGATTTCAAGATTGCCGATTTGTCGCTAGCGGATTTCGGGCGCAAAGAACTGCGGATCGCTGAGCACGAGATGCCCGGCCTGATGTCGCTGCGCCGCGAGTACGCCGAGGTGCAACCTCTCAAAGGTGCCCGTATCTCGGGTTCGCTGCACATGACCGTCCAGACCGCGGTGTTGATTGAAACCCTCACCGCGCTAGGCGCCGAAGTTCGTTGGGCGTCATGCAACATCTTCTCGACCCAAGACCATGCTGCGGCCGCCGTTGTCGTCGGCCCGCATGGCACCCCCGAGGAGCCCAAGGGCGTCCCGGTGTTCGCCTGGAAGGGCGAATCGCTTGAAGAGTACTGGTGGTGCGCCGAGCAGATGCTGACGTGGCCCGACTCGGACAAGCCGGCGAACATGATCCTCGACGACGGTGGCGATGCCACCATGCTGGTGCTGCGCGGGATGCAGTACGAGAAGGCCGGTGTCGTTCCTCCGGCCGAGGAAGACGACTCGGCCGAGTGGAAGGTCTTCCTGGGCCTGCTGCGCAGCCGCTTCGAGACCGACAAGGGCAAGTGGACCAAGATCGCCGAGTCGGTCAAGGGCGTCACCGAGGAGACCACCACCGGTGTGCTGCGGCTTTACCAATTCGCCGCGGCCGGGGATCTGGCCTTCCCGGCGATCAACGTCAACGACTCGGTCACCAAGTCCAAGTTCGACAACAAGTACGGCACCCGGCACTCGTTGATCGACGGCATCAACCGCGGCACCGATGCGCTGATCGGTGGCAAGAAGGTGTTGATCTGTGGTTACGGTGACGTCGGCAAGGGTTGTGCGGAGGCGATGAAGGGCCAGGGTGCCCGCGTCTCGGTCACCGAGATCGACCCGATCAACGCGTTGCAGGCCATGATGGAGGGCTTCGACGTGGTTACCGTCGAGGACGCCATCGGCGACGCCGATATCGTCGTCACATCGACCGGTAACAAAGACATCATCATGCTCGAGCACATCAAGGCGATGAAGGATCATTCGATCCTGGGCAACATCGGCCACTTCGACAACGAGATCGACATGGCCGGCCTGGAGCGTTCCGGAGCCACGCGTACCAACATCAAGCCGCAGGTCGATCTGTGGACCTTCGGCGACACCGGTCGCTCGATCATCGTGTTGTCCGAGGGCCGTCTGCTGAACCTGGGCAACGCCACCGGGCACCCCTCCTTCGTGATGAGCAACAGCTTCGCCAACCAGACGATCGCCCAGATCGAGCTGTGGACCAAGAACGACGAATATGACAACGAGGTCTACCGGCTGCCCAAGCACCTCGACGAGAAGGTGGCGCGCATCCACGTCGAAGCCCTTGGTGGTCGCCTGACCAAGCTCACCAAGGACCAGGCCGAATACCTCGGCGTGGACGTCGAAGGCCCCTACAAGCCCGACCACTACCGCTACTGACGCTCAACGGAAGCCACGCTGGTAGCTGCACCGCTGCCCGCGTGGCTTCCGCTTTTGGCGGGTACGGCAGGTGCCCGCTGCAATCGCGCTGTTGTGGCTTCGACCGTTAGGCGGTCGTGAGCGGACGCACGACCCAAGTGTCGGTAGCGGCGATCGCCATGACGGCCACAGCGGGACTGCCCGTTCCCCCAAAGCCCCCATAGACGGCCGTTGATTTGGCCGAGTGGCGACATCATCGAAGACCGCAACCCCAGGACACCCGAGTGCATGAGTTGGGGTGTGGTGGGTGTTTCCTGGGTGCGGGTGATGGTTGGGGTGTTTGTGGATTTGTCTCGGTGTTGAGACGGGTTTGGTGGTTGCCGGTGGTTGTTTGTGCAGTTCGGGTTGGGGTGGCTAAGACGCTGGTGGGCGGCGTGCGGGAGCGGTGCTACTCAACTTTTGACGATCTGATTTTTCTACGGATGCATCGCTGAACTGCGGATATAGCGTGTTTGGACCGGTTGGGTCCGGGTCGGGTCTTTTGTTGGCCTTTGGGTGGATGGGCGGTGGGTGTTGTGTCGTTTGTGAGTGTGGTTCCGGAGTGGGTGGCGGCCGCGGCAACCGATGCGGCCCGGATTGGGTCGGTGGTGGGTGCGGCTAATGCGGCGGCGGCGGGGCCGACGACGTCGGTGACGGCGGCTGCCGGTGATGAGGTGTCGGTGGCGATTGCGGCGGTGTTTGGGGGGTTTGGTCGCGAGTATCAGGCGGTGTGTGGGCAGTGGGCGGAGTTTGAGCAACGGTTCGCGCGGGCGTTAGGGGCCGGGGCGGGGGCGTATGCGTAGGCTGAGGCGGCCGCGGTCGGCTATGTCCGGGACTATCAGGCGATCAGCGCGCAGGTGGATGCCGCGCCGCTGCAGACCGTCGAGCAAGACCTGTTGGGCGTGATCAATGCGCCGACTCGAGCCCTCTTGGGGCGCCCGCTGATCGGCAATGGAACAAATGGGACGGCCGCCGATCCCAACGGTGGGGCGGGCGGGCTGCTGATCGGCGACGGTGGAACTGGTTATTCGCAGACGACGGCAGGGGCCGGCGGCGCGGCGGGACTGATCGGCAACGGGGGCGACGGTGGTGCCGGCGGTGCTGGCGCAAATGGCGGGGCCGGCGGTCGCGGCGGCTGGCTGATCGGTGACGGCGGGCACGGTGGGCAGGCGGGAGCCGCAGGAAGCGGGCCCGCTACCGTCGGCGGGCCGGGAGGCAGGGCGGTCCTGATCGGCAATGGCGGCGACGGGGGTGCCGGCGGCACCAACGCGGCCGGTGGGGCAGGAGGCCTCGGCGGCTGGTTGTTTGGGCAGAACGGGGCCGCTGGTGTTGGTTCACCGGTGAACGTCACCGTCCCGTTGGACGTCGCCGAAGGTTACGGTCTGACTTCGCCGAACGTCAACGTCTCGGTGAACGGGGGACCGAGCGTGCCCGTGCTGGTTGACACCGGATCCAGGGGCCTTGTCATCCCGTTCTGGGCGGTCGGGTTCCAGAACCTGGGCTGGCCCACCGGCATTGGCATCGCTAGCTACGCCTCGGGTCTGGACTTCGTCACCATCAGGTTCAACACGACGGTGGATTTCGGCAACGGCGCCGTTAGCGCGCCGACGCCGGTTGAGGTCGCCGTCCTACCCTTCCCGACGACTCTGAACAGCCTACTGATCATTGCCCTGAGCCCAGTCCTACAACCCGTTTTCGGCGTGGGCATGTTCGGTTTGGCACATGGCACGCTGGGCGTTGGGCCCAACGCTGGGGGCCCGGGGATCAGCAGTCCTACTACGGCGTTGCCGGGCCAACTCGACGAGGGCGTGCTCGTCAACGCGCCCCAGGGTGAGCTGCAGTTCGGCCCCAATTCACTACCCTCGGGCATCTCGGTTCCGGGTGCGCCGATTACCCCGCTGCTGGTGCAGGTCAATGGCGGTCCGCTGCAACCCATTACCGCGGTCATCGACTCCGGTGGTGTGGACGGGACTATTCCGTCATCGGTGCTCGGAACCGGTCAGGTCTCTGGAACCGTGCCAGCCGGGACAACCATTTCGGTGTATACCAGTGACGGCTCCACACCGCTGTACTCGTACACGACGACGGCGACCAACGGCTCAACGGTGACCTCGGGAACCTCGATGAATACCGGATATCTCCCCTTCGGGCAGCAGGCGATATACATCTCGAACAGCCCCAGCGGCGTCGGGACCACCATCTTTCATGACTGACACGCAGGTTGCCGAGCGCCCACCCGATTTCCGCTGATGTCGACCGGGCGGACTGTCGCGATCGTGTCGTGTGCATGTCCAGCTCGAAGTGACCACCGGCGTCGCCGGTGCGCCGCCTTGGCAATCGGTAGCGTCCGCACCTTGTGCATATTTCAACGCACCGTGAATTATCAAGAACTCCGGTTAATTTCACCAAATAGAGTGTTGGCGACATTTCATCGCGTTATGAAATAATCGAAGCGACAATCTATTTCGCTTCTAGCAGGTCGTTGAATATCTCATCCAACTATGAATTATCAAGTCGCTCAAAGTTATTCCCGATAATCGACATCTATGTAGACTCCGTCGCAATAACTGGGCGGGCGGTCGCCGATGGTTGCGACCGGAAGGGGATGTTGTGATGAATTTTTCGGTCATGCCACCTGAGATCAATTCGGTGTTGATGTTCGCCGGTGCGGGCTCCGAGCCGATGCTGCTGGCGGCTCGAGGGTGGAGCGAGTTGTCCGCGGAACTGCAGTCGGCGGCGGCCGGCTTTGCTTCGCTGACCTCGGGGCTCACGGGTCAGTTCTGGCAGGGCGCGGCGGCGCAGGCGATGACGGGTGTGGCGCAGGCGTACGCGGCGCATCTATCCGCGACGGCCGCACAAGCTGGGCAGGTGTCGGCGCAAGCCAATGGTGTTGCCGCGGTGTTCGATGCGGCGCGGGCTGCGATCGTGCATCCGCTGCAGGTGGCGGCCAACCGCACCCAGCTGGTGTCGTTGGTGGTATCGAATCTGTTCGGTCAGAACGCACCGGCGATTGCCGCGGTCGAGGCCAACTACGAGGAGATGTTGGCCCAGGACGTGTCCGCGATGTCTGGCTACTACACCGGCGCCTCGGCGGCGGTCGCGCAGTTGACCCCCTGGGAGCTGACGTCGGAGGGCATCGTCATACCGTTGCCCGACCATATTGGCGTCCTCAACTTCACCCCGGGCAACATCGGCTCCCTCAACCTGGGTATCGGTAACGTCGGCGACCTCAACCTGGGCAGCGGCAACACGGGCGCGGGCAATCTGGGTCTGGGCAACTTCGGCGAGCTCAACCTGGGCAGCGGGAACGGCAACTCGGGTAACGGAGACTCGACGACCCCGCTTTCGGCCAGCTTCAACCTGGGCAGCGGAAACCTCGGTGACGCCAACCTGGGTAGCGGCAATCTGGGCATGCTCAACCTGGGCAGTGGGAACAAGGGCGACACAAACTTCGGCTTCGGCAACATCGGCGACCTGAACCTGGGCAGCGGGAACATCGGCAGCCACAACTTCGGCTCCGGGAACAGCGGCAGCGCCAACCTCGGCAGCGGGAACACGGGATCGGCAAACTTCGGCAGCGGCAACCTCGGTGACGCCAACGTCGGCTGGGGGAACCTGGGTAGCCATAACCTCGGCTTCGGAAACAACGGCAGCAACAACATTGGTATAGGGCTGACCGGCGACAACCAGATCGGCATCAACTTCGGTGCGCTCAACAGTGGCCACGGAAATATCGGCCTGTTCAACTCCGGCAACGACAATGTCGGTTTCTTCAACTCCGGCGACAAGAACATCGGCATCGCGAACTCGGGCTTGGGAGTTGGGCCGCTGAGCACGGAATTTTTCATCTCGGGGGAGTTCAATTCGGGTGTCGGGAGCTCGGGGACACTCAACACCGGCTGGGGAAACTCGGGTTCCACCAACACCGGCTGCTTCAACGCGGGTCACACCAACACGGGCCTGTTCAACTCCGGTGACACCAGCACCGGCTTGTTCAACTCCGGTGACACCAACACGGGCCTGTTCAACTCCGGTGACACCAGCACCGGCTTGTTCAACTCCGGTGACACCAACACGGGCCTGTTCAACTCCGGTGACACCAACACCGGCTTCTTCAACGCCGGCATCGCCAACTTCGGTAGCTTCAACGGCGGCAGCACCAACACCGGCGACTGGAACTCGGGCAGCATCAATACGGGCTACGCAAACTCCGGCGGCACGAATATCGGCATCCTCAATGCGGGCAACCTCAATACCGGCGCGTTCAGTCCCTTTGATCAGCCGGTGGTGAACTCGGGCTTCTCCAATGATTTCGATGGCCCATTCGGTAAAGGGGGCGTCAACCAATCGGGCGCCTTTAACCAGGGTGTCGGCAACTCGGGCTTCGATTCCGGCGACAACATAAAGGGCGGCACCGTGAGCTCTTCGGGCTTCGAGAACCACGGAAACTTCGGATCCGGTTTCTTGAATGCCGGCTCGTTTAGTTCGGGCTTTCGCAACACCGGCCCCGAGGGCATCAACCCCGGCTTCATGTCGGGCTTCGTCAACAGTTCCGGAACGTTCATCTCCGGCTTCTTCAATGCGGGCACCTTAACCCCGGGGTTGTTGGAGACCTTCAATTCGGGGTTCGGGAACCTGGGTAACCAGGTATCGGGCTTGTTCAACGCCCAGAACGTCAAGTCCGGGCCGATTCACTGACCTCGGCGATGGGCGCCGACATGCTCCGCAGAAGTACCGCACGGCGCGCAATAGGCTGATGCCGTGCTGATCGCGATCGAAGGCGTTGACGGCGCGGGCAAGCGAACTTTGTCCGAGGGTCTGCGCAAGGAGTTCGAAGCCGCCGGAAGATCGGTGGCCACGCTGGCTTTCCCGTGCTACGGAAACTCGGTCACGGCCGATATCGCGGCCGAGGCGCTACACGGCGAGCACGGCGATCTCGCGTCCTCGGTGTTCGCGATGGCGACGCTGTTCGCGCTGGACCGCGCCGCCGCGGTCGACGAGATCCACGGCTTGTGTCTGGCCTACGAGGTGGTGATTCTGGACCGCTACGTGGCGTCCAACGCCGCCTACAGTGCGGCGCGCCTGCATCAGGACTCGGCGGGGGAAGCTGTGGCCTGGGTGGGACGGATGGAGTATGAGCGGTTCGGGCTGCCCGAACCGGACTGGCAGGTACTGCTCGCGGTGCCCGTCGAGCTGGCCGGCGAGAGGTCGCGTGGGCGGGCCCGCAGCGACCCGGGCCGGCCCCGCGACAGCTACGAACGCGACGATGGGCTGCAGCAGCGCACCGGCTCTGTGTACGCCGAGCTAGCCGCCGCGGGCTGGGGTGGTCGGTGGCTGGTTGTCGACGCGGACGTCGATCCGGGGGCTCTGGCGGCGACATTGATGTCGCCGACGGCCCCAGAGGGGGAAATTGAGGGGTATTTGCCCTAATCAAGCGCGAAACGCCCGTGTGGTGCGCCAGTTTTGTCCCAATCTGGTGCCACCATGGACACCATGAGGCAAAGGATTCTGGTTGTCGACGACGACGCTTCGTTGGCGGAGATGCTCACCATTGTGTTGCGTGGGGAGGGTTTCGATACCGCGGTCATCGGCGACGGTACTCAGGCCCTGACTGCGGTGCGCGAGTTGCGCCCGGACTTGGTGCTGTTGGATTTGATGTTGCCCGGGATGAACGGGATCGACGTGTGCCGGGTGCTGCGCGCCGATTCCGGGGTGCCGATCGTGATGCTGACCGCCAAGACCGACACCGTCGATGTGGTTCTCGGCCTGGAGTCTGGCGCTGACGACTACATCATGAAGCCGTTCAAGCCCAAGGAGCTGGTGGCCCGGGTGCGGGCGCGGCTGCGCCGCAACGACGACGAGCCCGCCGAGATGCTGTCCATCGCCGACGTCGACATCGACGTGCCGGCGCACAAGGTCACCCGCAACGGCGAGCAGATCTCGCTCACGCCGCTGGAGTTCGACCTGCTCGTTGCGTTGGCACGCAAACCGCGCCAGGTGTTTACTCGTGATGTGCTGCTCGAACAGGTGTGGGGGTACCGGCACCCGGCGGATACCCGCCTGGTGAACGTGCATGTCCAGCGTCTGCGGGCCAAGGTTGAGAAAGACCCTGAGAACCCGACCGTGGTATTGACCGTTCGAGGAGTGGGTTACAAGGCCGGACCTCCGTGATCTGCACCGGCGACGATGCAGAGCGCGGCGATGCTGAGGATCGGTGCCAGTGATCTGGGGCTCGCGACGGCGCATGCGGGGTCGCTGGGGGCGTTCCGGTCCGATGACGCGCGGGTTGAGCGCGTTGAGCCGAGCCGTTGGCGTTGCGTGGCGTCGGTCGCTGCAACTGCGCGTGGTGGCGCTGACGCTGGGGCTTTCGCTGGCTGTCGTCATGGCGCTGGGCTTCGTGCTGACCAGTCAGGTCACCAACCGCGTGCTCGATATCAAGGTCAAAGCCGCCATCGACCAGATCGAGCGGGCCCGCAACACCGTTAGCGGAATAGTCAACGGCGAGGAGACCCGCTCGCTGGACAGCAGTCTTCAGCTTGCCCGCAACACTTTGACCTCGAAGACCGATCCGGCCTCGGGTGCCGGTCAGGCCGGTGCGTTTGATGCGGTGCTGATGGTGCCGGGTGACGGTCCGCGCGCTGCCTCCGCGGCCGGCCCTGTCGACCAGGTGCCCAGCGCATTGCGCGGCTTCGTCAAGGCGGGGCAGGCCGCATATCAGTACGCCACCGTGCATACCGATGGCTTCTCCGGGCCGGCGCTCATCGTCGGCACCCCGACGTCGTCGCGGGTGGCCAATCTCGAGCTGTACCTGATCTTTCCGCTGGCCAATGAGCAGGCCACGATCACGCTGGTGCGCGGCACGATGGCCACCGGCAGCCTGGTACTGCTGGTCCTGCTGGCCGGTATCGCGTTGCTGGTCTCGCGCCAAGTCGTGGTCCCGGTCCGGTCCGCATCGCGGATCGCCGAGCGCTTCGCCGAGGGGCACCTGTCCGAACGGATGCCGGTGCGTGGTGAGGATGACATGGCGCGGTTGGCGCTGTCGTTCAATGACATGGCCGAAAGCCTGTCTCGTCAGATCACCCAGCTCGAGGAGTTCGGCAACCTGCAGCGTCGGTTCACCTCCGATGTCAGTCATGAGCTGCGCACCCCGCTGACCACGGTCCGGATGGCCGCCGACCTGATCTATGACCACAGCGCCGACCTGGATCCGACGCTGCGGCGCTCCACCGAGTTGATGGTCAACGAACTGGACCGGTTCGAGTCCTTGCTCAACGACCTCCTCGAGATCTCGCGCCACGACGCCGGTGTGGCCGAGCTGTCGGTTGAGGCGGTCGACTTGCGCACCACCGTCAACAGCGCGCTCGGCAACGTGGGTCACCTGGCCGAGGAGGCCGGCATCGAGTTGTTGGTGGAGATGCCGGACAGCGAGGTGATCGCCGAGGTCGATGCGCGCCGGGTGGAACGGATGCTGCGCAATCTGATTGCCAACGCCATCGATCACGCCGAGCACAAGCCGGTGCGGATCCGGATGGGCGCCGACGAAGATACCGTCGCGGTCACCGTCCGCGACTACGGCGTGGGACTGCGGCCCGGCGAGGAGAAGTTGGTGTTCAGCCGCTTCTGGCGGGCGGATCCGTCCCGGGTGCGCCGGTCCGGCGGCACCGGGCTGGGTCTGGCCATCAGCGTCGAGGACGCGCGGCTGCACCAGGGCAGGCTGGAAGCCTGGGGCGAACCCGGCCAGGGTGCCTGCTTCCGGCTGACCTTGCCGCTGGTTCGGGGCCACAAGGTCACGACCAGCCCGCTGCCCATGAAGCCGATCCCGCAACCGGCGGCGCAACCGAATGCGCTGGAGCACACCGACCGCCTGCGCCCCCGTGAGCACGCGGAGTGGAGCGGCTGATGCGGGAGTTTCCGACGATGGTTCGGTCGGTATTTGCCCTGGTGTTCGCGGCTGTGCTGCTCGGTGGCTGCGCGAGCGTGCCGAGTTCATCAGCTCCACAAGCCATCGGCACCGTCGAGCGTCCGGCGCCGTCGAATCTGCCCAAGCCGATCCCGGGCATGGATCCCGACGTGCTGCTGCGGGAATTCCTCAAAGCCACGGCCGATCCGGCCAACCGGCATCTGGCGGCGCGGCAGTTCCTCACCCAGTCGGCCTCCAACGCGTGGGACGATGCCGGTAGCGCCCTGCTGATCGACCACGTGGTCTTTCTGGAAACCCGCGGCGCCGAACGGGTTTCGGCGACCATGCGGGCAGAAATCCTGGGCTCACTATCCGATATGGGAGTCTTCGAGACCGCCGAAGGCGAGTTGCCCGACCCGGGGCCGATCGAGCTGGTCAAGACCTCCGGCGGCTGGCGCATCGATCGGCTGCCCAACGGAGTCTTCCTGGACTGGCAGCAATTCCAATCGACCTACAAGCGCAACACGCTGTATTTCGCGGACCCGACCGGCAAGACGGTGGTTCCCGACCCGCGCTATGTTGCCGTGTCCGACCATGACCAGCTGGCCACCGAGCTGGTGTCCAAGCTGCTGGCCGGCCCACGTCCGGAGATGGCGCATTCGGTGCGCAACCTGCTGGCGCCGCCGTTGCGGCTGCGCGGTCCGGTGACGCGGGCCGATGGCGGCAAGAGTGGCATCGGCAAGGGATACGGTGGCGCGCGCATCGACCTGGAGAAACTGTCCACCACCGATCCGCACAGCCCGCAATTGCTGGCCGCGCAGATCATTTGGACGTTGGCCCGAGCGGACATCCGAGGGCCCTATGTGATCAACGCCGACGGTGCCCCGCTGGATGACCGGTTCGCCGAAGGGTGGACCACCTCCGATGTCGCCGCCACCGACCCGGGGGTAGCCGACGGTGCCGGGGCGGGACTGCACGCCCTGGTGGGGGGGTCACTCGTGGCGCTGGATGGACAGCGGATCACCACCGTCGGGGGAGCCTTCGGTCGGATGGGGGACCAGACCGGTGCGGCGTTGTCACGCACCGGTCGCCGGGCGGCCTCGGTGGTGACGCTGCGGCGCGGCGCCCCCGACGTGGCCGCCTCACTGTGGATCGGTGAGCTCGGCGCCGAGGCGGTGCAAGCCGCCGACGGCCACAATCTGTCGCGGCCCAGCTGGTCGCTCGACGACGCGGTCTGGGTGGTGGTCGACACCAACAATGTGCTGCGCGCGATCCAAGAACCCGCGTCCGGACAGCCGGCCCGGATTCCCGTCGACTCCACCGCGGTGTCCAGTCGCTTCCCCGGGGCGATCACCGATCTGCAGCTCTCCCGGGACGGCACCCGCGCGGCGATGGTGATTGACGGGCGGGTGATTCTGTCCAGCGTCGAGCAGACCCAGGCCGGCCAGTTCGCCCTGACCTACCCGCGGCGGCTGGGTTTTGGGCTTGGTACCTCGGTGGTCTCGTTGTCCTGGCGAACCGGCGATGACATCGTGGTGACCCGTAACGACGTCGGTCATCCGGTGTCGTATGTGAACCTGGACGGAGTGAATTCCGACGCGCCGGCGCGCGGTCTGCAGATTCCGCTGTTCGCCATCGCGGCCAACCCCTCGACGGTGTACGTCGCCGGACCACAAGGGGTGATGATGTACTCGGCCTCATCCGCCGAAGGCCAACAGAGCTGGGCGGAAGTGCCCGGCCTGATGGTGGCCGGGGCGGCGCCGGTGTTGCCGGGATAACCGCTGGGCTGCGCCGGGCCGGGCGGGCCAACTACCCTCGCAGTGAGGAGTCGCTTTCCGATGTCGCCCAAAGTTCCTTTCCTGCGTTGGGATGATCCGTTCCGCGCGCTGGAAATGCTGGGCTCGCTATGGTCATCAACCGGTTTGCAGTCGGTGAGCGCGGGATCCGCCCAGGCCGTCGCCATGCCATACCGGACGCTGTTCATGACGCTGCAGCAACTGCTTGTCGGCAAGGAAGTCACCGTGCGCATGGGCGACCAGGACGTGGTGCTCACCGTCACCGAGTTGGACTCCGCGCTGGACCCGCAGGGCCTTGCCGTCGGGCAGCTTGGCGAGGTCCGGGTGGCCGCCCGGGATGTCAGCTGGGATGAGCAGCGGCTGCAGAGCGCGGTCGCGGTCCTGTGCAACGTGCACATCCGCCCGGGGGTACCACCGATGGTGGTGGCGGCACCGGTCGAGTTGTCCTCGGTGCTGCCGGCGGCGATCTTCGACGAGGTGCTGCAGCAGGTGGCTCCGCGGCTGCGCAGCGAGCTGTCCGAGGATGGGACCGCCCGACTGCGCTGGTCGCGCCGGCCCGAGTGGGGCGGACTGGAGGTGGACGCCGACGTGGTGGGGACGACGCTGTGGCTGCGACCCCGCGCCGTGATGACCGGACGCCGACGCTGGTCTTTGCCGGCCCGGATGTCCGCCTACCAGGTACCGCTGCCGCCACTGCCGCACGGATTGCTGATCACCCACGTCAACCTCGGACTGGATGCACTGCAGCTGTCTGCGCTGCTGCCCGAGTGGCGCATGGAGTTGCCGCTGCGGCACCTAGAGGACCTGATCACCCGGCTGAGCCAGGGAGCGCTCAGCTTCAGTTGGCCCTCCCTGTTGCGCGGCTCGGACTGAACGCCGGCCTCGGATGTCACCCCGAGCGGCGACACTTCTTTCGTGCTCGACCTCGTCTTGCCGCTGGAATGCGGCGGCTGCGGAGCCCCGTCGACGCGGTGGTGCGCTGCCTGCACCACCGAGCTCGCGGTGGCCGCCACCCACCCGCATGTGGTCAGCCCCCGGGCCGACCCGCAGGTGCCGGTGTTCGCGTTGGGGCGCTACGCGGGTGCGCGGCGCCACGCGATCCTGGCTCTGAAGGAACGCGGTCGCGGCGACCTCGTGGCGCCGTTGGCCCAGGCGCTGGCCGTCGGTGTCCATCGGCTGCTGTGCTGGGGCATCGTCGGCGCCCCGCTGACGCTGGTGCCCGCACCGACCAGGCGTGCCGCGGCGCGGCGCCGGGGCGGGGACCCCATCACCCGGATCGCGGACGCGGCGGTGGCGGCTCACCCCGACATCGCCGTAGTCCAGGCCCTGCGGATGAGACCGCTGGCTCGCGACTCGGTGGGCCTGGGTAGCTCGGCCCGGGAACGCAACGCCGCGGGCCGCGTGCTGATGCTGAAGGGACGGCGACTGGGCACCGAAGTCGTCGTCGTCGACGACGTCGTGACCACCGGGGCGACGGTGCGGGAGTCGGTTCGGGTGCTGCGGGCCGCCGGGGTTCGGGTGGCCGCCGTGCTGACCATCGCGGCGGCGTGATGGGGCGAATCGAAAGCCGTGAATGTCAACGCATCCGCGCAACCCGATGAATCTGCCAAGAGACGGTGAAGAACACACAACACGTGTGCCAATTAGGTGGCACGGTAGGGCAAACACCAGCTAACGTCGAGAGCAGATTTCAGACTCAATGAGAAGACTCACGGTCGATTCTCCTAGGTTCCAGCAATACCCGCGGTAGGAGGTGAGCTACTCGACATCTTGCTCCGGCGGGCAGCCTGCGGCGGTGCTTGCTCCAAACCGCTCCAACCCCCGTCGGTGCGTATCAGAAAGCCGGGCACGCAGGGCGCGTGCGACGTGAAAAGAGAAACGAGTTGTCACGAATGACAAGGCTAACTGTGGATTCCGACCAGGTTCTGGATCAGGCGCCGGCACAATCCGGTCAACCGGAGGAATCGCAAGCGACCGCCGAGATCGTCTTCAAAGGCCGTAACGTCGAGATTCCCGACCACTTCCGTACCTACGTTTCGCAGAAACTCTCTCGCTTGGAGCGGTTCGACCGAACCATCTACCTGTTCGACGTCGAACTCGACCACGAACGCAACCGTCGCCAGCGCAAGTCTTGTCAGCGGGTGGAGATCACCGCGCGCGGCCGGGGGCCGGTTGTGCGCGGCGAGGCCTGCGCCGACAGCTTCTACGCCGCCCTGGAATCTGCGGTGGTCAAGGTTGAGAGCCGGCTGCGGCGCACCAAGGACCGGCGCAAGGTTCACTACGGCGACAAGACCCCGGTTTCGGTAGCCGAGGCGACCGCGACGGTGACAGCGCCCGAAATGGCTTTCGCCGCGGAGCCGGCCGAGCCGCACGAACACGACGGGGCGGTGTTGGACCACCAGCCCGGGCGGGTCGTGCGCACCAAGGAACACCCGGCCAAGCCGATGTCGGTCGATGATGCGCTCTACGAGATGGAACTCGTCGGACACGACTTCTTCTTGTTCTTCGACCAGGAGACCGAGCGGCCAACCGTGGTGTACCGCCGGCACGGCTATGACTACGGGTTGATCCGATTGTCGTGACCGGGCTCGACTGACGATCACCGGCCATTACCGCGTCGTCACCTACGATGGGAGCCGCCTAACCGAAGAAGACTCCTACCCACAAGGGACATTGCTGTGCTGTCGAAGTTGCTGCGCGTTGGTGAAGGTCGCATGGTCAAGCGCCTCAAAAAGGTCGCTGACTATGTCGAATCATTGTCCGGAGACGTCGAGAAGCTCACCGACGCCGAACTGAGGGCCAAGACCGACGAATTCAAGAAGCGGCACGCCGAAGGCGAGAGCCTCGACGAGTTGCTGCCTGAAGCCTTCGCGGTGGCTCGCGAAGCCGCATGGCGAGTGCTCGACCAGCGCCCGTTCGAGGTCCAGGTGATGGGTGCGGCCGCGTTGCACCTGGGCAACGTCGCCGAGATGAAGACCGGTGAAGGCAAGACCCTGACCTCGGTGTTGCCGGCCTACCTCAACGGCATCGGCGGCAAGGGCGTGCACATCGTCACCGTCAACGACTATCTGGCCAAACGTGACAGCGAGTGGATGGGCCGGGTGCACCGCTTCCTGGGGCTGGACGTGGGCGTGATTCTGGCCCAGATGACGCCGGAGGAGCGTCGTGTCGCCTACAACGCCGGCATCACCTATGGGACCAACAACGAGTTCGGCTTCGACTATCTGCGCGACAACATGGCCCACACGCTCGACGACTGCGTCCAGCGCGGGCACAACTTCGCCATTGTCGACGAGGTCGACTCCATCCTGATCGACGAGGCCCGCACCCCGCTGATCATCTCCGGTCCCGCCGACGGCAGCTCGAACTGGTACACCGAGTTCGCCCGGCTCGCACCGCTGATGGAAAAAGACACCCATTACGAGGTCGACCTGCGCAAACGCACCGTCGGGGTGCATGAGCTCGGGGTGGAGTTCGTCGAAGACCAGCTCGGCATCGACAACCTCTACGAGGCCGCCAACTCGCCGTTGGTCAGCTACCTCAACAACGCCCTGAAGGCCAAGGAGCTGTTCAACCGCGACAAGGACTACATCGTCCGCAACGGTGAAGTGCTCATCGTCGACGAGTTCACCGGCCGGGTGCTGATCGGCCGGCGCTACAACGAAGGCATGCACCAGGCGATCGAGGCCAAGGAGCACGTCGAGATCAAGGCCGAGAACCAGACGCTGGCGACCATCACGCTGCAGAACTACTTCCGCCTCTACAACAAGCTTGCCGGCATGACCGGTACCGCCCAGACCGAAGCGGCCGAGCTGCACGAGATCTACAAGCTGGGTGTGGTCCCCATCCCGACCAACAGGCCGATGGTCCGCGAAGACCAGTCGGACCTCATCTACAAGACCGAGGAAGCCAAGTACATCGCGGTGGTCGACGATGTCGCCGAGCGCTACGAAAAGGGCCAACCGGTGCTGATCGGCACCACCAGCGTGGAGCGCTCGGAGTACCTGTCCCGGCAGTTCACCAAACGGCGCATCCCGCACAACGTGCTCAACGCCAAGTACCACGAGCAGGAGGCCGGCATCATCGCCGAGGCGGGCCGGCGCGGAGCGATCACCGTCGCCACCAACATGGCCGGCCGCGGTACCGACATCGTGCTGGGCGGAAACGTCGACTTTCTGACCGACAAGCGGCTGCGCGACAACGGTCTGGATCCGGTGGAGACCCCCGACGAGTACGAGCAGGCCTGGCACCAAGAACTGCCCAAGGTCAAGGAGGAGGCCGGCGACGAGGCCACCGAGGTGATCGAGGCCGGCGGCCTGTACGTGCTGGGCACCGAACGTCACGAGTCGCGGCGCATCGACAACCAGCTGCGCGGTCGTTCCGGCCGCCAGGGTGACCCCGGCGAGTCGCGCTTCTACTTGTCGTTGGGCGACGAGCTCATGCGCCGGTTCAACGGCGCCGCGCTGGAGTCGCTGCTGACCCGGCTGAACCTGCCCGACGATGTCCCGATCGAAGCTAAGATGGTCACCCGGGCCATCAAGAGCGCCCAGACCCAGGTCGAGCAGCAGAACTTCGAGGTGCGCAAGAACGTCCTCAAGTACGACGAGGTGATGAACCAGCAGCGTAAGGTCATCTACGCCGAGCGCCGCCGCATTCTCGAGGGCGAGAATTTGCAGCAGCAGGCCAAGGACATGCTCACCGACGTCATCACCGCCTACGTTGACGGTGCGACCGTCGAAGGCTACGCCGAGGACTGGGACCTCGACGCGCTGTGGACGGCGCTGAAGACGCTGTACCCGGTGGGCATCAAGACCGACACGTTGATGCGGCGCGACCAAGACTCGGATCGCGACGACCTGACTCGTGATGAATTGCTCGAAGCCCTGCTTCAAGACGCGGACCAGGCCTATGCGACACGAGAAGCCGAGCTCGAGGAGCTGGCCGGCGAGGGCGCGATGCGCCAGCTGGAACGCAACGTGTTGCTCAATGTCATCGACCGCAAGTGGCGTGAGCACCTCTACGAGATGGACTACCTCAAGGAGGGCATCGGCCTGCGCGCGATGGCGCAGCGCGATCCGCTGGTCGAGTACCAGCGCGAAGGCTACGACATGTTCATGGCCATGCTCGACGGCATGAAAGAGGAATCGGTCGGATTCCTGTTCAACGTCAGCGTCGAGGCGGTCCCGGCCCCGCAGGTTGAGGTCGCTCCCGTCGCCGAGCCCGAAGACCTGGCCGAATTTGCCACCGCGGCCGCGGCCGCGGCCCAGGAGGGGGGCGCTGGCCCCAAGACTGCGGCGGCGCGCGAAGAAGCGCCGAGTAGGTTGCGCGCCAAGGGGATTGAGGACGAGTCGCCCGCTCTGACATATTCCGGTCCGTCCGAGGACGGCTCGGCGCAGGTGCAGCGCAATGGTGGTGGCGCGGCCAAGACCCCGGCGGGAGTACCCGCGGGTGGCAGCCGGCGTGAGCGACGTGAGGCCGCGCGCCGGCAGGGCCGCGGCGCCAAGCCGCCGAAGTCGGTCAAAAAGCGCTGATGTGCTAGCTACCCGCGGCATTGGTGATCGGCTACAGTAGGCACCCTCACCAGCTGCGCAGTGTCGCCAACAGGAGCTTGCACGATGAGCGGTGTGTCGATTTCTTCGTTCGAGAAGGTCACCTCCCGTCACAGCAAACGCCCCGGTGCGACGCCCGCGCGAACCCATCTGGCCGGTCATGCGCGCAAGGGGTTCGCCAATCTCACCCACCGCCGGCAGCCGTCGTCGGCGGCGGTTCTGCTGGTGGCCGCATTTGGCGCCTTCCTAGCCTTCCTGGACTCGACGATCGTGAACATCGAGTTCCCCGATATCCAGAAATCGTTCCCCTCCTATGACCTCGGCGGCCTGTCCTGGATCCTCAACGCCTACAACATCGTCTTCGCCGCTTTCCTGGTCGCTGCGGGCCGGATGGCCGATTTGCTGGGCCGCAGAAGAACATTCACGTTCGGAGTGGTGATATTCACCATCGCCTCCGGGCTGTGCGCGGTGGCCGGCAGTGTCGAGTGGTTGGTGGCCTTCCGGGTGCTGCAGGGCATCGGGGCGGCGGTGCTGGTCCCGGCATCCCTGGCCCTGGTCGTCGAGGGTTTCGAGCCGGCGCGCCGAGCACACGCGGTGGGTCTGTGGGGCGCGGCCGCGGCCATCGCGTCCGGTTTGGGCCCGCCCATCGGCGGCATGCTGGTCGACTGGGCAAGCTGGCGATGGGTGTTCCTGGTCAACATTCCCCTGGGCGTCGTCGCGGTGCTGGCAACCAGTCGGGCGCTGGTCGAAAGCCGCGCCGCGGGGCGCCGGCGCAAACCCGACCTGCGTGGTGCGACGCTGCTGGCCGGGGCGCTGGGGCTGCTTACCCTGGAACTGGTCAAGGGCCCGGATTGGGGCTGGGTGAGCGTGCCCACCCTGGCCGTGTTCGCGGCCAGCGCGATCACCCTGGTCGGCTTCGTGCTGAGTTCGATGGCCGCGCCGGTGCCGCTGGTCGAGCCGGCGTATCTGCGCAGCCGGCCGTTCGTGGTGGGCAACCTGCTCACGCTGGTCGCCGCGCTGCTCGGCCGGGTCGCCGACCGCCACGGGCACCGGGTCATCGTCACCCTCGGTGCTCTCGTCTGGGCCGGGAGCCTGTTCTGGTACCTGCAGCGGGTCGGTGCCGAACCGGATTTTCTGCGCAGGTGGTTGCCGGGCCAACTGCTGCAAGGTATCGGTGTCGGTGCGACGTTGCCGGTGCTCAGCAGCGCCGCCCTCACCGGGGTGGCCAAGGGCGGCAGCTATGCCACCACATCGGCGGTGGTCAGCACGACGCGTCAGCTCGGCGCGGTGATCGGCGTGGCGGCCCTGGTGATCCTGATCGGCAAGCCCGAGCATGGCGCCGCCGCAGACGCGCTGCGGCGGGGATGGGCGATGGCCGCGATCTGCTTTGTCGTAGTGGCGATCGCCGCGGTGTTGTTGGGCCGTACCAAGAGCAAGCCCGGTCAGGAGCTCGAACCCGAGCCGGCGGCCGCGCCGCGCGCGGCGCCCACCACGACGGAGCCGGTGGCGGCACTGATCGCAAACCGGGCCACCGATGAGGTGGACCTGCTGGGAAATCTGCCGCTGTTCGCCGGGCTGGATGCGGCCGCCCTCGCCGAACTCGCCGATCGAGTCGAAGAAGTTGAACTGCAGGCGGGTTCGTATCTGTTTCTTGCCGGCGACGCTTCCGACTCGCTCTACGTGATCCGCAGGGGCCGCGTGCAGGTGCTACACGGTAACATTGTGATCAAGGAGCTGGGCCGCGGCGAGGTCCTCGGGGAGCTTGGGCTGCTGATCGACGCGCCCCGCTCCGCATCGGTGCGGGCGTTGCGTGACTCCAGGCTGGTTCGGCTCACCAAGGCCCAGTTCGATCAGATCGCCGACCGTGGCGTGCTGGCGGCGCTGGTCAGGGTGCTGGCCACCCGGCTGCGTGAGGCGCCACCGCCCGCCGTTCACACCACCTCGCCCGGGGTGGTGGTGTCGGTCGTCGGGGTAGGGGCCGACGCCCCCGTGCAGTCGGTCGCGGCTGGACTGCTGACGGCCTTGTCGAAGCAGCTGCGGGTGGTGGATCCCGGCCGGGTCGACATCGACGGTCTGGACCGCGCCGAGCGTGGTGCCGACAAGGTGCTCCTGCACGCTGGCGCCCAGGATGCGGACTGGCGCGACTTCTGCCTGCGGGTCGCGGATCGGATCGTGCTGGTGACCGGGGATCCGGACCCAGGCGCGGCCGCACTGCCGGCACGAGCCCAGGGTGCGGACCTCGTCCTGGCCGGGCCGACCGCCAGCCGCGAACAACGGCGCAGCTGGGAGCAGCTGATCACGCCGCGATCGGTGCACGCGGTGCACTACCGGCGCGTGGTTCAGGACCTGCGGCCACTTGCCGCGCGCCTGGCCGGGCGATCGATCGGGCTGGTCCTCGGCGGCGGCGGTGCGCGGGGCTTTGCCCACCTCGGAATACTCGAAGAGCTGGAGCAGGCCGGGGTCGCGATCGACCGCTTCGCTGGTACCAGCATGGGAGCGGTCATCGCGTCGCTGGGAGCCAGCGGCTTGGACGCCGCCACCGCGGACGCGTACGCCTACGAGTATTTCATTCGGAACAATCCGCTGCGCGACTACGCGGTACCGATCAAGGGGCTGGTTCGTGGCCGGCGGACCCTGACGCTGCTCGAAGCTGCGCTCGGAGATCGGCTGGTGGAAGAGCTTCCGAAGGAATTCCGTTGTGTCAGCGTGGATCTGATTGCTCGGCAACCCGTCGTGCACCGCCGGGGCAGGCTCGTTGATGTCGTTGGATGTTCGCTGCGGTTGCCTGGAATCTATCCGCCGCAGGTCTACCAGGGTCGGTTGCATGTGGATGGTGGCGTGTTGGACAACCTGCCCGTTTCCACCCTGGCAACGTCGGACGGCCCGTTGATCGCGGTGAGTCTGGCCTCAGGCGAGGTGCCTGGCGCCCCGCTGCAGCCCGACGGCCCGCCCCGGGTGCCCGGAATCGGCGACACCTTGATCCGCACCATGACGATCGGCAGCCAGCGCGGGGCCGATGTCGCGTTGGGCCTCGCGCAGGTCGTGATCCGTCCCGACACTTCCGCCGTTGGGCTGCTGGAATTCCACCAGATCGACGCCGCTCGCGAAGCGGGACGCGCTGCCGCCCGAGAGTCGATGCCGCAGATCATGGCGCTGCTGAATCAGCAGCGTTAGGCGGCGACACCGGAAATTGTGGGTGCAATTGCTGCTGCGGGGAGCACAATCGAGTAATGAAGCGTTATCTGATCATCGGGTATGGAGCGGCGGGCTACCTGTTGTTCTTGATTGCCACTTTGTACGCTATCGGCTTCGTCGGTGCAATTGTGGTGCCGCGCAACATCGATCACGGAATCGACGGGCCCATATGGTTGGCGGTGCTGGTCAACGTGGCGCTGCTGGGCCTGTTCGGGCTGGGGTGGGTGGTCGTGTTTGCCTCGTCGTTCATGGTCAGCCATTTCGACCTGCTCGGTCTGCGTCAGGTGTATCTGGCCTGGCGTGAAAAGCCCTATACCGAAATAAAGTTTCGCGTCAATTTCTTCTATCGGGTGGTGCGCCATCCGCTCATGCTGGGCTTTATCATCGCGTTCTGGGCAACGCCCACAATGACGGCGGGACATTTGCTGTTTGCCATTGTTACGACGGCCTACGTATTGGTCGCCGTGCCCCTGGAAGAGCGCGACTTGGTGGCCGCGCTGGGGGATCAGTACCGCGATTACCAGCGCTCGGTACCGATGTTGCTGCCGGTACCGCACCGCGGCTCGGGTAAAACGGTTGGTCAGCACTGATTTTCGGCCACCCGGCCGGTGCCGCGCGGGCGGCCCGAAGCCCGGCCGCCGGCTATGAGTTTGGTCGTTGCCACTATGATCTTGACGGCATTTCGTTAAGTATTGGGGTATGGATGTCAAGGAGGTGCTGCTGCCTGGCGTCGGTCTCCGCTACGAGTTCACTAGCCAGAAAGGCGAGCGGATCGGCATTATTGTCCGGCGCACCGGTGATTTCGAGGTCGTCGTATACGCCGCCAACGACCCGGATGCGGCGCGGCCGGTCTTCTGCCTGACCGATGAAGAGGCTGATGCGTTGGCTCAGATCCTGGGTGCACCACGGATCGCCGAGCGGTTCACCGAGCTGACCCGTGAGGTGCCCGGGCTCGAGGCGGGCCACATCATCATCGCGCCACAGAGCCCGTTCGTTGACCGGCCGCTCGGGGAGACCCATGCCCGCACCCGCACCGGCGCGTCGATCGTGGCAATCGTGCGTGGCCAAGAGGTGGTCGCATCGCCGAACCCGGCGGAGCTGTTGCGCGAGCGCGACGTTCTTATCGTGATCGGTACCGAAGAGGGCATTGCCGGATTCGAGCAGATCGTCGACAAGGGCTGAATCGGTGGAGGTTTCGAGGGCGCTGCTTTTTGAGGTCGGCGCACTCCTGACAACGCTTGCCCTGCTTGGTGCCATCGCGCGCAGATTCGCGTTGTCCCCGATCCCGGTTTATCTGCTGGCCGGCCTCTCGTTGGGCAAGGGCGGCGTCCTGCCGGTGGCCGCCGCCGACGATTTCGTCGCCACCGGCGCGCCCATCGGCATTGTGCTGCTGCTGCTGACGTTGGGTCTCGAGTTCTCCGCGACCGAATTTGCCAGCAGTCTGCGCCACCACATGCCCTCGGCCATGGTCGATATCGTCCTCAATGCCACGCCAGGGGCGGTGGCCGGCTGGCTGCTGGGGTTGGACGGTGTCGCGATCCTCGCGCTGGCCGGGGTCACCTACATCTCGTCGTCGGGCGTGGTGGCGCGGCTGCTGGAAGACCTGCGCCGGCTCGGTAACCGCGAAACACCGGCGGTGTTGTCGGTGCTGGTGTTCGAAGACTTCGCCATGGCCGGCTATCTGCCCTTGTTCACGGTGCTGGCCCTGCACGGCGATTGGCTCCATGCGCTCGGTGGAACGCTGGCCGCGATCGCAGCCCTGCTCGGGGCCTTCGCGGCGTCCTTCTACTGGGGCCATCACTTCGGCCGGCTGTTCGCGCACCCCGATTCGGAGCAGTTGTTGCTGCGGGTATTGGGCATCACCCTGATGGTTGCGGCGCTGGCCGAGACGTTGCATGCCTCGGCGGCGGTGGGCGCATTCCTGGTGGGCCTGACCCTCACCGGCGAGACCGCTGAGCGGGCCCGCAGGGTGCTGGGGCCGCTGCGCGATCTGTTCGCGGCGATCTTCTTCCTGGGCATCGGCCTGTCGGTCGCCCCCAAAGAGTTGATTCCGGCGCTCCCGGTGGCCATGGTGCTGGCCGTCGTCACCGCGGCAACCAAGGTGCTCACCGGAATGTTCGCCGCTCGACGCGACGGAGTGGCCCGCCGCGGACATTTGCGTGCGGGTACCGCGCTGATCGCCAGAGGCGAGTTCTCACTGATCATCATCGGACTGGTCGGCGCGTCGATCCCTGCCGTAGCGGCGTTGGCGACCGCGTATGTCTTCATCATGGCGGTCGCCGGACCGGTGCTGGCCCGCTATACCGGCGGGCCGGTGGCAACCACCGCCTGACCGGTCTCGGGTGGCACTCAACCGATATGCAGGGCGACGACCACCCAGCGCGGTGTGCCCAACGCGGCGACCCGCTCCACCCGGCAGGCGATCGCGTGAATCCGGTCTGCGCGGCTGTAGGTTCCAAAAACCTCGGCCGCGGTGTCACGGCCATCGCACCCGACGGGCTGAAGTCCGAGCCGGCGCAGCGCGGCGGCGCCGTTGCGCCCGGCCATCGATTGACTGGCCGACAGCACCGAATCGACCAGGCCGGGCGTCAGCAGCGACCGAAGCTGCCCCGCCGGACGGCGGCGGTCGATGACCTCCAGAACGCGGCGCAGCGCCGCGTCGGTGAACGCGGCCGCCTGGCGCATCGGCGCGGACATGGCATCGGTCGCTGTGGCGGCGGGCTGTTCGCCGCGGGCGGGACCGCCGGTGCGGGCCAGGCGTGGCCGCGCCGGTGCGTGCGACGAGGGCCGGCGCCGCCCGACGGTGCGGCTCGCAGGTTCGTATTCGACTACCGGGATGACGGCGAAGGCCGCCCGACGGGGCGCGGCGGCATCAGGACCAATACTCAAGTGGCACTCTCCAACTCGTAATGGCGCAAACCAACAACCGACCCAAAGATTGGGTGCGAGTGCCCGCTGGAGAGTGGCAGACAAACTGCGGGCCATCATCGCACAAATGACGGCGGCGCGTACCCGCGCCCGTAGGTGGCCACACCAGCGGTTACGGTGACCCACATCGGTTGAGGCAACCAGTCGACAAGGAGGACAGGGCCGTAATGGTGACCCGGCTGTCCAACACCGATGCGTCTTTCTATCGGTTGGAGAACACCGCTACCCCGATGTACGTCGGGTCGCTGATGATCCTGCGCCGTCCGCGTGCCGGGTTGAGCTATGAGGCGCTGCTGGCCACGGTCGAGCAGCGGTTGGCTCAGATCCCGCGCTACCGGCAGAAGGTCCGTGAGGTGCGGATCGGCATGGCCCGGCCGGTGTGGATCGACGATCCGGACTTCGACATCACCTATCACGTCAGGCGGTCGGCACTGCCGTCGCCGGGCAGTGACGAGCAACTGCACGAGTTGATTGCGCGGCTGGCCGCGCGGCCCTTGGACAAGTCGCGCCCGCTGTGGGAGATGTATCTCATCGAGGGGCTGGAAAAAGGTCGCGTCGCCCTCTACACCAAGACGCACCAGGCCTTGATAAATGGGGTGACAGCGCTGTCACTCGGACACGTCATCGCTGACCGGACCCAGCGCCCACCGCCGTTCCCGGAAGACATCTGGATTCCTGAGCGCGACCCGGGCAACACCAGGTTGGTGATGGGGGCCATCGGCGATTGGGTGGTGGGACCCGGCGCGCAGTTGCAGGCGGTCGGATCGGCGATCGCCGGGTTGGCGACCAATCAGAGTCAGCTCGTCAACGCCGGCCGCCGGATCCTCGATGTCGCGCGTAACGTCGCGCGCGGCACCGCCCCCAGCAGTCCGCTAAATGCGCCCGTTTCGCGGAATCGAAGGTTGACGGTTGCCAGCGGACGCCTGGAGGACTACCGGACGGTGCGGGCCCGCTACGACTGCGACGTCCACGACGTGGTGCTGGCCGTGATAGCCGGCGCCCTGGGCAACTGGCTGATGTCGCGCGGTGAGACGGTTTCCCAAACGGCAACGGTGCGTGCGATGGCGCCGCTGTCGGTCTATGTGGAGGACCAACTCGACTCGTCCGGGCCCGGTCAGCAGATCAGCCAGGTGACGCCGTTCCTGATCGACCTGCCGGTGGGGGAGCGCAATGCCGTGGTGCGGCTGTCGCAAGTCGCTCACGCCACCGAATCGAACCCGACGGCGGCCAGCCTGGTCGATGCCCGCACCATCGTCACGCTGTCCGGCTTTGCGCCGCCCACCCTGCACGCGATGGGTATCCGGGTCGCCACCAGTTTTCCCAGCTTTTCCAAGCGGACGTTCAACTTGTTGATCACCAATGCCCCCGGAGCCCAGTCGCAGATGTATGTGGCCGGCGCCAAGTTGTTGGAGGCCTACGCGGTGCCGCCGCTACTGCACAATCAGGCCCTGGCCATCAGCGTGACCTCCTACAACGGCATGCTCTACTTCGGCATCAACGCCGACCGCGACGCGATGAGCGACGTCGAGCTGCTGCCGGCGCTGCTGGCTCAATCACTCGAGGAGCTGCTGGAAGCTTCTCGGTAGTCGCCGGGGCAAAGGTGCTGCTTAGAGATAGCATTCGTTGATGTGAGCACCGCGACGAATGACGGCGCGCCGGCGAAGGCGAAGAAAAAGAAGAAGAAGTCAGCCGGGGCCGGCAGACACAAGATTTCCAAAGGCGTCTACGAAGCCGAATTATTCCGGCTACAAACCGAATTCGTGAGGCTGCAGGAGTGGGTCCGGCACGCGGGCGCGCGTGTGGTGGTCATCTTCGAAGGTCGAGATGCCGCCGGCAAGGGTGGCGCGATCAAACGGATCACCGAGTACCTCAGCCCACGACACGCCTACGTTGCCGCGTTGCCGGTGCCCAACGATCGGGAACGCGGGCAGTGGTACTACCAGCGCTATATCGCCCATCTGCCCGCGAAAGGGGAAATCGTTTTCTTCGATCGGTCCTGGTACAACCGCGCCGGTATCGAGAAGGTGATGGGATTCTGTACGCCCCAAGAACATGCGCTGTTCCTGCGGCAGACGCCGATCTTCGAACAGATGCTCATCGATGATGGGATCTTGCTGCGCAAGTACTGGTTCTCGGTCTCCGATGAGGAACAGTTGCACCGGTTCAAGGCGCGCCAGACCGACCCGGTCCGGCAGTGGAAACTCAGCCCCATGGACCTGGAATCGGTCTATCGGTGGGAGGACTATTCGCGTGCCAAGGACGAGATGATGGTCCACACCGATACCCCGGTGAGCCCGTGGTACGTCGTCGAATCCGATATCAAGAAGCATGCGCGGCTGAACATGATGGCGCATCTGTTGTCGACGATCGACTACCGCCCGGTGGAGATGCCCAAGGTCAATCTGCCCGACCAGCCGATCGTCACCGGTAACTACAAGCGCCCACCACGCGAATTGTCCGAGTATGTCGAGGACTACGCGTCGACGTTGATCGGGCGCTGAATGACGATCCCAAATGCGGTGGGCCGGTGCTGGTGCAGACAGCCGTGCCAACAGGTGGTCGGCCGATGATCCAGGTTTATGTGCCCGCGACGCTGGCCATGTTGCAGCAACTGGTGGCTGACGGCTCGTTGTGGCCGGTCAATGGCACGGTGTTCGCGGTGACTCCGACGTTGCGTGAGGCCTACGCGCAAGGCGACGACGATGAGCTGGCCGAAGTGGCACTTCAAGAGGCCGCGCTGGCGTCGCTGCGGCTGCTGGCAAACGATGAGGACGAGAAGCTGCCGCCGCGGCGGGCGGTGCTTACCGCGGAGGTGGACGACGCCATCTACCGACCGGATCTCGACGATGCCGTCGTCCGGCTGAGTGCTCCGATTGCCATGGATCAGGTGGTCGCCGCCTACGTCGACAACGTTGCCGCCGAACCGGCCGTCAGCGCGGCCATCGCCGTCATAGATGCCGCCGACCTCGGTGACGAGGACGCCGACTTAGTCGTCGGCGACGCGCAGGATCACGACCTGGCGTGGTACGCGAACCAGGAATTGCCGTTCCTGCTCGACCTGCTGTAAATCCGGCGGATGTGACGTAATCAGCACAGCCGGGGTCTAGCTACACAACCGTAACCTACGTTACCGTAGCTTCATCGTAAGGGCGTGCTGCCGCCCAAACCCGGGCGGCTACCGACTCCACGCCGCGAGCAGGAGCTTTTTATGGTCAAGAAAAACGCGGCACTAAGCGCCCAGATCATCGATACCAAGCGGCCGACCATCGTCGGTGCGGACAGGCACCCGGGCTGGCACGCGCTGCGCAAGATCGCCTCACGTATCACCACACCGCTGTTGCCCGATGACTATCTTCAGCTGGCCAACCCATTGTGGTCGGCACGCGAATTGCGCGGCCGCATTCTCGAGGTTCGCCGGGAGACCGAGGATTCCGCCACGCTGGTCATCAAACCCGGCTGGGGCTTTAGCTTCGACTATCAGCCGGGCCAGTACATCGGGATCGGGCTGCTGGTGGATGGGCGTTGGCGGTGGCGATCGTATTCACTGACGTCGAGCCCGGTTGGCGGGAAGTCCGGGCCGGGGTCGGCGCGAACGGTGACGATCACTGTCAAGGCGATGCCCGAAGGCTTCCTGTCCACGCATTTGGTGGCCGGTGTCGCGCCGGGGACCATCGTGCGACTGGTCGCACCCCAGGGCAATTTCGTTTTGCCCGACCCCGCCCCGCCGTCGATTCTGTTTCTCACCGCCGGGTCGGGGATCACGCCGGTGATGTCGATGCTGCGAACGCTGCTGCGCCGCAACCAGATCACTGACATCACCCACCTGCATTCGGTGCCTACCGACGCGGACGTGATGTTTGGTGATGAGCTTGCCGGGGTGGCCGCCCAGCACCGGGGCTACCGGCTTTCGGTGCGCGCGACGCGCTCCCAGGGCCGTCTCGATCTTTCCCGGATCGGCGAGCAGGTGCCGGATTGGCGTGAGCGACAGACCTGGGCGTGTGGGCCCGAGAGCATGCTCAACCAGGCGGAAAAGGTGTGGTCCGCGGCCGGGATCGGCGACCGACTGCACTTGGAGCGGTTCGCGGTGTCCAAGGCGGCCCCCGCGGGCGCCGGTGGGACGGTCACGTTCGCCCGCAGTGGGCGCAGTGTCGACGTCGACGCGGCGACCTCGGTGATGGATGCCGGCGAGCGCGCCGGTGTGCAAATGCCGTTCGGTTGCCGGATGGGTATCTGCCAGTCGTGTGTGGTCGATCTGGTGCAGGGGCACGTCCGCGACCTGCGCACGGGCCAGGAGCACGATCCCGGGAGCCGGGTGCAGACCTGTGTCACGGCAGCGTCCGGCGACTGTGTGATCGACGTCTGAAGCTACCGACTAGTAACTTACGCATTCGTAGGTTACGATTGCGTAGGTTCGTAGCCGATTTGGGACCGTACGACGCAGGGAGAAGATGATGGCGATTACCGACGTCGACGTATTCGCGCATTTGACGGACGCCGATATCGAGAATCTGGCGATTGAACTCGATGCCATACGACAAGACATTGAAGACTCTCGCGGTGAGCGCGACGCCCGCTACATTCGCCGCACCATCGCGGCGCAGCGCGCGTTGGAGGTCAGTGGCCGGCTGATGCTGGCCGCCAGCTCGCGCCGTTCGGCGTGGTGGGCGGGGGTATTGACCCTCGGGGTGGCCAAGATCGTCGAGAACATGGAGATTGGCCACAATGTCATGCACGGCCAATGGGACTGGATGAACGATCCGGAGATTCACTCCTCGTCGTGGGAGTGGGACATCAACGGCGCGTCCAAGCATTGGCGCTACACCCACAACTTCGTGCACCACAAGTTCACCAACATCTTGGGCATGGACGACGATGTCGGCTACGGCATGCTTCGCGTCACCCGCGATCAGCGCTGGAAGCGCTACAACATTTTCAACCTGGTGTGGAACACCCTGCTGGCGCTCGGCTTCGAATGGGGAGTCGCGTTGCAGCACTTGGAGATCTGCAAGATCCTCAGGGGGCGGCTGGACCGCGACACCGCCAAGACCCGGGTGCGCGAGTTTTCCCGCAAGGCCGCTCGCCAGGTGTTCAAGGACTACGTGGCGTTCCCGGCGTTGACGTCGGTGTCGCCCGGCGCGACATACCGGTCCACCCTGACCGCCAACGTCACGGCCAACGTGATCCGCAACGTGTGGACCAACGCGGTCATCTTCTGTGGGCACTTCCCGGATGGCGCAGAGAAATTCACCAAGACTGACATGGTGGGCGAGACCAAGGGGCAGTGGTACCTGCGGCAGATGCTGGGTAGCGCCAACTTCGAAGCCGGGCCCGCGCTGCGGTTCATGAGTGGCAACCTGTGTCATCAAATCGAGCACCACCTCTATCCAGATTTGCCGAGCAACCGGCTGGCCGAGGTTTCGGTGCGGGTGCGCGAGATCTGCGACAAGTACGACTTGCCCTACACCACAGGCTCGTTCCTGGTGCAGTACGGCAAGACTTGGCGGACCCTGGCCAAGCTGTCGCTGCCGAACAAGTACCTGCGTGACAACGCCGACAATGCTCCGGAGACCCGCAGTGAGCGGATGTTCGCGGACCTGGAGCCGGGCTTCGCGGGAGCCGATCCGCGGACCGGCCGGCGCCGTGGCCTCAAGAGTGCGATTGCCGCCGTGCGGGGCCGTCGGCGCGGCAAGCGTGTCCCGGAGGTAAGGGACAGTGGCACAAACGATCTGGCGGCCTAGCTGATAGCACCCCGCTGCGGGGGGCAGCCAGTTCGTTGCTGACGCGAGAGTGGTGTCGCGGCGGGGATGGCCACCGCGGCCATGCCGCAAAGCGGTCGGTAACCGGGCCCCGCGCCCGGATCGCATCAGGTGCTCGCGGGCGAGACATGATTCAGTTACCCGTAGGTAACCTACGGGGTCGAAGATTAGCATTGTCGTGGCTGATGGCTACGGGGCAGGAAGGTGAGAGGTGGCGATAACCGACGTCGACGTGTTCGCGCATCTGACGGACGGCGATATCGAAAACCTGAGCACTGAACTCGATGACATCCGCCGCGACATTGAAGAATCGCGCGGTGAACGCGATGCCCGCTACATCTACCGAACCATCGCCGCACAGCGGGCGCTGGAGGTCGGTGGCCGGTTGGTGCTGGCGGCCAGCTCGCGTCGCTCGGCGTGGTGGGTAGGTGCGGTGACGCTCAGCGTGGCCAAGATCATCGAGAACATGGAGATCGGTCACAACGTCATGCATGGCCAATGGGATTGGATGAATGATCCCGAGGTGCACTCCTCGACGTGGGAGTGGGACATGGCCTCGACGTCGAAGCACTGGCGGTATACCCACAACGTGGTGCACCACAAGTACACCAACATTCTCGACATGGATCACGATGTCGGCTACGGCATGCTGCGGGTTACCCGGGACCAAGGGTGGCGGCGGCGAGACGCCTTCAACCTGGCCATCAATACCCTGCTTGCGATCGGGTTCGAATGGGGAATCGCGTTGCGGCACTTGGAGGCTCGCGACCTCTTCAAAGATGGACCAGAGCGCGAAGCTGCCAAATTCAGGCTACGGGAGTTCTCAGGTAAGGCCGGTCGTCAGGCGGTCAAAGACTATGTGGCCTTCCCGGCGTTGACGTCGGTGTCGCCTGCCGCAACGTACCGGTCTACCTTGACCGCCAACGCGTTTGCCAATGTGATCCGCAACGTCTGGTCCAACGCCGTTATTTTCTGTGGGCATTTCCCGGATGGCGCAGAGAAATTCACCAAGACTGATTTGGTAGACGAGACCCAGGGCCAGTGGTACCTGCGGCAGATGTTGGGAAGCGCCAATTTCAATGCTGGACCGGCGATGCGCTTCATGAGCGGCAGCCTCAGTCATCAAATCGAGCACCACCTCTATCCGGACTTGCCGAGCAATCGGCTGGCCGAGGTTTCGGTGCGGGTGCGCGAGATCTGCGATAAGTACGACTTGCCTTACACCACAGGCTCATTCCCGCTGCAGTACGCCAAGACATGGCGCACGCTCGCCAAGCTCTCGCTGCCGAACAAGTACCTGCGCGACAACGCCGACGACGCTCCGGAGACCCGCAGCGAGCGCATGTTCGCCGGTCTGGAGCCGGGCTTCGCGGGAACCGATCCGATGACCGGCCGTCGTCGGGGCCTCAAGGCTGCGATAACCGCCGTACGTGGCTGGCGGCGCGCCAAGCCCGGCAAGGCCAAGAAGGCCGGCGGCACCGACGGTCTGGCGGCCTAGCCTCGGCGGTGGCGGCAGCCGTCGGCGCGCGCTGCGGCTACCCCAGTCGCGCGATGATGGTCGCGTTGGCCATGCCGCCGCCCTCGCACATGGTCTGCAGGCCGTAGCGGCCACCGTGCTGCTCCAAAGTGTTGACCAGCGTGGTCATGATGCGCGCACCGCTGGCGCCCAACGGGTGGCCGATGGCGATTGCGCCGCCGTTGACATTGGTCTTGGCCAGATCCGCCCCGGTGTCCTTCGCCCAGGCCAGCACGACCGGGGCGAAGGCCTCGTTGACCTCGAACAGGTCGATGTCGCGCAGGGCCAACCCGGCGCGGCGTAGCGCCCTTTCGGTGGCCGCGATGACCCCGGTCAGCATGTAGAGCGGATCCGAACCCACCACCGTGGTGGTGTGAATGCGCGCCAACGGGCGCAGGCCCAGCTTTCGGGCGACGTCGCTGCTGGTGATCATGACCGCGGCGCTGCCGTCGGACAACGGTGACGAGTTACCCGGGGTGATCGACCAGTTGATCTGCGGGAAGCGCTCTTTGATCGCAGCGCTGTGGAACGCCGGCCGCAGCGCGGCGAGCGTATCGACGGTGGTGCCGGGGCGGATGATCTCGTCGTGGGTGAGCCCGGCGATCGGGATCAGCTCGTTGTCGAAGAGTCCGTCCTTGGTGGCGCGGGCGGCCTTGTCATGGCTGGCCGCGGAGAACTCGTCGAGTTGGGTGCGCGACAAGCCCCACCGTGCTGCAATCAGCTCGGCGCTGATGCCCTGGGGCACCAGCCCGTCGGGGTAGCGGTTGTTCATGTCCGCGCCGAACGGGTTGCTTCCGGGCAGCACCGAGGTGCCCATCGGGACGCGGCTCATCGATTCAACGCCACCGGCGATCACCAGATCGTAAGCGCCGGCCAGCACGCCCTGGGCGGCAAAGCTGATGGCCTGCTGGCTGCTGCCGCATTGCCGGTCGATGGTGACCCCGGGAACCGATTCCGGGAATCCGGCACCCAGCAGCGCACTGCGCGCGATGTTGACCGCCTGATCGCCGACCTGGGTCACCGCGCCGGCAATCACATCGTCGACCTGTACCGGGTCGACGCCGGTTCGTGCCGCCAGTTGGCGCAGGCTGTGCGCCAGCAGGTCGGCGGGTAGGACCTGGTGCAGTGCGCCGTTGGCCTTGCCCTTGCCGATGGGGGTGCGGACGGCGCCGACGATGACGGCGTCGCGACTCTGGGACATGGCCCTCCTTGAGCTAAGTATTGATAACTATACTCAGCTATAACAGCTAATTATACTCAGCGCAACCTGGAGTGGAGGGTGATCTTCGTGACAATGCTTGAGGGCCCACTGGCCGACCGTGATGGCTGGTCGGCGGTGGGCGAGTGTCCGATTGAGAAGACCATGGCCGTCGTCGGTACCAAATCCGCGATGTTGATCATGCGGGAGGCCTACTATGGCACTACCCGTTTTGATGGCTTCGCCCGCCGGGTGGGTATCACCAAGGCCGCGACCTCGGCGCGGCTGGCCGAATTGGTCAGCCTCAAACTGCTGGCGCGGCGGCCGTATCGCGAGCCGGGGCAGCGCAGCCGCGATGAGTATGTGCTCACCGAGGCCGGGCTTGATTTCATGCCGGTGGTCTTTTCCCTGTTTCAGTGGGGCAAGCGCCACCTGCCCGTCGGCGATCGCCTGCAACTGACCCACCTGGGCTGTGGGGCGCCGGCGCAGGTTGAAATTCGATGTGCCAAAGGGCACTTGGTGCCCGCCGACGAACTCGGTATGCGGTTGGTCAGGTCTCCCTGAGGGCGGTCAGCAGCCGGCGGGCCGCTGCCACGCGGCGCACCGCGGTTCCGGACAAACTGTCCAGTACGCATTCGGGATCGGCCGGCGGCCCCATGTGCCCGCAGCCGCGCGGGCAATCGCTGATCGCCTCGGCCAGGTCGGTAAAGGCCAGCAGCACGTCGTCTGGCTGGATGTGGGCTAAGCCGAACGAGCGGATTCCGGGAGTGTCGATCACCCACCCGCCGCCCTGCCCGTCCGTCTCGAGAGGCAGCGCGACCGACTGCGTCGACGTGTGCCGGCCCCTGCCGATCTCGGTGACCTCGCCGACGGCCCGATCGGCCTCGGGGACCAGGCGATTCACCAGAGTCGACTTGCCGACGCCGGAATGCCCGAGCAGTACGGTCGTCTTGCCGTCGAGCAGGTCGGCCACCGCGAGGAGCGGATCGTCGCGGCCCGCCGCAACCACCTGAAGGTCCAGTTCGAGGAACTGCTCGGCGAAAGGTTCGGGCGGGGCCAGGTCGGTCTTGGTCAGGCAGAGTATGGGGGTCAGCCCGCCCGTGTAGGCGGCGATCAAGGCCCGGTCCACCAATCCGCTGCGCGGTAGCGGGTCGGCCAGCGCCACCACCATCAACAACTGATCCGCGTTGGCGACCACGACCCGTTCGGTGGGGTCGGTGTCATCGGCGGTGCGACGCAGCACCGTTCGGCGTGGCCCCCTGCGCACGATGCGGGCCAGGGTGTCGGGGCGTCCGGACAGATCCCCGACCAGGTCGACGTCGTCGCCGACCACGATCGGGGTGCGTCCGAGCTCGCGGGCCCGCATCGCGGTGACCCGACGCAGCGGGTCCCCGCCGAGCACGCATCCCCAGCGGCCGCGGTCAACGGCGACCACCATGGCGGCTTCGGCGTCAGCGTGTTCCGGACGGGTCTTGGTTCGCGGACGTGAGCCGCGACCCGAACGGATCTTGACGTCGGATTCGTCGTAGTCGCCTGGCCTCAACCGCTGGACCCCTCGACCATCTCGGTCCACAGCTGTGGGAACTTCGGCAACGTCTTGCTGGTGGCCCCAATGTCGTCCACCTCGACCCCGGCCACCCGGAGCCCGACGATCGCGCCGGCCATCGCCATCCGATGATCGGCATAGGCGCGCCAGCTGCCCGGACGCAGCGGCGTAGCGGTGATCACCAGACCGTCGGAGGTTTGTTCGCAGTTGCCGCCGAGGCGGTTAATCTCGGTGCTCAAGGCGGCCAGCCGATCGGTCTCGTGGCCGCGCAGATGAGCGATGCCGGCCAGCCGGGACACCGATCCGGGGCTGGCCAGCGCCGCCAGCGCCGCCACCGATGGGGTGAGTTCGCCGACATCGCGCAGGTCGACGTCGAATCCGCGGTAGGTCTGCGGACCCTGCACCTGAAGGCATGAATCAATATGTCGGACAGTGGAATTCAGTGTCTGCAGAATGTCGAGAATGTTCTTGGCGGGTTGCACGCTGTCCGCCGGCCAGCCGGTGATGGTCACCGCCCCGCCGGTGACCACGGCCGCCGCCAGAAATGCGACCGCATTGGTCAGATCCGGCTCGACGTCCCAATGCCGAGGCCTGAGGGCGCCGGGCCTGACCAGCCAGCGGTTGGGTATCGAGTCGTCGACATCGATGCCGGCTTGGCGCAGCATCTGCACCGTCATCGCGATGTGCGGTGCGGACGGCAGCTCCGAACCGGTGTGTTGCACCGTTAGGCCGTCGGTGAACGACGCCCCGGACAGCAGTAGGCCGGAGACGAACTGGGACGACGCGGACGCATCGATGGCCACCGTGCCGCCCGCGACCGACCCGGTGCCTTGAACCCGGAACGGAAGGCCGGCACCATCGACGGGCACACCCAGGCCGCGCAGCGCATCCAGCAGCGGTGCGATGGGGCGGGCCCGGGCCTGCTCATCCCCGTCGAAGGTGATCGGGGCGGCGCTCAGCGCCGCCAGCGGGGGAACGAACCGCAACACCGTGCCGGCCAGGCCGCAGTCGACCCGGGCCTCGGGGCCGGGCCGGATGCGGCCACTGACCGTCAGCTCGGAACCAGTCCCGTCGACCCGCAAGCCCAACGTCTGCAACGCCTCGATCATCAGATCGGTATCGCGGCTGCGCAGCGCGCCGGTGATGGTCGAGGAGCCTTGGCCCTGTGCCGCCGCCAGCGCCGCAAGCACCAGCGTCCGGTTGGTCTGCGACTTCGAGCCCGGGACGGTCACGGTCGCGTTCACGGGTGTCGGTGCGAATGGGGCTGGCCATGGCTCGATGCTGCTCACCGCTTCATCCTGCCGTGTCGGCGGGTGTCGTGGATACCAGGCACCATGGGAGTCATGTGTGGACGGTTTGCGGTCACCACCGATCCGGCGTTGCTGGCCGAGAAGATCAACGCCATCGACGAAGCCAGCGGCGCGGCCTCCGATGGCTTCGCCCCCAACTACAACGTGGCCGCAACCGACATGATCGCCACCGTCGTGACCCGCCACAGCGAGCCCGATGACGAGCCGACTCGCCGCGTCCGGATGATGCGCTGGGGATTTGTGCCGTCGTGGGCCAAACCGGGGCCTCAGGGCGCACCGGAGGGCAAGGGGCCGCTGCTGATCAACGCCCGCGCGGAGACGGTCGCCACGTCGCCGGCGTTTCGTGGCGCTGCGCAGCACAAGCGTTGTCTGGTGCCGATGGACGGCTGGTACGAATGGCGGGCCAACCCCGACGTTCTCATCGGCGCAGGGAGCAAGAAGGTTGCCAAGACGCCCTTCTTCATCCATCGCGCTGACGGCGACATGGTGTGCATGGCCGGGCTGTGGTCGGTGTGGAAGCCGAACAACGCGGCCGCCCCGTTGTTGAGCGCCACGATCATCACCACCGATGCCGCGGGCGAACTGGCCGGGATCCACGACCGGATGCCGCTGATGCTGTCCGAAGGCGACTGGGACGCCTGGCTCAACCCGGATGCACCGCTGGACCCGGCGCTGTTGTCCCATCCGCCCGATGTGCGCGACATGGCGTTTCGTGAGGTGTCCACGCTGGTCAACAGCGTGCGCAATAACGGGCCGGAACTGCTGGAGCCGGCCGAGCCGCAGCCCGAACAGATCACGCTGCTCTAGCGTGCTGGCACGGGCTGTCTCGGCAAGACAACAAGCTGTCGATCTTTGTGCTTTCGCGACACTGCCCGAGCACCCCGCGCGGACCTAGCATGCGGGTGCGACTGGCGCATACACGTACACCTTTGCAGACATCCGTAACCGCCCGGTGGCGGTGATCGGCGCGGGCACTCTGGGGCGCCGTATCGCGTTGATGTTCGCCAGCCGTGGCGGGACCGTGCGAATCTATGCGCGCCGCGCCGAACAGCGGGCCCAGGCAGCGCAGTATGTCGCAGATAATCTGCCGAAGCTGCTGCAGGACAGAGGTTTCGGTGAAGTCGGTAGTGTCACGGCCACGGATTGCCTGGCGACCGCACTAGAGGGTGCATGGCTGGCGGTCGAGTCCGTTCCCGAGAAGCTGGAGATCAAGACTGCGCTGTGGGGCCAGATCGATCAGGCGGCTCCGCCGGACACCATCTTCGCGACCAACTCGTCGTCCTTCCCGTCCCGGCTGATGGCCGACAACGTGCGCGACAAGACCCGGTTGTGCAACACGCATTTCTACATGCCGCCTCAGTTCAATGCGCTGGACCTGATGTCCGACGGCGAGACCGATCGCGGTCTCCTGGACACCTTGTTGGCCGTTCTGCCCGAATTCGGCGTGCATCCTTTCGAGGCGCGTCGGGAGTGCACCGGCTTCATCTTCAATCGGGTCTGGGCCGCCATCAAACGTGAGTCGCTGGCCGTGGTCGCCGAGGGAGTGGCCCGCCCAGAGGACGTCGACGGGATGTTCAAGGTCAATTGGCGGGTACCGGCCGGGCCGTTCCAGCTGATGGACCAGGTCGGTCTGGACGTCGTGCTCGACATCGAAAACCACTATGCCGACGAGTTTCCGTACCTGCCGACAAACGTGCGGGCTTTGCTGCGGTCCTACGTGGACGCGGGCAAGCTCGGTGTCAAGACCGGCGAAGGCTTCTACACCTACCCGAATTCCTCGGATAGGTAGCTGCGCGAATCCGGGACCGTCTTGCTGGCACCGAAACGTGACGGCAAGGGCTAACGTCGAGCACGTGGAGAATCCGCACCTCGATGGTGAGGTCGGGGTGAGCCGTTACGTCGCCGCTGTCGCCGTGCGACTGCACGACCGGTTGGGCGAGGTGGCTTCCCACATTCGGCGCTCGTTGGAGCGCACCATTCCCGAACTCGGCGGCGACCTTCGCATCGAGGAATTGCTGGGCACCAGCATCGAGGCCAACGTGGACACGATGCTGCATGCGCTGCGCTACGACATCGCCGTCGAGCGAGTCGAGGCGCCCACCACGGTATTGGAGTACGCGCGCCGACTGGCGCAGCATGGCGTGCCGGTCAACGCGTTGGTGCGGGCGTATCGGCTGGGCCAGCGCCTGATGAACGAGCTGATCTTCGACGAGTTGCGGGCCACCGACATCCCGGAGTCGATGCGGGTGCCGGTTATCGAAGCGATCAGTGTCGCGATGTTCGAGTACATCGATTGGATGTCGCAGCAGGTGGTCGTCGTTTACGAGGACGAGCGCGAACGCTGGCTGGAAAACCAGAACAGTCTTCGTGGCGTGCGGGTGCGCGAGATCCTGGCCGCAGACAAGGAGATCGACGCCGACGCGGCGATCACTTCGGTGCGCCATCCGCTGCGATGGCACCATCTCGCCCTTGTCATGTGGTATCCCGACCAAGGCTGGGAAGTCGACGAACTGCCCAGGCTGCAACGCTTCCTGCGGGAACTGGGCGAAGCCGCCGGAGTCGACGCCAGCCCGTTGTTCGTGGCCGCCGACCCGAGCTGCGGATGGGGGTGGCTGCCGTACCGGGCGGCGCCGGAGCGCGCCGTGGCGGCGGTCGCTGACTTCGTACGGTCTCACCCGGATTCACCGAACGTGGCGATCGGAACACCGGCCAGCGGGGTGGACGGCTTTCGCCGATCGCACCGGGAGGCGGCCGAAGCTCGCAGCGTTGGGATCCTGTGCGATCGCCGCCCACCGCTGATGATCAGCGCCGGTGAACCCGGGTTGTCGGTGGTGGCGCGTTTTGGTGGCGACCTGGCCGGCACCCGAGAGTGGGTGGCCCAAGTCCTGGGCGAGCTGGCGCGCGACGGAGATAGCGACGCGCGGCTGCGCGATACCCTGCGCGTCTACCTGGCGTGCGGGTCGAGCTACAAGCTCGCCGCGCAGCGGCTCAACATGCATTTCAACACGGTGAAGTATCGCGTCGGCCGCGCCGTCGCCCGGCGTGGCCGGGCGATCGGTAGCGACCGCCTTGATGTCGAACTCGCGCTGCTGGTGTGTCACTGGTACGGCGGCTCGGTCTTGCAGTCGAAATAGGCCAGGACGGCCGGGCCGCGCTATCCGGCCTCGGGAACGGCCAGCCCCTGAGACCGGGTGCGACGCAGGTACCGGGCTGCCCGCGAGCCCGGGTCGGTGACGGTGTGCACCAGCGTGATCAAAGCCGGCACGATCAGCGGGAACAAGACAAGAGCAAGCATTCCGGCGATGGTCAGGTACGGCAGGATGACGGTCATGATCTACTCACATTTCTCCGCACCACCGATCTAGGATGCAGTGGGGCGGAATTAGTTTGTGGCTGTGGCTTATTCGAATGCGCACCGTTGCGCTCGGTACGTAAGTTAATTGCAGTCCGAGCGCGCTGCGATGTCGTCAAGCGACCAACTTTGGGTCCAGACTTGTTGTCTGGAGACGAACCCAAACCCATCGGCGGCACCACCATGGTCAGCGCGCCCGGCCAATCCTGAAAAGGGCCCGTGCCCGCCCTGAGCGCCAACCTCGTCGCATCAATAGATCGCCATCCGGAGCGTATTACCTTGCGCTGTAATGACTTACAATCGATCTTTGCCGAATTCGGTGCCGGTCCGGGTGATCGGGTAGCGGCCCTACCCGGTGATCGAACGCGACGCAGAGTTTGCGGACCTGCCTGTGAACTCTCCGGCGGCCGCTTTCGGCCATCCGCCCCGGCCGCAGTCCTGTCCAGGACCGACGGAAGCTGCCAGTCCTGGGCAGTCACGCGGGACGCTCCACCTGGCCCGATGCGCGCGCTTGCTGGCAGGTAACTGTCAGTTCACTGGCAAGTCGCTGCCGTACTCGCGGATCATCGGTCTTTGGTTGCTGAAATGAATTTGTGGACTTGGGTGGTTGTCGTCTTATCGAAAGGGTCGATGAACTAGCCGCGCTGGAGTCGTTTGTTAACGGTGGGACCGCTGACGGTTGCCTGGCGTTGCGAGGCGACTCCGGTGTCGGCAAGTCCATGCTGGTCCAAGCATTGTCGGAGCGGGCTGCGGTACCGGGCAGGCGGGTGCTGCGGTGCAGCGGGGTAGAAGCCGAGGCGACCTTCGTGCTGGCCGGGCTGAGCCAGCTCGTTTACCCGCTGCGGGAGTTCATCGCCCAACTGGGCGCCGATGATCAGCGCACCTTGGCGGCGGTGCTGGGTGCGGTACCCGACCGGGTGCCGACAGTTACCGCGCTGACCTTTGCCTTGCTCAACCTGTTGGCGTTGGCGAGTGAGGTGACGCCGCTGCTGGTGGTTATCGATGACGCACATTGGTTCGACGACGTCAGCGCACGGGTGATCGCGATGGCCGGACGGCGGCTCGACGGTGCGGCGGTGCGGTTTCTGGCTGCGTGCCGTGATGAGGTCCCTAATGCGTTGGCGGACGGGGGATGGCCGCAGATGGTGCTGGCTCCGCTCGGCCCGGAGCAGGCCGAGCGGTTTCTGGATCAACTCGCCGTCGACCTGCCGCACTACGCGCGCGTTGGGGTGCTCGAGCAGGCCGCCGGAAATCCGTTGGCGCTGGCCGAGCTGTCGCGGTGCGCGTTGGAGAACACCTGGGCGCCTGACGCGCGGTTGCCGCTGACTCAGCGACTGGTGGCCATCTTCGGTGATCGGCTGAAAAAACTCGACGAGTCGGTCAAGGCGCAACTGCTGCGCGGCGCACTGGATGGGGCCGCGACGGGTGGCGTGGCATCGGCGCCGCCGCGAACGCGGTATGTGATGCAGGGAGTCGACGCCGCCATCGAACACGGCGTGCTGGTGGTCGACCGCGGTGAGCTGGTCTTCCGGCATCCATTGGTCCGTGCGGCGGTGATCCAGACCTCAACCGCCGGGCAGCGGCGCCATGCCTACGCCCAGTTGGCCGACCTGTATCCCGATGACGTGGTGCGCCGGGCCGCCTATCTCGCTCATGCCACCGTCGATCCCGATCCGGCGGTTGTCAATACCCTCGCCGCGGCGGCCGAGCTGACGATCCGGCGCGGCGATGCCTGTCAGGCGATCGAGTTGCTGCGGCGCGCGGGTGAATTGAGCGACCGACCACGGCGTCGCGAACAGTTGCTGGCCAGCGCGGCCTTTGTTGCGTTGCAGGCGGCGAAACTCGACGAGGCCGAGCGACTTCTGGCCGATGCGGGTTTGGGTGGCGGCGCGTCGGCAAGTGCGCTATTGATCTCGTCTTTCATTTCGCTATACCGCTATGGAGATGTCACCGCGACACATCGTCGCCTGGTTGAGCGGCTGCAATCGGCCGATGACCTCGACGGCGAAACCCTGACCCGGATGGTCAACCTGTTGCTCGCGGTCAGCATGTTTGCCGCGGACCCCGCGCTGTGGCAGATCACCGATGGCCTGGTCGGCTCGCTAGCCGACCGGCTGGGCGAGCTGAGCGTCATCTACCGCGACGCCTGGGCCGATGCGGCCCGCCGCGGCCGCACCGTGACGCAGCGGCTGAAGGAGCAACTGGATCGGTTGGCGGAGCTGGAGCCATGGGATGTGATGCGCGTTGCCCTGGCCGGCTATTACGTGGACCTGATCGACGACTTTCGTTCGGTACTGGTTCCGCTGGCTGATCGCGAAATCGAGGGCGGCGCGGCCACCATTGCGCTTGCGACGCTCGCGTTGGTCACGGCCTATCAGCTGGCCAGTGGTCAGTGGGCCGAGGCGGTCGATACCAGTCAGCGCGGCGTGGCGTTGTGTAGTCAGCACCACTACGAGCTGTTTGGCTATCAGCTCAGAGGTTATTTGGGTGTCATATCGGCCTGCCGCGGCGATGTGGTGCGGGCCCGTGAGCTCGCCGCCCAAGTGCGGGTATGGGCCGAGCCGCGGCGGGTCGGCTTCCTCACCGGGGCCGTCGCGCAGATCGCGATCCTGTGCAGCTTTGCCGAAGGCGACTACGAATCGGCCTACCTGCAGGCCACCGCGATCACGGCGCCGGGGGAGTTCCCGCCGTTCGCGTTGCACGCCACCCGCACCCTGTTCGATCTCGTCGAGGCCGCGGTTCATACGGATCGACTCAACGAGGCGCGCCGGCACGTTCGGGCGGCGAAGCGCCTGCAATTCGCCGACGCCCCGCCGCGACTGGCCATCGCAACCGGCGCTGCGGAGGCCTTGTGTGCTTCGGACGAGCGGGCTCCAGCGTTGTTCGAGAAGGTACTTGGCCATCCGGCGGTCGCTTCATTTCCATTCGAGCACGCCCGTATTCGGCTGGCGTACGGAATGCGCCTCCGCCGGCTGCGCCGCTATCGCAACGCCCGCGTTGTGCTTCGTGCAGCCGCGGAGATCTTTGCCGGTCTGGGCGCCGAACCGTGGACCCAGCGGGCGCGCAATGAACTGCGTGCCGCGGGTACCGCGGTACGCCACTCGGCCGCGGTGGGTCCCGCTCCGCTCACCGCGCAGGAACGTCTGGTGGCCGAATTGGCCGCCAAAGGCCTGTCGAACAAGGAGATAGCCGCACGGCTATGCCTGTCGCCGCGCACCGTCGGTGCACATCTGTATCGGTTGTTCCCCAAATTGGGGGTCACAAACCGGGCCGGATTGCATGACGCCCTCGACGCCATCCATGCGGCACCCGATCAAATCTGATTGATTCCATCCGCTGGCCAGCGCAACCACCGACGTCTCCAAGCGGCCCGAACGCGGTGCGGTTGCCGACCATGACGGGCCGCACTTGTGGCAAAACGCCTGACAAACGAGTAGATCGGTGCAAAGCTGCGTCTATCGCAACGCACCGTTGGTGCGCAGCCGTATCGGCTGATTCCGATTACCTCACGCAATTGAGTCATCTGACCGATGCTGCCCGGTTCGCCAGGTGCAACCCTTGGCATGTCACCGCCATGAAGCGGGACTAGGGCAAGGAGCAGCGAATGCCGTGTACGTGGACACCGGTGGTGTTCATCCATGGGCTTTGGCCAGCCGTGTCCGCGTCCCGGCGAGGTTGCCCCGATGATGCCTGGCGCCCTCGTGTTGTTGCCGGACCGCGCGGTGCTCGGACACTGGAATATCAATCCCAGCAGTGATGTCCGCGCCGAATCCCAACCGGTCGCCCGGTATTCACCCATGCCGCAGCCAGCTGCGCCCAGTGGCATGCGGTCGGGGGAGCCTGCCGACGTCTGGTGCGACAACGTACGTTGCCCGGACACCTCGCACTGGATTTGCCGTCTCGAGCCACGTTCGGTTCGTGTGTGAACCGTTCCTGGCGAGGGCAATTGGATCACCAGCCGCGTCGGCCGGCGGGCCGCGCGTATGGCGGCGCGTGCGAAGCCAATTCAGTTCGCCGCGTTGCCTCACGACGATCTGATGGAAGTGGGTCGCCCCGCGGGGGCACCCGTACGGCGCCGAATCGCCAAGAACGAACAGTAAGGACGTCTCTATGCCTGCAGGACTAATCGCCGCTGCGGTTAGGACCATCGTGAACCTCGGCAGTTTTGGTCAACAATTCGTCGGAGTTAATGATCCAAAGTTCACTAACCCTGAATATCTCGCGGCGAGTGCCACCGGCATGGCCTCGGACGGGCTGACCGCTGTTTTCGGACAAACTTGGGTGCCGCAGGCGCTGGCGAAGCGCGTAGGTCACTCTCAGTTGACCAGTCTTGCCAGTTCAAAAGCGGCGCAAGGGGCCAGTGCCATCCTCTGGACGATCAACATCGTCGAAGTGCTGGAGACGTTGATGGGGTTCGGGCCGCCAGCCGACGGAGATGAACTCCTGGTCGGCTCGACGCAGTTCGCCAAGGCTCAGGCACAGTTGGGGTCGGCCCTTCCGGATAACAGTTGGCAGGGCTCGGCATCCTATGCCTATGCCAGCCAGAACACGGCACTGCAGAATCGCGGACAAGCGCTCGCCGAGCTCGACGTCAAGTTCGCAGCCCTGGTACAAGATCAGGCCGAATGGGTGACCCATGGGCGCCTGGGGATTGCGATCCTCAAGAACCTACTTCTGGCGGCTTTCGCGGTCGAGATGGCCTTGATGTTTGCGGTACCGGCCGGCCCAGCCATGGCCCGGTCTTTCGGATTCACGGTGAGTGGGCTTGGCATCGCCATCGCCATGGGCCTGCTTTCCACCGTGCTCGCCTATTCGGTTGAGAACTCCAAGAAGGCGGACGTTTTGACCGCCAATTACCAAGATTTGGCTCCGGATCCGTACCAAGGAGCGGACCCGGGTATGCCGGTGGCGGCCAATATGCCCGCGTCGGCCGAGTCGACGATCTCGAGCTTTGCGGCGTCGGGCACGGCGTTCACAGCTGAGGCGGCCGGGTCGCTCGGCCGCGCCGGCGGCGCCGCGGACGAATCCGCGTTCTACAGCGCTGCCGCCGATGAGGCTGTGCCGCTCGAGGATGCGCCGTCGGCGACGTCGGCGTTCACCATGCCCACCCTGGCCCAACTGATGGCGATTTCGGGGCAAGGCGCAAAGTTCTCGGGGCATGTCTCTCAGCACGCGAACCTGGCCAACCAGGCGATGGGACAGGTCCAGCAGGTCGCATCGATGGCCCAACAGGGCAAGGGGACTGCTCCCGCCGAGGACACCGCGCAGGCCGAGGCCACCACTGTTGAAGATGTCGAGGGCGCCGGGGCGGACTCGGCCGGCGCAGCTGCCGGGCGTGCACCGATCGAAGCGGCCGCTGCTGACACCCCACCGGCGCAGCAGCCGATCTTTGCGCAGCAGGTCGTGTGACGCTCGCCGTCGAGTCGAAGCCACTGCAGGCCGATGCGATAGCGCACAGAAGCGATATGACGAGGAGATAGATCCATGGCGAACTTGGTTGTCACACCGCAATACCTACAGACACTGGCCGCCACACAGACCCAAGCGGCGGCCACGGCAGCATCTGCGGGTGCCGCGTCCACGAATCTCAAGAATGAGGTCTGGGTGTCTCACGGTGTGATCAGTGGAGCCTCCAACACCTCATTTGCCAATGCCGAGGCTGCCCGCCGCGCGGCGGCCAACAGCATGAACACGACTTCTAGCAAGCTCGCCGCCAAGCTACGCACCGCCAGCAGCGCATACCAGGGAGTCGACGAGCAGGCCGGCGAAAGCCTCGACAAACAGATCATTGAGCGCTGATCGGGTCGGAACCCGCTGGTGGGCATGGCTACCGCGCCGGGGTCGACCATTAGCGCTTCAGATGCAGAAAGAAGGGACACCACGTCGCTCTACCACGACCACGATGATCTCGACGCCCTGGATTTCTTTGTCGCCGAGGAGGTTTCCGAAGACGGCGCGGAGTCGGATGCCCTGGATGGCTTTGCCGCCGATGACCCGACACACCCAGTACCGGACATCGATGCGATGGATCAGTTCATGCCTGGCGAGGTCGAAGACGAAGACACCGAGCCCGACACCGCCCCATTGCAGATCGAAGAGCCCCACGGTGCCGCCGAGACGGCGGGTGCCGAGGAAGGCGTCGACTCGAATGGCGCCCCGCTGTTCACGGTCGTCAACCCCCCTGGGACGGTGTCGGTGTCGGCGCTGATGGACGGCCGGATCCATCGAGTCACTCTGTCGGCAAAGGTGACCAGCATGAGTGAAGCCGAGCTCGCCGAGGAGGTACTGGTCATCGCGGCCCTGGCTCGACAAAACGGGTTGGCGGCCCAGCACAGCTACATGTTGGGAAGCTATTCCGAGTGGGAACCCGTGGCGGAGATGGGCACTGACGAGCGCGAGGTATTGCGTGACTTCATGGAGAACACCATGGGTTTGATGTCCGAAGAACAGGCCACCGCAAAACAAGCAGAGGTTTTCTCCACCCTATACCGATAGCTGAGGGACTGCTGCAGATTTCGACGCCTCGGCCGCGTAGCGGATGCAACCCGAGCCGACGATCGCGAGATTCGTAACTCTGACCGGATCGACGGTGATCCCAGGGCCTCAACGCCTGCGCTAGGTGCGGATTCAGGCGTTTTGTGGCCCACCCCACGAAGACAGGCGCGGCGGCCGCGGGCCGCTTTAGCTCAAATAGCAACACGTGTAAGGGGATTGGACATGACTAAGGAGCTGGTCATCGATTCTTCCCGCCTGAAGATTGCTGGAATCGATTTGGCGGAGCTGACTTTGCCGACGCCCCCGCCGCCGATCGTTGCGACCGGACTGGATTCTGCGTCGGCAGCCATCAACGCAATCTTGCCGATTATCGAGTCGCCGGTGGCCGACTCGTTGCCCGTCGTCAACTCCGCCCTGACGAAGACGGGGTCCAATTTCGTCGCCGCCGCCGCGATCTATGCGGAAGCTGACCAGTCGCTCGGAGAACAATTGGGACAGGTCCAATTCCACTCCGCCGCAACGACGTCCGAGTATGCTGTTCACGGCAACGCCTTGATGGCGGGCAGTGCAGCCCTCGGATATGGCTTGGCAGCTGAACCCGAGATACCGATCGCATCGAGGTTCACCTTGCCCACCATGGCCCAGATGGGTTCTCTGCCGGGGCAGGCCGCGACGCTATCGGGACACGCTTCTCAGTACGCGAACCTGGTCAACCAGACCATGGGGCAGCTGCAGGGGGTTGCGTCGATGGCCCAGCAGGGCCCGGGGACTGCGCCAGAACCCGCCGAAGACGGACCCGTTCTGCAGCTCGAACACTGAATTCATTGTCTATCAGCGTCTATCAGCCACTGACGGTGAATTTCACGATTTTCAATAGCCCCTAGGAGGAGGATTCGCGTGACGCTAGCACAGGTGCTCGCCGTGGAAGGCGAGGAGCTCTTGGCCAGAGCGGCCCGGCTGGAGGCTCCGATACCCGGGCTGCCGACGGAAGATCCCCAGCCCCCGTGCGACTTTGCACCGGCTAACGAAGCTGCCGCAGAGCTTGCGCGCTCCGCCGGTGAAATGCGCAAGTATCTGGGCTATTTCGACACGGAGCGGGCGCGGCTGGCGCAGTCGTTGAGGAACGCGGCCAAGGCCTATGAGGAAGTCGACGAGCACGCTGCGGCCGACCTCGACACGGGCAGCGCCTCGGTGTCGGCGGCGACCCCCGGCCCCGCAGGTGCGGAGCCGGAAACAGAGGCATTCGACGACGCCGGGGTCTCCACAATGGCAGCTGATCACCGCCTTGGCGGCTACGCAGATCTCAAGGTCAGGGCATTGACCATCGAGTGGGCCGACAACGGCAATTCATTCGAAAACTTCGCGAGGACGTGGCTGGACTATCGGCTGAAGTTGCTGGAGGCCACCGACCGCTTCGGACCCTTTCAGCGTTGGGACGGTGAGGCGGCAGCGGCCGTCGAGGACCATTTTGACAGGCAGATCGCGTGGCTGCGGCAGATGGCGGACTTGTGTAGCACCATGGCGAGCCAGGCCCAAACGGTTGCGGCCGCGCAACGACAGCTTCATGCCAGCCATATCCAGTTCCAGGGAAAGACGGTTCGCTTCGCAGATCTGAGAGACCTCGACGACCTGTACTGCAGCGTCCCCAAGGCTGATGTCACGAATATGCGGAACCAGATCCTTGCGATCTATGCGGTGCTGCAGCAAACATCGGATGAGGAGCTGGCGGAATACGAACGGGCGGCGAATTTTCCATTGCCGCCCGTGCATCCAACCAAGCCTCCCAAAGCCAATGAGGTCAAAATCGATCCGCCCACGCAGGCCAAGCCGCCCGAGCAGATCGTGGTGCCGCCCGGGCCCGATCCGGTGCCCGCCCCGGCTGATGACTGGCCAGTGGACGAGGCCCTGCCCAACCCCACCGACATGCCCGTCGTACCGTTCGCCGGCAGCCCCCAGCTGCCGCGCAACACCCTGGCGACTCCTTTGCCGGTCGCGGCGGCGGGACGGGTCTTTCGGCGGGGGCGTCGAAACTCAAACCGGCCTCATTCGGAGGAGCTGGCGCTGCGTCGATGCGGCCTCCCATAGGACCGGACTCCATCTCATCGCAGCTCGGTGGCCGCGATCTGTTGGGGGCTGGCGCCGCGCCGGGGGCCGCGATGGGGTCGGGCGGTGCGGGCATGGCGCCCATGGGAGCCCCCGGCGCCGGACAGGCCCCGGGGCAGACCGGTAAGGGCAAGCGCGCGGAGCCGGGGGACGAGTTGCTCTACACCGAAGAGCGGCCGTGGACCGAGGGCCTCATCGGCAAACGCCCACGTAAATCCGCCGCCGAGGTCGCCGGCCCGGACGCGAGTGCCGCCCCCGATAGCAAAGCCGGGCCCGACAGCGTGGCCGGCTCCAACAGTAAGGACTCCAAATGAGCACCCAGATGCACCCGCAGGTGGCTGAGGCATTGCGCCAGGCGCAGCAGTTCCAGTCCGCGTTTGAAGACCAGATGCACCGGACCAACAGCGGATCCTTCGCCGGAACCGACGAAGCCAAGACCGTCGACGTGACCCTGAACGGACGCCAGTGGCTCACCGACCTGCATATCGAAGAAGGTCTGCTACGGCTGGGTGCTGAAGCCGTCGAGCAGCGAATCAACGAGGCGCTCCAAGATGCGGATGCCGTCGCGTCCGCGGGCATCGAGGCCCGCCAGCAGCAGTTCCTCGAGTCGCTTGCCGGAATTTCCAGTGAGCTCCAGAAGGGGCTGGGCATCACGTAACGAGCAACGTCTGTTCGGGTGTCGGCGTGTGTCATCCGGCAAATCGCTGATTTGCCGCAAGGTCCACCCAAGAGTCGATCACCGGGTCAGGGCTGACGATGCCAGCGACCGCGGCGAAGTTGCCGGCAGGTACGGATTGATATGTCGTGTCGAATATTGCGGCGAATAACGATGAGCATGCTAAGGCCGACGGGTGGGTATTTCGACCAGCTATTGGAGCCGGGCGGATGGCCAGAGGTCGATGAGGACGCCTTTTATGAAAGGGCGCAGGAATTTACGCAGGTTTTGCGGCAAGTCACCGAAGTGCTGGAGAGTTGCCAACAGCGTCGGACTCAAGTTTTCGACGACGGTGTCTGGTCGGGTGGTGCCGCCGATGCCGCCAACGGCGAACTCGGCACCAATATCGGTCATCTGATGACCCTGCAGAACGACCTTGCCACCGCGATTACGTGGCACAAATATGTTGCCGGTTTGGTTGTGCAAGCCAAGTTGGCCATTGATACAAACGCGGAGTTCGCACACCAACAGATCCTCGTTCTGCAGAACGAACCCGGCCTCACCGCCGCCGAGCGAGCCATTGCGATCGAAAGCTTGGTCGTCGCTACGCACGGGGCCAATGTCGCCGTGGTCGCCGACACCACTGAGCAGATTTTCGCGAGCAGGACGTGGACCCCCCCCGCGTAATGCGCTGGAAGACTTGCTCAACCAACGGACGCCGCCATCGGCAGCACCCCCGCAGCGCCGTGACGTTCAGACCGGGCAGCCGATCGAGCAAGAACCCGCGCCGCCGGCGCCTGCACAACCGGTGCCGGTCACCCCGGTGATAGTTCCGGAGGCCGAGCAGTCAACACCCGGTGCGGCCGAGCCGGGGTGGATCCCGCCCGCGCCGGCGGCAATGTCGCCGGTGGGCCAGCCGATGATGCCTTCGTCGCCGGCGCATCCTGTTCCCGGATCCGTTGCCGGGCCCGCGTCGCCGGCACCGGCTGCCGCCGATGGCGGGGCACAGGGCCCGGTGTTGAGGGCCGCGGCGGCCCGGTCCGCGCCAGGTGCCGGCGGGCGTGGCAACCCGATGGCGCCGGCACCGTCGCAGCCTTCGGGGCCCCTGCGTGAGCAGGACAAGGCCACCGAGCACGCTTCGGCGGGGCCGGCCGGTGCCGCCGCGGGTCCGCGAGCCGGAGCGGCCGCACCCGTGGGGCAGAAGCCTTCGAGTGCGCCCATCAGACCGGCGGCGGCGACCACCCGGGCCGCCGCAAAGACCGGTCCGACCATCGGCCTGGATGCCACCGAACGCGCCGCCGCGGTCAATGCCGGGGCGGTGATGGAGCCGCTCATCCCGGTGTCGGCGGCGCGTGCCGAACGCGACGCCATCGCCGAGGCGTCCACCGCTGACGCGGCCCGTCGCAATGGGGCCGATCCGCTGCAACTGGCGCGCCGCATTGCCGCGGCGTTGAATGCACCGGGCGGTGGCGGGCAGGGCGATCTCGGATTTTTCTGGGTGACCGCGGTGACCACCGACACCACGATCGTGGTGGCCAACAGCTACGGGCTGGCCTACATTCCCGATGGGGTGCAGTTGCCCGAGCCGGTGCAGATGGCCAGTGCGGATGAGGCCATTCCCGCCACCGAGCGGGCCTGCTGGGCCACTCGACCAGTGCGGGCCGTGCAGCGCTGGGCGGCATGTCAGGGCAAGACACTGCGAGCGGTAATCGCCACCGAGCAACAGTTCGCCGATTCCGACCCGGGCGTGGCCAGAATTGTCCTGGACCCAGAAGACATCCCGGCCAGCGGAAAGATGACCGGCCGGTTCCGGCTGCAGGTGGTCAATCCCGAAGCCGCGCAATGGCTGGCGGACATCAGCGATGCCGGTTTGACCGATCTGCTGCCGCCGGCGTCGGCGGCTGACCCCGCGCACGCGGATGGACGCGCTACTCGCGCCACCTCGGAGACAATGAATTCCGAGGCGGTGGCCGCTACGGCGGAAAGACTGGCGGCCACCTTCAACCTGCGGTTGTCCGACCTGGGGTCCTCAGTTCAGCTAGCTGCCGCACCGCCGGGTGATCGCCGCCCGATGCTGTGGCTTGAAGTGATGAAGCCGATGGCCAGCAACGCCGTCGACCGCGAGGCGGCGCATCTGCGGGCGTTTCTGACCTTTGCCGAACACGCGCAACGGTTCGCCCTCGACCAGGCGCATTCCCTCGCCGAACCGGCCGATTCGCGGGCCGCCATCGCCGACTGGCTGTACTGGAAACACCTCAGCGGGCTGCTGCACGCCGCCCTGAACCCGAAGCTCGCGGCCTGCGGATGACGGACGGCATCGCGCGGTTCCTGCGCTAGGCCCGGATGTCGGCGGTGAGCGCGTCGGTCAATCTGACCAGATCCGCCGGAGGGACCGCGACGTCCCAATGCCGCTTCCCGGCGCTGCACAGCACCCGGTCCCACGTGAGGGCCGAGCTGTCTACCACCGTGCGAAGTTTCTTACGTTGACCAAACGGCGAGATGCCGCCGACCACGTATCCGGTTGTCCGTTCGGCGTCGGCGGGCTCGGCCATGCTGGCCTTGGCCGCCCCCAACGCCGAGGCAGCGGCCTTCAACGACAAGCGCGACGGCACCGGCACGACCGCGACCGCCAACTCGCCGGGTAGCGCGATGATCAGAGTCTTGAACACCTGCTCGGGCGCGATATCTGCGCGGTCCGAGAGGTCCGTGACAGCTTCGAAGTGCAAGAGTTCGTGTGTCACACCGGCTTTGATTAGCGCGGCGACCCCCGGTGTTGCGCCCATGGCCACGCTGGTGCGCCTCAGGGCTGCGTGTACCCCGGCGGGTTGACCTCTTCCACCCACAGGTCCACGCCCAGCTTGGCCCCGGGCACGCAGTTGTAGATCGAAAGGTCGCTCACTCCCGACTCGAGCAGCACGTCCTCGCACAGCGCCGAGTTGCCAGTGTACTCGCGGGAGTTCTTGTTGAGGATGACGTAGGCCGCATCGGCATAGACATCGGGTTTGCGGGCTCGTCCCATCGCCTCGTCGCCGCCGAGCAGGTTCTGCACCGCGGCGGTTGCCACCAGGGTGCGGGGCCACAGCGTGTTCGAGGCGATGCCCTCGTCGCGCATCTCCTCGGCGATTCCCAACGCGCACAGCGTCATACCGAACTTGGCCATCATGTATGCGGTCGGCTTCAGCCACTTCTTGTCCAGCTGCACCGGCGGAGAAAGCGTCAAGATGTGCGGGTTTTCCCGGCCCTTCATGTGCGGGATGCACGCCTGCGACACCGCATAGGTGCCGCGCACCTGGATGCCGTTCATCAGGTCGAACCGCTTCATCGGCACTTCGGTGATGGACCCGAGGTTGATGGCGGAGGCATTGTTGACGCAGATGTCGATGCCGCCGAACTGTTCCACCGTCTTGGCGACGGCGGCGCTGACGGAGTCCGGGTCGCGGACGTCCCCGACGATCGGCAGTGCCTGACCGCCGGCTTCCTCGAGCTCTTTGGCTGCCGTGTATACGGTGCCCGGAAGCTTCGGGTGGGGTTCGGCGGTCTTGGCGATCAGTGCGATGTTCGCACCGTCTTGTGCGGCCCGCTTGGCGATCGCCAGGCCGATACCGCGGCTGGCGCCGGAGATGAACATGGTCTTGCCGTTAAGGGACATGGCGTCACACTAATGCCCCCTGGATCAGTGAGGATTGCGGGATCGCGGATCGGTCGGGAAATAGCGGGCGAGAAAATGCCGTTGATTGATTGCGGTCTCATCAACCGTGGGCGTTGGTGGGATGAGGGAGCCGAAGGAAAGGGCGGACTGACGCGGACATTGTCAGTCGTGGCCTTTAGATTGGGAGGAGGGAGCTTGGTGTCGACCTCGACGAGCCTGCTGGGCGAGGAGCGGTTGGGGCGCTTCCTTGCGAGTCCGGCGTCGGTAGCGACGCTGTCCGGTGGCACCTCGACCGAAGGGACCGTGTTTATCAAGATGGCCGACATCGATGGTGTGACCCCGGCTGAGGCGCCCGACCCGGAGCCGCCTGAGGAGACTGACGAGCAGCTGACTGCGCGCTTCGAGCGCGACGCGATTCCCCTGTTGGACCAGCTGTACGGCGGCGCGCTGCGGATGACGCGCAATCCGGCCGATGCCGAGGATCTGCTGCAGGAGACCATGGTCAAGGCCTACGCGGGTTTTCGTTCTTTCCGGGAGGGCACCAATCTCAAGGCGTGGCAGTACCGGATTCTGACCAATACCTACATCAACAGCTATCGCAAGAAGCAGCGACAGCCCGCGGAATATCCCACCGACGAGATCACCGATTGGCAGCTGGCATCCAACGCCGAGCATTCCTCGACCGGGCTGCGTTCGGCCGAGGTCGAGGCCCTCGAGGCGTTGCCGGACACTGAGATAAAAGAGGCGCTGCAGGCATTGCCGGAAGAATTCCGGATGGCGGTCTACTACGCCGACGTGGAGGGTTTTCCCTACAAGGAGATCGCCGAGATCATGGACACGCCGATCGGGACTGTGATGTCGCGGCTACACCGGGGCAGACGGCAGCTGCGCACCCTGTTGGCGGATGTGGCCAAGGAACGTGGCTTCGTCCGCGGTGAGCAGGCCCACCAGGAGGTGTCTTCATGAGCGATGTTCCCGGCTCACCCGACTCGTTGCCGGACAATGAGGATTCGCACGGCTACTTTGGCTGTGCGGAGGTGATCGCCGAGGTGTGGACCTTGCTTGATGGCGAGTGCACCCCGGAAACGCGCCAGAAGCTGCGGGAGCACCTCGAGGCATGCCCCGGATGCCTGAAGCATTACGGGCTCGAGGAGCGGATCAAGCTACTGATTGCCATCAAGTGTCAGGGCGAGAAGGCCCCGGAGGGGCTGCGGGAGCGGGTACGCCTACAGATCAGCCGCACGACCATCATCCGGGGCGGCGAGTAACGAGCTATCGACAAAACCGCCCGCTCAGCGGGCTGGCCGCGGGGCGGGTAGCCTTCGGCTTGCTTGGCTGGGCGGGCGGGCGGTTATGCCGCTGAGCTAGGCGTTTGGCCGCTTGCCGTGGTTGGCCTTGCTGTGCTTGCGGTCGCGCTTCTTACGGCCACGCTTGGCCATGATGAACCTCCGTAGTTGATCGATGCAGAGCGGCCAGGTTCCGCCCGGGTTGTCGCAAGTGTCTCACGCGGGAGTCAGTGCCACCGCACTAGCCCGCGCGCCGCGACCCCGGGTGGCCTTATGGTTCGATATACATGAGCCGATAGACCAGCAGCCGGCATGTGCAATGGCCGAACCGAGTGGGGTGAAGATGTCCGAGGATGTTCGCGCCGAGATCGTGGCCAGCGTGCTCGAAGTCGTTGTCAGTGAAGGTGACCAGATCGGCAAAGGCGACATAGTGGTGCTGCTGGAGTCGATGAAGATGGAGATCCCGGTCCTGGCTGAAATCGGCGGCACCGTGAGCAAAGTGAGTGTGGCCGTGGGTGACGTTATCCAGGCCGGCGACCTCATCGCGGTGATCAGTTAGCCCTTGAACCCAAAAACCCCGCGTCCGGGAGCGACTCTGGAGCCTGTTGATGTCCACTCTCGGTAATTTGCTGGCCGAAAACACGATGCTGCCCGGCAACGCGGTGGACCACCTCCATGCGGTGGTGGGGGAGTGGCAACTGCTCGCCGACTTGTCCTTTGCCGACTACCTGATGTGGGTTGCCCGAGACGATGGCGCCCTGGTCTGTGTGGCGCAATGCCGGCCCAACACCGCGCCGACGGTTCTGCAGACCGACGCGGTGGGCAGCGTTGTCGAAGCCGATCGGCTGCCGCTGGTCGCCGAAACGTTCGCCTCCGGTAGCGCCCGGCGTGACAGCGATGCCGACCAACAACACTTGGGTCAGCTGCCTGGGCCGAGCATCGAGGCCTCCCCGGTGCGCTACGGCGATCATGTGGTCGCGGTGTTGACGCAGCATCAAACCGCGGTCGCCGCCGAACGCGCGTCCGGACACTTGGAGAGCGCCTACCGCGACTGCGCCACCGACCTGCTGCAGATGTTGGCCGAGGGCACCTTCCCCGATGTCGGTGACGTCGCCATGTCGCGTTCGACGCCGCGGGCCGGTGACGGCTTCATCCGCCTCGATGTCGACGGTGTCGCCATCTACGCCAGCCCCAACGCGTTGTCGGCCTACCACCGGATGGGTTTGACCACCGAGTTGGAGGGCCACGAGCTGATCGAAGTGACCCGGCCGCTGATTTCGGATCCGTTTGAGGCCGAAGAAGTGGCTGAACATGTCCGAGATCTGCTGGTCGGTGGCAGAAGTATGCGGATGGAGGTCGACGCCGGAGGCGCGACGGTACTGCTGCGTACTTTGCCCTTGGTGGTGGGCGGTGTCAGCGCCGGAGCCGCCATTCTCATTCGTGACGTCACCGAGGTGAAGCGCCGGGACCGGGCCCTGATCTCCAAGGACGCGACAATCCGCGAAATTCACCACAGGGTGAAAAACAACCTGCAGACCGTTGCTGCGTTACTGCGGTTGCAGGCCCGACGCACCACCAATGCCGAGGGGCGAGAGGCGCTGATCGAGTCGGTGCGCCGGGTTTCGTCGATCGCGTTGGTGCACGACGCGCTGTCGATGTCCGTCGATGAGCAGGTCAACCTCGATGAGGTCATCGACCGGATCTTGCCGATCATGAACGATGTGGCGTCAGTGGATAGGCCGATCCGGATCAACCGCGTCGGTGACCTCGGCGTGCTGGACTCCGATCGCGCGACCGCCCTGATCATGGTGATCACCGAGTTGGTTCAGAACGCGATCGAGCATGCATTTGATCCCGCGGCTCAGGGGGCGGTGACCATTCGGGCCGAGCGCTCGGCGCGCTGGCTCGATGTTGTGGTGCACGACGATGGACGTGGCCTTCCCTCCGGTTTCAGCTTGGAGAAGTCCGACAGCCTGGGCCTGCAGATTGTGCGCACCCTGGTGTCAGCGGAGCTGGATGGCTCGCTGGGGATGCGAGAAGCGCCCGGGCGAGGTACCGACGTGGTGCTTCGAGTGCCAATCGGTCGCCGGGGCCGGCTGCTGGCCTAATGCAGCGCGCAACAATACGGCCCCGACGCGTTGTCGGGGCCGTACAGCTGCGTACCGAGTTGTCAGACTCCGCTGCGGGCCTTGGTCCGTGCGTTGCGGCGCTTTAGGGCGCGTCGCTCGTCTTCGCTCATACCGCCCCAGACGCCCGAGTCCTGGCCCGTGTTCAGGGCCCAGCTGAGGCAATCGGTGGTCACAGGGCACCGATTACAGACCAGTTTCGCGTCAGCGATCTGCGCGATTGCCGGACCGCTGTTCCCAACCGGGAAGAACAGCTCCGGATCTTCGTCACGGCAGACCGCCTTGTGGCGCCAATCCATTAGTCACTACTCCTCACTAAGTGCGCAGCAATGCGCACAGCCGATTTTTCCTTTGCGGTTAACGATGTGCACAAGGAAAAGGTTTCTGTAGCCCTACATGTCTTCGCATGCAACCTTTTGATCGTTTCACAGGCTTCGCAGATGTCAATAGTGTTACGTGAGCGCGTGGGCTATCTCACTTTGGTGATCTCTTACCAAAGCCCTTATACAGTTGTACTACACTGCCTCGTCGGTTGAGGGCAGATTGGCTGTCGCGACCTTGTCACGACTTGGTTTTTCCCAGCTCAGCAGGGATTTTTGGGGGGAGGGGCGACCACCGCCACCGCTTCCGGAACGGCCCTGAACGTCATGGTTTGGCGCACCCCAAGGTAGTCCCCGTCGAACTGACAGGCCACCGGCGCGGCTGTGCTGGTAACACGCAGGCTTGGGACGTCGTCGTCGTGGACGAGGCGTTTGCTGTCGAACTTCGGTCGTTTGGCCAACATCTGCCGCAGCAGCCGCAGCGTCGGGATCGTCTTCATGTTCCTCATGGCAAATACTCCGAGGCCCGTTTCGAAGGTGCAGCCCGGATTTGTCCACACCGGCCGGTTGCCCACGAAGGTCCATGGACTGGCGTTGGACACGAAGACAAAGCTCACCTCCGTGACCGGTTCACGGCCCGGAATCTCCAGCTTGAGTGCGGGTTCGCGGCCGGCGTTGGACAGCATGGCGGGCACCGTCGCGCGGACATAGCGCCAGGGGGTGACTTTCCTGCCGCCGTCGCGCTCGGCTTCTACCGCGGCGACCACCTCGGCGTCCACGCCCATGCCGGTGTTGAAGGCGGCCCAGCGCTCGCCGCAGTCGATCAGTCCGATTCGACGCCACTGCGGGCGGCGGCGGTAGTCATCGAGCAGCTGAAGCAGCTGGTTGGTGGCGGCAACGGGGCCGTGCGAGATCCCGAGCGACCTGGCCAGGACGTTTGCCGAGCCGCCGGGAATGACCGCGATGGCCGGCAGCGGGCCGGTCGGGGTTGAGCCGGGGCGGCCCAGGACTCCGTTGATCACTCCGCTTACCGTGCCGTCGCCGCCGTGCACAACCACCAGGTCCACTCCGGCGGCGGCGGCCGCTTCGCCCAGCTCGGTGGCGTGGCCACGATGTTTGGTGTGTTCGATGTCGAGATCCAGGCGGCCCTTGAGCGCGTTGACCACCAGTTCGCGATCCGCCGGTGTGATGGAGGTGGCGGTTGGGTTGACGATCAACACGGCGCGCATGAGGCATGAGCCTAGGCCGTGTAAACCTGCTGCGTCGGTGTCGTCTGTTTCGGGTTAGCCGCGCCATCGGGCGCCCCGGCGCCGTGAGTGCGCCTCGGCGTGGCCCCACGATTACGCTGAGGCTGTGACTGTGCCAGCCCCGACCCCCATCCGCGGCGCTGGAGTGGTCGTGGCGGTGCAGGGGGCCGCAGGGCTGATCGTGGCGGCGGTGTTGGCAGTGCGCGGGCTCGCAGGGGCCGATCAGGGCCTGGTCAACGGCCTGGGCACCGCGGTGTGGTTTGTCCTCATCGGTGCCGTGGTGCTGGCCGCTGGATGTGCTCTGGTGGCCGGTAGGCGCTGGGGTCGGGGGCTGGCCGTGGTCACCCAGCTACTGCTGCTGCCGGTTGCCTGGTATCTGACCGCTGATTCGCACCAGCCGGTGTTCGGCATTCCGCTGGGGGCCGTGGCACTGACCGTGTTGCTGCTGCTGTTCAGCCCCCCATCGCTGCGCTGGGCCGGCGCCGGGGATCAGCGGGGTCCGGCCAGTGCCACCAAATCCGGGCCAGACAGCCGGTAGGTGGTCCATTCGTTCTGCGGCTGCCCGCCGACGGCGTCGTAGACCGCAATGGCATTGGAGTTCCAGTTCAGCACCGCCCAGGACAGCCGCGTGTAAGCGTTGTCCAGGCATTCGGCGGCCAGCGTCGCCAGCAGCCTTCGGGCCAGCCCACGCCGGCGGAATTGCGGCCGCACGTAAAGGTCTTCCAAGTAGATCCCGGCGGCGCCGTCCCAGGTGGAGAAGTTCAGAAACCACAGCGCCATCGCCGCGATCTGACCGTCGATCTCGACGATGTGTCCCCGCACCGTCGGCAGAGCTCCGAAAAGTGCTGTGGATATCTGCTTTTCGCTGACCGTGCATTGGTCGGCGGCGCGCTCGAACTCGGCGAGCTCGCGGATCATGGCGGTAATTTCAGCGGTGTCTTCCGGCTTGGCCCGGCGGATGTTCTCGGTCATTGTTTGACTCCTAGAGCGGTCAATATTGTGGCGAATTTCGTTGTGGTCTCGTCGACTTCGTCATCGGGATTGGATTCTGCGACAATGCCGCCGCCGGCGTGCGCCAGCGCGGTGCGCCGGTCGGCTGACAGCTGTGCGCAGCGAATGGACACCACCCAGTAGCCGTCACCGCCCGCGTCGCACCAGCCGACTGTTCCCGCGTAGAAACCGCGGTCGCCCTCCAGTGCGGCAATGAGCTCGCTGGCGGCGTTCGTCGGCACACCGCCCACCGCGGGGGTGGGGTGCAGTGCCAATGCCAGATCGATTGCCGTAGTTGCGGTATCGCGCAGTTTACCAATGACTGGAGTGCACAGATGCCAGACCGCGGCGGTACCGGTCAGTTCGGGCTCCGGTGCGATTTTCAGCTCGTCGCAGAGCGGCTCCAGCGCCTCGCGCATGGTGTCGATCACCAGTTGATGCTCGTGCCGGTTCTTGGCCGAACCGGCCAGCGCCGTCGCGTTGGCGGCGTCGATCTCCGGATCCGCGGAGCGTGGAGCGGAGCCGGCGAAGGGTTGGCAGGTGACCTGATCGCCGAATCGGGCGACCAGCAGCTCGGGGCTGGCGCCCACCAGGGCCGCTCCGGTGTAGCAATCTCCAGCCGCGGTCAGGTCGACCAGATAGCTGTAGGACGTGGGGTCGGCCGCCATCAGCCTGCGCAGGACGACTCGAGCGTCCAGAGCGGTCTCCGCGGTCAACTGCAGGGCCCGCGCCAGCACCACCTTGTGCAGCAAGCCCTGCGGTGCGGCCAGCTGATCTCGCGCGCGGGTGATCCGAGCGCGGTGTTCGGCAAGTGGCGGCACCGCGGCGCTGATGCGCACCCTGGGCGGCGCTTCGGTGGGCCAGTCGGGCAGCCCCGTCTCGCGTCGCGCCGACGTCGGCACCATCAGCGCCGCGGGTCGGCTTACGTCGAAAGGAAACGCGCCCAACAACATTGGCGCTGATCCGGAGCGCAGTGCGGCCTGGGCCGCCGCAATTTCGGAGTAACTGGTACGCACCCCTTCGGCAATCAGATTTCCCCGGGGCCCGCACAGTGCGAATGGCGGTTCGCTGGCTATCAACTGTCCGAAAACCCTTTCAATCCGAGCGCGCTCAGCTGACGCACCCCGTGCTCGAATCCGCAAATGGCGATGGAAGCGGTGGGCATGTAGAACCGGCTGCCTTCGACCAGTGCCAATTCGACCCAACGCGTTATCACTGACCGGGAGAAGTGGCTGTGGCTGGCGAACACCACATCACGTGAAGTCATGTGTTCTAGCGCAACTGCGATGGCCCGGTCGGCGCGCTCAGTGACCTGCTGCACGGATTCCCCGCCGGGGCATCCGTGCGTCCAGACCAGCCAATTCGGCTCGAATTCGCCGATCTGCGGCGTGGTCAGGCCTTCGTAGGAACCGTAATCCCACTCGGCGACCAGTTCGGAGACCGTATCGACGGTCAGCCCGGCCAACTCGGCGGTGGCCAGGGTTCGCTTGCGGGGACTGCTGATCACCAGCGGATTGTCGAGTTCGAGCTCGTTGAGCGCCCGCCCAGCCAGCTCCGCTTGCGCGCGGCCGGTTTCGGTCAGCTCGATGTCGGTTCGACCCGTGTGCTTGCCCGATTTCGACCATTCGGTGTCGCCGTGGCGGAGCAGCAGGAGTCGGTGGTTGTGCACGCCCATGCCGAACGATTGTGCCGGACGACATGCCGGACCCGTCGCCCCAGCCAGACTGCCGAGCGCATGCCAGGATGACACTGTGACAGAGATCCGGGTACTGGCGGTGGCCAACCAGAAGGGCGGGGTGGCCAAGACGACGACGGTGGCCTCGCTCGGTGCGGCAATGGTGGATAAGGGGCAGCGGGTGCTGCTGGTCGATTTGGATCCGCAGGGGTGCCTGACCTTCTCGCTGGGCCACGACCCCGACAAACTGACGGTGTCGGTGCATGAGGTGTTGCTCGGGGAAGTCGAGCCGAGCGCCGCATTGGTGACGACGATGGAGAGAATGACGCTGCTGCCGGCCAACATCGACTTGGCCGGTGCCGAGGCGATGTTGTTGATGCGGGCCGGTCGTGAGTATGCGCTCAAACGGGCGCTGGCCAAATTGTCGGACGAGTTCGACGTCGTCATCATCGACTGCCCGCCGTCGCTGGGTGTGCTCACGCTCAACGGGTTGACGGCCGCCGTCGAGGTCATCGTCCCGCTGCAATGCGAGACGCTGGCGCACCGCGGCGTGGGGCAGTTCCTGCGCACGGTCGCCGACGTGCAGCAGATCACCAATCCAGACCTACGGTTGCTGGGCGCCTTGCCGACGCTGTACGACCCGCGTACCACCCACACCCGCGACGTGCTGCTTGACGTCGCCGATCGGTACAGCCTGGCGGTGCTGGCGCCACCGATCCCACGCACCGTGCGATTCGCCGAAGCCACCGCGTCGGGTTCGTCGGTGCTGGCCGGACGCAAGAACAAGGGCGCGCTGGCCTATCGCGAGCTGGCGCAGGCACTGCTCAAACATTGGAAGACCGGCAAGCCCCTGCCCACCTTCTCGGTCGAGCCCTAGCCGCGCCCGGGCACACCGGCGGTCAGCCAAGTGCCACCACGGCGTCGCCGCGCTGCTCGATCACCGTGGAACCCACCACGACCGGGACCACCGCCGAGGTGTTCGGCTGCCGGTCCACCGGGATGTAGCGGACGCTGGCGCCGCTGACCGGGTTGTAGACCCCCACGGCGCCGGTGACCGGTACCAGCAGCTGGCCCGCCATCATCACGCCCGGGCCCAGGGGCGCGGCTGTGTCACCGGCGGCGATGGTGTAGCGCTGGGTCAATTTTCCGGTGTCGAAGACCAGCAACGCATCGCCGGTCCACCAGGTCACCAGGTTACCGGTCTGGGACACCACGGCCGCCGGTGACGGCGCACCGGGCAGCAAGGTGCTTGCCGTGGTAGTGCCGGTTTCATCGATCACCTCGACGTGGGGTTGAGGCGACGGGAGGTACACCGCGGTGTTGTTCTGCGAGACGATCAGCACCCGTGCGCCCGACCCGGCGCGAATCCCGGGTTCGGGCACAATCCGTTGCTCGGGTTCGTCTTCTTCCTTGCCCGGGCGCAGCAGCACCAGCCGCAGGTCCGCCTGGTCCTGGCAGGCTTCGAGCACGGAGACCGCCGAAGAGCTCGCCGCGGCGGACTCCAGCGTGCATCCGGAGTGCAGGCCCCGGTTCGCCGGTTTCACCCGGGCGTCGGTCTCGCCGTAGGACAGCATCCGAACCATGTCGGACCGCCACAGTTCCAGGCGGGTGCTGCCGGCCGATAGCACCGTGGTGCCATCGGAGGACAGGCGCACCTGTGGGTCCGCGTAGCTGCTGCGGGCGGGTCCGCGACGACCGGTCGATCCGTCGATGGTGCTCACCTGGCCGCAACCACGATCATCGCGGTACACCGCGACGGCATAGCGATACACCCAGCTCACGCCGCACAGGTCGGTGTCGCGCGAGTAGCTCCACAGCGTCTCACCGGTGGTCGGGTTCCGCCCTTCCACCAGGCGTCCCGCGCCGGTGGCCACCGTCCGGCCCGCCACCACCGGGACGCGGGTGGCCGGGCTGTCCGCCGTCCAGAGCTGCTTGAGCGTGCCCGGCACCTCCCGGGCGGGGCTGGGGTTGGGCGCCGGAGCGGCGGCCGGCCGGCTTACGGTCGCCCGCGCATCACTGGTCCACCAGATCAGCAACGTGACGAGTGCGATGACCACCACGATCGCTGCGGCGGCCAGGATGTCACCCCTGGTGCGCCGTTCCGGCTTCACCATGCGTGGGTGCAGGCTCAGTTAGCCGATGCGGCGGCGTTGTCATGGACGCCGGCAGGCTTGCGACGGCGGCGACAGCGCCGGGTGGCCCCGGCGTTGCCTGATGGAGAGGTCGCACGGGAACCCGACCCCGTCTCGGTGGCCGTCTCGCCACTGGCCACCGGCGTGGTGGCGGGGTGTCCGGTGACCGGCTTGCCGCCGCGGGTGCGCCGCCGGCGCGCAGAGTCCGAGCGCGTGCGCCCCGACTTCTCGCTCTGCTGGCCGTCTTGTTTGTCCGCGGCGCGGGGCTTGGACCCGGACTTGCTCGGCGGGCCCACGGTGCTAGCGACGTCGGTCGGGATCGACAGCTCGGTGTAGAGATGTGGCGAGCTGGAGTACGTCTCGGCCGGGTCCGGTGAGCCCAGGCCCAATGCCTTGTCGATCATCGTCCAGCGGGGCAGTTCGTCCCAATCCACCAGCGTGACGGCGACGCCGGTGCGGCCGGCCCGGCCCGTGCGCCCGATGCGGTGGACGTACATCTTCTCGTCCTCGGGGCACTGGTAGTTGATGACGTGGGTGACGTCGTCGATATCGATACCGCGCGCCGCGACATCGGTGGCCACCAGCACGTTGACGGTGCCGCTGCGGAAGGACTTGAGGGCCTTCTCGCGGGCCACCTGTCCGAGGTCACCGTGGACGGCGCCGACCGCAAAACCTCGCTCGTTCAGCTCGTCGGCAACCTTCTGCGCGGTGCGCTTGGTACGGGTGAAGATCATTGTCGCGCCCCGCTCCCGGGCCTGCAGTATCCGGGTGACCAGCTCGATCTTGTCCAGGGCGTGGGCGCGGTAGACGAACTGCTCGGTGGTGTCGTGCACGGCCAGGGAGTGTGGCGCCTCGGCCCGGATGTGGGTGGGCTGGATCATGAAGGTCCGCGCCAGCGTGATGATCGGGTCTGGCATGGTCGCCGAGAACAGCATCGACTGCCGGTCCCCGGGAATCTGGCGCAGGATGCGCTCGATATCGGGTAGGAAGCCCAAGTCGAGCATCTCGTCCGCTTCGTCGAGGACCAGCACGGACAATCCGCCCAGCTGTAGATGGCCCTGCTGGCTCAGGTCGAGCAGCCGGCCGGGGGTGCCGACCACGACGTCAGCGCCGGCCCGTAGGGCCTCGATCTGCGGCTCGTAGGCGCGTCCGCCATAGATCGAGACCACCGACAGCGGGCGCTGGTCGCCGGTCTCGGTGGTGGCGGTGAGGTACTTGGCGGCCACCGCCAGGTCCTCGGTGACCTGCAAGCACAGCTCGCGAGTGGGGACCACGACCAAGGCGCGGGGGGCGCCGGTCAGCGGTCGCACGCCGGTTCCGGAGCTGACCCGCTGCAGCAGCGGCACGCCGAACGCGAAGGTCTTGCCCATGCCCGTACGGGCCTGGCCAATCAGATCGTCTCCGGCCAGTGCCAGCGGCAGGGTGAGTTCTTGGATAGCGAAAGGACACTCGATGTCCCGTTCGCCCAGTGCGCGTACTATTTCGTCGCGAACTCCAAGTTCAGCAAATGTTTTTGGGGTTGTTTCGGTTGTGCTTTTCAGCGCAGTCATACGGGAGTAAAGAGCCTTTCGGTGACAGTATCGGTATTTATTGGTCGGTCATCTCAATCGCGGTTCATCGCGCGCACGAGTTTCCGACTCCGATACGTCGCCGAGTCGCCGGCCCACTGCTCGTCTGGGCGGGGCCAGCTACGTGCACGCACATTGCACTGGTAGCGGCAGCACAAACATACGGCCGCTACCTAACCTTCATCATAGCTGGTCGGCTCACGGCCACCGGCTTTCCGTCGTTCTCGCCGACTAGAGTGTTGCCATGACTTCGCCCTCATCCGCCGATCAGGTGGCCGATTCGACCGGGCCACAGCTATCGGCGGATCACCCCGGCGTCAACGAGTTGTTCGCATTGCTGGCCTATGGCGAGGTTGCCGCCTTCTACCGGCTGACCGACGAGGCGCGGATGGCCCCGGACCTGCGGGGACGTATTTCGATGGCGAGCATTGCGTCGGCTGAGATGGGGCATTACGAGCTGTTGCGGGACGCGCTGGAACGGCGCGGTGCCGATGTGGTGCCGGCCATGTCCAAGTACGTCTCGCCGCTGGAGAATTACCACCGGCTGACCACGCCGAGTACGTGGCTGGAAGCCTTGGTGAAGACCTATGTGGGTGACGCACTGGCCGCCGATCTCTACCTGCAGATCGCGGGCGGGCTGCCCGATGAAGTTGCGGACGTGGTCCGGGCGGCTTTGGCCGAGACCGGCCACTCTCAGTTCGTTGTCGCCGAGGTGCGTGCCGCGGTGACAACCAGCGGGAAACAGTGCAGTCGGCTGGCGCTGTGGTCGCGTCGTCTGTTGGGAGAGGCCATCACGCAGGCCCAGTTCCTGCTGGCCGACCACGACGAGCTGGTCGACCTGGTGGTCGCCGGCACCGGTGGTCTCAGCCAGCTCGGCACGTTCTTCGAACGTCTGCAGCAGACGCACGACAAGCGGATGAGTGAGCTCGGCCTCGGCTGACTGCCCTCGGCGCTAGCGGGTGCACGTCGCGATGATCGACGTGTTGGTGGACGCCACCACCAGCTGTCCCTGCGCGTTGACAATCGTGCAGTTCAAACGGCCGTAGATGCTGGTCGCGACCACCGACTCGGTCTGTACGCCCGGGTTCAAGACCACCATCTTGGTCCAGGGCAGGGCCACATTGAACTCGGTGACGGGGAAGCCGCGTGCGTCGGTGTAGACGATGTTCACCATGTCCAGGAGCTGCTTGGTTCCGGTCACCCGATAGATGACGGTGCGCGGATTCAGCGCGGCCGAGGGGGGTTCGACGGGTAGCGGCTGCATGCCCGGCAGCGGTGCCACGGCGGTGGGCGGCCACGTCGGCGCTGCGCCCGGTGGTGTCACCGTTGTGAAGGTTTCCGGGGGGAGTTGGGACGCGGAGGTGCCGGGGCCTGGCCTGGTGCTGGTGCTGGGATAGGGGGCCGTCCGCGGTGGCGCTGAGGGCGCAGTGGTGCGCGGTGTCGTAGAGATGACTGTCCGCGGCGTCGGAACGCCAACCTTGCCCTTGGTGGTCGCGCTGTCGCCACTATTGATCACGAGCGCGGTCGTGATGGCGCCCAGGGCCACCACGACGCCCAGGACCGCGGTGACGGGGCGCCACCGGCGATCCGCCGGCCAGGCGAGGTCCGCATAGCTGTCTGGGTATTCGTCTTGGTCGTCTTGGCTGTCTTGGTAGCCGTAGTCGCTGTAGCCGCCATAGCTCTCATCGTCCGGGTAGTCCTCGACGTCCCGGACGGTGTCGTACTGGGTGTGAGCTGAGTTGCTGATGGGGCCGATGGTATCTGCGCGACGGTGCCGCTTCAGGGCTGCGATGGCGTGTCGGGCCAGGTTAGACCCAATTGTGATGAACCAATCTGCTAGCCGTGACCTGCTGGTACGGGCCGACAGGCCGATGTGCGGCGCCTCGAACGCGTCCACTAGCCTGCTGCTGATACGTCTGCGACGCAGTACCAACGGAAGGGGCCCCCGTGGAGGTCAAGATCGGAATCACGGACAGTCCGCGCGAGCTGGTGTTCGCCAGCGCGCAGACGCCCGGTGAGGTCGAAGAACTCGTCAGTGCAGCGCTGCGTGATGACTCGGGCCTGTTGAGCTTGGACGACGAGCGGGGTCGTCGGTTCTTGGTCGCCGCCGCCAAGATCGCTTATGTCGAGATCGGAGTCGCCGACGCCCGCCGGGTCGGCTTCGGGGTCGGCGCGGAAGCCGCGCGCAGCTAAGACCGAGCCAGCGGCACGTGCGACAGTCCGCCCCAGGCGAACTGCACGGTGCCTTCGATGGCATCCGACTTGGAGATCGGCCTGTCGGAGTCCAGCCAGTATCGGGCACAGTCGACGCTCATGCTGACCAGGGCTGCCGCGATCATCCGCGCTCGGTGCGGGTCCAGCCCGGAATCGGCGCTGATCAGGGCGAACACCGCGTCGATGCAGGATTCGGTGGCAACCCGCACTTGCGCGGCGACCTCGGGTTCGGTGACGTAGTCGTTTTCGAAGATCAGTCGGTAACCCTGGCTGTCGTGCTCGATGAAGTCGAAGAACGCCTGAACCGCGGCATAAAGCCGTCCCCGGTTGTCGGTGGTCGTGCGCAGAGCTTGCTGTACCCCGGCCACCAGCTTGTCCACGTGCCGATTCAGTACCGCCAGATAGAGTTCGATCTTGCTCGAAAAGTGTTGGTAAAGAACAGGTTTACTGACGCCCGCCCGTTCGGCGATCTCGTCCATGCCGGCCGCGTGGTAGCCGCGGTCGACGAAAACGTCGCTGGCGACGACGAGCAGCTGGCCGCGTCGCTCGTCGCGGGGCAGTCGGTTACCGCGCGCTTTGGGGGTCGCGCCCTCAGTCGACCGCACGCGGTCGGCTGATCTGACGGCGCGGTGCTGCGCCGCCTTGGCGAGATCGCTCATCGGTCCTCATCTGCTTGTCGGCCACTTGCCAACCCCGCGGCCGCACTGTTTGTCGCAACGACATTACTACCCGCGCCGCCGGGTCGATCCTTACTGGACGCTATCGGTGCCGGTGGATAGTAGTCGGACGGTCCATTCGGGCGTGCCAGGGGTCTACCCGGCGACGGCTGTGCCATCCTGGGAAAATGACGCATCCGCGCCCGTCGCGCAGCTCCGGTCAGGTACCTGTGCTGCGTGATGAGTGGCGAGAGCCGCTGCGGGCCCAACGTGACCCCCTCGGCCAGGCGGCCGGGCGAGCCCGCGTCGATCGGGACCGGCCGCGCCAGTGGCGCAAACAAAGCTGGCTGGGGCGTTTTGTGTCGACCTACGGGTGGCGGGCCTATGCCTTACCGGTTCTGATGGTGCTCACCGTGGTCGTCGGCTATCAGACGGTCACCGGGACCACGTCGCCGAAGCCGGCGGCGGCCGAGGCGGTTCATGACACGCCCGACATTGGTTCGGTCGGCACTTCGATCATCGACACGCCGCCACGTGGTCTGGCCGCATTCGACGCGAATCTGCCCGCCGGAACGCTGCCGGCCGGCGGTCCCTACACCCAGGCGGGGGACAAGACTTGGCGGGTGGTCCCGGGTACGACACCGCAGGTGGGGCAGGGCACCGGCAAGGTGTTCAGGTACACCGTCGAAGTCGAGAACGGCCTGGACCCGACGATGTACGGCGGCGACGATGCGTTCGCCCAGATGATTGACCAGACGCTGGCCAATCCCAAGGGGTGGACGCACGATCCGCAATTTGCATTCATGCGGATTGATTCCGGAAAGCCCGACTTCCGCATTTCGCTGGTGTCCCCGGTCACCGTGCGTGAAGGATGTGGCTACGAATTTCCGTTGGAAACGTCCTGCTACAACCCGTCCTACGGCCCGGACCGGCAGGCCAGGGTCTTCATCAACGAAGCCCGCTGGGTGCGTGGCGCCGTACCGTTCGAGGGCGATATCGGTTCCTACCGGCAGTACGTGATCAATCACGAGGTCGGTCACGCCATCGGGTACCTGCGGCACGAGGCGTGCGAGAAGCCTGGCGGCCTGGCCCCGGTGATGATGCAGCAGACCTTCTCGACGTCGGATGACGAGGCCGCGCCGTTCGATCCCGAATTCGTCAAGGCAGATGGCAAGACCTGTCATTTCAATCCCTGGCCCTACCCAATCGCCTGAGAGCGGCGGGGGCGTCACCGTCCTTCGGCGCCGATCCGCGTGCCGAAATTGCGCCGACGGTTTGGCTGTTGAACACTATTGCGCATCGTTGCCGCTCACCCGGGTACCTGCTGTGATTGGTTGGGCAACGCGTATCGGCGTTGAACCGCCATGATTGCCGAGGAGATGTTCGGTGTCCACGACAGCATTGCCGCCCCTGGTTGCGCCCGCCGCAACGCTGAGCCGCGAAGAGGTGGCCCGCTACAGTCGCCACCTGATCATCCCCGATCTGGGCGTTGACGGGCAGAAGCGACTCAAGAACGCGCGGGTCCTGGTGATCGGTGCCGGAGGGCTGGGTTCGCCCACATTGTTGTACCTGGCTGCCGCGGGTGTGGGCACCATCGGCATCGTCGACTTCGACGTCGTCGACGAGTCGAACCTGCAGCGCCAGATCATTCACGGCGTCGCCGACGTCGGGCGCTCCAAAGCCCAGTCGGCGCGTGACTCGATCGTCGCGATCAACCCCCTGATCGAGGTCCGGTTGCACGAGTTCCGGCTGGAAGCCGACAACGCGGTCGACCTGTTTGGCCACTACGACCTGATCATCGATGGCACCGACAACTTCGCCACCCGCTATCTGGTCAACGATGCCGCGGTACTGGCCGGAAAACCCTATGTGTGGGGTTCCATCTACCGGTTTGAGGGCCAGGTATCGGTGTTCTGGGAGGACGCCCCGGGCGGGCTGGGGCTCAATTACCGAGACCTCTACCCCGAACCGCCGCCGCCGGGAATGGTGCCTTCCTGTGCCGAAGGCGGGGTGCTGGGCATCATCTGTGCCTCCATCGCGTCGGTGATGGGCACTGAGGCGGTGAAGCTGATCACCGGGATCGGAGAGACACTGCTGGGCCGGCTGATGATCTATGACGCGTTGGAGATGACCTACCGCACGATCAGGATTCGCAAGGATCCGGCGACGCCGAAGATCACCGCGCTGATCGACTACGAGCAGTTCTGTGGCGTGGTCTCCGACGACGTCGCCAGGGCCGCCAGCGACTCCACCATCACCCCGCAAGAACTGCGCGCGATGATCGACTCCGGCAAGAAGCTGGCCCTGATCGACGTGCGCGAGCAAGTGGAGTGGGACATCGTGCACATCGACGGAGCTCAGCTGATCCCCAAGTCGTTGATCAGCACCGGTGAGGGCCTGGCGAAGCTGCCCCAAGACCGCACCACGGTGCTGTACTGCAAAACCGGCGTGCGGTCGGCCGAGGCGTTGGCCGCGTTGAAGAAGGCCGGTTTCGCCGATGCGGTCCACCTGCAGGGCGGGATCGTGGCCTGGGCCAATCAGATGCAGCCCGACATGGTGATGTACTAGGTCCTGTCTGCTAATTGCGGACGCGGTGGTAGGTGATGATGGCGGCCAGGGTGACACCGCCGAGGTAGGTCAGGGCGTATTTGTCGTAGCGGGTGGCGACCGCGCGCCAGTGTTTGAGCCGGTTGAAGCTTCGCTCGACGGTGTTGCGGTGCTTGTAGATTCGGCCTGAGAACCCCGGAGGCCGTCCTCTGTTGCGGCCTTTGGCTTTGCGGCGGGTGATCTGGTCGCTGCGCTCGGGGATGGTATGGGCGATCTTGAGCCGGCGCAGCTGTGCCCGCGTCGAGTCATGGGAGTACGCCTTGTCCGCCAGCAGGTGAAACGGGGCGTATGAGTTGCTGCACCGGGCGGCCAGCAGTGGCCAAAGCATCGGATTATCACCGGCTTGACCGGCCGACAGTGCCAGGGTGACCGGACTGCACAGCTGGTCGGTCAAGGCGTGGATCTTGGTAGTCAGCCCGCCGCGGGAATGCCCAATGGCGTGGTCATCGGGCTCATGGAGATATTTCTTGTAATTCGACAGATCCGCCCTGTGCGGCGCCCGGTGCGCGCTCCGGCTGCGTGTTGGTGGGCGCGCACACTGGTCGAATCGACCGACAACAGTGCGCCCAGGTCGGCGTCCTCGGCGTCGAGGTCAGAGGCGATCGCCGCGAAGATCCGCGCGTAGATGCCATCGACCGACCAGCGTAGATGCCTCTCGGCCACCGATTGCCAGGGACCGAAGTGCTCGGGCAGGTCACGCCACGGAGATCCCGTACGGTAACGCCAGATAATGCCCTCCAGAGTACGTCGATGATCGTTCCACGGCCGGCCACGCCGCCGCCCCGCAGGCAACACCGCCACGATCAGCGACCACAAATCATCAGAAATCGCATGCGTCCGCATCACCCAAACAGCATCAGCCAAAACACCATTCACATTAAGCAGACACGCCCTAAGCCGGATGTCTTCTAAGCCGGATACAGGCCCAGCGCCCCGCGGGGCCTCCACTAGGCTGACTGCCGTGAGTGTCGAGCCACCGCCCGAGCACGTGTTGGCGGCATTTGGTTTGACCGGTGTGGAGCCCGCCTCTTTGGGCGCCAGCTGGGAAGGCGGCTGGCGGTGCGGTGAAGTCGTGTTGTCGATGGTGGCAGAGAATGCCCGGGCGGCCTGGTCGGCCCGGGTACGCGAGACCCTCTTCGTCGACGGCGTGCGCCTGGCCCGACCGGTCCGTTCCACCGACGGGCGGTACGTGGTTTCCGGCTGGCGGGCAGATACATTCGTGGCCGGAACACCGGAGCCGCGCCACGATGAGGTCGTTTCGGCGGCGGTGCGACTGCACGAGGCCACCAGCAAGCTGGAACGGCCGCGGTTTTTGACCCAGGGGCCCGCCACGCCGTGGGCGGAGGTCGACGTTTTCATCGTCGCCGACCGCGCCGCGTGGGAGGAGCGACCCCTGCAATCGATCCCGCCCGGGGCCCGCCCGACCCAGATGACCGAGGACACAGAGCAGTCGATCGAACTCGTCAATCACCTCGCGACGCTTCGCAAACCGATGCGCAGCCCCAATCAGGTGGTGCATGGGGACCTCTACGGCACCGTGCTGTTCGCCGGAACGGCTCCGCCGGGGATCACCGACATCACACCGTATTGGCGGCCCGCGTCCTGGGCCGCCGGAGTGGTTGTCATCGACGCGCTGGCCTGGGGCGATGCCGACGACGGACTCATCGAACGGTGGGGTGCTCTGCCGGAATGGCCGCAAATGCTATTGCGTGCCTTGATGTTCCGTCTGGCTGTGCATGCGCTGCATCCCCGCTCTACCAGTGAGGCATTTCCGGGTCTGGCCCGCACCGCTGGGCTGATCCGGATGTTGCTCTAGCAACCGCGCGGGAATTCGTAGCGCACCTGATCCAGCGCGATCTTGCCGTCCACGCTGAGCACCCCTTCCACGCGCAGCAGCTCGAGTTGGCGGCTGGTCAGGTGTCGGGCCGGACGCCCGGAGGCAGTGATCACCCGGTGCCACGGCAGATCGACCGAGTCGGTACGCATGATCCAGCCGACGATGCGGGGGCTGGAAAGCCCGGCGGCAGAGGCGATATCACCATAGGTGGCTACCCTGCCCGACGGAATCGCTGCGACCAGCCGGCGGACCCGCTCGACCTGCTCGTCGGTGACGGGGGCCATGGTCAGGGTGTTTTCAGCTGTTCGCGGATCAGTGTGGCGACTTCAGTGGGTTTGGCCTGGGGAACCATGTGTCCGCACTCGAATTCCCGCAGGGCGAAGTCGGCTCCCAGCCGTTCCCGCAGGGCCGCGATGAGTTCGTCGCTGACGTACTGCGGATCGGCACGCACCGCCCGCACCAGCGTGGTCGCGATTCCCGGGGGAGGCAGCGCGGCGTCGCGGGCGAGCTCACTCCAGTAGCACACCATGGCGGGCAGGCTGATTCGCCAGCTGTACCGCCCGTTCGGCAGGGTGATGAGGTGCTCGTCGAGTTCGGCGTCGAGCACCGCGGGATCCACGTCCGCCCACGCGCCGTATGCCCGCTCCATTCGCGCCTCGGCCGGGTCGGTGTAGTCGGGGAAGGCCACCATGGCGTCGACCACCTCGCGCACCCGTGAACCATCCAAACCGACCGCGGGATCAAGCAGGATCAGCGCTGCGAGCAGGTCCGGATGTGCCGCGGCCAGTTGCAGAGCCACCGCCGCGCCAAAGGAGTGCCCAACCACCATTACCGGCCCGTCGGCTTGATCCTTGAGCAATGCGGCCAATGCCGAAACGTTGGCATCGATGCTCCATGGCGCGGCCCACGACGATCTGCCGTGGCCCAGCAAATCCGGTGCGGCGATGCTGACTTCGGGCAAGTAGCCGGCCAGGTATTCCCAGGACTGGCCATGCTCGGTGACGCCATGGATGGTCAGCACCCGCACGGGTCCCTCGGGGCCATAGCGGTGCACGTGCAGGTCGGTGCTCACGTGTCGATGGTGCCAGGTCGAGCCCGAGTCGCCCCTCGAGGGAGGTGCGCGGCAAAAACACCGATCAGCGGTCAGCGCCCAAGTCGTCGTCGGAGGTCGCGACGATGTAGGACTGATCGATCACATCGGCTTCGTTGGCATCGCGGTCCCCGGCGTCGCTCAGGTACTCGGTGTCCAACCCCGGCTCTTCGTCGAAACCGGCCGGAATGCTCTGTTCGGCGGCATCACCTTGAGGCACGGGATCGGGTGTACCTACTACGTCCGCATTGTTGTCGGCATTGTTCATGATCGATACTCCTGCCGTAGACATCCGGCATCAAGCCAGCTTAATCGGCCTGACCTGATGCCCGTCGCCGTTGCTGTTGCCGCGGGCTACGATAGCCGTTCACAGTGCGCGCCAGCGAACTTTTCACATCTGACGGCGCGGAGCGAGCCGAAATCCACCGGGAGCAGCAATGGACAGCATCAAGCGCGGCTGGGCGCTGACCGGGCAGAGCTGGCGAATCCTCAAAGGCGACCTGTCGCTGATGCTGTTCCCACTTCTTTCCACGCTTTTGGCGTTCCTGGCCGTGGTCGCCATCTGGGCGCCGACGCTGATCCTGCGGGGAGTGTTTGACGGCCAATACATCGACGAGCATGACCCGGTCTTCTACATCGCCAGCTTGGCAACGGCGTACGTGTCCACTTTCATCGCCATCTTCTTCAACGTGGCACTGGCCGCTTGCGCGGTGCGTTCCATGCGCGGTGAGGACACCAAGGTCAGCGATGGGGTCAGGGCCGCGATGCACCGCATCGGCCCGATCCTGGGCTGGACTCTGGTGGCCACCACGGTTGGGCTGATCCTGCGGGCCCTTGAAGAACGGATGCCGCTGTTGGGCAAGATCGCGGTCTGGCTGACCGGAGCCGCTTGGGCCATCGCAACGTTTTTCGTGATCCCAGTCGTGGCGCTCGAGGGCAGCGGGCCGATCGAATCCCTGAAACGTTCGGCGACCGTCGTCAAGGCGCGGTGGGGTGAAAGCGCAACCGGGGCCGCCACCATCACGGTGATCATCTGGCTGGTCAGCATCATGATCGTGCTCACCGGCGTGGGGGGTGCCATCGCGCTGCTTGCGGTCAATCAGCCGGTGCTGGCCGCCGCGGTGGTGGCGATCGCGGTCGCCTGCATCATTGTCGTCTCGCTGATCTCGAGTGCGCTGGGCCAGATCTTCCGCGTTGCGGTTTACCAGTACGCCGTTTCCGGCCAGGCGCCGAGCGGGTTCGACGCGGGGCTGCTGCAGGCGGCGTTCGAGCGGCGCTAGCCGAACCCTGCCGAGTCGGCTTGGCCGCACCGCGGTCCGCTTTGTACCTGAAACCACCTATGCACTAGCGAATTTGGTCCGATCCGGCGCCTTGGCCGCCATCAGCCGGGCCAACCTTGTCAGACCCCTGTGATTGCATGCCGTCATGTCACTGAGCTGGGGTGCCGAGACGCGGGAGCTGCTGACGCCGGGGTCACGGGGACTGGTGCGGGTCCTGGGTGGTCCCGGCACCGGGAAGAGCGCCTTGCTGGTACAGGCGGCAATCGCTCATATCACCGCGGGTGCCGATCCGGAATCGGTTCTGCTGCTTACCGGTTCCGGCCGGATGGGGATGCGGGCACGCAGCTCGTTGACCACGGCGCTACTGCGCTCACACACCACCGTGACCGGCCGCGCCGCGGTCCGTGAGCCGTTGGTGCGTAGCGTGCACAGTTACGCCTACGCGGTGCTGCAGCGGGCGGCCGAACGCACCGGCGATGCGCCGCCGCGGCTGCTGACCAGCGCCGAACAGGACGCCATGATTCGGGAACTGCTTGCCGGGGACCTCGAAGACGGACCGAGCGCCAGGTCGGCCTGGCCGCGACACCTGCTGCCCGCCCTGACGACCGCGGGATTCGCGACCGAGCTCCGAAACCTGCTGGCACGCTGCGCCGAACGCGGGGTAGACCCAATGGAGTTGGAGCGGCTGGGCCGTCGCAGCGGACGCCCCGAATGGGCCGCCGCCGGCCGATTCGCCCGACAGTACGAGCAGGTGATGTTGTTGCGCGCGGCGGTCGGGACGGCGACGCCACAAGCCACCGCACCGGCATTGGGTGCCGCCGAACTGGTCGGGAGCGCACTGGAGGCCTTCGCCAGCGATCCCGACTTGCTGGCCGCCGAACGTGCGCGGCTGCGGTTCTTACTGGTTGACGACGCTCAGCAACTCGATCCGCAGGCGGCCCGGCTGGTTCAGGCGCTGGCGGCCGGTGCCGAGTTCGCCTTGATCGCTGGCGACCCCAACCAGGCGGTGTTCGGTTTTCGCGGCGGTGAGCCCGCCGGATTGCTGGGCGGCCCGCTGGACGGCGGTCCGGCGGTGACCTTGACGACGTCGCATCGCTGTGCCCCCGCCGTGGCGCGCGCCGTCAGCGGCATCGCCCGCCGGCTGCCGGGCGGCAGTGCCGGTCGCCACATCGATGGCACCGGAACCGAGGACGGGTCGGTCACCGTGCGCCTGGCCGCCACGGCGCATGCGGAGGCCGCGGCGATCGCCGATGCGCTGCGACGAGCACATCTGGTCGACGGAGTTCCGTGGTCGCAGATGGCGGTGATCGTCAGGTCGGTACCCCGGGTCGCCGCCCGGCTGCCGCGGGCGCTGGCGGCCGCGGGTGTTCCGGTGTCGATACCCCCAATCGGGGGATCACTGGCCGAGGAACCCGCGGTAGGCGCGCTGCTCACGGTTCTGGCTGCGACCGCCGAAGGGCTCAACGCCGATCAGGCGCTGGCACTGATCACCGGACCCATCGGCCGCGTGGACCCCGTCACGCTGCGGCAGCTGCGCCGCACCCTGCGGCGCACCGTCGCCGGTCGTTCGCCAGAGGATTTCGGGGACTTGCTGGTCGCGACGTTGTCCGAGGATGGGCGCCCTGCAGTCGCGTCGGCGGGGTCAAACCCACAGTTTGGGCCGCTACGGCGGGTGCGTGCCGTATTGGCCGCGGCAACGCGATGCCACCGTGCGGGCCAAGACCCGCGCTACATCCTGTGGGCCGCATGGCATCGGTCGGGTCTGCAGAATCGCTGGCTCGCAGCCATCGATCGCGGCGGCCCGGCCGGTGTCCAGGCGACCCGCAACCTCGAAGCGGTAACGGCCTTGTTCGACATCACCGACCAGTACGTCTCGCGCACGTCGGGCGCATCACTGAGCGGACTCCTCGAGCACGTTGCCGCCCTGCAGTTGCCTCGCGTCAGCGAGGAGCCGGTGGCACAGAACGAGCAGGTCCGGGTGCTCAGCGCGCACGCGGCGCTCGGTCACGAATGGGACCTGGTGGTCATCGCCGGATTACAGGACGGCTTGTGGCCCAACACGATTCCACGCGGGGGAGTGCTGGCCACGCAGCGCCTGCTTGATGAACTCGACGGCGTCAGCGGCAATGCCTCGGCGCGGGCACCGCTACTGGCCGAGGAACGCCGGCTGTTGCTGGCGGCAATGGGCCGGGCCCGGCGTCAACTGCTGGTGACTGCCGTCGACGGCGACACGAGCGGAGGTAGCCAGCAAGCCGCACTTCTGTCGGAATTCTTCTTCGAGATCGCGCAGTGGGCCAACGGGGACAGCCAAGCCGTCGCAGCGCCGCCGGTTTCGGCGCCGCGCGTGCTGTCGGCCGCGGCGGTGGTGGGCAGATTGCGCGGTGTGGTCTGCGCGCCGGACGGCGCGGTTGACGACGCTGCCCGGCAATGTGCGGCAATACAATTGGCTCGGTTGGCCAAGGCCGGCGTGGCGGGGGCCGATCCCGCGGGATGGCACGGGCTGATCCCGGTGAGTACGACTGCTGCGCTCTACAGCGCCGGCGATGTTGTCACGCTGACGCCCTCCACCCTGCAGACCCTCAACGACTGTCCGCTGCGTTGGCTGGCCGAACGTCATGGTGGGACCAACCCGCGTGACCTGCGAGCCACCATCGGTTCGGTGCTGCATGCGCTGATCGCCGAGCCGGGCGCAAGTGAAGAGCAACTGCTGGCCGAGCTGGCCCGGGTATGGAAGCTCCTGCCGTTCGAGGCGGATTGGTTTTCGAGCAACGAGCTTGCCCGGCACCGAGCGATGATCCAGGCGTTTGTCGAGTGGCGGGGGCAGACGCGCAGTGAACTGACCGAAGTCGGAGTCGAGATCGACATTGATGGAGTCCTGGACGCGGCCCGCGACGACGGCGGCGCAATCCGTCTGCGGGGACGGGTCGATCGGCTCGAGCGCGACGGTGCGGGGCGATTGGTGATCGTCGACATCAAGACCGCAAAGACACCAGTCAGCAAGGACGGCGCGCAGCAAAATGCCCAGCTGGCCATGTATCAGCTTGCGGTGGCCGAGGGGATGGTGGAGGCCGGTGCCGAGCCCGGTGGTGCGCGACTGGTCTATCCGGGCAAGATCGCGGCCGCCGGTGCCGCCCAACGGGATCAGGATCCACTGACGTCGGCCGCTTGTGACCAGTGGCGCAATCTGGTCCGTCAGGCTGCCGAGGCAGCGGCCGGGCCGCACTTCATCGCTCGGCGCAACGATGGCTGCTCGCACTGCCCGATCCGGCCGTCGTGTCCGGCCCACACCGACCGGTCGCCGCGATGAACCCGCGCTACAGCCCGGATGAGATAGCAAGTGCGCTAGGAATTTTCCCGCCCACCGACGAGCAGGCCGCCGTTATCGCCGCCCCTCCGGGTCCGTTGGTTGTCATCGCGGGCGCGGGAGCGGGCAAGACCGAGACGATGGCCGCCCGGGTGGTTTGGCTGGTCGCCAACGGCTACGCCGAACCAGGCCAGGTGTTGGGCTTGACCTTCACCCGCAAGGCTGCCGGCCAATTGCTGCGCCGCGTCCGGTCGCGGCTGGCCCGATTGGCAGGTACCACCGCGGGTGTCGCCGTCGGCGAAGCCGCGGGTGCGCCCACGGTCAGCACTTATCACGCATTTGCCGGCTCACTGCTGCGTGAACACGGCTTGTTGCTGCCCATCGAGCCCGACACCCGGTTGCTCAGCGAGACAGAGCTGTGGCAGCTGGCGTTCGAGGTCGTCAACGGATATCGCGGAGAGCTGTGCACCCAGAAGACCCCGGCGGCGTTCACCGCCACGGTGCTGCGGCTGTGGGGCCAGCTCGCCGAGCACCTGGTTGACACCCGGCAGCTTCGCGATACCCACATCGAGCTGGAACGTCTGGTGCACGCCCTGCCGGCGGGCCCAAACCAGCGCGATAGCGGCCCGAATCAGTGGCTGTTGCGGATGCTGGCCACCCAGACCGAGCGGGCCGAGCTGGTGCCCTTGCTCGACGCGTTGCATGAGCGGATGCGCGCCGCCAAGGTGATGGACTTCGGAATGCAGATGGCTGCCGCCGCACGGCTGGCAGCGACGTGCCCGCAGGTCGGCGAGGAGCTGCGCAGCCGGTACCGCGTCGTGTTGCTCGACGAGTACCAGGACACCGGACACTCCCAGCGCATCGCGCTGTCGGCACTGTTTGGTGGCGGCGTCGATGACGGGTTGGCGTTGACGGCAGTCGGTGATCCGATTCAGTCGATCTACGGCTGGCGTGGTGCCTCGGCGACGAACTTGCCCCGGTTCAGCACGGATTTCGCGCTGTCCGACGGTGCCCCGGCACCGGTTCTGGAGCTGCGGACCAGCTGGCGCAACCCGCCGCGCGCACTGCACCTGGCAAACGCGATCTCGGCGGAGGCCCGCCGGCGGTCGGTGGCCGTACATGCACTGCGTTCGCGCCCGGATGCGCCGGCCGGGACGGTTCGTTGTGCGCTACTTGCCGATGTGCAGGCCGAACGGGACTGGATCGCAGACCAATTGCAGGGTCACTATCAGCGCGCGGCGGCCGACGGGGTGAGCCCGCCGACGGCAGCGGTGCTGGTGCGCCGCAACGCCGACGCCGCACCCATCGCCGATGCACTGGTTGCGCGGGGAATCCCGGTTGAGGTTGTCGGGCTGGCCGGCCTGTTGTCCATTCCGGAGGTGGCCGACCTGGTAGCGATGCTGCGACTGGTGGGTGACCCGACGGCCGGGGCCGCGGCGATGCGAGTGTTGACCGGTCCGCGCTGGCGGTTGGGCGGCAGCGACGTCGCCGCACTTTGGCGACGGGCGGTCGCGTTGGTGGGCGGTCCTCAGGTGGGCGCATCGGCCTCTCCCGGCGCCGTCGCGGCGGCGGCGGGTCCGGACACCGATACGGCGTGTCTGGCCGATGCCATCTGCGACCCGGGCCCCGCCGACTGGTACTCGCCGGCGGGCTACGAGCGCATCGGTGCGCTGGCAGCGGAATTGAACGCCCTGCGTGGGCATCTTGGTCATTGGCTGCCGGATCTTGTCGCCGAGGTGCGACGCGTGCTTGGGCTGGATTGCGATGTCCGTGCCGCGGCGACGGCTTCGGGGGCATGGGCCGGTGCCGAGCACCTCGATGCGTTTGCCGACGTGGTCGCCGACTACGCCGAGCGGGCCGCCACCTCGGCTGGTAGCGCCCTGTCCACCAAGGCATCGGTGGACGGTCTGCTCGCCTATCTCGATGTCGCGGCGGAGGTAGAGAACGGGTTACGGCCGGCCCAGTTGACGGTGGCACGGGACCGAGTTCAAGTGCTCACCGTGCATGCCGCGAAGGGCCTGGAATGGCAGGTGGTGGCGGTGGCACATCTATCGGCAGGTGTTTTCCCGTCGACCGCGTCGCGAAGCAGTTGGCTCACCGATCCGGGCGAGTTGCCGCCGCTGCTTCGGGGGGACCGGGCGTCGGCGGGAGCGCTGGGCATCCCGGTGCTGGATACCTCGGCGGTGACCAACCGAAAGCAGCTGTCGGACACCATTTCCGCGCATCGGGAACAGCTGGATCAGCGGCGCGTCGATGAGGAGCGCCGGTTGCTCTACGTCGGCGTTACCCGGGCCGAGGACAACGTGCTGGTATCGGGTCACCACTGGGGGGCCACCGGGCTGAAGCCGCGCGGACCATCGGACTTCTTGTGCGAACTCAAGGACATCATCGAGCGGTCGGCCGCGGCCGGCGATCCCTGCGGGACGGTGGATCAGTGGGATCCGGCACCGGCCGCTGGTGAACGGAACCCGCTGCTGGACGACGTCGTCGAAGCGGTTTGGCCAACTGATCCGTTGGCCACGCGACGCGGCGATGTCGAGCGTGGGGCCAGGTTGGTCGCGGAGGCGATCTCTGCCGATGCCGGTGTCGAGGCCCCCGCTGGCGGTGCCGTGGTCGCCGATATCGAGGGCTGGACCGCCGACGTCGATGCGCTGTTGGCCGAGCGGGCGCGTGCCGTGGGGCCGCCGACGCGAGCGTTGCCGAACCAGTTGTCGGTGAGCGGGCTCGTCGAGCTGGCCCGCGACCCGGTGGGGGCCAGGCAACGGTTGGTGCACCGCTTACCGACCCGGCCGGATCCGCATGCCCAGCTGGGCAATGCCTTTCACACATGGGTACAGCAGTTCTACGGCGCGGAGCTGCTGTTCGACTTGGGGGACCTCCCGGGTGCTGCCGACTCCGATGTGGGCCAAGTCGAGGATCTGGCGCCGTTGCAGGAGGCTTTCGCCGGATCGCATTGGGCGGCGCGCACGCCGATCGCCGTCGAGGTGCCATTCGAAATGCCGGTCGGCGACACCGTGGTGCGGGGCCGCATCGACGCGGTATTCGAAGACCCCGATGGCGGCGCAACCGTCGTCGACTGGAAGACCGGTGAGCCGCCGCGTGGGCCCGAAGCCATGCGGCAAGCCGCTGTGCAGCTGGCTGTGTACCGGATGGCGTGGGCCGCCCTGCGCGGATGCCCCGAATCGTCGGTGCGTACCGCCTTTCACTATGTGCGCACCGGAGTCACCGTCATCCCCGATGAGCTGCCCGATGGGATGGCGTTGGCTGAGCTGCTCGCCGACTCCGATCCGCCTTGCAGTTGCTAATCGTGGTTTCATGTTTCTCGTGCCTGTGTCGTGCATTGGGGTTAGCCGATGACGGATTTCCGTGGCGAAAGGTAGTTGGCGGCGGCTGAGGCGTCTCGACGAGAGACTGACCGCTCAGCCCAGTTACGCGCTTGTCGGCGTGCTGCGTATTCCTCAAGGGCAGGCCAGTCCTGCTCGCATCATTACGCGCAGGGTGACGATCGCCCTGGCGGCGCTGCTGGCGGGTGCTATCACGGTCTATCTGGATCGCGATGGGTATCACGATTCGCAGGGTGATGAGCTGTCCTTCTTGGACTGCCTGTACTACTCGGCGGTGACCCTGTCGACCACCGGGTATGGCGACATCACACCGATTTCCGAACTGGCTCGCGCGGCGAACGTCCTGATCATCACACCGCTGAGAATTGCGTTTCTGATCTTGCTGGTCGGGACGACGCTCGAGGTTGTCACCGAAACGTCGCGTCAGGCACTGAAGATCCAGCGTTGGAGGAGCAGAGTGCGTAACCACACCGTGGTCATCGGCTATGGCACCAAGGGCAAGACGGCAATCAGCGCAATGCTCGGCGACGAGGCCGTTCCCGGTGAGATCGTCGTTGTCGACACCGACCGGGGCGCCCTCGACCGCGCCGCCGCGGCCGGGTTGGTCACCGTGCACGGTGACGCCACCAAATCCGATGTGCTGCGGTTGGCCGGTGCCCAGCACGCGGCCTCGATCATCGTGGCCGCCAGTCGCGATGACACCGCGGCGCTGGTCACGTTGACGGCTCGCGAGATTTCGCCCAAGTCGCAGATCGTGGCATCCATCCGAGAAGCCGAGAACCAGCACCTACTCGAGCAGTCGGGAGCCGACTCGGTGGTGGTTTCTTCCGAAACCGCCGGCCGGCTGCTGGGGCTGGCCACCACCACACCCAGTGTCGTCCAGATGATCGAAGATCTGCTCACCCCGGATGCCGGGCTGGCCATCGCCGAACGCGAGGTCGAACAAAGCGAGATCGGTGGGTCTCCGCGTCATTTGCGCGACATCGTGCTCGGTGTCGTACGTGGCGGCCAGTTGCTGCGCATCGGCGCCCCCGAAGTGGACGCCATTGAGGCCAACGACCGCCTGCTCTACATCCACAACACGGGGCACTAGTGGCGATCGCAAGCGCGGCGCAGCCGGGGGCAGCGGGTCGCCACCAAGGTGGCGGCGTGGCGATCGCAAGCGCGGCGCAGCCGGGGGCAGCGGGTCGACAGGGGGGTGAGAGCTAGCGTGGACTTCCAGCTGCGCGAGGTTCCGTTGCTGTCCCGCATCGGCGCAGACCGGGCCGACCACTTGCGAACCGACGTCGAAGCGGCGGCCGCGGGGTGGGCCGATGCGGCGCTGATGAGGGTGGATTCCCGTAATCGGGTATTGGTGGCCGACGGCCGGGTGGTGCTCAGCCCGGCCGCCGATTTCGCCGAGAAGCCGCCGCCGGAGGCGGTGTTTTTGGGCTGTCTCGAGGGCGGTCGCCATGTCTGGGCAGTCCGAGCCGCGCTGGAAGCTCCCGAGGATCCTGGGGCTCAGTCCGAGGTGGCCGACCTGCGCAGACTCGGCGGCATCATCGATGACACCAGCAGCCAGCTGGTGGCATCCGCCATGGCCTTATTGAACTGGCACGACGGTTCGCGGTTCAGCCCAGTCGACGGCAGTCCGACCAAACCGGCCAGGGCCGGCTGGTCGCGGGTGAACTCCCTGACCGGCCACGAGGAGTTCCCGCGGATCGACCCCGCGGTGATCTGCCTGGTGCACGATGGCGGCGACCGGGTGGTGCTGGCCCGCCAGGCAATCTGGCCGCACCGGATGTTCTCGCTGCTGGCCGGGTTTGTGGAGGCCGGCGAATCTTTCGAAGTCTGTGTCGCCCGGGAGATTCGTGAGGAAATCGGTCTGACGGTGCGCGATGTGCGTTATCTGGGCAGCCAGCCCTGGCCCTTACCGCGCTCGCTGATGGTGGGTTTCCATGCGATGGGTGACCCAGATGAAGACTTTTCCTTTAATGACGGCGAGATCGCCGAGGCGGCCTGGTTCACCCGCGATGAGGTGCGCGCCGCCCTTGCGGTCGGTGATTGGACGAGTGCGTCGGACTCAAAATTGCTGCTGCCGGGATCGATTTCGATCGCCCGGGTGATCATTGAATCTTGGGCGGCAGCGCGCGACTGAGCGCTATTTCACTCGATCACTAATGGCTTCGAGCACCGCATTCGCGATCCGCTCGGCGGGTTCGATGCCCAATACGCCAACGGATATTAGAACCGAATTCTTGGCCCGATACAGGTGGCTCCACCCTTCGTCGGTGATCCTCAGCGTGGTGGGATCCGACTTGTCCACGTCGAATTCGTAATTGGGGTCATGCATTGCCACACACGTCGACAGGGACGTTTCGAGCTGATCGAGTGCATTGCGAGCCGCGTGCTCGTCCGGGTAGATGGCTACCGCCTGACTGACCGAGTCAATCAAGGCCTTTCCGCCAGGATCGATGTCGTCGGTGACCCCGCTGTAGCCCGCGCTACGAAATTCCAGCCATCCGCTGGCAAAGGTGAGGTCACTGGTTCCGGCCGCCCGGCAGGGTCCCGGCGCGCTCAGGTCACCCGGCGGTGGATGGCGCAAGTCTGCGTGCGCGTGTGCGGTCAGTTCTTCGTAGCTAGCAATGCGACGCACTTCCTCGACGCTGATGATCAATGCGTCGGCGCCGCTGGGGGGTGCAGAAGTGGTGGTGCTGGGCTTGGCTGTGGTGCTCTGATGCGAGCAGGCGGAAATCGCCAACACCGCAATGCAGACGATGAAAGCCGACCTGTTGCGACGGCTGAACGCGGCACGAAAGACCATCTGCCACTTGCGCCAGCCTGCGAAACGCATCGCTGTCGTTCGGGTTGAGCCGTCTGGCCTCATCGTTGATAGCCGTTTTCTGCGGACTGCTGTCCGCGGTCGGAGTTGGCGTTGCTGTACCGGCGAGTCACCGGTACTCGACGACATAATGGCCATCGTACGGGCGGCTGCATTCTTTGTCGGGCACCCATGCATTGGGCGACAAGCTGTGTCGGAAACGCGCCGTGAGTGCGCGGTCCCCAATTAGCTAGCCGCCAATGTCGGCCATTTTTTTCTTGACCTCCCGGGCGCTGGGGTTGGTCAGCGTCGAGCCGTCTGCGAACTTCACTGTCGGAACGGTCCGGTTGCCCCCGTTGACCGAGCCTACGAAATCCCCTGCGGCAGGTTCGCGTTCAATGTCGATCTCATCGTAGGCGATTCCTTCGGCTTTTAGGGCCGTCTTGAGCCGAAGACAATAACCACACCATGAAGTTGTGTAGATGGTGAGCGCAGCATTGGTCATGGGACGTAAACGTAGCCCGGTGATCGGGGGGTGCGCGCGGCAGGGCTGATCAGCGGCGGACGGCTTAGGGTAGCGGCGGACGGCTTAGGATAGAGGCTCCGGCAGGGTGCCGGCCGCGCCTGGCGGCGTGGCGGGGCCCCCGGATTGTCAGCCCGCACTGTCAAGATGGAGACCATGCCGACGCTCGCACAGCCACTGACCGCCGGGCTGGACGACGAGCAACGCGAAGCCGTGCTCGCGCCCCGCGGACCCGTCTGCGTGCTCGCCGGGGCCGGAACCGGCAAGACGCGCACCATCACGCATCGGATTGCTCAGTTGGTCGCGAGCGGCCATGTCGCCGCCGGCCAGGTACTCGCGGTGACATTCACGCAGCGGGCGGCGGGGGAGATGCGCGCCCGGTTGCGAGGGTTGGATGCCGCGGCACAGACAAGCTCCGGTGTCGGTGCGGTCCAGGCGCTGACGTTTCACGCGGCCGCGTACCGCCAGCTGCGATACTTCTGGCCGCGCGTCGTCGGCGATATCGGCTGGCAGCTATTGGACAGCAAGTTTGCCGTCGTTGCCCGCGCGGCCGGCCGTGCCAGGCTCAACGCCAGCAGTGATAACGTGCGCGACCTGGCCGGCGAGATCGAGTGGGCCAAGGCATCGCTGATCACCCCCGAGCAATACCCGGCGGCGGTGGCCGCCGCATCCCGAGATACTCCGTTGGACGCCGCGCAGATCGCGGCCGTCTACGCCGAATACGAGTCACTCAAGGTGCGCGATGAGAGCCTCACCCTGCTCGATTTCGACGATCTGCTGCTGCATACCGCGGCCGCCATCGAAAACGACGCTGCGGTGGCCCAGGAATTCCGGGACCGGTACCGCTGCTTTGTCGTCGACGAATACCAGGATGTCACTCCGCTGCAGCAACGAGTCCTGTTGGCCTGGTTGGGAGATCGCGACGACCTGACAGTCGTCGGTGATGCCAACCAGACCATCTATTCGTTTACCGGGGCATCGCCTCGATTCCTGCTCGACTTTTCCCGCCGATTTCCCGACGCCACCCTGGTGCGTCTGGAGCGCGACTACCGGTCCACTCCGCAGGTGGTCTCGTTGGCCAACCGGGTGATCGCGGCGGCCCGCGGCCGGGTTGCCGGAAGCCGGCTGCAGCTGACCGGCCAGCGCGAGCCCGGCCCGGCTCCGTCGTTTGATGAATATCCCGACGAGGTCGCCGAAGCCACCGCGGTGGCGGCGTCGATCGCCCGACTGATCCAATCCGGAACTCCCGCATCCGAGATCGCCATCCTCTACCGCGTCAATGCGCAGTCCGAGGTCTACGAAGAAGCCTTGACCGAGGCCGGTATCGCCTACCAGGTGCGTGGCGGCGAGGGATTCTTCAACCGCCAAGAGGTCAAGCAGGCGATGGTGGCCCTGCAGCGTGCGGCGGAGCGCGATGTCGAGGCAGTGTTGCCCGACGTGGTCCGCACGGTCCTGGAACCCCTAGGGCTGACCGCCGAAGAACCCGCCGGGACCCGGGCCCGGGAGCGCTGGGAGGCGCTGAGCGCATTGGCGCAACTGGTCGACGACGAGATGGCGCAACGACCGCACCTGCAGCTTGCCGGATTGCTCGCCGAGCTTCGAGCGCGCGCCGACGCACGCCATCCACCGGTGGTGCAGGGCGTCACCCTCGCCTCACTGCACGCGGCCAAGGGTCTGGAGTGGGACGCGGTGTTCCTCGTTGGCTTGGCCGACGGCACGCTGCCGATCTCGCACGCGTTGGCGCATGGCCCCGAGAGCGAACAAGTCGAAGAGGAACGCCGGCTGCTTTATGTCGGAGTCACCAGGGCCCGAGTGCATTTGGCGCTGACCTGGGCGCTGGCCCGGTCCCCGGGCGGGCGTCAGGGTCGCAAGCCGTCGCGCTTTCTCAACGGCATTGCGCCGCAGACGCGTGCCGATCCGGGGCCGGCCAAGAACCGGCGCAACCGCGGCCCAGTGCGCTGCCGGATCTGCAACAAGGAGCTGACCACGCCGGCCGCCGTGATGCTGCGCCGGTGCGAAACGTGTGCCGGCGACGTCAATGAGGAATTGCTGCTGCAGCTCAAGTCCTGGCGGCTCAACACCGCCAAGGAACAGAACGTGCCCGCCTACGTCGTCTTCACCGACAACACGCTCATCGCGATCGCCGAGCTGCTTCCCGCCGATGATGCATCCCTGATCGCGATACCAGGCATTGGCGCCCGAAAGCTGGAGCAGTACGGGGCCGATGTGCTCGAGCTGGTGCGCCAAGCACGGTAAGCGGCAAAACCGCTGGTCAAAAAATCGGTTGTGATGTTCGGCCGCGACGGTTTAACCTCTAACAGGCTTATAGGTGCCGGCACTGAACGCTGGCATGGCGGCGAGCAACACGAAAGGAGGCGGCCACGATGATGAACATGAATACGTTCGGTGTAGGCGTGGCTGCCGCCGTGTGGTACCCGGCCGCCCGTCATGCCACCCGCACCGCCATCCCGGCGGCAGCGGGTAAGCACCGCGTCGCCGCCGCGACTGACTCGTCCGTGGATCGGAGCCCAACGTAGGCACTACGTAAGCCCGATTTTCGCCCAAGTGGCCACGGACCTCAGTCACCAGGATCCGTGGCCAATTTTTTTGGGTCAACAGCCCGCCGCCTGGTCCGGATCACTTCGAACGAAAGCCCCTAGACCAGGAAGCAGGTGAGCATGGACATGTCGGCACTGACCGTCCCTAGACAGACGCTGCCGGTGTTGCCCTGTCATGTCGGTAATCCGGACTTGTGGTTCGCCGAGACCCCGGCCGATCTCGAGCAGGCCAAGGAACTGTGCGCGAGCTGCCCGATTCGCCCCCGGTGCTTGGCCGCTGCGCTTGAACGCGCCGAGCCGTGGGGAGTATGGGGTGGCGAGATCTTCGAGCGTGGCTCGATAGTGAACCGCAAGCGCCCGCGCGGGCGTCCGCCCAAGGTTGCCGCCTAGCAACCGCCCGAATCGCCGGGGCGCGGCCATCGCACCGATTCTCGATGGCCGCACCCTGGCGATCCTTACGCGGAACCTGGATCCCGCGGCCCGGGCGCCCGCTCAGACCGCGGCGGTATCGGGCTCGGCAAAACCGGGGATCAGCTCTTCGGACAGCGCCTTGATCGGCACATGCGCATCCAGCTGGCACAAAATGGCGGCCACCGACGCGATGACACGCATCGGAATGGCCAGCTTGGGCGGCAGATCCATTTGCCGAGCCGCTTTGATCTGCGCGACCGAGCGGTCAATCTGGCTCACGGTCATCCGCTGCAGCCACCTACGCGTGTAGTGGAAGACCTCGACCTGGATGGGTTCGACGTACTGGCGCAGCATCTCGTCGATCTCTCGCACCGAGACCTGTTGACCCCGCTGGATGAGCCCGGCTTTCTCCATCGTCGGCAACAGCAGGTCATAGTTCTTGTCACGAGCCAACCGAATGGTCATCCCGAGCTCGATGGGGTAGCCGCCGGGCATGGGCGCCACCGCGCCGAAGTCGATGACTCCCATCCGGCCGTCGGGCAGCAGCATGAAGTTTCCCGGGTGCGCATCGCCGTGCAGCATCTCCAGCCGCCGCGGCGCGTCGAAGGTGAGCTCGAGCAGCAGCGTGCCCATGAGGTCGCGCTCCTGCTGGGTCCCGTTGCGGATGATCTGCGACATCGGCACGCCGTCGATCCACTCCTGGATCACCACCTTTGGCGCACTGGCCACGATGTGCGGTACCAGGAAGCGTGGGTGACCCGCGTAGGCCTTGGCGAAGGCACGCTGGTTATCGGCTTCGAGCCGGTAGTCGAGCTCCATTTCGGTCCGCTCGATCAGCTCGTCGACGACGCCCTGCACGTCGGCACCCGGCGAGAGTTGCTTGAAGACACCGACCATTCGCTGCATCGTCTTCAGATCGGCCTTCAACGCCTCATCGGCGCCGGGGTATTGGATCTTGACCGCCACTTCCCGGCCATCCGACCAGATCGCCTTGTGCACCTGGCCGATGCTCGCCGAAGCGACCGGGGTGTCGTCGAACGAGCCGAACCGGTCGCGCCATTTAGTGCCCAGCTGCGCGTCCAGCACTCGATGCACCTTGGCCGCCGGCAACGGTGGTGCGTCTTTTTGTAGCTTGGTCAGTGCCTCGCGGTACGGTTCGCCAAATTGCTCGGGAATGGCCGCTTCCATCACGGACAACGCCTGTCCGACTTTCATCGCTCCCCCCTTGAGCTCACCCAAGACCGTGAAGAGCTGGTTTGCCGCCTTCTCCATCAGCTCGGCGTTGACCTCGTCTTTTGACTTGCCGGCCAGTCGCTTGCCGACCCCTAGCGCTGCCCTGCCAGCAAAGCCGACCGGAATGCTGGCCAGCTTTGCGTTGCGCGCGGCCCGGCCGCGTTTGATGTCCGACACACCCCCATCATCCATTACGGACCTGTGCGCAGGGTATTGATCTGGCTACAACTGATTTCAATTGATTCAATCGCAATTGGTGCGGCCGTCCCAGCGCTGACGTTGCGTCGAGACCGGCGCGATCAGCAGCGCATATGTAATCTCTTACAGGTCGCAATGGTGTGACTCATCGAAACCCACGTCCGGAGGGTGGACCCCGAGAAGCCATGTCAGCAAAACAGACGCAGCACGAGGCCGCAGATGCCCTGTTCAGGGCGATCATCGAAACGTTGGACAAGCACCGCAAAGATTGCACCTTGACCGAGGGCGTACTGGACGACTTGGCCAGGGCGTATGCGGCGATCTCCACCAACGTTCCCGAGCAGGGGCGCCTGGGCTAGAAGGCCCGCGGGGCCGGAGTCAGCACGAGCACAACGGGTGCCTGGCCCAATACCGCGCCACGACGGAGCCCGCCTCGAGGTCGAATTCCAGCGTGGCATTGAGCGCCGACGGCGGATCGGACGGGTTTTCCTGATCTCGGACCGCGGCGATCACACCGTTGACTTGGCGCAGCGCCAGCGCCGCTGTTGCCAGCACGGTGGCTCGATCGGCCACCCCCACGGTGTCACGAAGCTGCGCTGCGATGGCCGGCCAGGCCGGGTCGCGGTCGCTGCGATGTAAGTCGGCGCACCGCAGGCAGCTGGTCACACCGGGAACCACCAACGGTCCGACCAGCCCGGTGTCGTCGCGAACCCGAACCGGCAGGTGCGCGATGCCCTCCCTTTGCAGGTCGCGTACCAGGCGCGGCTCGGCCACCAGGTTGTCGGACAACACCACCAGATCCACGGCGCTGCGGGTGACCGCCGCGTGTGGCTGACTGCTTTGGCCGATTCGTGCCCCCGAGCAACGCAGCGCCTGCACCAGCAGGTCGGACAACGGCCCGCGGCCGTGGATCCGGATTGACGCCGTTCGGCCGGTCCGATCCCGGTGCCGGCGGGTCGCGACGCCGGCGCCGACCAGTTGGCTGACCAGGTTGGCCACGTCACCGGGCACCCATCCGCGGCCGGTGGCGTGGCGTTGCAGTTCGGTGATCGGTATCGGTGATCGCATGGACCGCAGCAGTTCGGCGACCGCCGTCGTCGTCAGCCCCTCTGGCGGGCGGATCAGCACGGCCCGTTGCGGATCCCAGCCCACCTGCACCGCACCGTCGGGACGCAGCAGCACCGGCATCGCCGGATCCAGCGAGTACAAGGCGGGCATGACCCGAGACTGTGCCAGGCCGGCCGGGCAGACCCCGCTCAGTTATCCACAGGACCGGAGCCCGGGTCCTCCCGGTTGCGCATGTCGCGGTCGAGCTCGGCTTTCAGGTCGGAAAGTGCCTCGTCGATACCGGAGGTGTCGCCCCCGATGGTCCGATCGATGAATGCCGCCGGGTCATCGAGGTCCTCGATGGAGGGCAGCAGGTCGGGGTGCTGCCAGACCGCGTCGCGCGCGTCGATACCGGCGCCCTGAGTCAGCCGGTCCCATAGGGCCGCGGCCTCGCGCAGTTTGCGGGGCCGAAGTTCCAAACCGACCAGTGTCGTGAAGGTCTGCTCGGCGGGCCCGCCACTGGCCCGGCGGCGACGAAGTGTCTCGCTGAGCGCGGCGGTGCCCGGAATCCGGTCACCGAGTGCATCGGTCACAACGGTCTGGACCCAGCCTTCGATCAAGGCCAGCAGTGTTTCCAGACGCTCGAGCGCCTGGGTCTGCGCCGGGGTTGCCTGCGGCTCGAACACCCCTTGGCTCAACAACTGCTCCATGGCCGCCGGATCGCCCAGCGTGGCCGGGTTGAAGTCGCGGGCCAACTCCTCGATGCCGCTCATGTCGATCTTCATGCCCGCCGCGTAGGCCTCGACCGCGCCCAGCAACTGGCTGGACAGCCAGGGAACATGGCTGAACAGACGATGATGCGCCGCCTCCCGGGCGGCCAGGAAGGTCATGATCTCGCTGCGCGGCTGTTCGAGGCCGGAGGCAAACGATTCGACGGCCTCGGGAAGGATCGCCGCCACGCCCTTGGGGCCCAACGGCAGACCGATGTCGGTGGAGGTCAGCACCTCACGGGACAACCGGCCCAACGCCTGGCCCAGCTGCGAACCGAACGCCATGCCGCCCATCTGCGACATCATCGACAGCAGCGGTCCGGCCATGCTCTTGGCTTCCTCCGGCAGCGAGGATGCCCACACCGACGAGATCTGCTGGGCCATGGGATCGCACAGCCGCTTCCAGACGTCCATGGTGTTGTCGACCCAGTCGGTGGGGCTCCAGCCCACCGCCTTGGCGGTACCGGCGGGCAGCGAGGTCGCCCCGTTGAGCCAGGTCTCAGCCAGGTGTACCGCATCGGAGATAGCAGAGTTGGTCGCGTCGGGGATGGGCGCGATGAAGCCGATCGAGCTGGCGGCGACTTGCCGGGCCAGCTGGTAGTTGACCGGGCCCGAGCTCTGGCCCGAGGTCATGGCGCTGCCGACGCCGCCGAACATTTCGCCCAGGCGGGTGAAGATCTGGCCCAGATCGGCCATGCCGAAATCCCCGCCGATGCCGAAGGCGCCCAGCGGGTTGGCGTCCGACCCAGACTCGGGATCGTTGTTACCGGGCTTGTCGCGCCCAGATCGATCGTCGCGGGGGTCGTCTCCGGAGGAGAAGCCGAAAGGCAGGTCAGCCATAACCCCAACGGTACCTACCAGGGGAACAGAAAGCGCGAGGCACCGTCATGCTTGTAGCTGAACCGGCACCTGCTAAGTCCGTCTAGTGTATGCGGCGTGAACAGGCGGATATTGACGTTGATGGTGGCGCTGGTACCGATTGTGTTGTTCGGGGTGCTGCTAGCGGTGGTGACGGTGCCGTTTGTGTCACTGGGCCCCGGCCCCACCTTCGACACCCTCGGCGAGGTCGACGGCAAGCAGGTTGTCCAGATCGAAGGTACCCAAACGCACCCGACAACGGGTCACCTCAATATGACGACCGTGTCTCAACGCGATGGGCTGAGCCTGGGTGAGGCCCTAACCCTGTGGTTGTCCGGGCAAGAGCAGCTGGTGCCGCGCGACCTGGTGTATCCGCCGGGTAAGTCGCGCGAAGAGGTCGACAACGCCAACAGTGCGGATTTCAAGAACTCCGAGGAAAGCGCCGAGTACGCGGCCCTGGAGTACCTGAAGTACCCCGACGCGGTGACGGTGGCCACCGTGAGCGAGCCCGGTCCGTCCGCGGGCAAGTTGAAGGCCGGCGATGCCATCGACGCGGTCAACGGCACCGCGGTGGCCAATGTCGAGCAGTTCACCTCGATCTTGAAGGAGACCAAGCCCGGCGATGTCGTGGTGATCGATTTCCGCCGGAAGAACGAGGCGCCGGGCGTCGCGCAGATCACGCTGGGCACCAACAAGGATCGCGACTACGGCTTCATGGGCGTCGCGGTGCTCGATGCGCCGTGGGCGCCGTTCGTGGTCGATTTCCACCTCGCCAACGTGGGCGGCCCCTCGGCCGGGTTGATGTTCAGTCTGGCCGTGGTGGACAAACTGACCACCGGCGACCTGGTCGGTTCGACCTTCGTGGCCGGCACCGGAACGATCACCGCCGACGGCAAGGTAGGCCCCATCGGCGGCATCACCCACAAGATGGCGGCCGCCCGGGCCGCTGGTGCCTCGGTATTCCTGGTGCCGGCCAAAAACTGCTACGAGGCGGCCTCCGATACGCCCAGCGGCCTGCGGTTGGTGAAGGTCGAAACGCTGGGCCAAGCGGTGGACGCGTTGCACGCCATGACCGCGGGGACTGCGACGCCGAGTTGCTAGCACCCGGGGGTGCGTAGAGTTGTGACCGTCTAGAAAAATCTCTAGCAGCCGGTCGGGAAACGTCTCGTGGAACGACGGCCTTCAAAACGGCGCCAGCCAAACCGAGCAGGGAGCGTAGCTAGTGGGGATGCGGCCCACCGCAAGGATGCCGAAGCTGACTCGGCGCAGCCGGGTTTTGATCTTGATCGCTTTGGGTGTGATCGCGCTGTTGTTGGCGGGTCCGCGTCTGATCGACACCTACGTCGACTGGCTGTGGTTCGGCGAGCTTGGCTATCGCTCGGTGTTCACCACCGTGCTGGTCACCCGATTCCTGGTCTTTCTGGTGGCCGGAGTGCTGGTCGGAGGCATTGTCTTCGCCGGGCTGGCGCTGGCCTACCGCACCCGCCCGGTTTTCGTGCCGAACACCGACAACGATCCGGTGGCGCGCTATCGCACCGTCGTACTGGCTCGGCTGCGGCTGTTCGGGATCGGGATACCGGCGGCGATCGGCCTGTTGGCCGGGATTGTCGCCCAGAGCTACTGGGTTCGGATCCAGCTGTTCTTGCATGGCGGTGACTTCGGGATCACCGACCCGCAGTTCGGCAAAGACCTCGGCTTCTACGCCTTCGAGTTGCCCTTCTACCGGCTGCTGCTCAGCTACTTGTTTGTCGCGATCTTCCTGGCGTTTGTGGCCAACGTGGTGTCGCACTACCTGTTCGGCGGCATCCGGTTGACCGGCCGCAGCGGCGCCCTGAGCCGCTCGGCGCGCATTCAGTTGGTCAGCCTGGTCGGGGTGCTGGTGCTGCTCAAAGCGGTCGCCTACTGGTTGGACCGCTATGAGCTGCTGTCGCACACCCGCGGCGGCAAACCGTTCACCGGTGCCGGATACACCGACATCAATGCCGTGTTGCCGGCGAAGCTGATTCTGATGGCCATCGCCGTCATCTGCGCGGCGGCGGTGTTCTCGGCGATCGTGCTGCGCGACTTGCGGATCCCCGCCATCGGTTTGGTGCTGTTGCTGCTCTCGTCGCTGATCGTCGGCGCCGCCTGGCCGATGATCGTCGAGCAGATCAGCGTCAAACCCAATGCGGCGCAGAAGGAAAGCGAATACATCAGCCGAAGTATCACGGCAACGCGGCAAGCCTATGGGCTGACGTCGAATGTGGTGACGTATCGCAACTACACCGGCGACGGCGAAGCGACCGCACAGCAGGTCGCCGCCGACCGCGCCACCACCTCCAACATCCGGCTGCTCGACCCGACGATCGTCAGCCCGGCGTTCACCCAGTTCCAGCAGGGCAAGAACTTCTACTATTTCCCCGACCAGTTGTCGATCGACCGCTACTTCGACCGCAACAACAACCTGCGTGACTACGTGGTCGCGGCGCGCGAACTCAACCCGGATCGGCTGATCGACAACCAGCGGGACTGGATCAACCGGCACACCGTGTACACCCACGGCAACGGATTCATCGCCTCGCCGGCCAACACCGTTCGGGGCATCGCCAACGACCCGAACCAAAACGGCGGTTACCCCGAGTTCCTGGTTAACGTCGTGGGCGCCAACGGCACCGTCGTGTCCGACGGTCCGGCGCCGCTGGATCAGCCGCGGATCTACTACGGGCCGGTCATCTCCAACACCCCCGCCGACTACGCGATCGTGGGCAAGACCGGTGCCGACCGGGAATACGACTACGAGACCAGTGCGGACACCAAGAACTACACCTACACCGGAAGTGGGGGAGTGTCGGTCGGCAGCTGGATCTCCCGCACCGTGTTCGCGGCCAAGTTCGCCGAGCGCAACTTCCTGTTCTCCAACGTGATCGGCTCCAACAGCAAGATCCTGTTCAACCGTGATCCCGCGCAGCGGGTGGAGGCGGTGGCGCCGTGGTTGACCACCGACAGCGCGGTCTACCCGGCGATCGTCAACAAGCGGATGGTGTGGATCCTCGACGGCTACACCACCTTGGACAACTACCCGTACTCGCAGCTGACCTCGCTGTCGTCGGCGACCGCGGACTCCAACGAGGTCGCCTTCAACCGGCTGCTCCCGGACAAGCAGGTCTCCTACATCCGCAACTCGGTGAAGGCCACCGTCGACGCCTACGACGGCACCGTCACGCTGTACCAGCAGGACGAGCAGGATCCGGTGCTCAAAGCCTGGATGCAGGTCTTCCCCGGGACGGTCAAGCCCAAGGGTGACATCAGCCCCGAGCTCGCCGCGCACCTGCGCTACCCCGAAGACCTGTTCAAGGTGCAGCGCATGCTGCTGGCCAAGTACCACGTCAATGACCCGGTGACCTTCTTCTCCACCTCGGATTTCTGGGACGTGCCGCTTGACCCGAACCCGACCGCCAGCAGCTATCAGCCGCCGTACTACATCGTCGCGAAAAACATTGCGAAGAATGACAATTCGGCGTCATATCAGCTGATCAGCGCGATGAACAGGTTCAAGCGCGACTATCTGGCCGCCTACATCAGCGCCAGCTCGGATCCCACGACGTACGGAAAGATCACCGTATTGACCATCCCGGGGCAGGTGAACGGTCCCAAACTGGCCAATAACGCGATCACCACCGACCCGGCGGTGTCCCAGGACCTGGGTGTGATCGGGCGAGATAACCAGAACCGCATCCGCTGGGGCAACTTGCTGACCCTCCCGGTGGGCCAGGGCGGGCTGCTCTACGTGGAACCGGTGTATGCATCCCCGGGTGCCAGCGACGCGGCCTCGTCGTACCCGCGCCTGATCCGGGTGGCGATGATGTACAACGACAAGATCGGCTACGGCCCCACCGTGCGCGATGCGCTCAACGGGCTGTTCGGGCCGGGTGCGGGTGATGCCGCCACCGGAATCCAGCCCACCGAGGGCGGAGCATCCGCCAATCTGCCGCCCAACAACGCGCCCTCGCCAGAGGCGTCACCGGGAACACCGCCATCACCGCCCACAGCGGTGCCGCCGGCTCCCGAGGCGTCGGTGACGCTTTCACCGGCCAAGGCCGCGGCCATGAAGGAGATTCAGTCGGCCATCGGCGCGGCGCGTGATGCGCAGAAGAAGGGCGACTTCGCCGCCTACGGGGCAGCGCTGCAACGGTTGGACGACGCGATCACGAAGTTCAACAACACCCAGTAGAGGCGAGCTGGGGTCCGTCCTTGCTGCCCTGGTCGCTCTTGCTGCTCTTGTCGCCGCGAGCGTGCGTGTCTGTGCACTGACACGCCGCTTGGGCCGGCATTTTGCGCACGCTGGTGCTGGCCGTGGCCGACGTGGTGGTTGTCGTTACCCGTGCATGCGGCGGGCCACTTCGCCGTAGCGCTCGAATCGCCCAGGGGCGCCCAGGGCGTTGTACATCACCAGGCGGGTGGCGATGCCCCCGTATTTGTCGGTCAGCGCATTGGCCAGCCCATCCCAGCTGGACTCGGTGGCAAAGGCATCGATGTGCTCATCGGAGATCTGGGCCATCATGGCGGGGAAATCCCCGGCTTTCTGCTTTTCCCGAATCCGCGCGGTGGTCCCCTCGAACCCGGCCTCGTCCCAGATGAACGCGTAATTGGGCGTGCTTCCGTAGAAGGCCATGCTGGCGCGCACCGACTCGCGTTCGATCGCACGCTCCTCGTCACTGTCGCCGACGATGGTCATCACCGGCACGATGACGGCGATGTCCGCCGGTGAGCGCCCGGCTTTCGCGGCGCCCATGGCGACGTTGGGCACGACATGGCGGGTGAGGTAGCCAAGCTCGCCGAGCGGATGGATGTGTACCCCGTCGGCCACCTCGCCCGCCATCCGCAGCATCCACGGATTCACCGCTGCGATATCGACTTTGGGGTCGGGGGCATCGATGGGGCCCGCGCTCCATTGGGGGGTGATGAAGTCGAGATCGTAGAAGTCGCCATGGTGGTCCAGCGTCCCCGTGCGGAAGGCGGAGAAACACGCCTTGACGGCGAGCACGTAGTCGCGCATGCGCGGGCCGGGGCGTTCGAAGGCCATGCCATAGCGCCGCACCACGTGAGTGCGTACCTGGGTGCCCAGACCGAGCCGGAACTTTCCGCCCGTCGCCTCCTGCAGCTCCCAGGCCGTGGCCGCGGTGACGAACGGACTGCGGGGAAAGGCCACCGCCACACCGGTGGACAGCTCCAGGCCGGGCGCGGCCTGTGAGGCGATAGCGGCGTTGAGATAGGCCGTGCGGCCGGTTTCGGTGAACAGCAGACCGGAGAACCCCGCGGCCTGGGTGCGACGGGCCAGATCGCCGATCTGAGCCAATGGTTGCGGGATCGTCATCACATCGATGTGCACGCCGTCACAGTATGCCCGCGAAGCCGTCGCTGGCGATGGCGCCGCGGGCGGTAGCGCCCAAGACGCCCAGTTGAGCGTCGCCGTCGGGCCGTCTTGCTGCGGGCCGGATTGTTTGTTCGGTGCTGGGCGCCGACGGCGCCGCGTTTCCAGGCGTTTTCGGGCCGCGCGGGCCGCTGAGCGTGCGATTTGGAGAGCCCCGTACGTGTTCGGTAACCTTGCATTCACCAACGCGGGGTGGAGCAGCTCGGTAGCTCGCTGGGCTCATAACCCAGAGGTCGCAGGTTCGAATCCTGTCCCCGCTACTACGTGAAATGGCCCTCAGGCGCAAGCTCGGGGGCCATTTTCTATGGCTTTGGGAACACTTTTGGGAACATTAGCTGGGCTATACGCTGTGCGATTCCGGTTCATGCTTGACGTTTGGGTTGCGGTTGCTGTTTGACGGTTTGGGGACGCGGTTTCGGTAGGTGTGCGACAGTAGTTCCGGTAGGTGGTTTACACCCGGCGTGTTGCCGCTGGTGGCGGTGAGTTCTTTCGTGGTCGTGGGTGGACTGCGGAAGGGGCCGGCATGTTGCAGGAGCTGCGGATGTCCGAAATGCGGTATCGGGCGGTGCTGGAGGTGTTGGACGGAGCGCCGGTGACCGCGGTTGCCCGTCGGTTCGGGGTGTCGCGCCAGACGGTGCATGCCTGGTTGCGCCGGTACGCCGAGGAGGGTGCGGCGCTGAATTTGAGGACCGGTCTTCGCGTCCACATCGGTGTCCGCATCAGATGCCAGTCGAGGTGGAGGCGCGGGTGTTGACGTTGCGTGATGCCCATCCGCGGTGGGGCCCGACCCGCATCGTCTACGAGCTGCAGCGCGACGGTGTGCCGGTGGTGCCGGGTCGTTCCAGTGTGTATCGGGCTTTGGTGCGCAACGGTCGTATCGATCCGGCCAAGCGTCGCCGGCGGCGCAGCGATTACAAGCGCTGGGAGCGGGGCCAGCCGATGGAGTTGTGGCAGATGGACGTGGTCGGCGGGCTGCATCTGCGCGATGGCATCGAGGTCAAGGTGGTGACCGGCATCGACGACAATTCCCGGTTCGTGGTGTCGGCGAAGGTGGTCGCGCGGGCGACGGCACGGCCGGTCTGTGCGGCGCTGTTGGAGGCGCTGCGCCGCCACGGGGTGCCCGAGCAGATCCTGACTGACAACGGCAAGGTGTTCACCGGCCGGTTCGGCCCGGGTGGCTCCAGTGCGGAGGTGCTCTTTGACCGGGTGTGTGGAGAACGGCATCGGGCATTTGTTGACCGCTCCGCGCTCACCCACGACGACGGAAAGGTTGAGCGCCTTCACAAGACGATGCGGGCGGAGATTTTCGCCGAGGTGGACGGGGTGTTCGACGCCATCGCCGATTTGCAGGCCGCGATAGACCGGTGGGTGCAGTACTACAACACCGCGCGCCCGCATCAATCGTTGGGGATGGTGGCGCCGGCGGCCCGGTTCGCGTTGGCGGCCGGTCCGGATCTCAGCGTCGTCGAGCCGGTCGCGGCAGTCCCAGCCGAGGGGCAGCACCCGGGGGCGCCGGTGGATCTGCGCGATGCCGGCGTGCGCCGCTGGGTGAATCGGCATGGGTCGATCAGTGTGGCGGGTTTTCGGTACCGGGTACCAATCGTGCTGGCCGGAGAGCCGGTGTCGGTGGTGGTGGCCGACAACCTGGTGTCGATCTATCACCATGACGTGCTGGTGGCCTCGCACGTGCAGCACCGCAAGACCGACAACACGACGGGAGTGGTCCGGCAGGGCCGGCGGACGGCGCGGCCGGTCACCAGCGGGATCGTGGTGACCCGGGTGGTCGACAGCAACGGTGATGTCTCGTTCGCGGGGACGATGTATCGGGCCGGAAGGGTGTGGCGGGGAAAGCAAGTCGAGGTGTCGATCGTGGCGGAGTCAGTGCAGATCGCGTGCGCGGGAGCGATCGTGCGGACCCATGCCATCCGCCATGACCGGGCCAAGGAACACGGCGCCTTCGCCACCCCGCATGGCCGTCCCCGCAAGCCGCGCCAGGATGCACCGGAGGGTCCCGGGGTCAAGGCCACGCCGCTGCGCGGTCGGCCCGAGGGCCGAGCCTTGACCCCGGCCCCTTGACCGGCACCCACCACACCGACGCGGGAAACGCCCTTAACCACCAAGGCCCACGCCCTGTAACGCACCTACCGGAACTCATCCGTCAAGCGGGTACCGAAACTTGACAGCTGGGCTATACGCTCAGAGGCGCCTTAGGGCGTGTCTGCTTAATGTGAATGGTGTTTTGGCTGATGCTGTTTGGGTGATGCGGACGCATGCGATTTCTGATGATTTGTGGTCGCTGATCGTGGCGGTGTTGCCTGCGGGGCGGCGGCGTGGCCGGCCGTGGAACGATCATCGACGTACTCTGGAGGGCATTATCTGGCGTTACCGTACGGGATCTCCGTGGTGTGACCTGCCCGAGCACTTCGGTCCCTGGCAATCGGTGGCCGAGAGGCATCTACGCTGGTCGGTCGATGGCATCTACGCGCGGATCTTCGCGGCGATCGCCTCTGACCTCGACGCCGAGGACGCCGACCTGGGCGCACTGTTGTCGGTCGATTCGACCAGTGCGCGCCCACCAACACGCAGCCGGAGCGCGCTCCGGGCGCCGCACAGGGGGATCTGTCGAATTACAAGAAATATCTCGATGAGCCCGATGACCACGCCATTGGGCGTTCCCGCGGCGGGCTGACTACCAAGATCCACGCCTTGACCGACCAGCTGTGCAGTCCGGTCACCCTGGCACTGTCGGCCGGTCAAGCCGGTGATAATCCGATGCTTTGGCCATTGCTGGCCGCCCGGTGCAGCAACTCATACGCCCCGTTTCGCCTGCTGGCGGACAAGGCGTACTCCCATGACTCGACGCGGGCACAGCTGCGCCGGCTCAAGATCGCCCATACCATCCCCGAGCGCAGCGACCAGATCACCCGCCGCAAAGCCAAAGGCCGCAACAGAGGACGGCCTCCGGGGTTCTCAGGCCGAATCTACAAGCACCGTAACACCGTCGAGCGAAGCTTCAACCGGCTCAAACACTGGCGCGCGGTCGCCACCTGCTACGACAAATACGCCCTGACCTACCTCGGCGGTGCCACCCTGGCCGCCATCATCACCTACCACCGCGTCCGCAATTAGCAGACAGGACCTAGTGAGTCGTCGGCTCATACACGCACGTGGGCTACAGGAGAACGGTGGGGGCGAGTGTCGTTTACGTTCGCAGATTTGCCCGAGCCAAACGAGGTCACCTGGGCGACTGGGCGGGTCACGACGCGTACCTACGCCAGCCGGAGTTTCGTCATGGCATTCGGGCAGGACGCCGGTCAGAAGGCGCGCTATATCCACAAGGTGTTCGACGAGTTACCCACCGAAGATGACGATGACTGGGAATGGACGAAGGACGTGATCTATACGACGCCCGGCGGACGCAAGCAGATCGAACTCAACGTCGCGCGATCTGCTGGCTCCGTGCGCAAGATTCGGATTCAGAAGGTGCCCACTTCAGGAGACGCGACCAAGCTGGAGCCTGTACTCGAACTCGACCGAGACCAGTCGACCCGGTTGATCGATCTCATCAAGGCACTGGATTCGATTCCGGTCGACGGCGAAAGCACCGTTTACGTCGATGACCAGGTTTTGCGCGATTTCTTCTCGGACCCAGGGGCGATGGGCCGCGCATATTCACAGGATCCAGAGCGATTTCGTGCACTCATTCAGAGCGACGCGGATGCCCGTGACGTCATCGCGTTGCAGCACCGACGCGAGGTCGTAGCGACGATGCGAACGTGGCTCGAGGACGATGCCGTGTTCGACGTCGAGAAGGACTCCGCAGGTGGGCCGGAACGTGCGTGGCAGCGACTGTTGGAGGCGAACCCGTGGGTACTTGGTATCGGCCTCGGAGGGCAGCTGCTGACTTCTTGGGATAAGGGCAAGCTTGAGAAAGTCGTGGTCGGCAGCGATATCACGACGGTCGGCAAACGAGTTGATGCGCTGTTGCGTACGAACGGGATAGTGCGATCGCTGGCCTTTGCTGAGATCAAGCACCACCGAACGGAGTTGCTGGCCGAGGAGTATCGATCCGGTGTGTGGCGGCCTTCGAACGAGCTGGCAGGGGCGGTAGTGCAGGTCCAGCAGACCGTGCGTATGGCAGTGCGCGACCTCGGAGATTACATCGAGGATTCGGCCGACGATGGCTCGCGGACGGGCACAGGCACCTTCATCGTGCGGCCACGTTCGTTCCTCATCGTCGGGTCGTTGAGCCAGTTGTTAGGTGACGGCGGTGGACCAATCGACAACAAGGTGCACAGCTTTGAGCTATTCCGGCGCAACCTTCATGAGCCGGAGGTCATAACATTTGACGAGCTCCTAGCCCGTGCCGAGTGGCACGTGAAGCTCGCCGAGGAGCAGGCAGCCGTTAGGCAAGAGGTCGAATCCCAGGATGGACCAGAGTCACAGGCTCCGGCCGGACAGACTGTGGAGGCTCCACACGCGTCAAGCATTGATCCGTGGGGTTCGGCAAGCCCTGGATCAGCAACTGCCCAGAGCTCCGACCCGTGGGGTGACGACCCGCCGTTCTGAGAGGCCGGCGTTTGCGCCAGTCCGCAGCACGCGTAGGTACTGGCAAGAACCCGTTGCCGACATGCCCGGGTAAGTTAGCTGAGAGGCTGAGATCCGCTCGATAGGCCCCGTTGGGTCCGGATCATCTGGTTAATGCGCTCATACAACTAGCCAGTCGAGTCGATTCGTAATCTGCCTTGGCGGCTTGTTCTGACATAGGTGAGGGAAGCGGTGCGGAATCACGCGTGCAATTCCACGGTGCTATCGCCGAAGTCGGCAACGACGCGCAGATTGCCCCCTAGGGCAGCCACATACGACTGCAGGGTGCCGAGTTCAATATGCGACAGGTCACCTACCTTCCAGCTTGGACACCCGTGCTTGGGAGACACTCATAAGGGCCGCGACGTCAGCCTGGCGGACGAGGCCGTGCGCCTTCCGGATGTCGGCAAGCTGCTGCGCCTGGACGGCCTCGTGCATCTCCTTGCGCGCGGCATCTGCCCGCGCCGGGTCGAGCCGCCCCTGCGCGATCGCCTCCGCGCGAATCTCACGCCAGTGGCGCGCCACGTTCAGTCACCTCCCTCGGTCGCGAGCCAGTTCTCGTAGCGCTGCTCAGCTATCGGAATGTTCTTGTCGTACCAGCTCTTCCAGTTGCCCGCCTTGTCGCCGCCGAGCAGCAGGATTGCCTGCCGCTCGGCGGCGAAGATGAACAGGATTCGGATGCTGGTGCCGGCTGGGCGCAGCTCCTTCATACTGTGAAACTTCGACCCCTTGACTTTGTCAACTGTCGGCCGACCCAAGGTTGGTCCCTCAAGCTCAAGCAGATCGATGGCGCCGGTAACGGCGGCCGTCGCATCGCTATCGAGCGTGAAGTACCAGGTTTCGACCTCCTCTAGCAAGATCACGTTCCAGGAGTTCGACACTAATATAACTCCTGAGTTATATGCAATAGGTCCGCGCGCAGACCGCTCAGGCCAGGTCCTTTCCGTCGTCCCACGCGTCACCGAGGAGGAACTCGGGAGCCTGTTCGGCTGCCTCGCGGTCGTCGTTGCCCAGCACATGCGCGTAGGTCTCCAGGAAGAACCCGACGTTGGCGTGGCCGATCCGCTCGCTGATCACCTTCGGGCTGATGCCGGCCCGCAGCGCACCGGTGGCATAGGAGTGGCGCAGATCGTGAAAAGTTATGCGGGACAAGCCTGCTGTTGCCGCCAGACGGTCGAACCGCTGACGAATGGTGTCGGGGTGCGGTGGCCGGCCGTCCTGGTAGGTGAACAGGTAGTCGCCGGGATGGTAGGCGTCGCCGAAGAACTCGCGTTCGGTGTTTTGGAGTTCGCGCCAACGGCGCAGCGCTGCCACGGTGGTGCGGTCGATGGAAATCGTCTGATCGGCGTTGCGGGTCTTGCCGCCGGCCTTGTCGACTGCCCGGCCGCCGACCACCACGCGATTGTCATGGACGTTGATGACACCGGTATCCAGGTCGACGTCAGACCACTTCAGGCCGCACACCTGGCCGCGCCGAATGCCGGTTGTGAGTTCGAGCAGGAACAGCGCCGTGAACCGGTCGTCGCGGATCGACTTGAGGAACGTCCGGATTTCGTCAGCGCTCCACACCGTTCGGCGCGTGCGCGGACGACGCGGTGGTTTCACATTGCTCGCCGGGTTGTCGGTGAGGTATTTCCACGCCACCGCGTCGACGAGTGCTCGGTGCAGAAACGCGTGGACATTGAGGACGGTCTTGGGTGCTAATCCAGGCGAAATCGGTTTGGGCACAATGCCTACCCGATAGCGCCTTACCGCGGTGCGGGCCGCGTGGATTGTTGTGTCGCATGCCTCCGACAGCTGCCGGGGTGTGGGCGGGGCGCCCGCGGCGCTGCGCTCGGACCAATAGGCATACATCACGGTTTCGTTGTCGCGCTTGACGCGACCCTCGGTCAGCAGCTTGGTGTAGAGCTTCAAGAGTTGAGGCTCGTCAAGTCGCTGCAGGCGCTCGGCACCGATATGGGGAATGACGTATGTGCGCGGGTAATCGCTCCAGCTGCGCCACGTCGTGGCGTCGAGTGCGGGTTCGATAGCGGCGAGCCATTAGGTGAGGAATTGCGCGACTGTGCGGGTCGAAGGCTTGACGATCCGCCCGCGGTCAGCATCTCGCATGGATTCCCGGCAGGCTTTCCAGGCCTCGCGCTCGGTCTCGAAGCCGCCTTTGGTGATCCAGGGATATCGGCCGGTCGCGGGGTCCCGCTCGGGGAGGCGGAATTTGTAGTACCACGCCGAACCACGCTGATGGACAGTGCCTTTCACGAGGCCACCAGCTCGCGCAACCCGGCCGTTACCACGTAAATCCGGCCGCCAAGCCGACGAACGGGCAACTCGTCGGAGGCCACCAGTCGGTAGGCTGCCGCCCGGCTGATTCCCAGTAGCTGCGCGGCGTGGGGAACCGCGAGCAGCAGGGGGAGATCATTGAACACGTTGTTTTCCAAGATAATTCACCACCTTTCCGCAATCTTGACGGGATTTTGCACGGATGAACGGTTCCTGTGGACTTGGGGGCTGCACTGTGGACAAAAACGCGCAGCTTCCGTTCCGTCGGCCTCAGTGACCGTGATTGTGCGAGAATGCGCGTCCTCGCATTCACCGCACCAAGGCACTGCTGGCGCGGGCGAGCTTGGTGGCTGCCACGGGTGCGTGAGACGCCGGGCCAGTACGCGAATCGGATCCCGTGCCCCGTTCGGGTTTCGGATGAGGTGGGTGGCGAGATCTGCGGCTGGCCAACCGCGTGCCAGGGCGGATTCGATGGCTGGCAGGAGAGTGTGCGCGTCGCACTCACCCAGCCGCCACGAATCGCTCACGGCGTGCAGGATTTGTGCTGCGGAGTCACCCGGTTCGGATGGGGATTCGGTTGATGGATTCAAGGGGGCCCGATTCGGGACCCCCGTAGGGTGCCTCTCTGATACCGCCCCCGTCCCACTGCGGGACGGCCCCCTGTCCGTGGCCATGAAAAAGTAGCCACTGGTGGCCAAGTCGAGGTATCCAGTTTTGGCCAGATAAAAGTATCCACCCGTGTTCGTCGTGTCGATCAGGAACTGTGGGCCCCGATGGTGACGGTGAAGGCGCCAACCAATGGCCATCATCACCGGGGAGTTCTATTGAAGTCTGTGAAGGACCGCATGGACATCATTTCTGCCGATCAACAGCTCGGGTCGTACCGGGCCGCCGCCGACGCGTGCGGCACCACGCATCGCACCGTCAAGAAGATCATCGACAAATTCGAGGCCGACCAGGCCGGCATACCGCCGGCACGGCGGGCCGAACGAGGGCACAACTACGATTCGGTGGCCGAGCTGGTCGCCGAACGTGTCGAGAAATCTGGAGGCCGGATCTCGGCCAAGCGGCTGCTGCCGATCGCCCGCACCGCAGGCTACCAAGGCTCGGATCGCAACTTCCGGCGTCTTGTTGCCGAGGCGAAGACGTTGTGGCGCAGCGCCAATCACTGCGGGCGCCGTCCAGCGGTATGGTCACCAGGGCAGTACCTGGTGATCGACTGGGCCCAAGCGGCACCGGGATTGTTCCTGTTCTGCGCGGTGCTGGCATTCTCCCGGTGGCGATTCGTGCGTTTCGCCGCCGACCAGAAGGCCTCGACCACGCTGGCGTTGATCGCCGAAACCCTGTCGGCGATCGGCGGGGTCCCGGCGTGGGTGCTGGCTGATCGGATGGCCTGCCTCAAAGGCGGGTAGTCGCCAATGTGGTCGTCCCGACCCCGGATTACATCCGACTGGCCACCCATTACGGGTTCGCCCCGGACTTCTGTCACGCCAACGACCCACAATCCAAGGGCATCGTGGAGAACCTGTGCGGCTATGCCCAACGCGACCTGGCGGTGCCGCTGCTGACCCAGTCCGCTGTCGACGGCGTGCCGATCGACATCCGGGCCGCCAACGCCGCTGCGGCGGCGTGGTGCGACGAGGTCAATGCCCTGGCGCACTCGGAGATTCAGGCGATTCCCGACGAACGGTTGGTCTCCGAACGCCAAGTACTGCAACCACTTCCATCGTTGCGCTTACAGATCGGGGCGCCCACGGTGCTGCGCAAGGTCGACCGACTCTCCTGTGTGCGCTACGGCTCGGCCCGCTACTCGGTACCCACCCGGCTGATCGGCACCACCGTGGCGGTGGTGGTCGATCACGGCGCGGTCTGCCTGGTCGAACCGGCTACCGGGATGATCGTGGCCGAACACGAACTGGTCGCCCCAGGCTCAGCGTCGATCCTCGATGAGCACTACGACGGGCCAAGGCTGGCACCGAGTCGGGGCCCGCGGCCCAAGACCAGCGTGGAGAAGCAGTTCTGCGCCCTCGGCGCGGACGCCGAGGCATTCCTCGTCGGCGCCGCGGCGATCGACAACACCCGACTAGGTCCTGTCTGCTAATTGCGGACGCGGTGGTAGGTGATGATGGCGGCCAGGGTGGCACCGCCGAGGTAGGTCAGGGCGTATTTGTCGTAGCAGGTGGCGACCGCGCGCCAGTGTTTGAGCCGGTTGAAGCTTCGCTCGACGGTGTTGCGGTGCTTGTAGATTCGGCCTGAGAACCCCGGAGGCCGTCCTCTGTTGCGGCCTTTGGCTTTGCGGCGGGTGATCTGGTCGCTGCGCTCGGGGATGGTATGGGCGATCTTGAGCCGGCGCAGCTGTGCCCGCGTCGAGTCATGGGAGTACGCCTTGTCCGCCAGCAGGTGAAACGGGGCGTCTGAGTTGCTGCACCGGGCGGCCAGCAGTGGCCAAAGCATCGGATTATCACCGGCTTGACCGGCCGACAGTGCCAGGGTGACCGGACTGCACAGCTGGTCGGTCAAGGCGTGGATCTTGGTAGTCAGCCCGCCGCGGGAACGCCCAATGGCGTGGTCATCGGGCTCATCGAGATATTTCTTGTAATTCGACAGATCCCCCTGTGCGGCGCCCGGGCGCGCTCCGGCTGCGTGTTGGTGGGCGCGCACACTGGTCGAATCGACCGACAACAGTGCGCCCAGGTCGGCGTCCTCGGCGTCGAGGTCAGAGGCGATCGCCGCGAAGATCCGCGCGTAGATGCCATCGACCGACCAGCGTAGATGCCTCTCGGCCACCGATTGCCAGGGACCGAAGTGCTCGGGCAGGTCACACCACGGAGATCCCGTACGGTAACGCCAGATAATGCCCTCCAGAGTACGTCGATGATCGTTCCACGGCCGGCCACGCCGCCGCCCCGCAGGCAACACCGCCACGATCAGCGACCACAAATCATCAGAAATCGCATGCGTCCGCATCACCCAAACAGCATCAGCCAAAACACCATTCACATTAAGCAGACAGGACCTAGCCGCAGAGCTGGAGATCCTGCTCGCCCTGGGGGCCGCCCACGGCACCGACGCGCTGATCGCGGCGCTGCACCGGGCGGTGGCGTTTCGCCGGTTCCGGGCCGCCGACGTGCGCTCCATCCTGGCCGCGGGCACCGGAACCCCACAACCCCGCCCTGCCGGGGATGCGCTGATTCTGGACCTACCGGTCGCCCCGATGCGTTCCCTGGACGCCTACAAGATCGGACCCGTCGGAGCCGATGACGAGGTGATCTCATGACCACGACATCACCAACGACTGCCGTCGAACCCGTGGCGCCGCCGTCGTTGCCGCCGCTGGCCGCTGATCTGGATGCCGGGCTGCGGCGGTTGAAGTTGGCCGCGGTGCGGCGCAGCGCACCCGAGGTCTTGCTGACCGCCAAGACCCAACGCTGGACTCCTGAGGAAGTGCTGCGCACGCTCGTCGAGACCGAACTGGCCGCCCGGGATGCCTCCAACATCGTCAACCGACTCAAGGCCGCCGCGTTCCCCGTCTCGAAAACGTTGGAGTCCTTCGACGTGGCCGCCTCGTCGATCCCGCCGAAGGTTTTCGACTACCTGTCAAGTCTGGAATGGATACGGGCCCAACAGAACCTGGCGATCATCGGCCCGGCCGGCACCGGCAAATCCCACACCCTGATCGGGTTGGGGACCGCGGCGATCCACGCCGGGCTCAGGGTCCGCTACTTCACCGCCGCTGATCTCGTCGAGACCCTCTACCGCGGCCTGGCCGACAACACCGTCGGCAAGATCATCGAATCGCTGCTGCGGGTCGACCTGATCATCTTGGACGAACTCGGCTTCGCCCCACTCGATGACACCGGTACCCAACTGCTGTTCCGCTTGGTCGCCGGCGCCTACGAACGCCGCAGCCTGGCCATCGGGTCACACTGGCCCTTCGAACAATGGGGCCGGTTCCTGCCCGAGCAGACCACCGCAGTCAGCATCCTCAACCGCCTGCTACACCACGCCACCCTCGTCATCACCGACGGCGACTCCTACCGCATGAAGGACGCCCAGCACCGGAAGGAGCAACCCACACCAACCTAGGAACTACCGCCCGGGGTGGATACTTCTATCTGGCCACCAGCGGATACTTCAACTTGGCCATTGACACCCCCGTGTCGACACGGGACGAGGGGGTCCCGCATCGGGACCGGGTGGAAGATGTGGTGCCCGAGGGTGATTCAGGTAGTAGCGGGTGGAGCGGCGGGCACCGGAATCGTGGAATTGCGGGCGTCGAGACATGAAGCCCCTAGTCTCTAGAAAGCTCAGCGCGCGCAAGACCGTGCTTCTTCCGGCGCCGGATTCAGCCATCAGCGTGCGGATCGACGGATAGCAGGAGAAGTTTTCATCCGCCTTGTTTGCCAGCAGGACGAGGATGAACTTCGCCACCGGTTGAGCGACGTCCGAGTCTTTCGCCCACGCGAGGGCTTCCCAGCTCATGTTGACGCACCGAAAAGGCGCTGCCCACCGGCAGCCGTTTCGGCGGGCTGCGCCGAGCGGCGATCCGTGGCGCGTCGTCTCATGTCTAAACGGTAAGTCCGCTCATGAGCCTCGCGCGACGGTCACGCAAATATTTCTCTGTCGAGTTTTACTGCGGCACAGGTGAATTACCGCCAATTCCCGCGACGGGGTACAACATCGCGAAACGTGCCGCTTCGCAACGGCATTCCGCGTGGCGCGGTGCTGACGCGGACGAGGCGGCGGATCTGCTCGCCGGGTGTGCCGGGATTGGCCGATCGCGGCCCTGGCTTTACTGGGCACTGAGTTAGCGTCGAGTGAGTCGCGCTCTAGCCATTGAGAAGGCGTGCCTTCCTCAGCGAAGTCAGCAATCGTTGAGCCGCCCGCAGCGTCGGGGCATGCGCCGCGGCGTTCAGTTGTCCCGAGTCCGCTGCGGCGGCCAACGCCTCCAGAACAGTGCGGCATGCTCGCGGCGAATTCAGCACGATCTGGGCGGCTTCGGCGGGGTTGGACGGAATCTGCTTTGCATCGACCCGAACACGTTCCACAATGCGCTCGACGGGTTTCTCGACTACCTCGATCCGCACGGCGACGGCGCCATTTTTTTGCTGCGCGTCGCTCCTCATAGGCCGCTCGCCGGCACTGCTGCGAACACCAGATGGAGGGACGGCCGGGCTTCGGCGGCCACGTGCTGTTCGGTATCTCCGCGCTGCATCGCGGGCATAGCTTCATGGGCATGCAAACAATGGTAAGTGCACGCTGTGTAGTTAGATACGGACGAAATTGCGTTATCGTTTCGTTACCCTGAGTGCAAGAGGTGTGATGTGTTGGAGGCGAGTCGAGTTAGGGCGGCCTAACTGCAGGGAGTACCTGTGTTCGGCGTGGACAGGGCGTGCCGATCGAGTCGGCACGGTATTGGCCGTACGGATTTCTGACTGGGATTGCGTCGGTGTAGGTAACGTTTGCCACGCGATGATTAATGAGGATCGTGCCGGCCTTCTTCCCGCGGAGACGCGTGCCCGTGTGCGTATCGATCAGCAACTGGCCCAGGCAGGCTGGAAGGTCCAGGACAGAAAAGACCTGAATCTCTTCGCAGGACAGGGCATCGCCGTCCGAGAGGTCGTGATGAAACCCGAGCACGGCCGGGTCGACTACCTGCTGTCCGTGGACAAGGCCGTCGTCGGCGTCATAGAGGCCAAACCAATGGGCACGCCCCTGTCGGGTGTTGAGTGGCAGTCGGCCATGTACGCCGACGGGTTGCCGGCTGATGTGCGGCTTGCTGCCAAGACCCGGGATGGTCGGCTGCCGTTCGTGTTCGAGGCGTCGGGAGCGGAGACGCACTTCACCAACGGTTTCGATCCCGATCCGCGGGCACGTCTAATCTTCAACTTCCCCAAGCCGGCGACGTTGGCCCGCATCCTGCGTGACGCCGATGCCTCGCCGGAGCGCCCGACCTGGCGCGCCAAGGTTCGCGATCTCCCGGCCCTGGATACCGGCCCGCTGCGCCCAGCACAGATCAAAGCCATCAATGGAGTCGAGAAGAGTCTGGCCGATCAGCAGTCGGACCGGTCGCTGGTTCAGATGGCCACCGGGGTCGGAAAGACCTACACCGCGGTCACCGAGTCGTACCGGCTACTGAAATACAGCGGCTTCAACCGGATTCTTTTCCTGGTCGACCGCAACAACCTCGCCGACCAGACGCTGGAGGAGTTTCAAAACTATCGCACGCCCGACGACGGTCGCCGCTTCACCGAGTTGTATAACGTGACCAAGCTGTCCAGCGCCGGGCTACTCGGTTCGAGCAAAGTCACGATCTCGACCATCCAGCGGGTCTACAAATTCCTCAACGACGGCGAAGTCAGCGACGCCGACGATCCCAACCTCGATGACTTCGCCCCGGACACCCCCGTCACGGTCTCCTACAGCGACGGCCTGCCACCGGAAACGTTCGATCTGGTCATCGTCGACGAGGCCCACCGCAGTATCTACGGAGTCTGGCGCGGCGTCTTAGAGTACTTCGACGCCCACGTCATCGGTCTGACCGCTACCCCGGGCAAGCAGACCTTCGGGTTTTTCCGCCAGAACCTGGTCTCCGAATACACCTATCCCGAGTCCGTCGCCGACGGCGTCAATGTGGACTTCGACATCTACCGGATCCGCACCCGGATCAGCGGGCAGGGTTCTCGCATCGAAGCGGGGACGGTTGTGCCGAAGGTGGACCGCCGCACGCGGGAACAGAGACTCGAAACCCTTGACGACGACTTGGATTACGGTGCTGCCCACCTTGACCGTGCCGTCACCGCCACTGATCAGATCCGTACCGTGCTGGAAACTTTCCGCGATCGGCTTTTCAGCGACATCTTCCCGGGACGCTCCACGGTGCCAAAGACTTTGATCTTCGCCAAGGACGACAACCATGCGGAGGAGATCGTCACGCAGGTCCGCGAGGTGTTTGGCAAAGGCAACGATTTCGCGGCAAAGATCACCTACAGCGCGCGCAACGCCAAGGAACAACTCCAGGCGCTGCGGACGAGCCCATCGCTGCGGGTGGCGGTGACCGTCGACATGATCGCCACCGGCACCGACGTCAAACCGCTGGAGTGCGTGTTCTTTATGCGTGATGTGCGCTCCGCGCAGTACTTCGAGCAGATGAAGGGCCGTGGTTCGCGCACGATTGCTTCGGCGGACTTTCGGGCGGTCACACCCGACACAGACAACAAGACCCGGTTCGTCATCGTCGACGCCATCGGCGTCACCGAGCACCCATTCGTCGAGCCACCACTGAACCGGCAGAAGTCGGTCAGCCTCAAGAAGCTCTTGGATAAGGCCGCTGCCCTGACCCTGACCGAAGATGAAGCAGCAACCCTCGCGTCGCGGTTGGCGAAACTCGAACTTGCGCTTACCGATGAGGAACGGCGGGAACTCGATGAGGTTGCCGGCCAACCCGTCCGCGACATAGTTAGGGCACTCGTGGACGCTGTCGAGCCGTCCACTGGATCGGCCGAGGCGATCGAGCGTGCTATCGAGCCGGTTGCTGCTAACCCCGAGCTACGCAACCGCATACTCGAACTCCGCACCGCCCACGATCGGGTCATCGATGACGTCAGCAGCGACGAACTCGTCGATGCCGGGGGAGTGGTCGACACGAATCGCGCCCGATCGATCGTGGAGTCGTGGCGGGCCTATCTCGATGAGCACCGCGACGAAATCACCGCTATCCAGGTCGCCTACGAGGCAGGCGAGCAGCGAGTCGACTTCTCCTACATCCAGGGGCTCGCTGTCCGCATCGCTCGGCCGCCGCACAACTGGACTCCCGACATCATCTGGAACGCCTATGCTGCGATCGACGCGCCCAGGGTCCGTAAGTGCCCCACGCACACCCTCACGGATCTCGTTCCGCTGATCCGCTACACCATCGGCGTCGACGACGAACTCGTTCCCTACGGTGAGCGGGTGCGGGAGAAATACGCGGCGTGGTTAACGCAACAGGAACAGGCTGGTGTGGTGTTCAACGACACTGAGCGCTGGTGGCTGGATCGGATGGTGTCGGTGATCGCCAACTCGGCGGGGATCAGGGTGGAAGACCTGGACGACGCGCCGTTTATTGAGCGTGGCGGTACCGATGGAGCGTTGCGGGATTTGGGCTACCGTGCCGGCGAGCTGATTGAAGAGTTGAATGCGGAGCTGACCGCGTGAACTGGCCGGTCCGCCCGCTCTCCGAAGTCGCGGAAGTACGGCTTGGTCGCCAGCGTTCGCCGAAGAACCACCAGGGCGACTCGATGCGGCCATACCTTCGCGCGGCGAACGTGACCTGGTCTGGACTCAGCCTTGACGACGTTAAGTCGATGAACTTTACCGGCGAGGAGCTGGCCACGTACCGCCTCAAACCAGGAGACATCGTTCTAGGTGAAGCGTCGGGTAGCCCTGGCGAAGTCGGTAAGCCAGCGATTTGGTCCGGTGAGATACCGGACTGCGCATTTCAGAACACGTTGATTCGAGTGCGTCCACGTGAGCACGAGCCCAGGTTCCTCTTGCACTACTTCCGATATCAGGCGCTCGTCGGCAAATTTGTCGAGCACTCACGGGGCGTCGGTATCCACCATCTCGGGCGCGCTCGGTTGGCGACATGGCCGACGCCTGTGCCGCCAATTGCGGAGCAGCGCCGCATCGTCGATCTGCTAGAAGACCACCTCTCCCGCCTCGATGTTGCGAATCGTGGCTTGGCGCAGAACCTTAATAAACTCAACGCCCTCCGAGTACGCACTATTGTTCATGCCTTAACAGCAGCAAATGTCACCGATCGCGCAGACGCGACGCTTGAGGAAGTCGGGACTGCAGACGGACAGCTTCCATCACTGCGGGTTGGCTGGTCGTGGGCGCGACTCGGGCATGTGGCTGATGTCGTAGGTGGCGTCACTAAGGACGCAAGTAAACAAGGAAATCCCGCGTTCGTCGAGGTGCCGTATCTGCGAGTTGCAAACGTCCAAAGGGGGCGATTGAAACTCGATGACGTCGTGACGATTCGGGTGCCACCGGCCAAGGCAGATGCCTTGAGGCTGATGAAAGGCGATGTCCTGCTCAATGAAGGCGGCGACCGGGACAAGCTAGCCCGTGGCTGGGTCTGGGAGAACCAGATCGACGAATGTATTCACCAAAATCATGTCTTCAGGGCACGTGTCCGCGAGCCTCGGCTCGATCCATTCTTTTTGTCAATGACAGCGAACACAATTGGCGGACCTTGGGCCGAGCGCAACGGCAAGCAGAGCGTAAATCTCGCGTCCATCAGACTCAGCATGATGCGGAAGATGCCCGTGATCGTTCCTGCCGCGGGCGAAGCTGAGCGCATCGTGACTGCTATCCGCGAGAGGCAATCTGAGTACGACCGGCTAGAGGGGGCATTAGTTGAGGCTCGGATACGAGCCGACGCGCTGCGACGCTCTTTCTTGGCTAACGCCTTCTCGGGTCGACTGAGCAGTGCGGAACTCGGCTCGTCGCCCCCAGAAGAGTTGGTCCACGCGTGAGCGGCAAGCAGATCAAGCTGTTTCTCGTCGATGGCACACCCGGCGGATTGACGACGGCCGAGATCACCAACTGGACCGGACATGTTCTGTCCGCCAGCCGTTCAGACCTGGCCGATCTCGTCAAGCGCGACGAGGCCCAGCGCACCGGTGCCTACATCTTGTTGGGTGACGACGAGGCAGCCGTGGGCAACACCCGGTGTTACATCGGCGAGGCCGATATCGTCGCCGATCGCCTGCGATACCACCAGCGCGACAAGGACTTCTGGGATCGGGTGGTGGTCATCACGTCGAAAGACACCAACCTAACCAAAGCTCACGGCCGTTACTTGGAGTCCCGGCTGATCCTGTTGGCAACACGCGCCGGTCGGGTGACGCTGGAGAACAACACCGCGCCCCTAGTTCCAGCCTTGCCAGAGGCGGATGCCTCCGACATGGATTATTTCGTGTCCCAGCTTCAGATAGTCCTGCCAGTGCTCGGCGTCAATGCAATTCGGGTCCCTTTGCCCAAATCCTCGAGCCGCCTGCCCACCGAAGCCACAGAATCGCCGATCTTCCGGCTCCGACATATCAAGCTTGGCGTTGATGCTCAGGCGCAGCAGATAGACGGGGAGTTCACAGTGCTTGCTGGCTCACTCGTCGTCGCCTCCTGGCACGGCATCGGCAAGGCCGACAGCACCATGAAGGCCTAAGCCTCCTACCGGGCCCAACACGAGCAGTTGGTCGCCGGCGGCGCCATTGCGATCGAGGGCGGCCAAGGTCACGTGACTCGCAACATCGTGTTCTCGTCCCCATCGACCGCGGGCGCTGTCGCTCTCGGGCGTTCCTGCAACGGGCGCCGCGAGTGGATCTCGGCGGAGGGGACCTTCGGTGAGTGGGAAAGCCGAGGTATCGAGTAATGCTGACGTCGCCGCGCAGACGCGGCTTGTCAGAGCGTGTTGAGATCATGAGTGAGAGCGTTGTTGCTGGTGAGGGAAGAATTGATTTCGACATCTTGCGCTATACCGTGATGACGACCAGTCGGAGCATGAACTGAGGAGGTAGCTGCGATGATGAAGGAGATCGAGCTCCGTCTTGTTGACGCTCCCGCCCCCAACGGCGAGATTCCGGTCAAGGACCTAGCCGCCCTCGCGACTGCCTTGCAGGAGTTGACGACTCGAATCAACTGCGAAGTAATCAATACGCCTGGACCCGGCCGCACGAAGCAGTTCATGGAGGAGCTTTCGCAACTGCGGCTTCATGCGGTTGAGCCTGGAAGCACTGTCCTCCGATTCAGCAAGGGCCCGAGCGACAAACTCGACGTCGACCTGACCGAACAAGCCTTAGCGGATGACCGCTTGTGGGAGATTGTGCGGGCTATGGGCGAGGATCGTCGCCCCGATTGGACGACTGACTTGATCGCGGAGAGCGTCGGCAAGCTGGTCAACGCCATTCAAGCGGCGGCGCCGACGGTAATCCTCGGCACGCCTTCGCGGCCGGAGGTGCGGATTGCGGCGTCGGCGATGCATGTCGAAACGTGGACACCGACGCGTGTCCGCACAGGAACGGTCATGACCGCCGCCGGCCGACTCGAGAAGGTGGATCTACGGTCGCACGAGTTCCGTCTTCGTGACGACGTAGATCACACGGTCGATCTCAAGCGTGTCGAAAACGATACCGTCGCAGCACAACTCGTTGGCCAGTGGGTGGTTGCGCAAGGGACCGGGATACAACATGCGTCTGGCCGGCTTGTCGCTCTTCAGAATGCGCGCGTGCTTCCAGCGGACGATCCCGCAGCCGAGTATGTCGGCCCCAAAGTCGTTACCCTCGAAGAGATTTTGTCCAGCGCTCCTGGACCAGACCCAAATGGCGGGCTCGACCTCACCGACGACGAATTTGCGGCATTCCTTGAGGCAGCGCGTTCGTGAGCGAAATCGCGGCGACGGTAGTCGACACCGATGTGTTCAGCCTGACCTACCTTCGCCACGCGAGCCCTGATCCGCGCGTCCCTGGCTGGCGCGAATACCTGACGGGGCGGCGTGTACTCATTTCCTTCCAGACCAGGGCTGAGGTGCTTGCCGGTGCGCGAAGCGCCCGCTGGGGCGGGCCGCGGATGGCAACGACGATTGAGACCCTCAACCGGACGCCCACCATTCGCCCCGACAACGAAGTCGTAGATGCGTACGCCCTTCTCGTCAGCGAATGCCGAAGGCTCGGTCACCCTCTACACGGCAGGGAGCACACCGGCGATCGATGGATCGCCGCATGTGCCATCGCCAAGCGGCTAGATCTACTGGCCGGCGACGGGATCTACCAGGGCGCGCCAAATCTTTTCGTGCAAAGCTGATTAGAAGGGCAAACCACTTTGTCTGATTCCCGGCGCTTGGTCGACAAACTCTGGGGCTACTGCAATGTCCTGCGCGACGACGGCGTTGGCGTCATCGAGTACACCGAACAACTCACGTACCTGCTGTTCCTGAAGATGGCACACGAGCGGGCGACAAGAAAGCTCAACCCGCAGCAGATCGTTCCGGACGAGTATTCCTGGCAGAAGCTCCTGGATGCCGAGGGAACGGACCTTGAGGTCGAATACACGAAGATCCTCGTCGGGCTGGCGCAGCAGCCGGGCACACTTGGCACGATTTTCCGCAAGGCGCAGAACAGGATTCAGGATCCGGCCAAGCTCAAACGCCTCATCGTGGATTTGATCGACAAAGAAAACTGGTCGGTTTCGGGCACAGATCTCAAGGGCGACGCGTACGAGGCACTGCTTTCCAAGGGCGCATCCGACAAGGGGTCGGGTGCGGGTCAGTACTTCACCCCACGTGACCTCATTCGGGCCATGGTCGACGTCATCGACCCCACACCTGCCGACATGGTCGTCGACCCGGCGTGTGGCACCGGGGGCTTCCTCGTGGTCGCCCACGAACACGCCGTGCAAGGGGCTGAGAACCTGACCCCGACGAAGCGCAAGCACCTGCGTGACACTTTCGTCACCGGCTATGAACTCGTCGACGGGACAGCGCGTCTGGCCGCGATGAACCTACTGCTCCACGGCATCGGAACCGCCGACGGCGACTCACTGATAGATGTTCGTGACGCACTCATATCCGACCCTGGCCGGCGCTGGTCGGTAGTGCTGACCAACCCGCCGTTCGGCCGCAAATCGTCGTTGACGATGGTCGGTGCGGATGGTCGGGAAGTGCGCGAGGATATCGAGATCGAACGGCAGGACTTCGTCGTTACGACCAGCAATAAGCAGCTCAACTTCCTGCAGCACATTATGACCATTCTCGACATCAATGGCCGCGCCGCCGTCGTCCTTCCAGATAACGTTCTCTTCGAGGGCGGCGCCGGCGAGACATTGCGACGAAAGCTGTTGGCCGACTTCGACTTACATACCATGCTCCGCCTACCCACTGGCATCTTCTACGCCCAAGGTGTGAAGGCGAACGTGCTCTTTTTCGACAAGAAGCCGGCCTCCGAGCAGCCGTGGACGACCAAGCTCTGGGTCTACGACCTGCGCATCAACCAGCACTTCACCCTCAAGCAGAACCCGCTGCGCCGCCATCACCTCGACGAGTTCGTCGACTCCTATCTCAGCGGAAAGCCCCGTGACGAACGTGTCGCGTCGGAGAGATGGAAATCGTTCGCTTACGAGGAACTCATCGCGCGCGACAAGGTCAACCTCGATATCACCTGGTTGCGTGACGAGTCGCTCGAAGACGCCGACAACCTGCCGGCGCCCGAGATCATCGCCAGAGAGATCGTGGAAGACCTTACCGCCGCGCTCGCGGAGTTCGAGGCGGTAGCGGCGGCCCTCGAAGCCGCCGCGAACGGAGACGCCGCCGGAACCTGACTGGTGTTCAGCAGGTCAGGATTGCGCCGATCTAAATCCGAGAGCATCGCACGCAGCCGCTACTACTCGTCCACGCGCATCGTTCGGAAGCGCCACGAGGCAGTAACGTCGCGCTCGCGTTAGGGCGACGAAGAGCACTCGGCGCTCCTCTTCCTTCTCGGGATCGACTTGTGTCCCAGCGACCGCGGCTTCCCAAAGTTCCATCTGAGAAGTCGGTTCGCTCGGATGTGGACGACGGACCACGACCATGACCGCATCGCTGTCTTCGCCCTTGAATGAATGCACCGTTCGCGCCCGGAGGTCGCGGGGTGCCGGTGAGAAGACCTCGGCGGCATGATAATTCGCGAATCCGGCACTGACTCTGATTGCGCGTCCTCCGGTGTGCTTGACCCCAGCCGTGAGCGTCGCGGCCACCCCCTGCAGGACGCTACGCGCCGCGATCAACCACGAACGCAGATCGCCCTCAAGGGCCGGCAGCAGATCGAACAGGTTAGACACGGCTCTTCTCAAGTCGGAGCGCTCATGGTCGGCCAGACCTGCGATCGCCGTGGTGCCCCACGCACAGTACGCCAAGAGCCGCTCGGCCTTTCGGACGTGGCTGGCAGTCAGCGTCCCGGCAGCAAGTCGCGCGGCGAGTTGTCCGATGATGTACTGGCGATCGCTCGACTTAAAGATTGACGTCTGGCCGTTCAGAGCATCAACGATCTTCCGATTTCGGCCAAGCACCGTAGCGTCCTCGACCGCGAGGCCGTGCTCAGCGAGCCGTCCTCGGTAGATCTCCATCGTCGCGGCGGGGTCTTTCGCGGGGTACAGCACGACTTCCGGCTGGATCTCACAGTCAGCATGGGGCCCGACTGCCGTATCCGGTTGGGTACGGCTGCAGAAGTTGACCGCTACATCGCAAATGCGTTGTGAGGAGCGGTGATTCTGGGTGAGGGTCAGCACTCGTAGGCTGCGGTCATCGGCAAGCTTCTGGCAGCGTGCGGCGCTAGCGCCCTGGAAGGAATATATGGACTGCTCGAGGTCACCAACCAGGACGAGCGACTCCAGCTTCCCTGTTGCATGAAGCACCTCAAGGCAGGCCAGCTGCAGCTCGGAAGTATCTTGCGCCTCGTCGAGGAGTATCTCGGTGAAGCGGGCGGCGACTGCCGCCGACACTTCTGGGTGCTCTCCTAGCAGGCGCAGTGCAACCTACATCGCATCATCAGCGGTGAGTGAGCCGGTCCGGCGGAAGATGTCACCCTTGCGCCGCAACACCTCATCGCGCACCGAAGCTACGACCTCGTCCGAAGTTCCTCATACGCTGGGTGGTTTGTCTGTGACAACCAGTCGGCCATCAGGTGTGCGTCGGAAGCAGTCGATACCAATGCGCTGCGCGTTGTCATTGTGAACGCGGACTTGTGGCCAGCTGTCATCCTCGTGAATGAACGGTCCCCGCTCTGCGCCGAGCAGGTGGGCGAACGGATGGACAACGTGCCGAAGCAGGAACTTGTGAATGGTGCCAAGAAAGTTATTGTGCAACAACATAATCCCGAGGTCGCTTGCGAGCACCGCCCCGAGCCGCTCGGCACCCACATTCGTGTAGGAGCACGCCGCCACCTTCACGCCGGGCATGTGCATCAGCCGGGCGGTCCTCTCGGCCGCCGAACGCGTTTTGCCCGAACCTGGACATGCGAGTAGGAGGAAGTTGCCATCCGCGTCGACCACCAACTGTTGCTGGTCAGTAAGGATCATTCATCGCTCTCACCAACGGCCGCGCCGATCGCGCTGATCTCGGCCTCGCGCTCGACCACTTCTGCAGCTTCAGGCTCTGTCACCCACTCGATTGCCTCACGCAGATAGGTGGGCACTTGGAGCGGCTGATCCTCGTCTGCTAGCAGTTCGGCGAGTTCCTGTGCGAAACGGCCCTTGACGTTCTTGACCTTGTCGAGGATCCCGTTGGCGCGGTCGACCTCGGTCGCATCGTCAATTTCGGACTTGAGCCGTGGCCCGGCGATTGGCTTGACCTGCGCCAGCGCGTCCAACATCACCGCACTGTTGCCGGCCATCGCTAAGTCCCACTCCAGCGTCCTCTCGGCGAGCCGGACAATCACATTGTCGCCCGCACGGTCCGCCAGCGCAGCTGCACGTGGGGACAGCGCTTCGTTCTCTCCTGCCAGTTCGTCGGCCGAGGGCTGACTATCGCTGTCGGAAACGACCGCGAGTCGGTAGGGCAACTTGTCAGTGCCGAAGAGGTCTGTGAAGGGTGGAAAGGCGACGCCGCCGATATTGATGATGGCTACGCCATTGGGGGCCAGCGGCCGTCCGATTCGTTCGGCGATGACCGGCACCAGCAGCTGCTCTGCAACGCCCTCCACGAGTATCACTGCGCGCGCGAAGAACAGCGACGCCTTCGTGACGTCCAGAAAGCGGCGCAGGTAAGCCAGCTGTTTGTCGTCCAAGCCGAAATCTCTCGGTAGGCGAGCGACGGGCTTCGCCCGTTCGTCGCCTCGCGCAAGTACGGTAAGTCGCTCGACGCGCGCCGATGACGCAAACGTTGGGGAGTGGGTCGTTGCGATGACTTGCGTCGGGCCGACCGCCTCGCTCTCTAGGAAGCGCATCAGCAGGTCCTGCAGTTGCGGGTGTAGGTGCGCCTCAGGTTCCTCGACCAATAACACGCGCAGCGTGGGTTCCTCACCTGTCACCGGTGCGTCCGCGATCGCCGCGAGCAAGACGGCCATGTACAACAAGTTGCTATAACCCAAGCCATTTTCGTCCATCTCGAGGGCCGCATGCTGGCCGATTTTGGCGCGCAGTGCGCCGACGACCCGCTCGAACTTCGGGTCCTCAAATGCGAGTCCGCTGTGCTGCGCGAATCGGCCGGGCCCCGTCATCGCGTTCAGGCGGTTAGCGACGTGACTCCGGGCGTCGATGATCGTCTGGATTTTGTCCAGCGCCGCGTTGGCCAGGCTTGCTGCATCGATAATTGCTCGGTAATCGGGATGGTCTGGCGGGGCAAGTGAGCCAATTAGTGGGATCAGCTTATTGTCGCGTCCCGGCCTCAGATCGGCGGCTGCATCGCGCAGCGGGTGCAGATACACGAACCTCACCGCGTCCCGGGCGTGGTGCTCGACGTCCGTTTGCTGGGAGTCACCGCCGAACCACTGCGTTCGGATTCGGCCAGTCGTTCCGAAGGATCCCTTAAGCCGGATCTTCGCAACTCCCGGCCCCATGTTCGGCGCGAGGCATGTCACCATCCGGGCTTGCTCCCCGGCGTCTAGGTCCTGTCTGCTAATTGCGGACGCGGTGGTAGGTGATGATGGCGGCCAGGGTGACACCGCCGAGGTAGGTCAGGGCGTATTTGTCGTAGCAGGTGGCGACCGCGCGCCAGTGTTTGAGCCGGTTGAAGCTTCGCTCGACGGTGTTACGGTGCTTGTAGATTCGGCCTGAGAACCCCGGAGGCCGTCCTCTGTTGCGGCCTTTGGCTTTGCGGCGGGTGATCTGGTCGCTGCGCTCGGGGATGGTATGGGCGATCTTGAGCCGGCGCAGCTGTGCCCGCGTCGAGTCATGGGAGTACGCCTTGTCCGCCAGCAGGCGAAACGGGGCGTATGAGTTGCTGCACCGGGCGGCCAGCAATGGCCAAAGCATCGGATTATCACCGGCTTGACCGGCCGACAGTGCCAGGGTGACCGGACTGCACAGCTGGTCGGTCAAGGCGTGGATCTTGGTAGTCAGCCCGCCGCGGGAACGCCCAATGGCGTGGTCATCGGGCTCATCGAGATATTTCTTGTAATTCGACAGATCCCCTGTGCGGGCGCGCTCCGGCTGCGTGTTGGTGGGCGCGCACACTGGTCGAATCGACCGACAACAGTGCGCCCAGGTCGGCGTCCTCGGCGTCGAGGTCAGAGGCGATCGCCGCGAAGATCCGCGCGTAGATGCCATCGACCGACCAGCGTAGATGCCTCTCGGCCACCGATTGCCAGGGACCGAAGTGCTCGGGCAGGTCACACCACGGAGATCCCGTACGGTAACGCCAGATAATGCCCTCCAGAGTACGTCGATGATCGTTCCACGGCCGGCCACGCCGCCGCCCCGCAGGCAACACCGCCACGATCAGCGACCACAAATCATCAGAAATCGCATGCGTCCGCATCACCCAAACAGCATCAGCCAAAACACCATTCACATTAAGCAGACACGCCCTAGACAGTGCTGCCCTCATCGAGGTGTTCACCCCCGATGCGACGATGCGAATCCACCGCCCCGGACGTGAACCCGCACTGCTTACCGGTCACAGCGAGCTAGCGGGGATCATCACCATCGTGGCACGCTTCCCGCGCACCGTACACCTGGTGGCGCAAAGCCTCTACGTCATCGAAGGGCAGACGGCCAGCGGCGAAGTCTATTGCACCGCGAACCATTTCAGTGAGAAGCAGGGTGCCTGGCGTAACCACGTGATGTACATCCGCTACCTGGACCGGTATTTGCTCGGCAGCGACGGGGCGTGGCGGATCTCGCACCGCACCGTCGCTATCGATGCCACCGAGGACCGTCCCGTGTCGATCACCGAAGGCGGGGCATGACTTCGGTGCAGCTGTCGATGGGGATCCCCTCATTTTCGGCCGAGGCGCCACCGAGCTGGGAACACCTGACCGACTGGGCGCAACTTCTCGAGGGCTGTGGGTTTGATCGAGTGCTGGTTTCCGAGCACATCGCGTTCGGCACGCACATGGACGCCTACGCAAATCCCGCGACGGGGGGAACCGCCGGTGGCCGCCAGCCCACCGGCCCGGACGGCCACTGGTTGGAGCCGTTGACCACGCTGACTTATCTTGCCGCTCGCACCGAACGAATCCGGTTGGGCACCAACATCCTGCTCGCCGCGCTGCGGCCCGCGGCGGTGCTGGCGAAAACCCTGGCCACCATGGATGTGCTGTCAGGTGGGCGCATCGACATCGGTGTGGGCGTGGGCTGGCAGCGCGAGGAATACGAGGCCGCCGGTGTCGACTTCGACCGCCGCGGGGCGGTTCTGGATCAGACCCTGGAAGTGTGTCAGCGCTTGTGGCGGGAGAACGAGGTCAGCTTTGAGTCTGCGGGGCTGAACTTCGAGCGGATCCATCAGATGCCCAAGCCCGCGCAGCCAGGGGGAGTGTCGATCTGGGTGAGTGGGACGGTCAACCGGGCCGTCGCCCGCCGGCTGGCGCGCTTCGGAGCGGGCTGGATTCCCTGGGGTCCCGACGCGCGCGATGTCGCCGCGGGAATCGCGCGGATGCGCGCGGCGGTGGCACATGCCGGTGGCGACCCGAACGGTTTCGGCGTAGCGGGCGCGCTGCGGGTCAAAGCTGATGCGGATGGCCGACCCGACCTGGCCGACGTGGCCGAGCGGGCAAAAACGCTGCGGGACGCGGGCGTCACCGAGCTGAGGATGACCCACTGGCCACTCGCGCCGGAAAACCGCGAACGCGACATCAACGCCGTCGTCGAAGCGGTGCGCGCCGCCACCGGCGGCTGAGGCTACTTGCGCCGGGGCCCAACGTTCGTCGCCTCAGCCGAGAGGGCACCCTAGCGCTCTGTGCTGATCGCCGGCGGATAAGGCAGATCGGTGCTGGTGTGCGGATCCACCCGCACCGGGCGGCCCAGGTAGGGGAAAGCGCGTTGCGGGCAGGAGGGGCGATCGCAGATCTTGCAGCCCGCGCCGATGGCGGCGATCGCCTCGGTGTCGGTCAGGTCGACCCCGACGGAGTAGATCAGCTTGTCGGCGTGGGCCAGGTCGCATCCCAGGCCGATGGCAAAGCTCTTCCCGGGTCCGAGGTAGCGGCTGGGCTCGGCGGTGGTGGTTCGGGCGATCCAGAAATAGGTCCGCTCATCGGGCATCTGGGCCACCTGGGTCAGGAACTGACCGGGCCGGGCGAACGCTTGGTGAATCACCCACAGCGGACAGTTCCCGCCGACTCGGGAGAAGTGAAATGCCGTGGCGGATTGGCGTTTGGAGATGTTTCCGGCACTGTCGGTGCGGACGAAGATGAACGGGACCCCGCGGGCGTTGGGGCGCTGCAGGGTGGACAGCCGGTGACAGATGGTCTCGAAGCCGACCTCGAATCGGCGTGCCAGTTGATCGATGTCATAGCGCGTGCTTGCGGCCGCGTCCAGAAACGGCCGGTAGGGCAGCAGCAACGCTCCGGCGAAGTAGTTGGCCAGACCGATGCGGGCCACCCCCCGCGCCTCATCGCTGAGCTGATCGTCACCGGCGATGATGCCGGTGATCAGGTCGGCCTGGGTCAGCAGCGCGATCTGCGTGGCCAGCTGAAAGGCGCGCTGGCCGGAATGCAGCCAGCGAGCCACGTAAAGCGTCTTGGACTCTGGCTGAAACATGCGCTTGGAGTTGGGGTTTAGCGACTGCCCATCGTCGAGCACCACGGTGACGCCGAGGTTGTCGCCGAGCAGCCGCGCCAATTGCGCGTCAAGCCCCCCGAGGTGCAGCCCGTGGCGGCCGAACATCTCATCCGCGGCGATGTCCAACTCGCCGATGTAGTTCTTTCGGTCATAGAAAAAGTCGCGGACTTCTTCGAACGGCATCGGCTGCCCGGACACCGCCGAAACGTCGGCGGTGGCGCGACTGTGCAGCGCTTCGAGCTCGGCGGTGGCGTCGTAGAGCCGTCGATGCAGGTTGACCAGCGTCTGTCCCACCGCGGGCATCCGGGCCACCAGTTCCTCGATCTGCGCCGGGGTGGCGGGCCCCTCGGCGAAGACCTCACGCAAGTACGAGACCAGCCGTGCATCGGAGTCCGGCGCGAAATAGTGGGTCGGCAAGTCGAAACGTTCGGCAAGAGCGAGCAGCACCGGGACCGTGATCGGGCGCTGGTCGTTTTCCAGCTGATTGACGTAGCTGGTTGACAGGCCCAGCGCGCGTGCCAGCGCCACCTGGGTCAGCCCGTGGTCCTCGCGGAGTCGCCTCAGCCGCGCCCCGGCGAAGGTCTTTGGCACGTGTGACACCCTACGCGCACCGCCTTTCACAAGATTTGCAAAATCGCGCCGGTGAGGACACAAAATTACGCGCTTATAGGGCATTTACCCCGAATGTGTGGCTGCGTACTGTGCGGTTTATGCGGATGCATGACGTTCGAACCAGGCGCAGCGCCGAAGACTTCCCATGCCGTGAACACCTGGCTTACCAGATCGCCGAGGTGGCGGCGGACCCGGTCGCGGTGCCCGCCGAAACCGAGGCGATGGTGATCAACCGGATCATCGACAACGCTGCGGTGTCGGCAGCCTCGCTCACCCGCCGCCCGGTGGCCGTGGCCCGGGCGCAGGCACGAGCGTATCCGCGGTCAGATAGGGGCGCAAAGGTTTTCGGTATCACTGGGAACCATGCGCCGGAGTGGGCGGCCTGGGCCAACGGAGTCGCGGTGCGCGAGTTGGATTTTCATGACACCTTTCTGGCTGCCGAATACTCCCACCCGGGCGACAACATCGCACCCTTGGTCGCCGTCGCCCAGCACCTCGGCCTGGATGGCACCGACCTGATCCGAGGCATCGCCACCGGCTACGAGATCCAGATGGCCCTGGTCCGCGGAATCTGCTTGCACGAGCACAAGATCGACCACGTGGCACACCTGGGCCCCTCGGTGGCGGCTGGGCTGGGCACCATGCTCGGGCTGGACCCCGACACCATCTACTCCGCGGTCGGCCAGGCCCTGCACCTGACGACGTCCACCCGGCAGTCGCGCAAGGGATTGATCTCCAGCTGGAAGGCGTTCGCACCCGCATGGGCGGGCAAGGTCGCCATCGAAGCGGTTGACCGCGCGATGCGTGGGGAAGGGGCGCCGGCGCCCATCTGGGAGGGCGAGGACGGCGTGATCGCCTGGCTACTGTCGGGCCCCGAGCACACCTACCACGTCGCACTGCCCGACCGCGGTGAACCAAAGCGGGCCATTCTGGACAGCTACACCAAAGAGCATTCGGCCGAATATCAGAGCCAGGCCCTCATCGATCTGGCCCGGCGGATGCGCGGGCGCATCGGTGACTCAGACCAGATCGAGACCATCGTGCTGCACACCAGCCATCACACGCACGTGGTGATAGGCACCGGCTCCAACGACCCGCAAAAGTTCGACCCGGATGCCTCTCGGGAAACCCTCGACCACTCGGTGATGTACATCTTTGCGGTCGCCTTGCAGGATGGCAGCTGGCATCATGTGCGCTCCTACGCGCCGCAGCGGGCGCACCGACCCGACACGGTGGCGCTGTGGCACAAGATCTCCACGGTCGAAGATCCGGAGTGGACCCGGCGCTACCACAGCGCCGATCCGGCGGAAAAGGCATTCGGTGCGCGCGCGGAAATCACCCTCAACACTGGCCAGGTGATCGTCGACGAGCTGGCCGTCGCGGACGCTCATCCGCTGGGGGCCCGTCCTTTTGAGCGCAAGCAGTACTTGGCCAAGTTCCTCGGCCTGTCCGACGGGGTGATCGGTGAAACCGAGCAGCGTCGGTTCCTCTCGACGGCCGAGGGCCTGTCGAGCCTGCCGGCGGGCTCGCTGGGTGGGCTCAACCCGGTCGCCGATGCGGGGGTGCTGGACCGGTCCCCGACGATTCCGCCCGGGATCTTGTGATGAAAACGGTGTTGGGCGCCGCGGTGTCGGCGACCGAGAAGCGCACCGGGTTTCGCGCTGCGTTGGAAAGTGGCCGGCTGCTGCGATTCCCGGGAGCCTATTCGCCGCTCGTGGCCCGATTGGTCGCCGAGATCGGCTTCGACGGGGTGTACGTATCCGGTGCTGCGCTCTCGGCCGACCTGGGGTTGCCCGACATCGGCTTGACCACCCTGACCGAGATCAGCGCGCGGGGAGCGCAGATCGCGGCCGCCAGCGAGCTGCCCACTTTCATCGATGCCGACACCGGTTTCGGTGAACCGATGAGCGCGGCCCGCACGGTGGCCGTGCTCGAAGATGCCGGGCTGGCCGGCTGCCACCTGGAAGATCAAGTCAACCCCAAGCGGTGTGGGCACCTGGACGGCAAGGCGGTGGTGCCCGTCGGCGTGATGGTCAGTCGGCTGCGAGCCGCGGTATCGGCGCGGCGCGACCCCAATTTCATCGTCTGCGCCCGCACCGACGCCGCAGCGGTCGAAGGGCCCTCCGCTGCGATCGATCGGGCCAAGGCCTACGCCGACGCGGGCGCCGACCTGATCTTCACCGAGGCGCTGCGCACCTCCGCGGAGTTCGAACAGTTTCGCGCGGCTGTGAATACACCGTTGCTGGCCAACATGACCGAGTTCGGAAAGTCTGGGCTGCTGAGCACCGATCAGCTCCGCGAGATCGGCTACAACGTCGTGATCTATCCGGTGACCACCCTGCGACTAGCCATGTACGCCGTCGAGGCCGGTCTTCGCGAAATCGCTGATGCGGGAACTCAATCCGGACTTCTGAACCGCATGCAGCAGCGCAGCCGGCTCTACGAGCTACTGCGATACGCCGACTACCAGCAGTTCGACTCCAGCATCTACAACTTCGTCCGCCAAGGAGATCGGCCATGAGCACCCTCGACGACACACCGCGAATCTGTAAGGGCCTGGCCGGCGTCGTGGTCGACAACACCGCCATCTCCAAGGTTGTTGCCGAGACCAACTCGCTCACCTATCGCGGATATCCGGTTGAGGACCTCGCTGAGCAATGCAGCTTCGAGCAGGTGGCCTACTTGCTGTGGCACGGCGAGCTTCCCGACGACCAGCAGCTGGCATTGTTCATGCAGCGCGAGCGCGCCGCCCGCCGGTTGAACCGGTCCATGTTGTCGCTGTTGGCGAAACTGCCCGATACCTGCCATCCGATGGACGTGGTGCGGACATTGATCAGCTACCTGGGGGCCGAAGACCCCGACGAGGACGACAGCAGCCCGAGGTCCAACTACGCCAAGTCGCTGCGGATGTTTGCGGTACTGCCCACCATCGTTGCGGCCGATATGCGGCGTCGGCGCGGGTTGTCGCCCATCGCGCCGCACAGCCACATGAGTTACGCGCAGAATTTCTTGCACATGTGTTTCGGCGATGTCCCCGAGAGTGCGGTTGTGGATGCCTTCGAGCAATCCCTGGTGCTCTACGCCGAACACAGCTTCAACGCTTCCACGTTCGCCGCCCGGGTCGTCACCTCCACCCGATCCGACATCTACAGCGCGGTAGCGGCGGCGATCGGTGCGCTCAAGGGGACGCTGCACGGCGGGGCAAACGAAGCGGTGATGCGCGACATGCTCGAGATCGGTTCGGCGGACCAGGCATCGGAATGGTTGCGGCGCAAGCTGGCCCGCAAGGAAAAGGTGATGGGCTTTGGCCATCGGGTGTATCGCAACGGCGATTCCCGGGTCCCGACCATGAAGCGCGCCCTCGAGCGGGTGGCTGGCGTGCATGATGGCCAGCGGTGGCTGGAGATCTACCAGGTCTTGGAGCGGGACATGCTCGCCGCCACGGGAATCATGCCGAATCTGGACTTTCCCACCGGTCCCGCCTACCACTTGATGGGATTCGATATCGGCTCCTTTACCCCGATCTTCGTGATGAGCCGTATTACCGGGTGGACCGCACACATCATGGAGCAGACCGCGTCCAACGCGTTGATCCGTCCGCTCAGCGAATATGTGGGTCCGGCCCAACGCACGCTGAAATTCGCCCGACAGAGACGTTGCTAGGTCCTGTCTGCTAATTGCGGACGCGGTGGTAGGTGATGATGGCGGCCAGGGTGGCACCGCCGAGGTAGGTCAGGGCGTATTTGTCGTAGCGGGTGGCGACCGCGCGCCAGTGTTTGAGCCGGTTGAAGCTTCGCTCGACGGTGTTGCGGTGCTTGTAGATTCGGCCTGAGAACCCCGGAGGCCGTCCTCTGTTGCGGCCTTTGGCTTTGCGGCGGGTGATCTGGTCGCTGCGCTCGGGGATGGTGTGGGCGATCTTGAGCCGGCGCAGCTGTGCCCGCGTCGAGTCATGGGAGTACGCCTTGTCCGCCAGCAGGTGAAACGGGGCGTATGAGTTGCTGCGCCGGGCGGCCAGCAATGGCCAAAGCATCGGATTATCACCGGCTTGACCGGCCGACAGTGCCAGGGTGACCGGACTGCACAGCTGGTCGGTCAAGGCGTGGATCTTGGTAGTCAGCCCGCCGCGGGAACGCCCAATGGCGTGGTCATCGGGCTCATGGAGATATTTCTTGTAATTCGACAGATCCCCCTGTGCGGCGCCCGGGGCGCGCTCCGGCTGCGTGTTGGTGGGCGCGCACACTGGTCGAATCGACCGACAACAGTGCGCCCAGGTCGGCGTCCTCGGCGTCGAGGTCAGAGGCGATCGCCGCGAAGATCCGCGCGTAGATGCCATCGACCGACCAGCGTAGATGCCTCTCGGCCACTGATTGCCAGGGACCGAAGTGCTCGGGCAGGTCACGCCACGGAGATCCCGTACGGTAACGCCAGATAATGCCCTCCAGAGTACGTCGATGATCGTTCCACGGCCGGCCACGCCGCCGCCCCGCAGGCAACACCGCCACGATCAGCGACCACAAATCATCAGAAATCGCATGCGTCCGCATCGCCCAAACAGCATCAGCCAAAACACCATTCACATTAAGCAGACGCGCCCTAGGCGGTTCGGCCGAATGCGGGTGACCGTTGCGGCGCCGTACCACGTCAATGCCGGTACCGGCGCTGTCGCAGCTGGCGACGGTGTAACGTCAATCATGAATCCAGTAGCCAGGGCTGACTGGGATGCTTGTGCATTACTAAAGCGCCAGTCTGGGCTTGGTTTTGTTTGTCGATCCTCACATGCGTGTGCCGGGTCTACCCGAAGCGAAGGGACCGCGGATGGATCGCCAATTGTCTTGGCTGGACAAACGGGAGGCGGTACCCGTTCCTTGGTCGCCAATCTCGCCGCGGCAAATTGGGCGCCAAGGTCTTGACCGCACAAAGTGTGCTGTCGCAGGCGCGACGTTGTTGACGCCATGAGCACAACTGCGGCAGCTCGGCGCTTGGCCAGCCCGGTGCGGGTCGCCGTGGCGATCGATCTGGGTGCGCTCCTTGACGGGGCATGGTGGCCACGTACAGCTTCGATATCGCGCGAATTGCCCGAGCTGGTCGACGCCCTGTCCGCACGCCTGGGCAAGATCATCGAGATAGGTGTCAACTGGTCTTCGCTGGACGGCTCACCGGATCTCGACGCGCTGAACCCGCTCAAGAGCGGTGAACCCGGTCGGCCCGCCGGACGCCAGCGGCTGATGAAGATCACTGGTAGTCGGGCCTCGGCAAACCTGCTGGTCGTACCGTGCAGAACCTCGGTTGGCCTGGCGAAGATGATCCTGCGCACGGCCGCGCGGCTGCCCATCATGCCCATCGAACGCGACACCCAGGAATTCCGGACCAGCGACGACGTGGTGCGAGCCGCGCGTGCACAGAGCGCCTTGGGTGGGCAACATCCGCCCGATTGCGAACCTGACCCCGCTGCTCCAGCGATTCCCGATTGATCAATCCGCCCGAACCCCGGGGCGTCGGCGAGCTTACGTGCGGGTACCACAGACTCCGGTCCGCCCAATCCGAGCGACCGTATCGGCAACGCGTCACCTTTGGCGCGCAGTGAGAAAAGGATGGGTGCTATGGCCATGCAGGACAGGTGTGATGCACCACAGGTTCATCCATCCGAGATTCGGATCGGAGACACCATCGGCACCATGGACGACGAACAACTTCCGTTCCTGGTCAAGCTGATCAGCGAGCCGCAGCGAAGTCCGCAGCGGTGGACATTTTTTGGCAGCGACGACCGAGGTCTGCAGCACGTGAGCACCTGTAGCGAGAACCAATTGGTTCGCCGATATGGCAAGGCGTCGTGACGGAGCCGTTATCACCCGATTGCCAGTGCCCCTACCTCGACCGGGATTGAGTCACTAAACTCTGGAGTTCATGGCCATTCGTCGCGCTGTGCTCGCCATCGCCGACATCGGCGGATACACCAACTACATGAATTGGAACCGGATGCACCTGGCCCACGCGCAGTGGGCGGTGGCCGAACTGCTCGAGGCGGTCATCGACGCCGGCAAAGGTCTCAAGCTTGCCAAGCTGGAGGGGGACGCGGCATTCTTCTGGGCCCCCGGCGGAGACGCGAAAGTCGTTGTTTGTGAACGTATCTCGGCCATGCGGCAAGCATTTATGGAACGACGGGAACGGATCAAGAAGGACATCTCCTGCGACTGCAAGAGCTGCGCACAGCTCGATGATCTGTCGCTGAAGTTCGTCGCGCATGAGGGCGAGGTTGCCGAGCAAAAGGTCAAGCGCCGACTTGAATTGGCCGGTGTCGACGTCATCCTGGTGCACCGGATGCTGAAAAACTCGGTGCCGGTGTCGGAGTATGTGCTGATGACCGAGTCCGTTGCGGAATGCCTTGATGAGTCGGTACGCGGCCTCTCGATGCCGCTGACCCACGATTTCGAAGGCATTGGTCAAACGCCGACGTACTACATCGATCTGGCCACCGCCGAGGTGCGCCCCGTGGTGCCCGAACGCGGTTTCGTGAGCCGGTTTTCGGAGATGTTCAAGTTCGAGCTGAAGTCGCTGCCATTCATCCTGGGCGCCAAGCAGGCGTGCGCGGGCTTCCGCAACCTCGATCGCGGGCGAGTCGAGGGACGGGTCTGCTGCATGAATAGGTGACATCTGATGTGTCTAGTCCTGCGGGGCTGGGCTGGAAGGATGTCACTGTGTCTAAGCCGTACCCTCAGGAGTTCCGCGACGACGTTGTCCGGGTCGCCCGCAACCGTGATCCCGAGGTTCCGTTGGAGCAGATTGCCTCGGATTTCGGGATCCACTACACGACGCTGTACGGGTGGCTGAAGAAGGCCGATGTCGACGACGGTAAGCGGGCCGGGACGACCACCAGCGAATCAGCCGAACTGAGGGAAGCGCGTAAGCGAATTCGTTTGCTAGAGCATGAAAATGAAGTGCTGCGTCGGGCGGCGGCCTATCTCTCGCAGGCGCATCTTCCGGGAAAATGATCTACCCGTTCGTCCGTGAGTTGGCCGCCGACGGTATCCCCGTCACGGTGACGTGCCGGGTCCTCAACATCGCTCGCGCGCCCTACTACCGCTGGCTCGACCAACCCGTGACCGACACCGAGTGGAACCGGGCGCATCTGGCCAACGCCCTGTTCGACGCCCACCGCGACGACCCGGAATTCGGCTACCGGTTTCTGGCCGATGAAGCCAAGGCCGCCGGGTTCTGTGTAGCGGAGCGCACGGTGTGGCGGATCTGCAGCGCCAACGGCTGGTTCAGCGTCTTCGGCAAGAAGAAACGCGGGAAGAAGGCCAAAGTGGGGGCTCCGGCGCATGACGATCTCGTGCGCCGGGACTTCACCGCCGCGGGCCCCAACCAGCTGTGGCTGTCCGACATCACCGAGCACCCGACCCGGGAAGGCAAGCTCTACCTGTGCGCGATCAAGGACGTGTGGTCCAACCGCATCGTCGGCTATTCGATGGCTGAGCGGATGGAATCCTCCATCGCTGTTGCCGCAATCGATTCCGCGGTTGCTCGCCGCGCCGCGAAGGTGGCCGGCTGTGTGCTACACAGCGACAGCGGTAGTCAATTTCGGTCAAGGAAGTTGCAGCAGAGCCTGTTTCGTCACCGCATGCTTGGCTCGATTGGCCAAGTGGGCTCGGCCGGCGACAACGCCGCCATGGAGTCCTTCTTCTCGCTGCTGCAGAAAAACGTCCTGAACCGCCGAACCTGGGACACCCGCGAACAGCTGAGGATCGCGATCATCACCTGGATCGAACGCACCTACCATCGTCGTCGCCGTCAGACAGCACTCAGCCGATTGACGCCCATCGAATTCGAGACCATCATGACCCAGACCGCCGAACAGGCGACTAGGGCGTGTCTGCTTAATGTGAATGGTGTTTTGGCTGATGCTGTTTGGGTGATGCGGACGCATGCGATTTCTGATGATTTGTGGTCGCTGATCGTGGCGGTGTTGCCTGCGGGGCGGCGGCGTGGCCGGCCGTGGAACGATCATCGACGTACTCTGGAGGGCATTATCTGGCGTTACCGTACGGGATCTCCGTGGCGTGACCTGCCCGAGCACTTCGGTCCCTGGCAATCGGTGGCCGAGAGGCATCTACGCTGGTCGGTCGATGGCATCTACGCGCGGATCTTCGCGGCGATCGCCTCTGACCTCGACGCCGAGGACGCCGACCTGGGCGCACTGTTGTCGGTCGATTCGACCAGTGTGCGCGCCCACCAACACGCAGCCGGAGCGCCCCGGGCGCCGCACAGGGGGATCTGTCGAATTACAAGAAATATCTCGATGAGCCCGATGACCACGCCATTGGGCGTTCCCGCGGCGGGCTGACTACCAAGATCCACGCCTTGACCGACCAGCTGTGCAGTCCGGTCACCCTGGCACTGTCGGCCGGTCAAGCCGGTGATAATCCGATGCTTTGGCCATTGCTGGCCGCCCGGTGCAGCAACTCATACGCCCCGTTTCACCTGCTGGCGGACAAGGCGTACTCCTATGACTCGACGCGGGCACAGCTGCGCCGGCTCAAGATCGCCCATACCATCCCCGAGCGCAGCGACCAGATCACCCGCCGCAAAGCCAAAGGCCGCAACAGAGGACGGCCTCCGGGGTTCTCAGGCCGAATCTACAAGCACCGCAACACCGTCGAGCGAAGCTTCAACCGGCTCAAACACTGGCGCGCGGTCGCCACCTGCTACGACAAATACGCCCTGACCTACCTCGGCGGTGTCACCCTGGCCGCCATCATCACCTACCACCGCGTCCGCAATTAGCAGACAGGACCTAACCGCTGTCACCTATCTGTGCAGCAGACCCGACTGTCGGCGGCCTGACGTGGCGCCGCCGTCGTAAGCCCACCCGAGCCTGGCTAGGATCACGGGGTGTCGATTGCGCTGCTTCGTGAGATGTTCGAGAAGATGGTCGTTGCCAAGAACGCCGAGTTGATCGGGCATTACTACGACCCCGATTTCGTGATGTATTCCGACGGGCTGCGCCAGGAATTCGCCGAGTTCAGCGAGGGGCACCGCAAGATCTATGCGAGCGCCATCAGCTACGCGATCGAATACGACGAGGACGCGTGGGTGCAAGCCCCCCGACCGGGTCGCCGGACGCGTGTGGATCACCACATCGCGGCCCGGGGAAAAGCCGACGCGAATCGAAGTCATACTCATCGCAGCATACCGAGACGGCCGCATCCACCGAATCTGGGAGACAACATGGCCGAGTTGGCGCAACGTGGCCGCGCTCGAAGACTACTGATCGGCTCATCCGGTAGCACCGCGACGACCTGATGCGCGCGCCAGCGACCACCGATCGGGCGGTGGGGGATGAGGCCTGAACCTGCGGCGGTCGCCCGGGACTTCATTGCGGCGTTCTCGGCGGCGGACTTTGGCGCGATGCGAGGTCTGCTCGCCGCCGACCTGATTGCGCACATCACCAACGCCGATGGCGGTGCGGACGTAGTCAACGGACGCGAAGACTATCTGCGCCGTATCGCGGCAATGGATCTGGATGCGGCGCAGTTCCGGGTCGAGTTGACCCAGCCGCCCCAGCCCGTCGATACCGATCGTGTCTTGGTCATGGTCGAGGTCCGTGCCCGTAAGGGCGACAGTGACCAGCTCCAAGACCTGCACAACTACGCGGCCCACTTGTTGCGGGTCGTGCGCGGACAGATCGCAGAACTCCACATGGTCGACGCGAAAACCGCTGAAAGCGCCAGGTTTTGGGCCTAGCGTGGCGTCGTCACTGCAGCTGGCGCATCAACTCGGCGGCCGCGGATCGGCCGCTGATCAGCGCTCCGTGCACGGTGGCGGGATTGTCGACCCCCACGGCCTCACCGGCCAGGTAGAGCCGATCGCTGATCGGTTCCTGCAGCTGGCGGCGATCGTCGAGACCGGATCCCGGTGCGTGAAAGGAATACGAGCCGAGGGCAAGGGGATCGGTGCTCCAACCCGACGATCGGACCTCGGCGGGGGCGATGTCGTTGCCGAACAGCTGCCGGGCGATCGGTAGCGCGCCAGACATCAACTCACTGGGGGAGCAGGACTCCACGTGCCGGCCACGACGGCCGGCGTTGAAGGCCAGCACAATCGGGCCCGCGGCGGCCGGCAGGGTAAGCCACTGTGACCACATGCTGCCCGGGGGGGCCGAGGAACTGGTAGAAGGCGTTGTCCGCATCCCAGGTGCGTCTGTCGAACCGGAAGTAGCTCTTGGACAGGACGCCAAATCCCAACGCGGCTATGGCGCGACGGTGGTCATCGGACAGAGGAGGATCAAAGGTGATGGCGCCGGATTTCAGGACGCCCACTGGGGCGGTGACTATTGCCGCGGGCCCCTGGAATGTTCGGTCCGCCGCCCGCAGCAACACCGAGTCATCCTTGTGCACAATGGAATCGACCTTCGTGCCGAAGACGATCGGCAGCCCGTCGGCGAGGCGCCGCGGCAATGCGTCGTAGCCGCTGGTGATGACGACCTGTGGCCCGCTCGAATACGTGCCCTGGTCGTAAGTCGTCGCGGAGAGCTGATCCGCGTCGGCGGCGTACTCGTCTTCGATCACGGTGTTGACGTAGTAGGCCAACTCGGCGCGCTCCCGGTCGGACAGGTCGTCCCGGGCGTCCTGATCGTCCAGCGCCGCGGCCAGACTCCCGTCGTCGACATCGCGGCGAGCCTGGGCCACCATCCGCCGCCAGGTGTCGTCGTCGTAGCTGATCGGCGCGAGGCGTGGGTCAACCGCCAGCTTGGCCGGGGTGTCATAGTCGGTTGGCGCAAGCCGTGCCTCGACTTGGCCGGCCAGCTCGAGGAGCGGATTGTCGGTCGTGCCGTGGATCCAGGAGGCGCCCATTTCCAGCGGCACGCCCCAGTCTCGGACGGTATTGACCCGGCCGCCGACCCGATCGCGGGCCTCGATCAGCCGCACCGGCCATCCGGAATCGGCAAGTGCACGCGCGGCGCCCAGACCGGCCATCCCGGCGCCGATGACCAGAATCGACCGCGTATCCGTTTTATCCGCCGGCGTTGCGGGGGCGCTCGGCCGGGCCGCGCGATCCGACGCGCATCCGGCGCCCAACCCGGCAGCGGCGCCGCAGCTCAGGCCCGCTGTCGCCGCCAGGAATTTCCTGCGGGGTACCCGGGACACGTCGTCAGCGTCTCACACTTCACCCGATCGCGGCCGGTCCGCGGCCCGGGGGTCGTTATCGGACCGTGTTCGGGGATTGTGACCGGCGGCACATTGCGCTCATGTAAACTTGCGCCCATCCAGAAGGCGGCAACGGGGCCGCGTTGAAGGGGGAGCGGCGATGAGTGCTCGGAAGGCCACCGACGGCAAGGCGCATACCAAGGCGCCCGCTGCATTGCCGGACGTCCTACCCCCGAGCCGCAGCCTGACCGTCCGCGCGGCGGACGGCACCGCACTGCACACCCAGTTCTTCGGGCCGGCCGATGGCTACCCGATCGTGTTGACGCATGGTTTCGTCTGCTCCATCCGGGCCTGGGCCTACCAGATCGCCGACCTGGCGACCGACTACCGGGTGATTGCTTTCGACCATCGCGGTCACGGGCGCAGCGGCATCCCGCGGCGCGGCGGCTACACCCTCGAACACCTTGCCTCCGAACTGGATTCGGTATTGGATGCGACGTTGGCCCCGCACGAGCGGGCGCTGATCGCCGGACATTCGATGGGCGGCATCGCCATCTCAGCTTGGTCCGAGCGCTACCGGCACAAGGTGCATCGGCGTGCCGACGCCGTCGCATTGATCAACACCGCCACCGGCGACTTGCTGCGCAAGATCAGAATGCTGTCGGTGCCGCGGGAATTGTCGGTGGCTCGAGACTTTGCCGGCCGGGGCCTGATCAACGCGTTCGGCGGGTTTCCGCTCCCGAGCGCAGTCCGGATTCCCACCCAGTACTTGATCGCGATGATGGCGGTCGGGGCCGACGCCCATCCAACCGCGGCACGACTGCTCTACGAACTGTTCGTGCAGACGTCAGCGGCGGGCCGCGGCGGCTGCGCGCGGATGCTGGTCGGCGAGGTCGGATCGCGCCACATCAGTCTGGACGGTTTGACGGTGCCGACGCTGGTGATCGGCAGCGAGCGTGATCGGCTCACGCCGATCAGCCAGGCCCGCAAGATCGCAAGCACTGCGCCCAACGTCTTCGATTTGGTCGAATTGCCGGGCGGGCATTGCTCGATGCTGGAACAGCACCACGAGGTGAACCGGCACTTGCGGGCACTCGTCGATTCGGTCGGCGGCCGCCCCCGGGCCCGCATCAGCTCATAGCAGGGCGGCGACCTCCGCGGCAGCGCGTTGGCCCGATCTGACCGCCCCGTCGAAGTAGCCGGTCCATTCGTCTGCGGTCTCGGTACCGGCCCAGTGAATCGGCCCGACCGGTTTTCGCAATAACTGGCCGTATCTGGTCCACGACTCTGGCGGCTCCGCGGCGGTGGGTCCTCCTGGCGCGAATTGTTCTGTGCCCCAGCAGTAATCGACGTAGTCGAGGGGCTCGAGCGCTTCATCTCCGAACAGCGAGGCGAAACAGCGCAGCGTCCGGTCGCGACGCCGTTCGGCAGACAGCGAGTCGAATTCACGGGCATCGACGAAGCCCATCAGAATGCCGGGACCGTCGTCGTGCGGACTGGCATCGAAGGTGATGAAAACGGGGCCCATGTCTGACAACGAGTGCCCGGTGAAACCGTTGACGCGCCAAAACGGCGTCGAATACGCCGCGTAGGCCTTGCTCAACCGGCCCTGCGGCCAGTTGTCGGCGAGTTCCTGGTACCCGGTGGGCAGCGGGGGATTGAACTCGATGGCGGCGCGATGCGCGGGCGGAATCGCGACAATGACGAAGCCCGCCTCGGCCTGGCCTTGATCGGAGGTGACGGTCACACCGGCACCGTGTCGGTCGATGCGACGAACGGGTGCGTCCAGCACGACATGGGTGCCCAGTTCGGCCGCGGCCAGTTCGGCGATCTGCTGGGTGCCGCCGGGGATGAGCTCCTGCTGGGACCCGTTTTCCACATCGAGCAACCGGTCCAGCCCGCCGGCGGCCCGCACGTAGCGGGCCGCGTGCAGCATGGACACGTCGTCGGGCTCGCACCCCCAGGTCACCCGGGCCATGATCGCCATCAGGTCGTGCGAGGACGCAGAAGCGCGAACCGATCTCAACCATTGCCGCAGCGAGACACCGTCGAGGTCGGCGGCCCGGTTCGCAGCCCAGGGAGCCGATATCGGGATGCTGCGGGCGAGCCTCTCGAATTGCCAGCGTAGCCGCGCGATGTCGAGCAGCCCCGTCAGCGAAAGTCTGGGAATGGTGCCGCTGTAGGGGCGGACCCCGCCGCGCCAGCGGATCACGTTCTTGCCGTCGTGGAAGGTCGGAACGGTGGGAACACCCTACTCGGCGGCCAGCGCCAGGACCGCGTCCTGGGTGGGGCCAACGAACGAGCCGCCCATATCCGCCGGCAATCCGGCGATGGAGCCGGTGAAAGAGCGGCCGCCAACGCGATCGCGACCTTCTAGGGCGTGTCTGCTTAATGTGAATGGTGTTTTGGCTGATGCTGTTTGGGTGATGCGGACGCATGCGATTTCTGATGATTTGTGGTCGCTGATCGTGGCGGTGTTGCCTGCGGGGCGGCGGCGTGGCCGGCCGTGGAACGATCATCGACGTACTCTGGAGGGCATTATCTGGCGTTACCGTACGGGATCTCCGTGGTGTGACCTGCCCGAGCACTTCGGTCCCTGGCAATCGGTGGCCGAGAGGCATCTACGCTGGTCGGTCGATGGCATCTACGCGCGGATCTTCGCGGCGATCGCCTCTGACCTCGACGCCGAGGACGCCGACCTGGGCGCACTGTTGTCGGTCGATTCGACCAGTGTGCGCGCCCACCAACACGCAGCCGGAGCGCGCCCCGGGCGCCGCACAGGGGGGATCTGTCGAATTACAAGAAATATCTCGATGAGCCCGATGACCACGCCATTGGGCGTTCCCGCGGCGGGCTGACTACCAAGATCCACGCCTTGACCGACCAGCTGTGCAGTCCGGTCACCCTGGCACTGTCGGCCGGTCAAGCCGGTGATAATCCGATGCTTTGGCCATTGCTGGCCGCCCGGCGCAGCAACTCATACGCCCCGTTTCGCCTGCTGGCGGACAAGGCGTACTCCCATGACTCGACGCGGGCACAGCTGCGCCGGCTCAAGATCGCCCATACCATCCCCGAGCGCAGCGACCAGATCACCCGCCGCAAAGCTAAAGGCCGCAACAGAGGACGGCCTCCGGGGTTCTCAGGCCGAATCTACAAGCACCGCAACACCGTCGAGCGAAGCTTCAACCGGCTCAAACACTGGCGCGCGGTCGCCACCTGCTACGACAAATACGCCCTGCCCTACCTCGGCGGTGCCACCCTGGCCGCCATCATCACCTACCACCGCGTCCGCAATTAGCAGACAGGACCTAGGCGGCAACAGCATCCTGGCGATGCGGGTGTCGTCCGCGATCGAGAAGTTTCTGGGTGTGGATCTGCCAGTGCGGCTGATGTTCGAGGCTCCAACTGTTGAAAGCCTCAGCAGACAGGTGGAATCACCCTACAGCTCAGTCGAATTGGCTCCCGTTGAGCTGCTCAAGCAGGGCGCTGGAACGCCGCTGTTTTGCCTGCCGCCTGGTGGCGGGCTCAGTTGGATATATCGGAATCTGGGCGCCTATCTGGACTGTCCGATCATCGGCATTCAACAAGTTCCGTCAGATCAGGAAGTAGAACCCGGATCGGTTGGGGATATGGCACGACGCTATGTCGACATGATTCAGGCGCATCACCCTGATGGCCCCTACAACCCTCTCGGTTGGTCCATGGGGGGCGTGGTCGCCCATGAGATTGCCGTTGAGCTCCGCCGGCGAGGATGCGAGGTCGGCCGGCTCATCGTTCTGGACGCGGCCGGCGAGGTCGATAGCGCCGACAGTGTTGCCGAGCCAGCATCCGAAAGCGATGTCCTGGAACTGATCTTGGTCGCTGCGGGAATCGATATCGCGGAACACCCGCGGCCCCTTACCTATCAGCAGGCAGAAGCACTACTCAACCAACGCACACCGGTCGAGTTCTCGCTCCCGCCCAGGCGGATTGTAGAAGTCATGCTTGACAACATGAACGCCAATCAATCAATGAGATTGAAGCATGTCCCGGATGTATTTGACGGTGACATGATTGTCTTCTCCGCCAAGCGGGACAGCGGCGGCCGATCACTCGCAGATAGTTGGCGGCAATACGTTGCCGGCGATATCACGGAATATCCCATCTATTGCACACACGAGGCGATGTTGAACATCGAATCACTGCAATTATTCGCAGAGCGGATCGCTATCTACCTGCGTTAGTTGAACGGCAATAGGACCGACTCGCCCTGAGACTGGAGGCACGACCAATGAACCGCCGCTATTTGTCGGATGAAGAGATACAAGGACTGAACCGAAACCTCCGAATACTGGTCACGACAAATGGCACTCTCACCAGGATTCTCAATATCGTCACCGCCGATGAAATCGTCATCGAGAACATCGATCAGGAGATTCTGCCCGACGCGCCGACTCCGCCGGACCGCGGACAGTTGCCCAAAGGCCGAACTCTGCTGCGCAATGTAGTGCTCAAGGGCAGGTATTCTGGGAGCTCATTCGTAGCCGCAGAGACTTCGATCGTCGTCGATCGAGTCCCGCCCGAGCTCATAGAAAGCCTGGTGAACACGGACCGTCCGATTGGCGAGTTGCTGGTGGCGAGTCGCATTGAGTTCTTCAAGGAAGCGCCGGAAGTCTGGATCGGCGAGTTGCCGGAGTGGATCGTGGCTCCGGAATACGGAATCTCACAGCATCAAGCCCTCGCCCGCCGATACACGATCATCATCTCGGGTCAACCGGCGATAGTCATCACGGAGCATTTCCTTCCGGAGATATTCATCTGCTGTCTCAACAACGACATCGCGATCAACAAGGACATTCGACCCATAACGGCACCAAGGCCCAAACAGTGACTTGAAGCGGCGGCATCGGCACCAACCCGACTGTAGGAAGTTCCAACTTTCTCTACGTGTAGGTCTGCCTTAAGGCAAGGGCCTGCATCCCTGCGCCATGCGGGGAAACGAATGTGTTCATAGTGGCGAGTCAGGACGCGTTCATTCTGCATGCGAAATAACAATCTAGCGTGGCTGCTTGCCAACCAAGCATTGGCGTCAGAATGGTCGGCATCGCCGGCATACTACGCGCCGAACATTGTGACCCACGCCCAAATCCATGAGGGTGCTGCGCGCCTCGGCAACGTGTTTGGTTCCCGGGTCTGCGCACTGGCGACCGTGTCCTGCTGTGCCTCCCGGACTCAACCGATTTGGTGCAGTTACTGCTGGCCTGTCTGGCTCGGGGGATTGTGGCGTTCATTTCGAATCCGGAGCTGCGCCCCGACGACCATACATTCCAGGAGCAGGACACGCAGCCGGCACTTATGGTGACCACTGATGCTCTGCGCGACAGGTTTGCGCGGTCCGGCATCGTGGATCCGGGGGAGCTGTGGGCGCAAGCCAACCAGGCCAAACCGGCGGCCTACGAGCCGTTGACCGGCGATGCCCTGCCTACGGCACCTATACGTCCGGTACCACCGGCGCCCCCAAGGCAGCGCTGCATCGGCACGGCGACGTGTGGGCATTCATCGACGCCATGTGTCGCAATGCATTACGGCTCACCCCCGACGACGTCGGGCTAAGCATCGCGCGCATGTATTTCGCCTATGCTCTAGGTCCTGTCTGCTAATTGCGGACGCGGTGGTAGGTGATGATGGCGGCCAGGGTGGCACCGCCGAGGTAGGGCAGGGCGTATTTGTCGTAGCAGGTGGCGACCGCGCGCCAGTGTTTGAGCCGGTTGAAGCTTCGCTCGACGGTGTTGCGGTGCTTGTAGATTCGGCCTGAGAACCCCGGAGGCCGTCCTCTGTTGCGGCCTTTAGCTTTGCGGCGGGTGATCTGGTCGCTGCGCTCGGGGATGGTATGGGCGATCTTGAGCCGGCGCAGCTGTGCCCGCGTCGAGTCATGGGAGTACGCCTTGTCTGCCAGCAGGCGAAACGGGGCGTATGAGTTGCTGCGCCGGGCGGCCAGCAATGGCCAAAGCATCGGATTATCACCGGCTTGACCGGCCGACAGTGCCAGGGTGACCGGACTGCACAGCTGGTCGGTCAAGGCGTGGATCTTGGTAGTCAGCCCGCCGCGGGAACGCCCAATGGCGTGGTCATCGGGCTCATCGAGATATTTCTTGTAATTCGACAGATCCCCTGTGCGGCGCCCGGGCGCGCTCCGGCTGCGTGTCGGTGGGCGCGCACACTGGTCGAATCGACCGACAACAGTGCGCCCAGGTCGGCGTCCTCGGCGTCGAGGTCAGAGGCGATCGCCGCGAAGATCCGCGCGTAGATGCCATCGACCGACCAGCGTAGATGCCTCTCGGCCACCGATTGCCAGGGACCGAAGTGCTCGGGCAGGTCACACCACGGAGATCCCGTACGGTAACGCCAGATAATGCCCTCCAGAGTACGTCGATGATCGTTCCACGGCCGGCCACGCCGCCGCCCCGCAGGCAACACCGCCACGATCAGCGACCACAAATCATCAGAAATCGCATGCGTCCGCATCACCCAAACAGCATCAGCCAAAACACCATTCACATTAAGCAGACACGCCCTAGACGGCCGAGTCGGGGGCCGCCGCGCGCTTCCCGCCGTTGAGCTCCTGCCAGAACCGGTAGACGTTCACGGCTGAGGGGCGCGGGTCGTAGCGCATCGGCAGGCGGCGGTCCTGCCAGGCCTTGGCGAACTCGTCGTAGAAGGTCGCCAGCTCGAAGTACTTGCGGTCGTCGACGTAGTACTGCTCGTAGATGTCGCGGGTGGTCAAAAAGATGACTTCGTCGGGGGAGCAGTAGTAGAGTGAACCCAGGCATATCGGGCATGGGTGCGCCAGCACGTAGAAGGTGGTCCCGAACAGCTGCTCGTTTCCCAGCTTGGTGCACGCTGCGCGGATGGCGAGGATCTCGGCGTAGGCGGTGGGGTCGTTGGTCTGGGCCACCTTGTTGGCGCTCTCGGCGAGCACCTGGCCGTCTTTGACGATGACCGTCGCGAATGGTCGGCCGCCTTCGGCCACGTTTTGGCGGGCGAGATCTATGGCGCGCTGAGCGAAGTCGGTCACACTTGTCAGCCTAGACCGGGCGCAATCGGCGCAGCCTGTGATACTAACTAGACTATCTATATTCTTTTCCGGGTTTGGGGACGAAGGAGCGGCATGGTGCGTACCGACCGGGATCGTTGGGACCTTGCGACAAGTGTCGGTGCGACGGCGACGATGGTCGCCGCCCAGCGCGCGCTGGCTGCCGACCCGCAGTACGCGCTGATCGATGACCCGTACGCGGCCCCGCTGGTGCGTGCGGTCGGCATCGACGTCTACACCCGGCTGGTGAACGGACAGATTCCGGTTGATGTGGAGTCTGGATTCGATCCGGCCCGGATGGCCGAGGCGATGGCCTGCCGGACCAGGTTCTACGACCAGTTCTTCGTGGAGGCCACCCGAAGCGGGATTTCCCAGGTGGTGATCCTGGCGTCCGGCCTGGATGCGCGCGCCTATCGGCTGGGCTGGCCGGCGGGCACCGTCGTCTATGAGGTCGACATGCCAGAGGTGATCGAGTTCAAGACCCTCATGCTGGCCGATCTTGGGGCCGAGCCGACCGCCGAACGCCGCACGGTTGCGGTCGATCTGCGTGACGATTGGGCGGCCGCGCTGCAGGCCGCCGGATTCGACAAGGACGTGCCCTCGGCATGGAGCGCCGAAGGCCTGCTCGTCTACCTACCCGATGACGCCCAAGACGCGTTGTTTGACAACATCACCGCGCTCAGCGCTACGGGCAGCCAGCTGGCCTTCGAGTTTGTCCCCGACACGGCGGTTTTCAACGACGAGCGGTGGCGTTCGCACCATGCCCGGATGAGCGAACTGGGGTTCGAGATCGACTTCAACGACCTCGTCTACCACGGTCAGCGCAGCCACGTCATCGACCATCTAGCCCGCGACGGCTGGCAGAGCGCGTCCCGCACCGCCAAGGAGCTACACGCGGCCAATGGCTTGGACTATCCCGACGATGACATCGCCGCCGTGTTCGCCGACATCACCTACACCAGCGCGGTGCTCGGGCGCTAAAGGCTGCGCAGCCGGCGCTAGGAGCGCAGCAGTTCATCCCTGAGGCGCGGGGTGATCAGGTCTTGGAAGACCTCCCGCGCGGGACCGTAGAGGTCCTGCAGGGTCGAAACGAGCGCATCCCGGTTGAACTCGGGAATCGAGCCGAGCGGCGTCCAGAAGCTGTCGATGTCCATCAGGAAGAACGGTCCGGTCTGGGCCGCGGTGACGCGACGCAGGTGGTAGTTCGCATCGAGGGCCTGGCCCATGCCCGGGCCGTACCGCAGGATGAGTGACTTGCCGGGCTGCGCCTCCCGATAGACCGCGGCGCCCTGCCACTCGGCCATGGACAGCCCGCCCGGAGCGATGCGTTGCGGACCGAGAAGCTGCTCATCGATCCAGTTGTTCCACGCGATGCGGCCATCGACACCGGCGGGAACCCGGATTTCGAGGACGTACCGCAAGCCGATGCGCTCCACCCCGACGATGGACGACACCTGCGCCCGCGCGTCCGCGACCCGCAGCAGGATGTCGCAGAAATTGTCGAAACTGCTGTAAGCGCTGGTCTCGACGACGATCGCCTGGTTCTTCAGCGACGCGGAAACCGTGTTGTCCCGATTGCCGTAGCGCACGAAACGGTCCGCCACGGGCGTGGGTGCGGCGCCGGGAGCCGTCATGCCCCAACTCACGTCTTGGGCTTGACGTTCGATCGGCAAGTCGTTGATGAGAAGGTGCTTGAGTTCGCGGCTGCTTGATTCGGTGAGCGAATCCGTTGCCGGGTGCCGAATTTCCGCGGTCACCAGAGCAACGGGTGCGTTGGGTTGGACTCCATCGGGATTCATCTCGGGAAGCATAGCCGGAGCATAACCAAGCGCTGGCGGGTTCTAAACGCCGCTCAAGGCTGGACTTGGTCGAAACTGTGAAGTGATCGTGCCCACTCTCATCGGCCGCGGATCGAACCCGGTCGATTCGCGCCTGTGGCCCGCCTCGGGATCGGCCGGCTCCGTGAAACGACCGATCCCGCGCAGGGAATCGGCCGAGTTCACGGCCCGTTTGAGTGCCCCCACTAGGACTCGAACCTAGGACCTGCGGATTAAAAGTCCGTAGCTCTACCAACTGAGCTATAGGGGCTGCGGAGATCAAGGATACTGGGTCCGAAATGGGGGCTCGTTTGAGGATTGGCCCTGTGGTGACCTAAGCTAGCGAGGCTTCCAACGAACCACGTTGCGAGTGCCCCGGAGTGATTCGGTTCGGGCCCCCATCGTCTAGTGGCCTAGGACGCCGCCCTTTCACGGCGGTAGCACGGGTTCGAATCCCGTTGGGGGTACACGCGACGCGGTAACGCGGAGCGAAGCAGTACAGCAAGGCCCTGTGGCGCAGTTGGTTAGCGCGCCGCCCTGTCACGGCGGAGGTCGCGGGTTCGAGTCCCGTCAGGGTCGCCGATTACGGCGAGGCACATGCTGCCTTGGGGCCAGGTAGCTCAGTCGGTACGAGCGTCCGCCTGAAAAGCGGAAGGTCGGCGGTTCGATCCCGCCCCTGGCCACCAGGTTTGACCTGCTTGTATGCGGTGACAGCACTCTTTGGATTGATTGTCTTGTCCGGTTCCTGTCCGTTCACCTGGTTGGCGACGGTGCTGCAGAGTCGGTCGAGATTCGCGGCTACGTGATCGAGTTCGTCTGAGTAGAGGTCGCTGTAAATATTCGCGGTGACAGTCGGTGTCGAATGTCCCATCGTTTTCTGGACGTAGCGGAGGTCGGCGCCGGATGCCCGGGCCAGGCTGGCGTAAGTGTGGCGTAGGTCGTGAATCGTTAAGGGCGCTAGTTCGGTCTTGTTGAGTGCTTCGTTCCAGTGGGTGTGTCTGCGCCAGTTGTTGGATCTGAGGTAGCCGCCGTTGGGTGAGGTAATCGCTTGCTCCCGGGGCCCGCGGCCGGCAATTCGTGGCTTGAGTGCGTCGATGACGACTTGGGGGAGTGGGACGGTTCGAACCGCAGCGCGAGTCTTCGGAGGTCCGACGACGATCCGACCCTCGACCTCAGGAGCTGCTTGGCGGACGTAGAGGCGGCGTGCCTTGAGGTCGATGTCGCCGATACGCAGGCTGACGAGTTCAGACCACCGCAGGCCCGTGAATGCCAGAATTGTGACGATATCGCCCTGGTCTCCGCATGCCGTTGCCAGGGCCGCGACTTCCGCCGCGGTGAGATAGCGGTGGCGTTCCCGTGCCGGTATGCGGCCAGATGACACACCCTCGGCCGGGTTAATGTGGATTCGGCCCTCCCCGCGAGCCATGTCCAGAATCGAGCGCAGCAGCCGGAGCGTGGCGAGCTTGGCCCATGGGCCGACGGTGAGGCTGCTGATGAACTGCTGAATGTCGGCGCGGCTGATTTCGTCGACCGGCATATGTCCGAACCGTGGATTGATGCGAAGCTCCCAATGCTGGGTGTAGCCGCTCCACGTCTTGGGTGAGACGCCCGGGCGTTTGGATGCGCTGTATTGCGTCCAAATGGCCGAAAGGTTTGCGCGGCCAAGCCTGGGGTCGAAGCGCCTGGCGCCGATTGCCGCTTCGCCGTCGCGATCGGCCTTGAATGCTCGCGCTTCCCGCATGGTGGCGAACGTCGATGACGTCTCGACCCATCCCGATGGGGAGTTGGGATCGCGCACCAAGTAGCGCACTTGGTAGCGCGTCTGGCCGGCTGAATTGGTGCGCTTTCGTATACCGCGCGGTGCGGAGCCGGCCATTCAGCGCCGGACCTGTTGGAGCCATGCACGGACTTCGGCTGCGTCCCAACGTCTTACGCGATCGGAAAGTGTGTAGCAGGGAGGTCCGACGTTCTCACCTTGTTCGCGCAGGGCGCCCCATCGGCTTACGGTCGCGGCGGATACGCCGAAGAGGTCGGCAACTTGCTCCGCGGTGAGGAGCGTCGGGAATGTAGATACCGTGCTGAAGTTGGAAGTGGTCATGGCGCTGTCCTCAGTCTTTCATCGGGCCGGTTCGGACCCGACGTATGTATCTGTATTCGCTTGCAACGGAGCGGATCAATGAGTCAGGCCAGTAGTCGGCGCGAACCCGCATCGTCGATCCATTTTCGGTGACGACGTATCCGGTGCCTGGCTCATTTGGGCTGATGCGGTGGGCTGGTGCGCTATCGGTCATCCCGTCGCCCAGGACCATCGCGACCTCATCGCGGGAGCGCAATCGCAGTGCGACGGTTTGGGTGAACAGGCCACGCATGGGCAGGATCTCCTTGCGTGGGTCCTGCATGAAAGCCGCGACTACGACGCCCACGGCTCGCCCCTTGGTCAGGATGCGGGAGAGCGATGCCGCGACTTGTTTCTTTAGTGCGGCGTCGGTGATGTAGGCAGTGAGGCCTGCCAATTCATCGATGAGTAGTACGACGAGCGGGCTTGTGCTGCTTGGTGTGTGAGAACGTGTGTGGCCGGCCATAGCTCTCCCGCGCATGTCGAGCAGCTCTTCCAACTTGGCGAGAAGCTGGGCGGCTTCGGTTTCGGTTGTTGCGACCCTGGTGAAGAGGGCAACCCGACCGACACCTCGATCCCGTATTTGAGATCTATGGCGAACAGCAGTGCAGTTCCCGATTTGACGGCCGGGCCCAGTCCGCAGGCGATGCCCCAGAAAATGGAGCCCTTGCCCGCGCCTGAGCATCCCACGGTCAGGGTGTGAAGCCCGGCGATGCGGAGAAGCCATGCCGACCCGTTCTCGCGTCGTCCGATCTCGACGGTCGCCGCGTCGCTTCTGGTTGGCGTGTTCGCGGTCTCAACGACTGACAATTGTTCTCTCATAACGAACTCCATGCGCACTGTACCTGGTGCAATTACCGTCGAACGACCGGAATGTGCTCCGACAGCATCACGGATAGCTGGAACCGCCTTTTCGAGGTCGTCAACCGTCTGGCCCGTCCGTGTGCGGACGCGCAGGCGTAGACAGTGGCCGGACATCCTCACTCCGAGTACTTCGGGGTGAGTCCAGATCTTCTTCGTAGTTTGCTTGCCCTGCATGTCCTTTCGAGTCACGTTCCTTGAGCTTGACAAGCCGGAGTCCCTGGCGATTCGTGGCCAGGCGATCAGGCTCCAGAGCATCCATCGGGCCTGCCGTGCGTTTACGCCAAAGTAGCGCTCGTATGTGACAGGGGATCGCAAGCGCCAGATAACCAGTCCGATACAAATTGCGATAGTCGTCCCGAAGAGCCATGCTGTGCAGAGCTTTAACAGGTGTGCGAGGTAGTCGAGATCGATGCCAACGTCGGCATCTGGAACCGCGTATGGGTCATTGGGTATTGCGGGGTAAGGGTCGTCGAACTGGCTCATGCCGATGCGCGGCCCGATGCCGACGAAGCTGCCTTGCCCGTGTCAGCAGTCATGCCCGACGCTCGAAATGACCACGCAATGCGACCGCCTTCACTCGAACGGTCAACGTAGGGCAATATGCACAAGTCATCGAAAATTACCGGGGCAAATGGCATCCCGTTCGCATTCGGTGGGCTTTCAGGCGGTGTCGGCGTTGCAAACTTGACGGTGAGGGTGCGGGCCCGCTTGCTTGCCGCCGGATCGCCATCAAGGACTTCGACCTGCCATAACGGAAGGCCTGACTCACGGTCGGATGCCTGGACCTTGTTGTCCCTCGTTGACCGCTCGTAGTCGATTACCGCCGTCACGTCGGACACCACGAACGCCCGATGTTGGAACACTTGTTGGTGAGAAACGTTGAGCCACTTCGGCACTGACACTCGTTAACCTTCCGTTGGAATCGCTCTAACGAATAGATCCTCCCATCCGCTCTCCGGGTTTCGCTACGGTCGATCAAACTTCTTCAAGATTCTCTGACGAGCAAGGGCCTGTAAACCTGCGGGACAACGCTCGACGCGCGACCTGCTGATCGAGTTGCTCTGCCGCGGCGGCTTGAGGCAACGTGCCAAGCCTTCGGTCACCGCCACGCGGGACACCACCGGCTCGCTTGCGACATCAGTGTCTGGGGGTAGCGTTTACTGCACCATGGCCGTTGACTGGGCACGTCTTGACCAACCCAAATTCGACCGGATTGTTGAGGCTCTGGTGCGCCACAGATTCGGGGAGAAGGTGCGAGCGGTCAATGGCCGCGGCGGTGACGAGGGTATCGACATCGGGATTACGTTGGCCGACGGCGGCCTTTGGATTCTTCAGTTGAAGTACTACCCGGAAGGATTTTCTTCCGTATGGGGCAAGCGTCGCACAGAAATCGCCAAGTCATTCCGGCGCGCCAAGAAACACACTCCCGCGAAGTGGTCTCTGCTGGTGCCAAGCCTCTGCACCACCCCTGAGCACAACTACGTCGTGAACCTCAACGGCGGCCGGGCATCACCAGCGATCACGTTGATCGATCGCGATGACCTGGACGCCTGGATGGCCGAAGCTCCGTCAATTGACAGATATGTTCAAAGGACTGCCACCAGCGAATTGCGAGAGATGGTCCGCGATTTCAGCCAAGAGCGGGCCGCTCTGCTCGACGGGATTCGCGACGTCGCTAGTAGGGTGCGCAACCTTGGCAGCATCGTTGACGCGGTTGATCCGGATTGGGCGGTCGACTTCGCGCGGCGGGGCGACATCACCTCAGTTGAAATTCGCCCCCGGGATGCGGATGCCCCTCTGCGCAGCCCGATCGGGTTCACTGTTGAGGTTGATGAGTTGGGCGACGAGCACGCTGAGTTAGAGCAGCAGCTGATGCGAACCATCGGCTATGCGACGCCGGAGACACTGCAATTTCCCAGAAATGTCGTGCGATCCGTCCGGTTTGACGGACCGGACTTCATCGCAGGCGAATACCCGCCCGGAGCCGTCGGAATCGCTCTGAGACCTAGCGGATCCGCAATCGGTAGACCTCTCGAACTACGGACAGTGCATGAAGACACGGTCGTCGCCAGTTACGAGGGGCGGATCACCCATGCTGCACCTGGATCGATCGGTGGATCCATCGAAGCGGCCTTTTGCAATGGTCACCTTAACGTTCGATTTCGGCTGCGACACGATGCCGAAATTGAGGATGCGGACGAGTTTGGTGAGCCAGGTATTTCTCTTGAACTCGACTATGGCGAAATATCGCCCTCTCTTGTTGAGCAAATCCTGTCGACTCGCCGTGCAATTCGCTTCGCGTCACGGCTCGAAGCCTGGTTCAATGGCGAGTTCCTATTCGCGATTAAGCTATCTGACGTACCCGAGTCCGCGAAGGACTACGAGGCCGACTTACTTGCAGTCGAGCAGTTCGCTCACGACCTCGACGTCGTTCAGCGCCATACCAACCAATTCTTCAACATCCCTGAGTTTATGCACCCCGGCGATCGAGTGAAGTTGAGAGTCGCCCGCATACTGGCCGAAGGCCACATTGTCGCCTCACCAAGGGCACCGCGATTCACCCTTCAAATGACCGGCCACGACACTCCGGAAGTGCGCGCAATGCTGACAGGGCCTCGATCTATTGTGTGGCCCGCAGGGCCCACTCCATAACGATTGGCGGCCACGAACTGGTGATCGGTGACGTTTATGCAGTCCATCCCGCTGCCACCGCGATAAATGTCGATGCGGCGCTTGCTGCTCTCGACGCGGGTCAGGCTAACGGCTTTTCCGTAGACTTCCGCCCGGGTGATGACCCGTACTTCTACCTGACCCTTGCCGATGTCCCTCGACAAGAGATAGCTGGTCGCTATCTCGCTCAATGGACCTTGACTGGCATCCAGCAGCCAGGTGTTCCCGATCTGGATTGGTCAGAACCTTAGCGGTCCCACAATCGATACGCAGGAAGTGCGGGACCAAAACTTCAAGATCTTGCTTCTAATGAAGCCCGCTGCGCGCTAACGGCGCCCAATGCGATAGAGCACACGATAGTCGCTGGTGCGCAGATTCTTTCGCCTTTGAAATGTGCTCTTAGCTGCTTTCGCGCCAAGGCTTGAGACGGTGGCAAGGCCCGCACCCGCAGTCAGGAGCCCTTGTCCGGCATACGCGCTAGCGATGGTGGTGGCTACGGCCAGCCAGGATTTCTCGTCGGTTAAGACTGACTCAACGAAACCGTCGACGGCTGAGCGGTTGAGCCGAAAGAGTGCGGCAATCTCCTCGTTGGCCTGATAGCGCAGGAAACGCTCGACGGCGCCGATCACGTCATCGAGACCATTCGGTGGCGGCATGTCCTTCGCAAGGAGAAGGCACTTGCCCTTTAGAGACTCGACCTCATGGCGGTGACGTCGACGCAGGTCCGCGAGTCGATCGACCCTCCGGGCATCAAGCGGATCGAGCTGCTGCGCAAGGATTCGCGCGAAGATTTCCCACGCAACAATTTGGGTACCGATAATCGCATCAGGTTTTTCGGCTTCATCTACAGGTAGCTTCTCGAGAAGTGGTAGCAGCTGAATGTTGTTGAACAGCAGGACATCGCTTGCGTCGGCCGCGCGCGGCGTCAATGTCAGCCGCGGTAGGTAGCAGGACACCAGCAGTTGTGGGGTCGAGGATAAGGCGAAAAGCTGACCGCAGTATTCATATAATCCGTTGAGATCCCGATCGAGTTCGACGTATTTGTCTATTAGCAGGTGATGGAATACTTCGCCGGCTGCGGCGCCAGGGTCTAGCCTGGCGATGGTTGTGTCTATGGTTTCGCCAGTGGTTCGAAGGAAGGCAAGGCCTCTCTCGATCGCAGCGGTGTCGGCGTCGAATGCGAATAAGGAACTCACAAATGTGTCCTTCAGCGGATTTAACAACTCCTTTGTGTGTTTCCAGGCATCGACCTGTGCGCCGTAGAGGGCATCGATTTGGAAGAACCTTGGTGCCCAATCGGGACGCCAGCTAGCTACGAGGTCGTGCAAACCGAAAGCCTCTTCATCCGGAATCCATATTGGTGACGGCAAAACAACGGGGACATCGAAGTAGAGGAAAGTCGCGGCACTGACCAGATGCGTCGAAGTTAGTGGGTCTGGAAAAACAAGCGGACTCATGGATTCAGGTGCGTCGGAGCCGGCACCATGATCGATATCCACCAGGCCTCCTTCAGGGTGCGCAATATGTGCAACTGTGCAACTGTATCGGGGTCATCAACCGTTCCTGTTCGGCGGCGATTGGTTTGCAAGGTGGACACGGGCTACGGCCGAGCCGCATGGGCCGCCCAGACGCGCCGAGTGCAGCCGCAGCCAGGCAACCTCGACGGCCAGTCGCCGACTCCTGAACTCGCTGATTTAGCGGCGCTTCCGAGGTTGTGCCATGGGCGCAGCGGGTGGCAGTGGTCGCGCTCCGAAAATAACTCAAGACTGGAGCGCCACTCATGGCGGCTACGGCCTACAGTCAACTCATGTCCCCCGATCGCCTGCGGGAAGACCGCCTATGCCTCTCACGCTGAGAGCTCAGGGATGAGCGTGTCGACGCCTTAGCGCCGTACCGGACCGGATTCCGGTGTTGACGAGCAGCTGAGTTTTGGCTTTCTTCCGCCTCGTGCAGACCATCCGATCTCCGCGGTGCCATTTGTTACCGCATTTCTTGCTTTGGCCGAAGTAAAGGGCTTGGGCATGAAGGGGTTGCACTCGTTTGTGCTTCGATACGGCGACGAACTTGGCGCAGTGTTCGAATCGACAGAGGAAGAGATCTCCCAGGCCCACGCCGGTGGTAAGCCGAGTAGTAATTCTTATGCCATTGCTCGTGAAATCAAAAGAGACGCAGGCAGACTGGTCGAATCCGGGGCGTTGAAAAGGATAACGCTGAAAGCGGAATCGGTGTCGTTGCTAGGGCCGAGCGAACTGCCAAGCAAGCTGCTTGAGATGCGCGATGGGCCGAGATGGCTATTCGTGCAAGGAGACGCTGCCTTGATCGAGCACTCGCCTCACATTGCTGTTATTGGAACGCGCAACGCGACACCGTCGGGCTTGGCAGCTACTTTAGCCACCATCCGAACAGTTGCAGCTTATCCGGTTAGTATTGTCTCGGGTCTTGCCGAAGGAATAGATGCCGCAGCTCATGATGCTGCGCTGCGTTATGGTCTCCGCAATATTGCGATACTTGGCCACGGAATCGACCTCACATTTCCGGCTGCAACAGCGGAAATACGGCGAAGGATAATTAGCAATGGTGGAGCAGTAGTCACTGAATACCCGCCGACCGAGCACTACAGGAAACAATACTTCGTTCAACGCAACCGCATTCAAGCCGGGCTCGCTGATCTTGTCATTGCGGCCGAAGGAAATTCCAGGGGCGGGACCGCGCACACTATACACAACTATACACATTAGTGCAAGATATCGTCGACAGATTGTGGGCTACGACTGGGACGGCGTCGACGATCTGCCGCAACTTATCCGGTCGCAGGCCAACGGATTGGTCTTACAGATTTTCTCAGCGGCTGGGCGGCGTGATTTGGATAGCATTGTTCGGGCCACGGTCGAGCGGACAGGAAAATTGGCCTCAAGTTTGAGTCTTGTTGAACGATATCTTCGAGAAGAAGCACGGTTCAGGCAGGTGCGAAGCGAGGACCTCGACGCCATTCGAAGATTGCTCGACGAACTAACGGAGACGTTGCGGTGATCAAGGGAGTGATCTTTGACTATAAAACCGTATTCGTAAACTCAGCGCCATTGCAAGCCAAGGTGGCCACGATGTTGAACGACCTGCGAAGCCGCGGCCTAAATGTTTGCATCTTCTCGACTGACCCAATGGACGTTATCGGCGAATGCGCCAAGCGGGGTCTTCCTCCGCCTGACACATATATTCACCGTGGAAACGTGTTTGAAGGCAAGAACCGCGGATCGCCCGAATGGATAAACGCCCTGCTGAACGAATTTCCAGTCCAACCCTACGACCTGTTCTATGTTGGGGCAACGAAACTTGATTGGCGGACGGCAATCAATTCAGCGGTGATGTACGCCCACGCAGGGTGGGTCGGAGGGCAGCCAAGGGGCACGACATCGATCGTCATCGATGAGCCCGCCGAGGTAACCGAATTCGTCGATATCTTCCTTCTAGTTGAGCCACGCTGGAGCTATCGCTTGAGCGACGCGGCGGGCGGCCTGGAAATCCGAGCAGTCCCTCCAGCGTCGGGATCACTGCCGTCGACGCCCGCCAGCTCGTTCAATCTCCTCGACGTTTTCACTTATGACTGAAAACCCATGGTGGGGGCGCGGCAGCAGCATTCGGCGCGGGATCTTCTTATGATGCATGTTGTCACGAGTTGCTACCTAGAGGGTCTTCTTGTTAGCGGAACTCATTTCTGCGTATACCCAAGCAGCAAAATGGGCAAAGTCAGTGCCCAGTTACAGGAATATGTTCTTCCTGCCTCGCGGCTAGTTCACGGTTTCTACAAAGATGATCTACTTGATCGCTACCGCAACGCAACCGATACCAGCCTAGAACGAGTCAACGCCAAAAGACAGGGACGGACGCCGAATGTGTCCATCCTGGATCAGGCTAATACGGTGAAGGTTGACGGTAAGTACATTGGCGGCAAACTAGCCGGTCGAACGGTTGTGGTCTTCGATGATTTTATGACGCAGGGTACGTCGTTATCATGGGCTTATCAGCTTTTGTCTGCCGCCGGTGCATCGAAAGTCGTGCTAGTTTCGATCGGTAAGTACGGTGGCGGCAGGTTCTTGCAGAAGGTATCAAACGGCGCAATGTCACCGTTTGAAAAACGCGAATACTCGGGTGCGGATTTCTATGCCGAATAAAGGACATTAACTGAAGACCCGGCGAACCAGAGGCGTATGCAGGAACTATTCGCTATCCTTGCCTCTAGTTAGAATTATTTTCGAACATGGACCAGCCGGTTCAAGCTGCCGCGATAGGTTCCTTTTATGTAGCTCATATTTCGCTGTTGGGCGTCAGTGCTGCGTGGCCGATCATATGCACTCGTGTGCGAAGCTGGGTGAATCCGTCACTAACACTGGCAACAAGATGTCTGGCTTAGCGGGGCTCAAGCTGCTGATAACGCCGCCGCAAGTTGCGATGCGAACCTAGCCCCATCGTTTACGAGCGCGTAGCCGCCGCCGAGTCCTCCTTGGTTACATAGCTGTCGTCTTCGGCGGACTGTTCGTCGGCCCAATCTTCCGGTCTTGCTGTGCACCCGCTGGACTGTGACACTGGCCATGCGTGGGTGAATCGACGTAGGGAATGGACTCGTGCAATCGCCGTAGAGGGCCTGCGATCGTGACCAGCGACGAACGATCCGACGCGCCGTCAGGTAGGCATCCTGAACGATCTCCACGACTGCGGTTGCTCGTTGCAACCCATGGACTCCCCAAAAACGACCCGGCCCGCGACCCGGTTTTCGCCAAGGCTCGGGAACGATGTGCTGGTATTCTTTGTCGCCCAGACTATTTGGCGACGAATGCTTGGTGAAATAGATCGCCAGTCGTTTTGGGTCACAGGCACGCAATCCGTTCAAAATGTCGATGGCAGTGCCGGCCAATCTGTGGCGCGCACATTGCTCGGCATCGGGATGCGCAACGATGTCGGCCCATTCCTGCGACAGCCAGTCCCGGAATTTGCGGCCCGACCGGCCAAGGCCATTTGGTGGAGCCATCCAGAGGTGAATATGTGGCGCACCGCGACGCTGAAACTCCAACTTCCAGATGTAACGCGCCGGTTCGCCCCACTCGCGCTGAAACCGCTTGCGCCACAGAACCATGTGTCGCTTCACGCTGGCCCCGTCACGCGCGACGGTTTCCCAGTCGCCGGGATAGGTCAGCGTGACCATCGCAGGCACGCGGCCGCTTTCCACCAGCGGCGTGTAGTCGAGCTCGGCGAAGGTGCGGCACGTTGCAGCGCGTGACTTGCGGGACCATTCGGTGATCGTGCGCCCAGGCGGATTGGGCCTATCCCTGTCGGCCTTTACCCGATCGACCTCATTGGCTACGTCGAGCCGGTGCCGACCGACCGCTCGCTCGGATGCCTTTTCCGCACGGACGGGCCTGGTCCAGCCAAGGCGGACGACACCAGGGCCGATGGTGATCCGGAACCGGCCAGACTCGGGTTCCACGCCCAGCCGGTCCCGCCCAGAAGCCCACGGCTGCGCCGGTTCAAACAGTGCCGCCGCCGCGGCCACCATGTCAGGGTTCGGGAACCGCAAACCCAGGGCGTCCGCGGCCGAGAAATTCGCCTCAACCCCGCCATCGGCGGCGTCGCGGACATGTTTGGGACATATAACAAGCCCGTTGGTCCCAGCCGGAACACGGCCTACGCCGCTACCGCCGTCCGACCGGCCGCTGTCGCTCTCGCGCCCTGCGGCCTTAACGGCCTCGGGCACTCGCTGTCTACCGGCGTCCGCGGCTCCGGCCGTGTTCCGGCTGGCCGTTCGGGTTGTGGTCAGTCCAAGTGGTGAATCCGCCGCAGCGCCAATTGAGCGCTCGGTCGGCACAGAGATGCTGGGCATCGGGTACCTACTCCCCGGGAGCCCAAGGCGCGCATCATCGAGTGATGGGCGACGAAGGGTTCCCTGTCGGGAGTGCTGTCACCGCGTCCGGTTTCTGTCCGGTCGCCGGACAGACGGCATGCGTCAGACGCGCTCAGCGCGTCGCATTTGACGCATGAAATCCGTTAAACTGCAGTTCAGCGGCTAATCAGTCCGCCTGAAAAGCGGAAGGTCGGCGGTTCGATCCCGCCCCTGGCCACCATGTATCAGCCCAGTTAAGGGCAGCAAATCGCTCCTCGTGCTCGCAGAATCCCGTCGGGTCAGAGCGCTCCATGGGGCCAAAATGGGGCCAGCTTATGGTGAAGGTCGGATTTGCTACGAGGCTGAAGGTCACCGCTTTCCGGGCAGCGGGCAACACCGTGCGTGCCGGCCAGGCTCGGAACGCTCAGTCACCGGGCTGAAGTTCACCCAGCGCGTCGAGGGCGGCAGCGATGTCGTCGAGTTCCTCGTCGAAGAGGTCGGCGTAGGTATGAGCGGTCACCGTTATCGACGCGTGGCCCTTCGCCTTCTGAAGTAGGCGAAGGTCTGCTCCGGCTCGCCGCGGCAAAGAAGCATAGGTATGCCGCAGATCGTGCACCCGCAGCTTCTCGCGCTCGATCTGGGTGATCGCCGTCGGCCAGCGGACCGAGCGCTTCCAGTTCTCTAGCCCCAGCCGCGATCCACGCGCGGATGCCACCGCCGGCGCTCCGGGTGCACGGCCGTCGATGCGTCCTTTGAATATTGGGACCAACAGCTGAAGGATCGGGACCGACTGGCGCCCGGCCTTGGATTTCGGATTGCCTTCCACGAGCTTGCAGCCGACCTGGGTAATCGAGCGGCGCACCCGGATGCTGCGTGCATCCAATTCGATGTCCTCGACGTTGAGCCCGGTGAGTTCGCAGAACCGCAGCCCACTGTAGGCCAGAATCGACACGACGTCGCCCTGATCCCCGCATGCGTGGGCCAGTGCCGCGACCTCGCCGGCCGTCAGGTAGGTGTGGGTGGTCTCGCGCATCGGCGGAAACTTTGTTCTGGCCGCGGGATTCTTCCCGAGTAGATGACCCAAGTCGACCGCGTGGTTGAGCGTCATCTTGAGCACAGAGTGGGTCCAGCGAACCGTCCGCGGACTTAGGCCGTCCGCGGACATGCCGTTGATCCACAGTTGAATTGACTTGTGGTCGATCTTTCCGATCGGCCAGTCGGCGAAGCGCGGCTCCACGCCATGACCCGCGGCCGTCATACCCCAATACGGCCTACCTGCACGAGCGGATCGCCGGCGAAGACGAGACAGCCAACCCGACGGAGTCCCCATCCGACGATGCGCCTACCAGCAATGGCGCGGCACCGGTACGGGAATCAACATCGCTGAGGGGCGCACCGTCGATGAGGGTCACGGCCGCAGTCAAGGCAACTGCGGCGGCTACTCGCTGGCCTATGACTCCCGCCGCACGACAGACTGACTTCACTCGTCGGTGGGTTGAACGGAATCTGTAGTCGAGTCTCAGAACTAAGCATTTGAGAATGCGTTAACCGCAGCCGGAGGTAATTGTGTCCTACGGCACAGTGGAGATGGCAGTATGCACACGTGTGGTTTGTGCCAGAAGGCAGACCTACTGGCGGCGAATGCAATTCCCGAGCGGGGGACGGTGTAGCGACCACTAATGACACCGACCGAGGAACTCCTGGTCAAAGGCGGTTTTGCCTTGTTCCCGCACCCAGGGTGTCAATGGCCAAGTTGAAGTATCCGCTGGTGGCCAGATAGAAGTATCCACCCCGGGCGGTAGTTCCTAGGTTGGTGTGGGTTGCTCCTTCCGGTGCTGGGCGTCCTTCATGCGGTAGGAGTCGCCGTCGGTGATGACGAGGGTGGCGTGGTGTAGCAGGCGGTTGAGGATGCTGACTGCGGTGGTCTGCTCGGGCAGGAACCGGCCCCATTGTTCGAAGGGCCAGTGTGACCCGATGGCCAGGCTGCGGCGTTCGTAGGCGCCGGCGACCAAGCGGAACAGCAGTTGGGTACCGGTGTCATCGAGTGGGGCGAAGCCGAGTTCGTCCAAGATGATCAGGTCGACCCGCAGCAGCGATTCGATGATCTTGCCGACGGTGTTGTCGGCCAGGCCGCGGTAGAGGGTCTCGACGAGATCAGCGGCGGTGAAGTAGCGGACCCTGAGCCCGGCGTGGATCGCCGCGGTCCCCAACCCGATCAGGGTGTGGGATTTGCCGGTGCCGGCCGGGCCGATGATCGCCAGGTTCTGTTGGGCCCGTATCCATTCCAGACTTGACAGGTAGTCGAAAACCTTCGGCGGGATCGACGAGGCGGCCACGTCGAAGGACTCCAACGTTTTCGAGACGGGGAACGCGGCGGCCTTGAGCCGGTTGACGATGTTGGAGGCATCCCGGGCGGCCAGTTCGGTCTCGACGAGCGTGCGCAGCACTTCCTCAGGAGTCCAGCGTTGGGTCTTGGCGGTCAGCAAGACCTCGGTGCGCTGCGCCGCACCGCGGCCAACTTCAACCGCCGCAGCCCGGCATCCAGATCAGCGGCCAGCGGCGGCACCGACGGCGGCGCCACGGGTTCGACGGCAGTCGTTGGTGATGTCGTGGTCATGAGATCACCTCGTCATCGGCTCCGACGGGTCCGATCTTGTAGGCGTCCAGGGAACGCATCGGGGCGACCGGTAGGTCCAGAATCAGCGCATCCCCGGCAGGGCGGGGTTGTGGGGTTCCGGTGCCCGCGGCCAGGATGGAGCGCACGTCGGCGGCCCGGAACCGGCGAAACGCCACCGCCCGGTGCAGCGCCGCGATCAGCGCGTCGGTGCCGTGGGCGGCCCCCAGGGCGAGCAGGATCTCCAGCTCTGCGGCTAGGTCCTGTCTGCTAATTGCGGACGCGGTGGTAGGTGATGATGGCGGCCAGGGTGACACCGCTGAGGTAGGTCAGGGCGTATTTGTCGTAGCAGGTGGCGACCGCGCGCCAGTGTTTGAGCCGGTTGAAGCTTCGCTCGACGGTGTTGCGGTGCTTGTAGATTCGGCCTGAGAACCCCGGAGGCCGTCCTCTGTTGCGGCCTTTGGCTTTGCGGCGGGTGATCTGGTCGCTGCGCTCGGGGATGGTATGGGCGATCTTGAGCCGGCGCAGCTGTGCCCGCGTCGAGTCATGGGAGTACGCCTTGTCCGCCAGCAGGTGAAACGGGGCGTATGAGTTGCTGCACCGGGCGGCCAGCAATGGCCAAAGCATCGGATTATCACCGGCTTGACCGGCCGACAGTGCCAGGGTGACCGGACTGCACAGCTGGTCGGTCAAGGCGTGGATCTTGGTAGTCAGCCCGCCGCGGGAACGCCCAATGGCGTGGTCATCGGGCTCATCGAGATATTTCTTGTAATTCGACAGATCCCCCTGTGCGGCGCCCGGGGCGCTCCGGCTGCGTGTTGGTGGGCGCGCACACTGGTCGAATCGACCGACAACAGTGCGCCCAGGTCGGCGTCCTCGGCGTCGAGGTCAGAGGCGATCGCCGCGAAGATCCGCGCGTAGATGCCATCGACCGACCAGCGTAGATGCCTCTCGGCCACCGATTGCCAGGGACCGAAGTGCTCGGGCAGGTCACACCACGGAGATCCCGTACGGTAACGCCAGATAATGCCCTCCAGAGTACGTCGATGATCGTTCCACGGCCGGCCACGCCGCCGCCCCGCAGGCAACACCGCCACGATCAGCGACCACAAATCATCAGAAATCGCATGCGTCCGCATCACCCAAACAGCATCAGCCAAAACACCATTCACATTAAGCAGACACGCCCTAGGCGGGTGTTGCCGATCGCCGCGGCGCCGACGAGGAATGCCTCGGCGTCCGCGCCGAGGGCGCAGAACTGCTTCTCCACGCTGGTCTTGGGCCGCGGGCCCCGACTCGGTGCCAGCCTTGGCCCGTCGTAGTGCTCATCGAGGATCGACGCTGAGTCTGGGGCGACCAGTTCGTGTTCGGCCACGATCATCCCGGTAGCCGGTTCGACCAGGCAGACCGCGCCGTGATCGACCACCACTGCCACGGTGGTGCCGATCAGCCGGGTGGGTACCGAGTAGCGGGCCGAGCCGTAGCGCACACAGGAGAGTCGGTCGACCTTGTGCAGCACCGTGGGCGCCCCGATCTGTAAGCGCAACGATGGAAGTGGTTGCAGTACTTGGCGTTCGGAGACCAACCGTTCGTCGGGAATCGCCTGAATCTCCGAGTGCGCCAGGGCATTGACCTCGTCGCACCACGCCGCCGCAGCGGCGTTGGCGGCCCGGATGTCGATCGGCACGCCGTCGACAGCGGACTGGGTCAGCAGCGGCACCGCCAGGTCGCGTTGGGCATAGCCGCACAGGTTCTCCACGATGCCCTTGGATTGTGGGTCGTTGGCGTGACAGAAGTCCGGGGCGAACCCGTAATGGGTGGCCAGTCGGATGTAATCCGGGGTCGGGACGACCACATTGGCGACTACCCCGCCTTTGAGGCAGGCCATCCGATCAGCCAGCACCCACGCCGGGACCCCGCCGATCGCCGACAGGGTTTCGGCGATCAACGCCAGCGTGGTCGAGGCCTTCTGGTCGGCGGCGAAACGCACGAATCGCCACCGGGAGAATGCCAGCACCGCGCAGAACAGGAACAATCCCGGTGCCGCTTGGGCCCAGTCGATCACCAGGTACTGCCCTGGTGACCATACCGCTGGACGGCGCCCGCAGTGATTGGCGCTGCGCCACAACGTCTTCGCCTCGGCAACAAGACGCCGGAAGTTGCGATCCGAGCCTTGGTAGCCTGCGGTGCGGGCGATCGGCAGCAGCCGCTTGGCCGAGATCCGGCCTCCAGATTTCTCGACACGTTCGGCGACCAGCTCGGCCACCGAATCGTAGTTGTGCCCTCGTTCGGCCCGCCGTGCCGGCGGTATGCCGGCCTGGTCGGCCTCGAATTTGTCGATGATCTTCTTGACGGTGCGATGCGTGGTGCCGCACGCGTCGGCGGCGGCCCGGTACGACCCGAGCTGTTGATCGGCAGAAATGATGTCCATGCGGTCCTTCACAGACTTCAATGGAACTCCCCGGTGGTGATGGCCATTGGTTGGCGCCTTCACCGTCACCATCGGGGCCCACAGTTCCTGATCGACACGACGAACACGGGGTGGATACTTTTATCTGGCCAAAACTGGATACCTCGACTTGGCCACCAGTGGCTACTTTTTCATGGCCACGGACACAGGGCTACGGGGCGACATGCAAGAAGCCGAGAAAAATGACCCCGGTAGTTGGCTAGACATGAAAGTAGTGCTGTTGCGAGTCCAAGCCGGTTCGTCCCGTGATGTCGATTGGAAGGCCCCGATGGCGCGGGTGGGAGTCGATATCGGGGAGCTTCGCAACACCAGACATCCCCATCTCTACCGGCTCTACGTCCATGCAGACCGCGGCAGCAACCAGCTGCAACTTCTGCTATTCGACCGGAAACCCGCTGGACCAGCAGGTCTGATCGTCCAGAATCAGCACATCGTTACCGCGTGCGCACGTCTCATCAACTGGGCGTCGTGAGTGACTTGTTGTGAGCGATTTATGGAAAGCAATCCGTGTTGCGGTTAACCTCAACAATATGGATGAGCTTGAGATCCTCGAAAGAGAAGCTGGACTAGATCCCGAGAGTCAGGACTACCAGCTTCGGCAGTTGCTCGCGCAGGAAGACGACAACCTCCTGGAGGAACTCGTTCGTCTAAGGAAGGCGAAGGGACTGTCTCAGCAGGATGTCGCCGAACGGACGAACCGCCACAGGTCCGCCGTGTGCAATTTCGAGCGGCTCGGTCACGATCCGCACCTGTCGACGATCCGCCGGTATGCCGCAGCGATCGGAGCTTACGTACGGCATGAGGTGGTCGACGCAGATCTCGTCTCACCGACCGAGTATCGCTGCGTTAATTGGAGGAGCATAGTCGCAGATCCCCCTGAGGCGCCGTCGTCTCCGTTTGGCGAAGTGTGGGACCACCTCGAGGTGACTATTCGTGAGTCGGTAGTCATAACTTCTGGCGGGGTGGCTGAATGCTTCAGTCGGGCATCGGGAGATTACTTCCCGAAGGGCGAGAAGCGAGTTCAAAAAATTGTTGAAAGCTCGTCAGTAGATGAGTTTTGCCGTTGATGCGGTGCAATGGCTAAGCCGACAGAGATACACGTTGGCGTGGATGAATCTCAGATTCCAGTTTTAGTACGTAATGCGAAATCAACAAAATTTCTGGTTCATAACCGTCTCGCCGCGACAAAGCCACTAAATCATCTCTTCGCGCTTTTGGGTTATGAATACGAAGTTGACAACGAGTCTGGCGATGAGGAGCCCGAGAAGCAAGACGCGGCTTCGGGAGCGATGTTTCTATCGGCGGTGTTGAGACCCGATGTGTTTGGAATAAGAGTAGGCTTTCGACTAGAGGATTCTCGGTATGTTCTGGCCGCTGAGGGTGCCGTCGAGTACACGTGGGCGAAGCCCGTCGAATACCAACGTGATGAGCTGGAAAAATTTCTTCAATTTGAGGCAGCGGCGAGAGTCACCATCGCAACATGGGCCGTGCTCGGTGAACTGGCGCGATCTGTCGGTGTCTCAAACCATGAAAGGATGATCATCAGCCCTTCGATGGTCACCGCAGGTGTGTTGGCTCAATTTGACGCTGTCCAGAAATCTGCGGCGCAATAGCTCGGCTGACCGTACTTGACCCAGCCCCGCGTTCATTTCGCTCCTCCGTGTTTCAGTGCAGCGTTGCGAGCTCGGCCAGTCGCGTGAGCCGACTGTTGCTCCGTTGAATTTGCGGACCAGGGGAGTGCTGGCAGATATGGATGGCGTTCTCGCAACCTCCAGTCCGAAAATCTCCTGCGTCAATGTCCCGACATTCTCACCGTATGTTTCGATGGCTGCTCGCTGCGCGGTTAGGGTACTGCGCGATCTCAAAAGCTTTATGCGCAGTTGCTTGAAACCTCTTGCGCAATCACGGGCGAATGGGTTGCGATGATGGCAACTCCGTTGCGGTCTTCCAATAGTTCAGACAGTGCGTTGATGAAAGCCGACAACAGCGGTGGATGTAGCAAATGCGACTCCACCTCGTCAATTAGTACTAAGGTGGTCTCCTCGACGGTCTCGCCAAGTTGGGTCACGATGAGGAGGGCGATCTTGTGCCCGGAGCTCAACTCGTCAAAGATTTCTTGGGCTGCCACGTGCACGACGTCCTCGCAGGACACATTCAACATGCGTTCGACATTCTCGGCAGGAAGTGGATTAGTCGTTAGAAACTCGATATAGTTCCGCCACTCGTAAAGACGTTCTGTATCCGCTACGGTGCCATATCAATCGATGTGGGGCGAATTGTAGGTAGAGGGGTATGGGGATACGTGCGGCCCAGGCGGGGGTCGAACCGGCGTGTGTGCCGCTGGCCTGACCCCGTGAACTGGTCCGCGGCGAACGAGAGTCATTCATCGGTGGGTACAGGCGGCAGCATAGCGGGCAGGCGGTAGGTAGCGCGGCGCTCTGGCCGCATTAGCGCGCTCTCAGGCGCCGCGCCGCCACCACACCCGCTCTACCGGTCCGGCCACCTCCCGTCCGGCTCAAACTCCCAATGAATCTGTCGCCCTTGCCAGGCCGCTCGGGCCGCGCAGCGGCGGCTTCTAGCTGGAGCCCTCAGTCCTCCGGGTTGTAGCCGAGGTTGGGGCCCAGCCAGCGCTCGGCCTCCGTCAGGGGCCAGCCCTTGCGCCTGGCATAGTCGGCGACCTGGTCCTGGGCCATCCGGCCGACCACGAAGTACTGCGACTGCGGGTGCGAGAAATACCAGCCGCTGACGGCGGCACCGGGCCACATCGCCATCGACTCGGTCAGCTCGATTCCGGTCCGCTTGGTCACGTCCATCAACTCGAACAGCGTCGTCTTCTCGGTGTGCTCCGGGCAGGCCGGGTAGCCCGGCGCCGGGCGGATGCCGACGTACCTCTCACCGATGAGCGCCTCGTTGTCCAGTTGCTCGTCGGGCTGGTATCCCCAGAACTCCTCGCGGACCCGCTGGTGCATCCGCTCGGCAAACGCCTCGGCCAGCCGGTCGGCGATCGACTCCAGCAGAATCGCGCTGTAGTCGTCGAGCGCCTCCTTGAACTCCACGATCTTGGTCTGGCTGCCCAGCCCCGCGGTGACGGCGAAGGCGCCGACGTAGTCGGCAAGACCGGTGTCCTTGGGCGCGATGAAGTCGCCCAGCGACCGGTTCGGAATGCCGCCCCGGTGCTCACCCTGCTGGCGCAGGTTGTGCAATGTGGTCAGCACCTCGGCGCGGGTCTCGTCGGTGTACACCTCGATGTCGTCACCGACCGCGTTTGCCGGGAAGAACCCGATCACCCCGTTGGCGGTGAGCCACTTCTCCCGGATCAGGGTGTCGAGCATTTCTTGAGCGTCGTTGTACAGCTTGCGGGCGGCCTCGCCGGTGGCCGGATTGTTGAGGATGTCGGGGAATCGGCCCTTCATCTCCCAGGCGTTGAAGAACGGCTGCCAGTCGATGTACTCGCGCAACTCGGCCAGGTCGTAGTCATGAAACTCGCGCACCCCGAGACCTTGCGCGGGCAGCGGCGGCGTGTAGCCGTCCCAGTCGATCGGCGTCCGGTTGGCGCGGGCCTTCTCCAGCGTCAGCATCGGCCGCTCGTTCTTCTGCGAGTGTCGCTCGCGCAGGGCCGCGTAGTCGGCCGCGGTGGCCTCTAGCAGGCCCGGGCGCTGCTTGTCGTCGAGCAACGCGGCGGCGACGGGCACCGAGCGGGAGGCGTCCTTGACCCACACCACCGGGCCGCTGCGACGCGGCGCCACCTTCACCGCCGTGTGCGCGCGTGAGGTGGTCGCGCCGCCGATCAGCAGCGGGATCTGCATTCCCTCGCGTTCCATCGCGGCGGCGAAGTTGACCATCTCGTCCAGGGACGGGGTGATCAGGCCGGACAGCCCGATGATGTCGGCGTCGTACTCCCGGGCCGCGGCCAGGATCTTCTCGGCGGGAACCATCACTCCGAGGTCGACCACGGTGTAGTTGTTGCACTGCAGCACCACCCCGACGATGTTCTTGCCGATGTCGTGGACGTCGCCCTTGACGGTCGCCATGATGATGATGCCGTTGGTCTTGTCCTGCTCCGTGGAGCCGGACTGCGCATTCTCCGCCTCGATGAACGGCAGCAGGTAGGCCACCGCCTTCTTCATCACCCGGGCCGACTTCACCACTTGGGGCAGGAACATCTTGCCCGCGCCGAACAGGTCGCCGACTACGTTCATGCCGTCCATCAGCGGACCCTCGATCACCTCGATCGGGCGGCCACCCGCGGCGGCGATCTCGGCCCGCAGTTCCTCGGTATCGGCGTCGACGTGCGCATCGATGCCCTTGACCAGGGCGTGCGTGATCCGCTCGCGGACGGGAAGGCTGCGCCACTCGGCCGCGGCCGGGTCTTCGGACTTGCCCTTGGTGTTGAACCGTTCGGCGATCTCCAACAGCCGTTCGGCCGCGTCCTCGCGACGGTTCAGGACGACGTCCTCGATGCGTTCCCGCAGCTCGGGGTCGATCGAGTCGTAGGGCACCAGCGCGCCGGCGTTGACGATGCCCATGTCCAGGCCGGCCTTGATGGCGTGGAACAGGAACACCGCGTGGATCGCCTCGCGAACGGGGTTGTTTCCTCTGAACGAGAACGACACGTTCGAGATACCGCCGGAGATGTGTACCCCGGGAAGGTTCTCCTTGATCCAGGTGCAGGCCTCGATGAAGTCGATGCCGTAGGTCGCGTGCTCCTCGATGCCGGTCGCGAGCGCGAAGCAGTTCGGGTCGAAGATGATGTCCTCGGCCGGGAAGCCGACCTCTTCGGTCAGGATCCGGTAGGCGCGCCCGCAGATCTCCTTGCGCCGCTCCAGGTTGTCGGCCTGGCCCTTTTCGTCGAAGGCCATCACGACCACGGCGGCGCCGTACTTGCGGCACAGCCGCGCCTCGCGGATGAACTTCTCCTCGCCCTCCTTCATCGAGATCGAGTTGACGATCGGCTTACCCTGCACGTTCTTCAGGCCCGCCTCGATGACCTCCCACTTGGAGGAGTCGATCATCACCGGGACCCGGCTGATGTCCGGCTCGGCCGCGATCAGCTTGGTGAACCGATCCATCGCGGCGACGCCGTCGATCATGCCCTCGTCCATGTTGATGTCGATGACCTGCGCACGGACCTCGACCTGCTGCAGGGCGACCGACAGGGCGGTGTCGTAGTCCTCGGCCTTGATCAGGTTGCGGAACCGGGTGGATCCGGTGATGTTGGTGCGCTCGCCGATGTTCACGAACAGGGAGTCGTCGGTGATGTTCAGTGGCTCCAGGCCCGAGAGCCGGGTGGCCACCGGGATCTCCGGCAGCTCGCGGGGTGCCTTGCCCTCCACGACCTTGGCGATCTCGGCGATGTGCGGCGGCGCCGTCCCGCAGCACCCACCGACCAGGTTGACCAGGCCGGCGTCGGCAAACTCGGCGATGTAGCCGGCCTGATGCTCGGGGGTCTCGTCGTACTCGCCGAAGGCATTGGGCAGACCGGCGTTCGGGTAGCAGGAGACAAAGGTGTCCGCGATCCGGGCCATCTCGGCGATGTAGGGCCGCATCTCCGGCGCACCCAGGGCGCAGTTGAGGCCCACCGCGATCGGCTTCGCGTGCCTGATCGCGTTCCAGAATGCTTCGGTCACCTGACCGGACAGCGTTCGCCCGGAAGCGTCGGTGATGGTGCCCGAGATGATCACCGGCCAGCGGCGTCCGCGGTCCTCGAACAGCGTTTCGACGGCGAACACCGCCGCCTTGGCGTTCAGGGAGTCGAAGATGGTCTCGATGATGATGATGTCGGCGCCGCCGTCGACCAGGCCGTTGGCGGCTTCCAGGTAGGCGGCGACCAGTTGGTCGTAGGAGACGTTGCGGGCTCCGGGGTCGTTGACGTCCGGCGAGATCGATGCGGTCCGCGTCGTCGGCCCCAGCGCCCCGGCCACGTAACGGGGCTTCTCCGGGGTGCTGAACTCGTCGGCGGCCGCCCGCGCCAGGGCCGCGCCGGCGTAGTTGAGTTCGTAGGCCAGCTCGGCCATGTCGTAGTCGGAGAGCGAGACCGCGTTCGCGTTGAACGTGTTGGTCTCCAGAATGTCGGCGCCCGTCTGCAGGTACTCGCGATGGATTCCCTCGATGATCTGCGGCTGCGTCAGGCTGAGCAGGTCGTTGTTGCCCACCAGATCGCTCGGCCAGTCCTTGAACCGCTCGCCTCGGTAGCCGGCCTCATCCGGGCGGTCCCGCTGGATCGCCGTGCCCATCGCGCCGTCGATCACCATGATCCGCTGGCCGAGGGTGGTCGTCAGTGCGTCGGTGCAGTCAGGGCGGATATTCGGCTCAAAGGCGCTCACGTTTATTCCCTCCGTAGCGGAAGGCGTCCTTGACTCTGCCGAGCGTGGCGGATACCGGCGGGGAACCGGCGAACCGTTGCAACGCCTCTCGACCCACAAAAGTCTACGTCGTCACGTGGCGGTTCGTTGCTTGTGCTAAGCGTCCAAGCTTCGGCGGGCGGTTATCACCACCGAGGTCGCCCAGGCTCCGACACCATTACCGGCGCCAAACGAGCGCGTCGCTGGCCCGGTTCGGTTCAACTCCTGGGGCATGGTTTGCCGGGCCCGAGCTTGGGCGCCGAATAGGGACACAATCGTTGCCGAGACTGCGCGGATGCGTGATCCGGCCGCCGATACCTCAGAAGGTTTCGCTGCAAACGCTTCTGGCGCCACGCTGGCCCGAAACACAAGTGGCACCAGGTAGCGGTGCACTAACGGTCACTACATCGGTTGGCGGCCAATAGGTTTGATCGAGGTGACCTTGGCGCGCGGCCAGTCGTCTCGGATGATTACGTCGCCGAGGTGGCAGATCCGTTGTCGGGCCGGTCTGAAAACGTCGGGTAGCTGACCGGTTGGCCAGAGGTTTCGCCCGGGGCGATGTATTCCGGTGTATCCGGGTGGGAGAACAGGTTCGAGTTGTCCACTTGGTGTCCTTCCAATGAAGGGGTCGGCTGGTTAGCACTGTCGACAGAAGGACGAACGACGACGATCGTATCGCGCGCAGGTCTTCCTGGTGGTGCGTTGAAGAGTTGCGATCACCGCTAGAGCGCGGTTCATACATAACTGTACGGGCAGTGATGTTGGGCACTCACGCCCACCCGGCGGCGGTGGTGGGCACGTCCGAGGTCGCTGTGCTGTTATGCTGCTAACAACGTTGACCGTTGCATTCGATAGTCAGCACGTCGTGAAACGCTTCTTCACCCCCCGTGCTCGCCCTGCTTTCGGGGCTGATGCCGGCGCAGTTCGTATCTCGGCGATCGATTTTGCCCACCGGCAATTTCGCCACCTTGTACTGACCGAACGCGCGTATCTCGCTGCCCACTCGGCGGAACCGATCCTGAAAGACATCAAATTGACTACTGGCACGACCTTTGCTGATCTCGGCGTGGGCGAATCGCTCATCGAGGTGCTCGCCGCCCGCGGGATCAGCCATCCCTTCCCGATCCAGATCGAAACGCTGCCCGACACGCTCGGCGGCCGAGACGTCCTCGGCCGCGGCAAGACCGGCAGTGGCAAGACGCTGGCCTTCTCCCTTCCGATGGTCAGCAGGCTGGCCGGGCGCCCGCGCCGCCCAGCCCGGCCCACGGGTCTGGTTCTTGCCCCCACCCGGGAGTTGGCCAGCCAGATCACCGCGACGCTGCAACGGCTGGCCGCGGTCAATGGCCTGCGGGTGACCACGATCTTCGGTGGGGTGCCGCAAGGCAGGCAGGTGACGGCGCTCAATTCCGGCGTCGACATCGTCGTGGCCTGCCCGGGCCGGCTGGAAGACCTGATGAAGCAACGATCGATCAGCCTCGACTCGATCGAGATCACGGTGATCGACGAAGCCGATCACATGGCCGATCTCGGTTTCCTGCCCGGGGTCACCCGCATTCTTGCGGCCACACCGGGCGGCGGGCAGCGACTGCTGTTCTCGGCGACCCTGGACAACGGGGTCGACAAGCTGGTCAACCGATTCCTGCATGACGCCGTGCTGCACTCGGTCGATAGCTCCGATTCGCCGGTGCCCCAGATGGTCCACCACGTGTTCCACGTCTCGGGCGCGGCAGCCAAGAAGGACCTGGTGCACCGTCTCGCCTCGGGTACCGGCCGCCGAATCCTGTTCATGCGCACCAAACATCAAGCGCGCAAGCTCGCCAAGCAGCTCACCGAATCCGGTGTCCCGGCCGTCGATCTGCACGGCAACCTTTCCCAACCCGCCCGCGATCGAAACCTCGCCGCCTTCAGCAAGGGTGAGGCGCGGGTGCTGGTCGCCACCGACATCGCTGCCCGCGGCGTGCATGTCGACGGCATCGAATTGGTGGTGCACATCGACCCACCCGCCGAGCACAAGGCTTACCTGCACCGGTCCGGCCGCACGGCGCGGGCCGGGAACGCGGGTGACGTCGTGACCGTCGTGCTGCCCGAGCAGCGCAAGGACACTCATGCGCTGATGCGTCGTGCCGGAATCCGGGTCACTCCGCAAGAGGTCACCGCCGACTCGGCCGCCGTACATGCGCTGGTCGGTGACATTGCGCCCTATCAAGCTCCCGCGCCGAGGAATGGTGCGGCGCCGCATGGTTCGCCGCGGCCGAGGTCCGCGGGTTCCGGCGGCCGCCGACGGGGTCCCCGGCCTGGTCGTATGCGTCAGGAAACGTCCTAGGACGCAATCAGTTTCAATGATTGCGGCTTGCGCTACGCTAGTTGTCCGGTCGTTGTTGGTACGTCCGGTAGTTAAATGAAAGAAGTAAGTGAATGGCACAGGGAACTGTGAAATGGTTCAACGGAGAAAAGGGCTTCGGCTTCATCACTCCTGACGACGGCACGAAGGACCTCTTCGTCCACTACTCGGAGATCCAGGGCAGTGGCTATCGCTCGCTCGAGGAGAACCAGCGGGTTCAGTTCGAGGTTGAGCAAGGTACCAAGGGTCCCCAGGCGGTAGGAGTCAGCGCCGTCTAGAAACCCCTTCGCAAATCTTCGGGGAAATCCAGCCTTAGCGGCTCATCCACTCGATGGGTGTGCCGTGTGACCGGCCCGGATCGGGTCGGTGACGGTTCGCTGGGTTCCCCGAACGGAAGCTGTAGCACTTCCCCCGGCTGTTTCGCTGTGCGCCCACCAGGGCTTCGGTAGCGGTACCGCCGGGGGAAGTCGGCCGTGCTCGACCTGGTCGTTGAACCAGGGGAGCGCGCGCACAAACCCCCAGCAAGATCACCTCGGCCCGGCAGGATCTACGGGGCTTGGCCGCCGTGCCCGCCGATGCCGCCCGAACCGCCGAAACCGCCATGATCGCCGGACGGCCCGGTGCCTTCGGTGCCGGGTTGGACGGGCCCACCGGCGTATACGCCGCCGCTGGTGTAAGCGGTACCGCCGGCTCCACCGTTGCCGCCGTCGCCGCCCCATCCGGGGTTGAGCACGCCGTATCTGTTCACGCCGTTACCGCCCCAGCCGCCGTTGCCCCCGTTACCGCCGTTGAAACCCCAGCCGCCATACCCGCCGTTGCCGCCGTCGATGTCGGGTTGATCGCTGGTGGTGGAGCCGTTGCCGCCATCGCCGCCGTCACCCATGGTTCCCTGGACACCGTGGGCGGCCCTGGTGGAGCCGTCACCGCTGAGGCCGCCCAGACCGCCGTTGCCCCCGTAGGCACCGTTTCCACCGTTACCGCCATCCCCGCCGGAGCGCCACGACGGGTCACCGGAATGGCCGTCACCTCCGTCGGCGCCGTTGCCGCCGTCGCCGCCGTTGCCACCCACACCTCCGGTACCGGCGGCGCCGTCGTGGAATCCCTCGGCGAGGGCATGACCGCCGGCGCCGCCGTTGCCGCCGCGCGCACCGGCCCCGCCGGAACCACCGCGGTCTCCCGGAAACTCCCCGTTCGCCCCGGCTTGGCCGTCGCCGCCGGTGCCGCCGTGGCCGCCGTGGCCGCCGATTCCGCCGGCGCCGCCGCTGCCGCTGAGTTGTCCACCGTCGCCGCCGATTCCGCCCGCACCGCCCCAGCCGCCAAGGCCACCCTGCGACCCAGGGTCACCCCAAGATTGGCCGGGTGAGCCGATGCCGCCGGTTCCGCCGGTACCGCCGTTGCCGTAGTCCCCGGCATTGCCGCCCTTGCCGCCGGGCCCGCCATCGCTGCCCCGCCCGCCGGGCGCTTCGGTGGCCCCGGGGCCACCATCGCCGCCACGGTCACCGTCACCGATCCCGCGGGCATCCCCACCCGGACCACCCGCGCCACCGGCCACGGTGGGGTCAAACGAGGCCGCCCCGGGACTACCCGGCCCGCCATCACCGAACACCAAACCCCCATCACCACCGGCCCCGCTGGCCATCATGGCCGCACCCGAGTTAGCCCACCCGGCCCCACCGACACCACCAGCACCGATCAGCCCGGCATCACCACCACGACCGGCCGCCGCCCCGGGGCCGCCATCACCGAACAACCAGCCCCCGGCCTGCCCGCCACCACCATCGACACCCGCGACCCCCGCCGCCCCGTTGCCGATCAACTCCCGGCCGGTCAACGACGCAAACGGCGCATTGACCAGCGGATCGAGCAGCTCACCCGCCGGACTGGCCAGCCAGGCCTGCCCCAGCGTTTGCACCGGCTCCGCCAACACCTGATACTGCCCATCGGCCACCGCCGCCGCCGCGGCGGTCTCGGTCTCCAGATAGGCGGTCTTGGCCGCATCCAGGATCTGCACGAAACGCTGATGGAACTGCTCCAACTGGGCGCCGAAGAGCTGGTAATCCTGCCCCAGACCGCGAAACAACCCCACCACCGCCACCGACACCTCATCACCGCCGGCGGGCACCATCGTGGTGGTCGCCACGGCCGCGGCCGCGTTGGCCACCCCGATCGAGGACCCGATACGCGCTAAATTCCCCACCCCGTCGCCCACCACCTGCGGGGCCACCCTGACCAACGACACCACACCCACCGCCCCTTCAGCCCACCACACCCAACACCGATCGGCCGACGATATCGACGCAGGTCAACGACCTATCCACGAATCACCAAGATCACCACAACACGAAAAACACCCACCCCGCCACTACCCCGACCCCCGTCGCAGCCCACCCACGACCGACTGCACCACCACCCCCCAACCACACCCCACAACGTCTCACCCATGAGAAAACGTGTGCGCTCGATGAGGCGCGCCCGGTCAGCGCGCGGCGACTAATGGCTGGACGACACCGCCTAAACCGGTGTCCCGTGAGGGGCCCTAGTTCTGCACCAGGTCAGCCAGCGGCTCGGCACCCGTAAGCCAGTGCCGGCCGGCCGGCCTGGCGGGCCGCCTCCCACTTGGGGACGCTCACCGCATCGTCTTGGCCCAGGTCCGCCGGGGTAGGACCGATGCGCCCGGCCAGCGGAGCCAGCGCGTCCAGATCGAAGTTGTACACCTCGGCCGCCGCCAGGCCCAGGATCTGGCGGGTCTCGTCGATGGGGATGTCCCAAAACGATCGCCGCAGCCATTCCCGGGTGTGCGGCCAGGTCCCTTCCGGATGCGGAAAGTCGTTGCCCCACAGCATGTTGGACACCCCGATCTCGTAGCGCCGCGCCAGCTCCCGGCGCTCGGTGGTGGTGGCCCCGATAAAACAGTTGCGGTCGAAGTAAGCCGAAGGGGGCATCGTCAGGTCGCCCTCCAGCAGATGGCTCATCTTCTTGGCCGAGTGCTCCCGCAGGTACCGCGTGTCCATCAGCCACAGCAGGTCGTTGGCCCAAAACGCGCCACACTCGGTGGCGCCCCAGCGCAGCCCGGGGAAGCGCTCGAACACCCCCGACCGCAACGCGAACCACAGCGGCCGGACTCCCCACCAGCGCACCTCGGTGACATAGATGCCCAGGTGCTCGCCGTATTCCTGCTGCGGGGCGGCGCCGACGTGTGTGTGTACCGGCATCTGCAGGTCCTGGCAGGCGGCCCAGACCTTGTCATAGCGACGGTCGTGGTAGGGCGGGTAGCTGGCCCACAGGGCGGGGATCATGATCCCGCCCCGCAGCCCCGACTCCGCCGCCCGGGTGATCTCGGCGACCGCCGCGTCGACGTCGGCCAGGATCGGCACCACCGCGACCCCCGCGCGGCGCTCGGGGCTGTGGCTGCACAGCTCGGCCAACCAGCGGTTGTGGGCCCGTGCCCCGGCCATGGCCCGCCCCGGGTCGAGCGAGCCCGACTGGGCCAGACCGGCGCCGAAGGGCGCGCCGGCGACCCCGGACACGGCGTCGGCGTCGGGGAAGATGACCTCGCCGACCACCCCGTCGCTGTCGAGCTCCTTGTCGCGCAGGCCCACATCCCAGCCACCGGCGATGCCCTCGCCATGCTCGGAGAACCAGTCCTGCGCGAACTGTTCGTCGATGAACCCGCCGACCTGCGACGCGGCGGCCTTCTCGGCCAGGTAGACCTCGAAGTCCTCCCGGTACTCAGGGTCGACGTACTCGCGGTACTGATCGGTCGGCAGCTCGGCATGGCAGTCCGCAGAGATGATCACGTAAGGGGCCAGGGGAGTCACGAGTGTCCTTTCGCTACCAGGCGCGGATGGGGTCGGGCTCGAACGCGGTGCTGCTCGCGTCGGCGGGGATGGCTGCCAGTGGCTCGGCGACTTCGGTGACGGTTGGGCCGATGCGGGCGGCCAGCGGCGCGAGGGCCTGCAGATCGAAGCCGTAGACGGCCGCCGCATTCCCGCCCACCATGGCCGCCACCTGGTCGGGTTCGACGTCGCTGAAGGTGTGGCGCAGCGCTTCTCGGCTGTAGGGAGCGGTCCCTTCCATGTGCGGGTAGTCGCTGCCCCACATGATGCGGTCGACACCGATTCGGTGGCGCTGTGCACACTCGACCGGGCGCAGGAAGCTGGCGCCGACGTAGCACTGGCGGGCCAGTACTGGCTGGGCTGCAGCGGCAGCGAGCCGGCGGTGGGCCCGGCGAAGCGGGCGATGGCCGAATTGGGCCGCCGGTAACGGGCTGCCGCTACGTCCAGTGAGTCGAGGGTCGCCGGTATCCATCCGGTGCCTTGCTCGGTCAGGACCACGGTGAGATCCGGATAGCGATCGAGCACGCCGCTGAAGATCAGATGCCAGAGTGCGCGATGTGCCCACCAGTGCGACTCGTATACCCACACCGCCAGCGAGCTACCCCATCCGTCGATCGGGCTGGGTCCGGCGTTGCCGCCGTGGTGGTTGATCACCAGGCCCGCCTGCGCGCACGCCGCCCAGAGCGGCTCCCAGTGCTCGGCATAAAGCGCGGGGATGCCGGTGCCGGGGACAACCCCGGGCAGCAACACGCCGCCGCGCAGCCCCAGCTTGGCGATCTGTGCCACTTCGGCGACGGCCTCGTCAACGTCCCCGAGCAGGATCTGGCCCACTCCGGCGCGCCGTTCGGGGGACAACGAGCAGAAGTCCGCCAGCCAGCGATTGTGTGCACGCAGGCCGGCCCACCGCAGTTCGAGGTCCCGGGCGGTACTCGGTGGGGGAGCGGCCAAGCTGCCCTGCGGGAAGAACGGCGGCACCGTATTGGGGAAGATGACCTCTCCCGCAACGCCATCGGAGTCCAGTTCTGCGTTACGACGATCGCTGTCCCAGTTGTGTTCGGCGTCCGGCTCGCTGAGGTCCCCGAACGGATTCACAAACGTCTTGGCCAAGCCGTCGAACTCGTTTCGGTACTTCGCCTCGAGATACTCGCGGTAGTCGAGCAGGTCCGCCCCGGCGTGGCAGTCAGCCGAAATAACCGTGTACCGGTCCATGGCTATGCCCGGGCCGGCTCAGGGCTGGGGGGTGTGGCCGGGGACGGGGCGTCATGGGGTTCGTCATAGCGCTGGTGCACATAGGGCAGCAGCCATTCCTGGGGTACCCGGGTGGCGATCCGCCCCACCTGGACGGTGCGCCGGCGGCACCAGGTAATCGACCTGATCTGGCGAATCGCGATGTCGGCCAACGGGTCCAGCGGAGACTCTCCGAGCTCGAGGCTGCCGTCGATGTTCTCCAGCAGCTCGTAGTGGCGGTGATATTCGCCGTAGACCAAGTGTGGGTCGGTGATGCCATTGCCGTCGGGGGAGCGCAGGAACTTGAAGTAGAACTCGGTGTTGACCTGGTCGGGCGGCAACGGCGCGCCGCCGCTCACCTGACCGCTGACGGTGATCAGCCGATAGCCCATCCGGTCAACGCTGGCGCTGACTCGGCTACCGTCATGGTCGACCTCGATGTTGGCCAATTTCTTTGGTTCACCGAATGTTTCGCGCCCACCTGTGACCGACTGTTCGGTGGACTGGGGCATGAAAAGGGGGTAGTCCCCCTGCAATTCGCCGTGCCGTGCGGTCACCGCAAACACCGCCGACCCGAATGGCGTCCGGCCCGCTATCCGGACCCGCTGCAGCTGGACCCGCACCAGCGGCTCGTCGGCCGGCTGCAGCGGTTTGGGCAGCACGGCCGCGACGATCTGCGGATCGGTGAGGTAGGTGACGGTCACCGCCTCGGTGGCGATGGGCGCCTTGGTGGCATCGATCTCATGGTCGACTTGCGCCTCGGGTGGGCGGGGACCATAGCGAAATGCGTTGGTAATCAACGCTTTCCTCCTTCGGTTTCCGGCTCCTTGGCGGCGCTGCGGCCGAGGACATCCACCAGGTAGTCGGGGTCGGCGCGAGCCACGATCGATGCCGCCTTGCGGGTGACCACCTCATCGGCCGGTGTGGGGGGCCCATCATCCAGAAGCGGTCGGCTCTTATTCCCTCCACCACTTGGTCGGCGACCGTGGCGAGCGGGGTGAACTCGACGCGGGCGCCGGCGGCCTCGAAGCGACCCACGACGTCGGCCAGGGTGTGCTCGGGTGTGCGGCGCGTTTGGGTCGCGGCGTAGCGCTGTGGTCGGTGCCGCCACGACTCCCAGATGCCGGTGTTGAGGAAACCGCCGGGGAAAAGGGCATGCGCCCGAACCCGCGTCCCGGTCAACTCCAGGTGGGTGTAGAGGCTCTCGGTCAGGCAGAGCACGGCGGCCTTGGTCATCGGATAGACCGCCATGGCGGGCCCGCCCATGGCCCCCCGGGCGATCGGCGCGAACCCGCCGTTGCCCGAGCAGGTGTTGACCACGTGTCCCTCGCCGTGCTCGAGCAGGATGGGCACGAAGGCTTTGATGCCGTGGATGACGCCCACGACGTTGACATCTATCCCCCAGTGCCAGTCGGCTAGGTCGTGTTCCCACATGTAGCCCTCGGAGACTCCGCCGGTGCCGGCGTTGTTGCACACCACGTGCACCGCGCCGAATCGGCGCAACGTCTCCTTGGCCAATGCCTCGACCGAGGAATAGTCGGTAACGTCGGTAACCACGCCGACCGCCTCGATGCCCTCGTCCGTGAGTGCGCGGGTGGCCTGGTCCAGCGGTTCGGCGAGGACGTCGGCGAGCACCACCTTCATGCCTTCCAGACCGAAGCGCTTCCCCAGGGCTCGGCCTATGCCTCCGGCCCCGCCGGTCACCACGGCCACCTTGCCTTGAAGGTCCCGCACTGAGGCTTTCACTGAGGCATCCATTGAGGCAATCGTCACATCTTGCAGATGTTGCCTCAAGGGGTTGAATCGGGAATGATCTCGGCTCCGGCCGCGGGGTCTCCCGTCGACGCCACCACCCCGTTGGGTCGCGTCCAGCCGCGCCCGCGGCAATTGTCGTCCACCGACACCGAGGAAACCAACGAAATTGACGCGCCGATACATTCTCACCGGCACGCCTGGAGCGGGTAAGACGTCGATCGTGCGGCGGCTCGCAGAGCTCGGACACGCCGTCGTGGCGGAAGCCGTCACCGACGTCGTCCTCGGTCGGCAGGCGCGCGGCGAAGACGAACCCTGGACGGGTGCGACCAATGCGTCGTTTATCGACGAGGTTGTGCAGACACAGCGCCGGCGCCAAGTTGCGGCCGACACGACGGGCCCCGGCGTTTGCTTCTTCGACCGCTCGCCGGTGTGCACTCACGCGCTCGCCGTCTATCTCGGGCTGCCCGTTTGCGCGGCGCTGACGGCCGAGCTTGACCGGATTGCCGCCGAACACACCTATCAGCGACAGGTCTTTTTCGTCCGCAACTTGGGCTTCTGCCAGCCCACCACGACCCGCCGAATCGACATAGCGGAGGCGTTGAGGTTCGAACGGATCCACGAAGACAGCTACCGCGAATTCGGTTATCAGCTCATCGATATCCCGGCCGACCGGCTCGACCGTCGGGTCGCGACGATCAGCCGGATGATCTCGCCGCTCGCGCCGTCACCGGCCCGCGGCCGACGCGAGCCGAAAGGCGACGCAGCTGATCGGTGACCATTGTCGCGGCAAAGGCGCAGCGGATTGGTCTTATAGCACAAGGGGTGGGTTGGCGGGCCGGTCGCCCAACAGGACATGATCGTCCACACCGTGTTTACTTAGTCCACATTCGTTCGCCACCCGACGAGGTTGTTATCCATGCGCTTTGTTGATTTCAAGGCCAAGACGCCGCTTATCGGAATGTCGATGGTCTTTGGTGCCATGGCACTCGTCGCGGTTACCGCATACCTGCACGCAGGTTGGTATTCGATCATCGGCTACGCGATCGCCGCCGCGGTGGCGGCGTTCGGCTTCATCTTTACGTTTCGTGATATTCCGACACCACCACACACTCCGGGCCCGGATGATCCCGTGGGCTCGGAACCTGCCCCCGGCGGCTGACCCCCACAGCCAGCGACCGAACTGGGAAAGAGGCATCTGAGCGTTGAGAACCCCGTCGAGCCCGACCCATCCCGATGACATCGCTCTCGCGAGCGAAGATGCCGGCTATCACAAGAGCCTTAAGCCGCGCCAGCTACAGATGATCGCGATCGGCGGTGCGATTGGCACCGGCCTGTTTCTTGGCGCCGGTGGACGGCTGGCCAGCGCCGGTCCAGCACTGTTTCTGGTCTACGCGGTCTGTGGAGTGTTCGTCTTCCTGATCTTGCGGGCATTGGGTGAGCTCGTGCTGCACCGGCCGTCGTCGGGGTCGTTCGTCTCCTATGCGCGCGAATTCTTCGGCGAAAAGGCGGCCTATGTCGCGGGCTGGATGTATTTCCTGAACTGGGCGATGACCTCGATTGTCGACTCGACTGCGATCGCCACCTACTTCCATTTCTGGCGGGTTTTCGAGGGCATCCCGCAGTGGGCGCTGGCGTTGTTCGCGCTGGGTATCGCGTTGAGCATGAACCTGATCTCGGTGACCCTGTTCGGTGAGATCGAGTTCTGGGCGGCCCTGATCAAGGTGGTGTCGCTGCTGACCTTCCTGGTCGTGGGCACCATATTCCTGGCCGGCCGTTACCCCGTCGATGGTCATTCCACCGGTCTCGGCCTGCTCGCCCACGGCGGCGCACTCTTCCCGTATGGCGTGCTGCCCCTGGTCGTCGTCACCTCGGGCGTGGTCTTCGCCTATGCGGCGGTCGAGCTGGTTGGAACGGCAGCGGGGGAGACGGCGGAGCCGGAGAAGGTGATGCCGCGTGCCATCAACTCGGTGATCGCGCGTATTGCCCTGTTCTACGTTGGATCGTTGTTTTTGCTCGGCCTGTTGCTGCCCTACACCGACTACAAGGCCGGTGAGAGCCCGTTTGTCACCTTCTTCGACAAGATCGGGGTGACCGGCGCCGGCTCGATCATGAACGTAGTGGTGATGACCGCGGCGTTCTCCAGTCTCAACGCAGGTTTGTATTCGACCGGGCGCATCCTGCGCTCGATGGCGATGAACGGCAGTGCACCGAGTTTCACCGCACGGATGTCGCAACGAGGAGTCCCTTATGGCGGGATCTGTCTGACGGCCGCCATCGGCCTGATCGGGGTGTTGCTCAACGGCGTCGTTCCCGAGATGGCTTTCGAGATCGTCCTCAATATCGCGGCGCTGGGCATTCTCGCGTCCTGGGCGACCATTGTTTGCTGCCAGATTCAGCTGTTCCGCTGGTCGAAGCAGGGCATCGTGTACCGGCCGTCGTTTCGCATGTGGGGTGCGCCCTACACCGGTTATCTCACCTTGGTGTTTCTGGTCGCGGTGCTGGTTTTGATGGGGTTCTCCTACCCAATCGGCACCTGGACCGTAGCGACCCTGGGACTCATCATTCCGATGCTGATCGGCGGTTGGTTCCTGGTCCGCGACCAAGTGCTGGAGATTGCGCGCAGACGTATCGGCTATACCGGCGAGTTTCCCGTGGTCGCCAACCCAGGGCCGATGGACAAGAAATAGGGAGATCGGATCGCACCCGCCGGGCCCGATCGGGCGCGACGAGGCCGTGTTTGCTTGGTTATCTTGGTATAGCCTCGAGGTATGGTCACCCGCACCCCAACGCGTAATGCGGCGTCGCGACGGCGTCAGCGGGCCAGCGCGTCGGCCGCACAGCTGAGTTCTGCGGTGCACGCGGTGTTGGACGCGGCGCCCGCGTCGGTCAAAGCGGGCTTTGTCGAAGCAGTCGCGGCACGGGACACGGACGGTCTGGACGAATCGTTGTGGGGTAGTGCGCCAACCGCCAAGGAAATGAGCGGCGCTGCGCTGCAGGCATTGCAGGAAGACTTCGTCGCCCGCCGAGAATTGCTGACCATGTCGCTGTCGACGGCGGAGGTTGCCGAGTTGCTCGACATCTCCAGCCAGGCCGTGCTTGACCGGATCACCAGTGGCGACCTGATCGGTCTCAAGGACGGTCGCCAGTGGCGAATACCCATGTGGCAGCTCAACGCCGGGGCACAACGCGGCTTTCTGCCGGGAATCGCGCAACTGCGACACGCCTTTCCGGGGGGAATCGTCGCCTTGAGCAAGTGGGCCGCCACGCCGAATCCGGAACTGGGCGACATCACACCGGCTGATGCCCTGGTCGACGCGCGCATCGACGATGTGATCGCGGTGGTGGCGAAGTCGACCGCGGCGGCGTGGTAGCCGACCTCGGCGAACCGAATCGTCCGCTCTCAGGTGGTCGGGTCTGGACGTGGAAGTGGCCGGAAACGCTGAGCGCCCGCGGCTGGCAGTGGTGCCGGGTCTACCACCTGTCCACGCACACCCCGGACGCCATCACCCATCGCGCTTTCGGGCCGCTGCACCGCCTCGACCACCACACGCCGCCGGCAGCTCATCCGGCGATCTGTCCTGAGGGAAGATCTGTGCTCTACGTTGCCGGCACCCTGGCCACCGCGCTGGGCGAGGTCTTTGGTGACCTAGGAGAGGCCGCCGTCTGTCCCCGGTTTCGGGTCGGGCTGTTGCGTCCGCGCACCGAGATCGTGGTGCTGGATCTGCGATCCGAGGGCGCCGCGATGCGCATCGGCGCGTTGCCGTCGCTGGCCACCGGCGCCTATCCGCGGGTTCTCACTCAAGCCTGGGCACGGGCCATCTACGAAGATCAGCCGGCGCGCCGCCCGGTACACGGTGTCTACTACCACGCCGCGCACAGCAACGGTCGCGCGCTGGCGTTGTGGGACACCGACGGTGCTGTTGACCATGTGCGGATTCGCGCGCGCCAGCGCCAGGACTTCGCGCTGGCCGACGCGGCTATCTGGCCGCGGGTTCTGGTGGCCGCCGCCGAGCTCGCAATGACCGCCGCACGGGTCGATTCCTGCCCGTTGTGTGACATTTCGGCAACTTGACCAAACCGCGCGCGCGGTAGGCTCTGTGGCATCAGTGACGGCGTCGTTGAACCCCAAGAAGGACTTGCATTGCTTGCCGCGACGAGGACCATGATGGCGACGGCCGGTGCTGCCCGATGACCAACGACCCGGCCGAGATCTCCAGCCGCAAGCGCCGGCACATCGACGTGTGCCTCAACGACGATGTCAACTACGTCGGCGTGACGACCGGGCTCGAACGCTACCGCCTGCCCTTCAACGCACTGACCCAAACCAGCCTCGCCGACATCGACTTGTCGACCGAGTTTTTCGGCGTGCCATTGCGTGCCCCGGTCCTGATCGGCGCGATGACCGGCGGTGCCGAGCTGTCCGCGACGATCAACCGCAATTTGGCCACCGCCGCGCAGCGCCTCGGTATCGGAATGATGCTGGGCTCGCACCGGATCATGCTCGACGATGCCCGCGGGCAGCGGGCGGCGTCGAGTTTCGCGGTGCGTGAGGTAGCACCCGACGTGCTGTTGATCGGCAACATCGGTCTGGCTCAGTTGACCAAGGACGCGGTTGGGGCCGTGGCTGCCGCGCTGCGCCGGGTTGGTGCGAATGCACTTGCGGTGCACGCTAACTCACTGCAGGAAGCGATGCAGCACGGTGGTGATACCGACTTCTCCGGGTCACTGGGTCGGCTGCGCGACGCAGCCGACTTGCTGGACTATCCGTTGCTGCTCAAGGAGGTTGGCCACGGCATCGGGGCCGCGGCCGTCGCGCAACTGCTGCGGCTGCCCGGCGGGCTGCCGGTATCGGGTATCGACGTGGCCGGCGCCGGAGGAACCTCGTGGTCGCGGGTGGAGCAGTTGGCTCGCTACGGCGAGCTGCGCTACCCGGAACTGGCTGACTGGGGTATCCCCACCGCTGAGGCGATTGTCGAGGTGCGCCAAGCGTTGCCGGCTGTCCCGCTGGTCGCCTCCGGCGGCATCCGCACCGGAATGGATGCGGCCAAAGCGATCGCCCTGGGCGCCGATGTGGTCGCGATTGCTCGCCCGTTGCTTGCGCCGGCGATCGAATCCGCCACGGCGGTGCAGGATTGGTTGCAGCTGTTCCTCGACGAACTCCGAGTCTGCCTGCACTGTTGCGGCGCGCCGGATCTCACGTCGCTGCGCAACATCGGTGTGACAGCCATCCGGTAGCCGCGCGGTTTAGGAGTTTTCCGCCTGCGCCGGCGTTGTGCGGGCGCGCTCCGATTTCTGCGGGGGTGACTCGAAGAGCTCCTTTTCGAAGGTCGCCATCCCGTCCATCATCGCCGTGAGCACCCGGTGTGCGGCCCGCAGATCACGGTCGGACAGATCAGCCATCGCCTCGCGCATGTGGTCGCCGAGCGGCATGAAGAACTTGTGTGCGAGCTCCAGGCTGCTTTGCTCGAAGCGAAGGTGTGATTTGCGCCGGTCCTCGGGATCGGCTTCGCGGCGGATGTGCCCGGCATGGATCATCCGATCGGCAAGATAGGTGATCGCCGCGGCCGAGACGTCCAATCGCTGGCTGAGCTGGGCCGGTGTCACGGGTGTCCCCGCGGTCTCGGCGACCATGATGTACAGCAATGCCTGGAAGTCGCCGTGGCTGAGATCGTTGTGTCGGGCGTAGTAGCGGCCGACCCGGTCGGAATGAGCGGTGATGGCGCGCAGATCAGCCGATAACAGCCGCTCCAGCTCGGCTCGACTCGGCTGTCGATTCACAGCGACGCGCTTGGTCACCTGCCTGCATCCTTTTCGGGCGATAGAGCGACTAGCTTATCGCCCTTACCGCCGCGACCGGTGCACGTGGTCGTCGACGCGGCGATTGCTGTCGAATTTGCTGGAGTTGCCGCCGACGGCATCGTTGCTGCGGGCGGTTTGGCCTGCGGATCCGCCGCCAGCGCTGCGGCTGTGCCACCGTTCCAGTGGTTTGGGTGCCCACCAGTTCAATCCGCCAAACACATGCATGAACGCGGGCACCAGCAGTACCCGCACCAACGTGGCGTCGACCAGCACAGCAATCGTCAGATCCACCCCGAACATCCGCATGAAAGACACCTCTGCGGAAATCAGGCCGGCAAACGAGATCGACATCAGCAATGCCGCGGCGGTGATGACCCGGCCGGTATGGGCTAGGCCCAGGGCGATGCTCTCATCGTTGTCGGCACTTTCCCGAGGTGATGCAAGCCAGAATTCGCGGATGCGGGACAGCAGGAAGACTTCGTAATCCATCGACAAGCCGAAGGCGATGCAGAACATCAGCACCGGGATATTGGCGACCAACGTGCCGGTTGGGGTGGTACCCAGCGCACCCAGATGGCCGTCCTGAAAGATCCAGACCAGGGCGCCGAAAGCCGCTGTAAGCGAGAGCATTTTGAGTACCACCGCCTTGATCGGTAGCAGCACACTGCCGGTGAGCAAGAACAGCAGCACCAGTGTCACGATCGCGATGAAGCCGAACACCATGGGTAACCGCGAGGTAATCCCATTGACGGAGTCGCGGTTCATCTGTGCGACGCCGGTCATTTGCACCGCGGTGTCGCCGGGCAGCGCCACGGCGTGCAGACGATCCAGCTGGTTCGCCGAGGCCTTGGTGTACAGCGGCGCGGTGCTCTCCACGGTCAGATACGCGCTGCCGGCGGCCATCGCGGTCGGTGCGGAGGGCGGGCCCCGCAACTCTCCGGCAACGAAGGTGCCCGTCGGCGCCGAGACCGCCGACACATCGGATACCTCAGACAATTGGGCGGCGTAGTGATTGAGATCCGGTTTGGTCAGGCCGGCGGTGTCGGTGAGGACGACGGTGACTCTGCTCGCCGAGTTCGAGCTGAAATCGCTGCGGATTCGATCGCTGACCATGCGTGCCGACGCGGACGGCGGTAACACGCGGTCGTCCGGATAGCCCCACTTGATGTTGAGGAACGGGATTCCCAGCGCGATCAACAACACGATGATGGCCAGGCCGACCGGAATCGCTTGGCGGGTGACCAGTTTGGCCGTACGGTACCAGAAACTCTGCGCAACGGGCCGCGGCGGCGGTTCCGGACGCCCGAGCAGCCGCCGGCCCAGTTTCCAGACGTTGAGCGCGTCGAGCCGGTCGCCGAGCAGCACGATCACCGTTGGTGCGACCACCATCGCCGCCAGGGCCGAAAACGCCACGACCGCAACCCCCGCGTAGGCGAAGGACTTCAGGAAGTACATCGGGAACAGCGCCATCGCGACGAGCGAGAGCCCAACCGTTACCGCCGAGAACAGGACGGTGCGGCCGGCGGTTGACATTGTGCGAACCAGGGCCTCCTCGTGGCTGCGCCCCTCGCCCAGCTCGTCACGGTACCGGCTGATGATCAGCAGGGTGTAGTCGATCGCGAGGGCCATGCCCAGGGCAACCGTGACATTTAGCGCGAAGATCGACACGTCGGTCACCATCGCAACACCGCGCAGCACCGCGAGGGACCCCAGGATGGCGAATCCGCCCACGGCCACCGGTAGGGCCGCTGCCAGCAAGCCCCCGAACACCCACACCAGCGCGGCGAAACTGACCGGGACCGCGATGAACTCCATTCGCAGCAAGTCTTTCTCGGTCTGCTGGTTGACCTGTGCATAGACCATCGCGGACCCACCGGCCTGCACCGTCACCCCACCACGGTTGTGCGCCAACCGCTGCGCAAGCGCCTGTGCATGCCGGGGTGCGCTGTTTTCGTCGCCCTTGAGCGCCACCAGAGTCAGCGCCGATTTCCCGTCGGCGCTGACCATGTCCGGCGGCGGTTGCGGTGTGTCCCAAGGCGATGCCACCTGCGCCACGAAGGGTGATTGCGCGAGTTGCCGCGCGATATCGGTGCCGACGATGCGTGCCGGACCATCGCGGACACCGTCGTCCGAACTCACCAGCAGCACCATCTCCATGTCGCCTCGATGGAACTTGTCGGCGAGCACCGCCGCGGCACGCGCGGATTCCGCTGATGGATCCAGAAATCCCCCGGCCGCCAAGCTATTTGCCGCCGGGATGCCGAAGATGGCGGTGCCGACCATGACCAGGATTACCACCGCGATGACCCGGCGTGGTGCGGTGAGGGAGAGTCGGGCCATTCTGGTCAACATGTCTTGTCCTCGAAGCTGTGCTTCTCGTGGTTGCCTGCCTGGCTCGGCGGTGCGGGCTCACCGGGTTCCCGTTGTCGCTCCCACAGCAGTAGAACGGCAGCGACCATCGCGAAGCCGAACAGGAAGTCTTCAATCGGGATGTCGAACGGGAACCGCAGGCCGGTGATCTGCCGCTCGTCGTAGCTGACGATGGGAGCGCTGAGCTTGGTGAGCCAGCCGTCGACCGGAACCTGAAAGACCAGCACTATCAACATCGATAGCCAGTACGCGGGGCGCCGGAACAACCCGGTCCGTAGTACCAATAGCTCCAGGGCGCCGACGCCAGCCACGGCCAGCACGGCCGGCAGGGTGTACCCCAACCCGGTCATCGTCGGCGGACCCGCTCGAGAATGGTGCTGACCGCGTTGAGGGTCAACAGGGCGCAGATGGGGATCACCAGAAAGAACAGCACCTCTTCGATCGGGACCCGAAACGGGATGTCCAGCCCGCTGATGTAGCGCGGATCGTAAGTCCACACCCGGGCGGCCACGGCCAACTCGTCCCAGAACAGGAATGCCGCGGCCACCGGTAGCACCGACCGCAGTAGCCTTCGCGGGCGCCGATATACGCCGGCGCCGAACACTTCCAGCGGCGCGGTGATTGCCAGGCATGCGACCAGCACCAGCAGGTATTGCCAGCGGTCGGTCATGCGGCACCGTATTCGGAGCGATCGGGGATGGCGCCGCTGGTTCGGGCGCGCCACGCTCGTATCAATCCGGCACCGGCCACCCGCAGACGGCGGGCGGTCTGGACGGTGGCGCGCCGGCCGAACACCGCGAAGTCGTCGTCTTCGATGCGGCCCAGGATTTCCGAATACAGCGTCAAAGCCGTCGCGACGCAAGGCCGCGACCGCGGCGCCAGCAGTTGGATCCCGGCGGCGGCGAACCGGTAGGTCTCTCTGGTGATCTCGTGTTGGGCGGCCAGAGCTTCGCGTACCCGGCCATCGCTGCGCTGGTTGTGGTGACACCACATCAGCACATCCCGATCAACCCCATATGCGGCGAGTTCGTCGGCGGGCAGATAGACGCGGTTGCGGGCCAGGTCCTCGTCGACGTCGCGAATGAAGTTGGTGAGCTGAAATGCGCGTCCTAGGGCGGCCGCGTAGGGTATGGCCTCTTGCGCCGGAACGACGGTGCCCAAGATCGGGAGTAACTGTAAGCCAATGGCTTCCGCTGAACTGCGCATGTAGGTGTTGAGCGCATCCCGGTCGGGGTAGTCGGTGATGGTGAGGTCCATGCGCATCGATTCCAGAAAATCTTCGAACAGATCGGCGCCGATGCCGTAGCGGCGTGCGGTGTGGCTGACCGCGGCAAGCACCGGGTTGTCGGGATGGTCTGCGCCGGAAAAGAACTGCTGCGCCAGCTGCTGCAGTCGCCGGGCGCGGGTGTCAGTGTCCAGCAGCGGATCGAAGGAGTCCAGAATGTCGTCGGCGTACCGGGCGAAACCGTACAAGGCGTGTACGGGTGGTCGCTGATCCGGTGCCAGCAGTCTGGTGGCCAAAAAGAAGGTACGCTCGCTGGCGGCGTTGATTCGGCGGCTTTGCTGATAGGCCTCGCGCAACCGGGGATCACCGATCCCGGCGGCGTCCAATTCACTGCGAATCATGACAACTGTGCTTTCAGGTCGAGGTGTCGGATTGATCGGTTGGTGTTTCCCGTTATGCGGTCGGCGGCCAGCCGCCCGGAGATCAACGTCGTCGGAACGCCCACACCCGGAACCGTCGACGATCCCGCCAGCACCGCGTTGTCGATGCCGCGCACCGTGCTGGCCGGGCGGAAGGGGCCGGTTTTGCCGAACGTATGCGCCAGCGCGAACGGAGTACCTGCCGCCATGCCCTGCCGGGCCCAGTCCAGGGGGGTGACGACGTCGAGTAGTTCCACGCTGTCGCGAAGGTCCGGAAGCAGCCGGGAGGCGACGGTGTCGATCATGGATTGCGCGTAGCTAGCACCGGCACTGTCCCAATCGACCCGGCCCGCGGTCAGGTTGGGCGCCGGCGCGAGTAGATAGAGCAGATCTCGGCCTGGCGGTGCGAGGGCGGGATCGCCCGCGGTCGGTCGGGTGACCAACAACGATGGATCCCGCATCAGCCGGCCGTCGCGAATGATGTCGGTGAACGTCTGTTCCCATGCCTGTCCGAAAAGAATCGTGTGATGGGCCGCCGGCTAACCCGTAATCGTGGCGCTGCGGCAGCCGGCGTGCACGACGACCGCCGACGGTGCCGCCTGTAACCGGCGAAGCCGGCGGGGGGTTCGGCCCAATAGTCGGTATGTGGTGGGTAACTCGGTGGTCAACACCACTGCATCGCAGGCAATGCGCTCACCCTTGTCGGCGCGGACAGCGGTTATCCGCGCGCCGTCGCGCTCGAGTTCGCTTACCTGCGAACCGTAATGAAACTGCACGCCGGCGCAGGCCGCGGCGGCCGCCAGCGCGTCAGGCAGGGCACGAACCCCGCCGCGCGGAAAGAACACCCCCGATATGGTGTCCATATAGGCGATAACGGCATAGGCCGCCAGCGCATCCTGCGGCGCCACCCCGGCATAGAGGGACTGGAAGGTGAACACGCGACGCAGCCTCGGGTCGGTGATGTGGCGCTTGACCATGCTGTCCCAGTTGCGAAATCCACCGGCAGCCGCCAGTCGCGCCAGCTGCGGGGTGAGCAGTGATAGGGGCGAGTCGAAGTTCGAGGCAATGAAGCCCGGCGAATTCGATTCGGTATAGCCGGGTCAACCAATCGCGCAGCTGAAGATAACCGGTAGCTTGCTCACGACCGGCGAAGTTGTCGATCGCCGCCACCATCCGATCCGCGTCGCAGTGCACATCGATCGAACTTCCGTCGGCGAACATGGCGGTGTAGGCCGGATCGACGGGAAGCAATTCCAGCCGATCCGAGATCGTCTCACCCACGGCCGCAAAGACCTCGTCGATAAGGTCGGTCATGGTGAGAACAGTTGGGCCGGTATCGATTCGGTATCCATTGATGTCGAGTCGGCCGGCGCGTCCACCCGGCCAAGCCTCGCGTTCAACGACCGTGACGGCGCGGCCGCGGCCCGCCAGGTGCAGCGCCGTGGCCAACCCCGCTAGTCCCGCACCGATCACCACCACGTGATCGGCAGTGCCTTCAATGGTTCGCATCGCGGGTCCCTACTTTGCGTGATCTCACGTGCTGCGCTGCACGCAGGCTGCTGCCAGATCGCCCAGCGCGGCTCGGGTTTGCTGACCGATCGTCATGTCGGCCAATAGTGTTCGAACGCGATCGACACGGCGGTCGATCATGTCCTCGATTCGCTGCGCAGCTCCGGTCGCGGTGACCAGTCGTTTACAGTGATCAACCGCCGCGTCGTCGAGCTCAGCCCGATTCATCAGCTCGCGAAGCTGCCGACGCGTCGGCGGATCGGCCATCTCGTAGGCGGCGACCACGACGCTGGTTGCCTTGCGTTCGCGGAGATCGTCGCCACTGGGTTTGCCGGTGATCGCCGGTGTGCCAAACACTCCCAGCATGTCGTCGCGCAGTTGGAACGCTTCTCCGACGGCGTCGCCGTATCGCGCGAGCTGTTCCAGCGTGCGCTCATCGCAATCGGCCATCGCGGCTCCCATCTCGAGTGGCCGGCGCACCTTGTAGTTACCCGACTTGCGCCGCGCCACGTCCAAGACGGCATCCAGCGTCGGCAGGTTGCGGATATCGTTGGACAGGTCGCAAAGCTGGCCCACCGCGAGTTCGATGCGCATGGCGTCGTAGCGGGGCCATACCTGCCGGAGACGGCGGTCCTCGACTCCGCTTTCCCGCAGCATCTGCTCGGCCCAGACCAGGCAGATGTCTCCGAGCAGTACGGCCGCCGATTCGCCGAAACGTGCTGCGGCCCCGGATAGCCCGCGCCGCTGGTGGCACCGGGCCAGCCGGACATGGACAGCTGGACTGCCTCGTCGTTGCGGGGATTGGTCCATCACGTCGTCCTGCAGGAGTGCAAAGGCGTGCAGCAGCTCCAGGCTTGCCGCGGCCGATAATGCCGCATTGTTGGGACCGGCGCCGCACAACCAGCCCAGGTACATGAAGGTCGATCTCAAGCATTTGGCCTCGGAGACAAACCGCAGAAGTATGTCGCCGGCGACCTCCCACCCCGACCCGCCAAGCGCGCTGGCGTTGCGGTCGGAGACGAAGTCGGCGACCTGGGCTAGTGCCGCGGTGCGCAGCCGTGAGCGCCAATCTGCGTCGCCGAGGGTGACCGCGTCGCGGGTGGACGCCAGTCGCCCGGAATCGGGTGAATCGACGGCTGTGGCCAAGGACAGGGTTGGTCGTTGTCTGGTCGACACCATTTCGTCAGGTCCGCTCAGCCGTTGGCCGCGGGCGCTAGAAGACACCGGCGCACACCCCCCTCGTAGGTGCAGAGAGTCTCGGGTTCATCTCTGATTGGCTATTTTGCTGCTCCCAGGCTAACCAACATGCTTCATTCATTTAATGATTAACTAATTGAAGTTCTTCTGAGGTTTGGCTGGCGCTGGCGGCGCCGAGCTGGCCCTCGGCGTGAACCGAACGTCTGATAGACAGGTATGCCGGTAGCCGCGGCGCGATGCGCCAGGTTCGAGCTGGTGCCGGCGGGTTAGGTTTCCAGCGCACGGATGCCGGCCAGGGCGGGGCTGCCGACAGTGGTGTGGCATGCCGATCGAGGAGAGTGACGCGACGCGTCAAGGGGGGTGCCGATGTCGTTTCTAGCTCGTATTCGTGACATGGATGCCACCGCCTGGCGGTCGGCCACTTGGTCGGCGCCGGTGGTCATTCAATTCTGTTTGCTGTTGTTGCTTGCCGCCATGTGGCTGTTGGGGAATTGGGCATTTCCGACGGAAAGCGGGCGAAGCGAACGTACGCTGCTGCTGACCGCGACGGCCCTGGCGACGCTCGCTTCGCTGGGGGCCGGTGCGGTGTTGCTCAACTCGAGTTCCTCGCAGCGGCGCGGTCTGCCTAGGGCGTGTCTGCTTAATGTGAATGGTGTTTTGGCTGATGCGGTTTGGGTGATGCGGACGCATGCGATTTCTGATGATTTGTGGTCGCTGATCGTGGCGGTGTTGCCTGCGGGGCGGCGGCGTGGCCGGCCGTGGAACGATCATCGACGTACTCTGGAGGGCATTATCTGGCGTTACCGTACGTGATCTCCGTGGTGTGACCTGCCCGAGCACTTCGGTCCCTGGCAATCGGTGGCCGAGAGGCATCTACGCTGGTCGGTCGATGGCATCTACGCGCGGATCTTCGCGGCGATCGCCTCTGACCTCGACGCCGAGGACGCCGACCTGGGCGCACTGTTGTCGGTCGATTCGACCAGTGTGCGCGCCCACCAACACGCAGCCGGAGCGCCCCGGGCGCCGCACAGGGGGATCTGTCGAATTACAAGAAATATCTCGATGAGCCCGATGACCACGCCATTGGGCATTCCCGCGGCGGGCTGACTACCAAGATCCACGCCTTGACCGACCAGCTGTGCAGTCCGGTCACCCTGGCACTGTCGGCCGGTCAAGCCGGTGATAATCCGATGCTTTGGCCATTGCTGGCCGCCCGGTGCAGCAACTCATACGCCCCGTTTCACCTGCTGGCGGACAAGGCGTACTCCCATGACTCGACGCGGGCACAGCTGCGCCGGCTCAAGATCGCCCATACCATCCCCGAGCGCAGCGACCAGATCACCCGCCGCAAAGCCAAAGGCCGCAACAGAGGACGGCCTCCGGGGTTCTCAGGCCGAATCTACAAGCACCGCAACACCGTCGAGCGAAGCTTCAACCGGCTCAAACACTGGCGCGCGGTCGCCACCTGCTACGACAAATACGCCCTGACCTACCTCAGCGGTGCCACCCTGGCCGCCATCATCACCTACCACCGCGTCCGCAATTAGCAGACAGGACCTAGGCGTCACCGGCGCCGCCGCGGTTGTCCTGATCGGTAGCATCGCCTTCGCCTTCTTGGTGTTGCGTTGACCGCGGCGACCGGCCGTTATGGACCGATCAGCTTCGCGGTGGCGCTGGCCCACATCCTGGTGGTGGAGTTCGTGGCCTGGCTCTGTGTTCTCTCAGTTCCGCCGCTGGCGGTCTTCGTACTCCTGGTGTCGCTGACCTACCTGTCGATTTCCCCCGTTGTTGCCAAGAGCCCAGGCAAACTAGGCCAGGTTGGGCGGGGAATGTTGATTGGCACCGTGGCGGCGCCGCTGTCGCTTGCGATCCTTATCGCGGCCATTCTGGTGGCTCGTCTCTTCCCGGCCGGTTAGCGCCCGCGACCGGTGTCGTTCAGTGGCGCACGCTGGCGGTAGGGGCCGGGCCGTCGCCGCAAGTTTTGCCATTGAGCTGACAATTCGCCGGCGCCGAATACGTGCTCGTCTGGGCGGCCTGGAAACCGACGGTGCCCGAGCTGCCGGGGGCGATGGTGGTGTTGTAGGACTCCGGTGTCAGGACGTAGTGGGTGCCGGTCTTGGAGAGTTTGCTGCTCCACGCTCGGGTGACAGATTCGTCTGCGGGCAGATCGAATTCGAGCTTCCAGCCATCCAGGGCTGTGGATCCGGTATTGGCGATTTCGTAGTTGGCGACAAAGCCGGTATTCCATTGTGAAATCACCGCCAGTGTTGCCGCCGCATCGTCGGCGGACGGGGGAGGCGGCGCGCTGGCCGGCGCTAGGTCCGGCGCACTGGTGCAGGACTCGCCGTTGAGCACACAGTTCTGTGGGGCCGAGAAATCGCCGTCCAGCGTGGCCTGAAAGCCAATGCTGATGGAGTGCTCCGCCGCGATGGTGCGGTTGTACTCTTCGGGTGTCAGGACGTAATGCGTTCCCGATTGGGCCAGCTTGCTGCTCCACGAATTTGTCACAGATTCTTCGGCGGGCAGGTCGAATTCGAGCTTCCAGTCCGCCAACTCGGTCGCGCCGGGATTGGCGATCCGGTAGTTGGCGACGAAGCCGGTGTCCCATTGTGACGTCACCGCCAGCGTGGCGGTTATCGCTGCCGCGTGTGCGGTGGGGGCGGCGAGAAAAGCGGAGCAGGCCAGGACAAATGCCGCGACGGCAGCGTGAAGCGCGGGGCGCCGGTGGCGCTCGTTGCGATTCTCGTCGGACACCGCGCCAACGGTATAGTTCGATTAGCAACATATGTAATGGCGGTGTTTGAAAGCTGCGGTATCTTCGCCCAACCGAAACCCCGACGAAATCTTGCGCCGTTGTTGGCTGGCCGGTGGCGTGCGATGTCCGTTGGCTCGAAGACACTCGATCCAAGAGTTTTCGGTGACTTTCTGCTCTTGTCCCCCGTGATGGCTGGTTGAGGATTGAATGGTGGTGTCGACAGCTCGACCGCCGATCGACAACTCCGCTGACGCGCCCAACATGTCGACATTCCCGGCCCGCTCAACAATCACAAGGAGAAAGAGATGAACGCGATAGCGCACCGGCAGCACGCGGGGCACGACCATTCGCATGGCGACGGTTGCGGACATGTCGCGATTCCGCATGGTGATCACGTCGACTATCTGCACGACGGTCATCTGCACCGGCGCCACGGCGATCACTTTGACGAATGTGAACCCGCCGACGGCCACTGCGTGCATGACGGGCACGATCACACTCACGGCGATGGCTGCGGCCACGTCGCCGTTCCCCACGGCGATCACGTCGACTACATCCATGACGGATGCCGGCATACCGCCCACGATGGGCACTACGACGAACATTGATCGGCCGCTGATCGCCGAACACCGTCGGCGATAAACGTGAGAACGGGCTGACCCGACGTAGCCTCGGTGCGGTGAGTAGTATTGCCGATGCACTCCATAGCGGCCCATTGCGAAGGGTTGGCGCCGCCGCTGCCCTCGTCGCCTGCGGTGTGGCCTGCGGTATCACCGCCGCGCCGTCGGGTGTGTGGACGAGTCCCGACGGGTCATCGATCCCATCGCCTCCGGTGGTCACCTCGGTCGTGCGAGCCGTCGCGACAACGGCCAGCGTGCCGGCCGGGTCCGTCCCGCCCGTCAGTGCCGCCGCGGCTGCGGCCGGCCTTGTCGATGTGCGCAGTGTCGTTCCCGACGCCATCATCGACCTGCGCTACGCGACCACCAATAACTTCACCCGCACGCAGCTGTATCCCGCCAATGCCCGATGTCTGGTGCACGAATCGATGGCGCCGGGGTTGACGGCCGCCGCGGCGGCGCTGCGCCCGCAAGGGCAGGCGCTGGTGTTCTGGGACTGCTACCGACCGCACGATGTCCAGGTCAAGATGTTCCAGGTGGTCCCGAACCCGGCCTGGTTGGCGCGTCCGGGCCAATACGCCCGCAGCCACGAGGCGGGTCGCTCGGTTGACGTGACCTATGCCAGCGTGTCGCCACAATGCCCGTCCCAGCGGCAGATCAGCGGAATCTGCCTGGCCGACATGGGCACCGACTTCGATGACTTCTCGGCGTGGGCCAAGGCATTCGCCACCGAAGGGGTGAGTGAGGCGGACCAAGCCGGCCGTAAACGGCTGCGCGACGCGATGAACTACGGCGGGTTGAGCGTGTACTCCGGTGAGTGGTGGCACTTCGATGGCTCGGGGGCGGGGGTCGACCGGCCGATCCTCAATGCTCCGGTCGACTGACTGTCTCATATAGTGAGATGTCTGTCTCACTTTTTGATTTGGGCGGGTAGGCTCCGGTTCATGAACGACGAACGCCGAGCCGTCTATACCCATGGGCATCACGAGTCGGTGCTGCGTGGGCACCGTCAGCGCACGGTGGCCAACTCCGCCGGCTACCTATCGCCGCATCTTCGTGCGGGGTTGTCCGTGCTCGACATCGGTTGCGGCCCTGGGACTATCACCGTCGACCTCGCGGCGCGCGTGGTGCCCGCTACGGTGACGGCGGTAGAGCCCACCGATGCGGCGCTGAACCTGGCCCGTGCCGAGGCGCAGCGATGCGACGTGTCCAATGTCGCGTTCGTGACCTCCGATGTGCATGCCCTGGACTTTCCCGATGACGTGTTCGACGTAGTCCATGCCCACCAGGTGTTGCAGCACGTGGCCGATCCGGTGCAGGCACTGCGGGAGATGAAGCGCGTCTGTGCGCCCGGCGGGCTGGTCGCCGCGCGTGACGCCGACTACGCGGGGTTCATCTGGTACCCGCAACTTCCGGCCTTGGACCATTGGCTACAGCTCTATCAGCGGGCGGCGCGCGCCAACGGCGGTGAGCCCGATGACGGCCGGCGGCTGCTGTCGTGGGCCCGTCAGGCGGGCTTTGCCGACATCACGCCGACCGGCAGCATGTGGTGCTACGCGACCGACGAGATGCGTGCCTGGTGGGGCGGAATTTGGGCCGATCGGATTCTGCGTTCGGATCTGTCTGCCCAACTGCTGGGTTCCGGGATGGCCAGTGCCGCAGATCTGGAGGCGATTTCGCAGGCTTGGCGGGACTGGGCCGCGGCACCGGATGGTTGGTTAGGGATTCCCAACGGCGAAATTCTCTGCCGGGTGTAGCCGCCGCGCCCCGTCGAAGCCGCGCACCCCGGCCGGCTCTGGAACCCCTCTCGCTCCGAGCCTGTTTATGCTGGTCAACTGGGTGGTATTAGCATTCTATTTTTTTGCAAGTACGTTATTCATCGATGGATGATGTGACCCAGACTGCATTGGGTATCCCAGTTGCGCCGGTCTACGGCCCTGGGGACCGCACGGCGGAGCCGCCTCCTCCGGGGGAGTATCCTTTCACTCGCGGTAACTTCGCGTCGGGATACCGGGGCAAGTTGTGGACGTTTCGGCAGTACTCCGGGTTCGGCACCGCCGAGGAGTCCAACCGTCGCTACCGCTATCTGCTGGACCAGGGCGGGACCGGGTTATCGGTGGCGCTCGACCTGCCCACCCAATGCGGATTCGACTCCGACGACCCAGACGTCGCCGAGGAAGTCGGCCGCGTTGGCGTCGCGGTCGACACCCTGGCCGACGCCGAAATCCTGTTCGAGGACATCCCAGTGGACAAGATTAGCACCAGTTTCACCATCAATGGCACGTCGGCGATTCTGCTGGCGTTCTACGTGGCCGCCGCCGAGCGAAAGGGAGTTCCGCGCGCCAAGCTCACCGGGACGATCCAGAACGACATCCTCAAGGAGTACGCGTCGCGCGGGACCTGGATCTGGCCGCCGGAGCCCTCGCTGCGGCTGATCGCCGACACGATCGAGTTCTGTGCGGCCGAGGTCCCGAAATTCAACGCCATATCGGTGGCGGGAGCCCATTTTCGTGACGCCAGGGCCACCGCGGTACAGGAGATGGCATTCACCCTCGCCGACGGAATCACCTACTGCGACAACGTCGTTGCGCGCGGTCGGATGTCCATCGATCAGTTCGCCCCACAGATCTCGTTCTTCTTCTACACCCACGGCGACTTTTTCGAGGAGATCGCCAAATACCCTGCGGGACGACGGCGCTGGGCGACGCTGGTGCGCGAGCGATACGGCGCCAAGACGGACAAAGCGGCGATGTTCCGGTTCGGCTGCGTGTGCGGCGGCGCGTCGCTGTATGCACCGCAAGCGCAGAACAACCTGATCCGCGTCGCTTACGAGGCGATGGCCGCGGTGTTGGGCGGGGTGCAGTCGATGTTCACTGCGGCCTGGGACGAGCCGTTTGCCCTGCCGACCGAGGAGTCCACCACTTTGGCGCTGCGCACCCAGCAGATCCTGGCCTATGAAAGCGGCGTGACCCGCGTCGCCGACCCGCTTGGCGGCTCCTACTTCGTAGAGGCGCTCACCGATGCCACCGAGGCTCGGATCATCGAGATCATGGACGACCTGCAGCGACACGGCGGGATGGTCAGCGCCATCGAGGATGGATATCTGCAGGGCCTGATCGCCGACGAGGCCTTCCGAATGCACAAGGACGTCGAAGCGAGCGTTCGACCCGTCGTGGGGGTCAACAGGTTTGTCTCCGGGGACGCCGAACCCGACATCGTCACCTACGAACTCGACGCCGAAGGCCGTGACCTTCAGCTCAAGCGGCTCGCCAAGGTCAAGGCTGAAAGAGACAGCGACGCGGTGCAGTCCAGCCTCGCCGCGCTCGCGCGAGGCGCCGAAGGAGCCGACAATCTGATGCACAGGCTGATCGACTGCGCCAACGCATACTGCAAGGTCGGTGAAATGGTCCGCGCCCTCAAGGCGGTGTGGGGTGAATTCCAGCAACCGGTGGTGTTCTAGATGGCCGCCCGGATCCTGGTCGCCAAGCCCGGTCTCGACGATCATGACCGCGGCGCCAAGATCGTGGCCCGCACGCTGCGCGACGCCGGCTTCGAGGTGATCTACACCGGCATCCGGCAACGTATCGAAGACATCGCCTCGATCGCCGTTCAAGAAGATGTGGCCGTGGTCGGCTTGAGCATTTTGTCGGGTGCCCATCTGGCGCTGACCGCACGCACCATCGAGGCCCTGCGCGACGCCGATGCCGCCGACATCGCCGTCGTCGTCGGCGGGACCATCCCGCACTCCGACGTGCCCACGCTGCTGGCCGCCGGTGCGGCGGCGGTGTTTCCTACCGGAACACCGCTGGATGACCTGGTGCGCGACATCCGCGCGCTGACCGGCGCCGCGCCCACCGCACCGCAACCGTCCATGGAGGAACCGTGCGTGTCGGAGTGATGATCGGCCCCGAGCGCGGGGATTCGGGCCGCAAGGTGGGCCGGATGCTGGCCGATATCGACTGGGCGGAAACAGCCGGCTTGGATAGCGCGTGGATTCCCCAGATTCCCAATGACTTTGACGCACTGATCGCCGTGACCCTGATGGGAACGCGGAGCAGCCGCATCGAGCTGGGTACCGCCGTTGTGCCCCTGCAGACGCAGCACCCGATCGCGTTGGCCCGGCAAGCTCTGTCGGTGCATGCGGCCACCGGTGGTCGCCTGGTGCTGGGCGTCTGGACCGTCGCACCATTGGATCGTCGACGACATGCTCGGGCTGCCCTACCAGCGGCCCGCCGCCTACACCCGGGACTACCTCGAGGTCCTGGCCGCGGCCTTGGCCAACCCCGGGCTCGTCGACGTGGAGAACGACAGCTTCCGGGTGCACAACCCGCTGTATCTGGCCGCGGTGGCGCCCCTGCCGGTGCTGGTCGCTGCGCTCGGGCCGGTGATGTTGACCCTGGCCGGCGAGCGAGCGGACGGCACCGTGCTGTGGATGGCCGACGAACGTGCGGTGGCCGAGCATGTGGTGCCCAGAATCTCCAAGGCCGCTGACAATGCCGGTCGCCCGGCTCCGCGCATCGTTGCCGGCATCCCCGTTTGCCTTTGCGGCTCTAGTGAAGTCGAGGTAGCGCGTGATCGCGCCAACCGGATTCTGGGGGAGGCCGAGGTTTCGCCGAACTATCAACGACTGCTCGGATACGGCGATGCCAGAGATGTCGGTGATATCTGTGCGGCCGGCGACGAGGACGCGATCCTGGCTCGATTCCGTCGATTCGCCGAGGCCGGCGTGACCGATCTGTCGGTGCGGCTGCTGCCGATCGGCGACAATCGTGAAGAGCTGGTTGCCTCCAAGCGTCGCACCCGAGACATGATTGCCACGCTGGCGACGGAGGTGCGGTGACCGCCGCGGGCCCGCTGACCGGCATTCGGGTCATCGAGGTCGGTACCATGCTGGCCGGCCCGTACGCCACATTGCTGCTCGCCGACCTCGGCGCCGAGGTCGTCAAGATCGAACCGCCCGGCGGTGAGATCTCACGCACGGTCGGTGAGAGCTACTTCGCCAGCCTCAACCGCAACAAGTCCGGCCTCTGTCTGGATCTGAATTCCGAAGTGGGACAGCACCGGCTCGCCGAGCTGGCGGCCGAATCTGATGCGCTGGTGGTCAACCCGCGACCGTCGTCGATCCGCCGACTGGGGTTGACCTACGAAGCGCTGCGGCGGTTCAACGAACGCATCGTTTGCGTGGCGATCACCGGTTATGGGTTGCATGGCGGCGACGATCCGGCCTTCGACTACGTGATCCAGGCCGCCGCCGGAAGTGCCGCGCTGACCGGTGAACCCGGCGGTCCGCCGACCCTGCCCGGGTATTCCTCGGCGGACAACTCCACCGGGATGTGTGCAGCGCTTGGGTTGTTGGCGGCGATCATCTCGGGCCGTGGCGGGCAGGTGGACGTGTCGCTGTTCGACGTCATGGTCTCCCAGCTGAACTACCACGCCGCCGCGTACCTCAACGACGGCACCGAGCCACAGCGCAGGCCGCACGTCGCTCACCCGTATTACGTTCCCGCGCAGCTATTTCCGACTGCCGACGGCTACCTCGGGCTGTTCGTCACACATGACGGCTTCTGGAAGGCCTTTGCGGCCGAGGCCGGCATCGATGGATTCGAGACCATGGCGGAGCGAGCGTCCCGGCGTGCGGAGGTGCTCACCGTGGTCGCCTCAGCGTTGGCGACCGACACCGCCGCCGGTTGGGAGCGACGGCTGCGGCCGCTGGGGGTGCCCGCGGCAGCCGTTCGGACGCTGCCCGAGGCCCTCGCGGAGAATCCCCAAGTGATCGTGCGCGCAGGCGAATTGCGCCTCGTCGGTAATCCGATTCGGGTTTCCGGCTATCGGCCCGAATACCGGCCGGCGCCGCTCCTGGGCGAACACTGCCGATAGCGGCACGCCGATCCTGGTGCTGCGCGGGTCTACTCGTAGCGCACCGTGATCGGTGCGGTATCGGGTATGCCCTGACAGGTCAAGATGTAGCCGTCGGCCACCTCGCTGTCGTCAAGCGCGTCGTTGACCAGCATTGTCGCGCTGCCCTCCGTGAGTCGGGCCAGGCAGGTCCCGCAGTTGCCGGCCTCGCAGTTGAACGGCGGGTCCAGCCCCGCTCGTCGTGCGCTTTCCAGCAGGGTCTCGCCATGCACCAGCGGCACCGATGCCCGCCTACGGGCGAGGTAGATCGTCACCATGCCCGGTTCCGCCATGACCGCCCTTCCTGCGCCCCCACTGATGCACTTGCGTTTTTCCATGTTGCGAATACTATTCTCATAAGAAGATAGGGTATTCTCAGGCTGTCGTGACCGCCGGGAAGGACGAGACGTGACCGAGCCGGCCGCGCTCGTGTTCGAGGATCGGGGCTTTAGCCTGCCCGGGCTGGGGGCGATGGCCGACGGCCTGGCCGCGGCACTACGCAAGCAAGGCGTCGTCGCGGGCGATCGGGTGGCGGTGATGTCGTCCAACCGGCCGGAGTTTGTCGCCGTGCTGAACGCCATCTGGTGTCTGGGCGCCTCGGCGGTGCTCATCAGCCCCGCCTGGAAGCGCGCCGAGGTGGATCATGCCCTCGCCCTGACCGGCCCCGCCCATGCCGCGGGGGATCACCCGGTGCTGGCCGGTCTGATGCCGATGCTGCACCTGGACGAGCCGATCACTCCCGCGGCACCGCTACCGGGCCCGCCGCGCCGCGCTGGCGATGCGCTGTTGGTGTTCAGCTCGGGCACCACCGGCCTGCCCAAGGCGGTCCGGCACACCCACGCGTCGCTGAACGCGGCCATTGGCCACTGGCGTGACGCGCTGGGGCTGACCGAGCGCGATCGCATTCAGATCGTCACGCCGCCCTCGCACATCCTTGGCTTGCTCAACATCGTCACCGCGTTGCGGACCGGCGTTCGGGTGCGTCTGCATCGCCGGTTCGACATCGACCAGATGCTGGCACACATCGAAAGCGACCGGATTACCGTGGAAATGGCGGTTGCCCCATAGCTTTGGCGATGGCGTCGCATCCCAACCTCGAGTCCTACGATTTGTCGTCGCTGAGGTTCATCATGTGGGGCGCCACGCCGGTGAGTGCGGGCATCGCCGAGACGGTGACGAACCGGACCGGCATTGGCTGGATGCCCGCCTACGGCACCACCGAGTTACCCGTGATCGCCTGCAGCCCGCTGCAGGGTGCCCGGCTCGACGCCGTCGGACGTGTGCTGCCGGGCGTGGACCTGCGGGTGGTATCGACCGAAACCGGTGAGCGGGTGGGCCCCGGTGAGGTCGGCGAAATCCAGGCGCGATCGCATTCACTGATGGCGGGCTATCTGCCGGCGGCCGCCACGGCCGAGGTCATGTCGCAGGGGCGGTATCGGACCGGAGACATCGGCTTACTGGATTCCGCCGGCTGGCTGCGCATCACCGACCGGCTCAAGGAGATGATCAAGGTTCGCGGTTTCCAGGTTGCCCCCGCCGAGATCGAGGCGGTTCTGCACGGTCATCCCGCGGTCCGGGATTGTGCGGTATTCGGGGTGCCGGACGGAGCCAACGGCGAAGCAGTAGTTGCCGCTGTCGCGGCCCGAACACCCGTCGACGACGCCGAGCTACGCGCCCGGGTGGCCGCCACGCTCGCGTCTTACAAGCGGCTCTCGCGGATCGTCTTCGTGCCGGATATCCCTCGACTGCCCTCCGGAAAGGTCTTGCGCCGAGCGCTCAAGAAGCTCTATGGGTGTCCGTCTGACAGCTGAACAACGGCAACTGCGTGACTCGGCGGCGAAAATGGCCGACGATCTCGGTCCGGCAGCTGTGCAGGATCTGGCCGACGAAGCCCGAATCGCCAAGCTGGATAGGCAGATCGAGGCGGCCGGGTGGAGAGCGTTAAGTTCCGACGGCGCCTCCGGTGTCGAGGTCGCGATTGTGGCAGAAGAATTCGGGCGCGGGCTCGCCGATGCGCCATTCCTGGGCCCCGTGCTCGCCGATGACCTGGCCCGGCAACTGAACTCAGACTCCGGGCGTGCGACGACGGGCGTCGGCGGCCGGGCGATAGATGCGCGCGGACATCGGCGCGCACTGGTGCTCTCGGGTACCGCCGTGCTGTCCGCAGATCTGGATGTTGCGGGAGCGGGCGTGGACCTGACGCGACTGGACGCGGGGTTGCTGGGACAGCCGGTCGCGGTCGGTGAGGTATCCGCCGATGCCGCGCAGCGCTGGTATGCACTGGCTTTGGTCGCCACCACCGCAGACCTGGTCGGAGACGCCCGCGGCGCGCACGCCCTCGCCTGTGACTACGCGAAGATTCGCGAGCAGTACGGCAAAGCGATCGGGTCCCATCAAGCGATCGCTCATCTGCTGGCGGAGAACCTGGCGTCGATCGAGGGTTCGGTGAGCGTGCTGCGCCATGCCGCTTGGGCGTTGGACGAACTCGAGCCGGCGCAAGCCGTGCAGGCCGCCCGGATGGCAAAGGTTTACTGCGCGCGTGCCAGTCGAACCGTCTGCGAAACCGCGGTACAGGTGCACGGTGGCATCGGCAATACCTCGGACTGCCTGGTGCACGTTTACCTGCGCCGGGCGTTGACATCAACCGAGTTGTGGCCGGTGAGCTTGCAGGAGGTCGGTCGTGGACTTTCGTGATTCACCGCAGGAGGCGGTCTTCCGGCAACGCCTGCGAAACTGGCTTTCGGTAAACGCCGATGACTTTCGCGGATCGGGGGACCAATATTGGGCCCGGCAGGCGCACTGGCACCAGGCCCTCTACCGCGAGGGATTCTTCGGGCTGTCGTGGCCACGCGAATACGGGGGCAGGGAGCTGGCACCGGTCTATGACGTGATCGTCGACGAAGAGTTGGCCCGTGCCGGTGCGCCACCGCGCCCCAGCGTCGGTACCTGGTCTTCGGCATCGGCCGACACGGCAGCGACGCACTGCGGCAACGGTTTCTGCCCGGCATCATCGACGGGACCGAGCGCTGGTGTCAGGGGTTCAGTGAGCCCGGTGCGGGTTCGGACCTGGCCGCGCTGACCACCACCGCCACTCGTGTCGGTGACGATTATGTGGTGCATGGTCACAAGATCTGGACCAGTTACTCCGACGTGGCCGACTGGTGTCTGCTGCTGGCCCGAACCGAACCCGGTGCTAGCCGGCACCGAGGCTTGTCGGCATTTGTGGTCGACATGAAACAGCCTGGTGTGCAGCAACGTCCGTTGCGGATGATGAACGGAGTCACCAAGGAGTTCGGCCAGGTGTTCTTCGACGGCGCCACGGTGGCGGCCGACCGGATGGTCGGCGCCCCAGGGGATGGCTGGGCGGTGGCGATGACCGTGGTCGGGCACGAACGTGAACCGTCGACCCTCGGCTACGCCGCCCGCTACAACAAGCTCGTCGCAGAGCTGTTGGCGCGCAACCATGCCCAGGGGCATCCGGTCAGCGACGAGCTTGCCTGGGCCGCGGTCCAAGCCGAGATGCTGACTCATCACGTGCGGCGCCGGTTGTCCGAACAGCTCGACGGGGTGTTGCACGGACCCGAAGGCTCGCTGGACAAATTGCTGATGACGTGGGTGGAACAGTCTGTCGGGCATGCCGCGCTGGGCATTGGTGGCACGCATGATCCCGAGCTGTTCGGCGCCTACCTGTACAGCCGTGCGCAAAGCGTGATGGGAGGCACTTCACAGATACAGAAGAACATTATCGCATCGCGCATCTTGGGACTGGGAGTCTGACATGTATGACATGCCAACAGAAATCGACGTTCGCGCCGAGGGGGCGCTGCGCATCATCACCCTGAACCGGCCCGATGCGCTCAATGCGGTCAACGACAATCTGCATGTTGGGCTCGCAGGGCTGTGGCGGCGGTTGAGCGAGGATCGCAGCGCGCGCGGCGGTGCTCACGGGCGCCGGGCGAGCCTTCTCGGCCGGCGGCGATTTCGCATATCTGGCCGAACTCGCCCAAGACGCCGACCTGCTGGCGAAGACCATCGCGCATGGCCGAGACATCGTGCTGGGCATGGCCCGCTGCCGGGTGCCGGTGGTGGCGGCGGTCAACGGCCCGGCGGTGGGGCTCGGCTGCAGCCTGGTCGCCCTGAGCGACATCGTCTACATCGCGCCGGATGCCTATCTTGCCGACCCACATGTGCAAGTGGTTCTGGTCGCCGCCGACGGCGGTCCGTTGACCTGGCCATTGCACATCAGCCTGATGCTGGCCAAGGAATACGCGTTGACCGGTCAGCGGATTGCCGCGCAGCGCGCCGTCGAGCTCGGCCTGGCCAACCATGTGGCCGCCGATCCGGTGGCCGAGGCGGTGGCGTGCGCCCAGCGGATCATGAAATTGCCTCAGCAGGCGGTCGAAAGCACCAAACGGGTGCTCAATATTCACCTCGAGCGGGCCGTGCTCGCCAGTCTGGACTACGCGCTGTCGGCCGAGCACCAGTCGTTCACCACCGAGGACTTCCGCTCAATCGTGACCAGGTTGACCGCTCCGAAGGGCTAGGTCCTGTCTGCTAATTGCGGACGCGGTGGTAGGTGATGATGGCGGCCAGGGTGGCACCGCCGAGGTAGGTCAGGGCGTATTTGTCGTAGCAGGTGGCGACCGCGCGCCAGTGTTTGAGCCGGTTGAAGCTTCGCTCGACGGTGTTGCGGTGCTTGTAGATTCGGCCTGAGAACCCCGGAGGCCGTCCTCTGTTGCGGCCTTTGGCTTTGCGGCGGGTGATCTGGTCGCTGCGCTCGGGGATGGTATGGGCGATCTTGAGCCGGCGCAGCTGTGCCCGCGTCGAGTCATGGGAGTACGCCTTGTCCGCCAGCAGGTGAAACGGGGCGTATGAGTTGCTGCACCGGGCGGCCAGCAGTGGCCAAAGCATCGGATTATCACCGGCTTGACCGGCCGACAGTGCCAGGGTGACCGGACTGCACAGCTGGTCGGTCAAGGCGTGGATCTTGGTAGTCAGCCCGCCGCGGGAACGCCCAATGGCGTGGTCATCGGGCTCATCGAGATATTTCTTGTAATTCGACAGATCCCCTGTGCGGCGCCCGGCGCGCTCCGGCTGCGTGTTGGTGGGCGCGCACACTGGTCGAATCGACCGACAACAGTGCGCCCAGGTCGGCGTCCTCGGCGTCGAGGTCAGAGGCGATCGCCGCGAAGATCCGCGCGTAGATGCCATCGACCGACCAGCGTAGATGCCTCTCGGCCACCGATTGCCAGGGACCGAAGTGCTCGGGCAGGTCACGCCACGGAGATCCCGTACGGTAACGCCAGATAATGCCCTCCAGAGTACGTCGATGATCGTTCCACGGCCGGCCACGCCGCCGCCCCGCAGGCAACACCGCCACGATCAGCGACCACAAATCATCAGAAATCGCATGCGTCCGCATCACCCAAACAGCATCAGCCAAAACACCATTCACATTAAGTAGACACGCCCTAGCCGGACCCGCCCAGCGTGGCCAACCCAATCAGTCGTTGCTGCGCAGGAAGTCGCGCATCACCCGGTCAAACCGGTCTGGTTCTTCGATGAAGGGCATGTGCGCGCTGCACTCGAAGAACTCGAATCGTGAGCCGGCAATCCGTTGATGCATCTCGCGCATGTCTTCCGGCGAGCATTCGTCGTACTTGCCCGCGAGCAGGAGTGTCGGCAGGGCGATTTCGGCCAACCGATCGACCACATGCCAATCGCGAATGGTCCCGACGATCCGAAAATCGCTGGGCCCGAACATCGTTTCGAAGATCTCGGGACCCAGATTCTGGAATGCTTCAGTGAGGTAGGCAGGCCAGGGGAGAGTGCGGCACAGATACGTTTCGTTCCAGGTCGTGATTGCGGACTGATATTCGGCCGAATGTGCGGTGCCGGCGGCTTCGTGGCGGTCAATGGTGGCTCGGGTGCCAGGATTCAGCTCCGCCTTGAGCCGAATCACGTTGTCGGCGAACCGGGGAATGGACGCGGTGCTGTTGGAGATGGTCAGGCTGACGGCTCCCGATGGCACGTCCAGGACATACTGCTGGGCGAGCATTCCGCCCCAGGAATTGCCGAAGATGTGAAAGGCTTCCAGCCCGAGTCCGCGCACCACGGCGTCCATCTCGGCCACCGAGCGCCCCATTGTCCACAGATCCACGTCGGACGGGCGTTCGGAGTTTCCGCAGCCAAGTTGATCCCAGAAGATGACTTCCCGTTCGCCGGCCAGTCGTTGCAGCGCTGACAGGTAATAGTGCGGCAGGACCGGGCCGCCATGCACCACCAGAAGGGGAAGGCCGGAGCCGCCGCCGACGAGCTTGCTCCACACCTTGCCGCCCGGGACCGCGATTGTCGCCTCCGGTTGTGTCACACCAGCAGTGTAAGGAGTCCTTTTTGCAACTGTTGCTCTCAAATTGAGAGAATCAGGGTCTCGTGAATGTGCGGTCGGCTTCTGGCCTCCGCGCCGCCGAAGTGGAGAAAGCCCGTGCCTGAAGCCGTCATCGTCGCTGCCCTGCGTACCCCGATCGGAACCGCCCGCAAGGGAACCTTGCGCGACACCAACGCATTCGACCTGGCCCACCATGTGGTCAGTGAGGCCACCGCGGATCTGGATCCGGTGCAGATCGACGACGTAATCCTGGGCGAAGGTCTCTACGGCGGCGGCGTCATCGCCTGCCACGCGGCCATCACGGCGGGGCTTGGTCATGTGCCCGGTCTTGCCCAGAATCGGCACTGTGCCGCCGGACAGGCGGCGGTGCAGGGCGCGGCCGCAAGCGTGCGGGCGGGGATGGACCAGCTCATCATCGCCGGGGGCGTGAACTCGGCCTCCACCTCGCCGCGGCCCCGGATGCAGATCGATGGCGAGTGGGTCGACTGGTTCCCGCCGACTCACCCGGACCGGCCGGATGCGCCGAACATGGACATGTCGATCACGGTCGGCTGGAATGCGGCGGTGGCCGCCGGAGTGAGTCGCGCCGAGATGGACGCCTGGGCCCTGCGCTCGCATCGCAACGCGATCGCCGCGATCGACGAGGGCCGGTTCAAGGAGGAGATTGTTCCGATCCCGACGCCGCACGGCCTGTTCTGTGTCGACGAACATCCGCGCCGGGACACGACGATGGAGAAACTGGCCGCGCTCAAGCCGCTGCATCCCGAGATCGACGGCTTCTCGATCACCGCCGGCAACGCCTGCGGCGCCAATGACGGCGCCGCGGTGCTGACCATCGCAAGCGACCGGATGGCCCAGGGGATGGGCATGCCGGCGCTGGCGCGGGTGCTCAGCTGGGCGTCGGTGGGTGTCGATCCGGCCGCCACCGGCCTGGCCCCGGTCGAAGCTATTCCGAAAGCGCTTGCACGGGGCCATCTATCAATCTCCGACGTTGATCTGTTCGAGATCAACGAAGCGTTCGCGTCAATGTGCGTGGCGACCGTCAAACTGCTGGAAATGGACGCCGATCGGGTCAACGTGAGCGGCAGCGGATGCTCGTTGGGGCACCCGGTGGCCGCGACCGGGGCCAGGATGCTGGTGACGCTGGTGCACGAACTGCGCCGACGCGGCGGCGGGATTGGGCTGGCGGCGATGTGTGCCGGTGGCGGCATGGGATCGGCGACGGTCATCGAGGTTGCGGCGCCATAGCTGCAAAAAAAATAGGAAGCGATGAGCATCGATGATCTGATTGCCGCTGCGCGCAACGGATCTCAACGCGCCGCGGGCCGGCTCCTCAGTCTCGTCGAGGGGGACCGCCGCGATGAAGTGCTGGCGGCTATCGAGGACTGGTCGCAGCGGCCCGCGCGAGTCATCGGCATCACCGGGCCGCCAGGGGCGGGCAAATCGACGACGATCACCGGGCTGGTCGGCGCCTACCGGGAGCGCGGAGCCCGGGTGGCCGTGCTAGCCGTGGACCCGTCGTCCCCGTTCAGTGGTGGTGCGTTGCTCGGCGATCGCATCCGAATGACCGCGCATGTCAACGACTCCGAGGTGCTGATCCGCTCGGTGGCCAGTCGGGGCCATCTTGGCGGTCTGGCCGCCTCCGCGCCCGCCGCCATCCGGCTGCTGGGGGCGCTGCGTTACGACGTCGTTCTGCTGGAAACGGTCGGGGTGGGACAGTCCGAGATCGAGGTGGCGGCGGTGGCAGACCCGACCGTCGTCGTGCTCAATCCGGGAACCGGCGATGCGGTCCAGGCCGCCAAGGCCGGTCTGTTGGAAATCGCCGACATTGTGGCGGTCAACAAGGCCGACCGCGTCGGTGCCGAACAGACCGTGCGAGACTTGCGGGCCGAAACCAATGCCCCGATCCTCAGCCTGGTGGCGGTCAAGTCGGAGGGCATTGGTGAGCTGTTGGCCCTGATCGACGCGCATCAGCGCGGCGATAGTCGCGATCGGCGGTTGGCCCGTGCTCGGGCGCAGATTCTGTCGCTGGCGCAGACTCGGCTGCGCGGCCGTACCGACCTGGACCGGCTCGCCGAGGCGGTGGTCGACGGCCTCGACGATCCTTATGCTGCGGCTGACCGGCTGTTGGCCCCGCCGCCGCACTAGGTCCGCCAATTGGGGGACACGCAGTTCCTCTTGACGAATAGCTTTCCGGCCGACAGACAACGGCCTGGCGGAGTGTCAATCTTGTCCCATGGCATTTGTGACCAGTGCACCCGAAGCGTTGACCGCCGCAGCTTTGAACCTACATTCGGTTGGGGCCCGGGATGAGCGCGGGCAATGCCGCCGCCATGGCCCCCATCACCGGGGTGGTCCCAGCTGCGGCCGACGAGGTGTCGGCGCTGACCGCGGCCCACTTTGCCGCCCACGGGGCGATGTACCAAACGCTGAGCGTGCAGGCGCAGGCGATTCACGAGATGTTCGTGACCACCTTGCAGGCCAGCGGCGGTTCCTACGCCGAGACCGAGGCGGCCAACGCTATCGCCGCTCAGTAGCGGCCCACGGGCGGTTATTCGCCCGCTGTAGTCGATCGGCGGTGTCCCCCGATCAGCGGACAAGATTCTTGCCGCGTGGTGAGTTGATCGGAGGAGCCTCCCAGGTGCGATCATGCTTACCTCTTGATCGATGACGACCACTTCGACCATCGCCTCCGGCGAGGCGATGCGTGTCTCTTCTAGTTCTTCCCCGGATCTCCCCGATGCCGGGGACACCACGAAATTCCTGCGGTCCCGCAACGCCGCTTTGCGCTCCAATGCCCGTGGCAGCAACGGATCGGCTGCCCGCCTGGCCAACACAAAGACCAACACAAAGCCCCGGTCGGCAGGGGTGCTCTGCGCTCGCCCGGTGGCGGCCCCACTCGGCGGTGCCCGCCCGTCGGGCGAACGCGCTGGTGGACGGCACCGGCCGGTCAGGGAGGGCTACCCGGCGGTCATTTGGCTGCTACTGGGCGGAAACCTGGTGGTGCGTGCCGCCGGATTCGCCTATCCGTTCATGGCGTTTCACTTGGCAGGACGAGGATTTGCCGCTGGCGCGGTGGGCGCGGTGCTGGCCGCGTTCGGCGTGGGCTGGGCCGTGGGGCAGCTGGTCTGCGGATGGCTGGTGGACTCTCTGGGCCCACGGGCGACGCTGGCTTGGACCATGACCATCGCGGCGGCCGTGCTGGTGGGAATGGCCGAAGCACGCAGCGTGGCTGCCTTGCTGGTCGGCGCCATGATCACCGGTGTGGTCTACGACGCGCCGCGTCCGGTGATAGGTGCCGCGATCGCCGAACTCATCCCAGACCCGAGCCGGCGGGCCGAGCTCGATGCTTGGCGTTTCGGCTGGATCGTCAGCATCGGACGAGCGATCACCGGTGGTGTGGGCGGACTGCTCGCCGCCTGGTCCGGCGTGCCGGTGCTGTTCTGGATCAACGCGGTGGCGTGCGCGCTGCTTGCGCTGGTGGCGGCCCGCTGCATTCCGGCAACGGCGCATCGGCCGCCGGTGGCACCGGCTGTGCATGTCAGGGCCGCACGCATCAGCTACCGCCGGGCATTTTCGGATGGTCGGCTGGTGCTGTTGTTCGCGTCCAGCCTTGCGACGCTGACCGCAGTGCGGGGGCTATACGCCACCGTGCCCATGCTCATGGCCGACAGCGGTCTGGGCGCGGGTGAATTCGGCTGGACCCAGGTGGCCAATGCCGCCGCCGGAATCGGCCTAACCCCGGTGATAACGCCCTGGCTGGGCCGAAAAGTCGCGGCCCGCATCAACCCGCGATTGGACATCCTGGCGATTGCCGGCGGATGGACGGCGTTGACCATGGCCGGTGCGGCGCTCGCACACACGACTTTCGGCTTCGCCATCGCCGTGGCCGCGTCCGCTCCCGGGGAAATCGCCTGGTTCGTGATCGCGGCTGGGATAGTTCACCGAATTGCTCCGCCCGCCAGTGGCGGGCGCTACCACGGAATCTGGTCGATGACCCTGGCCATCGCGTCGGTCGTGGCCCCCATCGTGTCCTCCTGCAGTCTGACGCACGGCGGCCATCGCTTGGTCGCGCTGGTCACCGTGACATTGGGTTTGGCCGGGGCCGCGCTGTGCCTGCCGCTGGGCCGGGCGCTGAACAGGTCCGGTGACGTCGGGGTCCGGGGCTCACAATACACCGCCGCGGCAGGGGCCGCTTGAGCCGCTACGCGCGAGGTACCGCGCTACGACTCGCGCCGGCGACTTCCCCCGATCGGGGGAACGGCGTTCGTCAGTTTGTCCGGCCGATCGGCGGTACCACGGCCGGGCCGGCCCGGCTAGCTTCAAACTTGCGCTGAGGTGCCGTCGAACCGCCATCCCCAAGCCCGCGACGTATCCGGGGTTGGCGCCGCGGAGCTCGGCGCTGACCCGCCGACGCCTCCGCTGACGAATGAGGAGCCGACAGATGACTCATGCCAGTGCACGCCCGGCCGCGCTCCTGCCCGACCACCTCGAAATGTATCGGCGGATGTGGGTGCTGCGGCTGCTCGACATGGCGCTGGAGGAGATGCGTGCCGACGGTCTGATGGAGTCACCGGTATCGACCGCGTTGGGCCAGGAGGCCGTGAGTATCGGTGCGACGGCGGCACTGACTGAGGGTGATCTGGTGCTGGCCAGCCGTCGCGCATATGCCCTGCACGTCGGTGTGGATCTTCCGCTGGGGCCGCTGATCGCCGAGCTGATTGGCCAAGACAGCACCTGCGACCACGCTGACCAGCTGAACTCGCCGGAGCGATCGGGTGCCGCCGACCAGTGCCCGCTGCTGGAGGTCGGGCATGCATACTCGCAGTGGCTGGACAACAGCGACCGGGTCACGCTCTGCATCACCGGTCCTGACGATGTCAATTCCGGCGCGTTTGTCCAGGCCGCAAACATGGCGGTGCTGTGGCACCTTCCGGTGGTGATCGTGGTTGAAAGCGTTCCCGGTGTCGGTGTTGCCGGCCGTTTGCGCGGCGCCCCCGGCCATGGTGGAGATGCGTGCCAGCGGATTCCCAGCGTCACCGTGGATGGTCACGACGTCCAGGCGGTTCGACGCTGTGTGGCCACAGCGGTGCAGCGGGCGCGTGCTGGCGCCGGCCCCACCGTGGTACGCGCCATCACCTACCGGAGCAGCGATTTTCCCTCATTCGATGGTGATTACGACGCGGCCGCTACCGAACCTTTCCTGGATCCGCTGGTATTCACCGGCGGCCGGCTGAAGGCCGGTGGAGCCGATGCGGCGCAGCTCTGCGATGTGGAGCGCACGGCACGCAAACTGGTCGCCGACGCCGTTGCCTTGGCCAAGTCGGGGACCTGTCCCGGTCATGATGGGCGTAGTTAAGCAGCGCGCAGACCAGCTGGGCAGACCGGACGTCGCCGCTGAAACCTGGCAGCAGTGCCAGTTGGCGCACCGGCCCCGCCTGTGCTGGTCGCAGCCCGCACGACTCGCATTTTGGTCCGGAGGTGGACCGGTGCGTGCCTGGCATGGCAGAGCCGGGGTGCGCTGGGCGACTCCGAGTCTGGCAGGTGTCTGCCGCTGTGAGTACGGTGTTCCGGTGGGTATGACCGGCGATTTTGAGCTGGAGCGGGTGCACAAGCTGCATCAACTGCGCTCCTACCGGCTTGTCTCGGTGCTTCGCCTCGGGGTCTTGGTGTTCCTGATCGGCGCAATGCTCATCGGCACTCCCCAGCACGAATGGGCCCAGCAAATCACGTTGGTCGTGGTGTACGTGCTGGCCGCGGCGGGCGCCCTACTGCTCGCGTTTTCACCGCGGCGAGTGGCGGCCAGCGGAGCGGTCACCATTCGGTCCTGGGAACCGCTGGCCTTCACTGCCGTCGACATAGCGGTGCTGACCGCGTTTCAGCTCTTGTCGGCCGATGGGATCTATCCGCTATTGATGATGACCTTGCTGCCGATTTTGGTGGGCGTCGACGTTTCTTCACGACGGGCGATGGTGGTGCTGGCATTCACCATTGTCGGGTTCACCATCGCCGGGGTTCACGCCAATGTGCTGCTCGACGACGCGGGGTGGCCCGCTTCCGTGTTTGTGTTCTCGCTCTACGCGTTTTTGTGCGCCACCGCATTGGTGGTGGTCCGCACCGAGGAGCGCCGTGTTCGCTCGGTCGCGGGTTTGAGCGCGTTGCGAGAGGCATTGCTGGCCCAGACGATGACGGCCTCGGAGGTGTTGCAGCGCCGGATCTCGGAGTCCATTCACGACGGCCCGCTGCAGGACGTGCTGGTCGCGCGCCAGGAACTCGTCGAGTTGCAGAGCGTCTGGCCCGGCGACGATCGGGTGGATCGCGCACTGGCCGGCCTGCAAAGTGCCTCCGAACGGTTGCGGCAGGCCACTTTTGAGCTGCACCCGGCCGTCCTCGAACAGGTTGGCCTGGGTGCGGCCGTGGAACAGTTGGCGACCTTCACCGCGCGCCGATCGGGCATCGAGGTCAGCACCGACATCGACTACCCCATCCGCAACGAGATCGACCCGATCATGTTCGGTGTGGCACGCGAGTTGCTGTCCAACGTGGTGCACCATGCACAGGCCAAACATGTGTCGGTCAGCCTTGGGATCACCGACGGAGCTTGCGTTTTGGACGTGGCTGACGACGGGGTGGGCATCGCCGGCGGTACCGCGGCGCGCCGTCTCGGTGAGGGACATATCGGCCTGGCTTCGCATCGGGCGCGGGTCGACGCGGCTGGCGGAACGTTCGTCTTTCTCGATGCCCCGGCGGGCACCCATGTGTGCGTCGAACTGCCCTTGAAGTCGGTGTCTTCGCCGGAACCGGATCGGCACCCGCCCGCCGGCGCAACTAGTCGAGAAGCCCTTGCCGCATCGCCTCGGCGACGGCGGCCGCTCGGTCACTGACGCCGAGCTTCTCGTATAGCCGTTGCACGTGGGTCTTGACCGTTGACGGCGCGACGTAGAGTTCGCCGGCGATCGCGGGGATGCTCTGGCCCTTGGCGATGCGATGAAGCACCTCGCGCTCCCGGGCGCTGAGCACCGGAGCCATGGGTGCCGCACGCTGGCGGATCTCTCCGGCAAGCCCGCCGACCAGCGACGGCGCCACCACGTCGCGGCCCTTCGCGCAGTCGAGTACCGCCTTGACGATCTCGGTACGCGTCGAGTCTTTCAGCAAGAAACCGGCGGCCCCCTGCTGCAGCGCCTGGTACACGATCGCCGATTCGTCGTGCGCCGAGATCAGCAACACCCGAGTGGGCAGCTCATTGCTGCGCACCGCCGCAGCGACCTGCGCGCCGTCCATCCGCGGCACCCGGTAGTCGAGCAAGGCCACGTCGGGTAAGTGAGTCTTGATCAGTTCCAGCGCCGCCGCGCCATCATCGGCCTCGCCGACGACGTTGACCGAACCGCTCAACGACAGCGCGCGTACCACACCCTCACGAAAGAGCGGGTGGTCGTCACCAACTACCACTCGCACTTTCTCGGTTTTAGTCACATCCATGGCGCGCCGACCATGGCCTGAGTTTAGCGGGTGGTTCAGCAGGATCGATGACGAATTCCAGGCAACGCCAAGCCGACCGCCGACAGTTTGCTCCTAGCTGCCGGCGCCAGGACAAATCTGCTGGTCAGAGCCTCGGGTAGCGGCGCACCGAAAGGTCGCCGAACCCGTCGTGTGCAAATTATGGCCAGCTGGTCGGTTCGTGCCGTCTGTACGGTGTTCCTGTGGTGGTCACCAGCGACGCAGAACTGGCTCGGGTGCGCCGGACACACCAGCTGCGCGCTTACCGCATCGGCTCCGTGCTTCGGATCGGGGTTGTGTTGTTCATGGTTGCCGCCATGTTGGTCGGTACGCCGCGCCGGGAATGGGGCGCGCAGACGGCCTTGATCTGTGTCTACGCGTTTGCCGCACTGTGGGCGCTGGCGTTGGCGTTTCGACGGTCGCGGCCGATGGTCAGCCTGGACCGATTTGCCAACATCGCCAGATACGAACCGCTCGCCTTCACCGCCGTCGATGTGTTGGCGCTGACCGGCTTTCAGTTGCTGTCCACCGACGGCATCTATTCGCTGCTGATCATGACGCTGTTGCCGGTGCTGGTTGCCCTCGACATTTCGTCGCGGCGGGCCGCGGTGGTGCTGGCATTGACGCTGGTTGGATTCGCCCTGGCGTTGGCTCAGGATCCGGTGGTGATTCGGATGAATGGCTGGCCCGAGGCGGTCTTTCGGTTCGGGCTCTACGCATTCCTCTGTGCCACCGCATTGATGGTGGTCCGCAGCGAGGAACGGCACGCCCGTTCGGTGGCGACGTTGAGCGTGATACGTGAAGAGTTGCTCGCACAGACCATGACGGCTTCGGAAGTGCTGCAACGCCGGATTTCGGAATCCATTCACGATGGGCCGCTGCAGGACGTGCTGGCCGCGCGCCAGGAACTGATCGAATTGCGGGCCGCCGCGCCCCACGACCAACGAGTGAGCACCGCACTGGCAGGTCTGCAGAGTGCGTCGGATCTGCTGCGGCAGGCAACCTTCGAGCTGCATCCGGCCGTTCTCGAACAGGTCGGCTTGGGTGCGGCGGTCGAACAGTTGGCCTCTTTTCACGCCCAACGTTCGGGCATCAGGATCACCGACGATGTCGACTATCCGATACGTGACGAGATCGATCCCATCCTCTTCGGTGTGGCCCGGGAGTTGCTGTCCAATGTGGTGCAGCATTCGCGGGCGCGTAATGCTTCGGTGGCTCTGGGCATCTCCGACGGCGTGTGCGTGCTGGATGTGGCCGACGACGGCGTCGGCGTCAGCGGAGAAACGATGGCGCGCCGCCTCGGCCAGGGGCATATCGGTCTGGCCTCGCATCGGGCCCGTGTCGACGCCGCCGGTGGATCGCTGGTCTTCCTCAATACGCCGACCGGCACCCACGTTTGTGTACGCGTTCCGCTGAAGGGCTAAACGGCACTAGGGCGCATCGGCCGACTCGCCGGTGGCGGCCGCGCGGCCGGCCCGATAGCCGAAAACCATTGCCGGACAAATTGTTCCACCCGCCCCGCCGTATGCCCGCCCGGTCACTCCCGCCATAGCATTGCCGGCGGCGAACAGTCCCGGTACGGGTCCTCCGCTGACGTGCCGGACACGTCCGTCGCGATCGGTGCGCGGTCCGCCCTTGGTGCCCATGGCGCCCACCCGGATCGGCACCGCGTAGAAGGGCGCGCTGTCGATGGGGCCAAGTGTCTTGCCGGCAAGGGTGGTTGCCTGGTCGTCACCCCAATATCCGTCGTATGCGCTGGCGCCGCGACCGAAGTCGGGATCGGCACCGGAGGCGACGTTTTGGTTCCATCGCGTTATCGTTCGCCCCAAGCCGTCGGCGTCGATACCGGTCTTGGCGGCCAGCTCGGTGAGGTCGGTCGACTCACAGAACCAGTCCGGAACCGGTTGGCCGGGGTCGATCCCGAGGAACCCGTAGCGTTGCAGATGGGCCGAGTCGAACACGATCCAGGCGGGATCGTTCACGTAGCCACCCCTTGGATCGAGGTAGTGGAAGGCGCCGGCCATCGAGTTGTAGTCACACGCCTCGTTGACAAAGCGTTGCCCGGCCGGGTTCACGATGATGCTGCGCGGGCGGGTTCGCTCCAGCCGCACGCTGCGGCTGCGCTGCTTGCCATCGATGGTGTCGTTGGGGATCTGCACGATGGGAACCCACCAGGCTTCACCCATGTTGGCCAGCTCGGCGCCGTGTGCCATCGCCATCCGCAGCCCGTCGCCGGTGTTGTTGGGCGGTGAGACCGCACCGTGCATGGGGCCCCGCAGGAAGACCCGCACCAGGACGGGATCCCATTCGAATCCACCTGTTGCCAGGACAACACCGCGGCGGGCACGCACGCTGATGCTGCGGCCGGACTGGGCAATCCGGACCCCGACGACCGCCCCGTCTTCGACCACCAGTTCCTCGGCCGCGGCGTCGGTGCGCGGTGTCACCCCGACGTCCAGCAATCCCTGTAATAGCCCGGCTACCAGGGCGGTACCGGCCACGCACAGGTCTTCGGATTCCTCGACGCCGGCGTGCAGCCGGGCCCGGGTTTCGGCGTCGAAGCCGACATTGGACCAATCCGGGGGGAAAGAGGTGATTCGGCTGGCCCATTCGCCGAGTCGGCTTGGTTCAAAGGGCGCCGGGCCGAGCGACCAGCCGCCCGCCGGTTGTCCGCCCGGCAACTCGGGCCGGTAGTCGGGGAAGCCGGCGGCGATCTAGAAACGCACGCCGCTGTGCTTTTCGACGAAATCGAGCATTTCCGCCCCGGTTCGGACAAACGTTTCGACCAGGGTGTCGTCCATCGAGTGCAGGGACTGTGCGCGCAGGTAGCGCAACGCATCGTCGACCGTGAGGGTCCCGGTCGGGCGATCGCTGATGGGCGGGGATCCAGGCGATTCCGCCCGAGACGGCGGTGGTCCCGCCGACGGTCGGCGCCTTCTCGAACACCGCCACCGAGGCGCCGGCGACTGCCGCGCTCAGGGTCGCCGTGAGTCCAGCGCCGCCGCTGCCGAGCACGACGACATCGAATGTCTGACTCCACAATATGATTGGGTATCCCTTCAGCTCAGCTGCGTGGACAGCTGCCGCGCGGCGTCGATGACGGCGCCCTTCGCGCGCATCACCACGTCTTCTCGATGCGAGATGAGGTTGATGCAGGTTGGTGGGGCTGGTGCCGGCCGGCTGACCGGCACGGCCAGGCCATAGGTATTCGGTTCGATCTCGCCGAAGGTCGTCACCCAGCCACGCCGGCGCGTCGCGGCGACCAGCTCCCGCTCCCCGGGGCGCGCGGCCATGCTGGCTAGCAGCGCGATGCCGGCCGCGCCGCGGTCCAGGGGATATCTGCTGCCCTCGTGGAAGGCGAGTTGATAGGCGACCTGGGTGGGCACGATCACCGCGAGGGCGACTTGTTCGTCGCCCTCGGCAACCAGCAATGAAACGGTGGTGCCCAGATCATCGGCCAGTGCGCGCAGCGTTGGCAGACTGAGCTGGCGCACGTTGTGGTCGAAGGACGCGCCGAGCACCGCGAGGCCGGCTGCCGGCCGGAAGCGCCCATCTTCGCCCTTAGCCACCAGCCGGAACTGGGTCAACGTCAGCAGCAATCGGTAGGCGATGGTCCGGTGCACCCCGACCCGATCGGCAACTTCCTGCATCGACAGGCCCGCCGGAGCCGCGGCGACCAACTGCAGCGCGGTGAGCCCCCGCGCCAACGTCTGCGACCCCGCTCCCGAGTCCGTCACAGTCTTGACACATTCCTATGCGAGAGCGAAGCTCCATATATATCGCACATCAATGTGCGATATTAGCACAACATGATTCTGGAAAACGAGACCATTATTTCCGCAAGTGGCAGGCCCGGAGAGGAACCGTGACGGACTTCGAGAGCGTGTGGAGCGACCTGCAGGGCGTCACGTTCGAGCAGGGCTACCTCACCACCGCGCAGGGAGTTCGGACTCGCTACCTGCGCGCCGGCGAACCGGACCGGCCGCTGCTGATGCTGTTGCACGGATCTGGTGGTCACGCCGAGGCATACGTCCGAAATCTGGCCGCGCACGCCGAGCACTTCTGGACCTGGGCAATCGACATGCTGGGCCATGGCTACACCGACAAGCCGGGTCACCCACTGGAAATCCGCCACTACGTCGAGCATCTGATGGCGGTGCTGTGTGCCATCGGTGCTCAACGCGCAAGCATCAGCGGTGAGTCGCTGGGCGGCTGGGTAGCGGCCCGTGCGGCCGTCTAGCATCCCGAAGCGGTTGAACGCCTCGTACTCAATACCGCTAGTGGTTCTCAGGCGGATCCCGAGGTGATGGCGCGCATCGTTACGTTATCGATGGCCGCCGCCGAGAATCCGACCTGGGAGACCGTGCAGGCGCGGATCAAGTGGCTGATGGCGGACAAGTCCAAGGACTACGACGATTTGGTGGCCAGCCGCCAACGGATATACCGCCAGCCGGGATTCGTTGCCGCGATGTGCGACATCATGGCCTTGCAGGATCCGCAGATCCGGGCCCGCAACCTGCTGGGACCGGCCGAGTACGGGGCCATCAAAGCGCCGACGCTGGTGCTCTGGACCAGCCATGACCCGACGGCCGACGTGACAGAGGGGCGCCGGATCGCATCGATGATTCCCGGCGCACGCTTTGAGGTGATGTCGGGTTGTGGCCATTGGCCGCAGTACGAAGACGCCAAATCCTTCAATCGCCGCCATCTCGACTTCCTGATGGGGCACTGATGTCTGGGAAGCGACGGCAGAACGACTTTGATGTTCTAGTGGTCGGTGCCGGACCGGTTGGCCTTACCCTGGCCAATATCCTTGGCTTGCAGGGTGTCCGGACGCTGGTCATCGAGGAGCGCGCGACGCTGATCGACTATCCGCGCGGCGTCGGGCTCGACGACGAGGCGTTGCGTACCTTCCAGTCGATCGGCCTGGTCGAGGGCATCCTGCCGCACACGGTGCCCAACCAGATTCTGCGGTTCTTCGATGCCAAGCGCCGGATCCTTGCCGAGATGGCCCGGCCGGACGCGCGTTTCGGCTGGCCGAAGCGCAACGGATTCGTGCAGCCGCTGGTCGATGCGGAATTGCTTCGTGGTCTGGACAGGTTCGACCACGTCGAGGTGTGGTGGGGTCGGCCGGTGACCTCATGCGTGCAGACCGAAACCGCGGTAGCGGTCGAGTGCGGTACCGCAGCAGACGACTCTGGCAAATCGCGGCGGGTGCGGGTCGGCTATGTCGTTGGCTGCGACGGCGGCCGCAGCATCACCCGCCGGATGATGGGTGTGTCTTTCGACGGCACGACCTCGCCCACCCGATGGCTGGTGGTTGATATCGCGAACGACCCGCTGGGGCATCCGAACAGCGAGGTGGGTGCGGACCCGAGCCGCCCGTATGCCTCGATTTCGATCGCTCACGGGATACGACGGTTCGAGTTCATGATTCACGCCGATGAGTCTGACGAGCAGGCCGACGATCCGGCCTTCCTGACCAGAATGCTGGCCCGGCTGGTACCGCACCCCGAACGGGTCGAGGTGATCCGGCGCCGCGTCTACACCCGTCATTCGCGAATCGCCGGTGCCTTCCGCAGCGGGCGTCTGCTGCTGGCCGGCGACGCGGCACATCTGATGCCGGTCTGGCAAGGGCAGGGCTACAACAGCGGCATCCGCGACGCGGCAAATCTGGGGTGGAAACTGGCCGCGGTGGTTCGGGGCCAGGCCGGCGAAGCGCTGCTCGACAGTTACGATTTGGAGCGGCGCAAGCACGCGCGGGCGATGATCGACCTGTCCACCATGGTGGGTCGGGTGATTTCGCCGACCGACCGCAGAATCGCGGCCGTGCGCAACGCGGTGGTGCGCTCCGCATCGGTGCTGCGTTCGCTCAAGCGCTATGTACTCGAGATGCGGTTCAAGCCGATGCCGCGATACGAGGTTGGGGCCGTCGTGCATGACCGGCCTCGGCGCCCTCGGTCGCCGGTCGGCACGTTGTTCATCCAGCCTCGAGTCGACACACGCGGCCAGCACAACATCCTGCTGGACGACGTGCTGGGTGGCTGGTTCGCCGTGCTGTGCTGGAACAACAACCCGCGAAAGATCCTCGGGGATGCCGCATTTGCTACGTGGAAAGCGTTGGGCGCCAAATTTGTTGCCGCGCGTCCAGCGGTCCAGCTGCACTGGACCGGCGACGATGACCCAGGCGTGGTGATCGTCGGCGACCGTACGGGTGAAATCAAGGCCTGGTTCGACTCGCACGACGAATCGGTGTTGTTCGTGCGTCCCGACCGTTGCATCGCCGGCGCCTGCATTGCCCAGCTGGCCCCCGACCTGAGCCGATCGCTGGTCGCAGCCCTCTCGCTTTGCTTCGGGAGGGGGTGACGCCGAAAATGCCTCTGGCTCTGTGCTGTATGTCCCACAGCCCGCTGCTGAATCTACCGGGGCCGCGGCTCGACCTACTTGACGAGGTCCATGCCGCCATTGCCGAGGCCGCCGAGTTCGTGCGTGCCTATGACCCGGACCTGGTGGTCATCTTTTCCCCGGATCACTACAACGGCTTCTTCTACCGGGCGATGCCCCCGTTTTGTATTGGTATGTACGCCAGTGCGGTTGGGGACTACGGTACCCACATCGGTGCGCTTGATGTTCCTGCCGACCTGGCAGCGGACTGCGCCAAGGCCGTGCTCGGCGCGGATGTCGACGTGGCCGTATCGGCCAGCATGGACGTGGACCACGGGACCGTGCAGCCGCTGGAAAAGTTGTTCGGAACCGCGACCGCCCGCCCGGTGATACCGATCTTCATCAACGCGATAGCCGCCCCGCTGGGCCCCCTGCGGCGGTGCCGAGCGCTGGGCACCGCGGTAGGAACTTTCTTGTCAACCCTGGACATGCGGGTGTTGGTGATTGGATCGGGCGGGCTCTCCCATAGTCCGCCGGTGCCGACGTTGCACAGCGCAGATCCGCAGGTCCGGGAGCGCATCGTGCACGGCCAGCCCCTGACTCCCGCACAGCGGCAAGCCCGGCAGACCGTCGTGATGGAAGCGGCCAAGAGCTTCGCGGCGGGAAACAGTGACCTACAGCCGCTCAATCCGGCTTGGGACCAGCGCTTCCTGGAAATCATCGACAACGGACACCTCAGCGACCTCGATCGCTTGTCGGACTCGTTCGTCACCCACGAAGGCGGCAGCTCGGCGCATGAAATACGCACCTGGATCTCGGCGTTCGCCGCCATGGCGGTGGCCGGGCCGTATCAGATGAAAGTCCGCTACTACAAGCAGGCGGCCGACCTGATCGCCGGATTCGCCATCAGGACGGCGGTACCGATGCCATGACTGTCGGATCTTGGGGTGACGTCGACCGCATGGTCGACGTGCTCGTGGTCGGATCCGGTGGTGGGGGCATGACCGCCGCCCTGACCGCGGCGTCGAGTGGACTCGACACCCTGGTCATCGAAAAATCCTCGTGCTTTGGCGGTTCCACGGCGCTGTCGGGGGGCGGCATCTGGGTTCCCGGGGCCCCCGCACAACGCCGGGCGGGCTACCCGCCCAACCCCGATGACGTGGTCAGCTATCTGCGACGGATTACCGATGGCTTGGTGAGCGAGGCGCGCATTCGGCAGTATGTCTACTCGGCCCCACAAATGTTGGAGTTCTTGGAAGGCCTGTCTGCCTGGCTGGAGTTCGTCTGGAAGCCCGGCTACGCCGACTACTATCCGGAACTGCCGGGAGGCTCGGTGCTGGGCAGCACGATCAACGTGCCACCCATCGATCTGCGCAAGCTGGGCGACGACCAACCTCGCCTGCTCACACCGCTGTCGCTGGCCCCCAAGGGAATTTAGCTGGGCCCCAAGGAACTACGGTCCTTCTATCGCATCCGGCAGTCCTGGGCAGGCAAGGCCGTCCTACTCAAACTGGTGACCCGGATGATCCGGGCCAGAGTCTTCGGTGAGCAGATTGCGGCGATCGGACAGTCGCTGGCGGCACGGCTGCGGCTGGCGATGAAGGAGCTAGGTGTCGCGCTGTGGCTCGATGCGCCGCTGGTGGAGCTGCTCACCGACGCCGGGGGAGCGGTGACAGGTGCGGTGGTGCAAACGGAGGGCGGCCGAGAACGGATCGGCGTGCGCGGCGGCGTGATCCTGGCGTCCGGAGGCTTTGACCACGATCTGGCCTGGCGCAATGAGCATCAACCCCTGGTGGAGCAGGACTGGAGTTTCGGCAACCCCGCGGCACTCGGAGACGGTATCCGCGCGGGCCAACGGGTGGGTGCGGCCGCCGACCTCCTGGACGAGGCGTGGTGGTTCCCGGCGATCCAATGGCCTTATGGCCGAATGCAATTCATGCTCAACGAGCGAATGATGCCGGCTCAGTTCATCATCAACGGAGCGGGCAAGCGCTTCATCAATGAGGCGGCGCCATACATGGACTTCGGTCACGCCATGATCGCGGGCCAGAAATCCGGTGTCACCCATATACCGTGCTGGCTGGTCACCGATCACCGCTCCTTTAACCGCTACGTCGTGGCCGGTCATCTACCGATACCGAAGATCCCCGGGGCCCCGGTACCCACCGGCCGCAAGATCCCAACCGCCTGGCTGGAGTCGGGTGTGGTCAAAGCCGCAACGAGTTGGGCAGAGCTGGCAACCAAGATCGGTGTTCCGGGCGGGCAGCTGCAGGCGACTGCCGTGCGGTTCAACGAACTCGCCGTCAAGGGCCACGACGACGACTTCAACCGCGGCGACAGCGTCTATGACAACTATTACGGCGATCCAACGCTGCCCAACCCCAACCTGTATCCGCTGGGAGATCAGCCCTACTACGCATTTCGCATCGTTCTCGGGGATCTGGGGACCTCCGGCGGTCTGCACACCGACGAGTATGCCCGAGTGCTGCGGCCCGATGACACCACGGTGGGCGGACTCTATGCGGTGGGTAACACCTCCGCCCCGGTGATGGGCCGCAGCTACGCCGGCGCGGGGGGCAACCATCGGGCCGGCAATGACCTTTGGCTTTGTAGCGGCCAAACACCTTGCCGCGCAGCTAGCTGCGCGGCGCGCGACACCGACCACCCATTTCCACGGAAGGTAGCAATGAAAATCTCACTGTTCTATGAATTCGCTTTACCGCGTCCTTGGGCGCCTGACGACGAGCGGATCATGCTGCAGGACTGCCTCGATGAGGTCGAAGCCGCGGACAAGGCCGGATTCTCCACCGTCTGGCTCACCGAACATCACTTTCTCGAGGAATACTGTCATTCCACCGCGCCGGAGATCTTCTTGGCCGCGGCCAGCCAGCGAACCAAGAACATCCGGCTGGGATTTGGGATCATACACCTGCCGCCCGCGGTCAATCACCCGGCCCGGGTGGCCGAACGCATCGCGACCCTGGATCTGCTGTCCAACGGACGAGTCGAGTTCGGCACCGGAGAGTCGTCCTCGATTGGGGAACTCGGCGGATTCAACATCGATCCGGCCGACAAGCGTGGGCAATGGGAAGAGGCCCTCGAGGTGGCGATCCGGTGCATGATCGAGGAGCCGTTCGTCGGATTCACCGGCGACCACATCCAGATGCCGGCTCGCAATTTGATCCCCAAGCCGATGCAAAAGCCGCATCCACCAGTGTGGGTCGCGTGCACCCGCCCGGCCACCGTGCAGATGGCCGCCCAAAAGTGCATCGGTGCGCTGAGTTTCGCTTACACCGGACCGGGGCTGCTCACCGAGCGGGTCAACGGGTACTACAAGGAGTTCGAAGAGAACGGCACGCCGGTGACTCCCGCGATCAACCCCAACATCCTGGCCATCGGGGGTGACCTGTCGATGATGGTGGCCAAGACCGATGAGCAGGCACTGCAACGGCTGGGGCAGGGCGGCGGTTTCTTCTCCTTCGGGATCATGCACTACTACATGACCGGGATTCACACGCCCGGGCGTACCGGAGTGTGGACCCGGTATCTCGAAGAGATCGAGAAGGACCCGACATTGGCTTACGGCTCCGGACGCGGCGCCATTGGATCCCCGGCTACCGTGCGCGAATTCCTGCGTGGCTATGAGGAAAGCGGCGTGGACGAAATCATCCTGCTGCTCAACCCGCGCAGTCATGAGGGAACCATGGAATCCATCGAGTTGATGGGCAAGGAGGTGCTGCCCGAGTTCATCGAGCGCGACGCGAAGGCGGTGGCGGACAAGGCCGCGAGACTGGCTCCTGTCATCGAGAAGGTGCAAGCGCGGCGCCAGGAATCGAATGCGCCACAGTTCGACGAGGCCTACTCGTTCGGCGGGTTGCCCACCGGTCGCGGTGGCAAGTTCACTGCCAGCGAGATTCCCGAGGCCATGGCGGAGATCAACGAAGGCCGGGTGCAAGCGGCGCAGCGCCTGAAGGAACAACGCAAGTAGCCGACCAGCACGGTAAGCGGATCGGGAAAGGCCGGTGGCCCAGATCGAGCAGCTATGGCGCTATGACGGCCGTCGTGCCGTGGTCACCGGATGCGCATCGGGCATCGGGCATCGGCGAGCGGGCCGTGCATCAGCTGACCGGACTCGGGGCGCAAGTCGTCGGACTCGACCAGCGCCAACCCGGATATGAGATCAGCGAGTTTCACCAGCTCGATCTCGCCGACCCCGGGTCCATCGATCGAGCCGTCGATGCCGTCGGCGGGCCCGTCGATGCGTTGTTCAACATCGCCGGTGTTTCGTCCGGAATTGGTGACCCGCTGCTGGTCGTCACGATCAACTTCCTGGGGTTACGCCATCTCACCGAGGCACTGCTGCCGATGATGGGCCCGGGTTCGGCGATTGTGAGCGTGTCGTCACTGGCAGCCGCCGGCTACCGCGAACACCATCGCGCCGTGGCGCCGCTGTTGAACACCACGACGATGGTCGAGGGGATCGATTGGTGCAAAGGCCACCTGGAGGTGCTGGGCGCCGGCTATCAACTCTCCAAAGAAGCGTTGATCCTCTACACGATGCGAAGTGCGGTTGGTCTCGGTGCGCGGGGCATCCGCATCAACTGCACCGGGCCGGGGGTGACCGAGACGCCGATTCTGGATCAGCTCACAACCGCCTACGGAGCCGAGTTTCTCGACGATATCGCCAAGCCGCTGGGCCGGGTCGCAACTCCGGGTGAACAGGCTTCGGTTTTGGTGTTCCTGAATGGTCATGCAGCCAGTTATATTTCGGGTCAGGTCGTATGGGTTGACGGTGGAAACGTGGCGGCATCGATCGCTGGAGAACTCGGGGAAGGACGGGCCTGATGGCAGGTTTGACTGAGTTCCGACGTGTGGCACGGGAGCTCAGCAACTGGGGGAGGTGGGGCGACGCTGACGAGTTGGGCACGCTGAACTTCATCACCGCCGAGAAGGTCCAGCGGGCGGCGAGCTTGGTCCGGCACGGGAAGGTGTTTGCGCTCGGCGTCGACTTCGGGTCATCGGGGCCTCAGGGCGCTTTCGGCTTCCGGCACAATCCAATACATCTGATGACGATCGACGGCGGCGACGCCAGTTCGTTGGCGCAGTACGGGCCGGGGTGGGAGCAGAACCCGACCGCGAGGCAGATGGGCAAGTATCTGGTCGACAACCCATTCCGCTTCAACGACGACATGATCATCATGCCGCTACAGGCGGCCACCCAGTGGGATGCGCCGTCCCACGTGTACTACTACGACCAGCTCTACAACGGCTTCCCCGCCGACTCGGTGACCAGCCAGGGCGCCTATCACTGCGGTATCGACAAGGTCGATGTCAAAGGCATCACCTCGCGCGGAGTGTTGCTCGACCTGGTGCGTCATCGCGGAGCCGAGGTCTTTTTGGAGCACGGAAACCCGATCACTCCCGAGGAACTGGACGACGTGGCGCGCTCTCAGGGCGTCACCATCGAGTCCGGCGATATCGTGCTTATCCGGACTGGTTGGTGGACAAGATTTCTCATGACCGCAAACAAGACCGAGCCTTACTCGGGGCTGGACTGGCGATGCGCGCAGTGGCTGCACGATCACGAGGTTGCCGCGGTCGCTTCCGACAATCTGCAAGTCGAAGATCCGGTATCTGGCGTCGATGGTCTGTTTCTGCCGTTGCATCTGCTGTGCCTGCGTGACATGGGACTGATGCTCGGCGAATACTGGGACCTGACCGCGCTGGCCGCCGATTGCGCCGCCGACGGGGTTTATGAGTTCCAGCTCGTTGCGCCGCCGCTGCGATTTGTCGGCGCGGTAGGCTCGCCGGTCAACCCGATCGCAATAAAGTAGTGCGGATTCATCGTCGCGCGGTCGCGGTCGACGGCTTGCCTACCAGCTATCTGGAGGCGGGTGACGGGGACCGGGTGGTCTTGCTGCACGGCGGTGAGTTCGGGGCCAGCGCCGAAATTGCCTGGGAACACAACATCGGCGTGCTCGGCGCCCGATTCCGGGTGCTGGCGCCCGACCTCCTGGGCTTCGGGCAGTCGGCCAAGGTGGTTGATTTCGTCGACGGCCGCGCAATGCGCATTCGCCATGTGGCGAGGTTCTGCGATGTGCTCGGCGTTGACTCCGCGCACTTCGTGGGCAATTCGATGGGGGCCATCATGCTGCTGACCGACACGACCTCAGACGCGCCGATGCTGCCCGTGCGGACCATGGCGATCATCTGCGGCGGCGGGCAGATTCAGCAGAACCGCCACTTTGACGCACTACAGAGCTACGACGCGACCCTGCCGGCAATGCGGCGCATCGTGGCAGCGCTATTTCACGACGCCCGCTATCCGGCCGACATGGACTATGTGCAGCGCCGATGCGATTCGAGTATCGCGCCGGGGGCGTGGGAAGCCGTGGCGGCAGCCCGCTTTCGTCGCCCCGGTGCACCCCCCTCGGCTACCCCGTCCAGCAGTCGCCGCTATGACCGCATCACGGTGCCCACGATGGTGGTGGAGGGGCGCAACGACAAGCTGCTTCCCAGCGGCTGGGCCGAGCAGATCGCCGGGCAGATCCGGAACGGACACTCGCGGGTTGTCGACCGTGCCGGGCACTGTCCGCAGATCGAACGGGCCGGTACCGTCAACGAGCTGATGCTGGATTTTCTCGGTCGCTGAACCCACCGGGTGCCGCGTCGGGGCCGGCCTTTAGAAGATGTAGTCCAGCAGCGTCATCATGCCGGCCTCGCGGTGGTAGCTGTTGTGGCAGTGCAGAACCCAATATCCGGGGTTGTCCGCAACCAGCACCGCCCGCAGCTGTTGCCCCGGCAGCACGATAACGGTGTCCTTGCGTGCCCCGGGCGTGCCGTCGGGTTTGATCATCTGAAATGTGTGGCCGTGCAGATGGATCGGGTGGTACATCATCGTGGGGTTGTCGAACATCAGGGTTGGCCGTTCGCCGAGCCGCACGGTCAGCGGATGCGTCTTGCTGTAAGGCTCCCCGTTGATGGTCCAGTCGTATTTCGCCATCGTGCCGCCCAGCGTGATCGGCAGGCTCATCTGGGGGTCGGGCCGGCCCAGATTGACAGCCGTTGTGGCGGTGAACATTTCCACGGTTCCCACCCGCTTGTTGAGTTCGGCGGGCCGAAACTGTGGTTCGGGTGCGGTGCCGGAGCCGGTGGACAGCAGGGCACGCGCCAGCGCGTTCTTTCCCTCCGCGGAGGCGACCAGCGGGAAGACGCCGTCGGCCGCGGTGACGATCACGTCGTAGCGTTCGGCCATTCCGATCAGCAGCGCGTCGACCTGGGTCGGAATCACCGGGTAGCCGTCGGTGTGGGTGACGGTCATCGTATGCCCGGCCAATGCGACACGGAACGCGGTGTCGGAGGCGACGTTGATGATGCGGATCCGGATTCGCTGACCAGGCTTGGCCTTGAACGAAGTGGGTGCCGCCGGAATTCGCCCGTTGACCAGGTAGTACGGGTAGGCGATGTCCCCGGCATCTCCGCCGAGCAGGTCGCTCGACCCGACTTCGCCGCTTTCTTCATCCGGCTTACCCGTCGCCGATGTGGTTGTGGTGGGAGATGTCTTACTGGTTCCGGTGGTTGTCGTTGTCGTGCTGGTTTTTGTGGTCGGAGTTGTCGTGGTGGTCGTCGTACTGGTGGACGTGCTTGGAGCGGTCGATGACCCCGGGAGTTCTTGCATGCGGGGCTTGTTCGGATCCACCAAGGCGTCGAAAAGCTGTTGCGGGCTCTTGCCGACACCGTCGGTCCAGTCGTCGAGGACAACAATCCATTCGGCGTCGTAGCGGTTGGGTTCGGTCGGATCGTCGACGATGAACGGCAGGTACAGGCCGTGGTCGTCCTCGAGGCCGACATGCGGGTGTGCCCAGTAGGTGCCCGCATTCGGGACCGAGAACCGATAGGTGAAGTCCTGGTCTGCGCCGATGTTGGGGGTCGCGGGCTCGGCGCCATCCATGTCGTTGCGTAGCGCGATGCCGTGCCAGTGCACGGAGGTGGCGCGGTCGAGCCGGTTGGACACCGCGACCACCACCTCGTCGCCGACGCTGGCCCGGATCAGCGGTCCCGGAACCGTGTTGCCGAAGGCCAACGTTTGCACCACCGGCCCGCCCAGATCGATCTGTGCCTGTTGCGGGGTGAGGCTGGCGGTAACCGTTCGCCCGGTGTGCGGACGGGCTCGCTCGGCGGCCGCGATCGCATCGGCCATGGCCGTTTCGCCGGTCTGCGTGGTCTGCGAGTGGCCGCAACCGGCCAACGCCAGGCCGCCGGCGATGCCGGCGCCGATGAAGCCGCGCCTACTGAGCTGTGCGCTCCCGAATGGGTGGCCGCCCGTTGGCAGTACCGGCATTAACCGCTCCTCGTCTCGATCGATTCGGCTGTGCGCATATACTCTGTTTACCCTGCTAGGACATCAGGCATCCCGCAACCCGGAGCTCACCCTTTACGCTATACCGGTAGGGGGTATATAGTTAGCCGCATGAAAGGCCGCCGCGTGGTGTGGACGCGATCCGCGATCGTCGCGCTGGCCTTGGCGTGGGCCGCCGCGGTGGTCGCGGCGCAGTGCTGGTTGCCGCAGGTGCACTTGCAGCCGGCGCATTCCGATCACCCCTTGGCGACATCGGTGGGTAGTGAGTTCGTGCTCAGCGCCGACCACGCGCACCTCGTGGACAATTCGACCCCTCCATGCCCGGAACAATTCGCGACGGCGGTGTTGCCCCGGACGGCCACGATGTCGTTCGAATCCGTTCCGGTGGCCGCCGCGGCGGGGATTCCGGGCATTCTCACCTATCTCGTGGTGCCGGCCGGGCGTGGCCCGCCATCGGTGCCAGTCTATGTTCGCGCGGGTCAAGATCTGCTGACCCGGTACTGCCGCGCTCGTCGCTGACTGGTCAGCGCCAGGTCATGGGGACAAACCCGGGCCGGGGACCGCTGACCCACATCAAATTGCCGCAGCGCCATCGCGGCCAAATGCAGAAGCGACGAGACAATGAACCCCAATTTGCCCTTGGTAAACGCAGCAAATTCCGCTGGCGACAATCTGAACATTTCACCCACAACGCTTCCCGGCCGCTCACACCTGACCTCGATGCGGCCGCGGCAGACTCGGGATCGGTACCGTGTTGTTCCCGAGGGATACCACCCCATTCCCGGTCGTAACCGGCACCCGGGCACCATGGTCGGCAACACCCCGGTGCTCTGGGTGTCGGGGGACGCGAGTCCAGTCGGCAGCGCCGATCGTGGATTCTGGGCCAAGCTGGAAGGCTTCAACCCCGGCGGCATGAAAGACCGCCCTGCCATGCACATGGTCGAACGGGCCCGCGCCCGCGGTGATCTGGCCCCCGGAGCGGCCATCGTCGAGTCAACGAGCGGCACGCTGGGGTTGGGCCTGGCGCTGGCCGGTTCCGTCTACGGCCACCCGGTCACGCTGGTCACCGATCCGGGGCCGGAGCCGATCATCGCGCGCATGCTGACCGCCTACGGTGCCCGCGTCGACATGGTGACCGAACCGCACCCGGTCGGGGGCTGGCAACAAGCCCGCAAGGACCGAGTCGCTCAGTTGTTGGCCGCTGACCCCAGTGCCTGGAATCCCGACCAATACAGCAACCCCGACAACGTCGACGCCTACCGGCCGCTGGCGCTCGAGATGGCGGCTCAACTCGGTCGAGTCGACGTGTTGGTGTGCTCGGTGGGAACTGGTGGACATTCATCGGGTGTTGCGCGGGTGCTCCGCGAGTTCAATCCCGCCATGCGACTGATCGGTGTGGACACCATCGGCTCCACAATCTTTGGTCAGCCCGCGTCGAGCAGGCTGATGCGCGGGCTGGGGTCGAGCATCTTTCCACGCAACGTCGATTACAGCGCCTTCAATGAAGTGCACTGGGTTGCCCCCGCCGAAGCGGTCTGGGCCTGCCGGTCCATGGCCGCTACCCACTACGCCAGCGGCGGATGGAGCGTCGGAGCGGTCGCCCTGGTCGCCGGATGGGCCGCGCGCACCTTGCCGTCGGACATCACTATCGCCGCGGTGTTTCCCGACGGTCCCCAGCGCTACTTCGACACGGTTTATAACGACGACTACTGCAACGAGCACGGGCTGCTTGGTCAGCGACCCGCGACTGAGCCGGAGGTGATCGCCTCACCCTCGGCCGCGGTGGTGCAACGTTGGACGCGTAGCGCGACGGTGATCGACCCGACCCAGGTAGCGGCGTGATGGGCTTCCTGGCGCAGTTCCGCAGCTTCAACCGGCCCAGCCGGGTGCTGATGATCAACCAGTTCGGCATCAACGTCGGCTTCTATATGTTGATGCCATACCTGGCCGACTACCTGGCGGGACCGCTCGGTCTGGCCGCATGGGCGGTGGGTTTGGTGATGGGCGTGCGCAACTTCTCCCAGCAGGGCATGTTCTTTGTGGGTGGGACGCTCGCCGACCGGTTCGGCTACAAGCCGCTGATCGTTGCCGGTTGTTTGATCCGTACCGGTGGGTTTGCGCTACTGGTGGTCGCGCACTCGCTGCCCAGTGTGCTGATTGCCTCGGCGGCAACGGGTTTCGCCGGAGCGCTGTTCAACCCCGCGGTGCGTGCCTATGTGGCCGCGGACTCCGGTGATCGCAAGCTCGAAGCGTTTGCGATGTTCAACATCTTTTATCAGGCCGGGATCCTGCTGGGCCCGCTGGTGGGGCTGGCCTTGCTGACGCTCGATTTCCGGATAACGGTGCTGGGGGCCTCGGTCGTCTTTGCGGTCTTGACCGCCGCTCAGCTGATGGCGTTGCCCCAGCATCTGGCCGACCCTGACACCAAGAACGAGTCGATTCTGCAGGGCTGGAAGGCGATTGTGCGCAACCGCTCGTTCCTGGGCTTCGTGGCCGCCATGACGGGTGCCTACGTGCTGTCGTTCCAGGTCTACCTCGCCCTGCCCATACAGGCATCGTTGCTGGCGCCTGGCCACTAATCAGTTTTGGTAGCGGCCATGTTCGCGGTATCCGGGCTGATCGCGATCGCCGGCCAGCTACGCATCACCCGCTGGTTCGCCGCGCACTGGAGGGTAAGTCGCAGCCTGGTGTTCGGGGCCGCGATCTTGGCCATGGCGTTCGTGCCGCTCGCGATGGTGCCTAACGCGCAACGTTTCGGCACCGGGGCCGCGGTCGCGGCGCTGTTGGTATCGGCGAGTTTGCTCGCTGTCGCTTCGGCGGCGTTGTTTCCCTTCGAAATGCGCACCGTGGTGGTGCTGGCCGAAGACAAACTCGTGGCGACACACTATGGCTTCTACAGCACGATAGTCGGCGTCGGAATCCTGGTCGGCAACCTTGCGGTGGGCTCGCTGATGAGCGTGGCACACCGTTTTGGCGCCGATGAACTCGTCTGGGGTGGATTGATTCTGATCGGTCTCGCTGCGGTGGTCGGCCTGTATCAGCTGGACCGGCAGGCGACGCGCGCCGAGCGACTGAGCCGCCGTCATCCACCGGCGCAGCTCTGCCAACAGGCGGCTAGGGCGTGTCTGCTTAATGTGAATGGTGTTTTGGCTGATGCTGTTTGGGTGATGCGGACGCATGCGATTTCTGATGATTTGTGGTCGCTGATCGTGGCGGTGTTGCCTGCGGGGCGGCGGCGTGGCCGGCCGTGGAACGATCATCGACGTACTCTGGAGGGCATTATCTGGCGTTACCGTACGGGATCTCCGTGGTGTGACCTGCCCGAGCACTTCGGTCCCTGGCAATCGGTGGCCGAGAGGCATCTACGCTGGTCGGTCGATGGCATCTACGCGCGGATCTTCGCGGCGATCGCCTCTGACCTCGACGCCGAGGACGCCGACCTGGGCGCACTGTTGTCGGTCGATTCGACCAGTGTGCGCGCCCACCGACACGCAGCCGGAGCGCGCTCCGGGCGCCGCACAGGGGGATCTGTCGAATTACAAGAAATATCTCGATGAGCCCGATGACCACGCCATTGGGCGTTCCCGCGGCGGGCTGACTACCAAGATCCACGCCTTGACCGACCAGCTGTGCAGTCCGGTCACCCTGGCACTGTCGGCCGGTCAAGCCGGTGATAATCCGATGCTTTGGCCACTGCTGGCCGCCCGGTGCAGCAACTCATACGCCCCGTTTCGCCTGCTGGCGGACAAGGCGTACTCCCATGACTCGACGCGGGCACAGCTGCGCCGGCTCAAGATCGCCCATACCATCCCCGAGCGCAGCGACCAGATCACCCGCCGCAAAGCCAAAGGCCGCAACAGAGGACGGCCTCCGGGGTTCTCAGGCCGAATCTACAAGCACCGCAACACCGTCGAGCGAAGCTTCAACCGGCTCAAACACTGGCGCGCGGTCGCCACCTGCTACGACAAATACGCCCTGACCTACCTCGGCGGTGTCACCCTGGCCGCCATCATCACCTACCACCGCGTCCGCAATTAGCAGACAGGACCTAGTCGCGCGCAGGAACCCCGAGTCGGCCCCGCCGCAGTGGCCTAGTGCGCTGGGCTAGCCCGCGGCCAGCCAGTCACTGAAGTGGGTGGGGTAGATGGTCACATCCTCGCCGTCGGTGGGGACGATGCTGTGCTCATCGAGCACTGCGCCGAAGTAGCGGGCGTTGGGATCGGTGCGTACCTGGCGGGAATCGCCATGTGCGGCAAGCCCCATTCGGACGAAGTCGTCCATGCCGAACTTGTCCGGGCCGGCGATGTTGGTGATCCCGTTGAGCGGATTGCTGATCGCAGCTCGAGTGACGCCGGTTGCCACATCGCTGGCCGCGATAGGCTGGATGGCCGCGGTGTGTGACAGGCGCACGGTGTCGCCATCGGTAGCCGAATCGGCAATTCCGATCACGAATTCGAAGAACTGGGTAGCCCGCACAATGGAATACGGCAGATCCGATTCCTCGATCAGCTTCTCCTGGGCGCACTTGGCCCGCAAGTAGCCGCTGTTGGGCACCCGGTCGGTGCCCACGATGGACAGCGCGACGTGGTGGCGCACACCCGCTGTTTGCTCCGCCGCGAGCAGGTTCTTGGTCGATGTGGTGAAGAAATGGAGTACGTCGTCGTCGGCAAAGGAGGGGGAATTGGACACGTCGACCACTGCGTCGGCTCCGGCAACGGCATCGGCCAGCCCCTCGCCGGTGAGCGTGTTGACGCCCGAGCGCGGCGATGCAGCGACGGCCTGGTGCGCTAGCCCGGTCAACTGGGCGACGACTTGCGATCCGATCAGCCCGCTGCCGCCGATAACCAGAATCTTCAGGGTCAAGCCCCTCCCGGTCCGCGTGATGGAATTGCTCAATCCAGCATCCTCCGTTTTCGGGCCGATGAAACAGGGAAAGTCCGTGGTTTTGGCGGGTCGCCGGGTGGCGTCAGGGTGATGACGGCTCCGTGTGACAGCAATGGAAACTAAATCAACTGCTTGACTTAACCTGGCGAGCGCGGATTAACTCGTTCTGTGGTCGACGAATTGGCCGGCAAAGTAGCGATCGTCACCGGCGGGGCCTCCGGTATCGGGCGCGCCACGGTGGCGCGGTTTATCGCCGAGGGTGCGCGGGTTGTGATCGCCGACGTCGAAGCGGAGCGTGGTGAGTCCTTGGCGGCCGCGCTGGGCGCCGATGCCATGTTCTGTCGGACCGACGTCTCCCAACCCGAACAGGTCGCGGCGGTGGTGGCGGCCGCCGTCGACAACTTCGGCGGCTTGCACGTGATGGTGAACAATGCCGGTGTCTCCGGCGCCATGCACCGCAGATTCCTCGATGACGACCTGGCCGATTTTCACCGCGTGATGACGGTCAACGTGCTGGGAGTGATGGCCGGCACCCGTGATGCCGCCCGGCAGATGGCCGCCCACGGCGGAGGATCGATCGTCAATCTCACCTCCATCGGCGGGATTCAGGCAGGCGGGGGAGTGATGACGTATCGGGCCTCGAAGGCGGCGGTGATTCAATTCACCAAATCGGCGGCGATCGAGCTGGCGCACTACGAGATTCGGGTCAATGCGATCGCGCCGGGCAACATCCCCACCCCGCTGTTGGCGTCGTCGGCGGCGGGAATGGATCAAGAGCAAGTCGAGCGGTTCACCGCGCAGATTCGCCAGACCATGCGTGAGGACCGGCCACTGAAGCGCGAGGGCACGCCCGAGGACATCGCCGAAGCGGCGTTGTACTTCGCCGGTGAACGGTCGCGATATGTCACCGGGACCGTTCTTCCCGTGGACGGCGGGACGTTGGCGGGCAAGGTGATTCGCCGCAGCAGGTAGGGCGGCCCGCCGCTCAGCGGGAGGATTCTCGGGTCGCCTCTTAGGCGAGTTTCACCCGGGAGGTGACCCCAAGCTTGGTGTACACGTGGGTCAGATGGGATTGGACCGTGCGCGGTGAAACGAAAAGCCTGGCGGCGATGTCGTTATTGCTGAGCCCGTCGCTGACCAGCCTGACCACGTCGCGCTCCGTGGGTGTCAGCGATGCCCAGCCGGTGGCGGGGCGTTTGTGCGCGCCGCGGCCGCGTTGGGCGTAGGCGATTGCCTCCTCATCCGACAGCCCGGCGCCCTCGGCCCAAAGAGCCGCAAAGTCGTCTTCCTCCAGAGCGTTACGCAGGGTTCGTAGCGACGAATCGTAGTGGGAGTCGTAGATCTTGAACCGTACCGATCCCATCCGTTCTCGCATTGCCGCTGCCGCGCCGAAGAACCGGGCCGCTTCGCGGTGGTTGTCGAACTCAGTGGCCACATCCGCGAGGAATTCCAAGATGTCGGGGACGCCCAAATAGGCGCGAACGCCGCAAGCGTGTATGAGTGCCTGGTGAACGTCCCGCTCAGCCCGGTCGTGCTCGCCCAACGCAAGCGCCACGCGTGCGCGCGTCGTGCGCGCCTCCATCGCGTAGAACGGACGAGACGCGGTTGCCGAGACCGCTTCATCTGCGCGACGTCGTGCCGTGTCGAAGTCCTCGGATGCCACGGCTGCTTGCGCGATTTGGTTGAAGAAGACCGCGGCCGTATCAGGCTGGACACTCGCGTGACGAAGCGCGGCCTCACCGGCATCCCGTGCCGTCGCGAGATCGCCGGCCGCCAGGGCCGCAGCGGAGAGCGCTCCATAGCCAATGCCCTGGTACAGGCCCCCGAGACTTTGGCCGGCTTCGATGGCCGCGCCGGCTGAGATGCGAGCCGCATCGGTATCTCCGCGATGGGCGAGTGACCAGCCGGCGATCGTCTGGCCGAGCACCTTCGAGATCTCGTCGTGAGCTGCCTCGGACTCGGAAACCACTTTCGCGCACTGCCTGGCGGCCGCGTCGAGTTCGCCGTTCCAGAGCTGTGCCCAGCCAAGCCACAAGCGGCATTCCCGCGAATGGAATCGGTCACCGATGGAGTCGGCGAAGTCGCGGCCTTCTTCGGCGGCGGTGCGGGCTTGGATGGGATCTCCGCTGATGATCCCGGAATAGGCTTGCGCGCCCAGGATCTGGCTCAACCTCCATCGGTCGTCCGTTGCGCGGGCTAGCTCGACCGCCTCGGCGAAGTATGGCCTGGCCAACTCGGGGTGATAGCTGGCGATTACCGAACAGGCGGCCAGTGCCCGCGTCAGCAGCGCCGGGTCGTCGAAATCGCGCGCGATCGATAGCGCTTGCCTAGCGTCGTCCATGCTGTCGGTGGCGCCCACCCATGCGTTGAGCACGGCCTTGTCCGCCAGGGCTCTGATCCGCACCGGCGTCGTAATGTCGACGTGTCGCGTGTCGAGATCGGCAAGTGCAGAGTTGAACCAGGTCAACCCTTCCTGGATGCGGCCGCGGGTGAGCCACAACGGCTGCAGCGACGCGGTCAATGTTAAAGCCTCATCGGGATTGGAGTTTTCGCGGCTCCAGGCGAATGTGGCGCGCAGGTTGTCGATCTCAATCTCGGCTTGTTCGAGGCGCTGCTCATGGTCGGTGTGCTTCGGCGAGTCGAGTCGCGCGGCCATTGTCGTGTAATGGTCGCGGTGGCGGGTCCGTACCGAATCGGCCTCGCCGGACTCGGCGAGCTTTTCCAAAGCATACTGGCGCACCGTTTCCAGTATTCGGTATCGTGCTCGGTCAATGAGGTTTTCGGCCACCACAAGCGATTTGTCGACCAGTAGGGTGAGTTGATCCAGCACCTGGAAGTGCTGCACGTCGGTGGTTCCAGCCACGGCCTGGGCTGCCTCGAGATCGAACCCGCCCAAGAAAACGGCCAGCTGGCGGAACAGGATCCGTTCTGGCTCACTGAGTAAGGCGTGTGACCAGTCCACGGATGCGTGCAACGTCTGTTGGCGTCGCACCGCGGTTCGTGCACCGCCGGTCAGCAATCGGAACCGGTCGTGCAGACCCACCACGATCTCAGGCAAGGACAGCGCCCGTACCCGCGCCGCCGCCAGCTCGATCGCCAACGGTATTCCGTCGAGGCGACGGCAGATTTCCGCGACCGCAGGAGCCGTATTGTCGTTGCTCGCGAAATCGGGTGCCACTCGACGCGCCCGATCGACAAACAGCTCCATGGCTTCGTCGGCCAACTACAGCGAAGGCACCCGCCAGGTCACCTCACCGGGAACCCCGATGGGCTCCCGGCTAGGTGGCAAGCAAGGTGAAGCTGCTGGAAGCGCCGAGCAGCGGGAGGACCGACTCCGCAATGGTGTCGAGCAGATGCTCACAATTGTCGAGCACGATGAGCATTTGGCGACCGGCGACGAACCGCAGCAGCGTGTCCACCGTCGAGCGGCCCGGCTGGTTCGGCAGGCCAAGTGCGCGGGTCATCGAAATCGGCACCGCGTCTGGGTCGGTGACCGATGCCAGATCGACCCACCAGACACCGCCGTCGTACTCGCCTGCGACCTCGCCCGCGATCTGCACCGCCAGCCGGGTCTTGCCAACCCCGCCGGCCCCGGTCAAGGTCACCAACCGCTGCTCGGCCAGCAGTTGGCGGACATGGGCCATCCCCGCATCACGGCCCACGAAATTCGTCAGCTGCACCGGTAGACCATGGGTGGCGGCGGCCTTCGACAGTCGTAAGGCTGGGAACTCATTGCACAGGTCTGGATGACACAGTTGCACCACGCGTTCAGGGCGAGGTAAATCCCGCAGCGGGTGGGTGCCCAGATCGCTTAACCAGGCTCCGGCCGGGAGCTGGTCCAAGACCAACTGTTCGGTGGCACCGGAAAGTACGGTTTGGCTGCCGTGCGCCAATTCGCGCAACCGTGCGGTTCGGTTGATGGTCGGGCCGATGTAGTTGGTCGGATCGTTTGGGTCACGCATCCGAACCTCGCTGGTGTGCAGTCCGATGCGTAGCCGGATCGGGGCCAGCGGGGCGCGCTGCAGCGCCAGGGCACAAGCCACGGCATCACTGGCGCGGGCGAACGCGACCACGAAGCTATCGCCCTCGCCCTGCTCGACCGGCCGTACTCCGTCGTGAGCCGCAATCACCTCGGCCAGAATCTGATCGAGCTGGGTGATTGCGGCTGCGGCTTGGTCGGGCTGGTTGTCCCATAGTCGGGTCGAGCCCTCGATGTCGGCCAGCAGCAACGTCACCGTTCCCGTCGGCAAACCGTTCATGCCTAGGTCGCTCCAATTCAGCTGCGGCGTGTCTGCTCGCGCTTCGATGTGGTCATGCTTACCAGCATGGATCGGTGGTCCGCCGCAAAACATCAGTAGAAATGCGCAGAGTGCGGAGGCCGGGTCGGGTAGCGCCACGGCGCAACCGGCCGATACGTCGCTGTGGCCCCTTCAGTCGCACCGGCCACAGCGGCTCTGTGCCGGGCTTTCGCGTTTTAAATCAATCGCTTGACTTAATACTTCGGTGCGCGGTTGACTAGGTGTCATGACCGCCGTTGGCAGGGCCGTTCGCGGTGAACGGGCCAGTTCCACGCAAGAGGCGATCCTGGTCGCGGCCGAGCGGCTGTTTGCCGAGCACGGTGTGTTCGCGGTCTCCAACCGCCAGGTCAGCGAGGCGGCGGGGCAGGGCAACAACGCCGCGGTGGGGTATCACTTCGGCACCAAGACCGATCTGGTTCGCGCTATCGAGCAGAAGCATCGCGTGCCGGTCGAACGGCTTCGCGAGCAAATGGTGGCAGCGGCCGCCGCCAAGGGTGCGGCCGCGACGATGCGGGATTGGGTGGCGTGTTTGGTGTGCCCGCTCACCGAACACCTTGCGGTCCTGGGTAATCCGACTTGGTACGCACGGTTTGCCGCGCAGGCGATGACCGATCCCGCCCACCACAACATCATCGTCAAAGATGCGCTGAGTTCGCCGTCGCTGGTTCAGGTCATCGACGGCATCAACAGCTGTCTACCGGATCTGTCCGTCGACGTGCGCTACGAACGCAACCTGATGGCGCGAAACCTTTTGATGCACACCTGTGCTGATCTCGAACGTGCGCTTGCCGCGGGCACCTCGGTGCCGCGACCCTCCTGGCGCGGGGCCGCGACCGGACTGATCGACGCGATAACCGGCCTATGGCTGGCGCCTGTGACAGCGCGCGAGTGAGAGGGGGGCAGATGAAAGTGATTGTCGATGAAAACGTCTGCGCATCGTCGGGCAACTGCGTGATGAATGCACCCGAGATATTCGACCAGCGTGACGAGGACGGTGTGGTCGTCCTGCTCAACGAGAATCCGCCCGCTGAGCTCGCCGAGGGTGCCCGCAGGGCGGCCGCGTCCTGCCCGGCGATGGCAATCAAGATCGAGGAGTGACCGTGTCCGACACGCTCGCAAGCCCCAGCCCCGAGACGGCGGCGGGAATCCCGGACTATCCGATGTCGCGGTCCGCGGGCTGTCCGTTCGCCCCGCCGCCAGGAGTCATGGCCCTGGCGGCAGCTAGGCCGCTAACCAGGGTGCGCATCTGGGACGACAGCACACCGTGGCTCATCACGGGATATGAGCAAGTGCGCGAGCTGTTTTCCGACTCACGGGTAAGCGTTGATGATCGGCTGCCGGGCTTCCCGCACTGGAATGCGGGCATGTTGTCGACCGTTCACAAGCGTCCCCGCTCGGTGTTCACCGCCGACGGCGAAGAGCACACCCGATTTCGGCGGATGCTGTCGAAACCGTTCACCTTCAAGAGGGTGGAAGCACTACGCCCCACCATCCAGCAGATCACCGACGAGCACATCGATGCGATGCTGGCCGGCCCGCAGCCAGCCGACCTTGTTGCCAAACTGGCCCTGCCGGTGCCGTCGTTGGTGATCAGTCAACTGCTGGGGGTGCCCTACGAGGACGCCGAGATGTTTCAGCACCACGCCAATGTCGGGCTGGCCCGGTAGGCGACCGGTGCGGACACCGTCAAAGGCGCGATGAGCCTGCACAAGTATCTGGCTGAGCTGGTCGAAGCCAAAATGGCGAGCCCGGCCGAAGACGCGGTTTCCGATCTGGCCGAGCGGGCCAAGGCCGGTGAGCTCAGCGTCAAGGAGGCCGCCCAGTTGGGCACCGGCTTGCTGATCGCCGGACACGAGACCACCGCAAACATGATCGGTCTTGGCGTGCTCGCGTTGCTGGTGAACCCCGACCAGGCTGGGATTCTGCGGAATGCCCACGACCCCAAGATCGTCGCGAATGCGGTCGAGGAACTGCTGCGCTACCTCAGCATCATTCAAAACGGCCAGCGCCGGGTCGCCCACGAAGACATTCACATTGGCGGAGAAACCATCCGCGCCGGCGAAGGCATCATCATCGATCTCGCTCCGGCGAACTGGGATGCGCACGCGTTCACCGAACCGGATCGGCTATATCTGCACCGCGCGGGCGCCGAGCGCAACGTCGCCTTCGGCTACGGCAGGCACCAGTGCGTCGGCCAACAGCTCGCCCGCGCCGAGTTGCAGATTGTCTACCGCACTCTCTTGCAGCGCATCCCCACGCTGACGCTGGCCACTGCGCTCGAAGACGTCCCGTTCAAAGACGACCGCCTGGCCTATGGGGTCTACGAACTACCCGTGACCTGGTGACCACTGTCTCAACCCGGATCCGAATGGAGGATCAATGATGTCGGCCCCCACCAGCTCCGTCTCGCTCTACCCGCCGGAAGGCTTTGGAGCACCGAAGAATCGCCGGGGACATGCCAGCGGCATCAATGTGGGGCTGCCCGAGGGCACGGTGGTGTTCTCGGCCGACAATCACATATCGCTGGCCGCCGACATCTTCTATGAGCGCTTCCCGGACGATCTGAAGGACAAGGCACCGCGTATCTGTTACGAAGACGGTGCTATTCAGGTCGGGCGCAAGGGCCAGTCGTTCCTTCCGGGCGACTTCAGCGCGGTCCTCATGCAATACGACGACCTGCCCGGGGCCGCCAGCACCAACATCGAGGCGAGGATCCAGGAACTTCGTGAGGACGGGGTCGACAAGGAGCTCGCCTTTCCCAACGCGGTGCTCGCCCTCTTTCACTACCCGGACAAGATGCTTCGGGAACTCGCATTCCGCATCTACAACGAGTACATCGCCGAACTACAGGAGCGCTCCGCCGGTCACTTCTACGGTGCCGGGCTGATCAACTGGTGGGACCCCGACGGAACTCGCCGCACCCTAGAGGAACTGAAATCGCTTGGACTCAAGACTTTTTTGATGCCGCTAAACCCGGGCAAGGACGACGACGGCAACCCTATCGACTACGCGAGCACGACCATGCGGCCAGTCTGGGATGAGATCGAGGCTTCCGGCATGCCGATCACCCACCACATCGGCGAGACCCCGCCCAAGAGCCCCTGTGAGTTCAACAGCGTCGTCGTCGGGATGATGATCAATATCGACGGATTCCGGGAGACGTTTTCCAAGTACATCTTCGGCGGCATCCTCGACCAGCATCCGGGTTTGCGGGTCGGCTGGTTCGAAGGCGGCATCGCCTGGGTGCCCTGGGCACTACAGGAGGCTGAGCATTTGGTGGCGTCCTATCAGCACATGTTCAACCGGCTACTCTAGCATGACGTTCGCTACTACTGGGACAAGCACATGAGCGCATCGTTCATGGTTGACCCGCTGGGACTGGAACTGATCGATCGCATCGGGGTCGGCAAGGTCATGTGGTCCTCGGACTATCCGCACAATGAGAGCACCTACGGCTATTCGGAGAAGTCGCTGGCCGCTGTCGTCGACGCGGTCGGGCCGCAGCATGCCGCCCGGATAGTCAGCGGCAACATCACCGAATTCCTAGGACTCTGAGGAGTTCTGATGACGACGTTCGCGCGGCCGCCCTCGCCTGAGATGCAGATTCCGGAGCGGCCGGACCTGACCCGGATGCGGCGCGAAACGGGGTCCAGGCTCCGCCGCGCGATGGCCGATCGCGGCGTCGACGCGATGATCTTGTTGGGCAACAGCGCCGTCGTCTACGCCACCGGCGCCAGTTGGCCGCTGGGAGACGCCGGGCTGTCCTACGTCGAGCGCCCGGTGGCGGTGGTGCTGGCCGGCGACCAGTGGCCGCACCTGTTTCTGCCGTTTCGGGAGGGCGCATCCCAGGAGTCGGAGTTGCCCGCCGATCACCTGCACGGTCCGGTCTACCTCGAATTCGACGAAGGAGTAGAGAATTTCGCGCGCCTGCTGTCGGAGCTGATCCCACCGGCAGCCACCATCGCGGTCGACGAGTTGACCGGTACCATGGCACGAGCCGCAAAGCTGCTGTTCCCCAGCGGTGCCCCCGTCGATGCGAGCGCCGTCGTGAGTGCCGCCAAGGTGATCAAGACCTCAGATGAACTCGCGTGCATCCGCAACGCCGTCCGAATCACCGATGCGGCGGTGGTGCAAGTGCACGAGGCGCTGGCGCCCGGGATTCGGCAGATCGAGCTATCCGCGCGCTTTCTGCGCCGGGCCTTCGAACTGGGCGCCACCGCCAGCATGCTCGAACCGATCTGGCAGGTCATGCCGGCAAGCAGGGCCGAGGGTGTGTGGACCACCCACGGCGACTTGGCGCTGCCGCTGCTGAGCACCGAGCGAGAACTCGCCGCAGGCGACGTGCTGTGGACCGACGTGAGCATCACCTACCAGGGCTACTGCTCAGACTTCGGGCGGACCTGGATCGTGGGGCGTGACCCGCAGCCACGGCAGCAGCAACAGTTCGACAGGTGGCGCGAGATCATGAGCGCCGTGGTCGGCGTGGCCCGCGCCGGCGCGACGGCAGCCGAGTTGGCCAGGGCCGCAACGGCGGCCAACGGCGGTGCTCGGCCCTGGTTGCCGCACTTCTATCTGGGCCACGGAATCGGTGTAAACGCGGCCGAAATGCCGATGATCGGAACCGATCTCGGCGACGAGTTCGATGAGAACTTCGTGCTGGATCCGGGCATGGTGCTGGTGCTCGAGCCAGTTGTGTGGGAAGACGGTACCGGAGGCTACCGCAGTGAAGAGGTTCTGGTGATCACCGAGGAGGGCTCGACGCGCTTGACCGACTACCCGTATGACCCTTATGTCGACTGAAGTACTGCCCGACAATAGAGCGCTGCGGTGCGGGCGCCGGCAACGTGCGCTCGAGCAGATGGCGGCCCACGATCTCGATCTCCTGGTTCTCGGTAGGCAGGCCAACGTCCGCTATGTCTCGGGCACTCCACAACTTTGGGTCGCCGGTACCAGGCCGTTCGGCCCCACCTGCGTCCTGGTCCGCGCGACAGGTGCCATTCATCTTCTCAGCACCTGGGATGAAGGCGTTCCCGATGACATCCCGCACGAGAACCTCTATGGCATCTCGTGGAACCCGATGAACACCATTTCGGTGCTCGAGCGCATCGACGACGCCGCCACCGCCCGGCGGGTGGGGACCGACGCGCTGTCACCGGTCTTCGCCCAGCTGCTGCCGCAGGCATTTCCCAACGCGGAGCTGGTCGACGGCGAGCTCGCGATGCGCGCCGCCCGGCGGATCAAGACGGACGAGGAGGTGGTCGCGCTGCGGGCAGCCATCGCGGTCGCCGAGTCCGGGCTGGCGGCGGCGGTAGCCGAGCTGCGAACCGGGGTCGGTGAACAGCTGCTGGCCGGCGTGCTGGTGGAAGCGGTGGCGGCCGGCGGCGTCAGCACTCCCTCCAATCAGGATGTGGCGTGGGTGACTTCGCGCGAGCACCCGTGGCGGCGGGCCAGCGGCGATCGCACCGTTCGGTCCGGGGACTTGGTGGCCTTCTCCGCGGGGGTCCTGGCCGGCGGATACATCGGCGAGGTGGGCCGAACCTGGCCCGCAGACGGTGTTGCGGGCGCCGCGCCGCTGTACCAACGATGGGCGAAGCTGTGGGAGGGGCTGCTTTTAGCGTGCCAGCCGGGTGCGGGGGCCGGCGAATTGCTGAATGCCTAACGGCAGGCCGGAGAACCGGCGCCGCCGATGCCGGTAGCGCGGGGCCTGGGAATGGGCTTTGACCCGCCGGTCATCTCCGCCCAGCTGCCCGCGACGGCGGCCAATGACCGATTGGAGCCGGGAATGGTTCTTGCCGTGACGGGTTACGTGTGGGAGGCCGGGGTGGGCGCCGTGTTTGGCCGCGAAGCGGTATTGGTCAACGCCGATGGACCCGAGGTGTTAACCGCCAGCCCGATGTGGCAGGCCTAGCCATGCCAAAATCGGAGCCGCCGGTGGACAAGGTGATCCGGTATGACAAGGACCCCGAGAGCCGAATCGCCACCATCACCTTCGATCGCCCAGGCCATCTGAATGCGCCGACGATAGCCGCGCGACTGCGCTACGCCGACCTGCTGCACCGGGCCAGCATCGATGACGAGGTCAAGGTACTGGTGATTCGCGGCGAGGGAGAGGATCTGGGCTCGGGTGCGGATCTCGAAGAGTTCATGGAGGTGATGAACTCTCCGGATCAGGGCCCGCGGCTTGCCGAATTCCGGGTCGGCGCTGAGGAAGTCAAGTATCCGCCGTTGGGCTCTTTTCGTCATGGCGCATCGGTCAGCCAGTGGTATGCCAATCCGAACGCCGGGATTCGTGGCCTGCAGGATTTCAAGAAGATCTCCATCCTGGAGGTCAAGGGTTACTGCTATGGCTGGCACTTCTATCAGGCGGCCGACGCTGATCTGGTGATCTCCAGCGATGATGCGCTCTTCGGGCATCCGTCATTCCGCTACTACGGCTGGGGTCCGCGGCTGTGGTGGTGGGCGCAGACCATGGGCATCCGCAAGTTTCAAGAAATGGTCTTCACCGGAAGGGCTTTCACCGCCGCGGAGATGCAGGACTGCAACTTTCTCAACAGCGTGGTACCGCGCGAGGAACTCGAAGCCGAGGTGGCCAAGTATGCGTTGGCCTGTGCGCGCAACCGGCCTAACGACACGGTGTTCATGCAGAAGGTCTTCTTCGAAATCATGAAACAGTTCCAGGGCGAGTACATGGGCAGCCTGCTCAGTGGCTTCTTCGAGTCGATGGGCAGCGGTGTGCGGGCCGACACCGATGACCTCATGCTCGATGACGCCATCGAGCAGGGTCTGGGCGATGCGGTCAAGGACAATGACAGCCGGTTCCCACCGGAGTGGCGCCTGAGCAAGAAATCGCGGGCCAAAGACGGCACCGGCAAGCCTGCCAAGCAGAAGAAGAAAAAAGGTTAGTGGAGGCCACACCGTCAGCTCAGCCGCCCCTGGCCGGTTACCGGGTGGTGGATCTGTCCACCGGTATCGCGGGCGCATATTGCACCAAACTGCTCGCCGACGGCGGTGCTGACATCGTCAAAGTCGAGCCACCAGAGGGTGATCCGTTGCGCTGGTGGTCGGCTTCGGGCACCGCCATACCCGAGGGCAACGACGGCGCCCTGTTCAACTTCCTGGCCGGTAGCCAGCACAGCGTCGTCGCGGCACCCGAATCCGATCGCGACCTGGCGTTGGTCGAGGCGCTCCTGGCCGCCGCCGACGCGGTGGTGGGTCGCCAGGTTCCAGAGTCGCTGAGCACCCGCGCCTTGGACCGCAAGAGCTGCACCGGCGCCATCCGCAGCTCACGGTCACGTCGATAACCCCGTTCGGGCTGGAGGGGCCCTGGCACGACCGGCCGACGACCGAGTTCACCCTGCAAGCGTGGTCAGGCGCAATCATCGGGCTCGGACGTGGCCTCGCCGATCGCGCGCCGGTCTTCGTCGGCGGGCAAGTCGGCGAATACCTGGCCGGAGCATATGCCAGCGTGGCCACCCTGGCCTCCCGGCACCGCCGGCTCAGCGATGGATGGGGAGAACTGATCGACCTATCCATGCAGGAGAACCAAATTCTCAGCCAGACTTACTATCCCGTCACCTATTTCGAAATGTTCGGCCGGCCATGGCGTGACGCTCGGCGGTTGACCGTACCGGGGGTGGCGTGTGCCCAAGACGGGCTGGTCGATCTGGGATGTGGAACCGCGCAGCAGTGGTTCGACCTGTGCGCGATGGTCGGTCACCCGGAGTGGATCGACGAGCAATCGCCGTTGTCGATCACCGAACAAGCCAACCTCCATGCCGAGGAGATCTACGACTGGCTGCGCAGCCATCCGTCCGACGAGATCCGGGAACTCGCGACGGCGTTCCGGATTCCCAACGCGCCGGTGGCCAATGGGGCCAACATCGCCTCGCTCGACCATTTTCAGGCGCGAGGTTCCTTTGTCCGCAACCCCCGCGACGGGTTCCTGCAACCGGCCCATCCGTACCGGATCAGTTCGGTGCACCTGCGCCGCCCCGGTCCGGCGCCGCGGCTCGGGGAACATGCGACCACTACCGGACGGCCGAACTGAAGCCCAGGCCGGTACCGACGCCGCAGGTTCTGACGCGACTGCCGCTGAGTGGCATTCGCGTGCTCGACCTGACCACATTCTGGGCGGGACCGTCGTGCACGCACCTGTTGGCCATGCTCGGCGCCGAGGTGATCCACGTCGAATCGACCCGCCGTCCCGACGGTACCCGGCTGATTGCCGGCGTACCCGTGACCGAAGACCAATGGTGGGAGAAGTCGCCCATTTTCGTGGCGCTGAACACCAACAAGAAGGGTGTGACGCTGGACCTGGGGGATTCGCGGGGCCGGGAAGTATTGCACCGGTTGATCGCAACCTGTGACGTGATAGCCGAGAACTTCACTCCGCGCGTCCTGGACCAGCTGGGTCTGGATTTCACCACGGTGCAGTCGATTCGGTCTGATGCCATCCTGCTACGCATGCCTGGATTCGGCCTGGACGGGCCGTGGCGCGACAATCCGGCGTTTGCTTATGTCATCGAGTCCGCGGCCGGAATAAGCTGGATGACGGGCTATCCCGACCTCACACCGTATGAGCCGTATTCGGTCGGCGACCCCAATGCGGGTGTGCATGCGGCCAATGCGCTGCTGCTGGCGCTCGAGCACCGGCGGCGCACCGGTCGGGGTGTGCTGGTGGAAGCGGCGATGGTGGACGCCGCGCTGAACATCGCTGCGGAGCAGGTCATCGAATACAGCGCGTACGGGCGGCTGCTGAAGCGCGCGGGCAACCGCGGCCCCGCCGCTGTGCCGCAAAACCTCTACCGCAGCTCTGACATCGACGAGTTCGGCCACCTGGACAGCTGGGTTGCCATTGCGGTCTCGACTGACCAGCACTGGCAGCAGCTGGGTGCTGCGCTCGGATCACCCTCTTGGGCAGCCGAACCACGCCTGGCCACAGCGCCCGGCCGGCGCACCCACGAAGACGTCATTGACGACCACTTGGCGGCGTGGTGCGGGCAGCGGGGCAGCGACGAGATCGTGGCCACCCTATGGCAAGCCGGTGTACCGGTGGCCAAGGTGATGCAACCGCATCGGCAGTCGGAGTTGGCCCAGTTGGCTTCGCGCGGCTTCTTCGAGGTGGTGGATCATCCGGTGAACGGCCCGGCCAGGCTCAGCACGGTGCCGATGCGGCTGTCCGGTTGGCCAGGACGATTTCACACCGAACCAGCGCCCCTGTTGGGTCAGCACAACCGTGAGTTGCTGACCGAGCTGGGCCTGACCGCGGCGGAGATATCCGAGCTGGAATCTGACGGTGTTGTCGGGGCGGCCCCGGCAATGTACTCGGCAACCTGAACAGCACCATGGCAATTGATCCCGCGGATGTCCTGCTCAACGGCCGGGTGGCGGTGGTGACCGGCGCGGGATCGGGGATTGGTCGTGGCGTCGCCGCTGGCCTTGCGGCGTTCGGTGCCTCGGTGGCGATATGGGAGCGGGACCCGCAAACCTGCGCGCAGGCCGCAGCCGAGGTTGGTGGCCTGGGCATCGCCATCGATGTACGCAGCGGCGACCAGGTGGACGCCGCCCTGCAGCGAACCCAGGCCGAACTGGGCGAGGTAACCATCCTGGTCAACAACGTGGGCGGGGTGTTCTGGTCGCCGCTGCTGCAGACCAGTGAGAAGGGCTGGGATGCGCTCTACCGCAGCAACTTAGGTCATGTGCTGCTGTGTACCCAGCGGGTGGCCCGGCGGCTGGTTGCCTCGGGGCTACCGGGCAGCATCATGGCGATCACCTCGATCGAGGGAGTGCGGGCCGCGCCTGGTTACGCGGCGTACGCCGCCGCCAAGGCGGGCGTTGTCAACTACACCAAGACCGCGGCACTGGAGCTGGCGCACCACGGCATTCGGGTGAATGCGATCGCACCCGATATCACGATGACCGAGGGGCTGGCGCAGCTGGGCGGCGCCGCGGCATTGGAGCACATAGGAAGTCTGGTCCCGTTGGGGCGCCCCGGTGATGTCGATGAGATAGCAAGTGTCGCCGTGTTTCTCGCCTCTGACATGGCGCGCTACGTCACCGGCCAGACAATTCACGTCGACGGTGGCACCCACGCCGCGGCGGGCTGGTACCGCGATCCGCAGACTGGCGAATACTGGCTGGGTCCGGGCTAGTGCCGCCAGCCTTCGGCGGCTTGCTCGTCGAATGTGCGGTCAATGCGGGCAAACCTGCGTTGAATCGAGGTGCGGGCGCCCTCGTGTGGCAGCACGTAGAGGCGGTTGGCCAGGATGGCGACGGCCGTCAGGCGTGCCAGCTCGTCGACGCGCAGGCTATCGTCCTGTGTCGGCAGGGAGCCCATGTCCCCGGTTACCTGCGGTGCGGATGACAGTCCGTAGTCCGCGCCGCGGATCCGCTCCGAGTTGGAGACCAGCCGGGTCTCGACGACCATCGGGCACAACACCGTTACCCCGACTCCGCGGTCTTTCATTTCGCGGGAGAGGGTTTCGGCCAATCCGACGACGCCGTATTTGGCTACGCCGTAGGCGCCGAGGCCGGCGTTGGGCACCAGTCCGGCAAAGGACGCCGTGAAGGCGATGTGTCCACCGTGTTCCAGCAGCTTCGGCAGGAACGCCTCGACGGTATGAATTGAGCCCCACAGATCGATGTCGATCACCCACCGCCAGTCGTCGTGCGTCATGTCGGCGATCGGACCCGCGACGACAATGCCGGCATTGCTGAACACCACGTCGATTTGCCCCAGCAGGCGGGCGGATTCGGCGGCGAGATGGTTGACCTCGCTCAGATGGCGGACGTCACACATCACGCCGTGCGCATCGAAACCCTTCCCGCGCAGATGTTCGACGGACCGCTCCAGTCCCGGCTTGTCGATGTCGGCCAGCACCACCTTGGCCCCGCGCCGAGCGAACTCGGTAGCCGTGGCCAAGCCGATGCCGCTCGCCCCACCCGTTATGACCGCCCCGCGTCCCGCAAATCCGTCCATGTGACGGAACCCTATTTCAGGCAGCCACCTGCATCGACGGGCAGGGTGACACCGGTTATGTAGCGGGACTCGTCGGAGGCCAGGAACAGTACGGCGTTGCTGATGTCTTCGGCCTCGACCCACGGAATCGGCAGGGTGTGGAAGAGCTGGCAGATCGGTGCCATGTCGTCGGGACCGGGATTATCCAGGTCCGGGCGAAACATCTTGAAGGTGCCCTCGTTGTGCAGCATGGGAGTCCGGACATGCGTTGCGTGTACCGAATTGACCCGAATCATGTGTTGCCCCAACTCAACTGTAAAGGACCGCATCAGGCCTACGACGCCGTGCTTGGCCGCCACGTAATTGCCGCAGTGCGGGTACGCCTTCATTCCGCCGACCGAACTGGTCAAGACGATCGAGCCCCCGTTGCCCCCGGCAATCAGATGCGGCACCGCGGCTTTGACGGATTTCCAGACCCCGGACAGGTTGACGTCGATCATCTCCTGCCAGTCGTGTTCACTGGTCTTGTCCAGCGTGGCGCCGCCGTTGCCGATGTCCGCGTTGGCCACGATGATGTCCAGCCGGCCCAGTTCGTCCACTCCGGCGTCCACCGCGGCTTTCAGCGCGTCGTAGTCACGCACATCGGCCTCGTCGGTGAAGATCCGGCGGTTGTGTCCCTTGACCAGATCGGCCGTCTCGGCCAGGTCCTCCGGGGTGGACGCCGGGATGGTGGTGTTCTCCACGATGGGTTTACACACGTCGACAGCGATGATGTCGGCACCCTCCTGCGCCAGACGTACCGCATGGCTGCGGCCCTGGCCGCGAGCCGCTCCGGTGATGAACGCGACTTTTCCCGCGACCCGCCCGCCAAGCTGCTCAGTCATGGATACCTCACTTCCTCAGGTGGGGGTGGCTCAATCGAAGACGGCCGGCAGGCTCTCCCAGCCTCGTACGGTGGAGGTCGGGGAGAGCTTGGCGTTACCAAGGTCGACATCCCATTCGGGGAAGCGCTTGAGGATCTCCTCGAGCGCGATCCGGCCTTCCAGCCGTGCCAGCGCCGAGCCCAGGCAGTAGTGGGTTCCGACGCTGAAGGTCAAGTGTTGGTGTGGCTCGCGCCGGATATCGAAAACGTCACCGTCCGGCGGGAATTGGCGATGATCGCGGTTGGCCGCCCCGATCAGCATCATCATGATGCTGCCTTCGGGCACCGATTGGCCGTAGTACCGCAGATCGCGGGTCACGTACCGGGCCACGTGTGGTGCGGGTGCCTCGTAGCGCAGCAGTTCCTCAACCGCCTGCGGAATCAGCGACGGGTCCTCGACCAGTGCTCGGCGCTGATCTGGATGCTCAGCCAACACCTTGCCGGCCCAACCGATCAGCCGGGTGGTGGTCTCGTTGCCCGCTCCGGACACCACACTGACATAGGTGAGAAGTTGATCGCGTCTGAGTCGACGCACGGTCCCGGTCTCGTCCTCGAATTCGGCGTTGAGAAGTTCGGTCATGATGTCGCTGGAGGGATGCTCGGCGCGCCAATCGATGTAGTGGGCGAAGAAGTCGCCGCTGACCATGCCGTCGGCGGAGGCCTTCATCGGTTTGCCGGCCTCGGTGCGCAGCTGGGCAGTGGCGAAATCGCGGGCGGCTTCCTGGTCCTCCTCTGGGACGCCCAGCAGCATGCCGATGACGCGCATCGGCATCTGGGCGCCGAGATCGGCGACGAAGTCGAACCTGCCGCTGCCCATCAGGGGGTCCAAACTGCGCGCGCAGAATTCGCGAATCTTGGGTTCTAGATCATTGATCTTGCGCGGGGTGAACATGCGCGACAACAACTTACGGTGAACGTCGTGGACCGGCGGATCCTCGAAGACGAGTACGCCCGCGGGGATGTCGATGTTGGCCTTGATGATCTCGAGGATTGCCCCCCTGGCCGAACTGAACGTTTGATAGTCGACGATGGCCCGGTCGACATCGGCGAACCTGCTCAGCGCGTAGAAGCCGTGCTGCGCGTTGTAGTACAGCGGCGCCTCTTCGCGGAGCCGGCGGAACATCGGGTAGGGGTCCGCGTTGAGCTCTACGTCGTACGGGTCGAAGTAGACGTCACTCGCTGCGGTCACTGTCACCCATGTCGCCTCTCGAAGGAACGTGCTTGCCCGTTCGCCCGTGCAACACGAGTCGTGCTGCACCTGAACTCTGTCATCACCCGCCAACGAGTGTCAACGAGGAATCCGTTTTAGCTAATCATAGTTCTTATATAGAGAGAATAGCGTTTTCGTTAGGCTGATTCAACGCGCGCGGGCATTATCACCGGCGGACGAAGCGGGCCGGTGACTCGGGCAGGCCTGTTCGGGTGGTGTTAGGAGGCGGCGAATCCGCGTGAACAGAAATCCCATACTTCATCTGCGGTGATGGGGTGGCTCGTCGCGTCGTCGGTGCCGCCGCTGGACTGCGCGATGAACATGACCGTCTGCATGGTCATGGCGGCTATCCGTCTTGGGTTGAGGTCTTCTCGCAGTTCGCCGGCCTCGGCCGCGGCCTCCATCAGCTCGGTGAGTAACGCCACCAGCGGCGCGTGCGCGACTTTGACCTCGGCTGGGTGGCTTACCAACAGGCGCGGCGCGAAGTCGGTAAACAGTGGTCGCTTGGCTGTCGGGTCGGGGCGCGACGCCTCATACAAGAGCTCGACCGCCACTTTCAGTCGCTCCAGCGGATCCGCGTGGGTTTCGGTGGCGGCGCGGATCTGGTCGGCGGACCGGCTCAGTGCGTCCTCGAAGAGCGCCAGCAATAGCTCGTGTTTGCCGTCGAACTGCAGGTAGAAGCTGCGCAATGACTGCCGTGACCGGTCCACGACTTCCTGCACGGTGAAGTCTGTGCTGCCCTTTTCGATGATGATGGCCTGTGCGGCGTCCAGGAAACGCTGAACGCGCTGCGCCGCTCGCAGTTTCGCGGTCTTGATCGACCGCTCGACGGCGCGCTGCTTCCAGGCGGGTTCTTCGCTCGGGTTCGTCACGGGCGGCTCAGATGATTGCCGCGAGGAGAAAACATGGTTGGACTGTACCGGAGAACGCCGTGCCATCGCTGCGCTCGACCTCCTCACAGACGGTGTACGAGAGATTGCAACTTCCTGAAAATGAGAATACTATTCTCTTGCGCACGTGTTTGGGAAGCAGAATCAACTTCAGTGGGCGGCGAGGAGTTCTGTGCAGCTGACCTTTGATGCCGACGTCGAGGCCTTCCGCGACGAATTCATCTCGTTTCTGGACCGGAATTTGCCCGATCAGGCGGCCGGGATGGAGCGGCCGCGGTCCTGCTCGCACGTGCCGGAGTGGGCGCGGCGTTGGCAACGCTTGTTGTTCGACAACGGGTGGTTGATCCCGGGCAATCCGCCGGAGTTCGGTGGTCGCAATGCCTCACTGCTGCAGCAGTACGTACATCTGCAGGAGTTGGCCCGGCGCCGCCTTTATCGCAGTTTCAACCCACAAGGCGTGGGCATCATTGCGGAGTCGCTGCTGTCGTTCGGAACGCCGGAGCAGAAGCGGCGCTGGGCAGTGCCGATCCTGCGGGCGGAGATGAACGCGTCGTTGGGTATGAGCGAGCCGGGCGCGGGCTCGGATCTGGCGTCGTTGAAGACGCGAGCAGTGCGCTACCGCGACGGCGAGGGGGACCGTTTTGTGGTCAATGGGCAGAAGGTGTGGACATCAGGTGCCCATGACGCCGATGTGCTGCTGACGTTCGTGCGTACCGATCCTGACGCCCCAAAGCACAAGGGAATCAGCGCTTTGCTGATTCCGACTGACACTCCCGGCGTGGTGCGGCGGCCATTCGCGTCGGTGTGCGACCACGACGATGTCGACTTCAATGAGGTGTTTTTCACCGACGCAGCGGTGCCGGCCGAGAACCTGGTGGGTGAGCTCAACGGAGGGTGGCGGGTGGCGACCGGCTCCCTTGGGCACGAACGCACGATGCTGTGGCTGGGATATGCCAACCTGTTGGGCGAATTGGCAACCGATTTCAATCCAGCGGGCGTGCTGCAACGGGATCGCTACGCCACGTTGGTGATGGATACCCAGGCGATGCGACTGCTCGGGTCCGCGACACTGGCCTCGGCGGCGCGTGGACAGGAGGATGTGCCCGCGCAGTCGGTGCTCAAGCTGCTGGGCTCGGAGGCTTTGCAGCGTGCCTGCGGAGATGCGCTCGACTCGGCAGGCGGCGACGGTCTGGTGCACCCCTCGATCACGGCACCCATCGCTGCGTTGAACCTGGACAACCACTATGGCAGCTGGTTCGACCGCTACGCGCGTAGCTTCGCCGGCACCATCGCCGGAGGCACCTCTGAAATTCAGCGCAACATCATCGCTGAACGGATACTCGGCCTGCCGCGCGGTTAGGCGGTATCGGCTCGCCTTACATCGGCATGCCGGAATTCATGGCTACGTTTGTCCCGAAAATGACTGTTTATGAACCGATTTAGCCGCCGACCCGGTGGCTGGGCTGGATCTGGTGGCGCCGTGATCTGGCCCACGAAATTCCAACTCTCCCCTCGGGAAAGGGTAGGATCCAGTCCGGCAGTGGGCCGATCCGAGTCATCTCGGACGGTCGTCCGCATTGGTGCGTCGACGCGTCTGCCGCCCAAATCGATCTTCGCGCCGCGCCGGGCCCTTGGCTACGCGCGAGCTGAACGGAGTGCTTTGTCTTCCCAACAGGTTTCGGCTGTCCCAACGATTCGCGAGGCGGGCGATCCCAGTACCGCGGTGCTGGCCGCACTGCGTTCGCCGACTCGTCTGCGGACCGAGGTGCTCGCCGGTTTGGTGGTTGCTCTGGCGCTGATCCCTGAAGCAATCTCCTTTTCGATCATCGCCGGGGTGGACCCTCGGGTGGGGCTTTTCGCCTCTTTCACCATGGCGGTGACCGTCGCTGTGGTGGGCGGGCGCCCGGCCATGATTTCCGCGGCCACCGGCGCCATTGCGTTGGTGATCGCGCCGCTGGCGCGTGAACACGGGGCCGACTACTTCATCGCCGCGGTGATCTTGGCGGGCCTTTTGCAGATCACGCTCAGCTTGCTGGGGGTCGCTCGGTTGATGCGGTTCATCCCACGCAGCGTGATGGTCGGCTTCGTCAATGCGCTCGCGATCTTGATATTCCTCTCACAGCTGCCCCACCTACTGGGGGTGCCGGCGGTGGTCTATCCGTTTGTCATCGTTGGTTTGCTGTTGATGGTGTTCCTGCCAAAACTGACCACGGTTGTCCCAGCTCCTTTGGTCGCGATCGTGGTCTTGACGGCCGCCGCGGTCGCGTTCTCCGTCGAGATTCCCAACGTCGGCGACGAAGGCCAGTTGCCGTCCAGCCTGCCGACCCTATTGGTGCCCCACGTCCCGTTCGCACTGGAAACCCTGTCCATCATCGGCCCGTATGCGCTGGCAATGGCGTTGGTCGGGTTGCTGGAATCGTTGCTGACGGCCAAGCTCGTTGACGACATCACCGACACCCACAGCAACAAAACCCGGGAGGCCTGGGGGCAGGGCGTTGCCAACGTTGTCACGGGCTTCTTCGGCGGAATGGGCGGCTGCGCAATGATCGGCCAGACGATGATCAACGTGAAGGTCTCCGGTGCTCGCACCCGGATCTCGACCTTCCTCGCCGGCCTGTTCCTGTTGGGCCTGGTCGTCGGCCTCGGCGACGTGGTCGCGCTCATTCCGATGGCGGCACTGGTCGCGGTGATGATCATGGTCTCGGTCGGCACGATGGACTGGCACAGCATTGCCCCCGCGACGCTACGGCGGATGCCGCGCAGCGAAACGCTGGTCATGCTTGCCACCGTGGTGGTCACCGTGGCAACCCACAACCTCGCTTACGGCGTCGTTGCCGGTGTCTTGACCGCGATGGTGCTCTTTGCGCGGCGTGTTGCTCACTTCATGACGGTGGAAAGAATCGTGGAATCAGACACCGGCGGCGCCGCTGACACGGTGGTCTACCAAGTTAGCGGTGAATTGTTCTTCGCCTCGAGCAACGACTTGGTTTACCAATTCAATTACGTCGACGACCCGGACAACGTGGTGATCGACATGTCGCAGTCCCACATCTGGGACGCCTCCACCGTGGCCGCACTCGACGCCATCATCACCAAATACCAAGCCAAGGGCCGATACGTCGAAATCATTGGCCTGAAACAGGATTCGGCAGAGCGCCACGGCCGGCTGTCCGGACAGTTCGGCGCAGAACACTAGGGGCAGGGCCAGTCGCGGGGTGGGCCCGGGGTCGGGCCACAACCGGTGATCGCCGCTGCTGCCACCTAGGTCCTGTCTGCTAATTGCGGACGCGGTGGTAGGTGATGATGGCGGCCAGGGTGACATCGCCGAGGTAGGTCAGGGCGTATTTGTCGTAGCGGGTGGCGACCGCGCGCCAGTGTTTGAGCCGGTTGAAGCTTCGCTCGACGGTGTTGCGGTGCTTGTAGATTCGGCCTGAGAACCCCGGAGGCCGTCCTCTGTTGCGGCCTTTGGCTTTGCGGCGGGTGATCTGGTCGCTGCGCTCGGGGATGGTGTGGGCGATCTTGAGCCGGCGCAGCTGTGCCCGCGTCGAGTCATGGGAGTACGCCTTGTCCGCCAGCAGGTGAAACGGGCGTATGAGTTGCTGCGCCGGGCGGCCAGCAGTGGCCAAAGCATCGGATTATCACCGGCTTGACCGGCCGACAGTGCCAGGGTGACCGGACTGCACAGCTGGTCGGTCAAGGCGTGGATCTTGGTAGTCAGCCCGCCGCGGGAATGCCCAATGGCGTGGTCATCGGGCTCATCGAGATATTTCTTGTAATTCGACAGATCCCCTGTGCGGCGCCCGGGCGCGCTCCGGCTGCGTGTTGGTGGGCGCGCACACTGGTCGAATCGACCGACAACAGTGCGCCCAGGTCGGCGTCCTCGGCGTCGAGGTCAGAGGCGATCGCCGCGAAGATCCGCGCGTAGATGCCATCGACCGACCAGCGTAGATGCCTCTCGGCCACCGATTGCCAGGGACCGAAGTGCTCGGGCAGGTCACACCACGGAGATCCCGTACGGTAACGCCAGATAATGCCCTCCAGAGTACGTCGATGATCGTTCCACGGCCGGCCACGCCGCCGCCCCGCAGGCAACACCGCCACGATCAGCGACCACAAATCATCAGAAATCGCATGCGTCCGCATCACCCAAACAGCATCAGCCAAAACACCATTCACATTAAGCAGACACGCCCTAATCGGGTGCGCCGCGCCGCGGGTGCGTTCGCGGCGATGGGCATCGACAAGGGGGACCGCGTTGCCGTCTGGGCGCCCAATTCGGCCGAGTGGATCATCGCCGCTTTCGGGCTGCTGACCGCTGGAGCGGTGCTGGTCCCGGTCAACACGCGCTTCAAGACGGACGAGGCCGCCGACATCATCCGGCGCAGCGGGGCCAGAGCGGTGCTTTTCGAAAAAGGATTCTTGGGAATGGATTTCACCGTTCCAGACGGCATCCCGGCGATCGATCTGCGCTCCGGCTTCCTGGAGTGCGGCAAGCCGTTCGAGCGTGCGGTCAGTGGATCCGACATCGCGGACATCGTCTACACATCGGGTACCACCGGGCGGCCCAAGGGCGTGATGATGGATCACGCGCAAACATTGCGCCACTACGCCCATTGGTGTGATCGCGCGGATCTACGCACCGGCGACCGCTACCTGATCGTCAACCCGTTCTTCCACATCTTCGGGTACAAGGCCGGCTGCATCGCGTCGCTGCTCAGGGGCGCCACCATCATTCCGGTACGTGTCTTCGTCCTCGACAACGTGCTGGAATTGATTGAACACGAGCGAATTACGATGCTTCCTGGGCCTCCGACGCTGTACCACTCGCTACTGTCCGCTCGAGGTCAGCGGGATCTGTCGTCACTGCGGGGGTGACCGGCGCCGCGGATATTCCGGTGGAACTGATTCGGCGGGTGCGCACCGAGTTGCCGTTCCAAACCATCATGACCGGCTACGGCCTTACCGAGGCCGGAACGGTCACCCTGTCCAAACCGGAGGATTCGTTCGAGGACATCGCCACCACCGCGGGTCTCGCCTGCGACGGCATCGAGCTGGCAACCGCCGACGACGGCGAGATCTTGGTGCGCGGATCCAACGTCATGAAGGGCTACCTCGACGATCCGGTTGCCACCGCCGAAGCCATCGATGGCGAGGGCTGGCTACATACCGGAGATCTCGGCACCATCGACGAAACCGTCCGGCTGCGCGTGGTCGGCCGCAAGAAGGACATGTTCATCGTCGGCGGCTTCAATGCCTACCCGGCCGAGATCGAGCGCTTTCTGATGGAGCACGAGGCGGTCGCACAGGTGGCCGTCATCGGCGTTCCCGACGAGCGGCTCGGACAGGTCGGTAAGGCGTTCGTGGTTCGCCAGAGCGGCAAAAGTGCGCTCAGCGCTGAGGATTTGCTGGTTTGGTGCCGGGAACGGATGGCGGGATTCAAGTTCCCGCGTTCGGTGCGCTTTGTCGATGCGTTGCCGCTGAATGCGACCGGAAAGGTGGTCAAGGACCTGCTCCGCTAGGGCGTGGCTTCGCGATATGCTGCGCGTCGAGAAGCATATTTCCGCAAGTAGAAGCTACTTTCATCAGTGGTGTAGCTTTGGGCTAGGAGCCGCCTTGGGGGCCAAACGACAACGTGGCTCTCCGAGGTTCGTCGAGACGAGGGGTCGATGCCGCGAGATGTGAAGTTGCGCAGCAGCGGAATCCGTCGTTGCGCGCCGGCGGTATCGAATCCGGGGGCCGGGCTCGACTCTGCCGATGACGGATTCGGGCTGGCGCAGTTGCGTATCCAGCGATGCACGCAGCGCTGCTGTCGGGCGGGCGTGGTTTGAGCACCGGCATCGGAAACGGCGCGGCTGATTCGAGATCGGCCCCGGTGGACGAGGACGAAATTGGCGGCACCGCTGCCGAAATGCGGGCGTTGGCCGAAGAGGCTGAGGCCGAAGCCGCAGAAGCGGAGGCCCTGGCGGCCGCCGCCGGTGCCCGTGCGCGCGCCCTGCAACTAGGTCCTGTCTGCTAATTGCGGACGCGGTGGTAGGTGATGATGGCGGCCAGGGTGACACCGCCGAGGTAGGTCAGGGCGTATTTGTCGTAGCAGGTGGCGACCGCGCGCCAGTGTTTGAGCCGGTTGAAGCTTCGCTCGACGGTGTTGCGGTGCTTGTAGATTCGGCCTGAGAACCCCGGAGGCCGTCCTCTGTTGCGGCCTTTGGCTTTGCGGCGGGTGATCTGGTCGCTGCGCTCGGGGATGGTGTGGGCGATCTTGAGCCGGCGCAGCTGTGCCCGCGTTGAGTCATGGGAGTACGCCTTGTCCGCCAGCAGGCGATACGGGGCGTATGAGTTGCTGCACCGGGCGGCCAGCAGTGGCCAAAGCATCGGATTATCACCGGCTTGACCGGCCGACAGTGCCAGGGTGACCGGACTGCACAGCTGGTCGGTCAAGGCGTGGATCTTGGTAGTCAGCCCGCCGCGGGAATGCCCAATGGCGTGGTCATCGGGCTCATCGAGATATTTCTTGTAATTCGACAGATCCCCTGTGCGGCGCCCGGGCGCGCTCCGGCTGCGTGTTGGTGGGCGCGCACACTGGTCGAATCGACCGACAACAGTGCGCCCAGGTCGGCGTCCTCGGCGTCGAGGTCAGAGGCGATCGCCGCGAAGATCCGCGCGTAGATGCCATCGACCGACCAGCGTAGATGCCTCTCGGCCACCGATTGCCAGGGACCGAAGTGCTCGGGCAGGTCACACCACGGAGATCCCGTACGGTAACGCCAGATAATGCCCTCCAGAGTACGTCGATGATCGTTCCACGGCCGGCCACGCCGCCGCCCCGCAGGCAACACCGCCACGATCAGCGACCACAAATCATCAGAAATCGCATGCGTCCGCATCACCCAAACAGCATCAGCCAAAACACCATTCACATTAAGCAGACACGCCCTAAGACGTCGCGCCGAACGCGCCGAGGCCGCAGCGGAAGTTGACGCTGCTTGTGAAGCCACCCATGAAGGCGCGGCGGATGGGCAGGCGACCGCTTCGCCCAACGGTGCCGAAGAGCCGTCTGCGAATTCGGCCGATGTCCTCGAGTCCGACGACGTCGCCGAAACCGAAGAGCTGAGCGCCGATGACGACGAGCCGGTAGCCGCCGGCTCGGCCGAGGCCGATGAGTCCGAGGCCGACGATCTTGCCGATGAGTCCGAGCGGTCACGGCGAGGTCTGCTGAGGCGCCCCAAACTGTCCACCCTCACCGCCGCGCTCGCCGTGCTCGTCATTCTCGCCGCGCTGGCCGGCAGCGCGTACATGGTGCTGCAGCATCGCGATGCGACCCGGCAGCGTGAGCGAGTGGCCGAATTCGCTGCAGCGGCGAGGCAGGGCGTGATCACCTTGACATCGCTGGACTTCCAGGACGCCAAGCAGGGGATAGGGCGCATCCTCGACAACTCCACCGGCTCGTTCAAAGACGAACTCCTCAAGTCCTCCGACGACTTCATCCAGGTGGTGCAACAGGCGCAGGTGGTCGAGCAGGGAACGGTCCAAGCCGTCGCCGTCGACAGGAACTCCATGACCGATGACTCGGCGGTGGTGCTGGTCGCCTCGACATCGGAAGTCACCAATGCCGCCGGGGCCAAGAAGGATCCCCGCAAGTACCGGCTGATCGTGACCATCACCCGAGACGGTGATCAGCTCAAGATGTCGAAAGTCGAGTTTGTGCCGTGACCGCAGAGCAGACCGCGGTCGAACAAAAGAAGCCCGGCGAGGATCCGGGGCCGGAGCCACTCGAGCGCCGTCGGGCCTGGTTGCACAAGCTGACGCCGGGCAAAGTGGTCGTTGCCGTGGTGGGGCTGCTGGTGGCGGCCGCACTGGGGTTGCTGGCCGCGCTGTTCGTGTTCTCCTACCGGCCAGATCGCGAAGTCGATGCCCAGGCCGCCGGGGCCGCCGTCTCGGCCGCCAGCGACGGGGCGATCGCCATCCTGTCCTATTCTCCGGACACCCTCGACCGCGATTTCTCCTCGGCCAGGTCGCACCTCACCGGCGAATTCTTGTCCTACTACGACCAATTCACGCAGCAGATCGTCGCGCCGGCGGCCAAGCGGAAGTCGGTGAGGACCAGTGCGGTGGTGCTTCGCGCCGCCATTTCCGAGTTGCACCCGGACTCGGCGGTGGTACTGCTGTTCGTCAACCAAACCACCCAGAGCGCAGATCGGCCCGAACCGGCATTGACCTCCAGCAGCGTCCTGGTCAAGCTGACGAAAGCTAATGGAAAATGGCTTATCTCATCGTTTGATCCGGTCTAGGTTAGGTCTGGAACCGGTGTAGGGGATGCTGCTGGTGACGGGAACTCGGCGATGACGAACGACATCCACTCGATGGTGATCGCATCGGACTATCGCGTGCCCGATCCAACCAGGGTGTGGCCGCTGCTGGGACGCAACAAGTCCGCGCTCGCCGATATCGGTGCACATCACGTTCTCGTGTACGCCTCAACACATGACTACGGCCGCGTCCTGGTGATGATCGGGGTGCACAGCCGCGAGCCCGTCGTTGAGCTACTTCGTTCGCGGATCTTCTTCGACTGGTTCGACGCGGTAGGCGTCGACGACATTCCGGCGGTCTTTGCCGGTGAGATTGTGGACAGGTTTGTCGTCGGGGCGTCGGGGTCCGGGGCAGCGGCGGCCCCGGGAGTCGTGGTGGCCGCGATCGCCTCGGTCGACGACGTGGCGACGCTGATCGCCGAAGTCGCCCCGGCGATGGAGCGCTTTGTTGCCGCCGGTATCCGAAAGACCTGGTTCTTTAAGGCTTTCGACGACAGCCACGAAGTGCTGATCCTGCAGGAGTTTCCCGACGAGCAGCGGGCTCGCGAGTGGATCGATCACCCCGACGCGGCGGCCCAATGGCTTCGGGGTGCCGGGATAGGCGCATAACCACCGCTGTTCGTGGGCCGGCTCTCCGAGATGATGCGGATCGATCCGCAGTGAGTTGACCGCCGCAATGTTCGTGTGCCTGTGCAACGGCGTCACCAGTCAGATGGTGGCCGATGCCGTTGTCGCCGGCGCCACGACTACCCGGGAGGTCGCGCGAGCCTGCGGAGCGGGCGCGGACTGTGGGCGCTGCCGTCGCACCGTTCGGGCGATCATCGCCTCGTCAAGTGGCGATCGGGCGGCCCACCCGGCCTAACCTGTCGGTGCTCGTCAGCTGCGTCCGCCGCACTCGGGTGGTGATAGCGATCCGACGAGTTCGTCGAGCAGCGGCGGAACGTCGAGCCGAGGCAACACCGCCTCGACGACGACCATGCGGTCCTGCTGCTCGGCGGCCGCGGTGAGTGCATCGTCCAGCTCGCCGTAGTTTGCGGCCCGCATCGCCAGGTGGTTGGTGACTCCCAGCGCACCGGGGACATCGGTCCATCTCCAGCTGACAATGTCGTTGTACGTAGCGGTCTCGCCGTGAATCGCCCGTTCGACGGTGTAGCCGTCGTTGTTGACCACCACGATGACCGGCGACAGGCCCTCCCGGGAGAAGATGCCGAGTTCCTGCACGGTCAACTGTGCGGCCCCGTCGCCGATCAATAACACCGTCCGGCGATCGGGATGGGCCACCGCCGCTCCCAGCGCCGCGGGCAGCGTGTAACCGATTGAGCCCCAGAGGGGTTGACCGATGAAGGTGACGCCCTGCGGCAATCGGTGGTCGGCCATGCCGTAGAACGACGTGCCCTGATCTGCCAGCACCACGTTGCCCGGTGTCAGGGCTTCGCAGAGCCGGTTCCACAGCATCTCTTGGTTGAGTGGCTCGTCGCGCCCCGGGGTGGGCGGGCCCGGCTCGGCCGGGGGCACCGCCACCGGGGGAGAGTTGATCCCGCGCTTGGTCAGGATTGTGGCCACGGCCTGCAGCGCGGCGCCCATCTCCAGTGGTGCGAACACCTGGTCCGCCACGCTGCTTTGGTACTGCCCGATATCGATGGTGCGGGCCGGGTCAATCCGCTGGCTGAAGAATCCGCTCACCATGTCGGTGAATACCACCCCGGCCGTGACCAGCACGGGCGCGCACTCGATGGCCGTGCGCACTGGCTCGGCGCTGGCGGCCCCGGCGTAGATGCCGAGGAAGTTGGCTGAACTCTCGTCGAGCAGGCTCTTTCCCCACATCAAGGTCGCATGGGGCACCACGTCGGCGGACAGCAATGCCTCTAGCTCCTTGATCGCTTGCAGGCGATGGACCAACAGGTCGGCCAGGACGGTCAGCTGGTGGTCACCGATCAGGTCGGTGGCAGCGCGGGTGAACAGCGACAGCGCGCGTGGGCTGGTTCCGCCGGCCAGCGGAGGCAACGGGGTGCCGGGCGGTTCGGTGGGGAACCGCGCCACGTCGGTGGACAGTAGTAGGTACCCGGGCCGTTTTTGCTCGCGCACCTCGCAGAGCACTCGGTCGATCTCCCGGCATGCCGTAGCTGGCATAAGATTGGCTTGCGCGCAGGTGATTTCGCGGCTGATTCGGAAGAAGTGCTCGAAGTCGCCATCGCCGAGCGAGTGGTGCAACGCCCGGCGGGCGCCCTGGGCGTCCTTGGAGGGGCCGCCCACGATGTGTACTACCGGTACGTGTTCGGCGTAGCTGCCCGCGATGGCGTTGGTCGCAGAAAGCTCGCCGACTCCGAAAGTCGTTACCACCGCCGACATTCCACGTAGCCGTCCGTATCCGTCGGCGGCGTAGCCGGCGTTGAGCTCATTGGCGCTGCCCACCCAGCGGATGATCGGATGGGCGACGATGTGGTCGAGGAATTCCAGGTTGTAGTCGCCGGGAACCCCGAAGATCTCCGAGACACCGAGTTCGGCCAGACGGTCGAGCAGGTAGTCGCCGACGGTGTCGACGGGGTCATTGGCGGCATCATTTTCGAGCAGGGTCACGACGACGACGCTACGCCGTTGAAACTATTCCGGTTGGGCCGCCGCTTCGCTATCGTGCGGGCCATGGCAATCAAAGAAACCCGCGACATCGTCATCGAAGCCAGCCCCCAGGAGATCTTGGACGTCATTGCTGACTTCGAAGCGATGCCCGGATGGTCTTCGCCGCATCAGAGCGCCGAAATTCTCGAGACCGGAGCCGATGGTCGGCCCAGCCAGGTGAAGATGAAGGTCAAGACCGCGGGTATCACCGACGAGCAAGTGGTGGCCTACAGCTGGGGCGACAACAAGGTGAACTGGTCGCTCGTCAGTTCGGGCCAGCAGCGTTCCCAGGAGGGGAGCTACCTCTTGACGCCGGAGGGCGACAAGACCCGGGTAAAGCTCGAGCTGGCCGTCGACGCGGTGGTGCCGCTGCCGGGATTCGTGCTCAAGCGTGCGGTGAAGGGCACGGTGGAGTCCGGCCTCGATGAGCTGCGCAAGCAGGTGCTGAAGGTGAAGAAGGGCTGAGTAGCCGCGGTGGCGGGTGGGGGACCCCTGGCGGGGGTGAAGGTCATCGAGTTGGGTGGCATCGGCCCCGGCCCACATGCCGGGATGGTGCTTGCCGACCTGGGTGCTGACGTGGTGCGGGTGCGCCGGCCAGGGGGTCTGCAGATGCCGGCCGAGGACCGCGATCTGCTGCATCGCGGAAAACGGATCGTCGACCTGGACGTCAAAAGCCAGCCGCAGGCCTTGTTGGAGCTGGCTGCTAAGGCCGACGTGCTGCTGGATTGTTTTCGGCCGGGCACCTGTGAACGGCTGGGAATCGGGCCCGATGACTGCGCCGCGGTAAACCCGCGATTGATCTTCGCGCGCATCACCGGCTGGGGGCAGGATGGCCCGCTGGCGCCGACGGCCGGCCACGACATCAACTATCTGTCGCAGACCGGTGCGTTGTCGGCGCTGGGCTATCGGGACCGGCCACCCACGCCACCGCTGAATCTGGTTGCCGACTTCGGCGGCGGTTCGATGCTGGTGCTGCTTGGCATCATGGCCGCGCTCTACGAGCGGGAGCAGTCGGGCAAGGGGCAGGTCATCGACGCCGCGATGGTCGACGGGGTCAGCGTGCTGGCTCAGATGATGTGGACCATGAAGGGAATTGGCAGTCTGCGCGACGAGCGCGAGTCCTTTCTCCTTGATGGGGGTGCCCCGTTCTACCGCTGTTACGAGACTTCTGATGGCAAGCACATGGCGGTGGGGGCCATCGAGCCGCAATTCTTCGCGGCGTTGCTGGCCGGACTCGGTCTGTCGGCCGCCGAGGTGCCGTCTCAGCTCGACATCGCCGCCTACCCCAAGATGCGCGAAATGTTTTCGGAGCGGTTCGCCAGCCGAACCCGCGACGAATGGGCCGCGGTCTTCGCCGGCACCGACGCATGCGTGACCCCGGTGCTGACATGGAGTGAAGCGGCAGCTAGCGATCATCTGCGGGCGCGCTCGACGGTGATTTCCGCGCACGGCGTGGAGCAGGCCGCGCCGGCGCCGCGGTTCTCCCGAACGCCGGCCGGGCCGGTGGGGCCACCGCCCGCCACGATCACGCGTATCGGCGAAATCAACTGGTAACTAGTTATTTGCACCGAACCCGGTTCGTGGCCCGGGCAGCGTTGCTAGCTTGAACTTGGTGGCCGTAAAAGCAGCGCGGGAATTCGTTATCGATGCGCCCCCGGAAGTGGTCATGGAGGCGCTGACAGACGTCGGCATCTTGGTCTCCTGGTCACCCCTGCACAAGAGTGTGGAAGTCATCGACTACTACCCGGATGGCCGTCCGCATCACGTGAAGGCCACCATCAATATTCTCGGGCTCGTGGACAAAGAGATCCTGGAGTACCACTGGGGCCCGGATTGGGTGTGCTGGGACGCGGATCAGACCTTCCAGCAGCGCGGTCAGCACGTCGAGTACACGGTCCGGCCCGAGGGACTCGACAAATCGCGGGTGCGGTTTGACATCACCGTCGAACCGTCTGGGCCGATCCCGGGATTCATCGTCAAGCGGGCTAGCGAGCACGTGCTCGACGCCGCGGCAAAGGGGCTCAGTGAGCTGGTCGCCAATCGCGACGCAACGGATCAGGCCAAGTAGCTTCGTCTGTCCTGAAACCTCGATTTTGGTTGCTAGTTTGGTGGCAGTGGCCATACAAGCGTCGGGTGAGATCGTCATTGATGCGCCCCCTGAGGTGATCATGGAGGCGCTAGCCGACATGGGCGCGGTGCCGTCGTGGTCGGTGGTGCACAAGCGCGTCGAGGTCGTCGACAATTATCCGGACGGCCGACCTCACCACGTGCGGGTCACCATCAAGGTCACCGGGATCGCCGACACCGAACTGCTCGAATATCACTGGGGGCCGGACTGGATGGTCTGGGATGCCCAGAGGACCGTCCAGCAACACGGCCAGCACGGCGAGTACAACCTGCGCCGCGAAGCGGACAATAAGACGCGAGTGCGCTTCAGCATCACGGTGGAACCCTAAGCTCCGCTACCCGAGTTCTGGGTTAATCGTGCGCGCCGAAAGATCCTGCACTCCGCGCTGGAGGGATTGCGCAAGCGCGTGATGGGTACGGCTGACTAGGGCGTGTCTGCTTAATGTGAATGGTGTTTTGGCTGATGCTGTTTGGGTGATGCGGACGCATGCGATTTCTGATGATTTGTGGTCGCTGATCGTGGCGGTGTTGCCTGCGGGGCGGCGGCGTGGCCGGCCGTGGAACGATCATCGACGTACTCTGGAGGGCATTATCTGGCGTTACCGTACGGGATCTCCGTGGTGTGACCTGCCCGAGCACTTCGGTCCCTGGCAATCGGTGGCCGAGAGGCATCTACGCTGGTCGGTCGATGGCATCTACGCGCGGATCTTCGCGGCGATCGCCTCTGACCTCGACGCCGAGGACGCCGACCTGGGCGCACTGTTGTCGGTCGATTCGACCAGTGTGCGCGCCCACCGACACGCAGCCGGAGCGCGCTCCGGGCGCCGCACAGGGGGATCTGTCGAATTACAAGAAATATCTCGATGAGCCCGATGACCACGCCATTGGGCGTTCCCGCGGCGGGCTGACTACCAAGATCCACGCCTTGACCGACCAGCTGTGCAGTCCGGTCACCCTGGCACTGTCGGCCGGTCAAGCCGGTGATAATCCGATGCTTTGGCCATTGCTGGCCGCCCGGTGCAGCAACTCATACGCCCCGTATCGCCTGCTGGCGGACAAGGCGTACTCCCATGACTCGACGCGGGCACAGCTGCGCCGGCTCAAGATCGCCCATACCATCCCCGAGCGCAGCGACCAGATCACCCGCCGCAAAGCCAAAGGCCGCAACAGAGGACGGCCTCCGGGGTTCTCAGGCCGAATCTACAAGCACCGCAACACCGTCGAGCGAAGCTTCAACCGGCTCAAACACTGGCGCGCGGTCGCCACCTGCTACGACAAATACGCCCTGACCTACCTCGGCGGTGCCACCCTGGCCGCCATCATCACCTACCACCGCGTCCGCAATTAGCAGACAGGACCTAATCCGCGTCACGCAGTGCGGCCAGCCGCTTGATCGCCTCGTCCAGGGTGTCTTCGCGTTTGCAGAAGGTAAAGCGCACCAAATGATTCCAGATATCGGCTTGGGTTGAAGCATGCTCGGCCACCGGATCGCAGAAGGCCGACATCGGGATGGCGGCCACCCCCACCTTCTCGGGCAGCGCGGCGCAAAACGCCGTGCTGTCGTCGTAGCCGAGCGGCCGCGGGTCGGCGCACAAGAAGTAGGTGCCGTGGCTGTCGTGTACCCCGAATCCGATCTCGCTCAGGCCGGCGGCCAGCCGATCGCGTCTGGCCTGTAACGAAGTCCGCAGCGCTGTGACCCAGGCATCCTCGGAATCCAGTGCCAGCGCCACCGCGGGCTGCAGCGGCGCCCCGCCGACATAGCTCATGTACTGCTTTGCCGCGCGCACCCCGGCGATGAGTTCTTTTGGGCCGCAAGCCCATCCGATCTTCCATCCGGTGCAGTTGAACATCTTGGCCGCGCTCGAGATCGTGACCGTGCGCTGCGCCATCCCGTCAAACCCGGCCAGGGGCAGGTGTTGGTGCCCGGTTGGCGAGGTGAACACCAGATGCTCGTACACCTCATCGGTGATCACCAATAGGTCTGCGGCCACCGCAATCTCTGCTATTGCCGCGAGTTCGGCGCGGCGCAGCACCGCACCGGTGGGATTGTGCGGGGAGTTGACGATTAGTGCGCGGGTCTTGGGTGTCACGGCGCGTCGCAGCGCATCGGCATCCAGCGCGAAGCCGCGGCCGTCGGGCACCAGCGGCACGGCAACTCGCTTCGCGCCGGCCATTGCTATCACCGGTGCATAGGAGTCATAGAACGGTTCGATCAACAGCACTTCCGAGCCGGGTTCGACCAGTCCCAGGACCGCGGCCGCGATGGCCTCGGTGGCGCCGACCGTGACCAGCACCTCGGTATCCGGGTCGTATTCGACACCGAAGCGTCGTCGACGCTGGGCGGCGATGGCCTGGCGCAGGGCCGGGATGCCCATTCCCGGCGGATACTGGTTGGCGCCCGCGGCGATGGCCCCTTGGGCGGCCTTCAACATCGCCGGCGGTCCGTCCTCGTCGGGAAAGCCTTGGCCAAGATTGACCGCATCAATGCGCGCGGCCAATGCCGACATTTCGGCGAACACCGTCGTCGCGTAGGGCTGTAGCCGCGACACCGTCATGTCGGTCGAGCCTAGCCCGAGCGGCGATGCGCGCCGTCGCGCGGCGTGGGGCGCACGCTGCCGCGGCCGGTGATCAGCGGCGCGGACCGCTCCAGCAACTCGGCCCAACCAACAGGTTGGCCGAGGCCCCTGTTAGTGTGCCTGTACTGGACCTAGTCTTGATGACGGATCTGAACCCCAATTTTTGTGAACAGGAAGTCGACATGTCCGAAGAAGCCTTCATTTATGAGGCCATCCGCACGCCGCGTGGCAAGCAAAAGAACGGATCGCTAAACGAGGTCAAGCCGATAAGCCTGGTCGTTGGCCTGATCGAGGAGCTGCGCAAGCGCAACCCTGACCTCGACGAGAACCTGATCAGCGACGTCATCCTGGGCTGCGTGTCGCCCGTCGGTGACCAGGGCGGCGACATCGCCCGCGCCGCGGTGCTGGCCTCCGGGATGCCGGTTACCTCCGGTGGCGTGCAGCTCAACCGGTTCTGCGCATCGGGTCTGGAAGCGGTGAACATCGCCGCCCAGAAGGTGCGTTCCGGGTGGGATGACCTGGTGCTGGCCGGTGGTGTGGAGTCGATGAGCCGGGTGCCGATGGGTGCCGACGGCGGCGCCATGGGGCTTGACCCGGTCACCAACTACGACGTCATGTTTGTTCCGCAGGGCATCGGCGCCGACCTGATTGCCACCATCGAGGGCTTCTCCCGCGACGACGTCGACGCCTATGCGCTGCGTAGCCAGGAGAAGGCCGCCGAGGCGTGGTCGGGCGGCTACTTCGCCAAGTCCGTGGTGCCGGTCCGCGACCAAAACGGTCTGCTGATCCTCGACCACGATGAGCACATGCGGCCCGAGACCACCAAGGAAGGCCTGGGCAAGCTCAAGTCGGCCTTCGAGGGCCTGGCGGCGATGGGCGGTTTCGACGACGTCGCGCTGCAGAAGTACCACTGGGTGGAAAAGATCAACCACGTGCACACGGGCGGCAACAGCTCCGGCATCGTCGATGGTGCCGCGATCGTGATGGTCGGTAGCGAAAAGGCGGGGGCAGCGATCAACGCGACCCCGCGCGCCCGCATCGTCGCCACCGCGACCAGTGGCGCCGACCCGGTCATCATGCTGACCGGCCCGACCCCTGCCGCCCGCAAGGTGCTCGACCGCGCCGGCCTGACGGTTGATGACATCGACCTGTTCGAGCTGAACGAGGCGTTCGCGTCGGTGGTGCTGAAGTTCCAGAAGGACCTCAACATCCCCGACGAGAAGCTCAACGTCAACGGTGGGGCCATCGCGATGGGTCACCCGCTGGGGGCGACCGGCGCGATGATCCTGGGCACCATGGTCGACGAGCTGGAGCGCCGCAACGCCCGGCGCGCATTGGTCACGCTTTGTATTGGTGGCGGCATGGGTGTCGCGACGATCATCGAGAGGGTTTAAGTAAATGGCCGACAACACAATTCAGTGGGACAAGGATGCCGACGGCATCGTCACGCTGACCATGGACGACCCGTCGGGGTCGGCCAACGTCATGAACGAGGCCTACATCGAGTCGATGGGCAAGGCGGTGGATCGCCTTGTCGCCGAAAAGGATTCGATTACCGGAGTGGTGATCACCAGCGCCAAGAAGACCTTCTTCGCCGGTGGTGACCTCACGTCCATGATCCAGGCCGGTCCGGAAGACGCCGGGCAGTCCTTCGACACGGTCGAGACGTTCAAGCGGCAGCTGCGAACCCTGGAGACGCTGGGCAAGCCCGTCGTCGCCGCGATCAACGGCGCGGCACTCGGCGGTGGCCTCGAGATTGCGCTGGCCTGCCACCACCGCATCGCGGCCGACGCCAAGGGCAGCCAGCTGGGTCTGCCCGAGGTGACCCTGGGCCTGCTGCCCGGTGGCGGCGGGGTGACCCGCACCGTGCGCATGTTCGGTATCCAGAACGCCTTCGTGAGCATCCTGTCCCAGGGCACCCGGTTCAAGCCGGCCAAGGCCAAGGAGATCGGGCTGGTCGACGAGGTGCTGCCGACGGTCGAGGAGCTGGTGCCCGCCGCCAAGGCGTGGATCAAGGCCAACCCGGATTCCCACGAACAGCCCTGGGACAAGAAGGGTTACAAGATCCCGGGCGGCACTCCGTCTTCGCCGGGGTTGGCTTCCATCCTGCCGTCGTTCCCGGCCTTGCTGCGCAAGCAGCTCAAGGGCGCTCCGATGCCGGCCCCGAAGGCCATTCTGGCCGCCGCGGTCGAGGGTGCTCAGGTCGATTTCGACACCGCCAGCCGCATCGAGAGCCGCTACTTCGCCTCGCTGGTCACCGGCCAGGTCGCCAAGAACATGATTCAGGCGTTCTTCTTCGACCTGCAGGCCATCAACGCCGGCAAGTCGCGGCCGGACGGCATCGGCAAGACCCCGATCACCAAGATCGGTGTGCTCGGTGCCGGCATGATGGGCGCGGGCATCGCCTACGTCTCGGCCAAGGCCGGCTACGACGTGGTGCTCAAGGACGTCAGTGCGGAGGCCGCCGCCAAGGGCAAGGGCTACTCCGAGAAGCTGGTGGCCAAGGCACTCGAGCGCGGTCGCACCACCCAGGAGAAGGGCGACGCGCTGCTGGCTCGCATCACCCCGACCTCCGACCCTGCCGACCTCAAGGGCGTGGACTTCGTCATCGAGGCCGTGTTCGAAAACCAGAAACTCAAGCACAAGGTGTTCCAGGAGATCGAGGACATCGTCGAGCCCAACGCGGTGCTGGGGTCGAACACCTCCACGTTGCCGATCACCGGTCTGGCCACCGGGGTCAAGCGCCAAGAGGACTTCATCGGTATCCACTTCTTCTCCCCGGTCGACAAGATGCCGCTGGTCGAGATCATCAAGGGTGAGAAGACCTCCGACGAGGCCCTGGCCCGGGTGTTCGACTACACCCTGGCAATCGGCAAGACCCCGATCGTGGTGAACGACAGCCGCGGCTTCTTCACCTCCCGGGTCATCGGCACCTTCGTCAACGAGGCGCTGGCGATGCTCGGTGAGGGTGTCGAGCCGTCGTCGATCGAGCAGGCGGGATCGCAGGCCGGCTACCCGGCCCCGCCGCTGCAGCTGTCCGACGAGCTCAACCTGGAGCTGATGCACAAGATCGCTACCGCTACCCGCAAGGGTGTCGAGGACGCCGGCGGCACCTACGAGCCGCACCCGGCCGAAGCGGTTGTCGAGAAGATGATCGAGGTTGGTCGGTCCGGTCGGCTCAAGGGCGCGGGCTTCTACGAGTACCCCGAGGGCAAGCGTGCCGGCCTGTGGCCGGGCCTGCGGGAGACGTTCAAGTCGGGCACCTCGGAGCCGCCGCTGCAGGACATGATCGACCGGATGTTGTTCGCCGAGGCGCTGGAAACCCAGAAGTGCCTCGACGAGAACGTGCTGATGTCGACGGCCGACGCCAACATCGGATCCATCATGGGCATCGGCTTCCCGCCGTGGACCGGTGGTAGCGCGCACTACATCGTCGGCTACGAGGGTGCGCTCGGCCGGGGCAAAGAGGCCTTCGTGGCCCGCGCCCGCGAGTTGGCCGCCAAGTACGGCGACCGCTTCCTGCCGCCGGACTCGCTGACCTAAGCGTCAGGCTTGGCGAGCAGACGCGGAATCGCGTGCGACTCACGGTCGCAATGCGATTCCGCGTCTGCTCGTGCCTATCCGGGCCGCGGTGGGGCGTATTCCTTGAACCGCATTGAGTCGTAGAGCCGCACACCCTTGGTGTTCAGCTTCGCGACCGCTTTGGTGAGGCCACCGGGCAGCATTGAAACCAGCTGCGCACCGTGGGTCAGCGCCCACACTCCGGCTTTCGATCGCGGAATGAGGCTCACGGCGACCCCGCTGGCAAAGGCGCGGCTGCGACTTACCGGGTCGGCCATCTCTCGCTCGTAGGCGGCGAATGCTCGCGCGTAGTCGCCGCCCGCTTGGGCCAGTTCCCCGGCCAGTATGTAGGCGCCGAGCACCGACAGGCTGGTGCTGCCGCCGACCGCGGGCCCCGGGCAGTAGCCGGCGTCGCCGACCAGTGTTACCCGCCCGCGCGACCAGGTGTCGAGCTGCAACTGGGTGATTGAGTCGAAGTAGAAAGCCGTTGTGCGGTCCAGCTTTTCGAGCCAAAGGTCCACCTGCGGATGCATTCCGGCGATCGCTTCACGCAATAATTCCTTTTGCCGCAAGACATCTCGGTAGTGGTATTGCAGTTCCTCCTGGGTGCGGAACAGGAACAGCAGGCGCGCGTCGTCGAGGGGCGCTGCGGTGTAGACCGCTGCCATCCGGCCGGGCCCGACGTGACCGACCATCTCGCCGTCGTGTGCCAGTCCTTTCGGCACTGACACCACCGCGAGGTATCCGCCGAGGAATTGAGTGTGTCCGGCGTCTTCGCCGAAGACCAGGCGCCGCACGTTGGAATGCAGACCGTCGGCGCCGACCACGATGTCGAAGCAGCGTGGCGCGGCGTGCTCGAAGCTCACCCGTCCGTCCGGCGAGATGGCTGTGATCGAGTCGCCGAACAGGTATTCGGCGTCATTACGGCTGGCCTCGTAGTAGATCTCACTGAGATCGTCGCGCATGATCTCGACATGCTGGTCGGACGTGGCGCTGAAGATCTTGGCGAGATTGACGCGAACTGGCCGCTGCGTGCCCTCGCGATACCAGGTCAGGGTTTCGGTCCCGGTGGCCAGCGCTTCGATCTTCGATAGCACGCCCATCTTCGCCGAGATCTCCATGGACGGCCGGAACAGGTCAACGGCATGGCCGCCGGCCTTGCGCAATTGTGGCGCCCGCTCGACGACGGTGACATCGAACCCGTAGCGGCTCAGCCAATATGCCAGTACCGGACCGGAGATGCTGGCGCCCGAAATCAAGATCCGCACGTCGGCCTCCTGCTTACTTAACGTTCGGTAAGGCTAACATGGGGTGCTTACCTAACGGTAGGTCAGATAGCCTCGTGTGGTGACCAAGCCCAGGTCGGACACCAGGCGGCGGATCCAGGAAGTCGCTCGCGAACTATTTCTGTGCCAAGGTGTGCGGGGTACCAGCTTGCAGGACATCGCGGACCGGCTGGGGATCACCAAGCCGGCGTTGTACTACCACTTCGCGTCACGCGAAGACCTGGTACGCAGCATCGTGGTGCCGTTGATCGAAGAGGGCGAGCGATTTGTCGCGGAGCGTGAGCGGCTTGCCGACGGCAATGTCCGCGGCCTGCTCGAGGGGTACTTCGATTTCCACTACCGGCATCGTCAGGACCTGATGCTGGTGGTGGTCGAACTGACGTTGCTGTCCGACCTCGGCCTGATCGACACCGTGCTGGCCTGGCGGGAGCGGCTTGGTCGGCTGCTGTTCGGCGCGGCGCCGACGCTCGGTCAGGCGACCCGGGCGGTGCTGGCATTTGGTGGATTGCAGGACTGTTGCATGCAGTTCCCGGACGCGCCCTATGCGCAACTGCGGCAGTACTCGGTGGAGGCGGCGTTGGCCGCGCTTGGTGTTTGACGCCGGGCTCGGGGCGGGTGCTTGGTGCCCGCTCCAAATTCGGTGGCCGCCGGGCATATAGTCCGAGCTATGCGCTTCGGTTTTTTCATTCCGCAAGGCTGGCGAATGGATCTCGTCGGCATCGCGCCCGAGCAGCATTGGGCGGTGATGCGCGACCTGGCTACCTACGCCGATGCCAGCGCCTGGGACTCACTGTGGGTCTATGACCACTTCCATACCGTGCCATTGCCCAGTGACGAGGCCACCCATGAGGCCTGGTCGTTGATGGCGGCCTACGCGGCGGTGACCTCGAGGATCAAGCTCGGCCAAATGTGCACCGCGATGAGCTACCGCAATCCGGTATATCTCGCCAAGGTGGCGGCCACCGCCGACATCATCTCGGGTGGGCGCATCCAGATGGGGATCGGGGGCGGCTGGTACGAACACGAGTGGCGTGCCTACGGCTACGGATTCCCTTCGGCCGGGGTGCGGTTGGGCCGGCTGGACGAAGGCGTGCAGATCATGCGGGACGCCTGGCGCGACGGCAAGGTCAGTTTCGACGGCAAGCACTATCAGGTCGACGGCGCGATCGTCGCGCCGAAGCCGTTGCAGAACAATGGAATTCCATTGTGGGTTGCCGGTGGCGGGGAGAAGGTGACGTTACGTATCGCCGCACAGTACGCGCAGTACACCAACTTCACGCCCCAGCCCGAACAGTTCGCGCACAAGTCGCAGGTGTTGGCGGAGCATTGTCGCAAACTGGGCACCGAATTCGACGCCATAGTGCGATCGGCCAACTTCACCGCCGTCCTGGGTACCTCGGAAGCCGACGTCAAAGATCGGATGGGGCGAGTCCGTGACCGTCTGGTCGGCTACGTGCCTGAGGCCGTGGCCGATTCGATGGTTGGCGGCCTGCCGGATTCGGCGACGGGCACGCCCGAACAGGTCATTGAGCGACTGGCGCAGATTCGCGACCTTGGGTGCGAATACGCGATCTGCCCTTTCCCGGAAGCCGCGTATGACCGCTCCGGCATCGAGTTGTTCGAGCGTGAAGTGATTCCCGCGCTGAGCTAGCGGCCAACGCGGCTGCTGGGCCCCGGTCTACTGATTCGGGATCGAAGCCGGGCCGCGCACCGTGCCCTCGACATAGCCGTCGTGCAGTCCGCGATCGATCTCGCGTTCCGTTGCGCTCGGAATGTGAACTGGCAGTTCGGTACAGCCGTTGCTCAGGCTCTGCAACGGGCTGGCGTCGGCGCCGCCAGGCGCGGTTCCGGCAATGCAGTCAGCCGCGCTGGCCGATGCCGCTGCGCTCACACCGAAACCGACAGCGATGGCAGCGCCGACAAGTAGTTTCGCGACCAGGGCGGTGGACTTTTGGTTGAGTGATCCCAAGGGCAGAGTGCGCGCATTCGGGTAGGACATGAAGACTCTCCTTTCGGGGCCGGCACGGCCCGGGCGAGTTGGTGTGGGAAACGCCAGATCTGCCTACGGGCGAGATGGCGCTGGTGGTTGTGAGGGCGGTCCCGGCGAAACGGTGCCGGGCGGCCAGGCGGACACAGGTGCGATGGTCGCGTCGAAGCGGCGGGTCTGAGCGGCGGTGGGTATGCGGTGCTACGTCACAGCGGCGCGATTAGCGCTGCGCCATCAGCAACGGGCCACGCAGAGCCGCGTCAGCGAATCTCGACCGCCCGCAGCATCGGCGGGCTTGGCGGTATGGGTGAGGTTGGGCGCCAATTCCATTGCGAAAAGCGATGCCGGCTGCGGCGACCAGACCAAGGCCGGTGATAAAGGAATCCAGCTCGGCGGCCGACCACGCGTCATCCACATGCTGTGGAACGGCTTGGTGTGGGTTGGTACCGAGCCTGATGCCGTGGCGTTGCCGACATGGCTCACGGCTGGGGAATCGGCATGTAGTTGTGTTGACCCGAGGAGCTCGGAATGCGGGCCGTGAACTGAAATTCCGTGTGACCATGTCACCGGCTCGGGCAGCGAGGCCGCAGAGAACTTGGGGCGCAACGCCCAACCTGCGATCAACGCAACAAACACACTCAGCGCCGCGGCAACCACGATGGCTGACTGCCATCGCTGGATGCGCCGATCGCTGCGGGTGCTCATAAACGCCCGAATGTACAACACGACTCTTGGGCGGCCAATGCCCTGAGCTGTGAAAACGAGCAAAGTCAGGTGTGTGTTCTACCTACCCCGGCGCGAGCAGACGCAAAATCGCACCAAACGGGGCTCCGTTGGTGCGATTTTGCGTCTGCTCGCCAGGCTAGATCGCCGGGCCCAACAGGTCGTCGGTGTCGCGGATGATGTAGCCATAGCCCTGCTCGGCCAGGAATCGTTGCCGGTGTGCGGCGTATTCGGCGTCCAGGCTGTCGCGGGCAACCACCGAATAAAACATTGCGCCACCGCCGTCGGACTTGGGGCGCAGCAACCGGCCCAACCGCTGTGCTTCCTCCTGGCGCGAGCCAAAGGTCCCCGAAACCTGCACCGCCACAGAGGCCTCCGGCAAGTCGATGGAGAAGTTGGCGACCTTCGACACCACCAGGGTGGCTATCTCGCCACGCCGGAAGGCGTCGAACAGCGCCTCTCTTTCCCGAGTTTTTGTCGCTCCCTGGATGACCGGAGCATCAAGTTCGGTGCCCAGCTCTTCGAGTTGATCCAGGTAGGCCCCGATCACCAGGGTTTGCTCGCCGGGGTGCTTGTGCAGAATCGACTTCACCACAGCGATCTTGGTGTGCACCGTCGAGCACAGCCGGTAGCGCTCTTCGGGCTCGGCGGTGGCGTACGTCATGCGTTCGCTGTCGGTCATGGTGACCCGGACTTCGACACACTCCGCCGGGGCGATCCAGCCCTGCGCTTCGATGTCCTTCCACGGTGCGTCGTAGCGCTTGGGGCCGATGAGGGAGAAGACGTCGCCCTCGCGGCCATCTTCGCGGATCAGCGTCGCGGTCAGGCCCAGTCGCCGCTTGGACTGCAGGTCGGCGGTCATCCGGAACACCGGTGCCGGCAGCAGATGCACCTCGTCGTAGATGATCAGGCCCCAGTCGCGGCTGTCGAAGAGCTCGAGGTGGCGGTATTCGCCCTTGGAGCGGCGGGTGATCATCTGGTAGGTCGAGATGGTGACCGGCCGAATTTCCTTGCGTTCTCCGGAGTACTCGCCGATCTCTTCCTCGGTGAGCGAAGTGCGGGCCACCAGTTCGCGTTTCCACTGCCGCGCGGCGACGATGTTGGTGACCAGGATCAGCGTGGTCGCCTGGGCCTTGGCCATTGCGGCCGCGCCGACCAGTGTCTTGCCCGCCCCACACGGCAGCACCACCACGCCGGAACCGCCGGCCCAGAAGGAGTCGGTGGCCAGCTCTTGGTAGTCGCGCAGCTCCCACCCGTCGGGCTGCAGGCTGATCGAATGTGCCTCGCCGTTCACGTAGCCGGCGAGATCTTCCGCGGGCCAACCGATCTTGAGCAGCAGCTGCTTGACCCGGCCTCGCTCGCTGGGGTGGACGATAACGGTGTCATCGTCGATGCGGGCGCCCAGCATCGGCGCAATCTTCTTGTTGCGCAGCACTTCTTCGAGCACGGCCCGATCCAGGCTGATCAGCGTCAAACCATGCGCAGGGTGCTTGACCAGTTGCAGCCGGCCATAGCGGGCCATGGTGTCGACGATGTCGACGAGCAGGGGCTGGGGTACCGCGTAGCGCGAGTGGGTGACCAGCGCGTCGACCACCTGCTCGGCGTCGTGGCCGGCCGCCCGGGCGTTCCATAGGGCCAGCGGTGTGAGCCGGTAGGTGTGCACGTGTTCTGGCGCGCGCTCGAGCTCGGCGAACGGCGCGATGGCTGCGCGTGCGGCACCGGCCTGCTCGTGGTCGACCTCGAGCAGAACCGTCTTGTCGGATTGCACGATCAGGGGTCCGTCGGTCATGCCCGCCGCCCTCCGTCACAGCAGGGTGCTACCTGCACCGCATCGCCATCTGGGTGGTAGCCGAAGTGGATCATGGCATCCATTATTGGCCGTCGGCCGAGACGACCGACGTGATGCGGCGCACAGCGAAGTCACGCAGCTTTCCCGACGTGGAATCGAAGGCGGTCAACTGACCGCCCCGGATGACGATGGGGGACACCACCCGCTGGGTGGCCACGCCCGCCGCGTCGAGGTAGCCGATCACCAGCGTGGCCTTGTCCTTTGCGGCGCGTTGCAGCAGCGACATCGCGACGGCCGGATCGATGCGGATATTGCCGAACGGTGCCGAGGTCACCTTGCGCAGCACCTCGATGATGCCGTTGAGCGTCTCACCGCTGGGCCGTGCCGGGGGCCGATAGGGCCGGCGTTGGTTGGGAGCGGGAACCCGGGAGCCGCGGGGCCGGACGTCGACAATCGCGCCGGTGGAATCCTCGGCCGCGGGTGCGAAGCCCGCACTGCGCAGGGCGACGAGGACCTCGCCGATCGGGGCGGGTGACACCGCCACGGTCGGGGCCAGCGCGCGCAGCTGCACCGCCTCCGCGGCGGGTGCCGCTACGGCTTGGGCCAGCAACGCGGGGTCTTCGCAGCGCACGAACGAGGTCGCCATGCCGATACGGAGCTGGCCGTGCCGGCGCGCCATGTCGTCGATGAGGTAGGTGAGTCCCTGCGGGACCGGCGTCTTGGAGTGGTCCGCGAAAAACGTGTGCATCCAGCCGCGGGTCTTGCCGATGTCGAGCGCATGCCGGATGGATTGTTCGCTGACCCGGTACACCATCGCCGCACCGGCCGATTCGATGGTCGCCACGGTCGCCAGTTCATCGGCGAGGTCGCGCTGCAGCGGACCGGGCACCACGACGGTCAGGTCCGCTTGGACCAGAAAATGGTCGATCGGCTTCGGCAGCGCCGCGGCCATTGTGGCAATCACGGCGGCGGGGTCGCCGCCGTGTTCCAGCAGGGTGCGCCCGGGCTTGCTGATCGCGCCGCGCCCGACCAGCCCCAGGACCTCGCTCTCGGCCAGCAGATCCGAGATCGGCTCCGGCTGCAGTCTTCGGCTCCATCGCGGGCGCTGCCAGATCAAAGCGGCCGAAGCCGTCACCGGATCGACACCGGCGCCGGCGGGTAGCTCAGCGAGCATGCCCAGAAGCAGCCGGCGATCCAATGGCGCCGCAGTCGAGAACAGCGAATCAGACAAGGCGCTATAGGGCTTGGCGTCGGGGCCGCGGCTGCCGATCAACGCCGGTCGGCCGGGCAGATCGAGCCACGCGGTGGCCAGTAGCTGCCACCGCTCGGCCGGTGACATCGTGGTGAACCGGTCGGCGGTGGCCGTCGGCGCCCAGTACGGTCCGTCACCGTGGTCGGGCAGCGGATCGGGCATGCCGCTGGCGATCAGTCCGGCCGCCGCCGCCACCTCGAGGATCAGGCCCAGGCGCGCCTCGTCGATTCCGACCGCCTTGGCGATCCGCTTCATCTCACGCACCCCAAGTCCACCGCTGCGCAGCTCGACAACCGGCATGGTGCCGAGGTTTTCCAGCAGTGCTTCCACCTCACGCAGCAGGTCGATCACCGCTCCGGCGGCCGCCGCGTCCACGTCCTCGGGGGTGGTGGTGGAAACCACCGGGTCGGGTGCGCTGAGCTGCATCGGACCGGGCCGTTCGCCGCGGAGCACCTGGCCGACGTGGCGGGGCAAAATCACGGTGTCGGCGTCGATGCGCCGCAGCAGTCCCATCGTCAAGAGCTGCGGCACCGGTCGGTCCGGGGCGGCGCCGGGTGCGGCGTCGCGGGTGCGGCCCATCGGCGACCCCTCGAGCAGTTTGTCCAGCACGTCGCGTTGCGGCTGGTCCAGCCCGGCGATCAGTTCGGCAATTTGCTCGCCGGTTCGCGAGTTGTCCTCGAGAGTGGCCTGTCCCGGGTGCCATGGCAGCGCGGTGCCGGCGTCGGCGGCGATCCGGACGGTGGTGTCGCCCCAGGCCAGGGCGCGCAGTTTGAGGTCGGTGAGCGCTTCGGTCAGTTCGGCCTGGGTGGCGCGCTCACCGATCAGCGACACCAGCTTTGCGATCGGCACCGGCTCGGTGTCGGCCAGCAGCACCAGCAACGCATCGAGCACCGCCAACCGCAGGAAGTCGAGTTGTTCGGTCGCAGCCTTGACCGATTGACGGGCCTGGGCCCGCGCGGCTAGCGCGGCGATGCTGCCAGGTGGCGGCTGGGCAAGGTCCGGCCGCAGCTCGAGTAGCGTGATCAGCCGCTCGTCGGGCAATTCGGCCAGCCAGGACCCCAGCGGGATTTCCGGGGTGTGTTCGGTCATTGCTGATCAGCGTAGGGCCCGACCGGTGACCTTGCGCCGCGGACGGCAGGTAAACCTGTCAGAATGGACGCCGTGGCTGACATTGCTGAAGGCAAGGCGGGTAAGAGCAAGTACGTGGACAACGGCTGGCCGACCACGGATCCGGATGACCACGCCGTGAGCGAGCTGGTGACCGACCGAACAGGGGCGTTGTCTCCGTTCGGTGAGGTGGTGTTTCCGCTGGCCGCAGACGATCTGCCCTACCTGCACCCGGTGACAGTCGTCAACAGGTAGTCGTTGGGATGGCCGAGCCCCCCAACGCATCCAAGGCCCCCGAGGCATCGGCGACACCCGGGGCAGGCTCTTATCCCTCAGGTGGGCTATCGCATCTGGATGAGCGGGGAGCCGCGCACATGGTCGACGTCACCGAGAAGGGGGCCACCAGACGCACGGCTGTTGCTGCGGGCTTTCTGCGCACCTCGACGGAGGTGGTGGCGTTGATCTCGAGCGGCGGCCTGCCCAAGGGGGATGCGCTGGCCACCGCGCGGGTGGCGGGAATTCTGGCGGCCAAACGCACCAGTGACTTGATCCCGCTGTGTCATCAGCTCGCCCTGACCGGTGTCGACGTTGATTTCATCATGGCTGAGGCTGATGTCGAGATCACCGCGACGGTGCGCAGCACCGACCGAACCGGTGTCGAGATGGAGGCACTGACCGCTGTCAGCGTCGCGGCCCTTACGCTCTACGACATGATCAAAGCGGTCGACTCAGCCGCTCGTATCGACGATGTCCGAGTGCTCAGCAAACAGGGCGGGCGCAGCGGAAGCTGGTCGAGGTGAGCACGGCTCGCTCGGCCCAAATCATCATCGCTTCAACGCGTGCGGCATCCGGTGTGTACACCGATGAATGCGGGCCGATTATCGCTGAATGGCTTGAGCAACGCGGCTTTTCGCCGGTGGAATCCAAGGTGGTCGCCGACGGTAACCCGGTCGGCGAGGCGCTGCAGGACGCGGTCGAGGCCCAGGTGGACCTGATCATCACCTCGGGCGGCACTGGGATTTCGCCTACCGACTCGACCCCGGAACAGACCGTGGCGGTGCTGGACTTTGTGATCCCGGGATTGGCCGACGCCATCCGCCGCGCCGGCTTGCCGAAGGTTCCGACATCGGTGTTGTCCCGAGGCGTGTGTGGTGTAGCCGGCCAAACCTTGATCGTCAACTTGCCTGGTTCACCTGGCGGCGTTCGGGACGGGTTGGATGTGCTCGCCGACGTCGTGCACCACGCGCTCGATCAAATCGCTGGCCAAGACCACCGGCGATGACGCAGGTGGTGCGGGCCCTGCTGACCGACCAGCCGATCTCTCTGGCCGAACACGAGGAACTGGTGGGCCGGCCCTCGGCGGGAGCTGTCGTCGGTTTCGTCGGGGTGGTGCGCAACCACGATGGCGGCCGGGAAGTGTTGCGGCTGGAGTACTCCGCGCACCCGTCGGCCGGCCAGGTGCTAGCCGAGGTGGTGGCCGATGTTGCCCAACACGCCGCCGGTGTGCGCGCGGTCGCGGCCAGCCACCGAATCGGGGTCCTGCACGTGGGCGATGCAGCCTTGGTGGCCGCCGTGGCTGCCGATCATCGCGAGGCCGCGTTCACCACGTGCGCGAAGTTGGTCGACACGATCAAGGCGCGGCTCCCGGTGTGGAAGCACCAGTTCTTCGGTGATGGTTCCGAAGAATGGGTGGGTTCGGCCTAACCCGCTCGGCTTTCCGCGCCGGTCGGGTTAGGGGTGACCCTGTCTCAGGCGAAGACGGCCGGCTGCGCGAGCGCGTCGAGCGCGTCGTTGCCGCTGATGTTCTGTCCCACGATCGCCTGCCACAACTTCTTGGTGTAGGCGACGGTCGAAGCCTCGTGGACGTCCACCGGCGGGTTGTCGGCGTCGGCCGACGGCGGCAGGTCTTCGGGAGCCGGCGGCAGGTCGGCCGGGGCCGGCGGTGCCAGGTCTTCGGGGGCCGGCGGCAGGTCCTCCGGGGCGGGCGGCAGGTCGGCCGGCGCGGGCGCGGCCACATCCTCAGGCGCGGGCGGGAGGTCCTGCGGCGCGGGCGGCAGGTCTTCCGGGGCGGGGGGCAGGTCGGCCGGGGCCGGGGGTGCTAGGTCTTCGGGGGCCGGCGGTAAGTCTTCCGGGGCGGGCGGCAGGTCGGCCGGCGCGGGCACGTCGTTGGCCGCCAGCTCTACCGGGGGTGCCGGGTCAGCCGGGGGCGGGACGTCATCTCCGGGGGGCGGGGCCAGCGGTGCCGGCTCGCCGTTGATTCCGGGGGCGTCGAGCGGCGCATCCAGCGCGGCCGGAGCGGGGACGTCGCGGGGAGTGGCGGCCGACAGGCGGTGTCCGCATACCGGCCAGGCTCCGCGGCCCTGAGTGGCCAGGACGCGCTCGGCGACCGCGATCTGCTCTTCGCGACTGGCCAGCTGCGCGGATGGCGCATATTCGCCGCCACCGTGGGAGGCCCAGGTGCTCGGCGCGAATTGGACGCCGCCGTAGTAGCCGTTGCCGGTGTTGATCGCCCAGTTGCCGCCAGACTCGCAACGGGCCACCTGGTCCCATTCGCCGTCGGTGGCCGCGGCCGCGTGGCCGGCAAGGGCGATACCACCGCCGCCGAGCACCGCGCCGGTGAAGGCGATCTTGGCGACGCTGACGTTCGAGTTAGTGGGCTTACGGTGACGTCCACTCATACGTTCAGTAATTCCTCTCGGTACACGCCTGCGAGGTCAGCTGTCGGGTTCGGGTTGGAGAGGTTACCCGGCCAGCGTCATACTACATCTGTGGGACGACGTCGGCTTCACCCCAAGGGCCGTGAAGGGCACGGTCCGATCTAGGTGGACCTGGTGGGTCCCCCGCCTCCATCCGTGGGTCGGAATCCCCCGCCTACCGGATGGAGCTCGGCGCGTTGTAGGGAGGGCAGGCAAGTCAGTTGGGTTCGGTTGACCAGCCCTGAGAGACGGTAGCGGTTTCAGACGTTCTCGTCACGCACGAAGTAATGAGGTGTTTTCCGCGCAACCGTGGGCTAAAAGGCCAGGAAAGACCACTGTTTCCGCAGCTCATAGCGTCCCGACATCACCTCGTGTCCCGGTCGTTATCGTTCCGTTACGTGAGGCAATTCACAGGGCTTAGCCGCCGGCGAATGGCGGGAGTACGTCAACCGTGTCGCCGGTGGATAACGCGGTGGCGTCATTTCGGACAGCAATTCCGTCCCTGAGGTAAGAGCATCGGCCCAACACCGTCGCCAGCCGCGTGCTCCGGCCGGCCAGCGTGTCGACCAACTCGGCAACGGTGGCGTCAGGCCGCAACCCGACCGTTTCGCACTCGATCCCCGCCGCCGCCCGTGCGGCCGCGAAGTAACGAACGGTGACCTCGATCCCGGCGGGCTGATCGGGCACGGGCGCCTTCGGGCTAGCCACCGATCGCGCTCATGGGGCGCTGGGGCTGGACGAAATCCGGGTTGTTGATCCCGTGGCCGGCCGGTTTGGCCCACATCGCGCTTCGCCACGCCGTTTCGAGCGCCTCGTCGCCGGCACCGGCGCGCAGCAACCCGCGAAGGTCGGTTTCCTCGGTGGAGAACAGGCAGCTGCGGACCTGACCGTCGGCGGTCAGCCGGGTGCGGTCACACGTCGAGCAGAACGCGTGCGAAACCGAGGCGATGACCCCGAACTTACCGGCGGGCGTGTCAGGACCGGCGTCGACCAGCCAGAGCTCGGCAGGAGCCGAGCCGCGTGGCGCTGGATCAGGCCGAAGCCGGAAATGGGGTTGCAGCGCCGCCAACACATCGTCGGAGCCCAGCAGCGCGTTGCGCCGCCACTGGTGTCCGGCGTCGAGTGGCATCTGCTCGATGACCCGCAGCTGGTAGCCCTGCTCCAAACAGAATCTCAGCAACTCGACGACGTCTTGGCGGCCCGTCTCGGGGTCCAGCACGGCGTTGACCTTGACCGGAGTCAAACCGGCAGCCCTGGCGCCGCCCAGGCCGTCCAGCACATCGGTCAACCGGTCCCGGCGGGTGACGGCCGCGAAGTGGGCGCGGTCCACGGTGTCCAGCGACACGTTGACCCGGTCCAAACCCGCCTCCGCCAATGCCGCTGCACGCTTCGCCAGACCCACACCATTGGTCGTCAACGAGATTTCCGGGCGGGGCCGCAGTTGGGCCGCCGCCGCGACCACCTCTTCGAGATGCCGGGCCAACAGCGGCTCGCCGCCGGTGAACCGCACGCTGGTGATCCCGAGCCGGGTAACCGCGATGCGGAGCAGCCTGGCCAGCTCCGCCGGTCCAAGCAGCTGCTCGCCGGGCAGCCAGTTCAGGCCTTCCGCGGGCATGCAGTAACCGCAGCGCAGATTGCAGCGGTCGGTTAGTGACACCCGCAAGTCGGTGGCGGACCGGCCAAAGCGATCCAGCAGCGGACCATCGCCCGGTGCGTCGGATGCGATCGCCGAGCCTTCCGACCGGCCACGCACCGTCGGGACGCCCAGCGCGGTCACCGTCATCGGGCCACCCGCTCGTATCGGGTCGGCCAGTCGGCGGAAACAATCTCCTTGCCCAGCGGAACCAGTGACACCGGGATCAGCTTGAGGTTGGCCAGCGCCAAAGGGATCCCGATGATCGTTATCGCCATCGCCACCGCGCTGACCAGGTGCCCGATGGCCAGCCAAAGCCCGAACAGCAGGATCCAGATGACGTTGCCGATCAGGGCGCCGGTTCCAGCGCTGGGCTTTTCGACGATCGTTCTGCCGAACGGCCACAATGCGTAGGACGCGATCCGCAACGCCGCGAAGCCGAACGGGATGGTCACGATGAGCAGAAAGCAGATCAGCGCCGCGACCAGGTAACCCAGGGCCAGCCAAAGGCCGCCGAACACCAGCCAGATAACGTTCAGTATTAGGCGCATATCTCCTCCAGCAGTGGTGCCAGCCTACCGAGTGCCGGATAAACAGGGATGCTTGGCGGGCCAGCATCCGAGTAGGATCTGTGATCGTCCTCGCGTCCTGCACATGCGGGACGAATCTTTTTGTTGTAAACCCAGTGATCCGTCAGACAAGCAGGTGAGAGCAGTGCCGACCGGCAAGGTGAAGTGGTACGACTCCGACAAGGGGTTCGGCTTCCTGTCGCAGGAGGAGGGCGAGGACGTCTACGTTCGTTCCTCTGCGTTGCCGGCAGGCGTCGAGGGGCTTAAAGCGGGGCAGCGGGTGGAATTCGGTATCGCGTCCGGGCGGCGCGGACCGCAGGCGTTGAGCCTTAAATTGCTCGACCCGCCACCGAGCCTCACCCGCACCCGCCGCGAGGCCGTTGAGCACAAGCACAGCCCCGACGAGCTACACGGCATGGTCGAGGACATGATCACGCTGCTGGAGAGCACCGTGCAGCCAGAGCTGCGCAAGGGGCGCTACCCGGACCGCAAGACCGCCCGGCGGGTCTCCGAGGTGGTCAAGGCCGTGGCGCGGGAGCTCGACGCTTAACCGTTGGCGCAATACGTCCGCTCGGGCATCGAATCGGGTTGACGTCAGGGCTTTTTCAAAGTGGCTGGCCCGCTGGCCGCGTTCGTCATCGTCGGGCACTTCCACTTGCCGTTGTGCGCCGTAGTATTGCCTGTGTACGGCACCAGGTTTTCCTATCGCGGTGAAGTCGTAGCGCGGAGGCAACGATGGCACAGCAGGCGCAGGTCACCGAGGAGCAAGCGCGAGCTCTTGCCGAGGAATCCCGTGAAAGTGGCTGGAATAAGCCATCTTTCGCGAAGGAGCTATTCCTTGGGCGCTTTCCCCTGGAGCTGATAAATCCCTTCCCCCGGCCGTCGGACGCCGAGGAGGCGCGCACCGCGACGTTTCTGTGCCGGCTGCAGGAGTTTCTCGGCACCATCGACGGCAGCGTCATCGAGCGAGACGCTCAGATTCCCGATGAATACGTCAAGGGCCTGGCCGAACTGGGTTGCTTCGGCATGAAAATTCCGTCCGAGTATGGCGGATTGAGCATGTCGCAGGTTGCCTACAACCGCGCGCTGATGCTGGCATCGACGGTCCACACCAGCCTCGGCGCGCTGCTGTCGGCGCACCAATCGATCGGTGTGCCTGAGCCACTGAAACTCGCCGGAAGCCCCGAGCAGAAGAAGAAATTCTTGCCGCGGTGCGCCGCCGGTGCCATCTCGGCCTTCCTGCTCACCGAGCCCGACGTTGGATCCGATCCGGCCCGGCTGGCCTCGACGGCCACACCGATCGACGACGGTCAGGCCTACGAACTCGAGGGGGTCAAACTGTGGACCACCAACGGTGTGGTTGCCGAATTGCTGGTGGTGATGGCCCGGGTGCCCAAGAGTGAGGGGCACCGGGGTGGAATCAGCGCATTCGTGGTCGAGGCCGATTCACCCGGAATCACCGTCGAACGGCGCAACAAGTTCATGGGACTGCGCGGCATCGAGAACGGCGTAACCAGGCTGCACCGCGTGCGGGTGCCCAAGGAGAATCTGATCGGTCGGGAGGGGGACGGTCTGCGGATCGCTCTGACCACCCTCAACGCCGGGCGGCTGGCGATACCCGCGATGGTGACGGGGGCGGCCAAATGGTCGCTGAAAATTGCGCGTGAGTGGTCCGGCGAGCGAGTGCAATGGGGCAAGCCGCTGGGCAAGCACGAGGCGGTCGCCGGCAAGATCTCGTTCATCGCCGCCACCACGTACGCGCTTGAAGCGGTGGTGGAGATATCGGGTCAGATGGCTGATGAGGGCCGCAACGATATCCGCATCGAGGCGGCGCTGGCCAAGCTGTGGTCCAGTGAGATGGCGTGCCAGGTCGCCGATGAGCTGTTGCAGATCCGGGGCGGGCGTGGCTATGAGACCGCCGAGTCACTGGCAGCGCGGGGTGAGCGTGCGGCACCGGTGGAGCAGTCGTTGCGTGATGTTCGGATCAACCGGATCTTCGAGGGATCCAGCGAGATCATGCGGTTGCTCATTGCCGACGAAGCGGTAGACGCGCACCTGACCGCCGCTGGGGATCTGGCCAAACCCAACACCGATCTTCGGAAGAAGGCGGCAGCCGCGGTTGGCGCCAGCGGGTTCTATGCAAAATGGTTGCCGCAGCTGGTATTTGGTGAGGGACAGCGGCCCAAGGCGTATCACGAGTTCGGCCCGCTGGCCGCTTATCTGCGATTCATCGAACGCTCGACTCGCAAGCTGGCCCGAAACACCTTCTACGGGATGGCCTGCTGGCAGGCCAAGCTGGAACAAAAGCAGGGCTTTCTCGGTCGCATCGTCGACATCGGTGCGGAATTGTTCGCCATGTCCGCGGTATGCGTGCGGGCCGAAGCCCAACGGGTCGCTGATCCGATCGTCGGACGGCAGGCCTACGAGCTGGCGGAGGCATTCTGCGGACAGGCGACTCTGCGGGTGGAAGCGCTGTTCCACGGGTTGTGGACCAACACCGATGTCGGCGATGTCCGCCTGACCAACGACGTGTTGGAGGGTCGGTATGCCTGGCTGGAGGACGGAATCATCGATCCTTCCGAGGGCACCGGACCCTGGATTGCGCATTGGGAGCCCGGGCCGTCCACGCAGCCGAATGTGGCTCGGCGCTTCCTGCCTGACTCGACGTCAGCCGAGGCGAAGCTGTAAGGCTGTCCACCCATGGGCTCATATGTTGCCGGCGCCGGTGAATTCAGCCGCGACACCAACTACATCACCACTCGCATCACCGCCGACGGGCGCGACGGCTATGCGGTGCAGCCCGGTCGCTATCGCCTCATCGTTGCCCGGGCTTGTCCGTGGGCCAACCGCGCCATCATCGTGCGCCGTCTGCTGGGTTTGGAACCCGTTCTTTCCATAGGCTTTTGCGGACCCACCCATGACGCGCGCAGCTGGACCTTCGACCTTGATCCCGAAGGTCTGGACCCGGTGTTGCAGATCCCGCGACTACAGGACGCCTACTTCAAGCGCTTCCCGGAGTACCCCAAGGGCATCACCGTTCCGGCGATCGTCGATGTACCGACCGGCGCGGTGGTCACCAACGACTTCGCGCAGATGACCTTGGACTTGTCCACGCAGTGGGCCGCCTACTATCGCGACGGCGCCCCGCAGCTGCACCCGTCACGGTTGCGACTCGAGATCGACGAGGTGAGTCAGCGGATCTACACCGAAGTGAACAACGGTGTGTACCGCTGTGGCTTTGCCGACTCACAGCAGGCGTACGAGGCCGCTTTCGATCGGCTGTTCGGCGCATTGGACTGGTTGAGCGATCGTCTGGCGAGTCGACTCTATCTGGTGGGGGACACCATCACCGAGGCCGACGTGCGGCTGTTCACCACGCTGGCCCGTTTCGATGCGGTGTACCACGGTCATTTCAAGTGCAATTGGTACAAGCTTAGCGAGATGCCCGCGTTGTGGGCGTACGCTCGTAATCTGTTCCAGACCCCGGGATTCGGCGATACCGTGGACTTTGTCCAAATCAAGCAACACTACTACATCGTGCACGCTGACATCAACCCCACCGGGATTGTTCCCAAAGGCCCCGATCTGGCTGGCTGGTTGGCGCCGCACGGACGGGAAGCTCTGGGCGGCAGGCCCTTCGGTGATGGCATGCCGCCCGGGCCGCCGGTCGCAGGGGAGCGCGTCCCGGCCGGTCACGGAGCCTAGGTTCTGCGCACGAGCGCGTGTCGAACCTGCGCCACGACGATGTCAGGCCGGTTTTTCAGTGTCTGCGCGTTGACTCGAACAATCGTCCACCCGCGCGCTTCGAGTTCGGCCGATCGATCGACAGCGTCGCTGCTCGCCGCGTTATTCCACTGACCTGCGCTGTCAAATTCGACGCCGACTTTGCATTCCGGCCAGCCCATGCCGATCCGGGCCGCCACCGCGCCCCAATCGTCGAGTACCTTGATCTCGGTTTGGGGCGCTGGCAGGCCAGATCGAATGACTAGCAAGCGAATTCGCGTCTAATAGGGCGAATCGGCGCCGGCGTCGACCAGTGGTAGTGCCTGACGTAGCTGGATCAACCCACGAGCACCGCGATGTCGCTCGGCGAGCATCTCGACGTCGGCCACCTTCGGCTCGGTGGCACGCGTCAGTGCATCGAGCCGAATCACCGCTGTGGTCAGTACTTTTCGCCTTCCGAGGTCGGATGCCGTGCGCGCCGGAGTGGTCAGGGCGATGCCGTCGCGCACGCATACCTCGTCCTCATCGAGGCAGGCGCAGTGGGAAATGATGCCGCGCGCCTTGTCCCGGCCCCGTCGGTTGAGTTCGGCCGGTAGCCAATCGTCGATCCATCCCGTGCGGTGCAACGCCGCGGCGGACAGGCCCACCGCCGTTGCGGACCGCCCCGACCACAACCACGCGGCGATGGCCCGCGCCACCGCCGTCAGCTTCTTCCCGCGGGGGATGTACACGTTGCGGTGAACCATCTCGAAGTGGGTCCGCAACCGGTGTGGTGTGACGGCTCCGGCGGCTAGTGCTTCAGTGCCCCGGAACGGCCAGTCCAAAATCTCCATGGCGACACGGTGCCTGGCCGTACCGACACGTCCGAGCGAATGTCGAGTTGTTGAGGGATCCCGCGAAGATCTGCCGACGGCGCGACGCCCGGTGAGCCGATGAGGTGGCTAGAAGACCACGCGCACCGACCATTCCGCGTGCGGTGCCTCCCGCAGTTCACCGGAGGGATCGACCACCAACGTCAGCAACTGCACGACCACCCCGGTGAGCCGTCCGCGTTGCGGGTCGACGGTGGGGATGGTGACAGCCAACCGACTGTTCGGCCGGAAGATGACGGCGGTGGTATTGGTCGGGTCGTCGTAGAGCTGCAGCAGCCGCCACGGTGCCCGGGAAATGGCCTGCGGGACCGACAGCTGGACCGGATAGCGTTCGGTCACCGGCAGTTCGCCCTGAGTCTGCGGCGTCTGGCACTCGTCGAGCCTGAGCACGTCGCAGTACATGTATGGACCTACCCGGGTCAGGTGCCCGTGCGAGTACAGGCTGATCTCGGGCCGTTGTGGACCGGAATTGCGTGCCAGTAGCCAGGCGCCGACGCCCGCGCTCGCCGACAACCCCAGCACCACGACTGCGATCAGCGCAGTCATCCAGCGTTTCACTGCGGTCCCACTCCCGCCGTTGCGGTCCCCCGGCGCGTGGTCTCCTGCTCGGCCATGACGGGACGGTTGCCCCCGAGGCCGGGTATCAGCGAGTCGCCCCGAAAGCTGACAATTGTTTGTGCCAGACCCAGGATCAGCAGCGCGCTGACCGTGGTGAAGCCGATCCACAGGTCGGTGTAGATCAGCACGCCGACCGCCCCGCCCAGGACCCATGCCAGCTGCAGGGTCGACTCCGAGCGGCCAAAGCCCGATGCCCGCGATTCCTCCGGGAGGTCGTGTTGCAACGACGCATCCAGTGAGGCCTTGGCGATCGCACTCGAGCCCGACGTGACCAAGGTGGCGATGGCGGCAGTCACGAGGTTGCCGGCCACCGCGGCCGCCAGCGCGAAAGCGGTGACCACCACGGTGCAGCGCACAACCAGCACCGCCGGCCTACCCAGCTGTAGGCGAGCGCTGGCGAAGTTTCCGGCGAAATTGCCGATTGCGGCCGCCGCGCCGATCAAGCCCAGCATCCCCAGCTGAACCCACCCGTTGGCATCGTGGGACTTGGCGACAAACGCCGGGTACAAGAACAGGAAGCCGACCATCACCTTGATGGTGCAGTTACCCCACAGCGAGGTAATGATGTTGCGGCCCAAGGGTTGTCGCAATGCTCCGCTGAGATTCTTGACTTCTTCGGGCCAGCTTCGGCGTTGCCTGCCACGGTCGCGGTGGTAGCTCAGTGTCGCGGGCACCTCGCCCGCGGTCACCTCGACCCAGCGCGGAATGCGCATGGACAGCAGCGCACCGGCCACGGTGACCGCGACAACGACGAACAGCGCTCCCGGCGACTCGAACAGGCGGGTGCAGGCGAACTCGACCCCCGCCGCGACGGCACCGCCGACCATGGTCCCGCCGAGCAGGCCGAATACCGTCAGGCGGGAGTTGACTCGCACCAAGTCGATGGACGGCGGCATCACCCGGGGCGTCATGGCACTGCGCAGCACGCTGAAGGACTTCGACAACACCATCATGGCCAGTGCGCAGGGATAGAGCACCCAGGACGGGAAGCTTCCGCTGGCCCCGTCGTAGTTCATGATCAGCACCAAGGCCAACACCGTGCGAAGTCCGAACGAGAGCGCCAACGCGACGCGCCGGCCGTGCTGCAGTTTGTCCAGCGCGGGACCGATCAACGGGGCGACCACGGCGAACGGAGCAATCGTGATCAGCAGGTAGAGGGCCACCTTGGATTTGCTCTCGCCGCTGGCCGCCGCGAAGAACAAGGTGTTGGCCAGTGCCACAGCCATCGAGGAGTCGACCGCGAAGTTAGCCATCGTCGGCCACGTCAGCGCGGTCAACCCCGACTTGTCGGCGCCGTCGGCGGTCGCGGCGCGCTGGACCATCCAGTACATCCGCGAACCCATCTCCCGGCTGCGCATTGCCGCGGCGCGGGTGACGGTGATCCGTTCACCGCTGCTTAGACCGCGCGGGGGTGGTGGGGGCGCCTCGTTCCCCTCCGCGTCGTCTTCGGATTCCGGCTCCCGGTCCAGCGGCGGGAGGTAGCGGTTGGCGCTTGGCATGGGCGGTGGACGGCGCGTGCGACGGTTGCCGGGGCCGTCGGTGGGGTAGTTCGCCATCCCCGGGTGCTCACTGACCGATCCGTTTCGGGTCCGGCGGCCCGGGGACGCGGCCATTCGGCCTTGGTGATCACGCCGCCATCCACACACAAATCAATTCTGTCCTATCTCGCCGCCCCGTGTAGGCAACCGGGTGTGGCTCGCCCCCGTGTCTTCCGGCAGTATGGAGTCGCTTGCAGAAAGGAAAGGGAATGTGACCGGACCCTTTGAGGACTCGACGGAATCCTCCGCGACGGCCGTGGCCGAGTGGCCCGAAGAGCTGGCGCCGACGCTCACGGGTGCGGTTGCGCTTGCCAGGGAGGCTGTCGAGGAGTTCAGCGGCCCCGAGGCTGTCGGAGATTACCTGGGCGTCAGCTACGAAGATCCCAATGCCGCCACCCACCGATTCCTGGCGCATCTGCCCGGCTACCAGGGCTGGCAGTGGGCCGCAGTGGTGGCCAGCTACGTCGGTGCCGATCGGGTCACCGTCAGTGAGGTGGTGCTGGTCCCGGGCCCAACCGCGCTGCTGGCGCCGGCCTGGGTGCCGTGGGAGCAGCGGGTACGGCCGGGGGATCTAAGCCCGGGAGACCTGCTGGCGCCGGCGAAGGACGATCCACGGCTGGTGCCGGGTTACGCCGCCAGCGGTGACGCTCAGGTCGATGAGACCGCGGCAGAGGTCGGGCTCGGCCGGCGCTGGGTGATGAGCGGTTGGGGCCGTGCCGAGGCGGCCCAACGATGGCATGACGGAGACTGCGGCCCCGATTCGCCGATGGCGCGATCGACCAAGCGAGTGTGTCGAGACTGTGGGTTCTTCCTACCGCTGGCCGGATCGCTGGGTGCGATGTTCGGGGTATGCGGTAACGAACTGGCGGCCGACGGACGCGTTGTCGACAAGCAGTACGGTTGCGGCGCGCACTCGGATACCCCCGCTCCGGCGGGCACCGGCTCACCGATGTACGAGCCGTATGACGACGGAGTGCTCGATGTGGTGGAGAAGCCGGCCGAGTCGTCGGACTAGCCTGCTTCGGCGGCAGCCTTGATCCTGGCCAGCGAGGTGTTCATGCCTTCGACCAGCTCACGTTCAAAGTTCGTGTTGTCGCCGAGCAGGGCATTCACCGACATGCTCGAGAATGCGCTGACGCCGTTTTCGGCGTGACGGCTCTCGGTCAGCCGGGTTCCCGCGCCGTGCGGCTCCAGCTCATAGCTCCAGATCGTGCGGTTGGTATCGACCCGGAATGCCAGCTTCTGCTCGGGGATGACCTCCACGATTCGGGAGCTGGTGGGCCAGAACAGGCGGTTGCGGCGGTTGAAGTTCAGGGTGCGGGTGCCCTGGCGCAACGGGCCGAATTGGTGCATCCAGCGGCACTGCGGGCTCCACTCGGGCATTCGTCGCAGATCGGATATCAACGCCCAGACCTTCGAGGGTGGCGCGTCGATATCAATGTGCGTTTGCAACAGCGGAGATGCCATGGGTCCTCCCGGGTAGGCAATTACCGATCGATTTGCTGCTGGTCGAGGTAGGTCTCGAGTCCGGCCTGAGCGCCGCGCGCACCGCGGCGGGCAGCGGCAAGCTGCCAGACGAAAAGGCAGGTACCGAACAATCCCACCCCCAGTCCGGCCACCGTCACTGGACGCCAGCCCTGCAGGCTGGGGACCAGGAACGCCGCCATGGCCGCGCCCAACCAGGCGAGCGCTCCGACCAAGATGACCGGCCACACCTCGAGCAGGACCGCCGGTAGCGGAGGCGGTTCGGGGCTTTGGTCGGGCTCGATACTCATCGTGTCTCCAAGATAGCCAAGTCGTCATCCGGGCGGCCGTGCGGATGCAGGTGGGTTTGCCGTCGCGCCGACGGCGGGGTCGTTCTCGTGTCCGCGAGCGACCCATCGGCCCAGGCCGCCCCGGGCGCGGCCAGGCTTCGGTAAGCGGTGTGCCAATGCGGGCGCGGGCGGTCGTGCCGAATCCTGGCCGTCGGACACGGCGGGCATGGGTTTGCCGTTCTGAACCCGCGCCATTGCGTTCCGATGTAACCTCGCGCTGTGCCTGACAGCGATGGGCGGCTGGCTAGCGACTTGTCGTTGGCAGTTATGCGGTTGGCCCGCCAACTTCGATTTCGGAACCCCTCGTCGCCGGTGTCGTTGTCTCAGTTGTCGGCATTGACCACGTTGGCCAATGAGGGCGCGATGACACCCGGCGCGTTGGCGATCCGCGAGCGGGTCCGCCCACCGTCGATGACTCGGGTGATCGCTTCGCTGGCCGACATGGGTCTGGTGGATCGCACGCCGCACCCCGTTGACGGCCGCCAGGTGCTGGTCTCGGTGTCCGAAGCGGGTGCTGAGCTGGTCAAAGCGGCGCGGCGGGCCCGCCAGGAATGGCTGGCCGAGCGCTTGGCGACGCTGGACGGCGACAAGCGCGAGATTCTGCGCAACGCCGCCGACATCATGATGGCGCTGGTCGACGAAAGCCCGTGACCGCGCACAGCCATGTTCGCGACGTCGATGTGCGAGATGTCAGCGATCCCGACGACCCGTGCCTCGATGATTTCCGCGACCTCAACAGCATCGACCGCCGGCCCGACCTGCCGTCGGGCAAAGGGTTGGTGATCGCCGAGGGTGTGTTGGTGGTCCAGCGCATGCTGGCGTCGCGGTTTTCGCCGCGCGCGTTGCTTGGGACCGATCGCAGATTGCTCGAGCTGAAAGACGATCTGGCCGGCGTTGGGGCACCTTACTACCGGGTCTCCCCGGACGTCATGGCGCAGGTGGTCGGGTTTCACCTCAATCGTGGCGTGTTAGCCGCCGCGAGCCGGGTGGTCGAGCCCAGCGTTGGGCAAGTCGTGGATGGCGCCCGCACCATCGCTGTTCTCGAAGGTGTCAATGACCACGAGAATCTGGGCTCGATCTTTCGCAACGCGGCCGGCCTGGGCGTGGACGCGGTGATTTTCGGCAGCGGCTGCGCGGATCCGCTGTACCGCCGCGCGGTGCGCGTGTCCATGGGGCACGCGTTGCTGGTGCCCTACGCGCGCGCAACCGATTGGCCCGCGGAGCTTGTCGCACTGAAAGAACGCGGATTTCGGCTCTTGGCGCTGACACCCAAGGGCGACGCTGGTGCGCTGCCCGAGGCGATGGACGCCGTGGGCGATCAACCGGTTGCCTTGCTGGTAGGCGCGGAGGGACCGGGACTGACGGCGGCTGCGCTGCGGATCAGCGACCTGCGGGTGCGCATCCCAATGTCGCGGGGCACCGACTCGCTCAACGTGGCGACGGCGGCCGCTTTGGCCTTCTATGAGCGGGCTAGGCTCGGCCAGTGACTGACGAACGCGGTGAATCTGTCCCCTGGGCTGCGGGTTTGGCGGTGGCCGCCTTTGTCGCAGCGGTGGTAGGGGTTGGCGATGCGGTGCTCAGCATCGGGCTCATTCGCGTGCATCCGCTGCTGGCGGTCGGTCTCAACATCGTGGCGGGCGGCGGGCTGGCACCGTCGCTCTGGGGCTGGCGGAACACCCCGGTGCTGCGCTGGTTTGTGCTGGGAGCGGGGGTGGGCGTGGCCGTGGCGTGGTTGGCGCTGATCGGCCTCGCCGGATTGGGCAGCCGCTAGCGCTGGCCGCTCGAACGCACCCCGAGCAGCACGTCCTCCCAGGCCGGGATGGCCGGCTTGCCACGGCGGCTGCTGGCGGGTTGTTCGGCCGGAGCGGGCGGGGTCTGCTTCGCCGGTTTGGCGGGCTTTGCCTGCTTGGCCGGCTTTGCGGGTTCGTCGAAGGCCAGGTGCGAGACCGGCGCCAGGGGCCGTAGCGGTGCCTTGTACTCCGGGTCGATTAGTTCGCTGGCCGCGTCGTCGATCGCGGTGACCGTGCCGCCGTGGGCTCCCGGGGCGAAACGGAAATGCGCAAGGTTGTCCGAGCGGCCGGCCTTCCAGGCAAGCTGTACCGTCCAGCGGCCGTCTTCGTTGCGCCAGGCGTCCCAGTCGAGCCGTTCGGGGTTGAGGCCACGGGTCACCAGCGCTGCGGTGATGGTTTCAAGCAGCGTCAGAACCGCGGGGCCGTCGGCGAGCATGGGGTGCGCGGCCGTCGCCAGTTCGGCGGCGCGCGAGCGTTCCAGCAACACCGGGTGGGCAAAGCGTTGGATGCGCGCGATGTCTGAGCCTGACGCGGTGGCGACCTGTTCGACAGATGCCCCGGCGCGGATGCGAGCCTGAATTTCCTTGGGACTGAGCATGTTGGTGACTTCTATGTCGAGTTGTGGTTGCTCGGGCGGTATCGGTTGGCGCTTGAACGCGGCCCGCAGCCGGTCATCGGCGGGCAGCTTGTATTTCTCGGTTGAGTCGACACCCTCGCAGAGAATGTATTTGCCGTCGGCGTCGAGCCCAACCACTCGCAGTTCCCGCATGGCTTCTCCTCGCAGGCTCCGTGCAGGTCGGCACCGGACCTGTTACGTTGCGAACTTTACGGCAGCGAAAGGCTGCCGCCGCGCTGACACGCTGGACGGTTGCCGGTTGATAACGGCGAGGTTAAAGACGCTCGACAACCCAGTCGATGCACTGGGTGAGTGCGCTGATGTCGTCGGGTTCCACCGCGGGGAACATCGCGACCCGCAGCTGGTTGCGGCCCAGCTTGCGGTACGGCTCGGTGTCGACGATGCCGTTTGCCCGCAGGGTCTTGGCTACGGCGGCGGCGTCCACGTCGTCAACGAAGTCGATCGTGCCCACCACCTGTGAGCGCAGGGCGGGATCGCTGACGAACGGGGTGGTGTAGGGACGTTCCTGCGCCCACGAGTACAACCGCTGCGACGAGTCGGCGGTGCGCTTGACGGCCCAGTCCAGCCCGCCATTGCCGAGCAGCCAGTCGAGCTGTTCGGCCAGCAGCACCAGGGTGGCGATCGCCGGAGTGTTGTAGGTCTGGTTCTTCAGGCTGTTCTCGATCGCTATCGGCAGCGACAAGAAGTCGGGGACCCACCGGCCGGACGCGGCGATGGCCTCGACGCGCGCCAGCGCGGCCGGGCTCATGATGGCCAGCCAGAGGCCGCCGTCGGTGGCGAAGTTCTTCTGTGGCGCGAAGTAATAGGCGTCGACCTCGGTGATGTCCACCGGCAGGCCGCCGGCGCCCGAGGTGGCGTCGATGACAACCAACGCTTCGCCTGAGCCGGCCGGACGATGCACCGGCACCGCCACACCGGTCGATGTCTCGTTGTGGGCCCAGGCAACGACATCCACGGAGGGGTCGGCCTGCGGTTCGGGTGCGCTGCCCGGGTCGGCCTTGATGATGATCGGGTCGCCGATGAACGGGTTCTTGGCGACGGCCGAGGCGAACTTCGAGCTGAACTCGCCGTAGGTCAGGTGCAACGACCGTTTGTCGATCAAGCCGAAGGCCGCGGCGTCCCAGAACGCCGTCGCGCCGCCGTTGCCCAGAATGACCTCGTAGCCGTCGGGCAACGAAAAGAGGTCGGTCAGCCCCGACCGCACCTGGCCGACCAGATTCTTGATCGGTGCCTGACGGTGGGAGGTGCCGAACAGCTCGGCTGCGGTGCTGGTCAGGGCCTGCAATTGGGCGGGCCGGACCTTGGACGGGCCGCATCCGAAGCGCCCGTCGCTTGGCTTGAGGTTGGCGGGAATGTCGAGGGAACTCGCGAGCTGGTCAGCCATGGTAATCAGGGTAATGAGAGGTGGCGCGGTGGTCACCAAGCGGGCCGAAAAATGCCTGGCAGCGCGATCCGATGTGAGCGAGCCCACAGTTGGCCGCCCATTGGGGTGTGGGTCACTGAGTCGTCCGGGGTCCGTGATGCATCGAGTCAAGATGCCTGCGAAACCTGGTTCATGCATCAGGTAAGGAATGCCCGCGAAATCGGGGTCAGGTGGTGGTCTTGCTTTTGATGCGGATGCCGGCTTTGAGGGCGGGTAGAGCGGCGGGTATGGCGGCGGGGTAGAGCTGTTCGGTCTTGTCTTTGGCGAGTCTGAGCAGGGCGGCTTGCAGGTCGGCGATCTGGTGGGCGATCGCGGCGGGGTTGAGGCTGTTGCGGTAGGTGAGCAGCTCTGTTTGTTGGGCCGCTGAGAGGACTCCGGCGGCCAGCAGCCGGTCCAGGGGGGTCTGGGGCTTGTCGTAGAGCCGGCGGCGGTGACCGTCGCGGCTGCAGCCGTAGCTGATGGGTTTGATGGTGGGGGTCAGGTAGTTGAGCCGGTCGTTGACCAGGTGCCACAGCCGGTTGAGCACGGCGCGTTCTTCGTCGGTGTCGTAGCGGTAGTAGAACCCGTAGCGACGCACGAGGTGGTTGTTTTTGGACTCGATGGTGGCCTGGTCGTTCTTCTTGTAGGGTCGTGAGCGGGTGAAGAAGATCTCCATGTCCGCGGCCCACTTGATGACCGCCTTATTGAGGAATTCGGTGCCGTTGTCGAAGTCCAAACCCGTTACCTTATAGGGATTTTAGTAATTCCGGTTTTGAGGGCGCCCAGGATGTGGGGTGGGCGTTGTTGCGCACCGTGCGGGTGAACACCCAGCCGATGTGCATGTCGGTGAGGTTGACCGTGCGGGCGAACTCACCTTTCAGTGTCGGGCCGCAGTGCGCCACGGTGTCGCCTTCGAAGAACCCCGGAGATTCTTCGGCCTCATCGCCTGCTTTGCAGATGGTGATCGAGGACCGCAGCAGCGGGAGGGTTTCGTCGTCGACACACCCGAGATCTGGTCGCGGGCCTTGGCGCCGCGCAGGTAGCGGTCGATCGTGGCGCTGCTCATCGCCAACAGCTCGGCACGCACCGCCGGGCCGTAACGGTCACGGCCGTCCACCAGTTCGCCGTGGCGTTCTAGAGCATCCAACTGAAGTGCCATGGAAGCGGCCAGGTACCGGCCGCACTGCCCGCCTGAGGCCGCCCACACCTTCTGCAACACCTTGAGCGCATCCTAGGAGTACTTCGGATTGCGTTGCCGGCGAGTCCGTTTGGCGACCTGCCGACCCGCTCCCGGCGGCGCGGCCGCCGCCCTCAACCGCCGCCGGGCGTTGTCACGCGACCAGCCGGTGACCGCCACCACCTGATCCAGAATCTGCCCCTTGTCCGCCTTCGGTGCCCCCACATACGCCCTGGCGAACTTCGCGGTGATCTCGGTCCGAGACGACATCGACAGCCCACTTCCCATGCCTGCTGAGGATCGACCGTTTCGCGGGCATTTTTACGTGATGCACCGAGGACGCTTCACGGGCATTTCTCGTGATGCTTGCCGCGGTATTGACAATAGCTCTGGTGGGGCGGCAGACTTCGCTGCACGTTACGGACCTCCCGGTTGCACACCTCGAACATCCTGGTGAGCAGCGCGACACCTCAATACCGCCACTTTGTCAGTCGATGCCGTCGGACGGGCCGTTGGCTTTGCTGGGCCTGGCTCGCATCGAGCTTGCCCGGCAAGCCACCGCGAGCTTGCGCATCGACCGGCAAAGCGTCATCCGACGAAGCCACTTTCCCGGTGGAGGCACAAGGAGAATTTATGGGTTACGCCAGCCATGCGGTCCGGGTCGGGGCGCTGGTGTTCGTTCTGGTGGTGGGTGCTGCGGCGGCAACCGATCAGGCGATCGGCCCTGCCGCACCAACTGATTCGGACGCCTCCAGTGGTGAATCGTGGGCCGACGTCCCCGCGCCGCCGGGCGGCGAGAACACCGCAGCGTCTCTGCTGCCGGGGGCGGCACAGCCGGGTGCGGTGCCCGGTGTGGCGCAGCCGGGAGCGGTACTGCCCGGTACGGCTCTGCCGGGTGCGGCATCGCCAGGGATGGGTACGCCACAGCTTGATCCCAGCAACATCCCCGATGACTTGCTCAACGCCGTGATCAATTTCCTGGCCTCAATCCGCAATGGAGTGGTGCCGATCCTCGAAAACCGCACGCCGGTGGCCACGCCCCAACAACTCAAGATCGACGTCAACGGCTCGACGGGCCTGGTTCCGTTTTCGGCCTACGACCCGGATGGCAACAGGATGACCTTCAAGGTCAATCCCCGCGGCACCCCTGGTGGGCCTCAGCACGGCATGGTGAACATCGACGAGAGCAGGGCCGCCTTCGTCTACACACCCGAGCCGAATTTCGTTGGCATCGACACGTTCACCGTTGCGGTCAGCGATGACACCAGCCTGCACGTGCACGGGCTAGCCGGATACTTGGGCCCGTTTCACGGCCACGACGACGTCGCCACCGTGACGATCTTCGTTGGCAACATCCCGACCGACACGATCAGCGGCGACTTCAGCATGTTGACGTACAACATCGCCGGGCTGCCGTTCCCGCTCTCCAGCGCGATGCTGCCGCGCTTTCTCTACACCAAGGAGATCGGGAAGCGGCTCAACAACCTTTCGGTGTCCAACGTCCAGGAGGATTTCAGCTACCACGAATTCCTGATCAAGAAGTCCAGGATGCCCAGCCAGACACCGCCCAGCCCGCCCACCTTGCTGTGGCCGATCGGTGTGCCCTTCTCCGACGGGCTCAATAGCCTCGCCGTGTTCAAGGTGAAAAGGCTCGACCGGCAGACGTGGTTTCAATGCGATGCCGACAACTGCCTCACCCCGAAGGGTTTTAGCTACTCGCAGCTACAACTGCCGGGCGGAAACACCATGGACCTCTACAACCTGCATGCCAACACCGGTGGTGGGGTGCTTACCAACGCCAACCTCAGGCAGCTTGCCAACTACATCCTGCAGAACTCCGCGGGCCGCGCGGTGATCGTCACCGGCGACTTCAACGCGCTGTACTCCGAGGATCAAGCCGGCCTGCTCGACTTCGCCGGTTCCACCGGGCTCACCGACGCCTGGGTGGAGGTCGAGCACGGCCCCACCACGCCGCCGTTCGCGCCGGACTGCATGGTCGGCAACGAATGCGAATTGCTCGACAAGATCTTCTATCGCAGTGGCACGGGAGTGACGCTGCAGGCCACCGCCTACAGCAATGAGGCGCCCAACTTCAACAATTCCAACGGGCAACCGTTGTCGGACCACAGTCCTCCGGCGGTCGCCTTCCACTACGAGACCACCAACGTCTCTTAACCGAACTAGTTTGTAGCGCTTGGTATTTGGTGCTCGATTCGACCTATCCGGACGCGTTCTATGCGGTGGTCAGCACCCGGTCCCAGCCCGCGACCGACTCCGGGGTGCGCGGCGCCGGACCCACGTAGATCGCGGAGGGGCGGACCAGCTTGCCCAGCCGCTTCTGCTCGAGAATGTGGGCACACCAGCCGGCGGTCCGCCCGCAGGTGAACATCGCCGGCATCATGTTGGCCGGGACGCCGGCGAAGTCCAGAATGACCGCGGCCCAGAACTCGACATTGGTCTCGATGGCTCGGTCGGGACGGCGCTCACGCAACTCGGCCAGGGCCGCCTGTTCCAAGGCCGCCGCGACTTCGTACCGGGGTGCCGCCAGCCGCTCGGCGGTGGCGCGCAGCACCCGCGCCCGCGGGTCCTCCGCGCGGTAGACCCGATGCCCGAAGCCCATCAGCTTCTCGCCGCGGTCCAGAATGCCCTTGACCAGGCCGCGGGCGTCTCCGGTGCGCTCGACCTGCTCGATCATGGGGAGGACTCGAGCCGGTGCACCGCCGTGCAGCGGCCCGCTCATCGCACCGATCGCGCCCGAAAGTGCCGCTGCGACGTCCGCGCCGGTAGAGGCGATGACGCGGGCGGTGAAGGTCGAGGCGTTCATGCCGTGTTCGGCGGCCGACACCCAGTAGGCGTCAATGGCTTCGATGTGCCTGGGGTCCGGTTCGCCTTGCCATCGCGTCATGAAACGTGCCGTGACCGTTGAACATTCGTCGATGACTCGCTGAGGCACGGCCGGCTGATAGATGCCGCGTGCTGATTGAGCGACGTACGACAGCGCCATCACCGACGCACGCGCCAACTGTTCGCGGGCCGTGGCGTCATCGATGTCCAGCAGTGGGGCGTAGCCCCAGATGGGCGCCAGCATCGCCAGCCCAGCCTGAACGTCGACTCGTACATCGCCGGTGTGGATCGGCAGCGGGAATGGCTCGGCGGGCGGCAGCCCGCGGCCGAATTCCCCGTCGACCAGCAGCGCCCACACATCGCCGAATGTCACCCGCAGACTAACGAGATCTTCGATATCGACGCCGCGATAGCGCAGCGCGCCACCGTCTTTATCCGGCTCCGCGATCTCGGTGGTGAAGGCGACTACGCCATTGAGGCCAGGGACAAAATCTTCCGGGACCACAGTCATAGCCAAATTCTTGCACTCCACCTCGGGGCGGAAACTACCGCCTAGTAGCCCCACCGGTAGCGTTGGCGCAATGACAGGGCCAAACGAGCAGCGCCTGGCCGCGATGCGGGTGGAATATGGGTCACCCGAAAAGGATGCCAGTCCCGACCTGGATGCGGACTGGCTCGGCCACGGATGGCTTGCGCTGGTTCGTAAGTGGATCGACGACGCGGAACATGCCGGGATCGCCGAACCCAACGCGATGGTGCTGGCCACCGTTTCGCAGGGGCGCCCGGTCAGCAGGTCGGTGCTGTGCAAGGCGGTCGATGAGGCCGGAATTACGTTTTTCACCAGCTATGACTCGGCCAAGGGCGCCGAGCTGGCCGAGACTCCGTACGCGTCCGTGACGTTTCCGTGGTACCAGCTGGGGCGCCAAGTTCACGTCCGTGGCCCGGTGAGCCGGGTCGCTGCGCAGGTGACCGAGGACTACTGGTCTTTGCGGCCGCGTGGGTCTCGGCTGGGCGCATGGGCGTCGCACCAGTCGCAGCCGATCGCGTCGCGCGCGGCATTGCTCGACAAATTGGCGCAGGTGACGGCGCGCTTTGCCGACGTCGAGCGCATCCCGGTGCCGCCGAATTGGGGCGGCTATCTCATCGCAGCTGAGGTGGTCGAGTTCTGGCAGGGCCGGGAGAACCGGGTGCACAATCGGATTCGGGTCAGCGGCGCACAGATCGAACGTCTGCAACCCTGAGATCGGCAAACCTTTCGCACTAATTGCGGTCGGTGATTTTTGCGCCGGGTGCGTAATGCATTCAATTTCCGCGCGCCACATAAATCAGAATTGGATTCTGATATATGTGGCGCTTTCGGCTTAATTTGACAGCGGCGGGTACTGGACCCTTATCTTGTTGTGTCAACGCAGCCTTTTTGCATGTCGCATTATCGAACGGCATTTTAGAAGGAAGTTTTAGCAGGAAATTTTGGTAGTGCGCGTCTATTGGGAGCAGCTGATCAATGACAAGGCGTGATCCTTCCGTCGCCATCGTTGGCGCAGGTATGGCCGGAATCTGCATGGCAATTACGTTGCTCAACAGTGGAATTACCGATGTCACCATCTACGAGAAGGCCGATGAGGTCGGTGGGACATGGCGTGAGAACACATATCCGGGCCTGGTCTGTGATGTGCCTTCGCGGCTTTATCAGTACTCGTTTGCCAGGAATCCGGATTGGTCGAACTTATTCTCGCCGGGCGGCGAAATTCAATCCTACTTCTGTGGGATTGCCGACCGTTATCGATTGCGGGACCGGATTCGTTTCGGGACCGAAATCGTCAGCGCTCGATTTGAAGACGATCACTGGTCGGTGGTGACGGATAGCGGCGAAGAGACGGCGGTCGACTTCTTGATCGTGGCCACCGGTTTGCTGCACCACCCGCGGGTGCCGGCGATCGCAGGTTTGGACGACTTCGGAGGCAGCGCCTTTCACTCGGCCCGGTGGGATCATCGGGTCGCGGTGCAGGGGCAGCGCGTGGCGGTGATCGGTAGCGGATCAACCGGCGTGCAACTCGTCTCCGCCCTGGCGGGTGTGGCGGCCAAGGTCACCATGTTGCAGCGCACCCCGCAGTGGATCCTGCCGTGGCCTAACAGGCAGTACTCAAAGGTGAGTCGTGCCTGCTACCGCGGGGCGCCGTGGCTCGAATCGTTGGCCTACAAGATATGGGGCCGGGCCTTCGAACAATTCACCGCGGCGCTGACCAGGCCGGGCTGGCATCGCCGCGTAACGGGGATGACGTGCCGTGCCAGCCTGCGCCTGGTCCGGGATCCACACCTGCGCCAGGCTTTGACTCCGGACTACCAGCCGATGTGTAAGCGGCTGGTGATGTCCTCGGGGTTCTACCGTGCTATTCAGCGTGACGATGTCGAGCTGGTTACAACGGGCATCGACCGCATTGAAAACGCGGGCATCGTGACCGACGACGGGGTGCTGCGCGAGGTGGACGTCATCGTGCTCGCCACCGGATTCGATTCGCACGCGTTCTTCCGGCCGATGAAGCTGATCGGCCGCGACGGTGTCGAGATCGACGAGCTATGGCGCGGCGGCCCATATGCGTATCAGACGGTGGCAATGCCGGGCTTTCCGAACTTTTTCATGCTGCTGGGTCCGCATAGTCCAGTGGGGAATTACCCGTTGACTGGCATTGCCGAATCGCAGGCCGATCACATATTGCGCTGGATACAGCGGTGGCGCAGCAGCGAGTTCGACACGGTCGAGCCGACGTCGTGGGCAACCGATGAATTCAATGCCAAGCTGCGGGCTGCCATGCCCAGGACGGTGTGGACGACGGGTTGCAGCAGCTGGTATCTGAACGATGATGGGGTGCCGGAGGTGTGGCCATTCGCGCCGGCCGAGCATCGGGCCATGCTCGCCGATCCCGACCTCGATCAGTATCACTTGCGTCGCCGGCCCGATGTCCTAGCCTGGTAGCCGGGCCACGCGCGATTTCCGGCGCTTCGATCGGTGGACCGGTGGACCGCGTGATTTAACTCTATGAAAATAGTTCCTGCAGAAATATTTGTCGCTGAATATTAATGACTCGCGAGGCGCGGATGGGCGGGGTGTGGCACGGTCGGCAATCCGCTCGATCGCGCGCATTCGGTTGTCTGATCGTTCATCCGGCTTCCGCACGGAATATGCAAAGGGTTTGTCGGGGCATGCCACGGTGGCCCGTCATGGCCACCGGCAGCAGGGTCGCGGAGATCGACCGGGCCAGCAGATACGACCCCGGGCAGGCGCGCCATCGTGTCAACGACTACCTTCAGCTATACGCACCGAGTGGGGCGGTCATATCAGCCAGAACGCAAAGGGGTTCTCGTGTCCGACACCGACGACACCGCAACTCTGAAGTACCCGGGGGGCGAGATCGACCTGCAGATCGCCCATGCCACCGAGGGTGCTGACGGCATTGCGCTCGGCCCGCTGCTGTCCAAGACCGGACACACCACGTTCGACAACGGCTTCGTCAATACCGCGTCGTGCAAAAGCTCAATCACCTACATCGACGGTGACGCCGGCATTCTGCGCTACCGCGGATACCCGATCGACCAGCTGGCGGAGAAGTCGACCTTCATCGAGGTCTGCTACCTGCTGATCTACGGCGAGTTGCCCAACACCGACCAGCTCGCCCAGTTCACCGGCCGGATCCAGCGCCACACCATGCTGCACGAGGACCTCAAGCGGTTCTTCGACGGTTTCCCCCGCAACGCCCACCCGATGCCGGTGCTGTCCAGCGTGGTCAACGCGCTCTCGGCATACTACCAGGACGCGCTGGACCCGATGGACAGCGAGCAGGTTGAGCTCTCGACGATCCGGTTGCTGGCCAAGCTGCCGACCATCGCCGCCTACGCCTACAAGAAGTCGGTTGGCCAGCCGTTCCTCTACCCGGAGAACTCCCTGACGCTGGTCGAGAACTTCTTGCGGATGACGTTCGGCTTCCCCGCCGAGCCCTACCACCCCGACCCTGAGGTGGTGCGGGCGCTGGACATGCTGTTCATCCTGCACGCCGACCACGAGCAGAACTGCTCGACCTCCACGGTGCGGCTGGTGGGTTCCTCCCGGGCCAACCTGTTCACCTCGATCTCGGGCGGCATCAACGCCCTCTGGGGCCCGCTGCACGGCGGTGCCAACCAGGCGGTGCTCGAGATGCTCGAGCAGATCCGCGACAGCGGCGACGACGTGAGCGAGTTCGTCCGCAAGGTGAAGAACCGCGAAGCCGGCGTCAAGCTGATGGGCTTTGGCCACCGCGTCTACAAGAACTACGACCCCCGCGCCAGGATCGTCAAGGAGCAGGCCGACAAGATCCTGTCCAAGCTCGGCGGCGATGACTCCCTGCTGGGTATCGCGAAGGAGCTCGAAGAGGCGGCGTTGACCGACGACTACTTCATCGAGCGCAAGCTCTACCCCAACGTCGACTTCTACACCGGCCTGATCTACCGTGCCCTCGGTTTCCCCACCCGGATGTTCACCGTGCTGTTTGCGCTGGGCCGGCTGCCGGGCTGGATCGCGCATTGGCGCGAAATGCACGACGAGGGTGACAGCAAGATCGGGCGTCCGCGCCAGATCTACACCGGTTACACCGAGCGCGACTATGTCGCGATGGACGGGCGGTAGTCGGTCAGCGGTCTTGCCGCAGGTAGGCCAACACCGCCATAGCGGCGTTGTGCCCGCCAATACCCGACACCGCGCCGCCCCGCCGGGCGCCCGAGCCGCACAGCATGATTTGGTCGTGGTTGGTGGTCACCCCCCATTGCTGGGCGGGGGTGTCCAGGGTGTCGTCGTTTTCGGCGAATGGCCACGATAGCGCGCCATGGAAGATGTTGCCGGCGGTCATGTGCAGCGTGTGCTGTAGGTCTGCGGTGGTCGTGGTCTCGATGCACGGCCGGCCATGGGCGTCGGTCAGCAGCACGTCCTGAATCGGCTCGGCCAGGACCGAGTTCAGTGAGGCCAGCACCGCTGCGGTGAGTTGGTCGCGCAGCACGTCGGGGTCGGCGTTTCCGAACACCGAGTGCGGCGTGTGCAGGCCGAACACCGTCATGGTCTGCGCGCCGGAGTCACGCAACGCGGGCGACAGGATGCTCGGATCGCTCAGCGAATGGCAATACGCCTCGCACGGCAACGGATCCGGCAGATGCCCGGCGGCCGCGCGCTGGTGCGCGGCTTCCAGCTGGGTCCAGGTTTCGTTGGCGTGGAATGTCCCGGCGAAGGCTTGTTCGGGTGTGACGGCGGCATCACGCAACCGAGGTAGTCGCCGCAGCACCATGTTCACCTTGACCTGTGCGCCCGGGGCCAAGGTTGGTTCGGTATCGCCCAGCAGCTTTGCCAGGACCGCTGGGGTGACGCCGGCTAGCACAAAGCGCCCGCGGACCAGGTGTTCGTCGTCGCCAGCGCGATAGCGCACGTCACCGTTCGGGGTGACCGCGACAGCTTCCGCGCCGGTCACTATTTCGGCGCCGTATCCGGTGGCGGCGGCGGCCAGCCCCGCGGTCACCGAACCCATGCCACCGATCGGGACGTCCCAGTCACCGGTGCCGCCGCCGAGCAGGTGATAGAGGAAGCAGATGTTCTGGGTCAAAGATGGCTCGTCGAGCCCGGCGAAGGTGCCGATCAGCGCGTCGGTAGCGATCACGCCACGAACCAGGTCATCGTGCACCGCGGCGGTGATGGCGCGCCCGATCGGTTCCTCGATCATGGCGTGCCAGGCGCCGAGTGCCTCGGGGGCGCCACAGTCCACCACGGTGCGGCGGGCCTGGTCGCGGGTGCGTAGCGGCTCGAGCAGCGTCGGCCACAGGCGTTCGGTCACCAGCCGGCAGCGCCGATAGAACGCGGCAAACCCGGGCTCATCGCCGGCCGCGCCGACCGCGGCAAAGGTGTCGTCGCCGGCGGTCCCGATCAGCAGGCCGGAGCGTCCGTGCGTGTCAGGTTGGGGGGTATAGGACGAAAACTGGCGCCGGGCTAGCCGGACCGGGGCACCCAGGTCTTTGATGATCTGCGGCGGCAGCAGGCTGACCAGGTAGGAATACCGGGATAGACGAACCTCGACGCCGTCGAACGCCTGGATCGAGACTGCTGCCCCGCCGACGTGTCCCAGGCGCTCGAGCACCCGCACGCGCAGACCCGCCCGTGCCAGGTACGCGGCCGCGACCAGGCCATTGTGGCCGCCGCCGACAACGACGACATCGAATTCTTTCATTCTGGTGTCAGTGCGGGGTCGTGTCAGCCGGAGTATCCCTCGACTTGGCCGGCGGGACGCACGCTTGCCTCCCGCGGGTCGCCGCCGGTCTCCCGCAGCGCCCGGCGCTGGCGCAGCAGATCCCAGCACTGGTCGAGTTCGATTTCGATGAGGCGCAGTCGTTCATGCTCCTCTGACTCGGAGATTTCGCGGTGCACAAGCCGCTCACGCAATGCCTTCTCCTCGGCGACAAGGTCGCGGATATGGGCCAGGGTTTCGCTGTCCGTCGGTTTCCGCCCATTAGCCATTGCTCCAGTGTGCCTGACATCGGTAATTGCTCTGGCGGGGAGTCGGTAGGCTGCATATCGCCAGGGGCACCGCGAGGGCTGTGCAACCAACTGACGCTAAGGAGAAGTGCGGGTGGGTAACGACGCGGGCTTGGCGAGGCGCCCGCACCCACCGAGGCGCCGAAGGAACCGAAATTCGAACGGCGCCCGCTGGGCGTTTCCTGGCTAATCGGCGTGGTGGTTATTCCATTGCTGTTGGCGGCCCTCGGTTACGGCGCCTACCAGCGTCCGACGTCGGTCAACGGGCCGACCGGTGAGCTCCCGACCGTTACGGCGAGTTCCGCTAAGCCAGATCGGCCCGAGTTGTCGTTGTCATTGCTGTCGGTGAGCCGCAGTGGCAATACCCTGACGCTAATCGGCGATTTTCCCAATTAAGATGCCAAAGCGGCGCTGATGACGTCGCTCAAGGGCCTGCTGAGTCAAAATGTCACCGTGGTCGATCAGATCCAGATCGATCCCAAGGTCCGCGCGCTTGATTTCTCCAACGCCGAACCTGTTTTCTCCGCCAGCGGGCCGATTCCGGATTTCACCCTCAAGGTGGAACGGGACACCATCACCTTGACCGGAACCGCCGCATCGCCGGACCAGAAGGATGCGGTCGGAAGCGCGGCAACGAGCGTTTGGCCCGACGTGAACGTGGAAAACCAGATCGAGGTCAAGGGGCAGCCTGCTGGCAGCACCCCTCCAACGGGTCCCGCGGCCACCGGCGCATGTGCCGACCTGCAGGCGGCCGTCACGGCGCTGACCGGTGGGGCGATCGCCTTCGGGAACGATGGGGTGAGCCTGACCCCGGACAGCAATAAGGTCCTGACTCAGGTGGTGGACAAGTTGAGGGCGTGTCCGGATGCCAAGGTGACGGTCAACGGCTACACGGACAACAGCGGCAGCGAAGGCCTCAACATTCCGTTGAGCGCTCAGCGTGCCCAGACGGTGGCCGACTTCCTCGTGGCCCACGGCGTTGCCACCGATCACATCACCGCCAAGGGTCTCGGCTCGGCGAACCCGATCGCCAGCAATGACACGGCCGAGGGCCGCATCAAGAACCGCCGTGTCGAAATCGTGGTCAGCTAAGGAGAATCCAGCGTGGATTTCGTGATCCAGTGGTTGTACTACCTGGCTGCCTTCGTTGTGGGCTCGGCCGTTGCCTGGGGGATTGTCACGGTGTCGATCAAACCGGTCGCCACCACAGCGGAGGCGGTAGAGGCCGAGCAGACCGAGCAAACCGAGCAGACCGAGCAGACCGAGCAAACCGTGCAGGCCGAGGAGCCGGATCCAGCCGAGTCCCACCAGACCGAGGTGGCGCAGTGATGGCCCATGTGCACTGGTGGTTGATAATCCTGTCGTTCCTACTCGGACTGGTATTGACCTGCGCCCTGATGGTCCGATCCACCAAATACCAAGTGGCAGCCGCTGCTTCGGGGGCCGGAGCCGACGCCGCAGACGCCGAGACCAAGCCCCCGGCGATGAAGACGGCGACCGCCGAGCCACGCGAAAAGAAGGCTGCCGCAGGCGAGGACGCGCCCAAGAAGAAGGTTCCCGGCGCGAAGAAGAAGACCGCCGCCGCGAAAAAGGCCGCCGCGCGCAAGATTGCTGGGGCCAGGAAGCGCCTAGTGAAGCGCATGGTGGGGGCCAAGCGAGTTCCGAAGAAAAAGGTTGCGCGGGCCAAGAGGGCACCGACCGAAAAGACCGCTGTTGCCGAGGAGTCCTCGGCTGACCGGCTGGCGCCGGGGCGGTTTGCCCCGTACGGCCCGGGTTCGGCCCGAGCCGATGCCGACGGCACTGGGCCCCAGGGCTGGGTCGTTAAGGGGCGCAACGACACCCGCCACTACTACACCCCCGAGGACTCGTCGTACGAGACGACGTGCGCTCAGGTCTGGTTTCAGGACGAAGCGGCCGCCGCGCGGGCATTCTTCACCGCGTGGAGCAAGAGCACGCTCTGGAAGTGACGCTGTTCGCGCTATCGGACTAGGTCCTGTCTGCTAATTGCGGACGCGGTGGTAGGTGATGATGGCGGCCAGGGTGACACCGCCGAGGTAGGTCAGGGCGTATTTGTCGTAGCGGGTGGCGACCGCGCGCCAGTGTTTGAGCCGGTTGAAGCTTCGCTCGACGGTGTTGCGGTGCTTGTAGATTCGGCCTGAGAACCCCGGAGGCCGTCCTCTGTTGCGGCCTTTGGCTTTGCGGCGGGTGATCTGGTCGCTGCGCTCGGGGATGGTATGGGCGATCTTGAGCCGGCGCAGCTGTGCCCGCGTCGAGTCATGGGAGTACGCCTTGTCCGCCAGCAGGCGAAACGGGGCGTATGAGTTGCTGCACCGGGCGGCCAGCAATGGCCAAAGCATCGGATTATCACCGGCTTGACCGGCCGACAGTGCCAGGGTGACCGGACTGCACAGCTGGTCGGTCAAGGCGTGGATCTTGGTAGTCAGCCCGCCGCGGGAACGCCCAATGGCGTGGTCATCGGGCTCATCGAGATATTTCTTGTAATTCGACAGATCCCCCTGTGCGGCGCCCGGGGCGCTCCGGCTGCGTGTTGGTGGGCGCGCACACTGGTCGAATCGACCGACAACAGTGCGCCCAGGTCGGCGTCCTCGGCGTCGAGGTCAGAGGCGATCGCCGCGAAGATCCGCGCGTAGATGCCATCGACCGACCAGCGTAGATGCCTCTCGGCCACCGATTGCCAGGGACCGAAGTGCTCGGGCAGGTCACACCACGGAGATCCCGTACGGTAACGCCAGATAATGCCCTCCAGAGTATGTCGATGATCGTTCCACGGCCGGCCACGCCGCCGCCCCGCAGGCAACACCGCCACGATCAGCGACCACAAATCATCAGAAATCGCATGCGTCCGCATCACCCAAACAGCATCAGCCAAAACACCATTCACATTAAGCAGACACGCCCTAGCTGGGGCCGGGAAGTTTCAGTAGCAGTCGCGCGCCGCCGAGTGGGCTGTTCTGCAGTGACGCGGTCCCGCCATGCAAGTGGGCTTGCTGGGCCACCAGGGCCAACCCGAGGCCGGAGCCCGAATGCGACGCCGTCGACCCTCGGGAGAACCGCTCGAACACCATCTGGCGCTCGGCTTCGGGGACACCGCTGCCGTTGTCGTCGACGGCGATCTCGACCCCGGCCCGTGAACTGACCGCGGACAGCTGGACCCGGGTGGACCCGCCATGTTTGACCGCATTGGCGATGGCGTTGTCCACGGCCAGCCGCAACCCCGCCGGCAAGCCGACGATGATGCAGGTCGGCGAGGGCACCAGCGACACATCGAGGTCGGGGTAAATGCGCATCGCGTCGTGGGCGGCACGGTCGAGCAACTCGGTGATGTCAACCGGCACATGGTCTTCGGATGTCGACAGTTCGCCCTGGGCCAACCGCTCCAGGGCACCCAGGGTGGCCTCGATTCGCGATTGCGTCCTAATCACGTCGTTGAGCACTTCTTTGCGCTGGTCGTCGGGAAGATCCAGGGTGGAAAGCACCTCGAGGTTTGTTCGCATGGCGGTCAGGGGAGTGCGCAGTTCGTGGGAGGACACCGCGGCGAAGTCGCGCGCCGAGGCCAGCGCCTCCTTGGTTCGAATCTGCTCATTCCAGATGCGCTGAAGCATGCCTCGCATGGCCTCGGCGATCTCGATGGCCTCGCTGGCGCCGTGCACTTCTACCCGCGGCGCCTCGTCTCCGGCATCGATCGAGCGGGTTTGCTCGGCGAGTTGTTTGAAGGGCCGCACCGCGAATACGGCCAGCAGCCAGGCAAATACCGTTGCCGCGCCGATGGCGAACGTACAGATCAACAGCACCCGGCGGTGCAGGTTGTTGGTCTCGGCGATGGTCGCGTCGTAGGTCGCGCCCACCGCGACCGATGTTGGCTCCGGTCCGGGGATCTCGACCGTCCGCACCCGGTAACGCACCCCCCGGATGTAGGTGTCGGCGTAGTCCTTTTGCAGCTTGGGCAGCGTGATGTCGGAGTTCGACTTGACCAGGTCGCCCCGGCGGACCGTGATCAGTGCGTCCTGGTCATTGGGGGAGCGCGGTATCTCGTCGAGGCCACGCGGCACGAACGGGATGGCGAAACCCGCGGCCTCGTCCAGCCGGCGGTCCAGCCGTTCCTTGCGGTCGTTGGTGATCCCGACCCAGACCACGATTCCGACGATGAGCACCGGAATCGCGGCGCCGATGGCCGTCGCGACGACCACCCGGGTGCGCAGCGAGGGCGTACGGGCGAAAATTCGCGACAAGATGTTCATCACTGTCATTGCACTCATTGCATCCTGAGCACGAATCCGACCCCGCGGACCGTGTGCAGTAGCCGCGGGCCGCCGTTGGCCTCCAACTTGCGGCGTAGGTAGCCGATGAATACGTCCACGACGTTGGTGTCGGCGGCGAAGTCATAGCCCCACACCAGTTCGAGTAGTTGTGCCCGCGACAGCACCGCCGTCTTGTGCTCGGCCAGGACCGCGAGCAGGTCGAACTCGCGCTTGGTGAGGTCGACGTCGACACCGTTGACCCGGGCCCGTCGGCCGGGGATGTCTACTTCCAGCGGGCCCACCGTGATGGTTTCCGATGAAGATGTCGCGGTGGCCCCGCGGCGACGCAGCAGCGCTTTGACCCGGGCCACCAATTCGGCCAGCACGAATGGCTTGACCAGATAGTCATCTGCGCCGGCCTCCAGACCGGCCACTCGGTCATCGACCGAGCTGCGCGCGGACAGCACACAGACCGGGACGTCGTTGTCCATGGCACGCAGTGCGGTAACGACACTGACGCCGTCCAGCACGGGCATGTTGATGTCGAGCACGATCGCGTCCGGCCGGGTCTCGGTGGCGCTGCGCAAGGCCTCGGCACCGTCGACGGCGGTCGATACTTCGAATCCGGACAGCCGCAGACCGCGCTCCAGCGAGGCGAGCACATCGGAATCGTCGTCGACCACCAAGACCCGAGGTGAGTTCGCACCAGTGTCCATGCCGCCCATTTTGCCTGATTGCCGGCTATGGCGGTGGGAGGGTAGGCGCCGGGTCGCGGCTAGCTATTTGGGAGCCACTGGCGCGAGCAGACGTGGAATCGCATCAAGATCGCAGATCTTGTGCGATTCCACGTCTGCTCGCGAGGGTCAGCGACCCGCTCAGACGGCGTCGGCGGCAGCACGGCCAGCGGCGCGCCCGGAGAAAATGCAGCCGCCCAGGAACGTGCCTTCCAGCGCGTTATAACCGTGCACGCCGCCGCCGCCGAACCCCGCGACCTCTCCCGCCGCATACAGGCCCGCGATCGGTTCGCCGTTGTTGCCTATCGCGCGCGACGACAGATCGGTTTGGATGCCGCCCAATGTTTTTCGGGTCAGGATGTGCAGTTTCGTCGCGATCAGCGGCCCCGCCTTGGGGTCGAGGATGCGGTGTGGCGCCGCGACGCGGCCGAGCCGGTCGCCAAGGGCGCGTCGCGCATTGCGGATCCCCTGAACTTGAACGTCCTTGCAGAATGGGTTGGCGACCTGCAGATCCCGCGCTTCGATCTGCCTGCGGATCGCGGCCGGATCCAGCAGCGGTTCGTCGGTCAGGCCGTTCATCTTCTCGACGAGTTCTTCCAGGCTGTTGGCGACGACGAAGTCGGCGCCGTGGCGCTTGAACGCCTCGACCGGACCGGTCGCGTCCTTGTTTAAAAACCGTTCTTGCAGAACGGCTTTGCGGCTCTTGCCGGTGATGTCGGGGTTCTGCTCGGAACCCGAGAGGGCGAACTCCTTCTTGATGATCTTCTGGTTCAAGATGAACCAGGAGTGGTCGTACTTGGCGATCTCGGGGGTGGTGCGCAGGTGGCGCAGGGTGCCCAAGGTGTCGTAGCCGGGCAGGTAGGGGGCCGGTAGCCGGCGCCCCAGTGCGTCGAACCACATCGACGACGGGCCGGGGATGATGCGGATGGCGTGCTTGGGCCAGATGGGGTCCCAGTTGTTGACGCCTTCGGTGTAGTGCCACATCCGGTCGCGGTTGACCAGGCGTACCCCGCTGTCGTTGGCGATGTCGAGCATCCGGCCATCGACATAGGCGGGCACGCCGGTGATCATCGAGGCTGGCGGGGTGCCCATCCGGTCCGGCCAGTATCGCCGCACCATGTCGTGGTTGCCGCCGATCCCGCCGGTGGTGATGATGACCGCCTGCGCCGACAGTTCGAACTCGCCTACCTCGTCGCGGTTGGACGGAGTGGCGCGCTCCGCGTCATCGGGCGCCAACACGGTGCCTTTGATCCCGGTGGCAACGCCGTCGATGATGACCAGCTCGTCAACGCGGTGCCGATTGTAGAAGGTCACCAGCTTGTCCATGGCGCTCTGTAGAGCGGAGTCGACAAACGGTTCCACGACGCCGGTGCCGGTGCCCCAGGCGATGTGGAAACGGGGAACGGAGTTGCCGTGGCCCTCGGCGCGCAGGTCGCCGCGCTCGGCCCATCCCACGGTGGGCATGAACCGGATTCCGAGGTCGGTCAGATAAGAGCGCTTCTCGCCGGCGGCGAACTCCACGTAGGCGCGCGCCCACTTGGTGGCCCAGAAGTCTTCATCGTCGGGCCGGTCGAACGCCGCGCTGCCGGACCAGTCGTTCCACGCCAACTCCAGGGAATCTTTGATTCCGAGGTGGCGCTGTTCGGGGCTGTCCACCAGGAAGAGTCCGCCGAACGACCAAAAGGCCTGACCGCCGAGGTTCTTCTCGTTCTCCTGATCGACCACCGCGACCTTCTTACCCCGGCGGGTGAGTTCGTGAGTGGCGACCAGCCCGGCCAAACCTGCACCGACGACGATGACATCAGCGTCCATCCGACAGCCTTCCTAGAGTTATGTGTGAGTATGCCCTACGCCCACACATCTGATACATTAATACATCGGATGCTTTGATGTATCGGAGTGTGATGTAGATGACACCGCAAGCCAACACTGCCACGCCGGCGCGCGTGACCAAGCGGCGCGCCGAGACTCGGGCCCGGCTGGTCGATGCGGCGTTCAGGGTGTTCGCAGACAAAGGGTTCGGGCACGTGCGCATCGAGGATGTGTGTGCGGCGGCCGGCTACACCCGGGGGGCGTTCTACTCGCAGTTCGACAGCCTCGAGGAACTCTTCTTCACCCTCTATGACCAGCGCGCCACCTTGATCTCCGAACAGGTCGGCACCGCCATGGCAAGCGTCGACGATCCCACCGACGTGCCCGGGACAGTGGATCGAATCGCCAGCACCTTGTTGCTCGACCGCGACTGGCTGCTCATCAAGACTGACTTCCTGATGCACGCCGCCCGCCACCCGGATCTCGCCCAACGCCTGGCGGCCCACCGGGCGCAGCTGCGTGCCGCAGTGGAAGACCGGCTTGCTGGCAGCGATGTCGAACTACCCGCAGCGATCGGCAGCGTTGCCGACGCCGCCCGCGCCGTGGTCGCCGCCTATGACGGGGTCAGCATTCAACTTCTACTGGACGGCGACCAGGACGCGGCACGAGCTTGGCTCAGTCAACTTCTTGGCGTGGTGTTGATCCGCTGAGACCTGGCGGTGCTGCGCGGGTCGGCTGAGGCGGATTGCCAACTCGACGGCTTGGGGGTCAAGCGGACTTGGGCAGCCTGCCGGTTTCCTGGTTGGCGGGTGTCTGCGGTTTCCAGCCCGGCGGTCCGAAGACGTAGCCGAGTCGATCGCGTAGTCGAGTTGCTGAGCGCCAGTCTCGGACTATCGCCGCGTATTCGTTGGTTTGTAGCTTCCAGATGTTGAAGGTGTGGACCGGTTTTGTGAGTCCGTAGTGTGGGCGGAATTCTTCGGCCTGGAATGTGCCCAGCATGCGATCCCAGATGATGAGAATTCCGCCGAAATTCTTGTCTAGATACTGTCAATGGCCAAGTTGAAGTATCCGCTGGTGGCCAGATAGAAGTATCCACCCCGGGCGGTAGTTCCTAGGTTGGTGTGGGTTGCTCCTTCCGGTGCTGGGCGTCCTTCATGCGGTAGGAGTCGCCGTCGGTGATGACGAGGCTGGCGTGGTGTAGCAGGCGGTTGAGGATGCTGACTGCGGTGGTCTGCTCGGGCAGGAACCGGCCCCATTGTTCGAAGGGCCAGTGTGACCCGATGGCCAGGCTGCGGCGTTCGTAGGCGCCGGCGACCAAGCGGAACAGCAGTTGGGTACCGGTGTCATCGAGTGGGGCGAAGCCGAGTTCGTCCAAGATGATCAGGTCGACCCGCAGCAGCGATTCGATGATCTTGCCGACGGTGTTGTCGGCCAGGCCGCGGTAGAGGGTCTCGACGAGATCAGCGGCGGTGAAGTAGCGGACCCTGAGCCCGGCGTGGATCGCCGCGGTCCCCAACCCGATCAGGGTGTGGGATTTGCCGGTGCCGGCCGGGCCGATGATCGCCAGGTTCTGTTGGGCCCGTATCCATTCCAGACTTGACAGGTAGTCGAAAACCTTCGGCGGGATCGACGAGGCGGCCACGTCGAAGGACTCCAACGTTTTCGAGACGGGGAACGCGGCGGCCTTGAGCCGGTTGACGATGTTGGAGGCATCCCGGGCGGCCAGTTCGGTCTCGACGAGCGTGCGCAGCACTTCCTCAGGAGTCCAGCGTTGGGTCTTGGCGGTCAGCAAGACCTCGGTGCGCTGCGCCGCACCGCGGCCAACTTCAACCGCCGCAGCCCGGCATCCAGATCAGCGGCCAGCGGCGGCAACGACGGCGGCGCCACGGGTTCGACGGCAGTCGTTGGTGATGTCGTGGTCATGAGATCACCTCGTCATCGGCTCCGACGGGTCCGATCTTGTAGGCGTCCAGGGAACGCATCGGGGCGACCGGTAGGTCCAGAATCAGCGCATCCCCGGCAGGGCGGGGTTGTGGGGTTCCGGTGCCCGCGGCCAGGATGGAGCGCACGTCGGCGGCCCGGAACCGGCGAAACGCCACCGCCCGGTGCAGCGCCGCGATCAGCGCGTCGGTGCCGTGGGCGGCCCCCAGGGCGAGCAGGATCTCCAGCTCTGCGGCTAGGTCCTGTCTGCTAATTGCGGACGCGGTGGTAGGTGATGATGGCGGCCAGGGTGGCACCGCTGAGGTAGGTCAGGGCGTATTTGTCGTAGCGGGTGGCGACCGCGCGCCAGTGTTTGAGCCGGTTGAAGCTTCGCTCGACGGTGTTGCGGTGCTTGTAGATTCGGCCTGAGAACCCCGGAGGCCGTCCTCTGTTGCGGCCTTTGGCTTTGCGGCGGGTGATCTGGTCGCTGCGCTCGGGGATGGTGTGGGCGATCTTGAGCCGGCGCAGCTGTGCCCGCGTCGAGTCATGGGAGTACGCCTTGTCCGCCAGCAGGTGAAACGGGGCGTATGAGTTGCTGCACCGGGCGGCCAGCAGTGGCCAAAGCATCGGATTATCACCGGCTTGACCGGCCGACAGTGCCAGGGTGACCGGACTGCACAGCTGGTCGGTCAAGGCGTGGATCTTGGTAGTCAGCCCGCCGCGGGAACGCCCAATGGCGTGGTCATCGGGCTCATCGAGATATTTCTTGTAATTCGACAGATCCCCCTGTGCGGCGCCCGGGGCGCGCTCCGGCTGCGTGTTGGTGGGCGCGCACACTGGTCGAATCGACCGACAACAGTGCGCCCAGGTCGGCGTCCTCGGCGTCGAGGTCAGAGGCGATCGCCGCGAAGATCCGCGCGTAGATGCCATCGACCGACCAGCGTAGATGCCTCTCGGCCACTGATTGCCAGGGACCGAAGTGCTCGGGCAGGTCACACCACGGAGATCCCGTACGGTAACGCCAGATAATGCCCTCCAGAGTATGTCGATGATCGTTCCACGGCCGGCCACGCCGCCGCCCCGCAGGCAACACCGCCACGATCAGCGACCACAAATCATCAGAAATCGCATGCGTCCGCATCACCCAAACAGCATCAGCCAAAACACCATTCACATTAAGCAGACACGCCCTAGGCGGGTGTTGCCGATCGCCGCGGCGCCGACGAGGAATGCCTCGGCGTCCGCGCCGAGGGCGCAGAACTGCTTCTCCACGCTGGTCTTGGGCCGCGGGCCCCGACTCGGTGCCAGCCTTGGCCCGTCGTAGTGCTCATCGAGGATCGACGCTGAGTCTGGGGCGACCAGTTCGTGTTCGGCCACGATCATCCCGGTAGCCGGTTCGACCAGGCAGACCGCGCCGTGATCGACCACCACTGCCACGGTGGTGCCGATCAGCCGGGTGGGTACCGAGTAGCGGGCCGAGCCGTAGCGCACACAGGAGAGTCGGTCGACCTTGTGCAGCACCGTGGGCGCCCCGATCTGTAAGCGCAACGATGGAAGTGGTTGCAGTACTTGGCGTTCGGAGACCAACCGTTCGTCGGGAATCGCCTGAATCTCCGAGTGCGCCAGGGCATTGACCTCGTCGCACCACGCCGCGCAGCGGCGTTGGCGGCCCGGATGTCGATCGGCACGCCGTCGACAGCGGACTGGGTCAGCAGCGGCACCGCCAGGTCGCGTTGGGCATAGCCGCACAGGTTCTCCACGATGCCCTTGGATTGTGGGTCGTTGGCGTGACAGAAGTCCGGGGCGAACCCGTAATGGGTGGCCAGTCGGATGTAATCCGGGGTCGGGACGACCACATTGGCGACTACCCGCCTTTGAGGCAGGCCATCCGATCAGCCAGCACCCACGCCGGGACCCCGCCGATCGCCGACAGGGTTTCGGCGATCAACGCCAGCGTGGTCGAGGCCTTCTGGTCGGCGGCGAAACGCACGAATCGCCACCGGGAGAATGCCAGCACCGCGCAGAACAGGAACAATCCCGGTGCCGCTTGGGCCCAGTCGATCACCAGGTACTGCCCTGGTGACCATACCGCTGGACGGCGCCCGCAGTGATTGGCGCTGCGCCACAACGTCTTCGCCTCGGCAACAAGACGCCGGAAGTTGCGATCCGAGCCTTGGTAGCCTGCGGTGCGGGCGATCGGCAGCAGCCGCTTGGCCGAGATCCGGCCTCCAGATTTCTCGACACGTTCGGCGACCAGCTCGGCCACCGAATCGTAGTTGTGCCCTCGTTCGGCCCGCCGTGCCGGCGGTATGCCGGCCTGGTCGGCCTCGAATTTGTCGATGATCTTCTTGACGGTGCGATGCGTGGTGCCGCACGCGTCGGCGGCGGCCCGGTACGACCCGAGCTGTTGATCGGCAGAAATGATGTCCATGCGGTCCTTCACAGACTTCAATGGAACTCCCCGGTGGTGATGGCCATTGGTTGGCGCCTTCACCGTCACCATCGGGGCCCACAGTTCCTGATCGACACGACGAACACGGGGTGGATACTTTTATCTGGCCAAAACTGGATACCTCGACTTGGCCACCAGTGGCTACTTTTTCATGGCCACGGACACCAGGCGGCTGCGGCCGCCAGCATTGGCCCGGACCCCGTGCCAGCGAATATCCGTAGCGAATTGATCTCTGGCGGCAACACCGAAAAGTTCATCACTGTCGTCCTCGTACCAGTGCCTTCTCAGCGTCGGGGGCAATTGCTCGTTGTCACCGTGGCGCTATTTGAAAGCGTAATTTTAATGACTGACTTGGCGGCATGTTGCCGCCTTTGAAGAGAAAAGCTCGACCGCATCGTCGACGCGGTGGCGTCGGCCGGGCTCGGATGCCCGCGGTTTGCGCGACGCCCGTGACCAGTGTTTCGCGTCAGGGTGGGGACGTGTTCATTTGCGGTCCTTCGCGGTAGTCAGGCCGAAGACGGTTCGGATGATTCGCGAAATATTTGCATTCGCTCGCGGCTACCAATCCCAACCACGCATCCAAACCTAGGAATCAGGCCCGGATTCCAACAGTCGCAACGGGTGCAGGCCATCAACCGCGCCAACGAACGGGGGATGGATGCTGTAGCCGAGCATCCGGCGAATGTCGTCGGAGACCGCTCGGGCAATTTCGCGCGATATTGACAGGGTATAGGCCTCCATCGGGCGCAGCCACGGTTCGCAGTACTGGGCGGTGACGGCCAGACGCTCGCTGGTGCTGGTATTGGCGCCACCACCATGCCAGAGGGTACCGACGAAGAAGACGCACGAGCCGGCAGGCATCACGACGGGCAGCACCTGATCGTCCGGGCCCGGCGGACGTCTGCCCCAACGATGGCTGCCGGGGATGACCACCGTGGCGCCATTGTCGGCGGTGAAGTCGTCGATCGCCCAGATCGTCGCCGCCGCCAAGGGTGCCCTGGGCCGCGGAATCGGGTAGAACCCGTCGTCATGGTGGGGTAGCTGCGCGTCTTCTCCGGGCAGAATGTTGATCGCCTGCAATGCCGAAAGCAGGTAGTTGGGCATCAATATCCGATCGAGCACCGCCAGCACCCGTGGATGATCGGCAAGCCGGTCGCACACTCGCGTCCTGCTCAACACGCTGTAGATGCGTTGGGTGCGCCGGCCCTCAAATGAGTTACGTCCGGTGTGCTCGAGCCAGGGTCGCACGACCTCTCGGATCAGCCGGCACTGCTCGGCACTGAGCAGGTTCTCCCAGATGACGAAGCCGTCGCGGTCGAGGGCCGCCATGTCGGCCTCGATGGTCGCGCTGTCGACCGAGCTTCCGCCGCTTGGCGTCCATTTGTGGCGGTGCGCCAGATCGCCCTTGAGGTCTTCCAAGCTTGTGACGGCTTCGTCATCAATGCTCATTGGCACTCGTCCTTTTCCCGCTGGCACCAACGGCGGCCAGCCCTGCGCGGCGACGGCTCGCACCACCACAGTAAGCCGACGATGGCCGGAAATGGGTCAGACCAGGCGGCGGCTGACGGCTCGATCTGTACCCTGGCGCCATGAAGACGTTGCTGTCAGCCCTGTCGCTGGTGATCGCGCTCGCTGGTCCAGCCGCACTTCCGGGCATTATCGCCATGGCCCAGGCCGAACCGGTCATGTTCGAGCCCGACTGGCCCAATCACCAGGAGCAAGCCGAACAAACGATATGCCTGGCTCTGGCGCAAGGCTGGCCACGCACCCAGATTGTCGACGTCGCCGAACACGCAAACGACATCGACCAGACGGGACTGAGCGTGCCTGAGGCCGCCCGGCTGGCCGACACGTGGATCGACGAGGCGCACAACACCCTTTCCCCAACACTTGCCCTGGATTGACCGTTCGGCGGCGCCGCACCTTCTTACTGGCCAGCTATCAGCTGCATACCAACTTCGACTCAGATCTGCGACATTCCCTCGTCCCGCCCTTGTCGGCCCGTGCAATCGCCTGTGTACTCGGTGAGGTCAGGGCTCATCGAATGCCCGGAGATCGGCCGCGATGAAGTCTGCGACAACGCATTCCGGGGAGAGGAGGCAGTGCTTCCATGCGAATAGTTGGTTGGGCAGCGACGGTCGCTGTCCTGGCCGCCTTGAATCCGCTGGCGCCACCGGCACAAGCGGAACCGACCTGTGGGGTCAACCTCAATGCCCCAGAGATCCAGGCAGCGATCAAGTCATTGCCAACCCTGCCGCAGAGCTACCCGTGGGACACCAATCCGCGCAGCTTCGATCCGAGTAGCAACTACAACCCGTGTTCCACACTGTCGGCTGTCATCATCAGCGTTGAAGGCGCGACGGGCAGCTCACCGGACCTCGTTCTGCTTTTTCACAACGGCACCTCCGCCGGTATTGCCACCACAAAGGCGTATTCGTTTACGACGCTGAATGCGGCGAAGACAACCGATGACACGGTGGCGCTCGACTACAAAGACGGCAGAGACGTCTGCACGGCGTGCCCCGGACCGATCACGACGGTGAGGTACGAGTGGAAGGGCGACCACGTCGCGATGTTGGACCCGGCGCCGGCTTGGTGACCCACGCCTGTCGTCAGTCCTGGTTTCGGGCGCCGGTCAGCGACTGGATGGTCTGTATTTCGCTCTCCCGGTAGGGCCGTCCGTCGGGTTGCAGAAGATCGCTGAACCATACCTTCGGGGGCTTGGTGTACGGATGATCCCAGGAATCCCACGGTAGGTAGGTCTGAGTCTTACCGGCGACCAAACCCCAATTGAAGGCGCCGACGTTGCGACGCTTGGCGATTGGTAGCACCCCCTCGACACTGCTGCCCTGGGAGCGCGCCAGGTACTCGGTGCAGATGATCGGCCGCCCCAGCGGCGCAAGTCCGTCGATACGGGCCTCAAAGCCGGCCGGTGCCGCGTAGCTGTGAAATGTGATGACGTCGGCATTGTCGAGCTGGATGCTGGCGATGGTGGAGCGCTTGCCCGGATCCGACCAATTTCCCTGCCAGACACCGCTTGTCAAGGGCTGGCTGGGATCGACCTCGCGCGCCCACTGGAACACCTGGGGGAGTAGCTCCGCGACCCGCTCCAGCTTGTCCTTTCTCTCCACCTTTCGGTACACCTTCGCCGGATTGTCGGGCTCATTCCACAAGTCCCAGCCCAATACGCGGTTGTCGTTGCGGAACTGGTTCAACACTCCAGTCACGTAGCCGTGCAGAACGGCCTGGTAGCTGGGGTCGCCGAGGTGTTCGGCGCCGGGGCTTTGCACCCAACCCGAGTTGTGCACGCCGGGCCTTGGCGCACGCTGCTGACCCAGCTTGGGGAACGGGTCCCAACAGGAGTCGAACAAGACGAAAAGAGGTTTGATGCCGTGGCGCGCCGCGATGGCGACGAATTGTGCCAGCCGAGTCTGAAAGCCCCTTTGATCCGAGGCCCACAGCTGATCGTGCAGGAAGACTCGCATGCTGTTGAACCCGATCAACCGGGCCAAGCCCAGCTCTCTGTCGATGCGCCGCGGATCGTAGGTGGCGGGCTGAAACATCTCGAGCTGATTGATGGCGTTGGCGGTGATGTAGTTGGCGCCGACGATCCAGCCTTGGGTCTGGTACCAGGTGTTGGCGCGCTCAGCCGACCACCGGCCTGCCGCAGCGGTGGCGCGGGGGGTCTGGGCCAGCGCGGCGCCGGCCGCCAGCAGCAGCGGCAGTTTGAGAGCCGTTCGACGTTGCACCAAGTGACGATAATTTCGCGGGCGATCTGTCCGGTCTTGCGCGCTGACGTGTCTAGGCATGCTTATCGATTCGCAACAACCTGGGATTGCAAATTGTTATCTCCTGAACACCATCCAGGCTACCCGGCCGGCGGGGTGAAGTCTCGGCGCAACGCCGTGGATTGTCTTGTGCCACACCGGCCGAGCGCACTGTGTAGGATGGCGTGAGCGTCTTGTCGAAGACGTCTCGGGAGACTCTGTGGTGCCGCGCGTCTGCGCGCTCAGTTTGGCGCGGCTACCGCGTCGCCGAAGCCGGGCCCGGCTTCGGGTGTGACATTGCGTGCGGTGATCTCCTCGCCGCAGTGGGCGCAGATCAGGCGCGGCTCGACGAACTGGCCGCAATGGTGACGCAACACAATCGGTGGGCCGTCGGGGTTCGGCAAGTGCTTGTCTCCCCACTGCATGAGGACGACGATCGCGGCGAACAGTTCGTGGCCGGTGTCGGTCAGCCGGTACTCGTGGCGCTCCGGATCCTGGGAGTAAGGCACCCGGTCCAGCAGGCCCGCATTGACGAGCATCCGCAGCCGCGATGACAGGGTGGGGCGCGGAATGTTGAGGTTGCGGGCGAGCTGGCCGAAGCGCTGCACGCCGAAGAACGCCTCGCGCAGGATCAATAGGGTCCAGCGCTCGCCGACCAGCTCGAGGGCACGGCCAACCGACTCCCCTTCGAAGCGGTGGGACAGATCGGCGGCGCCCATAGTTCAACAACTGTACCCGGTTCAATTTCTGAACCATGGTGGTAACTTGACGGAACCGCCGTCATTACCAGGAGTCCTGATGAATCAGCCGGACCTGAGCGCCGCACCACTGCGCAGAGCAGATAGCGAGATGGAGAACCTCGCCGAGAAGATCGCCCTGACGGCGCGGGAGATGTCGGCGGAGATCGACCGCGATCGCAGACTGCCCGACGAATTGGTGGCGCGGCTTGGCGAGGCAGGATTGCTGCGCGCCACGATGCCGCGCGAGGTACAGGCGGCGGAGCTGGCCCCCGGACCGGCGCTGCGGTGTGCCGAGGCGGTGGCGCGCGGCGATGCTTCAGCGGGATGGTGCGTGTCGATCGCGATCACCAGCGCGTTGTTGGTCGCCTATCTGCCGGCGTCCAGTCGCGACGAAATGTTTGGTGCCGGGCGAAGTGTCGCCGCGGGTGTGTGGGCGCCGCGCGGTAAGGCGAAGTCGGTCGACGGCGGTGTTGTGGTGTCCGGGCGCTGGCCGTTCTGCAGTGGGATCAACCACGCGGACATGATGTTCGCCGGTTGCTTCGTGGAGGGTCAGCCGGTGCCATCGGTGGTGGCGCTACCCAAAGACGATCTGCGCGCCTTGGACACCTGGAACACCCTGGGGTTGCCCGGTACCGGCAGTCACGATTGCGTTGCCGAGGAGGTCTTCGTCCCCGCCGATCGGGTGTTCTCGGTGTTCGACGGTCCCACCATTGACAGGCCGCTGTATCGCTTCCCGGTGTTCGGCTTCTTTGCGCTGTCGATCGGGGCGGCGGCGCTGGGCAACGCGCGCGCCGCGATTGACGACCTGGTCGAGTTGGCCGGCGACAAGAAAGGGCTGGGGGCCAAGCGCACCTTGGCCGAACGGCCGGCCACCCAAACGGCGGTCGCGACGGCCGAGGCGGCGCTCGGTGCGGCGCGCGCACTGTTTTACGAGGCGATCGACTCGGCCTGGCAAGCTAGCCACAATCCCGACCCGGTGCCGGTGGCGCTGCGCAACCGGCTACGGCTGGCGGCCACCCACGCGGCGCGGACCTCTGCCGACGTCGTGCGCACCATGTATGACCTGGCCGGGAGCAGCGCGATCCACGATGGCTCACCACTGCAACGCCGGTTTCGCGACGCGTTTACCGCCACCGCCCATTTCCAGGTCAACGAGGCATCCCGCGAACTGCCGGGGCGCGTCTTGCTCGGCCAGCACTGCGATACCTCGATGCTGTGACCGATTTAGAAGTCGCCCTACCGTTTTGGCTGGACCGGCCCGACGACGAGGCGATGGAGGTGGCGCTGGCGGCGTCGAAGGCCGGTTTCGACGTGCTTTGGGTTGGGGAAATGGCCACCTACGACGCGTTTGCCCTTGCCACCGCGATAGGGCTGCATGCACCCGGAATGGGCTTGAAGATCGGGCCGCTGGCCGTAGCCGTTCGCGGCCCGGTGGGGCTGGCGCTGGGCGTGAGTTCGGTCGCCTCTCTCACCGGTAGTCGGGTCGATATCGCCCTGGGCGCCTCCAGCCCGGCGATCGTGGCCGGTTGGCATGATCGGCCGTGGGCACACCACGTGCCGGTGATGCGGGAAACCATTGAATGCCTGCGGTCGATACTGGGTGGGGCGCGCGTCGACTACCACGGGCGCCATGTCGCCAGCCACGGCTTCCGGCTGCGCAACCCGCAGCCGGAGGCTCGAATTGCGTTGGGGGCCTTCGGCCCTGGCATGATTCGCCTGGCGGCAAAGCACGCCGATGAGGTGGTGCTCAACCTCGCATCGCCGGCTCGGGTGGCAGAGGTTCGTCACGCCATCGACTCCGTGGCCGCCGCGGCGGCAGTTCGCGCCGCACCGCGGCTGACGGTATGGGTGCCCGTTGCCGTTGATCCCGGTGCCGCCGCGCACGCTCAGCTGGCGGCGCAGCTGGCGGTCTATCTCGGCCCGCCCGGATATGGCGAAATGTTCAGTGCATTGGGCTTTGACCGCCTCGTCGGCGCCGCGCGCGCCGGGGCGAGTCGCCGGGAGCTGGCTGCCGCCATCCCCGTCGAACTGCTCGAGCAGGTGGGGGCATTGGGCACCGCCGAGCGAGTCGCGGCCCGGCTGCGGGACTACGAAGAGGCCGGCGCGGACTGCCTGGCGCTGGTGCCCTGCACTGCCGAAGATCCGGCGGGCCGGGCAACGCTGAACGCACTGTCGAGGAAGGGGGAATCGTGACGCTGGTCAATACCGTGTGCCGGCTGGCCGCGCGCCCGATCGGATTGCCCAAGCCATCGGACTGGGAAGTCGCCGACGAACCCGTTGGCGGTCCGGCCGATGGCGAGTTTTTGGTGCGCGTTGAGTATCTGTCGTTCGATCCGGCGATGCGGACGTGGATGAACGCGGGGCGGTCCTACGTGGCACCGGTGCAGATCGGCGAGGTGATGCGCGCGGGCGGCATCGGGCGCGTGATCGATTCTCGCCACCCGGATTTCGCGGCCGGCGACGAGGTGTACGGAACGTTCGGGGTGCAGCGTTACGCGCATTCCGACGGTAGCGGTGTGACGCGCGTGGACACCACCCTCGCGCCGGCCCCGGTGCATCTGGGCGCCCTGGGCATCAGCGTTATAACGGCCTACTTCGGGCTCCTCGACGTCGGTCGCGCGCAACCCGGTCAGACCGTCGTCGTCTCCGGAGCCGCCGGTTCGGTGGGCAGCATCGTCGGACAGATAGCCCGGATTGTGGGCTGCCGGGCGATCGGCATCGCCGGCGGTGAGCAGAAATGTCGCCGGCTGGTAGAGGAGCTTGGCTTCGACGCCGCCATCGACTACCAAGCCGGGGATCTGCGCCGTCAGCTGAAGATGCATGCCCCTAACGGCATTGACGTCTTTTTCGACAACGTCGGGGGAGAGGTGCTCGAGGCGGGGTTGTCACGTCTGGCCCGCGGAGCGCGTGTCGTAATTTGCGGAGCCATCTCCCAGTACAACGCCGCCGGGGAGCTGCACGGGCCGGCCAACTACATGCAGTTGCTGGTCGCACGCGCCTCGATGACCGGGTTCGTGGTCTTCGACTACGCGGATCGATATGGCGAAGCCGTTGGGCAGCTAGCGAATTGGCTGGCTAGCGGTGAGCTGCGCGCCCGCGAGCAGGTGGTTGCGGGCGATGTCGGCGACTTTCCTGAGGCGCTGTTGGCGCTGTTTCGGGGTGAGAACACCGGCAAACTCGTGCTCGCGCTGCGCTAGCGATCCGGACGGATCGGACCGTCATGATAGCGGCCATTCATGGACTGGGGCCCCGCTGCGCGCGTGCTCGACGTATCGCCGGGTGATCTCGTGCAGCGCCGAGATGCGTTCCAGTCCGCGTTCTTCGAGGCGGCGCACCGTCGCCGTTTGCCAGGCCGCGCCGGTGCGGCCGCTGCGAACCCGCGCTTCGATGACACCGAGGTACCGGTCGCGGTCGTGGGCGTCCACGCCCCACGCGTCGAGTCCGGTCGCGGCGGCGGGCAACAGGACATCTCGGGTGAGCTGCGCTGCGGGCTGGTCGGTGCCCTGCCAACTCAATTGCGCCGCCAGCCCGTCGCGTGCCGCGCGGTGCAGGTCTCGCTCGGCCACCGCGAAGGGGATCTGTTCCCACGGAGTGCGGTCACTGTCTGCGATTGCGCGCACCAGCCCGTAGTAGAAGGCGGCATTGGCGACCATGTCGACGGCGGTGGGCCCGCTGGGCAGCACCCGGTTCTCGATTCGCAGCTGCGGGCTGCCGCCCCTGGACGTCGTAAACGGGGCGGTTCCACTGCCACACCGTGCCGTTGTGCAGCCGAAGCTCATGGAGCACCGGAGCTCGCCCTGCCTCGAGGGCAGCGTCGGGATCTTCTGCCTCCAGGGTTGGGAACAGCGGCGGGTACTCGCGCACCAGGTGGTCGAAGAGGCCCACGGGGTCGCTGATCCACCCCTCCCCGAGCCGGACGCGCGCCGGTGCGCTGGCCTTGACCTCGCTGGGGCGGCGGGAGTCGAGTAGCTGCTCCACCAGCGTGATTCGGGTCTCCTGCCAGGCGTGCCGGCCGAGCAGGAAGGGGGAATTGGCGGCCACCGCGACCTGCGCTCCGGCGATCAGTTGGGCCGCGTTGAAGTAGGCCGCAAATCGGTCCCGGTGCGCCCGCAAGTGCAGCTGCAGGCTGGTTGCGGAGGCTTCGGGCGCGACCGAGTCGGTGGTGAATTCGACCGGCTCGGGTGCGTCGCTGATGTGCACCCGGAACGGCCGGTGTCGAGCGGTGCGGATGCGGCGGCTCAGCAGCTCGTAGCGCGGGTTGGTGGAGAGCCGTTCGGCGGTCATGTGGTCGGCGCTCAGGGTGGGAAGCATGCCAACCGCGATCAGGCGGGTGCCCAGGCTTTCGATCCGCGCGCCGGACCCGTCGAGCACGTCGGCCAGAAGTTGTTCGCTGTCCCGGAGCACGTGGCCCGTTAGCGGGTGGGCGGCAGTTTCAACTCGACATTGAACTGGCCAAGCTCGTGCTGCATATCGGTTCGGTCCAGGGCCTGTAGAACCGCGTCGTTGACCAGTCGCGGCCGGCCCAGCGGGTCCACCAGGTCGAGTTCCACCTCCATGCCGATGGTGTCTTCGTGGCCGGCAAACCAGCCGGCCTCGATCATTTGCCGCAACACCGCGACTGAACGCGTGAGCCGGCGCCGGACGTCATCTCCGTGCCCGAGAATCAACGCGGACGCGTCGATGCGATCACCCACGGGCCTACCTTCCCTCCCGCACACCCGGCCATCAGTTGTTTCTGCCGGTATACCTAATTCGCAAACTAGGCGTCATCGCGGGGTTTGGCGACTCGGACCCAGGATTGGGGGTGGGCGCCCACGGAAGGCCAGCACATACGCCACTCCCGCTCGGTGATCCCGCCGAGCGCCGTGCGGTCGGGTTCTTCGGTGGTATCGGGCGCGCGGCGCCTCGCGGCGATCGTGTCCTCGGCACGGCGCACCGAGTCCATGAACTCCAGGACCGCTGCCCGCAGCTCGCCTTCCGCATCGATGTCAGGTGACACCAGGACGGAGGTGAGCGTCGCCGGGACCAGGTCCATCGGCAGGCCAGCCCTGACTGCGCGTTCGATCACCTTCTGGGCCAGAGCCAACGCGGGCTGACCATGAAACAGATCGTGCATCACCGAGCCCGCCTGTTTGTCTGCCTTTTTGCCCTTCTCCCACTGCGCCACCTGCTCCTGGAATGAGGGCGAATTGCCCGCCAGCACTCCGCGGCGCCGGTTGCCCAGCTTGCGTATCAGGGTGTCGGCCACGTCATCGATGGTGAAGGGTCGTCGCGGTGCGTCCTGCGCGATCCTAGCCTGGAAAAGTACCTGCAGGAGCAAGGCGCCGAGTTCTTCGCGTAGCTGGTCGGCATCTGCGCTACTCAGCGCATCCAGCAGCGCATAGGTTTGGCTCAGCAAATAGTGGCTAACCGAGACGTGGGTCTGCGCGGCTTCCCACGACCCAGCTGTGCGTAGTTCGTCCATTGCCGCAACGGCATCGATCAGGCGCTCACCGCACTGTGGGTGCGGTATGGAGATCAGCCGGTCACCGGCGGCCAAACGTGCCGTAATCGCAGGATGTGTGGGATCGGAGGACAACAACACGGTGGCGTTGCCTCCGGCGCGCACGGGGCGCGCCGCGGGCAGCAGCCGAGTCAACGCGGCCGGTACTTCCTCGGTGTACTGCACCTGCTGCCGCAGCACCTTGAGGGCTTCCATTGGTACCAGCAAATGATGTGGGTCAATCAGTACGACAGTCATCACACAGCCGGCTTCGCGTTCGACGGTGACATGGCAGCCGTTGCGGCCACTGCATTTGGCGCTGATTCAACCCGCGTCGGGGAGCCTCATGATGCCCGCCGCCAGGCGCCCAACACCGCTTCGATGATGGCCGTGCGGTGGGCCGCGGTGGACGCCGTGGCATCGAGCCAACGCACCCTGCGGTCTCGCCGAAACCACGACCGCTGCCGTCGGACATAGCGTCGAGTGGCCAGACAGGTTTGTTGGCGCGCATGATCCAGGGCTTGAGTGTCTGCGCCGGCCTTGAGCGCCTCCATGACTTGGGCGTACCCCAACGCGCGTGCAGCGGTGACCCCCCTGGCCAGGCCGCAGGGGAGCAGCGAGATCACCTCTTCGATCAGACCTCGATCGAACATGGCTTTGGTTCGTGCCGCTAATCGTTCATCAAGAACCTTTGTCTCGCAATCCAATCCGATGATCGCGCTATCCCAGCGAGGGCTGCCGATACGTGGAGCGGAGGCGGCATACGGGCGGCCGGTGATTTCGACCACTTCCAGCGCACGCACCGTACGGCGGGCGTCGTTGAGCGGGATGACCGCGGCCGCGGCAGGGTCGCGGCGGACCAGCTCGGCATGCAACCTGGCCGGCCCGACCTGAGCGAGACGTCGCTCCCAGCGGGCTCGGATCGCTGGGTCTTTCGCCGGAAAAGCCCAGTCATCGAGCAGCGACTGGACGTAGAGCATCGAGCCCCCGACCAGCAGCGGCAGCGCTCCGCGTGAGGCGATCGCTTCGATGTCAGCGGCAGCCGAACGCTGGTAGCCCGCGACAGTGGCGGTTTCGGTGACGTCGAGCACGTCGAGTTGGTGATGCGGTATGCCGCGGCGCTGGGCCAGCGGCACCTTGCCGGTGCCGATATCCATGCCGCGGTAAAGCTGGTACGCGTCGGCGTTCACGATCTCCACGGCGATCTTGCCGCTGAGTCGGTCCGCAATCTCGATCGCTAAGTCCGACTTGCCGGTTCCCGTTGGTCCGATGATCGTTAGTGGTCTCATATCCTCTGCCTGCTATCTCGCCTCAACAGCGCCTGTCGGAGGGTCAGCAGTGGGGCGAATCGATGTCGGCATGCGTGCCATCCCGTGCTCCCCTGCGGTGGTCCTGCTTGCTAGCGGTGACACCACAAGGGTTACGTTCGGCGGCCGCGCTGGGATCAGTCAAATGGCCTAATAATGCGCATGGGTCCGCTCTGAGACGCTGGCCTCCCCAGACGACGCGAACGCCGACCGAGTTGATGGGCAGAGGTTGCTGAATGCGCTGTCGACGTCGGTCGTGACGATGAGCCGATCGATCGCGGCGGTGTGCACGAAGCCTTGCTGCCGCAGTTCTTCGAGCCAGTCGAGCAGTCCGCGGTAGTGTCCGGCAGGGTCCAGCAGGACTACGGGTTTGTGATGTATGCCGAGGCTGGCCGCGGTCCAGCATTCGAGCAGCTCTTCGAGGGTTCCCAGGCCGCCGGGCAGCGTCAGGAACCCGTCAGCGCGTTCGCCCATGAGGTGTTTGCGTTGGGTGAGTGTGTCGGTGACGATCAGCTCGTCGGCACCGAGGTCAGCAAGTTCGGATTGCAGGAGAATTCTCGGGATTACGCCTGTGGTGTGGGCTCCGGCGGTTCTGGCCGCGCGGGCCACCGCGCCCATCATGGCGATGGCGCCGCCTCCAGAGATCAATCGCCATCCGCGTCTACCGATTTCGGTGCCCACGGCGGCGGCCAGGCTCAGGTCGGCGGGGTTGTCGCCGCCGGAAGCGCAGTACACGCAAATCGTCGGACGGTCATCGGTTCGAGCGCGCCAGGCAGCTCTGGGCCCAGCCGCAACGAATCCCGCCTCCTCGAGCAATCCGGTGACCCGCGCGGATTCGTCGGCGTCCGGCAGGGAGCCGCCGCTGTGCAGATCGTAGATTCGGCTGGCCGTGCGTTGTGCCGGCAGGTCTCGAGTCACAGACCGTCCTCCAGTACCTTCCTCGAACTGACCAGAAGTTGTCCGCTGACGCGGGTCAACTTGTCGTGGATCACGCAACTTTGGGCGATCGCCGGCTTGGCACCGGGACGAGTGTTGATTTCGATCAGATAGGCAGATGCCTCGATCACGCGGGCGCTACCCGACACCAAGTCGATCATCGACAGCCAGTGCCGTCGTTGGATCGCATCCCCAGCTCTGCTGTCCCACTTCAGCAGGGCTTTCTCGATTGCTGCGCGTGTCGAGACCGGGCCGGCACCGGGAATGTGCTCGAACGTCGCGTCCTTGGTGAACGTCTTTGCGTGGGAGCCGATGTCGCGGAGGTCCAATAGCCGCATCTGCCGTGCGTAAAACTGCTGTACCTCCGCGTACAGGCAGCTGTGCAGCGCCCTGCCCCGCGGCCAGGAGAACAAGCGCAAGCGATTCGCTGACGGGATCACGCCGCCGTCACTGCCTTCAGGTGCAACAGCGCGGGCAACACGATGTTGGTGTGGCGGTGCAGTTGGCACCTCTCGGTCAATGTCAGCCGTGGTAGCCGACGCATCAGAGTTCCCACTGCGATCTGGCATTCGAGGCGGGCCAAGCGTGCCCCAAGGCAGTAATGAATTCCGGCGCCGAACATGACCGCTGCGCTTCGGGCACGGGTGATGTCGAATCGGTCCGGCTCCTCGAACACCTTCGGATCCCGGTTGGCTGCGCCTACGAAGGCGATCAGCGGTTGTCCCGCACGAATGTGCGCGCCGCCGAGCGTGACGTCTTCGATGGGCTTGCGTGCCGCCGTGGACTGAACCGAGCCGTTGAAACGCAAACTTTCGTTGACCGCAGCTGCCATCAGCTCCGGATGCGCCCGCAGCAATGCCAGCTGGTCAGGGCGCGTCCACAGATCCGCGATCATGTTGCCGATCTGCGCAACCGTCGTCCCGTGCGCGGCGAACATGAGCTGCACACAAAGGGCCAGCAGTTCTTCGTGCGTCAGCTGACCGGCCTCGCGGGCCGCGATCAGGGCGCTGATCAGCCCCGGTCGTGACCGATCGTGGCTGGCCGCGGCGGTCTCGAAGAACCACAGCATGTTCGCGGCGGCATCGTCGGCTCTCGCTATGGCCGCAGGTTCCTTGCGCAGATCGAACCCATCGCCAAACCGAGAGACCCACACCGGAAGGTCCGGATGCAACTCGTCGGCGTTCAAGCCCAGCATCGCTGCTATCTACGTCATTGACAGAGGAACGGCATAGTTGTCTATCACGTCGAACGCAGCCACCTCGTCGAGCCCGTCGATCAGCCGATCGGCGGCCTTGGCCGCGATCATCTGGTAGGCCTCGATTGCCGAAGGTGTGAACGTGGGCGCCACGATGGAACGCAGACGCCCATGATGGGGCGGATCCAGTGACAGCAACAGCCGACCCGACAGTTCTGCGAAACCGAGGGGCGCGCCAAACACTTGCCCGGATGCCAGAGGATCGGCCGGAACCAATTTGCGGCGAAACCGAGGGTCCCTCAGCATCGCAACGACATGATCGTGTCGAAACAGGTACCAGCATCCGTTGTCGCCGGGTTTGAACGGTTGTCCCCAATGCACCGGATCCGCCTGACGATAGGTCGCGTACACCGCGTACGGATCGTCGCGCAGCTGCTGATCGTGTGGGTCGAAACGGGCCAACATGGTGTCTGTCACATGCCGTAGGGCGGGGCCGGTTGCCTACGCGATGGCGTTGATCCCAGCCGGGATGGACAGTCGTGATCGGTCACGGTTCGCCTGGCGTCTTGAACGAAAACAACTCGTATGTCATCAGCCGCTGCGCAAATGCCGAATGCATCAACTCTTCGGTGCCGGTCAGGTGCGCCGACTCCAGCCGTGTCTTCCAGTATGGGACGGTGAGTCCGGTCAAATCCACCTGCCGACAAGTGATCAACCCGGCCTCGTCTGCCGCTCGCCGTTAGTCGGCCGGCTCGTGAATGTTCGTGCAGTATTGGTCATCGACGCGCTGCTTGACGCTTTCGGCGGCCCGACCCCGGCCCGCGCACCACGCGATCACTACGATTTGCCCACCCGCGAGCAGCACTCGGCCAAACGTGGTGAACATCAACCCCAGATCATCGACGTGCTCAGTGCTTTCGCACGCCCACACGGCTTGATAGCGGTGTCGGATCTGGCCGGAACCCAAGCGGCGGTCAACCTCGAGCATGTCGCCGACCCTGAACCTGACCTGGTCTTCCACGCCGCGCACCAGGGCCGTTGCGGCGGCGAACCGCGCCTGCTCAGGCGACACTGTCACGCCTTCCACGGCACACCCGAATCGCTGGTGAATCATGATCGCGCCGCCCCCGGCCCCACAGCCGGCATCTAGCACGGTGCCATCCGAAGGCGGTTTACCGAGGAACTTCAGGCCAAAGCTGACCAGCTCGGCCTTGGAGCGGTGCAACCAGTCCAGCCGATCCTTCTCCTGCATCGGCGCCGGACCGTCCGGCAGGTCGATGCCGTTGTGATTGAAAAACAATCCATCACGCGACGCGAGCATTGCGTTGAGCCCATCGCAATCGCAGGTCTTCCGGTCGTAGAGCGCGGCAATGGACGTCCGCCGCGCTTCACTCAAGCCGGTTACTATCTCACCAGTACTCAAGTCGATCAACCTCCCTCACTTGAAAACACCAATCGCCCAATGATGTTGACTGCAAGAGGAATTCGATGCGGCACTGACCTTGAACAGTCGCCGTCCGTGGTTGTCCACCGATGCGGCCGCACGGGTATCGGGGGAGAAAACGGCGTAGGTGCGGTAAAGGCGAGGCGTTTCATCGGTGGGCCCCCGCCGCTAACGGCACGCGGTGTCGGGATGTCCAGCGGAACTGGGGGTTTGGGCTTGGGCAACCGTGATTCGGGGTAATCCCAGCCCGACTCCACGCGTTGTCGGGGTCTGGCCGCGTTCGCTGGCATCACCTGCGGGGGTCCTACGATGCTGCAGCAGCGGCCCGTCTGCGATCAGATGGTGCGGCGCGGCATCGGTGATTTCGACATCCACCAAGTCACCCGGCCGGACCGAACCGTCGGCGTTGTCCGGACGGAAGTGGACGAGTCGGCCGTCTCGGGCCCGCCCGCTGATTCGCGCCGTGGTGGCGTTTTTGCGGCCCTCTCCTGCGACGACCAGCAGCTCCTGCCGGGTCCCGACCAGGGATCGGTTGCCCTCCAAAGAGATTCGCTCTTGCAGCGCCACCAGCCGCTCGAAGCGCTGCTGGACGACGTTCTTGGGAATCTGGTCGGGCATGTCCGCCGCGGGTGTGCCCGGCCGAGGCGAGTATTGGAAGGTGAATGCGCTTGTGAACCGCGCTTTTTGCACCACGTCGAGGGTCTGCTCGAAGTCATGTTCGGTTTCGCCGGGAAAGCCGACGATGATGTCGGTGGTGATGGCCGCGTCCGGTATCGCGGCACGGACCTTGTCGATGATCCCCAGGTAGCGATCGCGCCGGTAGGAGCGGCGCATGGCCTTGAGGATCTGGTCCGAACCCGATTGCAGCGGCATGTGTAGATGCGGGCACACAGCCGGAGTTTCGGCCATCGCCAGGATCACGTCGTCGGTGAATTCGGCCGGGTGCGGTGAGGTGAACCGGATGCGCTCTAGACCCTCGATCCGGCCGCAAGCGCGTAACAGCTGCGCAAACGCACCTCGATCCCTAGGCAGTGGTGCCTCGCCCGTCGAAGGGTCTGGGTCTGCGAAATTGACGCCGTAGGAGTTGACGTTTTGGCCGAGCAGGGTTACTTCCACCACGCCCTGCTCTACCAGGGCCTGCACCTCGGCGAGGATGTCGCCGGGGCGGCGGTCGGCTTCCTTGCCGCGTAGCGACGGGACGATGCAGAAGGTTCAGCTGTTGTTGCAGCCCACCGAGATCGACACCCACGCGGCATAGGCTGAATCCCGTGCCGCGGGCAGCGCCGAAGGGAATGTCCGCAGTGATTCGAGAATCTCGACTTGCGCGTCTTGGTTGTGCCGAGAGCGTTCCAAGAGCACCGGCAGTGAGCCGATGTTGTGTGTGCCGAAGACGACGTCAACCCACGGTGCCCGGTCGAGCACGATGTGGCGGTCTTTTTGTGCCAGGCATCCGCCGACCGCGATTTGCATGCCGGGCCGACTCGCCTTGATCGGAGCCAGGTGCGCTAGCGAGCCGTAGAGCTTGTTGTCGGCGTTTTCACGCACCGCGCAGGTGTTGAATACCACCAGATCTGCAGGCGCGCCCGGGTCGGCTTTGATGTACCCGGCGTCTTCAAGCAAACCCGCCATGCGCTCGGAGTCGTGAGCGTTCATCAAGCAGCCGAGAGTGCGGACTTCATACGTGCGGGCGGTTGCGTTGCCCGCGGTATCATTCCTGGTCGCAGGCGGCCGCTCAGTCACAATGTGGTCTTGAGTCACAATTCCTCCGGCAATTTCTCGACTGGAGGGGCGACATTTCCATCGCACGCCCAAAAGGATCGGAACAAGGCATAGCCGAAATTGGACTAATCGAATTCCCCAGGAAAGGGGAATTCGACAAGCCATGGCGAGATATAGCCCGTGCAAAACTTTCCGAGCCTCCTTTTGAGGGAGGTGCGAGCTTTGCTGAGTCCGGGCCCCCTTTTTTAGGGGGGTGCGGGGGTTCCCGGGCCTCCTTTTCAGGGAGGTGCGGCTTTGCTGATTCCGGGACTCCTTTTAAGGGAGCTGCGGATCCACTTCGATTTGAATCTCTGAGAAGTGGTGCTGGTAAGTACTGTAAACCCCATCACCTATGCCGCACAAGTCCTCGGCAAGCATCACGAGAAATGCCCGTGAAGCGTCCTCGGTGCATCACGTAAAAATGCCCGCGAAACGGTCGATCCTTGGCAGGCATGGGAAGTGGGCTGTCGATGTCGTCTCGGGCCGAGATCACCGCGAAGTTCGCCAGGGCGTATGTGGGGGCGCCGAAGGCGGACAAGGGGCAGATTCTGGATCAGGTGGTGGCGGTCACCGGCTGGTCGCGTGACAACGCCCGGCGGCGGTTGAGGGCGGCGGCCGCGCCGGCGGGAGCGGGTCGGCAGGTCGCCAAACGGACTCGCCGGCAACGCAATCCGAAGTACTCCTAGGATGCGCTCAAGGTGTTGCAGAAGGTGTGGGCGGCCTCAGGCGGGCAGTGCGGCCGGTACCTGGCCGCTTCCATGGCACTTCAGTTGGATGCTCTAGAACGCCACGGCGAACTGGTGGACGGCCGTGACCGTTACGGCCCGGCGGTGCGTGCCGAGCTGTTGGCGATGAGCAGCGCCACGATCGACCGCTACCTGCGCGGCGCCAAGGCCCGCGACCAGATCTCGGGTGTGTCGACGACGAAACCCTCCCCGCTGCTGCGGTCCTCGATCACCATCTGCAAAGCAGGCGATGAGGCCGAAGAATCTCCGGGGTTCTTCGAAGGCGACACCGTGGCGCACTGCGGCCCGACACTGAAAGGTGAGTTCGCCCGCACGGTCAACCTCACCGACATGCACATCGGCTGGGTGTTCACCCGCACGGTGCGCAACAACGCCCACCCCCACATCCTGGGCGCCCTCAAAACCGGAATTACTAAAATCCCCTATAAGGTAACGGGTTTGGACTTCGACAACGGCACCGAATTCCTCAATAAGGCGGTCATCAAGTGGGCCGCGGACATGGAGATCTTCTTCACCCGCTCACGACCCTACAAGAAGAACGACCAGGCCACCATCGAGTCCAAAAACAACCACCTCGTGCGTCGCTACGGGTTCTACTACCGCTACGACACCGACGAAGAACGCGCCGTGCTCAACCGGCTGTGGCACCTGGTCAACGACCGGCTCAACTACCTGACCCCCACCATCAAACCCATCAGCTACGGCTGCAGCCGCGACGGTCACCGCCGCCGGCTCTACGACAAGCCCCAGACCCCCCCTGGACCGGCTGCTGGCCGCCGGAGTCCTCTCAGCGGCCCAACAAACAGAGCTGCTCACCTACCGCAACAGCCTCAACCCCGCCGCGATCGCCCACCAGATCGCCGACCTGCAAGCCGCCCTGCTCAGACTCGCCAAAGACAAGACCGAACAGCTCTACCCCGCCGCCATACCCGCCGCTCTACCCGCCCTCAAAGCCGGCATCCGCATCAAAAGCAAGACCACCACCTGACCCCGATTTCGCGGGCATTCCTTACGTGATGCATGAACCAGGTTTCGCAGGCATCTTGACTTGATGCATCACGCCGTTGATCGGGTTCAACTTCGGCGACGGTCACCTGCACAACGAAGATCTGATCGCGGCGATGCAGACACAGGCCGCGTTCGAGCCCGGTGAACTCATCGTCGTGTGGGTGGAGTCGCAGGCCTGGGGCAGCAAGGCGCAGCACTACAAGGTCATCGACGCGGCCCTGGGGGTGCTCGAGCGCGGCACCTGGAAGGTTGCCGATGCGGTGGCCGAGCAGCCGTGGCTGCCTAACGGTCCGATCCCAACGCAGGTGACCTGGTCGCTCGGCGGCAGGCGGGAACGGATCCGCGACGGGCAGGACCACGAGCATGGGGCGCTGGCATGAAAGGTGCATCGCAGACCGCGATCGTGGTTGGTGGCGGGCCCAATGGGCTCGCCGCCGCCATCACCCTGGCCAAATCCGGACTGCAGGTCACCGTTCTCGAGGCCGCCGAGGAGGTGGGCGGCGGTGCCCGCAGCAGCGAGGCCATCGTGCCCGGCCTGGTGCATGACCACTGTTCGGCCATCCATCCGATGGCCATCGGCTCGGAGTTCCTCGCCGGCCTGGACCTGGACCGCCACGGCCTGAGCTGGCTGCTGCCCGAGATCGACTGCGTGCATCCGCTCGATGACGGCAGCGCGGGCGTGCTGCACCGTTCGGTAGGCCAGACGGCCGACGGTCTGGGCGGCGATGGTCGCCGCTGGCGGGCCCTGTTCGAATGGACTTCGCAAGGATTCGACATGCTGGCCGAGGACATCATGGGTCCGCTGCTGAGCATTCCCGGGCACCCAATCACCTTGGCCCGGTTCGGGGCACCGACGGTGCTTCCCGCCGCGGTGCTGGCCAGGCTGTTTCGCACCGACCAGGGCTGGGCATTGTTCGGAAGCGTTGCCGCGCATGCGTTTCGGCCGCTGCACTACCCGATGACCTCAGCCATCGGCCTGGGCATCATCACCGCAGGCCACCGGCACGGCTGGCCAGTAGCGGCCGGCGGTTCGCAATCAATCACCAACGCGCTGGTGGCAGCGTTGGACGAGCTGGGCGGCAAGATCGAAACGGGCGTGCGGGTACAGACGGCATCGCAGCTGCCACCGGCGGACGTGACCATGTTCGACCTCGCGCCGGACGCCGTCGCCGGCATCCTCGGTGACCGGATGCCCGGGCGGATTGCCCTCGCCTACGACAAATTTCGGCGCGGGCCAGGCGCATTCAAAGTCGACTTCGCCATCGAGGGCGCCGTCCCATGGACCAATCCGCAGGCCCGCCGGGCGGGAACGGTGCATCTGGGAGGTTCCTACGCCGAGCTCGCCGCCGCCGAACGCGAGGTCCATGCCGGACGGATGCCACAACGACCATTCGTTCTGGTCTGTCAGCAGTACCTGGCCGATGCTGAGCGATCGGTCGGCAATATCCATCCGCTGTGGACCTACGCACACGTCCCCAACGGCTACACCGGCGACGCCACCGCCGCGATCATCGCGCAGATCGAGCGTTTCGCACCGGGATTCCGGGAGCACATCGTCGGGCAGACCGTCCGCAGCACCACCGAGATATCCAGATACAAAACGAATTACGTCGGCGGCGACATAATGACGGGCGCCAAAGATGTCCGCCAGCTGACCTTTGGACCGCGGGTGACATTGTCGCCCTATCGAACCGGGGTGCCGGGCACCTACATCTGCTCGGCCGCGACGCCGCCTGGGCCGGGCGCCCATGGCATGTGTGGCGCCAATGCGGCGAAACTAGCTCTAGCGGAACTGAAATAGCCGACGGCCGCCGATTTCGTTGATTTGTACCGCTGGGGTGAGCCCTTGGAGCAAGCTGGCCATATGTCCGAGGGCCCCACGCATCCGATCACTGTCTTCCCGGCCCGCAAGGTGCTGACGATGACGCCCTCACTACCGGAGGCCTCCGCAGTCGCGGTGGCCGACCGCCGGATTGTCGCCGTCGGTTCGCTGGACTCGATGCGTCCCTGGCTGAATCGCCACGAATACGTCGTCGACGAGCGGCTGTCCGACAAGGTGGTGCTTCCCGGCTTCATCGACCCGCACGTGCACCCTTCATTGCCTGCGGTGCTTACTCAGTTTCCGTTCCTCGCTCCCGAGGATTGGAACCTGCCGACCGGACGTTTTTCCGGCGCGACGACCCCGGACGCGTTCCGCACGCGGTTGCGGGAACTGGTCGACGCCCACCCGGACTGGAGCGTGCCGTTCGTGGCCTGGGGCTACCACCCGCTCTGGCACGGGTCGATCGGGCGCCCCGAGCTGACCGCGATGTTCGGAACCCGGCCCGTCATCCTGTGGCACCGGTCGTTCCACGAACTGATCGCCAACGACGGCGCGATCGACTGGATGGGGCTCAGCGAGCAGCAGTTCGCCGATCTTCCCGAGGTGGACTGGGAGCGCGGACGCTTCTGGGAGAACGGCGCAATGGCCCTGGTCGGCGCCAGCCGCCTGCCGCAACTCCTGTTCGAACCCGCCCGGTATGGGGAAGGCATGTCCAACTTCTTCCGCATGGTCCACCTAGCCGGCGTCACGACCTGTCTGGACATGGGCGTCGGCAGCATGGGCAATCCGGAAAACGAGATCCGGCTGATCAACAGGATCTCGCGCGAGATCGACGCACCGTCCAGGATCGTGCTCACCCCGTTGATCTCTGACTTCCTGGCCCGCGGTGTCAGCCCGCAGGAGGCCGTGGCCGCTGTCGCGGAGTGGGCGCAAATGACCTCCGGACGAGTCGGGTTTGACCACCACTTCAAACTCATGATGGACGGCGCGATCTTCAGCGGAATGGCCCAGTTCGGGTACCCCGGCTACCTCGACGGCCACACCGGGATGTGGATGGCCCCGCTGCAAGTCACGCTGACCTGGGCCGAGGTCTTTTGGCGGGAGGGCTACCAACTGCACGCCCACACCGTCGGCGACCTCAGTGCCGAGGCCTTGATCGACCTGGTACGCCACCTGCAGTGGATCCATCCCCGAATCGGTCACCGCACCGTCCTGGAACACTTCGGCTACACCACCGAGGAACAGAACCTGCAGATGCGGGAGCTGGGCATGGTGGTCTCCGCCAATCCCTACTACCACTACCTACTCAGCGATATCTACAGTTCGGAATGGCTCGGCAGCGACCGCGGCGCCGAGCTGGTGCGCCTGGGATCACTCGAGCGCCTCGGCGTCCCGTTCGGCCTGCACTCCGATTGCCCCATGGCGCCACTGGCCCCACTGACCCTCGCCTGGGTCGCGGCCCGACGAATCACGATCAACGGCAACCTCAACTGTGCGCAGGAGCGGATCAGCCTGCACGCCGCACTGCGGGCCATCACCATCGACGCCGCCTGGATCATGCGCAAAGAAAACGACCTCGGATCGATCCGCGCCGGCAAGTACGCGGACTTCACCGTCCTCGAAGACGACCCATACCAGGTCGGCGTCGACGGACTCAAAGACCTCCCCATTTGGGGAACGGTGTTCGAGGGGCAGGTCCGATCGCTGCCCTCGTGACCCCGCGCCGCCGCATCGCCGACCCGGCCGGGCAACGGTGGCCGCGTCCCGCGTCGAGGTCGCGAACAGACCAACTTGGCGCGCGAGCCTGCCGCATAGTGTTGGATGGCTGAGTGGCAGATATCAGCCGTAGCCGGACCATAGTGGCCGAGCCGCAGGCGATTTGGAACGTACTCGCCGACTTCGGCGCCCTGAGCACGTGGGCTGACGGCATCGACCATTCGTGCGTGTTGAATGAGGGCCCCGACGGGGAGCCGGTGGGCACCACCCGCCGCGTACAGGTGGGCCGCAACACCCTGGTGGAACGCATAACCGCGTTCGACCCGCCCACCTCGCTGGCCTATGACATCGAGGGCCTACCCAACCGCCTCCGCAAGGTCGCCAACCACTGGAGGTTGCGCCGAAGCGGTAACGCCACCATCGTGGAACTCACGAGCACGGTAGAGGTCGGGACCAGCCGGCTGGCTCAGATGGCGGAGCGGGTTGCGCTGCGCGTGCTGGCCAAGCAGTCCGACGCGATGCTTGCCGGATTGGCGAGCCGATTGGAGAAAACGCATGCCTGAGGGCCCCGACATCGTCATCATCATGACCGACGAGGAGCGCGCGGTTCCCCCTTACGAGTCGGCCGAAGTCCTGGGTTGGCGGCAGCGCACCCTTACCGGCCGTCGCTGGTTCGACGAACAAGGGGTGAGTTTCGCCCGGCACTACACCGGATCGCTGGCCTGTGTGCCGAGTCGCCCGACAATTTTCACCGGCCAGTACCCCGACCTGCACGGTGTCACGCAAACCGATGGCATCGGCAAACGGTTCGACGACTCACGGCTGCGCTGGCTGCGGGCGGGCGAGGTACCGACTCTGGGGAACTGGTTCCGCGCTGCGGGATATGACACCCACTACGACGGCAAATGGCACATCTCGCATGCCGATCTTGAAGACCCCGACACCGGCCTCTCGCTGGCCACCAACGACGACGACGGCGAGATCGACCCGGCGGCCGTACAGCGCTACCTCGATGCCGACCCGCTCGGCCCGTACGGCTTTTCCGGCTGGGTGGGCCCCGAGCCGCATGGCGCGGGCAACGCGAACAGCGGTTTCCGTCGTGACCCGCTGATCGCCGACCGAGTTGTTGCATGGCTCGAGGACCGCTATGCGCGCCGCCGTGCCGGCGACGAAGCGGCGCTGCGTCCGTTCTTGCTGGTGGCCAGCTTCATCAACCCGCACGACGTGGTGCTGTTCCCGGCCTGGGCGCGATTCGGCCCGTTGAAGCCGTCGCACCTAGGGCGTGTCTGCTTAATGTGAATGGTGTTTTGGCTGATGCTGTTTGGGTGATGCGGACGCATGCGATTTCTGATGATTTGTGGTCGCTGATCGTGGCGGTGTTGCCTGCGGGGCGGCGGCGTGGCCGGCCGTGGAACGATCATCGACGTACTCTGGAGGGCATTATCTGGCGTTACCGTACGTGATCTCCGTGGTGTGACCTGCCCGAGCACTTCGGTCCCTGGCAATCGGTGGCCGAGAGGCATCTACGCTGGTCGGTCGATGGCATCTACGCGCGGATCTTCGCGGCGATCGCCTCTGACCTCGACGCCGAGGACGCCGACCTGGGCGCACTGTTGTCGGTCGATTCGACCAGTGTGCGCGCCCACCAACACGCAGCCGGAGCGCCCGGGCGCCGCACAGGGGGATCTGTCGAATTACAAGAAATATCTCGATGAGCCCGATGACCACGCCATTGGGCGTTCCCGCGGCGGGCTGACTACCAAGATCCACGCCTTGACCGACCAGCTGTGCAGTCCGGTCACCCTGGCACTGTCGGCCGGTCAAGCCGGTGATAATCCGATGCTTTGGCCATTGCTGGCCGCCCGGTGCAGCAACTCATACGCCCCGTTTCGCCTGCTGGCGGACAAGGCGTACTCCTATGACTCGACGCGGGCACAGCTGCGCCGGCTCAAGATCGCCCATACCATCCCCGAGCGCAGCGACCAGATCACCCGCCGCAAAGCCAAAGGCCGCAACAGAGGACGGCCTCCGGGGTTCTCAGGCCGAATCTACAAGCACCGCAACACCGTCGAGCGAAGCTTCAACCGGCTCAAACACTGGCGCGCGGTCGCCACCTGCTACGACGAATACGCCCTGACCTACCTCGGCGGTGTCACCCTGGCCGCCATCATCACCTACCACCGCGTCCGCAATTAGCAGACAGGACCTAATCGCGATCCATCCGGCACCTAGGCGGGCGATGCGGCCAAAGCTTGCCGGCCCTCCCCCGATGTACAGCGGCGGATGGGGCTTGGTCACCGGCTTCGGCCAGCAGCAAATTGGGTCGAAATCGACATATTTCCCGTGATATTCGGCGTTGTCCTGGGTCCAGATCGCGATCATCGCGCCCAGCCGTTCATCGGTGACCCGTCCTCGCACCGCCGGATCAACACCGTGATTGGCGACTTCTTCTCGCAGCCACCCCACACCCACACCGAAGCAGAACCGCCCGCCGGACACCACGTCCAGCGATGCCACCTCTTTGGCCGTCACGATCGGATCCCGCTCGGGGATCAACGCGATGCCGGTGCCCAAGACGAGTGACTCGGTCGCCACCGCCGCCGCCGTCAACGCCACGAACGGATCCAGCGTGCGGTAATACTTGCGCGGAATTGGCCCGCCGGACGGATACGGGCTCTGATTGTTCACCGGGATGTGAGTGTGCTCGGCGAGGAACAGCGACTCGAACCCACGCTCTTCGAGTGCCGCGCCCAGCTCCGCAGGGCCGATGCCTTCATCGGTGACAAACGTCAGGACTCCGACACGCATGCTTGCTCCTACCCGAGTTGGGGCGCACTGGCTTCGGTGGCCGGCCGCGCGGCACCCCAGAGCCCCACTCCGATACCGACGACTGCGCCGCCGAGGGCGACGATCTGCTGTAGCCGTTTCAGCTCGTCATGCACGCTGATCCCGCCGAGCAGGTCGGCTGCGTCCGCGCCAGCCGAAGCCAGGAACCAGCCACGGGTGTTCTTGCCGCGCACCGCAGCTGTCGCCAGCAGCCCTCCGATGAGGGCGTCGCGATAGCCCATCGACCGCAACAGCAGCCGCGCCGTCGGCGACGACTCCTGCGCACCCGCACCCCAAAGCCGGTTCGCCCGTACTGGGTCGACGAGAAATGAGATACCGGAGGCACAACGCAGACTGCCCGCAACCAGCGCGGCACGATCGATCGACATGGCACGCAAGCCTAGGAGGTAATCATCCGACAGGGAATGGACACGCCCGAGTGGCTGACCCGTCCGTAGGCTTGGTGAGATGAGCGCTGCACCGGATCTGACCATCGCTCTGCAAAGCCACTTCTTGCGGGACTTGCCGGAGCTGGCCGTTCGCTGGCAGGCCGAGGTGCCGCCAGACGCGCGGCTGCTGGTGCTCAACGAACCGTTGGCGGGCGAGCTCAAACTCGACTCCACGTGGTTGCGCAGTTCCGAAGGAGTCCGGTTCCTGGTCGGCAGTCTGCTACCCAGCGGAGCGGTTCCGGTGGCGCAGGCCTACGCCGGGCACCAGTTCGGCGGGTTCGTCCCGCGGTTGGGCGACGGCCGCGCCCTGCTGCTCGGCGAGATCGCCGATACCGATGGGCGCCTGTACGACATTCACCTCAAAGGCTCCGGGCGCACCCCGTTCGCCCGCGGTGGCGACGGCCTGGCCGTGGTTGGGCCGATGTTGCGCGAATACATCGTCAGCGAGGCGATGCACGCGTTGGGCATCCCGACAACGCGGTCCCTGGCCGTCGTGGGTACCGGGCGCCAGGTTCAACGCGAGACACCACTGCCCGGCGCCTTGCTTGTCCGGGTCGCCCGTAGCCACCTGCGGGTGGGCAGCTTCCAGTACACGGCCGCTACCGGCGACGTCGAGTTGCTGCGGCGCCTCGCCGACTACGCCATCGCCCGCCACTACCCCGGCGCCGCGGATGCCGAGCGCCCCTACCTCGCACTGTTCGAAGAGGTGGTCGCGGTCCAGGCCGCACTGCTGGCGCGCTGGATGTTGATCGGGTTCGTGCACGGGGTGATGAACACTGACAACATGACCATCTCGGGCGAAACCATTGACTACGGGCCGTGCGCCTTCATGGAGGCCTACGACCCCGAAACGGTGTTCAGCTCGATCGACCACTGGGGCCGCTACGCCTACGCCAACCAGCCCGTCGTCGCGGGCTGGAACCTGGCCCGCTTTGCCGAGGCCCTGCTGCCGCTGCTCGCCGACGACATGCAGGAGGGCATCGCCCTCGCCGAGAAGTCCTTCGGGGTATTCCGCACCCGCTACGACGCCGTCTGGTGCTCCGGTATGCGAGCCAAACTCGGCTTGCCGGCGGTGACCGAGGCCGAGGTGGTCAAGCCCCTGGCCGACGAGCTGCTGCAGCTCCTGCGGCAGGGCCAGGTCGACTACACCTCGTTCTTCCGGCACCTGGCGGCAGCGGCCCGTGGAGATGGCGACGCGGCCCGCGCAATGTTTGACGCCCCAAGCGGATTCGACGACTGGCTGTCACGCTGGCAGCCCCTGGGGCCGGATGCCGAATTGATGGACGGGGTCAATCCGATCTACATCCCCCGCAACCATCTCGTCGAGGAGGCTCTGGCCGCGGCGACCGACGGCAACCTCGATCCGTTCCGCCGGCTCTTGGATGCGGTCACGGACCCCTATGTCGAAAGGCCTGGGCTCGAGCGCTACGCCGGCCCGGCGCCCGAGGATTTCGGCGCCTACCGGACCTACTGCGGCACCTGAAGCCCGCCGCGGACGCCACATTCTCGGGCGTTGCACCCGGCCAGGTCGCGCCAACGCCTAGTCTGCACGTACCCGGCCGCACCTGGCTGGGCCTGGCTGAACCCAACTGAGCAATGCCGCGCCCGATCGGCATCACCCGAACGGGAGAAGGAGCGTAGGGATGACGTGGGAGATCGTGATGTTGACCATGTGCTTGATCGGCGCCGCCGTGGCGGCGTTGCTGTGGAAGTTCGCTGGCAATGACAAAGCGCGCCTACGCGGCAAGATCGCGACTCTCGGCGCCCTTGGGGCGGCGGTCCTGTTCTTCCTGATGGGCTGCTTCACCATCGTCGGGACCCGGCAGATCGCGATCGTCACCACCTTCGGCCGCCCCAACGGGGTGAGCCTGAACAACGGCTTCCACGGCAAATGGCCCTGGCAGATGACCCACCAAATGGACGGCGCGGTGCAGATCGACAAGTACGTCAAGGAAGGCAACAGCGACCAGCGCATCACCGTGCGGCTGGGCAACCAATCCACGGCCCTGGCCGACGTCAGTATCCGCTGGCAGCTCAAGCAGTCGGCCGCACCCGAACTCTTCCAGCAGTACAAAACCTTCGACAACGTGCGGGTCAACCTCATCGAGCGGAATCTGTCGGTTGCCCTCAACGAGGTGTTCGCCGCATTCAACCCACTGGACCCGCAAAACCTGGACGTGTCCCCACTGCCCAACCTGGCCAAGCGAGCCGCCGACATCATGCGCCAGGACGTGGGCGGCCAAGTCGACATCTTCGACGTCAACGTTCCGACCATCCAGTACGACCAGGGCACCGAGGACAAGATCAACCAGCTCAACCAGCAGCGCGCGCAGACCTCGATCGCCGTGGAGGCGCAACGCACCGCCGAGGCTCAGGCCAAGGCCAACGAGATCTTGTCCCGCTCAATCAGCAACGACCCCAACGTTGTGGTGCAGAACTGCATTACGGCCGCGATCAACAAGGGCATCAGCCCGCTGGGCTGCTGGCCGGGCAGCTCGGCTCTGCCGACCGTCTCGGTGCCCCCCGGACGGTAGCCATGCGCACATGATCGCCATGAGAGGGTTGATCTGATGCACATTCCGTTCGCCGAGTTGATAGGCAGCCGTTTTGCTCGCCGTCACGCCGCACTGGACCTGGTCGACAAGATCGATGCCGAGACTCAGGACATCGATGATTCCCTCGACACCGTCGATCTCCCGTCGGCCGAGCCGGCCCAGCTGCTGCAAAAGATGGAAAGCAGGCTGATCCGGCAGCGCCTGGCCAACCCGGGCGTGTTGAGCGACGAGGAGCTGCGCAAGCTGCGCTACATCCTCAACTTCGCCAGACTCGCCGACTTCGAACCGGGAGCCGCGGGTCCGGGCGGCAGCCGCGGACGCGGTGACATCTCGGTGGGCGCCGAAGTCGCTCCGTGGCGGTCCCGGGTCAGCGACATCCTGTATGGACCGCTGCGCGAAGAGCCAGATCCGATCACCGCGCTCAAGGCCGCACGCACCGCGCTCGACGGTTTGTCCGCCGACCAAGACGACCAACGGCGAGTGCTGATCGAACGCCACGGCAGCGACTTCTCTGCGGCCGAACTGGACTCCGAGGTCGGCTACAAGAAGCTCGTCACCATCCTCGGCGGCGGGGGCGGTGCGGGGTTCGTCTACATCGGCGGCATCCAGCGCCTCTTGGAGGCCGGCCAAACGCCTGACTACATGATCGGGTCGTCGTTCGGGTCGATCATCGGCAGTCTGGTGGCGCGTTGTCTGCCGGTGCCGATCGAAGACTATGTGGAGTGGGCCAAGACGGTGTCTTATCGCGCAATTCTGGGCCCCGAGCGGTTGCGCCGCCGCCACGGCTTGGCCGGGATGTTCGCCCTGCGCTTCGACCAATTCGCGCTATCGCTGCTCAGCCGTGAGGACAACGTCCGGCTCCGCATGTCAGATCTGACGATTCCGTTCGATGTCGTGGTCTCCGGCGTGCGAAAGCAACCGTATTCCGCACTGCCATCCCGGTTTCGCCGTCCGGAACTGGCGGCGCTGCAACTGCGCTCACTGCCCTTCCAGCCCATCGGCATCGGCCCGCTGGTCGCAGCCCGGATGTGGCAGGTTTCCGCCTTCATCGACTTGCGGGTGGTCAAACCGATCGTGGTCAGCGGCGACGATCCCGATCGCGACTTCGACGTCGTCGACGCGGCGTCGTTTTCGTCTGCCGTTCCCGGCGTGCTGCACCACGAAACCAGTGATGACCGCATGCTCGACATGCTCGATGCCCTCTGCGCCGACCAGGACATCGCGGCGATCGTCGACGGCGGCGCGGCCAGCAACGTGCCGGTCGAATTGGCGTGGAAGCGGGTGCGTGACGGAAAGCTCGGCACCCGCAACGCGTGCTACCTGGCCTTTGATTGCTTCCATCCGCAGTGGGACTCCCGGCACATGTGGCTGGCCCCGATTACCCAGGCGATCCAGCTGCAGATGGTGCGCAATTTGCCTTATGCCGACCACTTGGTCAGGTTCCAGCCGACGCTGTCACCGATCAACCTGGCCCCCTCGGCCGGCGCCATCGACCGTGCCTACGAGTGGGGCCGCAGCAGCGTCGAGGACGCGGTTCCGGTGACGACGGCACTATTGCGGCCGACGTGGTGGGAGGGTGATGGACCGCCGGTCGCCGAGCCCGCCGAGCACGCGAGTTCGGTGGCTTCATCGATGAGCTCGGTGATGGCGGCGATACACGCACCGACGGGCCGATTCGCCAGGTGGCGTGACCGTCACCTCACATAAGGCGGGCGCCCGCCGTTGGCCCGCATCGGGTGACGGAGTCGATGGCTACCATGGCCCTCATGGCCGAGCCGGTCCCGGCTTCCGACAAGACCGCCGCACTCGACGGCGACAATACGGCAGCCGTCCCCAGTCCCGCACCCACCGACACGGTCGAGACGGCCTGGTCGCGCGAACAGGACGTCAGCGACGTCCGCGACCCCGGCCCAGACCTCCCCGATGTCCCGGACATCCCCGATGGTCGCGGCGAGGAGCTTGCTGCTGAACCGGCGTCGCTCGTCCAGTCCTGGCGCACCACCTTGGCCAGGGCCGCGGCCCTACTGTTGCTCGGTCTCGGGTTTGCGGCGGTGATCGTGATCGGTGGCTGGGCCCTGTCCACGGAGAGCTCGCCGGGCAAGGCCTCGAAGCCGCGGTCGGTCACCCAGATTGCGCCAACGCCGACGTCCGCCCCAACCACCACGACGACGATCGCCTCAACTCCTGAGCAGGACAGCGCCTACATCGCAGCGCTCAACGACCGGGGTATCTCCTTCGCCAATCCCAACGCAGCGATCTACAACGGCAAGTTGGTGTGCGAGAACTTCCGTCGTGGGCTCACTGTGGACGAGATCGTCGCGGCATTTCGTTCGAGCAATCCGGCCCTCAGCAACCACGCTGGCGACTACGTCGACATCTCGATGCGCACATATTGCCCGTAAAAGGCGGCTCATCCCCCTCACCCACAATGCACTGCCGCGCAGGTAGCTAACACATGTCCGACATTGCAGCGACGATGAAATGTCGGCTGCGGGTGTCCCGGAAGCGCCTGGTGGGTACCTACGGATCTATGACGCATCCGAACAACCCGGGCACCCGCCGCCAGGCGGACCTGAGTAGCCGGCTTACGCGGCGCCGGCACAAGCTTGCTCCGGATCCTGGCATTCGGCGTGCCATCCTGGTCGCCGCGTCGATGTCGGTTCGCGAACATGGGGTTCGTGGACTTAGCGTCGCGACCGTCCTGGACCGGGCCCAACTCAGCACCCGGGCGTTCTACCGGCATTTCGAGTCGAAAGACCAACTGGTAGCCGCGGTGTTCCTCGAGGTCGCCCGGGTCGAAGCGGTGCGGCTCAGAACGCTCATGGCCAAAGCGACAAACCCGATCGAAGGAGTGGCTGCCTGGATCGACGGCCGCCTCGACTTGGCTTTCGACGACGCGGTCAAGGCGGACCTGCGTCACCTGTCCATGGATGCTCAATCACATCTGCTCAACGCCCCCGAGCTGGTCGAACCCGCATACGCCGAAACGCTTGAGCCGCTCATCGAGCAGCTTCACCTCGGCGTGGCCCAGGAAGTGTTCCACGACGTCGACCCGCACAGCGAGGCGCGCTCCATTCAGGGCGTGGTGTGGGCCAACACGGAACAGCAGTGGGCTTCCGGGGATTGCCGACGCAACGAGGTTCGCGAGAGCACGGTGCGATTTTGCCTGCGCGGACTGGGCGTTGCGCCGGACACTATTGCGCAGATCGCCGCGCCAGACTGACATGTGAGGCGCCCGCCCGCAGAGGAGATGCGATGGACCTGGGCTTCAGCGGTTCCAAGGCCGTCGTCACCGGAGGCAGCAAAGGCATGGGCCTAGCCATCGCCGAAACCCTGGCCGCCGAAGGAGCCAGCGTGGCGGTGATCGCCCGTGGCAAGCGGGCACTGGACAGCGCCGTGGAAAGGCTAAGTCAGGCCGGCGCTCCCGACGCGGTAGCGATCAGCGCGGACATGGCCGACGCCGCATCGATCACCAGCGCCTTCGCCGCCGTCTCCGAACGCTGGGGGCAACTCAATTGCCTGGTGCACACGATCGGACCGGGCGACGGGTACTTCGAGGAACTCGACGACGCCGCTTGGGATGCCGCGTTCACGCTGGGCACGATGTCGGGGGTCCGGGCGATTCGCGCCGCGTTGCCCTTGCTGCGCGCCGCGGACTGGGCCCGCGTTGTGACGCTGTCCGCGGACTCGATTCAGCGACAGAACCCACGCCTGGTCGCCTACACGGCCTCGAAGGCGGCCCTGTCCAGCGTGACCAAGAACCTGTCGAAGAGCCTGGCCAAGGACGGCATCCTGGTGAACTGCGTGTGCCCGGGAACCATCGTCACGGCCAGCTTTACCGAACAGCTCAAAGACCTGCTGGCCGCCGACGGACTCGATGCCACCAACCCGTACGACGTCATGGCCTGGACTGACAAATACTTTCACCAGCCGTGCGATCTGGGCCGCGCCGGGCTTCCCGAGGAGGTCGCTTCCATCACCGCCTACCTGGTGTCGCGGCGCAACGGCTATGTGACCGGCGCGACGGTGAATGCCGACGGCGGCTCGGACTTCATTTGACGGCGCACGCCGGCGCCTAACCCGCCCAACGAAACGGCAGCAGGTGCACGAGCGTGACCGCTACTGCCCCGACAATCAGTCCGAGCGCCGCCGACACGCCAGTATTGAACAGCCAGGCCACGACGGTACCTAGGGACCCGACCGCGTGGCGCACTTGTTCATCGAGATGATGCACCAAGCCGTATGGGGTGTGCCAACCGATCTGATCGCTGCCCACCAACAGGATGTGGCCACCCACCCACAGCATCGCAACCGTTCCGACCGCCGCGATCATGGACAACAACCTGGGCATCCCAGCGACCAGGGCGCGACCGAGCCGCTGCCCGACCCGAGACGACGTCTCGGCCAGCCGCAGCCCAACATCGTCCATCTTGACGATCGCCGCCACCACCCCATACACCGCGCCAGTGATCACCAGCGCAACGACGATGAGGACGACAAGCCTTGGCAGAAAAGCCAATTCGGCCACTTCGCTGAGCGCGATCACCATGATCTCGGCGGAGAGGATGACGTCGGTCCGGATCGCCCCGGTCACCACTTGCTGTTCGTCTTTCGGCCTCCTGGCCTGGGAACCGTTGCCGCGCAGCGCACTCCACAGCTTCTCCGCGCCTTCGTAACACAGGTATGTGGCGCCGAGCATCAGGATTGGACTCAACAGCCACGGGACGAACTGGCTAAGCAGCATCGCGCTGGGAAGGATGAACACCAACTTGTTGCGCAGCGAGCCGAGCGCAATGCGTTTGATGATCGGCAGTTCGCGCTCGGCGGTGATGCCGTGAACGAATTGTGGCGTTACCGCGGTGTCATCGACCACTACGCCTGCCGCCTTGGCGGTCGCGCGAGCCGCGGCCGAACCGACGTCGTCCACCGAGGCCGCGGCCAGCCGCGCCAGGACAGCGACGTCATCGAGCAGCCCGAACAGGCCTGCGCTCATCGGCTCTCCCCCATGGCGACCGAGGTTACCGCTTGTTGCCGAAGTCGTCGGTGCGGGCAATCGACCCCTCTGACCGGCGAGTGCGGCCCCAAAGTGCGGCGCGAAATGGCCCAACGCCGCACCTACCATGCCTCTCGCGGGGCTTTTATCTGCTTACCGGGAAATTTTTCGAGGAATCGCCACACGGGACCGTGATGCATCAAGTCAAGATGCCTGCGAAACCTGGTTCATGCATCAGGTAAGGAATGCCCGCGAAATCGGGGTCAGGTGGTGGTCTTGCTTTTGATGCGGATGCCGGCTTTGAGGGCGGGTAGAGCGGCGGGTATGGCGGCGAGGTAGAGCTGTTCGGTCTTGTCTTTGGCGAGTCTGAGCAGGGCGGCTTGCAGGTCGGCGATCTGGTGGGCGATCGCGGCGGGGTTGAGGCTGTTGCGGTAGGTGAGCAGCTCTGTTTGTTGGGCCGCTGAGAGGACTCCGGCGGCCAGCAGCCGGTCCAGGGGGGTCTGGGGCTTGTCGTAGAGCCGGCGGCGGTGACCGTCGCGGCTGCAGCCGTAGCTGATGGGTTTGATGGTGGGGGTCAGGTAGTTGAGCCGGTCGTTGACCAGGTGCCACAGCCGGTTGAGCACGGCGCGTTCTTCGTCGGTGTCGTAGCGGTAGTAGAACCCGTAGCGACGCACGAGGTGGTTGTTTTTGGACTCGATGGTGGCCTGGTCGTTCTTCTTGTAGGGCCGTGAGCGGGTGAAGAAGATCTCCATGTCCGCGGCCCACTTGATGACCGCCTTATTGAGGAATTCGGTGCCGTTGTCGAAGTCCAAACCCGTTACCTTATAGGGATTTTAGTAATTCCGGTTTTGAGGGCGCCCAGGATGTGGGGGTGGGCGTTGTTGCGCACCGTGCGGGTGAACACCCAGCCGATGTGCATGTCGGTGAGGTTGACCGTGCGGGCGAACTCACCTTTCAGTGTCGGGCCGCAGTGCGCCACGGTGTCGCCTTCGAAGAACCCCGGAGATTCTTCGGCCTCATCGCCTGCTTTGCAGATGGTGATCGAGGACCGCAGCAGCGGGGAGGGTTTCGTCGTCGACACACCCGAGATCTGGTCGCGGGCCTTGGCGCCGCGCAGGTAGCGGTCGATCGTGGCGCTGCTCATCGCCAACAGCTCGGCACGCACCGCCGGGCCGTAACGGTCACGGCCGTCCACCAGTTCGCCGTGGCGTTCTAGAGCATCCAACTGAAGTGCCATGGAAGCGGCCAGGTACCGGCCGCACTGCCCGCCTGAGGCCGCCCACACCTTCTGCAACACCTTGAGCGCATCCTAGAGTACTTCGGATTGCGTTGCCGGCAAATCCGTTTGGCGACCTGCCGACCCGCTCCCGCCGGCGCGGCCGCCGCCCTCAACCGCCGCCGGGCGTTGTCACGCGACCAGCCGGTGACCGCCACCACCTGATCCAGAATCTGCCCCTTGCCCGCCTTCGGCGCCCCCACATACCCCCTGGCGAACTTCGCGGTGATCTCGGCCCGAGACGACATCGACAGCCCACTTCCCATGCCTGCCGAGGATCGACCGTTTCGCGGGCATTTTTACGTGATGCACCGAGGACGCTTCACGGGCATTTCTCGTGATGCTTGCCGCGGCCTGGACTATGGATACCTCGAATTATATAGGGCTGCGAAAGATCTCATATCAACGCTATATGAGTCTGACCCCTATGATCTGGGCATCCACGCCGCAACGGCTGAACCGAAGTTCGTTGGCCTGGGAAATGCCCAACTCTTGCTGCCGCACTTCGTGGCCAGCGTGCTCAATGCCGAACCGCAATGCCGCCGGATCATCTTTTCCCCGGACTATCGCAGCAGGGGCACCCGCCGATTCTGCGAGAACGGTGGCTGCACATTCCTGGGCGAACATGACCTGCCGGATCGTCGCGTGGCGCTCTACGTGCTACCGCGCACTCTCGACGACGTGCCCGGACTACGCAGCTGAAGGTTTCGCTTCAGTAGTCGTAGCGAGCCATCGGGGGTTCGCAGGTGCGTTGCGTCCAGTCCAACGACTCGCTGAACGACATTGCGGCAGGAATCATTTCGCTAGTCACCAGCCCGTGACGGGTGGTCAGGTCCTCGACAATCTCGAAGCTGCGCGCGATCGCCTCGGGTGTATCGATGATGATCGTGGTTACCGGCACATCGCGGGTGATCCGAAACAGCTTGTCTCCGTGTGTTCTGCGGTCACCATGAAACCCCCAGATGCCGCGTAGGGCGGTCGCTCCGCGCGCCGCCCCGGACTGCATCAGTCGATGCACCAGGGCACGGTGGATGGGCACCCCCTCGTGGTGACTGGCTTCGGAGGTGTGCACCATCAGCTTCTGCCACAGGTGGCGTCCTTGGTCATCGGTCGGCGGCAGCTGTTGGGGGCGGGCGAACAATCTGCCGTCGTTCTTGCACAGCCGCACCCGTTCGATGGTCAACAGCGGGTTGGTCAGTACGGTGGCGAGTTTGGTGGCGGCGGCGGACACCTGCGCGGCCGTTCCGATGCCGATGATCATGAGCGGAACGTTGACATTGCGGCCAAAAAAGCGGGCCCGGAATCGTTCGCCATCTGCTGTGCCGTCCACACCAAGAAGTACCGTGGCCCCGGCAAATCCATGCTGCCGTAGCAACTCGCAGACGGCATAGGCGGCGGGGGATCCGCCAACCCGGACCTGGCGGCCGACATAGACGGTCAGCTTTGCGGCGTCCGCGGTTTGCTGCTCGATGTCGTTCAATGCTTCGACGCCGTTGTGCCGGGTCACCAGTCGAGCGCGCTCGAGTGTCAACAGCGCCCGGCCGGTCATCGCCGTCACTTCGTCGACCAGCGAGCGGATCTTGGACTCGACATCGACGGCGACGACTGTCACCGGAGGGTCCTCGGACAGGCTCAGCGACTGATCGCTGCGCAGCTCGAGCTTGAGGCCGAAACCGTTGGTACCAAGCAGCATTACGCTCGTGGCGATGCCACGGTTGCCGAACAGATCCAGCATCGTATCGGCCAGGAACCGATTGGTACCCACAACGCGATGCCGCTCACCGAAGTACGCGGTCAACTTGAGGCTCTGCGCGCTCATAGCAGCTGCGCGATCCAGTGCCCCAACAACGCCGCCCCGAGGCCGGCGAGCACGCTGAGCCCAATATTGGCCAGCGCGACCCACATTTGCCGTTCCTCGCTCAGCCGTTGGGTTTCCAGCATCCAAGTGGAGAAGGTGGTGTAGGCGCCCACAAACGCGGTGCCCGCCAACAGGGCCGCGTCCCGGGACAGTGCCAGGCCGGCAAGGAATCCGAGTAGTGCTGCGCCGCTGACGTTTACGGCGAAGGTGCCAAACGGAAACTTCCTGGCCATTCTGCGCGCGATCGTGCGGTCCACCAGAAAGCGCAGCGTCGAACCGAGGCCCCCAATGACCATGACGCCCATCCAAACCACCACGGTGCCTGCGGTCATCAGCGCACCCGCACGCGGCGAACCGCGACTGTCGCCAGTTTGACCGCCAGCAGCCCGAAAGTAACGCTCACGAGCGTGTAGACGAGGGCCAGTGCCCAATGGCCGTACTCGATCATCTTCAGCGTCTCGACTTGCATCGTCGAGAAAGTGGTTAGGCCGCCACACACTCCGGTTCCCAACAGTGGGCGTCGGTAGCTAGACAACGGCAACCGCTCCAGCAGGCGGGTGGTGAAGTAACCCACCAAGAAGGCGCCCACGATGTTCACGGTGAAGGTGGGCCAGGGCCACTTGGCCGGGTCGGGGACCGCCAGAGTGCTCAATGCCGCGCGGGCCAGGGCGCCCAGGGCTCCGCCGGCGAAAATCGCGGCCAGTTCTCGGTAGTCGGGGCGTGCCACCAGTCGCTTCCCTCCCGCGGTACAAGTTCGTGTCCAATAGCAGCCTAGGGCGTGTCTGCTTAATGTGAATGGTGTTTTGGCTGATGCTGTTTGGGTGATGCGGACGCATGCGATTTCTGATGATTTGTGGTCGCTGATCGTGGCGGTGTTGCCTGCGGGGCGGCGGCGTGGCCGGCCGTGGAACGATCATCGACGTACTCTGGAGGGCATTATCTGGCGTTACCGTACGGGATCTCCGTGGTGTGACCTGCCCGAGCACTTCGGTCCCTGGCAATCGGTGGCCGAGAGGCATCTACGCTGGTCGGTCGATGGCATCTACGCGCGGATCTTCGCGGCGATCGCCTCTGACCTCGACGCCGAGGACGCCGACCTGGGCGCACTGTTGTCGGTCGATTCGACCAGTGTGCGCGCCCACCAACACGCAGCCGGAGCGCCCCGGGCGCCGCACAGGGGGATCTGTCGAATTACAAGAAATATCTCGATGAGCCCGATGACCACGCCATTGGGCGTTCCCGCGGCGGGCTGACTACCAAGATCCACGCCTTGACCGACCAGCTGTGCAGTCCGGTCACCCTGGCACTGTCGGCCGGTCAAGCCGGTGATAATCCGATGCTTTGGCCATTGCTGGCCGCCCGGTGCAGCAACTCATACGCCCCGTTTCGCCTGCTGGCGGACAAGGCGTACTCCTATGACTCGACGCGGGCACAGCTGCGCCGGCTCAAGATCGCCCATACCATCCCCGAGCGCAGCGACCAGATCACCCGCCGCAAAGCCAAAGGCCGCAACAGAGGACGGCCTCCGGGGTTCTCAGGCCGAATCTACAAGCACCGCAACACCGTCGAGCGAAGCTTCAACCGGCTCAAACACTGGCGCGCGGTCGCCACCTGCTACGACAAATACGCCCTGACCTACCTCGGCGGTGCCACCCTGGCCGCCATCATCACCTACCACCGCGTCCGCAATTAGCAGACAGGACCTAGGTGGGGACTTGCAAGTGGGTAAACCCTGGGGAATACCTGGGAAGTTCCCGAGTGGTAGGGGGAGGCAGAATTGGTACTCATGGTTGCCAACCCGCGGGCCGGACAGCCGGCCCAGCCCGAAGACCTGGTCGATCTGTCCCACCTGGTGACGGCCTATTACACCATTGAACCCGATCCGGACGACGTCGCCCAGCAGGTGGTGTTCGGCACTTCGGGTCATCGCGGCTCCGCGCTGAACGGAGCGTTCAACGAGGCCCACATTCTGGCCATAACCCAGGCCATCGTCGAGTACCGTGCCGCACGTGGCACCACCGGACCGCTGTTCATCGGCCGCGACACACATGGTCTTTCGCAACCGGCCTGGGTGTCGGCGCTGGAAGTGCTCGCCGGCAACAACGTGGTCACCATGATCGACTCGGCGGACCGCTACACACCGACGCCGGCGGTCAGCCACGCGATCTTGACCTACAACCGCGGCCGCACCGAGGCGCTGGCTGACGGCATTGTGGTCACGCCATCGCACAACCCGCCGCCGGACGGTGGCTTCAAATACAACCCCCCCAACGGGGGCCCGGCCGACACCGAAGCCACTAACGCAATAGCCAAGCGCGCCAACGAAATTCTGCGAGACGGGGCAGGCGTGGCGCGGATGCCATTGGCCCGAGCGCTACGTTCCGCGCAGCGGCATGACTACCTGGGCAACTATGTGGACGACTTGCCCAACGTGGTCGATATCGCTGCCATCCGCGAGGCTGGGGTTCGCATCGGTGCCGATCCGCTGGGCGGGGCGAGTGTGGACTACTGGGGTGAAATCGCCAGTCGGCACGGTCTGGCGCTCAGCGTGGTCAACCCGCTGGTCGACGCGACCTGGCGGTTCATGACGCTCGATCACGACGGCAAGATCCGGATGGACTGCAGCTCACCGGATGCGATGGCCTCGCTGATCGCCAACCGGGACCACTACCAGATCGCGACCGGCAACGACGCCGACGCAGATCGACACGGCATCGTCACCCCTGATGAGGGGCTGCTGAACCCGAATCACTATCTGGCGGTGGCCATCGACTATCTGTACACGCACCGGCCGTCGTGGCCGGCAGGCATTGCCGTGGGCAAGACCGCCGTCAGTTCGTCGATCATCGACCGGGTCGTCGCAGGAATCGGCCGTGAGCTTGTGGAAGTGCCGGTCGGGTTCAAGTGGTTCGTCGACGGCCTGATCGGCGGCACCATCGGGTTCGGCGGCGAGGAGTCGGCGGGCGCCTCGTTCCTGTGGCGCGACGGATCAGTCTGGACCACCGACAAAGACGGCATCATCATGGCGCTGCTGGCCGCGGAGATCCTGGCCGTCACCGGCGCCACGCCTTCGCAGCGGTACCGTGCGCTGGCTGATAAATATGGCGCCCCCACGTATGCCCGGGTAGACGCGCCCGCAAATCGGGACCAGAAGGCCCGTCTGGCCAAGCTGTCGCCCGACCAGATCAGCGCCACCGAACTCGCTGGTGAGCCGATCACCGCCAAGCTGACCCAGGCGCCGGGAAACGGCGCACCGCTGGGTGGGCTCAAGGTGACCACCGCCAACGCGTGGTTCGCGGCGCGTCCGTCGGGCACCGAAGACGTCTACAAGATCTATGCAGAGTCCTTCAACGGGCCCGCGCATCTGGCCGAGGTACAGAAAACCGCGCGCGAAGTGGTGAATCAGGTGATCGGGTAGTCGTTTCGGCCAGCGACTTTGAACCCGTGATGCTAGTGGTGTAGCTTCGATGAGCACGACTTCGCGGGGCTATGGCGCAGCTGGTAGCGCACCACACTGGCAGTGTGGGGGTCAGGGGTTCGAGTCCCCTTAGCTCCACTCGATTTAACTGGGCATTTTGCGTATTTCCACGCTGGATTTGAGTGGTCAGGAGTGGGTTTACGACCGTGTTCGTCCGCGCGCTGACAGCGGGCTCGAACACCGGCCGACTGGGTGGCCAAGGCCCTGCACTCGCAGGCCACTCGGGTACCCCGAGGTGTTGGAAGCGAAGGTCGAGTCGCTCCGCCGTTGCCAAACCGCGGGCGGAGTGTGCGACGGTTACCCGCCGAACCTCCTGTTGACCTTGGCCCTGGCCACGGCTTGGAGCGCGATGAGCCCGTTCGGACCGTCTTTGAAGCCCTTGTCCAGCCAGCAGCTTGCGGTGATGCGGGAGAGTGTTGCGCGTCGGCCAGCCCTTAGCTGATCACCGACACGGTGTCGTCACCCTTATTTGCGACATAGACGTCGCCGGCTTCGGCGCCGGTCGGGCTGACCGCCACCTCGATCGGGTTGGTACCGACGGAGATCGTGCCGATGACGGTGTTGGTGGTGGGGTCGATCACCGACACCGTGTCGCTGCCCCCTGTTGGTGACGTAGATGTCGCCGGCTTCGGGGCCGGTGGGGCTGACCGGCACCCCAAACGGTCCGTTGCCGACGGAGACGGTGGCGGTGACGCTCTAGCCCGCACCTCCGTCACCACCGTCACCGCCGGTGCCCCCGGTGCCTCCTGGGCCGCCGGGGCCGGCGCTGCTGGATCCGCCGGTGCCGCCTGGGCCGCCTTGGCCGCCTTGGGCGCCGGCGCCGCCGTTGATGCCGCTGATGACTCCGTTGGCTCCGGTACCGCCCTGGCCGCCTTGGCCGCCTTGGCCGCCTTGACCGCCGCTGTTACCACTGAAAGTGGAGACGCCGCCGGTGCCGCCCTTTCCGCCTTGACCGCCGAGGCCGGCCGTGCCCCCGGTGCCCGGTGTGCCGGGTCCGGCACCGGCCGTGCCGCCGGCTCCACCCTGGCCGCCATTGCCGCCATTGCCGCCGGTGCCGCCGGTGCCGGCGTTATCGGTACCGGTGTCGAACGCGCCAACACCGCCTTGGCCGCCAACACCGCCCTGGCCGCCATCGCCGCCGTCGCCGCTGGTGCCGTTGGTACCCGTACCGGCAGCGGCGCCGCCGTCACCGCCGGTGCCTCCAGCGGCGCCGACACCGCCGTCACCACCTACGGCGGCTAGTGCGGCTGCTCCGCCTGTGCCGCCGGACCCGCCGCCGCCGGCGTTGCCGCCGTCGCCTCCGCTGCCGTTTCCGCCGGCCCCAGCATCGCCGCCGGTGCCGCCGTTGCCGGCGGCGCCACCCGCGCCGCCCACACCGCCCGCACCGCTACCGGTGGACCGGGCTGCGCCGCCGTTACCACCATCACCAGCGGCCCCACCTGTACCGCCAATGCCACCGGGGCCATTGGAGGCATCGCCGCCTTGGCCCTTGCCGCCGGTGCCGCCGTTGCCCCCGTGGCCCCCGGCTCCGCCGTCGCCGCCGCCACTAGCGCCAATGCCGGCGCCGCCCGCACCGCCGTCACCACCCCTGCCTCCTACGCCGCCAGTTTGGCCGGCTTGGCCGTTGTTAGCGGTGGGAGCGCCGCCAAGCCCGCCCTTCCCGCCGTTTCCCCCCGCTCCGCCGTCTCCAGCGGCGCCGCTAGCCCCGCCGCCCGCGCCGCCCGCGCCGGCAGCGCCACCGGCACCGCCGGTCCCGCCAGATCCACCGTCTCCGCCGACCTGTCCGGCCGAGCCCTGCCGCCCGTTGCCGCCGCCGCCGTCGCCACCGTTTCCGCCGTCGCCGCCGCCGATTCCACCGATTCCCGCGCCGCCGGTCCCGCCGGCACCGCCGTCGCCGCCGTCGAGGCCTGCGGGGAGGGCGGCTCTGGTGCCGCTGCTGCCGCCGCCGGCGTCGCCGCCGTCGCCGCCCGTCCCGCCGTTGCCGGAACTGCCGTCAGCGCCCGTGCCCGTGCCGCTGCCGCCGGCACCGGCTGCGCCTCCGGTGCCGCCGTCGCCGCCTGCGCCGCCGGTCCCGAGAGTCCCGTCGGGAAGCGCCGCGGCGACACCGCCGTTGCCGCCGGTGCCCCCAGTGCCCCCAGTGCCTCCGGTGCCCCCATCGCCGAGGCCGCCGGTGCCACCATCGCCACCGAGGCCGCCGGTCCCTCCGTGACCGCCACCGATCTCGCCTGTACCGCCGACGCCGCCATCACCGGCCGCACCGCCGGCCCCGCCGTCGCCGCCGAGCTCGCCGCCCTGACCGCCGGCGCCGCCACCGCCGCCGGTGCCACCTCCGCCGCCGGTGCCGCCGCCGGTAGCGCCGATGCCGGCCCCGCCGGTGCCGCCAGCGCCGCCGCTACCGCCGGAGCCTGGGTCGCCGCCAGCAATGCCCGACGGGATGCCGCCTCCGGCTCCGCCGGCTCCGCCGTTGCCGGCAGCGCCGCCGTGGCCTCCGGTGCCGCCTCCGGTGCCGCCGTTGCCGGCCCCGCCAGCACCGCCTACGCCGCCGTCGCCGCCAGCGCCACCAGCACCAGCGTGCTGGCTCGGATCTTTGCCGCCGGTGCCGCCGGTACCGCCCGTGCCGCCGGCACCACCAGCCCCGCCGGTGCCGCCGGTACCCGTGGTGCCCGTGACCGATCCGGTGCCGCCTTGACCGGCCCCGCCACCTTCGCCGCCTTGACCGCCGGCGCCGCCGTCGCCGCGATCCACTCCCGTGTTGGCAGTGTTGTTAACGCCAACTCCGCCGGTACCGCCTTTACCTCCGGTTCCGCCGTCGCCGCCTTGGCCGCCGGCGCCTTGGATGCCGCCGGTGCCGGTTCCGGCTGCGCCGCCGGTTCCGCCTGCGCCGCCTGATGCGCCTTGGCCCCCGGTGCCGGCGCCCGCCGTTCCGGTGGTGCCTTGGCCGCCTTTGCCGCCGTCGCCGCCGAGTCCGCCGGTGCCGCCGTCGCCGGAGGAGCCGTCGGCGCCCATGGTGGATCCGGTGCCGCCGCTGCCTGCTGCGCCGCCGGTTCCGCCGGTGCCGCCTTGGCCTCCGGTTCCGCCGGTGCAGCCTTGGCCGCCGGCGCCTTGGGTGCCGCCGGTGCCGGTTCCGGCTGTGCCGCCGGTGCCGCCGGTTCCGCCTGCGCCGCCTGATGCGCCTTGGCCGCCGGTGTCGCCCGGGTTCACGGCGGTGGTACCTTGGCCGCCTTCGCCGCCGGTGCCGCCTTGGCCGCCGGCGCCTTGGATGCCGCCGGTGCCGGTTCCGGCTGCGCCGCCGGTTCCGCCTGCGCCGCCGGTGCCTCCGGTGGCGCCTTGGGCGCCGGCGCTGACCGTTGTGGTGTTGTCGGCGCCTGCGCCGCCGTCGCCGCCGAGTCTTCCGGTGCCGCCGTCGCCGGCGGTGCCCGCGGACCCGCTGGTGGAACCGGTGCCGCCTTGACCGGCTGCGCCACCAGTGCCGCCGGTGCCGCCTTTGCCGCCGGCTTGGCCGGCGAGGGTTGGGTCGGTGCTGTCGGTGCTGTCGGTGCCGGTGCCTCCGGTGCCTCCGGTTCCTCCGGTTCCTCCGGTGCCGCCTTGGCCGCCGGCGCCTTGGATGCCGCCGGTGCCGGTTCCGGCTGCGCCGCAGGTTCCGCCTTGGCCGCCTGCGCCGCCGGTGCGTCCGGTGGCGCCTTGGGCGCCGGTGCTGACCGCGGTGGTGTTGTCGGCGCCTGCGCCGCCGCCGCCGAGTCCGCCGCTGCCGCCGTCGCCGGCGGAGCCCTCGGCGCCGGTCACTGATCCGGTGCCGCCTTGACCGGCCGCTCCGCCGGTTCCTCCGGTGCCGCCTTTGCCGCCGGCTTGGCCGGCGAGGGTTGGGTCGGTGCTGTCGGTGCCGGTTCCTCCGGTGCCGCCTTGGCCGCCGGCGCCGCCGGTTGCTCCTGGGGTGGTGCTGTTGTCGGTGCCGTCTCCGCCGGTGCCGCCTTGGCCTCCGGTTCCGCGGGTTTCGCCTTGGCCGCCGGCGCCTTGGATGCCACCGGTGCCGGTTCCGGCTGCGCCGCCGGTTCCGCCGGTTCCGCCTGCGCCGCCGGTGCCTGCGGCTCCGCCGGTTCCTCCGGTGCCGCCTTGGCCGCCGGCTTGCGCGATTTGCGACGGGCCGGCGCTGTCGGTACCGGCGCCGCCGATACCGCCCGTGCCTCCGGTTCCGCCGGTGCCGCCCTGGCCGCCGGCGCCTTGGGTACCGCCGGTGCCGGTTCCGGCTGCACCGCCCGTTCCGCCGGTTCCGCCTGCGCCGCCGGTGCCTCCGGTGGCGCCTTGGGCGCCGGCGCTGACCGTGGTGGTGTTGTCGGCGCCCGCGCCGCCGGTGCCTGCGGCTCCGCCGGTGCCTGCGGCTCCGCCGGTGCCTGCGGCTCCGCCGGTGCCTGCGGCTCCGCCGGTGCCTGCGGCTCCGCCGGTGCCTGCGGCTCCGCCGGTGCCTCCGGTGCCGCCTTGGCCGCCGGCTTGGCCGGCGAGGGTTGGGTCGGTGCTGTCGGCGCCGGTGCGGCCGGTGCCGCCTTGGCCGCCGGCGCCTTGGATGCCGCCGGTGCCGGTTCCGGCTGCGCCGCCGGTTCCACCGGTTCCGCCTGCGCCGCCTGATGCGCCTTGGCCGCCAGTGCCGCCGTCGACTGCGCCCATAGAACCGGTGCCACCAGCCCCGCCGTCGCCACCTAGCCCGCCGGTACCGCCGTCCCCGGATGACCCGTCGGCACCCGCAACGGATCCAGTGCCACCAGAGCCGGCAGCACCAACCAGTACCGCCGGCCCCGCCGTGGCCGCCCGCTCCGCCTGCGACTCCGGCATTCGCACTGTTGTCGCTACCGGCTCCGCCTTGGCCGCCGGTGCCGCCGACGCCCCCGCCACCGCCGGATCCACCGACTCCCGAGTCGGTGCCTCCGGATCCGCCGGTTCCTCCTGCTCCACCGGCGCCTCCGGTGCCGCCGATGTCTCCGTCGAGTCCGCTGCCGGCAGCTGCGTCGGCGCCGGTGGTTCCGGTGCCGCCAGCCCCGCCTGCGCCGCCGTCGCCGCCGGTACCGATGGACTGGCCGCTAGTGCCGCTGGCGCCGCTGGCGCCGCCGACCCCGCTTGTGGTGCCGGCCGCGCCGCCCTGACCCCCGGCACCCCCAGCGCCGATGTTTCCGCCAGATCCGCCGGCTCCGCCGGTCCCGCCGATCGTGGTGTTGGCGGCTCCGGCGCCGCCGTCGCCAGCTTGGGCGCCGCTGTTGCCGCCCGTCCCGCCGGCTCCGCCATCGCCGTTGTTGCCCGCCTCGCCGGCTCCGGTCCCGGCGTTACCGCCTGCCCGCCGGTCCCGCCGTCACCGCCGGCGCCACTGTCCCCGCCGTCGTGGCCGCTCGCACCGCTGCCGTCCAGTGCGTCCGCGCCGGATCCGCCAGTCCCGCCGGTGCCGCCGTGTCCGCCGGATCCGTTGGTGCCGCCGAGGCCGCTGTTGCCGCCGGCGCCGCCGGCGTATCCGGTGCCGCCGGTGAGGCCGGATCCTGCGGCGGCGTCGGTGCCTTCTCCGCCGGTTCCTCCGGTGCCGCCGTCACCGCCGTCTCCGCCGATGCCCGCATGACCCCTGGATCCGTTGTGGCTGAACAGGTTGCCGGCACCGCCGGCTCCGGCTTGGCCGCTGGGACCGCCGACCCCGCCGTCCCCGCCAGCACCGCCGATACCGGTAAGACTGCTTGCGCCCGTGCCGCCGCCACCGGCGCCGCCAGCACCGGCGTGGCCCCCGGTCCCACCGCAGCCGAACAACAGCGCGGCTTGACCGCCGGCCCCGCCGTGGCCACCCACGCCTCCGGTGGCGCCGACTGTGGTAGCAGCCCCGCCGGCCCCGCCGTCTCCGCCGGAGCCAGCTCGGCCCAACAGCCATCCGGGGTTGCCGCCGTGCCCGAAGAGCAGCGCGGCCTGACCGCCCGCCCCGCCTGTGCCGCCGCCGATGCCGCCGGTGCCGCCGTGCCCGCCGAAGCCCATCACCAGGCCGCCTGCGCCGCCCGCCCCGCCTGTGCCGCCGCCGATGCCGCCGGTGCCGCCGTGCCCGCCGAAGCCCATCACCAGGCCGCCTGCGCCGCCCCGCCTGCGCCGCCGCCGATGCCGCCGGTGCCGCCGTGCCCGCCGAAGCCCAACAGCCATCCACCGTTACCGCCCTCGCCGCCCGCGAAGCCGCCATCGCCGCCGGCGCCGCCGTGCCCGCCGAAGCCCAACAACCACCCGGCATTGCCACCATCGCCGCCACCGAGGCCGCCGTCACCGCCGGCGCCGCACAAAAGTCCGCCGTGGCCGCCGTCGCCACCGGCGAACCCACCGTTGTCGCCGCCAGCCCCACCAGCCCCACCGCGGCCCCACAGCGCCGCCCATCCGCCGGACCCGCCGGTCTGCCCAGTTGCACCGGCGCGGCCAGCGGCGCCGTTGCCATACAGCAGCCCACCGTGCCCGCCGGTGCCGCCGAAGCCGCCACCGGAGCCGCCGGTGCCGCCCATCCCACCTGCGCCGCCGTCGCCAAACAGCCACGCGCCTCCACCGCTACCCCCGCTACCGCCACCAGTGCCGCCCGCACCGCCGATGCCACCGCGGCCAAGCAGCCACCCGCCGCTGCCGCCGTTGCCGCCGGTGCCGCCGCCTATTCCGCCGGAGCCGCCAGAGCCGCCGTTGCCCCATAGGCCCGCGGATCCGCCGGCCCCGCCGGCCTGCCCGGGCGCACCGGCCGCGCCGTTGCCGCCACTGCCGTAGAGCAGCCCACCGTCGCCGCCCGCACCACCGGGGGTTGTCGCATTGGCACCGTTGCCGATCAACGGGCGCCCGAGCAGAGTCTGGACCGGCGCGTTGACCGCGTTCAGCAGATTCTGCTCAACGTTGGTCGCCTCAGCCCACACATACGAACTCGTCCCAGTGTTCAAAGCCGCAACGAACCGGTCGTGAAACGACGCTATCTGTGCGCTGATGGCCTGATACTCGACGCCGTTGGCGCCAAAGAGCGCTGCGATGCGCGTCGATACCTCGTCAGAGCCCGCAGCCAACAACTCTGTCGTGGCGGCGGCAGCCGCCGCGTTGGCCGCGCTGACCGTCGATCCGATGTTCGCCAATTCACCCGCGGCCGATGACACGATTTCCGGTGAGATAGACATGTACGACACAGGGCAGCTCCAAAACACGCTCGGTGACGGCAGTGCACCCGCAGCCACGTGATGCATCAAGTCAAGATGCCTGCGAAACCTGGTTCATGCATCAGGTAAGGAATGCCCGCGAAATCGGGGTCAGGTGGTGGTCTTGCTTTTGATGCGGATGCCGGCTTTGAGGGCGGGTAGAGCGGCGGGTATGGCGGCGGGGTAGAGCTGTTCGGTCTTGTCTTTGGCGAGTCTGAGCAGGGCGGCTTGCAGGTCGGCGATCTGGTGGGCGATCGCGGCGGGGTTGAGGCTGTTGCGGTAGGTGAGCAGCTCTGTTTGTTGGGCCGCTGAGAGGACTCCGGCGGCCAGCAGCCGGTCCAGGGGGGTCTGGGGCTTGTCGTAGAGCCGGCGGCGGTGACCGTCGCGGCTGCAGCCGTAGCTGATGGGTTTGATGGTGGGGGTCAGGTAGTTGAGCCGGTCGTTGACCAGGTGCCACAGCCGGTTGAGCACGGCGCGTTCTTCGTCGGTGTCGTAGCGGTAGTAGAACCCGTAGCGACGCACGAGGTGGTTGTTTTTGGACTCGATGGTGGCCTGGTCGTTCTTCTTGTAGGGTCGTGAGCGGGTGAAGAAGATCTCCATGTCCGCGGCCCACTTGATGACCGCCTTATTGAGGAATTCGGTGCCGTTGTCGAAGTCCAAACCCGTTACCTTATAGGGATTTTAGTAATTCCGGTTTTGAGGGCGCCCAGGATGTGGGGTGGGCGTTGTTGCGCACCGTGCGGGTGAACACCCAGCCGATGTGCATGTCGGTGAGGTTGACCGTGCGGGCGAACTCACCTTTCAGTGTCGGGCCGCAGTGCGCCACGGTGTCGCCTTCGAAGAACCCGGAGATTCTTCGGCCTCATCGCCTGCTTTGCAGATGGTGATCGAGGACCGCAGCAGCGGGAGGGTTTCGTCGTCGACACACCCGAGATCTGGTCGCGGGCCTTGGCGCCGCGCAGGTAGCGGTCGATCGTGGCGCTGCTCATCGCCAACAGCTCGGCACGCACCGCCGGGCCGTAACGGTCACGGCCGTCCACCAGTTCGCCGTGGCGTTCTAGGGCGTGTCTGCTTAATGTGAATGGTGTTTTGGCTGATGCTGTTTGGGTGATGCGGATGCATGCGATTTCTGATGATTTGTGGTCGCTGATCGTGGCGGTGTTGCCTGCGGGGCGGCGGCGTGGCCGGCCGTGGAACGATCATCGACGTACTCTGGAGGGCATTATCTGGCGTTACCGTACGGGATCTCCGTGGTGTGACCTGCCCGAGCACTTCGGTCCCTGGCAATCGGTGGCCGAGAGGCATCTACGCTGGTCGGTCGATGGCATCTACGCGCGGATCTTCGCGGCGATCGCCTCTGACCTCGACGCCGAGGACGCCGACCTGGGCGCACTGTTGTCGGTCGATTCGACCAGTGTGCGCGCCCACCGACACGCAGCCGGAGCGCCCGGGCGCCGCACAGGGGATCTGTCGAATTACAAGAAATATCTCGATGAGCCCGATGACCACGCCATTGGGCGTTCCCGCGGCGGGCTGACTACCAAGATCCACGCCTTGACCGACCAGCTGTGCAGTCCGGTCACCCTGGCACTGTCGGCCGGTCAAGCCGGTGATAATCCGATGCTTTGGCCATTGCTGGCCGCCCGGTGCAGCAACTCATACGCCCCGTTTCGCCTGCTGGCGGACAAGGCGTACTCCTATGACTCGACGCGGGCACAGCTGCGCCGGCTCAAGATCGCCCATACCATCCCCGAGCGCAGCGACCAGATCACCCGCCGCAAAGCCAAAGGCCGCAACAGAGGACGGCCTCCGGGGTTCTCAGGCCGAATCTACAAGCACCGCAACACCGTCGAGCGAAGCTTCAACCGGCTCAAACACTGGCGCGCGGTCGCCACCTGCTACGACAAATACGCCCTGCCCTACCTCGGCGGTGTCACCCTGGCCGCCATCATCACCTACCACCGCGTCCGCAATTAGCAGACAGGACCTAGAGCATCCAACTGAAGTGCCATGGAAGCGGCCAGGTACCGGCCGCACTGCCCGCCTGAGGCCGCCCACACCTTCTGCAACACCTTGAGCGCATCCTAGAGTACTTCGGATTGCGTTGCCGGCGAGTCCGTTTGGCGACCTGCCGACCCGCTCCCGGCGGCGCGGCCGCCGCCCTCAACCGCCGCCGGGCGTTGTCACGCGACCAGCCGGTGACCGCCACCACCTGATCCAGAATCTGCCCCTTGTCCGCCTTCGGTGCCCCCACATACGCCCTGGCGAACTTCGCGGTGATCTCGGCCCGAGACGACATCGACAGCCCACTTCCCATGCCTGCTGAGGATCGACCGTTTCGCGGGCATTTTTACGTGATGCACCGAGGGCGCTTCACGGGCATTTCTCGTGATGCTTGCCGCCCGCTTGCGCCGGTCGCCGACCCCGTCTAATGTCACCGTTCGTGCGTTTTCTCGAGCGTGCCGTAGTAGCCAGCACCCGCAGCGGGGTCTGATCCAGACCGACCCCCCGCTGTGGGTCGGAAGCTACTGCCGTCGGTCGCTCCTGCGAATCAGAGAAGACCGCCACCATGACTCTGCTCACCACTTTCGATCTGGACCTCGACCCCGAACCGATCGACGGTTCGGCGCGCAAGCCAGGCGCGCGAGCGCATTTCGCGGGAATCTTCGGCGTCGACTTGCCGCGCGGACTGCGCGAGCAGGCCGCCACGATGTCATGGGATCGCTTTGTCGCGACCTATGGTCGCACCGCCGGTCCGGTCCGGTTGGGGCACTGGGAGTGCACCGACGCGGATCGGCCATCCGGGCGGCTCGGGCCGCAGGCCCGCAGCTTCCGCGCGATGATCGCCGTCGGGGATCAGATGAGCACCTCGACTGCCGCCGCGGGCGGCCCGATGGCAGCCCTGACCGCGATGCTGCACGACCGCGCGATCATGGTCGAGACGCTGAAATTCCATCAGGTGCAATCCGGCCCACACACCGCGACGTTCATCTACGGAACCGACGGGGTGCGCTTCCAGTGGGCTATGGGCTGGTCGCAGGACCCGACTCAATCCGCGCTGCGTGCGCTGATCGCCTGCGCTAACCGGCTGCTCGACTGATGTCCGGCTCGGCTGGTGGGCGGGTGATCAGAGCGGGCGCAACACGATCGGCATCCCGTCCTTGGGGACGGGCATACCGCCGTAGTCCCAGCACGCACGGTAGTCCGGCCGGGCGAGCTCCAGGCGGTAGCGGCGCAGCAATCGGTGCAGGATCGTCTTGATCTCCAATTGACCGAACACCATGCCGAGGCATTTGTGCGCGCCGCCGCCAAACGGTGTGAACGCGTAGCGGTGCCGCTTGTGCTCGTTGCGCGGCTCGGCGAACCGATCCGGGTCGAATGTCATTGGATCCGTCCAGAATTCGGGCAGGCGATGGTTCATCCCCGGGTATGCGATGACGTTGGTGCCTTTGGGTAGGTAGTAGCCCAGCAGCTCCGTATCCCGCACGGTCTGCCGCATCGCCCATTGGACCGGGGTCACCAAGCGGATCGACTCGTTCATCACCAGATCGAGGGACTCCAGCTTTTCCAGCGCCTCGATGTCGAGTGGTCCGTCACCGAGGCGGTCCGATTCGTCCCGGCAGCGCTGCTGCCACTCCGGATGGGCGGCCAGGTGGTAGGCCATCGTCGTGGCCGTCGACGTCGACGTGTCATGGGCCGCCATCATCAAGAAGATCATGTGGTTGAGGATGTCCTGGTCGGAGAACCGGTTGCCGTCCTCGTCGGCGGTATGGCACAGCACCGTGAGTAGGTCGTTGCCCTCCTGGCCGCGCCGTTCGGTGACCCGGGCGGCGAAGTAGTTTTCCAGAAGCTGCCTTGCCCGTATCCCTCGCCACCAGGTGAACGGTGGCACGCTGGTGCGGATCACCGCGTTGCCCGCGCGGGTCGTCGTGGTGAACGCCCGGTTCACCTTGGTCACCAGCTCGTGGTCGGTGCCCGGTTCGTGGCCCATGAAGACCATGGACGCGATGTCAAGGGTCAGCTTCTTCATCGCGGGATAGAGCAGGAAGCGCGCGTCGTTGGTGGCCCACTCTTCGGCGATGGCTCGCGATGCCACCTCGTCCATGTGCTCGACGTAGCCAACCAGCCGGGACCGGACGAATGCCTCCTGCATGATCCGGCGGTGGAACATGTGTTCTTCGAAGTCCAGCAGCATCAGCCCGCGGCGAAAGAACGGCCCCATCACCGGGACCCAGCCTTGTTGCGAATAGTCCTTGTTGCGGTTGGAGTAGATGACCTGGGCGGCGTCGGGCCCCAGGGCGACGACGGCCGGCAGCACCGGCGAGTCGCCGAATACGACCGGGCCCTTGGTTCGGTACAGGAACATCAAGTAGTCGGGTCCGCCGCGCAACATCTCGATGAGGTGCCCCAGGATAGGCAATCCTGCATCACCGACAACCGGCTTGAGGTCACTGCCCGGTGGGGGATCGGCGAGCGTGGTTTCGGGAAATTGCGTCTTGAGTAGCCAGCGCTCGACCATGCCCATGCCGGGGAAATTGTTGAACGACGGGGTCAGCCGACGCTGGGCTTGGTCGAGGAGGTATGCCGGGGTACTGATAGTGGCCACTGGCGCTCCTTCGTTGTGGCAGCCGTCACTTCCACCTATCCTCAGGACGAACTTGACGGCTGTCAAGTTTCCTTTTCGTGCGGCTTGGTGCATGGTCGGAGGGTGATCGAATGGTGAACGGCCAGGCCGCCGATGAGAAGCAGCGTGGGCCGACGTTGCGACGACGAGGCGACAAGCAGCGACAGGCGATCTTGCAGGCGGTGCGCGAACTCCTCGAGGAGCGGCCGTTCGCGGAGTTGTCGGTCGCCACGATCAGTAACCGCGCCGGCGTGGCCCGCTCAGGCTTCTACTTCTATTTCGATTCCAAGTACTCGGTGCTCGCGCAGCTCATGGCGGAGGCGGTTGAGGAACTCGAAGAGCGCACGCAGTATTTTGCGCCCCGCCAGCCCGGTGAGTCGCCGCAGGAGTTCGCCAAGCGGATGGTTGGTAGTGCGGCGATCGTCTACACGCACAACGACCCGGTGATGATGGCCTGCAATGCCGCGAGACACACCGACATTGAGATTCGCGACATCCTCGATCAGCAATTCGACGTGGTGTTGCGCGAAATTGTCGGTGTCATCGATGCCGAGATGCGGGCCGGCACCGCGAACCCGATCAGTGAAGACCTGCCGACGCTGATTCGCACGCTGACGGCCACCACCGCGCTGATGTTGACCGGGGACGCGCTGTTGGTGGGTCGCGACAGTGACTTGGAGCGCAGGGTGCGGGTGCTCGAGCAGATGTGGCTCAACGCGCTCTGGGGTGGTCCGATCCGGACCTGACGGGGCGGTCGGAAGGATCCCGGTGGTCTGGGCCGAGCGGCGCGCGCCGTTACCGCCGGTATCGTCACCGCCATGGCGCAGCGGCGGTATTTCGCGGGAAAGCGGTGTCTTGTCACGGGGGCGGCCAGCGGTATCGGCCGCGCTACCGCTTTGCGGCTTGCTGAGCAGGGCGCCGAACTGTATTTGACCGATCGCGACGGTGACGGTTTGGCGCAGACCGTGTCGGCGGCCCGCGCGCTCGGTGTGCAGGTGCCCGAGCATCGTGTTCTGGATATCTCCGACTACGACGAGGTGGCCGCCTTCGCGGCCGACATCCACACCAGCCACCCCAGCATGGACGTAGTGCTCAACATCGCCGGCATTTCGGCGTGGGGGACCGTGGACCGGCTGTCACACGAACAGTGGAGCAAGATGGTCGCCGTCAATCTGATGGGTCCGATCCATGTGATCGAGACCTTCGTCCCGCCGATGGTTGCGGCTGGTCGGGGCGGGCATTTGGTCAACGTGTCCTCGGCGGCGGGGCTGGTCGCGCTGCCCTGGCACGCCGCCTATAGCGCCAGCAAGTACGGTCTGCGCGGACTGTCTGAAGTGCTGCGCTTCGACCTGGCGCGCCATCGGATCGGTGTGTCGGTCGTGGTGCCGGGTGCGGTGGACACCCCACTGGTCAATACGGTCGAAATCGCCGGCGTCGACCGCGAAGACCCGCAGGTGAACCGCTGGGTGAACCGCTTCAGCGGCCATGCCGTTTCGCCGGAAAAGGCCGCCGAGAAGATCCTGGCCGGGGTCGCCAGAAACAGGTATCTGGTCTACACCTCGGCTGATATCCGCGCGCTTTACGCGTTCAAGCGGCTCGCATGGTGGCCGTACAGCGTGGCGATGCGCCAGGTCAACGTGATCTTCACGCGCGCGCTCAAACCCAAACCGGTGGCCCTGCCGCAGCGCGAGTAACCTGTCGTCGCGCGCCTGCGTCGCAATGCTGAGCCGCTGGTCATCGGCCGCACAGCTTGCGAGCGAGGTCCTCCCATGCGTCACCGAGCGTGCGCAGGGTGTGGCCGCGATCGTTGAGCTGATGTTCGACATAGTCGACGTCGAGTAGGGCCAGCAGGGCATCGGTTTGGACATCAAGATCACCCGTGGTGTCTGCCGACTCCAAGAGCACCCGCACGTGTCTACGGTGCACCGAGGCCGCCGCGCCGTAGCGGGTCAGCGGATTGCGATTGGCTTCCGAGAGCAGCTCGTGGTGAGCGTGAACGAAGCAGATCCGCTCGCGACCGAACGCAATGAGGCGGTCCAGTGGTGCGGCGTCGGGGCCCAGCGGTGGCGGACCGAACAGGAACGCCTGCTGACTGGCGCGCTCGTCTTCGTCGAGCAGCACCATCATCAGGCCGGCGCGACTGCCGAACCGGCGAAACAGGGTGCCCTTGCCGACGCCCGCCTCGGCGGCGATGTCATCGGTGGTGACGGCTTCCGCGCCGCGCTTGGCGACCAGGCGGCGTGCCGCTTGCAGCAACAGCTCACGATTGCGCGCCGCGTCACCGCGTTCCTGGCGAGCGGATACGGGCAGCTCTCCCAGCCCCTCGACGCCGCTCACCCCAGCACTGTAGCTTGGTTGGAATAAATCGGACCATAGTCCGTTTAGATATTGCAACAATGAAGACCAACCAGTGAGGGGAACGGGCCAGTGGCACAGACAACGTCCGACATCAAAATCTTGGCGCTAGTGGGCAGCCTGCGTGTGGCGTCTATCAACCGCCAGATCGCTCAACTCGCGGCCGACGCTGCGCCCGACGGCGTCAGCGTCACGGTCTTCGAAGGCCTGGGGGACTTGCCCTTCTACAACGAAGACATCGATACGCCCGACCAGGTGCCCGCGCCGGTATCCGCGTTACGCGAGGTGGCCGCGCAGTCCGATGCCGCGCTGGTGGTCACGCCGGAATACAACGGCAGCATCCCCGCAGTCATCAAGAATGCGATCGACTGGCTGTCCCGGCCGTTCGGCGACGGTGCGTTGAAGGACAAGCCATTGGCGGTCATCGGAGGGGCCTTCGGCCGGTACGGCGGGGTATGGGCACATGACGACACCCGCAAATCATTTGGCATCGCCGGCGCTCGCGTCAGCGACGCGATCAAACTCTCGGTGCCGTTCCTGACGCTGGAGGGAAACCCGCCCGCAGACAACTCCGAGCTAACTGCGAACGTACGTGACATCATCGCCAAGCTCGCGGCCGAAGTCGGCTGACCTGGCGGTCGGTGGGATTAGCGGACTGGGCCCGCACGCCGACTCGCACCCCACCGACCGAGCCGCGCTCTAGAATCGGATTCTATTGTCCGCTAGCCATTTTACGTGCCGCGGCCAATTTGAATGATTGTGTCAGGTGACCTCTTTTGGGTGTGGCAAGATTGCTCCCAGGGGTGGTTTCTGGAAGTCGTCCAGAGGCGGCTTCGCGGATATTCACCATCCGCGCACGGCCTGTCGTAGGGTCCTCCGCAAACCACCTCCGGCTCGGCGGCTGCCGGGTTGAGACTGGAGCGATTGCGAGGAGGCGGGGGCTTGAGATGCGCGGCCAGCAAAGCGGTCAGCAACAGGTGGCCACTTGCATCACGGCTTTGGCCGCCTGCCGAGGTGGCGCGGCGGGTGACGCGCAAGAGCGCCTCAGATCGACGCAACGCGATTAGTCTGGCCATTGGGATGGTGCCCGGTCGACCACGGACCGGGTGACGAATGAATTTTGCGGTGCTGCCGCCGGAGATCAACTCGGAGCGATTATTTAGCGGCGCGGGCTCCGGGCCGGTGCTGGCTGCTGCGACCGCCTGGACCGGGTTGGCCGCCGAGTTGCGCTCGGCGGCGGCCGCGTTCTTGGCGGTGACATCGGGCCTGACGGGCGATTCGTGGCAGGGGCCGGCGGCGGCGGTGATGTCGGACGTGGCCGCTTCCTATGTCGGATGGCTGAGTGCGTCCGGGGCGCACGCCGAACAGGCGGCCGAACAGGCCAAAACCGCGGCGCACGTGTTCGAGGCCGCGCGGGCTGTGACGGTCGAGCCGGGGCTGGTGGCTGCCAACCGTGCTCAGCTCGTGTCGTTGGTCGGCTCCAACCTGTTCGGGCAAAACGCCCCGGCCATCGCAACCGCTGAAGCTCAGTATGAGCAGATGTGGGCCCAGGACGTGGTGGCGATGCTTGATTACCATGCCGGGGCCTCCTCGGTTGCCGCCGCGCTGACCCCGTTGAGCTGGCCAACCCAAACCCTGGCGGGCCTGGCGGCTCCCGCCGCGGCCCTTGGTTCGGTCGCCAGGTCGATCAGCTTCAATGTTGGCTTCACAAACGCCGGCCAGGGAAATGTAGGCGCGGCAAATATCGGCGATTTCAATCTGGGCTTGGGCAATATCGGTTCCGGCAACGTCGGTAGCGGCAATATCGGCGGCATCAATGTGGGCTCGGGCAACCGCGGCAGCTACAACATTGGTCCGGGCAACCTGGGTAACTACAACATTGGCCTGGGGAACCTGGGTGATTCCAGTGTTGGTTTCGGCAATGCGGGTGACCACAACGTGGGTGTGGCCAATGCCGGCTTCAACAATTTCGGTTTCGCCAATACGGGCAGCAACAACATCGGGATTGGGCTCAGTGGGGATGGGCAGGTCGGGTTCGGGGCGCTGAACTCGGGCACCGGAAATATCGGGTTGTTCAACTCCGGCACCGACAACATCGGGTTGTTCAATTCGGGGACGGGCAACTTCGGGCTCGGCAACTCCGGTGACTACAACACTGGCATCGGCAACGCGGGCGCCACCAACACCGGCCTGTTGAATGCGGGTCTGGTCAACACCGGTGTGGGCAACGCGGGCAACTACAACTCCGGCGGCTTCAACACGGGCAGCACCAACACCGGCAGTTTCAACCCGGGCGACTACAACACCGGCGGGCTTAACCAGGGTGACTACAACACCGGTTACCTCAACTCGGGTGACTACAACACCGGTTTTGTCAATGCCGGTGACGTCAACACGGGCGCATTCATCTCCGGAAATTACAGCAACGGATTCTTCGCCAGAGGCGATTATCAGAACTTGATCGGTTGGTCCTACTCGATCACGGTGTCCGAGTTCCCCGCATACGGCACCCTCGATATTCCCGTGTACATACCATTCACCGGCGCCATCGGACCCATCACCATACAAGAGTTCACGATTCCAAGTTTGCCCCTGGATGCGTTGGTATATATCAACGGAACCCCCATCCCGATTTTCTATGATTTTGGCCCGATCACCGTCGATGAGACCACCACCGACCCCATTGCGCTGAATTTTGTTTGGGATCAGCTCTATCACTACGAAGTGGGTCCCAGAACGTTCGGTCCCTACGAAATTCCGCTGTTCAGCTTCCCCGGCCCCGGATTCGCCAACTCGACCACCAGCCCCTCGTCGGGCTTCTTCAACTCCGGAACCGGTCCTACCTCGGGCTTCTTCAACTCCGGTGCGGGCAGCCTCTCGGGTCTGATCAACCTCGGAGCCAATAACTCCGGCTTCGCAAACACCGGTATCGGCGGCCTCGGAAACTCCGGCTTCATCAACGATGGCGCACTGCAGTCCGGCATGGCCAACGTGGGCAATACCATATCTGGCATATACAACTCGACCACGCTGGATCCGACAGAGGTGGCCAATGTTTCGGGTATTGCAAATACGGGCGTCGACCTAGCCGGCGTGTTCCGCGGGGCCAGCAGGATTCATAACTTGGGCTTCGCGAACCTTGGGTTTGCAAACCTGGGTAGCGCAAACATCGGCGACCTCAACCTGGGCGGCGCAAACTTCGGCAGTGCAAACATTGGCAGCGGAAACATCGGTTTCGGCAACGTCGGTGGCGGCAATGTGGGCAGCTTCAACCTTGGCTTCGGGAACCTGGGCGACCACAACATCGGTCCGGGCAACCTGGGTGACTACAACATCGGCCTGGGCAACCTGGGTGACTCGAATGTTGGTTTCGGCAATGCGGGTGACCACAACGTGGGTGTGGGCAATGCCGGCTTCAACAATTTCGGTTTCGCCAATACGGGCAGCAACAACATCGGGATTGGGCTCAGCGGGGATGGGCAGATCGGGTTCGGGGCGCTGAACTCGGGCACCGGCAACATCGGGTTGTTCAACTCGGGCACCGGCAACATCGGGTTGTTCAACTCGGGCACCGGCAGCTTCGGGATCGGCAACTCCGGGAACTACAACACCGGCATCGGCAACGCGGGGGCCACCAACACCGGCCTGTTCAACACGGGCCTGGTCAACACCGGTGTGGGCAACGCGGGCAACTACAACTCCGGTGGATTCAACACGGGCAGCACCAACACCGGCAGCTTCAACTCCGGTGATCACAACACCGGTTACCTCAACTCGGGCGACTACAACACCGGCCTGGCCAACAGCGGCGACGTCAACACCGGCGCGTTCATTTCCGGCAACTACAGCAACGGCTTCTTCGTCGATGGCGACCACCAAGGTCTGATCGACGGGACTCCGGGCTTCTTCAACTCGACCACCAACCCACCGTCTGGTCTGCTCAACTCGGGGGAGGGCAGCGAGTCCGGGGTGGGCAACTACGGCGTCGGCAATTCAGGCTTCCTGAACTTCGCCTCGGTTACCGGTGCGGGCAGCTCCGGCCTACTCAATGTCGGCGCACTGCAGTCGGGCATCTTGAACCTGGGCAGTACTATCTCCGGGTTCGGCAACACGGGCTCGGTGACGCCGGCCTTTGTCTCCGGGGTCGCCAACGCCGGAACCAGACTCTCCGGCTTCTTCTTCACGGGGACCGGTCCGTAGTCGCACGTAGCGCGGCCGGCGTTTGCGCCGGTGGCCCGGGCGCCAGGGGCTACGAGCGCAGCGCCGCCGGGCGGCACATCGGCGCGTTTGCTGCTGGTCGGCTCGGTGCGACTGGACCGCGCCGCTGTCGGTGGTCGGTGGTCGGTGGTACACCATTCGTGGACGACGCGGCCGGCGGGTTTGTGATCTGCGACACGCCGTGTCGACGTCCGACACAGCCTTACGACCAGGGAATTTCAAAAATGTCATTCCGAACATCTTGTACCTCTTCTCGTTGTCACCCCCTAGGTGTAGTGTTTCGAGGACCGACAGAACCCAGGTTCACCGGTTCCCAGCAGATTCACGGGATTCGAGGAACTTCCCGGGATCGGCATCGCCAGGTCGACGGACATGGCGGCCGCGCAACGGGAATTTGGGGGCTTGCCGGGCCGCTGAAACATAGCGAAGACGCACAACCCAAATCGTTGCCAGTCCCAACAGGCCAGACTCCCCGACTTCCGCAAAGGAGCGGTACACCCATGACCATCACCGTGTACACCAAGCCCGCATGCGTGCAGTGCAGCGCCACCTACAAGGCACTGGACAAGCAGGGCATCGACTACGACAAGGTCGACATCAGCCTGGATCCGGAGGCGCGCGACTACGTGATGGCGCTGGGCTACCTGCAGGCGCCCGTCGTGGTGGCCGGCGACGACCACTGGTCCGGTTTTCGGCCCGACCGCATCAAGGCGCTCGCCAAGTCGGCGCTGAGCGCATAGCGGCGCCCGGCGCACAGCGGGGCAGACGATAGCGAAGGAGGCTGTGGTGGAGCCGTGCAACCTGGTCTATTTCTCCAGCGTCTCGGAGAACACCCACCGCTTCGTGCAGAAGCTAGGTCTTCCCGCCATGCGGATACCCCTGCACGGCCGTATCGAGGTCGACGAGCCGTACGTGCTGATACTGCCCACCTACGGGGGCGGCCGGGCTAACCCGGACCTCGATCTGGGCTCCAACGCCGGCGGCTATGTCCCCAAACAGGTCATCGCCTTTTTGAACAACGAACACAACCGATCGTTGATCCGGGGCGTGATCGCCGCCGGCAACAACAACTTCGGTGCCGAATTCGCCTATGCGGGCAACGTGGTGTCCCGCAAATGCGGTGTTCCGTATCTCTACCGCTTCGAACTGATGGGTACCGCGGACGACGTCGCCGCCGTCCGCGCGGGACTTGCCGATTTCTGGAAGGAACAGACGTGTCACCAACCGTCACTGCAGAGCCTGTAACCACCAGCGCGCACGCGCTGCCCGGGGAAACGGACTACCACGCGCTCAACGCGATGCTGAATCTGTACGACGCGGACGGCAAGATTCAGTTCGACAGGGACGTTCTTGCCGCGCGTCAGTTTTTCCTGCAGCACGTCAACCAGAACACGGTCTTCTTCCACAACCAGGACGAGAAGCTCGACTATCTGATCCGCGAGAACTACTACGAGCGTGAGGTGCTCGATCAGTACTCGCGCAACTTCGTCAAGACGCTGCTCGATCGCGCCTACGCAAAGAAGTTCCGGTTCCCGACGTTCTTGGGGGCGTTCAAGTACTACACCTCCTACACGTTGAAGACCTTCGACGGCAAGCGTTACCTGGAACGCTTCGAGGACCGCGTGGTCATGGTGGCGCTGACGCTGGCCTCCGGTGATGCGACGTTGGCCGAGAAGCTCGTCGACGAAATCATCGACGGTCGGTTCCAGCCGGCGACGCCGACCTTTTTGAACTCCGGAAAGAAGCAGCGCGGCGAGCCGGTGAGCTGCTTTCTGCTGCGCATCGAGGACAACATGGAGTCGATCGGACGATCGATCAACTCCGCGTTGCAGCTATCCAAGCGGGGTGGGGGAGTAGCGCTGCTGCTGACCAACATTCGCGAGCATGGTGCGCCGATCAAAAACATCGAGAATCAGTCGTCGGGCGTCATCCCGATCATGAAGCTGCTCGAGGACTCGTTCTCCTACGCCAACCAGCTGGGGGCGCGTCAGGGTGCCGGCGCGGTGTACCTGCACGCGCACCATCCCGACATCTACCGCTTCCTGGACACCAAGCGCGAGAACGCCGACGAGAAGATCCGGATCAAGACCCTGAGCCTGGGGGTGGTGATCCCGGACATCACCTTCGAGTTGGCCAAGCGCAACGACGACATGTACCTCTTCTCGCCCTACGACGTCGAACGCGTCTACGGTGTGCCGTTCGCCGACATCTCGGTGACCGAGAAGTACTACGAGATGGTCGACGACTCGCGCATCCGCAAGACCAAGATCAAAGCGCGAGAGTTCTTTCAGACGCTGGCCGAGCTGCAGTTCGAGTCCGGCTACCCCTACATCATGTTCGAAGACACGGTGAACCGGGCCAACCCCATTGAGGGCAAGATCACCCACAGCAACTTGTGCTCGGAGATCCTGCAGGTGTCCACGCTGTCGTTGTTCAACGACGACTTGTCGTATGCCAAGGTGGGCAAGGACATTTCCTGCAACCTGGGCTCATTGAACATCGCCAGGACCATGGATTCCCCGGACTTCGCCCAGACCATCGAGGTGGCGATCCGGGCGCTGACGGCGGTCAGCGACCAGACGCACATCACCTCGGTGCCCTCAATCGAGCAGGGGAACAACGACTCCCACGCCATCGGTCTGGGACAGATGAACCTGCACGGCTACCTGGCCCGCGAACACATCTTCTACGGCTCCGAAGAAGGCGTTGACTTCACCAACATCTACTTCTATGCGGTGCTCTACCACGCGCTGCGGGCGTCCAACCGAATCGCGGTCGAACGCGGCACGCGCTTCAAGGGTTTCGACCAATCCAAGTACGCATCGGGGGAGTTCTTCGACAAGTACACCGAACGGGTTTGGGAGCCGAAAACCGAGAAGGTGCGCCAGCTCTTCGCCGACGCGGGCATCCGCATTCCCAACCAGGACGACTGGCAGCGGTTGAAGGAGTCCGTGCAAGCTCACGGCATCTACAACCAGAACCTGCAAGCGGTGCCGCCGACCGGGTCGATTTCCTACATCAACCACTCGACCTCGTCGATCCACCCCATCGTCTCGAAGGTCGAGATCCGCAAAGAAGGCAAGATCGGTCGCGTCTACTACCCGGCGCCCTACATGACCAACGAGAACCTGGACTACTACCAGGATGCCTACGAAATCGGCTACGAGAAGATCATCGACACCTATGCGGCCGCCACTGAGCATGTGGACCAAGGGCTTTCGTTGACGTTGTTCTTCAAGGACACCGCCACCACCCGCGACGTCAACAAGGCGCAGATTTACGCCTGGCGCAAAGGGATCAAAACCCTGTACTACATCAGGCTGCGGCAGATGGCGCTGGAGGGAACCGAGGTCGCCGGCTGCGTGTCCTGCATGCTCTAGGCCCGCAGAAGGTAAGTCGACCGCGGGTTCGAGGCGTCTCGAGCCGCCCTGGCAGCATGTCATGTCTGCCCAGGTTAGCAACTGCTACACGGTAAGGTATTTGACGTGCGGAGAATAAGCCGACCCGACCCCAATGCAGACGCGGGGGTGAAAGTCGACGCACGCAGCGAACGATGGCGCGAGCATCGCAAGAAGGTCCGCAACGAGATCGTCGAAGCGGCCTTTCGCGCCATCGACCGCTTGGGGCCCGAACTCAGTGTCCGCGAAATCGCTGAGGAAGCCGGCACCGCCAAGCCCAAGATCTACCGGCACTTCACCGACAAGTCCGATCTCTTCGTCGCGATCGGGGAGCGTCTGCGCGACATGTTGTGGACGTCGATCTTCCCGTCGATCAACCTGGCCACCGACTCGGCCCGCGAGGTGATCCGGCGCAGCGTCGAAGAGTACGTCAGCCTGGTCGACAAACATCCCAACGTGCTGCGCGTGTTCATCCAGGGTCGCTTCGCGACCCAATCCGAGGTGACGGTGCGGACCCTCAACGAAGGCCGAGAGATCACGCTGACCTTCACGGAGATGTTCGACAACGAGCTGCGCGAGATGGAGCTGAACCGTGCGGCCTTCGAACTCGCCGCCTTCGCCGCCTTCGGGTCGGCGGCGTCGGCCACCGAATGGTGGTTGGGGCCGGAACCGGACAGTCCGCGGCGCATGCCGCACGATCAGTTCGTCGCGCATCTGACCACGATCATGATGGGCGTCATCGTGGGCACCGCGGAAGCGCTCGGCATTGCGATGGACCCCGACAAGCCGATTCACGACGCGGTACCTGCGCCGACTGCCGACCGCCGTTGACATCGTTGCGGCTATCGATAACACTCATGTTATCCGATACCGGGGGTACCGGGTATTCGCGTTCAGGTGGACGCCTATCGTCGTAACTGCGCGTACTCACACAACAGGAAAGACCGCCATGACCGATGTCGTGATCCCCAGCACAGAAACAACAGCATCCGGGGAACCGCAGGCGCCCACACCGCCAGTCAAGACCCGCGCGGTCATCATCGGCACCGGGTTCTCCGGTCTCGGCATGGCTATCGCGCTCCAACAACAAGGCGTTGACTTCGTCATCTTGGAGAAATCCGATGACGTGGGTGGAACCTGGCGTGACAACAGCTATCCAGGTTGTGCCTGCGATATCCCTTCACACCTGTACTCGTTCTCGTTCGAGCCCAAGCCGGACTGGCGCAACCCGTTCTCCTATCAACCCGAGATCTGGGACTACCTCAAAGGGGTTACCGAGAAATACGGGCTGCGCCGCTACATCGAGTTCAACTCCCTGGTCGACCGCGCCTATTGGGATGACGAAGAGTGCCGTTGGCATGTGTTCACCAGCGATGGGCGCGAATATGTCGCCCAGTTCCTCATCTCGGGGGCCGGTGCGCTGCACATTCCCTCCTTGCCCGAGATCGAGGGCCGCGACGAATTCGCGGGACCGGCGTTCCATTCGGCCGAGTGGGACCACAGCGTGGATCTGACCGGCAAGCGGGTGGCGATCATCGGCACCGGCGCCAGCGCGATCCAGATCGTCCCCGAGATCGTCGAGCAGGTCGGCGAACTGCAGCTCTACCAGCGCACCCCGCCGTGGGTGGTACCGCGTTCCAATCCGGAGATTCCGCCGGCGCTGCGCCGGGCCATGGAGAACGTTCCAGGGCTTCGCGCACTGGCGCGCCTGGGGATCTACTGGGCGCAGGAGGCGTTGGCCTTCGGCATGACCAAGCGGCCGAATGTGCTCAAAGTCGGTGAGGCCTATGCCAAGTACAACATCCGCCGGTCGGTGAAGGATCGTGAGCTGCGCCGCAAACTCACCCCGCATTACCGCATCGGCTGCAAGCGAATCCTGAACTCGTCGAGCTACTACCCGGCCGTTGCGAACCCGAAGACGCGCCTGATCACCGACCGCATCGCGCGAATCACCCGCAATGGCATCGTGACCGCCGACGGTGTCGAACATCAGGCCGACGTGATCGTGTACGCCACCGGGTTTCACGTCACCGACTCCTACACCTACGTTCAGATCAAGGGGCAGCACGGCGAGGACCTGGTCGACCGGTGGAACCGGGAGGGCATCGGCGCTCACCGCGGCATCGCCGTCGCCGATGTCCCCAACCTGTTTTTCCTGCTCGGCCCGAACACCGGATTGGGGCACAATTCGGTGGTCTTCATGATCGAGTCGCAGATCCACTACGTCGCCGATGCGATCGCCAAGTGTGACAAGCGGGGTGCCCAAGCGCTGGCTCCCACTCGGGCTGCGCAGGATCGTTTCAACGAGGAGCTGCAACGCAGGCTGGCGGGCTCGGTGTGGAACAGCGGCGGATGCAGCAGCTGGTACCTCGATGAGCACGGGCGCAACACCGTGCTCTGGTGTGGCTACACCTGGCAGTACTGGCTGGCCACTCGGTCGGTCAAACCCGAGGAGTATCAGTTCTTCAAGGCCGGCGCCAAGAGCTCGGTCAACGGCTGAGTAGTTGGGCGAAGGCCCGTGCGGCCGCGTCCACGCCGGCATCGTCGTCGGTGGCAACGAGGTCGAGCAACAGGCCACGGATGACTGCCAGCCTGAGTCGCACCAGCGCGGGATCGGCCGACCCCTCGGTGACGGCGTTGGCCTCGGCCAGCCAGCCGTAGACCGCGCGGGGAACCATCTGAGCGAATCGCTTTTCGCCCTGCGCGGCGCGGGTGTAGCACTCGAAGAACAGACGCTCGAGCTGGCGCAGCTCGGGCCGACGCACGTCGGCCCACATCGCGGTGAAACTTTCCGCCGGGCTGGTCGGCAACTCGGGCAACAGACTCATCTGTCGACGCTCGACCTCTTCGACCACGGCCACCAGCAGATTGTCTCGAGATCCAAAGTGGTGCAGCAGCATTCGATGGCTTGTGCCGACCGCCGCCGCAACGTCGCGCAGCGATCGGTCGCCGACCCCGTGCGCGGCGAAGTCCTCGACCAGAGCGTCCAGTAGCTGTCTGCGCCGCTGAAGGTCAGGCGTGCGCGCCACGGGCACGCCCGAGTTGCTCGGCTCTGCTCTTCAGGCCGCTGGCCTCCATGTCGAGGTAGCGCTTGGTCATGCTAGTCATCAGCCGGCCGACCAGGGAGCCGAATGCGCCGCGCTGGTCGATTTGCTGGCGCACCAGCGTCCGGCCGCCGGGCAGGGGGGTTACGTCGTGGCGCGCGTAGGCCAGGGCACCGGGGCCGCGCTGTTCCCATGTCCACGAGACGCCCGGATCGATCTCGGTGACCTTCCAGACGAGCTTGGTCATCCGCGGTTGCTTGATCGCGAACCGTTTGCCCACGGCGAGGCCCGGTCCATCCAGTGCGGCCAGCCAGGTCACCGAGGCGGTCCATTCGGGCCAGCGTTCAACATCGCTGAAGACCGCCCAGACGGTTTCTGGTGGCGCATCGATCTCGACACTGTGCTCGGTAATCATGTACCAAACGGTACATGATTGATCGGCTTCTGGATAGGCCCTGGTAGCGCGGCCGCCCTGGATTCCGAGCCGCTTGGTTGGCGACACGCAAACACAACTTCTTGTGTTGCGCCGCCTTGTCGGCCCCTACGGGTAGTGTTTGTGGCCTAAGCAACGCGCTGGCCAATTTGGCCCAATCGCCCTGGAGGAGTGGAGTTCCGGTGACTGGAAATGCAAAGCTGATCGACCGCGTCTCCGCGATCAACTGGAACCGCGTCCAAGACGAGAAAGACGCCGAGGTCTGGGACCGGTTGACCGGCAACTTCTGGCTGCCCGAGAAGGTCCCGGTATCCAACGACATCCCCTCCTGGGGCACGCTGACCGCCGGTGAAAAGCAGCTGACCATGCGGGTGTTCACGGGTCTGACGATGCTGGACACGATTCAGGGCACCGTGGGTGCGGTCAGCTTGATCCCCGACGCGCTGACTCCCCACGAGGAGGCGGTGCTGACCAACATCGCGTTCATGGAGTCGGTACACGCCAAGAGCTACAGCCAGATTTTCTCCACCCTGTGCTCGACCGCCGAGATTGACGACGCGTTCCGCTGGTCGGAGGAAAACTCCAACCTGCAGCGCAAGGCGGAGATCGTGCTCGAGTACTACCGGGGCGACGACCCGCTCAAGCGCAAGGTGGCCTCCACGCTGCTGGAAAGCTTCCTGTTCTACTCGGGCTTCTACCTGCCGATGTACTGGTCGAGCCGGGCCAAGCTGACCAACACGGCCGACATGATCCGGCTGATCATCCGCGATGAGGCTGTACACGGCTACTACATCGGCTACAAGTTCCAGCGCGGGCTTGCGGCCGCCGACGAGGCCCGGCGTACCGAGCTCAAGGACTACACCTACGAGCTGCTCTTCGAGCTATATGACAACGAAGTCGAGTACACCCAGGATCTCTACGACGAGGTCGGGCTGACCGAGGATGTCAAGAAGTTCTTGCGTTACAACGCAAACAAGGCGTTGATGAACCTCGGCTACGAGGCCCTGTTCCCGCGCGATGAGACCGACGTGAACCCGGCGATCCTTTCGGCGCTGTCGCCCAATGCCGACGAGAACCACGACTTCTTCTCCGGCTCGGGGTCGAGCTACGTGATCGGCAAGGCCGTGGTCACTCAAGACGAGGACTGGGACTTCTAGGGCGCCACCAGGCGCCATCATCGGGCCCGCCATATATGTGCGGTCCGTGAACGGCCGGTGAATTGTGCACACGACAGGACCCCACGGTGGCGCTGGCGAGGCGCCTACCGTGACACTGGTGGGGTGATGAAAACCTTGTCTTCTCACCCCCGGTTCGTCCGGTCAGTGGTTCGTTGGCTGCAGGCGGGCTACCCTGACGGCGTTCCGGGGCCCGATCGGGTGCCCCTGTTGGCGTTGTTGCGCAGCACACCGCTGACCGAGGACCAAATCCGGCAGGTGGTGCGTGATATCACCGCGGAGGGTTCACCCGCGACGGCCGACGGGGTGATCAACCGCGACGAGATTGCGGAATTCATTACCGACGTGACTCACCACGATGCGGGACCGGAAAACATCCAGCGGGTAGCCGGCGTGCTCGCCGCCGCCGGCTGGCCGCTGGCCGGCATCGACCTCAGTGAGACCGAGGATGGCGACGCCGAGACACCCGAAGGGCTTTCGTCACAGGCTTGATGTATCGATGACGAATCGATAGCGCACGTCGCTGGCCAGCACCCGCTCGTAGGCTTCGTTTATGTAATCGGGCTCGATGAGCTCGATTTCGGGCGTGACGCCGTGCTCGGCGCAGAAGTCCAACATCTCCTGGGTCTCGGCGATCCCGCCGATGTTCGATCCGGACAGGCTGCGCCGCATCAGCGCCAGCGCGAATGCCGGCACCTCCATGGGGTGCTCCGGGATGCCCAGCTCCACCAGCGTGCCGTCCACGTCCAGCAAGTTGAGGTACTGGCCCATGTCCAGGTTCGCCGACACGGTGTTCAGGATCAGATCGAAGCTGCCGCGCAGCTTGCGGAAGGTGTCCGGGTCCGATGTTGCGTAGTAGTGGCTGGCGCCCAGCCGCAACCCGTCTTCCATTTTCTTGAGTGACTGCGACAACACGGTCACCTCGGCGCCCATCGCGGTGGCCAGCTTCACGCCCATGTGCCCGAGCCCGCCCAGGCCGATCACCGCAATTCGCTTGCCCGGCCCGGCGTTCCAGTGCCGAAGCGGTGAAAACAGCGTGATGCCCGCGCACAACAGTGGGGCGGCCGCATCCAGCGGCAGTGCGTCGGGGATGCGCAGCACGTAACTCTCGTCGACGACGATCGCCTTGCTGTAGCCGCCCTGCGTCGGTTGGCCGTCTTTGCCGACCGAGTTGTACGTGAATGTCGCGCCGCGCTTGCAGTATTGCTCGATGCCGCGCTCGCAACAGCTGCACTCGCGGCAGGAGTCCACGAAGCAGCCGACACCGACGTGGTCGCCCACCTTGTGCTTGATTACCTGCGAACCTACCGCGCTCACCACGCCGGCGATCTCGTGGCCCGGAACCACGGGGTAGTTCGGCTGGCCCCACTCGGCTTTGACGGTGTGGATGTCGGAGTGACAGATGCCGGCGAACTTGATATCGATTGCCACATCGTGCGGGCCGGGGTCGCGACGGGTGATCGTGGTCTTGGTCAGCGGTTCGGTGGCTGACAGGGCGGCGTATGCGGAGACGGTGTTCATGGAAGTCCTCTTCGAATCCTCGGGAGCATCGCTTTTTGTAAAGATTAGCTAAGTTAAAGTTCTGGGGCCAGGTGAGGGCGCTCACTCACCAGCCTATGACTCGGCCGGCGGTCCGGTCTGACCGGTCGAGCGTTCAGTTGATCGGTGCGTTCACCCAGCGCAGGTCATCGACAATGCCCCGAGCGGCAACCAAACCCTCACCCGTCTGCCATATCTCGTCGTTGACGATCAGGACCCGGTTGTCGTGGTTGGCGGACAGATTGCGCCACGGACCGCTGTCCAGCACGGTAGCGGCTCGTTCGGCGGCCGCGGGGGAGGCGCAGGACACGTAGATGATGTCGGCGTCAGCGGCCGAAAAGTCCGGTCCGTTGGCAAGTTCGGCGTCGGTGGTGCCCATCTCGAGATAAGGCTTGTCGGTGAACCGCTGCGATGCGGGCCGATCCACCCCGACCGCGGCGAGCACACTGGCCGCAAAGTTGCGGGACCCATAGATCCGCATGCTGTCACGGGTCAGCTGGACGATCGACGCTTGGAAATGGGTTGCGTCATGTTTGGTCCCCACCTGTCTGGCCCGCTGGGTGAATCCGCTGAGCAGCTCCTCGACCGCGGCGCTGCGGGCGGTCGCGGCCCCGACGCCGCGCAGATTGTCCTCCCACGCCGCCCCCGGTGCCGCCGTGAACACGGTGGGGGCGATCGCCGCCAACTGCGCATACAAATTCGGTGTCAGCGCTTCTGAGCCCAGGATCAGATCCGGGTGGGCCGCATCGATCGCCTTCAGATCCGGTGCGGTCCGGCTACCGACCCCCGGCTGGTCGTGCACGGCGGTGCCGAGGTAGGAGGGCTGGCTATTGGAACCGTCCGGGAAGGCGGCACCGACCACCCGGGATTGCAGTCCCAGCGCACACAGCGCGTCGAGCTGGTCGCCGGAGAGCACCACGATGCGCTGCGGTTCTGCGGAGATCTGGGCGACATCCGGGGTGACGCCCGCGGCGTTGTGCGCCGGGCGGGTTGCCGGCCCCGGGTCGGGTGCGGCCGCCTCGCGCGCGCACGACTCATCGGCCTTGCGGTCGTTTCCCAGCACCCCGGCGCCCGCGATCTGGGTGGTAGGAGTGGCCACCGAACGCGCCGCTTTGGTGGCGGGTTGGCTTGACCCGCAACCGGAGCACACCACGATTGCCACACTCAGAGATACAGCGACCAGACCCAGTCGCATCCGGCCGAATTGCACGCGTTCGACGTTAACATCTGCCCAGGTGCGGGCGATCCGCCCGAGCTCGATGGGCGCCGCCGGAACTCAATTACGACAGTTTGTAGGACCAGGCCTGCCGGCCGGCTGATAGCGGGCTAAGATTCGTATCAGTGTTGGGTAAAGCGACCCTGTCCGCGCTGGATGTTTGGAGGAGCTGTTGACAGCCGAAGCGCCCCCTTTGGGAGAACTCGAGGCCATTCGTCCGTATCCGGCCCGTACCGGTCCCAAAGGGAATCTGGTCTACAAGCTGCTGACGACGACCGATCACAAGCTGATCGGCATCATGTACGTCGTCACCTGCTTCATCTTTTTCCTGATCGGCGGGTTGCTGGCGCTGCTGATGCGAACGGAGCTGGCCACGCCGGGCCTGCAGTTCTTGTCGAATGAGCAGTTCAACCAGCTGTTCACCATGCACGGCACGGTCATGCTGCTGTTCTATGCGACCCCGATCGTGTTCGGCTTCGCGAACCTGGTGCTTCCGCTGCAGATCGGGGCGCCCGACGTCGCGTTCCCGCGGCTGAACGCCTTTTCGTTCTGGCTGTTCCTGTTCGGCGCCACGCTGGGTATGGCCGGCTTCATCACGCCCGGTGGCGCCGCCGACTTCGGCTGGACCGCCTACACCCCGTTGACCGACGCCATCCACTCACCCGGCGTCGGCGGTGACCTGTGGATCATGGGCATCGCGGTCGGTGGTCTGGGCACCATCCTGGGCGCGGTCAACATGATCACGACCGTCGTGTGCATGCGTGCGCCCGGTATGACGATGTTCCGGATGCCGATCTTCACCTGGAACATCCTGGTCACGTCGATCCTGGTGCTGATCGCGTTCCCGTTGCTGACCGCGGCGCTGTTCGGGCTGGCTGCCGATCGCCACCTGGGCGCCCACATCTACGACCCGGCCAATGGCGGGGTGCTGTTGTGGCAACACCTCTTCTGGTTCTTCGGTCACCCCGAGGTGTACATTCTCGCGCTGCCGTTCTTCGGGGTGGTCTCCGAGATCTTGCCGGTGTTCTCGCGCAAGCCGATCTTCGGCTACACCACGCTGGTCTACGCGACCTTGTCGATCGCGGCCCTGTCCGTTGCCGTGTGGGCGCACCACATGTTCGCCACCGGTGCGGTGCTGCTGCCGTTCTTCTCCTTCATGACCTTCCTCATCGCGGTACCGACCGGGATCAAGTTCTTCAACTGGGTCGGCACCATGTGGAAGGGGCAGTTGACCTTTGAGACGCCGATGCTGTTCTCGGTGGGCTTTGCCGTCACGTTCCTGCTGGGCGGTCTGAGTGGGGTGCTGCTGGCCAGCCCGCCGCTGGACTTCCACGTGACCGACAGCTACTTCGTGGTCGCGCACTTCCACTACGTGCTGTTCGGCACCATCGTGTTCTCCACCTTCGCCGGGATCTACTTCTGGTTCCCCAAGATGACCGGTCGGCTGCTGGACGAGCGGCTGGGCAAGCTGCACTTCTGGTTGACGTTCATCGGGTTCCATACCACGTTCCTGGTGCAGCACTGGCTCGGCGACGAGGGCATGCCTCGCCGGTACGCCGACTACCTGCCCACCGACGGCTTCCAGAGCCTGAACATCGTCTCTACCATCGGGGCGTTCATCCTGGGCGTGGCGATGATCCCGTTCGTGTGGAACGTGTTCAAGAGCTGGCGCTACGGCGAGGTGGTGACCGTCGACGACCCGTGGGGCTACGGCAACTCGCTGGAATGGGCGACCAGCTGCCCGCCGCCGCGGCACAACTTCACCGAGCTGCCCCGCATCCGTTCGGAGCGCCCGGCGTTCGAGTTGCACTACCCGCACATGGTGGAGCGTCTTCGGGCCGAGGCCCACGTGGGTCGTCACCACGACGAGTTGGCCAAGGCAACGTCGAGCTGATGGAAACGCAACCGCCTGGGCCGGTGCTCGGCGTGGCTGGGTGGTAATCGCCAGTGAGCGTGCCCGCCAAAGTGTCGGTGTTGATCACTGTCACCGGCATCGACCAGCCGGGTGTGACCTCCGCGCTCTTCGAGGTGCTCTCCAAGCATGGCGTGGAGCTCCTCAACGTCGAACAGGTCGTCATCCGGCGCCGGCTCACGCTGGGAGTGCTGGTGTCCTGCGCACCGGAAGTCGCCGACGGCGCCGCGCTGCGCGAGGACGTCGAAGCCGCCATCCATGAGGTGGGCCTGGACGTAACGGTGGAGCGCAGCGACGACCTACCGGTCATCCGGGAACCGTCGACGCACACCATCTTCGTGCTGGGCCGCCCGGTGACCGCCGGGGCATTCGGTGCGGTGGCCAAAGAGGTGGCGGCGCTGGGCGTCAACATCGACTTCATCCGCGGCATCTCCGACTATCCGGTCACCGGCCTGGAGCTGCGGGTCTCGGTGCCGCCCGGCACCTATCGACCCTTGCAGACGGCCCTGACCAAGGTCGCCGTCGACGAGCGGGTCGATGTCGCCGTCGAAGACTACGGGCTGGCCTGGCGGACCAAGCGACTGATCGTGTTCGATGTCGATTCGACACTGGTTCAGGGTGAGGTCATCGAGATGCTCGCGGCCCGGGCCGGCGCCGAGGGCACCGTGGCGGCGATCACCGAGGCCGCCATGCGCGGGGAACTGGACTTCGCGCAGTCGCTGCAACAGCGGGTGGCCACCCTGGAGGGCTTGCCGGCCACGGTCATCGACGATGTCGCCGCACAACTGCAACTGATGCCCGGCGCGCGTACCACGCTGCGCACCTTGCAGCGGTTGGGTTTTCGCTGCGGCGTGGTCTCCGGTGGGTTCCGCCGGATCATCGAGCCACTGGCGCAAGAGCTGAACCTGGACTTCGTCGCCGCCAACGAGCTGGAGATCATCGACGGCACACTGACCGGCCGGGTCGTCGGCTCCATCGTCGATCGGCCGGGCAAGGCCGCGGCGTTGCGAGAATTCGCCGGGCGCTTCGGCGTTCCGATGGAGCAAACCGTCGCGGTGGGCGACGGAGCCAATGACATCGACATGCTGGCCGCCGCCGGCCTGGGTGTCGCGTTCAACGCCAAGCCGGCCTTGCGCGCCGTGGCCGACGCGTCGTTGAGCCATCCATACCTGGATACCGTGCTGTTTCTGCTGGGGGTGACTCGCGGCGAGATTGAAGCCGCCGACAACGTTGACGGTGTGATGCGCCGCGTCGAGATCCCCGAGGACTAAACCGCCGCGCGCAATCGCGCTGAGCAGACGCAGACTCGCAGCAAAATCACCGATTTTGTGCGAGTCTGCGTCTGCTCGCGGGTGGGGGAGAGGGTAGCGCGCGAGTCTGTCGAACACCTGATAAAGTTTTCAATTGATAAATTCACAGAAACTGAAATTGTGGAATTTTAAGCGAGGTCGGGTGACGGAGCGGCTCTACAAGCTCAAGGCCGAGTTCTTCAATACGCTGGGGCATCCGGCCCGGGTCAGGATTCTCGAACTGCTCTCCGAGCGGGATCACACGGTAGCCGAGCTGTTGCCCGAGGTGGGCCTGGAGTCGTCCAATCTGTCTCAGCAGCTCGGCGTCCTGCGCCGGGCTGGAGTGGTGAGCGCGACCAAGGATGGCAACACGGTCAGCTACTCGATCACTTCGCCATTGATCGCCGAACTGATGGCCGTGGCGCGCCGGGTGTTGACCGGGATGCTCAGCGGTCAGGTCGCCATGCTCGAGGATCTGCGGGCCGGCGTTCCGGGCGCGGACAACTAGCGGGGCGGCGGGCAATGGGTTGGATCGCCAGAATCATGCGACTGGGCCGGGTGGCCGAGAAGCTGGGGCACGAATCCACCCCGGCGGTGGCGGCGCCGGCCGGGTTGCGGGGGTCCCTTCAGGTGCGCCACGTCGATGCCGGGTCCTGCAATGGCTGCGAGGTGGAGATCTCCGGAGCGTTCGGGCCGGTCTATGACGCCGAGCGGTTTGGGGCTCGGCTGGTGGCCTCGCCGCGGCACGCGGATGCGCTGCTGGTCACCGGGGTGGTGACCAGGAACATGGCGCAACCTTTGAAGAACACCTTGGCGGCCACACCCCAACCGCGGGTGGTGATCGCGTGCGGCGACTGCGCCCTCAACCGTGGGGTGTTTGCCGACGCCTATGGGGTGGTGGGTGCGGTCAGCGAGGTCGTCCCCGTCGATGTCGAAGTCCCGGGCTGTCCACCCACGCCCGACCAGGTGGTTGCCGCGCTGCGATCGGTGACCGGCCGGTGACGGCGACACTGTCGGACGCACCGCCCGAGCATCAGGTTGCGCTGTCGGGCAACGGTTTCGGGGCGGTGCTGAGCGGCGCGACCACGGCGGGCATCGGCGCGTGCGGTACCGCCCAGGGGCTCACCGCGGTCTTCGGCGTGGTGCGGCAGGTTCACATTGCCTGGCTGGTGCCGCTGATCGGCGTCGATTTCGATATTGGGCGCCTCGGTGGGTTCTTCATTGCCCTCACGGGTGCGGTGGCCGTGGTCGTCGGCATTTACAGCATCGGGTATGCGCGCCGTGAGCACCTCGGTGCGGTCGCGCTGACCATGCTGCCGGTGTTTGTCACCGCGATGCTGCTGGTGCCCGCGGCCGGATCGGTGAGCACGTTCCTGCTGGCGTGGGAGCTGATGGCGATTTCCTCGCTGGTGCTGGTTGCGACGGATCATCGCCGCGCTCAGGTTCGTTCGGCGGCGGGCTACTACGCGGTGATGACCCAGCTGGGCTTCGCGACACTGCTGCTCGGACTGATGGTGCTGGCCGCCGCGGCCGGTACCGATCGCTTCGCCGACATGGCGGTGCCGTCGGAGGGGGTACGCACCTTCGTTTTCGTTGCGACATTGCTCGGATTCGGATCGAAGGCGGGCTTGCTGCCGTTGCATGCATGGTTGCCGCGGGCACACCCGGAGTCGCCCAGTCCGGTGTCGGCGTTGATGAGTGCCGCCATGGTCAACCTCGGCATCTATGGTCTGCTGCGGATTGATCTGCAGTTGCTCGGGCCGGGGCCCAAGTGGTGGGGCGTGACACTGCTTGTGATCGGCGCTTTTTCGGCCATGTACGGGGTGCTGCAGGCGTCGGTGGCCACCGATCTCAAGCGTCTGCTCGGGTATTCGACGATTGAAAACATGAGCCTGGTGACCCTCGGGCTGGGGGCGGCCACGCTGTTGTCGGCGGCCGGTGCCGGCCCGGCGGCCGTCATCGCGATGACCGCGGCCCTGCTACACCTGATCGCCCATGCGGCGTTCAAGAGTCTCGGATTCTTGGCCGCCGGTTCGGTTCTGGTGGCGACCCAACAGCGCGACCTGGACATGCTGGGCGGCCTTGCGCATCGGATGCGCTGCACCACCACATTCTTCGGTATCGCCGCACTCGGCGCTTCCGGATTGCCGCTCGGCGCCGGCTTCGTCAGCGAATGGCTGCTGGTGCAGTCGCTGATTCACGCCCGGCCCGAACACAACACCATCGTGGGCTTGGCCACCCCACTGGGAGTCGGTGCCGTCGCACTGACGACAGGGCTGGGGGTGGCCGCCATGGTGAAGGCATTCGGTACCGGGTTTCTGGCGCGACCCCGCTCGGGGTCGGCCGAGCGGGCGCGGGAAGCCCCGGCCACCATGCTCGTGGGCATGGCGGTCGCCGCCCTCGGGTGTGTGGTCATCGCGATCGCGCCGGCGGTCGTCACGGGACCGCTGCAATCGGTGCTGGACACCCTGCCCGCATCCAGGAATGCCGATCTGACCGACCTGGGCACGGTGTTGCGACTACCGGGGATGGACGGCTCGATCTCACCGGCACTGCTGGCCGCGGCCCTGGTGGCGGCCCTGCTGGTGGTGCTGGTGCTGGCTCGCTGGGGGTCACGTCACCGCCCGGAGCCGGTGACCTCGCCGCTATGGGCATGCGGCGCAGACGAACTCACCGCCCGGATGGAATGCACGCCGACCTCCTTTGCGCAACCGCTGCAACGCGTCTTCGACGACGTGCTGCGGCCCGATACCGGCATCGAGGTGACTCACCTGGAAGCAACCCGCTATCACGTCGAGCAGATCGCCTATCGCGCCCATCTCAGCGATGCCATCGAAGACCGCGTCTACGCCCCGGTGTTGCGGGCACTGGCGTGGTGCGCGCAGGTGATCCGTCTCGCGCACAACGGAAGCGTGCACCTCTACCAGGGCTACGGCGCCCTGGGCGTGCTCATCTTGCTGGTGGTGGCGCGATGAACCTGATGTCGGCGATGGCCGGGGCGGCGCAGATCGGCGCCGTCATTCTCGGTGCCCCGTTGGTGATCGGGCTGATGCGACAGATCCGGGCGCGATCCGAAGGGCGCTGCGGCGCGGGAATTCTGCAGCCCTGGCGCGATCTGCGCAAGCAGTTGCGCAAGCAGCAGGTCACCCCGGAGGGGACCACGGCGGTGTTTGCCGTGGCACCGGCGGTGGTGGCGGCAACCACCCTGCTGATCGCGGCGATCGCACCGCTGGTCGCCACCGGCTCACCGCTGGACCCGGTGGGCGACTTGTTTGTGGCGGTGGGCCTGCTGTTCTTGGGTACCGTCGCGTTGACCCTGGCCGGAATCGACACCGGGACTTCCTTCGGCGGCATGGGCGCCAGCCGTGAGATCACCATCGCCGCCTTGGTTGAACCCACCATCCTGTTAGCGGTCTTCGCGCTGTCCATTCCCGCGAAATCGGCCAATCTTGGCGCCATCGTCGCCTTTAGCCTCGAGAACCCGGCCGAAGTGGTGTCGCTGGCCGGAATACTGGCCTTCGTAGCCTTGGTGATCGTCGTCATCGCGGAGACCGGCCGGCTCCCGGTCGACAACCCCGCCACCCACCTGGAGCTGACCATGGTGCACGAGGCGATGGTGCTGGAATACGCGGGACCACGGCTGGGCGTCATCGAGTGGGCCAGCGGCATGCGGCTCACCGTGCTACTGGCACTGCTGGCGAATCTCTTTGTGCCGTGGGGGATCGCGGGTGCGGACCCCAGCCTGATCGGGATTGCGGTCGGCATCGCGGCGATCAGTATCAAGGTCGCGATTGCCGCCGGTGTGCTGGCTACCGTGGAGGTGCTCATCGCCAAGCTGCGATTGTTCCGGGTGCCCGAATTGCTGGCGGGCTCGTTCCTGCTGGCGCTGCTGGCGGTCACGTCAGCCAATTTCTTTACGGCCCAGGTGTGATGCGATGACCGATCTCAACTACGCCGGTGTGCTTGACCTCGCCCCAGGAGGGCTGGTCCTGACCGCGGTGCTGATCGTGTGGCGGCGCGACCTGCGCTCGATCGTGTGGCTGCTGGCGGCGCAGGGTCTTGCGCTGGCCGCGATCCCGATGATTCTTGGTGTGCACTCCCATGACTGGGAGCTCGTTGGCATCGGTCTAGCCCTGTTCGCGCTGCGCGCAGTGGTCCTGCCGTGGCTGCTGGCCCGTGCGCTGGGAGCCGAGAAACATGAGCAACGGGAGGCGACCCCGCTGATCAGCACTACCGCGTCACTACTGATTGCGGCGGTGCTGACGGTGGTCGCGTTGGCGGTCACCCGCCCCATCGTGGACCTGGACTCCAGCGCGGCGGTCAGCGCCGTACCGTGAGGTCTGGCGGTGGTGCTGATCGCGCTGTTCGTGATGGTGACCCGGCGCCACGCCATCTCGCAGGCCGCGGGATTTCTCATGTTGGACAACGGGATCGCGGCCACGGCGTTTCTGCTGACGGCTGGGGTGCCGCTGATTGTCGAAATGGGTGCTTCGCTGGACGTGCTTTTCGCGCTGATCGTGCTGGGTGTGCTCACCGGACGACTGCGGCGGACGTTCGGCGGCACCGACCTGGACCGGCTACAGGAACTGCGAGACTGATGACTGCTTTGATTCTGGTGCCGATCGTGGCGCCACTGGTGGCGGCAGCCCTCGCACTGGCACGTGGCTGGCGACGCGCAACCGCGGTGCTCACCGTGCTGTCGGCGGTCGCTGTGCTCGGATCGGGCATTGCGCTTGGTCTTCAGACAACGCCGCAACCACACCTGGTGCTGGGCGGCTTCCTGCGCGTCGACGCGTTGTCGGTGATCATGCTGATCGTCATCGGGGCCGTCGGCACCTTGGCGACCTGGGCGAGCATCGGCTACATCGATGCCGAACTCGAACACGGCCACACCGATCGCCGCGATGCCCGGCTGTACGGGGCGCTGATGCCGGCGTTCTTGGCGGCAATGGCGATCGCGTTGTCCGCCAACAACATCGGGTTGATCTGGGTCGCGGTGGAAGCTACCACGGTTGTCACCGCGTTTCTGGTCGGACACCGTAGGACGCGCACCGCGCTGGAAGCCACCTGGAAGTACGTGGTGATCTGCTCGGTCGGCATCGCAGTGGCATTTCTGGGCACGGTGCTGTTGTACTTCGCGGCGCAACACGCCGGCGTCGACGGTGCCAACGCGCTCAACCTCGATGTCCTGACGGCCTGTGCGGCACATCTCAACCCGGCCGTCACGCGGCTCGCCGGTGGTCTGCTGCTGATCGGGTATGGCGCTAAAGTCGGCCTGGTGCCCTTTCACGGTTGGCTGGCCGACGCGCACAGCCAGGCCCCGGCACCGGTCTCGGCATTGATGAGCGGGGTGTTGCTCTCGGTGGCCTTCTCGGTGCTGATCCGCCTACGGCCGGTCATTGATGCCGCGGTGGGGCCGGGTTACCTGCGCGCCGGGCTATTGACGGTTGGGCTCACCACGGTGCTCATCGCGGCCTTCCTGCTCACCGTGGTCACCGATCTCAAGCGGATGCTGGCCTACTCCTCGATGGAGAACATGGGCCTGATCGCGATTGCGGCCGCGGCGGGAACCAAGCTGTCGATCGCGGCCCTGCTGTTGCATGTGCTTGCGCACGGCATCGGCAAGACGGTGTTGTTCCTGGCCGGTGGGCAGCTGCAGTCCGCACATGACTCGGCGAGCATCGCCGACATCACCGCGGTGTTGTCGCGGTCGCGGGTGGTCGGCGTTTCGTTTGCCGTCGGTGTCGTTGTGCTGCTCGGGTTGCCGCCGTTTGCGATGTTTGCCAGCGAGGTGTCGATCGCCCGGTCGCTGGCCAACTCCGGGCTGGCCTGGGTGCTCGGTGTGACGTTGCTGTTGATGGTGGTGGCTTTCGCTGCGCTGGTGGCGAATTCGCGGCGGATGCTGCTCGGCGCCGCCAGCGAGGGTGCTCCGCGGATCGCGGTGCCCGCGACGGTGGCGGCGGCCCTGGTGACCGGCGTCGTGGCCTGCAACGCGTTGGGGGTCACCGCGGGACCGCTGGGCGGGCTTTTCGATGCGGCCGCGGGTCAGTTCGGAGCGAACTGATGGCGCACAAGACGGTCAGCCGCACGGTTTCGGATGCCGAACTCGCCGAATCGGTGGCGGAACTGCTGGCCGAGGGCTACCGGCTTGCGTTGGTCGCGGCGCACGACGATGGCGACGCACTGCGGGTGGTCTACCTACTGGTGGCGGGACAGCCGGATCGGCGAGTCGAGCTGACGCTACGCACCGGCGCGGCGAATCCGTCGGTGCCGTCGCTGGCGGAGTTATCCATCCCGGCGGGCCGCTTCGAGCGGGAAATGATGGACCTGTGCGGGATTTCGCCAGTGGGGCATCCTCAGCCGCGACGGCTGGTGCGCCACGCGCACTGGCCGCAGGATTGGCATCCGATGCGCCGCGACGCCGGTGACCCGCCGCTCTTCGATGCGGTGGGACGCTTTCCATTCGTGACCGTTGAGGGCCCGGGGGTCTACGAGATCCCGGTCGGGCCGGTCCATGCCGGCCTGATGGAGCCGGGGCACTTCCGGTTCTCGGTGATCGGTGAATCGATACTGCGGCTCAAGGCGCGACTATGGTTCGTACACCGGGGCGTCGAGAAGCTCTTCGAGGGGCGAAATGCGCTGGGCGCCAGGGAGGCTGTGGAACTCGCCGAACGAATCAGCGGGGACAGTTCGGCGGCGCATTCGCTGGCGCACTGCCTGGCCGTCGAGGACGCGCTGGGATTGGATGTGCCCGAACCGGTGCACCGGCTGCGCGCCCTGCTGGTGGAATTGGAGCGGCTTTACAACCACGTGACCGATCTGGGTGCGCTGGCCAACGATGTGGGATTTGCCCTGGCCAACGCCCATGCGCAGGGCATCCGCGAGCGGGTGTTGCGGATCAACCGGCGGGTCACCGGACATCGCCTGCTGCGGGCCGCGATGGCCCCTGGAGGCGTTGTGCTGCAGGAGCTTCCGGATCCGGCGGAGCTGCACGCGGTGGCCGCAGACGTTGCCGAGATCAGCGAGCTGACGCTGCGAAATTCGGTCGTCTACGACCGGTTCGCCGAGACCGCGGTGCTGCACATCGAGGATGCGCGCGCGCTCGGGTGCCTCGGCTACGTTGCGCGCGCCAGCGGCATCGCTACCGATGCCCGGCTGGATCACCCGACGGCCGAGCTGCCGGTCACCGTGGTTACGGCCGGCGGTGGTGACGTCCTGGCTCGCTACACGATTCGGCGCGACGAGTTCGCCGCATCGGTCGCGTTGGCCTGCCACCTGGTCGAGAACCACCACGGTCGAACCCGGTTCGCGTCGCCGCCGGCGGCCAACGGCGCGCGGTCGGGCCTGACATCGGGCGTGGGGATCGTCGAAGGCTGGCGCGGCGCGGTGCTGCATCGGGTCGAAGTCGACGGCGCGGGCCGCATCACCCGATGCAAGATCGTCGATCCCTCGTGGTTCAACTGGCCCGCGTTGCCGGTCGCCATGGCCGACACCATCGTCCCGGACTTTCCGTTGGCGAATAAGAGCTTCAATTTGTCCTATGCCGGCAATGACCTCTAGTGCGGTGTAGGCCGCTCGCGGGGCCCGGACCGGCGAACCCGGGCGGGGCGAGACGACCCGGCAACGGTTGCGGTGGCGCGGTACGGCACGATGGTCGAGTGTCTGAAGCTGGGCCTGATACAGCCGATCCCGACCTGTTGATCGACTTCAGAGACGTTTCGCTGCGTCGCGGCGGACGCACCTTGGTCGGTCCGCTGGACTGGGCCGTCGAACTCGACGAGCGTTGGGTGATCCTGGGCCCCAACGGCGCCGGCAAGACCTCGTTGCTTCGGATGGCCGCCGCCTCCGAGCACCCGTCCTCGGGGGTTGCTTTCGTCCTGGGCGAACGGCTGGGCCGGGTCGACGTGTCGGAGCTGCGCGCGCGCATCGGGCTGAGTTCCTCGGCCCTGGCGCAGCGCATACCCGCCGACGAAGTCGTGCGAGACCTCGTCGTATCGGCCGGCTACGCGGTGCTGGGCAGGTGGCGGGAGCGCTACGAGGACGTCGACTACCGCCGGGCCGTCGACATGCTGGAGAGCCTGGGCGCCGAGCATCTGGCCGACCGCACCTACGGAACCCTGTCCGAGGGGGAGCGCAAGCGGGTCCTGATCGCCCGAGCGTTGATGACCGACCCCGAACTCTTGCTGCTCGACGAGCCCGCGGCCGGCCTCGACTTGGGCGGCCGCGAGGAATTGGTGGCGCGGCTGGCCGATCTGGCCGCCGACCCGGATGCGCCCGCCCTGGTGCTGGTCACCCACCATGTCGAAGAGGTTCCTCCCGGCTTCAGCCACTGCCTGCTGCTGGCGGAGGGCCACGTCGTGGCATCGGGCCTATTGTCCGACGTGCTCACCGCCGAAAACCTGTCGGCCGCATTCGGCCAACAGATTGCCGTCGATTTCGTCGACGGGCGATATTTCGCCCGCCGGATCCGCGCCCGCGCAGCCCACCGGAGGCAGCAATGAATTCCCCACCAGACCCCGTTCCATTGCTGGCCAGGCCCGCAGCAACCGTGATGCTGGTCCGCGACACCGGGCTCGACACCGGACTCTCGGTATTCCTGATGCGACGGCACGCGGCGATGGATTTCGCTGCCGGGGTGATGGTGTTTCCCGGCGGCGGCGTCGACGACCGGGACCGCAACGCCGACCTGGGCGGGCTGGGGGCCTGGGCCGGCCCGCCGCCGTTGTGGTGGGCCCAGCGCTTCGGCATCCAACCCGATCTGGCTGAGGCGCTGGTCTGCGCCGCGGCGCGCGAGACGTTCGAGGAATCCGGGGTGTTGTTCGCCGGACCGGCCGACGACCCCGACGGCATCGTCGGTGACGCCTCGATATACAGCGAGTCCCGCGCGGCGCTGGCCGACCACACACTGTCCTTCGCGGACTTCCTGCGCCGCGAAAACCTGGTGCTGCGCGCCGATCTGCTGCGGCCCTGGGCGAACTGGATTACCCCGGAGGCGGAACGGACCCGTCGCTACGACACCTTTTTCTTCGTCGGAGCCCTGCCGGAGGGGCAGCGCGCCGACGGCGAGAACACCGAATCCGATCGGGCGGAGTGGATGCTGCCCCGTGATGCCATCGCCGACTTCGCGGCGGGCCGAAACTTCCTCTTGCCGCCGACCTGGACTCAGCTGGACGCGCTGGCCGGCCATACCGTCGCCGATGTGCTCGCCGTGGAACGCAAGATCGTGCCGGTGCAACCCAACCTCGCGCTCAAGGGCGACAACTGGGAGATCGAGTTTTTCGACTCCGATCGCTACAACCAGGCGCGGATCTCCGGCGGATCGACCGTTTGGCCGTTATGAACGAGTTCGTCAGCGTCGTGGCTGACCAGGGACTGGCCACCTTGGTGGTGTCCAGGCCACCCACCAATGCGATGACCCGCCAGGTCTACCGGGAGATCGTCGCGGCCGCCGACGAGCTGGGACGCCGCGACGACATCGGCGCAGTTGTGCTCTTCGGCGGCCACGAGATTTTCTCCGCCGGCGACGACATGCCCGAACTGCGGACCCTCAACGCCCCGGAGGCCGACACCGCCGCCCGGGTCCGGCTGGAGGCCATCGATGCGGTGGCGGCGATTCCGAAACCAACCGTGGCGGCCGTCACCGGATACGCGTTGGGCGCGGGGCTGACCCTGGCGCTGGCGGCCGACTGGCGGGTCAGCGGTGACAACGTGAAGTTCGGCGCGACCGAGATCCTCGCCGGCCTGATTCCCGGCGGCGGCGGCCTGGGGCGCCTGACCCGCGTGGTCGGGTCCAGCAGAGCCAAGGAGCTGGTTTTCAGCGGGCGATTCTTCGACGCCGAGGAGGCCCTCGCGTTGGGCCTGATCGACGACATGGTGGCCCCCGACGACGTCTACGACTCCGCCGTCGCGTGGGCGCGCCGCTTTCTGGAATGCCCGCCGCGCGCCTTGGCCGCCGCCAAGGCGGTCATCAACGACGTCTTCGAACTGGAAGCGACCGAGCGGGCCGCCGCGGAACGGCGCCGCTATGTCCAGCTGTTTGCCGCTGGTCAGCGCGGTCCTGACGGCCGTGGGCCGGGCGGTCGTAACACGGGCGACCAAGACGGTCGTTAGGCTGCCCTGCATGACGAGGAGCTCGGAGATACCTGCCGACGCGGCGCCCAACCCGCACGCCACTGCCGAAGAGGTGGAGGCCGCCCGGCACGACAGCAAGCTCGCCCAGGTGCTCTACCACGATTGGGAAGCCGAGAACTACGACGAGAAGTGGTCGATCTCGTATGACCAGCGTTGCGTCGAGTACGCCCGGGGCCGCTTCGACGCCATCGTGCCCGCCCAAGTCCACGCAGATCTGCCGTATGAGCGGGCGTTGGAGCTTGGCTGTGGTACCGGGTTCTTTCTGCTCAACCTGATCCAGGCGGGAGTCGCCCGGCGCGGCTCGGTGACCGACCTATCCCCGGGCATGGTCAAGGTCGCCACCCGCAACGGGCAGTCACTGGGGCTCGACATCGATGGCCGAGTGGCCGACGCCGAGGGCATCCCCTACGACGACGACACGTTCGACCTGGTGGTCGGTCACGCCGTGCTACACCACATCCCCGATGTCGAGTTGTCGCTGCGTGAAGTGATGCGTGTGTTGAAACCGGGCGGCCGGTTCGTGTTCGCGGGGGAGCCGACCACGGTGGGCAACGAGTACGCCCGCACGCTGTCCACCCTGACCTGGCGAATCGCCACCAACGTCACCAAACTGCCCGGCCTGGGCGGCTGGCGGCGGCCGCAGGAAGAGCTCGACGAATCCTCGCGGGCCGCGGCCCTGGAGGCCATCGTCGACCTGCATACATTCGCCCCCGAGGACCTGGAACGGATAGCGAAAAACGCCGGGGCGATCCGGGTCGAGACGGCCAGCGAAGAGTTCAGTGCCGCCATGTTCGGCTGGCCGGTGCGCACGTTCGAATCCTCGGTGCCGCCCGGGCGACTGGGCTGGAACTGGGCGAGGTTCGCCTTCAACGGCTGGAAGGCACTGAGCTGGATGGACGCCAACGTCTGGCGGCATGTGGCGCCCAAAGGCTGGTTCTACAACGTGATGGTCACCGGGGTTAAGCCCTCCTGAGCCCTGCGGGCACCGGCGTCGTTTTCGGCGTCGACGACGTCGCCTACCTGCGCTCCGACGCAGGTACCGCCGCCCTTCGCGCGGTCGCCGATCTGGAACTGCGGGACGCGACCCGAATCGCCGACATCGCCGCGGCGCGCGCCCGCTTCGGCGAGCGCAACCCCATGCTGATCGAGACGACCCTGCTACGACGCCGGGCCGTGGCAAAACTGGGTGGGCTGTGCCCGAGTACGCCGGTGTCGGACTGGCTGTTCACCGACACCGCCTTGCAGCAGGCCACGGTGGCGGCGGTGGCCCTGCACCGGGCCAGGCGATTGGCCGATCTGACGGTGCACGACGCGACCTGCTCCATCGGCACTGAGCTGGCCGCGCTGTGCCGATCGGCGGCGACGGTGATCGGCAGCTACATCGACCCGGTACGGCTGGCGATGGCGCGCCACAACCTGGGGGGCGCGGTCGGGTTGTGCCGTGCCGACGCGCTGCGGCCGGTGACCCGGGACACGGTCGTCCTGGTCGATCCGGCGCGTCGCAGCAAGGGGCGCCGGCGCTTCAGTCCGGCCGATTATCAGCCCGGGCTGGGGCCCGTTCTCGACGTCTACCGCGATCGGCCGCTGGTGGTGAAGTGCGCGCCCGGGATCGATTTCGACCAGGTGAGTCGCCTGGGCTTCGACGGCGAAATCGAGGTGACGTCCTACCAGGGCTCGGTTCGCGAGGCGTGCCTGTGGTCGCGAGGCCTGGCTGCATCTGGGGTGCGCCGTCGGGCCAGCATCCTCGACACCAGCGAACAGATCACCGATTCCGAGCCCGACGGCTGCGACGTGCGTCCCGCCGGGCGCTGGATCATCGATCCCGACGGAGCGGTGGTCCGGGCCGGCCTGGTGCGCCATTACGGCGCCAGGCACCGGCTGTGGCAGCTCGATCCCAATATCGCCTATCTGTCCGGCGACACCCTGCCAGAAGGGATACGGGGCTTCGAGGTGCTCGAGGCGCTACCGTTCGACGAGCGGCGGCTGCGTCAGGCCCTGAACGCGCTGGACTGCGGAGCGCTCGAGATTCTGGTCCGGGGCGTACAGGTCGATCCTGACGCCCTGCGCCGGCGGCTACGGCCGCGTGGCGGCCGCGCGCTGTCGGTGGTGATCACGCGCATCGGTGCCCGAAGCGCCAGCCACGTGACGGCATACGTTTGCTGTTCGTCGCGGTAGCGTCCGGGTACGCTGGCGGCGGTCACCCCTTTGCAACGCCACCGCCCGTTTTGGTCTGCGAGGAAAAATCAACGATGCGTTTAATGATTGCGGCCGCAATGCTTGTCAGTGCGGTCCTATTGGCTTGGCCGGCTGCCGCCGAGCCGCCGTCCTGTGCCAGCCTCGGCGGCAACGTCGAAGCCGCTCAGATGTGCCACATCCACGCGACGGGATCCACGTACACGTTGGACATCACGTTTCCCCAGGACTATCCGGATCAGCAGGCGCTGACCGACTACATCACCCAGAACCGGGACGGGTTCGTCAGCGTGGCGACCGGGTCCGGGCGACGTGATCAGCCCTATCAGATGGACGCCACCACCGAACAACACACCGCCGGCCAGCCGCCGCACAACACCCGCAGCGTGGTGCTGAAGTTCTTCCAGGATCTCGGTGGCGCACACCCCTTCACCTGGTACAAGGCTTTCAACTACAACCTCGGGACCAAACAGCCGATCACCTTCGACACCTTGTTCGCGCCGGGGACCACCCCGCTGGACGCCATCTACCCGATCGTCCAGCGCGAGCTGGCGCACCAGACCGGGCTCGGTGTGGCGATCCTGCCCTCCAATGGTCTGGACCCGACGCACTACCAGAACTTCGCCATCACCGACACCGACGTGATCTTCTATTTTGCTCAGGGTGAGCTGCTGCCGTCGTTTGCCGGCGCTACCCAGGCCCAGGTGCCGCGCAATGCCATCCCGCCCCTGGCGATCTGAGGTTCACACGGGGCCGGCCAGCGATTCCATCGCCGCGGCGCCGATGCCCAGCGTCAGCTGGGCCACACACCCGATGATCGGCACCGCGAAGGCCACGTTGTGCCGCGCGAGCCGGTACACGCTGATGATGAGATCGGCGAGAAATATCACGATGCCGCCCCAAAAACCCAGCCCGATCGCTTTGTCGACCCAGGAGGGATCACCGCAGGTCTGGTAGCCGCACGCATCGGTACCCATGACGAGCAGGCCCAACACCAACATCGTCACCACGAATAAGAAGGCGTGCAGGACCAGCAGGGCGATGGTGAGGGTGACATTCACCGCTCGATGGGTTTTGGCGTGACGGCTGCCGGCGCCGCCGGTGTGCACCGGGGCGAGATCGTCGGTAGACACCCAACAAGTATGGCCGCTAGGCCGGCGCGAAGCTGTATACCTGGCCGTCGCTGGTCGCAGTTACCACGCGGCCGTCGACGGCGATCGACACCCCGACCGGATATCCGGTCGCCGCGGGCAGCGAATAGCTGTTGATCGTGTGGCCGTCCGCCGGGTTGAACACCAGCAACGACATACCGGGTCCGCCTTCGTGGGGCGGACCCGCGACGATCGTGTAGCCGACGTTTCCGGCCGCCAGGCTGGACGTCGATAGGGGCGTGACGTCATCGCGGCGCCAGGCCTGGTCGGCATGGTCGCCCGCGTCGCGAAACGCCGCCAGCCGGGTGTCGGGGCCGCCGCCGGAAACGATCAGGCCCTCCGGGGTGACCGTCGGCGGTGTCTGAGCCAGAAATCCCAACGGCACCGACCACTTCACCTTGCCGTCCGTTGCGTGCAGGGCCCACAGCCGTTGGTCGCGGCCGTTGACGTACACGGTTTCGCCGTCGGCCGACAGCACCGGACTGGCAAGCACGCCGTCTTTGACGGCGTCGCTGGTCCACTCCCGAACCAGTTGCTGCGCGTGGTACTTGAGCCCGACCAGCCCCGCCGCTGGCGCTCCGGGTTGCCAGACGCCGACCACCACCATGCCGTTGACCTTCGAGAACGCCGGGGCCGCCGCCACCGGGCAGCCCTGTCGTGCCGGAGCGCAGTCGGCCAGACCACGCGCCGGATCAGTCGGGTCGACGCCCTCCACCAGATCTATCGGACTGCCCACGATCTTGCCGCGGTGGGCGTCGAACACCAGTATCTGTCCCAGATGGGTGGCCACGAGTAGCTGGCCGTTGCCCAAAAATCGCGGGGTGGACGGCATGCCGATCACCGGTTGGCGCCAGCGCGTCCACTGGGTGACGGGGAAGGCAACGATCGCGCCCGGCTGGCCGACGTAGAGGTTGTCGAATCCGTCGAACAACGGACCGGCGAAGCCGCCGCCCTGGACCAGCCGAACACACCAGCGTTGCCGGCCGTTATCGTTGTTCTCCCACTCAATCAGCGAACACCCGGCCGGGGTCTGCGGGTTGAGCGCGAGGTAGCCGCGCCCGCTCAACGCCGGCCCGGCGGCCAGACTTCCCTTGACCGAACGCGTCCACTTCAGCGCCAGCTTGCTGGCGCCGGCGGTGGTGGTGTAGCTGCTGTTGGCGGCATCGCCGTACTGTGCGGGCCAACCTAGCGCGGGTGCGGCGTCCACCCACGAATCGGTATTGCCGCAGCCGCCCAGCCCGATCGTGAGTGCAGCCGCGAGAGCGGTCGTCAGGAGACGTCGGGCAAACACCGGATGATTTCGCAGGGTTCCCAAATCCTTCCGCTACGCGGTAGCTCACGGGGTCCGGCCCGTCTGCATGAGCAGCGATCGAGTACAGGTGAGGGTAACGCGTGGCGGTGTCCTCGTGGCGATTGCCCGACGTCCCTCGGGGTGGTCAGGCCTCGGGACGCTGTGCGTCGTGCATCGGCGTCACGCTAGGCTTTCCGCCCATGACGACCATGTGGGGTGCGCCGCTTCATCGCCGCTGGCACGGGTCGCGGTTGCGGGACCCCCGCCAGGCCAAGTTCCTGACGCTGGCATCGCTGAAATGGGTGCTGGCCAACCGCGCGTACACGCCGTGGTACCTGGTGCGGTACTGGCGGCTGCTCAAGTTCAAACTCGCCAACCCGCACATCATTACCCGGGGCATGGTCTTCCTCGGGAAGGGCGTGGAAATCCATGCGACACCTGAGCTGGCGCAGCTCGAGATTGGCCGCTGGGTGCACATCGGGGACAAGAACACCATTCGCGCCCACGAGGGATCGCTGCGCTTCGGCGACAAGGTGGTGCTGGGCCGCGACAACGTCATCAACTGCTACCTCGACATCGAGTTGGGGGACTCGGCGTTGATGGCCGATTGGTGCTACGTCTGCGACTTCGATCACCGGATGGACGACATCAACGTCCCGATCAAAGACCAGGGCATCATCAAGTCGCCGGTGCGGATCGGGCCTGACACCTGGGTCGGTGTCAAAGTGACGGTGCTGCGTGGCACGTCGGTGGGGCGCGGTTGTGTGCTGGGCGCGCATGCGGTGGTCCGTGGTGACATCCCCGACTATTCGATCGCGGTGGGATCACCGGCCAAGGTGGTCAAGAACCGCCAGCTGTCCTGGGAGACCTCGGCGGCTCAGCGCGCGGAGCTGGCCGCGGCGCTGGCCGACATCGAGCGCAAGAAGGCGGCTCACTAGCCGGCGGTGCGCCTGGCGCCTCAGGCGGTGGCGAACAGCTGATTGTGTGCGATCCACTCGCTGATCCGAGCCATGGTGGCCGGTAGCACTCGCGCCGAGAACACGAGATGGTCGGAGCCGGGAATCTCGACGTAGGTGCCGTTGCGGTACCGGCTGGCCGTTTGGCGTGCGATCGCGCTCCCCACGATGCGGTCGTACTCGCCGCCTAACACCAGAACCGGACCCGTGACCGCAGGGTAGTCGACGCGCGCGACCTTGGAGCGGTCCAGCCAGGGCAGGGCCAGCTCAAAGAACAACACGCGTCCGGATTCGCAGACCAGATCATCGAACATTTCGCGGGCCGCGCCGGCCGACTGGGCTCCGGCAATACCGGTCCGAAACCGGGGCCACGACGGGGGCGCTACTGGCTTGGTCCATGGCCGCGGCCGCAGCGCGTGCCGCATCGAAAGGCCCGCCGTTGTGCGGTTCAGACCAACGGGTCCCACCGGCGAGGGGCAGGCGGCGACCACGCCGATGTGGCGGGTTCGCGCTGCGACCAGCTGGACCAGCAGGCCGCCCAGGGAGTGTCCGACCAGCAGGGGCGCGGAGTCGAGCGAGGCCACCAGCTCGACCAGGTCATCGGCGTAGTCACGCAGGCTCAGCGTGGCAATGCGGGCCGCGCCGTCGGGCAACGGCAATTCGTGATGGCGCAACGTCGGAGTGTGGACCGTGAAGCCGTGGTGTTCGAAAGCGGACCGGGCGTCGGCCAGCTGCCTGCCGCGGCTCCATGCGCCATGAATCAGGACGACATGTTTGCGCACTCCTGCAGTATTGCCGTCGCGGTCATCGTGCTGCGCGATTATCGGGCGTCTCGCGCGGCCTGCGGCTGGCGCGGTCCTACTCGGGGTGGTCGTCGACCTTGAAGTCGAACCGGACATCGCCGGCGTCGATGCTGGTCACGGTCACATTGACGCCATAGGTCTTGCTGCCGTCGATGAGCTGACACCGCAGTGTCGCGCCCACCACGCCCTTGAGGTTGTCGGGGCAGCTCACCGAGTCGGGTCGTTGGCCCACCTTCTGATACAGCTTGTTGCTGATGATGTGTGCGACCTTGTCCTTGTCGACGGTCTCCACCATGTCGAACTTGACGTCTTTGCCGTCGACGCTGGTCACGGTGACGTTGACGTTGTATGTGGAGTCTTTGACCTTCATTTCGTAGTTGAGCTGAGCCCCGACCTTGGCCGGGAGATCTCCCGGGCAGGTCACCGACTCGGGCTTGTTGCCGGAAGCGTCGGTCATCTTGGCCTTGATCTGCTCGGCCACATCGCTTTTGCTCACCGAATGCGATCCGGTTCCGATCGAACAGGAACAGGCGCCGGCGCTGGCCATCAGGCCCACCGCGGCGCCTGAGACCAGAAACGTCCGCACGATCGAATGAGCCATATCGCCTCCCTGGCGTCGACAACTGGGAATCGGCTGATAATTACATGTCAAACAGCTCCGGAAAGGCGAATCAGCCAAACACCAAGCAAACGCTACTGTTTGGCAAAGAGATCCGGCGCCCGCAGGTCAGCCGATGTCGTGATAGCGGCGCAACGCCTCGGCGCGCTCGGTGCCGTGATCCACGATCGGCGCCGGATATGTTGACGGGCATGGGCCGCCGCGCCGCTGAATCCGATGCACGTTGTCGACATCGCGCAGTTCGGGGACCCAACGTCGAATGTAATCGCCCGCAGGATCGAACTTTTCGGCTTGTGCGCTCGGATTGAAGATCCGAAAGTACGGCGCGGCGTCGGTGCCGCATCCCGCCGACCACTGCCAGCCGTGCTGATTGCTGGCCAGGTCACCGTCGGTGAGTTGGTCAAGGAACCAGGCGGCCCCCCATTGCCAGGGCAGGTGCAGGTCTTTGACCAGGAAGGATGCGGCGATCATCCGGACCCGGTTGTGCATGAACCCGGTTTCGCGCAACTGACGCATCCCCGCATCGACCAATGGATATCCGGTTTCTCCGGCCTTCCAGCACTCGAAAAGGCGTCTGGCGTCGGCGTCGGTGTCGGTCACGATGCCGTCGAAGTTGCTGTTCCAGTTGTGCCAGGCGCTGGCCGGCCAGTGGTGCAGGACGGCGCCATAAAAGTCCCGGAACGCCAACTCACGTAGGTAACTACGCGCTCCCGTGCCGGTCAGGTCCATGCCCGCGACCATGGTCCGGGGATGGATGGTGCCGAACTTCAGGTGCGCCGACATCCGGCTGGTGCCCTCGATGTCCGGCCGGTCGCGGTCATGCTCATAGCGGTCCAGCTTGGCGGTGCGGAATGCTGTCCATTCCCGGATGGCCGCGGACTCACCGGCGGCCAGGTCAAGCTCAGTGCCCGGATCGGGGATCTCGCACTGCTCGATGTCGGTCTGCGCCGGATCCAGCCAACACGCCGATCCGGGCCCCGTGCCAGCCGGTGCTCGCCATCGCGCGTCCTGCCATTTGTGGAAGAACGGTGTGAACACCTGGTAGGTGCTGCCATCGTTTTTGACGACTCGACCCGGTGAAACCAGATACGGCGAGCCCGTCGCTACCAGTGGCACGCGGCCCAGCCCCGCCGCAACCCGTTCGTCGCGACGCCGCCCAAACGGCGCGAAATCGCCGGTAACGTGCACCGATGATGCGTCGATTGCTTTGGCTATCAGCGGAATCCGCTGCTCGGGCCGACCGCGTGTCACCAGTAGGCGGCCCTGCAGTGCATCGTTGAGTTGGCGAAGTGAGTCGCCGAGGAACTGGAGGCGGCGCAGGCCTGCGGAAGCTTCCAGGCGCGGGTCGACCACGAAGCAGGCGAGCACTTCCTGGCTATCGGCGGCAGCGGCCAGTGCCGGATGATCGCCAAGCCGCAGATCGCGGCGAAACCACAACAGCGCCCTTGTCATTGGGTGGTTCAGCGGTTGAGTCGCCAGACGTGGGTGGCCAGCACGGTGGCGAACGCGCACCACACGGCGTAGGGGAGCATCGCCAGCCCGGCGCGCCGATCGGCGTCGGCGGTTCGCCGCACCAGGTCGGCGCTGCTGGTCGCCAGGACCGCGGCACCGAGCGCTGACGCTCCCAGCCGGTGGAACCGGAAGAACAGCCAACTCCACCCGGCGTTGAGTACCAAGTTGATGCTCAACGCGCCGATGTAGCGGCGTGCCTTGTCGCGCTGGCCAGTTGCGTTCAACCGGTCGATGGCCACTGCCGAACTGGCGGCGATATCGCCGTAGAGCGCGGTCCACACCATGGGGAAGGCGACCGAAGGTGGCTGGTAGGACGGTTTGCGCAGTCGCGCGTACCAGTCTGAGGTTCGTGGCGGGCTGGCAATGCTTCCGCTGCCGGCCGCCGCGGTCACCGCAAGTGCGGTGCCGGCCAGTGTCGATTTGTTCATTCTGATCCTCCGTCCGCGTGCGAATACGCTAAATCAGGTTGGTGAGCAGTGGTTTTGGGATCACGGGGCCACCAGATGCGATCGCCGATCAAGGTGAACAGCGCCGGAATTACCAGGGTACGTACGACGAAGGTGTCCAACAGAATTCCCAGGCCGACGATGATGCCCAACTGGGTCAGCACGATCAGGGGCAGCACAGCGAGCACGCAGAAGACGGCGGCCAGAAAGATTCCCGCGCTGGTGATGACCCCGCCGGTGGCGGACACCGCCCGGACCATCCCGGCGCGCGCGCCATTTCGTGCCGACTCCTCACGGGCTCGGGTGACCAGGAATATCGTGTAGTCCACCCCGAGGGCGGCCAGGAACAGGAACGCGAACAGTGGGGTGCTGTTGTCCAGGGCGGGAAAGCCGAATACGTGGATGCTGGCCCAGCCGCCGAGTCCCAACGCGGCCAGCGCGCCGAGAATGGTGGCGGCCAGCAGGATCAGCGGAGCCAACGCGGAGCGCAGCAGCGCGTAGAGCACCACCAAGATGACGGCAATGATGGCCGGAATCAGCAGGGCACGGTCGTGTTCGGCCGCGTCGCGTACGTCAAGTGCCTGCGCATCCGGCCCGCCGACCAACGCGGAGGGGGACGCTTGGCTGGCCGAATGTCGAAGCGCTGCAATCGTTGTGAACGCCCGTTCGGAGGATGGTGGGGCGTCGATCACCACCGACCACTTGGTCAGTCCGGCCCCGAACTTGCCGGAGCGGCCAGACTCGGTAACCGAGACCACGCCCGGTGTTGCGCTAATGGCTTGCCGCACTTGCGTCGCCTGCGCCGAGGGGGCTACCACCAGTGTGGGGTTAACCAGGCCGGCGGGGAAGTGCTGGGCCACGATGTCGTAGCCGGAAACCGAATCAGCTTTGACCCGGAACTGCTCGGTCTGAGACAGCCCGATGCGGGTGCCGAGTAGCCCGGTAGCCAACCCGATCAACAGGGCGACGGTGACCAGGGCGACCGGAGCGGGTCGGCGAGCCACCCGTTGGGCGGCCGCATGCCAAAAGCCGGAATCGAGCGCCGTGGTGTCCTCGGCGCGGGGAATGAAGGGCCAGAACAGTCTTCGCCCACACAGCGCCAGCAGCGGTGGCAGCACCACTAGCACCGATACCGCCGCGACGACCAGCCCGCACGCCGCCAGGGCGCCCAGGCTGCGGGTGCTGGGGGCTGCCGCGAAGACCAGCGTGAGCAGCGCCAGCACCACGGTGGCATTGCTGGCGGCGATCGCCGGTCCGGCCATGCGCACCGCCCGGGCCAGCGCGTCGCGGTGATCGCGGTGAACCGGAAGTTCCTGCCGGTATCGAGAAATCAGCAGCAGCGCGTAGTTGGTCCCGGCGCCGAAGACCAGCACACTGGTGATCCCCGAGGTGGATCCGTCGAAGTTCAGCCCGGTGAGGGCGGCGACCGCGGTCCCGACTGTGGTCGCGACCCGATCGGCGAAGGCGATCACCAGCAATGGCAGCAGCCATAGCACCGGCGAGCGGTAGGTGAGGATGAGCAGCAGCGCTACCACCGATGCCGTCACCGCCAGCAGGGTGATGTTGGCGTTGGTGAATGCATTGGCGATGTCGGCGCCGAAGGCCGGTCCTCCGGTGACATGGGCGTCCAGGTCCGCCGGCAGTCCCTGGTGCGCCGCCTCGCGCAACGCCTTGACAGCGTCGTTGAGGGCCAGGCCCGACAGGTTCGCGCTGATGGGCACCACCGAGATTGCCGCTTTTGTGTCGGCCGAGATCAACGGTGCTGCCGGTCGCGGGTTCGCGCCGGGGTGTGCCGCGGCCTGCATGCGCTGTGCCGCCTGTTGTGCCGCGCGGCGATCGGCGGCGTCCAGCGTGGTCCCGTTCGAGCGGGTGACGACCAGAATCAGTGGGGCCCGGTCGCCGCCGGGGAAGCGGCCCAGCTCGGATTCGACTTTCGCCGACTCCGCGTCGGCGGGTACCGACTGCGGTGCTTGCCCGGCCGTGGAGTTTCCGCCTACCAACACCATGAACACCGTGGCCAGTGCGACGACACCCACCGAGATCAGCCACGACCTCTTGGCCGCTAGTGCCGCCGCAAGTCTGTCCCAAACCACGTGCGCAAGTATTTCAGTTATTTAAGTAATTTTCAATAAAGGGTGCACCCGGTGTGCTCCGCTGGTGCCGCACCAAATGCCAAAAGCTATGGGGAATAGCGTAATTCATGCAGATCGTCTGATCGCATGCGGGTCGGCGCCGGGTAGCGCCGCTCGAGGAGCCGGTGCTGACCGCCGGGTTTGGCCAGTAGTGTCGTCGGCTTAGCGGGCAGTCATGCCTGTTAAGGGGATTCGGGCCGGCGAAGGGACTCCGTTGGGCATCATCACCAGGGCGGCCACACCGCTAATCCTGGCCATCGCCTCGCTGTGCGCGCTGGTCGCCACCCCGGCGGTAGGGGCGCCCGATGCGCTGTCCGCGGCCGTGGACAGCGCATCGGGCGCTGCTGGTCCAGTACGACATACCCGGTATGGCCGTAGCGGTGACGGTCAACGGCCAACAGCGCTACTTCAACTATGGAGTTGCCGCCAAGCAAAGCGGTGCCCCCGTGACGGCGGACACCATCTTCGAGATCGGTTCGGTGAGCAAGACGTTCACCGCAACGCTGGCCTGCTACGCGCAGGAACTCGGCAGAATATCGCTGGCGGGGCACCCCTCCGCGTACATGCCGCAGCTCGCGGGCAGTGCCATCGACAAGGTCACCCTGCTGAACTTGGGTACCTACACCGCCGGCGGACTGCCCCTGCAATTTCCGCCCGAGATCACCGACGACGCCCAGATGCAGGCCTACTTTCAGCAATGGACACCCGATGACGCCCCGGGCCAACAGCGGCGCTACTCCAACCCGAGCATCGGGCTGCTGGGCCACCTCACCGCGCTGGCGATGAACAGCGATTTCGCCGATCTGGTCCAAACCCGGGTCTTTCCCAAGCTGGGGCTGTCCCACAGCTTCATCCGGGTGCCGCAAGCCCAGATGGACGACTACGCGTGGGGGTACAACGCCAGCAACGAACCGGTTCGGGTGAACCCGGGGGTTTTTGCTGCCGAAGCCCACGGCGTCAAGGCATCTGCACCTGACATGCTGCGCTTTGTCGAGGCCAACATCTCACCCGAGGGCCTACCGGTGTCGATGCGCCGTGCCGTGGAAGCAACGCACCTCGGATACTTCAATGTCACTGACATGGTCCAGGGGCTTGGCTGGCAGCAGTATTCCTACCCGGTCACCCTCGATCAGCTGCTGGCCGGCAACTCCAACACCATCGCCATGCAGCCAAACCCGGTTACCCCGGTCACCGGGGCACCCCCGTCCGGCCCGTGGCTGTTCAACAAGACCGGTTCCACCGACGGGTTCGGCGCCTATGCCGCGTTCGTGCCCGACAAACGGATCGGCATTGTGATGCTGGCGAACAAGAACTTCCCCAACGCCGCGCGCATCACGGCGGCCCATGCGGTGCTCGAAAAACTCGCGGCCGAGTCGCGATAAACCGGATCAACGGTCGAGCCCGCACCGGACTTCGCGAACCGGCGCCAGCCTCCGTCAGCTACTTCAACTAATTAAAGATTAATGAACTGAAATTAATTGCCGATGCGGATATGCTGCACATTGCCATGGATGCGGATGAACAGGCCTGCAGCCGCCAGGGGCTCGAGTCGGCGATTTCGGCCGATCTGCGGGAGTTATCGACCGAATCCGATCAGATCGGCCACTTGTTTGCGGTGTCACACAGCGTGCGCCCCAACGATTTTCGGGCGCTGCTACACATCATGGTCGCCGAAACCGGCGGTCGGCCGCTGACCTCGGGTCAACTCGGGGAGCGGATGGGTCTATCGGCCGCCGCGATTACCTATTTGGTGGGTCGGCTCATCGAATCCGGCCACATTCGCCGCGATAATCACCCCGACGACCGTCGCAAGGTCGTCCTGCGGTATTCCGAACCCGGCCTGGCGACCGCCCGGTCTTTCTTCACTCCGCTGGGAATGCACACCCATGCCGCGCTGGACGGCGTTCCCGACCCGGATCTGGTGGCGGCGCATCGAGTCTTTACCGCCCTTATCGCCGCGATTCGCCTGTTTCGGACCGATCTGAGCTCGCCGTAGCGCTAGGGCGCGCTCTGGCCGATCTTCTTCAGGGCGGCCACAAGGCCCGCGGGATCGGCGACGGTCACGGTCAGTGCCGAGTGATCCCGCAAACCCAACACCCGGTGGATCCGCGGCTCGAAGTGGACACACGCCCCGGCCTGCGCATTGGTGCCAAAGGTAAGGCCGTCGTCGACCATCGACAGTCGCGGGCCTACCGCGGTCCACCATCGGTATGGCCCGGTGACGTGGGAGTCGGTCACGCTCGACAGTGGCGCTTCGGCATGAAAGGGCCCATAGCGGGCCACGAAACGGCCGTCGTCGGTCAGCGTGACGCCTTGGCGGCCCGGCCACCGGAACGGGAGCCACATGGGGGCCAGGCGGGCGTCGTAGCGGTAGGGAAAGTACTCGCCCCGGTCTTGCGGCGTCATTGCATGGCTCCGATCGTTGGCGCCCCACCTGCCTGTGTCCCCTCAAGGCTACTGGTCGCACCGCATGGTTTCGACGTGGTGGTTGGGTCGGTGGCTGTTCCACAATTGACGGGCCGGCGGGCTCGACTTGCCGGGGCGTAGCGTCGACAGACACACGAAAGGTAGATCCCCAGATGCTGGGATGCATTGTGCCGCGTTTGGCCCAACTCCTGGAGGCGGTCGGTCTCGTCGTTGGGGTGCGGGTTACCGAAGAACCGGCCCACACCGTCGAACAACTCGGCAAGGGCCTAGAGGTCCGTCGTTATGGTCCGCGCGTTGCGGCCGAAACCGTGGTCGACGACACCGATGAAGGCGCCCGAAATCGCGGATTCCGCGTCCTGGCCGGCTATATTTTCGGCGCCAACCACGCCAAGTCGAAACTGGCGATGACGGCTCCCGTGAGCCAACACCGCGATCAGACCGGCGCGGGCGAACCCATCGCGATGACAGCGCCGGTGGCGCAGCAAGCCGGCGACGGCGGCATGTGGACGATACGGTTTTTCATGCCGGCCAAGTGGACCCTGGATACCCTGCCGGTGCCGAACGACGACGCCGTCGCCCTGGTAGCGGTGCCGGCGGATACCTACGCGGTGCTGCGCTTCAGCGGTGATCGCGGCCCGGGCGCGGTGGCGGAACGCACCACGGAGCTACTCGGCTTGCTCGACGGCACCGATCTGCAACCGGTTGGTTCGCCGGTGGCATGGTTCTACGATCCGCCGTGGACAATTTCGTGCCTTCGTCGCAACGAGATCGCCGTTCCGGTGACCAGGCGCTGACCAGGCCTTCGGTAGAGTCATAACTTCTGCATCGAGCGTGGCTTTTGCACTGTGGTGATCGACCGAGCTGCGATTGAGCAGTAGTGTTTGACCACGCCAAGAATGGGTAACCGGTTTCCGCCGGATAATGTCGTTGCCAATAGAAGTGGGGTTGGTCGCGGCTGGATTGCCGTGACCGGTTGGAAATCATGTATCACCGATGGTGTCGCGCAGCGTTCGCGGTCGTTTTCGTGCTGGTGAGCGTTGAGACGCCGGCACTGGGGCGGGCCGCCGTCGGAGTGACGGCATATCCCGGATTGGAAATTCATCAGGGCTCGGTGGTGTGCGTGATTGGATTCGTGGAACCGCAGATGCGGATAGCCTTCAGTGCCGGTCGATGCGATGGCGATCCGATGGTGACCGACCGCTACGGCAATGCGGTCGGTGCCGTGACGCTGGCCGGCCAGGCGACGGTCAATGAAGTGGCGGTCGACGGTGCGGCTGCCGGTGTCGACTATGAAGTCATCACCTTGGCCCCCGAAGTGGCCGCTACCGACCTGCTGCCTACCGGACTTCGATTGCAGTCGAAACCAGGGTTTCGGGTCCAGCCCGGTGCACGGGTGTGTGAGGCCACCGCGGCGAGGCAAAGCTGCGGCCGCGTCGACACCGTCACCGAGAGCCCCTTCGTCATTGCCGGCATGGACTCGGATCAGCACGAGATTGGTGCACCCGTATACGTGCTGGACGACGACAACCACGCCTTGATCGCCGGCTTGCTCGACGGTGTGCGCGGCTCGACATCCGAAGCCCAGTCCTGGCCGGCGGTCATGCGGCAGGTCTACCTCGATTCACGCTCGGTGGACTCCACGCAGCCACCCCCGCAGGGGTGCACGATCGGCAGCTAGCTGATCACCGATGACGCCCCAGCAAGTGGCGCAGGGCCGTGTCGAGGTCGGGCTGGCGGAACCGGTGCTCAGCCAGCGCCAGCCGCGCCGGCAGGACGCGCTGACTGGCACACGCGAGTTCGCGGGCGCCCTGATCGCCCAGCAATAGCCGCGGTCCCAGTGCCGGGACCGGCAACACCGCGGGTCGGTGCAAGACCTGAGCCAGGGTGCGCGTGTACTCGGCGTTACGCACCGGTTGTGGTGCAACAGCGTTCACCGGACCCGATAGCGCGGTGTCCCACAAGGCGCGGTGATAGATGTCGACCAGGTCGTCGATCCCGATCCAGGACAGCCACTGACGACCGTCGCCAAGGCGGCCGCCCAGCCCGGCGCTGAACAGGGGGCGCAGCAACTGCAGGGTGCCGCCGCGGGGAGACTGCACGATGCCGGTGCGTACCAGCACCACTCGCACGCCGTCTTGTCGGGCGGGGCCGGTCGCCGCTTCCCACTCGGCGACGACATCGGCGAGAAACCCCTCACCGCGACCGCTTTCCTCGGTCAGCATCTCGTCGGCACGGTCGTAACCGTAATACCCGACAGCCGAGGCCGAGATCAGCACGCGAGGCCCGTCAGCGCCGCGGCCCAGTAACTCGGCAAGCCGACGCTTCGGACCAATTCGGCTCTCGCGTATAGCTTTTCGATGCGCTGAGGTGAACCGCCCGGCGATTGAGGCGCCGGCCAGATGAATCACCGCGTCGATCCCCGTCAGTAACTCGGGGTCAGGATCGTGCGGGTCCCAGTGCCGCTCGTCGGCGCCGCGTGGGGTGCCCCGAACCAAGCGCACGACCCGGTGCCCGCCAGTGCTCAAAAAGGCGGTCAGCGCCGAACCGACCAGCCCGGAGGACCCCGTGACCGCAATCGTTGTGGAACCCAGGCCAGCAGCGGCGGCCAGTTTGTGCGCGGCCAGATCATCGGCAAGCTGTTGGTGGCGGTATACGAACATCGGCCGCAATGCCGATGGCGGTATCGGGGTGTCGACCCGGTCGATCACCCGGGTCCGGCCCGCGCCGGCGTCCTCGAAGTCGTGAGTGTGCCGCCACCGCACCGCGATTCGGGCCGGCAGCGAAGCCAGCCCGTCGCTTGCGATGGTGTCGACGAAACGCCTTGGGGGATCGTAGGAATCGGGCTGGTGCTGGGCCAACCAGCGCAGGCCGCCGGGAAGCGCCAGCGTCGCGCGACCATCTTCGAGTGATCGGGCCTCGGTCACCAACCGCATGGGTTGCCAGGGCGGTGACAGTCGGCTGAATGCTCCAGGCCTGCTGTGCCACTCGAATACCTCATCGCGTGGCGCGTCGACCACGCTGGAATACACCACACCCATCGTTGCACGTTACCGCCGCGGGCGGCCGCGCGGCGACGGCGTGCCCGATAGCGGATAGTGATCAGCATGAGCGTTGTCGATGGCATCCGTTCTTTGCTGGATACCACCCTGGATCGGGCACTCGATCGCACCATCGTTGGGGGATACACCCGTGTCGGCTATCAGCTTCGCCATTCGGGCTGGTCCGACGATCCCTCACCGGCAGCCCTGCGGGGCCGCACCGCGATGGTCACCGGCGCAAATCGCGGCCTGGGTAAGGCCATTGCCGCCGGGTTGGCCGAGCTGGGAGCCACCGTTGTGTTGACCGTGCGCGATCGCGACAGTGGGCAGCGCGCACGCGACGAGATCGCCGCGGCCTCCGGCGCCGACGTGCGGGTGGAGGTCTGCGATGTCTCCAGCCTCAGTGCCGTTCGGGCCTTCGCGGCAGACCTGCGCACCCGGGTGTCCCGGCTGGACGTGCTGGTCCACAATGCCGGGTTGCTGCCCGCGGCCCGCGCCGAGACCGACGAGGGCCATGAGATCACGCTGGCCACCCACGTCTTGGGGCCGATACTGCTGACCGAACTGCTGGTTCCGATGCTTGCCGAGTCCGACGACCCGAGAGTGATCCTGATGTCTTCGGGCGGCATGTACACCCAATCGCTGCCGATCGGGGATCCCGAATACCGTGCCGGTGGCTACCGCGGGGCCGTCGCATACGCCCGCACCAAGCGCATGCAGGTGGCATTCACACCGCTGCTTGCCCGGCGCTGGGGCGGCGAGCGCATCCGCGTCTACTCCATGCATCCCGGCTGGGCCGACACTCCGGGGGTGGCCACATCACTGCCGGGTTTTCGCGCGGTCACCGGGCCGCTACTGCGCACCGCCGAGCAGGGCGCCGACACCGCGGTGTGGTTGGCGGCCACCAGACCAGCACCGCTGAGCGGCACCTTCTGGCATGACCGTCGGACTCGCCGGGAGCACTACCTGCCGTGGACCCGATACAGCGACGATGACCGCCAACGGCTGTGGCGGTACTGCGCGGACGCGATCGGCATCGACTAGCGATCAGGCAGCGCGTGCTCGACGATCGGCAACCGGGGCAGCGGCTGCCGTTCTCCGCGCTTGGCCGCCAGGTACACCTGCGCGGTCTGCTCGGCCACGGTCTGCCAATCGAAGTCGGAGTTGAGCCGTTCCCGCGCGGCCCGGGCACGTTGCTGCGCGGCGGCCGGATCATCGAGCACACCGCACACCGCGGCGGCCAGCGCCGCCACGTCGCGGGGTGGGCAGGATACCCCGGTGACCCCGTCGATCACCGCTTCGCCCAACCCGCCGATATTCGACGTCACCAACGGTGTTCCGGCCGCGGCGGCCTCCAGCGCGACCAGTCCGAACGGCTCGTAGTGGCTGGGGAACACCGCGGCGTCGGCCCGATGAAGCAGGGTCAGCAGTTCGGCGTGCTCGAGGTGGCCCAGGAACTTGGTGGCCTTGAGCACCCGGTGTTTGCGTGCCTGCTCGACCAGCCAATCCTGTTGGGTGCCTTCGCCGGCGATGGTAAGTGTGGTGCCTGGGTGCGCGCGCCTGATCCGCGGCAGTGCGGCAATGGCATTGTGCACACCCTTCTCGTACTCCAGCCGGCCGACGTAGAGCAGTTCCGGTGGCCCGGTGCGTGGTTTACGGACCGCAAAAGGCCAGCGCGCCGCGTCGATACCGTTGCGAATCACCGCCGTTTCGGCCAGCCCTGGGCCGAACAGCTCGGTGATCTCGTCGCTCATCGATCCCGAACATGTGATCAGCGAATCGGATTCACGCACCAGCCAGGATTCGACCGCGTGCACCTGACGACTCAGATCTCCCGAAACCCAACCGGAATGCCGCCCGGCTTCGGTCGCATGAATCGTGGAAACCATTGGCACGTGGTAGTAGTCGGCGAGCGCAATCGCCGGATGTGCCACCAGCCAGTCGTGCGCGTGCACGATGTCGGGTTGCCAGGGTTGCTCCGCGCCGGGACCGCTGAGGGTAAGACCGGCCCGGACCATGGCGTGACCCATGGCCAGGGTCCAAGCCATCATGTCGCTAACGAAGCTGAATTCGTGCGGATCCTGCGCGGCCGCGATCACCCGGACTCCCTCGCTGATCAGATCAGACGATGGGTGGGTGCTGGGGTCGGTGCCCGAGGGCCGGCGGGACAGCACCACGACTTCGTGGCCGTCCGCGACCAATGCGGTGGCGAGGTGGTGGACATGGCGGCCGAGCCCGCCGATCACCACCGGTGGGTACTCCCACGACACCATCAGGATCTTCATGAACGTGGCCCCCTCCACGAACCTGCACAAAATGCCGGCCCCAGCGGCGCGCTCACTTGGGCAGCCTTCGTGCGTCCAGAGCCCCGAACAGGCCATCGGCGCGGTTCCAGCCTTGGGCCAGTCGCTGGGCGTTGTCGCGCCGGCCCGACGCCAGCGCCCCGGCGATCTCTCGGGTGGCGTGCGCATGCAAGTGCGCGCGATAGCGCGCATAGTCGGCGGCGGAGTCCTTGCTCACCATGAACGGCCAGTCGCTCGAGACGGTCAGCAGCGTCTCACGCAGGATCTGATCGGCGACGTGATCGCGGGGGATCGGGCCATCCAGGGACGCGGTCTGGGCCAGCGCCTTGTCGACGGTGGTCAGCGCGGTGTCGACCACCTCGGAGTTGAGCTGGACCAGATCGGACACCTTGGGGCCGTTCCAGACTTGCCAGTCCTTGCCGGAACCCCAAGAGCTGGGGGGCAATTCGACCGGAGCGCCCACGAATCCGTTGACCATGGCATCGTGCAGCGTCCCCACCCCCACGCCAGCGGCAGGCAGGGCGCGTAGCACCCGCTGCAACCAGGTCGGCCCCTCGTACCACCAATGGCCGAACAACTCGGTGTCGAACGCGGCGACCACGTGCGCGGGCCGGCCGATGCGCTGTGACTCGGCAATCAGCCGGCCGCGCACCACCTCGACGAAGTCGGCTACGTGGACGTCGATCGCGCGGTCGGCGCGCTGCGGGTCGTAGGGGGCTTTGGCCTCCGATGCCACATTGCGGCCGGTGACGCGGGCCGGTTTGAGGCCGGTCAGGTGATCGTAGGTGTGGAAATCGCGGTATGCGGCATGCCCGGGGTAGCCGGATTTCGGTGACCACACCCGGTAGCTGACCTGCAGATCACGCCCGAACGCGACCACGTCGGTGTCGCCGACCGGTCGGCCCAGTGCGGTGTCGCCGTGCAGGGATGGGCCGTCCACCATGAAATGGCTGACCGCGGCGGCCGCGTAGTCGTGCTCCATGCCGGGGGCGTATGCGCATTCGGGTGCCCAGATCCCCGATGGGCTGTGTGCCATCCGCAGCCGTGCATCGGCCAAACCTTCGCGCAGCGCGAATTCCCGCAGCCGCGGATTCAGCAGTGGTTGGAACGGGTGGGCCAGTGGGCCGCCGAGCAACTCGACGGTGCCGGCGTCGATCAGGGCGCGCAGCAGCGGGCTTGCGCCATGGCGCCAGGCGGTGGCGAAGTCGTCAAGCGCCTGATCGGCCTCGGCGCACTCGCGGGTTCCGAAGTCGCGTAGGGCCTCCGGTGTGCAGGAGAGGTGTTTGGCCGACTTCGATGCGGGCGCAGACCGGACGCTGGTGGCCTCGGCCGCGCGCAGCCGCCAATTGGCCAACCAGTGGTGCATCCCGTCCAGGCAATAGGGGTCATCGAGTTGGGCGTTGACTACCGGAGTCATCCCCAGCGTGATGAGCCCGCGGCGCCCCTCGTCGTCGAGGGTGCGCAGCACGCGGAACAACGGCAGGTAGGCGGCCGACCAGGACTGGTAGAGCCACTCCTCGCCGACCGGCCATCGGCCGTGGTGGGCAAGCCAGGGCAGATGGGTGTGCAGCACCAGGGTGAACAACCCGGGCACCCGGTCTGGCGAATTGGTGTTGTCCCAATTGGTCAATGCCGCACCGCGATCGCAATCAGATCCAGGCTGTCGTCAATTTCGTGGGCGGGTTCCAGCCCCGCCACGATGATGTCGAAGTCCGCGGTGGTCACCGCCGCGACATCGGCGGCCAGTTCGGGTGACCACGGTTGTTCGGCGACCGCGCGGGCGATCTGGGCGTCGATGATCGAGCCGCCATGGCGCTCATCTATCGCACGCAGCTGCGGCGCGTGAAACAACCCGTACATCGTCACCTCGGCAAAACCCGCTTCTAGCAGCAATTCGGTGAGTTCGGCGGCGTTGAGTTCGCGGGTGTGGAAGGGGTTGATCGGGGTGTCGCGGCCGGGGGAGAAGGTGATCCGGTTCGGCGTGGATACCATCAATACGCCCGACGGGCGCAGCACCCGCGCGCATTCGCGGACGAATTGCCCCTGGTCCCATAGGTGCTCAATGACCTGGAAGTTGACCACCACGTCCATCGATGCGTCGGGAAGCGGCAAGTCCGCCAGGTTTGCCTGCATCACCTCGACCCGGGGGTAGCGGTGGCGGACATGCGCCACAGCGGCCTCGTCGTAGTCCACGGCCACAACGCGGCGCGCGACACCGGCGATCATGTCGGCGCCGTAGCCTTCGCCGCAGCCCGCTTCCAGCACGTCGCGCCCCGCGCAACGAGGCGCCAAGCGTTCGTATACGACCTCGTGGCGACGGAACCAGTAGTTCTCGATGTCCAGATCGGGGATGGTGCGTTCGCCCGTCAGCATCAACACCGCATCGACCGGCGGCGCACTGGCGGTCGGGATCTGGTCGGGAACGTCGGGGACGAATGAGCTCATTGCTAACGCAGGCTAGTGCCTAGCGCCCGATTCGCGAACCGTAGCCAGAAATGCCCGGAATGCTCGAGCCCCCGACGCGGGGGTCTGGCGGGGTGGGATAGCCGCGGGTTATGGGGGGTGAGCGGGCAATTGAGCAACTGCCACCCGCTAAGGTGTGAGGGCAGACCGCGAGAAGTTACCGCCTAGTAACATGCCGTGCGGTTGCGAACCGCGTGACCGAAGTCCTGCAGTCGACGGCTGCGGGACTCCTTCGAGGAGGACGAGCCACACCCATGACAAACATTGTGGTCCTGATCAAGCAGGTCCCAGACACCTGGTCGGAGCGCAAGCTGACCGAGGGCGACTGGACGCTAGACCGCGAGGCCGCCGATGCGGTCCTGGACGAGATCACCGAACGAGCGGTGGAAGAAGCGCTGCAGATCCGCGAGCGCGAAGGCGGCGAGGGTTCGGTGACCGTGCTGACCGCGGGTCCCGAGCGCGCCACCGAGGCGATCCGCAAGGCCCTGTCCATGGGCGCGGACAAGGCCGTCCACCTCAAGGACGACGGCATGCACGGCTCGGACGTCATCCAGACCGGGTGGGCGCTGGCACGTGCGCTGGGCGCCATCGAGGGCACCGAGCTGGTGATCGCGGGCAACGAGTCCACCGATGGCGTGGGCGGCGCGGTGCCGGCCATCATCGCCGAGTACCTGGGCCTGCCGCAGCTCACCCACGTGCGCAAACTGTCGGTCGAGGGTGGCAAGGTCACCGGCGAGCGTGAGAGCGACGAGGGCCTGTTCACCCTGGAAGCCTCTCTTCCGGCTGTGGTCAGCGTCAACGAGAAGATCAACGAGCCGCGCTTCCCGTCCTTCAAGGGCATCATGGCCGCCAAGAAGAAGGAAGTCACCGTGCTGACCCTCGCCGAGATCGGGGTTGAAGCCGACGAGGTGGGCCTGGCCAACGCCGGGTCGACGGTGCTGTCGTCGACCCCGAAGCCTGCCAAGACTGCCGGTGAAAAGGTCACCGACGAAGGTGAAGGCGGCAACCAGATCGTGCAGTACCTGGTTGCGCAGAAAATCATCTAGCGAGTGCCCTGCATTTCAGGCCCAATGACGAAAGAGCGATAAACCCCATGGCTGAAGTATTGGTGCTCGTTGAGCACGCGGAAGGCGCGCTGAAGAAGGTCAGCGCCGAATTGATCACCGCCGCCCGTGCGTTGGGCGAGCCGGCCGCCGTTGTGATCGGCGCCTCCGGCACCGCCGCGCCGCTGGTCGACGGACTGAAGGCGGCCGGTGCCGCCAAGATTTACGTCGCTGAGTCCGACGTCGTCGACCAGTACCTGATCACCCCGTTCGTCGACGTGCTGGCGGGACTGGCCGAATCCTCGGCCCCGGCGGCCGTGCTGGTGGCTGCCACTGCCGACGGCAAGGAGATCGCCGGGCGGCTTGCTGCCCGGATCGGGTCGGGTCTGCTCGTCGACGTGGTGGGGATCAACGACGGTGGCAAGGCCGTCCACTCCATCTTCGGTGGCGCGTTCACCGTCGAGGCCCAGGCCACCGGTGACACCCCGGTGATTTCGGTGCGCGCCGGTGCGATCGAGGCCGAGCCGACCGATGGCGCCGGTGAGCAGGTCAGCGTGGACGTCCCGGCCCCTGCCGAGAACGCCACCAAGATCACCTCGCGTGAGCCGGCGGTCGCCGGCGACCGCCCCGAGCTGACGGAAGCCACGGTGGTGGTGTCCGGTGGCCGTGGTGTCGGCAGTGCCGAGAACTTCAGCGTGGTCGAGGCGCTGGCCGACTCGCTGGGGGGTGCGGTCGGTGCTTCGCGTGCCGCGGTCGACTCCGGCTACTACCCGGGTCAGTTCCAGGTGGGGCAGACCGGCAAGACGGTTTCGCCGCAGCTCTACATCGCGCTGGGTATCTCCGGGGCGATCCAGCACCGCGCGGGCATGCAGACGTCCAAGACCATCGTTGCGGTCAACAAGGACGAAGAGGCGCCGATTTTCGAGATCGCCGACTACGGCGTGATCGGCGACCTGTTCAAGGTTGCCCCGCAATTGACCGAGGGGGTCAAGGCTCGCAAGGGCTGATCGGCCGATTCAGTAGTAGTAACGGCCCCGCAGGCTTGCCTGCGGGGCCGTTATCGTCGGCTGCGACATTTCGTCATCTGACGTGCACCGACATGTCACAGCGCTGATGCCGGTTAGCTGACCGGTTAGGCCACGTTGGTGGCATGAGCATCGCTTCTGTCCTCATACCCAGCGACAAGCTGCGTGGCCCGGCGACCGATGCGGGTGCCGGCCCACGCTATTCCCTAGTGCTGTCCACCGATTCCGCGCTGATCGAGGCCGCTCAGCGCCTGCGCTATGACGTGTTCGCCGCCACGCCGGGCTTCGCGCTACCGGCGGCCGACGACCGCAGGGATGTCGACCGGTTCGACGAGTACTGCGATCACCTGCTGGTCCGCGACGACGACACCGGTGAGCTGGTGGGGTGCTACCGGATGTTGCCACCGGCAGGGGCCATCGCCGCGGGAGGCCTCTATACCGCTACCGAGTTCGACGTGGGTGCCTTCGACCCGCTGCGGCCGTCGCTGGTGGAAATGGGTCGCGCCGCGGTGCGTGACGGGCACCGCAATGGCGCGGTGGTGCTGTTGATGTGGGCGGGAATTCTTGCCTACCTGGACCGCTGTGACTACGACTACGTAACCGGCTGCGTGTCGGTGCCGATCGTCGAGCCAACCGGCCGGGGCGGCATCACGCCGGGCCGCGAGCTGCGGGGCGTGCGTGACTTCTTGCTGAGGCGCCACCCGGCTTCCTACCGGGTGGACCCCTACCGGCCGGTGCGCATCTACGGCAAGAGCCTGGATGACATCGCCCCACCGCCGCGGCCGGCGATCCCGCCGTTGCTGCGTGGCTATCTGCGGCTGGGCGCGCAGGCCTGCGGCGAGCCCGCCCACGATCCGGACTTCGGGGTGGGGGATTTCTGTGTGCTGCTCGGCAAGCGTGACGCCGACATCCGCTACCTCAAGCGGCTCAGATCGGTGTCCGCGGCCGCGGAAATGGCGGGCGAGCTGGCGGGCGGAGCGGCCTGATGAACGCTGAGGCCGGGCACTCCTGGCTGCCTCGCACCTCGTGCGACATCAGCTGCGTCAGCCTCGGCCACCCGGCGGTGCCCCGCCGGGTACCGGCCACCCTGCGGGTGGCGTTGCGCATCGTCTGGGCGCTGCTGCTGATGCCGGGGCTGCCGCTGCTCGGCGTGCCGGTGCCCGGCCGCAGCCACGCACAACGCGCATACTGCCGCCTGGTCCTGCGTTGTTTCGGTGTCCGGATCACGGTGTCGGGCAGCCCGATCCGCAACCTGCGCGGGGTTCTGGTGGTCAGCAACCACATCTCCTGGCTGGACGTCTTTGCCATCGGCGCGGTACTGCCAGGTTCATTTGTGGCCCGCGCGGACATGTTCACCGGACCCGGGGTCGAGATTGTGGCCCGACTGCTGAAAATCATTCCGATCGAGCGGACCAGCCTGCGCCGGCTGCCGGGCGTGGTCGACACCGTCGCCCGCCGGCTGCGCGCAGGACAGACCGTGGTGGCCTTTCCGGAAGGAACCACCTGGTGCGGGCTGGCGTCGGGCAGCTTCTATCCCGCGATGTTTCAGGCCGCGATTGACGCCGGCCGTCCGGTGCAGCCGCTGCGGCTGACATATCACCACGTCAACGGTGCCATCTCGACCACCCCGGCCTTCGTCGGAGACGACACCCTGGCGCGCTCGGTTCGCCGGGTGCTCGCCGTGCGTCGCATCGTGGCGTCGGTGCATGTCGATTCCCTGCAACTGCCGGGCCGCGATCGCCGGGCCCTGGCCAGCCGCTGCCAGTCCGCAGTGCACGCTGGGGCGGCGCACCCGGCACACCGGCCCGCGCTGGTGGCCTGAAAAGCCTCTCACCCTGCGGCAACGTGTCTGTGGACAATGGGTGACAGGGACCGTCAGCCCAGCGTGCAGGAGGCCGTCATGACAACATGGCCAACACCCGATCCGCCCGCCGGCGGCCAGGAGTCGGTGTGGGACTATCCCCGGCCGCCGCGGTTGGAGCCGTTCGCCGGTTCGATCACCATCGAGCTGGGCGGCCAGACGATTGCGTCGGCGACCCGAGCCTGGCGCGTGCTGGAGACCAGTCACCCACCCACGTACTACCTGCCCGAAGATGCGTTCGGCGACGGTGTGCTGCGCCCGGCGGCGGGCGGTTCATGGTGCGAGTGGAAGGGCCGGGCGAGCTACTTCGACCTGGTAACCCCGGCGCGACAGGCCGCGCGCGCGGCATGGACCTACTCAAACCCCACCCACCCCTTCCAGCCCATCGCTGGTGCGATCGCGGTGATGGCGGCCCAGGTGGACCGCTGCACGGTCAATGGCGAGCCGGTGGTGCCCCAACCCGGCGGTTTTTACGGCGGATGGATCACCAGCTGGATTGTCGGCCCGTTCAAGGGCATTCCTGGATCGATGGGGTGGTAGGCGCGGCCACCGGCTCAGGAGTTTGGGGTCGCTGACCTGGCCGGTATCGTGGGGCGAGTCATGGTCTACCTCGATCACGCCGCCACCACCCCGATGCATCCAACCGCCATCGAGGCGATGACGGCTGTGCTGGCCACCGTGGGCAACGCGTCGTCGCTGCACACCACCGGGCGGGCTGCGCGCCGGCGCCTCGAGGAATCCCGCGAGCTGATCGCGGCCAAGCTGGGGGCACGCCCCTCGGAGGTGATTTTCACCGCGGGGGGCACCGAGAGCGACAACCTGGCCGTCAAGGGAATGTACTGGGCGCGCCGGGACGCGCAGCCCGCCCGTCGGCGCATCGTCACGACGCGGGTGGAGCACCACGCCGTTTTGGACACGGTGGACTGGCTGGTTGAGCACGAAGGCGCCGAGGTGACCTGGCTGCCCACCGACGCCGATGGCTCGGTGTCGGCCAGCGCGTTGCGCGATGCGCTGGAGAGCCATGACGATGTCGCGTTGGTATCGGTGATGTGGGCCAACAACGAGGTCGGCACGATCATGCCGATCGCCGAACTGGCCGGGGTTGCCGCCGAGTTCGGTGTCCCCATGCACAGTGACGCCGTGCAGGCCGTCGGCCAGATACCGGTGGACTTCGGTGCCTGTGGCCTGGCGGCGATGAGTGTGACGGCACACAAGTTCGGCGGCCCGCCCGGAGCCGGGGCGCTGCTGATGCGACGCGACGTCAGTTATGTGCCGCTGCTGCACGGTGGTGGCCAAGAGCGCGATATCCGGTCCGGCACTCCCGACGTCGCCAGTGCGGTCGGTATGGCGGCGGCGGCGCGGATCGCGGTGGACGGGCTGGAGGCCAACTGTGCGCGGCTGCAGACGTTGCGGGACCGCCTCGTTGCCGGGGTGCTCGCCGAAATCGACGACGTTCGTATCAATGGTGCCCGCGATCCGCTACGGCTGCCCGGCAACGCGCACTTCACCTTCCGCGGTTGCGAAGGTGATGCGCTGCTGATGCTGCTGGACGCCAACGGAATCGAGTGCTCGACCGGATCCGCCTGCACCGCCGGTGTCGCGCAGCCGTCGCATGTGCTGATCGCGATGGGCGCCGATCCGGCCAGCGCGCGCGGCTCGCTTCGTCTTTCGCTGGGGCACACGACAGTCGAGGCGGACGTCGATGCGGCGCTGCAGGTGCTGCCCGCAGCGGTGGCTCGCGCCCGCTCTGCCTCCGTGGCTGCCGCGGGAGCGGCCTGGTGAAAGTTCTAGCCGCAATGAGCGGAGGCGTCGACTCATCGGTGGCGGCCGCCCGCATGGTCGATGCCGGCCACGACGTCGTCGGCGTGCATCTGGCGCTGTCGACCGCGCCGGGCGCGCTGCGTACCGGCTCCCGGGGTTGTTGCTCCAAAGAGGACGCATCCGACGCGCGCCGCGTCGCCGATGTGCTTGGAATCCCATTCTATGTATGGGATTTCGCCGAGAGGTTCAAAGAGGATGTGATCGACGACTTCGTGTCCTCCTACGCCCGCGGTGAGACCCCCAACCCCTGCATTCGCTGCAATCAGCGCATCAAGTTCTCGGCGCTGTATGCCAAAGCGTTAGCTCTGGGCTTTGACGTGGTGGTTACCGGCCACTATGCCCGGCTATCCGAGGGGCGGCTGCGCCGCGCTGTGGACCAGGACAAGGACCAGTCCTACGTGCTGGCGGTGCTGACCGCCGAGCAGCTGCGCCACGCGATGTTCCCGATCGGGGACACCCCCAAGCCGCAGATTCGGGAAGAGGCGTCCCGGCGCGGCCTGGCGGTGGCCGACAAGCCGGATAGCCACGACATCTGTTTCATTCCGTCGGGCAACACCCAGACGTTTCTGGGCGAGCGGATAGGGGTTCGTCGCGGCACCGTGGTGGACGCGGCCGGTGCGGTGCTGGCCACCCATGACGGCGTGCACGGTTTCACCATCGGGCAACGAAAGGGCCTGGGAATCCCCGGGCCGCGACCCGACGGCCGCCCGCGCTACGTGACGGCGATCGACGCCGAAACCGGCACGGTTCGGGTCGGTGACGTGGCCGATCTGCAGGTGCACGCGCTGACGGGGCGGGCGCCCATCTTCACCGCGGGGACCGCTCCGACGGGCCCGCTCGAATGTGCGGTTCAAGTGCGTGCGCACGGTGAAACCACCAGTGCGGTAGCCGAATTGGTCGGCGACGAACTGTCGGTTCGGTTACATTCCCCGCTGCGGGGGGTGGCACGGGGTCAGACGCTGGTGTTGTACCGCCCCGATCCGGACGGCGATGAGGTGCTGGGCAGTGCCACCATCACCGCAACCTCGGCGTGCTCGCCGGTGTCCTAGCCCGGCACGTTGGCGGCGATGTTGGTCAGCACGATGTCAGAGACCGAATCCGGGAACCCGCAGAAGGTGACTTCCAGCAGGGCCACCGAAAGCACCCGGTAGTCGCGGCCGCAGTCACCGGGGCGCATGCGCAGCGAGTCGGCGTCGGCTTTCCAGCTGCTTACGAACAACCAGCCGCTGGAACTGTCTGCGCAACTTCCGACGGCGCCCACCAGATCGTCGAAGGCTCGTCGGGCGATGTCGGCATCCGGATACACCGCCGCGGCTTCGGAGATCAGAGCGCTATCTGGCGGATCTTGGAAGGTGGTCTTGTGGAACCCCGCGATGTCGGGTCCAAAGGTGGTGCTCTCGGAGAAGATGAACCGGCATTCCACCGGCGCGGTCTTTGCCAGGGCATCGATATCCACCGGATAGCTGCCGTCCATCGCCGGAATGATCGTCAGGTCTTCGCCGGCGCCGGTGATCGCGCGCATCCGGGATTGGTCCAACAGCAGGGCGCCGGCCTGCCGCTCCTCCGGGGCAGACGCGCCGAACGCGGGCAGCGCTTCGCCGTCCACCACTCGCGTACACGCCGCTGCCAGGAGCGTGGCGCAACACATCGACAGCGGTCGAATAAGTCTGGCCATCTGCCACCCCTTTGTGCTTGCAACCTACCCCGGCGGTCCGTCGGTAAACACCCCTGGCTGTGTGCCACCGATGTGATGTCGAATACGGTTGGCAAGTGAGTGTTTTCGCAACGGCGACCGGCGTCGGGTCCTGGCCGGGCATCCTTGCGCGGCCGGCCGCCGAGGTCGTCGTTGGCGAGTTGGCGGATGCGCTGGCTTATCTGGTGGAGTTGCCCGCCAGGGGAGTGGGTGCCGACATGCTCGGGCGGGCGGGCGCGCTGCTGGTCGACTTGGCCCTGGACACGGTGCCGCGCGGCTACCGCATTGTGTCGCGGCCCGGCGCGGTGACCCGCAGGGCCATCAGCATGCTCAACGAGGACATGGACGCCCTGGAAGAAGCCTGGGAGACCGCGGGCCTTCGGGGCGGCGGGCGGGTGGTCAAGGTGCAGGCTCCCGGGCCGATCACCCTGGCGGCCGGGGTGGAGTTGAGCAACGGGCATCGGGCCATCACCGACCCCGGGGCCGTGCGTGATCTGGCCGCCTCGCTCGGCGAGGGAGTGGCCGCCCACCGGGCGGAATTGGCGCGCCGTCTCGATACACCGGTGGTGGTGCAGTTCGACGAGCCGACGCTACCGGCGGCCCTGGAGGGGCGGCTGACGGGCGTGACTTCGCTGGCCCCGGTCGCCGCACTCGACGAGGCGGTGGCGCTGGGGCTGCTCGATACCTGCGTCGAGGCCGCCGGCGCCGACGTGGCGCTGCATAGCTGCGCGGCGGCGCTGCCGTGGGATCTTTTGCAGCGCAGTGGTATCAGCGCGGTGTCGGTGGATGTCGCAACACTGCGCGCCGCGGACTTGGACAGCATCGCGGCGTTCATCGACTCGGGCCGCACGGTGGTGCTCGGCGTCGTGCCCGCCAGCGTTCCCGACCGCCGGCCTTCGGCCGAAGAGGTCGCCGCCGACGTGGTCGCGGTGACCGACCGGCTTGGCTTCGGCCGCACGGTGCTGCGCGACCGTGTTGGGGTCGCGCCGGGCTGCGGTCTGGCCGGCGCGACGCCGCAATGGGCCCGCACCGCGATCGGCCTCGCCCGCAAGGCCGCCGAAGGCCTGGCTCGAGATCCCGATGCCATCTGAGGGTGCGATGTTCGGGGCCTGTGGCCCTGGCGGAGACCTCACCCTGTTCCGCTGATTGGTGGACATGCGGGTCGACGGGTGTATGCATCCGATTGGCGGACAGACCGCACTCGTTCGCGTGAGTAGGGTTCGGAAATATCCCATACGGAACGGAATGGGTGAGTGATCGATTCGCGAGACAACGGCGATTCTGCGAGCCGAAAGCCATTCCTGATTTTTTTCGCGAGTGTGGGTTAAGCTCGCGCGAAGTCTGTTGGTTCGGGCCATGCAGACCGTGAGTGAAAATCAGGTTATCAACTGCTGATTTCGGTCGTGGGGTCCAGAAGTGACGATATTGCTTGTCAATCCTCCCGGTGCCCGCCGTAATGGGCGCTCCTATTTGAGCGAGCAGAAGCTTGGCGACCCGTGGGTGTATTCCACCATGCCGATGGAGCACCTCGGCATGATGTCGATCAAGCCTTACGCCAAGACCCAGGGGATCGAGATTGCCACCGTCAACGGGCTCGTTGCCGGGCACAGTTCGGTACAGGAAACGTGGTCGGCCATCGAGAACGCCGTGCGTTGCAGCGGTAAGCCCCGGCTGGTCGGCTTTTCGTGCATCGACACCCTTCCTGAGGTGCTGTGGCTAGCGCAGCGCGTCCGCGAGACCTGGGACGACGTGCAGATCGCCCTGGGAAATGCGATCGCGACATTGAATTACGAGCGGATTTTGCGCCAGCATGACTGCTTTGACTTCGTGATCGTTGGAGACGCCGAGGTCGGATTCACCAAGCTCGCCAATGCCGTGGCCAATGGCGCTGCGCTCGACGACGTTCCCGGGTTGGCCCGCCGGGACGATCGCGGGCAGATCATCTGCTCGCCGTCGCGCCTGATCGACCTCGACGAGCTGCCCCGTCCGGCCCGCGACGAGTTGCCGAGCGTTCTTGCCGATGGCTTTTCCGCCGCGGTCTTTTCGACCCGTGGCTGCCCCTAACGCTGCACGTTCTGCGGCACCGGAGCCATGTCGGCGATGCTCGGGCGCAACAGCTACCGGGCCAAGTCGGTTGACGCGGTGGTCGACGAGATCGCGTACCTGAAATCCGATTTCGACATTGGCTTTCTCTGCATCACCGACGACCTGTTCATCTCCAAGCATCCCAGCTCGCAACAACGCGCGGCCGAGTTTCCTGACGCCATGATCAACAGCGGCGTTGACGTCAAGTTCATGATGGATATCCGCCTGGACTCCGTGGTGGATCTAGAACTGTTCAAACACCTGCACAAAGCGGGTTTGCGCCGGGTTTGCGTCGGCTTGGAAACCGGTTCTTATGATCAACTCCGCGCGTACCGCAAACAGATCATCAATCGCGGACAAGATGCCGCCGCCACGATCAACGCACTGCAGCAGGTGGGCGTTGACGTAATACCGGGCACCATCATGTTTCATCCCACGGTGCAGCCGGATGAATTGCGCGAGACCGCGCGGCTGCTACGGGCCACAAAATTCATCTCCACCTATAAGTTCATGGGCAAGATCACCCCGTATCCGGGAACACCCCTATACCAGGAGTATTCGGATCTGGGCTATCTACGCGAGGAATGGCCGCTGGGTGAATGGGATTTCGTGGACCCGGAGGCCGCGCGTGTTTATGCCGATGTCTGTTCGCTCATCGCGCCACGCCCGGACCTGCCCTACGACGATGCCGAGAAGTTCTTCCTGGCGCGCCTTGACGAATGGGACGACGTCATCGCCGCCCGAATTGAGCAAACGGCAGCCGACGGCACCGGCACTCTCGAGCCGCCCGGCGGCCCTCAGACGCCGGAACTGCTGTCGTTGACCTGACAATCCCGGGCCTTGCGGGCTGATTGGCGCGCCAACCGAGCCGGGGCCGACTGGAATCGAGCGGGTCAGGACTGAGAACCCACGGGCAGACCGATAGCTGCCCGAGGACCCCGCCACCCCACGTCCCCGAATCGGCAACTACGTATTGTGGCTGCGTTGCGCCTGATAATCGAGATGTCGGCGGTCCGGGTGGACGTCGCAAGGCCGTGTGCGGCGAGGCCGCACGCACGGATGGGAAGGGGGATGGGGCGCCGGGTCCGCCGCGCGGACGTCGTGCCCCTGATCGCCAATGACTCCTGAGGTTTTGCGGCAGTGGCAGGAACTGGCCGAGCAGGTGCGTGAACACCAGTTTCGCTACTACGTGCGCGACGCGCCGGTGATCACCGACGCGGAATTCGACGAATTGCTGCGCCGGCTGGAGGCGCTCGAAGAACAGTATCCCGAGCTACGCACACCCGATTCGCCCACTCAGCTGGTCGGTGGCGCCGGTTTCGCGACCGAGTTCGAACCCGTCGAGCATCTGGAAAGAATGCTCAGCCTCGACAACGCGTTCAACACCGAGGAACTCACCGCCTGGGCCGGCCGCATCCACGCCGATGTCGGCGACAGGGCGGCCTACTTGTGTGAGCTCAAGATCGACGGCGTGGCGCTGTCGCTGGTGTACGAAGGGGGGCGGCTGACCCGGGCCTCCACCCGGGGCGACGGCCGCACCGGCGAAGATGTCACGCTCAATGCCCGCACCATCGAGGACGTTCCGGAACGGCTTTCCCATAGCGAGGACCACCGCATGCCCGAGGTGCTCGAGGTCCGCGGTGAGGTGTTCTTTCGGGTGGCTGATTTCCAGGCGCTCAACGCGAGCTTGGTCGAGGAGGGCAAGGCACCGTTCGCCAACCCCCGCAACAGCGCGGCCGGGTCGTTGCGGCAAAAGGACCCGGCGGTCACGGCCCGGCGCAGATTGCGGATGATCTGCCATGGGCTGGGCCACACCGAAGGCTTTCGCCCGGCGACGCTGCACCAGGCCTACCTGGCGTTGCAGGCCTGGGGGCTGCCGGTTTCCCAGCACACCACGTTGGTCGCCGACCTGGCCGGGGTACAGGAGCGCATCGACTACTGGGGCGAGCATCGCCACGAGGTCGACCACGAAATCGACGGCGTGGTGGTCAAAGTCGACGATGTCGCCCTGCAGCGGCGGCTCGGTTCCACCTCACGGGCACCGCGCTGGGCGATCGCGTACAAGTACCCGCCCGAGGAAGCCCAGACCAAGCTGCTCGATATTCGCGTCAACGTCGGCCGAACCGGGCGAGTCACGCCCTTTGCGTTTATGACGCCGGTGAAGGTCGCGGGCTCGACGGTGGCACAAGCCACCTTGCACAACGCGTCGGAGGTCAAGCGCAAGGGCGTGCTGATCGGCGACACGGTGGTGATCCGCAAGGCCGGTGACGTGATCCCCGAAGTGTTGGGTCCGGTGGTCGACCTCCGTGATGGGTCCGAACGCGAATTCGTCATGCCCACAACGTGTCCGGAGTGCGGCACGCCGCTGGCCCCGGAGAAGGAGGGCGACGCCGACATCCGTTGTCCGAATACCCGCAGCTGTCCGGGGCAGTTGCGGGAGCGGGTTTTCCATGTCTCCAGCCGCAATGCCCTCGACATCGAGATGCTGGGCTATGAGGCTGGCGCCGCGCTGCTTTCGGCGCAGGTGATCGGCGATGAAGGCGACCTGTTCGGACTCACCGAGGAAGAGCTGCTGCGCACCGACCTGTTCCGCACCAAGGCCGGTGACTTGTCCGCCAACGGCCGGCGGCTACTGGCCAATCTGGACAAGGCGAAGGCGGCGCCACTATGGCGCGTGCTGGTGGCGTTGTCCATCCGCCATGTCGGACCGACAGCGGCACGCGCACTAGCCACCGAGTTCGGCAGCATCGATGCGATCGTCGCCGCGACCACCGAACAGTTGGCCGCCGTTGAGGGAGTGGGACCGACGATCGCCTCCGCCGTTTCGGAGTGGTTCACCGTCGACTGGCACCGCGAGATCGTCGAGAAGTGGCGGGCCGCCGGTGTGCGGATGGCCGATGAGCGCGACGACAGTGTGCCGCGCACACTGGCCGGGGTAACCGTGGTGGTCACCGGCTCGTTGCCCGGATTCTCACGGGACGAGGCCAAGGAGGCGATCGTGACCCGTGGCGGCAAAGCCGCCGGTTCGGTATCGAAAAAGACCTCCTACGTCGTCGCCGGTGACGCACCCGGCTCGAAGTACGACAAGGCGGTCGAACTCGGCGTGCCCATCCTCGACGAAGATGGGTTTCGAAAGTTGTTGGAGCAGGGCCCCCCGGCCGAAGTGGGGGAGCCGACCTAGCGGTCGCAACCCCCGACGACCGGGCCGCGGCGATTGTGGCTACCACCGGCGAGTTCTATCGTGGGCGCTATGACGCAGACTGCCGACCGGTCCGCGCAGGTATCACCGTGGTCGCCGCGTGAGGCGGAGTTGCTTGCGGTGACGTTGCAGTTGCTGCAAGAACATGGCTACGACCGGTTGACTATAGACGCCGTTGCCAACACCGCCCGGGCCAGCAAAGCCACCGTGTACCGGCGCTGGCCGTCGAAGGCCGAATTGGTGCTGGCGGCATTCATCGAGGGGGTGCGACAGGTCGCCGTCGCGCCGAATACCGGCTCGCTGCGCGACGATCTAGTGAAGATCGGGGAGGGCATTTGCGGCCAGGCCCACCAACAAGCCAGCACCATCCGCGCGGTGCTCGTCGAGGTGTCGCGGCACCCCGCGCTCAGTGACGCGCTGCAGCGTCAATTCGTGGATCAGCTCAAGGCGTTGATCCAGCAAGTGCTGCAACAGGCCGTCGACCGGGGTGAGATCACCCAGGCGGCCATCACCGACGAACTCTGGGACCTGTTGCCCGGCTATCTCATCTTCCGGTCCATCATCCCCAACCGGCCGCCGACCCCTCACACGGTGCAGCTTCTGGTTGACGACTTCATCATGCCCGGCCTGACCCAAGCCACCGGGTGACCGTTGAGCCCCGGCGAGATCCGCGCGCGCCAGGAGGATACAGGCACGTTTCTTGTGCAGTACGGTCCAGTACCGTACTGTCATAGCAGTCAAACTCACTTGAAGTGCACCGCCACCCGGGCACGGGTGCTTCGGCCCCTCGTCGAAAGGCCAACGAGTGAAGGAGATTTGAATGGCAGCCCTCGTCAGGAGGGGGTGGATGATGATTGTCGCGGTGGCCGTCGTCGTGATCGCGGGATTTGCGATCTATCGTTTGCACGGGATTTTCGGGTCGCACAACAACGCTTCGGGCGCCAACGGCCTCTCGAATGAAATCGTCCCCTTTTCAACCCCAAACAGGTAGTTCTGGATGTGTTCGGCGCCCCGGGGGCCGTGGCGACCATCAACTACCTCGACGTGAACGCTCAACCCCAGCAAGTCGTGGATGCGCCGCTGCCCTGGTCCTTCACCATCACCACGACGGAGCCGGCGGTTCTAGGCAACGTGGTGGCGCAGGGCAACGGCGGCACCATTGGCTGCCGGATCACGGTCAACGGTGAAGTCAAGGACGAGCGGATCGTCAACACCCCCGATGCCTACACCTTCTGTCTGGACAAGTCCGGATGAGTGACCAGCAGCCCACGCCGCCTCGCATCCCGCACGCCATCCGCCGGCTCGCGGTTCCCATCGTGCTGCTGTGGCTGGCCCTTGCCGCGATAACCAACGCTTCGGTGCCACAGCTGGAGGACGTCGGCAAGACCCACAACGTGGCGATGAATTCCCCCGATGCGCCGTCGTTGCAGGCGACCAAGCGAATCGGCAAGGTGTTCGGTGAGTTCGACTCCGACAGCTCGGCCATGGTGGTGCTCGAGGCGACAATCCGCTCGGCGCCGACGCCAACAAGTTCTACGACACCCTGATTCACAAGCTCGAACAAGACACCAAGCACGTCGAGCATGTACAAGACTTCTGGGGCGACACGCTCACCGCGGCGGGCGCGCAGAGCACCGACGGCAAGGCCGCCTACGTGCAGGTCTACCTGACGGGAAACCTCGGTTCGGCGCAGGCCAACGAGTCGGTGGACGCGGTCCGTGACGTCGTCGAGCACACCCAGGCGCCGCCGGGCATCAAGGCATATGTCACCGGCGCCGCGCCCCTGATCGCGGATCAGTTCGAGGTGGGCAGCAAGGGGAACGCCAAGGTCACCACGATCACCGTCGGGGTGATCGCGGTGATGCTGTTCTTCGTTTACCGCTCCGTCCTCACCACGCTGCTGGTGCTGCTCACCGTGCTCATCGAGATGGCCGCCGCCCGCGGCATCGTCGCCGTGCTGGGAAATGCCGGAATCATCGGGCTCTCAACCTACGCAACGAATCTGCTCACGCTGCTGGTCATCGCCGCCGGAACCGACTACGCGATCTTCGTGGTCGGCCGCTATCAGGAGGCCCGCTCTGCCGGCGAGGAACGAGATACCGCGTTCTACACGATGTTTCGCGGTACCGCCCACGTCGTCCTGGGCTCGGGCCTGACCGTTGCCGGTGCCGTGGCATGTCTGAGCTTCACCCGGTTGCCCTATTTCCACAGCCTGGGTATCCCTGCCGCACTGGGCATTCTGGTTGCGCTGCTGGCCGCGCTGACCCTGGGGCCTGCGGTGCTGACGCTGGGCTCGGCGGTGGGCGTCTTCGAGCCCAAACGCGCGATGCGAACCCGCGGCTGGCGGCGGATCGGCACCGCGATCGTCCGGTGGCCCGGCCCCGTTCTGGTGGTGGCATGCGCGTCGTTGGCGCTGGTGGGTCTGCTGGCCCTGCCGGGATACAAGACCAGCTATGACACGCGCCCCTACATGCCCTCCAGCGCCGCGGCCAACGTCGGATACGCGGCCGCCGAGCGGCACTTTTCCCGCTCCCGGTTGGAGCCCGAGCTGCTGATGATCGAAACCGATCACGACCTGCGCAACCCGGCCGACATGCTCATCCTGGACCGGGTGGCCAAGGCGGTTTTTCATGTACCCGGCATCGCCCAGGTGCAGTCGATCACCCGGCCGTTGGGCACCCCGCTTGATCACAGTTCGCTGGCGTTTCAGATGAGCGCGCAAAGCGCCAATCAGATCGAAAACCTCACCTACCAAAGAGATCGCGCGAACGACTTGCTCAAGCAGGCCGGCGAACTATCGACCACGATCGACCTGCTGAACAAGCAATACGCCCTGCAGCAGGAACTCGCGGCCACGACGCACGGCGAGGCCGAGAACTTCCACGACACCATCGCGACGATGAAAGAGCTGCGCGACAAGATCGCGAATTTTGACGACTTCTTCCGGCCGATACGCAGCTACTTCTATTGGGATTCTATTGGGAGAAGCATTGTTATGACATCCCGGTCTGCTTTGCGCTGCGGTCGATCTATGACGCGCTCGACGGGATCGACCAGCTCACATCGAAATTCGAGGACCTCACGGCGACCCTGGACCGGCTCGACGCGCTGCAGCCCAAACTGGTGGGCTTGATCCCACCCCAGATCGCCAGCCAGGAGACCAATCGCGAACTGCTGATGGCGAACTACGCGACCCTGTCGGGCATCTATGCGCAGACGGCGGCAGCGATCGAAAACGCCACGGCACTGGGCCGGGCTTTCGATATGGCCAAAAACGACGACACCTTCTACCTGCCGCCCGAGGTCTTCAACAATCCCGACTTCAAACGCGGTCTGAAGCTTTTCCTTTCGCCTGACGGCAAGGCGGCCCGCATGATCATCACCCACGAAGGCGATCCCGCCACCCCCGAGGGCATCTCGCACATCGACCCGATCAAGAAGGCCGCCCACGAAGCCGTCAAGGGCACCCCGTTGGCCGGGGCGCAGTTTTTCCTCGGCGGCACCGCGGCCACCTACTACGACATCCAAGACGGCGCCAAGTACGACCTGATCATCGCCGGGATCGCGGCGCTGAGCCTGATCTTGCTGATCATGATGTTTCTCACCCGAAGCCTGGTTGCCGCGCTGGTCATCGTAGGCACGGTTGCGCTGTCGCTGGGGGCCTCATTCGGCCTGTCGGTGCTGGTGTGGGAGTACCTCTTTGGCATCAAGCTGTATTGGGTGGTGCTTGCCCTGGCCGTGATCCTGCTCTTGGCCGTGGGGTCCGACTACAACCTGCTACTCATCTCACGGTTTAAAGAGGAGATCGGTGCCGGACTCAAGACCGGGATCATCCGTGCCATGGCGGGCTCCGGCTCGGTGGTCACCTCGGCCGGCCTGGTGTTCGCCGTCACCATGTGCGCCTTCGTGTTCAGCGGTTTTCAGGTGCTCGGTCAGATAGGAACCACCATCGGTCTTGGCCTGTTGTTCGACACCCTGATCGTGCGCTCGTTCATGACACCGTCGGTCGCCACGCTGCTCGGGCGCTGGTTCTGGTGGCCGTTGCGGGTGCGCCCCCGTCCGGCCAGCCAGATGCTGCGCCCCTACGGTCCACGGACGGCCGTTCGTAAACTGCTGCTATGGGAAGACGACGACCCGGTGGTTGCCAAAGAATCGCACTAGGTCCTGTCTGCTAATTGCGGACGCGGTGGTAGGTGATGATGGCGGCCAGGGTGACACCGCCGAGGTAGGTCAGGGCGTATTTGTCGTAGCAGGTGGCGACCGCGCGCCAGTGTTTGAGCCGGTTGAAGCTTCGCTCGACGGTGTTGCGGTGCTTGTAGATTCGGCCTGAGAACCCCGGAGGCCGTCCTCTGTTGCGGCCTTTGGCTTTGCGGCGGGTGATCTGGTCGCTGCGCTCGGGGATGGTATGGGCGATCTTGAGCCGGCGCAGCTGTGCCCGCGTCGAGTCATAGGAGTACGCCTTGTCCGCCAGCAGGCGAAACGGGGCGTATGAGTTGCTGCACCGGGCGGCCAGCAATGGCCAAAGCATCGGATTATCACCGGCTTGACCGGCCGACAGTGCCAGGGTGACCGGACTGCACAGCTGGTCGGTCAAGGCGTGGATCTTGGTAGTCAGCCCGCCGCGGGAACGCCCAATGGCGTGGTCATCGGGCTCATCGAGATATTTCTTGTAATTCGACAGATCCCCTGTGCGGCGCCCGGGCGCGCTCCGGCTGCGTGTTGGTGGGCGCGCACACTGGTCGAATCGACCGACAACAGTGCGCCCAGGTCGGCGTCCTCGGCGTCGAGGTCAGAGGCGATCGCCGCGAAGATCCGCGCGTAGATGCCATCGACCGACCAGCGTAGATGCCTCTCGGCCACCGATTGCCAGGGACCGAAGTGCTCGGGCAGGTCACACCACGGAGATCCCGTACGGTAACGCCAGATAATGCCCTCCAGAGTACGTCGATGATCGTTCCACGGCCGGCCACGCCGCCGCCCCGCAGGCAACACCGCCACGATCAGCGACCACAAATCATCAGAAATCGCATGCGTCCGCATCACCCAAACAGCATCAGCCAAAACACCATTCACATTAAGCAGACACGCCCTAGCCGCGCCGCGCTAGCGCAGCATGGTGGCCACGATCCCGGCCAGATAGCCCAGCCGAGCCACCTCCGAGGGCCGAAATTCCGGGCCGGGCCGCCCCAGCACGACCGCAGTGTGCTGGTCGCCCAGCGGCGCGGCCACCATCCTGGTGTCCATATCGCGCCAGACCTTTGGCACCCACTCGGCGCTTCCGTCCAGCGGTGTGGCTTGCTCGATCGGAAGCCACGGTGCCGAAGCGGCACGCGTCTCCGGGGCGCCCGGGCTTCCGGCCAACCGCTGCAACTCGCCCTCGACGCTGCGCAGCACCGTGCACCAGCTGACCCGCAGCACTCGGGGCGCCTCGTTGGCCAGAACCTGCAGCCGGGACGTGTTGTCCCGCGCCGTGGCGACGTGGTCAAGAAGCTCCAGCTCACGGTGGGCTTCCAAGAGGCCGGTATGCGGACGCACGCTGTCCACTCGGACGCCGTTGAGGGATTCCGCGGCGGTGATCAATGCGTCCGGCATGGCGCCCGGAGCAAGTTCGACGACCAGATCATCGATTGCATATCCACAGCCGCGCTCGACGACGTCGAGCGACAAGATGTCAGCACCTACCGAACCGAGTGCGACCGCGAGCGACCCCAGGCTGCCTGGACGGTCCAGCAGTTCGATGCGCAACAGATACGAAGGCACGCGCATCACTGTTGCACAGCGATGCGCGTGGGGCATTTCGGCAGGACACGATCGGGCCGCATCACGGCCGCCTCGAACTGCTCGGGAGACGGGCATCGCGTCGCATTCGGTGACGCGCGTGAAACCGGCCCGACGGGCGCGGTTAGGCTTTTCGCTCGTGTCCCAGATCTCCCGCGACGAGGTGGCCCACTTGGCCCGGCTTGCCCGTCTGGCGTTGACCGAAGATGAGCTTGACAGCTTCGCTGGTCAACTCGACGCCATCCTGACGCACGTCAGCCAGATCCAGGCCGTCGACGTCACCGGCGTCGAAGCCACCGATAATCCGCTCAAAGACGTCAACGTGATGCGCGCAGACCAGACGGCGCCGTGTCTGACGCAGGAAGAGGCGCTGGCCGAGGCGCCCGCAGCGGTTGACGGCCGCTTCGCCGTTCCGCAGATTCTGGGGGATAGCGAATGACCGACCTCATCCGATCCGACGCCGCCACGCTGGCCGCCAAGATTGCCGCAAAAGAGGTGTCCGCGACCGAGCTGACTCAGGCCTGCCTGGACCAGATCGAGGCGACCGATGACAGGTACCACGCCTTCCTGCACATCGGGGCGCACGAGGCGCTGTTTGCGGCGGCGGCCGTCGATACCGCCCTGGCCGCGGGGGAGCGGCTGCCGTCGGCGCTGGCCGGGGTGCCGCTGGCGCTCAAAGACGTGTTCACCACCGTCGACATGCCCACCACCTGCGGGTCCAAGATCCTCGAAGGCTGGCGCTCCCCGTACGACGCCACGCTCACACTGCGGCTCCGCGCGGCCGGAATCCCGATTCTGGGCAAGACCAACATGGACGAGTTCGCGATGGGCTCCTCGACGGAGAACTCCGCCTATGGCCCGACCCGCAACCCGTGGAACCTCGACCGGGTACCCGGCGGCTCCGGCGGTGGTAGCGCCGCGGCCTTGGCCGCCTACCAGGCTCCACTGGCCATCGGCTCGGACACCGGCGGGTCGATCCGCCAGCCGGCCGCGCTGACCGCGACAGTCGGTGTCAAACCCACCTACGGCACCGTTTCCCGATACGGGCTGGTGGCCTGTGCCTCCTCCCTGGATCAAGGGGGGCCGTGCGCGCGCACCGTGCTGGACACCGCCATGCTGCACCAGGTGATCGCCGGTCACGACGCCAAGGACTCCACCTCTTTGGAAACCGAGATACCCGATGTGGTCGGCGCGGCCAAGGCCGGCGCGTCCGGTGACCTGCGCGGCGTGCGCATCGGGGTGGTCAAGCAGCTGCGGGGCGACGGCTACCAGCCCGGAGTGCTGGCCTCGTTCGAGGCCGCGGTAGCGCAGCTGACCGCGCTTGGCGCCGAGGTGAGCGAGGTCGACTGGCCGCACTTCGACCATGCGCTGGCCGCCTACTACCTCATCCTGCCGTCGGAAGTGTCGAGCAACCTGGCGCGCTTCGACGCGATGCGCTACGGGCTTCGGATCGGCGATGACGGGACCCACAGCGCCGAAGAGGTGATGGCCATGACGCGGGCCGCCGGGTTCGGGCCCGAGGTCAAACGCCGCATCATGATCGGCGCGTACGCGTTGTCGGCGGGCTACTACGACGCCTACTACAACCAGGCGCAGAAGGTTCGCACCCTGATCGCCCGCGATCTGGACGAGGCCTATCGATCGGTCGACGTGTTGGTTTCGCCGGCGACCCCGACCACCGCGTTTCCGCTCGGGGAGAAGGTCGACGACCCGCTGGCGATGTACCTGTTCGACCTGTGCACGCTGCCGCTGAACCTGGCGGGGCACTGCGGCATGTCGGTGCCGTCGGGATTGTCTCCGGATGACGGGCTGCCGGTGGGGCTGCAGATCATGGCGCCGGCGTTGGCCGACGACCGGCTCTACCGGGTGGGCGCGGCCTACGAGGCCGCCCGAGGCCCGCTACCCAGCGCCATCTGATTCCGCGCGAGCAGACACAGAATCGCGCCAATCCAGCCTATTTCGGCCGATTTTGCGTCTGCTCGCGCCAATGGTCGCCGCCCCAGGCAAGATGAAGGCATGCGGATTGGAGTTCTCACGGGAGGCGGCGACTGTCCAGGGCTGAATGCGGTGATCCGGGCGGTGGTGCGTACTTGCGACGCCCGGTACGGCTCATCGGTGGTCGGATTTCAGGACGGATGGCGCGGGCTGCTGGAGAACCGGCGGCTGCAGTTGCGCAACGACAACCGCAACGACCGGCTGCTGGCCAAGGGCGGAACGATGCTCGGCACCGCCCGCGTACACCCCGACAAACTGCGGGCCGGTTTGCCCCAGATCAAACAGACGTTAGACGACAACGGCATTGACGTGCTCATCCCGATCGGCGGCGAAGGCACGCTGACCGCCGCGCACTGGCTGTCCGAAGAGAACGTTCCGGTGGTCGGCGTGCCCAAGACGATCGACAACGACATCGACTGCACCGATGTGACTTTCGGCCACGACACGGCCTTGATGGTGGCAACCGAGGCTATCGACAGGCTGCACAGCACCGCGGAGTCCCACCAGCGGGTGATGCTGGTCGAGGTGATGGGTAGGCATGCGGGCTGGATCGCGCTGAACTCCGGGCTGGCATCTGGCGCACACATGACGCTCATCCCTGAGCAGCCCTTCGACATCGAAGAGGTGTGTCGTCTGGTCAAACAGCGCTTCCAGCGAGGCGATTCGCACTTCATCTGTGTGGTCGCCGAGGGCGCCAAGCCCGTTTCGGGCTCGATGCAGTTGCGCGAGGGCGGACTCGACGAATTCGGTCACGAACGATTCACCGGTGTCGCCGCTCAGCTCGGCTGGGAAGTGGAAAAGCGCATCAACAAGGATGTCCGGGTGACCGTGCTGGGCCACGTGCAACGGGGCGGACAGCCGACGGCCTACGACCGGGTGCTGGCCACCCGGTTCGGCGTCAATGCCGCTGACGCCGCACATGCGGGCGAATACGGCCAGATGGTGTCGCTGCGCGGTCAGGACATCGGACGCGTACCCCTGGCCGACGCCGTTCGACAGCTCAAGCTGGTACCGCAGAGCCGCTACGACGACGCCGCTGAATTCTTCGGCTGAGGCCGGCCCGCTTCGCCCGGCTTCGCCGGTTTCGCGACCACCACTAGGATCGAACGACATGACGGTCACTAGCGCCGAGCTGCTCGATTACGACGAGGTCATTGCACGCTTCGATCCGGTGCTAGGCCTCGAGGTACACGTGGAGCTGTCCACCGCGACGAAGATGTTCTGCGGCTGCGCGACCACGTTCGGCGCCGAGCCCAACACGCAAGTTTGCCCGGTCTGCCTGGGTCTGCCCGGATCGTTGCCGGTGCTCAACCAGGTCGCTGTCGAGTCGGCGATTCGCATCGGGTTGGCGCTCAACTGCGAGATCGTTCCCTGGTGTCGCTTCGCGCGGAAGAACTACTTCTACCCGGACATGCCCAAGAACTACCAGATTTCGCAGTACGACGAGCCGATCGCCATCAACGGCTACCTTGAAGCGCCGCTCGAAGACGGCAGCACCTGGCGGGTAGAGATCGAACGTGCCCACATGGAAGAGGACACCGGCAAACTCACCCACCTCGGCAGCGAGACGGGCCGTATCCACGGAGCGACGACCTCGCTCATCGACTACAACCGCGCCGGTGTGCCGCTCATCGAAATCGTCACCAAGCCCATCGAAGGTGCCGGTGCGCGGGCACCACAGGTCGCGCGCGCCTATGTGACGGCGTTGCGAGACCTATTGCGGGCATTGGACGTATCCGACGTGAGAATGGATCAGGGTTCGATGCGCTGCGATGCGAATGTGTCGCTAAAGCCTTCAGGCGCAGCGGAATTCGGTACTCGGACCGAGACCAAGAATGTCAACTCGCTCAAGAGCGTTGAAGTTGCCGTCCGCTACGAAATGCAGCGCCAAGCTGCCGTCCTGGAGGCCGGTGGGCAAATCACCCAGGAGACGCGGCACTTTCATGAGGCCGGCTACACGAGCCTGGGACGGGTCAAGGAGACGGCGGAGGACTATCGGTACTTCCCCGAGCCCGACCTGGAGCCCGTCGCACCCAGCCGCGAATTGGTGGAGCAATTGCGCCACACCATTCCCGAATTGCCGTGGTTGAGCCGCAAGCGAATTCAGCAAGAGTGGGGCATCTCCGACGAGGTGATGCGCGATCTGGTCAATGCTGGCGCGGTGGACCTGGTGGCCGCAACCATTGCGCATGGCGCTTCGAGCAAGGAGGCGCGCTCGTGGTGGGGCAACTTCCTTGTGCAAAAGGCCAATGAGGCCGGCATCGGCCTGGACGAATTGGCCATCACCCCGGCTCAGGTCGCGGCCGTCGTGGCATTGGTGGAAGCGGGCAAGTTGTCCAACAAGCTGGCCCGCGAGGTCGTGGAGGGCGTGCTGGCCGGGGAAGGTGAGCCCGACCAGGTGATGTCCGCCCGTGGCCTGGAACTGGTCCGCGACGATTCGTTGACTCAGGCGGCGGTTGATGAGGCCCTGGCCGCCAATCCGGAAGTGGCGGAAAAGATTCGCGCCGGCAAGGTCGCGGCCGCCGGCGCGATCGTCGGGGCGGTGATGAAGGCCACCCGCGGCCAGGCCGATGCGGCTCGGGTGCGGGAGTTGGTGCTGGTGGCCTGCGGCCAGGCCTAGCCTCGCTGAGTGTTCGCTGACCAATCGTGAGAAAGAGTGTCACAACCGGCGTTGTGCATCCATGATGTTGATGTGGTCGGTGAACCGTTCGAAGACATGATGGCGATGCTGGACGCGCCGGTGTTTGTGGTGACAACCCAGGCCGACGCGGTCCCGTCGGGTTGTATGGTCAGTTTTGCCACCCAGACCAGCGTGCAGCCACCAAGTTTCATGATCGGGATGCCCACCACCAGCCGCATGGTGGAGCCGGCGAGCCGCTCCGACTGTGTCGCGGTGCACGTGCTGGCCCGTCGGCACCAGGCCCTGGCCGAACTCTTCGGCAGCCAAGCGGGCGAGGAGGCTGACAAATTCGAACGTTGCTCGTGGCGCGCCGGTCCCTACGGCATGCCGATTCTCGACGATGCTGCCGCGTGTTTCGTCGGCAGGATCTTGAGCCGCAGCGACGTTGGCGACCACGTGGCCTACCTGCTGGAGCCGATTGCTGTCTGGGCTCCCGATGCCCCGGAAGAACTGCTCTACCTGTCCGACCTCGATGTTGAAGACTTCGAACCCGGCCAGGAGGAGCCGACCCGGTTCCACAAACCCGCTGAGGTGACGCGCCGATACGGCGTGCGATTCACCCTCGATTATCCTTAGTCGCGCCCTAGGTCCTGTCTGCTAATTGCGGACGCGGTGGTAGGTGATGATGGCGGCCAGGGTGACACCGCCGAGGTAGGTCAGGGCGTATTTGTCGTAGCGGGTGGCGACCGCGCGCCAGTGTTTGAGCCGGTTGAAGCTTCGCTCGACGGTGTTGCGGTGCTTGTAGATTCGGCCTGAGAACCCCGGAGGCCGTCCTCTGTTGCGGCCTTTGGCTTTGCGGCGGGTGATCTGGTCGCTGCGCTCGGGGATGGTGTGGGCGATCTTGAGCCGGCGCAGCTGTGCCCGCGTCGAGTCATGGGAGTACGCCTTGTCCGCCAGCAGGTGAAACGGGGCGTATGAGTTGCTGCACCGGGCGGCCAGCAATGGCCAAAGCATCGGATTATCACCGGCTTGACCGGCCGACAGTGCCAGGGTGACCGGACTGCACAGCTGGTCGGTCAAGGCGTGGATCTTGGTAGTCAGCCCGCCGCGGGAACGCCCAATGGCGTGGTCATCGGGCTCATCGAGATATTTCTTGTAATTCGACAGATCCCCTGTGCGGCGCCCGGGCGCGCTCCGGCTGCGTGTTGGTGGGCGCGCACACTGGTCGAATCGACCGACAACAGTGCGCCCAGGTCGGCGTCCTCGGCGTCGAGGTCAGAGGCGATCGCCGCGAAGATCCGCGCGTAGATGCCATCGACCGACCAGCGTAGATGCCTCTCGGCCACTGATTGCCAGGGACCGAAGTGCTCGGGCAGGTCACGCCACGGAGATCCCGTACGGTAACGCCAGATAATGCCCTCCAGAGTACGTCGATGATCGTTCCACGGCCGGCCACGCCGCCGCCCCGCAGGCAACACCGCCACGATCAGCGACCACAAATCATCAGAAATCGCATGCGTCCGCATCACCCAAACAGCATCAGCCAAAACACCATTCACATTAAGCAGACACGCCCTAGTAGGGGCCCGATCGTCAGGTCTTGTCGTCGTTGTTGCGGGGGAATCCGCCGCCCTGCGGGAACAGCGGAAACACCACGTCATCAAGCTTCTCGGCATCGCCGGCGGTCCTGTTGACCGTGGCGCCCCAGACGTTGCCGTCCGGTGACATGCGCAATGCCCAGGCATGTGCGTGCGTGTCTTTGCGCACCACATCCGGCTCACCGGTGACTGCCCCGGTCGACGCCGCGAGCCGGACCGCCACCGTCAGCTTGGTTTCAATCAGGTTGACCAGCACGGTCCCGTCCATCGCCGCGCACCCGGCTACGCCGGGTTTGTCCGGCCAGGTCCACACCGTGGAAACCTCTGAGTTCTTGGTAATGCGCTGCAACCTATCCGCGGTCGGCGTGCGATCGGCGATGTAGAGCGAGCCGTCGACGGGGTCGATGCACATGCCGCCCCCCGAGCCGATGCCGGCCAGCGCCGTGGTGGGCGGGGCTTGCCCGATCGTGGTGGGCTGCTCGATCCGCAGCACCTTGCCCGCCAGCGAATTGGGATCGGCGGCCATCTCTGGGCTACCCGCGTCTCCGGTCATGACGACCAGCGTGGTGGGGCTGGTGAAGATCAACGCGCCGGTATTGCCGGTGGGGCCCTTGGGGATACCGGTCAGGATGTCCTTGGGGACGTCGCCGTCGGCGATGCGGATCACCCGGTTGTCGGTGGGCGTGCTGATGTAGGCGTACATCAACCGGTCCTGCGAATAGGTCGGCGAGAGCACGATATCCATCAAGCCGCCATCACCGGCCGGGTCGACCGGGATGACCACCTTCACCTTGGGTTCTGCGCTGACCGACACCTCCTTGACGGCGCCGGTGGTGCGCTCGGCCACCAGTGCGGACTTGCTGTCCCAGCCCATGATCAAGCCGCTGGTGCTGTCCAGGCAGCCCTGCATCACTCCGGGGGCCGGGCATTCCTTGGGGAATGGTGTCGGAGGCAGCGGCGGCGGGGGAGGAGGCGTCGAACTGGGCTGAGGCCGCAGTTCGGGGTTGGTGGTGAACGGCTGGGATTGGGCGTCGTTGAACCGCGCGCAGCCGCTCGATACCAACGTCACCGCGCACAACGCAGCGAGCGCGTACCGAATCGACCGCCGTATCCGCATGACCGACAGGCTACGGACATTGTCTGCGGCGCCGCCACCGGCCGCCACCGTGCGCCGTCGAGGCTGTTGTGCTCAGAGGCCCGCCGCACTGGTTTGGATGACCGCGGTCCCTCGGCTGAGGGCCGATTTGAGGGTACCGGCGGACCCGTCGGGTACGAAGTGCGGATTTAACAGGCGAAAGCGCCGCTCAAATCCCCAATTCAGGTCTAGTTGCCCTTACCCTGGCACGAGTGACCAGTTCGAATGACTCACGTTGGCAACGACCGGACGATTCCCCTGGACCGATCCCGGGACGCCCCGTCACGGCGAGCCTGGTCGACCCCGAAGACGACTTAACCCCTGCGAAGTACTCGAGTGACTTTGGCAGCGCCGGAACCACCACCGTCATCCCGCCCTACGACCCGACTAACTCCGGAGCTGTGCCTTCGGGATACAACCTGATGGACGCGCAGGAACCGTTGCCCTACGTCCAGCCCCAGCCGGGCGCGCGCCACATCCCGGCGACGCCCGCAGCTCTGGACATGGACGAGGAAGACGAGCGGATACGCGCCGCCAGCCGGCGCGGGACCCAAAACTTCGGCCTTCTGATCCTGCGGGTTGGGCTGGGGGCGGTGCTGATCGCGCATGGATTGCAGAAGTTGTTCGGCTGGTGGGGCGGCTCCGGGGTGACCGCGTTCAAGAACTCGCTCTCAGATGTGGGCTTTCAGCATGCCGACATCCTGGCCTACGTAGGCGCCGGCGGCGAGATCGTCGTGGGAGTGCTGCTGGTTCTGGGCCTGTTCACGCCGCTCGCCGGGGCGGGCGCACTGGCCTTCCTGATCAACGGCACGCTCGCCAACGTTTCGGCGCGGCCGCATTCACAGTTCTCCTACTTCCTGCCCGACGGCCATGGGTACCAGATCACCCTGGTTGTGATGGCCGTCGCCGTCATCCTGAGCGGTCCCGGCCGCTATGGCCTCGACGCGGGCCGCGGCTGGGCGCACCGGCCGTTCATCGGGTCCTTCGTCGCCCTGCTAACGGGCATCGCCGCCGGTATCGCGATATGGGTGTTGCTCAACGGCGTGAATCCAGTCGCCTGAGCCCGGCCTCACCGGTACGGATTGGGGACGCGCCCTGAGCTGGCTTCGGTCAGCTGCGGCAGAGTCGCGAAGGTAACCGCGGGCAACCGCAGTTCACCGCCATTTCTGAGTTGGGCCCGCGCCCAGGAACCGCGGTTAAACCGCAAACCTTCGATGTCATCCCAGGCCACGGTGGTACTGCCCAGCAATGTCCGCGCGGTCACCCCGTTCTCGTCGGCGACCGTCCGCAGCCGGATGATCAGCGCCGAAACCAGCACCGGGAGAAGGAGCAGCGGAGCGCTTGGCGGCCAGGTCAGCACCGGTATCAGCAGACCCAGCGTCGCAAAGCCAACCGCAAGGTGCGCAATGGGCGACACCCTGATCACCACCGCCGTTTGAGTAGTCACCCTCGTATCATTCCATCGCCGCGCAATCGGGTCCGTCTGGCCATGTCGGGGCGGTGGCGCCGGTGCGGACCGGCGCCGAAGCCGACGGTGAGCACCAGCTCGAGGCCTCGGATTTGACGGTTGAGCTGTGCGAAGGCTACCGTCAGACGCTATGGATACCGCCGGAACCCCCGGAAAGCTTGTAGTACTTGGTTGGCGCGTTGTTGCCTGACTAGGTCAATCGAGCACCAACGCGCAACCCTCGTGCAGCAGCTGAGCTGACGGGGGTTTTTTGTTGCCTAACCAACGAGACTTCGACAGCGAAGCGGGACAAAGGACTAGAAGGACAGTGAGCGCACCAACCAAGCGACACTCCCCGACATCAGAGCCGCAGCAGCGCGGCGTGGCAGCTGGCGTGAACTCCTCGCCGGTTCACTCGAAACATGTTGCACCGGAGCAGCTTACCGGCGCCCAGTCGGTCATCCGGTCGCTGGAAGAACTCGACGTCGAGATCATCTTCGGGATTCCCGGCGGTGCCGTCCTGCCGGTGTATGACCCGCTGTTCGACTCGCAGAAGCTACGTCACGTGCTGGTCCGTCACGAACAGGGCGCCGGTCACGCGGCCAGCGGCTACGCGCATGCCACCGGCAAGGTCGGGGTGTGCATGGCGACCTCGGGCCCGGGCGCGACGAACCTGGTGACTCCGCTGGCCGACGCCCAGATGGACTCGATCCCGGTGGTCGCCATCACCGGTCAGGTTTGCCGCGGGTTGATCGGCACCGACGCCTTCCAGGAAGCCGACATCTCTGGCATCACGATGCCGATCACCAAGCACAACTTCCTGGTTCGCACCGGTGACGACATCCCTCGGGTGCTGGCCGAGGCCTTCCACATCGCGGCCTCGGGGCGCCCCGGAGCCGTGCTGGTCGACATCCCCAAGGACGTGTTGCAGGCCCAGTGCACGTTCAGCTGGCCGCCGCAGATGGATCTGCCGGGTTACAAGCCGAACACCAAGCCGCACAACCGGCAGATCCGTGAGGCCGCCAAGCTGATCGGGGCCGCGCGCAAGCCCGTGCTGTACGTGGGCGGCGGCGTCATTCGTGGCGAGGCGACCGAGCAGCTGGCCGAGTTGGCCGAACTAACCGGCATTCCGGTGGTCACCACCCTGATGGCGCGTGGCGCGTTTCCTGACAGCCACCGCCAGAACATGGGCATGCCGGGTATGCACGGCACGGTGGCCGCGGTGGCGGCCCTGCAGCGCAGCGACCTGCTGATCGCCCTGGGCACCCGCTTCGACGACCGGGTCACCGGAAAGCTCGACTCCTTCGCCCCCGAGGCCAAGGTGATCCACGCCGACATCGACCCTGCCGAGATCGGCAAGAACCGCAACGCCGATGTTCCGATCGTGGGTGACGTTCAGGCCGTTATCACCGAGCTGATCGCGATGCTGCGCCACTACGACATTCAGGGCAACATCGAGATGTCCGAATGGCTGGCGTACCTGGAGGGTGTGCGGGCGACGTATCCGCTGAGCTACGGACCTCAAAGTGACGGCAGCCTGGGCCCGGAATACGTGATCGAGAAGCTAGGCGAGATCGCCGGCCCGGACGCCATCTATGTCGCCGGAGTCGGGCAGCACCAGATGTGGGCGGCGCAGTTCATCAAGTACGAGAAGCCGCGCACCTGGCTCAACTCCGGCGGGCTGGGCACGATGGGCTTCGCCATCCCGGCGGCCATGGGTGCCAAGATCGCGCTGGCCGACACCGAGGTCTGGGCGATCGACGGCGACGGATGCTTCCAGATGACCAATCAGGAACTGGCCACCTGCGCGATCGAGGGCATCCCGATCAAGGTCGCACTGATCAACAACGGCAACCTGGGCATGGTGCGGCAGTGGCAGAGTCTGTTCTACGAGGAGCGCTACTCACAAACCGACCTCGCCACCCACTCACACCGCATCCCAGACTTCGTCAAGCTGGCCGAGGCCCTGGGCTGTGTGGGATTGCGTTGCGAGCGAGAAGAAGATGTCGCCGACGTGATCAACCAGGCCAGGGAGATCAGTGACCGGCCAGTGGTCATCGACTTCATCGTCGGTGCCGATGCGCAGGTCTGGCCGATGGTTGCCGCCGGAACCAGCAACGACGAGATCCAGGCGGCCCGCGGCATCCGCCCGCTGTTCGACGACGAGAGCGAAGGGCACGCCTGATGAGCACGAAGACTCACACCTTGTCGGTGCTGGTCGAAGACAAGCCCGGTGTGTTGGCGCGCGTCGCGGCGCTGTTCTCGCGGCGTGGTTTCAACATCGAGTCGTTGGCTGTGGGTGCTACCGAGCAGAAGGACATGTCACGGATGACCATCGTGGTCTCCGCCGAGGCGACTCCGCTCGAGCAGATCACCAAGCAGCTCAACAAGTTGATCAACGTCATCAAGATCATCGAGCAGGATGACGACCACTCGGTGGCCCGGGAACTGGCGCTGATCAAGGTTCGGGCGGATGCGGGCACCCGCAGTCAGGTGATTGAAGCGGTAAATCTGTTCCGTGGCAAGATCATTGACGTATCGCCGGAATCGCTGACCATCGAGGCCACTGGTGACCGCGGCAAGCTGGAAGCGTTGCTTCGAGTACTGGAGCCGTTCGGCATCCGCGAAATCGCCCAGTCCGGAATGGTGGCGTTGTCCCGCGGTCCGCGCGGCATCGGCACCGCCGCCAAGTAAATTCGTACGTTTCGAAAAGACAAGTAAGAAGGAGATATTCACGTGGCAGACGTGTCATCCCAGGCATTGGAGATGTTCTACGACGATGACGCCGACCTTTCGATCATCCAGGGCCGCAAGGTCGGTGTGATCGGCTACGGCAGCCAGGGACATGCGCACTCGCTGAGTCTGCGCGACTCGGGTGTCCAGGTGCGGGTCGGGCTCAAAGAGGGCTCGAAGTCGCGGGCCAAGGTCGAGGAGCAGGGCATCGAGGTCGATACGCCGGCCAAGGTGGCCGAGTGGGCTGACGTCATCATGGTGCTGGCACCCGACACCGCCCAGGCCGAGATCTTTGCCAACGACATCGAGCCCAACCTCAAGCCTGGTGACGCCTTGTTCTTCGGTCATGGCCTCAACGTCCACTTCGGCCTGATCAAGCCGCCGGCCGACGTCACCGTGGCCATGGTGGCCCCGAAGGGGCCCGGCCACCTGGTGCGCCGTCAATTCGTCGACGGCAAGGGCGTGCCGTGTCTGATCGCGGTCGACCAGGACCCGACCGGCAAGGGTGAGGCGCTGGCGTTGTCCTATGCCAAGGCGATCGGCGGCACTCGGGCCGGCGTCATCAAGACCACCTTCAAAGACGAGACCGAGACCGACCTGTTCGGCGAACAGGCCGTGTTGTGCGGTGGCACAGAGGAACTGGTGAAGACCGGTTTCGATGTGATTGTTGAGGCGGGCTACCCGCCGGAGATGGCCTACTTCGAGGTGCTGCACGAGCTCAAGCTGATCGTCGACCTGATGTACGAGGGCGGCATCGCCCGGATGAACTACTCGGTGTCGGACACCGCGGAGTTCGGCGGCTACCTGTCCGGTCCGCGCGTGATCGACGCGGGCACCAAGGAGCGGATGCGCGCCATCCTGCGCGACATCCAGAACGGCGACTTCGTCAAGAAGCTGGTCGCCAACGTCGAGGGCGGCAACAAGCAACTCGAGGCGCTGCGCAAGGAGAACGCCGAGCACCCGATCGAGGTCACCGGTAAGAAGCTGCGCGACCTGATGAGCTGGGTGGACCGCCCGATCACCGAGACGGCCTAGCCCTTTGCGGCTCACGGCGCCGAGCGTCACACCAGCGTGGCGCTCGGCGTCGACCGTCACCCTGGCGTGACGCTCGGCGTCCGGGCTTAGCCGGAGGCGAGCCGATCGGCGGTGCGCACCACGCGGCGCGCCAGGTGGTCCAAAGCGTTGGCGGTCGGCTCGTCGATGTCGGTGATGTTGTCGTGGGTGGCCACCAGGCTCGCTCCGTAGGGATTGCCGTCGACGAACTTGAGCGCGTCGGTGTATCCCGGCGCCACGATGATGCCCCCGAAATGCATCAGCGTGACGTACAGCGTGAGCAGGGTGGTCTCTTGGCCGCCGTGGGCGGTGTTGGTTGAGGTGTAGGCCGCGTAGATCTTGTCGGCCAGCTTGCCTTCGGCCCACAGCCCGCCGAGTGAGTCGAGGAACTCGCGCAGCTGTGCCGCGACCGATCCGAAACGGGTGGGTGAACCGAAAATGACCGCGTCGGCCCACACGATGTCGTCTCCGGTGGCAGCCGGAAGGTCTTTGGTCGCTTCGTAGTTGGCCGACCACGCGGGATTGTGGGCGAACGAATCGGGGTCGCGGGTTTCGGCGACGTGTCGCACCCGTACCTCGGCGCCGGCGGACTCGGCCGCGGCGGCGACTTGCCGCGCCATCGTTGTCCCGTGGCCGGTGGCCGAGTAGTAAATGACCGCGAGTTTTGTCATAGCGATAGCTTAGGCATTTCGGCAATCCCAAACTCGCGACGCAAGAGCGTGCGCGCACAGTAGTAGCCGGCCATGCCATGGACCCCGGCGCCGGGTGGGGTTGCGGCCGAACACAGGTACACCTTCGGAATCGGCGTGCGCCAAGGATTTAGCCGTGGGGTGGGGCCAGCCATCGCTCGCCAGACGGAGTTTGCCCCCACCGCGATGTCGCCGCCCACGTAGTTGGCGTTGTGCGCGGCCATCGCGGCCGCGGGCACGCTGCGAGCCGCCACCACGACGTCACGGAAGCCGGGCGCGAACCGTTCGACGACACGACACACCGCCTCGGTGGCATCGACGGAAGACCCCGCCGGCACATGGGCGTAGGTCCAAAATGGTCGGTGGCCGCCGTCGTCGACGCGGCCGGGATCGGACGTGTGGGGCGAGGACGCCAGCACCATCGGCCAATCGGCGTGGCGCCCGGCGGCGATTTCTGCTTCGGCGTGCGCCATCTGCTCGCGGGTACCGCCGAGGTGAAATGTCGGGGCCGTCGCGATCCGGTAATCCGACCACGGGATGTCGCCGTTGAGCACGAAGTCGACCTTGGCTACCCCGGATCCAAATCGGTACCGGCGCAATGCGGTCGCGTACCGGTTGGGGATCGTGTCCCGATACACCTGCAGCAATGCCGTGGGTGCGGTGTCGAAGACGGCGACGCCCTGGGGCGGTTCGGTCACCTCGATCCCGGCGGTCAGCTCGCTGCCGTGCGCGCGCAGATCGGCGATCAGCGCGTCGGTAATCACCTGGCTGCCGCCGATCGGGATGGGCCAGCCGACCCTATGGGCCAGGGTGGCCAGCATCAGCCCCGCGCCGGCCGACACCAGCGAAGGCAGCGGCGAAATAGCGTGGGCAGCAACGCCGGTGAACAATGCGCGGGCATCTTCGCCAGCGAGTCCGCGCCATGCTGGGGTGCCCTGCGCCAGCACGCGTAGACCCAGATGCATGGCGGGGCGCAGCGCGGTGGGTACCGACCGCTTGTCGCCGAGTAGCAAATCGACCGCGGCGTCGCAGTTCTCTACGAGCGGGCCCAGCAAGCGCTCCCAGGATGGGCCATGCTCGAGTTCGGCGCAGGTTTGCCGCAGATCGCGGTAGGCGATCGCCGCTGGGCGGTCCGGCAGCGGGTTGGCATAGGAGATGTGCGGCACGGCCAGCCGCACGCCCCGGGCGGCCAGATCGAACTCGACAAAAAACGGCGACGCCAGCGCCAGTGGGTGCACCGCTGAGCACACGTCGTGCAGGACTCCGGGAAATTCGAAGTCAGCTGCCGTGCGGGCGCCGCCACCGAAGGTCTGTTGGGCCTCTATGACCTGCACTCTTAGACCTGCACGAGCACAGATCACCGCTGCGGTCAACCCGTTGGGCCCGCTGCCGACGACGGTGACGTCCACCCCATGATTACAGCCGACTACGCTGGCCGCGTGAACCTCCCTGTTGTGTTAATAGCCGACAAACTTGCTCAATCAACAGTCGCTGCCCTGGGAGACCAGGTCGAGGTGCGCTGGGTGGACGGTCCTGACCGGGAAAAGCTGCTGGCCGCGGTGCCCGAGGCCGACGCGTTGTTGGTGCGTTCGGCCACCACGGTCGACGCCGAGGTACTTGCCGTGGCGACCAAGCTCAAGATCGTCGCGCGCGCCGGCGTGGGGCTGGATAACGTCGACGTGGATGCGGCTACCACGCGCGGTGTGCTGGTGGTCAACGCTCCCACATCCAACATTCACAGCGCCGCCGAGCACGCGATGGCGCTGCTGCTGGCCGCCGCTCGCCAGATCCCGGCCGCCGACGCCTCATTGCGCGAGCACACCTGGAAGCGGTCATCGTTTTCCGGTGCGGAGATCTTCGGCAAGACCGTCGGGGTGGTGGGTCTGGGCCGGATCGGGCAGTTGGTCGCACAGCGCGTCGAGGCGTTCGGTGCCCATGTGGTCGCCTACGACCCCTACGTGTCGCCCGCGCGCGCGGCTCAGCTGGGCATTGAGCTGCTGCCCCTGGACGACCTGCTGGCCCGTGCCGACTTCATCTCGGTGCACCTGCCCAAGACGCCCGAGACGGCCGGCCTGCTCGGCAAGGAGGCGCTGGCCAAGACCAAGCCCGGCGTCATCATCGTCAACGCCGCACGCGGTGGATTGATCGACGAGTCAGCGCTGGCGGAGGCCATCACCAGCGGCCACGTCCGTGGGGCCGGGCTCGACGTGTTCGCCACCGAACCGTGCACCGACAGCCCGCTGTTCGAGCTACCGCAGGTCGTGGTCACACCGCATTTGGGGGCCTCCACCGCCGAGGCCCAGGACCGGGCCGGAACCGACGTCGCCGCCAGCGTGAAGCTGGCGCTGGCCGGTGAGTTCGTTCCCGACGCGGTGAACATCGCCGGTGGTGCGGTCAACGAGGAGGTGGCCCCGTGGCTGGATCTGGCCTGCAAACTCGGGGTACTGGCCGCCGCGCTGTCCGATGAACCACCGGTGTCGCTGTCGGTTCAGGCCCGTGGCGAGCTGGCGTCTGAAGACGTCGAGGTGCTCAAGCTGTCGGCACTGCGCGGTCTGTTCTCGGCGGTCGTCGAAGGCCCGGTGACCTTCGTCAATGCGCCGGCGCTGGCTGCCGAACGCGGTGTTTCCGTCGAGATCAGCAAGGCCTCCGAGAGCCCCAACCACCGCAGCGTCGTCGACGTGCGTGTCGTCGGGGCGGACGGCTCGGTGGTGAGCGTCTCGGGCACGTTGTACGGCGCGCAGTTGACCCACAAGATCGTTCAGATCAACGGCCGGCACTTCGACCTGCGGGCCGAGGGGACCAACCTGATCGTCAACTACGTCGACCAGCCGGGGGCTTTGGGCAAGATCGGCACGCTGCTGGGTGCGGCCGGGGTGAACATCCATGCCGCGCAGCTCTCCGAGGACGTGGAGGGCCCGGGCGCCACCGTTCTGCTGCGCCTGAACCAGGATGTGCCTGAGGACGTGCGTTCGGCCATCGCCGCCGCGGTGGGCGCCAACAGGCTTGAAGTGGTCGATCTCTCGTGAGCCGCAGCGGTGACGGCGTGGCGCGAAACGACGTGGGGGCAGGAGAGCGATACCGATGAAATTAGCGATCGTTGCCGGTGACGGGATCGGTCCCGAGGTGGTGGCCCAAGCGGTCAAGGTCCTCGACGTGGTCCAGCCGGGTGTCGATAAGACGAACTATGACCTGGGTGCACGGCGTTTTCATGCCACCGGCGAGATATTGCCGGATTCGGTGATCGCGGAGTTACGCGAGCACGATGCCATCTTGTTGGGCGCGATCGGTGACCCGTCGGTGCCCAGCGGCGTGCTCGAGCGGGGTCTGCTACTACGGCTTCGATTCGAGCTGGACCACCACATCAATCTTCGTCCGGGTCGGCTGTATCCGGGAGTGAAGAGCCCGTTGGCGTTGGAGCCGGGCAATCCCGAGATCGACTTCGTGGTGGTGCGTGAGGGAACGGAAGGCCCTTACACCGGAAACGGCGGCGCGATTCGGGTCGGCACGGCCAATGAGGTTGCCACCGAGGTCAGCGTGAACACCGCCTTCGGGGTGCGCAGAGTTGTGCGGGACGCCTTCGAACGAGCCATGCGGCGGCGCAAGCACCTGACCCTGGTGCACAAGAACAACGTGCTGACCTTTGCGGGCTCGCTGTGGTGGCGGACCGTGCAGGAGATCGGCGAAGAGTATCCCGATATCGAGTTGGCCTACCAGCACGTCGATGCGGCGACCATCCACATGGTTACCGATCCCGGCCGCTTTGACGTGATCGTCACCGACAACTTGTTCGGCGACATCATCACCGACCTGGCGGCGGCCGTGTGCGGTGGAATCGGCCTGGCCGCCAGCGGAAACATCGATGCGACCCGGACCAACCCGTCGATGTTCGAGCCGGTGCACGGAAGTGCGCCCGATATCGCCGGTCAGGGCATCGCCGATCCGACCGCGGCCATCATGTCGGTGTCGCTGCTGCTTGCCCACCTGGGCCTGGACGACGCGGCTAGCCGGGTGGATCGGGCGGTCGAGGGTTACTTGGCAACTCGCGGGAACGAACGGCTTGCCACCGCCGCAGTCGGCGAGCGGATTGCGGCCGCTCTCTAGGCTCCAACCCGGGCGGACGTAGCCGGGTGGGAACCAGCGGTATCGCTGCCAGCGGGAACAACCCGCACAGTCCCCAGGCCAGTGGGTAGGCAGCCGTGGTGATCAGCGCACCGAAGATGGGAGGCCCGGCGGCCGCCATCAGGCGCTGAGTGGTGTTTAGAACGCCCAATGCGCGTCCGCTCCAGTACGGCCCGGCGTATTCCGTGATCGCGGTTGCCTGCAGTCCATTGTCGAGCACTGCGATCACCGTGATCGTGATCATCAGTAGGACGTCATACCGGGAGCCCTCGTCGTCGACGAGCGCGAGCAGGAACAGGGCGGCGGCCGACGCGATCGCGATGACGCGCACCGGTCGCATCCGCGAACCCACGCGGTCGGACCAGCGGCCTACCGCGATGCGGCCCAGCGCGCCCAGCAGCTGCGAGACGGTCACCAGGATTCCGGCAGTGGCAACCGGCCAGCCGTGATGATTCATCAGCCAAACCAGCATGAACGTGACGGTCACGGTCTGGGGCATCATCAGCAGCGCCGAGGACGCATGAATTCGCCACAACACCGCCGAACCCCGATACGGGCTGGCAAGTTCTTCCTTGCTGGCCACCTTGCGGGACTTGCGGGGCGGGTCGACCACGCCGACCAGGCTGGCTACCGCGGCGATCGTGCAAAAGGCAGCGGGAAACATCAACGCGTTGTGAATGCTGTGTTCGGCCAGCTCGGGGATCACCAGCGCACCTAGGGCGATTCCCAGTGGTTGCGCTGTCTGACGGATACCCATCGCCAACCCACGTTGATGGGGCGGAAACCAGCCCGACACCAACCGGCCGCCGGCGCTGTTACAGCTGGCGGCCGCCATGCCGCCGAGGAACAGATAGATGCCCATCAACAACAGCGAATCCACCGATGCCGCGGCATAGGCGGCGATCGCGGTGAGCGCCGAGCCCACGGTCATCACGATCTGCTCGCCGACGTGGTCCAACACATAGCCCCAGGCGACCAGCGTTACCACCATGCCCCAGCTGGGCATCGAGGCCAGCAGACCCGCCTCGGCCAGCGGGGTGTCGCGCGCGTTTTCCAACCGGGGGATCAGGAAGGCGACACCGTTGATGAATAGAAATGAGCTTGCTGTGACGATCAGCGAGACGATCACAATCCACCACCGCGCGGAAAGACTCAGTTCCTGTGTGGCGCTCGACTCATCAGGCACTAGCTAATGCTTGCACACCTCTGCGCTGTCGGGTGGCGCAGCGGGATCGGCGGACTCGGCGCAGGGCGCCATCGAATCGCTTTCCAGTAGGATCGCCGGGCCGCAGCGCGCCCAGGCCCGCTGAGTGGGATTGCGGGGCTTCTCATCGGGCCGTGCCAGCCCGAATCGTCGCCCCGCTAGGTGGGATTGCGGGGCTTCTCATCGGGCCGTGCCAGCCCGAATCGTCGCCCCGCTGGGATTGCGGGCTTCTCATCGGGCCGTGCCAGCCCGAATCGTCGCCCCGCTAGGTGGGATTGCGGGGCTTCTCATCGGGCCGTGCCAGCCCGAATCGTCGCCCCGCTAGGTGGGATTGCGGGGCTTCTCATCGGGCCGTGCCAGCCCGAATCGTCGCCCCGCTAGGCTCATCCGAATGCGACTTGGACGTATTGCCAGCCCTGACGGGGTCGCCTTCGCCAGCATCGAAGGCGAGTTAGACAATCCGGGTGCGATGACCGCCCGGGAGATCGCGGAGCACCCTTTCGGGACGCCGAACTTCACCGGCCGCTCGTGGCCGTTGGCCGATGTGCGGCTGCTGGCCCCGATACTTGCCAGCAAGGTGGTCTGTGTCGGCAAGAATTACACCGATCACATCGCGGAGATGGGCGGCCAAACCGGTCCGACGCCGGCGGATCCGGTGATATTCCTCAAGCCCAACACGGCGATCGTCGGTCCGAACGTGCCGATTCGGTTGCCCGCCAACGCATCACCAGTCCACTTCGAAGGCGAACTGGCGATTGTGATCGGCCGGCCGTGTAAGGACGTGTCGGCCGCGCAGGCGGTCGACAACATCCTCGGCTACACCATCGGCAATGACGTGTCCGCCCGCGATCAGCAGAAATCCGACGGGCAATGGACCCGGGCCAAAGGCCATGACACATTCTGTCCGGTCGGGCCATGGATCGTTACCGAAGTCGACCCTGCCGACCTCGAACTGCGCACCGAAGTCAATGGTGCGGTCAAGCAGCACGCGCGTACCTCGCTGATGATCCACGATGTGGGTGCCATCGTGGAGTGGATCTCGGCGGTAATGACATTGCTGCCCGGTGATCTCATCCTCACCGGAACACCCGCGGGGGTCGGTCCCATCGAAGACGGTGACACCGTCTCCATCACCATCGAGGGGATCGGCACCCTGACCAACCCCGTAGTCCGTAAAGGAAAGTCGTGACTTCATCCAGCGTCCGGGTCCGATTCTGCCCGTCGCCCACCGGTATCCCTCATGTTGGAATGGTTCGCACCGCGCTGTTCAACTGGGCCTATGCCCGGCACACCGGTGGCACCTTTGTTTTTCGCATCGAGGACACCGATGCCGCACGCGATAGTGAGGAAAGCTATCTCGCCCTGCTCGACGCGTTGCGCTGGCTGGGCTTGGACTGGGATGAGGGGCCCGAGGTGGACGGGCCCTACGGGCCCTATCGGCAGTCGCAGCGCACCGAGATCTATCACGACGTGGTGGCCAAGCTGTTGACGGCGGGTGAGGCCTATTACGCCTTCTCGACGCCCGAGGAGGTCGAAGCCCGCCACATCGCCGCCGGCCGCAACCCCAAGTTGGGTTACGACAACTTCGACCGTCAGCTGACCGATTCCCAGCGCGCGGCCTACCTGGCCGAAGGCCGTAAGCCAGTGGTGCGGCTGCGGATGCCCGATGCCGATCTGGCTTGGCATGACCTGGTGCGTGGGCCGACCACCTTCGCGGCGGGCTCGGTGCCCGACTTCGCGTTGACCCGGGCAACCGGAGATCCGTTGTACACCTTGGTCAACCCCTGCGACGACGCGCTAATGAAGATCACCCACGTGCTGCGCGGCGAGGACCTGCTGCCGTCCACGCCGCGCCAGATCGCCCTATACCAGGCGCTGATGCGCATCGGGATTGCCGAGCGCGTTCCGGAATTCGCACACTTGCCAACGGTATTGGGGGAGGGGACCAAAAAGCTCTCCAAGCGGGACCCGCAGTCCAATCTGTTTGCCCACCGCGACCGGGGCTTCATTCCCGAAGGCTTGCTCAACTACCTTGCGCTGCTCGGCTGGGCCATCGCCGATGACCACGATCTGTTCAGCCTGGATGAGATGGTGGCCGCGTTCGATGTGGCCGACGTGAATTCCAACCCGGCGCGCTTCGATCAGAAGAAGGCTGACGCGATCAATGCCGAGCACATCCGGATGCTCGACGTCGCGGATTTCACCGCCAGATTGCGCGCGTACCTGGATACCCACGGCCATCAGCTCGCGCTGGACGACGCGGCGTTCGCCGTCGCCGCGGAGTTGGTGCAGACCCGCATCGTGGTACTCGAGGATGTGTGGGCATTGCTGAAGTTCCTCAATGACGACCGGTACGCGATCGACCGCAAAGCCGCGGCCAAGGAGCTGGGGCCCGACGCCGGCCCAGTGCTAGACGCCGCTATCGCGGCGCTTGACGGTGCGGCCGACTGGACCACTGCTGACATCGAGGCGGCCCTCAAGACCGCGTTGATCGAGGGTATGGCCCTCAAACCGCGCAAGGCGTTCGGCCCGATCCGGGTTGCCGCCACCGGCACCACGGTTAGCCCGCCGCTGTTTGAATCAATGGAACTGCTCGGCCGCGAACGCAGTTTGGGCAGGCTCCGATCGGCGCGCGATCAGGTCGGTTCGCCCTAGTGTGACGAGAATCGAAGGCGCCATGCGCAATACCGGCTGAGTCTTTGGTAGTGTGCACGTCGGCCGACAATGGTTGGCAGTAGTGGGTTCGCGATGCGGGTAAATCTCGCAGATCCGCTCTGACCAGCTGTTTTAGGCCAAAATGGGGTATGGTGTAATTGGCAACACAGCTGATTCTGGTTCAGCCATTCTAGGTTCGAGTCCTGGTACCCCAGCAAAAGCCCACCAGTGCAAGCGATTAGGTGGGCTTATCCGGGTGAGCTATGCTGACTGCTCGGATTGGTTCTGGCCCCGTCGTCTAGCGGCCTAGGACGCCGCCCTCTCACGGCGGTAGCGTGGGTTCGAATCCCATCGGGGCTACAACAGAACAAGTGCGGTACCGGTCGGTCCGACCGGTACCCAGCACAGCCGGCCCGGTGCTGCCTCCGACCGGCATGGGCGGCAGCCCGAGCTTGCGGTGGTCCCAGGATCGGGTTCGGTGGCTGAGGATCCGAACGCCGACGCGTTTGTTCATCATCTGGTCGACCATGGGCTTCACGTCGTCGGTGTAGGGCCCGGTGTAGCGTTCCCACACGCTGACCCCCACCCGGTGCAGGGCCTCGGGATCGTCGATTATCTCGGCGACACCCTCGAAGGAAACCCCGCGCAACGTGTCATAGGTATTGCCGTCTTCGAGCAGGAAGCTCACCCGCGGATCCCGTTTGAGATTGACGGCCTTTTGTGACTTGGCCTTGGTCTCCAGCCAGATCTCGCCGTCGACCACGGCGTACCACATCGCGGTCAGGTGGGGCTGGCCGTCCGGCCCGATCGTGGCCAGTGTGCCGGTGCGACTGGTGGTGACGAAGTTGGCGATTTCAGACTCGGACATGACGATGTCTGCGCGCTGCTTTGTTCCCATTCGGTCAGTGTGGCAGGCACGGGCTCGATCCCTACCGGTGGACGGCCTGCCAGCAGCGACCGCGGCGCCGCGAACTTCGGTGACCGCCCCGGCCACGGGCCATGTTAGAAAGCCGAAACAGCAGCTCAACAATTCTCTGAAGGGGGCTAGCGGTGTCGCTAAATACCCGTCTCACAGAATTCCTCGGAGTCCAACACCCGATCCTGCTGGCACCGATGGCAATGACGTCGGGGGGCCGGCTCGCTGCGGCGGTGACCGCCGCGGGTGGCCTGGGCCTGATCGGTGGAGGCTATGGCGAGGCCGAGTGGCTGCAGCGCCAGTTGGAGCAGGCGCAGGGGCAACGGGTCGGATGTGGGTTCATTACCTGGAGCCTCGCCCGCAATCCCGAGCTCCTCGACCTGATCCTGGCCGCGAACCCGGCGGCGATCATGTTGTCGTTCGGTGATCCACACAACTTCGCCGGCCCCATCCACGATGCCGGCATTCCGTTGATCTGCCAGATACATACCCGCGAGCAGGCGCTGCGTGTGCTGGAAGTCGGTCCGAACATCATCGTGGCCCAGGGCAGCGAGTCAGGTGGACACGGAATGAGTGTGCGCTCCACTTTCACGCTGGTTCCCGACGTGGTGGACTTGGTTGCCCAACGCTCGGCCGAAACGCTGGTCGTGGCGGCCGGGGGGATCGCCGATGGCCGCGGGCTGGCAGCAGCGCTGGCGCTGGGCGCAGACGGCGCCCTGGTGGGTACCAGATTCTGGGCTTGCCCAGAGGCGCTGGTATCGCCGCGAGCCCACCAGCGGGCGGTGGAGGCCAGCGGGGACGACACCATCCGTACCCGCGTCTACGACATTGTGCGGCAGCGGGATTGGCCGGCGGAATACGATCTGCGGTTGCTCAGCAACTCGTTGATCCAGGCATGGCATGGCAACGAATCCGAACTGATACGGCGACTGCCGGACCTGCTGGGCGCCTTCGAAAACGCAGTCGCGGCAGAGGACTTCGAGATCGCCACGGTGCTGGTTGGCGAGGCGGTAGGTCTGATCTCGAGAGTTGGCCCCGCCGCTGACATCGTGTCCGAGATGGTCTGCGATGCCACCCGGATACTGAACCGGTCGGGTTAGCCGCCGGCGGCGGGCACGTTCGACGTCAAGCCAGCACAGACGTCGCGGCCGCACCGGGATTGGCCGTAACGGCCGGCGGCGAAGCGGCGTGCGTGGGTACCCGGCGCGGCCACCAGAACCAGCGGCCGAGCAGGGCCGCGATGGCGGGCATCATGAAAGAGCGGACAACCAGGGTGTCGAACAACAGTCCGATCATGATGGTGGTGCCGACCTGGCCGACCACGCGCAGGTCGCTGGTGAGCATGGAGCCCATAGTGAAGGCAAACACCAGTCCGGCGATGGTGACGACGTGGCCGGTGCTGGCCATGGCTCGGATCATGCCGGTCTTGAGGCCGGCGCCGATCTCTTCCTGGAATCGGGCGACCAGCAGCAGGTTGTAGTCCGATCCGACGGCCAGCATGACGATCACGGCTATGGGCAGCACCAGCCAGTGCAGCGGCATGTGCAAGATGTGCTGCCACAACAGGACCGAGAGTCCAAAGGCGGCGCCCAGCGAGAGTGCCACCGTGCCGACGATGACCGCGGAGGCCACAACGCTTCTGGTGATGGCCAGCATGACCACGAAGATCAGACACAGGGTGGCCACGACCGCGATCAGTAGGTCATAGGTGCTGCCCTTGCTGATGTCCTTGTAGGTGGCCGCGGTGCCGGCCAGGTAGATGTTGGCGGTTGCTAGTGGGGTTCCTTTCACCGCCTCGCTCGCGGCCAGCAGGATCGGGTCGATGTGGGCGATTCCCTCGGCGGTGGCGGGATCGCCCTTGTGGGTGATGATGAACCGGGCCGCGGTGCCGTCGGGGGATAGGAACAGGGTCAGACCCCGTTGAAAGTCGGGATTGTCGAAGGCTTCCGGCGGCAGATAGAAGGAGTCGTCGTTCTTAGAGGCGTCGAGGGCCTGCCCCATGGCGGTGGCGTTGCGGGTCATGTCGTCCATTTGGGTGATCAGTGCCGAGAAGGTGCTGGCCGTGGTTTGGGTGAGGCTCTTCACGGTTTGCATGGTGGCGATCATCGGGGGCAGCAGGGCGAGCAGTTTGGGTTGGAGTTCGTCGATGCGATCTAGGTCGTCGGTGAGCGTGCCGACGTCTTCGCTGAGCTTGTCGACGCCGTCGATCGCGTCGAACAGGGACCGCAGTGACCAACAGATCGGGATGTCCAAACAGTGGCGTTCCCAGTAGAAGTAGCTTCTGATGGGTCGCCACAGGTCGTCGAATTCGGCGATCTGATCACGCAGTTGGTCGGTGTTGGCCTGCATCTGCTTGTTGTGGGTGAGCATGTCGTGGCTGGCGTCGTTGAGCTGTTGAGTCAGTTCTTGTTGGCGCGCCGCGATATCGATCATGTGTTGCAGCTCATCGATCATGGTGTACATGTCGGCGACGCGGGCTTTGAGGTAACCCATGTTCTGGATGGTCATGGCGTTTTGCATGTTGAGCTGAAACGGGATCGAACTGTGGTCGAGCGGTGAGCCCAGTGGCCTGGTGATGCCTTGGACACGTGCGATGCCGGGAAGGTGGAACACGCCTTTGGCGATCCGGTCCAGCAGCATCATGTCGGTGGGATTGCGCAGATCGTGGTCGGCCTCGATCATCAGCACTTCGGGTTCCATGCGGGCCGGGGGGAAGTGGCGGTCCGATGCGCGGTAGCCGATGTTGGAGGGGGCGCCGGCCGGGATGTAATGGCGCTCGTTGTAGTTGGTTTGGTACTTGGGCAGGGCGAGCAGTCCGATCAGCGAGATCAGTGCCGCGGCGACCAGGACCGGGCCCGGCCAGCGCACCACGATGGTGCCGATGCGGCGCCAACGCCGGGTTGTGGTGGCGCGTTTGGGTTCGAATACGCCGAATTTGGTTGTTAGGGCGATGACTGCCGGCGCCAGGGTCAATGAGGCCAGGATCACCGCCAGCAGACCGATCGAGCATGGTGACCCGAGGGTTTGGAAGTAGGGGAGCCTGGTGAAGCTCAGGCAGTACATCGCTCCGGCGACGGTCAGCCCGGATCCCAAGACGACGTGACTTGTCCCGCGGAACATGGTGTAATATGCGAGCTCTCGGTCCTGGCCGGCCATCCGGGCCTCTTGGTAGCGGCCGACCAGAAAGATGATGTAGTTCGTCGACGCCGCGATCGTCAGTGCCGTCAAGACATTGATGGAGAAGGTCGATAGGCCAATCAGGTCGTTGGCGGCCAGCGTAGCGATCACGCCGCGTGCCGCAAGCAGCTCGATCCCGACTGTGAGCAGCATCACCACAACGGCCGCAATCGATCGATAGGCGATCAACAGCACGATGGTGATCACCGCAATCGTGACCGCGGTCAACCGTTGCAGACTGCTGTTGCCGGACGTGTCTTGATCGGCGCCGAGTGCACCGGGGCCGGTCAGGTAGGCCTTGATTCCGGGTGGCGGCGGCACATCGTCGAGGATCCGCGCAACTGCGGCAACGGAATCGTTGGCTCTGGCACTGCCCAGGCCACCGGTGAGGTACAGCTGCACATAGGCGGCCTTGCCGTCGACGCTTTGCGAACTCGCGGCCGTGAGCCTGTCGCCCCAGAAATTGTCGATGTGTTGGATGTTCGTCTTGTCCTGCGACAGCTTGGCAATTAGTGCGTCGTAGTAGCGGTGGGCTTCGTCGCCGAGTTTGGCATTGCTCTCCAGCACGATCATCGTGGTGTTGTCGGAGTCGAACTGCTGAAAGTCTTTGCCGATGCGCCGCATCGCGATCAGTGACGGAGCATCACTGGGGCTCAACGACACCGAATGCTCTTTGGCGACCTCTTCTAGTTGTGGTGCCAGCAGGTTGGCGCCGACGGTGAGCGCGATCCAGAGCAAAATGACCGGTAGCGAAAATTTTTGGATAGTCCGGGCGATAAAGGGGCGCCCCGCGCTGTGTTCGGGCGTCACGCAGATTTCACTAGGCAGCTAGTCGCGGCATCGTGGGCATCGGCCGTGCGCTCGGCGCGGACCACGCCGTTGACGGTGTTGCGACAGCTCAGGGTTGCGCTGTTGCCCTGCGCCACGAGGTGGGCAACCACCTAGGTCAGTGTGGTCACGATGGTCAACGACCATGGGATCGCGGCGTTGGCGACTTCGTGTGGTTCGGCCTGGGCATCGAGGTAATTGACCGTGACGACCGTTCCCGGAGGACCAAGAACCTCGTAGCGAACGTACTTCGGGTTGAACGCGACAATGGCGTCGGAGTTGCCCGCATCCGGCACATATCGATGTGAGCCGAAGACGCCATGCAAGCGCATTACCACCGATGCCCCGACAATTGCGACGAGGATCATCACGATCGGCACCCACATCCGCCGAAAAAGGCTGACCATTGAACCCCCGTTCGGTATCGCCCGGTCGTCGCGTTATGCGACGAACCCATCGTGACCATGAGGGCACCGTGATTGCGCCGCGAGGCGGGTAAATTCTTGCATTTCATCGGACCGGCTCGCGCCCGAATCCTGGGAACAAAGCGGGTGAAATTACGCGCCGGGGCGGGTCCGCCGCCGAGAGGGCGTCATCGGGTCGCGGTGCCCGGAGGCTACATCGCTCAGGTGGGCGCATCATCGAGCTGCGGCATGGTCTAGTTTCCGGTCAATTCCTTGTAGACGGCCGCGATGGCTTTTACCGTCGGCTCGACATCAGCGATGTCGTGGCCCGCGGTTGAGATCAAGCGCAGTTGAACGATCCCGGGCGGTACCACCGGATAGGTCACCGCCGAGTAGAATATTCCGTGCTTATGGCGCAATTCGGTCAAGAATGCGAGAGCCGACAGCGGGTCCATCGGCAGGTACACCGGCGTGATGAGAGAGTTCGCTTTCCCGATGTTGAGACTTTCTTCGGTCAGCGAGGCCTGAAGTTTGCCGGCCACCGCGTGCGCTCGTCGGCGCAGGTCGTCGCTACGCCGCAGCAACCCCAAACGCACCCGGTTACCCGCGACGATCGGCCAGGGCAAGCCGCGGGAGAAGATCTGGGACCGCATCGTGTAGCGAAGCTTCCAAATGACATCGGCCTGTGATGCGACGAATGCTCCGGCGCCCGCGGCGGCCTTGGTGAAGGTGCCGAAATAGAGGTCGATATCGTCCTGGACGCCCTGTTGTTCCCCGGTGCCGCCGCCGTTGGGGCCGAGAACGCCGAATCCATGTGCGTCGTCAACGAGCAACCGGAAGTCGTACTGCTGCTTGAGTGCCGCGATTTCGCGCAATGCGCCCTGATCGCCGGACATTCCGAAGACGCCCTCTGTGACCACCAACACCCCGGAGTCGGGGCCCCGCACCCGGTTGATTTCGGCCAGGTGTGTCTCGAGTTGGTCAATGTCGTTGTGGGCGAACATTCGGGTCCGTTCACCGCGTTTACGGTGCAATCGAATCCCATCGATGATGCAGGCATGGTTTTCCGCATCCGACACGATCCAGTCCACCTCGGTGGTCAGGGAGTCAATCAGCGAGATCATGCCTTGATAGCCATAGTTGAGGACCAGTGCTGCCGGCTTTTGCGCATAGTCGGCCAGTTCGCTTTCGAGTAGCTCGAGATCGTCGGTTTCGCCGGACATCATTCTCGAGCCCATGGGAGTCGCCAGTCCGTAGCGGCCTGCGAACTCGGCATCGGCCGCCCGGACTTCGGGATGGTCGGCCAGCCCAAGGTAGTTGTTGAGGTTCCAGATGATGTATTCATCGTCGCGCCAAGTCATTCGCGTGCCGGCGGCTCCGCCTAACTTGGGAAATGTCGCTATCCCGTGGATGGCACGTGAAAGTTGAAACAGCGGATCCTGATCTGCGACAAGTTTGGCGAATAGATCCATGGTTCCCCCATGATTGGTTGGCTCTGCGAGCTACGAGGATGTCGAGGAGACAGCGGCTTGGCGCCCGGCGGTAACGGATCAGGTTGCCGACGGTGGAGCCGGGTAATGCTTGGTGGTTGCGGCCCGAGGCGGTCGGGGATTGCTCACCGCCCAGCGCCCGAACCGTGCCGCGTCAGGGGAGCGTGGCCGGTAAGCCGCTCGCGTTTCGCCAAAGCGCGGATTCGGCAAAATTGTGCGCACCCGAGCGTCGTTGCAGCGCCGGCACTCCGGCGCAGATGGCGCCACATCCTGGATCGCCGCTACGAGGATCGAGCGCATCTGATTGGTCCTGACCTAATGTGCGAACGGTCGGCGAGCGCGGCCGTGTGGTTCCGGTTACAGACAGGATTACGGTCGCGACAATAACCTAGCGCGCCCGGGGCTGCGGCGTTTCGGGAATGAATCGATTGCCGCAGGCAGGGGCGCGGCGATCGCCACCAGGCCTCGACGCGCGGGCGGCTGAACCGGGTGGTGTGTCACAAGATTGGGGCCGCCGGCCAAACGGGTAGCGCTACAGCCGGCGCGCGAGTTCGTCGGCCGCGGCCAACAGGTCGGCGGCCCAACGCGCCCCGGGCCGTCGACCGATCCGGTCGATCGGACCGGATACCGATATGGCGGCGACGACGACACCGCGGCTATCGCGCACCGGCGCCGAGACGCTTGCCACTCCGGGTTCGCGCTCGGCCACGCTCTGCGCCCAACCCCGGCGGCGTACTTCGGCCAGCACCCGGTCGGTGAATTTGGCGGTTGGTAGGACGGCTTGCTGGGTGGCCGGGTCGCTGTGGGCCAGTAGCACCTTGGCTCCGGAGCCCGCCGTCATCGGTAGCCGGGCGCCGACCGGAACCGTATCGCGAAGGCCCGCAGGTGGTTCCAGCGCCGCCACACACACCCGTGACGTGCCTTCGCGGCGGTACAGCTGCACGCTTTCGCCGGTGGTCTCGCGCAATCGGGGCAGCACGGTCGCGCCGGCGGTCAGCAGGGGATCGTCGACATGGGCCGCGAGCTCGGTGATCGCGGGGCCCAGGCCCCAGCGTCCGTCCTCGTCCCGCCCCAGCAGGCGATGGACCTCTAGGGCCGCCGCCAGCCGGTATGCGGTGGCTCTGGGCAGGCCGGTCCGTTCGCATAGTTCGGCCAAACCGCAGGGTGATTCCGCGGTGGCGCGCAACAGACCCACCGCTTTGTCGATGACGCCGATGCCGCTATCCTGTCTCACAAGGAGATACTAGCGTCTTGCATTATGAGATGGAACCCTCATTGATCGCGAGCCGCGGATACACGAATCGAGGCAATTCGAGATGGCACTGCAGACGCGCGAGGCGCGCACGCTGGCTGAGAAGGTCTGGGACGACCACGTCGTGGTGTCCGGTCGGAACGAGGCTCCCGACCTGATCTACATCGATCTGCATCTGGTGCATGAGGTCACCAGCCCGCAGGCATTCGATGGTCTGCGCCTGGCCGGCCGCCCGGTGCGACGGCCCGATCTGACCATCGCCACCGAGGATCACAATGTGCCGACCGTCGATATCGATAAGCCGATCGCCGATCCGGTGTCTCGGACCCAGGTGGAGACATTGCGGCGTAATTGCGCGGAATTCGGCATCCGGCTGCACCCAATGGGTGATGTCGAGCAGGGCATCGTGCACGTCGTGGGACCTCAGTTGGGCCTCACTCAGCCGGGAATGACCATCGTCTGTGGTGACAGCCACACTTCGACACATGGCGCGTTCGGTGCCTTGGCGATGGGCATCGGCACTTCCGAAGTCGAGCATGTGCTCGCAACACAGACGCTGCCGTTGCGGCCGTTTAAGACGATGGCGGTCAATGTGGATGGGCAACTACCCGCAGGAGTGTCGGCCAAGGACATCATCCTTGCGCTGATCGCCAAGATCGGCACCGGCGGTGGGCAGGGGCACGTCATCGAATACCGGGGCAGCGCCATTGAATCGCTGTCCATGGAAGGCCGAATGACGATCTGCAACATGAGCATTGAGGCCGGCGCCCGAGCCGGGATGGTGGCGCCGGACGAGACCACTTACGAGTACTTGCGAAACCGGCCACACGCCCCAACCGGTGCCCAGTGGGATGCCGCGCTTGGGTACTGGCAACAACTGCGGACCGATCCTGGCGCCGTCTTCGACACCGAGGTCCATCTCGACGCCGCCGAGCTGAGCCCCTTTGTTACGTGGGGAACCAATCCCCGCCAGGGCGTGCCGCTTTGCGCCACGGTGCCCGATCCCGAGCTCATCGGCGATGACGGCGAGCGCCAGGCCGCCGAGAAAGCATTGGCGTACATGGACCTTGAGCCAGGAAAAGCCATGCGCGATATCGCGGTCGATGCCGTGTTCGTCGGGTCGTGCACCAACGGCCGGATCGAGGATCTGCGGGTCGTGGCCGAAGTGCTGCGTGGCCGCAAGGTCGCCCCAGGGGTGCGAATGCTCATCGTTCCCGGCTCCATGCGGGTGCGTGCCCAGGCCGAGAAGGAGGGTCTGGGTGAGGTCTTCACGGTCGCGGGCGCCGAATGGCGGCAGGCGGGATGCTCTATGTGCCTAGGGATGAACCCCGATCAGCTCGCGCCGGGGGAGCGCTGTGCGGCGACGTCCAACCGCAACTTCGAGGGGCGCCAGGGCAAGGGCGGGCGGACACATTTGGTCTCGCCGGCGGTGGCCGCTGCAACCGCGGTTCGCGGCACCCTATCCGCGCCTGCCGATTTGAATTGAACTCAAACAAACAGAGGAAGAGTCATGGAAGCCTTTGACACCCACACCGGAATCGGTGTACCGCTGCGCCGGTCCAATGTCGACACCGATCAGATCATTCCCGCGGTTTTCCTGAAGCGTGTCACGCGAACCGGTTTCGAGGACGGGTTGTTCGCCAGCTGGCGCTCGGATCCGTCATTCGTGCTAAACCTCAGCCCCTTTGACCGGGGCTCGGTGTTGGTGGCCGGGCCGGATTTCGGCACCGGATCCTCCCGCGAGCATGCCGTCTGGGCGCTCATGGACTACGGATTCCGGGTGGTCATCTCGTCGAGGTTCGGCGATATCTTTCGCGGGAACGCGGGCAAGGCGGGTCTGTTGGCCGCCGAAGTCGACCAAGATGGCGTTGAACTTCTTTGGAAGCTCATCGAGCAGAGTCCAGGTTTGGAAATCACTGTCAATCTTCAAGATCGAAATGTGATTGCGGGAACAGTGTTGCTGCCGTTCAGGATTGACGACCACACCGCGTGGCGACTCCTTGAAGGTCTTGACGATATAGCCCTTACGCTGCGGAAACTCGATGCAATCGAGGCATATGAGGCTGGTTATCCGGCGTGGAAACCGCGCACTTTGCCTACCTCCTGAAGGCCCTTGGGGCGGGGAATTTTCCCTTCCGTGAGCCGCTGTGGTGTGGGCAAGCAACACCCATTTTGGGGTCACTCCACCGGTCAAGGGCGGCAATCGGATTGCCGAAATTGCGTTCGACGGGTCCTGAAATTGCGCGTGGCTCTTGGAAATCAGGCAGGTGAGGGTTTACCGTGTCCACTAGTCGGTTCCATAAACGAGGACCGCTAGCTTCGGAGGGTTGGATGAACAAAGCAGAGCTCATTGACGTGCTCACACAGAAATTGGGCTCGGACCGTAGGCAGGCAACCGCGGCCGTCGAGAATGTTGTCGACACCATTGTGCGCGCCGTACACAAGGGCGACAGCGTCACGATTACCGGATTTGGGGTGTTTGAACAGCGTCGCCGTGCGGCCCGGGTGGCCCGCAATCCGCGTACCGGTGAGACGGTGAAGGTCAAGCCGACGTCCGTCCCGGCATTTCGCCCAGGCGCGCAATTCAAAGCGGTTGTCTCTGGTGCACAGCGTCTCCCGGCGGAGGGCCCGGCGGTCAAGCGTGGCGTGATGGCGAGCGCCGCTGCCAAGAAGGCAGCAAAGAAGGCTCCCGCCAAGAAGGCCGCGACCAAGACCGCTGCCAAGAAGGCCGCGACCAAGGCTTCCGCCAAGAAGGCCGCGACCAAGGCTCCCGCCAAGAAGGCCGTGACCAAGGTCACCAAGGCTCCGGCCAAGAAGGTGACCAAGGCAACAGTGAAGAAGACTGCCGCCAAGGCTCCAGTCCGCAAGGCTGCGACCAAGGCACCCGCCAAGAAGGCTGCGGCAAAGAGGCCGGCCACCAAGGCTCCCGCCAAGAAGGCGACGAGCACCCGGCGCGGTCGCAAGTAAGTCAGCTCACACGCAGATACCCTTCGGGTGGCAGCGATGCCCCCCAAAGGGTATTCGCGCGTTAGGCCCGCACGTTGGCTGCCAGCGCGCCGCCGATGTGGTCGGCGGCGATGACGCGGCCGCCGGATAGCGACAGCACCCACGTACTGCCTTTGTGGTTGCGCGATCTGTCGGAGCGGACGCCGTCGCGTTCGCACCACCAAGCGATCAGGTCCGGAATCACCTTGCCCTGCGAGCAGATCACGGGTGTGCCGTCGCGCGTAGCGATCTGCAGTAGCCGTTGCCGACCGCGCTTGGCGTTCTTGGCGTAGGCCTCTTCGGTGAGGGTGCGCTCGTTGTGGATGACCACTCCCAATTCCTCGGCTAGTGGCTGCACCGTCTGATGGCAGCGCAGCCGGTCGGCCGCGAACACCGTGTCGGCGCCGAAAGCCAGCAGCTGTGGCACGAGTGCCTCGGCCTGGGCTCGTCCCTTCTTGTCGAGTGGCCGTTGGGTGTCATCTCCGGAGAAGCGTGACTTGCTGCCAGCGCTGCCGTGCCGGACCACCAGGACGGTCTTGGTATCCGCCGGCTTTTTGCCGAACCGCCGCAAGACCTTTCGATCCTGTGCGTAGTCAAGCTTGGTCATCGCGTCGGCGACCGGTAACCAGATCAGCTTGTCGACCTCGTTTCCGGCGGTGAACTCCCCGCCGAGGCTGCGCGCGGCCCAGTAGTAGACCTTCTTGAGGCCCTGCTCGACGGGATAGCTCACCATGATCAGTCGCCTGCCGAGATGGGCGTGCTGGCCCGTCTCCTCGCACACCTCACGCGCGGCCGCAACCGCTGCGGTCTCGCCGGGATCCACTTTGCCTTTGGGCAGCGACCAGTCGTCATAGCGAGTGCGGTGGATCAATGCAATCTCGATTGCCCCCTTGGCCTTTCCCGGGCGCCACAGCACCGCACCGGCGGCGTATACGATTCGGTCTCCCGAGCGTCGGCGGACAGACGAGCTGGGGATCGACAAGTTAACTCCTGCAGGTCAATTTGGCCTGGGCCGCACGCGGTCGGTTAGGTGGCACAAAACTCGCCGGAGTTTCACAGTGTTAGGGGCTGCGGTGCCGCTCCATCAGTGATACCTGATGGTCCCGAACGGTACGGCCTTCCTGAGGCGACGCGGTCCATTGACCGTCGGGCCCCAGTTCCCAGCAGCGGGTGGCAGGGTCGAGTGCGGACTCGAATAAGTCGTCCAACTGCGCGGTCAGCCGCGGGTCCTTGACCTGAGCCATCACCTCCACCCGCCGATCGAGATTGCGGTGCATCATGTCGGCGCTGCCGATCCAGAATTCGTCAATCGCGCGGAAATGCAGGATTCGCGAATGCTCTAGAAATCGGCCGAGAATCGAGCGGGCGGTGATGTTTTCCGAGAACCCCTTGGCCCCGGGGCGCAGCGCGCAGATGCCACGAACCACGACCTCGATCCGGACCCCCGCTTGCGAAGCGCGGTAGAGCGCGTCGATGACCTGTTCGTCGACGAGGGCGTTCATCTTGAGCCGGATGTGGCCCTTTCCAGCCTGGGGGCCGTGTTCAAGGTGTGCGGCCACCTCGCGTTCGACGCGTTCAATGATGCCGGCACGAATCCCGTGCGGGGCCACCAACAGATTGCGGTAGGACAGCTTTCGCGAGTAGCCGGTCAACGAATTGAACAGGTCGGTGAGGTCTGCGCCAATGTCGGGCGCGGCGGTCAGCAGGCCGACATCCTCATACAGGCGCGCGGTCTTGCTGTTGTAGTTTCCCGTCCCGATGTGGCAGTACCGCCGGATCACCGGGCCCTCACGACGCACGACCAGTGCTGTCTTGCAGTGCGTTTTGAGCCCGACGATGCCGTAGGCCACGTGCACGCCCGCCTGCTCCAGCGCGCGGGCCCAGCGTATGTTGGCCTGCTCGTCGAAGCGGGCCTTGATCTCGACCAGCGCCACTACCTGTTTGCCCGCCTCGGCCGCGTCGATCAGGGCCCGAACAATCGGCGAATCCCCGGAGGTGCGATACAGCGTCTGTTTGATCGCCAGCACGTTGGGGTCTGCGGCGGCTTGCTCGATGAACCGCTGCACGCTGGTGGAAAACGAATAGTAGGGATGGTGCACCAAAACGTCACCCTCGCGCAGCGTCGCGAAGATGCTCTTGGGCGTTTCGCGCTCGGCGAAGGCGGGATGGGTGGCCGGAACGAAGGTCCGATCCTTGAGGGCTGGGCGGTCCAAACCGTAGATCTGCCACAGCGATGAGAGATCCAGCAGCCCCGGCACCTCGATGACATCCCCGGGATGCACGTCGAGCTCACGCAGCAGCAACTCCAGCATGCCTTCGGTCATGTCGTCGGCAACTTCTAGCCGCACCGGCGAACCGAACCGTCGGCGAGCCAATTCCCGCTCGAGCGCCTGCAGCAGGTCTTCGTCGCGATCCTCCTCGACTTCGAAGTCTGCGTTGCGCGTGATGCGAAACGCGTGATGCTCGACGATTTCCATCCCGGGGAAGAGCACCGGAAGAAAGGCCGCGATGAGTTCCTCCACGGGCAGGAACCGGTATACGGCCGCCCCTTCGGCTACGTCGGTATCTGTTCCGCCCAGTTCGACGAAGCGATCGACGTTGTCGGGCACCTTCACCCGGGCGAAGTGCTGGCCACCGTCTTCGGGTTGGCGCACCGTGACCGCCAGGTTCAGGCTCAACCCGCTGACAAATGGGAACGGGTGCGCGGGGTCGACGGCCAGCGGAGTCAGTACCGGAAATACCTGCTCGTGGAAATAGGTCGACAGTTGCTCGCGCTCAGCCTGATCCAGGTCAGCCCACGTGACAACGTAGATGCCTTCCTCGCCGAGCGCGGGCAACACCGAATCGCGAAACACCCGCGCATGGCGGCTTGCGATACGCTGCGTCTGCTCGCCGATGCGGCCCAGCTGCTCCCGTGGGGTGAGGCCGTCGGCGGACAGAGCCGACAACCCCATCTGGTGGCGGCGTTTGAGACCGGCCACCCGAACCATGTAGAACTCGTCGAGATTGGAAGCGAAGATGGCCAGGAACTTTGCCCGTTCGAGCAACGGCATCGAGTCGTCGGCGGCGAGCGCGAGCACCCGGGCGTTGAACTCCAGCCAGCTCAGTTCGCGGTTGAGGTAGCGGTCCTCGGGCAGCTGATCGGTGGTCGCGGCCGGCGTCGCGGCCGGCGGTGCCGCCGGGGTCCCGTCGCCTGGCTCCCGTGCGTTCGTGTCTGGCCGTGCCTCTGTGACTGGGCCGGTTTCGATTTCGGTCACCCAGCGATCATTGCCTATCACCGGGTGACGTTGCCAGCGCTGAACCGACATCCGTTTGCTGTTTTTGTTCCGTTCATCCCCGCACAGCCGCCATGCGGGCTAGCGATGGTGGGCGACGACTCGTGCAGTCGCCGGTCCGACCCCGAGGCGGCGGGCGGCCGCCAAGTCCGCCGGAGTGTCGACGTCGCAACGCAGGCCGGGCCACGCGCCGGTCAGCTCGACGGCCCCGGAACGGCGATGTCGGGCGCTGGAATCCGGCCCGAACTGGGGATCGAGTGCGCTTCCGAAGGCGCACAGGGCCGCGGTGCCGGTGCCGAGCCGATCGGCGACGAAGCTGCGCTGGTGAACGCGTGCGGCGCAGATCGCATCGGCGAGCTCCTGGGTCTGCATCGCAGGCAGATCGCCTTGCAGCACAACAATATTTGGCACGGAACCGGATACCACCTGTTCGGCGGTGAGGATGGCGTTGTTCAGCGGGTCGGGATCACCTTGGCGAGTCGGGTCGGCCAACACCTCGGCGCCGAGCTCGGTTGCCGCGGCCGCGGCGGATTCGTCCGGTGTGATGACGGTGATCGAGCGCAGGTCGGCTACCCGCGCCGCGGCGGTCAAAGTGTCCATCAGCATGGCCAGCACCACACTTTCCCGGGCCGCCGCGGAGAACACCGGGGCCAATCTCGTCTTGGCCGCACCCAATCGCTTGACGGCGATGATCAGGCCGACATCACCCGTACCGTCGGCCCGTATGCCGCTCATGAAGGCCATCCTGCCAGCGCTGGTTTCGGTGCTACCCAGCTGCCACCCCGCCGCCACCCGCTTTCACTGGGCTGGCGCCTGCCGCAGTGACCCCCGCCGCAACAGCGTGACGGCGGCCCCTGCCGGGGTCTACTGTGTAGCGGCTACCGGTGCCGTCGCACACGACAAATGGGACAAATAGGGGTGTGGGGATGGCCAGCACGGGAACCGTCACGGTGATGGGAGCCGGTGCCTGGGGCACCGCCCTGGCCAAGGTGTTGGCCGATGCCGGGGGCGAGGTCAAGCTGTGGGCCCGGCGCGCCGACGTTGCCAACCAGATCAACGACAGCCGATACAACCCCGACTACCTGCCCGGTACGTTGCTGCCGCCGGGGATCCGGGCCACCGCCAACGCGGCAGAGGCGCTCGCCGGCGCGGATACGGTGCTGCTGGGTGTACCCGCGCAGACGATGCGGACCAATCTCGAGCACTGGACAACCCTGATTCCACGTGGCGCGACCCTGGTGAGTCTGGCCAAGGGCATCGAGCTGGGCACCCTGATGCGGATGAGTCAGGTGATCGTCTCGGCCACCGGAGCAGACCCGGCCCAGGTCGCGGTGATCTCGGGCCCCAACCTGGCTAGCGAGATCGCCGAGTGCCAGCCCGCTGCCACCGTCGTGGCCTGCAGCGACTCCGGCCGGGCCGTCGCGTTACAACGTGCGCTCAATAGCGGCTACTTCCGTCCCTATACCAACACCGATGTCGTCGGCACCGAGATCGGGGGAGCGTGCAAAAACGTCATCGCGCTGGCGTGCGGTATGGCCGCGGGCGTTGGCCTGGGGGAAAACACCGTGGCAACCATCATCACCCGCGGATTGGCGGAGATCATCCGGCTCGGTATCGCCCTGGGCGCCAAGGGGGCGACGCTGGCCGGGCTGGCCGGGGTAGGTGACTTGGTAGCGACCTGCACGTCGTCGCGCTCCCGCAACCGGTCGTTGGGCGAGTGCCTAGGCCGCGGCGAGATCCTGCAATCGTCACTGCACAGCAAGGAAGGCCACGTCGTGGAAGGGGTGACGTCGTGCGAATCGGTGCTCGCGCTTGCGTCCAGCTACGACGTCGAAATGCCGCTCACCGACGCCGTACACCGGGTCTGCTACAAGGGCCTGTCGGTAGACGACGCGATCGCGCTGTTGCTGGGGCGTAGTACCAAACCCGAATAGGTCAGAACCGTTCTGTCGGCGCCGCCCGATTGCCCTGGTAAGCGGGTAGTCCGGCCTGGTCGCTCAGCACCCGGTAGCCTCTCCAGGTTGTGAGTGGCAGCAGCCGGCGTGGCGAACGTCTCCGGGTTGCCGTCGTGTTCGGCGGACGCAGCAACGAGCATGCGATCTCATGCGTGTCTGCGGGCAGCATTCTGCGCAATCTTGACCCGCGACGCTTCGAGGTGATCGCGATCGGGATCACCCCGCAAGGCTCGTGGGTGCTCACCGACGGCAACCCGGATGCGCTGGCAATCACCGACCGGCGGCTACCCGAGGTGAGCTCGCAGTCCGGCATCGAGCTGGCTTTGCCGGCAGATCCGCGCTGGGGCGGCCAATTGGTCTCGTTGCCGCCCGGTGCCGGAGAGGTGCTGGCCTCGGTCGACGTGGTGTTTCCCGTGCTGCATGGACCGTACGGCGAGGACGGAACGATCCAGGGACTACTCGAACTCGCCGGCGTTCCCTATGTCGGCGCCGGGGTGCTGGCCAGCGCGGCCGGTATGGACAAAGAGTTCACCAAGAAACTGTGGAGTGCGGCGGGGCTACCGATCGGCCCGCATGCCGTGCTGCGCCCATCGCGACAATCGCTGGACCGCGAGGAACTGCAGCGGCTGGGGTTGCCGGCTTACGTCAAACCCGCGCGCGGCGGCTCCTCGATCGGTGTCAGCCGGGTCTCGAGCTTCGATGAGCTGCCCGCCGCGATCGCCGCCGCCCGGCGACACGATCCGAAGGTGATCGTCGAGGCCGCGATCAACGGTCGCGAGCTGGAGTGCGGCGTGCTCGAGTTCCCCGACGGCAGATTGGAAGCCAGCACCCTGGGAGAGATCCGGGTGGCCGGGGTGCGTGGACGCGAAGACGGTTTCTATGATTTTGAGACCAAATACCTCGACGACGCTGCCGAATTGGACGTGCCGGCCAAGGTCGAAGACGACGTCGCTGACGCGGTGCGCCAGTTGGCGATTCGCGCTTTCGAGGCCATCGACTGCCAAGGCCTGGCCCGAGTCGACTTCTTCCTCACCGACGACGGCCCGGTGATCAATGAGATCAACACGATGCCGGGGTTCACCACGATCTCGATGTACCCGCGGATGTGGGCGGCCAGCGGGGTCGACTATCCCACCTTGCTGGCCACCATGGTGGAGACCGCGTTGGCGCGGGGCATCGGCCTGCGCTAACCCGCCGGGGCCGGGTCGATCGGCACCGGCGCAATGGCGCGGTCGACGATCTCGGACAACTCCTGGATGGGGGTGGGCCCCGACCCCGCGGGCAAGGTCAGCGCCACGTAGACCGGACGGTCCACGGTGTACCAGGTGGATCTGCTCCCCGCCGTCGCGGTGCCGGCGGCCTCGGTTTGGTCGCTGACCCGAAACCACTGCACCCGGTCGACGACCTGAATCGGCGACCCCACCACGAAGTCGGCCGGGCGGTCCAGCCCGCAGCGCAATATCACCGGCTCATCGGCGGCCGCGGAGCTCCAGGCGCCGGTGCCTTGCGGTGCGGGTTGCACCATGGGCGCGCGCTGATAGTCGCCGAGACGCTGCGGCAACGCGGTCAGCAGCGCGTGGCACGCAGGACTGGCCGCCTGCGGGGCCGGAACCGAGGGGACGGCGATCGGTTGTCGCGGTACCTCGCGGTTGGCCGCGATCACCAGAATTGTCCCGAGGGCGGCCACGGCCAGCAGTGCGGCGGCGATGATCAGGACTCGTGGCGGACCATCGGGATCGGGTTGGGGGTTGGCCGGGGTGTCGCCTGTCACCGCGTCGGATACCTCCGGTTCAACTCGACTCTCCTGTCCAACCCGGTCCGCCCCGCAACCGCAACCGGCCCGCGCGGGTGTTTCGGGTCGTCAGGGCTCATACACTAACGCGGTCCGCCCGGGCGGGCAGGAACCCCAAAATTACCGCAGACCGCTCTCGGTTCGCGGGTATGCAAGTCCGGGCCGGTAAACCACGAAGGAGGTGGCGTGGGTCAGGACACGTCGGGACAGACACCGACCCTGCGCGAGCTCGGGGAGTTCGCCGTGATCGACCGTTTGGTGCAGGGGCGCAACCAGCCCGCTGTCGTTGAGCTGGGGCCAGGCGATGATGCTGCGGTGGTGGCTGCCCCCGACGGCCGTACGGTGATTTCCACCGACATGCTGGTCCAAGATCGCCACTTCCGGCTGGACTGGTCGAGTCCCCACGACGTCGGTCGAAAAGCGATCGCCCAGAACGCCGCCGACATTGCCGCGATGGGCGCCAGGCCTACCGCGTTCGTGGTGAGCTTGGGCGCACCCGCCCACACGCCGGTGGCCGAGGTGACTGCGTTGCTCGACGGCATGTGGGAGGAGGCCGGACGGATCGGCGCCGGAATCGTCGGCGGCGATATGGTCCAGTGTCCGCAATGGGTGGTGTCGGTCAGCGTTCTGGGTGACCTCGAAGGTCGTCCGCCGGTCACCCGTGGCGGCGCCGAGCCGGGCTCGTCGGTCGCGGTCGCTGGCGAACTGGGCCGTTCGGCGGCCGGATATGAGCTGTGGCACAACGATATTGCCGGGTTTGACGAACTTCGCCGCCGCCATCTGGTACCTGACCCGCCCTACGGCCAGGGTGTGGCGGCGGCGGTGGCCGGGGCTCAAGCGATGATTGACGTCTCCGACGGCTTGGTCGCCGACCTGCGCCATATCGCCGATGCCGCTGCGGTCGGCATCGACATCGCCACGGCGGCGTTGGCCCAAGACCATCGTGCGGTGATCGCAGCCGCGGATGCGGTGGGCGCCGATCCGTGGGGGTGGGTGCTCGGTGGGGGTGAGGACCACGCGCTGGTGGCGTGTTTTCCCGGTGCGGTGCCCGATGGCTGGCGGGGAATCGGGCGGGTGTTGGACGGGCCGGCCTGGGTGCTGGTCGACGGCCAGCAGTGGAGCGGTCACGCCGGCTGGCAGTCATTTGACTAGCGCGGCAATTGAGTAGGGTGACGCGGTGACCGTCTACGCGATCGCCCAATTGAGATTCACCGACCGGCCCGCCTATGACCGGTACCAGGCAGCGTTTATGGAGGTCTTCGATCGCTACGCGGGAACGCTGCTCGCTGCCGACGAGTCACCGACGGTGGTGGAGGGGCAGTGGGACCGCGAGAAGGTGGTGCTGATGTCGTTCCCTGACGAAGCGGCATTTCGCGACTGGGCGCAGTCGCCGGATTACCAGGACATCGCCAAGGATCGCCGGGAGGGCGCCGATACGGTCGTGTTGCTGGCTCTGGGGTTGCAGTGACCGCGCGGGCGCTCGATGAACTGGTCGAGTCGGGGTGGGCGAAAGCTCTCGAGCCGGTCGCCGACCAGGTAACTGCGATGGGGCAGTTCTTGCGGGCCGAACTCGCGGCGGGCCGTAAGTACCTGCCCGCGGGGCCGAACGTCTTGCGCGCGTTTACTTTTCCCTTCGACCAGGTGCGAATTCTGATCGTTGGCCAAGATCCCTACCCGACACCCGGACACGCGGTGGGACTGAGCTTTTCGGTAGCCCCCGATGTCCGCCCGCTCCCACGCAGCCTGTCCAACATTTTCCAGGAGTATGCGGACGATCTGGGCTATCCGATGCCCGCCTGCGGCGACTTGACGCCGTGGGCGCAGCGCGGTGTCATGCTGTTGAACAGGGTGCTCACGGTTCGGCCCAGCAACCCGGCGTCACATCGGGGCAAGGGCTGGGAAGCGGTGACCGAGTGCGCCATCCGGGCTTTGGCCGCGCGGTCGCAGCCGATGGTTGCCATTCTCTGGGGGCGCGATGCGTCGACCCTGAAGCCGATGTTGGCCGACGGCGATTGTGCTTCGATCGAATCTCCACACCCATCGCCGCTATCGGCGTCTCGTGGTTTCTTCGGTTCACGGCCGTTCAGCCGGGCCAACGAATTGCTTACCGGCAGGGGAGCCGACCCGATTGACTGGCGCTTGCCCTGAGCGCCATGAGGGCGTTGCGTGCGCACCGGCGCGGCGGCCCGGAAACGCTGGCCGTCGAGCGCGCACCGGTGCCGGTGCCGGCGGCGGGCGAGGTCGTGGTAGCCGTGCGCGCTGCCGGTATCACGTTCGGCGAGTTGACCTGGGACCAGACCTGGACCCGCGATGGTGTCAGCCGGACACCGGTGATCCCGTCACACGAAGTCTCCGGAGTGATCCATGAAATCGGATCGGGTACCGAAGATTTCCATTGTGGTGATGAGGTCTACGGGCTGATCGGTTTCGATCGAGACGGTGCGGCAGCCGATTTCGTCGCGGTGCCCGCCGCGCACCTGGCCGTTAAGCCTGCGACGATCAGCCATACCGTGGCGGCGGCGCTGCCACTGGCCGGGTTGACCGCGCTGCAGGCACTTGTCGATCACGCGGCGGTACGGCCCGGCGAAGCGGTATTGGTGCACGGAGGGGCCGGGGGAGTTGGGGCCCTGGTGGTCCAACTGGCGGCCATCCTCGGCGCCAACGTCACCGCTACCGTTCGCAGCGATGCCGGCGAGCTGGTCGGCCGCCTGGGTGCCCAGCGGGTAATCGACACCCGCACCGAAGCATTCGAGCGGACCGCCACCGATTTCGACGTCGTCATCGACACGGTGGGCGGGGACACATTGGACAGATCCTTCGCGGTGTTGCGCCCAGGCGGACGGCTGGTCACCCTCTCGCCGCCGCCGCCCGCCGGCAAGGCCGACGAACATGGCGTTACCGCAATGTTTTTTATCGTGACGCCCAACCGCGATCAGCTCAACAGGCTCGGCGAGCTGGTCGGCAGTGGGCGGCTGCATGTCGAGATTGCGCAGAGTTTTCCGCTGGCCAAGGGGCGCGAGGCGTTCGAAAGCGGACGGGGTGCCGCTCGGCGAGCGGGCAAGACCGTCATCACGGTGGGACAGTGACAGCGGCCGGCTCGCCGCGGATTGCGCTACGGCCTGAGACCATCGAGGCATGTACGACTTGGATGAGACCATCCGTCTGCGGCGTTCGACGCGCATGTTCCTGCCCCGCCCGGTGCCGCGGTGGTTGGTGCAGGAAGCGCTCGAACTTGCGATGTGTGCCCCCTCGAACTCCAATGTGCAGCCCTGGCATGTCGTGTTTACCAGCGGTGCGGCATGCGACCGATTGGTTGCGGCGATGCTGGAAAGGGCGCGCTCCGAGCCGCCCAATGTTGCGCGATTGCCGCCGGCATTCACCCACCTACGCAGCGCACTGGGAGCACAGGTCTACGGGGCGATGGGCATTGCTCGCGATGACACGCAGGCCCGACAGACCGCTGTGCTGCGCAACTGGGAGTTCTTCCGGGCCCCGCTGGGCGGCATCGTATCGATGCACCAGGAGCTGGGGCTGGTCGACAGCATGGGTGTCGGCATGTTCCTGCAGAACCTGATGCTGGCGCTGACCGCGCGCGGTCTGGGCACCTGCGTACAGGTCTCCATCGCCGGCTATCCCGAGATCGTCCGCAAGCAGGTGCGCATACCTTCACACCTGACCATCCTGTGTGGCCTGGAGATCGGCTATCCCGACCCGGACTTTGCCGGCAATCAGCTGCGCGTTGGTCGCGACTATGTTGCTGAACACGTCGTTTTTCTCGACGATTGACTGGCCAGCGGGCGCGAGAAGAGCTTGCGGTGACCGGAGTTGGGCGGGCCCGTACACGCCAAATCGCCCGGCTCTATCGAGCCGGGCGAACAGGCGCGAGCAACCACGAACTCGGTGGCGCCGCCACTGGCTGGGCCGAACCCGCCGGTGGCTGTTCAGCCGCGGCTGACCTTACCGGCCTTGATGCACGAGGTGCAGACGTTGAGGCGCTTCTTGTTGCCGCCAGGGCGGGTCACGGCGCGCACGGTCTGGACGTTGGGGTCCCACCGGCGACTGGTGCGGCGGTGGGAGTGCGACACCGACTTGCCGAAGCCGGGGCCTTTCCCGCAGATATCGCACACAGCGGCCATTGTTGCACTCCTCAAGTCTGTTGGGTTCCGGCGACCCGGCCGGGACAGCCTAGATCTACCCAGGCCGTCCTAGGATACCGACGTCCCCGGCAAGCACCAAAACGAGCCACCGCTAAGGGTGGCGTCAGGGCCGGTCTCGTCGGACCGCCTGGCTAGGCTCGATGGGCCGGGTCCCCGGTGGCCCGGGGTGTTCCCTCGCGCATGAACCGACGCAAACTATCCGCAACGTCACCGGAGCTACGCTGGCGCCCACCGGGGCTAGGCAGAGGAGGTGGGGGCAGGTTGGGCACGACTGAACGCCCGCTGGATGCCTTGGCCCTGCGAGACTGGGCGCACACCGGCGTCAGCGACCTGATCACCCACCTTGACGAGATCAACCGGCTGAACGTGTTTCCGGTCGCCGATTCCGATACCGGCGCGAACATGCTGTTCACCATGCGATCCGCGCTTGCTCAGGTCGATCCGACGGGTGGTGCGGGGCGCGAACACCCCGAAGACCCCGAGCACAGGGATGTCGCCCAGGTCGCGGCCGCGTTGGCGGCCGGCGCCCTCAACGGCGCACGCGGCAATTCCGGGGTGATCCTGTCACAGATCCTGCGCGGTGTTTCCGATGTGACCGATAGCGCCGCGGCCGGTCAACCGTTGGCCGCAATCGAGGCGGCACTGCTGGCCGCGGCCCTGTGGCGCGGCGTCGAGCTGGTCATCACGTCGATGGGCGGTGAGGAAGTGCCGGGCACCATCGTCTCGGTCCTGCGCGCCGCCGCGGTCGCGGTCCGGCAGTGTGCTGACGCCGGCGAAGGGTTGGCCGCCGCCGTCGTCGCGGCGGGGGACGCGGCGGTGGTTGCGCTGGAGAAGACCCCCGAGCAGCTCGACGTGCTGGCCGACGCGGGTGTTGTCGATGCCGGCGGACGAGGATTGTTGGTCCTGCTGGACGCGCTGCGCTCGACCATCACCGGTCAGACTCCCGCGCGATCGGTCTACGAGCCGGCCCCGCGCTCGCCGGCGCTTGGGGCGGGGGTGCCGGCACCCGTACCGCAGTTCGAGGTGATGTACCTGCTGGCCGGTTGCGATGCCGCGGCGGCCGACACGCTGCGCGATCGGCTCTCGGAGCTGGGGGATTCGGTGGCAATTGCCGCCGCACCATCGGAGAGCTATTCGGTGCATGTGCACACCGACGACGCGGGCGCGGCCGTCGAGGCCGGGCTGGCGGCGGGGCGGCTGAGCAAGATCGTGATCTCGGCGCTCAGTTCCGGGACCACTGCACTGGCGGCCGGCGGTTGGACCCGCCAGCGCGCCGTGCTGGCCATTGTCGACGGCGACGGTGCCGCCGAACTGTTTGCCGCCGAAGGTGCGTGTGTGTTGCGTCCCGGCGCGGGGGCCGCGGCGCCCGCGTCCGACCTGAGCGCACACCAGTTGGTGCGCGCGGTGGTCGACACCGGTGCCGCGCAAGTCGTGGTGTTGCCCAACGGCTACGTCGCCGTCGAGGAACTGGTGGCCGGCTGTACGGCGGCCATCGGCTGGGGCGTTGACGTGGTCCCGGTGCCGACGGGGTCGATGGTGCAGGGCCTGGCCGCGCTGGCCGTGCACGACCCGGCCAGTCAGGCGGTCGACGACGGCTACACCATGGCCCGGGCCGCTGGGGCCGCCCGGCACGGATCGGTACGTATCGCCACCGAGACGGCACTGACCTGGGCTGGAACCTGCAAACCGGGCGATGGTCTGGGTATCGCCGGCGATGAGGTGCTGATCGTCGCCGATGACGTCGCCGCGGCGGCGATCGGGTTGGTCGATCTGTTGTTGGCGCCGGGAGGAGACTTGGTGACGGTGCTGATAGGCGCCGGTATCGATGATGATGAACGGATTGCCAGGCTGGTTGAGAGCCTGGAAAAACACATGCACGACCATCACCCGGGGACCGAGCTGGTGATCTACCGCACCGGTCATCGCGGTGACGCGCTGCTGATCGGGGTGGAGTAGCCATGGTGGCATTGAGCGATCGGCTCGACTTCGTTCTGGGTGCCAAGGCGGCCGAGGCTCTCGACGAGGAGTTCGGCATCCGGACTGTCGACGACCTCTTGCGGCACTACCCGCGCAGCTATGTCGAAGGCGGGGCACGCCGCGGCACCGACGATGAGCAGCCCGAAGTGGGGGAGCACATCACCATCGTCGATGTCATCACCGAAACCAAGTCGTTTCCCATGAAGAAGACCCCGAGGCGGTTGTGTCTGCGGATCACCCTCGGGTCGGGGCGCAACAAGGTGACCGCCACCTTCTTCAACGCCGACTACATCAAAAAGCGCCTCACCAAGAACACCCGGGTGATGCTGTCCGGCGAAGTCGGGTACTTCAAGGGCGTCATGCAGCTCACGCACCCGGCGTTTCTGATCCTGGATTCGCCGGACGGCCAGCATCACGGCACCAAATCATTGAAGAGCATCGCCGACGCCTCCCAGGCCATCAGCGGCGAACTGGCGATGGAGGAGTTCGAGCGGCGCTTTTTCCCGATCTATCCGGCCAGCACCAAGGTGCAGAGCTGGGACATCTTCAAGTGTGTGCGCCAGGTGCTCGAAGTGCTCGACCCGGTGGACGAGCCCCTGCCAGCGGCGTTACGCGCCGAGCACGGCCTGATTTCCGAGGACGACGCCTTGCGCGCGATCCACCTCGCCGAGGATGAGTCCGAACGCGAACAAGCGCGCCGGCGGCTGACCTTCGACGAAGCCGTCGGGTTGCAGTGGGCGTTGGTGGCCCGCCGGCACGGTGAGCTATCCGAGTCGGGGCCGCCGGCCCCGGCCCAATCCGACGGCCTGGCCGCCGAGCTGTTGGCACGGTTGCCTTTCGAGCTCACCGCGGGGCAGCGCGAAGTGCTCGACGAGTTGTCCGACGGGCTGGCGGCGACCCGTCCGATGAACCGCTTGCTTCAAGGCGAGGTGGGCTCGGGCAAGACGATCGTGGCGGTGCTGGCGATGCTGCAGATGGTCGATGCGGGCTACCAGTGTGCGCTGCTGGCTCCTACGGAAGTGCTTGCCGCACAGCATCTTTTGTCTATCAACGATGTTCTGGGTCCGCTGGCGATGGGGGGCCAGTTGGGCGGCGCCGACAACGCCACCCGGGTGGCGCTGCTGACCGGCTCGATGACAGCGGGGCAAAAAAAGCAGGTTCGGGCCGAAATCGCCAGCGGTCAGGTCGGCATCGTCATCGGTACCCATGCGCTGCTGCAGGACGCGGTGGAATTCCACAATCTCGGCATGGTGGTGGTCGATGAACAACACCGCTTCGGCGTCGAGCAGCGAGACCAACTGCGGGCCAAGGCTCCCGCCGGCATCACACCGCATCTGCTGGTGATGACGGCCACGCCGATACCGCGCACCGTAGCGCTCACCGTCTACGGCGACCTGGAGACCTCCACCCTGCGTGAGCTTCCGCGCGGGCGTCAGCCGATCACCACCAACGTCATCTTTGTGAAAGACAAACCCGCCTGGCTCGATCGGGCCTGGCAGCGCATCGTCGAAGAGGTTGCCGCGGGTCGCCAGGCCTACGTGGTGGCCCCGCGCATCGACGAGAGCGACGAGAGCGACAAAGCCGAAAACGGCGCCCGCCCGTCGGCGACCGCCGTGGGGCTCTATTCCCGGTTGCAGGCCGCCGAACTGGCGGGGCTGCGATTGGCGTTGATGCACGGACGCCTGTCGGCCGACGAGAAGGAAGCCGCGATGGCGGCCTTCCGCGCCGGCAACGTTGATGTGCTGGTGTGCACCACGGTCATCGAGGTGGGTGTCGATGTCCCCAACGCCACGGTGATGCTGGTGATGGACGCCGACCGCTTCGGCATCAGCCAGCTGCACCAGCTGCGCGGCCGCATCGGGCGTGGCGAACATCCCAGCCTTTGTCTGCTGGCCAGCTGGGTTTCGCCGGGCTCGCCGGCGGGGCGACGGCTGCGCGCGGTCGCTGAGACCATGGACGGCTTTGATCTTGCCGAGCTGGACCTCAAGGAGCGCCGGGAAGGAGACGTGCTGGGCCGCAACCAGTCCGGCAAGGCGATCACCCTACGCTTGCTGTCGCTGGCCGAGCATCGGGTATTCATCGAGGCCGCCCGGGACTTCTGCAACCAGGCTTATCAGCAGAGCACTGGCGGCGGTGGCCCACATCCCGGGTTGGCTCTGATGGCGGCGCGCTTCACCAACACCGATCGTATCGACTACCTGGACAAGTCATAACGTCGTGAACCGAAAGATGCTGCTGTGGCTGTCGGTGGCCGCGCTGCTTGCGGTGCTGGTCGCCTATCAGAGCGTGCGGGCGTCGACGGCCAGGCACGCAGAGGAGTTCGCCGCGCGGGCCGACGTTCCGACGGTCCAACCCGGGACCGACGTGCTCGCCGGGATCGGCGTGCTGCCGCGGCGAATGCACCGCTACGACTACCGCAGGGCCGCATTCGGCGCGGCCTGGGACGACAACAACGACGCCCCCGGCGGCCACAACGGGTGTGACACTCGTGACGACATCCTCGACCGCGATCTCGTCGACAAGACCTATGTGGTGACCAAGCGGTGTCCGAATGCGGTGGCCACCGGCACGCTGCACGACCCGTATACCAACACCATCGTCGTCTCCCAGCGTGGCGCCAGAGTGGGGCAATCGGTGCAGATCGATCACATCGTCCCGCTGTCGTATGGGTGGGACATGGGCGCATCGGACTGGCCGGCGGCGCGGCGGCTGCGGTTCGCCAACGATCCGGCCAACTTGCTGGCCGTGCAGGGGCACGCCAATCAGGACAAAGGTGACTCCCCGCCGGCCGGGTGGATGCCGCCCAACGCCGCGTTTGCGTGCCAATACGCCATGCAATTCATCGCCGTGCTGCGCGGATATGCGCTGCCGGTCGACCGGGCGTCGAGCGACGTCCTGCGCCAGGCCGCGGCGACCTGCCCGACCGGGTAGCCGGTTACACCCCGGCGAAGATCATCGGGTCCTCACGCAGGCGGGTCCCGTCGTTGAGGCCGTTGATGGCGTCCATGTGCTGGGAGGCCAGCTCGAACTCGAACACGTCCAGGTTAGTGGCGATGTGCTCGGCATTGGAGGAACCGAAGATGACGGCATTGCCCAGTTGCAGGTTCCAGCGCAGCAGCACCTGGGTGGGCGTCTTGCCGTACTCGCCCGCGATCGAGGTCACGGTCGGGTTGTCGGCCAGCCGGCCGAGCGCCAGCGGGGTGTAGGACTGCGTCACCACGTTGTGCTGGGCATTTGCCTTGCGCAGCTCGTCCTGGTTGAGCAGCGGGTGCAACTCGACTTGGTTGACCGCGGGGGTGACGAAGGTCAGGTCGATGACGTTGGAGACGTGTTCCTCGGTGAAGTTGGACACCCCGATGGAGCGGGTGAAGCCTTCACCGCGGGCCTGGATGAGGCCGCCGAACGCGTCCACGTACTTGCCCACCGCCGGGGCCGGCCAGTGAATCAGGTACAGGTCGACGTAGTCCAAGCCCAGCCGGTCCAGGCTGGCCTTGCAGGCCTCGCGGGACGCGGTGAAGCCGTGGTCAGCGGTGGCGACTTTGGTGGTGACGAACAACTCCGCCCGGGGAATGCCGGATGCGGCGATGGCCCGCCCGACTGCCGCCTCGTTGCCGTATGCGGCGGCGGTGTCGATGAGCCGGCAGCCGATTTCCAATGCCGCGGACACCGCGCGCTCGGTCTCGTCATCCGACAACCCAGCGACGCCCATGCCGAGGACCGGCATGGTGTTCTCGTCATTGAGCGCTATCGATGGGGCAGAGGGGCTGGGGGCGCCCGGCATCATCTCACCTACCTGTGAAAATTGAACGTTCGCGGATTTTGACTAAGTCGGGTTCGAACCTCTGGCGACCAGGCCACCGTTATTTTATCGGCGCTCAGTTCAAAGTCGAACACGTTGGAAGTCGCTCGCAATCTGTCTGGGGGTTTACCGACTCAGGGGATCACGATATTACCGAGTTGTATATGTCACCTAATCAACGCCCGTGCCGCTGCTTCGTCGCAGGTGACGGCGATGGCGTTGCGCCCTGTGACGCTCGGTGTCGGGGGCGCTTCGGGTGAACTTGTCCGGCGGTGGCCAGCGCCGATGCGTGGAAGATGGTCGGATGGCTGCCGCGCATCCGGCCCGCGGCTGCAACCGTGGTCCAGATTCGGCAACAGGGCTACCACGTACAGTTGGTCGCAGGGCACGTCGGACTCGCCGACCGCGCGCCGGGTTTCCCGTTCACTGCGGTTTAGCTCGGGGGTTGTCGGGATCCAGCAGTTGCCGAGCCCGACGACGGCTACCGAATGATCGTCGTCCAGCAAGACGAGGCAAGACGAGGCTTGTCTAGCGATTCTAGGGAGTAGCCCATGACAAATAGCTTGCCAGGTGAGACGGACCTCCATCCTGAAACGGTGCACGCGACGATGAGCTGGCTGAGTCGCGTGCAGAACACCGTCACCGTCGTCGGCGCCAAGGTCATCCCATGGGTTCCGGATGTCGCCAAACGGCTGATCACACGGGGGCGCTCGGTCATCATCGACGGAAACACCCTCGATCCCGCATTGCAGCTGATGTTGTCGGGCATGCGGGTCGTGGGTCTGGACGGGCTGGTGATCGATGACGACCTGGCCGCTTCCCGCGCCCACATGCGCGAGGCGATGTTGGGATTTCCCGGTCCGCAGATCCATGTCGATGTCGAGGAATTAACCCTGCCCGGACCTGCCGGCGACATCAGCGCCAGGCATTACCGTCCGCCCGGCGATGCGGCCGCGCCGTTGCTGGTCTTCTACCACGGGGGCGGGTGGGCGCTCGGCGACCTCAACACCCACGACGCGGTCTGCCGACTGACTTGTCGCGATGCGGGCATCCATGTCCTGGCGATCGACTACCGGCTGTCGCCCGAGCATCGCGCCCCCGCCGCGATCGACGATGCGTTCGCGGCCTTTGAGTGGGCGCACGCGCACGCCGCCGAGCTTGGTGCTCTGCCGGGACGGGTTGCGGTCGGTGGCGACAGTGCGGGGGGCAACCTGGCGGCCGTGGTGAGCCAGCTGGCCCGAGACAGCGGAGGCCCGGCCCCGATTTTCCAGTGGCTCATCTACCCACGAACAGACTTTGCCGGGCGGACCCGTTCCGCGAGCCTGTTCGCCCGAGGGTTCTTGCTGACCAAACGCGACATCGACTGGTTTCACTCCCAGTACCTGAAGGGCTCCGGCATCGAGCCCGCGGACCCGCGGGTATCGCCGTTACGAGCCGAATCACTGGCCGGGCTGGCGCCGGCGCTGATCGCGGTGGCAGGCTTCGACCCGTTGCGTGACGAAGGCGAGAACTACGCGACCGCCCTCCGGGCCGCCGGCACCCCGGTTGACCTGCGCGCCATGGGGTCGCTGACGCACGGGTTCCTCAATCTGTTTCCGCTCGGTGGTGGTTGTGCCGCCGCAACCAGCGAGCTGATTTCTGCGCTGCGTGCACACCTGACCCGGGTTTGAGCGGTGCCGGTGGGGTGGCTTCGCGCCGTGGGTGCGGACCGTTGCGGGCACCATCGGTCAATATCGTCGTGGGTCTCAGCTGCGGCTGGCCGGCCGCCGGTACTCTAGAGGCGCCCGACCACCGGAGGCTGAACGAGCCCGCAAGCGAAGCGCAGCCGACCAATACATGTGAGGATCAGCAAACCTGTGGCCGACAAAAACAAGCGTCCCCCGCGGATCGACCTGAATTCGCCCGACGGCAAGTTCGGCTGGCTCATCCAGATCGGTGGCACCGCGTTCGTCGTGTTCTTCGCGGTCGCCCTGGTCTTCTACATCGTGACCTCGCATCAGAAAAAGGGCGGCAGTGCCGCCGGTCCCGACGACTCGGTCCGGGTGACGTCGAGCAAGCTGGTCACCCAGCCGGGGACCCAGGACCCCAAGGTCGTGATGACCTTCTACGAGGACTTCCTGTGTCCGGCGTGCGGCATGTTCGAGCGCGCGTTCGGCCCGACGGTGTCCAGGCTGGTCGACATCGGGGCGGTCGCCGCCGATTACACGATGGTCGACATTCTCTCCAGCCCGCGCAACCAGAACTATTCGGCGCGAGCCGCCGCCGCGGCGTACTGCGTCGCCGATGAGTCCATCGATGCGTTCCGGCGGTTCCACACCGCGATGTTCAGCAAGGACATTCAGCCGTCCGAGGTCGGCAAGACATTCCCCGACAACGCGAAGTTGATCGAAATCGCGCGTGAGGCGGGTGCGGCGGGAACGGTGCCGGACTGCATCAACAGCGGCAAGTACCTCGACAAGGTCAACGGGTTGGCGGTGGCAGCCAATGTACATGCCACCCCGACGGTCAAGATCAATGGCGAGGAATACGAATGGTCGACGCCGGAAGCGCTGGTGGCCAAGATCAAAGAGATCGTGGGCCCCATTCCGGGCATTGACGCGGTCGCAGCCAACGCGACATCCTGACCACTGTGGTGTCAGCTGACTCCGCCGAGCGATCCAGCGACCTGACGTCAGGCGCCGTTCGCCAGGTGCACGTGCCCATGCCCAGCGCATGGTGGGTGCTGATCTGCGGTGTGACGGGCCTGCTTGCGTCCGGAGCGCTGACCGTGGAGAAGGTCAGGATCCTGCTCGACCCCAGCTATGTTCCCGCATGCAACATCAACCCCATCGTGTCGTGCGGCTCGGTGATGACGACCGCGCAGGCCTCGCTGCTGGGCTTTCCCAACCAGCTGTTCGGCATCGCGGCGTTCACCGTGGTGGTGGTCACCGGCGTGCTGGCGGTGACGAAAGTACCCCTGCCACGTTGGTATTGGGTGGGGCTGACGATCGGTGTCCTGGTCGGAACGGTGTTCGTGCACTGGCTGATTTTCGAGAGTCTCTACCGCATCGGGTCGCTGTGTCCGTACTGCATGGTGGTCTGGATCATCACCGCGACTTTGTTAGTCGTGGTTGGCTCGATAGCATTCCGTCCGGACCCGGACAGCACCAGCGGCGCTGCTGTGCGGGTGCTTTTCCAATGGCGGTGGTCGATTGCCACGCTGTGGCTCACCGCAGTGTTTCTGCTGATCATGGTTCGCTTCTGGAACTATTGGTCGACACTGCTCTAGGTGTCGAGTTTGCGTTGCGACGGGTGAAGTAAGGGGTCAATCATGATCTCAAAAGTGCTGGTGGCCAACCGCGGTGAGATCGCGATCCGCGCGTTTCGCGCCGCCTACGAATTGGGCGTCGGCACCGTTGCCGTCTACGCGTACGAGGACCGCAATTCGCTGCACCGGTCCAAGGCCGACGAGTCCTACCAGATCGGCGAGGTCGGGCACCCGGTGCGCGCCTACCTGTCGGTGGACGAGATCGTCGAAACCGCCCTCCGTGCGGGTGCGGATGCCATCTACCCGGGCTATGGGTTCCTGTCGGAGAACCCGGATCTGGCTGGGGCGTGTGCGGCGGCGGGCATCACCTTCGTCGGCCCCCGCGCCGAGCTGCTCCAGCTGACCGGAAACAAGTCCCGCGCGGTCACCGCGGCCAGGGAGGCCGGGCTGCCCGTGCTGAGGTCGTCGGCGCCGTCGGCCTCGGTGCAGGAGCTGGTGGCTGCGGCGCAGTCGGAGACCACCGGCCTGCGCTTTCCGCTCTTCGTCAAGGCGGTTGCCGGCGGTGGTGGCCGTGGCATGCGCCGGGTCAACGACATCTCCGCGCTGGCCGAAGCGATCGAGGCCGCCAGCCGCGAAGCCGAGTCCGCATTCGGTGACCCGACGGTGTATCTCGAACAGGCGGTGTTGAACCCCCGTCACATCGAGGTGCAGATCCTGGCGGACACGCAAGGCAACGTGATTCACCTCTACGAGCGCGACTGCAGTGTGCAGCGCCGTCACCAGAAGGTCATCGAGTTGGCGCCGGCGCCTAACCTGCCCGGTGAGCTGCGCGACAAGATCTGCGCGGATGCGGTCGCCTTCGCCCGTCACATTGGCTACACCTGCGCCGGTACCGTCGAGTTCCTGCTGGACCAAAGTGGTGAATACGTCTTCATCGAGATGAATCCGCGGATTCAGGTGGAGCACACCGTAACCGAGGAGATCACCGACGTCGACCTGGTTTCCAGCCAGATGCGGATCGCCGCGGGGGATTCGCTCGAAGATCTGGGTTTACGACAGCAAACCGTCCGGCCGCACGGCGCCGCCCTGCAATGCCGGATCACCACCGAGGATCCGACCAACGGTTTCCGGCCCGACACCGGGCGGATCAGCGCCCTGCGCGCCCCCGGCGGCGCGGGCATCCGCCTGGACGGCAGCACCAACCTCGGTGCGGAGATCAGCGCGCACTTCGATTCCATGCTGGTCAAGCTGACCTGCCGGGGACGGGATTTCTCGACGGCGGTGAACCGGGCACGCCGGGCGATCGCCGAGTTCCGGATTCGCGGCGTATCGACCAACATTCCCTTCTTGCAGGCGGTTCTGGATGACCCGGACTTCCAAGCCGGGCGCATCACGACGGCGTTCATCGACGAACGCCCCCAGCTGCTGACCGCGCGCACCTCGGCCGACCGCGGCACCAAGATTCTGAACTACCTGGCTGATGTCACGGTCAACAAGCCGCACGGCAGCCGCCCGTCCAAGGTCTACCCGAACGACAAGCTGCCCCATGTTGATCTGGATGCCCCGCCGCCGGCCGGCTCCAAGCAGCGCCTGGTCGAATTGGGGCCGGAGGGTTTCGCGCGCTGGCTCCGGGAATCGCCGGCGGTGGGGGTCACCGACACGACCTTCCGAGACGCCCACCAGTCGTTGCTGGCCACTCGGCTGCGCACCAGCGGATTGAGCCGGGTGGCGCCCTATCTGGCGCGGACCATGCCGCAGCTGCTCTCGGTGGAGTGTTGGGGTGGTGCGACCTACGACGTGGCGCTGCGCTTCCTCAAAGAGGACCCGTGGGAGCGGCTGGCCACGCTGCGCGCGGCGATGCCCAACATCTGCCTGCAGATGCTGCTGCGTGGCCGCAACACGGTGGGGTACACGCCCTACCCCGAGGTGGTTACCTCGTCCTTCATCGAGGAAGCGACCGCGACCGGCATCGACATCTTCCGGATCTTCGATGCGCTCAACAACCTGGAGTCCATGCGGCCCGCGATCGACGCGGTGCGCGAAACCGGTTCTGCGATAGCCGAAGTCGCGATGTGCTACACCGGCGATCTGAGCGACCCGGCCGAGCAGCTCTACACGCTGGACTACTACCTGCGGCTGGCCGAGCAGATCGTGGAGGCGGGCGCTCATGTGCTGGCCATCAAGGACATGGCCGGACTGTTGCGGGCCCCGGCGGCTCACCAGCTGGTCACCGCACTGCGCACTCGCTTCGACCTGCCGGTGCATGTGCACACCCACGACACCCCGGGCGGCCAGCTCGCCAGCTATGTCGCCGCCTGGCATGCGGGGGCCGACGCCGTCGACGGCGCCGCCGCCCCGCTCGCCGGTACCACCAGCCAGCCCGCGCTGAGTTCGATCGTTGGCGCCGCCGCGCACACCGAATACGACACCGGTCTGTCACTGGCGGCGGTTTGCGCGCTCGAGCCTTACTGGGAGGCGGTGCGAAAGGTCTACGCGCCCTTCGAGTCCGGGTTGCCGGGTCCGACGGGTCGGGTCTACCACCATGAGATTCCGGGCGGCCAGCTGTCGAACCTGCGCCAGCAGGCGATTGCGCTGGGGCTGGGGGACCGGTTCGAAGAGGTCGAAGAGGCCTACGCCGGAGCCGACCGGGTGCTGGGCCGCTTGATCAAGGTCACCCCATCCTCGAAGGTGGTCGGCGATCTGGCCCTGGCGCTGGTTGGTGCCGGGGTGAGTGCGGACGAATTCGCTGCCGAGCCCGCACGATTCGACATTCCGGACTCGGTCTTGGGCTTCTTGCGTGGCGATCTGGGCGACCCGGTCGGGGGGTGGCCGGAACCATTGCGGAGTGCGGCCCTGGCCGGGCGCGCACCGGCGAAGCCCGTTGGTCAGCTCACCGGCGAGGACCACAGCGCGCTGGCCGCGCCGCGACCCAAACGCCAGGCGACCTTGAACCGGTTGCTGTTCCCGGCGCCGACAAAGGAGTTCGAGGAGCACCGCGAAGCCTACGGCGATACGTCCCAAATGTCGGCCAACCAGTTCTTCTACGGCCTGCGACAGGGCGAGGAGCACCGGGTCAAGCTGGAGCGCGGGGTGGAACTGTTGATCGGCCTGGAGGCCATCTCCGAACCCGACGAGCGTGGAATGCGAACCGTCATGTGCATCATGAACGGTCAGCTGCGGCCGGTACTGGTGCGTGACCGCAGCATTGCCAGTGCGGTCCCGACCGCCGAGAAGGCCGACCGCGGCAATCCTGGACACATCGCCGCGCCGTTCGCCGGCGTGGTCAGCGTGGGCGTCGCGGTCGGGGATCGGGTGAGCGCCGGGCAAACCATCGCCACCATCGAGGCGATGAAAATGGAGGCCCCGATCACCGCGCCCAACGATGGCACCGTCGAACGGGTTGCCGTGTCGTCGACCGCCCAGGTGGAGGGCGGCGACCTGCTGGTGGTGGTGAGCTGACCCGGATCATCGTTGGCGTCGCCGGCGGCCGTCGCCTCGTTGTCCCGCAGCGTGGTACCAGACCCACCACCGATCGGGTGCGCGAGTCGCTATTCAACATTCTTGCGGCGCGACGCGCGATGACCGGCCTGGCCGTGCTGGACCTGTATGCCGGTTCGGGAGCACTGGGACTGGAGGCACTCTCGCGCGGCGCGGCCGCCGCGCTGTTCGTGGAGTCCGATCAGCGCACCGCGGCCGTTCTGGCCCGCAACATCGAGGCGCTGGGGCTCGCCGGCGCGACACTGCGCCGGGGTGCGGTTGCTGCGGTCCTGGCGGGTGGCACCGCGTCGCCGTTCGACCTGATCCTGGCCGACCCGCCCTACGATGTCTCGTGCGCCGAGATCGAAGCCGTCTTGGCGGCTTTGGACTCCCACGGGTGGGTGCACCAGGCAACGGTGGCCGTCGTGGAGCGGCCGGCCACCGGTGCGGCGTTGACCTGGCCGGCCGGCTGGTCGGTGTGGCCCGAGCGGGTTTACGGCGACACCCGTTTGGAGCTGGCCGACCGGTCGTAGGCCAGCGTGTACCGTCATCGGTCATGACCGCCGGCGACCAGGCAGGCCGAAGCGACGAGGAGAAGCGGCGCAGATGACGGGCGCGGTATGTCCGGGTTCGTTCGACCCGGTGACGTTGGGGCACGTCGACGTCTTCGAACGCGCCGCCGCTCAGTTCGACGAGGTGGTGGTGGCGATTCTGGTCAATCCCGCCAAGAAGGGCATGTTCGACCTCGATGAGCGGATCGCGATGATCAAGGAGTCGACGGCTCACCTGCCCAACCTGCGGGTCGAGGCCGGGCAAGGCTTGGTGGTCGACTTCGTCAAGGCCCAGGGGATGAACGCCATCGTCAAGGGGTTGCGCACCGGCACCGACTTCGAGTACGAGCTGCAGATGGCGCAGATGAACAAACACATCGCCGGCGTCGACACATTCTTCGTCGCGACGGCGCCGCGGTATTCGTTTGTGTCGTCGTCGCTGGCCAAAGAGGTGGCGATGCTCGGCGGCGACGTCTCCGAACTGCTGCCGGAACCGGTGAACCGCCGACTGCGGGAGCGGACAAAATAGCAGCGGACCTAGCCGCGGTTGGCGACTAGGTCCGCTCACCTGTCCACAGTGTCGAGCGACGATGCGGCCCCGACTAGCGTGGGTCGAAGCAGCCGTAGAAGGTTTGCGTCGCCGTGTCGTAGCAGGTGTAGGTGCCGTAGTCGGGCTGGTGGCTGGGGGCCGCGCTGGCGGCTCCGGCCGCTGCGAAGGCGGCCAGGCCGATGGCCGAGGCCAACAGCGACATCCCGGCGAGGGCACGGATTCGGGCAGCGATCATAGATGCCTTTCTGTTCGGTCATCGGATGCGGGTGAGGCGAATGTCGCCGTCCAAGCAAGGTTGATGGCGCGCGCTTGGCGAAACCTTGGCACATTCTTGGTGCCCCGGGGTGCATCGGTGTCGCGGGTATGCCGGCGTTGACGGCCGGCCGCGGCGTCAGAAGATGATGGTCTGGTTGTGGTGCACGATGACGCGGTCCTGGCAGTGCCACAGCACGGCACGCGACAGCACGGCGCGCTCCACGTCGGCGCCGACTCGCACCAGGTCGTGCACGGTGTCATTGTGGTCGACCCGAACGACGTCTTGTTCGATGATCGGCCCCTCGTCGAGAGCTTCGGTCACGTAGTGTGCGGTGGCGCCGATCAGCTTGACGCCACGTTCCCGGGCGCGTTTGTAAGGAGACGCGCCGGTGAAGGCGGGAAGAAACGAGTGATGAATGTTGATCAACGGGCAACCGATGGCGTCGAGAAACGTGGGGCTGAGGATCTGCATGTAGCGAGCCAGGATCACCAGATCCACGTTGCCGCTTAACAACTGAAGTTGACGCTGTTCGGCGTCGGCGCGAGTGTCCCGAGTCACGGGGATGTGGATGAACGGCACACCGAACGGGCGCACATGGTCGGCCAGATCAGGGTGGTTGGCGAGCACCATTGCAACCGACATCTCGAGTTCGCCACGTCGGTTGCGCCACAGCAGATCTAACAAGCAGTGGTCTTCCTTGGAAGCCATGATCGCGACTCGTTTGGGTTTGGCCGCTTCAGTGAACCGGTAGTCGATGTCGAACTTGTCGGCGACGGCACTGCCGAACTCGCGCTGCAGTTCGTCGATGGCAGCGGTGAGCCCGGGTAGGTGAAAGATCGCCCGCTGCAGTAATGTTCCGCCCTCGGGGGCGGTGGAGTGCTGGTCCAGGGAAATGATGTTGGCGCCGGCCTGGGTCAGGAACGTGCTGACGGCGGCGATGATCCCAGGGTGGTCGTGGCAACGCAGTAGTAGCCGACCGATATCGGCCGGCGGCGGTGGACCGCCAGGCGGCGGTGGAAAATTCTGAGACATTGCCGCCGGAAAGGATACCGCCGGCGCCCTCGGCTAGGGCGTGTCTGCTTAATGTGAATGGTGTTTTGGCTGATGCTGTTTGGGTGATGCGGACGCATGCGATTTCTGATGATTTGTGGTCGCTGATCGTGGCGGTGTTGCCTGCGGGGCGGCGGCGTGGCCGGCCGTGGAACGATCATCGACGTACTCTGGAGGGCATTATCTGGCGTTACCGTGCGGGATCTCCGTGGTGTGACCTGCCCGAGCACTTCGGTCCCTGGCAATCGGTGGCCGAGAGGCATCTACGCTGGTCGGTCGATGGCATCTACGCGCGGATCTTCGCGGCGATCGCCTCTGACCTCGACGCCGAGGACGCCGACCTGGGCGCACTGTTGTCGGTCGATTCGACCAGTGTGCGCGCCCACCAACACGCAGCCGGAGCGCGCCCGGGCGCCGCACAGGGGATCTGTCGAATTACAAGAAATATCTCGATGAGCCCGATGACCACGCCATTGGGCGTTCCCGCGGCGGGCTGACTACCAAGATCCACGCCTTGACCGACCAGCTGTGCAGTCCGGTCACCCTGGCACTGTCGGCCGGTCAAGCCGGTGATAATCCGATGCTTTGGCCATTGCTGGCCGCCCGGTGCAGCAACTCATACGCCCCGTTTCGCCTGCTGGCGGACAAGGCGTACTCCCATGACTCGACGCGGGCACAGCTGCGCCGGCTCAAGATCGCCCATACCATCCCCGAGCGCAGCGACCAGATCACCCGCCGCAAAGCCAAAGGCCGCAACAGAGGACGGCCTCCGGGGTTCTCAGGCCGAATCTACAAGCACCGCAACACCGTCGAGCGAAGCTTCAACCGGCTCAAACACTGGCGCGCGGTCGCCACCTGCTACGACAAATACGCCCTGACCTACCTCGGCGGTGCCACCCTGGCCGCCATCATCACCTACCACCGCGTCCGCAATTAGCAGACAGGACCTAGTGACACTGATGGCCGTGTTGGTGGCCTTCGGCTTCGGGAGAGCCGCCCATCATACGCAGCATCGGCATGCCGCCACTGGTGATGAAGCGAGTCACCAGCACTGCCGCGATTCCGAGAAAGATGATGTTGAGCCAGGTGGTGTAGTTCCACGAAATGCCCGCGTGCAGGACCGTGGCGCTGCGCTGTCGAGGAATCAAGTTCGCCGCGCCAAAGATGAGTTCGATCAGGTATCCAGCGACGACCATCGAGACATAGAAGGTGCCCAGCAGGGTCAGCATCATCTTCGTCCCGTAGTACTTCCGGTAGATGTTCAAGATCGGCAGGATCAGCAGGTCGGCTAAGATGAAGGCGATGACACCGCCGAAGCTGATGCCACCGTTCCACAGCACCGCGGCAAGTGGCACATTGTCGATCGAGCAGACGAAAGAGACGATCGCGACGACGGGGCCAACGAGCGGTCCCCACACCACCGACAAGTTCGGATGATTCGCCAAAAAGAAGTTCTGCCAGAAAGTTTCGGGAACCCAAGCCGCGATTGCGCCGGCGATCACCAGACCGAGAACGAGGTCGCGCAGAATTGCCGCCCACTCCATCACGAACACGTGCGACACCGAGGTGAAGGCGCGGCGGGAGAACAGCCGGCGCAGAAACGAGTCCTCGCCGCCCACCGACATGGCCATGGCGGCGTGACCTTCCATGGAGCCAGCGATCCCGCGTTCGGCCTGCTCGCGGGCCGCGTCGATGAGCCGGGTGCGTACGAACAGCCGGAACAACACGGCCAACACGATGATCATCAGCGGGCCACCGACGAACTCCGCGGCGGTGAACTGCCAGCCCATCAACAACGCCAGGATGATGCCCAGCTCGACGACCAGGTTGGTGGAACCTATCTCAAACGCCATGGTTGCGGTGAAGTTCGCGCCCTTGCGAAACAGTGATCGTGCCAGCGCCACCGCGGCGTAGGAGCAGGACGACGAAGCGGCGCCCAGTCCGGCGGCAACCGCAAGCGTGCGCGGTTTGTCGTTGCCCATCAAAGCAACGATCGTCGAGCGTCGCACCACGGCCTGCACCATCGCCGACAACGTGAAGCCCAAGATCAGCGCCCACAAGATTTCCCAGGTCATCGATCCGGTCAGGGCCAGTGCATGGCCGACCGCTCCCAATACTGTGCCCGCCACCCGGTCCTCCGTTTCGCATCATCCATACGGCAAGTCTTCATTCTGGGCCGACCCGCTCCCTTGCGGCAACATATACCCTATGGGGGTATAAGCGCAAGGGGGTGCCGTGGCCGGAATCCGCAGGATATGCGGCTGTTTTGGGGGGCGCATGCGGGTTCGCCTCCCGCTTGCTGGCGACCGGGCGTCCCGGCCGTCAGTGAACCGGTTGGCGGCAGCGTCGCATTGGCTGGCGATAGAGTTCCGGACGGCTGCGCAAAAGCGTTGGTACACAATGAAACACGATGTTCGAGATGGGCAATGAAGCGCGGGCGCCCGGGTGGATGTCATCGCGACCGGGCGCTGCGGTGAACGAGTCGACCGGATTGGCATCGCCCACGCCATTTTGGCCCGATCTTCCAGACCGCGGGCGTCCAGGGGTACGCTACGGCGTTTGGGTGGGGCGTAACGAACAACGGTTACCGACAACTTGCCGACAAACGTCGTGAAGGGACGCGGTCATGAGCATCGCAACAAACGCACCGCAGCCCGTCAGGAGGCAGCGGGTCCTGTTTGTCGCCGAGGCAACGACGCTGGCCCACGTCGTGCGACCGTTCGTCGTCGCGCTGTCGCTGGACCCGAGCCGCTATGAGGTGCATTTCGCGTGTGACCCGCGGTTCAACAAGCTGCTGGGGCCGATCCCGTTTCCCCATCACCCGATCTACACCATCCCCAGCGAGCGATTTCTTGGCAACCTGGTGCAGGGCCGTTTCTATACGACCCGGACATTGCGCCAGTACGTCGAGGAGGACAGCAGGGTGCTGGCCGAGGTTGCGCCGGATCTGGTCGTCGGTGACCTTCGCATTTCCCTATCGGCCAGCGCCCGACTGGCCGGCATTCCCTACGTCGCCATCGCCAACGCCTACTGGAGTCCCTACTCGCGCCGTCGTTTTCCGCTGCCCGAGGTGTTCTGGAGCCGCCTGTTCGGTGTTCGGCTGGTCAAGCGCGCCTACCGGCTGGAGCGACCGTTGTTCTTCGCTCTGCAGTGCATGCCGCTGAATCGGGTCCGGCGCAAGCACGGATTGCCGAGCCTGGGTTTGAACCTGTGCCGCATTTTCACCGATGGCGACCAAACCCTGTACGCGGATATCCCCGAGCTGCAGCCGACCTACAACCGGCCGGACAACCACCAGTATCTCGGCCCGGTTCTCTGGTCGCCGTCGGGGGAGACGCCGGACTGGTGGGATTCGCTGCCGGCGGACCGGCCGATCGTCTACGCGACCCTGGGTACCTCCGGGGGGCGGAATCTGTTGCAGGTGGTGTTGAACGGCCTGGCCGATCTGCCGGTGACGGTCATCGCTGCCACCGCCGACCGTAGCGACCTGGACAATATCCCGGCCAATGCCTATGTGGCGGACTATCTGCCGGGCGAGGCGGCCGCGGCTCGCTCCGACGTGGTGATTTGCAACGGGGGCAGCCTCACGACGCAGCAGGCCCTGGTGGCTGGGGTGCCGGTGCTGGGGATCGCTAGCAACCTGGACCAGCACCTCAACATGCAGGCCATCGAGGCAGCCGGAGCGGGCTTGCTGCTGCGCACCGAGCGGCTCAAGGCTCGCTCGGTGTCGGCGGCCGTGCGCCAGCTGCTCGACCGACCTGGATACCGGCAATCCGCTCAGGAGCTCGCCGAGGTGTTCGGGCGCGAATTGGCTCGCTTTCCTCAGCATGTGGAGAGCGCTTTGCGGCGCGTATCCGAGGGCGCGGTCGCGAAATCGGTGGCCGGCGAGCAGGGGACGCGCCTGTCAATCAGGTCAATTAGTAGGTTTGGACCAGCAGTCGGCTCATCGGCGGTATCGGACGATTCGGTCCCCACAGATCCTCGATTCAAACGTTAGTTCGATGCCGCACTGCGGCTAACGTTTCTCCTCTCGGCGAAAGGAACCCTTCATGGGAGCAACCGAAACTTCAAAGGCGCTGGTGTGGCGCCTCACCGAAGAGTCATGGAACTACGGTCAGTTCCACTTCGGGAAGGATCGTCGGATGAACCGGGTCAGGGCCGTGCAACGGGCGCTCGCCGGTAGGGCGGCGCCTGTTTACCTCGAGATCGGTGTCTCCCATGGGTTTGCGTTCCGGCGAATAGCTGCCGACGAGAAGACGGCAATCGACCCCGAGTTCAAGCTGTCGGCGCGGACCCGCAAGCTGGCCTCGGCCAAGGCGCGTGTCACCCATTACTTCGAGACGACCAGTGACGCCTTTTTCTCCAATGATGCCGGCTATCTCGAGCACAACGGTGTCGATGTGGCCTTGGTCGACGGGCTGCACACCTACAAGCAGGTAGTGCGTGATGTCGAGAATATCCTGCGCTACCTCAAGGACGACGGGGTCATCGTCCTGCACGACTGCAACCCCACGCATCCTTCGATCGCCTATCCGGCGGCGTCCTATGAAGACTTTCGTGCCGAGAACCGCTGGTGGCAGATGTTGTGGAGCGGCGACGTCTGGAAGGCGATCGTTCATCTGCGCAGCACTCGGGCGGATCTGCAGGTCGCGGTGCTCAACTGCGATTTCGGCGTCGGGATCGTGCGTAAGGGCTCGGCGGAATCGCAGTTGTCCTACACGGCGGACCAGATCGAGGCCCTCGACTACGCGGATCTGGTCGCCGACCGCGAGCGCCTACTCAACCTGAAGCCGCCCACGTATTTCGACGACTTTCTCGCATCCGACGGAATCAGCCCGAAGATCTGATCGGCCGGCGACCGCCGCTCGGGCGCTGACCTGAGCGGCGGCGCCAGGAGTCAGTGCAGTCGGGTCGCGCTCACAACGACGCCGGTCTGGGGCAGCCGCGCCAGCAGTGCATCCCCCATGGCGGCGGCGGGGGTCAGCACACCGCGCAACTCGGAGAGCCGATCGCGGTCCAGCGCCAGGGCCAGACCGCTTTCGCCGAGCAGCACGGCCGTCGAGGCATACGCGTCGACGTTGTGTGCGAACGTCGCCAGGTAGCGGGCACCGGTGGTCGTGGTGGTGTACGTCTCACAGCGGTAATGGCCGCGTTCCCGGCTTTTTTGGCTCGGGCCGGTGCCTGGTTTCGGAGTGACCCGCTCTAACGCACGTTGCGGTAGGCGACTGAAGTACTTGTTGCCCAAACCGATGCCGCCGGCGATAGCGCCCGTGACGGCAGCGGAGGCGATTGGTGCCGCAAACGACCGACCGAGACTCATCGTCTCCGAGTAGCGGAATTGCTTGCCATAAGCCCAATCCTGTAATGCATTGCTACGTCGGACAATTCGAGTGTTGAATGGGCCCTGTACGAATGCGCCGGTCCAGAAGCCCGCGAGCTCAGGAGCTAGGTCGCGTCCGCGCCGCATGGAAAAGTCCGGCTGCGGACCGAGATCGGGTTCGGCACTGCGGTCGGTGGTCAGCGTATAAGGGTCGTTGACCAACCGGTACGCCTCGGGATCGCTCGATGCGGTGCGCATCGCTTCGGAATAGGTTGCCACCGAGCCGCCGGAGGCCCAACGCTGGGAGAACGAGCGGAGCACCAGGTTGGTCTCGGCCAATTCTCCGGTGCCGTCTTCGGCGGCACGGCGGTACAAGTGGTGGACGTTCAGATCCGATGGAATTGAATCGAATCCACACGCGAGCACTATTCGGGCGCCGGTGTCAGCGGCCTGTTTGTGGTACAGGTCGATGCTGTTGCGGCAGAACATCAATTCGCCGGTCAGATCGGCGTAGTCGGTGCCAGCCTTGGCGCAGGCCGCCACCAGGGGCAGGCCATAGCGTGTGTAGGGGCCAACGGTGGTGAGGATGACCTGTGCCCGGGTGGCCATCTCCTCGAGCGTCGCCGGTTGTGATGCGTCGGCGACGACGAGTGGCCAGTCGCTGGCTAGTGGGCCCAACTTGTCCCGCACGGCCCGCAGCCGTTGGGGCGAACGGCCGGCCAGGGCGATCCGAGCGTTCGTGTCACGTTGCGCAAGGTGTTGGCCGGTCAGCATGCCGGAGAAGCCGGTTGCGCCGTATAAGACGATGTCGAACTCGCGTTGCGCTGAACTCATCGGGCGAGACTACCTGAGCGGGCTGGGGAGGCTGAGTTGCGGGCGACCAGCGATGAATGCAATTGCGTAGGAACGCAGTCGCCGCGTCATCGGCGCGAGATGGTAGGGCCGGCCGGCGATCCGCAGGCCGCCAGTTGGCTGCGGCATGTCCACAGAAACGTCAGGTAACCTCGCCGCAGTCACACCGCGACGGACGGCAAGGTAGGCGGATTTTGAAGAAATCGAGCGGCTTTCGTTACGGCTTTGTCGACGCTCCGGTGCACTCGCGCCTTCCACCGAGCATGATCGCGCGGTCGAGCATGATGGCCGGCGCAGTGATGGGCGCCGACTCGTATTGGATCGGTGACCATCTCAACGCGCTGGTGCCACGGTCGGTGGCGACCCCCGAATTTCTCGGTCTTGGGGCGCGGCTGGTGCCCAAGGTTGATGCCAACTACGAGCCTTGGACGATGCTGGGAAACCTCGCCGCGGGCAACCGGATCAACCGCTTGCGGCTCGGTGTGTGCGTGACCGATGTCGGCTGTCGCAATCCAGCGGTTACCGCGCAAGCCGCGGCGACTGTGCATCTGCTGACCAGAGGCCGAGCCATTCTTGGTATCGGTGTTGGAGAACGTGAGGGCAACGAGCCCTACGGGGTGGAGTGGAGCAAGCCCGTTGCGCGGTTCGAAGAGGGCCTCGCGACGATTCGTGCCCTGTGGGATTCGAACGGGGCGCTGGTCACGCGTGAGTCGCCGTACTTTCCACTGCGCAATGCCCTGTTCGACCTGCCGCCCTACAAGGGAAAGTGGCCCGAAATCTGGCTCGCGGCGCACGGTCCGCGGATGCTGAGGGCTAGCGGACGCTACGCGGACGCCTGGGTGCCCATCGTCATCATCCGGCCCACCGACTACAGCCGCGCGCTGGAAGCGGTGCCTGCCGCGGCATCCGATGTCGGTCGTGACCCGATGTCCATCACCCCTTCGGCAGTGCGCGGCGTGGTCACCGGGTGTAGTCGCGACGACGTGGATGAAGCGCTGGACTCGGTGATCGTCAAAATGAACGCGCTCGGAATGCCCGCGGAGGCCTGGGCGCGCCACGGTGTCGAGCACCCGATGGGAGCCGACTTCACCGGCGTGCAGGATCTGATCCCCCAGACGATGGACAGGGAAACGGTCCTCTCCTACACCGCGAAGGTTCCGCCCGGCCTGATCCGCGAAGTGGTGGCCAGCGGCACGCCGGACGAGGTCATCGATCAGGTCGCCGAGTGGCGGGACCACGGTCTGAGGTATCTGCTGGTGATTAATGGCAGCCTGGTCAACCCGAGCCTGCGCAAGACCGTCACTGCGGTGCTGCCGCACGCCAAGGTGTTGCGGGGGCTGAAGAAGCTGTGACCGGCCACCGGCGAATCCGCTCGGCGCCGGTTCGCGGCTAGCCTGGGCTAGTTGCGGCCGCAGATCGATCAAAGCCATTGCTGAAGTTAGCTATTCGGGTCGCTTAGCGATCGGCCGGAAGTCGTTGCGGGCACTTTGTTGGATGGATCCGCAACGCTGAATCGGTGGCCCCGGGGGCGCGGCGAGTTGGCCCCAACCCGTTGCCTGGTAACGACTTAGCGGCAACGCCTCAGCGCACCGCCGCGCGACACCGCGTGCCCGAGATGCCACATTGCCTTTGTTGCAACGGTTTTGCCGCGACTGGTTACGGCTTGCTCGGGGCTAGGGGAGTGGGGCGATCACCGCCGGGCGTGGTTACCGCAGCTGCGTGTATCGCCAAACGTTGCGCGCGCCAAACTTATTTAGCAGTGCTCGTACTTAGCACTTCTCATGAAAATCGGCTGTTGGTTGGTTATCCAGAGATGATTTGCCGAGGTGATTGTCGTAGACCCCTCGATGCTTCAGATTGCACCCGGCGTCCGGGCCCTGGGAAGGGTGATTGGATGGCCCAAATTTTCCCAGGACCGTCGGTCCCAACATCTCACCTATCGCTGATCCTTAGTAACCTCAAAGCTCATGTCCACCAAACGGGTTCCAGCAAGAGCCATGGTCGTGAGTGACGACCATGTTAAATCTTGCTGCGAGCCGGTGGCGCGAGGGCTGTTATGGCGGTGCGGCCATATCGATTTCGAGTTGCGGCGCGGCTTTGCGCGGCACGCCGGCCCGCTGATTCGGGTTTCGACTGACACAGCAGCGAAACGCCCGTAGTCTCTTCCGTAGAGAGCAAGGATGATCATGGATACCAACGCCGTTTCGTTTCGTGCCCGGGACGAGGTGACGACGCAACTGGCACCGGGAACGGGTGGCCAAGCAGTACCAACGTACAATGGGATGATGACGCGATTCGCGATGAGCGAGTCCTCGCTTACCGATCTGCTGCACAAGGCGGCCACCCAGTACCCCAATCGCGCGGCCTACAAGTTCATCGACTACGACGTGAACCCGGACGGGTTCACCGAAACGCTCACCTGGTGGCAAATCTATCGGCGCGCCAAGATCGTGGCCGAAGAGCTGCGCGGCTACGGGGCCAGCGGTGATCGGGTCGCGGTATTGGCTCCGCAAGGCCTTGAATACATCATCGCTTTTCTAGGCGTGCTAGAAGCCGGACTTATCGCTGTCCCCCTTCCAGTGCCCCAGTTCGGCATTCACGACGAACGAATCTCGGCAGCGCTGCAGGATTCCACGCCGAGCGTCATTCTTACGACTTCGTCGGTGATCGACGAGGTCACCAAATATGCGCCACACGCACGCGCCGGGCAGGGCGGCACACCCATTGTGGTGGCGGTCGACTTGCTGGACTTGGATTCCGCGCGGGAGCTCGATCTCACGCCGCCGGCCCATTCGAGCACCGCGTATCTGCAATACACGTCGGGGTCGACCCGTTCGCCCGCCGGTGTGGTCCTCTGCCACAAGAACGTTATCACCAACTGCGTCCAGTTGATGTCCGATTACCTTGGGGAGACGGAGAAAGTTCCCTCGACCGCGGTGTCGTGGCTGCCGTTCTATCACGACATGGGGCTGATGCTCGGCATCATTCTGCCGATGATCAATCAAGACACCGCGGTGTTGCTGAATCCGATGGCATTCCTGCAGCGGCCGGCTCGCTGGATGCAATTGATGGGCAAATTTCGTGGACAGATTTCCTGTGCGCCAAACTTCGGTTTTGAATTGGCGGTCCGCCGCACGTCGGACGAAGATATGGCCGGATTGGATCTCGGACACGTCCGGGGGATCGGTAGCGGTGCGGAGCGCGTGAATCCGGCGACGCTGCAGCGCTTCATCGACAGGTTCGCCCCCTTCAACCTGCGCGACACGGCGATCCGACCCTCCTACGGGCTCGCCGAGGCGACGGTGTTCGTGGCCACTGCGGAACCGGGACGCCCGCCCAGAAGCGTCAACTTCGACTACCAGAGCTTGTCGGTCGGTCGGGTCGAGCGGTGCGCGAATGAAGCCGACGACGGTGCCAAGCTGGTCAGCTACGGTTCGAGCTGGACATCTGAGGTGCGGATCGTCGACCCCGAGGCCAGGACGGAATGTCCGGCGGGGACGGTCGGCGAAATTTGGGTGCAGGGGGATAATGTTGCCATGGGCTATTGGCGTAACCCCCAGCTCACCGAGCGCACGTTCGATGCGAAGCTGACCGATCCCTCGCCGGGCACCTCGATCGGTCCGTGGCTTCGAACCGGAGACCTCGGGGTGATGTTCGAAGGCGAGTTGTTCATCACGGGCCGCATCAAGGATCTGCTGATCGTGGACGGATCCAATCACTATCCCGACGATATTGAGTCGACGATTCAGGAAATCACCGGTGGCCGGGTGGTGGCGATAGCGGTGCCCGATGCCGACGGTGAGAAGTTGGTCACCATCGTGGAGTTCGCCAGCTGGGGCCACTCGGGTCAGGAGGCCATCGACAAGCTGCGCTCGGTCAAGCGGGAGATCACCTCCGCGATATCGCGGGCACACCGAGTGCGGGTCGCAGATGTCGTGTTGTTGGCGACCGGTTCGATTCCGGTCACGACCAGCGGCAAAGTTCGACGTTCATCCTGTGTGGAACGTTACCGAAACGACGGATTCACCCGTTTGGACCGGTCCGCATGACGGCATGTTGGCGGCATTACCCGAGAAACAAGAAATGACCGAGTGTCATCTGTCTGATGAAGATATCCGAAAGCTCAACCGCGACCTTCGGATACTGATAGCGACGAACGGCACCCTCACTCGGATTCTGAACGTGCTTGCCAACGACGAGATCGTCGTAGAGATAATCAAGCAGCAGATTCAGGATGCCGCGCCGGAAATGGATGGGCGCGACCATTCTTCGATCGGTCGCGTCTTGCGGCGCGATATCGTGCTGAAGGGCCGCAGGTCGGGAATTCCGTTCGTCGCCGCAGAATCATTCATTGCCATCGACTTGCTGCCTGCCGAAATCGTGGCGAGCCTGCTGGAAACGCATCGTCCTATTGGCGAGGTGATGGCCGCCAGCTGTATTGAAACCTTTAAAGAAGAGGCGAAGGTCTGGGCGGGAGAGTCACCGGCCTGGCTCGCGCTCGATCGGCGTCGTAACTTGCCGCCGAAAGTTGTCGGCCGTCAGTACCGCGTCATCGCGGAAGGCCGGCCGGTGATTATCATCACCGAGTATTTTCTCCGAAGTGTATTCGAAGATAATTCGCGCGAAGAACCTATTCGTCACCAACGATCCGTCGGTACCAGTGCAAGGAGTGGGAGATCGATTTGTACCTAATGGCCGGTTCCCCGTGGGTTTATGGGGGTGACGATGCCAGAGGTCGCAGAATTTGTATCCATGGATCCAATTCAGTCGGCAAGCCAGAAACAGCATCGGCTAGGGCGGTCATCCAATAATGCGGAATGAGAATGTAGCGGGACTGCTCGCCGAGCGGGCATCGGAAGCGGGATGGACTGACCAGCCTGCCTATTACGCGCCGGATGTGGTGACTCATGGTCAGATCCATGATGGAGCCGCACGGCTTGGCGCGGTGCTAGCCAATCGTGGCCTTTGCAGGGGGGATCGTGTCCTGCTGTGTATGCCGGATTCGCCGGAGCTGGTGCAGGTTTTGCTGGCATGCCTGGCGCGCGGGATCCTGGCGTTTCTGGCAAACCCGGAGCTGCACCGTGACGAACACGCGTTCCAGGAGCGGGACACGCAGGCGGCGCTGGTAATCACCTCCGGTCCTCTTTGTGACCGATTTGCGCCGTCGACGGTGGTGGATGCCGCGGATCTGTTTTCCGAGGCGGCCCGGGTCGGGCCGGCGGCCTACGAGATCTTGGGCGGTGACGCCGCCGCGTATGCCACCTACACCTCCGGCACAACGGGTCCGCCCAAGGCGGCGATTCACCGGCACTGCGACGTGTTCGCGTTTGTCGAGGCCATGTGTCGCAATGCGTTGCGGCTGACTCCCGCCGACATCGGGCTGAGCAGCGCGCGCATGTATTTCGCCTATGGCCTGGGAAATTCGGTCTGGTTTCCGCTGGCCACCGGTAGTTCGGCGGTGGTCAATACGCTACCGGTGGGCGCGGAAGTCGCGGCGACGCTGAGCGCCCGATTCGAGCCCTCGGTGCTCTACGGTGTGCCGAATTTCTTTGCCAGAGTTGTCGACGCGTGTTCTGCGGATTCGTTCCGTTCGGTGCGATGCGTGGTATCGGCGGGCGAGGCCCTGGAAGTGGGGCTGGCCGAGCGGCTCACCGAATTCTTTGGCGGTATCTCGATCCTGGACGGGGTCGGATCGACCGAGGTCGGGCAGACGTTCGTATCCAATACCGTCGACGAGTGGCGCCCGGGGAGCCTGGGCAAGGTTCTTCCGCCCTACGAGATTCGCGTCGTGGCACCGGACGGTGCGGCCGCCGGGCCCGGGGTGGAGGGTGACCTCTGGGTCCGCGGACCGTCGATTGCCGAGAGCTATTGGAACTGGCCGGAGCCGCTGCTGACAGATGAGGGTTGGCTGGAAACGCGTGACCGGGTCTGCATCGACGACGACGGATGGGTCACCTACGCCTGCCGCGCGGACGACACCGAAATCGTCGGGGCGGTCAATATCAATCCACGCGAGATCGAGCGGCTGATCGTCGAGGAGGACGCCGTCGCCGAGGTCGCGGTGGTTGGAGTCAAGGAAGCCACCGGCGCATCGACACTGCAGGCATTTCTCGTTCCGGCGAGCGCCGAGGGCATTGACGGGTCGGTCATGCGCGACATCCACCGACGATTGCTCACCCGCCTGTCTGCATTCAAGGTGCCGCACCGATTTGCCGTTGTTGAGCGACTTCCCAGAACCGCCAACGGGAAGTTGTTGCGTAGCGCGCTGCGTGGCCAGACCCCGGCCAAGCCGATCTGGGAACTCGCTTCGGCCGAGCACCGGTCCGACGCGCCCGGCCAACTCGATGATCTGTCGGCGTCTGCCCTGGTTTCGGGCACCCGCGAAGTGAGCCTCAAAGAGCGGCTGGCCGCGCTGCAGCAGGAACGTCACCGGCTGGTACTCGACGCCGTATGCGGGGAGACCGCGAAGATACTCGGTGAGCCGGATCCGCGCTCGGTCAATCGCGATCTCGCCTTCTCGGAGCTCGGCTTCGACTCGCAGATGACCGTCGAACTCTGCCACCGATTGGCCGCGGCCACCGGGTTGCGCGTGCCCGAGACGGTTGGGTGGGACTACGGCTCGATATCGGCACTGGCCCAGTACCTGGAGGCCGAACTGTCCGGCGCGGACCGGCGGGTGACGCCGCAGTCAGCGCGCAGCGGTGCTCGGGCGCTGCCACTGATCGAAGCGCAGCTGAACAAGGTCGAAGAGCTGACCGCGGCCATCGCCGACGGTGAGAAGCCGCGAGTGGCCGAACGGTTGCGTGCCCTGCTCGGCACGATCACCGAAGGGCAGGAGCACTGGGGCCAGCGCATCGCCGCCGCCTCGACCCCCGACGAAATTTTCCAGCTGATCGATTCGGAATTTGGCGAATCATGAACAGGAGCAACTGAGTATGACCACCAGCGGTGAAAGCGCCGACCAGCAGAACGACAAGCTCTTCCGCTACCTGAAGAAGGTCGCTGTCGAGCTCGACGAGGCACGCGCGCGACTGCGGGAATACGAACAACGCGCAACCGAGCCGGTGGCGGTGGTAGGAATCGGCTGCCGGTTTCCCGGCGGCGCGGATGGCCCGGAAGGGCTGTGGGATCTGGTTTCGCAGGGGCGCGACGCCGTAACGGAGTTCCCGAATGACCGAGGGTGGGACACCGACGGGTTGTTTGACCCGGATCCGGATGCCGAGGGCAAGACCTATACGCGGTGGGGTGCGTTTGTCGAGAACGCCACCAACTTCGATGCCGGGTTCTTCGGCATCCCGCCAAGTGAGGTCCTGGCGATGGATCCCCAGCAGCGGCTCATGCTGGAGGTCTCCTGGGAGGCGCTCGAGCATGCCGGGATCGACCCGATGTCGTTGCGCGGGTCCTCGACGGGGGTCTTCACCGGAATTTTCGCGCCCAGCTACGGCGGCAAGGACGTCGGTGCGTTGCAGGGGTACGGGCTGACCGGCTCGCCGGTGAGTGTGGCCTCGGGACGGGTCGCTTACGTGCTGGGGCTGGAAGGCCCGGCGCTGTCGGTGGATACGGCGTGCTCGTCGTCGTTGGTGGCGATCCATTGGGCGATGGCCTCGTTGCGTTCCGGGGAATGCGACATGGCATTGGCCGGTGGTGTGACGGTGATGGGGCTGCCGTCGATCTTCGTCGGGTTCAGTCGGCAGCGGGGGTTGGCCGCAGATGGGCGATGCAAGGCATTTGCCGGGGCGGCCGACGGGACCGGCTGGGGCGAAGGTGCCGGGGTGCTGGTGCTCGAGCGGCTATCCGATGCGCAACGCAACGGGCACAACGTATTGGCGGTGGTGCGGGGCAGCGCGATCAATCAGGACGGCGCGTCCAACGGCCTGACCGCGCCCAATGGGCTCGCCCAGCAGCGCGTGATCCAGGCGGCATTGGCAAATTGTGGGTTGACATCCGCCGATGTCGACGTGGTCGAGGCCCACGGGACCGCAACCACATTGGGTGATCCCATCGAAGCCGAGGCGTTGTTGGCCACCTATGGGCAGGGACGCCCGACGGATCAGCCGCTCTGGGTGGGCTCGATCAAATCGAACATGGGTCACACTCAGGCCGCCGCGGGTGTGGCCGGGGTGATCAAGATGGTGCAGGCCATGCGGCACGGCCGGATGCCGGCGTCGCTGCACGTCGATGAGCCTTCCAAACGAGTGGATTGGGAAAGCGGCGCGGTGTCGGTGCTGGCCGAGGCTCGGGACTGGCCGGATGCCGGGCGCCCGCGCCGGGCCGGTGTGTCCTCGTTCGGGATCAGCGGCACCAACGCGCACGTGATCCTGGAAGAGGCTCCGGCACCGGAAGCGGTGCCGGACGGCGAATCCAACAAGGGCGAGCCGAGTTTGCCGGTGGTGCCATGGGTGATTTCGGCGCGATCGGCCGAGGCGCTGACGGCGCAGGCCGGCCGACTGTTGGCCCATGTCCAAGCCGACCCGCAGTCCAACCCGGTCGACATCGGGTTCTCGTTGGCGGGCCGATCGGCGTTCGAGCACCGGGCCGTGGTGGTCGGCGCCGATCGCCAGCAATTGCTGACCGGGCTGGCGACGCTGGCCGACGGCGCGCCGGGCGCGGGCGTGGTGACCGGGCAAGCGGGGTCGGTAGGCAAGACCGCCGTGGTATTCCCCGGGCAGGGCTCGCAGCGCATCGGCATGGCCCGGGAACTCCATGACCAACTTCCAGTGTTTGCTGAAGCGTTTGACGCGGTGGCCGACGAGCTGGATCGTCATCTGAGAATCCCTCTGCGTGAAGTTATGTTGGGATCCGATGCGGCGCTGCTGGATAGCACCGAATTTGCTCAGCCGGCATTGTTCGCGGTGGAGGTGGCGTTGTTCGCGGCGCTGCAACGCTGGGGACTGCAGCCCGACTTCGTGATGGGCCACTCGGTGGGAGAGCTGTCCGCGGCCTACGTCGCCGGGGTGCTGACATTGGCCGATGCGGCCATGCTGGTGGTTGCGCGCGGCCGGTTGATGCAGGCCCTGCCGGCCGGCGGAGCCATGGTGGCGGTGGCCGCCGCCGAAGACGAGGTGTTGCCGTCACTGACCGACGGTGTGGGCATCGCCGCGATCAACGCCCCCAAATCGGTGGTGATCTCCGGGGCCGAGGCCGCGGTGACCGCCATCTCCGACCAGTTCGCCCAGCAGGGTCGGCGGGTGCATCGGCTGGCGGTCTCGCATGCGTTCCATTCGCCCCTGATGGAGCCGATGCTCGAGGAGTTCGCGCGGATCGCCGCCCAGGTTGAGGCGCGGGAACCACAGATCGCGCTGGTGTCGAATGTGACGGGCGAATTGACCAGTGCCGATGGCGGTTTCGGATCTGCGCAGTATTGGGTCGAGCACGTTCGGCGGGCGGTGCGCTTCGCCGACAGCGCGCGGCAGCTGCACACACTCGGGGCGACCCATTTCGTGGAGGTCGGACCCGGTAGCGGATTGACCGGCTCCATCGAGCAGTCGCTGGCCCCCGCCGAGGCGGTCGTGGTGTCGATGCTGGGCAAGGACCGTCCCGAGGTGGCCTCGGTGCTCACCGCGTTCGGCCAGCTGTTCAGCACCGGGATGTCGGTGGATTGGCCGGCGGTATTTGCCGGCTCGGGTGCCACCCGGGTGGACCTGCCGACGTACGCCTTCCAGCGCCGGCGGTTCTGGGAGGTACCGGGCGCCGATGGGCCCGCCGACGCGACCGGATTGGGTCTCGGCGGTGCCGAGCATGCCCTGTTGGGTGCGGTGGTCGAGCGTCCCGATTCCGGTGGCGTGGTGTTGACCGGCCGGCTGGCGCTGGCCGATCAGCCTTGGCTGGCCGATCACGTGATTGGCGGAGTCGTGCTGTTCCCCGGGGCGGGCTTTGTGGAATTGGCCATCCGCGCCGGTGACGAGGTCGGCTGTGCCGTCGTCGAGGAGTTGGTGCTGGCCGCGCCGCTGGTGCTGCACCCCGGAATGGGCGTGCAGGTGCAGGTGATCGTGGGAGCCGCCGATGACTCCGGGAACCGGGCGCTGTCGGTGTATTCGCGCGGTGATCAGAGCGAGGACTGGCTGCTCAATGCCGAGGGCATGTTGGGGGTCGAGGCGGCAAGCTCCGGTGGGGATCTGTCGGTCTGGCCGCCGGAGGGCGCCGACAGCGTCGATATCTCCGATGGCTATGCGCAGCTGGCCGACCGCGGCTATGCCTACGGTCCGGGATTTCAGGGGCTGGTGGGGGTCTGGCGGCGCGATTCCGAGCTGTTCGCCGAGGTGGTCGCTCCCTCCGGAATGGCCGTCGACAAGATGGGAATGCACCCGGTGGTACTGGACGCGGTGCTGCACGCGCTGGGGCTGACCGCCGAGCAGAACCCGGATTCCGATGAGACAAAGCTGCCGTTCTGCTGGCGGGGCGTGTCGCTGCACGCCGGTGGTGCCGGCCGGGTGCGGGCGCGCCTGACCATGTCCGGGCCGGATTCGATCGCGGTGGAGATCGCCGATGCCGCGGGGCTGCCGGTGTTGACGGTGGGCGCGCTGGTCACCCGGGCGATGTCGGCGGCCCAGCTGCGCGCCGCGGTTGCGGCGGCCGGTGGTGGTGCACACGACCAGGGGCCGCTGGACGTGATCTGGTCGCCGATACCGCTGAGCGGCGGCGGCACCCACGGGTCTGCTCAGCCCGCCGTGGTGTCGTGGGCGGACTTCTGCGCCAGCGGTGACGGTGGCGCGGCCGGCAATGCCGGTGTGGTGGTGTGGGAGCCCAACCGCGCGGGCGAGGATGTGGTGGGGTCGGTGTACGCGGCCACCCACGCCGCCCTGGAGGTGTTGCAGTCCTGGTTCGACGGGGACCGCGCGGGCACCTTGGTGGTGTTGACCCACGGCGCCGTGGCGATGCCCGGCGAGAACGTCAGCGACCTGGCCGGCGCTGCGGTATGGGGAATCGTGCGGTCGGCGCAGGCCGAGAATCCCGGCCGGATCGTGCTGATCGACGCTGACGCCGCGGTGGAGGCGGCGGAGCTGGTCGCAGTTGGGGAACCCCAACTCGTAGTGCGCTCCGGCGCGGTACACGCCGCTCGGCTGGCCCCGGCCCCGCCGCTGCTGGCGGTGCCGGCGGATGAGTCGGCGTGGCGGTTGGCCGCCGGTGGCGGCGGAACGTTGGAGGACCTGGTGATCGAGCCTTGTCCAGAGGTCCAGGCGCCCTTGGCCGCCGGACAGGTCCGGATGGCGGTCCGTGCGGTCGGGGTCAATTTCCGCGACGTAGTGGCGGCATTGGGGATGTATCCCGGTGAGGCCCCGCCGCTGGGGGCAGAGGGCGCGGGGGTGGTCCTCGAGGTAGGTCCGCAGGTATCCGGGGTGGCCGTCGGTGACTCGGTAATGGGTTTCCTTGGTGGTGCCGGTCCGCTGTCGGTCGTGGACCAGCAGCTGATCACCCGGATGCCACAAGGGTGGTCGTTCGCCCAGGCCGCCGCCGTACCGGTGGTGTTCCTGACGGCCCTGTTCGGGTTGCAGGACCTGGCCAAGATACAGCCCGGCGAATCGGTGTTGATCCATGCCGGAACCGGTGGCGTGGGCATGGCAGCGGTGCAGCTGGCTCGCCACTGGGGCGTCGAGATCTTCGTCACCGCCAGCCGCGGCAAGTGGGACACGCTGCGCGCCATGGGATTTGACGATGACCACATCGGCGACTCCCGCACGCTGGACTTCGAGGAGAAGTTCCTCGCGGTCACCGACGGCCGTGGGGTCGATGTGGTGCTCGACTCGCTGGCCGGTGATTTCGTGGATGCTTCGCTGCGACTGCTGGTACGCGGCGGGCGTTTCCTCGAGATGGGCAAGACCGATATCCGCGACGCCGCCAAGATCTCCGCCAACTACCCCGGCGTGTGGTACCGGGCCTTCGACCTGTCTGAGGCCGGCCCGGTGCGCATGCAGGAGATGCTGGCCGAGGTGCGGGAGCTGTTCGACACCGCAGTGCTGCATCGGTTGCCGGTCACCACCTGGGACGTGCGCTGCGCGCCGGCGGCCTTCCGGTACATGAGCCAGGCCCGCCACATCGGCAAGGTGGTGCTGACCATGCCGTCGGCGCTGGCCGACGGGCTTGCCGACGGAACGGTGCTGATCACCGGTGCCACCGGGGCGGTCGGTGCGGTGCTGGCCCGCCACATGCTCGATGCCTACGGCGTGCGTCATCTGGTGTTGGCCAGTAGGCGAGGCGATCGGGCCGAGGGGGCTGCCGAACTGGCCGCCGAGTTGTCCGAGGCCGGCGCCAATGTGCAGGTGGTGGCCTGCGATGTGGCGGACCGCGACGCGGTGGAGGCGATGCTGGCCCGGTTGTCGGGGGAGCGCCCGCCGGTGCGTGGCGTGATTCACGCCGCCGGTGTGCTCGATGACGCCGTGATCAGCTCGTTGACGCCGGAGCGGATCGATACCGTATTGCGGGCCAAGGTGGATGCGGCCTGGAATCTGCACGAGGCCACCTTGGATCTGGATTTGTCGATGTTAGTGCTGTGTTCCTCGATCGCGGCGACCGTGGGCTCGCCGGGGCAGGGCAACTACTCGGCAGCAAACTCGTTCCTGGACGGGTTGGCGGCGCATCGGCAAGCCGCGGGGTTGGCCGGGATATCGGTGGCGTGGGGGCTGTGGGAGCAGTCCGGCGGCATGGCTGCACATCTGAGCAGCCGCGACTTGGCTCGGATGAGTCGCAGTGGGCTGGCTCCGATGAACCCGGAGCAGGCGGTAGGGCTGCTCGATGCGGTACTGGCGATCAACCACCCCCTCATGGTGGCTACGCTCTTGGATCGGCCCGCCCTGGAGGCCCGGGCTCAGGCCGGCGGCTTGCCGCCGTTGTTCGCCGGGGTGGTGCGCCGTCCGCGGCGGCGCCAGATCGAGGACACCGGGGATGCCGCCCAGTCGAAGTCGGCGCTGGCCGAGCGCCTCAACGGGCTGAGCGCAGGCGAACGCCAAGACGCCCTGGTTGGTCTGGTGTGTTTGCAGGCCGCAGCGGTGCTGGGCCGGCCGTCCCCCGAGGACATCGATCCGGAGGCAGGGTTCCAGGACCTCGGCTTCGACTCGATGACCGCGGTAGAACTGCGCAACCGCCTCAAGAGCGCCACGGGTCTGACGTTGCCACCCACGGTGATCTTCGACCATCCGACACCGACTGCGATCGCCGAATATGTCGGCCGGCAGATTCCGGACAGCCAGGCAACCCAAGCCGATGAGGAAAAGCTGCCCGAATCCGACGGCGAGATGGTTTCGGTAACTGCGTAGCAGGGACGAGCGCCGGTTGCCGGTGAGTTGGTGGGACGCGACGGATCGCTGGAAAGGACTGAAGCGCTTGCTAACTCACCGGCGTGGCCGGTATCTGCATCGGGGTAGTCGATGAGCCACGTCGGCCGCGGCCGCGAGGCCATGCGGATGCACGCTAAGATCGGGTACGCCAGCAAGCGCATGATGTTCGGGTCCGCCGTAGGCGCGGCGAATGTCTTGTTGGCCAATGTGATGGATGACGCGTGGCCAATGGTGCTGCGCCGTAGGGCCGCCAGAGGGCACAGTGCGGGGCACCACAACGGTGATCGGCATTGCTGTCGGCCCGCTCATGACCGACCTGTGTGCTGGGTTCGGTGCTGTCCGCGGGTGCAAAGCGAGCTTGAGCCAATATCGGCCAATATCAGCGAGGTGGTAGGCAGTGAACCAAAGGAAACCGGCGGTCATCTCCGCCCTTCTGGTAGCGCTTGGTCTGGTCTTGTGGGTGTCCGGATGTTCTTCCGACAAATCGCAACCCGAGGCCCAAAGCTCGACCACCGTACCGGCCGATCCGGCGTTGATGGCCGAGGTTGAGCAATCGCTCGACGCGACAAAGGCGTTGACCAGCGCGCATCTGGCGATCCGCACAACCGGGAAAGTCGACAGCATGCTCGGGATCAGTAGCGCCGATGTCGATCTCCGGGCCAAACCGCTCGCCGCGAAGGGTGACTGCACCTATAACGGCGAGGCGGGTGTCCCGTTCCGCGTCAAGGACGACAACATCTCGGTCAAACTGTTCGACGACTGGAGCAATCTGGGCTCCGTGGCTGATCTGTCGGCCTCACGCGTGCTGGACCCCATCAATGGGGTGACGAAGTTGCTCTCCGGTGTCGCCAACCTGCAGTCGCAGGGCAACGAGGTCATCAACGGAATCCAGACCAGCAAGATCACCGGAACGCTGCCAACAGACAGCGTCAAGATCTTGGACCCTGGCGCGCGCAGTCCGCGACCGGCGACCGTGTGGATCGCCCAAGATGGTTCGCACCGCCTCGTTCGGGCCAACGTGGACCTCGGTTCCGGGGCCGTCGAGGTCACGTTGTCCAAATGGAATGAACCGGTCAACGTCGACTGATCGCCCGGGCCGGCCGCTGACCGGTGCCTAGGTGTGCTGACCACAGACGCTGGTGAGCGTGGCGTGGCGACATGACGAAGATCTCCGAGTGGGGTGCGAGCTGTCTAGGAATGCACCAACTCAATCTCGAAAGTCGAGCCCTTTCACCGCACCTTGGCCGACGAGTGGGCCTACGCCCGTCGCCACACCAGCGATACCGAACGCTACGACGAATTCCCCAGGTGGTTTCACACCGACAATTACCACCGCGGCCACACCGTGCTCGGCGGCCGACCACCCGCCAGCCGCGTCCCTAACCTGTCAGGTCAGTACACCTAGTCGGTTGCTAGGTCGGGCTCGGCGACCGGCTCGGCCGCGACGGTGCGGTCAGCCCGATCTTGCATCGCGGCCGGAATGCACACCCGTGCCACCACCGTCAGCGCGGCGACGCCGAACAGCACCACGGTGCCGATCTGACTCAGCGCGCCCACCGACCCGGCTGAGACCAGCACCAATCCCAGGCCGAAGACCGCGGTCAGGGCCGCCAGCGGCGCACCGGCGCTGCGCAGCGCCGCGGTATCCGCGGGCTGTGCATCGGGTGTGATCGGGGCTTCGGTGGTGATCGGGGTGCCCGTGCGATCCAGGAGATAGGGAAGCCCGCACGCCGCCAGGATGGCGAAGGACACCAACGGTACCGCTGCGGGTATCTCACGTCCCGCCAGATATTGCCAGAGGGCTGTCGAAATGCCCAGCGCAGCGAGGTAGGCCGCGAGCAACCCGACGGCCATCACAACGGCCGTGAGCGCTCCGCGCCACATGCTGACCAGAACCAGCACCGCCAGCATCATGGCGGCCAGCAGCACGGCATCGTGGGTGAGGGAGCCCCGGACGTCGGTGGCCACTTGGGCGGCCCCGTTCACGGTGATTTCGGCGTCCTCGAGGCTGCCGTACTTCATTGCCTTGCCGGCCGCGGCTTCGAGCTGTTGTGCCCTTGCCGACGCGTCCAGACCGAGGTTGCTGTCGGAGAAGACGAGTAGCCGGGTGGCCGTCCCGTCCGCCGAAAACATCGACTGCCGTACCTGCTGGTAAGACGGGTCCGCGAGGGTCTTACCCGATACATAGAAGCCACCCTGGCCGGTGTTGGCGAAATCGAGCCTGAGATTCTTCAAGAACGCCGACACCTGCACGAGTTGCGGGAGGGTGTTCTCGATGGTCGTTTCCAGGTTGGGCACAAAAGACTGCAGCTGGGCCAGTGCCGATCGCATTTGAGCGACCACCTGCGGCGCGGAGGAGAAGGCGCCCAGCGTCTTGCGCGATACCGCGGCGATGCGATCAGCCCCGTCGGTGAGCAACTTCACGTCGTCGACCATCCTGTCGACGGGATCGATGACCTTGCCCGCGGCGACACACAACATGTCGGCGGGACAGTTCGGGACGTCGCCCATCCAACCGCGGACCGGATCCAGATATCCGGACAACTCCACTGTCACGCCTTTGATGTTGTTGGTGCCAGATATCAGGACGTCGACGTTCTGCTGAATTTGGGCTGCCCCGGCCAGACCGGCGGTGACGCTGCGGTCCAGCTCGTCGACCGCGCCGGACATCTGATCGACGATCGACCCCAACGTCTTTATCGCTCTCACCTGCGGCATGAAGGAGCCGGCCCCGCGATCGAGCTCATCGCTGAGTCTTCCGGCAGCGGCGGTCAGCGACGCGTCCGTCCATGGCACACCGGCCGGCCATGCCGCCGACTCCACCCTGCGGACGCCGGGAATCTCCATCAGCCGGTGGCTGACCTGGTCGATGGCAATGAGCCCGGCTGGGTCTGACAGATCGTGCTTGGCTTCGAGCATCACCACGTCGGGCAGTGGTTGCCCAGGCAACACCCGCTTGGTGCCGCCTGCGGCCGGTTTCACCGGGCCGTCACCGATGCCCCATTGCATCCCGATGACCGGTATCGCACACACCGCGAGCACCAGGGCGGCGACTACGGCGGTGCGCGGTATCGACACGGGCAGTGAACGGCGGGCGCCGACGGGTCGTGACGAGGACAGCCGTGACGGCCCGGTGAGCCCGATCAGGGCAGGCAACAGTGTCAGCGAAGCCGCAAGTGCCACAACGACACCCAGCGCGGCGACGCCGACTCCGTGGAGCGCGGGCGTTCGGGCCAGCAGTAGCGGGGCGGTGAGTATCGCGACGCCCGCTGCGGGCATGGCCAACGCGGCCAGGTTGTCGCGGGATGCCGCTCGGCCCACCGGCTGGGCCGCCGTGGCACCCGGGTGATGTCCGGGCCGTGCGACCAGCATGGTGGAAGCGGCGATCGTGCCGATTGTCAGTATCGCGGCCAGGGTCGCGGAGAACACGGTGAAGACCGAGATGTTCTGTCCGGGGATAGCGCGCAGCGCGGCGGCCAGCGGCCACGCCACCGCGAGCGAGAGGCCGGCGGTCAGCAGCACGACTGCGGCGGCCACGAGCGAGCGGCGCGCCCACAGCAGTAGTAGGACGGCAATCACCGCAGTGGCGAGCACGATCACCGCGCCCTGCCACGCCGTCATGTGCGCGGGCACGCTGCTCGACGTCGTCGGACCTACGACGCGGGCGCGTAGCCCCGCACTTGCCGGCAGATTGTGCACCACCGATTGCGCGGCTTGCAGCGATTCCCGCGCCTGGGTTGACCCGGCCTGGCCGACCAGCCAGACCATCGCGATCGCCGAGTGGCCATCGGAGCCGGTTCCCAGCGGGACTGTCAGAGGATCTGACCACCAGTCGAGGACGGAACCGATGTGGCGGCTGTCCGCGCGCAGCGCGCTAACCGCCGCGTCGTAGTAGTTCTGATCGGCGGGCCCAAGGGTGTCGCGCCCATCCACCACCAGGTAGGCGACCGCGTTGGTGCCGGTGCCCGGGAAGGCCTGCCCAATCCGGCTGCTGGCGGCAGACGCCGTGGAATCTGGCGACAACAGCGCCGAGCCGGCGTCGCTGGATTTTCCCGGCGCTAGCACTACAGCCAGGTTCGCGATCACCGCCACCGCAATCCAGGCGGCGACGATGAGGAAGTTGACCAGCCGCGACGACCTATGGGTACCGTCGGTTGACACGCTAGGCGTCCAGGCGGGCGAACTGCTGCTGTCGATACTGCTCGACGCACGCAGCCCGCCTGACCTTGCCGCTGGTCGTGGTCGGGATCGAACCCGGCGCTACCAGAACCAGATCCGCGACGCTGAGGCCGTGCGAATTCGACAGGGCCGAGGTGACTTCACGCTTGATGGCGCCGAGTATCTCGAGGGTGTCTTGAGCCGAGTCGCCGCGCTTTCTGAGTTCGATGATGGCGACCAATTTCTCGGTGCTGCGATCACCGGGGACGGATATCGCCGCGCAGCGGCTCCGGGTGATTTCCTGAATCGTGGCCTCGATGTCATCGGGAGAGTGGTTGCGTCCATACACGATCAAGAGATCCTTGATACGGCCGATGATGAACATTTTCGTGTCTTCGATGAATCCGGAGTCTCCGGTTCTTAGCCATGGACCTTCGGGGGTGCCTTCGGATGGCGAGGCTAACTTTCCGCCGAAGGTGCGCTCGCTTTCCTCCGGCTTGTTCCAATAGCCGATGGCGACGTTGTCGCCATGCACCCAGATTTCGCCGACCGTCCCCTCCGGGCATTCGGTGCAGGTATCGGGGTCGACGACTCGCACCAACGGTGAGCGCGGCAAGACGTAGCTGACCAACTGGGTGCCGGCTCCGCTTTCACACCGCTTCGCCTGACCGGCGGTCAAACTTTCAGCCTCGAAGTCCAGGATCTCGGGGGGCTGAGCTGGCCTGCTGGTCGACACGTAGACCGTTGCCTCGGCCAGGCCATACGACGGGCGGAGCACCCTTTCCTGCAGATTGAAGCGGGCAAAGCGGTCGGCGAAGCGCTTCAAGGTTGCGGGTTGTACCCGCTCGCTGCCGCTGAGGATGGTCAGCACATTGCCCAGATCATGTCCGGCCATGTCGTCATCCGACACTTTTTTGGCCGCGAGTTCGAAGGCGAAGTTCGGTGCTGCCGAAAATGCGTGCGAACTGGTGGCCAGCATCTGCATCCACCGCGCCGGACGCTGCAGGAACGACACCGGGCTGGTAAGCACTGCCTGATATCCACCGAGAATCGGTGCGCAGACCCCCAGAACCAGACCCATGTCGTGGTAGAAGGGCAGCCACGACACCAGCGTCGCGTCCGGTGGCGCGAGCCCATCGGTGTCGGCAAAGTAGCCCGACATCAGCTGTTCGAAGTTGGTTCTCAGATTCTGGTGCGAAAGCTCGACGCCGGCAGGCTCGCGGGTCGATCCCGACGTGTACTGCAAATACGCCGTAGCCGGGTAGTTTTCGTCACCGGCACCAGATCCGGCCGAAGCGTCCAGGTCCAGCCGGTCGAGTTCGATGATCGAGGGAGCCGGCCCGGCGGACTGAGCCGAAACATGCTGGGTTACATCGTCGATGACCGGCGATGTGGTGAGAATCGCGACCGGGGACGCGTCACGTAGCACCGATGTGGCGCGGTCATCGCTGGCGCCGCCCTGGGGAACCGAAAGCGGAACCGCGATCCGTCCGGCCTGCAGCGCGCCGAGGAAAGCGACGATGTATTCGAGTCCCTGCGGAGCCAAGATCACCGCACGGTCACCGACCGCCCCGCAACTGCTCAGGTCTCGGGCCACGTTCAGCGTTCGCCGATACAGCTGCGACCACGTCAGCGTCTCCGCTACACCGTCCCAGTCCCGTTCGTAGTTCATGAAGGTGAACGCTGGGTCGTTGGGCTGCAGGCGGGCGCAGGCACGAAGCGCCGCGGGAAGGGAACGCACACTCATGGGCATCACGTTACCGGCCTGGATGCAACGTTGCCCCGGCCTGCCCACGAATCCGGGCGGCGGGCACCCCGCAGGGGCGTCAAAGTTGCATTTCGCGAGTTCAACGGTGGTCTAGTGGACATTCACCAAACGGCGGGGGTAGGTCGAGCGACCTGGTTGATCTTGATTTCTTGTGCGCACGGATGCGCGGGGAAATGATTGCCGTCGATCTGCCCCATTTCTTGGGCGGGTTCGGGTCGCGTCACTTCCGGCGGTGGGGGCCGGCTAATCGAGGGGCGCAGCAAATGGCCTTGTCCGTATTCCCGGCCATCACCGCAGTGCGGTGGCGGGTTGCGCCGCATTTTCACGGACGCGCCGTTGCCGTTCTTGCCGTTCTTACCGTTCTTGGACAGGTGCTCTGCCATACTGCTTCCCCGTGGCCTTAAGTCGTACCCACCGTGTCGTCGCCGGCGTCGCACACACCCGGGTCTACAAGAAAATTTGGAAATACTGGTATCCGCTTATGACCCGTGGGCTCGGTGCCGATGAGCTTGTGTTCATCAACTGGGCTTACGAGGAAGATCCGCCGATGGACCTGCCATTGGAGGCGACCGACGAGCCGGACCGATGCCACATCAACCTGTATCACCGGACGGCGACCCAGGCTGATCTGAGTGGTAAACGCGTGCTGGAGGTCAGTTGCGGCCATGGCGGCGGGGCCTCCTACCTCACCCGTACCCTGGGCCCCGCCTCGTATACGGCATTGGACCTTAACCCGGCCGGCATCAAGTTCTGCCAACAACGGCACAACCTGCCCGGTTTGGATTTCGTGCAAGGCGATGCCGAGGACCTACCTTTCGAGGACGAATCCTTTGATGTGGTGCTCAACGTGGAAGCCTCACATTGCTACCCGCGGTTTCCAGTTTTCCTCGAAGAGGTGAAGCGGGTGCTGCGCCCAGGGGGGGGTACTTCGCATACGCGGATATCCGGCCCTGCACTGAGATCGCCGAATGGGAGGCCGCACTGGCCGCCGCCGGGCTGCAGCAAATTTCGTACCGAGAGATCAACGCAGAGGTTCTGCGCGGCATCGACATCAATACGCCGAAGTCACGAGAACTGGTAAAGCGCCATCTGCCGATCTTTTTGCGCGCCGCGGGCCGCAACTACATCGGTGTGACGGGCACCCCCCTGTACCGCCTAATGCAAAGCGGTGATATCTCGTACCGGATGTACAGCTTCGGCAAGGAGTAGCCGCCCCACCGGTCCCTGCCTGCTCCGCAGCAACGTCATGCGAATGCGTTGGGGCAGAACAGGATTGACGGCGGGATTGAGGGCCGGGCTGGTGGGGGAGAACCTGGTGGGGGCCGGCCTGGTAGGTCCGCGCGCGGCTTCGGGGGTCCCTGCGTCCTGGTTCGGTGCCTCGCCCACGTGTGCCACCGGGTGACGCGAGATTGGCCGGCCGGATCGATTCATCTCACAGCTGAAGGTCATTCTTCTCACAGCAGGCCGGTCAGACCATCCGATCTCGGGGTCCTTCGGGTCCGGCCCCTTGATATACACCGTGGTGATCGGGGCCACTCGCCGCTCAATCGGTCGGACCCGTCACAGGCCGGGTAATCGCGCAAGCCGTGCTCCCGGCGTGCCCTGAGTCGTCTAGGCTTGCTTGCGAGACCCGCCAGCGGTGTCGAGATCCGGCTTGGCCTGGATTGGCGGCTTCGGAACCGGCGTTGTAGCCATTTCGTTGCCCTTGTGAATGATTCGGTGGTGTCGTCGGTGTCACACCGGTTGAACGGTGTGAGATCGGTCGAGCTGAGACAAGGAATATAGATTTATGCAAAAACCTGCCACGCCCGTTGCGATTATCGGGATGGGATGCCGGCTGCCCGGAGGCGTCGACTCGCCCGAGAAGCTCTGGGAGTCCTTGCTGCGCGGTGACGACTTGGTCTCCGAAATTCCACCTGACCGGTGGGACGTTGACGACTACTACGACCCCGAGCCGGGCGTCCCTGGTCGAACGGTGTCGCGATGGGGTGGGTTCATCGACGACGTCGCCGGTTTCGACGCCGATTTCTTTGGCGTCAGCGAACGGGAAGCGACCTCGATCGACCCGCAGCATCGGCAGTTGCTGGAGACCGCGTGGGAGGCGATCGAGCACGCCGGTCTCGATCCGGCGTCGTTGTCGGGATCCTCGACGGGTGTGTTCGTTGGGCTGTCCCACGAGGACTATCTGGTGCGCACGGTCCTCGCGGGCGACTTGGCGGGCCCCTACGCGTCGACAGGCCTCATCAACAGTGTGGCGTCCGGGCGCATTGCCCACACGCTGGGCCTGCACGGTCCGGCGATGACGGTGGACACCGCATGCTCTTCCGGTTTGCTCACGGTGCATCTGGCCTGCCGCAGCCTGCACGAGGGGGAGAGCGACCTCGCGTTGGCCGGCGGCTGTGCGTTGCTGCTGGAGCCCAACGGCAGTGTTTCCTTGTCCTCGCAGGGCATGCTCTCTCCGACCGGTCGCTGCCACGCGTTCGACGTCGACGCGGACGGTTTTGTGCGTTCCGAGGGTTGCGCGGTGGTTGTGCTCAAGCGACTGTCGGATGCGCTGGCCGACGGAGACCGGATCCTCGCGGTGGTACGCGGTACCGCTGCCAATCAGGACGGGCGCTCCGAGACGTTGCTCATGCCGTCGGAGACTGCGCAGGTCGCCGTCTACCGCGAAGCCCTGGCGGCGGCAGGAGTGGACCCAGCCAGCGTGGGAGCGGTGGAGGTGCACGGCACCGGTACCCCGGTCGGTGACCCGATCGAGTATCGGAGCCTGGCGCAGGTGTACGGCGCCGGCGGCAGCCGCTGCATGCTCGGATCGGTCAAGACCAATATTGGGCACAGCGAGTCCGCCGCGGGAACGGTAGGACTGATCAAGGCGACCCTGTCGCTTGGACACGGGGTGGTGCCACCGATGGTGCACCACACCCGACTGCCCGACGAGCTTGCGGAGATCGAGACGGGGCTCTATGTGCCCCACGAGATCACGCCATGGCCCGAGGACCAGGGGCCGAGGCGGATCGCGGTGTCCTCGTTCGGGATGTCGGGGACCAACGTGCACGCCATCCTCGAAGAACCGCCCACACCAGCGCCGGCAAGCGATCAAGGCCCCGCGGAGCCCGGCATGGCCAGCCCATTGCTGTTCGCTTTGTCCTCCACCTCGGCTGACGGGCTCCGGCAGACCGCACGTGAGCTCGCCGAGTGGGTGGGTAGTCGCGCGGACTCCGCGGCCTCCACCGAGGAGGTCGACCTGGCCTACACGCTGGCGCGCCGGCGTGCGCATCGGCCGGTGCGCACCGCGGTAGTCGCCGCCAGCCTGCCCGAACTGGTCGAGGGTTTGCAGGAGGTCGCCGAGGGTGACCTCATGTATGAGGCCGCGGTCGGACGCGGCGACCGGGGACCCGTATGGGTGTTCTCGGGGCAGGGGTCGCAGTGGGCCGCCATGGGCGCCGACCTGCTGGCCAACGAACCGGTGTTTGCTGCGACCGTTGCCGCGGTAGAGCCGATGATCGCCCACGAGTCGGGTTTTTCGGTGACCGAGGCGATGACGGCGCCGGAAAAGGTGACTGGGATCGACAAGGTGCAGCCGACCCTGTTCGCCATGCAGGTTGCGCTGGCCGCCACCATGGAGAAGACCTACGGGGTGCGCCCGGGTGCCGTGATTGGGCACTCGCTGGGTGAGGCGGCCGCGGCCGTCGTCGCTGGCTCGCTGTCGCTGGAAGACGGCGCACGCGTCATCAGCCGCCGGTCCAAGCTGATGCTGCGGATCTCCGGAGCCGGCGCGATGGCATCAGTGGAACTACCTGCCAAGCAAGTGAATTCGGAGCTCATGGCCCGCGGCATCGATGACGTCGCCGTCGCGGTAGTGGCCTCGCCGCAGTCCACGGTAGTCGGCGGTGCCACCGAAACGGTGCGTGATCTCGTTGCGCGGTGGGAGCAGCGGGAGGTGATGGCGCGCGAGGTTGCAGTGGACGTGGCGTCGCACTCGCCTCAAGTCGACCCAATCCTCGAAGATCTGGCCACGGCGCTGGCGGATATCGTCCCGTCGGCTCCCAAGGTTCCGTACTACTCGGCCACTCTGTTTGATCCGCGAGAGCGGCCCACCTGCGACGCCGCTTACTGGGTGGACAACCTGCGCAACACCGTGCAGTTTGCTGCGGCGGTGCAGGCCGCGCTAGAGGACGGCTTCCGAGTCTTCGCCGAGCTCTCGCCGCACCCTCTGCTGACCCACGCCGTCGACCAGAACGCCCGCAGTCTCGACATGTCGGCGGCCGCTCTGGCCGGTATGCGGCGGGAGCAGCCGCTGCCGCACGGGTTGCGCGGCCTGCTGACCGATGTGCACAGCGCTGGAGCCGCCGTGGACTTCTCGGTGCTCTATCCAGCCGGCCGGTTGGTGAATGCGCCGCTGCCGGCGTGGACGCACCGGCGCTTCTTCGTGGACGGTGAAGGACAAGACAGCAAGGCGCAAGGTGCCTGCTCGCTCACCGTGCATCCGTTGCTCGGCGCACATGTGCGGCTGAGCGAGCAGCCGGAGCGCCATGTTTGGCAGACCGATGTCGGCACCGACACCTTGTCGTGGCTAAGCGATCACCAGGTGCGCAACGTGGCCGCCCTTCCCGGCGCGGCTTACTGCGAGATGGCGTTGGCGGCCGCCGGCGAGGTATTCGGCGAAGCATTCGAGGTCCGCGACCTGGCCTTTGAGCAGATGCTGTTGCTCGATGAGGAGACCCCGATCGACGCCGTCGCGTCGCTGGACTCGCCGGGTGTCGCCAACTTCGTGGTGCAGACCCATGTTGACGGTGAAACCACGCGCCACGCCACCGCGGCGTTGCGCGCCAGCGACGACGAATCCGTGCCGCCGGCCTACGACATCGCAGCGCTGTTGGCGGCCCACCCCGTCTCGGTCAACGGAGCCGAGTTTCGTGAAGCGTTCGTCGAACGTGGCATTCAGCACGGTCCCGCATTCAGCGGTCTGACCATCGCGCGTACCGCGGAGACAGAAGGCAGCACGGTGCTGGCCGAAGTGGCGCTGCCCGCGTCGATTCGGTTCCAGCAGGGGGCCTACGGCGTGCACCCGGCGCTGCTGGATGCCTGCTTCCAGTCCGTCGCCGCGGGCGTCAAGAGCACCGGCGGTGGCGGCTTGCTGTTGCCATTGGGTGTGCGCAGCCTGCGTGCCTACGGGCCGACCCGCAATGCCCAGTACTGCTACACGCGGGTAACCAAGGCCGACGCCAATGGAGGCGAGGCCGACCTGGAGCTGCTCGATGAGCAGGGTTGCGTGCTATTGGCCGTGCGTGGGCTGCGCCTGGGCACCGGGACCTCCGAAAGCGGTGAACGCGACCGCGTACTCAGCGAGCGTCTGCTGACCCTCGAGTGGCAACAGCGACAGCTGCCCGAGGTCCTCGACGAGGAGACCGGCTCGTGGTTGCTCATCAGCGCCTCCGATGGTGAGGACTTGATGGCAACGATGTTGGCTGATGCTCTGAAATCCCAGGGCGCGGAGTGCGCCAGCATGGTCTGGTCGGCACAGGACGATCTGGCCGGCGGCATCGAAAAGCTGCGCGCCCAGCTTCGGGCCCGTGCCAACAAGGGTGTGGTGATCGTCTGTGGGCCACGTAGCGGCGACGCGGATGAGCAGAGCCTGCTGCAGGGTCGTGAGCAGGTGCGCCACCTGGTTCGGATCACCCGGGAGTTGGCCGAGCTGGAAGGTGAGCTGCCGCGTCTGTTCGTGGTGACCAGGCAGGCTCAGCGAGTTCGGCCAGAAGACGAGATCAATCTGGAGCAGGCCGGACTGCGCGGCCTGTTGCGGGTGATTGGCAGTGAGCATCCGCTGTTGCAGACAACCCAGGTCGACGTCGACGAAAGCACGCAGGCCGAACAGCTGGCCCAGCAACTGTTGGGAGGATCCGAGGAAGACGAGACCGCCTGGCGCGGTGGCGAGTGGTACGTGGCGCGCCTGTTCCCCGGCCCACTGAGCGCTGACGAACGGCAAACCGCCATCGTCGACCACGAGCGTGACAACATGCGGCTGCAGATCCGCACGCCGGGTGACCTGCAGACGCTGGAACTCGCCGCCTGTGACCGCGTTCCGCCGGGGCCCGGTCAGATCGAGGTCGCGGTGACCATGTCCAGCATCAACTTCGCCGATGTCCTGATCGCCTTCGGCCGGTACCCCAGCTTGGAGGGACGTCTGCCGGAGACGGGGACCGACTTCGTCGGCGTGGTGACGGCGGTCGGGGAGGGCGTCACGGATCACCAGGTCGGTGACCGGGTTGGCGGCTTCTCCAAGGACGGATGCTGGCGGAGCTACCTCACCTGTGATGCCAACCTCGCTGTCACACTGCCGGCGGGCCTGTCCGACGAGCATGCGGCCGCGTCCTCCACCGCCCACGCCACCGCGTGGTACGGCCTCAACGACCTGGCCGGAATCAAGGCCGGGGACCGGGTGCTGATCCACTCCGCAACCGGTGGTGTGGGGCAGGCGGCCATCGCGATCGCGCGCGCCGCAGGGGCGCAGATATTCGCAACAGCCGGCAATGCGGAACGTCGGCAGCTGTTGAACGACATGGGCATCGAGCACGTTTACGACTCGCGCAGCATCGAGTTCGCGGATCAGATCCGGCGCGACACAAACGGGTACGGCGTCGATATCGTGCTGAACTCGCTGACGGGTGCCGCCCAACGCGCGGGCCTGGAGCTGTTGGCCTTCGGCGGACGGTTCGTCGAGATCGGCAAGGCCGATGTGTACGGCAACACCCGGATGGGGCTGTATCCGTTCCGGCGTGGCCTGACGTTCTACTACGTGGACCTCGGGCTGATGTCGGTCATCCAGCCCGAACGGGTCCGCGAGTTGCTCTCGACGGTGTACAACCTCACCGCCGAAGGTGTGCTGAGTGCACCGGAGTGCACTCACTACCCATTGGCCGAAGCCGCCGAGGCTATCCGGACGATGAGTAACGCCGCACACACCGGCAAACTGCTGCTCGACATGCCGCGAAGTGGGCGCAGAGGGGTAGTGGTACCTCCGGAGCAGGTTGAGGTGTTCCGCAGCGACGGATCCTACATCATCACCGGCGGCCTGGGCGGCCTGGGGCTCTTCTTCGCCTCGAAGATGGCCGCGGCGGGCTGCGGCCGGATCGTGCTGACTGCCCGCTCACAGCCCAACCCCAAATCGCGGCAGGCCATCGAGCGGCTGCGGGCTAATGGGGCTGACATCGTGGTTGAGTGCGGCAATATTGCCGAGCCGGAGACCGCTGACCGTCTGGTCAGTGCGGCGACCGCCACCGGGCTTCCGCTGCGGGGTGTGCTGCACGCGGCCGCGGTGGTCGAGGACGCCACGTTGAGCAACATCACCGACGAGCTGATCGATCGGGACTGGTCGCCCAAGGTTTACGGATCCTGGAACCTGCATCGCGCATCGACCGGACAGCCGCTCGACTGGTTCTGCTTGTTCTCCTCGGGTGCGGCCCTGATGGGTTCGCCCGGTCAGGGTGCCTACGCGGCGGCCAACAGCTGGGTCGACGCGTTCGCTCACTGGCGCCGTGCTCAGGGCCTGCCGGTCTGTGCCATCGGCTGGGGTGCGTGGGGTGAGGTCGGCCGCGCCACGTTCTTGGCCGAAGGTGGCGAAATCATGATCGCCCCCGACGAGGGTATGTACGCATTCGATCAGATGCTGCGCCATGCCCGCACCTACACCGGCTACATCCCGATCATCGGTGCGCCATGGCTGGCAGACCTGGTCAGGCGCAGCCCGTGGGCTGAGATGTTCCAGTCCAGCGGTCAAAACACCAGGGGCCCAAGTAAATTCCTCGCGGAGCTGAAGTTGCTGCCGCAAGAGGAGTGGGCCGGTCGGCTGCGGCGTCTGATAGCCGAGCAGGCCAGTGTGATCCTGCGTCGCACAGTGGACGCGGACCGGCCGTTCGTCGAGTATGGCCTGGACTCGCTGGGCATGCTCGAGATGCGGACCCACATTGAAACCGAGACGGGGGTGCGGCTGTCGCCCAAGGTCATCGCCAGCCATAACACTGCGCGTGCCTTGTCGCAGCATCTGGCCGACACATTGGCCGAGGAAGAAGCCCAAGCCGCGGCGTCATAACGGCGGATCCGTTGCACTGTAGCGTTCTTCGTGAGCCCACGAGGTGCGCTGCAGTGCAACGGTGCCTTATGGCAGCGAACTAGGCCTGATGGTGGCGAACGAGAGCCGATCTATACAGCCTGCGATCTAACCAAAAGGGTTCGATCCAACAAAAGGTGGGATCTACAGGTCGGATCTACAAAAGCGCGCAGGCTCAGGTCATTCCATGAACAACCCGTACTCTGAGGGAACAGAGCACAGGATGTCGCGGATGGCGTCCAACAAGAGCTGTGGCGCCGGGATGCTGCCGTGCAGCTCGATCGAGAGCCGGTCGGTGGCGATCGAGCAGGCGTAGAAGCCGAAGGGGACATCCATCGCGCAGTGGATCCTGCTGTGGAAGTCCACCAGCTCCACGTCTTCCGGTGTGCGGATCGGCGGCAGCGTACTGACGTTCGTGCACAAGACAAATGGTGGCAGTCCGGGGGGAGTTCCCTCCAGGATCCTGCCGGAACGAAGCGCCGATTGGTGAATCATGCCGTCGGACAAGTCAGCCCGGAAAGTTGCGACGATGTCGGCTGCCAATTCGGTGATGTCGGTGTCGGGACCAATCTCGGCGAGATAGGTTGCCAATCCCACCGGGTTGGTGCTCTCGGTCGCCCCTACCGGAGGGCTCAAAAGGAAGCGCAGATCTACGGCGTAGCAGTAGGGAATTGGGACGTGCGGCGTCTCGCGCAACCGCCACTCGGCGAGCAGGATAGCGGCCGCCAGCACCGCGTTGAAGCTGAGCCCATTGTCTCGGCTGAACGAGACCAGGTCGGCGGTCTCCTGGCTGGTGAGTCGGCACCTGGTGACCGGAACCGGCTCGGGCGCTTCGAACTTGCGCATCTCCTCGGCGATGGGCGGAAGGTCATAGGCGAACAAGAGCGGCAAGAAACGCTCGAACCCGGTCAGCGCTGATTGCTTGATACCGCGGCGCTTCAGCAGCTCTTCAGCTGGTTCGGGCGCCGGCTCGGGTGTTATCGGACCGGGGTCGCCGGTAGTGACCACGTCGGTATAGCGGGACAACAGCTCGTCAAGCAGGCTGCCGAGGTGGTGAGCGTCGGCCAGGCTGTGATGGACATACGCGGTGACCAGGCTCTCCGACTCGCCGAGCGTCAACTGCAGCCTGAACAGCGAGTCGCGCTGATCGAGCTGCACATGGGGGTTTTCGGCCCGCCTGCCGTCGATGACTACCAGCCCCGAGTGCAGCAGGTCATTGGCGACAATGTGGTGGTTCCCGTCGGGGCCTTCCTCCAGATGGGCCGCGAACACCGGATGGGCCTGCAAGAGAGCGTCGAAGGCCTCCGACATCGCATCGATGTCGACCGGACCTCGCACATGCGCTGTGAACGAGGTGAAAGCCTGGTATCGGGCGTATATTTCCTCGCTGAACGCCAGCTTCCGGATTACGGCTCCGGGGAACACGTTAGGACTCTCCGTTCTTCACTGCATGGTGGATCAATGCGTGCTGGCCCGTCGCCAGCCAACGGCCAGGGGAACCGCGCACGCCGCGCAGATGCCGGCGGTCCACAACAGCACCTCGATCATCGGAAACAGGACCGGGCCACCCATCGACAATCCGCGCATCGCCGAGACCGCATAGCTTACTGGCTGATGGGCCACGACCGGCTGAATCCAGTGTGGGTATTGGTCCAGCGGAATCAGACCCGTGGAGAAGAAGATCGCGATTGCCTGGGTCAACTCGACCCCCTCGACGATGACTGCCTGCGACGAATAGAGCGCCACGGTGGTGACCATGACGGCGAAGGCGATGCCGAGCGTCACCGGAACGCACAGCCACATGAGGCTCGCGATCAGACCTTGGCGAAACTCGAAGCCCATCAGGATCCCCACGCCCAGCATCACGAGAGTGGTGAACAGAATCCGAACCGCGTCTGCCAGGATGCGGGCCATCAGACCCGACATCCGGTGCACTGGCAGCACCCACAGTCGGGAGAGCAGTCCGCTGGTGCGTTCTCGCATCAGGTCGATCGCGACGAACGCCGATCCGGTGATCGCGGCGCCGAGTGCGATCAACGGAACGATGCTGTACATCGCATCATGGTAGGTTACGGCATAGATCAGATTGCCGAGCACGATCTTCAACACCAGCATGAACAGAATCGGAAAGACCAGCGCTTCGATGAGGGTGACGAAGTCACGCGACCAGCGCGTGAGTATCCGCTGGGTCTGCACCAGAGTCTGCGAAATGAGCAGCCGGGCAGAGTGGTTGGTGTGCTGGGACTGTGCGGGCGCAAACGCGATTTCTTGACTTGTCATACCGATCATGGCCGCCGGGACAAAACGATGATGGACACGGGCACCAGGAGCAGGGCGAAGCCGGCTAGCCACGCCAAGGTCGGCGTCATTACCGTCCACGTCACCGGTATGGCCGCCTTGGTGGTATCCCCGGCCAACGCGCGCAGCGCCACCACGAATTGCGTTATCGGTTGGTTGCGAACAAACGGGTGGATCCAATGCGGAAACAGCTTGAGCGGCATGAGACCAACGGACAACAGCCCAAAGATCAAGATGGGCAACGACAGCAACGGCAGCATGGCATCGGGGTTCTTGGTGCCGGTGCCGAGTAGGTCGGCACCGAATGACAGCACCGCCCCGATTGCGATCGCCAAAAGGCAGTAGCCGACGATGTAGAGCGGTCCGCGATTGAAGTGGAAGCCGATCGCGTATCCGCAGATCAGCGCCACCGTCAGACCAACGCAGCATCGGTAGATCGCGGCTGTCACGCGGGCGACTACCGGTGTCAACGGGGCGATCGGCATATACCTGAACCGTCGATTGATGCCCTGCAGAGAATCGGTGGCCGCCCGAAAGGCCGAGGAGATGGCGGCGAACGAAATGGACTGCAGCACGATCAGCGGGGCGATGTATTGCCCCAGGCTGCTGGCGACACCGGAGGCGCCGCCACCCACATAGTGATTCCACGGTATGGCGAACGGTATGTAGAAGCCCACCGTGAAGACCACTGGCGCGCCGACCATGGTGATCAGCTCCGGGTCGCGCGGGCGCGGTTTGGTGAAGCGTCCAACGAGCACCCACCATTGCTGCAGCGTCGACAGACGTGGTTTCGCCGGGCTCGGGCCTGCCCCCTTGAAGGTCGGGACTGGGGTCGGGTCGACCGCCGAGATGCTCACAGCATGGCCCCCGATGCCACGTGACTCAGCGCGTGGGCCTCACTGGGATCGGTTGTCATGGAAAGGAATACGTCATCAAGAGACGGCCGGCGCAGCGCGATGTCGGCCAGCTCGATATTGGCCTCATCGATCCTTCGGGCCGCTTCGATGAGGGTGCGGGTGCCATCGGGAGCCGGCATCGTGATGCGGTCCGATTCCGAGGTCACCATGGCCCTGTTGTGCTCGGGCAACAGCGAGCCGAGGGCGGCGACGGTAGCGCCCAGATCCTTCAGATGCCGCGGCACAATCTCGCAGAAGGTGTCGCCGGCGCGGTGCTTAAGCTCATTGGCGGTACCGTCGGCAATGATCTTGCCGTGATCGATCAGGATGATCCGGTCGCTGAGCGCGTCCGCCTCCTCGAGATACTGCGTGGTAAGCAGGGTGGCGATGCCAAGCTTCTTGAAACTGGTGACCAGGTCCCAAATGGCTTGTCGGCTTCTGGGATCCAGCCCCGTGGTCGGCTCGTCCAAGAACGCCACTTGCGGCTCGACCACCAGTCCGCACGCGATGTCGATGCGTCGACGCATCCCGCCTGAGTAGGTGCGCACCAGCCGCTTGCCGGCATAGGTGAGGCCAAATTGATCGAGGAGTTCCTGCGCCCGCTGGCGAGCACGGGACTTGCGCAGCCCGTAGAGGCGGCCGAACAACACCAGGTTCTGCTCCCCGGTCAGCCCGTCGTCGACGGCCACTTGTTGCCCGGTGACCATGATCGAGCGCCGCACTCCGGCCGGCTGGGCGACCACGTCGTATCCGGCGACGTGGGCCGAGCCGGCATCCGGGCGGGTCAAGGTGGACAAGATGTCCACCATAGTCGTCTTGCCCGCCCCGTTCGGGCCGAGTAGACCGATGACCTCGCCGCGGCCAACCTCGAAACTGATGTCGTTGAGAGCCACGACGTCGCCGAAGGCCTTGCGAACCCCGCGAACCTCTACCGCCAAGTCGTTGTTACGCATCCAATCCTCCTCAGCCGGCATCCAGGCTCGAGAGGTCCACCAGAGCGCCGGCTTCGATTACCCCAACCTTTTCGTCTTCGTCGCGCTCTTCCTGCTCCGCCGCGATGCTCTCCTGGATCAGTTCGCTGAGTGCGGTGGGGAACGACCGCGCCAGCGCCGTTGCTGTTTCCGCGGTGATACGCCGGGTGTCGTACCACCAATCCAGATGTAGCGAGCTGCCGGACCGGTAGGCCCGGATTTCGACGGCGTGGCCGAGCCCAGGGAGCGGCTCTCGCACCGGCATTGCCAAGTCGGAATCGAACTGTACCGGAGCATCCACGGGGGGCAGCTCGGGAATCGTGCCGGCGTACCGGAAGTGGATGTCGGGTGTGCGCTGCGCACCCAGCACCCGTCCGGTCGGGGCATACAGGTACCGCAGCAGCCCGTATCCGATCCCATAGTGCGGAACCGACTTGAGGGTGTCGTGAACGGCGTCGAGCCCCTTGAGCGCTGCCGCGCCTTGCCCGGTGGCACACGTCAGGGCAACCGGGTAGTAGGTGGTAAACCTGCCGACGGTCTTGCGCACGTCGACATCCGGCCGCAGCACCGAGCGGTCCTCGCCGTCGAGCTCGACGGCCACGACGCCGTCACCGACGGTTTGGGCGATCGTTCGGCCGAGCGCGGCCAGCAAGATGGTCTGAATCGACCGCCGGAACCGGCGCCGGGCATCGTCGAGCTCGGATGTCTGCTCGGCGTTGAGCACGCTGGGCAGCTTGGTCAGATCGGTGGCGCTGGGTGGCTGGGCGGCATCGCCATCGGTCAACCACAGGTTGGCCTTGGTCGACTGCTCGATCCAGTACGAACGGGTGTCGAGGGCCGCCGGGTGGGTCGCCAAAGCCGCGCAGCGCACCGACCAATCCCGCCACCCGGTGGTGACCGGGTCCAGCTTGATCTCTTGATCGCCGAGCCGCTGCGCGAACGCGGTGATGATGTCGGCGCCCAGCAGCTGACGCGAGGCGTCGTCGGCAACCATTTCGTGCAATGCCAAACCGAGGTATTGCGCACCACCATTGGGTGCAGTGACATGCACGGCGATCAGCGGCGCGTTCGAATCACCTTGCTCGGCAATCAGCTCGGCCACGATGTTGGAGACCGCGCTGTGCTCATCCGCCTCGCCGGCGGCCGGGTCACCGGGAAGCTGCCGGGTGGCAAGCTCGGTGAAGTCTGCAGGCGCTGCGATGTGCTGCTCCCACACTCCGCCGTTCTCGACCAGGCGCAGGCGCAACGCGTCGTGGTGGTTGGTCACCGCGCTCAGCACCGCTCGAATGTCTTCGGGGCCCACTTGGGGATCCAGTCGCAGGATCAGTGGTACTCGCCAGCGGCCGGTGTCGCGCAACCCACGGTCGAGGAAGTACGCGATGTTGGGCGGAACTGCCGGATTTGCGTCGGCCTCCGGGGGCTTGGCCAACCCGCTGGACGCGAACGAGGCATCGATGGCGGCCGTCAACGACGCAAGGGTGGGATGTTCATACAGATCCTGCGGCGTGATGGTCAGACCTTCGTTGGCGGCGCTCATCGCGATGCTGATCGCCATCAGGGAATCGCCGCCCATGTCGAAGAAGTTGGCGTTTCGATCGACCGAGCCGACACCCAGGCACTGCGACCAGATCCGCTGCAAGACATCTTCGGTCTGCGACTCCCCGGTTTGCGCACCGCCGCGGATGCCCGAGTCGGCGCCCGAGCCGAGCTTTGCGCCAACCGAAGAGCCGTTGCTCGCGGTGGGAATCTGCGCCCAGGCCATGTGCTTGGGCTCGACCCAATGCCGTTGGCGGGCAAACGGATAACCGGGCAGGGAGACGATGCGCGGCGAAGCCGCACGCCGCGGCGTCCAGTCCACGTCAACTCCGGCCGACCAGAGTTCACCCAGCGCGCGCAGGAAAGTTTCGCGGTCATCCAGGTTCTGGATCGGGTGACGCATGAGCCGGACGCTGCGGTGCCCGTCCGACCATTTCGGATGCCGGATCGCCGAACCGGTCAGGCTGCCACCGGGCCCGATTTCAACCAGGATCCGGTTCGGTTGGGACAGCACCACGTCGAGTTCGTCAGCGAACCGGACCGTGGAACTGATCTGACGCGCCCAGGTAGCCGGATCGGTGACCTGCTGCTCGGACAGCCACGTTCCGGTGAGGTTGCTCAACAACGGTGTTTGCGGGGCGCGCAACTGCTGGCGGGACAGAAACTCCTGGAACTCTCCGAGCATCGGTTCCATCGAGCTGGAATGGAAAGCGTGGGTCGCGCGGACCCGGCGCACCGGTATCCCGGCTTCGTTGAGGCGTTGGCTGAATGCCCGGATCTCGTCCTTGGGCCCGGCGACCACGCAGTTGCCGGGATCGTTGACCGCGGACAGCTCCACCCCGTTGCCGAGGTACTGCGCAATGTCATCGGGGCCCACAGCCACCGCGACCATGGCGCCGGGGGGTGACTCGTGCATCAGGCAGGCCCGCAACGAGACCGTCTTGATCGCCGTCTCGAGATCGAAGACCCCGGCCAGGGTGGCGGCGATGTATTCGCCGGTGCTGTACCCGATATATGCGCCGGCGCGCACGCCATAGGTGTCGACCAATTTGGCCAGTGCGTATTCCACCGTGAACAGCGCCGGTTGTGAGCGGTCGATGCGCTCCAAGTCGGTGGCGGTTCCGTTGAAGATCTCGGCATTGAGGTCGACACCCATCTCCGCGCGGAATCCCGCGGCGCAGGCGTCGAAGTGTTCGGCGAAGACCGGTTCGGTCTCGTAGAGCCCCTTGGCCATTCCGACGTGCTGGGCGCCCTGGCCGGGGAAGAGGAAGACGACCCGTTCTGCCGCCGCTGTGGTGGCATCGGCGACGCCGGCTACGGATTCGCCGACGAATATGCTGTCGTTGTCGGCCGCGCGCAGCGCCGTTGCCGCTTCTTCACGGTCGCTGACGACGGCGGCCATCGTGACGTTGTGCTTGCGCCGCCGGGACAGCGTGTAGGCCACATCGGAGAGGTCTGGGCTGTCCGACCGCTCCAACACCTCGGCCAGGGCGGTCCGCGACTCCGTAAGCGCCGCAGCGGTTTGCGCCGACAGCAGCAGCACCTGGGGGCCGGCCGGCTCGTCGTGCGCAGGCACCGTCGGTGCCTCCTCGAGCACGACGTGCGCGTTGGTGCCGCCGACGCCGAACGAACTCACTCCGGCGCGCAGCACCCCATCCCATTCCCAAGGGCCGTACTTGTTCTGCACGACGAATGGGCTCTGCTCGAGCCGCAGTTCCGGGTTCGGGCTGGTGTAGTGCAGCGTCGCGGGGATCGCCCGGTTTTTCAGGCACAGAATCGTCTTGATGAGACCCGCGATCCCGGCGGCAACTTCCAGGTGGCCGATGTTCGACTTGACCGAACCCAGCACGCAAGGACCCGTACGGGTGGTCTCAGATGCCTCGAAAGCCGTTCGGAGTCCTTGGATTTCGATGGGGTCACCGAGCGGGGTGCCGGTGCCGTGGCACTCGACGTAGCTCACCGTCGACGCGTCGATGCCCGACACCGCGTGAGCTTCCGCGATGACATCGGCCTGGGCGGCGGGGTTGGGTGCCGTATAACCCATTTTCGCCGATCCGTCATTGTTGATCGCCGATCCGCGGATGACGGCGTGAATGCGATCCCCGGCGTCGATGGCGGCCTGCAATGGCTTGAGGACCACCATCGCGACGCCGCTGCCGAAGACCGTTCCATCCGATCGCACGTCGAACGGTCGGCAGTGGCCCACGGCCGACACCATCGATCCGGGCGAGGTGAAGTAACCGACGTGGTGGGGGACGCACAGCGAGGATCCGCCGGCCAGTGCGACGTCACACTCGCCGGACAGCAGGCTCAGGCAGGCCAGGTGAACCGCGACCAGCGACGACGAGCACGCGGTTTGGACGGCAATGCTGGGGCCACGCAGGTTGAACGCGTGCGAGATCCGCGTTGCCAGGAAGTCCTTGTCGTTCTGCAGGAACAGGCTGAACTGATCGAAGTTGAGCCCTTCCGCCAAAACCGTGTTCGGGTCCCGGTGCGAGAGCAGATTGTGTAGCAGATAGCCACTGGGAGAGGAGGTTCCGTAGACGCCGATCGAGCCGTCGAACTTGGCGGGGTCGCAGTTCGCGTCTTCGAGTGCATGCCAAGCGCACTGCAGGAACAACCGGTGCTGCGGGTCCAGGACCTGCGCCGCCAGCGGTGGGAGCCCGAAGAAATCGGCGTCAAACTCGTCGATCCCGTCGACCAGGGGAGCGCGACGCACATAGGACGGGTCGGCCAGCGTCTTGTCGCTGACTCCGGCTTCGCGCAGTTCCTCTTCGGACAGCGTGACGATCGATTCCTTGCCCCGCCGCAGATTGCTCCAAAAGGTCGAAACATCCTTGGCGCCAGGGAATTTGCCGGCCATGCCGACGACCGCGATCGCGTTGTCGGGGATGGTGCTCACAGGTTCTATCCTCGCTTCCGCCGCATCGCGGCTCCGTGTCGCGCTGCCGCGCGCTGCTGCGCCCGGTCGCGAACAACGTCGACATGTTCGTGGGTCTGCTCATCGCCGGCCAAGTCGAGCTGGCGGATCACGTCGACCGTCAGGTCATGCAACGACGCGCCTTGCAAAATCAGTGTCACCGGCGGCTCCACACCGAAGTCCGCTCGTGCGGTGTTTCGGATACGCACCGCCATCAGAGAGTCCAGACCCAGCTCCGTCAACGGCATGGTGGCATCGACAGCCGACCGGTCAGCGTAGCCCATCACCGCGGCGATGCGCGTGTGCAACCGCTCGGTCACGACTTGACGTGCCTCGGCCGGGTCCGTTTCCTTGAGCGCCTCGGGACCAGCCCAGTCGCCGCCGTCGCCGGCCGCGTCGAGTTCTTGGACCACCAGGGTGAAGTAACCGAGGTTGCGGATCTCGGGGAAGGCGATCAGCGCTCGGTCCGAACGCAGCCGCGCAACGCCGGTGCGGCTGCGTTCGGCGGCGAGCAAGGCGTCCAGTGCCACCACGCCTTCGGCAGGAGTGATCGGGTCCAGCGGGGTGCCGACCAGCGCTTGGGCCACGCCCACCTCTGACCACGGGCCCCAGTTGATGGTGGCGGCCGGCAAACCGGCGGCCCGGCGCCACGCAACCAAACCGTCCAGCCACGCGCTCGCGCACGCGTACGCGGTCTGGCCGGGGGAGCCCAACAGCGAAGCGGTAGAGGAAAATCCCAGCCACCAGTCGAGTTCGCGAGTCGCGGTTGCGTCGTGCAGTCGCAGCGCGCCGGCGGCCTTGGGGGCCCACACTCGTTCGAGGCTGTCCTTGGTCATCGAGAACAGCAGGCTGTCGTCGATGACCGCCGCTCCGTGCACGATGCCGCGCAACTGGCGCTGCTGGTCCTCGGCCGCGGCAACCAGACTTTCCGCCACGCCTTCGGTGGCCGAATCGCCGCAGACCACGACCACCTCTGCCCGGCTTTCCAGCTCGGCCAGAACTTTGCGCTGCTCATCGGAGGGTTCGCTGCGGCCGTTGAGAACCACGCGGCCAGCGCCGCTGTCCACCAGCCATCGGGCGACAACCAAGCCGAGACCACCGAGACCGCCGGTGACGATATAGGACGCTCCCGGGCGAATGACCGGGTCGCGCTGCGGTTCGGGGTCGAGGATCGCGCGGCACAGCTGGGTGACGTATCGGTGGCCATCTCGCCAAGCGACGACGTCGTCGTAGTTCGGGTCGTCACGCGGCGAACTGAGTTCGCCGGCCAGCCTCGTTACCGAATCCGCACCCGTATCCAGGTCCACGAGGGTGGCGCGCAGGTCGGGGTGCTCGTAGGCCAGCACCCGCACCAGACCCTGCAACGCACCGATCGCGGGGCGGCCCGGCTCGTCGTGAACCACGAGGCCGCCTTCGGTGACCAACCACAGCCGCGGTGCCCGCCCATGCCAGGTGCCGACGATCGCGCGAACGACCGTCGAGATCTGCCAGACGGTATCGCGGGACTGGATCAGGCCGTCATAGCTGATGCGGCCGTCGTCGGCAGCGCCGGAGTTGTTCCCCGCGCCCCCAACTAAAACGACGACACCGACGGGAAGCCGCTCGGGATCGCCTGCGGTTTCGGCGAACGCGGCGAGCATGGCGGCTTCATCGCCGAGGTCTGCGGTGATCACCCGGCGTTCCGGCGAGCTCCACCGCGCGACGAACTCGTCGGCCTTGGACTTGGCGTCGGTGAGCACCAGCCAACTGCCGGGAGCATCGGGTTGGTCTGCGCCGGCGATGGATTTCTCCACCCACTCGGTGTCGAAGATCTTCTGCGCCAACGGCAGCGGCACACTGCGGCGCTCGACGCGACGCAGGTAGATGTCGTTGATCTCGACGGTCACATTTCCCGCGTCGTCGGTCAGGGTGATTCGGCCCAGCTTCCCGGCGCCGCCGTCGTTGAGGTTTGTCAGCTGGGCCCGGCAGCGAGCATGCCGGCCGGGGTTGCTGTACACCCGCAACGTCTCGAACGACACCGGCAGATAACTGGCTTCGGCCGACCCGGCGAACTCGTCGTTGGGGACGGCGGCCGCCAGACTTTGCAGAGCCGCATCCAGCATTGCTGGGTGGATGCGATAGCCCTGGTGCCTGGGCGCCTCGTCAGAAAGGGTGATCTCGGTTTCCACGGATCCGTCTGGCCGTCGGAGAATGCGAGTCAGGGCGGCAAACGCCGGACCATGGTTCTGGCCGGCTTGGCGCAGCAGGGCGTACAGGTCGGCCGGTTTGATGTCGGTCTCGTCCTGACGTGACGTGCGTTCTTCCAGCACCGGGGCCGCGCTCGGCGTGGACGTTTCGGCCTTGGCCACGGCATGCCGGCGCCAGCCGCTGGCGGAGCGGGAATAGATCTCGATGCGCGTCTTGTCGTCGGCCCGTCGAGTCAACTGCGTTGTGACCTGAGTGTGCTCGTCCAGATCGAGCATCTGTTCGATCTCGAGCTGGTTGATCGAGAGGGCATCGACCGGCAGATCGAAAGCCTCGCTGGCCGCCGCCAACGCGATCTCGGCGAAACCCGCCGCCGGCATGATGGCCTGACCGAACACCTTGTGGTCGCCGAGCCAGGGGCAAGCCTTGGTTCCGACGTCGGCCTGCCAGACGTGGTCGTGGCCAGAGGGAACCTCGATGTGCACGCCGAGCAACGGGTGGGCAGCCACCAATTCAGACATCCCGGACCGATCCTCGACCCAGAATTGGGTGTGCTGCCAGGGCGTCACCGGGATGTCGGCGAGTTGACCAGTGACAGCGTCGGCGGGCTTTTTGCCGACCGCCGCCAGGTTTGTGTGGAAGGTGATGGCGTCGTCTCCGTCGCGTTGCAAGGTGGCGGTTATCAGTCGGGTTCGGCTCTCGGCTGCGGCCAACGTGTCGGTGATGGCATGCGTCAGCAGCGGGTGGGGGCTGATCTCGACAAAGGTGTGATGTTGCGCGCCGGCGGTGGTGATGGCCTGGTGGAACCGCACCGGATTGCGCAGGTTGGCCGCCCAGTAGTCGGCGTCGAGCACCGGCTGAGGCTGCTCGCAGGTGGTCGTGATCATCGGGATGGCGGGCGGCTGGGGAGTCAAATCCGCTAGCGCGCTTCGCAAGTCGGGCAGGATTGGATCGATGATGGGGTGATGCGAGGCGACATCGACCTCGATCCGTCGGGCTAGCCGATTCTGGCCGGCCACCGCGGCGATCACGGCGTCCACCGACTCGGGCGGGCCGGCCACCACCGACTGGTGCGGCGAGGCGTGCACGGCCAGCGTCACCTGCGGGTAGTCGGCTATCAGAGCCTCGGCGGCATCGGAGTCGAGTTCCAACAGGGCCATCGCGCCCTGGCCGGCTAGCCGCGCCATCAGTCGCGAGCGGGTGGCGATGACTTTGAACCCGTCCGCCGGTGTCAAAGCCCCGGCTACCACGGCGGCGGACACCTCGCCCATCGAGTGGCCCACCACCGCGTCGGGTGTCACGCCGTAGGAGCGCCACAGTGCGGTCAGTGCCAGTTGGATACCCACCAGCACCGGCTGGATGCGGTCGATGCCGGCCACCTCGCGGCCCTCGGCGAGGGTCTGCTGCAGCGAAAAGCCGGCCTGGGCAACGAAATCGGGCTCCAGCTCGGCGATGGCTGCGGCGAATGACGGCTCGTCGGCCAACAACTGCCTGCCCATGCCAACCCACTGCGAGCCCTGTCCGGAGTACACGAACACGGTGCCCGGCTGGTTTTGGACGTCCTGGCAGCCCAGGACTCCGGGGCCAGTCTGGCCGGCGGCCAGTGCCCGCAGTCCCTCGACCGCGCCGGCTCGATCACGCGCAACCACGGCGCCGAACTTGCCATGGCGGGCCCGATGGTGGTTGAGCGTGTGTGCCACATCGGCCAGCGGCGTCTGGGCTCCCGGTCCGTCCACCCAGTCGGCCAGGGCGGACGCCATCGCGGCCACCCGCTGGGGCGTCTTGCCCGAGACGACCAACGCCGACAACCCGGAACGGGGCTGATCCTTCGGCGCGGGCGCCGGGGGCTGCTCGAGCACCACGTGCGCATTCGTCCCGCTCAGGCCGAACGAGGAAACGGCCGCCCTGCGCAGGCCGGCGGGCCATTGCGCGCCCTGCGTGGGCACGAACAGCCGGGTTGACGATGCGTCGATGGCCGGATTCCATCGGGAAAAGTGCAGATTGGGCGGAATGTATCCGTGCGCCACCGCCAGCGTCGCCTTGATGAAACTGGTAATCCCGGCGGCCGCCTCGAGGTGACCGAGGTTGGTCTTCACCGACCCCAGGGCGCACGAGTCCGCACCCTTGTCTTTGCCAAGGCCATAGGTGGCCGCGAGCGCCTCGAATTCGATGGGATCGCCCAACACCGTTCCAGTGCCGTGGGTCTCGACATAGTTGACGCTGTCGGCGGTCGCATCGGCCAGCTTCAACGCCGTGCCGATCACATCACGCTGCGCTGCCGCGTTCGGCGCGGTCATGCCGTTGGATCGACCGTCTTGGTTGATCGCCGAGCCCCGGACCACTGCGAGCACGCGGTCGCCATCGCGGACGGCGTCGACCAACCGCTTGAGCACCACGACCCCGCAGCCTTCACTGCGGACAAACCCGTCGGCCAAGGCGTCGAAGGTTTTACACCGGCCGGTCGGTGACAGGGCGGACCACTTGGACAGCGCGATGCTGGTGAACGGTGACAGCATGAGCTGAACCCCACCCGCGAGCGCCACGTCACTTTCGCGCAATCGCAGGCTCTGGCAAGCCAAGTGCAGAGCCACCAGAGACGACGAACACGCGGTGTCCACGGCCACGGCTGGGCCGCGCAGTCCCAACAAATAGGAAATCCGCCCCACCGCGGCACTGTGCGGATTGCCGGTGCTGACGTACGCGTCGATCTCGGCGCGACGCTCGAGGTTCACGATCGTGTAGTCCCACGCCGACAACCCCATCACCGCCGCGGTTCGGGTGCCGCTCAGCGAATCCGGTGGCAGGCCGGCATGCTCGAGAGCTTCCCAGGCAACTTCGAGCAGCACCCGCTGCTGGGGGTCCATTGCCACGGCCTCGCGCGGGGTGATGCCGAAGAAGTCGGCGTCGAACCCGGCGACGTCGTCGATGAATCCGCCCCACTTCGTCGTCATCCGCCCCGGTGCCCGCGGATCGGGGTCATAGAACGCGTCCGCGTCCCATCGATCGGCCGGCACCTCGTCGACGGCGTCCCTGCCGTCTACCAGCAGCTGCCAAAAGCTGTCCGGCCCCGAGACATTCCCCGGCAACCGGCAACCGATCCCAACCACTGCCACCGGCTCGGCGATATCCGTCGGGAACGCCGTTCCCGCCCGCACAAGTTCACGCGCGAGGACCTCGCGCGCCTTCGGTGACATCTGTGCCGCGCGTTCGGCAAGACTTGTCATTACTCGCTGCTCCCCGTTGCCGTTTCCAGCTCGCTTGCTGCCACGAGGTCGGACAGCAATTCCATTTCTTCGTCCGACAGTGCCGCCTCCGCGTCGGGCGTCTGCTCGACATCGGCTAGCTGCGCATAGCCCAGGCGTTCGCACAATGCGCCGGCAAGATCGGTGATGGTCGGGTATGCCCAGACCAAAGCCGCCGGCAACGTGGTGCCCAGGCTCGCTTCGAGCCTGTTGCGCAACTCGAGGGCCATCAGCGAGTCCAGACCGAGGGACTCCATCGGCCGGTCGACGTCGATCGGCTCGGTTGAGCGCAGCACCGCCCGGATCTCGCCGGCGATCGCGGCCGCGAGCCGGGCGGGGCGCTCGGCGGCGGCCGCACCCTCCAACGCATCCAATTCCGCACGGATCGCGCCGCCAGCACGGCGTTCCGGCGTGGTCGACTCCTGCAGCTTCGAGAACAGCGACGAACCCGCTGCGGCCGGGAAGGATTGGAACCACTGCCGGGCGTCGAGAATGAACACGCCGGTGCGTGCCCGTTCTGCCGATAGCACCAGCTGCATTGCCGCCAGTCCCTGCTCGACGGTGATCATCGAGACACCGAGGTCGGCGAAGAACTGGGCGCGGCCGACTTCGGCCCACGGGCCCCAGTTGATTCCCACGGCGGGCAGTCCGAGCGAACGGCGATAGGCGACCAGGCCGTCGACGAACGAGTTCGCGGCGGCGTAGGAACCCTGACCGGGCGCCCCGAGCAGGGAAGCCACCGACGAGAAGGTCAGCCACCAATCGAGGTCGAGGTCGGCGGTGGCCTCGTGCAGCCGCCAGCTACCGGCGACTTTCGGAGTGAACACCCGGCGCGCGGCCGATTCCGACATGTTCAAGACAATCTCGTCGTCGAGCACCATCGCGCTGTGCAGGACTCCGGCCAGCCGGAAGCCGTTGTTCTGCACCGTCTGCACCAGCCGTTCGGCGGTGCCGGGCTCGGCGATGTCGCCGGTGACGACCTCGATCCGGGTGCCACCGGAGCTCAGATCCGCGATGGCCGCCCGAACGTCGTCGCTGGGCTCCGAACGTCCGTTCAGCACAATCAAACCCGCGCCCTGCTCGGCCAGCCACCGCGCGACCACGAAACCCAAACCGCCCATGCCGCCCACGATGAGGTAGCCGCCCTCCGGGCTGACCAACGGCTCCGGTGGCGGCGAGGCGATCGCCTCGACAGTGCCGCCATCGGGGATCGAGATGACGATCTTGCCGGTGTGCTTACCGGAGGCCATGAGCCGAAATCCGTCGGCCGCATCGCGCAGACCGAATTCGGTGACCGGAAGCACTTCCAGCGTGCCATCGGCCACATGCTCGAGTATTTCCTGCAGAAGTTCGCGGTACTTGGCCGGCTGCAGCTTCAGATTCAGGTCCAGGTCAACCACCGAGAACGACGCGCTCTTCGCCAGCGCGGCCAATCCCAGGTTGGCGTTGGCGTGGACGTCCTTCTTGCCCAGTTCGATAAACCGGCCGCCAGGGGCCAGTATCTGCACGCCGCGCTGAATCGCCTCGCCGGCCAGCGAGTTGAGAACGATGTCGACACCGTAGCCGTCTGTGAGCTCCAGAATTTCGTCGGCGAAGTCCACGGTGCGCGAGTCGCCGACGTAGTCGACGCCCAGGCTGGACAGCATTTCGCGTTTGGCATCCGAGCCGGCCGTCGTGTAGATGCGCGCGCCGATCATCTTCGCGATCGACACCGCTGCCATTCCGACCCCGCCGGTGGCGGAGTGGATCAGCACGCGTTCGCCGGGGGACAGCCGCCCGACCTCGCACAACGAGTGCCACGCGGTGAGATAGGCGATGCCGAAGGTGGCCGCCTCGTTATCGGGCAACGTGTCGGGGATCGGGACGACGAGATCGGCAATCGTGCCCAGATGCGATCCGAATGTGCCTGGGCCGAAGGCGATCACGCGCTGCCCGATCTCGAGCGAGTCGACGTCGTCGCCGATGGCAGTCACGTAGCCGACACACTCGCCGCCGATCACCGGAGCCGCACCGTCGAGTCCCGGGTAGACGCCCATCGCCTTGAGCACATCGCTGAAGTTGAGCCCGGCGGCGGCGACACGAACCTCCACCTGATCGCCTTGAGGCCGGCATCGTTTCACCTGATGCACGGTCAGCGAGTCCAGCCGTCCGGGTTGATCGGTCCGCAGCTGTACCGCCCCGCCGGCGTCCAGATTTACCACGGTGCGGCGAGATTCGAGTTCGAGATCGCCGGTGCCAACCGTCGGTGCGGCCACCAGTCGGTGGACATAGCGTTGTCCGTCCCGAAGCGAGATTTCGTCGTCGTCCGCGCCGGCGAGCAACTCTTGGGTCAGGGCGGCAAGTGAGCCCTCGCCGTCGCCCTCGATGTCGACGAGGGTGGTCTTGAGTTCCGGGTGCTCGAAGGTGAGCACGCGCGCGATTCCTCGAAGCTGTGTCTGTGCCAGGGTGACCTCGTCGGCCGGACTAAGTTGTTGTGCGCCCCGGGTGACGATCCACAGTCGTGGGCTGTTCCGGGCCCCCATCCGCGTCACGGTCTGTGCCACGTCGGCGATCATCAGCGTGCGCTGCTGGGTCAGGTTCAGTTGAGCGTCCTGCGGCAGGGCCTCATCGACGGCCCGTGGCGGACAAACCACGACGATGTCTTGCCACCGGACATCGGTTCGGGTGATGGCCGCGCGCAGCTTGGCTGCGTCGGCCGGCGACACGACGTCCAGCTCGGCGGCGCTGCCGGTCAGCGACGTCTGCAGGGCCGGCAACAGCCGGTCGTCGGCGCCGAGGTCACCGATCAACAACACGGCACCGGGTGTGGCGGCGGTTTGGTCGAGGGGTTTTGGCTCCCATTCCAGAGTGAACAGGCGGCTGGTGAGTTCGGTCGGGCTGGCGCTGGACCCCAGCACCGCCATCTCCACCTCGTCGATGACCAGCAGCGGCTGGCCATCGGGATCAACCAGGGTCACTCGGCCCACGAGGCGATCCGGGCGATCGGTGGCGGCGAGCGAGCCGATCGCGCGGACTCCCTCGGCGATGTCGCCGTACACGTGGATACCCGCGAAACGTATTGGCAGCACCAGGGTGTGGCCAGAATCCTGCTGTTCGGCGAGTTCGAGGGCCATCCGGGTGGCCCCGAGGGTCTGCACCGCGATATCCATCATCACCGGGTGTAGCGCGAAGCCGCGGTAACCGATCCTGGCCGAAGAGGGGAGCCGCACTTCCGCACGGGCCGCACCCGACTCGGTGACGGCGAGGCCGACGATTCCGCGAAACGCGGGTCCGTGCTGTTGCCCGGCACCGCGGAGCCGCTGATAGAGCTGCTCCGGGTCGAGTTCGTCGGTTGGGGCGCCCGCTTCCTCGACCGCCGGTCGCGGTGCGTCGCTATCGGAGGCGTCGTGGCGCGCGAGTGTCGCGGAGGCGTGCTTGACCCACCCCGAAGCGCCGCTTTGGGTGCTGATTTCGATCCGGCAGGTGTGCTCGTCCCCGGTGAGGGTGGTGACAAGTTCGGTGCCGTCGGTGACGTGGAGCAGTTGATGGAGGCTCAGTTCACGAATCACCCAGGGCTGATGCGCGTTTGAGGCCACCGAACCGTCCGGGCCGGCTGGGTCTGCCGAACCCTGGTCGCCTTCAGCGTCTTTGAAGGTGTCCATCGCTGCTGCCAGCGCGACCTCGGCGTAGGCCGACCCCGGCAGCACGCAAAGGTCGTCGATGACGTGATCTCCGAGCCACAGCAGATCCGGACCCAGCTGGGATTCCCATACCCGGGTGCCATTGGTGGGATCGGTGACACCGATGCCGAGCAGTGGGTGGGATCCGGTCGCATAGCGAGACGCGGTCGTGCTGGAAATCCAGTGCTGGCCGTGTTGCCAGGGGGTGGTGGGGAGCACCGGGTGCGGTTCGGCAGGGTGCGGCGTCTGGGGTCCGCGGGTGGTGTGGGTCGCGTTGAAGTTGGTGTGGAACGTCAGGGTGTCATGCGCATCGCGCTGCAGGGTGCCGATGCTCAGATAACTCGCACCGGAATCGGTTTCGCCTTGGGAGCTGTCCTGGCTTGCGGCCAGGGTCTCGCTGATGGCGTGTGTCAACAGCGGGTGTGCGCTGATCTCGATGAAGGTGTGGTGGGCGGTGTCGGCGCCGTTGAAGGCATGGGTGATGGCCTGCTGGAAGCGCACCGGGTTGCGCATGTTGGTGGCCCAGTGCTCGGCGTCGAAGGCCGGGCGACTTTCCAGATCCTCATAGGTGGTTGAGATGATCGGAATGGAGGGCGGCCGTGGGGTGAGGTCGGCCAACTCGGACCGCATCAGGGGCTGCAGGGCATCCATCGCCGGGTTGTGCGGGGCCACTTCGATATTGACCCGGCCGGCGAAGCGGTTCTGCGCGCGTACCTGCTCGATGAGTTCGTCGATCATCTGGGGCGGGCCCGCGATGACGGTTTGGCGTGGCGAGGCGTAGATGGCCAACGTGACCTCGGGGTAGCCAGCGATCAGTGCCGCGGTAGCCGTGGCGTCCAGTTCGAGCATCGCCATGGTGCCCTGGCCCGACAGCGGTGCCATCAGCCGGGCCCGGGTCGCGGTCACCCGCAGGCCCTCGGCCGGTGTCAAGGCACCGGCCACCACCGCGGCTGCCACTTCACCCATGGAATGGCCGATCACCAGATCGGGTGTAACCCCGTAGTGGCGCCACAGCGCGGTGAGCGCCAACTGCATCCCGATCAGACCCAGCTGGATCTGTTGGATGCCTTCCAGTTCTTTTCCGTCGGCGATCACGTCGTGGAGCGAAAACCCGGCCTCGGCCAGGAACACCGGTTCCAGTTCGGCGATCGCCGCGGCGAATGCGGGTTCGTCGGCGAGAAGTTGACGGCCCATTCCGGCCCACTGCGACCCGCGACCCGAGTACACGAACACGGTGCCGGGCCCGAGCGGTTTCTCGGGGCAGCCGACTACGCCGGTGGCCGGCTCGCCGGCGGCCAGCGCACGCAACCCCGTGATGGCTTGCTCGCGGTCGACGGCGGCCACCGTGGCAAATTTGGGTTGGCGGGCGCGGTGATGGTTGAGCGTGTGGGCCACATCGCTCAGTGGCACCTCGCTACCGGGGCCTTCCATCCAATCGGCCAGCGCAGCGGCCGTTGCGGCCACCCGCTGCGCCGTCTTACCCGACACCACCAGCGTCGACACCGCCGGAGCAGCGTCTCGCGGCACCGGCGCCGGATCCGGGGCCTGCTCGATCACCACGTGCGCATTGGTCCCGCTGACACCGAACGACGACACGCCGGCCCGGCGCGGTTGATCGGTCGCCGGCCATTCCATTTCCTCGGTGGCAATGGTCAGCCGAGACACGCCTTCACTGGCGTGGGGAGTGAGCTGGCGGAAGTTCAAGTTGCGTGGAATACGGCCGTGTCCGACGGCCAGCACCGACTTCATGAATCCGGCGATCCCGGCCGCGGCCTCCAGGTGGCCGAGGTTGGTCTTGACCGCGCCGAGCACCAGCGGCTCGCGGCCCTCCCGATCGGCGAAAACCTTACTCAGCGAGTCGAGTTCGATCGGGTCGCCGAGGGGAGTGCCGGTTCCGTGCGCCTCGATGTAGTCGATGTCGGCCGGCGTCAACTTGGCCGAATCGAGCGCCTGCGCCAGCAGCGCTTGCTGGGCCGGGCCATTGGGAACCGTCACGCCACTGCTGGCGCCGTCCTGGTTGACCGCCGAACCGCGCACCACGGCGAGGATCCGATTGCCGTCGCGCTGCGCGTCGGACAACCGCTTGAGCACCACCACGCCAGCGCCTTCGCTGCGCACGTACCCGTCGGCGTCCGCGTCGAAGGTCTTGCATTGCCCCTCCGGCGACAGCATGCCCCACCGGGAGCAGGCGATGCTGGTTCCGGGGCTGAGCAGCAGGTTGGTCCCGCCGACCAAGGCCATGTCGGTTTCGCGCCAGCGCAGGCTTTGGAAGGCCAGGTGGACGGCCACCAACGACGACGAGCACGCCGTGTCCAGGACCACGGCGGGACCCCGGGCCCCGAGCAGATAGGCGGTTCGTCCGGCAGCGAAGTTCGCCGAGTTCCCGGTGAGCAGGTAGGCGTCCAGTTCTTCGGCTCGCACGGCGCCCGACATCATCAGCATGTAGTCATAGGCCGTTACGCCGACGAAAACCCCGGTCTGGGTGCCGCGAATGGTCTGCGGCGGGATTCCCGCGTTTTCCAGGGCTTCCCAGGCAACTTCGAGGAACAACCGTTGTTGCGGGTCCATCGCCGCCGCCTCGCGCGGCGGGATGGAGAAGAATTCCGCATCGAATTCACTAGGCTCCCATGTCGAGAGGAAGCCGCCTTCGCGATTACAGATCGTTCCCGCAAGGGTGTGGTCGTCGGTGTAGAGGGCGTCGGCGTCCCACCGCTGGGAGGGAACCCGGACGATGCCGCTGCGGCCTTCGTGCAGCAAGTCCCAAAACTGTTCCGGGTTGTCGACTCCACCAGGGAATCGGCACCCCATGCCAACCACTGCGATTGGCTCGGTGCCCGCCTTTTCGGCGATTTCCAGGCGCGCGCTGAGGTCATCGATCTTGCGCAGCGCATCGGTTATGACCGCTCTGCGGTCCGGTGTCGCAGTCATCAGGTTCCTCGCAGCCTCTGCGAAAGCTGTTCCAATAGTTCGGCTTCGGTCAGTTCGTCGTAAACATCGGCTGTCGACTCATCGTCGGTCTCCAGCTCGGGCAGGATAGTCGCCAGATAGTCGGTAAGGCTGTAAACGGTCGGGTAGTCGAAAACCACCGACGGCGGCAGGAACTCGCCGAGGCTGTCCGACAGCGCCCGCTGCAGCGTCACGCTCATCAATGAGTCCATCCCGAGCTGGAAGAAGCCCGTGGAGGGATCCAGCGATTCGCCCGCATGTAAACCCATCACGTTGGCGGCAAGCATTGCCACCTGGTCGTGCAGCATGTCGTGGCGACGCTCCGGTGCACAGTTGCGCAGGGCGACACGGAATTCGCTTTCCAGCACCGTCGTCTCGTCCGAGACCGGCAGCACATCATCGACGATGCGCAGCGACCCGCGGGTTCGGTAGGCGGCGGCCAGCAGCGGCCAATCCGCCGCCACGACTACCGAATGCACTCCGGCGGCTTGGCTCATCACCAGCGGCAATGCGCCGATGGCGACGTCGTCCTGCATGGGCACCAGCCCGGAGCCGAGGCTGACCTGGCTGGCATCGTGTTCGGCGTCGGCGAGGGACTTCCACAGGCCCCAGTTGACCGTGGTGGCCGGCAACCCCATCACCCGGCGCGCGTAAGCCAGTGCGTCGAGGTAGCCGCTGGTGGCGGTGTAGTGGGCTAGCCAGCGTGAGCCGATCAGGCCGGAGATGGAGGAGAACAAGACGAAGTGACGGACCGGGACCTTCAGCGACAACCGGTGCAGTAGGGCAGCGGCGTCGAGTTTGGGCGCAAACATGGCCGTCACGTCGTCGTTTGTCATCTCGGTGAGCAGCACGGGCTGGCCCGCGAAGGCGGCCAGATAGATGCCTTCCAGCGGTGGCAAGTCGGCACCGAACCGGTCGAACAACGCGGTCATCGCGGCTTCATCGGTGGCATCAGCGGCCGCGATGACGAGGTTAACCCCTTCTGCGCCAAGGTTTTCAGCCAACTTCTGCAGCCGCTGACCGGGATTGCGCGATACGGCGACGATGGTCTTGGCGCCCATCTCGGCGAGCTGGTTGATCAGGTGCGGCCCGATGTTACCGGTGGCGCCGATCACCAATTGGCTAGCGCCGGCATCCAGCGCGACCGGTTGCGCGGCGAGGGAGTGTCTGCGCAACCGGGGAACGTGGCGCACCCCCGACCGGTAGACCACCTGGTCCTCCGAGTCGGTGGCGTCGGCTTCGTCCAACACCTGGCGCGCGACCACCTGGGCCGGCACCGAGTTGTCGAAATCAATGATTGCGCCCCAGATTTCGGGGTGCTCGAGGGTTATGGTGCGGCCCAGACCCCACAACACGCCATGGCTGGGGTTCGCGGGATCGCCTTCGGCGATCGGCTGGGAGTTACGGGTGGCGATGAGCAACTTGGCCGGTGAGCCGTTGGCGATCATCGCCGTGGCGAGGCGGCGCACCTGGTGGAACAGCTGGTAGGCCTCTCCGACATCGAGCGGGTCGGCGGGGACCGGCGGCGCGTAGAGCACGTAGTCGACATCGCTGAGCGCCCGGGCCAACGCGGCCGGCTCGCTATCGCTGTCCAGCACGTCCGCGCCACGACCCAGTTCGGCGGCCAGGTCGGCATTGCCCAGCACCAGCCACCGGCCGTTGACCGCGGTCTGCGCACTCGGCGTGTCCGGCAAGGACTGCGCCGCCCACACAACCTTGTGGGACCACTCGTCGAGGAGGCTGCCGCTCTCCGGTGACCAGCGGGTATCCAACGCAGCCCCGGTACCGTCTCGAGACTCCGACCGCGACAGCGCGGGTGAACTCGAGGCCGCGTTGTCGATCCAGTGGTGGGTGTGGTGCCAAGGTGTTGTGGGGATTTGGGGGTGTGGTTCGGGGGGGTGGGGGGTTTGGGGTGGGGCGGTGCGCACGGTGTTGAGGTTGGTGCGAAAGACGATGGTGTCGTCGCTGTCGCGTTGCAGGGTCCCCAGGCTGGTGTATTTGCTTCCGGGCTGCACGGTGTGCAGGGTTTCCAGGATCGCTTGGGTCAACAGCGGGTGTGCGCTGATTTCGATGAAGTTGTGCTTGTCGGTTGCCGCTGCGGTGATGGCTTGTTGGAAGTGCACTGGGTTGCGCATGTTGATGGCCCAGTGCTCGGCGTCGAAGGTCGGGCCGGATTCGCGGGCGGCGCCCAGGTCCGCGTAGGTGGTGGAGATGATCGGGATTGTTGGGGTCCGCGGCGCCAGATCCGCTAGTTCCGAACGCATCTGGGGTTGCAGCGCATCCATGGCCGGGTTGTGTGGGGCCACTTCGATGTTGACTCGGGTGGCGAAACGGTCTCGGGCGCGTACGACGGTGATCAACTCGTCGATCTGGTCGGTGGGCCCGGAGATCACGGTCTGGCGCGGCGAGTTGTAGATGCCCAGCGTGACCTGTGGGTAGTCGGCGATCAGCGCCTCGGTCTGGGGCACATCGAGCTCCAGGAGGGCCATGGTGCCTTGTCCGGACAGTGGGGCCATCAGCCGCGAGCGCACGGCGGTCACCCGCAATCCTTCGGCGGGGGTCAGTGCTCCGGCGACCACGGCGGCGGCGACCTCGCCCATGGAGTGGCCGATGACCAGGTCGGGCTGGATTCCGTAGGAGCGCCACAGCTCGGTGAGGGTGAGCTGCATGCCGATCAGGCCTAGCTGGATCTGTTCGATCCCGACTAGTTCTGTTCCGTTGTCCAGGACGTCGTGCAGGGAGAACCCGGCTTCGGCCACGAATACCGGTTCCAGTTCGGCGACGGCTGCGGCGAAGGCGGGTTCATCGGCCAGCAGTTGGCGGCCCATTTCGGCCCACTGCGATCCGCGGCCGGAGTAGACGAACACGGTGCCCGGCTCGGGCGGGGCGTCGGCTGGATTGACCACGCCGGGGGCGTGTTGGTTGGCGGCCAGCGCGCGTAGTCCGGCCACCGCTTGGGCGCGTTCCCGGGCGACCACGGTGCCGAACCTGGCCTGCTGGGAACGGTGATGGTTGAGCGTGTGGGCCACATCGGCCAGCGCCACCTCGGCGCCCGGGCCCTCCATCCAATCGGCCAGCATCCCGGCCGTAGCAGCCACCCGCGCCGGCGTCTTACCCGCCACCACCAGCGTCGTGACCTCATCGTCGGTGCCGCGCCGGTTGGCTGGCGACAGTTCCGGACCCTGCTCGACGATTGCATGCGCATTCGTCCCGCCCAGGCCGAAGGAGGAAACCGCCGCCCGTCGTGGACCCGAATCTGACGGCCAAGCAATGTTGTCGAGCGGAACGAAAAGCCGCGTCGATGCCGCGTCGATGGCCGGATTCCATTGTGAGAAGTGCAGGTTCGGGGGGATTTGGCCGTGTTGCACGGCCAGTACCGCCTTGATGAACCCGGCCACGCCGGATGCGGCCTCGAGGTGACCGATGTTGGTCTTGACGGCTCCCAGCGCGCACGAGTCGCCATCCTGGCCTTTGATGAGGCCATAGGTGGCCGCCAGCGCCTCGAACTCGATCGGGTCCCCGAGTTGGGTTCCGGTGCCGTGGGTCTCCACGTAGTGCACACTCTCCGGCGCGACATCGGCCGAGCGCAACGCGTCGGCGATCACATCGCACTGGGCGGCCGTGTTCGGTGCCGTGATGCCGTTGGAGCGCCCGTCCTGGTTGACCGCGGAACCGCGCACCACCGCCAGTATCTGATCCTGGTCACGTAGCGCGTCGGTAAGACGCTTGAGCACCACAACCCCGGCACCTTCACCACGGACGAACCCGTCGGCGGCCGCATCGAAGGTGGCGCACCGGCCTTCCGGTGAGAGCAGACCCCACGCCGAGATGGCGATCTGGGTCTCCGGGCGCAGGGTCGCGCTGACCCCGCCCGCCAGTGCCAGATCGGTTTCGCGCAGGCGCAGGCTTTGGCACGCCAGGTGGATCGCCGACAAGGACGACGAGCAGGCCGTGTCGATTGCCGCGGCCGGGCCACGCAGCCCCAGCAGGTAGGAGATCCGCCCGGCGGTGATGCTGTGCGAGTTGCCGGTTCCGGTGTAGGCGTCCACGTTTTCGCGGCTGGACGCCAACATGGATTGGTACTCGTTGAAGTAGACGCCCATCATGACCGCGGTTCGCGTGCCGGCGAGGGATTCCGTTGGAATGCCGGCATGTTCGAGGGCTTCCCAGGTGACCTCGAGCAGCATCCGCTGTTGCGGGTCCATCGACGCCGCTTCGCGCGGGGTGATGCCGAAGAATTCGGCGTCGAATCCGGCGATGTCTGCTACGAAGGCGCCCCACTTGGTGGTCATGTGCCCGGGCGTCAACGGGTCGGGGTGGTAATAGTCGTCCGCGTCCCAGCGCTCCGCGGGAATCCCCGAGATGGCGTTGCCGCCTTCGACCAACAGGTCCCAGAAGCTGTCGGGGCCCGTTACGTTCCCCGGAAAACGGCAGCCGATACCCACGACCGCCACGGGCTCTGCCGTGGTGGTGCGTGAGGCCCGGGAGAACTCCTCGGACAGGGCAGCACGCTGCTGAGCCGTCATACTCGAGATGCGGCTGTACACAGATCGCATTACCCAGGGCCCTCCGGGAGCAGTGAAGACGACTCGATGCGGTCGAACAGGCTGTCCAATGTGCTTCCCGCTGAAGCGGACAATTCGGCCATCTGGTCGTTACTTAAATTATCTTGTGGCGCAACACGGTTAGCGAGATAGCTGGCAAGTGATGCGACAGTCGGGTGATTGAACAGCATGGTTGCCGACAACTCGATACCCACGAACATCTCGGCCTCGCGCCGAATCGCCATCGCCATCAGGGAATTGAGCCCCAGTTCGGCAAGCGGCCGGTCGGTTTCCAGATCTGACTCCGAAACCCGCAGCTCGCGGGCGACTATCTTGCGTAGCCCCGCTTCAAACTCGGTGCGCACTTCCTGCGCCGACAGGTGCGACCAATCTCGCGCCGGAATCGTCGAAGCCTCCGCGAAATCGCGCAGCAGGTCGTCAACGATGTGCAGGGACCCCCGGGTTCGGTAGGCGGCGGCCAGCAGCGGCCAATCCGCTTCGACCACAACGGAATGCACTCCGGCGGCTTGGTTCATCAGCAGCGGCAGTGTGCCGATGGCGACGTCGTCCTGCATCGGCAGTAGTCCGGATCCCACGCTGACCTGGCTGGCGTCGTGCTCGGCGTCGGCGAGGGACTTCCACAGGCCCCAGTTGACCGTGGTGGCCGGCAACCCCAGGGCGTGGCGTGCGTAGGCCAGTGCGTCGAGGTAGCCGCTGGTGGCGGTGTAGTGGGCGAGCCAGCGTGAGCCGATCAGGCCGGAGATGGAGGAGAACAAGACGAAGTGGCGCGCCGGGACCTTCAGCGACAACCGGTGCAGCAGGGCCGCGGCGTCGAGCTTGGGTGCAAACATGGCGCGCACGTCGTCATCGGTCATTTCGTTGAGCAGGACCGGTCCGCCGGCAAAGGCCGCTAGGTAGATCCCCTCGAGGCGCGGCAAGTCGGCACCGAACCGGTCGAACAGCGCTGTCATCGCTGCTTCGTCGGTGGCATCAGCAGCTTCGATGACGAGGTTGGTCCCTTCTGCGGCAAGACTTTCAGCCAGTTCTTGGAGTCGCTGTCCGGGATTGCGCGACACCGCGACAACGGTCTTGGCGCCCATCTGCGCCAGCTGACGGATCAAGTACGGGCCGATGTTACCAGTCGCGCCGATGACGAGTTGACTGCTGTTGGGGTCCAGCGTCACCGGCGCCACGTCAGGCGCCGTGCGGCGTTGCAAGCGGGGCACGTGGCGACCGCCACACCGGTAAACGACCTGGTCTTCGCCATCGGTGCCGGTGACTTCGCCCAGTATCTTCGGCGCCGCCAGCTCGGCCGGCATCGATTCGTCCAAATCGATAATGCCGCGCCAAATTTCGGGGTGCTCCAGGGCGATGGTGCGGCCCAGGCCCCACAGCACTCCGTGCGCGGGGTTGGCGCGATCGCCCTCGGCGATCGGCTGCGCGTTGCGGGTAACGAGCAACAGTTTCGCCGTCAAAGACGCCTTGGTCATCACCGTGACCAGGCGGCGCACCTGGTGGAAGAGCTGGTAGGCCGCGTTGACGTCAAGGGACTTTCCTGCGGGTGGGGCGTAGACCACATGCTCGACGCCGGCAAGCGCCGCGAGCAGCTCGCTCTCCTCGGTCAGCGCGGACGGGTCGATGACGTCGACGCGTGTTTGTGCGCCGGCGGCCAGGCCCAGCTCGGCACCGAGCTCTGCGTCCGCGAACACCAGCCACCGGGTACCGCTTGCGGTCTCGGTGCTTGCCTCGGCATCAGCCAAAGGCTTGGTGGGCCAGCCCACCCGGTAGTGGCAGGAGTCAACCGCATCGTCGGAGTCGCCCGACACCGAGGGCTCGCTGGACCCAGCGGCGTCCTTGTCCGGGGTTGATGCCGATCGGCTGGCGACTGCTGGGGTGTCGATCCAGTGGTGGGTGTGGTGCCAAGGTGTTGTGGGGATTTGGGGGTGTGGTTCGGGGGGGTGGGGGGTTTGGGGTGGGGCGGTGCGCACGGTGTTGAGGTTGGTGCGAAAGACGATGGTGTCGTCGCTGTCGCGTTGCAGGGTCCCCAGGCTGGTGTATTTGCTTCCGGGCTGCACGGTGTGCAGGGTTTCCAGGATCGCTTGGGTCAACAGCGGGTGTGCGCTGATTTCGATGAAGTTGTGCTTGTCGGTTGCCGCTGCGGTGATGGCTTGTTGGAAGTGCACTGGGTTGCGCATGTTGATGGCCCAGTGCTCGGCGTCGAAGGTCGGGCCGGATTCGCGGGCGGCGCCCAGGTCCGCGTAGGTGGTGGAGATGATCGGGATTGTTGGGGTCCGCGGCGCCAGATCCGCTAGTTCCGAACGCATCTGGGGTTGCAGCGCATCCATGGCCGGGTTGTGTGGGGCCACTTCGATGTTGACTCGGGTGGCGAAACGGTCTCGGGCGCGTACGACGGTGATCAACTCGTCGATCTGGTCGGTGGGCCCGGAGATCACGGTCTGGCGCGGCGAGTTGTAGATGCCCAGCGTGACCTGTGGGTAGTCGGCGATCAGCGCCTCGGTCTGGGGCACATCGAGCTCCAGGAGGGCCATGGTGCCTTGTCCGGACAGTGGGGCCATCAGCCGCGAGCGCACGGCGGTCACCCGCAATCCTTCGGCGGGGGTCAGTGCTCCGGCGACCACGGCGGCGGCGACCTCGCCCATGGAGTGGCCGATGACCAGGTCGGGCTGGATTCCGTAGGAGCGCCACAGCTCGGTGAGGGTGAGCTGCATGCCGATCAGGCCTAGCTGGATCTGTTCGATCCCGACTAGTTCTGTTCCGTTGTCCAGGACGTCGTGCAGGGAGAACCCGGCTTCGGCCACGAATACCGGTTCCAGTTCGGCGACGGCTGCGGCGAAGGCGGGTTCATCGGCCAGCAGTTGGCGGCCCATTTCGGCCCACTGCGATCCGCGGCCGGAGTAGACGAACACGGTGCCCGGCTCGGGCGGGGCGTCGGCTGGATTGACCACGCCGGGGGCGTGTTGGTTGGCGGCCAGCGCGCGTAGTCCGGCCACCGCTTGGGCGCGTTCCCGGGCGACCACGGTGCCGAACCTGGCCTGCTGGGAACGGTGATGGTTGAGCGTGTGGGCCACATCGGCCAGCGCCACCTCGGCGCCCGGGCCCTCCATCCAATCGGCCAGCATCCCGGCCGTAGCAGCCACCCGCGCCGGCGTCTTACCCGCCACCACCAGTGTCGACAGCGCCGGGGTCAAGCCCGCCTCGGGCGAGGAAGCCGCTTGTTGACCCTGCTCGATCACCACGTGGGCGTTGGTGCCGCCGAATCCGAATGACGACACGCCGGCCCGCCGCGGATGACCCGTGTCCGGCCAATCAGTCAGTTCGTCAACGACCTTCATCCGCAGGTCGGCGAAGGCAATGTGTGGGTTGGGGCTCTCGAAACGCTGGTTGGGCGGAATCTGGCCATGCTGCACCGCCAGCACCGCCTTGATGAAACCGGCGATTCCGGCCGCTGCCTCGGTGTGGCCGAGGTTGGTCTTGACGGCGCCGATGAGCAGCGGAGATTCCTCGGGACGACCGCGGCCCAGCACCGAGCCCAGGGCGCGCGCCTCGATCGGGTCGCCCAGCAATGTTCCGGTCCCGTGCGCTTCGACGTAGTCGACCTCGCTGGGCTGCATCCCCGCGTTCGTGTAGGCCGCACGGAGCACGGCCTGCTGCGCGGCCGGGTTGGGAGCCATCAGACCGTTGGAGCGACCGTCCTGGTTGATCGCCGAACCGCAGATCACTGCGAGCACTCGATCGCTGTCTTGCTGCGCGTCGGTCAACCGCTTGAGCACCACCACCCCGGCACCTTCACCACGGACGAAACCGTCGGCGGCCGCGTCGAAGGCGCGGCAGTTGCCGGTTGGCGACAATGCGCCGACCTGATCGAATCCGCGAAACACCGCCGGAGACAACAGCAAATTCACCCCGGAGGCGATCGCCAGGTTCGAGTCCTGCATTCGAAGGCTCTGGCAGGCGAGATGAATCGCCACCAACGACGACGAGCAAGCGGTGTCAACTGCCACCGAAGGGCCACGCAGGTCAAGGAAGTAGGAGAGGCGGTTGGCGATGATGCTCATCGCGCCGCCGGTGTTGCTCCAGCCATCGACTTGAGTAAGGTCGGTGGAAGCGATGGCGCCGTATTCACTCAGACATGAGCCGGCGAACACCCCGGTTTGCGAACGGCGCAGCGAGCTCGGCGGAATTCCCGCGTGCTCCAACGCTTCCCACGCCACCTCCAGCAGCAGGCGTTGCTGCGGGTCCATCTTGTCGGCCTCGCTGGCGGAGATCTCGAAGAAATCCGCGTCGAAGGCATCGATGTCGGACAGGTACGAGCCCCACCGGGTGGTGCGGGCCAGCAGCGCTTTTACCGCGGGCGATCCGTCGTCGAATTGCGCCCACCGTTCGTCGGGAACCCGACCGATCGAGGACTTGCGATCACAGAGGAACTGCCACAACGCTTCCGGTCCGGATATCCCGCCCGGAAACCGGCACCCCATGCCGACAACGGCGATGGGCTCCTCGAGTGAGCCGCGCACGGTGCGGCTCACTGCGGCTTCGGCCCCCGTGCTGGACTCGGGCGCGGTTAGGTATGCGGCCAGGTCATTGATGTTCGGATGTTCCCAGAAGTCGATCGGGGAGACGGTCCTGCCCAGCAACTCGGTCAACTCGCCCGACAGCACAACGGCGTCACGGGAACTCACGCCGAGGTCAGCCAGCGAAAGGTTGGGGTCGACCTCATCGGGTGGGCAGCCGATGTTGGTGACCAGGTAATCGACGAGCCAGTGGCGGAGGTCGGCTTCTCCACCGATGCTCGGTGTCATACCGTCACGTCCAGCCGATTGAATCCGTCGCTGCGATAGCGTTCGACGCAGGCCGCACGCCGGATCTTTCCGCTGGTGGTGATCGGGATCGAGCCGGGCGGTACCAGCACGACGTCGGCCACCCGCAGACTGTGTGACTTCGAGATCGCCGAGGTGATCTCGCGCTTCACCGAGCGGAGCTTGACCATGGCTTCCTCCGCAGAAGCCCCCCGCCTCTTCAGCTCGATGATCGCCACCAGTTGCTCGGTGATGTTGTCCGGCACGGCAATGGCCGCCACGCGCCCGCCGGTGATCTCCTGGATCGTCGCTTCGATGTCGTCGGGGTAGTGGTTGCGGCCGTCCACGATCACGAGGTCCTTGATCCGGCCCATGATGAACAGTTCGCCATTGGACATGACGCCCAAGTCTCCGGTGCGCAGCCACGGTCCCTCAGGTGTTCCGGGCGCGGGATTGACGATCAGTGCGTTGAACGTGCGCTCGCTCTGCTCGGGCTTCTGCCAGTACCCCATGGCCACGTGCTCGCCATTCGCCCAGATCTCACCGACCGTCCCCGATGGGTTCTCGATCATGGTCTCGGGGTTGACGATTCGCACGGCCGACGGGTCGGGCGACCCGTAGCTGATGAGTTCAGTGCCGACCGATCCGTCAGCCCGGCACGGCCTGGCGTGGCCGGCGGTCAGGGACTCGTAGTCGAACCGGACCGTCCTGGGGGTGGTGCCGGGTTCCGGTGCGGCCACGTAGAGGGTTGCCTCGGCGAGGCCGTAGGACGGTCGCACCGCAGCTGGGCTGAGGTTGAAGGGAGCGAAACGCTCGGTGAACCGCTTGATCGTTGCCACGTGAATGCGCTCACTGCCGCTGACGATCCCGAGCACGTCACCCAGGTCGAGTCCGGCCAAGTCCTCGTCGGTCGTCCTGCGCACCGCCAATTCGAAGGCAAAGTTCGGTGCCGCGGAAAAGCATTTGGGATGGCTGGCCAGCAACTGCATCCAACGGGCCGGCCGGCGCAGGAACGACATCGGGCTCAACAAGACGGCGGTGCAACCGGTCACCAATGGGGCGCAAATTCCGAGGATGAGACCCATGTCGTGAAACAGCGGCAGCCATGACACCAAGGTGGTGTCCGCCGGCATCTTGTCGGGACCGCCGAAATACCCGTACAGGCTCTGCGTCACGTTCGCGATGACATTCTCGTGCGAGACGATGACGCCGGCCGGGGTGCGGGTCGACCCAGACGTGTACTGCAGATACGCGGACCCGGAGGAGGGCTGCGGGAGAGCTTGCAGCGGGCGCGGGGTGTCCAGGTCGAGCAGGTCGACCTCGATGACCGACGGAGCGGGCTGTCCGTCTTGTGAGCAGGCGTATTTTGTGACGTCACCTACCACAGCCGAGGTTGTGAGAATGGCGACCGGTTGGGAATCCAGCAGTACCGCGGATACACGTTCGTCGTGAACGCCGTACTGCGGTGTTGAAAGTGGGACCCCGATGAAGCCGGCCTGTAGTGCGCCGAGGAACGTGACAACGTATTCCAGCCCCTGCGGTGCCAAAATCGCTACTCGGTCACCCGGGACGCCATACATTGTGAGTTCGTCAGCAACGACGCAGGCACGCGCATAAACCTGCGACCAGGTCAACGTCTCGGCAAAGCCGTTGGGATCTAAGTCGTAGTCCAGAAAAGTAAAGGCAGTCTCGTTGGGCCGCTGCTCGGCCTGCTCCTTCAGCAAAGAGGGGATGGAACGGTCGGTCACCGGCATCGAACTACACTCCCATTCGGCTGTCTGCTCAATTATGTGTTGCGGAAGCTGTGAACCCGCTTGCGATCTCACAGCGAGACTTCTCAGCGCTGTCTAACCGCGCTGGTCCGCATTGACCAGGCCGCTCTGTTGCTGCCGCAGTTTTGCACCTCGCAAAGCACGCCTGCGTGGCACCAGCAGTCGGCCCTAGACTAAACCCAGTTCCCCGAATAACGAATCCCTAGCTGTAGGGTATGCGCCTTCGGAGACAGGTGCGGGCGGTATTCGGAAAATCTGGTCGCTGCTTGCGACGCCCGCAGATCGCACTATCTAGTATCCCAGCGCTTTGATCAGCATTGAGCGCTAATTTCATGCCCCCCGGGGGAAGCGGTCGTACGTTCTGTGAAATTTGAGGCATGTGTGACCAATGTCTAGTTGCGTGAGATATGAGGCTTCGACTGCTAGGACCAGGATGCCAGCGGTTTTGGGACTGGCGTCCAGTTGTGACAAAGGTAACATCGGCGAAACCTCCGTCGCGGGTGATCCATGGCACATTGGCTCAGGCTAGGTGGCATGCGGGGGTGAAACCGGGCCGGCTTGCGGCGGCCCGGCGGCCCTCCGCCGGCGTGCAGCGAACCGGGATGCCGGAGCGTGGTAAGCCGCCCGTCAGCCGGCGTCGCGGGCCCAGGTTTCGCCCTAGCTAAATTTGGTCAAACTGCTGCAGCGTTCCGATCTCTATGTCGCTTACCAGCTCTGGCAAATTTTTGTTCAGGTAAAAATGGTCGCCGGGAAACTCGCGGAGCGAAAAGTCTCCGGTGGTGCGCTCGCGCCACGGTTCCATGTCTTCTCGGGTGGCAATCCAATCTTTGCTCCCGATAAATGTGTAGATTGGGCACGATAATTTGTTTTCCGGTGGGCAGCTATAACCGGCGATGGCTCGAACTGCCCTCAATGTCGGCAGGACTCCCACTCGAAATTCTTCATCGTTGAAGAATTCTGGATCGGTTCCAGTTGCCCGGGCGACGAGGTCGAGCATCTCGTTATCCGAGTAGCCCTTCAGTTGCTTGTACTTGATGTGGCCCGGTGCCGAGCAGGCCGACAGAAACAGGGCAAGTACCCGATAACCCGCCGCCTCGAATCGCAATGCCACTTCGAACGCCAGCATTCCGCCCATGCTGTGACCGAAAAGCGCGACCGGAGTGTCAATCCGAGCCGCTGGCTTCATGATCGCGAAGATTTCCTCGGCGAGGCCGGGGATGCTTTCCAGTGGCGGCAGGCCGTACCCGTCCTGCTGGCCGGGGTATTGGACGGCTACCCGCTTCACTTCGCCGGAAAATTCCTTAGCAAATGGAACGTAATCCTTCGCCGTTCCACCGGCATGTGGGAAAATGTATAGCGTAGGTGCAGTTAGCTTTTCGTCGCTTTTACTGTTGCTTGAGCGCCCGTTCACGGGGTCACCATACCTTGGTTTACAAACCGCTTGTATCGGCGTTCTTCCTCGTAGTGGTGGTTAGACGACTCACTGGCGCGGTGCCGCGCGGGCCCGGCGATGACCGCTTCGGCGGCCACACCCGCCGGCCCGGGCCGCCGCTGGGCGTGGCCGTGTGCTGCAGGAACCGCCGTATCGCGGGTCGCCGAGACCGCGTTGAAATCTGGAAATAGACCCGACACACCGGTGCCGCACCATCGTCACAGGGATAACACCGGGCACACTGGTAACAACAGCAGTGCCAGTGATACCAGGAGGGTATGGCCGTGTACCGAGTCTTTGAAGCGCTCGACGAATTGGGCGCAATCGTCGAAGAAGCCCGCGGCGTGCCGATGACGGCCGGATGCGTTGTGCCCCGTGGCGACGTGCTCGAGCTGCTCGACGACATCAAAGACGCGATTCCGGGTGAACTTGACGACGCCCAGGATGTGCTCGACGCGCGCGACTCAATGCTGCAGGAGGCCAAGGCGCATGCCGACTCGATGGTGTCCTCGGCGACCACCGAGTCGGAATCGATGCTCAACCACGCCCGTGCGGAGGCTGACCGGATTCTCTCCGATGCGAAAGCTCAGGCCGATCGGATGGTTGGTGAGGCGCGCCAGCACAGCGAACGAATGGTAGGGGAAGCGCGCGAGGAGGCCATTCGTATCGCGGCCGCGGCCAAGCGCGAATACGAAGCGAGCATGAGTCGGGCCAAGTCGGAATGCGATCGGCTCATCGAAAGCGGCAATATCTCGTACGAGAACGCCGTGCAGGAGGGCATCAAAGAACAGCAACGCCTGGTTTCGCAGAACGAGGTGGTCCAGGCGGCAAATGCGGAAGCCACCCGGCTGGTCGATACCGCCCACGCCGAGTCCGACCGGCTGCGTGGTGAATGCGATGTCTATGTGGACACGAAACTTGCCGAGTTCGAGGAAATGCTCAACGGCACGCTCCGTTCTGTCGGGCGGGGACGCCACCAGCTACGCACCGCGGCCGGTACGCACGACTACGCCACGCGCTAGTCGCGAGCGGCCGCCGGGAGGCCGGGCAAACCGGATGGCGCCAGACCGCGGGCTCGCGCCGTAGGATTTCGTCTATGGCAAGGCAGCGTAGCCAGACAAAATCGGGACATGTAATAAGTAGCCCCTTGACGGTCGACATTGCCCGACTCGGGCGCCGCCCCGGGTCGATGGTCACCGTGCGCACCACTGTGGACAGCCCCTCACGCATCGGGCTGGACCTGATCGCGATCGACAAGGGTGCGCCGGTGGAGCTCGACCTGAGGGTGGAGTCGGTATCGGAGGGAGTGCTGGTGACAGGGACCGTCGCCGCGGACACCGTCGGTGAGTGCTCGCGCTGCCTTACTCCCGTCACCGGCAGCGTGCAGGTGCACCTGACCGAGCTATTCGCCTATCCCGACAGCACCACCGAGGCGACCACGGAGGAAGGCGAGGTCAGCCGCGTCGTCGACGAGAGGATCGATCTCGAGCAACCGATCATCGACGCCGTCGGTCTGGAACTGCCGTTGTCGCCGGTGTGCCGGCCCGATTGCTCGGGACTGTGCCCACAGTGCGGTGTCGCCTTGGATGCCGAGCCCGGTCATCACCATGACCAAATCGATCCGAGGTGGTCCAAGCTGGCCGACATGTTCACCCCCGACGTCCCCGAGGCGACGGGGCGGGGTGAGCGGTGAGCGTGTCACGGCAAGCGCTGCTCGACGCGGTGGGCGTCGAGCTGCCTGAGGAACTTGTCACGCTGGCGTTGACGCATCGCAGCTACGCCTATGAGAACGGCGGGTTGCCGACCAACGAGAGGCTGGAGTTTCTGGGCGACGCGGTGCTGGGGCTGACGATCACCGACGAGCTCTTCCACCGGCATCCGGAACGCTCGGAAGGCGACCTGGCCAAACTGCGGGCCAGCGTGGTCAACACTCAGGCGCTGGCCGATGTGGCGCGCCACCTGTCCGAACACGGTCTGGGGGCCCACATGCTGTTGGGGCGGGGTGAGGCCAACACCGGTGGTGCCGATAAATCCAGCATCCTGGCCGACGGCATGGAATCGCTGCTGGGCGCGATATACCTGCACCACGGAATGGAGGTGGCGCGCGAGGCGATCCTGCGCATCTTCGGTCCGTTGCTCGACGCGGCACCCACGCTGGGCGCCGGATTGGATTGGAAGACCAGCCTGCAGGAATTGACCGCCTCGCGCAGTCTGGGCGCCCCGTCTTACGCGGTGACATCCACCGGCCCGGATCATCACAAGGAGTTCACCGCGGTGGTCGTGGTGAACAACACCGAATACGGATCGGGAGTCGGGCGTTCGAAGAAGGAAGCCGAGCAGAAGGCGGCGGCCGCCGCCTACCAGGCACTCGAAGGTCTGGAAGTCCTCGACGGCGCCATGCCCGGCAACTCGTCGGCCTAGATGCCTGAGCTGCCCGAAGTCGAGGTGGTGCGGCGCGGTCTGCAGGACCACGTGGTGGGCAGGACGATGACCGCGGTGCGGGTCCACCACCCCCGTGCGGTGCGCCGCCACGAAGCAGGGCCGGCCGACTTGACGGCGCGGCTGCTCGGCGCGCGCATCATCGGAACCGATCGGCGCGGCAAGTACCTGTGGTTGACGCTGGACTCTGGGTCGCCCACGACCGGGCGCGATGATCCGGACACCGCGCTGGTGGTGCACCTGGGTATGAGCGGGCAGATGTTGCTGGGGGGCGTTCCACGCGCCGAGCACGTGCGGATCTCCGCCGTGCTCGATGACGGGACGGTGCTGAGCTTTGCCGACCAACGGACCTTCGGCGGGTGGCTGCTTGCCGACCTGGTGAGCGTCGACGGCAGCGTGGTACCGGCGCCGGTCGCGCACCTGGCGCGTGACCCGCTTGACCCGCTATTCGACGCCGACTCCGTCATTAAAGTGTTGCGGGGCAAGCACTCTGAGATCAAACGCCAACTCCTCGACCAGCAGGTGGTGTCGGGAATCGGCAACATCTACGCCGATGAGGCGCTGTGGCGGGCCAAGGTGCACGGCGCCCGGGTGGCCGCCACGCTGACCCGTCGGCAACTGGGCGCGGTTTTGGATGCTGCCGCCGATGTGATGCGTGCGGCGCTGGCCAAGGGCGGGACCTCGTTTGATTCGCTGTATGTGAACGTCAACGGTCAGTCGGGCTACTTCGACCGATCGCTGGACGCTTACGGCCGCGAAGGAGAAAACTGCCGGCGCTGTGGTGCGGTGATGCGTCGGGAAAAGTTCATGAACCGCTCGTCGTTCTACTGCTCGAGATGTCAGCCGCGGCCCCGCCGGTAGCCGGAGTCGAGTTCGTGGGGGTGAGGTGGCGCCGTCCCGGGGCGGTAGTGGTGTCCGGAGCCGGCACCGCAATTTAGTAGAAAGAAGCCATGACGCAACTGTGGGTCGAACGCACCGGCGCCCGCCGCTATGCCGGACACAGCTCGCGGGGTGCGCAGGTACTCATCGGCTCTGAGGACGTCCACGGGGTGTTCACCCCGGGCGAGTTGATGAAGATTGCGCTTGCCGCGTGCAGCGGTATGTCCAGTGACCGGCCGCTGGCTCGTCGTCTCGGCGACGACTACCAAGCCGTGGTCAGGGTTTCCGGTGCCGCCGACCGCGATCAGGAACGCTATCCGCTGTTGGAGGAGACCCTGGAGCTGGACCTGTCGGGTTTGTCCGAAGACGAGAAAGAGCGCGTGCGCGTGGTTGTCGACCGGGCTATCGACCTGGTCTGCACCGTGGTCCGCACGCTGAAGTCGGGCACCGTGGTAAATTTCGAGGTCGCCGATGTCGCGCCCGTGTCACAGCCGGATTTGCGGCTGACCGCATGGGTGCACGGTCACGTCCAGGGGGTCGGTTTTCGCTGGTGGACCCGCTGCCGGGCGCTGGAGCTGGGCCTGACCGGTTACGCCGCCAATCACGCTGACGGCCGGGTGATGGTGGTCGCCCAGGGGCCGCGTGACTCGGGTGTTCAGCTGCTGCGGTTGCTCGAGGGTGATACCACTCCTGGCCGGGTGGACAAGGTCGTCGCGGACTGGTCGCAACCCGTTGAACCGATCAGTGGGTTCAGCGAGCGATAGCCCGGGCGGCGAGATGCGCCGCGAGTGAGGGTGCGCGGGTCCGCCAGCTTGCGGGGGACCGGCTGGGGCGAATGCGCTGCTGGGTAGTCTGGCTGGTCGTGTACCTCAAGAGTCTGACGCTGAAGGGCTTCAAATCCTTCGCTGCGCCGACGACTCTGCGCTTCGAGCCGGGCATCACGGCCGTGGTCGGGCCCAACGGATCCGGCAAGTCCAATGTGGTGGATGCCCTGGCCTGGGTGATGGGTGAGCAGGGCGCCAAGACCCTGCGTGGCGGAAAGATGGAAGACGTCATTTTCGCCGGTACGTCGTCGCGGGCACCGCTGGGGCGCGCCGAAGTCACGGTCACGATCGACAATTCCGACAACGCCCTGCCGATCGAGTACACCGAGGTGTCGATCACCAGGCGCATGTTCCGCGATGGCGCCAGCGAGTACGAAATCAACGGCAGCAGTTGCCGGTTGATGGATGTCCAGGAACTGCTGAGCGACTCCGGCATCGGCCGTGAGATGCATGTGATCGTCGGTCAGGGCAAGCTGGACGAGATCCTGCAGTCGCGACCGGAGGACCGCCGCGCATTCATCGAAGAAGCCGCGGGTGTGCTCAAACATCGCAAGCGCAAGGAAAAAGCCTTGCGCAAACTCGACGCGATGTCGGCCAACCTGGCCCGGCTCACCGACCTGACCACCGAACTGCGTCGCCAGCTCAAGCCGCTGGGCCGACAGGCCGAGGTGGCCCGCCGTGCCCAGACCATTCAGGCCGATCTGCGCGATGCGCGGCTGCGGCTGGCCGCCGACGATGTGGTGAGCAGGCGCGCCGAGCGCGAAGCCATTTTCGAAGCCGAGGCGACGATGCGTCGCGAGCACGACGAGGCCGCTGCCCGCCTGACCGTGGCGGCCGAAGAGTTGGCCGCCCACGAGGCGGCGCTGGCCGAGCTCACGTCCAGGGCGGAGTCGGTTCAGCACACCTGGTTCGGGTTGTCGGCATTGGCCGAACGAGTGGGCACCACGGTGCGCATCGCCAACGAGCGTGCTCAGCATCTCGACGTCGAGCCGGTGACCAACAGCGACACCGACCCGGACGCGTTGGAAGCAGAGGCCGAGCAGGTCGCCATCGCCGAACAGCAGCTGCTGGTCGAGCTGGCCGAAGCCCGCGACCGGCTGGATGCCGCGCGCGCGGAGTTGGCCGACCGTGAGCATCGCGCCGCCGAGGCCGACCGCGCGCACTTGGCGGCGGTCCGCGCCGAGGCCGACCGCCGTGAGGGGCTGGCGCGGCTGGCCGGACAGGTGGAAACCATGCGGGCGCGCGTCGAATCGATCGACGACAGCGTTGCGCGGCTCTCCGAGCGCATCGAACATGCCGCCGCCCGGGCCCAGCAGACCCGCGCGGAGTTCGAGACCGTGCAGGCCCGCGTCGGCGAATTGGATCAGGGCGAGGTCGGTCTGGACGAGCAGCACGAACGCACGGTCGCGGCACTGCGGCTGGCCGAGCAGCGGCTCGCCGAACTGCAGGTCGCCGAACGTGACGCCGAGCGACAGGTGGCGTCGCTGCGGGCCCGCATCGAGGCGCTGTCGGTGGGTCTGGACCGCAAGGACGGCGCGGCGTGGCTGGCCCGCAATCACAGCGATGCCGGGCTTTTCGGGTCGGTTGCCCAGCTGGTCAAGGTGCGTTCGGGTTACGAGGCGGCAGTTGCCGCAGTGCTCGGGTCGGCGGCCGAGGCACTGGCCGCCGACAGTTTCGGGGCAGCCCGCAGCGCGGTCACCGCGCTCAAGCAAGCCGACGGCGGCCGCGCCGCGCTGGTGCTGGGTGATTGGCCGGGTGCCCACGACCACCGGCCGGCCGGTGTCCTGCCGTCCGGGGCGCTGTGGGCGCTGGATTTGATCGAGGTGCCGTCGCGGTTACGACCAGCGATGACGGCGATGCTCTCGGGCGTTGTCGTGGTCAACGATTTGTCCGAAGCGCTGGATCTGGTGCAGGCCCAACCGCAACTGCGTGCGGTCACCCTCGACGGTGATCTGGTGGGTGCCGGCTGGTTGAGCGGCGGTTCGGACCGCAAACCCAGCACGCTGGAGATCACTTCGGAGATCGACAAGGCCCGTAGCGAGCTGGCCGCCGCGGAGGTGCGGGTGGCCGAACTCGGCGCGGCGCTCTCGGGTGCGTTGACCGATCAGACCGCCCGCCAGGATGCGGCCGAACAGGCCTTGGCGGCGCTCAACGAATCCGACACCGCCATTTCGGCGATGTATGAGCAACTAGGCCGCATCGGACAGGATGCGCGTGGGTCCGAGGAAGAGTGGACCAGGCTGCTGCGACAGCGTGAGGAATTAGAGGTTGGGCGAACGCAGACCCTCGAAGAGGTTCTCGAGCTGGAGAGCCGGCTGCGCAACGCTCAAGAGTCCCAGCACGTCCGGGCTGCCGAACCGGTCGACCGCCAGCAGATAGCGGCCGCTGCCGAGAGCGCGCGCGCCATTGAAGTGGAGGCCAGGCTGACCGTGCGGACCGCCGAGGAGCGTGCCAACGCGGTGCGCGGGCGGGCTGACTCGCTGCGCCGGGCGGCCGCGGCGGAACGTGAAGCCCGGGTGCGCGCCGAACTTGCGCGGGCGGTTCGATTGCGCTCGGCGGCGGTGGCCGCGGCCGTCGCAGAATCCGGGCGGCTGTTGGCGTGGCGGTTGAACCGGGTGGTCGATACGGCGTCGCAGCTTCGTGACGAGTTGGCGGCCGAACGGCATCAGCGTTCAGCGGCGATGTCGGCGGTTCGTGAAGAAACCAACTCGCTGAGCGCGCGAGTGGCCATACTGACTGATTCGCTGCACCGTGACGAGGTGGCAAATGCCCAGGCGGCGTTGCGAATTGAGCAAGTCGAACAGATGGTGCTAGAGCAGTTCGGGATGGCGCCATCAGATCTGGTCGCCGAGTACGGCCCAGATGTTGCGCTGCCGCCCACCGAGCTGGAGATGGCCGAATTCGAACAGGCCCGCGAACGTGGCGAACAGGTCGTCGCGCCGGCCCCGATGCCTTTTGATCGCGCCACCCAGCAGCGCCGCGCCAAACGCGCCGAGCGTGAACTGACGGAGCTGGGCAGGGTCAACCCGCTAGCCCTGGAAGAATTTGCTGCGCTAGAGGAGCGCTATAACTTCCTGTCCACCCAGCTCGAGGACGTCAAAGCGGCCCGCAAGGATTTGCTGGATGTGGTTGCCGACGTCGATGCCCGCATTCTGCAGGTGTTCAGTGACGCCTTCGTTGACGTGGAACGTGAGTTCCGGACCGTTTTCAGTTCGTTGTTCCCGGGTGGTGAGGGCCGGTTGCGGCTCACTGCGCCCGAGGACATGCTCACCACCGGCATCGAGGTGGAGGCCCGCCCGCCCGGCAAGAAGGTCTCCCGGCTGTCGTTGCTCTCCGGTGGTGAGAAGGCGCTGACCGCGGTGGCGATGCTGGTGGCGATCTTCCGGGCCCGTCCGTCGCCGTTCTACATCATGGACGAGGTGGAGGCGGCCCTCGATGACACGAACCTGCGCCGGTTGATCGGCCTGTTCGAGATGCTGCGGGACCGATCGCAGCTCATCATCATCACGCACCAGAAGCCGACAATGGAAGTCGCCGATGCGCTCTATGGGGTCACCATGCAGGGCGATGGCATTACCGCGGTGATCTCGCAGCGGATCCGCGGTCAGCAGGTGGGTGCGGGTTCCGCTTAGGGCGCCGGTGGCACCGAACGGCGGCTGCGGCCCATCCCGTCCGTAGGTGGGGCAGGCTAACGGGTAGAACGGTTTTCCGATGGCCCCAACGGAGCGTTCGAAACCGTGATCGCGACCGCAGCCAACACCCCCAGACTTATCTGATTGATACCAACTGGTCCACCGAGTCTGCGGGAAGTTCGCCGTCCACCACCGCGGTGACCTCCATCCTCGTTAGGGTGATCGCGCCATCGTGGTTGTCGAGGAACGCGGTGTCAGCTGCATCGCGTCCGGTGGCGATTCGCACCAGGGACTGCCGCGGAGCGAGCAGTGTTCCGTCAACCACTCGCCATATGCCGTCGACGTAGGCCTCAGCAACGGCATGAAAGTCCATCGGATACAGACCGGGTGCATAGACCGATACGACGCGGGCCGGCACGTTGACCGCGCGCAGCAGCGCGACCACCAGGTGCGCGAAGTCGCGGCACACTCCGGCGCCGGCGAGCAGGGTGTCCACCGCTCCGTCGATGGGATCGCTGGAACCTGGGACGTAGTCGAGCCGGGTGCCCACCCACGAGGAGACCATTTCCAACAGCGATGTGGTGTTGGCGTAGTTGCCGAATTCGGTTGCAGCGAAGCCGTAGAACTTGTCGGCCTCGGCGTACCTGCTGGGCCGCAGGTACATCGACAAGTCGTATTCGGTCACCGGTGCTGGATCGGTCCTGCCCACGATCGTTGCGGCGTAGGCAACTCTCAGGGTGCCCGCCTGGATATCGATCTTGTGGATACGGTTGCCGTGCATTCCGCTGATTTCCTGGGGGTGAACGGCGTTTCCGTCGAGAAAAAACGACAATGACTCGAACACCTCGGCGTTCGGGTGCGGTGCAATGGCAATCTGGAACTCTAATGTCGTCGGCCCTGTGACCTCGACGTCTAACTCTGCGCCCACCTGTCGTTTCATGTCGAAGACCGTCCAGCCGGCGAGTTCTCAGCGATCAGAACCGTCTTCGGAATCATCGAGCCCCTTTCCGCCATCGCCCACGTAACGCGATCCGGTTTCCGGTGTAGCGCATGCGGAATCCCACATTGACTGTGCCGCAGATAATGCCGTTTTGATTGCGGTGCCGGCCAACGTATGGGCGACCTGGCCCTGGCCGAATTCGCCGCACCGCCCGGTTGCGAGGCCAACGTATCGATGTCGGCATGGCCACCGGTGACCAGCGCTTCAGCGATGGGAGTCATGATGCCTTTCGCCTCTGGTATCCGGTGTCCGGCGGACCGCGTCGCGGCCCTCAGCCTCCAACTCGCGCGGGCTTTCTGAATGCGAGCCAGCGTTGCTGGGCATCGGTTGCCAACGTGCGCCGCTGTCGCGCACCGACGCTTATCCCGAGAAGTGTGTCCACCGTGGCGGTGCTATTCGGTGCTGCGGCGTTCGTCACCGCGGCGTGCGCATTGCTTGGATCGCAACAGTGCGGCACCACCAATAGGGCGATAGCCTCACGGTTGATTCCGCGTACTTCGATGGTGTTGGGCGGATGCGGCCGGTGGCAGTCGAGCTGTACGGTTCGATCGCCGTTGATGAGTTTCGTCGGTGTTCTTCCCCATTCGCTGTGGTTGTAGACCACACGGGCGATAGCGCCGAGACGGACTGTGAGCGCCGCCAACAGATCTGGCAGTTCTGCTGTCAGATCATCGCTGTGCGGCCACCATGCTCCGTCGACGTAGCCGCTCCGGGGTTCCTGGGGCTTCAGGCGCAACCGCAAGGTGGGTACCGGCGTGCTGCGGTTTCGGGCATTTCCAGGCGCCGGCTGCCGCGTCATGGCGACGCTCCTAACTGGGCAGCGAGACTGACCGGATTCTCGGGTCGACAACCACACGGTGTGGCTCATTCACGTGTACCAGATGCCACCGATACAAGCCACTCTACGCCGATCCGTGATCGGCTGTTCGGAGCGGCAACGAGCACCCAACAGGGTTTGAACTTCTCTGAACTGCAATAGGTTTAGGTGTGTTGGGCGCTGCACCACCGACGTCGCGACTACGGGTCGCGACGTCGGTGTCGGCCCACCGTTGGTATACCAGTCGGCTGTCGCGACTGGTTTCGGTGAACCTCGCATTGCGTCGACGGCGTTCGGTTACCCATCAGGTGTCGGCGGCCCTGCTGGCCGCGCGCTCCACTGCTGCCAGCAGGCGCATGATTACCAAGTGCGGCGCCATCACGCACACCGTGGCTGTGCAGGTTCATGACCCGGGTGAGCGAGCGAAACGCAAAAATGTATGCTGACAATCATTGTCACACCTCGTCCTATATCAGAATTCCAGTACACGCCTGTTGCGGCGGCATGTCAGCGCAGCGGCAAGCATCACGAAAAATGCCCGTGAAGCGCCCTCGGTGCATCACGTAAAAATGCCCGCGAAACGGTCGATCCTCGGCAGGCATGGGAAGTGGGCTGTCGATGTCGTCTCGGGCCGAGATCACCGCGAAGTTCGCCAGGGCGTATGTGGGGGCGCCGAAGGCGGGCAAGGGGCAGATTCTGGATCAGGTGGTGGCGGTCACCGGCTGGTCGCGTGACAACGCCCGGCGGCGGTTGAGGGCGGCGGCCGCGCCGCCGGGAGCGGGTCGGCAGGTCGCCAAACGGATTCGCCGGCAACGCAATCCGAAGTACTCCTACGATGCGCTCAAGGTGTTGCAGAAGGTGTGGGCGGCCTCAGGCGGGCAGTGCGGCCGGTACCTGGCCGCTTCCATGGCACTTCAGTTGGATGCTCTAGGTCCTGTCTGCTAATTGCGGACGCGATGGTAGGTGATGATGGCGGCCAGGGTGACACCGCCGAGGTAGGTCAGGGCGTATTTGTCGTAGCGGGTGGCGACCGCGCGCCAGTGTTTGAGCCGGTTGAAGCTTCGCTCGACGGTGTTGCGGTGCTTGTAGATTCGGCCTGAGAACCCCGGAGGCCGTCCTCTGTTGCGGCCTTTGGCTTTGCGGCGGGTGATCTGGTCGCTGCGCTCGGGGATGGTATGGGCGATCTTGAGCCGGCGCAGCTGTGCCCGCGTCGAGTCATGGGAGTACGCCTTGTCTGCCAGCAGGCGATACGGGGCGTATGAGTTGCTGCACCGGGCGGCCAGCAGTGGCCAAAGCATCGGATTATCACCGGCTTGACCGGCCGACAGTGCCAGGGTGACCGGACTGCACAGCTGGTCGGTCAAGGCGTGGATCTTGGTAGTCAGCCCGCCGCGGGAACGCCCAATGGCGTGGTCATCGGGCTCATCGAGATATTTCTTGTAATTCGACAGATCCCCTGTGCGGCGCCCGGGCGCGCTCCGGCTGCGTGTTGGTGGGCGCGCACACTGGTCGAATCGACCGACAACAGTGCGCCCAGGTCGGCGTCCTCGGCGTCGAGGTCAGAGGCGATCGCCGCGAAGATCCGCGCGTAGATGCCATCGACCGACCAGCGTAGATGCCTCTCGGCCACCGATTGCCAGGGACCGAAGTGCTCGGGCAGGTCACACCACGGAGATCCCGTACGGTAACGCCAGATAATGCCCTCCAGAGTACGTCGATGATCGTTCCACGGCCGGCCACGCCGCCGCCCGCAGGCAACACCGCCACGATCAGCGACCACAAATCATCAGAAATCGCATGCGTCCGCATCACCCAAACAGCATCAGCCAAAACACCATTCACATTAAGCAGACACGCCCTAGAACGCCACGGCGAACTGGTGGACGGCCGTGACCGTTACGGCCCGGCGGTGCGTGCCGAGCTGTTGGCGATGAGCAGCGCCACGATCGACCGCTACCTGCGCGGCGCCAAGGCCCGCGACCAGATCTCGGGTGTGTCGACGACGAAACCCTCCCGCTGCTGCGGTCCTCGATCACCATCTGCAAAGCAGGCGATGAGGCCGAAGAATCTCCGGGGTTCTTCGAAGGCGACACCGTGGCGCACTGCGGCCCGACACTGAAAGGTGAGTTCGCCCGCACGGTCAACCTCACCGACATGCACATCGGCTGGGTGTTCACCCGCACGGTGCGCAACAACGCCCACCCCACATCCTGGGCGCCCTCAAAACCGGAATTACTAAAATCCCTATAAGGTAACGGGTTTGGACTTCGACAACGGCACCGAATTCCTCAATAAGGCGGTCATCAAGTGGGCCGCGGACATGGAGATCTTCTTCACCCGCTCACGGCCCTACAAGAAGAACGACCAGGCCACCATCGAGTCCAAAAACAACCACCTCGTGCGTCGCTACGGGTTCTACTACCGCTACGACACCGACGAAGAACGCGCCGTGCTCAACCGGCTGTGGCACCTGGTCAACGACCGGCTCAACTACCTGACCCCACCATCAAACCCATCAGCTACGGCTGCAGCCGCGACGGTCACCGCCGCCGGCTCTACGACAAGCCCCAGACCCCTGGACCGGCTGCTGGCCGCCGGAGTCCTCTCAGCGGCCCAACAAACAGAGCTGCTCACCTACCGCAACAGCCTCAACCCCGCCGCGATCGCCCGCCAGATCGCCGACCTGCAAGCCGCCCTGCTCAGACTCGCCAAAGACAAGACCGAACAGCTCTACCTCGCCGCCATACCCGCCGCTCTACCCGCCCTCAAAGCCGGCATCCGCATCAAAAGCAAGACCACCACCTGACCCCGATTTCGCGGGCATTCCTTACCTGATGCATGAACCAGGTTTCGCAGGCATCTTGACTTGATGCATCACGCGCAGTCGCGCGCGGGATTGCCACCGTAGAAATGTCAAGTAAGCAAACAATTTCGACGGTATTCGAGATCAGGACCCAAGGGTGCCGACACGTCGGAAGTGGCTTCCCGGAGGCCCGAACAGGCAGTCATGCTCGTTCGGTGGTAGGACCATCGGTTGAGCTGATCGAGTGACCAGTGCAGCGGAGCGGTTGGTGATTTCCATTCTCGCGCTTTCGACTTCAATGTCCAGATCTCGGCGTCGGTAGCTGTCGGTTGGCGAATCGCGGTCGTGCCGCTTCGGGCCGCGGTGCTGAGCTCCCAGCATGCCCTGCCGAAGCTCAGGAGCGCCGGGCACGTGCCCGGCGTACGGCTTCATCGAGAATCTGTTGGGCCACCTCAGCCATCTTGCGGTGTTCAGCTTGGCTGATCTCCCGCAGCTGTGTGAGCGCCTCCTCGGCGCTACATCCGGTCCGCCCCCATACCAGGCCGATCGCTTGATCGATCACTGGGCGTGTCAAGAGCGCTGTCTGCAGTTGGGCGGTAAGGGCCTTCGCCTGCGTGAGGACCCGGGCGTTGTGTACCGCTACCGCCGCGGGCGCTGCGAACATTTTCCCGAGTTCGGCTGCGCGCTCATCGAAGACGTCTTTGCCGTGTGCATAAACACTGATCGCCCCGATCACCTGTCCAGCCACTAGCAGCGGCAGCGACAGTGCACTGTGCACCCCCAAGCGCCCCACCCGAGGGCCGAATCGTGGCCACATCTTCTCCCTGCCCAATGATCCCGACCGCACGGTGCGTCGTTCGTTTGCCGTGGTGATGCCGGGCCCGTCCTTGACGGTCACGTACTGGATCTTGTCGATATCGGCGACGAATGGGGCGCTAGCCGCGAATGCCTCGACAATGTTGTCCACTCGGTCGACCCGCAACAGGGCCACCCCGGCGCCCTCGGCGCCGGGAATCGCGCGGACCGCGTACGTCGCAACCTGCGCCAGTAAGTCAGCCAATCCCAGACTGTCGGCGACCAGCCCTGCCAGCGCGCCGATCCCGGCCTGCAGATCGGCGATATCGGTGTTGTCCTCCGCTGAGGTCAACGTCTGGTCCCGCGCGCCGCCGCTGTGCCGACTGTGAACTCCGCCATATACCCCTGCCTGTGCTGGGCATCCCGTCGAAGGCCAGTATCCGCGAAGGCCCCGGCGACGTCATCCACGGCGTGGCCTCTGCGAGGTGGGCCTCACCCGGCAACGATCCTTGGATATGGGCTCCGATTGCACCGTTAGCCGGAAATTTGATGTGGCTCAGCAGATTATCAACGAGCACCGGGAGGTGCGAGGTGGGTGTAGCATCGGTGGCAGCTGAGAAATAGCTTGTCCGGGATGAGTTCGGCCGTCCGCTGCGGAACTCCAGGAGTACTGGCTCCGACACCCGACGCTCCGGTGATCGTACGGTCCGGACTTGCCATGACTGCTTTATCTATCGACCCGATGGGCTGGCCGGCCGCAAGCAGATTGGTCTGTCGACGTGACGGTACAGCCTTTCTCGTCGACAACCGCGTTTGCGAGGGACGTGACTCCCAGACAACGACGGTGGTGTTGGGGGCTGAAGTTGGTGATTCACAGGACCCCTTGATTCCCCTTCAACGAGGTTGAGCCCACAGGTAGGGAGTGACAGTGCAAGAAACCTTTGCCGCCAGAACTGACTGGCCGGCAGTAGGCAAGCGACATCCGCTGATGCCCCGACCTGAATCCCCTTCTTCTTCCCCTCCCGCAGCTTCGCAACCAGCGTCATGGGATCAAAGGGACACGCGGTCGGGAGGCGGCGTACCTACTACCGATGTGCCCACCCGGTCGACCGTTCGGACAGCACTACGGTGGCAGCGTGCGTGCGGCACTTTTGACCGCTGTTTGCGGCGAACACTGCTCATGGCAATCGCCCTGTCCGTGATTGATGCGGGCATGGCCCTGTCTGTGATTGATGCGGGCATGATTGTGGTTGTCCTCGCGGTGGTATTGCGACAGAGGCGCACCGAGCATGAAGAATGTGTCCGCACCGGGGAAGTGCGAGACCGGCCCGCCGAACGGTCCCGACCCGTGGGACAGCGTGCGGAGCGGGCGGGCGATACCGGTGCGCGGCGTGTGTTACACAGGCCAGTGGCGACTCCAAGACAGCGATCCGAACCCTGGCAAATCAACCACCAAGAACGACCCTGAACCCGATGGTGTCACGCCCAAGCCCTGGTAACACGTCCGCCGGCCGGCGAGTAGGATGCGGCGCCGTCTGGCCTGAACATTGGTAGACATCTATGGCAATAACGCAAGTCGCGGAATTCGCACACCTGAGCGATGCCGACCTCGAGGCTCTCGGAGCCGACTTGGCGGCCATCCGCCGGGACATCGAGGATGAGCGCGGCGAAAAGGACAGGGCGTACATACTGCGGACCATCGCGTTTCAGCGATTGCTCGACATAGCCGCGCGCATCACCATTGCCGTCAGCCGCAGCAGGTTCGGTTGGTTGCTGGGCGTCACCGCGCTCGCCGCGGCCAAGAGCATCGAGAATATGGAGCTCGGCCATAACATCGGCCATGGTCAATGGGATTGGATGAATGATCCCGAAATTCATTCCAGCACCTGGGAGTGGGATATGGCGGGTGTCTCGTCCCAATGGCGGTATTCCCACAACTATCGCCACCATGTGTTCACCAACGTTGTTGGTGTGGACGACGACCTCGGTTTTGGCGTTCTGCGAGTCACCCGTGACCAGAAGTGGCGCCCGAGTCATTTGTACCAACCTTTGCGAAACGTACTATTGGCAATAATGTTCGAGTGGGGCATTGCGGCGCACGGCCTGCACTCAGAACATGAGCGCGCGGCAACTGACGCCGAGAAATCCGCCCATACCCGTGCGCTGATTCGCAAGATGGCTCGGCAAGCCGGCAAGGACTACTTGTTCTTCCCCACTCTCAGTCTTCGACGTTGGCGCCGAGCCCTGACGGGGAACATCGCCGCGAACCTGCTACGAAATTTGTGGGCCTACATCGTGATCGCGTGCGGGCACTTTCCGGACGGAGCGGAGAAGTTCACCCCTGCCGCGCTGGAGGGCGAAACGAAACCCGAATGGTATCTGCGGCAGATGCTGGGTACTGCGAACTTTCGCGCTGGCCCGGTGCTGGCGTTCCTCAGCGGAAACCTCTGCTACCAGATCGAACACCACCTTTTCCCGGATCTGCCGAGCAACCGCTACGCGCAGATAGCACAACGGGTTCGGGTGGTATGCGCCACCTACGATCTTCCGTATACGACCGGACCGCTTGCCCGCCAGTACCTGCTCACCTTCCGCACCATCTCCAAGCTGGCGCTTCCGGACCGTTTCCTCATTGCCACGTGTGACGACGCCCCTGAGACTGCCTCGGAGATCAAGTTCCGCCACGTCACCGCACCCATGGTGTCGGGTAGGAGCGACAGCGACGCCCGGCGTCGTGGACTGGTCTCTGCGACACGTCAGGGCCAGGTTCGCCAGCGATCGAGACACCACGCACGCCGCGACGTCGCAGGATAGTGACCGGTGCAGTCTTGTGCGAATGGCCAAGACCGCTCGCGATCAATTCGTGCGGACTCGCGATGCTCGGCCCACGACGACAAGCACTGATTCGCCCTCTAGACGCCATAATGCGTATTCCGCTTGGTGGGGCCTGTCGGCGCGAATACCCCGACCTGGAAGGATGTCAGTGTGTCGGAAGGTTTCTGGATCGCCATCGCGGTCGTCGCCGCCCTAGTCCTCATCGGCGCGCTGGTCGTCGGCTTGTTACGGTACCGACGCCGGCAGATCAAGCTGTTGGCCGCGCCAAAATCCGACACTATCGATCGTTCGGGCGGCTACACGGCATCTTCCGGTATCGCTTTCAGCCAGACTCCAACGACAACCAAACCGGTCGATCGGATAGACACCAGCGGTCTGCCCGCGGTGGGGGACGATGCGACCGTCCCGCGCGATGCACCGAAACGCACCATCTCCGAGGTGCATCTTCCAGACGTCGAGTTCGAACCCGAGACCTCGGCCTCGGTTGCCGTGGAACCGGGGCCGCCGCTGGCACCTGAAGCACCCGAGGCGCCCGAAGTGTCTGAAGCGCATGAGGTTGCCGAAGTTGAGGCCATCGAGCCGCCGGAAGGCCGCTTGGAGCGCCTGCGCGGACGCCTCGCCAAGTCACAGAACGCGCTCGGTCGCAGCGTGCTGGGTCTGATCGGTGGCGGTGACCTGGACGAGGACTCCTGGCAGGACGTCGAAGACACCCTGTTGGTCGCCGACCTCGGGCCGGTTGTCACCGAGGCGGTGGTGTCACAGTTGCGCAGCCGGCTGGCCAGCGGCAATGTCCGTAGCGAGGATGACGCCCGGGCGGTGTTTCGTGATGTCCTGATCGAGGCGCTGCAACCCGACATGGATCGTTCGATCCGCGCGTTGCCGCATCCGGACCATCCGTCGGTGCTGCTGGTGGTCGGCGTGAACGGAACCGGCAAAACCACCACGGTCGGCAAGCTGGCGCGGGTGCTGGTGGCCGATGGCCGGCGCGTGGTGCTGGGTGCGGCAGACACCTTCCGCGCGGCGGCGGCGGCCCAGCTGCAGACATGGGCGGCCCGGGTGGGCGCGGAGGTGGTCAGCGGGGCTGAGGGCGCCGATCCGGCATCGGTGGCCTTCGATGCCGTCGACAAGGGGGTCGCCGCGGGCGCCGACGTCGTCCTCATCGATACCGCCGGTCGGCTGCACACCAAGGTCGGCCTGATGGATGAGCTGGGCAAAGTGAAGCGTGTGGTGACCCGGCGCGCGGCCGTCGACGAGGTGTTGCTGGTGCTCGACGCCACCATCGGGCAGAACGGGCTGGCTCAGGCCAAGGTCTTTGCCGAGGTCGTCGACATCACCGGGGTGGTGCTGACAAAACTGGACGGAACAGCCAAGGGCGGCATTGTCTTTCGTGTTCAACAGGAACTCGGCGTGCCGGTGAAGCTGGTTGGGCTCGGCGAAGGCCCCGACGACCTGGCGCCGTTCGAACCCGCCGCGTTTGTCGACGCCCTGCTCGGCTGAAAGCTACTCCACAGCAAGTTTTACGTTAATCCTGATGAAACACGTCGGCACCATTGCTGCAACAACTACTGCGCATGGTTCTGGATCAGGTCACCAGTCAACAAATCTGGGGCCCTCCCAACGCTGACTGGAGGTGATAACGAGTGAGTGACTTCCCGATAATGGGTGTGCCCGACACCGGCGACACCGCCTGGATGCTGGCGAGTTCGGCGCTCGTGCTGCTGATGACGCCGGGGCTGGCGTTCTTCTATGGCGGCATGGTGCGCGCCAAGAGCGTGCTGAACATGATCATGATGAGCATCAGCGCGATGGGCGTTGTGACCGTGCTGTGGGTGCTCTACGGCTACTCGGTCGCTTTCGGCAACGACATGGGCGGCGTCGCCGGAAACCCGACCGAATACCTGGGGTTGAAGGGGCTGATCGGGGGCAATGGGGCGCCCGCGGATCCCGCCACGCAGACCGCGGCGGTGGACATCCCGCTGGCCGGTTCGCTGCCCATGACGGTGTTTGTGGCATTCCAGCTGATGTTCGCCATCATCACGGTCGCATTGATCTCGGGGGCGGTGGCTGACCGGCTCAAGTTCGGCGCCTGGTTGCTGTTCGCCGGACTGTGGGCGACCTTCGTCTACTTCCCGGTCGCGCACTGGGTCTTCTCGTTCGACGGCGTCACCGCTGCCACCGGCGGCTGGATCGCCAACAAGCTGCACGCGATCGACTTCGCGGGGGGAACCGCGGTCCACATCAACGCCGGTGTGGCCGGCTTGGTGCTGGCGCTGGTGCTGGGCAAGCGGCGCGGTTGGCCCACGACACTGTTCCGGCCGCACAACCTGCCATTCGTGATGCTCGGGGCGGGGCTGCTGTGGTTCGGCTGGTACGGGTTCAACGCCGGTTCGGCGACCAGCTCCAACGGCACCGCGGCCACGACGTTCGTCACCACCACCGTCGCTACGGCCGCGGCGATGCTCGCCTGGCTGCTCACCGAGCGAATCCGGGACGGCAAGGCGACCACGCTGGGTGCCGCCTCGGGCATTGTCGCCGGGTTGGTTGCCATCACCCCGTCGTGCTCTTCGGTCAACGTGCTGGGCGCGCTGGTGGTCGGCGCGGTAGCCGGGGTGCTGTGTGCGCTGGCGGTCGGATTGAAGTTCAGACTTGGATTCGACGACTCGCTCGACGTGGTCGGCGTGCACCTGGTCGGTGGTCTGGCCGGCACCTTGCTGGTGGGCCTGATGGCCGCCCCGGAGAGCCCGGCCATCAACGGAGTCGAGGGTGTCTCCAAGGGCCTGTTCTACGGCGGCGGCTTCGATCAGCTGGTACGACAAGCTGTCGGAGCCTCTAGCGTTCTCATCTATTCTGGTGTACTCACGCTCATCCTTGCTTTGATCCTGAAGTACACCATCGGGTTGCGTCTGGGTCCGGAGCAGGAGTCCGCGGGCATCGACGAGGCTGAGCACGCCGAGAACGGCTACGACTTCGCGGTCGCTAGCGGTTCGGTTCTACCTCGTCCCGGCATCGTCGCGGATTCGCGTAACGGCCTAGAGGAGCGAGTAGGCGAGAAAGTGGAGGCGGAGCCGAAATGAAGCTGATCACAGCGATCGTAAAGCCGTTCACCCTCGACGACGTCAAGACCAGCCTCGAAGAAGCTGGAGTCTTGGGAATGACGGTCAGCGAGATCCAGGGCTATGGGCGGCAAAAGGGGCACACCGAGTTCTACCGGGGCGCCGAATATTCGGTGGACTTCGTGCCCAAGGTCCGAATCGAGGTCGTGGTCGACGACTCCATCGTGGACAAGGTCGTGGACAGCATCGTCCGGGCCGCGCGTACGGGAAAGATCGGCGACGGCAAGGTGTGGGTCAGCCCCGTGGACACCATCGTGCGAGTACGCACGGGTGAACGCGGACCTGACGCGCTGTGAGAATAGCCGCGCATTGCGCAACGAATCCGGATGGGCCGGCCGGGCGTGAGACAGCACCGGCCGGACCCGTCCGGGGTATCTGATTCGGAGGTCATGGAGCCGGGGAGTGTCCGCGCGGCAAGCGATTTGGCTGCCGCGCGGCGCCAGTTGTTGTCCGATGATCATCGCGACATGGATCCCGCCGAGTTGCGGCAGGCGTGGCTGGATCTGCATGAGTCCTGGCTGCTCGCCAAGGCCGCGCAGATCGGGATCGCCGATGACAGCGGTTATGCGATCGTCGGGGTCGGTGGGCTCGGCCGGCGCGAGCTGCTGCCGTATTCGGATCTGGATCTGGTGCTGTTGCACGACGGCAAGCCCGTCGAGGAACTGGGCGATGTCGCCGACGCACTGTGGTATCCACTGTGGGACGCCAACATTCGGCTGGACCACAGTGTGCGCACCGTCTCGGATGCCCTGGGTGTGGCCGGTGCTGACATGGCGGCCGCGCTGGGCATGTTGGAAGCCCGCCACATCGTCGGGGACCAACAGCTCTCGGCGAGCTTGATCGACGGCGTACGCCGCCAGTGGCGCAGCGGAATCCGTTCGCGGATGAACGAACTCGTCGACATGACCCACGACCGTTGGCTGCGCTGCGGGCGCGTCGCCAACCGCGCCGAGCCCGATCTGAAGTCGGGTCGCGGTGGCCTGCGCGATGTCCAGTTGCTCGACGCGCTGGCGATCGCCCAGCTCATCGATCGCCACGGCCTGGTCACGCCCGACATGCCGGTGGGTTCACTGGATGCCGCATACCTCACCCTGCTCAATGTGCGTACCGAGTTGCACCGGGTCTCCGGCCGTGGCCGCGACCTGCTGTTGGCTCAACATGCCGACGACATCAGCGCGGCGCTGCATTTCGGCGATCGGTTCGACCTGGCCCGGATGCTGTCCAGCGCTGGCCGCACCATCGCCTACCACGCCGAAAGCGGGCTGCGGACCGCCTGCAATGCCTTGCCCCGGCGCGGCATCTCAGCGCTGCGGCGGCGCCCCAAGCGGCGCCCGCTGGACGAGGGCGTGGTCGAATGTGCCAACGAAATCGTGCTGGCCCGCGACGCCCAACCCGAACAAGATGCCGGTCTGGTACTGCGGGTGGCCGCCGCGGCGGCCCACGCCGGGTGGCCGATCGGTGCCGCCACGCTGCGCCGGTTGGCCGACAGCGCTGCGGAATTGCCGACGCCGTGGCCCCGAGAGGTCCTCGACGACCTGCTGGTGGTGCTGCTTGCCGGTCCCACCGCGGTGGTGACCATCGAAGCGCTCGATCGCACCGGGCTATGGGGGCGCCTGTTGCCGGAGTGGGGTGCGATCCGAGACCTGCCGCCGCGCGACGTGGCCCACAAATGGACGGTGGATCGCCATCTGATCGAGACCGCCGTGCAGGCGGCGCCGCTCACCACGCAGGTGGCCAGGCCCGACCTGCTTGCGCTCGGCGCGCTGTTGCACGACATCGGCAAGGGCAGGGGAGCCGATCACAGCGTGCTCGGCGCCGAGATGGTCGTGGCGATCGGTCAGCGGCTGGGCATTTCCGCCCCCGACATCGATCTGCTGTCCAAGCTGGTCCGCCACCACTTGTTGCTACCGGTCGTGGCCACCCGAAGCGACCTGAATGACCCCAGCACCATCACGCGGGTGTCGGAGGCCCTGGGCGGGGATCCGCAATTGCTCGAGGTGCTGCGCGCGCTGACCGAAGCGGACTCGAAGGCGACCGGTCCGGGTGTGTGGAGTGAATGGAAGGCGTCGCTGGTCGACGACCTGGTGTCGCGCTGCCGCTTGGCGATGGCGGGCGAACCGCTGCCGCGTGCTGATCCCGAAGCGCCACACTATGTTTCGCTGTCGGCTGACCACGGAGTGCACGTGGAGATCGCGCCCGGCGAGAGTGCTCGCATGTACCAGGTGGTCATGGCCGCTCCGAACAAGCCCGGGTTGGTGTCCAAGGCGGCGGCGGTGCTGGCGCTGAATTCGCTGGGTGTGCATTCGGCGTGGGTGAACAGCCACGAGGGCGTCGCGATCACCCAATTCGTGGTGTCACCGCTGTTCGGCACCCCGGCCGCCGCCGACCTGTTGCGTCAGCAGTTCGTCGGCGCGCTCAGCGGCGACATCGACGCCCTGGCCATGGTGGAAAAGTGGGACAGCGAGGCCACCAGCAACGCGTCCCAGCGAGCCGGTGAGGTGGTCGCGGGGGTGCCGGTCACGCGTTCGACCGCGCCGCCGCGCATCCTTTGGCTCGACTCCGCCGCCCCCGATCAGTTGGTGCTCGAAGTTCGTTCGATGGACCGGCCGGGACTGCTCGCGCTGCTGACGCGCGCGCTGGAACGGGCGGGCGCAGACATCGTCTGGGCCAAGGTGAACACGTTCGGGTCGACCGCCGCAGACGTGTTCTGCGTGACGGTTTCGGCCGGGCTCGAGGAGCCCCAAGCACGGGCCGCGATGGAACAACAGCTCTCGGCCGTGCTGGGTGGGTCCGCGGACGTGCTGCTCGACGAGCCCGTCGGCGACTAGCCGTGCGAACCGGTGGGCCGGCCGGCCTCACCCATGTTCGGCGTTGAGTTGGCGCACCGCGTCAATGCGCGCCTTGAGCTGGTCGCGGGTTGCCGCGGCGATCGGCGGTCCACCGCAGCGCCGCCGCAGTTCGTTGTGGATCCATCCGTGCGGCTTGCCGGTCCGGTGGTGGGCTATCGACACGAGGGTGTTGAGCTCGCGGCGCAGCTCGCGGATCTGGCCGTGGGTGGTGGCCGGCTCGGCCAGCGTCCCGACTTGTGTGACCCCTTGTTGCAGCTGGGCCCGCTTCTGCAGTTGTTCGTCTTGGCGACGGTGTAGCAAGGCGCGCATCTGATCGGCATCCAGCAGGCCGGGGATGCCCAGATAATCGGCTTCCTCGTCGCTGCCCGCCGGGGTGGCGGTCCCGAACGAGGAACCGTCGAAGATTACCTGATCGAGTTCGGCGTCGGCTCCCAGCGAGGTGAAGCCCTTCTCGAGATCGCCCTGCTCGTCTTGTGTCTTGGTGGCCGGATCGCCGTCGAGCGGATCATCGATGGATTCGCGATGCGGTTTGCCCAGAACGTGGTTGCGCTGGGCCTCGAGTTCGCTGGCCAACTGCAACAGGTTGGGCACCGAGGGCAGGAAAATGCTCGCGGTTTCGCCCGGTCGGCGGGACCGGACGAATCTGCCGATGGCCTGCGCGAAGAACAACGGTGTCGAAGCGCTGGTGGCGTAGATCCCCACGGACAGGCGGGGCACGTCGACGCCTTCGGACACCATGCGCACCGCGACCAGCCAGCGGCTGGTGCCGTTGGAGAATTCCGTGATCCGTTCCGATGATCCGGGGTCGTCGGAGAGCACGACCGTGGGTGTTTCCCCGGTCATCTTCTGCAGCAAAGCGGCGTAGGCGCGGGCCGCCGTGCGGTCGGAGGCGATGATCATGCCCCCGGCATCGGGCACGTGCTCGCGCAACTGACGCAGCCGCCGGTCCGCGGCCGCGATCACCGCGGGCATCCATTCGCCGGCCGGATCCAGCGCCGTGCGCCACGCCCGTGCGGTCTGTTCGGCCGACAGTGGCTCGCCCAGTCGCGCCTCGTGCTCTTCGCCCGCGCTATCGCGCCAGCGGGCCTGCCCGGAGTAGGCGAGGAACACCACCGGCCGGACCACGCCGTCGGCAAGGGCCTCCGCGTAGCCGTAGGTGTGGTCGGCCTGGGAGCGCAACACACCTTCCCCGTCGGGCTCATAGTTGACGAACGGGATGGGGGAGTCGTCGCTGCGGAAGGGCGTCCCGGTCAGCGCGAGCCGGCGCGACGCGTCGCTGAACGCCTCCCGGATCGCGTCGCCCCAGGTCTTGGCATCGCCGCCGTGGTGGATCTCATCGAAGATGACCAGGGTCTTGCGCTGCTCGGTGCGCACCCGGTGCAGCGTCGGATGCGCTGCGACCTGGGCATAGGTGACCACCACACCGTGATACTCGGCCGAAGTCTGGGCGTTGGAGTTGCTGAACTTCGGGTCCAGCGAGAGGCCCAGCCGAGCGCCCGCCTGCGCCCACTGGGTCTTGAGATGCTCGGTCGGCACCACCACCGTGATCTGCTCTGCGGCCCGCTGACCAAGCGCTTCGGCCGCGATCCGCAGGGCGAATGCCGTCTTGCCGGACCCGGGGGTGGCCACCGCCAGGAAATCACGCGGCTGGGTGCCCAGGTACTTCACCAGCGCCCTGCGCTGCCAGCTGCGCAGCGGTCGAGTGCCCTCGATGATGGGTTCGGCGGGGCTTACCGACTGCATCGACCTTGCTCCCCCCGTAGCTGTTCGGCCGCGCCTGGCGTTCACCAATCGAGCCACTGCCAAGCCCCGGATCCGCGGCGTCGCTGCCGCGCGGTGCCCTCGCGGCGCAGCTCACGACGGTCTTCATCGACCGGTCGACGACTTGGCGAGTGTGAAATCTAGCATGACAACACATTTCGGCACGTGCACGACACCGGTCGGTGCGGTGTTGGGAGCTACCCGGACGCTCGGTGGCGGCTTGCCGGCGCGGTGAATCCGCCGGTGTCGTCGAAGAACGCCCACTGGCCGCCGTCGTTGACCTCCAACCGCCAGCCCAGCCGGGAACTGCCCGCAACCGAGCCGGTGAACCACGTGTGTGCGTCCTCGGCGCTGTCGCAGTTCTTCGTCGCGACGATCGCGCCGTGCGGATCGATAACTCGGAACGCAACCATGGGGCTTGGTTAGCCTTTCCGGCGGGCTTTCAATCGCGGCGGGAGGTCGCGCTGTGGCAAGGCGGGATTTGTCGCGCCGGCGAGCGGACCAAGGGCCACGACAGTGCCGCACCATGATTACGCATTAGGCTGGCGGTCGTGTTTGAATCGCTGTCCGACCGGTTGACCGGTGCCCTGCAGGGGCTGCGCGGCAAGGGCCGCCTCACCGACGCCGATATCGATGCCACTGCCCGTGAGATCCGGCTGGCCCTGCTCGAGGCCGACGTTTCGTTGCCGGTGGTTCGGGCTTTTGTCCACCGGATCAAAGAACGCGCCCGTGGGGCCGTGGTATCCGGAGCCCTCAACCCGGCGCAACAGGTTGTCAAAATCGTCAACGAGGAGCTCGTGGGCATCCTCGGCGGCCAGACGCGCGAGTTGGTTTTCGCCAAGACACCGCCGACCGTGGTGATGCTGGCCGGTCTGCAGGGGTCCGGCAAGACGACGCTGGCAGGCAAGTTGGCCGCACGTCTTCGCGGCCAAGGCCACACGCCGCTGCTGGTGGCCTGTGACCTGCAGCGACCGGCCGCGGTGAACCAGCTGCAGATGGTCGGCCAGCGGGCCGGGGTGCCGGTATTCGCGCCGCATCCGGGCGCCTCGCCCGAATCCGGCCCCGGCGACCCGGTAGCCGTCGCCGCGGCGGGGCTGGCCGAAGCCCAGGCCAAGCATTTCGACGTCGTCATCGTGGACACCGCCGGCCGGTTGGGCATCGACGAGGAGTTGATGGCCCAGGCCTCGGCCATCCGCAAGGCCATCAACCCCGACGAGGTGCTGTTCGTCCTGGACGCGATGATCGGCCAGGACGCCGTGGCCACCGCCCAGGCATTCGGGGAAGGGGTCGGCTTCACCGGGGTGGCCCTGACCAAGCTCGACGGCGATGCCCGCGGTGGTGCCGCGTTGTCGGTCCGCGAAGTGACCGGCGTTCCGATCCTTTTCGCGTCAACCGGGGAGAAGCTCGAGGACTTCGACGTCTTCCACCCGGATCGCATGGCCAGTCGCATCCTGGGCATGGGCGACGTGTTGAGCCTGATCGAACAGGCCGAACAGGTCTTTGACGCCGAGCAGGCCGAACAAGCCGCCGCCAAGATCGGCGCCGGCGAACTGACCCTGGAAGACTTCCTCGAGCAGATGCTCGCGGTGCGCAAGATGGGCCCGATCGGCAACCTGCTGGGCATGCTGCCCGGTGGTGCGCAGATGAAGGATGCGCTGGCCGAGGTCGACGACAAGCACCTGGATCGGATCCAGGCCATCATCCGCGGTATGACACCCGAAGAACGGGCCGACCCCAAAATCATCAATGCGTCGCGTCGGTTGCGTATCGCCAACGGCTCCGGTGTATCGGTGTCGGAGGTCAACCAGCTGGTCGACCGCTTCTTCGAAGCTCGCAAGATGATGTCGTCGATGCTCGGCGGCATGGGCATCCCCGGCATGGGGCGCAAATCCGCGACCCGAAAAAGCAATGGTGCAAAAGGCAAGGCCGGCAAGAAGGGCAAGAAGGGGGGCGCCCGCGGTCCGACTCCGCCGAAGGTGAAAAGCCCCTTCGGCATGCCGGGTATGCCGGCCGGATTCCCGGATCTGTCGCAGATGCCCGAAGGGCTCGATGAGCTGCCGCCCGGCCTGGCCGACTTCGACCTGTCCAAGCTGAATTTCCCGGGCAAGAAGTAGTCCGCCGTGCGACTGCACGTGCGGGGGCGGGGGCTGCCCGACGAGACTGCGGTCGAGCTGTGGATCGTCGACGGCCACATCAGCACGGAGCCGGTCAGCGGCGCCGACACGGTCTTCGACGGCGGCTGGATTCTGCCCGGGTTGGTCGACGCGCATTGCCACGTTGGGCTGGGCCACCACGGTGCCATCGAGCTTGACCAGGCCATCGCCCAAGCCGAAGCCGAACGCGACGCGGGGGCGCTGCTGCTGCGCGATTGCGGGGCACCCACCGACACCCGCCCCCTCGACGACCGCGAAGACCTGCCGCGAATCATCCGCGCGGGCCGCCATCTGGCCAGACCGAAACGCTACATTCCGGGATTCGCGGCAGAACTCGAAGACGAATCCGAGTTGCCCGCCGCGGTGGCCGCCCAAGCCCGCCGCGGCGACGGCTGGATCAAGCTGGTCGGGGACTGGATCGACCGCCAAATCGGCGATCTCGCCCCGCTGTGGTCCGACGAGGTACTCAAAGCCGCCATCGACGCGGCACACGCCAACGGTGCGAGGGTCACCGCGCACGTTTTCGGAGAGGATGCGCTGCCCGGATTGATCAACGCCGGGATTGACTGCATCGAGCACGGCACCGGCCTGACCGACGACACGATTTCGCTCATGCGCGACCACGGGACCGCTCTGGTCCCCACGCTGATCAACGTCGAGAACTTCCCCGGCATCGCCGATTCCGCCGTCCGCTATCCGACCTACGCCGCCCACATGCGCTACCTGTATGCGAGCACCTACCCCCGGGTCGCGGCGGCGCGCGAGGCGGGGATTGCGATCTACGCCGGCACCGACGCCGGCGGCACGATCCAACACGGGCGGATCGCCGATGAAGTCGAAGCCCTCAAGAAGATCGGAATGAGCGCCACCGAGGCGCTGGGTGCCGCGTGCTGGGAGGCGCGGCGCTGGCTGGGCCGGCCCACGGCAGAGCACGGGGCGTCGGCGGACCTGGTGTGCTTTTCCGAAGACCCCCGTCGGGGTGCTGCAATACTTAACCGGCCGGATTTGGTGATCCTGCGTGGCCGGACGTATCGCCCCAACCAACTAGGTCACCGCTAGCTCAGCGGCGGTCGTGCGCGGCTACTCGCGCCTGGCTACTATCGCGAAATGGCCTTGGACAACGGTGCGGTCTATGCCGGCTACACCGTGGTTCGCAGGTTGCGCGCGGACGCGACCGGTGAGAGCTGTCTGGTTAGCGAACCCGGCTTTCCGGGCTGGCAGGTGCTCGAGATCCTTCCGCAGTCGTGGTCATCGGATGACGTATTCCGCCGGCGATTCGAGCGCGACAGCGCGATCGCGGCCAGGCTCTATCACCCGCACATCGTTGAGGTTCGCGCCCACGGTGAGCTGGACGGCAGGCTGTGGATCGCGATGGACTACATCGAGGGCATCGATGTCGGGCAGCTGATGCGCGATCGGTTTCCCGCGGTCTTGCCGGTCGGCGAGGTACTCGAGATCGTGGCTCCGGTCGCCGACGCCCTCGACTATGCCCATCAACGCGGGCTCGTCCACGGCGACGTCAAACCCGCCAACATCGTGATGACGAATGCGGGGGAGGGCCAACCCCGGATCCTGTTGAAAGGCTTCGGCATAGCAGCTCCCCACGGCGCGCCGGGCGACGCGACCGGATCTGTGGCGCCCGAACAACTCACCGGCGCCGAGGCCGACGGGCGCTCCGACCAGTATGCGTTGGCGGCCACCGCCATGATCCTGCTCACCGGCGCGGCCCCGGTTGGCGGTTCCCCATCCGCGGCGCCCAAACTCAGCGACCTGCGTCCCGACCTGGCACGGCTGGATGCGCTGTTCGCCAGAGCGCTGGCAACCGAGCCGGCCGGCCGCTTCCGGACCTGCCACGAGCTAGCAGATGCGCTGCGCGATGAGGTCGGGGGCAGTTTCGGCGCTGCCGGCCGGGACGACATGGAGGTGGGCGCGTCCTGGGACCTCTCCCCGGATGCCGGGGCCACCGGTGCGAGCCAGGACCGCGAGGTCCTTGACTACCCGGCCTACGGCTGGCCGGCGGTCGCACCGCCGCAGCCCCCGGCCCAACCCGTACCCATGCCGATGGCTCCCCAGCCGCCCGCCACCCTGCTGCAGGCGGTGGCAGCGTCGCTGGCACGGCGGCTCAACGAATTCTCCGCGGCGGGCCGTGAGCCGCGCAAGCGCAGGCTACGGCGCATTCTCATCGGGTCGGTGGCCGCGATCCTGCTGGTGGGCATGCTGGCCGTCGCCATCCCGAGCCTGCGTGAGATAACCAGCAGCCCACCTCCAGCAGCGGCCCCCGCAACCAGTTCACCGCCCGCGCCCAGCACGTCGGCCACCAGCCCCCAGGCCGCCACCCCGGAGCCCCTGGACGGCACCTACAGCATAGAAATCCAACGCGCCAAGCAGCTCTACAACGGCAGACCCAGCCCACAGCCGCCCAATGTGACCACCTGGTGGGCCATCCAATCCTCGTGCATACCGACGGGGTGCCTCGCGGCTGCCGCCATGCTCGACGGCTACGGTCATGGGCAGGCCAAGCAGGGTATTCCCCCCATCATCATGGAGTTTTTCGAAGGTCAGTGGCGATCGCGGCCCGATACGGTGCGGTTTGCCTGCATCGGGCCCAATGGCGAGGCGAACACCCAGACCACAGTGCAGGTGCTGACGCTGCGCCCGCAATCCACGGGTGACCTCGTCGGTGATCTGGTGGTCACCGTGGAAACCGATGAGTGCGGCCAACAATCGGCCGTGATCCGGATCCCCGCGGTGGCTAGCCGCAGTGGCGATATTCCGCCTGGGGTCAAGGTGCCCAACCCGGTGACGATTCCCAAAGCTCCTCAGGCGCCTGCCACGTCCGAGTCCCCGTCCGAGACGCCAACGGTCACCCCGACCACCCCGACCACTGCGCCGTCGGGCCCCGGCCGCTGACCGACAACTGCCCAGCACAAATGGGGGAGGAGCGCGAATCCAAAAAAGATTGCGAGTGATCGCTATCTATGTTAGATTGCCTGCAACCCGCAATCTGGAGGAACTGTGACCTACGACGTGATCATCCGTGACGGACTCTGGTTCGACGGAACCGGCAGCGCGCCGCAAACCCGCACGCTCGGAATCCGCGACGGCGTGGTGGCGACGGTGTCGGCGGGCCCGCTGGATGAGACCGGATGCGCCCAGGTCATCGACGCGGCCGGCAAGTGGGTCATGCCCGGCTTCATCGACGTGCACACCCACTACGACGCCGAGGTGCTACTCGATCCCGGGCTGCGCGAGTCGGTACGCCACGGTGTCACCACGGTGTTGCTCGGAAACTGCTCCCTGTCGACGGTCTACGCGGGCGCCGAAGATGCCGCCGACCTGTTCAGTCGGGTCGAGGCGGTGCCGCGCCAGTTCGTCTTGGGTGCCTTGTCTGCCGCCAAGAACGAACGCGCATGGTCGAACGCGGCCGAATACATCACGGCCATCGACTCCCTGCCGCTTGGTCCGAATGTGAGCTCACTGCTTGGTCATTCGGACCTGCGAGCCACCGTCCTCGGGCTCGAACGTGCCACCGACGCGAGCGTGCGGCCCAGCGAAGCCGAGCTGGGGCGGATGGCCACGCTGCTCGATGAGGCACTCGATGCCGGGATGCTCGGCATGTCCGGGATGGACTCGGCGATCGACAAGCTCGACGGTGAGCGCTTCCGGTCGCGCGCGCTGCCGTCGACCTTCGCGACGTGGCGGGAACGGCGCCGGCTGATCAAAGTTTTGCGCAAGCGCGGGCGAATCCTGCAGAGTGCACCCAACGTCGACAAGCCCGCTTCGGCGCTGCTGTTCTTCCTGGCCAGCAGTCGGATCCTGAACCGCCGCAAGGGAGTTCGGATGAGCTTGCTGGTCTCTGCCGACTCCAAGTCGATGCCGATGGCGGTGCACACGTTCGGATTGGGTGCCCGGCTGCTGAACAAGCTGTTGGCCGCCAGCGTCCGATTCCAGCACCTGCCGGTGCCGTTCGAGCTCTACTCCGACGGAATCGACCTGCCGGTCTTCGAGGAGTTCGGCGCCGGCACCGCGGCGTTGCACCTTCGCGAACAAGTGGAGCGCAACCAATTGTTGGCCGACGAGTCCTACCGTCGCGAGTTTCGGCGTGAGTTCGACCGCACCAAACTCGGACTGTCCTTGTAGCACAAAGACTTTCACGACGCGGTGATCGTCGAGTGCCCCGACGAGTCGTTGATCGGCAAGAGCTTCGGGGCCATCGCAGACGAGCGCGGGCTGCATCCACTCGATGCGTTCCTCGACGTGCTCGTCGAAAACGGCGAACGCAACGTGCGCTGGACGACCGTCGTCGCCAACCACCGTCCCAAACAGCTCAACAAGCTGGCCGCCGAGCCCGGCGTTCACATGGGCTTCTCCGACGCCGGCGCGCACCTGCGCAACATGGCCTTCTACAACTTCCCGCTGCGGTTGCTCAAGCGAACCTGGGACGCCGAGCGGGCCGGAAAGCCGTTCCTGTCCCTGCAGCAGGCGGTGTAGCGCCTGACCGGTGAACTGGCCGAGTGGTTTGGCGTCGATGCCGGCACGTTGCGCGAGGGTGACCGCGCGGACTTCGTGGTGATCGACCCGGCCCACCTCGACGAATCGGTCGACGGCTATCACGAGGCGCAGGTGCCGTTCTATGGCGGCCTGTCGCGCATGGTCAATCGCAACGACGCGACCGTGATCGCCACCGGTGTGGCCGGTGCCGTGGTGTTCGGCAGCGGCCAGTTCCGGGACGGCTATGGTCAAACGGTGCGGTCGGGCCGGTACCTGAGGGCGGGGCAGCGATACACGGCAGCTAGCGTCAGCGCCTGAGATGGCCCGGACCCAGCAGCAACGCCGCGAAGAAACCGTCGCGCGGCTGCTGCAGGCCAGCATCGACACCATCGTCGAGGTCGGATACGCCCGGGCGTCGGCGGCCATCATCACCAAGCGTGCCGGCGTGTCGGTGGGCGCTCTGTTCCGTCACTTCGAGACGATGGGCGACTTCATGGCGGCGACCGCCTACGAGGTGCTACGCCGGCAACTGGACACCTTCACCAAGCAAGTCGCCGAAATACCCGCGGACCGGCCGGCGCTGGAAGCGGCGCTGGCAATACTGCGAGACATCACCGCCGGGGCGACCAACGCGGTGCTGTATGAACTCATGATCGCGGCGCGCACCGACGACAAGCTCAAAGAAACCCTGCAGCACGTCCTGGGGCAATATCGCGCCAAGATCTACGACGCCGCGCGCACCCTGCCCGGCGCTATGGGCTTCCCGGAGGAGACCTTCCCGGCCATCGTGGCGTTGTTGACCAACGTGTTCGACGGAGCCGCGATCGTGGGCGCGGTGTTGCCTCAGCCGGACATCGACGAGCAGCGAATCCCGGTGCTCGCCGCGCTACTGAGCGCCGCGGTGCCGGATACCGCTCCCTAGCGGTCGAGCCCGCCGGCGGCTACAGAGATCCGATGCCGGATTGGGGGTTGAGGGCGAATCCCCAGTCGAAAAGACTTCCGGCCTGGTCCCAGTAGGTGGGCCCGCCCTCTTTGACCAGCCCGTACATCATGGCAATCACCAGCCGGCGGCCGTTTCGGGCCGCCGCACCGACAAAGGTCTTGCGGGCGGCGTTGGTGTAACCCGTCTTGCCCCCGATCGCGCCCGGATAGCGCTGTAACAGCTCGTCTTGGTTGACGATCGGGTGCTCACCATCCTCGCCGGGGAACATCGCCGACGGCTCCGCGGTGATGTTCGCGAACACCGGATTGGCCATCGCGGTGCGGAAGATCACCGCGAGGTCATGAGCGGTCGACCATCCCGACCCGCCGGGGCCGTCCAATCCCGAGGGAGTGGCCGTGTGGGTGTTCATGGCGCCCAACGCGGCGGCTTTGGCGTTCATCTTGGCGACCGCGGCGTCCTGGCCGCCGAGCATCTGAGCCAGCGTGTTGGCGGCATCATTGCCCGACACCAGCAGCAGGCCGTCGAGCAGCTGGCGGGCGGTGTAGGTGTGACCCGGTTTGACGCCGACGCAGTTGCACTCCACGTGCGTGTCGGCCTCGTCTGCGACGACGGTCGAGTTCAGGTCGAGCTCGTCGAGCGCCACCAAAGCCAGGAGCACCTTGATGGTGCTCGCGGGCGGGTGGGTGCCATTCTGGTCGCGCCCGGCAAGCACCTGGCCGGTGTCCAGATCGGCGACGATCCAGGTCTGTGCGGGACCGTCGGGGATTGGCACCGATCCGGCCGGCTGCATTTCGGTATCGGCCGATGCGGTGGCACCGCTGATGGTGGCGGCCGTGAGCAGCGCCGCGGCTACGGCCATGACCTTTCGCATGGGCGCAAAGTGTAACTTCCGCGGCTTCGGGACGCCTATTTTCGAACGGATCGGCGGTGTTGAATCGAATCATGTTGAGCCTGCCCGAAATTTCTGACCGGTTAGAGATCCAGCAGCTGCTCGTGGACTACTCCACCGCCATTGACCTGAGCCGATTCGATGACCTCGACAAGGTGTTCACCCCGGACGCCTATATCGACTACCGCGCGATGGGCGGCATCGACGGCCAGTACCCGCACGTCAAGGCGTGGCTTGCCGAGGTGTTGCCCAACTTCGCCAACTACGCGCACATGCTGGGTCTGCCATCGATTCGGCTCGCCGGCGACACCGCGACCGCGCGCACTTTCTGCTTCAACCCGATGGTGTTCGCCGACGATAAGCCCACCACCATGTTGCTCGGGCTGTGGTACGACGACGAGTTCGTGCGCACCGCCGAGGGCTGGCGGATGAGCCGCCGCGCCGAAACGAAGCGCTTCGATCGACGCCCCTGAGGCCGGCGCGCCCCAGCGGTGCGTTGGCGGATCGAGCGAATTTCCGGGATCGCAGGGTGCTCTGGCACAATGGGCGGCTGTCCACCGCGCGACCGTGCATCGTTGCGATACCGCCCGGTGGTTGAACACGCGAGGCAAAACCGGTTCCCGGCATCCCGCCCGGATCGCTGAATTGCAGCGTGCACACACAGGAGAAATCGCTTTCATGGCTGTAAAGATCAAGCTCACCCGGCTCGGCAAGATCCGCAACCCGCAGTACCGCATCGCGGTCGCGGACGCTCGCACCCGGCGTGACGGTCGCTCGATCGAAGTCATCGGCCGCTACCACCCCAAGGAAGAGCCGAGCCTGATCGAGATCAACTCCGAGCGGGCCCAATACTGGCTGTCCGTGGGGGCGCAGCCCACCGAACCCGTTCTCAAGCTGCTCAAGATCACCGGTGACTGGCAGAAGTTCAAGGGCCTGCCCGGCGCAGAGGGCCGGTTGAAGGTCAAGCCCCCCAAGCCCAGCAAGCTCGAACTGTTCAACGCCGCGTTGGCTGCCGCCGAGGGTGGTCCCACCACCGAGGCCACCAAGCCGAAGAAGAAGTCGCCGGCCAAGAAGGCCAAGGGCGGCGAAGGCGACGCCGATGCAGCGGCCGAGAAGGTGGAAGCTTCCGCCGAGGGTAAGCAGACCGAATCGGCCGGGAGCTGACGACCGCTATGAGAACTGTCGTGGTCGACGCTGTCGAGCATCTGGTCCGCGGAATCGTGGACAACCCCGACGATGTGCGGGTGGACATGGTGACGAGCCGTCGCGGACGCACCGTCGAAGTCCACGTCCACCCCGACGACTTGGGCAAGGTGATCGGGCGCGGGGGACGTACCGCAACGGCACTGCGGACACTGGTCGCCGGCATCGGCGGCCGTGGTATCCGCGTTGACGTGGTGGACACCGACCAGTAGCGAAGCCTTGCTCATGGAGCACCGATGGAGCTGGTAATCGGGCGCGTGGTGAAAGCGCACGGGATTACCGGCGAGGTTGTCGTCGAGATCCGAACCGACGAACCGGACCGCCGGTTCACGCCGGGCGCCAGCCTGCGCGCCAAGAGATCCCGAGACGGCGGCACCGGCCGCAATTATGTGATCGAAGGCGTGCGTGAGCACGGTGCGCGGCTGCTGGTGCGATTGGCCGGGGTGAACGGCCGGGACACGGCGGATGGGCTGCGTGGCAGTCTGTTCGTCATCGATTCCGCCGACCTGCCGCCGATCGACGAGCCCGACACCTACTACGACCACCAGTTGGAGGGACTTCGGGTCCGGACCACGGCGGGCCAAGACGTCGGAGTGGTCGCCGAGATACTGCACACCGGTGCCGGCGAGTTGCTGGCGGTCAAATGTGATTCCGGCGAGGTGTTGGTTCCGTTCGTCGTCGCGATCGTCACGTCGGTGTCGCTGGACGACCGCATCCTCGAGATCGACCCGCCCGACGGGCTGCTGGAACTGGGGTCTTAGGGGGTGTCATGAAAATCGACGTGGTGACGATTTTCCCGGCGTACCTGGACCCGCTGCGGCAATCGTTGCCGGGCAGGGCGATTGCGTCGGGCCTCGTCGACCTACAGGTGCACGACCTGCGCCGGTGGACCTACGACGTGCACCACTCGGTAGACGACTCGCCCTACGGCGGCGGGCCCGGAATGGTCATGAAGGCGCCGGTCTGGGGGGAAGCGCTCGACGAAATATGTTCGGCTGAAACGCTTCTGGTTGTCCCGACGCCCGCCGGCTCGCTGTTCGACCAGGCCACCGCGCGACGGTGGAGTGCCGAGCAGCACTTGGTGTTCGCCTGCGGCCGGTATGAGGGGATAGACCAGCGGGTCGCCGAGGACTCGGCCCGGCGCATGCGGGTCGAGGAAGTCTCGATCGGCGACTATGTCCTGCCCGGCGGGGAATCCGCGGCGGTGGTGATGATCGAGGCCGTGCTGCGATTGTTGACCGGAGTGCTGGGCAATCCCGCATCCCACCAAGAGGATTCGTTCTCGCCGGAACTGGATCGGTTGCTGGAGGGGCCCAGCTATACCCGGCCACCGAGCTGGCGGGGGCTCGACGTGCCCGAGATCCTGCTCTCCGGTGACCACGCGCGCATCGCCACTTGGCGCCGGGAGGTCTCGTTGCGGCGCACCCGGGAGCGCCGGCCCGACCTCGCGCCACCGGAGTAGCCCTGCCGAGCAGACACGGAATCGCACATCGCGAAGCGGTTTGGCGCGATTCTGTGTCTGCTCGCCGGTAAGACGGGCGCTGAGGGGCCGTAGGGCCCGCGCCGGACCGGGTCAGATCCGGGCGGCGGGAAACATCGTCTTGACGGCCTGGGTGATCGTTTCGCGCGCGGTGGCGTCATCGGAGGCCTGCAGCGATTCGATCACCATGATGTAGCGGCGGTCCGAGCCGATGATTCCGGTCGACAGATGCATCCAGTCGGCGCCGATGCAGCACATCCAACCCTGCTTGACCGCGACCGGTTCGGCAGAGAGGCCGTCGGGGATGCCAAACCGTTGTGGGTAGCCGTCGATTCCGTTCGGAGTGGACTGGGCCAGGTCGTTGACGATGATGGCGGCACTCTGCAACGGCAGCCCACCCTCCCCGTCGAGCAACATCTCGTAGTAGCGGATCAGGTCAGGTGCGGAACTGAAGGTGTTCCACCAGCGCCCGTCGCTGGGTGGTGCGGTGGCGGCCAATCCGTACCGGGTCGCGATCTCGGTGACGATGGCATCGCCGCCGAGCTCGCCCCAGAACTGCTCGGCGGCGCCGTCATCCGATGAGCGCAGCATGTTGTCGAGGGCCTGGCGATCCTGGGCAGAAAGGGTGGTCATGCCCTGGGACGCCCGCAAAAGCAACTCGTCGGCGATGAACAGCTTGGACACCGAAGCGGTTGCGATGATCGAGGTCTTGCCGTTGGAGACCAGCTGGTGGGTAGCGCGGTCCAGGATCGCGACCGTGATGGTGGCGCCCTTGGCGGCGGCTTCCTCGGTTGCCCGCTGGATGCGTTCTTGAACCCCGACCAGACCGGCCGAGGGCAATAGCGCGGCAGGATCCTCGGGCGGCGTGATGGCGCGCAGCAGCAGTTCGATCAGCTGTTGCTGCTGGGGCTGGGACTGTTGCCGGGATGATTCGCGATCATCGGTGCCATACGCCTTGGCCTGCACCTTTGCCTCGCAACCGGTGAGCACCAGCGATACCACCAATGCCACCGCCGCAGCGGCGGTCAGCATCGTCAGCGGCCGTGCTCGCATGCTTCTCCTTCAGCACTCTCCGGTAACGCGAAGACGCGCAAGTGTTGCGGCCGCACTGCCATCTGCCCCGGGAATCACGCAAAGCTGAGGGTTCGGCCTGCGCGGTTTGGCACCTGTCATATGTACCACTTGCAGGCGCTTTGCGGACGATGTGAACCGCCCGGATTTCCTGTGATTTTCACTGCATGCGTACCGTCTGGCACAATTGGCCAGTTGTCTTTAGCAGTTGTCGGCGGGCCGCTTGCTCCGCCTGCTGCGAGATACACCCATAAAGCCCATATCCATTGGCTTGGTAAGTGCCGCGTGCCTGCGTGTATGCGGTCTGCCGAGCCGCGATCCGGAGGAAGTGTCTTTCCAATGAACAGGCTGGACTTCGTCGACCAGGCGTCGCTGCGCGACGACATCCCGGCCTTCAGCCCGGGCGACACCATCAATGTGCACGTCAAAGTCATCGAGGGCGCCAAGGAGCGTATCCAGGTGTTCAAGGGTGTGGTGATTCGCCGGCAGGGTGGGGGCATCCGCGAGACGTTCACAGTGCGCAAGGAAAGCTACGGCGTCGGCGTCGAGCGGACGTTCCCGGTGCACTCGCCGAACATCGACCACATCGAGGTGATAACGCGCGGTGACGTTCGTCGCGCCAAGCTGTACTACCTTCGTGAACTGCGCGGCAAGAAGGCCAAGATCAAGGAGAAGCGCTGACCGGCGCGGCCTTGGTGGCCATCCCGGCCTGCCTGGGCACCACCGGCGGTTCAACTCGCCAGTGGCTCGCCAGTCTCGAAGGCTACGGCGTGCGCTGGCTACGCTGATCACGTGACCGAAACCACGGACTCCTCATCTGAGCGCGAGCCCGACGCAGGTCAGTCGGAGGCGCCGCTCGCTGCTCGAGGTGCTGATGCCCCGGCTGCGGCGGATCAGGAAGAACCTGGGGCGGAGTCGAGGGCGGCCGACGAGGACGAGTCGAAGCCGGCCAAGAAATCGACCCTGCGCGAACTCGCGACCCTGGCCGTCATCGCGATAGTGATCTACTACGTCATGTTGACGTTTGTGGCGCGTCCATACCTGATTCCGTCGGAGTCGATGGAGCCCACCCTGCACGGGTGTTCGACCTGCGTCGGTGACCGCATCATGGTGGACAAGCTCACCTACCGGTTCACTTCGCCCAAGCCCGGTGACGTCATCGTCTTCAGGGGACCACCGTCGTGGAACATCGGCTACAAGTCGATACGTTCGAGCAACACCGCTCTGCGCTGGGTGCAAAACGCCCTCTCGTTCATCGGTTTCGTGCCCCCGGACGAGAACGATTTGGTCAAACGCGTCATCGCGGTGGGCGGACAGACCGTCCAATGCCGCTCCGACACCGGGTTGACCGTCGACGGTAAGCCGTTCAAGGAGCCATATCTGGATCCGGCCACCATGCTGGCTGACCCATCCGTCTACCCCTGCCTGGGCAGCGAATTCGGGCCGGTGACCGTCCCGGCGGGCCGGCTGTGGGTGATGGGCGACAATCGGACCCACTCGGCGGATTCGCGGGCACATTGCCCCATGCTGTGCACCGGGGACGCCATGGCCGGCACCGTGCCGGTGGCCAACGTCATCGGCAAGGCACGGTTCATCGTGTGGCCGCCGTCGCGGTGGGGCGTGGTGCGTTCGGTGAACCCCCAAACGGGCCAGTAACCGTGGCCACCACCTGGCCGCCACGAACCGTGATCCGCAAGTCTTCCGGACTGCGCACGCTGGAGTCCGCGCTGCAGCGCAGCGGTCTGGGACCGGTTGCCGGTGTGGATGAGGTGGGGCGAGGTGCGTGCGCGGGCCCGCTGGTGGTCGCCGCTTGTGCACTCGGGCCGAATCGCTACGAGAGCTTGGCCGCCCTCGACGATTCGAAAAAACTCACCGAAAAGACTCGGGAAAAGCTGTTCCCGTTGATCTGCCGCTATGCCCTGGCCTACCACGTGGTGTTCATTCCGTCCGTGGAGGTCGACCGTCGTGGTGTGCACGTGGCCAACATCGAAGGCATGCGGCGCGCGGTGGCCGGGCTGTCGGTGCGCCCCGGCTATGTGCTCAGCGACGGCTTTCGGGTCCCGGGATTGTCGGTGCCGTCGCTGCCGGTGATCGGTGGCGACGCGGCCGCCGCCTGCATTGCCGCGGCCAGCGTGCTGGCAAAGGTCAGCCGCGACCGGCTGATGGTGGCGATGGACACCCAGTACCCCGGATACGGATTCGCCGAGCACAAGGGCTACAGCACCCGCGCACACACACTGGCGCTGACCCAGCTAGGGCCCTGCCCCGAGCATCGTCGGTCGTTCATCAACGTTCGCCGAGTGGCCACCCGGTCCAACGGCGCCGCGACGGCCGAGTGCGAAGCGGACCCTCCCCAAGAGCGTGACGGAACCGGGTAGGGAAAGATGGGGCAAGATTTCCGACCGGGCGGCGATCGGCGCCGCCGGTGGCGCGCGGAGTCCTGCAGGGCCCCGAGTGGGAGATTTGGCAAATTGTTGGGAGAAGGACGTCTGAGCAGATGAGTGCAGAGGATCTCGAGAAGTACGAAACCGAGATGGAGCTCTCGCTGTACCGCGAATACAAGGACATCGTCGGCCAGTTCAGCTACGTCGTGGAAACCGAGCGACGCTTCTACCTGGCTAACAGTGTGGAGATGGTGCCGCGCAACGCCGATGGCGAGGTGTATTTCGAGCTACGACTGGCCGATGCCTGGGTATGGGACATGTACCGGCCGGCTCGGTTCGTCAAGCAGGTGCGGGTGGTCACCTTCAAGGACGTCAACATCGAAGAGGTGGAGAAGCCCGAGCTGAGGCTGCCCGAATAGTTCTCCTAGCCGCTGACGGTGGGGTTGACCGTGTCGTCGGTTTCGAGGGCTTCGGGGGGCAGCTGGCCACGGTTTTCGATGACGGTGCGGGCAACATCGGCGAGCTTGATATTGAGGCTCTGGGAATGGTGGCGGAGCAGGTCGAACGCCTCATCCTCGGTGAACCCATTCAGCAACATCAACATGCCGACGGCTTTTCCGATCTCGCGGTTGCTGAGCAGCCCGCGGCGCAGGCTGGCGGCATCCTCGCCGTGTGCGATGGCGTTGACCGCCACGCTCGCAAACGATGCCAGCACCGCCGCACGGCCGGCGGACTCGGTATCGAAACTGTTGGGGGTTTCGCTGAATAGGTTGAGTGCGGCGCCCTTGCGCTTGTCGACCAACAGCCGGAATCCCATGGCGCCGCGTACCGGTGTTTGGGCCAGAAGCGCGGCCGCAAACTTCGGCCATTGCGTCGGAGTGGTCAGGTCCGTTTCGATCTGCGGCGTTTCTTCCTCGATGGCGTCGATGCACGGGCCGTCGCCGGCTTTGCGCTCGAGTTCGTCGACGTGCTGGGCCAGCCGGTCGCTGGCGCCGACGGTGATGTAGCGGTCATCGGTGCGGACCAGCAAGCTGGCATGGTCACACCCCGGAACGATCAGGGTGGCGGCGATGCAGATCGCGGAGTACATCTCGGCGGGTTGGGCTCCCTGATAGATGATCTCGGAGAGGGCCGCAAAGACTGTCGCCGGGTCGGCGGTCGTCCCACCCGGTACCGAGTCCGGGTTGCTGTCCTTCGGTGTGGCCGTCACGTGTTCCCTCACTTCGGGTGGCAGGGGGGAGTCGCCCCCCAGTGCGCTGGCGTAGATTATCGGGCCTCGTCGGGCCCTCAAACTCCGACAGCGCGTTCCAACTCTTTCAGCGATGTCTCCAAGTGCCCGAGCATGCGCTGCAGGCGAGGCACGCTGCGCCGGCAACCGACGAGCCCGAAATCGAGATTGTCGGCGTTGTTGGTAACTGTAATGTTCATCGCCTGGCCGTCCAGGGCAATTGAGAGTGGATAGTTTCCGACCAGCCGCGCGCCCCGCCAATACAGCGGTTTGGGCGCGCCGGGCACATTCGAGATGACGATGTTGAACGGTGGCGGCGCGGTGGCCACGAAACCGGGAACCAGTCCGAACACCAAACCGCCGGTCAGTAAGCCCGACAACGCCAGCTGCTGGATGCGGGGAAGCTGAGCGAACACCTTCTTGTTGTCCGACATCGACTGGCTGATCACCTGGAGGCGTTTCATCGGGTCGTCGAGGTTGGTCGCGAGGTTGCACAGCAGGGTGCCAACCATGTTGCCGCCGCGATCGGCATCGCCTTCCTTGCGCAGACTCACCGGAACCATGGCGATCAGTGGGGCGTCGGGAAGTGCGTGTTGATCGATCAGGTAGGCGCGCAGCGCGCCGGCCGACATCGCCAGGACGACATCGTTGACGGTGACGTTTGCCGCGTTCTTCACCGCCTTGATGCGATCGAGGGACCAGGACTGGGCGGCCACCCGGCGTGCTCCACCGATCCGGACATTGAACGTTGTCTTTGGAGCTCTAAACGGCAGGGTCAGTTGCTGCTCGAGCAGCGCTGCGCGGGCCAGCGACAGCGCCGAGGGCGCCAGAGACGCTGTGGCGCCAACCGTCTCGGTGAGTAGCCGAAGCGGTGAGGATCTGTGCCCCGGGTTCGAGCGGCGCCGCGGTTTTAGTTCCCACGGCACCCGGATCTCGTCGTCATCCGGATCGGTGCTGAATGCGCGCTGCATCAGCTTCTGCGCGGAAACCCCATCCTGCAATGAATGGTGGAACTTGATGTAGACTGCGTAGCGCCCGTAGTTGAGTCCCTCCACCAGATGGGCTTCCCAGAGGGGCCGGTGCCTGTCGAGCAGGCTGCCATGCAGCCGAGAGGTCAGCTCGAGGAGCTCCCGTACCCGGCCTGGCCGGGGGAGAGCGGACCGGCGGAAGTGATAGTCGAGCTCCACGTCGTCGTCGAATGTCCACGCGAAGTTGGTCATCGCGGCCAAGAACGCGGGATGCTTGCGGAACATGGGCTGGACGTCGGTGCAGCCGAGCATGGCTTCATATGCCTCGGTGACGAAGTTCTCGTCGGCATTTTCGGGCGGCTGGAACAGCTGCAGGCCCCCCACATGCATCGGGTGTTCGCGCGATTCGCCGAGCAAGAACATGGAATCGGTGGGTGCGATCAGCTTCATCATTCGTCTCCCCGAACTCGAGCAACACCAACCGGGATAGCCGCGCGCAAGGCCCCGCACACATTGCGGGTTTTGGTCCTGCGTTTGGGCGCGGTCGCTGGCGGAAACCCATTCTAGGTGGGTGTTGCTGTCGCGGTTACCGGGCCGACTGGAGATATCGGCATCTCGGCGGTCACTGCGCTGGAGCGGGAGCCGGCCGTGGCGTCGATCGTCGGTATGGCGCGCCGGCCGTTTGACCCGGCCATCTACGGCTGGTCCAAGACCACCTATCAGCGGGGCAACATCTTGGATCGCGATGCGGTCGACGCGTTGGTCGCCTCGGCCGATGTGGTGGTCCACCTGGCGTTCATCAAGCTCGGATCGCGTGCCGAGAGCGCGCAGGTCAATCTGCAGGGCGCCCGCAACGTCTTCGAAGCCACCGTCGCGGCCCGCCGGCCACGACGCTTGGTCTACACGTCGTCGGTGGCGGCCTACGGCTACCACTCGGACAACCCGGCGGCCATCACCGAGGATGTACCCGCGCGTGGATCACCGGAGCACTATTACTCCGAGCAGAAGGCGCAAAGCGAGGCAGCGCTCGCCAAGATCACCGAGGACTCGTTGCTGCAGGTGTTCGTCCTGCGCCCGTGTATCGTCGCGGGCCCGCACGCCTACTCGTTGGCCGAGGCCATGCCATGCAGGCAGGTGCCCGCGCCGGTGCGCGCGCTGAGCCGGCTGGTGCCGATGCTGAAGCCGATCGTGCCGGATCCGGGTGTTCCGGTGCAGCTGGTGCATCACGACGACGTGGCAGCCGCGATAGCGTTGGCAGCGACCGCACCGGTGCCCGCGGGGGCCTACAACATCGCCGCTGACGGGGTCGTGACGATCACCGACATGGCCAGGGCGCTGGGCGGCCGTCCGGTCCGGGTCCCAGCGGCTGCCGCCTCGGTCGCATCCGCGGCGATTTCTCGATTTCCGCTGGTAACCCCGCTGCTCGAATGGCTTCATGCGGTTCGACAACCCGTGGTGATGGACACCGCCAAGGCGAAACGCGAACTCGGCTGGTCGCCGACGCACTCGTCAGCTGACACCTTGTCGGCGCTGGCTGCAGCGATATGACGGTGGCCGGCCGATCCGACGGGCGGTGCGCAATCGAGGTACGTTGAGGCCGTGTTCGGGTGTTCTGCGGTCCCTGCCGATGCCGTGGCCTGCTGCCGGTGCGATTCGGCGGCGGGGCCAATCGAAGCCGGTCAGTGGGCCACGTAACGGCGCGTCGGCGGGTCAAGCACCTCGCCGCCGGTGATGCGATCACCCGACCGGAAACCCTGGCCGTCGAGGAGCCGCTGGAGATCCGCGTCAATGGTGTGCCGATATCGGTCACCATGCGCACCCCCGGCTCGGATTTTGAGCTCGCGCGCGGTTTCCTGCTGACCGAAGGGGTGATCGCCCACCGTGACGATGTGCTGACGGTCCGCTATTGCGGCGGGCGCGGTGCCGATGGCGTCAACACCTACAACGTCTTGGACATCACGCTGGCGCCCGGGGTAAGCCCGCCGGGCCTCGATGTGACCCGCAACTTCTACACCACCTCGTCGTGCGGAGTCTGCGGCAAGGCGTCGCTGGACGCGGTGCGGCTGATCAGCCGATTTTCGCCCGGCGACGATCCGGCCACCATCACGGCCGGTGCGCTTGAGGCGATGCCCGGCCAACTCCGTAGTGGCCAAAAGGTTTTCGCGAGCACCGGCGGCCTGCACGCCGCGGCGTTGTTCAGCGCGGACGGCACAATGCACGTGATCCGCGAAGATATCGGCCGGCACAACGCGGCAGACAAGGTCATCGGCTGGGCCATCGAGCACGATCGGGTGCCGTTGGCGGGGGCGGTGTTGCTGGTCAGCGGTCGCGCATCGTTCGAGCTGACGCAGAAGGCGCTGATGGCCGGGATCCCGGTGCTGGCCGCGGTCTCCGCCCCGTCGTCGCTGGCGGTCTCGCTGGCCGAAGAATCCGGGATGACGCTGGTGGCGTTTCTGCGGGAAGACTCGATGAACGTCTACACGCGCCCTGACCGCATCGTCTGAATCCGCTGTCGGCCCGTTGTGGACGAGTGTGCGACTGTTGATAATCGGGCGGTTTTGCTTCCCTGACGCCCTCGGTCCGGCGGCCAGTGTCGGGGCCGGCGTGCAGGTTTGGGCGCATGAAGACGTTGACTCGCATGCAACTGGGAGCCCTGGTTGAGCAGCTGGCCGTGGAGCATCTGAGCGGTCAGGGCTACAGATCCGTGATGCATCAAGTCAAGATGCCTGCGAAACCTGGTTCATGCATCAGGTAAGGAATGCCCGCGAAATCGGGGTCAGGTGGTGGTCTTGCTTTTGATGCGGATGCCGGCTTTGAGGGCGGGTAGAGCGGCGGGTATGGCGGCGAGGTAGAGCTGTTCGGTCTTGTCTTTGGCGAGTCTGAGCAGGGCGGCTTGCAGGTCGGCGATCTGGTGGGCGATCGCGGCGGGGTTGAGGCTGTTGCGGTAGGTGAGCAGCTCTGTTTGTTGGGCCGCTGAGAGGACTCCGGCGGCCAGCAGCCGGTCCAGGGGGGTCTGGGGCTTGTCGTAGAGCCGGCGGCGGTGACCGTCGCGGCTGCAGCCGTAGCTGATGGGTTTGATGGTGGGGGTCAGGTAGTTGAGCCGGTCGTTGACCAGGTGCCACAGCCGGTTGAGCACGGCGCGTTCTTCGTCGGTGTCGTAGCGGTAGTAGAACCCGTAGCGACGCACGAGGTGGTTGTTTTTGGACTCGATGGTGGCCTGGTCGTTCTTCTTGTAGGGTCGTGAGCGGGTGAAGAAGATCTCCATGTCCGCGGCCCACTTGATGACCGCCTTATTGAGGAATTCGGTGCCGTTGTCGAAGTCCAAACCCGTTACCTTATAGGGATTTTAGTAATTCCGGTTTTGAGGGCGCCCAGGATGTGGGGTGGGCGTTGTTGCGCACCGTGCGGGTGAACACCCAGCCGATGTGCATGTCGGTGAGGTTGACCGTGCGGGCGAACTCACCTTTCAGTGTCGGGCCGCAGTGCGCCACGGTGTCGCCTTCGAAGAACCCCGGAGATTCTTCGGCCTCATCGCCTGCTTTGCAGATGGTGATCGAGGACCGCAGCAGCGGGAGGGTTTCGTCGTCGACACACCCGAGATCTGGTCGCGGGCCTTGGCGCCGCGCAGGTAGCGGTCGATCGTGGCGCTGCTCATCGCCAACAGCTCGGCACGCACCGCCGGGCCGTAACGGTCACGGCCGTCCACCAGTTCGCCGTGGCGTTCTAGAGCATCCAACTGAAGTGCCATGGAAGCGGCCAGGTACCGGCCGCACTGCCCGCCTGAGGCCGCCCACACCTTCTGCAACACCTTGAGCGCATCCTAGGAGTACTTCGGATTGCGTTGCCGGCGAGTCCGTTTGGCGACCTGCCGACCCGCTCCCGGCGGCGCGGCCGCCGCCCTCAACCGCCGCCGGGCGTTGTCACGCGACCAGCCGGTGACCGCCACCACCTGATCCAGAATCTGCCCCTTGTCCGCCTTCGGCGCCCCCACATACGCCCTGGCGAACTTCGCGGTGATCTCGGCCCGAGACGACATCGACAGCCCACTTCCCATGCCTGCTGAGGATCGACCGTTTCGCGGGCATTTTTACGTGATGCACCGAGGGCGCTTCACGGGCATTTCTCGTGATGCTTGCCGAGATCTTGACCCGAAACTGGCGGTGCCGCTACGGTGAACTCGATGTGATCGCCTGTGAACCTGCCACCCGCACCGTGGTGTTCGTTGAGGTCAAGACGCGCACCGGCGACGGGTACGGCGGGCTGGCCCAGGCGGTGACCGAAGGCAAGGTCCGCAGGCTGCGCCGCCTGGCCGGGTTGTGGCTGGCCGGTCAGGACCGCGGCTGGGCGGCCGTGCGCCTCGATGTCATCGGGGTGCGCATCGGGCGCGGAGCCAACCCCGAGATCACGCATCTGATGGGCGTGGGCTGATGGCGCTGGGGCGGGCGTTCTCGGTGGCGGTGTGCGGGCTGGACGGCGAGATCGTGGAAATCGAAGCCGACATCAGCTCGGGGCTGCCGGGAGTGCATCTGGTGGGTCTGCCCGACGCGGCGCTGCAGGAATCCCGCGACCGGGTTCGCGCGGCGGTCACCAACTGCGGCAACAGCTGGCCAATGGCCCGGCTGACGCTCGCACTGTCGCCGGCGACCCTGCCGAAAATGGGTTCGGTCTACGACATTGCCCTGGCCGCCGCGGTGTTGTCGGCGCAGCGAAAAAAGCCGTGGCAGCGTTTGGAAAAGACGCTGTTGTTGGGGGAGTTGTCGCTGGACGGCCGGGTCCGCGCGGTGCGTGGCGTGCTGCCGGCCGTGTTGGCCGCCAAACGCGATGGCTGGCCGGCCGTGGTGGTTCCGGCGGATAACTTGGCCGAGGCCAGCCTGGTGGATGGCATCGATGTCTGGGGTGTGCGCACCCTGGGACAACTGCAGGGCTGGCTGACGGGTGCTGCCGATTTGGACAGTCCCAGCGGGCCCGCGGCCACCAGCGAGGGGACCTCGGCCGACTTGGCCGATGTGCTCGGGCAGTCCCAAGCGCGTTTTGCGGTCGAGGTGGCGGCGGCCGGTGCGCACCATCTCATGCTGACCGGTCCGCCCGGGGTAGGCAAAACGATGCTGGCACAACGCCTTCCGGGTTTACTGCCGCCGCTGTCGCGCGGCGAGTCACTGGAGGTCACCGCGATCCACTCGGTGGCTGGTTTATTGTCGGGGGACACCCCGCTGATCACCCGGCCGCCGTTCGTGGCGCCGCACCACAGTTCCAGCGTCGTCGCGCTGGTGGGGGGCGGCACGGGCATGGCCCGCCCCGGCGCCGTCAGCCGGGCACATCGTGGGGTGTTGTTTCTCGACGAGTGCGCCGAGATCAGCGTCAGCGCCATGGAAGCGTTGCGAACTCCGTTGGAGGACGGGGAAATCCGCCTTGCCCGCCGCGACGGAGTTGCGTGTTACCCGGCCCGATTTCAGCTGGTGCTTGTCGCAAACCCGTGTCCATGCGCTCCATCGGACCCGCAAGACTGCATCTGTGCGACGGCTGTAAAGCGACGTTACCTCGGCAAACTGTCGGGGCCGTTGCTGGACGGGGTGGACCTGAGGGTGCAGATGCACCCGGTGCGGGCCGGAGCCTTCTCGGCGGTGGCGGGCGAGTCGACCTCGCAGGTTCGTGACCGGGTGGCCCAGGCCCGCAACGCGGCCGCCCAGCGGTGGCGGCCGCACGGCTTTCGCACCAATGCAGAAGTCAGCGGCCCCCTGCTGCGTCGGGAATTCCGGCTTGGCAACTCAGCGATGGTCCCGTTGCGCACGGCGCTGGATCGGGGGCTGCTCAGCATCCGCGGTGTCGATCGAACTCTGCGAGTCGCGTGGAGTTTGGCGGACTTGGCCGGCCGGGCGGCACCCGGCCTGGACGAGGTGTCGACCGCGCTGAGCTTTCGGCAGCCGGGAGCTTGCCGATGAGCGCGTCCGGCAGTGCCTTGCGGGCCTGGGGTTACCTGTCGCGCGTGGCGGAGCCGCCGTGTGCGGAATTGGCTGCCCTGGTGCAACGAGTCGGCCCGGTAGAGGCGGCCGAGCGGGTTCGGCGCGGCCAGGTCGATGGCGAGCTTGCCCGATTGACCCGGGCCAGATGCGAGATCGATCGGGCCGCAGCAGATCTCGAGCAACTCGCGCGCCGTGGCGGGCGCTTGATCACACCCGACGACGACGAGTGGCCGGTGGTGGCCTTCACGGCTTTTTCTGGTTCGGCGATCCGGGCGAAGGGAAACGGCGGAGCTCCGATGGCGTTGTGGGTGCAGGGTCCCGCCCGCCTTGACCAGGTGGTTCAGCGCGCGACCGCTCTCGTGGGAACCCGCGCCGCGACGGCCTATGGCGAGCACATGGCCGCGGATCTGGCCGCCGGCCTGGTCGAACGTGACGTTGCGGTCATCTCCGGCGGTGCCTACGGAATCGACGGAGCGGCCCATCGCGCAGCGCTCATTGCCGAGGGCACCACGGTGGCGGTACTGGCCGGTGGGATCGACATCCCTTATCCCACCGGGCATTCGGCCCTGCTCCATCGGATCGGCCAGCACGGCTTGCTGGTCACCGAATACCCGCCGGGTGTGCGGCCGGCCCGGCATCGGTTCCTCACCCGCAACCGGTTGGTGGCTGCTCTCGGTGGCGCCGCGGTCGTGGTCGAAGCGGGGCTACGTAGCGGTGCCGCCAACATCGCCGCGTGGGCTCGGGCGCTGGGGCGGATCGTGGCCGCGGTGCCCGGGCCGGCGACATCATCGGCTTCGGCGGGCTGCCATGTGCTGCTTCGCAACGGGGCGCAGCTGATCACCCGCGCCGATGAGATAGTCGAACTGGTCGGTCGAATCGGCGAATTGTCCCTCGAACAATCGCGGCCCACTTCCGTTTTGGACGGACTCAGCCAGTCCGAAAGTCAGGTCTATGAGGCATTGCCGGGTCGCGGCGCGATGAGCGTCGACGAGATCGCTGTCGCATCCGGGCTGGTGGCCGAACAGGTGATGGGGTGGTTGGCGATCCTCGAGGTGGCCGGACTGGCCGAGCGTGACGGCGGGCGGTGGCGCCTGGTGCGTGCCGGCCGCGCACGGACCGCGGCCGAGAGCGTGCGGGCGCGGCTCGTATAGTCGACTGGGGTCGGATCTGGACAGGAGGAGTAGTGGCGGGTCGACCTGTACACACCTTCGAAGTCGTGGGTACCCAACAACTCGCGCCCCACATGGTCCGGGTGCGAGTCGGCGGCAGCGGCTTCGACACATTCGTTCCCAGCGAATTCACCGACTCTTACGTCAAGCTGGTTTCGTCGCACATGACGTCGACGTGGCCACACTGCCTCGGCCGTTGACACTGGATAGCTTTTGCAGTCTTCCGCCCGAGAAGCAGCCCGCGGTGCGGACCCTGACCGTCCGTCGCGTCGATGCCGCGGCGCGCGAAATCGTGCTCGACGTCGTGGCGCATGGCGAACACGGGGTAGCCGGCCAGTGGGCGGCGGCCGCGCAACCTGGCGAGCTCGTCTACCTGATGGGACCTAGCGGCGCCTACAAGCCCGACCCGGAGGCCGACTGGCATCTGCTGGCCGGCGATGAATCCGCGCTGCCGGCCATCGCCGCTGCGCTGGAGGCGCTGCCCGCCGACGCTGTCGGCAAAGCGTTCATCGAGGTTGCCGGTCCCGACGACGAGATCGAATTGCGCGCGCCGGAGTCGGTCCAGATCAACTGGGTTTACCGAGGTGGTCGCGCCGATCTGGTTTCAGCGGATCGTGCCGGCGACCATGCGCCGCTGATCGAGGCCGTCAAGACCGCCCTGTGGCTTCCGGGTCAGGTGCACGTCTTCATCCACGGCGAGGCCCAGGCCGTCATGCACAACTTGCGCCCTTACATCCGCAAGGAGCGGGGCGTGGATGCGAAATGGGCGTCCTCAATCTCCGGTTACTGGCGGCGCGGGCGCACCGAGGAGACGTTCCGGCAATGGAAAAAGGAATTGGCGGAGGCAGAAGCGGGTAGCTGACCGCTGGCTGGCATTCTCATCGCATGGCATTCGGCGATTACCAGTACGAGATCTACTTCCAGGGGCTATCCGGGGTAGTGCCAGGGCTGCCGATGGCCTTCGCCGAACTGGAGTCCAGGGCCCAGATGGCGCTGCCGCCGTCGGTGTGGTCATACGTAGTCGGCGGGGCCGGCGACGAGCGCACCCAGCGCGCCAACTGTGAGGCCTTCGACCGGTGGGGTCTAATGCCGCGCATGTTCGTCGGTGCCGCAGAACGCGACCTGACCGTGGAGATGTTCGGACTGACCCTGCCCTCACCGATCTTCATGGCACCGATCGGCGTCATCGGACTGTGCGCCCAGGACGGCCACGGCTACCTGGCCACCGCGCGCGCGGCGGCCCGCACCGGAGTCCCGATGGTGGTCTCCACCCTGACAGCCGACCCCATGGAAGACGTGGCCGCCGAGTTCGGTGACACCCCCGGGTTCTTTCAGCTGTACACGCCGAAGGATCGCGAGCTGGCCGCCAGCCTGGTGCAGCGCGCCGAATCCGCGGGTTTCAAGGGCATCGTGGTCACCCTCGACACCTGGATCCCCGGCTGGCGGCCGCGTGACCTGAGCACCGCCAATTTTCCCCAACTACGCGGACACTGCCTGAGCAACTACACCAGCGACCCGGTGTTCTGCGCCGGCCTGCCCCGCCCCCCCGGAGGAAGACCCGCAGGGGACCGTGCTGCGCTGGGCCCAGCTCTTCGGAAACCCGCTGACCTGGAGCGATCTCGCCTGGCTGCGCGAACTCACCGATCTGCCACTCATCGTCAAGGGCATCTGCCATCCCGATGACGCCCGGCGCGCCAAGGACGGGGGCGTGGACGGCATCTACTACTCCACCCATGGCGGACGCCAGGCCAACGGCGGTCTTCCGGCCCTGGACTGTCTGCCGGGTGTGGTCGAGGCGGCCGACGGGCTGCCGGTGCTTTTCGACTCGGGGATTCGCAGTGGCGCCGACATCATCAAGGCGCTGGCGATGGGCGCGACGGCGGTCGGCATTGGGCGGCCCTACGCCTACGGATTGGCGCTGGGCGGCGTGGACGGCGTCGTGCATGTACTGCGCATGTTGCTCGCCGAAGCCGACCTGATCATGGCCGTCGACGGGTATCCCACGCGCAAAGATCTCACCCCGGACACATTGCGGCGCGTCAACTGAAACCCGCAGCGCTGTCTGCGACGGTGGGGGAGTGCCGGACAACAGCGAAGCGATTCTCGAGGAGTTCGACGAATACCTCGCACTGCAGTGCGGCCGCTCGGCCCACACTCGTCGCGCGTATCTGGGCGACCTGCGATCGCTGCTGGATTACCTCGCTGGCCGCGGCGCTGACCTGCGGGCACTGAGTCTGCCCGTGCTGCGGTCGTGGCTGGCTACCGCGGCGGGGGCCGGGGCGGCCCGAACGACGCTGGCCAGGCGCACCTCTGCGGTCAAGGCCTTCACCGCCTGGGCGGTGCGGCGCGGGCTGTTGGCCACCGACCCCGCGGCGCGGCTGCAGGTGCCCAAGGCGCATCGCACCCTGCCCGCCGTGCTGCGCCAGGACCAAGCGCTGGCGGCCATGACGGCGGCGAAGTCCGGTGCGCAGCAAGGGGATCCGCTGGCCTTGCGGGACCGCTTGATCGTCGAACTGCTGTATGCGACCGGGATCCGGGTGAGCGAACTGTGTGGTCTTGACATTGACGACGTCGACACCGGTCATCGGCTGGTGCGGGTGCTCGGGAAGGGCAACAAGCAGCGCACCGCGCCGTTTGGCCAACCCGCTGCCGAAGCGCTTCAGACCTGGCTGGCAGATGGACGTCCGGCACTGGCAACGGCGGAGTCCGGTCCGGCGCTGCTGCTCGGCGCCCGGGGCCGGCGCCTCGATGTGCGGCAAGCCCGCACGGTGGTTCATCAAACCGTCGCCGCGGTGGATGGGGCCCCCGACATGGGGCCGCACGGGTTGCGTCACAGCGCGGCCACCCATCTGCTTGAAGGTGGAGCCGACCTGAGGGTGGTCCAGGAGTTGCTCGGGCATTCCAGTTTGGCCACCACCCAGCTCTATACCCACGTGGCGGTCTCGCGACTGCGCGCCGTACACGATCAGGCCCATCCGCGGGCCTAGCCGGGCCCTCCGTCGGGGAGCTCAGCCCGTCACGGGCTTGAGCCGGATCGGGGTGGATTTCAGCAGGCCGAGCGGATCGACATAGTGGGCGTCCGACGCCGGCCCCCACATTGCGCCCCAATGCAGGCACGCCTTGGCTGGGCAGCCCGGGTGCCCAGCCACCAGGGTGCCTACCGCTGATCCCGCCGTCACGTGCTGGCCGGCTCGCACCGTCGGGCGCACCGGCTGGTAGCTGGTGCGCAAGCCGCCTGGATGGGCCAGCGAAACGACCGGCCGATCCGCCAAGGTTCCCGCATACACGACGGTCGCGTCACCGGCGGCAAAGATCGGCTCGCCGGGGACCCCGGCCAAGTCGACGCCGCGATGCCCGGGGCGCCAATTCGGTGTGGGTGCATCAAAACCACGCAACACGACCGCCGGCGGCCGCAACGGCCACTGCAACCGGGTGTCGTCGGCATGTGCCGCCGCCGCGCCCAGCAGCGACCAGGATGTCAACCAGGATGTCAACCAGGATGCAGCCATCACCACCCGTCGCACATGATCAGTTCAATGCGCCGACGGCGTCCCTGCCAGCCAAATTCGCGGATCTGTGCGCCACGGGGCCGCTGTGGAAAAACCGTCGCCGGCTTCGGTGTAAACTTCTCTACGCAGCTCGCAACCGCGGGCTGACTTCGCGCGTCTGCTCCGCGACCCGGTAGTTCAGGGATCCGCAACAGCATGCCGAGCGGTCCCGTAGCCGGAGTCTCCGGAGCGGGTTCGGCATCGCAGCAGGCGCCAGGGCCCCGGTTTCAGCCGATACCGGGCGAACAACCGACACAAGTAAGGCATCAGCATGGCTGTTGTAACCATGAAGCAGCTGCTTGACAGCGGCACCCACTTCGGGCACCAGACCCGTCGTTGGAATCCCAAGATGAAGCGGTTCATTTTCACCGACCGCAACGGCATCTACATCATCGACCTTCAGCAGACGCTGACCTTCATCGACAAGGCGTACGAGTTCGTCAAAGAGACCGTCGCCCACGGTGGAACCGTGCTGTTTGTCGGCACCAAGAAGCAGGCGCAGGAGTCCGTCGCCGCCGAAGCGACCCGCGTCGGCATGCCGTACGTGAACCAGCGCTGGCTGGGTGGCATGCTCACCAACTTCTCCACCGTGCACAAGCGGCTGCAGCGCCTCAAGGAGCTCGAGGCCATGGAGCAGACCGGTGGCTTCGAGGGCCGCACCAAGAAAGAGATCCTGGGCCTGACCCGGGAGAAGAACAAGCTCGAGCGCAGCCTCGGTGGTATTCGCGACATGGCCAAGGTGCCGTCGGCGATCTGGGTTGTCGACACGAACAAGGAGCACATCGCCGTCGGCGAGGCCCGCAAGCTGGGTATCCCGGTCATCGCGATCCTGGACACCAACTGCGACCCCGACGAGGTCGACTACCCGATCCCGGGCAACGACGACGCGATCCGCTCGGCCGCGCTGCTGACCAAGGTCATTGCCTCCGCGGTCGCCGAGGGCCTGCAGGCACGTGCCGGAGCGGGCCGCGGTGATGGCAAGCCTGTGGTCGAGGCCGCGGAGCCGCTGGCCGAATGGGAGCAGGAGCTGCTTGCCGGTGCCACTGCCGCCGCCCCGGCCGAAGGCGCTGTCGCAACCGAAACAACCCCCACGGAAGGCTGAAATGGCGAACTTCACCGCTGCCGATGTCAAGCGACTTCGGGAGCTGACCGGTGCTGGCATGCTCGCGTGTAAGAACGCGCTCGCCGAAAGCGACGGAGACTTCGACAAGGCCGTCGAGGCGCTGCGGATCAAGGGTGCCAAGGACGTCGGCAAGCGCGCCGAGCGTGCGACCGCCGAGGGTCTGGTTGCCGCCAAGGATGGCGCGCTCATCGAGCTGAACTGCGAGACGGACTTCGTCGCCAAGAATGCGGAGTTCCAGAAGCTTGCCGACGACATCGTCGCTGCGGCGGTGGCGTCGAAGGCCGCTGATGTTGACGCGCTCAAGGTGGCCAGCATCGGCGGTCAGACGGTCGAGGAGGCCATCGGGGCGCTCTCGGCCAAGATCGGCGAGAAGCTGGAACTGCGTCGCGTCGCGATCTTCGGCGGCACGGTCGAGACCTACCTGCACCGTCGGGCGGCTGACCTGCCGCCGGCGGTCGGGGTGCTGGTCGAGTACACCGGTGCCGGTGCCGAAGCGGCGCATGCGGTGGCACTGCAAATCGCCGCGCTCAAGGCGCGCTACCTCTCGCGCGAGGACGTGCCCGAAGACCTGGTGGCCAGCGAGCGCCGTATCGCCGAGGAGACCGCAAAGGAAGAGGGCAAGCCCGAGCAGGCGCTGCCCAAGATCGTCGAGGGCCGGCTCAACGGCTTCTTCAAGGACGCGGTGCTGCTCGAACAGCCCTCGGTGTCCGACAGCAAGAAGAGCGTCAAGGCTCTGCTCGACGACGCTGGTGTGACGGTCACGCAGTTCGTCCGGTTCGAGGTGGGCCAGGCCTAGCTTGGGCTACCGTTGACCGTATGGTCCGTGTCCACGCTTTCGGTGACGACGTCCTCGGTGACCTTGACGCTGTCGGCCTAGCCGATGCCATCCGGTCCGGCCAGTTTGGTGCGGTCGAGGTTGTCGAGGCCGCCGTCGCGCGGACCGAAGCGGTCAACGCCCGGCTCAACGGCGTAGCGCACGCCGATTTTGACCGGGCGCGAGACGCGGCTCAGCAGCACGGGCGCGGGTCGGGGCGCGGCTTCTTCGGCGGGGTGCCGAGTTATATCAAGGACAACGTCGACGTCAGTGGCCTGCCGACGATGCGGGGCACTGACGCGTGGGTGCCCCGTCGGGCCGGCACCGACAGCGAGATTGCCCGAGAACTGCTGTCTACCGGATTGATCGCGTTGGGTAAGACGCAGATGTCGGAGTTCGGCTTCTGCGCCGCGGCCGAGCATCCCCGGTTGGGCCCGGTCCGTAATCCGTGGAATACCGACCACACCGCGGGCGCCTCTTCGTCGGGATCGGGGGCGTTGGTGGCCGCGGGCGTGGTGCCGATCGCGCATGCCAACGACGGCGGGGGTTCGATCCGAATTCCGGCATCCTGTAACGGCCTCGTCGGGCTCAAGCCGTCGCGCGGTCGGCTGCCATTGAATTCGCAATTGCGCCGACTGCCACTGGTCATCGTCGCCAATGGTGTGCTGACCCGGTCGGTGCGTGACACCGCTGCCATCTACCGCGAGGTCGAGCGCAGCTGGCGGCCGAGTGGATTGCCACCCATCGGGGACGTCACCCGGCCCGGCACCGAGCGGCTCAAGATCGCGGTGGTGACTCGCTCGGTCGACGGTGAATGCGGCACCGAGATGCGGGAACTGACATTGAAGACCGCCGGGCTTCTCGAGGAACTTGGGCACCGGGTCGAATATGTCGAAGAGGTTCCGGTACCGGAGTCCTTGCCCGATGACTTCATCTTGTACTGGGGCTTCTTGGCCACCGCGCAGGTGCTTACCGGCCGCTATTCTTTCGGTAAGTCGTTCGATCGCAACCGGTTGGACAGTTTGACACTCGGGTTGGCTCGCCACGCCAACCGCAATGTGCACCGCTTACCCACGGCGGTGGCCCGGTTGCGTACGCTGCGGCGGCACACAGAGCGGTTCTTCCAACGCTATGACGTGGTACTCACGCCTACCCTCGCGGACCCGCCGCCGCAGGTCGGCTACCTTTCGCCCACTGACTACCACCAGGTCATCGAGCGGCTGCGCAAGTGGGTCACCTTTACCCCGTTGCAGAACGTCACCGGTGACCCGGCGATTTCGCTACCGCTGGCCCAATCCTCGGATGGGTTGCCGGTGGGCATGATACTCACGGCTGACATCGGCCGCGAAGCCCGCCTGCTCGAGCTGGCCTACGAATTGGAGGAAGCGCAGCCTTTCGCGCGCATCCACGTACCCGGGTGAATGTGGACGTGCTCGCTATTCGGTGCCCAGCATCTCCAGCATCCGTTTGAACTCACGCTGCTCAGCTGGGGTCAGCTTGGCCAGGATGCGGTCATCGGCGCCGCGCACGACGATCTCCGCGCCCTTCAACAGGGCCCGCCCGGGTGCGGTCAAGGTGGCCGGCAGGGCGCGACCGGAGGGCACTGATGCTGGGCGCGATACCGCGCCGAGCTCTTCCAATTTGCGCAGCACCGTGTTCATCGCCTGCGGTGTGACATTGGTGTGTCGGGCCAACTCGGCGCTGGACAGGCCGGGTGACGCCGAGAGTATGCGTAGACAGACGAATTCCGGCAACGTCAGCCCCAGGGGGTTCAGTGCGGTAGAAACCTCTGGCCGCAGCACCGCTGCGGCCCGGTAGAGCAGGAACCCTAGCGGGGCTTCTTCGGCTTGACCCATGTCAACCATCCTGACATATCGCGCGGAAGGCGGTCGCGAACCAGCACGGTTGATGGGCTTGCCCAGCAGCGCAAGACATCGCTGCGATGGGCTCGGGCAATAGCTTGGTTCAGCAAAGGCCGGCAATTGATGCCGCTGTAAGAGCTGATGCCAATGATGCTGCAGTGTCAAAGGAAACAAACTGAAAATGCACAGTCCCCGCAGCTAGATCGGTGTGGAAAAACAATTCACGGGTTATCGGTGTTTGGGTCCGGCGGCACCCGGAAACCCAGTGGAAAGCGGTTGGTCCCCATGGCGGGGCGGACTGCTTGAACGACACGAGAGAGAGGGGATAACCGTGGAGTTCGTTGCTACCACCATGAAGACGGCTGTGGGGGCTGCGGCCATTGCGGCGGCAAGCGTTTTCGGCGCAGCGTCAGCGTCGGCCGCGCCACCGACTATTCAAGGCTTCGGGACCAGCGAACGGCTCGTCGACGGGCCCATGGTCACCTCCTACACGGTCGGTAACCTGCAGCTCAGCGATGTCACAATTCCGGGCTACCTACCTCAGGGACAGCTCTACTCGGCCGACGTCACGGCTCGGTCCGTGACCGGAACGATCACCCCGCTGGTGTCGAGCTTCAACGCCCGCGCGGCCAACGGTGACACCTACGGAGTGGTCAACGAAGTCCCGGCACCCGGTGGCCTCAATCCCGCACCGATCCTTCAGGGCAACAGCCAAAGTGGCGTCCTGTACTTCGATGTGACCGGCCCACCGCCTAATGGCGTTGTGTACAACGACGGCGTGCAAGACGTTCTCATCTGGACCAGCAACGTCTGATTGCGCACCGCTAGCCGACATCCTCCCCGCGTCATCTGGCGCGGGGAGGGTTGTTTGGGCCGTCGAAATCCGTTCGAATGGCTGAGTCGTGGGTCTGGCGAACGGGTACTCCTTCGCCATGAGCGCAACCGACACGAGTGCAACCGACCCCAGGCCGGAACCGCTACGGCGACAAGCTCAGCGCCATGCCGAGCGGGCGAGAGTGGCGATGGATGACAAGCGTGAGCGCCGCGACGGCGGACTCAGCTGTTGGGTGGCGCAACGAGCGGGGCGGTGGGACCTAGATGGCCAAGACGAGGCCACCCTACAGCGGCAGAAGTTTTTCTGGAATCTGTTGGTCGACTACTGGTTTCGCATGGAGATCGACGGCTGGGAAAACATCCCGGATTCGCCGGCACTGCTGATCGGCATTCACTCGGGTGCTCCCTTTGTCTGGGATGCGTGGACGGTGGGACTGCAGTGGTGGCGGCGGTTCGGCCCGGAGCGTCCGCTGCACGGTACGGCTCACGATGCGCTGATGGCGATTCCGGGTATTGGGCGCTACTTCCGGTCTATGGGAGTGCTCCCCGCCGCTCCGGACGCGATCGCCACGGCGTTGGCCGAGGGCCGCGACGTGGCGTTGTGGCCGGGCGGCGAGGTGGATTCATTGCGTCCGTGGACCGAGCGCGACTGTGCCAACCTGGCCGGGCGCAAGGGATTCGTGAAGATGGCGATTCGTGCCGGAGTACCGATCGTGCCGATTGCGACCGTCGGCGGGGCGGACGCGATGCCGGTTCTGATCCGTGGGGACCGTCTGTCGCGGGTGCTACACCTTGACCGGCTGCTGCGCTTGAAGGTGTTCCCGCTGGCGATCTCACTGCCATGGGGGATCGCGCCAGCTGCCCTGCCCCAGCTGCCGTTGCCGGCCAAGATCCGCACCCGGTTCATGCCCGCGATCGATCTTGACCACGATCCCGACCTCACCGATGACGACGCGTACATCGACGACATCTACCACCAGGTTGAGGGCAGCATCCAACACGGGATGGACGCGTTGGCGCGCAAGCGCACTCTGCCCCTGTTCGGGTGATCAGCGGACGAGGACCTGTTCGGTCGGCACCGAAATGTCTTGCGGCTCTGGCCCCGAACCCGGGCTGAGTACGGGTTGTCGGGCGGTCCATCGGGGCAGCGGTGGCGTTACCGCCATATAGCCCACGCCCCGCACGGTATCGACCATCGATTCGTGGTCTGCTCCCAGCCTGGCGCGCAGTCGCCGCACATGAACGTCGACGGTGCGGGCCCGTCCGTTGCAGTCGTAGCCCCAGACTTCATGCATGAGCCGCGTGCGGGTGAAGGCTTGTCCGGCGTGGCGGACGAGAAAGTGGAACAGCCGAAATTCGGTGAGTGTCAGGCCTAGGGCTTCGCCGGCCATGGTGACCGTGCAACTGTCCGGGTGAATGGCGAGGTCGCCGAACTCCAGGGTGCCTTTGCGGGCCCGGCGGCGACGCGTGACCGCCAGCCGCAGCCGGGCTCGCAGCTCGGCCGCGCCGGCCGCCGCCAGCAAGACGTCGTCGAAGTGCCAATCGATGTCGATGTCGACGAAGTCGGCCGCGGCGACAACTGCAACCACCGCAACAGACGGCGCGTTGGCGGTCAGCCGCCGGCAGGCGCTGCGGGCAGTTGCCAGGTCGGAGCGCGCGTCGATCATCGCGACATCTGGGCCGGCCCAATCCGGTGGGCCGGCAGCGTCTAGCCGCGCGTGTTGTATTACCGATGCGAACGACTTCAACGTCGGCAGAGTCGATTCGAAGTCAGCGGCATTGCTGAGCAAGAGGACTCTCAAAAAACATCTCCCAACCCCTCGCGGGGTTCCGGCCACCCCGGTCCGCATGCATCTCCCGGGGAGATGTCTCACGGCGCAGCACTGGGTACCCCTTTTCGGCCGCAACTAGGTCCTGTCTGCTAATTGCGGACGCGGTGGTAGGTGATGATGGCGGCCAGGGTGACACCGCCGAGGTAGGTCAGGGCGTATTTGTCGTAGCAGGTGGCGACCGCGCGCCAGTGTTTGAGCCGGTTGAAGCTTCGCTCGACGGTGTTGCGGTGCTTGTAGATTCGGCCTGAGAACCCCGGAGGCCGTCCTCTGTTGCGGCCTTTGGCTTTGCGGCGGGTGATCTGGTCGCTGCGCTCGGGGATGGTATGGGCGATCTTGAGCCGGCGCAGCTGTGCCCGCGTCGAGTCATGGGAGTACGCCTTGTCCGCCAGCAGGTGATACGGGGCGTATGAGTTGCTGCACCGGGCGGCCAGCAGTGGCCAAAGCATCGGATTATCACCGGCTTGACCGGCCGACAGTGCCAGGGTGACCGGACTGCACAGCTGGTCGGTCAAGGCGTGGATCTTGGTAGTCAGCCCGCCGCGGGAACGCCCAATGGCGTGGTCATCGGGCTCATCGAGATATTTCTTGTAATTCGACAGATCCCCCTGTGCGGCGCCCGGAGCGCGCTCCGGCTGCGTGTTGGTGGGCGCGCACACTGGTCGAATCGACCGACAACAGTGCGCCCAGGTCGGCGTCCTCGGCGTCGAGGTCAGAGGCGATCGCCGCGAAGATCCGCGCGTAGATGCCATCGACCGACCAGCGTAGATGCCTCTCGGCCACCGATTGCCAGGGACCGAAGTGCTCGGGCAGGTCACACCACGGAGATCCCGTACGGTAACGCCAGATAATGCCCTCCAGAGTACGTCGATGATCGTTCCACGGCCGGCCACGCCGCCGCCCCGCAGGCAACACCGCCACGATCAGCGACCACAAATCATCAGAAATCGCATGCGTCCGCATCACCCAAACAGCATCAGCCAAAACACCATTCACATTAAGCAGACACGCCCTAGTCCGCTCCCGCGTGCCGGTGGCATGCACGACAGTCCAGAACAAGTCGGTGGGCCCGATCCGTGTCCGGACCGGGCCCACCTTTCCAACAAGCCTGCTTGAAGCCTGCTTGGTCCCCGGCGGGGCGCCGCGGTTGGGGTCAACGGCCCGCGCTCGATGGCGGATTCCCGGGGCCCCCGCCGTTCAAACATCGCTGCGCCGGTGTCCGCGACCTGACACCGGGCACCTTTTTGGTGCCGTTGGATATGAGCGGACACCCCGGCTACCCCGGAGCAGTGCGATGAGGCAGGATATGAGAGGCCGTTCCGGGTGGTTGCCGGGATGGCACTCTCATGCGAGGAGATTCATGACGGAGTCCGACGTCGCCGGTGGGGCGGCTCCGAAGCCGGAGCCGGCAAGCGCCAACGGCGTACCGGCAGCTCCTGTTTCGGGGTCGGTGTCGCAATACAAGCGAGTATTGCTCAAGCTGGGTGGCGAAATGTTCGGCGGCGGTCAGGTGGGCCTGGATCCCGACGTGGTGGCACAGGTGGCCCGGCAGATCGCCGAAGTGGTGCGCGGTGGCGTACAGGTGGCGGTCGTGATCGGCGGCGGCAACTTCTTCCGCGGCGCCCAGCTTCAGCAGCGCGGTATGGAGCGGACCCGGTCGGACTACATGGGAATGCTCGGCACCGTCATGAACAGTCTCGCGTTGCAGGACTTTCTTGAAAAAGAGGGCATAGCTACCCGAGTTCAGACCGCGATCACCATGGGCCAGGTGGCTGAGCCATACCTGCCGTTGCGCGCCGTTCGCCACCTGGAGAAGGGGCGAGTGGTGATCTTCGGTGCCGGCATGGGGTTGCCTTACTTCTCGACGGACACGACGGCGGCGCAGCGCGCACTCGAGATCGGGGCCGACGTGGTTCTGATGGCCAAAGCGGTCGACGGGGTGTTTGCCGAGGATCCGCGAGTGAATCCGCACGCCGAGCTGCTCGCCGTGATTAGTCATCGGGAGGTCATCGACCGAGGGTTGCGGGTCGCCGATGCCACCGCATTCAGTCTGTGCATGGACAATGGCATGCCGATTCTGGTGTTCAACCTGTTGACCAATGGCAATATCGCCCGTGCGGTCGCTGGTGAGAAAATCGGAACGCTGGTCACCACCTAAGAGGAAGACTCAATGATCCGCGCTTGCGACGATGCAGGGCGCAGCGATGAGGAGGAGCGGCGCAATGATCGATGAGGCTCTCTTCGATGCAGAAGAGAAAATGGAGAAGGCCGTATCGGTAGCCCGTGAAGACATGGCGACAATCCGCACCGGCCGCGCGAACCCCGGAATGTTCTCACGGATTGTTATCGACTACTACGGCACCCATACCCCTATCACTCAGCTGGCCAGCATCAATGTCCCCGAGGCGCGAATGGTGGTCATCAAGCCGTATGAAGCCAATCAGTTGCATGCGATTGAGACGGCAATTCGCAATTCCGACCTCGGGGTGAATCCCACCAACGACGGCACCATCATCCGAGTGGCCGTACCGCAGCTCACCGAGGAACGTCGGCGCGACCTGGTCAAGCAGGCCAAACACAAGAGCGAGGAAGCCCGGGTCTCGGTGCGCAACATTCGGCGCAAGGCGATGGAAGAACTGCACCGCATCCGCAAGGACGGCGAGGCCGGCGAGGATGAGGTCGCCCGTGCGGAAAAGGACCTCGACAAGAGCACCCACCAGTACGTCGCGCAGATCGATGAGCTGGTCAAGCATAAGGAAGGCGAGCTGCTGGAGGTCTAACGACCTCTCAGCAGCTAAGCCCGTTTAGGTCCGTGGCCAACACCGACGCCACCACCGGCACCCCGGCCGACGAGCCGGTGCAAGAGCCGCCAAAAAAGGCATCACGAGCTGGGCGCGACCTGCCCGCGGCCATCGCAGTGGGCCTCAGCATTGGTTTGTTCCTGGTTGCAACGTTGGTGTTCGCGCCGCGCGGGTGGGTCGCGATCTGCGCGTTTGCGATGGTCGTCGCTACCCACGAGGTGGTGCGGCGGCTACGTGAAGCCGGGTATCTGATTCCGGTTGTTCCGCTGCTGATCGGTGGACAGCTAACCGTCTGGCTGAGCTGGCCATACGGCGTTCGCGGTGTGCTGGCCGGGTTCGGGGCCACGATCGTGGTTTGCATGTTCTGGCGGCTGTTCATGCAGGACAATCGGCCGCACGACGGTGCTGGCAGCGACGGGGTGCCCGCGTCGGGAACCTATTTGCGCGATACCTCGACCACCGTTTTTCTGGCCGTTTGGGTTGTGCTATTCGGTTCCTTCGGCGCGATGCTGGTCTACCCACCCAACGGCACCGGATGGGTGTTCTGCGTGATGATCGCGATCATCGCGTCCGATGTCGGGGGATACACCGTGGGTGTGCTTTTCGGTAAGCATCCGATGGTCCCTACAATCAGCCCCAAGAAGTCCTGGGAAGGTTTTGCCGGTTCGCTGTTTTGCGGGATCGTCGCAACGACTATCACGGCGACATTCCTGGCGCATGAACCCCCCTGGGTGGGTGCGCTGCTCGGGGTGCTGTTCGTGCTCACCACCACGCTGGGTGACCTGGTGGAGTCACAGGTCAAGCGTGACCTCGGCATCAAAGACATGGGGCGGCTGCTACCCGGCCACGGAGGTTTGATGGATCGGCTCGACGGCGTTCTGCCGTCAGCGGTAGCGGCCTGGATCGTGATGTCACTGTTGACCTGACAGAGTCAGTCAGCCCCGATGTGACAGCCGGGTTCGGCTCGGAGAAGATGCGGCAGCTGCTCGAGGCGTAACGCATCTCCGGTAGATCCATGCCCTCCAAATGCGTTCTATCCGCCATAGAACTCATCTCGGCCGGATTTGCATTTCTCAATTGTGAGATGCAACGAGTCGCTGTCGGTAACCGGAGCCGCAGTTGGCGTAGTCGCGGTGAGATTGCCGCGAGCCTGGCGTGTCGTGACGGCTACTCAACTTTTGACGATCTGATTTTTCTACGGATGCATCGCTGAACTGCGGATATAGCGTGTTTGGACCGGTTAGGTCCGGGTCGGGTCTTTTGTTGGCCTTTGGGTGGATGGGCGGTGGGTGTTGTGTCGTTTGTGAGTGTGGTTCCGGAGTGGGTGGCGGCCGCGGCAACCGATGCGGCCCGGATTGGGTCGGTGGTGGGTGCGGCTAATGCGGCGGCGGCGGGGCGACGACGTCGGTGACGGCGGCTGCCGGTGATGAGGTGTCGGTGGCGATTGCGGCGGTGTTTGGGGGGTTTGGTCGCGAGTATCAGGCGGTGTGTGGGCAGTGGGCGGAGTTTGAGCAACGGTTCGCGCGGGCTTTAGGGGCCGGGGCGGGCGTATGTAGGCTGAGGCGGCCGCGTTGGGGACGTTGTCGCCGCTAGGGTGATTGAGCAGGGCGTGGGGGCGGTGAACGGGCCGGCGGTGGCGGATCGGTGGGGGGGGGTGGCCGGGGTGGATGGGAAAATGGAATGGTGGGTGGAAGTGGAATGGAAGGGGGTGGGGGTGGTGGTGGGTGGAGGTGGCGGTGGTGGGTGGCGGTGGTGCCGGTGAGCACCGGGGTGCGGGCCAGACCGGTGGTGATGGCGGCCGTGCCGGTGATGGGGGCGTTGGGGGGCGGGGCGGCTGGCTGGCCGGTGCCGGCGGCGACGGGGGTGCTGGCGGTGTCGGGGGTGTCGGCGGTGCCGGTGGTGGCGGCGCGGACGGGCTGGTGTTGGGCAGTGACGACGGAGATGGCGGTGATGGCGGGACCGGCGGCTACTCCAACACAGTCGGCGGCGTCGCTGGCAATGGCGGGACTGGTGGTGCCGGTGGCGCCGGCGGCACCCTCGATCACAACGTCGTCTTTACCTCCTCCGGGCGCGGCGGGGTCGGCGGCACCGGTGGTGTTGGCGGCTCCAGCACCTACGGCACCGGCGGGGTCGGTGGCGCCGGCGGGACCGGAGGCACGGCCGGTGCCGCGGATGCCAATAACTATGCCGCTGCCAGCGGCGACGGCGGGACCGGCGGGATCGGTGGCGCCGGGGTCACCGGCGGCGACGGCGGCCGAGGCGGGACCGGCGGTAGAAGCACCTTTGCCGGCACCTCCGGCACCGGTGGGATCGGTGGTATCGGCGGCCTCGGCACCGCCGGGGTCGGCGGCTACGGCGGGGACGGTGGCACCGGCGGCACTGGTAACGGCGCTACGGGGGGCTACGGCGGTGCCGGCGGCCGAGGCGGCACCAGCACCATTGACGGACAACGCATTCCCGGCTACAACGGTGGCCCAGGCCAACCTCCTCCACCCGGCTACGCCGGTCCGCCCGGCGCCGGCGGGACCGGCGGCGCCCCCGCAAGCCCCTGACCCCCGCGTGGTGGGCCGTGTGCCGGTCGAACCACGATGGGGGAGCAGAAAGCCGCGGTTGGTTCGCAATCCCGGCTGCGGCCGCGGGACGGATGTCAAACTGGAGCACATGGCCCAAGAGTTGATGTTTGAGGAGCCGCGTCGCGGGAAGCCGCCGCGGCACCTTGCCGATTTCGACGCGGAGGGCCGCGCGTCGGCAGTGGCCGCGCTCGGCCTGCCGCCATTTAGGGCCAAGCAGCTGGCACACCAGTACTACGGTCGGCTGATCGCCGATCCCCGTCAGATGAACGACCTGCCAGCGGCGGTGCGTGAGCAGATCGCCGAAACGATGTTCCCGAACCTGCTGACGGCGGCGCGAGAGGTCACCTGTGATGCGGGCCAGACGCGAAAGACGCTATGGCGCGCCACCGATGGCGTCACCCTCGAATCGGTGCTCATGCGCTACCTGCAGCGCAACACGGTGTGCATCTCCTCGCAGGCAGGCTGTGGGATGGCGTGTCCTTTCTGCGCGACCGGCCAGGGAGGCCTGACCCGCAATCTGTCGACGGCAGAGATCCTCGAACAGGTACGGGCCGCGGCCGCGGCGTTGCGCGATGAGTTCGGTGATCGGCTGTCGAATGTCGTGTTCATGGGCATGGGGGAGCCGCTGGCCAATTACGTCCGGGTGCTGGCGGCGGTACGTCGCATCACCGAACCGCCGCCGATGGGCTTTGGCATTTCGGCCCGATCGGTGACGGTGTCGACTGTGGGTCTGGCGCCCGTGATCCGCAAGCTTGCCGATGAACGCATCGGCGTCACGCTGGCGCTGTCATTGCATGCGCCCGACGACGAATTGCGCGACACGTTGGTGCCGGTCAACAACAGGTGGAAGATCAGCGAAGCCCTCGAAGCCGCCCACTACTACGCTGAGGTGACCGGTCGTCGGGTGTCCGTCGAGTATGCGCTTATCCGTGAGGTCAATGATCAACCCCGGCGGGCTGATCTGCTGGGCAAACGACTGCATCGCGCGCTGGGGCCTCTGGTCCATGTCAACCTGATCCCGCTCAACCCGACGCCGGGCAGCGATTGGGATGCGAGTCCCAAGCCGGTGGAGCGGGAGTTTGTCAAACGCGTTCGTGCACAGGGGGTTTCGTGCACCGTCCGGGATACTCGCGGCCGCGAGATCAGCGCCGCCTGCGGACAGCTGGCCGCCGAAGGCGGGTAGCTGGAGCGTGGGCGATTGGGGCTGGGCCTGCGGACAGCTGGCCGCCGAAGGCGGGTAGCTGCAGCGGGTGCGATGAACCGCGTCAGTGGGTATTACGTCATCAAGGCAAACACCAGTAAGTGAGGTCTGCTATGACTGTTCGCCCTACGCCCCGCAATCGTTGGTTTGCCGCGGTCCTGATGGCCAGCATGGTCGCGCTTGTCCTGACCCTCGGCCTGATCGCCGCCCCGCGCGCCCGCGCCGCCGATGATCGTCTCGATTTCACCGCGACGACGCTGGGCGGCGCGCCCTTCAACGGGGCCAGTCTGCAGGGTAAGCCGGCGGTGTTGTGGTTCTGGACGCCGTGGTGCCCGTTCTGCAACGCCGAGGGCCCCGCCGCCAGCCAGGTGGCGGCCGCCAACCCGGGGGTCACATTCGTCGGCATCGCCGCGCATTCGGACGTGGGTGCGATGCATGGCTTCGTCGCCAAATACGGGCTGAACTTCACCAACATCAACGACGCCGACGGCGCGATCTGGGCTCGCTACAACGTGCCCTGGCAGCCGGCCTGGGTGTTCTATCGGGCCGACGGTTCCTCGACGTTCGTCAACAACCCCACCTCGGCCATGTCCCAGCAGGAACTGGCCGACCGTGTCGCCGCGCTGACGTCCTGATTCCCCGACCCCGATGAATTCGGCCCTGGTCGCGCTGGCCTTCGCCGCCGGATCGGTGGCCGCGCTAAACCCATGCGGATTCGCGATGCTGCCCGCATACCTGCTGTTGGTGGTGCGCGGGCAGCATGGCGGCGAGTCGGGGGAGGCTGCCTCTCCGATCGGCGCGGTTGGCCGAGCCATCGCCGCCACCATGGGGATGGCGCTCGGTTTCCTTACGGTCTTCGGTGCCTTTGGCGCTTTGACCATCTCGGCAGCTTCCACGGTGCAGCGATACCTGCCCTACCTGACCGTGCTGATCGGTGTGCTGCTTGTCGGCCTTGGGGTCTGGCTGCTGTCGGGGCGTGAGTTGGCCGCGCTGACCCCCAGCGGGTTTGGTCCGCGATGGGCGCCAACGGCCCGCTTGGGCTCCATGTACGGCTACGGCGTCAGCTATGCCGTCGCCTCGCTGTCCTGCACCATCGGCCCGTTTCTCGCGGTAACCGGGGCGGGCCTGCGGGGCGGTTCGATCCTGGGCACGGTGGCAATCTACCTGGCCTACATCGCGGGCCTGACCATGGTGGTCGGCGCACTCGCCATTGCCGCGGCGATCGCCAGCTCGGCACTGGCCGACCGGTTGCGGCGGGTGCTGCCGCTGGTCAACCGGATCAGCGGTGGGTTGCTGGTGGTAGTTGGGCTCTACGTCGGCTACTACGGCTACTACGAGGTGCGGTTGACCTCTGGTCTACTGGTCGATCCCCAAGATCGGGTGATCGGTGCGGCTGGCCGCATCCAAGGTGAGTTGGCCGGCTGGGTCCACCAGCACGGTATCTGGCCGTGGGTGGTGGCGCTGACGTTGCTGGTGGCCGGTGCGTTCAGCGTCAGTTGGTATCGGCGGGCCCGTCGCTAAGCGGCGCGCGCCGAGTTGGTCGGGAAACCGCTATCGGAGCCAGCCGCGCCGGCGGCCCCACAGGTCACGAACCAGGACGGCCAACGTCAGTACAGCGAACCCGATGAGGAACCAGTCTTCGACATGGCCGACGTGGTTGCCGCGCAGCATCGCCAGCAGAAACAAAAAGGCGCACGCTCCGGTGATGTGCCAGGTGCGGTAATTGATCCGGCTCCATCCCCAGCGTGCGGACGGCACCTCGGCGATATCGACGCCGGTGAAAGGCTCCACCTCAGTACTGGCCACAGCGATTCCTCCGGATGGGATTGGCTACTGCACGTCTTCGGATCGAACCCGATCATTCTGGCACATCTGCCCGAAGCGCAGACCGGGATCATCACCTTTGTGCTACCCGTCCGGAGGAACCGCCGTAGCGAAATGCGTCGCCGCTGCCGGTGATGCCTAGCTGGCTAGCTGGGCGGCATCAGCACGGTGTCGATCATGTACACCACGGCGTTGGCGGTTTGCACTCCGCCGCAGACCACGGCCGCGTCACCGACCTGTAGGTCATTGCCAGAACCGGTGACGGTCAGCGAGGCGCCCTCGACAGTGCTGTGGGTGCCGACCACCTGCGACGGACTCAACTGCCCGGGGACCACGTGATAGGTGAGGATCTTTTTCAGCAGCGGCGCATCGGTTTTCAACGAATCGATCGTTGCGGCGTCGATCTTGCCGAACGCGGCATCGGTCGGGGCGAAGACCGTTAATTGGCCGCCGTTGAGGGTGTCGACCAGGTTCACCTGCGGGTTGAGCTTGCCGGACAACGCCGAGGTCAGCGTGGTGAGCATCGGGTTGTTCGACGCCGCCACCGCGACCGGTTCGGCCGCCATGCCGGCTACCGACCCCGGCCCGGTCGGCACTTGCTGTGCGTAGGCACTGCATCCGGGGCCGACCAGCGTGTCTGGCGGGCTGGCCATCGCGCTCGGAGCGGTGGCCACCACCAGGCCTACCGCAGCTGCTGCCGCGAGACCGGTTGCTGCAATTGCTGGGTTGTGGAACTTCATTGCCTATGGCTCCTTTGTTGTCGGGTGGATCTCTGACTGTTATTCGGAGCCGCAGCGGTTTTGGATCGGTGTTGTGGGAAAAATAATTCATCCGTAGGTGAATGAATACACCTGCAATCCTTTGCTGGGATGCACTTCTATCGTGGTTCGCTGCACTTGGTCGCCGGCGACGATTTGATGCGAGGTGGGTGCCCCGCCGATCCGCAGCGTCGTCGACTTGCCGGCTCCGGTCACGGTGAGGGTTCCGGTGCCACCGACCACCAGATAGACGTTCTTGGCGAGGTAGTTCAGCTTGATGCGGCAGTCGTCGCCGTCGGCCGTGGCCCGCTGGTGGTCCAGGGACCAGGGGCCTTGCAGGGCGAAGGTGTCGGGGGGCAGCGCGAGCGGATAGCTGAACGTCGCCGAACCCTGGTCGTAGCCGCTGCCGGCGAAGTTGACCGCTTTGCCCGCGCCGAAATATGTCTCGGGGGTCAGGCTCAGCGCGGGTGTGGTGTCGGCGGCGTCCACCGGTGCCGGCAGTTTGGCGCCCGGATTGGCGTCGGTGAGTAGCCGTCTGATCAGGTTCTCCGTGCCGGCGTAGTCACCCTCGCCGAACTTGATGTGCCGAACGGTGCCACTGGCATCGATCAGATACTCGGCGGGCCAGTATGCGTTGCGGTAGTTCGTCCAGGTCGAATAGTTGTTGTCCAGCGCGATCGGGTAGGTGATGTTCAGATCCGCGGCGCCGGCCGCAACATTTTCCGGCACCTTTTCGAACGCGTACTCGGGTGTGTGCACGCCGATCACTTCCAGGCCGCTGTCTTTGTAGGCCCGGTACCAGCCGACGACGTGGGGGATGGCGCGTTGGCAGTTGATGCATGAATACGCCCAGAAATCGACCAGCACCACGCGGCCTCGCAGCGAACTCAACCGGATCGGTTGGTGCTCAGGGGTGTTGAGCCAGCCGCTGATTCCCGTGATGTCGGGTGCGGTGCCACAGTCTTGCGGTTGCGCGGCGCCGTTGGTGCAGTTGGAGAGCTGCGCGTTTTGGTCAGTCACAAGACCGCCGATGCCGCCCAGGTTGGTGCCGATCTGGTTGGGGCCGCCCATCTGCTCCGGTAGGCCCTGTAGCGCACTGGTGTAGTCGGGGATGGCCCGTTGCAGAGTCGCGGGCAGATTGAGCACCAGGGCCACTGCCAGCAGAATCGTCACGACTCCGGCCCCAATCCGGATCTCGCGCTGGCGGCGACGAAACGCGCTCACCCGCCCTGCCGTCTCGCGCCCGGCCAGGGCGAGGAACAGCAATGGCAAGGCGGTTCCGATGGCGAATGCGCAGGTGAGCACGACGGTGTTGAGCCCGATTCTCGAGGTGGCGCCGGCCAGGATGATGGCGGTGAGCACCGGGCCGGCGCAGGGGACATAGAGCACGCCCAGCGCCAACCCGAGCCCGAAACCGGTGCCGCCAGCACTGATCGAGTTGTGCGGGATGCGGGCAAACGGCCGCTGCAGCCACTGTTCGAGTCGCGGAAAGATCAAGCCCAAGCCGATCGCCACCAGCGCGGCCAGCGCGACCCAGCGGATGGTGTCCTGGCGCAGATGCAGCAACGACAGCAGCGCCGAACCCGTCAGGGTCACCAGGCAGAAGCTGAGCACCAGGCCGGCGATCACCCGATAGGGGCGTGTCTGGACACGCGCGGCCTTCGGGTCCGGCGTACTAACCCCCGTCTGTGTGGTGGCTACCGTGGCGCCGCCCTGGGCGCCGGAGAAGAAGACCACCGGCAGTACCGGCAGGATGCACGGCGAGATCCCGGTGATCAGACCTCCGACGAAGCCGACGAGTGCAAGCGTGACCATGTTCACTATTCGAAACTGCGGAGGTCCTGGATGGCTAGGGCGTGTCTGCTTAATGTGAATGGTGTTTTGGCTGATGCTGTTTGGGTGATGCGGACGCATGCGATTTCTGATGATTTGTGGTCGCTGATCGTGGCGGTGTTGCCTGCGGGGCGGCGGCGTGGCCGGCCGTGGAACGATCATCGACGTACTCTGGAGGGCATTATCTGGCGTTACCGTACGTGATCTCCGTGGTGTGACCTGCCCGAGCACTTCGGTCCCTGGCAATCGGTGGCCGAGAGGCATCTACGCTGGTCGGTCGATGGCATCTACGCGCGGATCTTCGCGGCGATCGCCTCTGACCTCGACGCCGAGGACGCCGACCTGGGCGCACTGTTGTCGGTCGATTCGACCAGTGTGCGCGCCCACCAACACGCAGCCGGAGCGCCCGGGCGCCGCACAGGGGATCTGTCGAATTACAAGAAATATCTCGATGAGCCCGATGACCACGCCATTGGGCGTTCCCGCGGCGGGCTGACTACCAAGATCCACGCCTTGACCGACCAGCTGTGCAGTCCGGTCACCCTGGCACTGTCGGCCGGTCAAGCCGGTGATAATCCGATGCTTTGGCCATTGCTGGCCGCCCGGTGCAGCAACTCATACGCCCCGTTTCGCCTGCTGGCGGACAAGGCGTACTCCCATGACTCGACGCGGGCACAGCTGCGCCGGCTCAAGATCGCCCATACCATCCCCGAGCGCAGCGACCAGATCACCCGCCGCAAAGCCAAAGGCCGCAACAGAGGACGGCCTCCGGGGTTCTCAGGCCGAATCTACAAGCACCGCAACACCGTCGAGCGAAGCTTCAACCGGCTCAAACACTGGCGCGCGGTCGCCACCTGCTACGACAAATACGCCCTGACCTACCTCGGCGGTGTCACCCTGGCCGCCATCATCACCTACCACCGCGTCCGCAATTAGCAGACAGGACCTAGTCGAAGCGGCGGGCTGGCCGGGCCGCATTGGGGTCGGTCGGGGCACAATGATGGAGTGACTACTGCCACCGACGGGTCCGCCGACGGCCGCTTGCGCGTGCTAGTGCTGGGCAGCACGGGTTCGATCGGCACCCAGGCGCTGGAAGTCATCGCCGCCAATCCGGACCGTTTCGAGGTCGTCGGGCTGGCTGCCGGGGGCAGCAATCTGGACACGCTGCTGCGACAGCGCGCCGAGACCGGCGTAACGGAGATTGCGATCGCCGACGAGCAGGCGGCGCAACTGGCCGGCGACATTGCGTACCAGGGGCCCGACGCTGTCACCCGGCTGGTGGAGGAGACCGAGGCCGACGTCGTCCTCAACGCGCTCGTCGGCGCATTGGGCCTGCGGCCGACGCTGGCCGCGCTGGCATCCGGGGCCAGGCTGGCCTTGGCTAACAAGGAATCGCTGGTTGCCGGCGGTCCACTGGTATTGCAGGCCGCGCAACCCGGTCAGATCGTGCCGGTCGACTCCGAGCATTCCGCGCTGGCTCAGTGCTTGCGCGCAGGCACCCCCGACGAAGTCGCCAAACTAGTGCTGACCGCCTCGGGTGGGCCGTTTCGGGGGTGGTCGGCGGCCGACCTTCAGGAGGTCACCCCGGAGCAGGCCGGTGCCCATCCGACCTGGTCAATGGGCCCGATGAATACGCTGAACTCCGCCTCACTGGTCAACAAGGGACTCGAGCTCATCGAAACCCACCTACTGTTCGGCATCCCGTACGAGCGCATCGAGGTCGTCGTGCATCCGCAGTCGATCGTGCATTCCATGGTCACCTTCGTCGACGGTTCGACCATCGCCCAGGCCAGCCCCCCAGACATGAAATTGCCGATCTCGCTGGCGTTGGGCTGGCCGCGCCGGGTGCCGGGTGCGGCCAGTTATTGCGATTTCAGTCAGGCTCAGACGTGGGAGTTCGAGCTGCTGGATGCCGAGGTGTTTCCCGCCGTCGAGCTGGCTCGCCACGCCGGCGAGACCGGCGGGTGCATGACTGCGGTCTACAACGCGGCTAACGAAGAAGCGGCAGCGGCCTTCCTCGCCGGCCGGATCAGTTTCCCCGCCATCGTGGGAACTATCGCCGACGTGCTGCACGCTGCCGACCAATGGGCCGTTTCACCCGCTAACGTGGATGACGTACTTGACGCGCAGCGTTGGGCGCGGCAGCGGGCACAGCGTGCGATCGCCAAAGTAAGCCCGGCCGGCGCATGCGAGAAGGTCTCCGGACTGGCTTGAGAAAGGTCGATAGAGGCTGATGATGTTCGTTGTCGGCATTGTGCTCTTCGCACTCGCCATCTTGATATCGGTGGCGCTGCACGAGTGCGGCCACATGTGGGTAGCGCGCGCGACCGGAATGAAGGTGCGGCGCTATTTCGTCGGCTTCGGTCCCACCTTGTGGTCGACGCGCCGAGGCGAAACCGAGTACGGGGTCAAGGCCATTCCGGCGGGTGGCTTCTGTGACATCGCCGGCATGACCCCGGTCGAGGATCTCGAGCCCGACGAACATGACCGGGCGATGTACAAACACGCGACCTGGAAGCGGGTGGCGGTCCTGTTCGCCGGGCCCGGCATGAACTTCGTTATCTGCCTGGTGCTGATCTATGGCATCGCAGTGGTCTGGGGGCTGCCGAACCTGCACCCGCCCACCCAGGTGATCATTGGCGAAACCGGCTGTGTCGCAAGGGAAACGGCTCAAGGAAAACTGGAGCAGTGCACCGGGCCGGGGCCCGCGGCGCTAGCCGGACTGCGCGCCGGTGACGTCGTCGTCAAGGTCGGCGACACCGCGGTCTCCACCTTCGACGAGATGGCGACCGCCATTCGTAAGCTGCACGGCAGTGTGCCGATCGTCGTCGAACGCGACGGAACCACGGTGACGGCCAACGTGGTCATCGAATCCACCCGCCGCTGGGTTCCCAACGAGCAGGGCAATCAACTCGAGCCCGCGACTGTCGGCGCTATCGGGGTGGGCGCGGCCCAGTCCGGGCCGACGCAATACGGGATTCTGTCGGCGCTGCCCGCCACGTTCGCCTTCACTGGTGACCTAACGGTCGAAGTGGGCAGGGCGCTGGTGGCCATCCCGACCAAGGTCGGCGCGCTGGTCCACGCCATCGGGGGCGGCCAGCGTGACCCGCAGACGCCGATCAGCGTGGTCGGCGCCAGCATCATCGGCGGCGACACCGTCGACCACGGGCTGTGGGTGGCCTTCTGGTTCTTCCTGGCCCAGTTGAATCTCATCCTCGGGGCCATCAACCTGCTGCCCCTGTTGCCGTTCGACGGCGGCCATATCGCCGTCGCGGTGTTCGAGAAGATCCGCAACATGATCCGCGCGGCCCGCGGCAAGGTGGCCGCGGCGCCGGTGAACTATCTCAAGCTGATGCCAGCGACCTATGTGGTGCTGGTTTTCGTGGTCGGATACATGCTGTTGACCGTCACCGCCGACTTGGTCAACCCGATCAGGTTGTTCCAATAAGAACCAGAAAGAAGGGGTCACAGTGACCACTGGCCTGGGCATCCCGCAGCCTCCGGCGCCCACGCTTTCGCCCCGCCGCACCACGCGTCAGCTGATGGTCCGCGATGTCGGAGTCGGCAGCGATTACCCGGTCTCGGTGCAATCGATGTGCACCACCAAGACCCACGACGTCAATGCCACGCTGCAGCAGATCGCCGAGCTGACCGCGGCGGGCTGCGACATCGTCCGGGTGGCTTGCCCCCGCCAAGAGGACGCTGACGCGCTGGCCGAGATAGCCCGGCACAGCCAGATTCCGGTGATCGCCGACATCCACTTCCAGCCGAAGTACATCTTTGCCGCCATCGATGCCGTTTGCGCTGCCGTGCGGGTGAATCCGGGCAACATCAAGGAGTTCGACGGCCGGCTGGGGGAGGTCGCCAAGGCGGCCGGGGCGGCTGGCATTCCGATTCGCATCGGGGTCAACGCGGGCTCGCTGGACAAGCGGTTCATGCAGAAGTACGGCAAGGCCACGCCCGAAGCGCTGGTCGAGTCTGCCCTGTGGGAAGCGTCGTTGTTCGAAGAGCATGGTTTCGGCAACATCAAGATCAGCGTCAAGCACAACGACCCGGTGATCATGGTCGCCGCCTACGAGCAGCTGGCGGCCCAATGTGACTATCCGCTGCACCTGGGGGTCACCGAGGCCGGTCCGGCCTTTCAGGGCACCATCAAGTCCGCGGTCGCTTTCGGTGCGCTGCTCTCGCGTGGCATCGGTGACACCATCCGGGTGTCGTTGTCGGCCCCACCCGTGGAGGAAGTCAAGGTCGGCAACCAGATTCTCGAGTCGCTGAATCTGCGACCACGGTCCCTCGAGATCGTGTCCTGTCCGTCCTGCGGACGCGCTCAGGTCGACGTCTACACGCTGGCCAACGAGGTCACCGCCGGCTTGGACGGTCTTGACGTTCCGTTGCGGGTGGCCGTGATGGGGTGCGTCGTCAACGGTCCTGGTGAAGCGCGTGAGGCTGACCTGGGAGTGGCCTCGGGCAACGGCAAGGGCCAGATCTTTGTGCGGGGCGAAGTGATCAAGACGGTGCCCGAAGCGCAGATCGTCGAGACCCTGATCGAGGAGGCGATGCGCATCGCCGCAGAAATGGGAACCGAGGATCCGGGCACGACATCAAGCGGTACGCCTATTGTGACCGTAAGCTGATAGGGGTCAGTGAATTGTCTGGCCTCAGTTCGCACCACAGAGAGATCTGAGATGTCGGCTCCGCCCATCATGCGCCTTGTCGGCGAGCGACGGGTGTCTGTGGTGCGTGACGTTGCCGCATTGTGGCGAGTGCTCGACGAGAATCCGGTCGAATCGTGCATGGTCGCCGCGCGGGTGGCCGACTACGGAATCGAGCCCAATTCGCTTGGCGGGGAACTGTGGACGCGCGACGGAGTGGATGAGTCGTTGTGCTTCGCCGGCGCCAACCTGATCCCGCTGCGCGGTGAATTGATTGATTTGAACGCGTTCGCCGATGAGGCGAAGAGCACCGCGCGGCGGTGTTCGTCGCTGGTGGGCCGGGCCGATCTGGTGCTGCCGATGTGGCAGCGCCTGGAGTCGGCCTGGGGGCCGGCCCGCGATGTGCGTGACCACCAGCCGCTCATGGCCATCAACACCCACCCCAGTTGCGCGATCGACCCGGAGGTACGCCAGATCCGACCCGAGGAGTTGGACGCCTACCTGGTGGCTGCCGTGGACATGTTCATTGGTGAGGTGGGCATCGATCCTCGCCTCGGAGACGGCGGCCGGGGTTATCGCCGCCGGGTCGCCAGCCTCATCGCGGCCGGGCGGGCGTGGGCCCGGTTCGAGCACGGTGAGGTGATTTTCAAGGCCGAGGTGGGGTCGCAGTCTCCGGCCGTCGGGCAGATCCAGGGGGTTTGGGTTCATCCGGAGCGGCGCGGCCTGGGTTTGGGTACCGCGGGAACCGCCACGCTTGCCGCAGTGACCGTCGGCAGCGGGCGCATCGCCAGCCTGTACGTGAACAACTTCAACACGGTCGCCCGCGCCGCCTACACGCGCGTCGGATTCAAGGAAGTCGGCACCTTCGCCACAGTGCTGCTCGACTGAGCAGCCTCCTGCACCAAACCCCTTCGTAGCGTCAACCAGATCCGACATAGCGGTTGGGTCTCGGTGTGTCTACGCCCTCCTTGGAGTCACTGTTCTTAACATCAGTAACGATGGTAACTAGAGCAACATTGGCCTCAGCTGGCGCAGCCCTTTTGTTGGTCTGCTGCATGGCGCTGCCAGGCTGCACGCCCCGCCCCGAGGGCCCGGGGCCGGCTGCCGCGAAATTCTTCGCCGCGCTCGCCGTTGGCGATACCGCGACCGCGGCCCAGCTCAGCGACAACCCCAACGAAGCCCGGGAAGCGCTCAACGCCGCGTGGGCGGGTCTGCAGGCGACCCACCTGGACGCGCAGATCCTCAGCTCGAAGTACGCCGAGGACACGGGCACCGTCGTCTACCGCTTCACCTGGCACTTTCCCAAGAATCGGACGTGGACCTATGACGGCCAGTTGAAGATGGCCCGCGATGAGGGGCGCTGGGCGGTCCGCTGGGTATCCACCGGCTTGCATCCCAAGCTGGGGGAGCACCAGACGTTCTCGCTGCGCGCCGACCCGCCCCGGCGGGCGTCGGTCAACGAACTCGGCGGCACCGATGTACTCGTGCCGGGCTACGTGTATCACTACGCTCTGGATGCCGTCGAGGCCGGCCGCAACCTGATCGGGACCGCCCATGCCGCGGTTGATGCCCTGCACCCCTTCAACGACACGCTCAACGACCCGCAGCTGCTCGCCGAGCAGGCCAGTTCGTTGACACACCCGCTGGACTTGGGGGTCACCCTGCGTCCTGACGACAGCGGTCGGGTCGCCGAAGCGATCGGCCACCTGCCCGGTGTGGTGATCACGCCCCAGCCCGAGATGTTGCCGACCGACGATCATTTCGCCGGAGTCGTCATGACCGAGGTGAAGAAAGCCGTGGTCGACGAGCTGGAGGGCGAGGCGGGCTGGCGGGTGGTCAGCGTCAACCAGAACGGTGTGGACGTGGCCGTGCTGCATGAGGTGGCACCGTCACCGGCGCCGTCGGTCACCATCACGTTGGATCGGGCCGTGCAGAACGCCGCGCAGCGCGCGGTGGACGCCAGGGGCGGCAAGGCGATGATCGTGGTGATCAAGCCCTCGACCGGAGAGATCCTGGCGGTGGCGCAGAATGCCGACGCCGACGCCGACGGCCCGGTTGCCACCACCGGCCTGTATCCACCCGGGTCGACCTTCAAGGTCGTTACCGCCGGTGCGGCCGTCGAGCGCGATATGGCCACCCCCAACACCATGCTCGGCTGCCCCGGCGAACTCGACATCGGCCATCGCACGATCCCCAATTACGGCGGCTTCGATCTCGGCGTAGTGCCGCTATCACGCGCGTTCGCCAGTTCGTGCAACACCACCTTCGCGGAACTGAGCAGCAAGATGCCCCCGCGCGGGTTGACGCAAGCGGCCATTCGTTACGGCATCGGGCTCGACTATCGAGTGGAGGGCCTCACCACGGTCACCGGTTCGGTGCCCCCGACGGTGGACCTGGCAGAGCGCACCGAGGACGGGTTCGGCCAGGGCAAGGTGCTGGCCAGCCCCTTCGGGATGGCGCTGGTGGCGGCCACCGTGGCCGCAGGCAGGACACCGGTTCCGCAGCTCATCGTCGGTCGGCCCACGCAGGTGACGGGTGCGGGCGCGCCGATCAGCCCGAAGATGGTGGACGCGCTGCGCCCCATGATGCGCCTGGTGGTGACCAACGGCACCGCCAAAGAGATCGCCGGGTGCGGCGAGGTCTTCGGCAAGACCGGTGAAGCCGAATTCCCGGGCGGGTCGCATTCCTGGTTCGCCGGATACCGCGGTGACCTGGCTTTCGCCTCGCTAATTGTCGGCGGTGGCAGCTCGGAATACGCCGTGCGGATGACCAAGATGATGTTCGAGCTGATGCCGCCCGGGTACCTGACCTAGCCGCTGTGGGCGCCTGGCTGGGCCCGCGGCGTCGCCGCCAATCCCGCAACCGCGGTAAGTTGCCAGGAGAGGCGGATGATCGCCGTTAGCGAGGGACATCAGGAAAAGGCCATGACGGATTCCGGTGCAGAGATGGTGGCGTTGCGGGTCTCCGACGCCGACAGGAACGGCACGATGCGCCGTTTACACAACGCGGTCGCGCTCGGGTTGATCGACATCAATGAATTCGAGCAGCGTTCGTCTCGGGTGTCGTTTGCGCGCACCCAGAACGAACTGGACGGGCTGGTCTGTGACCTGCCCGGGCCGGGCGCCATCGTCACATCCGCGGCTGACCGGGTCGAATTGCGTGGCTGGGCCGGTTCGTTGAAGCGCCATGGCGAATGGATGGTCCTGACTCGCCTGGCGTTGGTTCGCCGGCTGGGCTCGATCGAACTCGACCTGACCAAGGCGCGTTTCGCGGGACCCGTGGTGGTGATCGAACTCGACATGAGGTTCGGCTCACTCGAGCTCAGACTGCCCGAGGGGGCCAGCGCCTCCATCGACGACGTCGAGGTTTACGTGGGCAGTGCCAGCGACCGTCGCAAGGATGCCCCTGGTGAAGGCACACCGCATGTCGTGGTGACGGGTCAGGTGGTGTGCGGCTCCGTGGTGATCCGGGGTCCGCGCCGGGCCTTGCTGCGCCGTCATCAGGTGTAACCAGCGGTTCGCCCTGGCAGCGACCATCGGGGTGGGATGTGGCGGCGGGCCGGGCGCTCCCGGTGAGGTGCGAGTCACCGGCCAGGCGCGACTAAGCTAGCGGGATGCCTGCTCGCACCGCGCTTTCCCCCGGAGTCCTCTCGCCGATGCGTTCGGTGCCCAAGTGGATCGCGCGCCCGGAGTATGTCGGCAAGCCGACGGCCCGCGAAGGGACCGAGCCATGGGTGCAGACGCCTGAGGTCATCGAGAAGATGCGCGTGGCCGGGCGGATCGCGGCCGGCGCACTGGTCGAGGCGGGCAAAGCGGTCGCACCCGGGGTCACGACCGACGAGCTGGACCGGATCGCCCACGAGTACATGGTCGACAACGGCGCCTACCCGTCGACGCTGGAGTACAAGGGCTTCCCCAAGTCGTGCTGTACCTCGCTCAACGAGGTGATCTGCCACGGAATCCCCGACTCGACGGTGATCGCCGACGGTGACATCGTCAACATCGATGTCACCGCTTACTTCGACGGGGTGCATGGCGACACCAACGCGACCTTCCTGGCCGGTGACGTCTCCGAGGAGCACCGGCTGCTGGTGGAGCGCACCCGGGAAGCGACGATGCGGGCGATCAACGCCGTCAAACCCGGACGGGCGTTGTCGGTCATCGGGCGAGTGATCGAGGCGTATGCAAATCGCTTTGGCTACAACGTGGTTCGCGACTTCACCGGCCACGGCATCGGTACCACCTTCCACAACGGGCTGGTTGTGTTGCATTACGACCAGCCTGCGGTGGAGACGATCATGCAGACCGGGATGACATTCACCATCGAGCCGATGATCAACCTGGGCACGTTGGACTACGAGATCTGGGATGACGACTGGACGGTGGTCACCAAGGACCGCAAGTGGACCGCGCAGTTCGAACACACGCTGCTGGTCACCGATACCGGTGCCGAGATTCTCACGTTGCCATGAGCTCTCCATGCGCGAGCAGACGCAAACTCGCGTAGCCGTCCGCGTGCCGGTGCGATTTTGCGTCTGCTCGCCATGCGCGGTGGCGTCGGCGGTAGACCCGTTACCGGGTGGTTAACCGCAGGAAGCTCGAGGTGTCGCGGGGCTGCGACTGGATGAACTCGTGGCATGCTCTGGTCGATTGGCGGTAACTTGCGTAAGTGTCTTCGATGATGACCACGCTCGACGGATTCCCGGTCCAAGTGGCAGTGGCCGGTCCCGCAACTGGCGTCGTCGTCGTCATTCTTGGTGCCGATCAACGCGCTGTCACCGCGTATGACGCGGTGTGCGAGCGGCTGCATACCGCCTCACTTCGAACGGTGGTGGTGGGCGCCGACCCGCGGCTGACGTCAAAATCCGTGGTTGGCATCCTCGATGCCCTGGGTATCAAGTGGGCGGTGATGGCCGGCGATCGGGAGGGCGCCGAACTCGCCTGGGAACTGGCGGCGATGAGGTTGGGCAGGTTCGCCGGCTTGGTCGCAATTGACCGTGGCCATCCGGCGATCGCCGATTCCGCGGGTATCGTTCGCGATGACCTGTGTCCGCCCGTCGAGATCGCCACCACCGTGCTGGTGACTTCGGCGGCCGTGCGGGAAGCGGCCCGTAACAGCCAGCAGTTGGTCTACGCCGAGTATCGGGTCGTTGAGCTGCTGGGCCGCCGCAATGCGCAGGAGTCGACGGCCCAGCTGGCCACCGAGATCGTGCTGCGGACCAGCGGTTGGTAGGTGCCGCCAACCTGGCCTTCCACGAGCGGGCCGGGGATGTCTAGTCTTGTGCCACAACCGTTTCCGTTGAAATATTCGGCATGACACCACGCTGGGCGATGCGGATGCTCCAGCATGATGGGGAGAGGACGGGTGGTCTTGAACGCCGCTGGACCGGGACCGATCGTGGGGATGACCACATATCTGGATCAAGCCAAGACTGGTGTCTGGGATGTCAGCGCAAGTTTTCTGCCCGCCAGCTATTTCGACGGTGTCACCATGGCTGGTGGCATCGCCGTGCTGCTGCCTCCGCAGCGGGCCGATGCCGATGCTGCCAACAGAGTGCTCGACAGCCTCGATGCCCTGGTCATCACCGGAGGTAAGGATATCGACCCCGCTGCCTACGGCCAACAGGCGCATCCGGCCACCGACGAGCCGGCACCGAACCGGGACAGCTGGGAGTTCGCGCTACTGCGCGGTGCCCTGCACCGGGGGCTACCGGTGCTCGGTATCTGCCGCGGCGCTCAAGTTCTCAACGTCGCATTCGGTGGGACGCTGCACCAGCACCTGCCCGATGTGCTCGGGCACAACGGACACCGGGCAGGCAACGCGGTGTTTTCCTCGCTGCCGGTGCGTACCGTGCCCGGGACCCGGTTGGCGACCTTGATCGGGGAGTCCGCGCAGGTGCGTTGCTACCACCACCAGGCCGTCGCCGAGGTGGGCGAAGGCCTGGTGGTCAGCGCCAGGGATGTTGACGGCGTGGTCGAGGCGCTGGAGCTGCCGGGGGAGAACTTCGTGCTGGCCGTGCAGTGGCATCCCGAGGAGTCATTGGAGGATCTGCGTCTGTTCTCGGCTGTGGTGGATGCCGCCCGGTCGCGCAGCAGCGGGTGAGCGGATCGGACCTCCCGATTGGACGCCGCACTCGGCTCCGCCGGCCTAGTGTGGGCGCTACCCCGGCGGCTCACTGCCGACGGCGTCACCGATTGGTTCGCAGATCCATCCGGTGCGTTGTAGCACCGAGACGACGGGGCTGGCCGCAATCGCTGTTATCCACGCCTGCGGCACCGACAACGCTCCGATCGATGTCGCGTGATCAACGTCGACCAAAAGCTGGCTACCGCCACTGTCCGCGACGGTGGTTCGTGCTAGGCCCGATGCGGTAGCCGTTTCCAGGACATGTAGCGTGCGGGCCGCGAGATTTGACCGTAGGACAACCGAACTCAGTCTTGACAGCGACAAAGCCGCAGGGGAGATCGCGGCACCCAATGACGCATAGGGCGCAGACAGGGCCTTGAGCGCTCGCGGAATTGATGAAACCACCTGAGTGCCGGTAGTCATGATCGCGAGGCTGTCCATGGCGGCTGTCCCGCAGGCAACGGGCGACCCACGGTGGGCCAGCCTCGTGAACCCGATGGCGACGAGTTGGGAGGTCAACGCCGTCGACCTCGGCGAGATAGCCAGGGCACCGGCGAAGTCGTGCACGGCGTCGGCGCAGTGCACCCACACCCGTTCGTACTCGGCTTCGAGCTCGGCGATCACCGGGCTGGCCTGGCCCAGAAAGTTGTTCGCCGACAACCACTTTCTCATCATGCGGTTGGGCGCGATCAGCTGAGCCGATGTCATCTTTGCTGCTGCCCGTTCGTAGGCTTTCGCGGCGGTTTCGGCCTGAACCGCGGTCTGACTGGGATGGCGGGCCAGGGCGGTGAGCAATGCCCAGTGCGGCGCAATGACCCGCATCACCGGCACCGCCGCCGGCCCGCGCCACCCGCTGGTGAGCCCGGCGGCGATCGAACTACATTCCGCCCCAATCTGGCGCATCCCGGCGGCCAACCCGCGCAACGCCACCGCGGTGGCCTGCAGGGAGCCCGGACGGGCTCGACCGGAGTTGACCTCCGGTGGCAACTTCCCGAAGTCCATGGCTATCTCTTCGGCCTCTTCCGCGCGACAATCGTTCGGTGGATGGCAGGAGTGGGCCGTAGAGACATGATCAATTCCTAAAGTGCTGGGGGACGGGTTGATTCCGCTGTTGTCCCGTTACCGATGTGCTCGGGATCGTTGGCATTCGATGGTATCCTGCGAAGGGGTTACCGCATCGAAGAACGGCGTCATGCAACCAGCGCAGATGCGTTGAAATTGCGTGGTTGGCGATCACCTGTAACCGGTTGTGGTGCAGCACAACCGGCGGGAACGATCAGCGTCGAGCGACGCAGAACTTGGTCAAGATATCTCGGTCAGCGGCAGTCGCCGTCGGTGGACCCGGCGGGTGCACGTGGTTCAGCTGGGATTGCCAGCCCCGGGTTACCCAACCACTCGTCGGCCACCAGGCCGAAAGTGGCCCAAGGTGGGCCTGGCTTGGCGGCCGATCCCGCGTCATCCAAGCGTTTCTGAAGGGTTTCTGATGCGCGGGAGGAGCGTCTTGATCGCTATGGTTCACGGGTTGTGAGCCGTGAGCGAGCTGCAGGTGGCCGATATCGGGGATCGCCTGCGACCATGCTGCGGGTTGCAGTAGTGCCGCGGCGGAAAGCCCGGACCGCAGTGCCCAGCCCGCGATGACGGCGGCAAAAAGACCTAGCGCGACGACAACGGCGACGGCGCGTTGCCATCGTCGGGGAGAAGCCGCGCATGGGAAGGTCACAGTGGCGCAAACGTACAGCGCCAGCATTGTTGGGGGCTGGAAGAAACCTTTGAGATTGGTTAGAGGAATGCCATTTTCGGCTGGGTAGCTGAGCACGGGCACGTGATCGGGGCCCGATGCGGCGCGGGCCCTAACCGCATCCCGTCATCGTTTGGGTCATCCGGCGGCCGGGGAACGGGGTACCACCGTTGAGCGCAGCTCGAACCGGGAGGCGGCAGGGCCGTTAGCGCTGCGCCCGTTCATGCCGGTCAACGGCATGAACGGCATACCTGCGGTGCCGCTGTCTACGGAGCCAACCGAGGACAAACTGCTCGGTAGGTTCGCGGCGACGGCACTTGTGGCTGGCGCCGTGATCCAAGAATGCGGAACCGACAACGCCCCTACCGTCATGCCGCGTCCCATTGCGGCGCTCAGTGCCGCACCGCTACCCGTGATTCCCAGCGAGACCGATCCCAGCGATTGCGCCCCGGATTCGACCGCCTTGACCGCACCTGTGGCCGCGGCAGTGAGCGAACCGGTTGCGGCTTTGGTAAATCCGATCCCCTTATCGAGGAAGTTCAGCGCGTACATGGCGAAGTTCAGCGGCACGGTCAGTGAGCTCAGCTTCGACAGCGACGTTGACAACGACGTGAAGGCGCTATTCAGGGATTTCATGATGGGTGCGGTGGCGAGCCCCGCCAGGGCCCCGGGCAGCGTTGTGATCACCTGAGATGCCGCCAGTACGGCCTCGAGGCTTGGCGCAGCCGCCGATGCGCCAGTCGATTGCGTGGCGGCAACACCTTGTCTGGCCAACCCGACCGGGTCGGTGATCGGCGGCGGTGAAGTAAATGGCGTCAGCCGTGTGGCGCTCGCGCAAGCACCCGCGTAGCCATACATTGCTGCCGCATCCTGAGCCCACATCTGTTCGTAGTTGGCCTCGGTTGTCGCGATCGCCGGGCTGTTCTGACCTAGTAGGTTGGTCGCGATCAACGCTGCGAGATGGGCACGGTTGGCGGCGATCACCGGTGGTGGCACTGTCGCCGCGAACGCGCCGGCGTGGGCACTGACGGCCGCTCTTGCCTGGGCCGAGGCTAGCTGTGCCTGGGCCGCGGCGGCATGGGCCATCGCGGTAGCGGCCGGTCCCTGCCACTTGCCGGCCAGTCCCGCGGTGATGGAGCTATAGCAACTGGCCGCCGAATAGAGCTCGGTGGCCAACGCGTCCCAGGCTGTTGCCGCGGTCTGCATGGATGTCGATCCTGGCCCGGAATACATGCGAGCGGAGTTGATTTCGGGTGGTAAAGCTGCGTAGTCCATTGCTATTTCCTCGGGTCTTGCGCCGCTTGGCCGGCTTGGTGCGTTGGCGTGTCTGTCGCCGCTAGCATGACGAATTAGTTTGTGGTGCAACAGAACATGCTCTTCTTCCGGGCACGTTTGGGTGAGCCGTTTAGTGCATGACAAGTCGCACGGGTCAGCGAGATTGCTGATCGGGTGTAGGTTTCGCCGGCTCCGCGTCAGCCTTGGAATGGCCGCACAACGAGCCTGGTGCTAGCCGATCAGCAGCGAGCGACGCAGAGCTGGTTGAGATATGCCCGCCCGGCGGCAGCTGCCAGCGGGGCACGCGCACGCAGTGCACTGAGCGGGTGGCCCGCCGTGGTCAGTGAGGCAGGTGTGGATAGCCACCACTGCGGTGGTGCCGAGCGCGACCACGTCGGCGGCCGATCCCGTTTCAACCCAGCGCTTTTGCACGGGCTGTGGCCTGTGGATGACGAGCGTTGGTGCCCGGTGCTGCGCACGGACTGTTTGTCGATTTCGGCTCGGTTAAGGCCGGCGGCGGATGCTGTTGCCGCCGGATGCGACGGAGTGGCGGCCGCCACCCCAGAGCGCAGTGCCCAGCATCCGATGACGGCGGCGAATAGGCACAGTCCGGCCACCACAGCGATGGCTGACTGCCATCGCGTCGGCTTGTTGGGGCCCCGCAGAAACACAGTGATTCAACGGTACCAGCGACCGTGCTCAGCTGAGGTATCAAGACATGAACCGGCTTTCGCGCCGGTGCCGAGCATGGCCGTGAACCGGGTTGGCAGGGAGTCCGGTCAACCCGCCGCTGGTGGGTGCATGACCACTGTCGGCTTGAACCCGTAGCGGGGGACCTCGCTGAAACCGCGTCCGCCAAAGCCGCTCAATGGCAGCCCGCCGAGCATGCTCGCCGGGCCGTGTGCGGTCAGGGGTGCGCCGGCGGCAACGGATGGCAAGGTCGCCACTGCGGCGCCGACCGGCGAGGTCGCCGCCCAGGTCGGGGGCGCCGACAATGACCCGATCGAGGCCGCATTTCCCACCCCCGCCGACACGGCGGTGCCCAACCCGCCGAATCCGCCGAGACCGGGTGCGGCCCCGCCGAGGCCGCTGCTGGCGGCGATGGCGGCGTCCTCGGCAGCGTCCATGGCCGAGAAACTGGATAGCCCGAAGAAGTCACACATGGTGCCAAAGAAGTTGCCGGGCGTGTAGAAGCCGGAGCCGATCGCGTTCGTGGTTATTGCGTTGACGGCTGTGCCCAGCGGCGATCCGTCGGTCCCGTTGAAGAATGCGAGCAGCCCGCTCGGGGTCGTCAGGTCGATGCCCTGTAAACCGAGCCAACTTTGAATTCCGTCCAGTTGTGGGGCACCCAGCCCCAGCGCGCCCGCGACATCGGTGATGGTGACGCCGGACGCTGACGGCGAGGCCAGCCCCTGCAGGGCGGTCGGCACCGTTGACATCACCTGTGACAGCGATGCCTGGCTTTGGGTGCTACTTGTGTTCGCAGCCTGGGCGATCAGGCCGGCCTCGGAGCTGGTGGTCGGTGGTGGGTCGGCGAACGGGGTCAACCGCGTTGCCGTCGCGCAGCACGCGGCATAGCCGTACATGGCGGCCGCATCTTGGGCCCACATCTCGCCGTAGGCGGCCTCGGCGGCGGCGATGGCCGGCGTGTTTTGGCCGAGTAGGTTGGTGGCGACCAATGAGGCCAACAACGCGCGGTTGGCCGCGATCATCGGCGGTGGCACGGTCACGGCGAATGCGGCTTCGTAGGCCCCGGCGGCGGCCTTGGCCTGCAGTGAAGCCTGCAGGGCCTGTGTAGCGGTGCCCGCCATCCAGGCGATGTAAGGGGCGGCGGCGGAGGCCATCGAGGTCGATGCCGGCCCCCGCCACGGCCCGCTCGTCATGGCGGCCAATGCTGAACTGTAATCGGCTGCGGCCGAGGATAACTCGGTAGAAAGGCCATCCCAGGCCAGTGCGGCGGCCAGCATCGGGCCCGAGCCGGGTCCGGTGTACATGCGTGCCGAGTTGACTTCTGGCGGAAGCGCTGCGTAGTCCATGGTTGCACCCAGCGCTCAACCGGCGATGATCGCGTTGATGGCTTCGTTGGTGGGATGGCAATCCGCACCGACCGACCGCATCGGGCCAAGGTATTTGGCGTTATTCGCTGCTGCGGAGCATATTTCGGGTATCGTTCGGACAGATGATATGGGCTGCTCTTTCGGAATCGAGCCCGGCCCCGGTGGAAGTGTCCGTGTTTGGGCGCGCAGTGGCGCGCGATCGAGAAACAGCATGTGAGCATGAAATATGGTTCAGTGAAGCCATTTTCGATGTCGAGTGCGATACCGGGTCCGGATGGGTAGGTTACGGCCGTCGACTTCAGTGAATTGCTCCGCCCGTGGTTGGGGGAGGAGCTGGTCCGATCGTTGTGTCGCTTGTGCGTCGATCCATGGTTGGGATGCCGGAAATGCCTCCCCACCAACGTCTATCAGATCGGATCGTCATCGAATCCGGTATCGGCGCGGTGGTGCCCGCGGCTTGAGACCGACCCAAGCCGATGTGACGACACGTGTCAGCCGACGCGTTCGGCAGGCATCGAGCACTGCTCTTCTAGCTGTGCGCTACTGCGGGTCAGGAAACAAGGTGCCGATTTGTCCGGTGCAATAGTGTTTCGCATCAAGTGCGACAATGGCTGCCGGCAGCACAGAGCACAGGCCATGTGCGTCCCCTTAGGGTTGGCGGAGACTCCCTGTATCTAGAAGTTAACTACTGCAACCACATTGATGCAATCGATTTGCAGAAATAGTTGCGAATCATTTGCTACCCGACCACATGCGCACCATCTGCGGTTCGGGGGAGAGTGGGTGTGGGCTCAGGTCAACCCGTTGAGCTCGTCTTCGCCTAGCAGGGTGCCGCCGGTACCGCCGGCTCCGCCCTTGCCGTCGGTGCCCGCAGTTGCACCGGCAGCGCCGTTGCCGCCGTTGCCGCCGTTGCCGATCAGCATCGCACCGCCGCCGTCCCCGCCGTCCCCGCCGTCCCCGAATCCGCCCAAGTCGCACTCTCCGCCGGCGCCGCCGGAGCCTCCGGTGCCCAAGAGCGGTCCGCCGCTACCGCCGGACCCGCCGGAGCCGCCATCGATGAACACTCCGAATCCACCGGCCCCGCCGTCACCACCACTGCCGAATAGACCTGCGTTGCCGCCGTTGCCTCCGGACCCGCCCCCGGAGCCGAACCCGCCGAACCCGCCGAATCCGCCGCTGCCGAACAGCAACCCGGCGTTGCCGCCGGCGCCGCCGGTACCAGCAAAGCCGCGGGAGGCTCCGCCGGAGCCCCCGTGCCCGCCGTTGCCGAACAGCAGTCCGGCGTTGCCGCCGGCTCCACCGTTGCTCGAGGGAGCATCGTCGCTGTAGCCGCCGGTGCCGCCAGCGCCGCCGGCGCCGCCGAGCAACCCGCCATTGCCTCCAGCGCCACCGTCGCCGCCGTCGGTATCCCCGGGCCCGCCGTGACCTCCGGCGCCGCCTCCGGCGCCGACCAGGCCGCTGAGCAGCCCGCCCGCGCCGCCGGCCCCGCCGCCCCCACCGGGCCCGGCGAGGCTGCCCCCGCCTACCCCGCCGCCTCCGCCCCCGCCAAACAGGCCCCCGGCTCCACCTGCCCCGCCTACCCCTCCGGCTCCGGTACCGGTCGCTGGTGAGAACCCGCCGGCACCACCAGCCCCGCCAGTACCCGCCAGAAATCCGCCGGCCCCGCCCTCACCGCCGGCGCCGCCCAGGCCTCCCGTCGAGGTGCCACCGGCACCGCCGGTGCCGCCGGTGCCCCACAGCCCGGCGGCTCCGCCCGCACCTCCGTCTTGGGCCGTGAACAGTGGAGCGGATCCGCCGGCGCCGCCGTCGCCGAGCAGCCAGCCGCCGGCGGCTCCATCGGCACCGCTACCCGCCGCAGCGGGGGTACCGTTGCCGATTAGCGGCCGTCCGGTCAGTGTCTGGATCGGCCCGTTGATCGCGGTCAGCGCCTGTTGCTGCAGGGCGTGTATCGGCGAAGCGCTGGCCGGCGCGTTGAAGCCGTCCAGACCCAAGAGCAGCCCGCTGGTCCCGCCCACGCCGGTGCCGCCGACGGTCACACCAGCGCCGCCGATACCGGCGTTGCCGCCGTTGCCGATCAGTACGCCGGCCCCGCCGGCCCCGCCGGCGCCACCGGTGGAAGCGGTGCCGCCGTTGCCACCGGCGCCTCCGTTGCCGAACAGCACCCCACCGGTACCGCCGCCGCCGCCGACACCCCCGGAGCTGAAATAGCCCGCCCCGCCGGCGCCGCCGATTCCGCCGTTGCCAAACCAGCCGGCGTCGCCGCCGGCGCCGCCGGCCCCGCCGTCCACGGAGCTGAAGCCGCCGACTGCACCGGCCCCGCCATCACCGAACAACCCCGCATGACCGCCGGCGCCACCAACCCCCCCGGTGCCGCTAAAGGTGGCTCCGCCGGCACCGCCGGACCCGCCCGGCCCGAACAACAAGCCGGCCGCGCCGCCGGCCCCGCCGTCCCCGCCAAGGGTGCCGCCGAATGCGCCCGACCCGCCGCTTCCGCCCGGGCCGGCCAGCGCCCCGCCGTCCCCGCCGTCCCCGCCCGCTCCGCCATTGACCGAGCCGAATCCGCCGTTACCGCCGTTGCCGCCGCCGGAGCCGAATAGCCCCGTAAGCAGCCCACCGGCTCCACCGGCTCCACCGGCTCCACCATCCCCACCGGTATCCATCCCTGAGGCGCCGCCGGCCCCGCCGAGCCCGCCGGCGCCAAACAACCCGCCGGTGCCGCCGGTGCCACCGACACCGCCCGATGCGGTTAAGAAATTGCTGTACCCGCCGGCCCCGCCGGTCCCGGCATTGCCTAACAACAAGCCCCCGGCCCCGCCGGCTCCGCCGGTGCCGCCGTTGCTGGTCGATGAGCTGCCGCCGGTACCGCCGGCACCCCCGGACCCGAACAGTCCGGCCGCGCCGCCGGCCCCGCCGTTCTGCCCGAATCCCGCCGCGCCAGAGCCGCCGGCGCCGCCATTGCCGAGCAGCCAGCCGCCGGCCGCCCCATCGGCACCGGTGCCCGGGGTCCCGTTGGCGCCGTTGCCGATCAGTGGGCGTCCGGTCAAGGCCAAAGCGGGGGCGTTGATTGCGGCCAGGAGGGGGTCGGCGATTGACGCCGCGCTGGCGGCCTCGGCGCTGGAATAGGCGCCGGCCCCGGAGGTCAGGGCCTGCACAAACCGGCTCCCAAACGCCGCCGCTTGGGCACTGGCCGCTTGATAGGCCTGGGCGTGGCCGGAAAACAGCGCCGCAATTGCGGTTGATATCTCGTCTTCGGCGGCGGCGAGGATCTCGGTTGTAGGGATGGCCGCAGCGGCATTGGCGGCGCTCAGTGTCGAGCCGATGCCAGTCAAGTCTGTTGCTGCCGAGCCAATAAAATCGGGTACCGCAATTACGAACGACATTGTCATCCCTCAAAATAGAATCGAATTCGGTTTGCGCCCAATCGATGTCGACGCGCCTGGCGATATTTACCGTATAGCAAATTGGCTTTTGGGATTCCTATTTCCATAACGGATGCCTAGAATTGGCGGTAATAGCGGCAGGTGATGGGCGGCACGGCGATCTCGGTTGGTCGCCGGTTTGCTGTGAAAATTCCTGGGGTGAAATGGCTTTAGGGCGTCGTGTCCGAACCTGCCAGTGCCGCCGTGCGGTTGTTAGGACTGGGCTGATAAACGGATTGTCTTGCTTGCCAGTTATTTCCGATGTGTTACGTGCGGCCGCAGCGCAGGGTGCCCTGGCTAGGGCAACCCGTTGAGCCCGTCTTGACCCAGTAGCCCGCCGGAGCCGCCGTGGCCTCCGCTGCCGGTGGGTGTTCCGCCGTTGCCGCCGTTGCCGCCGGTCCCGATGAACGCCGCGTTGCCGCCGACCCCGCCGGCGCCGTCGCCTTCCCCGCCCTCGCCGCCGGCTCCGCCGTTGCCGAGCAGCCCTCCGCCGACGCCGCCGGCCCCTCCGGCACCCGCGTCGCCGACTCCGCCGAGTCCGCCGCCGCCACCGGCCCCGCCAAAGCCAACCAGTCTCGCGCTTCCGCCCGTGCCGCCGGCCCCTCCGGTCCCGCTGCCGAACCCGCCGAAGCCCCCGGCCCCGCCCGCCGAGAACAGCAGTCCGGCGTCACCGCCGTTGCCGCCGGCCCCGCCTACGCCGCCGACACCAACGGGTGCGAATCCGCCGTCCCCACCGCCGCCGCCGCTGCCGAACAGCAGCCCGGCGTTGCCGCCGGTTCCGCCGCCACCGGCGAAACCCCCGTGGCTGAAGCCGCCGGCTCCGCCGCTGCCGCCCGGGCCACCGAGCAATCCGCCATCGCCGCCGGCCCCGCCAAGACCTGAAATGGCGGTTGCGCCGCCACCGGTCCCGCCATTGCCGCCGCCGGCCCCGAATAGCCCGCCGAGTAGCCCGCCGGAGCCGCCGGCTCCACCCGAGCCGCCATCGCCATTGAGCACGCTCGCCCCGCCGGTGCCACCGACACCGCCGGCGCCCAGCAGTCCGCCTGCCCCGCCGCCGCCCCCGGCCCCACCGTTACCGCCGCCACCGGCCATGTTGGGTCCGCCGGATCCGCCGGCCCCGCCGGTGCCCGACAGCCAGCCGCCGGCCCCGCCGGATCCGCCGGCGCCGCCGTTGGTAGTCGATGTGAACGAGCTGCCTCCGGCCCCGCCGGTTCCGCCGGCGCCCCATAGCCCGGCCGAACCTCCGGCCCCGCCGTTGTGGCCGACGCCTGGTGCTCCGGACCCGCCGGCTCCGCCGTCACCGAGTAGCCACCCGCCAGGCGTGCCGATCGCCCCGGTGCCAGCAGCGCCGGGGGTGCCATTGCCGATCAGCGGGCGCCCGGTCAGTGCCTGGGTGGGCGCGTTGATGGCGGTGAGGACCTGCTGTTGCAGGTTGTGTAGGGGCGAGGTGCTTGCCGCCGCGTTGAATCCGTCCAGCCCTATGAGTAGCCCGCCGGTGCCGCCGACGCCGGTACCGCCGTTGGTGGTGCTGGCACCGCCGACCCGGGCGTTTCCGCCGTTGCCGAACAGCACACCGGCGCCGCCGTTTCCGCCGGTCCCGCCGCTGACTCCAGCACCGCCGCCGGCACCGCCAGCGCCAGCATTGCCAATCAGCTGGCCGGCTCTCCCGCCGGTCCCGCCGGCGCCGCCAAGGACGTTTTCGCCGTAGCCGCCGGCTCCGCCTATCCCGCCGTTGCCGACCACGGCGGCATTGCCGCCGTCGCCACCACCTGTTGTGCCGTACCCGCCGTTCCCGCCGATCCCACCGGTGCCCCACAGCCCGCCGTTGCCGCCGGCCCCGCCGTTGCCGCCGGCGCCGGAGGAGCCGAAGGTGGTGGATCCGCCGGTCCCGCCGCCGCCGCCATCGCCGAACAGCAGTCCCGCGTTGCCGCCTGCCCCTCCGCTACCGCCACTGCGCCCGAGGCTGGCTCCACCGTCGCCGCCGGCACCGCCCGGGCCGGCGAGCAGGCCGCCGTCGCCGCCGGTTCCGCCGGACCCGCCGTCGCCGAACATGCCAGCCCCACCGCCGGTACCGCCCGCACCACCGCCGGCACCGACCATCGCGGCCAGCAGTCCGCCCGCGCCGCCGTGACCGCCGACACCACCGTCATCGAACTCCGAGCTTCCGCCGGTCCCGCCAATCCCGCCGGCGCCCAACAGCCCACCGGGTCCGCCGGCTCCTCCGGCTCCGCCGTACCCCCCGCCGATGCCGGTCGCGGTGCCGCCGGCTCCACCGGCCCCTGCGTTGCCCGCCAGCCAGCCGCCTGCCCCGCCGTCGCCGCCCGCGCCGCCGCGACCATCGACCGTCGAGCCGCCGCCGGCACCCCCGGCCCCTCCGGAACCGAACAGTCCAGCCGCTCCGCCGTTCCCGCCGGGCATCCCCGCCGCGCCCGACCCACCGGCCCCACCATTGCCGAGCAGCCACCCGCCCGGCGCCCCGTCAACTCCGGTCCCCGGGGCCCCGTTGGCGCCGTTGCCGATCAGCGGGCGCCCGGTCAACGCCAACGCGGGTTCGTTTATGGCGGCCAGCAGCGGGTCGGCGATCGATGCTGCACTTGCGGACTCGGCGCCGGCATAGGCGCTCGCGCCCGCGGTCAAGGCTTGCACAAAGCGTTGCTGAAATGTGGCCGCCTGCGCGCTGGCCGCTTGATATGCATGGGCGTGTTGGGAAAACAGGGCCGCAACCGCCGCGGATACTTCGTCCCCGGCCGGGGCCAGAATCCCCGTTGTCGAAGCCGACGCAGCGGCGGTGGCCGTGTTCAGAGCTGTGCCGATGTTGGCTAAATCCGTTGCTGCCGAATCGATCAACTCCGGCAGCGTGATCACGAAGGACATGTGCTACCTCCAATACCGGAATAACCGGCTGGCGTCGGCCTGGGACCGACGCGGTCATGGTTCACCGTAGCGCGATTCGAGACGAGGATCTCTACATCGGGGCGGATACGTTGCGGTACTAGGGGTTTTAGCGCGCGATCAAATGAGATGGATAATTCGGCACCGTGCGCCGCTCGTCGAACGTGTATGGGGTGAAGCCGTTTCTGGGCTCTTGTGCTGTCAACAAATAGCCGCCAACCCCCGCGAGGCCGGGATGCACTGCGTTGAGAGCGCCTAGGTCCTGTCTGCTAATTGCGGACGCGGTGGTAGGTGATGATGGCGGCCAGGGTGGCACCGCTGAGGTAGGTCAGGGCGTATTTGTCGTAGCGGGTGGCGACCGCGCGCCAGTGTTTGAGCCGGTTGAAGCTTCGCTCGACGGTGTTGCGGTGCTTGTAGATTCGGCCTGAGAACCCCGGAGGCCGTCCTCTGTTGCGGCCTTTGGCTTTGCGGCGGGTGATCTGGTCGCTGCGCTCGGGGATGGTATGGGCGATCTTGAGCCGGCGCAGCTGTGCCCGCGTCGAGTCATGGGAGTTCGCCTTGTCCGCCAGCAGGCGATACGGGGCGTATGAGTTGCTGCGCCGGGCGGCCAGCAGTGGCCAAAGCATCGGATTATCACCGGCTTGACCGGCCGACAGTGCCAGGGTGACCGGACTGCACAGCTGGTCGGTCAAGGCGTGGATCTTGGTAGTCAGCCCGCCGCGGGAGCGCCCAATGGCGTGGTCATCGGGCTCATGGAGATATTTCTTGTAATTCGACAGATCCCCCCTGTGCGGCGCCCGGGGCGCGCGCTCCGGCTGCGTGTTGGTGGGCGCGCACACTGGTCGAATCGACCGACAACAGTGCGCCCAGGTCGGCGTCCTCGGCGTCGAGGTCAGAGGCGATCGCCGCGAAGATCCGCGCGTAGATGCCATCGACCGACCAGCGTAGATGCTTCTCGGCCACCGATTGCCAGGGACCGAAGTGCTCGGGCAGGTCACACCACGGAGATCCCGTACGGTAACGCCAGATAATGCCCTCCAGAGTATGTCGATGATCGTTCCACGGCCGGCCACGCCGCCGCCCCGCAGGCAACACCGCCACGATCAGCGACCACAAATCATCAGAAATCGCATGCGTCCGCATCACCCAAACAGCATCAGCCAAAACACCATTCACATTAAGCAGACACGCCCTAATCGGCGCCTTGGTGGATCTGTTGGTTGGTGGCCACTTTGGCGACGGCCTCGCCGAGCAGAGCCCCTGCGTAGTCATCGCGGGTCCGCAAGTACATGAAGATGCGTTCGGCGCGGGCGCCGAAGCGGTTCTTCTCGACCTCGGCGTCCATGCCCATCCGGACTTTGTGCATTGACAGGGCGCATGCCCTGCGGACCCAATGCAGGATCGTCACGCGGTATATGTCGCGATCCCGATACACGTCGTCAACTCCCAACAGGAACGGCGCATAGGTGTCACCGCACTTGTGCGCGGCCCAGAATCCGACCGGCTGTGGTGGGCCGCCCGCTTCGGTGCGGATTCGGACCACCCAGAGTTCCCAAGCGGGGCTGGTCAGCATGCCCGGGAGCAGCGTCATCGGCAGGTCGAATAGGTTGATCCGAAACTTTTTCTGCTCCAGCTGTTCAAACAGGCCGTGCAAGTAGATGGCCTCCTCGGCGGTCAGTGGAGCCAGGCCGACTCCGTGGAAGCTCACTTCGGTGTCTTTCGCATGTTCGATAACCCGCCGCAGCTGATAGCGCTTCTTGTTATGAAGTGCCGAATACCAGGCCGACTCGTCCGGGGCATCGAGGGTGAGGGTGTGGGTGTCGAGGATTGGCACGCGGGAGAAGCCCTCGTCGAGCATGAAGGTATCCATTTCCAGATCTCCGTCGGGCAAGTCTCGCAGCATGATCGCGTCGGCTCCCGAGCGCTCGGATTCTTCGTCCGCGGCGGCCAGAATCAGTCGTAGCGCTTCCCGCCAGGGGCCAGTGCGGTCCAGGTAGAGGTGATTGCCCTCGGACAGCGTGGAACCCGTCATGACGACCGTTGAACTCAGGTAGTAACGGTCTGCTTCCCGCCGCCTCTCGATCTCCCGGGAAACGTCTTCAACCGCGAGCATGTCATCCTTGGTCAGCAGCGTCGTGAACACGGTTGCGGCGACGACGCGATGGGTGTGGTCGCGGACGATCAGGTAGCGGAACTTCCAGCGATGTTCCGGTGGAGCGTCCTTGGCGCCTTAGATCCGCTCTGCCGCCGCCATCGCGTCCCAGCTACAGTGGGCTGCTTCGCCCAGGACGGTGTCCCAGGTGGCGCGGTCGATCTGGCGGATCGTGGTCGCGCTCTGCATCCGTAATCCATTGTCTCTCAACGGCGCATCCGCTACTGATTCTCGCGGGATCGCGTTCGCGAACTCTTCGGCGAGTTGGCCGTCGGCGACTCCGAGTTCACGCAGCACGTTGGGAATGTGCAACGCCAGCCGATCGATGGCCCGGTCTATCTCGGCGAAGGTGTGTGCGGCGGTGACGCTGAGCCGAATTCCCCCACGCTTCATCGGGACCGAGGGGAACACGGACGAATTCACCAGCAGGCCGTCATCGAGCATCCGCTTGGTGACTTCGAAGGCCACCCGAGGTAAACCGCACTGCAGGAAAAAGATTGGACTCTGATTGACCGCGATCGGGACAATCCCCGCGTCTTGGAGGCCGTTGTTGATCCGGTCCACCCTGGTGCGCAGGGCATCCTGAAACTCGACGATCTCGGGGCTCAAGTGAACGAGTGCTGAGCCTCGTTACGCCCCAAGCATCGGTGGCTGCATGGGCCCGCCGAACATCAGGGGGCCGCCGCTGGTCCGCACCAGGTCCAGCTCTGCCGGATCGCTGAACACCAAGCACGCGCCCCCGGCGGTGCCAGGTCGCCATACATCGAGTAGACGCCGTCCACGCAGAACCACACCCGGCGATGCTTGCTCGCGAGCTTGCTGATGGTGTCGCAGGCCTGGTCAAGGTGATCCTGGCGCACCAACTCGACTCGGGTTCCGCTAATTCGGGCCTGGTTGGCTCCGACGTGGACGGAATGATGGACTTGATGATCGAGGACGAGCGCATCGCGTTCATCGGCCAGCACGGGGAGTGCGGCCAGATGCGCCAGGGTCGTGGTGGGGGCCAACAACGCGTGTCCACCGAAAACTTCGGAAAGAAGCCGCTCTACGTCTTGGTACAGCGGGTTCGCCACAAAGGCCCGCGAGCAGGAGAACTGGGTGCCGTAGCGTTCGCCGGCATCGGTCATGCCATCGATGAGGGCCCGATGGAATTCCAGGCCCAGGTAGGAACACGACGAGAACGAGGTGACCTGGCGACTGTTGACCGTCAGCGATCGCCCGCGGAGCCGGTCGTCCTCGGCGTCGAGAAAATATATTCCCCGCCGCCGTCCATCGTCGGCCAAGTCTTTCACCATGCCGGTAATTTTGCTGTCCATGCCTGCGTGCCCTTTCTCGTGCGGGAATGTAAGTAAAATCGCGAAAATGAAGACAAGTCGCTAGTTCAAGAGGCGTTCTAACACTAAATTCACGCCAATTACTCCGGAGTGCGAAGCCGCGCCAGCGTGCTCACCGGGCGGGCCCACCGAAGTGCCGAAGAAAATGATGTCGCGTGCCGCGTCATAATTTGCGTCTTCCTGAATCAGCGCGGCGCGACATGACGGATCGCAGCCCTGCGCAATCCCAATCGGCTTTGATGCTCCGCAGGCGATAGGAAGCGTTCATAGAGCAGCGCCTGCCTGAATCCGGGTAGGCCGCTCTCGATCGTTTCGAGCACGCATTCGCGGATATTTGCGCGGCGTTCCGGTGATGGACCACGTGCTCCGCGCGGCAGTGGATTCGAGAAGCGTTTGACGACCGTGAGCAGCAATAACGCGACCTGCAGTCGGCCCTGCCGTCGAAGATATATGCCCGCGCTTGGCCCGGATATGCCGCTGGCAACTATCATCGTATCGAGTTTTTCGCATGGAAGGGGTGCGTGCACTTCTCGCTCCTGAGGGTTCGGAGAAATTCGGTATATTCCGGAATTAAATTATTGGGTCCCGGATATCATGAGTACCGGTCCGTTGTTGGGTCTATGTGTTGGCGGAAGCCCGGCATCGAATCCGGGCGCTATCCAGAAGATTCTTTGCCGCGCGGATTTAGTGAGAGCTTGGTGCTGGTTCTAGTTACGCAGCATTTCGGCGACCAGGAAGGCCAGTTCCAGTGATTGTTGGGTGTTCAGTCGTGGGTCGCAGGCGGTCTCGTAGCGCCCGGATAGGTCGGAGTCGGAGATGTCTTGCGCGCCGCCCAGGCATTCGGTGACGTTCTCGCCGGTGATCTCGACGTGGATACCACCCGGGTGGGTTCCCAGGCCGCGATGGACCTCGAAGAATCCCTGTACCTCATCGACGATGCGGTCAAAGTGGCGGGTTTTGTAGCCGGTGGATGACTCGTGGGTGTTGCCGTGCATCGGATCGCACTGCCAGATCACCTGGTGACCGGCGGCCTGGACCTTCTCCACGATCGGCGGCAGCAGATCACGGACCTTGTTGTTCCCCAACCGACTCACCAGCGTCAGCCGGCCCGCCTTGTTATGTGGATCCAGCCGCTCGACATACTCGACAGCCAGCTCCGGAGTCATCGTCGGGCCGATCTTGACCCCGATCGGATTGGCGATCACCTCCGCAAAAGCAACGTGGGCACCATCGAGTTGACGGGTCCGCTCACCGATCCACACGGTATGGGCGGACAAGTCATACAACTGCGGCTCACCGTTTCCCCCCTCACCCAACCGCAACATCGCCCGCTCATAATCGAGCACCAAAGCCTCATGACTGGCGTAGATCTCAGCGGTCTGCAGATTACGGTCGGCCACCCCACAGGCACTCATAAACCGCAGGCCCCGATCGATCTCGTTGGCCAGCGCCTCATAGCGCACCCCCGCCGGCGAGGTCCGCACAAACTCGCGGTTCCAATCATGAACCAAATGCAGCGACGCCAACCCCGACGACGTCAACGCCCGCACCAAGTTCATCGCCGCACTGGCATTGGCGTAGGCACGCACCAGCCGCGACGGATCATGCTCGCGCGCAGCAGCATCGGGCGGAAAACCATTGATCATGTCACCGCGGTAGGACTTCAACCCCAACGCATCAGTATCGGCCGAGCGCGGCTTGGCGTACTGCCCCGCAATCCGAGCAACCTTGACCACCGGCATGCTCGAGCCATAGGTCAGCACCACCGCCATCTGCAACAGCGTGCGCACATTGCCCCTGATATGCGGCTCGGTGTTATCGGTAAACGTCTCCGCGCAATCCCCACCCTGCAGCAAAAACGCCTCACCACGAGCGACCTGCGCCAGCTGCTCCTGCAACCGGATGATCTCCGAAGGCACCGTCACCGGCGGCACACTCTCGAGCACCTTACGCATCGCCGTCGCCTGATCGACCGGCCAGCTGGGCTGCTGAGCAGCCGGCTTAGCCAACGCAGCATCCAACCGCGCCCGCAACTCATCAGACAACGGCGGCAACGACGGCAGCTGGTCAATCGGAATATCTACTTGCGCGCTCGATAATGCGGCTATCGTCAGCGCTTGCATGGCGCCGCCACCGTCGGTATTAGGCGTGGTAACTGTCCCGGTTCGGCTACGTGCATCGCCATTTACTTCCCACTTTTCTGCCCCGGATTCGGACTGTACACGATGTTCGGGAGTGGTGGCTTAATTGGTCAGCTTGGGTGGCTGATTCTCTTAAATTGCCCATGCCAATTCGGCGCGGAATCTGTGACTGATTAGCGCGTGATCACGGCGCGAACCGGCTCGTAGTCACCGGATCGCTGCCGTCCGGTGGCTGTGGGTGTCGGGGTGGTGGCATGGGTGGTGAAATGCGGAGATGTGATGTCGGGGGAGCGGGTGAGGTTGCCCGCTCTGCCGGGGATCCGTCGGAGGGCGAACCGCGGATGGCGAAGTTACCGCGGGCGGAATTTGTGCGAGAAATCGAGCTATCAAATACCTAATTCGACCATTTATTCCGCCGATTAATTGGGGGTCAAGATCATGAGCTGTTGAATAACGCGTAACTTTGAAGTAACAAAGTTAATCACCCTACCTCGCGCTCCCGTACCTTGTTGATTTGGTGCTCTCACCGCCGAACTTGGGAAGTCGGATGCGCGCGAGCGGGTGAAGAAAACCGAATAGTCCGGAAACGCTTGCGGCCGACCCGTTAGCGGCACGTAGGCTGATGCGCCCGCGCGATGTTGGCGCAACGCGCAGTTCAACGATGTATCCGTGGCCAGAACAGATCGCCCAAGCAGATCAGTTGCCGGGCACAAGGATCAGAAGGAGATGAGCGGTATGGCCATTTCGGCCGCGGTGGCGGCGCCGTGAAAGCCGATGAGTCGGGCCGTTTCCGGCGGCTCGTGAGCCGTTGCCAGCACTGCCGCGTCGTCGGCACAAGTCACGACGACATCGCCGATTCGGAGCCGGTGCTCTGGTGCTACCGAACCGAAAATCCCTGTGGCAATTGCATCGTCGCGGGTGCGGACATCGGCTCGGGTTCCCAGCAGCTCCCGCCAGGTATCCAAGACGTCGGTTGTCGCCCCGGGCACGGTGTGCAGGTAGCGCACCCGCGGTTCACCGGCGACCACCCGGATCCCGGCCGAAAGCCGTGGGTCTGTGTCGAGATCGACGCGAGCATCGGCCGCGACATTCAGGCCACCGTGGTCTGCGGTCACCAGTAGCGCCGCATCCGGCGGCAATGCCTCGACCAGCCGGGTGAGCAAGGAATCCACGCTGCGCCCCGCCTCGTGCCACTGGGATGAACCGATGCCGAACAGGTGCGCCGCGGTGTCCAGGTCGGAGGTGTAGGCGTAAACGAGTCCCGGCGCGCCACGCACCTCATCGATGACCAGCTGAGCGTAGTCGTCGCTTGCGCGGGTCGGGTGAAACTGCGCGCCGCGGTACGCCGCTGCGGTCAAGCCGCTGCCGATGAACCACTCCGGCAGCACCGCGCGTGTACTGATGCCCGCCCACGTCAATCGTTCGAACCAGGTTGGGAGGGGCTGCCATTGGCCCTGTGGTGGATCATCGCGCCAGCGGATGTGGTTGAGCACCCGATCGGTTCCGGGGACGTTGACGGTAAAGCCGAGGATGCCGTGCTCACCGGGCATCGCTCCGGTACCCAGGGAGACCAGGCTTGTCGGTGTCGTGGACGGAAACGTACAGCTGAGTTGGCTGACCCGGCCGGCATCACCGGCCAACGAGGCGGCCAGCAGTGCACCATCAGCGGCCAACTCTGGCAGCAAGTGCCAGCCCAGCCCGTCGACCAGGACGACGAGCACGCGGTCGACGTGGCCGACCCGGTCGATCAGCCCGAGCCGGTCTTCGGTGCCCGGGACCCGCAGTAGTGCGCCCGCCGCAGGCAACACGTCGCAGATGGAACCGGGCATGACGGTCAGTCTGGCATGCCGCTATACCCGAGCTAGCCGCTGGTTTGTCACTCGTAGCTGGCGGTGGGTGCTCTCGGCGAGCGCCACCACTTGTTCTGGCGGTAGCCGGCCGCAGAGCCGGCCCCAGTGCACGGCGACTTCTTCGCCGACCGACACATCGGGTACCGCGCTGTATCCGTCGGCCCAAACATCCAGTAGCTGCGATGAGGGCGCGGCCAAAGCCAGCGCCTCGCCATCCCAGATGAGGCTTTGACGCGAAACCTCAACGGCGTCACCGGTGCGGGAGACGACTGTTGCCCAAGTGATTCGGCAACTATCGAGCACGCTCAGCGGATGCTCGTCGAGAAAGCGGGTCCACGGATAGACACCGAAGACGTGGAAGCAGTGATTTCCGGCCGCCTCGTGCGCCAGTTCCGGCGTCAGATGCGACCAATAACGGCCCGCCTGCGGGCCGATGATGGCCAGCAGCTCGTCGAAGAACCGGCCAGGCTCCACGTCGGTGCCGACGCCGCCACCGAGCCAGTATGCCTCGACGAGTCGATAGTCCAACGGATCGGCGATGCCGGTCAGCCGCGAGAGCACCCGCAGGTACGGCCACGCACCCGACAATTTCCTGGCCGCGGCGCGCACATCGGCAACCGATCAGTCCCGCAGCGTGGCGCCCAGCGGGGCACCGCAATAGCCCAAGGCGTTGGGCGCATAGGCGTAGCGGGCGAACATCTCGGGCCCCCGGATGTCGGGCGGATCAGGGACTGACACGCGTCATGCCCGCCCGGACTGCCCCACGAGCGTGACGGCGTCGCGGTGCAGGCGGCCGAAGTTGTAGTAGGCCGCACAGGCCCCCTCCGGAGACACCATGCACGTGCCGATCGGGGTCTCCGGCGTACACGCGGTGCCGAAGACCTTGCATTCCCAAGGCTTGAGCACACCCTTGAGCACCTCACCGCATTGGCATGCCTTCGGGTCGGCCACCCGTACGCCGGGCATCGCGAATCGCAGCTCGGCATCGAACTCGGCGAAATCGTCACTGAGCCGCAGTGCACTTTGCGAGATGAAGCCCAACCCACGCCACTCGAAGTGTGGGCGCAGGGCGAATACCTTGCCCATCAGTGCCAGTGCGGCGGGGTTGCCCTCTTCGGGCACGACCCGCTTGTACTGGTTTTCCACCTCGCAGCGGCCCTCACGAATCTGACGTAGCAGCATCGTGACCGACGCCAGGATGTCCAACGGCTCGAATCCCGCCACGACCAACGGCTTGTGGTACACCTCGGGCACGAACCGATACGGCCGATTACCCACGACGGTCGAGACATGACCGGGGCCAATGAAACCCGACAAGCGCAGATCCGGTGATTCCAGAATGGCTTTGATCGGCGGAACGATCGTTACGTGATTGCAGAACACACTGAAGTTGGGTAACTCGAGGTCGCGAGCCCGCACCAGGGTCACCGCGGTCGAGGGTGCGGTGGTTTCAAAACCGATGGCGAAGAACACCACTTGCTTGTCCGGGTTGTCGATCGCGACCTTGAGCGCATCCAGCGGCGAGTAGACGAATCGAACGTCGGCGCCGCGCGCCTTGGCGTCCAGCAGGCTGCCGTCGGACCCGGGAACCCGCATCATGTCGCCGAAGCAGGTAAAGATGACATCGGGTTGGCCGGCCAGCCACATGGCGTCGTCGATGCGGCCCATCGGGATGACGCACACCGGACAACCGGGGCCGTGCACCAGTTCGACATTGTCTGGCAGGAGGTGTTCGATCCCATGCCGGTAGATGGTGTGCGTGTGTCCGCCGCACACCTCCATGAACTTGAAGTGTTCGGGGCCGGCTCCCGGCAGGTGCGCCAGATGTTCGATGGCGGTCAGCAGTTTTCGGGCCGCCGCCGGATCACGGAATTCGTCGACAAATTTCATCGTCAGCCTCCTCACACGATCGAGGATGAGTCGAAGGCTTCCATCTCGGCTGTGTAGGCCTCGCCGAGCTGCTTGATGGCGGCCAGCGTGAGTAGCGCTTCGCTCTCATCGATCTTGGCCATCGCGAACCTGACGTGAACCAACACACAATCGTCGGGTTGTGGCGTGTCTTCGTCGAGTAACCGCACGCTGATCGTGCGCTGCACCCCACTGACATCGACTTTCGCCAAATAGTTCTCCGGATCGCTGATCTCGACGATCCGGCCCGGAATCCCAAGGCACATGTCAGCCCCTCTCTTCTAGCAGCTCAGCAGATTCGCGGCAGCGGGTCGCCGACCAACATGTCGACAATCCGGGTACCACCGAATCCGGTTCGCAGGATTACGGTTTCGGCCGGCTCGGCGATGATCTCGCCAACCTCGGCCGCATCGGCTCCCAGGGGGTGCGACTGCAACGCGGCCAGCCCCGCTTCGGCTTCCTCGGGCGCGACGACAGCGATGAACTTGCCCTCATTGGCGACGTAAATGGGGTCGATGCCGAGCAGCTCACACGCGCCGTTGACCATCGGAGCCACCGGAAGGCGCTGTTCGTCGAGCAAGACCCCGAAACCACAGGCCTGGGCCAGTTCGTTGCAAACGGTGCCCACCCCGCCGCGGGTGGCGTCGCGCAGCCAGCGGGTGTCCGGGGCGGCCGCCATGAGAAGTTCCACCAGCGGGCTGACCTACGCGGTGTCCGAGTGGATGTCGGCTTCGATGGCCAGATCCCCGCGCGCCAGCATGACTGCCATGCCGTGATCACCCATCGAGCCGGACAACAGCACCTTGTCGCCCGGTCGCACCGAGTCGGCAGATAGCGCACGCCCGGTGGGAATGATGCCGGTCCCGGTGGTCGTGATGAACAGGCCGTCTGCCGCGCCCTTGGGCACCACCTTGGTATCGCCGGTGACGATCTGCACGCCGGCCTTGGCCGCCGCGTCCGCCATGTCGGCGACGATCTGTTTCAACTCCTCGATCGGGAACCCTTCTTCGAGCACGAAGGCGGCCGAAATCCAGGACGGTACCGCGCCCGCCACGGCGAGGTCGTTGCATGTTCCGTGCACGGCGAGTTCGCCGATCGAGCCACCGGGAAAGCGTCTGGGCTGCACCACGAATGAGTCCGTGGACATCGCCACCCGCTCGCCGCTGGGCAGAGTGAGGATGGCTCCATCGCCCAGCGACTCCAGCAGCGGGTTGCGGAAAGCCTCCATGAACACCGCATCGATCAGCGCCGCGGACGCCTTTCCGCCGGCGCCGTGCGCCAGGGTGACGTGCTCGTCGAGCAGCCTGGGACGTCTGCGGCGGAACGATTCGATGCGCCCAATGACGTCACCTTCGGCAAAGCGCGGTCCTGACGACAAGTATTCGCCGGCTGACTTGCTCATGCCGCCCCCAGATCCCGGTCGACCTTTTCGTGGGTCGCCAACCACAACTGATAGCCCAACAATGCCTGTGACTCCTGAATCCGATGCACGCTTTGTGACCGAACGATGAAGCAGGCGTCGACGTTCGGGTTGTCCGCCATCGTGCCACCGTCGTAGCCGGCGAACCCGACGGTGTACAGACCCCGCTGCCGCGCCTCGGCCAACGCGGTCAACAGGTTCGGTGAATTGCCGCTGGTGGACATGGCGATCGCAATGTCGCCGGCCTGTGCGCGCGCGATCAATTGTCGGGCGAACACCAGCTCGAACCCGACATCGTTGCCCAGCGCGGTGATGATCGCCTGGTCGGCGGTCAGCGACCAGGCCGGCAGTGATGTCGTCGGTGTGCCGATCGGCGGCCGGGCGAACAGGCCGGCCAAGGTCGCGGAATCGGTGCAGCTACCGCCATTGCCGAAGGTGAACAGGCGCCCGCCGACGCGGAAGCGGCGTGCCATCTCGGTGGCGGCCTGGTCCAGCAGCTCGGCGTTGGCCTCCAGCGTGGAGCGCCGCAAGGCCAGGCTCTCGGCGGCCTTTGCCTGCGCCGAGGCGGCGAGGTCGGCGAGCAGGGATTGTGGATCTTATTCCTGCGCGTCGATGAACGGATACAGAAAGTTGGTGGGTTCCTCGCGCGTCATGAGTCGTCCCCGTCGTCGCCGAGGCGGCTGATCGCGGTACCCGCATACACTAGCACCAGGTCACCGGCGGCGACCGGGTCGATAAGTGTCGTGATCACGTCCTCGATGCCGCGCGCGGTGCGCACCGCGGCGAGCCCGTCGGCCGGGGCTCACACCACCTCGCCCAGCCGGCCTTCGTCGCTGCAGGTGACGCACACCTCCTCGGTGCACTCGGGTTTGAGCAAACCGGAATGTTCGAAGCAGACATGGGTCAATTCCCACAGCAGGTGATAGAACAGCACAAATCCGCCGGTTGCGGGCACTCGCGGGTCGGGATCGTCGAGCCAGAGCAGATGATCGGCCAGCGCGGCCTCGGGGCGGGCGCCACTGCCGATCCAGATCGTGGTGGCGCCCCAGGCCGGACTGCGACGCATCACCGATCGGACATCGGGCTGGTCGGCGCCGGCCACCGCGACCACGATGTCGCCGGGCCGCACCGATACCCGGACCAGATCCACCAGGTCAGGGCCGGTCAGCGCCACCGCGGGCAAGGCGCGTTGGCCCATGATGACCGGATGGACGAACTCGACCGCGATGTGCAGGGCATGCGGTTCCCACGACGGCGCGATTGACCACATGGTCGCGCCCGCGGCGAACCTTTTCGCCAGCGTGAACGCGGCGGCCGCCAGGTCAGCGGCCAGCTCGGAGCTGAGCCCGCGATCGATCGCGGTGGTGGTCATTGATCAGTCCTTTTCCAATCCTCATCCAGTCCTATCAACAAGGAAACCACGGCCTGGCCCAGCGCGAGCCCACCGTCGTTGGGTGGCACCGTATGGTGGGTCAGCACCTCGAATTCTGCTCGCTGCAATCGCTCCCGGCATGCCCGCAGCAGCAGCACGTTCTGGAACACTCCGCCGGTCAGGCCCACCAGCCGCACCTGGCCCGCTACCTGCGCAACCACCTCGGCGACGGCGCGGGCCACCGCTTGGTGAAAACTCGCCGCCAGTACCGCCGGTGGCGTGCCAGCGCGCAGGGCCGATACCAGTGTTTGCACCATCGTGGTCGGGTCGATCACCCCGTCCGGGCGCACGGTGAGCGGTAGTGACGGCCGGGGCCCGTTGCACTCGGCGAGCGCCGACTCGGCGAGCGCCTCGAGTTCGATGGCGGCCTGGCCTTCATAGTCGATCCGGTGGCGGACGCCGAGCAGGGAAGCCACCGCGTCAAACAAGCGGCCCATGCTCGAGCACGGCACACAGCCCGCGCCGCTGGCCAACTGGGAACGCGTCACCCGTAGTTCATCGACTCCCGCCGCAGCGACCGGCGCCAGGTCCGGACTCCACTCGATATGCGCGGTCCACAGCTGCGACAGCGCCATCCGCCACGGATTGCGCACCGCGGCGTCGCCGCCGGGCAGCGGCACCGCCAACAGGTGTCCGGCGCGGGTGAAGCGGTGGCTCTGGGGCCCGAGGACAAGAATCTCCCCACCCCAAATCGTCTCATCACACCCATAGCCAGTGCCGTCGAAGGAGACTCCGACGACGGGTTCGTTGATCCGCCCGTGCTCGGCGAGCAGCGACACCACGTGCGCGTGATGGTGCTGGATCAGATCGAGTGGTCGATCGTCCGCGTGACGCTCGGCCCAGTTGCGGGTGTGGTAACTCGGATGCAGATCGGCGGCCAAACGAACCGGATGGCCGCGTATTTCTCTGAGTTGGCCAACCGCGCGCTCGAAGGCACGCAACGTCTCCCAGGTAGCCATGTCACCGATATGCCCGGATAGGTAGGCACGTGTGCCGTCGGTCAGACAGAACGTGTTCTTGAGCTCGCCGCCGACGGCAAGAACCGGTGGGCTCTCGACGGCGATGTGTCCGAGGTCGACCGGCAGGGGGGCATAGCCGCGAGATCGGCGGATTGGTAGCTCACGGGCCAGGCCCGCGTCTTCGACCACCCGCACCACCGAGTCGTCGCAGGGCACGTGGATGGGACGGTCGTGGTCGAGCACCGCATCGCACAACATCGAAAGGCGCTCTGCGGCATCAACTTTGGTGAAGCAGATGGGTTCATCGGAGCGGTTGGCGCTGGTCAGCACCAGTGCCTCGGGCGCCGCCGCATCGGCACCCGGGACCGGTGTCAACAGTAGGTGATGGATGGGGGAGTACGGCAGCATCAGCCCGAGCTGCGGGCTGCCCGGAGCGACGGCGTCGGCGACCGGCGCATCGGGTCGGCGGCGCAGCAACACGATTGGCCGGGCGGGACCGGACAACACCGCGGCCTCGGCATCGTCGATGAAGGCGTAGCGGCGCGCCACGTCCAGATCGCGGACCAAGATGGCGAAAGGTTTGGCCCCACGGCTTTTGCGGGATCGCAGCACACCGACCACCGCGTCGTCGTCGACGGCACAGGCCAGGTGGTAGCCACCAATGCCCTTGATGGCGACGACCTTCGCCGCCGTCAGGGCGTGCTGGGTGGCCGCCAGCGCCGCATCCGCCCCGGCGACGTGCTCGGTTGCACTCCGAAACCACAGCGACGGAACGCAGTCCGGGCAGGCGATCGGCTGGGCGTGAAATCGGCGATCGCCTGGATCGTGGTACTAGGTCCTGTCTGCTAATTGCGGACGCGGTGGTAGGTGATGATGGCGGCCAGGGTGGCACCGCCGAGGTAGGTCAGGGCGTATTTGTCGTAGCGGGTGGCGACCGCGCGCCAGTGTTTGAGCCGGTTGAAGCTTCGCTCGACGGTGTTGCGGTGCTTGTAGATTCGGCCTGAGAACCCCGGAGGCCGTCCTCTGTTGCGGCCTTTGGCTTTGCGGCGGGTGATCTGGTCGCTGCGCTCGGGGATGGTATGGGCGATCTTGAGCCGGCGCAGCTGTGCCCGCGTCGAGTCATGGGAGTACGCCTTGTCCGCCAGCAGGTGAAACGGGGCGTATGAGTTGCTGCACCGGGCGGCCAGCAGTGGCCAAAGCATCGGATTATCACCGGCTTGACCGGCCGACAGTGCCAGGGTGACCGGACTGCACAGCTGGTCGGTCAAGGCGTGGATCTTGGTAGTCAGCCCGCCGCGGGAACGCCCAATGGCGTGGTCATCGGGCTCATCGAGATATTTCTTGTAATTCGACAGATCCCCCTGTGCGGCGCCCGGGGCGCGCTCCGGCTGCGTGTTGGTGGGCGCGCACACTGGTCGAATCGACCGACAACAGTGCGCCCAGGTCGGCGTCCTCGTTCCACGGCCGGCCACGCCGCCGCCCCGCAGGCAACACCGCCACGATCAGCGACCACAAATCATCAGAAATCGCATGCGTCCGCATCACCCAAACAGCATCAGCCAAAACACCATTCACATTAAGCAGACACGCCCTAGGCGGCGCACCGCTCGCACATCGGGAATGCCGACATGGTGGTGCCCGGACGGTCGTAGGGCAGCGTGCGGATGACGGTCAATCTCGGCCCGCAATTGGTGCAGGTCACGAACGGGTGCCGAAAGCGTCGGTCCCGCGGGTCGAAAAGCTCGCGCAGGCAGTCGTCGCACACCGCGATATCCGGCGGAATCGGTGTTGTCGCACCGGTTGCGCCCTGGCTGGCAACGATCCGGAAGCCGGCGGCACCGGCCTGCAGCGCCAACTCGGTAGCCGAGACCGAGCTGATGCGGGCCAACGGCGGAGCGTCTGCGCGCAATCGGCGCGCAAACTCGACCAGCCCGGCGCGCCCGCCCTGTACCTAGATGAAGACCGCCGCCGAGTCATTGCCGGCGAACCCGGACAGACCCAGCTCGCTGGCCAGTTGGTGGACGAAGGGGCGAAAACCCACTCCCTGGACGACACCGGTCACCGTGAAACGCTGTCGGGTCTCGGCGCACCGCACCATCGCGGGCCGCAGCAGGGGGAGGCCGGCCATGTCAGCCGCCGTCGGTGAAGTCGGTGTCGGTTCTGCCGCGGCCCATCAACTCCAGACCGGCCATCGCTTGTTCGGCGCCGGCCCGATCCGTTTTCTCGAAGGCGAAGCCCATGTGAATGATCACCCAGTCACCGGGTGAAAATGTCTCCTCCGGCAGCATGCCGATATTGACTTTCCGCGCCTCGCCGGTGACCTCGACCAACGCCAATTGCCCCTCGTACCCGTCGAGGATCCTGATTACTTGACCGGGTATGCCCAGGCACATGCTCAGACCTCCTCTCAGGTCGACTGCGCGGTCGCGGGACCCTGTAGCGCCGCCACGATCTCCTCGACCGCTCGCGCGGCGCGGGGGACGGCCTTGGCGACGGGTTCGGTGAGGCCGATACCTTCCTCGACGCTACCCGCCTCGCATCCGACGACAACGGTGTAGGGCGGATTGCCGCCTAGCGCCCGCAGATTGGCGAACACCGTTCCCGGATCCATGCCGTGGGCGCCCAGGCCGGGCGCCTCTGACCAGGACGCTTGATCTGCCTCGAAATCGGCTTGGAAGACGTGCAGGGTGCCCGGATTGCCGTGGCTGGGTACCGCGTCGACGAGCACCAGGGTGTCCCAGCTGTCCAGCAGGTCGTAGGCCAAGTGCATGCCGCGGATGCCGTAGTCGATGACGCGCACACCCGGATCGTTCTGCGGGATGTCGGCTCGCCGGACCACTTCGGAGCCAAATCCGTCATCCCCCAGAAAGATATTGCCGATTCCGGCTACCAGGATGCGTGCTGTCATCGGGCTGGCGGGAGGCTACATGCGCCGCGGCCTGAGGTAGCGACGGGCGTCCGGTAGCGATACCACGCCCATCACCACCGCGGCCGCCACGACCAGCGCGATGATGCCAAGGAAGATCCAGCCTAAGATCTCCATATCGAACTCCTTTCGTTGCTGGTTTGTTCGGATTCCAACGGCTCGACTTCGTCGGGGGAGAAGTACAGGTAGCGCCCGTACCAATCATGCAGATCGGCGGCGGGATCGTCCTCCACCACGACCCCGACGTGGCGGTTGCCCTCAACGTCCTCATGCACCTAGGTGACCCGCGCGATCTTGCCGGCAACAAAGATGTCCTGAGCGTCGGCGTTGCGCCTGGGGTGTAGCCGGACACGGCTGCCCCGCGCGACCCGGACCCCGTTCACCAGCACGCCGTCCAGCTCGGGCCGAACCGCTTTGTCGGCCATGGGATCCCACCAGTCGACTCCCTCGGGCAGCTCAGGGACTAGGGCGTGTCTGCTTAATGTGAATGGTGTTTTGGCTGATGCTGTTTGGGTGATGCGGACGCATGCGATTTCTGATGATTTGTGGTCGCTGATCGTGGCGGTGTTGCCTGCGGGGCGGCGGCGTGGCCGGCCGTGGAACGATCATCGACGTACTCTGGAGGGCATTATCTGGCGTTACCGTACGGGATCTCCGTGGTGTGACCTGCCCGAGCACTTCGGTCCCTGGCAATCGGTGGCCGAGAGGCATCTACGCTGGTCGGTCGATGGCATCTACGCGCGGATCTTCGCGGCGATCGCCTCTGACCTCGACGCCGAGGACGCCGACCTGGGCGCACTGTTGTCGGTCGATTCGACCAGTGTGCGCGCCCACCGACACGCAGCCGGAGCGCGCTCCGGGCGCCGCACAGGGGGATCTGTCGAATTACAAGAAATATCTCGATGAGCCCGATGACCACGCCATTGGGCGTTCCCGCGGCGGGCTGACTACCAAGATCCACGCCTTGACCGACCAGCTGTGCAGTCCGGTCACCCTGGCACTGTCGGCCGGTCAAGCCGGTGATAATCCGATGCTTTGGCCATTGCTGGCCGCCCGGTGCAGCAACTCATACGCCCCGTTTCGCCTGCTGGCGGACAAGGCGTACTCCCATGACTCGACGCGGGCACAGCTGCGCCGGCTCAAGATCGCCCATACCATCCCCGAGCGCAGCGACCAGATCACCCGCCGCAAAGCCAAAGGCCGCAACAGAGGACGGCCTCCGGGGTTCTCAGGCCGAATCTACAAGCACCGCAACACCGTCGAGCGAAGCTTCAACCGGCTCAAACACTGGCGCGCGGTCGCCACCCGCTACGACAAATACGCCCTGACCTACCTCGGCGGTGTCACCCTGGCCGCCATCATCACCTACCACCGCGTCCGCAATTAGCAGACAGGACCTAGGTCGATGTGCGCGTCCGGGTCCAGACCAGGCTGGGAGAGCAGCCGCATGATCCGCTCGAGCCCGGCTCCGTAGAGGCCGACCACCTCCCGGACCAGTTGCGAAGCGCGCTCCTGCGCGGCGGTTCCGCCGGCCGCGCAGGAGTCCAGGAGTGTCTGGATCCGATCGCCCGCTGTACGCCACTGCACGTCGCTTTCCGAAATTACCTGGGTAGGTTCCGAGGGGGTTTCCGGGCGATCCGCCATGTGTCACTCCCCGACGGGTGACTGTGTTGGTGTGTGCAGTCTCTCCAGGGTTTTGCCCTTTGCCAGATACATGTGCACCCCGCAAGGCAGGCACGGGTCGAAGCTACGCACGGTGCGCATGACATCGATGCCCTTGAAGTTTTCCCGGTCGTTCTCTTCCAAGATCGGCTGGCCCTGCACGGCATCTTCGTAGGGGTCTGGGGTGCCAAAGCTGTCGCGCGGGTTGGCATTCCACGGGGTGGGCGGATACGGGTGGTAGTTGGCGATCTTGCCGTCGCGAATCACCAGATGGTGGCTCAGCACCCCACGCACGGCCTCGGTGAACCCGCATCCGATGCCCTCGTCGGGTACCTCGAATTTCTCTCAGGTCTTGGTGCGCCCGGCCCGGATCTCGGCGAGTGCTTTCTCGGCGAAGTGCAGGGCGCACGCCGCGGCGTAGGCCTGGAAATAGGTGCGGGCGCGGTCGCGCTCGATGGTGTTGCTGCCGTGCTTGGGTGCCTTCCACTCAAACTCGACCGGGCCCTTCAGCGCGGTCTTGGGCAGGTTGATCTTGACGCTGTTGCCGGTGGCCTTGACGTAGCCGATGTCGACCAGGCCGGCCAGGGCCGTCGCCCACAGCCGGGCCAGCGGACCGCCACCGGTGTCCAGGGCCAGGTGATCCTTGCCGTCAAACCAGCGCGGCGACATCACCCAGCTGTACTTGCCGCCATCCATTTCCCGCTTCTGGGGATGCGGGTTGGTGTGCTGGTTCCACGGGTGGCGTCGATCCACCTTGTTGCCTAGGGGATCGGTCTTGACAAACATCTCCTGGTCGGTCCAGTCGTCGTAATACGAACTGCCCAAAAGGATCCGGATACCCAGGTTGATGTCCACGAGCGAGTGGGTGACCAGCTTGCCGTCGACCACAACACCCGGGGTTACAAACATGGCGTTACCCCAGCGTTCCATGTCCTTGTATTCGAAGTTGCACACCTCGGGATCCTGGAAGGAGCCCCAGCAGCCGAGCAGCGTGCGGCGCAGGCCCACCTTCTCGTAGCTGGGCAGGGCGTCGTAGAAGAAGTCGAACAGATCGTCGTGTAGCGGGACGACCTTCTTCATGAACTCCACGTAGCGCATCAGACGCGTCATGTAGTCGGTCATCAACTGGATGGTCGCGACCGTGCCGACCCCACCCGGGTACAGCGTGGAGGGGTGCACGTGGCGACCTTCCATCAGACAAAACATCTCTCGGGTCCAGCGACTGACTTGCAGGGCTTCGCGATAGAACTCGCCGCTGAACGGGTTGAGCGAACGCATGATGTCGGCGATGGTCTTGTATCCGTGCGCGTCGGCATGTGGCGCTTCGGTCTTTTCCGCTTTGGCGAGCACTCCGGGGTTGGTTTCGGAGACCATCTTTTCGCAGAAGTCCACGCCGACCAGGTTCTCTTGGAAGATGTTGTGGTCGAACATGTACTCGGCGGCCTCACCGAGGTTGACGATCCATTCACCCAGGTGCGGCGGCCGGACTCCGTAGGCCATGTTCTGCGCGTAGCACGAACAGGTGGCGTGGTTGTCACCGCAGATGCCGCAGATGCGGCTGGTGATGAAGTGGGCGTCGCGGGGATCCTTGCCTTTCATGAAGATGGAGTAGCCGCGGAAAATAGACGAAGTGCTGTGGCACTCGACGACTTCGCGGTTTTCGAAATCTATCTTGGTGTAGATGCCGAGGCTGCCCACGATTCGGGTGATCGGATCCCACGCCATTTGGACGAGCTGGCCGGGTTCGCGCTTGGCAGTGGTGGGCTCGGGGACGATAGTTGTCATCGGAGTCTCTCTGTCTAGAACAAGATGGAGTGCCGGTCGGTTCGTCGAACTACCAGGTGCGGCGGGCTCCAGTGGTGAGTTGGGTGCCCTTGTGGCGCCAGCGCGGTTCCTTGTCGACGGTGCGTTCGGTGATATTGCGCAGACTGCGGATCACCGTTCCGTACAGACCCGACGCGGTGCTGGACAACTTGCCGCCCGGCGGCTCGTCCATGAACGGCATGAACTTGTCCGGGAATCCCGGCATCGTGCAACCGATGCAAATGCCGCCGACGTTCGGGCAACCCCCGATGCCGTTGATCCAGCCGCGCTTGGGCACGTTGCACTTCACAACGGGACCCCAACAGCCCAGTTTGACAATGCATTTCGGTGAACCGTATTCGGTGGCGAAGTCTCCCTGCTCGTAGTAACCGGCCCGGTCGCAGCCCTCGTGCACGGTGTTGCCGAACAACCACTTGGGGCGCAGCGCGTCGTCGAGCGGAATCATCGGTGCCTGCCCGGTGGCCATGTAGAGCAGATACGTCAGGGTCTCCGACAGGTTGTCCGGGTGAATCGGGCAGCCGGGAACGCAGACGATCGGGATGCCGGCCTTGCTCTTCCAGTCCCAGCCCAGGTAGTCGGGCACCCCCATCGCCCCGGTCGGATTGCCGGCCATCGCGTGGATACCGCCGTAGGTGGCGCATGTTCCCACGGCGACGACAGCGGTGGCGTTGGGCGTTAGCCGATCAAGCCATTCGCTGGTGGTCATCGGCTGACCGGTCGCCGGGTCGTTGCCGAACCCGCACCAGTAGCCCTCGTTCTTGATCTTCTCGTTGGGAATCGACCCTTCCACGACGAGCACGAAGGGCTCCAATTCACCGCGTTCAGCCTTGAAGAACCACGCGAGAAAGTCGTCCGCGCCCCCGCTGGGCCCACATTCAAAATCGATCAATGGCCAGTGGACAGCGACCTGAGGCAGGCCCGGAAGTGCGCCTAATGCGATTTCCTCGACGCTGGGCTGGGTGGCGGCAGTCAACGCCACCGAATCGCCGTCACAACTAAGACCTGCATTGATCCACAGAACATGGATCAAGGTTTCTTCTGCTTTGACTGCTGCTTCTGTTGGCATGCTGCAGCTTTCCGGGGCGGGCTGAAGCCCCTCACGCTGCCGGAGTCGACCTTCGGCCCACTTGCGCAGCGTTGTTTTTGGGTTTACCCCGGTTGCCGAGCCTTGTCAATGGTTCGCAGTTAGAACACCAAGCAATGTGGCAAGAAAGCCATTGCATGGCCCATCGTTTGTGCCGAATCTGCTTCGAGCAGCAAAGTATTCATGACTTCTGGCCCATCCGATGAGCCCCGGCGAGCGGCTCGGCGGACCATTGTTGGGATTTCTGCAAATCATTTGCAGCTGAATTAATGCGCGCCGCCAATTGCATGCGTAAAGAGGTCTATTCCGGCGGTAGGCCTTGCGCGAATCGGCGCAACCAGTCGAACCAGGCGGTCATGCCGGCCCCGGTGCGTGCACTCACCGGCAGGATTGTTGCGTGCGCGTTGACCTCTCGGATGTGCGCGACGTATGTGTCGACGTCAGCGTCCAGATAGGGCACCAGATCGATCTTGTTCAGCAGCACCACATCCACACAGCGGAACATCACCGGGTACTTCAGCGGCTTGTCCTCGCCTTCGGTCACCGAGTACACCATGGCCTTGGCATGCTCGCCGACATCGAACTCCGCCGGACAGACCAGATTGCCGACGTTCTCGACGATCACCAGGTCCAGGTTCGGCAGGTCCAGACCCGGTAGGGCGCGGTTGACTATTGGCGCGTCGAGGTGGCATTCCCCGCCAAATCCGTTGCTGGTGTTCAGCAGCGATACCTGTGCGCCGCGACCACTGAGTTTGGCGGCGTCCAGATCGGTGGCGATGTCGCCTTCGATCACCCCGATGGCGAACTCGCTGGCGAGCTGGTCGAGGGTGGCTTGCAGCACTGTCGTCTTACCCGACCCGGGGGAGCTCATCAGGTTGAGCGCGCGGATCCCGTTGGTCTCGAAAGCCCTCCGGTTGAGATCGGCGCGCACGTCGTTTTCGGCGAAGATTTCTTCCAACACTTCGATTCGCGCCGGTCCCGTCTGATAGCCGGTGTGATCGCCGTGCTGGTGATGTTCGTGCTCGTGGGTGTGCACCGTGCCGTCGTCGTGACGGTGAAATCTACCCATGCTGGAAACCGTTCATCTTGACTACCTTTCACGAGACATCCAGCGATGTCACCAGGAACTCGTTGCCGTGTAGCACCTCTACATCGGAACTGTCACACTGCGGACACCAGATCGACCACGCCGAGGTGATCTCCGACTGCTGGCCACAGGCGCGACAGCGGACCTCGGCGGTGACGCACTCGAGTTCCAACTCGGCGTCGGGCATGTTCTGCGAGTCGCGCACCAGGGTCCAGCAGAACGACAAAGACTCCGGGACCACCTGCCTCAGCGCACCGACACGCACCCGGACCACCTCGACGTGGCGACCGTCGGCATGCGTCTTGACCACGTTGGCGATCGCCTCAGACAGGGCTAGTTCATGCATGGGCGGCAAACGGAGCTCATGTGCCTGTTCTACACCGTGGACCCGCACCGGGGCCATCAGCCCGGGACACAGCGGTGGGGTGCGGCACGGGTCAGGTCGCGCTATTTGCCGCGGCGGTCCACTTCTCTTCGATGCCGCCGAAGCGCCAGACCAGCATGGCGGCGGCCCAGGTGACCACAAACATGCCGACGACCAGGAAACCGACCAGGTTCAGGTTCAGACCGGCGATCCAATCCCAGAATGCACCCCGCCAGCCGAATTCGTCGGCGAAGAGGCCAAGTAACTCGACGCTTCCGATCAGCAGCGCCACTGCCACCGACAGTGCGGTGATGGTGATGTTGTAGTAGATCTTGCGCACCGGGTTGGAGAACGCCCAGCCATAGGCGAAGTTCATGAACGAACCGTCGATGGTGTCCAGCAGGCACATGCCCGCGGTGAACAGCACCGGCAAACACAGGATCGCGTACCAGGGCAATCCGGCCGCCGCGCTGGTGCCGGCGAGCACCAGCAGCGCGATTTCGGTAGCGGTATCGAACCCGAGTCCGAACAGCAATCCCACCGGATACATGTGCCAGGACTTGGTGATCGAGTTGGTGAACCGGCCCAGCAGCCGGTTGATCAGTCCTCGGTTGTTCAGCTGCTCCTCGAGTTCGGCCTCGCTGAACTCGCCGCGCCGCAACCGGAAGAAAACGCGCAGGATGCCGGCCAGAATGATGACGTTGAGGATGGCGATCAGATATAGGAACAGCCCGGAGACGCTGGTGCCGATCAGGCCCGTGTAGTGGTGCAGCCTCGAGGAGTCCTCTCGGACCGGGCCGATGATGGTCTTGATCCCGGTTGCCAGCAGGACCGCTAGGCCGAAAACCACGGTGGAGTGGCCCAGGGAGAAGAAGAATCCGGTGGCCAACGGACGCTGGCCGTCGTTCATCAGCTTGCGGGTTGTGTTGTCGATCGCGGCAATGTGGTCGGCATCGAAGGCATGTCGCATGCCCAGCGTGTAGGCGGTCACTCCGATCCCGATACCGAAGGCCCTGCTGCCCACGGCAAGCTGCGCCGGCTCCACCAAGAAAACCAGCGTGCCCCAGCCGACGACATGCAGCGCGGCGATGAAGGCGAACATCGCGCCCAGGCGCCGCCATTCCGGCGGCGTCAGGGTGCTGTGCAGCCTGGACCACCACGAAGAGCGTGAGACGAGGTCATTGCTGGCCATGTCGGTCCTTCCGGCACTGGGCACGACGCAACAATCAGACTGTAGGTTCGTCCCCGAGCTGGATGCAAGTCAATTGCAAGAACGCCGCCGCGGCGGCACCGCCGTGTTCCATCCCCGTGATGCATCAAGTCAAGATGCCTGCGAAACCTGGTTCATGCATCAGGTAAGGAATGCCCGCGAAATCGGGGTCAGGTGGTGGTCTTGCTTTTGATGCGGATGCCGGCTTTGAGGGCGGGTAGAGCGGCGGGTATGGCGGTGAGGTAGAGCTGTTCGGTCTTGTCTTTGGCGAGTCTGAGCAGGGCGGCTTGCAGGTCGGCGATCTGGTGGGCGATCGCGGCGGGGTTGAGGCTGTTGCGGTAGGTGAGCAGCTCTGTTTGTTGGGCCGCTGAGAGGACTCCGGCGGCCAGCAGCCGGTCCAGGGGGGTCTGGGGCTTGTCGTAGAGCCGGCGGCGGTGACCGTCGCGGCTGCAGCCGTAGCTGATGGGTTTGATGGTGGGGGTCAGGTAGTTGAGCCGGTCGTTGACCAGGTGCCACAGCCGGTTGAGCACGGCGCGTTCTTCGTCGGTGTCGTAGCGGTAGTAGAACCCGTAGCGACGCACGAGGTGGTTGTTTTTGGACTCGATGGTGGCCTGGTCGTTCTTCTTGTAGGGTCGTGAGCGGGTGAAGAAGATCTCCATGTCCGCGGCCCACTTGATGACCGCCTTATTGAGGAATTCGGTGCCGTTGTCGAAGTCCAAACCCGTTACCTTATAGGGATTTTAGTAATTCCGGTTTTGAGGGCGCCCAGGATGTGGGGGTGGGCGTTGTTGCGCACCGTGCGGGTGAACACCCAGCCGATGTGCATGTCGGTGAGGTTGACCGTGCGGGCGAACTCACCTTTCAGTGTCGGGCCGCAGTGCGCCACGGTGTCGCCTTCGAAGAACCCCGGAGATTCTTCGGCCTCATCGCCTGCTTTGCAGATGGTGATCGAGGACCGCAGCAGCGGGGAGGGTTTCGTCGTCGACACACCCGAGATCTGGTCGCGGGCCTTGGCGCCGCGCAGGTAGCGGTCGATCGTGGCGCTGCTCATCGCCAACAGCTCGGCACGCACCGCCGGGCCGTAACGGTCACGGCCGTCCACCAGTTCGCCGTGGCGTTCTAGAGCATCCAACTGAAGTGCCATGGAAGCGGCCAGGTACCGGCCGCACTGCCCGCCTGAGGCCGCCCACACCTTCTGCAACACCTTGAGCGCATCCTAGGAGTACTTCGGATTGCGTTGCCGGCGAGTCCGTTTGGCGACCTGCCGACCCGCTCCCGGCGGCGCGGCCGCCGCCCTCAACCGCCGCCGGGCGTTGTCACGCGACCAGCCGGTGACCGCCACCACCTGATCCAGAATCTGCCCCTTGTCCGCCTTCGGCGCCCCCACATACGCCCTGGCGAACTTCGCGGTGATCTCGGCCCGAGACGACATCGACAGCCCACTTCCCATGCCTGCTGAGGATCGACCGTTTCGCGGGCATTTTTACGTGATCCACCGAGGACGCTTCACGGGCATTTCTCGTGATGCTTGCCGATCACTGGCATTCCCGGGGGATGGGCGCGACACTGAATAGGTGACGACAACGCCGCCGGGGCTGGACCCGGCCGTCACCGAACGCATCGGAGAGTTGCTGCGCGCTCGCGGGTTGCGGCGGATGGCGTCGCGCATCCAGGTGTTGGCGGTGCTCGAACCGGTCAACGGGCACCTGTCGGTGGCCGAGATCCATCAACGGCTGGCCGCGCGGCTTCCCGCCGGTGCACAGCCGCCGGACCTGGCAACCATTTATCGCACCGTCACCACTCTGGTGCAGCAGGGGGTGCTGCACGCGCTGACCCTCGATGGGGGCGTCACCACCTACGGACTGGCCACCGCCGCCCACCACCACGCGGTATGCACCAAATGCGCGGCGATCATCGAAGTACCCGCACGACAGCTGAGCTCGGCGCTGGAGCAGGCGATGGCGGGCAGTTCTTTCGCGCTCTCGGAGCGCGCCGGACTGACGCTGCGCGGGTTGTGTCCGGCGTGTCAAGACAGTGTGGCGGACAAGCCGGAACAGGCAGACCGCTAGTCGAGGTCAGCGCAGATTCAACAGGGCGTTTTCGATCACCTCGGGCAGCGCGGGATGAATCCAGTACTGGCCGCGGGCCATCTCGGCCGCGGTCAGCCCGAAACTCATCGCCTGAATCAACGGTTGGATCACCGTCGATGCGTGATAGCCCATGATGTGGGCGCCCAAGAGCCGACCGGTGGCGCGGTCGCCCACGAGCTTCACGAACCCGGTCGTGTCCTCCATCGCCCAGCCGTACCCGACGTCGGCGTACTCCTGTATCGCAACGGTGATATCGAGGCCCTTTGCCACGGCTTCATTTTCGGTCAACCCGACCCCAGCCAGTTGCGGGCTGGTGAACACCGCAGCGGGGACAAACCGGTGGTCGGTGACGGCCATCGACTCGGTGTCGTCCCAGTGGCAAAGCAGATTCTGCTGCACAACGCGGGCTTCATGGTTGGCTACGTGCTTGAGCTGGTACGGCGAGGACACGTCTCCGAGCGCGAAAACCCCACGCGCGGAAGTCCGTTGGTACTGGTCGACCACTACTCGGCCGTCGGCGACCGCGACGCCGGCTTGCTCGGCATCGATCAGATCGGCGTTGGAAACCCGCCCGGTCGCCACCAGGAGCAGGTCGGCGTCGATGGTTGAGCCGTCGTCGAGCTGCAGCACGACGCCCGAGCCACGGTTTTCCCCGCCCACGATGTTGAGGTGCGTGCGTAGTTCCCACTTGGTCGACGCGATGCGGGTAAACCGCTCACAGATGGTGTCGTCGCAATGGCGTAGCAGACAGCTGCCCCGGATCACCAAGGTGACTCGTGCGCCGAGCGTGGAGAACACATGCGCGAATTCGGCAGCCACAAAACCACTTCCAACGATCACGACGTGTTCGGGCAACTCGGCGATACGCATGACGGTGTCGCTGGTGTGATACTTCAGGCCGGATTCGGCGATGGCCTGGGGAACCACCGGCCGTGACCCGGCCGCGATCACCACCTGGTCAGCGGTGAACTCATCGCCGGCCGCAGTCCGCAACAGGTAGCGTCCGTCAGCCTGGGTCGGCCCGAACCGGGTATGGGAGCCGTATACATCGATGTTGGGTGCCGAGCGTCGGTAGTCCTCGCCGCTGTGCGCGATTGGATCGATACGGCCGAAGACCCGCGAGACAATGTCGTCCCAGCGCACCTGGTCGATGTGCGCGTCGACGCCGTAGCGCGACGCGCCCCGAATGGTCTGGGCCACCTCGGCGGCGTAGACGAACATCTTTGTTGGCAGGCACCCGACGTTGAGGCAGGTGCCGCCGAAGGTGCCTTGCTCGCAGATCGCTGCTCGCTTTCCGGCATAGCGCTCGTCGAGAATGCTATTGCCCGAGCCCGTTCCGATGATCGCGAGGTCGTAGGTTTCCATTCTGGGCCGTTTACCCTTTCCCCGGACGATGCCGAGACGTCGGTGTCTAGGTCCTGTCTGCTAATTGCGGACGCGGTGGTAGGTGATGATGGCGGCCAGGGTGACACCGCCGAGGTAGGTCAGGGCGTATTTGTCGTAGCGGGTGGCGACCGCGCGCCAGTGTTTGAGCCGGTTGAAGCTTCGCTCGACGGTGTTGCGGTGCTTGTAGATTCGGCCTGAGAACCCCGGAGGCCGTCCTCCGTTGCGGCCTTTGGCTTTGCGGCGGGTGATCTGGTCGCTGCGCTCGGGGATGGTATGGGCGATCTTGAGCCGGCGCAGCTGTGCCCGCGTCGAGTCATGGGAGTACGCCTTGTCCGCCAGCAGGCGAAACGGGGCGTATGAGTTGCTGCACCGGGCGGCCAGCAATGGCCAAAGCATCGGATTATCACCGGCTTGACCGGCCGACAGTGCCAGGGTGACCGGACTGCACAGCTGGTCGGTCAAGGCGTGGATCTTGGTAGTCAGCCCGCCGCGGGAACGCCCAATGGCGTGGTCATCGGGCTCATCGAGATATTTCTTGTAATTCGACAGATCCCCTGTGCGGCGCCCGGGCGCGCTCCGGCTGCGTGTTGGTGGGCGCGCACACTGGTCGAATCGACCGACAACAGTGCGCCCAGGTCGGCGTCCTCGGCGTCGAGGTCAGAGGCGATCGCCGCGAAGATCCGCGCGTAGATGCCATCGACCGACCAGCGTAGATGCCTCTCGGCCACCGATTGCCAGGGACCGAAGTGCTCGGGCAGGTCACACCACGGAGATCCCGTACGGTAACGCCAGATAATGCCCTCCAGAGTACGTCGATGATCGTTCCACGGCCGGCCACGCCGCCGCCCCGCAGGCAACACCGCCACGATCAGCGACCACAAATCATCAGAAATCGCATGCGTCCGCATCACCCAAACAGCATCAGCCAAAACACCATTCACATTAAGCAGACACGCCCTAGTTGGCGATAGGCTATCTGGCCCGGCTGTCCGGTCGGAAAGAAGACGTCGTGTTGGGCGCACTCGTCGATGAGCTGGTGGGTGGCATCGCCCGCCCCGCGGATCCACGCGCGCCAAGGACCGATCCTCAAGGCACGCAATGCTTGTCGAGATGATGCAGCGGGATCTCGGCTCGACTCGAGGGGGCGCATGCGCGCCTTTGCCCGGGGGTTGCGTCGTCGGCCACTTCCTCGGAAATGGGCCATTCGAGCGTGTTCGAGTTTGCGAGAAATATGTAAATGTAGATTCAGGTTCTATCGACAATATAATTGGCACCACCATCTCTTCTTCCGCTTGATACCGACGGGCATCCCGGCGTCAAACAGGCCCCTCGAGGGTGCTCCAAAGTCGCGGTACCGAGAATCTTGGTTTGGCCGCCGAGGCGATCGGCGAACTGTTACCGTTCCACGCAGTGGAGCGGCCATCGGATTTGCGCCACTGATTGATGTCCGAATGATTTCATGTACAACTACTGAGGCCACAGCTATGTCGTTACTTCTAGACCGGTTTAGGGAACTCGCGGCGTGCATACCCGCCAACACCGCCATCTCGTTTGTCAACGAAAAAGGGCGAGTCGCCGAATCGATGAGCCGTGCTGATGTGGTGAGCGACATGGGCGAGGTGGCCGAGTTTCTGCGGCACCACTGCGGACTGGAGCCGGGGGACCGGGCGATCCTTGCATATCCATCCGGTCTGGACTTCGTGCGCTGCCTGATCGGATGCCTCGCAGCGGGGGTTGTTCCCGTCCCGATCTACCCGCCGGACCCGATCAACCCTCAGAAGACCGTCGACCGGATGCAGCGGGTGGTGGCCAGCAGCGGTGCGAAAGCGGTGCTGACGAGTCGGCGGTATGCGAACGCTCGCCGGCTCGGAACAGCCAGGTCCATCGTCACCGGAAGCACGGTTGGCTGGCCTGGGGATCTGCCCTGGCACATCACCTCGCGGGGTATCGGCGGCCGCCGAATGCGCGGACCGGGCACCCCCGGCGCGCCGGGCCGCGGCTGGTCGCCGAGCCTTGACGCCCCCGCTTTGCTGCAATACACCTCGGGCTCCACCTCAGACCCCAAGGGTGTCGTAATCACCAATGGCAACCTGGCGCATCAGGTCGATTTCAACCGTCGGTTGCTAGGGCCCGGACTGGATGCCCGGGGCGTCTTCTGGCTCCCGCCGTATCACGACTTCGGACTCATCAGCGTGATCCTGAGCGGTTTGGCGGGCAGTGGCGAGGTCACCCTGATGTCGCCGTTGACCTTCCTGCAACGGCCCGCGCTGTGGTTCGACGTCATGGATCGGGTGCGTGCCACCCACACCGCCGCCCCCAACTTTGCCTACGAACTGGCGGTGCGTAAGACCACCGCCGAGCAACGTGCGGCATGGGATCTGAGTTCGCTGCAGGTGGTTATGAGCGCGGCCGAACCGGTACGCGAGGACACCACCAGCCGTTTCCTGGATGCCGTCAGCGGAACCGGGCTGCGTCGCGATGCATTCTGCCCCGCCTATGGCCTGGCCCAGCACACCGTCGCCGTCACGATGTTCGGGCGTTCGACGCTCAGTGTCGACCGCCATCAGCTGGAGACGCAGCGGCTGGCGGTTCCTGCCGATGGTCCCGGTAGCCAGGTGCTGATTGGTTGCGGCCAGGTGGCCGACGACGTCGACGTGCGCATCGTGGACCCCGAACTCCACGTGCCGCTGGCCGACGGGCAGGTCGGCGAAATCTGGGTGGATTCTCCGAGTAAGGCGGCGGGCTACTGGGGATTGCCGGACAAGAGCCGCGACACCTTCGGCGCCCGTCTCGCCGGGTCTGACGACAGCCGCAGCTACCTGCGAACCGGTGACCTGGGACTCCTGCATGACGGCGAGCTGTATGTGTGCGGTCGCCTCAAAGACCTGCTCATCCTGGCCGGGCGCAACATCCATCCCCAAGACATCGAGGAGAGCCTGCGTGACTGTCACCCAGCCATCAGGCCGGGCGGGATCGCAGCCTTCGCAGTCGATGCCGGCGATGCCGGCGAGGTCGAGGGGCTTGCGGTGCTCGTCGAGGTGAAAGCCGATATCGCCACCGAGATGTTGTCGGGGGTGGCCGATGAGGTGCAGGCAGTTGTCTTGAAGAACCACCAGTTGCGCTGCTCGGCGGTGGTGGTCGCGCCGCCCGGCAGCGTGAGCAAGACGACCAGCGGGAAAGTGCAGCGTGCCAGATGCCGCACCCGCCTGCTGGACGGCACCCTGGAAGCCGAGGCGCTGCTGGTGGCACGCCTCGAGGACGCGGGGCCGCCGGACGTGCCCGACGACGAACTGGGGACGGCCGGCCCAGTGGTCACATCGGCCGGAGCCTGGCCGGCAGCTCCGGGCGACCCGCTACTGGCGTCGGTGCGCGACCAGGTGGCCGCGGTCTTCGGAATTCGGGCTGCCCGTGTCGACATCGACCAACCCCTCAGTGAGCAGGGCCTGGACTCGGTCGGGTTCGTGAAACTGGCTTCGCGCCTGAGCCAGGCGTTCGACCGGGATGTGCCTCCGGTGGACGTCTTCAACCACCTGACCGTTCGAGGCCTGGCTCACATTTTGAGGGACGCTGAGGTGGCGGGTTGCGAACACCACCCGCCGCAAGCTTTGCTGCAGCACCCCAACCCGGCCCGGTGCGGTCCGGCTGGGGATGGGGACGACGCATCAACCAGGGATTCGTTCGAAGCGCTCCTCAAGGGGGCGATCACCACAGGGCGGATCAGCGAGGGAATGCACTTGCTGCGTTCGGCGTCTCAGCTACGACTGGCGGTTCAATCCGAGTCCGGCGCCCGGACCTGGCCGACCGCCGTTCCGACGACCTTCACCAGCGGGCCCAAGGCTCCCCATCTGATCTTCCTGTGCACGTCGGTCTTCAGCAGCGGAGTGTATAACTATGCAAAAATTGCGTCAGAATTCAGGGGAGTGCGAGCCGTCTCGGCCATACCCTTGCCCGGTTTCGCCCGCGGTGAGCCACTGCCCGACTCCCCGGAAGCCGCGGTTGAGTGCCTCGCTCGGATCGTCGTCGAACTGGTCGGTGATGAGCCTTTCGTCCTCGCGGGGCAATCATCGGGTGGAAAGTTCGCCTATGCTCTCGGCAAACGTTTTGAGGATGTCAGAAATCGCAATCTCGCCGGTGTGGATTTGCTCGATAGTCACAAGGAATCCGATCTCGAACTAACTGAACTTCTCACCAGAGAAATACTTTATGACGTGTACGAGTAAAGTGGCGGACAGGATCTATTTCATGCCACCAGGCTAACTGCCGTAGTCAGCTGGTCGGATCTGCTTCCAAATATGTACGATGGGCCTCTTGAATCCGATGTGCTATTCGTGCAATGCACCCGGCCGTGGGTGATGCCTTATGGCGCGGGTGATATTACGTATCCCGCCACCGAGCCTTGGTCGCCATCGAATACCGTGCGCACGGTCGCGGTGGACCACGTTTCGCTGCTCGTCGAAGGGGCGAAACCCGCATCGCAGATCCTCGAGGAGTGGATCAGCCGGGGCTGAGGGTCTCAGTCGACAAGGCGCGCAGCCGCCGGGTTGGGTGACGTGCGCCAAGCGATGGCAAATGATCCGGGGGATCAGGCAGGCGGGGTTTGACTGCGGTGGGCCTGGTTGGCCGGGTTCGCACCTGCAGCGGCCACCAGAACCAGCGCCCGAGTAGCGCGGCGATGGACGGCGTCATGAATGCGCGCACGATCAGGGTGTCGAACAGCAGGCCCAGACTGATGGTGGTGCCGACTTGGCCGATGATCCGCAGATCGCTGACGATCATCGAGGCCATGGTGATGGCGAACACCAGTCCCGCATTCGTCACCACCTTGCCGGTACCGCCGATCGCACGGATGATGCCGGTATTGAGGCCGGCGCCGATCTCCTGCTTGAACCTGGAGACCAGAAGCAGGTTGTAGTCGGATCCCACCGCCAACAGCACAATCACCGACATCGGAAGCACCAGCCAGTGCAATTTGATGCCGAAAATGTGTTGCCAGACCAATACGGATAGGCCAAAGGAAGCGCCCAATGACAGCGCCACCGTGCCGACGATGACGGTGGCGGCGATAAGGGCTCGGGTGAGGATGAGCATGATGATGAGAATGAGGCACAGGGAAGCGATTCCCGCGATCAGAAGATCCCATTTAGCGCCTTCGGAGAGGTCCTTGGATACGGCCCCGATTCCGGTCAGATAAATCCTCGAGTCTTCTAATGGCGAGCCCTTCAGCGACTCCTCGGCAGCGGTGCGTATCAGGTCGATGCGGGCAATTCCTTCAGGCCTGTCGGGGTCTCCACGGTGCAAAATAATAAACCGAGCCGCATGCCCGTCGGGGGATAGAAATAGTTTCATTATGCGTTTGAAGTTCGCGTTGGTGAACACCTCGGGGAGATAGAACGAGTCGTCGTTGTTCGCGGTGTCGAACGCTTTCCCCATGGCCGTCGAGTTTGCGCTCAGCTCGTCCATCTGGTCGTAGATCCCGATCATGGTGCTATGCATGGTCAGGACGATGTCCCGTACCGTCTCCAGGGCTTCGATCTGCGGTGGGATCTGGGCGGCCGTCAGCGGCATGAGCCGGTCCATGGTTTTCACGTCGCCCAGCAGGTCGGTTAGTTCGTCGCTGATCTTGTCGACGCCGTCGAGCGCGTCGAATATCGATCGCAGCGACCAGCACATCGGGACTCCGTTGCAGTGCTTATCCCAGTAGAAATAGCTCCGGATCGGTCGCCAGAAATCATCGAAGTCCGCAATATGATCGCGCAACTCATCGGTGACATCCTTTATCTGGCCGGTGTCGATGACCGTCTGATGCATCGTGTCCGACATTTGCATCATCAAGTCATACATGCGTTTCATCACGGTGATGGACTTGCCGATCGCATCAGCCTGTCTGAGTAGGTCGTCCATTCGGTCACGTTGATAGTTGAAATTTTGCATCTGACTGGCGTTTCGCATGCTGATCTGAAACGGGATCGACGTGTGATCCATCGGCTTTCCTTCGGCCCGGGTTATCCCCTGGACACGGGAAATCCCGGGAATCCGGAAGATTTCCTTTGCGACCTTGTCCAAGACCAGAAAGTCGGCTGGATTCCGCAGATCGTGATCCGACTCGATCAGCAACGCCTCGGGCTTCATCCGCGACTGAGAGAAATGTCGATCCGCGGCGGCGAATCCCTGGTTGGCTGGGGTGAAGCCCGGGGTGTAGTCCCGGTTGTTGTAGCTGGTCGTGTACGCGGGCAGAGCGAGCAGACCGATCAGCGCGGTTGCGATCGTGGCAGCCAGAACGGGCCCCGGCCAGCGAACCACGACGGTGCCGATCCGTCGCCAGCCGCGAATCTTGATCATGCGTTTGGGGTCGAATACCCCGAAACGGCTGCCGATGGCAAGCACCGCCGGTCCTAACGTCAGGGCGACCACCACCGCTAGCAGCATCCCGACCGCGCAGGGGATACCTAGCGTTCGAAAGTAGGGCAGCCGGGCCAGGCTGAGGCAAGACGTCGCCCCCGCGATCGTCAGCCCCGAGCCCGCGATGACGTGGGCGACCCCCCCGGTACATCGTGTAGAACGCCGTCTCGCGGTCTTCGCCGGCCTGGCGGGCTTCCTGATAGCGCCCGATGATGAAGATCCCGTAGTCGGTGCCGGCGGCAATCGCCAGCGAAGTCAGCAGGCTCACGGCGAAGGTGGAAAGCGCAATGGCCCCGACCTGCCCGAGTAGCGCGACTACTCCACGGGTCACCGTGAATTCGGCTCCGACGGTGAGCAATAGCAGGACCACCGTGAGCGGCGAACGGTACACCCAGAGCAACATGATGAATATGACCGCGGCGGTCGTGACGGTGATTCTCGCCAAAGACCTGTCGCCACTGTGCTGCATGTCAGCCACCAGTGCCGCTGTCCCGGTGACGTAGACCGCGATCCCGGGCGGCGGCTTGGCGCCGTCAACGATGCTGCGGACAGCTTCGACGGATTCGTTGCCCAGCGGCTCACCCTGGTTGCCGGCCAGATTCAGCTGGACATAAGCGGCCTTGTCATCGGCACTCTGCGACCCGGAAGCGGTAAGCGGATCCCCCCAGAAATCCTGGACGTGCTGCACGTGCCTGGTATCGCCACGCAACCTACGGACCAGATCGTCGTAGTACTTGTGGGCGTCGGTGCCGAGGGGCTGGTCGCCTTCCAGAACAATTGTCACGATGCTGTCGGAATCCGATTCCTTGAACACCGCCCCGATCCGGTGTATAGCCTGCATCGCCGGCGCGTCGCGGGGAGTCAATGACACCGAAAGGTTTTCTCCAACCGATTCCAGTGAAGGCACGAAGGCCGCGATGATCGCGCAGACGGCTAGCCAAAACAGGGCTATGGGAACCGCGAATTTTTAGATCGACCTTGCCAGAATTTATGGTTCTATATCTGTGTTTTTGAGGTATTTGCCACGCACGCGTGCTTCGCTAGATCGATTGTGTCAAAGATGGTGCGATGAGTACCCCCTGTCGCCCATCTCTTATTGCCTGATGTGAATCGACAGTCGATGTCGGATTCCTTCGTCGCGATGTTTGTCGTCAACGCCGCCCCATCCGTCGTGCTACGAACCGTTGGTGCAGCGTACTTCGTGGCCGAGCGGGTTGTCAGTATTTTGTGAAAGTCGCGGCGGGAAGCGGGTGCTGGCAATGTTGGTCGACAGCTATTTGTCGCCCCGGACCCGGCCAGGTGAGTGCAGCTTTCATGACGGGGCAGGGCATTCAACGATGTCGCGTTAGTGCTGGCCGAAATCCGTGCGACGACGCGCGCAGCTCCACCCTCCGAAGGCCTGATGTACGGCCCGACTTACCGCAGCTTGATGGCATGATGTGTCGCGCGGTGGTGGGCGCCGGAAACCGATTTCGGGCAGCGATTCTGCGGCGGAGGTCGCGACCCATGAAGCGCTGACCGCTACTCCTCCTGGTCGGGCCGTCCTGCCGGGGTTCGTCATCGAAGGATGATCCCATTTATGCACGCCAGAAGCTGAATAAACGCGGGCTCGAACCAAGCTGGTTTGTAATCGGAAGTGATGCCCTGCCCGGGATCCTCGAATTAGATTCTTGAATTATATTCTCGAATTACGTTCTTGAATTTGATTCTAGTATTGGGGCACTATCCTCGGTATTGTCGGACGAGAATCGGCTCGCTGAGCATGTTCTATTCGACGCTTGATGGCGAGGTTGGATGTCGATATCTGTCAACAATTGGTGACTTTGCGGGTGACTCACACAGTGGTTGCTTTCGAGCGGCGGTCGGCAAGTTATTGTCAATTTGTCCGATTTGCATAGCAGCGTCTTTCTGGGGGGTAGAGTCACGGGCTGGACTTGCCGGCGCATCATCGACGTTGGCTTCCGTTCGGGGAAATATTCGGTTGGGACGTGCGCGAATATCGCAGCTGTTTCAGATCGAGCCGCGGCGCAGGTATTCATCGGTTCTCGCCGATGCTCACCGAGTGACTGAAAGGGTCGCAGCGATGTCATTGCTGGTGATGGCCGCCTGGGTGCTGCATCGGGCTGGCCCGGCCGGGCCCGTTACGGCCACCGCGGCCCGCGCTGCTGGTGGTGGCCGGGTCGAAGTAGCGCCATGACGCGGGGGGAGACGCAGCGAGCCGTGCCGGCAAGTCCGGGCATCCACTGCAATGCTGCGCCCGTCCAAACCCACCGCGACACGCTATGGGCGATCGCCATTGGCATCTTCATGACCTCGGTGGACGACACCGTCGTGTACGTCGCCAACCCGAGCATCATGGCCGGGCTGAACACCAGCTATCACATGGTGATCTGGGTGACCAGCGGCTACGTGTTGGCCTATACGGTGCCGTCGCTGGTCGCTGGTCGCTGGTCGCTGGTCGCTGGTCGACTTGGTGACCGGTTCGGCGTCAAGAACCTCTACCTGGCCGGATTGGCGGTGTTCACCGTCAGCTCATTGTGGTGTGGCGTGTCGGGCACCATCGAAATATTGATAGCGGCTCGGGTGGCCCAAGGCATCGGCGCCGCGTTGCTCTACACACAGACATTCACCATCGTCACCCGGGCTTTCCCGCCGGAACGTCGCGGAGCGGCGGCGACCGTTTGGGCTGCGGCCGCCGGCTTTGGCAATCTGGTCGGTCCGCTGCTCGGCGGCGCGCTGGTCGACACCCTTGGGTGGCAGTGGATCTTTTTCGTCAATGTCCCCGTCGGCGTCGTCGGATTGGTGCTGGCCGTGCGGTTTGTGCCCGCACTGCCGACGCACACGCGCCGGTTCGACCTGATCGGTGTGGGGCTATCCGGACTCGGCTTGCTCCTCATTGTCTTCGGGCTGCAGCAGGGCCACGCGGCCGGCTGGTCGCCATGGATCTGGGCGATGATCGTCGTGGGCGTCGGGTTTGTGACCGTATTTGTCTACTGGCAATCGGTGAACACCAGCGAGCCACTGATCCCGCTGCGGATCTTCGGCGATCGCAACTTCGCCCTGTGCAGCTTCGGTGTGGCGGTGATCGCGTTCGTAGCGGCGGCGATGATGCTGCCTGGCGTGTTCTATATGCAGACGGTGCGGGGCTTGTCGCCGACTCGTACGGCGCTGCTGATGGCGCCGCTGCCCATTGTCGTCGGCTTGTTGACCCCGTTCATCGGCAAGATCCTGGATCGGGCACACCCGCGGGCGGTGGCCGGTTTCGGCTTCTCGGTGGTGGCCATCTCGCTGATCTGGTTCGCGATCGAGATGGCCCCGGCAACCCCGGTTTGGCGGTTAGCAGTGCCGATCGCTTTCCTTGGCGTTGGAATGGTGTTCGCCTGGCCTGTGTTGACGGTTACCGCCACCCGTGACCTGCCGGCAGAGCTGGTCGGTGCGAGTTCAGGGGTGTACAACGCGGCTCGGGCGTTGGGCGCCACGCTCGGCAGCGCCGGGATGGCCGCGTTGATGACATCACGCATTGCCGCCCAGGCCCCGGCCATCCACGACGACGCGTATACCTCCGCGGCGGCGGCAACCGAAGGCGTCGCCCTGCAGCTGCCCGAGTTTGCGCGTGAGCCGTTCTCGGCCGCGATGTCGCAGTCACTGCTGTTGCCCGCGTTGATCGCACTGCTCGGCGTCGGCGCCGCCTTGCTCATGTCCGACTTGCGCGCGCCGCGGTCAACCCTTGCGCAAGGGCTTTGATGGGTCGGCGTCGATAGTCTCGAGGTAGTGGTCCAGCCAGCGGTCCAGCTGACGATAAGCGGTCAGTCGAGGTTGTGGCAGGGACAAGAACACATCGTGTTTGGCGTCCGGCACCGGAATGACGGTGCTGCGGTTCCCGATGCAGCCGGCCCAGCGGGCGATTTGTGTGACGTCGAGAACCGCGTCGCCGCGTTCCACGGCGGTCGGGTCGGCGCTGTCGGGCACGCTGTGGTCCGAACGCAGGATCAGATTGGGCACGCCGACGTCCAGCCCCCGATGCAGCCGCGCCTGGCCGCGGCGTATGGCACTGAACCAGCCGGCGGTGACGGGAAAGCCGCCCAGCGGTTTCCACTGCAGGTTGAAGTCGAACTCACCGTGGTAGTCCCGGTGCAGGCCGGAGCCGTAGCCGGGCTCACTTCGCGCTCGGAGCACCCACATGGGGCGCACCCGCGATACCGCACCGATCGCGGCGGAAATCACGCCCAGGCGCAGGACCGCCGCGCCCTGCAGGTCCAGCCACGGGCTGTTGAGCACCAGGCCGCCGACGCCCCCGTACGCACCCAGCCGGCGCCGACGCAGCCGGTCCAGCCATAGCGACACGATGAGCCCGCCGGCCGAATGCCCGTAGACGAGGACCTTGGCGGCACCTGCCGAGCCGGTGCGCTCGCCGATGACCGCCAAGGCGCGCTGCAGTTCGACGTCGTATTGCGCCAGGTCGGTGGTGAAGTGCGGGGTTTGGCCAGGCCGGTGCGAGCGGCCGCACTTTTGCAGATCCAGCGCGTAAAAGGCGAAGCCGCGGTCGGCGAAGTGGTCGGCCAGAGCGGTATTGAAGAAGTAGTCGGTGAAGCCGTGCACCGCCAGAACCGCGTGTGCCGAGGGCGCGGCGTTCGCCCGGCGGACCAGGGTCGCGACGATGTCGCCCTCGTCGACGGGATCGGTTCCGAGCGGGATCGTGTACTGCTCATAGCCAGGCAGTACATCGGGTACCCAGCCGCTCACGAGGTCAGCTTAGAGGCTGATCACCGAAGCGCGGGCGACTAGGTGGGGCAGCGGCGTTTGCTGGTCTGCGCCGTCGCAATTGCTGCTTGCGCCCCGAGGTCTGCCGGCCCGACGGCAGCGGTTTGGGTGGGGCCCATACCCGGCGGGATAACCTGAGAACCTGCACAACCGCGCGAACACGAAGGACCAACGATCCGGTGTCAGAGTCAGCCAGAACCGACGTCGTGCTGGTGGGCGCGGGCATCATGAGCGCCACGCTGGGCGCGATGCTGCGACGACTGGAACCGGACTGGTCGATCACCCTCATCGAGCGCCTGGACGCCGTCGCAGCAGAAAGCAGTGGCCCCTGGAACAATGCCGGCACCGGGCACTCCGCGCTGTGCGAGTTGAACTACACGCCACAGCGACCCGACGGTTCCATAGACATTTCCAAAGCGGTGCGGATCAACGAGGAATTTCAGGTCACCCGCCAGTTTTGGGCGTACGCGGCGGAGAACGGCATCCTCAACGACGTGCGCAGCTTCCTCAACCCACTCCCGCACGTGAGCTTTGTGCACGGTGCCGAGCGGGTCGACCAGCTGCGGCGGCGTCGCGACGCGCTGGCCGGCAACCCGTTGTTCGCCGGCGCCGAGTGGATCGACGACCCGGACGAGTTCGCTCGCCGACTGCCTTTGATGGCCGCCAAACGTGTTTTCTCCGAACCGATTGCGCTCAACTGGGCCGCTGACGGTACCGACGTTGATTTCGGCGCACTGTCTCGACAGCTCGTTGGCTATTGTGTGCGCAACGGCGCGGTGGCCCTGTTCGGTCAGGAGGTCCGCAATCTGGTTCGACAGCCCGACGGTGGTTGGATGCTGACCGTGGTCAACCGTCGCACCGGCGAAAAGCGCAAGCTGAAAACCAAATTCGTGTTTGTCGGTGCGGGGGGCAACGCGCTGTCGTTGCTGCAGCGGTCGGGCATCAAGGAAATCAACGGTTTTGCCGGCTTTCCCATCGGCGGCCGCTTCTTGCGTACCGCGAACCCGGCGCTCACCGCGGCACACCGGGCCAAGGTGTACGGCGTTCCGGCGCCGGGGGCCCCGCCGCTGGGTGCGCTGCACCTGGACCTGAGGTATGTCAACGGTAAGTCCTGGCTGATGTTCGGGCCGTTCGCCGGATGGTCGCCGAAGTTCTTGAAGCGTGGCCACTTGCGCGACCTACCTGGTTCGATCAAGCCCAACAACATACTGTCCATGGTTGGAGTCGGTGTCACTCAAGTGACACTGTTGAACTACCTGATCGGCCAGCTGCGTCTCTCCGAGCCCGACCGAGTCACGGTGCTGCGCGAGTTTGTTCCCAGTGCAGCGGATTCGGACTGGGAATTGATTGTGGCAGGTCAGCGAGTGCAGGTGATCCGTCGGGACAAGCGCAAAGGTGGTGTGCTCGAATTCGGTACCACGGTGGTCGGCGAGGCCGACGGCAGTATTGCGGGACTACTTGGGGGGTCGCCCGGGGCCTCGACGGCGGTGCCGATAATGCTTGAGGTGTTACAGCGATGCTTTACCCATCGGTACCAGTCCTGGCTGCCAGCACTCAAAGAGATGGTGCCGTCGTTGGGGGCGAACTTGTCTGAAGAGCCGGTTTTGTACGACGAGGTGCGGTCCTGGAGCAGCAGGGCGCTGCAGCTGGATGCGTCATGAGCGAAGCGCTGCGCCGTGTCTGGGCCAAAGACCTTGACGTACCAACCCTTTACGAATTGCTCAAGTTGCGGGTCGAGGTGTTCGTGGTCGAGCAGGCCTGCCCCTATCCGGAGCTGGACGGCCGTGATCTGCTCGCCGAGACCCGCCACTTATGGCTGGAAACCGCCGATGGCGAAGTGATTTGCACGTTGCGGTTGATGGAGGAACACGCCGGGGGCGAGAAGGTGTTCCGGCTTGGCCGGCTGTGTACGAAACGTCAGGCCCGCGGGCACGGGCACTCCACCCGGCTGCTGCGGGCAGCCCTGGCCGAGGTTGGCGACTACCCGTGCCGGATCGACGCGCAGGTCTACCTGGCCGAAATGTATGCGCGGCACGGATTCGTTCGTGACGGGGACGATTTCATCGACGACGGTATTCCGCACCTGCCCATGTTGCGGCCCGCGCACGGTCCCGCGGCGCAGTCATGAAGGCCTATCCATTCAGCGCGATCGTTGGACACGACCAGATGCGACTGGCGTTGCTGTTGTGCGCCGTTCGTCCGGAGATAGGCGGCGTGCTCATTCGCGGCGAGAAGGGCACCGCGAAATCAACAGCCGTGCGCGGGCTCGCCGCGCTACTGTCCGCCGCTACCGGCAGTTCGGGTCCCGGGCTGGTCGAAATGCCGCTGGGAGCCACCGAGGACCGGGTGGTCGGCTCGCTGGACCTGCAGCGCGTCTTGCGCGATGGCGAACACGCCTTCGCGCCGGGACTGCTAGCCCGCGCCCACGGGGGAGTGCTCTACGTCGACGAAGTGAACTTGCTGCACGATCATCTGGTCGACATCTTGCTCGACGCCGCCGCGATGGGGCGGGTGCACGTTGAACGGGACGGCATCTCACATTCGCACGAGGCCCGTTTCGTCCTGATCGGCACGATGAATCCCGAAGAAGGCGAACTGCGTCCACAACTGCTGGACCGGTTCGGGCTGACCGTCGACGTGCACGCGTCCCGCGATGTGGACGTCCGCGTGGAAGTCATTCGCCAGCGGATGGCTTTTGAAGCCGACCCGGACGCCTTCTGTGAACGCTATGTGGGCCCCGACGCCGAGCTGGCCCGCCGTATCGCCGAGGCGCGGGACATCGTCGACACGGTCGTGTTGCCCGACCACGAATTGCGCCGGATCGCCGCGTTGTGCGCGGCGTTCGACGTCGATGGCATGCGAGCGGATCTGGTGCTGGCCCGAACGGCCACCGCTCATGCGGCGTGGCGCGGCGCACCGGCCGTCGAAGAACAAGACGTGCGGGTCGCCGCGGAACTGGCATTGCCCCATCGCCGTCGTCGGGACCCATTCGACGATCACGGTATCGACCGCGACCAGCTCGACGAGGCACTGGCACGGGCCGGAGCGGAGTCGCAGGGTTCGCCCGAGCCGGAGCCCGACCCGCCGGGTGGAGGCCAGTCAGCCGGCCAGGATTGCCCTCCCCAACAACAGAACTCGAACGCCGGGCCCCAGCAGGCGCCCAAGCCCAGCGCCGGGCCGTCCAAGGTGTTCCGCACCCGCGCGCTGGTTGTGCCCGGGGTCGGCGAAGGTGCGCCCGGGCGGCGCTCGCGGGCGCGCAACGGCTCCGGCAGCGTGGTAGCGGCCGCCGACGGTAGTGACAGCAATTCCGGCGCCCGTGGGTTGCACCTGTTCGCCACCTTGCTCTCGGCCGCCGAAAACGCCACCGGATCGGGGCCGCTGCGCCCGCAGGGCGCCGACATCCGCCGGGCGGTGCGCGAGGGGCGTGAGGGCAACCTGGTGATCTTCGTCGTGGACGCTTCGGGATCGATGGCTGCCCGGGATCGGATGGCGGCGGTCGGCGGCGCGACCATGTCGCTGCTGCGCGATGCCTACCAGCGCCGGGACAAGGTCGCGGTGATCACGTTCCGCCAGCATGAAGCCAAGATCCTGCTGCCACCCACCTCGTCGGCGCACATCGCCAGCCGGCGGCTGGCCCGGTTCGACACCGGCGGCAAGACTCCGCTGGCCGAGGGGCTGCTGGCCGCGCGCGAGCTGGTGATCCGGGAGAAAGTGCGCGACCGCGCCCGCCGCCCGCTGGTGGTGGTGCTCACCGATGGACGGGCCACCGCCGGGCCGGACCCGTTGGGCCGCAGCCGAATCGCCGCCGCTCGGCTTGTCGCCGAAGGCGCCACCGCGGTGGTTGTGGACTGCGAGACGTCGTATGTGCGGCTCGGACTGGCCCAGCAACTCGCCCGCCATCTCGGCGCGCCGGCGGTACGGCTCGAACAGTTGCACGCCGATTACTTGGCGCAAGCCATCCGCAGCGTGGCCTGAACTCGCGGAAGGCAACTGTTTATGCCACAGGGAAATCCGGCTCAGGTCCCCGACGACGGTCTAACTACCCGACAGCGGCGCAAAACCCCGGTGCTGGCCGTGCATACCGGTGACGGCAAGGGCAAGTCGACCGCGGCGTTCGGAATGGCGCTGCGGGCTTGGAACGTCGGCTTGGATGTCGCGGTATTCCAGTTCGTCAAGAGCGCCAAGTGGAAAGTGGGCGAGGAGACGGCGTTCCAACACCTCGGCCGGTTGCACGACCAGCAGGGGATCGGCGCGGCCGTCCAGTGGCACAAGATGGGCGCGGGGTGGTCCTGGTCACGCAAGGTCGGCAGCGACGACGACCACGCGGCCGCAGCAGCGGACGGCTGGGCCGAGATCGCGCGGCGACTGGCGGCGCAGCGCCACCAGTTCTACGTGCTCGACGAGTTCACCTACCCACTCAAGTGGGGCTGGGTGGACGTCGGGGAAGTGGTGGACGTACTGCTGGCGCGGCCGGGGTACCAGCATGTGGTGATCACTGGGCGTGATGCCCCCGCGCAGCTGATTGCGGCCGCCGACCTGGTCACCGATATGACCAAGGTCAAACACCCGATGGACGCGGGGCGCAAGGGGCAGAAGGGCATCGAGTGGTGAGCATTGCCCCGCCCCGGTGCCGCGAGCGTGCGTGTCGGCACAGCGACACGCCGCTACAAGTGGCATTTCGTGCACGCTCGCACCGGGTGCCTCGGTGAACTCAATCCCCGGCGTGGTGATCGCCGCCCCGGCGTCGGGCAGCGGAAAGACCACCGTGGCCACGGGTCTGATCGGAGCGCTCCGACAAGCGGGCCGCAGGGTCGCCCCGTTCAAGGTCGGCCCGGATTTCATCGATCCCGGCTACCACGCCCTGGCCGCGGGACGCCCGGGCCGCAACTTGGACCCGGTATTGGTGGGGGAGCGGCTCATCGGCCCGCTGTACGCACACGGCGCACAAGGTGCCGACATCGCGGTGGTCGAAGGGGTGATGGGCCTTTTCGACGGGCGTATCGAGCAAGCCGTGGCGGGCCCGGCGACGGGTTCGAGCGCACACGTGGCAAATCTGTTGGGAACACCGGTGATCCTGGTGGTCGATGCCCGCGGCCAAAGCCACAGCATCGCCGCACTGCTACATGGCTTTTCTACGTTCGACTCCAAGACCCGCATCGCCGGGGTCATTCTCAACCGGGTCGGAAGCCCCCGCCATGAGCACGTCTTGCGGCAGGCGTGCGAGCAAGCCGGTGTGCCGGTGGTGGGCGCCACCCCGCGCAGTGCCGAGCTGGAGCTTCCGACGCGGTATCTGGGTCTGGTTACCGCGGTCGAATATGGCCGTCGTGCCCGGCTGGCGGTCGAGGCGATGACAGCGTTGATCGCCCGCCATGTCGACGTGGAGGCGGTGCTGGCCGCGGCCGGCAGCAGTGTCGGCGATGCGCCCTGGGACCCGGTGACCGCCATTGGCGGGGCGCCGGCCGGCCACGCCACCATCGCGATGGCCGCCGGCAAGGCGTTCAGCTTCGCGTACGCCGAGCACGCCGAGTTGTTGCGGGCCGCCGGGGCCGATGTGGTCGAGTTCGACCCGCTAGGCGAACCACTGCCCGTGGATAGCACCGGCGTCCTGCTACCCGGCGGATTTCCCGAGCAGTTCACCGCGGAGCTGTCCGCCAACGACCAGGTGCGCCGCCAAATCAAAGAGCTGGCGCACGCCGGCGCGCCCCTGCACGCCGAATGCGCGGGCCTTATCTATTTGTCCTCCGAACTCGATGGCTACCCGATGTGCGATGTGCTGGCCGGATCGGCACGGTTCACCCCGCACCTCACCCTGGGATATCGCGACGCGGTCGCGGTTGCGGACTCGGCGTTGTATGCGGCCGGCCATCGAGTTGTCGGACACGAATTCCACCGCACCACCGTCACCTTCTCCGATCGCTACGAACCGGCTTGGGTGTATCGCGGCAACGATGCGGCAGCGGTGCGGGACGGAGTTGTACATGCCGGTGTGCATGCGTCATACCTGCACACTCATCCGGCTTCCACGCCGGAGGCGGTAGCACGTTTTGTCGCGCACGCCGCCCGGGCCGGCCACGGGATTTGATGGTGGCGACCCGCTGCGCCCGGCTCCCCGCCGCGCTGGCGGTCACCACTAAGCTTTCCGGGTGTCCGAGAGCCCCTACCTTGTCGGACTGCGTCTGACCGGCAGGAAGGTCGTCGTGGTCGGCGGGGGCACCGTTGCTCAGCGCCGTCTGCCCCTTCTGATCGCCAGCGGCGCGGATGTGCAAGTCATATCCCGTAGCGCCACCCGTTCCGTCGAGGTGATGGACAAGATCACCTTGACCCTGCGGGAATATCGCGACGGCGACTTGGAAGGCGCCTGGTACGCGATAGCGGCCACCGATGACCCCGCGGTGAACGCGGCCATCGTCGCTGAAGCCGATCGGCGCCAGATTTTCTGCGTGCGCGCCGACATCGCAGTGGAAGGAACCGCGGTCACCCCCGCGACCTTCAACCACGCGGGCCTGTCGGTAGGAGTTTTGGCCAGTGGCGACCACCGTCGTTCGGCGGCAATCCGGTCGGCGATTCGCGAGGCGCTGCAGAACGGCCTTGTCACCTCGACGAGCTATCAGAGTTCCGACGTCATCCGGGGCGGGGTCGCGCTGATCGGCGGTGGTCCGGGGGATCCGGAGCTGATCACCGTCCGGGGTCGACGCCTGCTCGCCCAGGCGGATGTCGTCGTCGCCGACCGTCTCGCGCCACCTGAACTGCTCGCCGAACTGCCGCCGCACGTGGACGTCATCGACGCGGCCAAGATCCCTTACGGCCGGGCCATGGCCCAGGACGCCATCAACGACGTCATGATCGAGCGGGCCAAGGCGGGGCGCTTTGTCGTCCGCCTCAAAGGGGGCGACCCGTTCGTCTTCGCGCGGGGCTACGAAGAGGTGTTGGCATGCACCGAAGCCGGGATTCCGGTGATTGTGGTGCCAGGTGTGACGAGTGCCATAGCTGTGCCCGCTTTGGCGGGCGTTCCGGTCACTCATCGGGCCACAAATCACGAGTTTGTGGTGGTCAGCGGCCATATCGCGCCCGACCATCCCGAATCGTTAGTGAATTGGAATGCGTTGGCAGCAATGTCAGGCACGATTGTTTTGCTGATGGCGGTCGAACGAATCGAACTTTTCGTCGAGGCGCTGTTGAAAGGCGGCCGACCTGCGGATACGCCGGTGCTTGTCGTTCAGCATGGAACGACGCCCGCTCAGCACACGTTGCGGGCGACCCTTGCCGACACGCCGGAAAAGGTCCGCGCGGAGGGGATCCGACCTCCTGCGATCATCGTCATAGGGCCTGTCGCGGCATTCGGGGTTTAAAAGATTCTTAAGATTACTGTAAGGTAACCCGCTATGACGGCTCTCAACGACACAGAGCGGGCAGTCCATAATTGGACGTCCGGACGGCAGGAGCGTCCGACCTCCGCTCGCGCAACGCACGAGACGGAGACCGCCTCAGAGCGCGCGAGCAGGTATTACCCGACGTGGTTGCCCTCGCGCCGCTTCATCGCCGCGGTTATTGCGATCGGCGGGATGCAGCTGCTGGCGACGATGGACAGCACCGTCGCGATCGTCGCGCTTCCTAAGATTCAAGACGAGCTGAGCCTTTCCGACGCGGGTCGGAGCTGGGTGATTACCGCATACGTGCTGACCTTCGGCGGGCTGATGCTGCTCGGCGGCCGGCTTGGCGACACGATCGGGCGTAAGCGGACATTCATCGTCGGCGTCGCGCTGTTCACCATCTCGTCGGTGCTGTGTGCGGTCGCCTGGGACGAGGCGACATTGGTCATCGCACGGCTATCACAGGGTGTGGGATCGGCGATCGCCTCGCCGACTGGTTTGGCCCTGGTGGCCACCACGTTCCCGAAGGGGCCGGCGCGTAACGCCGCGACGGCGGTATTCGCCGCGATGACTGCGGTCGGTTCGGTGATGGGCCTGGTGGTAGGCGGGGCGCTGACCGAGGTCTCCTGGCGGCTGGCGTTCATGGTCAACGTGCCGATCGGTCTGGTCATGATCTACCTGGCTCGCACCGCGCTGCGCGAGACCAACCGCGAGCGGATGAAGCTGGACGCCGCCGGTGCCATTCTGGCCACATTGGCGTGCACCGCTGCCGTATTCGCCTTCTCGATGGGCCCGGAAAAGGGCTGGCTCTCGATCACCACGATCGGCTCGGGTGCCGTGGCGTTCGCCGCCGCTCTCGGCTTCGTTCTGGTGGAACGTACCGCCGAAAACCCCGTCGTACCGTTTGACCTGTTCCATGACCGCAACCGGCTGGTCACGTTCATCGCCATCTTCTTGGCCGGTGGCGTGATGTTCAGCCTGACCGTCTGCATCGGCTTGTACGTGCAGGACGTCTTGGGCTACAGCGCGCTACGTGCCGGTGTCGGCTTCATCCCCTTCGTCATCGCGATGGGAATCGGCCTAGGCGTGTCCTCGCAGCTGGTTTCGCGATTCTCGCCGCGGGTGCTGACGATCGGCGGTGGATACCTGCTGGTGTGCGCGATGATCTATGGCTGGGCGTTCATGCAGCGCGGTGTGCCCTACTTCCCGAACCTGGTGGCCCCCATCGTGATCGGCGGCATCGGTATCGGCATGGCTGTCGTCCCGCTGACGCTGGCGGCGATCGCCGGCGTCGGCTTCGACCGCATCGGTCCGGTATCGGCCCTCACGCTCATGCTGCAGAGCCTGGGCGGGCCGCTGGTGCTGGCCGTCATTCAGGCCGTGATTACCTCCCGCACGCTGTATCTGGGTGGCACCACGGGCCCGGTCAAGTTCATGAACGACGCACAGCTGCACGCGCTCGACCACGGATACACCTACGGCCTGTTGTGGGTCGCCGGAGCGGCCGTGATCGTCGGCGGAGCGGCAGTGTTCATCGGGTACACCCCGGAGCAGGTGGCCCACGCGCAAGAGGTCAAGGAAGCGATCGACGCGGGAGAGCTGTGAGCCTTCGGCGGGGCGCCGTAGCCGCGCGTGAGCACACGCCGGCTCGCCGCCCGGAGGTGGCCCGCTTGGTCACCCGCGGACGCACCGCCACTAGGCTAGCCGCCTGTGATTACCCGGATGTCCGAGCTGTTCCTGCGCACCCTGCGAGACGACCCCGCCGATGCGGAAGTGCCTAGCCACAAACTGCTGATTCGGGCCGGATACGTCCGGCCGGTAGGGCCTGGCCTGTATAGCTGGCTGCCGTTGGGGCTGCGAGTGCTGCGCAACATCGAACGCGTCATTCGTGAGGAGATGAACGCGATCGGTGGGCAGGAGATCCTGTTTCCCGCATTGTTGCCGCGGGCGCCCTACGAGACCACCAACCGCTGGACGGAGTACGGCGACGGCGTATTCCGTTTGCAAGACCGCCGCGGCAATGACTATCTACTGGGCCCGACCCACGAAGAGCTGTTCACCCTGACCGTCAAGGGCGAATACAACTCCTACAAAGACTTTCCACTCACGCTGTATCAAATCCAGATCAAATACCGCGACGAGGCCCGACCGCGCGCCGGCATCTTGCGGGCCCGCGAATTCGTCATGAAGGATTCCTACTCCTTCGACATCGACAGTGGCGGCCTCAAAGCGGCCTACCACGCCCACCGAGAGGCCTACCAGCGGATCTTCGATCGGCTGCGGGTGCGCTACGTCATCGTGTCGGCGGTGTCCGGTGCGATGGGCGGCAGCGCCTCAGAGGAGTTCTTGGCCGAGAGCCCAGTCGGCGAAGACACCTTCGTGCGGTGTGTGGAGTCGGGGTACGCGGCCAACGTGGAGGCGGTCGTCACCGCGCGCCCGGAAAGCCTGCCGATCGATGGGCAGCCCGACGCCGTGGTCCACGACACCGGCGAGACCCCCACCATCGCCACCCTGGTGGCCTGGGCAAACGAGGCGGGTCTGGGGCGTGAGGTGAGCGCCGCGGACACGCTGAAGAACGTCCTGATGAAGATCCGTCAACCGGGCGGGGAGTGGGAGCTGCTGGCGATCGGCGTGCCGGGCGATCGCGAGATCGACGAGAAGCGGCTGGCCGCGGCGCTGGACCCGGCCGAGTACGTCTTCCTCGATGACGACGATTTCGGCAAGTACCCGTTCCTGGTCAAGGGCTACATCGGTCCGAAGGCGCTACGAAGCAACGACGTTCGATATCTTCTCGACCCGCGGGTGGTCGACGGCACCAGCTGGATCACCGGGGCCGACGAACCCGGTCGCCACGTGGTCGGCCTGGTCGCCGGCCGCGACTTCACCGCCGACGGCGCCATCGAGGCCGCCGAGGTGCGCGAGGGAGATCCCGCCCCGGACGGCGCCGGTCAGTTGGTCATGGCCCGCGGAATCGAGATCGGTCACATTTTCCAGCTCGGCCGCAAATACACCGACGCCTTCACCGCCGATGTGCTCGGTGAGGACGGTAAGCCCGTGCGGCTGACCATGGGCTCCTACGGCATCGGTTTATCGCGGCTGGTTGCGGTCATCGCCGAACAGCATCACGACAACCTGGGCTTGCGCTGGCCGGCGGAGATCGCGCCGTTCGGTGTTCATCTGGTGATCGCCAACAAGGACGCCGAGGCGCGGGCTGGGGCCATCGGGCTTGCCGGCGAACTGGATGGCCTCGGCGTCGAGGTGCTCCTCGATGACCGCCAGGCGTCGCCGGGAGTCAAGTTCAAGGACGCTGAGCTGCTGGGAATGCCCTGGGTGGTCGTCGTCGGGCGTGGTTGGGCGGACGGGGTGGTGGAGCTGCGCGACCGCTTCGGTGGGCAGACCCGCGAGTTGACGGTTGGAGATTCGCTGGCCACCGACATCGCGGCGGCCATTTCGGGCTAAGCCAACGCCTGGCTACTCGTCCCCGCCCGGAAAGGCGGTGGTGATCGGCCAGGCGCCCAGCACCTTGCTCCAGCGGGCGGCCAGCACCGCGCTCTGGGTCAGCGCCGTGCTGGCGAATGCCCGATCACCGGCGGTGTCGGCGTATTCGACGACTGCGCGCCAGGCCGTTGCACCGTCGTTCTCCATCCGGGCGGCCAGCCGCGCGGCGTCGGCGGCACTGCTCACCACGTTCGGCAGCTGGTACCCGGCGGCGGCGACCGGTGCGTTGACCTTGCGGGAGGTCAGCATGGCGATCACGTCATCACGGCGTTGACGGTGTTGGTTGTGCGCCTCCACCACCAGGTCGTTGACGCTGGGTGGCGATAGCGCTGACACGATGCCGTAGCCATAGATGGTCGCGTGCTCGACGGCGAGCGCATCGCAGAGCGCCGCGGTGTCGCCGTCTTTGTCGGCGGGGGAGCGCTTCGGGTTGGCGCCGAAGCTGGGTTCGGAAGAGGTCATATCGATGGCCCTCCGGGCAGCAGCGCGACCTGGTAGGACGCGGTGCAGGATGCGGCGATCGAGGCGAGCAGCCCGGCACGGTAGCCCTCCGTCGTGGTGACCAGGCGATTGGCGTCCTCGGCGGACTGGCGCAGTGTGTCGACCACCTCGGACAGGGGCGGGGGCGGGGGCGGCGGTGGTGGCGCCGGCGGCTCGGTGGCGCTGGGGCTGGGACTCGAGCTGCTCGTTTCGCTGGTCGCCGATACCAGCTTGCCGGCGGCGCGGGCGATCTCGGTGGCCAGCGCGCGCGCATGGGCGGCCCGTTGGTTGGCGACCACGGTCAGGGCGGCGGCGATCTGTGGTGGATTGCCGATCGCCCCGGCGGCGGCCGAGGCCAGCGCACTGTCATGGCGGGCCTGCTCCAAAGGCGCCAGCAGCTCTTCGACGGCTGGTGGCTTGGGCGGGGACTCGCCGCAGGCGGAAACGACCACCCCGAGTGCAGCGAGAGCGGCACCGCCGGCGAGCACACCCCGCCTGTTGAGGACGGTTACTGCTCGGGACACAGCAACATCCTGCCATTGAGATCAAGCGGGGCTCGATCAGGGACGATTAGCTTCCGAGCTTGACGGCGGGATCTGCGCGCCGACGCGGATTCCTGGCGTATCGTTGGTAGCTGGTTCCGGTGAATCGTCGGCTTTTTGGTGCCGGTGGGACGCTGGTACCGCCCTGGCGGCGCCATCCGCCAGATGACCGGACAACTCAAGATGAGGAGCTCGCCGTGACCACCGGGCTACCTTCGCAGACGCAGGTGATCGAGCTACTCGGTGGAGAGTTCGCGCGCGCCGGTTACGAGATCGAGGATGTGGTCATCGACCACCGCGCTCGTCCACCGCGGATCACGATTGTCGCCGATGGTGACACCACCCTGGACCTGGACACCATCGCCGTGCTGTCGCGCTCCGCGTCGAGCTTGCTCGACAGCCTGGACAACATCGGCGACAGTTACGTGCTTGAAGTCAGTTCGCCCGGTATCGATCGCCCGCTGACCAGCGAGAAGCATTTCCGCCGTGCTCGTGGCCGCAAGGTCGAACTGACCCTGGCGGACGGATCGCAGCTGACTGGCCGCATCGGCGCGCTGCAAAGCGGTTCGCTGGATCTGGTGGTTCGGGCCGGGCGGGAGTGGAAAGTCCGCGAGATCCCACTTGCCGAGGTGGGGAAAGCGGTTGTGCAGGTGGAGTTTTCGCCGCCGAATCCAGCTGAACTGGAACTCGCGACTACAGGTAGGGCCGCTGGGACGGAGGTCGAGGCATGAACATCGACATGGCGGCACTGCATGCGATCGAGGTCGATCGGGGCATCTCGGTCAATGAGCTGCTCGAGACGATCAAATCGGCGCTGCTGACCGCCTATAGACACACCCAAGGCCATCAGACCGACGCGCGCATCGAGATCGACCGCAAGACCGGCGTCGTGCGCGTGATGGCCCGCGAGACCGATGACGACGGCAATGTGATCAGCGAATGGGATGACACGCCCGAGGGTTTTGGCCGCATCGCTGCGACAACCGCACGCCAAGTCATGTTGCAGCGGTTCCGGGACGCGGAAAATGAGCGCACTTACGGGGAGTTCTCTACCCGCGAGGGCGAGATCGTCGCGGGTGTGATTCAGCGCGATAGCCGAGCCAACGCTCGTGGGCTGGTCGTGGTTCGGATGGGAAGCGAGACCAAGGCCTCCGAGGGCGTGATTCCCTCTGCCGAACAGGTTCCTGGCGAGAGCTACGAGCATGGCAATCGGCTGCGCTGCTACGTCGTGGGCGTTAGCCGCGGTTCTCGGGAGCCGCTGATCACGCTGTCTCGTACCCACCCCAATCTGGTGCGCAAGCTGTTCTCCCTGGAAGTGCCCGAGATTGCGGATGGTTCGGTGGAGATCGTGGCGGTCGCCCGCGAGGCCGGACATCGCTCCAAGATTGCGGTTCGGTCCAACGTTCCGGGGCTGAACGCCAAGGGCGCCTGCATCGGACCGATGGGTCAACGCGTCCGCAACGTGATGAGCGAACTTTCCGGAGAAAAGATCGACATCATCGACTATGACGAGGACCCGTCGCAGTTCGTCGCCAACGCGCTGTCCCCGGCGAAGGTGGTCTCGGTGTCGGTGATCGATGAGACCGCACGGGCGGCTCGCGTCGTGGTACCGGACTTCCAGCTGTCCCTGGCCATCGGCAAGGAAGGCCAGAACGCGCGGTTGGCGGCCCGGCTTACCGGCTGGCGGATCGACATCCGCGGCGATTCGCCGGAGCAGTCGGCGGAGCACCCGGAACGGGGCGCCAGCCGCGGCTTGGCGCACGACTACTAGGGGACATGCCCCGGTTTTGGCGCCGGCCCGGACAACGGGTCCACGGGCGGTTCGGGCAATCGGTTCGGTGACGCTAGACTGAGCCGTGATCCAGCGCAAGCCTTCGGCCATGGCGCACGGGCGTCCGGATATCCCCTGCGGACCGGTGCGGACGTGTGTCGGGTGCCGGAAGCGAGAGTTGGCCGTCGAACTGCTTCGAGTGGTGGCTGAGTCGACCGGGAACGGCAACTATGCCGTGATCGTTGACACAGCTAGGGGGCTGCCGGGACGGGGTGCGTGGTTGCACCCGGTGCCGCAGTGCGTACAACAAGCGATTCGGCGACGGGCTTTCACCAGGGCGCTGCGCATCACCGGGTCACCGGATATATCCGCGGTGGTCGAGCACATCGGTGGTTTGGACGTGCCCGGTCCGCCGAGCAACAGAACAGGTAGCAAAGAACATGAGCACACCGTGAAGTCCCGATGACAATGTGTCATAGCTAAACCCCGAGGCGCGGCCCACGACTGTCGCCTCATGGACAGGAGATGTAGTGGCAGGTAAGGCCCGCGTACACGAGTTGGCTAAGGAACTCGGTGTAACCAGCAAAGAAGTGCTCGCCCGGCTGAGTGAACAGGGCGAATTCGTCAAGTCGGCCTCGTCGACGGTGGAAGCTCCCGTGGCCCGCAGGCTGCGTGAATCGTTCGGTGGCGGTAAGTCGGCGCCGGCGAAAGGCTCAGACACGGGTGCCGCCAAAGGTGTGGCCAAGGCCCCGCAGAAGGTGCCGGGTGCCAACCCCGCGGCCAAGGCTGCGGACAAGTCTCTGGACGCCGCTCTGGACAAGGCAGTAGGCAACGGTACCCCGGCGCCCGTTCCGGCCCCCGCGCCGACGGCTACGCCTACCCCTGCGCCCGCGCCCGTGCAACCCGCGGACTCCGGTGTGGCACCGCCGGCCGCGACGCCGGCGGCCCCTGCTGCTTCGGCAGCGCCCGCGCCGCCGAAGGCGCCGCTTCCCGGGCAACGGCCTGCGCCGACACCGGGCAAGCCGGCCGCTCCGCAAGCGCCTCACCCGGGCATGGCTCCGGGGGCACGGCCGGGTCCGGTGCCCAAGCCGGGAGTTCGTACTCCCCGCGTCGGCAACAACCCGTTCTCCTCGGCGCAGCCGGTTGATCGGCCCATTCCGCGCCCGCAGGCGCCGCGTCCCGGGGCGCCGCGCCCAGGGGCGCGGCGCCCCGGTGGCGCTTCTCCCGGCAACATGCCTCCGCGTCCCGGCGGCGCTTCCGGTGGGCCTCGCCCACCGCGTACCGGCGCGCCGCGGCCCGGTGGTGGTCGTCCTGGTGGGCCAGGTGGCGGCCGGTCAGATGGTGGCGGCGGTAACTACCGCGGCGGAGGCGGCGGCGTTGGCGCCGCACCTGGAGGCGGCTTCCGCGGCCGTCCCGGTAGCGGTGGTGGCGGTGGCCGTCCCGGCCAGCGCGGCGGTGCGGCCGGTGCTTTCGGCCGTCCCGGCGGCGCGCCCCGGCGCGGCCGTAAGTCCAAGCGGGCCAAACGCGCCGAGTACGAGAACATGCAGGCGCCGGTCGTCGGCGGTGTGCGGTTGCCGCACGGCAACGGTGAAACCATCCGTCTGGCGCGCGGAGCATCGCTCTCCGACTTCGCGGACAAGATCAACGCCAACCCGGCGGCACTGGTTCAGGCGCTGTTCAACCTCGGCGAGATGGTCACGGCCACCCAGTCGGTCGGCGACGAGACCCTCGAGCTGCTCGGCAGCGAGATGAACTACAACGTCCAGGTGGTCAGTCCCGAGGACGAGGACCGCGAGCTGCTGGAATCCTTCGATCTGACCTACGGCGAAGACTCCGGCGACGAGTCCGAGTTGCAGACCCGACCGCCGGTAGTCACGGTGATGGGTCACGTCGACCACGGCAAGACCCGACTGCTGGACACCATCCGCAAGGCCAACGTCCGCGAGGGCGAGGCCGGTGGCATCACCCAGCACATCGGTGCCTACCAGGTCAGCGTGGACCACGATGGCACCGAGCGGTTGATCACCTTCATTGACACCCCCGGTCACGAGGCGTTCACCGCCATGCGTGCCCGTGGTGCCAAGGCCACCGACATCGCCATCCTGGTGGTCGCCGCCGACGACGGTGTGATGCCGCAGACGGTTGAGGCCATCAACCACGCACAGGCCGCAGACGTGCCGATCGTGTTGGCGGTCAACAAGATCGACAAGGAGGGCGCCGACCCGGCCAAGATCCGCGGTCAGCTCACCGAATACGGTTTGGTCGCTGAGGATTTCGGTGGCGACACGATGTTTGTCGACATCTCGGCCAAGCAAGGCACCAACATCGAGGCGCTCGAGGAGGCGGTGCTGCTTACCGCCGACGCGGCCCTGGATCTGCGGGCCAACCCCGACATGGAGGCCCAGGGTGTGGCGATCGAAGCGCACCTGGACCGTGGTCGTGGCCCGGTGGCCACCGTGCTGGTGCAACGCGGCACGCTGCGGGTCGGCGACTCGGTGGTCGCCGGCGACGCCTACGGCCGCGTGCGCCGGATGGTCGACGAGCACGGCGAGGACGTGGAAGAGGCGCTACCGTCGCGTCCGGTCCAGGTGATCGGCTTCACCTCGGTCCCCGGTGCCGGTGACAACTTCCTGGTCGTGGGCGAGGACCGGATCGCCCGCCAAATCGCCGACCGGCGCAGCGCTCGCAAGCGCAACGCGTTGGCGGCGCGCAGTCGCAAGCGGATCAGCCTGGAAGATCTGGATTCGGCGCTGAAGGAAACCAGCCAGCTCAACCTGATCCTCAAGGGCGACAACGCCGGTACTGTCGAGGCGCTGGAAGAGGCCCTGATGGGTATCGAGGTCGACGACGAGGTGGCCCTGCGTGTCATCGACCGCGGTGTCGGTGGCATCACCGAGACCAACGTCAACCTGGCGTCGGCTTCGGATGCGATCATCATCGGTTTCAACGTGCGTGCCGAGGGCAAGGCCACCGAGCTGGCCAACCGCGAAGGTGTGGAGATTCGCTACTACTCGGTCATCTACCAGGCGATTGATGAGATCGAGAAGGCCCTGCGCGGCATGCTCAAGCCGATCTACGAAGAGGTCGAGCTCGGGCGCGCAGAGATCCGGGCGCTGTTCCGGTCCTCGAAGGTCGGCCTCATCGCGGGCTGCATGATCAGCTCCGGTGTGGTTCGCCGCAATGCGAAGGCCCGGTTGTTGCGAGACAACATCGTGGTCGTCGAGAACCTCTCGATTCACTCGTTGCGTCGGGAGAAGGACGACGTGACCGAGGTCCGCGAGGGATTCGAGTGCGGTATGACGCTGGGCTACTCCGACCTCAAAGAGGGCGACTTCATCGAGTCCTACGAGCTGGTCCAGAAAGATCGCTCCTGATGGGGCGCGAGCATGGCTGACCCGGCGCGAGCGCGCCGGCTGGCCAAACGGATCACCACGATCGTCGCGTCGGCGATCGAGTACGAGATCAAGGATCCGGGGCTGGTCGGGGTGACCATCACCGACGCCAAGGTGACGGCCGATCTGCACGATGCGAGGGTGTACTACACCGTGATGGGGCCGACGTTGGACGATGAGCCGGACTACGCGGCCGCCGCGGCGGCACTGGAACGGGCCAAGGGGGTGTTGCGCACCAAGGTCGGAGCTGGCACTGGCGTGCGCTTCACCCCGACCCTGACGTTCACCCGGGACGTCACGTCCGACACCGTGCACCGGATGGACGAGTTGTTGGCCCGTGCCCGCGCCGCCGACGCAGATCTGGCGCGGGTGCGAGTCGGTGCCAAGCCGGCGGGGGAGGCCGATCCCTACCGCGACAGGGGATCGGCCGACGAACCGTCGGATGCCGGGGGACTGGTCATTCGAACTAGCGACGGGCTCGAGGCTGAGAACACCGGTGACGACTACCAAGCCGAAGATTGAGCAGATGCGATGTCCGGGGGTGCGCGTCGACGCCGTCGGCGCGGCCGAGCTGCTTTCGGCCGCCGACAGCATCGCGGTAATCGCCCATGTCCACCCCGACGCCGACACGATCGGCGCGGGGCTGGCCCTGGCGTTGGTGTTGGACGGGTGTGGCAAGCAGGTCGAGGTGAGTTTCGCCGCCCCCGCCACGCTGCCTGAGTCGTTGGCGTCGCTGCCCGGTTGCGCCCTGCTTGTCGATGCCGACGAAATGCGCCGCGACGTCGACTTGGTGGCGACCGTCGACGTCCCCAGCATCAAGCGTCTCGGTGGGCTCAGTGACCTGGCTGATCCGGCCCGCAGCGTGCTGGTCATCGATCACCATGCGTCCAACGCCGAGTTCGGCACGGCCAACTTCATCGATTGCTCGGCCGACTCGACCACCATGATGGTGGCCGAGATTCTCGATGCGTGGGGCAAGCCGATCGGTCTGGACGTCGCGCACTGCATCTATGCCGGTCTCACCACCGACACCGGGTCGTTTAGGTGGGCGAGTCCGCGCGGCCTGCGGCTGGCGGCCCGGCTGGTGGACATCGGCGTGGACAACGCCGCGATCAGCCGATCGCTGATGGATACCCACCCGTTCATGTGGTTGCCGATGCTCTCCCGGGTGCTCGGCTCGGCGCAGCTGCTGCCCGAGGCGGTAGCCGGTCGGGGATTGGTCTACGCGGTCGTCGAGCACCAGGAGTTTGCGCGGGCGCGCGCCGAAGAGGTGGAGAGCATCGTCGACATCGTGCGCACCACCCGGCAGGCCGAGGTCGCGGTCGTTTTCAAAGAGGTCGACCCCCAGCAGTGGTCGGTGTCGATGCGGGCCAAGAAGGACATCGATTTGAGCGTGGTCGCCTCAGCGTTCGGTGGTGGGGGCCACCTACTGGCGGCGGGGTATTCGACCACCGGCTCGATCGATGACGTCGTGGCGTCGCTGCTCGCAGCGCTGGGCTGACCCTCTTTGCGGGAAATGGGGCCCGACGCCGTGCGGCCCGACGCCGGCGGCCGCAAGATCGCAGCGCTGGCGTTGCCCGCGCTGGGTGTGCTGGCCGCCGAGCCGCTGTATCTGTTGTTCGATACCGCAGTGATAGGTCGGCTTGGGGCTTTGGCCCTGGCGGGTCTGGCCATCGGCAGTCTGGTTCTGGGCCTGGTCGGTTCCCAGGCGACGTTTTTGTCCTACGGCACGACGGCGCGTTCGGCGCGCCACTACGGGGCGGGCGACCGGGTGGCGGCGGTCGCCGAAGGCGTGCAGGCGACCTGGTTGGCGGTGGCGCTCGGGCTGTTGACCATCCTCGTGGTGCAGACCGCCGCGGTGCCCCTGGTGTCGGTGATCGCCGGGGCCCGCGCGGGTAGCGGCGATATCGCGGGGGCGGCGCTGCCCTGGCTGTGGATCGCCATTTTGGGCACGCCGGCGATCCTCATCTCGCTCGCGGGCAACGGCTGGATGCGGGGCGTGCAGGACACCGTTCGGCCGCTGCGCTACGTGGTTGCCGGTTTTGGGTTGTCGGCACTGCTGTGTCCGCTGCTGGTGTACGGCTGGCTGGGCTTGCCGCGAATGGAACTGGCCGGCTCGGCGGTGGCCAATCTGGTGGGGCAGTGGCTGGCGGCGTTGCTGTTCGGGGGCGCGCTGCTCGCCGAGCGGGTGTCGTTGCGACCCGACCGCCACATAATGCGGGAGCAATTGGTGCTGGCTCGCGATCTGATCGTGCGGACGATGGCGTTCCAGGCGTGTTTTATCTCGGCCGCGGCGGTGGCTGCCAGGTTCGGCGCTGCCGCTCTGGCTGCACACCAGGTGGTGCTGCAGCTGTGGGGCTTTTTCGCCCTGGTTCTCGATTCACTGGCCATTGCGGCCCAATCGCTGGTGGGGGCGGCGCTGGGGGCCGGGGACGCCGCACACGCGAAGTGGGTGGCATGGCGGGTGACAGTGTTTTCGCTGCTTGCCGCGGGCATGTTGGCGGCGGCTTTGGCGCTGGGGGCCCCGGTGCTGCCCGCGCTGTTCACCGACGATGCGGCGGTGCTCGCGGCGGTCACCGTGCCGTGGTGGTTCCTTGTTGCGCAGTTACCTTTTGCCGGAATCGTTTTCGCACTCGACGGGGTGTTGTTGGGTGCTGGTGACGCCGCCTTCATGCGTACCGCGACCGTGGTCAGCGCGCTGGCGGGGTTCTTACCGCTCATCTGGCTGTCGTTGGTGTACGGCTGGGGGCTGGCGGGCATCTGGTCGGGCCTTGCCACCTTCATCGTGCTGCGGCTGATTTTCGTCGGATGGCGGGCGATGAGTGGTCGGTGGGCTTTGACGGGGACGGCTTGACTCGCCCGGCGCCGATCTTGGATCTTGACGAGAACTCCCCGGCAACCGCCGATACACTGCGCCGGTGACGACGACGCGGCCACGGCGGAACCGGTCGTGGCGGGATTACGCGCTATTCGTCGCTTTGGTGGGCCCCAACCTGGCATTGTTGTTGCTGTTCGTCTACCGCCCATTGGTCGACAACATCAGGTTGTCGTTCTTTGACTGGAATATCTCCGATCCCACCGCGGAATTCGTCGGACTCTCCAACTACATCGAGTGGTTCAGTCGTCCGGACACCCGCCAGATCGTGGCCAACACGGCGATTATCACCACCGCAGCGGTGGCCGGATCGATGTTGCTGGGACTGTTGCTGGCGATGCTGCTCGACCAACCGTTGCGCGGGCGAAACCTGTTGCGCTCAACGGTCTTCGCATCGTTTGTGATCTCGGGTGCGGCCGTCGGTCTGGCAGCCCAGTTCGTGTTCGATCCACATTTCGGTCTGGTGCAAGACTTGTTGCACCGGGTCGGGGTCAACGCTCCGGACTTCTAGCAGGACACGCCCTGGGCGTTGTTCATGGTGACGGTCACCTATGTGTGGAAGAACCTCGGATACACCTGCGTGATCTATCTGGCGGCGTTGCAGGGCGTGCGTCGAGATCTATTGGAGGCCGCAGAAATCGACGGCGCGAGCCGGTGGACGAGCTTTCGGCGGGTACTGCTGCCGCAGTTGCGGCCAACCACCTTCTTCCTGTCGATTACCGTGCTGATCAACTCGCTGCAGGTGTTCGATGTAATCAACGTCATGACCCGCGGCGGACCGGAAGGAACCGGGACCACAACGATGGTGTACCAGGTGTATCTGGAGACCTTCCGAAACTTCCGCGCCGGCTACGGCGCCACCATCGCAACGATGATGTTTCTTTTCCTGTTGGTCGTCACCTACTACCAGGTGCGAGTCATGGATAGAGGGCAGCAGCAGTGATGTCCTTGCGCCCGCGCGGCTCGAGGGCCATCGTTCGTGCGCTCGGCTATGTCGCCATGTTGTTGGTGATGGCTGTGGTGGCCGGGCCGCTGCTGTTCGTGTTCTTCACCTCGTTCAAGGAACAGGCGGACATCTACTCACAACCGACCAACTGGTGGGCGCCGCACTGGTATCCGCAGAACTATTGGACGGCCACCCGGCAGATCCCGTTTTGGACCTTCCTGCGTAACTCGGTGATTATCACCTCGGTGCTGGCTGTGGTGAAGTTCGCCCTCGGTGTGTTCAGCGCATTCGGCTTGGTGTTTGTCCAGTTCCCGGGCAAAACCCCGGTGTTCTTGTTTATCATTGCCGCGCTGATGGTGCCCAACCAGATCACCGTCATCTCCAACTACGCGCTGATCGCTCAACTGGGGCTGCGCAACACGTTTCCCGGCATCATCTTGCCCCTTGCCGGAGTCGCGTTCGGAACCTTCCTGATGCGCAATCACTTTTTGTCGCTGCCCAGCGAGGTCATCGAGGCCGCGCGGATGGACGGGGCGCGTTGGTGGCAACTGCTATTTCGAGTGGTGTTGCCGATGTCCGGTCCCACCATGGTGGCCTTCGGCATCATTACAGTCGTCAACGAATGGAATGAATACCTGTGGCCATTTCTGATGTCCGACGACGAATCGGTGGCGCCGCTGCCGGTGGGGCTGACCTTCCTTCAGCAGGCCGAGGGCGTGACGAACTGGGGTCCGGTGATGGCAGTGACACTGTTGGCGATGTTGCCGATCCTGGTCATCTTCATCGGATTGCAGCGGCGCATGATCAAGGGCCTCACCTCGGGTGCGGTTAAGGGTTAGTGGGCCATGAACTCCATGCATCGCAGACGGTTTCTGTCGCTGGCAAGTGCTGCCGCGGCCGGAGTGACGGCCGGATGCGCCGGGATCACCAACAACGTCTCGATCAAGTCGGGGCCCGGACCGATCTCGTTCTGGTCCAATCATCCGGGTCAATCATCCGGCGTGGAGAAGGTTCTGATCGACCGTTTTCAGCAGCAGTTTCCCGGCTTGTCGGTCAAATTGGTCGATGCCGGCATGGACTACGACGAAGTGGCGGAGAAGTTCAACGCCGCACTTATCGGCGACGACGTGCCCGATGTGGTTGTACTGGGCGATATCTGGTGGTTTCACTTTGCCTTGAGCGGCGTGATTTCCCCCCCTCGATAAACTATTTCGCCAGATCGGTGTGGACACCTCTGATTATGTGGACACACTGCTGGCCGACTACGAGTTCAACGGACGGCATTACGCGTTGCCCTATGCGCGCTCGACGCCGCTGTTCTACTACAACAAGGCGGTATGGCAGCGTGCCGGATTGCCCGATCGCGGGCCGAACAGTTGGCAAGAATTCGATGACTGGGGTCCGCGGCTACAACGCGTCGTCGATGAACGGCAGTGGGCCCACGGCTGGGCCAATGCCGAATTGATCTCGTGGACGTTCCAACGAGTGAACTGGACCTTCGATGGTTCTTACTCGGATCTGTGGACGCTGCGATTCACCGACCCCGACACCATCGCGGCCGGCAACTTTTACCGGGACAGCATCCATACCAAGCGTTATGCGGCGGTCGCCAACAACATCGCCAACGAATTCGCCACCGGAATCATGGCCTCCGCGGTCGCCTCGACCGGCTCGCTGACCGGCATTACCCAGATGGCCAAATTCGACTTTGGTGTGGCGCCCATGCCTACCGGCCCGGGCGGAGCCCCCGGATGCCCGACGGGTGGGGCGGGCCTGGCGATTCCCACCAAGCTCTCCGACGAACGCAAGCGCAACGCACTCAGGTTCATCGAGTACATCACCAACCCGGTCAACACCGCCTATTTCAGTCAGCGCACCGGATATCTGGCGGTGCGAAAGTCGGCAGCCGATGTCCCCAGCGAACAGAAGTATTTGGCGGATCATCCGCGCGCCAGAGTTGCGATCAACCAGCTTCCCCACACCCGCCCGCAGGACTACGCGCGGGTTTTCCTGCCCGGTGCCGATCGAATCATCTCCGCCGGGCTCGAGTCCATCGGGTTGCGGGGAACAAACGTGGCAAAGACATTCGCAAGTATTGAAAGGCAGCTGCAGATCATTCTGGACCGACAGATCGTGCGAAAGCTTCGCCAGCATGGCTAAAGTGCAGTACTCCGGGGTCACCTATCGGTATCCAGGCAGTGGTGCGCCCGCTGTGAACAACCTGGACCTCGAGATCGCCGACGGCGAGTTTCTGGTGCTGGTCGGCCCTTCCGGTTGCGGCAAATCTACCATACTGCGGGTGCTGGCCGGACTGGAATCCGTTGAAAGCGGTCGTATCACTATCGGTGATACGGATGTCACCGACCTTCCGCCGCGGGCCCGCGATGTCGCGATGGTATTCTAGAACTACGCGCTTTACCCGAATATGACGGTGGCGCAGAGCATGGGATTCGCGTTGCGCAATGCCGGCATGTCGCGAGCGGACACTCGGCAACGAGTTCTCGAAGTTGCCAGCATGCTGGAACTGACCGAGCTGCTGGATCGTAAGCCGTCGAAGCTCTCGGGTGGACAACGCCAGCGGGTGGCGATGGGACGAGCCATCGTGCGCCGGCCGCGGGTCTTTTGCATGGACGAACCGTTGTCGAATTTGGATGCCAAGCTGCGAGTGAGCACCAGATCGCACATCTCGGGGCTGCAACGTCAGCTGGGCACCACCACCGTGTACGTCACACACGACCAGGTGGAGGCCATGACAATGGGCCATCGGGTCGCCGTACTCAAAGACGTTGTGCTGCAACAGGTTGACACGCCCCGGGAACTGTATGACAACCCGGTGAACACTTTCGTCGCCACTTTCATCGGGGCGCCGGCGATGAACCTCATCGAGGCTCCGGTCGCCGATGGGGTGGCGCGACTGTCCGGTCTGGTGATACCGGTTCCGCGCGGCGCCGCCGATCGGGTGCTGATTGGCGTCCGGCCGGAGTCCTGGGATGTGGTTGGAGGCGATGGGACCGCAGCATTGGGTGTTCGCGTCGAACAGGTCGAGGAACTGGGCTTCGAATCGTTCATCTACGCAACCCCCGTCGCCCAGGACGGGTGGTCGTCACGGACCCGGCGGGTCGTGATCCGGTCCGACCGCCACACCACCGTCGGTGCAGGGGACTCGTTGTCGATCGCGGCCGATCCGCAGGAAGTGTGCTTCTTCGATAGTCGAACCGAGTCGCGCATCCGTTGAGCAGTACCGGTGCTATCGCGGACCCGATGTCATCGGTCAGCAACCCCCAGAAGTGCTTGCTCGGTGTCCTGGTCGACCAGGTCGGCGTTGATGGCCATAGCGGCGAGCAGGCCAGAAGACGCCGAGTTGACCACGTGAGCCGAAATATCGGCCGCGTTGCCGGCGGCGTAGACGCCGGGCACCGAGGTACGGCCGCTGCCATCGGTCTGCAGATTCTCGCCGAAACCCGACGGGTGGGTCACCAAGCGAAGCCCCAGCGGGTCTAGGAAATCGGTGTTGGCGACCATCCGCGGCAACAGCGCGAGCGCTGCCAGCGCGACGCGGTTGCCGTCGGCGAGCGCGACGGCCTCTAGCCGCCCGTCGCTGCTGACAACCTCGGTGACCGGCGAGGTTACGACTTCGATCTGGCGGGCGTGCAGCCGGGCTCGCTCGGGTTCGCTCGGATCGACTGCGCCGTTGAGAAAGAGCGTGATCCGCGGACTCCACTGTCGGAACATGAGGGCCTGATGGACCGATTCGGGCCCGGTCGCCAGGACGCCGATCGGCTGGTCTCGCACCTCCCACCCGTGGCAGTACGGGCAATACAGCACATCGGTGCCCCATAGCTCGGCCAGGCCGGTGATGTCGGGCAAATGGTCCACCAGCCCCGAAGCGATAAGCAGCTTGCGTGCGCGAATCGTGCTGCCGTCTGTGATGGAAAGCTCGAACATCGATCCGTTGCGGTGTGCCGCCACGACCTGGCCCTGGCGGAGTTGGCCGCCATAACCCGCAATCTCGGCATGACCGGCGGAAATGAGATCCGCGGGGGCACAACCGTCGCGGGTCAAGAAATCATGGACCCCGGCTGACCGCGCATTGCGCGGTTGCCCGCCATCGATGACCAGGACGGATCTTCGGGCTCGGGCGAGCGTTAACGCACTGCTCAATCCGGCTGGACCGCTACCGATGACGACGACGTCATAGGGATCGGTCATCTGGCAAGGATCCCTGCAGTTCTGCGTTCAGGCAAGCGCGGTGTGATCGCTACCGCACTTGGGAACGTCCGCGATTGAGGACAGCCTCGCGGTTGGCCGCGATATCGTCGCCGCTGGTCCGGAATTCTCTAGCGGCAGTTGCTTCCAGCCACAGCCCCTGCGCGGTCGAAGACTCATCGATGCGGTGGTAGGACGCGAGTAGCGCTCGGACCGCGTTCTGGTTGTTGCCAACGATGGACGCCGCGACTTGGCGCGCGGCGGGCAGCAGTTGCTGGTGCTCCAAGACCTCGGTGACCAGGCCCGCGCGCAGCGCGTCGGTGGCCGAAAGGTAGTCCCCGGTGAGGCTCATGCGCCGGGCCAGGCCCACGCCCACCTTCTGGGGCAACCGCACGCTGAGGCCCCAGGTGGGCAACAGCCCGACTCGCGCGTGGGTGTCGGCGAAGCGTGCCTGCTCGGAGGCGATCAGGATGTCGCAGTACAAGGCGAGTTCGAGTCCGCCCGTCACCGCGGCACCGTTGATGGCTCCGATCACCGGCTTGGTGAGGGCCGGCCAGCGCGGCGAGATGTCGGGCAGTGCTGATTGCCCGCCGAGCTCCTTGAGATCCAGTCCGGCGCAGAACACCGGATCGGCGCCGGTGAGGATGATGACGTCGACGTCGTCGTCGGTCTCGGCCGCGGCGAGAGCCGCGAAAAACTGATCCCGCAGGGCCGCCGATAGAGCATTGCGTGACTGCGGGCGGTTGAGGGTCAAAGTGAGCACCCGCTCAGCAGTATCAATCAGCAGGATTTCTTTGGTCATGATTTCACCGTAGTCGGCGCTGGCAAGGACCCCTATCCGGCTGGTTGGCAGGAAGGGGCCGCAGCCCTCGGCGCCGAATTTGGAGTGGCTGGGTGGTGTATCAACGGTGAACAGTGTTGAACCCACTTGGGTTTCGCGTGAATAGACGCTACCATTTCCTGCGAGCGGCCAATTACTGCATATAGCAACTGTTTTTTAGGAAAACTGTTGACGGCCTCGCTTTTTGGGTGCCTGCGGCACAGCCGGCGCAGATCTCGTAACCGCTGCTACTTCCGAGGTGAGGAGACGAAGAGATGGATTTTGGGCGCAGACCGCCTGAAGTCACCTCCGCGCTTATGTATATGGGTCCGGGGTCGACGTCGATGACCGCTGCGGCATCGGTCTGGAACCGCGTTGCCGCGGAGTTGGATTCGGCGGCGACCAGCTATGAATCCCTGGTCATCGGGCTGGTCGAGGAAGGGTGGCTGGGCCCTGCATCGGTGGCGATGGCAGATGCGGTCGCGCCCTATGTGGTCTGGATGCGGGCCACCGCCGCACAGGCCGAGCACACGGCGATGCAGGCCAGAGCCTCGGCGGCGGCCTACGAGACCGCGTTTGGTGCGGTGGTACCACCGCCGCTGATCTCGGCGAATCGGGTGCGGTTGGCCGAGCTGATCGCATCGAATGTCTTCGGTCAGAACATCGCGGTGATTACCACCTTGGAAACCGAGTACGGCCAGATGTGGGCTCAAGACGCCGCGGCCATGTACGAGTACGCTGCGGCCACCTCGTCGGCCACGGAGTTGACCCCGTTCACGCAGCCGCAGCAGATCGTTAGGGCCGGCGCCGGTTCCGGTCAGATCGCTGCGGTCGCACACTCGGCGGCAACATTGGCCGGCACCAGTCAAACAACGCTGTCGCGGCTAATTTCGGAGATCCCCAAGGCGTTGCATGGCATTGTTGCGCCAATTGCAGCCTCGACCACACCAGACTCCCCGCTGGGTTGGCTGTGGCAAATCTTGTTCGGAACGACTTTCCCCACCTCGATTTCGGCGCTGCTCACCGATTTGCAGCCATATGCCAGCTTTTTCTACAACACCGAGGGCTTGCCCTATTTCAGCATTGGGATGGCGAACAACTTCATTCAGATGAGCAAGACCCTGGGATTGCTCAGCGGCACTACCGCGGCGGCCACTGGCGGCGCCGCCAGTGGGTTATCCGGTCTGGGCGGCCTGATTGACGGCGGCGGGCAGGTATCGGCACATCTGGGGCACGCCGCGTCGCTGGGGCGGTTGTCGGTGCCGCCGTCGTGGGCGCAGTCCGTCCCGGATCTCGAGTCCATGCCAGCGCGCATGCCGATCGAGACGCTCAAGTTCGCACCCGATGGTGGAGGCGCCGGGAACCTGTTGGGGGGCATGCCGCTTGGCGGTCCCGGGCTCGGCGCGTCCGGTTCGGGTCCCCGATACGGTGTCCGCCCCACCGTGATGGCACGCCCACCCTTTGCCGGTTGAAACGTGATCGCGACCAACGTGATAACGGTCCCGCCCGACGGCCAGGACATAAGTGCTGACCCAACCTATGGCGATGTTACCGATGCAGACGTTCCTGTATTCAGGCGACCGCATCCAATCAGGAAAGCGCTGATGGCGCATGCCGACTATGGGGCACGACCACCCGAAATCAACTCTGCGCTGATGTATTTCGGCCCAGGCTCGCGATCCATGCTGGCGGCCGCGGCGGCATGGGATGCGGTGGCCTTCGAGCTTGGTGTGCTGGCCTCCGGCTATACATCGGTGATTTCCGAGCTGACGAGTGGGCCGTGGGTCGGTCCGGCGGCGGCTTCGATGGTGGGTGCGTCCGCCCCGTATGTGGCATGGTTGCGCGCCAGCGCCATCCGGGCCGAACGGACCGCCAGTCAGGCGCGGTCGGCCGCGGCCGCCTATGAGGCGGCATTCGTCATGACCGTGCCCCCGCCCGTGGTCGCGGCTAACCGGGTCTTGTCGACGAAGCTCATCGTCACCAACTTCTTCGGTCAGAACACCCCGGCGATCGCGGTCACGGAGGCCCAATACGCCGAGATGTGGGCCCAGGACGCCGCCGCGATGTACGGCTACGCCGCATCCTCGGCGACCGCCACCAGGCTGACTCCCTTCGTGCCGCCGCCCGCGACGACCAACCTGCCTGGACCACTGTGGCAAGCATCCGCGATGGGAAAAGCCGCCACCACAACCGCGGTGGCTGGCGGGTCAGCGCTGTTGGCGGCGACCCGGCGACCCGTCGCCTTCCCGCGGCTCGCGGCGTTGGCGCAATGGCTCGAAGCGCACCTGCCCGGCATCACGCCCGCCGAAAGGACCACGGTGGTCCGGCTGTTGGGGCAAAGCTACTTCGCCCTGGGGATGGTGCAGTTTTCCACATCGATAGCGCTGCAAGCCATTCCCGGGACCGCCAGTGGCGCCGGGGGCTCGGGATCCTCTGTCGTTGACAACTGGGGGTCGATGCTGCACGGCGCCCATGGCGGGGCCGCCGCGGAGTTCGAGGAGGATTTGGGCACGCTGACCCGCCCGGTGTCGGCGGCAATGGGCAAGGCGCGGTTGACGGGATCCCTGTCGACGCCGAGCAGTTGGGGTGCTGGGGTTCGAGAATTCGCCAACGCCGCCGCCGATGAGCAGCTCGACCTGGCCGGCTCGGTGGCGAGTGCGAAGTCGAACGCATACCTGCAGGGCATGCCGATGACAGCGGCCGGCAGGAATACCGCCGTGGCTGAGCAGAAATACGGATTCCGCTATCGGGTGATGCAACGCACTCCTGCTGGCGGGTAGCGGGGTCGCGCGGACCCATGGTGCTTATCGTGGAGTTATGTGCCGGAACATCACCGAACTGTGCGGGCTGGAGCCGCCGGCCACTGCCCAGGATATCGCGGCCGCGGCGCGCCAGTATGTGCGCAAAGTCAGCGGGATCACCCATCCCTCGGCTGCCAACGCGGAAGCGTTTGAAGCCGCGGTCGCCGAAGTCACTGCGACCACGACACGGTTGCTCGCCGGGCTAGCCCCCCGGCGGCAGCCGCCAAAGACGGTTCCGCCGTTGCGCCGACCAGAGGTGGTGGCGCGGTTGGCGGGCTCGCAATCGCCATGACGCCCGCGCTGAAGGAGTGGAGCGCCGCGGTGCACGCGCTACTGGACGGGCGCCAGAAGGTGCTGCTGCGCAAGGGTGGCATCGGTGAGAAGCGATTCGAGGTTGCGGCGCAAGAGTTTTTGCTGTTTCCGACGGTGGCGCACAGTCACACCGAGCGGGTTCGACCCGAGCACCGGGATCTACTGACCGCCGCCGCTGCCGATAGAATCGACGACCACCTGCTGATCCGTGCGGCAGCGAAAGTTGTTGCCGCACTGCCCGTCAACCGTCCGGAGGGGCTGGGAGAAATCGAGGATCTGCATATCTGGACCGCAGAGTCGGTACGGTCCGAGCGGCTCGACTTCCGGCCCAAACACAAGCTTGCCGTGCTGGTGGTGCCGGCGATCCCGCTCGCCGAGCCCGTGCGGGTGCGCCGTGTTCCGGAGTTCGGGGGGTGCACCAGTTGGGTCCAGCTACCGATTGCGCCGAGCAACGCGTCGCCGGTGCACGACGAGGCGCTGCTATCGCAGGTCGCTGCCCGCGTCCGTGATGCCGTCGGCTGACTGGCCGGCGCCTGAAACCCGCAACGTCAACTCCGATCGGTTACCACCAATTCACGCAATCCGACATGTTGCTGCGCTGGCCCGGTGACTTCCAGTTTCACGTAGCGGGCTAGGTCCTGTCTGCTAATTGCGGACGCGGTGGTAGGTGATGATGGCGGCCAGGGTGGCACCGCTGAGGTAGGTCAGGGCGTATTTGTCGTAGCAGGTGGCGACCGCGCGCCAGTGTTTGAGCCGGTTGAAGCTTCGCTCGACGGTGTTGCGGTGCTTGTAGATTCGGCCTGAGAACCCCGGAGGCCGTCCTCTGTTGCGGCCTTTGGCTTTGCGGCGGGTGATCTGGTCGCTGCGCTCGGGGATGGTATGGGCGATCTTGAGCCGGCGCAGCTGTGCCCGCGTCGAGTCATGGGAGTACGCCTTGTCCGCCAGCAGGTGAAACGGGGCGTATGAGTTGCTGCACCGGGCGGCCAGCAGTGGCCAAAGCATCGGATTATCACCGGCTTGACCGGCCGACAGTGCCAGGGTGACCGGACTGCACAGCTGGTCGGTCAAGGCGTGGATCTTGGTAGTCAGCCCGCCGCGGGAATGCCCAATGGCGTGGTCATCGGGCTCATGGAGATATTTCTTGTAATTCGACAGATCCCCCTGTGCGGCGCCCGGGCGCGCTCCGGCTGCGTGTTGGTGGGCGCGCACACTGGTCGAATCGACCGACAACAGTGCGCCCAGGTCGGCGTCCTCGGCGTCGAGGTCAGAGGCGATCGCCGCGAAGATCCGCGCGTAGATGCCATCGACCGACCAGCGTAGATGCCTCTCGGCCACCGATTGCCAGGGACCGAAGTGCTCGGGCAGGTCACGCCACGGAGATCCCGTACGGTAACGCCAGATAATGCCCTCCAGAGTACGTCGATGATCGTTCCACGGCCGGCCACGCCGCCGCCCCGCAGGCAACACCGCCACGATCAGCGACCACAAATCATCAGAAATCGCATGCGTCCGCATCACCCAAACAGCATCAGCCAAAACACCATTCACATTAAGCAGACACGCCCTAGCCGCGGCGGCGTAAGCTCGGTCCCCGTTTCGCTGAAATGCTCACCATCAACGGAGGTGAACAGGCGCAAGGAGCTCGGCGCAACATCAGTCCACGTCGTCGCGATCTTGGTGAGCTGCCGTGGCTGGCCCAAGTCGACGGTGAGGGAGCCCGCGGTTCCGTTGGGCGCCCAGCTGGTCGCGTTGTTGCCGTCGACCGCAGCCTCGGCGTACCGTCCCGGCTCCTCCGATGTGGCGGTCGCGGGTCGGCACCGAGCGACATCGCTGGTCGGTGTGAGATCCGGGCGCCGGGTCTCGAGGACCAGCGGCTCTTGCGCGCTCACCACATGGTCCCGGTCCGTGGCGTGCACCGTGAATGGCTCACCGTCGCGAAGGCTGACCTGTGTGGTCTGGGGCCCGATAGCGATGTCGAAGGTGCGGCCCTGCCAATGCAGGTTGGCAACTTCCACGCCGTCGGCGAGCTGCGGCGGCAGCATCGGGTCGACGACGATGCCGTCGGCGCGCAATCGCAGGCCGGTCAGACCGAAGGTGAACACCTGCGTGAATCCGCCGCCGCCGGTCAGGAAGCTAAACGCCGGAGGCCCGGTGCGCGCACTGCCACTGTCATCGCGAGTTTCCGAAAGCTGCGCGAATGGCGCTCTGAGGTATGGCAGCACGGAACGGTCCAGGTAGGTGTTGGTCGCACACCCCGGTTCGCCGGTGGCGGCCGCGTCGATTGCGTGCACGGCATCCGTCATGGCAGGACCGTCCGGGTCGGTGCGCGGTGCGTAGAAGTCGAGGGTGTTGGTCGCGGCTTCACGTGACATCGGCCACTCCAACGGATATTGGAGCAATACGGAGTCGGCCTGCTTGATCGTGCTGTCTCGGTAGCCGTCGTACTGCATAAAAACCTTGTGGCTCGGGTCGAACGGAATCCGCAGGTGTTCGGCGATCTGTTCCCATCGCGGGGGCGCCGTTTCGCCAATCAGCCGCGCCGCTTCGGTGGCGCGGGTGAGCGCCATAGCGGCGCCCGCGTTGGTGAATACGCCATCGGTGACACCGTTGCTGTACTCGTCGGGCCCGGCGACGTTGGCAACCGAGTAGCTCCCGTCACGATTGACCCGCACGCGGCCGGCCCAATACTCGGCGACCGCCTGCAGGACCGGCCAGCCGTCGTGGCGTAGCCATCGCCGGTCGCCGGTGGCCAGGTAGTACTGCCACATGGCAAACCCGACGTCACTTTGCAGATGGTTTTGGGTCAGGCAGTGTGGCGGATCCCAGCTGTGGCAGTCGGCGTATACATCGCCGGTGTCCGCACTCGTCCACGGGTAGAAAGCGCCCTTCTCGCCGATCGATTGCGCGTTACGGCGCGCTGCCGGCAGCGTTGTCACCCGGTAATCGATGATGTTGCGCGCGATTTCGGGGTGCGCGAGCAGCAGGTTCGGGTACATCCACAGCTCGGTATCCCAAAAGATCAGCCCGGCGTAGTTGTCACTGCTCAGCCCGGCCGGCGCGACGCTGCTGGCCTGACCCTCACGGATGCTGGACAGCAGGGCGTAGTTCGTTGAACGCAACGCGTCCTGCAGCTGTGGACGCCCGACAACTTGGACGTCGCTTCGCCACAACCGCGACCACTGCTCGGCATGCGTCGCGAACACATTGCCCCAACCGCGCTCGGCCGCATCCCGGGAGAACCGCACCGCGGTCGAGGCATCTCGGCGCCTGGTGTCCACACCCACGAACTTTGCGAATTCGTAGGTGTGACCCGGCTCGACTTGGAAATCGACGGCATGCTCAGCGGTCAGACCGTCGGCGCGGTGGTGGTGTTCGCGCACCTTTGCTGACGGACCGGCCTGCAGCGTTGACGCGACCGCGCCGTTCACACCCACCCCGTCGGTGGAAAAGCCGACATGAATGGTGTTTTCGTTGGCACCAGACCCGGTCGGCTGTACCCGCCGTGCTCCGGCCCCATCGATTCGGTCGACGACCTGAGCCGGTCCGCTCCAGTGCGGCGTCATCTTCAGGCGCACCGCCCCGACGTGCGGGTTCGCTCGATCGGCCAGCACCTGGTACTCCAGGTCCGTCGCACGCCCGTCTGGTGTCGTCCACGTCAACGACGTGCGCAGTAGCCCGCACCTGAGGTTGAGCGTCTGCCGAAAATTCGACACCTGCTTCGGGGACACTTCGGGCGAGTACTTGTGGGCGCCTTGCTGTACCTCCAACGTCGACCACGTGGGTATCGCCGCGATGGCACGCCGGGGCACGGAGCTCTGCTTGGTCGGAGCCACGGAGTACAAGCCCGCGGTGAAAGCGCCGCCGAAACGCGGTGTGAAGAGGGGGAATCCGGTCTCCTCACCGGTCTGCGCATACCCCATGCCCGCCGGCGGCACTTGTTGCGACAGGTAGCCGTTGCCGACGAAGGCGTGCCGGCCATACGAGTTGTCGAACTCGTCAGACGTGAACTCCCAACCTGGTCCACCATCGCAGCGATCGGCCGCTGCCGGGGTCGCCTGGCTCGGTGCCACGGCGGAAGCGGTCAGCATCCCGGCCGCAACAACGGTGCAGAATCGGGTGAAGAGCCGACCGCGGCGCGCTCGAGTCTGAAACGCCGGGGTCACATCGGCCCGGTGGGCATTCTGGTCGGCCTTCACGTGAGCGAACCCCCAGGTGAACGTCGTGCGCCCGGCACGGTGGGCCGTTCGACTCCGAAGTCGGCTGCCCTGAGGGCGGATCGCGCGGCGGTGGGCACCACAGCGCCCGCGCCGCCCAGCGAACAACTGGTCAATACCTCGATCATGTAACGCACCAAATCGTCAATAGTTCCATCATGGGTGGGCTTGACCCCGTCCAATCGGTACGGGTCCGGCGGCTTGCGCCGTGTGAGCAAGTCGGTCTTGAACTCGACGGGAGCCGAGCATACCCAGAGCCGGTCGCGGACGCGAACCACACAGGCAGCGCGGGTCTTCACCTCAGCCAAATCGCGCGACGCTGCAATCAATGACGGGCAGATATCCCAAATGCTATGGAAAGCAGTGCTATTGAGGTGCAGAGGCGGAAACGGCCGGCTCCAGATTTTGCTGACCGACCGTGCCGCGGCGGAGGAGTTCAGGGATGCTGGCGCCCGCGTTGGGCGCTCATCGATCGTTGACGTGCTGCACTGCGCTACTGCGCATTTCAATCCGCGGTCGGCGCATCTCCGGGCCAAGCCCGTCGAGCCGCCATTTCGGCTCTCTCGGCCGAATCGCATTGACTGCCAGGCTAATTCGTCTCAATCCCAGATCCCGTGCGGACGCGTCATTCGGGTGATTCGTCGCTGCCCGCGTCCGTGATGTCGTTGGCTGACTGGTCGACACCGAGCAGCAGCCGCGACTGGCCGAAGTACACCGAGTGGGTGGCCGGTTGCACCTGCCGTCCGGTCAGGGTCGGCTCGTCGGTGCCCAGGTGGCGGGCATAACGCGGGAACCAGCTGCCCGCAATCAAGACGCGAATACGCGAGCCGGCCTTGAAGCGGTGAGCGATCGGATCGAGTTCGATGCGGACCGTTTCGGGCGCGTCGCCCAGTCGCTGGTAACCGTCACTGACGTTGCGGGATCGCCCGTTGCTGTCGACCTCACTGATCCGGACAAACACGTCGACGTTGGGATTGTCCGAGCTGTGGGTCAACTCGATCACCGGGTGCCCGTGAATCCACAGATCATGGGTCAGCGCGGAGCCGGTGAAGGTGAGCACGTCATTGCGTGAAGCGAGCCGACTGTCGTTGCGATAGCCGGCTTTGGAGGACAACAGCGGGCCGCCGATGGTCGGGGTGGGATCGGTGGGGTCGTAGCGGAACGTTGCCGGTGTCGTTGCGTCGGGCGGCGCGATCTCGCTGAGGCGGCCGGTGGGGTGCAGGTAGAGCTCATGGTCAGTGGTTTTCGGCGGCCAGTCCGAAAGGTGGCGCCAGCCCTCGCCGGTCACGTAGACGCGAACCGCGTCGGGCCGGCGCAACTCGCCCGTGCCGCCCAGGTGGGTGTCGAGCCAGTCCAACGTTTCTTGTGCGCCGACGGTCAGCCCTTTGCTGAGTAGCTGCGAGTGGGTCCATGGGCCGATGGTCAGCGCGACGTCCACGCCGCGGTCGCGCAGATGCCGATACTGCTGCAACGTCTGTTGCACAAAGACGTCTTGCCAACCGCCGACCAGAAGTACCGGAACCTGCACCCGGTCCAATGCGTCCTGGGAGCGCATCCGGTCCCAAAACGGATCGCTGTGGTCGGTGTGCTCGACCCACGATTCGAACCACGGCGCCCCCGTACCGAGCAGCTTCCTGGCCGATTCACCCATCGGTAATTCGGCCGCCGCTCGCGCCACCCGGCGCGGGGCGGTCAGTTGGCGGATTCCGGTCCGGATGCGCACCGGATCTTCCTGGCGGGCGACCAACTCGCTCCAGCCCAGGAAGTCGTTGATGGCAAACGAGCCGGTTCCCCAGACCGAGGACCGTAAGTCGTGGGGGCCCGCGGTGATCACCGCCGCGGCCAGCTCCGGAGGCGGATCCTGCAACAACGCCCACTGGGTGAACCCCAGGTAGGACACCCCGATGGTGGCGAACCGGCCGGTGAACCAGGGCTGCCGGCGCAGCCACTCGACGGTGTCCGCGCCGTCGGCCGCCTCGTTGACCATTGGCTCGAACTGCCCGGCGGACCCGAAGGTTCCCCGCACGCTCTGCAGCACGACTTGGTAGCCGCGGGCGGCATACAGGCGGGCGAACACCAACGAGAACGGAAATCCGCGCCCGTAGGGTCCGCGGACCAGCACGGTCCCGGCAGGTCGCGACGTAGTGGGGCAGTAGTGGTCGGCCACCAGGTGGACACCGTCGCGCATCGGGACTCCGACGCGGCTCACGGTGTAGCGGGTGGTCGCGCGCGGTAGGCCCAATAAGCCGCCGAGAGCGCCGCCGGCCGCGCTGCCGCCGACTCGTTTGGTCAAGGCGCGCAGCGTGGGCTGCCCGACGTCGGTCGAAGTGATGCTCATATCCCCAGGTTAGCCACGCTCGCTAGCGGAGCTAGAAAACGTAGTAGGGGGCAAGTTCATTTGCCCGCTGCAGGTTGGTTGCCTGGCAGTCGACATCGGGCTCGGAGTAGACGGTGGAGTAGTAGAGCGACTGCTGGATCACCCCGTAGCTGGTTTTGAAGGTGACCATGCAGGAGGAGAACCAGAAGTTGTTGTGATAGGTCGGCTTCATCACCCAGTACTGAGCCGCCCGGTGGCCCGCGATAGTGGTCTCGATGGCATCCGGCGGCAGGGTCTGAGCGTAGCTGCGCCAGACGATCGTTTCGACGGCCATCTGGTAGTTGCCCGCATCGAAGTGGCACCGCAACCCATCCTCGTGTTCGGGCGGCGTGTAGGCCAGACCGAGTCGCTGCACGGCGTCGAACGGGATGTCTTCGCACGCGTCGAACGGGCGTACGTTGTTGGTCTCCACGATCGGGCTCTTCATCGTGCTCGACAGCGGCGCGGTGGTTGAGCGCAGATCGATGCTTTCGCCTCTGGTGGGGGCCGGCGCGACGCCCTGCCAGCCGATCACCGCCGCTGCGACCAGTGCGCCAAGCGCTCCGGCCAGACGCACTTTGGTAAGCACGACACCCCCTGCCTTTGGGCGGTCCCTTTGCCCGGAGTGTACAAGTCGGCTCCGCGCCGCCACAGTCAAACGAGAACTTGTTCTAGTCCGGGGGGTTGATTTCTTGGTGGCCAACTCGAGCGTGGCGCAGCTCGAATTTCGCCCTGACCCGCGATGAAGTGCGCTTGGTGGCGCCCAGCGCAAGAATGTCTGGGTGTTTGAGATCAACCCGGAGCAATGGGTGCGCTCAGCGGCGCATGTCACCGGGCAGGGGGAGGACTTGGCGGCCGGACATTTGTCGTCCGATCATCGGATCCAGGCCGCTCAGTCCGGGTGGCAGGGCGCGTCGGCGCTGGCTCTCAATGCCGCCATGGACGACTGGCTGGAAATGTTGAGGGCGTTGTTGAGCAGAATCGGCGATCATGCACGCGGCCTGCATCAAGCCGCCGTCGCGCATACGGCGGAAGAGGAGGAGCGGGCCCGCGCGCTCGCCCAAGTGGGCGTTGGTTGTGATCGGTGTCGCTGACGGTCGCCGATATCGATCGGTGGGACGCGCAAGCGGTTCGGGAAGTGTTCCACGCGGCCACCGCCCGAGCCCAGGTAAGCTTGGAGGTGTCGCGTCAGCTGGCCACGCTGTCGATTTTTGCCAACTCCGGTGGCAAGACCGCCGAGGCTGCCGCGCGTCAGAACGCGGGACTTCGCCGCGATCTCGACGCCCACGGTAATGAAGCGTTGGCAGTTGCGAGGGCGGCGGATCGGGCCGCTGATGGGATTGTGAAGGTCCAATCGGAGTTGGCCGCGTTGCGCAAAGCCGCCGCGGCCGCCGAACTGCAGATCGATGCGCTGAGCAACCGGGTGGTGCCGATTCCGGGCTTGCGCCACACCGAGTCCGAATGGGCGCGGGTGCTTGCCAAGCAAGCCGAGCTGCAGGCTGACCTGGGGGCGATTGTGGTTGAGGCGAACACCATCGACGAGGAATTGGCGTCAGCGGTCAACATGGCCGACGGCGATTCGCCCATCCCGGCCGAGGCTGGTGCGCCGGTCGGACCCGAGGGGCTGACACCGACTCAGCGGGCCAGCGATGCCAACGAGGAGCTGTTGCGTGAGGAACGCGCCAAGCTGCGAGCCCGGATTGGGCAGTTGCAGGGGCGCTATGACCAGCTGGCGGCGCGGGCCGCCAGCGACTACAACAACGGCATCCTCGACAGCGATGCGATGGGCCAGCTCGCCGCCCTTGACGATCAGCTGACCGCCGCCAAGGGCCGGCTGGGCGATCTCGATGCGGTTGATCAGTCCTTGAGCCGCGCCCCGGAAACGTACTTGGCCCAGTTGCGGCTTCCGGACGACCCGCACCAGCAGGTGCTGGCGGCGGTGGCTGTTGGCAATCCGGACACCGCAGCCAATGTTTCGGTGACCGTGCCCGGAGTCGGTTCCACCACCCGGGGCACCTTGCCGGGCATGGTTTCCGAGGCACGCAACCTTCGGCTTGAGGAAATGCGGCAGTTGAAGAATTCCGGCAAACCGACGTCGGTCGCCACGATCGCGTGGATGGGCTATGAGCCGCCCCCCAACCCGCTCGATACCGCAAGTGCGGGTGACCTGTGGCAGACCATGACCGATGGGCAGGCACGTGCGGGCGCCGGCGATTTGTCCAGGTATTTGCAGCAGGTGCGCGCCAATAACCCCTCCGGCCACCTCACCGTGTTGGGGCACTCCTATGGCTCGTTGACGGCGTCGCTAGCTCTGCAGGACCTCAACGCCCATGGCGCGCATCCCGTCAACGATGTCGTGTTCTACGGTTCACCCGGCCTGGAGCTCTACAGCCCGGCTCAGCTGGGACTCGAGCACGGGCATGCTTATGTCATGCAGGCGCCGCACGATTTGATCACCAGCGTGGTGGCCCCGCTGGCCCCGCTACACGGTTGGGGGCCGGACCCGTATCTGACTCCCGGGTTGACGGAGTTGTCGTCATAGGCCGGTTTCGATCCCGGCGGGATCTGGCGGGACGGGGCGTATGCCCATGGCGATTATCCGCGAGTCTTCCAAGATGCCGCCGGGCAGCCACAGCTGCGGATGTCGGGCTATAACCTGGCGGCGATCGCCGCTGGGCTGCCGGACAATAAGGTCGGCGCGCCGCTGCTCCCGCCGGTTCTGGGCGGCGGGATGCCGGCAGCGCCCGGCCACGTATTGGCGGGAGGGCATTGATGCGGTGGCGGCTGGTGGGGTTGTTGGCGCTAATTTGTGTGCTGGTGCTGGGGTGCGGTCCCAGTGGTTCTGGTGGTCTTGGGCGTGGTGGTGAGCAGGAGGGCCCGTTGAGTCCGGAGAAGGTTGCTGAACTGGAGAACCCCTTGCGGGCCAAGCCTTCTTTGGAGGCGGCCAAGGATCAGTACCGCGCGGCGGTGACCCGGATGGCCGATGCGATCGCGGCCCTGGTGACGGGGTTGACCTGGTCGATGGATGTGGACAGCTGGAATCATTGCGGTGGCGAGTACGTCTAGACCACCGCCAAAATGGCGTATTTCATGGTCGGATTCAGCGGGCCGATTCCCGACGACAAGTGGCCGCAGGCTGTTCAGATTGTCAAAGATGGTGGGCAGCAATTCGGCGCCACCACCTTTGGGGTGATGAAGGACAAGCCGGGCGACCATGACGTCTACCTCGCTGGGCACGGGGGCGTCGAGTTCAAACTGGGCACCCAGGTGGCCTCATCGCTCACGGCACAGTCGGACTGCCGGATCAGTGAGACCCACACACCCAGCCCACCGCCGACCCCTTAGCCTGGGGCCTTGAACCCCGCCGCTGCACCCGAGGTGTGCGGGACCCAAGGATTTCGTCTCCACTTCACCGGGTCGTTAGGCTGGTGAGTCGTGACAGGACACGAATCGACCGGCGGGGCGCAGCCGACGTTGTGGGCTGTCTCCGATCTGCACACCGGTCACATGGGCAACAAGCCGGTCACCGAGTCGCTGTACCCCTCCTCGCCAGAGGACTGGCTGATCGTCGCCGGCGACGTTGCCGAGCGCACCGACGAGATTCGTTGGTCGCTGGACTTGCTGCGGCGGCGATTCGCAAAGGTGATCTGGGTGCCTGGAAACCATGAGCTTTGGACGACCACCCGCGATCCGATGCAGATTTTTGGCCGGGCGCGCTATGACTACCTGGTCAACATGTGCGACGAAATGGGCGTGGTGACACCCGAGCACCCCTTCCCGGTATGGACCGAACGGGGTGGCCCGGCCACCATCGTGCCGATGTTCTTGCTGTACGACTACTCGTTTCTGCCCAGCGGCGCGACCACCAAAGCCGAGGGCATGGCCATCGCGAAGCAACGCAATGTGGTGGCCACCGACGAATTCCTGCTCTCGCCCGAGCCCTATGCCACCCGGGATGCCTGGTGCCGCGAGCGGGTTGCCGCTACCCGCGCCCGCCTCGAACAGCTCGACTGGATGCAGCCCACCGTGCTGGTGAATCACTTCCCGCTGCTGCGCGAACCGTGTGACGCGATGTTCTACCCGGAATTCTCGATGTGGTGTGGAACCACCAAGACGGCCGACTGGCATACCCGCTACAACGCGCTGTGTTCGGTCTACGGCCATCTGCACATCCCGCGCACCACATGGCATGACGGCGTGCGCTTTGAAGAGGTGTCGGTGGGCTACCCGCGGGAATGGCGTCGACGCAAGCCCTACAGCTGGCTGCGTCAGGTGTTGCCGGACCCCCAGTACGCGCCGGGGTACCTCAACGACTTCGGCGGTCATTTCGTGATCACTCCGGAGATGAGGGCGCAGGCCACCAAGTTCCGGGAAAGACTGCGGCAGCGGCAGGATCGGTGACAATCAGCATGTTGGTGTCGTCGGTTCTACCCGGCACCGTGGTCGATGATCTGGCGTATGCGGAGCTGTACTCGGACCCGCCCGGCCTGGTGTCGCTGCCCGAAGAGGAACCACTGATCGCCAGGTCGGTTGCCAAGCGGCGCAACGAGTTCATCACCGTCCGCCACTGTGCTCGCGTCGCGTTGGGCGACCTCGGTGTGCCGCCGGTGCCGATTCTCAAGGGCGACAAGGGGCAACCGTGCTGGCCCGACGGCGTGGTGGGTAGCCTCACCCACTGCTCGGGCTACCGCGGTGCCGTGGTCGGTCGCAGCGCCGCGGTGCGTTCGGTGGGCATCGACGCCGAACCGCACGACGTGTTGCCCAACGGCGTGCTCGATGCGATCAGCTTGCCCGAAGAGCGCGACGAGATACCGTCGGCAATGCCGGACGGCCTGCACTGGGACCGAATACTGTTCTGCGCCAAGGAAGCAACCTACAAAGTATGGTTTCCGCTGACCAATCGGTGGCTGGGATTCGAGGACGCGCACATCACCTTCGAGGCCGATGCCTCGGGGCGGACCGGCCGCTTTGTCTCCCGCATCTTGATCGATCCGAGTGCGCTGTGGGGCCCGCCCCTGACGACACTTCACGGTCGATGGTCGGTTGAGCGCGGGCTGGTGCTGACCGCGATCGTGCTATGAGCCGGCAGAACGCCGGTCCCGGCTTTGGCCCGGGCATCGTTGTGGTCGACAAGCCGGGGGGAATGACCAGCCACGACGTGGTTGGGCGCTGCCGCAGGATCTTCGGCACCCGCCGGGTCGGCCACGCGGGAACCCTGGACCCGATGGCCACCGGTGTGCTGGTGATCGGCATCGAGCGTGCCACCAAGATCCTTGGCCTGCTGACCGCCACCTCGAAGTCGTACGCTGCCACCATCCGGTTGGGCCAGACGACCTCCACCGAGGACGCCGAAGGCGAGCCGCTGGCCTCGGCGTCCACCGAACATGTCGCACCCGAGGCGATCGCCGCGGCGATCTTGGATTTGACCGGCGACATCAGACAAGTTCCGTCGGCGGTCAGCGCGATCAAGGTGGACGGCCGGCGCGCGTATCAACTGGCCCGGGAAGGCCAGACGGTCGAGCTTGCGGCGCGCCCGGTGCGCATCGACCGATTCGAGCTGATGGATCTGCGACGCGGCGCCGATGTGGTCGATATCGACGTCGAAGTCGACTGCTCGTCGGGGACCTACATCCGCGCCCTGGCGCGCGATCTTGGTGCGGCGCTCGATGTGGGAGGTCATTTGACGTCGCTGCGGCGCACCCGCGTTGGTCACTTCGACCTGTCCCAGGCCGCGTCACTCGACGAGCTGGTCGAGCGGCCGGCGCTGAGCCTGACCCTCGATCAGGCCTGCCTGCTGATGTTTCCGCGCCGCGACCTCACCGTCGACGAATCTCAGTCCGTGGGCAACGGTCGTCCCCTTGAACCGGCCGGAATCGACGGCATCTACGCCGCCAGCGATGCCGATGGCCGGGTGATTGCGCTGTTGCGCGACGAGGGACGCCGCACCAAGTCGGTGGTGGTGATCCGCCCGGCGACGATGTAGGGGACCCGCCCCTAAAGTCGATGCGGCCGGGTTGCACACTGTGCAAGAGGGGTCGTTCCGGCCTTTCAGCCGCTAAGGGGGGCCTGGAAGGGTAGTAGGGGTAAAGATGCCTAACAACGGTTCGAACAGGGTTTTTGTCATCGGCGTCGGCATGACGAAGTTTGAGAAGCCGGGTCGTCGTGAAGGCTGGGATTATCCCGACATGGCGCGCGAGTCGGGAACCAACGCGCTCAATGACGCCGGCATCGAGTACCGCGAAGTCGAGCACGCCTACATCGGCTATGTCTATGGAGAGTCGAGGTCGGGCCAGCGGGCGCTCTACGAACTGGGTATGACGGGCATTCCGGTCGTCAACGTCAACAACAACTGCTCCACCGGTTCCACCGCGTTGTTCCTGGCGGCACAGGCGATCCGCGGCGGACTCGCCGACTGCACCGTCGCGCTGGGCTTCGAGAAGATGAAGCCGGGCTCGCTGTCCTCGTCCTACGACGACCGCACGCAACCGATGGACAAACACGTCAAGGTGCTGGCCCAAATAGCCGAATTCGCGTTTCTGTTGGCTCCCTGGATGTTTGGGGCCGCCGGACGCGAACACATGCAGCAGTACGGCAGCACGGCCGAGCACTTCGCCAAGATTGGCTTCAAGAACCACAAGCATTCGGTCAACAACCCGTTCGCGCAGTTCCAGGAGGCCTACACGCTCGACGACATCCTGGCGTCGCGGATGATCTACGAGCCACTCACCAAGCTGCAGTGTTCGCCGACCTCCGACGGTTCGGGGGCGGCGATCCTGGCGTCGGAATCCTTCGTCGACAGCCACGGGCTGGCTGGGCGAGCGGTCGAGATCGTCGGCCAGGCCATGACCACCGACTTCGCGTCGACCTTCGACGGCAGCGCCAAGAACCTCATCGGATACGACATGAATGTCCAAGCGGCACAGCGCGTTTACCAACAATCTGGACTTGGCCCCGAAGATTTTCAAGTGATCGAGCTGCACGACTGCTTCTCGGCCAACGAGTTGTTGCTCTACGAAGCGCTGGGCCTGTGCGGCCAAGGTGAGGCACCCAAACTGATCGACAACGGCGACACCACCTACGGCGGACGTTGGGTGGTCAACCCTTCGGGTGGGCTGATCTCCAAGGGGCATCCGCTCGGTGCGCCCGGTCTGGCCCAGTGCTGCGAGCTCACCTGGCAGCTTCGTGGCACCACCGACAGGAGGCAGGTCGACAACGTCACGGCCGCGCTACAGCACAATATCGGGCTCGGTGGCGCCGCCGTGGTCACCGCCTACCAGCGCGCCGAACGCTGAGCGGCGAGCGGGCGGCGAGGCGGCTCCGATGATCGAGTGGTCTGACACAGATCTGATGATGCGCGACGCGGTTCGTCAATTCATCGACAGGGAGATTCGGCCAAATCTGGATGAACTGGAAACCGGTGCGCTATCGCCGTATCCGATCATGCGCAAGCTGTTCAGTCAGTTCGGTTTGGATGTGCTGGCAGCCGAATCGGTCAAGTCGATATTGGACGCCGAGCGCGCCAACCAAGGCGAAAAGCGGCACCGAACCAGCGGTTCGGGTGGCCTGGGGCCCCAGGCGTCGATGGCCGCGGTGCTGGTGTCCGAGCTCGCCGGAGTCAGCATCGGCTTGCTGAGCACGGTCGCGGTGAGCCTTGGATTGGGCGCGGCGACCATCATGAGCCGCGGCACGCTGGCGCAGAAGCAGCGCTGGTTGCCCGAGTTGATGACGCTGGAAAAGATCGCGGCGTGGGCGATCACCGAGCCGGATTCCGGCTCGGATGCGTTCGGCGGCATGAAGACTCACGTCAAACGTGACGGCGCCGACTACATCCTCAACGGTCAGAAGACTTTCATCACCAACGGTCCTTACGCCGACGTGTTGTTGGTGTACGCCAAACTCGACGAGGCCGGAGCCACGTCCTCGGACCGGCGGGACCGGCCGGTACTCATCTTTGTGCTCGAATCGGGTATGGAAGGCCTCACGCAAGGCAAGCCATTCAAGAAAATGGGCATGATGTCCTCGCCGACCGGCGAGTTGTTCTTCGACAACGTGCGGCTGACTCCGGACCGTCTGCTCGGCGAGAGTGAACACCACGGCGACGGTGACGGACGTGAGAGCGCCCGTGCCAATTTCGCTGTGGAACGTCTCGGGGTGGCGCTGATGGCGCTGGGCATCATCAACGAATGTCACCGGTCGTGCGTGGACTACGCAAAGACTCGTACGTTGTGGGGCAAGAACATCGGGCAGTTCCAACTGATCCAGCTCAAGCTGGCCAAGATGGAGGTGGCCCGAATCAACGTCGAGAACATGGTCTTTCAGACACTCGAGAAGCTCAAGGCGGGCAGGGAACCGACACTGGCCGAAGCGTCGGCGATCAAGCTGTACTCCTCCGAAGCCGCCACCGACGTCGCGATGGAGGCCGTCCAGTTATTTGGCGGCAACGGCTACATGGCCGAGTACCGGGTGGAACAGCTTGCGCGCGATGCAAAGTCGCTGATGATCTATGCCGGAAGCAATGAGGTCCAGGTAACTCACATCGCCAAGGGCCTACTTGGCTGAGGTCGGATCAGACCGATCAGGCCACCACCCAGATCGCTCGCGCCGCGGGGCTCCCCAAATCGACCGTGTTCGCGGCGCCTTCGGCCGATTCGATCGCCACCGAGATCATGCCGGCGAATTCACGCCGGGTCAGGACCCGCAGCTGCGAGTCGAGGTTGATCCCGACACTGTCGAAATACCGCAGCATCTCCGGGTCGGCATCGGATATGCGTGCCACGGTCGCGGTGTCACCATCCCGACAGGCCCACAGCTGGCGGGCCGGTGGGGTGGGCACTTGCCCGTCGGAGGCGGGAATGGGATCACCATGGGGATCCCGCCGCGGGAAGCCCAGCTTCGCGTCGATCCGGGCCACCAGGCGATCCGATACCGCGTGCTCGAGCACCTCGGCCTCGTCGTGCACCTCATCCCAGCCGTAGCCGAGCTCATTGACCAGGAAGGTTTCCAAGAGCCGGTGCCGGCGCACCATCGCCAGCGCGGCTCGCCGCCCCGAGTCGGTCAGGGTCACTGCACCGTACTTTTCGTGGTCAACCAGGCCCTGCTCGGCGAGTTTGCGTATCGACTCCGAAGCGGTGCTGGCCGACACGCCGATCTTCTCCGCCAGCATCTTGGTGCTGACCCTTTCCCGCGACCACTCCTGAGCCGTCCAAATGACTTTCAGATAGTCCTGGGCAACCGTGGTGAGACCGCCAGGCTCCTCGTCAGCCCTCACAAGGAGAAAGTTTAGGCAACCCACGCCTGATCGGCGGTCCAGCCCGCCAAACGAGCGTGTCCCGGTGGGCCCCGATGACCGTCCGAGCGCGCGCCGAACCCGCTCGGACAGCGGCGCCAAGACCCGCCAACCCCAGCGATGCTGTACGCCGCGGTCCCATCGCGCCGTAGGCTTGCGGTTGTGCAGCGGTGGCGTGGCCAGGACGAGATCCCCACGGACTGGGGCAGATGCGTGCTCACCGTCGGGGTATTCGACGGTGTGCACCGCGGGCATGCCGAGTTGATCGCGCACGCCGTGAAGGCCGGTAGGGCGCGCGGCGTGCCGACCGTGATGATGACCTTCGATCCACACCCGATGGAAGTGGTCTACCCCGGCAGCCACCCGGCGCAGCTGACGACGCTGACCCGTCGCGCTGAGTTGGTCGAAGAGCTGGGCATCGACGTGTTCCTGGTGATGCCGTTCACCACCGATTTTATGAAGCTCACACCGGATCGCTTCATCCACGAACTGCTGGTCGAGCGCCTGCGCGTGGTCGAGGTCGTGGTCGGTGAGAACTTCACCTTCGGCAAGAAGGCGGCCGGCAGCGTCGACACCCTGCGCCACGCCGGCGAGCGATTCGGGTTCGCCGTGGAGGCCATGTCGCTGGTGTCCGAGCACCACAGCAACGAGACCGTGACGTTCTCGTCCACCTACATCCGGTCGTGTGTGGACGCCGGTGATGTCATGGCGGCCACCGAAGCCCTGGGCCGCCCGCATCGCGTCGAGGGCGTCGTGGTCCGCGGCTACGGGCGTGGCGCCGAACTGGGGTTCCCCACCGCTAACGTTGCGCCCCCGATGTATTCGGCCATACCGGCCGACGGGGTCTACGCCGCCTGGTTCACCGTCCTGGGACACGGCCCGGTGACCGGCGCGGTCATACCGGGGGAGCGTTACCAGGCGGCCGTCTCGGTCGGGACCAACCCGACTTTCTCCGGACGCACCCGCACGGTCGAGGCGTTTGTCCTGGACACCGCCGCGGACCTCTACGGTCAGCACGTGGCGCTGGACTTCGTTGCCCGCATCCGAGGCCAGAAGAAATTCGCTTCCGTGCCCGAACTGGTCGCCGAGATCGGGGCGGATACCGAACGGACCCGGGTCCTGCTGTCGACCGGCTGACCCGCGGCGTTTGTGTCTGTCGGCCACACCGCTGCTAGACTGCCCGACGACATCGGCGCGTGCTGCGGTTCGCGGTGGCCGCGCCGGCTAATCCCTGATCGCGGACCAATTGATGGAGATGTTTCGTGGCGCTGACTGCCGAGCAGAAAAAGGAAATTCTGAATTCCTACGGTCTTCATGAGACCGACACCGGATCCCCGGAGACGCAGATTGCGCTGCTGACCAAGCGGATCTCTGACCTCACCGAGCACCTCAAGGTGCACAAGCACGACCACCACTCGCGGCGTGGACTGCTGCTCCTGGTGGGGCGCCGGCGCCGGCTGATCAAGTACATCTCCCAGATCGATGTGCAGCGCTATCGCTCGCTCATTGAGCGGCTGGGCCTGCGTCGCTGACCCCCGGCGCGATGCGCGCCTTGTTCTTGGCCGTGCTGATGGCTCTGGCGGTGCCGGCATCCGGCGTCTTGGTGGGTTGCTCGTCAACCACCAAGACCGCTGACCTGGCGGTGGGTGACTGCCTCAAACTTGCCGGACCGCCGGACCGGCCGCAGGCCACCAAGGCCGCGTGCGGCAGCGAGGACTCCAACTTCAAGGTCGTTGCCGTCGCCAAGGATGGGACCGACCGCACGGAGTGCCCGGCCGACGTGGATTCGTCGTACTCCAGCCGCAACGTGCTGGGCGGCGCAAACAGCACCCTGTGCCTGGACGTCGACTGGGTGCTGGGCAGTTGTATGAGTGTCGACCCGGACCACAAGACCGACCCGTTTCGAGTGGGCTGCAACGACGCGTCGGCGCCGCACCGGCAACGGGCTACCCAGATTCTCCAAGATGTCGCATCCCCGGTCACCGTGGATCAGTGCGCCAGCGGTGTGGGCTACACCTACACCGAACGGCGGTTCGTTGTCTGTGTGGAGGACGTCGGCGGCAGTTCCCAGACGTAGTGGGTGAGTTTGATCGTTCCATCAGGAGAAGTCGATGCCCTTCCCGGTCGCTGAGAAGTACATCCTCGACACCGAGGAGAAGCTCGGAGTTACCTTCCCCGCGGCGTTCCGGGCGAAGGTGATGGCCGATAACGGTGGAGCTGTCGAGACGTCCTCGGACGTCTGGGACTTGCACCCCTTCTTCGACACGAGCGACTTCTTCGACACGAGCGACAAACAGCGGCTGAAGCGGACCTGCAATGACATTGTCCGCGAGACGGCAAGCTCCAAGGAATGGTTCGGCTTTCCGATCAACGCCGTCGCCATTGGGGCCAACGGTTGCGGCGACCGGCTCGTCTTGTTGCCTGGTGTGAATGGTTCGGCATTGCGCGACGAGGTGTTCTGCTGGGACCACGAGTTGGGCGAGCTCGAGAAGGTCGCCGACGATTTCGCGGAACTGGAATTGGCTTAGACCCGGAGCCCTTGATAATCATCGACAGGTTCCCATCATGGCCGGGCATCGTGGCGAATTGGCCGGTGTACAGTGAGGAAGTTCTGGGCCCATTCGGCCCAGGCACTGTGGTGCGGTTCACGCAGATCCGCGTGCGCCGTTCCAGCGAGTCGCTACGTATGTCCGAGGGAGCAGCCCTGCCTGTATCGGGCGGTCTTCGGTAGTGGCTGCCGGGCACCCCGGATCTGGGGAAAGTCCGGCCGCTTCGATCGACGGCCGTAGCCGCATCCAGGCCGGCCCATCTGGGTCCGCGAGGAGTCCTGCAAACTCATCGGGTTACGTGTGACGCCGCGAAACAGCTGAATAACCCAGAGAGGGCCGCACGGACGTTATGTCTGTAGCTGAAACTGAAGAAGGCGTGTTCGAAGCAACCGCCACCATCGACAACGGGAGCTTCGGCACCCGCTCCATCCGTTTCGAGACTGGCCGATTGGCCCAGCAGGCCGCCGGCTCGGTGGTCGCATACCTCGACGACGAGAACATGTTGCTGTCGGCGACCACCGCCAGCAAGAACCCCAAAGAGCATTTCGACTTCTTTCCGCTGACCGTCGATGTCGAAGAGCGGATGTATGCCGCCGGCCGCATCCCCGGTTCGTTCTTCCGTCGTGAGGGCCGCCCCTCCACCGACGCGATCCTGACCTGCCGGCTCATCGACCGCCCGCTGCGGCCGTCGTTCGTCAACGGACTGCGCAACGAGATCCAGGTCGTGGTGACGATTCTGAGCCTGGACCCCAACGACCTCTACGACGTGGTGGCGATCAACGCCGCGTCGGCCTCCACCCAACTGGCCGGGCTGCCGTTCTCTGGTCCCGTCGGGGGCGTGCGGGTGGCCCTCATCGACGGCCAGTGGGTCGCATTCCCCAACGTGGAGCAGCTCGAGCGCGCCGTGTTCGACATGGTGGTTGCCGGCCGGATTGTCGGCACCGAGGAAGACGGCACGCCCGACGTCGCGATCATGATGGTCGAGGCCGAGGCCACCGACAAGGTCATCGAGCTGGTTGAGGGTGGCGCCCCGGCGCCGACCGAGAGCGTGGTCGCGCAGGGTCTGGAAGCGGCCAAGCCGTTCATCGCGGCGCTGTGCACCGCGCAGCAGGAGCTGGCCGACGCATCTGGGGCCACCGCCAAGACCGGTGCCGAATATCCGGTGTTCCCCGAATACGGCGACGACGTCTACTACGCGGTGTCCTCGGTGGCTACCGATGGACTGGCCGCGGCGTTGACCATCGGTGGTAAGGCCGAACGAAACCAGCGCACCGAGGAAATCAAGGCCGAGGTGCTCGAACGGCTGGCCGACACCTACGAGGGCCGGGAAAAAGAGATCGGCGCCGCGTTCCGCTCGCTGACCAAGAAGCTGGTACGGCAGCGCATCGTCACCGATCACTTCCGCATCGACGGCCGCGGCATCACCGACATCCGCGCATTGTCGGCCGAAGTCGCCCTGGTTCCGCGGGCCCACGGCAGCGCGCTGTTCGAGCGCGGTGAGACCCAGATTCTCGGCGTGACCACGCTGGACATGGTCAAGATGGCGCAGCAGATCGACTCGCTGGGGCCGGAGACCACCAAGCGGTACATGCACCACTACAACTTCCCGCCGTTCTCCACTGGTGAGACCGGCCGGGTCGGTTCGCCCAAGCGACGGGAGATCGGGCACGGTGCGCTGGCGGAGCGGGCGCTGATGCCGGTGCTGCCCAGCGTTGAGGAATTCCCGTACGCCATTCGCCAGGTATCCGAAGCGCTGGGTTCCAACGGCTCGACCTCGATGGGGTCGGTGTGCGCTTCGACGCTGGCGCTGCTCAACGCCGGTGTGCCGTTGAAGGCGCCGGTGGCCGGTATCGCCATGGGCCTGGTGTCCGACGATGTCGAGGTGGACGGCAAGACCGAGCGCCGTTTCGTCACCTTGACCGACATCCTGGGCGCCGAAGACGCGTTCGGTGACATGGACTTCAAGGTCGCCGGAACCAAGGACTTCGTCACGGCACTGCAGCTGGACACCAAGCTCGACGGGATCCCGTCGCAGGTTCTGGCCGGTGCGCTGGCCCAGGCGAAGGATGCGCGCCTGACCATCCTCGAGGTCATGGCCGAGGCCATTGACACGCCCGACGAGATGAGCCCGTACGCGCCTCGGGTGACCACCATCAAGGTTCCGGTGGACAAGATCGGTGAGGTGATCGGGCCCAAGGGCAAGGTCATCAACTCGATCACCGAGGAGACCGGCGCGCAAATCTCCATCGAGGACGATGGCACCGTGTTCGTCGGCGCCACCGACGGGCCGTCGGCTCAGGCTGCCATCGACAAGATCAACGCCATCGCCAACCCGCAACTGCCCACCGTTGGTGAGCGGTTCCTGGGCACGGTGGTCAAGACGACCGACTTCGGTGCGTTTGTGTCGCTGCTGCCCGGTCGCGATGGCCTGGTGCACATCTCCAAGCTGGGCAAGGGCAAGCGCATCGCCAAGGTCGAGGACGTCGTCACTGTCGGCGACAAGATGCGGGTGGAGATCGCCGACATCGACAAGCGCGGCAAGATCTCGCTGGTGTTGGTGGCCGAGGACGACGATTCAGCCGCTGCGGCGGCCGCCGATTCCCCGGCGCCGGCCGATGCCGCCACGGCAAGCAGCTGACCCTGCGGCCGTCCCGGCACTGCGCCGCACCACACTGCCGGGCGGTCTGCGGGTCGTCACCGAATACCTGCCTGCGGTGCGCTCCGCGTCGGTCGGGGTCTGGGTAGGGGTCGGGTCGCGGGACGAGGGCACGACGGTGGCCGGTGCCGCGCACTTCCTCGAGCACCTGCTCTTCAAGTCGACCCCGACCCGCACCGCGGTGGACATCGCTCAGGCGATGGACGCCGTCGGCGGGGAGCTCAACGCGTTCACCGCCAAGGAGCACACCTGCTACTACGCGCATGTGCTCGACAACGACCTAGAGCTGGCCGTGGAACTGGTGGCCGACGTGGTGCTCAACGGACGCTGCGCCGCCGACGATGTCGAGCTGGAACGTGACGTCGTTCTCGAGGAGATCGCGATGCGCGACGATGACCCCGAGGACGCACTGGCGGACATGTTCTTGACGGCCATGTACGGTGACCATCCGGTCGGCCGGCCGGTGATTGGCAGTACACAATCCGTCTCGGCGATGACGCGAGCCCAGCTGCACTCGTTTCACATGCGCCGCTACACACCGGATCGGATGGTCGTCGCGGTAGCCGGCAATGTCGACCACAACCAGGTGGTCGGGTTGGTGCGCGAGCACTTCGGGCCACGCTTGGTCCGCGGCCGCCGGCCCGTCGCCCCGCGCAAGGGCACGGGCCGGGTCAACGGCACCCCGCAGCTGGTGCTGGCGGACCGGGAAGCCGAACAGACCCACGTGTCGTTGGGAGTCCGCACGCCCGGACGTGGCTGGGAGCACCGCTGGGCTTTGTCGGTGCTACATACCGCGCTGGGCGGCGGATTGAGCTCGCGGCTGTTCCAGGAGATCCGCGAGTCCCGCGGTCTTGCCTATTCGGTCTATTCGGCGCTGGACATCTTCGCTGACAGTGGAGCGCTGTCGGTGTATGCCGCCTGTCTTCCGGAACGTTTCGCCGAAGTGATGCGCGTGACCAGAGAGGTGCTGGAGGCGGTGGCACGCGACGGCATCACCGAGTCCGAATGCCGTATCGCCAAGGGCTCGCTGCGTGGCGGGCTGGTGCTGGGGCTGGAGGATTCCAGCTCGCGAATGAGCCGTATCGGCCGCAGCGAATTGAATTACGGTAAGCACCGCACTATCGAGCACACTTTGCAGCAAATCGATCGGGTCACGGTCGACGAGGTCAACGCACTGGCCCGCCGGCTGCTGGTGAAACGATATGGCGCCGCGGTTCTCGGCCCGTATACCTCGAAACGACAGCTGCCGCAACAACTTCGAGCGATGGTAAATTAGGTCGATGGTACTGGGTTTCTGGGACATCGCGGTACCCATCGTGGGTGCTCCGATGGCGGGCGGCCCAGGAACCCCGGCCTTGGCCGCGGCCGTGTCGAACGCGGGCGGGCTGGGCTTCGTCGCTGGCGGGTATCGGACCGCCGACCAGTTCGCCGATGACATCTCCGCTGCGCGGGCCGCCACCACCGGCCCGATCGGAGCCAATATCTTTGTGCCCCAGCCCAGCGTCGCCGACTGGTTGCAGCTGGAGTACTACGCAGAAGAACTCGCGGAGGTCGCCGAGTACTACCACGTCGAGGTGGGACAACCCATTCACGGCGATGACGACGAGTGGGAACGCAAGCTCGAAGCCGTGGCCGACATTCGTCCGGAGCTGGTGTCGTTCACCTTCGGTGCGCCGCCGCCCGATGTGGTCCGTCAGCTCAGTGCGCTGGGGTTGTTGGTTTCGGTCACGGTGACGTCGGCTTATGAGGCCGGGGTGGCCATCGTGGCCGGCGCTGACAACCTGGTGGTTCAGGGCCCCGGCGCGGGCGGGCATCGCGGTACGTTCGCGCCGGATACGGAGCCGGGCGAGGAGTCCCTGCACCAACTACTCGATCACATCGGCCATACCCACGATGTGCCGCTGATCGCGGCGGGCGGTCTTGGTACCGCCGACGAAGTCGCAGCCGTGCTGCGCAGGGGAGCGGTTGCTGCACAGGTGGGGACGGCGCTGTTGCTTGCTGATGAAGCGGGTACCAGCTCGGTGCACCGAGTTGCCCTGAAGAACCCGGAGTTCGACTCCACGCTAGTCACCCGTGCTTTCTCCGGCCGCTATGCACGAGGGCTGGCGAACAACTTCACTCGACTGCTTGACCGGGTCGCGCCGCTTGGCTATCCGGAGGTCAATCAGATGACCAAGCCCATCCGGGCGGCGGCGATCGAGGCGGACGACCCCCACGGAACAAACCTGTGGGCAGGGACGGCCTACCGGGCGGCCCAGGCGGGACCGGCGGCCGACATCGTTGCGGCCCTGGCGCCGGACGTGTGGTCGCTGTAGGTCCGGCCCAACGGCCCCGACGCGACACTGGCCACCTGCATGGTGGGCAGGTGGCCAGGGTCGGTTGTGATTCGGTTAGCCGAGCACGCTCGCCGGGTCGGTGAATGGCAGGTCGAGGTCGGCGGCCACGTGATCTGCCAGCAGCGCGCCTTCGTGAGTCGAAAGGCCTTTAGCCAGTGCGGAATCCGAGAGGCAGGCCGCTTGCCAACCCAGGTCGGCGAGCTTGAGCACGTAGGGCATGGTCGCGTTGGTTAGCGCGTAGGTCGACGTGCGGGGCGCGGCGCCGGGTATGTTCGCGACGCAGTAGAACACCGTGTCGTGGACGGTGAACGTCGGCGACGTGTGCGTGGTCGGCCGGGAGTCCTCGAAGCAGCCGCCCTGGTCGATGGAGATGTCCACCAGCACGGCGCCCTTCTTCATCCGCGCTACCAGCGAGTTCGGAATCAACTTGGGTGCCTTGGCGCCGGGCACCAGCACGGCCCCGATCAGCAGGTCGGCGTTGACTGCCGCATCCTCGAGGTCGAGGGTCGACGAGTAGCGGGTCCGGACACGACCGCCGAACTCCGCGTCGATCTGGCGGAGCTTGTTGATGTTGACATCCAGCACGGTGACCATCGCGCCCGTGCCGTTGGCGACGCGGGCGGCGTTGTAGCCGGCCGTGCCCGCGCCGATCACCACGACGTCGGCCGGCTTGACGCCGGGGACGCCGCCCATCAGCACGCCGCGACCGCCGTGGGTGCGCATCAGGTGGTAGGCGCCAGCCTGGGCGGACAGGCGCCCGGCGACCTCGCTCATGGGGGCCAGCAGCGGCAATGCGCCGTCGGCGGTCTGCACCGTCTCGTAGGCGATGGAGGTGGTGCCGGACTGCAGCAGGGCATCGGTGCAGGCGCGCGAGGCGGCCAGGTGCAGGTAGGTGAACAGGGTCTGGCCCCGGCGCAGCCGGCCGTACTCGGACTCGATCGGCTCCTTGACCTTGAGCAGCAGGTCCGCATCCGCCCACACCTGGTCGGCGGTGCTGATCAGCTGGGCACCGGCGGCCTTGAAGTCGGAGTCGGAGATGGCGGAGCCTTCTCCGGCACCGGCCTGGATCAGCACCTCGTGGCCGCGCTTGGTCAAGGCGGCGACGCCGGCCGGGGTGATCGCAACCCGGAATTCGTTGTCTTTGGTTTCGGTTGGAATACCGACTCGCATATTCGCTCCTGCCGATTTGGTGGGGGTTTGACGGGCTTGTGTGACGCGGTTCCATAAGTGTGAAAAAACTTCGGAAGTTATGCAATTACACTGATGATAATTCTGTAATGTGGATGCATGTCTGATGACCTAACGGGATCTAGCGGCCGAGGGGGAGACTCGCCGAAGGATGTTCGGCCCGCTGCTCTTGACGACATGGACCGCAAGATCCTGCTGCTGCTGCATGGCGATGCCAGGATCACCAACAATGCCCTGGCCCAGGCGGTCGGGATCGCGCCTTCGACATGCCACGGCCGGGTTCGCCGACTGGTCGATCTCGGCGTGATCCGCGGGTTTTACACCGATATCGACCCCGTGGCGGTGGGCCAACCGCTGCAGGCGATGATCTCGGTCAGCCTGCAGGCCAACGCCCGTGGCAAGATCCGCAGCTTCATTCAGCAGATCCGCCGCAAGCGACAGGTGATGGATGTCTACTTCCTGGCCGGTGCCGAAGACTTTCTGTTGAATGTCGCCGCTCGGGACACCGATGACCTGCGCTCATTTGTGGTGGAGAACCTCAACGCGGACATCAACGTCGCGGGCACCCAAACGTCGCTGATCTTCGAACATCTACGCGGGGCCGCGCCCCTTTAGGCCGGTCCGCCCTGGTTATGATCACCCAATGACCAAGCCTTCTGTGGCGGCCACTGTCGAGATCGATGCCACCCCCGAGCGGGTGTACGGACTGATCAGCGACCTGAGGACACTGGCGTCGCTGGCCGAGGAGGCGGTGGCGATGGAACTGCAGAAGGGCGATGGAGTCGGTAAGGGGGCCGTGTTCGTCGGCCACAACCGAAACGGTGGCCGGCGCTGGAAGACGACCTGCACGGTGACCGACGCGGAACCGGGCCGGATCTTCGCGTTCGATGTCCACTCCATCTTCATTCCGGTGTCGCGGTGGCAGTACGACATCGTCGGTGCCGATGGCGGTTGCCGGGTCACCGAGAGCACCTGGGACCGGCGGCCCGGGTGGTTCCGCAAGGTGGCCGGCCTGGCGACCGGGGTCAAGGATCGGGCCGCAACAAACGCCGAGCACATCGCGACCACGCTGCAGCGCCTGAAGCAACGTGCTGAGGCTGGCGACTGAGTTCTTCACCATCGGGGGATTGCATCACTATACTTGCGAGCACGAGTTGTCTATTGAGGCGACATTTGAGGCGTTAATGTAAACGTCCAAGGCAAGGGGGCCTTATGTTCACCGTCGATAACCGCGCAGTGGGGCCGCACTCTGGAGAATCGGGTGCGGCAGACCACGAGCGTCTCGTTCTGGAGGCTCGCGATGTCGAGTTCGACTGGGCGAACCTGCCGTTTCATTACGTGCCCAACGAGCCGCTGCCGACCCATGTGCTCAACGTGCTGCACCTGCTGCTGCCCGCCGGCGAGGAATTCTTTGTCGAGGTGTTCAAGAAGACGTTGCCATTGATCAAGGATGATCAGCTGCGGCTGGATGTGCAGGGGTTCATCGGCCAGGAGGCGATGCACTCCCAGGCACACTCCGGTGTGCTGGCCCACTTCGAGGCCCAGGGCGTGGACGTGACGCCTTATACCGACCAGATCAGGTGGCTGTTCGGGAAGCTGCTGGCGGAGAAGCCGGGACGCAATCCGCGACAACGGCACCGCTGGCTGCTGGAGCAGGTCTCCTTCATCGCGGCAATCGAGCACTACACCGCCGTATTGGGGGAGTGGATTCTGAACTCGCCGCAACTCGACGTGGTCGGCACCGACCCGGTGATGCTGGACATGCTCCGGTGGCACGGCGCAGAAGAGGTCGAGCACAAGGCGGTGGCGTTCGACACCATGAAGCACCTGCGCGCGGGGTATTGGCGGCAAGTGCGTGCGCAGCTGGCCGTGACGCCGGTGATGCTGTCGCTGTGGATTCGCGGGGTCCGGTTCATGTATACGGTGGATCCGCTGCTGGCGCCGGGCACCAAACCACGGTGGCGGGACTACGTCAGGTCCGCGCGTCGCGGTCTGACGCCCGGCCCGTGGCGACTTATCCGGGTGGTAGGCGACTACTACAAGCCGGGCTTTCACCCCTCGCAGTTGGGTGGACTCGAGCGGGCCGTCGACTACCTGGCCGTCTCTCCCGCCGCCCGGGCGTCGCACTGAGGTCAATGAACACCGCTTCGCGAACGGGAATCACCGCATCCGACGGCGCCACCCTGGCCGTGTATCACTACACGCCGTTAGATCCGCAGCGCCCGACCATTTTGGCCATTCACGGCTGGCCCGATAACCACCACCTGTGGGATCCGGTGGCCGAGCTGCTCGGCGATCGCTACAACGTGGTTGCCTATGACGTGCGCGGCTCCGGCGAACCATCCTGTCCTGCCAGTCGTTCCGGATACCGGCTGGAACAGCTGGTTTCTGACACCGGCGCGGTGATCGACAGCCTGGGCGTCGATCGGGTGCACCTGCTGGCACACGATTGGGGCTCGATTCAGGGCTGGGCTGCGGTGACCGCCGACTCGGTCATGGAAAAGGTTGCCTCATTTACCTCTATCTCGGGCCCGCACCTGCAGTACGCGGGTGCGTTCCTGCGCTCGGGGCGCACCCCCCCCCGCTCGGTGGCCCAGGTTGCCAGGCAGCTTGCCAGTTCGGGATACATCGGGTTCTTCTTGTGCCCGGTAGTGCCGGAACTCTTCTTCCGTTCCGGCATCGGGGTGAAACTCGTTGGGGTGTTTGAGCGTATCGGTCAATCGAGCACCCGCAGTCAGCGTGGTCAGACGCCGCGCTCGATCGGGGACTATGTGAACGCGCTCAACCTCTATCGGGCCAACATGCCCGCCGGATTTGTCACCGATGGGTCGTCACTCCCGCAGACCAGCGTGCCGGTTCAGGTGCTGGTGCCCAGGAAAGACATGTTCGTGACACCGGCTCTGCAACGTTTCACCGGCGCGATTCCGGGCGGCGGCAGGGTGGTCCCGATCGAGGGCGGGCACTGGGTGGTGACCTCGCGTCCGGACGTGGTCGCACGGCTGACCGCCGACTGGGTGGACCGGGTCGTTGCGGGTACGGGCGACGCCGCGGCGACCGTGGTGCGCGCGGGTCCGGGTGAGGTGCGCGGTCAGCTCGCTTTGGTCACCGGGGCGGGTGCGGGCATCGGCCGGGCCACCGCGGTGGAGCTGGCGCGCCAGGGCGCCCGCATGGTGATAATCGCCGACCGTGACCTTGCCGCGGCCAACGAGAGCGCAGCACAGGTGCGCGCCGCGGGCGCGGCGGCGGCCGTGTACCGGGTCGATGTCAGCGACGAAACGGTGATGAACGACCTTGCCGCGCAAGTCCTTGACGAACATGGTGTCGTCGACATCCTGGTGAACAACGCCGGAATCGGGATGGCGGGCAGGTTTTTGGAGACGACCCCGCAGCACTGGGACGCGATCCTGGGGATCAATGTCGGTGGCGTCATCAGCGGGAGCCGAGCATTCGGCGCCCAGATGGTGGAGCGCGGTCAGGGCGGAACGATCATCAACATCGCGTCGGCCGCCGCGTATCTCCCGTCGAAATCGATGGTCGCCTACAGCACCACGAAGGCCGCCGTGCTGGGGTTCAGCGAAGCGTTGCGCGCCGACCTAGCCGACGAAGGCATCAGCGTCACAGCGGTGTGCCCGGGCTTCGTCAACACCAACATCGCCAAGAGCACTGTCTACGCCGGGATGTCGACCGAGCAACAAGAGCGCGCCCGGCAGAAGGCGGACGCGGCCTATCGGCGTCGTAATTTCACCCCGGAAGCGACCGCAAAGGCGATCGTGAAGGCCATCAGGTCCGGGCCGGCCGTGTTGCCGGTGGCCGCGGAATCCAAGGTGGGCTACGCGATGCGGCGCATCAGCCCGTCGATGATTCGGATGTTCGCACGCTTGGACATCCGGCAGCGGTAGAAAGTTGGGGGATATGGCGGTGTCGGAGAGCAGCTGGACCAGCAGGCCCGCCGATCTGTACGGTCGCAGCCACCGAGATCGCTTTGCCACCGCATTGTGGGGTGTGCGCACCATGTTCGGTGGATTCGCCCGGTTCTCGCGGTGGAATCCGTCGCGGGTAACGCCGGTGGGCCGGACACATCGCGCCAGGGTGGTTGAGCGCGAACTCGTCGCGCCCGACGTGGTCGCGCTGACCCTGGCAGACCCGGACGGCGGATTGCTTCCGTCCTGGTCACCCGGGGGGCACATCGACGTGCAGCTGCCCTCTGGCCGGCGCCGCCAGTATTCGCTGTGCGGCCCACCGGGGCGCCGCATCGACTACCGCGTCGCGGTGCGCCGCATCGCCGACGGGGGCGGCGGTTCCATCGAGATGCACGCCGCTTACCAACCGGGAGACATCCTGGTCTTCGAGGGGCCGCGCAACGCGTTCTATCTCGGTGCTGCCGAGCACGACATGCTCTTTGTGATCGGCGGCATCGGGGTGACTCCGATTCTGCCGATGGTCGCGCTGGCCCAGCAGCGCGGCGTCAATTGGCGCGCGATGTATGCCGGTCGCAGCCGCGAGTACATGCCCCTACTCGATGAGCTCGTGGCTGTCGCACCGGAGCGGGTGTCGGTGTGGGCCGACGACGAACACGGCCGCTTTGCCCAAGTGGAAGATCTGGTGGCCGGGGCCGGACCGAAGACGGCCGTCTACGTGTGCGGGCCACCCCCAATGCTGGAGGCGGTACGCGCGGCGCGTGCTGAATATCCTTGTGCACCTTTGCACTACGAACGATTCAGCCCGCCGCCGGTCGTGGACGGGGTGCCGTTCGAGCTGGAGCTCGCGCGCACCGGCGAGGTGCTGAGCATCCCGGCGAATCGGACAGCGCTGGACGTCATGCTCGACCGCGATCCGACGACCGCGTACTCCTGCCAACAGGGATTCTGCGGCACGTGCAAGGTCAAAGTGCTTGCCGGACAGGTTGATCACCGTGGCCGGGCGGCGCAGGGTGACGACGAAATGCTGGTCTGCGTTTCGCGGGGGCACAGCGCTCGGGTCGTCATCGACGCCTGAGCGACTCAGGGTGTCCGAGAATTCTTCAGGTAACCCGCCAGCGCATTGGTGAGCGCGCGTCGTGCCAGCTCGAGGTCGGCGTAGGAACCCAGTTGTCGCTCTGACACCAGCCCCCGCATCGCGCCGGGAATGAGGGCGGCGACCTCACGCACCCGGTTGGGGTCGACATCGAGATCGGCGAAGGCGTTCTGGCACGTGTCGAGCCAGCTTCTACCCCAGGAGAACAGCTCGGCCGCGGTGCGGGGATAGAGGCGCTCGAGTTCGCCTGGGTCTCGGGGCAGCGCGGCGCGCAGGTTCTCTATTGTGCGTGAATCGGCCGATGCCAGGCCGTGAAACAGGGTCTCGATGACGGCGGCAACTCGCTCCTGCAGGGGCCGGCCGGACTGCAGCGGCTTCGACAATGCCAACATCGACCCCGCACGCCGCTCGGCGGTGCGGTGCAGTACGGCGGCCCAGAAACCGTCGACGTCGCCAAACTGGTATTGCACCGCACCCCAGGTGGCTCCGATCTCCTTGGCGATGCGGTTGGCCGAAACCGAGCCCGGATCCCCGGAAGCAAGTGACGTCAGCGCCGCTTCGAGCATGCTCTCGCGGGTGGCGTTGCCGCGCCGGTTGGGGCGTCTGCCTGCGACTCCGGCCCGAGTCATGTGCCGATGGTATCGGCTGTCGCGATGGCAGTAGGGGCAAATTCACATTTTCATAGAAGGTGCTGTGATGTTTTGGCGGGGCGGCCTATCATTCGTACGAAGCCGCCAAGGAGGACTGCTCAGATGGCCAAGCCGCCGCTGTCGATGAAGCCGACCGGATGGTTCCAGGTCGCCTGGTCCGACGAGATCGGCGTGGGTGACGTACGCACCATGAAGTACTTCGACCAGGAATTGATCGCCTGGCGGGCCGAGTCGGGCCAGCTCATCGTGATGAACGCCTATTGCGAACATCTTGGCGCCCACCTCGGCTACGGCGGCAAGGTCGTCGGCGAGGTGCTGCAGTGTCCGTTCCATGGGTGGCAGTGGAATCAGCTGGGTCGCAACGTGTGCATTCCGTATCAGGACCGGCCAAATCGAGGGCGCCGCATTCGTACCTATCCCGTGGTAGAGCGCAATGCGTCGGTCTACCTTTGGCACGATGTCGAAGGCCGTGCGCCGTTCTTCGACGCCCCGGATGTGTTCGCCGGCTTCAACGATGGCAGCAGCGCCGCCGACTACTATCCGCAGCAGCGCCTCTACCGGCAAACATTGGAACTGCATCCGCAATACGTGCTCGAGAACGGGGTGGATTTCGCGCACTTCAAGTACGTGCACAACACTCCGATAGTGCCGGTGTTCACCCGCCACGACTTCGACGGCCCAGTGTCTTTCGTCGACTTCACCATCACCTTCGAAGGCGATGACGGCCAGCGGATCGAGGACATCAACAGCGGCGTGGAGGCGATCAACGGCGGCCTGGGAGTGGCGGTCACCAAGAGCTGGGGCATGGTCGACAATCGCACCATTTCGGCGATCACGCCGGTCGACGAATCCACTTCCGATGTCCGGTTCATGGTCTACATCGGCCGTACCCCTGGTAAGGATCCGGCCCGAGCCGAACTCAAAGCTGCCGAATTCGGCCGGGAAGTGATCCGTCAGTTCGAGCAGGACATCCAGATCTGGGCTCATCAGCGTTACTGCGACCCGCCAGCGCTAACCACTGATGAACTCGCCGGATTCACCGCAATTCGCCGATGGGCCAAGCAGTTCTATCCCGACGGCGTCGGCGGCAGCGCCGCCGAGGTGTATGCAGCGTTGCAGAAAGGCTGAACCGAATGAGTGCACGGCCCCAACCGATTCGGGTCTTTCAGGTCGCCACCGGCAACGTCGGTCGCGAGATGATCAAACGGCTGCAAACCCGGCCCGACCTGGAGCTGATCGGGCTGCACTGCTATTCGCCAGACAAGGTCGGCGCAGATGCCGGGGAACTGGCCGGTATCGGCCCGATCGGCGTAACGGCCACGGGCAGCGTCTCCGACATCGTCGCGGCCAAGCCGGATGTGCTCACGTTTCACGGTGTGTTCCCCGACGAAGACCTCTATGTCAAAGTGCTCGAGGCGGGCATCAATATCGTCACCACCGCCGACTGGATCACCGGGTGGCACCGCGATCACAACCATCCACATCCATCGGGCAAGCCGGTGACGCGGCTGTTGGCCGAGGCGTGTGAAAAGGGCGGCGCCACGTTCTACGGCACCGGCATGAACCCCGGCCTGAACCAGATCCTGGGTGTGGTGTGCTCAGCTGATGTGGCCGAGATCGAGAACGTCACCACGATCGAGTCCGTCGACGTGTCATGCCACCACTCCAAGGAGACCTGGATCGAGGTCGGTTACGGTCAACCGGTTGATGACCCGGACATTCCGGCCAAGCTGGAGAAGTACACGCGGGTCTTCGCCGACAGCGTGCTGATGATGGCGGACTGTTTCGACTTGCCGCTCGACGAGGTCAAGTTCAGTTACGAACTCGGGGCCTGCACCAAGGACGTCGACCTGGGCTGGTACACGCTGCCCAAGGGCTCACTCGGCGGTAACTATCTCAAGTATCAGGGCATGGTCGGCGGGGTGCCGCGAGTGGAGACACACCTGGAGTGGCAGATGACGCCGCACACCGACCCGAGCTGGAACATCAAGGGCTGTTACATCACCCAGATCAAGGGCGACCCGTGCATCTGCAACAAGCACATGATCTTCCCGAAAGCCGGTGTGGACCTGTCCAACCCGGACAACTTCGCCTCCATCGGCATGACGGTTACCGGGATGCCCGCCCTCAACTCGATCAAGTCGGTGGTGGCGGCACGGCCCGGCTTGATCACCAGCGCTGAGCTTCCATTGCGCGGGTTTGCCGGGCGGTTCAAGAACTAGCCCCGGTCAGGGCCCCTCGTCGTCGAAGAGGCGTTCGGGGTGATGGTAGTCATTGGTGCGTGCGCCGCGGTCGAGCTGTGGGGGCGGGATCCATGCGGTCCGTCCGTTGGGGAATTTCGTTGTTCGCCAGCCATTTCCGGCCAGCTTGTGATCGGGTTTGCAGGCAAAGGTGAGTTTGTCGACGTCGGTTGGGCCGCCGGCCGCCCACTCGTCGGTGTGGTGCACTTCGCACCATTAGCCGGGCACGTCGCAGCCCGGGTGGGTGCAGCCGCGGTCCTGCGCGTAGAGGACCAGCCGCTGATCGGCCGAGGCCAGTCGGCGAGATCGTCCGAGATACAGGGAGCGATTTGAATGTTCGTCGAAAACCGCCAAGTAGTGATATGCGCGGCTGGCCATCCGGATCACGTCGCGCATGGGCACAAACGTCCCACCGCCGGTCACCGCGCGGCCCGTGCCCGAAGTTAGTTCCCGCAGCGTGGTCGACACGATGACCGTCACCGGCATTCCGTTGTGAGCATCGAGTTTTGGATCGCCCAGCCGGCCGTCGAGCAGGGCGTTGAGGGCGTCGTGGCGGCGCTGGGCGGGGCTGCGCAGATCTTTGGCGGTGCCCTCGTCGGTGGGTTCGCCTTTGACGCAGGGTGTTTCGTCATCGGGGTTGCACATGCCGGGTGCGGCGAACCGGGCCAGCCACGCATCGAGATGGGCACGCAGTTGCGGGGTGGCGATGAGCTTGCCGATGCTCATGCCGTCGGGGCGTTGAGCGCACCAGGTAAAGCCACGCTGGCGGGCCCGGTCGGCGTCGGAGAACTTTCCGTCGGGATTGATCAGCACCGCGGCGCGGTTGGCGACCTTTTCGAGTTGGTCGGGCCGCAGCTGCACCGCTTGCCGGGCCAGAAATTGTTCTGCTTGTCTGACCGTGTCGGCCGGTGTGTCCCGGGGGAGATCGCGCACGAAGGCCGCTATTACCTTTACGTGCTGGCCATCCAGCAGGCCCCGGCGCCACACCTGTGCCGTGGCGGGCAGTTCCGCCGGCAGTGATTGGCCGGTCAGCGTGATGCGCGGTGATAGTTGTTGGGCATCGTGAACCCGGCGACGGGCTTCGGCGCAGCTGATGCGCAGCCAGTCGGCGACCACCTTGTAGACCGGGCCGCCGATGTCGGCCGGATCTTCGGCGGCCAGGCCCGCGATTACGTCGTGGCTGACCACCGCTTGGCGTCGTCGCGCGTTCTCCAGCCGCTGCAGCGCGCGCAGCCGAGCGGCGGGCTCGAGGTGGCCAAGGTCGGCTTCACCGATCGCCGCCACCGCCGCATCCAGCGCGTCCAACAAGGTGGCTATCGAATTCATGTTCGAATTCTATGTGTGCGTGGCAACACGGGTGCGGCGGTCAACGGCCGCTGTGGATGAACGCCGGACTGTGGATAACGGTGCCGGGTCTAGGGTGAAGGCCATGCGAGTAGGCGTATTGGGAGCCAAGGGAAAAGTCGGTGCGACGATGGTTTCGGCGGTCGAGTCCGCTGCGGACTTGACCCTGTCCGCCGAGGTGGACGCCGGTGATCCACTGAGTACCTTGACCGAGACAAACACTGAGGCCGTCATCGACTTCACCCACCCCGACGTGGTGATGGGCAACCTGGAGTTCCTGATCGACAATGGAATTCACGCCGTGGTCGGAACCACAGGTTTCACCGCCGAGCGGATCGCGCAGGTGCAATCATGGCTGGCCAAAAAGCCCAGCACGGCAGTGTTGATCGCGCCGAATTTTGCTATCGGGGCGGTGTTATCCATGCATTTCGCCAAGCAGGCTGCGCCGTTCTTCGACTCCGCTGAGATCATCGAACTGCATCATCCACAAAAGGCGGACGCACCATCGGGCACGGCCACCCGTACCGCAAAGCTGATCGCCGAGGCGCGGGAAGGCCTGGCGCCCAACCCCGATGCCACCAGCACCAGCCTGCCGGGAGCTCGTGGCGCCGACGTCGACGGGATCCCGGTGCACGCGGTGCGCTTGGCCGGACTCGTCGCTCACCAGGAGGTGTTGTTCGGTACGCAGGGGGAGACGCTCACAATCCGCCACGACAGCCTGGACCGGACATCGTTTGTGCCCGGTGTGCTGCTGGCGGTGCGTCGGGTCCGGGAGCGTCCCGGCCTGACCATAGGTATTGAGCCGCTGCTCAACCTGCAGTGAGTGACCATGAGTGACACTGTGCGCACCGTGCGTGTTCAGGTGCTGATCGCCTTCATGTGCGTAGCCCTGCTGGCGTATTTCGTCATGCTCGGCCGGCTTGCGTTCGCGATGATCGGCTCGGGTCGCGCGGCCGCGGTGGGGCTGGGGTTGGCGCTGCTGATCATGCCGCTGATCGGGTTATGGGCGATGGTCGCGACGCTGCGAGCTGGATTCACGCATCAGAAGCTGGCCCGCCTCATCGCCGAAGAGGGACTGGAACTCGACGCCGACGGGCTGCCGCGGCGCGCGTCGGGCCGGATCGAGCGCGATGCGGCTGACGCGTTGTTCGACACGATGCGCGCCGAGTTGGAAGAGGACCCGCAAAATTGGCGGCGCTGGTACCGGCTGGCCCGTGCCTACGATTACGCGGGGGACCGCCGCCGTGCCCGCGAAGTCATGAAAACCGCTGTCGAACTGCAGGCGCGGCAGTGAGCAAGCGATTGTTGATCGTGCACCACACCCCGTCGCCGCACTGCCAGGAGATGTTCGAGGCGGTGGTGGCCGGGGCGACTGACCCTGAGATCGAGGGTGTGGAGGTCGTCCGGCGGCCCGCGCTGACCGTCTCACCGGTAGAGATGCTCGAGGCGCACGGGTACTTGCTGGGCAGCCCGGCGAACCTTGGCTACATCTCGGGCGCGCTCAAGCACGCGTTTGACCAGTCCTACTACCAACTGCTCGACTCGACGCGAGGTCGGCCCTTCGGGGCCTGGATGCACGGCAATGAGGGCACCGAGGGAGCCCTACGTGCCATCGACGGCATCACCGCCGGGCTCGGGTGGGTAAAGGCCGCCCAGACCGTCGTGGTGATGGGTAAGCCGACCAAGGCAGATGTCGACGCGTGTTGGAACCTCGGCGCGACGGTCGCGGCGCAATTGATGGAGTGAGTCCCGTGCTGCCGTGATGTGCGTGTCGGTCGCATCCGTTGTCGGGCAGGTGCTCCGTGTCCGCGGTGTCGAGGGCCTCCGTGTCGCAGACGCCTCGGCGCTGCCTCGCATTCCCCGCGCCAACACCAATGCCCCCTCGATCATGATCGGAGAGCGCTGCGCGGACTTCCTGCTCGCACAATCGGCGACAGCTACGCCGAGACGGCAATTGTGTCCGGCAAGGAACTCGGGTGCAGGCAAACTTCGAGTGCGTTGCGATAAGAAGCTGCAATCGGCGCGCTTGAGCCCGCATTGGCGGGCAGGCTGTTGGATAATGGATGCCACACCTGGAGCACAGAACGCCAATATCCCCGGCTAGAACGAGAAATGGAATCCCAAGTGGATTTTGGAGCTCTACCTCCGGAGATAAACTCCGCGCGAATGTACTTCGGCGCGGGAGCGGCTCCGCTGCTGGGGGCCGCGGCGGCATGGAACGACATTGCTGTCGAGCTGAGCACCGCCGCGTCCGCCATCGAGTCGGTCATCACCCGGCTCAGTTCCGATCAGTGGTTGGGCACCGCGTCGCTGTCGATGGCCGCCGCGGCACAGCCGTTGCTGGCCTAGGTCCTGTCTGCTAATTGCGGACGCGGTGGTAGGTGATGATGGCGGCCAGGGTGGCACCGCCGAGGTAGGTCAGGGCGTATTTGTCGTAGCAGGTGGCGACCGCGCGCCAGTGTTTGAGCCGGTTGAAGCTTCGCTCGACGGTGTTGCGGTGCTTGTAGATTCGGCCTGAGAACCCCGGAGGCCGTCCTCTGTTGCGGCCTTTGGCTTTGCGGCGGGTGATCTGGTCGCTGCGCTCGGGGATGGTATGGGCGATCTTGAGCCGGCGCAGCTGTGCCCGCGTCGAGTCATGGGAGTACGCCTTGTCCGCCAGCAGGTGAAACGGGGCGTATGAGTTGCTGCGCCGGGCGGCCAGCAGTGGCCAAAGCATCGGATTATCACCGGCTTGACCGGCCGACAGTGCCAGGGTGACCGGACTGCACAGCTGGTCGGTCAAGGCGTGGATCTTGGTAGTCAGCCCGCCGCGGGAACGCCCAATGGCGTGGTCATCGGGCTCATCGAGATATTTCTTGTAATTCGACAGATCCCCCTGTGCGGCGCCCGGGCGCGCTCCGGCTGCGTGTTGGTGGGCGCGCACACTGGTCGAATCGACCGACAACAGTGCGCCCAGGTCGGCGTCCTCGGCGTCGAGGTCAGAGGCGATCGCCGCGAAGATCCGCGCGTAGATGCCATCGACCGACCAGCGTAGATGCCTCTCGGCCACCGATTGCCAGGGACCGAAGTGCTCGGGCAGGTCACGCCACGGAGATCCCGTACGGTAACGCCAGATAATGCCCTCCAGAGTACGTCGATGATCGTTCCACGGCCGGCCACGCCGCCGCCCCGCAGGCAACACCGCCACGATCAGCGACCACAAATCATCAGAAATCGCATGCGTCCGCATCACCCAAACAGCATCAGCCAAAACACCATTCACATTAAGCAGACACGCCCTAGTTGAGCTACACCGCTGAATCCTCAGCACTTGCTGCGGCGCAGGCCGCGGCGTCGGTGGCTGCCTTCGAAACCGCATTCGCCATGACAGTGCCCCCGGCCGAGGTTGCGGCGAACCGAGCGCGGCTGGCGGCACTGATGGCGACCAACATCTTTGGGCAAAATGTGCCGGCTATCGCGGCTACCGAGGCACGTTACGGCGAGATGTGGGCCCAAGACGCGTCGGCCATGTACAGCTATGCGGCCTCTTGCGCGGGTGCCGTAAGACTGAATCCACTGACCCGGCCGTCGGAGACCACCAATCCGGGCGGGATCGCCAGCCAGGCGGCCGCGGTCAGCCACGCTGCCGCCTCTGTTTCGGTGCAGCAGGCGGGTTTCGAGAACCTGATCAGCACGGTCTCCGATGCCGTCATGAGCCTGTCGGCTCCCGTGACATCCTCACCGCATGTGACGTCACTCGGCGCTTTCATAGAGGACATCATCTTTCTGGATATTCCGCGGTTCGTAGAGTCCGCGTTTCACGGCCTGGGCGCGACCGCGGACTATGCCACCATGATCGCTGCCAATCTGCTGACCCTGCAGACCAGCGCCAATACCGCAACCTCCGCGGGCGGGGTCGCCCCGGCGGCCGCGGCGGGATCCGCACTGGCCCAAACGGTCACCTCCGCGGGCGTTGGCGATGCATCCTCGGTCGGTGCGCTGTCGGTGCCGGTGGGCTGGACTACCGCGGCACCGGCTGCGACCGGCGGCGCCGCCTCCGACGGCACGGGCTGGGCGGTTCCCGACGAGGACGTGCCGAGCCCGGCGGGGATGGTCGCCGGCACCAACGGTGCTGGTGCGCGGCCAGGCCCGCGGTACGGAGTCAAACCGAGGGTGATGCCGAAGAAAGTCCTCGTCTGACCTGAACCTGGACTACGCAGCCGGCCGCTCCTACCGTTTGTTGATATGGGGCAACAACGACACCGGTGAGCGCTGATGTAGTAGCAAAAGGATTGGGATATGAGTTCGGTCATCGAAATCTCCCGCGACCACAACCCGTTCCCGCGGCTAGGGGTTTGCGTCGATCGCAACGGTGTCGCGCGCTACGACGAACTGCCGGCCACCCTGCTGGAAATGCTCGCCGAGCAGTTCGACAGCCGTCCCGACGCCATGGCGGTGATCGAAGTCGGTGGCGACCGGTTGACCTACCGCCAGTTGTGGTGCCGCGCATCGCGAGTGGCCGGAGGGCTGCGGGCCGACGGCCTGAAACCAGGTGACCGGGTGGCCGTGCGATACCCGGCGGGCATCAATTGGGTGCTGGCATTTTGGGGGGTACTGATGGCCGGGGGGATCGCGGTTGCGGTCAACACACGCTCGGCCCGCCCCGAGGTCGAATTCGTGCTAAACGACTGCGGGGCACGCATCGACCTGGCACCACAGGACGCGCTGCCCGATGGCGATCCGTATCTCACCGAGCAACTCGGCCCGCGTGATGTCGCAGCGCTGTTCTACACGTCGGGCACCACCGGACACCCCAAGGGCGTGCCAACAACTCACGAGGCGTTCCTGGCCAACACCGAGAACGGGCTCAGATGTCTCGGATTGGCAACGGATCTCGGTGAGCAACTGCGCACCCTGATCACGGTGCCGTTGTTTCATGTGACAGGCTGCAACTCACAGCTGTTGACGGCCGCCCGGCTTGGCGGCGTCGCGGTGATCCTGCCTGCACTCGACCTTGACCAGGCGCTCGTAACGCTTCTCGCAGAGCGGATCTCGCTCCTGGTGACCGTCCCGGCGGTGTATTCTTTACTGCTGCGGCACAAGGATTTTGGCGCTGCCGATGTTTCGGGAGTCCGCCAGGTCTGCTACGGGGGTGCGCCGACAGCGCCGTCGCTGGTGCGGCGGGTGAAGGAAGCGTTTCCGCGGGCCACGGTGTTGAATGGATACGGCATGACGGAGTCCGCCTCGCTGATGACCGTGCTGCCCGACCCGGAGGCCGTCGAGCACGCCGATTCGGTCGGATATGCGGTTCCTTCGGTGGACCTGGGGGTAATTCCGTTGCGCGACGGCGGGACCGGTCCAGGTGGGCTGGTAGGCGAGCTGGTGGTGCGTAGCGCCAATGTGACGGCGGGCTACTGGAATCGGCCGGAGGCCACGTCGGCGACGATCGTGGACGGCTGGTTGCATACCGGCGACGTGGTCCGCGTCGACGATGCGGGTCGGGTGCACGTCATCGATCGACTCAAAGACATCATCAACCGGGGTGGGGAGAACGTCTCGAGTGTCGAGGTCGAATCCGTGTTGTTTTCCGCGCCCAGCATCGCCGACGCGTGTGTGTTGGCCGTGCCCGACGAGGTGATGGGGGAGAAGGTCGGAGCGGTGCTGTTCGGGGGCGCCGACCCGATCGATGTGGCCGCGGTGCTGCAACACTGTCGGGCCCAGCTCGCGGACTTCAAAGTTCCGCAATACGTGACCGTGGTGACCAATCCGTTGCCGCGCAACGCCGGAGGCAAGCTGCTCAAGGCCAAGCTTCGCGAGCAGATCCAGTGGGGCGCGGCCTTGCGGTGACTGACGCGCGCGCACGGCCCGCAGAAATTTTTTCGCCACAAGGCTCAATTCGGTGCGGTCGGCCGTGCCAAGGTGACACGCTCGAATGGACAGTGTTAGCGCTGTCGGCGTCGGCGTTAAGAAACCGTAAATGGATTCCTCGCCTGCGTCTTTGGGCCGGAAGTTCGGGGGTGCATATCACTAGCCTTATCTCAGTGCACAGGAGCCAATCAGAAAATAATCAGAAAGTATTTAGCAAATGTACAGGAAATTCGGTCGCGGCACTGAGCCGGAATGTTTCACAAGGAAGGAGCAATAGATGTCTTTTCTGACTACACAGCCCGAAGAGCTGGCCGCAGCGGCGGGCAAGCTGGAGACCATCGGTGCGACGATGGATGCGGAGAACGTGGCCGCCGTGGCTCCGACCACGACCGGAGTCATTCCCGCGGCAGCAGACGAGGTGTCGGCGCTGCAGGCGTCACTGTTCACCGCCTACGGAACCCTGTATTAGCAGGTCAGCGCCGAGGCGGCGACCCTCTACGACATGTTCGTCAGAACGCTCGGGGTCAGCGCTGGCACCTATGCGGCCGCAGAGACGGCCAATTCGTCGGCGGCCGCCTCTCCGTTGTCGGGGATCATCGACGCGCTCGGCGCATCGACGCCCGCATCAGACATCGCGAACATCGTGAATATCGGGGCGGGGAACTGGGCCTCGGCTTCGTAGGACTTGCTCGCGCTGGCTGGTGGCGGCTTGCTTCCGGCCGCGGTTCAGGCTGCCGAAGGCGATGTCGCGCAAGCCGCCGGCAGCGCGGAATCCGCCGCTGCGGCGGCCGGGGCCGCCTCACTCGGCGAGGCCCCGATCGTGGCCGGTGTGGGCGGGGTGTCGGCCATGTCCGCGGCATCCGCGTCGCCCAGTTGGGCCGGGCAGGCGACCTTGGTCTCCAGTACGAGTGCCGGCGCCCTGCGGGGCGCGGGCTGGACGGTTCCGGCGCCACAAGCAGCGCCGGGAACCGTCATTCCCGGAATGCCGGGACTGGCCGCGGCTACTCGCAATAGCGCGGGATTCGGCGCCCCACGCTACGGCGTCAAACCCATCGTCATGCCAAAACCGGCGGCCGTCTAGCAAACGAATAACTAGACCACTGCCAGCAACCAAGAACGCCGAATTTCGGATAATCAGGGGATAGGAAAAATGGATTTCGGAGCTTTACCACCTGAGATCAACTCCACACGCATGTACGCGGGCGCGGGTGCGACACCAATGATGGCCGCGGCGGTGGCGTGGAACCGGCTGGCCGTCGAGTTGGGTACCACGGCCGCCTCCTTCGAATCGGTGGTCACCCAGCTGACCACCGAACAATGGATGGGGCCGGCATCCACGTCGATGGCGGTCGCGGTTCAGCCGTACCTGGCCTGGCTGACCTATACGGCGGAATCCGCGGCACACGCAGGTGCGCAAGCCACGGCATCGGCGGCCGCGTTTGAGGCGGCGTTTGCCGCGACGGTTCCCCCGGCCGCAGTGGCGGCCAACCGGGCGCAGTTGGCGATGCTGGTATCGACGAACATCCTGGGCCAGAACACGCCCGCCATCGCGGCCACCGAGGCCCAGTACGGCGAGATGTGGGCGCAGGACGCGTTGGCGATGTACGGGTACGCGGCGTCCTCGGCGGCCGCCGGCACGCTGAATCCTTTGACCACGCCCGCGCAGATCGCCAACCCGGCCGGGCTGGCGAGCCAGGCGGCCGCCGTGAGCCAGGCCGCCGCGGCCACCACCGTCGACCAGGTGGGCCTGGGCAATCTGATCACCAACGTGCCAGGGGCGGTCATGGGTCTGGCATCCCCGGCGGCATCACTGGTCGATGCGACCGGGCTGAGCACCCTGGTTCAGGACATCAGCAGCGTGCTGGGGACACCCTTCCTGCAGAACGCCATCAACGGTGCGGTCAACACCGCGGCATGGTTCGTCATGGCGGCCATCCCCAATTCGGTCTTCCTCGGCCACACCCTCAACGCCATGGAGACCGCGGGCGCGCCCGTGGCTGCCGATCTTGCCCCAGCCCTCGCGCCCGCGGCGGGCCTAAGGCATGCGGTGGCGCCGTTGAGCCTCGGTGGGACCGGCGTTGAGGCGGGTCTGGGGCAGGCCGCTGGGGTGGGCAAGTTGTCGGTTCCGTTCGGTTGGTCCAGCGCCGCGCCCGCGCTGACCTCTGGCACCACGGCGCTGGACGGCAGCGGCTGGGCCGTACCCGAGGAAGCCGGGCCAATAGCGGCGATGCCGGGTGGACCGGGAATGGCAGTGGCAGGCAAGGGCGGGGGCTTTGCCGGGCCACGCTATGGATTCAAACCCACCGTCATGCCCAAGCAGGTTGTCGTTTGATCCCCACTGACCTGAAAAACCGACGGGACTCATGACTCTGCTAATCGCGAACCGCGGTGAGATTGCGCTGCGAATCATCCGCACGGCAAATGAATTGGGAATCGCGACGGTGGCGGTGTATGCCGAAGACGACGCCGAGACCCCACACGTGCACGCTGCCGATGAGGCGATCGGTTTGCCTGGCAAGGGCGCATCCGCCTACCTGGACCGAGCGGCGATCCTCGCGGCGGCCGCGAAGGCCGGGGCCCGCCTGATCCATCCCGGCTACGGATTTCTCAGCGAGAACTCCGAATTTGTATGGGCCTGCACGGCCGCGGGATACACGTTTGTCGGGCCGGACGCCGACGTACTGGACCTGGTGGGCAACAAGGCCTCTGCCCGTGGCGTCGCGACTGCCGCCGGAGTGCCGGTATTGGCCGCGACCGAAGGGCCGAGCAGCGGCGAGGACGTCCGTGCCTTCTTCGCTGACCAGGATGGCGGCATCATGATCAAGGCGCTGGCCGGCGGTGGAGGCCGCGGAATGCGCAAGGTCGAGTGCGGTGACCAGATCGACAACGCATACCGGCAGTGCGCGGCCGAAGCGCAACTCGGATTCGGCAGTCCCGCGCTGTTCGCTGAGGCGTTGCTGCACAACGCGCGCCACATCGAGGTCCAGGTGGTCGCCGCCCCCGTCGGGCACCAAACACGTGCCCTGGCTCTTGGGGACCGGGACTGCAGTATCCAGCGGCGCTACCAGAAGCTGGTTGAAATAGCGCCAGCCCAGCAACTTTCGGACCTGCTGCGGCGTCAGCTGCATCAGGCCGCCGCGCGGTTGTGCGCCAGGGTAGGCCCGCGCGGGGTCGCCACGGTCGAATTCTTGGTTGCGGGGGACAAGTTCGTTTTTCTCGAGATCAATCCGCGAATTCAGGTGGAACACACCATCACCGAAGAGGTCACCGGGGTGGACCTGGTGGCCGCACAGTTGGCGATCGCCGGCGGCGCCTCCTACTACGAACTGGGTCATCAGCTCGGACTACCCGCCGGTATCGCCTCTGACGGCAGTGAAGTCATCGGCGAGCCCGCCGTGCGCCGCGGGATCGCCATCCAGACCCGGATCAACATGGAGACCCTCGCCGCTGACGGCTCGGTCTCGCCCGCTACCGGCACCCTGAACGTGTTCTCGCCGCCAAGCGGTCGGGGCGTGCGGGTCGATACCTATGGCCGGCCAGGCCTGGTCCCCAGCCCGCTCTACGACTCGCTGCTGGCCAAGGTGATCACCCACGTACACGGTTCTTCGTTTCCGGCAGCGTTGCGCAAGGCCCGGACCGTGTTGTCCGATTTCAGCATTGAGGGCATCGCGACCAACGCCGGTCTGTTGCGAGAAGTGCTCTCGGATGACCGTCTTGTGTCCGGAGTGGTGCCGACGACCTTCCTCGACGAGATACTCCCGGCGCTGGTAGAGGAGGCGCAGTCACAGCAGCGCGAGGTCCGTGTGGTGGCCCTCGAGTTGTACCCCGGTGAACAGGCGATGCGCGCCCAAATGGCGGGCACCGTCGTCGAGGTTCCGCCCGAGGGCGTCGATATCGGCGCCGGTGACCAACTGGTGGTTCTGGAAGCGATGAAAATGCAGCATGTGCTGGCGGCGCCGGATCGGCTTCACACGGTCCGGATACTGGTGACGCCCGGTCAGGTCGTTGCGACGGGCGACCCGCTAGTAGTCTTCAGCCGCACCGATGCTGGAGAAGACGTCGAATCATCCTTGGCGGCAGTCGATCTGGATCGCTCGCGGGCCGATCTCGAGGAGGTCCGCGCGCGCCACCGGCTGACTCTGGACGAGGGCAGGGAACTCGCCGTCGGCAAGCGGCACAAGCAAGGCCGACGCACGGCGCGGGAGAACATCGCCGACCTGGTGGATGCCGGAAGCTTCGTCGAATACGGTGCACTGGCGATCGCGGCGCAACGCAGCCGGCGCTCCGAGGAAGACCTGATCGTGAGCACTCCGGCCGACGGCCTGGTGGCCGGGCTGGCAACCATCGGGGCGGATCGCTTCGGAAACAACGCCGCCGAGGCGGTGGTGGTGTCCTATGACTACACCGTGCTGGCCGGAACCCAAGGCATGCGCAACCACGCCAAGACCGATCGTGTCTTCGGACTGGCCGCTCGAAAACGGATTCCGGTCGTGCTGTTTGCCGAGGGCGGTGGTGGCCGGCCGGGGGACACCGACCTCGGCAACATTTCCGGACTCGATGTGCCGACCTTCCGCATGCTGGCCGGACTCAGCGGGCGGGTGCCGTTGGTGTCGATCGTTTCCGGCCGCTGCTTCGCCGGCAATGCCGCACTCGCCGGAGTATGCGACGTGATCATTGCGACCCCGGACGCCAACATCGTGATGGGTGGTCCCGCAATGATCGAGGGCGGTGGGCTCGGGGTGTACCCCCCGGAGGCGATCGGCCCGATCGACGTTCAACGACGAAACGGCGTGGTAAGTCTGGTCGCCCGCGACGAAGCCCATGCGGTGTCGCTTGCCAAACGGTATCTCGGCTACTTCCAGGGCAAGGTCGAGGGTTGGCAGGCGCCGGATCCGCGGTTGGCCCGCCAGGTGGTGCCGGAGAATCGGTTGCGCGCCTACGATGTTCACCGTGCGATCGAGTCCATTGTGGACGTCGGTTCGGTATTGGAGTTGCGCGCCGACTATGGGGTGGGCATCGTCACCGCACTCGTTCGGATCGAGGGTGTTGCCTACGGGTTGATCGCCAATAGCAGTCACCACCTCGGTGGTGCCATCGATGCCGAAGCATCGGATAAGGCGACCGACTTCCTCATGCTCTGCGAATCGTTTCGGTTGCCGGTGATCTCACTGTGTGACACGCCCGGGTTCATGGTTGGGCCAGACGCGGAAACGCAAGCCTCGGTCCGCCGGTTCGGTCGGATGTTTCTGGCCGGCGCACGGTTGACGGTGCCGCTCGGAATGATCATCTTGCGCAAGGGATATGGGCTGGGAGCCATGGCGATGGCCGGCGGCTCCTTTCATGCCCCCGAATTCACCATCGCCTGGCCCACCGGGGAGATCGGCGGCATGGGCTTGGAAGGGGCGGTCCGCCTTGGCTTTAGTAAAGAACTCGCGGCGGCCGCCGACGACATCGAGCGCCAAGAACTCTTCGATCGTCTTGTTCAGGCCGCCTACCAACACGGCAAAGCGCTACGGTCGGCCACCACATTCGAACTGGATGACGTGATAGACCCGGCAGAGTCCCGGGCCTGGATCACCAGACTGCCGGGACGCTGACGGTTCGCGCGGCTAGTTATCCGTGGCCGGAGCCGCAACCGACGCCGGGGATGCAGCCCTGGCCGCCCGGCACGCCACCGGGTCCGGAGAACTGGCCTCCGGAGCCGCAACCGACGCCGGGGATGCAGCCTTGGCCGCCCGGCACGCCACCGGGTCCGGAGAACTGGCCTCCGGAGCCGCAACCGACGCCGGGGATGCAGCCTTGGCCGCCCGGCACGCCACCGGGTCCGGAGAACTGGCCTCCGGAGCCGCAACCGACGCCGGGGATGCAGCCTTGGCCGCCCGGTCCGCCGCCGGGGCCACCGTTGACCCCTCCGGATCCGCAGTTGCCGTTGCTGTCGCAGCCGCTGCCGCCGGGCTGTTCGGTGGCGAGGAAAGTGATTGCTGTGGTGGTCGCTGCCGGGCCGGCCGCCGCGACGGCATCGGCTGTGACAACCGGTGCTGCGGCGATCGCAGTAGCGACAGCCCCAGCCACCACCAGTGGTTTGATGAGGTGTGATTTCGCTAACATCCTTATCGCATACCACGCGCGCGCCTGCCCGAAACATGGCAGCAGGGATTGAGTGCAACAGGTGCCCGTCAACGATGTTATTGACTGAGTCCGGCTCACCGACAACCGAAGGCACACCACGATGACCTCACTGGATCTGACCGGCCGCACCGCGATAATCACCGGAGCCTCAAGGGGTATCGGGTTGGCCATCGCACAACGTCTCGCCGGCGCGGGCGCCAACGTGGTGCTCACCGCGCGCAAGCAGGAGTCCGCCGACGCCGCCGCCGCTGAGGTGGGTGAGCGGGCGGTGGGCGTCGGCGCTCACGCGGTCGATGAGGAGGCCGCGCGAGGGTGCGTCGACCTCGCGCTCGAGCGCTTCGGCAGCGTGGACATCCTGATCAACAACGCGGGAACCAACCCGGCCTACGGTCCGCTGATCGAGCAGGACCATGCCCGGTTCACCAAGATTTTCGATGTCAACCTGTGGGCCCCGCTGATGTGGACCTCGCTGGTGGTCAAGGCCTGGATGGGCGAACACGGCGGCGTCGTGATCAATACCGCCTCGATCGGCGGAATGCACCAATCGCCGGCCATGGGGATGTACAACGCCACCAAGGCCGCCCTGATCCATGTGACCAAGCAGCTCGCGCTGGAATTTTCACCGCGGGTGCGCGTCAATGCGATCTGCCCCGGTGTGGTGCGCACCAAGCTCGCCGAAGCGCTGTGGAAAGACCACGAGGACCCGCTGGCGGCCAACATCGCGCTCGGACGGATCGGGGAACCGGTGGATGTCGCCGAAGCCGTCGGCTTTTTGGTGTCGGACGCGGCGAGCTGGATCACCGGCGAGACCATGGTGATTGACGGCGGTCTGCTGCTCGGCAGCGCGGCGGGTTTCCAGTCCCGGCCGGGCAGCGCCTCGTGACGGCCGCCGACGACCTGCAATCGCGGGTCCAGACTCTGCTCGACGCGCACCCCCCGGCCACCAGTGACCCGCGCGAGTTTCTCGGTGCACGATTTGACGCCGGGCTGGCCTGGGTGCATTTTCCGGTCGGGTTCGGCGGGCTCGACCTGCCGCACACCTACCAGGCGCAGGTCGACAAGCAGCTGGCCGCCGCCGGTGCACCGCCGGCCGGCGGCGGGCGAAACATCATCGGCATCGGCATGGCGGCACCGACCATTGCCGCGTTCGGCACCGCGGAGCAGAAACAGAAGTTCTTGCGCCCGTTGTTCACCGGAGAGCATCTCTACTGCCAGTTGTTCAGCGAGCCCGGGGCCGGATCCGACTTGGCCGCCGCGGCAACCCGCGCCGTTCGCGATCCACACCGCCCCCAGGACTGGATTGTCAACGGGCAAAAGGTATGGACGTCGATGGCGCAACATGCGCAAATGGCGATCCTGGTCGCGCGAACTGACCCCGACGTGCCCAAACACGCCGGTCTGACCTATTTCCTGTGCGACATGACCCAACCGGGGATCGACATCCGGCCACTGCGCCAGATCACCGGCGAAGCGGAGTTCAACGAGGTGTTCCTGACTGACATCCGGGTGCCCGACGCGAACCGGCTTGGTCCCGAAGGCGGTGGCTGGCGGGTGGCGACCACCACTCTCAACAACGAGCGCGTCGCTATCGGCTCCCGAACCGGTGTCCCGCGGGAGGGCGGCATGATCGGCAAGGTCACCGAAGCGTGGCGCGCCGAACGGGCACTGCGCAACCCGGCGATGCACGACGACATGATGCGGCTGTGGGTCGAGGCGGAGGTGCTGCGGCTGGCCGGTGAACGGCTGCGCCAGCAGGCCGCCTCGGGTCAGCCCGGGCCGGAGGGGGCGGGCATGAAGGTGGCGTTTGCCCGGCTCGCGCAACAGATCTCGGGCTTCGAACTGGAATTACACCCCGAATCCGGTCTGCAGTACGACGACTGGACGCTGCGCAGACCCGACACGGTTGATCTCACCGGACGCGGGCCCGGTTACCGCTACCTGCGGGCTCGCGGTAACTCGATCGAGGGAGGCACCTCAGAAATCCTGCGCAACACCATCTCCGAGCGGGTCCTGGGATTGCCCGGCGAACACCGCGTGGACAAGACCCTCGCCTGGAAGGACCTGGACCGATGAGCACCGGGGACTTGCTGTACTCCGACACCGAGGAGGCGCTGCGGGCCAGCGTTGGGCAGTTGTTCGCCGAGCGCTGCCCACCCGAATCGGTGGTGGCCGCCTACGACTCGCCTCCGGCGGATTTCGCCAAGCTGTGGCGCACGCTGGCCGCCGAGCTCGGGGTCGCGGGTTTGCTGGTGCCCGAGTCCCTTGGTGGGGCCGGCGCCAGCGCGCGCGAGGCGGCGGTAGTCATGGAGGAAGTCGGCCGGGCGGTAGCGCCGGTCCCGTTCCTGTCCAGTGCGGTACTGGGCACCGTCGCGTTGCTGCATTCCGGGGAGACCGAGACCCTCTCGGAGCTGGCGCAGGGTGAGCTCACCGCGGCCCTGGTGGTGCCGTTGGCCACGGCGCCGGGTGACCCCGTTGCCGGGGTGAGTCGTGGCAGCGCCGGGCTGTCCGGGCGAGTCTGCGGCGTGGCGGGTGCCCGGGAGGCCGACGTGCTGGTGGTGCCGGTCGCCGGGGCCGACGGAGTGGAACTGCATACGGTGCGCGCCAATGCGCCCGGCGTCGAGATAGTGCCGTTGCTGGCCTTCGATATGACCAGACCCCTTGCCGACGTTGTGTTTTCGGGGGCCGCGTCCGCACCGGTCGGTCTCGGCTCGGCGGAGGCCGCGCTGGCTGAGGCGTTGCAGACAGGTGCCGCGCTGCTGGCCTCCGAGCAGCTCGGGATTGCGCAGTGGTGCTTTGACACCACGCTGGCTTACACGAAGCAGCGCAAACAGTTCGGCCGTGCCATCGGTTCCTATCAAGCGATCAAACACCGGCTGGCGGACCTGTGGCTGGAAGTCGGCTCAGCGCGGGCTGCGGCCCGCTACGGCGCCGACACCTGTGCTCGCGGTGATGAGGACGCGGCGATTGCGGCGGCGATCGCCGCGGCCTACTGCGGTGATGTCGTGGTGCACGCCGCCGAGGAGTGTGTGCAACTACATGGCGGCATCGGGATGACCTGGGAATATCCGGCCCATCTCTACCTGAAGCGAGCCAAGAGTGACCAGTTGGCGCTCGGCACCGCGTATCGCCACCGCGGTCGACTGGCCAAGCTGGTCAACCTCCCGGTGAGCTGAATCCTGCGGCGGGGCCGGGGGGCCTAGCGGGACAGCGTCGCGGCGAACAGGTCGGTCATCGCGGTCCAGTGCCGCTGCGCGCAGGCTTCGTCGTAGGGCGGGTTATCGGGAACCGCGAACCCGTGCGCGCCCGGGTACCACTCGATGGTGTGCTCGACACCCGCAGCCGTCAGCGCCTTCGCCAATTGTTCGGCGTGGTCGGTGGTGAACGACGGGTCGTTTTGGGCGCCGCCCACATACAGCCTGGCGGTCATCCGGTCGGCCAACAGATGCGGGCTGTCGGGATTGTCGGTCACCAGGCCACCGCCGTGAAAGGACGCCGCGGCGGCCACCCGGTCCGGCTGCCGGCCGGCCAGCAGCACCGAGATCCGCCCACCCATGCAGTAGCCGCATACACCGAAACGCTCGCCGCTCACCTGCGGGCGAGTGGCCAGGTAGTCGAAGTATGCGCCCGCGTCGCGGGTGACCCGGTCCGGCGTCAGGGTTCCGAGCATGAACATGAGTCGAGCGCGCTCGTCCGCGTCGCCGAACACCGTTTCCATGGCGAACGGCGTCCAATCGCCCTCGCGGTAGTACACATCGGGCAGCAGCACGACGTAGCCGTGGCCGGCCAATGTGGCCGCCATCTGCTCGAAGGTCTCGCGCACCCCGCCGGCGTCGGGAAACATGATCACGCCTGGCCAGGGACCCGGGCCGGCAGGAGTGAACAAACGGACCGGGCAGGTGCCGTCGGGAGTGGAGACGCTGTCACTGATTATCGGCATGGCACCCGTTCTACTCCTGGTAGATCGCCCCAGCTTCGGCGGCGCCGTCGCGCCGTGCCTGGCTTCGTTGGGCTCGCGATCACCGCTAAGCTGACCGCGTGCCGATCGCGACGCCTTACGAGGATCTGTTGCGCAGGGTGCTCGAAACGGGCACCGCCAAATCCGACCGCACCGGCACCGGGACCCGCAGCCTGTTCGGCCAGCAGATCCGGTACGACCTCGGTTGCGGTTTCCCCTTGCTGACCACCAAGAAGGTGCACTTCAAGTCGGTCGTTTATGAGTTGCTGTGGTTTCTGCGCGGCGACTCCAACGTGGGCTGGTTGCAGCAGCACGGTGTGACCATCTGGGACGAATGGGCCGGCGAAACAGGCGATCTCGGCCCAATCTACGGAGTTCAGTGGCGATCCTGGCCGACTCCGTCGGGTGAGCACATCGACCAGATCAGTGCCGCATTGGAACTGCTGCGTACCGACCCCGATTCGCGGCGCATCATCGTGTCGGCCTGGAATGTCGGCCAGATCCCGCAAATGGCGCTGCCGCCGTGTCACGCCTTCTTCCAGTTCTACGTCGCCGACGGCCGCCTGAGCTGCCAGCTGTATCAGCGCAGTGCCGACCTGTTTCTGGGGGTGCCCTTCAACATCGCCAGCTACGCCCTGCTCACCCACATGATGGCCGCTCAGGCCGGTCTTTCGGTCGGCGAGTTCATCTGGACTGGCGGCGATTGCCACATCTATGACAACCACGTCGAACAGGTCGCCGAGCAACTGCGTCGCGAGCCCCGGCCCTATCCGAAACTAAGCTTTTCGCAACGGGATTCGATCTTCGACTACACTTACGAGGACGTCGTCGTGCAGGATTATGATCCCCATCCCGCGATCAAAGCTCCCGTCGCTGTATGAGGCGCAGATGACGTCGGTGGGCCTGATCTGGGCTCAGTTCACCTCCGGGGTCATCGGCCGTGATGGCGGCATCCCGTGGCGACTGCCCGAGGATCTCGCGCACTTCAAACGGCTCACCATGGGGCACGCCGTGGTGATGGGCCGCCGGACCTGGGACTCCCTGCCCGCCGCCAACCGGCCACTGCCGGGCCGGCGAAATGTCGTAGTGACCCGCCAGACTGGTCTGGTGGCGCACGGAGCGCAGGTGGTGGGTTCCCTCGAGCAGGCGTTGTGTCCGGCCGAGCCGGATGCCGAGACATGGGTGATCGGTGGTGCCCAGATCTACGCGCTGGCGCTGCCCCTGGCGAACAGGTGTGAAGTCACCGAGGTCGACGTCGACTTACCGCCCGAGGACGAGGACGCCCTGGCCCCCGTGCTCGACCAGACCTGGGCTGGCACCTCGGGGGAGTGGCTGGTCAGCCGCTCGGGACTGCGATACCGGATGCACAGCTACCGCCGACTATGAGCACCTTGACCGTTGCCCAGGCCTGCCGGGTGGCGGTCGCCGCACAGGGGTTCGCCGAACCCAAGCCGGCCGGCCGGATCAACAAGGCACACCTGAGGCGGCTGATCTCCCGGATCCAGGTGCTGCAGCTGGGTTCGGTGTCGGTGGCGGTGCGCGCCCACTACGCGCCGGTGTTCAGTCGGCTCGGGCCCTACGACCGGGAGGTGCTCGACCGGGTCGCGTGGGGCCCGCCCTCGTCGCGGCTGCTCGCCGAATACTGGGCGCACGAGGCCGCGCTGATGGCCGTCGATGACTGGCCGTTGCTGCGCTGGCGGATGCGGCAGTACCGGCACGGCAGGTGGGGCACCGAGATCGTCAAGGCCAACCCGCGCCTGGTGGACGACGTCGTTGCCGCCGTTGCCGAACTCGGCCCGTCTAGCGCGGGACAGATCGAAGCTCACCTGGCAGCGGAGCCGCGCGGGGGCAAGGGGCCATGGTGGAATCGCAGCGACACCAAATGGGTTGCCGAGGCGTTGTTCGCGTCCGGCGTGCTCACCACCGCCACCCGGTTGGGCTTCGCTCGTCACTACGACCTGGTGGAAAGGGTGTTGCCGCCCGAAGTGCTGGCCCGGCAGGTCGACGATGACGAGGCGGTTCGCGAACTCATATTGCGGGCGGCCTCCGCGCTGGGGGTGGGGACCGAGGCCGACATCCGCGACTACTTCCGGCTGTCCGCGCAGCAGGTCAAGCCCGCGCTCGCCGATCTGGTAGCCGCCGGTGAGGTCGAGCCGGTGCAGGTGCAGGGTTGGTCGGCCCCGGCATATCTGCGGGCGGGCCGATCCCTGCCACGACCTGATCGCGGCACCGCACTGTTGTGTCCGTTTGACCCGCTGATCTTTTTCCGGCCCCGGGTGCAGCGCCTGTTCGACTTTCACTACCGCATCGAGATCTACACCCCGGCCGCCCAACGCCAATACGGCTACTACGTCTGGCCGCTGCTGCTGGACGGGCAGCTGGTGGGACGGGTGGACCTCAAGGCCGACCGTTCCACCGACACCCTGCTGGTGGTGGGCGCGTTCGCCGAACCCGACGCATCGGGGCCGCGGGTCGCCGCGGCACTCGCCGGTGAGTTGGCGTCGATGGCGCCGTGGCTGGGATTGAGCGGGATCAGCGTGTCCGGACGGGGTGATCTGGCCGGGGAGCTGGCGATCGCCGTCAGGCGGACCGGCTGATGGCACCGTCGACGATGAAAGAGCTCAAAGACACGCTCTGGAAAGGCGCCGAGAAGCTGTGCGGGTCCATTCCGGCCAGCCAGTACAAAGACGTCATTCTCGGCCTGGTCTTTCTCAAGTTCGTTTCCGATGCCCGAGACGAGCGCAAGCAATTCGTGGTGCCCCCGGCAGCGCGCTGGGAAGCGTTGGCCGGCAATGCGAAATCACCGGACATCGGCCAGCTCATCGACACGGCGATGCTGTCGGTAATGACGGCCAATCCGTCGCTGGCCGCGACCCTGCCGCAGCTGTATCACAAGGGCGATCAGCGGCGGCTCGGCGAACTGGTCGAGGTGCTCGGCGCGGCGCGATTCAGTGGCCGGCCAAGCCATCTCGCGCGTGACCTGATGGGTGAGGTGTACGAATACTTCCTCGGCAACTTCGCGCGCGCGGAGGGACGACGCGGCGGCGAATTCTTCACCCCACCCAGCGTCGTTCGAGTGATCGTGGAGATTCTCGAACCCTCGAGCGGTCGGATCTATGACCCGTGCTGCGGATCGGGCGGGATGTTCGTGCAAACCGAGCGCTTCATCTGCGCCCACGACGGGGACCCCGCGCAGATATCAATCTACGGTCAGGAGAGCGTCGAGCAGACCTGGCGGATGGCAAAGATGAACCTGGCCGTCCATGGGATCGATGATGCGGGCCTGGGCGCGCGTTGGGGCGACACCTTCGCCACCGACCAACACGACGGCGTGCCGATGGACTACGTGATGGCCAATCCGCCCTTCAACATCAAGGATTGGGCCCGCGACGAACAGGACCCGCGTTGGCGGTTCGGCACTCCGCCCGCCGCAAATGCGAATTTCGCCTGGATTCAGCACATCCTGTCCAACCTCGCGCCGACAGGTCAGGCCGGGGTGGTGATGGCCAATGGCTCGATGTCATCGAAAACCAATGGAGAGGACAGGATTCGCGCTGGAATCATTGATGCAGACCTGGTCTCATGCATGGTCGCCCTGCCGACGCAGCTGTTTCGCAGTACCGGAATTCCGGTGTGTCTGTGGTTCTTCGCCAAGGACAAGAAAGCTCGTTCGGGCCAGGTGCTGTTCATCGACGCGCGCGGGCTCGGGAGCATGGTGGACCGCTGCGAGCGAACCCTGACCGATGACGACGTAGCCCGCATCGGCGATACCTATCACGGCTGGTTCGGATCCGCATCAGCCGTCGCGAAAGGTACTGTTTACCAGGATATTCCGGGATTTTGCAGGTCAGCATCGTTGGATGAAATCCGCGCCGAGGGGTACGTGCTCACGCCGGGGCGCTATGTGGGGACTGGAGCGTCCTGTGCTGACGGCGAACCGATCGGCGACAAACTCACAAGGTTGACCACCCAGTTGCTGGCCGTGCTGGATGAATCGACAAAACTGGACGAGGCGGTGCGTGCGCAGTTGGGGCGGGTGCGGTGGAGGTGAGGCTCGGCGAGCACCTCGAATTCCGCAGCGGCAGTTGCTCTCCGCCGCGACGCGCCCGGGGCCGGTTTCCCGTATACGGTGCGAACGGGCCGATCGGCTTCGCGGCCGAACACAACGTCAGCGGTCCGCTGATTGTGGTGGGGCGCGTTGGATCCTATTGCGGCAGTGTGCGCTACTGCGATTCCGATGTCTGGGTCACCGATAACGCCTACGTTTGCCGTGCCAATGACCCTGCGGAAACCCGGTACTGGTATTACGCACTGCAGACGTGCCGGCTCAATGAACACCGGGCGGGATCCGGACAGCCGTTGCTGAATCAGCGGACTCTTCGCGAGGTCTCGGTCCACGTTGCCCAAGCACCTGAGCGTCGGCGAATCGCCGAGGTGCTGGGCGCCCTGGACGACAAGATCGCCAACAACGAGCGGGTCATCGAGGCCGCCGAGGCCCTGATGGTCGCGATGGTCGGGTCGGTCGATGCGCGCGTCGCGCTGTCGGGCCTGGCGCGCCGGTCGACGAAGTTGGTCAATCCCGCTGACTTCGACGACGTTGTTGCCCATTTCAGCCTTCCCGCCTTTGATGCGGGGCGCACGCCCGTCCGGTTGCCGGGGCATCGGTCAAAAGCGTCAAGTTCCACTTGTCCGAACCCTGTGTGCTGTTCGCGAAACTGAACCCCCGAGTACCGCGAATCTGGAACGTGGTGCGCCTGCCGCCCCAGATGGCGCTGGCCAGCTGCGAGTTCGTCGTATTGAGCCCGCTCGGGGTGGATACCTCGGTGCTGTGGTCGGCGCTGCGTCAACCCGAAGTCTCAACCTCACTGGCACAGCTGGTCGCCGGAACATCGGGAAGTCACCAGCGCATCGGGCCCAAAGACCTGCTCGACCTTCAGGTGCCAGACGTCCGGCGCTTGGGAGCCGCCCAGTCCGCGACGATCACCGATCTGGGCGCGTTGTGTCATGCCCGCCGTGGCCAGTGCGCGCAGCTGGCCGCGCTGCGCGACGCGCTGCTACCGGGATTGATCACCGGCGAGGTCGCCGTCAGTGGGGGAGAGCTCCTCCTCGCGTCGCCGCTCGGCACGCCTTAAGGTGAGCGCCGTGGCCGAGACTGCGCCGCTACGCGTACAGCTGATCGCCAAGACCGAGTTCTTGGCGCCCCCCGACGTGCCCTGGACCACCGACGCCGACGGAGGCGAGGCGCTGGTCGAGTTCGCCGGCCGCGCCTGCTACCAGAGCTGGTCCAAGCCCAACCCCAAGACCGCGACCAACGCCGGTTACCTGCGCCACATCATCGACGTCGGGCACTTTGCCGTGCTCGAGCACGCCAGTGTGTCGTTCTACATCAGCGGCATCTCGCGATCGTGCACCCACGAGCTGATCCGGCACCGCCACTTCTCCTACTCGCAGCTATCCCAGCGCTACGTGCCCGAAGGTGACTCGCGGGTCGTCGTGCCGCCGGGGTTGGAGGACGATCCCGAGCTGCGCGAAATCCTGATCGCCGCCGCCGACGCCAGCCGTGCCACCTACACCGAACTGCTGATCAAGCTGGAAGCCAGGTTCGCTGACCAGCCCAACGCCGTCCTGCGGCGCAAACAGGCTCGCCAGGCCGCTCGTGCCGTGCTCCCCAACGCGACCGAAACCCGGATCGTGGTCAGCGGTAATTACCGAGCGTGGAGGCACTTCATAGCCATGCGGGCCAGCGAGCATGCCGATGTGGAGATCCGGCGGCTGGCCATCGAGTGCCTGCGTCAGCTCGTCGCGGTGGCGCCAGCGGTGTTCGCCGACTTCGAGGTCACGACCCTGGCCGACGGCAGCGAGGTCGCCACCAGCCCGCTGGCCACCGAGGTCTGAGTCCGGCCCTGGCGCGAGCGTGCGTATCTGGGCAGCCTTCGCGGCGTGTCGGCGGACAAACACGCACGCTTGCGCCGGTGCAAAAAAGATTGCTGCCGCCAGGTAATCTTGGGAACCGTGAGCACCGTCGGATTCGACGTTCCCGCACGCCTGGGAACACTGCTGACCGCGATGGTGACACCATTCGGCTCCGACGGCGCCCTTGATCTTGGCGCGGCGGCGCGACTGGCTAATCACCTGGTGGACCAGGGGTGCGATGGACTGGTGGTTTCCGGTACCACCGGCGAGTCGCCCACCACCACCGACGACGAGAAGCGTGAGCTGCTCAGAGTCGTCTTGGAAGCGGTGGGCGACCGGGCTCGGGTGATTGCGGGGGCCGGCACCAATGACACCGCGCACAGCATTGGGCTGGCGAAGGCCGCTGCGGCCGAAGGCGCCCATGGTCTGTTGGTGGTGACCCCGTATTACTCCAAGCCGCCACAATCGGGGCTATTGGCGCACTTCACCGCGGTGGCCGATGCGACCGAGCTGCCCGTGCTGCTCTACGACATCCCCGGGCGGTCTGCGGTGCCGATCGAGTCCGAAACAATCCGCGCCCTGGCAAAGCACCCGAACATCGTCGGCGTCAAGGACGCCAAAGCGGACCTGCCCAGCGGTGCCCAGATCATGGCCGACACGGGACTGGCCTACTACTCCGGCGACGACGCCCTCAACCTGCCCTGGCTGGCCATGGGCGCCATCGGCTTCATCAGCGTGATCGGTCATCTGGCGGCTGGCCAGCTACGGGAGATGTTGTCGGCATTCAGTTCCGGGGACGTCGCCACCGCCCGCAAGATCAACGTCGCGGTCAGTCCGCTGTGCAACGCGATGACCCGACTGGGCGGGGTGACGCTGTCCAAGGCCGGCTTGCGGCTGCAAGGTATCGAGGTCGGTGACCCGAGGCTGCCGCAGGTCGCCGCCACCGCTGATCAAATCGACGTGTTGGCCGCTGACATGCGCGCGGCCTCCGTGCTTCGGTGAATCCCAGGGTGAGTCGACGGTGAACGAAGAACTTCCCCCACCAGCGCCGTTGGCTTCCGGGGGGTTGCGGGTCACCGCGCTGGGCGGCATCAACGAAATCGGCCGCAACATGACGGTGTTCGAGCATCTGGGGCGGCTGCTGATCATCGACTGCGGTGTGCTGTTCCCGACCCACGACGAGCCGGGCGTCGATTTGATCCTGCCCGACCTGCGCCATATCGAGGACCGCCTGGACGACATCGAGGCGCTGGTGCTCACGCACGCGCACGAGGACCACATCGGGGCTATCCCGTTCTTGCTCAGGTTGCGTCCGGACATCCCCATCGTCGGATCCAAGTTCACCCTGGCGCTGGTTGCGGCCAAGTGCCGCGAATACCGGATCAAACCGGTGTTCGTCGAGGTCGCAGAGGGGCAGAGCAGTCGACACGGCGTGTTCGAGTGCGAATACTTCGCCGTCAACCACTCCGTGCCGGATGCCCTTGCGATCGCCGTCTACACCGGCGCGGGAACCGTGCTGCACACCGGTGATATCAAGCTTGATCAGCTGCCCCTCGACGGTCGCCCCACCGACTTGCCGGGCATGTCGCGCCTCGGCGATGCCGGTGTTGACCTGTTCCTGTGTGATTCGACCAACTCCGAGATCCCCGGTGTCGGGCCCTCCGAAAGTGAGGTGGGTCCCACCCTGCACCGGCTGATCAGGGGTGCCGACGGTCGGGTCATCGTGGCGTGTTTCGCCTCAAACGTCGACCGGGTGCAGCAGATCATCGACGCCGCGGTGGCACTGGGCCGGCGAGTTTCCTTCGTGGGGCGCTCCATGGTGCGCAACATGGGCATCGCCAGGGAACTGGGCTTTCTGCGGGTGGACGATTCCGATGTGATCGACATCGGTGCCGCCGAGATGATGCCGCCCGAACAGGTGTTGTTGATTACCACCGGCACCCAGGGCGAACCGATGTCGGCATTGTCGCGGATGTCGCGCGGTGAGCACCGCAGCATCACGCTGACTGCCGGTGATCTCATCGTTTTGTCGGCGTCGCTGATCCCCGGCAACGAGGAAGCGGTTTTCGGCGTCATCGATTCGCTCTCCAAGATCGGCGCCAGGGTGGTCACCAACGCCCAAGCCCGGGTGCACGTTTCCGGCCATGCCTACGCCGGTGAGCTGTTGTTCCTGTACAATGGGGTGCGACCACGCAACGTCATGCCGGTGCACGGAACCTGGCGAATGCTTCGGGCCAACGCCAAGCTGGCCGCCAGCGCCGGGGTGGCGTCGGAGTCAATCCTGTTGGCGGAGAACGGGGTCAGCGTCGATCTGGTGGGGCGCAAGGCTTCGATCGCCGGTGCGGTCCCGGTTGGCAAGATGTTCGTCGACGGTTTGATCACCGGCGATGTCGGCGAAATCACCCTGGGCGAGCGGCTGATCCTGTCGTCGGGTTTTATCGCGGTGACCGTGGTCGTGCACCGGGGCACCGGGCGTCCCGCGGCTGTGCCGCATCTGCATTCGCGTGGATTCTCCGAAGACCCCAAGGCGCTGGAGCCCGCCGTGCGCAAGGTCGAAGCCGAGCTGGAATCTCTGGTTGCCGCCAACTTCACCGATCCGATCAGGATCGCGCAGGGGGTGCGCCGCACCGTCGGAAAATGGGTCGGTGAGACCTACCGCCGGCAGCCGATGATCGTGCCCACGGTCATCGAAGTCTGAGGACCGGCCGCTTCCGGCCCGGCTCAGAGTTTTTCGGCGTAGGCCGACCATTCGATCTGAGATGCGTTGAGCTTGCGGCCGGCCGGCTCGACATAGCGCTGGACGAGCTCGTCGGGCCCCGCCTGTTCCACCAGCCGCCAGCCGTATTCGGCAAGAAACTCGGGGACCTCGTCGGGCAGCAAGCCGAAATGCCACAGTTGACGCCGTTGGCGCACCGAGCGGTACAAGGTCCGGGTGCCGTAGCGATTGGTTCCGTCGATGAAGTCGCGGCGGACGTAGGTGAACACCAGGCGACTGCCCGGTGCCGCCGCGCGCAGCCCCTCCAGGGTCCGCCGGACGGTCTCTTCGGTGAGGTATTGGGTGACGCCCTCGCAGATGAAGAACACCCGGAAGTCGGTGAGGTAGCCATGTTCGGCCAATGCGGTGAGCAGGTCGTCATGCTCAAAGTCCAACGCCACCAGCCGAACCGACAACGGTAGTTCGCCCAGCACCCGTCGCACCGTCTTGGCCTTGCGAGCGATGTTGACCGGCAGATCCACTTCGAAGATCGGAATGCGCACCTTGCGGGTCAATCGGTAGGCGCGGGTGTCCAGCCCGGCGCCCAGAATCGCCACCGCATCGACGTCGTCGAGCGCCTCGCCAAGTTTGTCGCCGATGAATCGTTTGCGGCAGGTCAGATTGACCCAGAGCCCGCTGCCGGACCACTCCGACCAGCGGATGAAGAGGCGCCGAATGCCGGCCGGTCGGGTCGCGCTGACCAGCCACCGCAGCGGTCTGGGCAGGAACAGATCTGCCAGGTCGTCGTCGACCAGGCGGTGCTCGGCGGGCTCGTTCTGTTCGACAGCCGACAGCACCATCGGGCCGAAGGCGTTCTGCGCAGAGGGATTTCGGGTCATCAACTACCTCTTGTTCACACAGCCGGCATCCACCGGCAGGGCGACGCCGGTGATGTAACGGGCCTCGTCGGACACCAGCCAGGCCGGCGCACCGGCGATGTCATCGGCTTGCAGGATCTGCACCGGCAGCGCGTTGCCCGCGCCGGGGCCGGAGCCGGTCTCGGCGACCAGGTCGGCGAGCCAGCGCCGGATGAACTCGTTGTTGATCATCGGGGTATCCACCCCGGATGGGTGTAGCGAGTTGACCCGGATGCTGTGCGGTGCAAGCAGGTTCGCGTATACGCGCATCAACCCGACCAACGCGTGTTTGGAGGCGGCGTAGCCGATGGCGCCGGCCTCCGCGCTGCTGATGCCAACCAATCCGGCCGCCGAGCTGATCACAACGATCGACCCGCCCCGGCCCTGTTCGATCATGGTCGGTATCGCGACCTCGACCGTGTAGTAGACGCCGCTGAGGTTGACGTCGATAACGTCACGCCAGCCGTCGTCGCCGGACTGCATCGGTGCGATACCGGCGTTGGCCACCACAATGTCGACCTGGCCCAATTCGTCGATCCCGGCTTGCAGGGCCGCGGCCAGTGCTTCCCGATCCCGGACGTCGGCCTGGCTGGCCACGATGCGGGCGCCGGTGTCCTCGACGAGCTTGACGGTGGTTGCCAATCCCTCGGCGGTGCCCAGCGGATACGTCACGCTGGCGATCTGGTCACACAGGTCGACCGCGATGACATCTGCGCCGTCGCGGGCCAGTCGAAGCGCATGCGCGCGACCCTGCCCGCGCGCTGCCCCGGTGATGAAGGCAACACGGCCGCTCAGTGGGCCGTCCAGTGGCCGGCTCATCACTGACGGAGTTGACCTTTGTCGGGATCTCCCGCGGGGATCGGCGCCAGCATCTTGATGTCCGGCGCCCCGGCCAGGTGTTCGCCGGCCGCGGTGAACATCTTGGCCACCGCGGGCGCGGTGCTATGGGCGGTCAGTGCCTCCGCGTCGGCCCACTGTTCGATGAAAACGAAGGTTTCGCCCGTTTGATGCAGCGAGTAGAGCTGGCAGCCGGGTTCGCCGTGCACCTCTTCGACCGCCGTGGTGAGGATGTCGCGGACGGCGTCGACCGACTCCGGCTTGACGGTCAGCGTGGCGACGACGACGACGGGCATGCTGGGACCTCCCGGGGAGACTGCGGCGGGTTTTTGGTGGTGTGACCGGGCATGACTTTGGTCACCTTTGGCCACCCTACTCAGGCCCGAAGATAACGAGGCGGGCACATGCTGGTGAAGCCTGCGTTACCAGTGTGGCAAGTGGTGCAGATGATGCAATTGCGACTAGTCTTGCTGGCATGGCTAGTAAGACCGCTGCGCGCTCCGGAGCCCGAACGAGCAGGTCAAAGGCCGCTTCAGGGGGCGCTTCCCGAGGTGGGAGAGCTACTGCCTCCGCCGGGCCGGCAAGGCCGGCGAAGGGGACCAGAAAGCCGGCGGGCAAGCCGGCCAAGCGGGTAGCCAAGCCGATCCCGCGGCGCAATCAGTCCGTGTTCAAGGTGGCCGGGCTCGCGGGCGGCCGAGCCATGCGCGCTACCTGGATGATGGCGGCCAAGGGCACCGGCGGGGCGGCGCGGTCGATAGGGCGGGCTCGTGACATCGAACCCGGGCATCGCCGTGACGGCGTGGCGCTGGTGGTGCTGGGCATTGCGGTGGTCGTCGCCGCGAGTTCATGGTTCGACGCCGCCCGCCCGGTCGGCGCGTGGGTGGATGCGGTACTGCGAACGTTCATCGGCTCGGCGGTGGTGTTGCTCCCGATCGTTCTTGCGGGCACGGCGATAGTGCTGATGCGCACCGAGCCGAACCCCGACACCAGGCCCCGGCTGATTCTCGGGTCCAGCCTGATCGCGCTGTCTTTCCTGGGTTTGCGGCACTTGTGGGCGGGTTCGCCGGAATCCCCGGAGTTGCGCCAGCGTGCCGCGGGGTTCATCGGATTCACGATCGGTGGACCGCTATCCGACGGGCTGACCGTGTGGATCGCCGCTCCGTTGCTGTTCTTCGGGGCGCTGTTTGGACTATTGCTGTTGACCGGGACCACAATCCGCGAGGTTCCCGATGTGCTGCGTGGTCTGTTCGGAACCCGGCTGCTGCAGCGCGAGTACTTCGATGACGAGTTCGACGACGGCGATGACTACGAGGGCTACTCGGATTTCGCCGGTGATGATGCCGACACGGTGGAAGTCGCGCGTGAGGACTTCTCCGACGGCTACTACGACGAGGTGCCGCTGCGGCCCGACGAGGAACTGCGGGCCTGGCCCTCGCCGAACACGGAGCCCGACGGCGAAATCGGGGAGCCGGATGCGCCGACCGTTCCAGAACCTGCCGTCGCGCGCGGCGCCGGCAAGGCCGGAAAGTCCGGCCGCAGCGCCCCGGCGGAGAAGCAGGAAACCCTGGTACTCGACCGTGTAGTCGAGGGGCCCTACGCACTGCCATCGATGGAACTGTTGGTGGCGGGAGATCCGCCCAAGAAGCGCAGCGCCGCCAACAGTCACATGGCCGGCGCCATCGGGGATGTGCTCACCCAATTCAAGGTCGACGCGGCGGTCACCGGCTGCACCCGCGGTCCGACCGTCACGCGGTATGAGGTCGAGCTTGGGCCCGGCGTCAAGGTGGAGAAGATCACCGCGCTGCAGAAGAACATCGCCTACGCGGTGGCCACCGAGAGCGTGCGGATGCTCGCTCCCATCCCCGGCAAGTCGGCGGTCGGCATCGAGGTGCCCAACACCGACCGCGAAATGGTGCGGCTGGCCGACGTGCTCACCGCTCCGACGACCCGCCGCGACCACCACCCGCTGGTGATCGGCCTGGGCAAAGACATCGAGGGCGATTTCATCTCGGCCAACCTGGCGAAGATGCCGCACCTGCTGGTCGCCGGTTCCACCGGGTCCGGAAAGTCCAGCTTCGTCAACTCCATGCTGATCTCCCTGCTGACCCGGGCCACCCCGGAAGAGGTCAGGATGATCCTGATCGACCCGAAGATGGTGGAACTGACCCCTTACGAAGGCATTCCGCACCTGATCACCCCGATCATCACGCAGCCAAAGAAGGCGGCGGCCGCTCTCGCATGGCTGGTCGAGGAGATGGAACAGCGCTACCAGGACATGCAAGCGTCCCGGGTGCGTCATATCGATGACTTCAACGAGAAGGTGCGATCGGGAGCGATCACCGCGCCACTGGGCAGCCAGCGGGTGTACAAGCCCTATCCCTATGTCGTTGCGATCGTCGACGAGTTGGCCGACCTGATGATGACCGCGCCGCGTGACGTCGAGGAAGCCATCGTGCGGATCACCCAGAAGGCCCGCGCCGCCGGCATCCATCTTGTGCTGGCCACCCAGCGGCCCTCGGTCGACGTGGTCACCGGCTTGATCAAGACCAACGTGCCGTCCCGGCTGGCGTTCGCCACATCCTCACTGACCGACAGCCGGGTGATCCTGGACCAGGCGGGCGCGGAAAAGCTGATCGGTATGGGTGACGGCCTATTCCTGCCGATGGGCGCCGGCAAGCCGATCCGGTTGCAGGGCGCGTTCATCACCGACGAGGAGATCCACGCCGTTGTAACCGCGTGTAAGGATCAGGCGGAGCCCGAGTACACCGAGGGTGTCACCAACGCCAAGCCCACCGGTGAGCGCACCGACGTCGACCCGGACATCGGTGACGACATGGACGTGCTGCTGCAGGCCGTGGAGTTGGTGGTGTCCAGTCAGTTCGGCTCCACCTCGATGTTGCAGCGCAAGCTGCGGGTCGGGTTCGCCAAAGCCGGCCGACTGATGGACCTGATGGAGACGCGCAACATCGTCGGGCCGAGCGAAGGCTCGAAGGCCCGCGAGGTGCTGGTCAAGCCCGATGAATTGGCCGGAACGCTGGCCTTGATCAGGGGTGGGGGGGCCGACGACGCGCCGGACGAGGATTGATCGGTGACGGTTTAAAGCACCAACAGCATCCGGGTGTTGCCCAAGATGTTGGGCTTGATGTAGCTCAGATCCAGAAACTCTGCGACGCCGATGTCGTAGGAGCGGCACATCTCTTCGAACACCTCCGCGGTCACCGGCGTGCCCTCGATCTCGGTGAACCCGTGCGCGGTGAAGAATTCGGTCTCGAAGGTCAGCACGAATAGTCGCTCTAGCTGCAGTTCCCGGGCCACCTCGAGCAGCCGGTCGACAATCGCGTGACCGATGCCGTGCCCGGTCATAGCGGGATCCACCGCGACGGTGCGGACCTCACCGAGGTCCGACCACAACACGTGCAGGGCCCCGCAGCCGATCACGTTGCCCTGGATTTCGGGGTGTTCGGCAACCCAGAATTCCTGAACCGCTTCGTAAAGCGTGACCAGGTTCTTCTCCAGCAGGATCTTCCCCGCATAGGTATCGACAAGCTTTTTGATCGCTGGGACATCGGACGTTCTGGCACGCCGGACCACCGGCCGGAAATCCTGTTGACTTTCGGTCACGGGAAAACAGTATCGACATCGGCGACGGGGCGGCTGGTCAACCGCTATTCTGTTGCGGTGTCAGGGCAGCCGCAAACAGGTCAGGTGCCGGGAACCGCAGGGATTGCCAACCTAGCCAACGTCCTGACTGGCCTGCGCTTTGTGCTGGTCCCCATTTTCTTGTACCTCCTGTTCTATGACGGAGGTCACCAAACGACTTTCCGGATAGCGGCATGGGCGGTATTCGCGGTTGCCAGCATCACCGATCGATTCGACGGACTGCTCGCCCGCAACTACGGCATGGCGACCGAATTCGGGGCGTTTGTCGATCCGATCGCGGACAAGGCCCTGATCGGGGCGGCACTGATCGGGCTATCGATGCTCAACGACCTGCCGTGGTGGGTCACGGTGTTGATCCTGGCCCGCGAACTCGGGGTGACCGTGCTGCGGCTGGCTGTCATCCGCCGCGGTGTCATTCCCGCCAGCTGGGGCGGCAAGCTCAAGACCGTCGTCCAAGCGGTGGCGATCGGGCTGTTCGTCCTGCCGCTTTCGGGCCCGCTGCACATGGCGGCGGTGGTCGTGATGGCCGCCGCAATCGTGCTCACGGTGGTGACCGGGGTCGACTACGTGGCATCGACCGTCCGCGAAATTCGTGCCGGAAAACGCGCGTCGTAAGCCAGCGGGAACCACACCAGCTCACTCCGCGTTCATCTAAGAACCAGTGCTCTCGGGCGCTGCTGGTCGGGCGCTTGAACCGCGTTTGGGCGCGTGATTTGGTCGTCATGGATGTTGAAGGCAGATGGAGGAGAGCACGATGGCGTCATTGGTGCGCGAGGTCATTGGCGACGTGTTGCGCGGGGAGCGAACTTCACAAGGCCGGACGTTGCGGGAGGTGTCAGACACCGCTCGGGTGAGTCTGGGGTATCTGTCCGAGATCGAGCGTGGCCGCAAGGAGCCGTCCAGCGAATTGCTCAATGCGATCTGCGACGCGTTGCAGGTCCCGCTGTCTGAGGTGCTCATCGGTGCGGGTGAGCGGATGGCGCGTGAAGAACGCGCGATCCAGACCGCGCCGACCGGAGCCACCATCGATGCCGGCACTAGATTGGTCATTCCCCAGGTAGCGTCGCTGGCGGTGGCCTGAGCGCGGCGCAGCCGATCTGGTGTCGATCAGTTATTGGATCACGGGTGGGGAGATCGGCCCGGACCCACTAAATTGAGCGGCAGGGTAAGTGTGCTGAGCTCAATCGGGCCCTACCCGGGACCACTCAGCCCACAAGAAACGAAGGCGGAGCTAACCGATGGCCAATCCGTTCGTCAAAGCGTGGATGTACCTCATGGCGCTGTTCAACTCCAAGATTGACGAGCACGCCGACCCCAAAGTGCAGATTCAGCAGGCTATTGAGGAAGCCCAGCGTACCCATCAGGCGCTGACCCAACAGGCCGCACAGGTGATCGGCAACCAGCGCCAGCTGGAGATGCGCCTCAACCGCCAGCTGGCCGACATCGAAAAGCTACAGGTCAACGTGCGTCAGGCGCTGACGCTGGCCGACCAGGCCACCGCCGCTGGCGACGCGGCCAAGGCGGTCGAGTACAACAACGCCGCCGAGGCGTTTGCCGCCCAGCTGGTGACCGCCGAGCAGAGCGTCGAAGACCTCAAAGCGCTGCACGACCAGGCCCTCAATGCCGCGGCTCAGGCCAAGCGGGCAGTCGAGCAGAACTCGATGGTGCTGCAGCAGAAGATCGCCGAACGCACCAAGCTGCTGAGCCAGCTGGAGCAGGCAAAGATGCAAGAGCAGGTCAGCTCATCGCTGCGGTCGATGAGTGAGCTTGCCGCCCCCGGCAACGTCCCCAGCCTCGATGAGGTGCGGGACAAGATCGACCGCCGGTATGCCACCGCACTTGGTCAGGCCGAACTCGCCCAAAGTTCGGTGCAGGGCCGCATGCTCGAAGTTCAGCAGGCCGGCGTGCAGATGGCCGGTCATTCCCGGCTGGAACAGATCCGGGCCTCGATGCGCGGCGAGTCGCTGCCGGCGGGGGGCGCAGCCACTCCCGGCGCCACTGGGGCCGCCGAAACCGGTGGGGCGGTCGCAGAGAAACCTTTTGGTCAGCAGTAGGGCGGAGAGTCTCACATGGCGGTGAAGTCGGCTCAGCGCGGCCAGCGGCGTGCGTTGCTGCAGCGGGGCCTCGACTTCGTGGGTGATCTGTCCGACTTCGCCGCCCGCAAGATCAGCGCTGCCACCGATCCGCGAGCTCGCCAGCTGCGCCGCCGCCGCCGCGCGCTGCGGTGGGCGCTGATCTTCAGCGCCGGCTGCGTCTTTTGGGCCGCGGTGACGGCGGTGCTGGCAGCGTGGGGCTGGTTCGCGTTGCTGCTGCAGATCACCGGAGCGATCGCGGTGGTGCAGGTGATTCCCGCGACGTTGCTGTTCTTCCGCTACTACTGGCTGCGGTCGGAGCCCTTGCCGTCACAGCGGCCGACCACCACCCGGCGGTTGCCGCCGATGGGTTCGGCCGCCCGCCCCGCGATGGCCGCCCTGGGCGCCTCCGAACGTGGATTCTTTTCGCTGTTGGGTGTAATGGAACGGGGTGCGCTGGTACCTGCGGCCGAAATCCAGGACCTGACCGATGCGGCCAACCACAGCGCCGCGGCGATGGCCGCCACGGCTGCCCAGGTGGTATCGATGGAGCGGGCGGCGCAGTATTCGGAATCCTCGCGTGGCCAACTGGTGCCCACCATCAATGCCTTTACCGCCCAACTAGGGCGTGTCTGCTTAATGTGAATGGTGTTTTGGCTGATGCTGTTTGGGTGATGCGGACGCATGCGATTTCTGATGATTTGTGGTCGCTGATCGTGGCGGTGTTGCCTGCGGGGCGGCGGCGTGGCCGGCCGTGGAACGATCATCGACGTACTCTGGAGGGCATTATCTGGCGTTACCGTACGGGATCTCCGTGGTGTGACCTGCCCGAGCACTTCGGTCCCTGGCAATCGGTGGCCGAGAGGCATCTACGCTGGTCGGTCGATGGCATCTACGCGCGGATCTTCGCGGCGATCGCCTCTGACCTCGACGCCGAGGACGCCGACCTGGGCGCACTGTTGTCGGTCGATTCGACCAGTGTGCGCGCCCACCGACACGCAGCCGGAGCGCGCCCGGGCGCCGCACAGGGGATCTGTCGAATTACAAGAAATATCTCGATGAGCCCGATGACCACGCCATTGGGCGTTCCCGCGGCGGGCTGACTACCAAGATCCACGCCTTGACCGACCAGCTGTGCAGTCCGGTCACCCTGGCACTGTCGGCCGGTCAAGCCGGTGATAATCCGATGCTTTGGCCACTGCTGGCCGCCCGGTGCAGCAACTCATACGCCCCGTTTCACCTGCTGGCGGACAAGGCGTACTCCCATGACTCGACGCGGGCACAGCTGCGCCGGCTCAAGATCGCCCATACCATCCCCGAGCGCAGCGACCAGATCACCCGCCGCAAAGCCAAAGGCCGCAACAGAGGACGGCCTCCGGGGTTCTCAGGCCGAATCTACAAGCACCGCAACACCGTCGAGCGAAGCTTCAACCGGCTCAAACACTGGCGCGCGGTCGCCACCCGCTACGACAAATACGCCCTGACCTACCTCGGCGGTGTCACCCTGGCCGCCATCATCACCTACCACCGCGTCCGCAATTAGCAGACAGGACCTAGGCGGACTCGGTGGTGAAGACGGTTTCGCGTCACGACAGCCCGTTATTGGAAAGCCCGGCCTACGGTTCCTGGCTGCTCGGGGATCTGAACGAAAACCAGCGTGACCGTCGGATCCGCATCCAAGGCATGTTGACCGCTGTCATTGCGGCCACGAACGTCATTGGAATCTGCGTCGGATTGGTACTGGCGACCGTGGCCGCGCCGCCACCACACGTGTTGTCAGACGCCCCGTTGTGGATCACCTTTGCGGTCATACCGTCCTACGTCGTGATTGCATTTGCCCTTGGCAGCTATTGGCTTACCCGGCGAACCACGCAAATGTTGCGCTGGGCAATCGAGAAACGAGCACCCAGCCCCACCGACCAGCGCAATACACTACTGGCCCCATTTCGGTTTGCCATCTTTCATCTCCTGGTTTGGGGGGCCTTCACCATCCTGCTGACCGCCCTCTACGGCATGGCCAACAGCATGTTCATCCCGAGATTCCTTTTTGCGCTGAGATTTTGCGGTCTTGGCGTCACCACCGCCAGCTATATGTTCACCGAGTTCGCGCTACGCCCGGTGGCAGCCATGGCGTTAGCCGCAGGACCACCACGGCTACGCTGGGCCCCGGGGATCAGGGGCCGAACGATAGTCGTCTGGTTCACCGGTTCCGCCGTACCGCTGATTGGCATGAGCTTGGTGGCGATCTTCGATGAATCACTATGGCAAATTAGCCAAGCCGAGTTCGTGTTACCGGTCACGGTCGTAACGTCGGCAATGCTGGCGCTTGGCTTGCTACTGATGTGGGTCCTGTCCTGGCTCACCGCGACACCGGTCAGGGTGGTGTGCGCGGCACTCAAACGCTTCGAGATGGGCGATCTGCCGGGCGATTTGGTGGTATTCGACGGAACCGAACTTGGCCAGCTGCAGCGCGGTTTCAACGCCATGGTCGCCGGGCTGCGCGAGCGTGAACGGGTACGGGATCTGTTCGGCAGGCACGTCGGGCGGGAAGTCGCTGCCGCTGCCGAACGCGAACGCCCCAAGCTGGGCGGGGAGGATCGCCACATCGCGGTCGTCTTCATCGATATCGTCGGCTCCACGCAGCTGGTGACCACCCAGCCTCCCGCCGAGGTGGTCAAACTGCTCAACCCGTTCTTCACCATCGCGGTCGATGAAGTGGACCGCCACCACGGCCTGGTGAACAAATTCCTGGGTGACGCCGCACTTGCGATCTTCGGCGCCCCGAACCGTCTCGAGTAGCCGGAAGACCAGGCGCTGGCCGCCGCGCGTGCCATCGCCCGACGGCTGGCCGCCGAAGTTCCCGAATGCCAGGCCGGGATCGGGGTGGCGGCAGGTCAAGCCGTCGCCGGCAATGTCGGCGCCAACGAGCGGTTCGAGTACACAGCGATCGGCGAGCCGGTGAACGAGGCGGCCCGACTCTGTGAACTGGCCAAATCGTTCCCCGGCCGGCTACTGGCATCGTCGGAGACACTTGCCGGTGCCAGCGAAAGCGTCAGGGCCCAATGGTGTTTGGGCGACTCGACGCTGCTGCGTGGGCTGGGCCAGCCCACGCGGTTAGCGACGCCGATCGAAACCGCCGAGCTAGGGCGTGTCTGCTTAATGTGAATGGTGTTTTGGCTGATGCTGTTTGGGTGATGCGGACGCATGCGATTTCTGATGATTTGTGGTCGCTGATCGTGGCGGTGTTGCCTGCGGGGCGGCGGCGTGGCCGGCCGTGGAACGATCATCGACGTACTCTGGAGGGCATTATCTGGCGTTACCGTACGGGATCTCCGTGGTGTGACCTGCCCGAGCACTTCGGTCCCTGGCAATCGGTGGCCGAGAGGCATCTACGCTGGTCGGTCGATGGCATCTACGCGCGGATCTTCGCGGCGATCGCCTCTGACCTCGACGCCGAGGACGCCGACCTGGGCGCACTGTTGTCGGTCGATTCGACCAGTGTGCGCGCCCACCGACACGCAGCCGGAGCGCCCGGGCGCCGCACAGGGGATCTGTCGAATTACAAGAAATATCTCGATGAGCCCGATGACCACGCCATTGGGCGTTCCCGCGGCGGGCTGACTACCAAGATCCACGCCTTGACCGACCAGCTGTGCAGTCCGGTCACCCTGGCACTGTCGGCCGGTCAAGCCGGTGATAATCCGATGCTTTGGCCATTGCTGGCCGCCCGGTGCAGCAACTCATACGCCCCGTTTCGCCTGCTGGCGGACAAGGCGTACTCCCATGACTCGACGCGGGCACAGCTGCGCCGGCTCAAGATCGCCCATACCATCCCCGAGCGCAGCGACCAGATCACCCGCCGCAAAGCCAAAGGCCGCAACAGAGGACGGCCTCCGGGGTTCTCAGGCCGAATCTACAAGCACCGCAACACCGTCGAGCGAAGCTTCAACGGGCTCAAACACTGGCGCGCGGTCGCCACCTGCTACGACGAATACGCCCTGACCTACCTCGGCGGTGTCACCCTGGCCGCCATCATCACCTACCACCGCGTCCGCAATTAGCAGACAGGACCTAGGCGCCGGCGTGCGTCAGTACAACGAGATGGTGACCGCGGCAGCGCAATTGGTTTCGTCGGCCAACGGTGCCACCGTGGCCGAGGCGGTGTCGCAGCAGCGCTACCGCCACGAACTGGTCGGAGCTACCGATCGCCTGGCCGGCTGGGCGCAGGCCTTCGACGAACTGGGTGGGTTACCGCGCCGCTAAGTGTGCACCTACATGCGTGCCTTCAGCGCTGGGATCACCGCGCCGGCCACCCCGCGCAGCAATGCCTTGGTCATGTCGTAGAAATCGAAGTAGTCGCGCCACAGCGTGATGCGCCCGTCGTGCACCTCGAACACGCCGCAGACCCAGAACTGAATTCGCAGCGGGCCGAGAATCAATGCATCGGTGCGTTCGGTGAGTACGGCGGCGCCATCGGCGGCGGCGCGATGGATCTTCACCTCGAACCCCATGCGCCCGTCCATCTGGCGAAATAGCCGCATCGCCCGGCTCCGGCCACGGATCGTCGGCAGTCCGACGTTCTGGTACACCAGGTGGTCGTCTAGGGCCGCGTTCGCCGCTTCGTAGTCCGCGTCCTGAAGCGCACTCAGAAAGCCCTCGACCGTGCGGATGTTGTCGGTGCTTGTTTGAGTCAGCTCGGTCATGGTTGCCAGCGTAGGCGAGCGGGGGCGACTGCGGTGCCTGGGCACTGGCTGGGCGCTGTGGCAGGGTAGGGCGGTGCGTATCGCAGTGGTCGCCGGGCCAGATCCCGGGCATTCCTTTCCCGCGATTGCGCTGTGCCGACGCTTTTTGGCGGCCGGCGATACTCCGACGCTGTTGACCGGCGTGGAGTGGTTGGATACCGCTCGGGCAGCCGGCGTTGACGCGATTGAGTTGGCGGGGCTGGTCGCCACCGAAGAGGATCTGGATGCCGGTGCCAGGATTCATCGCAGGGCCGCTCAGATGGCCCTGCTCAACGCTCCGGCGCTGTCCGACCTGGCGCCCGACCTGGTGGTGTCCGACGTGATCACCGCCTGCGGTGGAATGGCGGCCGAGCGGTTGGGGATCCCCTGGATCGAGCTCAACCCGCATCCGCTGTATCGGCCGTCGAAAGGCCTGCCGCCGATCGGCAGCGGTCTGGCGCCGGGCACCGGAATTCGCGGCCGGCTGCGCGACACCACCATGCGGGCGCTGACGGCGCGGTCCTGGCGTGCGGGCCTGCGACAGCGCGCCGCCGTGCGGGCCGAGATCGGCCTGGCAGAACATGATCCGGGCCCGCTGCGGCGATTGATCGCCACGCTGCCCGCCCTCGAGGTGCCGCGTCCGGACTGGCCTGCCGAGGCGATCGTGGTTGGCCCGTTGCACTTCGAACCGACCGATCAGCTGCTGAAAGTCCCTGCCGGTTCGGGTCCGGTGCTGGTCATCGCGCCGTCCACGGCATTGTCCGGAACCGCCGGACTGGCCGAAGTCGCGCTGGAGTCGCTGATTCCGGGCGACACGCTGCCGTCGGGATCGCGGCTGGTGGTCTCCCGGCTCGGCGGCGACGATCTGGTGACACCGTCGTGGGCGGCGGTCGGCCTGGGCAGCCAGGCCGAGCTGTTGACCCACGCCGACGTGGTGATCTGCGGCGGCGGTCATGGGATGGTCTCCAAGACGTTGCTGGCCGGGGTGCCCCTGGTGGTGGTTCCCGGCGGCGGGGACCAGTGGGAGATAGCCAATCGCGTGGTACGCCAGGGCAGCGCTCGGCTGATCCGGCCGCTGGGCGCTGATGCGCTGGCGGCCGCGGTGAATGAGGTACTGTCGTCGCCCGGTTACCGGGAGGCGGCGCAACGGGCCGCCGCCAGCATTGCCGACGTGGCCGATCCGGTGCAGGTCTGCCACGAAGCGCTGGCGCTTGCGGGATGACCGGATTTGCTGGCCGGCCAGTATGTTGGCTGGCGTGCGGCTGACAGAGTTTCACGAGCGGATCACGCTGCGGTTTGGTGCCGCCTACGGCGCATCGGTTCTGGTCGACCACGTCTTGACGGGCTTCGACGGCCGGACCGCAGCCCAGGCGATCGAGGCGGGTGTGGAGCCTCGCGACGTGTGGCGGGCGTTGTGCGCTGACTTCGATGTTCCCCGTGAGCAGTGGTGATCTAGGCGCCCGCTAAAGCGGGCAGTCGCCGCATTTCCCCGCGCCGGGCAGGCGGTAGTAGAGACAGCAACTGTTGCGCCGGAAGCTCAGATCGGCGCCTGCGATCACCCCTGATCCGGCCAGGCGGCCCATGCTCAGCAACTCGGCGGTGGTGCTGGCTACGGACTGGCGCAAGTCCGGTCGCGCCGAGATCAGCGCGCGTGACGCCCCGACGAGCGCCGACGCGATGTTGCCGGACAGGAGCGCGGGCGCCAACTTGGCGCGCAGGCCCGCTGCGAACGGTTCCATGTGGTCCTCGATGACGACGCGATACAACAATTCCGGGGACGGTGCGGCGGGCTCACCGATGGGTTCGGGCAGCCGCAGCAGCGCGGCGTTGTCGGCACGCTGCAGGTTGGTCAGGTCGGGAACTACGCCCTGGCTCAAGACGCATGCGAGCACTGGTGACCACAGCCGGGCGGCATGGCCGAGATGCACCAGGGATGCGCCGATTCGCACCTCTGGCGCGCCATAGCGCTCGATGGTGGCGTCGATCAAGTCCGAGAACCCGTTGGCATAGGCCTGGGTGACCGGATGCCATCCCGTTGGGTCGCCGCCCACGGTCAGCCCGAAAAAACCTCCGTAGGAGGCGATTTCGGCCAGCTCGGCGGAGATGTTCATGCGTCCATCGGTAGCCGATGTTGCCACACGCGGCGTGTCGAAACTTGAATCGAACAGATGTTCGGCTACTGTGGTCATCGCTCGAAGACGCGATCTGTCGGTGGCCTTCTTTAGTGTCACAGCCAACCGACCGATACCGGTCATCGAACACCGACTATAGGAGAGGCACGATGGCGCAAGCTCCCGACCGCGAAAAGGCACTCGAACTGGCGATGGCCCAGATCGAGAAGAGTTATGGCAAAGGTTCGGTGATGCGCCTTGGCGACGAGGTACGGCAACCGATTTCGATCATCCCGACCGGCTCCATCGCACTCGATGTCGCCCTGGGCATCGGCGGTCTGCCACGTGGCCGGGTGATCGAGATCTACGGCCCGGAATCCTCGGGTAAGACCACCGTGGCATTGCACGCGGTGGCCAACGCCCAGGCCGCCGGCGGCGTCGCGGCATTCATCGATGCCGAGCATGCGCTGGATCCCGAGTACGCCAAAGAGCTTGGTGTCGATACCGATTCCCTGCTGGTCAGCCAGCCGGACACCGGTGAACAGGCGCTCGAGATCGCCGACATGCTGATCCGTTCGGGGGCGCTCGACATCGTGGTGATCGACTCGGTGGCCGCACTGGTGCCACGCGCGGAGCTCGAAGGCGAAATGGGGGATAGCCATGTCGGCCTGCAGGCCCGGCTGATGAGCCAGGCGCTGCGGAAGATGACTGGCGCATTGAACAATTCGGGAACCACGGCGATCTTCATCAACCAGCTCCGCGACAAGATCGGGGTGATGTTCGGCTCACCCGAGACGACGACGGGTGGAAAGGCGCTGAAGTTCTACGCGTCGGTGCGCATGGATGTGCGTCGGATCGAAACGCTCAAGGACGGCACCAATGCGGTCGGCAACCGCACCCGGGTCAAGATCGTCAAGAACAAGGTCTCGCCACCGTTCAAACAGGCCGAGTTCGACATCCTCTACGGCCGGGGTATCAGCAGGGAAGGCTCGCTGATCGATATGGGTGTGGATCATGGCTTCATCCGGAAATCCGGTGCGTGGTTCACCTACGAGGGCGAACAGCTCGGGCAGGGCAAGGAGAATGCCCGCAACTTCCTGCTGGAGAACGGCGAAGCGGCCAACGAGATCGAGAAGAAGATCAAAGAAAAGCTCGGTATCGGTGCAGTGGTGACTGATGACGGTGTCCTTCCCGCCCCCGTCGACTTCTGAGCCATCTCGCGAAGAGCAGGCGCGGGCGTTATGCCTGCGCCTGCTCACCGCGCGATCCCGGACTCGGGCAGAGTTGGCCGGTCAGCTGGCGAAACGTGGCTACCCCGAGGACGTCGGCGATCGCGTGCTGGATCGGCTTACCGCGGTAGGTCTGGTCGACGACGCCGACTTTGCCGCGGACTGGGTGCAATCCCGTCGGGCCAATGCGGGAAAGAGCAGGCGCGCACTGGCCGCTGAGCTGCAGGCCAAGGGGGTCGACCAGGATGTGATCGGCACCGCGCTGGCCGGACTCGACGCGGGTGCCGAGCGAGGCCGGGCCGAGCAACTCGTCAGGACCAAGCTCAGGCGCGAAAAGCTGACCGATGATGACGCCCGGGTGACCCGCAGATTGGTGGCGATGCTGGCGCGTCGTGGCTACAGCCAGACTGTGGCGTGCGAGGTGGTCGTCGCAGAACTGGCCGCCGAACGAGATCGCCGGCGGGTCTAGCCCGACTCCGTCCGGGAGGGGCTCGGCCACCGGCCGACACGCTGTCGGCCAGCCGGCCGCCGTACCATGGCCCCGTGACTTCGACGGTGGCGCACGGCGCCGGGTCTGCCGGCCCGGTCGATGATGCTGAGCCCATGTCGGCGCGCACGTATCAGGTCCGCACCTACGGCTGCCAGATGAATGTCCACGACTCCGAACGAATGGCGGGCCTGCTCGAAGCCGCCGGCTACCGTCGTGCGGCCGAGGGCACCGATGCCGATGTCGTGGTCTTCAACACCTGCGCGGTACGGGAAAACGCCGACAACAAGCTCTACGGCAACCTCAGCCACCTGGCCCCGCGCAAGCGCACCAGTCCGGACATGCAAATCGCCGTCGGTGGTTGCTTGGCCCAGAAAGACCGCGACGCGCTGCTGCGCAAAGCGCCCTGGGTTGACGTGGTTTTCGGTACCCATAACATCGGGTCGTTGCCCGCGCTGCTCGACCGCGCCCGGCACAACCGGGTGGCCCAAGTGGAGATCGCCGAGGCGCTGCAGCAGTTCCCGTCGTCGCTGCCGAGCGCCCGCGAGTCTGCGTACGCCGCTTGGGTATCGATCTCGGTCGGCTGCAACAACACCTGCACCTTCTGCATCGTGCCGTCGCTGCGCGGCAAAGAGATCGATCGCAGCCCGGCCGACATCCTGGCCGAGGTCCAGTCGCTGGTGGATACCGGTGTAGTCGAGATCACCCTGCTGGGGCAGAACGTCAACGCCTACGGCGTCTCCTTCGCTGACCCCGCACTGCCGCGCAACCGGGGCGCTTTCGCCGAGTTGCTGCGGGCCTGCGGAGACATCGACGGGCTGGAGCGGGTCCGGTTTACCTCGCCGCACCCGGCCGAGTTCACCGATGACGTCATCGAGGCCATGGCACAAACACCCAACGTGTGCCCCGCCCTGCACATGCCCCTGCAGTCCGGATCGGATCGGGTGTTGCGCGCGATGCGGCGCTCCTACCGTGCCGAACGCTATCTGGGCATCATCGAGCGGGTTCGGGCTGCCATGCCGCACGCGGCCATCACCACGGATCTGATCGTGGGATTCCCGGGTGAGACCGAACAGGACTTTGCCGCCACCCTTGATGTGGTGCGGCAGGCCCGGTTCTCGGCCGCGTTCACCTTCCAGTACTCCAAGCGCCCCGGGACCCCGGCGGCCGAACTCGACGGGCAGTTGCCCAAAGCTGTTGTGCAGGAACGGTATGAGCGGCTGGTCGAGTTGCAGGAGCAAATCTCGCTGGAGGGCAACCAGGCCATCGTCGGACAGCGTGTCGAGCTGCTGGTGGCCATCGGAGAAGGACGCAAGGACACCCTGACGGCGCGCATGAGCGGCCGGGCGCGCGATGGGCGCCTGGTTCACTTCCGCGCCGGTGACGGGCCGGTTCGCCCCGGCGACATCGTCACCGTGGAGGTCACCGACGCCGCTCCGCACCACCTGATTGCCGACGGGGGCATTCTGGCCCACCGCCGTACCCGTGCCGGTGACGCGCACGCCGACGGACAGACTGTTCGGGGAATCGGCCTGGGCATGCCCGGCATCGGGCGGCCCGTGGTTCCCGTTGCGGCCGAAGCCACCCCATGCGGATCGGCGGGCGGATGCGGATCGGCGGACGGGGCTGGATCTAGCGCGGGTGACCCGCAATGAACGGAGAGGTTGACGTGGCGGATTTCGACGCCTACCGGTCTGAAATCGAGGCGGCAGAACGCCGGGTGGCGCGTGAGATCGACCCCGGCGCCAGAGCTTTGGTCGTCGCGATCCTCGTGTTCGTGCTGCTGGGGTCGTTCATCCTGCCGCACACCGGAAACGTGCGCGGATGGGATGTGCTGTTCAGCAGCAATGGGGCCACTGACGCCGCGGTGACGCTGCCGTCGCAGGTGTTCGCCTGGTTGACACTGGTATTCGGCGTGGGCTTCTCGATGTTGGCGTTGATGACACGACGCTGGACGCTGGCGTGGGTGGCTCTGGCGGGTTCGGCGTTGGCCAGTGGCACCGGGCTGTTGGCGGTGTGGTCGCGCCAGACCGTGGCCGCGGGTCAACCGGGTCCGGGCGTCGGGCTCATCGTGTCTTGGATCGCGGTGATCCTGTTGACGTTTCACTGGGCACGGGTGGTGTGGCAGCGCACGATAGTGCAGCTTGCCGCGGAAGAGCAGCGTCGTCGCGTGGTCGCCGAACAACAGTCGCAGACCTTGTTGGACAGCTTCAACACACCCGATGAGTCAGACGGGACCGCGGCCGAAAAAGACCAGGACTAGGTTTTGCGGGTCAGCGCGTCGGCCGCGGCTGCCGCCCACTGCCGCCACTGTTCGGCGTTGGCTTTTGCCTGTTCGGCTTCCTTGGTCTTTCCCGCCGCGGCTGCCTTGGCGGCTTGCTGTTCGAACTGCTCGACTCGGGCCTGGAACTGCTCGGCGCGCGCTTGAGCCTGTGGATCCGACCAATTGGATTCGCCGGCTTCGCGCACCTTTTTCTCGACCGCGCGCAACCGACGCTCCAATTCGGCGGTGCGCTCGCGGGGCACCCGGCCGATCGCGTCCCACTTGTCGGTGATGGTGCGAAGCGCTGCTCGCGCGGCGTCGAGGTTGGTGGTGTCGAGCTTCTCCGCCTCGACGAGCAGGGCCTCCTTGGCGGTGGCATTGGCGCGGAACTCGGCGTCTCGCTCCGCGGTAGCGGCGTTGCGCGCGGTGAAAAAGGCATCCTGGGCGGCTTTGAAACGACGCCATAACGCGTCGTCGACGTCCTTGCTGGCGCGTCCCGCCGCTTTCCATTCGGCGAGTAGTTTGCGGAATTCAGCGCTGGTGGGGGCCCAGTCCGTGGAGTCGGACAACTCCTCCGCGCGCTCGCAGAGCCGCTCTTTGCTCTGCTTGACCCCAGATCGCTCACGGTCGAGTTCGGCGAAATGCGAGCCCCGTCGACGGTTGAAGGTGTCACGGGCCGCCGAGTAGCGCTTCCACAACGCGTCATCGACTTTGCGGTCCAGGCCGCTGATCGTCTTCCATTCGTCGAGGATCGCGCGCAGCCGGTCGCCGGCGGCCTTCCATTGGGTCGAGTTGGCGGCCAGTTCCTCAGCCTCGGCGGCCAGCGCCTCTTTGCGCGAGGTCTGGGCGGCCCGATGTTCGTCTCGTTTGGTGCGGTCGGCGACGGCCATGCTGTCGGCCTGTTCGCACAGGCTGGCCAGCCTGGTGGCCAGCGCATCGAGGTCCCCGAGCACCGACGCGGTCGGCAGTGTCTCGGCCAGCGCTGCGGCGTTGGCGCGGATCTTGCGGGCGTCGCCGGTACCGGCGGCCAGCCGCTCCTCCATGAGCGTGATCTCGGTGTTCAAGTCGTCGAAACGCCTGCCGAAATGCGCAAATGCGGCCTCGGCGTCCCCGGCCAGCCAGGACCCGACGATGCGCTCGCCGGCGGTGGTGATCAGCCACACCGTGCCGTCGTCGTCGACACGACCGAACCGGTGGGGATCGCTGGGCGCGGATACCACCACCGGATGGGCAGCGGGTCGGGGCGAGGGCCTGGGGCCGGGCCTGGGTCCCGGCCGCGGTCCCGGCCGTGGGCCGGGGCCCGAAACCGTCGGGTGCAAATCGTTGCCGCGGGGTTCGTCAGCCGTCATGCGCTCGTCACCTACCCTTTGCACCCTCTGCGCGGTCCGTATCCCGCGCACCTGCCGCGCGAAGCGGCACCCAATATCCGATCTGCAGCTCTGATGGGGCCGACGGCTTCACCAGAGGGCACAGACCGGTTCTAACAGTTCCAACAGTATTGAAGCAGCTTGCCCCCGCCATACACCGACACCTTGGTCGGTGTTGGTCAACTGCCGATCTGGACAGTTTCACAAACGAGGCCGGCTATCGCGAGTGCTTTTTCCACCAGCTGTAGAGCTCTTCGAGGTTGGGGCCCCGCGGATCGCCCTTGACCACGCTGATCATCAACTGGGCTTCGTTTGTCCACACCACCGAGGGACTGCCCTCCTGGATCGCGCAGAAGATCATGCCGCCGACCTGTGGGCTATCGGGATGGTGCCAGGCGGTCGGTGACTTCTTCTCGCCTGGGCAGTCGACCATGATGTCGGTGCGCAGCAGGCCGTCGAAATACTGGCGCAGCGTCGCTGTTTCCCCGAACAGCGTGTACACGCCCCGGGACGGGCCCCAGGGTCGACGTTCTTGTCGCAGGTGACCCTGGCCAGCGAGTCCTTGGCCGGCAGAAAGGCCCGGCAGGTGCCCGGTGCGTAACCCAGTGGAAGCGTGCTCAGTGGGCGGGCCAGCGCGTCCGCCGACGCCGGCGAGGGCGCGCTGGGCGAAGCCGTCGACGGGCTGGTGGAAGCGCACTCGGACTTCGGCCGGAAGCTGAGCCAGATGCCCTGGGCGGCGAAGACGATCAGGGCCACCAGGGCGGCGGCGCCGAGCAGCATCCACGGGTTGCGCAGGCGTGCGGCCAAGGAGTGTGGGCCTGGGCCCGACGGTGATGTGTCGCTCGTCTGCTTCGGCGGTTGCGGGGGCGTCGGGGGAACTGGGGGAGTCGGGGGTGTCAGGGGCGCCGGGGGTGCCTGTGGCGGTGGTGCGGCCGTCAGATCGCCCCAAGAACTCGTGCTCGCGTCGAATAACGGGACGTTGGCTTCCGATGTGGGGAATGACGGAATCGACAGGGGCCCGGAGATCCTCAGGTCGGGCTGCGAAGTCGATGCGACCGGGGTGGGTGCCGACGGTGACGCCGTCGACGGGCTCGCAAAGGTGATCCCGGCCTCTGCCGCGGCGTCGGTGTGCAGGCCACCGGCCTCCTCACTACGTTTGAGGATGCGAAATTCTTGAGCCTGGTGCGGTGCGCTGAGCGCTTGGTGCGCCGCCGCAGCCAGTTCGCCCGCGCTTGCGAAGCGGTCCTCCGGGCGTTTGGCCATTCCGCGCGCGATCACCGCGTCGAACGTGGCGGGGATACCGGGCCGCAGCTGGCTGGGACGCGGGATGGGCGCCATCAGATGCGCGGTGATCAACATGCCTGCGCTGTCCGCCCGATATGGCGGGGTTCCGGTCAGGCACTCATGGAGCACGCAGGTCAGCGAATAGATGTCGGCACGCTGATTCACTTCGGCGTCGGAAAACCGCTCCGGGGCCATGTACCTCCAGGTCCCCACCGCGCTGCCGATCTGCGTCAGTTTCTCGTCGGTCGCCGCACTGGCGATCCCGAAGTCCACCAGGTAGACGAAGTCATCCTGGGTCACCAGGATGTTTTCCGGTTTCACATCCCGATGCATCACGCCGGCCGCGTGGGCGGCGTCCAATGCGGAGGCGACCTGATGCACCAGCGCCACCGCCCACGGGGGTGTCACCGGACCGAACCGTTCCAGCAGCAGCGCCAGGTGGGTGCCCTCGATGAGGCGCATGTCCAGGTAGAGCTGCCCGTCGATTTCACCGTAATCGTGAATGGGCACCACGTGCGGCTCTTGCAGCCTGCCCGCGTTGCGGGCCTCACGCTGCATCCGCATGCGAAACACGGGATCGTGGCTGAGCGACTCCGACATCAACTTCAGTGCCACCACGCGCTGTCTCACGGTGTCCACGGCCTCGTAGACCTCGCCCATGCCGCCGGTGCCAAGCTGTCGTTTGAGGTAGTAGGGCCCGAAGCGGGTACCTACTCGCGAGCATCGCGCGGAGGCGCTCATCGCCTACTCCTCAAACCAGCGGGTAATCGCACCGGCAAGCCACACTCACCGGCCGACCTGCCGACCGCATACCCCGGTCTAGCAACCATGACGGTAATTGCTCACCATTGTGGACGCACCAAAACTGCAGCATCCGTCCTATAGCTGCAACCGTTCCGTTAGTTGCGCTGTGTGCTCGCGCGGGAATTTGGGCAGGTCGGATCGGCATAGCCGGCGCCCCGATCGATTTTGTGAATTGCGGTGATCGGGTGTGCGCGGCTGCTGGCGTGCGGACCGTCCAGCTGGTGTCGCGGCCGACCGGTCGGCTGCGAAATGCGCGGCCCGACGCCCGTGTGAGGCAACCATTTCTATGGGATCGCGCGATTGAGATGCTTAACCAGCACACACGGGTAATTATTGAACAACTGCCTAACGGAAGGTTTACGCAGACAGCTTGCAGCTGAATGCGGTGGGAGGTCACCAAATGGCCAATGTCGAAGTCTCGGCGTCGCTGGCCCTGGGCGCGGCGTTGCTGGCCGGGGTCGGCTACGTGGTGCTGCAGCGGTCAGCGCAGCAGGTCACCGAGGACGAGGTTGGTCACTTCACGCTGCTGCACCTCTCGCTACGCCATGGTCAGTGGTGGCTGGGCAGCGCCGCGGCTCTGTCCAGCTTCACCCTGCAGGCCATCGCGTTGACCATGGGGTCTGTGGTGCTGGTGCAGTCGCTGCAGGCGACCGCGCTGCTTTTCGCCCTGCCGATCGATTCTTGGCTTACTCAGCATCGGATCACCGCTCGAGAGTGGATGTGGGCGATCTTGCTGGCCGGCGCGGTGGCGGTCATCGTGACGGCAGGGCATCCCACGGCTGGCCACGCGCGCGCCCCGCTGTCGACCTGGGCGGTGGTTGCCGCGGTGATGATTCCGGCCTTGGTGGTCTGCGTGGTAGTGGCGCGGGTTACCTCCGGTGCCCTGTCGGCGGTGCTACTGGCGGTCTCTTCGGCCGCTGCGCTGGCCGTGTTCACGGTGTTTACCAAAGGCGTTGTCGCGCTCATCGGCACCGGCTTCGGGCCGCTAGTGCGCGCCCCCGAGTTCTACGCCTGGATGACGGTGCTGCCGATCGGTCTGATGCTTCAGCAATCATCGCTGCGGGCCGGCTCGTTGACCGCGTCATTGCCGACCATCACCGTGGCCAGGCCGGTGATTGCTTCGCTGTTGGGGGTCACGGTGCTCGACGAGGTGCTACAGACCGGAGACTTGGGCGTGTTTGTGTTGCTGGTTGCCGTTGCCGTGGTGATCGTGGCCACCGTGGCGATGGCTCGCGACGAAGCCGCCATGATGGCGCCCGCCGACAATCTCAACGCGGCCGGCCAGCTTGCCATGCCGTAGCCGTGTGAACCGAAACACATCTGGCACACAGGTTCTGCATAGCTTCCTAAAGAGTTGCCGCTGTTAGGTGGGTGCACGGTGGGTATTTGGGATCGGTTCGAATCCAGCTAGTTGCCAGCCCGGCGGGGTAAGCCTGGTTGAGAACACCACCAAAACGGGTAATGGATACCGGATGTACGAACGGTTTCCTGAGGGCGAGTTTTGGCGAGGAGGTTGGCCATGACGACGACGGAGATCGCGGCTGTTCTCGCGCTGGGTGCCGCGTTCGCATCCGCGCTGGGCAACGTGACGCGTCAGCGTTCCGCTCAGGAGATCACCGACGAACAGGTGGGCCACCTGGAGCTGTTCTGGCTGTCACTGCGCGACTCGCGCTGGTGGCTGGGAGCCCTCGGCGCGATTGCGAACTATCTGCTGCAGGCCGCCGCCCTGACGCTGGGATCGGTGGTGCTGGTGTCGGCGCTACAAGTGACGGCGCTGTTGTTCGCGCTGCCGATATACGCCCGTGTTACTCGGCGCCGGGTGACACGCTGGGAGTGGACCTGGGCTGTGCTGTTGGCCGTTTCGCTGGCGGTGGTGGTCATCGTTGGCGACCCGGATGTCGGCGTGTCGCGTGGTTCGCTGGCGACCTGGATGGTGGTGGCCTCGGTGCTGGGCCCGGTAATGGTGTTCTGTGTGCTTGGCGCACGGATCTGGTCAGAATCGGTGGCAGCGGTGCTGCTGGCGGTGGTCTTGGGGTGTTCGTTGGCGCTGTTCGCCGTGCTCACCAAGGCGGTCGTCGAAGTGGTCGGCGGGGGAGCCGGCGCACTGTTTCGCGCGCCGGAGTTCTATGTCTGGATCGCCGCCGCGCTGGGCGGAATGATCTTCCAGCAGTCCTCGTTTCGCGCGGGCACGTTGACCGCCTCGTTGCCGACGGTGGTGGTGGCCAAACCATTGATGGGCGCGGTGCTGGGCATGGTCGTCCTGGGCGAAACACTCGATACCACCGGCCCCGGGCTTGTCGTGGTGGCCTTTGGAGTGGTCCTGGTGCTCGTCGCGACGATAGCGCTGGCCCGCGGAGAGGCCGAGAAGGTGGCCGAAGAGGCGGTCGAGAGTGGCCATATTCCGGCAACGATGCCCCACCGGGCGGTCACCATGCACTTCGGGCCCGCCGACGACGACGTGCAGACCGACCGGTTGCGCAGGGCGCCGGCGGGTTAGCCCCAACCGGTCGAACCGGCGCGCGCCGAGACACTAGTTTGGTGACGTGCTGAGCGCCATCGCGATCATCCCGTCCGCGCCCGTGCTTGTCCCCGAACTGACCGGACTGGCCGGCGCCGAAGTGGCCGACCTGAGGTCGGCGGTGGTCGCAGCGGCGAGCTCGTTGCCGAACCACTGGGTTGGCATCGGGGTCGGCCCCGAAGATCAGGTAGCCGGCCCCGACGCGGTCGGGACTTTTGCGGGCTTCGGGGTAGACGTGCAGGTCCGCCTTGCCCCAGCGCTTGGCGAGCAACCGGGTCCGCCGTCCGACCTTCCGCTCTGCGCATTGCTGGCGGGTTGGGTTCGCGGTCAGATACGGCCCGCCGCCACCGCGAAAATCCAGGTCTACGCCCACGGCCGGGAATCCGAAGACGCACTGGTGCAGGGCAAGCTACTGCGCGCCGAGATCGACCGGACGGCCGATCCGGTCGGTGTGCTCGTCGTTGCCGACGGCGTCAATACGTTGACCCCAAGCGCGCAGGGCGGCTATGACCCCACCGGCGCCCCGGCCCAACTGCTCCTTGATGACGCGCTGGCCGGCGGTGACGTCGCCGCCCTGGCGCGGTTGCCCGAACGAGTGCTCGGGCGACCCGCGTTCCAGGTGCTGGCCGGCCTTTGCGGTGCCGGGCCCCGGTCGGCCACGGAGCTCTATCGCGGGGCACCTTTCGGTGTGGGGTGCTTCGTTGGTGTCTGGCAGCCATGAGACCACTGGCGATCATCGGCCCGACGGGCAGCGGAAAGTCGCAACTGGCGCTCGACGTGGCCGAGCGGCTGGCCGGCGAGGTACCCGCGGAGATCGTGAACGCCGACGCGATGCAGCTCTACCGCGGCATGGACATCGGCACCGCGAAGCTGTCGGTCGCAGCGCGCCGTGGCATCCCGCATCATCAACTCGACGTCCTCAACGTCGCCGAAACGGCGACCGTCGCCCGCTACCAGCAGGCGGCGGCGGCCGACATCGAGGCGATCATCGCGCGCGGGCATGTGCCGATCGTGGTGGGCGGTTCCATGCTCTACGTCCAGTCGCTGCTCGACAACTGGTCGTTTCCGGCAACCGATCCGGCGGTGCGGGCCAGATGGGAAGAATGTCTGGCCGAACTCGGGGTCGGCGAGCTGCACGCCGAACTGGCTCGGCGCGACCCGGCCGCCGCCGCCACGATCCTGCCCACCGACGGTCGCCGCATCGTGCGCGCGCTCGAGGTCATCGAGCTCACCGGGCAGCCGTTCGCCGCATCCGCGCCGCGCATCGGCGCCGCCCAATGGGGCACCGCGATTATCGGGTTGGATTGCGACACAAGAATTCTGGATGATCGGCTGGCGGTGCGCACCGATTCGATGTTCGAGCGGGGCCTGGTCGAGGAAGTGCGCGTGTTGCTGCGCGCGGGTCTGCGCGACGGGGTGACCGCCGCGCGTGCGCTGGGTTATGCCCAGGTGCTCGCGGCTCTCGACGCCGGCGGCGGCGCGGAGCTACTCGACGACGCACGTGAGCAGACCTATTTCGGTACCCGCCGTTACGTCCGACGGCAGCGGTCGTGGTTTCGCCGGGACCACCGAGTGCACTGGTGCGACGCCGGCGCAACCGGTCCCTCCGATCGCGTCGCCATGGTCGATGAGGCGCTGCGGGTGTGGCGGCACGTAACCTGATCTGGTGATCTTCGCCAAGGGCCACGGCACCCAGAACGATTTTGTGCTGTTGCCTGACGTGGCGGCCCGGCTGTCGCTGACCGCCGCCCAGGTTGCGGCGCTCTGCGATCGCCGCCGGGGTTTGGGCGCTGATGGCATCCTGCGGGTCACCACCGCGGATGCGGCCGTGGCGGCCGGTGTTCTGCACCGTCTGCCCGACGGTGTCAGTCGGGGCGACTGGTACATGGACTACCGCAACGCCGACGGGTCGACCGCTCAGATGTGTGGCAACGGCGTGCGAGTGTTCGCCCATTACCTGCGAGCCAGCGGGTTGGAGACGCGCGATGAGTTCGTGGTCGGGTCACTGGCCGGCCCGCGGCCGGTTACCGTGCACCACGCCGATCAGACCCACGCCGACGTCACCGTCGACATGGGCAAGGCCAACAAGCTGGGGCCGGGGGAGGCCGTCGTTGGCGGCAGGCGGTTATCCGGCGTGGCCGTTGACGTCGGCAATCCGCACCTGGCATGCCTTGATCCGGGGCTGACACCGGAGCAGCTGGCAGCGTTGGATGTGGGGGCCCCGGTGAGCTTCGATCACGCGCAATTTCCCGAGGGCGTCAACGTCGAGGTTCTCACCGCGCCGGCCGCCGGCGTGGTGTGCATGCGTGTTCATGAACGCGGCGTTGGTGAAACCCGCTCCTGCGGCACCGGCACCGTCGCCGCCGCCGTCGCCGCGCTGGCGAGCGCAGGACAGGAGACCGGCACGCTGACCGTCCGCATTCCCGGCGGGGATGTCACGGTCAACATCACCGATGCGACCAGCCTGCTGCGCGGGCCGTCGGTGCTGGTCGCCAGCGGTGAGATCAGCGAGGAATGGTGGCGCGATCTACGGCGTTAATTCAGGTGCGCGACACCCATCCACCGTGCACTATTGCTAATTGCCTATGACATATTCCGAATTTCCCGATTCCGTTCGGCGGGCTTCTCAGCCCGCCGCCGAGCCCAGCATCGGCGAGCTCGCCCTCGAAGACCGGTCCGCGCTGCGCCGCGTCGCCGGGCTGTCGACCGAGCTCGCCGACGTCTCCGAGGTCGAGTACCGACAGCTGCGACTGGAGCGTGTGGTGTTGGTCGGCGTGTGGACCGAAGGTACCGCGGCCGACAACCAGGCGAGCCTTGCGGAGCTGGCCGCACTGGCCGAAACCGCCGGTTCCCAGGTGCTCGAAGGGCTTATCCAACGTCGTGACCGGCCCGACCCGTCCACCTACATCGGCTCGGGCAAGGCCGCCGAACTCCGCGAAGTGGTGGTGGCGACCGGGGCCGACACCGTCATCTGTGATGGCGAATTGTCACCGGCCCAGCTGACCGCCCTGGAGAAGGCGGTCAAGGTCAAAGTCATCGACCGCACCGCGCTGATTTTGGACATCTTTGCCCAGCACGCGACCAGCCGAGAGGGCAAAGCCCAGGTTTCGCTGGCTCAGATGGAGTACATGCTGCCGAGGCTGCGCGGCTGGGGTGAGTCGATGTCGCGGCAGGCCGGTGGCCGAGCCGGTGGCAGCGGCGGCGGGGTCGGCTTGCGCGGCCCGGGTGAGACCAAGATCGAGACCGACCGTCGTCGCATCCGGGAGCGGATGGCCAAGCTACGGCGCGAGATCAAGGCGATGAAGCAAGCCCGCGACACTCAGCGCAGCCGGCGGCTGCACAGCGACGTGCCCTCGATTGCGATCGTCGGCTACACCAACGCCGGCAAGTCCAGCCTGCTCAACGCGCTCACCGGCGCCGGGGTCCTGGTGCAGGACGCGTTGTTCGCGACACTGGATACAACCACCCGGCGCGCGGAGTTCGATCCCGATTCCAATGGTGCGCGGCCCTTTCTGGTCACCGACACCGTCGGTTTTGTGCGCCATCTGCCCACCCAGCTGGTCGAGGCGTTTCGGTCCACGCTGGAGGAGGTCATCGACGCGGATCTGCTGTTACACGTCGTCGACGGGTCCGACCCGAACCCGCTGGCCCAGATCAACGCGGTGCGCCAGGTGATCTCCGAGGTCATCGCCGACGGGGCCACAGACGGTGGTGATGGCAGTGATGGGAGGACCGGCAGTGCCGGCGCCGAGGCGCCGCAGGAGCTGCTGGTCGTGAACAAGGTGGATGCCGCCGGTGACTTGGCATTGGCCGAGCTGTGTCACGCTCTGCCCGGCGCGCTGTTCGTCTCCGCACACACCGGCGACGGTATCGATGCGCTCTGGCGCAAGTTGGCAGAGCTCGCCGCTCCCACCGATACCGCCGTGGATGTGGTGATCCCATATGACCGCGGTGACCTGGTGGCGCGCATGCACGCCGATGGGCGGGTGCAGCAGGCGGAGCATCAGCCGGAGGGCACCCGGATCAGGGCCCGGGTGCCTGGTGCACTGGCGGCCACTTTGCGGGAGTTCGCTGCATCGTCTGCCGGGCCGGGGGAGTAACGACCGCCCGGGTTATCGCCGCAAATTCGCGTTGGCCTGCCACTTGTTGCGACCGGATGTCCGATAACGGCCCCAACAGGCCTACCAACCGTATGGTTGGTATACGGTGTGCAGCAAGATTATCTTCGGCGGAGGTCTATTCATGGGCAGTGCCATCAAGTACCAGCGCACTCTATTCGAACCTGAGCACGATCTATTCCGTGAGTCTTACCGCGGCTTTCTGGAGCGCCATGTAGCGCCATATCACGACGAATGGGAAAAGGCCAAGATCGTCGATCGCGGTGTGTGGCTTGAAGCCGGCAAACAAGGTTTCCTCGGCATGGCGGTAACCGAGGAGTACGGCGGCGGGGGCAACCCCGACTTCCGGTACAACACGATCATCACCGAGGAGACCAGCGCCGGGCGCTATAGCGGCATCGGTTTCGGGTTGCACAACGACATCGTGGCCCCCTACCTGCTGGCGTTGGCCACCGAAGAGCAAAAGCAGCGTTGGTTGCCGAAGTTCTGTACCGGGGAGTTCATTACGGCGATCGCGATGACTGAGCCGGGAACCGGCAGTGACCTGCAGGGCATCAAGACCCGCGCCGTCAAGCAGGGTGATCATTACCTGCTGAACGGTTCAAAAACCTTCATCACCAACGGGATCAACGCGGACTTGGTGATCGTGGTAGCTCAGACCGATCCCGAGAAAGGCGCCCAGGGCTTTTCGCTGCTGGTGGTCGAACGCGGGATGGAAGGCTTCGAACGGGGCCGTAATCTCGACAAGATCGGCCTGGATGCCCAGGACACCGCGGAACTGTCCTTCTCCGACGTGCAGGTGCCGGTCGAAAACTTGCTTGGCCAAGAGGGAATGGGCTTCATCTACCTGATGCAGAACCTGCCCCAGGAGCGCATCTCCATCGCCATCATGGCCGCCGCCGGGATGGAATCGGTGCTAGACCAGACGCTGCAATACACCAAGGAACGTAAGGCATTTGGCAGGTCCATCGGCAATTTTCAGAACAGTCGCTTTGTCCTGGCTGAGCTGGCCACCGAGGCCACCATGGTCCGCATCATGGTCGACGAGTTCATCGAGTTGCACCTTGACGGCAAGTTGACGGCCGAGCAGGCCGCCATGGCCAAGTGGTACTCCACCGAGAAGCAGGTGTCCTTGAACGACCGCTGCCTGCAGCTCCACGGGGGGTACGGGTACATGCGCGAATATCCAGTTGCCCGAGCCTATCTGGATTCACGGGTGCAGACGATTTACGGTGGCACAACCGAAATCATGAAAGAGATTATCGGCCGCAGCCTGGGTATCTAGCCGCACCGCGGCGTGGCTCTGACGGGTCTCACTCGCGCGCTTCGCGCGCGTTGTGGGCCTGTTGCAGCAGCGTTGTCAGCTCAGTGTCCTGCTGCACTTGGGCGCGGTGTTTCAATGGGAGTGAGCTGATTTCGTCTTCGGCCTGCAGCAGCGCTGCGAAGATCCCTTCGCGTTCGACTGGATCCGCCGGGTGATGCAGATCGAGATACTCCAGGGCGTGTCGACGGGCTCGGGCAGCGGCGTTTTCCCTGCGTCCGCGTACCGAAACCAATGACGCCACCGTTGTGAGAAGTAGGACGACGACAATCACGGTCAACGACATCGCGGTGCTCATCTCCACGGTCGTGACCGGCCTGCCCCGGTTGATGAATGCAATGGTGTTGTGATGCAACGCTTCTAGCATCAGCTTGATGCCGATGAAGCCCAGAATCGTCGCTAGACCGTAGGGCAGATAGATCAGCCGGTACAGCAGATTGTCGATCAGAAAGTAAAGTACAACTGTCGCAGACCCAACAATGAGAACGCGGTCGCGGCGAACACCAGATAGACGTTCTGGGTCAGGCCAAACAGCGCCGGCACCGAGTCGAACGCGAACAGCAAGCCGCTGCCGCCAACCTCGAGCATTACCAGAAGCAGCGGAGTCATGACCCGACTTTCGTTCTCCACGATAAAAAATCGGTCGCCGTTGTAGTTCTGGGAGGTACGCAGGAACCGATTGGCCAGGCGGATGGCGAGATTGTCGGCGTCGCGGCTTTCCGCTGCGGCGGGTTTGGCGAGGTTACCCGCCATGATCAGCAGCGTCAGACCGAACACATAGAAGGCCGCGTTGAAGTGTTCGATGAGTGCGCCACCGAGCAGGATGAAACCGGTGCGTGCGATGAGTGCGAATGCAACACCGAACAGCAAGACCTTCTGCTGAGCGACCCGTGGGACCCCGAAGCTGCTGATCACCACCAGGAAGACGAATAGGTTGTCGACAGAAAGGGCTTCGTTGCTCAAGTAGCCCGCGAAGTATTCGATCCCCATGCCGATGCTGCCGAAGATCACCACGCCGACACCGAACATGATCGCAACCCCGACGTAGATCGCTGACCATAACGCGGCTTCACGCAGCGTCGGCACGTGGGTATGACGTACGTGAAATACGTAGTCGAACAGCATCAGAGCCGCGACCATCACGATCGTGAGGGCCCAGACAATAGTGGGAACACCCATTTCCAGCCGGGTTTCCTCTCGCGGTGTAAGTCGAGTTAGGCTCGTGCGCACGGTAACCTAATCGCCGTGCGGGTAGCAGTTCGGTTCATCGCGAAAGGAGCTCGGCCCCGCATCGATTCGACATCAGCTGGGTATCCGTTTCGTAATATCTGCGAATTGACTTCGCATTTGTCATTCGTTGGAGCAAAGTAATGCGGGCCCCTGGCAGCGATGCGGATCGTAGCTAGAGGACGGCCCAAGGGTGGCGGTCCATTGAAACGCTAGGCGGGGCAGCGGCATCGGCTGGGAGGCTTGGTGAACGGGCAGAGAGGTCAATTGAGCAGGCTGATTGGGCGTGCATTGCTCAGCTTGGCGGCTTCGGTGGTGGCAGTCACGTTGCTGGCGCCTACCGCGACGGCGTCGCCGATCGGCGACGCCGAAGCCGCCATGATGGAAGCCTGGGACAAGGCCGGCGGCGATACGTCAACACTCGGTGCCCGCAAGGGCGACGTTTATCCCGTCGGTGACGGATTCGCGCTGGACTTCGACGGCGGCAAGATGTTCTTCACCCCGCAGACTGGGGCCAAGTACATGTACGGCCCGATTCTGGCGAAGTATGACGAGCTAGGCGGTCCGGTAGACAGCGATCTGGGCTTTCCGACGATTAATGAAGTCCCCGGTCTGGCCGGCCCCGATAGCCGGGTGAGCACCTTCTCCGCCAGCGACAACCCGGTGATCTTCTGGACGCCCGACCACGGGGCGTTCGTCGTGCGTGGCGCGATGAACGCCGCGTGGGACAAGCTGGGCAGCTCCGGCGGTGTATTGGGTGCCCCGATCGGGGACGCGACATTCGACGGCGAGGTCACTTCGCAGAAGTTCACCGGCGGCGAGGTGTCCTGGAACCGGCAGACCAAGGAGTTCACCACCACCCCGACGGTACTGGCCGATCAGCTCAAGGACCTGCAGGTGGCGATCGACCCCACCGCGGCCATCAATATGGCCTGGCGCGCCGCCGGCGGCGCCACCGGCTCGTTGGGCGCCAGGAAGGGCGCCCAGTACCCGATCGGCGGCGACGGTATCGCCCAGGACTTCGAGGGCGGAAAGGTCTTCTTCAGCCCGGCTACCGGTGCGAACGCGGTCGAGGGCGAGATTCTGGCGAAGTACGAGTCGCTGGGTGGGCCGGTGAGCAGCGACCTTGGTTTCCCCACCGCCAACGAGTCTGACGGCGGCATCGAGCCGGCGAGCCGGGTCGCTGCCTTCTCGGCGGCCGACAAGCCGGTGATCTTCTGGACGCCCGATCACGGCGCCTTCGTCGTGCGCGGAGCCATGAAGGTCGCCTGGGACAAGCTCAAGGGTGCCACCGGGAAACTGGGTGCACCGGTCGCCGATCAGACCGAGGCCGGCGATGTGGTGTCGCAGAAGTTCACCGGCGGCACGATTTCGTGGAACCGGGCGACCAATAGTTTCAGCACCGACCCGGCGAACCTGGCGCTGCTGCTCTCGGGCCTTCAGGTGTCCGGCCAGAATCAGCCCAGCACGTCGGCGGCGCCCCCGCACAGCAAGAAGTTCACCTGGCATTGGTGGTGGCTGGCGGCCGCCATCCCGGTGCTGCTGCTGGTGGGATTCCTCGTGGTGATGGCTGTTGGCCTGCGCCGGCGTCGCGCCGGCCAGGAGACCCACGGCTATGAGCCGGCCGAGCACGATGCGGAATCCGGCTACGACGCCATCGGTGGCCAGTGGCCCCATGACGAGTTGGACTTCGGTTCCGAACACTTCCCGCCTGATGATCACGATCTGGCGCATGCGGCGTCGGACTCCGGCGCCGGGGCCCGGGTCAGCTGGCCGCGTGGTGGTGGCCCTGCCTACGGCGAGGAGATGCCGCCCTCGTTCCACGAAGATTTCGAGCGGGACGAGTTCGCACACGAGGACTTCGAACATGAAGACTTCGAGGATGAGGACTTCGAGCACGAAAACTTCGAACACGAGGACTTCGGGGCCGATGACGAAGACCCCGACGCGGTGGACACCACACCCACCCCCGTGATCTCCATCGCCGACTTGGCCGAAGCGGTGCGGCAGGAGACCGCCGTGCCGGAAACCGCGGTCACCGAGGCCTTCGGGCTACCGCACCGGTATGTTCCGGAACCTGTCGTTCCGGAGACCGCGGCACCGGAGGCAGCGGTTCCGGAAACCGCGGTCCACGAGGACGATTTCCCGAAAAGCTTCATGCCCAGCGGTGGTACCGCAGACGCCACGACCGAGATCCGCGTGCTCCCGGAAGCGGCCGGATCGCCTCGTCTACCCAGGGCCGGACGGCACGCCGCGGCCGAAACGGCGGAGGATGACTCCGAGGACGAGGTCACCGTGCATGCTTGGCAAGCCCATGCCCCAGCGGCCGCCGCAGCTGGGCCAAGCGCGGGGGCGCGACCGACGATCCACATGCCGCTCGACCACGACCCGTACCAGGCGCCGGAGGGATATCCCATCAAGGCCAGCGCCCGCTTCGGCCTGTACTACACGCCGAGCAGTGCGCTGTACTACGACACCCTTGCCGAGATCTGGTTCGCCACCGAAGCGGCCGCGCAAGCCAACGGTTTCATCAAGGCCGACTAGAGGGCCGCACTGCCCGTGGTGGTTGGCACCCCGGGTGCCGCTATATCTTGCGGATAACCGTGACCACCTTGCCGAGCACGGTCGCGTCATTGCCGGGGATCGGATCAAAGGCGGGGTTGTGCGGCATCAGCCATATCTGGCCTCCCGCGCGCTTGAACGTCTTAACCGTCGCCTCGCCGTCGATCATCGCCGCAACGATATCGCCGTTGTCTGCGACGTTCTGCTGTCGCACCACCACCCAGTCGCCGTCACAGATCGCGGCTTCGACCATGGACTCCCCGACAACCTTGAGCAGAAACAATGTTCCCTGGCCAACCAGCTCACGCGGTAGCGGGAACACATCTTCGACGGCTTCCTCGGCCAGAATCGGTCCGCCGGCCGCGATGCGTCCCAGGACCGGGACAAACGTGGGTTCCGGCAGCGCGTCCGAACCCGCGACATCGGTGACCGGGGCGGCGGTCACCGTGTCGTCAGCGCCACGCACGTCGACGGCGCGGGGACGATTGGGGTCGCGGCGCAGATAGCCCTTGCGCTCCAGGGTGCGTAGTTGGTGCGCGACCGACGAGGTCGACGTCAAGCCGACGGCATCGCCGATCTCCCGGATGCTCGGTGGGTATCCGCGATTGTTCACCGACGTCCGGATGACGTTCAAAATGGTGCGCTGCCGCTCCGTCAACGCCGTGTCTACTGATTGCGCGCGATTGTCCGCTCCACTGGCTCCGTCGCTGGCTCCGTCACTCGCCCCGTCGACCGTGGTGTCGCTGCTGTCGCTCATGGGACTGAATGTAGCCGCACGGCGCCCAAGAATCAAACATGTGTTCGACCAGTGTGTCGCGGGGTAGTGGTATACCGCAGGTGTCCGCCGCGGCGGCTCCAACTGCTGAATCACAAAGGTGTAACTCGGCGCGGGGTCGGGTATGCGCAGCACATGGGAGTTGGTTGCGACCGGCAGGTCTTGTCGGTGGCTTGCTCTAGCGTTTTGCTCGGGCGACACGCCTCGATCAAATGTTCGGTAAATCGAACACGTGAGCGACTACAGTGTCGAACACTTGAGCGACAAACCGTCAGCCGGAGGAACGAACATGACACTCATGCAGGCAGTCCAGCCCGTCTCGCCCGCCGCGCCCGTCCGGTTGGGCACCCGTGAGGCGCGCAGGTTCATTCGGGGGCCGGTCGGGGGGGCCATCCACGAGCCTGTCACCGGCCGGGGCAGGCTGGCCACGTCGCGGCGGGTCCGCCCATCGCGCCCGGCTGTTGCCCCGCTGAGCTACCGGGGCACCGGTGTGGCGCTGTCGGCCACGGCCCATCGCCGGCGTCCCGCTTCGGTTGCGACGACGGTGGGCCTGGCGCTGCTCGCCGCGATCATCACGCTCTGGCTGGGGTTGTTCGCTTACTTCGGCGAGATGGCCAATGGCGGCTCCGCCAATATGTCACCCGTCTCATCGAGCGTGCCGGACCGGCTCGCGGTGGTCCGGGTGGACGCGGGGGAGTCGCTGCAGGACGTGGCGGCTCGAGTCGCTCCGGGCGCGCCGGTTCGACAGGTCGTCGAGCGCATCCGGGAATTGAACGCGTTGGGCTCGTCGATGCCGGCTTCCGGGCAGACGCTGATTGCGCCGGTTGGCTAGCGCACTCCGATGAACAGCGAAAACCGCTCCACATCAACGCTCCTCGGCTACCGCGGCGTCGAGCGGAGGTGGATTGCGACGGCGTTGGCAGTGCGGGGGAGCGCGCAGGTACTCTCGGAAAGGTCCGAGGTACCGCATTGTCAGGACGCCGAAGGAGCGGCCATGCATTGTCCGTTCTGCCGGCATCCCGATTCCCGGGTGATCGATTCGCGGGAAACCGATGAGGGCCAGGCCATTCGGCGTCGCCGGTCATGTCCGGAATGTGGGCGACGATTCACCACTGTCGAAACCGCCGTCCTTGCCGTGGTCAAGCGCAGCGGTGTCTCAGAACCATTCAGCCGGGAGAAAGTCATCAGCGGGGTGCGCCGGGCGTGCCAGGGGCGCCAAGTTGACGACGACGCGCTGAACCTGCTTGCCCAGCAGGTGGAGGACTCGGTTCGCGCCGCTGGCTCGCCGGAAATCCCCAGTCACGAAGTCGGCCTGGCCATCCTTGGGCCGCTGCGTGAACTCGACGAGGTGGCTTACCTGCGATTTGCATCGGTGTATCGCTCGTTCTCCTCGGCCGAGGATTTCGAGCGCGAAATCGAGGCGTTGCGCGCACACCGCCAGGTTCCGACTTCGAGCTGAGCCATTGCCGCCTCGTTAGGCTGGCCCCATGCCTGCCGACTTGCACCCGGATCTTGATGCGCTGGCCCCGCTGCTGGGCACCTGGGCGGGACAAGGTGCCGGCGAGTATCCGACGATCGAGCCGTTCGAATATCTTGAAGAGGTTGTGTTCTCTCATGTAGGCAAGCCGTTCCTGGTTTACGCACAGAAGACCAAGGCCGTTGCCGACGGGGCGCCGTTGCATGCGGAGACCGGATATCTGCGCGTGCCGAGATCGGGCCAGGTCGAGCTGGTTCTGGCTCATCCGAGTGGCATCACCGAAATCGAGGTGGGCACCTATTCGGCAAGCGGCGGGGTGATCGAGATGGAAATGGTCACCACGGCCATCGGCATGACCCCCACGGCAAAAGAGGTGACCGCGCTGAGCCGATCCTTCCGGATGGTCGGAGACGAGCTGTCCTACCGGCTGCGCATGGGCGCGGTCGGACTGCCGCTGCAACACCATCTGGGAGCCCGCTTGCGCCGAAAGTCCTGATCCGCCCGGTCAGTCGACGTGCGTCACGCCGTCGCTGACGACTCGTCCGGCAACCGCGACCCAGCCTTCGGCACTCCAGGTCGTGTTGATTATTGATCCCTTGCCCTGGGTGATGGTGAGGTCGCGGCTGAGGTAGTCGGTAAGCCGCATTGCGGCGGAACCGGTTGCTTCGTCTTCCTCGACTCCCAGGTTGGAGGCGAACATCCGCGACCGCAGTTCACCGGCGGGCTCGTCGGTCCATGTCCATAGATAGTGCGCCGTGTCATCGGCAAAGTCAGAGGGGTCGGCGGCCGCGAGGGCATCAGGGGAATCCAAGTCGTGGATAGCGAATTCGGGTGCCCACTCCGCGCGGGGGCTGATCGTGGTGAGGTCGCGGTCGTGATGCACCTGCACGAGACCGGCCGGCACCTGCAGGGTGTTCACCGGTGTTCCCTGCTCGCGCAGCCACCAGGACGCACCAACGGTCGGGTGGCCGGCGAATGCGATGTCGGTGCGGGGGGTGTAGATGGTGGCGTGTGCGGTGTGCGAGCCGGTGGCCGGAAGGTCGACGAAAACTGTTTCGCTGTAGGCCAATCGGCTCGCCAGATGCTGCCGGTCACGGGGTTCAACCTTGCTTGCGTCGACCACCCCGAGTGGATTCCCGAAGTTGCCGGTTGGATCGGTGAAGACCCGCAACACCGTTAAGTCGATGCCCATGGCCCGACTCTACGACGCCCTCCTAGGCGTCGGCATACGGGCTGGTCAGGTGGCGCTGCGTTCGTCAGAACCCATGGCGCTGAGCACCGCCACGCGGGTGTCGGCCGGGCCCGAAACGGTTCGTTCACCGCCGCCGGTGCGCAGCAGTTCCCGAAGCGCCGCTTGATCGTATTCGGGAGGCTGGGTGCTGTCGATGAAGCGCAGGACGATGTCGATAAAACGAGCGGGGTCGTCGTGGAACGGGAAATGTCCGGATCCCTCGAAGACCTCGAGTTTGGATCCTGGCATGGCCGCGTGTGCCATTTCGGCGTGGCGGACCGGGACCACGGCATCTCGACTGCCCCAGATGATCTGTACCGGGATGGCCTGGGTCAAGTAGCAGCGATCGAGCATCGTGACGATCTGGCCGCGCCAGTCGACCACGGCCCGCAATGTGCGGGTGAAAGCCGACGAGGCCGTTGGTTCGGGGAGGTCGTCGAGTATTCGCAGCACATTGGGAAGGTCTTGCCCGAGCGCGGTGGAGCCGAGTGCCATGCCCAACACTTTGCCGGCGAGCTGAACCGTCGGCAGGACCATGGGCAGCCGCAACAACGCCAACGCCTCGGCACCCATCGGCAGCGAGGCCAAACGGAAGACGACGTTGACATCCTTGGTAACTCCACCGGCCCCGACCAGAATGAGTCGGTCCACCAACTGTGGGAACTGGTACGCGAATTGCATGGCAACGCCGCCGCCGAGCGAATGGCCGATGATGGTCACTCGCTCGATGTCAAGCACGCTGAGCAGGTCGCGCATGCCGTTGGCATAGGCCGCGATCGAGTAGTCGGCGCGCGGCTTGTCGGACCTTCCGTGCCCCAGCAGATCGGGGGCGATGACGGTGAACCGCTGGGCGAGCTTGGCGTGAATACCGGTCCAAGTGGTGGAATTGTCGCCAATCCCGTGGATTAGCAGGATCGCGGGACCTGACCCGGCGATCCGGAACGCTCGCTTGTATCGGTGGATGGTGCGGAACTGAAGCGACGGCGCAGTCACTTCCCGCACCGGGCGAAGATTGCGCTTGCGCTCGGTCATCTCGGCAACCTCATTGTCTGGCCGACTGGGGCGTATTTTTGGGGGCGTTATGGCTGGTCGTCGTCGTCGAACTTCTTCTCTGCCTGCTGGGCCAAGAATCGTTCGAACTCCGCGCCCAGCTCGTCGCCACTAGGCAGATCCTCGTCGCGCGTTAGCAGTGATCTGTTTTCCTGGGCGTCGATGAACGCATCGTACTGGCGCTCGAGGGCTGCCACCACTTGAGCGACTTCCGCGCTTGCCTGAACTTGCTCATCGATCTTGGCTCCGACCTGCGTCGATGCGGCTGTTAGTGCGGCTAGAGGAAGGTCCAGTGAACCGGTCTTGGCCACCTGTTCCAGCAGCGCCTGCGCGGCCGCGGGGTAGTCGGTTTGGGTGAGGTAGTGGGGGACGTGCACGGTGAATCCGACGACCTCGTGGCCATGCTGGGCCATCCGGTACTCCAACAGGTTGGATGCGCTCGCCGGAACCTGGATTTCGGAAATCCACGGTTGGAAGTCCGCGATGAGCTCCGGGTTGTTGGAGTGAGCGGTCATCGTGACGGGACGCGTGTGCGGGACGGCCATGGGAACGGTGCCCAATCCGATGGTCTGGCGCACCCCCAGCCGCTCGGCCAGCAGGCGAACAGCGGTGATGAACCGCTCCCATTTCAGGTCGGGTTCCATCCCGGCCAACAGCAGAAACGGTGTGCCGACACTGTCACGCAGTGCGTAAAGGCTCAGCTCTGGATCGTCATACTTGGTGAAGTGGTCGGTCTTGAACGTCATCAACGGTCGCCGTGAGCGATAGTCCAATAACTCGTCGATGGCGAACGACGCGACCAGCTCGGTGTCCAAGCCATCCTTGAGGTGGGTGGCGGCTAGCCGGATCGCATGACCGGCGTCGGAGAAGCCCTCCAAAGCGTGCACCAACACCGGACCGCGGCCATCGGACGTCGACAACTGGGGCGCGGGGAACTCGAGCTCATACATGCCGGATTGGCCCGGCTGGTAGTCCTGCGCCTCGCCTGGGTCTTGGTCATGCGTCATGGGTGTTGCCTCCTCTCGGGGGTCGGACCAGGGTGCCTTGATCAGTGTCTCGCAAATCAGTGGGCACCAGTGATCCAATTACAAACTCGTTTGTTCGTTTCATACATAACGCGCGAGCGCACGGCTGTATTCGCTGTCGCCGGCGTCATGCGGTGGCGCGGGTTGCTGACAAGTGTATTGGCGAGGTGAAAGCGATCCGCATCCGCTTGCCGCCCGGCGGTGGGGCCAGACGGGTCAAGATGGGTGTCGATGCGCAACCTGGCTGCGGTGATTTGCTTGTGGGGCGGCCTGGCGCTGCTACTGAGTTGCTGCGGGCGGCCAACCAGCCAAGCCCCCAGCGCCGGTGAGCGGTCTGAGCAAACTTCCTTGCCCGGGCAGCGGTCCAGCCCGCCCGCCAACCAGGCCGCGGTCGCCGTCCCGGTGGATCCGGACCCGCGGGTGGGCGCTATCTTTCTCTTTGACGGGCCGGTGCACATCTGCACGGGCGCGGTGTTGCATTCGACCAGCGGTGACCTCGTCCTGACCGCCGCGCATTGCCTCCTGGGCGGTCACACGGCGGCGTCCTTCATCCCCGGATTCGGCGGCGCCGACCCGCCGCCGTCGAGATGGAAGATCGACCAGGTCTATTTCGATCCACGCTGGATCGCCAACCAGGATCCGCGCGCCGACTACGCGATCGCGCGCGTCAGCGGCGATGGATCGCTGCAAGCACGGGTCGGCTCCGCGCTGCTGTTGGGCCGGGCCCCGGCGCGGGGCGCCCCGGTGACCGTCAGCGGCTACCCGGCGGGTCTGGATGACACGCCCATCGCCTGTTCGGCGAACACCGAGGTCACCGAGGGCGGGTTTCCGGAATTGTCATGCGACGGCCTGGTGGCCGGCACCAGCGGGGCGCCCTGGGTCAGTGCTGGGACCGTCACTGGGGTAATCGGTGGTCTAGAAGGCGGTGGCTGCACCGAGAGCGTCTCGTATTCGGCACCGTTGGACGAACACGCCGCTGCTCTTCTGGTTCGTGCCGAAGCCGGCGGACCCGGCGACGACCCGCCAGTCGAGTTCGACGACGCGTGCTTGTGAGGCCCGATCAGCGGCGGAACTGGTTGAGCGCCCGGACCTTGTTCATCACGTCGAGCGCGGCCACCTTGTAGGCCTCGGAGAAGGTCGGATAGTTGAACACCGCCTCGACCAGGTACTCGACTGTGCCGCCGCAGCCCATGATGGCCTGCCCGATGTGCACCATCTCGGTGGCGCTGGTGCCGAAGATGTGCACGCCCAGCAGGGTGAGATCTTCGGTGGAGACCAGCAGCTTGAGCATGCCGTAGGAGTCGCCGGCGATCTGACCGCGGGCCAGCTCGCGGTAGCGTGCCACGCCCACCTCGTAGGGGATCGAGTTCTTGGTCAGCTCCACCTCGGTGGCCCCGACGTAGGAAATCTCGGGGATGGAGTAGATGCCGATCGGCTGCAGTTCGGTGATGCCGTCGGTGGGTTCGCCGAATGCGTGGTAGGCGGCGAGACGGCCCTGCTCCATCGATGTTGCGGCTAGGGCCGGGAAGCCGATGACGTCGCCCACTGCGTAGATGTGTTCGACCTTGGTCCTGAACTTGTCATCCACCCAGATCCGCCCGCGACCTTCGACCTCGAGTCCGGCGTTGGCCAGATCCAGGTGGTCGGTCTGGCCTTGGCGTCCGGCGGAGTACATGACCGTTTCGGCGGGGATCTGCTTGCCGCTGGCCAGGGTGGTGACCGTTCCCGCTGAGCCGACGTCGACCGCGGTCACCTCTTCGCCGAACCGGAATGTCACCGCCAGATCGCGCAGGTGGAATTTCAGCGCTTCGACGACCTCGGGATCGCAGAAGTCGAGCATGTTGTCCCGCTTCTCGACGACGGTCACCTTGGTGCCCAGCGCGGCGAACATCGACGCGTACTCGATCCCGATCACCCCGGCGCCCACCACGACCATCGAGGCCGGCAGCGACTTGAGATCCAGGATCCCGTCGGAGTCGAGGACCTTGTCTTCGTCGAACTCGACCCCGGATGGCCGGGCCGGCCTGGTGCCGGTGGCAATGACGATGTAATCGCCTGTCACCGTGGTCTTTTCCCGGTGTGTCTGGTCTTCGACCACGATGCTGTGCGGGTCGACGAAGCGGCCATGGCCGACGATCAGGTCGACCCGGTTGCGCATCAGCTGGCTACGCACCACGTCGACTTCCTTGCCGATCACGTGCTGAGTCCGTGCCAGCAGGTCGGCGGGGGTGATTCGGTCCTTGACGCGGTAGCTGGCTCCGTAGAGTTCGCGCTGGTTCATGCCGGTGAGGTAAAGCACCGCCTCGCGCAACGTCTTTGACGGGATGGTGCCCGTATTGACGCATACCCCGCCCAGCATGCGGCCGCGCTCGATGATCGCGACGGATTTACCCAATTTGGCCGAGGCGATGGCGGCCTTCTGGCCGCCAGGCCCAGAACCAATAACCACCATGTCGTATTCGCGCATCGACCCCATGGAATAGACAGTAGAACGCACAGTGGGCAATTCGTCCACAGGAGGGCAGTTGGGTCGCCTGGTGTGTGCACCGGCTGACGGTGTGCAGGGCCAGCGTTGAGGCCTATGACGAAGCATCGATCTGAATTTGAACTGAATCGTCCTGCCGCACTTATTGCGGCGCTTCCGGCCATTCTCTGATTCGTGCCGGAAAAGTCTCTGGTCTTGGTATCGCTGGATGACGGCGAACTGGGTTCGGTGCTACGCGCCGACTTGTCCGAGGACCTTGTTGACCGGGTCGAGCATCTCGCCGAGGTCGCGGGAGCGGCCGATCCGCAGGCTGCCATCGCGGTGATCGTCGACGAGGGCGGCGCGCAGTGCCCGGCGTGCAACGAGGTGTACCGGCGAGTGTGCGCGGCGCTCGCCGAGGCGCTCTCGCAACACAACGTGGTGCTGCGGGCGGCGCATGTGGTGGACCAGATCGCGGTGGGCGGACGCTGGCATTGCGTCGATGGGTGCGGCTCTAGCGGGCTGATCGACGACCCGGCGGCGTCGCCGCTGGCCGTTGCGGCTGTGTTGGACGGGCGCCGTCTCTACCCACGGCGTGCCGACCTGCAAGCCGTCGTCGAGCTGGACGAGTCGGCGCGTGCCGGCGAGTTGGCCGGGGCGCTCGCCGAACACGCGGCCGAGCGGGAGATCTCCCACCGGGCCGACCCGTCGCGATGCGCCCGCCGGGACGTCGAGAGCGCGATGGCCGCCGCCGCGCGGGTTGCCGACGGGCAATCTCTGTCGGAGGTGGAGCTGGCGAGGCTGGGATGCGCGCTGACCGACGTTCAGGTCCGCGACACGCTGTATGCCTTTGCCGTCGGTGAAAACGCGGATGAGGCCGAATCCTTGTGGGGCGTGCTGGCGCGGGCGCTCCCGGCGCCATGGCGGGCCGAAGCGCTGGTCTTGCTCGCGTTCAGCGCCTATGTGCGCGGTGATGGACCGCTGGCCGGGGTTTCGTTGGACGCGGCGCTGCGCTGCGCGCCAGGACATCGCATGGCCGGCATGCTGGACACGGCGCTGCAGTCCGGTCTGCGCCCCGAGCACATCCGTGACCTCGCGGTCACCGGTTACCGGCTGGCAAAGCAGCTGGGGGTGCAGTTACCTCCGCGGCGGGCATCGGGTCCCTACGGTCGATGCGCCGGCTAGGTCAGACCTTCTCGACCTTGACCGCGTGTGCCATCGCGTGGGGCAGGGTCACGTTCTCGTGTCCCGGGATGAGGATGGTCACCCCGCCGGCCGGGCTGGTTTCGACGGTCACGCGCGCGTTGGGTACCACGCCGGCGTCCTTGAGCCGGCTGATCAAGTCGATATCGCCCTGAACGTGCTCGGTGAGCTGGCGGACGACCACCGCGACCGGTGATCCCGACGGCAATTCGGTCAACCGCACCAAGTTGGCTTCGTAGGAGTCGGACTCCGGTCCCACACCGAGGTCAAGCAGACCCGGAATCGGATTGCCGAAGGGGGAGGTGGTGGGGTTGTTGAGCACCTTGACCAGACGCCGTTCGACGTCTTCGCTCATCACGTGCTCCCACCGGCATGCCTCGGCGTGCACCTCTTCCCACGGCAACCCGATGACATCGACGAGCAAACGTTCGGCCAAGCGGTGCTTGCGCATCACCGCGACCGCCAGGGCCCGGCCCTTGTCGGTCAATTCGAGGTGGCGGTCGCCGGCGACGCGCAGTAACCCGTCACGCTCCATCCGCGACACGGTCTGGCTGACGGTGGGCCCACTTTGCTCGAGCCGCTCGGCGATCCGGGCGCGCAATGGGGTGACACCCTCTTCTTCGAGGTCATAGATCGTCCGCAGATACATTTCGGTGGTATCAACCAAGTCGTTCATTCAGCATCCTCCGTTGCCGCCGAGTCTACTTGGCCAGCTGCTTGCATGGTCTGCCAAAACACCCCACCGCAGCAGTGTGCCCGCCGCGTATAGCGGCGGGCACACCGTCTCGTACCTAGCCTCTCAACCTAGCGGGCAACGGGCTGACTACTCAACTGGCGTATGAGCGCAGCCGGTCGGCGCGTTCGCCGTGGCGCAGCTTGCACATCACGTCCCGCTCGATCTGACGTACCCGCTCGCGGGAAAGACCGAACAGTTTGCCGATCTGGTCCAGGGTGCGCGGCTGGCCGTCATCGAGGCCAAAGCGCAGCCGGATCACCTGATGCTCACGCTCGTCGAGGGTGGCCAGCACGCTGCGGATGTCGGTGTGCAGCAGTTCGGCGATGACCGCGTTCTCCGCGGACATGGCCTCAGCATCTTCGATGAAGTCGCCCAGCGGGGCCTCTTCCTCCGAACCGACCGGCATGTCCAGGCTCACCGGGTCGCGGCTGTGCTCCAACAGGTCGTTGATCTTCTCGACGGGAATGCCGGATTCGGCGGCGAGTTCCTCGTCGGTGGCTTCGCGGCCCAGATTCTGGTGCATCTCACGCCTGATCCGGGCCAGCTTGTTGACCTGTTCGACCAGGTGGACCGGCAGCCGAATGGTGCGGCTCTGGTCGGCCATGCCGCGGGTGATGGCTTGACGGATCCACCAGGTGGCGTACGTCGAGAACTTGAATCCCTTTGTGTAGTCGAACTTCTCCATCGCGCGGATCAGGCCCAGGTTGCCCTCCTGGATAAGATCCAGCAACGGCATGCCCCGACCCGTGTAGCGCTTGGCCAACGACACCACCAGCCGCAGGTTCGCTTCCAGTAGGTGGCGGCGCGCTTCCGTGCCATCGCGCACCACGGCGGCGAGTTCGCGTTTGCGGTTGTCGCCGAGGCGCTTGCGGGTTGTCAACAGATGCTCCGCGTAGAGCCCGGCCTCGATGCGCTTGGCGAGTTCCACCTCGCCCTCGGCGTTGAGCAACGCCGTCTTGCCGATGCCGTTCAGATACACGCGCACCAAGTCCGCTGCAGGGCTTTGAGCGTCCAGATCGCTGTCAACCCGGCCTACGATGCCCCTTGCTATGGGCTGTGCCATTTCGCCCTCCCGATCGGCTTGTGCTGTCATGAGGATTAACGACAGGTTCCACCGCAGAGTTCCCGCGCAGCTGTCATCTCACACCCCGTGACGTGCAGGAATGTGCCGCCGAACTGAGAATTTCCTGAGAAATGTGTCGCCGGGTCGGTTGACCGGAACCCGGACTAGCCCCGCTCGTCGAAGCGCTGCGCGTCCCACCGTGGCGCGGGGTCTTCCAGCCCGTCGTCCAACGCCAACCGCTCAGCGGTGGGGAACAGGGGGGTATGCCGCCGGGCGTCGTCGAAGCGGCGGGGCTCATCGGAGCTACGCGGCGGCCGGTCGTTGGCGATGAGTACGGCCATCCATGGCAACGGCACCGAAGCGGCCACGATCAGCAGTGAAATCAAACCGTTGTGCCGCAGGCCGTAGGCGATCGCGGCAAGGATCAGCGCCGGGATCCGAAAGGCCATCAGGGTCAGGTACTTGCGCACTCGCGCTCGGTGCTGCACCTCGTAGGAGGGCGCAGCGCTGGTGATCAACACTGGGCGTTGCTTGTCGTCGAAGTCGTCGAAGCTCAACTCCGAGTCTCGCGTCATACCTCCACTCTCCCACATCCGGTGGATTCCGGCAGGAGCCAGTCAGGAGGCACAATGTCATACATGGAGACGCAGACGATCGAACGTCCCGATACCGAAGAACGCGTCGACGACGGGACCGGCAGCGACACCCCCAAATTCTTCCACTACGTCAAGAAAGACAAGATCGCCGAGAGCGCGGTCATGGGCAATTACGTGGTGGCGTTGTGCGGTGAGGTCTTTCCGGTGACTCGGGCGGCCAAGCCGGGCTCGCCGGTCTGCCCGGATTGCAAGCAGATCTACGAACAGCTCAAGAGGGACTGATCAAGACGGCGGGTCGACCGCGGTGTTGGACTGCGGTGACTCCGAATCCGCGGACCCGGTGGCCGCAGCCGTGCGTGCTCGCAGCCAATTGCGCAGCCGGTGCGCGTGGGTTGCCGGTGCCGGCCATTCCTCTTGGATGGCGGCGTTGAGTTCGGCGCCGATCATGACCGCAAAACCGCCGAAGAACGCGAACAGCAGGAAAGCGATCGGGGTGGACAGCGCACCGTAAGTATAGCCGGTGTGAGTGATCCATCCCAAGTAGAACCGCAGCCCCAACGTGGCGATGAGAAACACCGCCATCGCCAGCACGGCACCCAGGATGAGTCGATGGGTCGGCAGCGGCACCGGCAGCGATACTCGGTACAAGATGATCACCCCGACGGTCAGTACCGCGATCAGGGCCGGGTAGTAGCCGAAGTGCATGAGGTTGGACATGCTGTCAGGGATGTGTTCGCTCACCTTGCGCGGGCCCATCACCGCCACTGGCGCCGAGATGACGATGAACAGCAATCCCACGACGTAGAGAAAGAGTGCGAAGAACCGCTGGCGCACCGGATGACGCAGGGGAGTCTGGTCATGGGCCTCGACGATGGCATCGACGTAGGACGAGATCGCCGATGACCCCGCCCACAGCGAGATCAGGAAACCCACCGATACCACTTCACCACGAGCGTTGGCGGTGATGTCGCGGATGGTGGGTTCAATGATCTCGTCGACCACGCTGGGGGAGAAGAAGCGGTGGGTCATCGAGATGATCGTTTTTTCGATCGCGGGCAACGTGTCCTGCCCGAACAGCGGAGCCACGTAAGCCAAACTGCCCAAAATTCCCAACAGCAGCGGCGGCAGCGACAGCGCCGACCAGAAACCCGCTTGCGCCGACTCGGAAAAGATCGAGTCGTCCCAACTCTTGGAGAGGGTTCTTAAACTAATACGCCAGATGTGATGGCGGGACGGCTTGGGGACTTGGTCGCTCATACCAGTCCAGCATTACCGAAGACTGCTCGGTCAGCCGACGTTGGCTCCGGGCTGGCTCGGTGCATCTAGTCGCCGCTGACCTCCAGCACTGCGGCTAGCTCGAGCAGCTTGGCCTCATGCTCGTTGGCGTGATGCTGGCAGAAGAGAAGTACGGCTCCAGAAGGCAGCTTCGCACGCACCCGCGCTGCTGCACTGCAGCGGTCGCAGCGGTCTGCTCTAGTCAATTCGGGACTGGTCAGAGTTGCGTTCATGGCTTCTCCGTTCCTGGCGTGAGTTCACTCTGTCAGACGTATGGGGATTTCGCCTTGTTCCCCGACCGCTGTGAGGTGTGTCGTTTCTCACGAGTTTTTGACCTGCGGGTCGGGCAAGCTGACGGTATGTCTGCGACGGTCGGTTCGCTGGTGCACATGTGCGGTGCCGAGGAGTGGTTGCACGCTCGTCACCATGGGTGCATAACGCCACAACCTGGTGCCGAGTTCATCCACCTGTCGACGCCCGAACAGGTGCACCTTCCGGCGAATCGACTGTTCCACGGCCGTCCAGACTTGGTTCTGCTCCACATCGACCCTGCTGCGCTGCAGTCACCGGTGCGGTGGGAACCAGGCGTTCCAACGGATCCGGCCTCGATGCTATTCCCGCATTTGTATGGGCCGCTGCCGGTGCAGGCGGTGGTCGGGGTGACCGCCTACCGGCCAGGCCCCGACGGCACCTTCGGGTCGGTCTCGGGGCTTGGCTGCCCGCCTGGCGACTGCACGTAGGCGTCGGCTTCGATCTCGACCAGCAAGTCGGGCGCGATGAGTGCGGAGACCTCGACCATGGTGGCTACCGGACGGGTGTGGCCGAAGACCTGCGCATGCACGTCGCCGACTTCGCGCCACCGTGAAATGTCGGTCACGTAGATCCGGGTGCGGATCACATCGGCGAGGCTGGCCCCGGCATCGGTGAGTGCGACCTCGATGCGCCGCAGGGCGTCTCGGGTTTGCGCGGCGATGTCACCGGCCGGGCCATTGCCGGTCGTTCCGGCCACCGCGACATGGGGGCCGATGCGAACTGCGCGCGAGTAACCGACGGCCGACTCGAAATCCGATTCCGACGAAATGATGGTGCGGCTGGTTGACATGCGCGTCACAGTAGGACCTCAGTGGCACTGAGTGCAGCTCAATTTCTTGAGCCGCAGTTCAAGCCGATGCAGCGGGAGGGCAGGCCGAGATGTGTTGGCAGGCCGCGGCCGGGCTCAGGAGTTGCTGGCGTACTGCTCGAAGATCTCGGAGAACTCGAAGGGCGTCTGTTCCACTCCGCTGCCGTTGTTGTTCGATACCCCGATATCGCCCGTCTGGTCGCGCGGAAGCTGCCACATCGACAGTTGGCCGATGTTGTTGTCCTGCGCGAGCGAGGCCAACGTTTGGGCGTCGGCGAGGGTGAAGATTTCGCTGGTGTCATCGTTGACGCCGATCATGGGCGTCACGCCGAGCATGGCCCACGCCTGATCGCTGCTGAGCGAGGGATACAGCGTCATCAGCTGACCATGAGTGGCGGTCGCGGCGTCGATTGCCGCGGTGCCCATCTGGGTGGTGCCGTCGTAGTAATCCATCGCCATGATGTTCACTGTCGACACGTTCACGCCACTGCTGATCGCGGCATTGATCGGCGCCATGCCCTCAGCGGTCAGACCCGAGGGCGCCACCGGAACGGTGTAGGAGACCGTTACCGGGGTCCCGTTGGCCGTGCCCCACGCCTGGGAGAGCGCGATCGCCTGGGCCTGCAACGTCAGTGCCGAGCTGTTGGTCAGAATGGCGCCTTCGTCGTCGAAGTCGATGCTGTAGATCCCATAGGTGATCATCACCTCTTGATACTGCGCGGCCAACTGGGCGGCGGTGAGAGAGTTGTTCGCGGCGTACACAGCGAGCGGGGTGCCGGCCTGGCCACCGAAGGAGATGGTCCCGTTGATGCCGGCGTTGGTCATGTTGGTGATCTTGTTCTCGATGTAGGAGATTTGGGAGCCGCCGGTGACGTCGTAGGCGTTGTACCCACCCCAAGCAGCTTGGCCATTTGTGGTGTCGGCGGTGATGAACGCGAGCGTGACGTCTGTGATGCCCGCGTTGGCGGCGTCCGAGAAGTTGTATCCGGATCCATCCGGGTAGGGCCACAGCGTGATGTCGACGTAAGGCTTGTACACCCCGGTAGAGCCTGTCCCGGTGATGCCGGCACTGCCGTTGCTGCCGTTAAGGCCATTGTGACCGCCGGTGCCGCCCAGCAGCGCGTGGTTGACGCCGCCGGTACCGCCCACGCCACCCTGGCCACCGAGCCCGCCGCCCGCGCCGCCGGCACCGCCGTTGCCGCCGTTTCCGCCAGTGCCGCCGGTACCGCCCAACAGCGCCTGGTTGGCCCCGCCGGCCCCGGCATCACCTCCAGCAGCGCCGATGCCGCCGAACCCGCCGCCTCCGCCGGTGCCGCCGGCGCCACCGGTCCCGTCTAGTGAAAGAAGCTGACGGTTGGCCCCGCCGATGCCACCGGCACCGCCGGTACCACCGGCGATGTCGCCGCCTGGGGCGCCAGTGCCACCGGCGCCACCGTTACCGCCTCCGATCAGCCCATTGGCTCCGCCGGCGCCACCGTTACCGCCAGGCCCGCCGGCGATAGTGGCGTCCCCGCCGACGCCCCCGTCGCCCCCGCGGCCCCACAGCCCCGCCGATCCACCGGCCCCGCCGGCGCCGCCGGGCGCACCCGAGCCGCCATTGCCTCCATTGCCCCACAGCCATCCGCCGTCACCGCCGTTTTGCCCGGTGCCCGGGGATCCGTTGGCTCCATCGCCGATCAGCGGGCGCCCCGTCAGCGCCTGGCTAGGGGCGTTGATCACCGCCAGTAAGCTCTGCTCGAGATTCTGCAGCGGCGAGGTGCTGGCTGCTTCGGCTGCCGCGTAGGCGCCACTCAATGTCTCGACAAACTGGTCATGAAAGGCCGAGGCCTGCGCACTGAGCGTCTGAAACTGCTGGGCATGGCCGCTGAAGAACCTTGCGATCGCCGCCGAGACCTCGTCCTGTGCCGCGGCCAACACCTGCGTTGTCGAGGGCGCAGCCGTCAAATTCGCCGACCGAATGGCGATGCCGATCCCGGCCAGGTCCGACGAAACCGTGGTCAGAGCCTCGGGCGTGGCGAACACATAGGACGGCATGGGCGACCTCCCGGGGAGCGTCAGTACTGCCAAAGAACACGATGTGTACGCCGAACACTATGCCCTGGTGCACCGGATCTCAGCAATCGCTGGCGGGTCGCAGCTTTTCGACACCTCAGGTAGATGGCGACGCCAACGGTCCCCACAACGCGCGGCGCGCGCCGGAGCTGCGGGAGAACCGCTGATCCTGCGCGCTTACACGGGATGTCAGTCCAGGTAGTCGCGCAGCACCTGCGAGCGGCTGGGGTGGCGCAGCTTGGACATCGTCTTCGACTCGATCTGGCGGATGCGTTCCCGGGTGACGCCGTAGACCTGGCCGATCTCGTCGAGCGTGCGCGGCTGGCCGTCGGTGAGACCGAAGCGCAGACGTACGACGCCGGCCTCGCGCTCGGAGAGCGTGTCCAGCACCGACTGCAGCTGGTCTTGGAGCAGGGTGAACGACACGGCATCCACCGCGACGACCGCTTCGCTGTCTTCGATGAAGTCACCGAGCTGGCTGTCGCCTTCGTCACCGATGGTCTGGTCCAGCGAGATCGGTTCCCGGGCGTACTGCTGGATCTCCAGCACCTTCTCCGGGGTGATGTCCATTTCTTTGGCCAGCTCCTCCGGCGTGGGCTCGCGGCCCAGGTCCTGAAGCAGCTCGCGCTGGATGCGGCCCAGCTTGTTGATCACCTCGACCATGTGCACCGGGATCCGGATGGTGCGGGCCTGGTCGGCCATGGCACGGGTGATGGCCTGGCGGATCCACCACGTCGCGTAAGTGGAGAACTTGTAGCCCTTGGTGTAGTCGAACTTCTCGACCGCACGGATCAGGCCCAGGTTGCCTTCCTGGATGAGGTCCAGAAACGCCATCCCGCGGCCCGTGTAGCGCTTGGCCAGCGAGACCACCAGACGCAGGTTGGCTTCCAGCAGGTGGTTTTTCGCACGATCACCGTCGCGGCAGATCCACATCATGTCGCGGCGCTGGGCTGCGGGCAGTTTTTCGCCGCGGTCTGTCAACTCAGCCATCAGCTGTGTCGCGTAGAGACCGGCCTCGATGCGCTTGGCGAGCTCAACCTCTTCCTCGGCGTTGAGCAGCGCCACCTTGCCGATCTGCTTGAGGTAGGCGCGGACCGAGTCGGCGGATGCCGTCAGTTCGGCGTCCTTGCGGGCCTGGCGCAATGCCTCCGACTCGTCCTCGTCCCAGACGAAGTCCCCCGAAGCCTTGTCTTTCTCGCTGGGCTCGGCGATCTCTTCTTCATCGCTAGGGGTTCCCGGCGCCGCGGCCGCGGGTGCCTTGGCCCCAGTGCCGTCCTCGGCGTCGTCGCCCTCTTCCGAATCGTCGTCGCCCTCGGCCTCGTCGGAGGCCGCTTCGTCCTCGTCTTCGAGGTCATCCAAGTCGAGGTCGAGATCGTCGGAGGAGTCGACGTCGATGTCCGGATCGGCATCAAGATCGTCAGCGGTGTCCAGATTGGTGTCTAGGTCCGTCGCGCCTTCGCCCGGCGCCTTGGTTCCGCGGGCGGCCTTGGTGCCTCTGGCCGACGGGCGCGTCTTCTTCGGGGCGTCGCCGGTGGTGGCGTCGTCGGCTTGACCTGTTGTTTTTGCGGCCCGCTTGGCGGGGGCCGCGCCGTTTGCGGTCTTCGTCGGTCGCTTGGCCCCAGCCTTGGCCGGGGACTTGGTGGCGGTGCGTTTCACCGGCTCACCGGTCTCCGGGCTTGCCTTGGTCGCTGCCACATACACCCCTTCGGTGGTACTCACTTCCGGCTGCGGCTGGGCGTGCTTAACCGAAAGTGTCTGTTTATGTCGAATGTCGGCGTTGATACCAGCGTGAATACTCGCTCGCTATCGGTTGGGCTGTCGCCGACGACCATTGTAACTTCACTGCGCGCGTGCACCGCCCGAGCGGGCAGAATTCAGTGCGTCACATCGGTGCTGGAGGCCATTGCCGCGCCGACAATCCCGGCGGTGTTCTGCAGGGTCGCCGCCACCACCGGCGTGCGGTTCTCCAGCAGGTGCACCCACTTGTCGGCCTTGCGGCTGATGCCACCGCCGACGATGAAAAGGTCAGGCCAGATCGCGTTTTCGATGGCTACCAGGACCCGCGTCACCTGCTTGGTCCACTTCTCGTAGCTCCAGTCGTTTTTCTCCTTGACCGACGACGCGGCCCGTTGCTCGGCCTCCTTGCCGCCGACCTCGAGATGGCCGAATTCTGTGTTGGGTATGAGCGCGCCGTTGTGAATGACCGCCGACCCGATGCCGGTTCCGAAGGTGAGGAGCACCACCAGGCCGGGCTGGTTGTTCCCGGCGCCGTACCGTTCCTCGGCGAGTCCGGCCGCATCGGCGTCGTTGAGGATCGTCACGTCCTGGCCGTTCAGTTCGGCGCTGATGACCTCGCGCGCGTTGGTACCGATCCACGACTTGTCCACGTTGGCCGCCGTCTGAACGATGCCGTGGGTGACCACGCCCGGGTAGGTCACCCCGAGCGGGCCGGTCCAGCCGAATCGATCGACCACCTCGGCGATGGTCTTGGCAACCGCTGACGGAGTTGCGGGCTGTGGGGTCGCCAGCTTGATGCGCTCGCCGATTAGCTGGCCCGTGTCCAGGTCGACGATCGCGCCTTTGATGCCGCTGCCGCCGACGTCAATCCCGAATCCGCGATGCGGCTGTGCGGCACCGGCGGTTTGGGCCATTGGGTCGGTGCTGGTCATCGGATCTCCTCGGCGAGACGTGGCGAGACGTTTTGTGTCCGGATCACCTTAGCCCGGCGACAAACCAGGCTTGGCCTGGTGAGGAGCGGGCTGTTTGGGGTGAGCCCGGCGACAAACCAGGCTTGGCCTGGTGAGGAGCGGGCTGCGCGGGGCGACCGTGATGCGATAGAGCGGTGACACGACCTGACAACGACCCTGCGCGGCTGCGCGTGGTGGCTGAGACCCTGGCCGCCGAGGCGGCCGAATTCGTGCGCAGCCGGCGCGCCGAGCTGTTTGGCGCCCATCCGGCCGCGGCTGACGAGTCGGACGCGGTGCGGGCCAAGAGCACCCCGACCGACCCGGTGACCGTCGTCGACACCGATGCGGAACGGTTGCTGCGCAGTCGACTGGCGCAACTTCGGCCCGGGGACCCGATCGTGGGGGAGGAGGGTGGCGGTCCCGCGGATTCGGCGCCGGCGCCCGACGATGCCGTTACCTGGGTGCTGGATCCCATCGACGGCACCGTGAACTTCGTCTACGGCATCCCGGCCTATGCGGTGTCGATCGGCGCCCAGGTGGGTGGCGTGTCGGTGGCCGGGGCGGTCGCCGACGTCGTGGGCCGCAGCGTGTATTCGGCGGCGCTTCGCCAGGGCGCCCACGTCACCGACGAGCAGGGAACCCGCGAGCTGCGCTGCACCGCGGTGGAGGATTTGTCGATGGCGTTGCTGGGCACCGGGTTTGGCTACTCGGCGGGACGCCGGGCCACCCAGGCCGCCCTGCTGGCCCGGATGCTGCCAATGGTCCGCGACGTGCGCCGGATCGGTTCGGCGGCGCTGGACCTGTGCATGGTCGCGGCCGGCCGTCTCGACGCCTACTACGAGCACGGGCTGCAGTTGTGGGATCGCGCCGCGGGAGCGCTGATCGCCGCCGAGGCCGGAGCGCGGGTGGTGTTGCCCGCCTCGGATGTCGTTGGCGCCGGTTTGGTCGTCGCCGCCGCGCCCGGGGTCGCCGATGAGCTGGTGGGGGTCCTGAAGCGACTCAATGCGCTCGAACCCCTGGACTGAGTCGGCTAACAGCTACTGGCGTGGATCTTTGCTATCAGGGTTGGGTCCGGCGGTTGGGTGGCGCCCGGGCGCAGGCTGCTCAGCACCGCGTCAATGTCGTCGTTGTGCGCCAGGGTGGTGAAGTCGGTGCCCAGGACGAGGTCGACGGAGTCGTCGGCCCGGCCGTCGTTGAACAATTCGGTGCACGGTGCGACCAGCCATACCGCCGCCGCGGTCGCTTGTCCGGCGGTGCCGAATCGGATCTGGCCTTGGCAGTCCAGCCGGGTGTCGGCATAGACGGGGTCGTTTGCTGCGGTCGGCTGGGTGAATCCGAGGTCTTTTAGCGCCCCAGCGACGTCGGCGGCTTGACCGCCCCGGCCGCTGGCGTTGAGCACCCGGACTTTGGTCTCGCCCAGTTGTGCGGGTGTGACGTCCGTCATTTCGGTGCGCGATACCCGCTCACCGAGTTTGACCGTTGCCGTCGCGTCGGCCGGTTGGGGCGGCGGGTTGCACACCGCGGCCTCGGTGATGTCCGGTGGGCGGGTCAGCGCGACTGTCCACACCACACCGGTCAAGACCACCAGCAGAATCACGACGATGATGGCGGGCCGGGGGTTGCGTCGCCGGAATGGCCGACCGTGTTTGTCGAAGGCGGTACCCTCGGTGATTTGTGCGACCACACGTGCACTCTAGTCCGCACGCTGACCGCACCGTTTAGGCCTGATTACAAGGGCCGATTCAAAGATGTGACGTAAATCACAGTTGAATCAAGCAAGATACGGGCACGAATCGTTTGGTGGATGCGTTCGACGCTGGTACAAAGCGTTGCTTGAAGTGATGAGGGCATGCGAGGGGACGGAACAATGCCTACCGACTATGACGCTCCACGGCGGACAGAGTCTGACGACGTGTCAGAGGATTCGCTGGAGGAGCTGAAGGCTCGACGGAACGAGGCCGCCTCGTCGGTGGTCGACGTGGATGAATCGGAATCCGCTGAGTCATTCGAGCTGCCAGGTGCTGACTTATCCGGCGAAGAGCTGTCGGTGCGTGTCATTCCGAAGCAGGCTGACGAGTTCACCTGCTCGAGCTGCTTCCTGGTGCAACACCGCAGCCGCCTGGCCAGCGAGAAGAACGGCTTGATGATCTGTACCGACTGCGCCGCCTGATCGGTCAGCTGCGCAATGCGGATAGGACCCGCTCGGGGTGGCGACAGCTCACCAGCCAGTACGGCGTCGGGTCGTCTGGGTCGTCCAGAACGAGTAGAACCATGGGCCCGACCCACGCTCGGTGCAGGACGTACGCTGCTGGGTCGAGTTGACGGCCCAGGGCCGCGGACTTGGCCGTGCGTGGAACTTCGGCGGAGCGGGCGATGGCGGTGATGGGCAGATGCGCCTCGCCGGCCCATAGCTCGACTTCGCCATCCGCGCCGGCGATGACTCGGATCTCGACTCGGCCTAGCCACAGCAATGCGGCGGCCGCCACGGTGAACAAAATCGCGTACGGGAGCCAGTCCGCGAGAGCGGCTATACCCAGATTGACCTCGAACGCGATGAGTCCTGCCAGTGCGAAGCCCAACGGCCACCACCACCAGGGGACCCAAAGTCGTTCGCGATATCGCACGCTGTGCGGCGCGACGCGCGTTTCGGACATCCGGTCAAGAGTAGTCTGTGGCCCCGTGTCGAACAGTCTCGCCGTTGTGCGTCTTGACCCCGGGCTTCCGCTGCCCAGCCGCGCTCACGATGGCGACGCGGGGGTAGACCTCTACAGCGCCGAAGACGTGGTGCTGCCCCCGGGGCAGCGGGCCCTGGTGCGCACGGGTGTTGCGGTCGCGATTCCCTTTGGCATGGTGGGTCTGGTCCATCCCCGCTCGGGGCTGGCCTCCCGCGTCGGGCTCTCGATCGTCAACAGCCCGGGCACCATCGATGCGGGGTACCGGGGCGAGCTCAAGGTCGCGCTGATCAATCTCGACCCGGCCACACCAATCGTGGTCAACCGCGGTGACCGTATCGCTCAGCTGTTGGTGCAGCGGGTCGAGTTGCTAGAGCTGGTCGAGGTTTCGACCTTCGACGAGGCCGGGCTGGCCGCGACATCCCGTGGTGATGGTGGTCATGGTTCCTCCGGCGGACATGCGAGTTTGTGATGGCATTCGGTAGACGCACCCGTAAAGGCGACAGCAGCGGCAGCCCCGTGGAACCCGATGGACCCGCAGCGCGCGAGGCCGGCGAACCGGCTGCAGATGACGTGGGCCTGGTAGGCCCGTTCGACATCGAAGACTTCGACGACCCGTCGGTTGCCCAGCTGGCCCGACTCGATCTGGGATCGGTCTTGGTTCCCATGCCGGAAGGCGGCCAGGTCCAGGTCGAACTGACCGAGAGCGGAGTTCCCAGCGCCGTGTGGGTTGTCACGGCCAACGGTCGCTTCACCATCGCTGCCTATGCGGCGCCCAAGTCCGCCGGCCTGTGGCGTGAGGTCGCATCGGAGCTCGCCGACTCGCTGCGCAAGGATTCGGCCGAGGTATCGATCAAGGACGGCCCGTGGGGTCGGGAAGTGATCGGCGCCGCCTCCGGGGTGGTGCGCTTCATCGGTGTCGACGGCTATCGGTGGATGGTCCGGTGTGTGGTCAACGGTCCGTACGAGACCATCGACACGCTGACCGATGAGGCCCGCGAGGCGCTGGCCGACACGGTGATCCGCCGCGGCGACACGCCGTTGCCGGTGCGCACCCCGCTGCCTGTGCAGTTGCCTGAGCCGATGGTGGAGCAACTGCGGCAGGCTGCGGCGGCCCAGCACGAGCAGGGACAGCAGGGACAGCAGGAGCCCGATCAGCCGGCACCGCGGCGCGGGGCGGAAGGATCTGCCATGCAGCAGCTGCGCAGCACCACCGGCGGCTAGGCGTACCCAGCGCTCAAATATCGGCCAGAGCGGCCAGGCAGGCGGCTCCCAGCGCCGAAGTGTCGGCCCCCATCTGCTCCAGCGTCACCGTCCGCAGGGCGGCGTGCGCCGCGGCGGACACCCAGTCGAGACCGACCTGCAGCGGATGGATCGGATCATCGGTCGCGGCGGCCACCCCCAGCGGCACGGTAAGGCGGCCCAATTCGCTGCTGCTTGGCGCCACGTAGCCGGCCGCCTGTTCCATCGCGTCGGGCAGCTGCGGCCATTGCACCTGCCAGGATCGAGCCAGCTCGTCGGCCAACCAGGGTGGGCTGGATGCCCGCATCTGCGTTGTTGTGGTGGCCAGGCCGTCGCGACGCAATTGCGCTGCCGTGTAGCGCGCCGCGTGGGCGGCCGGCGCCGGCCCAGGTTCCCCGGTCCATGCGGGCAGCGCGGCCAGCACGGCAACGCACCGGTCGGGATGGGCCAGCGCCCACGCGACGGCCACAGCGGCACCGATCGACACGCCGCCCACGGCGATCGGACCGGCCTGGGCGGCCTCATCCAGTGCGGCCAGATAGCCCTCGATTAGGTGTTCTGGCTGCGGCGGCGGTGTCACCAAGATGGCTTCCACGCTTTGCAGCGGGCCGGAAAAGGCCCGGTAGACGTAGTCGTCGTCGGAGCCGGTTCCGGGCAGTAATGCGACGGGTACACCGCGCAGATCGACTGGCACCCCACGATAGTGCCCGGTCATTTCAGGTACTCCAACGTTGGTAGGGCGATCCGTGTGGCGGACGGGAACTAACAGGTCTACGGTGACCGTTGGCATTGTGGAAGCTGTGCTAGCTAGTGCCACTAGCTAGCACAGCTTCCAAACGACGTTGGAGTGTCAGGAGAGGCCATGGGGGCCGAAGGTTATCTGCGCCGGCTCACCCGTCGGTTGACGGAGGACCCGGAGCAGCGCGACGTCGAAGAATTGTCCGACGAAGTCGTCAATACCGGAGCGCAGCGGGCTATCGACTGCCAACGCGGCCAGGAAGTCACGATGGTAGGCACGCTGCGCAGTGTGGAAACCAACGGCAAGGGTTGTTCCGGCGGTGTTCGGGCCGAATTGTTCGACGGGAGCGACACCGTGACGTTGGTGTGGTTGGGTCAACGCCGGATCCCCGGCATCGACTCGGGCCGCACATTGCGGGTGCGGGGACGGCTGGGCAAGCTCGAGAACGGGAGCAAGGCCATCTACAACCCGCATTACGAAATCCAGCGGTGATCATCGCTTTGGTGGCGGAGGCGGCCGGTGAGCGCTAACCGCGTCAGCGCCGAGAGCTTGCTAGCACAGGCCGGCGGGGTGAGCGGGCTGGTCTACTCGTCGGTTCCGGTAGTGATCTTCGTCGCAGTGTCCAGTATCGGCGGACTCTTGCCCGCCATCGGATCGGCGCTTGCCGCGGCCGGGTTGGTGCTGCTGCTGCGCCTGATCCGGCGCGAGTCCACCCAACCTGCGGTCTCCGGGTTCTTCGGGGTCGCCGGGTGCGCGCTGGTCGCCTACCTGGTGGGGCAGTCCAAGGGCTACTTCTTGCTCGGCATCTGGATGTCGCTGCTGTGGGCGGTCGTCTTCGCCCTGTCGATTGTTGTTCGTCGGCCCGTGGTCGGTTTTCTGTGGAGCTGGACCAGCGGGCGTGACCAGGGCTGGCGTGAGGTGCCCCGCGCCGTCTACGCGTTTGATGTCGCAACGCTGGGCTGGACGCTGGTGTTCGCGGCCCGGTTCATCGTCCAGCGGCTTCTCTACGATGCCGACAAGACGGGCTGGCTAGGGGTTGCGCGGATCGGGATGGGCTGGCCGCTGACCGCGGTGGCGGCGCTGGCGACCTATGCGGCGATCAAGGCGGCCCGGCGGGCCATGCTGGCCGTTGACGAGCCCGAGGCCGCAGAAGTCGCTGCCGTCGACACCGAGGCCTGTCGGGAGCTCTAGACCCCGGTTCGGACGCATTTAGGGCGCTGAGAGCCCCTGTACCGCGTTGAGCGTGCTCGGCGGGCTCTCCATGGGCCCGTGGGCGCCGGCGGGGCGTTGAGTGTCCTTGGAGGGCTTTGAGTGTGCGCTGAGGGCGGCGCTGCCCCCGTTGCATCGCCACCGGCGCACAGTGCGCGCCGTAATCGCACATTGGCTCGCGCAACGACAGCGCGCGGGTGGCTAGCTCGACGGCAGCAACAGCTGGCTCAGCTCTTCCTCTGCCTCGGTGACCGCGACGAAGAGCAACTCGTCGCCACCTTCAAGGGGTTCATCGGCTTGCGGGACGATGACGCGGGGTCCGCGCAGGATCGTGACCAGCACCGCATCCCGCGGTAGTTGCAGTTTGCGCACCGGTTTACCGCCCCAGGGCGTGTCGTCGGGCAGGGTGATTTCCACCAGGTTGGCCTGACCCTTGCGGAATTCCATCAGCCGCACCAGGTCGCCGACGGCGACAGCCTCTTCGATCAGCGAGGCCAACATGCGGGGCGTCGACACCGCCACGTCCACGCCCCAGGCATCGGTGAAGAGCCACTCGTTGCGGGGATCGTTGACCCGGGCCACCACCCGCGGCACCGCGAACTCCGTCTTGGCCAGCAGGCTGAGCACCACGTTGGCTTTGTCATCGCCGGTGGCGGCGACCACGACATCGAAATCTTCGAGATGAACCGACTCCAGCAGGCTCAGTTCGCAGGCATCGCCCAGCAGCCAATGCGCGGCCGGAATGGCGTCGTCGTCGACGTGGTCGCTGTTGCGTTCGATCAGGGTCACGTCGTGGGCGTTTGCGATGAGTTCGCGGGCGACTGAGCGGCCGACCGCGCCGGCGCCGGCGACAACGACTTTCATTTGCCCCACCCCTCAACCCCGGCTGCGCCGATGTGTGCGTCGCGGGCGCGGCTCATTTGGCGGTCCCCGACTCGAAATCCTCGCTCGGCGGCAGCGCCGCGATGGCGACGGCCTCGGCTGCCCGCCCGGAGATGGCGGCGACATAGACCTGGTCACCGGCCTGTAGCACCGTTTTCGGCTCGGGCAGCACGCCGGTGCCGAAACGGAGTAGGAACGCGACCCGGGCACCGGTGGCCTGCTGCAGGTCGGAGACGCGGCAGCCGACCCAGTCCTCGTGCAGCACTACTTCACAGACCGCGACGGTGCCGGTGGGATCGCGCCACTTGGCGGTCTCTGTCTCCCGGAGCAGGGCGTTGAGCAGGCGGTCGGTTGTCCACGGCACCGTGGCGATGGTGGGAATGCCGAGGCGTTCGTAGACCTCGGCGCGCTTGGCGTCATAGATCCGCGCGACGACGCGTTTGACGCCGAAGGTCTCCCGTGCCAAACGCGCCGAGATGATGTTGGAGTTGTCGCCGGAGGACACCGCGGCGAAGGCGTCCGCGCCCTCGATTCCCGCGCTGAGCAGCACATCTCGGTCGAATCCCTGACCCAGAACACGCTCGCCGGCGAATTCGGCACTGAGCCGGTTGAAGGCAGTGCTGTCGCGGTCGATCACCGACACGTCGTGGCCGATTCGCGACAGTGCATCGGCCACCGAAGAACCGACTCGGCCGCAGCCCATCACTACCACTCGCACTTGACGTCCTCTCGGCCGTATCCCTCGCGTCGAACGCAATCGGCAACCACACTGGCCAGCCGATTCCCCTATGGAAAATTCTCGCCTAGGGAACGCTACCGTCAACGCCGATGGGGCTTACCCTTGGCTCTCGTGTCCAAACTTTCCACGGCCGCGCGCCGGCTGCTAATCGGCCGGCCGTTTCGCAGCGATCGGCTTAGCCACACGCTATTGCCAAAACGGATCGCGTTGCCGGTGTTTGCCTCCGACGCGATGTCCTCGGTGGCATACGCCCCGGAGGAAATCTTTCTGATGCTGTCGGTGGCGGGCCTGGCGGCCTACTCGATGGCGCCGTGGATCGCGCTGGCGGTGGCAGCGGTGTTGCTCGTCGTGGTCTCCAGTTATCGGCAGAACGTGCACGCCTACCCATCCGGCGGCGGAGACTACGAGGTCGTCAGCACCAACCTCGGGCCCACCGCCGGCCTGGTGGTGGCCAGCGCCTTGATGGTGGATTACGTTCTCACCGTTGCGGTCTCGATAGCTTCGGCGATGTCGAACATCGGCTCGGCGATCCCATTCGTCTATGACCACAAGGTGTTCTTCGCGGTGGCCGCCATCCTGCTGGTGACGGCGTTGAATCTGCGCGGCGTCCGCGAATCAGGGCTGGCATTCGCCATCCCGACTTATGCATTCATCATCGGGATCAGCGCCATGCTGGGCTGGGGCTTGTTCCGGATCTACGTGCTGGGCAATCAGGTACGCGCCGAATCCGCTGGATTCGTGATGCACGCCGAGCACGGCAAGGTGGTTGGCATCGCGCTGGTCTTTTTGGTGGCGCGCTCGTTCTCCTCCGGCTGTGCGGCGCTCACCGGTGTGGAGGCGATCAGCAACGGGGTACCGGCCTTCCAGAAGCCGAAGTCGCGCAACGCCGCGACCACGCTGCTCATGCTGGGCGCCATCGCGGTGGCCCTGCTGATGGGTGTGGTTGCGCTGGCCGTGCAGACCGGGGCCCAAGTCGTCGACGACCCGGATACCCAGTTGACCGGTGCTCCGGACGGGTACCAGCAAAAGACGCTGGTCGCCCAGCTGGCGCAGGCCGTATTCGGCAGCTTTCACCTCGGCTTCCTGATTATCGTCGCGGTGACTGCGCTCATCTTGGTGCTGGCCGCCAACACCGCCTTCAACGGCTTCCCGGTCCTGGGCTCGGTGCTGGCTCAGCACAGCTACCTGCCCCGCCAACTACACACCCGCGGGGATCGCTTGGCGTTTTCCAACGGCATCATCTTCTTGTCCGCGGCGGCCGTCGGGGCGGTCGTCGCTTTCCGGGCTGAGCTGACGGCGCTGATCCAGCTCTACATCGTCGGCGTGTTCATTTCGTTCACGCTGAGCCAGATCGGAATGGTCCGGCACTGGACTCGCTTGCTGCGCACCGAAACCGATGTCGCGGCCCGGCGCAAGATGGTGCGCTCCCGGGTGGTCAACTCGGTTGGTCTGGTGTCCACCGGGGCTGTCCTGTTGATCGTCCTGGTCACCAAATTCCTTGCCGGCGCGTGGATCGCCATTGTGGCCATGGGTTCGGTCTTCATTCTGATGAAGATGATCCGAAGGCACTACGACACGGTCAATCGGGAACTGGAGGAGCAGGCCGCCGCCCATGACAACGAGGTGGTGTTGCCCAGCCGCAACCACGCCTTGGTGCTGGTCTCGAAGTTGCACTTGCCCACGCTGCGGGCCCTGGCCTACGCGCGGGCGACCCGTCCGGATGTGCTCGAGGCGATCACCGTCAGTGTCGATGATGTCGAGACCCGTGAGCTGGTGCGGCAGTGGGAGGACAGCGACGTCAGCGTGCCGCTGAAGGTCATTGCTTCGCCGTATCGCGAGATCACCCGTCCGGTATTGGATTACGTCAAACGGGTCAGCAAGGAATCGCCACGCACCGTGGTGACGGTGTTCATCCCGGAGTACGTGGTGGGCCGGTGGTGGGAGCAGCTGTTGCACAACCAAAGTGCCTTCCGGCTCAAGACGCGGCTGCTGTTCATGCCCGGGGTGATGGTCACCTCGGTGCCATGGCAGCTGACGTCGTCGGAGCGGATCAACACGTTGGAGCCGCATGCGGCTCCCGGCGACATGCGGCGGGGCATTTTCGATTGAACCCGAATCAGGCACTTGAACTGAACCTGGTCACCGGTGCGGCCGCCAACGGCGGTAGCTGCGTGGCCCGCCACGAGGGGCGAGTGGTCTTCGTCCGCCATGCGCTACCGGGGGAGCGGGTGCTCGCCAGAGTCACCGCGCAACGCGGTTCCTATTGGAACGCAGAGGTTATCGAGGTCATCGACCCGTCGCCGGACCGGATCGGGTCGTTGTGCCCCATCGCCGGGGTGGATGGTGCCGGGTGTTGTGATCTGGCTTTCGCGGCCCCGGACGCGGCCCGGGCGATCAAGTCGAGCGTGGTTGGCGAACAGCTGCAACGCGTTGGCGGATTCAGCTGGTCCGGCGCGGCTGAGCCGCTCTCGGATGCCGGCCCGACGGGGTGGCGTACCCGGGTTCGGCTCGAGGTGGGAGCGGACCATTGCGTGGGTTTCCACCGCTACCACAGCAACGAACTGGTCACCGATCTGGGCTGTGGGCAGCTGCCCGACGGGATGCTGGACGGGCTGGCGCAGCGGTCGGCCAAGGCCGGTTGGCCGGCCGGGGCGCAACTGCATGTGGCGCTCGGTGACGACGGGGCACGCCACTTAGTGCTCACAGTGCGCCGGGGCCGGCGAACCGACGCCAAGGTGGTCGAGGGCGACCCGCGTGTGCTGCAGCGGGTGGGCGGGCGCAGCTGGCGCATTCCGGCGACGGCGTTCTGGCAGTCACACCGCGACGCAGCGAAGGTGTACAGCGGCCTGGTTGCGGACTGGGCCCAACCTGGTGCCGGCATGACCGCCTGGGATCTCTACGGGGGAGCTGGTGTTTTCGCGGCGGTGCTCGGTGACGCGGTGGGGGAGTCGGGACGGGTCTTGAGCGTGGACACCGCGCGCGCGGCCTCGGCCGCGGCCCGCGTCGCCTTGGCTGATCTGCCCCAGGTCGAGGTGGTCACCGATTCGGTGCGACGGGTGCTGGCGGCTCAGGACGGTGGCGCCGATATTGCGGTGCTGGACCCGCCCCGACCGGGCGCCGGGCGTGAGGTCATTGATCTGCTGGCCGGTGCCGGAGTACGCCGTGTGGTTCACATTGGTTGTGAAGCAGCGTCTTTCGCTCGCGACCTCGGCTTGTATCGGGGCCACGGGTACGGCGTCGACGCCATCAAGGTGTTTGATGCCTTCCCGTTGACCCATCACGTGGAGTCCGTTGCGCTGCTAACCCACTAGCCCGTTGGGCGTCGGGGCCGAATGCGCGCGCGCCGAGGCCCGAAGCGCCGCGAACTTGATTATGCTGGCGACGGCGCTCCGGGAAGTCTGGTCGGAACTGGACGAAAGGAGCGCGCATGCGCGACCCCGAGCCGGCCGTGTCCGGCGCCGTGGGCGAGGTGATCCGGGTCCGTGGACTCACCTTCGCGTATCCGAAAGCGTCGACACCCGCGGTGCGCGGCATGGATTTCAGTGTCGGCCGCGGTGAAATCTTCGGCTTTCTCGGTCCCAGCGGTGCGGGCAAGTCGACGACGCAACGAATTCTGATCGGGCTACTGCGTGGCCACGGCGGTGAAGTGGCGGTGTGGGGCAAGGACCCGGCGAGCTGGGGCTCCGACTACTACGAGCGCATCGGCGTGTCGTTCGAGCTGCCCAATCACTATCAGAAACTCACCGGGCTGGAGAACCTGCAGTTCTTCGCTTCGCTTTACAGCACGCCGACGCTGGATCCGATGCAGCTACTCGAGGCGGTTGGATTGGCCGACCACGCAGATACCCGGGCGGGCAAGTACTCCAAAGGCATGCAGATGCGCCTGACGTTCGGCAGGGCGCTACTCAACGACCCCGAGTTGCTCTTCCTGGACGAACCGACTTCGGGGATGGATCCGGTGAACGCCCGCAGCGTGAAGAACATGATCATGGATCTGAAGGCACGCGGGCGCACGGTGTTTCTCACCACACACGACATGGCGACGGCGGACGAGCTGTGTGACCGGGTGGCCTTTGTCGTCGACGGGAGCATCGTCGCGTCTGACCGGCCCGCCGAGTTGAAGATCGCCCGCAGCCAGCGCCTGGTCACGGTCGAATATCGAGGCAACGGCGGTGGTTTGAGCGCCGCGGAGTTTTCGCTGGACACGCTGGCCGACGACCCGGCATTTCACGCGGTGCTGCGTGAACATCAGGTCGAGACGATCCACAGCAGGGAAGCCAGCCTCGAGGACGTATTCGTCGAAGTCACCGGCCGGCGGTTGTCGTGAGCCGCTTGAGCACGGCGCTGCGGCTGGAGCTGACGCTGCAAAACCGTCAGCGGTTCCTGCATGCCGCGGTGTTTTCGGGGTTGATCTGGCTGGCGGTGCTGCTGCCGATGCCGGCCGACTTGCGTTCGGTTGCCGAACCTTACGTGCTCTCCGGTGACATCACCATCATCGGGTTCTTCTTTGTCGCCGGCACGGTCTTCTTCGAAAAGCAGGAGCGCACGCTGAGCGCGGTGATCGCCACCCCGCTGCGGTTCGGGGAATATCTGGCGGCCAAACTGGCCGTCCTGCTGATGGTTTCGGTCGGGGTGGCGGTGGTGGTGGCCACCATCGCGCATGGGTTTTCCTACTCGCCCGCGCCGATGATCGTCGCGGTGGCGCTGGGGACGTTGTTGATGCTGCTGGTGGGGTTCATCAGCTCGTTGCCATTCGCCTCGATCAGCGACTGGTTCCTGGTGGCGACGATCCCGCTGGCCGTAATGAATCTGCCGGTGCTGTACTACTCCGGGGTGTGGCCGCACCCGGTGCCGTATGCCATTCTCACCCAGGGGCCGCTGTTGCTGCTCGGCGCGGCCTTCGGTCAGCTGACCCTGGCGCCCTGGCAAATCGGATACGCGCTGTTGTATCCGTCGGTGTGTGTCGGGTGCTGTATCGAGTGGCTGAGGCAAGTTTCGCCCGTTACGTCGTCGCTGCGGCGGGTAGCTGGTGAGCGCCCCGGCCGGCGCGTCGATACGCGCACTGATCGCGTTTGGGCGCAACGACATCCGCGGTACCTATCGTGAGCCGCTGTTGGTCATGATCGTGGTCGCACCCGTCATCTGGACCAGCGCAGTCGCGCTGCTGACGCCGCGGGTGACCACGATGCTGGCCGATCGCAACGGGTTCGACCTGAGGCCCTACTATCCGCTGATCCTGACCGCATTCCTGTTGTTGACCAGCATCATCATCGTCGGTGGTTTGGCGGCGTTTCTCGTTCTCGACGAGGTGGACGCCGGCACGCTGGCCGCGCTGCGGGTCACCCCGGTGCCGCTGTCGACCTTCTTTGTCTATCGTGCCGCCACCGTCATGTTCGTCACCACCATCTATGTGGTGGCAACGTTGTCGCTCAGCGGCATACTCGAGCTGCGGCTGTTGCCCTCGCTGATCCCGATCGGCCTGCTCGCGGGACTGTCGGCGGTGGTGACCCTGCTGTTGATTCTGGCCGTGGCCAACAACAAGATTCAGGGTCTGGCCGCCGTCCGCGCGCTGGGGATGCTGATCGCGGGATTGCCCTGCCTGCCCTGGTTCATCCACTCCAACTGGAACTTCGTGTTCGCGGTGTTGCCCCCGTATTGGCCGGCCAAAGCGTTCTGGCTGGCCAGCGATCACGCCACCTGGTGGCCGTACCTGGTGGCGGGAAGCGCCTACAACCTGGCGCTGGCCTGGGCGCTGTTCCGCCGTTTCCACGCCAAACACGTGGCCTCGGTGTAGCCGGGTCAACTCCAAACGAAGTAGCGCAGCCACAGGTAGGCCGCCGCCACCAGCAGTGAGATGGTGGTGACCACGATGCCTTTGCGGGTGAATTCCCAGAATGAGATGGGAGTGCCTGCCCGGCGGGCGATTCCCAGCATCACGACGTTGGCGCTGGCGCCGACGGCGGTGAGGTTGCCACCGAAGTCGGCGCCCAGGGCCAGCGCCCACCACAGCGCGTCCGGGTTGACCTGACCGGGCATCACCGCGACCAGTTCGGTGACGATCGGCGTCATGGTGGCGACGTAGGGGATGTTGTCGATGATGCCCGACACCGGAGCCGACACCACGATGATCAAGAAGACGGTGAATAGCTCGTTGCCGCCGGTCAGTTCGATGGCCCCGCGTGCCAACTTGTCCACGACGCCGGTCTTCACCAGAGCCCCGACCATGATGAACAGTCCCGCGAAGAACAGCAGCGTTTCCCACTCGACGCTGGCCAGATAATCGCGGCCGGCCAATCCGGAGATGATGATCAGCACCCCCGCGCCCAGCAGTGCCACCACCGAGGGCTGGATGTGCAGCACCGGATGGCCGACGAAAGCGGCGAAAACCGCCAGCAGCACCACGCCGCATTTGATCAGCAGCTTGCGATCGCTGATCGCTTCGCGTTCGTTCAGCGACATGACGTCGGCGACCCGTTCCGGCTCGACGGTGATCGAGCCGAACAGGCGGGGCAGTAGTGCGACAAAGATGACCAGCACGATAAGAACTACCGGAGCCATGTTGATCAGGAAGTCGTTGAAGGTCAGCCCGCCCTTGCTGGCGATGATGATGTTCGGCGGGTCGCCGACCAGTGTCGCCGCGCCGCCGATGTTGGATGCGAAAACCTCGGCGATCAAGAACGGAGCCGCGTTGATCACCAACCGGTCGCAGACCAGCAGCGTGACCGGGGCGATCAGCAGCACCGTGGTGACGTTGTCCAACAGGGCCGATCCGAATGCCATCACCAGGACCAGCAGGATCATGATGCGGGTTGGGGAGCCTTTGGCACGTTTGACGGCCGAGATGGCGATGTACTCGAAGACACCGGTCTGCCGTAGCACGCTGACGATGATCATCATCCCCAGCAGCAAAAAGATGACGTCCCAGTCGATTCCGGTGTCGTGCGAATAAAACACGTCGTGGGAGTCAACGATCCCGATCGCGAGCATGATCGCCGCACCCACCAGGGCCGCCCGGGTCTTGCTGACCCGGTCGCTGGCGATGAGCGCGTAGGTGACGACGAACACCCCGATCGCAATGGCGCTCACGGGATCTCCTCAAAAACGTTACCGGGTGTCTGCACTGGTCAACTCAGCACGAAGTAGCGCACCCAGAGATAGATGGCGGCCAGCACCAGTGACATCGTGGTGACCACAATGCCCTTGCGGGTGAATTCCCAGAAAGAGATGGGATTGTCCGCCCGCTTGGCGATGCCGAGGACGATGACATTGGCGCTGGCCCCGATAGCGGTGAGGTTGCCACCGAAGTCGGTGCCCAGGGCAAGGGCCCACCACAACACGTCCGGGTTGCCCTTGTCGACCAGGACCGGCACCAATTCGGCGACGATCGGCGTCATGGTGGCCGCGTACGGAACGTTGTTGACGATGCCGCTGATCACCAGCGAGGCGGCCAGGATCACCATGGTCGCCAGCAGTGTGTTGCCGCCGGTCGCGGTCACCGCCATTTGCGCGACCTGCGTGACCACACCGGTTTTCACCAGCGCGCCGACCATGATGAACAGACCCACGAAAAACAGCAGCGTGTCCCACTCGACGCTGGACAGATAATCGGAGTGGTCCAGCCGGGAGACGACCACCAGAATGCCGGCACCGATCATCGCCACCATGGACGGCTTCACGTGCAGCGCAGAATTCGCGACGAATGCCGCGAACACCAGGAGCAAGACGATGCCGCACTTGATCAGCAGGCCGTGGTCGCGGATGGCCTCCTTCTCTTCCAACGACATCACGTCGGCGACTCGCTCGGGGTCGGCCTCGAATGCGTCGGGGAACAGGCGCGGCAGCATCAGGATGAACACCGCCATCACGATGACCACGATCGGAGCCAGGTGGATCAGGAAGTCGTTGAACGTCAGCCCGCCCTTGCTGGCGATGACGATATTGGGCGGGTCACCGACCAGCGTCGCGGTGCCGCCGATGTTGGAGGCAAACGCTTCGGCCATCAGATACGGCGCCGGGTTGATCACCAGCCGGTCACACACCAGCAGGGTGACCGGGGCGATCAGCAACACCGTGGTGACGTTGTCCAGCAGCGCCGATGCGACCGCGGTGACGATCACCAACAGGATCATGATCCGCAGTGGTTTGCCGCGGGCCCGCTTGGCCGCCCAGATAGCGACGTATTCGAACACACCGGTCTGGCGCAGCACGCTGACGATGATCATCATGCCGAGCAGCAAAAAGATGACGTCCCAGTCGACCCCGGTCTCGTGGGAATAGAAGACGTCCTCGGAATTGATGACCGGCAGCATCACCACGATCGCCGCACCGGCCAACGCCACTAGGGTCTTGTTGACGCGTTCGCTGGCGATCAGCGCATAAGCCACCACAAATATGGCGACCGCGACAATGCTCATCGAGTCGCTACCTGTGCCTTTACCCGCAGACCGTCTATCGCTGAATCCGTTGAGATCAAGGCCTTAGCGCCGCTCCCAGAAGGCGCGATGCCGTGATCACCCCGTGCAACTTGCCGTTCTTGACCACCGCGAGCAGCGGGCTGCGCAACCGAGCCATCAGCGCGGCCACCTCGATGATGGTGTCGTCGGCATTGACCGGCGGAACGTCATTGAGGTGATCGGGCAACACATCGCTGACCTTCTTGCCGCGCAATTTCTCCGCGCAGCGGTCTGCCATCGATTCGTTGAGCACACCGGCCAGCGATGGGTCGTCCTGGACATAGCGGGGAACGATGAATCGGACCACCTGCGACGCCGGTAACACCGCGTAGGGACTGCCGGTTTTCTTGGTAACCAGCAACCCGGGCAGGCGGTGCTCGGCCAGCGTGCGTGCGGCCTCGAGTGCGTCTGAGTCGATGCTGATTACCGGATACTCCTCGGCGATGTCCTCGGCGCGCATATGGTGACCATACGTTGCCGGTGTGGTCAGGGTTAGCTCATTTGCGCCCATCGTGTTCTTTCGCGTCGTAAGTGCTTGCAGGACAATCAGACGCCGACCAGGCTTCCCGGCTCACCGGTCTCCGACGCTATCAAGCCGTCGAGATGATGGGCGGCGGAGGTCAATGATGGCTCCGACGCGCAGGCGCTGCGTACACTGGCGGGATGCTGGAACAGATCCGTGGTCCCGCTGATCTGCAGCACCTGTCTCAGGCGCAGTTGCGTGATCTGGCCCAGGAGATCCGAGAGTTTCTGGTGCACAGGGTCGCCGCCACCGGGGGACACCTGGGACCGAATCTTGGGGTCGTGGAGCTGACGCTGGCTTTGCACCGGGTGTTCGACTCGCCCCATGATCCGATCATCTTCGACACGGGTCACCAGGCCTACGTGCACAAGATGCTGACCGGCCGCGCCCAGGACTTCGAAAGCCTGCGCAAGAAGGGCGGGTTGTCGGGTTATCCGTGCCGGGTCGAGAGCGAACACGACTGGGTGGAATCCAGCCACGCCAGCGCGGCGCTGTCCTACGCCGACGGTCTGTCCAAGGCGTTCGAGCTGAGCGGGCTCCGTAATCGGCATGTGGTTGCGGTGGTCGGCGACGGCGCGCTCACCGGCGGCATGTGCTGGGAAGCGTTGAACAACATCGCAGCCTCGCACCGGCCGGTGGTCATCGTCGTCAACGACAACGGGCGCAGCTACGCGCCCACCATCGGCGGGGTCGCCGATCACCTGGCCAAGCTGCGGTTGCAGCCGGCCTACGAACAGGTGCTGGAGAAGGGCCGAGACGTGGTACGGGCGGTGCCGCTGGTCGGCGAAGTCTGTTACCACTTCATGCACAGCGTCAAGGCCGGTATCAAGGACTCCCTGTCGCCGCAGTTGCTGTTCACCGACCTCGGGTTGAAGTACGTCGGCCCGGTCGACGGACACGATGAGCGGGCGGTAGAGGTCGCGTTGCGCAGTGCCCGCGGTTTCGGTGGCCCGGTGATCGTGCACGTGGTCACCCGCAAGGGAATGGGTTACGGCCCGGCCGAGGCCGACGTGGCCGAGCAGATGCACTCCACGGTTCCGATCGACCCGGCCACCGGGCAGGCCACCAAGCTGGCGGGCCCGGGCTGGACGACGACGTTCGCCGATGCCTTGATCGAATACGCCGGCAAGCGCCGCGACATCGTGGCCATCACCGCCGCGATGCCGGGCCCCACCGGTTTGACCGCGTTCGGCCAGCAGTTCCCGGACCACCTGTTCGACGTCGGTATCGCCGAGCAACACGCGATGACGTCGGCGGCCGGGCTGGCGATGGGCGGAATGCACCCGGTCGTCGCGATCTACTCGACGTTCCTGAACCGCGCATTCGACCAGATCATGATGGATGTCGCGCTGCACCAGCTGCCGGTCACCATGGTGCTCGACCGGGCCGGGATCACCGGTTCGGATGGTCCCAGCCACAACGGCATGTGGGATTTGTCGATGCTGGGCATCGTTCCCGGAATGCGGGTAGCCGCGCCCAGGGATGCCGCCCGGTTGCGGGAGGAACTTGGCGAGGCGCTCGAGGTCAGCGATGGTCCGACGGCGTTGCGGTTCCCCAAAGGCGATGTGGGCGAAGATATTCCGGCACTGGAACGGCGCGATGGCATGGATGTGTTGGCCGTGCCGGCTAGCGGCTTGAACCACGACGTGCTGCTGATAGCGGTAGGTGCATTGGCGTCGATGGCGCTGGCGGTGGCCAAACGGCTGCACAACCAGGGGATCGGGGTGACGGTGATCGACCCTCGCTGGGTGTTGCCGGTGGCCGATGGGATCGGCGACCTGGCGGTGGCGCACAAGCTGGTGGTGACGCTGGAGGACAACGGCGTCAACGGTGGCGTCGGGTCAGCGGTGTCCGCTGCGCTGCGGCGTGCCGAGATCGACGTGCCCTGTCGCGATGTGGGGTTGCCGCAGCAGTTCTTCGAGCACGCCTCGCGTGGTGAACTGCTGGCCGACCTGGGGTTGACCGATCAGGACGTGGCCCGCCGGGTCACCGGTTGGGTTGCCGCGCTGGGTGCTTGCGTTTCGGAAGCCGAGATCAAAGAACATCTCGACTAGGGCGTGTCTGCTTAATGTGAATGGTGTTTTGGCTGATGCTGTTTGGGTGATGCGGACGCATGCGATTTCTGATGATTTGTGGTCGCTGATCGTGGCGGTGTTGCCTGCGGGGCGGCGGCGTGGCCGGCCGTGGAACGATCATCGACGTACTCTGGAGGGCATTATCTGGCGTTACCGTACGGGATCTCCGTGGTGTGACCTGCCCGAGCACTTCGGTCCCTGGCAATCGGTGGCCGAGAGGCATCTACGCTGGTCGGTCGATGGCATCTACGCGCGGATCTTCGCGGCGATCGCCTCTGACCTCGACGCCGAGGACGCCGACCTGGGCGCACTGTTGTCGGTCGATTCGACCAGTGTGCGCGCCCACCAACACGCAGCCGGAGCGCCCCGGGCGCCGCACAGGGGGATCTGTCGAATTACAAGAAATATCTCGATGAGCCCGATGACCACGCCATTGGGCGTTCCCGCGGCGGGCTGACTACCAAGATCCACGCCTTGACCGACCAGCTGTGCAGTCCGGTCACCCTGGCACTGTCGGCCGGTCAAGCCGGTGATAATCCGATGCTTTGGCCATTGCTGGCCGCCCGGTGCAGCAACTCATACGCCCCGTTTCGCCTGCTGGCGGACAAGGCGTACTCCCATGACTCGACGCGGGCACAGCTGCGCCGGCTCAAGATCGCCCATACCATCCCCGAGCGCAGCGACCAGATCACCCGCCGCAAAGCCAAAGGCCGCAACAGAGGACGGCCTCCGGGGTTCTCAGGCCGAATCTACAAGCACCGCAACACCGTCGAGCGAAGCTTCAACGGGCTCAAACACTGGCGCGCGGTCGCCACCCGCTACGACAAATACGCCCTGACCTACCTCGGCGGTGTCACCCTGGCCGCCATCATCACCTACCACCGCGTCCGCAATTAGCAGACAGGACCTAGCGGGCGCCCGGTTCGGTCTCGGGTTCGGCGGCATTGGCCAGCGCCGCGGCCAGGGCGGGTACCACCAGCTCACGCTGCCAGACCCGGGCTTGCCCGGTGGCCAAGAATTCATCGATGGTGCTGGTTATCTCGGCGGCGGCCACCGGTGCCCAGTCCCAGCACAGGCGCCGCACCAGCTCGGGCGTGACCAGGTTCTCCGTCGGCACTCCCACCGAATCCGACACCTCGGACAACGCCGCGCGGGCGGCCTCCAGGCGCGCGGCAGCTTCGGGTTTGCGTCGGCTCCACCGCGCCGGAACGGGCGGCCCATTGGAGGGTTCGGCCACTTCCGGCGGATGCTGGCTCTTGCGCGCGACGTCCAGGGCCCCGAGCCACATCGTCGCGTTGCGGCGCTGGTTGCGCCCGCCGAACACCGGCAATGACACCAGGTCGTCGACCGACTTCGGGTCGGCGAGGGCGGCATCGATGATCGCCGAGTCCGGCAGAATCCGGCGGGGCGCGATGTCACGACGCTCGGCGATGCGGTCTCTGGTTATCCACAACTCGCGAACGGCGGCCAGACCTCGCCGGTCACGCACTTTGTGGATCCCCGAGGTTCGCCGCCAGCGGTCCGGCCGGGCGGTGGCCGGCACCCAACGTGATTCGAACGTCCGCAGATACTCGAATTCTTGCGCGGCCCAGTCGGATTTACCTTGCTCGGCCAGCACCCCCGAGATCGCCGAGCGTAGCTCGATGAGCAACTCCACGTCCAACGCGGCGTAGTTGAGCCAGTCCGACGGCAGCGGACGCTTGGACCAGTCGGCGGCGCCGTGGCCTTTGACCAGGCCCATGCCGAGTAGCCGCTCGACCATGGTCGCCAGGTTCACCCGGTCGTACCCGGCCAATCGCCCCGCCAGTTCGGTGTCGTACAACGCCGACGGACGCATCCCAACCTCGGCCAGACAGGGCAGGTCCTGGTCGGCCGAGTGCAGGATCCACTCGTCTTTGGCCAGCACTTCGGCCAGCGGTTGCAGCACGGTCAGCGGGTCACCGCCGTGGCTGACCGGGTCGATCAGCACCGTTCCGGCGCCGGCCCGCCGGATCTGGATCAGATAGGCCCGATTGGAGTAACGAAAGCCCGATGCGCGCTCGGCGTCGACGGCAAAGGGCCCGCTGCCGCGGTCCAGGAGTGTCGCGGCCGCCTCGATCTGGCCGGCGGTCACGGAGAGTTCCGGAACCCCGCTCGCCGGGCTCAGCAGGGGAGTGGCTTCGGGTGCTGTGCCCTCCGGCGGTTCGTTCCCCTCAGGAGATAGGGCTGAGCACATATCAGGCGCGCGACCTCGAGCCCAGGTCGACGACCCCGGCCGGCGGCAGGCCCGCGGCGTGCTCGAGGACAGCGCAGAACGCCTCGACGTGGCTGCCTAGATCGGGTGTGGTCGCCGTCCACGACGCTCGTAGCTCGAGCTGATGGGCGCGCGGCGGTCCGGAGATGTCGCCGTAGCGCACCGATGTGGTGGCGGTGACGGTGCCGCCGAGCGCGGTCACGTGTTCGGTGCGTGATTGCAACGCCTCCACCAGCCAACTCCACGCCACTTCCGGTAGCAGCGGATCGATCGCCTCGTGCGAGTCGAGATCGGCCTGAATGTAGGCAACCAGGCGAATGGTGCCGTCCCACGCGTCAGAACCATCAGGGTCATAGAGCAGAATCAGCCGTCCGAAAGCGTCGCCTTCGGATCGTTCGGGCACGATGTCGAGCTCGGGATGCTTGACTTCGGCCCCCAGGGCATAGCTGTACGGGGCCAGCCGCTGTGGCGGGCGGATGGGGCCGAGTTCAATCTCGGGCCGCACGGTGACAGCGTTCATCGCCGCTACCGCCTCGCGGAAAGGGGTCGGTTCGGCTGAGGTCACAAGCGCCGCTCCTTTCCCCCGCAAGCGGGAGGTGCCCCCCCAATCGCTGCGCCCCGTCTTATCGTCGGCGCGGTTCACAGAATTCGACGGTAGACCCATCGGTCGACACGCGGGGACAGGCGCGCCGCTTCGTCGCCGGCTAGGGCCCCTCGGTGCGGTCGGTAAACCGGGCGGGACGCTTCTGCCGGTGCGCGGCCAGGCCTTCCTGCACGTCGGGGCCGGTGAACCCGAGAAACTCCAGGCCAAGCGACGTTTCGAAGGTCGGCCCGAACATCCGGTACCAGTGATTGAGGCTGCGCTTGGTCCAGCGGATCGCGTTTTGCGCCCCCTGCCCCAGATTCTCGGCCAGCCGGGTGGCGGTGGGCAGCACCTCATCGTCATCGACGCACGTCGAGACCAGGCCGATGCGTTCGGCTTCTTCGCCGGACAGTGTCTCGCAGGTGAGTAGGTAGTACTTGGCCTTGGCCATGCCGACCAGCAGCGGCCAGCAGATGGCGGCGTGGTCACCGGCCGCCACCCCGAGCTTGGTGTGGCCGTCGATGATTTTCGCGGTTGCGCTTGCCACCGAGATATCGGCGAGCAGCGCTACCACCAGACCGGCGCCAACGGCCGGGCCGCGAATCGCCGAAACCACCGGCTTGTCGAGGTTGCCCAGGTTTAGCACCAGGTCACGGGCCTCGCGCAATGCGGATTCGGCCTTCGTAGTCGCCGATCGTTTCGTCGATGAGCTCAAAACTGCCCCCGGACGAAAACGCTTTGCCCTCACCACGAACCAGCACCACCCGCACGTCGGGGTCACGGTCGATCACCGGCCAGACGTCGGCGAGGTCGCGGTGCATCTGCGGTCCGACCGAATTCAGCCCGGGGGAGTCCAGCACCAGATTCAGCACGCCGTGCTCACCCGGCTCGAAGCGAAGGCTGGGGAAATCTTAGTAGGTGAGTGGCATGCGGCGCTCCTGACCGTTGATGGTTGCCAGCTGGTTGCCGTCGTGATGTTACGCAGCGGCCCGATGGCCTGCGGGGCCGCCCAAACCGCCTCATGGCAGCCCTCATGGCAGCATTGAGGCCGATGAGTACCCGTCGCGACCTTCCGCAGTCGCCTTATCTGGCCGCGGTGGCCGGCCGCAAACCCAGCCGAGTACCGGTGTGGTTCATGCGGCAGGCCGGCCGCTCACTGCCGGAATACCGGGCGCTGCGCCGCCAGCACAGCATGCTGGCCGCCTGCTTCGAACCCGAGGTGGCCTGCGAGGTCACCATGCAACCGATCCGCCGCTACCACGTCGATGCCGCGATCCTGTTCTCCGACATCGTGGTACCGCTGCGCGCGGCCGGTGTGGACTTGGACATCGTGGCCGATGTCGGACCCGTCATCGCTGCGCCGGTGCGTACGGTTGCCGATGTCGACGCGATCCAACCCATTGACCCCCAGTCGATTGCGCCGGTGCTCGACGCGGTTGAGCTGTTGGTCGCCGAGCTGGGTGACACTCCGCTGATCGGATTCGCCGGAGCGCCCTTCACGTTGGCCTCCTACCTGGTCGAGGGCGGACCCAGCCGCCACCATGCCTGGACCAAGGCGATGATGTTGGCCGAGCCCGCGACCTGGCATGCGTTGATGACCAAGTTGACCGACCTGACCATCGAATTTCTGCTCGGTCAGATCCGTGCTGGGGTGGATGCCATCCAGGTGTTCGACTCGTGGGCGGGAATGTTGTCGTTGGCCGACTACCGCCAGTACGCGTTGCCGCACAGCGCACGGGTATTCGCCACGCTGGCCGAGCATGGTGTTCCGATGACGCACTTCGGGGTCGGCACCGCTGAACTGCTGGGTGCGATGTCGGAGGCGGTCAAGCCGGGGACGGCGAAGGTGGTCGGCGTGGACTGGCGCACCGCGCTGGCCGATGCCGCCGCCCGGGTGCAACCCGGCACTGCACTGCAGGGCAACCTGGATCCGGTGGTGCTGCTGGCGGGCTGGCCCGCGGTGGAACGCGCCGTGCGCGCCGTCGTCGACGATGGACGTCGGGCCGTCGACGTGGGTGCGGCCGGGTACGTCTTCAATCTGGGGCACGGGGTACTGCCGCAGACCGATCCGGGGGTGCTGACCGACCTGGTGTCACTGGTTCACTCGCTATGACGCCGGGCTCGTATTGTGTTGTGGGCGGTGGAATCTCGGGCCTGACCGCGGCCTTCCGGTTGCGGCTGGCGGTCGGTGAAGACGCCTCGATCACCCTGTTGGACCCCAGCGATCGGCTGGGCGGAATCTTGCGCACCGAGCGGGTCGGCGGACAGCCGATGGATCTGGGTGCCGAAGCGTTCGTGGTGCGCCGTCCGGAGATGCCCGCCCTGCTCGCCGAACTCGGTCTGTCCGGGCTGCAGCGCTCCACCACGGGCGCCCGGCCGCTGATCTACAGCTGCCAACAGCTGCACCCGCTGCCAACGGGCACCGTGATGGGGATCCCGGCTTCGGCGCGCTCGCTTGCCGGCCTGGTTGACGACGCCACGATTGCCCAGATCGAGGCCGAACCGGACCGGCCGCTGCACTGGCGCCCGGGCGGCGATCCCGCGGTGGCCGAACTGGTGGCCGAGCGGTTCGTCGAGCAGACCGTGACCAGGTCGGTCGATCCGCTGCTGTGCGGCGTCTATGCGGGCTCGGCCGCCACGATCGGTGTGCGCGCGGCCATCCCGGCGGTGGCGGCGGCGCTGGACCGCGGCGCCACCAGCCTGACCGAGGCGGTTCGGCAGAGCTTGCCACCGGCCGGTGCCGGTCCGGTATTCGGCGCCTTGGCGGGCGGCTATCAGGTGCTGGTCGAGGAGCTGGTCGCGCGCAGTGGGGTGCAATGGGTGCAGGCCGCGGTCAGCAAGATCGAACCCGGTTGGACGCTGCACGACGATGCCGGCCGGCGCTGGCACGCCGACGCCGTCATCTTGGCCATCCCGGCCCCGCGCCTGGTGCGGATCCTCGACGGTGTCGACGGGGTGGATCCACGCAGCGTCGCGGCCGCGAGCCGGGTGCGCAGTGCCTCCTCGGCAGTGGTGGCGCTGGCGGTGCCAGCAGATACCCCCTTCCCGCAGTGTTCCGGGGTGCTGGTGGCCAACGGTGAGCCGTTGCGGGCCAAGGCAATCACGTTGTCGTCGCGGAAATGGCGTATCCAGGGCGACGTCCAGCAGCTGCGGATTTCGTTCGGGCGGTTCGGCGACGACCTGGCCGAGCGCGTGTCCGACCACCAGCTCCTCTCGTGGGCGCGCGACGACCTGGCCACGGTGTTTGGTGTGACGGTGGATCCCATCGATTCACGTGTACAGCGGTGGATCGAGGCGATGCCGCAATACGGTCCCGGTCACGGGGAGCTGGTCGCGCAGGTGCGGGCCGGGCTGCCCCCGACATTGGCCGTGGCCGGCAGCTATCTGGACGGAATCGGGGTGCCGGCCTGTGTCGGGGCGGCGGGCCGCGCGGTGGACGGCGTCGTTGGGGCGCTCAACCCGCAAGTGGCACGATAGGTGCCATGGCACGCCTCGACTACGACGTCCTGAACGCAACCATTCGGTACCTGATGTTCTCGGTGTTCTCTGTGCGGCCGGGCGAACTCGGTGACCACCGCGAAGCCGTGATCGACGACGCTGCGACGTTTTTCAAGCAGCAGGAGGAACGCGGCGTCTTGGTGCGCGGCCTCTACGACGTCGCGGGCCTGCGGGCGGACGCGGATTTCATGATCTGGACCCACGCCGAGCACATCGAAACGTTGCAGGCAACCTATTCGGACTTTCGGCGCACCACCACCTTGGGGCGGGCCTGCACTCCGGTGTGGAGCAGCGTCGGGCTGCATCGCCCGGCCGAGTTCAACAAGAGCCACATCCCGGCATTTCTGGCCGGCGAGGAGCCCGGCGCCTACATCTGCGTGTATCCGTTCGTGCGCTCCTACGAGTGGTATCTGCTGCCCGACGAGGAGCGACGTCGCATGCTCGCCGAGCACGGCATGGCCGCGCGTGGCTACAAGGACGTTCGGGCCAACACGGTGCCGGCGTTCGCACTGGGCGACTACGAGTGGATCCTGGCGTTTGAGGCCCCCGAATTGGACCGCATCGTCGATTTGATGCGTGACCTGCGGGCCACCGACGCCCGACGGCACACCCGTGCGGAGACGCCGTTCTACAGCGGGCCGCGGGTGCCCGTCGAGCAGCTGGTGAACTCGCTGCCATGACCGCCCCGGATCCGACCGACCCCACCCGCTTCGAGGAGATGTATCGCGACCAGCGGGTGGCACACGGCTTGCCGGCGGCCACACCGTGGGACATCGGCGGCCCGCAACCGGTGGTTGAGCAGCTGGTCGCGCTGGGCGCGGTCAAGGGGGAGGTGCTCGACCCGGGCACCGGGCCCGGCCACCACGCGATCTATTACGCGTCCAAGGGTTACTCGGCGACCGGCATCGACGGATCGGCGACCACCATCGAGCGGGCCCGGGACAACGCGGCCAAGGCCGGGGTGTCGGTGAACTTCCAGGTGGCCGACGCCACGAGGCTGGAAGGCTTGGACAACCGATTCGACACCGTCGTCGACTGCGCCTTCTATCACACCTTCCGCACCGCCCCCGAGCTGCAGAGGGCCTACGTGCAGGCGCTGCGGCGGGCGACCAAGCCGGGCGCACGGCTCTACATGTACGAGTTCGGCGCCCACCAGGTCAACGGATTGACCGCGATCCAACCGCTACCGGAGGAAAACTTCCGCGAGATGCTGCCACTTGGCGGTTGGGAGATCACCTATCTGGGGCCGACCACCTACCGCACCACGGTGAGCATGGAGACGCTGGAAACCATGGCCGCGCGAAACCCTGAGGTGGCTGACCAGGTCGTGCCCTTGGTGGAGCGGGTCAAGACGATCCAGCCCTGGCTGACCGACGGCATCGCGCATGTCCCGTTCTGGGAAGTCCACGCCACCCGGCTGGACTGACCGGCCCCGCTATTGCGCTGTTTTAGTCGGTGGGAACCAGGCGCAGCGAGATCGAGTTGATGCAGTACCGCAGATCCGTCGGTGTCGGATACCCCTCGCCGGCGAACACATGGCCCAGGTGGCTGTGGCAGTTCGCGCACAGCACCTCGGTACGCAGCTGGCCCAGTGAGTGGTCGGGACGCAGGATCACCGCCTCGCTGGCCGACGGGTCAAAGAATGACGGCCAGCCGCAATGCGATTCGAACTTCTCGGTACTGCGAAACAACTCCGCGCCACAGGCCCGGCATTGGTAGATGCCTTGCGTCTTGGTGTCGGTGTACTCGCCGGTGAACGGCCGTTCGGTGCCGGCCAGACGCAGCACGTCGTACTCCCGCTGGCTGAGCCTCTTGCGCCACTCGTCTTCGCTGAGTTGCAGTTTCGGACGCTGCGAGCCTGCGTCGGAGGAGGTCATGCGTCCACGCTAGCGCGCTCTCGCTCGGCGGTCAGCCACGCCGGATCGATCCCGCTATCCAACCCCGGTCTTCGGCCTTGGCGTCCAGGTAGCGGAAATACAGCACGGTGAACGTCACGATCAACAGCAGCGACCACCCGTAGGTGATCTTCAGATACTCCAGGGCGCGGCCCCACCTCATCCAGTTGAACAGCAGCCAGCGATCCAGCGTCATGAAGCCGTAGATCCCCAGCCACGCCGGCCAGTTCCGGATCACCGAGTTACGCAGCGTGATCGTCATCAGGAACGGGAACAGCATCATCGAGTAGTAGCCCTGGGCCAGCGACATCGCCAGCCACGACCACAGCAGCAGCACACCCGAGGATGTGGTGAACCACAACAGGGGATCGCGGGTGCGGTAGTAGCGGTACAACAGCCACAAGCTGGCGATCGCGATTGCGGTGAACAGCAGCCGCAGGAACAGGATCAACCAGTTCGGCAGGCCGAAGTAGATGCCATTGCCCTGGATCGAACTGTTGAAGTAGTCGCGGGTGCTCAGGATGTAGGGCAATGTCCGCGTGAAGAAGTCCATCGGATGATTGATCAGCGGCAGGGCGGCCACGTTGATGGCGATGGGGATCACGATGGCGGTCACCAGCGTGCGCCACTGGCGGTTGAGCAGGGGCAGCAGCAGCAGCGGGCCGAGTAGTGGTTTGAGTACCAGCGTGAATCCGATGGCTATCCCGGCCCACCATTGATGACTGACCCGGCCGTCCAGCAGCCACCGCAGGAACAGCACCTCGAGCAGCAGAATGCAGCCGTTGATGTTGGTGAAGACCAGGGTGTTGGTCACGGTCTCGGTGGCGAACATGGCCAACACCAGGGCGGGAGCGGCGACCGAGGTCAGCGTGAAGTTGAACAGCCGCAGCAACAGGTACGCCGCCAGCAGGATGGCCGCTGTGTTGATAGAGATGAACAGGTAGCGCGACGGCGCGAAGGGCAGGTACCCGAACGGGGCCATCAGCAGTGTGCCGCCCGGCGGGTAGAGATAGTGCGGGTCGACGTAGTCGAAATGCTCGTTGTAGATATCCCAGCCGCGGCGGAAGTTGAGCACCGCCCGATACACCGGCTTGAAGTCGTCAGTGATGTTCCCGTTGGTGGTCAGCACGATGGCGCGATGCAGTACCGACAAAATGGCCGCCGGCCACAGCACCGAGCGCAATATCGTAGACGCGCTCGGTGGGCCGGTACGGGGACGGAATGCGGCTTGCATGCATTCACGCAAGCCGGTTCGGGTCGAGTCAGCCGCGGTCACCAGCGCACCGTACACCGGGGCGGCCGAGCCGGTTTCAGGCGGGACAGTAGGTGTCGGTGCCCGGCAGTTCGCCGTCGTTGAGATAGCCGATCAGCGGCGGTACCGCGCAGGACGAATAGATGCTGGCACCGTGTCCGATGCCCTGCCACATCACTCGCTTGCTGGCGGCGTTGGCGTTGATGATCGTGGCCGCGGTCTGGGCGACGCCTTCGTTGCCCACGATCGGGTCGTTCTGCACCCCCAGCAACAGCACGTTGACCTTGAGGCTCTTGGGGGCGTCGGTTGTCGAGCCGCTGGGCCAGTGCACGCACTTGACCAGGTTGAGTGCGGCGACCGTGCCGAATTGCGGATAGATCTTGCCCCAGGCGACCACCAGTTCGCGAACCCGGTCCGGGGTGGGGCGATTCACCGCGTCGCTGCACGAGCTGACGAACTGGCCGTCGGTGTGCTGCAGGGCATCGGCCCGGTTGATCAGGTTGGACAGCTGGTTCATGTCACCCGTGCGGGCGGCCACCAGCGCGTCCGCCAGGCTGGTCGTGGTGCGGATGCGGTCCGCGGTGGGAAAGCCCAGGGCGGTGGTGATGGCGGTGGCTATCGAGGCCACCGACTCGCCGCCGGGGCCGTTGTCGGAACGGGCGTCGTTCAGCAGTGCGGCGACGGCGCCCTTGGGATCGGATCCGAGCGCGCAGTGCACCGCGACACACTGTGCGTCGAACGCATCCAGCGCCGCTTGCTGACCCTTGACCTGTTGTTCAGCGGCGGCTTCGGCGCTGACCCCCAAAGCCACCGGGGAGTCGAGGATCAGCCGGGCGACCTTGTCGGGTCGTGATCCGGCGTAGGTGAGGGCGACCTGAGCGCCGTTGCCGATGCCGACCAGCGCCAGTGCCGGCACATCCCACAGATTGCGCAGCCGCTCGATGTCGGATGCGGCGTGTCCGTTGTCGTAGGCGGATGCGCCGGGGGCGATGGCGTCGGTGCAGTCGGTGGTGGCTTCGTTGGAGATCGTCGAAAGGTTGGCCACCGGGTCATCGCCGGTCTGGAACTGCGACTGATCACGCATCTCGGTGCGCTCGTAGTGGTCGCGGCAGTCGATCGGGCTCGACATGCCCATCCCACGGCGGTCGATGGCAACGATCGGGTGGGTGCGCAGCACGTCGGCACCGGCATGGGACAGCCAGACCGGCAACTGAGTCGACGACGGCAGGTCGGAGCCGGTGGTGAAGACCAGGGGCCCGGCGTCGCGTGGCGTCTGGCCGGAGCGGGCGCGCACCACGCCGATACTGACGGACCCGGATCCGCCGTTGACCGGATCCAGGTCGTTGTCGAAGGTCGCGCACTCCAGCCTGGTGCCGGGGGCGCCCTGAACGCCGGCATCGGAATAGACCTGTGAGGTGCAGTCGGTCCAGGACAGATCGTTCTTGGGCGCGGCGATCGGCGGCGGGCCGCTGGGCGGTGGTGTGGTGGTGGCGGCGCCTTGCGGGCGCGCGCCGGTATTGGTGGCAAAGCGCGGGTCAGCGCCCAGTACCGGAACGCAGGCAGCCAGCACTGTGGTCACCGAGAAGGCCACCGCGACGCGAATCGGGGTGGACGGGAGGCGCCGACTCATGCCGACAACAGTAACCACTGCGCTCAGCGATGCTGCGCGACGTGCAGTTCAGGCTCGAACGTAGCGGGTGTAGAGGTACCCGGCATCGTCGGTGATGACGTGGGCGCAGTGCATCCGGGTTTGCAGCTGGCCCGGGCCGGACGCGATGCGCCGGGGCAGACCACCCACCACAACGGGGGCGATGGTCAGACACAATTCGTCGAGCAGATCCTGCTCGATCAGCGATCCGAACAGCGTTGGTCCGCCCTCGGTGAGGATGCGGCGCATGCCCCGCCCGGCGAGTCTGGCCAGCAGCAGGCCCTCGTCGACCCGGTGGGGGTCCTTGCCGGAGCAGTCGACCACTTCGGCGAGGCCGGTCAGCCGCCGGCGGGTGTCGTAGACGGCCGCCGCGGCGGTCAGTACCAGCGGTGGTACCTCGGTGCGGGTGAACACGGGCAGATCCCGGTCCAGCTGACCCGTGTTGGTGGCGATCGCCAGTTGCGGGACTTCGCTCTGTCCGCGGGCCTGCCGCTGCTGGCGTTCCGCGACGCCCAGTTGCGCACCGGAATAGCCCTCGATGCGCACCGTGCCCGCGCCGACCAGGATGACGTCGGCCAGCTCACGCAGCAGAACAAACACGGCTCGGTCGCCCGGTCCCGCTAGGCCGCCGCTGGTGCCCCCGACGGTCGCGCCGCCGTCGAGGCTGGTGATGAAATTGGCCCGCAACCAGGTGCCGCTCAGCTTCGCCGGATAGCCGTAGAACTCGGGCAGGTCCTCGTCGGTGAGTTGGCGGTCGGTTCCGAGCAGCGTCAGCTGTGCATCGGCGGACCGGCCTGAGGTTGGGTCAGGCATGGGCAGACCTCCACGTCGGCTATGAAGTTGATTGCAACACGCCGCTACAGTGCCAGCATGCACGGGTCCACTTCTGCGGGTGCTTGGGGAGGGGTGGCGCATCTGGTGGACCGTCATCCGTCGGTGTCGCCAGAGCGGCTGATTGCCCAATTGCGGCCGCCCCCAACCTTCGCCGAGGTGAGCTTCTCGACGTATCGGCCGGATCCCGCGGAACCGACCCAGGCCGCCGCCCTGGTGGCGTGCCGGGAATTTTGCCAGGAGGCGGTGCAGCGCCGGGCCGGCCGCAAGAAGCTGTTGGGCAGGCGTGAGGTGTTGCCCGGGGTGGGGCTGTACCTCGATGGCGGATTCGGTGTGGGTAAGACCCACTTGCTGGCCTCGTCCTACTACCAGCTGCTCGGCTTGGGGCCGGACGCACCGGAACAGCCCAAGGCGTTCGCGACCTTTGGTGAGCTGACCCAGTTGGCGGGCGTTTTCGGCTTCGCCGAATGCATCGACCTGCTGGCCAATCACACGGCCGTGTGCATCGACGAGTTCGAGCTTGATGACCCCGGTAACACCACGCTGATCTCCCGGATGCTCTCGGCGTTGGTGCAGCGGGGCGTGTCGGTGGCCGCCACCTCCAATACGCTGCCCGAACAGCTGGGTGAGGGACGCTTTGCCGCCCAGGACTTTCTGCGCGAGATCAACACGCTGGCAAGTATTTTCACCACGGTGCGGATCGAGGGGCCGGACTACCGCCACCGTGGCCTGCCGCCGGCGCCGCGGCCGTTGTCCGATGATCAGGTCGCCCAGCGCGCTGCTACGGTGCGCGGCGCGACCCTCGATGACTTCGACGCCCTGTGCGCCCACCTGGCCACCATGCATCCATCGCGTTATTTGACCCTGATCGACGGTGTGAGCGCGGTGTTTCTGACCGGTGTGCACCCCATCGAGGACCAACATGTTGCGCTGCGGCTGGTGGCGCTCACCGATCGGCTCTATGACGCCGGCATCCCGGTGGTGGCATCCGGGGCCAAGCTGGACACCATTTTCAGCGAGGAGATGCTGGCCGGCGGCTACCGCAAGAAGTATCTACGTGCCACCTCACGACTGTTGGCTTTGACGGCCCCGGTCAGCGAAGCTCGCGAACCATGATGTAGTCGTTCTCTTGGTGGGGGCCCAACTGAAATGTTCTGGTGCCACTCACCGTGAATCCGCGTTTGGCGTAGAAGCGTTGGGCCCGTTGGTTTTCCTGGTTCACCCCGAGCCATACTTGGCGGGCTCCCCAGTCTTGGGCGGTAGTGAGCGCATTGTCCATCAGCGCCTTGGCGGTTCCGGTGCCGTGCTGGTCGGGCAATAGGTACAGCTTGGACAACTCGACATCGCAGTCGTCGGTATCGGCGCGAACGAGCATGGCGTAGCCCACAATTCGGCCGCCAGCGCGAGCGGCAAGAATGGTGCGCTGCGGATCGTTGAGATATTCGGCGAACCGGTCGCCCGACAAGTTGGTCTCGATGAACGACGCGACGTGTTCGGCCGGTGCCGACGGCGGACAAGCCAGCGGGAAGGTGCGCGCGGCCACAGCACCCAACTCGGCGGCGTCGACGGGGCCCGCCGCGGCGATCTGGACGTTCAGCTCAGAGGTTCCACTGTGCGAGGTGCTGGCCGGTCTTGCGGTCCAGCAGCACGACGACGGAGACCGGATCGCGATAGGCGTCCCAGTACACCCCGCCGCGCACGATCGAGCCTTGTGGTGCGTTGCCCAGTGCGGCGTCCAGCCAATCCGGTGCGTCGCAGGGGCGCGGCTTGTAGGCGTCGGCGAATTGGGTGACGCCGTCGAAGCTGAAATTGGTGGCCATGATGAAGGAATTGGGCACCCGGACCGCACGGACCGTCACGTCGGCGCGGTTCACCGAGCTGCCGGGGAAGCTCTTTACCGGCACGCCGCTGCGGGTGTAGCCGAATCCCGGCGGTGGATCGACCGGTACCACGTTGCTCAAGGTGACATCGGCGACGTAGGTGCCGGTATCGACTCGAAGCGTGTCACCGATGTGTCCGATCGGCGCATCGCCGGCCCAGGCGCGGGGAGCAGCCGAGTTCAATGCCAGCACCCCGGCACCGGCGGCGAGCAAGACGGCAAAGACGGGGGCCGCGAGAACGACGAGGGCGGAGCGAACAACCTTCGGCCAGCGGTGCATGTTTGCCTCCTCGGCGCCCTGTTCTGCGACCTTCGCATGATTACACATGCGGCAATGCGAAGGGGAGGGGTTAAGTCTTCAGGACTTGCCGGGCCGGCCGTCAGGTCCGTGGCCGGTCAACGATTCGAGTGCGCTGCTCAGATCGGCCTCCGCACGTGACTTCTCGACACCGGATCGGTGTAGCGGTCCGGCTCCGTCCTCGAGTTCGAGCAGCGCGAGCAGCATGTGCTCGGTGCCGATGTAGTTGTGGCCGAGCCGAAGGGCCTCACGGAAGGTCAGTTCCAGCACCTTGCGCGCCGGCCCACTGAACGGGATGAGGGCAGGGGTTTCGCCGGTGGCCGCGGGTAGGCGCACCGACGCGCGCAGGGCCTCGGTGTCGATCGCTTGCATCCGCAGCAGCGCGGTGGCCAGCGCGGCGGGGTCGGCCGGCACTCCCAGCAGCAGGTGGTCGGGGGTGATCTCGTCGTTGGCGCCTTGGTGGGCGGCGTTTTGGGCGGCGACCACCGCGCTGCGAGCGCGTGGCGTGAAGCGTCCGAAGCCTTGCTCCGGGTCCAGCGTGGTGGCTTCGGCTCGGGGGACGAATCGCTTCTGTGCGGCCTGTTTGGTCACTCCCATGCTCTTGCCGATGTCGGTCCATGAGGCTCCGGAACGACGCGCCTGGTCGACGAAGTGTCCGATCAGATGGTCGGCGATCTCGCCGAGGTGTTCGGCGGCCAGGACCGCGTCGGTCAGTTGGTCCAGCGCGTTGGTGTGGACCTGTTTGATCGCGTCGATCAGTTCGTCGAGGCGGACGGGATAGGTGATTTTCGTCGACTCGGCCACTGTCGTCAACGATAGGTTGACGACAGCGGTTTCGTCAACGCTAGGTTGACGATCTTGGCGTGTTCTCCGGGATGCAGGGATGGCGCCGGTCTGGGACCATCAGGGGGATATGAAGCTCTTGGTTGGGGTGACAGGGTTGGCCGTCATTGTCGGCCTGGCCGCACCCGCACAGGCCGATGCCAACGATGACGCATTCCTGGTTGCGCTGGGAAAGGCCGGCATCACCTATCCGGACGCGGCGCGGGCGATCGCGGCCGCCAAATGGATATGTCAGCAAGTGAACAACGGGACTCAGACGGTCGACGTCGTCAAGCAGGTGCAGAGCTCCAACTCCGGGCTCCAAGAAGATGGCGCAGCCAAGTTCACCGCGATCGCGGCCAATGCCTATTGCCCCACGATCCTTTCCGGCCACGGCGCAAACCCTCCCGGCTGAGCCCGCTAGGCCATTGCGCGCTCTGAGCCGGGCAAATCAGGCAAGCTGGACGGATGAGACCGACGCTGGCCGCCGCGGCCCTAGTCGGTGCAAGCGGTCTGGTCGGCTGGGGTGGTGCCCGGGCCCTGGCCCGCCGAATCGAGCGCAATCCCGACCCGTTTCCCAGGGAACGGTTGCTGGCCGAACCCCAAGTTGAGCGGGTCGCGATCACCCGCCCCGACGGGACCGTGCTGCATGCGTTGGTGGCAGGCCGGGGGACGCCGGTGATTTTGGTCCATGGCTACTGCGCCAGCCTCATCGAGTGGAATTTCGTCTGGGACGAACTGCTGGCCCGGGGCCTGCGGGTGATTGCCTTTGATCAGCGCGGCCATGGCCGGTCGACACTGGGCGCCGAGGGAATCGGATCGGAGCCCATGGCCGACGATCTTGCCGCGGTGCTGCACCACTTCGACATCCGCGACGGCGTGCTGGTCGGACATTCGATGGGGGGCTTCGTCAGCATCCGCGCCCTGCTCGACCATGGTGCCCTGGCACAGCGGCTGTGCGCGGTGGTGCTGTTCGCCACCTGGGCGGGCCGGGTGCTGGACGGGGCTCCGCAGAACCGCCTGCAGATCCCGCTGCTGGAACGCGGGATCCTGCAACGGCTGCTGCGCAGCAGGACCATCGCGGTGCTGTTCGGGGCGGCACAGTGCGGGGCGCGTCCGTCACCGGCAATGATCTCGGTATTCCTCGACTGGTTCCATCAACATCTCGACCGGCACGGACCGCACCTACCCATCGTGCGGGCGTTCTCGCGCGAGGATCGCTATCCACGGCTGGCCGAGATCTCGGTGCCGGCGGTGGTGATGGTGGGCTCCTCGGATCGCACCACCCCGCCCAGCCACTCGCACCGGCTGGCCGCCGGAATTCCGGGTGCCCGGCTGGTCACCGTGCCCGGCGCGGGACACCTGCTGAACTGGGAGGCGGTTGACGAGCTGGCCGAAGTCGTCGAATCCTTTGCGGCGCAGCGGTGATGACGGCCGGCGAGCAATATTTCGACCTCGGCAGTTACCACCGGCCGGTCCAGACCCCCTCCGCCCAGGCGCAGGTCTGGTTCGACCGGGCGATGGTGTGGGCGTACGCGTTCAATCACGAAGAGTCGATCCGCTGCTTTGAACGGGCGCTGGGCCTTGATCCCGGCCTGGCCATTGCGCGGTGGGGGATCGCCTACGCGGTGGGCCCGAACTACAACAAGCCGTGGGCGGCATTCGACCCCGTCGATATGACCACGTCACTGGCCCGCGCACGCATGGAGCTGTCCCTGGCCGCCCAAGGGCGGGCCAGTCCGGTCGACCAAGGCCTGGTCGCGGCGCTGCAAGCCCGCTTCCCGACCGACGACCCCGACGACGCGGAGGCGCTGCGCGCCGGCCTGGGCGCCTACGCCGACGCAATGGCCGCGCTGGCCGCCGCCTATCCGGCCGATGTCGACGTGCAGGCCCTGGCCGCCGACGCGCTGCTCAACGTCACCGCCTGGGCCCTGTGGGACACGGCGACCGGGGAGCCGGCCGCCGGCTCGCGGGTGCTCGAGGCCAAGCGCCTCCTGGACCAGGCACTGGCCACCCCCGCGGGCCGGGCCCATCCGGGAGTCCTGCACCTGTACCTGCACGCCATGGAGATGTCGGCGACCCCCGAGGTTGCCCTGCCGGCGGCCGACCTGTTGCGCGGCTTGGTGCCCGACGCCGGGCATCTGCAGCACATGCCCAGCCATATCGACGTGTTGTGCGGCGACTACCGCAGCTCGGTGCTGGCCAATCTTGCTGCGGTGCGGGCGGATCGGCGGTTCGTCAGTCGCGAGGGCCCGCTGAACTTCTACTCGCTCTACCGCGCGCACGACCTGCACTTCATCGTGTACTCGGCGATGTTCGAAGGGCAATCGCAGATCGCGCTGCGGGCCGCCGACGAGCTGGCCGGCCAGCTGGGGGCCGAGCTGCTATCGATCGAGTCTCCGCCGATGGCCGACTGGCTCGAGGCGTTCGTGCCGCTGCGGACCCACGTGCTGGTGCGGTTCGGCAGCTGGCAGGAGCTGATCGCACAACCACTGCCGTGCGACCGGGACCTCTACTGCACCACGACGGCCACGATTCACTATGGCCGTGGCGTCGCCCTGGCGGCCACCGGCCAACTCGCTCAGGCCCATGCCGAGCGCGCCGCGTTCGTCGAGGCATGCGCGCGGGTGCCGGAGTCGCGGTACCTATTCAACAACACCAGCCGCGACATCCTCGCGGTGGCCACGGCCATGCTCGACGGTGAGATCGCCTACCGCGACGGGCGTTTCGACGAGGCCTTCGCTCACCTGCGGCGCGCGGTGACACTCGATGACACGCTGCCCTACGACGAGCCTTGGGGCTGGATGCAGCCCACCCGGCATGCGTATGGGGCGCTGCTGCTCGAACAGGGCCATGTCGAGGAGGCGGCCGCGGTGTATGCCGCCGATCTGGGACTGGACCCCACCCTGGCCCGGCCGTGTCAGCATCCCGGAAACGTTTGGAGCCTGCACGGGTATCACGAGTGCCTGCAGCGGCTCGGTCGAACCGGGGAGGCCGCCATCATCGGCCAGCAGCTCGCGCTGGCCACCGCGCGTGCCGACGTGCCGATCCGCGCCTCGTGTGCGTGCCGAGTTACGGCGTGCTGCGACCAGTGACGGGGTCGCCGCCCAGGCGCGCGGGCAACCTTCGCCGTGCTATCCGATAACCTAGGGCCGCGGCGGCGGCGAGGCCGGCGCCGATAGCGAGGTCCTTGACTTCCTGGGTGGCCAGCGTCACGACGACGCCCGCGATTGCCAGCAGCGGCGGCAGCGGCCACAGCGGCATCCGAAAGGGCCGCACCAAGTCGCGGTCTCGAAGGCGACAGACGATCGCCGACGACGCCACCAGCAGATACACGATGGCGATGATCACGCCGGTGAACGTGATGAGCTTGGGCAGCGACATGAAGACGCACAGCAGGCCGTTGCCGAGGAAGAGGAAGAGGAATCCGTGCACCGGGACCCGCGACCGGGTTGACAGTCGACCGAACAGAGGTTGCAGCCGTCGCGGCAGCATCCCATCCCTGGCCGCGGCGTAGTAGACGCGCGCATACCCGAGGATTGCCGCCAGGCCGGTATCGAACATCGCCACCACCACGCCGGCGACCAGAACCGTCGCGCCGGCCGGACCCATCATTTGGCGAGCAAGAAACTCGACCGCAGAACCATCGGTGATGGCGGCGGGAATGTCGCGGATGGCCAGGGTCGCGGCGATCACCGCGACGCACTCGACCACGACGGCCAGGACCGCGGACAAGACCACGGCGTGCGGAATCGCGCGTCGTGATCCCGCCGTCTCTTCGGAGAAATACAGCGGCCAGTCGTAGCCATTGAAGGCAAACAGCGCCGGACCGACGGCAGCGAAGATGCCGGCGATGCCGACACCAACGAGGGCGCCGCCGGGCCCGGCCGTCACCGGCTGGGTGAACGGGTTGGTGACCGCGGAAGCGTGCGCGAAGGCCACGACGGTGAAGACGATGATCACGGCCAGTTCGAGGGCCAGCATGGCCGCGACGACCCAGCTGGCCGGGGCGATCTTCCCGATCGATAGCGCCGTGATGAGCGCCATCATCCCCAGCGCCAGCCACTGCACCGGTACGGCGGCGCCGATCAGCGACGACAGATACGTCGCCGCGGCGACCAGGATCGCGGCCGTCGAGACCACTCCGAGCAGCAGGAACAGCACGCTGGTGACGCCACCCGCTACGGGGCCGATGGCGCGGCGCACGATGGTGTAGGCGCCGCCGGCGGAGGGAAAGACCGAGCCGACCTCGGCGTAACACAGCGCCATACACACCGTGATGGCGGAGCCAATGACAAACGCCCACACGACGCCGGTTCCGGCGATCTGCAGCCCGTCGCCGTAGATCAAGAACACCGACGTCGTCGGGGAAATCGCGGAGACCGCGATCGCCAGCACGTTGCGTGGCCGTAGCGCCGATGCCGCAAGAGTTGCCGGCGCGGCCTCGGCCCGCCGCTGTCGCCCTTCAGACATGAGAACTACGTACACCTCCGCCGCAGAGACGACCGTCTCTGCGGTTCGAACGGTAGGCGACGGTGTGGCCGAATTCGACCACGAGAATTGATGAGCAGTGCTAAGTAGAACCTTCGAACTGCGCTGACTCTGGTGCGCGATACTGGGATTGAAGTAGGCGATCTCGGGGTTTTCGGTTTTATATCGTGACCAGCGCAAATTAGCTTCTGAGCTGGCAACACTTTGCACAGTATCGCGTGCATTAAGCGGAAGCAAGCGGAACATAATGTATGTTCGTATGGCACGTATTTGGCACGAGAAACGCGATACTGGGTGATCAATGGAAATGTCCAAGAAGCGCTCGTTCGGTAACATTCGCGCGCTGCCGTCCGGCTGATGCCAGGTCCGCTTCACCGACCCCGACGGTAACTACATCACTGCGCCGAAGACCTTCGCCGCAGTGATCGATGCTGAAGCCTGGCTGACCGACCGTCGTCGCGAGATCGACGCGAAACTGTGGAACCCGGCCGTAGTTGCCAAGCCCGACAGCATCACGTTCAGTGCTTACGCGAGCGCGTGGCTTGCGGGCCGTCAAGTTGCCGGGCGGCCGATCAAGCAGCGGACGCGTGAGCCTTACCAGGACATCCTTTATGGCCATCTGTCAGGGGCCTTCGGTAACCGGCAGCTTCGCTCGATCAAGCCCAAAGATGTTCGCGAATGGTACGCGGCCACACTGACAGACCGGCCGACAATGCGCAGCCACGCCTACAGCCTGCTGCGGACCATTCTCGGAAGCGCGGTCAACGATGAGCTGATCGAGGCCAACCCCTGCCGGATTGTTGGGGCCGGGCGCGCCAAGCGTGTGCACAAGATACGGCCCGCCAGCGTGGAGGAACTCGCGGTGCTCACCAACGCCATGCCCGAGCGGCTGCGGCTGATGGTCACGCTGGCGTCATGGTGTGCGCTGAGGTTCGGCGAGACCGTCGAGCTGCGCCGCGGCGACGTCGACCTGTCTCAGGAAGTGATTCGCATCGAACGAGCGGCGGTGCGCACCAACGGCGGTACTTTCGAGGTGACCACACCAAAATCTGAAGCCAGCGTGCGCGACGTGGCCATCCCGCCGCACATTATTCCGCAGATTGAAGATCACCTATCGAGATACGTTGGCAACAAGCGTGATTTGCTACTGTTTCCGGCACAGCACGGTGGCCACCTGGCGCCGGCCACGCTGTCTCGACACTGGTACAGGGCGCGCAAGGCGGCCAAGCGGGACGATCTCCGCTGGCACGATCTGCGGCACTCTGGTGCTGTGCTCGCCGCCGCCACTGGCGCCAGCCTGGCCGAACTCATGGCCCGGCTTGGGCACTCGACTCCGCAGGCGGCGATGCGCTACCAGCACGCCGCCCAGGGGAGGGACCGCGAAATCGCAGCGCTGCTGTCTAAACTGGCGAGCGATGGAGGAATGTGATGGGCGACGAGATCGCGGGGTATTTCCCGTGGCACGCGGACTGGTGGCGTGCTCATGCGAGCATGCCACCGACGCTCATTCTTCGGTGCGGAATTGGCGGTTGTGGGAACCGGGTCGGCGAGGTGAAGACAGACGGTGACGACGTTGTTGTCCTGATCTACCACAGGTTTGGTGACCGCACCGTCCCATTTACGCCCCGCGTCACCGAGGAGAGCCTAGGGTTTTCACCCGGGACCGTGCTGCGAGAAGCCAACACTGGCGAGACTCTCACGGAGCGGCAAGACCGAAAGTTCGAAGAACTGGACGCCGAAACTATCCGCTACGTTGACGTCAACACGCGAGTGGCCAAGCGCTACAACGCTAAACCTGTCGCTATGCCGATCGAAGTTCTCGGGCATATCGTCTGCCCAGACTCACGTCACGGCATCGTTGATCTGCCTGACCCCGACAGCACGATTGCTGACATCCGCAAACTGCTCACCAGTCCGATGGTCGGACACGCTAGCAAGCGACCGTACGTGATATTCCGCGATAATCCCGTAGAGTAACTTCTGAAGCCCCGCGGTGTGCGGAAGCCCGGATCGTGAGACTGGGATTAGGTGTAGGCAGCCGAAACAGCCGAAGGAAGGCTAGTTTCGTTGTTCCTGATTCAATCCGTCCCCGGTATGTCTCAATCCTGCAAGCCGCTGAGTATCTCGGCGTAACCACTCGCTGTATCCGCGCAATGATCGCGGATGGTCGCCTTGTGGGATACAGATCCGGTCGCCGACTTGTCCGGCTGCGGGTCGACGAAATCGACGCCGCCATGAAGCCTTTCGGCGGTGCTGCGTGAGCGGGCCCCCAACTGAAGACGGGGCCCCGGAGGGCCCCGCCGGAAGTCGTGGCCGCCTAACCACACCAACCGATTCCGAGAATACCGCGCGAGACCGACGGTGCGTATTCGACGCGCTCGCGGGTATGCGCCGGCGACGCGAGACCGCTCATCGCTCTATCCCGTTGGACTGCGGATGCAGAGATCCCTGGCCCTGTCGTTGTACGCAGCCGCCGTTGACCGAGCGCATGGTCGATGGCTACCGGGACGCGGCATTGCACGTGTTGCGCACTGGCTGTATCCCCCTGCTGCCAATCGAAGCCCGCCGGGCCTTGTGGCGGCGCGGTGGTGCCGATCGGGTGCTCGCCGAACTTCTTCACGACGCTTGCGGCGGCGAGGTCGCGTAATGGAGCCCGCCGAGATCTTGGCCGCCTACGACGGGGCCTTTGACGGTGATCCCGGTCCGTCGGAGCCAGCCGGCGTTGAGGGCGTGAGTCTGGCTCGCGCCCCCGCTAACGGTCACCATGTTGTCGGTGCCGACAAAATGCCTGCGCACAAGCGCTATCCAACGCTGGACTGGCACAAGCTGTTCGAAGGCGCTCCTGATGACATTGCCTGGTTGGTGCCTGACTTCATCGCTCGCGGACAGTCGTACTCGCTAGTCTCGCCCGCGAAGGCGGGCAAGTCGCTGCTCGCGTTGGATGTTGCCGCGGCGATCGCGGCCGGGCGCTCCGCACTGGGCAGTCCCCGTCAAGCGCCAGTGCGAGTGCTCTACGTCGATCATGAGAACAGTCGCGATGACCTCGTTGAGCGGTTGCGAGACATGGGTTATCGGCCCGAGGATCTGAGTGGATTACGTTACCTGTCGTTCCCGACGATGCCACCGCTCGACTGGCCCGCCGGCGGCGCCGACATTGTCGACGTGGCCGAACATCACGGAGCAGATCTGGTCATCATCGACACAATCGCGCGCGTGGTCGCGGGCGAGGAAAACAGCGCCGACACCTACCGTGCTCTCTACCGGCACACACTGGCGCCGCTGAAGGCCAAGGGACGTGCCGTAGTCCGGCTCGATCATCGGGGCAAGGACCGAACCGCGGGTGCCCGCGGTTCGTCGGCCAAGAACGACGACGTGGATGTGGTGTGGCAGCTCAGCCAGCAGCCGATGCCTGATGGCGAGGCGAGCGTGAGACTCTGCCTTGAGCGTCAACGCGGCAGTGCGCACCCCGACGAGATCTACCTACATCGACGGGTCAGCCCACACCTGCGTCACGTTGCTATCACGCCGAAACTCACGTTCTCCGAGCGCGAGCGAATCGGCCAGTGTATCGAGGCAATGAAGGACCTGCACCTGCCGATCGAGACGGGCGCGCGCAAGGCGCGCCTTGCTCTGAGAGAGCGCGAATACAAGTTCGGCAACACGATCATTGCCGCTGCCGTGAAGGCCCGGAAGACCGCTGAAATGTGTCCCGAAGTCGACCGGGACACGTACCAGGAGGTGTTCGGTGAATGAGTGTCCGCAGCCCATTCTGTTGGCGCCAACAAAATGGCAGGTCAGACGTATCCCCGATGCCATTGGGACACATCGGGACACGTGCCGGCTGTGGCCTGACCCCGATCGGTTGATCCACGGCTTGTGAGAGTCTTGTGGCCCACGTTGTGGGCAGGAAGGCTCGACAAGATCATGGCGACGAGGAAACGGCACAGTCCGGAGCAGATTGTGCGCAAGCTGATGACCGCGGACGGGCTGTTGGCCGAGTGCAAGGACACCGCGGCGGTCTGCCGCGAGCTGGGGGTCTCTGAGGCTACCTACCACCGGTGGCGCAACCAGTTCGGCGGCCTGAAGGCCGAGGACGCTAAACGGCTCAAGGACCTCGAACGCGAGAACGCCGCACTCAAAAGGTTGTTGGCCGATGCCGAGTTGGAGAAGGACGCGCTGTGGGAGATCGCCCGGGGAAACTTTTAGGCCCGGAGCGCCGGCGGGCGGCCGTTCGTCATCTCCAGCGCGTGCTGGGGGTCAGCGAGCGGTTTGCCTGCCGCGTCACCGGACAGCACCGCGCCACCCAACGCCACGAACCGGTTGCGGGCACGCCGGCCGATCCGGACGCCGCTCTGAGGGAGTGGCTACGCGACTACGCCAACAAGCATCCTCGTCGCGGGTTCCGACCGGCCTACCACGATGCCCGCGGCGAAGGCTGGGAAGTGAACCATAAGAAGGTGCAACGGCTTTGGCGTGAGGAAGGACTGCGGGTCCCGCAGCGTCGCAAGTGCAAACGGCACGGCACCTCCACCGCCCCGCCAGAGGTAGTCGCCGATGCACCCGATCGGGTGTGGGCGGTGGACTTCCAGTTCGACGTGACCACCGATGGGCGGCCGATCAAGATCGTGTCGATCATCGACGAGCACACCCGCCAATGCCTCGGCGGTATGGTCGAGCGCAGCATCACCGGTGATCACCTCACCGAGGAGTTGGGCCGCATAGCCGCCGGGCGCGGGGCCTTACCCGCGGTGCTGCGGTGTGACAACGGACCCGAATTGGCTTGCAGCGCAATGGCAGACTGGGCCGAGGGCCAGGTCGGACTCCACTTCATCCCGCCCGGCGAGCCATGGCGCAACGGCTATGTTGAGTCGTTCAACTCCCGCATCCGCGACGAGTGCCTCAACATCAATAGCTTCTGGTCGCTGGCCCAGGCCCGTGTCGTCATCGGCGACTGGAAGCACGAGTACAACCATCATCGGCGGCATTCATCGCCGTGATGCATCAAGTCAAGATGCCTGCGAAACCTGGTTCATGCATCAGGTAAGGAATGCCCGCGAAATCGGGGTCAGGTGGTGGTCTTGCTTTTGATGCGGATGCCGGCTTTGAGGGCGGGTAGAGCGGCGGGTATGGCGGCGAGGTAGAGCTGTTCGGTCTTGTCTTTGGCGAGTCTGAGCAGGGCGGCTTGCAGGTCGGCGTTCTGGTGGGCGATCGCGGCGGGGTTGAGGCTGTCGCGGTAGGTGAGCAGCTCTGTTTGTTGGGCCGCTGAGAGGACTCCGGCGGCCAGCAGCCGGTCCAGGGGGTCTGGGGCTTGTCGTAGAGCCGGCGGCGGTGACCGTCGCGGCTGCAGCCGTAGCCGATGGGTTTGATGGTGGGGGTCAGGTAGTTGAGCCGGTCGTTGACCAGGTGCCACAGCCGGTTGAGCACGGCGCGTTCTTCGTCGGTGTCGTAGCGGTAGTAGAACCCGTAGCGACGCACGAGGTGGTTGTTTTTAGACTCGATGGTGGCCTGGTCGTTCTTCTTGTAGGGCCGTGAGCGGGTGAAGAAGATCTCCATGTCCGCGGCCCACTTGATGACCGCCTTATTGAGGAATTCGGTGCCGTTGTCGAAGTCCAAACCCGTTACCTTATAGGGGATTTTAGTAATTCCGGTTTTGAGGGCGCCCAGGATGTGGGGGTGGGCGTTGTTGCGCACCGTGCGGGTGAACACCCAGCCGATGTGCATGTCGGTGAGGTTGACCGTGCGGGCGAACTCACCTTTCAGTGTCGGGCCGCAGTGCGCCACGGTGTCGCCTTCGAAGAACCCCGGAGATTCTTCGGCCTCATCGCCTGCTTTGCAGATGGTGATCGAGGACCGCAGCAGCGGGAGGGTTTCGTCGTCGACACACCCGAGATCTGGTCGCGGGCCTTGGCGCCGCGCAGGTAGCGGTCGATCGTGGCGCTGCTCATCGCCAACAGCTCGGCACGCACCGCCGGGCCGTAACGGTCACGGCCGTCCACCAGTTCGCCGTGGCGTTCTAGAGCATCCAACTGAAGTGCCATGGAAGCGGCCAGGTACCGGCCGCACTGCCCGCCTGAGGCCGCCCACACCTTCTGCAACACCTTGAGCGCATCCTAGAGTACTTCGGATTGCGTTGCCGGCGAGTCCGTTTGGCGACCTGCCGACCCGCTCCCGGCGGCGCGGCCGCCGCCCTCAACCGCCGCCGGGCGTTGTCACGCGACCAGCCGGTGACCGCCACCACCTGATCCAGAATCTGCCCCTTGTCCGCCTTCGGCGCCTCCACATACCCCCTGGCGAACTTCGCGGTGATCTCGGCCCGAGACGACATCGACAGCCCACTTCCCATGCCTGCTGAGGATCGACCGTTTCGCGGGCATTTTTACGTGATCCACCGAGGGCGCTTCACGGGCATTTTCGTGATGCTTGCCGATCGCTGGGCTACCTACCGCCTGCCCGCTATGCTTCCGCCTGTACCCACCGATGAATGACTCTCGTTCGCCGCGGACCAGTTCACGGGGTCAGGCCACGCTGATGTTGCCCCGGGCCGGCGCCGGATCGCGGAGTTGGAGCGGCCGAAAGCTGTGGAGCGGCAACGCGAGGGCCGTCAACTCGGGGCGCGGGTAACCAACGACAGCGCTTTACTCCCCATGGGGAGTAAAGCGACCTCCGAGCGAAATGCTCACCAAACCGATGCTGCCGTCGGTGAAGCGCTCGGTGTCTCCCGCGGCCACTACCAGCGTATCAAGCGGATAGACGACGCAAAAAGCGCCAGCCCTACCCCCCCCCTGTCTGCTCAGGGCGAAAATATTGGAGCGTTTACAAAGCGTCACAAAGCTCTCAGTCGAGTTTCCGCGGGAAGGAAAGTGGACTCTCCTTCCGCCCCGCGGCGTCCTGTGAGCCTCGCAACTTCATCCCGGCTGAGTCCTCCGCGATTCAAGAGCGTTTGACCGATGTTGCGGGCCAGCTCAGGTGATTCGGGGGCGATTTCCTCTGATCCGGGTTCGATTCGCTTCCAACCGCGCGCATTCAGCATCCGGTAGAAACTTGTCCGCTCGACGCTGGATAGTTTGCCCATCCTGTATGCATGCTCAACGATTGCCTGCATCGAGACGCCCCACACCTTCTTGAGTGCAAGTAGCCGCGCGGGCTTGAGATTCCGAAGGTCTGGCCCTATTACATGACTAGGCATCAGGAACTCAGCGGCGAAGTCATTGGCCTGCGCCTCGACGTCCGAATCGATGTAGTTGGAATGAAGCACAATGTGGCCGAGCTCGTGAGCCAGGGTCCAGCGTTTGCGGTCTGGCGGCAGGTCAGCGTTTAGCAAGACCACCGGGTACTCGCTCGCCCATTGCGACAGGCCGTCGATTCGTCGGGTACCGAGGTGTTCCTCAATCACTATTACGCCAGCGGACTCGATCCACCGCGTCAGGTTCCTCACCGGGCCGATCGGCATTCGCCACTGCGCTCGAAGCAATCGAGCAGCGGTCGCGGGCGGTGTTTCGTCCGGATCGAATGTCGCCACATGGTTCGTGGGATTCATTGGTACGCGGCGTATCAAGAATGCTGTTCGCATTCGGTAGAGGTTGAGTTTCGATTCGGCGGACTTCCAATCGGAGACCTTTGTCGTCTTTTGGCGACGCATGTGTGCGTCGGCCGCAATTGCTCCAGTCAGGCGGAAGGGGTGGGTGAGGAAGTCCGGTGAGACGTCGAGAACCTCGCTGATCCGGTCGATGATGTCGTCGTCGGGCTCGCGCAGGTCATTCTCGTAGCGTGACAGGGCAGCTTGGGTAATCCCCAGGCGGTCTGCGAGTTCTTCCTGCGTGAGTCCGGCGGCTCGGCGGGCGGTCAGAATAACGTCGCCGATCTGGTTCATGACCCGTCCGCAGCGTCCTCGTCGTCCTCTGTCGCAACATCACTGAGATCCAGCTGGGGCAGCTGAGGATCAATTGGCTCCCAGGTGATGTCGGTAGCCGACTCGCCGCCATGGGAATTTAGCGTGACTGACCAGATTGGTTTGTCCTTGCCGTCGCGGAAAGACAAGATCGCATCGCCGATCTCGCCAAGTTCAGGTTGCCAGATGTAGCCCATCGCAAGTGTCCACACTTCGAGGCCGGGGAGTGTGGGCGTGGCGCGATTGGCCCAAAATGCCAAGGCGCCCTTGGTCGGGAAACTTTCAATCTTGAGCTTGCCGGTATGGCGCTTGAAGCGTACGACGTAGTTGGTACCAAAGTGGATCTGCCTGGTCGGTTCTCTGTCGACAACCGTGACTCCTGGGTGATCGTGCACCTGGCTCACCATGCTGTCCCAGACACGTTCGTGAATGAAGTTGGCCACGAACCGTTTCGAGAAGTTGACGAACCACTCTGGTTTGAAGCCCTCGAACTCGGAGAGGTCGACCCGTGCCACTTCGATGGACTTGATGAACGCCACAAGGAATTTGTCACCGAGGTCGTCGACGACCTGTTGCGGATCAAGGTATTGGGACATACCAGAAAATATACCGGCAAGCCCCGACAGAAATGCCCGTTTTGCACGTGTGGTGCCCTGTGCGGTGTGGCCCGCGCGCACAACCCAACGAATCGCTTGTCGCCTGCGAGCCCCGTTACTCCGGCAGCTTGAGCCGGTCAATCGCCTCGGCGCGCTTGGGGTCCGACACCTGCACGTAGATGGCGGTGGTGTTGAGGTTGGCGTGACGTAGCAGCGTCTGGGCGGTGCGCAGGTCGGCGCCATCACCAACCAGGTTGGTGCCGTACCAGTGGCGGATGCGGTGTGCGGTGCCGCCGGGAATGTCGGCGCGGTCCATCGCCTGACTGATGATCTGCGACACGGCGCGGTGCGTGATCGGCTGGCCGGGTCGGCGGGCGTTGCCGGGGAACCACCAGCCCTTGCGCGGCATTCGCTGTGTGGCCTCGCAAGCAGCGGGTGTAGAGGCAGCGTCGCGGTCACGTTGCCCTTGCCGGTCACCGTCAGTGTGCGTGCCACTGGGTCGACATCCTCCCCGCGAACCTTGGCGATCTCGTGGACGCGCAGACCGGCCAGTGCCGCCAACAGGATCATCACCCGGGTGCGGTGGTGCATGCGCAGCGAGAGCAGGTCGCGCAACTGCTGATCGGTGATCGGGCGAGGCATGCACTTCGGGGCTTTCGGCCGAGACAGCCGGGCGGTGATGTCCATGCCACCGTTGCGTCCCCACCACGTGTAGAAACAGGCGATGCCGCTGAAGTACGCGGTGCGGCTCGCCGGCTTGAGGGCCGGACGGGCCAGGAATCGGGATACGTCGATCGGCTGCATCTCGACAACGGTTTTGCCCGCGTTCCGTTCAAGGTGCTGCAAGGTGTTGAGCGCGTGGACCACGTAGCGGTCCGAACGTCCGGCCCCGCGCATCTCGATCTCCCAGGCTTCCAGCGGCGGCAGCCCACTATCGTTTCCGCCGGTGTCGGGTACCAGCCGTAGCGCGGCGCTCATATCGCACCGCCCATCGCGTCCAGCGCGTCGGCAGCCTCGACCAGCATGGCCGCCAGCTTGCGGGCCTGGGAGCTGCTGAACTTCGGTTCGTCGCCAAGGTAGGCCGAGATGTAACGGGTTACCGTGCCATCGCACTGCTGGTCGCCGTCGATGTCCACGGCCATACTCGGCTCGCGGGACTCGCGCCACACCAGCAAGCGAGAGTAGCCGTCACGCTTGAGGTTTTTCTCCCACTTCCCGACCCAGGTTGCGTCGGCCGGTACCGGAATGTCGGCGCACGCGATATCGACCAGGCGGCCCTCTATTTCGAGGCGCGCGCGATCGAGCAGCACGGCGGTTGGCATGGCCAAGTTTTCGAGGTGTTCGAAGGCGGCCCGCTCGTCGGCGCTGAGCTGGTCGGCAAGGTCACGCCAGGTGGTCGCGGTGTTGTCGTTGGTGGTGGGCATGCCGGTGGATCCTGTGTAGGTAGCCCGAAGGTCGCCCAGTTCTACTTTGGCACGTATCTGGCACGTCGCCTCATGCGAGGCTCAAAAACTGCCTCTGAGCTGCGCAAACGCTGGTGCGCGATACTGGGATTGAACCAGTGACCTCTTCCGTGTCAGGGAAGCGCTCTCCCGCTGAGCTAATCGCGCTGGGGGGATCAAATCTGGAGGTGGAGACGGGAATCGAACCCGTGTGCACGGCTTTGCAGGCCGTTGCCTCACCACTCGGCCACTCCACCGCTGGGGATTGATGCCACTTGCACCTTCGAGCGGATGACGGGATTCGAACCCGCGACCCTCACCTTGGCAAGGTGATGCGCTACCAACTGCGCTACATCCGCGCGCAACGGGCGAGATCGTCGTCCGGTGCGAAGCAAGACATTAGTCCACTTGAGCGGACGGGCACAAATCGCGAGGTCCTTTGGGGCGCTTTGGTGGTCGCCGGCTCAGACGGCGCGTTCATTGACGCCGTGGATCGTGCTAGTCTTCCTCCTCGTTGCCGTTCGGCGCCGGTCCCGTGGCTCAGTGGGAGAGCGTCCGCTTCACACGCGGAAGGTCGCTGGTTCGATCCCAGCCGGGACCACAAGGTTTGTTTATGGGTTTTCTTCACCCATGCCCGATGCGAACTTGCAGTCAAGCACCGGCTTAGGCGCCGCGAGCGGTCGTCGGGCAGCGGTCGGTGGTGGTTACCCGGTTGCCCCGTCTGCGCCGAACAGCACTCCGCCTTTGCCTGCGGCGCCAGCGGTCCCGTCGGTCCCGCCGGGGGCGGCGGTGCCGCCCGCTCCGCCGTTGCCGCCGTTGCCGATCAGCTGGGCCCTGCCGCCGTCGCCGCCGTCCCCGCCCATGCCTGGCCCACCGCCACCGTGCGCGCCCGTGCCACCGGCTCCGCCGTTGCCGTACAGGAACCCACCGGTTCCGCCACCAGCACCGTCGCCGCCGTCGCCGCCCGCGCCGAGGGTGGTGTCGACGCCCTCCCCGCCGTCCCCGCCCTGCGCGCCGGCGCCGCCCTGCCCGCCGGCGCCCCACAGCCCGGCGCTGCCGCCCACGCCGCCGCTGCCACCGCGACCACCGGCTACCCCGCTCTCCGCGATGTCAACGCTGCCGCCCATGCCGCCGGTGCCGCCGGCGCCGCCATCGCCGTAGAGCTGGCCGCCGTGCCCGCCGGCACCGCCGGCCCCACCCGCTCCAGCCGACAAGGCGAAGTCGTCGCCGCCGCCCTGCCCGCCGTTGCCGCCGGCGCCGCCCTGGCCGAACAGCCCCGCGGCTCCACCGATGCCACCGTTGCCGCCCTGACCGCTGGGCGCACCGAGGCTGCCGCTGGCGCCGATTCCGCCGATTCCGCCGGCTCCGCCGTTACCGACCAGCCAGCCGCCGCTTCCCCCGGACCCGCCGGCGCCGCCGGGTGCGCCGATCCCTGCGGGGGGCAGGCCACTCGCGCTGTAGCCGGCGCCGCCGGCGCCGCCATTGCCGAATAGCCGGGCCGCACCGCCGCTGCCGCCGCTACCGCCGGCGCCACCCGCCGCGCCGCTGTCGGGCCCATCCAGCCCGCTGCCACCGGTGCCGCCGATTCCGCCGGCCCCGCCGTTGCCGTATAGCCAGCCCCCGGTTCCGCCAACCCCGCCGCTGCCGCCGGTCGCGCCGGTCGCGCGGGTCTGGGCGGCCGGGCCGTAGCCGGCGCCGCCGGCCCCGCCGGTGCCGATGAGTCCGGCCGATCCGCCGCTGCCGCCGGTGGGATGCGCGGCGGTCCCGACGCCACCCGCCCCGCCGTTGCCCCACAGAAGTCCGCCGTCGCCGCCGTTCTGCCCGGGCGCGCCCGCGGTGCCGTCACCGATCAGGGGCCGCCCCAACAGGGCTTGGGTGGGCGCGTTGATCACCCCGAGCAGTTGTTGTTCGACAGCTTGCAGCGGGTTGGCGCTGGCCGCCTCGGCGGCCGCATAGGAGGCCCCGGCGCTGTTGAGGGCCGTGACGAACTGCTGGTGGAACCCGGCCATCTGGGTGCTCAGGGTCTGGTAGTCCAGGGCGTGGCCGGAAAACAGTGCGGCCACCGCCGCGGAGATTTCGTCGGCGCCGGCGGCCAGCACGCCGGTGATCGGGGCCGCAGCGGCGCCGTTGGCGCTCTGCAGTGCAGTGCCGATGCCGGCCAGGTCCGTGGCTGCGCCCGCCAGCATTTCCGGGGCCGCGATCACATACGACATCGGTGTCCTCCCAGCCCCTGGCCGTGTCAGAGGGGCACTGTTTCGTTGGCGAATAGTCGCAGCCGTCAATACTAGGCAAGACCATTCGCGAATTCAGGGTTTTGGCGGTTTCTGCAGAGTATTTAACCGCCATTTGATGAGCCGGTACATTGCCGCAATTCGTGACCGTCACGAACGGAAATTCCTATTGTGGAATGCCATTCCAATTATTCGGATGCAAAATTTGCTAGCTGCGACTCCGCTCGGGTGCGATTGATCTATCTGCCTGCTTGGCGGCGCGTCGGCAGCGTCTCGGTGCGTCAGGTGTTTGTTTGCTGATCAGCTAGGGTTCGTGTGCGATCACAAGCGCTGCGTGTCGACGTCTGCTGTTGCTGAGTTAACGGCTAAAAGCCTTGCGGGCCAGGGGGATAACGCCATGGTCAATGGCATGCCGATTCGGCAAAAAAAATCCCGCTCTATCCCGGCCCCGGACCGCCCGGTAGGCGCGCCGCGGCACCTGGCTACCCCTGGGGCACGGCAAGGCCGCGGCAGCGGAACCGGTCAGGCCGCGAAGTACCCGCTGACCCCGACGGTAAAAGTCGGGCAGTCGGCGCCGAAGAGGTCCACGGTGAAGGTCACCTGTTTGCCGGCGGCGACGAAATCATCCGGCTCAGCAAATGCGTCTGCCTCGCTAAGCAAATTGTTGCCGTCAAAGCAGTAGGCCGCGACGGAGAATGAGCCCTCGACGGATTTCCCGGTGTTGTTGATGGCCGCTCCGACGATGGAATACGGCGTCATGTTGGCCTCGGTGGCCTTGAGCAGTGCCGTGCCGGACAGGTCCGCATCGGCGGTGGTGCTGTTCACCGAGAACTCGTACTTGGCATCCGGGGGTGGAGGTGGCGTCCTGTCGTCGAAGTAGATGAACGCAAGGCCCACCTCACCGGACTTCACCCGCGCGGGGATCGTGCCCTGGCTGCTGCCGGTCTTGATGACGGTGCCCTCACTGCGGACCAGCCCCGTCCAGTCGATGAATGAGATCGTCTCGCTCGTGTTGTTGCGGAAGGCAAACGGGAGCTTGGCCGATCCGCCCTCATGCACGGTCAGCGGACCGACTTGAACGACGGACATCTTGTTCGGCTCGCCCTCGGGGAAGCTGGGGTGCGCCGAACCGGCAAGCAGGCCGCCGGCGTTGAAGGGCAACGGTTCGGCGCTCAATTCTGGCGCAGTGGTGGTTTCCGGCGCTGACGACGAGCCATGAGCCGCGGGGTGGCCCGCCCGTCCGGACCCGCCACAGGCGACGAGGAACAACGACAGGAAGCTGGGAATGGCGACCCGCAGTATTTGCCCCGGCCCGGGAGTGGTACCGGCCTCACGCATATGGATCGCCGGCGGGCTGGCTCGTGAGCTGGCTCATTTGACAGGTCTCCTCGGCGGGCGATTTCGCACCGGCAGTAACGATCCCGACAAAACCTAGCAAACCTCGCCTCGGAAGAGGCCGAAATGGCTATCCCCGGCAAATCTGTGCGGTATCGGGATGCTCGTTGAGCAACTCGGCGATCAGGGCTCGCACTCGTTCGCCGATGTCGTCCCGGATCGGCCGCACGACGTCGAGGGGCTGGCCGGCCGGGTCGGCCAGCTTCCAGTCGCGGTAGCTGACGCCGGGGAAGTACGGGCAGGCGTCGCCGCAGCCCATGGTGATGACGACGTCGCTGGTCTGTACCCACGCCCCGGTGAGCACCTCGGGTGTGTTGGCGGTGATGTCGATGCCCAGTTCGGCCATCGCTGCTACCGCGACGGGATTGATGCGGTCAGCGGGCTCGGTACCGGCCGAGCGAACCTCGATGCGATCGCCGGCGAGGTGGCGCAGCCATCCGGCGGCCATCTGCGAACGTCCGGCGTTGTGTACGCAGACGAACAAGACGCTGGGCTTGATCATGTCGTGCTTGCGCCGGTGGGGGCCGGACCGTGGTAGCGGTTGCGCAGCGCCAGGGACACATAGACCAGTCCCACCAGAACCGGCACTTCTATCAGCGGGACGACGACTCCGGCCAACGCCTGACCCGAGGTTGCGCCGTAGGTGGCGATGGCCACGGCGATGGCCAGTTCGAAGTTGTTGCCCGCGGCGGTGAATGCCATGTTCGTGGTGCGTTCGTAGCCCAGGTGCAGCGCCGCGCCCAGCAGGTAGCCGCCGCCCCACATGACGGCGAAGTAGACCAGTAGCGGCAGCGCGATGCGCGCGACATCCTGGGGGCGATTGGTGATCTGATCGCCTTGCAGCGCAAACAGGATCACGATGGTGAACAGCAGGCCATAGAGCGCCCACGGCCCGACCTTGGGCAGAAACCGGGATTCATACCAGTCCCGGCCTTTCGCCCGCTCGCCCAACCGCCGGGACAGGTATCCGGCCAGCAGCGGGATACCAAGGAAGATCAGCACCGATTTGGCGATCTGCCACGGCGAGGTGGAGATGGTGGTCTGCGTCAGATGCAGCCAACCCGGAAGCACTGACAGGTAGAACCAGCCCAGCACCGCGAACATCGCCACCTGGAAAATCGAGTTCAGCGCGACCAGCACCGCGGCCGCCTCGCGATCCCCGCGGGCCAGGTCGTTCCAGATGATCACCATGGCGATGCAGCGCGCCAGTCCGACGATGATCAGGCCGGTTCGGTACTCCGGCAGATCCGGCAGCAGCAGCCAGGCCAGTGCGAACATCAGCGCCGGGCCGGCCACCCAATTCAGCAGCAGGGAACTGATCAACAGCTTGCGATCACCGGTGACGCTATCGAGGCGGTCGTAGCGCACCTTGGCCAGTACCGGATACATCATGATCAGCAGGCCCAGGGCGATCGGGAGCGAGATCCCGTCGACCTGAACCCTTTCCAATGCCGTGTTCAGGCCTGGAATCCAGCGCCCGAGTAGCAACCCGGCGGCCATCGCCAACCCGATCCACACCGGCAAGAACCGGTCCAGGGTGGAAAGCTTGCCCACCACCGCGGGCGCGGGCTGGTGGTCGATGGTGCCGGTCATGCCGATGTCTCCAGCTTGGTTGCGCTGTCCGCGTGAACGCTCAACAGCCGCGACAGCGCGTTGAGTGCTTCCGGGACCACGGCGTAGTACACCCACGAGGCGCGCCGTTGTGAGGTGAGCAAACCCGCGTCCCGCAGCACCTTGAGATGGTGGGAAATCGTGGGCTGGCCCACCTCTACTCCGGCGGAGATGTCACAGACGCAGGCTTCGCCTCCGGCATGACTTGCTACCGAGCTCAGCAGCTGCAACCGCACCGGATCGGCCAATGCTTTGAATCGGGCCGCCATTTCGACCGCTGCGCTGGCCTCGAGCGGCTCACGCAGCAGCGGCGCTGCCACGCAGCACGGCGTATCCATTTCGACATGATTCGACATACATCGATATTGATGGCTATCGAATCCGATGGCAAGTGGGGCGCTCGGCCCAGCCGCCCCACCCGCCACGGGTCATCACCTAGCAGCAGGATGTCGCGGCCGCGGTCTGCGCGCCGCAGCACCCGCCCGCCTCACCCGCGTCGCTCTCCTGGTCGGCGGGGTGTTGCGGACTGGTGCCGAAGGTTTCGGAGTCGGCCAGCACGGTGTATACCTCCCAGCGCTCACCGCCGGGGCCGGTCACCCACACCTTGTCTTGGGTGGCAAAACAACACGTCGTGCCCATCTCTTCCTCGGTGAACATTCCGGTCTTGGCCAAACGGGCGATCTCGGCATGCACGGTGTCGCTATCGCCGACTTCCACGCCGAGATGGTTGAGGGTGCCGCCAGCGCCGGGGTTTTCCAGCAGCACCAGCTTCAGTGGGGGATCGGCCACCGCAAAGTTGGCGTATCCGGGTTTGCGTTTAGGGCGTGTCTGCTTAATGTGAATGGTGTTTTGGCTGATGCTGTTTGGGTGATGCGGACGCATGCGATTTCTGATGATTTGTGGTCGCTGATCGTGGCGGTGTTGCCTGCGGGGCGGCGGCGTGGCCGGCCGTGGAACGATCATCGACGTACTCTGGAGGGCATTATCTGGCGTTACCGTGCGGGATCTCCGTGGTGTGACCTGCCCGAGCACTTCGGTCCCTGGCAATCGGTGGCCGAGAGGCATCTACGCTGGTCGGTCGATGGCATCTACGCGCGGATCTTCGCGGCGATCGCCTCTGACCTCGACGCCGAGGACGCCGACCTGGGCGCACTGTTGTCGGTCGATTCGACCAGTGTGCGCGCCCACCACACGCAGCCGGAGCGCGCTCCGGGCGCCGCACAGGGGGATCTGTCGAATTACAAGAAATATCTCGATGAGCCCGATGACCACGCCATTGGGCGTTCCCGCGGCGGGCTGACTACCAAGATCCACGCCTTGACCGACCAGCTGTGCAGTCCGGTCACCCTGGCACTGTCGGCCGGTCAAGCCGGTGATAATCCGATGCTTTGGCCATTGCTGGCCGCCCGGTGCAGCAACTCATACGCCCCGTTTCACCTGCTGGCGGACAAGGCGTACTCCCATGACTCGACGCGGGCACAGCTGCGCCGGCTCAAGATCGCCCATACCATCCCCGAGCGCAGCGACCAGATCACCCGCCGCAAAGCCAAAGGCCGCAACGGAGGACGGCCTCCGGGGTTCTCAGGCCGAATCTACAAGCACCGCAACACCGTCGAGCGAAGCTTCAACCGGCTCAAACACTGGCGCGCGGTCGCCACCCGCTACGACAAATACGCCCTGACCTACCTCGGCGGTGTCACCCTGGCCGCCATCATCACCTACCACCGCGTCCGCAATTAGCAGACAGGACCTAGTCGGTTCGGCGTTAAACAGCTTGGAATAGAATGTGATTGCCGCGTCAAGGTCATCGACATTGAGGGCAAGCTGAACACGGGACATCGGGTGAAACCTCCGGCTGGTTAGACATATATCAAAGTGGCGCCGCTGCCCAGTGTCGTCGATTTTTTGATATATGTCAAGATGTCTGGCAGGGTGAACTTGTGCCCAAGTCCCTGCCCGTGATCGACATCTCCGCACCCGTTTGCTGTCCCCCGGTGGCCGCCGGACCGATCGGCGACGACGACGCCTTGGGGGTGGCTTTGCGGCTCAAAGCCCTGGCGGACCCGGCGCGGGTCAAGATCATGTCGCTGCTCTTCGGTTCCCCGGCCGGGGAGGAGATCAGTGGCACCCTCGCCACCGCACTCAACCTCAGCGACGGCACCGTCAGCCATCACCTGACCCAGCTGCGCAAGGCGGGCCTGGTGGTCTCCGAGCGCCGCGGCATGCACGTCTTTCACCGAGTACATACCGAGGCCCTGCAGGCGTTGTGCGCGGTGCTGAGCCCCGACTGCTGCACCTGAGCCGGCCGGGGTCGCCGCACGGCGAGGCGCTACCCGGCGCGATGGCATACCGTCAGCCTTGGCAGGTTGTCCAAAACAACACGGAGGATGGCAGACGATGAGCTTTTCCGACGGGCTGGGCGTGTTGAAACTCGAATGCCCGCAAGGTCATCCGGTGGGCAGGATCCTCAAAGAGGCCGCGCATCAGTCGGTCCAATTCGACCCCGGTGCACAGGTCGGGCCTCGCCGATTCTGGCCGGACGAAGACGGGCAGGGCCAGTTCAAAGCGCACTGCCGCTATTGCGACAAACCCGTGGGGGACTCCATCGCGACGCTGCAGAACAAGTACAACGAATTGCTCGCCGACCCCGCCCAGATGTACGCAACCGCGACGGTCCCGTACCTGTAGCCACCGCCCCGGCGGGCCGACGGGAGGACTTAGGATTCGCCAATGGGCGGTTCAGTCACTCCTGACGAGGCGATCGAAGCGATCCGGGGGACCGGGGGAGCGTGTCCCGGTTACCGGGCGTTGCACGCCAAGGGAACCCTGTATCGCGGCACGTTCACCGCGACTCCCGAGGGGGCCGGGCTTTCTCGCGCCAAACACCTCGACGGCGCCACCGTGCCGGCGCTGATCCGGTTTTCCAATGGATCGGGCAAGCCCGCCCAGCGCGACGGTGCGCCCGGAGTGCGCGGCATGGCAGTGAAATTCACACTGCCGGACAAGTCCACCACCGATGTGTCGATGCAGACCGCGCGGCTGTTCACCTCGAGCACGCCGGAGGGGTTCGTAGATCTGCTCAAAGCGCTGCGGCCGAGCCTGACCACCCCGGCGCGCATTGCGAAGTATCTGGCCACCCATCCGCGCGTGCTGGCCGCGCTGCCGATCCTGGGTGCGGCGAACAGAATTCCGGCCAGTTACGCCACCTGTGAATATCACGGGCTGCACGCTTTTCGCTGGGTAGCCGCTGACGGCAGTGCGAGATTCGTTCGCTACCACATGATTCCCGCGGTCGGGGAGAAATTCCTGTCGCCGCTGGCGGCCCGCAACCAGGGCGTCGACTTCCTCACCGACGAACTGCAAACCCGCCTTGCGGCTGGGTCGGTGCGGTTCTATTTTCGCGTCCAAATCGCCGGCCCGGGGGATTCGATCGTCGATCCGTCGGTCCCTTGGCAGGGTTCGGACATGGTCACCGTCGGCACCCTTGACGTCACTGGCGTTGACACCGAACGCGAACACGACGGCGATATCGTCGTGTTCGACCCGATGCGGGTGACCGACGGCATCGAAGCCTCTGATGACCCGGTGCTTCGCTTTCGCACACTCGCGTACTCGGCGTCGGTCAAGTTGCGTACCGGTGTGGATCGCGGCCCGCAGGCCCCGCTTGAACCCAACGGGGCCGGGCGCTCAATCCGATGGGGCGGGCACCGCTAGGGCGGCGTCCACCGACCGGTAGACGGGCAGTGCGTCGCTGAGCCCGCACGCCGCCACGATGCGAGTCACGCGGGTGTGGGCGGCACTGGCGATGCGCAGCTCGACGCCGCGGGTGCGACATTAGTCGGCCTGCTCGGCCAGAACCTCGAACGCGCAGCAGCCCATGAAATCAAGGCCGCTCACGTCGACGATGAACAATCCCGGCGACGGGGCACTGGCGGCCGTCTCGGCGACCAGCTGGCGCCAGGTGTGTTCGTTGGCCGCGTCCACCTCACCGCCCGCGTGGATCAACACCGCGGCCGTGCGGAAGTCGGTGGTTGCTCGCAATGTGCTCTGCGGGTCGCCCAACTCGCGGACCAGCCGAATGCTGAGCATTGGGTGAGGGGTGAAGGGTTCTGCGATATCCACGCTCATGGTGCGCTCCTAATCGACTGGCGTCGTAACGCCGCGATAGATGCCCGTCCTGCGCGTCTGAAGACAGACTTTCGTCGCTCGAATCTCATTTCTATAACAAGACAGGGCGGTCTGTCTACCTCTTCCGCCTGAGAGTATGGTTAATCCTCGCTATGGCAATCCCGGAGGCCACCACGCCGGCTGTGTCGGCTCGCGAGCGCATTTTGGGGGCCGCATACGATCTGTTCAGTCGGCGCGGCATCCGGGCCGTCGGCACCGATGAGGTAATCGAACGTGCCGGGGTGGCCAGAGCCACGCTCTATCGGCACTTCGCCACGAAGGACGACCTGGTGCTGGCGGTGCTGCAGCGTCGCGAAGAACTCTGGACTTTCGGTCTGATCGAGCAGAAGTCACGGGCGCGCGGCAACACGCCCGAGGAACAGTTGCTGGCGATCTTCGACGTCCTGCACGAGTGGTTCCAAAGCCGCGACGGCTACGAAGGCTGCTCATTCATCAACGTGTTGCTCGAACTGGGGGCCGATCACCCCGCCGGGCGGGCGTGCATCGGCCACATCGACCACGTCCGCGGCATCGTGCGTGAACGAGCGGTGGCCGCAGGGCTGCACGATGTCGAGGATTTTGCCTGGTCCTGGCACATCCTGATGAAGGGCGCCATTATCTTGGCGGCGGTGGGTGACCCGGATTCGGCCCGCCGCGCCCAGCGCATGGCCCAGGTGCTCATCGAACAGCACCGCGCGGCCGGTGCGGCGGCCTGCTAGTCAGGCCAGGTCAAGCCCCGGCGATCTGCGCCTTGCGGTGGTGTTCTTCCTCCAATTCGGCGATTGCCCGGGCGGTGCGTTCGCGCAGCAGGATCGCCGCGATGATGCCGCCCACGACGGCGATCACCAGACCGACCCAGGAGAACCGCTGCAGCCAGTGTTCGGCCGCCATGCCTGCGTAGTACACCAGCGCGGTGGTGCCGCCCGCCCAGCAGATTGCCCCGCACACGTTGGCGGTCAGAAACCGCGGGTAGTGCATCTTCAGGGCACCGGCCAGCGGGCCGGCCAGGATCCGTAGCAGCGCGATAAAACGACCGAGGAAGACCGCCCGAGAGCCCCAGCGACTGAACAATCGTTCGGCGAGCGCGACGTGCCCCGGGCCGAAGTGCTTGGGAAAACGCCGGCCGAGCCGGTCGAACAGCGGCATGCCGAACCGGCGTCCGATCGTGTAACCGATCGAGTCGCCGATCACCGCGCCGATCACGGCGGCCGCTCCGACCCCGACCGGATTCACGGCCAACTCGTGATGCGATGACAGCAGGGCGGCGCTGACCAACACGATCTCCCCGGGAAGGGGAATGCCCAGGCTCTCGACCCCGACGACGGCGCCGACCAGGATGTAGACCGCTAGTGGCGGAATTGTGTGCAGCAGGGCTTCCACATCCATGGCTAAAGGATGCCTGACGGACGCGAGATGTGCGTCCGAAACGCAGCCGAGCAATGTATCGGCGCGTCCGCGCCTCGGTCGCGACCAGCAAATTCCGGCCGACTCGCCGGTGGTTCGGCGAATTCGCGCAACTGGCGCCAAGTTCAGCCGCAACTCGCCATGCAGATCGGGGTCGGCGTTATAGCGTTGCTAGTGGCCCAGACGTTGGCTTGAACGAGCTCAGGAGAGCCGGTGGAATACAACATCGCCCAGGTATTCTCGGCGGTGGCCGCTGCCAACCCGGACCGAGACTGCATCGTCTACGGGGATCGGCGATTCACCTTCACTCAAACCGAACGGCGTGCCCGCCGCTTGGCTCGGGCGCTGCACCAGTGGGGTTTCGGCGCCAGCCGGGAACGGTCGCAATTGGCGCCCTACGAGTCGGGTCAAAGTCACCTCGGCCTGTATATGACCAACTGCAACGAGTTCCTCGAAGGGATGATCGGCGCGTATCAGGCGCGGGTCGCCCCGTTCAACATCAACTATCGCTACGTTGCTGACGAACTCGCGTACTTGCTGCGCAATGCCGGCGCGGATGCGGTCATCTACCACGCTCGGTTCGGTCCGACGTTGGCCGAGACGTTGGAGAAGGCCGGCGGTGAACCGCAGCTGATCCACGTGGACGACGAGTCCGGAAATGATCCGCTGCCCGGCGCGGTGCGCTATGGGGAGCTACTGGTGTCGGTATCCGACGAGCCGCTGGACGTCGAGTTGTCGCCGGACGACCTGTACATGCTCTGCACCGGCGGCACCACCGGGATGCCGAAGGCGGTGCTGTGGCGTCAGCACGACATCTACATGAACTCGATGGGGGGACGAACGTTCGGCACCGGCGAGCTGGTGACCGGGCTCGACGACATCGTCGAGCGATCCCGGCAAGGAGGGCCGGGCTCGATGACGGTCGCGCCGCTCATGCCCGGCGCTGCGCAATGGGCGGCGTTCATCAGCCTGTGCGGCGGCCGGCCGTTTGTCATGCCGCAAATGGCCACCCGCTTCGATCCAGCCGCGGCGTGGGCGATGGCGGCTCGGGAACGGGTGATGTCGCTATCGATTGTCGGCGACGCCTTCGGCCGGCCATTGCTCGACGAACTCGAGTCCGGCGACTACGACCTGTCCGCCCTGTCGGTGCTCATTTCGGGTGGAGCCGCGCTCAGCGCCGGGGTCAAGCAGCGCTTCGTCGATCTGTTGCCGCAGCTGACGATCCTGGACGCGGGCGGGTCATCGGAATCGGGATCACAAATGGTCCAGGTATCCAGTCGGGTGCTTCCCGCAAGCGGACGCTTCGACCCGATCCCGGGTGCGGTGGTGGTCAGCGAGGATTTGACCAGAATCCTCACGCCGGGGGACAGCGAGATCGGCTGGCTTGCCCAGCAGGGCGTGATACCGCTGGGCTACCTCGGTGACAAAGCCAAGACCGCGCGGACCTTTCCCGTCATCGAAGGAATCCGGCATTCGGTTCCCGGCGACCGGGCGCGCTGGGACGCCGACGGCACGATCGAGTTACTGGGCCGGGATTCGGTCACCATCAATTCCGGTGGCGAGAAGATCTTTGTCGAGGAGGTGGAGGCCGCGATCGCCGAGCATCCTGCCGTCTATGACGTCGTGGTGACGGGGCGTCCCAGCCCGCGCTGGGGACACGAAGTCGTCGCGATCGTGCAGCTGGCCGAGGGGGCGGACCCAGACCCCGACAGCATCATCGGGGAGGCCGCGCGACACATCGCCCGCTACAAGCTGCCGAAGGAGATTGTCTTCTGCCCCAAGGTGGAACGTTCACCGGCCGGCAAGCCGGATTACCGGTGGGCCAAAGCCACCGTCGCCCCGCAAGATTGAGGCTGCGGCTCAGGGCAGGAAGCGCTTGCGCAATCGGTCGAAAGCCGTGGGTTGCGGGCAGGCTTGGTAGGTCTCGTAGAGTTCGCGCGCCAACTCCCGAACCGGGCTCGCGGTGGTATCCAGCTCGAAGTCGTACTCGGCATCGCGGTGGGCAGCGCGCGCGCTGCCGCGGTTCCATCCCGCATAGCGGTCGCCGCGCTCTTCTTCCCGGCGGGCGCCTTCTTCATCGGAGACGTGAACCCCGACCATCCAGACCTGAACGCCTTCGAAAATCTGGAGTGCATCGATGAGCCACTCCCGTTTCCAGATCACGTCATCGGCGACGACATTCATGCCGTTGTCCAGGTAGGCCCTGATTGCGTGGTAGCGCGCATGCATGGCCTGGTCCAGGATGGGCCCCGGGTGCACGGTGAACCAGTCCAGCCCGTCGGCCTCGACCACGCTTTCCCAGGTGTAGTACTGCGGCCACACTCGCGCGAGGTCAAGTTGCTTGGGCGGCAGCGCCTTCCAAAACACGTCGATACCCAGGTGCATCCAGCATTCGGCCGCCAAATCCTGGAATGCCAGCGCGAGCGAAGTTTTTCCCGCGCTGGATCCGCCGTTAAGGAAGATGAGCTTGCCCTTTGCTATTTCTGTCATAGCGGCATGAGGCTATCGCAGCTGCTCACGCGTTGGGTCCGTTTGCGAGCCAGATTTGCTGGGAGAATCGCTAATAGCGCGGGTGGCGGGCGTGCCTGCGCTTTAGTTTCCGAATGAGTGCAAAGACGGATTTCGCGCGGTGGTCAGGCTTGTGATGATTTGGATACGACCTTTTCCAGAATGCCTGTCCGGTAGTTGCCCGCGGCCTAGGATCGGTAGCCACCGAGTGCCCGATATGTTGGGCGGGGGCTGCCGGTGGCACCGGGGTCGGCGGCACGGGCGGTCAGGGCGGTCAAGGCGGTGCGGGTGGCAACGGCGGGAGCGGCGGCGCAGCCAGTGGGAACGGCGCCAGCACCGCTGGCACCGGCGGCAACTTCGCGCTCGGCGGCAACGGCGGCGACGGAGGTGCCGGCGGCTCGCCGGACGGCAGTTCCGGACTGCAGGGCGACATCGGCGCGCCGGGCACCCCGGGCGGCGACGGGTAGCCGCTTTGGCCTCAGCCCCTCAGCCCCTCAGCCCGTCAGCGCCGCGCATTCACGGGCTCGAAGACGAACACTTTGCGGGTACCGGTGCGCTTGACATAGGTGTCATGTGCAGGCCACAGCGCGATCAGCCTCGGCATGTTGCGGTCCACCTCTTGCGCCGTGGCGGGTCGCGACAGATAGTCAGCAGCAGCGCCGTCAATCTCGATGCGGGCCTTCGGGTCAGCGAGCAGGTTGTACGGCCAACTCGAGGCCTTATCCAAGCCGAAGTTCTCACACACGGCGACCACGTTCGAGCCATCCCACACGTAGTGCAGCGGAACCGTTCGCTCTTTGCCGGTGCGCCTGCCTGTCGTGGTAAGCAGCATCGTCGGCATCTCGGAACCACCCATGGAGAGCCGGCCCCGGCTCAGGCGTATCAGCGCCCGGTCTACCGGCGTGCCGACGCGCTTGAAGATCGCCGCGAACCATCGGTAGTGGCCTATGCGGCGCAGCATGCTCAGGTAGAGGCCATACAGCTGGTTCGGTCCTTCATGAGGCATGGGTCAAGGGTCTCACTGGAATCGAGCTGAGCGCGTGCAAATGGGCACGACATATTGACCGGTCGTGTGTGGTCGAGCCGGCCGCGGCCTTCGGCCTGACCGCGCCGTGTGGCCGGAGCGTTCGGTCGCTCGACGTGGATTGACAGCCCACGGTGGGGGGGCGTTGCGGCACAGGGCTTTTGCCAGCTGCGATGGCTTTGGGCCGAAGGCGGTGGCATCAACCCGACCTCGCGTCGAACAGGATTTCGATTGTCTCATCGGGATTTGACGAGTTGGGAGTTCGGCCAAGCTCGGTGCGGGGATTAGGTTTTGGTATCGAAAACGGAATCTATTGGATTTCGACGGTCGGCCGGGACGGATTTCTCCGGTATGCGCCATTAACAATCTGCGGTACAGGGGATTTCAGTTTGTCGCGACTGCCAATTGCGCCGGATCGTGGGTGCGGCGATAGCTGGAGCGCGGCGTGTTTGGTCCGGTCGGGCGTTGGAGAAGGGCTTGCGGGGCAACCGAATTTCTCCGACGCGCGCACGCTGTTGGGCGAATATCCATTGTGTTATTCGCGACGGGGATAGGATTTGATGCTGCCCAGCGCTCGATCATCGCTTGTCCTGTATGGGAGGTTGGCAGATGTCGTTTGTGATTGCTGTTCCGGACGCGGTCACGGCCGCGGTCTCGGATCTGGCGAACCTCGGATCGGTGCTCACAACGGCCAATGCCGCTGCGGCGCTGCCGACAACGACCGTCGTGGCAGCCGCGGGTGATGAAATATCGGCGGCCGTCGCGGCGCTGTTCGGGTCCTACGCCCAGGGCTACCAGAGCCTGAGCGCTCAGGCCGCCGCGTTTCACGAGCGCTTCCTCCAAACACTTTCGGCCGGCGCCGGCGCCTACACGGCCGCCGAGGCCGCGAATGCCTCGCCGCTGGATCAACTGATGGGTGTGGTGAACGCCCCCGCACAGGCCCTATTGGGGCGCCCCTTGATCGGCAATGGCGCCAACGGTGCCGATGGCACCGGCGCTGCCGGAGGCGACGGCGGGATCCTGCTTGGCAATGGGGGCAATGGCGGCTCGGGTGCGGTGGGTCAGGTCGGCGGGACGGGCGGCGCGGCAGGACTATTCGGCAATGGCGGCACCGGGGGTACCGGTGGCGAGGGCGCCGCCGGCGGCCTGGGCGGACGGGGCGGGCTGCTGCTGGGCAACGGCGGGGCAGGCGGAGTGGGCGGGGTTGGCGCCACCGGGTTGGTCGGCGGTACCGGCGGGGCTGCCGGATTCTTGGGCAACGGCGGGACCGGGGGCGCGGGCGGGGCCTCGAACATGGGTGGTGACGGGGGTATGGGTGGCACCGGTGGCACCGGTGGCTTCTTCGGCAACGGCGGGTTCGGTGGCGATGGTGGCGACGGTGCCGTCGGCGGCGCGGGCGGTGCCGGCAGCTTCCTCGGCGGCGGCGGTGTCGGCGGTACCGGAGGGGTCGGGGCGGCCGGTGGCGACGGCGGTGCCGGCGGAACGCTACTGGGTGACGGCGGTAACGGCGGGCAAGGCGGAGCCGCCATGACCGGCATCCTCGGCGGTTTGCCCGGCCAGGGCGGCAACGGCGGAAACGCGAACTGGTTCGGCTCGGGTGGTGCCGGTGGCCAGGGCGGCACCGGTCTGCCGGGGACAGACGGGACTAATCCGACCCCGGGTGCCACAGCCGGTACCGGTAGCGCCGGCGCTGACCAAAGCAACAACGGCAACGTAACGGGAGACAACGGGAATCCCGGTGACGCCGGCACGGGCGACGAAATCGGCGGCACCGGCGGTGCGGGTGGGCTCGGCGAGTCGACCGACGGTAACTCGGGCACCGGCGGTATGGGCGGGATCGGTGGTGCTGGTAGCACGCTGCAAGGGGCAACCGGCGGTAATGGCGACACCGGCGGTGCCGGCGGCAACGGCGGGCGTGGCGGGATGTTCATCGGCAACGGCGGCGCCGGGGGCACCGGCGGCACCGGAGCGGCCGGCTATGCGGGCGGTACCGGAGGTGACGGCGCTGTCGGAGGCGTCGGAGGGCTCGGTGGCAACGGCGGGACCGGTGGTGCTGGAGGTGCCGGCGGCACCGGCGGCGCGGCCGGGTTCATCGGGATCGGGGGCAACGGAGGCGCCGGCGGTATTGGCGGCGTCGGGGGAATCGGAGGCATCGGCGGGGCCGGTGGGGACGGCGGTATCGGCGGCGCGGCCACCACCACTTCGGGAACGACGACCGGTGGCATCGGTGCCAATGGCGTGCTCGGTGGCGATGGCGGAACCGGTGGCGACGGCGGCGCCGGCGGCACTACCGGCGGCAGCGGTGGCGCCGGCGGCGTGATCGGGTGGGCTGGTTCGACCGGCGCTACCGGCGCCGGCGGTACCGGCGGGCAGGGCGGCCAGGGCGGTGCCGGCGGCAGTGGTGGCAACGGCGGCACGTCCCAGACCGGTGGTACCGGCGGCGCCGGTGGTGACTTGGCACTGGGTGGTCAGGGCGGTGCCGGCGGCAGTGGTGGCAACGGCGGCACGTCCCAGACCGGTGGTACCGGCGGCGCCGGTGGTGACTTGGCACTGGGTGGTCAGGGCGGTGCCGGCGGTGCGGCCGGTGGTACGGGCGGCGACACCGGTCTCGACGGCCTTCTCGGGGTGCCCGGCAGCAGCGGCCAGACCGGAGAGATTGTTCCGTGATGGTCGCTGGGCATCCCGGCGTCTCGTGACTTTCGCCCCTACTGCCGGCGGGTTCGGTGGTGGTGGCATCGAATGTGTCTGCAAGACAAAGGAGACGGCGATGACAGGAAACACCACCAACGCCAAGTCCTGCCACGTGGATGTGCTGATCGAAGAGCGCGACGAGCGCACCCGGGCAAAGGCGCGACTGGTCTGGGGCGACCAGACGCTGGTTGGTATTGGCTTGGCCAGGCTTGACCCGGCCGATGAGCCGGTGGCTCAGATCGGCGATGAACTCGCGATCGCCCGAGCGTTATCCGACTTGGCCAATCAGCTGTTTGCGGCGACGTCGGCCGACATCCAAGCCAGCACGCACGAGCCGGTTTCCGGCCTCCACCACTGAATCGCTGGCTATCGCAGCGGGTGCTAGCGCTGGCTAGTGATGGTGCAGGTGGCCGAGGAACCAATCACGCGCCAGTGTCGCTACTTGCTCGAGGGCGCCAGGTTCTTCGAAGAGATGAGTGGCACCGGGAACCACAACCAGCTCACACGGCGCCGGGATCGCCGCTTGCGCTTGCCGGTTCAACTCCAGGACGGCCTCGTCACTACCACCGACTATCAACAGCGTGGGAGCGTGCACTTCGCGCAACGCGTCGCCCGCGAGATCGGGCCGCCCCCCGCGGGACACCACCGCCTGCACCTTGACGCCGGGATGCGCGGCCGCGATCAGAGCCGCGCCGGCGCCAGTGCTGGCCCCGAAGAATCCCACCGGCAGCGCCGCGGTGTCCGGTTGTACCGCCAGCCACCCGGTGACGTCGACCAATCGCCGGGCGATTAATCCGATGTCAAACACGTTGGCGCGGTTACGTTCTTCCTCGGGCGTCAGCAAATCCAGCAGCAGAGTCGCCAGGCCGGCCTGGTTGAGTACCTCGGCCACGTAGCGATTGCGCGGGCTGTGGCGGCTGCTGCCGCTGCCGTGGGCGAAGACGACGATGCCGGTGGGGCGGTCGGGAATGGTCAGGTGCCCGATCACCGAGACCGGGCCCGCCAACACCCGAACCTCATCGTCTCGCCGCGCAGGATCTGCCGGCTGATGGCCCGCACCGAATTCGCTACGGGCCCGATCCAGTAGCGTCACCACCTCCTGATCGGAGGTCTGGGTGAAGTTGTCGTATCCCTGTCCGACGGCAAAGTAGGGCGTGGGCGTTTCCAGGCACACCACCTCGTCGGCGTATTCAGTGAATCGAGGTGCGGTATCGGTAGCACCGATGGGAACGGCCAGGATGACCCGGCTGGCGCCCTGAGCGCGCGCGACCTGGCAAGTGGCCGCGGCGGTGGCCCCGGTCGCGACGCCATCATCGACGATCACCGCGATCCGCCCCCGCAGCGGGATCGGATGGCGATCGCCACGGTAGCGCTGCACCCGGCGCTGCAACTCGGCCCACTGCGCGGTCTCGACCGCGGCCATCTCCTGTTCGCCGAGCCCAGCCTCGTGCACCACGGCACTGTTGATCACCTGCACACCGCCCTCGCCGATGGCCCCGAAGGCGACCTCGGAATGCAACGGCACACCGAGCTTGCGCACCAGCAGCACATCAAGTGGCGCGTGTAAGGCTTTGGCTACCTCGAAGGCCACCGGGACACCGCCACGCGGCAGACCCAGCACCACAATGTCTTGACCACGTAGGAATTCCAGCCGGCGGCTCAACTTGCGGCCGGCGTCGATGCGATCGCTGAACTGCCTCATACCTCGGGTGTCCTTCAACCAACGCGAGCGTAACGCCAGGGCCGAATATCACGCCAGAGTTCGGCAAGCATCACGAAAAATGCCCGTGAAGCGCCCTCGGTGCATCACGTAAAAATGCCCGCGAAACGGTCGATCCTTGGCAGGCATGGGAAGTGGGCTGTCGATGTCGTCTCGGGCCGAGATCACCGCGAAGTTCGCCAGGGCGTATGTGGGGGCGCCGAAGGCGGGCAAGGGGCAGATTCTGGATCAGGTGGTGGCGGTCACCGGCTGGTCGCGTGACAACGCCCGGCGGCGGTTGAGGGCGGCGGCCGCGCCGCCGGGAGCGGGTCGGCAGGTCGCCAAACGGATTCGCCGGCAACGCAATCCGAAGTACTCCTAGGATGCGCTCAAGGTGTTGCAGAAGGTGTGGGCGGCCTCAGGCGGGCAGTGCGGCCGGTACCTGGCCGCTTCCATGGCACTTCAGTTGGATGCTCTAGGTCCTGTCTGCTAATTGCGGACGCGGTGGTAGGTGATGATGGCGGCCAGGGTGGCACCGCCGAGGTAGGTCAGGGCGTATTTGTCGTAGCGGGTGGCGACCGCGCGCCAGTGTTTGAGCCGGTTGAAGCTTCGCTCGACGGTGTTGCGGTGCTTGTAGATTCGGCCTGAGAACCCCGGAGGCCGTCCTCTGTTGCGGCCTTTGGCTTTGCGGCGGGTGATCTGGTCGCTGCGCTCGGGGATGGTATGGGCGATCTTGAGCCGGCGCAGCTGTGCCCGCGTCGAGTCATAGGAGTACGCCTTGTCCGCCAGCAGGCGAAACGGGGCGTATGAGTTGCTGCACCGGGCGGCCAGCAATGGCCAAAGCATCGGATTATCACCGGCTTGACCGGCCGACAGTGCCAGGGTGACCGGACTGCACAGCTGGTCGGTCAAGGCGTGGATCTTGGTAGTCAGCCCGCCGCGGGAACGCCCAATGGCGTGGTCATCGGGCTCATCGAGATATTTCTTGTAATTCGACAGATCCCCTGTGCGGCGCCCGGGCGCGCTCCGGCTGCGTGTCGGTGGGCGCGCACACTGGTCGAATCGACCGACAACAGTGCGCCCAGGTCGGCGTCCTCGGCGTCGAGGTCAGAGGCGATCGCCGCGAAGATCCGCGCGTAGATGCCATCGACCGACCAGCGTAGATGCCTCTCGGCCACCGATTGCCAGGGACCGAAGTGCTCGGGCAGGTCACACCACGGAGATCCCGTACGGTAACGCCAGATAATGCCCTCCAGAGTATGTCGATGATCGTTCCACGGCCGGCCACGCCGCCGCCCCGCAGGCAACACCGCCACGATCAGCGACCACAAATCATCAGAAATCGCATGCGTCCGCATCACCCAAACAGCATCAGCCAAAACACCATTCACATTAAGCAGACACGCCCTAGAACGCCACGGCGAACTGGTGGACGGCCGTGACCGTTACGGCCCGGCGGTGCGTGCCGAGCTGTTGGCGATGAGCAGCGCCACGATCGACCGCTACCTGCGCGGCGCCAAGGCCCGCGACCAGATCTCGGGTGTGTCGACGACGAAACCCTCCCGCTGCTGCGGTCCTCGATCACCATCTGCAAAGCAGGCGATGAGGCCGAAGAATCTCCGGGTTCTTCGAAGGCGACACCGTGGCGCACTGCGGCCCGACACTGAAAGGTGAGTTCGCCCGCACGGTCAACCTCACCGACATGCACATCGGCTGGGTGTTCACCCGCACGGTGCGCAACAACGCCCACCCCACATCCTGGGCGCCCTCAAAACCGGAATTACTAAAATCCCTATAAGGTAACGGGTTTGGACTTCGACAACGGCACCGAATTCCTCAATAAGGCGGTCATCAAGTGGGCCGCGGACATGGAGATCTTCTTCACCCGCTCACGACCCTACAAGAAGAACGACCAGGCCACCATCGAGTCCAAAAACAACCACCTCGTGCGTCGCTACGGGTTCTACTACCGCTACGACACCGACGAAGAACGCGCCGTGCTCAACCGGCTGTGGCACCTGGTCAACGACCGGCTCAACTACCTGACCCCCACCATCAAACCCATCAGCTACGGCTGCAGCCGCGACGGTCACCGCCGCCGGCTCTACGACAAGCCCCAGACCCCCCTGGACCGGCTGCTGGCCGCCGGAGTCCTCTCAGCGGCCCAACAAACAGAGCTGCTCACCTACCGCAACAGCCTCAACCCCGCCGCGATCGCCCACCAGATCGCCGACCTGCAAGCCGCCCTGCTCAGACTCGCCAAAGACAAGACCGAACAGCTCTACCCCGCCGCCATACCCGCCGCTCTACCCGCCCTCAAAGCCGGCATCCGCATCAAAAGCAAGACCACCACCTGACCCCGATTTCGCGGGCATTCCTTACCTGATGCATGAACCAGGTTTCGCAGGCATCTTGACTCGATGCATCACGGAGTTCGCCACGGCGTTACGCCCGCGACATCGCCCGTCAGGCTTTACGAACTCTGGCTGGCCAATCTGTCGCTTGCCGGATATCGCAGCAGCGCGCCCACCCCGTCGGCGGGCGCCATCTGACCATCGGCTCGAACCAGCGAGGCGTCGGCCGCGATCGCGCTGAATGGCAAGGCTTCATCGGCACGGGCAATCCGCACCGCGGGCTGGCCGAGCTCGGACAGCACGTCGGCGTTGGGTGTGATCGTGGTGAGTGCGGCCCCGGTTACCACCGTGGCATCGCGCAGCTCACCGACGATCAGGGTGTCGACCTCGCCGTTGCGCAGGGCCGCGCAGACCGCTGACAGTCCTTCGGTGGCCAGCCCCGAACGCCGCCCCAGCTCCGCTTCGAACCGCTGTGTCACCTCGGCCATTTCGGTGTCGCGCCGGCGAGCGAACTCGGCAAGGGTGAGCTCGTTGATCTCGTCCTCACCAATGCTGCTGTTGCGTGCCCCGCCATGCAATTGCCACACCCGCTGGGCCGCCCGGTGCGGCAGTGCCGCAACCAGGTCGGAGCGGGATCGGATCTCACCGGAGACGAACACCACCTCGGGGTCGGCCTCGTCCACCAGTTGGGTGAGGTGGTCGGCGACGGCACGGTAGTTCATCCGGGCGGCCTCCTCGGCGGTGTGCTGAAAGTCGCCATAGCCCTTCCAGCCGGCCGTGGCCGGTTTGTGGATGGGGTGGCCGCCGCCGTCGATGCTGGTGCAGCTGAACGTGTCACCGCGATACAACCGGACGTCGGCGCCGGCGTGATCCACCGCCGCGAACACGTAGGTCGGTCGCCGAATCTCGCGGTCGATCAGCGGCACCAGGTACGGTTACTCGGACAGCCGCACCACGGTTACCGGCGGTGGGCTGATGAGCTGTTCGTTGACCAGCACCTTGTCGCTGGTCGCCACCACCGCCCGGCCCCGCCGCCCGACGGCAGGGCGGTGGTGGCACACCGCCTCTTCGAGCCGGCCGATGAGCTGATCGTCGGCCTTCAGACCGTCGAGGTGACGCCGGATGTCGCGCCATGTCGCTTCCAGCCGCTCGGCGGCATCGGCGGTGTTGTGTGAATCATCGAAATACACCGAGGCGAATGGACCAGTCGCAGTTGTTAGCCAATGGAGGCGATCTGATTGCATACCAAACTTCTCCGCTGTGTCGTTTATGTTGTTGTGATACTTGCTGTCTCGTCGGCGCGCGAGCTCAGCCGGTCTTGGGTGCCGGGCCCGTTGGTTGCTGGTAGAGAGCCGAGATCTCGTCGGCGGACTTGTCCAGAACCACCTTGCGGCGCAGCTTCATGCTCGGCGTCAGGTCACCGGATTCGATGGACAGCTCGCGGTCGAGGACGGCGAATTTCTTGATCTGCTCCCACCGGTTGAGCTCGGCGTTGAGTGTGTCGATGTAGCCCGCGATCAACTCGCGTGTCTTGGGGTCGCGGGTTAGCTCCGCGAAGGACTTGCCGGCCAATCCATGCCCCGCGGCCCACTCGGTGATCGCTTCACTGTCCAGACTGACCAGGGCCACGCAATAGGGCTTGGCTTCACCGACGACGATCAGCTCGCCGACGTAGGGGCACAGACCTTTGAACCTCACCTGGATTGCGGCAGGTGCGACGTACTTACCTTGTGAGATCTTGAACATGTCCTTCTTGCGGTCGGTGATCCGCAGGTAGCCGTCGGCGTCGATCTCCCCGATGTCGCCGGTGTGAAACCACCCCTCGTGGTCGAGCGCCTCCTCGGTGGCCTCGGGCAAGTCGTGGTAGGACGTCATCAAGCCAGGCCCCCGCAGCAGGATCTCGCCATCCGTGGCGATCTGTGCCTCGGTAGCGGGAAACGGCCAGCCGACCGTGCCGAACCGATAGGCGTTGGGGCGGTTGATAAAAGACGCCGCGGCGGTCTCGGTCAGCCTGTAGCCTTCGAGCACGGTGATACCGATCGCGTCGAACCACTGCGCGACGTTGCGGTCCAGTGCGGCGGCCGCCGAGACGAAGAAGCGGATCCGGCCGCCGAAGCGCTCGCGAATGGTGGAGAACACCAACCGGTCGGCCAGCTGGTAGGCCAGCCTGGACAGCAGTGAAGGCTGGCGGCCCGCTTGCCGGGAGGCCGAGACTTTCAATCCCACACCGATCGACCAGTCGAACACCGCTTTCTTGAGCCCGCCCTGCTCGGCGACCATCTGCTCGATCCGGGCGTGAGCCTTTTCGAAGATGCGCGGTGCCGCCTGCATGACGGTGGGATGCAGCTCCGCCAGATTGTCGACGATCCGGTCGACCCGCCCGTCGATCGCGGTGGGGAACCCGATGAGCAGCGGCAGCGAAAGCATCACCTTGCCGAATGCGTGGGCCAGCGGCAGCCACAGAAAGTTCAGGTCGGCCGGGCCGAGCACGTTGAGGGCATCGATCGCCGAGGCGGTGTATGTCCAAGCCCCGTGGGTCAACCGCACACCCTTGGGCCGTCCGGTGGTTCCGGAGGTGTAGATGAGGCTGGCGAGCTGGTCGGGGCCGATCGCGGCGACCCGCTGGTCCACGGCGGCGGGGGAGTCGGCAAGCAGCTGCTTGCCCAGTTGTTCGAGTTCGGCGAGCGTGATCACCCAGCTGCCATCACCCTCGCCGTCGATCACCACCACCCTGGCCACCTCGGGCAGCTCTGCGCGGTGTTCGACCAGCTTGTCGACCTGGGTCTGGTCCTCGGCGACCACGACTCGACTTCCAGAGTTCGCCACGATGTAGGCGACGTCGGCGGCGATGGTCGTCGGATACACCGTGGTTGTCGCCGCCCCGGCGCACATCACGGCGAAATCGACGAGCACCCACTCGTACCGGGTCGACGATGCCAGCGCGACCCGATCCTGCGGGGCGATGCCCAACGAGATCAGGCCGGCCGCCAAGCGGCCTACCCGCTCGCCAACCTGCTCCCAGGTGACGCTCTCCCAGTCGTCACCGTGGGGATAGCGGAACGCTTCGGCGCTCGGGGAGGCGGCCACGCGGTCTAGGAACATCCGCGCCACCGATGGTGGCCGGTGGTCGATCTTGGCGATGTCGGGCCGCTCGTGGGCCAACGTGGGATGCATCACGCAAACCACCTCTCACCAGTGCAAACATCGACGACGAGCTGGATCTCTAGTGGGCCTGGCAAGCAGTGCATAACGCATCTCTTCTGTCGCTAGATGACACTTTCGATGCTTCTGCGGTTGCCTGGGCCGGGGTAGGGCCCAAAGTCATCCAGGCGATTGGCAATTGTCCTTTGGTGTCCTTGGGGCCCGTGACCTGCTCGGGACGTAAGACCCTAACCGGCGTTTTGGGCGACCTGTTAGCTTTGGCGCCATGGCGAAACCGGCCGGCGATGACGCACAGGTGAGCCCAGGGGCCCGGCAGGTCAACCCGCTTGGCCTCGGGGGCTTGGGCAGCGTGGTCACACCCTTCGTGCACACCGGCCGCTACTTCGCCGAGTCGTGGCGCGACTACCTCGATCAAGACTCCGACGGGCTCCCGATCGCCCGGCCCACCATCGCCCTGGCGGCCCAGGCGTTTCGGGACGAAATCGTGCTGATGGGGCTCAAGGCGCGTCGCCCGGTCAGCGATCCACACGTGTTCGAGCGAATCGATGACGAAGTGGCGCTGGCCCTGCAGTTCTACGGCGATCAGGGCTGGCTGCAGCGCCCGCGGACATTCTTCGCCGACCCCCTGCCCCCTCCGAGGTCACGGTCCGCAAGGTCAAGGGGCGCAAACGCTCCTTCTACCGGATGTTCTTCGACAGCGGGTACACCCCGCTGCCGGGTGAGCCGGGTGGCCAACGGTGGCTGGGGTGCACCGCGAACAATCGGGAGTACGCGCTGTTGCTGCGCCACCGGGAACCGCGCCCCTGGCTGGTCTGCGTACACGGCACCGAGATGGGCCGCGCCCCGCTCGATCTGGCGCTGTTCCGGTCCTGGAAGCTGCATCGCGAGTTGGGCCTAAACATCGTCATGCCGGTGCTGCCGATGCACGGTCCCCGGGCGCGTGACCTGCCCAAGGGCGCGGTATATCCGGGCGAAGATGTTCTCGACAACGTCCATGCCACCGCTCAGGCCGTGTGGGACATCCGTCGGCTGATCTCCTGGATCCGGATGCAGGAGCCCGAATCGCTGATCGGAATCAACGGTCTGTCGCTCGGCGGCTACATCGCGTCCTTGGTGGCCAGCCTGGAAGACGACCTGACCTGCGCGATCCTCGGTGTGCCGGTCGCGGATCTGGTCGATTTGCTGGGCCGCCACTCGGGTTTTGGTCGCGATGACCCCCGCCGCGAGACGGTGGCGCTGGCCGAACCCATCGGCCACATGATCTCGCCGCTCGCCCTGACCCCGCTGGTGCCCAGGGCCGGGCGCTTCATCTATGCCGGCGTCGCCGACCAGCTGGTGCATCCGCGGCGGCAGGTAGCCCGGCTTTGGGAACACTGGGGCAAGCCCGACATCGTCTGGTATCCGGGCGGACATACCGGGTTCTTCCGATCTCGGCCGGTGCAGCAGTTCGTCGAGGATGCGCTGCAGCAGTCGGGCCTGCTCGACGATCCCTCGGAGCAGCGCGACCGCCCTGCCTAGTTGCGGAGGAACCAGATGCATCCGCTGGATCCGCTGGACGCATTGATGTTGACCGCGGAGTTGGTATCCAACCCGATGCATGTCGGTGCGCTGCTGATCCTGTCACCGCCACCCGGTTCCGGGGCCGACTACGTCGACCAGCTTCACCGCGAAACACTGGCTGGTGGTGAACCGATAGATCCGAGGCTGCGCCGATACCCACATCGTGGCGTGGACACCGGGGGCGTCTGGGTCTGGAGAGATGCGCAAGCCGTCGACATCGGATACCACTGCCAGCGGCGCAGCGTCGATGCCGGCCGAGACGCGTTCTGGCGGCTGATCGCCGAGCTGGACGCGCAGCGCCTCGAACTGTCCCGCCCGATGTGGATGTCGTATCTGATCGATGGTCTCGCGGATGGCCGGTTCGCGTTCTACATCAAGGTGCATCACACCGTCGTCGATGGTGTGGCGGGTTTTCAAATGATCGCCGAGGCGCTGAGCACCGATCCCGAATGCCGGTCGATGCCCCCCTTCTATGCCGACCGCCACCTTGACCACCCGCCGTCGTCGACCTCGACCGGGCTGCTGGCGCGCCTTTCTGCGCCGCTGCGTTCGCTGGCCGGTGCCGCGGCATCGGGCATCGGGCTGATCAATCACGTCGTCACCGGGCAGGCATCCACGGTCTGGGATAGCTTGATCGGGCACACGACGGTGCTGCCATTCACCGCGCCCTACACGCGGTTCAACGGCCGCTTGGGCGCTCAGCGTGCCGTCGCGGCGGGCAGTTGGTCGCGGCACCGGATCGAGGCGATACAACGGGCGGCCGATGTCACGGCCAACGACGTGGTCACCGCGGTGATCGCCGGCGCGCTGCGCCGCTGGTTGCTCGCCCATTGCGAACTGCCCGATTACTCCCTGGTCGCCATCTGCCCGATCACCGTGCGTGATCGCGAGCATCCTTCGGCACCCGACGAGCACGCCAACATGTTCGGTCTTTGGTTGTGCCCCTTGGGCACCGATCTGCCAGATCCGCACCGGCGCCTGGATCTGATTCACCGGTCGATGTCGGAGGGCAAGCACTGGGTGAGCGCGCGGGGATCGGCGGCATCGTTGCTCACCACGGCGGCCAGCATCGCTGCCACCGTTATCTTTCCGCTGCTGCCGTTCACCCCGAAAATCCGCACCGGATACAACCTTCCGATTTCCCACGTTGGGGGCCCACGCGCCGAAAGGTATTGGAACGGAGCACACGTCGACGAGATGTATCCGGTGTCGACCGTCTACGACGGTCAGGCGCTCAACGTCACCACGTGTTCCTACGCTGACCGGATCGGGTTCGGCTACGTCGCGGGCCGCGAGGTGATGACCGATATCGACACCCTCATCCCGCTGACCGAGGAATGCCTGACCGAGCTGGAATCTGGTGTGGGCGTGCCACCCCGACTGTCGGGGCACATCGGCTAGCACATGGGGGACCATTGGCCCTGGTCAATGAGCATGCCGTGCTCGCAGACTGGGGATATGGGCACGACGACGAAACGGATTGCTGAAGCCACAGCCTCGTTGGCGCTGCTTTACGCCGCGCGACGCTACTACCGCAACTGGGGCGCGACCAAGCAAGAGGCTCAGATGCTGTTGCCCGGTGACAGTTTGGTGGGGGATCCGGCGACTCAGACCACCGAGGCGTTGTGCATCGACGCGCCCGTGTCGGCCGTGTGGCCCTGGCTACTGCAGATGGGGCAGGACCGGGGTGGCTGGTACGGCGGCGAGCGACTGAAAAACCTTGCCGGCCTTGGCTACCACGACGCTGATCGCATCCATCCGGAATGGCAACACCTTGCGGTAGGCGATGTGGTTCGACTGGCTCCGCCGGGGTGGCTGGGATTGCCGGACGGACTGACGTTGCGTGTCCCTGCGATCGAGCCCGAAAAGTACCTGGTGCTCAACGCGACCCAGCCGGACCAACGCTGGAACGCGGTCTGGTCATTTCACGTTCAGCCGCACTGGGAAGATCGGGTACGTCTGCTGACGCGCGCCAGGATCGCCCTGCGCCACCCGGGGGAGATCTTTGCCCTGGAGCTGGCCAGGCCGCTGATCTCGCTGGGCACCCGGGGTCTGCTGCTGGGAATCAAGCACCGAGTTGAACGTCTGGCCCCTGCCCAGCCGCAGCCGGCCGGCGATCGGAAGGCCGAACGGCCCTAGCGCAGTCCGCCGGCTCGCCCTACGTTCGGGAGTAGGTGGATCGCGTTGGTGAGCGTTGCGGGGCAATCCGCCAGGTTGGAGGTAGCGCGGTGAGCGACGAGATCCCATTGGGACGAATCGCCGGCTTTGCGGTGAAGGTTCACTGGAGCGTCCTGGTCATTCTTTGGCTATTCACCTGGAGTCTGGCCACAACATTGCCGGAAACGGCCAAAGGCTATGGCGCGGTGGTCTATTGGATAGCCGGCGGGTGCGGGGCACTGGTGCTGATGGCCTCGTTGTTGGCCCACGAGCTCGCGCACGCCATCGCGGCGCGGCGGGCCGGGGTACCCGTGGGAAACGTCACGCTCTGGCTGTTCGGGGGAGTGACCACCCTGGGCTGGGAAGCCAAAACTCCAAAGGCGGCTTTTCGGATCGCATTCGCGGGCCCAGCCACCAGCCTTGCCCTGTCCGCGATGTTCACCGCGGTGGCCGTCGCCCTGGCGATGGTGCGAACGCCGGATCTGGTGGTCAGCGTCGTCTGGTGGCTGGTCGCGGTCAATTTGATGCTGGGCCTGTTCAATCTGCTGCCGGGGGCGCCGCTGGACGGAGGTCGGCTGGTGCGGGCCTACCTGTGGCGCCGCCACGGCGATATCGTGCGCGCCGGAATCGGTGCGGCGCGGGCCGGACGGGTGGTCGCGCTGATCTTGATCATCTTGGGGTTGGCGGAGTTTGTGGCCGGCGGCCTGGTCGGCGGCGTGTGGTTGGCCTTCATCGGCTGGTTCATTTTCGCCGCCGCCCGCGAGGAGGAAACCCGGATCTCGACTCAGCAGCTCTTTGCCGGCCTGCGGGTCGCGGACGCGATGACCGCGCATCCACATACCGCTCCCGGCTGGATCGATGTCGACGAGTTCATTGCGCGCTACGTGCTTGGCGACCGGCACTCGGCCTACCCGGTCACCGAGCGGGATGGATCGATCACGGGTCTGGTCACCCTGCGGCAGCTGCGCGAGCTGGCGCCCGAGCGGCGGGGCAGCACAACGGTCCGGGAAATCGCCCTACCCCTGCATGAGGTGCCCACCGCAACGCCGCAGGAGCCGCTGACGACGCTGCTCGAGCGGATGGCTCCGGCGGGCCGGGGTAGCCGCGCGCTCGTCCTCGACGGCGGTGCGGTGGTCGGCATCGTCGCCGCCAGCGACATCGCACGGCTGATCAACGTCTACCGGCTTGCCGGGCCGGGGGCCACGGCGGACCCCGCTGATCAGCGCGAAAAGTATTCCAACGCGGGTTGATTGGCCATCTGGTGGATTACCGAACGTGAGCAGCGCCGGAGAGGGGCAATGACATGAAACCGGTCATCGTTGGCATCGATGGTTCACCGGCGGGTATCACGGCAGTGCTGTGGGCCACCGCGGAGGCGGTCAGCGCAGGCGTGCCGTTGCGGCTGATATCGGTGCTCAAGACGGCTCATTCGTCCCCCGAAGGATACGAGCATGATCTCGCGCATGCCGAGACATCGCTGCGCGCAGCGCAATCCGCGATCGAAGCCACCGCAGCGCCGGTCAAAGTGGAGACCGACACCCCGCGCGGGCCGGCGGGTGCCGTGCTCGTCGAGGCGTCTCGCGATGCGGAGCTGGTCTGCGTGGGCTCAGTGGGGATCGGCCGCTACGCGCGAGCCATTCTGGGGTCGACGGCCACCGAGCTCGCCGAAAAGGCGCACTGCCCGGTGGCGGTCATCCGTTCGAACTCTGATCAGCCGCCGCCGGACATCAACTGGATCGTGGTGCGGGTGACCGACGCGCCCGACAACGACGCTGTGCTCGAATACGCCGCCCACGAGGCGAAACTGCGCCAAGCACCGATCCTCGCACTCGGTGGGCGTCCCGAGGAGCTCACCGACGCCGCGGACGGGGAATTTGAACGTCGCGTACAGCAATGGGGCCAGCACCATGCCGATGTGCACGTCTATCCGATCACCACCCAGGCGGGCACCGCACGATTTCTGGCCGATCACGATGAGCGGGTTCAGTTGGCGGTGGTCGGCGCCGACGAGGACGATCAGGTTGCGCGGCTGGTGGGGCCATCCGGGCACCCGATCTTTCGGCACGCCGAGTGCTCGGTGCTCGTGGTCCGCGGCTAGGGCGTGTCTGCTTAATGTGAATGGTGTTTTGGCTGATGCTGTTTGGGTGATGCGGACGCATGCGATTTCTGATGATTTGTGGTCGCTGATCGTGGCGGTGTTGCCTGCGGGGCGGCGGCGTGGCCGGCCGTGGAACGATCATCGACGTACTCTGGAGGGCATTATCTGGCGTTACCGTACGTGATCTCCGTGGTGTGACCTGCCCGAGCACTTCGGTCCCTGGCAATCGGTGGCCGAGAGGCATCTACGCTGGTCGGTCGATGGCATCTACGCGCGGATCTTCGCGGCGATCGCCTCTGACCTCGACGCCGAGGACGCCGACCTGGGCGCACTGTTGTCGGTCGATTCGACCAGTGTGCGCGCCCACCAACACGCAGCCGGAGCGCCCCGGGCGCCGCACAGGGGGATCTGTCGAATTACAAGAAATATCTCGATGAGCCCGATGACCACGCCATTGGGCGTTCCCGCGGCGGGCTGACTACCAAGATCCACGCCTTGACCGACCAGCTGTGCAGTCCGGTCACCCTGGCACTGTCGGCCGGTCAAGCCGGTGATAATCCGATGCTTTGGCCATTGCTGGCCGCCCGGTGCAGCAACTCATACGCCCCGTTTCACCTGCTGGCGGACAAGGCGTACTCCCATGACTCGACGCGGGCACAGCTGCGCCGGCTCAAGATCGCCCATACCATCCCCGAGCGCAGCGACCAGATCACCCGCCGCAAAGCCAAAGGCCGCAACAGAGGACGGCCTCCGGGGTTCTCAGGCCGAATCTACAAGCACCGCAACACCGTCGAGCGAAGCTTCAACCGGCTCAAACACTGGCGCGCGGTCGCCACCTGCTACGACAAATACGCCCTGACCTACCTCGGCGGTGTCACCCTGGCCGCCATCATCACCTACCACCGCGTCCGCAATTAGCAGACAGGACCTAGGCCGGCGACTCGCGCGCCACGATCACCGGCACGCGGGCCAGTTGGGCAACGGATTCGGCCACCGAACCCACCACCATTCCGGCGAATCCACCGCGTCCGCGGCTACCGACGACGACCAGCTGGGCTTCGCCGGACAGCTGCACGAGCTGGCGGGCCGGCTGATCACGCGCGACGACGCGGCTGACGCTCACATCGGGATATTGCTCTTGCCATCCCGCCAAGCGCTCGGCCAATACCTGTTCTGCCATCGACTGCGTTGCCGGCCAATCGATTCCCGGCCAATCCGAGACATTGACGTCACTCCAGGAATGCGCCGCCACCAGCCCGGTATGGCGGCGCGATGCCTCATCGAAGGCCAAGCCGGTGGCGAATTCCGATGCCCGGGAGCCGTCGATGCCCACGAGCACCGGCGCCGCGGCGCGATCCGGCGCCGAGGCGTCCTCGTCGTGGACGATGGCCACCGGACAGTGCGCGTAGCGCAGCAGCCCGGAACTGACTGAGCCCAGCGGCCGGCCCGGCCAGCGCCCGCTGCCGTGGCAACCGGTTACCACCATCTCCGCGTCCTTGGACATGTCGACCAAGGCGGGAACGGCGGCGGAAGGCACGATTTCGCTACCCAGCCCCGCGGGACCGCCGCGCTCGGCGGCCTCCTCGATGACCTTGAGCGCGTCCTCGACCAGTTGGTGGCCGTGATCGCGCTGCCAGCGGGCCAGGCCGGGCGGCAATGGCTTGTTCAACCACGTCGCGACGTCGGGAGAGATCGCGTGAACGAGCGTCAGCGGGGCTTTTCGCAGCTCAGCTTCACGCGTTGCCCACTGGATGGCTACCTTCGCGGCCGGTGAATCGTCGATACCGACGATGATTCCCAATCGTTGGTTCTGGGAGGACATGGCGTGTCCTTTGTTGGCGGGTCAGCCGGCTCGGCCGAATTGGCGGGCCGCTATCCACGACTCTAGCGACGAACGGTCACCACGGTCAGAGCGGTTTGTCACTCGCACGGGGGGCCGGCGCTACGGCCGTCAACTGCCCGATGCCGAGGGCTTGTAGGCCACGATGGCTACCGCCGCCATACGGTCCCGGTGTTTGTGGAATGTGCTGCGCATCATCAGTACTCGTTTGCGCGCGGCCGGCTGGGTGAGCAGGTTCTTGGCAAAACGCAGGGCCCCTAACAGGCCCTCATCGGCGATGATCCGCCGTGGCTGCAACAGCGCCATCGGCGCGGTTGCCACGTGGCTGACGACCAGCCCGTGTCCGGCCAGTAGCTGGGACCATTCGGCCACCGTCAACGGCCGGGCGTTGACTTTGATGGACCGGGCCAGCGCCTGGCGGACCTCGGTGCTGATTTCTTCGGGCACGTCGTCGGGCGTCAGCGCCAGCTCGTGGATGGCGTAGCGCCCGTGGGGGCGAAGCACCCGCGCCGCCTCGGCGACGATCGCGTGTTTGGCCGCATCGCCCTGCATGGTCAGCATCGCCTCGCCGATGACGACATCAGCGCTGGAGTCCGGCAATCCGGTGTCGGCCGCGTCGGCGACTCGCACGTCACCGTGCCCGGCCACAATTGTGCGCACCAGGTTCGCCGCATCGGGATCGGCTTCGGCTCCGACGTAGGACCGAGGATGGCGGGCCAGGATCTCGCTCGCGGTGCGGCCCAGGCCGGGCGCCAGTTCGAGCACGTCGGCATGGTTGACGTCGGCGCGGGCCAGCAGGGTGCGGGTGAGTTCGACACCGCCGGGGCGCAGTACCCGTTTGCCCAGCCGCGCCAGCAGCCAGTGCCCCTGCAGATGGTCGTCGCTGCGATTCGACAGCGGGAGGGGCTGTCCGGATTCGCCCTGAGTGCCGGCCATCAGGCGGTGGGTCGGGTCGGTAGGCCCACAACCAGCGGGCGCCGTGGATGGGCGGTGCAATGCCAGAGCGCGGAGGCGGAATACGGGTCGATGATGCCCTCCTTGTTACTCGGCCGGCCGATCCCGGATAGCGCGGATCAAGACCTGCAGGTCGGGTCCAGTATGCATGCCGAGGTGTCCACCGTGCGCCTAGGCAGCAGCACCGGAGAGCTGCGGATCCTCGTTGGGTTTGCGGGGCGCCGTGGCAACCGGGCTGCGTGGGCGCACGTACCGTGCCCAGGTCAGCGCGGCCGCGCAGAGGTAACACACCAGGAACGCCCAGAAGGCCGGCGTCTCGGTGCCGCTGTGCACATATGACTGGCGCAGCGCCAGGTTGATCCCAACGCCGCCCAGTGCGCCCACCGAGCCGGCGAACCCGATCAGTGCCCCCGACATGATGCGTGCCCATTGGCGGCGTTGCATATCGCTGATGTCCAGGTGCTGACTACGCTCCGCAAAAATCGACGGGATCAGCTTGAACACGGTTCCCTTGCCCATCCCGCAGAAGATGAACAACGCGATGAAGCCGCTCACATAGCCGATCAGCGTCGCAGCTGTCATGCGCCCGCCGGCGCCGCGGCTGTGGTCGGCGTGTGTGCTGACTGCGACCAGCAGTGCGGCACTGAGGATCATGGCGACGAAGACCCCCAGGGTGACGCGGCCGCCACCGAAGCGGTCGCCCAATTTGCCGCCGACTATGCGCGCCAGCGACCCCAGCAGCGGGCCGACGAAGGCGATCTCGGCGGCGTGCAGCGACGCCTGTGCGGTGCTCTGTCCGCCGGCCAGCAGGTTGAACTGCAGCACCTGACCGAAGACGAAGGCGAAGCCGATGAACGAGCCGGAGGCGCACATGTAGAGAAACGAGACGCCCCAGGTGTCGGGCACCGCGAGAACGGATCGCACATGCCCGACCTCGATCACGTGGGTCAAGTTATCCATGAACAGGGCTGCGCCGAGGCCGGCGATGGCGATCAGCACCAGGTAGACGGCGCACACCCAATATGGAGCTTCATGGCCGGCGGTCGCCAGCACCAGAAGGCCGACCGCCTGGATGGCGGCCACCCCCAGATTGCCGATCCCTCCGGTCAGGCCTAGAGCCACGCCCTTGAGCCGTTGTGGGTAGAAGGCTTCGACGTTGGCCAGGGATGCGGAGTAGTTGCCGCCGCCCAGGCCGCTCAGGGCGGCACAGACCAGGTATGGCCACAGCGGCAGTCCGGGGTTGGCCAGCAGCACGATTGCTCCGACGGTGGGCACCAGCAGTACCAACGACGAGAACGTCGCCCAGTTGCGGCCACCGAATCGGGCGGTGGCCATCACGTAGGGGATCCGCACGCAGCCGCCAACCAGCGTCGCGGTGGCGCCCAGCAGCAACTTGTCTGCGGCCGAGATGCCGTAGACGGACTGCGGCATGAACAGCACCATTACCGACCAAAGGGTCCAGATCGAGAAACCGACATGCATGGTGGCGATGGAGAAGACGAGATTGCGCCGGGCGATGGCCTTGTTGCCGGCTTCCCACGCCTGGACATCCTCGGGGTCCCAGTGCGCGATGTGACGTGAGCGTCCCATGCAATCCCTTCCGCTCCGTGTCGTGGAGACTGGGCCCAGGGCTTTTAATCGTAGCGGTTGAGGTCGCGCGCCGTCACTGCGCCGATCCGGACGTCAAGTACGTTGTCGTACAGAACTTTTGCCACCTCGCTAGTTTTTATAAAGCATGTTTTTTTATAAAGCATGTTGGATAAACTTCGGAACCATGACGTCTGTGATCGGAAAACCCTGCATCGATGTGATGGATCGGGCCTGTGTGGAGGAGTGTCCGGTCGATTGCATATACGAGGGTGGGCGCTCGCTGTACATCCACCCCGACGAATGCGTGGACTGTGGCGCCTGCGAGCCCGTGTGTCCGGTCGAGGCGATCTACTACGAGGACGACCTGCCGCAGGAGCTGCACCCGCATCTCGCCGACAACGTGGCGTTTTTCACCGAAGCCCTGCCCGGCCGGGACGGGCCGCTGGGTTCGCCGGGCGGGGCTGCCAAGATTGGCCGACTGGGTGTTGATACTCCATTCGTGGCGGGTCATCCCCACGTCGCAGATGCTTAAGATTCTTAAATGGGAGAGGGTCGGATCGCCAGAACGGGCGGGGAGTCGGCGGGGCGTCGCCGCGCGGTGCTGCGGGTATTGCGTGCGGTCGGCCATCCGCTGAGCATTGTCGCGATCGCCGAGCACCTGGGAGTGCACCCCAACACCGTGCGCTTCCACCTCGACGGCTTGGTCGATGACGGTCAGGTGGAGCGCGTGCAGCCCAGCCGTCGCGGCCCCGGACGCCCGCCGCTGATGTTCCGGGCGGTCCAGCAGATGGACCGCGGTGGCGCTCGCCACTACCAGCTACTCGCCGAGATCCTCAGCAACGGCCTTGCCGCCGAAAGTGATTCGGTTGACAAGGCGCTGGCCGCCGGCCGCGCCTGGGGCGAACGTCTGCAAGCCCCGACGACCGCCCACAGTGCCGAGAAATCGATCGATCACTTGGTCGGCGTCCTCGACGGACTCGGGTTCGCTCCCGAGCGCCGAGTCTCCGACGGCCAGCAACAGGTTGCCCTGCGACACTGCCCGTTTCTGGAACTTGCCGAGAACCGGTCGGGCGTGGTGTGCCCAATTCACTTGGGCCTCATGCGCGGGGCGCTGGAAAGTTGGGGGGCGACCGTCACCGTCGAGCGGCTCGACTCGTTTGTCGAACCGGATCTTTGCTTGGCCCACCTTTCGCCGGAAGGAGCCCTCAGTTGAGCACCGCAGCGGCGACCCAAATCGCCGTCACCTTCGTATGGCTTGGCATGGTGCTGGCCATCTCGTTTCTGGAAGCTCCGCTGAAGTTCCGGGCGCCGCACGTGACGCTGCAGATCGGGCTTGGCATCGGCCGGTTGGTCTTCCGCGCGCTCAATATCGTTGAGGTCGTCTTCGCGCTGGTCCTGGCGGCAATAGCGGTGTCGGGCCCGGCGCCGCTGCGGATTATCGTGGCGTTCGGTGTCGTGGTCGCAGCGCTAGCGGTGCAGTTGCTCGCGGTGCGTCCCCGTCTGACCCGCCGGTCCGATCAGGTGCTGGCCGGGTTGGATGCGCCCCGCTCCCGTGCGCACTACGTGTACGTCGGTTTGGAAGTGGTCAAGGTGGTCGCCTTGATCGTTGCGGGAATACTGCTACTGAACGGCTGAAAGGACTCACCGATGGAATCGCTTTCGCTGACCGCACTCGCCTCCGAAAAGCTGGCCGAGGCAAAACAGTCACACAGCGGACGGGCCGCCCACACGATCCACGGCGGACACGCCCACGAATTGCGCCAGACCGTGCTGGCACTGCTGGCCGACCACAATCTCGGCGAACACGACAGCCCGGGTGAGGCGACCCTGCAGGTGCTACAGGGACATGTGCGCCTCACCACCGGCGATGACGCCTGGGACGGCAAGACCGGCGACTATGTCGCGATTCCGCCGCAGCGGCACGCGTTGCACGCCATCGAGGATTCGGTGGTGGTGTTGACCGTGCTCAAGTCCCAGCCCGGCGCCCACTAGGGGTGCTCGCTACCGGCTGGTCACGGGGCTTCGGCCTGCGGGTTCCCATCGTCAACGCCCCAATGGGCGGAGTCGCCGGTGGCCGGCTCGCCACCGCTGTCACCGCGGCCGGTGGACTGGGCATGATCGGCATGGGAAGCCGGGCCACCCGGGCGGCCTTGGCCGAACAATTGCGGCAGTTCAGCGGCAGGTTCGGGATCGGGCTGGTGGACTGGGTGATGCGCAATGAGGCGGGGCTGCTCGAGGATGCGCTTGCCGCCGGGCCCGCCCTGTTGTCGGTCAGTTTCGGCACCGACTGGTCCTGGGTCGGCCCGGCCCGTGACGCCGGAATCCCTACCATCACACAGGTTTACGACGCTCTGGGGGCCCGGCGTGCGGCCGATGCGGGGGTGGACATCGTGGTGGCGCGCGGAGCCGAGGGGGGTGGTCATGGCGAGGTGCGGCTGGGAACGCTGCCGTTGCTCGACGCGGTCCTGGCCGCGGTCTCGGTGCCGGTATTGGCCGGCGGCGGCATCGCCTCGCCCCGAAGCCTGGCCGCGGTGCTGGCCGCCGGTGCCGCGGGGGCCTGGGTAGGCACGCGTCTGGCGGCGTGCCCCGAGGCGCTGACGGGGGAGCCGAGCCGTCAGGCTCTGATCGCGGCGCGCGAAACCGACACCAGCACTACCCGGGTCTTCGACGTCGCCGACGGCCTGCCCTGGCCCCAGCGGTTCCCATCGCGGGTGTTGACCAACGACTTCGTCGCGCGCTGGAACGGCAATGAGACGGCACTGGCCGCCGATGCGGATGCTCGTGCCGAGCTGGCCGCTGCCAGCGCGACCGAAGACCTGCGGGTGGCGCCGGTCGACGCGGGCCAGGGAGTTGGGATGATCCCCGACGGCGCGCCGGCCGGCGAGGTGATCGAGCAGATGTGCTCGGGTGCGCGGGAGCTGTTGGCGCGATGGGCGTGACCGCGCGTTGTCGCCGGCTGGGCTGACGCCGCTTACACCCCGCGCAAGTAGCGTTTGGCGATGATGCGTTGAGTCAGTGCCACAAACGGGCCACCGGCCTTGCTCCACCAGGTCGCCGGCCGGGAGAACGACGACACCTCCGCAAATACCCCGGAAGTGTCCGGGTCGTAGCGAATGGCGAACCGTTCCTCGCCGCATTCCGGGTGCCCGGGCAGCGTGCCGTAGGCAAATCCGCGGATATCGGGTTCGTCGATGACGTAGACCACGCGGCACGGCGCGCGCAACACACCCATCATCTGGATCACCGCCACCGTCGAAACAGCGACCGTATCCGAGGTGGCTCGCACCGCCAGTCCGGCGCCACGCTGCATGCCCCAATGCATCACCGCGTGGGCGGCCTCCTCGAAACGCTTCCGGCCGGTGCCGATCTGGTCGGACACACTGAGGTGGGCGTATCCCGGGGGCAACTGTCCGGCCGCGGTGGCGCCCACTTCCGGGTAGGTCAGTTGTTGCCCGGAAAGCGCGCGAAGGTCCACACCCCCCAGCTTGCCACGCCGGATCGGGTGTGCCCCGTGGCGTACGGTCGGAAAAATGAGTGCTCACAGAGCGAAAGCCATGGCCGCAGCATCCGCAACGTTGACCCTGGGTGGCGACCTGACCGTCCACCGGCTCGGGTTCGGCGCGATGCGCCTTACCGGCGACGGCGTCTGGGGCCCGCCCGCCGACCGTGCCGAAGCCGTACGGGTGCTGCGCCGGGCCGCCGAACTGGGCGTCAACTTCATCGACACCGCCGACTCTTACGGCCCCTATGTGTCCGAGGAGATCATTCACGAGGCGTTGCACCCCTACACCGGGCTGGTGATCTCCACCAAGGCCGGGCTGCTGCGAACCGGCCCAGGCGTGTGGGTGCCGCTGGGCAATCCGAGCTATCTGCACCAGGAATGCGAGATGAGCCTGCGGCGTCTGGGCGTGGACACCATCGACCTGTTCCAGCTGCACCGCATCGATCGCAACTATCCACTCGCCGACCAGGTGGGCGAGCTGCTCGCCCTGAAGAGCGAAGGCAAGATCCGCCACATCGGGCTGTCCGAGATCGACGTCGACCAACTCGAGGCGGCCCAACAGATCACCGAGATCGTGTCGGTACAGAACATGTACAACCTGGCCGCTCGTGGCGCCGAACCATTGCTGGAGGCGGCCACCAGCCAGGGCATCGCATTCATCCCATGGTTCCCGCTGGCCTCGGGCCCGCTGGCGGCTCCGGACGGTCCGTTGCGCAAGATCGCAGACGATCATCACGCGACGCCGTCGCAGCTCGCCCTGGCGTGGCTACTCAAGCGGTCGCCGGTGATGCTGCCGATTCCCGGCACCTCGCGGGTAGCGCACCTGCAGGAGAACGTCGCCGCTGCCGAAATTGTGCTCTCTGACCAGGAGTTCGAAGCATTGTCGGTGGCCGGCGCCGCCCACGGCGGGTAGGGGCGGGCGGCGACCCGCGAGCCCGGCTAGCCAGTCTCAGCCGCGGTGTCGCCCACTTGGCTGGCGGCAGGCAATACGGTGTTTGGGTGACCCGCGAACAGTCGCAACACCCTGGCGGCGGCTTCAATCCGCCGCAGCCAACCGACAAGGGCGGACCGGACTACGGCAGGTTCATTGATGCGGTGCGCAAGGTGCAGGACCACGCGCGTGCCGCCGACGCGCCTGACGAGGTGATCACCCAGGCCGCCGACCTGCTCGAACGGGTCTCCATACTGCTTGCGCCATTCGACGCCGACGAATGGGAGTCACCATCGGGGCGCCGAATGGACTTGCCGATGCGGGGCAACGTCACGACCATCCCGATGTCGGCGCGCAAGACGCAAGACGGCCGGATCGGTGGCTGGGCCCGCTTCGCCCGGTTCCACCTCGGACGCAATGGCGCGGTCCATGGTGGTGCGTTGGGCATGTTGTTCGACACGCTCCTGGGCTTGACGGCGTCGGTGCTCACCGGCAGTCGGCGCCAGCGCACCGCCTACCTCAAGATCGACTATCGCAACATCGTGCCCATCGAAAAGGAGCTGCAAATCGACGCCGGAGTGGACCGGGTGGACGGGCGCAAGATCTTCGTGTCCGGCCGGTTGAGCGACGGCGAGACCCTGCTGACCGAGGCGGATGCGTTGTTTGTGCGGCTCAAGCCCGGCCAGCCTTGATCCGGTTTCGGCCAAGATGCCGACCCAGACTTAGCACGCGGCTTGGGTTCGACCAGCTCCGCCCCGATAGCATGGTCGCGTTCCATTCGACATGCCCATTCACTCGCGAAACTTGGAGACCACCCCGATGAGCGTCCCCGCACAACCCGCCCCAGGAGCCGACGGCGATGACCCGCGGCAGCCGATCCGGGTTCCTGCCGGGACCACCGCGGCCGCCGCAATCGGTGAGGCGGGGCTGCCCAGGCGCGGCGCGCCGGACGCGATCGTCGTGGTGCGAGACGCCGAAGGCAAGCTGCGCGACCTGAGCTGGGCGCCCGACGCTGACGCCGAGGTCACCCCGATCGCGGCCAATACCGACGACGGTCGCAGCGTTATCCGGCACTCGACCGCGCATGTGCTCGCCCAAGCGGTTCAAGACCTCTTCCCACAAGCCAAACTGGGCATCGGACCGCCCATCGCCGACGGCTTCTACTACGACTTCGAAGTGCTCGAGCCGTTCACCCCTGACGATCTTCAGGCGCTGGAGAAGCGGATGCGCCAGATCGTCAAGGAAGGGCAGCTCTTCGACCGCAGGGTCTTCGAATCCAAGGATCAGGCGCGCGAGGAGTTGGCCAACGAGCCCTACAAGCTCGAACTCGTCGACGACAAATCCGGGGATCCCGATGTCATGGAGGTCGGTGGCGATGAGCTCACCGCCTACGACAACCTCAATCCCCGCACCCGCGAACGAGTCTGGGGTGACCTGTGCCGCGGACCGCACATCCCGACCACCAAGCACATCCCGGCGTTCAAACTGACCAGAAGCTCGGCGGCCTACTGGCGGGGCGACCAGAAGAACGCCAGCCTGCAGCGGATCTACGGGACGGCATGGGAGTCGCAAGAAGCGCTTGATACGCACATCGAGCTCATCGAAGAGGCACAGCGCCGCGACCATCGCAAGCTCGGTGTGGAGCTGGATCTGTTCAGCTTCCCCGACGAAATAGGCTCTGGCCTGGCGGTTTTCCATCCCAAGGGTGGGATTGTGCGGCGCGAGCTCGAGGACTATTCGCGTCGCAAGCACACCGAAGCCGGCTACCAGTTCGTCAACAGTCCGCATATCACCAAGGCCCAGCTGTTTCACACCTCGGGGCACTTGGACTGGTACGCCGACGGCATGTTCCCGCCGATGCAGATCGACGCGGAGTACAACGCGGACGGTACGGTGCGCAAACCCGGCCAGGACTATTACCTCAAGCCGATGAACTGCCCGATGCATTGCTTGATCTTCCGGGCGCGCGGTAGGTCCTATCGCGAACTGCCGCTGCGGCTCTTCGAGTTCGGCACCGTCTACCGCTACGAGAAGTCCGGTGTGGTGCATGGGCTGACCCGGGTGCGCGGATTGACCATGGACGACGCGCATATCTTCTGCACCCGCGAACAGATGCATGACGAGCTGCGTTCGCTGCTGCGGTTCGTGCTCGATCTGCTCAGCGACTACGGACTGACCGACTTCTATCTGGAACTGTCCACCAAGGATCCGGACAAGTTCGTCGGCTCCGATGAGGTCTGGGAGGAAGCCACCAACGTGCTCGCCGAGGTGGGCGCGGAATCGGGTCTGGAGCTGGTGCCCGATCCCGGTGGCGCGGCGTTCTACGGGCCCAAGATCTCGGTGCAGGTCAAGGACGCGCTGGGCCGTACCTGGCAGATGTCGACCATCCAGCTCGACTTCAACTTCCCGGAGCGATTCGGGCTCGAATACACCGCCGCCGACGGGACTCGCCAGCGCCCGGTCATGATCCACCGTGCCCTGTTCGGGTCGATAGAGCGGTTTTTCGGCATCCTCACCGAGCACTATGCGGGTGCCTTCCCGGCGTGGCTGGCGCCGATTCAGGCGGTCGGCATCCCGGTTGCCGACGAACACATCGCCTACCTGGAACAGGTTGCCGCACAGTTGAAGTCACATGGGGTGCGGGTCGAGGTGGACACCAGCGATGACCGCATGGCCAAGAAGATCGTGCACCACACCAACCAGAAGGTGCCGTTCATGCTGCTGGCCGGCGACCGCGATGTGCAGGCCGAGGCGGTGAGCTTCCGGTTCGGCGACCGCACGCAGATCAACGGCGTGCCACGCGAGGCTGCGGTAGCTGCGATCGTGGACTGGATATCCCGGCGCGAAAACGCCACTCCCACAGCTGAACTGGTCAAGGTGGATAGCGGTGAGTAACGGTGACTAACGAGGAAAGCGCGCAGCCGCAGGACAGCACCATCCTGGACCGCGGCGTCGGCGAGCGCGACCACCTGGAGCGGCTCTGGACGCCGTACCGGATGAACTACCTCGCCGAGGCTCCGCTCAAGCGGGAAGACTCCGCGCGCTCGCAGCCGTTCACCGAGATCCCGCGGCTGTCTGATGAAGAAGGTCTGGTGGTTGCCCGCGGCGAGTTGGTCTACGCCGTGCTCAACCTGTACCCCTACAACCCCGGCCACCTGATGGTGGTGCCGTATCGGCGGGTATCGGAGCTCGAAGACCTAACCGAGCCGGAGAGCGGCGAGCTGATGGCGTTCACCCAGAAAGCGATTCGCGTCATCAAGAACGTCTCGCGGCCACACGGCTTCAACGTCGGCATGAACCTGGGGACATCGGCGGGCGGATCGCTGGCCGAGCACCTGCATGTGCACGTTGTTCCGCGCTGGGGCGGGGACGCGAACTTCATCACCATCATCGGCGGATCCAAGGTCATCCCACAGTTGCTGCGCGACACCCGGCGGCTGCTGGCGACCGAATGGGCTCGGCAATCATGAGGCAACGATGAGCAAGGCGCCCTTCTTGTCCCGGGCGGCATTTGCTCGGGTCACCAATCCGCTGGCCAGGGGCTTGCTCCGGATCGGTCTGACCCCCGATGCCGTCACCATCATCGGCACCACCGCTTCGGTGGCGGGCGCGCTCGTACTTTTTCCGATGGGCAAGCTGTTTCCCGGCGCGTGCGTGGTCTGGTTCTTCGTGCTCTTCGACATGCTCGACGGAGCCATGGCACGGGAACGGGGCGGCGGCACCCGATTTGGCGCGGTGCTGGATGCGGCCTGCGATCGCATCAGCGACGGCGCGGTGTTCGGTGGGCTGCTGTGGTGGGTCGCGTTCGGCATGCGAGACCGATTGCTGGTGGTGGCGACGTTGGACTGCCTGGTCACCTCGCAAGTGATCTCCTATATCAAGGCCCGGGCGGAAGCCAGCGGGTTGCGTGGTGACGGCGGCATCATTGAACGACCGGAGCGGCTGATCATCGTGCTGGCCGGTGCGGGGGTGTCCGATTTTCCGTTCATCGCCTGGCCGCCGGCGCTGCCGGTGGCGATGTGGCTGCTGGCGGTGACCAGCGTGATCACCTGCGGACAACGGTTGTACACCGTGTGGACCTCACCGGGGGCCACCGATCTGCTGGTTCCCAGTGCGCCGGTGCGCGACGACGACGCGCAGTGCCATCCGAGGTCGGGTGACCCCGGAAAGACGCAGCGGTGATCTCCACCCCGGCCGGCCTGCGGTGGGTCAGGGCTCCGCGGCAGCTCCTGGTCGGCAACGCGACGGACTTGGCGTATGCGGCGGGATGGCGGATGGTGCGGGCGCTGCCCGAGTTCGCCGCGCGCAACGCCTTCGACGCCGGGGCGCACTACGCGGCCCGCCACGGCGGGCCCGAGCAACTTCGCAAGAACCTGGCCCGGGTAACCGGGGTGCGGGCCGGCGCGGTCCCGGACTCCCTGATGCGCGCGTCGCTGGAGTCCTACGCCCGCTACTGGCGGGAGGCTTTTCGGCTTCCGTCGATGAACCTGCGCAAGGTTGCCGCCCAGATTGACAGCTCCATCGGGGGCAAAGATCACCTCAATGCCGGGCTGGCCGCGGGACGCGGTGTGGTGCTGGCATTGCCACACAGCGGCAACTGGGACATGGCCGGGGTGTGGCTGGCGCAGCGGCACGGCACCTTCACCACCGTCGCCGAGCGGCTCAAGCCCGAGTCGTTGTACCGGCGATTCATCGACTATCGGGAAACCCTTGGCTTCGAAGTACTTCCGTTGTCGGGCGGTGCGGAGCCGCCCTTCGAGGTGCTGTGTGAGCGACTGCGGGACAACCGGGTGGTGTGCCTGATGGCTGAGCGTGATCTGACCCGCACCGGCGTTGAAGTCGATTTCTTTGGCGAGCCCACCTGGATGCCGGCGGGCCCGGCCAAACTCGCGATCCAAACGGGAGCCGCCCTGCTGCCGACCCACTGCTGGTTTGAGCCCAAGGGCTGGGGGTTTCAAGTCTATCCGGCCCTGGATTGCAGCAGCGGTGATGTGGAAGCGATCACCCAGGCGCTCGCCGATAGGTTCGCAGCCAACATCGCGGACCATCCCGAGGATTGGCACATGTTTCAGCCACAATGGTTGGCCGACTTGTCCGATGCCCGCCGCGCGCGGCTGAGGGAGCCCTGATGCGGATCGGAATGGTGTGTCCCTACTCGTTCGACGTGGCGGGTGGGGTGCAGTCACACGTCTTACAGCTTGCCGAGGTGATGCGGGCCCGCGGGCATGAGGTCAGCGTGCTGGCACCGGCGTCGCCGCACGCGGCCCTGCCGGACTATGTCGTCTCCGGCGGCAAGGCCGTTCCCATTCCCTACAACGGGTCGGTGGCGCGGCTGCGCTTCGGCCCCGCCACCCATCGCAAGGTCAAAAAGTGGCTTTCCGAGGGCGATTTCGACGTCCTGCACCTGCACGAGCCCAACGCGCCGAGCCTGTCGATGCTGGCCCTCAACATTGCCGAGGGCCCCATCGTGGCAACGTTTCACACCTCGACCACCAAGTCGCTGACGTTGACCGTCTTCCAGAGCATCTTGCGGCCCATGCACGAGAAGATCGTCGGTCGCATCGCGGTGTCCGATCTGGCCAGGCGTTGGCAGATGGAGGCGCTCGGCTCGGACGCGGTCGAAATTCCCAACGGTGTCGACGTCGGTTCTTTCGCGTCCTCGTCGTGTCTGGACGGATACCCCCGCCCCGGCAAGACGGTGCTGTTCTTGGGCCGATACGACGAGCCCCGCAAGGGGATGAGTGTCCTGCTCGAGGCGCTGCCCAAGCTGGTGGAGCGCTTCAGCGACGTGCAGCTGCTGATCGTGGGCCGCGGTGACGAAGACGAACTACGTGATCAGGCGGGTGAGCTGGCCGGGCACATGCGTTTTCTCGGTCAGGTCGACGACGCGGGCAAGGCATCGGCGATGCGCAGTGCGGACGTCTACTGCGCACCCAATACCGGCGGCGAGAGCTTTGGCATCGTGCTGGTTGAGGCCATGGCCGCCGGCACCCCGGTGGTGGCAAGCGACTTGGATGCCTTCCGGCGCGTACTGCGCGATGGCGAGATCGGGCGCCTGGTTCCAGTCGATGACAGCGACGCGCTGGCGGCCGCGCTGATCGAGGTGCTTGATAGCCAGGAGCTGCGAGAGCGCTATGTGGCGGCGGGCACCGAAGCGGTTCGCCGCTACGACTGGTCGGTGGTGGCCAGCCAGATCATGCGGGTCTACGAGACCGTCGCCGGGGCCGGGGTCAAGGTGCAGGTGGCCAGCTGATGACGTGGTTGCTTGTCGCCGGCATCGTGCTGCTCGTCGTGCTGGTCGTGTTCGGGGCCTGGGGATACCAGCGCGCCAACCGGCTGGATCGATTGCACGTGCGCTACGACTTGTCCTGGCAGGCGCTCGACGGTGCTCTGGCGCGCCGGGCCGTGGTGGCGCGCGCCGTCGCGATCGATGCCTACGGTGGCGCGCCCCAGGGCAGCCGGTTGGCGGGGCTGGCCGACGCCGCCGAGCAGGCGCCGCGACACGAACGAGAGAATGCGGAAAACGAACTGTCCGCCGCGCTGGCGATGGTTGATCCGGCGTCGTTGCCGTCGGCGCTGGTGGCCGAACTCGCCGATGCCGAGGCCCGGGTATTGCTGGCCCGCAGATTCCACAACGACGCCGTGCGCGACACCCTGGTGCTGGCCGAGCGGCGCATGGTGCGCGCCTTCCGTCTTGGTGGGCGAGCTCCGCGGCCGGCCTATTTCGAGATCGCCGAGCGGCCGCAGGCGCAGGCGCACAGCGACGACGGCGATATCGGCCGGCGTACCTCGGCGCGGGTGGTGCTGCTCGATGACCGCGGCGCGGTGCTGCTGCTATGCGGTTCGGACCCGGCCGCCGCGGCGTTCGACGAGGGCGGCGCGCCTCGGTGGTGGTTCACCGTGGGCGGCGAGGTGGGCAAGGGGGAGCGTCTGGCCCAGGCCGCGGCGCGTGAGCTCGCCGAAGAGACGGGTTTGCGGGTCGACCCCACCGACCTGGTGGGACCCATCTGGCGACGTAACGAGGTCTTTGAGTTCAACGGTTCGAAGCTCGACAGCGAGGAGTTCTATCTGGTGCAGCGCACCAGTCGGTTCGAGCCGTCCCTGGATGGCCGGACCGAGCTGGAACGGCGTTATGTTCACGGGGCCCGCTGGTGTGATGCCAGCGACATCGCCGCGCTCAACGCCTCCGGTGAGCAGGTCTACCCGCGCCAACTCGGGGAGCTATTGTCCGAGGCCAATCGCATTGTCGACGCCGCTTGCGGCGGCGCGGGAGGCGACCACGGTGTCCGCACCGCATATGTTCCCCGATCGATTCGCTAGTCGGAATATCGGGCGGGATTGCGGTCACGCAAACTTGCTTGTGGTTCCCATTAAAGTAAGACTCCAACAGTTGAAGGAGAAAGACAGTGGACAGCGCTACCCAGCCCAGTGGGGACCGGCCAGATCCGGCATCGTCCAAGCAGGCTCAGTCGGGTTCGAGCCAGACCGGAACGGCGAGGGTCAAGCGTGGCATGGCCGAGATGCTCAAGGGCGGCGTCATCATGGACGTCGTCACCCCCGAGCAGGCACGCATCGCTGAAGGGGCCGGCGCCGTCGCGGTCATGGCCCTAGAGCGGGTGCCCGCCGACATCCGCGCCCAGGGCGGGGTGTCGAGGATGAGCGACCCCGACATGATCGAGGGCATCATCGAGGCGGTCACCATTCCGGTAATGGCTAAAGCGCGTATCGGACATTTCGTCGAGGCGCAGATCTTGCAAAGCCTCGGGGTGGACTACATCGACGAATCCGAGGTCCTCACGGCCGCGGACTACACCCACCACATCGACAAGTGGAAGTTCACCGTGCCGTTCGTGTGCGGGGCGACGAATCTGGGCGAGGCGCTGCGGCGCATCGGCGAGGGGGCGGCGATGATCCGCTCCAAGGGTGAGGCCGGCACCGGTGACGTTTCCAACGCGACGACGCACATGCGCTCCATCGCCGGCGAGATTCGCCGGCTGACGTCGATGTCCGAGGACGAGTTGTTCGTCGCGGCAAAGGAATTGCAGGCGCCCTACGAACTGGTCGCGGAGGTGGCCAGGGCGGGCAAGTTGCCGGTCACCCTGTTCACGGCCGGCGGTATCGCCACTCCTGCCGATGCCGCGATGATGATGCAGCTCGGCGCCGAAGGCGTCTTCGTGGGCTCGGGCATCTTCAAGTCCGGCGCCCCGGAGCACCGGGCCGCCGCGATCGTCAAGGCCACCACGTTCTACGACGACCCCGATGTGCTGGCCAAGGTGTCACGCGGGCTGGGCGAGGCAATGGTGGGCATCAACGTGGAGGAGATCGCGCAGCCGCACCGCCTGGCGCAGCGCGGGTGGTAAGAATCTTTCGTGGCAATCGAGGAGATTCTTGATCTCGAGCAACTCGAGGTCAACATCTATCGCGGTAGTGTCTTCAGCCCGGAATCAGGCTTTCTGCAGCGCACATTCGGCGGGCATGTGGCCGGGCAGTCACTGGTGTCGGCGGTGCGCACGGTAGACCCGCGCTATCAGGTCCACTCGTTGCACGGGTACTTTCTGCGCCCCGGGGACGCCCAGGAGCCCACGGTTTTTCTGGTCGAGCGCACTCGCGATGGCGGATCGTTTGTGACCAGGCGGGTCAACGCCGTTCAGCACGGCGAGGTCATCTTCAGCATGGGGGCTTCGTTTCAGACCGCGCAGAACGGCATCAGCCACCAGGACGCGATGCCGGCGGCACCACCGCCCGACGAACTACCCGGATTGAGGTCGGTGCGGGTCTTCGACGACGCCGGGTTCCGGCAGTTCGAGGAGTGGGATGTGCGCATCGTGCCGCGGGACCTGCTCGCGCCGCTGCCGGGTAAGGCATCCCAGCAGCAGGTGTGGTTTCGCCATCGTGACCCGCTGCCCGATGACCCGGTGCTGCACATCTGTGCCTTGGCCTACATGAGCGATCTGACCCTGCTGGGTTCGGCGCAGGTCACCCACCTGGCGGAGCGTGAGCATCTGCAGGTGGCGTCCCTGGACCACGCGATGTGGTTCATGCGGGGGTTTCGGGCCGACGAGTGGCTGCTCTACGACCAGTCATCGCCGTCGGCAGGCGGGGGTCGCGCACTTACGCACGGCAAGATCTTCACCCAGGGAGGCGAGTTGGTGGCCGCGGTCATGCAGGAAGGGCTGACCCGCTACCCAAGCGGATATCAGCCGGGCGAAAAGTGAGCGGGTTGTGAGTATTCCGAGGGTTGGGGTGCTGGCGCTGCAGGGCGATACCCGCGAGCACCTGGCGGCGCTGGGCGAAGCCGGCGCCGAGCCGATGACCGTGCGCCGCCGCAGCGAACTCGACGCGGTGGATGGGTTGGTGATTCCGGGTGGCGAATCCACCACCATCAGCCACCTGCTGTGCGGGTTCGATCTGCTCGAGCCGTTGCGTGCCCGATTGGCTGCCGGGCTTCCGGCCTATGGCGCGTGCGCGGGGATGATCATGCTGGCCAGCGAGATCCTCGACGCCGGTGTCCGAGGACGCCAGGGGCTGCCACTGCGCGGGATCGATATGACGGTGCGGCGCAACGCTTTCGGACGCCAAGTCGACTCTTTTGAAGGCGATATCGCGTTCACGGGTCTTGATCATCCGGTGCGCGCGGTGTTTATCCGGGCGCCCTGGGTCGAGCGCGTCGGGGAGGACGTGCAGGTGTTGGCCCGGGCAGCGGGCCACGTCGTCGCGGTGCGCCAGGGGTCCGTGCTGGCCACCGCGTTTCACCCGGAAATGACCGGAGATCGGCGCGTTCATCGGTTGTTCGTCGACATCGTGTGCGGTCGGCACTGATCCCTTATTCAGCACGGGCCCAGAACCGCTCGTCGGCATACCCGTAGACTCGGCAGGCGAACTTTCGAGCAAACAGAAGAGGTAAGAGACTTCGATGAGCGGCCATTCCAAGTGGGCCACCACCAAGCACAAGAAGGCCGTCATCGACGCCCGCCGCGGCAAGATGTTCGCACGGCTGATCAAGAACATCGAGGTCGCGGCTCGCGTCGGTGGCGGTGACCCGGCGGGAAACCCCACCCTCTACGACGCCATCCAAAAGGCCAAGAAAAGCTCGGTGCCCAACGAGAACATCGAGCGGGCCCGCAAGCGCGGTGCCGGTGAAGAGGCCGGTGGGGCGGACTGGCAGACCATCATGTACGAGGGTTACGCGCCCAACGGTGTGGCCGTACTGATCGAGTGTCTGACCGACAACCGCAACCGCGCTGCCAGCGAGGTGCGGGTGGCGATGACGCGCAATGGCGGCGCCATGGCTGATCCGGGGTCGGTGTCCTACCTGTTTTCCCGCAAGGGTGTGGTGACCCTGGAGAAGAACGGTCTGACCGAAGACGACGTGTTGGCGGCCGTGTTGGAAGCCGGCGCCGAGGACGTCAACGACCTCGGGGACAGCTTCGAGGTGATCTCCGAACCGGGTGAACTGGTCGCGGTACGCTCCGCGCTGCAGGATGCCGGCATCGACTACGAATCGGCCGAGGCGGGCTTTCAGTCGTCGGTGACCGTGCCGGTGGACGTCGACGGGGCCCGCAAGGTTTTCAAGCTGGTCGACGCGCTGGAAGAAAGCGACGACGTTCAGAACGTGTGGACCAACGTGGACGTGTCCGACGAGGTGCTGGCGGAGCTCGACGAGGAGTAATCCCGGTGCCCGGGCTTAGGTGATGGCCCGAAGGGAGTCGCCATTCCGATCGCTGCGCCACTGTAGGACTTCCAGTGCCACGGCAATGTGAACGATGTTTGCCTCGACCGGCTGGGGCAGGAGTCGGTGCGCGGTCTCGAGCCGGTGGACCAGCGTATTGCGGTGGATGTAGAGGGCCTTTGCGGTGCGTGCGGCATTGCATTGCTGGTTGATGTAGGTCAGCAAGGTGGCGTGCAGTACCGGGCTGGCCGACTGGAATTCCCCGAGCGTGCATTCGATGAACTCGTCGACACCCTCTAGGTCTTGGGTGAGCAACTCGACCATTTGGGTGTCCGCAAAGTGGGCGGTGCGCTGGGGTGCCCCGAGCCGGGTCAGCATGCGCTGCGTCGTCTCTGCGTCGCGGTGACTGCGTCGGAACCCCTCGATTCCTCGCCTGGTGTTGCCGACGGCAAGCCGTACCGTTGGCGCGTCGGTGAGCACCTGTTGGATCCGGTCTCCGACCGGGGTGGCGGCGTCGCTCACCCATACCCAACGAGTCGCGGAATTGGTGACCACGATCAGTGGTGCCCGACAGCCGAGCGCCGTGCAGAACGCGTCGGCAGCCTGGTCCAGTTGGCCGTGGTCGCCGTCGGGCTCGTCGGACCAAACGATGGCGGCGGTATGGGCGCGATCCAGGAGATAGCCCAACTGCGCCTCGGCGCGTTCCCGGTTGACGGGGGCGCCGCTGAGGATCTGTTCGACGACTTTGCGGCGCTGGGCGCTGACTTCGCGGGTCAGCGCATCGTATTCCAGGGGTAGCTGTGCGGGGATGCCGGCAATGGTGGCGTCGATGAAGTCGTTGGATGAGCGGAACGCCACATCGAGGAGGTCGCGCAGTTCTTGGGGGTTGGACGTCAGGCCGAACGCGATGTCGGTCCAGCGCTCCCAGGCCACGTTGTGCGCGATTCGGTAGATGTCGGCGGCGAGCGCCTCCAGGCCGCGGTTGAGCAGCTCTTGGGCCATCCGCAGCGGTTCGGGCCCGAAGTTTGCTGGCACCGGGCCGCCGGGATCGCGCAAGATGGCAACGGCGAAATGGATCAGGTTGGCACGGTTTGCGCGGCTGATGATTTCGACCAGGGCGGGATCATCGGAAAGGGCCGGATTGGCGGCCAAGGTGGTGCGGTCGAGTTCATCGAGCCATTGCTGGGTGGGGTTGAGAGCGATGCGCGCGGTGTGGCGGATCAGCTCGCGCATGCGTGGGGAGAGTGATGGATTGCTTGGGCTCGCCACGGTCCCGATGGTAGGGGAGAGCGGGGCTTGACACAGTCGCAGCGATCCGTGGCTGACGGTGCCCGCCGGGGGCTGCCGCCGCATCCGAGGTTGTTTAGCGGCACGTTTGTTGTTTGCGGGACGGCCGCAGATATCCACGCCGGTAATTCGTGCCGGGCGAGGCTTGTTGGACTCGGGTCCGCCACTAGCACGTAGCCGCGTGAATTGGTAGGTGCACTTCTGCCGGTCTTCTACGGCCGGTTCGGAGTTTTTGTCCATTGGGCTGCACTCGAGCAACCGGGATCGTTGGGGGCGCAGGTCGTAGGTCGCCAGCTCTACAGGGTCTTGAACTGGCTGTATAGCTTTCGCACTTCCCTTTGTCGGCAACCGCTGGCAAAGGGTTGATCGGCGTGGGTACTGGTGGGTTAACGGGAGGGTGGGGCACATGTCATTTGTCAGTGTGACGCCGGAGCTGGTGGTTGCGGCGGCTTCGGACTTGTCGGGAATCAATTCGGCGATAGCCCAGGCGAATTCGGTTGCTGCGGCAGCGACAACAACGGTATTGCCGGCCGCCGCCGATGAGGTGTCGGCGGCGATCGCGGCCTTGTTTGGCACCCACGCACAGCAATACCAGGCGATCAGTGCAGAGTTGGCGGCCTTCCATGACCGATTCGTGCAAAGCCTGAACACCGGCGCCGGTTCGTATTTGCGGGCCGAGGCGGCCAATGCCGAGCAGGGTTTGCTGGGGTTGGTGAATGCCCCGACCCAGGCGCTGTTTGGACGTCCGCTGATCGGAGACGGCGCCAACGGGGCGCCCGGTAGTGGCCAAGCCGGTGGAGCCGGTGGGTTGCTGTACGGAAACGGTGGTGTCGGTGGCTCAGGCGGGGTTGGTCAAGCTGGCGGGGCCGGTGGAGCTGGCGGTGCCGGCGGCTGGCTCTACGGCAATGGTGGCGCCGGCGGGGTGGGCGGTGCCGGCGCGGTCGGTGGGGCCGGTGGCAACACCTGGCTCTGGGGTAATGGGGGTGTCGGCGGAAGCGGTGGTGTGGGCAGCGGCTCCGGTGGTGCCGGTGGCTCCGGTGGCTGGCTGTATGGCAACGGCGGCGCGGGTGGGACCGGTGGGGTCGCTGACGGCGTGGGTGAGGGCGGCGGCCACGGTGGCGCCGGTGGTAGTGCCCGGCTGTTGGGCACTGGCGGTGCCGGCGGTGACGGCGGGGCCGGGTTGGCTGGCGCCTCCGGCATTTCGGGCATCGCGGCCGGCGAGGCCGGAACGGGCGGCGGTATCGGCGGTGACGGCGGTGTTGGCGGTGACGGCGGGGCCGGCGGGTGGCTGTTCGGCAATGGTGGCGCCGGTGGAATCGGCGGCACGGGCGGTGCGGGTGGTGCGGGTGGCTTCGGTGCCTCGGGTGACCTCGCCATCAACCAGGGTTCGGGCGCCGATGGCGGTGCCGGTGGAGCGGGTGGTGCCGGCGGCAGTGGCGAGGCCGGTGGGTGGCTGTTCAGCGCTCACGGGGCCGGCGGGGCCGGCGGCACCGGCGGGACCGGCGGGACTCCTGGTGATGGAGGCGGCGGCGAGCACGGCTCCATGGCGGTGAACCCGGGTGGCGGATTTGGTACCGGCGGTAACGGCGGAACCGGCGGTGACCCCGGCGCCGGCGGCGCGGGCGGGACCGGCGGTTCCGGCGCTGGCGGCAGTCGCGCCTCGGCTGGCGCGACCGGATCTACCCCGAGCAGCGGTGGCAACGGTGGCGTCGGCGGTGCTGGTGCGGACGCGATCACTACCGGCGGCGCCGGTGCGGCCGGCGGCACCGGCGGTGATGGCGGTCTGGTCGGCGATGGTGGCGCGGGTGGTGACGGTGGTGCCGGACTGGGTGGAGTTCCGGGAACATCGGTGATTTTCCCGGGCGGACAGCCCGGGAGCTCGGGCGGTGACGGTGGTGCCGGTGGCGCCGGCGGCGCTGGCGGTGACGGCGGATTGGACGCTGGAAACGGTGGTGCCGGCGGGGTCGGCGGAATCGGTGGCGCCGGTGGGTCCGGCGGTGATGGTTCGGTCGGTGTCGATGCCACTGGCGCGGGCCAGGATGGCGGGGTCGGCGGAGCCGGTGGTGCCGGTGGCGCCGGCGGCGCCGGTTGTGATGGTGGCGCGGGCGGTCACGCGTTGGCGGCCGGCTATGCCGACGGTAGCCAGGGTGCCGGCGGTGCCGGCGGTGCGGGCGGGATTGGTGGTGACGGTGCGGTCGGAGGCAAAGGCGCCGAGGGGTCGGCGGCCGCCGGTGCTGGCGCGGATGGCAATGATGGCGGCAATGGCGGCCGAGGTGGAGCAGGCGGTCGTGGCGGTCATGGTGGTGTAGGCGGGGCCGGACCGGAGGGCCAGACCGGGACGCAAGGGGTCGGCGGCGACGGCGGCGATGGAGGTCTGGGCGGACAGGCCGGTAACGGTGGCGACGGGGCCGACGCCATTGTCGGCGGTGGCAACGGCGGCGACGGTGGTGACGGCGGCGACCCAGGTCTTGGAGGCGCTGGCGGACAGGGTGGCGCCGGCTCGACCGCGGGGATGGAAGGCCTCACCGCCGGCGATGACGGGCCGGGTCACGGCGGCGATGGCGGGGCCGGCGGCAACGGCGCGGGCGCTGTCACCACCGGCAGCACCGGCGGTGACAGCGGGGCCGGCGGCGACGGCGGTCTGGTTGGTGACGGTGGTGTCGGCGGGAACGGGGGTGCCGGCGCAAAAGGTAGCCCCGGCATTACGTTCATCAGCCCGGGTGGACTCTCCGGCACCGACGGCGGTGCCGGGAGCATGGGCGGAACTGGCGTTGCCGGCGGTGCCGGCGGCCTGCACGCCGGTGATGGTGGTGCCGGTGGCATCGGTGGCATCGGTGGAACCGGAGGCGACGGAGGCCACGGCGGCAGCGGGTCGGCGGGCGCCGATGCCACCGTAGCTGGAGCGGCCGGTCAAACCGGTGGTGACGGCGGAGACGGCGGGGCCGGCGGGGCCGGTGGCGCCGGTGGGCTGGCGCAGGCGACCGGGTACCTGGACGGCAGTCACGGTGCTGGCGGTTCCGGCGGTGCCGGCGGGCAGGCAGGCAACGCCGGCGACGGCGGCGACGGTGCCGATGCCACGGGTGCCGGCGGCAAGGGCGGAGCCGGCGGCAACGGCGGTGACGCAGGCGTTGGAGGCAGTGGTGGCCTCGGCGGCGACAGCGGCAATGGCACCCACGCCGCCAACGGCGCATCCGCCAACGCATACGGAACCGGAGGTAACGGTGGGGCTGGCGGCGACGGTGCCGACGCCACCGCTGCGGGGCAGGCCGGCGGCGCCGGCGGCGCCGGCGGGGACGGTGGGGTGGTCGGCGATGGTGGTGTTGGCGGTGCTGGTGGTGATGGCAAGGCCGGTGTGGACGGCACCTCGGCCGTGACTTCCGGGGCCTCGGGTGCTGACGGTGGTGAGGGCGGTGCTGGTGGTGTTGGCGGTGCTGGTGGTGACGGCGGGGCCGTTGCCGGTGACGGTGGCCGCGGCGGTGCTGGTGGCGACGGCGCGATGGGCGGGGACGGCGGTAGCGGCTTCGACGGACTTCACGGCACCACTCCAGGTGCGAATGGCCAATACGGCGGGGATGGCGGCGAGGGCGGTCGCGGCGGGGCCGGCGGGGCCGCGGTTGCGGGCCAGACGGGTAGCCAAGGTGACGGTGGCAACGGCGGTGACGGAGGTCACGGCGGTACTCCCGGCAATGGTGGTAGCGGTGCCGATGGCGCAAATTCCGCTATCGGCGTCAGTGCCGGGGACGGCGGGTACGGCGGAGCTGGCGGCAATGCCGGCGCTGGCGGGCTCGGTGGGGCAGGCGGTGCCGGCTCAACCTCGGGCACATCTGGACTTGACGGCAGCCGGGCCGCGGGCGGCAACGGTGGCTTCGGTGGAACCGGTGGCCTCTTCGAGGCCGCAGGGTCCGGCGGCGCGGGTGGCGTGGGCGGAGATGGCTCCCAAGGTGGCGACGGCGGGGACGGCGGTCTCGGCGGCAGCTCTCCCGGCGCTACGGGAGGCTGGGGCGGCCAGGGCGGTCTCGGCGGCGTAGGAACGGCCGGGGTGGGCGGCCACGGAGGAGACGGAGGCGACGCCGGTGACTCCGGCAGCTCCGCCTTTGGTGTGGGCAGCCCGGGTGGGGGCGGCGGTCAGGGCGGCTTTGGTGTCGCCGGCGGCGGAGACGGCGGCGACGGCGGGAACGGCGGGGCCGGCGGGTTTGGCCAGAATGGGGGTCCCGGCGGCGGGGGCGGTGGGGGCGGCCACAGTCTGGTCGGCCCCGGCGGGGATGGCGGGGTGGGCGGCACCGGCGGCAACGGTGGGAACGGCTCCCAACCGCCTTTCGGTTCCACTCCGGCCGGCAGCGGCGCTGACGGCGGAAATGGCGGTAACGGCGGGTCGAGCGGGTTCATTAGCGGCCAGCCGGGAACCGACGGCCAAGACGGCGGCAACCCCAGCGGACAGTTTGGCGGAACCGGCGGAACCGGCGGCGTCGGCGCCGGCACGTGATCACCACGCGCGTCGGCATCAACCACTTCAGTATCTTTGACCCCACCTAGCGCCTCTGTGCATTCGGGACGACGGCACGGTCGCGCTCGGTTTGGTCGGCCTGCCTTCGAGGCACCTAAGCACGCCATGAGGACATTACGCCGGAAACCCGCAGCAGGCACACGGAGTGAGGAAGATAGAGATGTTTACGATTGCCGCAGTTCTCGTTGCGGTGGTCGGCGGCTTCGTCCAGAGCTGCGCAGCAAGGACCGACTGGTCGCCGACGTTCACATGGTGTGGTGGATGGTTGCGGTGGTGGGGTTCAACTCACTGTTGGGAGCCGGCTTTCACGTCCTGGATGTCGCCCACATCGCCACATTGATCGGATACACCCGCGGTGACGGCGGCTTCCAGTGGGAGAACGCCATGGGTGACCTGGCGATCGGCGTGGTGGGGATCATGGCGTACTGGTTTCGAGGCCACTTCTGGCTCGCAACGATCGTGGTGCTCAGCGTACAATACCTAGGCGATGCCGCCGGACACATCTATTTCTGGATTGCTGAGCACAACGTCGAGCCGGACAACATCGGGGTTCCGCTGTGGATCGACGTTGTGCTGCCCATCATCGTGTGGGCGCTGTATGTCGGGTCCCGACGACACGGTGGTGACGCTGTGCCCGACCGGCCGGTACTCGGCTAGGCCGCACCCAACCTTTTCCGGCAAGCCCCGCGTGGGCATTTGTGCACATTGCCATTGGTAGGCGCATTGGTTAGGGGGATTTTGCCCTTGGCCGCCCGTAACCCGAGCAGCAACCATGGCGCGGTGTTGTGTCGCCTGACACGGCTTTGACGTGTCGGTGACCGCTGGCCAGGGGCGGGTTGCGGGAAGGTGCGAGATGTCTTTTGTGGGTGTGGCTCCCGAGATGGTGGCGGTCGCGGCATCGGATTTGGAGCGGTTGGGGTCGACGATCGGCGCGGCCAATGTGGCGTCGGCGGGGTCGACCACGACCATATTGGCCGCCGGCGCCGACGAGGCATCAGCGGTGATCGCGGCGTTGTTCGGCACGCACGCGGTGGAGTACCAGGCGATCAGCACGCAGCTCTCGGTCTTTCATGAGCAGTTTGTGCAGACGCTGACCGACGGTGTCGGCGCCTATTCGGCCGCCGAACTGGTCAACGTGTCGCCGCTGCAGAACGTCGAGCAAGACCTGCTGAACCTGATCAATGCTCCCACCCAGGCATTGTTCGGGCGGCCGCTGATCGGCAAAGGTGCTGACGGGGCCGCAGGGACCGGGCAGGCCGGTGCGGCCGGGGGCATCTTGTGGGGCAACGGCGGTAGCGGTGGCTCGGGTGCGGTGGGCCAGGCCGGCGGGGCCGGAGGGCGTGGCGGGTTGTTTTACGGCACCGGCGGCGATGGCGGTGCCGGTGGCACCGGGACAGGAACTCCGCCGCCTTTCGGCACGGGTGCCCCCGGCGGAAGTGGTGGCACGGGCGGCCATGGCGGCGAGAGCGGCTTTGGATGGTCCGGCCAGGTCGGCTCTGCGGGCGCCGGCCCCAACGGGGTCATCGGTGGCAGCGGTGGCGGTGGCGGAACCGGGGGCGGCTGAACACGTTGCGGCCGCCGCGAATTCTAGAGCCGGCCGCGATCTACCTATATCCCCGGCGCATGTCCTCGACGATGCGCGGATTGTCCAGGGTGGACGGCTCGAGCATGGTGGGTCCGACGTCGCTGGAGAACACGGTGGCGGCGTTGAGCACCGGCTGGTTGAGGAAACGCAGCGACGGCGCGTCGGCCGGTACGGCGGGGATGGGCGCGGTGCCGCCGCGCCTGGCCAGGGCGAATCCCCAGTCGCCGAAGGTGGGCACGTGGACGTGGTAGGGCGTGACCGCATATCCGGCGGCCTTGATGGTCGAGACGGTGCGCCAGAACGCGGTCGGGGTGGAAAACGGGCTGCCGGCCTGCACCACCATCAAGCCATCGGGGGCAAGGGCGCGGGCGGCAAGCGCATAGAACTCGGCGGAATACATCCGCCCCAACGCCGGAGTATCCGGATTGGGCAGTTCAACGATGATCGTGTCGAAGCGGCGGGACTGGCCCGAGTCAGTCCCGCGCAGCCATTTCATCGCGTCGCCGATCACCACCTGCACGCGCGGGTCATCCAGCGCACCACCGTTGGCCTCGCGCATGGTGGTGCGCGCCAGCTCGATGACCGCGGGGTCCAGTTCCACCTGCACGATCCGCTCGATGCGGGGCAGGCGCAGCAGTTCACGGGCCGCCAGTCCGTCACCGCCGCCCAGCACCAGCACCGAGCGGGCGCCGTCACCCAGTGCCGGGTAGACCAGGCTTTCGGTGTAGCGGTACCCGTCTCGGGTGGAGAACTGTAGCCCGCCATCGAGGTACAGACGCAGGTCGTTGCCGCGCCGGGTCACCACGATCTCCTGGTAGGAGGTGTGCCGGTAGGCGATGATCGGGTCGGCGTAAAGCTCTTTGCGGCTGGTGGTCTCGATGTCGCGGGCATGGACCAGCAGCGTGATCAGCAGCCCGAGCGCGGCAAGCAGACAGCACAGCGCCATCGCCAGCTGCCGGGTAGAAACGACCTGACGGAGCAGGAAGATCGACACGACGGCCGCCGCCACCAGGTTGACGATGCCGGTGGCGGCCGCACCGCGGATCATCCCCAGATGCGGCAGCAGGACGAAAGGCCAGACCAGTCCACCGATCAGGGCCCCCAGGTAGTCGGCGGCGTTGAGGTTGGCCAGGGTGCGGCCGGTGTCGGCCGCCCGGGCCAACCGGCCGCGCTGCAGGAGCGTCATCAGCAGTCGGACCTCGGCACCGACCAGTCCGCCGATCAGGGCGGTGCCCAGCGCAAGCACCCAGGTCGACCCATCGATGAAGGCGAACGCCACGTAGAGCGCCGCCGCGGACAGCCCGCCGATGATGCCCAGCAGGACTTCGACCGCGATGAAGGCGATGGCCGCGTGCGCCAGCAGCGGTTTGACCAGCAAGGCACCGGCACCCAGCGCGGCGATGTAGCCGGCCACGATCAACGAGGTGGCCACGATGCCGCCACCATCCAGGCTGGTCGACAGCGTGAGCAGCGCGAGTTCGTAGATGATGCCGCACGCCGCACATGCCGCGACGGCCGCCAGCAGCAGTGCCCGCCAGCGTCCCGAGGCCGTCACGGTCCCGACGGTGTCGGGTGCCGGTGCGTGATCAGTCGCGGTCATGACAGCGCGGCAGGGATCACACCTCCCACCGACAGCAGCATCACCGCGGTGGCAAAGGCTGCTGGATGCAGTTGGGTCGCCTCGATGTGACCCCGAAAGCGGCCCGGCACTGCAATTTCGAGGACTACCAGCGCCGCCCCTTGCAGGGCGACGCCGACGAGCCCGTAGAGCGCGACCCAGAGCAGGCCCTCGCCGAGCTGGTTGGAGCTGGTGAAGATGGCGCTGATGATGACCAGGGCCAGCGCGGCGTACATGGAGCAGGCCAGCACGACCGCGTTGGGGCGACGTTCGACGAACACCAGGGTGCGCAGGTTTCCCGGGGTCAGCAGGTTGACCATCACGAAGCCGACGATCAGGATGGCGAAGGCGACCAGGAAGTACAGAACGCTGGCGACCACGCCCCGCAGGAGCGGATCGACGCTGAGGGTGCCGAACTGGACTCCGGCCTGGTTGATGGCCTGGTAAATGGCTGTCTCCTTTGCGTGTGCGCCAAGTGGATCTTACTTGCTGCCGCCCGGGCCGCCGGGGCTGCCGGCCGAACCACCCGACGGAGATCCGGGATAGAACCCGGGGCCGAGAAAGATGTACGAGTCGTGGTTGTATCCGGCGCTGAGGTTTTCGACTTTGATGATGCACGGATGGGTGCCAGCGGGGCCGACGCTGACAATGTTGTGCCGGTAGCGCAGGTAATCGGTTTCGCCATAAGACGCGCGCGCGGCCGGTGACTTGTATCTTGACAGTGTGTTGGCCACCTGCTTGGGCGATCCTTCGCAGAGGTAGCGCGTTGCGTTGACGTCACGTGATTCTTACTGATAGTGCGAGGCGATATAGGAGCCGATGTTGCGGTTCAACAGGGATACTCCGAAAACCATGGCCACCAAGGCGGGGACGGCCAGCGCGCTGGCGATGACGAACAACCGGTTGCGGCTCATGGATGCCACCGACTCGTAGTGTGCACGACGGTCCCGCCGGATCCGCCGGGGTGCAGCGGGTACAGATGCCAGGTATGCCAGCGCCAGCCCTTGCCCTCGGGTTCGGCGCGCAGTGCGGTCAACGCGGCCTCGTCGCCGGGAAACACGCCGCCCAGCCAACCGTTGTCGCGGCTGCAGCGCTGTCGCAGGTCGTGCGCAAGGCTGCGGAAGCTCGATTCATCGTGCGTCTCGGTGCGCGATTCCAGGAGATAGCCGGGCGCCTCGGTGCGCTCGGGAAGGCTTTCACCGTGGCCGCCAACCGCGCAGGAGACCTGTTCGGAAAAGTCGCCGTCGCGGTGCGCCACGGTGATGACGTGTGATGCGCCCAGCACACCGAGCAGCAACGTACCCCCATCGGGGTGGTCCATCCGGCAGGTAGCCAGCGGCGGCGGCGCGGGCACGTTGAGCGCAAGCCCAAGGCGCGCCCCGGATACGTCGGCCGGAACCACGGCGAGCTGATGAAGCGGCACCGATCTAATCCCTAGCCGGCGGCCGGGGGCGCGGGGTAGACGGTCAGCTCGCCGGTCAGCACGGTCTTACCCGTGGAGATCTCCCACGGCATGTCCGGGGCCCAGCGCTCGAAACCCAGCAGCGCGGACTCGTCGGCACTGACGTAGTCGACATAGTCCATGTCCCCGCCGGCCGGCAGCCCTGTCGTTCCCTCGGTGGTGTAGCCGGCACGTCCCCGCTCCTCTTCCCGGAACGTGACGCCGTCGACCACGTGAACGCCGCTGGGCTGCAACGCAAGATCGGTGCGCTTGGTCCACATCGCGAGCTCCAGCCGCCCCTCATCCTCTTCGACACTGAACCAGATCGGCTCGTCGCCGCCTTCGAGCAGATGCTCCCACCACACGAAGGGGCCCTCGCGGAACGTCACCGATCCGCGCACCACATAGTCGACGCCGCCGTAACTGACGATCGCACCCGGGCCCAGTTGCCGTGGTCCGAACTGCGGCATCGCGTTGAAGGCGAGCGGATCTTGGCGCTGGCCGGGTTTGGCTGGTGTCTTGGGCCGCCGCAGCGCCACCGTGAGAACGATGATGGAGGCGATGAATAGCATCACGGCCAGCAGAACCAGCAGAGTTCCCACGCATACCCTCCAGTACCGCGCTGCCGTGCAGTGGTTTGCCAATCACGGCGCATCGATGGTGCTTAAACGTAACAGCTTCGCCGGGGCCGGGTGCAGCCAAACCGCATTGATCGGGTGAGCAACTCGCGCGTGTCCTGCCGGCCGGTGTCGCGGCCAGCCGCTAGGCTATCGAACAATTGTTCGGACTCGGCAGGGCGGAAGGCGGGAGCATGCAGTGCGGGTGATGGGCGTCGACCCCGGGTTGACGCGGTGTGGGCTGTCTCTGATCGAGAGCGGCCAGGGTCGGCAGCTCACTGCGCTGGACGTCGACGTGGTGCGCACGCCGTCAGATGCCCCGTTGTCGAGTCGGCTGCTGGCCATCAACGAGGCCGTTGAACACTGGCTGGAAACGCATCGTCCGGATGTGGTTGCGATCGAGCGGGTGTTCTCCCAGCAAAATGTGAAGACCGTGATGGGCACCGCGCAGGCCGGCGGCGTGGTCGCACTGGCGGCGGCCAAGCGCGGTGTGGAGGTGCACTTTCATACCCCGAGCGAGGTGAAGGCGGCGGTCACCGGCAACGGTACTGCCGACAAGGCGCAGGTCACCGCGATGGTCACCAGAATTCTTGCGCTGCAGACCAAACCGACGCCGGCCGACGCCGCCGACGCACTGGCGTTGGCAATCTGTCATTGCTGGAGGGCGCCTATGATCGCCCAGATGGCCAAAGCACATGCGCTGGCCGAACAACAACGGCGCAGCTATACCGCCAAACTCAAGGCCGCCCGATGATCTCGTCGCTACGTGGTGAGGTACTCGAGGTGGCACTCGATCACGTGGTCGTCGAGGCCGCCGGTGTCGGCTACCGGGTGAACGCGACGCCGTCGACTCTGGCGACGCTGCGGCAGGGGACCGATGCCCGCCTGATCACCGCGATGATCGTGCGCGAGGATTCGATGACCCTGTACGGCTTCGTTGACGGTGAGACCCGCGATCTGTTCCTGACACTGCTGTCGGTGTCTGGAGTGGGGCCCCGGTTGGCGATGGCGACGCTGTCGGTGCACGACGCCAACGGGCTTCGGCAGGCGTTGGCCGACGGCGATGTCACCGCGCTGACCCGGGTACCCGGAATTGGTAAACGCGGCGCCGAGCGCATGGTGGTGGAGCTGCGCGACAAAGTCGGTCCAGCGGGCTCGGCCGCCACCGCGCCCGCGGCAAACGGTCACACCGTGCGTGCTCCGGTGGTCGAAGCCCTGGTCGGCCTCGGGTTCGCCGCCAAGCAGGCCGAGGAGGCCACCGACAAGGTGTTGGCCGGCGACGGCGAGGCGACGACATCTAGCGCGCTGCGTGCCGCCCTGTCGTTGTTGGGGAAGGCCCGATAGCCGATGAGCACCGATCCCGATGAGCGCGAGGTCTCACCGGCGCTGACCGTTGGCGATGGCGATGTCGACGTCAGCCTGCGGCCGCGCTCATTGCGTGAGTTCATCGGCCAGCCACGGGTGCGCGAACAACTTCAGCTGGTGATTCAGGGCGCCAAGAATCGCGGCGGCACACCGGATCACATTCTGTTGTCCGGTCCGCCCGGGCTCGGGAAGACCTCGCTGGCGATGATCATCGCCGCCGAGCTTGGTTCCTCCCTGCGGATGACATCGGGTCCCGCGCTCGAGCGGGCCGGCGATCTGGCCGCTATGTTGTCCAACCTGGTCGAGCATGACGTGCTGTTCATCGACGAGATTCACCGCATCGCCCGGCCCGCCGAGGAGATGCTCTATCTGGCCATGGAGGATTTCCGGGTCGACGTGGTGGTCGGCAAAGGGCCGGGGGCGACATCGATTCCGCTGGATGTTGCGCCGTTCACCCTGGTCGGTGCCACCACCCGATCCGGCGCGTTGACGGGTCCGCTACGTGACCGGTTCGGTTTCACCGCGCACATGGATTTTTATGAGCCAGCCGAGCTGGAGCGAGTGCTGGTCCGTTCCGCCGGAATTCTGGGCATCCAACTCGGTGCGGACGCGGGGGCCGAGATCGCCCGCCGATCACGCGGGACGCCGCGGATCGCCAACCGGCTGCTGCGCCGCGTCCGTGACTTTGCCGAGGTTCGTGCCGACGGGGTGATCACCCGTGATGTCGCCAAGGCGGCGCTGGCGGTTTACGACGTCGACGAGCTGGGCCTGGATCGGCTGGACCGTGCCGTGCTTTCCGCCCTGACCCGCAGTTTCAGTGGCGGTCCGGTCGGTGTGTCGACGCTGGCGGTGGCGGTAGGGGAGGAGGCCAGCACCGTGGAGGAGGTGTGTGAGCCGTTCCTGGTCCGTGCCGGCATGGTCGCGCGGACTCCACGCGGCCGGGTGGCCACCGCGTTGGCCTGGACCCACCTGGGGATGACGCCACCGGCGGGAGCGAATCAGCCGGGGCTGTTCGAGTAGCGAGTGGGCCGGGCGGCGGTGCTGGCTAGGGAGAGCCGTTCGTCCCATCGGTGCCGATCAGCGTACCGCCGCTGCCGCCGGTACCGCCGGTTCCTCCATTGACGCCGTTGCCTCCGTTGCCCCCGTAGCCCACGGGTGTCGGGGTAAACGAGCCGTCGGAAATCACCCCGACGCTGCCGCCGGTGCCGCCGTTGGCCGCCCCCACGCCACTGCCGGCGTTGCCACCGTGTCCACCGGCGCCGATGCCGAACAACGCGCCCGCGTTGCCGCCGTCGCCGCCATTGCCCACGGCGTTGACGGTTGCCGAGCCGCCGTCGCCGCCCGCACCGCCGAAGCCCGCGCCGATGAGCACGGCGCCCTGACCGCCCTGGCCACCGGCGCCGCCGAAGTCGTTGGCGAATCCGCCGATGCCGCCGGCGCCGCCGACGCCGACGCCGACGAGTGCGACACCCTCACCGCCGTCGCCGCCGGCACCCGCGGTGGAGTTGGCGGCCCCACCGATGCTGCCGGCGCCGCCGACGCCCAAGCCCATCACGGCCGCGCCGGAACCACCCGCGCCCCCGGCGCCGCTGGTGCCGTTTGCGAAGCCACCGATACCACCGATACCGCCGACGCCGACACCGACGAGTGCGGCTCCTGCGCCGCCCGCACCGCCCGCGCTGGCGGCGGCGTTGCCGGCGCCGCCGATGCTGCCGGCGCCGCCAACTCCGACACCAAGCAGCGCTGTGGCGTCACCGCCCTGGCCGCCCAGGCCGCCGGTGTCGTTGGCGAAACCGCCGATGCCGCCGGTGCCGCCCTGGGCGTAGCCGAACACGGCGCCGCCCTCACCGCCCACACCGCCGGTACCTCCGGTGTGGCGGGTAACGGCGGTGGCTGAACCGCCCATGCCGCCGGCGCCGCCCAGGCCATAGAACAGACCGCGCCCGGCGCCGCCAGCGCCGCCGTCCCCTCCGGCCACGCCGCCGCTCCCGCCGGTTCCGCCGCTGCCGCCGACGGCCGAGAGCGCGCCGCCGGCTCCGCCGGCGCCGCCGATACCGCCGGTGCCCTGGGGAGCGTTGCCGCCGACCCCGCCGTTGCCGCCCCAGCCCAGCAAGGGCGCGTTGCCGCCGGCCCCGCCTGCACCCGCGATCTCGCCGATGCCGCTCACCGAACCGCCGGCACCGCCGTTGCCGCCGCTGCCGGCGAGCCAGCCGCCGCTGCCACCGGCTCCGCCGGTCCCGCCGAGGAAGCCGTTGCCGCCGTTGCCGCCGTTGCCGATCAATCCGGCCGAGCCGCCGCTGCCGCCGTTTTGGAGCCCCCCGCTGGTGAAGCTGTAGCCGTTGCCGCCGTTGCCGTACAGGATGCCGCCGGCACCGCCGTTGGGGCTTGTCGCGGTTCCGTTGGCGCCGTTGCCGATCAGCGGGCGTCCGAACAGCGCCTGGGTGGGTGTGTTCACCGCGTCCAGCACGGTGGATTCCAGGGTCTGCAGTGGGGAGGCGTTGGCGGCCTCTGCGCTTGCGTAGGCTCCGCTGGCCGAGTTGAGCAGCTGGACAATGCGCTGGTGTACCTGGGCGCCCTGGGCGCTGAGCGCTTGGTATTGCGCTCCGTGATTCCTCAGCATTGTGGCGATGGCGTGCGACACATCATCGCCACCCGCTGCCAGCACGCTGGTGGTCGGTGCTGCGACGGCGGCGTTGGCCGCGCCCAACGATGTGCCGATGTTTGCCACATCTTGCGCCGCCGCGCTCACTAGCTCCGGAGTCGCGAACACAAACCCCATCTAGGCCTCCACCCAAGTCAGGTCACCCGCACCAACAAGCTAAAGAAGCCATTTTTACTGAACTTGGTTGGGGTTGCCTTCGTTTGGTGAGACTTTTTGTCTCAGGTTTTGTGCCGCCCCGGCCGACCTGGGTCAACCGGCGCTTTTGTCCGCCAAATGGGTGTGACGAGTGGCCGCAGCGGGGTGTCGCGTGTGTCCGCGCGCCGCGGCCAGCCCGATATCAGGATCCGTTCGTCCCGTCGGCGCCGATCAATATGCCGCCGGTGCCGCCGGTGCCGCCGTTGCCGCCGGTGCCAGGGGTGCCGCCGTTGCCACCGGTGGCACCGGCATTGCCGCCGTTGCCGCCGTCCCCGCCGCGCCCGATGTTGAACAGTCCGCCGCCGTTGCCGCCGTCACCGCCGTTGCCGCCTGCTCCGACGAAACTGTTGCCACCGACAGCACCGTCGCCGCCGAAGCCCGCGCCCCACAGCGCGGCGCCTTGGCCGCCCGCACCGCCGTCCCCGCCAGTGGCGGTGCCGAATCCGCCAACTCCGCCGATGCCACCGACGCCCAGTCCCGTGAGTGTGACGCCCTGGCCGCCGACACCGCCCGCGCCACCGGTTGTGCCGGCGCCGCCCATCCCGCCGAACCCTCCGACACCCGCGCCGACGAGCACACCGGCCACGCCGCCGTCGCCGCCGGTGCCACCGATGTCGCCGCCGTAGCCACCGATGCCGCCGGCCCCGGACTGGGCGTAGCCGATGATCACGCCGCTCTCGCCGCCGGCCCCACCGGAGCCGCCCAGGCCGAACAGCAGGCCGCCGCCCGCACCGCCGTCGCCGCCGACACCGCCGGAGGTTGTGCCGGTTCCGCCGGCGCCGCCGGCGCCACCCAGACCAAACAAACGACCGGATCCTTCGCCGCCGACTCCGCCGTCCCCTCCGGCAGTAGCGCCGGTCCCGCCGGCGCCGCCGGCCCCGCCGGCGCCCTGAGTGGAGTCACCGCCAGCCCCGCCATTGCCGCCCCAGCCCAGCAAGGGGGCGCTGCCGCCAGCCCCGCCTGCGCCGCCGATCTCGCCGACGCCGGTCACCGAGCCCCCGGCACCTCCGTTGCCGCCGCTACCGGCGAGCCAGCCGCCGCTGCCCGCGGCTCCGCCGGCCCCGCCGAGGAAGCCGTTGCCGCCGTTGCCGCCGTTGCCGATCAGTCCGGCCGAGCCGCCGGTGCCGCCACTCTGGGTGCCCCCGCTGGCGAAGCTGTAGCCGTTGCCGCCGTTGCCGTACAAGAATCCGCCGGCACCGCCGTTGGGGCTCGTCGCGGTTCCGTTGGCGCCGTCGCCGATCAGGGGCCGTCCGAAGATCGCCTGGGTGGGTGTGTTCAGTGCGCCCAACACGTTGGATTCCAAGGTCTGCAGTGGGGAGACGTTGGCGGCTTCTCTGCCGGCGTAGGCTCCGCCGGCAGAGTTGAGTAGCTGCATGAAGCCCTGGTGGAACTGCGCGGCCTGAGCGCTGAGCGCTTGATATTGCGCGCCGTGACTACTCAGTAGTGCGGCGATGGCCTGCGACACGTCATCGGCGCCCGCCGAGAGCACGCTGGTGGTCGACGCCGCGACGGCGGCGTTGGCCGCGCCCAACGAGGTGCCGATACTCGCCACGTTCTCGGCTGCCGCGCTCACCAGCTCCGGGGCCGCGATCACAAACGCCATTTGAACCTCCACCTGTGTGATGTGCCTTACACATAATAGGAATGCCTGGGCCTTTTGGGGCGGCGTTGCCCGATCTGCTCCCAACCTGGCGTTTCGAGCCTGGTCCGGGTCGGTATGGTCGCGCATACCCGACTCCACCCGCCGGGTGAACCGAGCCGGTGCCGTTCGAGTAGTTCGAGTGGAAGGCCGTGATGATGATCATCGCCGGGTTGATATTCGCCGCGCTGGCGGGACTACTGCACGTCTACATCTTCACCATGGAGTCGCTGACCTGGACCTCGCCGCGCACCCGCGCGACGTTTGGCACGACGGCGGAGGAAGCTGAAACCACCAAGCTGCTGGCCTTCAATCAGGGTTTCTACAACCTGTTTCTGGCGATTGTCAGCGGATTGGGCATCGCTGGTGTGGCCATGGGCCACAACGGGATCGGAGCCGCACTCATCTTCGCCGGCATCGGATCGATGGCCGCGGCGGCGGTCGTGTTGTTGATCTCGGCGCCGGACAAGGCACGAGCCGCGGTGACACAGGGCCTGTTCCCGGTGATCAGCCTGGTCCTGCTCGGGCTCGGGCTCGCGTCGTAGTGTGATTCGCTGCTGCCTTGATTCTGTGACGGGTGTTACATCGCCTCGGCTTTCGGGTACCCGAAAAGGTATCGGAAGAGGAGATTGCGATGACGCACACAGAAGATCGCCCCGCCCGGTTGGGCATGCCACGCTCACGCGGCGCGGTGACCGGGATACTTCTAGTGGTTCTGGGCGCCTGGGGAGCGCTGATCCCATTTGTCGGGCCTAGCTTCGATTTCGGCTATACCCCTGGCCACGCGTGGACCGCCGCCCGAGGTTGGCTGGAGGTGTTGCCTGGCATCGTGACCGTGGTCGCTGGGCTGCTATTGATCATTTCCACAAACCGCGCCAGTGCGGTGTTCGGTGGCTGGCTGGCCGGTCTTGCCGGAGCCTGGTTTGTGGTCGGCGTGTCGCTGGCCCCACTGTTGAGGATCGGCTCCGTTGGTGACCCGGTCGCGGCCACGAACTTCAAACGCGCCCTCATCGAGGTCTCGTACTTTTCGGGCCTGGGTGTGGTGATCGTGTTCTTGGCCGGTGCCGTCTTGGCAAGGCTGGTGGCGCGATTGGCGCGCGATGTCCAACCGGTACCCGCGCCGGCCGAGGCGCCGGCCTATGCGGCCTACGCGCCCGAGGCGGACCAGACAGCCGAGGAGGAGCCGCAGGACGAGCCCGAGTCCAAGGATCCCGAGTCAAAGGACGAGGCAACGGAAGAGGAAGCGCCGAAGGAACCCGAGGAGAGCGAGGCCGGGACCGAGCATCACGGCCTGGCGTTTCACCCGTTCCGGCGACACCGCGCCGGCGTGTAGCCGGCGGTTAGAGCGACCTGGCCGCCGGCCGGCGCCGGTACTAACCGGACTGGCCGGCGCCGCCCGCGGCGCTGGGCACAAATTGGAAGGAATTGCCGCCCTGGCCGCCCGCGCCCGCACCCGTGCCGCCCGAGCCGCCGCTGGTGGTGTCCGTTCCTCCGTTGCCGCCGTTGACTCCATCGGCGCCGTTACCAGCGTCAAGGCTCAAGGTGGAGGCCAGGGGACCGCCGCCGCCACCGCCGCCGGTGCCCCCGGGAGCCCCGGTGCCTCCGGAGCCGCCGAAGGCGCTGCTGAAGGTGGTGCTGCCGGCGAACGCTATGGCGTTGCCTCCCGCGCCTCCATTTCCGGCGGTGCCACCGGCGCCGCCGGCGGCGCCTCCTCCGCCGCCGCCCCCGCCGACGGCACCCGTCCCGGCGGCGGCACCCGCGCCGCCTCCTCCTCCGCCGCCGCCGGTACCGCCTCCGCCGGTACCGGCGCTGGGGGTCGGGCCGGTGTTGCTACTGGATGCCGTGCCGCCGGTGCCGCCGGTGCCGCCGGTGCCGCCTTGGCCGCCGAGGGCACCGTTGCCTCCGCCGTTGCCGCCGTGGCCGCCCGCGCCACCTCCTCCGCCACCGCCGGCATATCCGACGGCGGTATCGATGCCAGAGGTGTTGTTGCCGCCATTTCCGCCATTTCCGCCAATACCGCCTTGGCCGCCCTGACCGCCGATGGCGTTGGCGGCCCCGGGCGGCCGCCGGCCCCGCCGTTGCCGCCGGTACCGCCGCTCGCGCTGGCGGTGCCGCCGGTGCCGGTGTTGATACCGCCGTGGCCGCCGGCGCCACCGTTGCCGCCGAGACCGCCGTTGCCACCGGACCCGCCGCCGACCCCACCGATGCCGGCGCCGCCAGCGCCTCCGTCACCCCCGGCGCTCCCAGCGCCACCGGGGCCGCCCGTGGTCGGCGATGTGCCGTCGGTGCCGGTGGTGCCGATGCTGCCGGCCCCACCGTTGCCGCCGAGACCGCCGTTGCCGCCGGTACCGATGTCGCCGTCGGAGCCGGCATGCGCCAAGAAATTGACTGGTACGGTCACGGCGCCGGCGGCCCCCGCGGCGCCGGCGGCGCGGCCGGTGCCGCCCATTGCGCCGTCGCCACCGGTCATGCCAAAGCCCGTTGCGACGCCGCCGTTGCCGCCCAGGCCGCCGGCCCCGCCCAGGCCCCCGGCCCCGCCGCCACCACTGGACCCACCGATCAGCGACTGGTCGGCACCACCGGCCCCGCCGGTCCCGCCGGCCCCACCGAAACCACCGATTTGTCCGGTCACGCCGGCTGAGCCCAACGTTCCCGCGGCTCCGTCCGCGCCGGCCCCGCCGGCCCCGCCGGCCCCGCCGGCCCCGCCAGCCCCGCCGGCCCCGAACAACGACACCAGTTGCCTATTGGCCCCACCGGCCCCGCCGTCACCGCCAGCCCCACCCGCTTGCGCGGTGCTGCCGACCGCACCGGCTCCACCGGCCGCACCCGCTCCACCGGCGCCACCGACCCCGCCGTTGCCGCCGCCGATGAGCCCGTTGGCGCCGCCGGTCCCGCCGGCTCCGCCAGCCCCGCCGGGAGTGGTCGCGCTGCCGCCGGCGCCGCCGGCCCCGCCGGCACCCCACAGGCCCGCTGATCCGCCCGCGCCGCCGGCCTGCCCGGGCGCGCCCGACCCGCCGATGCCGCCGTTTCCTACCAGCCACCCGCCGTCCCCACCGGCCGCCCCGGTGCCGTCCACCCCATTGGCGCCGTTGCCGATCAGCGGGCGCCCGGTCAGCATTTGGCTGGGGGCGTTGATGCCCGCCAGCAGGTCCTGCTCCAGGGTTTGCAGCGGCGAGGCGTTGGCGGCCTCAGCCCCCGAATAGGCTCCTGCGCCGGTAAGTAGTGCCCGGACAAAGTCGGTATGGAACTGCTCCATGCGCGCGCTGAGCGTTTGAAATTCTTGCGCGTAGGCGCCAAACATTCGGGTGACAGCCGCTGATACCTCGTCGCCGGCCAGTGGGGCTATCGCCGTGGTCGACGGCGCCACTGCCCCGGTAGCCGCCCGCACGGCATCCCCGATCCCACTCAAATCGTTTGCTGCCGCGGTCAAGAACTCAGGTGTTGCGATTACAAAAGACGACATCGTCGGCGCTCCTGCGGTAGGGCGGTCAGTCTCCTATAAGAATGTGACACCCGCCTCACGCGCAGCGCATAGAAAATTCACATTGTTAGCAAAAAATTTGCAAACACCGCCCAGCTCCACGATGGGTTCGGGCCGTTGGACTTCTTCCCGCCCTCAGAGCAGGCTGAGTAGGCGCAGGTCGCTGACGTACTTCACGATGATCGGCGCGCCGACGTGCGGAATGTCTTTTTCGGGGCCGATCTTCGCCTCTTGCACCGCCGCCCGGAAGCGATCGGTAGGGGCGATCGACCCGCGGACGGGCCGCTCCGGCTGCCGATAGTTGTGCAACAGCGGCAGCAGTGAGCTGTGCCGCTGCCGATCGGGCAGCGCGCGCAGTGCGGTTTCGAAGCGCTGCAGCCAGTCGCCATAGTCAGCGATGCGCTGGATGGGGCAACCGGACTCGTTGAGCCAGTCGACGAACTCGTCGAGTCCGATGCCGTCGTCGTAGGGGTTCATCACGTGATACGTGTGGAACCCATCCTGGCTCTGCGCACCCAAAGTCGAAATCGCCTCGGCGATGAACTCGACGGGCAGACCGTCATAGTGGGCGCGTTGCCGGGCGCCGTCGGCCGCAAGCTCATAGAACGAACCCGGCGCGATACCGGTGGCCGCCAGGCTCAGGATCATCCGGGTGAACATGTCCGGCACATTGAGCTGACCCGCCCATGTGGTGTCGGCCAGGATCATGTCGCAGCGGAACACCGCAACCGGCAGGCCACACAGGTCATGCGCCTCGCGCAACAGCACCTCGCCGGCCCACTTGCTGTTCGAGTAGCCATTGGCGTAGCTGTCGTCGACCGCGCGGGTGGCGCTGATGACCCGGATGTCGGCGTCCTCGGTGAACGCCGACGGCGGGATTTGGTCGGCGACACCGATTGTCGAGGTGTAGCTGTAGGGCTTGATCTTGGAGGTGAGCGCCAGCCGCAGCAGCTCGGCGGTGCCCAGCGCGTTGGGCCCGAACAGCTGGCTGTATGGCAGTACGTGGTTGACCAGGGCCGCGGGGTCGACGATCAGGTCGACGGTGTCGGCCAGGCGTTGCCAGGTCTGTCGGTCCAGTCCGAGGTCGGCTTCGCCCTTGTCACCGGCGAGCACCTCGAGGTGGTCGGTGGCCAGTGCACGGTAGTGGGCCAGCAGTTCGGGGTCGCCGCTGTCGAACGTCTTGTCCAGCCGCGCCCGTGCCTCGGTGTCGGACTTGGCCCGGACCAGGCAGATCAGTTTGCCGTCGACCAGGTCCATCCGCTCCAGCCATTCCAGGGCCAGGTAGCGCCCGAGGAAGCCGGTGGCGCCGGTCAGCAGAACGGTGCGCACTTGGGCGTTTGCGGCGGGCAGCCGGGGAGCTTCGGCCAGGGTTGCGGCATCGATGAACTTGTCCAGGGATAGGTCACCGGCATGCACCTGGGTGACCTGCTCATTCGAGGCGCCGTGGACTGAGGCGAAGGTCGGCCGTGTCGAGCCGGGTTTGCGAGCCGCCTCGACGTAATCGGCCAGGGCCTGCAAGTCGTTGGCGGGGCTGACGATGACGCCCACCGGCACTTCGATGTCGAAGATCTCGTGCAGCAGGTTGGTGAACGACAGCGCCGACAGCGAGTCGCCGCCCAAATCGGTGAAGTGCGCATCGGGCTGGACGTCAGAGGCGCTGCCGCCCAACAGCGCGGCCGCCGCACGGCACACCGTCACCAGCACCGGCGCATCGGCACCGCTTTGGCGCAGCGAGCGCAGTTCGTTGGCCTGGCCGTGTGCCAGGTCCGTGTAGATCTGCTCGAGAAGCTCGCCGTAGTGCTTCTTCAGCTGCGGCCGGGCCAACTTGCGGATGCCGGTGAGCAGGCCGTTCTCCAGCGTCCATGGCGTTGTCTCGATGATGAAGTCGCGCGGGATCTCGTAGGACTGCAGCCCGGCGGCCTTTGCGACCTCTTGCAGCGAGTCGCCCAGCCGCGCCTTGAGCTCCTCGACGGGCACGGCGTCCAGCGCCTCCTGGGTAGGGACGATCACCGCCAACAGGTAGGCACGGGCGCTGTTGCCGTAGATGTAGATCTGCCGTACCAGTGGGCTGTCGCCAAACACCGCTTCGAGTTTGGAGATGGTGACGAACTCGCCCTGCGACAGCTTCAACACGTTGTTGCGACGGTCGAGGTACACGAACTGTTCGGGGCCGACCTCGGCCATGATGTCGCCGGTCCGGTAGAAGCCGTCAGCATCGAACACGTCGGCGGTGACTTCGGCTCGCTGATAGTAGCCCGGGAACAAACTATCGGTCTTGACCAGCAACTCGCCTCGCGGATGCGGCCGGTCGGTCAGGAAGTAACCCAGGTCGGGAACATCGACCAGCTTGTAGTCGAGTACCGCCGGGCGCCGAATGGCTCCGTCGATCAGGATCATGCCGGCCTCGGTGGAGCCGTAGCCCTCGACCAGATGCATGTCGAGCAGCTCCTCGACCCACGCCTTCATCTCGTCGGAGATCGGGGCGGAGCCGGTCAGTGCGCTGGTATACCGTCCACCGATCACGTCGTTGCGTATCTCGGCCTTGACCCGGGCTTCGAGCGCGACCCGGTCGGTGCCGTCGACCAGGCGGCGGTCGACCTCACTCTGGAACTCGTCGAACACCATGTCCCAAACGCGTGGCACAAAGGTCAGCTCGGTGGGCCGCACCAGCGCCAGGTCTTCGAACAAGGTGGAGAGATCGCTCTTGGCCACGAAGTAGGCGGTGCCGCCATTGCACAGCGTCCCGTACAGGATTTGGCGGCCCATGACGTGACTCATTGGCATGAAGTTCAGCGTGATCGACGGCTCGTAGCCGCCTTCGAACCAGGTGCGCTTGCGCCAGAAGGTCGCAACGTTGCGTCGGGGGTACATCGCGCCCTTGGGCGCACCGGTGCTGCCCGAGGTGTAGATCAGTAGCGCGAGCGACTCGTCGGACACATCGGTGCCGGGCGCCGAACCGGCGGACGCACCGCGGGACGCGTCGCCGCGCGTGATGGCCTCGGCCAGGGTTTCGACGACCGCCGAGCCGGCCAGGCGCTCCCGGGCGGATTCGACCGCTGCGCGGTGTGCGTCAACCTGCCGGTAGTGGTCGAACACCAGGACTCGGGTAGCGGTCTGACCGGACAGAGCCAATTCGGTGGCGTCATCGAGTGCGTCGACGCTGGCCGCGATCATGGTGGGCTGGGTCTCGGCGACGATCGGCCGCAGCTGGGTTATCGCCGCGCTGGTCTGCAGCGGTACGGCCACCGCGCCCAGTCGCGCCAAAGTCATGTCGATCGTGGCGTAGTCGACGCTGTTGAAGCCCAACAAGCAGACCCGGTCGCCCGGTCGCACCGTCTGTTCGGCGCTGAGCACGTCGGCCAGTGCACTGATGCGGTCCCAAAGCTCGCCGTAGCTGATGGTTTCGAAGTGGGGGAGCAGCCGCAGCGTGGTGTGGCCGGTGCCGGCGTCGGTCACGAATTCGACCGAACGGTGAGCGAGCGCCGGCCGATCGGCGTATCCGGTCATGACGCTCTCGATGATCTGGGGTAGCGGTAATCCCGGCCGCTCGATCGCTGCGGTGATCGCCGTGGCGGGTTTGGCGGCGGCGAACTGCGGGTCGTTGGCGTAGAGGTCCTGGATGCGGCGCTCGAGCCGCTCTTCACGCGTGATTGGCGACATGGCAGATCCTTGCAAAGGCTCAGAAATCGAGAATTTGACCGCGCGACGTTGCGCTAGACAACTAGAATGTTAGCTAAAGTAAATAACTTTCTCAATGCCTCGGCCCGGCCAAGTGCCGCCAAATGGTGTGATCTACCCCACCGCCGAATCCAGGTGTCGACGGATGGGGGACGGGCCGGTCAGAGGTCGGCCAGGATCTGGCACAGGATGTCGAGGCCTTCGGACAGCAGCTCGTCGCTGATCGTCAGCGGGGGCAGCAGCCGGATCACGTTGCCGAACATTCCGCACGTCAAGACAATTACGCCGGCGGCATGGGCGGCGGCGGCCAGCTTTTGGGTGAGTGCAGCGTCGGGTTCGGCGGTGCCCGATTTCACCAGCTCCATGGCGATCATGGCGCCGCGGCCGCGCACATCGCCGAGGCGGTCATCGGCGGCTTGCAATCGCAGCAATCGGTCCATCACCAGTCGTTCGATCTGGCGGGCCCGTTCGACCATGCCTTCGCGTTCGATCGTTTCGATGGTGGCCAGGGCCGCCGCACATGCGACCGGGTTGCCCCCGAAGGTGCCGCCCAAGCCGCTGGTGTGCGGGGCGTCCATGATCTCGGCCCGGCCGGTGACCGCGGACAGGGGGAATCCGTCGGCGATGCCTTTGGCGGTGACGATCAGGTCGGGCTCGACGTTCTCGTGGTCGCACGCGAACATGGCGCCGGTGCGGGCAAATCCGGTCTGCACCTCGTCGGCGATGAACACCACGTCGTTGTCGCGGCACCACCGCTGCAGCGCGGGCAGGAAACCGTCGGCCGGAACGATGAAGCCGCCCTCGCCCGCGATCGGTTCGATGATGACCGCGGCCAGGTTGGCGGCGCCGATCTGCTTGTCGATGAGGTTGATGGCGCGTTCGGCGGCAAGTTCACCGTCGGTGGCGATGTCTTTGTCGAGCAGGTTGTCGCGGTAGGGGTAGGACACCGGTGCGCGGTAGATCTCCGGCGCAAAGGGGCCGAAGCCGCTCTTGTACGGCATGGACTTGGCGGTCAGGGCCATCGTCAGGTTGGTGCGGCCGTGGTAGGCATAGTCGAACGCGACCACGGCCTGCTTGCGGGTGTGTGCGCGGGCGACCTTGATGGAGTTCTCCACCGCCTCGGCGCCGGAGTTGAACAGCACCGTCCGTTTCTCGCCGGAGCCCGGGGTGATCCGATTGAGCTCTTCGGCGACGGCCACGTATTGCTCGTAAGGGGTCACCATGAAGCAGGTGTGGGTGAACTGCTCCACCTGGGCCTGTACCGCGTCCACGACGCGGGGCGCCGCATTGCCGATAGTCGTGACGGCGATGCCGGAGCCGAGGTCGATCAGCCGGTTGCCGTCGGCGTCCTCCACGATTCCGCCACCCGCGCGAACCACGAACACCGGCAGGGTGACCCCGACGCCACCCGACACCGCCGCGGCCCGGCGCTTGTTGAGCTCCAACGATGCGGGGCCGGGGATTTCGGTGACCAAGAGACGACTTTGATCGAGGCTGGCCACGAGTGTTCTCCTCTCGCGCGGCGCGGCGGTCGCGTCGCGGGTAAAAGCGTATCTGCTCACCCCAGCCCGGCGATCCCTGTGGGGCGGGACGGCAATGGGGCGGGTGCCCGTCGGGGTACGACCTGCGGGAATGGCAGACTGGACCGTTACGAGGCGCGCGAGCCCGGTGTCACGCTCGGCGCCGCCCTCGAATACCGAGGGAATACCGATTCGAAAGACAGGCGTGTTGATGGAGAGTTTCGTCCTATTTCTGCCGTTCCTGCTCATCATGGGCGGCTTCATGTATTTCGCTTCGCGACGGCAGCGCAAGGCCATGCAGGCCACCATTGACCTGCACGAGTCGCTCGAGCCTGGCGACCGGGTGCACACTACTTCTGGCCTACAGGCCACCGTCGTCGGAATCACCGAGGACACCGTCGACCTCGAGATCGCCCCCGGTGTGGTCACGACCTGGATGAAGCTGGCCGTACGCGACCGGATCCTGCCCGATGACGACTCCGACGGCGAGCTCGATGCAGAAAGCCCGGAAATCTCGGAAATCTCGGAAAGCCACACAGCCAAGGAGTTGTGATCGGGGTTCGGGGTCCGAACACGGCAAGCCGCGTGCGTGACGCACGCGCCCCGCAGCGCCACGTAGGCTCTGTCGGGGGTAAGAACGGAATTTCAAGGAGATAAACGGAACGTGGCGTCGTCTTCTGCGCCGGTGCATCCTGCCCGCTACCTGTCGGTGTTTCTGGTCCTGTTGATCGGCGTCTACCTGCTGGTTTTCCTCACCGGGGACAAGAAGGCGGCCCCCAAACTGGGTATTGACCTGCAGGGCGGCACTCGGGTCACGCTGACCGCGCGGACCCCGGACGGCTCGGCCCCCAGCCGCGAGGCGCTGGCCCAGGCCCAGCAGATCATCAGCGCCCGGGTCAACGGGCTCGGTGTGTCTGGCTCCGAGGTCGTTGTGGACGGTGACAACCTGGTCATTACGGTGCCCGGAAACGACGGCAACGAAGCTCGCAACCTCGGGCAGACCGCGCGGCTGTACATCCGGCCGGTGATGAACTCGATACCGGCCCAGCCCGCTGCCCAAGAACCGCAGCAGGAACCGCAGCAGCCGGGCGGCACTGCGCCCGCCCCAGGCGGACCGGCACCGAATGCGGGGCAACCGCCCGAATCCGGTGCTCCCGCTGCGCCACAACCCGGCGCGCCGGCTGCCCCGCAATCGGGAGTTCCGGGCCGCCCGGGGGCGCAGCCGCGGCCCTATCCGCAGGACCCACCGGCGTCGCCGGCTCCCGCTCCCAGCCCGACCCCGACGGGCAGCCCCGCGCCGCCCGCCACCGGGGCCCAGCAGCCGGCGGACTTGCCGCCGGGCGAAGAGCCCGCGCTGCCGGATCCGCGCAAGGATCTCGCTGAGCGCATTGCGCAGGAGAAGAAGTGGCGGCAGAGCACCAACCAGTACATCCAGATGGTCGCTCTGCAATTTGAGGCCACCCAGTGCGGCAAGGACGACATCCTGGCCGGCAACGATGACCCGAAGTTGCCCCTGGTGACCTGCTCCACCGACCACAAGACCGCCTACCTGCTGGCGCCGTCGATCATCAGCGGCGATCAGATTCAAAACGCCACCTCCGGAATGGATCAGCGCAGCATCGGCTACGTGGTGGATCTGCAGTTCAAGAGCCAGGCGGCCAACACCTGGGCTGACTACACGGCCGCCCACATCGGTACTCAGACCGCCTTCACCTTGGACTCACAGGTCGTGAGCGCACCGCAGATTCTGGAGGCGATACCCGGCGGCCGGACCCAGATCAGTGGGGGAGAGCCACCATTTAGCGCATCGACCGCACGCCAGCTGGCCAACGTCCTGAAATATGGTTCGCTGCCGCTGTCTTTCGAATCGTCTGAGGCGCAAACGGTTTCGGCGACACTGGGTTTGACGTCGCTGCGGGCGGGCCTGATCGCGGGCGCGATCGGTCTGGCGTTGGTGCTGCTCTACTCCCTGCTGTATTACCGGGTGCTCGGGTTGCTCACGGCGCTATCGCTAGTTGCCTCTGGCGCAATGGTTTTCGCGATCCTGGTGTTGCTGGGTCGCTATATCAACTACACCCTGGACCTGGCGGGTATCGCGGGTCTGATCATCGGTATCGGCACCACCGCCGACTCGTTCGTGGTGTTCTTCGAGCGAATCAAGGACGAGATCCGTGAGGGTCGTTCGTTCCGCTCGGCGGTGCCACGAGGTTGGGCGCGCGCCCGCAAGACGATCGTGTCGGGTAACGCGGTCACCTTCCTGGCCGCCGCGGTGCTGTACTTCCTGGCAATCGGGCAGGTGAAGGGTTTCGCATTCACGCTGGGCCTCACCACGATTCTGGACATCGTCGTGGTCTTCCTGGTGACCTGGCCGCTGGTCTACTTGGCCTCTAAGTCGCCACGGTTGGCAAAGCCGGCTTACAACGGCTTGGGTGCGGTTCAGCAGGTTGCTCGCGAACGGCGTGCCTCCGACTCGAGGACTCGATCGGGCATCGCAAAGACGGGACGGGGATAACGCCATGGCGTCGGAGACCAAGGCCGAAACCACAGCCAAGAACACCAAGAAGGACGCTTCGGCGGTCGAACTCACCCAAGCCTCCGAGGGCTCGGCCGAACTGAGCGGCTCGGGCAGCGTGAAGGCCACTGGGCTGCCGCACCACAACCTGCTCTCCCGGCTCTACACGGGTACCGGGGCCTTCGAGGTGGTGGGACGGCGCAAGCTCTGGTACGGCATCAGCGGGGCGATCATGGCGATCGCGATCCTGAGCATCATCGTGCGCGGCTTCACGTTCGGGATCGATTTCAAGGGCGGCACCACGGTGTCGTTCCCGCGTGGTGACAGCCAGGTCACTCAGGTCGAAGAGGTTTTCCACAACGTCGTGGGCAGCGATCCCGAGTCGGTCGTCACCGTGGGTAGCGGCGCTTCGGCGACCGTGCAGATCCGGTCCGAGACGCTGTCCAACGAGCAGACGGAAAAGCTGCGCGACGCCCTGTTCGACGCGTTCCACCCCAAGGGGGCCGACGGCAAGCCCAGCAAGAAAGCCATCAGCGACGCCGCGGTATCGGAAACCTGGGGTGGGCAGATCACCAAGAAGGCGGTGATCGCCCTGGTGGTGTTCCTGGTGCTGGTCGCCATCTACATCACCGTGCGCTACGAGCGGTACATGACGATCTCGGCGATCGCGGCGATGATTTTCGACCTGACCGTCACCGCAGGGGTGTACTCCCTGGTGGGCTTCGAAGTCACCCCAGCCACCGTCATCGGACTGCTGACGATCCTCGGGTTCTCGCTCTACGACACCGTCATCGTGTTCGACAAGGTCGAGGAAAACACGCACGGCTTTCAGCACACCACTCGGCGCACCTTCGCCGAGCAGGCCAACCTGGCGGTGAACCAGACATTCATGCGCTCGATCAATACCAGCCTGATCTCCGTATTGCCGGTGCTGTCACTGATGGTGGTGGCGGTCTGGCTGCTGGGCGTCGGGACGTTGAAGGACCTGGCGCTGGTGCAGTTGATCGGCATCATTGTGGGCACCTACTCATCGATCTTCTTCGCCACTCCGTTGCTGGTGACCCTGCGTGAGCGCACCGAGCTGGTGCGGTCCCACACCTGCAAGGTGATCAAGCGTCGCACTCCGGCTTCGCGTGCGGCCGGCGAGCGCGCCGCAGCCGATGCCGAGTCGGGGCAGGAGCTCACCGAGACCGCGGCCGCCGAGACGCCGACAGAGACTGCGCGCCCGGATGAGAAGGCTGACGCGAAGCCGGCCGCATCGAACAAGCCGGCGCCAGGTGCGCGCCCGGTGCGCCCCACCGCTACCAAACGTCCGACCGGCAAGCGCAACGCCGGCCGTGGGTAGTCGCGATGGCCAGCTGTCGTCGTGAACGCAACTTCAGCCGGTGGTCGGGATTGCGCAATGTCCTGCGGCGCGGTTTCGGGGGCAATGGGCACAAGATCGCCGCTGTCGGGGTCGCCGCGCTGGCTGCGGCATCCTCGCTGAGCGCGTGCTCGGGTAGCGCGGCGGGGCAGATCGACTATGTGGTCGATGGTCCGCTGCCCACCTACAACACCAACACCGTCACCGGAGCCGCATCCGCCGGAGCGCAGGCGTTTGCCCGAGTGCTGACGGGGTTCGGGTACCACGGACCCGACGGCCAGGTGGTGGCCGACCACGACTTCGGAACGATCTCGGTGGTGAGCGGCGCGCCCTTGGTGCTCGATTATCAAATCGCCGACGACGCCGTCTATTCCGATGGCAAGCAGGTTACTTGTGACGACCTGGTGCTGGCCTGGGCCGCAGAATCCGGGCGTTACCCGGGTTTCGATGCCGCAACGCAGGCCGGCTACGTCGACATCGCCAACATCGAATGCACGCGCGGGCAGAAGAAGGCCCGAGTGTCCTTCATCCCGGACCGCGCGGTCGTCGACTACGCCCAGCTGTTCACCGCGACATCATTGATGCCGTCGCACGTCCTGGCCGATGAGCTTGGCATCGACGTCACCTCGGCGCTGCTGGACAACAAGGCTCCCCAGGTGGAGCAGATCGCGCGACTGTGGAATACCACCTGGGATCTCAAGCGGGGTGTGGATCTCAAACACTTTCCGTCTTCGGGGCCGTACAAGATCGAGTCGATTCTCGACGATGGTGGCGTGGTGCTCGTCGCCAACGACCGTTGGTGGGGCGCCAAGGCGATCACCAAGCGGGTCATCGTGCGGCCGCAGGGTCCCGACATCCAAGACCGGGTCAATAATCGTGACGTCGACGTCGTCGACGTCGCGGCCGGGTCCTCGGGGACCTTGACCACCCCCGACAATTACCAGCTCACGGATTCGCCATCGGAGGGAATCCAACAGCTGATCTTCTCGCCGAAGGGGCCGCTGGCCGATGTTCGCAATCGTCGCGCCGTCGCGTTGTGTACGCCACGGGACGCGATTTCGCGCGACGCCGGAGTTCCGATCGCCAACTCGCGGCTCAATCCGGCCACCGAGGACGCCATCGCTGGGGCCGACGGCACCGCGGAGGGGGGCAAGTTCACCAAGGGTGATTCGGGCGCCGCACGCGATGCGCTCGGCGGTGCGCCGCTGACCCTGCGCATCGGCTACCACGGGCCCAATGCACGGCTGGCGGCCATCATCGGCGCCATCGCTAAATCGTGCGGGCCGGCCGGCATCTCGGTTTCTGATATGACGCTGGACACAGCGGGGCCCGGGGCGCTTCGGGACGGCAAGATCGATGTTTTGCTGGCCAGTACCGGTGGGGCCTCCGGTAGCGGGTCCACGGGTTCGTCGTCGATGGATGCATATGACCTGCACAGCGGTAACGGAAACAACCTGTCGGGCTACGCAAATCCGCAAATTGACGGCATCATCAGTGCACTTGCGGTGTCCGCTGATCCGGCAGAGCGTGTCAGGTTGCTCGCCGAGGGGGCGCCGGTACTCTGGGACGAGATGCCAACGTTGCCGTTGTACCGGCAGGAGCGCACGTTGCTGATGTCAAAAAAAATGTATGCCGTGAGCAGGAATCCGACTCGCTGGGGGGCAGGCTGGAACATGGACCGATGGGCGTTGATGCAGTGACAGATTTAGTGGTAACTGGGCGGGGGAGCGCCCCCGTCGCGGATCTGATCTCGTCGCTGACCAGGGACGTGGCGGATTTCCCCGAGCCTGGAATTCAGTTCAAGGATCTGACTCCGCTGTTTGCCGACCGTGAGGCGATGGCTGCGGTGATCGACGCGCTGGCCGACATCGCGGCCGGCACCGACCTGGTGGCCGGTATCGAGTCGCGTGGGTCGCTGGTTGCCGCGGCCCTGGCCGCACGCCTGGGCACCGGCGTGCTGTCCATTCGCAAGAGCGGCAAGCTGCCACCGCCGGTGCTCACCGAGGAATACGACAGGGAATATGGCGCTGCCAGCATGGAGATTCCCGCCGACAGTCTCGAGCTGCGGGGACGTAGCGTGGTTATCATCGACGATGTGTTGGCCACGGGTGGGACCCTCGGGGCGGCAACCCGCTTGCTGGAGCGCACTGGTGCCAAGGTGACCGGGGCGGCGGTGGTGGTCGAACTGACGGCGCTGGGCGGTCGCAAGGCGATCGCGCCGTTGCGGGTGCACAGTCTGAGCCGGGCCTAGTCTGCGCCGGCAGCGGCCGAGAACGAGCGGGGCAAGTCCAACTTTGGAGATATCCTCTAGGTCGGAGGTGACGACGGTGGCCGATGACCAAAGCACGACGCAGGCAGTCGTGCCGTCCGTCGAGTCGCCACCGGTTGTAGAGGCGCCCGAGGCGGCGCCGGCTGAGACCCTCAAGACAACCAGCAGCGCCTCCCGTCGGGTGCGGGCCCGGCTGGCCCGCCGGATAACCGCTCAGCGCAGCGCCATCAACCCGGTTCTCGAGCCATTGGTGGCGGTGCACCGCGAGGTGTACCCCAAGGCCGACCTTTCGCTGCTGCAGCGGGCTTACGAGGTCGCCGACCAGCGCCACGCCGGCCAGTTCCGGCATTCCGGTGATCCTTACATCACCCACCCGCTGGCGGTTGCCAACATCCTGGCCGAGTTGGGCATGGACAGCACCACCCTGGTGGCGGCGCTGCTGCACGACACCGTCGAAGACACCGGATACACCCTCGAGGCGCTTTCCGAAGAGTTCGGCGAGGAGGTGGGCCATCTTGTCGACGGGGTGACCAAGCTGGACCGGGTCGTGCTCGGTAGCGCTGCCGAAGGCGAGACCATCCGCAAAATGATCACCGCCATGGCTCGCGATCCGCGGGTGCTGGTGATCAAGGTGGCCGACCGGTTGCACAACATGCGCACCATGCGCTTTCTGCCCCCGGAGAAGCAGGCGCGCAAGGCCCGCGAGACACTGGAAGTCATTGCCCCCCTGGCGCATCGACTGGGTATGGCCAGCGTCAAGTGGGAGCTCGAAGACCTGTCGTTTGCCATCCTGCATCCCAAGAAGTACGACGAGATCGTGCGCCTGGTGGCCGGCCGAGCGCCGTCGCGCGACACCTACCTGGCCAAGGTCCGTGCCGAGATCATCGCCACGCTGAGTGCATCGAAGATCAAGGCCACCGTGGAGGGACGCCCCAAGCACTATTGGTCGATCTACCAGAAGATGATCGTCAAGGGCCGCGACTTCGACGACATCCACGACCTGGTCGGCATCCGCATCCTGTGCGACGAGATCCGGGACTGCTATGCCGCGGTGGGCGTGGTCCATTCGCTGTCGCAGCCGATGGCGGGACGGTTCAAGGACTACATCGCCCAGCCCAGATACGGTGTGTACCAGTCGTTGCACACCACCGTGGTCGGCCCGGAGGGTAAGCCGCTGGAGGTGCAGATCCGCACCCGCGACATGCACCGCACCGCCGAATACGGCATCGCCGCGCACTGGCGCTACAAAGAGGCCAAGGGCCGCAACGGTGTTCCCCATCCACATACGGCGGCCGAGATCGACGACATGGCGTGGATGCGTCAACTGCTCGACTGGCAGCGGGAGGCCGCCGACCCGGGCGAATTCCTGGAGTCGCTGCGTTACGACCTTGCCGTACAAGAGCTTTTCGTGTTCACGCCCAAGGGCGATGTCATCACCTTGCCCACCGGATCGACACCTGTGGACTTCGCCTATGCGGTACACACCGAGGTTGGTCACCGCTGCATCGGCGCCAGGGTCAACGGGCGGCTGGTGGCACTGGAACGCCAGCTGGAAAACGGCGAAGTGGTAGAGGTTTTCACCTCCAAGGCGCCCAATGCCGGGCCATCGCGGGACTGGCAGCAGTTCGTCGTCTCGCCACGCGCCAAGACCAAGATCCGGCAGTGGTTCGCCAAAGAGCGGCGTGAGGAGGCGCTGGAGGCGGGTAAGGAGGCGATCGCGCGCGAAGTGCGCCGCGGTGGGCTTCCGTTGCAGCGCTTGGTCAATGGCGAGTCCATGGGGGCGGTCGCCCGTGAGCTGCACTACACTGATGTGTCGGCGCTCTACACCGCCATTGGCGAGGGGCACGTGTCTGCCCGCCATGCCATGCAACGGCTGCTGGCCGAGCTTGGCGGCATCGACCAGGCCGAGGAGGAGCTCGCCGAGCGGGCGACGCCGACCACCATCCCGCGCCGTCCGCGCAGCTCCGACGACGTCGGGGTCTCGGTGCCCGGTGCCCCCGGCGTGATGACCAAGCTGGCCAAGTGCTGCACACCGGTTCCCGGTGACAACATCATGGGTTTTGTCACCCGCGGCGGCGGAGTCAGCGTGCATCGCACCGACTGCACCAACGCGGAGTCGCTCAAACAGCAGTCCGAGCGCATTATCGAGGTGCATTGGGCGCCGTCGCCGTCGTCGGTGTTCCTGGTCGCCATTCAGGTGGAGGCACTGGACCGGCACCGGTTGCTGTCGGATGTGACCCGGGTGCTGGCCGACGAGAAGGTCAACATCCTGTCGGCGTCGGTGACCACCTCGGGGGACCGGGTGGCGATCAGCCGGTTCACCTTCGAAATGGGCGACCCCAAGCACCTGGGGCATCTGCTCAACGTCGTGGGCAACGTGGAGGGCGTGTACGACGTCTATCGGGTGACTTCGGCCGCCTAGGGCGTGTCTGCTTAATGTGAATGGTGTTTTGGCTGATGCTGTTTGGGTGATGCGGACGCATGCGATTTCTGATGATTTGTGGTCGCTGATCGTGGCGGTGTTGCCTGCGGGGCGGCGGCGTGGCCGGCCGTGGAACGATCATCGACGTACTCTGGAGGGCATTATCTGGCGTTACCGTGCGGGATCTCCGTGGTGTGACCTGCCCGAGCACTTCGGTCCCTGGCAATCGGTGGCCGAGAGGCATCTACGCTGGTCGGTCGATGGCATCTACGCGCGGATCTTCGCGGCGATCGCCTCTGACCTCGACGCCGAGGACGCCGACCTGGGCGCACTGTTGTCGGTCGATTCGACCAGTGTGCGCGCCCACCGACACGCAGCCGGAGCGCGCCCCGGGCGCCGCACAGGGGGATCTGTCGAATTACAAGAAATATCTCGATGAGCCCGATGACCACGCCATTGGGCGTTCCCGCGGCGGGCTGACTACCAAGATCCACGCCTTGACCGACCAGCTGTGCAGTCCGGTCACCCTGGCACTGTCGGCCGGTCAAGCCGGTGATAATCCGATGCTTTGGCCATTGCTGGCCGCCCGGTGCAGCAACTCATACGCCCCGTTTCGCCTGCTGGCGGACAAGGCGTACTCCCATGACTCGACGCGGGCACAGCTGCGCCGGCTCAAGATCGCCCATACCATCCCCGAGCGCAGCGACCAGATCACCCGCCGCAAAGCCAAAGGCCGCAACAGAGGACGGCCTCCGGGGTTCTCAGGCCGAATCTACAAGCACCGCAACACCGTCGAGCGAAGCTTCAACCGGCTCAAACACTGGCGCGCGGTCGCCACCTGCTACGACAAATACGCCCTGACCTACCTCGGCGGTGTCACCTGGCCGCCATCATCACCTACCACCGCGTCCGCAATTAGCAGACAGGACCTAGGGCGTGTCTGCTTAATGTGAATGGTGTTTTGGCTGATGCTGTTTGGGTGATGCGGACGCATGCGATTTCTGATGATTTGTGGTCGCTGATCGTGGCGGTGTTGCCTGCGGGGCGGCGGCGTGGCCGGCCGTGGAACGATCATCGACGTACTCTGGAGGGCATTATCTGGCGTTACCGTACGGGATCTCCGTGGTGTGACCTGCCCGAGCACTTCGGTCCCTGGCAATCGGTGGCCGAGAGGCATCTACGCTGGTCGGTCGATGGCATCTACGCGCGGATCTTCGCGGCGATCGCCTCTGACCTCGACGCCGAGGACGCCGACCTGGGCGCACTGTTGTCGGTCGATTCGACCAGTGTGCGCGCCCACCGACACGCAGCCGGAGCGCGCTCCGGGCGCCGCACAGGGGGATCTGTCGAATTACAAGAAATATCTCGATGAGCCCGATGACCACGCCATTGGGCGTTCCCGCGGCGGGCTGACTACCAAGATCCACGCCTTGACCGACCAGCTGTGCAGCCCGGTCACCCTGGCACTGTCGGCCGGTCAAGCCGGTGATAATCCGATGCTTTGGCCATTGCTGGCCGCCCGGTGCAGCAACTCATACGCCCCGTTTCACCTGCTGGCGGACAAGGCGTACTCCTATGACTCGACGCGGGCACAGCTGCGCCGGCTCAAGATCGCCCACACCATCCCCGAGCGCAGCGACCAGATCACCCGCCGCAAAGCCAAAGGCCGCAACGGAGGACGGCCTCCGGGGTTCTCAGGCCGAATCTACAAGCACCGCAACACCGTCGAGCGAAGCTTCAACCGGCTCAAACACTGGCGCGCGGTCGCCACCCGCTACGACAAATACGCCCTGACCTACCTCGGCGGTGCCACCCTGGCCGCCATCATCACCTACCACCGCGTCCGCAATTAGCAGACAGGACCTAGTCGAGGAACACCGACTTGATGGTCACATCAAGTGCTGGCGGTCCGTCCTCGCCGCCACCGGCGACACCGGCCTTGGCGATCTTGTCCAGCGTTTCCAGCCCGTCGGCTTGGATGGTGCCGAACACGGTGTACTGGGGCGGTAGCTGCGAGTCGCGATAGACCATGAAGAACTGGCTGCTGTTGGTATCCGGGCCGGCATTGGCCATGGCCAGAGTGCCGCGCGGATAGATCACCGGCTGGCGCAGTGCCGGGTCGTTGGGCGGGTACTGGTCGGTGGGGTACTCGTTGGCGAATTGGTAGCCCGGACCGCCGGTTCCGTCGCCCTTCGGGTCGCCGCACTGCAGCACCGACAGCGTCGGCGAGGTGGTCAGCCGATGGCATTTGGTGTCCTTGAAGAAGCCCTGCTGCGCCAGGCTCGCGAAACTGTTTACCGTGCAAGGTGATTCGTTGTTGGCCAGCATGAGGCCGACCTTTCCTTGGCTGGTCATCATGCTCGCGCTCACCTGGGTCGGTTCGGTCGGCACCTTGCCCGACCGCGGCGGCTTGGCCGGCTTGGCGGCCTTGTCCGGGGACGCCGGGTATTGGCAGTTGGCGCCGAGGTTGGCCGAAGGCTTGAACGCCGGCAGCGGCGGTACCGAGTCGTCGGTGGGCGCAGCGGCGGAGCTGGTCGGCTCGGAACTGCTGGGGCTCGCGGAGGCGGTGGTCTTGTGATCGCCCTTGTTCATCACCACAACGACCACTACGGCGGCGATCACGGTGACCGCAGCCACTGCGCTACCCACGATCATCAGGATCCGTCGGCGCTTGGCCTGCTTGGCGCGGCGCTCCAGCTGCCGCTCTAGTTTGCGCTTGGCTGTGGCACGTCGCTGCTGGTTGGTCGGCACGGCCGATGTCCTCCCTGCTTGTCCGGTGAATCGGGCCGAGTGGCCAGCTCAGGCTAATGTGAGCGCCGAAACCCTTGTCACGCACCCCACGGTGTTGGCCCATATCGTCGCCGGACCGAGGGAATGGGAAACTGGGAATCGTGTTGATCACCGGATTTCCCGCCGGCGTGTTGCAGTGCAATTGTTACGTGCTGGCCGAGCGGCCTGGAACGGACGCCATCATCGTCGACCCCGGCCAGCGTGCGATGGGCCAACTGCGTCGTATCCTCGACAAGAACCGGCTGACTCCGGCCGCGGTGTTGATCACCCACGGGCACATCGACCACATGTGGTCGGCTCATAAGGTCTCGGATACGTTCGGCTGCCCGACCTACATCCATCCCGAGGACCGATTCATGCTCAAAGACCCCATCTACGGCCTGGGGCCGCGGGTGGCACAGCTGTTCGCCGGTGCCTTCTTCCGTGAGCCCAAACAGGTCGTCGAACTGGACCGCGACGGCGACAAGATCGACCTCGGCAACATCTGCGTCAACGTGGATCACACACCCGGGCACACCCGCGGATCGGTGTGCTTCCGGGTGCCGCTGGCGGCCAAAGACGACCGCGACGTCGTATTCACCGGCGACACGCTGTTCGAGCGCTCCATCGGCCGCTCCGATCTGTTCGGAGGCAGCGGCCGTGAACTGCTGCGCTCGATCGTCGACAAGTTGCTGGTGCTCGACGACAAGACCGTGGTGCTTCCCGGGCACGGCAACTCCACCAGCATCGGTGCCGAGCGGCGGTTCAACCCGTTCCTGGAAGGGTTGAGCACGTGACGGAATTCTGTGCTCCCAAAGGCGTGCCGGACTACGTGCCACCGGACTCGGCGCAGTTTGTGGCGGTGCGCGACGGCCTGCTGACGGCCGCCCGCCGGGCCGGCTACGGCCACATCGAACTGCCGATCTTCGAGGACACCGCGCTGTTTGCCCGTGGCGTGGGTGAATCGACCGACGTGGTGTCCAAAGAGATGTACACGTTTGCCGACCGTGGTGACCGTTCGGTGACGCTGCGGCCCGAGGGCACCGCTGGGGTGGTGCGGGCGGTGATCGAACACGGCCTGGACCGTGGGGCGCTGCCGGTAAAGCTGTGTTACGCGGGTCCGTTCTTCCGCTACGAGCGTCCGCAGGCCGGGCGGTATCGCCAGTTGCAGCAGGTTGGTGTGGAGGCGATCGGCGTGGACGATCCGGCGCTGGACGCCGAGGTGATCGCCATCGCCGACGCGGGCTTCCGTTCGCTGGGGCTGGACGGGTTCCGGTTGGAAGTCACTTCGCTCGGTGATGAGACCTGCCGGCCGCAGTACCGAGAACTGTTGCAGGAGTTTCTGTTCGGTTTGGACCTTGACGAAGAGACCCGCCGGCGCGCTGCGCTCAATCCATTGCGGGTGCTCGACGACAAGCGCCCGGAGGTGCGGGCGATGACCGCCGAGGCCCCGGTGCTGCTCGACCACCTCTCCGATGTCGCCAAGCAGCACTTTGACACGGTGCTGGCGCATCTGGACGCGCTCAGGGTGCCCTATGTCATCAACCCGCGCATGGTGCGCGGGCTCGACTACTACACCAAGACCACCTTCGAATTCGTGCACGACGGGTTGGGCGCGCAGTCCGGCATCGGCGGCGGGGGCCGCTACGACGGCCTGATGAAGCAGCTGGGCGGGCAGGACCTGTCGGGCATCGGGTTCGGGCTGGGTGTCGATCGGACGATGCTGGCGTTGCGCGCCGAAGGCAAGAGCGTGGGGGAGAGCGCCCGCTGCGACGTGTTCGGGGTGCCACTGAGCGAGCAGGCCAAGCTGACGCTGGCGGTGCTGGCCGGGCAGCTCCGCGCCTCGGGCGTTCGCGTCGACCTCGCCTACGGTGATCGCGGGCTCAAGGGTTCGATGCGTGCGGCCGACCGCTCCGGTGCGCGCGTTGCGCTGGTCGCCGGGGATCGCGATATCGAGGCGGGCACGGTCGGGGTGAAGGACCTCGGTACCGGCGAGCAGGTCTCGGTGTCGACCGATTCGGTTGTCGACGACGTGATTGCCAAGCTCGGACGCTAGCCCGGCCGCGCCCCCGTCGGGGCGATCGCCGTTCGTGTCGTACCCCCGTGGCATTATCGAAGGTATGTTCGAATTCTGATACGCCAGTCGTGCGACATCCGAGTCGGCGGCGTTGCTGGATCGGGTGGGTGAGGCCGCGCGTTCAGAGGCGCAGTCAGCGGCCGGGCGCCTGGTGGCGATCGGGGAGTTGTTCGTACTGCGGTGCCGCGAGTCGGGGGAGCGGGCCCAGTGGGCAACCGATACCTGGGAGGCAGTCGCCGCCCAGGTCGCGGCCAGATTGCGCTGCAGCGTGGCGATGGGGGCGAGCTATCTGCGCTATGCGATTGCGATGCGGGATCGGCTGCCGCTGTTCGGCAAGGTGTTCGAGTCCGGTGACATCGACTATCGGAGCTTTCAGACGATTGTGTTTCGCACCGATCTGATCGCCGATGCCGACGTGTTGGTCAAGGTGGATGCCCAGGTGGCGGCGCTGGTATCGCGTCGCCCCTCGCTGACGCGCGGTGGGCTGGGCGCGGCGGTCGACCAGATTGTCACCAAGGTCGATCACGACGCGGTGCGCCAGGCGCACAAGGCGGCCTCGGACCGGTACGTCGACGTCATTGGCAGTGGTTCGGGAATGGCCTGGGTGGAGGGCAGTGTGGTTGCCACCGCTGGGCAAGCCCTTGATCGGCGACTTGATGAGTTGGCGGCCACCGTGTGTGCGGCCGATCCGCGCACGCGCAAGCAGCGGCGCGCCGACGCGTTGGGGGCGCTGGCCGCCGGTATCGAGCGGCTGGTGTGTGGTTGTGGGTCGGCTCAGTGCGCGGCGTCGGAACCGGCCCGCTCGAGCAACATCGTGATACATGTCATCGCCGAGCGGGCCAGCGTCGAGGGCGCGGGCACCGCGCCGGGCGTGCTGGCGGGGTCGGAGTGGCTTGTCCCGGCCGAGTTGGTCGCCGAGCTGGCCAAGTCCGCCAGGCTGGTGCCCGTGATCCGGCCGGCCGAGATTGCCGAACCGAGATACACCCCATCGGCGCAACTGGCTGACTTTGTGCGCTGTCGCGATCTCACTTGCCGGGCCCCCGGGTGTGACCGCCCGGCCGCCGACTGCGACGTCGACCACACGGTGCCCTACGCGGCTGGCGGCCTCACGCACCCCTCGAACCTGAAATGCCTATGCCGCAAACACCATCTGCTGAAGACGTTCTGGGGTTGGCGCGACCAGCAGTTGCCCGATGGAACCGTGATCTGGGGTCTGCCCGACGGGCATGTCTATGTCACCACCCCGGGTAGCGCGTGGTTGTTCCCCTCGCTGTGTGCACCCACCGGCCGCGTACCCGCGAGGTCGGCCGCGCAGGGCGCTTGTGGCGACGGTCGGGGCGCGATGATGCCCCAACGGCGTCGCACTCGGGCTCAGCAACGGGCCCATCTGATCGCTACCGAACGCCGTCGCAACCGGCAGGCGCGCCAACCCCGCTCCGTGTTCGCGCAGGGTTCGGACTTGCAGACCCGCACCTGCGCCGCTGCCGAGAAACCGCCGCCCTTCTAGCTGGCTCGTTGCGCCGTCAAAGATGCGTGCTAGCTGTGTAATAGCCCGAGGGCTGCCGGTGGGGCGGCTTCGTTGCGGTAGTAATCCCGATAAAAGGGGATTGAGTTCGCAAACCAAGAAAGGACTTCGGGCTGCTCGGCCAATAGTAGGTGCGTGGCGGAAAGTGCCAGGCCTTCGCGACGGCATCGAAGAGGGCATCGAGGGTTGTGATGTTCGCCCCGTTCACTGTTCGAAACTCGACTCCCGACGGAGGCATCAGTGGCGTCGGTGTGGTGGAGTATGCGCCGACGCACGGTCCGTGACCGGCGGCCCCTACGATGAATTCCTCTAAATTCACAATCCGTGCTCCTCGCTATCGAGTCCGATGAAATGTGCCGTAGTGATCAGCGGTATGCCACGCCGATCCTTCACTACCGGTACGATGCGCTCATCGTCGCGGTCGTCGCCAGCCATCTTCGGGTTAACATCCCACTCTTGCTTGATAGGTGATTGGCTTGCCGAAGTCGTCCGTATTTGGCAGATGTCCATCTTCATTTCGGTAAGGTTTTCCGCCCTCGGTGCCCGGTGCTTTCACCTCCTGTGGCCATTCCCTCATTGATCTGCTTAAGAACGTCCTGAATGCTCTGCGGTACGTGCGGCCCTGGGGGCTCCGGTTGTTCAGGTGCTGGCTGTGGCCGGGGTGGTATTTCAGTGCGAGTTGCTGGTGAGGTGGGCGTGTATTTCGCGTTTCCCGCATCTAATTGGGACTCGAGTTGCGTCTTTAGGGTGTTGTAGTTGCCGAATCTGAAAGTCCGTGACACCCAGGACGCCCGGGAGGCGTTGCACCCGTTCAAGGACCTGGCCACCAAGACCTAGGCGACCATCATGCTGCTCACCCACACTAATTGGCTGGCCTCGGCCAATCCTCGCGACTTCTACGGGGTCACCGCGGCCCTGCGTCAGAAGTGCCGCATGGTGCTGTTCGCCCTTGAGGACGACGAGGGCCGCCAGCTCGAATGGACCGAGCAAGGTGGCCCTGGAACGCGCCATCGAGTGCGCCGACCGAGGCGACCAGATGCGCCCGCGGGTCGACGCCGCGCTGGCCGGCCCCCAGTCCCGGGGCCACCAACGTCACCAACAGCGCCGAGGTCAGGTTGTTGAACAATGCCTTGATGGACTACATCTGGCGGCTGAGCCCCGGCCCAGGCATCTCCAAATCCGAGCGCCATCAACGCGCCGGGGGGATGCGTCACGAGACGCACGTGCCGGAGCGTGGTGCCTGATGCGCATCGCTGAGCAGACCGGGAGCCCCACCTGCGAGCTGTACCGCTGGCTACGGAGCGCGAAGAAGCCCCCCGCATGCCCCAGGCGGGCGTGCTGCTGTGGACACCCGAGTGCCCGACCTACGACGGCACCCCCGAGCGCCTGGCGGCGCCGTGGCCCGGGCGGGCGGTCGCGGTGAATGCCGGATACCTGCCGCGCTGGTCTCGTCGCGGCCTCGGTGTGAACGTGACCGTGCTGATCTGCGGGTTAGCGCCGACGGCGGCGTAGAACTCCTCGACGACGAGGGGCCCGGCTGTTCTGCGAGGAAAACGAGCAGGAGGGAAAGCTCTCAGCGAACTCGGCTCACGTCAATTCACCTGTTTTATAAGTGAATTCACTCAACGGAGCCTCTTCTTCAGTTCGCTTGTAGGCCGCTGCAAGCGCTGGCCGCTTCTGGTGCTTCATGTACTCCGCGCCGTCGCCGAGATATGCCCTGCCGTACTTGTCGAGTTGATCTACCAGAATCAGGTATTCGAAAATGCGCTCGGCCCAGACTGATAGATCCGCGTTGTCCACGCGAGGCGAGATTGGCAGTACCGTACTGCCACCGGTAGGTGTCTGGACGACAGCAGTGCCCTTGATCGGGGATTCGAAATTTATGTAATGCGAATGTGTTTCAACGTCGGTAAGCAAGTCCACAAGATCTGTTGCAAGCAGCGAAGAGAACTTCAGAATGTTCTCAACGTTCAGGCGAGTTCGGGCGAGCCGATCCGAGATCATGCCTGCAACGGTCCGGTCCATCAGATGCTGCAACTCGACAGGGGCTACAGATGGCACTTCATCCTTAGGTCCGATCGTGCTGCACATTTCCTTGATGTTCTCCCATGTGTTCGGGCGGCGTGCTGGTTGCATCTTTGCTGTCACGTTGCAGATTCGAATGAAATCGTTTGTGTGGGTGACGATCATGCCGATCATGGGTCAGATATGCGGATAGATGTTCCGCCGGTCACGGCGCAGCGGCAGCCGGATATTCAAGAGGTAGAACACAAACGCGCCGACGTATGCGATTGCAAGGTCGTAGAAGAGTTCCCCGAGCTGGGCCCCTCCGCGAAACAATTGCGGCTTGTCGATCAAGAGGACATGCTGGGCGACTGCGTACATCAACGCTAAGACAAGTAGTGTCGAGAGGGTCCTGTTCATCCGCCGTTCACCACGGCTCAGGGCGGCAAATCGTCTCCGCTTTCGGTACCAACGCCGCACAATCTCCACAAGACTGGATTGTCCCGCTCCTACCGTTGTCCGGCGCGCACCGCCACGCCGGACACTGGGTCAGGACATCCCGGTGTTCTAGCGCCCAACCAACACCCCAGTGCGCTAAGTGCCCGCTGTCGAAACGAGAGCCAATGAGTTCCTCATCATCCACGACGGTGGCCTCGACCGATCCGAGTTCCGCTGGGGTGTGCGGGCTCAGACGAGGTTCGCCAGGACAGCCCGGGAGGTGATGGACCCACGGCGCGGAGGTGGCCGCCGCGTACGCGGTGGGGATAGTACTGCGGCCCGGCGTACGACCACGACACCGAGCAGCAGCGCTACCGGGGATTAGCCCCCGTTAGTGCTGGCTAGTTCCGGCTAGCCCTGGTTGACACGCAGAAACACCCAGAAACACCCAGGTGACTTCCCGGCAATTGGTAGACGGTGGGCTACCGTAGCGGACGAAAGCGAAAAAAAGGAGGGCGGAGTGGCCCGCCCCGGCAAGGACTAACCACTTCGCCCAAACCGGACTCGATGCAGCGGGACGCACAGACAAGGTGCGGCACCCGCCTCGGCGGTTCCCGCGCGAGAGCGTCAGGGCCCACTAACCCGGTGGGTCGTCTGGCGATTTCGCCTGTGGATAACCCTTGCACGGTTCGTTGGGGTGGTCACGGCAGACACGCCGACAGCGTTGAGCAACTCGTGAATAATCTGATATCCCCCTGAAGAGATCACTATGGATCACGACCCGGCCCGCCGGGGAACGGGTCCGCTGGTATCTGGCGGAGACTGGCCCGGCAACCGGGCCGGGTGCGGACGGCTCACTGTCGTCTGAAGGCTCTGACGACCCAGACGTCCATCGGCCCACTGCGATGAGGCTGCTCGCTAAGCCGGTGTAGACCACGACGAATGCGGAGAACATCAGGGTCAGCGCGACGACGGTGATGGCGGCGATAGCGCGGTGCTCATTAAATGGGTTCACAGAAGTTAAATGGGTTCACAGAAGTTCTGGGTCGAAGTGGCCCGATTTCCAGGGCCGGCCCCAATTTGCGGCCTTTTGCGCCGTTGCCCGATGGAACCGTGATTTGGGGTCTGCCCGACCGGGATGTCTATGTCACCACCTCGGGTAGTGCGTGGTTGTTCCCGTCGTTGTGTGCACCCACCGGCCACGCACCCGCCAGGTCGGTCGCGCAGAGCGCTTGTGGCGACGCTCGGGGCGCGATGATGCCCCAACGGCGTCTTACTAGGGCTCAGCAACGGGCCCATTTGATCGCTACCGAGCGCCGTCGCAACCGGCAGGCGCGCCAACCCCGCCCCATGTTTTCGGAGGGTTCGGAGTTGTGTCAATGGCCAAGTTGAAGTATCCGCTGGTGGCCAGATAGAAGTATCCACCCCGGGCGGTAGTTCCTAGGTTGGTGTGGGTTGCTCCTTCCGGTGCTGGGCGTCCTTCATGCGGTAGGAGTCGCCGTCGGTGATGACGAGGCTGGCGTGGTGTAGCAGGCGGTTGAGGATGCTGACTGCGGTGGTCTGCTCGGGCAGGAACCGGCCCCATTGTTCGAAGGGCCAGTGTGACCCGATGGCCAGGCTGCGGCGTTCGTAGGCGCCGGCGACCAAGCGGAACAGCAGTTGGGTACCGGTGTCATCGAGTGGGGCGAAGCCGAGTTCGTCCAAGATGATCAGGTCGACCCGCAGCAGCGATTCGATGATCTTGCCGACGGTGTTGTCGGCCAGGCCGCGGTAGAGGGTCTCGACGAGATCAGCGGCGGTGAAGTAGCGGACCCTGAGCCCGGCGTGGATCGCCGCGGTCCCCAACCCGATCAGGGTGTGGGATTTGCCGGTGCCGGCCGGGCCGATGATCGCCAGGTTCTGTTGGGCCCGTATCCATTCCAGACTTGACAGGTAGTCGAAAACCTTCGGCGGGATCGACGAGGCGGCCACGTCGAAGGACTCCAACGTTTTCGAGACGGGGAACGCGGCGGCCTTGAGCCGGTTGACGATGTTGGAGGCATCCCGGGCGGCCAGTTCGGTCTCGACGAGCGTGCGCAGCACTTCCTCAGGAGTCCAGCGTTGGGTCTTGGCGGTCAGCAAGACCTCGGTGCGCTGCGCCGCACCGCGGCCAACTTCAACCGCCGCAGCCCGGCATCCAGATCAGCGGCCAGCGGCGGCACCGACGGCGGCGCCACGGGTTCGACGGCAGTCGTTGGTGATGTCGTGGTCATGAGATCACCTCGTCATCGGCTCCGACGGGTCCGATCTTGTAGGCGTCCAGGGAACGCATCGGGGCGACCGGTAGGTCCAGAATCAGCGCATCCCCGGCAGGGCGGGGTTGTGGGGTTCCGGTGCCCGCGGCCAGGATGGAGCGCACGTCGGCGGCCCGGAACCGGCGAAACGCTACCGCCCGGTGCAGCGCCGCGATCAGCGCGTCGGTGCCGTGGGCGGCCCCCAGGGCGAGCAGGATCTCCAGCTCTGCGGCTAGGTCCTGTCTGCTAATTGCGGACGCGGTGGTAGGTGATGATGGCGGCCAGGGTGACACCGCCGAGGTAGGTCAGGGCGTATTTGTCGTAGCAGGTGGCGACCGCGCGCCAGTGTTTGAGCCGGTTGAAGCTTCGCTCGACGGTGTTGCGGTGCTTGTAGATTCGGCCTGAGAACCCCGGAGGCCGTCCTCTGTTGCGGCCTTTGGCTTTGCGGCGGGTGATCTGGTCGCTGCGCTCGGGGATGGTATGGGCGATCTTGAGCCGGCGCAGCTGTGCCCGCGTCGAGTCATGGGAGTACGCCTTGTCCGCCAGCAGGTGAAACGGGGCGTATGAGTTGCTGCACCGGGCGGCCAGCAATGGCCAAAGCATCGGATTATCACCGGCTTGACCGGCCGACAGTGCCAGGGTGACCGGACTGCACAGCTGGTCGGTCAAGGCGTGGATCTTGGTAGTCAGCCCGCCGCGGGAACGCCCAATGGCGTGGTCATCGGGCTCATGGAGATATTTCTTGTAATTCGATAGATCCCCCCTGTGCGGCGCCCGGGGCGCGCGCTCCGGCTGCGTGTTGGTGGGCGCGCACACTGGTCGAATCGACCGACAACAGTGCGCCCAGGTCGGCGTCCTCGGCGTCGAGGTCAGAGGCGATCGCCGCGAAGATCCGCGCGTAGATGCCATCGACCGACCAGCGTAGATGCCTCTCGGCCACCGATTGCCAGGGACCGAAGTGCTCGGGCAGGTCACGCCACGGAGATCCCGTACGGTAACGCCAGATAATGCCCTCCAGAGTATGTCGATGATCGTTCCACGGCCGGCCACGCCGCCGCCCCGCAGGCAACACCGCCACGATCAGCGACCACAAATCATCAGAAATCGCATGCGTCCGCATCACCCAAACAGCATCAGCCAAAACACCATTCACATTAAGCAGACACGCCCTAGGCGGGTGTTGCCGATCGCCGCGGCGCCGACGAGGAATGCCTCGGCGTCCGCGCCGAGGGCGCAGAACTGCTTCTCCACGCTGGTCTTGGGCCGCGGGCCCCGACTCGGTGCCAGCCTTGGCCCGTCGTAGTGCTCATCGAGGATCGACGCTGAGTCTGGGGCGACCAGTTCGTGTTCGGCCACGATCATCCCGGTAGCCGGTTCGACCAGGCAGACCGCGCCGTGATCGACCACCACTGCCACGGTGGTGCCGATCAGCCGGGTGGGTACCGAGTAGCGGGCCGAGCCGTAGCGCACACAGGAGAGTCGGTCGACCTTGTGCAGCACCGTGGGCGCCCCGATCTGTAAGCGCAACGATGGAAGTGGTTGCAGTACTTGGCGTTCGGAGACCAACCGTTCGTCGGGAATCGCCTGAATCTCCGAGTGCGCCAGGGCATTGACCTCGTCGCACCACGCCGCCGCAGCGGCGTTGGCGGCCCGGATGTCGATCGGCACGCCGTCGACAGCGGACTGGTTCAGCAGCGGCACCGCCAGGTCGCGTTGGGCATAGCCGCACAGGTTCTCCACGATGCCCTTGGATTGTGGGTCGTTGGCGTGACAGAAGTCCGGGGCGAACCCGTAATGGGTGGCCAGTCGGATGTAATCCGGGGTCGGGACGACCACATTGGCGACTACCCGCCTTTGAGGCAGGCCATCCGATCAGCCAGCACCCACGCCGGGACCCCGCCGATCGCCGACAGGGTTTCGGCGATCAACGCCAGCGTGGTCGAGGCCTTCTGGTCGGCGGCGAAACGCACGAATCGCCACCGGGAGAATGCCAGCACCGCGCAGAACAGGAACAATCCCGGTGCCGCTTGGGCCCAGTCGATCACCAGGTACTGCCCTGGTGACCATACCGCTGGACGGCGCCCGCAGTGATTGGCGCTGCGCCACAACGTCTTCGCCTCGGCAACAAGACGCCGGAAGTTGCGATCCGAGCCTTGGTAGCCTGCGGTGCGGGCGATCGGCAGCAGCCGCTTGGCCGAGATCCGGCCTCCAGATTTCTCGACACGTTCGGCGACCAGCTCGGCCACCGAATCGTAGTTGTGCCCTCGTTCGGCCCGCCGTGCCGGCGGTATGCCGGCCTGGTCGGCCTCGAATTTGTCGATGATCTTCTTGACGGTGCGATGCGTGGTGCCGCACGCGTCGGCGGCGGCCCGGTACGACCCGAGCTGTTGATCGGCAGAAATGATGTCCATGCGGTCCTTCACAGACTTCAATGGAACTCCCCGGTGGTGATGGCCATTGGTTGGCGCCTTCACCGTCACCATCGGGGCCCACAGTTCCTGATCGACACGACGAACACGGGGTGGATACTTTTATCTGGCCAAAACTGGATACCTCGACTTGGCCACCAGTGGCTACTTTTTCATGGCCACGGACAACCCAGGGAAATTGGTAGACAGGGACATAGTTGACGAATGCAGTCCGCCTTTTGGGTGATAACCGTAACCAACTGCAATTCGACATTAATCGACTATCGGCGCAGCTAGATGTCAGCCCGATACAGCTAGGGCCTCGGACGAATGATGGTCTGAGTATCTACATTGCCGACGATGGCTCATATCCCTTGGGTCTGCTGCATGAATAGGTGACATCTGATGTGTCTAGTCCTGCGGGGCTGGGCTGGAAGGATGTCACTGTGTCTAAGCCGTACCCTCAGGAGTTCCGCGACGACGTTGTCCGGGTCGCCCGCAACCGTGATCCCGAGGTTCCGTTGGAGCAGATTGCCTCGGATTTCGGGATCCACTACACGACGCTGTACGGGTGGCTGAAGAAGGCCGATGTCGACGACGGTAAGCGGGCCGGGACGACCACCAGCGAATCAGCCGAACTGAGGGAAGCGCGTAAGCGAATTCGTTTGCTAGAGCATGAAAATGAAGTGCTGCGTCGGGCGGCGGCCTATCTCTCGCAGGCGCATCTTCCGGGAAAATGATCTACCCGTTCGTCCGTGAGTTGGCCGCCGACGGTATCCCCGTCACGGTGACGTGCCGGGTCCTCAACATCGCTCGCGCGCCCTACTACCGCTGGCTCGACCAACCCGTGACCGACACCGAGTGGAACCGGGCGCATCTGGCCAACGCCCTGTTCGACGCCCACCGCGACGACCCGGAATTCGGCTACCGGTTTCTGGCCGATGAAGCCAAGGCCGCCGGGTTCTGTGTAGCGGAGCGCACGGTGTGGCGGATCTGCAGCGCCAACGGCTGGTTCAGCGTCTTCGGCAAGAAGAAACGCGGGAAGAAGGCCAAAGTGGGGGCTCCGGCGCATGACGATCTCGTGCGCCGGGACTTCACCGCCGCGGGCCCCAACCAGCTGTGGCTGTCCGACATCACCGAGCACCCGACCCGGGAAGGCAAGCTCTACCTGTGCGCGATCAAGGACGTGTGGTCCAACCGCATCGTCGGCTATTCGATGGCTGAGCGGATGGAATCCTCCATCGCTGTTGCCGCAATCGATTCCGCGGTTGCTCGCCGCGCCGCGAAGGTGGCCGGCTGTGTGCTACACAGCGACAGCGGTAGTCAATTTCGGTCAAGGAAGTTGCAGCAGAGCCTGTTTCGTCACCGCATGCTTGGCTCGATGGGCCAAGTGGGCTCGGCCGGCGACAACGCCGCCATGGAGTCCTTCTTCTCGCTGCTGCAGAAAAACGTCCTGAACCGCCGAACCTGGGACACCCGCGAACAGCTGAGGATCGCGATCATCACCTGGATCGAACGCACCTACCATCGTCGTCGCCGTCAGACAGCACTCGGCCGATTGACGCCCATCGAATTCGAGACCATCATGACCCAGACCGCCGAACAGGCGGCCTAACCGCTGTCACCTATCTGTGCAGCAGACCCACCGGTTGTCGAGCCGCGCCGCTACGCAGACCCGACCGGACTGCAACCCCCAGGTGCGCATCGTCCAGCTCAGTGAAGTGGGCAACATTCCGAAGCAAACCGTTTAGAACGCAACACACTCTGAAGAGTCACGCCTACAACATTCTGCGAGAAGGTTGGACGCTAGGCAGTGGTGATCAGGCGCGCATCTAGTTGAGTGAGAAGCGGATTGATGAGGTCAACCACGACCCAGTGTCTGGTCTCGTCTACACCGACTATCACGCCTAGGTTGTAGATCGCGTTGTCAAGTTCAACGGTGACCGGAGAGCCGAGTACCCACTGTTCGATGGGCTTGTTTGCATCATCTGCGGCCAGGACCACCCGGGCGATACCAGTCGGAAGGTTCTGCAATTCTGGCGTTTCGACTGGGTCGAGCACGCGGCCGGTCACGAAGTCTCCGTCGACATTGCTCCACGTTGCGGACGCCCTGCTTAGCCTGGCTGGTACCAACTCCTGAACCGTTGCGCCCGTAGCTGTTTGGTTATTGACCTTGGCGCCCACGGGAAGTGCCCATCTTGTTGACCAGAGCCGAACACTGCCAGGGGAGACGTCGGGATTGTCCAGGGCTCGTTGGTGACTGCTGGTTGCTCCGTGCCGGAAGCGGCGTAGGTGATCTCGCCGACCTGGACTCGGCTCGGTGGTTGGCTTGCGTCCTTGGCCCGCATTACCGACACCGGTGCATGTGTAGCGCCTCGAGAACATTGCGCGGCGGTGATGAAGCCGGGCAGTCGCTGATCAGCACGGTTCGGGTCGGGGTAGTCAATGAGAAAGCCGGCCTTGCACACCATGGTCGCGGTTCCCTCGCCAACCATGATCGGAGATCCTGGTTGCAGCCGAGCCACGGGGGCGGACGTCAAAATCGGCGCGTTGATCACCGGCGGGGGTGGGGCGAATGAGTCGGTGGCTTTGGCGCTCGGTGATGTTGTGCCCGAAGCCTTGTCGGTCGCTGCCGGGCCGCACCCGATGGCAGAGCTGAAGACTGCGGCCGCCGCTAGGGCCACTGATACCGCTGTATATGCCCATCCGCGCCGCCGAGTGATTCGCGGCATCCGCATCGGGGCAGTCACCGGGTCCGAGTCGGACTCGTTGATCGGTTTGGCCACTCTATGTGGCTGTCTACGATTTTCGCTCCGCACTCCGTCACCTCCCGAATCAGGTCTCTTTGGTCATCCAAGAGTTTGTCTTTCTTCGCCTGCAACTCCTGCCCGCGCCGGATGTAGTCCGCTGCCTTCCTGCGCTCCTCAGGATCGTTCAGATTGAAGTCCCGCTTTTCGCGGTTGTATGCATTGATTTCATCGGTAAGTTTCGCGTCTCTTTGGTTCCACTCGTCTACCTTCTGCATGAGCTCTGCAACGTCTTCGGGGTCGCATCTTGCCGGCGGGGGAGGCGGAGGCGTGGTCGTAGTTGTCGGGTTATCCGCCGGGAAGACGTTGCCGATACCAGCCATCGCGGTAGTCACTTTGCCCGCGAGTTGCCCATCAAGGCTGATCAGTAGTCCTGCGCGCTGGCGGATGTCAGCGGCGAGTGCTTGGGCTTGGGCTCGACGAGTTGCTCGCTCGACGAGGGAGCCGTCCGTTAGGTAGTCGGTGACCGATAAGTCTTCGCCAACAACGAATCCGGCGTCACGGGCATCTTCAACCGCGTACCGAACCCGCGACCGGGCCGCGTACAAATCGGAGGCACCGACGCGAGCGATGCGGGCCGCCTCGTGCAACTGGTCGACCAAGCCGCCGACTTTGGTGTGATCGGCGTGGGTTCGGGTGTGCAGCGCGTCAGCTCCGATGCCCTTCCACTCGACTGACAGACTGTCTCGCCAGATCTGGTTGAACACCTCATACCAACGATGGCCGGCCGCCGTCCAGTAATCGGCAGCTTCGGTCAGATGCTCTGTCGGCCAGGCCATCAGGTTCGACAAGGTAGGTAGTGATCCGATTGCGGCCGCCATTCGTCAGCAGCCTCTTGCCCGGTCCGCCACTGCGGCGATTTGCGCCGCTGACTTGGCCTCATTCGCGAGATAGGCGGTGTTGGCCTGTGCCACTTTTGGTTGCACTTGCCTGTACCCGCCCCTTCAGTGACGCAGCGGCGATCGTGATGGCAGCATGCGCTGCGTTCACCGCCGCTGCAGGGGACTGACATGGCAACCCGGCCGATCGTGGCGGGTCGACGCCGAGCCCGGCGGACTGGATATGCCATAGGCGGGCGGTTGACCGAATGTCCTCGGTCGCAGCCCGCAGGATGTCCATGTCAGGAGTGTAGGACGCAAAGGCATTTCGCGTATGCGGCCACGATCGCCGCAGGATCGCGCAGGCGCACCCGACGGTCGTGATGTGCACGCCGCGTCAAGGCCGAGGCACCGTCGCCTCCCGCCAGCGTGCCCTCCAAACGCCTACCCGGAAGCGCCGATCGCGTTCGCGAACTGTTGGGGCGCATAGGTCAGCAGTCCCGGCACGATGCCACCGATGGGCGTGCCCATGATTGGCACGTCATAGGAGAACCCGGCAATCACCACCGTCGCGGTGTAGTCGTGGGGGGGAACCAGAATCCCGTTGACAGGGAAATTGATGACCGCCGAATCCACGATCGGTACCGACAACGGCACGGTCATCGTGTCTTGCCCGTTGAGAAAGCCGTTGGCAACGACGGCGGGAGCATCGACGAGTGCGCCGATCGCCGCCGGCCAGTCACCGGCCTGCACGGCGTTGGTCAGCGCTGTCACGCTGGTGCCAACCGCGTTCGCGGTGGTCACCGCCGAACCCGCCGCATCGAGGGTCAGCGCCACTGGCAGCCCGAAGGTGCCGGTAATCGCGGGCGGAGCATAACTCGTGAACTCCACCGAAACGGTTGTGTCCGTGGGTGTCCTGATCACGTTGGCGACGTTGAATGCGGTGTCGCCTGGAATACGCAGGATTGGCAGCAGGTCTCCAACTGGGCCGAGCAGCTTGATGTTGGACAGATCGCTGGTGTCGACACCGGTGGCGACGAGCTTGGACAGGCCCTCCGCCATGTCGCTGGCCGCGCCGCTGAAATCACCTGCCAACACGGCTTGGAAGGCCGTTTGGGAGGTCGGCGGCAAGCCGGCCAGCCCGAGGGTGAAGTCCCTGGTGGCATTGCCGAGCGCCGCGAAGATCAGCTGGCCATAGCCGAATTGGTTGCTGACTATCTGGCCCAGGAACGGCGCCGGGTTGGCGGCCCAGGTAGCGCCGAGGCTTTGCAGGTTGGTGATCGTATTGGTGAACAGGTCTTGGTAGGCGCCGCCGACAGCGGCAGTGCTGCTCGCTAGGCCGCCGGGAAGCAGGGCAGACACGGCGGCTGCGCCCGGCTGGCCACCGGGTGGGCCGCCCATGCCGCCGGCTCCCTGGACGCCGGTGGTCGCGCCGGCCCCACCGGCGCCGCCGGCCCCACCGCTACCGCCAAAGTTGAGCAGGCCGGTGGCGTTGCCACCGTTGCCGCCGTCCGCGCCGATCGTCGCGCCGCCGCCGGTGGCCGCGCCGCCGACGCCGCCGGTGCCACCAAGAGCGATGAGGCTACTGGCGTCGCCGCCGCTTCCACCGACCGCGGCGGCTCCACCCGTTCCGCCATTGGCGGTGGTGGTGCCGCCGGTGCCACCGGTACCGCCGGCACCGAACAGGCCGGCGGCGGTACCGCCGCTCCCACCGTCCCCACCGGCAGCCCCCTGGTTGCCGCCCCCGCCGTCGCCGCCGGCGCCACCCGTCCCACCGGCACCGATGAAGCCGTTGTAGCCGCCGCTACCACCAGCACCGCCGGCACCACTGGCGCCGGAGCCGGTAGCTGTCCCGCCGGCTCCGCCGGCTCCGCCGGTGCCACCGCTTCCGATGAAGCTGCTGCCTCCGGTGCCGCCAGTGCCGCCGGAACCCCCGGTTCCGCTGCTGGTCGTTCCTCCGCCGGCGCCACCGTCCCCGCCGGCGCCGCCCTTGCCGAAGAGCAGGCCGTCGGTGCCGCCGTTACCGCCGTTGCCGCCATGGCCTCCGTAGGACAGGCTGCTGCCGGTTCCGCCGGCGCCACCGGCACCGCCGGCACCGCCGTTATCGAAGAGGCTGGCGTTACCGCCCACGCCACCATTGCCGCCGTTACCCGCGTTGTAGAACAGCGAGCTGTAGTCCGACCCGAGGCCGCCGGCCCCGCTCGCACCGCCGTCGCCGTAGAGCAGCCCGCCGTTGCCGCCGTTGCCGCCATCACCTCCGGCGTAGCCGCTATCCGCATCCGGGGTCGTGCCGGCGCCGCCGACCCCGCCGGAGCCCCAGAGCCCGACGCTGCCGCGGTCCCCGCCGGCGTGGGATCCGCCGCCGAGAATGGTCCCGCCGCCGGCCCCGCCAGCACCGCCGGTGCCGATGAAGGTGTTTCCGCCGTTACCACCGATGCCGGCCACCCCGGCGCCGCCCGCACCGCCGTTGCCGAACACGGCATTCCCGCCGTTGCCGCCGCCACCAAGTCCGCTTCCGCCGGTACCACCGTTGCCGAACAGCAGCGCGTTGCCGCCAACCCCGGCGGCGCCGTAACTCGTTGTCCCACTGCCGCCGTCCCCGCCGGTGCCGCCGTTGCCGTACAGCACCCCTCGGTTGCCGCCGGCCCCGCCGGCCCCTCCGCCGCCGACAAGGTAATTGCCGCCGTTCCCGCCGGCGCCGCCATTGCCAATCAGCCCGGCGTTTCCGCCTTTTCCGCCCGCTAGCCCGCCATCGGTTTGGCTGTATCCGTTGCCGCCGTTGCCGTAGAGCAGTCCGCCGTCCCCGCCGTTCGGGTTCGCCGCTGTCCCATCGATGCCGTTGCCGATCAGCGGGCGCCCTAGCAGCGCCTGGGCGGGCGCGTTCACCGCACCCAGCAGCGCCTGCCCGGCATTGGTGGCTTCGGCGGCGGCATACGAGCGGACCCCTGTGGTGAGGGCTTCAACAAAGTCGGTATGGAATGCCGTCGCTTGTGCGCTGAAGGCCTGATAGGCCTGACCGTGTTCTCCGAACACCGCCGCGATGGCCGCCGACACCTCATCGGCGGCCGCGGCCAGCACCGACGTTGTCGGAAGGGCCGCCGCCGCATTGGCCACGCCGATGGCCGAACCGATATTCGCCAAATCCGACGCTGCCGCCTCCAGCATCTCCGGCGCCACAATCACATACGACATCTAATGCCACCCGGCCCTTCACCATTGAATTGTCCGCAGCACCAGAGTCTAGCGTGACCGCCACGCCTTTTCGGCGTTACGGGCAATACTGTGTTGCCCGCGCCCGATCTTTGGTGGTCTCGGGAACTCGTTGTTACCGGCGGGTTCGGGAGATGGCGATTCCAGCCACCGAGCGCCCGCGGGTCGCGGTTGGCCGCACCCGACTTTGCTGCGAAAACCCAATTGCGCACCCCGCCCTCGTCCTAGCATCTGGTGACGGATTACTCGGTTCCGCATTGGACGCCAGGCGGTGCGCCCACCGATGAAGCGGGTAGGAGGTCAGCCGTGGCGAATTTCGCGGTCTTGCCGCCGGAAATCAATTCGCTGCTGATGTTCAGCCGTGTGGGTTCGGCGCCGATGCTGGACGCGGCTGCGGCCTGGCAAGGGTTGGCTGCCGAACTGGGCTCGGCATCGTCGTCGTTTTGGGCGTTGACTTCCGGGGTGGCCGGGCAGGCTTGGCAGGGTCCGGCATCGGAGGCGATGGCCGCTTCGGCGCGGTCCTACGTGGGGTTCTTGAGCGCGGCCGCGGCCCAGGCCCAGGAGGCTGCCGGGGGAGCGCGGGCGGTGGCCGGGGCTTTCGAGACCGCGCGGGCGGCGATAGTCCATCCGCTGGCGGTGGCGGCCAACCGCAGTGCGATCGTGCAGTTGGTGCGGTCGAATTTCTTGGGGCTCAACGCCGTAGCGATCATGGCCGCCGAGGGCGAGTACGACCAGATGTGGGCCACCGATGTCTCCGCGATGACGGGCTATCACGCCGGGGCGTCGGCTGCGGCTGCCCAGTTGCTGCCCGCGCAGAACGCGCTACGGGATTTCCTGCACAGCCTGCCCAACTTGGGTATCGGCAATAAGGGCAACGCCAACCTGGGTAACGGCAACACCGGCAACAGCAACCTGGGAAGCGGGAACACCGGCAGCGGAAACCTACCAATACCTTGGTTCCGGGCGAACTCAACAATCTGGGCATCGGCAACTCGGGTCAGGCGAACGTCGGCGTCGGGAACTCGGGCGAGCTAGCCACCGGCATCGGAAACGCGGGCCTGCTGAACACGGGCTTCTGGAACTCGGGTGACACAAATACCGGCAGCGGGAATTCGGGCGCCACCAACACCGGCAGCGGGAATTCGGGCAACACGAACACGGGCTTTGGGTCCACCACCAACACCGGCGCCACCAGCTCGGGTTTCTACAATACCGGCATGGGAAATTCGGGCTTTGGCAACGCGGGCGACGATGTATCGGGCTTTCTCAATACGGTGGGCGGCGGTACCGAGAACCACTTCATGTCGGGAATCGGGAACACGGCCACCGGCGGTTCCGATCTGAACGGACTTGGCTCGGGCTTCTTCAATACCGGCGTCACCGGCCCAATCGGCCAAAACCCCAGTGGACTGGTCAGCGGTTTCAACTCGGGCCTGTTCAACGTCGGCACCGCGGTATCGGGTCTGTTCACGCTCACGCGGCTGGTGCCGTAGCCGATCCGGCTGGGCGCGCTTCCGCGGGTAGGCCCGCGATCAGAATGCCCCGACCACACCCACACCCGAGCACGCGGCGGCGCTCGGTTCCGTTCTCATGGAGCGATTCTGATGACACGTGGTGGCATGGGCCGCACCGGCGTCGGCTCCGCGGCGCCGCCTCCGTCGCTGCCACCGCCACCACTACCGCCGCTTCCGGCGTCGCCGCCGCTACCTCCAGCTGCCCCCGGCTGAGGAGCAACCACGGGGGGCTCCAGCTGTTGTGGAGGTGGCACGTCCTGCGGCGGCGGCGTTGGCGCCTGCGGTCGGGGCGGCCGCAGCTGCGGTTGCGGCGTTGGCACGGGCGCGCGCGGTGGGATGAGGATGTGCGCCGGCGGCGGTGGTTGTGCGGGGAGCTGCGGCGGCATCGGCGCGACGGTCTCGCCCGCGGGCACGGCCTTGACCAATGGGGCCGGATCAGCGGAGGGCGCGCCGCAGTCCGGCCGGTTGCCCGCTTGTTCGCCGGCAACAACAGCCCCACCAACGACAGGCCCAGGCAGTCGCACCACAACGGTGGGCGTCGATGCCTGCCATGGAGTCGCCGTGCTGGCGATCTCCGCCCGTCGCGGGCGGTCCGCAACGTCGCACCCGGTACGAACTATGTTGCGGGAGTAAGCGGCCGCCCGGTGCGTGGTGCCATTCGATCCAGGCGTGGGGCTAGTCCTGAAAGACGCCAGCTTGTCCTGGTTGGTGGGGCAGTAGGCCTGCACGGCGGCAGCGACGAAGCGGGTGAAGGTGCGGGTGAGGCGGTCGCGGGGGATTCGGCTCAGGCCCGAATTGTTGTTGACCGCAAAGTTCGTCATGGACTCGACTACGCCATCTGCCGGCATGCCGCCGTCGAGTTTGGAACAAACTTCGTGGGCCGTGACAATCAGACTTGGCGCGTTCTCGAGGGCGGGGATGCCGTTTTGATCAAGTGCTGCGAGAAACTGGTCGTCCTGGTTCGGGTCGGCCGCTGCTGAGTTGCCGCGCAGTATCGCGGCGCCGAAAAGTATCACGGTGGCTGTTGCCACGGCGCCCGCGCGGGTAGCGGTGCCGGTGATCATGGCGGTGGTTTCCGTTCTGTTGGGCCGTTGACTCTCGGGTTTGCGTGGTAATCGATCTCGCGTGAGTGGCCGTTCGCATAGACTCCTCCGGCTAACATTGTTATAACATTGTTATAACATTGTTGTAACATTCGGCCGGGGCGCATGTCAATGGTCATCTGGAAGTCCCAGTTTTTTGCCAGGGAAAGTCCCGCTCCTGATGTGGACGCCATGGGGCGACATCCGACGGCGACAGATGTGCGATAACGCGGGCGCTCGGCCGACCCCTCGCCCGCGGCGCCGCCATGTTCGCGCTGACGTGGTGTTCGGCGCGCGCGTCACCACAGAGAATGCGGCCGATTTCGCCGCGGGTCGGGTCCGCCCCCGTCAAGGACGCCCAAGGCCGGGCGTGCCTTGATGCTAGTGCCGAAGTTGCACTTTCCCAAGACAGTCCGGCTGCGAAGGGGTGGGCGCTCGAGGGCACCGCGACGAATGCCCGTGCTGAGTCGGTGACACCCGAGGCGCGGTGAGCGCAAGCCGAATCCGCACGCGCCAAAGTTGCGGTTCGGCACCGCGACAAATCACCGTCACGACGTCTCCACGCCCACAGCGGCAAGCCGCGGGCGCGCTGCCGGTCACACGCGCAGGGTGGCGCAGGTAGCCGGCGTCAATATTTGCCGACGACTCCAAAAAGGTGCCCCGAATGGGGAAACGATGTACCGCGGTTGGCGAACGACGTCAAAATCCGGACACGAAACACCGGATGACCTTTGTGGCCAATCACCACCGCAAATATACCGTGAACCGCAGCGTCCAGCAGGAAAGGTATGTTGGTGAGCAAACACCCTGTCGATGGCATGTCGCGGCGAGAGTTCATGGCCAAACTCGCCGCCGCTAGCAGCGCCGGCGCAATGATGTCCTTGGCGGGTCCAGTGATCGAAAAGGCCTACGGCGCCGGTCCTTGCTCTGGGCATTTGACCGACATCGAGCACTTTGTGTTCATGCTCCAGGAGAATCGGTCTTTCGACCACTACTTCGGCTCGCTGTCGGGCATCAACGGATTCGACACGCCCTCATCAGCATTCCAGCAAAAGGGCTGGAATCCTCAGACCCAATCAATTGACCCCGCCGGCGTGACAATTCCCTACCGGTTCGATACCACCAGGGGCCCGCTGCTCAACGGCGCATGTGTCAACGACCCCGGCCACCAATGGATCGACATGCACCGGGCGTTCAACAACGGTGCCAACGACAATTGGCTGGGCGCGCAGGCCCAGGCCCAGACGCTGCAAGGCAACGTACCGGTGACAATGGGTTACTACACCCGCCAAGACCAACCGATCCACTACCTGCTCGCCGATACCTTCACCATCTGCGATGGCTACCACTGCTCCCTGATCGGTGGAACCTCGCCCAACCGGCTGTACTGGATGAGCGCCTGGATCGATCCCAACGGCGAACAGGGTGGCCCGCTGCTGGTGGACCCCAACATCCAGCCGCAGGGCCGTTTCAGTTGGCGCACCATGCCCGACAACCTCAGCGATGCCGGAATCAGTTGGAAGGTGTACCAAAACAAGTTGCTGGGGGCGCTCAACAACACCGTCATCGGCTACGACGGCATGCTCAACGACTTCGTTCAGGCCCGGGATCCCCGCTCGAACATGGCCCGCTACGGCATCGCCCCGACCTATCCTTTGGACTTCGTCGCCGACGTCGCATCCAACCGGCTGCCCCAGGTTTCGTGGGTGCTGCCCGGGTTCCAGGTGTCCGAGCATCCCGGAGTGCCGGTGGCGCCGGCCGTCGGCGGCACCGCGATCGTCAATATCCTGCGCATCTTGCTGTCCAATCCCGCGGTGTGGGAAAAGACGGCGCTGATCGTCAGTTTCGACGAAAACGGCGGCTTCTTTGACCACGTCACACCGACCACTGCGCCGCAGGGCACTCCCGGAGAGTGGATTACCGTGCCCGACATCAACGCGGTCACCGGGTCCGGTGGCATCCGCGGGCCGATCGGTCTGGGCTATCGCGTGCCCTGCTTCGTGATTTCTCCCTACAGCCGTGGCCCGCTGATGGTGCATGACACCTTCGACCACACCTCCCAGCTGCGGCTGCTCGAGCAACGGTTCGGTGTGCCGGTACCCAACCTGACCACCTGGCGACGGGGGGTGACCGGCGACATGACCTCGACATTCAACTTCGCCGTCCCGCCCAACGCATCACCACCGAATCTCGATCACCCCGCGTTGAAAGCCGTTCCGCAACAGGTGCAATGCGTTCCTGACACCGTGACGGTCTTTACCAAGACGGTGCCCCCATATAGGGTGCCGTTCCCTCAGGTGATGCCCAGTCAGGAGACCTCACCGACGCGCGGGATCCCTAGCGGTCCCTGCTGATTTCCGACACCGCGCAAAACTTTCCGTGTGCGGGCTGCGCGCTCAGATGTCGGGTGTGCGATGGGCCCAGGGCTTTGCCTGCTCGAGCTGGCTGGCGATGCGCAGCAGCACGTCTTCGCGACCGTAGGCGGCGACCAGCTGCACTCCGATGGGCAACCCCTCGGGCGTCCACTCCAGCGGGAGACTGATGGCCGGCTGACCGCTGGTGTTGAATGGGGGAGTGAACGGTACGAATTCGCCCGCGCGCTGCATCGCCGCCATCGGGTGCTCGGGGGTGCTCACGATGGTGCCGAGCTTGACCGGCAACGAGGCAACCGTCGGTGTGAGCAGCAGATCCCAGCCGTCGTGCCACCAGGACTGGATCGCCCTGCGGATCGCGGCGATCGCCGACAGCGCCAGCGCGTAGTCGACGGAAGTGAAGTGCTTGGCGAAGTCGGCCTGGGCCCGGTTCACCAGCTCGAATTCATCCTCGCCCAAGGGACGGCCGAGTTGCTCCTCGAAGCGGCGCTGCGCCAGGCCCATATTGGTGCTCCACAGCGCGCCGAACGTCGAGTCGAATGAGGCGTCCTCCAACGCCGCCGGCCATGCCACGTCCACGTGGTGACCTAGCGACTCGAGCAGCCGGCCGACCGCCTGGGTCGCATGAGTGACTTCCGCGTCGACCGGCCCACCGCGGGGGTGGTGGTCGAGGATGCCGATGCGCAGCCGACCGGGGTCCGCACCGAGTTCCTCGGTGTAGGGACGTATCGGCGGTGGCGCGATCACCGTGTCGCCGACGCCCGGTCCGCGCGTCGCATCGAGCAACGCGGCGGTGTCACGAACGGTGCGGCTGAGGCAGTGCTCGACCGACATGCCGCTCTCCTCTCGAAGCGGGCCGAGCGTGATGCGGCCCTGACTGGGTTTGAGCCCGACTAGGCCGCAGCATGACGCCGGAATGCGGATCGATCCGCCGCCGTCGCTGGCGTGGGCGAACGGCACCATGCCCGAGGCGACGGCCGCCGCCGAACCGCCGCTGGATCCACCGGGTGTGCGGCTGGTGTCCCATGGGTTTCGGGTTGGGCCCCAGGCGACCGCTTCGGTGGTCGGCAGGCTGCCGAGTTCGGGGCTGTTCGTGCGCCCGGCTATCACCAGCCCCGCGGCGCGGTACCGGCCGACCAGCGTGGTGTCGGCGTCCGCGATGACATGCGCTTGCTTGAACCCGAGGTTGCCGTTGCTGATGGGCTGTCCGGCGTAGAGCGCATAGAGGTCTTTGATCAGGAATGGCACACCGCGAAACGGGCCGTCGGGGAGATCGGCGCTGGCCGTCTCGCGAGCGTGGTCGAGCCAGCGGATCACCACCGCGTTCAATGCCGGGTTGATGCGCTCGATGCGCTCGATCGCGGCCTCCAGCAGCTCGCTAGGGGATGCCTCGCCGGCCGCGACCAGCGCCGCTTGATCGGTTGCGTCCATCCAACGGGTCTGCTCGGCAAGGGTGCTCATGCAAGCCTGTCTAGCATGAGGTTTGTGGCCCGGGAAGATAATTGGCGCCGCGGTGAGTTCATATGCTCTGAGCATCCGTCCGACACAGGAGCGAGGCACCACTATGACCCAAGACCTTCCTGAGATCGCCCTTGAGCTGCGTTCAGTGGTGACATCTGAGGGCACGCTCGAACTCTCGTTGCACGAGGTTGCGGTTCCGGTTCCCGGCGCCAACGAGGTACTGGTGCGAGTGGAAGCCTCGCCGATCAACCCGTCGGATCTGGGCCTTCTGGTCGCCAGCGCCGACATGGCTACCGCGACGGTCACCGGCACGGCGCAGCGCCCCATCGTCACCGCCCCGATCGGAAAGGCCACTTTGGGAGCCCTTTCGGCGCGACTGGACCAATCGCTGCCGGTGGGCAATGAGGGAGCCGGCACCGTGGTGGCCGCGGGCTCGTCCGAAGCGGCCCAAGCCCTCATCGGCAAGAAGGTGGCCATTGCGGGCGGCGCGATGTATTCGCAATACCGGGCGATCGACGCTTCCGCATGTCTGGTTTTGCCGGACGGGGCCACGGCCAGAGATGGGGCATCGTCGTTCGTCAACCCAATGACGGCACTGGGAATGACCGAAACCATGCGCCGCGAAGGGCATTCGGCCCTTGTGCACACCGCAGCGGCGTCGAACCTCGGCCAGATGCTGGTCAAGCTCTGCCTCAAAGACGGGATACCGCTGATCAACATCGTGCGTAAGCCCGAGAAAGAGGAGCTGCTGAGATCGCTTGGCGCCGAGTACGTCTGCAACTCCACTTCGCCGTCGTTCTCGACGGACCTCGTCGAGGCGCTCAAGGCGACATCGGCCACGCTCGCCTTCGACGCGACCGGCGGTGGGACGCTGGCCGGCCAGATCCTCAGCGGCATGGAGCAGGCGGCCAACGCGACCGCGGCCGAGTACTCACGCTACGGATCGAGCGTGCACAAGCAGGTGTACATCTACGGCTCGCTCGACACCAGTCCCACGGTGCTCAAGCGGGACTTCGGGATGGCCTGGGGCGTCGGCGGATGGTTACTCACCACGTTCTTGCAGAGCGCGGGGGCCGAGACTTTTGTTCGGCTGCGGGCTCGGGTGGCCGCGGAGCTCAGCACGACGTTCGCCAGCCACTACACTCGCGAGGTTTCGCTGGCCGGCATGCTCAAACCCGACGCGTTCCACGAATACGTCAAACGAGCGACCGGCGAGAAGTTCCTCGTGACTCCCAACGCCGTTCCCGCTGAAGGGGATTAGGGTGCCCGCTGCACCCAAACCCTTCGAGGTCCACGAGTCGGGTGCGCTCCTGCATGGCACCAAAGCCGAGCTGTCGGTGGGGGACCTGCTGGTGCCGGGGCGCCGGTCGAACTACGGCGCGGAGCGGCTGTCGAACCACGTCTATGTCACCCAAACGCTGGATGCGGCGGTGTGGGGAGCCGAGCTGGCGACGGGCGAGGGTCGAGGCCGGATTTACTTCGCGGAACCGGTCGGTGCGCTAGAGGACGACCCGAACGTGACGGACAAAAAGCTTCCCGGAAACCCGACTCGCTCCTACCGCACCCGAGAGCCGGTGAGAATCATTGGTGAACTCACCGACTCGGCGGGGCATTCACCCGCACAGTTGCAGGCCATGCGGGACCGTTTGGCCCAGCTGCAGCGGCAGGGACGTGCCGTCATCTACGGCTAGGGCGTGTCTGCTTAATGTGAATGGTGTTTTGGCTGATGCTGTTTGGGTGATGCGGACGCATGCGATTTCTGATGATTTGTGGTCGCTGATCGTGGCGGTGTTGCCTGCGGGGCGGCGGCGTGGCCGGCCGTGGAACGATCATCGACGTACTCTGGAGGGCATTATCTGGCGTTACCGTACGGGATCTCCGTGGTGTGACCTGCCCGAGCACTTCGGTCCCTGGCAATCGGTGGCCGAGAGGCATCTACGCTGGTCGGTCGATGGCATCTACGCGCGGATCTTCGCGGCGATCGCCTCTGACCTCGACGCCGAGGACGCCGACCTGGGCGCACTGTTGTCGGTCGATTCGACCAGTGTGCGCGCCCACCGACACGCAGCCGGAGCGCCCCGGGCGCCGCACAGGGGGATCTGTCGAATTACAAGAAATATCTCGATGAGCCCGATGACCACGCCATTGGGCGTTCCCGCGGCGGGCTGACTACCAAGATCCACGCCTTGACCGACCAGCTGTGCAGTCCGGTCACCCTGGCACTGTCGGCCGGTCAAGCCGGTGATAATCCGATGCTTTGGCCATTGCTGGCCGCCCGGTGCAGCAACTCATACGCCCCGTTTCGCCTGCTGGCGGACAAGGCGTACTCCCATGACTCGACGCGGGCACAGCTGCGCCGGCTCAAGATCGCCCATACCATCCCCGAGCGCAGCGACCAGATCACCCGCCGCAAAGCCAAAGGCCGCAACAGAGGACGGCCTCCGGGGTTCTCAGGCCGAATCTACAAGCACCGTAACACCGTCGAGCGAAGCTTCAACCGGCTCAAACACTGGCGCGCGGTCGCCACCTGCTACGACAAATACGCCCTGACCTACCTCGGCGGTGTCACCCTGGCCGCCATCATCACCTACCACCGCGTCCGCAATTAGCAGACAGGACCTAGTCGGTGAAGTCGATCCGCACCGAAACCGGTGTGGTTTCCAGCGCCTTGACCACGCTGGCTCCCAGTCTGCCGAACTTGCGCCCTCGCCCGACGACGTCGTCGTCGGGTCGCAATGTCGCAGTGCCCGTACGCCACCGAGTCCCCTGGCGAACCCGGATATTCGGGTTGTCGACGATGTTGCGTCCCCAGCCCGAGCGGGTGCCGTGCTGACAGATGATCCACGCGCCGTTGTCATCGAATTGCGCGGACACCGGAACGCGGCGGGCCTGGCCGGTCTTGCGTCCGATCGTCTCCAGCTCGGTGGCCAGTGCGGTTCGCAACCCCAGCTTGCCCATCCCCTTCACGGCGGGGTTGAGCAAGTAGCGTCCGAGCGCACGCTCCCTGCGGAACTTGCGGAGCGTCTTGTCGTCTTTGACGTTTGTCATGGCAACCCCTTTGAGTCTTTGAGTGATCCGTCAGCGCTCGGCTGGAACCGGTGTCGGTCGCGGCGAATTCAGTCCGGTTTGCTTGCGGATGCCGTTGTCGAGCACGGCGGCCGGTGCGATGCGCTTGAGCAACGCGAGTTGTCGGGCGTGGCGACCGGCGGGGTAGCGCAGTTTGATCCGTTTGTCGGTGGCCGCGGCGTACGTGGCGTCAGCGACAACGGTGGGCAACTCGGCGTTGCGAATCTTGTCTGCCACCACTGCGCGCACGGCGGCGCGATTGTCGGCGTAGGCCGCCTGCGGGGTGTCGGCTTCCCACATGTTCGACTCGAAATCTGTTCGGGTGTAACTGGGTTCGACCAGCAGCGCGCGTACGCCGTACTCGCGAAGTTCGTGATCGAGCGATTCGGTGTAACCCTCTACGGCATGCTTTGACGCGGCGTAGAGGGCCGCATACGGCGCGGGGAGGAAGCCGAGCACCGAGCTGATGTTGATGATGCGCCCGCTGCCGCGTCGGCGCATGTGCGGCAGCACCTCATTGGTGAGGCGGATGAGGGCGTGTCTGCTTAATGTGAATGGTGTTTTGGCTGATGCTGTTTGGGTGATGCGGACGCATGCGATTTCTGATGATTTGTGGTCGCTGATCGTGGCGGTGTTGCCTGCGGGGCGGCGGCGTGGCCGGCCGTGGAACGATCATCGACGTACTCTGGAGGGCATTATCTGGCGTTACCGTACGGGATCTCCGTGGTGTGACCTGCCCGAGCACTTCGGTCCCTGGCAATCGGTGGCCGAGAGGCATCTACGCTGGTCGGTCGATGGCATCTACGCGCGGATCTTCGCGGCGATCGCCTCTGACCTCGACGCCGAGGACGCCGACCTGGGCGCACTGTTGTCGGTCGATTCGACCAGTGTGCGCGCCCACCGACACGCAGCCGGAGCGCGCCCGGGCGCCGCACAGGGGGATCTGTCGAATTACAAGAAATATCTCGATGAGCCCGATGACCACGCCATTGGGCGTTCCCGCGGCGGGCTGACTACCAAGATCCACGCCTTGACCGACCAGCTGTGCAGTCTGGTCACCCTGGCACTGTCGGCCGGTCAAGCCGGTGATAATCCGATGCTTTGGCCATTGCTGGCCGCCCGGTGCAGCAACTCATACGCCCCGTTTCGCCTGCTGGCGGACAAGGCGTACTCCCATGACTCGACGCGGGCACAGCTGCGCCGGCTCAAGATCGCCCATACCATCCCCGAGCGCAGCGACCAGATCACCCGCCGCAAAGCCAAAGGCCGCAACAGAGGACGGCCTCCGGGGTTCTCAGGCCGAATCTACAAGCACCGTAACACCGTCGAGCGAAGCTTCAACCGGCTCAAACACTGGCGCGCGGTCGCCACCTGCTACGACAAATACGCCCTGACCTACCTCGGCGGTGTCACCCTGGCCGCCATCATCACCTACCACCGCGTCCGCAATTAGCAGACAGGACCGAGGCCGAAGAAGTTGGTATCGAACAAGGAACGGGCTTGGGCGATCGAGCTTTCTTCGGCGGCTCCGGCGATTCCCAGGCCGGCGTTGTTGACCAGCACGTCGATACGTCCGGTCCGGTCGATGACCTCCGACACCACCGAGCGAACCGCGGTGTCGTCGGTGACGTCCAGTGCCAAGGTCTCGACACCGGGAATTGGAGCCAAGCGCTGCGGTGCGCGCGAGGTGCCGACCACGCGGAATCCCGCGCTGGCCAGTCGCACTGCAATGGCCGCGCCGATTCCAGAGGACACTCCGGTGATCAGTGCGACGGGCGGTGTGGATGTCATCGGGGGTCCTCTCCCTGGTTATACCGATTGGTCTACCTGACATTAGTAGACCAATCGGTATACTGCAACGGTGACCGTGCGTGAGCGTCTGATCGAGAGCGCCATCGAGCTGCTGCGCCGTAACGGGGTGGCGGGTACGGGCCTGGCCGAACTGCTCGAACACAGCGACACCGCGCGCCGGTCGGTCTACGTGAACTTTCCCGGCGGCAAGTCAGAACTGATGACCGAGGCCACCCGGACGGCGGGCCGACATATGGATTCCACTCTGGCCAGCATCGCCGCCGGCGGTGATCAGCCGTTGGTGGCGTTCGCGGACTCGTGGAAGCAGACACTGCGCGCCAGCGACTACGCCGCCGGATGCCCGATCGTCGCTGCCGCGCTCGGCCGCACGGAGTCGCCGTCGGCCGCGGACGCCGCCGGTGAGGTGTTCGGCGCATGGCAGACGGTGCTTGCCGGACGCTTCCGGGCCCAGGGCGTTGGGGTCGATACGGCCGAATCGCTGGCCACCACCGTCGTGGCCGCGGTCGAGGGTGCCGTGATTCTCTGCCTGGCCGCACGCTCCACCGACCCACTGGACCGGACCGTGCCGATGTTGCAACAGCTGATCGCTCAGCACACCTCGCGACCATCGGGGTAGACAGTGAATCCGCCCCTTTCGCAGCCGTTTCGCTGCCCACGGAATAATTGATCGGCGCGCGATGTCTGATCGGTGACGCGACGCAGACAGATAGGGGTAGTGCGATGAAGTTCGGGATCTCCACCTTCGTCAACGACGACAGCATCGATCCGGTGTCACTGGCGCGTGCGATCGAAGAGCGCGGGTTTTCGTCGCTGGTGATCGCGGAGCACACCCACATCCCGGCCAGCCGCGAAACACCGTATCCGGGCGGCGGCGAGCTGCCAGGGGTTTATTACCGCACTCTTGACCTATTCGTCACGCTGGCCGCCGCCGCGGCAGTGACGTCCAAGATCGACCTGTTCACCGGGATTGCGTTGCTCATCCAGCGTGACCCGATCACCACGGCCAAGGAAGCCGCGAGCATTGATTTGATTTCGGGTGGCCGATTCGTCTTCGGGGTGGGCGCCGGCTGGAACATCGAAGAACTACGCGACCACGGCACCGACCCAAAGACGCGCGGTGCGTTGCTGGACGAACGCATCGAGGCCATCAAGGCGCTTTGGACCGACGAACCCGCCGAATATCACGGCAAGTACGTGGACTTTCCCCCGTCCTACAGCCGGCCCAAGCCGGTGCGGCAGCCTCATCCGCCCATCTACATCGGCGGTAACTCCGATGCCACGGTGAAACGCGTCGTTCGCCATGACGCTGGCTGGATCTCCAACCCGCTTCCGGTGCACCAGCTCACCCAGCGGGTGGACCAACTACGCAGCGCCGCTGGTCACGACGTCCCGCTGGCGATGTTCGGAACACCGAACAAGCCCGGCTATTGGCGCGCGGCCCAAGACCTGGGCTTTGGCCAGCTGGCGCTGCTGCTGCCTACCTGCCCGCGCGACGAGTCCCTGCGGCTGCTCGACGAATACCCCGCCCTGGTGGCTCAATACCACCAGTAGAGGTACCGGGAGGGCCCAGTCCCTTGCGCGAGTTTCTTGCGCGAGCAGACGCAAAATCGCGCCGCGGTTCGCGGCTCAGTGCGATTTTGCGTCTGCTCGCGGGGAGCCGACTTAGAGTCGGCTCCAGGCCTCGGTAAGCACCCCGCGCAGGATCTGCTCCATCTTGTCGAACTCCTGCTGGCCACTGATCAGCGGCGGAGCCAGCTGCACCACTGGGTCCCCACGGTCGTCGGCGCGGCAGTAAAGCCCGGCTTCCAGCAGTGCCGAGGACAGGAAGCCGCGCAGCAGCCGCTCACTTTCCTCATCGCTGAAGGTCGCCTTGGTGTCCTTGTCCTTGACCAGCTCGATGCCGTAGAAGAATCCCTCGCCGCGGACATCGCCGACGATCGGCAGGTCGAGCAGCTTCTCCAGCGTGGTGCGGAACGCGGGCGCGTTCTGCTTGACGTGGTCGTTGAGGCCTTCCCGCTCGAAGATGTCCAGGTTGGCCAGCGCCACCGCGGAGGACACCGGGTGCCCACCGAACGTGTAGCCATGCGCAAACGTCGTCTTGCCGTCGTTGAACGGCTCGAACAGTCGGTCGCTGGCGACCATCGCGCCGATCGGCGAGTACCCGGAGGTCATGCCCTTGGCGCAGGTGATGATGTCGGGGACATAGCCAAAGTCGTTGCACGCGAACATCGATCCGATCCGACCGAAGGCGCAGATCACCTCGTCGGAGACCAGCAGCACGTCGTACTCGTCGCAGATTTCGCGGACCCGTTCGAAGTACCCGGGCGGCGGCGGGAAGCAACCGCCCGCGTTCTGCACCGGCTCGAGGAAGACGGCCGCGACCGTGTCGGGCCCCTCGAACTCAATCGCCTCGGCGATTCGGTTGGCCGCCCACAGGCCGAACTCCTTCGAGTCGTCTGCATACGGTGCGGGGGCGCGGTAGAAGTTGGTGTTCGGAATCCGCACGCCGCCGGGGGTGAGCGGCTCGAACGGCGCCTTGAACGCCGGCAACCCGGTGATGGCCAGCGCGCCATGCGGCGTGCCGTGGTACGCGGTGGATCGCGAAATGGCCTTGTACTTAACGGGTTTGCCGGTTTCCTTGAAGTACTGCTTGGCCAGTTTCCACGCGGACTCGACGGCCTCGCCGCCGCCGGTGGTGAAAAACACCCGGTTGAGATCGCCGGGCGCATAGTGCGCGACGCGCTCGGCGAGCTCTATCGCGGTCGGGGTGGCGTAGGACCACAGCGGGAAGAAGGCTAGCGTTTCGGCTTGCTTGGCGGCGGCCTCCGCGAGTTCGGTGCGGCCGTGGCCGGCCTGCACGACGAACAGCCCCGACAGTCCATCGAGGTAGCTGTTGCCGCGGTCGTCCCAGATTGTGACGCCCTCACCGCGGGTGATGATGGGGGGCGTGATCCCGGCGCCGTGACGGGCGAAATGCCCCCACAGGTGGCGGTTGGCCTTGGCGGACAGTTCAGTCATTTGACTCCCCAATTGTATTGCTGTTTAACGAGTTTCAGGTAAACAAGTGTCTCGGTCGAGAGAACTCCGGGCAGCGCTCTGATTTCCAGATTCAGCAGATCGAGCAGATCGCCGTCGTCTTTGCAGACCAGTTCGGCGATCACATCGAATGTTCCCGCGGTCAGTACGACATAGTCGATCGCGGGAATAGCTGCCAACTGCTGCGCGAGTTTGGTGGTGTCGCCGGTGGCGCGGATACCGATCAGCGCCTGGCGGGCGAATCCGAGTTGGATCGGGTCGGTGACGGCCACGATCTGCATTACTTCGGTCTCGATCAATCGCTGCACGCGCTGGCGGACCGCGGCCTCCGAGAGCCCGACCGTCTTGGCGATCGCGGAGTAGGAACGCCGACCGTCTTCCTGCAGCTCCTTGATGATCGCCTTGGAGAGGTCATCGAGCTGCGTGGCCGCCCCCAGGCCAGTCGGGCGCAGCTGTTCCGGTTGATTGCCAACCGGTGCGCCAGAACTAGTCATGGCAGACAGTATGCACGAAATTAGTGGAATATGCATAGCTCAACCACTGAAATCGGTGCGAAATCCGATACAAATTGCGGAATGCGTAGCGGAACCGCACGTGGTCCCATATCTTATCGCCATGACAACGACTGTGTCGGTGGCCGGAAGTTGGATTAACGGTGCAGCTCACAGCACGGGCGGGCGCCAACATGCGGTAATCAACCCCGCGAATCAGGAAACCATCGCCGAGCTGGCCCTGGCCACACCGGCCGACGTCGACCGCGCTGTCGTAGCGGCGCGACGTGCCCTGCCCCAATGGGCCGGCGTGACGCCGGCCGAACGCTCCGCCGTGCTGGCCAAGCTTGCGGACTTACTCGAGCAGCGCGCACCCGAACTGATCGCCGAAGAGGTGTGCCAGACCGGCAAGCCACTACGGCTGGCCGAGGAATTTGACGTGCCCGGCAGCGTCGACAACATCCGGTTCTTCGCCGGCGCCGCACGGCGTTTGCCGGGTCAGGCCACCGCCGAATACTCCGCCGATCACACCTCGAGCATCCGCCGTGAGGCGATCGGCGTGGTAGCCACCATCACGCCGTGGAATTACCCGCTGCAGATGGCGGTGTGGAAGGTGATGCCGGCGTTGGCGGCCGGGTGCACCGTCGTCATCAAGCCGAGCGAACTCACCCCGCTCACCACGCTGACCCTGGCGCGGCTGGCCGCCGAGGCCGGTCTGCCCGATGGCGTGCTGAACGTCGTGACGGGGCTGGGCGTCGACGTGGGGGCGGCACTGGCCGCTCACCCCGGCGTCGACCTGGTCACCTTCACCGTGTCCACCGCGGTGGGGCGCAAGGTGATGGCCGCCGCGGCCACGCACGGCCACCGCACCCAGCTCGAGCTCGGAGGCAAGGCCCCGTTTGTCGTGTTCGACGACGCTGACCTGGATGCCGCGATACAAGGAGCGGTGGCCGGCGCGCTGATCAACTCGGGGCAGGACTGCACACCGGCGACCCGTGCCATCGTCGCGCGCGAGCTGTACCACGACTTCGTGGCCGGGGTGGCCGACGTGATGTCGACGGTCGTGATCGGCGACCCCATGGACCCCGACACCGACATCGGGCCGCTCATCTCGCTCGCCCATCGTGACCGGGTGGCCGACATCGTGGCCAAGGCTCCGGCGCAGGGAGCCCGCATCGTGGTGGGTGGCCGGATTCCGGATTTGGCCGGTGCCTTTTATCTGCCGACGCTGCTGGCCGACGTCGGCGAACAGTCACAGGCCTACAGCGAAGAGATCTTCGGCCCGGTACTCACGGTGCGTGCGCACGACGGCGACGACGACGCGCTGCGACAGGCAAACGACACCGACTACGGGTTGGCCGCATCGGCATGGACCCGCGATGTCTACCGGGCGCAACGGGCCTCGCGAGAGATCTCGGCGGGCTGCGTATGGATCAATGATCACATTCCGATCGTCAGCGAGATGCCGCACGGCGGAGTGGCGGCGTCCGGGTTCGGAAAAGACATGTCCGAGTATTCGTTCGAGGAGTACCTCACCATCAAGCACGTCATGAGCGACATCACTGGTGTCGCCGAAAAGCCTTGGCATCGAACAATCTTTTCCACGCGAATCTAGTTCTTGCGATCGCCCGACGGTTTACTGGACCGGGGCGATCCGACCAGCCCGATTCAGCTTGACACGGAGAGTGGGGATTGATGAATCGTGCCCGCCGCGGGTGGGCAAGCGCGGATGTGATGCCGCAGAACCGATCTAAGCAATGCATCCCACGTGCCCGGTGAACGCCGAGCATGCCGAATCTGCCCGATACCGCGGGCTGGTCAGAAAGGTCTGGATACAGCGTGGCTAATGTCGAAGCGCCAGTTACATACTCAGTGGCGGTGGTTTCACAGTGACGACGACACCGATGCGCATCTTGTTGGTCGGAGCTGGCGGCGTGGGCTCGGCATTCTGCGCGATTGCCGCGCGCCGCAGCTTCTTCGAACATGTGGTGGTCTGTGACTACGACGAGGCGCGGGCCAGCCGTGCCGCGCAGGCGGTGGCCGATGCGCGGTTCTGCTCAGCCGCTCTTGATGCCGGATCTGCGGACGCGGTAGCCGCCGCGGTGCGCCGTCATCAGATCACCCACGTAGTCAATGCGGTCGACCCGCGATTCGTGATGCCGATCTTCGAAGGGGCGCTGGCCGCTGGGGCCGACTACCTGGACATGGCGATGAGCCTGTCTCAGCGCCATCCCGAACAGCCCTACCAACTGACCGGGGTCAAGCTCGGTGACGAGCAGTTCGCCGCCGACGACCAATGGCGGGCCGCGGATCGGCTCGCGCTGGTGGGAATGGGAGTCGAGCCGGGGCTTTCCGATGTGTTTGCCCGCTACGCCGCCGATCACCTGTTCACCGACATCGACGAACTGGGGACTCGCGACGGCGCGAACCTGACCGTGGACGGGTATGACTTTGCGCCGTCGTTCTCGATCTGGACCACCATCGAAGAGTGCCTGAACCCGCCGGTGATCTGGGAGCACGATCGTGGCTGGTTCGTTACCGAACCCTTCAGCGAACCACAGGTTTTCGACTTCCCAGACGGGATCGGACCGGTGGAATGCGTCAACGTGGAGCACGAGGAAGTGCTGCTGATGGCCCGCTGGGTCAAAGCCAAGCGCGCCACCTTCAAATACGGTCTGGGTACCGAGTTCATCGAAGTGCTCAAGACGCTGCGCAAGCTGGGTCTGGATCGCACCGAGAAGATCACCGTCGGTGGCGTGCAAGTCAGCCCGCGCGATGTGGTCGCCGCCTGCCTGCCCGATCCCGCCACGCTGGGGCCGAAGATGCACGGCACGACATGCGCGGGGTTGTGGGTGACCGGAACCGGCAAGGACGGCAACCCGCGCTCGACCTATCTGTATCACGTCGTCGACAACCAATGGTCGATGAACGAATACGGACACCAGTGTGTGGTCTGGCAAACCGCGATCAACCCCGTTGTGGCGCTGGAACTGTTGGCCAGTGGCACCTGGAGCGGCAGGGGAGTGCTGGGTCCGGAAGCGTTCGACGCGGTGCCCTTCCTCGAGCTGCTGAGTGCCTACGGGGCGCCGTGGGGCCTTCAGGAGGTACCTGCCAGGAGTTGATCGCCAAGCCGCGACCGCCGGCGACTCGCCGGTCGGCATGGTGACGCGCCCAGATCCGGTTTCGAGTTGCCACATCCTCGATAGTGGGGCACCTTGACGCTGACAAGAAGACCAGCCATCAACCGATCGAAGGAGATTGTGTGAGCCAGGGTGAGGCCACGAGCGTCGCGGTGGAAGGCAAGGGTCTCAAAGGTGGCGCCGTGGGGCTGCTATCCAGTGTTGTTATCGGTACGGCCTCCACGGCACCCGCCTACAGTCTGGCGGCGACGTTGGGACTCATCGTGGCAAGCCGCGGCGAGTTGCTTTGCGGCGTCAAGGCGCCGGCGATCGTGCTGCTCTCGTTCATCCCGATGTACATGATCGCCGTCGCATACCAGGAGCTCAACAAGGCCGAACCCGATTGCGGGACGACCTTCACCTGGGCATCGCGGGCCTTCGGGCCGGTTACCGGGTGGCTCGGGGGCTGGGGCATCATCGCCGCCGACGTGATCGTGATGGCCAACTTGGCGCAAATCGCCGGTGCGTATTCCTTTACGTTCGTCGGCGTGCTTGGTTGGCAGTCGGCGAGCAACCTGGCGCACAGCACGTTGTGGTCCACGGTCGCGGGCGTCGCCTGGATCGTGGTGATGACCTACATCTGCTATCGAGGCACCGACGTCTCTGCGCGGATGCAGTACGTGTTGCTATCGGTGGAACTCGTTGTGCTGGTCGCTGTGGCGGCTGTCGCGCTGGCCAGGGTCTACACCAATCATGGCGATGTAGGCTCGTTGCGGCCCTCGTTGTCCTGGTTGTGGCCCAGCGGTTTGGACTTTGGCACCCAAATGGCGCCTGCGTTGCTCATCACCATCTTCATCTACTGGGGCTTTGACACCGCGGTGGCATGTAACGAGGAGACCGATGACCCCGGCCGCACCCCCGGGCGTGCGGCGGTGATCTCAACGTTTCTGCTGCTGGCCACCTATGCGGTGGTCACGGTGGCGAGCATCGCCTTCGCCGGTGTCGGCGTCGACGGCATCGGACTGGGAAATCCGGACAATTCCAACGATGTCTTCGCCGCGGTCGGGCCGGCCTTGTTCGGCGACGGCGTCCTCGGCAAGATCGGGCTGCTGTTGCTCTCGGCGTCGATCCTGACCTCCGCGTCGGCCTCGACGCAGACCACAATCCTGCCCACGGCGCGCACCACGCTGTCGATGGCGGTGTACAAGGCACTGCCCGCGTCGTTCGCCAAAATCCACCCTCGCTACCTCACGCCCACCGTGTCGACGATCGCGATGGGAGCGGTGCCGATCCTGTTCTATGTGCTGTTCACGCTGGTCAGCCGCAACCTGCTGAGCGCACTGATCGGTTCGGTTGGGTTGGTGATCGCGTTCTACTACGGGCTCACCGGATACGCCTGCGCGCACTACTACCGTGCGACGCTGACCAAGTCGCTGCGCAACTTCGTCATGCGCGGCGTCGTGCCGCTGACCGGCGGGGTGGTGTTGACGGTGGTCTTCATCTTCGGCCTGATCGAGTACGCGAAGCGGGATTGGCTCGTCGAGAACGGCCACAATGTCACGATCTTCGGGTTCGGCGCGGTGGCGGTGGTCGGTGTGGGGTCCATGCTGCTCGGCGTGGTGGTGATGTTGATCTGGTGGGCGATCTCGCCCGGCTTCTTCCGCGGCCGTACGCTGCGGCGCCACAGTGCCGATCTGCTCCTCGAGCCGGCCGTGTCCCCGCCCGCGCATCTGGCCCTGCCCGACTCGGGAGACATGCAGACGGTGATTGCGGCAGACCTGTCGAACTTGCCGGCGGGCGAAACCGCGGTCAATCCGCAGACCGGCCAGCACTTGACCAAGGACACCAGTGGGGCGTCTTAGGCGTCTTAGGTCTAATTCAACCGGTGTTGCCCGGTTGGGCACCTAGCGTCGAACCGAAGAAGTCGCGCAAAGCATCCCAGTGGCGGCGGGCAGCATCGGCGTCGTAGCCGGGGTTGTCCGAAACGGCGAATCCGTGTTCAGCACCATAGGTTTCGATCGTGTGGTCCACTCCGGCCGCGGTCAGGGCCCTGCGCAGGGTTGCGGCCTGCTGCGGAGGGAACAGTTCATCGTTGTCTGCTGCGGCGACATACACTTTCGCGCGCATCCGGCTGGCCAGCAGGTGCGGACTGTTGGGATTGTCGGCAGCCAATTGACTTCCGTGGAATGACGCGACTGCCGCGACACGATCCGGACATCGTCCGGCGACGATCATCGAGATCCGTCCGCCCCTGCAGTATCCGCATACACCAACCCCGTTGTCGCGCACCTCTGCTCGCGTACTGCGTTAGTCGAAGTAGGCATCGGCATCACTGGCCATCATGTCGGGAATCAAACTGTCTCCCAATGCCATCATCCGTGCCCGCTCGCCTGGATCGGTGAATGCCGACGGCAACGAGAATGGGGCGTAGCCACGATGGCGGTAGTACATGTCGGGTAGCAACACCGCATAGCCGAAACCGGCCAGGGTCGCCGCCATCTCCTGAAAGGTCGGCCGGAATCCGCCGACATCGGGATACATGACGACGCCCGGCACCGGTTCGCAGGCATCAGGTAATAACAGGCTCACCGGACAGCTGCCGTCCGGGGTAGACACGGTGTCTTGCACATGGTGCACAATGACGTTCTACACGCTCGCGCCACCCGGCGGGCGTCGGGAACGTCAATTTGCCGAGCCGCCGGCCCGCCGAACAACTCGGCGGCGAAGCCTCGCTGGGTCGCGAGGCGAGGCGATTTGTTGGTTGGCTCCGGGCCCGGGATTGCGCGGTCCTGCGGCGTTGCTACAGCTCAATTCATCGTGATGAGTTTCGGTGAGACCATTTGTCACATCGGCCACCTGTGACCAAATCTTGTCGAAGCCTTGACCATTCAGGTCGCGCGTACTTACGCACCGTCTGCCATGTCGCCCCTAACATCGTCGAAACAACAATGACAATTTGGTCATCTCAAAGGGTGATAAACGCGATGCGGGCAGTTGTTGGGTCTGTTCTAGTGGTGATCGGGATCGCTGCGGCAGTGGTCGCAGGGCCAGGTGACGTACGTCTGGCGGGGATCAACCGGTCGCAGGGCAATTTATCGATTGCATCACTTCGGCCCACGCGGGGCGAGGTGGTGGGTGTTGCGCACCTCGTGGTGGTGACGTTCAGCGGGCCGGTCGCCGACCGGCATGCGGCCGAGCGCGCCATCGCGGTGAAGTCGGCGCCCGCGATGACCGGTAGGTACCAGTGCCTCGACAACAACGTTGTGCAGTGGGTTCCCGATCAATTCTGGCCGGCGCACAGCACCGTGGCCCTCTCGGTGGGCGGCGTATCCTCGCAGTTCAAGACGGGTCCGGAGGTCCTCGGTATTGCTGACATCGCAAATCACACCTTCACCGTGACTATCGATGGGGTCGAGGCGGAACCGCCGCCTCGGTTACCCGCCCCGCACCACCGTCCCCATTGGGGTGAAGATGGGGTGCTTCCCGCCTCGATGGGTAGATCGGAGTATCCGACGCCGGTCGGCACCTACACCGTCTTGTCGAAAGACCGCTCGGTGATCATGGATTCGAGCAGCGTCGGAATACCCGTGGATGTTCCTGACGGTTATCGGCTCACGGTGGACTACGCCGTTCGCATCACCGGCCGCGGCCTGTATGTGCATTCCGCTCCGTGGGCGACACAAGCAATGGGGGTGGAGAACATCAGCCATGGCTGCATCAGCCTGAGCCCCGCCGACGCCGAGTGGTACTTCAACACGGTCAATGTCGGCGACCCGGTGATTGTGAAGGAAGGGATTACCTCGCAAGTCAAGTCGGCTGATCCCATCCCCGCCCGCACCATCAAGTCGGCCGATCCCATCCCCACCCGCGCTGTTGAGGGGCCGCCGGGCCAGCCCGAAGAGCCGGCTCCGCCCGGCAACTGATCAGGGGTTACAGCAGGGCGCAACCGGTTGGGTGGCCGCGGCTAACGTCGCACCAGTGACCACCGTGGGTGCCGGTGGGGCCGGTGCCGGCGGGCGACCAGGTAGGACGACTGGGTCAGCCGTCAGCGCCGGGTCGACGGCGGTGGGCTCGCCTTTGCCCCCGGCCTGAAGCAGTAGTGGTGCGGCGGCCGGTCCCGGAGCGGTTACCGGCACCGGGGCGCCAACCGCCACTGGTACCGGCGCGCCCGCTGGCAGCGGTACCGGCGCGCCCGCGGGCACCGGTGCGGGTGCCGGCGCCGGGATTGGTACCGGTCCGGCGGCGGGGACCGGCAGCAATGGGCCGCCCGCGACGGGCACCGCCCCCGCTACCGGGGGCCCGGGCAGGATCGGCGCCATCACTGGCGCCGCACCCGCCGCGGGTGCTCCAACCCCCGCCATCTGTTCCACACAACTGGGGCCGCCCGTTCGCAACGGCGTCGCCGCCGCGCTGGGGCTTAACGCAAAGGCGGCCCCGCACAACCCGGCACTGGCGGCCACTGCGATGTTGATCCGATCAAACTTTCTCAACGACAACTCTTCTCATGATCGCGCTCAGAAGGTATCTCCGCGAACGAACGGTGCGGCGGAACTGTATCGCTGTCCGGAGATCTTTTCTAGACGAGCGGACGATTTAGTTGCCGAACCGATGCGCGGCGGGGACGTCGTAACCGTGTCTTCTCCAAAACGATTTGCTACGGATGAGATTGGGTATCCATGAGCGCTGTCGGTCACAAGAGCATTTCGAACCAAACATGTTCGGTGACAGTCCTCTTGGCAACATCGGCACGTGTCCGTGGCCATGAAAAAGTAGCCACTGGTGGCCAAGTCGAGGTATCCAGTTTTGGCCAGATAAAAGTATCCACCCCGTGTTCGTCGTGTCGATCAGGAACTGTGGGCCCCGATGGTGACGGTGAAGGCGCCAACCAATGGCCATCACCACCGGGGAGTTCTATTGAAGTCTGTGAAGGACCGCATGGACATCATTTCTGCCGATCAACAGCTCGGGTCGTACCGGGCCGCCGCCGACGCGTGCGGCACCACGCATCGCACCGTCAAGAAGATCATCGACAAATTCGAGGCCGACCAGGCCGGCATACCGCCGGCACGGCGGGCCGAACGAGGGCACAACTACGATTCGGTGGCCGAGCTGGTCGCCGAACGTGTCGAGAAATCTGGAGGCCGGATCTCGGCCAAGCGGCTGCTGCCGATCGCCCGCACCGCAGGCTACCAAGGCTCGGATCGCAACTTCCGGCGTCTTGTTGCCGAGGCGAAGACGTTGTGGCGCAGCGCCAATCACTGCGGGCGCCGTCCAGCGGTATGGTCACCAGGGCAGTACCTGGTGATCGACTGGGCCCAAGCGGCACCGGGATTGTTCCTGTTCTGCGCGGTGCTGGCATTCTCCCGGTGGCGATTCGTGCGTTTCGCCGCCGACCAGAAGGCCTCGACCACGCTGGCGTTGATCGCCGAAACCCTGTCGGCGATCGGCGGGGTCCCGGCGTGGGTGCTGGCTGATCGGATGGCCTGCCTCAAAGGCGGGTAGTCGCCAATGTGGTCGTCCCGACCCCGGATTACATCCGACTGGCCACCCATTACGGGTTCGCCCGGACTTCTGTCACGCCAACGACCCACAATCCAAGGGCATCGTGGAGAACCTGTGCGGCTATGCCCAACGCGACCTGGCGGTGCCGCTGCTGACCCAGTCCGCTGTCGACGGCGTGCCGATCGACATCCGGGCCGCCAACGCCGCTGCGGCGGCGTGGTGCGACGAGGTCAATGCCCTGGCGCACTCGGAGATTCAGGCGATTCCCGACGAACGGTTGGTCTCCGAACGCCAAGTACTGCAACCACTTCCATCGTTGCGCTTACAGATCGGGGCGCCCACGGTGCTGCACAAGGTCGACCGACTCTCCTGTGTGCGCTACGGCTCGGCCCGCTACTCGGTACCCACCCGGCTGATCGGCACCACCGTGGCGGTGGTGGTCGATCACGGCGCGGTCTGCCTAGGGCGTGTCTGCTTAATGTGAATGGTGTTTTGGCTGATGCTGTTTGGGTGATGCGGACGCATGCGATTTCTGATGATTTGTGGTCGCTGATCGTGGCGGTGTTGCCTGCGGGGCGGCGGCGTGGCCGGCCGTGGAACGATCATCGACGTACTCTGGAGGGCATTATCTGGCGTTACCGTACGGGATCTCCGTGGCGTGACCTGCCCGAGCACTTCGGTCCCTGGCAATCGGTGGCCGAGAGGCATCTACGCTGGTCGGTCGATGGCATCTACGCGCGGATCTTCGCGGCGATCGCCTCTGACCTCGACGCCGAGGACGCCGACCTGGGCGCACTGTTGTCGGTCGATTCGACCAGTGTGCGCGCCCACCAACACGCAGCCGGAGCGCGCCCGGGCGCCGCACAGGGGGATCTGTCGAATTACAAGAAATATCTCGATGAGCCCGATGACCACGCCATTGGGCGTTCCCGCGGCGGGCTGACTACCAAGATCCACGCCTTGACCGACCAGCTGTGCAGTCCGGTCACCCTGGCACTGTCGGCCGGTCAAGCCGGTGATAATCCGATGCTTTGGCCATTGCTGGCCGCCCGGTGCAGCAACTCATACGCCCCGTTTCACCTGCTGGCGGACAAGGCGTACTCCCATGACTCGACGCGGGCACAGCTGCGCCGGCTCAAGATCGCCCATACCATCCCCGAGCGCAGCGACCAGATCACCCGCCGCAAAGCCAAAGGCCGCAACAGAGGACGGCCTCCGGGGTTCTCAGGCCGAATCTACAAGCACCGCAACACCGTCGAGCGAAGCTTCAACCGGCTCAAACACTGGCGCGCGGTCGCCACCCGCTACGACAAATACGCCCTGACCTACCTCGGCGGTGCCACCCTGGCCGCCATCATCACCTACCACCGCGTCCGCAATTAGCAGACAGGACCTAGGCGGCAACAGCATCCTGGCGATGCGGGTGTCGTCCGCGATCGAGAAGTTTCTGGGTGTGGATCTGCCAGTGCGGCTGATGTTCGAGGCTCCAACTGTTGAAAGCCTCAGCAGACAGGTGGAATCACCCTACAGCTCAGTCGAATTGGCTCCCGTTGAGCTGCTCAAGCAGGGCGCTGGAACGCCGCTGTTTTGCCTGCCGCCTGGTGGCGGGCTCAGTTGGATATATCGGAATCTGGGCGCCTATCTGGACTGTCCGATCATCGGCATTCAACAAGTTCCGTCAGATCAGGAAGTAGAACCCGGATCGGTTGGGGATATGGCACGACGCTATGTCGACATGATTCAGGCGCATCACCCTGATGGCCCCTACAACCCTCTCGGTTGGTCCATGGGGGGCGTGGTCGCCCATGAGATTGCCGTTGAGCTCCGCCGGCGAGGATGCGAGGTCGGCCGGCTCATCGTTCTGGACGCGGCCGGCGAGGTCGATAGCGCCGACAGTGTTGCCGAGCCAGCATCCGAAAGCGATGTCCTGGAACTGATCTTGGTCGCTGCGGGAATCGATATCGCGGAACACCCGCGGCCCCTTACCTATCAGCAGGCAGAAGCACTACTCAACCAACGCACACCGGTCGAGTTCTCGCTCCCGCCCAGGCGGATTGTAGAAGTCATGCTTGACAACATGAACGCCAATCAATCAATGAGATTGAAGCATGTCCCGGATGTATTTGACGGTGACATGATTGTCTTCTCCGCCAAGCGGGACAGCGGCGGCCGATCACTCGCAGATAGTTGGCGGCAATACGTTGCCGGCGATATCACGGAATATCCCATCTATTGCACACACGAGGCGATGTTGAACATCGAATCACTGCAATTATTCGCAGAGCGGATCGCTATCTACCTGCGTTAGTTGAACGGCAATAGGACCGACTCGCCCTGAGACTGGAGGCACGACCAATGAACCGCCGCTATTTGTCGGATGAAGAGATACAAGGACTGAACCGAAACCTCCGAATACTGGTCACGACAAATGGCACTCTCACCAGGATTCTCAATATCGTCACCGCCGATGAAATCGTCATCGAGAACATCGATCAGGAGATTCTGCCCGACGCGCCGACTCCGCCGGACCGCGGACAGTTGCCCAAAGGCCGAACTCTGCTGCGCAATGTAGTGCTCAAGGGCAGGTATTCTGGGAGCTCATTCGTAGCCGCAGAGACTTCGATCGTCGTCGATCGAGTCCCGCCCGAGCTCATAGAAAGCCTGGTGAACACGGACCGTCCGATTGGCGAGTTGCTGGTGGCGAGTCGCATTGAGTTCTTCAAGGAAGCGCCGGAAGTCTGGATCGGCGAGTTGCCGGAGTGGATCGTGGCTCCGGAATACGGAATCTCACAGCATCAAGCCCTCGCCCGCCGATACACGATCATCATCTCGGGTCAACCGGCGATAGTCATCACGGAGCATTTCCTTCCGGAGATATTCATCTGCTGTCTCAACAACGACATCGCGATCAACAAGGACATTCGACCCATAACGGCACCAAGGCCCAAACAGTGACTTGAAGCGGCGGCATCGGCACCAACCCGACTGTAGGAAGTTCCAACTTTCTCTACGTGTAGGTCTGCCTTAAGGCAAGGGCCTGCATCCCTGCGCCATGCGGGGAAACGAATGTGTTCATAGTGGCGAGTCAGGACGCGTTCATTCTGCATGCGAAATAACAATCTAGCGTGGCTGCTTGCCAACCAAGCATTGGCGTCAGAATGGTCGGCATCGCCGGCATACTACGCGCCGAACATTGTGACCCACGCCCAAATCCATGAGGGTGCTGCGCGCCTCGGCAACGTGTTTGGTTCCCGGGGTCTGCGCACTGGCGACCGTGTCCTGCTGTGCCTCCCGGACTCAACCGATTTGGTGCAGTTACTGCTGGCCTGTCTGGCTCGGGGGATTGTGGCGTTCATTTCGAATCCGGAGCTGCGCCCCGACGACCATACATTCCAGGAGCAGGACACGCAGCCGGCACTTGTGGTGACCACTGATGCTCTGCGCGACAGGTTTGCGCGGTCCGGCATCGTGGATCCGGGGGAGCTGTGGGCGCAAGCCAACCAGGCCAAACCGGCGGCCTACGAGCCGTTGACCGGCGATGCCCTTGCCTACGGCACCTATACGTCCGGTACCACCGGCGCCCCCAAGGCAGCGCTGCATCGGCACGGCGACGTGTGGGCATTCATCGACGCCATGTGTCGCAATGCATTACGGCTCACCCCCGACGACGTCGGGCTAAGCATCGCGCGCATGTATTTCGCCTATGCTCTAGGTCCTGTCTGCTAATTGCGGACGCGGTGGTAGGTGATGATGGCGGCCAGGGTGGCACCGCCGAGGTAGGGCAGGGCGTATTTGTCGTAGCAGGTGGCGACCGCGCGCCAGTGTTTGAGCCCGTTGAAGCTTCGCTCGACGGTGTTACGGTGCTTGTAGATTCGGCCTGAGAACCCCGGAGGCCGTCCTCTGTTGCGGCCTTTGGCTTTGCGGCGGGTGATCTGGTCGCTGCGCTCGGGGATGGTGTGGGCGATCTTGAGCCGGCGCAGCTGTGCCCGCGTCGAGTCATGGGAGTACGCCTTGTCCGCCAGCAGGTGAAACGGGGCGTATGAGTTGCTGCACCGGGCGGCCAGCAATGGCCAAAGCATCGGATTATCACCGGCTTGACCGGCCGACAGTGCCAGGGTGACCGGGCTGCACAGCTGGTCGGTCAAGGCGTGGATCTTGGTAGTCAGCCCGCCGCGGGAACGCCCAATGGCGTGGTCATCGGGCTCATCGAGATATTTCTTGTAATTCGACAGATCCCCCTGTGCGGCGCCCGGAGCGCGCTCCGGCTGCGTGTTGGTGGGCGCGCACACTGGTCGAATCGACCGACAACAGTGCGCCCAGGTCGGCGTCCTCGGCGTCGAGGTCAGAGGCGATCGCCGCGAAGATCCGCGCGTAGATGCCATCGACCGACCAGCGTAGATGCCTCTCGGCCACCGATTGCCAGGGACCGAAGTGCTCGGGCAGGTCACACCACGGAGATCCCGTACGGTAACGCCAGATAATGCCCTCCAGAGTACGTCGATGATCGTTCCACGGCCGGCCACGCCGCCGCCCCGCAGGCAACACCGCCACGATCAGCGACCACAAATCATCAGAAATCGCATGCGTCCGCATCACCCAAACAGCATCAGCCAAAACACCATTCACATTAAGCAGACACGCCCTAGGACACCCTGTCGGCTCCGGAGGCGGTTTCGAACATCAACTGGTGTTCGGCAATGCGAATCCGGTCACCTTCGGTTAGCGCGGTGCTGGTATGAACACGTCGGCCAGAAACGGAAACGCCGTTTAACGACCGCAAATCCACGATGACGAAACTGGACCCGGTGTCAACGATCGCGGCGTGGTGACGGCTGACCTTGCCACCGGAAAGAACGATGTCATTGTCCGGGCTGCGTCCGATGCGGGTGGTGGTCGCGACCAACGGATACCTACGTTCGTTCGCGTCGCGTAGTGAAGGGCCGTGGGTGGCGTCCGGAATGGCCGGCATGTGGACCGACAGGGTGCTGATGGTTTCATCGGCGTTCGCCTGGGCGGTCTTGCAGACGTCGAGTGGCCGCTGACGCAGGATTCGTCCATATAGCGCGCGCACCGTAGGAGCGGGGTCGACACCGAGGTCCTCTGCCAGCCTGTCCCGCAGTCGACGATAGGCATCGAGCGCATCGGATTGGCGTTCGGCCAGATAGTAAGCGGTGATCAGCTGCACCCAAAGCGGTTCCCGGTAGGGGTGGTCGGTGGTGAGTGCCTCCAGCTCGCCAATCACCGACTGGGCTCGGCCGCAAGCAATTTCAACTTCAGCGCGAGCGATCTGTGTGACCAGTTTTTCCTCGGCCAGTCCGGTGGCGAAGGCGTCGAAGAAGTTGAAGTCGCGTAGGTCGTCGAGCACCGGACCGCGCCACTGGGCAAGCGCGGCCGAGAAGTGCTCGCTAGCTTGTTCAAAGCCCGAAGCCGCGGCGGCCCTTACCCCGGCGTGCTTTTCGGCCGCGAATCGGCCGAGGGCGTAGGTCCTGTCTGCTAATTGCGGACGCGGTGGTAGGTGATGATGGCGGCCAGGGTGACACCGCCGAGGTAGGTCAGGGCGTATTTGTCGTAGCAGGTGGCGACCGCGCGCCAGTGTTTGAGCCGGTTGAAGCTTCGCTCGACGGTGTTACGGTGCTTGTAAATTCGGCCTGAGAACCCCGGAGGCCGTCCTCTGTTGCGGCCTTTGGCTTTGCGGCGGGTGATCTGGTCGCTGCGCTCGGGGATGGTATGGGCGATCTTGAGCCGGCGCAGCTGTGCCCGCGTCGAGTCATGGGAGTACGCCTTGTCCGCCAGCAGGCGAAACGGGGCGTATGAGTTGCTGCACCGGGCGGCCAGCAATGGCCAAAGCATCGGATTATCACCGGCTTGACCGGCCGACAGTGCCAGGGTGACCGGACTGCACAGCTGGTCGGTCAAGGCGTGGATCTTGGTAGTCAGCCCGCCGCGGGAACGCCCAATGGCGTGGTCATCGGGCTCATCGAGATATTTCTTGTAATTCGACAGATCCCCTGTGCGGCGCCCGGGCGCGCTCCGGCTGCGTGTTGGTGGGCGCGCACACTGGTCGAATCGACCGACAACAGTGCGCCCAGGTCGGCGTCCTCGGCGTCGAGGTCAGAGGCGATCGCCGCGAAGATCCGCGCGTAGATGCCATCGACCGACCAGCGTAGATGCCTCTCGGCCACCGATTGCCAGGGACCGAAGTGCTCGGGCAGGTCACGCCACGGAGGTCCCGTACGGTAACGCCAGATAATGCCCTCCAGAGTACGTCGATGATCGTTCCACGGCCGGCCACGCCGCCGCCCCGCAGGCAACACCGCCACGATCAGCGACCACAAATCATCAGAAATCGCATGCGTCCGCATCACCCAAACAGCATCAGCCAAAACACCATTCACATTAAGCAGACACGCCCTAGCCGCCATCGGCAACCGTGAGTCGGTATCCCGGTGGCATGTTTGCCAGCAGTTCTCGAGTCTCGATGCCGGCACCGGCCATCAGACGACGCAGCTTTGACACGTACGCGTATAGCGTTTCTCGTGCCCCCGCCGGAGCCCCCTGTTCCCACGCCGCCTCGATCAACGCATCGATTGCGACGGGGCGGTTGCGATTGATCAGCAACGCCGCCAGCACCGCCCGTTGCTTGGGGGTGCTCAACGGCACGGCTGCGCCATCGATCGTCATCTCCAATGGCCCGAGGACACCGAAACTCAACACGATCTTTCCGCCATCAACCCTCTGGCCCGCCTAGGGGAGCAGCACCGTTCACGACTCCCTATTCTGGGTGAGACGCGAGCCGTTGGCGGTGGGATTACCGAATCGTGCTCGTGAGCCGCCCAGTCGGGCTGCCGTGTTGCTGCCGCGCTTGATCGCGGATCGCCCGGATCAATTCCGCCTGGGCCGGTGGGCGCCGACTTGCCCAGGTCCGAAGATCCGCCCGGATCGGTTGGGCCGTCGTCGCAACGCTTCAAGGTCGGAGACACCCAAACGTTGACAGTGTAACCGTGACAGTGTCAGTATCGACGCATGGCCGAGCGGGCGTCGTGGACGCTGGACGAGCTGGTGCGACGGGTTGCCGCCGGGCTGGCCGATCCCGCCTACCCGGGAGCGCCCAACGGCCGGGTCCGCCAGCTTCCCGATCGACGCTCGGTGCGGTGGTACACCACCACCGGGCTCATCGACCGGCCGGTCATGCAGGGGCGCACCGCGTTGTATGGCCCGCGGCACCTGCTGCAGGTCATTGCGGTCAAACGCCGCCAGGCTGAGGGCCGTTCGTTGGCCGACATTCAAGCCGAGCTGGCCGGAGCGACCAATGAAACGTTGAGCAGGGTGGCCGCCGTTCCCGACGAACTGGTGACGGCCGAGGCGCGGGCGTCGGCCGAGGTCCACCCGAGCCGCCGCAGCCGCTTCTGGGCCGATCGGCCGGTCACCGTAGAACCGGCGACCGACGGTGGCGGTGCTGACACTGTCACGTCGCTTGCGGCGGTAAGCCTGCCTGGCGGGGTAACGCTGTTGCTGCCCGCCGAGGGCCAAGGCCGCCCCGGTGACGACGATCTGGACGCGATCCGTGCGGCCGCCCGGCCACTGCTGCAACTGTTGGCCGACCGCGGCTTGCTGTCGGGCCTGCTATCCCAGGATGAGATGAACGGAGCCCATCATGACCGTGCGTATCACGCCGACGACTGAGGCCGATACGACCGGCCCCGTCGCCGCCGACGGCCAGCCTGGCCCGGGCGCGCTGAGCACCGACCGGGGCGGCCTGCCACTCGAACGCGTCGATGTTGGGGTCGATATCACCGGACTCACCAGCCGATTCGAGCTGAGGCAAGACTTCGTCAACGTTTTCGACGTAGCCCTGGAAGCCAGCTACGTGTTCCCGCTGCCAGATAGTGCGGCGGTCACCCGTATGCGGGTGAGCGTCGACGGGCGCGATGTTGAGGCCGAGTTGCGCGAGCGTGAGGCTGCTCGCCGCGCTTATGACGAGGCCATCGCATCGGGGCGATCGGCCCGGATCCTCGAGGAGGATGGGCCGGACGTGTTTACTATCCGGGTCGGCAATATCGTGCCCGGTCAACGGGTCACCGTCGCGCTCACCATCATCAACCCCCTGACCTACGAGGATGGTGAGGCAACATTCCGCTTCCCATTGGTGGTCGCACCCCGCTACATCCCGGGTGAACCGCTGGCCGATATTGCTGTCGGCGACGGCTACGCCGACGACACGGATGCGGTCCCCGACGCATCTCGGATCACCCCGCCGACGCTGGTGGCAGGATTTGCGCACTCGGTTCCGGTGACCATCGACGTTGGGATCGACCCCGCCGGTTTCAACCTGTCGCAGGTGCGATCAAACATGCCCGCGGTGACCGGTGCCGATGGGCGGATACAGGTGACACCCGGTGCACCGGCCAACCGGGATTTCGTCTTGCGGCTGGACTACGACGCGCAGGAACTCGCCAGCTCGCTGGTGCTGGTTCCCGATGCCGACGGCGACGAGGGCACCTACCAGCTGACGGTGCTGCCGCCGGCCGGTGTCGCAGCACCGCGCCCACGGCACCTGGTGCTGGTGCTGGACCGCTCCCGCAGCATGGCCGGGTGGAAGATGACGGCCGCCCGCCGCGCCGCATCCCGCATCGTGGACGCGCTCACCAGCGACGACCGGTTCGCGGTGCTGACCTTCGATGACGGCATCGAGTATCCGGTCGGTCTGCCCGCGGGGTTGACCGAGGCCAGTGACCGGCATCGCTATCGCGCGGTCGAGCACCTCGCTCGCGTCGAAGCGCGCGGCGACACCGAAATGCTCGCGCCGTTGCGGCGGGCGCTGGCCCTGTTGGGCCGGGAGCAGGTGGCCGACACCGATGATGCGGTGCTCATCCTGATCTCCGACGGGCAGGTCGGCAACGAGGACCAGCTGCTGCAAGAGCTGTCCGGCGATCTGGGGCGGGTACGGCTGCACACGATCGGTGTCGATGAGGCCGTCAACGCCGGATTCCTGCGCCGCCTGGCCGGTGTCGGCGGGGGACGCTGCGTGCTGGTGGACAACGAGGACCGCCTCGACGAGGCCCTGCCCGGCGTCATCCAGCGCTGCGCACGGACGCCGCTGGCGACCGGGCTGGAAGTACGTGCCGCGGGGTTCAGGGCTATCGAGGACACCGTGAGCCCGGCTCGGTTGCCCGACCTGTTGCCCGGGGTGCCGCTGGTGGTGTCCGGACGGTATCGGGGGAGTGCGCCCGGCTCGCTGACCGTGCGCGGCGCCACCGAGGCGGGCGCGGACTGGTCGATCACCGTGGCCGCGGAGCGCTGCGCGGTCCCAGCCGTGACGGCGCAATGGGCGCGGGCCCACCTGCGCGACCTCGAGGACGGCTACGCCGCGGCGCCGGCGGATACCCGAGACGACGTGGCGACGCGGATCGTCGACACGTCGCTGCGCTTCGGTGTCTTGTGCAGGTTCACCGCCTATGTCGCCGGTGAACTTCGGGACGGCCGCGTGGTAGCCGAGGGCGCGCTGCACCACCGGGTGATCCAGCCCGTCGCGGTGCCGGCCCCCCAAAGCCCGCCGCGAGTCAGGGGCGCGTCGCAGAATGCGGTAGCGACCCGCCGGGCGGAAGGATCCGCCCGCGGCGACTCGGAAGCCAAGCGATCGAAAGTGCGAACGGTCAAGCTACGCAACGTAGTTGCGGTGGCGCTGGTCAGTGCGCTGCTGGTTGGCACCGGCTGGATCTGGTCGCTTAGCGGCGACAGCTTGTCCACCGCGACGCGTGATCAAAGCACCGGCATAGTGGGCGGCACGCCCCCCGAAATCGCGGATTCAATCGGGATTCCGGAGACCAAGGGCAGCCTCGGCGGCACCGAGAACACGGTCTCGTTGCCGGAGGTGCCGCCGCCACCAAGGACCCCGGCGGACGGAACCTACAAACGGGACATCATCACCAACGGATCGCTGCAGATGGTCGTCGCAGCGCCCGCCCAAGCCGCCGACCAGCTGGCAGTCGCGGTCTCCGACGCCGGCGGCAGGGTCGACTCGCGCTCGGAACGCTCCGGGGCCTCCTCGCCCACGGTCAGCCTCGTCGTGCGCATCCCCGCCGACAAGCTCGACGGCGTTCTGGCCGACGCGAAGAATCTCGGTGAAGTGGAATCGATGTCGATCGGCCACACCGACGTCACGTCCCAACGCGTCGACCTCGACGCCCGCATCGAGGCTCTGCAAACATCGGTGAATCGCCTGCGCGAGCTGATGGGCCGGGCGGGCAGTGTTGCCGACCTGCTCGCCGCGGAGTCGTCGCTGACCGAGCGTCAGGCCGAGCTGGACTCGCTGCGGGCCCAGCGCGCCACACTCGGTGACGAAATCTCCTATGCAACAATCAATGTCACTCTCTCGTCCAAACCGACGGTGGCGCCCGGTGGTTTCCTCGGAGCCCTCGAACGTGGATGGCAGTCATTGATCGCCACTGTCGATGGCCTGGTGTTGACCATTGGATTTCTGCTGCCCTGGATCCCGGTACTAGGCGTGCTGGTGCTGGCGTTCGTTTGGGTGTTGCGCCGCAAGATCTTTTCGCGCGCCTCCCGAGTCGGCCATGGCACCGACGAGGACTCGGAAACGGAGTCCTAGGGCAGGTGTTCGGGCCACACTGGACCGCGGAGCAGCCGATCGCGAAGTCGATCAGCCAGGGGCCTGCTCATTTTCGCCGCTTCCGGCGTCGCGGCATGCGGGCTGTTCGGCGCAACGGGTGTCGGAATGCGCAACGCGCCAGCGCGGTAGGGCTGCGGGTTGGTTGCGCTGCAACCAGTCGACCATGCCTTCGCGGACCGCGCAGCGCAGGTCCCACAGGGCGCCGGCATTGGGCGCACTGACCAGTATCCGCACCCGCACGTGGCCGCCGACGGCGTCGGTCACCTGCAACGCGCCAACGCGCTGGTCCCAAAGTTCGCTGCCGGCCAGCTGACGCTGCAGTTCGGCGCGCATCGCCTGCAGCCCAACCGCGAAGTCGACGTCGAGTTCGACGGTGCCCAGCAGTTCGGTGGCGTTGCGCGTCCAGTTCTCAAATGGTGTCGTGGTGAAGTAAGTGGTGGGCAAGACCAGCCGTCGCTGGTCCCAGAGGTTTACCACCACATAGGTCAGCGTGATCTCCTCGATGCGGCCCCATTTATCCTCGAGCACAACGACATCGCCGACGCGGATGGCGTCGGAGAACGCTATCTGGATACCGGCGAAGACCGCACCGAGCGAGGTCTGCGCGGCAAGACCGGCCACCACCGACAGCACGCCCGCGGAGGCCAACAGGGCGGTGCCGAGCGCGGCGAAGGCGGGGAAGGTCATCAGGGCCGCCGCCAGACCCAACAGCACCACGGCGGCCACCGCCAGCCTGCGCAGCGTCGTCACCTGGGTCCGGATCCGTCTGCGGTGCAGATCGGCATTGGTCATCGTCGCGTCACCACCACCGAACTGATTGATCGCGCGCCGCTCCGCGACGAGCACCAGGCTGGCCACCAGCCAGGTGATGGTGGCGATCAACAGCAGCACCAGGGTGTGGTCAACCCAGCCGTGTAAGGCCACGGCACCGTGCACGGAACCGTGTACCGCGACAATCGCGGCAATCACCATCAATGTGACCCGAAGCGGCTTGCAGGTAAGCGGCGCGATATCGCGCAGCAGTTCGCTGCGCCGGCCGATGCGTTTCAATATCCACGACAACAGCACGCCGAGCAGGTAGGCGCCGACCAGCGCACCGCCCACCCACGCCAGACTCACGGCGACACTGGCCGCGGATGGGACCTGAGACTGCTCCGGCATCGCGTGCGCTCACCTTCCAAACAAGATTCACGGGTCGCTGGTGACCGTACGGCAGCGCCGCCCAGCCGTCACCCGATGGTGTTGTCGTCGACGCGGATGAACCTAGGCCGACTCGGCCGGCGCCGGGTCGCTCGCGCGCTCACGCCACTTGCGGTACTCGCGCCGCGCGGTGACTGCCCCGACGATCGCGGTCACGCACCAGACGGCGATGGCCGCGTACGCCAGCCAGGACGACAGGTTCATGATGGTGGCACCCAGTGCGGTGTAGACGAACGCGCGCGGCGCAGATCCGATGAGCGACCCGAGGATCATCTGCCACAGCGGTACCCCGAAGGCCCCGAAGGTGCAGGAGGCCAGTGCGTCCGAGATGCCGGGGATGAAGCGCTGGCCAACCACCGCCCACAGCCCCTGACGTTCGATCCGTGCATCGAGACGATTGGCGCGGTCGGTGCCCAGCAGGACACGGGCGCTGTCCCGGCCCGCGCGTCGGCCGAGCAGGCTGGCGACCACCGCGGTGCCCACCGTCGCGCCTAGGGTCACGAATGTGCCCAGTACCGGGCCGAACAGCACGCCGCTGCCGGCCGCCAGGATCGGACCCGGGACGAACACCGCGCCGAGGACGGTCGACATCACGACATACGCCAGCGGCGCCAGGGGCCCGTCGCCGTGATCGCGCTACGGATCCCCGCGATGTCGATGACACGGGCCACGGCAACCAGATAGAACATCCCGAGCAGGAACCCGGCGAACAGCGCGAGCCGCACCAGGTGACGCCCCCGGCTGGCGGTTGGGGGCGCAGGATCGGTCGCGGTGTCGGTCATGGTGATATCCATCCTGCCGCACCACACGCACGCCGATGAACCGGCTGGTCGGGCTAGGTTGCCACCTCGGCTACGAAGGTGCCAGACGCCGACGTCCACTTGTCCGCAATGTCGAAGTTGCCGCAGACCCGGTTACCGTCGGTGACCAGCTGGGCCTTGCCCTTTGCCTGCGACATCTGCACCGTCGTTCGTCCGGTCACCCGGATCGAGAGATCGAACGTGTTGGGGTCTTTGCGGTCGCTGGAGGTGGTGTAGTCGCCTTCCCCGGCATTCTGCGCGCCGTTGGTGAACTCCAGCTTGAGGAACGCTTCGTCGGCCGCCAGTTCAATCTTGCGATCCTTGAGCTCCGCCAGCGGACGCTTGGTGGTGCCGATGTACACCACGATCGCCCTGCCGTGACCCCCCAGGCCGGCCAGCGGGCGATCTGCCGCCGCGTAGACGGTGGACCAATTGATCCCATCCGGGTAGCCGCCGTTTGTCGAGCTGACGTTGACCGCGGTCGCCGCGGGGCATTCACCGCCGCTGGCCTGGGCCGTGGTTGTCGAAGACGCCCCGCTGGCCGTCGACTGGGTCGGCGTGGTTGGTCCGGACTTCGTCGAGTCCGAACCACAGCCGACGGCGAGGAAGCCGGGGGACAGGAGCACCGCGACCGCCGCCGCTCGAACTAGCGCAATATGCATGCTTTCTCCTACTTCTTGAATTTCGGATTGGTGCATGAGCTGGTGCCCGGCCGGTCGCCAAACCACGGTCCAGCGATTGGGCGGGCAAAATGTCTGATACCCGGCGTACCCACAGCGGGAATGCTAATCAGCTCGGGCGCCGAAGGATAAGACCCTACCCCGGGAGGGTATCGGTGTGACGTTCCCGGTTGCGGTGCGGCAGTCGATTCGTCGGGGCCCGACCGGCAAGTCGACGTGCTGTAGGTAGGACGGATTCGTCGTCCGGCCGGCGCGCATCCATTTCCGTGGGCGTATCTATCGCATGGATGATGGCCCGCTGGTTTCGGATTCAGGTTCATCGCGGCGCTCGGGCCGGGCATTCACCGGCCGGTCACCCGCTTGCCGTGTCGGTTTGATGCCCGGGCCGGTGACACGGGATCGAAGTCCGTATGCGGTTGACCGGGGTGCAGATGCGAGGTGGGATGGTACCCGCGAAACGACCGCCACCGACGGCGTTGGGTTTATGTAGCGGTGGAGTTCGCAAAACTTGAGCAAATCCTCACGGCACACGTCCACGCAGGCATTGGGCGGATATCGTTGGGCCTTTGAAGAGCAAGTCTTGCAGCGACAGGGTGCTCTGGGTGGCGCCAAGTTCGGCGACGGGAGGAAGCGACAGTTGCACCTCGTAGACGACGATCTCTTTCTTGTCGACATCGCGGCAGGTGAGACTGACGCGCTCGCCCGCCCCGTCGCCCAGTTCGGCATCGATGCGCTCGCGTATCGTGCCGAGCGACAATTGCCGGCCCTGCGCCTTCTCGAACACCGGATCGAGGATCCTGCCGAGCTGGTCGGCGAGTGTCACGGCATCGCTGAAGTAGACCGCCGGTGTGACGCCGGAACAGCTGCCATGCGCTTACCACTCGTGGGGCACCATGGCCTTGATGTCCGACATCATCGACTGCAACTTCGATTGCACGTCCTGCGGCAGATCCAGCGACGCGATGTCGGTATCGCGTAGATGGTCACGAGCCCGACCTTCGTCCGCCTTTGGCACGTCGCAGAACTGTTCGGTTGGGGGTTGGGGCCAGAGCCCGTGCAGGATCAATGCCCGCCCCAACTTCTCTACGTGACCGGATCTGCATCCGGAGTTGTTGCGCTCCACCCGGCACAGGCTGGGGCCCCAGGTCATCACGAGCAGGCTCGAGCTGCTGTTGCCGGGTTGTTTGGAGGGTGGCGGCGAGCGGTCCACCACGAGCAGGCTGAAGGCGACGGCCGCGACGACAATCGCCGCGAGACCGGCCGATATCGAAAGTACAGCCTTATCGCCTCGCCGCAGTTGCATGGTCCACTCTTCTCAGCGGTGTCGAGTGGGAGATTCCCGCACTCGCCCAAACCAGTAACGCAGTACAGCTTTTCACGTCCGTGTGTCAACGTTGGTGGATCGCCCGCCAAAGATCACATGTGTTTGCCGAAGCCGACGAGCTCGCGGCGCCGGAAACGCGTCTCGTGAACGAGATCGATCGCTGGTTCCAGCGCAGAGCGCGCCGGGAAGGCCGCTTGGTTTCTCTCTACACGAGCCTGCTCACCGGCCGGATCTTCGCCTACTTCCGCTACCGGCTGCGGTCCGCGTTCCTGCTCGACACCAGCCGATTCGCCGTTCACGTCATCGAATTCCTGCTGCTGCTCTCCAGCCTCGGTGGGCTGGCCGTGTATACCGTCATGGTGCTGCGAATCGGCAGCCTGATCGCCGGCGGCGGCTGGTGGGGGCTGCTCGAAGTGATGCGGGAGCGGCTGAGGGGTTTCTTCCGGGCCGGGGACCGGGATGCGGCCGAACGTGAAATTGGTTCTTGGTTGGTTCTTTCGGTGATTGTGGCCGTGGTCTTGATGATCGGTGCCGGTGCTGCACTGACGTTGTTGCGCCCCTCGGGCGACGACTCGATTGCGCACCTCTATGCACTTCTGGTGGTCCTGGAACTGGCGCTCGGCTTTCCGGTCCGGGTGATCCATTCCGGGATCTATGCCACTCGGCGCATCTATCGGCCTAGGGCGTGTCTGCTTAATGTGAATGGTGTTTTGGCTGATGCTGTTTGGGTGATGCGGACGCATGCGATTTCTGATGATTTGTGGTCGCTGATCGTGGCGGTGTTGCCTGCGGGGCGGCGGCGTGGCCGGCCGTGGAACGATCATCGACGTACTCTGGAGGGCATTATCTGGCGTTACCGTACGGGATCTCCGTGGCGTGACCTGCCCGAGCACTTCGGTCCCTGGCAATCGGTGGCCGAGAGGCATCTACGCTGGTCGGTCGATGGCATCTACGCGCGGATCTTCGCGGCGATCGCCTCTGACCTCGACGCCGAGGACGCCGACCTGGGCGCACTGTTGTCGGTCGATTCGACCAGTGTGCGCGCCCACCAACACGCAGCCGGAGCGCGCCCGGGCGCCGCACAGGGGATCTGTCGAATTACAAGAAATATCTCGATGAGCCCGATGACCACGCCATTGGGCGTTCCCGCGGCGGGCTGACTACCAAGATCCACGCCTTGACCGACCAGCTGTGCAGTCCGGTCACCCTGGCACTGTCGGCCGGTCAAGCCGGTGATAATCCGATGCTTTGGCCACTGCTGGCCGCCCGGTGCAGCAACTCATACGCCCCGTATCGCCTGCTGGCGGACAAGGCGTACTCCCATGACTCGACGCGGGCACAGCTGCGCCGGCTCAAGATCGCCCACACCATCCCCGAGCGCAGCGACCAGATCACCCGCCGCAAAGCCAAAGGCCGCAACAGAGGACGGCCTCCGGGGTTCTCAGGCCGAATCTACAAGCACCGCAACACCGTCGAGCGAAGCTTCAACCGGCTCAAACACTGGCGCGCGGTCGCCACCTGCTACGACAAATACGCCCTGACCTACCTCGGCGATGTCACCCTGGCCGCCATCATCACCTACCACCGCGTCCGCAATTAGCAGACAGGACCTAGATGGTTGATGTTCGCTCCCACCTTCGTTCAGCTGGAAATTCTCACCGCCGGCCTCTACTGGTATCCCACCGCCGCGATCATCATTGCGATCGTCGCGTCCAACGCCATCGGCATTTGGGGCACCGTGCACTTCACCCTCGAAGTCTATCGGCTGACCGGGCTGTGGCCGAAACTGGGGGCACCCTGGTACGCATTCTGGCGGCTGTTGCCCAAGATCCCGCCCTGGCTTGGTCTGCAGACAACGCTGTCGGGACTTGTGTTGCGCATGGACGCGATCATCGTGCTTGCCATTGTCGGCGTGTATGGGACGAGCACGCGATCGTTTGATCTCACCGCCGGTGTGGCGGCGTGGCGGCACGTTGATGTGTTCCAGTTCTTCTATCTGGTGCTGCCGTTGTTTTGCGGCGCCTTCGAGGGCGCGGGGCTTTTCTATTTCGATTTCGTCCGGCTGCGCAGTATCCCGGCGCTCAGGGAATTTCGGCTCTTCTTCTTCCACCGTCTCCTGATGATGACGCCGCTCATCGCCCTGTTCTTCTGGTCGCTTGCTGCCGTGCTCGGGACCTATGTCCTGCACGACATTCCGCTGAGCTTCCTGTTTGCGTTGCTTCCGCTTTTTGTCGTGCGCAGTTTGATCGGGATGTACCAGATCCGCCTGTTCTCCGAAGGTCGTTTCGGCACCCACCTGTTGACTGTCGTGTTGCTGGCCGGTTTGTTGTGGCTGGTATGGATGGACCGCAACCCCGCCTCTGACCTGCAGCGGGCGACGGGCTGCATCGTTTCGTCGTCCAGCCCGGACGCGTCGAGAACGACCGCGACCGGGTTACCCATATATGGCGTCGCAGAGAACACGTCGACCTGAGCAAAATCATATGAACGGGCCACCGGCGTTGGGCCTTTAGGATATCTAGCTGGCAAGGTTTCGCCGCCGATCGTAGTTGGCCCGAGCGGGCCCTAGATGGGCCTACCCGGGTGTCTGGACTCGTCGCGGGGTTTCGGCGCCCCGCATCAACAGACCCAGGACAACGGCGACGATCAACAGAGCGGGCACATCACCGGCCAGGTGGCCGCGCTCGTGTGGGTCGCCGATCGCCTGCGCGGCCATGATCGCGGCGTGAACGACGCTCGATACCACCGTGAACCAGATCAGGCTGCGGTGGGCCAGCGGATCTCGTGCCGCGATCAGAAGGAAGACGCCAAGTGTGGTGTAGATGCCGATGATCATCGTGAGGTAATGCGATGACCCATGACCCCAACTCCTGCCGGATGGCCAGATGATGGTGAGGGGGTAGACGGCGAAGGTGAAGATCAAGCCGACGGCGATGAGCGCCGCCCGTAACAAGTTGGTCCGATTCTGGGTGTTCGTGTCGAGGTTCGGCATCGCGCGACGCTTTCGGTTACTGCCATTGAGACATCAATTTTACGCCGGTCCAGCCCGCACCGGGATAGTGGTTATACTGACTAAGTATTTTCAGCTTCGACATCGGAGGGCGCATGCCACGCACAGACAACGACAGCTGGGACTTGGCCACCAGTGTGGGGGCGACGGCCACGATGGTGGCGGCGGCGCGGGCGATCGCCACCAATGCCGACAACCCCTTGATTGCGGACAGGTTCGCCGAACCGCTGGTTCGTGCAGTCGGCGTGGACTTTTTCACGCGCTGGGTCACCGGCGATCTGGTGGTAGCCGACGTCGACGATACGGAGTCTGGTTGGCAGCTAGCGCAGATGCCAGATGCGATGGCCGTGCGGACTCGCTTCTTCGACGCGTTCTTTCAGGATGCGACCCGCGCCGGCGTCCGTCAGGCGGTGATCCTGGCGTCGGGCCTGGACGCGCTCGCCTACCGATTGGATTGGCCGGCCGGGATGACGGTTTTCGAGATAGACCAGCCGGAGGTGATCGCGTTCAAGACCACCACGTTGGCAGGGCTGGGCGCAGTACCGCGAGCCGACTTGCGCACGGTGGCCGTCGATCTGCGTCAAGACTGGCCGAAGGCCTTGACGGAAGCGGGTTTTGACGCCGGTCGCCCTACCGCGTGGATTGCTGAGGGGCTCTTCGGCTATCTCCCTCCGGAAGCTCAGGACCGACTGCTGAACAACATCAGCGCGCTCAGCGCCACGGGCAGCCGGCTGGCCTGCGAGGCGATCCCGAACAGGCCGCAGCAAGACGCCGAAAAGGCGCGGGAATTGATGCGCAAGGCCACCGCCAGATGGCGTGAGCACGGGTTTGAGCTGGAGTTCGGTGATCTCGGCTATGAGGGTGACCGAGCGGATGTGGAGTTGTATCTGCAGAACCTGGGCTGGCAGTCGGTCGGAACCCAGATGAGTCAGCTGTTGGCCGACAACGGTGCCGCGCCGATCCCGCACAACAATGACTCGGTGACCATGGCAGACACGATCTACTACAGTTCGGTCCTGACGGCATGACGACGGTGCTGCGCCGGGGCTTCAACGACGCCGTCACGGGGATCTGGAGTTTGTTGGCCCCGGCCTACGACTTGGCAATCCTGCAGCAATGGGTATACCGCCCGCCCCATGACGAGGTTCTCGCCCAGCTGCGCGCCCACAAATCTCGCAGGATTGCTGATATTGCGTGCGGCACTGGCATTCTCAGTGCTCGGATCGAGCGCGAACTGCACCTTGACGAAATCTACGGTGTAGACATGTCGCACGGGATGCTCGACCAGGCCCGGGCTAAGGTCCTGTCTGCTAATTGCGGACGCGGTGGTAGGTGATGATGGCGGCCAGGGTGACACCGCCGAGGTAGGTCAGGGCGTATTTGTCGTAGCAGGTGGCGACCGCGCGCCAGTGTTTGAGCCGGTTGAAGCTTCGCTCGACGGTGTTGCGGTGCTTGTAGATTCGGCCTGAGAACCCCGGAGGCCGTCCTCTGTTGCGGCCTTTGGTTTTGCGGCGGGTGATCTGGTCGCTGCGCTCGGGGATGGTGTGGGCGATCTTGAGCCGGCGCAGCTGTGCCCGCGTCGAATCATGGGAGTACGCCTTGTCCGCCAGCAGGCGATACGGGGCGTATGAGTTGCTGCACCGGGCGGCCAGCAATGGCCAAAGCATCGGATTATCACCGGCTTGACCGGCCGACAGTGCCAGGGTGACCGGACTGCACAGCTGGTCGGTCAAGGCGTGGATCTTGGTAGTCAGCCCGCCGCGGGAACGCCCAATGGCGTGGTCATCGGGCTCATCGAGATATTTCTTGTAATTCGACAGATCCCCCTGTGCGGCGCCCGGGGCGCGCTCCGGCTGCGTGTTGGTGGGCGCGCACACTGGTCGAATCGACCGACAACAGTGCGCCCAGGTCGGCGTCCTCGGCGTCGAGGTCAGAGGCGATCGCCGCGAAGATCCGCGCGTAGATGCCATCGACCGACCAGCGTAGATGCCTCTCGGCCACCGATTGCCAGGGACCGAAGTGCTCGGGCAGGTCACACCACGGAGATCCCGTACGGTAACGCCAGATAATGCCCTCCAGAGTACGTCGATGATCGTTCCACGGCCGGCCACGCCGCCGCCCCGCAGGCAACACCGCCACGATCAGCGACCACAAATCATCAGAAATCGCATGCGTCCGCATCACCCAAACAGCATCAGCCAAAACACCATTCACATTAAGCAGACACGCCCAAATCCGATCGGGTGCGGTGGCTGCGCGGCCCGGCGGAGCAACTGCCGTTCGATGACGGCGCGCTCGATGCCGTGGTTACCACCACCGCATTTCATTTCTTCGATCAGCCGGCGGCGTTGCGGGAGTTTCATCGGGTCTTGGCCCCCGGCGGCCTGGTGGCCGTCTCGTCCCTGAGCGCGCGCCAGCCGCTGCTGCAGCTCCCAGCGGCTAGCAAATGGAAACCCCAGCACAGCCCGTCGCCGGCCGAGATGCGGGCACTGTTCGAAGGCGCGGGGTTCACCATCAGTGATCAGCACCGCGTCCGTCGGCCGGTCTGGACGCGGCTGGTGCCTGATCTGATCACCGTCGGCACCAAGAGCTGACCGCGTTTCGGTCGCGAGGATTCTAGGGTTGCGCGGTCAGATAGGCCAGCCCGCGGCAAGCATCACGAGAAATGCCCGTGAAGCGTCCTCGGTGGATCACGTAAAAATGCCCGCGAAACGGTCGATCCTTGGCAGGCATGGGAAGTGGGCTGTCGATGTCGTCTCGGGCCGAGATCACCGCGAAGTTCGCCAGGGGGTATGTGGGGGCGCCGAAGGCGGGCAAGGGGCAGATTCTGGATCAGGTGGTGGCGGTCACCGGCTGGTCGCGTGACAACGCCCGGCGGCGGTTGAGGGCGGCGGCCGCGCCGCCGGGAGCGGGTCGGCAGGTCGCCAAACGGATTTGCCGGCAACGCAATCCGAAGTACTCCTAGGATGCGCTCAAGGTGTTGCAGAAGGTGTGGGCGGCCTCAGGCGGGCAGTGCGGCCGGTACCTGGCCGCTTCCATGGCACTTCAGTTGGATGCTCTAGAACGCCACGGCGAACTGGTGGACGGCCGTGACCGTTACGGCCCGGCGGTGCGTGCCGAGCTGTTGGCGATGAGCAGCGCCACGATCGACCGCTACCTGCGCGGCGCCAAGGCCCGCGACCAGATCTCGGGTGTGTCGACGACGAAACCCTCCCCGCTGCTGCGGTCCTCGATCACCATCTGCAAAGCAGGCGATGAGGCCGAAGAATCTCCGGGGTTCTTCGAAGGCGACACCGTGGCGCACTGCGGCCCGACACTGAAAGGTGAGTTCGCCCGCACGGTCAACCTCACCGACATGCACATCGGCTGGGTGTTCACCCGCACGGTGCGCAACAACGCCCACCCCCACATCCTGGGCGCCCTCAAAACCGGAATTACTAAAATCCCTATAAGGTAACGGGTTTGGACTTCGACAACGGCACCGAATTCCTCAATAAGGCGGTCATCAAGTGGGCCGCGGACATGGAGATCTTCTTCACCCGCTCACGGCCCTACAAGAAGAACGACCAGGCCACCATCGAGTCCAAAAACAACCACCTCGTGCGTCGCTACGGGTTCTACTACCGCTACGACACCGACGAAGAACGCGCCGTGCTCAACCGGCTGTGGCACCTGGTCAACGACCGGCTCAACTACCTGACCCCCACCATCAAACCCATCAGCTACGGCTGCAGCCGCGACGGTCACCGCCGCCGGCTCTACGACAAGCCCCAGACCCCTGGACCGGCTGCTGGCCGCCGGAGTCCTCTCAGCGGCCCAACAAACAGAGCTGCTCACCTACCGCAACAGCCTCAACCCCGCCGCGATCGCCCACCAGAACGCCGACCTGCAAGCCGCCCTGCTCAGACTCGCCAAAGACAAGACCGAACAGCTCTACCTCGCCGCCATACCCGCCGCTCTACCCGCCCTCAAAGCCGGCATCCGCATCAAAAGCAAGACCACCACCTGACCCCGATTTCGCGGGCATTCCTTACCTGATGCATGAACCAGGTTTCGCAGGCATCTTGACTTGATGCATCACGGCCAGCCGCGGTAGGCGGTGATGTCGGTCGCGTCGCTGGTTGCGTCCTGGGTGGCCGTGAAACCGACCACCTCGCTGCCGTTTTCGAGTTCGATCGCGGTCAGCGCCATGGGTGGTGGTAGCGCGGCCAGGAAGCGCCCCAGGCCGGCTTCCGAGATTCGGTAGAGCTCGCCGCGGATGCCGGCGCCGGCGCCGGGATCGGTGCGCACGAGCGCGGGTTTGGCGGGCGTGGTGTCCAGGACGGTCAGGCGGTAGGCGTCGCTGGTGGTGATCGGCCCGCAATAGCGGGCGCCCAGCTCTTGTAGTTGGGGGTGCAGTGGCTGTCCGCGCAGATGAGCCCCCAAGACGGCCAGCTCAACCCCATGATTGACCAGCAACGGGGTGCTGACCCCGCTGAGGCGGGCCGCAATGTCGATGGCGACCTGGTCGCCGAAGGCCGCGGCGATGAGCATGACACCGAACGGCCTCGCGTCCGGCAGTGGTGCGGCGGGGATGGCGATCGCGGCCAAGTCCAGCAAATTGCAGAAGTTGGTGAAGGTACCCATCCGCCGATTGATCCCGGCCGGATCGGCCGCAACGGCGGCCAAACTCGGGTGCTCGGTGGTGGTGGGTAGCAACGGTGCGTCGAAGCGGCCCAGAAGTTCGGCCGCAGCACCGCGCGCATAGGCGAGCGCATGTAGGTCCGCGGCGAAGGCGGCCCCGGTGGTGGAGCGCGCCGCGGTGATGATGGTGGCCACTGTCGGATCGGCGCCGGACGGGTTGGTGTCGAGGAATTCTCGGACGGCCGCGTAGCGTTCGGCCACGATTGCGCCGTCATAGAGCAGGCGGGCCGCATCCAGCAGCGTGCTGATGTCGACGGTGGCGATGCTGGCGCCCGCGGCGGTAGCGGCTTGCACACATCGCTGGAAGGCAGTCCGGTACGTGTCGGTGAGGGGGGCCAGGTTCTCCGGCGTGGGAATCGCAAGCCGGGGTGTCTCGGGTGCGGCCAGGGCGGCGTCGGATGGCCAGCGCCGGCTGCGGGGATCACGCGCGTCGGGGCCGATCATGGTGGCGATGGCGAGCGCCGCGGTGGGTAGCTCGGCCGCGAATACCGTGACGGTGTCGTAGTCGGCGCAGGCGGGCACCACGCCGTGGGTGGGGATGATGCCCAGGGTGGGTTTGATGCCGATGATTCCGTTGAGGGCGGCCGGCACGCGTCCGGAGCCGGCGGTGTCGGTACCGATGCCCAGGTCGGTGATGCCCAGGGCGACAGCAACCGCTGAACCCGAACTGGAGCCTCCCGAGATCAGCTCTGGGTGCTGCGCATTGCGGACGGCGCCATAAGGGCTTCGGGTGCCGACCAACCCGGTGGCGAACTGGTCGAGGTTGGTCTTGCCCAGGATGATCGCGCCGGCGTCGATGAGCCGTTGCGCCGCGGCCGCGGTGGTGTCAGGGGTGTAGGCGAACTCGGGGCAGGCTGCGGTGGTGGGTAGACCCGCGACGTCGATATTGTTCTTGACCGCGACCAGCAATCCGGCCAGCGGCAGGTCTTGTCCCGCGGCCACCCGCCCTTCGATGACCGTGGCGTCGGCGAGCACATCGGCTTGGTCTCGCAGGGTGATCCATACTTCGGGCCGATCGGTGTCGGCGATGCGCCGGTAGGCGGCCTTGACTCGGTCGGTCGGAGTCGGGGCGTGGGTCATGCATTGTCTCCGTTCACCGTTGCGGGTGTGCCGGGGGGCGGGGGTAGGCACCCGCACAATAATCCCCCGAGACAATCCCCCGAGACGGCGGCCCGCGGGCGTGGCCTTGCGGTTACCCGTGCGATCCTAGACCCCGAGCCCCGTGCGCGCGGGCTCATCAATCACCGGTCGATCCGCCAAACCTGTTGAACAACTGAATGTTTGGACGTCTTAGCGAGTTGGCCATTGCGCAGCGATGTCGTCGCGAGGTGAATCGCTTGTGCTGCAAGGTTGGTAGCCGTATCGGCTGGGGCAGGCGTTGGCCGGATGTCCCGGCCGGCAACGGATGCATTTTGCCCGCCTTGCAGCGACAACCGACGAGTAGGGTCCAAGCAATGACTCACCACCCGAAACGCCTGCTCGTTACAGTTGTCGGTGCGTTCGCGGCCGGCGTGCTCGCCCCGGCAACGGCTCACGCCGACATCGTCGGATTCACGTCGCCCAGCGGCAACATCGGCTGCATGATCGACTCTTCGTCGGTGCGCTGCGATGTCCGTGACCGCACCTGGTCGCCGCCGCCGAGGCCCGCCGATTGCGAGTCGATGATGGATTATGGGCAGGGCATCGTGCTCACCGCCGGTCAGCCCGCTCGATTCGTCTGTGCCGGTGACACCGCGCTGGGCGGCGGGCCGGCGCTGGTCTACGGCGACAAGATCACCAAGGGATCGCTGCAGTGTGAAAGTGAGACGTCGGGGGTGACCTGCCGCGATATCGGCGACGGCGGAGGTTTCTCGATCTCACGCGACGGCTATCAGGTGTCCCGATCTGCTGCCCGCGAGGGATAGCAGTCAGGGGTCGGCGCAACGGGTGGCGGTCTAGGGGAAAGTCACAACGATCTTGTCGGCCGTTCCCGGTGCGGTGGCGGCGGCAAGGGCATCCTGCACGTTGTCGAATGCGATGGTGCGGTCGACGATCACTGCATATCTCTGCCAATCGGCGACGATGTCTTTGGTGACGTCGAAGATTTCGGTGGGGTAGCCGATCGATCCCACCAGGGTGATCTCGTGGCTCATCACGGTGACCAGATCGACCTCGACCGGCTTCTTGTGGACGGCCACGATGCCGATGGTGGCCCCCTTTTTCGCGTTGGTCAGCGCGCTGTTGACGGCCGCGGGCGCGCCGGCGGCGTCCAGGTAGATATCGGTGCCCGCCTTGCCAGGGAACAGTGCCTGCCCAGGACCGTGCAGATCGATGAGCCGTTGGGTGAGATCTTCCTCGGCGGAATTGATGACCGCGTCGGCACCCATTTGGAGCGCCTTGTCCAGGCGGGACGGGATGAGATCAGCGACCGCGACGTGCGCGGCGCCGACCGACTTGAACGCCAGCACCGCGCCCAGACCGATTGGGCCGGCACCGAAGATCAGGATCTTGTCAGAAGGCTTTGGCTTGCATTGGTTTACAGCATGGCGGGCCACCGCCATCGGCTCGTTGAGCGCGGCCACTTCGAACGGTATGTGCTCGGGAATGACCTCCAGGCTTACCCCGCGCACCGCCTCCTCGATGAGGAGATAGTCCGCCAGCGCGCCACTGGCTCCGCCGTTGCCGATGATGCCGTTGGGGGCGGCCATCGGATTGATGACGACGTGGTCACCGACGGCGAGGCCAGATACCCGCGAGCCGACCGCGACCACCTCGCCGGCGGGTTCGTGCCCGAGCGGCATCCGGCCTCGATGGGGCGGTAGGCCACCGATCGAGATGTAGAACGAATCGGTGCCGCAGATTCCGCAGGCGCGGATCTTGACCAACACGTCTTTGGGCCCGACCTGCGGGTCGGGTGCCTCGATGACGTCGGTGTGGCGCGGGGTCGTCACCACAGCGGACCTCATGCGCGTGCTCCCGTCGTCAACGGATTCTGGATTTGTCGGCCCGGGTGAGCGACCGTTTGGGGCCGCCCCGGCGGCTACGCCCACGTGGCGACGGTCCAGGCTGCCACCGAGCCTGCTCCCGAACGCTGCAAGGAGTCAATCCGCGAGAGAGGATAGCCAGGATGGCTCGAGTTCGATGGTGGCCGTATTGGCAGGACGTTGATGGCAGCGCCGGCAGCACCGGCGCTGCCCGCACCGGTGCCACGAACCCGAGAAGACCGGCCATCTCGGTCGCCGAACGGATGGTTGCGGGTGCGCTGGTGCTGCTTCCCAGCGCACTATTGTTGCTGCGCCTGGGCGAACCTTTCGCGATCTCGGCGATGGCGAGCACAACCGCTATCGTCCTGCACTCACCGAACCGTTACCGGCGCAGACCGCACGTCATCGCCAGCTGCTATGCCACCGGGTTGGTGATCACGGTCCCCATCACGTTGATCGGCATGCTCACCTCCATGTCCGGGCTGCTCGCGTCGACCATCGCCGCGGTGGTGATCGTGGCGGCGTCCGTGGGCCGCGTTCACCCACCAACCGCGTGCATCCCGCTGGCGATCACCAGATCACCGGGACCTGCCGCGATGCTGCTCGGATGGGTGACGTTTGCCGTCGTCGCGGTGGGGTTTCTGGCCGCGTTGTGGATGATGCTGATGCTGGCGACCCGGCGGCGGTGGTGACAGACTCGGCTTGACCTCGGTAGGTTCACCGGGGGAATGCCCTGGTAACGCCGGTGGCGGGGTCCTGCTAATCTGCCCGCTGGCCAAGACGATTCGACCAAATCCGACGACCAAATCTGACAAGGAGACCGCCATGCCAGTCACCGTGACACTCGAACTCAGAATCAAGCCCGAGGCTGTGGGTGCGGCACGTGATGTCCTGGGGCGAGCGCTGCAAGATACCCGGGCCTTCGACGGAAACCTCGGCACCGACGTGCTTGTCGACGAGGACGACGAAGCGCACTGGCTGATCTACGAGCTTTGGGACACCGTCGAGCACGATGAGGCCTACCGCAGCTTTCGTGCCGGCCCCGGACGGATAACAGAGCTGCCGCCGTTGCTGGCCGCGCCTCCAGTCAAGATCAGATACACCACCACCGACATCTGACGGGTCTTACGCAAGACGCTTCGCTGAGGTCAGTTCGAGGTCAGCCGGTACACGCGGCTGGCGTTGTCGCGCAGTATCCGAGCCTGGTCGAACTGGTCACCGAGCACCTCGCGCAGGATCGAAATGGTCTGGGGCAAAGCCACGTTGGGCTTGTCGATGGGGAAGTTCGAGGACCAGAAGGTGCGTTCAGGTCCGAAGGCCGCCTGCAAGTGGCTGATCAGCGGCGCAGCCGCCTCGCGCAGTTCGTCGTGGCTGCGTGCTCCGGCGCCCAACACCGGCATCCCGAAGCCGCTGTGCTTGGCGACCACGTTGGGCAGTTCGGCCAGCGATGAGATGTCGTCGCGCCACCGCCCGAGGATGGCGCGGCGGTCCGCGGAACTAGTGCCGGTGTGTTTGCCGGATTGACCGTATGCCCCCACCGGAGTGGCGTACTGATCGAGGATGAAGGTGGTGTCGGGATATTCCCGCGCGAGCGTGATCGCGTCGGGTAATTGGTGGCCGTAGACCCACATGTCAAAGCTGAGCCCGCGCTCGGCCACCGCGGTGAAGCCGCGCCGAAAATCCGCGCTCGAGTACAGATTGGCGTTGGGTGTCCAATTCATGACGCCGCGGTCGTCGCTGTGCGCGCCGATGCAGCGCACCCCGCGCACCAACGCGCTCGCCTGCAGGTGTGCGTCCAGCAGTTCAGCGATACGTGGCGCCGACGGGTCGGCATGCACCACGATCGCGCCGAGGGCCGGTGCTCCGGCAATGCCGAATGGCAGGGCGCTGACCCACTGCGTCTCGTCCACGCTGCCCAGTGGGTCTTTGGTCCGCCACCCGGCTTCCACGTGCACGACGGCGTCGACGCCGACGGGGGAGCTGTCTTGGAGGTAGTCGACCGGTAGGTAGCGATCCAGCAGGTAGCGCGGGTCACCGATGAACTCACGCGAGGCGCGTGGAAAAAGCCGCAGCAGCGCTGGAAGCACCGTCGGCGCGCGGCGCACGATCTTCGCAACGCCGGACACCGCCCGGGGAGTGGCAAACGGGTCCCATTGGTGAACGTGGGCGTCCACCACCGTCGGTGCGCGATCTGTCACGTGACCACTTTCGCCGCTGCGCTGGTGTCGGTCTCGGGAATCGCAGAAATATGGGGGCGACCGGTCAGCGTTGGGTTCCAACCGCTGACCAGCTCAGAACATAGGCTGGACAGCAACCGGGGTGAGGAAAGAGGACGAACACAGAGGACAGGAAGAGGGGACAGGATGGTCACTGACTACAACCAGGTCGAAATCGCTGAACAGTACAAGAAGACGAAGGCGATCCCGGTGCGGACCAGGATCGAGGCCTACTCATTTCTGAAACACATTGGCGCCGTTACGGGCGAGAAGGTGGTTGACATCGCCTGCGGTGCCGGGGACTACACCCGCGTGATGCGGCGGGCCGGCGCCGCGCGCGTCGTGGGCTTCGATATCTCCGAGAAAATGATCGGGCTGGCCCGCGAGCAGGAGGCACACCAGCCACTAGGTATCGAGTATTTCGTTGCCGACGTCAGCCAGGAAGTGGCACAACAGGATTTCGACCTCGCGATCTCGGCTTATCTGCTGGTGTACGCCCGAGATCGCGACGAGCTTGCTGGGATGTGTCGCGGGGTGGCTTGCCGGGTTCGGTGGGGTGGCCGGTTTGTCACCCTCACCACCAACCCGGGCCTTTACACATTCGGGCGGGTGCCCGACTACCGCAAGTATGGCTTCCAGATAAAGCTGGCCGATGCCGTGTTCGAGGGCGCGCCCATCGAGTTGACGGCGTTTGTCGATGGCGCACCGCTGGTGATCGAAAACTACTATCTGCCGATTGCGGCGTATGAAGCCGCACTGCGGCAGGCCGGCTTTCACGATTTCGTGGTGCACGTGCCCGATCTGGCGGCGGCACCTCAGGGCGAAGACGAGGGCGATTTTTGGGATGACTACCTCAACTATCCGCCCGCGATCGTCATCGAATGCGACCGCGACTAACACGCTGGGCCGCCGGCGGGTGTGCTAGCCCGGCGTGGGTTTTTCGCCCTGGACTCGTGGCGTCACCCAGGCGAGTGCGGCGAAAACCAGTGCGCCACAAAGCACATAGAGCCATCCCAGCGGAGCCTGGGTGCGTTCCGGACTGACCCCGACGATGGCCATGATCGCGGCGATGATCAGGTACGTCAGGGTGCCGAACAGTCCGCTGACCAAACCGAGGTTGCGACTGAACGCCCCGAGTGCTGCGGCCTGCGCCTGCGGGACCAACGCGCCGCACCCCGCGACCGCCAGCGTGATCGCCCAGGGATTGACACCAACCACGGGAGCCGACCCCAATAGCAGCACCGCCCCGACCATGTACAGCGTCCAGTCGGCAAATGCCAATCGGCGAAAGGCCATGCGAGTGGCCAACATGCCGGTCGAAAAGCTGCCCAGTAACACCGCAACACCGACGACCAGCGCGATCAGACCATAGGCTGAGGGCGAGAAGCCCATCTCGTCCTGATACAAAAACGGTGCGGCCACACCGAACGCGAGCTGCGGACCGGCCAATAACCCGAAAACCGCTGCTAATGCCAGGAACACGCGGTTGCGCGCGGTTGCGGTCACAACCTGCCACGTCCGGCCGAGTTCAAATCGGGTCCGGGACTCTTTTTCCAGGGTTTCCGGTAGCGCCCAGGCGACCGCCAATCCCACCACAACACTCAACGCCGCTATCAAAACGAAAACGTAGCGCCACGAGGCGTACTCGACAATGAACCCGCCCACTGCCGGGGCCACGATCGGTGCCGCTGACCAGGCAGCGCCCAGCAAGCCGTTGACCGATCTTAGTTGTGCACCTTCGAAACAGTCTGCGGCAATGGCGATGGCGACAACAATGAAGGCACTACACGCACCGCCCTGTAGGAACCGCAGCACCAGCAACATGGCAACGTTGTTGGCCGCCGCGCAGGCGAGGCTGGTCACCGTCAGCGCGGCCGCGCAGCCCATGAGCACCGGCTTGCGTCCCCAGGCATCTGACATGATGCCCACGGCAAGGTAGCTCAGGGCCATGCCGATCATGAACACCGTCACCGTGGACTGCAAGGCGGTAGCGGTGGCGCCAATACTGGTTTCCATCTGTGGCAGCGCGGGGGTGTAGGCGTCCATCGGAATCTGATTCAGCGGAACCACACACAGCAGCACCGCGACAATCCGTCGCGATGGCGCCGATGCTTTCACGGGCGTTGCCCCTCGGTCTGCCCGTGGCGTCGACGCATAGCTGGGAATCCTACGGGCAAAACGGTCCGCCGTGTTGGCGTGCCGGCCCCGGTCCGGCCCTTATTAACTAGGCTGAGTTCTTGTAGCTGCATCGGTGTCATGCCGGAATCGGAAGGAGCCCGCCGGTGAAGGTCCACCACCTCAACTGCGGCACCATGAATTCGCCCGGCGCAGCACTGTTGTGCCACGTCCTGCTCGTCGAGGCCGGCAACGGGCTGGTCCTGGTCGACACCGGCTTTGGGGTACAAGACTGTCTTGATCCGCGCCGGCTAGGCGAGTTTCGTCACTTCCTTCGGCCTGCCTTGCTGCAGAACGAAACTGCGGTGCACCAGATCGAGCGTCTTGGCTACCGGCCGTCCGACGTTCGCCATATCGTGCTGACCCACTTCGACGTCGACCACATCGGTGGGCTGGCCGACTCCCCGGGCTCTCATGTCCACGTCACCGCCGCCGAGGCCCGCGGCGCCATCCACGCCCCATCGTTTCGTGAGCGCGTGCGGTATCGAAGCGTGCAGTGGGCGCACGGCCCCAAGCTGGTGGAGCATGGTCACAACGGCGAATCCTGGCGTGGCTTCGCCGCGGCCAAACCCCTTGACGCCATTGCTTACGGTGTGGTCCTGGAGCCGATGCCCGGTCACACCCGTGGCCATGCCGCGGTCGCCGTCGACGCTGGCGACCGTTGGATCCTGCACTGCGGCGACGCCTTCTATCACGTCGGAACATTGGACGGACAGTCCAAAGTGCCGTTCGTTCTGCGAAGCCAGGAAGAGCTGTTCTCCTTTGACCGCAGGCAACTGCGGGACAACCAGGCGCGTCTAGCCGAGCTGCAGCGCCGCCAAGATCCGGAGCTGCTGATCATCTGCGCTCATGATCCCAGCCTCTATGCACTCGCCAAAGACATGTCATAGCCGACCTTCTTTGCCTGGGCGCCCCACTCACCGTGCTTGGAGTTCCGTTCTGGCTTGGTCGATTTGGTGATACGCATAGGTGGCCATGGCGGCGGTGGTCATGGCGGCACCGCTCTGGGAGAACGATTCATAGGCGTGGTCTCCAAGTGCATCGCGCAGGTGCGAGATGGTTGTTCTGAGTTCCGGGAACGACGCCTCGGTAATGGGGTGAAATGCGAAACCGGCTATGGTGGCAGCCGCCTCGTAGCGGCCCAGCCGATCGAAGAACACTGCCAGTACGGCCAGCGGTGTGCTGATCAGGGTGGTGTTTCCGGCCTCGTGGTGATTATGAATCGCCAATGTGAAGTAGTCGAGTGCGGACAATGGATCACCATATTTGGCCTCGAAGCGGCACAATACGGCGGCTAGGTGCGTCTCGCTGTTGCGGTTACCGGTGTCCTGGGCGATCCGCAGACCACGGCGCATGGCGGCGAGGGCGCTGGCGGGGTTGGTGTCGCGGAAGGTGAATCCATAGGCAAGTAGGGCGTAACAGAGCGCCGCGGGGTTGCGGGTGGCTTCGGCGGACTCGATCAGCGCGTCGGCCAGCTGCTCGGCTTCGTTGCATGGCCCCTTGATCGTCAAGGCCAGCACCAGACATCCCAGGGTGAGTGTGTGCGTGTCGCGACCGAGTGCGAGTTGGGTGCGGCACAACTCGACCGACTGTTCAGGGTGCCCGCTGCTGGTATACGCACCGGAGGGCCACCCCTCGATGCCGAACGGCACCTCGTAGCGGTCGGTGGCCAGCAACCGGGCGGCCTCATCGGCGTAGCGGATGGCTTCTTGGACGCGTCCCGTCATATAGCACTGTGAAGCCAGCACGTGCAGGAACGCGAGCTTGGGATGATCGACCGCTCGTTCGATCGCTTCCTCGACCCATGTCAGCGGCTCAAATCTGTTCACAAAAAAGCCGAGAAATCCCACCCAGGTGGCGATGCTCGCGGCATCGTCGAGGTCATTGTTGTCGGCGGTCCAGCGAAAGGCCAGGCGCAGATTGGCGAGTTCGGCGGTGAGCCACGTGTAGGCCTCAGCTTGTAGGGGGCTGTCCCACACCGCCGCCACGTCGGGCAACCGCTGGGCGAAGTGGCGGGAATGCGCCGTTCGACCGGCCAGTGCCTGCCCGCGGGTGACCAGTTGCTCCTCGGCGAACTCGCGGATGGTCTCCAGCATCGAAAACTGTGATCGCCCCGAAAGCCGGTCGACGATGAGCAGGGACTTGCCCACCAAGGCATCCAGCAAGTCCAGCACCTCGTAGTCGTCGTGAGTATCGGCGGATGCAGCTACCGCGCAAGCACTTTGCAGATCGAAACCACCGGCGAACACCGAACAACGCTCTAGCAGGGCCTTTTCCGCGTCGCTGAGATGGTCGTAAGACCACGCAACGGCGTGACGCAGCGTTTGGTGACGCCCCAGGCCGCGCCGAGATCCGACCAGCAAGCGGAAGCGGTGATCGAGCCGATCACGCACCTCGATCGGGGTCATCGACGCCATGCGGGAGGCGGCCAGCTCGATGGCCAGCGGGATTCCGTCAAGACGCCGGCAGATTTCGGCGATCGCGGCCGCATCCTGGGCGTCGGTCGGTGCAAAGCCGGGGGCAACACTTTGGGCGCGTTCGACGAAGAGGGTGCCGGCAGCGGACACCACGCTGCCACCGACATCCAGCGACGGCACCGACCACAGCTGCTCGTCAGGCACCTCCAGCCGCTCGCGACTGGTCGCCAGGATCCGCACGGTCGTCGAACCGGCGAGGATGGCTTCGATCAGGTCGGCGGCCGCGTCACGCACGTGCTCGCAATTGTCGAACACCAAGAGCGGGACCCGTCCTTCCAGAGCCGTGGCCACGCTCTGGGTTACGGTCTTTCCGGCTTGCTGGGTAATCCCCAGCACGGCGGCCACCGCGTCGGGCACCGCGGCCGGATCGGAAACGGGTGGCCAGTTCGAAAAGCCAAACGCCATCCGGGAATTCATCAGCAACACGTGTTGCGACCTCCAGCGCCAGCCGGGTCTTGCCGACACCACCGACCCCGGTCAACGTCACCAACCGATGGACCTGCAACGCCGTCTGTACCTGGCCGATCTCCGCCTCACGAGCGACGAAGCTGGTCAGCGCGGGCCGCAGGTTGCCAGGACTTGTATCCGGTGCCCGCAAGGCGGGGAAATCGGTGCGCAGGCCCGGTGCCCGAACCTGGAACACCCGCACGGGGGCAGGCAGATCCCGCAACCGGCGTGACCCGAGATCTATGAAGTCCACTCCGCTGATCAGATTTGCTGTCGAGTCGGTCAGCAGGATCTGGCCACCGTGGCCGGTCGCCATCACCCGCGCGGCGCGATTAAGCACCGCACCGAAGTAGTCCGCGTCATGCGGCTCGGCTTCGCCGGTCGCCAGCCCCATCCGCACCGGCAACTCGAGTGCTCGCTGCGCATCGACGGCGGATCTCGGCGACGCGAACGCGGCGCAGACGCTGTCGCCCGTGTGCTTGAACAACCAGCCCCGGTGCGTCTGGATCGTCCGTTTGAGCACCGCATCATGGGCCGCGAGGGCGGCCCGCATCCGATCGGGGTCGGACTCCCACCGGCGGGTGGAGCCCTCGACGTCGGTGAACAGGAACGTCACGATCCCCGAAGGTGGACCCCCAGATCAGCGGCCACTAACGCAGAATGCCACACCGAAGGCGGTTCTACCTCGAACATTGCCGCAAAGCGTTCGGCTGGGCGCAGGGGCTGCACCGACCTCAGCGGCCTAGCTCGGTGACCCCGGTGACGTGTGTTTTCACCCATCTCGCTAAATTCGAGACGCCATGTCGTCGGAAGGAATCTCATGAACGCGCGTGTCGAGCAGCTGGAGTTTCAGGCGGAGGCCCGGCAGCTGCTGGATCTGATGATCCACTCGGTCTACTCCAACAAGGAGTCATTTCTGCGGGAGCTGATCTCCAACGCCTCCGATGCGCTGGACAAGCTGCGAATCGAGGCCTTCCGGAACAAAGACCTCGAAGTCGACACCTCGGACCTGCACATCGAGATCGAGGCCGACAAGGGCGCGCGGACACTGACCGTGCGCGACAACGGCATCGGAATGACCCGGGCGGAGGTCGTGGACCTGATCGGCACCCTGGCCAAGTCGGGCACCGCCGAGCTGCGCGCGCAGCTGCGGGAGGCCAAGAACGACGCAGCCTCCGAGGAGCTGATCGGCCAATTCGGCATCGGGTTCTACTCATCGTTCATGGTGGCCGACAAGGTCGAACTGCTCACCCGCAAGGCCGGTGAGAGCGAGGCCACCAAGTGGGAGTCCAGCGGAGAGGGCACCTACACGATCGAATCCGTCGAGGGTGCACCGCAGGGAACCTCGGTCACTTTGCACCTCAAGCCCGAAGATGCCGAGGACGAGCTGTACGACTACACGGCGGATTGGAAGCTGCGGCATCTGATCAAGAAGTACTCGGACTTCATCGCCTGGCCGATCCGCATGGAGGTGGAGAAGCAGGTCCCGGCCCCTCACGAAGAGGGGGAGGAGCCCGGCGAGGAGACCGTGGTCCTCGAAACCGAGACGCTCAACTCGATGAAGGCGTTGTGGGCCAGGCCCAAGGACGAGGTCTCCGCCGACGAGTACAACGAGTTCTACAAGCACATCGCGCATGCCTGGGATGACCCGATGGAGGTCATCGCCATGAAGGCCGAAGGTACCTTCGAGTACCAGGCGCTGCTCTTCATTCCCTCGCACGCCCAGCATGACCTGTTCAATCGGGATGCGGTCTTCGGTATTCAGCTGTATGTCAAGCGGGTATTCATCATGGGCGACTGCGACCAGCTGATGCCCGAGTACCTGCGCTTTGTCAAGGGTGTCGTCGACGCACAGGACATGTCACTGAACGTGTCTCGCGAAATCCTGCAGCAGGATCGCCAGATCAAGGCGATTCGCCGACGGCTGACCAAGAAGGTCCTGTCCACCATCAAGGATCTGCAGTCCGAGCGGCCCGAGGACTACCGCACCTTCTGGACCCAGTTCGGCAAGGTCGTCAAGGAAGGGCTGCTGGCCGACTTCGACAACCGCGAGACGCTGTTGGAGATCTCCTCCTTCGCCTCGACCCACAGCGAAGAGGAACCCATCACCCTGGCCGGCTACGTGGAGCGCATGAAGGAAGGCCAGACGCAGATCTTCTTCGCGACCGGGGATTCGCGACAACAGATCCTCAAGTCGCCGCACCTGGAGGCCTTCCGGGCCAAGGGCTATGAGGTGCTGCTGCTCACCGACCCGGTCGACGAAGTATGGGTGGGAGTGGTCAACGAGTTCGATGGAAAGCCGCTGCAGTCGGTCGCCAAGGGCGAGGTAGACCTGGACTCCGACGGCGAAGGGAGCGAGGCCGAGCGCGAAGAGCAGCAGAAGGAGTTCGCCGACCTGCTGGGCTGGCTCAAGGAGACGTTGGGCGAACAGGTCAAGGAAGTGCGGTTGTCCACCCGCCTGACCGACTCGCCGGCTTGCCTGATCACCGACACGTTCGGCATCACTCCCGCGCTTGCCCGCATCTACCGGGCCACCGGGCAAGACGTTCCGGTCGGCAAGCGAACGCTGGAACTCAACCCCACCCATCCGCTGGTGATCGGTCTGCGCCAGGCGCAGGCGAGCGCTGACGACGATGCCAAGAAGGCGGCGGTCAGCGAAACCGCGGAGCTGCTCTACGGCACGGCGCTTCTTGCCGAAGGCGGTGCGCCAGACGATCCGGCCCGGTTCGCCGAGCTGTTGGCGGATCGTCTGACGCGAACGCTGTAACTAACGCCGGCCCAGCTTCTCGCGGACCGTGTCGGTGAGGAATCGCCGGGCCGACACGGGGTGAAAAGCCCTGGCCGCCTGGGTTAGTGCGGCACGCGCGTCCGCGCTGAGTTCGATGTCGGCTGCGGCAACATTGAACTCGAGTTGCTCCACGCTGGACGCTCCCGGGATGGCGACCACGCCGGGCAGGCTGATCAACCATGCCAGCGCCACCTGGGCGGGCTTTGCGTCGACGTCAGTGGCGACGGCGCGAAGCGTCTGCAGCAGCGGCTCGATCCGGCGCAGGTTCTCCGTACCGAACAGCGGGTTGACGGCCCGAACACCGGCCGGCCGGTTGTCCACACCGTATTTGCCGCCGAGCAGCCCCTGCGCCAGTGGGCTGTAGGCGATGATGATGCGGTTCTCCCATTCGGCGAAGGGAACCAGGTCATCGAGCGGACCGGGATGCGCCAGCGAGAAATGCACCTGGTTGCTGACAACGGGGCGCCCGAGTGCGGCGTCCGCCTTCTTCCAGCGCGCCAACGAGTAGTTGGAGACGCCGGCCGCTCCGATCCTGCCGGTGTCGAGCAGCTCGCGCATGCCCGGCATGATCACCGAATCGGGGACCACCGGGTTGGGCTGGTGGATCTGATACAGCGGGATGCGGTCCAGCTGCAACCTGCGGGCACTGGCCCGTTCGCGCCGCTTGACCACCGCCGGAAACGGCGCCACGGGCATGATCTTGCTGGCCACGACCACGTCGGCGCGCTCGTCGCCGAGTGCCCCGCCGAGAATCCGCTCACTCTTGCCCAGTCCGTAGACCTCGGCGGTGTCGAACAGGGTGACTCCCAGCGCACGAGCGCGCGCGACGATGTCGCGGGCGGCGCCGGACGCATACCGGTCCCCATAACCCCACTCGCGTGAGCCGAACTGCCAGGTGCCCAGTCCGATCCGGCTGACATTTCCGATTCCGTCGACCTCGAGGTGTTTCATGGTTCACACGGTACTGAGCGGCTTCCCTGCGTCTGGGCGGTGAGGGTGCACAGAATGCCGGTCAGCACGGCGTGTCTTCGCGCAGACACGCACGCTCGCGGCGCCGGCGAGTGCCTTCAGCGCGCCCTGTTGACCGAGTCGATGTAGGGCGCGAGCAGGTGCGCCATCCCTTTGGCGGCCTCATCGGCATCACTCGGGGGCAGGGCGAGGTAGCTCAGGGCAGCCCGTACCACCGCCTGGCCCATCACCGCCGCGTCGTATTCGTTGGCGTTTACCCAGCTGTGCTGGAAGGTCTGGGACAGCTGTTCGGTGGCATGATCGACCAGGAACTGACTCTCGACGGTGATCAAACGCAGAATGTCGTTGGGTGCGTCTTCAGTTCGCAGCACCTGGGCCAGGGGGTCGTTGGCGACGCGGTCGAGAACCCCGTTATACATCAGATTCGCAGCGGTGCTGCGATACGGATTGCGGGTTCGATGCTCGGGGTCGACCATGTAGCTGAGATTAGTGCGCATTGATAGTGCCTTCGACTTTCGGTCCACAATGTTGTTTTGGGTAGGCGCCGCCCGTGCATTTGCGAGAATGTCGACGACGACGGTCCCGCCCGAATTAACTCCGGTAGGTCCTCGCGGGCCGGTTGTGACAACCGAAATGGCTACTGAAGGTTGCTATTTGGGGATATGGCCATACATGTCCGCATGGCCATATCCGGTGGGCTGATGTTGCTAGGTCCGGCTGACTTCGATCATCTCGAAGTCCGACTTTGCGGCGCCGCAGTCCGGGCAGCTCCAGTCGTCGGGAATGTCGTCCCAACGTGTTCCCGGGGCTATGCCGTCTTCGGGCCAACCTTGTGCCTCGTCATACTCAAACCCGCACTGCACGTAGCGATACAGCTTGAAATCGGTTGACATGTCAGGCCTCCTGTAGCTGGAAGTCGATCTTCTCCCGGACGCCGCAGTCTGGGCAGTTCCAAGTTTCATCGACATCGGCCCAGCTGGTGCCCGCCGGATACCCCTCGCGCGGGGCACCGACAGCTTCATCGGAGACGTAGTCGCACACCGGGCAGTGGTAAGCGGCCATCACCGGACACCGTAGGTGGCGAGGATCTTGTCGCGCTTGCGCGGATCGATGTTGACCTTGGTGATGTCGCCGTCGTAGTGCTCAATGACGCGGTGGTCCATCAGCTTCCGCCACAGCGGCGGGAAGTAGGTCAGCGTGATCAACGTGGCATAGCCGCTGGGCAGGTTGGGGGCGCCGTCCATGCTGCGCAGCGTCTGGTAGCGGCGTAGGGGATTAGCGTGGTGGTCGCTGTGCCGCTGCAGGTGGTACAGGAAGATGTTGGTGACGATGTGGTCGGAGTTCCAGCTGTGCACGGGTGCGCAGCGTTCGTAGCGCCCCGAAGCGGTGCGCTGCCGTAGCAGCCCATAGTGTTCGAGGTAGTTGACCGACTCCAACAGTGATGCGCCGAACAGTCCCTGAATGATCAGGAATGGCAGCACCTGCCAGCCGAACACGGCGGTCAGCGCGCCGAACAGAACCACCGACATGATCCAGGCGTTGAGCACATCGTTGCGCATGCTCAGGGTGGGCTTGTTGATGCGTTGCATGCGGGTCTTTTCCAGCTCCCATGCGGACTTGAGCGAGCCGAACATACTGCGCGGAAGGAACATCCAGAAGCTTTCACCGAACCGTGCGCTGGCCGGGTCCTCCGGGGTGGAGACGCGGACGTGGTGGCCGCGGTTGTGCTCGATGTAGAAGTGGCCATACAGGGTCTGGGCGAGGGTGATCTTGGACAGCCACCGCTCCAGGTTCTCGCGTTTGTGTCCCAATTCGTGGGCGGTGTTGATGCCCACCCCGCCGACGACTCCGATGGTCATGGTGAGACCGATCTTGGAGATCAGGCCCAGTCCTGCGCCCAGTCCCAGCCAGCTCAAGTTGTCGGCCGACCACAGGTAGCAGGCCAAGACGAGGCTGACCATCTGCAGCGGAATGAAGGCGTAGGTGCAGTAGCGGTAGTACTTGTCGTTCTCCAGGCGCTCCATCACTTCGTCAGGAGGGTTCTCGCCGTCTGGGCCGAAGAACACATCCAGGGCCGGTAGCAGCAGGTAGAGCAGGAACGGTCCGATCCACCACAACACCGGAGTGACGGCGGTCCAGCCGAGCTTGCCGAACACCCATGCCTGCGCGAGGCTTGCCGGCAAAGCCGTCGGCAGCACCAATCCCACCAGCCACAGGTATCGCTTCCGGTCTCGCCATTGCTGGACCGGATTTTCCGACTTTGGTTGCGCCACGGACGTCATGACGATCCTTTCTCAGTGTGGTCACTGCCCTGATCCAGGTAGTGCGGCCAGCGCACCGGAGGGGCGACCGCTGGCATGTTTTGCACATATCAGAGGAGTTGTGCAATCAATAGATAAATTTCTATATTTGTTCAAACTGCCTGATCGTCCGGTGCCCACCGGGCCGTCGCGCCGTTTGACCGCGACACCGATCGGGTATCAAGTCCGCCATGGCTGGCACCGCCGTTGCTCCCACACCCACCGGTGAGGTCTGGCCGGGCCGGGCCTATCCGCTGGGCGCAACGTATGACGGTATGGGTATGAATTTCGCGATCTTCAGCGAAGTCGCTGAGCGGATCGAGCTGTGTCTGTTCGATGCGGACGACACGGAAAGCCGGGTCGAACTGCCTGAGGTTGACGGGTTCGTCTGGCACGCGTATGTGCCGGCCATCGACCCCGGCCAGCGCTACGGATACCGCATCCACGGTCCCCACGATCCCCGCGCCGGGCACCGGTGCAATCCGAACAAGCTGCTGCTGGAACCTTATTCGAAGGCGATCGAAGGCACATTCGCCTGGAACCAGTCGCTGTTCGGCTATACCTTCGGTGACCCCGAGAGCCGCAATGACGAGGACTCCGCGGCCAGCATGCCCAAAGCGGTGGTGATCAATCCCTATTTCGACTGGGCAAACGATCGGCCCCCCGACCACCACTACGCCGACACGGTCATCTACGAAGCACACGTGAAAGGTCTGACACAGACCCATCCGGACATACCCGAACAGCTACGTGGCACCTATGCCGCGGTGGCGCACCCGGCAATCATCGACCACCTCAAAAGCATCGGAGTCACCGCGATCGAGCTGATGTCGGTACACCATTTCGCCAACGACTCGACGTTGGCCGACAAGAATCTCTCGAATTACTGGGGCTACAAATCGATCTCGTTCTTTGCGCCCGACCCGAAATATTCCAGCGCCATGCTGCCAGGGGGCCAGGTTCAGGAGTTCAAGGCGATGGTGCGCGCCCTGCACGAGGCGAACATCGAGGTGATCCTCGATGTCGTCTACAACCACACCGCCCAGGGCAACCATCTGGGGCCCACGCTCTCTATGCGTGGTATCGACAACGCCGCCTACTACCGGCTGGTCGATGATGACATGCGTTACTACGTGGATCACACCGGAACCGGCAACAGCTTCAATGTCAGCCATCCGCACTCGCTGCAGCTGATCATGGATTCGTTGCGCTACTGGGTCAACGAGATGCATGTTGATGGCTTCCGGTTCGATCTGGCGGCTACCCTGGCGCGCGAGTTCTATGAGGTCGATCGGTTGGCGACGTTTTTCGAACTCGTGCAACAGGATCCAACCGTCAGCCAGGTCAAGCTCATCGCCGAGCCGTGGGATGTGGGCCCCGGCGGCTATCAGGTGGGCAACTTTCCGCCGCAGTGGACGGAGTGGAACGGCAAGTACCGCGACACCGTTCGGGACTTCTGGCGCTGTGAGCCGGCCACGCTCGATGAGTTCGCCTACCGATTGTCCGGATCGGCCGACCTCTACGAGCACACCGGGCGAAGGCCGGTTGCTTCGATCAACTTCGTCACCGCAGATGACGGGTTCACACTGCGTGACCTGGTGTCCTACAACGACAAACACAACGAGGCCAACGGGGAGGACAACGACGACGGCGAGGGCCATAACCGCTCGTGGAACTGCGGTGTGGAAGGGCCCACCGATGACCCCGCGATCAATGCGCTGCGGGCCCGTCAGCAGCGCAACCTCATCGCTACTCTGATGCTGTCGCAGGGTGTCCCGATGATTTCGCACGGTGACGAGCTCGGGCGTACCCAATACGGGAACAACAACGGATACTGCCAGGACAGCGTGCTCACCTGGATCGACTGGTCCGACGTCGATACCGGCCTGCTGGAGTTCACCCATGCGGTGTCCGCACTACGTGCCAACCACCCGGTATTCCGTAGGCGGCGCTTCTTCAACGGAAAGCCGGTCGGTCGCCGTGGCGAAGCGGGGCTGCCCGACATCGCTTGGTTCGCCGCCGATGGATCAGAGATGGCTGACGAGGACTGGGGGGTCGGTTTCGCCAAGTCGATCGCCGTTTTCCTCAATGGTCAGGGCATCGCCGACCGGGACATGCGTGGCCACCGAGTCCTCGATGACTCGTTCATCCTGTGTTTCAACGCTCACTTCGAGCCCATCGACTTCACCCTCCCGCCGGTGGAGTTCGGCAGCGGTTGGCGGGTTGTGGTCGCTACCGCTGCCGCAACAGCGACTTCGGCCGGGGCTCTGCCGGCGGCGGCCACGATCGTCGTTGACGCGCGCAGCAGCGTGGTGCTGCAAGCGGTCACCGAGTAGACGTCGGCGATCTTCGGGCCACCGAACGCCTTACGCGGTCCGGGTACGGCCGATACGCTGTGGCTTGCGCGGGGCTCTTCGCGCAGCGTCGATGCGACCTTGCGCGCCGTGGATCGAAGGGAATCGCGCCGGCATCCTTCCAGGCCATGGCGCCGGGGGAGTGACATCGGCTGGTGAAGGCGGGTTATGTCAAAGACTGTGGTGATCGGAGCCTCGAGCGGGCTGGGGCGCTGCATTGGTGTTGGACTTGCGCGGCGTGGCGATCATGTCGCACTTCTGGCCCGGCGGCACGAGCGAACGGAGGCCGCCGCCAAGGAAGCGGGGCCGGGGACCGTCGCCGTCGAATGCGACGTTACCGATGAAGCGTCGTGCCGATCGGCGCTTGCCGCGGCGGCCGACGCGCTGGGGATCGACAACCTCGTCTACGCCCCCGCCATCAGCCCCCTCGTTCGGCTGGCCGAAACCGACGCCGACACCTGGCGGCGGGTCTTTGACACCAACGTCATAGGCGCGTCGCTCGCGACGGCGGCGGCGTTGCCGCACCTGAGGGCCGCCGCGGGCAAGGCGGTCTATCTCTCCTCGGACGCTGGCAGCCACGCGCCTCCATGGCCTGGCCTGGGTGCCTACGGCGTCAGCAAGGCGGCACTGGAACGACTCGTGGAGGCGTGGCGGGCCGAACACCCGGAAATCGGGTTCACTTGCGTCATCGTCGGAGAGTGCGCCGGCGGCGAGGGCGATGCCCAGACCGGCATGAACATCGGCTGGGATAGAGAGCTAGCCATGAAGGCCTATCCGCTTTGGCTGGCGCGTGGCTGCATGCCAGGCAAGTTGATGCCGGTCGAGGACTTGGTCAACATCGTGCACACGATCCTGCGCACCGACGCGGCTACCTCGATACCGGTCGGCATTGCCCGGGGCGCATCCGCTCCGGCCGGGGTGCTGGATGCAGGTCAGTCCTAGACTGAAAAATGTTGTTCCAGTGTATGATTCAGTGAAGATTCGGGACCGTGATGAGTGACGCGGCGTTGGTTGCGGTGGTGACCGGGGCGAGCCGTGGGGCCGGGCGTGGTGTCGCGGCGGCTCTGGCCGCGCGGGGCTGGCGGGTGTATGCGACGAGCCGCAGCGTCGTCGACGCGCCGCCCGGGGGAGTCGCGGTCCGGGTCGACCATTGCGATGACACGGCCACCGCCGCGCTGTTTGAGCGGGTGCAGCAGGAATCGGGCCGCCTTGATCTGCTGGTCAACAATGCCGCGGCGATCTCCGATGACTTGGTCGATCCCAAGCCGTTCTGGGAGAAGCCGCTTGCGATGGCCGACGTACTGGATGTCGGTCTGCGGTCCTCCTATGTCGTATCCTGTTATGCCGCAACGCTTCTGGTGGCCGGCGGCCGCGGCCTGATCGCCTTCACCTCGTCACCGGGGTCGGTGTGTTACATGCACGGCCCGGCGTACGGGGCGCAGAAGGCCGGTATCGACAAGATGGCCGCCGACATGGCGGTGGACTTTCATGACACCGGCGTCGCAACGGTGTCGATCTGGATGGGCATCCTGCTGACCGAGAAGCTGCGTGGCGCATTCGGGCAACACCCAGATGGTCAGCGCGCGCTCGCCAAGACCGCTGAGCACGCCGAAACCCCGGAATTCACCGGCTATTTGATCGATGCACTGTATCGGGATCCCGCTCTGGGCGAGCTGAGCGGACAAACCGTGATCGGCGCCGAGCTTGCCGAGCGCTACGGCATCACCGACGAGGGCGGACGCCACCCTCCGTCGCACCGGCACATGTTGGGTGCACCGCGAACACCGAGCACCGTTGTGGTGCGGTAGCGCTCCGGCCCGGCTACCCGGTGATCAGACCCCACAACCCGGAGCCGCCCGCGTGCAGTGCGGCCTTGGTCACCTGCTCGTCCCAATAGTGGACCGAGCCGAACTCCGAACGCCAAGCCAATGCCGCGCGCGTGAATTCGTGCAGCCGGTGCTCTTCGGTGGTGCCGATGGCGCCATGCACCTGGTGGGCGTTGCGCACCACGACCGAGACGGCGTGGCCCACGCACGAGCGGGCAACCGCGACAAGAAAGTCCAAGTTCTGCGCCGACCATTGACTGGCGACGGCCTTGGTGAGTGCGGCCTCGGTCGCCGCCCTGGCCAGCGCGGTCTCGGCGGCGATGTCGGCGATCAGATTCTGTACCGCCTGGAACTTGGCCAGCGGACGGCCGAACTGGACGCGTGAGCTCACGTGCTCGACCGACAGATGCAGAATCTGGTCGAGCGCCGCGCAGACCTGGATCGCCCGCACCAGTGCCGATTTGAACTTCAGCGTTGAAACCATGGCTCCGGTGGTGGGCACACCCCGAAGGTCGAGATGGTCGGCACGGACCGTGTTGCGCGGTTCGCCGATCATGTTGGCGCCGTGAGTGATAGTGAGTGTCTGCGCATCGACGTCGGCAAGGTGGTATTCGCCAGCCGATTGCCTGATCACCACGATGCGGTCGGCGTGAGAGGCCCATGGAACCTCGGTAGCGACCCCATCGGCGTCGAGTAGACACACCGTTCTTACCGCGGCGTCGGCGCCCATGTCATGCGCATCGAGCAACCAGCAAGCCAACAGATCATGTTCGGTCAACGGAATTCGCACCGCGTTGCGTACCGCCGCAGCTAGCAACTCGGCCGCCTCATACCAGCTGGCCCCGCTGCCGCCGCTGTCTTCCGCACCGGTGAGACGGGCCAGGCCAAGCTGCTCGAGTCGCTGCCACAGCGCCGGATCGCGCCGGCTTGCCTCGGTGGGGGGATGCGACGTGCGGTACTGGGCGAAGACCGCCTCCATCATGTCCACCAGGGCGGGGTCGACGGTGTGCACGGTGGCGCTCATCGCAGTCCCAACCCACGCGCGATGACACCGCGCAGCACTTCGTTGGTTCCGCCACGCAGGGTGAAGCCCGGCCGCTGGTCCAGCGCCGCGGTGACCAGGGCGGCGAACTCGGGATCGCGCGGGCGGTGCGGGGCGCCCGAGTCGGCCAGGTCGGTCGAGTCGGCCAGGTCGGTCGAGTCGGCCAGGTCGGCGAGTTCGGCGATGTCGCCCTCGGTGCTGGTGCCCAGCACCTTGACCACCGCCGCAGGTAGGTCGGCGGGATCGTTGCGCTCGAGTGCGCCAGCCACCGCGGCGTACATCTGGTGCAGGACGGCGATGCGCGCCACCAGCCGGCCGAGCTGCTGGTCGCGGGTAAAGCGTTGCTCGGCCATGCTTTCGGCGGTAGCAGCCAGCAATACGAAGGTGGACAGGAAGCGCTCTGGTCCGCTGCGCTGGAAGCTGAGTTCCGATGTCACCTGCGTCCAGCCGTTGCCGATTGCCCCGAACACCATCTCGTCGGGTACATGGGCGTTGTCGAGGATCACCTCGTTGAAGTGGTGGGCGCCATTCATGGAGATGATCGGCCGGGTCTGGACCCCCGGCCCGCGTAGGTCGACGATGAATTGACTTAGCCCGGCATGCCTGTGGTCGGGGTCCGCCGGCGCGGTGCGCGCGAGCACGATGAACGCGTGGGCGCGGTGTGCCCCCGAGGTCCATACCTTTGTGCCCGACAACAGCCAACCGCCCTCGCCGCGTACCGCCCGGGTCCGCACGCTGGCCAGATCGGAACCGGAATCGGGCTCGCTCATGCCGATGCCGAAAAAGCACTCACCGCGCACAATCCGAGGCAGGAAGTGCGACTTCTGCAGTTCGGTCCCGTACTTGAGCAGTGACGGCACGATTTGACGGTCGGCTATCCAATGGGCGGCCACGGGTGCACCGGCGGCCAGCAGTTCTTTGGTGACGACGAATCGTTCCAGGAACGTGCGCCCGTGTCCGCCGTACTCGACGGGCACGGTCATGCCCAACCAGCCGCGGTCGGCGAGCGCTGCGGTGAAGTCCTCATCCCACGCCGACAGCCAGGCATCAACCGAGGGGGTGAACCCGCCGGCGGCGGACTGCTCGGCAAGAAATGCGCGGACCTCGCCGCGCAGGACATCGGCCCGGGGGGAATCGAGGGCCCCCGCGGGTGGCACCAACCGGGGCAGCGCCATCAGCGCGTCCGCCACTTCGCAATGCGTTGTTGGTGTTCGGGGTCGCGATGGGCAAGTGGTTGCATGGCGGCGGCCATCCCCAGCGTCGACTCGAGCGAGCCGACCCGGGACTCTTGCAGCAGCCGCTTGGCCATGCGCAACGCGTGCGCGGGGTTCTTGACGATCCGCTCGGCCAGCTCCTGTGCCTGCGGCAGCAGATCATCGTGGGGCACCACCCGGCTGACCATGCCCCATTCGAGAGCCGTTGCGGCATCGATGCGGTCGCCGGTCAGCGTCATCTCCGCGGCGCGCTCGTAGCCGATCGCACGCTGCAGAAACCAGGTTCCGCCGTCGCCGGGGATGATGCCGAGCGCGACGAAGCTCTCCGCGAACGAGGCTCGCTGCGATGCGATCCGGATGTCACACATCATCGCCAGGTCGCAGCCCGCGCCGATGGCCGCGCCGTTGATCGCACCGATGAGCGGGACTTCGAGACGGGCCAGTGCGCGCGGAATGCGCTGGATTCCGTCGGTGTAAGCCTGCCGCTGTTCGAGCGCGTCCAAGCCGAACATCCCGTCGCGGTTGGCCATTTCCTTGACGTTGCCGCCCCCCGAAAATATCTTGCCGGCCCCGGTGAGAATGACCGCGCGGACGCTGGTGTCGATGTTCGCGTCGTCGACCGCGGCCTCGAATGCCGCGATGAAGTCCCTTCCGGTGATCGCGTTGCCCACATCGGGCAGGTTGATCGTCCAGGTCCGGATCGGTCCGTTGGTGGTGATGTCCAAGGCGGTGTTCATGAGGGCAACTGTAAGGAGTTGGTCCCCCACGTGGACCGGGCGGGCGCTGCCAGTGCCACGCTGTTCAACCATGACCGACATGACCAAATACGGTCCGTGGGCGGTGATCGCCGGCGGTTCGGAGGGGGTAGGCGCCGAGTTCGCCCGGCAGCTGGCTGGCGGCGGGCTGAATCTGGTGCTGATCGCGCGCGCATCCGGGCCGCTGGCCGATACGGCGCGACGCTGCCGGGAGACCGGCGTGCACGTGCGCACGATTGCCGTGGATCTCGTTGATCCCGAGGCGGTTGCGCTGATCTGCTCCGAGACGGCCGACCTCGAGGTCGGCTTGTTGATCTACAACGCGGGCGCCAACACCTGCCGGGAACAGTTCCTCGATGTCGAGCTAACCGAACTGGGTCGGGTGATCGACCTCAACGTGACGCGGATGCTCGAACTCGTGCAGCACTTCGGGCGGCCGATGCGGGCGCGCCGCCGCGGCGGCATCGTGCTGGTCGGTTCGACGGTGGCCACCTACGGAGCGATGCGGCAGTCGGCATACGCCGGTTCCAAGGCGTTCAGCCGGCTGTTCGCCGAAAGCCTCTGGCTAGAGCTGTGCGAAGCCGGGGTGGATGTGCTTGAACTCGTGCTGGGGGTGACCCGCACGCCGGCGATGCAGCGGGCCGGGCTGAACTTCGATGCGCCGGGAATCTTGGTTTCCGATCCGGCCGACGTAGCCCGTGAGGGTCTGGACAACCTGGCCAACGGTCCGGTTGTCATCGCCGGTGACAACGCCGCACACGTGCACCGCGGCAGCGGAGCGGACCGGGCGGCGATCGTCCTGCGCGCGCACCGGGCCATGCAGGCGCTCATCGGTTCGCCCCCGCCACCTCCCAAAGGAGATCGCGCATGACCGATGCCGCCGATCTGGTGGCCCGGTTTGCGCGGATCAACTGCTTCCTCCGGTGACGAAGCAGCGGCTATTGCCGGTGTCGAGGAACACTTCGTCGACGGCGGACTGGTCGACGGTCGGAAACTCGAAACGATGCACTTGTTGGCCGGCTTCGATGATAGCGTCTTGGGACTCGTTGCTGCCGTCCTTCTTGCGCACCACCGCGGTCACCTTGCCGGACTTCGACATGTCTTGCGGCTCATGGAAATACCACACTTCGATACCCGATCCGGACGAAGTGGGCTGCCAACCGTCGGAATAGAAGCAGGCCGGGTTTCCCTCGGCGTCCGGTGGTGGGGACGGGCATATCGACAGTCCGACGCACGGTGCGGTGGTGGTTGGGCTCGCGCCGGTGCGCGTCGTCATCGGGGTGGCCGGGTTGACGGCCGATGTCGACGAACTCGGAGCAGATGCTGCCGGTGGTGCGGGCCGCCCGGATGCGCATCCGGCGATGACCGCCCAACCGGCCAGGAAGATGACCGGCAACCGGAATGCCTTTGACATGACTGCCCTCTCCGCGCCGCGACTCGTCGGACCACTCTTCGGGAGATTATGTCGCCTGCAAACTCCGGCCGGCGGCCAAAACAGCCAATTGGCGACGACAGAATCTGGGCGTCATCTGGGCATCGGCGAATTAGCGGGCCGACGACGTCGTCCGGTGCGTGCCAGGTCACGCGCTAGAGCGCGCGCTGCGTTGCTCGATGGCGTGTGCGCTGCGGCGCAGTCTTTCGCCGAGCTTGCGAATGCCGGCGCCGTCGAGGTTGGCAAATACCGTGGCCATCACGGTCATGGTGGCCGAACCGTCGGGCCCGCGGATCGGCGCCGAGATCGTGGCGACACTGTGGGTGGCGCCGCTGGTCAGCTCCTCATCCAAGACGTCGATGATGGCCAGGTCGGCATAGGCGCGGGCCAATTGGGTGGTGATCTCATCGACCTCGCCGTCGGCGCTGAGCGCGCGCAACGCCGTGTAGACCCGAACGTACTGCCGGGTGAGCCGTTCGACGACGAAGCCGCGCCGTTGAATCTGGTCGAGTACTAATGTCATTCGCTGCAGAAACCGGGGGTTTGGCGCCCCGAATGCCCGCAGCCAGTCTTGCTGGGCATCCGGGCTCCACCAGGCGACATAGTCTCGTCCGATCGGAGCCACGAACGGTGTGCGCATACCCCGCGAGATCCGCGGTCCGCGCGGGCACTTGCCGACGGTGTCGATGACAACCAGCGTGGCGTCTTCCCGGCGGGCCAGCATCACTTGGGTGCCGGTGGCGGCGGCCAGCTCTTGCAGATCGCCTCGGTGCAACTGCGCGGTGGTCGGCGTGTCCAATCCGGCGATGGCCGGCCCCCAGCTGTAGCGAAACGTTTCGGGATCCCTGATCACCCACTCCCGCGCGGCCAGCGTGGTCAGGATGGCGTGACCGGTGGCGCGGCTGATGCCGAGGCTGCGGCAGATTTCGGCCAGCGAGAACTGCTTGGCCGAATTATGGCCGAGCAGTTCCAGCACCGCGATGACCCGCTCGGTGGGCGGGGACGAGCCTTGACTGGAAACTGAGGCTGGGTCTACGGTGTCCGTCACAATATCGAACGGTATGTCGATATTTCGACAGATGCAAGGGTCGGTGGTGAGGGCATGAAATGCGGCAAATGGGGACGCGCCGGTGTCGCCCGGGAACAGACGACGGGGTCGACGAGACGGGCCGGGCGATGCGGATGACCGCACTGGCCAGTCCCACCACCGACCGCTTTTTGCCCGGCGCCGGCGAAGAGCGCCGAGTCAGCTCCTCGACGTGGCGGGCGTTCGCGGTGTGGACCGCGATCTTCTGGGGCGCAACCGCGATCTTTGCGGCGCTGTTCTACCTGGGCGTGCTGGACTTCACGACCAGCACCAAAACGTCTCTTTACGGCATCAGCATCTGGCTCAACGGTTGGTTCATCCCGCTGCTACTCCCCGGGGCGCGCAAGCGGCCGCGGATGGCGCTGTTTCACGAGTGCCTGGTGTTGTCGATGGTTTCCTACGCGATAACCAACCTGCTCTGGGAGATCCCCTGGGTGATCTTTTCGCCGTTTGTTTTCCACGACCTGCACACCCTGGGCGATATCGTCGCCTACACCCCGTGCCTGCGCGAGAACGTCCTGCACATGTACTGGTGGGACCTGGCCTCATTTGGTTCGGTTGACCTTCGTACGGTCAATCACAATCCGACGTTCTTCACCCTGGAGATCTATGCCTTCGTCAACATCGCCGGCGTGCTGGCGTTTTGGCGGCTCAACAAGAGACGCTCGCCGATGCGGTACCTGATCCCAGTCCTGGGAGCTGGAGAACCGGTGGTGGCTACCTTCATCTTCTCGTTCAGCGAAGTGTTCGGGGGCTTCAAGAACATGGCCGGCGGCGTGGCCGATACCCTGCTTGCGCTGGCGTGGACCCAATATCAGTACTTCGTTTTCCCGCTCGTCTTCGGGTGGCTGGGATGCAAACTCCTGTACGAGGATTGGCGCCGGTTGAGCGGGTCGACGGGGCCCGCGCGGGTATCCCTGAACCGGACTGGCCAGCCGGCCGGGGACGGGTGAGAGATCGTTGAGCTGGGTGCCGCCGGCGCCGCGGTCGAAGCGGTATCAGGCCGCACTGACCCGATAGATCTCGATCTGTTCGGGGAGGCCCTTGAGTTGCTGGGGGCCAAGGCTTTCGAAGGTCAGGCCGGAGCCGGCGGTCAGATCGCGCACGGTGCGGCTGGCGAACACTTCGCCGGCATCGGCCAGCGCGCCGATGCGGGCGCCGATGTGTACCGCCATGCCGCTCCACTCCTGGCCCCGTCGCTCACACTCGCCCGTATGTATTCCGGCGCGGATCGCGATGTTGAGGGCAGCAAGGGCCGGGACCAGCTGCAGGGCGCAGCGAGCCGCCTTCGTTGGTGCATCAAACAGCGCGAAAACACCGTCGCCAGTGTGCTTGGCGCGGGTGCCGCCGTAGCGCAGCAGTAGGTTGTCAACCACGCTGTCATGGCCGTTGAGCTGGTGACGCCATGCCGTATCGCCCATGGTGCTGAGCTTCTCGGTGGAACTCACGATGTCGGTGAACAGCACGGTCTTCAGCACGCGTTCGTCGGCCGGCGCACCCGACTCCCCGGTGAAGAAGTCGAGCACCTCCCGGGCCAGATCGTCGATGATGTCGAACGGAGTGTGGGGACCGGGCGGCAGGAGGCGAAACTGAGCGTTGGGAATTGTCGCCGCCAGTGCCGCCGAGGATTCCAGGGGTACGAGTTGATCACCGGGGCGCGCCAGGACCAATGTGGGAACGCGGATCGAACCCAGCACGGCACGGACGTCGGTCGCCATGAAGGCCTGCCACCACAGTTTCGCCATCGAAGGGCTTGACACCGACCGTTGCAGCCTGCCGAATAGCTCTCGCATTCCGGGCACCTCGGCCGCTTGACCGTAGAACAGTTCCGCCAATGCCCCTCCGCCCCAGTCATCTTCGATCGCGCAGAGCTGCGACTGCACCTCAGTGGGGGTGAATCCCCAGGGAAAGTCCGGCAGATCTTGGGAAAACCGTGCGGCGGTACCGAAGAGGCTCAGCAAGCCCACCCGGTCCGGGTAGGTTGCGGCGAACAAGATGCTCACGGCGCCGCCCTCGCTGGTACCCCAGAGTGCGGCTGGGTCGAGTCCCACCGAATCGACGATGGCACGCAGATCTTCTAGGGCGTGTCTGCTTAATGTGAATGGTGTTTTGGCTGATGCTGTTTGGGTGATGCGGGCGCATGCGATTTCTGATGATTTGTGGTCGCTGATCGTGGCGGTGTTGCCTGCGGGGCGGCGGCGTGGCCGGCCGTGGAACGATCATCGACGTACTCTGGAGGGCATTATCTGGCGTTACCGTACGGGATCTCCGTGGTGTGACCTGCCCGAGCACTTCGGTCCCTGGCAATCGGTGGCCGAGAGGCATCTACGCTGGTCGGTCGATGGCATCTACGCGCGGATCTTCGTGGCGATCGCCTCTGACCTCGACGCCGAGGACGCCGACCTGGGCGCACTGTTGTCGGTCGATTCGACCAGTGTGCGCGCCCACCAACACGCAGCCGGAGCGCCCCGGGCGCCGCACAGGGGGATCTGTCGAATTACAAGAAATATCTCGATGAGCCCGATGACCACGCCATTGGGCGTTCCCGCGGCGGGCTGACTACCAAGATCCACGCCTTGACCGACCAGCTGTGCAGTCCGGTCACCCTGGCACTGTCGGCCGGTCAAGCCGGTGATAATCCGATGCTTTGGCCACTGCTGGCCGCCCGGTGCAGCAACTCATACGCCCCGTTTCGCCTGCTGGCGGACAAGGCGTACTCCCATGACTCGACGCGGGCACAGCTGCGCCGGCTCAAGATCGCCCATACCATCCCCGAGCGCAGCGACCAGATCACCCGCCGCAAAGCCAAAGGCCGCAACAGAGGACGGCCTCCGGGGTTCTCAGGCCGAATCTACAAGCACCGCAACACCGTCGAGCGAAGCTTCAACCGGCTCAAACACTGGCGCGCGGTCGCCACCTGCTACGACAAATACGCCCTGACCTACCTCGGCGGTGTCACCCTGGCCGCCATCATCACCTACCACCGCGTCCGCAATTAGCAGACAGGACCTAGCCCCCACCAGTTACCTCGGCGTCGCGCACTGCACCGACCCGACCGGGGGGCCTGCCGAACCGCTGGTCGTAATGCGTCGCTACCACGACAGTGACCGGCTTGCGTATCAGATCAGCAGCGGCGGATCCGACGAATCGGTGCGCGCGTTGTTGGACACCATCGCTACAGTGCTGGCCCGCTTTCACGAGGGCGCTGAGCGCAGTCCGACAATCAACACCGCGGGAGAACCGGCCGCGATTGGCCGACGCTTCGGCGACAACCTGGCAGAACTGCATCGTTATGCGGGGACGTCGTTCCCCGACGAGTCGATCGGGCGGATCGAAGACCTGGTCGCGGCATTCATCTCCGGCCGCGAGACCCTCTTGGCCCAGCGCATTGCCCAGGGATGCATCGTCGACGGTCACGGGGACCTGCTCGCCGATGACATCTTCTGCGCCGAAGGCGGACCCGCCCTGCTCGATTGCCTGGAGTTCGACGACAGACTTCGTTATGTCGATCGCGTCGATGATGCCGCGTTTCTGGCGATGGACCTAGAGTTCTTGGGGCGCAAGGACCTGGGGGAGTACTTCCTGGGTCGCTATCTCGCGCACTCCGGGGATGTGGCGCCGGCGTCACTACGAGACTTCTACATCGCTTATCGCGCGGTGGTGCGCGCAAAGACCGACTGTGTCCGGCTGTCGCAAGGCAAACCAGAGGCCGCCGCGGATGCCGCCCGACACCTGGAGCTAGCCACCCGGCACCTGGAGACCGGCGCAGTTCGGTTGGCGCTGGTGGGCGGGAATCCAGGTACCGGAAAGTCGACGTTGGCGCGTGCTCTGGCCGAACAGGTTGGCGCACAGGTTATCTCAACCGACGATGTACGCAAGGAACTGCGCGACCGCGGTGACATTCACGGCGAGTCGGGTGTTCTGGACGAAGGCCTGTACACCCGCGACAACGTCACGGTCGTCTACGATCTGGTGCTGAGCCGGGCGCGCAGGTGTTTGCAAGAGGGGCGATCGGTGATCCTGGACGGGACCTGGCGGGATCCGCAATCTCGCGCGCGTGCTCACCAACTTGGCGGCCAAACTCATGCGGCCTTGGTGGAACTGCTGTGCACCCTGCCGGTCGATATGGCCGCTGACCGAATCAGCACCCGAGCGCCGGGCAATTCCGAGGTAACGGCGGAGATCGCCGCGACCATGGCGGCTCAACATGCCGGCTGGGATACCGCCCTACCGATGGATACCTCCCGGCCAATTGAGTTCTCCCTAAACGAAGCCCACGACGCTTGGTGCCGAGCGATCTACCCCGAGTAGGCGGGGCTGCGAGCCTAAGTCCCTGCCGTGAAGGACCAACGGCCCTGGCCAACCTGCGGCGCAAGTTTCTAGCGTTGACGTCACAGACGCAAGGGTGGTGGCTATGACGGCGGCGACGGCGCCCGAAGAAACCGTGATTCGAGAATCAGTGGCGCTTGCCAGTCGTGCTCCGTCGCTGCACAACAGCCAACCGTGGCGGTGGGTCGCCGAAGCCGACACACTGCAACTGTGGGCTGATCGAGCCCGTTCGATGCCGGCCACCGACCACGCGGGCCGGGAGCTGATCTTGAGTTGCGGTGCTGTCCTGGACCACCTGCGGGTCGCGATGTCGGCTGCCGGCTGGGACAGTGTCACCGAACGGATGCCCGATCGGGGCAATCCAGATCATCTGGCGAAACTGCGGTTTCACCCGATGCAGGCCGTCACCGCGTCCCAGCGCCATCGGGCGGATGCCATCGGGCAACGCCGCACCGACCGTTAGCCTTTTGACCCGGTCGCCCAATGGGCGGCGATCGAGCCGGTGCTGCGTCACGCCGCGGTCCGGTATGACGTGCTGCTGCACGTGGTGGCGGACGATGGCCGAGCGGCGCTAGCCGAGGCGTCTCGGCTCACCGAGAACTTGCGACGTAGCGACACCACGTATATGTCCGAACTACGATGGTGGACTTCGCCATTCAGCTCGAACGCCGACCATGCGCCGGAAGGTGCCCTGCTGTCGACGTCGGAAGCTTCCCGAGTCGACGTTGCGCGCAGCTTTCCCCCGGCCGGCGGGGGGCGACGTCGCTCCGCTATCGAGCATGATCAGTCTAAGATCGTGGTGCTCTCTACCGATTCCGACGACTTGTGTGACGTGCTTCGATGCGGTGAGTCGTTGTCGGCGGTGTTACTTGAGTGCACGATGGCGGGCCTGGCGACCTGCACGCTGACCCACATGACCGAGATGGCCATGAGTCGCAACATCATCGCCGAGATCGTCCAGACAACAAGCCTTCCGCAATTGCTCATCCGAATCGGCAAGTCGCCGGGACATGATCAGCACGTGGAACGCTCCGGCCGTCGCCCAGTAGACGACGTCCTCGCGTTCCGGCTCTGACCGGTGCTACCGCAAGGAGGTCTCACGCATGACGCGACATTGGCTGGTGATGGAGACCCCGAACGGCCCGCACGCACCGTATGTCACCCGGATCGCCGGTGCTGGTCGGCATCTACCCGAAACGCACCTCACCACAGACGAATTGATGTCCAGCACCCGCCATCGCACCCACATCGATCTGGAACGGCTGACCGGGATCCGCGAGCGCCGTGTCTCGGTGGGCGATGAGGATTCCTACAGCCTGGCCACCGCCGCCGCCCTGGACGCGCTGGCCGCTGCGCGCCAGGATCCGGCGTCGCTGGATGTGGTGATCAATTGCAGCATCACCAAGTTTCGCGGTGGCCTCACCCAATGGCTCGAGCCATCGATGAGCAGTGCGGTGGCCCGCGGCATTGGGGCACACCGCGCGATGACGTTCGACGTGTCCAACGCATGCGCCGGAATGCTTACCGGGGTAACGATTTTGAACAATTGGATCCGGCAGGGGGTGGTAGAGCGCGGTCTGGTCGTCAGCGGTGAGTACATCTCACAACTGAGCCACAATGCCGCCCCCCCACATCCGCAACATCATGAGCAAGGAGTTGGCCTCGTTGACCCTGGGAGACGCTGGCGCCGCGCTGCTGCTGGAGCGGGCTCCCGTCGGTTCCGCGGGAATCGCGCTGGCCGGATTCACGACCGTCGCCGACTACAGCCGGCTGTGCCTGGCCTACCCGCGCGGACACGACCCGGGCGCGCGGATGTTCACCAATGCCCGCGCGATCCACCAGGCCGCAATGGCCAATACGCCGTTGCTGCTCGAGGAGGTCCTCGAGACGGCCGGAATCTCAATTCACGACATCGACCATGTGATCACCCACCAGACGTCGGCACGTGCCATCCGTAAAGGCATGGCCAAGATGTCGGAAGCCTTTGGGGACAAGCCCCGCCATGACGCGGTGATCACCGTGGACCGCTACGGCAACACGGCATCGACAACACACACCGTGGCCCTCATCGAGGAACTCACGGCCGGAGGCATCGTGGCAGGGGAGCGAATTGCCTTGATCGCTCTGGCCTCGGGGCTGGAAATCGGGATCGTCTTGCTGACCCTGGATGAGGAGATGGTGAGCCGTTATGGGCACAGTGATTGACCGCGTCGACGTTGCGCATTCGGGCTGGCGCAACCGGCACAGTGCGCTGCACCTAGCCGTTGCCGCTGCCAAAGACTGCCTACAGGGCGCCGGATGCGACCCCGACGAGTTGGATCTTGTGGTCAATGCGGGGATCTACCGCGACCGCAACCTCGGTGAGCCGGCATTGGCGGCACTGATCCAGGACGACATCGGCGCCAACCCGGAGGACCCCCACGCTGGTGCTCACGGTACGTTCTCCTTCGATATCGCCAACGGGGCCTGCGGGGTGCTCACCGCTTTGCAGATCGTTGACGGATTCTTGCGGACGCACAGCATCAGTCGGGCGCTCATCGTGGCCAGCAATGCCGATCCAGGCCATGGAATGATCGAGCACTTTCCCTTCTCCGCCACGGGGGCCGCGCTGCTATGCGGTTGGAGCGATGACACCTACGGCCTGAGCCGGGTGCAGTGGGCTAACGCCGTCAACGGGAAGGCAGACTAATCATTCGGCGCAACAGTTGGTTTCGCTGACGCCCGCAACGTTCTGCGATTCGCGGAGTCGGCCGAGGCGGATGAAGAGTTTGCCGCTGTCGCGGCACATGCGGTGCGCGAATGCCTGGCGGCGAACTGCGTGGCGCTTTCGTCGGTCGACATGATTGTTGCTGCCCCGCCCAGGCCCGGGTTCCGCGCCGCGTTGAGCGCTCGGCTCGGGGTGGCGGCAGAGCTGATCGGGGTTGCAGATGATCGACGCATGCACACCGCAGCGCTGCCCGCCGCGTTCGAGCAGCAGATCGCGCGGGTTCCGGTGGGCGCCCAGATCCTGTTTGTGGCCGCCGGGGCCGGCGTCACGGCCGGCCCCGCGCTTTACCGCCGCCCGCCAGGCCGCGCTGCGTGAACGGGCCTACTGCCAGGAAATGATGCGCTCGGCCAGCTCTGGCCCGCTGTCTTCCTGGATGAAATGGTTGGCGTTGATACGGGCGTGCGGCTGGCCCGCCGCACCGGGAATGTGCTTGATCAGTGGACGGTCGGCTCGTCCAAGGAGTGGGTCGCGCTCCCCGAAGATGGCCAGGAAAGGCTTCTCCCAGCGGCCAAGGGCGTCCCATGCGGCACGGTTGGCCGCAACCGCGGGATCATCGGGTGAGATCGGCACCAACTGGGGGAAGGCGCGGGCGCCAGCCTGGTAGCTCTCGTCGGGGAAGGGGGCGTCGTACCCGGCCCGCACGGCGGGGGGAACTTTGCGCACCGTCCCGGCCGCAACAAGGCGACCGGCGGGCAGCACCGGAGAGTAGCGCGCGAAGGCCCGCCAGATGTGAAACGCCGTCGGGGTGCGCCCGCGTGCCGTCGGAAGGAACCCATTGGCCACCACCAGCCGCGCAATCGCGTCACCGTGTTCGGCGGCGACGCGCAGTCCGATCAGCGATCCCCAATCCTGGACGAAAAGCGTGGCCTCGGCCAGGCGCAATTCTTCAAACCAGGACTTCACCCATTCGACATGGCGCAGGTATGTGTAGTCCGCGATACGAGTGGGCTTGTCGGAGCGGCCGAAGCCGATCAGATCGGGCGCGAGCACGCGGTATCCGCCGGCAGCAAGCGGTGGGATCATGGTGCGGTACAAGTAGCTCCACGTGGGCTCCCCATGCAGCAGTACTATCGGCGGCCCGTCGGCAGGACCCTCGTCGATGTAGTGCATCCGCAAATGTGGGGTATCGGTTGCCGCGACATCGACGTAGTGGGCCGCAAACGGGTAACCGACCAGATTCTGGAATCGAGCATCCGGGGTCCTCACCACATCCATGAATCAGCTCCTTCCAATAGCGGCCACCCGGTGTTCGTCGAGCAGTTTGCGACCATGTTGCCTCCCGCCGGGCCCGCACAGCGTCAAACCAGACGGTGCGGCGGAGCGCAACGGGCAGTTCAAACTGCGTGAGTCGGTCTGCAGCCAAAGTGCGCCGGCTCAGAATATGCCATGCGCGGCGCACGACCGCCGGGCCATCGCCGATTCGAGGCTTAAAACCAACCAAGCCAGGCTATTTCGCGTGGATGGTGGCTGACGATCAACCCATCGCGAGTCGCTGGCGAACAACGGTCGGTGCCGATCTCGCCGAGTGGCCCTCGGCAATGTCAGGCCCTCGTTTCGAAACGGTGCGCCGCCGCGCGGGGCAGCGACAGCGCGACGCGGTGGCGTCTAGCATGTGCGGGGGATGCGGCTTCGGCCAGACAGGAGATCTCATGGTCGAGATTCACTTGGAGCGAACCATCGCTGCGCCGGTTGAGCAGGTCTTCGACTGGCTGGCCGACCCGACCAAGTTGGCCGCGGCCCCCTTGGTGCTCAAGGCCGGCTACACCAAAGACTCACCCCCGCCCGGCGCTGGTGCGGTGCGCGAGGTGACCGCGCTGGGTGCCTGGTTCCGGGAGCAGATCACCGCCTTCGACCGTCCACGCAGCTACTCCTATCTCATCTTGCGATCCTTCCCGCCGTTGATTCATCAGGGGGGCACCCTGACGTTCACGCCGTCAGACGGTGGAACCCACGTCGACTGGCTGACCACCTATACCCACCCGGCGCGTACGGGTGGCAGGTTCTTGGAGGTGGTCAGTCGCCCGATATTGAGGTCGAGCTTCGTCGCGGTCTTGGACGGCTGCGCGGCGGCACTGGAAAGTTAGGGCGGCCCGGTGCTCGATCATCGGGCGTCCCGCACGTTTGTGGTAACCGGTGCGTCCTCGGGCATTGGATTGGCCACCGTAGGCCGCTTGCTCGAACAAGGCTGCGCAGTTGTCGGTGCCGACGTCGTAACCCCGCCCCACGACCTCGGTCCGCGATTCACATTCGTGACCGCCGACGTCACCGACGAGGACGCGGTCGCCGGCGTGTTCGCCGCCGTGCCCGACCGCCTCGATGGGGTGGTGCATTCGGCTGGGGTGGCCGGTGGCGGCCCGGTGCATCTGCTGACGCGAGCTGAATGGGACCGAGTCATTGGGGTCAATCTCACCGGCACTTTTCTGGTAGCCAAGGCGGCGTTGGGCAGGATGATCGAGCAACCCCGGGTGGACGGCGAACGCGGCTCAATCGTGACGCTGGCCAGCATCGAAGGTCTAGAGGGCACCGCCGGCGGTAGTTCTTACAACGCCGCCAAGGGCGGTGTTGTGTTGCTGACCAAGAACATTGCGCTCGACTATGGGCCCAGTGGTATCCGGGCGAACGCGATCTGCCCGGGCTTCATCGCCACACCCCTGGCCGAAGGGGTCTTCGACATGCCGGGAATGGAGGGCCCGCGTGCGTCGATCACCAATGAGCATGCGCTGCAACGATTGGGAAAGCCGGAGGAGATCGCGGCCATGGCTGCCTTCTTGCTCGCACCCGACGCTTCCTTTGTGACAGGCCAGGCCATTGCCGTCGACGGCGGCTACACCGCCGGGCGCGATCACGGGGTGGTTCGGCTCTTCGGTCTCCCACAGTGAGAGAGGGAGATAAGGCGGATTCGACTGGTCGTCGCAACACCTCGATGTTGGAGGTGTTGAATGGCTTGTCGTCAGCAGGCAGCAGACCGGGTGATCCGGCCGAAGCTGCGATCGCCGGGGCATCGGAAGTATCGGCGTCATGTCGAGGTGGCCTTCTGGGAACAGATCGCTAGAGGGCTTCTCGCCGAAGAAGCCGCGGGCATTGTGGGCGTGGCGTCCGGCGGTCGGGGCACGCTGGTTCCACAACGCTTTGATGTGAAGTTCCAGCCCTCGGGCCGCTGCCTGTCTTTCGCTGAGTGTGAGGAAATCGCGCTACTGCGGGTCCAGTGCAACGGTGTTTGAGCAATCGTCCGGGCGATTCGGCGCGACCCGTCCACGATCTCACGGGAACTGCGCCGCAGCGCCGCTGTTCGCTACGGGAGCAGCGGTTCCCGGGCCTCGGTAGTGCTGTGGAAGGCCGATATGGCCGCATGTCGGCCCAAGACCGCGAAATTGGCCGCCAATCCGCAACTGCATGATTATGTGCAGCAACGCCTTTCAGGGCGAATTGGCATCAAACCAGCATCAAACCAGACCCGCGCAAAAAATCCGGGCTAGGGCGGCGTCTTCGACCGCTACGACGCACGGGCGCACCAGACACCCAACCGGGTGCAGAATGCGCCTTCCGCGTGTCAGACCGAGCCATTCTCCTATTTGCTGTGTACCCCATCCGGCTCCGGCCCAGCAGGCAACGGCACGATAATCGGTATCGACGCTATACCCGCCGGAAGCGGGCCTGGTAATGGCCCCGAGGGGCCCGGGACAACTCCCGGCGCAGCGGCCACCGGGTCCGGTGCTGGATCTACCGGCGCAACGTCGGGACCGCCTGCAATGAATGGCATAGCCGCCCCGAATAACCCAGCGATTGGTAATATGACGCCGATCATGAAGTTATCCAGTCGCACCATGCAAAACCCTTTCAGTTTATGTGCTAGCTGCTTCCGAAAGTTCAAGACGTTTTCTAACGGTTCCTGTGTCTCGGGTAGCGTAGACGACCTAAATGATTTGATTGCTGGAATCAAGTTGTGATGTTTTGAACGTCGCATCCCGCCGCCTGACCGGCCCCGAAAGGCCGGTCCCCTAATTTTGAGATCAAAGGTTGTGATTCAATGCGGATTTCGGCAAATGCGGCCCACTGTCGCGAGGTTGCCTTTACTCCGGCGGGGACCCTGCACCGGCTCGCTCACCCCCTTCCGGATGCCACCCCATGACTATCGGCTCGATGGCTTGGACATAACCTCCTCTACGGGCTTTGCGATCTCCACCCTAGCGACTTCTGCCGCTAATCGCACTGTACACCAAGGTATTACGATGTGTACGCCAACGCCGCTAGTCTTGATTTTGCATGTATTCGTGCAGGTTTGGGTAGGGGCCGTGGTCTGGATTCGCTTGCGCGGTTGCCTTCTTGTTGAATGGGCGCGTTAGAGCGGGCGTGCCCCCACGCCGGCCGGATCCACCGGGGACTTTAACGCTCTTACGTCCAAACATTTTCACGCCTCCCAAAACGGGGGAAATTCATGTCTCGCATGAGACAAATTATCCCAACGTGAGACATAACAGTATTGCGCCCGGGGTTGCTTGATGCGCCTGCCGGGAGTCCCCTTAATGGCCGCCCCTTCCAGGCGCAGGCAATATTCCCGTTTCGGGCCACCAAGTTGGGCATTGGTGCTTAACTTCACGACTGTGCCCATTGCAATGTGAGCGCGACAACGAAATATTCTTCCGTTGAAGGGATGTCCAGGTGAGCCATTTGGTGACGCAACCGCAACTGATGACTGCCGCTGCCGAGGACTTGGTAGGTATCCAGACGTCCATCGCTGAGGCCAGCATCGCCGTTGGCGGTCGGACCACCGGTTTGGCGGCGGCAGCCGCCGACGAGGTATCCGCGGCGATTGCGGACGTGTTTAGCGTGTTCGGTGAGGATTATCAGGCGTTTGCCCGGCAGGTTGAGACATACCACAACGCGTTTGTGCAGACCCTGACCGCAAGCGCCAATGCCTACGGCCATGCGGAGGCTGATGCCCAGGCCCTGCTGAGCGGGAGCACGGCCGCATCAGGTGGGGCGCCATCTGCGCAAGCTACATTGCAGGGAACAACGTTCGGCTGGATGATCGGCGGAAGTGGAAATCCGATACCCTCGCAAACATACGTGACTAAGGTGCTGTCTTACGTCAACGAAGCGTTCGGCGTGCTTCCGGAGAACGCGAAAGCCCTCTTTACCCCCGAGGGATTGCAGCCGATATACACCGGGATCAAGAGCTTGCCTCTTAATACATCGGTAGATCAAGGCGTCCAGATCCTCGACCAGACGATCAAGAGCACCCTGGCGGCGCATCCCGGCGACAGCGTCGCCGTTCTAGGCTATTCCCTGAGCGCGATCATCTCCTCACTGGAGATACGAGACTTGATGAACCCGGCGCTTAACCCAACGCCACCTCTACCAACCGAACTCGGCTTCACCCTGCTCGGCAATCCCATGAATCCCAATGGCGGTCTCCTGTCGCGCTTCGTAGGACTGAACGTGCCGAGCCTGGGATTGGACTTTTATGGCTCGACACCGCCCGACACCCCCCTATCCGACCAACATCTACACGCTCCAGTACGACGGATTCGCCTCTTTCCCGCGGTACCCGCTCAATCTTTTGTCGGACCTGAACGCCTTCTTGGGAATCCAAACTATCCACGGCCAGTACCCGGATCTCGACCCAGCAAATCTTCCCCCAGGGTACGAGATGGTCACACTCCCGGGCTCAGCATCCCTGACCGGGCAGGGCCAAACCAACTACTACATGATCACGCACCCAAACCTGCCGATCACAGCGCCGTTCCGAGCCATCCCGGTCATCGGTGACCCGCTGGCAGACCTCATTGAGCCGAATATGCGCATCCTGGTCAACTTGGGCTATGGCGACCCGAACTACGGCTATTCAACGTCACCAGCGAACGTGCCGACGCCATTCGGGCTATTCCCGGACGTGAACTATCTTGAGGTCGCTGGCATGCTGGCCGACGGAACTCAGCAGGGCGGCAACGCCTTCATCGCCGACATCAGTGCAATGGCCCCGTCGTTTGCCGACCTCCCTACCTCGCTCGCCTCGGCAATGGGATCAGCCGGCACCGCCGGGACCGGGTTGCTGGCTGCGGCACCAACCTCCGCAAACGAAGTCATCCGCGCTCTGCAAGATGCCAACACGGCTATCGCCAACTCAATTGCGAATGCATCTTCCAACGCTTATGCAGTCCTGCTTCCGACCGCAGACATCGCCAACATGCTCGTGACCTCCATGCCTTCCTATGACATCAGCCTGTTCCTCGACGTGATAGAACAGATCGTCGACGGCGACCCACTCGGCGGGCTAACCTATGCACTCGTTGCTCCCTTGGCTGCGAACACAGCGATCGTCACGCTGGCAAGTGGCTTCCAACTCATCGTCCTGCAAAACACGGTCGACGCGATTCTCGGCGGCTAGGTCTTGTGTGGCAAATGCCGGGTCCAGGCGACGATGGCTTTGAGAACGGCTGCACCGTCGTAGGCGATGGCGAATTTGATGCCCTATTGGATGTCAAGCGGCTGAGCTGGCGGTTGGCTTTATCAGCCTGATTTGGCCCCGGAAGGACGGTTCGAAATGACACCGCCGAGCCTGCTGAACGGATCTGTGACAGTTCCTCAGGCGGCCTGATTGGCCGTCTCGGTCATGACGGCTTCGAATTCGATAGGGGTCAATCGGCCCAAGCGGGCTTGTCATCGACACCGGTGGTAGGTGCGTTCGATCCAGGTGACGATCGCGATGCGGAGGTCGTCGCGGGTGGCCCAGCGTTGGCGGTCCATGACGTTGCGTTGCAGCAGGTAGAAGAAGCTCTCCATGGCGGCGTTTGTCCCCGGCGGAGCGGACTTGCCCCATGGAGCCGAGCATGTGGTGACGCCGCAGGGACTGCTGGAGTTTGCGGGAGCGAAATTGACCGCCCCTGTCGGTGTGGAGTGTGCAACCGGCGACCGTGTCACCGGGAAACGTCCCTCCTACGCCGGAAATACCCCGATGACCAGTCGATGCGGTTGTGCCACGAAAGTATCTATCAGGCTGTCTATCAGCCCCAATGACACTTGATCCGACCGCCGAAAGTCACCCGTGCGCACCGCGGCCCGCTGCGCACGGGACGGACTCATCGCCGCGCCCACCAACCTCCCGGTCGACGCCGTCCGCGCTTCGCCCTTCCGATGTTGTCTATTCACCGGCGGCCATTCGATCCCGCCTATCGCTCCCAGCCTCGCCATCGGGAAGGAGACCTTGGCGTACTGCGGCAATACTTCCCGAAGGCAGCGCCCTGAACGCGTGCTCGCGGTGTCCGGAGTTGTGCTAGATCTGGTTGCGGCGGGCTGTGGCGTAGCTCAACGCTTCACCAACTGTGTTGTGGTGAAACTGGAAACCGGCTTGCTCGAGGGCGATCAAGAAGCGCGGAAGTAGGCTCAGTCCACCGGGTTTCAGGGGAGTCGGGGTTGTGCCGTTTTGGGTGTTGAGTATGGGCGGGGCTGGTGTGGTGTGGGGCATCGAGGCCAGTGTCGCGCCCGAGATGACTTGATAGGCGCTCATGGTGGTGGCCGCTTGGATCTACATCCGTGCGTAGTCGGCTTCGTTGAGGGTGATGGGGATGGTGTTGAGCCCAAAGAAATTGGTCGCGACTAGCGCCGTGTGGGTGGTGTGGTTGACGGCTAGCTCCGCCAGTGTCGGCATCGTTGCCAGCGCGCTGGTGTAGGCCCCGGCCGCCACTTCGTGCTCGGCTGCCGTCGTCGCGTAGTCGGCGCTGGTGGTGGTCAGCCACGCCGCGTACGGTGCGTGCGCGTCGAGACAGCTCTGCACACTTGTCCCCTGCCACGCGGCGGCCGCTCCACCTAGCAAGGTGGTGAGTTCCTCTGCTAGCGTGGCCTGTTAGGCAGAGAGTTCCGTCCGTGCCGTCGTTGCCTCATGCAGTGGCCCGGGGCCCGGGCCCGCGCTCAACAACGTCGAATGCACTTCCGGCGGCGAAGCCATCCAAACAGAGGCTGTCATCAAAGCCCTCCAGGAACTACTCGTCGTCACATCTCTACGCCCAACGCAGGACCCGTGATTCGGTCCAGCAACGCCGGCGCGACCGCTTGTTCAAGCGATACGCGTCCGCCTCCGCATCGGCTGGTGCTGAAATGGTCGTCGCCGTCGAACCCTAACCGATCCTCTGGTGCGGCCGGCGACATCATTCTCATCGCGTCCAGCCTTGGCCAATGCCATCAATTCCTCTGCTTTGCAACATTATTCATGCGACATGCGACGCCACCCCAGGCCCATCAGCGGATACACTATGCACCCGCGAAATACTTTTCGCTCCTGCACCGATCAGCCGCTAGCTCAAAAGCTTCACGACGCTGCCGAGTATGGATGCTACCCATGCTATCCGGGGCCGGCCAAAGCCCGTCCAGGGTAAACGCCATTCATTCATGCCATTTTCATAAATCCTGTATCGCTCCTGTACAAGTGGTCGTAGCCAGAAGCGGGTCCGGCGAGTCCCCGTTAGGGAGTACAGCCCATTCTTGAGTCGCCCGGATGCAGATCACGCGGGTCTTGTTCGCGCAGAAGCGTTGTAAGGCTTGGGAAACCAACTCCGGTCCGTTGTACCGAGGACACCCCGGTCCGCTTGCGTGCAGAGACGACCGTGACCCAAATAACTAATACCTAAATGACTAATAGCACCACTTAACAGCTACTCTATAGTTAGATCACAGCGGAAATGCAGGTTCAGCGCTGCCTGTGCCGCAAATTGCGGCACACTGTCGCCATCGCTGGCGGGCTGCAGGCTCGGTACGACGCTAGCCAGCTCCCACTCGGAGGCGGACTCGGCGCTCTACGCCTGGTAGTTATTTAGCACTTGCGACCCTCCTGCGAGCCAGTGTCGGCTCCGAACGCACGACCATGTCCAACGCACTCACCACCCACATGCACATACCGCCACATACGGCCACAACCAGTCAAAGGGGCTGTGGAGCAATGAACTACGGATTCTTGCCGCCCGAAGTTAACTCAGCGCGGATGTACAGCGGCCCCGGTTCTGCGTCGCTACTGGCCGCCGCGGCAAGCTGGGACATGGTCGCGATCGAGTTGGCATCGGCGGCCGAGGGCTACCGCTCGGTGATCTCAACCCTCAGCGGTATGTACTGGTGGGGCCCCGCCTCTGCGGCAATGCTGGCCGCGACCGGTCCGTTTATCGACTGGCTCGAGATAACCGGCGCGCTGGCCAGCGAAACCGCCAACCGGGCCGCCGCGGCGGCCGCGGCCTACGAACAGGCCTATGCGATGACGGTTCCGCCGATCGTTGTCGCGGCAAATCGCGCCCTGCTGGTAGCGCTGGTCGCTTCAAACATCTTCGGGCAGAACACCGCAGCGATCGAGGCTACCGAGTCAGAGTATGCCGAGATGTGGGCCCAGGACGCCGGAGCAATGTACGACTATGCCGCCACCTCGGCCATGGCCACCGCGTTGGAGCCGTTCCCCGGGCCACAACAGCACACCAACCCTGCCGGGTTGCCCGCCCAAGGCGCCGCGGTCAGCAAGGCGGCCGCTAGCTCTGAGGAAGGTTCCCAGTCGCTGTTGTCACAGTTGATCGCGCTGGTGCCCCAGGCGCTACAGGTACTCGGGATCTGGCCAATTCTGCCCGAGGAATTCACCCTCCTCGACGCCATCTTCGCGATGTATGCGACGGTCGGCATGACGGCGGATGCCGTGACGATACCTGTTGCAATCATCGCCGCGGACAACAATCTGGGTCTGCTCGGCGCCGCTTCGGAGAACCCCGCCGAATTGGCTCCTGGTGCGCTCGGACTCGGCGCGAAACTCTCCTCCTCTGAGATGGTCGCCGCCAGGGGCGCGGCCAATGCGGTGACTGTCAGCATGAGCCGGGCGGGTTCCATCGGCCAGTTGTCGGTGCCTCCATCTTGGGCCGCCCCTTCGTCGGGCCCCGCCTCGGCGTTGTCGGTCAGCGGATTGACCACGATCCCGGGCACCGAGGTGGCCGAGCAGGGCGCACCGGGCATGCCGGGTATGCCGGTGGGAACTGGAAAGCGAGCCACCAGCGTCATACCCCGATACGGGGTCCGGCTCACGGTCATGGCACGCCCGCCCGCGGCCGGCTGACACCCCGCGGGCACTCGAACGCGAATGGCCGGATTGCGCTGAGCCACTCCGGCTGGTGAGGCGGCCAGTAGCGGAAAGCAATTCCGCCTTTCGGCGATTGTTTAGACGGCCGGCTGGATCAGCGGGTTTTATCTATAGCCAGTGGCCTGGCCCCGATTGGTTGATCCATGAGATCTGTACCCCGGTCATAGGTCCACCGTTATGAGAGTTTGGGGCAGGGTTATCACCAGGAGGTCACGTGCCTCGTCAGTATTCGTCGTGGGCGTGTCGGCAAGTCGTTGTTCGGTTGCGATCAGGTGAATCGGTGTCCACCAGTCACCCACACCAGGCCAACAATAAGAAAAATCAACAGGCCGCCGCAGGAAAGCGCAGATTCCCTGCGATGGCCCGGACGCGCCTTTGCAAACGGTGAGTTGATCACCGTGACGATTTCGCAAGGTGATTCCCTACTGTGCGCCAGTGCATCCCGTCACGTTTCATGGATAGTTTTTCATATTGCCGCATATTGCCATGGATGAATTTCTTCATATGCTCGACGATGACCTGCCTAGGACTTCTGACTACATAGCCTGATAGGTGAACGCACGCCCGGCAGGTCGAGGCAACGGCAGATCGGCGGCTTGGCATACATCAGGTCGATCCGCACCCGCAAACCCTGCGCTCGCTCCGGCCCAGCCCGGACCACTGGCGTCGGCTCATCGAACACCCTCGCGAACAGATCCCGGCCAGCGTCAGCCATCAGCTTCTCAAGCAACGCCAGGTCCGCACTAGCCCCGGACACACCGCTCTTCCTCTTCCCCCCTTCTCCGGCACGCCCCCAGCCAACCAGACCTCGGACCACTACTCGAAGACCAGTTGGCTCATTCGCGGGTCTTTACACCATCGACTGCGAAGAGCCCTTTTTGTGGGCACACGGCGGGTGTTGCAATCGGCGCCGGGATCGCGGTAGAAGGGGGTTCATAAGAGAGCGATCTCACATTACTGCGCCTTTTACTTCGTGATTGACTCGGGTAGCCTCATTCCGGCGTGAACAGAACGCCTACTTATGACGGTTTCCTGCGGATCTTCTATTCAATTACTTAGAGCCGCACGGATGGTCGTTGTTAGGAAATGAACCAACGACATGATTAGGCCGTTACGCTGCCAAACCCTGAAAGGAAATTGAAATTCTATGTCTGTTGCAGCCTTGTCCTGTGAGACTGAGTTGGCTTTGTCTTCGATTAACGCATCCGAGTTTTATGACATAACAGAAGCCCTATTCCGCGAGCAGGAGTTGGCCTACTCGCTTAACTGGGTACTCCCTACCGACCCGGAGTTCTAAGCCTCGATCCACCGACGGATCTTGGAGACTGGTGTCTGTACTTGTTGATCCCGATTATTGGGGTTGGGCCCGAGGGAGTCGCTGGCCTGTCCAGCCTTTCCTGTGCGCTGCGGTCGGGCCTGTCGGCGGGGTCGGGTTGTTGCGCCCGTTTGGGGTTGTATCTGATGGTGCTGTGCCGCAACGCAAGCTAGGCCTTTGACCAGGACTAGTGGGTGGGTAGGTGCAGAACCGGCCGGCGTTGTGGGCGGGGTAGCCGGGCCGGGACGTCGACGATCTTGCGGCGCAGGGTCGATCCGCGTGCCCCCGTGTGTCGGTCCCCAGCCAGGACGCCGGTAGCGCGCAGCAGGTTGGGAGAGATCGCCGCGCAGAGCACCCAGGTGGAGTTCGCGGCGAAGTGGCCTGACGGGATGTGCGCCGTGGGTCCGTCGATCAGGCCGGCGAACACGGTTTCGATGATCGCGTGTTGGCGGTGGGTGATGTCGGCCGCCTCGACGGGTAGGTCGGTGTTGGTGAAGAACGGGTGATACCGCCAGACCGGGAACAACGCGTCGGGGCGGCAGGCGTCCTTGACACGACGGACGACCAGGCGTGCGGTGATCCGGTCTTTGGTGGATGCGAAGGCGGTGTAGGGGATTTCGGCGACTTCGGCATCAGAGATCCAGCGACGAGAGTCCCTTGCACGGAATGTTCTTGTCGGCGATCTTGGTGTGTCCGAACGCTATCTCTCCGAAACCTCCCTTGCTCTGCTCAGCCGCGCTGATGATCAACCCGGCCAACACGTTGCGGTCCCAGCCGCGTTCACGGCATCGTTAAAACTCGCAGAGCCTTATGTGAATCGCCAGCCCGACTTACACCACTGCATGGGACGCGACCGCACGCCGCGCGGTAGCCAGCACCACCGCCTGGTAAGCATCCTCGAATGCCGACTTCGTGGGGGCGGCGTCGAATCGTTGGTGGTGCAGCCACCGGTCATGGCGTTCAGTCCACGCCTTGCCGTCGTAGTAGACGATCCCGTGACACACCAACAATTTCGACAACCGATGTCTGATCCGCATCAAGTCCGTTCTGGCGGCTTCTCGGGCGCGGACCAGATCCTGGGTAGCATCCTCGGCCGCACTCGGAATCCACACCGGCACAACCTCGTCCAGCCGCAACAACCGCGCCAAATTTAATGCGTCGCGCGCATCGGTTTTCACCCGATCACTCGCCGGGCGAAACAAGTTCGACGACGCCGCGACCTCGCATCGCAATCCCGCCGCCGACAACGCCCGTGCCAACCCGAAACCCGTCGGACCGGCCTCGTAGACCACCGCGCACGGGCCGGGCAGCTTGCCCACTCACTCGATGACCTTCGCGCGCGACGGCGTCAACCGCGCCCAAAACACGTCCGCGCTTCGCCCATCGATCGCCGCCGCGACAACCGAACACGCGTGCACATCAAACCAACACTTGTACGCTCGCAAAACACGGGGGCCTCCTTAACACCTGTCGGAAAGGCCGAGCACAGAACCGCGCTCGGTAGCCCACGAGATTGCGTGAGCGAGGCCCCGGCCAGTAACTACGCCACTCCGCGAGCAGTCACCACATACGGTCTCATGCACCGCCTCGGACGCATCCCGCCCGCCGAAGCCGAAGCCCGCTACTATTCCCAACTCGTGACCGGTCGACCGGCTGGCTCACAGAATCCCGAGGGGGCATGAAACCGCATGAAATCCGGGATGGTTCACACCGGCCCGCCGCGGAAGTTTTGCGGAACTCAGGACAACCTCTGTCCCGCCGAACATGATGGAGTTTGGCATGGCTCTTGAGGCGTGCGATTTTCGAACCTTGGAGAGCCTGTGCCCGGGGCGAGTGGGTGCTCCCGGCTCCCCGCTCTATGAGACCGGGCGCAGAGTTTTTTCGCGCGCCGGACGCATCCGGTCGCCAGCGGCCGTGTTGCGGCCAGCTGATCGAAACCAGGTTGCCGCCATCATGGCCTGGGCGAATGCGGCGGGGATTCGGCTATCGATTAGGTCGGGTGGGCACAGTTTTGATGGATTCCCTGTCCGTGACGACGGCGTATTGCTTGACCTGCGCGGATTGAGCGCGGCCCGATATCCCCCGTCGGGATACCTGCACGCGATGACGGGCGCGACCGTCGGCGACATTGCGCGCGCGCTGGATGGAACTGGGCGGGCGATGCCCATCGGCGAATGTCCCACCGTGGGCGTCGGCGGGTTAGTGCTTGGCGGCGGGTTTGGCCAATGCACTCGCCACTTCGGCCTCACCTCGGACTTCTTGGCCGAGGCGACGGTTGTCACTGCCAGTGGACAGATTCAGGTGACCAACGCCGTGACCAACGCAAATCTGTTCTGGGGGGTGCGTGGCGGCGCTGGTTGTGTAGGAATCGTCACGGAGCTGGTGTTTCACACCGTACCGATCCAGCAAGTGACAGGCGTGACTCTCGGCTGGCGTTGGGACGCGGCAGTCGAGGCGATTCTTCTGTTCACTCAATTGATGCACACGGCGCCGAGCGAACTCGATCTGCAACTCAGCATTCGAACGACAGGTGCGGACCGTTACGCCGACGAAGCAAGCGCCGGCCCTGCCGACGTGATTCCCGGCACGCCCCGAGTGCGTATCGATGGCCAGTTTCTCGGCAACCGAGACGACGCCCGCTCGCTCATGCGGCCACTGCTCGAGCACCCTGCTGCCTTGCATGCATCGATCCGCTAAGAATCGTTTTTCGATGCCGTGTTCGTCTCGAACGATTTTCTTCACGACCCGGCACCCGCGACCCTCCGTCCACACCGAATAGCCAGCGACATCGGCCGAGGTGCACTCGGTGCAGTCGAAGCGGCCGCCATCGTCCGACAGATCAACGAACTTCAATTCGCGCCCGAACTGCCTGGCGGCGCGGTGAGCATCGAGGCGATCAACGGTGCAGTTGCCGCATTCACGCCGCAGGAAACCGCCTTTTTCCACCGCGGGCAGGACTTTGTGTATCACTGGGCGCTGGGTGACCGGTTGCCGGCTGACGCGGGCCTCGCCGCCCGGCACGACGCCCTGTTGCAAGAAATCCGGCACGACCTTGCCGGCGTGCGTGATGCATCAAGTCAAGATGCCTGCGAAACCTGGTTCATGCATCAGGTAAGGAATGCCCGCGAAATCGGGGTCAGGTGGTGGTCTTGCTTTTGATGCGGATGCCGGCTTTGAGGGCGGGTAGAGCGGCGGGTATGGCGGCGAGGTAGAGCTGTTCGGTCTTGTCTTTGGCGAGTCTGAGCAGGGCGGCTTGCAGGTCGGCGTTCTGGTGGGCGATCGCGGCGGGGTTGAGGCTGTTGCGGTAGGTGAGCAGCTCTGTTTGTTGGGCCGCTGAGAGGACTCCGGCGGCCAGCAGCCGGTCCAGGGGGGTCTGGGGCTTGTCGTAGAGCCGGCGGCGGTGACCGTCGCGGCTGCAGCCGTAGCTGATGGGTTTGATGGTGGGGGTCAGGTAGTTGAGCCGGTCGTTGACCAGGTGCCACAGCCGGTTGAGCACGGCGCGTTCTTCGTCGGTGTCGTAGCGGTAGTAGAACCCGTAGCGACGCACGAGGTGGTTGTTTTTGGACTCGATGGTGGCCTGGTCGTTCTTCTTGTAGGGTCGTGAGCGGGTGAAGAAGATCTCCATGTCCGCGGCCCACTTGATGACCGCCTTATTGAGGAATTCGGTGCCGTTGTCGAAGTCCAAACCCGTTACCTTATAGGGATTTTAGTAATTCCGGTTTTGAGGGCGCCCAGGATGTGGGGTGGGCGTTGTTGCGCACCGTGCGGGTGAACACCCAGCCGATGTGCATGTCGGTGAGGTTGACCGTGCGGGCGAACTCACCTTTCAGTGTCGGGCCGCAGTGCGCCACGGTGTCGCCTTCGAAGAACCCCGGAGATTCTTCGGCCTCATCGCCTGCTTTGCAGATGGTGATCGAGGACCGCAGCAGCGGGAGGGTTTCGTCGTCGACACACCCGAGATCTGGTCGCGGGCCTTGGCGCCGCGCAGGTAGCGGTCGATCGTGGCGCTGCTCATCGCCAACAGCTCGGCACGCACCGCCGGGCCGTAACGGTCACGGCCGTCCACCAGTTCGCCGTGGCGTTCTAGAGCATCCAACTGAAGTGCCATGGAAGCGGCCAGGTACCGGCCGCACTGCCCGCCTGAGGCCGCCCACACCTTCTGCAACACCTTGAGCGCATCCTAGGAGTACTTCGGATTGCGTTGCCGGCGAGTCCGTTTGGCGACCTGCCGACCCGCTCCCGGCGGCGCGGCCGCCGCCCTCAACCGCCGCCTGGCGTTGTCACGCGACCAGCCGGTGACCGCCACCACCTGATCCAGAATCTGCCCCTTGCCCGCCTTCGGCGCCCCCACATACGCCCTGGCGAACTTCGCGGTGATCTCGGCCCGAGACGACATCGACAGCCCACTTCCCATGCCTGCCAAGGATCGACCGTTTCGCGGGCATTTTTACGTGATCCACCGAGGACGCTTCACGGGCATTTCTCGTGATGCTTGCCGGCGTGTTGACAGGCGGGCGTTACGTCAACTATGCTGACATTTTGGACAGGACGAGCGACTGCTGGGGCGACAATACCGACCAGCTGATGTCCGTTGTTCAGGAGCACGATCCGGACCGCATCCTGATCTCCAGGCTTAACCCCTAGTGGCCCTGGCCGGAGGCGGGACTGCGGTTAGAGGCTGTTCACATACTCGTGTGACTAAAGTGACTGGACATATCGGTGATCACGATCGGGCGTCGCGCAATGGCATGAGACGGAGCCCGCGGTAGCAGATGGACACCACATCCCCTTGCTGCTGGGAGCCCCGTGAATGCCTGTCTACCTTGTCGAGTCCAGGCAAACCAGTTGCCCCGCTGCGGGTTGCCCATGTCGTGACAGAAAGCGCGGTATCCCTGGGACCTCCCCGACGAACAGTGGAATCTGCTGCGCTCAGAGGTTGAGGCGGTGATGGCGGATTCGACTGGTCGTCGCAACACCTCGATGTTGGAGGTGTTGAATGGTTTGTCGTCAGCAGGCAGCAGACCGGGTGATCCGGCCGAAGCTGCGATCGCCGGCGTGGCGTCGGCGGTCGGGCACGCTGGTTCCACAACGCTTTGATGTGAAGTTCCCGTTGCCTGTCCTTCGCTGAGTGTGAGGAAATCGCGCTACTGCGGTTTCAGGGCAACGTGTTTGAGCAATCGTCCGGGCGATTCGGCGCGACCCGTCCACGATCTCACGGGAACTGCGCCGCAGCGCCGCTGTTCGCTACGGGAGCAGCGGTTTCCGGGCCTCGGTCGTGCTGTGGAAGGCCGATATGGCCGCATATCGGCCCAAGACCGCGAAATTGGCCGCCAATCCGCAGCTGCATGATTATGTGCAGCAACGCCTTTCAGGGCAGATTAGCCACCCCGACGGCGGCATCATCGCCGGACCGCAACCGCCACGATTCACCGGCCGCAACAAGCCCCACCGCAAGGACCGACCGTGGTCGCTAGCGTGGAGCCAAGAGCAGATTGCCAACCGGCTCAAAGTCGATTTCCCCGAGGACAAGTCCATGCGTATCAGCCACGAAGCGATCTACCAATCGCTCTACATCCAGGGCCGGGGCGCGCTCAACTGGGAGCTGGTCTGGTGCCTACGCACCGGACGCGCACTGCACGCGCCTCGGGAACGATCATGACGCAAGACCTGGGCCCACGTCACCCGAGAGGCGGCGATCTAAGCCATACCTGCCACCCGAGGGTGATCAGGACCCTACGACAGCCCCGAAACACCCTTCCAACAAGTTAAGGAAGGCGATCTTCCCATCGGGCTCGAACGCTCTCGGCGATCGGCACCGTCGTCGAGCGTACGACCGGGTTCACCATGTTGATCCACTTGGCCCGCGAAGAAGGGCACCGGCATAAGCACTCGGTCAAGAACGGTCCGGCCCTGGCCGGCTACGGCGCAATAACGATGAAGGACGCCCTGGCAAACACCATGTCGACCCTGCCGCAGCAGCTCGTCCGGTCGCTGACCTGGCACCGCGGCAAGGAAATGTCCGCGCACGCCCAATTCAAAGTCGAGACCGGCATCCCTGTCTTCTTCGCCGACCCCCAGTCACCACGGCAACGCGGCACGAATGAAAGCACCAACGGCCTGCTGCGCCAATACTTTCCCAAACGCACCGACCTCCCGCGATGGTCTGCCGAGGAAATCGAGGCCGTCGCTCACGCCCTCAACACCAGACCACGCAAGACACTCGGCCGGAAGACACCGGCCGAAGCATTCAATGAACAGCTACTCTTGCTCCACCAAACCGGTGTTGCATCCACCGGTTGAACCCAGATAGAGAACAGATGATATCGACAACGAGTGGCCAGGTTGTCGCGCTGGCCCGCACCATGCGGGACCTGGTGCGGGCCGAAGCCGGCGAGTCCGAACGCCGGCGCACGCTCACCGACAAGATCGTCAACGAAATGTGGTCCACCGGACTGATGTCGGCATTCAATCCGACTGCGGCCGGAGGAACCGAGCCCGCGTTTGCCGAGATGATCGAGACATGGATCGAAATGGCCTGGCAGGATGGGTCGTTCGGTTGGATTGGGATCGCGAACCTGCCGTCGACGTTCGCCGCCGCCACGTATCTCCCCGACGACGGCTTCGCTGAGGTGTTCAGCGCCGCCGACAACCGAGTCACGATGGGCGGCCAGTTCTTCCCCAACGGGCAGGGAAGCGCCGGCGACGGCGGCTACCGACTGAGTGGATCGTGGAGCTTCGGCTCGGGGACCGGTCATGCGCAGTACATCGCGGCGGGCTTCTTCCCGATGGATGACGGTGAAATGCGCTGGATCCGTGAGGGTGTTCCGGACATGCAGGTGGCCGTGGTTCCGCGCGAGCAGATCACCTTCAATGACGGCTGGTTTGTGCAGGGGCTCAAAGGGACCGGTTCCTATGACTACAGTGCCGAGGACGTGTTCGTGCCGCAGGGCCGCACCTTTGGACTATTCGCCCGGGAGCCGCGACGGGGGAGTTCGCCGGCCACTCGGATGGGGCTGATGCCGGTGACCGCGGCCGGCCACGCCTCGTGGGCGCTGGGGGTCGCCAAGAGCATGCTTGACGATGTCACCGAACTTGCGGCGACGAAGTACCGGATGAGCGACATGGCCGCTCTGGCCAGTCGCCCCACTTTCCAGAAGGGCCTGGCCCATCACGTCGCGGCATGGCGCGCGGCGCGCCTGCTGGTCCTGGATGCCTTCACCACCGCCGAAGCCGCGGTCGGTGCCGGCCAGGAACTGACTCCTACGTTGCGTTCGGACATGCGCGCGGCGGCCGTCTTCGCCACCGATACCGCTCGAAGCTGTGCCGAATGGGCACATCTGGTGGCCGGAACGAGTTCAATCCGCGAGGGTAGCCGCCTCGAACGGGCGTTTCGTGACATGTACACCGGAACCCAGCACGCCTTCATCAGTGAGAAGGTCGCCATCGATTGCGCGCAGATCTGGCTCGGCATCGTCGAGGACCAGTTCGGACTCTGAGTTCACGCTAGATCCTCGGGGTGCGGAGGAAGATTTACCTGCTCGGCCAGTGATGTAATTTGGGTAAGAATTACCAATCTATCGCCGGAAATGGGTATTGGATGAACGACCACGCTGTGGCTGCGTGGCTGGCCACCGAGGCAGGTCGCCTGCTGCTCGGAGTGCGGGAGGAGTTCGCCGAAGCCGAGGTTGCCCAGCGTAAGGCGGCGGGGGACAAGCGATCTCATGACTTTCTGATGGACAAGCTGGCCGCCGAGCGTCCCGGGGATGCGGTGCTCTCCGAGGAGGGTGCCGACGACCCCGTCCGGCTACGCAGCGAGCGAGTCTGGATCGTTGATCCGCTCGACGGCACCCGCGAATTCTCCGAACTCGGCCGCGTCGACTGGGCGGTGCATGTCGCGCTGTGGCAGGCCGGCCAGCTCGTCGCCGGGGCCGTGGCGCTCCCGGCGCAGGGCATCACCTTGGCGACACCACACGTCGAGCCACCCCCGGCGGCACCCGACAGGCCGCGCATCGTGGTTTCGCGGACTCGTCCACCGGCCATCGCGCTGGCTGTGCGCGACGCGTTGGATGGCACCTTGGTGGAAATGGGCTCCGCCGGGGCCAAGGTGGCATCGGTCGTGCAGGGCTTGGCCGATGTGTATGTCCATGCCGGCGGGCAGTTCGAGTGGGATTCGGCCGCCCCGGTGGCGGTGGCCCGATCCGCTGGGCTGCATACGTCTCGTATCGACGGGTCGGCATTGACCTACAACCGGCCGGACCCCAAGCTTCCCGATTTGGTGGTATGCCGCCCCGAGCTCGCTACCGCCGTGCTGGCTGCTACCGGCTGAGACTTGCCCGTGGCGTCGCTACGATTTCGTCTGCTTCGGAAGAACTTTCGCCAGGATGCTGGATGCGACATTGCCGGCCACAATCAGCGCGATCGCGGCGAGGGAGTCAACCGAGTTGGTGAGCAGACCCGCAATTCCGGTGACCGTGAGGAAGGACGGCAACCAGCCGACAGTCTGTAGGACGGAGGGAACCAGCGCCGGCTCGCCGTTGGCCAAATCGAACTTGGCGGCGGCGTAGTCCGGGTAGAAGTCGGTAATCGCCGCCGCGAAGAAGATCGCCGCCAATTGAAGGATCCACCCGGTCCAGAAGTTGGTGCCGTCATGCCACAAGTAGTCGCCGATGAAGCCGACGGTTCCCGCAAAGGTGAAGGCGCCCGCCCACACGATGGTGATCACCGTGTTGATCTTTTTGAATAGGGGGCTGTCCCAATGCTCCGGTGGTGTGGTGTCTTTGGCGTAGGCCATGGTGAATGGCCGTCTGATCAGCAGGGTGAGCCAGGAAAAACAGGCTAGGGCGGCGTTGGTGAGCTCCCCGGACCACAACTCGAGCCACCGGATTGCGTTGTCGGTCGCGAACAGGCCGACGACCAACATGGCGCCGAAGAACGCGGTGCCGAAGACCTCGAGGGCGTGAACCCTGACGCCACGGCTGAGGCCGGCAAGCATCACCAGCGCGGAGAGCCCCAACGCGCCGGCCGCCGCCAGCTCGAAGCGCCCCGGTCCGGACAAGATTGCTAGCAGTGCCCATGGGGCGATTCCCGCAAGCGGCGAGCGAAGGAACCCATCGAGGGCGCGTGCGGGGCTGAAGACCTTGGCCGGTGGCCGATCCGGCTGCTTGTCGTTGTCGACGCTGCAGAAGGCAGGCACACTCGGGCGGGCACTTTGAATCACCTGTACTCCTTACGTTTCCGACGTTCCAATATCGACATGTCAAAATTGATATGTCGATATTGGCATGGCATTGGTGACATGTCAAAAATGGCTGGTTAGTATGGTTGGGTGAGCCTGCGACATGCGGCGTTGGGGCTGCTCTCCCAGGAGCCGGGAAGTGGATATGACCTGCTAAAGCGGTTTCAGCTGTCGATGAACAACGTCTGGCCAGCAACGCAGAGTCAGCTCTACAGTGAGCTTAACAAGCTGGCTGCTGCCGGACTAATCAAGTCCTCGGACCTGGGGCCACGGGGGCGCAAGGAGTACGCGATCACTGACGCGGGACGCGCCGAACTCTACCGATGGATGACTTCGCCGCAGCAGGACCCACCGGTCCGCAATGCCGCGCTGCTGCGGGTCTTCCTGCTCGGCCAGCTAGATCCCAGTCAAGCCCGTAGCTACCTGGAATCGTTGTTGTCTTTGTCCGAGCAGGAAAAGACGCACTACGAACGGATCCGCGACGCCTACGACTGGGCTGAGGATGACGACTCCTTCTTTGCCCGGGCCGCGCTGGAGCAAGGGTTGCGGTGGGCCCAACAGGAAATCGAATGGGCCAAGTGGGTCATTGCCGGGTTGGACCAGCGCAGCGGCGTCGCGCCGGCGGGGCAAGGCTGACGGCTACCGCAGCTCGTCGAGCGCCTTGCCCATCCGCGTCACTGCCTCAGTCAGAATGGCCTGGGAAGTAGCGAAATTCATGCGCACGTGCCCGTCTCCGCCGGTTCCGAACACGTGGCCCGAACTCAACGCCACTCGGGCGTGATCGAGGAACCAGCTGGCCGGCCCGGATAGATCTGACACCACCGCAAGACCGGACGCATCCTGCTCGGAAATTCCGAGGTCTCGACAGTCCAGCCAGGCCAGGTAGGTGCCCTGCGGCCATCGCAGCCGCACCCCGGGAAGCTGCGCGTCCACCAGATCGCTCAACAACGTGCGGTTTGCGTCCAGTCCGGCCAGCAGCGCGTCAAGCCAGTCGCCGCCGGTTCGGAACGCTTCGGTGTGCGCAATGATGCCCAGGTGACTCGGCCCGTGGCTGACCTCTTCCGGCATCCGGCGTAGATCGGCGGCGGCCTCCGGACCGGCAACAGCCAACGCCGCGTTGACGCCACCCAGATTCCACGCCTTGGTGGCCGATGTCAGCGACAGCGCATTCTCGGAGCCGGGCACCGTCAGGTACGGGGTGAAACGTGCTCCGGAAAAGACCAGGGGAGCATGAATCTCGTCCGACACCACCCGCACGTGATATCGACGGGCGCGTTCGGCGACGCCGCGCAGTTCGTCGCAGCTGTGCACGGCACCGGTCGGATTGTGGGGATTGCACAACAGGTAAGCCACGTTGCCACCTGCGCGGCGCGCTTGAGCGAAGGCCTCTTCCAGCGCGTCCGGGTCGATCCGGCCATCAGTGCCCAGCGGCGCTTCGCCCACCCTTCGGCCGTCGTGTGACACGAATGCGTAGAACGGGGCGTACACCGGTGAATTGACGATCACGGTGTCACCGCGATCGGTGACCAGACGGAGCATCTCAACGATGCCCATCATCACGTCCGGAACGATCGCCGTCCGGCCGACCTCCAGGTCGTGCCATTGCCAACGCAGCGCGGCGAATTCGGCAAGGGCTTCGGCATATGCGGTGCCGTAGGGGTATCCGGTATCGCCGTTGTCGACCGCTCGATGAAGCGCGGCGGCCACCGTGGGTGCCAGGTTCACGTCCATCTCCGCCACCCATAAGGGCAAGACATCGCCCGGGTGCGCACGCCACTTCATGCTTGTCCGGGTGCGTAGTTGCTCGAGTGTCAGTTGCTCGAGCGGGTTGGGGTTCATGGGCGATTACGTTAGCGGGCTGTGCGGTACCGACCGCACCGGACGTGGCTTGGGCGGTGCCACCTGGCTAGTAGTCGTAGCGGGCGATGACCGGTCCGCCCCGACCGCCATCGCCGTCGTCAGATACCAAGGCGGGCACCATTTCACTGGTGACCAATCCATGTTCGCGGGTCAATTCGTCAACCACTTCAAATGATTCGGCGATGTTGGTCGGGGTATCGATCACGATGGTGACGACCGGCAGTTGGCAGCCCAGTGCGAACAGCTTGTCGCCGTGGGGCTGATGTTCGCCGTTGAAGCCCCAGATGCCGCGCAGCACGGTAGCCCCGTCGGGCCTCCGGCGCCGGTATAGGCGTCGCACGATGGCCCGGTGAATGGGAACCCCGTCGTGCCGGGCCGATTCGGAGGTGTAGATCATCAGCTTCTGCCACAGCGGCAGACCGTGTTCGTCGGCTGCGGGCAGGGCATGGGGACGGCCCAGCAGTTCACCGTCACGCTTGCAAACCCGAACTCGTTCGAGCGTGATCAGTGGACGGCGCAATAGCCCACCGAGCTCCGGCAGTACCCGACGGATGCGATCGCCCGAGCCAACGGCAATGATTATCGTCGGGACGTCGGCGTTACGGCCGAAGAACATGGCGCGTTGCCGCCGCCCGTGCGCGGTGCCGTCAACACCCAGGAAAACCGAGGCACCAGCCAGTTGGCGTCGGTACATCAGATCGCAGATGGCCAGATAGGCGGGCATACCGTAGGCGCGTTCTTTGCGGCCAACGTAGACGGTCAACTTGGCGGCTTCGTGAAGTTGCTCTGACAATTCCAGTGCTGGCAGGTCCCCGCGCACCATGCGGGCGCGCTCGAGAGTGAGCAGCCCTCGTTGCTTGATGGCAAGCACCGGGTCGAGTAATGCCTCGATTTTGGGCCTACGGTCGGTACCGATGATCACCACGGGCGGATCCTCGGAGAGGGTCAGCGATTGGTCGGTCCGCAGGTGGCGTCCCGTCCCGAATCCACCGGCTCCGCGCAGCACGACGCTGGACGCGATGTTGTGTTCTTGGTAGAGGCTGAGCAGCACATCGGCCAGGAAGCCGTCGTCGGTTCGGCGCCGCTCACCCAAGTAGGCGCTCACCTTGAGGCAATCGTCATCCATGCCGGCCCCTGAAGCCGTGCTGCCTAGGAGTTTTCATGCCGCAGCGCCGCCGCTGCAACCGATGTTCGCCTCGTGGGCATCGGGTCGGTGTGTGCCTATGGGATGACCACCGTTGCGGCGCAGTTCGATTCGGGCCACGCGCGGCGCGGGACGAGCGCGGGAGTTTGGATATGCCACCTGGGACTCCTCTGTTCGCAGGTGCCATCAGCCGGCTGGCGGTTCAGAAGTCGAGCTTCCTGGCGAGCCCCATCGCCGCTGCTAGTTAACCGACGGCCTCTCGGTGGGTCAAGTCCGAATTCGATGGCCCGTCGGTCCCGCGACTACTCAGCCGGTGCGATCCCAGAGCGGCGAGGTTGACTACCACCATGTTGTTGTCGATGGGATGCCCGTTTTGCTCAGACCGTCCACCACGGTGCGATAACCCTGCCCGTGCAGTACCGCCTGATAACGGTGGTGAAAGTGTCCGTGCCAAAGCCGACCCGGGCGGACGGCGTCGACAACGCAGCGCAGCCGCTCGCGATGCAGCTCGGACCGACGCAGCTCGAGTTCCGGGAACCCGCGCCGGTCGCGCGCCGCTCTGGGAACGGTGATTCCGGCCGGGCAGTCGTGACAAAACATGGCATCGGCTTCTCCGGCGGCCGCGGCCGCATTCGCCTGGCGCATGGTCAGTAGCTCCTGCTCCCACCAGGAGCGGCCCCGCTTGCGTAGGAAACGGTCGATCGAATAGGCGCCACCGAGGGCCAGACACCGGGTCTGGCCCCATAGCCAACGAAAACCCCGCGGCAGGTGCACGAGGTGGGCACGCAGGTATCGCAGACCGTCCGGGTCGATGGGCCAACCAAGCAATCTTTCGAAGTTCTCGTGGTTGCCGTCGACGAACCCCAAGACCATCCCGCACCGGTCCAAAGCTTCTTCGAGCGAATCCAGATACTCGTCGGTGAAGTTATAGCCGAAATCGCCGAGCTGAATCAGCACTGTCGCTTCGCGTTTGGCGGCGTGCTCGATCGCGCCGACGGCGTACTTGGCGTCGGAATGCCAATCGCCGGCGATCGCGACTCGCAACGGTTGGGCTAGAAAGGACCGCGTAGTCGGCTGTCGCAGTATCTGAGAATCCGGTGAGCCGTTCATGGACCGCCCTCCTAGCTCTGCGATCGAGCCGCCCAACGGCAGTCATCGAGTCCCAAAGACTCGTTGGCATCTAGGTCCTGTCTGCTAATTGCGGACGCGGTGGTAGGTGATGATGGCGGCCAGGGTGACACCGCTGAGGTAGGTCAGGGCGTATTTGTCGTAGCAGGTGGCGACCGCGCGCCAGTGTTTGAGCCGGTTGAAGCTTCGCTCGACGGTGTTGCGGTGCTTGTAGATTCGGCCTGAGAACCCCGGAGGCCGTCCTCTGTTGCGGCCTTTGGCTTTGCGGCGGGTGATCTGGTCGCTGCGCTCGGGGATGGTATGGGCGATCTTGAGCCGGCGCAGCTGTGCCCGCGTCGAGTCATGGGAGTACGCCTTGTCCGCCAGCAGGTGAAACGGGGCGTATGAGTTGCTGCACCGGGCGGCCAGCAATGGCCAAAGCATCGGATTATCACCGGCTTGACCGGCCGACAGTGCCAGGGTGACCGGACTGCACAGCTGGTCGGTCAAGGCGTGGATCTTGGTAGTCAGCCCGCCGCGGGAACGCCCAATAGCGTGGTCATCGGGCTCATCGAGATATTTCTTGTAATTCGACAGATCCCCCTGTGCGGCGCCCGGGGCGCTCCGGCTGCGTGTTGGTGGGCGCGCACACTGGTCGAATCGACCGACAACAGTGCGCCCAGGTCGGCGTCCTCGGCGTCGAGGTCAGAGGCGATCGCCGCGAAGATCCGCGCGTAGATGCCATCGACCGACCAGCGTAGATGCCTCTCGGCCACCGATTGCCAGGGACCGAAGTGCTCGGGCAGGTCACACCACGGAGATCCCGTACGGTAACGCCAGATAATGCCCTCCAGAGTACGTCGATGATCGTTCCACGGCCGGCCACGCCGCCGCCCCGCAGGCAACACCGCCACGATCAGCGACCACAAATCATCAGAAATCGCATGCGTCCGCATCACCCAAACAGCATCAGCCAAAACACCATTCACATTAAGCAGACACGCCCTAGGCGCCACAGCCGGTTGAGCACGGCGCGTTCTTCGTCGGTGTCGTAGCGGTAGTAGAACCCGTAGCGACGCACGAGGTGGTTGTTTTTGGACTCGATGGTGGCCTGGTCGTTCTTCTTGTAGGGTCGTGAGCGGGTGAAGAAGATCTCCATGTCCGCGGCCCACTTGATGACCGCCTTATTGAGGAATTCGGTGCCGTTGTCGAAGTCCAAACCCGTTACCTTATAGGGATTTTAGTAATTCCGGTTTTGAGGGCGCCCAGGATGTGGGGGTGGGCGTTGTTGCGCACCGTGCGGGTGAACACCCAGCCGATGTGCATGTCGGTGAGGTTGACCGTGCGGGCGAACTCACCTTTCAGTGTCGGGCCGCAGTGCGCCACGGTGTCGCCTTCGAAGAACCCCGGAGATTCTTCGGCCTCATCGCCTGCTTTGCAGATGGTGATCGAGGACCGCAGCAGCGGGGAGGGTTTCGTCGTCGACACACCCGAGATCTGGTCGCGGGCCTTGGCGCCGCGCAGGTAGCGGTCGATCGTGGCGCTGCTCATCGCCAACAGCTCGGCACGCACCGCCGGGCCGTAACGGTCACGGCCGTCCACCAGTTCGCCGTGGCGTTCTAGAGCATCCAACTGAAGTGCCATGGAAGCGGCCAGGTACCGGCCGCACTGCCCGCCTGAGGCCGCCCACACCTTCTGCAACACCTTGAGCGCATCCTAGGAGTACTTCGGATTACGTTGCCGGCGAATCCGTTTGGCGACCTGCCGACCCGCTCCCGGCGGCGCGGCCGCCGCCCTCAACCGCCGCCGGGCGTTGTCACGCGACCAGCCGGTGACCGCCACCACCTGATCCAGAATCTGCCCCTTGCCCGCCTTCGGCGCCCCCACATACGCCCTGGCGAACTTCGCGGTGATCTCGGCCCGAGACGACATCGACAGCCCACTTCCCATGCCTGCCGAGGATCGACCGTTTCGCGGGCATTTTTACGTGATGCACCGAGGACGCTTCACGGGCATTTTTCGTGATGCTTGCCGCATCTTTGCGGGCCGCGTCGAGCATCGGTAACCTTGGTGGTATCGCAGTGAAGTTCGCTGCAATCTCGCTGCAGGTGCCGGACTTGGCCGGTCCGTTGCGATGCGCCAATGCCCGGCAAGGCATCGTGCAGCGGGATTCAGGTCGGCCAGCCCCGATCAAAGGCGCTGTGAGCCAATGAAATTGCTAATCGCGGTAGTAGGCGTGTGCGCGGCGGTCGTATTCGGTGCGCCGGTGTGGGTTGCCGGTGTTGCCCGCGCCGGCGATGATGTCGGATTTCTGGTCGCTTTGCAGCGGATCGGTATCACCTATCCCAGCCCAGCCCAAGCGATCGATCCCGCCCGAGCGGTGTGCGTGTGCCTGGATCGTGGTGAATCCGGTCTGGCCGTGGTTCAGGAAGTGACGGCGCGCAACCCCGGCTTCGACATGGACGCTGCCGCGCACTTCGCGGTCATCTCGGCGAACTACTATTGCCCGCATCACCTCGCCGTGACCTGACGTGGCCCAAGGGTGGTAGTAGCGCAGCGGCGCGGGCGGCACCGAAACATCGCCCTGTGGCCCACTTTCGGCTAAGCGGGACTATCGCATTGATCGACCAGAACCGCGCCATCGGCCCGGTCTCCGAGCGTCTGCAGGGCAACGTCCCCGCCCGCGGCGGTGACACGCACGATCTCGGCTAGCTCCGCCGGGGCGTCGCATTGCAGGTAATGGTCGGCGGTGGGAACCACCCAGTAGCGGCTTCGGCCGGGTTGGTTCTTCAGATACGCCTGCCATACATGGTTGGGGACACGCAGCGGCGCGACGGTGTCGTGCAGTCCCCACGCCAACGTGGTGTTGACGGTTATCGTGGAAAGTGATTCAAGCCAATGGGTTTCACCTGCAGCACGTTCATGCAGATACTGAATTGTGTCTGGTAGTGCCTGGATTCCATCGTTATGCGCAAAACACCGTGCCAAAGCGGTGATCTCGGGATCTTCCAGTGCCCTGCGTGGCATGAAGGTACTCGCACCGAGTCCGGCCGCCAGTAGCTCGGGCGTCGTCGCGGCTGCGGTGGCTCGTGCCGTCGCGGGGTCGAGCAGCGCGGTTTGGAATGCGGTGAGGTTCGACAGCGGAAGGTAGATGTTGGCGTTGGTGATGATGAGGTCGATGGGCAGCGCAGGTGGATCCTCGGCGGCCAGCATCCCCAGTGCGATCATGCCGACGCTGCTGCCGCGGTCGTGGGTGAGCATCCGGAACTCGGTGAGCTTCCAGACCCGTCTGATCGCGTGAACGAGCAGACGGGCATCGTCATACAACGAGTAGACGTAAGGTTGCCGCGGCTTGTCGGACAGCCCGTAGCCGGGGAAGTCCAGCACATAGATGTCGAACTCCGAGCCTAGTTCGCGCGCCAATGCGAAGTAGTCGATGCTGGAGGTTGGGAAGCCGTGAACCAGGACCAGGGCTGGCGCGTTGGGTGTGCCACAACGGCGGGTGAACACCGTGACCTCGGCATCGGCATTGGCGGCAGTGGTTGAACGCCAGCGTAATGTCGAAGCACCGCTTTGCCATTCGGCGAAGATGTCCAAGACCATTCTCCTGTGCACTATTCCAACCACCGCGGGTGTGCCCGGCGGCGGCTTACCCGAAGTTCACGATTGCCAGCAAGACCGGAAGCTGCTTGGTGCGAGGCTCCGGGGCCGCGAGCCGGTCAGGTCCGAAGAAGGAGCCGCTGAGGTAGTTGTCGGCATCCCAGATGGTCGCCGGGCTGACCTGTCCCTGGTAGCTGAAGGTGTCCAGCACGTAGGGCAGTGCATCGGCTTCCAGCAGCGAAGGGCCGTCCATCAGCTGGAAGTGCAGATGTGGGGCGTTCGAATTGCCGGTATTGCCCAGCTTCGCGATCTCCTGGCCCTTTTTCACCTTGTCGCCCGGTTTGACCAGCAGCGAGCCTTTGATGAGGTGGGCATACATCGCATACGCGCCACCGCCGATGTCGAGGACAATGTGGTTGCCATCGACGTTGTCCACCGTTATCTTCGCCGCCAATGCCGGATCCGATGCCGGCAGGATGCCCGGCACGTTGGCTTCCATGTCATCGAGCGTCGAGGTCACGGTGCCGTCGGCCACCGCATACACGCTGCTGCCGTAGGAGACATAGCTGTCGTTGTTGGTCTTGTCGCCGGCGAAAAAGTTGCCCTGGTCGTTCGTTCTCATCCAGTCGATGGCGAAGCGCTGGCTGTTGTTCAGCTTCATGTTCAGCGGGAGGATGGAGTCGCGATGGGCCCAACCCGGTTCACAGCAGCCGTTGAACGCCACCCAGTTGTTGCCGCGCAGCGGCGGACTGATCACCCGTGGCGTGCCGGCCGAGATGTCGAACGGCGCACCCAGGGTGTCCAAGGGGCCGGATTCGGCGCTTGAGCCAGGGGCAGTCACCCCGGTGCCATGCAGGCGCAGCATCACCGCCTTGGGGAACTGCGCCAACTTGTCGAACGTGAAGTCAAGCAGCAGCGCACGTGATCCTTGTGGTGGGATGGTGAAATCGGTTGACGGTCTTCCGGTCAGCTGTCGCAGCCGGTTGCAGTTTCCATAGCTGCACTTGGGGTCGACCAACTGGGTACCCGAGAACGAGGCGAGCACCTTGCTGGGGTCCTGGGCGTCGACTACATCGACGCTGGTGAGGGCCGCCGGAGCCCCGGTCGCGTTGGTGATCTGCACGTCGTACGCCAGGTGGTACTTGCCGTCGGTGCCGGGGAACGGAAACGTCGGCCGGCTGATTGGCGCGATGGTCAACGGTGTGAACGCGTCGGGAACCGTTACTCCCTCGAGCGCGTTGCTTGTGCCGTTGGCGTTGGTCGAAGCGCCTTCGGCACCAGTGGTACTCGATGAGCATGCGGCAACGCAGAGTGCTAACCAGAAGACAGCCAACGACTTCCAGAACGGACTGCGCGCCCGGCGTCGTGGTTGCTCGTATGCCATCAGATATGCCTCCTTGGTTGACGCCGGACTCCGTGATTCTAGCCCCGATCCATCGATTCGCCGTGTGTTCTGGGGGTGGGTTCGGTACGCGAAATGACCTGTATTGGTGGGAGAATAGGATCTGTTCAAGATCACATTGGGGTCAGCACGAAGGGCATCTCGTTTATATCAAAACGCGAACCCCAGGTATTCAGTCGGTGGATCGAGGCTTAGTAGCTGTGACGCCGCTTTTCTTGATCCGCAGCCGCAGACCGTCGATATAGAGGATCGGAGACACTTCGTTCAGCGTCAGGATTGCCGGCCTTGATCTCCTCTGCGACGACCTAGGTGATGTAGGAGATCAACTCCCGAAACGCCGACGCCCCGTACACCTCCGCTGGAGCCGACGCCCCGTACACCTCCGCTGGATGAGCCTCGATGTCGTGGGTCGTCATGCCGCGCGAATAGAGTTACAATACAACGGAATTGATGTTTTTGAGCCAGTTGGTCTTCTTCGGTACGGTCGCCGGCTCGAACGAGCTGTTGCGGTCACGGGGTGCATCGATGCGCACAGGATCGTTGATCGTGCTCACCGTCTTGGGCGTGGTGCCATTACGGGAATTGCTCGTGACACGCCCGGCGGGATCACCTGCCTGATAGCCCAGGTGATGGGTCAGCTCCGAATTCAGCGCCCGCTCCAACACACCCTTGGCCAGCTCATTGAACAAACCATCGGCCCGTCGATCGGGGTCCCGTCTTTGACCGCCCTTGATCAACGAATCCACTGTCTCCGCCAAAAACGTCTCGGTCAACCGACGCGCGGCCGACTTCTCGGCAGCTGGTCGGTAGCGATAATGCCCGAATAACTTGACCGACCACGAAGCATCCGGCATCGCGCTAAACACACCGCGGAACACAACGGCAACCATCCGTGCCGAGAACTCGCAAGGCTGCCGACCGCGCCAATAGTGTTGTGCCGCTAGGGCAACCCGTTGAGCCCGTTTTGGCCCAAAAGGCTTCCGCCGGTCCCGCCGGTGCCGCCATCGCCGTTGGGGTCGCCGATTCCGCCGTTGGCGCCATTACCGCCGACACCGATCAGCACCGCATTGCCACCAACGCCGCCGGCACCACCTCTACCGGAGCTGGCCAACGACTCTCCACCGGATCCACCGGATCCGCCGGTACCCAACAGTTGCCCGCCGGTGCCGCCGGCACCGCCGTCTCCCGCGTCTCCGGCGTCCGGACTGAAGAGGCCGCCGGCACCGCCGGCACCGCCGGGCCCGCCGAAGCCGAGCCCACCGGCCGCACCGCCCGCCCCACCGGCCCCACCGTCAACCCGGCCGGTGCCGCCGAACCCGCCGGCACCGGCGCTGGAGAACAACAATCCGGCCGCACCGCCGGCACCGCCGTTGTCCACTTGGCCGAATCCGCCGGTGCCACCAACCCCGCCGGCGCCGTAACACAGCCCGCCATTACCCCCGATCCCGCCGACACCCCCTGTCCCTCCGTATCCACCGGTGCCGCCGGCCCCGCCCGGACCGCCGAACATTCCAGTGTTGCCGCCGGCCCCACCATTACCGCCGGATCCACCAACACCGTCCCAGCGGAATCCAAACCCACCGCCACCGCCGTCCCCGCCCCCGGCACCGACCAGCCCGCCCAGCAGCCCGCCGGCCCCACCAGCCCCACCAGACCCACCCGTCGAAGCGGGCCCGCCACCAGGACCGGTGACGCCGCCGAACCCGCCAATTCCGCCGTTCCCGCCTGCACCAAGCAGCCCGCCGGGGCCGCCGGCGCCGCCGGCCCCGCCGCCCGCACCGGTGTTGAATGAAAACGGACTGTAGTAACCACCGGAGCCGCCGTTCCCACCGGCGCCGGACAACCACCCGCCGGCCCCGCCGGCCCCACCGGTGCCGCCGGCCCCCAATTCTGGGCTAAGAACGATGTAGCCGCCGCCGGCCCCACCGGTGCCTCCGGCACCAACGAGCCCAGCGGCCCCGCCGTCGCCGCCGGCCATGCCGTTGTAAGCGCCAGAGCCACCGGCCCCCCCGTCACCGAGCAGCCACCCACCCGGGGTGCCATCTGCACCGCTGAAGGCGGCGCCGGGGGTGCCGTTGCCAATCAGCGGGCGCTCAGTGGCGGCCTGAACCGGCGCATTGATCGCGTTGAGCGCATCTTGTTGCAGGATGTGCAGCGGTGAGGTCCCAGGCGGAGCGTTAAAACCATCCAGCCCTAGCAACAGCCCACTGCCCCCTCCGGCGCCGATGCCACCGGGCGTGCCGATGACAGCGCCTCCGCCCACTCCGGCGTTGCCGCCGTTGCCGATCCAGACCCCGTTACCGCCGTTCCCGCCATCACCACCGATGAAGCCGGCCCCGCCGGCCCCGCCGGCACCCCCGTTGCCGATCAACAGGCCGGCGCTGCCCCCCGCCCCCCCCATCTCCTCCGGCCGCGGGGAACACACCGCCGAAGGTGTCAAACCAGCTTTCGCCACCGGCCCCTCCGACACCGCCATCGGAGAACAACAGCCCACCATTCCCGCCAGCCCCACCTGGCCCACCGCTCGAGAGGCCGAAGCCGCCTTGCCCGCCGGCGCCGCCGGTGGAAAACAGCAACCCACCGTCACCTCCGACCCCACCGGCCCCACCAAAGGTGAAGTCGCTTTGGCCGCCGGCCCCGCCCGCCCCACCGGAGCCGAACAATCCGGGAACGCCGAGCAGCCCGCCGGCATGACCGCCGGTCCCCCCTGCAAGACCGCTATAGCCACCGGCACCGCCGGACCCGCCCGGCCCACCGAGCAACCCGGCATTGCCGCCGGCCCCACCAGCACCCCCTGCTGCGCTTCCCAACCCTCCGGTGCCGCCGTCGCCGCCACCGGCGCCGAAAAACCCGGCCAGCGGCCCCCCGGACCCTCCAGCACCACCAGCGCCACCAATGCCACCAGTGGCAAAGATAGAGTTGCTCCCGCCGACCCCGCCGTGCCCGCCCGCACCGAACAACCCGCCAGCGCCACCCACGCCACCATTACCCCACAACCAACCTACAGCGCCCCCGACACCGCCAGCCCCACCATTACCCGATGTCGACCCGCCCCCAGCCCCACCGGCGCCACCGACACCCAACAACCCTGCCGCCCCACCATTACCCCCGCGCTGCCCCGGCGCGCCCGACCCGCCGGCCCCACCGTTACCGAGCAACCAGCCCCCAGCACCACCATCAGCCCCGCTACCCGGTGCCCCGCTAGCCCCGTTACCGATCAACGGTCGCTCCGTCAACGCCACACTTTGGGCATTGATCACCGCCAATAGCTGCTGCAGCGGCCCCGCATTGGCGGCTTCCGCGGCCGCATACGCACCCCCGGCCCCCTCCAGCGCCTGCGTAAACTTCCGATGAAACGCTCCAACCTGCACACTCAGGTTCTGATATGCCTGTGCATGCGCCGAAAACAACGCCGCAATCCCTACCGACACCTCATCACCAGCGGCAGCCGCAATCTCCGTCGTCTGCGCCGCAACCGCAGCATTGGCCTCATCCAGCGTCGCACCCAACGCTGCCACCTCACCCGCGGCCGCTACCACGAACTCCGGCGCCACCAACACCTCCATCACACCCTTTCACCAGGCTGGACCCGGCCAGCAAAGGCTTCTGGCCTGACCCCGATCGGTTGATCCACGGCTTGTGAGAGTCTTGTGGCCCACGTTGTGGGCAGGAAGGCTCGACAAGATCATGGCGACGAGGAAACGGCACAGTCCGGAGCAGATTGTGCGCAAGCTGATGACCGCGGACGGGCTGTTGGCCGAGTGCAAGGACACCGCGGCGGTCTGCCGCGAGCTGGGGGTCTCTGAGGCTACCTACCACCGGTGGCGCAACCAGTTCGGCGGCCTGAAGGCCGAGGACGCTAAACGGCTCAAGGACCTCGAACGCGAGAACGTCGCACTCAAAAGGTTGTTGGCCGATGCCGAGTTGGAGAAGGACGCGCTGTGGGAGATCGCCCGGGAAACTTTTAGGCCCGGAGCGCCGGCGGGCGGCCGTTCGTCATCTCCAGCGCGTGCTGGGGGTCAGCGAGCGGTTTGCCTGCCGCGTCACCGGGCAGCACCGCGCCACCCAACGCCACGAACCGGTTGCGGGCACGCCGGCCGATCCGGACGCCGCTCTGAGGGAGTGGCTACGCGACTACGCCAACAAGCATCCTCGTCGCGGGTTCCGACCGGCCTACCACGATGCCCGCGGCGAAGGCTGGGAAGTGAACCATAAGAAGGTGCAACGGCTTTGGCGTGAGGAAGGACTGCGGGTCCCGCAGCGTCGCAAGTGCAAACGGCACGGCACCTCCACCGCCCCGCCAGAGGTAGTCGCCGATGCACCCGATCGGGTGTGGGCGGTGGACTTCCAGTTCGACGTGACCACCGATGGGCGGCCGATCAAGATCGTGTCGATCATCGACGAGCACACCCGCCAATGCCTCGGCGGTATGGTCGAGCGCAGCATCACCGGTGATCACCTCACCGAGGAGTTGGGCCGCATAGCCGCCGGGCGCGGGCCTTACCCGCGGTGCTGCGGTGTGACAACGGACCCGAATTGGCTTGCAGCGCAATGGCAGACTGGGCCGAGGGCCAGGTCGGACTCCACTTCATCCCGCCCGGCGAGCCATGGCGCAACGGCTATGTCGAGTCGTTCAACTCCCGCATCCGCGACGAGTGCCTCAACATCAATAGCTTCTGGTCACTGGCCCAGGCCCGTGTCGTCATCGGCGACTGGAAGCACGAGTACAACCATCATCGGCGGCATTCATCGCTGGGCTACCTACCGCCTGCCCGCTATGCTGCCGCCTGTACCCACCGATGAATGACTCTCGTTCGCCGCGGACCAGTTCACGGGGTCAGGCCAGCATCGGCAACAGGAGTAATCGGAGACTATCAACGAAGAGGTCAACCCATCACCGGATTTAGTGACATTTCAATTCAAACCCGAGCAACCCGAAACCGGCGGGCCCCAATCAGCACGCAAACACCAAACGCCCCTTGCCAGCGGGTCCGACACATACCAACCAACCCACGAAGCAACCAGCATCGCATTCAACACCACTAGCCCAGCTCGATGATCTGCGCGCGCAACTATTGGCTGGCGCGCAACCACTGGCTGGTATGTGAATCGAAGATGACCGGGCACGGCGAAGCGATCCGGCATTAGCCTCGAGTTTTTGCGCGACCAGCAGGCCGGAGGTGACTATGTAAGTCGTCTGTTGTCGTAAGCTGATCGTCGCTTGCCGGCGGGAGTCCCGTTCAGGTAGCTGTCAGGAGGCCCGGCAGCAGACTGGCGGCTCGGTCTGGAAACGGATCGGCCCGAAGCCCGGTGTCGAAAGCTCTTGAAGGGGGAGCGACTTAGCGATCCGCACCATGACACGAAGCCTGCGGCGTCTTTAGAGGTCCGTCCGCCTGGGACGGCGCAGGGAGTGCCGAGCCCCGAAATCAGGTCGAAGGCTTTGGAAGGCGCTGAAGATCTGAATGTTCAGGCGCTGAGCGACTCCCGGCGTATGGGGCTCGGAACGCTCGGATAGTGACGGTGGGAACTGGTGCGACCCTCCCCGGACTGGCAACCCGCGAAATATGTTGTTGGAGCGCGGCAGCCATCCGTTGCGGCGCCGATGTGGCGGTCACCGTGCGGCTGAACCCGAAGGTCAAGGTCGCAATCGCCGACATCTGCGACGATGGCTGGACCGCGATCGAATACACCGACGCCATCTACGACGAAACCACCGGTCAGCGGATGTCGCGGGCCGAGGTCGCCGAGATAGGATTCAGCGCCTTCAGTTCCCGCAAAGCCGCCGAGCAGATCGCAGGTCGACTGGTGGTGCGCCGCATCCCCGATCTCAACACCACTCAGGGCCACCGGCAGGCGACTCTGTTCGACGTGTGGCGCTTCTACGCGATTTTCACCACCACCACCACCGATGCCGATGCCGTGACCGCCGACAAGATCCACTGGGCGCGCCATCATCGAGCAGGTCTATGGCGACTTCAAAGACTGCGCCCTGGCTCATCTGCTTTCGGGACGCTCCAACGCCAACGCCGCCTGACTGGTGCTGGCCGTCATCGCGTTCAACCCCGCCCGGGCCGCGGCCGCCCTCACCGGGCCAGTGCTGGCCAAGTCGCGCACCGCGACCATCCGCCGCACGCTCATCACCCGTGCCGGCACGCATCGCGTCGTCGGCCCGACGGCTAGGGTTGCACCTACCATGGGACTGACCCTGGGCACAGACTGGAACAGCCTGTGCCGGCGACATCAACCACTCATCGGCTCACACCTCGCCCTCAGCCGCCCCTCGACACGAAAGACCAACAGGAACAACCCGATACCGAGGTAGGGCGACCGCTCACGCCCACACCAAGGCACATGCCCGGTTTCAAGGTACACAACCGAATCCAACCTCAGGCCGACATAAGCTCGGTGGACCGACGCTTAGGCGAAGCCATCCGCCACGGGCTTACCATGCTGCACATGATCAGTACCCGGGTAATCGGCGTTGGCGAATATCACATTAGCAATGAGCAAGACGGCGTGATCAATGCACGGTATCTCTCGACGGCGGCGATGAAGTCCGGCGGTGCGATCGGTGTCGGCTGCGCGCGAGGCGACACTTCCAATGGTTTTCCCGGCGATTACCGGGCCCAATATTTGGATGCCGCCGGTGATTTAACCGGTGATCTCGATCTGCGAATACAACGGAGTGGAGCCACCTATCGGTTGACCTGGCGGCACCGGCGGCAAAATGTCAGCCTGCCGGCGGCGGTTGGCGAAGTCGTTTTTGAAGGCATCGGCTTTCCGAGTGGGGACCGGTCGATGGCGGTTAGCTATTGGATGACCGAGCAGGTGTCAGCCGCGATCGAACGTCGGCCGTTGCTGTGAAGCGCGGGTAACAGCAGAAACCTAAGATAGGGTACCGGTTGTCGCTACTGGTTGGTGTGCTGGCGCTGGCCCTCACGGGCTGTGTGGGTGCGCCGCCGGAGCCACGCCTTTGGGGTGCATTCACCGAACGAGGCCTGAGTAACATGCCGATGAAACCGGGTATGAATGTCCGCGTATTCAATGACGTGAACATGGACGCGCACGGTTACATCAAGTATGACAAGTCGAATGGCCGGCTGACGTTACAGCCGGGTACCTACCGCATTGATGGTTGGTCGCTGACCCTGTTCGGGTTTCAACTGACACCACAGCAGCAGGCTGCCACCTACTCAGCGCCCGGATACGCGTTCTTCTGGAATGCCGACGAGAAGAAGGCCGAGATTCTCGGGTCCCTGCAAGACCCCCTGTATGCCCAAAAGAGCATCATCAACGGGATCCTCACGGTCCGCAAGACGACTAACTATTACTTCGGCCATCAAAATGGCATCAAGGTCGATGGGATCAAGCTGGAGATCTACGATCCCGACATCAAGACCCCGGACGGCCAGAGTTCGACCGATCACGCGTTCGCGCAACTGGTTGTCGAACGGTTTTAGCAACCCCGCAGGTGCGGCGGTGACCAGATCGAATCACGGCGAACCCGTCTCTCTTCGGCCACACGATCTTGTGCTATAGATGGTCGGGATGGGCGAAAAACGTTCAGGGACAGTGAATCGCGCGGACAATGAGGCGGATTTTGTGCAGAGCGCAGCACGAACGCGGCTGGATGCCCTTCGGCTAACCGTTGGAGTCTGCAGGCTGAAGTTGTCCAAAGCGGTTGCCGGGCTCGCGCATCGTGGTGTGTTGGTGGTGGCTCTGGTGGCGGCCGTGGTGGGGACGCTGGCTGGTGCGCGAGGAGCGGTAACACCGGCTACCCGGCCACCGGCCGACCGGGATCAACTTTGGAAGATTGTGCACGACCGGTGCGAGCGTGACTATCACCGTACGGGTGCTTACGCCCCCTGCACGCTGGTGGACGAAAGCTCTGGCATCTCCTTGTACAAGGCCGACGGTGACCCATATCAGTTCCTGTTGCTACCACTGGCCCGGGTCAGTGGAATCGACGATCGGGCCCTGCAGGAGCCGTCGACTGGCAAGTACCTCTATGAGGCCTGGGCCGATCGATTCGCGGTGACTGCTCGGCTGTACAACGCGCTTCCGGAGTCCCATCTGGTGCTCACGATCAATGCAAAGAATGCACGCAGCCAAGATCAGCTGCACATTCACATATCGTGTTCGTCACCAGCGACATTGGCCACGTTGAAGGAGGTCAACGCAGCTGACTACGTTCACTGGAAGCAGCTCCCGGTCGATTTGGGTGGCCATAGTTATCACGTCTTGGCGGTGAACACGGACACCCTCAAGTCCAAGAACCTATTCCGCGACATTCACGATAAGGTGGCCGCCGATGGCAAGAAGATGGAAAACGCCTCGGTCGCGCTCGCCAACGTGGCGCCGGATCGGTTCCTACTGCTGGTAGTTGAGGGAACTGACGAAGATCCGGTTGCCGCAGAGGCCCTGCAGGACCACGACTGCTCGGTCGCCAAACCCTTGCGCTAGCGCAAGGGCGCAGTTGGCTTTTCGGACGCGGCCCTGGGCGCGGTGAATTGCCGGACGGGCCCGGTTCCGGCCTGGTTATCCGCCGGAGAATGGGCGGGGCATCACGGTCAGTCGCACTCCGTATCGGGGTGCGACGCCGCCGCGGCCTGTTCCGGTCATTGCCATTCCGGGCATTCCGGGGATGCCGGATGCGGGAACCTCGTCGGTGGGCAGGGTGGTCAGCGGGGTGGCCTGCAGCGCTTTGATGGTGGTGACCTTCGGCTCGGTCCAGCTGGGCGGGACCGACATTTGGCCAATTCTGTTGCCACTGGTCAGCTCTGCTGCGATCGGGCCCAGTTCGGCGCCCAGCCCGGGCTCACCACCGAGTGCGGCGAGCGCGTTGGGGGCGTCGGCGGCGGCCGCGGCGGCGTGGGGGATGAGGCCCAGCGTGTCGTCGGTGCCGATGATTCCACTGCCCATCGACTGGATGTTCTGCATCGAACCGATCGTCGCGTAGAACGCCAGCAGGCCGTCGAGGATGGTGAAGTCGTCGGCAAGGAAGGATGGGAAGGGGATCATGTTGATCAGCTCTCCCAGCGGTATCAGGATTGCTGAGAGTTCGGGTGCGATCGGTAGGAGCGCGACACCTATGGCGTCGATCAGATTTCCTAGCCAGTTGCCGCTGTCAGCGGCCACGTTTGCGGTGGAGTTGGCCACTGCGGCGCTTTGCGCGCCCAGGCCGGCGGGGTTGGTGCTCTGGTGCGGGGAAGTGAAGGGGGTCAACGCTCTTGCGGCGGCCGAGGTGGTGGAGTAGCTGGTCATCGCGGTGGCGTCGGTGGCCCACATCTCGGCGTATTCGGCTTCGTTGGCCGCGATTGCCGCGGTGTTTTGGCCGAAGAAGTTCGTGGCGATCAGTGCGGCGAGTTCGGCGCGGTTGACGGCGATGGCCGGCGGCGGCACCGTCATCGCGAACGCCTGCTCGTAGGCCGCGGCCGCGGCCGAGGCCTGCATGGCCGAGTGCCCCGCCTGGACGGCAGTGGCCTCTAGCCAACCCACATAGGGCAGCACCGAGGCGATCATTGCGGCCGAAGACGGACCCAGCCATTGCAAGCTGGTCAGGTCTGCGACCATGGCCCGGTAAGACTCGGCGGCGGAATGCAATCCGACTGACACGCTGTTCCAGCTTGCTGACGCGGCCCTTAGCGAGGCCGAGCCCGGACCCGAGTACATCCGGGTCGAGTTGATCTCTGGCGGCAACATCATAAAGCTCATGAACAATGCTCCATGCCTCGTGAATGGACCTGGTGACGGCTGTGGCACCGGTGGTTGCAGATGAGTCGGCGCCGGACGTGATCAGTCCGGGTACAGTGACCGGCGCCGGGTTTGCGGGGTGTTCGACTTCGATTCAGGTGACCGATGGGTCTACTGGCTCGTGCTTGGCGGGTATGGCGTTGTGTGAAGCGTCGGGGGTATTGACCGCGCAGGCATCCCGTTCATCGCATTTTCCCCGAAGGTGAAATGAATGAGACCGATGAATCGGCGGTCGCGCTGGTGGGAACGCCGTCGGCGGCGCATCAGCTCACGGAATATCGTGTGCGCGGTCGTCTAACAGTATGTTGCCATTGTCAACTTGTCATTGTCAACCGTTGAAGGGGGTCGGAGCTTGCCGTTGACGTCGCTATCGTCAACGGATCAGCTGGAAAACGGGGCGGGGTAAAACGGGGGATGGTGTCCTACTCTGCTCAGCTGAGTCTCTGCGCACGGGCTCATCTGAGTCCTATCGTAAAGCTCCATTCCAGAATAGTTCAGAGCTGTGTCAAAACTGTGTACACGGCTGGCACTTTCCGTCGATAGCTGGAACTCATGCCCACATAGTTGACAAATGAGCATGATTTGACGCCCGCGTCTTTTGGTCTCCCCGGGAAATCTGAACCGCTGCAGCGTATAACATCGTTGCACGGGGCTCGATGCGAGACATTGGTCACAGTCCAACTGGGTGAAAGCCCTGGTGGCGCACCAGAAAGTAGGCGAATAAGGTGGCGGCCCGGTGGTTCGACAAAAGACGAGTTCTTGCGGCCTGGGCCTTGAGCAACGTCGTGCTGTCGTTGCTCACTGCTCCGGTGGTCAAGGCGGTACCCAACACGCAGTGCACATTGACAACATCCGTACAGGAAGTGCACAGCATGAGGGAATTGCCGCCCGCTCTGCTGCAAATGCTTCCGCCTATCGCCGATATCGGAGAGCCGTTCAACAACACAGATTCGGTCGAGGACCCCGCTCTGCCCTTCCGTCGATTGATTCGGGCCGGCCACCGCGACGCCGACTGGTTTGTCTGGTACGAGCACGGAGGTCTCGGCTATTTCTGGCAGGCGGTGGTGGCACACGTTGAATCGGGTGCCCCGATCAGCACTTTGGCAAATGCCGGAACAGTCTCTGACCTGCTCTGCGCCTTGACCGACGCGGTGTTCTCCGGCAAAGTCCCGCCCTACCCGCCTGGCACGTGGGCTGCGTTTGGCTATTGAGGCCAGGCCTCCCAGGTCACCATCGTACGCATCGGTCCGGCGAACATCGGCTGCACCGCTCCTGATCGCCAGCGCTCTTCGGCGATCGGCGCCAGCGCGTGGTAGCGGTCAACGGATCCCCGTCGAGGTACACGACGGTGATGTATTGCGGGCCGGGGTACCAGCCGCGTGGCAACGGATTGCACGCGGTGCTCGAGCCGAACGTCCAAGCCCCCGCAACGCCGGGGCTGGCCAGCAGCGCCGGGTAGTGTTCGGCGTGCAGCCATCGCAGCCACGTATCGGGGCAGGTGTCAGTAGGTTCCTCGACGATCAGCACGATCCCGCGGTGTGGCCGAAACGGCACGACCTCCGCAGAGATAAGCGCGCTCGGTGCGGAGTGCCAATGCAGCAAGCGCAGACCGCTCACCCGCAATAGCGGTCGCTTGACGGGGAAGCGGCCAGTGTCTGTCAGCGTGCGTCCCAGTGCCACAAAGTCGTCGAAGGTCTGCCGCGCGGGTTCACCGACGAGGTAGTGCACGGCATTGCCAATCTCGCCCAGCGGTCCACGAGCGGCCAGTCGTGAGCTGAGGTAGTCGCCATCGGCGATCCAGCGCAGGCCGTGCACGATGCCGGGGAGCTGGTATTGCTCGGGCATGTGATGGAGCAGATGCCAGCGCAGATAGCTGCCGTCATCATCGGGCGGCGCCGCTGCGGTCAGGCTGAATATCCCTGCGGAGGTGCGGATCACGGTGAATCGAGCTCGGCCAGCGCGTGCAGGTTATCCAGGTACTGCTGCCGCGAGGAGTGCGCGAACGTGGCGCAGATGGTGGTGGCGCCGTGCGCGGCGAGGTCGGCGAGGAGGTGCCGGGTTCTTTCCGGTTCGCCGATCGGGTTCAACGGCTCAGGCGAACTGAGCACGACTTCGAATCCCGATCCAATATCGAAGCGGCTCAGCCAGTCCCGAGCCTCGCCCAGGGTGATTCCGAAGGGGACCCACCCTTCGGCGAGGCTCGTGGCTCGCCGCAACGACCGCAGGGTGCGCCCTCCCACCCAGATGGGAAGCCGCTTCTGGACGGCACACGGGTCGACCACCATGTCGCGAAACGAATAGAACTCGCCGTGGTATCGGGGTTCGGGTACCGACAATGCGGTGCGCAGCGCGCGCAACGCGTCGTCAGCTCGCGCGCCCCGGTTTTCAAACGGCGCACCGATGAGGTCAAATTCTTCTATGAGGCTGCCGACGCCGACGCCGAGGATGAGCCTACCGCTGCTGACCGTGTCCAAGGTGCCGTAGCGCTTGGCGATCTCGAGCGGGTGGTGATAGCCGAGCACCAGGACGTTGGTAGCCAACCGGATTCGCTGGGTGCGAGCGGCGAGGTAACCCAACGTCGCCAGCGGATCCCAGTAGCGTGTCCCGCGGCGCTGTTTCTCCGCGGCTGGCAGCGCGATGTGCTCACTGCAGGTCAGGTGGTGATATCCCAACCTGTCTGCGGTTTCGGCGATCTGGGTCAGGTCTTCGATCGAGGCGGTCTTCTCCCAGGGGGCGCTGACCCCAGGTAGCAGTGTGACCACCGGTGTGGCAATGGACAGCTTCGCGGCTGCGGCGCTCATCGCGATTGATGCTAACAACCTCTTGGATGGGCGGGATCGTCCCTGGCGGCTCGGTCTCGGCGAGCGCCGTCGCTGCGCGGAGGTCAGCCGCCCAGACGCGAGCCGAACCAGCGTTGTAACGCATCCCGCAGACTGCCTCGGGCCCCGGTGTCGAATGTGTTTGCTGCCCAGGCGACATAGCCGTCGGGCCGGATCAGAATCGCGGCGGCCGGACGATCGGCGATCGAGGCGTGCACAATCTCGACGCGATCGGCCCAGCCCTGTGCCGCAGCCGCGGCGTCACCGTCTGCGAGGTCAATCAGCAGCGGACGAGCACCATGCATCAGCTCATCGATACGCCGTCCATCATCGGTGGTCAGTACGGGAACCAGCCGCCCGGACAGCGGGTGCTCGTCGCCGACGGGGTAGATGAAGTCCGACCCGGCCAGAAGCGCCCCCATCTGTTTGGTGACTTCGGGAATGGTGAGCAGCTCGCCAAATAGCTCTCGCAGGGCGCCGACCTCGGGCCCGGGGGCCATCAGCGCGGTCTGGGCCAGTGAATGCATCATGACTCGAGCGCCCACCGGGTGACGCTCGGACTCGTAGGTGTCGAGCAAACCATCCGGGGCCCAGCCGTTGAGCTCGGCGGCGAGTTTCCATCCCAGGTTGAATGTGTCCTGTAGACCCAGGTTCAGGCCGGGTCCGCCCATCGGGCTGTGCACGTGAGCGGCGCCGCCTAGCAGTAATACCCGCCCGTGACGATATCGCTCCGCGTGTCGAGTGTTCTGTCCGTTGATGCGGCGCAGGGCGTGGGGCCCGGGGCCTTTGGGCCTTTTCAGGGGGATATCGACCCCAAGCACCCGCTGCAAGCTCTCGCGCAGTTCGGCCAACGGCATCGGCCGCTCCTCGACGGGGGGGACGAACTCGATGGTCCCCAGCATGGACCGGCCCGGTTCAAACTCGGCAAAGATCACCCCGCCCCGGTCGAAACGGCTGTGCCCGAATGGAAGCCGACCGAATTCTGGAATCTCGACAGCGCGGTCCGCGGTGCGGAACTCGTCGGGAAGCTGCACATGCGCCAGCCTGCCGACGGTGGCTGAGGTGCATCCGGGGAACTCGATGCCCAGCGTCTTTCGCACCAGGCTGCGGCCTCCGTCGGCGCCAATCAGGTACCGGGAGCTGATTTGGTAGCTGCGCTGTGGTGAGGACACCTCCGCCACAACGGATTGCGAGTCGCAGCGAAACCCGGTGAGTTCATCTCCCCAACGTAGGTCCACACCAAGAGCGCTAGCCCGCTGTTCTAGCAGTCGCACCAGTCTGGGCTGTGGCATCAGCATTGTGTAGAGGGAATTGTCGTTGAGGCCCAGGAAGCTCAGCGGCATGGCGGCGAACATCCAGCCGTGCGCCGGTTGTGGTGGACCGTCATCGCCGCTGAAACTCTGATAGAGGCCCCGCATGTCCAGCATCCGGACAACCTGCCCAACAAGACCATTGGCCTTTGGTTCGGCACTGGGTCCGGATAGCTTGTCGAGTACCACGGGCCGGATGCCGGCCAACGCGAGTTCGCAGGCCAGCATCAGCCCGTTTGGTCCGGCGCCGGAGATCACGACATCGGCCGCCACGTCGACCACGTTGTTCCCCCGGTTTGGCGGGTTCGGGCAGTCCGGCGGCTACGGAGGCGACACCCGTCCGGATCAACTCGGTGATGGCCACTGGTGGATCGGCCGTCGCGTAAGTATCCATTGCCGCGTCACCGACCGCGCGCACCACTGCTACCACCAACCTTGGATACATGTCGTTCTCGGGGTCGGTGCCGGTGCGTTCGGCGATTGCGTCGCGCCAATCCTCCAACAGCTCGCGTGAGGCCGCTTCGCGAATTTGCGGGTTCATGAGCAATTTTCGGACTTCGGCAAGCTCGCCACGGCTTGGCAGTCGGTCCTCGTCCGCCGTGGCTTCGTGGAGGTCGGCCTGCAGCGGTTCCAGTACGGCGTGCGCGATCGCGGTCCAGAGCGGTTCGCCGGCGGGGCGCCCTCGCAGCGCCGCGATGCTACGTCGCATGCGTTCGGTTTGCCGGTAGGCCAGCGCCTCGTACTTGCCTGTGAAGTAATTATTGAAGGTGCGTAGCGACACCCCGGCCACATTGGCGATGTCTTGGCGGGTGACGTTGTCGAGCCAACGTTCGAATGCCAGGGCCAGTGCTGCGTCGCTGAGCGCCCGTCTGGTGTCGGCCTTCTTGCGCTGGCGCAGACCTGTCGGCGGGTGATCGGCAGGCACGGCAAGACCATAGTAGATAATTGCCTATCGGGCAAAATTGCGGCAAGCATCACGAGAAATGCCCGTGAAGCGTCCTCGGTGGATCACGTAAAAATGCCCGCGAAACGGTCGATCCTTGGCAGGCATGGGAAGTGGGCTGTCGATGTCGTCTCGGGCCGAGATCACCGCGAAGTTCGACAGGGCGTATGTGGGGGCGCCGAAGGCGGGCAAGGGGCAGATTCTGGATCAGGTGGTGGCGGTCACCGGCTGGTCGCGTGACAACGCCAGGCGGCGGTTGAGGGCGGCGGCCGCGCCGCCGGGAGCGGGTCGGCAGGTCGCCAAACGGACTCGCCGGCAACGCAATCCGAAGTACTCTAGGATGCGCTCAAGGTGTTGCAGAAGGTGTGGGCGGCCTCAGGCGGGCAGTGCGGCCGGTACCTGGCCGCTTCCATGGCACTTCAGTTGGATGCTCTAGAACGCCACGGCGAACTGGTGGACGGCCGTGACCGTTACGGCCCGGCGGTGCGTGCCGAGCTGTTGGCGATGAGCAGCGCCACGATCGACCGCTACCTGCGCGGCGCCAAGGCCCGCGACCAGATCTCGGGTGTGTCGACGACGAAACCCTCCCGCTGCTGCGGTCCTCGATCACCATCTGCAAAGCAGGCGATGAGGCCGAAGAATCTCCGGGGTTCTTCGAAGGCGACACCGTGGCGCACTGCGGCCCGACACTGAAAGGTGAGTTCGCCCGCACGGTCAACCTCACCGACATGCACATCGGCTGGGTGTTCACCCGCACGGTGCGCAACAACGCCCACCCCACATCCTGGGCGCCCTCAAAACCGGAATTACTAAAATCCCTATAAGGTAACGGGTTTGGACTTCGACAACGGCACCGAATTCCTCAATAAGGCGGTCATCAAGTGGGCCGCGGACATGGAGATCTTCTTCACCCGCTCACGGCCCTACAAGAAGAACGACCAGGCCACCATCGAGTCCAAAAACAACCACCTCGTGCGTCGCTACGGGTCTACTACCGCTACGACACCGACGAAGAACGCGCCGTGCTCAACCGGCTGTGGCACCTGGTCAACGACCGGCTCAACTACCTGACCCCCACCATCAAACCCATCAGCTACGGCTGCAGCCGCGACGGTCACCGCCGCCGGCTCTACGACAAGCCCCAGACCCCCCTGGACCGGCTGCTGGCCGCCGGAGTCCTCTCAGCGGCCCAACAAACAGAGCTGCTCACCTACCGCAACAGCCTCAACCCCGCCGCGATCGCCCACCAGATCGCCGACCTGCAAGCCGCCCTGCTCAGACTCGCCAAAGACAAGACCGAACAGCTCTACCTCGCCGCCATACCCGCCGCTCTACCCGCCCTCAAAGCCGGCATCCGCATCAAAAGCAAGACCACCACCTGACCCCGATTTCGCGGGCATTCCTTACGTGATGCATGAACCAGGTTTCGCAGGCATCTTGACTTGATGCATCACGAATTGCCTGACGGGAAATTATCTACCGTCAATCATGTTCGACGGGGTCGAGTAGCTGGACCTCTTCCAAGTCCATGTCGGCTTGCACCTCGCGTAACATGATGTCGTCGATGAGGTTCTGGTTGCGCAGCGCCGTGATGGCGTGGCGTTGATGTTCGAGCACCCCAAGACGCACCCGTCGGACCAGATCGGTGCGCTGGGCCAGGTCGCTGGGCGCGGAATCGTCGCCGTTCTCCCGGATGATCGTGGCGCGCTCCTGGTATTCCTTGGTCAGCCGTTTCAACAGGTGCGGACCCACCCCGAGCTCGCTTGCGACGTCCGGCAGGACGGCGAGGGCGGCTTCGGCGCTGCGGGTTCGGGCCAGTTGAACTTCGTCGGCGTGCGCGATGTCCCCGGGGACCCGGGCCCACCGGACCACCGCGGGCAGCGAGCTGCCCTGGACCAGCACGGTCACCAATATGACGACGGATACCACGAAGATGATGAGGTTTCGGTCCGGGAATGGGGCACCACTGTGGGTGGTCATGGGAACCGCCAGCGCCGCGGCAAGTGACACCGCACCACGGAATCCAGCCCAGCTGGTGATGCAGCGCTGCCGAAAGCCGACGTGGCGGGTGTCCTTTTTCAGAAAGCGGTCCAGCGCGACCCCCAACACGGTGGTCACCTCCACCCAGACGATTCGGGTCGCGATGATCACGCCGGTGACAGCGAGTGCGATGAACGTGGCGCGCCGAAGTCCGCCGTCGACATTGGAGATGTGGTCTATCGCACCGGGGATCTGAACGCCGACGAACACCCACAAAGACCCATTGATGAGGAAAGTGGTGATGTACCAGAAGGCGTAGGATTGCATCCGCGACCGCGCCCGGATCACTCGCGGACCGGTGTAGGTGAGAACCAAAGCCGAGATCAGCACGGCGACGACACCGCTGCAGTGCATGGATTGGGCGAGCAAGAACGCCGCGAACGGCGTCAGCAGGCTCAGGGCTCCCTCCTCGAGCGGTGCATCTATCTTGCGGCGCAGCATAGTCACCAGTCCGCCGACCAGCAGCCCGGCAACAATGCCACCGAGGTAGGACACCACGAACCGGCCGGCCAGGGCGGCCGGTCCAAGCTGGGCGGAGCCCTCGGCGACCGCCACGGTCACGGCGAACAGGACCAGTGCAGTCCCGTCATTGATGAGGCTCTCACCGCGTAACACGGTCAGGGCCCGGCGCGGCAGGCGTTTGGCCAGACCGGCCACGGCGGCGGCATCGGTGGGGGAGAGCACCGCACCGAGGACCGCGGCGGCGTGGGACTCCATGCCGAGCGCCCGCGCCGTCCACGACACGGCCACCGCGGTCGCGATCACCAGGCCGATGCTGAACATGATGACGATGCGCAGATTCCAGCGAAGTTCGCGGAAACTGGTGTTCAGGCTCTCCCAGTACAGGGTCGCGGGCAAGAACAGCAGCAGGCCGATCTCGCCGTCGATCTGGACATCTCCGAAACGAGGGACCAGGCCCAGCAGCGCGCCCAAGAGAATGAGCAGCACCGGGGGGCCTACGCGATAGCGGCGTCCCAGGACGGTGCCAATGACCACGGTGGCCACCAGCGCGACGATGACGACAAGCCCAAACACCAGACCATCCTCGCGTACGCACCAGGTGCTCGCTCAGGCGCCGGGCGGGTGATCGCTGTCGGCGCAGCGGTCAGGCGGATCGGCGGGTGGCCGCGCTATGAGCAGTCGCAGCAGTCTCCGCAGTCACAACAGTCGCAGCAGTCTCCGCAATCGCAGCAACAGTCGCCGTCGCAGCAGCCCTCGCAGCAACAGTCACAGGTGCAGTCACAGCAGCAGTCTTCGGTGCAGGTATTCCAGCACCCCCGCTTGGGGCTTTGGTCGGGGTTGGGTGCAGGCTCGCCTGGTAGGCCGGGGTAGGGGCCGGCGCTCATCGGCTGGGCGCCGAAGTTGATCGGTTCCTGCCGGCCGTGCGGCGTCGCTTCGTACCCCGCGTATCCGAGCTGGCTGAACGTGCGCGAGACGCTGAGGCGCACCTCCCGGGTCAACAGCCGTCGGGCCAGCCTTCCGTCGGTGAAGTCCACGTCGGCGAGCGCGAGTTCGATACCCAGCAGCGCGTCGTCACAAAGGGGGCGGACCGCCGCGATGGATGTTGCGGTCGCGGTCAGCGGATTCCACTTTCCCCGGGCCAGGTCGTCGTGGTAGTCGGCGACGGCGTCCAGCAGGTGTGCGATCCGTCCGAAGAGGCGGCCGATCTCGCGCAGCGCAGCTTGGTTGGCGGGGCGCTGCGCCAACACCGCGGTGTGCTCGAATGCCGCGGCGACCGCCGTCTCGGTGGGCTCGGTCACCAGTAACAGTGAGCTGCCCGCAACGGCGTTGGCCTCCAGCTCGGCCTGCCGGTCCATCGCGGAGACCAGCACGTTGGTGTCGAAGCCCAGCGCGCTCCCGGCATCGGTGCCCTGGCGGACCCATCGCTGCGCGATACGCCGCGCCGTGGGTCGTATCGGTGTCGCACCAACAACACCGTCTCGGTCCTCGATGTGGTCGCGCACTCGCGCTGCGGCCAGCGCCAACGAGACCACGGCGGCCAGTCGCGCACATTCGCCGGTCGCGACGTCGGCCCGGCGCATCCCGCGCAACGGGCAAGGTCCGGCCGTTCGCCGCGTCGCAGGCGTCATGGACTGCGCTTCGACCAGTACGGATACCACCAACCCGTCGTAGTTGGTGGCGATCCGTGCGGCCTGACCGTAGTCGTCACGCAGCGCCAGGCGCAGCCCGCACAACTGGGCGCGCCAGGCGGACGTGAGTTCTCGGCCTAGGGCGTGTCTGCTTAATGTGAATGGTGTTTTGGCTGATGCTGTTTGGGTGATGCGGACGCATGCGATTTCTGATGATTTGTGGTCGCTGATCGTGGCGGTGTTGCCTGCGGGGCGGCGGCGTGGCCGGCCGTGGAACGATCATCGACGTACTCTGGAGGGCATTATCTGGCGTTACCGTACGGGATCTCCGTGGTGTGACCTGCCCGAGCACTTCGGTCCCTGGCAATCGGTGGCCGAGAGGCATCTACGCTGGTCGGTCGATGGCATCTACGCGCGGATCTTCGCGGCGATCGCCTCTGACCTCGACGCCGAGGACGCCGACCTGGGCGCACTGTTGTCGGTCGATTCGACCAGTGTGCGCGCCCACCAACACGCAGCCGGAGCGCGCCCGGGCGCCGCACAGGGGATCTGTCGAATTACAAGAAATATCTCGATGAGCCCGATGACCACGCCATTGGGCGTTCCCGCGGCGGGCTGACTACCAAGATCCACGCCTTGACCGACCAGCTGTGCAGTCCGGTCACCCTGGCACTGTCGGCCGGTCAAGCCGGTGATAATCCGATGCTTTGGCCATTGCTGGCCGCCCGGTGCAGCAACTCATACGCCCCGTTTCGCCTGCTGGCGGACAAGGCGTACTCCCATGACTCGACGCGGGCACAGCTGCGCCGGCTCAAGATCGCCCATACCATCCCCGAGCGCAGCGACCAGATCACCCGCCGCAAAGCCAAAGGCCGCAACAGAGGACGGCCTCCGGGGTTCTCAGGCCGAATCTACAAGCACCGCAACACCGTCGAGCGAAGCTTCAACCGGCTCAAACACTGGCGCGCGGTCGCCACCTGCTACGACAAATACGCCCTGACCTACCTCAGCGGTGTCACCCTGGCCGCCATCATCACCTACCACCGCGTCCGCAATTAGCAGACAGGACCTAGCCGATGGCGGCAGGGCCGGATGATGCCAAACACGGATCGAAGCTACCGGAGCAGGCGCCGTGCGTCCGGGTAAACGTAGCGCCCGCCGCGCCCGAATTGGCCGCCCTGGGAAACGGCTGCCGGCCAGCACGAACTCCATCCTGAGAACTCGGGGTGCGATTTGCGGTGCCGGCTTGCGTGTGGTGTTTTCGCATTGCTGCGAAAGTTGTTTGTGGCCAGTGCAATACACCAAGAGATGGATGAAACCCCGCTAGCCCAGGTGCCGGTGTCTGCGCCGGAGCCAAAGGGTGGGATCGTGGGCCGATCCTGATTGGCGGCGAAATCAATTCCGGGCGTTGATAATCCCGCGGTTGATCTTGGAGCACGCCGTTGCCCGTCCCGGCCGATACAAACACTGCGGCGGCCTACGCAGCGTGCTTTCGCCGCAACGGGAGCACCGGGGGACTAAGCTGCGAACCCGGATCGAAGGGTGGTGTAGATGAACTTCAAGCTCATGGTGACCGTTGCGATGCTCATTCTCTCGGTGGTGATGGGCAGCACCGGCTGCTCGCATCGCGGTCGGTCGCCGGCTACCAAGACCATCGACGTTTCGATGGATGAGGTGTTGAAGCAGAGCAGCATCGAGCGTGACATCACGCTCTCGGTCGGCGACACACTCCTGGTGACCCTGGGATCCAACTACACCACGCCCTACCGCTGGACCGAAGACGCGACGATCGGAGATCCCACCGTGCTGAATCAGATCAGTCATCGGTATGTCCGGCCGGATACCGACGTGATCGGAGCGCCTGGAACCGAAGTGTGGACATTCACGGCGCTCAAGCCCGGCACAACCACGATCACCACCGGCTATGCCAGTTTCGTAGGCAGCGACAACACTCCGACGTGTACCTTCACCGCGAAGGTGACCGTGAAGTAGTCGCCGCCGCAGCGCTGCGTTGGTGCGTGCGCGCCCGTGATGCATCAAGTCAAGATGCCTGCGAAACCTGGTTCATGCATCAGGTAAGGAATGCCCGCGAAATCGGGGTCAGGTGGTGGTCTTGCTTTTGATGCGGATGCCGGCTTTGAGGGCGGGTAGAGCGGCGGGTATGGCGGCGAGGTAGAGCTGTTCGGTCTTGTCTTTGGCGAGTCTGAGCAGGGCGGCTTGCAGGTCGGCGATCTGGTGGGCGATCGCGGCGGGGTTGAGGCTGTTGCGGTAGGTGAGCAGCTCTGTTTGTTGGGCCGCTGAGAGGACTCCGGCGGCCAGCAGCCGGTCCAGGGGTCTGGGGCTTGTCGTAGAGCCGGCGGCGGTGACCGTCGCGGCTGCAGCCGTAGCTGATGGGTTTGATGGTGGGGGTCAGGTAGTTGAGCCGGTCGTTGACCAGGTGCCACAGCCGGTTGAGCACGGCGCGTTCTTCGTCGGTGTCGTAGCGGTAGTAGAACCCGTAGCGACGCACGAGGTGGTTGTTTTTGGACTCGATGGTGGCCTGGTCGTTCTTCTTGTAGGGTCGTGAGCGGGTGAAGAAGATCTCCATGTCCGCGGCCCACTTGATGACCGCCTTATTGAGGAATTCGGTGCCGTTGTCGAAGTCCAAACCCGTTACCTTATAGGGATTTTAGTAATTCCGGTTTTGAGGGCGCCCAGGATGTGGGGGTGGGCGTTGTTGCGCACCGTGCGGGTGAACACCCAGCCGATGTGCATGTCGGTGAGGTTGACCGTGCGGGCGAACTCACCTTTCAGTGTCGGGCCGCAGTGCGCCACGGTGTCGCCTTCGAAGAACCCGGAGATTCTTCGGCCTCATCGCCTGCTTTGCAGATGGTGATCGAGGACCGCAGCAGCGGGAGGGTTTCGTCGTCGACACACCCGAGATCTGGTCGCGGGCCTTGGCGCCGCGCAGGTAGCGGTCGATCGTGGCGCTGCTCATCGCCAACAGCTCGGCACGCACCGCCGGGCCGTAACGGTCACGGCCGTCCACCAGTTCGCCGTGGCGTTCTAGAGCATCCAACTGAAGTGCCATGGAAGCGGCCAGGTACCGGCCGCACTGCCCGCCTGAGGCCGCCCACACCTTCTGCAACACCTTGAGCGCATCCTAGGAGTACTTCGGATTGCGTTGCCGGCGAGTCCGTTTGGCGACCTGCCGACCCGCTCCCGGCGGCGCGGCCGCCGCCCTCAACCGCCGCCGGGCGTTGTCACGCGACCAGCCGGTGACCGCCACCACCTGATCCAGAATCTGCCCCTTGTCCGCCTTCGGCGCCCCCACATACGCCCTGGCGAACTTCGCGGTGATCTCGGCCCGAGACGACATCGACAGCCCACTTCCCATGCCTGCCAAGGATCGACCGTTTCGCGGGCATTTTTACGTGATGCACCGAGGACGCTTCACGGGCATTTCTCGTGATGCTTGCCGGCGCCTACCCGCACCAATGTGTCCTCGCTAAGCTGGGCAGCAGCGTCGAGTCGCGAACCGCAACCGGTGGCAGGGCCCATGGTCCCGAGTTTCCCGCTGGAAAGGTCAAGCGAGATGGATACCGTTGTGGATTTCCACTTTGACCCGATGTGTCCGTTCGCCTACCAGACTGCGGTCTGGATTCTCGATGTCCGGGCGCAGTTGGGAATCACCATCAATTGGCGGTTCTTCAGCTTGGAAGAGATCAACCGGGCAGAAGGCAAGAAGCACCCCTGGGAGCGGGATTGGTCCTACGGCTGGTCGCTGATGCGGATCGGCGCACTGCTGCGCCGATCGGACATGTTGCTGCTGGACCAGTGGTATGAGGCGATCGGGCACGAATTGCACGTGCTCGGTGGGAAGCCACACGATCCCGCGGTGGCGCGACGCCTGCTTGGTGACATCGGCGTGGAGCCGGCGGTTGTCGATGCAGCGCTTGATGATCCGAGCACCCACGACGAGATCCGTGCCGAGCATCAGCGAGTTGTCGACGCCAATGGATACGGCGTGCCGACGCTCTTCATGGACGGGCAATGCTTGTTTGGGCCGGTGCTGGTAGACCCTCCGACCGGCGCTGACGCCCTGAAACTGTGGAATGTGGTCAGCGGGATGGCCGAGCTGCCGCACGTCTACGAACTGCAGCGGCCGAAGTCGGCGGCCGATGCCGAGCTCATCGGGCAGAGTCTGCGCCCGTACCTTGATGGGCGCGATTGGGTCAGCATCAACCGCGGCAAAGTCATCGATGTCGATCGCCTGGCCGGACGCTAGGCCACTCACACCATAGCGACGGGGGAGATCTTGCGCCCGATCGCCAAGGCGCCGGCCAGTTCTCGGCTGACGTCGTAGTCGAAGACGACGTGTCCGCTGATCACGTCAACGTCGCGTTTGGCTCGCTGCAGAGGGTTGTTCAGGAAATGTGCGCTGGCACCGGACGCTTCAAGTAACTCGCCGATCACCGCACGTGATTCGTGCACGATGTGGGCGGCCGCCAGGCGGGCATCGGCGCGGACCGGACGCGGTACCCGGTCTCCGGTCGCGAGGATGTCTTCGATTCGCCCGACGGTGTCGGCCAGCAGGCCGTGCAATGCCCGCAGCCGGACCCGGGCTTCGCCCAGTCGGACTTGCGCGGCGGGTTTGTCCTGTTGTTTGGCGCCTTCGTAGGCCAGGATCCGCTCGCCGAGCCGCGTGGTGAAGACGTCCGCGACGTGCTCGGCCGCGCCCAGCGCGGGCATGGCAGCGACCAGAGCGAGGGCGGGCACCAACGGCCAACGGTATGCCGGCGCTTCGTGCACCTTCGAGCCTGGCGTGGTGCCAGCGTAGATATCAGTGACCTTGATCAGCCGGTAGGTGGGTACGAAGACGTCCTCGATGACGACGTCGTTGGACCCGGTGGCCCGCATCCCGTCGGTGTGCCACACGTCGATGATCCGAATGTCGTTGGCGGGCAACAGTGCCAGGGCGGGATAGATCGCATCGTCGGAACCGCACAACGTGCCGACGATGATCCAATTGCCGTCCATCACGCCGGTTGCCCATGACCAGCGCCCGCTCAACCGGAGGCCCCCGTCGGCGGGTAGGCCGCGGCCGGTTGGCGCCAACGGGGCCGGGGCAAGAAATGGTGTCGTGGTGAAGCCCTCACTTTGTGCCCGCTCGTCGAAGAGGGCCAGCATCCAGTTGTGTAGGGCGTAGAACGCCGCGGTCCAGGCAGTTGAGGCACACCCGTGCGCCATCCGGCGCACCGGGGCGAAAATTGCGCTGAACTCGGCCTGCTGCCCGCCGTAGCGGGCCGGTTTGAGCAAGTCGGGGAACCCGGACGCGGTCAGTTCGGTGACGGTGGCCGCGGGCAAGCGCCGAAGTTTTTCGGCCTCGTGCGCACGCTGTGCGAGGCTGTGCACAAATGTGTCGGTAGTGCCGGCGGTCATGAGTCCACCATACCGTTCCGTATGGCAATCCAAGGTCGGGGACGGCAATGTCGCGCTGGCAGGAGCTTTCGGGTATCCGGCTAGGCGGTGGTTGTTGCGGTCTCGAGTTCGTCGAACGCCTCGCCGGTGTAGCGCGCCAGTCGTTGCAGATGCGGCAGGGTGTCGCGGCAACCGAGGAATCCGAGCACGACCTTGTCGGTATAGCCGACCAGCGTCACATTGAGGCCGTAGCCGTCGCACAGGAACGACATGGGAACGATGACGTCCAGCTTGGCGCCGGAAAGGTACAACGGCTCCTTGGGCAGCAGCACGTTGGAGACGGTGAAGTTGAACAGGGGCGGGATGATGCCCAGCGCTCCGCTTTTTTGTCCCACCGGGATCGGCAGCAGGCTGAACACGGAGTAGTGCTGCAGGGCGTTGGGTGACAACGCCAGCAGTTCGGCTTTGCCCCGGCTGGTCGATGCCGAAATCGTGGTCAGCCGCTCGATCGGGTCTTCGATTGAGGTGCCTAGCTGGGTGACGAAACCTGACGCGGCGTTGACCGTGTCGGCGTCACGTTCGAAGCCCACCGGCACTGACACCGTGAGGTTGCTCTTGGGCAAGGCGCTCTGATCCCGCAGGTAGTGTCGGCACGCACCGCCGATCGAAGCCAAAACCACGTCGTTGACGGTGGTACCGGTCGCGCTGGACACCGCCTTGAGCCGGGGCAGGCTGAGCACCTGGACCGCCAGCCGGCGATGCCGGTTGATCCGGGTGTTAAACGGTGTGCCCGGGGTAGTGAGGGCCGCTCGTACCGAGCTGTTGGCGCCGCGCGCCATGCTGATGATCTTTCCGATCAGCTCGCTGACCGCCGAAACGCCCTCGACCGCACGCTTGGCCGTGGTGGCGGCGAACACGGTGGCCAGATCGTAATCATCGCCGAGCGGTTCCGGCTTGCCCGAACCCGGGGGAGCGGTAGGGTCGGTGGTTAGCCAGCTCTTGATCAGGTTGACCCCGCCCATGCCGTCGACCGCGCAGTGGTGGGCCTTGAAATAGATGGCGAACTGCTTGCCTTCCAGACCCTCGATGACGTGCAGTTCCCACAGCGGCTTGGTCATGTCCAGTGGCGTCGAGTGCAGTCGCTCCACCAGCGCGCCAAGATCGCGTGCGGTTCCGGGTTGGGGTAGTGCGGACATCCGGACGTGGTAACTCGGGTCGGGCTGCACCTGCTTCCAATAGGCCATGGAGGGGCCGCCGGCGATCACGCTGTCGAACGGAAAGGGGAGAAATGCCAGCTGTGAGACCGCCTCATAGAGGTCACGGATGAAGCCCCGCGGCGCATTCTTGGGCATGTCGAAGATTGCAAACGCCCCGATGTGCATCGGGGTGCGGGGCGCCTCCATCCGTGCGAACATCTGGTCCAGCGGGCTGAGTAGTTTCACGTGGCCCACCCTAGCGATTTCGGCTGCCAGTGGTTCGTGGTTGGCGCGATCGGATTACGGGCTTCCGGAGCCGCCGAAATGGCCGTCGGCCGGGCATGCCGGCCGCCGCGAAGTGGCTGTTCCGTGGTGCCGAATGAGTGAATGAATCCGCTGTTGCACCAGCCGTTTTGCCACGCAGCGTGCGGCTGTTAGCTCGGGCGGCTGCCGAGCTCCAAACCGGCCAGCTCGCAGGTGCCGTCGAACACCACCCGGCCGAATTTGCGCACGACGCAATGGAGTCGCCCGGCAAGGTGCTCAAAGTCGGTGTCGAGGTTGTGGCGTTGGGCCGGCACTGGCACGGGCAGCGTATGCGGACCGCTGCCGGCGCCTTCGCCCTCTAGCTCGATCTGGTAATGCAGTGAGAAGGCGCGCACCCGCCAGTGTCCGTCGGTGATCTGGGAACGCACTACCGCGGGGGGCGTCACGCGAATCACCTCGTCGCCGAGTCGCACCACCACTCCGGTGACGTCCTGGCGGATTGGACCGAACTGAAGAAGGCCCCCAGAGAATGCGACCGAGGCGTCGGCGTTGTCGAAATCGTGCGCTTGGCCCCACCACCAGTGTTCGGGAAAGCCGGTGCCCCAATTGCGTTCACAGTAGAGCCGGGCCGAGTCGAATGACCAGGTTTCGCCATTGAACCCCACTGTGCCACTGGCATTTCCGCCGAGGCGGTAGGGATGCCAGTACTGGTTGAGGAACGGAATGGAGGAAAACAGTCCACCGCCCCCGAACGGCTTGGGCCATTCGACCGGATCGCTGAAGTGTAGGTCTAGATGAACTTCGTCGATGTCGATGCGGAGTCGATCGGTGCCGGCCGCCACCCGGGCCGTGTCGTGATCGCCGGCATGTACCGCGAACGGGGATGAGTCCGCATTGGCGTCGTCCAAGGCGGCGCTGCGCACAACATCACCGGGGTGCAGCGCCACCGCGACCGTGGCCCAGTCCCCGTCCGGGTGCTGGTTCACGCTGCACAGGGCGACAACCACGCGGCCAGAGGCGCGATCGGTGAGGCGCCAGAACCAGCCCTCCATTTCGCGCCCATGTGATGGCAACGGGTCACCGAAAGGCAGATCGGCGCCGGTGCTCCGGTATGCGTCGACCAGTCGCTTGGCGGCGCCTTCGGCCACCCAGCGCAGATATGTAGCCGTCATCGTTGTTGGCGTGCGTAGGTCTCGGCCAGGAACTGCTCAACCGCAATGGCGGCATGCGCCGCGCGCGCGGAGCCAAAGATGTCGAATGCGTGCTGGGTGAAGGGTAATTCGGCGTAGGCCACCGGCTGGGTGCTGACACCTTGCAGTGCGGTGACGAACGCGCGGGCCTGCTCGACCGGAACCAGTGAGTCGTTGCGGCCGTGCAGCACAAAAAACGGGGGCGCGTCGGCGCTCACATGATTGACCGGCGACGCTGTGATGAATGGCTGTAGGTCGGCCGATGGGCGCTGCTTGACCACCGATCGCACCAGCAGCCCGGGCATCATCGGATGCATCGCGTCGTCGAAACGGGTGAAGTCATAGACGCCGTAGAACGGCACGGCCGCCTGTACTCGGGTGTCGGCTTCCTCGAAGCCGGGCTGGAACTGCGGGTCGTTGGGGGTCAGTGCGGCCAGCGATGACAGATGGCCGCCGGCGGAACCGCCGGTGATGGCGATGAAGTCGGGGTCGCCCCCGTATTCGGCGATGTGCGCCTTGACCCAGGCCAGGGCGCGTTTGACGTCGATGATGTGGTCGGGCCAGGTATTGCGCGGGCTGTGCCGATAGTTGATCGCCACGCAGACCCAGCCCAGCTCGGCGAGATGGCTCATCAACGGATGGGCTTGTCCGCGCTTGTTTCCTGTCGTCCAGGCGCCGCCGGGGATCTGAAAAAGCACTGGCGCCTTGGCGCTGAGATCGACGTCGGGACGCCGCCAGATATCGAGATGGTTGGCGCTGCCGTATTCGCCGTAGGAGATGTTGGAGTCGTGCGCGTAGTCGCGATAGATGCGCAACATGCGCAATGGTCCCGGGGCCTTGGCGGTGCCGGGACCGGCCGGACGGTGCCACAGTCCGGCCGAGCCGGCACGGCGATCGGTCCCCAGGCCGCTGTCGAGGGCGTCCTTGAGCGTGATGTCGGCCCGGTGGCCTGCCCGATTGAAGTTCAACAACCCCAAGGCTGAGATCCCCGCCACCAGCCACGAGATTGCCCGCACCGGGCGGGTGAGGCGTTGGGCCGTCAACAACAGCCCGCCGACCTGACTGGCCATAGTTTGCAACGGAAACTCCGTGACGACCAGACCGAACATCCACGACCAAATCGACAGGAATCCCTTGCGTGCCAGGGGTTTATACGCATTCAGCGTGGACACCGCGGTGACTGCGGCTACTCCCAACGCTCCGAATTGGCGGATGATGTGGATGATCTGTGCGCGCCCCATGTTCCCACAATACTTAGTTCGGCTTCCCACTATCTTGTCAGGCGCTTCCCACTACCTGACGCCGTATCGTGTAAGGAAGTTCCTGACGGAGTGGGAGTGTTGTGGTGAGTGCTCACCCAAGGCCGGTTGCGCAGATCTGGTGTTCATTCTGCGCAAAGCCCGACACCGAGATCGACATGCTGGTGGCCGGGGCCGGGGTGCAGATCTGCAACGAGTGCGTGGCGACCGCCGCGGCGATCATGGACACGTATCGCGACAGACCGCATGAGGTTCGGCTGCCGATGTGGGAGTCGATGGATGATCAGCAGATGCTCAGTCACATCCCGCGAATTGCGGTAGTAGCTGGTCAGGTCGGGGCGGATTTGCGGGCCTGGGTCGCCGAGCTGCGTCGCCGTGGCGTGACGTGGTCGAGAGTTGGTGAAGCCCTTGGCGTTACCCGGCAGTCCGCGTGGGAGCGATTCTCGGTGCAGCGGTAGCAATACTGTGGGCGGACCGGCCGGCGCGTTGGGGTGTGGCTCGGTGCGACACCCGCGATATCCACGTCCGCGGAGTCCGTCGACGAAGCGCATCGCGCGTTCGGTGGTGGTGCGAACATGCCTTCGAGTACGGTGGCTCTCGGTCGCCGGGGGCGTTGTCCGTCGCCGACCCTCCGGGGTTCGCAATGCTCGTCCCGGTCGGGCGGAAATCTCGTCGCGACGATGAAAAAATCTGGAAGGAAACGGTTTTCACGGTCTTCTTGGTAGCTATATGCAATGTCGGCGACGAAGTGCCCGGCCGTTGACCACCCGAGACGTTTCCCAAATCCAGGACAGCGGGTGGGAGGCCGCCCTAGGCTCTGTGATCTACACCGCATCGATTGCCCAGGGTTGTTGGGCTTTGCTCAAGTGTCGGTCGCTGAGAAGGGGTGCAAACGGTGGCGTTCTTGGTTGCGGAGCCGCAGGTCATGGCGACGGTCGCCGGGCAGGTCGAGGAAATCGGGTCGGCGATCGGTGTGGCCAACGAGTTTGCCGCCGGCTCCATCTCGGGCGTTGCGGCCGCTGCCAGTGACGAGGTATCCGCCGCGATAGCCAGCTTCTTTGCGGCCCATGGTCAGGCCTATCAGACGGTGGCCGGTCAGGTTGCGGCGTTCCATACCGAGTTCCAGCAGGCCTTGGCTCAGGCCGGAAATGCCTATGTGCAGACGGAGGCGGCCGGGGCGGCAGCGCTTGCGGGTGCGCTGGGCGTCCCGGCGACATCGGCCGCGGCGCCCGCTGCCACGATCCCGCCATTCCCGGCAAATCTTACGGCGCTGGTTATGAGGGGCACCGGAATTCCGATACCGGGTCCAGGGTTTATCAATCTTGCCAATGAACTCTACGTGCGTTCAGTCAATGCCCTGTTGGGGCTGAACACGCCCGAGGAACTGTATCCGCTGACCGGTACCAAGAGTCTTAATCTCGATGCCTTGGTAAGCGAGGGGTTGACCATTCTGGATAACGCGATCATGGAGCAGCTTGCGATTCCCGGTAATACCGTCACGGTGTTCGGGGTTTCGCAGAGTGCGGTGATCGCTTCTTTGGAAATGCAGAAACTGGCGGCTCTGGGACCGGCCGCGCCAACCGCGTCTCAGCTGAACTTCGTGCTGTTGGGCAACGAGATGAACCCGAACGGCGGATTGGTGGCCCGGTTCCCGGACCTGTCGATCCCGAGCCTGGGGCTGACCTTCTACGGCGGAACGCCGTCGGACACTATTTACCCGACCTCGAATTACACGCTGGAATACGATGGCCTTGCCGACTTCCCGCGTTATCCGCTAAATTTTATTTCCGACCTAAATGCGGTCATGGGCATTGTCTATGTGCATCCAACTTATTTGGATCTCACCCAAGCTCAGGTTGATAATGCAATTCCATTGGCGACCTCCCCAGGCTACTCGGGCGTCACCAGTTACTACATTCTTCCGACGGAAAACTTGCCACTTCTGCAGCCGCTACGTGCGATCCCGGTCATCGGGAACCCCTTGGCGAACTTGATCCAGCCGGACCTGAAAGTGCTCGTCAACCTGGGCTATGGCGACCCCACCTAAGGTTATTCCACGAGCCCAGCCGACATTACGACGCCGTTCGGCTTGTTCCCCGATGTGCCGCCACACGTCATCGCCGACGCGCTGGTGGCGGGAACGAAGTAGGGCATTAGCGACTTCTCGGCCGATATTCAGCAAATGTTCTCGCAGCCGGCCACGCTGCCATCACCGCCGATGCTGTAAGCGCCGGACCTCATGGCCGCGCTCGCGGCGGCCCCCACTCCGGTAGAGGTCGTCAACACGCTGACCAAGATTGTCTCCGACGACTACGCAACTCTGCTTCCGTTGGCAGACATCGGCACGGCCTTCGTCATCACGATGCCCACTTATGACGCCACCCTCTTTGCCGATCAACTCCTGCAGGGCAACCTCATCAATGCGTTCGGATATCCCATCGCGGCCGACGTGGGACTGACCGCGATCTCGGGTGGAGTAGTCGCCCTGGTCGCCATCGGAACTCTCCAAAGCAACATCAAAGATCTGCAGAGTCTCTTTCCCTAGCTCGATCGGTCTGGCTGGGTGATCGGCGAGGGCGATCGATCTGGAAGTCAGTCGATGACGAGCGGATCCGCAGCCGCGTCCCGTGCGTTGCAATGGTGACCGGCCGGGCCGAGACGTACTTGCGGGTCTGGGCTTTGGGAACTGCGCCCGGTGCGTGATGTGATCGAGAGGTGTTGAGGCGCTTGTCGTCACCTGGAATTCCGAGGGCCGCCGATTTCGCTGCAACACAGCGCTACGGTGCCCCTGGGGCGGCGTAGCATCAAAGCCGGCACCCGTGAGCTAGGCATGACATGAGCAAAACCCGGAGCAATACCACCGACATCGACAAGTGGGATCGCGCCCTCACCGCGCATGTCATCGCCCTGACCAGGCCGATTGTCAAGCGCTACATCCGTTCCGAGGTGCGTGGCCTGGACAACATCCCGCCCGGTGCGTCCCTGCTGGTGTCGAACCATTCCGGTGGCCTGGTTTCGTTTGATCTGTCGGTTTTTGCCGTCGGCTACTACGACCAGTACGGGTACGAGCGCCCGTTGTTCGCGCTCGGCTTTGACACCTTGTTCGCCGGGCCCGCCGCGGAGTTCTTCAACCGCACCGGGGTGATCCGCGCGACGCGGGCCAACGCGGCCGCGGCGTTGGCGTCTGGTGCGGTAGTGCTGGTCTTTCCGGGCGGAGACCTTGACGTGTATCGACCGACCCTGCGCGAGAACGTCATTGACTTCGGCGGTCGGACCGGTTACGCGGCCACCGCTATCGAGGCAAAGGTGCCGATCGTTCCCGCGGTGTCCATCGGCGGGCAGGAAGGCCAGTTGTTCTTGACCCGGGGCAGGCGCCTCGCGCGTGCGCTGCGGCTCGCCAGGTTGGAACGCAGGCTGTTTCGCACCAACATCCTGCCGATCACTTTCGGCATTCCGTTCGGGTTCAGCATCGTGGCGCCGGTCAACGTGCCGCTGCCCACCAAGATCGTCACCGAGGTGTTGCCGCCGATCGACATCGTCACCGAGTTCGGCGATCACCCCGATGCCTCAGACGTCGACGCGCGGGTGCGTCAGGTGATGCAGTGCGGGCTGGACGCGTTGGCGTCCCAGCGTCATTTCCCGATTCTGGGCTAATGGCTGCGTCAGCGTCTGCGACGTAGCGGCGCCGGGTCCACCAACCCCGACTGAACCAGCGCGGCGTCGACGAACCGTTGAACCGGCTGGGAGCCAAAGAAGCCGGTGTGGCCGCCCCGATACCAATGAATCTCGGGCTTGCTCCAGTGCTCCCAGAGCCGGGTGACCTGGTCGCGAGGGTGAACCAACCGGTCGGCGACACCGGCGTAGATGAACCGGCCCGATTGCGGGGTGCGTGGAGTCAGTGCCAACGGTGAGATCCTCCGGCCGATGGGCTTGGCCGTGTTCATCGTCTGACGGAGCCGGCGATGCCCACTGATTCCGGCATGACGGCCAATCAGATCAACCACATCGACGGCCGGCACCCCCAGGATCGCGCACGTGAGCCCGTCGTCGAGGCTGGCGACCAGCGCGCTGAGCAGACCCCCGAGGGAAATCCCATTGAGCCCGATCATCGGGTCGGCCTGCTGTGAGCGGATCCAGGACAGCAGACGCCGCAAGTCCCACACGGCTTGGGCGGCGCCATGGACCGCATCGAGCACGTTCTCACTCGGGAAAGCGGCGCCCTAGGGTCGACCCCGCGCCCGGGGACCATGCAGCGGCAGCACCGGCAACACGACGTTAAGACCCAGATCCGAGTACAGGTGCCAGGCGTGGAACAGCATCAGATCGAGCGCGGCGCGTCCCATCTCTGCGCCGTGCACGCAGATCAGCCAGGGACGGGGCCGACGGTGTTGCAGCAGCAGGCCGTACACCCGTCGGTTTCCCGGGTAGCTGAGCCATCGCTCGCGGCCCGGTTCGCCGGGGTGGGGCTGGTACTCGCTGTCGAACAAGATGCGCTGGTAGGTGCGTCCCATGCTATGCACGCGTTTGACGGTGACATCGGCGAGCGGCGGGGGAGCCGCGAAGAATGCTTCGGGCCGGTCAAGCCAGCCGTGTTGGCGGTACATCTGCAGCGCCGCGAGCACCTCGCGATCGGTCTGTTCCAGCGTCGTTGTCGTGGGTGTGGGCCGCAGCATGCCGAAGCCGGCCAGCACGATCTCGTCTCGGAATGCCTGGGCGGCCAGTGCGAGTGTGGGTCTTGCCACCGGAAGTTCGCCAGGCTGGCGATCCAGGTAGGTGCCCCAGGTTCGGGCGTAGAACCCACCGGTACGGGTGAGTGGGCCCAGCATCTGCTGCAGGGGACTGGCGTTGCCGCGGCTCGGGCGCGGCGAGGCGGCCGTTTGGTCGATGTCCTGCATCTGGCCTCTACTTCGTTGAACACGGCAGGGTACGGGACTGGATGTGGCCAGCCTAGCTGCGTTGACTCGAGTCGGCGCACGGCACAAGCCAAGATCGCGCCCGCGCGTCACTTGCCCATCGCCCGAGCAGTGCCCGGTCGCAGACATCACCTCCCAATAACATACTAGATTGTACGGTATGTATCGCGCTGTCCGCCCTATCCGGTATTCGCACGGCAGGAGGAACTTTGGCTCCGAGGGATGGGCAGTGGATGAATGGACAACGATTCCCTTGGAGGATTTGCGATGCGATCTGTCGCGGTGGCGCCCCAGGCTCTGATGTCGGCGGCAATGGAACTACAACGAATCGGGTCTGTGCTGGTCGAAGCGAACGCGGCGGCGGCGGCGCCGACCACCGGTGTGCTGGGGGCTGGTGCCGATGAGGTGTCGTCGGCGATCGCGGCGTTGCTGGCCGGCCATGCCCGGGCGTATCAACGGCTAGGTGCTCAGGTCGCGATGTTTCATCAGCAGTTTGTCCAGTCTTTGAACGTAGGCGCGGAGCTCTACGCGGCCGCTGAAGCGGCCAACGTTGCGCCTTTGCAGCAACTGGTGCAAGACGTGCTCAACGTGATCAACACGCCCACCCAATCACTACTGGGGCGGCCATTGATCGGCAATGGCAGCAACGCGACGGCCCCAGGGGGTAGCGGCGGTGACGGCGGGTTGTTGTGGGGCAACGGAGGACGCGGTGCGGCCGGCGATGCCGCACACCCTGCCGGTGGTGCGGGCGGGGCCGCCGGACTTTTCGGCAATGGCGGTAACGGTGGCGCGGGTGTCGATGGAACCAGCGGCTCGGCTGGCGGGGCCGGCGGGTTGGGGGGCAACGGCGGGCTGCTGTACGGCAACGGAGGGGCAGGGGGTGATGGCGGTGCCGCGGGTGCCAATCCCGCCAGCTTTGTGAGTGGGGGTGCCGGCGGGAATGGCGGTAGTGGCGGTTCCGCCATGTTGTTCGGCGATGGCGGTTTTGGCGGGCACGGTGGCAGCGGTGCCACCAACAACCTCGGCAATGGCGAGTTCGGGGGATTCGGTGGATATGGTGGCGATGGGGGCAATGGGGGCCTGCTCTGGGGTGGCGGCGGATCCGGGGGCGACGCAGGCAACGCCGGAGATGATGCCAGCTTGAAGGCATTCGGCGGTGTTGGCGGACTCGGTGGAAACGGCGGCGCGGCCGGGCTGTTCGGTGACGGCGGCGCCGGTGGGGCCGGCGGGACTGGTGGAAGTGGCGCCGATGGGGGCGATGCGGGCACCGGTGGCGCCGGAGGTCGTGGTGGGTGGCTGATCGGCAACGGTGCTGGTGGTGGCACTGGGGGGAGCGGAGGGGATGGGACAACAGGGGCTGGCCGCGGTGGAGATGGCGGAAACGGGGGTAGCGCCGGGCTGATCGGGAATGGTGGTGCCGGCGCCGTCGCCGGTGGTGGTGGAACTGGTCCAATCAGCCGGGGCCCCGGTGACCCCGGCGCCGGTGGTAGTGGCGGGCTGTTATTCGGCCGGCCCGGACCGAGCGGGTAACCGGCGCTTTGCCGGGCGCCGACTTGGTCGGGGCCAACCTTGCCGGCGACCATGACGCGCCCGCGGGGCCGGGCCGTTGGCCTGCGAAATCACTCGAGGCCCACATCTGGCCGACCGGTGGGATGCTTGCCCTGTTGGGCACCTCACAGCAAGAGCGGTGCCAACAGTACGTAGGCTCGAATTCATGGCAGGGCGTGGCACGTCGGGAAATCGCAGGCTTGGGGTAGACGACTGGGTGCAGGCTGGGTTCGAAATATTGGCCGAGGAAGGACTCAGTTCGCTCAAGCTGGATCAGCTTTGCGCCCGCCTAGGCGTAACGAAGGGCAGTTTCTACTGGCATTTCGCCGACATGGAAGGCTACCGGCACGCGCTCGTTGAGGCGTGGGCGCAGTTCCGCGACGAAGACCGCGACGAAATCGAAGGTCTGAGGGAGGTCGAGCCGCGGGAACGGTTGGCGCTGATGATGGCCCTGCTGGCCAGGCCTCGACTCTGGAAGCTCGAACGCGCCATGCGCGAGTGGGCCCGCTCCGACAAGACCGTTGCGGCCGCGGTCCTTTCGGCCGACCGCCGGATGGTGCGAGCCGTGCAGCAGGCGTTCTGCGACTACGGATTTGATGCCGACGAGGCCGAAATGCGTGCCAACACAGCCTTTGCCGCCGGGCTGGGGCTGCTGCACATGTCCGGTTCGGCGCTTAAGGGCTTATTCGGTTCGGCGCTGAAGAGGCAGACGGCGGCGCCGGAACGCAATTGGTTTCTGGAATTCTTGTTGCGGGAGTGACTGTGCCGCCTTGGCAGGTGCCCTGCGGTCCGGTTGACGGCTCCTGGACATCGGTGCGCCTGGCGTGGCTGAGCAGAGTTCGCGCATAGGCGAAGCAGGCGGTAGCGCCGACGACGACCGAAGGAGCAATTGCCACCGCGGCATGAGGTGTGCCGCCTCGGTCCTGTCTGCTAATTGCGGACGCGGTGGTAGGTGATGATGGCGGCCAGGGTGACACCGCCGAGGTAGGTCAGGGCGTATTCGTCGTAGCAGGTGGCGACCGCGCGCCAGTGTTTGAGCCGGTTGAAGCTTCGCTCGACGGTGTTGCGGTGCTTGTAGATTCGGCCTGAGAACCCCGGAGGCCGTCCTCTGTTGCGGCCTTTGGCTTTGCGGCGGGTGATCTGGTCGCTGCGCTCGGGGATGGTATGGGCGATCTTGAGCCGGCGCAGCTGTGCCCGCGTCGAGTCATGGGAGTACGCCTTGTCCGCCAGCAGGTGAAACGGGGCGTATGAGTTGCTGCGCCGGGCGGCCAGCAATGGCCAAAGCATCGGATTATCACCGGCTTGACCGGCCGACAGTGCCAGGGTGACCGGACTGCACAGCTGGTCGGTCAAGGCGTGGATCTTGGTAGTCAGCCCGCCGCGGGAACGCCCAATGGCGTGGTCATCGGGCTCATCGAGATATTTCTTGTAATTCGACAGATCCCCTGTGCGGCGCCCGGGCGCGCTCCGGCTGCGTGTTGGTGGGCGCGCACACTGGTCGAATCGACCGACAACAGTGCGCCCAGGTCGGCGTCCTCGGCGTCGAGGTCAGAGGCGATCGCCGCGAAGATCCGCGCGTAGATGCCATCGACCGACCAGCGTAGATGCCTCTCGGCCACCGATTGCCAGGGACCGAAGTGCTCGGGCAGGTCACGCCACGGAGATCCCGTACGGTAACGCCAGATAATGCCCTCCAGAGTACGTCGATGATCGTTCCACGGCCGGCCACGCCGCCGCCCCGCAGGCAACACCGCCACGATCAGCGACCACAAATCATCAGAAATCGCATGCGTCCGCATCACCCAAACAGCATCAGCCAAAACACCATTCACATTAAGCAGACACGCCCTAGGGCGTGGCCTATCGCCAACCATGCCGTGCCCAGCACCCAGGTGCCGAGAAATGCCAACCAAAAGCCGTATTCCGGATTGGACGGTCGTCGAAACAGTCCTTTCAGCGCCATCGCCAGCAGCAGTGTCGCGGTCGTGCTGAGAGCGAACTGTGTCAAGCCCGCTCGCACAGACACGTCCGCGCCGAGGCGACAATGAGCAAACGCCGCCCAACTCCCATACCCGGCGCCCGCCAACAGTGCGATCAATAGCGGGTGGGGGCGCCGCGCCAGCGTTGGGCGTCGGGGATACCCTCTCATTGGCTTGAGTCAGGTGCGTATTAACCGAACAAAGCCGCCGGCGATGTTCGCCGGATCAAGCGGTATCCAAGTCAGCAGTGCTTCGCCTTCGGCGAATCGTGGATTGAGGTCGCGATAGAACCGTGCGTGGGGGTCGTGCTCGAGGCTGTGTAGGCGTGCGGCGTCCCGTGGTATCGCGCCGGAGTGCACGATCCAGGGGCTTGCGCCGATCGGGACGTAGTGCATTCGAGCGCTGAACGCTCTTGCTAGGGACTCGACTTGGGGCGGGGTACGGTGATTGCGGCACGGGTAAACCCGTGGCATGGTCGCGGCAAGTAGCCGATAGGGCGCAGGAGATGAGCTGCGGGTGCAGTAGGCGAGGCGGGTACGCGGTTCACTAAGCTTGAAGTGCAATGCCTGGCGTAAACCCCAGAATATTGCTGACGCCCCGCAGTGATAGCCCCGTCGAAAGAAGACCCCGGCATAGAAAATCGCGTGCCGATCGCCCGTCGCGGCCATCCGTTCCAAGCCGGCTTACGCGAAACCCACGACTTGGCCTAGCGCACCGTAGTACACGATGAGGCGAACCTCGTCCCCGGCGAATATCCTTCCTGCCAACTGATCTTGCGTATCGCCTCGCACCGTCTCGCAGTAGACGTCATAGAGACGCGACACCAAATCGGCGCGCTCCGTGGCGTCTAGTGATGCCGAACGAAGGTGCTCGCTGCGGGCGACTTCTCGGGGCTGAACGTGGCGCGCCGATGCCGCCCAGGGGGATGCCGAGCCGATTGAGTAATCGGCTAGCGGCATGGCGGCGCTTCCTGGCGTTGGCCAGCTCCAGCTGCTCGGGATCGCTGCGGATCTGCGTTTGTCAATGTCCATGTGTAAAACACCTCGGCTCAGCGGTTCTTGATTTTCACCGCGGTCCGTCGACCGATTCGTTGCGTCGGCCGGCTATGACCTACAGTAACGTACAATACAAAATGGTATGCGCTGAGGCAAGCGGAGGAGTTGCTGAGTTGCCCAGGTGCCGCATCGCGCGGGCCACTGTGTCCGCGATGGGGAGAAACTCGGATATGGCAGCGCTGTATGGGGTTTCGGTGCCACCTGATCAATGTCGCGCTACCGTCTGCGACCGAAAGGATGCCATCGTGTCGGATACTGCACCGTGGCTGGGGCGGTTCACCGGAATTCCGGCGAGGGCAACAGATAACTGTCCGGGCGGGTCATACGCGCCGCCCGGGCAGGGTCTGGAGGGTTTGATCCGGGTTGGTGCTACTGGGCCTCCGCCCGGATTTCCAGGTTCTTGACGGCTTCCGGATCGTTCTCGGTGAGAACGACTTTCGCGGCGCCGCCGGGCGAGCCGAGCTCGCTGAAGAAGTCGACGTTGATTTGTGTGTAGCCGCTGTATTCGGCGGGCAGATCATCTTCGTAGTAGATCGACTCAACCGGGCACACCGGTTCGCAGGCACCACAGTCGACGCACTCATCGGGGTGGATGTAGAGCATCCGGGCGCCTTCGTAAATGCAGTCGACGGGGCATTCCTCGATGCACGCCTTGTCTTTGATGTCGACGCAGGGTTCGGCAATAACATATGTCATAGCGGTTTCCTTCCAGGAGATGTCAGCCGTGGCCAATGCGAAGCAGTTCGGGCAGACTCGCGACCTTGACGCGGGGACGCTGCTGGGACTGGCCGGCTTCGCGCTCAAAGTTGTCGATAGCCTCCCAGTGTGCAGCGGCAATCAGTTGCGGCTGGCAGGAGTTCAACCATTCGGCGAGCGCGTCGCCGCGGTTCTGGTCGGCGGCCGGGTTGGCGGGCTGGTGCGCCAGGTCTTCGAGCAGGGTGTCGACGGTGTCCTGGGAGTCTTTCTTGTTCGTTCCGATTACGCCGGTCGGTCCACGCTTGATCCAGCCAACGACGTATTCGTTGCTGCTGCCCGCGACTCGACCGCCACTGTGGGGGATGGTGGCGCTATTGGTGTCAAACGGCAAGCCAGGGGTGGGGAGACCGCGATAGCCGACGGCACGCACCACCAGTTGTGCGGGCAGTTCCTCACGTGCACCGGTGTCCTTGGCCATCATTCGTCCGCTGGCGTCGCTCACCAAGTCATTTCTGCCGACCACGATGCTTTCCACCTTGCCGTTTCCCTTGATCTCGATGGGAGACGTCAAGAAACGCAGCACGATCCGACGGTGCCCCGGTCTGGCCGGGCGACTGGCGTAATCGCGCAGTACCTTGAGGTTTTGTTTGGCGACTTTGCCTATCGCGGCCGCATCGTCATCGCTGATGCCGTCAAGCTGGGCTGGGTCGACTACGACGTCGACGCCGTCGAGCTCGCCGAGTTCACGCAACTCCAGTGTGGTAAACGCGCTCTGCAAGGGGCCGCGCCGACCGATGATCACCACTTCCTCAACCGTGCGGGCGCGCAACGATTCCAGCGCGTGATGGGCGATGTCGGTGGCGGCCAGTACATCTGGATCGGTCACCAGGATGCGCGCGACGTCGACGGCAACGTTGCCGTTGCCTATGACGACGGCGCGGGCGCCGGACAGATCCGGTGCCATCTGCTCAAAGTGCGGGTGCGCGTTGTACCAGCCGACGAAATCAACCGCGGCAACACTGCCCGGCAGCTGCTCGCCGGCAATGTCGAGTGCACGGTCAGACTGCGCACCGACGGCGTAGATCACCGCGTCGTAGCGCAGGGCCAGGTCGGCCGCTTCGACATGCTCGCCCACCTTGATGTTGCCGAAAAAGCGAAAACGCGGGTCCTGCGCGGTCTTCTCGAACTGCTGGCTTACCGATTTGATCTTGGGGTGATTGGGCGCGACACCGGAACGGACCAGGCCCCAGGGCGTCGGCAACATCTCGAGCATGTCGACCGCGACATCGATCTGATCCGACGCATTGGCGGCTTTGAGCAGGGCCGCCGCCGCAAAAAACCCGGACTGGCCGGAACCCACAATCGCTACGTGGTAGAGACGGGTCATGTCTCTCATGCTCGTCATCCCCAACGCGACCGGGTAGAGGTGTCGATGTTGTGGAGTCACAAGCATTGGTTGTGATTTGATCAAGCATGCCGCTCAGCTCCCGCATGCCCGAACTTGCCTCTTTTGAAATCTTTCTGGCAATCGCCCAGACCGGAAGCCTGGGGGCAGCCGCCCGAGAGCTTGGGCTGACCCAACAAGCGGTGTCCAAGCGGCTCGCGGCCATGGAGGCCCACACCGGCGTGACGTTGGCCGTCCGCACGACGCGCGGCTCACAACTTACCCCAGCCGGCCTGATCGTATCCGAATGGGCAGCCCGCCTGCTTGAAGTGGCACAGGAGATCGATGCGGGCCTTGGATCGCTGCGTAAGGAGGGACGCGAACGGATCCGGGTGGCGGCCAGCCAGACGATTGCCGAACAGCTGATGCCGCATTGGCTGCTGGCATTGCAGGACGCGGCCAAGCGGCGCGGCACCACCGCCCCGCAAGTGATCTTGACCGCCACCAACAGTGACCACGCGATCGCCGCGGTTCGTGACGGCACCGCCGATCTCGGATTCGTCGAGAATCCCGGTCCGCCCACCGGACTGGGCAGTCGTGTGGTGGGCCACGACGACTTGGTGGTGGTCGTCCCGCCCGGGCACAAGTGGACTCGGCGGCCCAGCCCGGTGACCGCCCGCGAGCTGGCCGAGACGCCACTGGTTACCCGCGAACCCCGCTCTGGCATCCGCGATTCGCTGACCGTGGCGCTGCGTCAGGTGCTGGGTGAGGACATGGTTCAAGCACCGCCGGTTCTTGAACTCTCGTCGGCGGCGGCGATGCGCGCCGCGGTCTTGGCCGGTGCGGGGCCCGCGGCGATGAGCCGGCTGGCCATCGCCGATGACCTGGCGGTCGGCCGGTTACGGGCCATCAGCATCGCTGGCCTGGACCTGCGCCGCCAGCTTCGAGCCATCTGGGTCGGTGGGCGTGTTCCGCCCGCCGGGGCAATACGAGAATTGCTGAGCCACATCACGTCCGGCGGTGAGTAGGCCGCGCCCGGCGAACAGGTTCAGGCCGCGGCGTCACCGGCGGCCAGCGCCTGGTCGTAACGGTCGAGCACGGTTTGCGCTACCAGCGGGTGGGCGCCCATCGGACGTGCCATCGCAATGTCGTTGTCGCATGCGTACTTCCACACCCGGTCGGTGATGAGCCCCGGCGCCAGAAACCATGGGGCGATGACGAGACGGCGGGCGCCGCTGGCGCGCAACTGTGCAGCGGCGTCGGCCACCGACGGCTTGGGGCCGGTGGCGAACGCCATTGTGGTGCCGGCCCAACGGGTGCCCGCACCGAGCTTGGCCGCCACCCGTGCCGTGCGCGCGTTGACCGGGGCATGCGATGAACCGACCGCGACCACCAGCACGCCGATGTTGCGATCACGCGGGGAAACCCCGCGCTCGGCAAGGCGGTCGCGTAACACCGACACCAGCCGATCGTCCTCGCCGAGCACGGCGGCCTCGCGGACACCGAGCGCGCCGGAGCGCGCAATCTGTTCCGGGATGTCGGTGCGGGCGTGGTAGGCGCTCGCCAGTAGCAGAGGAGTGACCACGGCCCGCTGGCTGTCGGGCAGTTCGGCGAGCACCTCGACGAAGTTTGGTGCGCAGAGTTCCAGGAAGGCCAGCCGCACATCGAGATTCGGCCGCATGCGGCGTAGCGCAGCGGCGACGGCCCGGGCGTTGTCCGCCGACCGGGGGTCTCTACTGCCGTGCGCGGTGAGCACGAGCGTGCTCATGAGGCGTGCAGCCCGCATTCGGTCTTGGTCCGGCCCCGCCAACGCCCGCTGCGCGGGTCCCCACCGACTGCCGGTTTGGCGGTGCACGGTGCACAACCGATCGACGGGTAGCCCTCGTCGACCAGCGGGTTGACCAGCACGTTGTTGCTCTGGATGTAGTCCTGCACATCCTGGTCGGTCCACGCCACCAATGGGTTGATCTTGACCAGCTTGAAGGCCTCATCAAAGCTGATCACCGGGGCGTTGGCGCGAGTGGGGGACTCCACCCGGCGCAGGCCGGTGATCCACGCCGCATACCCACGCAGCGCATTGGTCAGCGGGACGACCTTGCGCAGTCGGCAACACTCGTTGGGGTCGCGCGCGAAGAGGTCCTTGCCCAGCAGCTTGTCCTGTTCGGCCACGGTGTGCTCGGGGCTGATGTTGAGCACTCTGATGTCGTAGACAGCCTCGATTGCGTCGCGGGTACCGATGGTTTCGGCGAAGTGATAGCCGGTGTCGAGGAAGATCACCGGCACCCCCGGGCGCACCTTCGACGCCAGGTCGATCAACACGGCGTCTTGCATGTTGGAGGCAACCACGTAATTGCACGTCGCCCAGCCGCGGGGTCCGTTGATCCCGCCAAAGTGTTCGTCGGCCCAGCGCAGCAGATCGGTCGCGCTGGCACCCTCCATCTCCGCGGCACCGCGTGCGGCCAGCTCACGCAGCTGCGTCTCGTTGGGCTGATCGCTCATCGTGTTGTCCTCAGCTCGTCGGGAAGCGCTCAGCGCAAGTCGGCTTCGTCGGCGCGCAGCGCCCAATTCGCAAAGCGTTCGCCTTCCTCGCGTTGATCCAGGAACTTTCGGGTCACCCGGTCGATGTAGTCGCCGAGCTCGTCACTGGTCACCTTGTGCTGGCGCAGCTTGCGGCCGAACCCGCTTTGTTCGCCCAGGCCGCCACCGAGGTGGACCTGGAATCCTTCGACCGAGTTGCCCTCACCGTCATCGATCCACTGACCCTTGAACCCGATGTCGGCGACCTGGATACGGGCGCACGAGTTGGGGCAGCCGTTGATGTGCAGGGTGATCGGCACGTCGATCTTGGAGTCGACGTCGGCCATGCGCTCTTCCAACTCGGGCACCAAAGACTGCGCACGGACCCGGGTTTCGGCGAACGACAGCTTGCAGAACTCGATGCCGGTGCAGGCCATTGTGTTCTTGCGCCACCCGGACGGCTTGGACGGCAGGCCCAGCTTGTCCAGCCCGGTGACCAGTTCGTCCACCTTGTCGTCGGGCACATCGAGGATGATCAGCTTCTGGAAGGGGCTGAACCGGGCCCGGTCGGAGCCGACCTTCTCCATCAGGTCGGCCACCGCCTGCAGGGTGGTGCCAGTGACGCGTCCCGCGATGGCGGCGACACCGACGGCGTTGAGCCCGTTCTTGATCTTCTGCACTCCGACGTGGTCGATCGGGTGCTTGATCGGTTCGGGAGCCGGGCCGTCGATCAGCTTGCGCTTGAGGTACTCGGTTTCCATGACCTCACGGAATTTTTCTACGCCCCAGTCCTTGACCAAGAACTTGATCCGGGCCTTGGCACGCAGCCGTCGGTAGCCGTAGTCGCGGAACACCTGGGTGACCGCCTCCCAAACGTCGGGCACCTCGTCCAGCGGGACCCAGACGCCGACGCGTTGCGCCATCATCGGGTTGGTCGAAAGGCCGCCACCGACCCACAAGTCCATCCCGGGACCGTGCTCGGGGTGATTGACTCCGACGAACGCGACGTCGTGGGTCTCGTGGTAGACGTCCTGCAGGCCCGAGATCGCGCTCTTGTACTTGCGGGGCAGGTTCGCGTAGTCGGGGTTGCCCAGGAAGCGCCGGATGATCTCGTCGATCGCCGGCGAGGGGTCGAGCACCTCATCGAGCGAGTCGCCGGCCAGTGGTGAACCGTGAATGCCGCGTGGGCAGTCACCGCAGGCCTCAATGCTGGACAGGCCGACGGATTCGAGCCGGCGCCAGATCTCGGGAACGTCCTCGATCCGCAGCCAGTGGAACTGCACGTTCTCCCGGTCGCCGATGTCGGCGGTGTCACGGCCGAACTCGCTGGAAATCTGGCCCAGCACGCGCACTGTCTGCGCCGACATCGGCTTACCGTCGGAGCGCACCCGCATCATGAAGTACTTGGCTTCGAGCTTGTCGATGTTCTCGTCGCCGGTCCAGCTGCCGTCGTAACCCTGCTCGCGCTGGGTGTACAGACCCATCCATTTGAAGCGCAGCCGCAGATCGGTCTTCTCGATGCTGTCGAAGCCTTCTTTGGCGTACTTGTTGAGGATCCGGTCGCGCACGTTCAGCGGGCCGTCATCGTGCTTGATCTGCTCGGTGTCATTGAGCGGATCAAGCTGTCCCAATGCCCATTGGCCTTCGTTGCGAGTCTTGGCGGGACGGGCTGTCGTCATGCGGCCTACTCCTCTGTCGACAATGCTGACCGGGATTGGCTGCCTGGACCGCACGCTCCGCCGGTTGATGGCCAACCGGCGGACCCCTCGTGTGCGGACATGAGGCTGGCCTGCGACATCGACGGTGATGTTGGTCAGCGGGAGATACCCGAAAGGCGCTTCATCGGACCCCGCGGGTCATGACCCCGATGTTTCGCCGCCCCGGTAGGCGCCGGTAGAGGCCAACACGTTGTGAGATCACAACTATTGGTTGTGATTACGTTTGACGGGTCGTGCTCGTGGCCGGCATCCGTGGTCGCCGTGTCCGCCCGAAGATAGCAAGCGGGATAACTGATTTGGCAATCTCAGACAGTCGAGGTCGGATTCCGGGGCGGAGTCCATGCGCGGACTCGAGATGTCACGTGCTCGGGAAACCTCGGTCAGAAAATCGCGCGCAGCGTGACCAGACCGACCGCGCTCAGGATAGCCGCCGCGGGCAGCGTGATGACCCACGCCAACGCGATTGGCTTCATCAGTCCCCAGTTGGTGGCCCGGTTGACGATGCCGACGCCGAGGACGGCGCCGATCAAGATGTGGGTGCTGGAGACCGGAAGACCCAGCACGGTTGCGCCCATGACCACTCCCGCCGCCGATAGTTCGGCAGCAAAGCCCGAGGCCGGATGCATCGTGGTCAGATTGTGTCCCACGGTTGCTATCACCCGCCGTCCGATGAACCACAGCCCGGCGCACAACGCGACCCCAAACGTGATCATGGCGGCGGCGGGCACCGCCGCCTTGCCTTCAATCGAACCCGAGCGCAGTACATCCAGCACTGCGGCGAATGGGCCGATGGCGTTTGCGATGTCATTGCTGCCGTGGCTGAATGCGAAACCGGAGGCGGTGAATACCTGCATCCAGCTGAACATCAGATAGGTAGAGCGCGAAAGTGATTCGCCCCGAAGCGTTTTAGCCAGAATGAAGGTGGCCATCCACACCGCCGCGCCCACCATCCCCATGATGAAGAAATTGTTCATGGTGGTCAGGCCCAAGTGCATGTGCTTGAAGCCCTTGAACAACAGCATGGCGGAAATGATCATCGATCCGGCCGCGGCGACCAGCGGAACCCAGTTCTGCAGCGCCCGGAATGCGTCGACCGACGATCTCTTGGTATCGATCTCGTGGAGTTCGCGGTAGTAGTCGGACTCCAGCTCGTCGGGATCGAAATCCCTGCGGTTGGCTGCGACGGCGTCGCGTGCGATCGCACCGGTGTAGGCGATCTGCTGGATTTCGCTGAGACGCTCGAACGCCGCCTTGTGGCGCTCGCGGTGCGCGATGCGTTCCTTCTTGATTTCCAGGAGCTTTCGTTCGGCTTCCTCGTTGTACAACAGGATGTGGCGTTTGATCCTGCCGTAGAGCACGTAGGACACCAGTCCGCCCAGCAGCGGTGAAAGTACCCATGAGATCGCGATTTGGCCGATCTCGTCCCACTGGACCATCTGGAGAGCGGAGAGGCCCTTTCCGTCAACGATGCCCAGCGTGACCGCGGCGCCGACGATGCCGCCCACGATCGAGTGTGTGGTCGACACCGGGTATCCCATCCGGTTGGCAAACAGCAGCCACAGCGCTGCCGCCAGCAACGCGGCCAGCATGATGTTCATGAAGTCGTTGGGAGCGACCGACGCTCTGGAGAGGTCGATGATTCCGCTGCGAATTGTCTCGGTGACATCGCCCCCGGCAATCACCGCGCCGCTGACCTCGAAAATGGCTGCCACCAGAAGCGCCTGTTTCATGCTCAGCGTGCCCGCACCGACGCTGGTGCCAAAGGAGTTGGCGACGTCATTGCCGCCGACGTTGAAGGCCATGAATATTCCGACAACGGTGGCCAGGACCAAGATGAGCTTGTTGGCGCTTGGGCCGGCGTAGTCGAACGCCCAGAACGAGAACAGCACGAACGATCCGGCCAGCAGCAGGCCGAACGAGAGGTGCCACGCGCGATCTTGGCCGAACAAGCCCCCGTACTGCGGCGTCGGCGTTATGGGATCCTGTAGTTCGCTTGCCACCAGTGCCCGTCCCTGTGTGCTATCTTTCGCGGCTCACGCCGGCTCGTACCTGGTGATCGAGCGTCAGCAGGTTGCGATACGGCAGCGAGCGCCCGGTAAACGTCGAGTGAACAAAGGCCATACGGTCGGGGCGCACCCCGCGCCCAGATTGATCGAACTCCCGGTGGTGGGCGATGGAGGCGCCACGAGTGACTGCTGGTTCGTCGTGCGGTGGGCATCAGAGTGGTTGCGGCCGTTTGCCCAACGGTTCGTCGACGAGCCCCCGGCCCGAGCATGACGGCTCGACCGAGATCGGCCAGGCGGGGCGGATCCTCGAGGCGGCGGACCATCAAATGACGTCAGACACGAGGCGCTAGCGCGACTGGGAACTCGCCCCGCGGCGGTCAGTGGTGGCGTAGCTGTTGGCCGCCACGCGCAGCAATTCCGCATACGCCCGGAGCTGTGCGGAACAAGCATGTTCCAATGCGGCCAGCGCCTCTGTCATGGCAGCGGACTGCCGAAAAAATGACGCTGATGCCGCATCTCTGCACACGTTTGTTGGCACCCACGGAAGCACTTCTTGATCGAGGTGTCCTGCCCGTTCGACAAACTCCGGTGCAACTGTGATCAGGACGCTAGGGGCAACGCTCATCGCTGAGTTAATCGGATTAATCGGATGCATGAATTGTTGCTCCTTACGACACGTGCTTTTACAGTGGTATTCACGATCAATTTGACTGGGTGCATCGATAGTGTTAGCAACCGATACGGTATTTGTCAACGGCGGAACTCGTTGAAGTTGTGGAAATAATTCACCGTTTGGAGAATATCTGTCTCGTGGTAAATTACGGTGAATTAAACGGACGATTTACGCTTGTTGGCGCGAGAGATTCGGATATTGACGCCAGTAATCGTTTCTGTAAATAATCGGCTTCTGTAAATCCAACGTCGGAGGTGATTAAACCATGGTCAGGACGATCGGCAGACCGGTCGGGGAATACGCTGAACTGATGCTCGACCCCGGTGGGTGGCCTGGATTCGCACCCACGGAACTTCGCGGATATTCGGCCGAGACCGGCTTTCGCATTTTGGGGGTCCGCGGCACGTTGGCCGGGGTGCACGGTCTGAGCCAAGACCTTTTCGAGACCTGGGCCGGCCCCGCGGCCAGCGCCGCCACCGCCAGGCTCGCCGAGATCATTGCGCACTGCGAGACGCTGGTTGCGTTCCTACAGTCGATCCAGAGATGGTTTCTAACCGTGGCTGCCGATGTTAGGACAATGCAGCTGCTGATTGCTGCCAGCGTCGCTTCTGCCGAGGCTCAGATCCATGCCTTGGAGGCCGCGGGGCCGGAAAACGAAGCGGCCATCCAAGCAATAGTTGTCCAGCGACACGCCATCCACCTGCAGATGGTTGAATCGCTCGCGGCGCGAATTAATGCCTCAGCCGCGGGAGTATTGGCGGCTGCGCCGGTGTAGTCGTCGGGCCTCCGATGGTGCGTCGCTGATGTGCCTAAGGTGTGTGCCCTGTTGCATCCGGCTCAAGACTGGATGGTTGTGAACAACACGTCGGGGTTGAGGATCCCCGCCGGATCGAAGCTCTGTTTGATCCGCGACATCAAGGCGATCTTGGCCGGGTCTTCGAGCTCGAGAAAGTATGGGGTTTTCGCGCGGCCAACGCCGTGTTCGCTGGACATGGCACCACCTAGTTCCATTGCCAACGCAAAGATGTCGGTCATCAGTTGCTTCTTCTTGACCGGGTCTTTGCAAATGATGGCCAGGTGCACGTTGCCGTCTCCAGCATGCCCACAACCGATTGCGGCACCGCCGGCGGAGGCCGCCAGCCCTCTGGCGGTGCTAAGGAACTTCGGCATGGACGCGCGCGGGACAACGGTATCGATGAGGTCGTCGGCGCCGGCGGCCTTGGCCGCCCAAAACGCCTTCTCCCGCGCCTCGATCAGCTTGCGCGCCGAGGCGCCTTCGAGCACGTAGGCATCCATCGCGCCCAGCTCGGCCAGCAGCTCACCAGTGGCCTCGACATCCTCGAGCAGGCGATCGGCGGTTCGGTCTTCTAGCGCCACAAGCAGATACGCTTGGCAGTTGTCACGAACCCGATCTGGGATGCCCAGCTCCAGGTTCTGGGTGTAGACCAGCGCGGCCGTGGTCATGTTGTCGATGTATTTCACGATGTAGGGCGCCAGTCCGGTCGCCAGGATCTTGGGCACCGCCGCCATGATTTGATCGAAGTCGGCGAAGGGGGCCAGCACGCTGGCGTTATGAGTCAGCTGCGGGTGCAGTTTGACGATCACCTCGGTGGCCAGGGCCAGGGTGCCTTCGGATCCGACGATGAGTTGGGTGAGGTCGTAGCCTGTGGAGACCTTGGCGATCTTGCCGCCGGTGCGGACGATCTCGCCGGTGGGCAGCACCGCCTGCAGCCCGAGGACGTTATTGCGCGCTATCCCGTATTTGACGGCTCTCATCCCGCCGGCGTTTGTTCCGACGTTCCCACCGACGCTGGAGGACAGCTCTCCGGGGTGCACCATGTAGCCCCGTCCGCGATCGTGAGTCGCCGCGTCCAGCTGGGCCAATGTGATGCCGGGCTGGACCACGGCGACCTGGTTGTCGGTGTCGACCTCCAGGACTTGATTCATTCGTTCGAAGGAGATCAGCAGTCCGCCCTCGCGGGGGCGCGCGGCCCCCGACAGGCCACACCCCGAACCGCGCGCTGTTACCGGTACGCGATATTCGGAGGCCGCCAACAGCAGTCGGGAAACCTCTTCGGCGGTGGCCGGCTTGACGACGTACGCCGGCTGCTGGGGCACCTGAGTCAGCTCTTCGTCGTGGGAATAGTCTTCGGGAATCGCGTCGCCGGTGAGCACATAGTTGTTGCCGACGATTTCCACTAACCGCGCTGTTATGTCGATCATCGAAGGGCCTCACGTTTCTGCCGTGTGGGACAGCGACTCACTTTATCGGCAGTTTCGGTCGAATTGACATAGCCACCGCGCCAAGCTGAAACGGTATTGGTGCCGGTTTCGGCGGTACTGTTCGTCGAGAAGCGGCCAGTGCTGGTGGCCGGCGAGCGCGAAGGTTTTGTGATGTGCAGTAGCGGAACGGTTTTCAATCACATTGGACTGTGCGCCACTGACCGGTGGCGGTCTCGGCGCGTGCTGGGCAATGCGGAGGCTCTCGGCGGATCGGTGGTCGAGCGCACGGTGTCGAGGCGTTCGGCGATGATCGGCGATCCCGATGGGCAGCTGCTCGAACTGCTGCAGACGGAGCGCTGACGGCGGCACCGCCATGTCCCTGAAGCGCCGACTTGTCATGCGAATTGGATAGGCACATAACACGCTTCACCGGCGCGAACGGCTGCGCTCGAGGCACACACTAGACTTGCGAGTCGTGAATTCCCCGATAAAGCGAGTCGCGATCAGTACCGTTGGCGGGGACGCGCCGGGACCCAACGCGGTGATCCACGCGGCCACTCTTGCCGCGCGAAACCGCGGCTGGGACGTGGTCGGGATCCGAGACGGCCTCAATGGGTTGTTGCTGCCCGAGGACTATCCCGAGGGCGGACTGATCGAGCTCACCCGCGACCGGGTTCGCGGGATCATCCACCAGGGCGGCACAATCATCGGCACGACCAATCGGGGCAACCCGACCGCCTACCCGGTGCGGCAGAGCGACGGTAGCTGGGCCGAAGTGGCCCGCACCGAAGAACTCCTGGGCCGATTCGCGCAGCACCAGATCGATGCGCTGATCCTGGTGGGCGGCGACGGGTCGATGTCGATCGGCCAGCATCTGCACCAGTCGGGGTTACCGCTGGTCGGCGTACCCAAGACCATCGACAATGACCTGGACAAGACGACGTCCACATTCGGCTTCGACAGTGCGGTCGACTTCGCCTCCGAGTGCATCGACCGGCTCTTCACCACCGCGACCTCCCATGGCCGGATCATCGTGGTGGAGGTGATGGGCCGGTACGCGGGATGGATCGCCCTGAACGCCGGCATGGCCTCGGGGGTGCACGCGATCCTCATCCCCGAGATCCCGTTCAGTCTGGAGCCGGTGGCAGCTGTGATAACCGATCGCGAACAGCGCGGCGCGAAATTCTCGATCGTCTGCGTCGCCGAGGGCGCCAAGCCGATCGGCGGCGAGGTCACTATCCTGGGCAAGTCGGTGGGGCAGGCCGAACGCCTCGGTGGCATCGGCGCCAAGGTGGCCGCCGAGCTGGAACGCATGACCGGCCGCGAAGCACGAACGGTGGTATTGGGTCACCTGCTGCGCGGCGGCTCGCCCACCTCGTTCGACCGGCTACTGGGACTGCGCTTCGGCGCCGCCGCCGTGCGGGCTCTCGATGAGGGGCGCTACGGCGTCATGGTGGCGCTGAACCCGCCGACGGTGGACTTACGTACCGCTTGCCGACGCCACTCATCGGCAGAAGGTCGTTCCGCTCGATTGCGACTCGATCCTGACCGCGCGCGACATGGGGATCAACTTCGGCGACGAGATGCCCACCCACAGCACCATCGATTAGGCGCTCGCGCCTACTGCAGTGGCACCACGTGCTGCTCGAGGTCGAGGATCTGCCGGGTGGTCTTGACCACCACGTCGGGGTTGAGGCTGACCGAGTCGATGCCGGCGCGGACCAGGAACTCGGCCATGTCCGGATAGTCCGACGGCGCCTGGCCGCACAACCCGGAGTGAATGCCGTTGCGGCGGCAGCCCTCCACCGCCAGGCGAATCATCTCCTTGACGCCGTCGTCGCGTTCGTCGTAGTCGAAGGCCACGATTTCGCTGTCGCGGTCGACTCCCAGGGTCAGCTGAGTCAGGTCATTGGAGCCGATCGAGAAGCCGCCGAAGCGCTTGGCGAACTGGTCGATGAGGATGACGTTGTTGGGGATCTCGCACATCGCATACACCTCGAGTCGGTTCTCGCCCCGCCGGAGGCCGTGTTCGGCCATCGTCTCGAGCACCAGGTCCGCTTCGGCGACCCGGCGCACGAATGGCAGCATGATGACCACGTTGGTGAGCCCCATCTGATCGCGGACCCGCTGCATCGCACGGCATTCCAGCGCGAAGCCCTCGGCGTAGGCGGGGTGGGCGTAGCGCGAGGCGCCGCGAAAGCCGATCATCGGGTTGCTCTCGGTTGGCTCGAAGCCGCTGCCGCCGATCAGGCTGGCGTACTCGTTGCTCTTGAAGTCCGACATCCGCACTACCACGGGTTTGGGCCAGAACGCCGCCGCGATGGTGCCGATGCCTTCGGAGAGTCGCTGCACAAAGAACTCGGCACCATCGGAATAGCCGCGGGTGAGCCGCTCGATGGTGCGGCGTGCCTCGGGGTCGTCCACCTTGTCGGGGTGCAGCAGGGCTATCGGGTGGATCTTGATGTATTCGCCGACAATAAATTCCATCCGGGCCAGTCCCACCCCATCGTTGGGCAGGAACGAGGTCTTGAACGCGAGGTCGGGGTTGCCGAGGTTGACCATGACCTCGGTGCGCGGCCTCGCCAGGTCGGCCACCTCGGTGCGATCCACGTGGAAGCCCACCTCCCCGCGGTACACCCGCCCGGTGTCACCCTCCACACACGACACCGTGACAAGTTGGCCGTCCGGCACATTGGTGGTGGCATCCCCGGCGCCGACCACCGCAGGGATGCCGAGTTCGCGCGCAATGATCGCGGCGTGGCAGGTTCGGCCACCGCGGTTGGTGACGATCGCGGCGGCGATCTTCATGACCGGCTCCCAGTCCGGCGTTGTGGTGTCGGCGACCAGCACCTGGCCGGGCTTGAAGTCCGATAGCCGCTCGAGGTCATCGATGCGTTTGACCACCCCCGAGGCGACCTTTTCGCCGACCGAGCGGCCCTCGGTCAGTATCTCGCGCTGCTCGCCGGAGCCTTCCAGCACATAGGTTTCCACCGTGGTCATGCTGCGCTGCGAGGCGGCTGTCTCCGGGCGGGCCTGGACGATGTAGAGCTTGCCGTCCAAACCGTCCTTGGCCCACTCGATATCCATCGGCCGCCCGTAGTGCTGCTCGATTGCCAGCGCATAGCCGGCCAATTCGAGCACGTCCTCGTCGGTGATGCAGAAATGAGCACGGTCGGCCTTCGGCGTCGGAATGTTGCGGGTCGTCTGCTTGGTCCCGCCCTCGACAAAGACCATCTTCACCGCCTTGTCGCCGATCAGCCGGCGCAGCACGGCGCGGTGACCGGCCTGGTAGGTCGGCTTGTGGACGTAGAACTCGTCGGGGTCGACCGCGCCCTGTACCACGTTCTCGCCCAGGCCGTAGGCGCCCGTCACGAACACGACGTCATTGAAGCCGGACTCGGTGTCGAGGGTGAACATCACGCCTGAGGAGGCGAGGTCGGAACGGACCATCTTCATGATGCCGATCTACAGCGCCACCTTGAAATGGTCGAAGCCCTGATCGACGCGATAGTGGATGGCCCGGTCGGTGAACAGGCTGGCGAAACAGCGGCGGCACGCATCGAGCAGGCTTTCCTCACCCTTGATGTTGAGAAACGTTTCCTGCTGGCCGGCGAAGCTGGCGGTCGGCAGGTCCTCGGCGGTGGCCGAGCTGCGCACCGCCAGGCTGACGTCCTCGCCGTACTCTTCCTGCATTATCCGGTAGGCGCCCACGATCTCGCTGGCCAGGTCCTCGGGCAGCCCTGCGCCATAGACGATTTCACGGGCGCGTTTGCCTTTGCGGGCCAGCGCGGTGACATCGTCGGCGTCTAGATCGTCCAGCTCGGCGTGCAGCGCGTCCCACGCGCCGGCCCGGTCCAGCATGTGCTTGTAGGCATCGGCGGTGGTGGCAAATCCGTGCGGTACGCGCACACCCTGCTGCGACAGCTTCTGGAACATCTCGCCCAGCGAAGCGTTCTTGCCGCCCACCAGTGGCACGTCCTCGATGCCGAACTCTTCGAAGAAGCGAACGTAGGAAAAGCTGCTCATGACCCAATCCTCCATATAGTTACTGCGTCAATACGCGTCGTAGAAGCCGCTGTTAGCCTTGCGCAGCGCCCAAACGTAGTCCGCACGCTCGTGCGCCTCTGACCCTTTGGTGTCCGGAGCCGACAACAGCCCGCGCACCTGGTTGAGATCCTGAAATCCTTTGCGGCTCATCCTGCCCTGCAACTCCCGGAGCAACACGGCCGCATACTCGGGGCCGTGGCGCAGCAGGGCTGACGCGGTCTGCACGACGTCCGCCCCGGCCAGCAGATACTTGGCGACATCGCTGGCGTGCTCTACTCCAGTGGTCGCGGCCAGCGAGGCTCGCGTCCGGCCGTGCAGCAACGAGATCCAGGTCAGCCCCAGGCACGTGTCTCCCGGGGTGGACAGCGTGATACCGCGAACCAGGCTGAGGGTCTCGGGGTCGATGTCAGGCTGCAGAAACCGGTTGAACAGCACCAGTCCGTCAGCGCCGGCAGCATCGAGCCGATGTGCCATGTCGGCGGTGGCGCTGAAGTATGGGCTGAGTTTGACCGCGACGGGAACCGTTGTCGCGGTCTTGACCTCATCGAGCACCTCCAGGTGGCGCTGCTCGACGGCATGGGCGTTGAGGCCGGTATCACCGGGAAGGTAGTAGATGTTGAGCTCAATCGCGGCCGCGCCGGCCTCTTGCATGGAATGGGCGTAGCGCGCCCAGTTGCCGGGTGTGGACGCGTTGAGGCTGCCGATGATCGGGATGTCCACCGATGCGGACGCGCGTTCGATCAGGCGCAGGTATCGCTGGGCCCGGCTGGCTACGTCGACGGCAGGAGGAAAGTAGCTCAGCGACTCGGGCGAGCTTTCGCTGCCCTGGGCGGCCATCAGTTCGTTCTGCTCGGCTTCGCGACGCAGTTGTTCCTCGAACAGCGAATACAGGACCACCGCGCCGACGCCGGCGTCGGCGAGCGCACGGACGCCGTGCAACGTCTGGCTCAGCGGCGATGCCGAGGCCAGCAGCGGACTGCGCAGGTTAAGTCCGAGGTAGGTAGTCGACAGGTCCATCAGCTCTCCCTCCGGGAATCGGACGGAAACTCTTGTGGCGCGCGAGAAGCCATGTCTTCGTAGACTTCCCAGCGCTGGTCGATTGACTCTTCGGCCAGCGCGAGCAGGCGGTCAGCCTCGTCGGGGTCAGAGTTGGCCAGGCTGCGGAAGCGTAGCTCGCGGTCGCGATAGTCAGCAAGCGCCAGCCGGGGACGGTGGGAATCCAGCAGGAATGGCGGGCGGCCGGTGGAGCGCAGCACTGGGTTGTAGCGAATCAGTGGCCAGTGCCCGCTGGCGACCGCGCGGTACTGCTGGTCCAGGCCGTAGCGCAGCTCGAAGCCGTGCGCGATGCAGTGGCTGTAGGCGATCACCAGCGAAGGGCCGTCGTAGGCCTGGGCCTCCCGGAAGGCCAGCAAGGTCTGCTGTGGATCGGCGCCCATGGCGACCCGCGCCACGTAGACGTTGCCATACGAAATAGCCTGCAGCGCTACGTCTTTACGCGGAACCGTCTTGCCCCCGGCGGCGAACTTGGCCACCGCGCCCAGCGGTGTGCTCTTCGACATCTGCACGCCGGTGTTGGAATACACCTCGGTGTCGAGCACCAGCACGTTGACGTTGTGGCCGCTGGCCAGCACGTGGTCCAGCCCGCCGGCGCCGATGTCGTAGGCCCACCCGTCGCCGCCAACGATCCAGACGCTGCGGCGGATCAAGTGATCGATGACGCTGCGCAGCTCGTCGGCTTGCGCCGGCGCCAGACCGTCCAGCTCATCGAGGCGGGCGCGCAATTCGGCGACCCTTTCGCGCTGGGCGCGCAACTCCGATTCACGGTCTTGCGGGGCGGCCAGGATGGCATCGACCAGATCCGCGCCCAGCACGTCGCGCAGTTCGGTAAGCCGGTGCCGGGCCTGGCGCACGTGGGTGTCGGCGGCCAGCCGCATACCCAGGCCGAACTCCGCGTTGTCTTCGAACAGCGAGTTCGACCACGCTGGGCCGCGTCCCTCGGCGTTGGTCGCCCACGGTGTGGTGAGTAGGTTGCCGCCATAGATCGACGAGCAGCCGGTGGCATTGGCGACCATCGACCGGTCGCCGAACAACTGCGAAAGCAGTTTGAGGTAGGGGGTCTCCCCACAGCCGGCACACGCGCCGGAAAACTCGAACAGCGGCTGCAGGAACTGGGTGCCGCGCACCGTCCCGAAGTCCACCCTGGATCGGTTGGCCATCGGCAGGGTTTCGAAGAACGCGATGTTCTCGCGGGCGGCGGCGAGGAGTGGTTCGCGCGGGGCAAGATTGATCGCCTTGGTCACCGGTTTGCCGGGAACGACAGCGGGGCAGGCTTCCACGCACAGATTGCAGCCGGTGCAATCTTCGGCATAGACCTGCAGGGTGTAGCGGGTGTCGGGGAGACCGACCGCGTCCAGCGGTGCCGAGGCGAAGGTGGCCGGTGCGGCATCGAGCCGGTCGCGCGGGTAGAGCGTGGTGCGAATGACACTGTGCGGGCAGACAAACGAGCAGTTGCCGCACTGGATGCAGGTGTCGGGGTCCCACACCGCAACCAGATCCGAGATATTGCGCTTTTCATAGGCGGCGGTGCCGCTGGGGTAGCTGCCGTCGGCCGGTAGTGCGCTGACCGGCAGCCCATCTCCGCGCCCGGCGATCATCTCCGCGGTAACCGTGCGCACGAACTCCGGGGCGTGTTGGGGAACCGGCGGTTCCAACTGCCTGGTGGAGCTGACGGTGTCGGGCACTTGGACCGGGTGCAGGCCGGCCAGCGCGTGATCGACGGCGTTGACTTCACGGGCCACCACGTCGGCGCCGTGGGCGGCATAGGTCTTGGCAACGCTGGCCTTGATCTTGGCGATCGCCTGATCCACCGGCAGCACACCGGCGATCGCGAAAAAACAGGTCTGCAAGACGATGTTGATCCGGCCGGCCAGGCCGACCTCGCGCGCGATCTTGCCCGCGTCGACCACGTAGAGCCGGATGCGCTTGTCGATGATCTGTTGCTGCACCGGGGCGGGCAGGCTGTCCCACACCCGCTCGGGTGGGCGCGCGCTGTTGAGCAACAGTGCGGCACCATGGGCGGCCCGGCCCAGCACGTCAACCTTGTTCAGGAACCGCTGGTGGTGGCAGCCGACGAAGCTCGCCTGTTGCACCAGGTACGGCGCCCGAATCGGTTGCGGGCCAAACCGCAGATGCGAGACGGTTTGTGAGCCGGATTTCTTGGAGTCGTAGACGAAATACCCTTGGGCATAGATATTTTCCTCGCGACCGAGAATTTTGATGGTGTTCTTGTTGGCGCCCACCGTGCCGTCGGAACCCATGCCGAAAAACACGGCTTTGGTGGTCGCGGGCGTCTCGATGTCGAAGTCCGGATCGTAGCTGATGCTGGTGCCGCTGACGTCGTCGTCGATGCCCACGGTGAAGCGAGTGCGCGGACGCTGGCCGGCCAACTCGGCGAAGACACCGGCGACCATTCCCGGGGTGAATTCCTTGGACGACAGGCCGTAGCGTCCCCCGCAGACCACCGGCAGCGATGATCTCTGCCCGCTGCTATAGGCCTGGGCCAGGGCGGCGGTGACATCCAAATACATTGGCTCGCCGTGGGATCCGGGTTCCTTGGTGCGGTCCAGGACCGCGATCGCGCGGATCGTCGGGGGCAGGGCCGCCAGCAGGGCCTCGGCCGGAAATGGACGGTAGAGGCGGATTTGGGCCACCCCGACGCGCTCGCCGCGCTCGGTGAGGGCGGTCAGGGTTTCGGCCGCGGTCTGACCGCCGGATCCCATCAGCACCATCACCCGCTCGGCCTCGGGGTGATCGGTGTAGTCCACGATGTGCATTGGGCGCCCGGTGCGCTCGCCGAGCTCGCGCAGCAGCCCCTCGACCACCTCGGGCACCCGGGCATAGAACGGGTTCACCGTTTCGCGGGCCTGGAAATATGTGTCGGGATTCTGGGAGGTGCCGCGGATGGACGGCCGATCCGGCGACAGCGCCCGGTCGCGGTGGGCCAGGACCAACTCCTGGGGGACCAGCGCGCGCAAGTCGTCGTCGGTGAGCACCTCGATGGTGTTGAGCTCATGGGAGGTGCGGAAACCGTCGAAGAAATGCACGAACGGCACTCGGGTGCGCAGGGTGGCGGCCTGGGCGATCAGGGCCAGGTCGTGGGCCTCCTGCACCGAGGCCGATGCCAGCAGCGCAAATCCGGTCTGGCGCACCGCCATGACATCCTGATGATCGCCGAATATCGAAAGTGCCTGTGCTGCAATCGATCGAGCAGCGACATGCATCACCGCCGAGGTCAGTTCGCCGGCGATCTTGTACATGTTGGGGATCATCAGCAGCAGGCCTTGGGAGGCGGTGAACGTCGTCGTCAACGCCCCGCCTTGCAGGGAGCCGTGCAGTGCTCCGGCCGCCCCGCCTTCGCTTTGCATCTCCACCACCGTCGGCACCGTGCCGTAGATGTTGGGCCGGTGCTGGTTTGACCAGGCGTCGGCGAGCTCGGCCATCGGGGAGGAGGGAGTGATCGGATAGATACAGCAGACTTCGTTGAGCCGGTAGGCCACCGATGCCGTCGCTTCGTTGCCATCCACCGTGGTGCGCGTCATCGTGGCTCCGCAATCATCTCGATGGCGTGCACCGGGCATTGGTCATACCAGGTCGCACAACCCGTGCAGCGGTCGTAGTCGAAGCGGTAACGGTGGCCGCGCCCGAGCTTGATCACCGCATCCTCCGGGCAGGCGCCCAAGCAACCGTCGCACTCGAAGCAGTTGCCGCACGACAGGCAGCGCCCGGCCTCGAACGTCGCGGCCTCCGCGGACAGGCCGCCCATCACTTCCTCGAATCCGCTGATCCGGTCCTCGGGGGAGAGTTCGGGTTGCTGGCGGCGGCGGGCGTCGCCGAAATACCACAGGTGCAGCCGGTCGAAATCGGCGGCCGGATGCTTGGGATGGCGTTGGGCGGGGTCTCCCCGTAGCCACGCGTCGATGTAGTGGGCGGCTTTCTTGCAGTGCCCGACCCCGACGGTGACGGTGCGTTCGCAGGGCGCCATGTCGCCGCCGGCGAACACCCCGGGGCAGCCGGTCATCAGCGTCGGGGAGACCCGCACGCTGCCGTCACGGTCGAATTCCACCCCGGGCAGCGTGCGCATGAACGCCGATTCGGTTTCCTGTCCCAGTGCCATGATGACCGTGTCGGCGGCCAGCGTCTCAAACCGCCCGGTCGGCCGGGGGCGCCCGGTGTCGTCGAGTTCCATTTGCTCGACCCGGATTTCGTGATCGTCGAACGCGGTGATGGTGCGCAGCCAGTTGATCTGCACCCCCTCGCGCTGCGCGTCTTGGCGCTCCTCTTCGTGCGCGGGCATCTGAGCTTCGGTGCGCCGGTAGATGATCACGGTGTCCTGCGCGCCGAGCCGGCGCGCGACGCGGGCGGCGTCCATGGCGGTGTTGCCGCCGCCGTAGACCGCGACGTGGCTTCCGAGTTCGGGCTTTTCGCCCGCAGCCACCTGATGCAGGAATGACACGGCGTCGATCAGCGATCTTGCGTCACGAGAGGGGATGTTGACCCGCTTGGCCAGGTGGGCACCGACGGCGACGAACACCGCGTCGAAGTTTCCGGTCTCGCGTTCTTCGGCGAGGTCTTCGACACGGTGTCCGGTCGTGAGCTACACGCCCAGGGCGGCGATGCGTTCGATTTCGGCGTCCAGCACATCGCGGGGGAGCCGGTAGCTCGGGATGCCGTAGCGCATCATTCCGCCCGGTTCGGCGCCGGCGTCGCGAACCTCGACGTGATGCCCACGCCGGGCCAGGTGATAGGCCGCCGAGAGTCCGCTGGGTCCGGCGCCGACAACGAGCACTCGCTTGCCGGTGGGCTGCGGTGCGGTCTGGAAGCGCCACTGTTTCTCGCGTGCGGTGTCGCCGAGAAAGCGCTCGACCGCGTGGATGGACACCGATGCATCGAGATGTGCCCTGTTGCAGACGGATTCGCGCGGGTGATAGCAAACCCGGCCGTGGATGGCGGCAAACGGATTGTCGGCGGTCAGCTGACGCCAGGCCCGCTCGTGCTCGCCGACGCGGGCGTGGGCGAGCCAGGCCTGGATGTTTTCGCCCGCCGGGCAACCGGCGTTGCAGGGCGGCAACAGGTCGACGTACACCGGGCGACGTTCTCGGTCGGGGCCGGCGCGGTGCCGTCCGTGTAGCAGGTCGGGCAGGGGCGTGACATCTTCGGATGCTGGTTCGGGTGCTGGCGCCGCTACCTCGGGCACGTCACCGGGGGACTGCTCGGGCACCATGGTGGCAACGATATGACCCGGGCATGGTGGTGTGCAGCTTTCGTTTGGCCTTCAAGGTAGGGACTTCTGACCCTGATCGTGGACTGAGGTGTGGGTGAATGCTAGAGGGATGGAGCATCTAACCCCCCTCGATGCGACTTTCCTGGAGGTTGAGGACAGCGATCCGCATGTGAGCCTGGCGATCGGCGGTGTGTCGATTGTGGAAGGGCCGGCTCCGGCTTTCGGGGAGTTCGTCGACTCGTTCGCGGAGCGGGCGTCGGCGATTCCGCGCTTCAAACAGATCCTGCGGACCCATCCGCTCGATCTCGGTTCACCCGAATGGGTCGCGGACCCGCACTTCGACGTTTCGCGACATGTGCACCACCTTGCGCTGCCGCAACCGGGCGGCGACGCCGAACTTTTCGAGATGATCGCGACGGTGATGGAGCGACGGCTCGATCGCGACCGTCCGCTCTGGGAGTGCTATCTCATCGAGGGGCTCAGCGATGACCGGTGGGCGGTGCTGACCAAACTGCATCGCCGATGGCATCGCGACAACGCAGATGTTGGCCAAGTTCGGTGACGAAAGCGGCGGTGGCGGGTCCTTTGCCACCGAGATTCGTGCGGCCAAAGAGCCGGCTCCGCACGGGCCGGGGCTTCCGGTGAAGGTTAGCCTGAACCCGCTGAACTGGGTGACCGGGATTGTGCGGGGCGCTCTGGGTGCGGTCTCCGTTGTCGAGCATGTCGCGTTGGGGGCCGCCGAACTGACCGGCAGTCTGCTCAGTCCCGCGCCGGAAACGTCACTGAGCGGGCCTGTCACCACGCTGCGGCGCTTCAGCGTGGCGCGGGTGCGCTTGTCTGATCTGCACACGGTTGCGCGAGCATTCGACGTGACGCTCAATGACGTGGCGTTGGCGGCGATCACCAGCAGCTACCGGTCGATTCTGCTGGAGCGGGGGGGAAAAGCCCGGCCACACCTCGCTGCGCACACTGGTACCGGTGTCGGTGCGCGGGATGAGCCACTTCAACATGACTGACAATCAGGTCTCGGCGATGCTGCCCTTGTTGCCCGTCGATGAGGAAGACCCGGTCAAACAGCTCGAGCTGGTACACCGTCGGTTGGTCGAAGCCAAAGCCAGCGGCCAGCGTGAAGGCGGCACCGCGTTGGTTGCCGCGGCGAAAAGCGCGCCATTTGCGTTCTCGGCGTGGGCGGTACGGTTGCTGAGCCGGTTGCCGCAACGCGCGGTGGTGGCGTTGGCGACGAATGTGCCCGGGCCGCGGGCCGAGCAGAAACTGATGGGTCGGCGCGTGCTGGAGATGTTGCCGATTCCACCGATCGCGCTGAACCTGCGTACCGGGGTCGCGATGGTCAGCTACGGCGACAACTTCGTCTTCGGGATCACCGCCGACTACGACACCGCACCGGATATCGAGGTGCTGGCCGCCGGGATCGAGGACGGGGTGGCGCGATTGGTGAAGGAGAGCCGCGGCAAGCGGGGGAGCGCGGCGGGCTGAACCCCGACATCGCCTGTTCGGCTATGGTGTTGGCTCCTATGGCCGCACTGGCCGCTACGAGAAGCTCCGGCGCCCAATGCCTTACGTGGTCTTTTCGGTCTTTCGGCATTTTGTGACCATCCGGCCCTCGGTGCCGGCAATGCTGCAGGTGAATATCGAAGTTAAATAGGCTTCATCGCCGACTACGCCATGAGCACCTCGAGCTCGATGCGGCTAAACGACTGGCGACTCGAATTCGACTTCCCAGTAGGAGAATTCATCTCGGACTCGTGGAACAACTACCGTGGGACGGGCAAGTTGGGGCATAGGGCAATGTAGTCGACATCGGGCGATATCCATTCGCGCCAATCATGGCGGCTGATGTTGGATGTGAGCTTCGAACACAGAACCGTGACGGTGGCATCCAGCGGCGTGGGCCAGACCCGCACCGTAGCGTCGGCGCTGCTGGACACCAAGGTGTGCCCGTCGGGGCTGAACGCCACACCAAGGACGCTGTCGGTGTGGCCCCGCAGGGGTTGGCCTAGCCCGGCAGGGGTCAGATTGGTGAGGTCCCAGAGCTGCACGGTTTGGTCAGAACTGCCCGACGCTAGCGTATGACCGTCGGGGCTGAACGCCACCCGATTCACGTATCCGCTATGTCCGTGCAGGGGGTGCCCCAGCGGGCTCGGGTGCGCCGGGTCGGTGAGGTTCCACAGCACGACGGTGTCGTCGCCGCTGCCGGAAGCGAGCAAGCGGCCGTCAGCGCTGAAGGCCACGCCAAGAACGGCGCTGCTGTAGCCATACAAGGGTTTGCCGAGCTGTTGCGCGTGGGCTGGGTCGGTCAGATCCCACAGCGCGATGGTGGTGTCGTCGCTGCTGGACGCCAGGGTGTGTCCGTCGGGGCTGAAGGCGAGGCTTTGCACGGTGCGAGTGTGGCTGCGCAGGGGTTGGCCGAGCTGTCGCGGGTGTCCTGGATTGGTCAGATCCCATAGCGCGATGGTGGTGTCGTCGCTGCCGGAGGCCAGGGTGTGTCCGTCGGGGCTGAAGGCGAGGCTTTGCACGGTGCGAGTGTGGCTGCGCAGGGGTTGGCCGAGCTGTCGCGGGTGTCCTGGATTGGTCAGATCCCATAGCGCGATGGTGGTGTCGTCGCTGCCGGAGGCCAGGGTGTGTCCGTCGGGGCTGAAGGCGAGGCTTTGTACGGTGTCGCTGTGGCTGCGCAGGGGTTGGCCGAGCTGTCGCGGGTGTCCTGGATTGGTCAGATCCCATAGCGCGATGGTGGCGTCGTCGCTGCCGGAGGCCAGCGTCTGCACGTCAGGGCTGAACACCGCACTGCGCACGGGGCCGGTATGTCCCCGAACGGGCAGCACAGTATTGAGGTTCCACAACCGGATGGTGCCGTCGTGGCTTCCGGTGGTCAGGGTGTGTCCGTCGGGCCCGAACGCGATGCTCCATACGGTTCCGTGGTGGCCAGTCAGAGGTTGCCCCAACGGACCGGGCTGCGCTGGATCTGTGACGTCCCATAGTCGCACCGTGTCGTCGACGCTGCCGGAGGCCAGGGTGTTTCCGTCGGGACCGAACGCCACGCTGGCCACACCGGCGCTGTGGCCCTGCAGGGGTGTGCCCAGGGGGCCTGGGTGTGCGGGGTCGGTGAGGTTCCACAGTCGGATGGTGCCGTCGTCGCTGCCGGAGGCCAGGGTGTGTCCGTCGGGGCTGAACGCGACGCCGGCGACACTGGCGCTGTGGCCTTCCAGGGGTGGGCCTAGGGGGCCTGGGTGTGCGGGGTCGGTGAGGTTCCATAGCCGGATGGTGCCGTCGTGGCTGCCGGAGGCCAAGGTGTGTCCGTCGGGGTTGAACGCGATGCTGGCGATGCTGCCCGTGTGGCTTTGGAGGGGTTGGCCGAGCCGTCGCGGGTGTGCCGGGTCGGTGAGGTTCCATAGTCGGATGGTGCCGTCGTGGCTGCCGGAGGCCAGGGTGTGTCCGTCGGGGCTGAATGCGACCTCGGCGACACCGGCGCTGTGGTCTTCCAGGGGTGGGTCCAGGGGGCCTGGGTGTGCGGGGTCGGTGAGGTTCCACAGTCGGATGGTGCCGTCGTGGCTGCCGGAGGCCAGGGTGTGTCCGTCGGGGCTGAACGCGATGCTGACCACACCGGCGCTGTGGCCCTGCAGGGGCGGGCCTAGGGGGCCTGGGTGTGCGGGGTCGGTGAGGTTCCACAGCTGGATGTTGCCGTTCTCGCCGCCGGAAGCCAGGGTGTGCCCGTCGGGACTTATCGCAACGGTGTTAACGGGTGCTTGCGTGGGGATGATGATGCGAGTGGTGTTCAGCGCCGCGGTGGCCGTGTAGAACGCGCCGCGGCTGGCGGCTGGGTTGGAACGCAACTGTCGTGCCGCCAGGGTGGCGGCGAGCGCGCGAATATCGCTCTCCGCGATGGTCCCGGAGAACACCAACGAGGCCTGCGCATCGAGTTGGGCGGCCAGTGCGTCGCGGGCTTGACGGGTGGCGCGGTTGAACATGATCACCGCGGTCGCGGCGCCTACCACGGCGATAACGGCGATGACGGACGTTCCGGCGATTACCGCGCGCAGGACGCGAGACCGCTGTCGTAGGGCGGCGGCGCTCTCTTGAGCCTGCTCGCGCGCTTGGGTTTCGGCGGCCGCGAGTTTCTTGGCGGCCTCGAGTTCGGCCCGCTGGCGTTGCTTCTCGAGCTCGGCTCGTTCGTTTTCGCAGTGCCGGGAGGCCAGCAGGTAGTCGTGGGTTTGGTTGAGGCGTTCGCGGAATCCGGTTTTGGCGGCTAGGTTTTCGGCTGCGGCCAGCTGGGATCCGCGCAGCAGCCAGGCTTCGTCGCGCCGCTTTTTCTCCCACTCGGCGGCGCTGCGTTCCAGCGCGTCGGCCGCCTTGAGGTCTTCGACCTCGTCCGCCAGCCAGCCGGAGAGATCGCCCCATTGGCGCAGCAGACTCTCCAAGGCGACCTCGACGATGACCTCTCCGTCGCGTAGGTCTTTGATCAGCAACCGGCGGGCCAGGAACCGCTCTAGCAGCGGGCGGCTGTCATCGGGCAGGTCGGCCCAGCGTACCAAGCGGCGCATCGGCTGGTCGTTGTCGGGATTGATGGTGGCCAGCCACGGGATGAACGCCGCTCGCAGCAATTTGAGTTGCTGGGCCCGCTCGTCGGGATCCGAGGACAGAATCTCGTGGATCTCGACTTGCACGACGCCATCGATTCCGCCCCGCTTGGCGTAAGGCTCGAGAGTGAGCCGGCCCGTCGACCCGTAGTCGCGGTACAGCCATGCCAGCGTCAGTGACAGCAGCGGCAGCGTGTCTGCGCCGCCGGTGGCGTCGGCGAGCAGGTGGCGCACCAGTTCCTCGTCGAGGTACAGCGGGCGTCCGCCGTCCGTCGAACGCTGCGCAGGTCCGGTGATCACCCTGTTGAACTGGGTTGCGTCCATCGGCCGAAGGTCGAACTGCTTGGTCTGCAGCCCGGCAAGCTGTGGAGCGGTCTGCATCAGCTCGTAGCGGTCGGTGCGGATCGTCGCTGCCACAATCAATGGCAGCCTGTCCTGGCCGTTCGTGCCGAGAGCCAGATCCCGGATGAGCGCCAACAACCCGGCGGCCTCCACGCCGGCGTCGCTGGTGAACAGCTCTTCGGCCTGATCCAGCGGCAACACCAGGGTCACCGGGGTGTCATCGGCAGCCCCGGTTGCCGGTTGTCGGTTGGCGGCGGCACGGCACTCCAGCAGCCACGTCCGCAGCCGGGCCACGTCGCCGCTCGCGCACGCTTCCTTGATGTCGCCCAGCGGCGGCTGTGCCAGGCCGAGGCGTTGCCGCGTGGTGCAGATCGCCTGTGCCAGCCCGCAGGCGCCGGTGAGCGCCTTGAGCTCGGGGCGGACAATGTCGAGGACGAGATACTTGCTTGCCTGTCTTTGCAGCCGGGGCACGATTCCCGCACGCAGAAAACACGACTTGCCGGCTCCGGACGCACCCAGCACCACGAACAGCGTCTCGTCGCTCGCACGCATCCCGCGCAGGGCGTCCATCGCCCGCGCCACCTCGGCGTCCCGACCGAAAAAGACGCCCGCGTCGACCGGCTGGAAGGGTTCCCATCCGAGGTATGGCGGTCGGTCCGGTTGCGACGGTGGTGGCCAGGGGAACGACGCGGCCCCCATGCCGGCGCGCGGGATGTCCTCGAGTCCAAGGGGCGCGGTGTCTCTAGGCGATGGCGAGTCGCCGAGCTTTGGGGTCTGCGTGGCAACCTGGGAGCGCTGTCCGGCCGTGGTGGTCTGCCCGCCCGGCGGCGTCGCCAGTGCGGCAGCTGCCGCCATCGCGAGTTCACCAGCGCTGGGGTAGCGATCGTCGGGTTGTTTCGCCATGCCACGGGCAATGACATCGTCGAATCCCGCGGGCACGGCGGACCGGCGCTCACTCGGCTTCGGCGGGGGCGTGGCGAGATGCGCCGTCATTTGCAGCGCTACCCGGTCACCAGGGAATGGCATTTCGCCGGTAAGGCATTCATAGAGCAAACATGTCAGCGAATAGACGTCGGCGCGGGCATCGATGACGTCGCTCATCATTCGTTCGGGGGCCATGTATGCCCACGTTCCGGCGGTGCGGCTCTCGGCGGTCAATTTGGCGCCGGTACCGTCCTGGGCCAGGCCGAAATCGATCAGGTAGACGAATCCTTGATCGGTCATCAAGGCGTTGGATGGTTTAACGTCCCGGTGCACCAGCCCATGGGTGTGGGCGGCATCCAGAGCGGCTGCGATCTGTTCGACCATTCCAACGGCTCGCGCCGGAGTCATGGGACCGTCGCGCTGGAGCGCGACCTCGAGGTCAACCCCGTTGATGATCGGCATTACCAGGTACAACTGGCCGTCAATTTCGCCGGTGTCGTGGACGGGGATGATGTGCGGGTCGGTCAACCGAGCCGCGATGAGAGCTTCCCGGCTGAACCTCGCGCGAAAACCCGGCTCGTTGGCCCGATCGGCAGGCAAGATTTTGATCGCCACGTCGCGTCCCATAACGGTGTCGTGCGCCTTATATACCGTGCCTGCAGCACCCTGTCCGATGAGCTCGAACAACCGATATCGACCGAATTCCCTGGCGTCCAATTGATTACGCTCTCAACCTAACTGTTCTGCACATCACCCGACTCTTCTAACGTGCCGCGTACCGCCCAATTTGTAGCCCATAAGGCATGCTTCCGACACTCTTTTGGAGATTCCCCATCGCATTAGCGGGGTGATGTCGATGTCGTAGGTGGGGCGACGTGCATCGTAGAGCAACACGGTATAGGCGCCGCCGAGAAACACGAAGTCGACCCGGTGCGGATGTGGCCAACAGCACCCGCTCACCGAGAAGCGCGCTGTGACCTCCCCGCGGCTGTCCCCGCCGCGTCGCGCAACTCCTCGTAGGCTCGCAACGTCAGGTCTGCCAGTCGTGTCGGATCCTCGATGGCCGCGGCGTTGGCGATGAACCCGAAGTCCATATTGTCGTGGTAGGAGGCCAGCGTGGCGTTGAGCCCGATGGCGGCGGCGAACGCGGAGACCGGGTAGATGCCGAGGAGTCGGGCTCCGTTGAGGTATCGGATGTCTGAGGCGCCTGCGACGTTGGAGATGACCAGGTTGCACGCCGGGTGCGCGATGCGATCGAGATGGGTGGAGGCGCCCACGCCGGCGAGCGCGACGAGTCCGACCGCGTAGGTCATGGCCGCTTCCTTCGACATGGCGCCGAGTTCTTTTTTGGCGGTGGCCACCGAGTTCATTACTTGCCCGATCCGTTCTGGCATGCTCGCCCGCGGCTGGCCGAGCCGCACGAAGATCGCCGACACCCGTGTTCCGATCGTGGTGTCGTCGTCGGCGCGCAGCGAGACCGGACACATCGCGATGAAAGGATGGGCGAACTCGCGCTCGGTCTCGCGCAGGTATGCGTGCAGTCCGCCGTCGATGACGCTGGCGGCGACGTCGTTGAGGGTGGCCCCGAAGTGATGGCCGATTTCGCGCATCTCGGCAAGCGGCAGCGACAGTGTTGCGAACCGTCGACGGATTTCCAGCGGTGCGTTGGTGGGGGCGTGCTGCGCGCCGAACGGCAGACTGCCCTCGAGGTGGGATCCCAGCAGACCGGAAAGCACCTTGCGCGCCGCGCCGACAGCGACCTGGTTCAGCGCCGTGAACTCGGTGACTGCCCCGCGGATCGAGTGGGCGACCTTCTCGGCCAGCGGCGTGGGCGGGTGCGGTTCGGGGACGGGCGCATCGAGTGCGAATGCGGGCTTGGGGATGGTGTCGCGGTCGGAGGTGCTCAGTCCCTCGTAGAGCCGCTTGAGGCCGGATTCGCCATCGATGATCGAATGGTGCGTCTTCGTGTAGATCGCGAACATGTCGTCCGGCACACCATCGATCACCCAACACCGAAACAGCGGCCGGTGCCGGTCGAGTTGTGGTTCGTGTAGATCGGCAACCAGGCGCAGCAGATCGTCGTAGCCGGCGCCGGCGGGCAACGCCAGGTGCCCAACGTGCTAGTGCGGGTCCCAGTTCGCCACCTCCCGGAAATGGGGCGCGCCCCGGACCAGCAGTTCCGGGACATAGTTGAACGGCGGCGTGGGTGAGCACCCTCGGTAGGCGGCCACGATCTCGTCCACGGGATCTCGGCCGAACGGCTTCTTGAACAGCAACATCGCGCCGACGTGTGTGGTGCCGGCCGGCGACTCGAGCAGCAGCCAGGAAAGATCCAGTGGCGGAATCGGTTTGGTCATCGCCGAGCTCCCATCCGAGATCCGGGCCACCGTGTGATCGTCCATCGGGGCAGGGCGCTCAAGGGTCCGTACCCAGGATGCTCCCTCGCGACGACCGCGGTCGACGAGGGCCTAAGGGCCCTTGCTGTGCAAGCCGTAAGTCCCTGCGGCTAGGTGTGAGACCGGCCGGTTCGGCAGTCCCGGCGCCGGGGCCGCTCGGATAGTCGTTTCGAACCTTTGGCAGCGTCGAATCGCGCCCTGGACAGGATCGGGGAAATCGCCGAAAGCCTGTTCGTGCGTCTGCGATCGTTCTGACCACCCCTGACCGCCAACCCGGCTAACATTCTGTAGCGGTCCTGAGGTTGTCGGACTACCGGGTATGGGAGCCGCCGATGTCGACATACATGATCGCAGCGCCCGATGCTTTTTCCGTAGCGTCGGGGGAGCTGGCCGGTATCGAGGCGGCGGTCAAGGGGGCGGCCGCGGCGGCGGCACCCTCGACGACGGGGATCATCTCCGCGGCGGCAGACGAGGTGTCCACGGCCATCGTGCGGCTTTTCGGCAGCTACGCTGACGAGTTTCAGACGCTGAGTGCGCAAGCGACGCGGTTTCAGGCCCAGTTTGAGCGCGCGTTGAGCGAGGCCGGGGCCGCCTATGCGGCCGCCGAGGCCGCGAACGTGTCGCCGTTGCGGGCGTTGCTGCAAGAGGCGGAGAGCCTCGGGGTTTTCGCACCCATTGAGCGGCTCATCGGGCGTCCGCTGTTCGGCAACGGTTCCGTCGCGGCCGCGAGCACCGGGGCCACCGAGGCCAGCTCGCTGCTCACCTCGGGCACCAACCAGGCAGGCCTGGGCGGGGCGGTGAACTACGCCGCCGCCTAGGCGCTCGCCGCTCCGGCTACCGGGGCGACCGGGGTCAAGTCGGGGTTCTCGTTCCTGCAGATTCCGATCGGCCCGTCGGAATTCCTGGGCATCACGATTCCGCAATTCAACTTCCCCGCCCCCGCACACTGGTACTTCCCGACGCAGGCCGACGGTTCGGTCAACGCCAACGGCGTCATCTACCTACAGCACGGCTTCGGGGCGATCGGCTGGTTCTACCAGCCGCTGGCCATGCAGCTGGCGCAGCAGACCAACAGCATCGTGGTGGTTCCCACCGTGCCTTCGATTCCGTTGCCGTTCGGCATGTGGATCGGCGGTGCGCAGATGCAGCAGGGCGTGGGCTCGTTGTTCCTGGGCAGTCAGACGGCGCTGAACATCAGCGCGAACCAGGCCGGCTACCTGGGCACGTTGCCGCAGGACTTCATCTTGTCCGGGCACTCCGCCGGCGGTGGGCTGGCCTCGATCGCGGCAGGCAGCTACCTGGCGAACCTTGGGGCGGCCACCAACAACCTACAGGGTGTGGTGATGTTCGACGGGGTCGCGTCGAATGCCTCGGCCTTCGGGGCTGCGGTAGCCAACCTGCAGGCGGCGAATGTTCCCATCTATGTGGTGGCAGCACCACCGCAGCCGTGGAATGCGTTCGGTGCCAACACGAATCAACTGGTCAGTCTGTACCCAGGCCAGTTCACCGGGGTCGAGATTGTCAACGGCTCACACGTCGACTCGATGCTGGGCGGAAATCCCCTCATCGACTTCGCCGCCCAGCTGCTGACCGGGTTCTCCCCGCCCGGCGCCACCCAGGCCGTGTACACGTTGTCCTCGGGGTGGATCAACGACATCTGGGCCGGTGCCGACCCGCTAAACCCGATCTACGGCATCTACGGACCCACCGGTGGCTACGTCGCCCCCGGCGGCCAGGCGATCTTCCTCGGGCCGACCGCCGGGATCGTGTTGCCGGCGTAGTCGAGTCGGCGCAGACGAACGGGACGCCGGTTCCGGCGGCGACCCGCCGCCGCGGTCCCGGGGATCAGCCCCGGAGCGCAGGTTGTTCACCCACTCGCGCCGCCGTCGAACAGGGCGCCCGCATCGGCGGCGACTGGCGCAACACCCAAGGACCGCAGTATCTTCCACGACGTCGCGGTTGCCGCCGAGATCACCGGCAAGCCCAGCATCGCCTCAGCGGCGGGAATCGCTGCCAGGGAGGGCATTTGGACGCATGCCGACAACACGACGGCGTCGGCGTCGTGGGTGTCGAGCCGATGGGCGATGTGCGGCAGGCGCATCGGGTCCAGGCGTCCCACCGCACGGTTGTCCTCTACCTCGAGGCTGATCACATCCATTACCTCGATGCCCTCGGCTTCGATGTAGTCGACCACCTGCGACGTAAGCGGTTTCATGTAGGGCGCAACCATCGCGATCTTCTTGGCGCCCAGTTCCCGGATGCCCTCGACCAGAGCGCCGGCGCTGGAGATCACCTCGACGGTCCCGCCGGATTGAGAGGCAACCTTTGCCAAGCGCTCTACGATTGTGCGGTGTGCGTTGGGTCCGGCGGCCATCACGGCGACCAGACAGGCGTAGGCCATCACATCCACGGCAGCGTCGGCGAGCTCGGTCGTCGCGCGTTCCGCGCTGGCGTTCATCGCCATGAGCTCTTGTGGATCAACCTTTTTCATTCGCATGCGACTGGCATGGAAGGTAAAACGATCACCGGTTGTGTTGCTGTTGGCGCGCAGCACTTCAGGAACCTCGGCTTCCATTGTCGTGTTCGAGCTGGGTACGAGTAAGCCGACGCGGTAGCTCGACATCTTTCCGCCCTCTGACACGGGGATACAGATTCGACTCATTCAGCCTGGCCCCGACATGTCCGGCGTGTCAACCAGTTACATGGAGCTCGGCTCGCCGCGCTGACGCGGTCGTGCCTCTCAAGGGATAGCGGGCCCGCTCGTGCCGGCGCTGCCGCCGTTCAGTCCGGCCTGGCCGGACTGGCCGTTGGCACCGGTACCGCCCGTGGCGCCGGGTTGGCCGGCGGTGCCGGAGGGCGGAACGGGATTGTCATCCATGTCGAAGGAGGTGCCACCGTCGCCGCCGTCGCCACCGGCGCCGCCGCCACCGCCGTCGCCACCGGAGCCGGCGTCGCCCCCTGCACCGACCATGCCCGACTGGCCATAGGTGCCGCCCGCGCCGCCGGTGCCGCCGGTGCCGCCATTGCCGGGCGCATTGGGATTGTCGAAAGAGTCGCCGCCGGTGCCACCAGTGCCGCCGCTGCCGCCGGTGCCATACAGACCGCCGGTCCCACCAGCGCCGCCGGCGCCGCCGTTGCCGCCGATGCTGCCGGTGGCCCCGGTGCCGCCGTTGCCGCCAGTGCCGGCGTTGGCGTTGTCGTTGGTGGTGAGCGAGCCGCCATTGCCGCCGTTGCCACCGGCCCCGCCTCCGTTGCCTCCGTTGCCTCCGTTGCCTCCGTTGCCGCCGTTGCCGCCGTTGCCGGCGGTGCCGAAAATGCCGCCGGAGCCACTCGAGTGCCCGCCGTTGCCTCCGTTGCCGCCGGCCCCGCCGTCGGCGCCGCCATCGCCACCGTTGCCGCCCCAGCCGCCGACCAGCGGACCAAATCCGCCTCTACCGTCGTCGCCGCCGAGGGTGCCCGGCCCGCCGGTCCCACCGTTGCCGCCATTGCCGCCGAAGGGATTGTCGTCGATGATCCCGCTGTTGAAGCCGGCGCCGCCGGTGTCTCCTTGCTCCCCGGCGGTGGTGCCGTTGCTGCCGGTTTCGCCGTTGCCGTCGCCGCCGTTGTCGGTGGTGCCGGCCGCACCGGGATCGGCGTGGCTGGTCACCGGGTTGGGGGTGGGGTTGACTCCGGGCGCGCCGGTAGCCCCGTTGCCGCCGGCCCCGCCATCACCGCCGTTGCCGTAGAGGCCGCCGCTGCCACCCGTTCCGCCGGCGCCGCCGTCAGCGCCGGGTGTGGTGGGGGTGTAGCCGTTGCCGCCTTTGCCGCCATTGCCGGCAGTGGTGGTGGGTGTGGACCCGAAACTGCCGTTGGCGCCGGTGCTGGAGCCGCGGCCGCCGATCCCGCCGGCCCCGCCGGCCCCCTGGTCACCGGAGGCGCCGAACACTCCGCCGTGGCCGCCGGACCCGCCCCGACCACCGGCTCCGCCGACCCCGCCGACTCCACCGTTTCCGGCATCGCCGTCGCGACCCCCGGCTGCCGGAATGGCGCCTCATGGCCGCACGCGCGGTGGCCCGCCGCGATGAGCTGGCTAGGTCCTGTCTGCTAATTGCGGACGCGGTGGTAGGTGATGATGGCGGCCAGGGTGACACCGCCGAGGTAGGTCAGGGCGTATTTGTCGTAGCGGGTGGCGACCGCGCGCCAGTGTTTGAGCCGGTTGAAGCTTCGCTCGACGGTGTTGCGGTGCTTGTAGATTCGGCCTGAGAACCCCGGAGGCCGTCCTCTGTTGCGGCCTTTAGCTTTGCGGCGGGTGATCTGGTCGCTGCGCTCGGGGATGGTGTGGGCGATCTTGAGCCGGCGCAGCTGTGCCCGCGTCGAGTCATGGGAGTACGCCTTGTCCGCCAGCAGGCGATACGGGGCGTATGAGTTGCTGCACCGGGCGGCCAGCAGTGGCCAAAGCATCGGATTATCACCGGCTTGACCGGCCGACAGTGCCAGGGTGACCGGACTGCACAGCTGGTCGGTCAAGGCGTGGATCTTGGTAGTCAGCCCGCCGCGGGAACGCCCAATGGCGTGGTCATCGGGCTCATGGAGATATTTCTTGTAATTCGACAGATCCCCCTGTGCGGCGCCCGGGGCGCTCCGGCTGCGTGTTGGTGGGCGCGCACACTGGTCGAATCGACCGACAACAGTGCGCCCAGGTCGGCGTCCTCGGCGTCGAGGTCAGAGGCGATCGCCGCGAAGATCCGCGCGTAGATGCCGTCGACCGACCAGCGTAGATGCCTCTCGGCCACCGATTGCCAGGGACCGAAGTGCTCGGGCAGGTCACGCCACGGAGATCCCGTACGGTAACGCCAGATAATGCCCTCCAGAGTACGTCGATGATCGTTCCACGGCCGGCCACGCCGCCGCCCCGCAGGCAACACCGCCACGATCAGCGACCACAAATCATCAGAAATCGCATGCGTCCGCATCACCCAAACAGCATCAGCCAAAACACCATTCACATTAAGCAGACACGCCCTAGGCCGCCATCGCCGCCGCGACCGCCGTCGCCGTACACCAGTCCACCCCGGCCGCCCGCACCGCCGGTCCCGCCGGCGCCCCACAGCCATCCGCCGCTGCCACCGGCCCCGCCGGCCCCACCAGCTCCGCTTGTCGAGCTTCCGCCGGACCCGCCCGCGCCGCCGTTGCCGTACAAGATGCCCCCCGCGCCGCCGTTGGCCCCGCTGCCCGAGGCTGCATCGGAGCCGTTGCCGATCGGTGGGCGACCCAATAACGCCTGCGTGGGTCTATTGACCACGTTGACCAGGTCCTGGCCCACTGTCTGCAACACCGCGGCGCTTGCGGCTTCAGCCCCGGCATATGACTCCGCGCTCGCGGTCAACGCTTGGACAAACCGGTCATGAAACGCCGCTGCCTGCGCGCTGACCGCCTGATAGGCCTGCGCGTGGTTACCAAACATCACCGCCACAGCCGCCGAGATCTCATCGGCGCCCAATGCGCCCACCAGCATTGCGGTCGGGCTCGCCGCGGTAGCACTGGCTGTACTGATACTCGAACCGATACCGGCCAGCTGCGCGGCCGCAGCCTCCAACAGCTGCGGTGCCGTCACCACAAATGACATAGTCGATCACCCCATCCGGCCGGAAACCACACCACACCGCCCGCCGTTAGCCGGGGCGATCGTCAACACCCCTGATGCTAGCGGTCTGGGTTCTAGCGTTTCCTGATTTGGGCAAAGGTGATGAGACACATCAAGGGCTGGCCACCGCCGGCGCACGAGTCCGCCCGCGAGGCCGACCACCGAAGCCGTGCGCCGACAACGATGTCTCGCTGGAATCGCCGCTCGAAGTGTTGGTAGCCGATAGGAGTTGTCCAGGCACCACCCCACCGCCAGCCGTGATCGGCGAAGGCAGGCACAGCCGGATCGCCCTTGGGTGGGAGTCCGGCGTCGCTGCGGCCGCGATCCGGACACGCCGGCTCGTTCTTCGGTTGGAATACTCCCGCCGCGTCGATGTAGGTCTTTGCTCGATTGCCGAAGGCGTGTGGAGACGATTGGCCGGGTCCCGTGATGGCCCGGCAATTGAGGGTTGACGTATTGTCCTGAGTCGATAGCTGATCATCGGCGGCCACTGATAGTGGTCGCCCCTGCGAATGTTCTCGATGGGAAAGCGCAGTCGGTAGAGCCGCTTGAAGATCGTGATGACCTCCACCGCCAGATCTTCGTGCACGATCAGTTCGCGACGATGGAACGCGGCGTCAAAACCGATGTGGTTGAACTCGATTAGGCGTAACCGCGTCGGTCCGATCGGCCAATCCGGGTGCCAGGTTGCGCCGAGGTCGGCGGCAGTCACCGGGTAAGCACTCGCACCGAAAGGTGCGGGCGCCACGGCGCACTGCCGAGCAGGACTGCAGCCGCGATCTTTTCAACGAGTAAGGCAACAGGCTGTCCGAAAAGCGTCGGCCGGTGATGAGCTATCAGCGTTGCCTGCACACTCGCCCGATGATCACACACAGCCGACGATATCCGGGGTCGGCGGGCAACAATCGCGCGCCGCACGATCATCGGTTCGGAGTCACTACGCTGACGCAGGTAAGCATCGACAGCGGCTCGCCTTCTCGCCGGACCCGGCCAGAACGTCCGGCCGGGTTGCCGCCTGCGCGAAAAGTGCGCAAGGCCATCGCCGTTGGAACTAGTTTGCTCACCCTCGTTGCGGCATGTGCACCCCACCAGCCGACACCCCCAGCGCCATCGCAGGCCGCACCCGCACCGGTACAGGAGAGCCCGAGGCCCACCATGCCCGCCGTGGATGCGGCTGGCCTGGCTGCCTTCGCGCCCGTCTCTCGGCTGATCAACGACGCCATTGCGGCCGAGCGGCTACCGGGAGCCGTCGTCGTGGTCGGCCACGGCGGCAAGATTGTCTTCCACCAGGCCTATGGCTCCCGCAAACTCGCAGGTGAACAGGGGCTCGATGGGGTGTCGGCACCCGCGGAGCCGATGACCGAAGACACGATCTTCGACATCGCGTCGTTGACAAAATGCCTCGCGACGGCGACGGCAATCATGCAGCTATACGAACAGGGCAAGGTTGGGTTCGACGATCCGGTGCAGAACCATTTGCCCGGCTTCAACCCCGCGAACGACCCACAGCGTGCCCAAGTGACGGTCCGCATGTTGCTGACACAGACCTCCGGCGAACCGGTAGATGTCGCCCTGCAAGATGCATGGGGGCTGGACGCCGCAGACCGAGCGGAAGGCATTCACCGTGCGCTGAGCACGCCGCTGCAGTCGCCGCCAGGGCGGGAGTTCCGATACTCCGACATCAACTACATTTTGTTGGGCGCGCTGCTCGAGAAAATCGCTGGTGAGACCGAAGACGGCTACGTTGCGCAACACGTATTCGCCCCAATCGGCATGCAAGACAGCGACTTTCTTCCTGCGGCCAAAGCCTGCGGTCCACATAGCGTGAGAGGAGCCGCGATCGGGTGGACTCCCGCGCCGGCAGGGCGCCCGCGGGCGCCCTGCCCTGCGGGTATCTGGGACACCGCCCTGCTGTCGCATATCGCGCCAACCGCACTCGATGAGGAGAGCGGTGCCGATCCAAGCCAGAACCCCAATTTCAACCGGCTGCTTCGGGGCACGGTGCATGACCCTACAGCGCGCCGCATGGGATGGGGGGAGTGGCCGGGCACGCCGGGGTGTTCTCCACGGCGAACGATGTCAGCAGCTTCGCGCAGGCCCTGCTCGATCGTCTTGCGGGCCGCCCCAGCACATTTCCACTGAAACGGGCGACGTGCGAGTTGATGACGACCCCGCAGCAGCCCGGACATGACATGGCGCAACTGGACGCCGCGAACGCCGCCGCGCGAGAAGCGCTTGCGCACCGGCCGAACCGAGCAGATCCGATGCTGGCTCCGCGCTATCCGGCGATCAGCGGGCAAACCCTGTTTGGGTTCGGCTGGGATATCGACACGCCATATTCCGCGCCGCGGGGCGTGGTCTTTCCTATCGGCAGCTTCGGTGGCACCGGTTTCACCGGAACCTCGCTGTGGATAGACCCGGGTTCCGACAGCTATGTGGTTCTGCTCTCGAACGCAATTCATCTGCGGGGCAGCACACCGATTTCGGACCTGCGTGGACAGGTGGCCACAGCGGCCGCCCTGGCGCTGGGCCTGTAGCAGGTGGCCGCCGGCCCTGCGAGCAGACGCAGAATCGCACGCGCGGGGACGCGCAAGTGCGATTCTGCGTCTGCTCGCGGCGAAACGGGCCGCTACTTCTGGCGCAGCGCGACTATCTGGCTGCTGCGGCTACCGACATAAACGGTGCCCATGTTGTCAACAGCCAGACCCCACGGAAAATCGAGTCCGGTGAAGGGCAGCTCGATTTGCGTCGTGGAACCCGCCGGCAGTTTGAGCGTCCGATTGTTGCCGCTATCGGTGACATACACCGCGCCCTCGTTGTCGAGCGTGACGCCGCCGGGCTGGTTGAGGCCGGTAAAGGGCAGCGCTATTTGCCTTTTCGATCCTGCGGGCAGCGCCAGCACTCGGTTGTTGCCGCCGTCGGCCACGTAGACGGTGCCGCTGCCGTTGACCACCAGGCCGGTCGGACTATTAAGACCGGTAAAGGGCAGTTGGGTTTGCATGTTGGAGCCGGCCGGAAGCGCTACCACTCGGTTCTTGGCCGTGTCGGTGACATAAACGGTGCGGCTGCTGTCCACCGTAAGACCCGTCGGATTGCCCAGATCCGTGAAGGGAAGCGTGATTTGGGTTGATGTTCCGGCGCGAAGCACCAGGACCCGCCGATTGCAGGCGTCGTTTACATACACGGTGCCGCTGTTGTCTGCGGTCACCCCGGTCGGATAGCTGAGGCCTTCGAAAGGCGGCACGGCCGGGGTGGTTGAGCCGGCGGACAACGCCAGTATCCGATTTTGCAGAGTGTCACCGACGTAGACCGTGCCGCCATAATCCACCGACAAACCCTGCGGGTCACGCAATCCGGTGAACGGCAGCGTCACCTGGTGGAATCGCTGCTCTCCCGAATGCAACGTGGTCACGGTGATCACGGCGGCAACGGTCGCCGCGACGACAAGCAGGGCAGCGGCCGAGATAGCGACCGCCTTGCGGCGCCACCAGGGCCGTGACGGTGATCGTGGCTGCTCGGCTGGCCGCCCGGCGGTGGGTTCGCGCGGTGGCGACGGATGTCGCAGCCGTCGCGGGACGGTTGTTGCGGTGGAGGTATCCGGTTGGCCCGGGCCGGCGACACCGTCGGGGCGGCCGTCGGCAACGCTGGCTTTCGGTGTCCGAGGGCGCATAGGCGGCCCCGATGGAGGCGCGGTGAGCGCCTCGCGGGCGGCGCGCGCCAACGCCACCGCGGTCTCGTAGCGATCGGCGGGATTCTTGGCCATGCCCTTGGCGATGACCGTATCCAGGCCGGCGGGCAGCCCGGGTTTGATGCGCGACGGCCGTGGCGGCGGGGCCTCGAGGTGACTGCTGATCTGTTGGTCCACGGTATTGCCGGGAAACGGATGCTGCGCGGTCAAACACTGGTAGAGCACGCAGGCTAGCGAGTAGATGTCGGCGCGGGCGTCGATCTGTGCCAGGTTGAATCGTTCCGGGGCTATGTAGTGGCAGGTGCCGATCACATCGCCGGCCGCGGTCAAGCCCAGTTCTCCTGGCGCACGTGCGATTCCAAAATGGATCAGATAGGCGAAGTCGTCGTCATCGAGCAAAATGTTGGACGGCTTGACGTCCCGGTGCAGTAGCCCGTCCCGGTGGGCGGCGTTTAGTGCCTTAGCAACCTGGTCGATGATGTGCACGGCGCGGGCGGGGGGCAGCGGTCCGCGGCTCAGCACCGATTGCAGGTCGTGGCCCTCGATCAACCGCATGTCCACGAACAGCCGTCCGTCGATTTCCCCATAGGTATGGATCGGGATCAGATGCGGGCTGGTCAATCGCGCGGCCACATGTGCTTCGCGGCGGAACCGCTGCTGAAACACCTCGTCGTCGGAGATCTCGGCAGGCAGGATCTTGACTGCGACAACCCGGTCGGTGACCGGGTCATAGGCCCGCCACACCTCGCCCATACCGCCGCGGCCCAGCAATTCGAGCAGCCGGTACTTCCCGAACGACGTTCCCTCCAACAAGGCCTCCCACTGCAAGCGGCCAGCAACTGGCCCGACCATAACGCGGCAGCAATCGCAGTCGCAGGCATTTCGATGCGCCGCGCCGCCGCACATTCGCAGCTAGCGGTCCGCGGCTTTGTCCAGTTGCGATGGCTCGAGGTGGGCGATGATGGTGGGCGTGACCCGGGCAACCACCTCTTCCAGCGGCGTGGAGGCAATAGGCTCCAGCCGAAGAACGTGGCGCAGGTAGGCGATGCCGAGCAGCTGGGCCATGGCCAGGTCGATCCGCAGTTCGGTATCGGGGCCTGGCAACGGTTGGGCCAACTGCGGGTACATCTGGTCCTGAAAGAACTGCCGGACCAGGGTGGTGGACTCTTCATGGGTGGCCGCACCGCGCAGGATCGCCAGCAACGGGGAGCGTGATTCCGGCCGCTCCCAAGCCTCCAAGAACACCCGGGTGAGCCGCGCCCCGAGTTCGTCACGATCGCCGCTGAGAATGAGCGCACTCATCGCATCCGCTTCGAACGGCCATCCCACGATGGACCGGAAGAGTTTCGCCTTGCTGCCGAAGTAATGCCGGATCAGCGCCGGGTCCACCCCGGCCGCGGAGGCGATGTCACGGACCGAGGTCTGTTCGTAGCCCGACTCGGCGAACAGCCGCCGAGCGGTCGTGACGATCGCGTTGCGGGTGTCGAGGTTACCTCGACGTCGTCCCATTGGGGGCATAGTCCTGAAATTCTACAGTCGTTGACTTTTTGGGCCGCCAGCGTTAGCGTAATAGCATTAATTCCACGAGTGAGGAGTTTTTCAAAATGCCGGCACCACGCTGGGTCGCCAAGGCCAACAAGATCAGTCTCAATCGGTTCACCAAGTACGTCGCCCCATGGGCCCCAGGGTGGGCCGTCGCGGTCCATCGCGGGCGCAAGTCGGGCCGCACGTTCCGCACCCCGCTGTGGGCCTTTCACCGGCGCAACGGATTTGTCATCGCTTTGACCTACGGCACCAGCTCGGACTGGGTGAAGAATGTCCTCGCCGCTGGTGGCTGCGAACTGGAGACCAGGCGGCGTCGTTATCAGCTGGGCGACCCCGTGGTCTTCCGTGACGAGGACGCGACCGATATGCCGGCGTTCATCCGGTTCATGCCTCGCCGGGTGCTCAAGGCGCCGGAGTTCCTCAAGCTCGACGTGGCGCGCGAACTGGCGCCGGCGGGCTGACCGCAGGGGGCAAGCACGCGGTCATGGCTGGGAAGTGTCGGGGCTGGCGATCACGACCTCCATCACGAGCCCGAAGCGGTGTACGTGCGAGTGATGCGCCAGCTTCCATCCGGGGTCTAGCAGCGCGCTCACACTGATCGGACGGCATCCGCCGACAAGTTGTGGCGCAACGCGCTACAGGCCGTTCCAGGCGCGACAGGCGACCCGTTCCAGCGGCCGCTCCCCGTAGGAGAGACTGGCCACGCACAACAGGCCGTCGGAAGTCAGGATTCGTCGCAAGTCGTCCAGCACCGCCCGCGCACACGCCTCATCGAGCAGGTCGAACACAAATGTGGACAGCACCCGGTCCGCGGACCCGTCGCCGGCAGGCAGTGGCAGTGAGCCATCGACAAGGGTCACCTTGGCCCGGTCGGCCCAGGGGGCGAGCCGACTGGTGGCGAGGTTGATCATCACCGGGCTGATATCGACGCCGACATAGTTGACACTGGCCGGCAGCTCAGCCAGCAGGTTCGCAGCCAATTTTCCCGTTCCGCAGCCGAATTCAAAGATCGTCTGGCCGGGCGCCAGGGCCGCATTGGCCACGAGCCGGTCGAGCGTCTCATCCTCATAGAAGGCCTGCCAGTCCTGAATGCGTCCGATCCTGTCGTAGACCGAACGGGCCTGGCTCAGGGAAAGCGCCACGGTTGTCCTCCTTGCCCACCCTATGCGCTATGTCGGCCCTGGCTTGTCAATCACCGCCAGGTCGGGATGCTCGGGGCGCACTCCCATGCCGATCAGGCGGGCGGGAATGCGGGCGAGCAACGGGAGCCGCCGGATCAGTCGCACTGGCAGCGGCGCCTTGAACTGTTGCGAAGTACCCAATACTGCGGTGACAACGTTCTTTTGGAGAAACACCTGGACCGCCTGGGTAGCGCGGGTCGGCAACTCGCGCCGTGCCTGCACACGCTGCAGATCGGCATCGCTCACCTTGCCGCGACGTAACGGCGAGATCAGTAGATTGGCCGCCGCGACCGCGTCCTGGATGGCCAGGTTGATCCCAACTCCGCCGATCGGTGACATCGCGTGGGCGGCGTCGCCGATGCAGAGCAATCCCGGCTGATGCCATTGCTTGAGGCGGTCGACCGAGACGGTCAACAGCCGCAGATCGTCGAAGTCGGTGATTTCCGCGACTCGGTCCTTGACGAAGGGCGCCATCTTCACGATCTCTTCGCGAAAGAACTCAACCCCATGGCGACGCGCTTGTTCGATGGACCCCTTGGCGATTACGAAACCGCATTGCCAGTAGTCGCCCCGGTTGATCAACACCAGGATGGCGCCGCGACCGAAATTCCCCATGGATTCCTCCGGGTCGCCGGGCCGGCGCGACATCCGGAACCACAGAACATCCATCGGCGCACCCAGGCTCAGTACCTGCAAGCCCGCTTGGGCGCGCACGGTGGAGGTCCGTCCGTCGCAGCCGATCACGAGGTCGCTGTGGATCTTCTGTTCACCGTCGGGGGTATTCACGACTACGCCGGTGACGCGGTTGGGCTCCTCGATCAGTTTCGTGACTTCGGCCCGCATCAGCAGCCGGAAAGACGAAAAGCGTTGTGCCTCTTTCGCGATGAAATCCAGGAAGTCCCACTGCGGCATCATCGCGACGAACTTTCCGCGAACCGGCAAGTGGCGGAAATCGGCGACCAGTGCTCGGAAGCTGCCGAATTGAGCGTTCAGCGTCGGTGTCGGCTGATGCGGCCGCCGCAACAGCTGGTCATAGAGCCTAAGCTTGTTCATGACCTCGAGAGTTGACGGGTGGATGGTGTCGCCGCGGAAATCCCGCAGAAAGTCTGCATGCTTTTCCAGCACGATGACGTCGACCCCGGCCCGGGCCAGCAGGTAGCCCAGCATCATGCCCGCCGGCCCGCCGCCGGCGACACAACAGCGCGCTCTCAGCTCTGATTCCATATCCCGCCTTGCGCTTGGATCCGACGATCGGGGCCGGTGTGCGATTCGATGCCGCATGCCGGGGCTGCCATACCCGACCGGTTCTTTCCCGTTGATGTCGACGACGGCTCGTCGCGGAGCTGCGCGCAAGCGGCCAGCAGTGTCGCCTCTAGCACCGACGGCGCGTTCACCTGCCGAACTTTACCGGCGTGGCTGGTCCGGACCGGCGATGACGTGAGCGGTGGCGTCGTCATAGTTTTGTCGCAGGGTAGAGATGGACGCTGCCGAAACCGCCGATCTGCTCGTGCTGGACCTCGAAGCCGAGGTCATCCAACAGCGTTGGCATGTCACGAATCACGTCACCGGCCCGTTGCCACATACCGGCCAGCGCAGTTCCCAGGCGATTGCCGTCTTGGGGATAGCCAACGTCGATCAAGACCAGCCGGCCTTGTCGGCGCAGCACACGATGCAGTTGGGTCATCGCCCGTGCACCGTTGGGATAACCACTGAAGGACATGGTGTTGACGACGGTGTCGAACTGGCCGTCCGGATAGGGCAGTGCCTCGACGTTTGCCTGGGACAAGTCGGCGCTCACACCCGCGCGGCGCAGATTGCGCCGCGCGATTGCGACCATGCGGCGATTGAGGTCCACCCCGTAGGTGTCAAAGTTGTTCGCATAGCGGGTGAGCAGCCAACCAGTGCCGAAAGAGACCTCCAGGACGCGCGGGCCGCGGATGTGCGGGAGCGCTGCACTGATCCAATGCCGCCACACGGGCAGCAGCTTGACCGCGAGGTCGTAGGGGCGGGCCAGTCGCGTGTACAGGCGATCGAAGTGCGCGGTAAATGCCTGGGCGTCAACGGGCTCCGCGCGGTAGCAAGTACTCGGCGAATCCTGCTGGTTCATCGCGTTCCCCAGTGCTCAGCGCAGCATTACTGCATTGCCCTCGCGGCACCGCGGCGGCACCGGCGAGAGCGCCTCACCCCACACTAATCTGACCACAGGCCCACAACGAGATGTTCGCAGGCTTGCGATCAGGCTGACCACACTGGAGAAACTTTCCCGGTGGCTCACGCCTTGTCGGTGATGTCGAGGCGAAGAAAGGAACGCACCTTGTAGAGGCGGAACGTTCGGCGTGACCGCGCCGAGATGAACGGGGCCGCGACCGCGAACCCGATGACCGCCGGCGCTGTGGTGCGGTAGCGCCGGCCCTTGTGCTCGACGGTGCACTCGCCGGCCGCCGTGACATTGGCGCACCAGTCCGTCCGGCCGTAGGGGAGCGGGATGTAGAACTGGTCACCAACACGCTCCGCGACGACGGGCGTCGCGTAGGTCCGCCCCGTTGTGCGGCCCTGATGATGGATCACCGAGGCATACCAGTGTGCGGACCCTGCCATCGTCAACATGGCCGGGTTGAGCACGGCCCTGTTGAAGCGCCGGATTGCGTTGATCGCTGGGCGCAGACGTAACCGAAAGGAGACGATCAAGAACCCCTCGAGCACAACCAGTAGCAGCCCCGCGCCGGCCAGCACCTGGATCGCGGCCCGCCGAACGGGTGATGTGCTTGTCGTGTCCTGCCTCACCGCACGCTCCCGCTCAGCCGGCACCGGCAACCGGATTCTGTTGGCCGTAAACCGATCACGCTATCGCGTGGCGAAACCGGCCGAACGGGTCTTTGGGCCCATTTCCGGGGAGCCATTCGTCCCACAGAAAGTGGTGTCGGCTACCGGCGCCGCCTGCTCAGCAGGCCGGATCGGATTCCTGCAGACCGGCGCCGTCTATCGCGGATTCAGCGTCTTTGTCGCGCTGTATGACTGGTCCCTGCTCGCCGCGTCTGTTGCCCCGTAGCGGCTCGGTCAGCTGAGTACCCAGGCCGACGAGCCCCCGACCGACGGCCACCAGGGCCCGGTTGGTGGTGCCCGCCGCGACTTCGATGGTGGCAAATGCCGCATCGAGCACACTCGGAACGTGGAAGTCCTCCCACATCGCGGCCTGTTGGTGGCGGGCTCTCGCGAAACTGTCGAGCTCGTCGCGCAGGGCTAGGCGCTGTTTGGCCAGCTCCCGCACCGCCAGGAAACGGAAGCCGTCGATCGCCTCTAGCTTCGCGAACCGGTCCATAATCTCCTTGGCGTCCTGATAGATGCGGACATCCTCGCGCAGATGATGGTCGACGAGCTCGCGGGCTTCGTCGATCGCTCGTAGCAACTGCTGTGGTTGCGTCGACTCGATTCGGGCCAGGCTCAGACGCTGCCACTTGTGCAGCGACTCCTCGGCGATCACCAACAGGCTCAACGCATAACCAAGCCGGTTGTCGTCGACGGCGTTGCGCAGCTTTGCCGCGCGCTGCTGCACGGGCAGGTCGTCAGCGAAACACGCCAGCGCGCGCCTAACGTGGTCGCGCAGTTGTTCGGCTGTGACATTGAGCGCGGGGCCCAGAGCTGCCACCGAATCCCAGTAGGCATCGGGCAGCGACCCGTACTTCTCCAGCGACTCAACCATCCGCGAAATGGTCAGGCTGTTACCCAGAACGTCGCCGGCACGTTGTGCTCTGGCGACTTCGAGCACCGCTTCGACCTTGTCTTCTACCCGACGGACCGCGTCTTCGACCTGAGCAATCGCGGACTTCAACGCCATCTGCACCGCGATCATCTGCGCCGAAACCATGGCTTCCGGGCCGAGCCCCGCCGGCCGCGACTGCAACTGCGCCAGGAACTGGCCGGCCTCAGCCGGTGCCGTCATCCAATAGAAGCCCGCCGAGCTGGGAACGAGGTTGTCGATCCGCAACGCGCTCAGGCTGTCGGGATGCAACTGAACGTATTTGTCGCAATTGGTGAACACCGCGGTCACCCCGGCGAGCTTGCCCGCCGCGCGGGCCAGCGGGGCGCCGTGGATTCCCGCGACCCGCATGGTCTGCCCGGCGATCGCACGTAACCGCGACAGATAGGACTCGACAGCGGCAGGATCACCGCCAATCAGCAGGCTGTCGTCCTGGAACGACACCACGATCTGCGGGTCATCGGTCCTCGTTGGCACGCCGGACACCTTATATCTGCTAAGGGGACCCTAATAATCTCTCGGCAGTGTATGCAGCCGGCGTGAGAGTTCGCAGGCATTTGTCGCTACCGGGCGCGGCAAGGGGCCATCTCAGTGACTGAGCATGGCGCCCGAATGCAAACAACGGGTGAATTGCGGCGGCACCAACCCACGTGAACATGCGAATACCACGGTGGGCGGCGATTTCGCTCGCGCCACGTGGGCTGGATCAAAGCCGCGGGGCAGAGTCGACAAAGTCGTTGCAGCTCAAAGCGATGAGCGCACAAACTGGAGGACCTCGTCGGCGGCGGCCAGCGCCGCCAGGATGGGGGTGAAGCGGCGGGCAAGATCGGTGACCGCGTCGGCGGTGGCGTCGGGGCCGACCGACGGGACTATTCCGCCCAACACCGCCACGGTGGCCACGCGAGACGCCAGGGGCGCTACCGCGCCGCAGGCCAGGGCATAGGGGCCGCCGCCAGACAGGCCGACGACAGCAAGCCGCTCGGCGCCCAGCGCGTTGGCCACCGCAGTCATGTCGGTGGCCCAGTCGGCCATCGCGGTGTAGGCGTGACAGTCGGAGAGACCCGAGCCGGGGCGCTCCACGACGACTACGCGCAAACCAAATTCTTCGGCGGCACGCCGGCCCAGCAGCGGGAACTGGCGTCGCGCGCCGGGCGTGCCGTGGAACCACAGCACCACCGCGCCCGCGGGGTCACCGAACTCGGCGAAGCCAAGCCGGCGCCCATCGGGCAGGTAGAAACGGCCCTCCGCGCGGGGCTTCTCGACGCGCGGTACGAAAAAGGGATGCCGCAGTGGGTTGCTCAGCTTCATCGAGAAGCTGCGACCAAGTGCGATGACATGTGAGTGCGCGAGTCAGTCGGGTTTGGATAGGTCGACGATCTCCGGTCCGGGCGTTGCGGCGTAGAGCTTGTCGATCTCGGTCGAATACTTCTGCGCGATGGGTTTGCGTTTGAGTTTCATCGTCGGGGTAAGTTCGTCTCCGCCCGGATCCCACGCGGTGCCGATGATGATGAACCGCTTGATCTGTTCCACCCGGGAGAGCTTGGAGTTTCCCTCGCGGACCGCGGTGGTAAGCATTTCGCGTGCCTGGCGGCTCTGGGCGAACGCGGCCGCCGACGGATCGGCCATGCCCAAGGCGGCGGCCTGCGCCGCGGCGGTGTCACGATCGAGGACAACGAGTGCGGTCACGTAGGGACGTGCGTCACCGAACGCGACCACCTGGTCGATCAAGGGGCAATCGGCCTGGATCGCCCTCTCGATGTTGCTGGGGGAGAGATTCTTTCCGGATTCGTTGACGAGCAACTCCTTCTTGCGGTCGACGATGGTGACGAATCCTTGGGCATCGATGGTGCCGATGTCGCCGGTGTACAACCAGCCGTCGGCGTCGATTGCCTCGGCGGTCCTCTCTGGCTGGTGCCGGTAGCCGCGCATCACGATCGGTCCGCGGATCAGCAGTTCGCCGTCACCGGCCACCTTGACCTCGACGCCGCGCAGCGGTTTACCTACCGAACCGAGCTTGATGGCGTCGCGTCGATTGGAGGTCGCGCCACCCACACATTCCGATTCTCCCCATACTTCGTAGACGGGAATGCCTAGGCCCCAAAAGAATTCCAGTGTTTCGATCGGCATGGCAGCGGCGCCGGTGACGCCCCAACGCAGTTGATCGAGGCCGAGCGCCTCGCGCACCTTGGCCAGCACGAGGCGGTCGGCGATCTTGTGGCTGATGGCCAGTGCCGGGGAGATGGACTTGGCGGACAAGGTCTGACGGGCAGCGCGGATGCAGGTGTCGATGGCCCAATAGGCCAGCCGCTTCCTGGCTCCGCCGGCCTCGGCAAGTTTGGTTTCGATCCCAGCTTGGATCTTGTGCCAGACTCGGGGCACCCCCAGCCATAACGTGGGGCGGGCGTCCGGTAACGCCTCGGCGATCGCTTTGACGTCGGCGACATCGGTTACCTGCACTCCGAAGACCATGTTGGCGTAGTGCGCGGTCACGCGGTCGGCGACGTGTGCATGCGGCAGGTAGGAGGTGATCCGATCTGTCGGCTGCATGCCAAGAAGTTCGACGATCGCGGAGAATTCGGCGATCACATTGGCGTGGGTGAGCTCGACGCCCTTGGGCGGGCCGGTGGTACCCGAGGTGTAGATGAGGGTGGCGATGTCATCGGGCCGGACGGACTCCCACGTCGCATCGAAGTTGAAATCGGTTTTGGCCCCGCTGGATTCGAGCTGTTCGAGGCTCATACCGGCGTCGGCGTCGGCGTCGGCGTCGGCGTCGATCACGATCACGTGAGCAAGGTCGGCGACGGCCGCATTGATGGCCGGCAGAAAGTCCTTCTCGGTGAAGACGACCTTGTTCTCAGCGTTGCTGAACAGGTACTTGATCTGGTCGGGAGCCGAGGTGTTGTAGATCGAGAACGGGATCGCGCCCAGATGCAGGACCGCGGTGTCGACCAAGTGGGACTCCGGACGGTTGCGCAGCATGATCCCCACCGTGTGGCCGCGTTCGACCCCGAGAGCGGCCAGCCCGGCAGCGATCCTTCGCACCCGATCGGCGTACTGGCGCCAGGTGAGGACGGCTTGGTTTCCGACCGTGCGGATGGCCACCGAGTCCGGGGCTACGGCCGCGGTCTGCTGAAAAGCCTGGGGCAGGGTGGACACCGATACTCCGCTGGGGTGGCGAATCACCGCGAGATCGCCTTTGCTCATTGATCCGCTCCTTCGACTATCTCTCTGAGGATCATGCTCGATCGTGCGCCCGGGATAGGGTCGATCGGCCTCATCGCATCGCAGATCTTGAATTTGCCAGTGATGCCGGGTGGACTGGTTAGACGAGAATGTACCCGTTGCTCGGCGGACGTTCAGGCACCCCACATTTCGATACGACCACCTTCGGGTCCACACTGGACCAATGGAGGTATGCGAATTCACCGCCGTCGCGCTGACCGCACCGTCCCTACCGCCGCCGCCCCCGCGCCGGGCTCGAGGCTCGACGACACCGCGGCTGGTGCGATCGTGACCGCAGGTAATCCCGAGCCCAAGCCGCCCCGTGTGCTGAACGGTCTTTCGGACGTCCGCGCGTTCTTCCACAACAACAAGCTGCCGCTCTACTTCATCTCGCCGACGCCGTTCAACCTGCTAGGCATCGACCGATGGGTGCGAAACTTCTTCTACCTCAACTACTTTGACTCTTTCGAGGGCGCGCATTCGCGCGTGTTCGTGCCGCGGCGGCGTGACCGCAGGGATTTCGACGGCATGGGGGATGTGTGCAACCACCTGCTGCGTGATCCCGAGACGCTCGAGTTCATCGCGCGCCGGGGGCCCGGCGGCAAGGCCTGCTTTGTGATGCTGGACGGAGAGACCCAGGCCCTGGCGCGCCAGGCGGGGCTCGAGGTCATTCATCCCCCGGCGGAGCTGCGCCACCGGCTCGGCTCCAAGATCGTCATGACTCGCCTGGCCAACGAGGCGGGCGTGCCGAGCGTGCCGCACGTGATCGGGCGGGCCGGCTCCTACGAGGAGTTATCGACGCTGGCGCATGACGCCGGGCTGGGAGATGACCTGGTCATCGAGGCCGCATATGGCAACGCCGGCAGTGCGACGTTCTTCGTGCGCGGTGAGCGTGACTGGGACCAGTGCGCCGCTGACCTGGTGGAGCAGCCGGAAATCAAGGTCATGAAGCGCATCCGCAATGTCGAGGTGTGTATCGAGGGGACCGTGACCCGCCACGGCACCGTGATCGGCCCCGCGATGACGAGTCTGGTCGGTTACCCGGAGCTGACTCCGTCCAAAGGGGCCTGGTGCGGCAATGACGTCTGGCGTGAGGTGCTGCCGCCCGCCCAGACGCGCGCCGCGCGCGGGATGGTTCGAAAGCTGGGCGATGTCCTGAGCCGCGAGGGCTACCGCGGCTACTTCGAGGTTGACCTGTTGCACGATCTGGACGCAAACGAGCTCTACCTCGGCGAGGTGAACCCACGCCTGAGCGGGGCCAGCCCGATGACGAACCTGACCACCGAGGCCTACGCCGATATGCCGCTGTTCCTGTTCCACCTGCTCGAATACATGGACGTGGAATACGAGCTCGACATCGAGGAGATCAACACGCGCTGGGAACGCGGCTACGGCGAGGACGAGGTCTGGGGTCAGCTCATCATGTCGGAGACCTCGCCGGAGCTCGAGCTGTTCACCTCAACCCCACGCACCGGGGTGTGGCGCCTGCGCCACGATGGCAGCGTCTCCTTCGCTCGTCAGGGCAACGACTGGGCCACGCTGCTCGACGAGTCCGAGGCGTTCTACATGCGGGTCGCCGCACCTGGCGACTTACGTTGCGAGGGAGCCCAACTCGGTGTGCTTGTCACCCGCGGGCATCTGCAGACCGACGACTACCAGCTCACTGAGCGCTGCCAGCGCTGGGTCAAGGGCCTCAAGGCGCACTTTGCCTCGACACCCCTGACGCCGGCCGCGCCGATCGTCTCGCGGCTCGTCGCACGCGCGTGAGCGGCGGCGTCCCGGCCGGTCTTTCGCTGGGCAATTGGCTCTCGTCACCGTATTCGCACTGGGCGTTCCAGCATGTCGAGGACTTCATGCCGACCGCGCTGATCTCGCGCGGGACCAACCCTGCCGTGGCGTTGCCCGCGGCCGGTGCTCCGGTCGCCGACATCGAGTTGACCGACACCGAGGGGGCGCCGACCACCGTTGGTGCGGTGATGGCCGGCACCGTCACCGACGGGTGGGCGGTGGCTCACCGCGGTGCGCTGGTGGCCGAGGAGTACCTCGATGGATTGCGGCCCCAGACGCGGCACCTGCTGTTCTCGGTGAGCAAATCGTTGGTGGCGGCGGTGGTCGGCGCGCTGTCTGGGGCCGGTGCGATCGACGTTGACGCGCCGGTCACGACATACGTTCCCGCCTTGGCGAACTGCGGCTATGCGGGTGCGACGGTGCGCCACCTGCTGGACATGAGATCAGGTGTTGGCTTCTCGGAGAACTACGACGACCCGGCCGCCGAAATACACGTGCGCGAGCAGGTGATCGGGTGGGCGCCCAAGCGCAATCCGGATGTCCCCGCCACATTGCGCGACTACCTGCTCACCTTGCGGCAGAAGTCGGCCCACGGCGGCCCCTTCGAATATCGCTCGTGTGAAACCGATGTACTCGGCTGGATCTGCGAGGTCGCCGGCGGCCAGCCGATGCCCGAACTGATGTCGCATCTGCTGTGGAGTCGCATCGGCGCCCAATGCGACGCCAGCATCGCGCTAGACACGGCCGGCCCGGCCGGCACCGGGATATTCGACGGCGGCATCAACGCCTGTCTTACCGACATGATCCGGTTCGGGTCGCTGTTCTTGCGCGACGGTGTCTCGTTGACCGGCCAGCAGGTGGTGCCGGCGGCGTGGATCGCCGACACGCTCGACGGCGGTACCGATTCGCGTCAGGCATTTGCTGCCAGCCCCGACGACACCAAAAAGCCGGGCGGGATGTACCGCAACCAAGTGTGGTTTCCCTACCCGGGCAGCAACGTCGCGTTGTGCGTGGGCATGTGTGGCCAGTTGATCTACATCAACCGCGCCGCGCAGGTGGTCGGCGCCAAGCTGTCCAGCCGGCCGGCCTCTCAGGACGACCCGCAGCAACAGGCGAACACGCTGCGTGCATTCGACGCGGTGGCACGGGAATTGGGTGGAATCACCAGTTAGGCGGTGGTTTTCGCTGACCAACGCTCATCTGGGTGCTGAAGCGTCCTCACCTGGTTGACGCATCCTTTTTCATCTATCGGTCGGCGGTGGATCGTTCGCCGCATATACGATATTCGAGTTTCGGTTCACAAACGCGTATCCAGGAATATTAATTACGTCGGGCGCCTGTTTCTTCACATGATATAATTGTTCCGGGCGCTCGATTCGAAGGCCATGGCCGGGCTGGTCGCTCTCGGCGGTGCTCTATTAGGGGGTATAGGTGTAATACTCATGGACTTCCATCGTCGACGACCATTGAGGAAATCCCGCGATTATTTCAGCGTCAGACGAGTCCGTCATGTCCGGTGGCGCATCACCTAGCCCATCGATGTGTCCAATGTAGATTCGAGCGGTTAATCCGGAGATGGACAGCCAGTCGAATTTCAAAATGTACTCCGCCTGGTTTTCGACTGGGGGCATCGCCGTCATACGAGCAGCGGTTTCAGGTCCACTCGCGTCTTTCGCCCACAACTCATCGCCGCGGGCCGCGGCCCCCGGGATGGTTTCCGGTATCCAATAGCCTCGTGTCGAGTACCACGGATGCTGCCGACTGGCGTCGTTTGACCAAGCGACCCTCCCGACGCACGTCAAGACGAGGAGGGCGGCGTTCGAATTTGTGAAATCGCACCACCGAATATCGAAGATGACGCCGACTCGTGAGCGCTGCGGGGAAAGTCGCATGTCAATAAATTCGGCTTCGTTGAGGGCGCCTCGATCAATTAATGGGTTGGGCCGCCCGGATTTCAGCAATCTGACATCCGGTGTGAGCTCATAGAGTTCACTGATTGAATCAGGTCTCATGTAGTGAGATTCTATCATTAATTTGGCAACGGTATGTGCGCAAATGGGGTTGTGGCTGACACGGTCCTTCCGGTGAACGGATCAACTTCTTGGCCCATTTTGTTGAGATAGTTTAAATATCCGTTAGGGTGTTGCGCGTTCGGTTCCATGACTCGGATTGATATGACACGTTGATTTAGAGTGATCGGATATAGCCATCCTTGTCCCGACTTCGTTGGGGTGTTTGAAATAAGACCCGGCGGAAGACCGGGAAGGTTGGCGGTGTGTTGTGTGTTGGCGGATGTCGGTCGCGAACGCTTGGGCTTGGGCATGGCGAGCTACCTGTTCCGCGGTGGTGCGGCTGGTTCGGGTGTCGGCGACCGAGAGGTCTTCTCCGGCAGTGAAACCGGCGTTGCGAGCGTCCTGGACGGCCTAGGTCCTGTCTGCTAATTGCGGACGCGGTGGTAGGTGATGATGGCGGCCAGGGTGGCACCGCCGAGGTAGGTCAGGGCGTATTTGTCGTAGCAGGTGGCGACCGCGCGCCAGTGTTTGAGCCGGTTGAAGCTTCGCTCGACGGTGTTACGGTGCTTGTAGATTCGGCCTGAGAACCCCGGAGGCCGTCCTCTGTTGCGGCCTTTGGCTTTGCGGCGGGTGATCTGGTCGCTGCGCTCGGGGATGGTATGGGCGATCTTGAGCCGGCGCAGCTGTGCCCGCGTCGAGTCATAGGAGTACGCCTTGTCCGCCAGCAGGTGAAACGGGGCGTATGAGTTGCTGCACCGGGCGGCCAGCAATGGCCAAAGCATCGGATTATCACCGGCTTGACCGGCCGACAGTGCCAGGGTGACCGGACTGCACAGCTGGTCGGTCAAGGCGTGGATCTTGGTAGTCAGCCCGCCGCGGGAACGCCCAATGGCGTGGTCATCGGGCTCATCGAGATATTTCTTGTAATTCGACAGATCCCCCTGTGCGGCGCCCGGGGCGCGCTCCGGCTGCGTGTTGGTGGGCGCGCACACTGGTCGAATCGACCGACAACAGTGCGCCCAGGTCGGCGTCCTCGGCGTCGAGGTCAGAGGCGATCGCCGCGAAGATCCGCGCGTAGATGCCATCGACCGACCAGCGTAGATGCCTCTCGGCCACCGATTGCCAGGGACCGAAGTGCTCGGGCAGGTCACACCACGGAGATCACGTACGGTAACGCCAGATAATGCCCTCCAGAGTACGTCGATGATCGTTCCACGGCCGGCCACGCCGCCGCCCCGCAGGCAACACCGCCACGATCAGCGACCACAAATCATCAGAAATCGCATGCGTCCGCATCACCCAAACAGCATCAGCCAAAACACCATTCACATTAAGCAGACACGCCCTAGGCATTCGCACTGCCACGGGGAAGCGTAGTCACGCAAACGTCGGCTCGGTGGTGTTGGTCAGCGCCCGATCCGGTTCCCCCGATGACATGGACAGCAGGCCCCGGACACAACGCGCAGCCAGCAGCCAGTTCGACGGCCGCCGCATGGCCAGCCCGCCCAGCAACTGTTTGATCATGGTCAGAGTGTCGAAATAGATGCGTTCGCAGACAAGGGTTTCCGCCTCGTCGAAAACGAAATAGGCGGTCATCCGGACCCGGAACCGGCTTCCGGTGGGCGGAATCTTGCCGAGGTAGCCGCGGTGGGTGCCCATCAGCCAGACCTCGACGATCACCGCGTCGGCACTGTGTCGTAAGGCGATGATCTCGTGGTCCTGGTCCGGGAACGCCGTTCGGGTGTAGTGGTAGTAGCCGCGTACCGCCTGGTCTCCGTCGTGGACGGTCATCTGCGGGATCAGCTCGTAGCGCGGGTGCGGAAAGGTGGACAGCACGTCGTCCCAGTCCTGACGGACCTCATCGTGGAAATGGTCGAGCACCAGCTTCTGGCGGGCCGCCAGCACCTCGGGAGCGGGAAACGCGGAAATGGGCATGCTTGACGATGAGGCTCCGAGCTCATCGACCGGCCAGATACTTTTGTTGGCCGGCCCGGGCGGACCTGGTCACGCCAGCGCCATCAAGCTCAGAAACGCCTGTGCCCGTTGACGTGTCACTGATCGGCGGCCTGATGACATCTTGTTCCGGAGTCCATACCTGCCGCGCTTGTACCATATACCCCTATATGGTATCCATCGACTATGGATTGCAGCCGGGGATTTCCCACAACTCGCCGACACCACCCCCGGTAGTCAGGATGGATATCGCCGGACTGCCCAGCTACGACTACCTACTCCAACGTGTGGCGACCGGCCGGCTGCGGCTGGTGCTGCTCCTGTCGCCGCCACGGACCGGTTCGACGGCGCTTGCCAATGCCCTGGCGCGACACGGTCAGGTTGATGCGGTGGTGACCGAGCCGGCGGGCCAATACCATCTGCGGTCCGATGCTCGGGTCGTCGAGACTTTCGGGCTGATCGCCGATGCGGTTGCTGCGGTTGGTCCGCGCCCGGCGTCCCGGCCGGCTGTCGTGCTGATCAAGGAGACCGCGCAACATATCGGGCCCGATCGGGAGTGGCGGGCTTGGCGCGCGATCATCGACAAGACTTTGGTGTTGGTGCGCCAGCCGGCGCTGGCCTTGGAGTCGCTGATCCTGATGACACTCGGGCTGGCGGACCTGTTGTCGGGAGGTTCCGAGGCCAGGCCCCGGCTGTGGCTCAGCCCAGCGGGGCGGGCGACCTGCCCGCCCGCCCCGCTGACCTGCTGGGCGGACTTCCTGGCACGGCTGCGCGAGGAACGCGACTTCAGCGGATTCGATGAAGGCCGTTTGCGTGCCCATTGGCACAAGAGCGCCTTGTTCGGCATGCCCAGCCTGCAACGCGAAGTCTGGGCCAACGAGGCGCGACAGCACAGGCTGGGAGATGTCGGTGACTTCGAGCCATACCTGGGCACCCCGCCCTGCGCTCTGAGCACACTGCCTGAACCGCTGGTGCGCCCGTTCAACGATCGCCACTTCGCCTGGTCTGCGCTGTGGGATCTGTAAGACAACACCCCGGCCGGCGCCTAGGGCGTGTCTGCTTAATGTGAATGGTGTTTTGGCTGATGCTGTTTGGGTGATGCGGACGCATGCGATTTCTGATGATTTGTGGTCGCTGATCGTGGCGGTGTTGCCTGCGGGGCGGCGGCGTGGCCGGCCGTGGAACGATCATCGACGTACTCTGGAGGGCATTATCTGGCGTTACCGTACGGGATCTCCGTGGTGTGACCTGCCCGAGCACTTCGGTCCCTGGCAATCGGTGGCCGAGAGGCATCTACGCTGGTCGGTCGATGGCATCTACGCGCGGATCTTCGCGGCGATCGCCTCTGACCTCGACGCCGAGGACGCCGACCTGGGCGCACTGTTGTCGGTCGATTCGACCAGTGTGCGCGCCCACCAACACGCAGCCGGAGCGCGCCCCGGGCGCCGCACAGGGGGGATCTGTCGAATTACAAGAAATATCTCGATGAGCCCGATGACCACGCCATTGGGCGTTCCCGCGGCGGGCTGACTACCAAGATCCACGCCTTGACCGACCAGCTGTGCAGTCCGGTCACCCTGGCACTGTCGGCCGGTCAAGCCGGTGATAATCCGATGCTTTGGCCATTGCTGGCCGCCCGGTGCAGCAACTCATACGCCCCGTTTCACCTGCTGGCGGACAAGGCGTACTCCTATGACTCGACGCGGGCACAGCTGCGCCGGCTCAAGATCGCCCATACCATCCCCGAGCGCAGCGACCAGATCACCCGCCGCAAAGCCAAAGGCCGCAACAGAGGACGGCCTCCGGGGTTCTCAGGCCGAATCTACAAGCACCGTAACACCGTCGAGCGAAGCTTCAACCGGCTCAAACACTGGCGCGCGGTCGCCACCTGCTACGACAAATACGCCCTGACCTACCTCAGCGGTGTCACCCTGGCCGCCATCATCACCTACCACCGCGTCCGCAATTAGCAGACAGGACCTAAGGGGTTGCGCTTGTCGATTTCGCTGCGGTGCAGGCCGATCCGCCTGCCCGGCTCGGCGCGCTCGCCGCGTTCCTCGGGTTGTCCCCGCGCGATCCCAGCGCCTCGCCCCCGATCGCGCGCTCAGGCTACGACACGCGCTGTCCGCAACTGCATGACGTGTTGTTCCGCGAGGCGAGGGCGAGGTCATACATCGCGCCAGGCAATCGTCAGCCGCTGCCGATCGAAGGATTTCCGGCCTGGCTGCACCCCCAGTTGCGCGCGGCCCAGACGATCTACCGGAACCTGCATCGAGAGCTGCGCCAGCCGTGACCACCCAGATCGCGGCTTCGCGTTCTGTGGTCATCGGGCACGTCGTGTCCGTTCGGCCGCCAGACGCCGATTCTCTGATATGGTCACGGCAAAATGAGTGCCGTGCAGCCATTTTCCGAGAAGTTGAGCGCAAAGTTCAACGACATGCGCGAGGTGCTGCGGCCGGCAGAGCGACTTCGTCAACAGGCTCACGCGCTTGGCGGCCACCTCGGCAAGGGCGATAGCGTTCTCGATGTCGGGTGCGGGACGGGTTATCTGTCTGCGTACTTGCAGCAGATGTACGGGATATCCCCGAGTGGCATAGACGTCAAGGACGCTCGTCGTACCGAGATTCCGTTCCGCGAGTTCAATCGCACGTCAATTCCTTTTCCGGACAGAGCATTTGACCATGTTGTTCTCAGTGAAGTGCTGCATCACAGCCATGACCCGGTGGCGCTGATCAAACAGTGTTACCGAGTTGCGCGCCGCAGCATCATCGTGTTCGAAGACATGCCGGACGGACGGCTGGGCAAAGGCATTCTGTTCCTCCATGTCCAGGCGTTCGCCCGCTACTACCGCTACCCATTTCGCCCGGCAACCATAGGCTCCTACCGATCGGCACTAAATTGGTTGGGCGACAATTCATCCTGCGTTCTGCAGGCTGGGCAGCCACCCGAATGGCTCAGCGCGTACCCGCGCGAGCTATTCGTGTACGAGCTTGCCGAATCGGCTCAGCGGTGATCGCCAGGTCATGAGTCGGTGGCCATGGTCATCGTCTGGTTCGCCATTACTTCGCTGGCCGCGCGCTCGCCCGAGCGAATGGCGCCATCGATCCAGCCGCACATCTTGGCCGAGGTCTCGGTGCCTGCCCAGTGAATCCGGCCGCACGGCCTGCGCAGCGCATGACCGAACTGGGTGAGCACGCCCGGGGGAGTATGGCTGAGCATCCCACCGCCGGAGTAGCGCTCACGGCTCCAGTTCTGCTCGAAGTAGTCGATCGGCTTCGCGGCCTTGGCGCCGAAGCGTTCCACCAGGGCGGCGAGCACCGCCTGACGTCGACCGTCGTCGTCGAGGCGCTCGTATTGCCGGGCGACCGGCCCCTCGATCACCACGCACAGCACCCCCGGTGTCCCACTATTGGGGCTGGCATCGATGGTCAGCGTAGCCAGCGATGTCGGCGCGGCGCTTTGGCCACACAATCCATCGGCGCGCCAGAACGGCTCGTCGTAGACGGCGGAGATCTTGACAATCGCGCCGCTGGGCATCCGCTGGTGCAGAAATGACCGATCGGTGGGAAGCATTGGTTCATAAACGATTTGGCTGGCGATCGCGAGCGGAACCGCGACGATCGTTCGGTTCGCCCGCACGGTTAGCCCCTCGGATTGCACGGTCACGCCGCCGGAATCCTGGGTGATCGATCGGACCGGTTGGGAAAGGTGGATCGCCGCGCCCAGCTCGGCGGCCATCGGCCCATAAACGGCGCCCATGCCACCGATCGGCCGGGCGTCTTGTGCGGCGCCCTTGCTGCCCAGCACGAAGCCGGGCCCACCGCCCGAGGCCATCTGGTACAGCACGAACAGCATCGATACCTCCGAGGCGTCGGAGGTGTAGCAGCCGGCGATCGCCGTTTCCAGGAGGTCGTGCGCTGCTTTGGACTTGACGTTGTTGCGCAGCCACTGGGCCAAGGTCATTCGGTCCCATTTCGCGGCTCGCTTGGCTTCCCAGGGTGCCTCGAGTGGAATCGTCTTGCACATCTGGCTGATTTCGAATATTGCTGTGCCCAGATTCATCGAGGCCAACGGGCTCAGGGTCCGCGGGATCGTGCCCTGGTAGCGGTACTGCTTGCCATCGACAACCATCATGGCTTCGCCGTCGGTGTACTGCTTGAACGCCGCGACTCCGAATTCCTTCATCAGCGCATAGATTCGGTCCTGAGTGGGGCCGATCCACGCGCCGCCCTTGTCGATCCACGACCCGTCTTCACGCACCACGGTGAAGGTTCGGCCGCCAACCCGGTCCCGAGCCTCCAGCAATGCCACCGAGTGACCGGCCTGCTTCAGCCGAAGCGCGGCGGTCAGGCCAGCGAACCCCGCACCCACCACGCATACATCGACCTCGGCCATGCTGAATAGGCCTACCGGCAAACGGCTTCGCAGTCAACGGCTCTACGCGACTGGTAGTCGTTTGATGCCATGAATGAACTGTGACAGCAACCGTGCCGGCTCCTCGGTCGCAACGACGTCAGGAATTTGCCGGCGCAATTCGTCGAATACAACTCTGATTTCACGGCGGGCCAGGTTTGCGCCCAGGCAGAAATGGGCACCTCCACCACCGAAGCCGACCTGCGGATTGGGGTTGCGGGTCACATCGAACGTCCAGGAATCGGCGAACTTCTCCTCATCGCGATTCGCCGAGCAATACCACAGGGTGACCTTGTCGCCAGCCGCCATCTTGGTGCCCGAAGGTCGACGTCCTGGCTCAACGTCCGGCGCATATAGACCACCGGAGAAGCCCATCGCACGATCTCCTCGACCGCGGTCGCGGCCAAACCGTCGAAGTCCGACCACCACTTGGCACGCTCGTCGGGGTAGCGCGACAGCGCCAGCATGCCGTGGCTGATTGCATTGCGGGTGGTTTCGTTGCCGGCGACCACCAGCAGGATGAATAACATCGCGATCTCCGACGAGGACAACCGCTCGCCGTCGACCTCGGCTTCCACCAGGCTGGTCGTCAGATCGCCGTGGTGGTTGACCCGACGATCATCGGCAAGCGCGGTGGCGTAGCCGCCGATGGCCATCGAAACTTGAAGGAACTCATCGAAATCGGTAGTCAGGTCGGGGTCGCCGAACCCGAGAATCACGTTCGTCCAATGAAAAATCTGCTCGTGGTCTTCTTCGGGAATCGCCATCATGTCGCAGATGATCTGCAAAGGCAGCGGGCCGGCGAGCTCGCTGACCAGGTCGGCTTGCCCGTCGGGATGGTTCGTGATCATGGCTGCGACCAACCGGTGGGCCCGCTCCCGCACCGAGGCTTCGATGCGGGCGACCACCTTCGGGGTGAACGCCCTGCTGACAATCGAGCGCAGGCGCTGGTGGCGCGGATCGTCGAGCACGATCATCGAGCCGAAGTATTCGGCCAGCTCCGGTGTCTGATCGTGGATCACGATGTTGGGACTGGAATGAAAGATTTCCGGACGCCGACTGGCGAAGTGGATATCGTCGTGCTTGGTCAGCGCCCAGTGCCCCTTGCCCGCAGTGAGTCCGGCGAGTTCGATCGGGGGCCAGAAGGAGATGGGGGCTTCGCGGCGCAAGGTCGCGAAAGCGCCGTCGCGGAAGTCGTCATCGCGTCCCCAGAACTCCAGCGAACCAAGTTCGATGTCGGCCAGTGGGACTTCCGGTGGCGGTGTCCCGTTAACCCGAGGCAGCAGGCCGGTGTTGAGGTTCGTGCTGAGGTCCATCGTGCTTCTCCTACGTCTCCGCTTCGTCGTTGAAGGGGTGACACTGGCGAGCTTAAACCGCTGGCGGCGACAACGTGGCGGTGCGGAGCCACCGCATGCGGTGGGTCAGTGTGTGCACACGGTGTGTCCGGGCGTTCCGGTCCCGGTCTGCTCGGTCACCACGCTGCCGTCAACCAGAATCCTGCAGGTAATGCTGCCCTGCCCTTGGGCGCTGAGCACGAAAACCTGCCCGCCGAAGGCGGTGAACTCCGACGACCAGGGCAGGTTGATGTTGGTCGCTCGCTGCTGGCCCTTGGCGGTTTGGTACGAGACGAACTCGGCGACGCCCGGGCCGCTCACTTCATAGCGGACCTGCTGGAACGGGTCGGCGTTCGCCACGCCGCAGATGGCTGCGACGCCGACACCGATAGCGAGCAGAATCGCCGGTCTGCTGAGACGGCGCATGGGTCTGGCTGCCAATCGACTGGTCATGGTTTTCCATAGTGTCATCAGGTAGGACGGCATGTAAGTGGTTTGTTGGGCTCCCGCCCCGCCGGCACGAGTGCGTTTGGTGCCCGAGAACTGCGAGCGGACTCGTTGAAGACCCAAATGTGAGCCCTGATGCTAGATGTCGCCCCCGATCGCGCTTAGTGTGACGTAGTCAGGGAGGTGGCCGTTTATGTCGCAAAGTGGCGGGAAACGAGTGGTCGTCTGGGGCACCGGCTTCGTGGGCAGGATGGTGATTCCCGAAATCGTCAAGCATCCATTGTTTGAGCTGGTGGGTGTTGGTGTCAGCAATCCTGACAAGGTGGGGCGCGACGTCGGCGAAATCTGCGGACTTTCCTAGCCGGAGGGAATCAGCGCCACCGACGATGTCGACGCGCTGATCGCGCTGCGGCCCGACGCGCTGGTGCATTACGGCCCGACGGCGATGCACGCGCAGGACAACATCTCACTCATCACGCGCTTCCTGCGGGCCGGCATCGACGTCTGCTCGACCGCAATGACGCCGTGGATCTGGCCGACGATGCACCTGAACCCGCCGCAGTGGATTCAGCCCATCACCGAGGCTTGCACGTTGGGGGAGCCGTCGTGCTTCACCACCGGCATCGACCCGGGATTCGCCAACGACTTGTTTCCCATGACCCTGATGGGTTTGTGTTCGGAGGTCCGGCGTGTGCGCGCCTCCGAACTGCTGGACTACACGAACTACGAGGGCGATTACGAAAAAGAGATGGGCATCGGCCGCGAGCCCGAATTCAGCCCGATGCTGGAAAACCGCGACGTGCTGATCTTCGCGTGGGGCGCCACCGTGCCGATGATCGCTCATGCCGCCGGGATAATGCTCGATGAGATCACTACCACCTGGGAAAAGTGGGTGACCCCCACCGAGCGCAAGTCGGCCAAGGGCCTCATCAAAGCGGGCCACGTAGCCGCGGTGCGGTTCACCATCAATGGGGTCTATCAGGGCGAAACCCGCATCCAACTGGAACACGTCAACCGCATCGGCCACGATGCCGCGCCGGACTGGCCCTCCGGCCACGACGACGACGTCTATCGGGTGGATATCGAAGGAACTCCCAGCATCTTCCAGGAGACCGCGTTCCGGTTCACTGACGGCTCCGGGCGAGATCCAGCCACCGCCGGGTGTCTGGCGACCGGCATGCGGGCGCTCAATGCGGTGCCTGCCGTCAACGACTTGCCGCCGGGCTGGGTCACCGCGCTCGACCTGCCGCTGATTCCAGGCGCGGGCACAATCCGTTGACCTGCGTCGATTGCTTGGCGTTGAAGTTCTTATACAGCTGGCGCATAGCTGGCGCAGAGATTGGCTATAGGTTCTATCGACAGAATTTGAGTTGGGCGGGTGGCGTGCCGCCGGACATGGGGACTTACTAGATGGCAGAGGGAGCACGGCCCGCGCTGGGTCTGTCGATCGGTGCCACCAATCTGGCGGCGGTAACCGCCGATAGCGCCATCCTGCGAAAGCCCGTACTGACGCTGTACCGACAGCGTCCACCCGAGATCGGACTGCCGTCGGAGAACCCGAGGCTGGACCAGTCCGGTTTGGTGATCAGCGACTTCGTGGACCGCGTCGGGGACCAGATCGGCATCGTCGCGGCCGACGGGTCGGTGCATCGCAGCGAGGCATTGGTGGCCGATGCGTTGCGGGCGTTGGCCTATACGGCCACCGGCGGTCACACCCTGCCCGCCAGTACCGCAGTCGCCTATCCCGCTCACTGGACCACGAGCGGGGTAGACGCATTGGGCGCCGCATTGGGCCGGGTTCCGGAATGGTCGCCGGCGGGGCAGCCTCTGCTGCTGATCCCGGACGCCGCGGCGGCGTTGTTCGCCGCGCGTGCCAACCCTGGCATCCCGGCCCGCGGCGTCGTCGCGGTCTGCGATTTCGGTGGCAGCGGTACCAGCATCACGCTGGCCGACGCCTCCGGCGAATATCAGCCCCTGGGTGCAACGGTGCGGCACCCGGATTTCTCCGGCGATCTGATCGATCAGTCGCTGTTGACCTACGTCATGTCCGAGATGCCGGCGACGGGTTCTTTCGATCCGTCGGGGACCTCGGCGATCGGCTTATCGAACCGGTTGCGTGCCGAGTGCCGCCAGGCCAAGGAGCAGCTCTCCCTCAGCACGGTGGCCACGCTGTCTGACGCGCTGCCCGGGGTAAGCGGAGAGGTTCGGCTCACCAGGAACGATTTGGACGAGACGATCCGCGATTCGCTCGATGGATTTGCCCGCGTTGTCGAACACACGCTGCAGCGCGCCGGCGTCCCCGCCGCGGACCTGGTCGCCATCGTTACCGTCGGTGGTGGCGCCAATATCCCGTCGGTCACCACAACGCTGCCGGGGCGCTTCGGCGTACCGGTGATTACCGCACCCCGCCCGCAGCTGACAGCCGCGACCGGCGGGGCGCTGCGGGCTGCCCGGGGACCGGGTGATTCCAGTGCGACGGTGTTGACCTCAGCGGCACCGATGACACAGACCGCGATGGCGCCGCTGGACCCAGACGTCGGGGCGGTCGCGGCGGCCGACGCGCCGGTGTCGGCGTTGCAGCCCGCTTTGGCATGGTCGGAAGCCGACGACCAATCCCGGGCGACGCCGGTGGTCGGCGACGATTATTCGGGGGCGTCCGGCTACACCTCCGCGCGGCCCCAGCTGACCTTTGAAGAGAATGCCCGGGCGGAGCCGGCGCCCAAGTCCGTGGTGATCCCGTGGTACCGCCTGCCCGGAGTAATCATCGTCGCAACAGTGGTTGCGGTGCTGCTCGTCGGCGCCGCGGTCGCGATCGCGCTGAGCTCCGGAGAACAGCCGGCGACTCGCTCGCCCGAAGCGACCACGTCCCCGCCCACCTCGGCCCCCGCAGCCGTGCCACCGGTGACCGATGCCGGAACTTCCGCGCCCGCGCCGTCCACCCAGCCACCTGCCTCCCAAGAGCCGGCGCCGCCGCCGACACAGCAGGCGCCCCCGCCGCCGTCGACCGAGGCGCCGCCGCCCTCAACCACACAAGCCCCGGTCACCACCCAGCCTCCGGCCACCACCGAGGCGCCGCCGGCAACCACCCAGCCCCCGGTCACCACCGAGGCGCCGCCCACCACGCAGGCGCCCGCGACACAGCAACTGCCCACGCCGCCGATCCCGCCCATTCCCCAGATTCCGCCCATCCCGCAGATCCCGGGAATCGGTTTCCCGCAGGTGCCGCAAGTGCCGCAGATACCTCAGGTGCCTCAGGTGCCGGGAGTTCCCGGGTTCGGCCAAGTCATCGCGCCCCAGGTCATTGCGCCACAAGTAATTGCGCCCCAGGCGGCAAACGGTCAATGAGGTGAGCGACCGCCCCGCGGCGTTCAGCTGGCGGCATCCTTGAGGACGCGCTCGTTGTAGGCCTTGTCTTTGGCGTAGTTTTCTTCGGCGCTCCACTCGCCGGTCCCGTCGGCCTTGCTTGTTGTGGCGACGTCTTTGGCCTTCGCCGCTGGGGCGTCCCGGTCACCGGCGGCCTTGGGGTCGCCGTTTTCGTCGAGCCAGTCGTTGACCGCGGTCCCGGTGATGGTCTTGCCGGAACCGGGTAACACCAGCGTCGGCCGGTCCTCATAGGCAGTCATCATCTCGGCGGCCTTGTCTTGGGCGCCTTGGTCCGGCTCGATGTTGTCGGAACGATCCGGCTCCTCATGTTGGTCGGCCGGCTGATCTTGGGCTGCAGTCATGGCTCTTGCTCCCTGCGCAGTTGCGGTTGTGACCGACCCTCAACTCCGGTTACCCATCCCGATGCCGGGTCGAAACGCGCGCTACCGCGATCAGGCGCGCTTGGCAAGCACCAGCGATGCCAGCGGAATCCGTATCGGCTCGGGCTGGCTTGCCAGCCGGTCGGCGACGGAAGCCTCCAGCCGCTCGATGAACGCGGTTGCGCGAGGGTCGCCGGTCCCGCAGTCCAACGCCGCCGCGAGCGTGGGGAACAACGCCGCCCGAGCGAAGTCGGCCCACTGCGCTCCGAAAGCCTCTGCGTCGCCGTCTGATTGGAAGGCGGCCCAGAACCGATCCTCGGCGTTGAACACGTCGAGCTGCTCGATGGTCAGACCCTCGAACCAGCCGCGCGGCGCAAACGGAGCGCGCAGGTCCTTTTCGGCCCGGGCGACCACGGGTATCGCCATGCGTCGCAGCTCTTCTGGGCGCAGCAGCCCGTCGCGCACCTGATCGTTGAGCGCCGCCACAAGCGCGTCGTTCATCGGTCGATAGCCGAAGTGGCCGTGTTCGTCGAGCGCCATTGTCAGCACCACCAATCACCCGCCCGGACACAGCTCCCGACCCCGGAAGGCAAGAAAGTCCTGTCAATCCGTGGCGGCCTGGTGCGCGTATGCCGCGCGCGCTCGCTCGTCTTTGCTGTAGGCGACTTGCACGTGATCGGTGAGTTCCGGCGCCCCCGCGGGGATACGGCTAAGCCATTGGATCGCCCATGAACTCCAGCCCAGGCTCACCGTATTGCTGGGCAGGATCTGGGTATAAAACGACCTGCCGACTGCCGATGCGAAGCTCGCCGAGTCATGGTGCAGGTAGCTGTCCGGGTCATCGGCCAACGTGCGGAACAACGCAGTGAAATCGTTGTCCGGTACATCGGTGTGCGCCAACATGATTACGCGATCTTCACGGGTGCGACGGCGAAGTGCGTTGATCGCGGTCATCATGGGCTTGAGTGAATTGTGGCCGGTGGCCACCCCGTAGTCGGCGATGACGACCGGTTGCGGTGCATCGGGCAGCGGCACGGTTTGCGCGGCCTCTTCGAACAGCGTGATGGCCGGCGACAAGCCCGCGGCCTGTAGCCTCGACGACTGGCTGTAGGTCGCACTTTCCATTGGCGCCGGCCGGACCACCACACTTGACTCCGGCAGCCTGATCTCCCGTGGCATGTCAGCTCGACGTGGGGTAACCGACACCCGTGAGACGTTCGGAAACCTCCCAAAGGCTTTGGCAGTCAGTGTCATTGCCAGCACGAGCGGGCACCTTGGCCGCCCTCACACCGCCACCGGCCGCCTCATAAAAGCCCCGCGGGCCGTAGAAAGCACCGCCCTCGGCCTGCGGTGTAACGGTGGCGTAGAGCGCCGGCAGGATGCCGTCTTCGATTTCTTGCCAAAGGAACGGAGCGAAACGCCATGAGGTGGTGTAGAACCGCTGCATCAGTGCCGGCTTCTCCCGCCCATGCGAAGGCCCGCTGATCTGCAGGTTGGTCTTGGTCAGTCCCGGGTGCGCCGCGTTGGACATCACGCCCCAACCCGCCGCCCGGCTGCGACGGTCCAGCTCGCGCGCGAACATCAGCACTGCCAGCTTGGATTGACCGTATGCCGTCATCGCAGCGTATGACTTCTCGAACTGCAGGTCGTCAAAGTGGATACGGCCACGCCGGGCCGCCAGGCTGCTCAGCGATACCACCCGCGCGCCTTGCGCCGCGCGCAGCAGCGGCAGCACGTGCGCGGTCAGCGCGAAGTGTCCGAGATGGTTACTGCCGAACTGCAATTCGAAGCCGTCGGCGGTGGTATCACGTTCGGGCGGAGTCATGACGCCGGCGTTGTTGATCAGGATGTCGATCGGGCGGCCCTCGGAGTTGAGCTGGTCACCCAATGCGGCCACCGACGCCAGCGAGGACAGATCGAGCGCCTTGATACTCAACTTGGCGTCGGGCACGGCACTGCGGATCTCCTCGATTGCCGCCTCGCCCTTGGCGCGGTTGCGGATTGCCATCACCACATCGGCGCCCGCCGCCGACAGCCGCCGGGCCAGCCCAAAACCCAACCCACTATTGGCTCCGGTGACTACCGCGAGTTTTCCGGACAGATCGGGCACGGTGGCGATGAGATCGCTGGCCATGCGTATCACTCCCTTTCCGGTGTTGCTGTCCAGTGTGCGCTTTTCCCCGCTATCCGCGAGTCGGAGCGGCATGCTTTAGCCCATGGTCCCGCACCCGAGAACGCTCCGGCGGCGTGCTTTCGGGTGGACGGCAGCATTGGCCCTCGGCACGCTACCCGCGCTCGCTTTCCCGGCGCCATCGTGGTGGTGGTTGGCCTGGTTCGCGCTGGTGCCGCTGCTGCTGGTGGTGCGGGCAGCGGCGACGTCCGGCGATGGTGCGGTGCGGGCCGGTTGCGGTGTTGCCGGTTTCGTGCTGGCCAACCAGTACTGGTTGGCCGCCAGCATCGGCCCGCCGCTGGCGTTGTTGGCTCTCGGAATGGGCGCGTTGTGGTTGCCGTGGGGTTGGGTTGCGCACCGCCTGCTGTCGGCACCGCTTTCCGCCGCCCGCGCGGCTGGGGCACTGGCCGTCGTACCGAGCGCCTGGGTGGTGGCAGAAGCGGCGCGGTCCTGGCCGCCATTGGGCGGTCCGTGGGCTCCGCTGGGTGCGTCGCAATGGAACCAGCCCTACACGCTTGCGTCGGCATCGGTGGGCGGGGTGTGGCTGACCAGCTTTCTGGTGATGGCTGTCAATACAGCCATCGTGGCCGGCATCGTGGGCCAAGGGCTGCCCCGGCTGGTGCTGCTGGGCTGCGCGGTGGCGGGGGTGGGCCTCGGACCGCTGTGGTACCTCGTTGGCCCAGCTCCCGCTGCGGGTCCGGTGATTCGGGTGGCGCTGGTGCAGCCGGGCCCCATCGCCGACTCGACGGCCCGCCAGGCGGCCAGTGAAGAACTGACCGCCGGCTTGGTGGGTCAACGGCCGGACCTGGTGGTCTGGGGGGAAAGCAGCGTCGGCCACGACCTGGCCGACCATCCCGGCGACCTGGCCCGGCTGGCGGACCTGTCCGCGCGGGTCGGCGCGGATCTGCTGGTCAATGTCGATGCGCGGGCACCGGGTGGGGGCATCTACAAGTCGTCGGTGCTGCTCGGTGAGCACGGCGTGGCGGGCAGCTACCGCAAGACCCGCTTGGTGCCGTTTGGTGAATACGTTCCGCTGCGGCGGTTGGTTGGCTGGATCACCCAGGGCACCAAGGCCGCCGCGGAGGACCGGCGGCGGGGAACCGGCCCGGTGGTGCTGCATGCCGGACCGCTGGCCATCGGACCGCTGATCAGCTACGAGACGACGTTTTCCGATCTGGCCCGACGCGAAGCGCTGCTGGGCGCCGAGTTGTTGGCATTCCAGAGTTCCACCTCGTCGTTTCAAGGGAGTTGGGCGCAGCCGCAGTTGGCCAACCAACCCGCGGTGCGTGCCGTCGAAGTGGGGCGACCCGCGGTGCACGCCGGGTTGTCCGGTGACAGTTCGGCCTTCGACGCCCGGGGACGCCGGCTGGCGTGGTGCCCGTCGGACTTCGCGGGCGTGACGGTGGTCAGCATCGAGCTGGGTTCGCGCGACACGCTGTATCGACGACTGGGGGATTGGGTGCCGGTGACGGCCCTGGTGGTGCTGGCGGGATACGCCGGCTCAGCTGGGCTTCGCCGTTATCGAATGCGTGACACACTGCGTGCATGACTAGCAGACGGGTCGCCAAGTTTTCGCTGACCGTCGCCATCCTAACGTTGGTGGTGTCGGTGGCCGGCTTCATCGTCACCCGGGTGCTCAACGCGTTCTTCCTGGACAAGTACGACGCGTACGGCGAGGTGGCGATCCCCGGTTCGGGCAGCGTGCATTTGCCGGCCGGAGATGTCACCGTCAGCCTGCACACGCTGGTCATCGGCGGCACCAACGGCGTTGGCCTGCCGGTGCCGCCGTTGGGGATCTCGATCAGTCCGCCCGACGGTGTCCCGCAACCGGAGGTAACCGAAAGTATCGGCAGTACAACGACGGTCAACAACGACGCCCACGTACGGGTATGGATGGTTCGCGTTCCCGTCGAGGCCACCTACCGCGTCACGACCGACGGCGAGGTCGGCGGATACATCAACCCCCGGCTGGCGTTCGGGCACCAGAGTTCGTATGGCTGGTTGGTGTGGGTTTTCGTCGCCATGTTCGGCGTCGGGCTGATCGACTTGGTGCTTTCGGTGGTGTGGCTGAGCCACAGCCGCCCGGCCGCATCGGCGCCGCCGGCCAGCCCCTACTTTGCCGAAGCGCCCATCCTGGCTTCCCACCCCAGCGATCCGCCCAGGACGGCCTACGAGCCCAGCGACGACGGGATCAGGCTGGAGCGGCTCAAGACGCTGGCGGCGTTGCGCGATTCGGGGCGCTGACCGAGGAGGAATTCCAGAGCGAGAAACGCCGGATCCTCGACGGCAGATAGCCGGCGTCGCGCGGGCGCGTGGCTTGCTCGCCGATCTCGGTGAGCGTTTGACCTGTTGCGCCCTAGTGGCCGCGGGCCACCCATTCTTCGTAGTGCACGATTTCGTCGCCGATGGTGGTGTTGTCGCCATGGCCGGTATGTACGACGGTGTCGCCGGGCAGCTTGCCCAGCCGTTCGGATATCGACTGCAGGATGGTCGGGAAGTCGGAAAACGAGCGTCCCGTCGCGCCGGGTCCGCCGCAAAACAGCGTGTCCCCGCTGAACACCACATCCAGCTCCGGGGCGTACCAGCACACCGATCCCGGGGAGTGGCCCGGAGTGTGCATTGCGCGTAGCTCGGTACCGCCGACCCGCAGTGTCTCAACGTCAGAGACAGCGCGAAAGTCCTTGTCCGGATGGGTCATCCGCCACAGCATCTCATCGCCGGGGTGGAGCAGCACCGGAGCGTCGAGTGCCGCGCCGAGTTCGGGAGCCACCGTCACGTGGTCGTTGTGGCCGTGGGTGCACACCACCGCAACCACATTGCGGCCGGCGACCGCCTCGATGATCGGAGCCGCCTGATGGGCGGCGTCGAAGACCACCACATCGGAGTCGTCGCCGACCAGCCAGATGTTGTTGTCGACTTCCCAACTGCCGCCGTCGAGTTCGAAGGTTCCGTGGGTCACCACCCGGTCGATGTGAACCACTACAACACCACCACCGAGCGCAGCACCTTGCCGGCGTGCATCTTCTCGAATGCCTCCTCGATACCGCCCAGACCGATCTGCTCGGAAACGAACTTGTCCAGCGGAAGCCGGCCCTGCAGGTAGAGGTCGATCAGGGTGGGGAAGTCGCGCTCGGGTAGGCAATCGCCGTACCAGGACGACTTCAACGCGCCACCGCGGGAGAAGAAGTCCACCAGCGGCATGTCCAGCCGCATGTCGGGGGTGGGAACCCCTACCAGGACAACGGTTCCGGCGAGATCGCGAGCGTAGAACGCCTGCTTCCAGGTTTCGGGCCGGCCGACCGCGTCGATCACCACGTCGACCCCAAAGCCGCCGGTGAGGTCCTGGATCGTTTCGACGACGTCGAGTTCGCGGGCGTTGACGGTGTGGGTGGCGCCGAAGGCGCGCGCCCACTCCAGTTTGGTGTTGTCGGTGTCGACGGCGATGATCTTCTTGGCTCCGACCAGCGCCGCACCGGCGATGGCGGCATCACCCACGCCGCCACAACCGATCACCGCGACGGTGTCATCGCGGGTGACGCCACCGGTGTTGACCGCGGCGCCCAGTCCTGCCATCACCCCGCAACCCAACAGGCCCGCCACGGCGGGGTCGGCCGCGGGATCAACCTTGGTGCATTGGCCGGAGTGCACCAGCGTCTTGTCGGCGAATGCCCCGATGCCCAGTGCCGGGGTGAGTTCGGTACCGTCGGTCAGTGTCATCTTCTGCTCGGCGTTGAACGTGTCGAAACAGTAGCTCGGCCGGCCCCGTTTGCAGGCCCGGCACTGGCCGCACACCGCACGCCAGTTCAGGATCACGAAATCGCCCGGCTCCACGTTGGTTACCCCGGGCCCAACCGCTTCGACCGTGCCCGCGGCCTCGTGGCCCAACAGGAACGGGTACTCGTCGTTGATGCCGCCCTCGCGGTAGGTCAGATCGGTATGACAAACGCCGCAAGCGCTGATATCGACGACGGCTTCGCCGGGCCCGGGATCCGGGATGATGATGTCCACCAATTCAACGGGTTCGCCCTTTTTCCGGGAAATTACGCCGCGCACTGTCTGACTCATGGCCTCTAACCTACTGTTCGGCATTCGCGGCGGTTGCGCCGCGCCTGCGCTCGCGGCGCCCATATTGCGTTGAGCTTTGGTCCCGATAGCCGGCCCGACGGGCGGCGATGCCGGTGTAGCGTCGCTGAGCATGACGGCAATCGACGGCGGAACCGAAACCACGGAGGAATTCGGCAGCAGAATTGTCGCGGCCATCGACAGCGCCGGTTTGACGATCTTGCTCAGTGTCGGACATCAGACCGGGCTGCTAGATGTCATTTCTCAATTGCCGCCGTCCACTAGCACCCAAATCGCCGAGGCGGTGGGCCTCGACGAGCGTTATGTGCGGGAATGGCTGGGCGGGATGACGGCCGGGCAGGTGATTGAGTACGACGCCGAGACGGCCACATATTCGCTGCCCGAACATCGCGCGGCCATGCTGACGCGGGCCGCCGGCCCGAACAACCTGGCCCGCGTGACGCAATTCATCTCACTGCTCGGAGAGGTCGAACAGAAGGTGATCGCCTGCTTCCGGGAAGGGGGCGGTGTGCACTACAATAAATACCCGCGCTTTCATACGCTGATGGCCGAGATGAGCGGCGAGGTATTCGACAGTGCGCTGGTCGACGTGATTGTGCCGCTGGTCGAGGGCCTTCCCGAACGCTTGCAGGCCGGCGCGGAGGTGGCCGATTTCGGTTGCGGTAGCGGTCACGCGGTCAACCTGATGGCGCAGGCATTTCCGAAAAGCCGGTTCACCGGCATCGACTTCTCCGAGCCAGCCATCGCGGCAGCCTCCCAGGAGGCGAAGCGTCGCGGCCTGTCCAACGCAACCTTTCAATCTCGGGATCTGACCACCCTGGACGATGTCGGGGTCTACGACGTCATCACCGCCTTCGATACCATTCACGATCAGGCGCAGCCGGCGCGCGTGCTGGAGAACATCTACCGCGCGCTGCGGCCCGGCGGCGTGCTGCTGATGGTCGACGTCAAGGCGTCGAGCCGACTCGAAGACAACGTCGGCAACCCGATGAGCACCTACCTGTACACAATCTCGATGATGCACTGCATGACCGTGTCGCTGGCGTTGGACGGCGTCGGCTTGGGGACGGTATGGGGCAGCCAGCTGGCCACCAAGATGCTGGCCGACGCCGGATTCGAGGACGTGACGGTGGCCGAGATCGAGTCGGACCCGCTGAACAACTACTACATCGCCAGGAAGTGACGAACCGCCACGATGGCCGCTCTGGACGCTCTTGATGATTGGCCGGTACCGGCCGCCGCCGCAGCGTTGATCGGCCCTACCGGTGTATTGGCGACGCACGGCAATGTCGAGAAGGTCTTCGCGTTGGCTTCGGTGACCAAACCGATGGCGGCGCGCGCCGCGCAGATCGCGATCGAGGAAGGCGTCGTCGACCTCGACACCCCGGCGGGCCCGCCCGACTCCACCATTCGCCACCTCCTGGCGCACACCTCGGGCCTGTCAATGCACACCAATCAGGTGCTCGCCCGGCCCGGGACCCGCCGCATGTATTCCAACTACGGCTTCACCGCGCTGGCCGAAGCCGTGGCGCAGGAATCCGGAATCGAGTTCAGTAGCTATCTGGCCGAGGCGGTGTTCGAGCCGCTGGGCATGTCGACGAGCAAGCTGGAAGGCGGCGCGGCCGCGGCCGGGTTCGGGGCCACCTCGACGGTTGGCGACCTGGCGCTGTTCGCGGGCGACCTGTTGCGTCCGTCGACGGTCTCCCCGCCGATGCACGCCGAGGCGATCGCCGTGCAGTTTCCCGGTCTGGACGGTGTGTTGCCCGGATTTGGTGTGCAGCGCCCCAACGACTGGGGGCTGGGATTTGAGATCAAGAGCGCCAAGTCGCCGCACTGGACCGGTATCCGCAACTCGCCGCGAACCTACGGCCATTTCGGGCAGGCGGGTGGCTTCATCTGGGTGGATCCCGAAGCCGACCTGGCGTTGGTGGTCCTTACCGACCGTGATTTCGGGGACTGGGCGCGAGAGCCCTGGCCAGCGCTTTCGGACTCCGTGCTAGCCGAATATGCCTAATGCGAACTGCACACTAGCGCAACAGGGGTCTCACAGGGCACAATAGACACGCAAGACATCAAAAATCGCAGAAGTTTCGTCGCAGGCATCCCGCCTATCGGGTTCACCAGGTCGTTGGGGAAGACGTCCCTCGTGGAACCGAAGGAGTAAGAGATGCGTGCATCGAATCAGTTCGCCGACGTGACGAGCGGCGTGGTGTACGTCCACGCCTCTCCAGCGGCGATGTGCCCGCATGTCGAGTGGGCACTGTCGTCGACCCTGCATGCCAAGGCCAACCTGGTCTGGACGCCGCAGCCGGCGATGCCTGGCCAGTTGCGTGCCGTCACCAACTGGGTCGGGCCGGTGGGCACCGGCGGCCGGCTGGCCAACGCGTTGCGCTCGTGGTCGGTGCTGCGGTTTGAGGTCACCGAGGATCCCAGCCCCGGCGTGGACGGGCAGCGGTTCTGCCACACTCCGCAGCTCGGCTTGTGGAGCGGGGCGATGAGCGCCAACGGCGACACCATGGTGGGCGAGATGCGGCTTCGGACCCTGATGGCGCAGGGGGCGGACACCCTTGCTGCCGAATTGGACTCGGTACTCGGAACGGCGTGGGACGAGGCGCTGGAGGACTACCGCGACGGTGGCGACACCGGTGAGGTGACCTGGCTCAGCCGCGGCGTCGGCTAGTCAGGCTAGCTGACCGGCACCGCGACCGGTTTGGCCGACAACGGCATATCGACGTTGCCTTTGCACGCGCCGCTGTAGATGTTGGTGTGAAAGACGCCGGTGAGAATTCCGTAGTCGCCGGGCGTGTACACCGAGATGGATTTGGCCGGGTTGTACTCAATGGTGCCGTCCGGCACTAGACAATCCCATTTCCAGGTCATCTCGCGTACCCATTGGGACCCGTTCCAGGTGAATTCGATTGATTGCGGCATGGATTTATTTTTGGGCGGGGGAGGGTTATTCACCGTCGCAGTGCAGACGCCCGCCGAGCAGCTGGAGCTAATGGAGGCGCTGATCCGGTGGGCAAACTCGGGTTGGCTGGCCGCGATGCTGGTGCCGGTCTTCGCATTGGCGGCCAGCGTCAGAATGTAATCCCCATTCCATGCCGCAACTTCACCCGCGTAAGCCGGCGGCGCGAAACACAATGAGACGCAAAACCAAGCCGCTGCCGCGGCTCCAAGTCCGGTTTGGTGAGGCCTCGACATCTTCCCTCCCAGCTGAGCGGCTCTGAGAGAGATGTCGTATTCGGTGCATTAGGTGTTACAGGAAGGGGCGTCGACAGGTCGCCCGAGAATTGGCATCGGCGACCCGGCGGCGCTGCAAAACATTATCGGTCGTTGGGCCGCAATATCTGCAGTGCGCCCGCGACCGCGGAGATATTGGCCGGCAATGGGCACGCGTAGTCACCGTCGGCATACACGTTGATGCCAGGGCATTCAACGTCGATGGACTTGGCTCGTGCGGTGGTCACTTCGTCGAGCTCCACTTGAGTGCCCTTGACCACCGTCGGGAACAGCCGCAGGAATCTGCTGCGCGAGCCGGATCGCACCATGGTGATGTCCAGCAGACCGTCGGTACGGTCGGCGTTGGGGCACATCAGCATCCCGCCGCCGTAGCTGCGGGTGTTGCCGAATGTCGCCAGCGTGAGGTCGGTTTCGATCTCCTCGGTGCCGTCGAGCACCAGCCGGAATGGCAATGGCCGCAGCTGCGACAGTTCGACCAGCATCGCGATGTAGTACCGCAGTCGTCCGTGCGGCCAGGTCATCCGGTTGGCCCGGTCGGTTACCAGCGAATCGAAACCGGTTGCGGCCAGGGTGCCAAACCATTTGTCGCACTTGTCTTTGCCGCTGCCGGCCTGAATCCGGCCCAGGTCGATGGATTCGGTCCAGCCGTCCACCACGATGTCCGCGGCGGCTTCGGCATCCTTTGTGGGAATCCCGAATTCACGCGCGTGATCGTTGCCGGTGCCGGCCGGGATGATGCCCAGCGGGACATCGGTTTCGGCCAGCACCTGCAACGCGTTGGAGATGACGCCGTCGCCGCCGGTAACGACGACCGCATCTGTGCCCTTCTCGACCGCCGCGGCCAGCAGGTAGAGCGCATCCTCGGCGTTTTCACCAACGATCTCGATGACCTCGACGCCACGATGATGCAGCCGGGCGATCGCGTGCTGGGCGGCCTGGACCGCGGCACCATGTCCGGACAGCGGATTGGTCAGGGCGGTCACCTTGCTGATGCTGCGCTGACGTAGTTGCCCTGCCAACGGGTTGATCGGGTTCTCGGGGGTCACGGAATCAGCTTGCCGGGGTTGAGGATCCCAGCCGGGTCCAGGGCGGCCTTGACCGCGCGCAACAGCTGTACACCCAGGTCGCCCACCTCGTCGCGCATCCAGGGCCGATGGTCGGCGCCGACGGCGTGGTGGTGCGTGATGGTTGCGCCGGTGGCCATCATCGCATCCGATGCGGCCTTCTTGGCGGCCATCCATTGCTCGATCGGATTACCCCGCTGCCCGGCGACGACGGTGAAGTACAGCGATGCACCGGTGGGGTAGACGTGCGAGACGTGGCACATCACCAGCGCCGGCGTGCCCGACTCCGCCAACGACGTGGTTAGTGCCTCGGTAACCGCGGCTTTGAGCGCGGCAATGTTGGACCAGTCGGTGGCCGTCTCGAGGGTTTCGCAGAGCGCACCGGCGGCCAGCAATGAATCGCGCAGGTAGGGAGCGCTGAACCGGCCATGCTCCCAGCTCTGGGCCGGGCCTTCACCCAGTGACTTGCCGCCGTGGGCCTCCAGCAACGCGCGGGTCTCGGCGTGCCTGCTCTCGGTGTGTTCCTTGGTGCCCTCGAACAGGGTCAGTCCCAGACATCCGCCGGTTACTTGGTTTTCGCCGATCGACTCGTGGGTGGCCAGGTTGATCCCGGTTTCGGCCTCATCGGATAGTCGCACCACGGTCGGGCCGGTGCCGGTCTGGGTGATCGCGCGCAGGGCCGCGACCCCGGTGCTGAAGTCCGGAAACGACCACGCCTCATATCGGGTGGTTTCGGGCACCGGGTGCACCCGCAGCCGCACCTTGGTGATGACACCGAAAACACCTTCCGAGCCGATCGCCAGCTGACGCAGGTCCGGACCGGCGGCGGAGGCGGCCACCCGACCAAGATCCAGCACGCCTGCCGGAGTGACCATGCGCAAGCCGATGATCATGTCGTTGAAGCGGCCGTACCCGGCCGAATCCTGGCCTGAGGACCGGGTCGCCGCGAAGCCGCCGATGGTTGCGTATTCGAAGCTCTGCGGGAAGTGCCCGAGAGAGAAGCCGCGCTCGCCGAGCAGCCGTTCGGCGTCCGGGCCGGTGACGCCGGCGCCCAGCTCGGCGATGCCCGAGACTTCGTCGAGGGAGTGCAGTTCGTTGAACCGGCGTAGGTCCAGCGAGATCACGGCGCTGAACTGGCCGCGGTTGGGGTCCAGTCCACCGGTCACGTTGGTGCCGCCCCCAAACGGGATGATCGCGATGCCCTGATCCGAGCAGTACCGCAGGATCTCGGCAACGGCCTGGTCGTCGCCGGGCAGCAGGACCGCGTCTGGCGCATCCTGGATGCCGGTGTCCTTCCGTCGCAGCATGTCGCGGGTGGACTTGCCGCCAGCGCGCAGCAGCCGGTCGCGGTCGGCGGTGCGCATGTATTCGGGCCCGACAATCTTGGCCAGCGCATCCTGATCGCTTTGCGACAACGCGCACGGGCGCAGCTTGACCTGGTCGGCACCGAGTTCGGCTTCGCCTGAATCCTCTAGGCCCACAACCTGCTTCAGGAGGGCCCGGATGCCGTCGGAGAGCGGCTTGGCTGCGGCGGGATCTCCCCACGCGTTCCATTTCATCGGTGGAAGGAGTTCCTCAGGATGCCTCATGCGTTACAGTATTACACATGCTGTCAATGAGTAATGCTCCCGAAGATATTGGGGACCGCATACTTCAGGCGGCCGCGAGCTGCGTTCGCGACTACGGTGTCGACCGCGTGACCCTCGCCGAGATCGCGCGGCGTGCGGGCGTGAGCCGCCCCACCGTGTACCGCCGCTGGCCGGATACGCGGTCGATCATTTCGGCGCTGCTGACCAGCCATGTCACCGACGTGGTGCGCGCGGTGTCCCTCGACGGCCATGACCGACAGACCGTGGTACGGCAAGTGGTTGCCGTGGCCGATCGGCTCCGGGGCGACGAATTGGTCAAGGCACTCATGCACTCGGACCTGGCCCGGGTGTACATCACCGAGCGTCTCGGCGCCAGCCAGCACTTCCGGCTCGAAGGACTTGCGGCGCGGCTGCAAGTCGCCCAAGGAACGGGCAGCGTCCGCGCCGGCGATCCCCGCAAACTTGCGGCCATGGTCTTGCTGATCACCCAGTCGACCATCCAGTCGGTGGACATCATCGATCCGATCCTCGACTCCGAGGCCCTGGCCGCAGAACTCACCTACTCACTGAACGGATACCTGGCCTAATGCCTGACTCGACCGCACTCAACGCCGCTCGCCGCAGCACCGAACTCACCGCACTCGCTGACGGCGAAGCGCTGGACGTCCTCGTCATCGGCGGCGGCATCACCGGTGTCGGTATCGCCTTGGATGCCGCGTCGCGGGGCCTGCAAGTGGCCTTGGTGGAAAAGCATGACCTGGCCTTCGGCACCAGCCGGTGGAGCTCGAAACTGGTGCACGGCGGGCTGCGGTATCTGGCGAGCGGGAACGTCGGCATCGCCCGCCGCAGCGCCATCGAGCGCGGAATTCTGATGACACGCAATGCCCCGCATCTTGTTCACGCGATGCCGCAACTGGTCCCGTTGCTGCCGTCGATGGATCATGTCAAGCGTGCCCTGGTGCGGACTGGGTTTCTGGCCGGTGACGCGTTGCGGATGCTTGCGGGCACGCCATCCTCGACATTGCCCCGGTCGCGGCGAGTTTCAGCGCAGCGTGTGGTGGAGCTGGCGCCGACCGTGCGGCGTGACGGGTTGGCCGGCGGCCTTCTCGCCTACGACGGGCAATTGATCGATGACGCCCGGCTGGTTACCGCGGTCGCGCGCACCGCGGCCCAGTATGGTGCGCGCATCCTGACATATGTTGGGGCGTCCGAGGCCACCGGCACGTCGGCTCGGTTGACCGACCAACGTAGCGGAGAGTCGTTCGACGTGTCTGCGCGCGCGGTGATCAACGCCGCTGGAGTGTGGGGTGGCCAGATCGACCCCGCGCTGAAGCTGCGTCCGAGCCGTGGCACCCATCTTGTGTTCGATGCGAACGCCTTCGGCAATCCGACTGCGGCGCTGACTATTCCGATTCCCGGTGAACTCAACCGGTTCGTGTTCGCCATGCCCGAGCAGTTGGGTCGCGTCTATCTCGGGCTTACCGACGAAGACGCCCCAGGTCCGATTCCCGATGTGCCAGAACCTTCTTCGGAAGAAATCATGTTCCTGCTCGATACGGTCAACACCGCGCTGGGCACCGCGTTGCAGACTTCTGACGTCATCGGAGCCTACGCCGGTCTGCGACCGCTGATCGACACCGGGGAAGGTCGCACCGCTGACGTCTCGCGCGACCACGCGGTCATCGAGTCGCCATTGGGTGTGATCAGCGTGGTCGGTGGCAAGCTGACCGAATACCGTTACATGGCAGAGGATGTGCTCAATCGCGCCATCAGCTTGCGGCAGTTGCAGGCCAACCAGTGCCGAACGCGAGACCTGCCGCTGATCGGGGCGCCGGCCAACCCCGGGCCGGCCGCCGGTCCGGGTGGCCTGCCCGAGTCTCTGGTCGCGCGCTTCGGAGCGGAGGCGGCCAACGTCGTCGCGACCGCAACATGTGAGCGGCCTACCGACCCGGTCGCCGAAGGCATCGACGTGACCAGGGCCGAGTTCGAGTACGCGGTCACCCACGAGGGCGCACTGGACGCCGAGGACATCCTCGATCGCCGGACCCGCATCGGGTTGGTGCCCCATGATCGGCAGCGCGTGGTCGGCATCGCCGAGGAGTTTCTGGCGGGGGTCGGCTGACTGGCGAGCAGACGCAGAATCGCACGGCGCCGGCCCGGCGCGTGCGATTCTGCGTCTGCTCGCGGGGGAGGGCGGGGCCGTCAGCTGGCTGCGCGCAGGCGATCGAGGTGGTTGCCGATTCTCTGCACGAGACGGCCGGGCTCGCGTCTGACGTCATCGACGACAATCGGGATGATCGTCCACCCGAGGTCTTGGATCTTGGCCCAGCGGGTCTTGTCCCGCAGCATTTCCACTCGTCCGGCGTGCCAGTCGATGCTGTCGTATTCGGCGGCCAGGCGCAGGTCGGGCCAGGCGAAGTCCACTCGCCACAGCTCGCCATCGGAACCGTGGATCAGATACTGCAGTTCCGGACGCGCCAACGCGCCATCAATCATGACCAGCCGGGTCTCACTTTCCATGGCCGACTCCGCGCGTGGGTCGGCAAGTGGCAGGAGTTCGCGTACCGCAACGATCCCGCGCCGGCCGTGCTGCTCGGCAACCGCGGATTCGATTTGATCGCGAGTGCACTGCATTGACCACAGCGCGGCATCAAGTGTTGCCAGTGCTCGCGGACGGCGCAGCGCTCTGGCGACCTCCACAGCCGTCCATGCCGGGGCGGTCGCCAGCCGCCCAGCCACCCGCTGCAACCGCGCGCCAATGCGTTGATGAACCATCAGGCCGACCGTGGGGCGCATCCGGACGCCGGGGTCCAGTACGTGGACGGCGGAGCTGCACTCGGTGTCGAACCCGTACAAAGTGGCTGCCGTACCCATGCACGCCACGACCGGTCGGCCCATGAATACGTCGAGTGCGGTCAAGCGGCCCAACAGATTCGGTTCCTCGGCCGCGTAGACGCCATGCCATACCCGCACCAGGCTGCCGTTTCTGACCCGAACATCGAGCTGTTGGCGGGTCATGACCGTCAACAGCTGCGTGGTCGTGGCGAACCCGCCGGATTTCTGCAACAGCGCCTGGGCATCTGTGGGCACTGACCGAGGATGCGAGCAGGGCCTCGGCTTGGCCAGTCAGGCTGGGGATAACTGCGGCGAGCTGACGCAAAATCGCACTGCGCGAAGCACGCGCAGTGCGATTCCGCGTCTGCTCGCGGGAGAAATCAGAGCGGGATGTTCTTGTGGCGACCGCGGCGTGCGGGTGCCTGCGCCAGCGCCTCGGTGAGCCTGCTGCGAGTGTGCGCGGGGTCGATCTTCTCGTCGACCACACCGATGTCGATGGCGCTATCCACACCACCGGCGATCCGCTCGTGCTCGGCGGCCAGCTCGTCGTGCAGAGCCTCACGCTCGTGCTCGGCCGCCGCGGCCAGCTTCTTCTTGTGCAGGATGCCGACCGCGGCCTTGGCGCCCATCACCGCCACCTCGGCGTCCGGCCAGGCGAACACCTTGGTCGCGTTGAGCGAACGCGAGTTCATGGCGATGTAGGCCCCGCCGTAGGTCTTCCGGGTGACCAGCGTGACACGCGGAACGGTGCACTCGCCGAAGGCGTGCAGCAGTTTGGCGCCGCGGCGCACCACGCCGCCCCACTCCTGGTCGACGCCGGGCAGATAACCCGGAACATCCACAACTACCACCAGCGGGATGCCGAACGCGTCGCACAGGCGCACGAAACGTGCTGCCTTCTCGGCGCTTTCGGAGTTCAGGCAGCCGCCCAGTCGCAGCGGATTGTTGGCCAGTACCCCGACGGTGCGGCCGGACAGCCGTCCCAGGCCGACCACCATCGACGGCGCCCAGTTGGCCTGGAACTCGTCGAAAGGCGTGTCCGCATCAAGGATTGCGGTCACGATCGGATGCACGTCGTAGGCCCGCCGAGCCGACTCGGGCAGCAGCGCGTGGATGTCGGTGTCGCCGGCCTCTGCCTTGCTGCGGTCGAAATGCCCCTGCTGGCAGAACAAGCCGACCAGGCGGCGGCCCCGCTCGTAGGCGTCGAGCTCGTCGTCAGCGACGATGTGGCACACCCCGGACTTCTTGTGGTGGGTCTCCGGGCCGCCCAGCGAGGCCATGTCGACGTCCTCGCCGGTAACACTGCGCACCACGTCGGGCCCGGTGACGAACACCCGGCTTTCCGGTGCCATGACGACGACGTCGGTCAGCGCCGGCCCGTAGGCGGCGCCGCCGGCGGCGAAGCCCACGACCACCGAAACCTGCGGGACATAGCCCGACGCGCGGATCATCGCTTCGAATACCTGACCGACCGCGTGCAGTGCCCGCACGCCCTCGGCCAGACGGGCACCGCCCGAGTGCCAGATACCCACAATCGGGCTCTGCTCGTCGATCGCGGTGTCATAGGCGTTGACGATGTGCGCGCAGCCTTCGACACCCATCGCGCCACCCATTACGGTGCCGTCGGTGCAGAAAGCAATGGTGCGCACACCGTTCACGGTGCCCGATGCGGCCAGCACTCCGGACCGGTCACGCTCGTGCAAAAGCACCACGGTGCCGTCGTCGAAGAAGTTGCTCAGTCGCAACAGCGGGTCGCGGGGGTCGAGCGACTCGCCAACCGCCTCGGGGGCCATGATTGTCATCGCAGGTCTCCTGTAGTTAACGGGTGTTGCTTGGGTGTTAATAACGCCCAAACGTGATTGCCACGTTGTGTCCGCCGAATCCGAACGAGTTGTTGACCGCGTACCTGTAGTTGCCAGGCCGCGGCTTACCCGCTACCACGTCTAGGTCGATTTCTGGATCGAGGTTGACAAGGTTCAGTGTCGGCGGAACGACCTGGTCCCGCAACGCGAGGACGGTCAAGATCGATTCCACCGCGCCGACCGCACCAACCGAGTGGCCCAGAGCGGACTTGGGCGCGTACACCGCCGGCTTGTGGGAGCCGAGGGCGTTGTTGATGGCCCTGCCTTCGGCGACGTCACCGACCTGGGTGCCGGTCGCGTGGGCATTGACATGATCGATGTCGCTGGGCTGCAGGCCCGCGAGCTGGACGGCCCGGGTGATCGCGTGTCCGGCGCGTTCCCCGTTGGGGTCCGGCGCGACCATGTGGAAGCCATCCGAGGTGATGCTGGCGCCCATGATGCGGGCCAGGATGTTGGCGCCGCGAGCCTTCGCATGCTCCTCGGTCTCGATCACCATCAAGGCGCCGCCCTCGCCGAACACGAAGCCGTCGCGGTCCTTGTCGAATGGCCGACAGGCACCGGCGGGGTCTTCGTTGTTGGTGGACATCACGATCCGCATGTTGGCGAATCCGGCGATCGGCACCGCCTCGATCCGGGTTTCCACACCACCACAGATGGCGATGTCGGCCTCACCGAGCACGACTTGCTGCCAGGCCCGGGCGATGGCCTCGGAACCGGACGCACACGCCGACACCGGTGTCATCACACCCGCTTTGGCGTGGCGTTCGAGACCGACGGCCGCCGCGGCCCCGTTGGGCATGTATTTCTGCACGGCCAACGGGGAGATCGCGCGAAACCCACGCACCCGCATTTCGTCGTACCCGAAGACGAGCTCCTCAGCTGAGCCCAACCCGGTGCCGATCGATACTGCCAAACGGTTGGTGTCGACCTCGGGGGATCCGGCGTTCTCCCAAACTCGACGGCCGATGACGGTGGACATTCTTTGCAGGTAAGCCGTCCGACGCAGTTCGACCCGGGTGAGTTGGTGGTCGAACTCTTCGAGCAGGTGCCCGCCGATGCGAACCGGCAGGTTGAACTCCTCAACGAACGGGTCGTCGAGCGTGCGAATCCCGCTTTGGCTGTCCAACAACAGCTTCCACGTGGTTTCAGCGTCGGTTGCGAGTGCAGTAGTCATGGCAATGCCGGTGACGACCACATGCGGGAACGCTTTCCCGGTAACCAGCTCTGTCATGGGTGTTGCGAAGATTCCTTCCGTATCTGTCCGGCTCCTCTTCGGGCCGTTAGGGGCCTGCTTCGTTGCCGGACAACGTGCTTAGTAGCGCCCGAACGCGAGCGCCACGTTGTGGCCGCCGAAGCCGAACGAGTTGTTGATGGCGTACTGGAATTCGCCGTAACGCGGTTCGCCTGCCACAACATCCAGATCGATCTCGGGATCGGGTGTCTCGTAGTTCAAGGTGGGTGGGATGACTCCGTCACGCAGCGACAGCACGGTGAGTGCCGATTCGAGCGCGCCGACCGCGCCAATGGAGTGACCCAGTGCCGACTTCGGCGCGTAGATCGCCGCGTTCTCGCACCCCGCCACCCGGATGGCGTTGGCTTCGGCGGAATCACCGATCGGTGTCGCCGTTCCATGCGCGTTGACGTGATCGATGTCCTTGGGGGACAAACCGGCCAACTCCATGGACCGCTGCATCGCCCGTCCGGCACGCACACCGTCGGCGGCAGGAGCCACCATGTGGAACGCGTCGGAGGTGATACCTGCACCCATCAGCCGGGCCAGCGGCTTGGCGCCACGGGCCTTGGCGTGCTCCTCGGTCTCGATGAGCAGGAGCGCACCGGCCTCGCCGAACACGAAACCATCACGGTCCTTGTCGAACGGCCGCGAGGCGCGCTCGGGTTCGTCGTTGCGGGTGGACATGGCCCGCATCATGGAGAACGCCGCGATGGGCAGCGCCTCGATGGGGCCTTCGACGCCACCGCAGACGGCGACGTCGGCATCACCCATGACGATCTGACGCCATGCGTGGGCGATGGCCTCCGAACCCGACGAACACGCCGACACCGGAGTGATCACCCCGGCACGGGCGCCCAGCTGCAGACCAACGACCGCCGCGGCACCGTTGGGCATGATCATCTGAACGGCCAGCGGGGACACCTTACGGGGCCCGCCCTCGTTCATCAGGTCGTAGCTCTCAACGATGCGCTCGGCGCCACCCAGACCGGTACCAACCACGACGGTAAACCGTTCCGGATCGACCTCGGGGCTGCCGGCGGACTCCCAGAGTTGCCCGCTCAGGAACTTGGCCATGCGCTGGACATACGACATCCGTCGGATGTCCAGCCGGCCCATGTGGTTGTCCACCGGATCCTTGAGGTGCCCACCGATCTTGACCGGCAGGTCCCACTTGGTGAGGTACTCGTCATCAAGGACGTGGATGCCGCTCTCGCCGGCCAACAGGCCCTTCCACGTGCTTTCGATGTCCGGCGAGATCGACGTCGTCGCTGTGACGGCGGTTACCACAACGCTGGGGTAACCGCCATTAGCAGTGGAAGGCTTGGTCACTTGCTCTCTGCTTCCAGCCTCGCCTTGACGTTGGCGGCAGCCTCGGGGTTCTCGGTCTCGAGCTTGGCGCGCAGGGCCTCGGCAGCCTCGGGGTTCTCTTCCTCGAGCTTCTGGATGTAGGAGACGACGTCACCGACGGTACGCAGACCAGCGAGGTCCTCGTCGGGGATCTTCACGCCGTACTTGTCCTCGGTCTGCACGGCGATCTCAACCATCGACAGCGAGTCGATGTCCAGGTCGTCGACGAACGACTTCTCCGGGGTAACTTCCGACGGCTCGATACCGGTGACCTCTTCGATGATCTCGGCGATACCGGCGATGATTTCTTCCTGACTGACGGCCACGACTTGTTTCCCTTCGTAATATGTTGTGTGTAAATCGAATTGACGTGCTTTGGTTCTGGACGTAACCGGTGGCTAGAGGTTTGCCAATTCGTCCAGATCTGCGGGTGACTTGACGGCGTGCGTCGGAACCCCCCGAAGTTCGCGTTTGGCGATGCCGGTGAGGGTGCCCGCGGGGGGGAACTCCACGATCGCCGTGACACTGTGCTCGCGGATGGTCGCGGTACACAGGTCCCATCGGACCGGCTGAGTGAGCTGCGAGACCAGAGTCTGCATCGCCGCGGCCGCAGATGTGACCGGCTTGCCGTCGCGGTTGGACAGCAGCGTCGCGGTGGGCTCAGCGGTGGCGATGGCCTCGGCCGCCGCGGCGTACCCCTCGAGCGCGGGAGCCATGAACTGGGTGTGGAACGCTCCGGCGACCCCCAGGGCGCGTACTCGGGCCCTCGCTGGTGGGTCCTCGGCGAGCTTCTCCAATGCGGTCAGGCGACCGGCGGTAACGATCTGGCCGGCGGCGTTGCGGTTGGCGGGGACCAAGTCGAGTTGTTCGAGGCGGCTCAGCACCTCGTCCTCGGTGCCGCCCAGCAGGGCAGACATGCCGGTCGGCTCGGTGGCGCACGCCTTGGCCATCTCCGCGCCGCGGGTGGCGGCAAGTGAGACAGCATCGTTGGCGGCCATCACACCGGCGATCGCGTAGGCCGCGATTTCGCCGACCGAGTGCCCGGCCACGATCACTTCTTGGTCGTTGAGCAAGCCCCGCCTGATCAGCTCCTGGTGGGCCAGCAGGGTGGCCGCAACGATCAAGGGCTGAGCAACCGCGGTGTCGGTGATCTCCTCCGTCGTCGCGGTGGTGCCCAAGCGGGCGAGGTCCAGGCCACTGGCCTGCGACCAGGAGGCGATCTGGTCCGCCGCGCCTGGCAGTTCCAGCCACGGCGACAGCATTCCCTGGGTATGGGAGCCCTGTCCGGGCGCAAGCAACGCAATCACGTGTCTAAGAGAACACTGTGAAGACGGTTTTGCGCGGTGTAACAGATTATGAACCTCGTCTTAGGTTTTTGTGGGGACCCTACAAAACAGCTCGGTAAGCTACATGTTTGAGATCGCCCCGCGACTTATGCTCTAGGTCACTATTGGCTCAGGTCGGGTCTTTATGGCCCTTCCGTACCCCTTCTGACCGGGAGTGGAACCGGCGTGATGGCGTTGTTGGCGGCGCCCGACGGCGGCGTTGGGTAGTTCAGTTGGCCCACCGTCGCGGCCACTCGAAGGACATAGGCATCGCGTGGCTGAGTCGGATCACGCCCGGTGAAATCGGTGATCCGCTTGAGTCGGTAGCGGATGGTGTTTGGATGAACGAACAACTTCCTGGCACAAGCCTCAATAGCACCGCCACAATCTAAGTAAGCGTCCAGTGTCTCGATCAGCGTTGGACCGGCATCGGCCAGCGGCCGCATCACGTCGGTGTGCAGCGCCACGATGGCCGACGCGTCACCCATCAGGGCTCGTTCGGGCAGCAATTCCCGGGCCAGCACGGGGCGCGGGGCTCCGCGCCAGCCCGCCACCGCATTCATGCCGGAAATCGCCTCGCTGGCGCTGTGATAGGCCGCCGTCAGCATGGGGGCGGTGGGGCCGATCACCACGGGCCCGTCGGAAAAGGCCTCCAATAGGTCTTTAAAGATTTTGTCGGTGGGGGACAGGTGGCCGGACACGATCGCCACCAACCAGGTGCCGTGCACGTCGGTCAGCGCCGCTCGGCCGTGCTGGGCGGCGGCGTCCCGGACGTCCTGGATGGCCCGCTCGCTGCCGTCGGAGCCGTCGTGCGCCGATGCCGGCGTGCCCACGACCACCGTCGCCGGAGCGGTCGTGTCCCAGTTCAGTGCCGCCGCCCGCGACAGTAGTTCCGGACCCGTGTCGCCGCGTACCACCGCGTCGACCACGCTGGCCTCCATCCGGCTGTCCCAGGTGCCGCGCGCTTCGGCTGCGTCGGCATAGGCCGAGGCGGCGGTGAAGGCCAGATCCCGGCTGTATTTCAGGATGCCCACCGTCAGGGCGGTCAGCTGTTCTTCGGATCGGGCCAGCAGCGGCACCACTTCCTCGAAGAACTCCATGGTGACGCGCACCATGTCCACGGTGTGGCGCAGCGCGATGCGTCGGGTCAGGTCCTGGGGTACCAGTTCGAACGCCTGCGCGGTGTAGCTGACGTCGCTGCGCGGATTCTGCATCCACTCGGCGAAGTTCACCACTGCCGTCTGCACCACCAGTGCCACGCTGGCGCGCTGGGATGCTTCCAGGTCAGCGAAGAACGGCAGCCGCTCCTGCATGGCTGAGACCGCCTCGGTGGCCAGCCGGCCGGAGTACTGCTTCAACCGCCGCAGCAGGGAATCGGGCACGGTTTCCAGGAGTTCCAGCGGCGATCTTGCAGACCCAAGTCGCGCGATCGCGGAAAACTGGTTGTCGTTCACGCCTAAAAGCTACGCCTGATTTCTAGAAGAACCTGCTAAAAGTTTTGCGAGCCGGGCGTCGATCGTCACGCCAGCGTGGCGGTCGTCGCCGTGCGTCACACTGGCGTGACGCACGGCGGCGAACGGCCGGGGGTTATGCGACGCCGGAATCCGAGGTCTGCTTCGGCGCGGCCTGCACATCATCGATCCGGTACTGACGGGCGGCGGTGACGGCCACCGACTCATCGATCTCACCGTCGCGGGCCAGCGCCTCGAGCACCGCGACCACCTGTGACTCGGCATCGGTGTTGAAGTAGCGGCGGGCGGCGGGCCGGGTGTCGGAGAAACCGAACCCGTCGGTGCCCAGGGTGACGTAGGTCCCGGGCACCCAGGGCCGGATCTGCTCGGGAACCGCGCGCATCCAGTCCGATACCGCGACCACCGGGCCGCTGGTGCCTTCCAGCGCCGTCGTCACGTAGGCGACACCGGCGGGTTCACCGGGGTGACGCAGCCGGTGACGTTCGATGGACACCCCGTCGCGGTTCAGCTCGCTCCAACTGGTCACCGACCACACGTCGGTCGCGACGTCCCACTCGTCGGCCAGCATCTGCGCCGCCTTCAGCGCGTCGGGCATCGACACCCCGGAAGCCAGCAGCTGAGCCTTGTGCGCGCACTGTTGGGTCGCCGCACGGTAGCGGTACATGCCGCGCAGCACGCCCTCGGGATCGAAGTTCTCCGGCTCCGCTGGCTGCACATACGGCTCGTTGTAGACGGTGATGTAGAAGTAGATGTTCTCCGGGTTCTCCCCGAACATCCGAGACAGGCCATTTTCAATGATGTAGGCGAGCTCGTAGGCAAACGCCGGGTCGTAGGAGACCACCGCCGGATTGGTCGCGGCCAGCAGCAGCGAGTGGCCATCGGCATGTTGCAGACCCTCACCGGTCAGCGTGGTGCGCCCAGCGGTCGCACCCAGCACGAACCCGCGCGCCATCTGGTCGGCCGCGGCCCAAAAGCTGTCGCCGGTGCGCTGGAACCCGAACATCGAATAGAAGATGTAGATCGGGATCATCGGCTCGTTGTGGGTCGCATACGAGGTGCCGGCCGCGGTGAAGGAGCCCACCGACCCGGCTTCGTTGATGCCCTCGTGCAGGATCTGGCCGATGTGGCTTTCCTTGTACGCCAGCATCAGTTCCGCGTCGACGGCGGTGTATAGCTGCCCATTGCGGTTGTAGATCTTGAGCGACGGGAACCAGGAGTCCATCCCGAAGGTGCGGGCCTCGTCGGGAATGATCGGGACAATCCGATTCCCGATGTTCTTGTCGCGCAACAGTTCTTTGAAGGTGCGGACCAGAGCCATGGTGGTGGCGACCTCTTGTTGTCCGGACCCCTTCTTGAGCACCTTGTAGGCGTCGGGGCCGGGCAGGGTCAGGGCCTTGGTCTTGGTCGGGCGCTCGGGCAGGAACCCGCCCAGGGTGCGGCGCCGGTCCAGCATGTAGCGGATCTCCGGGGCGTCCGAGCCCGGGTGGTAGTAGGGCGGTAGGTAGGGGTCCTCGTCGAGCTGGGCGTCGCTGATCGGGATGCGCATCGAATCCCGGAACCGCTTGAGGTCGGCGAGGGCAAGCTTTTTCATCTGGTGCGTGGCATTGCGGCCCTGGAAGTGTGCGCCAAGCGAATAGCCCTTGATGGTCTTGGCCAGGATCACCGTCGGCTGACCCTTGTGGTCGACGGCGGCGCGGTAGGCGGCATAGACCTTGCGGTAGTCGTGGCCGCCACGCTTGAGGTTCCAGATCTCCTGGTCGCTCATGTTGGCCACCAGGGCCTTGGTCCGGGGGTCGCGGCCAAAGAAGTGATCGCGCACGTAGGCGCCGTCGTTGGCCTTGTAGGTCTGGTAGTCTCCGTCGGGGGTGCTGTTCATCAGGTTCACCAGCGCGCCGTCGCGGTCGGCGTGCAGCAGCGCATCCCATTCGCGGCCCCAGACCACCTTGATGACGTTCCAGCCCGCGCCGCGGAAGAAGGACTCCAGCTCCTGGATGATCTTGCCGTTGCCGCGGACCGGGCCGTCCAGGCGTTGCAGATTGCAGTTGATCACGAAGGTCAGGTTGTCCAGGCCTTCCAGGGCGCCCATGTGGGCCAGCCCGCGGCTCTCCGGCTCGTCCATCTCGCCGTCGCCCAAGAAACACCACACGTGCTGATCGGAGGTGTCCTTGATGCTGCGGTCGTGCAGGTAGTGGTTGAACCGCGCCTGGTAGATGGCGTTGAGCGGGCCCAGGCCCATCGATACGGTCGGGAATTCCCAGAAGTCGGGCATCAGCCGTGGGTGCGGGTAGGACGGTAGCCCGCCGCCGGGGTGGCTGTGTTCCTGCCGGAAGCCGTCCAGCTTTTCGGCGGTCAGTCGTCCTTCCAGGAACGCGCGGGCGTAAATGCCGGGGGAGGCATGGCCCTGGATGAACACCTGGTCTCCGCCGCCGGGATGCGATTTGCCGCGGAAGAAGTGGTTGAAGCCGACTTCGTAGAGGGCCGCGGACGAAGCGTAGGTCGAAATGTGGCCACCGACGCCGACGCCCGGGCGTTGTGCGCGGTGCACCATGATTGCCGCGTTCCACCTGATCCAGGTCCGGTAGCGGCGCTCGACATCCTCATCGCCGGGGAACCACGGCTCCAACTCGGTGGGGATGGTGTTGACGTAATCCGTTGAGGTCAATGACGGGATGGCGACGCGCTGTTCGCCTGCCCGCTCGAGCAGTCGCAGCATCAGATAGCGCGCCCGCGCCGGTCCGGAGTGCTCCAAGAGTGCGTCGAATGACTCCAGCCATTCCGAAGTTTCCTCGGGGTCAATATCGGGCAGGTAGGACGCCACGCCTTCGCGAATGACCCGAACGCGGTCGGGTTCGCTTGCGCTGCTTGAGGTTTTGGCAAGATCGTGGCGGACGAACTCGGTGGTCAAACTTCCGCTCCTGTAGTTGGCGGGCTATCGGGTGGGGTGATCGTCCTCCTATCGTGCCGCACCGACGTTTCGAGTAGATAGCCGCCGTCCAGTCGATGCCGCGAGATGCCTCCGATGCCCTCTGTGACAACGAATTGGGTGCGTTGAAGCCAGTCGGAGCCCCGACCCGGTAACGTCACTAGCCGTGCTCATCGGATGGCGTGCCGTTCCTCGCAGGCACGGGGGGGCTTTCTCTGGTTCGCGCGCCCGGCGAGGTGCCCAGGCACTCGGTTGTATCGCGGTGCTGCTGATCGGCATCGTGGGATGCACCAGCGTCACCGACGGTACGGCCACCCCGGACACCAAGGTGGCTCCGGCCTACCGCTCATCGGTATCGCTGTCGATTTCGGCCTCCGCGGCGACCTCGAGCGTGCGCGAGTCCCAGCGGCAACAGTCGCTGACCACCAAGGCGATTCGCACCTCGTGCGAAACCCTCGCCACCACCAGCAAGGAAGCCATCGACAAGGTGAACGAGTTCGTCGGTGCGTTCAATGCCGGACGCAGCACCGGTCCGGCCGAAGGCCCGTCCATCGAAGCGCTCAACAACAGCGCTTCCTCGGTTTCCAGCGCACTCAACGAGGCGCTGTCACCGGAGATGCGCGACGCATTCAATGCCTACACGGACGCGGCGCGTTCGGTGGCCAACGCGATCGGCACGCATGCGCCGACGGGGGAGTTCAACAGAAGAGTCGATCAGCTCAACGACACGAAGACCAAGGCTTTGAAGCTCTGCATGGCTTCCTACTGAGGTAGCCGTATTGGTTCGATCAGGTTTGTGCGACGATAGTGCGAATCGCACTTTGTGTGACGGAAAAGGGAGGTTCCACGGTGGTCGCGGCGGATCACGCCCCGAGCTACGCTCGCAAACTGGACATCCAACGAGACCAAGTCGTCCAGGAGTGGGGCTGGGACGAAGATACCGACGATGAGATCCGCGCTGCCGTCGAAGAAGCCTGCGGCAGCGAAATGCTCGATGAAGACACCGATGAGGTGGTCGACGTCGTGCTGCTGTGGTGGCGCGACAGCGACGGGGATCTAGTCGACACTCTGATGGACGCGATCAGTCCGCTCGCCGAGGATGGCGTGATCTGGGTGCTGACACCCAAGACCGGCCAGCCCGGCCACGTGCTGCCGGCCGACATCGCGGAGGCGGCCCCCACCGCGGGGCTGATGCCGACGTCGTCGGTCAACCTGGGTAACTGGGCTGCCAGTCGGCTGGTCCAGCCCAAGTCGCGGGCCGGGAAGCGCTGATGCTCGAAGTCGGAGCCACCGCTCCGGACTTCACGCTGCGCGACCAGAATCAGCAGCCGGTCACGCTCAGCGACTACCGCGGCGCTAAGAACGTGCTGCTGGTGTTCTTCCCGCTGGCCTTCACCGGGATCTGTCAGGGCGAGTTGGACCAGATACGTGACCACCTGCCGCAGTTCGAGAACGACGACACTGCGGCGGTCGCGATTTCGGTGGGGCCGCCACCCACCCACAAGATCTGGGCCACCCAAAGCGGGTTCACCTTCCCGGTGCTGTCGGATTTCTGGCCGCACGGCGCGGTCAGCCAGGCCTACGGTGTGTTCAACGACACAGCCGGCATCTCCAACCGCGGAACTTTTGTCGTCGACCGGGCGGGGATCATTCGGTTCGCCGAGATGAAACAGCCCGGTGAGGCCCGCGATCAGCGGCTGTGGACGGACGCGTTGGCGGCGTTACAGGCCTGAGCGGGCCAAGATTTTTGGGTGTTGACGTCTCGGGCGTGTAGCCTGCGGCGGGCATAGGGCGCGTAGCTCAGTGGTAGAGCTCTGGTTTTACACACCAGCGGTCGGCGGTTCGATACCGTCCGCGCCCACCAAGTTCGTTCAGCGGGGGATCGCACCGGGTTTGGCCGTTGGCCGGCCCTTCGTACCCGTCGGTGCACCATCGGCTACTGGATTCCTCGGCGCGTCAACCTCGGCGGCCAGGGCACTCAGTTCGGCCGCCAGTTCGTCGGCGAGGTGCCAGACGTCGGGCAGCAATTCGCGATCGGCGGTGAGCCCGAAGTCAAGTCGGTCTTGGTAGCTGAGCAGGGTGATGCTCAGGCCCATCCCGTCGAGCAGGACGTTCACCGGATGTTGGGACACCACCCGGGCTCCCGCGCAGTACAGCGGGTCCGGCGATCCCGGGATGTTCGAGATCGTCACGTTGAATGGCGGCCTTATCCAACCCGAGCCGGTGGTCATCGAGATCACCCGGGCGGCCCGGGTGAGCAGCGCCGGGGGAACGGTGTGGTTCGCCTCGGTGAGCAGCTTGGCGGCGATGGCGCGGTGCCGTTCCTTGGCCGCCCGCATGACCTGGTGGGCGGAGATCAGCCGGGCGTGGGCATCGGCCTGGTCGGTGGGAATCGGCACGATCATCGAGGAGATCTGGTTGCCGTACTGTCCCTCGCCGGTGCGCACCGACACCGGCACCATGGCAACCAGGGGAGTCGCCACGTCGTCGCCCCGAGCGATCATGCGTCGCCGCAAGGCCCCGGCGCACACGGCGACCACGACATCGTTGACGGTTGCGCCGGGCACGGCGAACTTGGCGGCCTTGATCTGGTCTAGCGGCAACGACCCGAATGCGAACCGCCGTTGTGCCGAAATCCTGCCGCCGAAGGAGACTTTCGGGGCAGCGGCCCGAGGGTGCTGCAGATTGCGACCGTCTTTGTTGCGGGTGGCGAGCCGTTCGGCGCGGTCGGCGACTCTGGCGATCACGGCGGCACCGGGCAGGTGGCGCATGGTGGGGAGTTGATCGATATGGCGCAGCATGGGCGGCAGACCCCGCACCATTCGCGCGGGCTGAACGGGCAACGAGGCGAGCGCGCGCGCCAGCAGCCCGGCGTCACTGGGTGCGTTGCCGATCGCGGTGCCGGTCGGGGGTTTTTCGAGCTCCGGCACGGTGTCCGGGAAGGCAACGGTGTCCAGCAGCGCGCCCAGCAACTCCATGCCCGAGACCCCGTCGATCACGCTGTGGTGCAACTTGGTCACCAGCGCGACGCGGTCGCCGGCCAGGCCGTGGATCACGTGGAGTTCCCACAGCGGTCGAGCCCGATCCAGCGGCCTCGACGCGATATCGGCGACGGCCCGGCCGAGTTGTTCGTCATCCCCGGGTGCGGGGAGCGCGCTTTCCCAGAGATGCGAATCCAGATCGAATGTGTCGTCCTGCACCAGCACGGGATAGTCGATGCCGAACGGGACCTCACGCACCCGCCAGCGCAACGGCGGCATCAGGTCGATGCGCTGGGCCAACAGGGCGCGGATCCGCTGCCCGTCCAGTCGCAGGCCATCGGTGGTGGTGGCCTCGACGATGGTGAGCTGACAGACGTGAGAATGGTTGCGGCCGTCCTCCATCGCCAAGAATTGGGCATCAACGCTGCTGAGCCGTCTCATTTGCGGCCTCCTCGAGGCTTGCGCACGCTCTGCTTCAGCACAGCGAGTTCCTCGCCGAACACATCGGCGAGGCGGTCCAAGTTCTTGACCAGATATCGGTCACCGACCAAGCCGATTTCCAAACGATCGGTGTAGCTGAAGACCGTGACGTTCAGGCCCAGGCTGTCGCTGATCGTGTACACCGGGTAGTGCTCGCAAACCCGTCGGCCCGCGCAGTAGAGCGGCGACCGGGGGCCCGGCACATTGGAGATGACGAGGTTGGCGACCGGAGAGAGCGCGTCGCTGGCCGCGACGGCTGTCATCGCGCGCATCGCCGGCCCGAACAGCACCGGCGGGACCAGATCGTTGGCATCGCGCATCAACGAGGCCGGCACCGCCTCATTGCGGCGTTTGGCCGCACGCAGCTCCTTGCGGCACCGCTGCAGGCGAATCGCCGGATCGGTCACGTCGGTCGGCAATGCCGCCAGCATGGTGCCCACCTTGTTGCCATACGTTCCGAACTCGGCTTCGGCGCGAACCGACACCGGGATCGCCGCCACCAGCGGCTGTTCGGGAAGTTCACCGCGATCGGCGAGCCAGCGGCGCAGGGCACCGGCGCACAGGGTGACGACGACATCGTTGACCGTCGCCTCGAAGTGGGTCTTGATCTCCTTGACGTCCTCGAGCGGCAAGCTGGTCAGCGCCACCCGCCGATGCGGGGAGATCTTGCCGTTGAAACCCAGTCTGGGCGCGGTCACCGTCGAGGGGCTGGGTGCCGATGGCCACCTGCGGATGGGCGCTTGGGCTCGTCGCATCGCGCTCCCCGCCGCCGCCACGCCGGGTATCGAGCGCAGGGTTGCGATCTGATCCAAATTGGTCAGCGTGCGCCGAGCCGCGCCCGCGGACTGCCATTGGCGTCGTGGCATGCCCACAATGGTGCGCGCCAACATCCCGAGTTGGCCGGGCTCCTTCTCGGGTCGGTACCGCGGGGCCGGTGGCAGCACCCGCCCCTGCGGCGTGGTGTCGAACATGACGTTGAGCACCTCCCCACCCGACATCCCGTCCACCGCGGCATGGTGCAGCTTGGCCAGCAGTGCGACCTTGTCGTGTTGCAGACCCTGGATCATATACACCTCCCACAGCGGGCGGGAGCGGTCCATCGGATGAGCCGACAGCCGAGCGACCAACGTCTCCAGCGCGGCCCGGTCTCCCGGGGCCACCACCGCCGTCTCACGGACGTGGAAGTCGAGGTCCACCTCGCCCTCCACCCACCAGGGGTGGCCCAGGTCGAGCGGAACGGTGGCCAGCCGCCAGCGCAGCGGGGGCAGCAGATGCAGGCGGTCGGCCAGAAGTTCGGCGATGTCCGCCCGGGTGAGTGCCTTACCGGACGCATCGGTGCGGTCCGTGACCGCCAGGCTGGACACGTTGGTGACGGTTCGACCGTCTTCGGCGGCAAGAAACATGCTGTCGAGACTGGTGAGGGCGCGCATTTTGTCGGAGCTTTCTTGGGAGAGGGGACAGGGTGTTCAGCGCGTCGGATCGAGCAGGATCTTTGCGTCGTGCGGGTTGTTCCTGAGCCGGTCGAAGGCGTCGGCGACGCCTTCTAGCGCGACGGTCCCGGTCAGCAGCGGAGCCACGTCGAAATCGCCGGCGGCCAGGTGGGCGAAGGTCTGCGCGAACTCGTCGAGCGTGTAGTATAGCGAGAAGCGGATGTCGAGTTCCTTGGCGATGCATTGGGCGGGCTCGAAGTGATCCGAGCTCATGTTGATGCCCGCCACGCCGATCCGGGTGCCGGGCGGGACGCCGGCGATGAGCTGCTGGATCAGCCCGGGGACGCCGACGCATTCGAACGCGACGGTAGGACGAAGCGGCAACTGTCCGAACACGGTGTGCGCGGGTCCCATTCGTGCCGGGTCGTCGGCGACTGCGGCCGCCATGAACGCCTCGAACGGGGAGTTCTCGTTCGGGTCGAGGACCACGTCGGCACCGTGTTGTGCTGCCAGGGAACGCCTTTCGGGGGAGAAGTCCGACGCGACGATGGGGCCGACGCCTTTCATCTTGAGCACCGCGGTGACGGCGAGCCCGATCGGTCCGCACCCGACCACCAGGGCGACGTCGTCGGTGGTGGTGTCGACGCGGGCCACCGTGCGGTAGGCCACCGCCAGTGGTTCGGTCAGTGCGGCGACCTCGGTGGGCACGTGATCGGGCACCTCGATCAACAGCGGTTCGGACAGCAGCATGCGTTCGCTGTAGCCGCCGGGTGCCTCGGTGCCGGCGAAGCCCAGGGTCACCTTCTGCTCGCGCAGCAGAAACGGTGCCGAGACCACGCGGCGGCCGACCGGGATGCGCTGGTCGGTGTCGGGTCCGTAGGCCGCAATGCGGCCTACGAACTCGTGTCCGAATACCACCGGACGGCTGAGATCCATCATGTCGAATCCGCCCGCGGCCTGGGCGGCTGCGTTGAACTCGGGGCCGTGGGCGGCACAGTGCAGGTCCGACCCGCAGATGCCACAGGCCAGCACATCGACCAGCACTTCGCCGGGGCCGGGTACGGGTTCGGGGACCTCGGCGACCTGCAGCTTGGAGTCCTGCATCAGAACCGCACGCATCATGCCCCCTTGGCGGTGTAGCCGGCGGCGCCGCCACTGATGTAGTTGAGTGGCCCGAGGTTTTGCTCGGCGGCCAGGTTGGCGGTCAGGTGCGCAATCAACGCCGCATCGAGGATGGAATGGAACTGGCCGTCCTCGCTGAAGTTGATGTTGGCGCCGACAACGCGAACGAAGATCACCGTGTCTTCGGTGTTGGTTTCCGGGGTGATGAACGTGTGCACCGACGAACCGGGCTCGTAGAGGTAGGAGCCGGCGGTCTGTAGCTGGTCCGGGTATTCGAGGTAGTGCCACGCTCCGGACAAGGTGTACACCTCCGCAACGCCGGTGTGGTAGTGCAGCGGCACCTTTGCGCCGGGCGCAAAGGTGGCCAGGACTACCCACTCGCCGTTTTCGATGTCCAGACGCAGTGGTTTTACGTGTACGCCCGGGCCCAAGGTGTCACGCACCAGGGGCATGTCCTTCTAGTTCACGGTCAGCAACTCGCCCTGCGGCAGCGCCACCAGCGGAAGCAGAGCACCCGAGGAGGTAGTCGCCGGAGCGGGAGCGGTCATGAGGGTCATTGGTGGGTTCCCTTCGTGTTGCGTTGATTGGGCTGTGATCACCACCTTGCTCGGTCTGACGAAGAAAGTAACGTGATGCATCAAGTCAAGATGCCTGCGAAACCTGGTTCATGCATCAGGTAAGGAATGCCCGCGAAATCGGGGTCAGGTGGTGGTCTTGCTTTTGATGCGGATGCCGGCTTTGAGGGCGGGTAGAGCGGCGGGTATGGCGGCGGGGTAGAGCTGTTCGGTCTTGTCTTTGGCGAGTCTGAGCAGGGCGGCTTGCAGGTCGGCGATCTGGTGGGCGATCGCGGCGGGGTTGAGGCTGTTGCGGTAGGTGAGCAGCTCTGTTTGTTGGGCCGCTGAGAGGACTCCGGCGGCCAGCAGCCGGTCCAGGGGGGTCTGGGGCTTGTCGTAGAGCCGGCGGCGGTGACCGTCGCGGCTGCAGCCGTAGCTGATGGGTTTGATGGTGGGGGTCAGGTAGTTGAGCCGGTCGTTGACCAGGTGCCACAGCCGGTTGAGCACGGCGCGTTCTTCGTCGGTGTCGTAGCGGTAGTAGAACCCGTAGCGACGCACGAGGTGGTTGTTTTTGGACTCGATGGTGGCCTGGTCGTTCTTCTTGTAGGGTCGTGAGCGGGTGAAGAAGATCTCCATGTCCGCGGCCCACTTGATGACCGCCTTATTGAGGAATTCGGTGCCGTTGTCGAAGTCCAAACCCGTTACCTTATAGGGATTTTAGTAATTCCGGTTTTGAGGGCGCCCAGGATGTGGGGGTGGGCGTTGTTGCGCACCGTGCGGGTGAACACCCAGCCGATGTGCATGTCGGTGAGGTTGACCGTGCGGGCGAACTCACCTTTCAGTGTCGGGCCGCAGTGCGCCACGGTGTCGCCTTCGAAGAACCCGGAGATTCTTCGGCCTCATCGCCTGCTTTGCAGATGGTGATCGAGGACCGCAGCAGCGGGGAGGGTTTCGTCGTCGACACACCCGAGATCTGGTCGCGGGCCTTGGCGCCGCGCAGGTAGCGGTCGATCGTGGCGCTGCTCATCGCCAACAGCTCGGCACGCACCGCCGGGCCGTAACGGTCACGGCCGTCCACCAGTTCGCCGTGGCGTTCTAGAGCATCCAACTGAGTGGCGTTCTAGAGCATCCAACTGAAGTGCCATGGAAGCGGCCAGGTACCGGCCGCACTGCCCGCCTGAGGCCGCCCACACCTTCTGCAACACCTTGAGCGCATCCTAGGAGTACTTCGGATTGCGTTGCCGGCAAATCCGTTTGGCGACCTGCCGACCCGCTCCCGGCGGCGCGGCCGCCGCCCTCAACCGCCGCCGGGCGTTGTCACGCGACCAGCCGGTGACCGCCACCACCTGATCCAGAATCTGCCCCTTGTCCGCCTTCGGCGCCCCCACATACGCCCTGGCGAACTTCGCGGTGATCTCGGCCCGAGACGACATCGACAGCCCACTTCCCATGCCTGCCAAGGATCGACCGTTCCGCGGGCATTTTTACGTGATGCACCGAGGGCGCTTCACGGGCATTTCTCGTGATGCTTGCCGAAGTATTGACAGCAGGGGACGAGTGCTTGACTGTAAGGGACATGTCGGTGATCCGCGGTGCATCTCTCACCGGGTATCCGGCATTGGTGACTGAACTCGGGGCGGATCCCGGGCCGCTCCTTGCCCGCGCCGGCGTCAAGGAGTCCGATGTCGGCCGCTTCGACGCGTTCATCACCTACCTGGCCCTGATTCAGGCGGTCGAAGCTGCCGCGGCGGCCACCCAAACACCGGATTTCGGCCGCCGGCTGGCAGAACGTCAGGGCATCGAGATCCTTGGCCCGGTTGGGGTGGCGGCGCGCACCTCCAAGTCGGTTGCCGAGGCGCTCGATACGTTCGAGCATTACCTGGCTGCCTACAGCCCCGCGATCGCCGCGACCATCAGCCGCGAGCCCGGCGGTGAGGCCTCATTTCTGGAGTTCAAGATCCTGATTGCGCACCCGCCGGCGCACCCGCAGACCACCGAGTTGTCACTGGGGGTGATGTTGCGGGTGCTGCGCTTTCTGCTGGGTGCCGGGTACGCACCCACACTGGTCGACCTGCCGCACCCGGCGCTGACCCTGCGGGAAGACTACCTGCGCTACTTCGCGTGCACACCCCGCTTCGGGACGCACAGGGGCGGATTCCGGTTGCCCAGCGAGGACCTGCAGCGGCCCCTGGTCAGGGACGAGCTGGCGCATCGGGTCGTGCTCGAATACCTCGACACCGTCATCGACCGGCACCGGCCGACAATGTCCTCCTCGATTCGAGAATTGATCCGCCAGCTGCTGCCGTCCGGCGCGGCGGCGGTTCCGGTGATCGCCGCGCGGCGGCGGTTCCGGTGATCGCCGACCAGTTTCGGTTGCAACCCAAGGCGTTACGCCGTCGCCTAGGGCGTGTCTGCTTAATGTGAATGGTGTTTTGGCTGATGCTGTTTGGGTGATGCGGACGCATGCGATTTCTGATGATTTGTGGTCGCTGATCGTGGCGGTGTTGCCTGCGGGGCGGCGGCGTGGCCGGCCGTGGAACGATCATCGACGTACTCTGGAGGGCATTATCTGGCGTTACCGTACGGGATCTCCGTGGTGTGACCTGCCCGAGCACTTCGGTCCCTGGCAATCGGTGGCCGAGAGGCATCTACGCTGGTCGGTCGATGGCATCTACGCGCGGATCTTCGCGGCGATCGCCTCTGACCTCGACGCCGAGGACGCCGACCTGGGCGCACTGTTGTCGGTCGATTCGACCAGTGTGCGCGCCCACCGACACGCAGCCGGAGCGCGCTCCGGGCGCCGCACAGGGGGATCTGTCGAATTACAAGAAATATCTCGATGAGCCCGATGACCACGCCATTGGGCGTTCCCGCGGCGGGCTGACTACCAAGATCCACGCCTTGACCGACCAGCTGTGCAGTCCGGTCACCCTGGCACTGTCGGCCGGTCAAGCCGGTGATAATCCGATGCTTTGGCCATTGCTGGCCGCCCGGTGCAGCAACTCATACGCCCCGTTTCACCTGCTGGCGGACAAGGCGTACTCCCATGACTCGACGCGGGCACAGCTGCGCCGGCTCAAGATCGCCCATACCATCCCCGAGCGCAGCGACCAGATCACCCGCCGCAAAGCTAAAGGCCGCAACGGAGGACGGCCTCCGGGGTTCTCAGGCCGAATCTACAAGCACCGCAACACCGTCGAGCGAAGCTTCAACCGGCTTAAACACTGGCGCGCGGTCGCCACCTGCTACGACAAATACGCCCTGACCTACCTCGGCGGTGTCACCCTGGCCGCCATCATCACCTACCACCGCGTCCGCAATTAGCAGACAGGACCTAGCCGCCGAGGGGACGAACTTCAACGCCGTGGTGGACGATGTGCGACGCGAGATGACCGAACGCTACCTGCGGGATACCGACATGACACGGACTCATCTCGCCCGGCAACTGGGGTATGCCGAGCAGAGCGTGCTCTCCCGGGCGTGCCAGCGCTGGTTCGGCGCCACTCCGGCGGCACTGCGGGAAAAGTGGCGGCGGGCGCAATTGCCCCCGGCCTTCCCGGTCTTGAAATGACGGGCGCGTCCTTTGCTATCAACAAGATGTCCTCTGTTGTCAATACGTGATGCATCCGCGTTGGGCATGCTGAGGGTCAACACAGGCCTCTGAACGAACGACGACGAACGGAAACGCTATGAGCACCAACGAATTCGACCGTCCCGCGCCCTCGCTGTCCGGTCGCACGATCTTCATCACCGGAGCCAACGGCTTCATCGGCCGCGCCATGTCGGCCCGGTTTCGCGCCCTCGGCGCCGTGGTACGCGGTGTCGATCTGGCGGCCGATCCGGCAGGGGACGTGGTCGCCGGTGACATCACGCGTCCCGAGACCTGGGCGGCCGCGCCGACGGGGCTGGAGGGGGCGGACACCGTGATCCACACCGCCGCGCTGCTGGGGGCGGCGTTCCCGCTGAAACAGGCCTGGCACGTCAACGTCCTGGGCACCAGCCGGGTGCTGCGCGCGGCGATCGACGCCGGGGTCCGCCGGTTCGTGCACTTTTCCTCGGTGGCGGCCTACGGCTTCGAGTTCCCTGACGGTGTGGATGAGACCTACCCCGTGCATGTCAACGGCGACGTCTACACCGACACCAAGGTGAACTCCGAGGCGGTCGTGCTGGCCGCGCACGGCGCCGGCGAGATTGATGTCACCGTGATCCGGCTGGCGATGTCTGGGGTCCCGGCTCGGTGTGGGTCCGTTCGCCGATCGCCGAGATGCGCAAGAGGACTGGCTTTCCGCTGCCCAACGGCGGAAACGGCATCTTCTCCCCGGTGTACATCGACAACTTCGTCGACGGCATGGTGTTCGCCGTGTCATTCGATGATGCGGTGGGCCAGGTTTTCAACATCACCGACGGCAAAGGTGTGCGGTGCGCCGATTTCTTCGGCCGGATGGCGAGGATGAGTGACGGCACGATCCACACGCTGCCGATCCGGGTGGCCGCACCGGCCGCCGAACTCCTCGGCTCGCTGCTGCGCCGTTTGGGCCAGAAGACAGACCTGTCGGCCGGAACGATGTGGCTGCTCAATCGGCCCGGCACCTATTCGATCGAGAAGGCCCAGAAGATGCTGGGCTACCAACCGCGGGTTTCGATCGAGGAGGGGATGGCCCGCGTCCACGAGTGGGCACGGGCCGAACGTCTCATCTGAGCGCCGGCGCCAGCACCGCGCAACGGACCCCAATGCCTCCGATGGTCCCCGTGACAAGGCAATGCGGTGACTGACAGCACACTCGGGGTGGGTTTCGTTGTCGCTGGCGAGCCGGTTGTGGCAGTCTCTGGGGCGTGGACGAGCGACCTGGGACTCAGAGCGACAGCGCGTCGGCGGGAAAGACGGCGCCGCCTGTGCGGCCGCTCTCGTCAGACCAGCAGCCGGCGACCAAGGCAGACCTGTACGCCGCGGTCGATGCGATGCGCGCCGATATGCGTGAACTGCTAGAACAGGTCAGCACCCTGATCAAGGAAGCAAATCAGAAATAGTCCGCCCGGCTAGGGCGTGTCTGCTTAATGTGAATGGTGTTTTGGCTGATGCTGTTTGGGTGATGCGGACGCATGCGATTTCTGATGATTTGTGGTCGCTGATCGTGGCGGTGTTGCCTGCGGGGCGGCGGCGTGGCCGGCCGTGGAACGATCATCGACGTACTCTGGAGGGCATTATCTGGCGTTACCGTACGGGATCTCCGTGGTGTGACCTGCCCGAGCACTTCGGTCCCTGGCAATCGGTGGCCGAGAGGCATCTACGCTGGTCGGTCGATGGCATCTACGCGCGGATCTTCGCGGCGATCGCCTCTGACCTCGACGCCGAGGACGCCGACCTGGGCGCACTGTTGTCGGTCGATTCGACCAGTGTGCGCGCCCACCGACACGCAGCCGGAGCGCGCTCCGGGCGCCGCACAGGGGGATCTGTCGAATTACAAGAAATATCTCGATGAGCCCGATGACCACGCTATTGGGCGTTCCCGCGGCGGGCTGACTACCAAGATCCACGCCTTGACCGACCAGCTGTGCAGTCCGGTCACCCTGGCACTGTCGGCCGGTCAAGCCGGTGATAATCCGATGCTTTGGCCATTGCTGGCCGCCCGGTGCAGCAACTCATACGCCCCGTTTCACCTGCTGGCGGACAAGGCGTACTCCTATGACTCGACGCGGGCACAGCTGCGCCGGCTCAAGATCGCCCATACCATCCCCGAGCGCAGCGACCAGATCACCCGCCGCAAAGCTAAAGGCCGCAACAGAGGACGGCCTCCGGGGTTCTCAGGCCGAATCTACAAGCACCGCAACACCGTCGAGCGAAGCTTCAACCGGCTTAAACACTGGCGCGCGGTCGCCACCTGCTACGACGAATACGCCCTGACCTACCTCGGCGGTGTCACCCTGGCCGCCATCATCACCTACCACCGCGTCCGCAATTAGCAGACAGGACCTAGGCGGCATGATGAACGGGTGAGGCCGTTTCGCATCGATGTTCCCGACGACGTTATCGATGACCTGAAAGCCCGTCTGGCGCGCACCCGTTGGCCGGAGGCCGAGTGTGTCGACGATTGGAGCCAGGGCATCCCGCTGAGCTACACGCGGGACTTGGCCGCCTACTGGGCCAACGACTACGACTGGCGGGCGCGCGAGGCCGCGCTGAACCGCTTCGACCAGTTCATCACCGAAATCGACGGCCTGGATCTGCATTTCATCCATCAACGCTCCCCGCACCAGGACGCGTTTCCGCTGCTGATCACCCATGGCTGGCCCGGCTCCGTGGTGGAGTTCCACAAGGTGATCGAGCCGCTGACCAACCCCACCGCCCATGGCGGGCGCGCCGAAGACGCCTTCCACGTCGTCTGCCCGTCCCTTCCCGGATACGGATTTTCCGGCAAGCCGAGCAGCACGGGCTGGGGTGTGGACAGGATCGCGCGGGCCTGGGAAACGCTGATGCAGAACCTGGGCTATCAGCGATACGGCGCCCAAGGCGGCGACTGGGGGCCGCGGTCACCACCCAGATCGGCCGAAACGGCGGCCACTGTGTGGCCATTCATCTCAATATGCCGATCGCCATGCCCACGCGTGCGGCGCTGACCAACCCGACCGCGGCAGAGCAAGAGGTGCTGGCAGCGTTGGCGTACCACCGGAAATGGGGAACCGGCTACTTCAAACAACAGTCCACCCGACCCCAGACCGTGGGCTACGGCCTGACCGATTCCCCGGTGGGACAACTGGCTTGGATCGTGGAGAAGTTCTGGACATGGATGGACTGCGCGGGAAACCCGGAGAACATCCTCACCCGCGACGAGCTACTGGACAACGTCATGATGTATTGGGTAAACGCCGCCGCGGCGTCGTCAGCCCGCTTGTACTGGGAGAGTTTCAAGGTCTGGGGGCAGACCGAGCGGGTCGAACTGCCCACCGGCGTGGCGTCGTTTCCCAAGGAGGTGCTGCGCGCACCGCGCGCGTGGTGCGAACCGAACTACAACATCACCCACTGGACGACGATGCCGCGCGGTGGTCACTTCGCCGCGTTCGAACAGCCGGAATTGTTTGTCGGAGACGTCCGTGCGTTCTTCGCCACGGTGCGCTGACTCGACCGCGGCACAACCGGGCCGGCTGCTTGAAAAAGTTGTGCGCTAACCGGGCGGCCGGGCGCGGGGGCGTGGCACGCTAGGGGACATGCATCTGGTTGACGGTCAGCGGGATCCGGCCGCAAGCTTTCCCTTGGCCCAGGCCGTCGACGACCAAGCCGAACGCCGGCGGGCCAATCGTGCGGTCGCCGTCAGCGCGGCCGGGCTGGGGTTGACGGGTCTGATCGAACTGGCGATAGCGCTGGTGTCCGGCTCGGTGGCCTTGCTCGGCGACGCACTGCACAACCTGTCCGATGTTTCCACGAGTCTGGTTGTGTTCGTTGGGTTTCGGAGCTCGCGCAAGTCGGCGAGCGAGCGCTACCCGTACGGTTTGGAGCGGGCCGAGGATCTTGCCGGGATCGTTGTGGCGCTGGTGATCTGGGCCAGCGCCGCGGTTGCCGGGACCGAAAGCTTCGGCAAGTTGCTGCGGCACGGCTCAACCCAGCATGTGGGCTGGGGGATCGCCGCCGCGGCGGTTGGCATTGTCGGCAATCAGCTGGTGGCCCGTTACAAGCTCGTTGTCGGGCGCCGGATTCAGTCATCAACGATGATCGCCGATGCGAAGCATTCCTGGCTGGACGCGCTGTCCTCGGCGGGCGCGCTGCTGGGATTGTGCGGGGTCGCGATGGGGTGGGAATGGGCCGACGGGTTTGCCGGGATTGCGGTGACGGGATTCATCTGCCATGTGGGTTGGGAGGTGAGCTCCGAGATCGGGCATCGCCTGCTCGATGGGGTAGACCCGGGCGTGCTGGACACCGCCGAAGCGGTCGCCGCCGCCATACCGGGAGTTGTTCACGCGCACGCGCGGGCCCGCTGGACCGGACGCACGCTCCGTGTCGAGGTCGAGGGCTGGGTGGACCCCGCCATGTCGGTGGCCGACGCGGACGACATCGGCCGGCGGGTCGCCGACCAGCTTGGGCCCAGGTTGCCGCAGATGCGCAGTTTCAGCTGGGCCGCACGCTGTGTGCCGCTCGGTTAGCACCGCCGGTCGGCCTCGATCTAGACGACGCGCCACCCGCGGCGGGCGCGAAACCGCATATCCCACAGGTAAAGCTGATAGATCAAGATCCACGCCCGATGTGGGATGACCCGGTCGGCCAGCCGCAGGGCGGCCAACAGCCACTCGAATCGGCTCTGCTGGGATTGCGACCAGTCCAACCGCATCATCGCGCGAAACTCCGGCGCCAAGAACCCCGTCGTCGCGAACAGGTTGAACGGCCCCGCCAGCGCCCGCAGCGGCCACGGCAAAAACGCCATCGAAGCCACCCCTCGGAGGTGTTCGCGCACCGGTGGGTCGATGTGCAGCTCATCGAGTGAGCGCTTCCAGTACTCGTCGAAGGCGATCCGGTCCGGCGGCCACATGCGCTCCGGCACTTGAAGGGTGGTGCCCAGCCGTTTGGCGTCGAGGTAGACCGAGTCGGCGGCGCCGTCATCGAGCGGTCCGTGCAGGAATTCGTGTTGCTCGACGAAGTAGCGGTACAAGCAGGCGGCCACCCACAGCTGCAATTTGGGATCGAAGGCGTTGTAGGACACCGGACTCGACGAGGTGGACCGGACTTGCCGGTGTACCGAGTCCACCGCAGCGCGGATCAACGCGCGATCAGACTCCGACCCGATGGTGGCAACAGCCAGGTAGGTGCCGGTGGTGCGGGCGCGCTTGAACGGATGCTTGTAGACGTTGCCGCTGTCCACCGGACTCTCCAGTACGCCATATCCGACGCCGGGCAACGACAGCTGCATGATCACGTTGGCGGCGGGCAGCAACAGCGCGGCCGGGTTCAACAGGTCGGCGACCCGGGTCGCGGGACGCTTCATCGGGATTCCTGACCCATGATGATGAGTAGACCACGCGCCGGGGGTTGCCGTCATGGACTAGGTCCTGTCTGCTAATTGCGGACGCGGTGGTAGGTGATGATGGCGGCCAGGGTGGCACCGCCGAGGTAGGTCAGGGCGTATTTGTCGTAGCGGGTGGCGACCGCGCGCCAGTGTTTGAGCCGGTTGAAGCTTCGCTCGACGGTGTTGCGGTGCTTGTAGATTCGGCCTGAGAACCCCGGAGGCCGTCCTCTGTTGCGGCCTTTGGCTTTGCGGCGGGTGATCTGGTCGCTGCGCTCGGGGATGGTATGGGCGATCTTGAGCCGGCGCAGCTGTGCCCGCGTCGAGTCATGGGAGTACGCCTTGTCCGCCAGCAGGTGAAACGGGGCTTATGAGTTGCTGCGCCGGGCGGCCAGCAGTGGCCAAAGCATCGGATTATCACCGGCTTGACCGGCCGACAGTGCCAGGGTGACCAGACTGCACAGCTGGTCGGTCAAGGCGTGGATCTTGGTAGTCAGCCCGCCGCGGGAACGCCCAATGGCGTGGTCATCGGGCTCATCGAGATATTTCTTGTAATTCGACAGATCCCCCTGTGCGGCGCCCGGGGCGCGCTCCGGCTGCGTGTCGGTGGGCGCGCACACTGGTCGAATCGACCGACAACAGTGCGCCCAGGTCGGCGTCCTCGGCGTCGAGGTCAGAGGCGATCGCCGCGAAGATCCGCGCGTAGATGCCATCGACCGACCAGCGTAGATGCCTCTCGGCCACCGATTGCCAGGGACCGAAGTGCTCGGGCAGGTCACACCACGGAGATCACGTACGGTAACGCCAGATAATGCCCTCCAGAGTACGTCGATGATCGTTCCACGGCCGGCCACGCCGCCGCCCCGCAGGCAACACCGCCACGATCAGCGACCACAAATCATCAGAAATCGCATGCGTCCGCATCACCCAAACAGCATCAGCCAAAACACCATTCACATTAAGAAGACACGCCCTAGACGAACGCGCGGGCCCGGTGGCCACCGGACGGCCATGTGAGACGCTGCCTGAGTGGTTGCGTCGGCACGGCAGGCCCGGACGGTCGGTGTCCTGGTGGGCTATCTGGCCGACCTGGTGCTGGGCGACCCACAGCGAGGTCATCCGGTCGCGGTGTTCGGGCGGCTGGCCGCGGGGTTGGAGCGGGCCAGCTATCGCGATACCAGGGCGGCCGGCGCGGTGCACGTTGGCGTGCTGGTTGGCGGGGTGGGCCTGCTGGGTGCGGTCTTGGGGCGCCCGGCCGGCAGGCCGTGGTCGGTCGCGGCGACGGCGATGGCGACCTGGGTATCGCTGGGCGGAACCTCGCTGGTGCGCACTAGCCGGGAAATGGCCGAGCTGTTGGACCGCGGCGACCTCGATGCCGCCCGGCGGTTGCTGCCGTCGCTGTGTGGTCGCGATCCGGCTCAGCTGGACGTGCCGGATTTGACCCGCGCGGCCCTGGAATCGGTTGCCGAGAACACTTCCGACGCGCAGGTGGCGCCGCTGCTGTGGGCGGCGGTCGGCGGCGTGCCGGCGGTACTGGTATATCGCGCCGTCAACACCCTGGACGCGATGATCGGCTACCGCTCGCCGCGCTACCTGCGATTCGGTTGGGCAGCAGCGCGGCTGGATGATCTGGCCAACTACTTCGGGGCCCGCGTGACCGCGGGGCTGGTGGTGCTGTGCGCGCCGCTGGTCGGTGGGTCAGCGCTGGGCGCGGTGCGGGCCTGGCGCCGCGACGCGGCGCGGCACCCCAGCCCGAACGCCGGGGTGGTCGAGGCTGCTTTTGCCGGGGCGCTCCGGGTGCGTCTGGGCGGGCCCACCCGGTACCACTTTGAGCTGGAGATTCGCCCCACCCTCGGGGACGGCGGTCAACCCGCGGTCGATGATCTGCGCCGCGCCGTGACGTTGTCGCGGGCCGTGCAGGCCGCCGCGGCAGTGGGTGCCGGGGTCTTTGTCTACCGCCGGCGGCCGTAGCGGTCGGCGAGCTTTTGCTCGACGGTCATCGGTGTGTCCGCGGGCGGCGCATCCGCGCGGGCGCGTGTTTCGCGCCGGCGGGCCCGCAGTTCGGCGTAGGCGAAGTAGCCGAGTCCGATTGGCGCCAGAATGCCGAAGGCGATCCACTGGATGCCGTATGACAAGAACGGTCCGGAATCCAGATGCGGCAAGCCGATCAGACCGAGTCCGCCGGGTTGGTTTTCGACCAACTGCAGATAGGAGCCGGCCAACGGCACTCCGGTCAACGTGGAGATCTGCTTGGCGTTGATCGAGTACACCTGCTCGAAGCCGTCTCTGGAGAACGGTTCCTTGCCCGCGATGGTGGGCTCGAAGTCGCGCAGCCGTGCCGTGATGGTCAGGGTCTGGTCCGGGGCGCGGGGGATCGGCGGCACGTGCGAGCCCGGCTCGGGGCGGACGTACCCGCGGTCGACCAGGACGGTGGGTCCGCCGTCGACGGCGAACGGGGTCAGTACCTCAAACGCCTGGTCTCCGTCGACCACCCGCAGCCGGGCCAGCACCTGCACATCGGACAGATAGTGTCCGGTCGCCGTCACGCTGCGCCACTGCGCCTCGGGAGCTGACGAATCTTGCTGTGGCAGTAATTTTTTGACCGGAACCGCCGGCGAAGTCAGAGCATGGTTGATCTGGCGGTTCTCCCGCGACGTCTTGGTGTTCTTTCCCAGCTGCCACGGCGCGAGCACCGTGAAGCACAGGTAGGTGAACGCGATGACCACCAGGGCCAGCGCTATCCACCCGGGCCGCAGCAGAAACGCCAGGCGTCGCATCACACCTTGCCGTCCTGCGCAAACTGTTCGTCCACCCAATCGTGCAAACCGGGCAGGGCGGCCTCGATGACGATGAAGACCTGCTCGAAGTCGTCATGGCCCCCGTAGTAGGGGTCCTCGACATCGAGAACGTAGGCCCCCGAGCGTGGGTCGAACGAACGCAACATCCGCAGCCTGCTCTCCTCCACGCCGAGCTGACGCAACTGCCGGGCGTGGTTGCGCCCCAGCGCGATGACCAGATCCGCCTCCAGGTGGTCCGTGCTGACCTGGGCGGCGCAGTGATCGGTGGGGTAGCCGTGGGAGTGCAGCACCTGTCTTGCCCGTTCGTCGGCCCGATTGCCGACGTGCCAGTTGCCGGTGCCGGCGCTGGTCACCCGCACCGCCTCGCCCAGCCCGCGTTCCCGCAGCTGGTGGGCGAACATCTTCTCGGCCATCGGCGAGCGACAGATGTTGCCGGTACACACGAAAGTGACGTGCAGCGTTGAGTCAGACACCTAACGCCTCCCGCAATTCGTCGACCGTGCCGGCATGCAGGGCGGCGCCGCTGTGGGTACCGGCGGCGAAGTCGGCCTTTCCGTAACCCCAGCCAACCACGACCGTGTCGATGCCATGGGCGGCCGCGCCCTCCACATCGTGGCTGCGGTCACCGACCATGAGCACCCGTTCGGGCAGCGGGTGCAGCTGGGCCAGCGCATGGGCGAGCACCTCGGTCTTGCTGCGGCGTGCGCCGTCGCCGGTCGCGCCGGCGATCACCTCGAAATGCGCGTCGAGCCCGAAATGGGCGAGTACCCGCCGCGCCGTTGGCTCTAGCTTGCAGGTGGCCACCGCCAGCCGAACCCCGGCGGCACGCAGGTCGGCCAGCAACGGCGCGATCCCGTCGAACAGGGTGTTCATCGCCCAACCACGGGCACCGTATTCGGCCCGGAAGGCGGCGATCGCGTCCTCGACGCGGTCGCCGAGCTCCATGGCGTGAAAGGTGTCGTCCATCGGCGGGCCGACGATCTGGGCGACCAGGTCGCCGTCGGGAACGGCGGCACCGATGTGGTTGAGTGCGTGGCGGAAGCTGGCCACAATCCCGTGGGCCGAGTCGGTCAGGGTGCCGTCGAGATCGAAGATCACCAGCTGCGGCGTCCCCTCCGGGCAGCCGGTGTCCTGCGGTGTGGCGCCGGGGTCAGCCGGTGAATCGGCTGCAATCGAACCTGTCACCACTCCATTGTCGTTGATGCGGCGGTCGGCGGGGTCGGCAGGAGCTGGCGGGACCGGCTTGAGCAGCCGAGTTCGGTCGGACCCGGCCGGTGCCCGGGACTCGCGGCCGCGCGGGTAGCCGTGTGCCAGGCAGGGGCGTAGTGCTCCGGATGCCTGGTTCTGTCACCGGCGCACTAGTGTTTTCTAGGTGGTGAGTCTGGACACGAGCCCGCTGGCGGCGGCGCGTTATCACGGGGATCAGGCCGCCACGCCCGGCATGCTGGATTTCGCCGTGAATGTCCGCCACCCGCACCCGCCGCACTGGCTGGTCGAACTGCTGGCGCAACAGCTGACCACGCTGGCACGCTATCCCAGCATCGAGGACACCCAGCGCGCGCAGGGTGCGGCGGCGCTGCGTCACCGCCGAACCCGCGCGGAGGTGCTGCCGCTGGCCGGGGCCGCCGAGGGTTTTGCGCTGTTGAGCAACCTGCGTCCGGCTCGGGCAGCAATTATCGCGCCGTCATTCACCGAGCCGGCCGCGGCCCTGAGCGCCGCGGGGATCCCGGTGCACCATGTGGTGCTGGCGCCGCCGTTCCGTCTGGATGAAGCCGCGGTCCCCGACGATGCCGACCTGGTCGTCGTCGGCAATCCGACCAACCCGACCTCGGTGTTGCACAGCCGCGAGCAGCTGCTGGCATTGCGCAGGCCGGACCGGATCCTGGTGGTCGACGAGGCGTTCGCGGACGCCGTTCCCGGCGAGCCGGAGTCGCTGGCCGGTGACTGCCTGCCCGACGTGCTGGTGCTGCGCAGCCTGACCAAGACGTGGTCACTGGCAGGTCTGCGGGTGGGGTACGCCCTTGGCGCGCCGGACCTGCTGGACCGGCTGACCCGGATGCGGGCCCACTGGCCGGTGGGCACCCTGCCGTTGACGGCCATCGCGGCCTGCTGCACGCCCGAAGCGGTGGCCGAATCCGCCGCCGATGCTCGACGGCTGCTGGCATCGCGGGCCGAGATGGTCAGCGGCCTTGCTTCGGTTGGTGCCAGCGTGGTCGACGGCTGCGCACCGTTTGTCTTGTTCGGCGTCCCCGAGGCCGATGAGGTGCGCAAACGGCTGCATCAGCGCGGAATCGCGATCCGTCGCTGCGACACCTTCGTCGGCTTGGACGACGGGTATTTGCGGGCGGCGGTGCGGCCCGAATGGCCGCAGCTGGTCGATGCCATCGCCGAAGCCAGGCAGGCCGGCCGCAGCGGGAGGCGACGATGAGCGTTCGGCTCGCTGACGTCATCGAAGTGCTCGACGGCGCATATCCGCCGCGCCTTGCCGAGTCCTGGGACTCGGTCGGCCTGGTGTGTGGAGATCCCGGGGAACCGGTGGAATCGGTGACGGTCGCGGTGGACGCCACGCCGGCGGTTGTCGATGAGGTTCCGGAGCGCGGGTTGCTGCTGGCCCATCACCCGTTGCTGTTGCGCGGGGTCGATACGGTGGCCGCCAATACCGCCAAGGGTGCGCTAATCCACCGTTTGATCCGGACGGGTCGCTCGCTGTTCACCGCGCACACCAACGCCGACTCGGCATCGCCGGGGGTGTCCGACGCGCTGGCCCAAGCGCTGGGACTGACCGTCGAATCCGTGCTCGCCCGGTCGCCAAGCGTGGCCGAGCTGGACAAGTGGGTCATCTATGTGCCGCGCGAGCACGCAGAACCCGTGCAGGCGGCGATCTATGACGCTGGCGCCGGACATATCGGTGACTACTCGCATTGCAGCTGGAGCGTTACGGGCATCGGGCAGTTCCTCCCGCTGGACGGCGCGTCACCGGCGATCGGCAGCGTCGGCATCGTCGAACGAGTCACCGAGGACCGGGTCGAGGTCATCGCACCCGCGCGCGCCCGTGCCGCCGTGCTGTCGGCCATGCGAGCCGCGCACCCGTACGAAGAGCCGGCATTCGACATTCTTGCGCTGGTGCCACCACCGGCCGATGTCGGGTTGGGGCGCATCGGCACGCTGGACCGGCCGCAAACCTTGCGCGACTTCGTCTCTCGCGTCGGCGCCGCGCTACCGCAGACGTCCTGGGGAGTGCGCGCGGCGGGGGACCCCGAGATGCTGGTGACGCGGGTGGCGGTGTGCGGTGGCGCCGGCGATTCACTACTGTCCGCGGCGGCCGCGGCGGACGTCCAGGCCTACCTCACCGCAGATCTGCGCCATCATCCTGCTGACGAACATCGCCGCGCCTCCGCGGTCGCGTTGATCGACGTCGCGCATTGGGCAAGCGAGTTCCCTTGGTGCGGCCAGGCGGCCGAGGTGCTGCGGTCCCATTTCGGTGAGGCGCTGCCGGTGCGGGTATGTCCGTTGCGTACCGACCCGTGGAACGTTGCAGCAAGCCGCGAGAACGACAGCTGAGAATAGGACCGGGAGATCAGACATGAAGGCCGAAGCGGCACAGCAGCGTTCGCTATTGGAGTTGGCGAAGCTCGATGCTGAGCTGTCACGGATCGCCCATCGGTCCACCCATCTGCCCGAGGGGTCCGCTTTCGAGCAGGTTCGGGTTCAGCACGAGGCGGTCGGTGACCGACTCGCTGCGGTGCGAATCGGGTTGGAGGACTTGGACGCCCAGGTTTCACGCCTGGAAGACGAGATCGACGCGGTACGTAAGCGCGAAGACCGGGACCGGTCATTGCTCACCTCGGGGGCTGTGGATGCCAAGCAATTGGCTGACCTGCAGCACGAGCTGGAGACCCTGGAACGCCGCCAGGCCAGTCTGGAAGATTCGCTGTTGGAGGTGATGGAGCGCCGCGAGGAGTTGCAGGCGCAACAGAACACTGAGATTGCGGCGCTCGAAGTCCTGCAAGCCGAACTGACCGCTGCCCAGCAGTCCGTCGATGCCGCCATGGCCGAACTCGACCAATCCCGTCAAGAACATTCATCGCGACGCGACACGCTGGCCGCATCGTTGAATCCCGATCTTGCCGCGCTCTACGAACGGCTGCGGGCTGGCGGCGGGCCAGGCGCGGGGCAGTTGCAGGGCCACCGTTGCGGTGCCTGCCGTATTGAGATCGGCCGCAGCGAATTGGCTCGTATCTCGGCGGCCGCCGAGGACGAGGTGCTTCGGTGTCCGGAATGCGCCGCGATCCTCTTACGGATCAAGGGACCCGAGCTGTGAAAGTCATCATCGAAGCTGATGGTGGATCGCGTGGTAACCCGGGGCCGGCCGGATACGGCGCAGTGGTGTGGACCGCGGACCGCTCGACCGTGTTGGCGGAGAGCAAACAGGCGATCGGCCGCGCCACCAACAACGTCGCTGAATACCGCGGTCTGATAGCCGGTTTGGACGACGCCGTCAAGCTGGGTGCCACCGAAGTGTCGGTCCTGATGGATTCCAAACTGGTGGTCGAGCAGATGTGCGGGCGCTGGAAGGTCAAGCACCCGGACCTGGTGGAACTGCATGGGCAGGCGCGCGAGCTGGCAGGGCAATTCCGCCGGATCAGCTACGCCTGGATTCCGCGGGCCCGCAATGCGCATGCCGACCGGCTGGCCAACGAAGCGATGGACGCAGCGGTTCGCACCAATCGGCGTGGCGAACCCGGTACCGTGGCGGTGGCCGCCGTCGCCGACCCCGCCAACACGGCGCCTGTGCAAACCCCGGCAGCTCCCGGATGGACCGGTAGACGCGATACGGCCACCAGGCTGCTGCTGCTGCGACATGGTCAGACCGAACTGTCGGTGCAACGCCGCTATTCCGGGCGCGGCAACCCGGCGCTCAACGAAGTCGGTTGGCGCCAAGCCGGTTTGGCCGCCCGCTACATCGCGCAACGCGGCGGAATTGCTGCGGTGGTGTCCTCGCCTCTGCAGCGTGCCTACGATACGGCGACGACGGCGGCCCGAGCCCTCGGGCTGGACGTGACGGTGGACGAAGACCTGGTCGAAACGGACTTCGGGGTCTGGGAAGGCATGACTTTCGCGGAGGCCGCCAACCGCGACCCCGACCTGCACCATCGTTGGCTCAACGACACCAGCATCACGCCGCCGGGCGGTGAGAGCTTCGATGAAGTGCTGCGGCGGGTTCGGCGCGGACGCGACCGGATGATCTCCCGGTATGAAGGCACGACCGTGCTGGTGGTCTCACACGTCACGCCCATCAAGATGTTGCTGCGACTCGCGCTCGATGTGGGCTCCGAGGTCCTCTACCGGCTGCATCTTGATCTGGCGTCGCTGAGCATCGCCGAGTTCTATGCCGACGGCGCGTCGTCGGTGCGGCTGGTCAACCAGACCGGCTACCTGTAGCAGCGCCGCCGTCAACGATCGGGCCAGCGGCTCGGTTCGACGGCGTCTGTTGGCCGCGATTTTGCGTAGCGGGTAGCGTATCTTCCGCGGACGAGTTGGCTGGGCGGCCGCGGCTCGCGTTGGGCTCGTTTTGTCATGAGGTCAGCGTCGAGTCGAGGAAAGTCCGGACTTCACAGAGCAGGGTGATTGCTAACAGCAATCCGAGGTGACTCGCGGGAAAGTGCCACAGAAAACAGACCGCCACTCTCGCGGTGGTAAGGGTGAAACGGTGCGGTAAGAGCGCACCAGCACCCCGGGTGACCGGGGTGGCTAGGCAAACCCCACCCGAAGCAAGGTCAAGAAGGCCGTACCGTAGGTGCGGCCGCGCAGGCGTTTGAGGGCTGCTCGCCCGAGTCTGCGGGTAGGCCGCTCGAGGTACCCGGCGACGGTGTGCCCAGATGGATGGTCGCCGCCGCGCCGCCGCTGGTTCAGCCGCGGCGGTGTGGAACAGAATCCGGCTTACAGGCCAACTCGTCCGCCTTACGTCTACGACCTGCATATTCAGCTAGCCGGAGCCGCTTGCGTCCGCAGCAGATCCGAGCACCGAATCAATTGCGTCCCGCGTCCGGTTGTCGGAATCGGGCCACAGGTGGCTGTAGGCGGGACTGTGGGACGGAGTTTGCTGATCCGGCGATGTGCACCGCTGGCCGCCAAGAAGGTCAGCCGCGACGACGGGCGCCGGTGCCTTTGGTGGCAAACTTCGGTGGGTTGCCTTTCGCTAGTTTGCCGTTGGTTAATTAGCCTCACGAGTTAGTGACTTAGGTCCTTAAGAGCATGGGGCTTCTGTCACCGGACCGTAGATTTGCTGCGATGATCGGAATGGGCGGGCGTAGCGTCTCGGAAAAGTCGGAAAAGGCCGAAAATTGTTTCCTTCGGACTTGGACCGTCCGGTCGTGATGGGGATTGACGAGTGTCAACTTTTGTTTATGCCGCACCCGAGGAGTTAGCTGCAGCGTCTTCCAGCTTGAGCAGCCTGGGGTCGTCGATCAGGGAGGCGCATGCGGCGTCGGCGGGCTTGACGACATCGATTGCGGCGGCGGCTGAGGATGAAGTGTCGGCGGCGGTCGCAAAGTTGTTTGGTGGTTACGCCCAGCAGTTTCAGGCGCTGGGCGCGCAGGCGTCGCTGTTTCATGACCAGTTCGTGCAGGCGCTGAATGGCGGTGGGTTCTTGTATGCGGCCACCGAGGCCGCCAGCGCGTCGCCGCTGCAAGCGGCAGCCGCTGCGGCCGTGGGGGTGCAAGACGCCATCAATGCGCCGTTCCTGCAGTTCACCGGGCGCCCGTTGGTTGGGCCGGGTACCGATGGGGCGCCGGGCACCGGGCAGGCCGGTGGGCCCGGTGGATGGTTGTGGGGCGATGGCGGCGATGGCGGATCGGGCACGCCGGGTACGGCCACCAGCCCGGCCGGTGGCGCGGGCGGGGCCGGTGGGTCGGCGTTCCTGTTCGGCTCCGGCGGTCACGGCGGATCCGGCGGGACCGCCTATGCGGGCAGCGGCGCGGTCGGCGGGACCGGAGGCAACGGTGGTGCCGGTGGGCTGATCTTCGGCGGCGGCGGGGCCGGCGGTGTCGGCGGGCTGGGTGCTGCCGGTTCAGCCACCGCGGCGCCCGGCATGGGTGGTCACGGCGGGGCCGGCGGGCAGGGCGGCCTCGGCTATGACGCAGCCGCCGACCCGATGGCCGCAGCCGGCGCGTCCGGCGGCCACGGCGGCCCCGGCGGGGTCGGTGGCGTCGGTGGCCGCGCGGTCGGGCTGTTCGGGAGCGGCGGGGGCGGCGGTGCCGGCGGGGACAGCGGCGTGGGTGGCACCGACGGTGCCGGCGGCGACGGCGGCCAGGGCGGCAGCGGCGGGGCTGTCGGCACCGGTGCGACTGCCGGCGCCGGCGGGGCCGGTGGCGCGGGCGCGGCGGCCACCAGCGGCGGGCCGGGCTACGGCGGTGGCGGCGGCGGCGGCGCCAGGGTGCTACCCACCAGCGGCGGCATTACCAGCGGTACCGCCACCGGTGGTGAGGGCGGCGTCGGCGGCGCCGGTACCACCGTGGCCGCCGGCGGGGTTGGCGGCCACGGAGGCAACGCCACCCTCGCCGCCAGCGATGCCGGCAGCTCCGCCGACGGTACCGCTACCGGCGGGGCCGGTGGGGCCGGCGGCACCAACCACGCCAGCGGCGGCCGCGGAGGCGACGCCACCATTAGCACCAGCGGGGCGGCACCATCACCGGCGGCACGGCGACCGGCGGCGTCGGGGGTGCGGGCACCACCGGCGGCAGCGGCGGCGGCGGCGGTAGCGGCGCCCTATTTGCCAACGGTGCCGGCAGCTCCGCCAGCGGCAGCGCCATCGGTGGCTTCGGGGGCGCGGGCACCACCGCCGGCCTCGGCGGCGTTGGCGGCTACGCCCAGGTCAGTGCTTCTAACGGCGGCACCGCCACGGGCACGGTCAGCGGCGGCTACGGGGTGCGGGCACCACCGGCGGCCACGGCGGCGGCGGCAACGCCTTCCTTCGGGCTAACGGCGCGGGCAGCTCCGCCAGCGGCATCTCCATCGGCGGCGCCGGGGGCGCGGGCACCGCCGGCGGCTACGGCGGCAGCGGAAACTACGCCTCGATCAGAGGTTATAGCGGCGCCACCCTCACTGACGGCACGGCCACCGGCGGCGGCGGTGGCGCTGGCATCGGCGGCCGCGGCGGCTCCGGAGGCAGCGCCAACCTCTTCGCCAACGGGGCGGCCAGCTCCGTCGCCACTGGCTACGCGACCGGCGGGGTCGGCGGGGCAGGAAGCGGCGGCGGCATCGGCGGCGCCGGAAACCAAGCCCGAATCAACGCCGTCGGGGGCGGCACCGTCACTAGCAGCGCCACCAACGGCGGGGCCGGCGGTGACGGCATCACCGACGGCATCGGCGGCAACGGCGGGGGATCCACCTTCACCGCAAACACCGGCGGCACCATCGACACCAGCACCGGCACCGGCCGCAACGGCGGTAGCGGCACCGGCCTGGGCAATACCGGCGGCAACGGCGGGGCCGCCGACCTCACAGCTCCCCCCGACTGGATGGGAGTGGACCTTTTCGGTACGCCCGGCGCGAATGTGCCGTGACAGTTCACCGCTGATCGAAACGCCACCACGGCCTCGTCGAGATGGCTGGGAGAGAACAAACCTCACACGACCGTCAGCCCGGCCGGAATCCTCTCCGGGTCGCGCCAGAAGGCGTCGTGGGTGAAGCGGTTGAACAGATCCGGCGGTAGCAACGTGTCGCGCGCTTCGGCCGTGACCGTGGGGCGCACGGTGTGCAACCCCGGTGTCCCGGCGCGCTCGTCGAACTCGGTGACGTCGTACTCGACATGGCCGAAATCGTGCTCAAACACCGGCTCACCCAGAAACGAGTAGATGGCCTGCATCGCCTTGGCCGGGTCGGTGCTCAGGGTTTCTTACTGCAGCAACAGAAGTCGATCTCGTTGCGCGCCGTAGCACGCCTGCCGCAGGGCATCGTAGGGACCGCCGACCATGCCGTCGGGCGCCACCACACTTGTGGCGCGGCTAAACACCGTGCCGCCGGCGCTGTAGTTGAAAATCGACGACGGGCTAAAGACGTTGTGTTGAATCAACCGCTCGATGCTGTCCACCACCCACTGCAGTTCAAGCACGCAGGCAATCACTTTCGCATCGGGAAACAGTCGCGCAATCGCGGGCATCCACGCACACCAGCCGCGGTTGGTGTCAAAGGTCACCTCGGCGGTGCAGTCCGCATAGAAGTCGTTGAACAACCCGCGCAGGATGCGCTCGCGCTTGGCGTCATCGATGAACACCGAAAACTCGTTGCGCCCACTCATTTCGTCGAGCAGGGCGCCGAACAGGCCGGCCAGCGGACCCGACATTCCGGCCTGGAACCGCGGGTTTTGCCGCAGCAACGCGGCCAGCAACGTCGAACCCGACCGCGGCAGACCGGAGATGAAATGAATGGCTTTCACGGCACATCCCCGACTTGGCTTCCGCACCATGACCTGCTCTGCGGACGTCTACCTCGTGTGATGCCGTCATGCTAACCGATCGCAAATTCCTTTTGTCGGATGATCGCGCATGAACGCGGCCGCCCGCCATGAGCCAGGCTCATCAAGATCGGTCTGGGGGAACACGGGGGCTGGGCCGGCGGAGGTTCTGGCTTCGGCGGGTGATGTTACGCCGTCGCGGTGATGGTTGCGGTGGTGCTGGCCGCGGATTCAGAACCCGTGCCGCACGATTCAGTACCGCACCGACGTAATCCCCATCGCGCAGCCCGGCTTCGCCGGTCGCGCTGCCCATCCGTACCGGCAGCTCCAGCGCCCGCTGGGCAGCCACCGCCGACGTGATCGAGACGCCGGGATTATCGGCCGACTCTGCGACAGCCGCGCGCTGGCGCTGATCCGCGGCGGTGCCACACCCGGCAGCTTCACCGTGACGCGGCCATCTGTGTGCCCGCCTGATAACCAACGTGTTGGGCCTGCTCGCACTACTGGCCTTCGCTTTGTTCGTCGGAGCCCTGATGCTGCGCGTGGGATGGCGTTTGACTTGCCCACCCGCACTCAGCGTCGGGTCTTGCGTACCGACTTGTCGAGCCGGTGCAGGGCGGCGTCGAGCCGCTGCCGGCAACCCTCGGCCAGATCGCTCTCCCGCTGATACAGCAGGCCGTAGGTAAAGGTGTCCTGGCCCGCGGCGTGCGCCGCATCGGTCTCGTGGAGCAGGTGCTCTCGGCTGACCACGCTGTCCTGGTGATCGCCGAGCAGCGTCTGGATGGCCTTGGCCTGGCTGGAGACCTGGATGGCTCCGGTGGCCGCGGCGGTGTAGCGCAGCCTCTTGGCGCGCTTGCGGATTCGGTGCAGCGCCTCGTTGGGGCCGAGGTGGGCACCCGCGTCCACGGCGGCAGACTCGACCGGCGAACTTGGCGCCTTGGCGGCCGCCTTGGCGAGTTTGGCGGCCTTGCGGACCCGTCGGTAAGCCGCCTCGATACTCGGGGGTGGGGCCGGCTCAGCCCCCGCGGCGGCGGTGTCGGCCGGATACGCGGCCGCGATGGCGTCGAGGGCATCGAGCAGGCGGAAGTAGCGCTTGGACCGCATGGCCACCAGCGACCGCCGCAGCCCGGCGTGGTAGCGGCGCCGGGCCCCGTCGACCAGACGCTCGTAGACGGGTCCGCGCACCAGCGTCGGGTCTAGCCTCTCCAGGGCGTGCTGGTAGCGCTGGCCAAGCACCTCGGCATCACGGGTCACCCCCAGCACGGCGGCGAGTTCGCGCAGCTCGTCGAGAACCCACGCCTTGTCGGCCAATCCGAACGAATCCTGCGAATCCGCGAGCAGGCTGCGAATTTTGCGGGTGGTCACCCGCATCTGATGGACGGAATCGTCGACGTCGGCGCGCACGGCGCGATCCCACACCAGCAGCTCCGCAACGTAGCGGGCCACCGCGCGGTGCACCGGATCCGCCGGTTCGGGCCGGCCCGCCGACGGCGAGGTCGAGCCCAGCACCCGAGCCAGCTTGGAGCCGTGCCCAGCCGGTGCCGCTCCGGTGTCAAGCAGCCGGTTGCTCAGCCGGTCCAGCAGTTCGCGACTGGCGCTCTGGCTCGGATCCGAAAGCTCGAGTTCCCACTCGCGCCACTGTTGTTGCGCCGGTTCGGCATCCGGACCGGCACCAGCCGGCCAGGCGGTGACGTGGTCATCGCAGAACTCCGCGAGCGGTGCGCCGTCAACGCCGTACAAGAACTGGCTCGCGCGCTGTGTGCTGATGCGCGCGACCGGCTGCAGCGGGCGATCACGCACGATCGCCAACACCACATCGAGCAGCTCCGCCGGAACGCAGTGTTGGGTCGGCGCCCCCAAGGACTCGGATGCGTCCGGCTCCGTGATCGGCGCATGCAGCTCGGTGCGGGCGTCACGACCGGCCGGCAGCTTGAGATGCCAGCCGGCGTCGGCGCCACCGGTGCGCCGCCGCAGGGTGATCCGATTGCTCGCGAGGTCTTGGTCTGCGGTGTCGAAATACACCGCATCCAGCGCCTGGACCGGCTTCCTTTCCACACGAGCCACCGCCGCAATGCCTTCGAACGAGGGCGATACCGTCGACTCGACGACGTCGAACTTGCGCTCGACCTCCAAGTGACGCGCCGTCTTCGGCGCCTTTACAGGCATTTTCGCCTCCGGTCAGGCCACAGATCCGCGGACATGAAATCGTGGATAGGCATCATAGAGTGCCATATCGAGGTGACGCGTGAGCCTCAAGGTTCGGTTGCCGACGCCACACACCATTCGGTTCCTGCACCGGCCCGAAAGCACCTATCGTGTGCGATGCGGGCCGTCCCGGCGGCCTTCCGATACTTGATCAAGGAGTCGTTCATGGTGTTGTTCGGTGCTGCCAGATCGCGCCTGGTTGCCGGTGGGATCGTTGCCGGCGCGATGTTCCTGGGCGCAGCCGGCTTCGCGTCCGCGGTCGCCGGGGCAGATCCGGATGATCCCGCTCCCGCTCCCGCACCGGCACCGCCGAACTGCACGGCGGCGGACCTGGCCGGGGTTTCTGCCGGGGTTGCCGCAGCGACTTCGGTGTACCTGTTCAGCCATCCGGAGGTCAACGACTACTTCACCGGTCTGCGAGGTCAGCCTCGCGACGACATCCGTGACCAACTGCAGCAGTGCATGGACGCCAACCCCGGCGTACACGCCGAGCTACAGGGCATTCGCCAGCCGCTGACCGACTTTCGGGATCGGTGTCAGCAGTAGGGGAGAATCAGAAGCAGTGCTCCTCGGCGGGAAATACGCCGCCGGCCACGTCTTGCGCGTATTGCACCGCGGCGCGGCGTAATTCGCCGCCGACATCCGCGTAGCGCTTGACGAATCGGGGGGCCTTGCCGCTGCTGAGGCCGGCCATGTCCTGCCAAACCAGGACCTGGCCGTCGCAGCTCGGGCCGGCGCCGATCCCGATGGTCGGGATGGTGAGCTTGCCGGTGATCTGGGTGGCCAATTCCGCGGGCACCATTTCCATCACCACCGAGAATGCCCCGGCTTCGGCGACGGCGATCGCGTCGGCGATCGTTTGTTCCGCGGCGTCACCGCGGCCCTGCACCCGGAACCCGCCCAAGGTGTTCACGCTCTGTGGGGTGAAGCCGATGTGGGCCATCACCGGGATGCCCGCCACGGTCAGGCACGCGATCTGCTCGGCCACCCGCTCGCCGCCCTCGAGCTTGACGGCATGGGCACCGGCTTCCTTCATGAATCGGGTGGCCGCCGGCAGCGCGGCCGAAGGTCCGGACTCGTAGCTGCCGAACGGCAGGTCGGCGACGACCAACGCGTGCGGGGCGCCGCGCACCACACCGCGCACGAGGGGAATCAGCTCATCAATCGAGATCGGCATCGTGGTGTCGTAGCCGTACACGACGTTGGCGGCGGAGTCGCCGACCAATAGAACCGGGATGCCTGCGTCGTCGAAGGCCCGCGCGGTCGAGTAGTCATAGACCGTGAGCATGGCCCACTTGTGGCCTTCGGCTTTCCATTTCTGCAGGTGGTGGGCTCGCACCTTGGTCCGCGGCGCGCTGGCCGCGGAAGGCGACGACTCACCGGCGGGCACCGGCGAGTTAGCGCCATAGACATTTTGCTCAGACTGCTCAGAGATCTGCTCAGACATCATTGTCCCTAGCTGTTGGTCGGGTAGATCCTCGTGGCCCTCAGCACAAGCTGATATCCGGGTCCCCGGGTTCATCTGACCTGGCTAGTCTGCCATTTCTTACGCACGGATGCACTGTGAGCCCGCGCACGGCCTACCATCGGCGGAATGCAGCGGCTTAGTGGCCTCGACGCCAGCTTCTTGTACCTGGAAACCTCGAATCAGCCGATGCACGTCTGCTCGATCATGGAGCTGGACACGTCGACGATGCCCGGCGGCTACACGTTCGACCGGCTGCAGGACGCGTTGGCACTGCGGATCAAGGCGATGCCGGAATTCCGCGAAAAGCTGGCCAACAGCGCACTGAACCTCGATCACCCGGTGTGGGTGGACGACGAGGACTTCCAGCTGCATCGGCATCTGCACCGCATCGGCCTGCCCCCACCGGGGGGCCGGGCCGAGCTCTCCCAAATCTGCGGTCACATCGCCTCACTGCCGTTGGACCGCAGCCGCCCGCTCTGGGAGATGTGGGTGATCGAAGGAGTGGCGGGCACCGACTGCCACCGCGACGGGCGCCTGGCGGTCCTGACCAAGGTGCACCATGCCGCGGTCGACGGCGTGACCGGTGCCAACCTGATGTCGCAGCTGTGCACCACCGAAGCCGACGCTCCCGCCCCGGATCCGGTCGACGGGGTCGGCGGTGCCACCGATTGGCAGATCGCCGCCGGGGGCCTGCTCAGGTTCGCCACCCGGCCGTTGCAGCTGGCCAATGTGGTGCCCGAAACGGTGTCCTCGGTAGTGTCCACCCTGCTGCGGGCGCGCGAAGGCCTGACCATGGCGCGCCCATTCACCGCGCCGCGCACGGTGTTCAACGCCCGCGTCAGCGGCCGGCGCGCCGTTGCCTACGCGGAGCTGGATCTCGAGGACATCAAGGCGGTGAAGAATCACTTCGGCGTCAAGGTCAACGACGTGGTGATGGGGCTGGTCTCCGGCGTGCTGCGCAATTACCTGGCGGACCGGGACGCACTGCCCACGTCGTCGTTGGTGGCGTCGGTACCGGTGTCGGTGCACGGCAAGTCCGACCGTCCCGGCCGTAACCAGGTATCGGCCATATTTTCCAGCCTGCACACCGAGATCGCCGATCCGGCCGAGCGGCTGAACGCCATCGCGCACGGCAATACGGTTGCCAAGGGCCACAGTTCGGCGATCGGCGCCACGCTGCTTCAGGACTGGTCGCAATTTGCCGCGCCGGCGGTCTTCGGCGCCGCCATGCGTGTCTATGCAAGCAGCCGGCTGACCGAAAGCCTGCCCGTGCACAACCTGTTGGTCTCCAATGTGCCGGGCCCGCAGCTGCCCCTGTACATGCTGGGATGTGAGGTCAAGGCGATGTACCCGCTGGGGCCCATCTTCCACGGTTCGGGCCTCAACGTCACGGTGATGTCGCTGAACGGCAAACTCGACGTCGGGCTGGTGGCCTGCCCGGAGCTGCTTCCGGATTTGTGGCAAATGGCCGACGAATTCGCCACCGTAATGGAAGAACTGCTGGCCGAGACCGGATGACGGGCGCGGTGACGGTGGTTAACCAGCATTTACCGTGTTCTCTGGCACCATAGGTTGCCATGTTCCTGTCTCGCCGCGACAAGCTCGCGCGAATGCTGCTGATATGGACCGCGATCGCCAGCGTGGCGCTCGTCCTGACCGGCTGCATCCGCGTCGTTGGCGGGCACGCCCGCATGGCCGAGCCGAAGCTCGGCCAGCCGATCCAGTGGTCACCGTGCCGCAGCTCCAATCCGAACGTGAAGATTCCCGGCGGAGCGCTGTGCGGCAAACTCGCCGTGCCGGTCGACTACCGGCAACCCCGCGGCGATGTCGCGGCGCTGGCGTTGATTCGCTTTCCGGCCACGGGCGACAAAATCGGTTCCTTGGTGATCAACCCCGGCGGGCCCGGTGAATCCGGCATCGAGGCAGCGCTCGGCGTCTTCCAGACGTTGCCCAAGCGCGTCCACGAGCGCTTCGACCTGGTTGGATTCGACCCACGCGGAGTGGCGTCCTCGCGTCCCGCGTTGTGGTGCAACTCCGACGCGAACAACGACCGGTTGCGCGCGGAGCCGCAGGTCGACTACAGCGAGGCCGGCGTCGCGCGGATGGAGGAGGAAACCAAGCAGTTCGTTGCCCGCTGCGTCGGCAAGATGGGCAAGAACTTCCTGGAAAACGTCGGCACGGTCAACGTGGCACGGGACCTCGATGCCATCCGCGCGGCGCTTGGCGATGACAAGCTGACCTACCTCGGCTACTCCTACGGCACCCGGATCGGTTCGGCATATGCCGAGGCCTACCCGCAGCGGGTGCGGGCGATGATCCTCGACGGTGCGGTCGACCCGAATGCCGATCCCATTGAGGCGGACCTGCGGCAGGCCAAGGGGTTTCAGGAAGCGTTCAACGACTATGCCGCCGACTGCGCCGAGAATGACAGCTGCCCATTGGGTACCGACCCGGCCAAGGCCGTCGCCGTCTACCACAGCCTGGTCGACAAGCTCGTCGACCCGAACAATCTGCAGGTGAGCAGGCCGGCTCGGAGCAAGGACCCGCGCGGGCTCAGCTACAGCGACGCCATCGTGGGCACCATCATGGCGCTGTATTCGCCCAACCTGTGGCAGCACCTGACCGACGGTCTCACCGAGCTGACCGACGATCGTGGTGACACCCTGCTGGCCCTGGCCGACATGTACATGCGTCGCGACTCGCACGGCCACTACACCAACGCCACCGACGCGCGTGTCGCGATCAACTGTGTTGACCAGCCACCCATCACCGATCGCGCCAAGATCGTGGACGAAGACCGCCGCTCGCGCGAGATCGCGCCGTTCATGAGCTACGGGAAGTTCACCGGCCACGCCCCCCTTGGCACCTGCGCGTTCTGGCCGGTCCCTCCGACCAGCAAGCCCCACGCGGTGTCGGTGCCGGGCTTGGTGCCGACCGTGATCGTGTCCACCACCCACGACCCGGCGACGCCGTACAAGGCCGGGGTGGATCTGGCGAACCAGCTGCATGGTTCGTTGCTCACTTTCGCCGGAACCCAGCATACGGTGGTGTTCCAGGGCGACAGCTGCATCGACGACTACGTCACGGCTTATCTGATCGGCGGCACCACGCCACCGCGCGGCGCGAAGTGCTAGGCGTGCGATGACACCGAGTAACCAGCTCCGCGCCGAACGCCGCGGTTAGGGACTATTGGCCCTAGGGCGGTGCAGCGGCGGCCCGGAATACTTGGGCGGCTTGTCCAAAGCTATTCGGTCACCGTTGCCTTTGGAGCTGATCAATGACCACCGAAGCGCCGCCTGCCCACGATCTCGAAGCCCGCCGGCCATTTCCGCCGCGAATGGGGCCCAAAGGCAGCCTGATCTACAAGATCATCACCACCACCGACCACAAGATGATCGGCATCATGTACATGGTCGCCTGCTTCATCTTCTTCTTCATCGGCGGCTTGATGGCGTTGCTGATGCGCGCGGAGCTCGCCACACCGGGGCTACAGTTCCTGTCCAACGAGCAGTACAACCAGCTGTTCACCATACACGGCACCGCCATGCTGCTGTTCTACGCGACCCCGGTGGTGTTCGGATTCGCCAATCTGGTTCTGCCCTTGCAGATCGGCGCACCCGACGTAGCCTTCCCGCGGCTCAACGCATTGTCGTTCTGGCTCTTTGTCTTTGGGCGCGTTGATCGCCTTGAGCGGATTCATCGTGCCCGGAGGCGCCGCCGACTTCGGGTGGACCGCCTACACGCCACTGTCCAACGCCGCTCACAGTCCCGGTGTGGGGCCGGACCTTTGGATTCTGGGCCTGGCGGTCGGTGGACTGGGCACCATCCTAGGGGGAGTCAACATGCTGACCACCGTGGTGTGCCTGCGCGCTCCGGGAATGACGATGTTCCGGATGCCGATCTTCACCTGGAACATCATGGTCACGAGCTTGCTTGTGCTGATGATCTTCCCGCTGTTGACCGCGGCGCTGTTCGGTTTGGCCGCCGACCGTCACCTCGGCGCCCACATCTACGACCCCGCCAACGGTGGGGTCATTCTGTTTCAGCACCTGTTCTGGTTCTTCGGGCACCCCGAGGTGTATGTCATCGCACTGCCGTTCTTCGGGATCGTGTCCGAGGTGATCCCGGTGTTCAGTCGCAAGCCGATATTCGGCTATACGACGCTGGTCTACGCGACACTGTCGATTGCGGCACTGTCCGTGGCGGTTTGGGCCCACCACATGTTCGCCACCGGGGCCGTGCTGCTGCCCTTCTTTTCGTTCATGACGTTTCTGATCGCGGTGCCGACCGGTCTGAAATTCTTCAACTGGATCGGCACCATGTTGCGGGGTCAGCTGACGTTCGAATCACCGATGCTGTTCTCGCTGGGATTCCTGGTCACCTTCCTGGCCGGCGGGCTGACCGGCGTGTTGCTGGCCAGCCCGCCGCTGGACTTTCACGTCAGCGACACCTATTTCGTGGTTGCCCATTTCCACTACACGCTGTTCGGCACCATCGTGTTCGCCACCTATGCCGGCATCTACTTCTGGTTCCCCAAGATGACCGGGCGCCTACTCGACGAGCGGCTGGCCAAGTTTCACTTCTGGCTGACCTTCCTCGGGTTCCACGCCACCTTCTTGGTCCAGCACTGGCTGGGCAATTCCGGGATGCCGCGTCGGTATGCGGACTACCTGCCCACCGACGGCTTCCAGACGCTCAACGTCATCTCCACGATCGGAGCACTCACCCTCGGTGTCTCGGTGCTGCCCTTTGTCTGGAATGTGTTCAAGAGCTGGCGCTTTGGCGAACCGGTGCTGGTCGACGATCCGTGGGGACACGGCAACTCGCTGGAATGGGCCACCAGTTGCCCTCCGCCTCGGCACAATTTCACCGAGCTGCCCCGAATTCGTTCGGAGCGACCGGCGTTCGAGCTGCACTACCCGCACATGGTGAAACGTCTTCGGGCCGAGGCCCACGTCGGTCGTCACGAAATCGAGACCGACACTTCAGAACTGGCGGGTAGTCCAACGTAGTGAGATACGAGACCAAGGCGTAACCATTTCGCGGCGCCACGGGTATCCGTGGGTGAGACGATGTCCGCCATGTTGCGCCTGAGAACGCTGAGCTCGGCGCTGCTGTCTTTTGGGCTGGTGCTCTGCGGCGCGTTGCCGACCACGCTGGCTGTGGCGGGCGCGATACCGGAACCCGATGTCGGTCAGACCCAGAGCCCGGGCATACCTATAGCAGCGCCGCAGCAGAACTGGGGCTCCTGTGGGCCGTTCATCGATAACGTCAGCGAGATTCCAACCGCACGGTGCACCACCGTGGGGGTCCCGATCGACTACGACAAACCCGGTGGGGCACAAGCCAAACTGGCCGTGATCCGGGTTCCAGCGACGGGCCAGCGAATCGGTGCGCTGCTGATCAACCCCGGCGGGCCCGGAGCTTCCGCGGTCGACATGGTCGCCGGGATGGCACCCGAGCTGAGGGGCACCGAGATCGCCCGCCATTTCGACCTGGTGGGATTCGACCCCAGAGGAGTGGGCCACTCCACTCCCGCGCTGCGGTGTCGCACTGACGCCGAATTCGACGCGTTCCGGCGTGACCCGATGGTGGACTACAGCCAGGCCGGCGTGGCTCACATCGAGCAGGTGTACCGAGAGCTGGCCCAACACTGTGCTGACCGGATGGGCCTGGGCTTCTTAGCCAACGTCGGCACCGCGGCCACCGCACGCGACATGGACATGATCCGCCGGGCGCTAGGCGACGATCAGCTCAACTACCTGGGCTACAGCTACGGTACCGAGTTGGGCACCGCCTACCTCGAACGGTTCGGTTCCCACGTCCGGGCGATGGTGCTCGACGGCGCCATCGATCCGATGGCCGGGCCAATCGACGAAAACGCCAAACAGTTGGCGGGATTCCAGACCGCCTTCAATGACTACGCCGCCGACTGTGCTCGCTCACCGGCCTGCCCGCTGGGCACCGACCCGGCCCAATGGGTCAACCGGTACCACGCTCTGGTCTATCCACTGGTCAGCCAGCCGGCAAAGACCTCAGACCCGCGCGGCCTCAGCTACGCCGACGCCACCACGGGCACGATCAATGCGCTCTATGCGCCGCAGCGCTGGAAGTATCTGACCAGCGGTTTGCTCGGCCTGCAGCGGGGTGCCGACGCCGGTGACCTGCTGTTGCTGGCCGACGACTACGACGGCCGTGACCGCGCGGGGCGCTACAACAACGGCCAGGACGCGTTCAACGCGATCCGCTGCGTGGACGCGCCGACACCGACGGATGCCGCGTCGTGGGTCTCGGCCGACCAACAGTTCCGTCAGGCCGCTCCCTTCCTCAGTTACGGGCAGTTCACCGGGTTGGCCCCGCGTGATCTGTGTGCGTTGTGGCCGGTGCCGGCGACGTCGGTGCCACATGCGGCCTCGCCCGCGGCGCCGGGCAAGGCTGTCGTGGTGTCCACCACCCATGACCCGGCCACGCCATATCAGGCCGGCGTTGACCTGGCCCGGCAGTTGGGTGCTCCGCTGATCACTTACGACGGGACTCAGCACACCGCCGTATTCGACGGCAACGACTGTGTTGACGGCGCGGTGGTGCGGTATTTGCTCAACTTGACGCCGCCGCCGGCCAATTTGCGCTGCGGGTCCTAGCCGGTCGCGCGCTCGCCCGGGCACTCCGCAACGTGCCTGGCCGGGCATCGGTAACACGCATTTAACACATCTTGCATACTGTTCGAGTCATGGATCGGCAGAAGGAATTCGTCCTCCGCACACTGGAAGAGCGTGACATCCGCTTCGTCCGGCTTTGGTTCACCGACGTGCTTGGTTTTCTCAAGTCGGTTGCGATCGCACCTGCCGAACTCGAAGGCGCCTTTGAGGAAGGCATCGGCTTCGACGGATCGTCGATCGAGGGCTTTGCCCGGGTCTCGGAATCCGATACAGTGGCGCACCCGGATCCGTCCACCTTCCAGGTGCTGCCCTGGGTCACCGACGCCGGCCATCACCATTCGGCTCGGATCTTCTGCGACATCACCATGCCGGACGGCTCGCCGTCGTGGGCCGATCCGCGCCACGTGCTGCGGCGTCAGCTGACCAAGGCCAACGAACTCGGCTTCTCCTGCTACGTACATCCCGAGATCGAATTCTTCTTGCTCAACCCCGGCCCCGAGGACGGGACGGAACCGGTGCCGATCGACAACGCCGGCTATTTCGACCAGGCGGTGCATGTATCGGCGTCGAAGTTTCGCCGGCACGCGATCGACGCCCTGGAGTTCATGGGAATCTCGGTGGAATTCAGCCATCACGAAGGCGCGCCGGGCCAGCAGGAAATCGATCTGCGGTTCGCTGACGCGCTCTCGATGGCCGACAACGTGATGACCTTCCGCTACGTCATCAAGGAAGTGGCGCTGGAAGAGGGCGTGCGCGCCACGTTCATGCCCAAGCCGTTTGGCCAGCACGCCGGTTCGGCGATGCACACCCACATGAGCCTGTTCGAGGGTGATGTCAATGCGTTCCACAGCCCCGACGATCCGCTGCAGCTGTCGGAGGTGGGCAAGTCGTTCATCGCCGGGATCCTCGAGCACGCCTCTGAGATCAGCGCGGTGACCAACCAATGGGTCAACTCCTACAAGCGGCTCATCCTGGGCGGTGAAGCGCCCACCGCCGCCTCCTGGGGGGCGGCCAACCGCTCCGCGCTGGTGCGCGTGCCGATGTACACGCCGCACAAGACGTCGTCGCGGCGGATCGAGGTGCGCAGCCCCGACTCCGCGTGCAATCCCTATCTCGCGTTCGCAGTGCTGTTGGCCGCCGGGCTGCGCGGGGTGGAGAAGGGCTACGTGCTGGGCCCGCAGGCCGAGGACAACGTGTGGGACCTGACGCCCGAAGAGCGCCGCACCATGGGCTACCGCGAGCTGCCGACGAGCCTGGACAGCGCGCTGCGCGCGATGGAATCCTCCGAGCTGGTCGCGGAGGCATTGGGGGAGCATGTTTTTGACTTCTTCCTGCGCAACAAGCGTCGTGAATGGGCCACCTACCGCAGTCACGTCACCCCATACGAACTGAGCACATACCTGTCGCTGTAGCCCGCGGGGCGCGGTGAAATCAATCTGATGGACCAGACGGTCCGATCAGCGGTCGGCTTGCGCTACCGTCATGAACGTGACGAAGCCCGCGACGCAGCGACCAAAGCTGCCCAGCGTCGGCCGTCTGGGATTGGTGGATGCCCTGGCCGGGGCGCGCCTGGCGGAGCTGGGTTGGACCGAACACGATGACCAGGCGCATGTGGATCTGCTCTGGTCGTTATCACGCGCACCGGACGCCGACGCTGCCCTGAAGGTCTTGGTACGGCTCGCCGAGAACCCCGACACCGGATGGGACGAGCTGAACGCGGCGCTGCTCAACGAACGCAGCCTGCGCGGGCGACTGTTCGCCGTGCTGGGTTCCTCGCTGTCGCTGGGGGACCACCTGGTCGCCAATCCGCAGTCGTGGAAGTTGCTCAGGGGCAAGGTCGCACTGCCATCACACGCGGCGCTGCTCGAGTCGTTCGTGGATCTGGCCGAGGAGGTGGCCGCGGCGCCGGCCTCGGCCGTACATCGGTTGCGCGCCCTGCACCGTGACCACGTTCTGGTGCTGGCCGGGCTGGACCTGGCGGCGACGGTCGAAGACGAACCGGTGCTGCCGTTCACCGTGGTTACCGCGCACCTGGCCGATATCGCCGACGCCGCGCTGGCGGCGGCTTTGCGGCTGGCCGAAAAGACGGTGTGCCGCGACCGCACACCACCGCGACTGGCGGTCATCGCGATGGGCAAATGCGGCGCCCGCGAACTGAATTACGTCAGCGATGTCGACGTCATCTTTGTGGCCGAGCGCGCCGACCCGATTAGCATCCGCGTCGCCGGCGAGATGATGCGGGTGGCGTCATCGACGTTCTTCGAAGTGGATGCCGGACTGCGCCCGGAGGGCCGCAGCGGCGAGTTGGTCCGCACCGTCGAATCGCACATCGCCTACTACCAGCGTTGGGCCAAGACCTGGGAGTTCCAGGCACTGCTGAAAGCCCGGGCGGCGGTCGGCGACGCGGAACTGGGCCAGCGCTACCTGGCCGCGCTGATGCCGATGGTGTGGACCGCCTGCGAACGTGACGACTTCGTGGCCGAGGTGCAGGCTATGCGCCGCCGGGTGGAGCAGCTGGTGCCCGCCGATATCCGCGGGCGCGAGCTCAAGCTGGGGACCGGCGGGCTGCGCGACGTGGAATTCGTCGCGCAACTGCTGCAGCTCGTGCATGGCCGCAGCGACGAGTCGCTGCATGTCGCCTCTACCGTGGACGCGCTGTCGGCGCTCGGCGAAGGCGGCTACATCGGGCGCGAGGACGCGGCGAACATGATCGCCTCCTACGAATTCCTGCGCCTGCTCGAGCATCGCCTGCAGCTGCAGCGACTCAAACGCACCCACCTGCTGCCCGAATTCGAGGACGAAGAGGCGGTGCGCTGGCTGGCGCGGGCGGCTCACATCCGGCCCGACGGCCGTCACGACGCGGCCGGGATGCTGCGCGAGGAACTCAAGCATCAGAACGTGCGAGTGTCGCGGCTGCACGCGAAGCTCTTCTATCAGCCGCTGCTGGAGTCGATTGCCCCGGCCGGGCTGGAAATCGCCGGGCGGGGCATGACGTCGGAGGCGGCTGAGCGCCAGCTGGCGGCGCTGGGCTACGAGGGCCCGCAGACCGCGTTGAAGCATATGGCGGCGCTGGTCAATCACAGCGGCCGGCGCGCGCGCGTGCAGTCGGTGCTGTTGCCCAGGCTGTTGGACTGGCTGTCCTATGCCCCAGACCCCGACGGCGGGCTGTTGGCCTACCGCCGGCTCAGCGAGGCGCTGGCCCCGCAAAGCTGGTATCTGTCGACCCTGCGCGACAAGCCGACCGTGGGTAGGCGGCTGATGCACGTGCTGGGCACCTCGGCTTTCGTGCCAGATCTGTTGATGCGCGCACCCGAGGTGATTCAGAACTACGGCGACGGCCGGACCGGACCCAAACTGCTCGAGACGGAGCCCGCGGCGGTTGCCCGGGCACTGATCGCCTCGGCGGGCCGATACTCCGATCCGTTGCGCGCCATCGCCGCCGCCCGCACGCTACGACGCCGCGAGCTCGCCCGCATCGGTTCCGCGGACCTGCTGGGCCTGCTCGAAGTCACCGAGGTGTGCCGCGCGCTGACCTCGGTGTGGGTGGCGGTGCTGCAATCCGCGCTGGAGGCGATGATCCGGGCCAACACCCCCGAGGGGGGACGGCCCCTGGCCCGCATCGCGGTCATCGGCATGGGCAGACTGGGCGGCTCCGAATTGAGCTACGGATCAGATGCCGATGTCATGTACGTCTGTGAACCGGCCAGCGGTGTGACCGATGCGCAGGCGGTGAAATGGTCCACCGCGGTGGCCGAGCAGGTTCGAGCAAAACTGGGCACGCCCAGCGTCGATCCACCGCTGGAGGTGGATGCCAACCTTCGGCCGGAAGGCCGCAACGGTCCACTGGTTCGCACGTTGGCGTCCTATGAGGCCTACTACGCGCAGTGGGCGCAGGCCTGGGAGATCCAGGCGCTACTGCGCGCGCACGCGGTCGCCGGTGATGCGGAGCTGGGCCAGCGGTTCTTGCTGCTGGTAGACCACACCCGCTATCCGCCCGACGGCGTCTCCGCCGAGGCGGTGCATGAAATCCGCCGCATCAAGGCGCGGGTCGAGTCCGAACGGCTGCCGCGCGGCGCCGACCCCAATACGCACACCAAGCTGGGCCGCGGCGGGCTGGCCGACATCGAATGGACCGTGCAGCTGCTGCAACTGCAAAACGCGCACGAGATCGAGGCCTTGCACAACACCTCGACGCTGGAATCACTGGATGCGATAGCCGAGGCGAAACTCGTCGCCGAGGACGAGGTGAAGCTGCTGCGGCAGGCTTGGTTGACCGCGACCCGGGCGCGCAACGCCTTGGTGCTGGTGCGTGGCAAGCCCACCGACCAGCTGCCGGGACCGGGACGTCAGCTCAACGCGGTGGCGGTGGCCGCCGGCTGGCACAACGACGACGGTGGCGAGTTCCTGGACAACTATCTGCGGGTAACCCGGCGCGCGAAAGCCGTCGTGCGCAAGGTGTTCGGAAGTTAGGGGCTGGTCCGGGTTGGGCGCCGCGTTCGAGGGCTCGAGCGACGACGCTGAGCTGGATCGGGTCGAGGCGACCTACGCACCCCTGGCCGAGGCCGTGCGCGATCTCATCGACGCCACCATCCAAACCCGGGCAGACGAAGAGGGGATCCTGCAGGCGAGGGCCGTGATCGAGGCGGTGACACAGTCGTTGCGCCGCGAGCAGAGCCGGCCCTGCGAGGTCAGCTACCGCGGTGACGCGCGCCCGATTCCGCTGGCAAATGCGGTAATCGGCCAGTGCAATCCGATAGCACCGCCGGTGGTTGTCCATCACGATCCCGACGCCGCAGACGGCCGGTGCCGGGCCGAGTTCGTGCTGGGCGCGGCCTACGAGGGTCCGCCCGGCCTGGTGCACGGCGGGGTGTGCGCACTGGTGCTGGATCATCTGCTTGGCGAGGCGGCCAGCCAGGGACGGACCCAGCCCCTGTTCACCGGCACCATCATGGTGAAATACCTGCGCGGCACCCCACTGGGGCCGCTGCGCTGCGAAGCATGGGTGGACCGGACCGAAGGGGTCAAAGCCTTTGCACGCGGATTTCTGTCCGACGCCGAGGGAGTCACGGCGCAGGCCGAGGGGGTCTTCATCAAACCGGCTTGGGCGCGGGAGGTCCCGTGAAGTTCTACGTCAGCAGCGCCTTCCACAACACCTCGGAGATCATCGAGATCACCAAGGCCGCCGACGAGCTGGGCTATGACGGCATCGGGATCCCGGACCACGTGGTCAACCTGGAGACCTTGCAGACCCCCTACCCCTATACCAAGGACGGGCAGCGGCGATGGCAGCCGTTCACCGACTGGCCCGATCCCTGGGTCCTCGCGGGTGCGCTTGCGCAGGTGACGCGGCGGCTGAAGTTCGTCACCACCGTGTACATTCCCGCGATGCGCAACCCCTATTCGGCGGCGAAAGCCATTGGCACTGCCGCACTTCTGGTGTCGGGACGGGTCGAGCTGGGCGTCGGCGTCGGCTGGTGCGCCGAGGAATTCGCTCTGATGGGGGAGCAGTTCGCGGCCCGCGGTAAACGTATCGACGAAATGCTCGCCCTGATGAAGCAGCTGTGGGAACCGGGCTGGACGGAATTCGAGGGTCGGTTCTACCAAACTCCGCGCCTGGAGATGCAGCCAACTCCGCCGCCCATTTCGATCTACGTCGGGGGGCTCAGCGACATCGCGTTGCGCCGCGCCGCCCGCTACGACGGCTGGATCGGAGACTTGATCAAGACCGAACGGGCCATCGAGGCGGTGGGCAGGCTACGCGAACTGGGTGCCGAAAACGGCTTGCCAGTAGATGATTTCACCACCCTGACGCCGCTGACCGATGCCTTCACCCCCGCCGACTACCAGCGTGCCGAGGATGCCGGCATCACCGGGATCATCACCATGCCGTGGATGTTCTACACCGGGCCGGACGCCGGATTGGACGCGAAGATCGACGGCATGGCGCGATTCCGCAACGACCTCTCGCTCGACAGCTAGCCGTGGCGCGGACGGCCAATCCGGCCATTTGGATCGGTCGCCGGTCAGGGCAGCCCATCCACCCCATCCGAGCCGAACACCGCGCCGCCGGCGCCACCCGTGCCGCCGGCGGCCGGCGTCGCGCTGAATCCGCCGTTGCCGCCGTTCCCACCGCTGCCGACCAGCCGGGCGTCGCCGCCGTCGCCCGCGTCGCCGCTGCCGGCGTCGCCGCCGGCGCCACCACTTCCGCCGTCACCGATCAAAGCCGCGTTGCCGCCGTTGCCGCCATTGCCACCGTCGCCGGTGTTGCCGCCCAGGCCGCCCTGGCCCCCGCGCCGCCGGCCCCCAACAGCAACCCGGCGCCGCCACCGTCGCCGCCGGCCCCGCCGTTGTTGCCGTTGGCGCTGACGATTAGCCCGCCCTGGCCCCCGGCGCCGCCGGCCCCGCCATTGCCGACCAGCCCGGCGCTGCCGCCATTGTCGCCGGCCCCGCCGTTGCTGCTAACGATTACGGTATCGAGAAAGCTGGTTCCGCCGGCCCCGCCGCTCCCACCGGCTCCGGCATCTCCGAACAGACGTCCGCCGTTGCCGCCCGCCCCGCCGGAGCCGCCGTCGTTGATGGCGCCGGCCCCGCCGCTGCCGAACAGCCAGGCGTCGCCGCCGGCCCCGCCGGAGCCGCCTCGTCCACCAGCGCCGAACCCGCCGTTGCCGCCGTCACCGGCCGTGCCGAAGAGCAACCCGCCGGTACCGCCGATGCCGCCGGTACCGCCGCTGGCGAACCCGCTGGCCCCGCCAGCGCCGCCCGCTCCACCGTCACCGAACAGTCCGGCGGCGCCCCCGGTCCCGCCGGTGCCACCGGCCCCGCCGGCGGTGATGGGGCCACTGAATCCGCCGTTGCCCCCGACCCCGCCGTTGCCGTAGAGCCTGCCGCCCTGGCCACCGGCGCCGCCGTGGCCACCGACCCCAGAGTTCCCGACGGCGTTGCCGCCGGTGCCGCCGCTGCCGCCATTGCCGATCAGCCCGGCCCCGCCTCCGGACCCGCCGGCCCCGCCTTCGCCGAACCCGCCCACGCCGCCCTGGCCGCCGACCCCGCCGGTTCCGGAGATCAGGCCCGCGTTGCCGGCGGCGCCACCGGCTCCGCCGACCCCAAAGAAGCCGGTGCCGCCCAGACCGCCGTCGCCGCCGACACCGAACAGTCCGGCGTTGCCGCCGTCACCGCCTTGCCCGCCCAGGGGGCCATCGCCGAATCCGCCGGTCCCGCCGGTGCCGATGAGCCAGGCGCCGGACCCGCCGGCCCCGCCGGCCCCACCGATACCGTCGTTGTCCACGCCCATGCCGGTGCCAGTGCCGCCGGCTCCGCCGCCACCACCGTGCCCGTAGAGTTCGGCGTTTCCGCCGGCACCACCTGCACCGCCGAAACCGGACAACCCGGTTCCGCCATTGCCACCGGCCCCGCCGGCGGAGATCGACAGGGCACCGGCGCTACCGCCGTCCCCGCCCAAACCACCGATACCGGAGGTCCCCGTTCCACCCGCCCCGCCGGCACCGCCGGCTCCGAACAACAACCCGCCGACCCCGCCGGCACCACCGGCACCCCCGTTGAGGCCACCGGAGCCGCCCGGACCGCCGGCGCCGCCGTTGCCTAAGAACAGGCCGCCGGCCCCGCCGGCGCCTCCTTGGGTCTGGCCCGTCCCGCCGGCACCGCCGGCGCCACCGTTGCCGAAGAGCCCGGCTCGCCCACCGGCTCCACCGTCTTGACCGCCAGCGCCGGACCCACCGGCTCCGCCGCTGCCGAACAATAATCCGCCGTCGCCGCCGGGTGCCCCGGTTCCTGGAGCGCCATTGCTGCCGTTGCCGATCAGCGGCCGCCCAAACAACGCCTGCGCGGGTGCGTTGACTGCGGCAGGCATGCTCTTCAGCAGGGACGCAGCGGTGAGGTCGGTAGTTGTGTAGCTGGCCGCAGCCGCGTTGACGGTCTGCACAAACCGGTCATGAAACGCCGTCGTCTGCTGGCTGATCGACTGATATCCCAAGCCGTGCGAATTGATCAGGGCCGTGATCGCAGCCGACACCGCATCGGCGCCGGGCTGGATGACTTCTGTGGTCGGGAGGATCGCATTGGCGTTCGCGGCGTTGATCGTCACCCCGATATTCGCCAAATTCCTTGCCGCCGAGGCTAACTCTTCTGGTGCCGCAATGACGTACGACATGTGCCCCCGGTTCGGCCAGGAACAGTCAGAATTCAGCAAGCCAGAGTCAACGAGCCGTGCTGAGCAGAGCCTAATCGATGGCGTGGATCCGCAAACGCGATTGCCGGCTATCGCTGGCCCTTCCGATGCACCGTCTGCGATGCAGGGCGGCACGGGGCAGACTCCGGCGCGAAAAACAGACAACCCGCTTGGCGACCGGTGAGGGTCGCCAAGCGGGTTGTTGTACCCGGCGTGTGTTACACGACTTGGAAGCGCGCTAGACGTCTCTAACAGTCATAGTAGAGCGCGAACTCGTACGGGTGCGGCCGCAGGTTGACCGGCTCGATCTCGTTCTCGCGCTTGAAGCTGATCCACGTCTCGATCAGGTCGGGGGTGAATACGCCACCCTCCGTGAGGTATTCGTGGTCAGCCTCGAGCCGGTCGATCACCGCGGCCAGCTGGGTCGGGGCCTGCGGGATGTTTGCGGCTTCCTCCGGCGGCAGCTCGTAGAGGTCCTTGTCGACCGGCGCCTGGGGCTCGATCTTGTTCTTGATGCCGTCCAGACCGGCCATCAACATCGCCGCGAACGCCAGGTACGGGTTGCCCGACGAGTCGGGGCAACGGAACTCGAGGCGCTTGGCCTTCGGGTTGCTGCCGGTGATCGGGATACGCACACAGGCCGAGCGGTTGCGCTGGCTGTAGACCAGGTTGATCGGGGCCTCGTAGCCGGGTACCAGCCGCTTGTAGGAGTTCACCGTGGGGTTGGTGAAGGCCAGCAGCGAAGGCGCGTGGTGCAACAGGCCACCGATGTAGTGGCGAGCCGTGTCCGACAGGCCGGCGTACCCGGTCTCGTCGTACATCATCGGGGTGCCGTCCTTCCACAGCGACTGGTGGGTGTGCATACCCGATCCGTTGTCACCGAAGAGCGGCTTGGGCATGAAGGTCACGGTCTTGCCGGCCTGCCATGCGGTCTGCTTGACGATGTACTTGTAGAGCTGCATGTCGTCCGCGGCGTGCAGCAGCGTGTTGAACTTGTAGTTGATCTCGGCCTGCCCGCCGGTACCCACCTCGTGGTGGCCCTTTTCCAGGCTGAAGCCGGCGTTGATCAGGTTGGTCAGCATCTTGTCGCGCAGGTCGACGTAGTGGTCGACGGGCGCCACCGGGAAGTACCCGCCCTTGGGGCGGACCTTGTAGCCGAGGTTGGGGCCGCCGTCGGCTTCGTTGGCTGCGCCGGTGTTCCACCACCCGGAGATGGCGTCCACCTCGTAGAACGAACCGTTGGTGCGCGAGTCGAAGGCCACCGAGTCGAAAATGTAGAACTCGGCCTCGGCGCCGAAGTAGGCGGTGTCGGCGATGCCGGTGCTGATCAGGTAGTTCTCGGCCTTGCGGGCGACGTTGCGCGGGTCGCGGGAGTAGGGCTCAAGGGTGAACGGGTCATGCACAAAGAAGTTCAGGTTCAGCGTCTTGGCTTCGCGGAACTGGTCGATGATCGCGGTATCGGGGTCCGGGAGCAGGAGCATGTCGGACTCGTGGATCGACTGGAATCCGCGGATCGAGGAACCGTCGAAGGCCAGGCCCTCCTCGAAAACGGCCTCATCGAAGAAGGAGATCGGAATCGTGAAGTGCTGCATGACACCGGGCAGATCGCAGAACCGCACATCGACAAACTCGACGCTTTCGTCTTTGGCGAGTTTGAAGACGTCGTCGGGCGTCTTATCCGTCACTGAGTGCTCCTTTGCTTAGGTGATTCGCGGCCGACGCTATGGAGGTGTTGTTGCCCGCCAGTCAACCCCGTGTTGCGCGGACGTTACGCGACCATCAGCCCCGGCAACAGCCCCCGGCTTCTGGCCGAGTCCTATTGTGAAGCCATGGCCCGCAAGATCGTAACTGGTCCGTCGATGACAATATCCCCGCCAGCCGTCGGCCGGCTCGCTGGGAAGCACAACCATGCGAGCGGACCGGGCCGATGACCACAGAATCGTCCACCAGCTATCCGGGTAAGACGCTCGGGTTCCCGAGAACCGGGCCGGGATCGCTTGCTGGAACGGGGCGCCGGCTGGCGGCGCTGTGCGTCGACTGGCTGCTGGCCTACGGTCTGGCCCTGCTGGGCGCGGGAGTCGGTGCCTGGCCCCAGGCGATGTTGTCGACGGTGGTCCTGGTGATCTGGCTGTTGATGGGTGTACTGGCGGTACGCCTGTTCGGATTCACGCCAGGCCAGTTGATGCTCGGTCTGGCGGTGGTGAGGCTGGATGGACGGATGCCCGTCGGGGTCGGCCGTCTGGCCGGACGCGGACTGCTGATCGCCCTGGTGGTCCCGCCGCTGTTCACCGACGCCGATGGGCGCGGGATCCACGACCGGCTGACGGCCACGGCGGTGGTGCGGCGCTGAGACCGCGCCCCGTCCGGGGCGGTCGGGCCCGGGCAGAGCGTGTGCGCAGCTACCTGCGGCGCACCGAGCGCTGGACACCGCGCATCTTGCCGGCGTTGGGCAACGGCCCCTTCGGCAGGGCGCCGGCGCCGGCCCGTGACCCCAGAGCGGCCAGTCGCGACTCCAGCGAGTCCAGTTGCTTGACGGTGATGTTGGCCGGAAGGCGGGTGAGGTGGCGTTCCAACTTGGCCAACGGAATTTCGTCGTCGCCGTTGCCCACGATGATGTCGTAGATCGGTACCTCGCCGACCAGGCGAGCGGTGCGCTTCTTCTCCTGTGCCAGCAGCGGTTTGACCCGGGCTGCGGATCCCTCGCCGACCAGAATCACGCCGGGCCGGCCCAGCACCCGATGTACGGCGTCAAAGTGGCCGGTCGCGGCGACCCCGGGGCTCACGCGCCACTTGCCGCGCAGGTTCTCCAACGCCCAGGCGGCCGCACCGGTCTGGCCTTCAGCTTTGCTGTAGACCGCCCGTTGAGCGCGGCGGCCGAAAATGATGAACGCCACCAGACCGCCCAGCAGCAAGCCGAACGGGATCATCGTGATCATGGTGAGCCCGCCGGCCCACACCCCGACCGCCACCGAGATGCCCACGATCAGGACGAAAGCCCCGATCATGTAGGGCAGCAGTCGCTTGTCTTCCTTGCGCTGCAGGTTGAACGCCTGCCAAAGCTGGGTGCGGCGTTCCCGGGCGGCGGCCTTACGGGCCGCCTTTGCCTCGGCCTTGGCGGCCTTGTTTTCAGCGGAATCTCGGGATCTGGCCATAGTTGTCAAGAATACGTAGGCACTGGCTAGCCTGAGTTCGAGGCTCCCGAGGTGTTGCGGGACCGGGCCTGCTCGTAGAGCCGGCCCGCCCGGTAGGACGAGCGCACCAGCGGACCGGCCAACACCCCGGCGAAGCCCAGCCCCTCGGCGTACTGGGCGAACTCGACGAACTCCTCGGGCCGTACCCAGCGCTCGACCGGGTGGTGGCGCGGCGACGGGCGCAGATATTGGGTGATGGTGATGATGTCGCAGCCGGCATCATGCAGATCGACCAGTGCGGTGCGCACCTCCTCAGGGGTTTCCCCCATGCCAAGAATGAGGTTGCTCTTGGTCACCAGGCCGAACTGGCGGGCCGCGGTAAGCACGTCCAGGCTGCGCTGATAGGTGAAGGCGGGCCGGATCCGTTTGAAAACCCGTGGCACGGTTTCGAGGTTGTGCGCCAATACCTCCGGGCGGGCCTCTAAGACTTCGCCAAGCTGATCAGCTTTGCCATTGAAGTCCGGGATCAGCAGCTCGACGCCGGTGGACGGGTTGAGCTCCTTGATGGCGCGCACGGTCTCCGCGTAGAGCCAGGCGCCGCCGTCGGGCAGGTCGTCGCGCGCCACGCCGGTGACGGTGGCGTAGCGCAAGCCCATGGTGTGCACACTCTCGGCGACGCGGCGCGGCTCGTCGCGATCCAGCGGGGCCGGTTTTCCGGTGCCGATCTGGCAGAAGTCACAACGCCGGGTGCACTGGTCCCCGCCGATCAAAAACGTGGCTTCCCGGTCTTCCCAGCATTCGAAGATGTTCGGGCAGCCGGCCTCTTCACACACCGTGTGCAGGCCCTCGCGCCGAACCAGGTTTTTCAGCTCGGTGTATTCGGGCCCCATGCGGGCGCGGGTGCGGATCCACGGGGGTTTGCGTTCGATAGGGGTCTGCGCGTTGCGCACTTCCAGGCGCAGCAGCTTGCGGCCCTGCGGAGCCGCAGCGCCGGCGGCACTGGGCTCCGGAGCGATATTCACGTTGATGATGCTACGCGGGCGCCCGGGTGGTCGCGGACCGGCAGGGCTCCGTCCAACGCATTGCAGACGGCGTCGGCGACCGCGCCGCGGACCTCCTCGACGCCAACGGTGCGGCCAAGCTCGGCCGACAGCGAGGTCACCCCGGCATCGGAGATGCCACACGGCACGATCGCGGTGAACGCGGCCAAGTCGCAGTCGCAGTTCAGCGCGAAGCCGTGCAGCGTTGTCGCCCGTGACACCCGGACACCGATGGCGGCGATCTTGCGCTCCGGGCGCCCGGATCCGGCCGGTATCCACACCCCGGACCTGCCCTCGACCCGTCCGGTCTCCAAACCCAAGTCGAGACACACCTTGATCAGCGATTCTTCGAGGCGCCGAACGTAATTGACCACGTCGAGTGGTTGGGCCAAACCGATGATCGGATAGCCGACCAGCTGGCCTGGGCCATGCCAGGTGATCTTTCCGCCGCGGTCTGTGTCTACGACATCTATCGCCTCGGCCCCGGCGGCGCCCGCAAAGACGGGGCCGGGCCGTTCGTGCGGCTCGGTGCGTCGTCCGGCGGTGTAGACCGCGGGGTGTTGCAGCAGCAGCAACGTGTCGGGGCCGCCGGCGACGCGGGCGTCGGCCAGGTCGCGTTGCATCTGCCAGGCGGTCTGGTAATCGACGCTGCCAAGTTGGCGCACGTCGATTCCAGCCGTGCTGGAGCGGATTGACCCGGTCACAGATGCGACGTTACCCGTAGCAGCCGGTCACCCGCGGCCGTGGTGTGCCAGGTCCGAGCCCTGGCTGTCGACCGTCTTGAGAATCCTTTCAGAATCCGCCAGGGCGCGCCGCTGACGCTGTGGTTGACCGCACCACTGGATGCATCGGAAGGACGCCGCAGTGATCGCTGCCCAACCCGGACCGGGCGTGCCAACCAGCGATACGGCGCTGCGGCGCCTGGTCGGCCACGCCGCGCGGCGCAGTCCTACCGCGACCACCGCGCTCAGGCTGGTGCGGCGGTGCGTCGCCGGTAATCCCCGCCTTTTGGCGGCGGTCACCGCGGTGCAGCTGGTCGGCACCCTGGCGGCGTTGTACTTGCCGGCCGTCGACGCCAGGATCATCGACCGCGGCATCGCCCAGGGGGACACCGCCACAATCATCAGGCTGGGGGCGGTGATGCTGGCCGCCGGCGGAATTCAGCTGCTGTGCTCGGTGGCCGCGGTCTACCTCGGCTCGCTGTTCAGCATGGGGTTCGGGCGTGCGCTGCGCCGGGAGCTGTTTGACCGGGTGACCGGTTGGTCGATGCTCGAGGTGTCCAGGTTTGGAGCCTCCTCGCTGCTGACGCGCACCACTACCGACGTACAAACGATCGAGTCGACGCTGCAGCAGTACATCACGACGCTGGTCGCAACCGTGATAACCGGCATCGGCGGGGTGGTGATGGCGGCGCACGAAGACGCCGCCCTGTCCTGGGTGCTGTTGGTGGCGGTTCCGGTGTTGGCGGCGCTCACCTCATGGATCATGTCGCACCTGATCGCCCACGAGCGCGGCCTGCAGAAACTCTTTGATCGAATGAACCAGGTTGTACGCGAACAGCTTTCGGGTATCCGGGTGGTCCGCGCCTGCGCTCGCGAAGGGTTCGAGCGGGGCCGGTTCGGCCAAGTCAGCGCCAGCTACTCGCGGACCGCGCTGGCCGCCGATCGGTGGCAGGCCCTGCTGGCGCCGGTTGCCACCCTGGTGATCAGCCTGTCCAGCGTTGCGCTGGTCTGGTTCGGCGCGACGGCCGTCGACGCCGGCCAGATGCGGGTGGGGCAGCTACTCGCTTTCATGCTGTATGCGATGCAGATCTTGGCCGCGGCGTCGATGCTGTCGAAAATACTGGCCAACATGCCGGCGGCGGCCGCCAGTTTTGAGCGGATCAATGAGGTGCTATCGACCGACGCCGGCCTGGCCTCGACACCGGCCCGAGCCGACCATGGTGGGGGCGCGCCCGCCCGCAATGATGCGGTCATCGGGTTGCACAACGTGAGTTTCGGCTATCCCGACGCGGACCGGGCCGTGCTGCGTGACCTGTCGTTCACCGCCACGCCGGGCAGTGTGACGGCGATTGTCGGCGCCACCGGTTCGGGCAAGTCGACGATGATCTCACTGCTCACCGGGCTCTATGACGTTGCCGGTGGATCGGTGCGGGTGAACGGAGTCGACGTGCGCGACTGCGATCCCGAACAGCTGCGCTCGATCGCGGTGGTCCCTCAGGGCGGATACTTGTTCGCCGGGTCGCTTGCCGACAATCTGCGCTACGGCAAGCCCGACGCCACGAACGCCGAGATATGGGAAGCGTTGCGCATCGCGGCCGCCGACGGATTCGTGGCCGCCCACCCCGACGGCCTGCAGATGCCGGTTGCGCAGGGCGGTGTCAATCTCTCCGGTGGCCAGCGACAGCGGCTGGCCATCGCCCGCGCCGTCATCCGCCGGCCCTCGGTGTACTTGCTCGACGATGCCTTCTCGGCACTGGATGTGCGCACCCAGCGCGATGTGTGGGCCGCACTGCGCGCCAGTTGCCCCGACGCCGCGGTCATCACGGTGTCACAGCGAGTCGGCGCGGCGGCCGAAGCGGACCAGGTGATTTTCCTGCACGGCGGCTCGGCCACCGGCTCACGCGCCCCGATGGGCGCCCACGAGTCGCTGCTGGCCGATTGCCCGCGCTACGCCGAGTTCGTCGCGGCCCAGGCCCCGGAATAACCCGGACACGTCCCTGAACCGGCCTGAACCGGCCTGAACCGGTGTCGAGCCGGTCCAAGGGGATCTGCCGCGCGAAACCCGGCGTCTCAAGAATGCATGCAGAAGCCGACAAGGGACACGTTCGACGCTGGTGGCGGCGATAAGCGAATTAGGTCATCGAGCTGGGGAGGGACGTGACAGTGATCGGCCACCAACATTGGCCCCGGTTCCGGCGCGGGTGTGCGGCCGTGCCGGCACGGCGCGCCGGGACCGCCGCACGTCTGTGCAAACGGCTGCTGGCCAGCCGGGGCCTGATGGCCGCCGTCGTCGTGCTGGCCATCGCGGGCGCCGCGATCGATGTGATTGCGCCACGGCTGCTCGGGCACGCCACCGATCTGCTGTTCGCCGGGATGATGGGTCGTCAGCTGCCCGCCGGCACGACCAAGGAGCAGGCGGTGTCGGCGGCATACGCGCGGGGCGATGGCACCGTCGCGCACCTGTTGTCCACGATGGACGTGGTGCCGGGCGTGGGTATCGACTTCACCGCCATCGCCCACACCCTGCTGGTGGCCGCGGCCCTGTTCTGCGTTTCCGCATTGCTGGTCTCGGTCCGAGCCCAGCTGCTGAAGATCGCAATCCAGAAAATGATGGAGCGCCTGCGCACCGAGCTCGAGGAGAAGCTGCACCGGCTCCCGCTGTCCTACGTCGACGCGCACCGGCACGGCGAGCTGCTCAGCCGGGTCACCAACGACATCGATACCGTTCAGATGGCTCTGAAGCAGACCGCGAGCGCGCTGCCCACCACGGTGCTGACCGTGCTGGCGGTACTGGTGATGATGGTGACCATTTCCCCGCTGCTGGCGGTGCTCACGATGGTCACCGTGCCGATATCGGTGCTGGCGAGTCGCTTCCTCCTGCAGCGCTCCAAGCAACTACGAGTGGCCCGGGCCGCCGATATCGGTCGGCTCAACGCGGCGGTCGAGGAGATCTACAGCGGGCTTGCAGTGGTCCAGGCTTTCGGCCATCAGACACCTGTGCGCGAACAATTTGCGCAGATCAACGACGATGTCTACCGCACCAGCTCGGGTGCGCAGTTCATCTCGGGGCTGATCTCTCCGGCCACCACGTTCGTCGGCAATCTGGGCTACCTGGTGGTGGCGGTGGTGGGCGCACTGCAGGTGACGTCGGGCAGCCTCAGCCTCGGCACCATCGAGGCGTTCATCCAGTACGGGCGCCAGTTCAACCAGCCGGTGACCGACGTCGCGACCAGGTACGACGTGTTGCAGGCCGGGTTTGCGTCCGCGGAAAGGGTTTTCGAGCTGCTCGATGCGCCTGAACAGCAAGACGACCCGGGCCTCGAGTTACCCGCAGTCGGTGCTGGGGGTGGCCGGGTCGAATTCGACCAGGTCAACTTTGGCTACCAGCCGGGCAGGCCGGTGCTCGAGGATCTGTCCCTGGTGGCCGAGGCGGGCAAGACGGTCGCGATCGTTGGGCCCACCGGGGCGGGCAAGAGCACGCTGGTGAATTTGTTGATGCGGTTCTACGAGGTGGACTCCGGACGGATCCTGATCGATGGAGTGGACATCGGCACCGTCGACCGCGATTCGCTGCGCTCTCGGATCGGCATGGTCCTGCAGGACACCTGGCTGCTGGCCGGCACCATCGCCGAGAACATCGGCTACGGACGTCCCGAAGCCAGCCGCGAGGAGATCATCGCGGCGGCCAAGGCGGCACATCTGGACGAGTTCGTCTGTGGCATGCGTGACGGCTACGACACTTGGGTGAGCGAGGACGGCGGCAACCTCAGCGCCGGCGAAAAGCAGCTGATCACCATCGCTCGGGCATTTCTGGCGGGTCCGCAATTTCTCATCCTCGACGAGGCCACCAGTTCGGTCGACCCGGGCACCGAGGCCCTGATTCAGCAGGCGATGACCGAACTTCGGCGTGGCCGAACCTGTTTCGTTATCGCCCACCGTCTGTCGACGATCCACGACGCCGACGCGATCCTCGTCATGGAGGCAGGGCGGGTCGTCGAACAGGGGACTCACCGACAGCTGGTGGCCCGGCGCGGCAGCTACTTTCAGATGATGCAGGCCGCCGGCATGTGCGTGGCGCCTCGGCCGGGACGGGCCGACGATGGCGGTGCACCGTGTTGCGACGGTGGGCGTCGGCACCCCCGGTCCCGGGTGAGCGAGGCACATCACCGGCCGGATACGCGGCCGGTGCGCGCGCCGGCGAGCCGCACGCCACCGGCCGGTGAACATACCCCGGACCGCCCTGGGCCCCGGATTGCGTCGCGCACCAAGACGTCACATGTTCTGATCGGCGATTCCGTCAGGTGCCGAACGTGATTCGGCGCGGCAGGAATTCGGCGGACCGCGTGGGTAGTTGATGTGCCGTGATGCATCAAGTCAAGATGCCTGCGAAACCTGGTTCATGCATCAGGTAAGGAATGCCCGCGAAATCGGGGTCAGGTGGTGGTCTTGCTTTTGATGCGGATGCCGGCTTTGAGGGCGGGTAGAGCGGCGGGTATGGCGGCGAGGTAGAGCTGTTCGGTCTTGTCTTTGGCGAGTCTGAGCAGGGCGGCTTGCAGGTCGGCGATCTGGTGGGCGATCGCGGCGGGGTTGAGGCTGTTGCGGTAGGTGAGCAGCTCTGTTTGTTGGGCCGCTGAGAGGACTCCGGCGGCCAGCAGCCGGTCCAGGGGGGTCTGGGGCTTGTCGTAGAGCCGGCGGCGGTGACCGTCGCGGCTGCAGCCGTAGCTGATGGGTTTGATGGTGGGGGTCAGGTAGTTGAGCCGGTCGTTGACCAGGTGCCACAGCCGGTTGAGCACGGCGCGTTCTTCGTCGGTGTCGTAGCGGTAGTAGAACCCGTAGCGACGCACGAGGTGGTTGTTTTTGGACTCGATGGTGGCCTGGTCGTTCTTCTTGTAGGGCCGTGAGCGGGTGAAGAAGATCTCCATGTCCGCGGCCCACTTGATGACCGCCTTATTGAGGAATTCGGTGCCGTTGTCGAAGTCCAAACCCGTTACCTTATAGGGATTTTAGTAATTCCGGTTTTGAGGGCGCCCAGGATGTGGGGGTGGGCGTTGTTGCGCACCGTGCGGGTGAACACCCAGCCGATGTGCATGTCGGTGAGGTTGACCGTGCGGGCGAACTCACCTTTCAGTGTCGGGCCGCAGTGCGCCACGGTGTCGCCTTCGAAGAACCCCGGAGATTCTTCGGCCTCATCGCCTGCTTTGCAGATGGTGATCGAGGACCGCAGCAGCGGGGAGGGTTTCGTCGTCGACACACCCGAGATCTGGTCGCGGGCCTTGGCGCCGCGCAGGTAGCGGTCGATCGTGGCGCTGCTCATCGCCAACAGCTCGGCACGCACCGCCGGGCCGTAACGGTCACGGCCGTCCACCAGTTCGCCGTGGCGTTCTAGAGCATCCAACTGAAGTGCCATGGAAGCGGCCAGGTACCGGCCGCACTGCCCGCCTGAGGCCGCCCACACCTTCTGCAACACCTTGAGCGCATCCTAGGAGTACTTCGGATTGCGTTGCCGGCAAATCCGTTTGGCGACCTGCCGACCCGCTCCCGGCGGCGCGGCCGCCGCCCTCAACCGCCGCCGGGCGTTGTCACGCGACCAGCCGGTGACCGCCACCACCTGATCCAGAATCTGCCCCTTGTCCGCCTTCGGCGCCCCCACATACGCCCTGGCGAACTTCGCGGTGATCTCGGCCCGAGACGACATCGACAGCCCACTTCCCATGCCTGCCGAGGATCGACCGTTTCGCGGGCATTTTTACGTGATGCACCGAGGACGCTTCACGGGCATTTCTCGTGATGCTTGCCGATCGCTGGGCTACCTACCGCCTGCCCGCTATGCTGCCGCCTGTACCCACCGATGAATGACTCTCGTTCGCCGCGGACCAGTTCACGGGGTCAGGCCATTACCTCAATGGGACGCAGGGCGAAGCGCTGGCGAACGAATCGGTGGCAGCGGTGCAGGGCACGCTGCACGATATGCCGGGGCCGGACGGGGTCAATGCATTTCTGACGGGGCCTGCGGTCGTGCTTGCTGATCAGCAGATCGCGGGTGACCGCAGTATGAGGCTTATCTTGTTGGTCACTTTTGCGGTGATCGTTGTCATGTTGTTGGTGATCTATGGGTCGGTCACGACGGCGTTGGTGGTTTTGGTGATGGTGGTGCTGCAGTTGGCTGCGGCGCGGGGTGTGGTGGCGTTGCTTGGCTATCACGGGCTGGTGGGGCTTTCGATCTTTTCGACGAATGTGTTGGTTACGTTGGTGATTGCTGCGGGTACTGATTATGCGATCTTTCTGGTGGGTCGCTATCAGGAAGCGCGTAGTGCGGGGCAGGATCGTGAGTCGGCATTTTTCACGATGTTTGGTGGGACGGCCCATGTGGTGTTGGGTTCGGGGCTGACGATCGCGGGGGCGATATGGTGTTTGAGTTTTACCCGGTTGCCGTATTTGCAGACGCTGGGTGTTCCGTTGGCTGTGGGTATGACGGTCGGGGTGTTGGCGGCGTTGACGTTGGGGCCTATTCTGATTACGGCCAGTGTGTTGGCTTTGGGGGCTTGTTGGTCTTGCCGGGCTATCGCGCTAGTTTCGATGACCGCAATTATCTGCCGAAGGACGTACCCGCCAACATTGGGTATGCCGCCGCTGAGCGGGGGTTTGGTGCGGCGCGGATGAATCCGGATGTGCTGCTGGTTGAGGCCAATCACGATCTGCGGAATTCGGCTGACTTGCTGGTGATCGACAAGATCGCGAAGGCGATTTTTGCGGTTGAGGGGATCTCTCGTGTGCAGGTCATCACCCGTCCGGACGGGAAACCGATCAAGCACACCTCGATCCCGTTCATGATTGGTGCGCAGGGTTCCTTTATGCAGCTGAATCAGCATTATCAGCAGGACCGGATGGCTGATCTGTTAGCGCAGGCCGATGAGATGCAGACCAGTATCGACACGATGGAGCAGATGACCAGCACTGCTGCTGAGATGGCAGAGACCACTCACCGACTCGTCGCTAAAACAAAATCGATGGTGGTCGATGTGGACGTGGCCTGACCCCGTGAACTGGTCCGCGGCGAACGAGAGTCATTCATCGGTGGGTACAGGCGGCAGCATAGCGGGCAGGCGGTAGGTAGCCCAGCGATGAATGCCGCCGATGATGGTTGTACTCGTGCTTCCAGTCGCCGATGACGACACGGGCCTGGGCCAGTGACCAGAAGCTATTGATGTTGAGGCACTCGTCGCGGATGCGGGAGTTGAACGACTCGACATAGCCGTTGCGCCATGGCTCGCCGGGCGGGATGAAGTGGAGTCCGACCTGGCCCTCGGCCCAGTCTGCCATTGCGCTGCAAGCCAATTCGGGTCCGTTGTCACACCGCAGCACCGCGGGTAAGGCCCCGCGCCCGGCGGCTATGCGGCCCAACTCCTCGGTGAGGTGATCACCGGTGATGCTGCGCTCGACCATACCGCCGAGGCATTGGCGGGTGTGCTCGTCGATGATCGACACGATCTTGATCGGCCGCCCATCGGTGGTCACGTCGAACTGGAAGTCCACCGCCCACACCCGATCGGGTGCATCGGCGACTACCTCTGGCGGGGCGGTGGAGGTGCCGTGCCGTTTGCACTTGCGACGCTGCGGGACCCGCAGTCCTTCCTCACGCCAAAGCCGTTGCACCTTCTTATGGTTCACTTCCCAGCCTTCGCCGCGGGCATCGTGGTAGGCCGGTCGGAACCCGCGACGAGGATGCTTGTTGGCGTAGTCGCGTAGCCACTCCCTCAGAGCGGCGTCCGGATCGGCCGGCGTGCCCGCAACCGGTTCGTGGCGTTGGGTGGCGCGGTGCTGCCCGGTGACGCGGCAGGCAAACCGCTCGCTGACCCCAGCACGCGCTGGAGATGACGAACGGCCGCCCGCCGGCGCTCCGGGCCTAAAAGTTTCCCCGGGCGATCTCCCACAGCGCGTCCTTCTCCAACTCGGCATCGGCCAACAACCTTTTGAGTGCGGCGTTCTCGCGTTCGAGGTCCTTGAGCCGTTTAGCGTCCTCGGCCTTCAGGCCGCCGAACTGGTTGCGCCACCGGTGGTAGGTAGCCTCAGAGACCCCCAGCTCGCGGCAGACCGCCGCGGTGTCCTTGCACTCGGCCAACAGCCCGTCCGCGGTCATCAGCTTGCGCACAATCTGCTCCGGACTGTGCCGTTTCCTCGTCGCCATGATCTTGTCGAGCCTTCCTGCCCACAACGTGGGCCACAAGACTCTCACAAGCCGTGGATCAACCGATCGGGGTCAGGCCAGAAGAGCTGCGTGATGCGGTGGCTAATTTCGAAGACTTTTTCCATCCGATTCGCAGCTATTTTTACTGGGAGCCGCATTGTTTCGACATCCCGGTCTGTTGGTCGCTGCGGTCGATATTTGATGCGATCGATGGTGTGGACGTCATGACCGGCGACCTGCAGGAGATCCTGCCCGAGATGGAACGTCTTGATGAGTTGCTGCCGCAGATGGTTGCACTCATGCCGAAAATGACCCAGACGGTGCGGAACATGAAAGCCATGGCGTTGACCATGTATGCCACCCAGAAAAGCATGCTGGACCAGATGGCGGCCGCATCGGACAAAACCAACGCCATGGGTAAGGCGTTCGACGCCTCGATGAACGACGACTCGTTCTACCTTCCCCCAGAAGTCTTCGACAATGAAGACTTCCAGCGCGCGATGAAGAACTTCATCTCCCCGGAAGGTAAGTCGGTGCGCTTCATCATTTCCCACCAGAACGATCCGATGACGCCTGAAGGGATGGCCCGTACCCAAGCGATCAAACGAGCGGCCACCGAAGCCATCAAAGGCACACCCCTGGAAGGTTCCAAGGTCTACCTCGCCGGCACCGCCGCCGTCATCAAAGACATCAACGATGGCAACAACTACGACCTGCTGATCGCCGCCATCGCGGCACTGAGCCTGATCTTTCTTATCATGCTCAACATCACCCGCAGCGCGATCGCGGCCCTGGTGATCGTGGGCAGCGTGGCGGCATCACTGGGCGCTTCAGTGGGGTTATCGGTGCTGCTATGGCAACACCTGATCGGCATCGAACTGCACTGGCTGGTGCTGTCGATGTCGGTCATTGTCCTGCTCGCCGTCGGCGCCGACTACAACCCGCTGCTGGTCTCACGCCTCAAAGAAGAACTCCACGCCGGGATCAACACCGCGATCATTCGCACCGTAGGGGCCACCGGATCGGTGGCCACCTCGGCAGGACTCGTGTTCGCCTTCACCATGATCTCCATGGCAGTCAGCGACCTGACCGTCATCGCCCAGATCGGCACCACCATCGGCATGGGACTGCTGTTCGACACGTTCGTGGTCCGCGCATTGATGACCCCCTCCATCGCCGTCCTGCTGGGCCGCTGGTTCTGGCGGCCCCACCAAGTCCGACCCCGACCCATCCCACAACCATGGCCATCACCCACACCATCACAACCCACCACCAACCTGACCACCAGCACACCCTGACCCGGGTGCTCTGAAAAAAATCGAGGTTCAGTCATGTGTCGTTCCCGCGTTGTCCACCGACCTGGGCCGCGTCGGGATCGATGACAGCATCCGGACATGGTTTTCAGCACCTAGCGACGCGTTGTTATAGGAGAAACGTATGCGGCGATCCCAGTCAGCGGTTGAGGTGATCGACCTCGTCAAAAGGCGCGGTTCAGTCACGGCGGTCGACGGCATCAGCTTTGCGGTGCCTCAAGGCGGTGTTCTTGGTCTGCTGGGCCCAAACGGTGCTGGCAAGACCACCACGGTGAGGATGCTGGCTACGTTGACCAGGCCGACAAGCGGCGCCGCGTGGGTTGCGGGCCACGATGTGTGCACCGCGCCCGAGTCGGTGCGCAGAGAAATCGGATTGACATGTCAGGAAGCCACTCTCGACGGTCTCTTGACTGCTCGAGAGAACATCAACATGATCGGCAGCTTGCGCGGGATCCGCCGTAAGGAATTGGCATCACTGAGCGACCGGCTGCTAGACCAATTCTCGATCGCCGAGTTCGCTGATCGACGTGTCGATACCTACTCCGGCGGAATGCGGCGGCGTCTCGATGTCGCGATAAGCCTGCTGGCCCGGCCCCAGGTGTTGTTTCTGGATGAGCCAACTGCAGGGCTGGATCCGCATAGTCGCATCCAGCTGTGGGAAGTTTTGCGCACGTTGGTCGACGATGGCCTCACGCTGGTACTGACCACCCAATACTTGGAGGAAGCCGATCGGCTTGCCGACAATATTGTCCTGATAGACAAGGGCAGGGTGATTGCAGAGGGATCACCATTTGAGCTCAAGCAAAAGGCGGGTGACGCAAGCATCGTCGTGACTGTGTCGCGCACCGAGGATGTTGCCAATGTCGCTGCGTTCCTCCGAACGGGCGTCAAAGAGGTTCGCGTCGACATCTGCGCCCGTCGAATCACGGTCGCGACCCACGGGTTGTTGGATCTTTCGGAAGTCGCCCGGATGTTGCACCACTACGCGGCGCCCGTCGAGGATATCCGTCTTGCGCGGCCGAGTCTTGACGACGTTTTCGTGTTGTTGACTGGGCATCACAGCAGTTCTTCGGAGGGGGACTCGGCATGATCGTTTTCCGGGATGTATCCACACGTCATCGTCACACTGTGTGTCAGCCCGAGGCGCATAGTTCTAGCGTTGCGTGGCAGGTATGGGTAATGCTCAAGCGTAACCTGATCAGAGTCAGGCGAAGGCCAGAGATGCTCATACAGTTGTTATTGCAGCCCATTGCGTTCATGTTGTTCTTCACATTTATTGTTGGACGATCGATCAGCGAAAACGCGGCACCGCACTACCGTGAATACCTGTTGCCGGGCATCCAGGCGCAGGCGATAGTGGCGACAATAATACTTGTGGGGGCAGCGATTTCTGTGGATTTCGATAATGACGTCTTTATCCGATTCCGTTCGCTTCCAATATCTAATTCCGCGCCGTTGATCGCGCGCGGCCTGGTCTCGCTGCTCCATGCGGCGATCGTATACATTCTGATCGGTGTTAGTGGCATGCTCATTGGGTGGCCGATGCGCGGCAGCCTGGCCGATGCTGTGCTGGCTTTCGTGCTGGTATTAGTTTTCGGTGTCGGGTTTATGTGGCTGGGCATGGTGGTTGGTTTGATGGTCAGGACTGTGGAGGTAGTTGGTGCTGCGGTGTTTTTTGATAACGCTGCCAATTATTTCCATATCGAACTGCTTTGTGCCAACACAGCCTATGCCGGACGCGCTGCGCGTGATTGCCGAATGGAATCAGCTCTCATCCTTGGCGCTGGCATTGCGCAAGCTCACCATCGATGAGCCAATGGCGCCGCCAAGCGCGCAATTGCCACTGCATCATCCGGCATTGTCCACGCTGATCTATTCGATAGTTCTGACCGCGCTATTGGCTCCTATCGCCATCCGCGCCTATATCCGCCGCACTTCCCTTTAACCCTGCTGTTGAGCTGGGTGCGTGTCTACGGCATGACGCGCAGGGGCCGATCAGTCCGTTTGCGCAGTAGTCGGTGGGGCGACTTGGCGCCTGGCCCGCCCTGGTGGCGGGTTGCGCCGAGCATGCTCGCGGTGTCCGGAGTTGTGCTAGATCTGGTCGCGACGGGCTGTGGCATAGCTCAACGCTTCACCAACTGTGTTGTGGTGAAACTGGAAACCGGCTTGCTCGAGTGCGGTGGGGATGGCGCGTTGGCCTATCAGCAGGCCTTCATCGGCGAACTCGCCGAGGGCGGCGCGCGCCGCGAAACCGGGCAGCATCAACGGGGTTGGGCGGTTTAACGCGCGTCCGAACGCGGTGGTGAATTCGGCATTGGTTACCGGCGCGGGCCCAGCCATGTTGACCGGGCCTGACAACGTCGGGTTGGAGATGGCGAACAGCAGCGCGCGCACCTCGTCTTCGAGGCTGATCCATGCCATGTACTGGCGGCCGCTGCCCAGCCGGGCGCCGAGTCCCACTGAGAACGCCGGGCGCAACGGGCGTAGGGTGCCTCCCGCCGGGGCCAGCACCAGGCCGGTGCGCGCCAGTACGACCCGGGTGCCGGCGTATTGGGCGGGTAGCGTGGCGGCTTCCCAGTCCACGCACAGCTGGGCGAGAAATCCCATTCCGGCTGGGTCGTTTTCGTCGACCACCCGGTCGCGGGTGTCCCCGTAGTAGCCCACCGCGCTGGCGTTGATCAAGGTGGGCAGGGCGGCGTCGGCGACGGCGCTGGAGAGCACTTCGGTGGGTGTGATCCGGCTATCGCGCAGGCTCTGTTTGAAGGCGCCTGACCAACGGCGGCGGCCGATGCCGACGCCACACAGGTTGATGACGACGTCGACATCGGTGAGTGCGTCGGGATCGAACTCGCCGCTTTCGGGGTTCCAGTGCAGCTCTTCGGAATTGGCCGGAGTTCGGCGCACGATCAGAAGCACGCGGTGATCGGCCGCGCGTAGTGCCGCTGCCAACGCCGAGCCGATCAATCCAGACGAACCCGCTATGGCGACAACGGCTTTGCCCACGCTCTCAGAGCCCCAGGTCGGCCTCGAAAGCTCCCTCTTCGAGGCGGTGCTTGATGGTGGTGAGGAAACGTCCCGCATCAGCGCCATCGACCAGGCGGTGATCGTAGGTCAGCGGGAGGTAGCACACGGAGCGGACGCCGATCGATTCGTTGCCGCTGTCGTCGACGACCACTCGCGGTCGTTTCACGATCGCTCCGGTGCCCAACATGGCGGCCTGCGGCGGCACCAGAATCGGGGTATCGAACAAGGCGCCCTGGCTGCCGATGTTGGTGATGGTAAAGGTGCCGCCGGACAACTCGTCGGGCTTGAGGTTGCCCGATCGAGCGCGGGCGGCGATGTCGGCGATCGCCCGGGCCAGCCCGGCCAACGACAGATCGCCGGCATTGTGGATCACGGGGGAGAGCAGGCCCTGGTCAGTGTCGACGGCGAACCCGAGGTGCTCGGCGTCGTAGTAGGTGATCTCTTTGGTTTCCTCGTTGTAGCTGGCGTTGATGTTCGGGTGGATCTTGAGGGCGTCGATCACGGCACGGGCGATGAACGGCAAGAAGGTCAGGTTCACACCCTCCCGCTCGGCAAAGGACCCCTTGGCCCGGGCCCGCAGCGCCACGATCCTGGTCATGTCGACCTCATGGGTCTGAGTGAGCTGCGCGGTTGCCTGCAGGGATTCGCGGGTCTTGATCGCGGTGATCTGCCGAATCCGGCTGGCCTTCTGCTTGGTGCCCCGCAGGTGTGCCAGCGCCGCGGTCGCAGCCGGGGCTGCCGCCTTCGAAGGCGAGGCGGGAGCCGAAGCCTGAGCAGCCGCTGGCTTGGCCTCTGGCCGCTCTTTCTTCTTCTCGGCAGCGGCCAACACGTCTTGCTTGCGGATGCGACCGCCGACACCGGTGCCGGTCACCGAGTCGAGGTCGATGTTGTTCTCCTCGGCCAGTTTTCGGACCAGGGGAGTCACGTAGGGGGTGCCGTCGCCCGCACTTGGTGCCGGGGCGGCCGCGGGCTGCGGCGTTGCCGCAGGCGCAGGCTTGGGCTCGGGAGCCGCCTTGGGCTCAGGTGCGGCCTTGGTTTCGGGGGCCGCCTCGGGGGCGGGGGCCGGCTTGGACTCGGGCGGTACGGCGGCCGCAGATCCGGAGCCGATCCGTGCCAACTCGCCGCCGACCTGGACGACGTCGTCCTCCTCGGCGGTGATGCTGAGCAGGACGCCGGCCACCGGTGACGGGATCTCGGTGTCCACCTTGTCGGTAGACACCTCCACCAGCGCTTCATCGACCTGAACCGAATCCCCGACCTTCTTCAGCCAGCGAGTTACGGTGCCCTCCGCCACCGACTCGCCCAGTTCGGGCATCAGCACCGGGGTCGCGTCGCCACCAGCAGCCGACGAGCCTCCGGATTGGGGTTTGGCTTCGGGTTGCGGCTCGGGCTCGGCCTCCGGTTCGGGCTGAGCCGTCGCGGCGGGCTCGGCCTCGGGCCCCGGTTGGGACGGCGCATCGCCGCCGCCACTCTCGGCCGCATCGCCGATGATGGCGAGCTCACCGCCGACCTCGACCGTGTCGTCCTCCTTGGCGACGATCTTGGTCAGCACGCCGGCGGCCGGCGAGGGAATTTCGGTGTCGACCTTGTCGGTAGAAACCTCAACCAGTGGCTCGTCGATCTCGACGGTTTCGCCCTCCTGCTTGAGCCACCGGGTGACGGTTCCCTCGGTGACGCTCTCACCGAGTGCCGGCATCTGGACTGAGAAGGCCATCGTTTTTGACTCCTAGATCGGTCGTCGGTAGGCATAGGCCGACCTCTGGCTTACCACACAGTCGTGCACCAGGTACGGAACCCAAGTTGATCTCGAAACCTATCCTGTCACTGTCGCTTGGTCGGCTCGCACCCAGGGCGTGGCGCTTGGCCCGCGGGGCTTGTGTATGGCGCTTGCTACGGTGTGGCGACTGATTGGCATAACAAGTCGCAGGTGGGCGGAGGTCCGATGTCGGCAACAAAACAAGCACCCCAGCAGTTCGTCGACAGCGCTGGTGGCGTGCGGATCGCTGTCTATGAAGAGGGCAACCCCGACGGCCCGACGGTGGTGCTCGTGCACGGTTTTCCCGACTCTCACGTGTTGTGGGACGGGGTCGTTCCGCGTTTGGCCGAACGGTTCCGGATTCTGCGCTATGACAATCGCGGTGTCGGCCTGTCGTCGGCCCCGAAGGCCGTTTCTGCCTACACCACAGCGTGTTTGGCCGACGACTTGGCCGCCGTCATCGAAGCGCTCAGCCCCGGCCAGCCGGTACACGTACTGGGTCACGACTGGGGCTCGGTGGCGATTTGGGAGTACTTGACCCGCTCCGGCGCGGCCGATAGGGTCGCGTCGTTCACGTCGGTGTCCGGCCCGAGCCAGGACCAGCTGGTCAACTACATATTCGGCGGCCTGCGCCAGCCGTGGCGGCCAAAGACCTTTGCTCGCGCACTCACCCAGGCGCTGCGGTTGAGCTACATGGCGCTGTTCTCGGTGCCGGTGTTGGCCCCGCTGGTGTTGCGGGCGACGCTGTCGCGAGCCTCGGTTCGGCGCAACATGGTCGACAACCTTCCGCTCGACCGGATTCACCATTCCGACAACTTGGCCAGCGATGCCGCCAACTCGGTGAAGACCTATCCGGCTAACTACTTTCGGGCCTTTTCCCGGCAGTCGCGCACACGCGGCGTGCCGGTCATTGACGTGCCGGTGCAACTCATCGTCAACACCAAGGACCCCTACGTGCGGCCCTACGGGTACGACGAAACCGCGCGCTGGGTGCCGCGGTTGTGGCGCCGCGACATCAAAGCAGGTCATTTTTCGCCGATGTCGCATCCGCAGGTGATGGCGGCAGCGGTGCACGACTTCGCTGACCTGGTTGACGGCAAGCCGCCGAGCCGCGCACTGCTGCGGGCTCAGGTTGGCCGTCCCCGCAAGTACTTCGGTGACACCCTGGTGGCGGTCACCGGGGCGGGCAGCGGAATAGGCCGGGAAGCCGCCCTCGCGTTCGCGCGCGAGGGCGCCGAAGTTGTGCTCAGCGACATCGACGAGGCCACCGTGAAGGACACCGCCGCCGAAATCGCCGCGCGCGGTGGTGTTGCCCACCCCTATGTGCTCGATGTATCCGACACCGAGGCGGTCGAGGCGTTCGCGGATCAGGTCAGCGCCACGCACGGGCTGCCCGACATCGTCGTCAACAACGCCGGCGTCGGCCAGGCGGGGAGGTTCTTGGACACTCCCGCAGAGCAGTTCGACCGGGTGCTCGACGTCAACCTGGGTGGAGTGGTCAACGGCTGCCGAGCCTTTGGTCAGCGTCTGGTTGAGCGCGGTACCGGAGGCCACATCGTCAATGTGTCGTCGATGGCCGCATACGCCCCGCTGCAGTCATTGAGCGCCTACTGCACCTCAAAGGCGGCGACGTTCATGTTCTCGGACTGTCTGCGTGCCGAACTCGATGCGGCCGATGTCGGCCTGACCACCATCTGTCCCGGCGTCATCAACACCAATATCGTCAACACCACCCGCTTCGACGCGCCGCCCGGCAAAGGCGGCGACCAAGTCGACGGCCGGCGTGGACAGATCGACAAGATGTTTGCGCTGCGCAGCTATGGGCCGGACAAGGTCGCCAAAGCGATTGTGTCCGCCGTCAAGAAGAACAAGCCGATCCGGCCGGTAGCTCCGGAGGCCTACGCGCTCTACGGCATCTCCCGAGTGCTGCCCCCGGCGCTGCGAAGCACCGCACGCATGCGGGTCATCTGACGCGTCAGACGCTCGCCGCTGCACCTTCGGACCGCCGCGCGAGCACCGCGCCGGCTATTCCGACGGCCCCGATGACCGCCAGCGGTATCGCCCACATGCCCCTGCTGGACACCGCCGACTGGCATTGCGCGACGACGTCGGTGTGCGGGATGACCTGGTTGAGGATCGGTATGTTGGCGCCATTGCTGTTGTTTGCGTCCCCGCTGCGGACAGGTCAGCCGCCAGGCCGCTGCCGCAAGACACGGAGCCGCCGTCGCCGTTCGACGCCGTCACCGGCACCAACAGCCCAATCGCGCCAGCCACCAAGAGCACGGCGGCTACGGCGATGATCAACCGTCGCACAGTCACAGTCCGGCCATGGGCCGCAGTATCGCCGTCGGTGACCGGCCTAACCGCTGTGCGCCATGGCTAAACCGGCGGTATTTGCGGTGGCAGGAGTTTCGCGATCTTCGCGCTGCGGGTTCAGCCGTTAGCCGCGATGTCCTCGAGCACCGCGAACATGGTGCGGGTCGGCACGCCGGTGGCTCCCTTGGGCGTGTAGCCCCAGGCGCTACCGGTGTTGTACGCCGGGCCGGCCACATCGATATGTGCCCAGTCCACCGCATCGGCGACGAACTCCCGCAAGAACACCCCAGCGACCAACATGCCGGCAAAGCGCTGCCCACTGACATTGGCCAGGTCGGCCACCGTGGATTTCAGGTCGTCCTTGAGTTCGTCCGGCAGCGGCATGGGCCAACCGTTCTCACCCACCTGTTGGGAGATTGCCGCGACCCGGTCGCGGAACTCGTCGCTGCCCATGACTCCGGGGATACGCGCACCCAAGGCCACGGTCTGGGCTCCGGTCAACGTCGAGGTCTCGATCAGATAGTCCGGGTTGTCCTCACACGCCCGAACGATGGCATCGGCCAGGATCAGCCGGCCCTCCGCGTCGGTGTTGAGCACCTCGACCGTGGTTCCGCCGTACTGCGTCAGCACGTCGCCGGGCCGCTGTGCCGTGGCTGAAGGCATGTTTTCGGCGATCGGCACCGTGGCGATCACGTCGATCGGCAACTCCAGCTGGGCCGCCAGCGCGACGGTCGCGATCACCGCGGCCGCGCCACCCATGTCCGAGGTCATGTAATGCATCGACGCGGCCGGCTTGATCGAGATCCCGCCGGTATCAAAGGTCACTCCCTTGCCGACCAGGGCGACCTTCTTGGCCCGTCTGGGGTTCTTGGCCAGCCGCGATCCCCGGTGGGTCAACCGCACCAGCCGCGGCGGGCGGGACGAGCCCTGACCGACACCGACCAGCCCGCCGTATCCGGCTTTTTGCAGCGCCTTCTCGTCGAGCACTTGGACTTCGAGTCCGACCGACTCGCCCAGAACTTTTGCCCGTCGCGCCAACTCGGCGGGATAGAGGTGGCTGGGCGGCGTGTTCACCAGGTCGCGGGCGGTGGCGACGGCGGTTGCCACGGCTGCACCGTGTGCGCAGTGCTTCCGGGCATCTTTGGCCGTCGTCAGCACGGTGATCTTGTGCAGCCCGGCGTCTTTGGGGGCCGTCTTGGCGCTACGGAAGGCGCTGAACCGATAGCTGCCCAGGATCAGACCCTCGATGGCCGCAGCGCAGACACCGTCGCCGGGCAAGTCCGCCAACGTGGTCACCACTGTCTTCGCAGTGCCGAGCGCCCGCGCGGCAGCGCCGGCGGCACGACGCACCGCGTCCGGTGTCCACTCATAGCGGGGTTTGCCCAGGCCCACCGTCAGCACGCTGCTCACCGGAAGCAACGAGACCACGAGCCGGTGCACCTGGTCACTGGCGCCGGTAGCGTCCAGGGCCCGCAGGCCCGCCTCGATCTCGGCGATCGCATCCGCGCTCAGGAATGGCTCCGCGGAGGCGACGACGGCGCCTGGCCGCTCGCCGGACTGCTCATCGTCGCCGGTCGAGACGACCGGCACGATCAGCACGGATGAACTCACACCACGCTTCGGCAACGAGGTGGCGACATGGACGGTGGGGATTTGGTCACCCGATTCGGCGGTCACGGGCAATCACCCTAGTCACCGCAGCGCGGGCCTGCTTGCCCACCGTCTGGTCGATCGGCGCTGCCTTGCAGTTCGAATGCATTCACCGGGTCGTCAAATCCCTTGAGCGTCAATGGGCCCTGGGGGATCGTGGGCCAATCCGGCAGTTGGTCATGCAACGCCGCGTCGGCTAGGACTTGTCCCGGCGCCGCGGCCGCCACCAGACGCGCGGCCAAGTTGACCGGCGTGCCGAAGTAGTCCCCGTTGATGGCCAGTGCGGTGCCGTAGGCAAGTCCGGCCCGCACCTGCAATCCTTCTTCGCGTGCTCTGGGGTGGTGGACCAGGTCGACCGCCGCCTGCGCGAGCCGTTGTGGTGTCGAACTAACCCACATCACCGCGTCACCGATGAACTTCACCACCCGGCCCCCGTCGGCGTGCACCACGTCGGCTACGGCCGCGCCAAACTCGTTGAGCAGGCCCTGTAGCTCCGTCGGCGTCAGCGTTTGGGTCAATACCGTGAAGCTCGACAGATCGGCAAAACTGATGCCGCACACCACGCTGGCTGATGCATCACGAGTGACGCCTTCGAAGTGAGTCCGGGCGCTGGTCAGGTGATGACGGTGCACGATGTCGATCAGGGTGCCGATGCGGGGGACAAACTCGGCGACCGCGCGGTAGGCCTGCGCCGTGGCTAGTTCGTTATTGGTGTACGTCATTTGGATGTCCGGTGTCCCCGCGCGGATCATCGTGGATTCGGCCTCGGCCAGCCGGGCCATGGCCGCGCCGAGCACCCGCAACAGCCCGAACGCGCCGTCCTCACCCACCACCGATTTCACGGCGAGCCAGGTTGCCAGCGCATCGACGTCGGCCTGGCTTAGTGTGGGTACGTCGGGACCGGCGACGGTGAGACCTAGCAGGGCCCAGATGTGAGCGATGTCGTCGGAAGATAGCCCGAGTTGCTCGCCGGCGGCCGTCAGGGTGTAGATCGGGGGGCCTGGCCATTGCAGGACATCGCCGGCGAGGCCGAATAGCCGTCCCCGCCGTTCGGCCTCGGCCATTTCCTCGAGGGTGAAGCCAAGGTCATCGAGGTACTTGATCAGATCGGCCCGCTCCCGGGGGTTAGCGATTCCGGCAGCTTCGAGCGCCTCGAAGTCGAGGGGGTCGGGAGAACCGGACACCTGCCCAAGTGTGCCAGCAGCCGGACCGATTAGGGTGAGACGCCGTGAGTGACGCGCCAGAGTTGATGCAGGGACCGTTGGAAGACCGCCACCGTGCGCTGGGCGCAAGCTTCGCCGAATTCGGCGGCTGGCTGATGCCGGTATCTTACGCCGGGACGGTCAGCGAGCACAATGCCACCCGCAACGCCGCCGGCTTGTTCGACGTCAGCCATCTGGGTAAGGCACTGGTTCGCGGGCCGGGTGCGGCGGAGTTCGTCAACTCCGCGCTTACCAACGATCTACGCCGCATCGGGCCGGGCAAGGCGCAATACACCTTGTGCTGCAACGAATCCGGTGGCGTGATTGACGACTTGATCGCCTACTACATTGCCGACGACGAAATCTTCCTGGTGCCCAACGCCGCCAACACCGCCGCGGTGGTCGCAGCCTTGCAGGCGGCGGCACCGAGCGATTTGACCATCACCGACCTGCATCGCTCCTACGCGGTGCTGGCGGTGCAGGGGCCGCGTTCGACCGAGGTGCTGGCCGCGCTCGGCCTGCCCACTGAGATGGATTACATGGGCTATGCCGACTCGTCGTACAACGGGGTATCGGTTCGGGTCTGCCGCACCGGGTACACCGGCGAGCACGGCTATGAGCTGCTACCACCGTGGGAGTCCGCCGGCGTGGTCTTCGACGCCCTGGCGGCCGCCGTTGCCGAAGTGGGCGGCGAGCCGGCCGGCCTGGGCGCGCGCGACACGCTGCGCACCGAAATGGGCTACCCCCTGCACGGGCATGAACTGTCGCTCGACATTTCGCCGTTGCAGGCCCGATGTGGGTGGGCGATCGGCTGGAAGAAGGACGCGTTCTTTGGCCGCGAGGCGTTGTTGGCGGAGAAAGCGGCCGGCCCGCGCCGCTTGCTCCGGGGGTTGCGGATGGTCGGCCGCGGTGTGTTGCGTCCGGGCCTGACGGTGCTCAACGGCTCCACCCCGGTCGGGGTCACCACATCGGGGACGTTCTCGCCAACCCTGCAGATCGGTATCGCGCTTGCGCTGATTGACACCGACGCGGGTGTGGAAGACGGCCAGCAAATCACCGTCGACGTGCGAGGCCGTGCCGTCGAGTGCGAAGTGGTGCGTCCGCCCTTCGTCGAGGCCAAGACGCGGTAAGGCGCGCAATCACGTGGCAAAAACCAGTTGGCACAGCGATATACAATCGTGGCCATGACCAGGGGGTCCCAACAGTTCACCGTGACGCGCGCGACAAATCCGGCCACCGAGGCTGAGCGCGTATCAATTCTGGCTGACCCCGGCTTCGGCCGCTATCACACCGACCACATGGTGTCGATCGATTTCGACGAGGGTGTGGGCTGGCACAATCCGCGGGTCATCGGCTACGGCCCGATCGAGTTGGACCCGTCGGCGATCGTCTTGCACTACGCGCAGGAAGTCTTCGAAGGGCTCAAGGCCTATCGCTGGGCGGACGGCTCGATTGTGTCGTTTCGGGCCTGGGCCAATGCGGCGCGCTTGCGCTCCTCGGCCCGGCGGATGGCGATTCCCGAGCTGCCCGAAGAGCTGTTCATCGAATCGCTGACACAACTCATCGCCGTCGACAACGTCTGGGTGCCGCGGGCCGGTGGCGAAGAGGCGCTCTACCTGCGGCCATTCATCATCGCCACCGAGCCGGGTCTCGGGGTGCGCCCGGCCAAGCAGTACCGGTACCTGTTGATCGCCTCGCCGGCCGGCGCGTACTTCAAGGGCGGTATCAATCCGGTCAGCGTCTGGGTGTCGACCGACTACGTGCGTGCTTGCCCCGGAGGAACCGGCGCCGCCAAGTTCGGCGGCAACTACGCCGCGTCGCTGCTGGCTCAGGCCGAAGCCACCGAGAACGGTTGCGACCAGGTGGTGTGGCTGGATTCCGTGGAACGGCGCTACGTCGAGGAGATGGGTGGGATGAACATCTTCTTCGTGCTCGGCAAGGGGGGGTCGGCCAGACTGGTAACCCCAGAGCTATCCGGCTCGCTGCTGCCTGGCATTACCCGGGATTCGTTGCTGCAGTTGGCGCTTGACGCCGGATTCGCGGTGGAGGAGCGCAAGATCGACATCGCCGAGTGGCAGAAGAAGGCGGCGGCCGGCGAGATCACCGAGGTTTTCGCGTGCGGTACCGCAGCCGTGATCACCCCGGTCTCGCGGGTGAAGTACGGCGACGGCGAGTTCACCATCGCCGACGGTCAACCTGGCGAGGTGACCATGGCGTTGCGTGACACGTTGACCGGGATCCAGCGGGGTACTTTTGCCGACACCCACGGCTGGATGTCGCGGCTAAGTTAGGACTGTTGCGAGGTTGCCGGGCTCGGGCCGGTGCGCGCTGGCGTGGCAGCCCGGCCGGATCGGGGATGGCGCTGGCCGGCGATGTGCCCGGCGCAGGCTTGGGTACCGGCCGCGGCGGTCTGCCGCCGTGTGGCGGGTCAGTGCCAGACCCAGCCCCGGAGCGGTGCCGGTGACCAGGCGGTGTGCACCCCGCCTGGCCCGACTCAGCCGGCGCATCGGGGCCTTCTCGACGAGCTGACTCTGCGCTTCGATCGTTTGGCTTAGTCCCGGGGCGCGCAGGCTGGCGACGGCGGCGATGATGGCCAAGGTCAGCGAGACGAGGACTGGGCCGATGGTTGCGTGCCGCTGCGCGAGTTCACCCAGTACGGCTCCCAGCAGCGTGGACACCACCGCGGCCAAGGTCGTTCCAAAGCAGATCAGCGTCGCGCGGTGTTGTTCGGGGGCAAACATTCTGATCCACGACATGGAGGCCGCGACCACGGTTTGGGCGGCGACGGTCGCCAGCAGGAACGCCGTGCCGTATGCCCACATCTGGGTCCACTGGCCGCACAGCTCGGCGACGATGCACACCAACGCGGCGGCGATGCTGAACAGTGAGCTACCCAACAGCATGCCGCGCACGCCGAACCGGCGGTTCACCGCTCGCCACAGCAGCGAACCGATAACCAACGCGATGCTCGAAAGGATCACCAGGACGTGCAGGCTGCCGCTCGACTGGGCGGCGCGCAGGCTGAAGAACGTGGTGCCCAGGCTGATGGGAGCGAACAACAGATAGGTGGTCGCATACCGACGGAACCATGGCTCGCGGCGTGCGATCTCGAAGCCCTGACGGTAGATATCGCGCAGCGGCAACCGGACGGTGGGTCGCTGGACGCTGACCGCATCGGACCGACGAACAGCGCCGCAACGCCGGCGACAATCATGCTCGCGGCACCCAGCCAGAGCAGATCGTGGTAGCGCGCCATCTCGTCACCGTGGGCCAGTCTCGGCACAATCACCAGCGTGACGCCGGTGGCCAACAGCGATCCGACGGCCCCTTGGGTGAGCAGTAGCTCGCCGCGGCGCAACACGGACAACTTGTTGGAGATCATGTCGGTGTAGGCGCCGCCGGAAACCCCGGCGACGACACCGCTGGCGGTCGCGGTCACGAAGAAAACCGCGGCGACCAGCGCGCCGGTCCAGGGAACTGCGGCGTTGGCCAGGATCAGGGTTGCGGCACTCGCCGATATCGCGGCCATCAGCAAGTGCCGGTACTGGCCGAAGCGCTGCAAAATCAGCGGGGAGACCGAGTTGCCCAGAATTGCGCCGATGCTGAATGCCGGGAACAACAGTCCGGCCACCCAAGTAAGTCCCTGATGCGCACAAATGACCGGCAGAACCACGGCGCCGCTGCCCATCTGCATCCCCGCCGAGTAGAAGCTACCCTGGGTTACCATTCGTCCGAACGGGGTTCTGGGGTTCGAGCCGACCAGCCGTGATGCGGTCATGTCAAGAGACTTTACGTCCGCGTGATCCGAAATAGGGTCCACTAATCGGACATTAATCAGATATTGCCGGTGCAATCCCGTGTCCACCGATCGGAGGAATCTCCATTAGTCCTACGGACCGGCTCAAAAAATGCTGGTTGGTCGGAATCTGGCCAACCCAACTTGGCACCAATCTAGCGTTTTCAGCTTCTACAAACGTACCAGAGCCGCCAACACGACGGCAGTCACCGTGGTGGCTAGCTCAATCGCGCAACCCAGCACGTCGCCGGTGATGCCGCCGAACCGTCGGACACAATGCCTGATCAGCAGGGCGCCGGCGCAGACCGCGGCCACCGCCGCGGCCGGGCCCTGCCATGGCCGCGGAGCCGCGGCCAGCGAAGCGAACAGCAGCACGCCAAGCCACGCCACCAGCACCGATATGGGCTGGGTGCCGGCGACCCGAGAGCCCAAGCTACTGTCTGCGGCCGCCGGTACCGACCGCCGGCAGCCCAGTACCGCGGTGACCCGGCCGGCAAAGACCGCCACGGCGATGCCCGCGATTCCGCGGCTGCCTGCCGCGCTCAGTGCCGAAAACGCCGACCCCTGCACGGCAATGACCAACACGACCGCGGCCACCCCGAACGGTCCGGTCGAACCGTCGCGCATGACGGCCAAGGCCCGTTGTGGTGGCCCGTAGCAGCCGAGCCCGTCAGCCGTGTCGGCGACGGCGTCGATGTGCAGACCGCGGGTGGCCAGCAGTAGCACCGCCACCGCGAGCAGTCCGGGCAGCGGGCTGACCGGGCCGAACACCAGCGCTGCGGACCAAGTGACGCCGGCGGCAAGTCCGCCCAGCACGACGCCTACAACCGGCAGTGCCGTCATCGCCCCGCGCCCCATCGGTGCGGCGACCGAGCCAGGGACGGGCATGACCGTGCCAAAGGAGAGAGCTGTTGCCAGCGAACGAATCACGATTCAGGTGGCTCGGTGGCGCCGGCGTCGTCGCACGCCGTGGACACCCCGGCTTCGGCGAAGGTCGCCATCGATGACAGCGCTGCCACGGCGGCGCGCAGCACCGGCAGGGCAACGGTGGCGCCGGTGCCCTCGCCTAACCGCATTCGCAGATCCACCACCGGGTCCAGCGCCAGCGCCGTCAGTGCCAGCTGATGGCCGGGTTCGGTGGAGCGGTGGCCGGCTTGCCACCATTGCCGGGAGCCGGGGGCCAGGCGTTCGGCGACCAGCGCTGCCGCGGTGACTGCCATGCCGTCGAGTAGCAGCGGGGTACGCCGGACCGCAGCCTGCGCGCAGAAGCCCGCCATGGCGGCCAGGTCCGCGCCGCCGCAGCAGCGCAGCAACGCGACGGGGTCAGGCAACACTCGCGCGGACCGAAACAGCGCGTCGCGTACCGCCGCGGTCTTGCGTGACCAGGTCGCATCGTCGATTCCGGTTCCGAAGCCGACCACGGCAACCGGCTCGGTGTTGGTCAGCGCCGCCACCAGGACCGCGGCCGGGGTGGTGTTACCGATTCCCATGTCACCGGCGATCAGCAGGTCGGCGCCAGCGTCGACCTCGGCATCGGCGATCTGCTGACCGGCCGCGATCGCGGCGGCGGTCTGGTCGTCGGTCAATGCGTCCTCGGTGGCGATATCACCACTGCCGCGCCGCACTTTGTGGGCGCCGATCTGCTCCGAGAACGCTTCCGCGTCGACAGCCAGATCCACCACCCGTACCGTGGCGCCCGCGACGTCGGCAAGCGCGTTGATGGCGGCTCCGCCACCGTCGATATTGGCGACCATCTGGGCGGTGACATCCGGGGGATAGGCCGACACCCCGGACCGGGTGACACCATGGTCACCGGCGAATACCACCACGCGGGCGCGCTGGAACTGCCGCGGCGGGCACTGGCCCTGGCACGAGGCGACCCACGCAGACAGGTCCTCGAGCCGCCCCAGCGCACCCCGCGGCTTGGTCAGCGCGTCCTGGCGAGCCCGCGCTGCCGCCTCGGCGAGGGCGTCGGGTGGTGAGATCGGTGCGAACCCGATCATGCGCGCGACGGTTTGATCGGGACGGCTTGGCCGGCCACCACCAGCACCACGCGGTCACACAGTGCCGCCATTCGCTGGTTGAGGGTGCCCAACTCGTCGGCGAACCGGCGCCCGGATGTGGTCGCCGGCACCACGGTCAGCCCCACTTCCGGGCTGACCAGGAACAGCGTCGATCCGAATTCGCCGACGGCGGCGAGCATGTCGTCGATGGTGTGTTGCAGGGCGGCCCGTGGGGAGCCGCCCTCCCAGGCGCGGTGGCTGTCCATGGCGCTGGTCAACCACGTCCCGAGATCGTCGACGAGAGTGGGCGTGTCCGGCACTTGCCGCAATTGGGTCGTGATGTCGTCAGTTTCGACCGTTGACCAGTGTCCGGGCCGGCGATCGCGGTGCCTGGCGACGCGCTGATCCCAGTCCTGCGATGCGGCTGGGTCGGAGTCGGTGACCGGTCCGGACGCCAGATAACGGACCGGCTGTTCGGGCGTAAGCGAGTCCGCAATGGTTTCCTCTGCCCAGCGGGACTTGCCCGACCTGATCCCACCGAGAACCAGTGTGCGCATGAGTGGTCAAACGGCTTTCCGGTGAGTGCTAATCGACACTGGCGCCGCGTTCGACCTTGGGCCGGGGCGCCCGCATCCTGCGCATTTGAGACGCGCGGCCGGCCGCGTACAGGCCCAGCTTCCAACGGCCTTCGGTGTTGTTCGGGAACTTGACGTCGACCAAGTTGCTGACTTTGCGGGCCAAAATGATGCCGTCAATGGTCATCAGCGCCATCAGCACCAGCATTGCCGGCGACATATAAAGCTGCAGCTGCGGGACGGCGAACATGGCGAAGAGCAGCGCCAGCGCAGACGGCATGAACAGACCGAGCAGGTTGCGCCGGGCATCCACCACATCGCGGACGTACCGGCGTACCGGCCCTTGATCCCTGGGCAACAGGTAGGCCTCGTCGCCGGCCATCATGCGCTCCCGGCGTTCGGCCATCCGGGCCCGGCCGGCCGCCTTTTCCGCCTTGCGCTCCTCGCGACTGAGTTTGGGTCGGGCCAGCTTCTTACGCCGGGCCCGGGCCTCTGCGCTGGTCATAGGCGCCGGGACGACCGGGCCCTTCTTCGATCGCGTGGCGTCGTTGCGTTTCGGTGTGGGCCGGCCCTTGGGGCCGGTCGTCTTCGGTCCGCGGGAAGTTGCCGATGATGAGGTATCCCCGGAGTTCACCGCCGACTCGTCGGCGTGGTCGGATGCGGCCGAAATGTCGGCGCCTTCGTCATGGTCTTTCTTGCGGCCCAGCAGCTTCACAACCGACAGGTTACTTCGCTAGAGCCCAGTCCCCGGAATTGTGCCGGTGTTACCCAGCGCCGGTGTAGCGGTTGGCCCTACTCTTGCTTGTGATGAACGGCTCCCTCGCCTCGGATGCTGCCGCCGATGGCCTCGGGCCCGGCCGGATCCAGCTGCCCGCGATGCGGGTCCTGGTGGCCCCGGACTGCTATGGCGAAAGCCTGTCGGCTGTTGAAGCCGCGGCGGTCATTGCCACCGGCTGGACCCGCTCACGGCCCAATGACTCCTTTATCGTGGCCCCACAATCCGACGGTGGTCCGGGGTTCATCGATGTGCTGCGCAGCCGGCTGGGCGGTGTCCGGAAGCTGCAGGTATCCGGGCCACTGGACACCGCGGTCAGTGCGGAGTGGGTGTTTGAGCGATCTTCGGCGACCGCCTACCTGGAATGCGCCCAAGCCTGTGGTCTCTCGTTGCTGGGTGGTCCGCCGTCGCCCGAAACCGCGTTGGCGGCCCACAGCCGCGGAGTGGGCCAGCTCATCGATGCGGCGCTGGCCGCGGGAGCGCGGCGCATCGTGGTGGGGTTGGGCGGCAGCGCGTGCACCGACGGTGGCCACGGCATGATTACCGAGCTCGGCGGCCTGGAGGCAGCCCGCGAGCGGCTGGCCGGAATAGAGCTGATTGCCGCCTCTGACGCCGAGTACCCGCTATTGGGCCCGTGGGGATCGGCAAGGGTGTTCTCGCCGCAGAAGGGTGCTGACGCCGCCACCATCAGCGTGCTGGAGGGGCGCCTGGCGACATGGGCGGTTGAGCTGGACGCGACAGCCGGACGCGCGGTCAGTGCCGAGCCGGGAGCCGGGGCCGCCGGAGGAATCGGGGCGGGGCTACTTGCACTGCGGGGTCGATGCGAGTCCGGAGCCGCGATCATCGCTGAGCTCACACATCTTGCCGACGACCTCGCCGACGCCGAGCTCATCGTCACCGGGGAGGGGCGGTTTGACGAACAATCGCTGCACGGAAAGGTGGTCGGTGAGATTGCTGCCGCGGCACGGCCGCTGGGCATTCCGGTGATCGTGCTGGCGGGACAGGTGGACCTGGACAAATCCACGATCCGCCTGGCCGGGATCATGTCCGCGTTGTCCATCGCCGACTACGCGGGTTCGGTACGCCTGGCACTGGCTGACGCGGCGAACCAGCTGATGGGATTGTCATCTGAGGTTGCCGCACGACTCGGGAATCGGGGACCTGCGGGGTACCGTTAATAGGACTGGGCTTCCCCCTGTGGCAGACCCCGGTTGGATTTCAGCCGGGCGGGCCCACCCAACGACGAAGCATGTAGGAGAAGCAATGACCGTGCAGAACGAGTCGGACGCAAAGACCCACGGCGTAATCCTGACCGAAGCTGCCGCCGCCAAGGCAAAATCCCTGCTCGACCAGGAGGGACGTGACGACCTGTCGCTGCGGATCGCGGTGCAGCCGGGCGGGTGCGCAGGCTTGCGCTACAACCTTTTCTTCGATGATCGGGCCCTCGACGGCGACTTGACCGCGGAGTTCGGTGGCGTGAACTTGACGGTGGACCGGATGAGCGCGCCCTACGTCGAAGGTGCGTCGATCGACTTCGTGGACACCATCGAGAAGCAGGGCTTCACCATCGACAACCCCAACGCCACCGGGTCCTGCGCCTGCGGGGATTCCTTTAACTGAGCAGCTAGTCGCACCTGACCGGTCCGCCGCTGCGGCCTGGTCAGTACTGCCCGGCAGTGCGCAGCACGTACGAGCACACCATGATCTGGCCACGCTGAAAGAGCAGCTGTGCGATGCCTTGTACCTGGCCCTTGGGCGGGCCACCGGTGGCCGGCGTCACCTGCATCGTGAACAGCACCTGGGCCTGATACTGCGACCAATAGACGATCTTGTCGATCGACGTCACGTCGGCCTGGGAGAACTGCTTGCGAAAGGCGTCACTGCTGAGTTTGGCCAGCGCCTGATCGGAGCGCTTGTCCTTGACCCCGTCGTAGATCCCGCACAAGGCGTTACGGACGATGACGTCAACGTCGCGGTGTTCGAGGGCGTTCAGGTAGCCCTGAATCGCGGTCTTGGCTGCGCCTTCGGACAACGTGCCGCTGCTGTTGGTCCCGTTGGTGCGAACCCCGTAGACAATCGTCGCGGTGAGCGCACCCACCAGCGCCAGCGCCAGCAAAGTGCCGATCAGCAGCCGTCTGGGACGTCGATTCCGGTATCCGCCCGGCGCCGGAGGCAGGCCTGGGTAGCTAACCGGCAGTCGCGGCGGGCCATCGGCCGGCGGAGCACCGAATGCCGGTTCGGCGCCGCCCAGGTCATGGGGGTACTCAAGGGGCTCGTTGGGCCCGTTCTCCGGGTATGGCATCGGTCCCTCCGTGCTGACGGCGGGGTTCGACGGGTGCAGACCGGCCATCGTGGTTCTCCTACGGTGGTGGACGGGACGACAGGCGGGGCTGCCGCCAGCGCGGGATTCCGGCAAAGCTGATGAGTTCCCTAGGCAGGCTAGCGCAATACTTGCCGACGGCTGTCGACGCGACGGGGCGGGCCCTGACGCCGATAATTGTGAGAGGCTAGACGACCTCGCGTGAATAGGACGGAGATTTTGTGACGATTGCGGTAACCGGTTCGATTGCGACCGACCATCTGATGCGGTTCCCAGGCCATTTTTCCGAACAGCTGCTGCCCGAGCATCTGCACAAGGTGTCACTCAGCTTCCTCGTCGACGACCTTGTCGTGCACCGCGGCGGGGTGGCCGGAAATATGGCTTTTGCCATCGGTGTGCTCGGAGGTGACGTGGCGCTGGTCGGCGCCGCAGGCGCCGACTTCGCCGATTATCGCGATTGGCTCAAAGCCCACGGCGTCAACTGCGACCATGTGCTGATCTCGCAGACCGCGCACACGGCCCGATTTACCTGCACCACCGATGTCGACATGGCGCAGATCGCGTCGTTCTACCCGGGCGCCATGTCTGAGGCGCGCAACATCAAGCTCGCCGACGTGGTATCGGCCGTCGGTACCCCGGAGCTGGTGATTGTCGGCGCCAACGACCCCGAGGCGATGTTCTTGCACACCGAGGAATGCCGCCAGCTAGGACTGGCATTCGCCGCTGACCCCTCGCAGCAGCTGGCACGGCTGTCGGGCGATGAGATCAAACGGCTCATCAACGGTGCCACCTATTTGTTCACCAACGACTACGAGTGGGACCTGCTGTTGTCCAAGACCGGCTGGTCCGAGGCCGACGTGATGGCCCAGATCGGCTTGCGAGTGACGACATTGGGCCCCAAGGGCGTGGATCTGGTGGAGCCCGACGGCACCAGCATTCACGTTGGCGTCGTCCCCGAAACCAGCCAAACCGACCCCACCGGCGTCGGTGACGCGTTCCGCGCGGGCTTCTTGACCGGCCGCAGCGCGGGTTTGAACCTGGAGCGCGCCGCGCAGTTGGGTTCGCTGGTGGCCGTTCTGGTGCTGGAATCCACCGGCACCCAGGAATGGCAGTGGGACCGCCAGGTCGCGACCGCCCGACTGGCCGAGGCCTACGGTGACGACGCCGCCAACGAGATCACTGCTGTCCTGGCTTAGCGCGGCGAGGAGCTAGAGCTCGACCGGATACTGGGGCTCGCTGATCTGTGGTGTGATGCTGCGCTCGATGAAGATCGCGTGCCACAGCATGAAGATCAGCAGGGTCCACAGCCGGCGGCTGTGATCGCTGGCGCCGGTGCGGTGCTCGTCGAGCATCCGGTTGACCGCTGCCAGGTCGATCAGGTGACCCGCCTGCGACGTGGTGACCATCGCATAGGCCCACTCCAACAGTTCGCCGGCGCGCAACCAGTGCCGGATCGGGACTGGGAACCCGAGCTTGGGTCGGTGCAGCACATGTGCCGGGACAATCGGCTCCAATGCGCGCCGTAGCGCGTACTTGGTGGTGGTGCGGGTGATTTTGGCCTGCAGCGGCAATCGGGCGGCGACGGCGAACACCTCGGGATCCAGGAATGGCACCCGCAGTTCGAGCGAATTGGCCATCGTCATCTTGTCGGCCTTCACCAGAATGTCGCCACGTAGCCAAGTGAACAGATCGATGTGCTGCATTCTGGCTACCGGGTCCCAGCCCGCTGACCCGGCGTAGACCGCAGCGGTCACATCGGTGTGTGTCCACTGCGGCCGGAATCCGGGCAGCACATCTTGCAGTTGGGCGTCGGAGAAGCTTCGGGCGTTGCCGTAGTAGCGCTCCTCGAGCGTCAGCGAGCCGCGATGGAGCAGGCTTTTTCCGCGCATACCCTCGGGCAGGGGTTTGGAGACCTTGCCCATCGACCGTCGCAGCGGCCGGGGTAGATAGTCGAAGGGTTTCAGCGAGAGCGGCTCGCGGTAGATCGTGTATCCGCCAAACAGCTCGTCGGCGCCCTCCCCGGAGAGCACCACCTTGACGTGCTTGCGGGCCTCGCGGGCCACGAAGAACAGTGGTACCAGCGCCGGGTCGGCGACCGGCTCGTCGAGATACCAGACAATTTCGGGTAACGCGGCCACAAATTCCTCCGCGCTGACCACCTTGGCGATGTGGCGGGCGCCGATGGCTTCGGCCGAGGCCACCGCCACGTCGAGCTCGGAAAAACCCTCGCGTTCGAAGCCGGTGGTAAAGGTGATCAGCCGCGGATTGTGCCGGATGGCCAGCGCCGCGATGGCCGTGGAGTCGATCCCGCCTGACAGAAACGAACCGACAGTGACGTCGGCGCGCATGTGTTTGGCCACCGAGTCCTCTAGCACCGCGGTGATCTCGTCGTAGCGCGCCCGCTCGGTGGCGCTGGTGATCGGTGTGGCGGCAAACCGCGGCACAAAGTAACGGGTGACCACGGGGTTGCACCCGGGCCGGATGCGCGCGTAGCAGCCCGATTCGAGCCGTCGGACTCCGCGATGCAGTGTCTCGGGTTCGGGGACGTACTGCAGGACTGTGTAGTGCTGTAGCGCCCGGTGGTCGATTTCAGTGTCGAATCCCACCAAGTCGACCAGGTCCAGTAGACACTTCTTCTCACTAGCCACCGCGGTGCCGCCCGGTCCGGTCGCCATGAACAGCGGTTTGATGCCGAACGGATCGCGGGCACAGAACAGTTCGCGGGTGACCGTGTCCCACAGCGCGAAGGCGAACATGCCGCGGAGTCGCCCCAGCACGTCGGCACCCCAATGGTGGTAACCGGCGACGATGGCCTCACCATCACCATCGGTGGCGAAGGTGGCGCCGTGCTCGGCACGCAGTTCCTCGCGTAGTTCGAGGTAGTTGTAGATCTCGCCGTTGAACACCAAGACATAGCGGTCAGGAGCTTCGGGTGGCCCCCATCGCAGCGGTTGGTGCGAATGCTCGATGTCGATGATGGACAACCGGTTGAACCCGAACACCACCGAACCGTCGGCATCGGGGTCTGCCCAGGTGCCGGGCTCGTCGGGGCCGCGGTGGCGCATCAGGTGCGACGCGCCCGCGATTGCGCTGTCGGCTCGCGCGGCCAGCGCGGCTTGGTCGGCCTGGGCGAGTTGAGTATCGGTGCCTTGCGTCTCGGCAGCGCCGGCCGGGGCCGCAACGAAGGCCAGCAGTCCACACACGGCGCCCCAGTATGCCGCAATTGGCGAAGCTTGTGGGGGTCGAGCCCGGCGGGTCGCCATCTGCGGGTGGCGGGCCCGGATGGTTGCCGCCCATTCACGGTGCCCGACGCGCACCCACGCGGGCGGTCTCGCGTGGAATCCTCGCCCGGCCACCGGTGCCGCGCGCCGGGGCCGGTCGCGTCGGCCCCTCGCCGCGCCCATGCGCGTCCACCGTGGCAAACACAGGTTTCGACCCGGTTGGAGCGCAGCGCGCCGGACGAGTTTTGGCCCGCATCGTCGCCCGCGCGAGCGGCGTGGTCTACGCTGCGTAGTATTCGAATCCGAGTGAGCCGACGAATTCCGCCAGACGCGGCGTCCAGCGCCGGTCGGCCCAGCTTGTGATACAGGAGGCGCAACGTGACACCTCGCGAGCCAGGTCGTTCGCAAAGCTTGTCGCCGTGCAATTCTCAGAGCAATTCCCTTGGTCGCAGCGGTGCCGCGCGGCGGATCGGTCGGCTAGCGGGGCTGGCCGGCGCGCTGGGTTTGCTGGCCGTCACCCTGAGCGGTTGCAGCTGGTCTGAAGCGCTGGCCCTGGGCTGGCCTGAGGGCATCACACCGGAGGCACACGTCAACCGGGAGCTGTGGATCGGCGCGGTGATCGCCTCCCTGGTGGTCGGTGTCATTGTGTGGGGCCTGATCTTCTGGTCGGCCACCTTCCACCGGAAGAAGAAGACCGACACCGACTTCCCGCGCCAGTTCGGCTACAACATGCCGCTGGAGCTGGTCCTCACGGTCACGCCGTTCCTCATCATCTCGGTGCTGTTTTACTTCACCGTTGTGGTGCAGGAAAAGATGCTGCACCTGGCCGATGACCCAGAGGTTGTTGTCGACGTCACGGCGTTCCAGTGGAACTGGAAGTTCGGCTACCAAAAGGTCGACTTCCACGACCACACCCTGACCTACGACGGTGCCGATGAGGCGCGTAAGCGTGCCATGGAATCCAAGCCGGAAGGCAAGGACGAGCACGGCGAGGAACTGGTCGGGCCGGTGGCCGGACGTAACACCGAGGACCGCACCTACCTGAACTTCGACAAGGTCGAAACGCTGGGAACCACGTCCGAGATTCCGGTTCTGGTGTTGCCCGCCGGCAAGCGGATCGAATTCCAGCTCAACTCGGCCGACGTGATCCACGCTTTCTGGGTGCCGGAATTCCTGTTCAAGCGCGACGTGATGCCCAACCCGGCCGCCAATAACTCGGTCAACAGGTTCCAGGTCGAGCAGATCACTAAGACCGGAGCGTTCGTCGGGCACTGCGCCGAAATGTGTGGCACCTACCACTCGATGATGAACTTCGAAGTTCGCGTGGTGGCGGCTAACGATTTCAAGGCCTACTTGCAGCAGCGTATTGCCGGAAAGACCAATGCCGAGGCGCTGCAGGCGATCAACCAGCCACCGCTGGCGATTACCACCCACCCGTTCGAGACCCGGCGCGGCCAACAGGCCCCGATGCCCGTAGGTTAGGACACTCAATGCACATTGAAGCCAGGCTGTTTGAGTTCGTTGCCGCGTTCTTCGTCGTCACGGCGATGCTGTACGGTGTCGTGACCTCCATATTCGCTACCGGTGGGGTCGAGTGGGCCGGCACCACGGCGCTGGCGCTGACCGGTGGTATGGCCTTGATCGTGGCCACCTTCTTCCGCTTCGTGGCTCGCCGGCTCGATACCCGGCCTGAGGACTACGAAGGCGCTGAAATCAGCGATGGGGCAGGGGAATTGGGTTTCTTCAGCCCGCACAGCTGGTGGCCGATCATGGTGGCTTTGTCCGGTTCGGTGGCCGCGACCGGCATCGCATTGTGGCTTCCGTGGCTGATCGTAGCCGGCGTGGTGTTCATCCTGGGATCGGCGGCCGGTCTGGTCTTCGAGTACTACGTGGGTCCTGAGAAGCACTGATTCGAGCCGGGAAGGTCACAATCAGAGCATCAGTTGATCAGTGGCCAGTTAGCCAAGACTTCTGTGAGCTACCCGGTTGGGTAGGGTTTTGATGCACAGTGAGAATGCACCGAGCGGGCTTGCACAGATGCAGCTGCGGAGCACCGCGCTTTGGTGAGTCAGTTTGGACAGGGTAGGCAAACATGAGCGGGCCGAATCCGCCGGGATGGGAACCTGACGAACCCGACCCAGCTGGCGATTCCAGCGCTGAACTGGAACCCTTTGGCGACACCGACGATGAGCCAGACGACGCTCTTGCAGGCGGCGAACTCGAACCCGTCAGCGAGAGCGGCCAGATTGAGCCGGTAGACCCCGCGCAGGAATCGGAAGCGTATTCACGGGCCTATTCGGCGCCGGAGTCCGAGCAATTCATCAGCGGGGCCTACCTGCCGGCAGATCTCAGTCTTTACGACTATGACGGCTACGACGACTCGCTCGACGAAGAGGATGAGCCAAGCACGCCACGCTGGCCCTGGGTGGTTGGGGTGGCGGCCATAATGGCCGCCATAGCACTGGTGGCATCGGTGTCGCTGCTGGTGACGCGCACCGATTCCACGAAGCTCGCCAATCCCGCAACCACGTCATCGGTACCGCCGGTACAGGACGAAATCACGACGACCAAGCTGCCGCCCCCTCCGCCTCCGCCTCCTCCGCCGCCACCGCCTAGTACCGAGATTCCGACAGCGACGGAGACGCAGACAGTGACGGTGACACCTCCACCCCCGCCGCCTCCGCCTCCGCCTCCGGAGACCTCTACGGCGCCGCCACCGGCGGCTACTACTCCGACGACACCGGCGGCTGCGCCGCCACCCACCACGACGACTCCTGCGGGGCCGCGGCAAGTTACCTATTCGGTGACCGGTACCAAGGCACCCGGCGACATCATTTCGGTGACTTATGTGGACGCTTCAGGCCGGCGAAGGACCCAGCACAACGTGTATATCCCCTGGTCGATGACCGTCACTCCGATTTCGCAGTCCGATGTGGGCTCTGTGGAGGCCTCCAGCCTGTTCCGGGTGAGCAGGCTCAACTGCTCGATCACCACCAGTGACGGGACGGTGCTGTCGTCCAACAGCAACGACGCACCGCAGACGAGCTGCTGATGCTCGGTAAATACTCCGCGTACCGGCGTGGACCGGAAGGCGTTGTCGCTCCCGAAGTCGTCGACCGAATTCTCATCGGGGCGTGTGCGGCGGTCTGGCTGGCGCTGGTGGGCGTAGGTGTGGCCGCCGTGGTCGCGTTGGCCGATCTTGGCCGGGGCGTACAGAAGATATCGAAGGACTCGCACAGCAGTTGGGTGTTGTACACGGTCATCGTCGTCTCGGCATTGATCATCGTCGGGGCGGTCCCGATGCTGTTGCGGGCGCGACGGATGGCCGAGACTGGACCGCTGGTCACCTCGGTGCCATTGCGTAGAACGGGCGGGCAGCCGTTGCGGACGGCCAACGCCACGATGCGAGCCGCCGACCGTAGCGCGCGTCGGGATCACGCAAATGGGCGCTCGGAGGGCACCCAGTGGTCTAGCGAGGCGGTGGACCGCGTTTGGTTGCGTGGCACCGTGGCCCTGGTCGGCACGATAGGGATTGCTTTGATTACCGTTGGCGCAGCGACCAATCTGATGGCGGTCGGTCACGACGGTGCGTCCTGGGTCGCCTACGGGCTGACTGGGATCGTGACCGCAGGAATGCCGGCGATCGAGTGGTTCTACGTTCGCCAGTTGCGTCGCGTCTCGGTCAAATAGATCTCGGCCGGATAGGTCTCGGTCAGGCACCAGCCGGCGACTGCCCCGGCGTTCGCCCCTATGGCTGTCGTGGTTCAGACGCCTGAGATGCCTCGGATGCCGGGTGGGGGAGGGGAGAGGTGTTGGCTATCTCGACCGGTGCTGGTGTAGCGCAGTCGGGGACCGGCTGAGGGCACGAATTCCCCACGGACGAGCGATGGTTGGCGGATGGCCTACTCGCGGTCCGGGCCAGCGAGTGCCGGTGGCCATGATGGGGTCATTGGGTTCAATCGGTTCTGTGGGTTTATTGGGAAACCCACTTTGGCGCCGCCCCAACGGCCACCTAGCGCGACGCCATAGAACCAAGTAGCAGGGCCCAAAGACGCCAATAGCCCGGCTCCCGAAAGCGGGTCGAGGTGACTCCGCTTGGGGAACCGGGCCTGGCCAGTGGTTGCTACCCGTCGAGGCTAGTGATCGCCCTCGCCGTTGGAGGTCTCGTTGAGGCTGTCCTGGTATTCGCGCAACGCTGTCAGAGCACGGTTTTCGGCGGCGTGACCCGCCTCGCGCAGTGCCGCGTCCTCCGATGCCGGATCGGCGGTCAGGAAGCTACCGCTACCCGGCGATCCCGCCGAGCCCAGCTTGTTCATTCGCTTGGGCAATGGAGCGCCCTGGTAGTCCAGCGGAAGCGGATGACCATGCTCGTCGACCGGACCGAGCGGCTGGTGCAGTTCGATGTAGGCACCGTGCGGCAGCCGCTTGATGATGCCGGTCTCAATACCGTGCTCGAGCACCGCACGGTCGCTGCGCTGCAGTCCGATAGACCACCGGTAGCTGATGAAGTAGACGAACGGCGGAAGAATCACCATGCCGATACGTCCGATCCACGTCGTTGCGTTCAACGAGATGTGGAACTTCAGCGCGATGATGTCGTTCATCGCCGCCAGCGTGAGCAGCATGTAGAACGAGATCGCCATCGCTCCGACTGCAGTACGAACCGGAGCGTCACGCGGCCGCTGCAGCAGGTTGTGGTGCGCGTAGTCGCCGGTAAACCGCTTCTCCAGGAAGGGGTAGACGATCAGGAGCATGAAAATGAGACCCATGATCAGAGCGACCCACACCGGTGCCGGAATGGTGTGGTGCCAGAAGTAGAACTCCCATGGCGGCCAGATACGGGCCAGGCCTTCGGTCCACATCATGTAGAAGTCGGGCTGCGACCCTGCCGAGACGTGGGCCGGCTTGTAGGGGCCCAGATTCCAGATCGGGTTGATCTGCAGCAGACCGCCCATCAAACCCAGCACACCGGTGATGGCCGCGAAGAACGCACCAGACTTGACCGCGAACACGGGCATCACTCGGACACCGACGACGTTGTGCTCGGTGCGGCCCGGGCCGGGGAACTGGGTGTGCTTCTGGAACCACACCAAGGCCATGTGCATCCCGATCAGCGCCAGGATGATTCCCGGCAGCAACAGGATGTGCAGGGAGTACATGCGCGGGATGATGTAGCCCGCCGCGGTGCAGTCGTCGCCCACACCACCGCAGGGGAAATCGCCGCCGAACAACGCCCAGTGCAGCCAGGTGCCGATCACCGGCATCCCCAGCGTGATCGAGGAGAGCGCGGCCCGCAAACCGATGCCGGACAGCAAGTCGTCAGGCAGTGAGTAGCCGAAGTATCCCTCGAACATGGCCAGGATCAGCAGCAACGAACCGATGATCCAGTTGGCCTCACGTGGCCGCCGGAATGCGCCCGTGAAGAAAATACGTGCCAAGTGCACCATGATCGCCGCGGCGAACATCAGTGCCGCCCAGTGGTGTACCTGGCGGACGAACAAGCCGCCACGCACCTCGAAGGAGATGTCGAGTGCCGACGCGTAAGCCTTCGACATCTCCACGCCGCGCAACGGCTGGTAGACGCCGTTGTAGGTGACGTCCATCATGGACGGATCGAAGAACAGCGTCAGGTACACGCCGGTGATCAGCAGCACGATGAAGCTGTACAACGCGACCTCGCCGAGCAGGAACGACCAGTGCGTCGGGAAGACCTTGTTGAACTGTCTGCGCAGCGCTGCCGCGGGGTGATACCGCGTATCAATGTCCTCGGCCTGGCGGGCTAGAACATCACCGATCTTCGGCGGACTGAGTTTCGGGCTCATGATGTTGTGCGCTCCCAGAATGCCGGTCCAACGGGTTCGATGAAGTCGCCGTTGGCGACCAAATATCCCTCGGTGTCGATTGTGATAGGCAACTGCGCCAGCGCACGCGCGGCCGGGCCGAATATCGGCTTGGCGAAATGCAGCGCGTCGAACTGGGATTGGTGACACGGGCACAGAATTCGGTAGGACTGCTGCTCATACAGCGAAGACGGGCAGCCCAGGTGAGAGCAGACCTTGGTGAAGGCGAAGAGTTCTCCGAAGTTGAAGCTTTCTTGGCCTTGGCGCTTCACCACGCGGTGCATGTCGGTGGGCTTGATCCGAATCAGCATCACGGGGTTGCGGACGCCCATTGAGATCCGCTGCAGCTTTTCGTGGGATTCCACGGTGGTGCCGTCGCCGTCGGACTCCCGCCAGGGAAACACCGTCTCCATCCCGCCGGCGTCCAAGTCCTCGGGGCGCAACTTGGTGTACGGAGGCCCGTCACCGAGTCCGGTGGCTCGCGCCAGATAGATCGTCTCGCCGTGGAAACGCGGGGTCCAGCCCGAGATCCACAGCACGGCCGTCTTGCCGTCAGCGGTGGGGGCCACCGGCTTCCACGGGTTCTTGATGAGGCCGCCGGCAAACGCAACCAAGGTGCCGAGCCCGAACGCGCCCAGACCCACGCCCAACGAAGCGCCGACCATCTTGCGCCGTCCGATCGTGGAGGCTTCGAAGGCGTCGGCGAGGTTGGCCACCACCGTCTTGCGGTCTACCTCGCGGGAGGCGCCGTCATGGCGATCTTGGATGGTGATCTCTTCGGGGATAAAGTGTTTCTGGAAAAGCACCGCGCCGATCGCGATCGCCAGTACGGACATCCCGAAGGTCAACCCGTACAGCGGGGTGGCAAGGGAGTAGAGCAGGTTGCCCTTGTCTCCGCTCGGCTTATACTCCCACGGCCAGAAGAGGAAGACCAGCAGCAGCGCCAGGCCGAAGAACCCACCCAGCAAAAGCCAGAGGGCCACGCCGCGCTCCGCGCGCTTCTCCGCCTTGGTGCCCTCTACCGGCCAGCGAGGTTCCTTGTGGGCGATGCGCACGCCGTCGATGCTGCCGCCCAGCTCCAGCAGTTCTTGCTGGGACATTTCGGCCAGCGCGGCCTCGTCGGGCTCGCGCGAGACGCCGGTTTCTGTTGAGCCGTCGCTCATGATCGCGCCCCAATCCACAGTGCCAGCCCAATGGCGGCGACCATACCGATGATCCATATCGCCATGCCCTCAGGTGCGGGACCGAATCCACCGAGTCCGTAGCCGCCGGGCTGCCGCTCCTCGGCGGCGTTGCGAACGTAGGCGATGATGTCCTTCTTCGCGTCGAATGACAGCTGACGGTCGGAGAACTTCGGCATGTTCTGCGGACCCGTCAGCATCGCGGTGAGGATCTGCTGCTCGTTGGCGGGCCCCAGATCCGGAGCGAACTTGCCGGAGGACAGCGCCCCGCCCTTGCCCGTGAAGTTGTGGCAGGAGGTGCAGTTGAGGCGGAATAGATCACCGCCGCGGCCCAGATCATCTCCGCGCAGCGACTTCATCGCAAGGCTGCCGTCGGGGTTGCGCACCACGGTGGGGCCACCGCCGTTGGCTTGCACGAACGCGCCAAGAGCGTCGGTCTGTGCCTCATCGAAAATTGGCTCTTTGCGCTGTGCCTGCGCTTCGCCGCGCATGGCTGGCATCCGGCCCGTCGATACCTGGAAGTAGACGGCCGCCTCGCCGACTCCGATCAAGCTGGGGCCGTGGTCGGGCACGCCTTGCAGGTTGGCGCCGTGGCAAGACACACATGAGGTGTCGAACAACTGCTTGCCGGTGCGAAGCAGTGCGGCGGAAGACTCGTCGGCGACGGCTACCTGCGGGGCGGGTGTGAGTACGGCCGCCACGCCGCCAGCGATGGTCAGGGCTATCAACAGCAGCAGCCCACCCGATAACCGGCGATGAAGACGCCGTCGTGCGCGACTAGTTCGCTGTTCTGATCGGTGACTACGCGGGCCGCGCAGCGCCCCGACGAGTCGCCGGGCAACCGGCTCACTGCCACCGGATCGGGTGAATCCCAGTTTCTTCAACTGAGCTCTCCTGTTCGTTTCCTGATCGTGCCTGTTTGGGGGCTGCCAGCTGCTATCGAATGAAATAGATCACGGTGAACAGCGCGATCCACACGATGTCGACGAAGTGCCAGTAGTAGGAGACGACGATGCTGGCGGTTGCCTGGGCCGGGGTGAACTTACTCATCCCGGTCCGCACCAGCAGGAATATGAACGCGATCAGACCGCCCGTGACGTGTAGCCCGTGGAAGCCAGTGGCCAGATAGAATACGCTTCCGTAGGCGCTGCCGGGGATGGTCGTCCCATGAGTCACCAGGTGGTAGTACTCGTAGCCCTGGCCCAGGACAAAGAACAGACCCATCAGGAAGGTGATCACGTACCAGCGGCGTAGCCCAAACACGTCGCCGCGCTCGGCCGCGAACACCCCCATCTGGCAGGTGAACGACGACGCGATTAGCACCAACGTCACCGGCACGGCCTGATAGAGATTCAGCTCCGTGGGCGGTGGCGGCCACTTCCCGCCGGCTTGCGAGCGCGCGGTAAAGTACATAGCGAACAACCCAGCAAAGAACATCAGCTCGCTGGAAAGCCACACTATGGTGCCGACACTGACCATGTTTGGTCGGTTCAGCGAATGCACGCGCGACGTGATGGCAGTACCCGAGGTCCCTACAGCACTCGTCACATCCGCAAGTATGACGCTTTGTAGTTGTCGAACTCTACCCGGGGCTGAAATTCGCTTCCGCGAGTCGCGTCGGCGCTGCGTTTGCGCCGGTCGCGGCCAACCGGTGGGCGGGCGATAGGAGGTAGTCGGACGCATGGGACTATCGGGCGCGTGGTGCTGTCATCCGAAGCTTCATCCGCGGCCGACCACTCGGCGGCCGCACCCATACCGACGTCCTCGTGGCCGCGGCTGCTCGGCCGGCTAACGGAGGGCAAGCATTTGGAGCCGGGTCAGGCGGGCTGGGCCATGGAGCAGATCATGAGCGGCAACGCGCGGCCCGCCCAGGTCGCCGCTTTCGCCGTCGCCATGAACATGAAGATGAAGGTTCCCACCGCGGGCGAGGTCGGTGAGCTGGCCGACGTGATGCTCGCCTACGCGCGTCCGATGCCGGCCGACTTGATCCGCGACGACACCGTCGACATCGTCGGCACCGGTGGCGACGGGGTCAACACGGTGAACCTGTCCACTATGGCGTCCATCGTGGTCGCCGCCGCGGGTGTGCCGGTGGTCAAGCATGGCAACCGAGCCGCCTCGTCGTTGGCCGGCGGCGCGGACACCCTGGAGGCCCTTGGGGTGCGCATAGACCTGGGGCCCGACCAGGTCGCGCGCAGCCTCAACGAGATCGGGATCGGGTTCTGTTTCGCGCCGCAGTTTCATCCGTCCTATCGGCAAGCATCGGTGGTACGTCGTGAAATCGGGGTACCCACCGTGTTCAATCTCCTTGGCCCGCTGACTAATCCGGCGCGGCCGCGGGCCGGATTGATTGGCTGTGCTTTCGCCGATGTCGCCGAGATCATGGCCGGTGTGTTCGCCACGCGTGGGTCCAGTGTGCTGGTGGTGCATGGCGACGACGGGCTCGACGAGCTGACTACGACTACGACGAGCACGATCTGGCGTGTCCAGGCGGGAACGGTCGACAAGTTGACTTTCGACCCGGGAGATTTCGGGTTCGCGCGTGCTGAACTGAGCCAGCTACTCGGCGGAGACCCGCAGGCCAACGCGGCCGAGGCGCGCGCTGTCTTGGGCGGTGCAGCCGGGCCTGTCCGGGACGCGGTGGTGCTCAATGCGGCTGGTGCGATCGTTGCTCATGCCGGGCTATCCAGCCGCGCTGAATGGCTCCCCGCCTGGCAGGACGGGCTGCAACGCGCCGCGGTGGCTATCGACAGCGGTGCGGCCGAGCAACTGCTCGCGCGATGGGTGCGCTTCAGCCAGCACGTCTGATTGCCGGCCGCCATCCGGGCGACCACGCGGATCTCCTTGGCTAACCTGCTCTGCGGCCAGCCGCGCCGAACGCGCCGCAGCCGCCCATGCCGCCCACGGTCCGGCTGATCTCAGCGGTGAAGTCCAGCCGGCGGACTCCGCACGGTCGGCAGTGTGCTCAGCGCCGGTGACTCGCACGATCCGCACTCCCGGGGTCGCCAGCCAGCGGGCAATCAGCGCGGTCTCTTCTACCAGCGCGCCGCCGAGTGGCGCCGGTGCCGGCAAGATCGTTTGCGCTCCGGCGTGGAGGGCGTCGACCACCGGCATCGGCGGTGTCCCACGTCGGGAATTACCGGCGGCTGCGAGCTGGCCGTGGCGGATCACCGCGAACTGGTAGCCGCCGCAGCCATCGGGAGCGGCCGCGACCAGCTCGGGCAGGGCTACCAGCGCGCGCAGCCGTTGGCCACGCCAGAGCACTTCGACAGCTGTGGCGATGTGGTCGCGCAGCCGTGCCGCGCTCTCATAGCGGTGCCGCTCGGCCAGGTCGCTGACTTGGTGCACGGCCGCGGTCAGTGCGGTGTTATCCACTCCCTCGATCAAGTCGGCCGCACGCTTGGCCGCGTCGGCGTACCCCTCGGCGGTGACGTTGCGCGCGGCGGGGCAGGCCGACACCTCCAACTCTGGGCAAGCCGGACCATGCAGTGCCGAGCGGGCCAGCCGCTTGGTGCAGGTTCTGACACCGGTGAAGCGCGCTAGCAGGGCCGCCGTTTCTGTCGCGTCGGTGCGCGACCGAAACGGGCCGACAACGCGGTCATGCCGGGGAGCACGAACTACCGATAGGCGGGGAAACGCCTCGTCGGTGAGCGTCACCCACCACCAACGGTGCGGGAACCTCGATCGACGGTTGTACGGCGGTGCATGCGCGGCAAGCATCCGCAGTTCACGGACCCCGGCCTCGAGGGCATGTGCGCACTCGACATGGTCGACGGCGCCGGCCAGGGCGACCATCTCCTTCATCCGGCCCCGAGAATCGGCGCCGTTGAAGTACTGACTGACCCGGCGGCGCAAGTCGACCGCGGTGCCCACATAGAGGACTTCGCCCGATGGCCCTCGGAACAGATAGATCCCCGGGCGGTGCGGCAGCCCGTCGGCGAGCACTCGCTTGCGACGCTGTGCCGGCGTCACGCCCGGTAGGTATGCACGCAGCTCGGCGTAGGAATGCACGCCCTGGTTGCCCACCCGCTCAATCAGGGCATGCAACACCTCGACAGTGGCGCGCGCGTCGTCGAGGGCGCGGTGTGTGGGTTGGGTGGCGACGGAAAACAAGCGCGCCAAAGCGGCCAACCGCACGCTGGGTGCTTCTTCGCGGCTGAGCACTCGGCGAGCCAGCCGGACCGTGCACAGCACCTTCGATCCCGGCCACGCGATGTCGCAGCGCCCTGCGGCCGCCCGCAGGAACCCGATATCGAACCCGGCGTTGTGGGCGACCAGGACGGAGTTGCCAACGAACTCGAAGAACATCGGCAGGACGGAGTCGATCGTCGGGGCATCACACAGCATGGCCGTGGTGATTCCGGTCAATCGCACGATCTGGGGTGGGATGCTGCGTTGCGGGTCGACCAGGGTCGCGAATTCGCCCAGGATCACGCCACCACGTACCTTGACGGCCCCGATCTCGGTGATGGCGTCCGGCGGCGATGCTTCAGTGCCCGTCGCTCGTCCGCCGGTGGTCTCCAGGTCCACGACCACGAAGGTGGTTTCGCGCAGCGACACGTCGTCTGCCTGGGCGGCCGCCGGGTCAGTGAGGTCGGTGTCCGGTAAGGCGATGTCCGCAAAGGCGGCCGGATCGAGCCCGGTGAGACTCAGCTGAGTTCCACCCGTCACACCCATGGCCGTGACGTTAGGCACTCGCACCGACATTCGCCGGTTCCCACCCGGCGCGCGCAGACACTCGCACCGGCTGTCAGGGAGTGCTGCCGGATCTCGGCAGGACCAGATCTGTCGGTGGCGCCGGTTAGCGTTCGGCTCAGTTGACAGTGAGCGCAAGACACTACCGAGAGGACCGACCCCAAATGGCACACACCAGCGGAACCGATAGCAAAAGCGGTGCGGGGGCCGAACCGGGCGATCCGGTGGTGATTGATTGTGATGACTGCGCGGTCCGCGGGCCCGCGTGCCGCGACTGTGTAGTCAGCGTCTTGCTCGGGGTCCCCGACGAGTTGATGTACGACGAACGCGTGGCGCTGGAAGCCCTCGCGGATGCCGGGCTGGCGCCAAGGTTACGGCTGGTCCCAATCCGCCGTAACCGAGCGACTGGCGTCGCGTAGAAGTTATGTATGGTGGTGATCACGCAAAGACGCGCTCCCACATGAAAACTACAGAAATCTTGCTATTTTCTTAACTCTCCCGTTTGGACAAACGCCGATATCATTTCGTAACCTATTTGAGATCTAAACCGGCTCGACGGCACATCGCCGATGGCAGTTTAAGGAAGCAAAATCTTGAGGCTCGACTGTAGGCAATTGACTGCGCGCGTTATCCGGCGGTCCGCCATCGGTTCGTTAGCGAGCTTCACCGCGTTGTCCGGCTTCGTCGCCGCGGGTGCGATGGCGGACCCGGCTGAGGACGCGCTGGCAAAGCTAAACGAGCTATCTCGGCAGGCGGAACAAACCACCGAAGCGATGCACAGCGCAGAGCTCGACTTGGGCGCGAAGCTGGCGGCTCAGCAGGCCGCTGAAAACAAGCTCACTGACGACCAGGCCGCGCTGGACGCTGCCAAGGGGCAGCTGGCCTCGTTCCAGACCGCGGTCAACAAGGTCGCGGCGGCCGCTTACATGGGTGGTCGCGCCAACGGTATGGACACGATTCTGACGGCTCCGTCCCCGCAGCTGCTGATCGACGGCCTGTCGATGCAGCGCGTGATGGCGCACCAGATGGCCACCCAGATGTCGGGTTTCCGGACCGCCAGGGAGCAGGCCGCCGAGGCTGAGCAGGCCTCCGAGAAGTCGGCCGCCGATGCCAAGTCCGCCGCCGAACAAGCTGCGGCCGTGCGGGCAAATCTGCAGCACAAGCAGAGCCAGCTGCAGGTCCAGATCGCGGTCGTCAAGTCGCAGTACCTGGCATTGACTCCGGACCAGCGCACCGCGCTCGCCGATCCAGGACAGGTTGCCGCCGGATTGCCAGGTGCCCCCGGGCCGGCGCCGGAGGGCACACCGCCAGGTGGACCGCCGCCAGCGGGCGCACCGGTGCCGGGTGAGGCCCCGCCGCCCGGTGGAGTGTCCGCGATGCCGTTCACGCCGCCAGACGGTGCCGGCGGCGACCGCGCGGCCGTGGTGCAGGCGGCGCTAACCCAAGTTGGGACGCCCTACGCGTGGGGCGGTGCCGCTCCAGGTGGGTTCGACTGCTCCGGGTTGGTCATGTGGGCCTTCCAGCAAGCCGGCATCGCGCTACCTCACTCCAGCCAGGCGCTGGCCCATGGAGGTCAACCGGTATCGCTGTCGGACCTGCAGCCAGGCGACGTCCTGACCTTCTACTCGGACGCGTCACATGCCGGCATCTACATCGGTGACGGACTGATGGTCCATTCGTCCACCTACGGTGTACCGGTGCGGGTGGTGCCGATGAATTCCTCGGGACCGATCTACGACGCGCGCCGCTACTGACGGCTCTGCCACGGTGCTGCGGCATCGATCCCGATGGTTTTCGATTGCGCTGGCGTGCATATTTGTCATCGAGTTGGTAACGGCTGCCGCCGTAACGCGTCATCCGGATAGTGCGCCACAGCGGTCACTAGCGTCTGCTGAGGATCCTGGCCCGCCGCCGGTTGTCATCGGAGATCGGACCGTGCGGCTGATCAACCTCGGCGGCGCGAACTCCGACCTACTGTTGTCGCGCGTCGGGGCGGACATCCACGCCGCGGTCAATGCGGTAGTGGCCTTCTGGGGCACCGACTGGGCCCGCGAAATCTCGGTGGTGGCCGCCGGTTCAGACGAACAATTCCGAACGGCGGCGGGCGGCGGTACGGCGTCCCAATGGGCTGACATCGCGGCGGTGACTGTGGCCGAGCGCTTCGATCCTGGCAGCCGGGCGGTGGCTGGCCAACGAATTGTGTTCGCACCAGGCGCGGTCAAGATGAGCGCCACGGCACTGCGAATAGTGCTGACCCACGAGCTTTTTCACTACGCGGCCCGCGTTGACACGGCACTTGACGCGCCGCGGTGGTTGACCGAGGGGGTGGCCGATTTCGTCGCGCGGCCGACCACTTCCCGGCCGGCTGAGGCCCCACCCGCAGCTCTGCCGTCAGACGACGACCTCGACATTCCCGGGCCGGCGCGCTCGCGAGCGTATGACCGAGCATGGTGGTTTACCCGATTTGTGGCCGACACCTATGGCACGACCAAGTTGCGCGACCTCTACCTGGCCGCCTGCGGTCCAGGGCATTCGGACTTGCCGCGAGCCGCGCTCGAGGTGCTCGGCACGGATGCTGCCGGGCTGCTCGCCGGCTGGCAGCAATGGATGAGCGTCTCGTCCTGATTCGAGCACGATCCAACGCGTGGCAAAGACCGCTGGATAGTCCACATCGTGGCCAGGCTAGATTGGCCCTGATGAGTCGGGTCCTGCTGGTAACTAACGACTTTCCGCCCCGTCGCGGCGGCATCCAGTCATATCTGAGCGAGTTCGTCGGTCGCCTCGTTGAGGCCGGGTCGCATTCCATAACGGTCTATGCACCGCAATGGAAGGGTGCGCAGGGGTATGACGACGTGGCCCGGGCCGCGGGCTATCGGGTGGTACGCCATCCCAGCACGCTGATGCTGCCCGTTCCGACAGTCGACAGCCGGATGCGCCGGCTGATCGCCCAGCACGACATCGACACTGTGTGGTTCGGTGCGGCCGCACCGTTGGCTCTGCTGGCGCCGCGTGCGAGGCAGGCTGGTGCGACCCGGGTGCTGGCCGGCACGCATGGTCACGAGGTGGGTTGGTCGATGCTTCCCGTCGCGCGGTCGGTACTGCGTCGAATCGGGGACACCACCGACATTGTGACCTTCGTCAGTCGCTACACGCGCTCGCGATTCGCGCCGGCCTTCGGGCCCGCGGCTTCATTGGAATACTTGCCGCCCGGAGTCGACACCGACCGGTTTCGGCCGGACCCGGCCGCCCGCGCCGAACTTCGCAAGCGCTACCAGCTGGGGGAGCGGCCCACCGTGGTGTGTGTGTCGCGGCTGGTGCCGCGCAAGGGCCAGGACACCCTGATCAAGGCGCTACCCGCGATCCGCCGGAGGGTCGACGGGGCGGCGCTGGTAATCGTCGGAGGCGGCCCCTACCTGGAGACGTTGCGCAAGCTGGCGCGGGACTGCGAGGTGGATGAGCATGTGACGTTCACCGGCGGCGTGCCGGGCGAGGAGCTGCCGACCCATCACGCGATGGCCGACGTGTTCGCGATGCCGTGCCGCACTCGGGGCTCTGGTATGGACGTTGAGGGCTTGGGCATCGTCTTTCTCGAGGCGTCCGCCAGCGGCGTGCCGGTCATTGCGGGTGAATCTGGTGGAGCGCCGGAAACGGTGCAGCACAACAAGACCGGGCTGGTGGTTGACGGCAACTCGGTGGACAAGGTCGCCGGCGCGGTCATCGAGGTGTTGGCCGATCGCGACCGGGCGGCCCGGATGGGTGACGCCGGCCGGCAGTGGGTGACGTCTCAGTGGCGCTGGGACACGTTGGCGGCCCGACTCGCCACGCTTCTGCGCGGCGACGATGCCGGCCGGTGAGGCCGGAGGAGGAGTCGGGCGATCCGCTCATGCGCGCCGCCGGCGGAGCCGCCGGCGGCGCGTTGGACTAATCCTTGGTGTAGATCGCCTCGATCTCGACGGAGAACTTTTCGGCCACCACGTTGCGCTTCACCTTCATCGTTGGCGTCAACTCGCCGGTGTCCTCGGTGAAATCGACGTGCAGAATTCGGAATTTGCGGATCGATTCGGCGTGGGACACCGCCAAGTTGGTCTCCTTGACGGCCGCATCCACCTCCGCAACCAGGTCGGGGTCCTCGGCCAGGTCGCGCACCGCCGCATGGTCGGCCTTGCTGTTGCGTTGCTTCCAACCGCCGAACGCCTCGGGATCGATGGTGATCAATGCGCCGATGAACGGCTTGGCGTCCCCGACCACCATCGCCTGGCTGATCAGCGGGTGCGCCCGTAGCTGATCCTCTAGCACCGCGGGGGCGACGTTCGTACCGCCCGCGGTGACGATGAGCTCCTTCTTGCGGCCGGTGATGCTCAGGATGCCGTCGTCGTCAATTGCGCCGAGGTCGCCGGTCCGGAACCAGCCGTCGGTGAATGCCTCGTCGGTGGCCTGTTCGTTGCGCCAGTAGCCGCTGAACACCACGCCGCCGCGTACCAATAACTCGCCGTCGTCGGCGATTCGCAAACTGTTGCCGGGCACCAGTTTTCCGACCGTCCCGATCTTGATAGCGTCAATCTGGTTGATCGTGACTGCCGCGCTGGTCTCGGTCAGCCCGTAGCCCTCGTAGATGGTTAGGCCGACCCCGCGATAGAAGTGACCAAGTCGCGCGCCCAGCGGTGCCCCACCGGAGACCGCCGCGTGGCAGTCGCCGCCAAGAGCCGCGCGCAACTTGTGGTACGCGAGCCGGTCGAACAGCGCATGCTTGGCGCGCAACAGCAACCCCGGGCGGCCGTCATCGACGGCTCGACTCCAATCGACCGCCGTCTGCGCGGCGAGTTTGAAGATCGCCCCCTTGCCGTCGTTGGCGGCGTTCTGTTCCGCGGTGTTGTAGACCTTCTCGAAGACCCGCGGCACCGAAACCACAATTGTGGGTTTGAACACCGCAAACAGTGGCAGCAGATTCTTGATGTCGCTGGTGAATCCGACGGTCACCTTGCTGGCGAAGGCCGACAAGGCAAGTGCCCGGGCCAGCACGTGGGCCAGCGGCAGGAAGACCAGCAACCGCTGCCCGGGGCACACCAGCGTGGGTAGGGACTCCTGCGTGCCGCGAATCTCGTGAAGCAGGTTGGAGTGGGTGAGTTGGCAGCCCTTCGGCCGCCCGGTGGTGCCTGAGGTGTAGATCAGGGTTGCCGGATCCGAGGAGCGCAGCGCATCGAGTCGCGCCGTCAGCTCGGCCCGGTCAACCGACCCACCCTCCTCGGCGAGCTGCTCGAGCGCCCTGGGACCCGAACCGTTGATAACCAGGACGCGGCGCAGGGCGGGCAGGTCACCGGCCAGCTCGGCGATCATTGCGGCATGCGCGTCGGTCTAGGCGAACGCCAGCACGGCTTCTGAATTCTGCAGCACCCAGCGCACCTGCTCGGCAGACGATGTCTCGTAGATGGGCACGGTGACAGCGCCCACCGCCAGGATCGCCAGATCCAGGATCGCCCACTCGTAGCAAGTGGCCGAGAAGATGGACACCCGGTCACCGGCCTGGACTCCGAGTGCGATCAAACCCAATGCTGCAGAACGAACGTGCCGGGCCGCCTCGGCGCAGGTGATATCGGTCCAGATACCGTCGATCTGGCGCTGATAGATGATGTGGTCGGGATCATCGCGCTCGTGCTCGAAAACCATGGCCGCGACGTTGTCGCGCTCGTCGACGGAAAAACGGGCGGGGACACTGTAGTGACGCACTTCGTTTCGACCTCGCTACACCTGTTGTGGCGTTGATTGCCATTTTGCGGGCGGACTGCCTGCTCACAGCCTAATCGCAGCATTCGCGCAGCATGGAGGCGCCTGGTTGGCGCCCGGTTCGGATTCTCACTGCGATTGCCCGCGCGCGGGTTCCGCACCTGCGGGGTGGTGCCAGCCCCCCTCAGGTGGGTGTGTGAAGCTGTGGCCATGAACAGCATCCAGATCGCGGATGAGACGTATATCGCCGCGGATGGCGCACGGGTCGGAGCCGCGGTCGCGGATCGATCAAGCTGGAGCCGGTGGTGGCCCGATCTGTGGCTGCAGGTCACCGAGGACCGCGCCGACAAGGGAATCAGGTGGGCGGTTACCGGGGCCTTGACCGGCACGATGGAGATCTGGCTCGAGCCGTCGTTGGACGGGGTCGTGCTGCACTATTTCCTGCATGCTGAACCCACTAGAGTGACGGCTTGGGAGTTGGCCCGGATGAAGCTGGCGAAAATGACGCATCAGCGCCGGGTGGCGGGCAAGAAGATGGCGTTCGAGGTGAAAACGACGTTGGAGCAGACACGCCCGATCGGAGTTTCTCCGGTAATTTAGCCGGGTCAAGGTAGCGCTTCGGGGAGTACCGTTTCTGCCGGAAGGCCGTGTCCCCGGGAAAAAACATCGAGTGCGGGGGCAGAGAAAGCTGGTCAGGTGGCGGACAAGACGACGCAGACGATTTACATCGACGCGGAGCCGGGTGAGGTGATGAAAGCGATCGCTGACATCGAGGCCTACCCTGAATGGATCTCCGAGTACAAGGAAGTCGAAATCCTCGAGGCCGATGACGACGGCTATCCGATGTTGGCCCGGATGTTGATGGACGCCACCATCTTCAAGGACACCCTGATCATGGCCTATGAGTGGCCGGCCGACCGTCAATCGCTTAGCTGGACCCTGCAGTCCAGCTCGCTGCTGAAGGCCCTTGAAGGTTCGTATCACTTGGCGCCCAAAGGCTCTGGTACTGACGTTACCTACGAGTTGTCGGTTGATCTGGCCATTCCGATGATCGGAATGCTCAAGCGCAAGGCTGAGCGCAGGCTGATCGACGGAGCCCTAAAAGATCTGAAGAAACGAGTTGAGGGCTGAGTGATCCTGTTGCGCCCACCCCGGCTCGGATCAGTCTCTTCGTAGGCAAAGGCGGGGTAGGAAAATCCACTTTGGCGGCCGCCACCGCGGTTTGTGACGCCACTGCTGGTCAGCGGGTGTTGGTGGTATCCACCGATCAGGCGCACTCGCTGGGTGATGTGCTGGGCATTGCGGTTGCGCCGACGGGCTCCGGCGAGCCGGTTCGTGTTTTTGCCGATCTCGAGACCGGTCAGGTCGACACCGGCGGGGGGTTCTTGGATGCCCTAGCGCTGGACACCCTGGCGTTGCTCGAAGACCGCTGGCGAGACGTTGTCGATGCCCTCAACGGGCGATTTCCGGATTCGGAGCTGGGCAGCATTGCTCCCGAGGAGCTCTCCGCGCTGCCCGGAGTCCAGGAGGTGCTCGGTCTGCACGCGGTCGGTGAGCTCGCGGCCAGTGGACGTTGGGACCGCATCGTGGTCGACTGCGCCTCGACCGCGGACGCCCTGCGGATGTTGACCCTCCCCGCCACCTTCTCCCTGTACGTCGAGCGCGCGTGGCCGCGGCATCGCCGGCTCAGCCTCGCGATCGAAGATGCCCGCTCGGCAGCGCTGGTGGAGCTGCTGGAGCGAACCAGCGCCAGCGTCGATCGACTCAGTACTTTGCTGACGGATGGTTCTCTGGTCGGCGCGCATCTGGTGCTGACTCCTGAGCGGGTGGTCGCAGCGGAGGCGACGCGCACGCTGGGATCGTTGGCCCTGATGGGCGTCCGCGTCGAGGAATTACTCGTCAATCAGGTTCTGGTGCGGGACGAGGCATACGAGTACCGCAGTCTGCCCGACCACCCCGCCTTCTACTGGTATGCCGAACGCATCTCCGAGCAGCGTGCCGTTCTCGAGGAACTCGACGCCACCATTGGCGATGTGGCGCTGGTGCTGGTTGCGCATGCGGCCGGCGAGCCGATCGGACCCAAGGCCCTCGGTGGGCTGCTTGATGGCGCCCGCCGGCGCGGCGGAAGCGCGCCGCCGGGGCCGCTGCGTCCTATTGTTGACCTCGAGTCCGGGTCCGGCCTTGGGTCGGTATATCGTCTGCGGCTAGCGTTGCCCCAGCTCGATCCCGGTTCGTTGACACTGGGCCGAGCTGATGACGACCTGATCATCAGTGCCGGCGGCATGCGGCGCAGGGTGCGGTTGGCCTCCGTATTGCGGAGGTGCATCGTGCTGGACGCGCGCCTGTCTGGCGGTGAGCTGACCATTCGATTTCGACCAGATCCGGAGGTGTGGCCGACGTGACTGGGCCCCATACCGAAGTTGGTCCTGAACTGCGCAAACTCGCCCAGGCGATCCTTGATGGCGTGGATCCTGCACTGCGCGCCGCGGCCGCCATGGCATCGGGCGGAGCGACCGGCAAGTGCCAACAGGTGTGGTGCCCGCTGTGTGCACTCGCTGCGCTGGTCAATGGTGAGCAGCACCCGTTGACGACGGTTATCGCCGAACACAGTGTGGCGTTGCTCAACGTGATTCGCGCCATAGTCGACGACATCGACCGATCGGCGAAACCGCCGCCGGATGGTCCGCCCGGCGGGGGCCTCAGCAGTGAGAGCGCCCCCGAAAACGGGTCGGCGAACGCCGATGCGAAGACGCGCTACCAGGCGATCCCGATTACTCTGCAAGAGTAAGCGACCAACCTACGGAGGTGGTCGTACCTATCGCCGATGGGTACAGTTGGCGCAGAGATCATTCCGATGCGGGTGAGACGGAGGGCCATGTGGTACTACCTATTCAAGTACATCTTCATGGGCTGGCTCTTTACCCTGCTGGGGCGGCCGAAAGTCGAAGGGCTGGAACACATCCCGAGCTCCGGGCCGGCTATTCTCGCCAGTAATCACCTCGCTGTGGCCGACAGTTTCTACCTGCCGTTGGTCGTGCGTCGTCGGATCACCTTCCTGGCGAAGGCCGAATACTTCACCGGTACCGGCGTGAAAGGCTGGATCAACCGCTGGTTCTACAGCGTCTCCGGGCAGGTGCCGATCGACCGCACCAATTCCGACGCGGCACAGGCCGCACTGGAAACCGCCGCGGGACTGCTGCGCCAGGGCAAGCTGCTGGGCATGTACCCAGAAGGCACCCGCTCGCCCGACGGTCGCCTCTACAAAGGCAAGACGGGCCTGGCTCGGCTGGCGCTGCACACCGGAGTTCCGGTCATCCCGGTGGCGATGATCGGCACCAATGTCGTCAACCCGCCGGGACGCAAGATGTTGCGCTTCGGCCGCGTCATCGTTCGTTTAGGTAAGCCGATGGATTTCTCGCGGTTCGAGGGTCTGGCCGGCAACCGCTTCATCGAGCGGGCCGTCACCGACGAGGTGATGTACGAGCTGATGGGGCTCTCGGGCCAGGAGTACGTCGACATCTACGCCGCCAGCATCAAGAACGGCGGCAAGGGGGATGACGACGGGTCCGGCGACGCGGTTCGGATTCCCGAAACCGCCGCCGGATAATCAGCGCGCGGCCGGGGCCGGGGCCGGGGCCGGGGTTCGGTCCGGCTCCGCCGGACGCTGCATCGTCATCCGGGTGGTGACCGTCAGTCCGGCCACGACGATCACGGCCAACGCCCACCACACGTAGGACATGCCGGCCAGCTGACGCCACCAGGCCGCGGTGGCCTCGCGGTGTTTGGGCAGCAAATCGATCGGTGACCAGCGCATCAGCGCCAATCCGGCAATGGTGACCACCGCCAGCGCGACGTTGCACCGCCGCCAGGCCAGCACCCCGGTCACGACCACCGCCGGCAACATCCAAACCCAGTGATGCGACCACGAGACTGGGGAAACCACCAGGCCGAACAAGGCGACACAGATCACCGCAAGGCTCGGCTCTTCGGCCCGCAGGACGCGCCGCATCGCCCAGACGGTCACCGCGAGTACCGCTAAAGACAGCAGCACCCACAGCAGGTGGCTCGCATGCTCGCCGATCGGTAGGCGGGCGAGTGCGCCCGCAATGTTCTGGTCGGTGTTGAGCGCCGCGGAACCGATCCGGTCGGTGTGCAGCAAGGTGTCGGTCCAGTACTCCCATGAGTCGTGCCAGGCCAGCGCGAAACCGGCCAGCGTGGCGACCACGAAAGACGCCACCGCCGTCAGCGCCGCCCGGTTGTCGCGGCGCAGCAGGTAGTAGAGCAGGAACACGGCCGGAGTCAGCTTCAGGGCGATCCCCAAGCCGAGTAACAGCCCCCGGGGCCACGGTGTGCGACGCGGGAAGCAGTCGAGTATCACCAAGGTCATCAGCACGGCATTGATCTGGCCAAAAGCGAAGTTGGAACTGATCGGCTCCAGCCAGAGCGAGGCCGGGGCCACGATGATGACCGCCAACCACAACCGGCGCAGCCACGCGGGTCCGGGCAGCTGCTCGGAGTCGGGCCACACATCCAGAGCGGTAAGTACCACCACCGTCGACGCGATCAGCACCACCAACGTCAAGAATGTGATCGCCACACTGGCCGCCGGCATGTGTAACCAGGCAAACGGGCTGAACACCACCGCCGACAGCGGAGGGTAGGTGAACGGCAGGTCCAGTCCGATTGGTGTGTGGAACTTCACGTCGCCGCTGTAGAGCGGGCGCCCGTCCAACCAGGCCTGACCGCCCATCTGATAGATGTCGATGTCGATGCGGTACGGGATGTGCCCGAACAACCGCCAGACCACGTATCCCAGTGCCGCGGCCGCTACCAGCCAGAGCAGGCACCAAACCGAGACCCGCCCGAGTCGACTGCCCACGTCGGGCGACCTCCATGTACTCATTTCCCCGACAGCCTAATCGTTACCGGACGGCCGGACACCGCTGCAGCGAGGCTGCCGACCTGCATTCGTCGGTGGGCGTACCTTTTTTGAGGTGTTCTATTGGCTGCAGCATGACATTGTCGACCGCGGCCGATTGCCGCTTTTGTGCTGCCTGGTTGCCTTCATCCTGACGTTTTTTGTGACCCGCACCTTCGTGCGCGTCATCCGCGGGCGCCCAGACGATGGTCCGCCGCCCAGGTGGTGGCAGCCCCGCAATGTGCACCTCGGGTCGGTGCATGTCCACCATGTGACGTTCGGGGTGGTGCTGGTGATGATCTCCGGGCTGACCTTGGTGACGCTGGCTTTCAACGGACACGAGCCCGAACTCACGGTGGCGGCAACTTTTTTTGGGATCGGCGCGGCACTGGTGCTCGACGAGTATGCGTTGATCCTGCATCTGTCCGATGTCTATTGGGAGGAAGACGGCCGTACCTCGGTGGACGCGGTTTTTGCGGCGGTAGCGGTGGCGGGCCTGCTGACCCTGGGTTTGCATCCCCTGATGTTCTTCCCGACGATCTGGTCCGGTAGCGATTCGGTGCTCCCGCGTGCGGTGGTGGTCGGCGGATTGGTGCTCACGCTGCCGCTGGCAACGGTGGTGCTGATCAAGGGCAAGGTGTGGACCGGGTTGCTCGGCATGTTCATCGTGGTGTTGCTGGTCATCGGTGCAATCCGGCTGTCGCGGCCGCATGCCCCTTGGCCCGGTGGCGCTATACCGCGAAACCGGACAAGATGCGGCGAGCGTTGCAGCGCGAGCGCACCTTGCGCCGCCCGGTGGTGCGGGTCAAGCTCTGGTTGCAGTGCGCGATCGCCGGCACCCCTCGGCTGCCCGACGAGCGCGCCGTCGAGGCGCAGTTGGATCGCGACGTTCACCCCGCGCCGCCACCCGAGGGCACCGAGCCGTTATTGACTTCCGTATAGGCTGCGGCGATGCGGTACTTCTATGACACCGAGTTCATCGAGGATGGCCGCACCATCGAACTGGTCTCGATCGGCGTGGTCGCCGAGGACGGCCGTGAGTACTACGCCGTTTCCACAGAATTCGATCCGGAACGGGCTGGAAGTTGGGTTCGTGCCCATGTGCTGACCAAACTGCCGTCACCCGCCTCGCAGGTGTGGCGTTCGCGCCGCCAGATCCGCCTGGACCTGGAGGAGTTCCTCGGTGTGGACAGCGGCGAGCGGATCGAACTATGGGCCTGGTTCGGGGCCTACGATCACGTCGCGCTGTGTCAGTTGTGGGGTCCGATGCCGGGCCTGCCGAAGGCGATACCGCGTTTCACCCGGGAATTGCGGCAGCTGTGGGAGGATCGCGGCAGCCCGCGGCTACCCCCGCGGTCCCGAGATGCCCACGACGCGCTGGTCGATGCCCGTGATCAATTGCGAAGGTTTTTGATCATCACCGACCGCTAGCAACTTTCGGCCCATCAGCCCGCAACAATGCCCAGTTACCATGTACCGATGAACTGGACCGTCGATATTCCGATTGACCAGCTGCCGTCGTTGCCGCCGTTGTCTGATGAGTTGCGGGCGCGGTTGGATGCTGCGTTGGCTAAGCCGGCTGCTCAGCAGCCCAGCTGGCCGGTCGATCAGGCGACGGCGATGCGTAAGGTGCTCGAGAGTGTGCCGCCGGTGACGGTGCCTTCGGAGATCATCCGGTTGCAGGAGCAGCTGGCGCAGGTCGCTCGTGGTGAGGCGTTTTTGCTGCAGGGTGGGGATTGCGCGGAGACGTTTACCGATAACACCGAGCCGCATATCAGGGGCAATGTGCGCACGCTGTTGCAGATGGCGGTGGTGCTGACCTATGGCTCGAGCATGCCGGTGGTCAAGGTTGCTCGGATTGCGGGGCAGTACGCCAAGCCGCGCTCGGCCGATACTGATGCGTTGGGGTTGAAGTCCTACCGCGGTGACATGATCAATGGTTTTCCGCCCGATGCTGCTGCGCGCGAGCATGATCCGTCGCGGCTGGTGCGTGCCTACGCCAATGCCAGTGCGGCGATGAACTTGGTGCGGGCGTTGACGTCGTCGGGGTTGGCGTCGCTGCATTTGGTTCATGATTGGAACCGCGAGTTTGTGCGGACCTCGCCGGCGGGGGCGCGCTATGAGGCGCTGGCCAACGAGATCGATCGGGGCCTGCGGTTTATGAGTGCCTGTGGGGTGGCCGACCGTAATCTGCAGACCGCTGAGATCTACGCCAGTCATGAGGCTTTGGTGCTCGATTATGAGCGGGCGATGTTGCGGTTGGGTGAGGGGGGAAACGGTGAGCCGCAGTTGTATGACTTGTCCGCCCATACCGTGTGGATCGGTGAGCGGACCCGTCAACTCGATGGTGCCCACGTTGCTTTTGCGGAGGTGATCGCCAATCCGATCGGGGTCAAGATCGGCCCGACGATGACTCCGGAGCTGGCTGTCGAGTATGTCGAGCGGCTGGATCCGCATAACAAGGCGGGCCGGCTGACGCTGGTGAGTCGGTTGGGGAACAACAAGGTCCGTGATCTGCTGCCGCCGATCGTGGAGAAGGTCCAGGCCGCCGGTCACCAGGTGATCTGGCAGTGCGATCCGATGCACGGCAACACCCACGAGTCATCCACCGGCTACAAAACCCGCCACTTTGACCGCATCGTCGATGAGGTACAGGGATTCTTCGAGGTCCATCGCGGCCTGGGAACCCACCCGGGTGGTATCCACGTCGAGATCACCGGCGAGAACGTCACCGAATGCCTGGGCGGCGCGCAAGACATCTCCGACTCCGACCTATCCGGGCGCTACGAGACCGCCTGCGACCCACGACTGAACACCCAACAATCACTGGAACTGGCCTTCCTGGTCGCCGAAATGCTGCGCGACTAACCGCCGTTGGCGGTGGGCTTTCCGATGGGATGACCGCTGCTGACCGTCCGAATTTCGGACGGTCAGCCCGCGGCGCTGGGCTCGGCTACCCGGGTGCGGCGCGCGCCTGTTCGTGACCAGGCGTGCGCAGGATCGCGACGCTCCCGGATCGTCACCCCGGTCGGGGGCGGTCCGGTGGCGCAGCGCGCGCTACTTGTGAGCGCCCACATCACCCGCGCTGCCCGACACCGCGGCCAGCAGCGTGATACCGGCGGCCATCCCCCCTCCGAAACCGATGCACAGGATATTGCCGTGCAGCTCGGGGTAGGCGTGGTGCAGGGTGATGGGGATCGATGCCGAACCGGTGTTGCCGAATCGGTCGATGGTTTGGTGGCATGTGGCGTTACGCAGGTCCAGTAGCGAGTAGATCTCATCGAGCATGCGGCCATTGGCTTGGTGCATCACCAGGTGGTCGATGTCCTCGACAGCGAGGTGATGTCGCGCCAAGAATTTGCGGACTTGCTCCGGGACCGTGGTGGTGACGAAGTCGCGGACGCCTCGACCGTCCATGTGGAAGTAGTGCTGTCCCGCGTCGAGAGTAGCAGTGGTCAGGGGCTGGCGGCTGCCGCCGCCGGGCACCCCGATCAGGTTGATGTGCTGGGTGAATGTGTGCAGTTCGGTGTCGACGATGCGCAGGTGCCTCGAGCTGGCTGTGGTGGGTCCGACCACCACAGCACCGGCGCCGTCACCGAACAGGCAGACCGTTTTTCGATCGGTGGGGTCAAGGATGCGTGAGTAGACGTCTGCTCCGATGACCAGCACGTGGATGCTGTCACGTTGGGCCAGCGCGTGTGCGGTGTTGATGGCGAACAGGAACCCGCTACACACCGCATTGGTGTCGAAGGCGTATGCGCTGTTGGCGTGCAGCGCATTTTGGACAAAGGCGGCCGTGGGTGGCTGGGGTTGGTCGGGTGTGGAGGTCGAGACGATGACCGCTCCGAGCTGCCCGGCGTTGATTGCGGCGTTGGCGAGGGCCTGTTCGGCGGCCTGGACGGCCAGATCCGAGGTGGCCTGCTGCGGGTCGGCCCAGCGTCGGGTCCGGATCGCAGTTCGGGCGAATATCCAGGCATCGTCGATGCCGGCGCTGGCACCTGCCTGCTTGTTGGTGACGACGCGCGGCGGTACGAATGCGACGGTGCCTAGTATGCCCACTGTTGGCGGTAAGGGCACAGATTCCTCTGGGGGAGCAGGCATTTGTGCGAGCGCGCAACCACAGCAGCATTCGGGACGGTGCTCCATGATCTCCTCCAGGAAATTGTTGTGGAAGTTATTGCGAGATCAGTGTCGAATGGGTGACCGTTGACAGCGTGTGGATGGCGCTGGCCCGGTCACCGTGGATGCAGTTGTGGTCGAGTTGATTTGGGGTCTTGGATTTTGGTGTTGTCCTGCGGACGACCGCGGCCAAGACGCCGGCCGTGAACTACCCGGCTGAACCAACAGTCGCCAGTTTCTTTTCGCTCACGGCCGCGCCTTTTCGTGTGCTGATGTTCGCCGCAGCCCCTGGGAGTTAATGCGAGTCCTAGGTTCGCAAGTCCCCGAACACTTCCTTTTCGCGCTCCATGTCGATGGCGCGCGATGCGTAGCGTGCGGTCTCCAATGACCACGCCACGTTGCCGGTTATCCAGTTGCTGCAGGTATCCAGCATGGAGATCACGCCTTGTTGATCTTCGGTTGGCAGGCGTGGGATGAGGTGGGTGTGGATGAGCTGTTTGGTTTGATCGAAGCGCGCGATCTCCTCGTGCAGGTACTGACTGACCCGGTCGGCTGCTTGCGCAGTCGTGAGATCACCCTGAGACTGCAGGACGGCGACGTAGTTGCACAGGTCGCCCAGACTGAGCTCTTTGGGCGCGGAGTAGAGGTCGTTGCTCCAGGACACGATGTTGTTGGCGGCTTCGCGAGCGGCCCGTATGTATGGGTGCACCAACAGCGACTCCGATAGGGCACGTCTAGCGGCGGCTTCGCCGAGGTCGAGCGTGATGAATACTGCGCTGGAGATCAGCCGGTGGGCTCGATATGACTGTTCGTCGAGCGCAATGCGTGATGCGTTGATCAGGGCATGGCTTCGGTAGGAGTTGACGTAATCGACCATGTCGTTGGCCAGTCGTCTGCACCAGTACGCCGGCATGCCCTGGGTGGTCCGCTCCCAAAGATCCTCCAACGCCACCACATAGGGCCTGACTACTGGGCTCGGGGGTGCTGAGGGCAGCCCGGTGTAGACGGTGTTGGTGGCCGCCGCCGTCGCAATGGCAAAGTCCTGATCGCAGCCGTCTATCGATTCATCGAAAACGTCGTCGAAGGCAAAGAGCCAACCGATCCAGTCCGCCATCAGATCAAGCTCCGCACCGGTTGCCGCCGGATAGGTCCATGCCGCCAGGCGATGCTGCGCGAGTGCATCGAAGGCGTCACCGTTGGGGCCGTCGAGTGTCCGTGGCCATGAAAAAGTAGCCACTGGTGGCCAAGTCGAGGTATCCAGTTTTGGCCAGATAAAAGTATCCACCCCGTGTTCGTCGTGTCGATCAGGAACTGTGGGCCCCGATGGTGACGGTGAAGGCGCCAACCAATGGCCATCACCACCGGGGAGTTCCATTGAAGTCTGTGAAGGACCGCATGGACATCATTTCTGCCGATCAACAGCTCGGGTCGTACCGGGCCGCCGCCGACGCGTGCGGCACCACGCATCGCACCGTCAAGAAGATCATCGACAAATTCGAGGCCGACCAGGCCGGCATACCGCCGGCACGGCGGGCCGAACGAGGGCACAACTACGATTCGGTGGCCGAGCTGGTCGCCGAACGTGTCGAGAAATCTGGAGGCCGGATCTCGGCCAAGCGGCTGCTGCCGATCGCCCGCACCGCAGGCTACCAAGGCTCGGATCGCAACTTCCGGCGTCTTGTTGCCGAGGCGAAGACGTTGTGGCGCAGCGCCAATCACTGCGGGCGCCGTCCAGCGGTATGGTCACCAGGGCAGTACCTGGTGATCGACTGGGCCCAAGCGGCACCGGGATTGTTCCTGTTCTGCGCGGTGCTGGCATTCTCCCGGTGGCGATTCGTGCGTTTCGCCGCCGACCAGAAGGCCTCGACCACGCTGGCGTTGATCGCCGAAACCCTGTCGGCGATCGGCGGGGTCCCGGCGTGGGTGCTGGCTGATCGGATGGCCTGCCTCAAAGGCGGGTAGTCGCCAATGTGGTCGTCCCGACCCCGGATTACATCCGACTGGCCACCCATTACGGGTTCGCCCCGGACTTCTGTCACGCCAACGACCCACAATCCAAGGGCATCGTGGAGAACCTGTGCGGCTATGCCCAACGCGACCTGGCGGTGCCGCTGCTGACCCAGTCCGCTGTCGACGGCGTGCCGATCGACATCCGGGCCGCCAACGCCGCTGCGGCGGCGTGGTGCGACGAGGTCAATGCCCTGGCGCACTCGGAGATTCAGGCGATTCCCGACGAACGGTTGGTCTCCGAACGCCAAGTACTGCAACCACTTCCATCGTTGCGCTTACAGATCGGGCGCCCACGGTGCTGCGCAAGGTCGACCGACTCTCCTGTGTGCGCTACGGCTCGGCCCGCTACTCGGTACCCACCCGGCTGATCGGCACCACCGTGGCGGTGGTGGTCGATCACGGCGCGGTCTGCCTGGTCGAACCGGCTACCGGGATGATCGTGGCCGAACACGAACTGGTCGCCCCAGGCTCAGCGTCGATCCTCGATGAGCACTACGACGGGCCAAGGCTGGCACCGAGTCGGGGCCCGCGGCCCAAGACCAGCGTGGAGAAGCAGTTCTGCGCCCTCGGCGCGGACGCCGAGGCATTCCTCGTCGGCGCCGCGGCGATCGACAACACCCGACTAGGTCCTGTCTGCTAATTGCGGACGCGGTGGTAGGTGATGATGGCGGCCAGGGTGACACCGCCGAGGTAGGTCAGGGCGTATTTGTCGTAGCAGGTGGCGACCGCGCGCCAGTGTTTGAGCCGGTTGAAGCTTCGCTCGACGGTGTTGCGGTGCTTGTAGATTCGGCCTGAGAACCCCGGAGGCCGTCCTCTGTTGCGGCCTTTGGCTTTGCGGCGGGTGATCTGGTCGCTGCGCTCGGGGATGGTATGGGCGATCTTGAGCCGGCGCAGCTGTGCCCGCGTCGAGTCATGGGAGTTCGCCTTGTCCGCCAGCAGGCGATACGGGGCGTATGAGTTGCTGCACCGGGCGGCCAGCAGTGGCCAAAGCATCGGATTATCACTGGCTTGACCGGCCGACAGTGCCAGGGTGACCGGACTGCACAGCTGGTCGGTCAAGGCGTGGATCTTGGTAGTCAGCCCGCCGCGGGAATGCCCAATGGCGTGGTCATCGGGCTCATCGAGATATTTCTTGTAATTCGACAGATCCCCCTGTGCGGCGCCCGGGGCGCGCTCCGGCTGCGTGTCGGTGGGCGCGCACACTGGTCGAATCGACCGACAACAGTGCGCCCAGGTCGGCGTCCTCGGCGTCGAGGTCAGAGGCGATCGCCGCGAAGATCCGCGCGTAGATGCCATCGACCGACCAGCGTAGATGCCTCTCGGCCACCGATTGCCAGGGACCGAAGTGCTCGGGCAGGTCACACCACGGAGATCCCGTACGGTAACGCCAGATAATGCCCTCCAGAGTACGTCGATGATCGTTCCACGGCCGGCCACGCCGCCGCCCCGCAGGCAACACCGCCACGATCAGCGACCACAAATCATCAGAAATCGCATGCGTCCGCATCACCCAAACAGCATCAGCCAAAACACCATTCACATTAAGCAGACACGCCCTAGCCGCAGAGCTGGAGATCCTGCTCGCCCTGGGGGCCGCCCACGGCACCGACGCGCTGATCGCGGCGCTGCACCGGGCGGTGGCGTTTCGCCGGTTCCGGGCCGCCGACGTGCGCTCCATCCTGGCCGCGGGCACCGGAACCCCACAACCCCGCCCTGCCGGGGATGCGCTGATTCTGGACCTACCGGTCGCCCCGATGCGTTCCCTGGACGCCTACAAGATCGGACCCGTCGGAGCCGATGACGAGGTGATCTCATGACCACGACATCACCAACGACTGCCGTCGAACCCGTGGCGCCGCCGTCGTTGCCGCCGCTGGCCGCTGATCTGGATGCCGGGCTGCGGCGGTTGAAGTTGGCCGCGGTGCGGCGCAGCGCACCGAGGTCTTGCTGACCGCCAAGACCCAACGCTGGACTCCTGAGGAAGTGCTGCGCACGCTCGTCGAGACCGAACTGGCCGCCCGGGATGCCTCCAACATCGTCAACCGGCTCAAGGCCGCCGCGTTCCCCGTCTCGAAAACGTTGGAGTCCTTCGACGTGGCCGCCTCGTCGATCCCGCCGAAGGTTTTCGACTACCTGTCAAGTCTGGAATGGATACGGGCCCAACAGAACCTGGCGATCATCGGCCCGGCCGGCACCGGCAAATCCCACACCCTGATCGGGTTGGGGACCGCGGCGATCCACGCCGGGCTCAGGGTCCGCTACTTCACCGCCGCTGATCTCGTCGAGACCCTCTACCGCGGCCTGGCCGACAACACCGTCGGCAAGATCATCGAATCGCTGCTGCGGGTCGACCTGATCATCTTGGACGAACTCGGCTTCGCCCCACTCGATGACACCGGTACCCAACTGCTGTTCCGCTTGGTCGCCGGCGCCTACGAACGCCGCAGCCTGGCCATCGGGTCACACTGGCCCTTCGAACAATGGGGCCGGTTCCTGCCCGAGCAGACCACCGCAGTCAGCATCCTCAACCGCCTGCTACACCACGCCAGCCTCGTCATCACCGACGGCGACTCCTACCGCATGAAGGACGCCCAGCACCGGAAGGAGCAACCCACACCAACCTAGGAACTACCGCCCGGGGTGGATACTTCTATCTGGCCACCAGCGGATACTTCAACTTGGCCATTGACATCGAGGACGATGCCTGTGGCACGAGACCATGTCTTCAGGTGTTCCCCTGCGTTGTCGACATCGGGGCTGATTGTCGCCTCGGTACCCAAGTCGACCTGGGGGATGTCAATAACGTTCACTTGGAGTCCATTTCCGTTGCGCTACTGGGAAGTTCCGCCGCTGATTGAACAGGCCCGTCCTCAATGGATTCTCAACGGATCTTGAACCGTGGCGGAGTGTCTCGCCGCGAAAGGAGTGTGATCAAGCTGGGCAGCTTGATGTTTCGGCGTCGCAAGGTGTGATGTGAATGGCGAGCCCTTCGGGCGTGTGTGATCGAGGCCGGGCGAGCGGCTGAGCGGAGTTAAATCCCTGCAAGAGCGACATCTTCACGAAGTCTCGCACTCTCATCGCCGCCGGCGTCGCATCCTGAATATGGGTACCAAAACGCACCTGCCTGCGGGTTCCGCCCCGCGGCCGCGATGGCCGCATCTGGGGCGGCTGGCATGCGTCCCGGGGGGGGCGAGCGGCGCTGGGCGTCGGTCCCAATCGACTCACCCAGACATCTATTACGTACATGTTAAATCCAGATCGCACTTGGGTATTCGGCTGATCCCTACCGGATCGACATGCTTCTGCGGTCCAACGAGCGCCGCAGGTCAGCTCATTGAGAAGTTGTTGAGACCGGTACCGGACACTGCTCGTCACCGCTTGTGGTTCGCGGACAGGTTTCTTCTGATGTGAGGAGTTGGTCGATGTCGTTGGGCATGGTCAATGTTGCCAATGCGACCCCGAAAGCAGCTCGGGCGCTGCTGAAAAATGCTCGGCAAGAGTGCGATCCGGTCTTGCGGACAGCAGTGGGGTGGTTGAGTGAGCCGTTGGCCAAGATGGCCGGATATCACCTCGGCTGGTGGGACGTCAATGGGGTGCCGGTAGATGGTTCGTCTGGCAAGTCGATTCGGGCGGCGTTGGCGTTTGGGGCGGCGTCGGCGTGTGGTGATGCGCGTGCCGCAGCTCCTGTGGCGGCGGCGGTGGAGTTGATGCACAACTTCTCGTTGGTTCATGACGACGTGATGGATCGCGATGCCACTCGCCGGGGTAGGGCGACGGTATGGGCGGCGTGGGGTGAGACCAATGCGATTGTCCTCGGAGATGCGTTGCACGCGTTGGCTGGCCGTGTGTTGGTTGAGATGTTGGAGCCTGAGGTTGCGGCGAACGCCGTTATGAGGTTGGAATCCTCGTGTGTGACTTTGTGCGATGGCCAGTTCGAAGATTGTGACTTTGAGACACGCGAGTCGGTGAGCGTTGATGGCTATCTGGAAATGGCGGCCGGCAAGACGGCGGGATTGATGGGTTGTTCCTGTGCGTTAGGGGCGTTGGCCGCGAATGCGGATCCTGCCACGGTGACGGCGATGCATCAGTTCGGTTTCCAACTGGGCTTGGCGTTCCAGATCGTCGATGATGTGATGGGTCTCTGGGGAGATCCGAATGTCACCGGTAAGCCGGTCGGTAGTGATCTGGCCCGCCGCAAGAAGACTTTTCCGGTGGTCGCGGCCTTGGGCTCTGGTACGGAGGCGGCGGCTAGCTTGGCGCAGCTTTATGGGGCTGAAGAGCCGATGTCAGCCGATGAAGTGCGGCAGGCGATCGACTTGGTGGAGACCGCGGGGGGCCGCAAAGCCGCCGAGCGGCAGGCCGATGAATGCATCGGTGCCGCGCTGGCGGCACTACCTGACTCGGCGCGATCAGAAGATCTGATTGCGTTGACGCAATTGGTCATTGCCCGCGACCGGTGACTTCTTACACCGAGCCGAAATGAAATCAGAACGGCCCGAGAGGCCCCCTTGCTGCACTTCTTGGTTGTCGGGTAAGCGGCCAGCAGTTCAGTAGCGGTTGACGATTTGGTAGGCCGCGACGATGCGGCGATGGGGAACTGCTTCCGGGGATTTGCCGGACCACGCTGAAACGACTGCTTGAAATGCCGGAGATCATGTTGGAGTTGGTTGATGCCGGTGGCGTCACGCAGGGTGTGGCTGAGAAGATCGCTGCGCATGAAGCGCCGGGGCTGCTGCATCGCGCGTTCTCGGTGTTTCTATTTGATGAGTCCGGGCGAATGGCACTGCAGCGCCGTGCCGCGGGCAAGTATCACTGGCCAGGAGTCCTGTCGAACGCGTGTTGCGGACACCCGTTTCCTGGGGAGAGCCCGCGGGTGGCCGTGCAGCGCCGGGTGCGCGAAGAGCTCGGGCTCGACGTCGAACTCGTACCGGCAGGGACGGTGACGTATCGCCACGCCGATGCGCAGACAGGTCTGGTCGAGCATGAGTTCAACCACCTGTACGTGGGGCGAATCTCGGGTCCGCCACAACCGGACCCCGACGAGGTCTCGGAAGTGCGCATGGTGACCGCGGCCGAACTGGCCCAGCTGCTCGAAGCGGATGGTTTCTCCGGTTGGTTCCTCACCGTATTAGGCGCCGCCCGAGTCGCTTTCGCCCAGTTCACGCAAGAGATCTACTAGCGATAGGGCAACAAGTGAGTCATCCCGCGATGAAGGCACGTTCGAGATCGGGTGTGGGAACGGCGACCGGGAAAGCGATCGTCCTAGGCGAGCACCTGGTGGTGCATGGGGCGGCCGCACTGGCCATTCCGATTCCAATATTGGTCGAGACGGCGACCGCACACCGGGGCCCGGCACCAACCCCGGTCCGGCAGCCAACGGTGGGGTCGATGGGCCTAGACATGGCGTCGCTGTTCTCAGACTTCGCTGAACGGTTCGACGTGCCAGCCGCAGTCGCGTCAGGCGTGGTTGTCGAGGTGTCGCACGTCGTGCCATGCGGGCGTGGGTTGGGGTCGAGCGCGGCGGTGGTGCGAGCGGTGGTGCTGGCGCTTGCCGACCTTTTCGAGCGCAAGCTGACCGCCATGCAGATCTATGAGCTGGTTCAGTCCAGGGAGCGAACCGCGCACGGAACACCCAGTGGGGTGGATGCGGCCGCTACCGGCGCTGACGGGCCCATTGTGTTCCACCGGGGGGCTGTCCGGCCGGTGAGCCCGGCGCCGGTAGGGGTGTTTGTGGTGGCTGACAGCGGCGAGATCAGCGCGACCAAAGACTCCGTCGCTGAGGTCGCGGCAATCTTGACTGCCGACAGAGACGGCTTGGCTCGTCGGGACTGGCTCGTCGAGCAACTCGATGCTCTGGTCGGTCGCGCGGCCATCGACCTGCAGCAAGGCGATCTCACCGCACTCGGGGCAGCGATGGCTCGCAACCACGACCTGCTCCGCGGGCTGAACCTGTCCACGCCGCGGCTGGAGGGTCTCCATCGAGGCGGCCAACACCAGTGGCGCAATGGGCGCCAAACTCACTGGCAGCGGTCGCGGCGGATGCGCGCTCGCACTTGCCCGCGATTGGGTCCACGCGCAAGTCATCGGTGAGGCAATGCTCAAGGCCGGCGCGGTGGCTACCTGGGCTGTCGCGCTCGACTCCTTCGCCGGACGGCTCACCGCGAGCGCATCGGGTCGCGAGGTTGCGCCGTGAGCGCAGCAGCGGCGACCGCGGTCGCTCATCCCAACATCGCGCTGATCAAGTACTGGGGCAAGCGCGACGAAGAGTTCATGCTTCCGATGACCTCGAGCCTGTCGATGACCCTGGACATCTTCCCGACTACGACCACCGTCGAGGTCGGGCCCACCGGCGGTGGAGTTGGTCCGGATATCGTGATGATGGCCGGGAAGCCGGCGCCGGAGGCTTTTTCGACCCGAGTTACCGAATTCTTGGATCTGCTGCGAGTGCGGGTGAAGTCGCGGGCCCCGGCGATCGTTGATACCCACAATGCGGGGCCCACCGGAGCTGGGTTGGCCTCATCGGCGAGTGGCTTCGCCGCGCTGGCCGCCGCTGCGTGTGCGGCCTACGGGTTGGACACCGATGTCCGGGAACTGTCCCGGCTGGCGCGTCGTGGTTCAGGCTCGGCGAGTCGTTCGGTGTTCGGCGGGTTCTCGGTGTGGCACGCCGGTGCCGCGATTGGAGCCGACGGTGATGCCCAATCCTATGCCGAGCCAATCGATGTCGCGCTTGATCTAGCGTTGGTGGCCGTTGTGGTCGAGGCCGGGGACAAGCAGATCTCGAGCCGGGCGGCAATGAGCCAGACCGTCAAGACTTCTCCGCTGTATCGAGCCTGGGCTGACGCCAGCGGTGATGACCTGCACGCGATGCAGGCCGCGCTTGCCGCCGGCGACTTGCACGGCGCCGGTGCGATCGGCGAGGCCAACGCGATGGGCATGCACGCCACCATGCTGGCCGCCCGGCCCGCTGTTCGATACATCAGTGCGGCCTCGCTACAGGTAATCGACCGGGTCGTCGCGATGGGCGGCGACGGCATCGCGGCCTACCTGACGATGGACGCCGGTCCCAACGTGAAGGTGCTCTGCTCGCGCGATGATGCGCCACTCATCGCGGCCTCGCTGAAGGAGCTGAGTCAGGTCCAGACGGTGGTGGTGGCCCATCCGGGGCCCGGGGTGGCTCTTGTAGAGAAGGCCACGCGGTGAACAGCATCCGAAAAGCACCGGGCAAACTGGTCATTCTGGGCGAGTTCGCGGTCGTCGAGCCTGGCTGTGGCGCGCTGGTCGCTGCGATGGACCGCTATGTCACTGTCCAGGCCGCGGATCTGGGCATCGGTGGCGGGGTCGCCGTCAGTAGCGAGCTGATAGCTGGCACTGTGGATTTGGATTCTGACCGATCCGTCGCAGCCCGGCAGCTGCCGCATATCGCATCCGCGGTGGCCATCGCGCGCCAGTGGCTGGACTGCCCGGACCGCGGCGTCGGACTGACGATCACCTCGCAGCTGCATGAGCGTGGCGTGAAGCTGGGCCTAGGTTCCAGTGGGGCTGTCACCGTGGCGGTGATTGATGCGGTTACCGCCGCATGGGGCGCCCCGGTAGACCGGACGACCTTATTCCGGCTTGCGTTGATCGCGACCGCGCGCCTGACGACCTCTGGCTCCGGTGTTGACGTGGCTGCGGCGGTGTTCGGAGGCTGGCTGTCCTACCGCTCCCCGGATCGCCAAGCCATCGTCGAACTCGCCGCCGCGGGCCTGCATTCGGCGGTTCACGCCGAATGGCCGGGCCACGTCATCGCCGCGGTCGCGCCGCCGCCTGAACGTCTGCTCGTCGGGTGGACGGGCGCTCCCGCGGCCACCACGGCCCGGATCGGCAGGCTGGCATCCGGCGACCGAACCCGCGACGAGATTGTGCGCCGGTTCCGCGAGTCTTCCGAAGAATGTGTCGACGCCGCCATTGGCCTGCTGACACCTGCGACGGCCTCCTGCTGCGGGTCTGCGCCCGCTGGCGCGGGACTCGGCGAGCATGTGCGTCAGTTCCGGAATCTGCTGTGCGAGTTGGACCGCGCTACTGCAATGGGCATCTTTACTGAGCGGCTCAACGCGCTGTGCGCCGCAGCAGAAACCAGCGGCGCAGCCGCTAAACCCTCCGGTGCTGGAGGTGGCGACTGCGGGATTGCATTGGCAGGAAGTTCCGTCGATGTGGCCGGGCTTGGCCGTGGCTGGCTGCACGCGGGCATCCGCCCCCTCGACGTCGACATAGCCCCACCAACGGTGAACGCCGCCGATATTGCTCTTCCAACAACAACATCCTTCTAACAGCCCGAAAGAGGTAACCACAAATGACCACACAACAGGAGCAGCTCTCGGTGCATGTCCCCCTACGCTGGGTGGGGCCCATCAAGATCTCGGGCAGCGAAGGGCAATTCAGCGCCCATGCACCGTTGGCCACCTATGAATCACCGGTATGGCCGTCCGTTGGCCGCGGGGCCAAACTGTCCCGTCTGACCGAAAACGGCATTGTCACAACCCTGATCGACGAGAAGATGACCAGGTCGATCCTGCTGATCGCCCCCGATGCCGCCGTCGCAAAAAACACCGCGCGCCAACTGCAGACCGAATTCGCAGAGCTAGCAGCGGTTGTCGGACAAACAAGCCGCTTCGCCGAGTTGATCGGAATGCACCCGCAGATCACCGCGAACCTACTGTTCATTCGATTCGAGTTCCGCACCGGCGACGCCAGCGGCCACAACATGGCCACACTAGCGGCCGACCACCTGATCGCACATATCCTGACCCGCTATCCCCAGATGGAATACGGATCGATCTCGGGCAATATGTGCTGCGACAAAAAGCCGACCGCGATCAACGGCATCCTAGGCCGCGGAAAAAACGTGGTCACCGAGATCGTGATTCCCCGCGACCTCGTCGAACAGCACCTGCACACCAGCGCGGCAGCGATCACCGCGCTCAACATCCGCAAGAACCTCATCGGCACCCTGCAAGCCGGTACCATCCGATCGGCCAACGCGCACTACGCCAACATGCTGCTGGCCTTCTACCTCGCCACCGGCCAAGACGCCGCCAACATCACCGCAGGCTCCCAAGGCGTAACACACGCCGAGGACCGCGACGGCGATCTGTACTTCTCCTGCACCATTCCCAACCTGATCGTCGGCACCGTAGGCAACGGTAAAGACCTGGACTTCGTCACCGACAACCTCGCCCAGCTGGGATGCCGCGAACAACGGCCCCCCGGCGCCAACGCACGCCGGCTCGCCGTAATCTGCGCGGCCACCGTGCTGTGCGGCGAACTGTCACTCATGGCCGCCCAAACCAACCCAGGCGAACTCATGCGCGCGCACACCACATACGAACGCAAACCATCGACGGCCTAACAGCAGACAACCCCAAAACCGCAACACCGGAAAGGAACATCCATCATGGTCTCGATCGGAATTCACGACCTATCAATAGCCACCGCGCATTACGTACTCGACCACGCAACCCTGGTCGAACACCACGGCGTGGACGTGAACAAATACCTCGTCGGTCTGGGCCAACAGCAGATGAGCATCGTCGCACCAGATGAGGACATCGTCACTTTGGCCGCCGCGGCCGCCGACCCGATCATCAAACGGCATGGCAGCCAAAAGATCCGGACAATAGTCATCGGTACCGAGACCGGCGTCGATCAGTCCAAATCGGCGGGAATCTGGGTGAGCTCCCTGCTCGGCCTACCCTCGAGCGCCCGCGTACTCGAAGTCAAGCAAGCCTGCTACGGGGCGACAGGTGCTCTGCAACTCGCGCTGGCACTCGTACACCGCGACCCGACCCAGCAGGTATTGGTCATCGCAGCCGATGTGGCCCGCTACGACCTCGACAGCCGGGGCGAGCCCACCCAAGGTGCAGCGGCCGCGGCGATGCTGGTTTCGGCAGACCCCGCGCTGCTGCGGCTGGAGGAGCCCACCGGAATCTATACCGCCGACATCATGGACTTCTGGAGACCGAACTATCGCAGCACCGCGTTGGTCGACGGAAAGGCTTCGGTCACCGCATATATGGAGGCGGCATCGGGCGCGTGGAAAGACTACACCGAAAGCGGCGGTAGAGCCTTCGGCGAATTCGCGGCTTTCTGCTACCACCAACCGTTCACGAAAATGGCGTACAAGGCACACAAACAACTGGCCGCAGAAGCCGGTGAAGATGCCAGCGACGCCGCGGTCCAGGCGGCGGTCGGCAACACCGTCGAGTACAACCGGCGGATCGGCAACAGCTACACCGCATCGTTGTATCTGGCCCTCGCGGCGCTGCTGGATCAAGCGGACGACCTCTCAGATCAGCCGATAGCGATGCTGAGCTACGGATCAGGTTGTGTAGCCGAACTATTCGCCGGAACCGTCACTCCCGGATACCAACAACATCTACGCACCGATCAGCACCGCGCAGCGCTGGAAACGCGAATCCCGCTGAGCTATGAGCACTATCGCAGACTGCACAACCTCACGCTGCCCACCAACGGCAACCACCACAGCCTGCCGGTGGAAACCTCCCGCCCGTTCCGGCTGACAGCGATCTCCGAGCACAAACGGATGTACGGCGCAGTCTGATGTGAGGAGGTGGTCGATGTCGCTCGGCATGGCCGATGTTCCAGATGCGCCACCGGATGCGGGTCGGATACTGCTGTCGCGGGCTCGGCGCGAGTGCGATCCGGTAATGCGGGTAGCCGTGGGCTGGTTGGCTGAGCCGTTGGCAACCATGGCCGGGTATCACTTGGGCTGGTGGGATGTCAACGGATCCGGGACGGGTGGTTGGTCAGGGCGGGCGACGCGGGCCGCTTTGGTGGTCTGGGCAGCCGCCGCTTGCGGTGACGCGAGTGCGGCGGCTCCGGTGGCGGCGGCGGTGGAGTTGATGCACAATTTCTCGCTGGTTCACGACGACGTGATGGATCGCGATGTCACTCGCCGCGGCAGGGCGACGGTATGGACGGTCTGGGGAGAAACCAGCGCGATCATGCTCGGAGATGCGCTACACGTCTTGTGTAGTCGCGTATTGGCCGAGATGTTGGCGCCCGAGGTTGCCATGGCCGCGATCGCGACGTTGGAGTCGTCGTTTCTGGGTTTGCGTGTCGGCCAGGTCGATGATGGTGACTTCGAGACGCCCAAGCGGGTAACGGTCGACGGGTACTTGCGGATGGCAGCCGGGAAGACCGCGGGATTGATGGGGTGTGCCTGTGAGCCTGGGGGCGCTGACCGCGGGTGCGGATCCGTTGACGGTATCGGCGATGCGGGAGTTCGGCTACCACCTGGGGCTGGCCTTTCAGATCCTCGACGACATCGTCGGCATTTGGGGAGATCCATCTGTCACCGGCAAGCCGGTCGGCAGCGATCTGGCCCGCCGCAAGAAAACTCTGCCGGTGATTGCGGCGTTGGAGTGCGGCTCCTCGGCGGCGCTCAAACTGGCTGAGCTGTATCGGTCTACGGAGCCGATGACGGCCAATGATGTGGCGTGGGCGAGCGAACTGATCGAAGCCGCAGGGGGGCGCAAGGCAGCCTGGCGGCATGCCGATGAACTCATGGATGCCGCCCTTGCCGCGTTGCCTGACCAGCTAGGCTCGGCTGATCTGATCTGATCTGATCTGATCGGCGCAACTGGTGATCGGTCGCGATAGGTGATCAGGCGGTGTTGGGTGGTCAGCGGATCGCCGGCGTAGGAAACTCGCTCAGTGGTGTTGCGCGACTACAGCAGTCCGCTCAAGTTGCTGCCGATCGTCCACGCCGCGGCTGCAACCATCCCGGTGATTGCCAGCACCACCGCTACCCAGATCAGCACGGTGCGACGGGCATGCTGTCGTGCCCAGGCAAATTCGTTCATGGAGATTCCGGCGAACTGCCCTGACACAGGCTCGTATTCATACTCGTCGGATTCGTCATCGAAGTCGGAGCCGGGGGGCTCGTTGTGATTCTCGGGTTCTCGGGGGAGCTCGCGCGTCGGCTGGCGGCCGTGCGGAGAGGCCGAGACTTGCGCGGAGGCCTCGAAGGGCCGGTGTTGGTTGACTCGGCTGTGCTGCAGCGCCGCCGACCGGTGCTGTGCCGAGTTGCGCGGTGCCGGCACCCGGAATTCGGGCAGCGCCAGCTCCTCCACGATTGCGTCCAGATCGGCCGCCATCTCGATCGCGTCGGCGTACCGTTCACTCGGGTCACGGGCGGTAGCGCACGCCACAAATTCATCGAACTGTGTTGGAACGCCCGTGATCACAGCGCTGGCGGGCGGCACGTCATGATCGAGTCGTTGATACGCGATGGACAACGCCGTGTCACCGGTGAACGGCGTAGCGCCGGTGAGCAGTTCGTAGGTGAGGATGCCGGCGGAGTAGACGTCACTACGGGGGCCGGCGTTGCCGTCGCGGACCTGCTCCGGGGACAGATAGGCTGCGGTGCCCAAAATGACGCTGGTGGAGGTGATCCCAGCCGCTGCGACGGCACGGACCAGCCCGAAGTCCGCGATTTTCACGTCACCGTCATCGGAGATCAGGATGTTCTCCGGCTTGACGTCGCGGTGGACCAAGCCGGCTCGGTGCGCGGTCGCCAGTCCACCAAGCACCGGGCGCAGCACCGCCGCGACGGCATGGGGCGGCATCGGGCCACGTTCGCTCAGCAGCTCCCGCAGGGTGCCGCCTTCGATGAGCTCCATCACCAGAAATGGATGCCGCGCATCTAAGCCCTGGTCGTAGACGGCGACCAAGCCGGGGTTCTTCAGCCGGGCGACCGTGCGGGCCTCGAGCTGAAAGCGGGTGAGGAATTGCTGATCGCCCGCATAGCGGGAGTCCATCACCTTCAGCGCGACCGGGCGATCGAGGCGAACGTCCAGGCCGCGGTAGACCGTCGAGGTTCCGCCGCTGGCGATCCTGGCCCCGACCAGGTAACGGCCATCCAACAGCGCGCCGTCCAATTGGTCCCCAATCCCTGCTTCAATTCGGCCCCGATGCGGGCCGACACGGTCTGCGAAGGGGCCGGGGAATTCAGCTCGAGCCACTGAGCCATCCTAGGTTGCGCCGCGAATCGCAGGGCGCAACGTAGCCGCAACGCGCACACCCGCCAGCTTGCCAGGTTCTACACTGGCGCGGTGGGCAGTATTCCGGCCGGCGACGACGTCCTGGACCCCGACGAACCAACCTATGACCTGTCTCGGGTCGCCGAACTTCTCGGCGTTCCGGTCAGCAAGGTGCATCAGCAGTTGCGCGAAGGTCACCTTGTTGCGGTGCGGCGCGAGGGGGGTGTGGTCGTGCCGCAGGTCTTTTTCACCAGCTCAGGTCAGGTGGTCAAGAGCTTGCCAGGGTTGTTGACGATCCTGCATGACGGCGGATACCACGACACCGAGATCATCCGGTGGTTGTTTACGCCGGACCCGTCGTTGACCGTCACACGCGACGGCTCACGCGACGCGGTGAGCAACGCGCGCCCCGTCGACGCGCTCCATGCTCACCAGGCTCGTGAAGTCGTCCGCCGCGCGCAGGCCATGGCCTACTAAGAAGGCTCGATCCAGGCCTCCTGAGGCTCGCTGAGCCCTACTGAGGGTCCTTGGTGCCCATATCGAGGGGCGCCGCGGGCTCGTCGGCCGGTGTCTCGCCAGGCCGGGTGCGCAGGTCGGGCGCGTGGTAGAGCGCGTACCAGGCGGCAAGTGCGCAGCTTGTGGCGATCCAGAAGTGCAGCCAGGAGTACATCCCGTGTGATCCGTCGGGCTTAAAGATCACCATGATCCAGGTCGAAATCCCGGCGATGGCCGCCATCGATCGCCGGGACTGCGCCAGCGGCGCCGCGACGGCCAGCGGCCAGGAGTAATACCAAGGCAGGGCGGCTGGTACGAACAGCACCACGATGAGCATCGACCACGCGATGCCGGTTAATGCGGCCCGGTCGTCGCGCCGGAACCGCCACCACAGCAGCGGGAGCGATACGGCGATGATCGCGATTCCGATGAGTCGGGTGACGTGCAGCAAGGTGTAGAAGTCGAGCTTGAAGAAGTTCCTGCCCAGGGCATGGATCAGGTTGGCCGCCCCGGTCGGCAGGGTCAGCCAGTTGATGATCTTGACCGAACCGGCCAGCGCAGTGAGCCACCCGAGCCCCACCCGGGCCACCGCGGACAACACGGAGAACACGGCAAGAAAAACCAGTAGCGAGGCGGCGGCGGCCACCAGGAAAGCATGAGCCGGCCGATAACCCCGGCGCTCGTGTAGGTGGCGCATCCATACCCAGAACAGGAAGGGCAGTGCCAGCCCGGCCGTCGCCTTGACCGCGACGGCGACCGTGATCAGCGCGATACCCGCAACGTGGTGGCGCTGCAGGGTTAATGCGATACCGGCGGCCATCAGGCCCACCATCAGCATCTCGTTGTGCACCCCGCCCATCAGATGAATCAGGACCAATGGGTTGAGAACACAGATCCACATTGCGGTTGGGCTGTCGGCCCCGAGATGTTGAGCCAGGCGCGGGGTCGCCCAGATCAGTAGGGCCAACCCGGGCAGCATGCACAAACGCAGCAGCATGGTTCCTGCGACAACGTTGTTGCCGACGATCATGGTGACGACCTTTGCCACCAGGATGAATGCCGGACCGTACGGTGCGGTCGTGATCGTCCAGATCGGACTTACGTCGTTGAGCAGCGAATTCGCGTTGGCAACCGGGCCGACGGCGTAGGGGTCCAGGCCGTCGCGGAGCAGTGCCCCCTGGGCGAGGTAGGAGTAGGTGTCCCGGCTGAAGATGGGCACCGAAAGCAACAGGGGCGCCAACCAGAACGCCGTGGTGGCCCGCATGGTGAACTCGCTGGCTTGGCCGGCGAGGACCCCTCGCCCCAATCGCAGCCAGGCGATCAGCATGAGACCAACGCCCAGCCACAAAACGATCGATGACAGCACCAGCCCATGACCGAAGCGCAGCCAGGACATGTGGATGGATTCCAGCAGTGGATCGTGCTGGCGGATGCTGCCCGCTCCCAGCCCGCCGACGGTGATCAGCACCGCACCCAGCAGCCCCAGCCGCGCAGGCCCGGCCTGGGGGGAGGACGCAAACTCTCGAATCCGCGAAAGGCTTTGCCTAACAGACATTTTTGTCACAGAGAGGGCTTCCGGAGTGGGTGTTGGACTGGTCATTGGTTCAGGCCGACCGGTCCGTGGCCGTCCGGGCCAGCGCGGACAAGCCGGCTTTGGCGCTGGCATTGATGGGTATGGACTCGAGTGTGGCAAGTGCGCGCCGGGTGAGCCCGGCGATCCGGTTCTCGGCGGCCGCAAGGGCCCCGACCCGCACGATCACCTCGCGCAGCTCGCCCACCTGCGAGTCGGTGAGCTCACTGCCGACCGCGGACCGCAACAAGTTGGCGGCCTTCGGGTCCGACCTGTCCGCCAGCGCGGCCGCCTCGGCGATCAACACCGTGCGCTTTCCCGACCTCAGGTCGTCGCCGGATGGCTTTCCCGTCACTGCCGGGTCGCCGAACACCCCCAGCACGTCGTCGCGCAGCTGAAACGCGACTCCGAGATCGGTTCCGAACTGGTGGAACGCCTCCTGGACATCGGGCCGGTCGGCGGCTGCGGCCGCCCCCAGCTGTAACGGCCTCGAGACCGTGTAGCAGGCGGTTTTGAAGGTCGCGACAGTCATTGCCGACGTAATGGAATCGGCCGCGCTGGCTTCGGCCACGATGTCAAGGTATTGCCCGCCCAGCACCTCGGTGCGGATATCCGACCAGACGCGCTGGACCCGCCGTTGCGCGTCGGGTGACAGGCTTGACTGGGAAACCCGCGAAATGATGTCGTCGGCCCAGGCCTGTGCCACATCGCCGATCAGGATCGCTGCCGAGATCCCGAATTGCTGTGCTGGGCCGAGCCAGTTCCGGTCCCGGTGCAGCGCCGCGAAGTGCATGTGGGCCGTTGGCCGGCCGCGCCGCGTTGACGAGGTGTCGATGACGTCGTCATGTATCAACGCCCAGGCATGTAGCAGCTCCAGCGCAGAAAACAACAACAGTAGATCCGGGTCGGGATCCTCGGTTGTCACGGCCTGCCAGCCCCGATAAGCGAAAATCGGCCTTAGCCGCTTGCCCCCGGAGAGCACGAACTCTTCCAGCCATGCCGTCAAGGCGCCGTAGTCGTCACCGATGTAGGCCGCCTGGCTGCGACGATCACGCAAGTACAGTCGCAGTTGGTCGGTGATGGCGCCGCCCAGCTCTTCGGTTGCCGATGCGTCGACGCTCAGCGCGGCGCCCCTTTCTGCTCGGCTTGTCTCTGGCCCGACAGTGTATTAGGCCACAGCGCAGGCGGCGGGTGTTGGTCTTTTAGGGTTGCGGCGCGGGTTGACCCCACAAGTTGCTTCGCCTAACTGACTAACCCACACCTATGCTGTTGGAAGTGACCTGGGTTTTGCGGCTCCGCGCGACCCGGATCCCCTGTGCGCGGTGTGGCGCCGCCTGGCAACGGGCAGAGAATAATCGTCAAAACAAAGGGGAGCTGTGTGACCCTACGCACGATCGCGCTCGAGCTGGTGCCGCCCAATGTCGATGGCGGCAAGGAACGGGCATTGGAAGATGCGCGCAAAGTGGTGCAGTACTCGGCGGACTTCGGGCTGGACGGCCGTCTGCGGCACGTGATGATCCCCGGGATGATCGCCGAAGACGACGATCGGCCGTTGCCGATGCAGCAGAAGCTCGACGTGCTCGACTTCTGGCAGATCATCAAACCCGAAATGCCGGGGATCAACGGCTTGTGTACGCAAGTAACCGCGTTTACCGACGAAGCGGCCCTGCGTCGCCGGCTGGTGGATTTGTCTGACGCCGGTATGGAGGGCGTGGTCTTTGTCGGCGTGCCGCGCACCATGAACGACGGGGAAGGCTCCGGGGTTGCACCCACCGACGCGTTGTCGATTTATCGTGACTTGCTGCCCAACCGCGGTGTGATCGTGATTCCCACCCGCGACGGCGAACAAGGCCGGCTCAATTTCAAGTGCAACCAGGGCGCCACCTACGGCATGACCCAGCTGCTGTATTCGGACGCCATCGTCAAGTTCCTCACCGAATTTGCCGACAGCACCGACCACCGGCCCGAGCTGCTGCTCTCGTTTGGCTTCATCCCGAAAGTCGAAAGCCGCGTCGGCCTGATCAACTGGCTGATCCAGGATCCCGGCAACCCTGCGGTGGCCGCGGAACAGGAGTTCGTCAAGCGCCTGGCCGCGAGCGAACCTGCTCAGAAGCGCCAGCTCATGGTCGACCTGTACAAGCGGATAATGGACGGCGTCGTCGGTCTGGGCTTCCCGCTCAGCATCCATTTCGAGGCGACCTACGGGGTGTCTCCGGCAGCTTTCCAGACCTTCGCGGAAATGCTCGCCTACTGGGCGCCCGACACACACGGCTAGCCCGTTCTGCGGCACCGGGCCCCGGCGGCGTCGAGTCGAGCGCGCTTAGCTTGGCGGCTGATCGCCGGGGGCTGTGAAGCGCGGGGAGCGGTCCCGGCTGACCCAAGCCAGCGCCGCCACCACCCCGGCGGCGGCGAACGACGCGATGGCGAGCCAGATGCCTGCAGCGGTGAAGGACCGGGTGTTGGGATCGGTGTAGCGCGCCTGAGCGTTCATGGTGCTGACCACACCCGGCTTGAGTTTCCACTGCACCACTTCGGGCTCGATGCGATCGCCGTTGGTGGACGTCACGGTGCCAGGGAACGCAACGGTCAGCTCGACCTCGGCATCGGCATCGGTCACCGACGTCAGATCGACGCGGCCCTCGAGAATCACCATGTTGCCGTTGCGGCGCAGCGACAGGTTCACTCCGGCGGCGTCGGGATTCATGTTGGCCAGCTGAGGCAGTTCGGCGAAGGTGAGATCGGAGAACACCGCCTGCGATCCCACGTAGCCGTCGCTGTCGTAGTTGGAAACCGCGACCTTCTGGCTGAACGCGACGTTGTCGCTGTCCAGCTGGGGCCCGGTGTCCTTGTTGTTCTTCGGTTTTGCCGCCGCGATGATCTCCCCGGACACCAGGTCCTCGGGCGAGATGGTGATCGACGCTCGGACCCGCAGGCACCCGGTGGCAATTGGCACCAGCATCAACAGCATTGCGATTGCCAGCAACCGCCGTCGTCGGGCGCGCAACGCTGGGGCTGCTGGGGCTGAAAGTGGGGGAGAGCTGGCACGCACCTGGTCATCGTGCCAGACCCGGTGGGTTGGTACGGCAACCTGTCCGCCGGTTCGGGTGCCGCCGGGGCCTACAGGGGAAGCGCGCGGCCCAGGATCGCGAATGCGCGCGGATCGCCGGCGAAGTAATAGCCGCGGAGGATATCGGTGAATCCCAGCCGCCGATACAGCCGCCACGCTCGATTGTCCTCGCCATTGCTTTCCGGAGTGGAGAGCAAGACGCTCTCCTCGCCGCGGCCGGCCAGAAGCCGACGGGTGAGCGCCTCTCCGATGCCCCGGCCTTGGGCGTTCGGATGGATATGCAACTCCGTTAGCTCGAAGTAGCTGCTCATCACCCGAGCGATCGCGTGCATCGGAAAACCGCGGCGCTGCAGGCCCAAAACGACCTGCTGTTGCCACCATTGACCGGGTGCTCCGGGATAGCCGTAGGCCACCCCGACCATCGGAGCGTTGGCCAGATCTGCGGCAAGCAACTCGTGGTTGGGATCGGCGCCAATGATGTCGGGGAGCTGCGTTGATGGCTGTGTTTGCGGTACGTCAACCGCGGCCACCGCCTTCCAGCCGCTGCGTCGGACGTGTTCCAGCCACATGGCAGCGCGCTGGTTTTCGGTGCCTCTGGGGTAGCGCATCGCGTCGACGTAGACCGTCAAGGCCTCCCTGAGGCGGCGCTCCATCTCGTCCGGCGGCAGATCAATGACGAAGATCGTCAACGCGGGCTGCCCTCCTCGTGGTTATTTGGTGCGATGCTTCAGCACCAGTATCTGACCACGCGCCAGTAGCTCAGCGAGCGGTTGGATGGTGATCGACCCGGAGTCGACGGGGCAATTGTGATGGGTTGCATCGCAGCGGTACTCCCACCGATTCGTGCGCATTGATGACGCCAGGATAGAATCGCCGGCGAACCAGTGGTACCGCACGGATTCAGTTCGTATCATCTGAGTTAGTTGCCCGCACAACGGGCATCCGCGTTGCTATCGGTAGTTACGTGACGGCTGTCGGCAAGGAGGGACGAATGCCACTCTCCGATCATGAGCAGCGGATGCTCGAGCAGATCGAGAGCGCTCTCTACGCCGAAGACCCCAAATTCGCCTCGAGCGTCCGTGGCGGGGGTTTCCGTGCACCGACAGCGCGCCGGCGGTTACAGGGCGCGGCGTTGTTCGTCATCGGTCTGGCGATGCTGGTCTCCGGTGTGGCGTTCAAGGCCACGATGATCGGAAGCTTCCCGATTTTGAGTGTGTTCGGCTTCGTCGTCATGTTTGGCGGCGTGGTGTTCGCCATTTCTGGCCCGCGGTTGTCGGGTCGGGTGGATCACTCCCGGCCGGCGTCTGGCACATCGCGTCAGCGCCGCGGCAAGGGGTCGGGCGGCTCGTTCACCAGTCGTATGGAGGATCGGTTCCGCCGCCGTTTCGACGAGTAGGCGAAGATCTGAACAAGACGGGGCGGCCCACGGCCGCCCCCTTTTTTTGTGCCGCGGTGCGCTGGGCTGCCCGGTGCCGGTTTACCCATTGCCGCGTGCGCACCCACGAACTGGGCAATTACGGCGGGTAGTCCGTACCGATCCCCACCTGTGACCGATCGGCGTGTCGCATATGCCCCACTTGGCCCCACTTGGTGCCAATTTTGGCCTGCATGCCTCTGAAATGCGGCTTTGCCGCTCCGTAGACCCTCTGTATGGGGGGTGGTGGCGGTAGGACTTCATCCCGAAGTGGCAGATCAGTGGAAAAACATGGGTGCGACACCCTGGCAATGGGGCGAAGTGGGGGATTGTGGGGTATGGTGGCTGAAGTGTTCGGGTGAGCCGAGTGACTCTGGCTGGAGGTGGCCTAGTGTTTCTCGGCACCTACACGCCCAAACTCGATGACAAAGGGCGGCTAACGCTGCCGGCCAAGTTTCGCGACGCGTTGGCAGGGGGGTTGATGGTCACCAAGAGCCAAGATCACAGCCTTGCTGTCTATCCCCGGTCGGAGTTCGAGCAATTGGCTCGCCGGGCCAGCAAGGCGCCGCGCAGTAATCCCGAAGCGCGAGCATTCCTGCGTAATCTCGCCGCCGGCACCGATGAACAGCATCCCGACAGTCAGGGCCGCATCACGTTGTCGGCCGACCACCGCCGCTATGCGGGCCTCACCAAGGACTGCGTGGTGATCGGAGCGGTTGACTATCTCGAAATCTGGGATGCGCAAGCCTGGCACGACTACCAGCAACTCCATGAAGAGAACTTCTCCGCGGCCAGCGATGAAGCACTCGGCGACATTTTCTGAGGTGCATGTCCGTGCACCGTGGTCTCTGCCCGAACCGACCCTGGCGTACTTCCCCAACGCCAGGTTCGTGCCTTCGGACAGGGACCTCGGTGCAGGGGCATTGCGCCTGGTAGGCGAGGATTGCCCGGCCCCAACCAGGGGAGGTGTCGCGGTGGCTGATGGCCCGACGGAACCCGGCTTGAATGACTTTCACCATGTTCCCGTCCTGGCGCAACGCTGCGTCGAGCTGCTCAGGCCCGCGCTGACTCGCCACCACGCGGACGGGTCGGAGGCGGTTTTGGTCGACGCCACAATCGGCGCGGGTGGGCACGCGGAGCGGTTCTTGACGGAGCTGCCGGGTTTGCGACTGATCGGGCTCGACCGTGATCCCAGTGCCCTCGAGATCGTCCGGACTCGATTGGCGCGCTTTGCCGACCGGGTCACGCTGGTGCACACGCGCTACGACGGTCTGGCCTCGGCGTTGACCGAACTGGGTTATGGCGCAGCGCAATCGATCGGCGGCGCGCTATTCGACCTGGGCGTCTCGTCGATGCAGCTCGACCAGGCCGAGCGAGGCTTCGCCTATGCCAAGGACGCCCCGCTGGACATGCGAATGAATCCGCAGTCAGCGCTGTCGGCGGCCGACATCATCAATACCTACGACGAGGCGGCACTGGTCGATATCGTGCACCGCTACGGCGAGGAGCGGTTCGCGCGCCGCATCGCGGCCCGCATCATCCGCAGGCGCGCCGACAAGCCGTTCACCACCACCGCGGAACTCGTTGCTCTTCTCTACGAGGCGATTCCGGCTGCGGCGCGGCGTACCGGCGGACATCCGGCCAAGCGCACTTTCCAGGCGCTGCGAATTGCGGTCAACGACGAGCTGGGCTCCTTGCGTAGTGCCGTCCCCGCCGCAATGGACGCGCTTGCCGTTGGCGGGCGGATTGTCGTCATGGCCTATCAATCTCTGGAGGACCGGATCGTCAAGCGGGTGTTCGCCGACGCGGTCGCCTCGCGCACACCGATGGACCTTCCGGTTGAACTTCCCGGCCATGGGCCGCGATTCCGCTCGTTGACCCACGGCGCCGAACGCGCGGATGCGGCCGAGGTGGAACGCAACCCGCGCAGCGCGCCCGTGCGATTGCGGGCGTTGGAACGGCTTGAGCTCGAGGCACTACCGCGACAAGGAACCGGGAAGGGCGAGTCATGAAGGCGAAGCGCGAGGCTCGGGTGCCTGGAAAACGCCAGAGCGGTGATCGTGGCGGCGGACGCGACTGTTCGGTCGCCCGTACCACCAGGCGCACACCGGCTGACGCGTCGCGCCGTGGTCGGGCCGGAAAGAAGAAAGCGCCCAACCGGGAGGCCCGGATCCCGATGTCGGGACCGCAGACCACACCCATGCCGCGGCCCGCGGAGCGCCCGGCGCGGCCGAAGAACACCGGGCAAGCCAAAGCGCGGGCCAAGGCTCGGAAAGCCAAGACACCCAAGGTCGTCCGGCCCAAGCTGACGGAGCGAATGGCGGTCCGGCTGGCCTCGATGGACCTGCGTCCCCACGCACTGCTCAGCAGGGTTCCGTTTGTGGTGTTGGTGATCGGCTCGCTCGGGGTGGGGCTGGGGCTCACCTTGTGGCTGTCCACCGACGCGGCCGAGCGTTCGTATCAGCTCAGCCATGCTCGGGAGCGGACCCGGATGCTGCAGCAGCAGAAGGAATCGCTGGAACGCGATGTACGCGAAGCGGAATCCGCGCCCGCGTTGGCCGAAGCGGCCCGCAAACAGGGCATGATCCCCACCCGGGATACCGCCCATCTGGTTCAGGCTCCGGACGGAAACTGGGTGGTAGTGGGTACCCCGAAGCCGGCTGATGGTGTACCCCCGCCACCGCTGAACAGCAAGCTGCCCGAAGAAGGTCCTCCGGCGCCCCCGAAGCCGGCCGCGTTGCCGCCCGAGGTTCCGGTGCGGGTAATGCCGGGTCCCGACGATCCGGCGTTGCTCCCCAGAACGGGACCGCAACTGTTGCCGCGCACTCCAGACGGTTCGTCGACCCTTGGCGCCGGCACCAACCACCTACCGGGCCAGCCCCCGATCGAGATACCGGGTCAGGTACCCGGGGCGCCGGGGCCGGTGCCGCTTCCCGGCCAGTTGCCTGGCGTTGCGGGTCCGGTCACCGGGCCGGGCCAGTTGCCAGGACCACCGGCCGGGGCGGTCCAAGTTCCCCCGGCTCCGGTCGTGCTGCCCGCACCAGTGCCCGCTCAGGTGCCCGCTGAGGTGCCGGTACCGGTGCCAGCGGTCACGGCGCCGCCCGTCGCGGTCGTCCCCGTGGCCCCGCAGGCCTCACTGGCTGCGCCGGTGCCGGGGACGGCCGGGCTTCCGGTGGCTCCTCAGGCGGGGGTACCGGCGCCGGTGCCAGCGCTTCCGGCTCCGGCTAGCGGTGTACAGCCCGGTCCAGCCGCTGCTGCGGCGCCAGGGGTGTCACGGTGAGCCGCGGCGAATCGCGGCAGGCTCGTCCGTCGCAGTCCTCGCGGTCACGGCGGGTCTCGGGCAAGGCGCACAGCGCCCACGAACCGCGCCAGCCCAGGTCGTCCGGTAAGACGCGGGCCGACCGCTCGCCCAAGCAGGCTCGTGAACCGAAGCGACTGCCCCAAGCCAAACAGGCCAAGAAGACCCGTCCGGCGGCGCGCACTGAGGTCGCCCCGCCCGGCAGGTCGGCACGGGAGCGGCGCACCCGTCAGGCGGTGGAAGTCGCCAGCCGCGGCGCTTCATTCGTGTTTCGGCACCGAGCCGGAAACGCGGTGATCTTGGTGCTGATGCTGGTGGCGGCGACCCAGCTGTTCGTTCTGCAGGTATCAAATGCCGAGGACCTGCGCGCGCAGGCGGCTGGTCAGCTGAAGGTCACCGACGTCGAAGCCGCGTTGCGCGGCTCCATCGTCGACCGGCACAACGATCGGCTCGCCTTCACCATCGAGGCACGTGCGCTGACATTCCAGCCGAAGCGGATTCGCAAGCAGCTGGAGGAGGCCAAGCTGAAGTCTCCGGCCGCGCCCGACCCCCAGCAGCGGCTGAAGGACATCGCGAAGGACGTTGCGGGCAAGCTGAACAACAAGCCCGATGCACCCACCCTGCTCAAGAAGCTGCAGAGCAACGAGTCGTTCGTGTATTTGGCACGCGCCGTCGATCCGGTTATCGCCAGCGCGATCACCGACAAGTATCCCGAAGTCGGTTCGGAGCGCCAGGATCTGCGCCAATACCCGGGTGGATCGTTGGCGGCCAATATCGTCGGCGGCATCGACTGGGACGGCCATGGTCTGCTCGGCCTGGAGGACTCGCTTGACGCGGTGCTGGCCGGCACCGACGGGTCGGTGACCTACGACCGGGGATCGGACGGCGTCGTCATCCCCGGCAGCTATCGCAACCGGCACAAAGCGGTGCACGGGTCCACCGTCCAGCTGACCCTGGACAACGACATCCAGTTCTACGTGCAGCAACAGGTGCAGCAGGCGAAGAACTTGTCCGGAGCCCGCAACGCCTCGGCGGTGGTCCTGGACGCCCAGACCGGCGAAGTCCTTGCCATGGCCAACGACAACACCTTCGACCCGTCTCAAGACATCGGCCGCCAGGGCGACCGCCAACTCGGCAATCTGGTGGTGTCATCGCCTTTTGAGCCGGGTTCGGTAAACAAGATCATCGCGGCGGCCTCGGTCATCGAGTACGGGCTGAGCACCCCCGACGAAGTGCTACAGGTGCCCGGCACGATCCAAATGGGCGGCGTTACCGTGCACGACGCCTGGGGTCACGGTGTCATGCCCTACACCACGACCGGGGTGTTCGGGAAGTCTTCGAACGTGGGCACCTTGATGCTCGCGCAGCGGGTCGGCCCGGAACGTTTTTACGACATGGTCGGCAAGTTCGGTCTGGGCCAGCGCACCGGTGTCGGATTGCCCGGCGAAAGCGCCGGCCTGGTGCCGCCGCTCGACCAGTGGTCGGGCAGCACGTTCGCGAACCTGCCGATCGGCCAAGGGCTTTCGATGACACTGCTGCAAATGGCCGGCATGTACCAGGCGATTGCCAACGACGGGGTGCGGATACCGCCGCGGATCATCAAGGCGACCATCGCCGCCGACGGAACGCGTACCGAAGAGCCACGGCCCGAGGGCATCAGGGTGGTGTCGGCGCAGACCGCTCAAACCGTGCGCGAGATGCTGCGCGCGGTCGTCCAGCGCGACCCGATGGGCTATCAGCAGGGCACCGGAACCGCCGCCGCGGTGCCGGGCTACCAGATGGCGGGCAAGACCGGAACCGCGCAGCAGATCAACCCGGCATGTGGCTGCTATTTCGACAACGTGTACTGGATCACCTTCGCGGGACTGGCCACCGTCGACAATCCTCGCTACGTCATCGGCCTGATGCTGGACAACCCGGAACGCAACTCCGATGGAACCGCCGGTCACTCGTCGGCGCCGCTGTTCCACAACATCGCTGCGTGGCTGATGCAGCGCGAGAATGTGCCGCTGTCCGCGGACCCGGGGCCGCCCCTGCTGCTGCAGGCCACCTAGGAACCTGCTGCCGAGACCCACCACTGAACCAGCGCAACGCCTAGGTGCGCCGGCTCGTGTCGCGACCGCTAGGGAGAATGCTGGCCGCCATGCCTCACTGGAATCAGTCAAATATCTGAAACTGCGGTTTACATTTGGCATTGAATGTAACGTTCTGGCAATCGGGAATTGCGTGATGTCAGAACTCGATCGACCTGTCCATCCGGGTCGCCCGCTAACCGGCATCGGACTTGCGTGAGGGGATTTAGCGATGTCTTTCGTGTCGGTAACTCAGGAGGCACTGGCCGCGGCTGCGTCGGATGTTGGGGTGATCGGGTCGAGCCTGCAGGCGGCCAATATGTCGGTGGCGGCCCCGACGGCCGGGGTGTTGGCAGCGGGTGCTGATGAGGTGTCGGTGGCGATGGCGGCGTTGTTTTCCGGTCATGGCCAGGCTTATCAGACGCTCAGCGCTCAGGCGAATGCGTTTCATGCCCAGTTTTTGCAGGCGTTGACCAATGCGGGGGGGCGCGTATGCGGCCGCGGAGGTGGTCAACGTATCGCCGTTGCAGGGTGTTGAGCAGGGTGTGTTGGGGGCGGTCAATGCGCCCACGCAAGCGTTGTTGGGGCGCCCATTGATCGGTGATGGGACGGCGGGAACCGCGGCCAGCCCTAATGGTGGGGCTGGGGGGTTGTTGTACGGCAATGGTGGCGCCGGCTACAGCTACACCAGCGGCGCCACCGCTGCGGCAGGTGGTAACGGGGGCGCGGCGGGGCTGATCGGCAATGGCGGGGCGGGAGGCAGTGGCTTGGCCGGAGGGGCTGGGGGTGCCGGGGGCAACGGTGGATGGCTCTACGGCAACGGTGGGGCCGGCGGGCTAGGCGGGGCCGCCGCTGGGACTTACTACACGGCGGGCGGGGTTGGTGGTGCGGGTGGCAACGCTGGGCTGTGGGGTGACGGCGGAGCCGGCGGCGATGGCGGCGATACCTGGCGTCCCGGTTTCTTCACGGTGGGGTCTGTGGAGGGGGCCGGTGGTAACGGCGGACATGGTGGGCTGCTTTTCGGCAATGGCGGCGGCGGTGGTGACGCCGGGCTGAATAATCAGATTTTCGGCGCTAAAGGCACTCCGAATGGCGCTGCCGGAGGGTACGGGGGAAACGCCGGGTTGTGGGGCAATGGCGGGGCCGGCGGCCACGGTGGTACCGCTACCGCACCAGTTGGGGACGGCGGGGTCGGCGGAAATGGCTGGGCTGGCGGAAACGGCGGGTTGTTCTACGGCGACGGTGGGGCCGGTGGGGCCGGCGGTACCGGGGGAGGGCTCTTGCAAGGCTCCGGCATTCCCGGTGTCGGTGGGAACGGAGGGGCCGGCGGTACCAGTGGGCTGATCGGTAGCGGTGGGGCCGGTGGGGTCGGCGGTACCGGAGGCGCAAATCACGCCAGCACCAACAGCATCGGTGGTGTGGGTGGGGCCGGCGGAACCGGAGGCGCGGCGAAACTGTTCGGGAGTGGTGGCAGTGGTGGGACCGGTGGCGTCGGAGGTATAGGTAACACCATCGGCGGTACGGGCGGGGTTGGTGGCGGCGGCGGGGCAGCCGGGTTGATCGGCGATGGCGGGGCCGGCGGGGCGGGCGGCAACGGAGGGGACGGTACTGGCGCTGGCGGCTTGGGCGGCAACGGTGCCAGCGCCGATTGGATCGGTAACGGCGGGTCCGGCGGCGCCGGCGGGTCCGGCGGACTCGGTGCACATGCCGGGGCCGGCGGGAATGGCGGGTCGTTGTACGGCAATGGCGGGTCCGGAGGGGCTGGCGGAACCGGCGCTAGCGGTGCCGGCGGCAACGGTGGTGGCGGCGGAGCAGCTGTGATGATTGGTGATGGCGGGGCCGGCGGCGACGGTGGGGACGGCAGCGCGGCTGGCGGGCTGGGCGGCGACGGTGGCAACGCCGATTGGCTCGGTAACGGCGGGGCCGGCGGAACCGGCGGGTTCGGCCTACCGCCAGCGACCGGCGGTTTCGGCGGGCGAGGCGGTCGACTATTCGGCTCGCCCGGCGCCCAGGGCTGACGTGCGCTGATGTGCCTGTCGGCGCCTTGCCGGTGCTGATTACGCCCCCGCCGCCGTCTGCTGGTCGGTTTGTGATGTGGCCCAGTCGCTTGTTTATCGGGGTGTCGTGCGCCTCAGTAGGTAGCCCTCAGAAACCGGCGTGAGCGCGATTGTCGGCCCCGCCCCGCCGGGTTGCGGCCGATCACGAGCCGTTCGTCGCGGTGCTTGACCTAGGCTCGGGCTCCGGCGGTCGGGAACGGCGGGTTCAGATGTCCGCTGTGAGCTGGGCTGTCACTGCGGGTCAACCCAGAGTTGGGCAGCCGGCGCGGTGCCGTGTGGGTACGGCACCGCGTCGTTACCGGGCGCGACTGGGTAGGGTGTCATGGCCGGTCATGGCCGACCGGTTTCTCCCGGTGTCGGCCGTCGGACGGAGGTGGTGAGCGAGGTGGAGTCGGTGTTGCGCCCCAGCGCCGGCCCAGGTGTGCCGCTGGCTGAGCTGGCAGTTCAAGTCGGAGCGGTGCTCGCCGATGGCCCACATCGAGCCGCGGCCGTCCCGGACACGCTGATCACGGGCATGACGCTGCGCGCTCAGGCGGTGCAGCCAGGCGATCTGTTCGCGGCGCTGGCAGGATCTGCCACCCACGGGGCACGCCATGCCGCCGACGCGATCGAGCGCGGTGCCGTCGCGGTGCTCACCGACCCTGCCGGGGTGACGGCGATATCCGCGCTGGGTTGTGTGCCCGGCACCGTGCCGGTACTCGTCCATCCCGCGCCCCGCGGCGTACTGGGTGAGGCCGCCGCGCTGGTGTACGGACACCCGTCCGACCGGCTGACCGTTGTCGGTATCACCGGAACGTCGGGTAAGACCACCACGACCTATCTGGTGGAGGCTGGTTTGCGGGCCGCCGGGCGGGTCGCCGGCCTGATCGGCACCATCGGCATCCGCATCGATGGCGCCGACATACCCAGCACCCTGACCACCCCCGAAGCGCCCGCCCTGCAGGCAATGCTGGCGGCGATGGTCGAACGCGGGGTGGACACGGTGGTGATGGAGGTGTCCAGCCACGCGCTGACCCTGGGCCGGGTGGATGGCATCCGGTTCGCGGTCGGCGGCTTCACCAATCTGTCGCGCGATCATCTCGATTTTCACCCCACGATGGCTGACTACTTCGAAGCCAAGGCATTGCTGTTCGATCCTGCCTCGGCGCTGCGTGGCCACAGCGTGGTCGTCTGCATTGATGACGAGGCCGGTCGTGCGATGGCCGATAGAGCCGGTGCCGCCATCACCGTCAGCGCCACAGGTCAGCCGGCCCACTGGCGCGCAACCGATGTGGCCCCGGTGGGGGCCGGAGGGCAAGAATTCACCGCGCTCGATCCTGCCGGCGTGGGGCATCGGGTGCGCATTGGGTTGCCCGGACACTACAACGTGGCCAATTGCCTACTGGCGCTGGCGATTCTGGATGCTATCGGGGTCTCGCCGGAGCAGGCTGCGCCAGGGTTGCGGGAAACCCGGGTGCCTGGGCGCCTGGAACAGGTGGACCGCGGTCAGGACTTCCTGGCGCTGGTGGACTACGCGCACAAACCCGGCGCGCTGCGGGAGGTGCTGAGCACCCTGCGGGATCCGCAGCGCCGGCTGGCGGTGGTCTTCGGGGCAGGCGGTGATCGTGACCCTGGCAAGCGTGGACCGATGGGGCGCATCGCCGCGGAGCTCGCCGATTTGGTCGTTGTGACCGATGACAATCCTCGTGGTGAGGATCCCGGGGCAATTCGACGCACGATTGTGGCCGGGGCAGCCGAAAGCGGCGGGGCGGCGCAGGTGGTTGAGATTGCCGACCGAGGTGAGGCGATTGGCTACGCGGTCGACTGGGCGCGCACCGGTGACGTGGTGCTGATTGCGGGTAAAGGGCATGAAACCGGGCAGCGTGGCGGCGCAGAAGTGCGTCCGTTCGACGACCGGGTGGAACTGGCCCGAGCCTTAGAGGCGCTGGAGTCCTGCACATGATCGACTACACCGTCGCCGAGATCGCCGAGATTGTCGGGGGGACGCTGGTCGACATCTCGCCGCAAGAGGCTGAGCAACGGCGGGTCACCGGGACCGTTGAGTTCGATTCGCGGGCGGTCGGCCCGGGCGGATTGTTTCTGGCCCTGCCCGGCGCGCGTGCCGACGGACACGATCACGCGGCGTCGGCGGTCGCGGCCGGTGCCGTCGCCGTGCTCGCAGCCCGCCCCGTCGGGGTCCCGGCGATCGTGGTTTCACCCGAGCCGGACGTGACCGCCGACGCGTTGACCGGGGTGCTCGAGCACGACGCCGACGGGTCGGGTGCGGCCGTGCTGGCCGCCCTGGCCAAGTTGGCCAAGGCGGTGGCCGCGGAGCTGGTGGCCGGCGGACTGACCATCATCGGGATCACCGGGTCGTCGGGCAAGACATCGACCAAGGATCTGGTGGCCGCGGTGCTCAAACCTTTGGGCGAGGTCGTCGCACCACCCGGGTCCTTCAACAACGAACTCGGGCATCCCTGGACCGTGCTGCGTGCCACCCGCAGCACCGACTACCTGATTCTGGAGATGTCGGCACGCCATCCCGGAAATATCGCCGCGCTGGCACAGGTGGCACCACCGGCTATTGGGGTGGTGCTCAACGTCGGCACCGCACACCTGGGGGAGTTCGGTTCTCTCGAGATCATTGCCCAAACCAAATCTGAGCTGCCGCAAGCCGTCCCGGCATCCGGGGTGGTCATCCTCAACGCGGATGACCCGGCTGTGGCGGCCATGGCCGAGGTGACTGCCGCCCGGGTGGTTCGGGTGGGTAGAGCCACCGCCACCGGAGCCAGCTGGCCCGGTCCCGGTGATGTCTGGGCGGGACCGGTCTCGCTGGATCGGCTGGCCCGGCCGCAGTTCACCATGCACGCCGGTGACGCCGCGGCCCAGGTACGACTCGGGGTGTACGGAGACCACCAGGTCTCCAACGCGTTGTGCGCCGGCGCGGTGGCCCTCGAATGCGGCGCGAGCGTGTCGCAGGTGGCGGCCGCACTCGCCGAGGCGGGGCCCGTGTCGCGGCACCGGATGCAGGTGAGCACCCGGCCGGACGGGGTGACGGTGATCGATGACGCCTACAACGCCAACCCGGATTCCATGCGCGCCGGGCTGCAGGCGCTGGCGTGGATCGCCCGCGGTGAGGCGGAGTCGACCACCGCGAGTCAGCCCGGTGTCCGGCCTCAAAGTCGGCGCAGTTGGGCAGTGCTGGGCGAGATGGCCGAGCTCGGCGCGGACGCGATAACCGAGCACGATCACATCGGCAGGCTCGCCGTGCGCTTAGATGTGTCTCGACTCGTTGTCGTGGGAACTGGGAGGTCGATGAGCGCCATGTACCACGGAGCGGTCATGGAGGGTTCGTGGGGCACGGAGGCGGTCAGCGTCCCAGACCGCGACGCTGCCCTGGCATTGTTGCGCGCGGAGATCCAACCCGGAGATGTCGTCCTGATCAAGGCCTCGAACTCGGCCGGCCTGGGTGAGCTGGCCGACGCGCTGGCTTGCGCAGCCGCAGGCTGTCAAGACCGCGGGAGTGCGCACTCATGAGACAGATCATGATCGCCGTCGCCATCGCGGTGGCGGTTTCCATCCTGCTGACACCGGCCTTGATCCGGCTGTTCACCAAGCAGGGATTTGGTCACCAGATCCGTGAGGACGGCCCACCGAGCCACCACAGCAAACGCGGAACACCATCGATGGGTGGAGTCGCGATTCTGGCCGGCATCTGGGCGGGCTACTTCGGTACCCACCTCGCCGGCCTGGCTTTTGACGGCGAAGGAATCACCGCATCGGGTCTGCTGGTGCTGGGCCTGGCGACATCGCTGGGTGGCGTCGGATTCCTCGACGACTTGATCAAACTCCGCAGGTCGCGCAACCTGGGGCTGAACAAGACGGCCAAGACGGTGGGGCAGATCACCTCCGCCGTGCTGTTCGCGGTGCTGGTGTTGCAGTTCCGCAATCCGGCCGGCCTGGCGCCGGCCAGCGCCGAACTGTCCTATGTGCGCGAGATCGCCACCGTCACCTTGACGCCGGCGTTGTTCGTGCTGTTCTGTGTGCTCGTTGTCAGCGCCTGGTCGAACGCGGTCAACTTCACCGACGGGCTCGATGGGCTGGCGGCCGGGTGCATGGCGATGGTCACCGGCGCCTACGTGTTGATCACCTTCTGGCAAGACCACAACGCCTGTGTCACGGCACCCGGGCTGGGCTGCTACAACGTGCGTGATCCGCTGGACCTGGCGCTCATTGCCGTGGCGACCGCTGGTGCCTGCATCGGCTTTCTGTGGTGGAATGCCGCTCCCGCCAAGATCTTCATGGGCGATACCGGATCCCTCGCGCTGGGCGGCATCATCGCCGGACTCTCGGTAACCAGCCGCACGGAGATCCTGGCGGTGGTGTTGGGGGCGCTGTTCGTCGCGGAAATCACCTCGGTGGTCCTGCAGATCCTGACCTTCCGCACCACCGGGCGCCGAGTATTCCGAATGGCGCCGTTCCACCATCACTTCGAGCTGGTCGGGTGGGCCGAAACCACGGTGATCATTCGTTTCTGGCTGCTCACCGCCATCACCTGTGGTCTGGGCGTGGCCCTGTTCTACGGTGAATGGCTGGCCGCGATCGGTGCCTGAGATGCTGGACCCGCTGGTGCCGGGCGCACCGGTGCTGGTCGCCGGCGCCCGGGTGACCGGCCGCGCGGTGCTGGCCGCACTGACCCGCTTCGGTGCGATACCAACGATGTGTGATGACGATCCGGCGATGCTGCGTCCCTTCGCCGAGAGCGGGGTCGCCACCGTGGACCCGTCGGTCGCCGTGCAGCAGCTGGCGCAGCCCGAAGCCAGCCCGGAATCAAGATATGCCCTGGTAGTTACCAGTCCCGGTTTCCAGCCGAGCACGCCCGTGCTGGCCGCGGCCGCGGCCGCCGGCGTGCCCATCTGGGGCGATGTGGAGCTGGCCTGGAGATTGGATGCCGCGGGCTGCTATGGACCGCCGCGCCACTGGCTGGTGGTGACCGGGACAAACGGCAAGACCACTACGACCTCGATGCTGCACGCCATGCTGGTGGCCGGCCAACACCGCAGCGTTCTGTGCGGAAACATCGGCAGCCCGGTGCTGGACGTGCTCGAGGAGCCCGCGGACCTGTTGGCCGTGGAGTTGTCGAGCTTCCAGTTGCATTGGGCGCCATCGCTGCGGCCCGAGGCCGGCGTGGTCCTCAACATCGCCGAAGATCACCTCGACTGGCACGGCACGATGGCGGCCTACACCGAAGCCAAGGCGCGGGTGCTTACCGGTCGGGTGGCGGTGGTGGGGCTCGACGACAGCCGCGCGGCCGCGCTGCGCGACACCGCGCCGGCCCCGGTACGCGTCGGCTTCCGAATCGGTGCGCCGGCGGTCGGGGAGTTGGGCCTGCGCGACGGCCATCTCGTCGACCGGGCCTTCTCCGACGATCTGGTGCTGTTGCCGGCCTCCTCTATCCCGGTGCCGGGACCGGTGGGAGTCCTCGACACCCTGGCCGCGGCCGCATTGGCTCGCACGGTGGGGGTGTCGGCCGATGCGATCGCCGACGCGGTCGCCTCGTTTCAGGTTGGCCGGCACCGCAGCGAAGTTGTGGAGGTCGTTGACGGCATCACCTACGTCGACGACTCCAAGGCCACCAACCCGCACGCTGCCGAGGCATCGGTACTGGCCTATCCACGGGTGGTGTGGGTGGCTGGCGGACTGCTCAAGGGCGCATCCGTGGACGCGGAGGTGGCCCGGATGGCGTCGCGGCTGGTCGGAGCGGTGCTCATCGGCCAAGATCGCGCAGAGGTTGCCGAGGCGTTATCACGACACGCGCCCGATGTCCCCGTTGTCCAGGTTGTGACAAGCGAGGATGCTGATATGGGTGAGGCGTGTGGTGCTTCTGTTACAAAAGTTGACGATGTTGGGGGTTCCCTCGGCGCTCGCGTGATGCGTGCCGCGGTGGCGGCGGCTCGCAATATGGCCAGGTCTGGCGACACGGTGCTGCTGGCACCGGCCGGCGCCTCATTTGACCAGTTCACCAGCTATGGCGATCGCGGCGACGCCTTCGCGGCGGCCGTGCGCGCCGCGGTCCGGTAGGCGGGAGTGGCCAGCGCGCTGACCCGGCTGTTACGCCGGGGCAAGACCGATACCGAGAATGCCGACCTGCAGGCCGACACGGACCCGGATTTAGCGGATTCGGCTGACTCCGCTGCCGAGCAGCCGGTAGCCGCTGACGCGAGCGCCAAGGCCGCAAAGGGGCAAACCAACTCCGAGGAGCGGGGTCCGCGCACCCGTTTCGGTGCTTGGCTGGGTCGGCCCATGACGTCGTTTCACCTGATCATCGCGGTTGCTGCATTGCTGACCACCCTCGGACTGATCATGGTGCTGTCGGCCTCGGGCGTGCGGTCCTATGACGACGACGGATCGGCATGGGTGATCTTCGGCAAGCAGGTCCTGTGGACGGGGGTAGGCCTGGTCGGTTGCTACGTCGGTCTGCGCATGTCGGTGAGCTTTTTGCGGCGCATCGCGTTCTCCGGCTTTGCCTTCACCATCGTGCTGTTGGTGCTGGTGCTGATCCCGGGAATCGGCAAGGAAGCCAACGGCTCTCGGGGATGGTTCGTGGTGGCCGGCTTCTCGATGCAGCCCTCTGAGCTGACCAAGATGGCATTCGCCGTCTGGGGTGCGCACCTGCTGGCGACCCGCCGCATGGAGCGGGCATCCCTGCGCGAGATGCTGATTCCGCTGGTCCCGGCAGCGGTGATCGCGCTGGCCCTGATCGTGGCTCAGCCCGACCTCGGGCAGACGGTATCGATGGGCATCATCTTGCTGGGCCTGCTGTGGTACGCGGGCTTGCCGCTGCGCGTTTTCATGAGCTCATTTGCGGCCGTTGTTGTCTCGGCGGGGGTGCTGGCGATGACCGCGGGTTATCGGTCGGACCGAGTGCGCTCCTGGCTCGACCCCGACAACGATCCCCAAGACTCGGGCTACCAGGCGCGGCAGGCGAAGTTTGCGCTGGCCCACGGCGGCATCTTCGGTGACGGTCTGGGCCAGGGCGTGGCCAAATGGAACTACCTGCCCAACGCCCACAACGACTTCATCTTCGCGATCATCGGCGAGGAGCTGGGCCTGGTCGGAGCGCTGGGACTGCTCGGCCTGTTCGGGCTGTTCGCCTATACCGGAATGCGGATAGCACGCCGCTCGGCCGATCCGTTTCTGCGGTTGTTGACCGCCACCGTGACGCTGTGGGTGTTGGGTCAGGCGTTCATCAACATCGGCTACGTGATCGGCCTGTTGCCGGTCACCGGGTTGCAGCTGCCGCTGATTTCGGCCGGCGGGACATCGACGGCCACCACCCTTGCGATGATCGGCATCATCGCCAACGCGGCACGACACGAGCCGGAGGCGGTTGCCGCGTTGCGGGCGGGCCGCGACGATAGAGTGAATCGGATACTGCGGCTCCCGCTACCCAAGCCGTATGCGCCAACTCGCCTCGAGGTGTTCCGCGACCGTAAGCGCGTGCAGCCACCAGCTGCCCGGCCACCGGCCAAGCAGGCGGAGGCGCGGAAGGCTCCCAAGGCGGCGACTCGGCTCGCCGAGGAGCCGCTGCGGCCAGCGTTGCCCCGCAGACCAGATCGGCCGGGCGCTCGGTCCGGGCAGCAGGGGGCTGGGCAGCGCTACGCCGGTCAGCGTCATAGTGGGCGGGTTCGTGCATTGGAAGGTCAGCGTTACGGGTGAATGACACGGTCAGGGAGCCGACTGGCGGGCTCGGGGTAAATCACGGTCCTGCGTTGTCGGTTGTGCTCGCCGGTGGCGGCACCGCCGGCCATGTGGAGCCCGCGATGGCCGTGGCCGATGCGCTCAGCGTCCTGGAACCGAATGTCAGAATCACCGCTTTGGGAACATCGCGCGGTCTGGAAACCAGGTTGGTGCCCGCGCGCGGTTATCACCTCGAGCTGATTACGCCAGTGCCGCTGCCGCGCAAACCCAGCGGCGACCTGGCCCGGCTTCCACCCCGGGTGTGGCGAGCGGTCCGGGAGACCAGGGCGGTGCTCGACTTGGTCGATGCCGACGTCGTCATCGGATTCGGTGGCTACGTCGCGCTGCCCGCTTACCTGGCCGCCCGCGGCATCCCCGGGTTACGGCGCCGGATCCCGGTCGTGATTCATGAAGCCAACGCCAGGGCAGGGCTGGCCAACCGGGTCGGTCTACGGACCGCGGACCGGGTGTTCTCGGCGGTCCCGGATTCGGGGCTACGGGGTGCCGAGGTAGTCGGAGTGCCGGTCCGGGCAGCGATCACCGCCCTTGACCGCATGGCTCTGCGACGCATGGCTCTGCGAGCGGAAGCGCGGGCTCACTTCGGCTTCGCCGACGACGCCCGGGTGTTGCTGGTGTTCGGCGGATCGCAGGGCGCGGTGTCACTCAACAAGGCGGTTTCTGCCGCTGCCGCCGAGCTGGCCGCGTCGGGTGTTTCGGTGCTGCACGCGCACGGGCCAAAAAACGTCCTAGAGCTCCTAGAGCCACGTACCCCCGGCCAAGATGACCCGCCTTACGTCGCGGTGCCCTATCTGGACCGGATGGACCTCGCCTACGCCGCTGCTGACCTGGTGATATGCCGTTCCGGTGCGATGACGGTAGCCGAGGTATCGGCCGTCGGACTGCCGGCGATCTACGTTCCGCTGCCGATCGGCAACGGCGAGCAGCGGCTCAATGCGCTCCCGGTGGTCAACGCCGGCGGCGGCATGGTGGTTGCCGATGCCGATCTCACGCCGGCGCTGGTAGCTCGCGAAGTGACCGGCCTGCTCACCGACCCGCCGCGACTGGCGGCGATGACGGCGGCCGCCGCGCAGGTCGGACACCGCGACGCGGCGGCGCAGGTGGCTCAGGCGGCATTGGACATCGCGCGTCTGGCTCCGTCACGGCGACGAGCTGTCGGAGGGCGACGATGACCGCCGAGCAATTGCCGCCCGAACTGCAACGGGTGCACATGGTCGGCATCGGGGGAGCGGGATTGTCGGGCATCGCCCGCATCCTGCTCGACCGCGGTGGTTTGGTGTCGGGCTCTGACGCCAAGGAATCGCGGGGTGTGCACGCGTTGCGGGCACGCGGCGCGCTGATCCGGATCGGGCACGACGCGTCCGCACTGGACTTGCTGCCGGGTGGTGTTACGTCGGTCATCACCACCCACGCCGCCATCCCCAAGACCAATCCGGAGCTGGTCGAGGCCCGCCGCCGCGGCGTGCCGGTAATGCTGCGACCGGTTGTGTTGGCCAAGCTGATGGACGGGCGCACCACCGTGATGGTGACCGGCACACACGGCAAGACCACCACGACCTCGATGGTCATCGTTGCGTTGCAGCATTGTGGCCGCGACCCCTCCTTCGCGGTGGGCGGTGAACTCGGTGAGGCCGGCACCAACGCCCACCACGGCAGCGGCGACTACTTTGTCGCCGAAGCCGACGAAAGTGACGGCTCGCTGTTGGAATACACCCCCCACGTCGCCGTGGTGACCAACATCGAGGCCGATCACCTGGACTTCTATGGCAGCACCGAGGCTTATGTCGGGGTGTTCGACGCTTTCGTGGAGCGACTCGCCCCCGGCGGAGCGCTGGTGGTCTGTGCCGTTGACCCGGGCTCGGCGGCGCTGGCCGAACGCTCCGCCGAGCTGGGCATTCGGGTGCTGCGCTACGGATCGGCCGGACATGCCGGGGCCGCGTTGGCCGCGACGTTGGTGTCGTGGGAACAGCGGGGCACCGGAGCGGTTGCGCAGATCCAGCTGGCAGGCGAGGCGGACCCACGCTCGATGCGGCTTTCGGTGCCCGGGCGGCACATGGCGCTCAATGCCCTGGGTGCCCTGCTAGCAGCGATCGAGGTCGGCGCCCCGGTCGGCGAGGTGCTCGACGGCCTGGCCGGTTTCGAGGGGGTGCGTCGGCGATTCGAACTGGTCGGGACGGCGGAGTCGGTGCGGGTTTTCGACGACTACGCGCACCATCCGACCGAGGTCAGGGCGACCCTGGGCGCGGTCCGCTCGGTGGTTCGCCAAAGTGGCAGTGGTCGTCTACTGGTGGTATTTCAGCCACATCTATATTCCCGGACAAAGGCTTTCGCCGCCGAGTTCGGCAGCGCTCTGGATGCCGCTGACGAGGTGTTCGTGCTCGACGTCTACGCCGCGCGCGAGCAACCGCTGACTGGGATCAGCGGAGCCAGTGTCGCCGAGCATGTCACCGTGCCGGTCCGCTATCTGCGTGACTTTTCTGCGGTGGCGGAGGTGGTGGCCGCGGCCGCGGGACCGGGCGACGTCGTTGTCACCATGGGTGCCGGAGATGTCACCCTGCTCGGACCGGAGATCGTGGCCGCGCTGCGGATGCGAGCCGATCGCAGTGAACCCGGACGGCCAGGAGTGTTGCAGTGACCGAAGCTAGCGACGGCCGATCGACCGACGTGGTCGCCGACGACCTGGACGACGAGCGCGAACCGGCCACCGTACCGATCGCCATCGATTCTCAGGAGCCGCAGGAGGCCGCGGACCAAGCCGAGGATCAGGACGAATTCGAGGGACCACGCCGTCGCGCCCGTCGTGAACGCGCCGAACGCCGTGCCGCCGAGGCTCGCGCGATCGCGATCGAGGAGGCTCGCCGCGACGCCAAGCGGCGCGCTCGCGGCCACGTCGCCAAGGAACCTCAGCCGGTCGCTCGTGGCGTCGTTCGCGGCTTGAAAATGCTGCTGGCCACCGTGGCGTTGGTGGTGGTGGGTGTGGGGTTGGGGCTGGTGCTCTACTTCACCCCGGCGATGTCTGCTCGCGATGTCGTAGTCACGGGGGTCGGCACGGTGACCCGCGAGGAAGTGCTCGGCGCGGCGAGTGTGCCGACCGGGACCCCGTTACTGCAGATCAACACCAAAGATGTCGCCGACCGAGTAGCGACGATCCGTCGGGTGGCCAGTGCGCGGGTGCAGCGCCAATACCCATCGGCGCTCCGGATCACCATTGTGGAGCGGGTGCCGCTGGTGGTGAAGGATTTCCCGGACGGCCCGCACCTGTTCGACCGCGAAGGGGTGGATTTTGCGACCGGTCCGCCGCCACCCGCGCTGCCCTACCTCGACGTCGATGATCCGGGTCCGACCGATGCCGCCACGCTGGCTGCGTTGGAGGTATTGACCGCGCTGCGTCCCGAGGTCGCCGGCCAAGTGGGCCGGATCGCTGCTCCGTCTGTGTCATCGATCACTCTGACGCTCGCCGACGGGCGAGTGGTGATCTGGGGGACCACCGATCGTGCCGAGGAGAAGGCGGAGAAGCTAGCGGCGTTATTGACGCAGCCAGGGCGGACCTACGACGTGTCCAGCCCCGATCTGCCGACCGTGAAGTAGTCCGCAACCCGCCGCGAGAGCCCGACCCGATTCGCATTCGGCGCCCGACCTGACGCCGCGCTCAGCGGTAGGGCACAAAAAAATGCGCATGACGCGTCGGCGCGCCTGCACGGCTAGTTCCCGTCGTACCCATACGGTTCTGGTTACGCGGAACTACTTGACATAACTCTAACTCTATGGTTGAGGTTGAGGGTTTTGCAAGCAGACACACCGCAGGAGAACTGAGCCCGTCAGGGAGGAAGACGAATGATGACCCCCCCGCATAACTACTTGGCTGTCATCAAGGTCGTTGGTATCGGTGGTGGCGGCGTCAACGCTGTCAACCGCATGATCGAACAGGGCCTCAAAGGCGTGGAGTTCATCGCGATCAACACCGACGCGCAGGCGTTGTTGATGAGCGATGCCGATGTCAAGCTCGACGTCGGCCGTGACTCGACCCGGGGACTCGGCGCCGGTGCCGACCCAGAGGTCGGACGCCGAGCCGCCGAAGACGCCAAGGATGAAATCGAGGAGCTGCTACGCGGCGCCGACATGGTGTTCGTCACCGCCGGCGAAGGTGGTGGCACCGGCACCGGCGGTGCGCCCGTGGTGGCCAGCATCGCGCGCAAGCTTGGTGCGTTGACCGTAGGCGTGGTGACCCGGCCGTTCTCCTTCGAGGGCAAGCGCCGTAGCAACCAGGCGGAGAACGGTATAGCGGCTTTGCGGGAAAGCTGCGACACCCTCATCGTGATCCCCAATGACCGGCTGCTGCAGATGGGGGACGCCGCCGTATCCCTGATGGACGCGTTCCGTAGCGCCGACGAGGTGCTGCTCAACGGTGTGCAGGGCATCACCGACCTGATCACCACGCCAGGCCTGATCAACGTCGACTTCGCCGACGTCAAGGGCATCATGTCTGGTGCCGGTACCGCACTGATGGGCATCGGGTCGGCCCGGGGCGATGGTCGATCACTCAAAGCCGCCGAAATTGCCATCAATTCGCCGCTGTTGGAAGCGTCGATGGAGGGCGCCCAGGGCGTGCTGATGTCGATTGCCGGTGGCAGCGACCTGGGCCTGTTCGAGATCAACGAGGCGGCGTCATTGGTACAGGATGCCGCCCACCCAGACGCCAACATCATCTTCGGAACCGTCATCGACGATTCGCTGGGCGACGAGGTGCGGGTGACCGTGATCGCAGCGGGCTTCGACGCCAGTGGACCGGGCCGCAAGCCCGTGGCGGGCGCGACCGGCGCCGCACCCGGGGAGACCGGGGGCGCGCATCGGATCGAGTCGGCCAAGGCGGGCAAGCTCAGCTCGACGTTGTTCGAGCCGGTCGACGCGGTCAGCGTGCCGCTGCATACCAATGGCGCGACGTTGAGCATTGGCGGCGATGACGACGACGTCGATGTGCCACCCTTCATGCGCCGTTGAGGGTCTCAATTTGCTTGCCAGAACGCGACAAACCGGCCGCGGCCGGACCGCGCCGCAGCCTGGTCGGCAGTCGAATCCGGATACTGGTGGGGTGAGCGTTCGAATCCGCCGGGTGACTACCACTCGGAAGGGCGGTGTGTCCAAGCCGCCGTTCGACTCCTTCAACCTCGGTGACCACGTCGGTGATGACCCGGCCTCCGTGGCGGCCAACCGAGCCCGGCTGGCCGCCACCATCGGTATGCCCACCGAACGAGTGGTGTGGATGAACCAGGTCCACGGTGACCGGGTTGAGGTGGTCGACGCGCCGCGCGACAACGCTTTCGATGACACCGACGCGTTGGTGACCAAGGTTCCCGGCCTGGCGTTGGCGGTGCTGACTGCGGACTGCGTGCCGGTGTTGATGGCCGACGCGCGGGCGGGCGTCACCGCGGCCGTCCATGCCGGCCGGGTGGGCGCACAGCGCGGCATCTTGGCGCGCACGGTGGAGGCCATGCAGGCGCTGGGCGCGCAGCCCGGCGACATTTCGGCATTCCTGGGTCCGGCGGCCAGCGGGCGCAACTACGAAGTTCCCGCGGCAATGGCCGACGAGGTCGAGGCGGCGTTGCCGGGCAGCCGGACCACCAGTGCCGCCGGGACGGCCGCGCTGGACCTGCGCGCCGGAATTGCCCGCCAGCTGGGGGACTTGGGTGTGAAGTCCATCGATGTCGACCCCCGTTGCACGGTGGCGGACCCGACCCTTTTCAGCCATCGACGCGGTGCGCCCACGGGGCGGCTGGCGTCGCTGGTGTGGATGGAATGACCGCGATGGTCGTGGACATTTCAGCGCAAGGGGAGCGTCAGTCGGAACTGACGCACGCGTTGGCGGTGGTGCGGTCGCGACTCGCCGCGGCCGCCGAGGCGGCGGGGCGCAAGGTCAGTGAAATCGAGCTGCTGCCGATTACCAAGTTCTTCCCGGCGACCGATGTTGCCATCTTGGCGCGACTGGGTTGCCGAGCCGTGGGGGAGTCGAGGGACCAGGAGGCTTCGGCAAAGGTCGCCGAGCTGGCACGGATGTTTTCCGCTCCCATGCGGTCGGGATCGCGGGGGATTCACTGGCACATGGTGGGCCAGATTCAGCGGAACAAGGTGCGTTCGCTAGCAAACTGGGCACACACCGCTCACTCGATCGACACCCCCCAACTGGTGACAGCGCTGGACCGAGCGATAACCACGGCGATAGCCGATCGTCGGCGCGGCAATCCGTTGCGCGTGTATATCCAAGTGAGCCTTGACGGCGACGTCTCCCGCGGCGGTGTCGACATGACCGACCCCGGTGCGGTGGAACGGATCTGCGCCCAGGTCAGCGATTCGCAGAGCCTCGAGCTGATCGGTTTGATGGGTGTTCCGCCCCGCGATTGGGACCAGGAAAAGGCCTTTGAGCGGCTGCAATCCGAACACAGTCGAGTGCTCGAGTCGTTCCCTACGGCGGTGCGACTTTCCGCCGGTATGTCCGATGACCTCGAGATCGCCGTGAAACATGGATCGACGTGTGTGCGTGTCGGTACCGCGCTATTGGGTTCGCGGCGGTTACGGTCACCGTGAAAAGTCACTGTAGTCACACCTTCATCACAGACAACAAATATCCCAGGGCTAGAAGGGGTCAGCGATGAGCACTCTGCACAAGGTCAAGGCCTACTTCGGTATGGCTTCGATGGAGGATTACGACGACGAGTATTACGACGACCGCGGGCCTTCCCGCGGCTATTCGCGTCCTCGATTCGAGGATGATTACGGTCGTTATGAAGGGCGCGATTACGAAGACCCGCGCCGCGATCCTCGTGCCGATATGCGCGCCGATTTGCGCGGCGAGCCGGCCGACTATCCACCGCCGGGCGGCTATCGGGGTGGATACCCCGATGAAGCGCGATTCCAGCCGCGCGAGTTCGACCGGGCCGATATGGCCCGGCCGCGCTTCGGGTCGTGGTTGCGCAACCCCACCCGCGGCTCGCTGGCGATGGACCCGCGCCGGATGGCGATGATGTTCGAGGAAGGTCATCCGTTGTCGAAGATCACCACACTGCGCCCCAAGGATTACAGCGAGGCACGCACCATCGGTGAGCGGTTCCGCGACGGCACGCCGGTGATCATGGACTTGGTGTCGATGGACAACGCCGACGCCAAGCGGCTGGTCGACTTCGCGGCCGGTTTGGCCTTCGCGCTGCGCGGATCGTTCGACAAGGTTGCCACCAAGGTCTTCCTGCTCTCGCCCGCAGACGTGGACGTAACCCCGGAGGAGCGTCGTCGGATCGCCGAAACCGGCTTCTACGCTTACCAATAGACAAATCTGCTGCTGTTCAGCCCGGCAGGTCGAAGCTCGGCCTGACGGGCTGTCCGCTCGTCGGGGCCGGCTGCGGTGAACCTATGCGATGTGTGCCGTTGGGCTGGTCGGTAGGCTTGCGCTTGCCGACCGCACGGGCGGCGTCCTCGTATCCGAATCGGTAAGGTCAGGCTCTCGTTGGTGCTGTTTTTCCAGATTCTCGGGTTTGCGCTGTTCATCTTCTGGCTGCTGCTCATCGCTCGGGTTGTCGTCGAGTTCATTCGTTCGTTCAGTCGTGACTGGCGCCCCACCGGTTTCACGGTGGTGATCCTCGAGATCATCATGTCGATCACCGATCCTCCGGTGAAGCTGCTGCGCCGGCTGATCCCGCAACTGACCATCGGCGCGGTGCGCTTCGATCTCTCCATCATGGTGCTGCTGCTGGTGGCCTTCATCGGGATGCAGCTGGCATTCGGTGCCGCCGCCTGAGTGGCCCCTGCCGCCATTTGGACATAGTTGAGAGACGGTTCGGCCACGATTTGGCGACAAGTTTGGCCGGCATGATTTTCAAATCTAAGGAATGTGATTTATTTGCCTGAGAGTTTGAAATTGGTCCTTATTTATTAGTCCAATCGGCAACCGCCGAGTCTGGTGTGACAGGATGGACGGCAGTTGCGCGACTGCTGCCAGTTCGTTCTACACTTTACTTTCCAGATCGTTTGACCGTCCAGGAACTTGAGGGGACAAACAATGCCGCTTACACCTGCCGACGTCCACAATGTGGCGTTCAGTAAGCCGCCTATCGGCAAGCGCGGGTACAACGAAGATGAGGTCGACGCCTTCCTTGACCTGGTGGAGAACGAGCTCACTCGACTGATCGAAGATAATTCGGATCTGCGTCAACGGATCGCCGAGCTGGACCAGGAGCTGGCCGCGGGTGCTGGCGGCGGGGCTGCTGTGACCGCTCAGCCCACCCAAGCCATGCCCGTGTACGAGCCGGAGCCCGAGCCGGCAAAGCCCGCTGGGCCTGTGGCCTCGGCCGCAACCAACGAGGAACAGGCCATGAAGGCGGCCCGGGTGCTGAGCCTGGCGCAAGACACCGCCGACCGCCTCACCAGCACAGCTAAGGCCGAATCGGACAAGATGCTGTCCGACGCCCGCGCCAACGCCGACCAAATCCTCAGCGAGGCCCGGCACACGGCCGAGACAACGGTCACCGAAGCCCGGCAGCGCGCCGATGGGATGCTAGCGGATGCGCAGGCCCGGTCGGAGAGCCAGTTGCGGCAGGCCCAGGAGAAGGCGGACGCCCTGCAGGCCGATGCGGAGCGCAAGCATTCCGAGATCATGGGCACCATCAACCAGCAGCGCACCGTGCTGGAAGGCCGCCTCGAGCAACTGCGGACATTCGAACGCGAATACCGGACTCGTCTCAAGACCTACCTGGAGTCCCAGCTCGAGGAGCTCGGTCAGCGCGGATCGGCCGCGCCGGTCGATTCGAGCGCGGACGCCGGCGGGTTCGAGCAATTCAACCGGGGCAACAACTAGCCGGGACACGGGCCGGGCTGGCCGGCTGGCGCGCAAACCCTGGTAGGTTTTGGCAGTCGCTGCCCGCCGGCCGGAGGATGACCGATGCTGATCATTGCCCTCGTTTTAGCCCTCATTGGGCTCGTTGCGCTGGTGTTCGCGGTGGTAACCAGCAATCAGCTGGTGGCGTGGGTGTGCATCGGCGCCAGTGCACTGGGTGTGGTTTTGCTGATCGTTGACGCCCTCAGGGAGCGTCAGCAACGTGAGGCGGCCAGCAAAGACCAGGATGAGGCCGAACAACCAGCCGATTCCGACGGCGAGGCCGACTACGTCGAATACCCTGACGATGGCGCCGAGGCGGAACCGGCCGCCGAAGATGTCGAAGAGGGCTCAGAGGACGTCGAGGGGCCAGAGGACGCAGAGGGCACAGACGTGGGCTCCGATACTGCGGAAGAATCGACGGTGTCCGCCGACGCTAAGCGTGACGACAGCGTCGAATAGTGCGCCATGCCGTGGCTCGAGTCCGATCTTGTTGGCTAGTGCGGCTATTGGCTCGGATTGAGCCTGTCCGACTATCTCGAGAAGCTGACGCTGTGATGCTCACCGCGAATGCTGAGATTTGTTGGGTTCCGTTGTCGCGAACCTGAACTGTGACACGGGTTGTGACCTGGCGAATCGGTACCCGATCGTCGTCCGTGCTGGGGTTGACTCACTCCGATGTCGGGGTGGTGGGCTAGGGGTCGAGTCGGGCGGGGGGCTACTCGGCACCCGGCGGCTTGGGCTCCGGTGTGCAGGCGTCGGTCCCACGCGGCGATGATCAGGCCTGGGGCGCCGACTGCCAACGCGCTGGCCAGATGGACAGCCTCGGCTCCGCGTAACGCATGGGCGTGGGCCAGGTGGCCGGCGTGGTGTTCAACCGTCGTGGTGAGTTCGACGGGGCGGGTGGCGGCCCAGAAGTCCTCCCAGTCACGCTCGGCTTCGGCGAGCTCGGATTCGGTTAGGTCGTGATTGCGGGCTGCTGCGGCGAGTGCGGCGCGGACTTCGGGGTAGGCCAGGCGGCCGGACAATGCGGCGTCGCAGCCGTCCCATGGCGCGGACGCCAGCGAACTCCCCGTCTCGGTGGTGAGAAGTTTGACGAAGGCGCTCGCGTCGAAGTAGACGAGTGGCACCGGTCAGCGCCGCTGGTCGCTGACGTGGTCGGACACCGGCCGCCGCGGTCGGGGGCCGGACCGTCCCGCAGCGACGGGGCGTCGCGCGGTGGCCTTGCCGATCACGCCTTCGGCCGTGAGTCGCTCCAAGATGCCTGCGCTGTCCAGTGCAGTGAGTCGCGCGACCGGAATCCCGCGGTCGGTGATGACGACCTCACCACCAGCCCGAACTCGATCGAGCGGAGGTGGGGTGGCAGCGGGCCGATTCGCCGATTCGTCCGCGGCCAAGACGCCGTCGCCCATATGTGCGCGATCATCGTCATCCTGATGAGGGGGCCCGCACTGCACACAACGTCGCCGCTGTAACCGCCGACCTCGACCAACTACCGGATCGTGTGCGCCGACTGTGCATCAGCACGGCATTCACACAGCCTGACAACGCCGCCCCGACGACCAGCGATAACCCCGATCGGGCAGGGTCCCCCCGGCATGCTTAAACCGGTGCGGGACCGATGAATTCGACGCCCGCACGAATCGCGGGGCTGTGCCTCAGGATCCGGAAATGCGCCAGCCGGCCGAGTCCCCGTGTCGTCATCAAACTCGCGCCTGGCCAGGAGGCAACAATCTTTTCGCTCGTCGCATATGGAGTCTCGGGGTCATCGGGATCGTGGATGAGCAGCATCGGCGGATAGTCGGTCTGGGCGGCCACCCGGACCATGTTGGTGTCCTCTAAAGGCATGCCGATACGGCGTTCAAGACGGCGCTGCAGGCCGGCGCGTATCCGTCGGCCGAAGCCGTGGCGCGCGGCGAAGAGATCCAGATAGATCGGGAACTCTCCCATTGGCGCGAGAAACACCAAACGCCCGACCGTCGTGCCCCACGCCGCCGCGAATACGGTCGCGTTGGCCCCGAGTGAGTGGGCGACGACAGCGCGGGCCGGCCCGTGCTCTCGGATGATCGCGGCAACCGCTTCGGTGCACTCGATGGCGGTGGTGCGACCCGGTGCCAGTGCGCCCGGATCGGACTCGTTATGGCTGGGCAGATCGAACGCGATGACGCGATGACCGGACTTGACGAGAGGTTTGATGAACATGCCGAGGTGCGGGCGACGCCCGCCCCAGCCGTGCACGAGATAGACCGGTGGCCCCTCGCCCCAGGCTTCCCCGACGATGCGATGCCCGTTCCAGTGGGCTTCCAGTGGCTGGCCGGGCGGAACGCCGGGCGGCATGCGCAAACTTGATTCCAGGACCGGCGGGGTGCACCACAGCTCGGTCGCCCACCGCGACCCCAATGCGGGGGCGAAGCGCTCCAGCAGCCAGAACGCCCGGCGGACTCGAGTGGCCACCGGCGGTTGGACACCGGAACCTTGCACGTCGAGAACGGTCGGGCTCGAAGAATCGCTGCCGATCTCGTCCGTGCTCTCCCGATTGATCATCTATCGCCTGCCTTTCAGATCGTCGACTCACGGCTGCAAAGCAGCTGAGCCGCCGCTGGTGGTGCAAGGTACCAAGGGCGTCCTGGCCTGGCAACGCGCCGGTGTTGTCGAGAGGGGAAGCATGTGTCTGTGTGGAACGCCGAGTTCCTCGGACAGTTCGGAGATGGACGGTGCGTTCGTTGGCCTCCTGCAAGGTGGCGATCCACTATAGGAAGAGGCACCCTTCCGCCATTGTCGTCGCGCTGGCCGAAGGATTACAGACCAGTTGCTGGCGGTTGGAGCATGCGTTACCGCGGCCGCAGTTCCGTTGGCTGACAATCGAAGAAACCTCTCGGAGTCCGCACTGGACCACACCTGGACGGGCCAGGTGGACACCAGCGATGGTGTCTTCATCACCGCCGAGGGCCGCTCAATGTGTCTGCGGCTAGGCGAGGCAGCGGGACTGATAATCCGAAGAGCCACCAAACCGTGGACAATGTCCCAAGACACCTGTGCACGATGTCCCGAGACATCACAGATGTGTCCGAGGGGGGACTTGAACCCCCACGCCCATTAGTAGGGCACTAGCACCTCAAGCTAGCGCGTCTGCCATTCCGCCACTCGGACAAACCAACCGCATCGGTCGGCAGCTAAGGCTATCGGATGGGTGCGGCTGGACCCAACTTGGCCGGACGTCGGCCCGTTGGTGGGGTTGCGGCAACCTGAATGTGCGGGCGGCGTCAGCGGCTGAGCCGAGGGTGGTAGGAAAGGTGACTGTGACCCAAAAGAATGGGGAGATCGGGACTTCAACCGATTCGCGCGATGACGTTGCCGAGGTTGTCAGCAGATTGATTCAGTTCGACACCACCAATACCGGCGAACCTGAGACCACCAAGGGCGAGGCGGAGTGCGCCCGCTGGGTAGCCGAACAACTCGCAGAGGTCGGCTACCAGACCGAATACGTGGAGTCCGGTGCACCGGGCCGGGGCAACGTGTTCGCTCGCCTTCGGGGCGCGGACAGCTCCCGGGGCGCCTTGCTGATCCACGGCCATCTGGACGTGGTGCCGGCCGAGGCCGCCGATTGGAGCGTGCACCCGTTTTCCGGCGCGATCGAAGACGGTTATGTCTGGGGCCGCGGCGCGGTCGACATGAAGGACATGGTCGGCATGATGATCGTGGTTGCCCGGCATTTCCGCCGAGCCGGGATCGTGCCACCTCGCGACCTGGTTTTTGCCTTCCTCGCCGACGAGGAGCACGGTGGCCACTTCGGTGCGCACTGGCTCGTCGATAACCGCCCAGATCTATTCGACGGTGTCACCGAGGCGGTCGGCGAGGTTGGCGGCTTTTCCCTGACCGTCCCGCGCCGGGACGGGGGTGAACGCCGGCTGTACCTGGTCGAGACCGCCGAAAAGGGAATCCTGTGGATGCGCTTGACGGCCCAGGGGAGGGCGGGCCACGGCTCCATGGTGCACGACCACAACGCAGTCACCACGGTCGCCGAGGCGGTAGCCCGGCTGGGCCGTCACCAGTTTCCGCTCGTGATCACCGACACCGTCGCCCAGTTTCTCCACGCGGTGAGCGAGGAGACCGGGCTCGAACTCGACCCCGGCTCACCGGACCTGGAAGGGACTCTCGACAAACTCGGCCCGATCGCTCGCATGCTCAAGGCGGTGCTGCGCGATACCGCGAATCCGACCATGCTCAAAGCCGGGTACAAGGCGAACGTCATCCCGGCGACGGCGGAGGCGGTGGTGGACTGTCGCGTCCTGCCAGGCCGTCAGGCGGCATTCGAGGCCGAAGTCGATGAACTGATCGGCCCCGATGTGAGCCGGGAGTGGATAAGCGAGTTGGCGTCCTATGAGACCAGCTTTGACGGGGACCTTGTCGATGCCATGAATGCCGCGGTGCTGTCGGTCGATCCCGACGGCCGAACGGTTCCCTACATGCTGTCCGGTGGGACCGATGCGAAAGCCTTCGCTCGCTTGGGTATTCGCTGCTTTGGCTTCAGCCCGCTGCGGTTGCCGCCGGAACTGGATTTCGCCGCGCTGTTCCACGGTGTCGATGAGCGGGTGCCCATCGACGCGCTCAGGTTCGGCACCGAGGTACTGACACACTTCCTGACACACTGCTAGTCGGAAAGCACAGGAGAGGACTGACCATGACATCGCCAGACCCGTACGACGCGCTACCCAAACTGCCTTCATTCAGCCTGACCTCGGCTTCGATCACCGACGGGCAGCCGCTTGCCACACCACAAGTCAGCGGAATCATGGGAGCGGGCGGGGAGGATGTCAGCCCGCAACTGAGCTGGTCGGGATTCCCCGAAGGGACGCGCAGCTTCGCGGTGACCGTCTATGACCCCGATGCCCCCACCCTGTCCGGGTTCTGGCATTGGGCGGTGGCCAACCTGCCCGCCGACGTCACCGAATTGCCTGCCGGAGCCGGCGACGGCCGCGAACTGCCGGGGGGTGCGCTCGCCTTGGTCAACGACGCGGGCATGCGGCGCTACATCGGCGCCGCGCCGCCAGCCGGGCACGGTGTGCACCGCTACTACGTCGCGGTGCATGCGGTCGACGTCGACAAGCTCGAACTCAGCGAGGACGCCAGCCCTGCCTTCCTGGGATTCAACCTGTTCCAGCACGCAATCGCGCGCGCGGTCATCCACGGGACTTACGAACAGACGTAGCCGTCACGGCCCGCGCGGGCACGGCGGTTTCGGGTCGGGTAGACCACGCCGTCCTTGATCCGGCCGCCTGATCGGCATGAATGCCGGTGTGGCAGTTCTGTCGGTGTGCGCCGATAGTATTCGAACATGCATTCGAATAAATGTTCGGATCGGGAGTCGGTGGTCGCGACGCTGGACCGGCTCGATCGTGCGGTCGATGCGTTGGTTGAGGTGTCGTTCGAGGCGTCGACCACTCCGGAGCGGTTGCGGGTGTTGGAGCGGTTGGAGGTGGTGGCGCGTCGGTTGCCGGTGGCCCAGTATGCGTTGCTCAACCAGCTTGATGAGCAGGCTGGTGAGGCGGAGTTGGGTGGGCGGCTGGCGGCGGTGGTGGCCAGTCGGTTGCGGATCACCCGTAGCGAGGCGGGCCGGCGGGTGGCTTAGGCTGCCGATGTGGGCCCGCGGCGCGCGTTGAGCGGTCAGCCCGGTGGGGCCGGTGTTGACGGCCACGGCCGCGGCTTTGCGGCAGGGGGTCGTGGGGGAGGGGCACGTCCGGGTGATTCGTGACTTCTTTCGGCGGCTACCTGCTGGCGTCGACGTGGGGACCCGGGACAGGGCCGAGGCTCATCTGGCGAAGCTGGCCACCCAGTTTCGTCCTGATCAGTTGGCCAGGTTGGCGGGGAGGTTGATGGATTGTCTCAATCCTGATGGTCGACATAGCGATGAGGACTGGGCGCGGCGGCGTGGTCTGAGCCTGGGTAGGCAGGGGTTGGACGGGATGTCGCGCATTAGCGGGTGGCTGACCCCGGAGGCGCGCGCTGGATTGGAGGCGGTGTGGGCCAAGCTGGCCGCACCGGGGATGTGTAACCCCGAGGATGAGGCCGCGGTGGTGGATGGGCCGGTGTCGCCCGACGCCGCTGATCGTGACAGTCGCAGTGTGGGTCAACGTCAACATGACGGGTTCAATGCGGCGTTGCGGGCGGTGTTGGCGTCGGGAGAGCTGGGGCAGCACAACGGGTTGCCGGCGTCGATCATCGTGTCGACCACGCTGAAGGAGTTGGCGGCCGCCGCGGGCAGGGGGCTGACCGGTGGGGGCACGTTGCTGCCGATGTCGGATGTGATCCGGTTGGCTCGTCACGCGCATCACTATCTGGCGGTGTTTGATCGGGGTGAGGCGATCGGGCTCTATCACGCCAAGCGGTTGGCCACACCGGGGCAGCGGATCGTTCTTTACGCCAAAGATCGCGGTTGTACCCGCCCGGGCTGTGACGTGGCGGGCTATCAGTGCGAGGTCCATCATGTCGCCGCATGGGCCACCAGCGGGCGCACCGATATCAACCAACTCACCCTGGCCTGCGGCCCGGATCACAAATTGCTCGAGCAGGGCTGGCGCACCCGCAAAACCGCCCACGGCGACACCGAATGGCTCCCACCACCACACCTCGACCACGGACAGCCAAGAATCAACACCTACCACCACCCGGAAAAACTGCTCCGCGAGAGCGCCGACGATGACGACGAGGGTCACGGGGCGGCGTAAGCCCGTCGCTCCTAACTGGGCGGACGTCCCCGCTCGGCGGCGTTGGAGCCGACCGCTTCGTGCAGTGAGCCGAAACCGCCCTGGTGCAGCCGGCGGGCGATGCCGTCGTGAATGTGCTTGGACCACAGGCCCCCGCCGTAGATGAAGCCGGTATAGCCCTGCAGCAACGATGCACCGGCAGTAATCCGGTCCCAGGCATCCTCGGCGGTTTCGATGCCGCCCACGCTGATCAGGGTCAGTCGATCGCCTACGCGCTGATAGAGCCGGCGCAACACCTCGAGTGAGCGCTCTGCCACCGGCGGCCCGGAAATGCCGCCCGCGCCGAGTTGGTCGACGCCAGGGGTCAGCAACCCATCGCGCGACACGGTGGTGTTGGTCGCAACGATGCCGGCCAGGCCAAGCTCGACGGCCAAGTCGGCGACCTCGTCGACGTCGGAATCGGAGAGGTCGGGCGCAATCTTCACCAGCACCGGTGTCGACGTTTCGGCCAGCACGGCGGCCAGGATGGGCCGTAGTGACTCCACCGCCTGCAAATCCCGCAATCCCGGTGTGTTCGGGGAGCTGACGTTGACCACCAGGTAGGACGCCAGCGGGCCGACCAGTCTGGCGCTGGCCCGGTAATCGTCAACCGCCTGGTCGGCCGGGGTGGTCTTGGTCTTGCCGATGTTGACCCCGACGGGTACCTCGGGATGGTGGCGGGCCAGCCGGATTGCGAGTGCGCCCGCGCCGTGGTTGTTGAATCCCATCCGGTTGAGCAGCGCTCGGTCCTCGGGCAACCGGAACAGCCGTGGGGCCGGGTTGCCGGGCTGTGGGTGCGCGGTGACCGTGCCGACTTCGGCATAGCCGAAGCCCATCGCTGCCCAGGTGTCCAGTCCGGTGCCGTCCTTGTCGAACCCCGCGGCCAGTCCGAGCGGGCCGGGAAATCGCACCCCAAACACGGTAGAAGCCAGCACCGGGTCGCTCGGGCCCGGCCATCGTGTCAACATCCGCCGTACCGGTGTGGCCGCGGTGGCACCGCGCAGCACGGCAAAAACCAACTTGTGCACCCGCTCGGGCGGCAGCAGGAACAGCAGCCTACGCAGCAAGCCGTACATTCGAGACCCGTCCTGGTGCGGGTTGGCCACCGTCACAGTTCCGACTGGTCGGGCATCGGGCTATCCAGACGAGACTTCTTGCGACGCAACAACACACGTCTGCTGCCGTCGGTGTAGAGGCGCACCCGGGTCAGCTCCCAGCCGCGATACTCGGCCTCGATGGACAGCCGGGTGGATGCGCTGAGCCTGGTCACTTCCGGCGGCAGGCGCAGCGGCGCCCACTCATACTCGTCCGACATGTCGGTGGCCCAGCCGGCGGGCAACTGTCCCCGCCGCGACACGGAACTGCTGGTCAAGGGACACCTGCCGCATGCTCGATGACCTGTACCCCAGCGCCTGACCCGGACACGACGAATAAGGTGCCTGACGCTTCGTCAAAGGCCAACGAGTTGGGTTGCTGCACGGTTGGGTAACGCACCTTTTCCACAGGTATTCCGGTGCTGAGATCGTAACCAATAACGAGGTTCGCCGCGGTCTGGGACACCCAGGCCAGTTGATTCGACCCCGCTAGCCCGTACGGGTCCTGTGGTACCGGGTAGGCCTGGCGTAGGATCAGCGGGTCAACGCCATACACCAGCAATTGGCCGCCACGGGTATCTGCGACCAGCACTCGCCCCAGCGAGTCGGCGGCCATGGTGGTCGCCCCCTCACCGGCGCGTAGTGCCTGTTCGGCGCGCCCGTCGGCGTCGATCGTCGTCACCGAAGTCTGTCCGCGGTCCAACACAACGGCTGTGTTTCCTTGCGTCACGACCGCATCGACGCGGGCGAAGATCTTGATCCGGCTGAGGACCTGGGCGGTGCCGGCGGAGGCGGGGGTTTGCGGTGAGGCCAGGGTGTACAGGGCGCCGTCGGCGGTGCCCAAAACCAGCTTCCCGTCCATCCGGCGTGCGATCGCGGTGAATTCGGTGTCTGCCGAATCGGCCACGTTGACCTGCGATACGCCCCCACTGGGCAGGTCCACCACGAAGTAGCCGCCACGGGCAGACGCGTAGGCCTTGCCGTGGCCGTCACCGGTCAACCCGGTTGCGGGCCCGGGAAGTGTGATTGGTTGAGCTGGGGTTTGCTCCTGAGCGAACACGCTGATGCTGGCCGGCGCCGATGCGTCCGAACCCGGGCTCAGAACGGCCAACCTGCCGGAGTCGACGTCATACACCGCCGCCTGCGGATGCCCGCCCAGCGGCCGAACCGCACCTGCTGGAGGCTGAGAAATCGGCGGAGACACGGCCGGCCGCGCGGGCTCGATCGTGGGCGGCGCCGATTGCAGCGGGCCCGACGAACAGCCCGTCAACAGGGTCAGCAGGGTCAGCAAAATAACTGGTGCGTAAAAATAGCGCTGAAGTGGTTTTCTATGATTTCGCAGCAACGTCTACCCTCTGAATGTCGGCCATGGACTCGAAAATTTAAGGAACGTTGTCGCATCCAATCTCGTCATGTTGCCCACGGAAAGTATTTCTGACGAGGTATTGTCTGGGCATCACCGTCGCTGCTGACCGGCAGACCGCAGAAAAAGGGTTTGCGATCGAAGACATGTTGACGGGCATTTTCGCCAGTGGGTACGGGCAAGTCGGAGATGGCCACAGTTTCTCCTTCCGCATCGAACACCGCTCGCTCGTTGTCGAAATTTACCGACCCCGTCTGAACGGGCCGGTTCCGCAGGCCGAAGACGTCGTCGCACGGTCAGTCCGCGGCTTGGTCGATATCGACCCCACCGACGAGCGCAGCCTGGCGGCGGCGGTGCGTAATTCTGTCACGCATGCCCTGCCTGCGTCGCACTAGTCACATCCCATAACGGGCTCTCGCACCAGGTACGGTCGTCGTCGTGTCTGCAGTTGCGGCGATGTCCTGGTGGCAAGTCATCTCGTTGGCTGTCGTGCAGGGTCTGACCGAATTCTTGCCGGTTTCCTCATCGGGACACCTGGCTGTGGTGTCGCGGGTTTTCTTCAGCGACGATGCCGGTGCTTCTTTCACTGCGGTCACCCAGCTGGGCACCGAAGCCGCCGTACTTGTCTACTTCGCCCGCGACATCGTGCGCATCCTGCGGGCCTGGTTCGACGGTCTGGTGGTCAAGTCGCATCGCAACGCGGACTATCGCCTTGGCTGGTACGTCATCATCGGAACCATCCCAATCTGTGTGTTGGGGCTGCTGTTCAAGGACGAGATTCGGTCGGGCGTGCGAAACCTGTGGGTGGTGGCCACGGCGCTGGTGGTGTTCCCTGGGGTAATCGCGCTTGACGAATACCTGGGCCGCCAGAGCCGTCAGGTCGAACAGCTCACCTGGCGCGATGGCCTGGTGGTCGGGGTTGCCCAGACCCTGGCGCTGGTTCCTGGGGTTTCTCGGTCCGGCTCGACCATCAGCGCCGGCCTGTTTCTGGGGCTAGACCGTGAGTTGGCCGCCCGGTTCGGCTTCCTGCTCGCCATACCGGCGGTGTTCGCGTCCGGGTTGTTCTCCCTGCCCGATGCCTTCCACCCCGTGACCGAGGGCATGAGCGCTACCGGTCCGCAGCTATTGGTCGCCACTCTCATCGCTTTTGTGGTCGGCCTCGCCGCGGTGTCATGGTTCTTGCGGTTTCTGCTGCGCCACAGCATGTATTGGTTCGTTGGCTACCGGGTGGTGGTTGGCGTGGTGGTGCTGATTCTGCTGCCTACCGGTACGGTCGCGGCGACATGACCGTCATCCTGTTGCGCCACGGCCGGTCCACTTCGAACACCGCAGGCATTCTGGCCGGTCGTTCCGAAGGGGTCGACCTTGACGACAAAGGGCGCCAGCAGGCCTCGGGGCTGATCGACCGGATCGGTGATCTGCCGGTCCGTGCGGTGGTGTCCTCCCCGCTGCTGAGGTGCCGCACCACCGTCGAGCCGCTGGCCGATGCGCTGTGTCTGGAGCCGCTGGTCGAAGAGCGACTTGCCGAGGTGGACTACGGGGACTGGACCGGCCGCAAGATCGCTGAGCTGGTCAACGAGCCGCTGTGGCGAGTGGTCCAGGCGCACCCCAGTGCCGCGGTGTTCCCGGGCGGCGAGGGTTTGGCGCAGGTGCAGGCGCGGGCGGTGGCCGCCGTTCGCGAACACGATCGACGGCTGGCCGAGGAGTATGGGGGCGATGCGCTCTGGCTGGCGTGTACCCATGGCGACGTCATCAAAGCGGTGGTGGCCGATGCCTACGGTATGCACCTGGATAGCTTCCAGCGGGTGACCGCCGACCCCGCATCGGCGAGCGTGATCCGCTACACCCAGCTACGGCCGTTCGTGCTGCATGTCAACCACACCGGTGCGCGGCTGTCCGCAGGACTGCGCGCGGGCCTTCCCCCGAAGGCGGCGCCGGACAAGCCAGACGAAGAGCCCGACAAGGTTCAGACTGAGTCAGTCGGTGGCGTGCCGTCCGGAGACGCGGTGGTCGGCGGCTCGACCGACTAGGGGAGCGGTCCCACCGCTGTGGTTTAGCGGTGCGGACCCCCTGCGAATCCCACGACAACGCCATCTGCACGGTATTTTGGAGGTGCCATGGCCCGCGCAATTCACGTATTCCGTACACCCGACCGATTCGTGGCCGGGACTGTTGGTCAGCCCGGAAATCGCACGTTCTACATCCAGGCGGTGCACGACAAACGAGTCGTGTCGGTGGTCTTGGAGAAGCAGCAGGTCGCGGTCCTCGCCGAGCGCATCGGCGCGTTGTTGCTCGAGGTCAACCGCAGGTTCGGCACACCGGTTCCCCCGGAACCCGCCGAGGTTGACGATCTAAATCCGCTGATCATGCCGGTGGACGCCGAATTTCGGGTCGGGACCATGGGGTTGGGCTGGGACTCGGAAGCTCAGACCGTGGTCGTCGAATTGTTGGCGGTCACCGACGCGGAGTTCGACGCTTCGGTGGTGCTCGATGACACCGACGAGGGTCCCGACGCGGTGCGGGTCTTCCTGACGCCGGAGTCGGCGCGGCAGTTCGCCACCCGGTCCAACCGGGTCATCTCGGCGGGGCGCCCGCCGTGTCCGCTCTGCGACGAGCCGCTGGACCCCGAGGGACATATTTGTGCGCGCACCAATGGCTATCGGCGCGATGTGGTGTTCGGGTCCAGCGATGACCCCGAGGAATGATGAACGCGAGGTAGTGCGGGACGGCGAGCTGACGGTCCTCGGACGTATTCGTTCGGCCAGCAACGCCACTTTCCTGTGCGAATCCACCCTCGGCGACAACACCGTGCACTGCGTCTACAAGCCGGTTTCGGGTGAACAGCCGCTATGGGACTTTCCTGATGGCACCCTGGCCGGCCGAGAACTCAGTGCATATCACGTTTCGGCCCAGTTGGGCTGGAACATCGTGCCCTACACCGTGATTCGAGACGGACCGGCCGGGCCCGGGATGCTGCAGCTGTGGGTACAGCAACCCGGTGACGCGGTTGGCGCCGATCCCCGGCCCGGGCCCGACCTGGTCGACCTGTTTCCCTGCGGCAAGCCGCAACCGGGTTACCTGCCGGTCCTTCGCGCGTACGACTACTCCGGCGACGAGGTTATCCTGATGCACGCCGACGATGTCCGGTTGCGGCGGATGGCGGTGTTCGACGTCCTGATCAACAATGCCGACCGCAAAGGCGGGCACATCCTCTATGGCGTCGACGACCGGGTGTACGGGGTCGACCATGGCGTGAGCATGCATGTCCAGGACAAGCTACGGACAGTGTTGTGGGGCTGGGCGGGCAAGCCGATCGATGATCAGACCCTGCGGACGGTTGCCGGGTTCATCGATGATCTGCGTGGGAAGCTGGGCGAGACGCTGGCGGGCCTGATCACCCGTGCCGAGATTATCGCTCTGGGCAGGCGGGCGGAGATGTTGCTGGACAATCCCGTGATGCCTGGACCGGACCGCCACCGCCCAATACCGTGGCCGGCCTTCTAGAAGGTCGTCGGGAGTCCGATGCGGCGCGTTTGACCGTTCCTGATCGCCGTTGTGGTTGCGACGTGTTTGGTCCGGCATGAGCGCGCGTGCCAACTCGGCGATACTTGTGCGGTGAGCCACCCGCCCGCGCGCCACCTGACCGATGCTGAGCTGGCTGCCGACCTCGCGGTGGACGCTGGGAAATTGCTGCTGGCCGTGCGGGAAGAGGTTGGTTTCGACCATCCATGGGCGCTTGGTGACGCCGGTGACTTCCAGGCGAACTCCCTGCTGCTACGGCGGCTACGGGCGGAGCGGCCCGGTGACGCGGTGCTCAGTGAGGAAGCTCACGACGACCTGGTGCGGCTGAAGTCTGATCGGGTGTGGATCATCGATCCGCTGGACGGCACCCGCGAGTTCTCCACGCGTGGCCGGGACGACTGGGCGGTTCATGTCGCGTTGTGGCAGCGTCGCGCCAACGGCAGGCCCGAGATCACCGATGCTGCCGTGTCACTGCCGGCCCGCGGCAACATCGTTTTCCGCAGCGACACGGTGACCGCCGACGCCGCACCGGTCGGGGTGCCGGATGTCATTCGGGTGGCGGTCAGCACCACCCGTCCGCCGGCAGTCCTCTATCACGTCAGTCGGACGCTGGCCATCCAACCAGTCGCCATTGGTTCGGCCGGCGCCAAGGCGATGGCCCTCATCGAGGGCAAAGCCGATGCCTATCTGCACGCCGGAGGCCAATGGGAATGGGACTCGGCGGCGCCGGCCGGCGTGGTGATGGCCGCCGGCATGCACGCATCCCGATTGGATGGGTCGCCGCTTCGGTACAACCAGCTGGACCCCTACCTGCCCGATTTCGTGATGTGTCGCCCCGAGCTGGCGCCTGTGCTGCTCGATGCCATCCGACAGGTGTGGCGGTAAAACCGCTACCGGTTGGATCGGCCCCGTCCTACCGACCTAGTCGACGCCGCCAGTCTCTGGCCGACAGCATTCTGATCACCTTCTCCGCGAAGCTGCCTTTCTTGCGGCTATAGGGGTACCAGAGCGACTCCTTTTTCATCGCGACCCGCTCGGCGACGATGCTCTTGGGGTGGCAGTACTTGCGGATGCCTTCGGCGCCGCCGGAGCGGGTGCCCAACCCCGACTCTTTCCAGCCGGCCATCGGAACCCCAATTTGAAAGATGCCGGTGATCACATTGTTGATGTTCACGGTGCCGGTATTCAGGCGCCGGGCAATGTCAATTGCCTTTGCTTTGTCGCGTGTCCAGACGCTGCCGGACAACCCGAATCGGCAATCGTTGGCTTTCTCGATCGCCTCCGCAACGTCGCGCACCTTCATCACCGGCAAGGTCGGGCCGAATGTCTCCTCACGCATGCAGTCCGTGTCATGGTCGACATCGACCAGCACCGTCGGTTCGTAGAACAACCCGTCCCCGCCGGGATCACGCGTTTTGCCGCCGATGAGAACCTTCGCGCCCTTGCGGACCGCGTCGTCGACGTGTCGAGACACGATCTCGAGTTGTTGCGCGGTAGTCATCGAGCCTATTTCGCACGAATAGTCATGCCCGGCATCCATGCCCTGACGCAGCTGCGCTGTCCTGGCCACCAATTTGCTCACGAACGTGTCAAATACCGGGGCCTCGACATAGATCCGTTCCACCGAAATACAGACTTGGCCGGTGTAGGCGAATCCGCCCCAAACCGCGCCATCGACCGCCCTGTCGATGTCGGCGTCCGCGCAGACGATCATCGCGTCTTTGCCGCCAAGTTCCAGCCAGCACGGGATCAACCGTTCGGCCGCGGCGACGGCGATCCGGCGCCCGGTGCCCACCGAACCGGTGAACATCACGTAATCAACGACGTCGACGAGGGCCGCACCGGTTTCTCCGAAACCGAAGACCACATCGAGCACGTCCGGTGCACCGATCTGCTTCCACCCCTCCACCGCGTGCTGCCAGGCCAATGGCGTGAATTCCGAGGGCTTGGACAGCACGGCGCATCCGGCCAACAGGGCGGCGGGAACGTCGAGCAGCGGTACCGACAACGGACCGTTCCACGGGGTGATGACGCCGACCAGGGGATACGGCTCGTAGACAATGGTCAGCTTCTTGGCCGCGTTGGCTGCGCCGTATGGGCGCACCGGCTGGTCGGCCAAAAACTCTGCGGCGTTGTCGATCCAGTAGTTGATGACCTGCACGGTGGCGATCTCGATACCCGCGTCACCCCAGGACTTGCCCGTTTCCAGCTGCAGCGGCGTCAGCAGATCATCGCGGTGGTCGAGCATCCAATCGCGCCATCTGCCCAGCCAGTACGCGCGGCCGGACACACCCAATCGCTGCCACTCGGGTTGTGCGGCCCGTAGCCGTGCCGCCGCCGCCGCAACGCCATCGACCGTTGTGACTAGGACGGTTCCGACGATCTCGCCGGTGGCCGGACATTTGACCACCACTTCATCGCGGGTGTCGGCTTCGGCCGGGTTTGCCTGATTTGTCGTATCCATCATCACTGCCACCGCCTTTGCCGCCGGCGCCAACCGGAGCTGTTCGTACGGTACCCAGCAGACCACAAATTTCCGGGTTTGCAGAGCCCATTTTGAACAAGCGCGGAACCCCTCGGCAATGCCCAGCGGCCAGTATCTCCGCGTTTGCCCGGCTGCGCGTGATCGCCGGGCCGCGCTGGAACGTGGGTCGCCCAGCGTGAGCCCGATGGCCGGGCTCCTCCTCGGCCCGCACCGCGGGCCGCATCGTCGCCCCGCCTAGAGTCGAGGCATGCAATCTTGGTCGTCTGCACCGGTTCCCATCGTGCCGGGGCGTGGGCCGGAACTCCGGCTCTACGACACCGCTGACCGGCAAGTGCGTCCGGTGGCGCCGGGAAACACGGCCACCATGTACGTCTGCGGGATCACGCCCTATGACGCGACGCATCTGGGCCACGCCGCGACCTATCTGGCATTCGACTTGATTCATCGTCTGTGGCTGGATCTCGGCCATGAGGTGCGCTACGTGCAGAACGTCACCGACGTCGACGATCCGCTGTTCGAGCGAGCCGACCGTGACGGCGTCGACTGGCGTGACCTGGCCGCCCAGGAGGTAGCGCTGTTCCGCGAGGACATGGCGGCGCTGCGGGTCCTCTCGCCCCACGACTACGTCGGGGCTACCGAGGCGGTTGCCGAAATCATCGAGCTCGTCGAGAAACTGCTCGCTTCCGGCGCCGCCTACGTCCTGGACGGCGAACATCCCGACGTCTACTACCGCTCCGATGCCACACTGCAATTCGGCTACGAGTCCGGCTACGACCGCGACACCATGCTCGGCCTGTTCGAGCAGCGTGGCGGTGACCCGGGCAGACCAGGCAAGAACGATGCGCTCGACGCTCTGCTCTGGCGCGCGGCGAGACCCGGGGAGCCCAGTTGGCCGTCACCGTTCGGCCCCGGCCGGCCGGGCTGGCACATCGAATGCGCGGCCATCGCACTCAGCCGCGTGGGCAGCGGTCTGGACGTTCAGGGCGGCGGCAGCGACCTGATCTTCCCGCACCACGAATTCACCGCCGCGCACGCCGAATGCGTCACGGGCGAGCGGCGATTCGCGCGGCACTACGTACACGCCGGCATGATTGGCTGGGACGGACACAAGATGTCCAAGAGCCGCGGCAACCTGGTGCTGGTATCGGGGTTGCGTGCCGAGGGAGTCAACCCGGCGGCGGTCCGGCTGGGGCTGCTGGCCGGGCACTACCGGGCCGACCGGTTCTGGTCCCAGCAGGTGCTCGATGAGGCGGTCGGTCGGCTGCAGCGCTGGCGCGCCGCGACGACATTGCCGGCCGGTCCAGACGCGGCGGCGGTTGTGGCCCGGCTGCGCCAGTATCTGGCCGACGATCTGAACACCCCCAAAGCGATTGCGGCACTCGATGGTTGGGCCACCGATGCGCTCGACTACGGAGGCCATGACGAGGTAGCGCCAAGGTTGGTGGCCAGCACCATCGATGCGTTGCTGGGGGTAGACCTGTAGCCCACGGTGGTACGTTTTCGGCCATGACATCGGTGCAGGACAAAGTCGTCTTCATCACGGGCGGTGCTCGCGGCATTGGGGCAGAGGTCGCCCGTCGCCTCCACAACATGGGCGCCAAACTGGTGCTGACGGATCTGAGCGAGGCCGAGCTGGCGACGATTGCGGCCGAACTCGGCGGAGACGACCGAGTGCTCACCGTGGTTGCCGACGTACGCGATCTGCCCGCCATGGAGGCGGCCGCCAATCAGGCCGTCGAGAAATTCGGCGGCATCGACATCGTGATGGCCAACGCCGGCATCGCCAGCTACGGTTCGGTGCTGCAGGTGGATCCGGAGGCATTCAAGCGGGTGCTGGACGTCAACGTCATCGGTGTTTTTCACACCGTGCGTGCCACCTTGCCGGCGGTCATCGAACGCCGCGGCTACGTGCTGATCGTCTCTTCGCTGGCTGCCTACGCGGCATCTCCCGGGCTGGCGCCGTACAACGCGTCGAAGGCCGCGGTCGAGATCTTCGCCAACGCGCTTCGACTGGAAGTCGCAGACCGTGGCGTCAGCGTCGGGTCGGCGCACATGTCGTGGATCGACACCGCTTTGGTTCGTGACACCAAGGGCGACCTGCCCGCGTTTGCTGAGCTGCTGTCCAGGCTGCCCTGGCCGTTGAACAGGACCACCTCGGTGAACAAGTGCGCGGCCGCCTTCGTCAAGGGCATCGAAGGTCGCAAGACCCGTATCTACTGCCCGGATTGGGTGGGACTGTTCCGCTGGCTCAAACCTGTGCTCTCGACGTCGCTGGGTGAACTGCCCGTCCGCAAGGCCACAGCCGAGCTACTGCCCAGGCTGGACGCTGAGGTGGCGGTGCTCGGGCGCTCCACCAGTGCCAACAACCAGGGCTTGGAAAAGCCGTAGCCGCGGGCTGCGCAGAAGGAAGTCGGTGACGCCGAGAGGGTGGCTGTTTGCGGCGCCGGCATCGCGGGGCTGGCACTGGCGGAGCGGATGTCGGCGCTGGGTGCCGAGGTCGTGCTCGTGGAGCGCTCACCCGGTCCGCCGACTCAGGGCGCCATGATCGACCTGTTCGGAGCTGGATACGAGGCGGCCGATGCGATTGGCATCCTGGACGCGATTCGGGACGTCTCCTATTCCATCGGTGACACCGGCCTGGTCGATGAGCTGGGCCGACGTCGAGCCGGTCTGCCCTACGGGCGCATCGCCAAGGCACTCGAAGACAGGCTGTGCCGGATAACCCGAACCGATCTGCACAAGGTCCTGCTGGACAACCTTCCGACCAATGTCGACCTGCGGTTCGGTACCTCGGTGTCGGAGGTGACGCACGGCGACGATCGCGCGGTGGTGACCCTGGACGACGGTGCGCGCCTCGATGTCGATCTACTGGTCGGCGCCGACGGGATCCACTCCACGGTGCGGGCACTGGCGTTCGGCGCCGAAGCGCAGTATCTGCGCTACCTGGGATTTCATTTCGCGGCCTTCGTCTTCGACGCCTCTGGCATGGACGACACGGCCGGCGATCACGTCGTCATCACCGACACCGTCGACCGGCAACTGGGTCTCTACGCCCTGCGTAATGGCCAGACGGCGGTCTTTGCGGCCTATCGCGCTGCCGATCCCGAACGGCCTCCCGATGCCCGTGCGGCGCTGCGGGACCGATTTGCGGGCATGGGCTGGCTGGTGCCCGAGGTGCTCGAGAGATGCCCGCCATCGGGGGACATCTACTTCGGGCAGGTTGCACAGGTCGAGATGCCGCGCTGGAGCACCAACCGTGTGGTCCTGGTCGGCGACGCGTGCTCGGCGGTGTCGCCGCTGACCGGGCCGGGTGCCTCGCTGGCGCTGGCCGGCGCATACGTGCTGTCCGAGCAGCTGCGCAGAACGTCATCGGTGGAGCGCGCGCTGGACTTCTACGAGCGGCTTTGGCGTCCGACGGTCGAGCAGAAGCAGGAAAGCGCGCGCGGCCTCCGGCTGGATGCTGTCGCCGTCGTCCTCACAGCTCTCGATTCGCCGCGCCGGGCTGCGCTTCACCTGGTGCCCGCTGATCAACCGATTCGTTGAGACATCCTTGGCCGGTGAGCCCACCGCCGTCATAGCCATGCTGCGCCAGGGGATGTCAGACTCCGACAGCCCGATTGCGCCCAACTAGGTTTGCCGCAGCGGCGCTGACTGGGACAGACCGGCTAGAGCTCGGCGGGCTAGAGTCCAAAACCCGGCCGGCGGCGCCGCAGATAGCGCTCGAATTCGGCGGCCAGTGCGTCCCCGTCGATCTTGCCCAGCGCGTCGTTCATTTCGACCGCTTCATCGCCGTGCTTCTCCAGCGTCTGCACGTACTCGGCCAGCTCGTCGTCATCAGAGGTCATCTCGGTGATCTCTTGCTCCCACACCTCGGCTTGGGCGGGCAGGCTCGACAGCGGTACCTCGATGTCGAGCACGTCCTCGACGCGGCGTAACAGCGCCACCGTGGCCTTGGGGTTCGGCGGGTGCGATACGTAGTGCGGCACCGCCGCCCAGAACGTCACCGCCGGGATCCCGGCCGCCACACACGCGTACTGAAACACTCCCGCAATGCCGGTGGGGCCCTCGTAGCGCGTTTCTTCCAGACCGAAGACCCGCGCCGACTCGGCCGAGTAGGCCGCGCCCGATACCGGGACCGGGCGGGTATGCGGCGTATCGGCCAGCAAGGCCCCGAGGATCACGACGGTGTCGACGTTGAGTTTCTCGATGATCGCCAGCAGCTCCGCACAAAATGTGCGCCAGCGCATGTTGGGTTCCAACCCGCACATCAATACGACATCGCGGTCACTGTCGGGTGGGCGGCAGTGCGAGATCCGCATCGCTGGCCACTCCAGCTCCCGGGTAACCCCGTCGATCTGTCGGATGACCGGCCGATTCACCTGATAGTCGTAGTAGGCCTCGTCGTCGATCTCCACGATGGGAGTCGCGTTCCAGATGGCGGCAAGGTGTCCGACCGCGTCGCTGGCGGCGTCGCCCGCGTCGTTCCAGCCCTCAAACGCCGCCACAACCACGGTCTTGTGTAGTTCGGGCAGCTCTCGGCTGGCATCGGACGGGGTCATCTGGTCAGCCTAAGGCCTCGAGCGGGTTAGCTGAGCGCATGCCTCCTGACCGGCCGGATATCGCAGGCGCAATCGGTCGGTCGCTGTCAATGGCTGAGGGAATTGCATAGCGCCACTATTTTTGCTGTGTGACTGCCGCTGGCAGGCCCCCTTACGACACTGATCTCCTCGTGCTGCAGCGAGATCCTCAACGAAACCCGCCCTGACGTGCTGGAAACCATCCACCGGAACTATTTCGAGTCCGGTGCTGACGCGGTAGAGACCAACACCTTCGGCTGCAACCTGTCCAACCTCGGCGACTACGACATCGCCGACGAGATCAGGGACCTCTCGGAGAAAGGCACGGCGAGGACTACTTCAAGCTCGGCTATCGAGGTGCCCGCTTCGCCTTCGGCTACGGCACCTGCCCCGATCTGGAGGATCGCGCCAAGATGATGAAGCTGCTGGAGCCCGAACGCATCGGCGTGACCTTGTCCGAAGAACCGCAGCTGCACCCCGAGCAGTCGACGGACGCCTTTGTGCTGCACCACCCTGAGGCGAAGTACTCCAATGTCTAGCAGGGGTCGGCATCGGTCCAGGTGCGTGGCAGCATGGGTAGCGTTGTGGTTTCGGCGAATCTGGTTTCCCTGCCCACGGTGAGCCTATCCGGTTGTCCAGCAATTGTTTTGGAGATTTCTCGGGAAAATCCATACGCATTCGCGCCGTGTTCGCTGACGGCGCTTGGCTCCGCTGCTGGTGGGTCCACCGTGGTCGGGTATCCGTCGGCGTCAAGGAATTCATAGCGGTACTGGCGTAGGCGTTTTGTGCCGTCCGGGCTCTGCGGGAGGCGGCTCGGGCCTGGTCGCCGGGCAGTCTGGCGGCCGGTGCCACGGCGTCGGCGGCGGCACCGGCAAGCGCTTTGCCTTTTGTCGTCGGAGTGCGCCCGCCGCCGTCGGGGCCGAGGACGGCGTAAAAGCTCTGGGCGGCAACGGGTCCAGCGGAGGAGGGGCCCGATGGCGCGGCGGCCGCGTGCGCAGTGGGAGTCGACCCGGCAACGGTAGCGCCGGTGCTAACGCTGGCAACGGCGACGCCGGTGGTCGCGGGTGAGATCTGATGGTTCGGCGGTCCGGACTGCGCACCGCCGGGCAGGGGTGGCGCCGTTTGTGGTGGGGTGCTGATGCCGGCAAGCCCGGCCAGCCCTACAGTCACGGCCGGTAGCCCGAGCGGACTGATTGCCGGGGTGAAAGGGCCGAAGTAGATCGTCGGGTCTAGCACCGCGTATGCGACGAACTTGAACACCGACCCGGATGCGAATGAGATGAATGAGTCCAGAACGTCGACAACAAATTTTTCCAACGGCCCCGAGAGCGTCTCGGCTGCCAGGTTGCGCAGGAAATTCAGGAAGCCCTGAAGCGCTTGGAGGATGATTTTCACTGGGTCGGGCATGGAGCTGGTCGCGGCGGGGGCGGCGTCGGCCGTCATGATCTGGGGTGACGGCGAAGTCCGGGGCGTCGCCGTCACGCTGTGTTGGCTGACAGCCTGATAGCCGGCCATGGTGATGGCGGCCTGGACCCACATCCGCATGTAGTCGGATTCGTTGAACGCGATCGGGATGGTTTTGATCCCGAAGAAGTTGGTGGCCATCAATGCGCCGTGCACAGCGTGGTTGGTGGCCAGCTCGGCGAGGGTGGGCATGGCCGCCAAGGCCGAGGTATATCCGGCGGCCGCGGATTCGTGGGCGGTGGCCGCCGCGTTGGCTACCGCGGCGGCCTGGGCCAGCCAATCGAGAAACGGTTGGTGCGCCGCGACAAATCGCTCGGCCGTCGACCCGTCCCAGGAACCGGTCCGCACGGCCGCGAGCAGCTGGGTGAGCTCGTCCGAAATGTCGGTGTATTGCGCGGCGAGGGCGCGCCATGCTGCTGCCGCCGCCAACAGTGCGCTGGGGCCCGGACCGGTGGAGAGCAGGTCGAATGCACCTCGGGGGGAAGCGCGAACCAGATCGGGAAGGTCATGAGCCGCCTCCTCCATCGCAGAATAAAGTAAGGCTAACCTATCTTAGGTTGGCCTAATGTAGCGAGGGGGCGGGCGCAGGTTGGGGTGTGGTCGGCGTCGGCGCGGCCCGGTCGAGGGGTGGGTCAGTCGGCTTGCCCGGTTTGGGCGGGGTCGCCGCGCGCCTCGGGTCGGGTTAGCTGAAGTCCCCCCCTCCAAAGGGGTGGTGCCTGGGTATTTGATCGCGGTTGAATATTGCCGCTTGCGGAAATATTTGTGCGACATATTTGAAAGTCCTATGAACGCTAGGGAATGCTCCAAAAGTTGCCGATGGAAATGGTAGTCGTAGACGACCGTGTCAGTGGTTAGTTTGCCGAGCGCTCGACATATGTTGCGCGATGAGTGGGTGACGTAGCGATGTGGTACTTATCGGTGGCGCCGTACGAGTTGGCGGCGGCGGCAACGGAACTGCGCGGCGTCGGCTCGATTGTCAGCACGGTCAATGCGGCAGCCGCGGTTCCGACCACCGCGCTTTGGCCCGCCGCTGCCGATGAGGTCTCGGCCGCCATAGCGGCGCTGTTTTCCAGCCACGCCCAGCAATATCAATCGCTTAGTGTCCAGTTGTCGGCGTATCACGACCAATTCGTTCGAGCCCTCGGCGCCGGTGGCGCTTCTTATTCGCTCGCCGAGGCCGCCAGCGCGTCACCGCTGCAGCAGCTGCTTGACCTGTTCAACCTGCCCAGCCAGACGCTGCTCGGCGGCCCGCTGATCGGCGACGGCGCTGACGGCACCGCATCGGCCCCCAACGGAGGTGCCGGGGGTTTGCTCTACGGCAACGGGGGCAACGGCTACGACAACAGCGCAAGCGCCGGGGTTGCCGGCGGTGCCGGCGGATCTGCCGGATTGATCGGTAACGGTGGCATCGATGGTGCCGGTGGGGCACTCGCGGCGGGAGGTGCAGGCGGGACCGGCGGGCTGCTGTTCGGCAACGGCCGGTCCGGTGGGGCCGGTGGACTGGGTGCAGTGGGCGGCCAGGGGGGTGGCGCAGGGGCGCTGTCACTGGTCGGAAGCGGTGGCGACGGTGGGCACGGCGGCGAGGGAACGCCAGGCGGATCCGGCGGCACCGGCGGCGGCGGCGGCAGTGCGGGACTGTTCGGGCGCGGTGGTTTCGGTGGGAGCGGCGGGACGGGCGGCGATGGTGTCGTGGGTAGCCCGGCCGCGCTGGACGGCGGCGCCGGTGGGGCCGGGGGATCGGGTGGCCGCGGCGGACTGTTCGCGGTGGGCGGCGATGGCGGCCACGGCGGGATCGGCGGCAACGGAGCTCGTGGCGCCGACGGGGTCGGCGATGGTGAGTCGGGCACCGCGGGCGGCAACGGCGGTGCAGGTGGTGCTGGTGGCGTGGGCGGCACCGGGATCTTGTCGGGTTCTGATGGCGTTGGCGGCGGTGGCGGTAACGGTGGTCGTGGCGGTGATGGTATTCGGGGTGCGGATGGGGTGCTCGATGGTGAGTCGGGTTACTTGGGCGGCAGCGGCGGGGCTGGCGGTGCCGGTGGTGCGGGTGGCGGCGGGAGCCAGGTGGGTTCTGATGGTGTCGGCGGCGCCGGCGGCACCGGGGGCGCCGGTGGTCACGGGGCCCGGGGCGCCGACGGCCTTCTCGATGGTGAGGCGGACAAGGGGGTGCCGGCGGCCAGGGCATCACCGGCGGCGCCAGCTCGACCAGCACGGGCGGCGCCCCAGGCGGCGTCGGCGGCGACGGTGACGACGGCGATCCCCCGACCGGCCAGACCGGCGGCGGCGGCGGTACCGGCGGTGGTGGCGGCGCGCCGGGTGTTGTCTGAGCAATCCGGCGGCTGGGCTGCGGCAGCACCAGGTGGTCAAAGTGGCCGACGGTGGGCATGCCACTGATGGGGTAACTCGGCCGCCAGGTGAAACCGCCGTGACTTTGCCTGGTGAGGCATGAAACAATCGCTGGCCGTGAAGACCTTCGAGGATCTGTTCGCCGAACTCGGTGACCGCGCCCGCACGCGGCCGCCCGGCAGCGCCACGGTGGCGGCGCTGGATGCGGGGGTGCATACCTTGGGTAAGAAGGTTCTGGAGGAAGCCGGCGAAGTCTGGCTGGCCGCCGAGCATGAATCCAACGAGGCGCTGGCCGAGGAGATCAGCCAGTTGCTGTACTGGACCCAGGTGTTGATGATTTCGCGCGGAGTGTCTCTCGACGAGGTGTACCGGAAGCTGTGAGCATGTTGCGGGTGGCGGTTCCCAACAAGGGCGCCCTGAGTGAACCGGCCACGGAGATTCTGGCGGAAGCCGGCTACCGGCGGCGCACCGATCCAAAAGACCTGACGGTCATCGACCCGGCAAATAACGTCGAGTTCTTCTTCCTGCGGCCCAAAGACATCGCCATCTACGTCGGCTCGGGACAGCTCGACTTCGGCATCACCGGACGTGATCTGGTCCACGATTCCGATGCGCAGGTGCGCGAGCGCTTGGCGCTGGGATTCGGGTCGTCCAGTTTCCGCTACGCCGGCCCCGCCCAGCGAGATTGGACGATGGCCGATCTCGCTGGCAAGCGGATCGCCACCGCGTATCCGAATCTGGTCAGAAAGGATCTGGCCGCCAAGGGTATTGAAGCAACGGTGATCAGACTCGACGGGGCGGTGGAAATCTCCGTGCAGCTGGGTGTGGCCGATGCCATTGCCGATGTGGTGGGCTCGGGCCGCACCCTGCGGTTGCACAATCTCGTCGCATTCGGTGAGCCGCTGTGTGACTCGGAGGCGGTGCTGATCGAGGGGAACGGCCGCGACGGCGCGGCCCAGGTCGAGGCCCGCGATCAGCTGGTCGCCAGGGTGCAAGGTGTGGTCTTGGGCCAGCAATACCTGATGCTGGACTACGACTGCCCGCGTGCGGTGCTGGACAAGGCCACCTTGATCACCCCTGGCCTGGAGTCGCCGACCATCGCCCCACTCGCCGACCCGGAATGGGTTGCAGTGCGGGCATTGGTGCCGCGCCGCGATGTCAACGGCACCATGGACGAACTTGCCGCCATCGGGGCCAAAGCCATTCTGGCTTCCGATATCAGGTTCTGTCGGTTCTGAGCATGTGCTATGGGGCGTTGCTGTGTTAGCGTCCCGCTAGGGCCGATTGCCCGCTAGTTGCATGGGCATTCCCCTTCACGTCGCCAGGCTGTTCGTCTGTCCCAGGAGGGATCGTTGTGACGCACTTTGTTGTTCTGCTGCTGGCTCTGCTCATCGGCGTTGTCGCTGGCCTGAGGTCGATGACGGCTCCAGCCGTGGTCTCCTGGGCCGCGTTCTTGAGCTGGATCAATCTTCATGGAACATGGGCGTCCTGGGTGGGCAACCTCATCACGGTCGTCATCCTGTCGGTCCTCGCGGTTGGCGAGCTGGTCAACGACAAGCTCCCCAAGACCCCGCCGCGCACTGCGCCACCGGTGTTCGCGGTTCGAATCATCTTGGGTGCCTTCGCCGGTGCAGTCATCGGCACGGCGTGGGGTTATCGGTGGGGCGGGCTCGGGGGCAGGAATCATCGGCGCCGTCCTGGGCACCCTGGGTGGCTACCAGGCGCGCACCAAGTTGGTGGCCGCGCGCGGCGGCCACGATCTGCCCGTCGCACTGCTGGAGGACTCGATCGCTGTCCTGGGTGGTTTTGCCATCGTTGCGACAGTGGCCGCCCTGTGACACAGCATTACGACGCGATAGTCGTCGGTGCCGGCCAGGCCGGCCCGCCATTAGTGGGTCGGCTGACCGCCGCGGGCGAGTGCGTTGCGATCGTGGAGCGCAAACATGTCGGCTGTACCTGCGTGAACTCCGGGTGTATCCCGACCAAGACGCTGGTCGCCAGTGCGCACGCCGCGCAATTGGCCCGTCGTGGCGCCGAATACGGTGTCGGTACCGGCCCCATCAGTGTGGACATGGCCAAAGTCAAGGCACGCAAAGACGGCATCATGCTCGCCGACCGTAAGGGTGTCGAGGATTGGCTGGACGGCATAAACGGCTGCACCGTGTTCCGCGGGCACGCCAGATTCGAGGATCCGCACACCCTGCGGGTCGGTGACGACCTGTTGAGTGCGGACCGGATATTCCTCAACGTCGGTGGCCGCGCGGTGGCTCCGAACATCCCGGGGCTTGCCGACATCGATTTCCTGACCAACGTTTCCATCCTCGAACTCGACACGCTGCCAGAGCATTTGGTCATCGTCGGCGGCAGCTACATCGCGCTGGAGTTCGCCCAGATGTACCGTCGTTTCGGTGCTCCGGTCACCGTCGTCGAGCGGGGACCGAGGCTGGCTTCCCGCGAGGACGAGGACGTCTCGGCCACCATCCGAGAGATCCTGGAGGCCGAAGGCATCAACGTTGTCGTTGGTGCCGACGACGTGCGAATCACTAAGCGCGACGGTAGCGTTGGCGGCTTCGAGCTGACTCCCTGCGCGGGCGCGGCCCCCATTGCGGGCAGCCATCTATTGCTGGCGGTGGGGCGTCGGCCCAACACCGATGACCTGGGGCTGGAGGCCGCCGGGGTGCAGACCGACGCCCGCGGCTACGTGGTGGTGGACGACCAGCTCAAGACCAGTGTCGACCACATCTGGGCGATGGGCGATGGGCGACTGCAACGGCAAGGGCGCCTTCACTCACACGTCGTACAACGATTTCGAGATCGTTGCGGCCAATCTGCTCGATGACGACCCACGCCGGGTCAGCGATCGCATCACCACCTACGCCCTCTACATCGATCCGCCGCTGGGGCGGGCCGGGATGAGTGTTGCTCAGGCCCAGGCGACCGGCCGCAAGCTGCTGGTCGGCAAGCGGCCGATGACCAGGGTCGGTAGGGCAGTGGAAAAGGGTGAGACGCAAGGCTTCATGAAGGTGGTCGTCGACGCGGACACCGACGAGATCCTGGGAGCGACGATCTTTGGCGTGGGCGGTGACGAAGCCATTCACGCGATCCTCGACGTGATGTCGGCCAAAGCGCCCTACACCACGTTGTCACGAACGATGCATATCCACCCCACGGTCAGCGAACTCGTTCCCACGATGTTGCAGGAGATGGCGCCGCTGGTCTAGTGGCGATCATCAGCGCAGCGGGATGGGGCACAGCGGGTTTCACCCCGGGACATCGACTTCTCCTGGCGCAATCGTTGTTGGCTTTGTCGGTAGGAACGCCGCGGGAAAATACGCCAGCGCCCCGAGGACGGCGGCCACCGCGAACGTCAGCGTGTAGGCATGCGAAAGGTCATGCTGCAAGTCGACCAAAAAATCGGGGCCAACCGCTCGCGCCGGTACCGCCGAGGGGGCAATCGGCACGACGTGGCGCTCGGCGTTCTCGCGCAACACCGCCATGTTGTTTGCTGTCGAGATGGTGTGGCTCCGGCAGAACTGGTTGGTCAGGATCATCGACATCAGTGCCGCACCTATCGAGCCGGATATCTGCTGATTGACGCTGATCAGCGCCGATCCGCGGGCGATCTGATGCGGGGCCAGGACTCGCATTACCGACGCGGCGAGCAGCAGTCCGGTGCAGCCCAAGCCCATACCGGCGACGGTCAGGCCGGCCAGCAGCGTGGGCAGATAATCTGCCTCGTTGGCGACTCCGAATACGAATGTGCCCGTTCCGGTGGCAATCAGAGCGAGTCCGATCAGCACCACCTTGCGTGGACCGCGGCTGTCCATGAAGGCGCCGGTAAGCGGCATGGTCAGCATGGCTCCGAATCCAATAGGGACCATCATCAGCCCGGACCGCATTGGAGTCTGGTGTAGCAGTTGCTGAAAGTAGCTCGGCAGTAACAGGCTGGCACCCGCCGCCCCGGCGACGTACAACAGCAGCGCCAGGTTGGCCAGCCGGACCACTCGGTCGGTAAACAACCGCAGATCGATTAGCGGGTGATCCGTTCGATACCAGGCGTGCAGGGCGAACGCGGTAATCAACACCGCACCGCTGATCGCCGGTACCCACACGCGGTGATCGGTTACCGTGCCCGACCCTGGGATTGCTGATACTCCCAACAATAGCATCGCGATGCCGGGCAACAGCAGTAGCATGCCGATGAAGTCGAAGCGTTCGGACGGTTTCGGTGGATCCTCCGGGACGAGGATCGCGGCAAGGCCGAATGCCAACAGGCCGGCCGGCAAGTTGATCAGAAAAATCCATTGCCAGCCGTACGAGTCGATCAGCCAACCACCCAGAATCGGTCCCAACATCGGGGCAGTCAGCATGGGAATGGCCCCTACCGCGAGCAGGCGGCCGAGCCGCTTTGGGCCCGCCTGGTGGGTCACGATGGCGAGGACCAGCGGCCCCAGCACGCCCCCACCGATACCCTGCACCACGCGAAATGTGATCAGTAGCCCAATGTTCGGGGCGCTCGCACACAGCATTGAGCCGAGCGTGAACGTCGCAACCGCGCCCATGAACAGCCGTTTGGCGCCCAATCGGTCGGCTGCCCACCCTGTCATTGGCGTAGCGGTGGCCATTCCAAGCATGTAGCCGGCCACGGTCCAGGCGACAGTGGCCTGGGTGGAATGGAATGCCACGGTGAAGGTGCGTTGCGCGACGGTGACGATGCTGATGTCGAGGTTCGCCATGATCGCGGCTATCAGGCACACGCCCGCAATTCGGATGGTTGGCCAGTCGAGCCGGTCTGGATAGTTGTCTGGAGTCGGGCCCAGCTGCGTCGCAGTGGCGCGTGCATCGGCCCCGCAGGGCTCCATCGCGAGACACCTTGTACGGCACGGGTTGCTTTCGCAGCCCCGATCAGTTCGAAAATTGTTATTCATGCTCTGGTGAATTCACTGAGAGTTGTCTTATCCGCGATAATACTTCTCAAAAGGAAACGATTTCTCACGCCCTGGCTGCATCCGGTTCGCGCGGTTCGCGCGTGAAATCGATGACGATCCGCCAGCCAGTCGACAGTATCAAAACGGCGTCAAAGACGCAGCCCAAATCTGAAGTGTCCCACGGATTAATTAACCCGTTGATGAATTTCTTGCTGGGGTGACCGTTTCGTTGGAAAGGTAGAAATTCATCCTTTGTTTATTTATTCCTCGAGTGGAGATGCGGGCGAATTTGTCCGATAGTTGGTGATAGATTGTCGGCTTGGTCGACCGGGTTTTTCACGCCACTGTAGGGGGCGATCATGTCATTGATATTGGACCGGGTTCGGGAACTGGGAACGCAAATCCCAGACGCCGCTGCCCTCTCTTTTGTGAATGATCGAGGCCTGGTCACCGAATCGATGAGTCGCGCCGATGTGGTGACCGAAATGAATAAGGTTGCCCAGTTCGTGCGGCAGGATCGCGGCTTGGCGCCCGGAGATCGGGCGGTCTTGGTGTATCCGCCTGGTCTGGACTTCGTGTGTGGATTGCTGGGGTGCATGGCGGCCGGGGTAATCGCGGTGCCGGTGTTCCCCCCGGACCCGATCAACCCACAAAAGTCCGGCGAAGCCTTCCGGCGGGTGGCACTCGACTGCGGCGCAACAGCGGTCCTGACCAGCCACCACTATGCCGACGCTCGGCAGCTAGACGTGCCCGCTTCGGTGGGGACGGCCTTCGATGAGGACTGGCGGAATGCCCTTCCCTGGCACGTGACATCGCGGGGGGCCAGTGGGCGCGGAACGGGCGCCCCGCGGGCCGTGAGTGAGGCGACTTCAGAGTGGGCCCCCAGCCCGCAGACGCCTGCCCTACTGCAGTACACCTCGGGTTCAACATCGGACCCCAAGGGTGTGGTCATCACCCATGGCAACGTGGTGCATCAGGCCGAGTTCAACCGCCGCTTCATCGGACTCGGCCCGGGCCATCGGGCTGTCTTCTGGGTGCCGCCGTACCACGACTTCGGCCTCATCAGCGGCATTCTGAGCGCGTTGGCCGGCAATTTCGACCTCACCATGATGTCGCCGATGAGCTTTATCCAGCGCCCTGCCTTGTGGTTTGAGGTCATGGACCGGGTTCGCGCCACCGTCACTGTCGCACCCAACTTCGGATTCGAGCTGGCGATGCGCAAGACCACTGCCGAGCAGCGCGCTGGCTGGGATCTGAGCCCGTTGCAGGTGATAGTGAGTGCCGCGGAACCGGTGCGCGAGGACACCACCCGCCGCTTCTTTGAAGCCTTTGCCGCCTCAGGGATCCGCCGGGAAGCCTTCTGTCCGTGCTACGGGCTTGCGGAACACACCGTCGGCATCACTGTGTCCGGGCGCTCGAGCCTGCGGGGGGATCGCTCCCAGCTGGAAACGCGGCAGTTAGCGGTTCCTAGCGAGGATCCCGATGCCCAGGTCCTGATGGGCTGCGGGCAGCCAACCGATGACGTGGATGTGCGCATCGTGGACCCCGAGCTGTGTGTTCCACTCGGCGAGGGACAGGTGGGGGAGATCTGGGCGGACTCGCCGAGCAAAGCCGCCGGCTACTGGGGATTGTCAGCGAAAAGCCGTGCCACGTTTCAGGCTGCGTTAGCCGGGGTCGAGGGTGGCCGCGGCTACCTGCGAACGGGGGATCTGGGCTTTCAGCACGACGGTGAGCTGTATGTGTGTGGGCGCATCAAGGATCTGCTGATCCTGGCGGGGCGCAACATCTATCCGCAAGATATCGAGGACAGCCTGCGAGATTGCCACCACGCGATCAGGCCGGGCGGGTTCGCGGCTTTCGCCGTAGCGGACGGCAACAGCGAGACGCTGGCGGTGCTGGCTGAGGTGCGCACCGACGGGTCGCCCGACCTGCTCGCAGGGGTAGTGGCGGCGATCCGGGCGGCGGTGTTGAAAGACCACCAGCTGCGCTGTGGGGTGGTAGTGCTGGGGCCGCCGGGGAGCGTGAGCAAGACGACCAGCGGCAAGGTGCAGCGCTCGCGGTGCCGCGCCCGCTTTCTCGACGGCACCTTGCAAGCCCAAGCGCTGCTGGTGGACCGCCGCACAGACGATGAACCCGTTGGCGCCGCGCCCACGACCGAGCAGCTGCTATCGGTGGTGTGCGGCCAGGCGGCCGAGGTCTTGGGGATCGGCGCGGCCAGTGTGGACATCGATCGATCGCTGGGGGATCAGGGCCTCAACTCGATCGGAGTCACCGAGTTGGCGTCGCGGCTAAGTCAGGTGCTGGGCCAAGACGTGCAACCCGTAGACATCTTCAACCATCCCACGGTTGGAGATCTGGTCCAGATCCTGAGCCTAGGTGAAAAGACACGTCACCAGCGTCGAGTGCGAGAACGGTAGGGGCATCATGCGGCGAGTGACGCTGGTGCAGTGGCACTTCCGGCAGACCCGGTAGCCATTGTCGGTATCGGGTGCCGGTTTCCGGGTGGGGTGGATTCGGCGGACTCGTTGTGGGACATGGTGGTGTCGGCCCGGGATGTGATTTCGGATTTTCCGGGTGATCGGGGCTGGGATGCGGGGAGGTTGTTTGATCCGGATCCGGATCCGGATGCACTGGGTAAGACGTATTGCCAGGTGGGCGGGTGCTTAGAGGATGCGGCCGGCTTTGATGCCGGGTTCTTCGGGATCGCCCCGCGCGAGGCGCTGGCGATGGATCCCCAACAGCGGGTCTTGCTAGAGGTGTCGTGGGAGGCGTTGGAGGGCGCCGGGATTGACCCAAAGGCGCTGCGGGGAAGCGCTACCGGGGTATTCGTGGGAACCTGGGTGCAGCCCTATGGGGATGGCGGTTCAGACAGCGCGGATGGATATGCCATGACTGGCACCGCCACCAGTGTGGCTTCGGGGCGGGTGGCGTATGTGTTGGGGTTGGAGGGGCCGGCGGTGTCGGTGGATACCGCGTGTTCTTCGTCGTTGGTGGCGGTGCATCAGGCTGTGCAGTCGTTGCGGTTGGGGGAGTGTGATCTGGCGTTGGTTGGTGGGGTGACGGTGATGGCGACGCCGTCGGTGTTTGTGGGGTTTTCTCGGCAGCGGGGGTTGGCTCCGGATGGGCGGTGTAAGGCGTTTGCGGAGGCTGCGGATGGGGTGGGGTGGGGTGTGGGTGCGGGAGTGCTTGTCTTGCAGCGGCTCTCGGCTGCGCGTCGGCAGGGTCGTGTGGTGTTGGGGGTGGTGCGTGGGTCTGCGGTGAATCAGGATGGGGCTTCTCATGGGTTGACGGCTCCGAATGGGCCGGCGCAGCAGCGGGTGATTCGGGCGGCGTTGGCTGGTGCGGGGTTGGGGCCTGCGGATGTGGATGTGGTTGAGGCTCATGGGACGGGTACCAGGTTGGGGGATCCGATTGAGGCTCAGGCGTTGTTGGCGGTTTATGGGCAAGATTGTGAGCCGGGTCGGCCGTTGTGGGTGGGGTCGATCAAGTCGAATATGGGTCATGCTCAGGCGGCGGCGGGGGTGGCCGGGGTGATCAAGATGGTGCAGGCGATGCGTCATGGGTTGCTGCCGCAGACGTTGCATGTTGATGAGCCCTCGGGGCAGGTGGATTGGTCGGCGGGGGTGGTTGAGGTGTTGAGTCGGGCGAGGTCGTGGCCGGGTGTGCCGGGGCGTCCGCGTCGGGCTGGGGTGTCTTCGTTTGGGATTAGTGGCACTAATGCGCATGTGATTGTTGAGCAGGCGTTGCCTGAGGTGGCCGAAAGTGGCGGTGTGTCAGGGGTTTGCGGGCAGGGTGTGGGCTCGGTCGAGTCGGTGGTGCGGGCGTCTGTGGTGCCGTGGGTGTTGTCGGCTCAGTCGAGGCAGGCGTTGGTGGCTCAGGCGAGTCGGTTGTTGGGTCGTGTCGGTGGTGATGATGGCCTCGATCCCGTTGATGTGGGGTTGTCGCTGGCGCAGCGTTGCGTCTTTGAGCATCGCGCGGTGGTCGTTGGTCGGGATCGGGAGGCGTTGCTGGCGGGGTTGACCGGGCTGGCGCGCGGTGAGCCGGGTGCTGGTGTGGTGGTGGGTCAGGCCGCGGCGGTGGGCAAAACGGTGCTGGTGTTCCCCGGCCAAGGCGCCCAGTGGACCGGGATGGGCCGCCAGTTATTTGACGAATCAACGGTGTTCGCCGAGCGGATGCGCCGCTGCGGTGAGGCGCTAGCGGAGTTTGTCTCGTGGTCGCTATTGGATGTGGTAACCGGGGTAGCGGGGGCGCCGGGGCTGGATCGAGTCGATGTGGTGCAGCCGCTGTCGTGGGCGATCATGGTGTCACTGGCCGAGTTGTGGCGTTCGGTGGGGGTGACACCGGATGCGGTGATCGGTCATTCGCAGGGGGAGATCGCGGCGGCATGTGTGGCCGGCGCGTCGTCGCTGCGAGATGGCGCGGCGGTGGTGGCACTGCGTAGCCGGCTGTTGGTGGATTTGGCCGGTGCCGGGGCGATGGCGTCGCTGGCCTGTGGGGTGGCGCGGGCAGCGCAGTTGCTGGCCGGCTTCGGTGATCGGCTCGACCTTGCCGCCATCAATGGAGTTTCTGCGGTGGTGATCTCGGGTCGGGTCGATGCCGTGTTGGAGCTGATGGACCTCGCTGAGACCCAGGGTGTTCGGGCTCGCCGCATCGAGGTCGACTATGCGTCGCATTCGGCTCAGGTCGATGCGATCGCTGGGCCTTTGATGGAGGCATTGGCAGGCATCGAGCCGCGGCCGAGTTCGACGTCGTTCTTCTCGACGGTCACCGGCGGGTTGATGGATACCGCGGAACTGGATGGCGGGTATTGGTTTCGCAGCATTCGCCAGACGGTGCAGTTTGCGGAGGCAGTACGGGCCGCGGGCGCGCAGGGCTACGGGGTGTTTGTGGAGTCCAGTGCGCATCCGTTGTTGCTCAATGCAATTGAGGAGACCTTGGCAGACGAGACGGGAGACGCCGCGAAGAACGTGGTGGTGGTGCCCACGCTGGGACGCGAGGATGGCGGGTTGGGGCGGTTTTGGATGTCTGCCGGCCAGGCCCATGTCGCTGGGGCGGGGATGGACTGGCGGGCGGTGTACGCCGGCTGGGGTGCGCGGTTGGTGGAACTGCCAACCTATGCGTTCCAGCGGCAGCGGTTCTGGTTGCCGCCGGCCCCAACAGGATCGGTCGATCCTGCGGGCTTGGGGTTGGGTGAGGCTGGGCACGGTTTGTTGTGCGCCGCAGTCGAGCATCCCGATTCGGGGGAGGTGATTCTCACCGGACGCCTATCGCTGAGCGCTCAACCTTGGCTGGCCGACCATGCGGTGCTGGGGGTGATGTTGTTCCCAGGCACAGGGTTTTTGGAGTTGGTTATCCGTGCCGGTGACGTGGTGGGCTGCACGTTGGTGCGGGAGTTGACGATGGTTGCTCCGTTGGTGTTGAGCCACGACGTACCGGTACAGGTGCAGGTGGTGGTCGCCCCCGACGGGGGTGACGGGAGCCGCTCGGTGACGGTGTATTCGCATGCCGATCGCCCCGATTCCGGGTGGCTGCTCAATGCCCAGGGTGTGCTGGACGTTGACGTCCTGCAGCCGCCGGCGGAGGTGTCGGAGTGGCCTCCGGCCGGTGCCGTGAGGGTGGAAATCTCCGATGCATATGAGCAGCTCGCGGCGCGTGGCTTTGAGTATGGTCAGGCGTTTCGCGGGTGCACCGCGTTGTGGCGGCGCGACCAGGAGCTGTTCGCGGAAGTCGCCCTACCCGAGCAAGTCAGCGCTCAAGCGGGCCGGTTCGGGATTCATCCGGCTTTGTTGGATGCGGCGCTGCACGCGGGGTTGTACGGCGCCTTGGATTTCGGCGGGTCGCGCGCCGGTAACGCTGAAGCGGTGTTGCCGTATTCCTGGCAGCGGGTGTCTTTGTATGCGGGTGGTGCCGAGCGGTTGCGGGTGCGGATCACTCCCAGTGCCTCTGGGACGGTCTCGATAGAGCTTGCCGATAGCGCGGGAGGCCCGGTGCTATCGGCAGCCTCGTTGGCAGTGCGCCCGGTCGGCACCGCCGAACTACGTGCCGCGTTGAGCGCGGCAGCGCGCGAGACCGATCAAGGGGTGTTGGAGCTGGCGTGGTCACCGATCACGGTGGAGTCCACGAGCGGTGGTCATCGACCCGTGGTGTTGGAGTGGGCGGACCATGTGGCGGCCGATGATGATCACGCCGCCGGTCAAGCCGATGTGGTGCTGTGGCGTTGCGAGCCGGCCGGTGGAAGGGTGCCCGATCAGGCTTATCGCGCCACCCACGCCGCGCTCGAGGTGTTACAGCGCTGGCTGGCCCGCGATCGGTCGGCGATGCTGGTGATCGCGACTCATGGCGCCGTGGGATCGGCGGAACACGACATCACCGATCTGGCCGGAGCGGCCGTCTGGGGTTTGGTCCGTTCAGCACAAACCGAACACCCCGGCCGGATCGTCCTGATCGACACCGATACTGCCGTGGTCGACCTGGCGGGGTTGCTGGCCACCAAAGAACCCCAACTCATGGTGCGTGCCGGAAGGGTGCACGCGGCGCGTCTTGCCGCGGTGGAGGAAACCCTCGTCCTCACCGCCCACCAGCAGTGGCGGCTGGCCGCAGGCGGCGAAGGCACGCTCGCCGGCGTGGTGATGGAGCCGAACCCACAGGCGCAGGCGCCGCTCGGGCCGGGGCAGGTGCGGGTAGCGGTGGCCGCGGCGGGGGTCAATTTCCGGGATGTACTCGTGGTGTTGGGGATGTACCCCGGGCAGGCCCCGCCGCTGGGCGGGGAGGGCGCGGGCGTGGTGGTCGAGGTCGGCCACCACGTGCGCAGGTTGAGTGTTGGTGACCAGGTGATGGGACTGGTAGGGGTGGCCGGGCCTGAGGCCGTCGTCGATCAGCGCTTACTGGTCAAGTTGCCGAGCGGGTGGTCGTTGGCGCAAGCCGCAGGAGTGCCGGTGGCGTTCTTGACGGCTTGGTACGGGTTGTCGGATCTGGCGGGTGTGCGGTCTGGGGAGTCGGTGTTGGTGCATGCCGCGACCGGCGGGGTGGGCATGGCCGCGGTGCAGCTGGCCCGGCATTGGGGACTGGAAGTGTTTGTCACGGCCAGCCGCGGTAAGTGGGACATCCTGCGGCGCATGGGGTTTGACGATGACCACATCGGTGATTCGCGCACGGTGGACTTCGCAGACAAGTTCTTGGCGGTCACCGACGGCCGCGGCGTCGACGTGGTGCTCAACTCGCTGGCCGGGGAGTTCATCGATGCCTCGCTGCGGTTGCTGGCCCGTGGTGGCCGCTTTGTCGAGATGGGCAAAACTGATATCCGGGACCCACGCACGATTGCCCAGAACCATCCCCGTGTGACCTATCGCGCGTTTGACTTGCTGGAGTCTGGCCCGGCGCGCATCCAGGCGATGTTAGGTGCGCTGCAGGAGTTGTTTCAGGCTCGGGCGTTGCATCCGCTGCCGATCAAGACCTGGGATGCGCGCTGCACTCCGGCCGCGTACCGGTTTGTCAGCCAGGCGCGTCATATCGGCAAGGTGATATTGACCATGCCCACCTTGTTGCCCGATGCGCTGGCGGCGGGCACGGTTTTGATCACCGGGGGGACTGGGATGGTCGCAGCGGTTTTGGCTCGCCATCTAGGGCGTGTCTGCTTAATGTGAATGGTGTTTTGGCTGATGCTGTTTGGGTGATGCGGACGCATGCGATTTCTGATGATTTGTGGTCGCTGATCGTGGCGGTGTTGCCTGCGGGGCGGCGGCGTGGCCGGCCGTGGAACGATCATCGACGTACTCTGGAGGGCATTATCTGGCGTTACCGTACGGGATCTCCGTGGTGTGACCTGCCCGAGCACTTCGGTCCCTGGCAATCGGTGGCCGAGAGGCATCTACGCTGGTCGGTCGATGGCATCTACGCGCGGATCTTCGCGGCGATCGCCTCTGACCTCGACGCCGAGGACGCCGACCTGGGCGCACTGTTGTCGGTCGATTCGACCAGTGTGCGCGCCCACCAACACGCAGCCGGAGCGCGCTCCGGGCGCCGCACAGGGGGATCTGTCGAATTACAAGAAATATCTCGATGAGCCCGATGACCACGCCATTGGGCGTTCCCGCGGCGGGCTGACTACCAAGATCCACGCCTTGACCGACCAGCTGTGCAGTCTGGTCACCCTGGCACTGTCGGCCGGTCAAGCCGGTGATAATCCGATGCTTTGGCCATTGCTGGCCGCCCGGTGCAGCAACTCATACGCCCCGTTTCGCCTGCTGGCGGACAAGGCGTACTCCCATGACTCGACGCGGGCACAGCTGCGCCGGCTCAAGATCGCCCATACCATCCCCGAGCGCAGCGACCAGATCACCCGCCGCAAAGCTAAAGGCCGCAACGGAGGACGGCCTCCGGGGTTCTCAGGCCGAATCTACAAGCACCGTAACACCGTCGAGCGAAGCTTCAACCGGCTCAAACACTGGCGCGCGGTCGCCACCTGCTACGACAAATACGCCCTGACCTACCTCGGCGGTGTCACCCTGGCCGCCATCATCACCTACCACCGCGTCCGCAGTTAGCAGACAGGACCTAGTCAGCAGCCATGGGGTGAGGCATGTGGTGTTGGTGAGCTGGCGCGGTGATGCGGCCGCGGGGGCCCGCGAGTTGGTCGACGAACTGACCGCGGTGGGGGCCGCGGTGCGGGTGGCCGCTTGTGATGTCGCAGATCCAGCCGCGGTGTCACGGCTGATGAATCAGCTACCCGAGCAGTGTCCGCCGCTGAGCGCGGTGATTCACGCCGCAGGGACACTCGACGACGCGTCGATCACTTCGCTGACGCCGCAGCGGGTGGATGCGGTGTTGCGGGCCAAGGTGGACGGCGCTTGGAATCTGCACGAGGCCACCCGGGATTTGGGGCTGTCGGCTTTTGTGTTGTGTTCGTCGATCGCGGCGGCCGTGGGGGCCCCAGGACAGGCCAACTATGCCGCTGGCAACGCATTCCTCGATGCGTTGGCAGCGCATCGGCGCGCTACCGGGCTGGCCGGCATCTCGCTGGCATGGGGGTTGTGGGAACAATCCAGCACGATGACCGCGCATTTGCGTGGTCGCGATGTGGACCGGATGACCCGTATCGGGATGCGGGCAATCTCGGCGGAGCAGGCCATCGAACTCTTCGATGCCGCGCTAGTTCTTGATCACCCCACCGTGGTGACCTCCCGACTCGACGAGGCCGCGTTGGCCAACCCCACCATCAGTTCCCAGCTGCCGCCGCTGTTCAACGATCTGATTCGCCGTCCAGTGCGGCGCCGCGTCGACAACGACACTATGGCCGCCAAATCGATTTTGGCCCAACGCCTCAACGACCTGGCCCCGGAGCGCCAGAGAGTTGCATTCATCGAGATGGTCTGTGAGCAGGCGGCCGCGGTGTTGGGTCGCCCCAACGGGGACGACGTCGACCCCAAGCACACGTTCCGGGACCTGGGACTGGACTCACTGAAGGATCTGGAGTTGCGCAACAGACTCAAGATCATCTCTGGGCTGGCGTTGCCACCCACCTTGATCGTCGACCATCCCACTCCCCAGCTACTAGCGGGGTATCTGAGCCAGCGACTGGGCGAAAACAATGGTGCCCCAACAGATGGCGGATCGAGGCCGTCACCTGCTGATCCCGACGACGAACTGCGAAATGCTCTAGAAACCATTCCGATCGCTGATCTTCGAGAAGCGGGCCTGTCTTGCCCGCCGATGGGTATGTCGGGGTTGCCGGCAGCCGAATTAGCCGAGCTATCGGACATTCTGGCGAGAACCGGTGATCAGCGCGATAGAGACCAGGCAGCCGGTGGGCTGGTCGGCGTCGAGGACGTGATGGCGCTGACTCCGCTGCAGCAGGGGCTGTTCGCGCTGGCCATGTTCAGCGAGTCCCCGGTCGATGACCCGTACACGATCGCGACAACCTTTGATGTGCTCGGGCAGCTGGACACCGTATTGCTTCGCAACTGCGCTACAGCGATGTTGTATCGCCATCCGAATCTGCGAGCCCGATTCATCTACGGTGACTTGCCTCATCCGGTGCAGGTTGTGCCCAGTGACGTGGATCTGTCGTGGCGGCAGGTGGTCGCGACGCCGGAAGAGGTGGCCTCGCTGGAGGCCGATGAGCAACGGTCGGGATTCGATCTCGAACGTGGCCTGACGATGCGGTTTCTGCTTGTCGAGTTGCCTAACGAGCGTTGGCGATTCGTCATCACCGCCCATCACATTGTGATCGATGGTTGGTCGCTGGCGGTGTTTGTCAACGAGCTCTTCGCTTTGTATCGGGCGGGTGGGGCCATCGATGTGCTTGCGGCGCCGCCGCGGCCATTTCGCGACTACCTCGGCTGGCTGGGCGGCTGGGATTCGCAGTCCGGTGAACAGTTTTGGCGTGACTACCTGGCTGGACTGTCGGCGCCCACCATGTTGTCGCGGGCGCTGGCCGGTGGCCAGGGTGGGCAGGTGGCCGAGGAGCCCCAGCGTATTGAGTTATGTCTGGGCGCGGAAGTGACGGCTCGGCTGGTTGATGGTGCTCGCAGTCGTGGCGTCACCCTGAATTCGCTGGTGCAGGTGGCGTGGGCGTTGGTGTTAGGGGCGCTGACCGGTCGTGACGATGTGGTTTTCGGGATTGCGGTGTCGGGACGGCCTTCTGAGCTGGCCGGCATGCAGTCAATGGTCGGTCTGTTTATCAACACCGTGCCGCTGCGCGTCCGACTCGATCCGCAAGCAGTCATCGCCGACCTATGCGCTGCGGTGCAGCGAGACACCGCACTGGTGCGTGAATATGCCTACTTCAGTCATGCGTGGCTGCGTCAGGCGGCCGGTGTCGGTGAGATGTTCGACACGTTGCTGGTATTCGAAAACTTCCCGACCGGTGGCTTGGCCGTTGGCAAGGATGTTCCCGTCGGGGCGGCGACGTTCCGCCGGGTGGCTGCGCACAGTCCGACGCATTTCCCGGTGACCGTGACCGCCGAATTTACCGGGGACCAGCTGACGCTGATGATCGCGGCGACGGGCGACGCGCTCAGCGTGCTCACTCCCGAGACGGGTCTTGGGGTCGCCGACCTCGTGCAGCGGTTGGGGCGGGTGTTGGTGGCGATGACTGGTGATGTGGGGGTGCGGGTTTCGTCGTTGGATGTGTTGGATTCGGTGGAGCGTGTTCGGTTGGATGGGTGGGGTAATCGGGCGGTGTTGGGTGCGTCGGTGCCGGTGGGGGTGTCGATTCCGGCGTTGTTTGGTGCTCAGGTTGTCCGTGATCGGGATGCGGTGGCGCTCAGTTTTGAGGGTCAGAGCCTGAGTTATGGCGAGCTTGATGAGGCCTCGAATCGGTTGGCGCGTTTTTTGGTGGGTTTGGGTGCGGGTCCTGGGCAGCGGGTGGCGTTGGTGTTTGGTCGTTGTGCTCAGGCGGTGACCGCGATTTTGGCGGTGTTAAAGACTGGGGCGGCGTATGTGCCGATTGATCCGGGGTTGCCGGCGGCGCGGGTGCAGTTCATGGTTGCTGATGCTGGGCCGGTGGCGGTGGTGACTACCGGTGGGTGGGCTGCGGGGTTGGGTGGGTGCGGTTGTGTGGTCGTCGATGTTGCTGATGCGGGTGTTGAGGCTTGTGCGGGTACGGGTTTGGTGGCACCGGCTGCTGATGACATCGCGTATCTGATTTACACCTCCGGGACCACCGGCATTCCTAAGGGTGTGGCGGTTAGTCATCGCAATGTGGTCGCGTTGGTGGAGTCGTTGGCCTCGAGTGTGCCGGTGGCGGGGGTGTGGTCACAGTGGCATTCGTATGCCTTTGATGTTTCGGTGTGTGAGATTTGGGGGGCGTTGTTAAGTGGTGGGCGGTTGGTGGTGGTGCCCGAGCAGGTGGTGGGTTCGCCTGAGGATTTCCTCGCGTTGTTGGTGGCTGAGCGGGTCAGTGTTTTGAGTCAGACGCCGTCGGCGTTTTATGCGTTGCAGGGTGTTGTTGCGGTCCGGTCTGGTTTGGGGCGTGAGTTACGGGTTGAGGCGGTGCTTTTGGCGGGGGAGGCGTTTGAGCCTCAGCGTGCGGGGGTGTGGTTGGCGCGGCGTCCGGGGGTGGCGCGGTTGATCAATTTGTATGGCACGACTGAGACGACGGTGCATGCATCGGTGCGTGAAATTGTTGGCGCTGACGCTGAGAGTGCGGTGAGTCCGATTGGGGTGCCGTTGGGGCATCTGGGCTTTTTTGTGCTCGATGGGTGGTTGCGGCCGGTGCCGGTGGGTGTGGTGGGGGAGTTGTATGTGGCTGGTGTTGGGGTGGGTGTGGGGTATTGGGGGCGGGGGTCGTTGACGGGGTCGCGGTTTGTGGCGTGTCCGTTTGGGGGTGTTGGTGAGCGGATGTATCGGACGGGGGATTTGGTGTGTTGGGGCCGGGATGGGCAGTTGCAGTATCGGGGGCGTGTTGATGATCAGGTGAAGGTTCGTGGGTATCGGATTGAGTTGGGTGAGGTTCAGGCGGCGTTGGGTGCTGTTGATGGGGTGGGTCAGGCGGTGGTGGTTGTTCGTGAGGATCGTGGTGGTGATCGGCGGTTGGTGGGGTATGTGACGGGGGCGGTGGATCCGGTGGTGGTGCGTGGGGTGTTGGGGCAGCGGTTGCCGGGGTATATGGTGCCGGCCGCGGTGGTGGTGGTGGTGGTGGCGGCGGGGTTGCCGTTGACGGTTAATGGGAAGTTGGATAGGCGGGCTTTGCCGGCGCCGGAGTATGGCGATGGTGATCGTTATCGGGCTCCGGTGGGTCCGGTGCAGGAGATTTTGGCGGGTATTTATGCCGAGGTGTTGGGGTTGGAGCGGGTGGGGGTTGAGGACTCGTTTTCTGAACTGGGTGGAGACTCACTCTCTGCGCTGCGGGTGATCGCCAAGGTCAACAAAGCCCTCGGTCTTGAACTTCCGGCGCGCACCTTGCGCGACGCGCCCTCAGTGAGAATCTTGAGTCAGCGACTGCACACAAGTGACAACGGAATGGAAGTAGTCCCGTTCGAGATCCTCAAGGAGGACACGGGTGTTCCGTTGTGCTGTATTCATGATGGCCTCGGGCTCAGCTGGTCTTATCGGGCTTTGGGAAAATATTTGGACTGCCCGATAATCGGCATTAACCAAATCGCGGAAAATGGCGAAGCTGAACCCGAATCGATTCGCAGCATGGCGGCAAACTATGCGGACAGGCTTCAAGCGGCCTACCCTGCCGGACCCTATAACCTCCTCGGCTGGTCTTTTGGTGGCGTCGTGGCTCACGAGCTTGCCATCGAACTTCACCGACGCGGATGTGTGGTGCAACGGTTGATCCTGTTGGATCCGCCGCAACTGCCCGGCAGTACATTGAGAAACCTTGGGGTTGAAGATGATCAGATCGTGGACGGCAGCTCGCGGCCTAACCACGCGGCTGTTCGAGAGCAAGCGGAGCAGCTGATTAACCAACTGCGAGAAGTGGTGGACTTTACCGCTCTGCCCAGCGGAATCTTTGACTTCGCAGCCCGAAATGCCAAAGCGGTCCAGTCGTATCTCCTGGAACACAAGCCCGACGTGTTCGACGGCGATATGACCATATTTCTCGCTGGGCGTAGTGGACAAATGAGTGATTCGTCGCAACTGCAAAATTGGCGAAATTATATTGCCGGCGACATTACAACGTACTCCGTCGACTGCACACACCATGAGATGCTGACCGCCGAATCGCTCAGCATGTACGGCGAACAACTCAAGAAACTATTAGAAGCTTGAGCCGACGTTGCGCCGCCGGACTACCGGCGCCGCACCAGCAGCGTCTGCGCCGAGGTCCCCACAAATCCGGTCTTATCGAAAATCTCAGCCGTCGTCACTCCCAGGCCATCTGGCCCGACGGAGGCGCGAGCGCGCAACGCGGAATCGGTGCCGGTCGGAAGTCGGTGCAGATGAACGACCGTATCGGTGTTCATGAAGAGAAACCGGTTGGGATCCAGGATCGCTCCGACGCCGTTGGCGCAGTCGACCACGGCGGCCAGCTGTTGCAGCGGTGACGCCGGATCGGTGTCGACGATGTGAGCCGTCGGCCTGAACCAGGACACCGCGGCGGGTTGTCCTTCAGTGTCCTGCGGGCGCCAGCTGAGCGCGTCGAAGTAGCCACCGACCCCGGCAAAGGCGGCCGGACGGGGTTGCGCCGGTCCCTCCACCAGCGGGGGATACCGGTCGGATGCGACGTCGGTGGTGTCGCTGACCGCCAGTAGCCACGCGGTCACCCGGGCCAGCACGCGATCGGCCACCATCTCCGCAACCATCATGGCGACCCGCGACCCCGGGCGCTGCACCCAAGCCCGGGCCCGGACCGGAGCCACCGGAATCGCCCCGAGGATGTCCAGGCTGAGCCGGCCGATCCGCAAACCCGATCCCGCCGACAGTTCTTCGATCAGTTTGGTCAGCAGCGCCAACGGGGGAGAGCCGTGCTGAATGTCGGGATCCCAATTGCTGCGGGTGAAGTCGGTCGAGTCGAACATCTGGTAATCGCCGTCGGCCCCGGGCAGGCGGCGGTAGTAGCAACCGTTCATGGCGTGGGCTCGATTGCGGAGCACGAAACCGCTTCGGCGGGCAGGCGATCCGGCCACCCGGGATACGGCGGTGGTGTCCCGCCATAAGCGGGACAGTGTTGCTGGTGCGGGCACCAATTGCATAGCCGCGACGCATTGGGGCGGAAGTCGCCCGACTGTCCCGCCGATTGGATGGCACGCCGGATGGCCATCAGGGTCTTCTCAAAGCGAAGCAGCTCATCACGATCCGGCGAATAGTCCAGCACCTGCCCGTCAGCCAGATAGATCAACCGCAGTCGGGAGGGCAACACGCCCCGCGACCGAAACAGCGCTACTCCGTAGAACTTCATCTGGAACATGGCTTTGAACTCCGCCAGCGCCCGGGCGGCAGGCGGGGCCTTGCCCGTCTTGTAGTCGACCACCCGCAACTCACCGGTAGCGGCGACGTCGATCCGGTCGATATAGCCGCGCAACAGCGTGCCGTCTGCCAGCTCCACCTCGACGCGCTGCTCGCAGCTCTGCGGGTCGAATCGCCTCGGATCTTCCAGCCGGTAGTAGCCCGACAACAGTGCACGGGCATCCTCGAGCAATTGGGCTTGCTGGTCGGGTGCCAGCTCTCCGGCCAGGTCTAGCTCACCGGCGATCACCTGCTCCCAGGCGGATTCCACCAGTGACCGGGCGGTGTCCGGGCCGCGTTGCACCGCGGGTAGAGCGTAGAGCTGCTCGAGGGCGGCATGTACCACAGAGCCTCGCAGCTGCGCCGTTGACGGTTTCTCGGGCAATCGGTCGATCGCTCGAAACCGGTACAGCAGCGGGCACTGTTTGAAATCGGCGGCCCGTGACGGCGACAGCGCCGGTCGGATGTACACGCTCGCCACGGAGCCCGGCTGGTCCGTCATATTCGCAGCCTATGACTGGGCACCGACAACCCCGGACACCGGCTACGGCGCGTCAGCTGGCACCCTAGACGACGTGTCAGCGACCGGTCCGTTTCACGTCGGCGAACGTGTTCAGCTCACCGACGCCAAGGGGCGTCACTACACCATCACCCTCACTCCGGGCGCGGAGTTCCATACCCATCGTGGCCGGATCGCGCACGACGTGATCATCGGCCTGGAGCAAGGCAGCGTGGTCAAGTCCAGCAATGGCGCGCTGTTTCTGGTGCTGCGCCCGTTGCTGGTCGACTATGTGATGTCGATGCCCCGCGGGCCCCAGGTGATCTACCCCAAGGACGCCGCGCAGATCGTGCACGAGGGCGACATCTTTCCCGGTGCCCGGGTGCTCGAGGCGGGCGCCGGATCCGGGGCACTCACCCTGTCACTACTGCGAGCGGTCGGGCCGCAGGGGCAGGTGATCTCCTATGAGCAGCGCGCCGATCATGCCGAGCATGGTCGTCGCAACGTGACCAACTTCTACGGCGAGGCGCCCGACAACTGGCAATTGATCATCAGCGATATCGCCGACTCGGAGCTGCCCGACGGCTCGATCGACCGGGTAGTGCTGGACATGTTGGCGCCGTGGGAGGTGCTCGACTCGGTCTCCAGGCTGGTGGTCGCCGGTGGCGTGTTGATGATCTACGTGGCCACGGTGACCCAGCTGTCCAAGGTTGTCGAGGCCGTGCGGACCCAGCAGTGCTGGACAGAGCCGAGATCGTGGGAGACCCTGCAGCGGGGCTGGAACGTTGTCGGGCTGGCCGTACGGCCGCAGCATTCCATGCGCGGACACACCGCGTTTCTGGTCGCCGCACGTCGGCTGGCGCCGGGTGCGGTAGCCCCCGCGCCACTGGGGCGCAAACGCGAGGGGCGCGATGGCTAGCCGGGAACAGGCCTAACCGAGCCAGTCCTCGCTGCGGTGCAGGACGCGGTGCGCCGACAACAGTTCGAACTCGGGGTGCGCGGCTACCAGGCGTTCGGCCGCGTCGAGGACATCAACGGCATGGCTGCGATCACTGGACACCACGGCGACCCCAATTCCGGCCCGTCGGTGCAGCTCGAGTGATCCGGTCTCGGCGGCCGACACGGCGAACTTGCGCCTGAGCTCCGCGACAACCGGGCGGACCACCGACCGCTTTTGTTTGAGTGATCGCACGTCGCCCAGCAACACATCGAACTCCAGCCAGCCGATCCACATCCGCAGACTCAGCCGGGAGGACTCGAAGACGGGGCGACAGACCCAGTCGCTGGTGGGCTTTCTTCGGGGGCCGGCTCGACCGGGGCAGGTTCTGGGTTGGGGGCAGTGCCAGGACTAGATGTCTGGGATGTCCGGGAATTGCCGAGAGCCAACAGCATCTCCGAGGTTCGCTGGGATAGCTGCCACCCGCCGTGGATCGGCGTGAACTCCATCGGGAACGTGAACTCGCGATTCTCCGGTTGGGCGGTGGTGACGACGACGGTTGCCACCACATCGGACGGATTGGTCGCCGACCATGCGAGGTCGTTGGCAGCGAAGTTCATCGGCAGGTACCCGCCATCTCGGGCGGCGGTGGTGAACCGGTCCAGGGCCGCAGCGGTGTCCGGGGTTGAACCCTCAACCAGGTCCAGTTTCTTGTCTCCCGGAATGTTCGGATCGGCGAGCCGGGACAACACATCGACTAGGGCTTCGGGGGGTGGCAGCGGAGCGGATGGTGGGACCGGCAGGGCACTGGGTGCGGCCGGTGGCGGTGGTGCCACGGTCGACGTCGAGTTCTCGGCGTTGTCCGGTGACGGTGAACACCCCGCGACCCCCAACGTCGCCACGGCGGTGATGGCGGTGATGGCGGTGACGGCCAAGCGGCGGTTTCGGTGCATCCAGCGGCGGGGTCGGCTATCGGCGTTTCAGGGAAGTTCGCGAAGACGACACTCGCGAAGATGGAGTGCAAATCACACCCTCGGGCGCGGCGCCCATCGGCATCAGGACCGCAGCGGCTGTGGCTAGGGATTTCACGTCGCGGCGCTCCTTTCTGTCGGCCCAAGTGGTAGCCGAGATTACCAGTGGACTTCAACTTGTAACTTTTAAACGGCATTTGGTTCCGCACATGAAGCCGCGATCGCCGGTAGCGTTGGGGTATCCGCTGCACCATTCCTGGTGTGGGAAAGGAGCGCAACATGGCTGATTCAGAGCGTTCTGAAGCATTCGCGACACCCGATGACACCCCCTTGTCCAGCAATGATGCTGCCGAATTGGAACAGCTGCGGCGTGAAGCCGCGGTGCTGCGTGAGCAACTCGAGAGCGCGGTTGGGCCGCAAGGCACGGCGCGGTCTGCCCGCGATGTGCATCAGCTCGAAGCCCGCATCGACTCGCTCGCCGCCCGCAACTCCAAATTAATGGAAACTCTTAAAGAAGCCCGACAGCAGTTGCTGGCGCTGCGCGAAGAGGTCGACCGGTTGGGGCAACCGCCCAGCGGTTATGGCGTTCTGCTGTCGACGCACGACGACGACACGGTCGACGTGTTCACCTCCGGCCGCAAGATGCGCCTGACCTGCTCGCCCAACATCGAAGTTTCGTCGCTGCGGAAGGGCCAGACGGTTCGGCTCAATGAGGCCCTGACCGTCGTAGAGGCCGGCACGTTCGAATCGGTCGGCGAGATCTCCACCTTGCGGGAGGTGCTCGCTGATGGCCATCGGGCACTGGTCGTCGGCCACGCGGACGAGGAACGCATCGTCTGGTTGGCTGAGCCGCTGGTTGCCGAGGACCTGCCGGATGGTTTTCCCGACGCGCTCAACGACGACACGAAGCCGCGCAAGCTGCGTCCGGGTGACTCGCTTCTCGTCGACACCAAGGCTGGCTACGCCTTTGAGCGCATCCCCAAGGCCGAGGTCGAGGATCTGGTGCTCGAAGAGGTGCCCGATGTCAGCTACGAGGACATCGGTGGCCTGACACGCCAGATCGAACAGATTCGTGACGCGGTCGAGCTGCCGTTCCTGCACAAGGAGCTGTACCGGGAGTACGCGCTGCGCCCGCCGAAAGGCGTGCTGCTCTACGGCCCGCCTGGTTGCGGCAAGACACTGATCGCCAAGGCCGTGGCCAACTCGTTGGCCAAGAAGATGGCCGAGGTCCGCGGTGATGACTCTCGCGAGGCGAAGTCGTACTTCCTCAACATCAAAGGCCCCGAGCTGCTGAACAAGTTCGTCGGTGAAACCGAGCGTCACATCCGGCTGATCTTCCAGCGGGCCAGGGAGAAGGCCTCCGAGGGCACACCGGTGATCGTGTTCTTCGACGAGATGGACTCGATCTTCCGTACTCGCGGCACCGGGGTTTCCTCCGATGTCGAGACCACGGTGGTTCCGCAGCTACTCAGCGAGATCGACGGGGTGGAGGGACTCGAGAACGTCATCGTCATCGGTGCTTCCAACCGCGAGGACATGATCGATCCGGCCATTCTGCGGCCAGGGCGACTGGACGTGAAGATCAAGATCGAGCGGCCCGACGCCGAAGCGGCACAGGACATCTACTCGAAGTACCTCACCGAGACGCTGCCGGTGCATGCCGACGACCTTGCCGAGTTCGAGGGCGACCGCCCGGCATGCATCAAGGCGATGATCGAAAAGGTCGTCGATCGGATGTACGCCGAGATCGACGACAACCGGTTCCTGGAGGTCACCTACGCCAACGGTGACAAGGAAGTCATGTACTTCAAGGACTTCAACTCCGGGGCGATGATCCAGAACGTTGTCGACCGAGCCAAGAAGAATGCGATCAAGTCGGTGCTCGAGACCGGCCAGCCAGGCCTGCGTATTCAGCACCTGCTGGACTCGATCGTCGACGAGTTCGCCGAGAACGAGGACCTGCCCAACACCACCAACCCCGATGACTGGGCACGGATCTCGGGTAAGAAGGGCGAGCGGATCGTCTACATCCGCACCCTGGTGACCGGCAAGTCGTCGAGCGCCAGCCGCGCGATCGACACCGAGTCCAACCTCGGCCAGTACCTGTAAGGGGGGGGCTACCCGTAAGAGGCTCAGTCGACCTCGAGCGAGTAGCTGTTGGACAGGTCGTCCTGCGTCACGTGCGCGGGGCGGTCGGTGGTGTCCACCCGCATTATCTCGGCCAGCACGCGCGGCTCATAGGACCATCCTTCTGGTAGGTCCAGTCGTGTGGCCAGGCCGGGTAGGTCGGCGCGGGCAAGGTTGGGGTCCACCACCTGGCTCCAGGTCTGCATTACCCAGCGTTGTCCACCCGGGTCGATGAGTTCGTAGATCTCTTCGCCGGCGTTGAAGACAAACACCGTGTGACGGTTCACCCGATTGACGGTGTAGGGGGCGGGGCTCATCGACGACATCTGCACGGTTGCCTGCTTGAGCATTTCGATTCCGCCGAATGTCTTGGTCTCCGGCAGCCCCTGGGGCTCCTTCTCGATGCTGTTCATCAGCCAGTAGCGGGGCCCGTTGAGCAGGGCTGCGGCCACCCCGTTTTCGGCGGCCAGGGCTTGCGCGTCCAGGGCGGACCACAGTTCAGCGGGGCAATCGTTGAGCGGAAAGCTGTTGTAGACGGTGGCTTGTGGACCGGATTCACCGATTTCGACGAGAAGCACCTCGCCGTAGCGTTTCCCGGATAAGTCTTCTACCTGCTCGGGTACGGACACCAGCGTGAAGTTAATCACCGCCGGGACTGGCGTCAACATCGGTGCCATCGTTGTTGGCGCGGTAGCGGCTGCGTGCGATCAAGGTGATGTGCAGGTTCTCGATGAGCGGGTCGACGAATGTCGCACGGTATTCGGCGTCACCAACTGCGCGGGCGCTGATGTACATGAACGTCAACGCGCCAATGAACAGACAGAGATGGATCAACGAATCCGGCACCGGCACGGTCAGGCCCAGCACGGTCGCATTGCTGGACACGTTGTGGCTCCATTCCTGGAGCAGGGCTGGGCTGAGCACGATCAGCCCGAGGATCACGTAGATGGTGGCGGTCAGCATCGCCACCACCATGATCTGCACCAACTGGTGGGCGGTGAGCACGAAGACCACATTGGCCCGCTCGGCTCGGGTCAGTGGCAGGCTGGTCGGCGGATCCGGCATCGCCGCAAACGGGGTGTCGGCCAGTTCCTGGCAGTTCTTGGGCTGCACGGTCGGTGCCTGCAGCATGGGTTTGATCCGCTCCGCGGTGGTGGAGATGACGAATACGCTCGCGATGCCGACCAGAAATGCGATGGCCACGGCCAGCCGCTCCGCGCTGATTGTGGAGGCCATCAGCCAGATGTTGCTGTTGAAGAAGACCAACGTGGTCAGCAGAACGATCGGCAAGGCCCGAACCGCCAGGGCGCCGATCGTCGCCAGGTGCGACAGCGTCATTCGGACCGACCATCCGGTGACCGATCCGACACCGCTACCGGTGAGCAACAGCACCATCACCGCAGCCAGGGCCGCGTCCGGCAGATGAGACACCGAGGTTTCAACGATCAGGACGATTGCCACCAGGCTGACCGCCACGGTCGCCGCCACCGAACGCTTCCGGCTGTCGGACAGTCGCGACACCAGCCAGCCGACCAACGTGATCAAGACCGGTGCGATCGCGACCAGGGTCACCAGCACCCACTCGCGGGGGCGGTTGCCCATCGATGACGACCTCGTCGCCGTGGGTGATCAGCAGAATCGGGAGCGTCCAGCAGTGCAGTGTCGCGTACGCGGCCAGTACCGGGGCAGACCGTGACCACAGCCGCCGCCAGCGGGCCCGCCGGGTCAGCACCGCGGGCAAGCCCCGTTCCAGAAACCAGCTTTCCGCCGCGGCACTCGACGGGTCTCGGCGTGCCGGAGCGCGGTGCGGGGAAGGGTTCATGCCGGCTCAACCCTAGCGGCGGCCAACCGTTGCTGCTGTGCTAGTTCAACGTGCTGATGATGTGCTTTTCGGTTTCATTCCCGTCGATCGTGCCGTCACTGCGTTTGTGCTTGTAGTCAAAGACGGTGGACTGCGCGACCACTACTACCTGCCCGGGGTGCAGACCGGCGATGTTGAACGGTTTGTTGGCCAGCGGTCCCGTGATCTCGTCGCCGTTCCACGTAACTACGTCCACCCACATGTACTCCCGGGTGCCGTCCGGGCCCTCAAAATGAGCCTTGACTTGCATAAACTCGCCGGGCGGCAGCCCTTCGTTGAACGCGGCGCGCAGCGCGGGCAGCTTTGCTCGCGCGGATCGGCTGGCGGCTGCCAATGCGTCGTTGTGCGTAGCGGGAACGATCGAAGCTCCGGAGTCGAACGCGGCGCAGAGAATCGCGTGCCGACGGGCCGGAGCGTCCTGGCCCGGCCCTCGGTCGAAGGTGATCTCGAGTAGCCGGTTCACCGGGTCGCCGTCGTGGTGCTCGCCCATTCTCACCGTGAGCGGCGCGGCCCCGGTCGCGTTGGGCCTCAAACGCCGGTAATCCAGATCGAATTCTCCGGGACGTTCGACAAGGGGCCGATCAGCGATCGCCTGGCAGAACGCGCTCACGAGCTGTCCGACGTTGCTGCATACCGACCGCGGCACCTGGTTTACCACTACGTCGGGCAGCCCAAACTTCGCCATTCCCAGCGTGACGACTCGCATCTGGCCATTGATCTCGTAGGCGTGAATGATCGTATGGTCGTCAACATCTGGGGTTGGTCTGGTCCATCGATCGACCCTGATTTCCTGCCAGGCGGCCGGCGTGAATATCTGTCTAGTTTCGGCATCCCAAATCAGGCCGCCGGTGGCGGCCGCGAGGCTACCCGTTAGCTGCTGTGCGGCACGAAGACAATCCCGAGCCTGCTCAATCGGGCAGCTGAAGTTGAGGATGAACGCGGCCTGGGTGGACTGTAGAGCGATGGCCAGCTGCGGGCCGACTCCGTAGTTGAAGAGTTCAACAAATTCCGGATCCGTCGGGGGATAGTCGTTACGCGGATCGATATTGACGAAGGCACATACCGTCGGCTCCGTCTCGTCACCGCTGATGGACTCCACCTGGTGAAATCCGGCGGATATGTTCGCCAGCAGTTCATCCAAGGTGTCGAAGGGGTCTGCGGCAGGCATGGGCAGGTCATAGATGGCGAATGTGAAGGCAATCCCACCGTCGAGCAGCGGCACGGCCGGAATCAGGTCGGTGACGTCCTGTCCTTGCTGAAAAGGGTTCGGGCTCACCGTTGGCCGCCTGGGGTAGCCGCGCCGGCGGTGCGCGGAGAAGTTGGCAAACTCATCGGAAATAGCAACGGCTGCAAGACTTTTAACGTCAACGTAGATTCTCCGAGGGACTCGATGCGACGGTCAGCCGAGACCGTATCAACCCCGCGCGGCCCGCACCACTAGGCGTGCGGGCAACTGGTATCACGAATTGCGGAGGTTGCTGTCTCAGCGCGGCTTGCCGGCCCGGGGACGCCCACCTCGCCCGCGGCACGGGCCGCCGAGATGGTCTGGGTCGGCGGGCCTAGGCTCTAGGCATGCAACGGATTATCGGAACGGAGGTCGAGTACGGCATCTCGTCGCCGTCGGACCCGACCGCCAACCCGATCCTCACTTCGACGCAGGCGGTGCTGGCCTATGCCGCGGCCGCCGGCATCCAGCGCGCCAAACGGACCCGCTGGGATTACGAGGTGGAATCACCGCTGCGCGACGCTCGGGGTTTCGACCTGAGCCGCTCCGCGGGTCCACCGCCGGTGGTGGATGCTGACGAGGTCAGCGCGGCAAACATGATCCTGACCAACGGGGCGCGGCTGTACGTCGACCACGCACACCCCGAGTACTCCGCGCCCGAATGCACCGATCCGCTCGACGCGGTGATCTGGGACAAAGCCGGTGAGCGGGTGATGGAGGCCGCGGCCCGCCATGTCGCCAGCGTCCCCGGTGCCGCGAAGCTGCAGCTGTACAAGAACAACGTCGACGGCAAGGGCGCGTCCTACGGATCGCACGAGAACTACCTGATGAGCCGGCAGACCCCGTTTTCGGCCATCATTGCCGGTCTGACGACCTTTCTGGCGTCTCGACAGGTGGTCACGGGCTCCGGCCGGGTCGGCATCGGGCCCTCCGGTGATGAGCCGGGCTTCCAGCTGTCCCAGCGATCCGACTACATCGAGGTCGAGGTTGGCTTGGAGACCACGCTCAAGCGCGGCATCATCAACACCCGCGACGAACCGCACGCTGACGCCGACAGGTACCGCCGGCTGCACGTCATCATCGGCGACGCCAACCTGTCTGAGACGTCGACCTACCTGAAGCTCGGCACCACTGCGCTGGTGCTCGATCTGATCGAGGATGGTCCGGCGCACGGCATCGACTTGACCGACTTGGCGCTGGCCCGCCCGGTACACGCGGTGCACGCCATCAGCCGTGATCCCTCGCTGCGGACGGCAGTGGCGCTTTTCGACGGCCGTGAACTGACTGCTCTTGCATTACAACGGATTTACCTCGAACGGGTGGCGAAACTGGTCGATAGTCGCGACCCTGATCCCCGGGCTTCCCACGTCGTGGAAACCTGGGCGGGCGTGCTCGACCAGCTCGAGCGCGACCCGATGGATTGTGCCGAGATTTTGGACTGGCCGGCCAAACTGCGATTGCTCGAAGGTTTTCGTCAGCGGGAGAACTTGAACTGGTCGGCACCCCGCCTACACCTGGTCGATCTGCAGTACTCCGACGTCCGGCTGGACAAGGGGCTCTACAACCGCCTGGTGGCGCGCGGATCGATGAAGCGCTTGGTCAGCGAACACCAGGTGCTCGAGGCCGTGGAGAACCCGCCCACAGACACTCGCGCGTACTTCCGCGGTGAATGCTTGCGCCGGTTTGGTGCCGATATTGCCGCGGCGAGCTGGGATTCGGTGATCTTCGATCTGGGTGGGGATTCGCTGGTGCGTATCCCTACGCTGGAACCGCTGCGCGGGAGCAAGGCGCATGTCGGAGCGCTGCTGGATTCGGTGGACAGCGCCGTCGAGCTGGTGGAACAACTCACCAGGTGAGGGCTCTCGATGCGGCAGTCACGTGATGCGAGATGCTGACGGCATAGCCCGACATATAGGGCTTCAACCCGGAAAGGTCGGGGCGGCCGGTACTGTTAGGGAAAGGGTCGGCGGGGGCGTGTGTCACGTCCCCCGCGGCATCTAATCGGCCATGACGAAGCAGGAGGCGGCGATGGCTCAGGAACAGACCAAACGTGGCGGTGGTGGCGGCGATGACGAAGACGTCACCGGCACCACGGCCGCGGGCCAGGAGCGCCGCGAGAAGTTAGCTCAAGACACCGACGATCTGCTTGACGAGATCGACGACGTGCTCGAGGAGAATGCCGAGGACTTCGTTCGTGCGTACGTCCAAAAGGGCGGCCAGTGACCTGGCCGTTGCCTGATCGCCTGTCCATAAATTCGGCCGTTTCCGGATCAGCTGTAGACATATCATCTTTCGCTGATTTCCTCCGCCGCCAGGCGCCGGAATTATTGCCTGCGAGCGTCAAGAGCGGTGTGGGTGCCGTCGGTGACCAGTTGCCGCACGCCACCACCATCGTCGCCTTGAAGTACCCCGGTGGTGTCCTGATCGCCGGGGACCGGCGCTCGACGCAGGGCAACATGATCGCCGGGCGCGATGTGCGCAAGGTGTACATCACCGACGACTACACCGCCACCGGCATCGCCGGCACGGCCGCGATCGCCGTTGAGTTCGCGCGTCTTTACGCCGTGGAACTCGAACACTACGAAAAGCTCGAGGGCGTGCCGCTGAAGTTCGCCGGCAAGGTCAACCGGCTGGCCATCATGGTGCGTGGCAACCTGGCTGCCGCGATGCAGGGATTAGTGGCCCTGCCGCTGCTGGCAAGCTATGACATCCACGCGTCCGACCCGAGGTCCGCTGGTCGCATCGTCTCGTTCGATGCGGCCGGCGGCTGGAACATCGAGGAAGAGGGCTATCAAGCGGTGGGTTCGGGTTCGATCTTTGCCAAGTCGTCGATCAAGAAGTTGTACGCGCAAGTCACCGACGCCGATTCCGCGCTGCGGGTGGCCGTCGAGGCGCTCTATGACGCCGCCGACGACGATTCGGCCACCGGTGGACCGGACCTGGTCCGCGGGATTTACCCGACTGCGGTCACCATTGACGTCGATGGAGCGGTTGACGTCGCCGAGCGCCGTATCGCCGAACTGGCCCGAGAGGTCATCGGAAGTCGTTCACGCGCTGATACTTTCGGCCCCGACGGCGGTGAGAAGTGAGTTTCCCGTACTTCATCTCGCCTGAACAGGCGATGCGCGAGCGCAGCGAGCTCGCGCGAAAGGGTATTGCGCGCGGCAAGAGCGTGGTGGCGCTGGCCTTCGCCGGCGGTGTGCTGTTCGTTGCGGAGAATCCGTCGCGATCGCTGCAGAAGATCAGCGAACTCTACGACCGGGTGGGTTTTGCGGCCGCCGGCAAGTTCAACGAATTCGACAACTTGCGCCGGGGCGGGATTCAGTTCGCCGATACCCGCGGTTACGCCTACGACCGTCGCGACGTCACAGGACGCCAGCTGGCCAACGTGTATGCACAGACGCTGGGCACCATCTTCACCGAGCAGGCCAAGCCGTACGAGGTCGAACTGTGTGTCGCTGAGGTGGCGCACTACGGGGAAACGAGGGCCCCCGAGCTCTACCGGATCACCTACGACGGATCGATCGCCGATGAGCCGCATTTTGTGGTGATGGGCGGCACCACCGAGCCGATCACCACGGCGCTCAAAAACACCTTTACCGAAAACGCCGATTTGCCGGACGCGCTGGGTATCGCGGTGGAGGCGCTACGCGCCGGTAGCGCCGAGAATTCCAGCAATGACCAGCCCGTACTCGCGGTATCCAGCCTCGAAGCCGCCATCCTGGATGCCACCAGGCCGCGGCGTGCGTTTCGCCGGCTGACTCGCTCGACCCTCGAAACACTGCTGCAGGAGCGGGATTCCAAGGAATCTGCCGAGTCAGACGAGCCCAAAGAGTCCGAAGACGACAAGAAAACGGACAAAAAATCCGACGCCGATTCGGCTGATTAGCGCCCCGCCGGTGCGGCTGCGCACCGCTGCGGTGCGACAACCAGTACCCTCGATTACGTGCAGCGACGAATCATGGGCATCGAGACAGAGTTCGGTGTCACCTGCACCTTCCACGGTCATCGCCGGCTGAGCCCTGACGAGGTCGCCCGGTACCTGTTTCGGAGGGTGGTGTCCTGGGGGCGCAGCTCCAACGTATTCCTGCGCAACGGCGCGCGTCTCTACCTCGACGTGGGCAGCCATCCGGAATACGCCACCGCCGAATGCGACAGCCTGGTGCAGCTGGTTACCCACGACCGGGCCGGTGAATGGGTGCTCGAAGACCTGCTGGTCGACGCCGAGCAGCGGTTGGCCGACGAGGGCATCGGCGGCGACATCTACCTGTTCAAGAACAACACCGACTCGGCCGGCAACTCCTACGGTTGCCACGAGAACTACCTGATCGTGCGGGCCGGCGAGTTTTCCCGGATCTCCGACGTGTTGCTGCCGTTCCTGGTCACTCGTCAGCTGATCTGTGGGGCAGGAAAGGTGTTGCAGACCCCCAAGGCCGCAACATTTTGTCTGTCCCAACGCGCCGAACATATCTGGGAGGGCGTCTCGAGCGCGACCACCCGCTCACGTCCGATCATCAACACCCGCGACGAGCCGCACGCCGACGCGGAGAAGTACCGGCGTCTGCACGTGATCGTCGGCGACTCCAACATGTGCGAGACGACCACCATGCTCAAGGTGGGCACCGCGTCGGTGGTGCTGGAGATGATCGAAGCGGGAGTGCCGTTCCGCGACTTCTCGCTGGACAACCCCATCCGTGCGATCCGTGAAGTCAGCCACGACGTCACCGGTCGGCGTCCGGTTCGGCTGGCCGGCGGGCGTCAGGCCAGTGCGCTCGACATTCAGCGGGAGTACTACTCCCGCGCCGTCGAGCATCTGCAAACCCGGGAGCCCAACGCACAGGTCGAGCAGGTCGTTGATCTGTGGGGCCGCCAGCTTGACGCCGTCGAAAGCCAGGATTTCGCGAAGGTTGACACCGAGATCGACTGGGTGATCAAGCGCAAGCTGTTCCAGCGCTACCAGGACCGCTACAATATGGAGCTGTCGGACCCCAAGATCGCCCAGCTTGATCTGGCCTACCACGACATCAAGCGCGGGCGCGGCGTCTTCGATCTGCTACAGCGCAAGGGCCTGGCGACACGCGTCACCACCGACGAGGAAATCGCCGACGCCGTCGACAACCCACCACAAACCACCCGCGCCAGGCTGCGCGGTGAGTTCATCAGCGCCGCACAGGCGGCTGGTCGTGATTTCACCGTCGACTGGGTGCACCTCAAGCTCAATGACCAGGCGCAGCGCACGGTGCTATGCAAGGACCCATTCCGGGCGGTCGACGAGCGGGTCAAGCGGATGATCGCGAGCATGTAACCGCACCCGCGCGCGGGTGATCGGTGAAGCTGGGCAAAGCTAGGTTGGTGTAAATGGCGACTTCCAAAGTCGAGCGGATGGTGAATCTGGTCATCGCTTTGCTGTCCACTCGTGGCTACATCACCGCGGAGAAGGTCAGGTCTAGCGTGGCGGGCTATTCGGACAGCCCGACCGCTGAGGCGTTTTCGCGGATGTTCGAGCGCGACAAGAACGAGCTGCGTGACCTGGGTATCCCGCTCGAGGTTGGCAGGGTATCGAGCACCGATCCCACCGAGGGCTACCGGATCAACCGCGACGCGTACGCGCTGCTGCCGGTCGAGTTGACTCCCGATGAAACGGCGGCTGTCGCGGTGGCCACCCAACTGTGGGAGTCCCCTGAGCTGATCACCGCCACCCAGGGCGCGCTGCTCAAGCTGCGGGCCGCCGGGGTCGACGTCGATCCCGACGCGCCGGTGGCCATTGCCTCGCCGGCCGGGGTGCCGGGTTTGCGCGGCTCCGAGGACGTCCTCGGAATTTTGTTGGCGGCCATTGACTCCGGTCAGGCGGTGCGGTTCCCGCACCGGGCGTCCCGCCACGAGCCCTACGTCACCCGCACCGTCGAGCCCTGGGGGGTAGTGACCGAGAAGGGGCGCTGGTATCTCGTGGGCCACGACCGCGACCGGGGAGCCACCCGCACCTTCCGGCTGTCGCGGATCGGCGCCGATGTCGCACCGGTCGGTGCGCCAGGGGAGGCAAAGGTGCCCGAGGACGTGGATCTGCGACAGATTGTCGCCCGGACCGTCGCTGAGTCACCGACCGGCATGCAGGCCACGGTATGGGTCGCCGACGGGCGTGCCACCGCACTGCGGCGTGCCGGACGGTCGATGGGGCCACGGCGACTGGCCGGCCGTGACGGCGAAGTCATAGAACTCGAAATCGGATCCAGCGATCGGCTGGCCCGCGACATCACCGGTCACGGTGCCGACGCCATCGTGCTCGAGCCGCCCGCGCTGCGCGAGGATGTGCTGGCCCGGCTGCGGGCGCTGGCCGGGGTCGAAGAGGCGCTTGCGTGAACCCCGCCGACGAGGATGCGCGGCGAAGCGATGAGAAGGAGCGGCGCTGATGAGTCCCGTATCCACTCGGCTGGTGCGGCTGCTCAACATGGTGCCGTACTTCCAAGCCAACCCGCGGATCACCCGCGTTGAGGCCGCCGCCGAGCTAGGCGTGTCGGCCAAACAGCTGGAGGAGGACCTCAACCAGCTGTGGATGTGTGGCCTGCCCGGCTATTTCCCTGGAGATCTGATCGATTTCGAGTTCTCCGGCGACACCATCGAGGTGACGTTCTCGGCCGGCATCGACCGTCCACTCAAACTCACCTCACCGGAGGCCACCGGCCTGCTCGTGGCGCTGCGGGCGCTGGCGGACATCCCAGGCGTGGTCGACCCGCAGGCCGCGCGCAGCGCGATCGCCAAGATCGCGGCGGCGGCCGGCGCGGCCGGGCATAGCAGCACCCTGTCGGCGGTCGACGAGCCCGCTCCGTTGGAGAGCCCCGCCGCTGCCGCGGTGCGCTCCGCCGTGCTCGACAAGCGCGCGTTGACCATCGACTACTACTCCGCATCGCACGACACGCTGACCACCCGGACCGTCGATCCCATCCGGGTGTTGTTGGTCGGCGGCCACAGCTATCTGGAGGCCTGGTCACGCGAGTCCGAAGGGGTCAGACTGTTTCGCTTCGACCGGATCGTGGACGCCGTCGAACTCGGTGAACCCGCGATGCCGCCGGAGCCCGCGGTGCAGGCGCCCCCCGACACGTCGCTGTTCGACGGCGACCCGGCACTGCCGTCGGCGACGCTGCGGGTGGCGCCCTCGGCGTCGTGGATGTTCGAGTACTACCCGATCCGGGAGCTGCGCCAGCTTGCCGATGGATCCTGCGAGGTAGCCATGACCTACGTCTCTGAGGATTGGATGACCCGTCTGATGCTGGGCTTCGGGTCGACGGTGCAAGTGCTGGAGCCCGAGTCGCTAGCGCAGCGTGTGCGGGCCGCCGCGGCGACTGCCCTAAACGCGTATCAGGCCGCCGAGCTGGCCTAAGGGCGAATTCAAGCCGTCGATGTGCGGCCCGTACCCGCGGCGCGCGGCACGGAGTGTTGTTTGCCTAGCCGGGCGAGCAGCCCCTACTGCGGTAGCATCGGGGGTTGACGTCTGGAGGTAATCAAAGTGGGCAGTCTTAGTCCGTGGCATTGGGCGATCCTCGCTGTGGTGGTGATCGTGCTGTTCGGTGCCAAGAAGCTTCCCGATGCGGCGCGCTCGCTGGGCAAGTCGATGCGAATCTTCAAGTCGGAGATGCGGGAAATGCAGAGCGAGACCAAACCGGAACCCTCTGCTATCGAGACCAACACGGCAAACCCCACGCCGGTGCAGTCGCAGCGGATCGACCCTGCAGCGGCCACAGGTCAGGATCAGACCGAGGCGCGGCCTGCCTAGGCCGGCAGCACCGTCGGGTTGCCTGAGCTTTACTGACCTACCGTGGTGAACGGTTTTCGGGCCTCAGCACGCGCCGGGGCTCTCTTCAAACGACTCAATCCTCGGATGCGGCGTAGCCGCGTCAATCCTGACGGCACGATGTCGCTGGTCGATCATCTGACCGAGCTGCGTACCCGGTTGCTGATCTCGTTGGCCGCGATCCTGCTCACGACGATTTTCGGGTACATCTGGTACTCACATCCGGTCTTCGGACTAGAAAGTCTGGGCGAGTGGCTGCGTCAGCCTTACTGCTCGTTGCCGCAGTCGGCGCGAGCGGATATCAGCGCGGACGGGCAGTGCCGGTTGTTGGCCACCGCACCGTTCGACCAGTTCATGTTGCGGCTCAAGGTCGGGATGGCGGCCGGGATCGTGCTGGCGTGCCCGATCTGGTTCTACGAGCTGTGGGCGTTCATCACCCCTGGGCTCTACCAGAAGGAACGCCGGTTCGCGGTGGCGTTCGTCATCCCCGCGGCGCTGCTGTTTGTGGCCGGCGCCGTGCTGGCCTACCTGGTGCTCTCCAAAGCGTTGAGCTTCCTGCTGACCGTCGGCAGCGACGTGCAGGTGACGGCGCTGTCTGGCGACCGATATTTCGGCTTCTTGATCAATCTGCTGGTGGTGTTCGGGGTCAGCTTCGAATTCCCCCTGCTGATCGTCATGCTCAACATGGCTGGTCTGTTGACCTACCAGCGGCTCAAGTCCTGGCGGCGCGGTCTGATCTTTGCCATGTTCGTGTTCGCGGCGGTGTTCACGCCCGGATCGGATCCGTTCTCGATGACGGCACTGGGCGTGGCCCTGACGGTGCTGCTCGAGTTCGCCATTCAGATCGCCCGGCTGCACGACAAGCGCAAAGCCAAGCGCGAGGTGTTGCTTGCCGATGACGAAGCATCGTCAATCGAGGAGCCCGAGCCGATACCGACGCCGTCGGCCCCCGGCGGATCCCATGACGACATCACCTAGGCCACCTCGCCGCGAGCGTGCGTGTCGCGACAGCGACACGCCGCACTGGCCGTGCAACTGCGCACCCTCGCGCCCTCGGGCGGCCGCGTGACAGAGCTGGTCGAGCTAGCCCGGTTCACCGCCGACTTACCCTTCGCGCTCGATGACTTCCAACGGCGCGCCTGTGCTGCCCTGGAAGGTGGGCACGGCGTGCTGGTGTGCGCCCCGACGGGCGCGGGAAAGACGGTGGTCGGCGAATTCGCGGTGCACCTGGCGCTGGCTTCGGGCGGCAAGTGCTTTTACACCACGCCGCTCAAGGCGCTGAGCAACCAGAAACACACCGATCTGACGGCGCGCTACGGCCGCGACAAGATCGGGTTGTTGACCGGTGATCTGGCGGTCAACGCAAACGCGCCCGTGGTCGTGATGACCACCGAGGTGCTGCGCAACATGCTTTACGCGGATTCTCCCGCGCTACCGGGGCTGTCGTACGTGGTGATGGACGAGGTGCATTTTCTCGCCGACCGGATGAGGGGCCCGGTGTGGGAGGAGGTGATCCTGCATCTGCCCGACGAGGTGCGGGTGGTCAGTCTGTCCGCGACCGTGAGCAACGCCGAGGAGTTCGGCGGCTGGATCCAAGCCGTCCGGGGCGACACGACCGTGGTGGTCGACGAGCATCGGCCGGTACCGCTGTGGCAGCACGTCTTGGTGGGCAAGCGCCTGTTCGACCTGTTCGACTACCAGGCCGACAAACCGGCGGGTTCGAGTCGTCAGGCGCGCGTCAACCCGGACCTGTTGCGCCACATCGCGCATCGCCGCGAGGCGGATCGGATGTCGGACTGGGAGCCGCGTCGGTCTGGACGCGGCGGATACGGCAGAGGGGGCCGGCCGCGCTTTTACCGCCCGCCGCCCCGCCCGGACGTCATCGCGACCCTGGATTCGGCGGGTCTGTTGCCGGCGATCACATTCGTGTTCTCCCGGGCTGGTTGTGATGCGGCGGTCCAGCAGTGCCTGCGTTCACCGCTGCGGCTGACCAGCGAGGAGGAACGCGCCCAAATCGCCGAGGTGACCGATCACCGGTGCGGCGATCTGGAGGACGACGACCTAGCGGTACTGGGCTACTACGAGTGGCGCGAGGGGCTGCTGCGCGGCCTGGCCGCCCACCACGCCGGGATGCTGCCGGCGTTTCGGCACACCGTTGAGGAACTGTTCACCGCCGGCTTGGTCAAAGCCGTTTTCGCCACCGAGACCTTGGCGCTGGGCATCAACATGCCCGCGCGCACCGTGGTGCTGGAACGGTTGGTGAAGTTCAACGGTGAGCAGCACGTCCCGCTGACGCCGGGGGAGTACACGCAGCTGACCGGGCGCGCCGGTCGTCGCGGTATCGATGTCGAGGGCCACGCCGTCGTGCTCTGGCATCCCACCGACGAAAACGCCGATCCGTCGGCGGTGGCCGGGCTGGCCTCGACCCGCACCTTCCCGCTGCGCAGTTCGTTTGCCCCGTCGTACAACATGACGATCAACCTGGTGCAGCACATGGGCCCGGAGCAGGCGCATCGGCTGTTGGAACAATCGTTCGCCCAGTACCAGGCCGACCGATCCGTGGTGGGCCTGGTCCGCGGCATTGAGCGGGGCAAGGAGATGCTCGACGAGCTGGCCGCCGAGCTCGGTGGGCCCGACGCGCCGATCCTGGACTATGCCCGGATGCGTGCGCGGGTGACCGAGATGGAGCGATCCCAGGCCCGTGCATCCCGGCTGCAGCGTCGGCAGGAGGCCAGCGAAGCGCTGGCCGCGCTGCGCAAGGGAGACATAATCACCATCACGCACGGACGCCGTGGCGGGCTGGCAGTGGTGCTGGAATCCGCCCGCGATAGCTCCGACCGGAGGCCGTTGGTGCTGACCGAAAACCGGTGGGCTGGGCGGATTTCGTCGGCCGACTACACCGGCGAGTCGCCGCCGGTCGGATCGATGACACTGCCCAAGCGTGTCGAACATCGCCAGCCGCGGGTCCGCCGCGATCTGGCCTCGGCACTGCGGTCGGCCGCCGCGGGTATGACGGCGCCGGCGGCCCGCCGCGAGAAGACGCGAGCGCCGCACCATCCCGATCTGGCGTCGCTCCGCGAAAAACTGCGCCGGCATCCCTGCCACAACGCGCCCGGAGTCGAAAGCCAGATCCGTCAAGCCGAGCGTTACCTGCGCATCGAACGGGACAACGCGCAGCTGGAGAACAAGGTCGCCGCCGCCACCAATTCGTTGGCTCGCACGTTCGACCGGATCGTCGGCCTGCTCACCGAGCGTGAGTACATCCACGGCCCAGCCGATGATCCTCGGGTCACCGATGATGGCCGCTTGTTGGCGCGGATCTACAGCGAGAGTGATCTGTTGGTGGCCGAGTGCTTGCGCACCGGCGCGTGGGCGGGGTTGAAGCCGCCGGAGCTGGCGGCGGTGGTGTCCTGCGTGCTCTACGAAACGCGCGGCAGTGACGGTGGCGGTGGCCGTCCCGGGGTCGAGGCGCCGACGCCGCGGTTGCGTCAGGCGCTCATCCAGACGTCGCGGCTGTCGGTGGCGCTGCGTGCCGACGAACAAGCGCACCGGATCGGCCAAAGCCGCGAACCCGAAGATGGCTTTGTCAACGTCGTTTATCGCTGGGCGCGCACCGGGGACCTGTCGGCGGCATTGGCCGCCGCGGACATCGAGGGCCCCGGTTCTCCCTTGTCAGCGGGGGATTTCGTGCGCTGGTGCCGCCAGGTGCTCGACCTGCTTGACCAGGTGCGCAATGCCGCCCCGGACCCCGAAGTGCGGGCCGCCGCAAAGCGCGCGATCAATGACATCCGGCGCGGCGTCGTCGCAGTTGACGCCGGGTAGGCTGGGCCGCAGCTACGGTTAGATCCGGAAATGTGATCGCAGGACCACCAGAGGACACTTGGGGCCAGTTCGTGGCCAGGACAGACGAACGAACTGAGGAGAAACGATGAGCGGACCGCAGGGACCAGATCCTAGACAGTCGTGGCAACCACCCGGCCAGGGCGGTGACCATTCCTCAGACCCGACCATGGCTGCCGGATCGCCCTGGCAGCAGCCAGGCCAGGAAGGGTCGTGGCAACCGCCGTCGTATCCGGCCGCTGACTACCAGCAGTACCAGCAACCTGTCGAGCCGGCTTATCCGCAGCAGTACCCGGCCGCACCCGGCTATGGGCAGTCCGACTTCGGTTCCCAGCCCACCCAGTTCGGGGCGCCTCCACAGTTCGGCCAGCCCGGTCAATATGGCCAGCCCGGTCAATATGGCCAGCCCGGTCAATATGGCCAGCCCGGTCAATATGGCCAGCCCGGTCAATATGGCCAGCCCGGTCAATATGGCCAGCCCGGTCAATATGGCCAGCCGGGGCAGTCAGGGCAACCGGGGCAATACGGTCAGCCGGGCCAGTACCCGGGCCAATTCAGCCCGTACGACCAGTCGGGTCAGGGATCCAAGCGCTCGATGGCGCTCATCGGCGGGGTGGTCGGCGGAATTGCGCTGCTCTTCGTGGTCGTCATTCTGGTGCTCGGGTTCTGGGTGCCGGGATTCTTCGTGACTACCAAGCTCGACGTCAGCAAGGCCAATGCCGGTGTGCAGCAGGTTCTGACCGATGAGACCAATGGCTACGGCGCCAAGAACGTCAAAGACGTCAAGTGCAACGACGGCACCGAACCCACCGTCAAGAAGGGTGCCACCTTCGATTGCACCGTCAGCATCGACGGCGCATCCAAGCACGTGACCGTGACTTTCCAGGACAACAAGGGCACCTACGAGGTCGGCCGACCGCAATAGCGGTCGGAAGCGTTACGAAGGCAGCGCGTCCAGAGCGTTCTGTAGTCGCGCGATCGACGATCCGACGCCATATTCGGTAGCCAGCTCGGCGGTGCGCTGAGGGTCGGCGGCAACCAGCGGCAGCGCGTCGGTGGGCGTCGTGAAGGTGACCGGCGCATCGGTGGCCACCCGTACCACCGAGCGGGCGGCATCGATATAGGCCGAGGCCGCAAGCAGTTTCGTCCGCACACCCTTTGCCATCGTGGACTTGGGGTCGTGCGCGGCGGCCACGATCCGATCCAGCGAGCCGTGCTGGGCCAGCAAGGTGGCCGCGGTCTTTTCACCGACCCCGGGCACCCCGGGCAGGCCATCGGAGGGGTCGCCGCGCAGCAGGGCCAGCTCGGCATAGGCCGCCCCGGCCCGCTCCGCGGGCAACCCGTACCGTTCGGCGACCTCGGAGGGCCCGAACAGCGTGGCTTTGGACAGCCCGCGGCCCAGGTAGAGCACCCGAACCGGGACCGGGTCGTCGGCCACGACCTGCAGCAAGTCGCGGTCCCCGCTGACCACGACCACCGGGTCCTGCTGTTCCTGGGCTGCCAGCGTTCCCAGCACATCGTCGGCTTCAAAACCCGCTGCGCCCGCGGCCGGGATTCCGAAGGCGTCAAGCAGTTCCATGATCATGTCGACCTGCGGAGTCAGCTCGTCTGGCACTTCCTCGACGTCGGGCTGTCCGGCGGGCTCGGGCTCGGCGACCCGGTGCGCCTTGTAGGACGGGATGAGGTCCACCCGGAATTGCGGGCGCCAGTCCAGGTCCAGGCAGACCGCCAGCCGGCTGGGCCGATGCTGGGTGATCACCACCGCAATGGAGTCGATGAATCCGCGGACGGCGTTGACCGGCCGGCCATCCGGAGCGGTGATCGACGAAGGAACGCCGAAGTAGGAGCGGAACCACATGCTGGCTCCATCCAGCAACAGCAGGGGTGCAGGCATGCGGGCTATCCTGCCAGCGCCGGTGCGGGGGCGGTCACCCTGGCGACGATGTGGGCGCGCAGCGGGTGAGGATGAGGTTGGCAACCGCGCATCCGCCAGTCGCCGGGCATTAGCCTGGCTGGCATGGATTCTGGGCGATTCGACACCGCGGTGTACGCGCGACGTTTGGCCGCGGCGGCGGCCGCGACCGAGCAGGCCGGCCTGGCCGGTCTGTTCATCACTCCGGGCTATGACCTGCGCTATCTCATCGGCTCGCGCGCCGATACGTTCGAGCGGCTCACCGCGCTGGTGTTGCCCGCTTCTGGGGTGCCGACCATCGTCTTGCCGCGCTTGGAGCTCGCGTCGCTCAAGGAGTCGGCCGCATCGGATTTGGGCGTGTGCGTGCGCGATTGGGTTGACGGCGATGACCCGTACCAGCTGGTGGCCGAGGCGTTGGGGGGTGCGCCCGCAGCTACTGCGGTTACCGATTCGATGCCGGCCTTGCACTTGTTGCCGCTGGCCGATGCGCTGGGGGTGCTGCCGGTATTGGCTACCGATGTGCTGCGTCAGCTGCGGATGGTCAAGGAGGCGGCCGAGGTGGACGCGCTGGCCAAGGCCGGCGCCGCCATTGATCGGGTGCATGCCCGGGTACCGGAGTTTCTGGTGCCCGGCCGCACCGAGGCACAGGTTGCCGCCGACATTGCCGAAGCGATTGTCGCCGAGGGGCATTCGGAAGTGGCATTCGTCATCGTCGGATCCGGTCCACATGGCGCCGATCCGCACCACGGATATTCGGACCGAAAGTTGCAGGTCGGCGACATTGTCGTGGTCGATATCGGGGGGACATACGAGCCCGGATACTACTCGGACTCGACCCGAACCTACAGCATCGGCGACCCTAGTCCTGATGTGGCACAACAGTATTCGACCCTGCAGCGGGCTCAGCGTGCGGCCGTTGATGCGGTCCGTCCGGGGGTTACGGCGGCACAGGTCGACGCTGCCGCCCGTGACGTGCTGGCCGACGCCGGATTGGCCGAATACTTTGTGCACCGCACCGGACACGGTATCGGGCTGTGTGTGCATGAGGAGCCCTATATCGTCGCCGGCAACGAGTTGCCGCTGGTCGCGGGCATGGCGTTCTCGGTCGAGCCGGGCATCTACTTTCCGGGCCGGTGGGGAGCCCGCATCGAGGACATCGTGGTGGTTACCGAAAACGGTGCGCTATCGGTCAACAATCGGCCGCACGAGCTGATGGTGGTGCCGGTGTCTTAGCGTCCAGATGTCGGCTGCGCCAAGTAGGTTGGTGGGGTGTCATTGGTGGATCTAGCGCTGCTTCCTTTTCGTATCGCGCGTAGCGTTGCCGAGGCCGTGGTGCCCGTGGGGCAACGTCCGCCGACACCCCCGGCCGAACTCATCGTGGTCGACGGGATGCCCGAGGGGGTGCCACCGGCCGCGCGACGGCCTGAGCCGACGCTTCCGGTACCGGCGGGATGGCCGTTCGGCGAGGAATTCCCGCGTACGTGTGGCGCCGCTCGCCTGGCCGGCGGGGCGCTGTTTTGGACCGACTTCATCTACGACGATTATGGCGCGACGGGTCTGCCGGTCGGCGATCTGAAGATCCAGGCGCCGCCGCGGGGCACTTACGTCTATCCCGATGGTCCAGCGGCCGGCAACGGCGCCGACATTTTTCGCGTGGCGATCGGGCTCACCGAGACGCACACCCGGTGGCGCGTCGACTGGAACACGCTGCAGGACGCCACCGTGCCAGTCGCGCTGTTCACCTTCGACACCGATCGCAGCCGTAGCGCGTCAGCGGACTGGCCGGCTGGGGCCGGTGTGCGCTCGTAGGGCATCGACATGGCGCTGCTGATCTCGGGGCGCAGCGCCCGGCTGATCGATCTGGTCACGCACGTGCAGACTCCCGTCGAACACAGCGTCGACCTGCCGGCACGGTCGTTTCTGGCGCGGGTGCCGCGGTCGGTGGTGGAGCCGTCGGGGACTTGGACGGTTCGGCTGGCCGCCGGATTGGCTAACGCGGCGGGGGACGGGTTCGCCGACGTGCCCGCCGAACGGGGTGCCCTGCCGGGCCAGCCCAACGTCTACAACGTGGCGTTTCGCACCCACGATCAGGAGCAGCCGCATCTGAACTTCTGGTCCGACGAGGCCCAAGCTGCCGCGCTGACCAGTGGTGACGTTTCGGAATTCGGGGTAGCCGTGGCGTGGGACCAGTTGGCAGGCCGCGAAACCGCACCCGAACCGGTGATCACCGGTCCCTCGACGCGCTGGTATGTGTCCTCGGTGGAGCTCGGGCAGGGTGTGGCTGCGGGAAACGTTCTGGACACCGATCCGCAGTTTCTGGGCCGGGTGCAGCCGTACTCGGTGTGCTTGCCCTCGACCTATGCTCCCGGCCGCGCGATGCCGCTTACCTTGCTGCTGCATTCGCTTGCGCTGGGGCAAAACCAGTTCGCTTCGATCGATCCGCGCCTGCTGCACGAGGTTTGCGAAACCCGAGGCTCGGTGGTGGTCACCCCGCTGGCGCGTGGTCCGTCCACTTGGTACTTCGGCGCCGGTGAACTCGACGTGTGGGAGGTCTGGGCGCGGGTGGCCGAGCAGTTGGGGACCGATCCCAACCGCACGGTGGTTTCTGGCTATTCGATGGGCGGCTACGGCGCTTACAAGCTGGGCTTGACCTATCCCGAGGTGTTTGCCCAGACAGTTGTGCTGGCCGGGCCGCCGACGTGTGGGGTGCGCCTGGTGCCCAACGTCGACATCCCGGCCGATTTCAACCTGGACTCGCCCTGCGCCCGGGAGGGCGATAGCTGGGAGCTACTGGGCAACGCGCGCTGGCTGCCGCTTGTGATCGCCCATGGTCTGCTCGACGAGCTGGTGCCGTTCCCGTCGGTGGCCGAGCAGGTGCTCGAGCTGGACCGCCTCGGCTACCGGCACCGATTTACCGTCTATCCGTTCGAATACCACATCGCCTGGATCCTGCAGGACAAGTTCAACGATCCGATCGCGCACATGGGAACCGGCCTGCGCCAATCGGATCCGGGGCACATCACCTTTGCGTCGTATCCGCAGTTGGTGCGGGCCGATTTGGGGATCGGGCCGCACCAGGTGTGGTGGTTGTCGGAGCTGACCGCCGACCCCGCGGTGACGGCGCGCCGCGGGGCCACCGCCGAGGTCGATGCCCGTTCCTATGCCCGACCGGACCCGATGCACAGCATTCGGCGCCATCGCGGTTTCGTTCCGCATTTCGATCCCACACCTGGCCTCTACACCGAGCTGGATTGGCAGGTGGGAGGGCCCGTGGACGAGCTGCCGTATCTCACCCTGCGGCTCACCGGGGTGGCCAGCCTGACCGTCGACGTCAAGCGCGCGGGGTTGGCCTCGCTGCAGTCATCGACGATTCAGGTGGCTACCGACACCGCCGCACAGATCACGCTTGGCGCGTTGCCCGCCGGGGTGGAGGTGAAGCTGGATGATCAGCCAGTAGGTACGACGGTGTCGGTTCCTGTTGGGCGGCATAGTATTACGTTGACGCGTAGCTGAGGCGTTGCGGCGGGTAATGGGCCGGCTAGCCGCCGGCGCAGCGGGCCTTCATTGTGGCGTCCTTGGCGTTGACGTCATCGGCCACGCGTTGTCCGCGCACCCCTTGCTAGGGGCTGTGGACTGGTGGCTGGTGCTCCCCACCGGGCGTCGCTAGATTTAGCGCGCAAAAACAGGGTGAATACCGCGACGCGGCGCTTTGGGCAAAAATCCGGGCGTGGCTCCGTTGTCGGTTGATCCCGAGGCGCTGTCGGGTGCCGGCAGTGCTGTGGCCGCCGCGGGCGATGCCTTGGCGGCGGCATTGAGCTCGCTGACCACGGGCTTTTCGGCCAACACCGGTCAGGATGCGGCCGGCGAGGTGTTCGGGCTGGCTTATCAGGACGCGGCGGAGTCGTTGGTGAAAGCGGCGGGGGCCGGGATCAACGCTTTGCGCCACAACGGCGCCAAGATTCAGCTCTCCGCGTCGAACTACTCGGCTGCCGAGGCGGCCTCGACGCTGGGCGGGGGAGCCGGCGTCTTGCCTGCGCCGTCGGAACCGGCGCAGTTCACGGCTCCCGGAGCGCCGGGGACGCTGGGTTCCGGGGTGCTTGCTCCGGCGTTGTGGTCGGTGGTCGAGGCTTTCGTCGGTGACCTGTGGCCCAACGGGGACGTCGCGGGTTTGCACGCGGCCGCGGGGCACTGGCGCGAATTCGCGGCGGCCCTCAACGGCGTGCAGGGCGCACTGAACTCTCCGAAATCGGTGGTGGCCGGACAAGAGATTCCCGAAGGCGCACAGATTCAGCAGGTCCTATCGGCCATCGGCTCCGATCTGGCCGGGGTGGGGGCACAGTGCCAGAAACTGGCCGGCGCGCTCGACGATTTCGCCGATGAGGTGGCCGACACCCAGAACGCGATCCGGGATCTGTTGGATCGATTCGGGTCCGTCTCGGGGCTGTGGAATCAGGTGGCGGCCCTTTTCGAGGGTGATGTGCTCGACGAGATCAAAGAGATCGCCAAGGACATCCAGGCCGTGCTGAACAACCTGGGGCGTCAGGCCCGCGCTCAACAGCAGCTGATGCAGCAAGGGATGCAGGCCATCGACGGCTTGGTGGTGGGAATGCAGCGCTACGTGCGCGGTCAGCTCACCCAGTTCCTCGGTCAAGACGTCGGCAATCCACTGGCGACCGTGTTCGACACCTACACCAATACGCAGGAAGGAGTTTTCAAAGCCGCTGTCGGGATGGTGGAAGGCATCGAGCAGCTCAACCCGCAACGTTTCCTGATCGACCCGCAGGGGGCGGCGGAAACCTGGAAGGCCATGACCAAGACGGGATTGATCAACCACTTGCTTAACCCTGAGGAGGCAGTCGCCGCGGACAAAGAGATGGTCAAAGGACTTCTCCACCTTGAGGATTGGCGCCGCGATCGGCCGGGACTGGGTTTCGGGGGAAACTTGTTCGACGTCGCGACACTATTTGTTCCGGGAGCCGGGGGAGCCGGCGCGGGTGCCAAGGGCGCTGCGGGAGCCGCGCGGGCAGCCGAGGTTGGTGGCGAGGGGGCCGATGCCGCTGCGGCAGTCGGTCGGGGTGGTCGACTGGCCGGTGAGGTTGGTGACCTCGCGGGCGCCGGCCGCACACTGGGCGACATCGGCAGGACCGGTCGTGGTCTGACCGAGGATCTGGCAAATCTGGGCGGTGATCTACCCAGGCTGATCCCCCCGTCGGCGGTCGCCCGGTGGCCCTGCCGCCCCCGAAGCCGGCAGGTGCCCCGGCCGAGCCGACGCCGCGTCCAGTGGAATCGGTGCCGCCCGGCAAGCCGGCCCTCGAGGCGCCTTCCGGGGCGCCCGGTTCGGTCGTCCCTGGCAGGTCCGAACCTGCGTTCGGCCCGCATGACCCGGCATCGGCGCCAGTGGCCGGATCTCATCCAGCAGCAACGGCGGTGACGCCGGGTGAGCGGGTGTCGCCGGTCACCCCGCACGTGGGTGAACCGGCACGAGCGCCGGGTGTTCCCGTCGGCGCTGCCGCTGGGCCGGTACCTGCTGGCGCTCATTCGGCACCGGCCGCAATACCGGCCGCGCCCGAGGCCCACGTGATGACCGGCGCGGGTCGCCCGGCCGAGCTATCAGCGCCGCACGGCGGTGTTCCACACGGGCTTGGCGACGCCGGTCCGTCCGGGGGACATCCGCACGGATTGCCCCCGCACGGCGGTGGCCCACATGGACCGGGCGACGCGTCCCACGGCGCTCGCGACGCTGAACCACCGCGCGACGGCACGGCTCATGGGACTGCAGATGGAGGTGATGCCCACGGGGACGATGTGTCAGGTCACGGATTGAGCGCGGAGAAGCGTGACGAAATCATCGCGATGCCAAAGGGGAGTCGCCCCGACCCATCCGAGTACTTATCACCCGAATATATTCAGGGTCGTCTCGACAGATTCACCGACGGCGCGACCCGATTTATTCCGGAAAGCAATCTCGATAAATATGGGATCGCCCAACGTGACGGCACCTCATTTGTAATGCCAAAAAGCGAAGCCGACGCTATGATCGCGGGCACGGGCGGTGACTTGCGTCTTATGGAGGAAGAATTGGGCTTGCCCGAGGGATTTCTCGACTCAAACCAGATCGTCAGGATCGACATAGAGGATCCTCGGCAATTTAACCTCCGGATTCCTTCCGGTAATGAAGCGGGTGCCAACGAACAATGGATTCCGGGAGGGCGCCTGCCCACTGGCGCCTCAGAGGCGGTTGTGGACGGCGGAAAAATCCCCCAGGGTGACTACACTGTCACGGATGTCTTCGAGGAGAAATGAGATCGAATGAAGTTTGATGACACATATTTTTCACGAGAAGACAGATACTCGATTGGCATCGAATCCACTTCCGGCCGGTACTACGCATCGATACCGGTCAGCAACGGGATCGTTGACTACGAGGAGTATTACGATCTTACTCGAGACCAATACGATAATTTCTTGCGCGACAGCTCGGCGGCAATTGCCTTCATCGAGGCTTGTCGGCGCCGTGAACACGATGACTTGCTCCTGCAGCGGCCTGGCAGCAACAGGGGGACGCCGGTGTGATGTGGTGCCATTCTGGGCATTGGTCAGACCTGCATTGAAGTCATGAGCGGATCAATTCATCAACATAAGGATAGATTCGAAGACTCATTTGCCCTGACATTGGTTTGAAGGGAATTTTGGTGCATTGCGATAGCGGCGCGAGAAGGGCCTCTGTGGATATTCGGTCGTGCCCTTCTGATGGGTTAAATATGGGATGAATAATACGTGCCATTGACTTTGGTAGATGTTGGCGAATTTTGCGGTGGAGGTCGTTGCCATCGGGGTGGCCGATGGGCTACCGAATTACCTTGATATCGGCGCCGAGGCAAAGCTTGCTGCGTTCCTGGCCCCCGACGCCTGCGCCGGCGCCACCTAACCCGCCGTCCAACAACACGGGTCCATCTCTGTTGCCATCGATCAACGCGCGCCGCCGGGCATACCGGGAGGTTCGTCACGGTGACGCTCAGCTGGTGTGCCGACGAACGCCGGGCTTGGTGCGCGCTGGCGTGCACACCCCGAAAGCACCACAGGCCTCACAATCCACAGAGACACCACAAGTTCGCTGAGTCGGCGCAAGCCTTGGGAGAGCGAACATTCCGCTGACGTCGGTAAACATGCGCGTTGACGAAAATCCCGCCCGACACGGACTGGGCCCACACCAGAGATGTCGCCCTCTTGCCCTATGTTGAGGCGTCCGACCAACTACAGATCGAGGACGCAGATGCACGACGACAACGCGGGACTGTCGGCGACCGAGCTGCTCGATCTCAATCGCGACTTGCAGGGTTCTCGCGCCATTCGCCTGCTCGCCACCACCAACCTCAGCCTTTACGCGACGCTCATGGAGCGCCACCTCAGCGACGGGGCGCTGTCTGAGACTGAGCTCGTCGTACAGCTCGAGCGCGACGTCGAAGACGTCAACGATCCGCAGCCCGGGCTCGCCCTGATCAAGTCCTGGGCCGCGCAGGGCTGGCTGCACCGCATCGTCGACGAGCGCCACGGCCAGAATGTCTGCTATCTGACCCAGGACGCTCGCCGGGCGCTGGACTTTCTCCGCGGCTTGCGTCGCCAGGACACCATCGCCACCGGCGGCTCGATTACGGGGATCGCCGCGCGCCTCAAGCAAGTGGCCGTCAAAGTGGATAACGACCCCGCCCGCATCCGCAAACACATCGAAGCCGAAATCGCCGCGCCCCACGAGGAGCTTGACCAGCTCGATGCCGGCCAGCGTCCCCAAACCGATGTCACCGACTGCTACGACGAGGCCCGGGCGATCGCCCTGCAGATGGAACGCCTGATCACCGATATCGGCCAGTACGGCACGATGATCGAGCGGGCCACTTCCGCCCTCGATGAACCCATCGATTCCAACGCCGAGTACCGCGACCGCCAACGCCAGATGTACAGCGACTACCAGGCCGCATGGGACTCCCAGGGCCGTGACTCCCACCGCGCCTTCCTGCGCATGATCAACGACCCCGACCAACGCGCCGAGTTCGAGGCCGACGTCGCCGCCGTCGCCGACGCCCTGCCCACCCTCGACCCGGCCCTGCGCAAGGTCATGGCCGGCTTCTTCGAGCTCGTCGGCCATCAGATCGACGAAGTCGAGCGCATCCAGCAACGCTGCGCCCAGCGCGTCAAACGCTTCACCGCGTTCGGCACCATGGAACAGAGCCGCGGTGTCGCCAGCCAACTCAACGAAGCCATCGCCGCAGCCCGCGCCCTGCTCAAGTCGTCGTTCACCGACTCACGCCTGGACATCGAGGTCCCGCTGGCGCGGCACGCCATCAGTTCCGTCGGTGCCCTCGGCTTCCGGATCGGTGACCTGTCCAACCCCAAGCCCGCCAAACCCGGCGACACCGAGGTCGACCTCACCAGCTTCGCCGCCTTCACCACCCAGGTCGACGCGCCCGCGATGTCCGACATGCTCAACCACGCGATCACCGCGGGGCCTGTCGCGCTACCCGACGCCGTCGCCATGCTCGACACCGCCTACCTGGGCCACGTCATCGTGCTGTGGTCCTGGGCCCTCAAACAGCCCAACCCCGACACCGCTGAGTCGACCGCCGTCCGCTTCCGCTCCCTGGACGGCCGTGATCTCGAAATCGCGGTACCTCGTTTGACATTCACCGAACCCATCAACACCATCGCCGGAGCCAGCACTTGACCCTCCAAGATGATGAAGTCGACATCGACTTCTCCTCACTCCCTCAGGTCGACCAGAACGCCCGCCCACCCGTTCAGCGCCGGCCGCGCTGCGACGGCGACGTCTCCGAACTGCCGGACCGGGCCTGCTAGGTCCTGCAGCACCTGCTTACCCGCCGCTACATCAGCGCCGAAGCCGACGCCGACGTCTACAGTTGGGTGCTTGAATACCGCAAGGACCTGGCCGTCCGGCTCTCCGAACTCGACTTGCTGCTGCGCATCGTCGACGCCGCCGATGTCGCCTTCGTCGAACAGGCCCGCTACGAGTCTGCGAGGGGAATCAAGCTTTTACGCCGCGAGCCGCTCGGCACCTACGACTCGAGCCTTGCCCTGCACCTGGCCCAGATGATGCGTGCCTCCGGTGGGCAGACCGTCCTGATCAGCCGTGAGGAGATGCACGGCCTATTCTCCGGGGTGCTCAACGACACCGACCGCGACGCGGTCTCGTTCGCCGGCCGCATCGACGGCGCCATCGCCCGGCTGACCGGCCTGGAGATCCTGCGCAAGACCCGCGACGACGAGGACAGCTACACGATCAGCCCCGTCATCACCGCCGTGATGACTGCCTCGGTGATCACCGAGCTGCAGCAGCAGTTCGAGCAGCTGCTCAACGGCGGTGCGCCAGCAGAGGAAGAAGAACCCGAAGGTGACTGAACAGTTCCACCTGTCTCGGCTGCAGGTCATCAACTGGGGCGTGTTCGACGGCTACCACTCGATCCCGTTCAGTGTAGGCGGCGCACTCATCGCCGGAGCCTCCGGCAGCGGCAAATCGGTACTGCTGGGTGCGATTTCGCTGGGATTCCTGCCGTTCAACCGCCGCAACTTCAACGCGTCCGGAGACAACACCGCCGCGGGATCCGGCGCCGGGCGCCGGACTGTCGACAAGTACGTCCGCGGCGCCTGGGGCCAGCGCAGCGACGGCGGCACCAGCCGGGTGATGTATCTGCGCGGCGACGGCACCGCCTGGTCGGCCGTGGCCGTCACCTACGCCAGTGACTCCGGCCGCACCGTCACCGGCCTGGTGCTCAAATGGCTGACGGGCGAGTCCCGCAACGACTCGTCGAGCCGCTTCGTGCTCGGTGACGGTGACCTCGACATCGAGGAAGTCTGCAACCGCTGGGCCTCCGGCCGTTTCGACGCAGGAGTCTTCAAAGAAGACTGGCGGTTTTCCACCAAGGTCGAATCGCAGTACCTCGCTCAGCTCTACGCGGCGATCGGCATTCGCGCGTCCGACGCCGCCCAGCAGCTGCTCGGTAAGGCCAAGTCGCTGAAAAGCGTTGGTGGGCTGCAGCAATTCGTCCGCGAATTCATGCTCGACGAACCCGACAGCCTGGCCCGGCTGCCCGAGGCGCTCAAGCAGATCGACCCCCTGGTCGAGGCTCGCGAACTGCTGGCCGTTGCGCAGAAGAAACGCAAGATCCTGGGCGATATCGAACAGATCCAGCAGCGCTACGCCTCGGAGTCCTCCGACCTCGGCATCATCGACCTCGTCGACGCGCCGATGGTGCGCGCCTACACCGACCACGCCCGGCTTGCGCAATGTCCCGCCCAGATCGCCACGCTCGACGGCACCGTCGACCAGCTCGAGAACGAATACGAGGACGTTACCCGCAGCCTCAATCTGGCCAAGGCCGAGGCGGATTCGCTCAACGCGCAGATCAGCGGTTCCAGCGCGAACATCGCTCCGCTGCAATCGCAGGTCACCGCCGCGGAGACCGAGGCCGAGCAGGTGGAGCGCCGCCGAACGACCTACGAGGACATGCTGGCCGCCCAGGGTATCGAAATACCCGACACCGCAGACGAGTTCTGGAACCTTCGCGAGGAACTGCTCGCGCAGGCCACCGAACTGCTTGCCAAGGTCGAACGAAACCGAGAGGCATCCACCGACGCCGAGTACGCGCAGAAGGCTGCCCGCATCGCCCGCGACGATGTCGCCAAGGGGCTCAAGCGCGTCGAACACGTCGGTTCGGCGCTGCCGGAGTTCGCGCTCGCGATGCGCGACCACATCTGCGCTGCAATCAAAGTCGACGCCACCGAGCTGCCCTACATCGCCGAACTGCTGGATCTCAGGCCCGGCCAGACCCGCTGGCGCCTCGCTGTCGAGAAGGTGCTGCGCGGGGTGGGCCTGCGGCTACTGGTGCCCGACCAGCATTGGGAGAAGGTGCTGCGGTTCGTCAACGAGACTGACATGCGGGGCCGACTGCAGCTGCACCACGTGCGGGCGAAGTTCCTCGGCGCCGAACCTGCTGAGCCCGAGCCGAACACGTTGGCGGGCAAGCTTTTCCCCGTCGATCCGAAGCATCTTTGTGCCGCCGAAGCTGTCGATGTCATCACCGGAGCCGGCGACCACGTGTGCGTCGATACCCCCGACGTATTCTCGCGGTTCCGCCGCGCGGTCACCGACACGGGGCTGTACAAGGACTCCGACCGGCTGGCCGTCAAGGATGACCGGCGACCGGTCAAGCTGTCCGAGTACCTCTACCAGGGCGACGTCACCGCGAAGATCAACGCGCTGACCGTCGAGCTGGCGGCCACCGAGGAGGCCTATCAGAAGGCCCGCCGCACCGCCGACGACATCGCCGCCCAGCGCCAGCAGTGGCGCGACCGGGCGGCGGCGTGCAAGGCGATCTGCGAGCAATACCCGCAATGGAGTCAGATCGACACCGAGACCGCCGACGGGCATGCCGAGCGGCGGCGCGAGCAGTACGAACTGCTGATGGCCGACAATCCCGACATCGAGGCGCTCAACGCCCGCGCCGACGAATGCTGGTCGCAGATTCAGAAACTGATGACGCGCCGCGGCGCGATCCAGACCCGCCGCGACAGCCTCGACGAGCGGCGCACCCGGCTGCTGGAGCTACAGGAGCGGCTGTCCCCGGCGTTCGTGTCCGAGCCGTTGACAGAGCTGCTGCAGCGCTACGCCGCACAGCTGCCCGTCGCGCTAGAGCTGCTCGACCCGGAACCTCACCGCGATGCGCTGTTCGCCGCGATCAAGAAGGAAAGTGAACAACTGCGTGAAAGCCGCCGTCGCTCCTATGACGAATTGGCCCGCATCCTGAACACGTTCGACACGTCGTTCCCCGACGCGATTCCGAATGACTCCGACGATTTTGACGAGCGCGTGCACGACTACGTCGCGCTGTGCCGTCACATTGACGAACGCGAACTTCCCGAAGCCTACGAGCGGATGATGCGGCTGGTCAGCGAGCAGGCGCCCGATGCGATCCTCACGCTGCACCGCGTCGCCGACCAGGAGGCGCGACGGATCAGCGGCCAGATCGACCGCGTCAACACGGGTTTGGCGGCGGTGGAGTTCAACCGTGGCACCAGGCTGACGCTGCGGGCGACCCCGCGGCACCTGGTAGCGGTGGATGAGCTGACCCAGATCGTGCGGTCCATCTCGCGACGCATCGCCGAGGTCGGGCTGGGCGACAAGCAGGCGATCCTCGACCAGTACGCCGACATCCTCCGACTACGCAACCGGCTGGCCTCCACGGCGCCGGAGGACAAGGCGTGGACGCGCGACGCGCTCGACGTGCGCAACCGGTTCACGTTCGACTGCGCCGAATGGGACGTCGACACCGAGGAACTGATCCGTACGCACAGCAACGCCGGCGACAACTCCGGTGGCGAGCAGGAGAAGTTGATGGCGTTCTGCCTCGCCGGCGCGCTCAGCTTCAACCTGGCCAGCCCCGAAAGTGACAACAACAAAACGGTTTTCGCGCAGCTGATGCTCGACGAGGCGTTCTCGAAGTCCGACCCCCAATTCGCGCAGCAGGCGCTGCACGCATTCCGAAAGTTCGGCTTCCAGCTGGTGATCGTCGCGACGGTGCAGAACGCCACCACCATCGAGCCCTACATCGACAGCGTGGTGATGGTGTCCAAAACCGAACCCACCGGCGGCAACGCGCGACCGGTGGCGTCGGTGGTGACCAGGACGATCTCGGAGTTCACGTCGCTGCGACAAGAGATGCGCAAGACGGCGGAACGAGTACCAGCCGGGGTGTGATGCACACCGGACTGGTTCGGTGGCTGGTTGTGGCGCTCCGCGGATCTTCACGCATCGGTTTGCGCGCAAACCGGGTCGAACGCTGACCCCGCGTCGTTACTCGCTGCCGTCCGTCTTCTCATCGGAGATATTGCGTCCGATTTCGTTGCGATCAGGGAGCAGGATTCGCCGCGTCGATCGGGTGACCACGGGTGGTTTGCCGTCGACGGATTTGACCGGGACGCTCGGCGGAACCGTCAAGCGGCCTTTGACCGGCTGGCCATTGGGCACGCCCGGGGCGGTCACCCGCTTTTCGGCCGGCTTTTCCTTGCTGCCCCCGGTGCCGCCGGCACCCATTGCGCCCGGCGGCATCATGGGCATGCCGGTCGCCCCCATCGGTGTGGAGCTCGACGGTGTGCCACCCGTGGACATCATCGATGCGGGCTTGGTCGGCGCCCCGGCAGGAGTAGTGGGCGGCGATGACGTCGGTACGGGTGGCGGGCCCAGATAGCCCGTCGGGATGGTGCCACCGCCACCGCCTCCGCCGCCTGTACCGAGCTCACCAGCTCCGCCGCCGCCGAGACCGGGTTCGCTTTGAAGACTGTCGACCAGCCTGGCCCCGTCCGCGGCCTCCAAGCCCTCAACGCCGGCGGATTGCTGAAGTGCGCCCATCAGCGGCTGCAGCGCGCCCTGCCCGGCCTGCAGCGCCTGCTGGGGTATTTGCGTCAGTGGGCCGAGCACACCGCTGAGCGCACCGCCGATACCCGATGCCATCTGCGGGATCATTTGGGCCATTCCGTCGGCGCCCACGCCTTGGAACTGTTGGGCGGCATCGGCCTCATTCGCCGGGAACTTCGCCGCGGCATCGGCCGCGTGGGCTCGACGATCGGCATCATCGGCGGCGATCTCGCCGTTTACGGGTCCCAGATCGGCGTTGGTGGCCATGCCGAATCCCGCCACCGCAGCATCAACCGGTGACGTTCCGCCAGGGTGGACAGGTCCGGGTGCCAGCGGTATCGGCGCCGGCATGCCTGTCGCGTGGCCATAGCTTTCCGGAACGGAGTTGATGGTCATGTGGGTCTCCTCATTGACATCGCCGCCATTGCCCAGGCTAAGTGATAGTTCGCTGCCGTGCGGTTGCCGTCGATCAGGGCGTCAATGGCTGCCAGCAGCATCCAATCGGTGGCCTCAGCCAAATCATGGTGCGGGTATGCCGCCAGAACCGAACGGTGAATCTCGCTGGCCCTGTCGCGCAGCAACTCCGCCTCGTTGTCCGGAACCCCGTAATTGCGTGCGGCGGCAACCGCCACCACCTGCGCAACCCGGGGCAAGCCGTCGCGGCGACGCACATGCTCGGCCAGCGTTGGCCCGAGCTCGTCGATCTCGGGAGCGATCCGCGCCGCGCGGTCCCCGGCCAGTTTCGGCGCGTCTCTTCCCGGCTCGCCAATGTAGCCGTGCGGTTGGTGCACTGCCGAGATGGTGACCGCACCCAGCAAGTCGACCGCGCGGATATCACTGCGCCGCGTGGCCGGTTCCAGCAGGGTCACGTGCGAGGGCAGCCGAACATGGGGTGGAATCCAGCCGCCAGCGAGGTCGGTGACCAGCAGCGTGGTTCGTCCGTCGTCGCGTAGTCCGGCGGCCCACGATAGTCCCGGTTCTTGACGGGCTACCGCATCGACGATGCGACGCAAGCGTTGCTGCTCGGCAGATCGTTTCGCTGAGTCGCCAGTCACCGCCCCGGTGGCGGCAGCGGCTGTCGCGCCGGCCATCGACGTCGGCCCGCTCGTCGTTTGAGCCTGGGCGGCATCGTGGGCGGCGGATTTTGCGACCGGTGACACCATCGACCCACCGGCGGACGGTGACGATGAGGGTGAGGCCACCGGCGCGCCTGACACTGGGCCGGTCGGTGCTGAAGGGACGGCTGGCGGCGCAACGGTTGGTGGACGCAGATCAGAGCCGTAGGCGGGCAGCGGCCCCGCGGGCGCCCCGACCGCCGGTGCTACCGATCCAGTGACCGGGCCTCCGGCCATCATCGGGGCTACGGTCGTCACGCCGCCGGTCATGTCGCTGGCCGGTGGTGCCACGGGCGGAGGGCTTGCGGGGGCCGTGCCAAGGCCTGCGTCTGGAACATGGGTGAAACCCGCACCAGTGGCTGGGACGGTCGAGGGGGGTATGAGCGGCGCCGCCGGGGGAGCGGCCGTCGGGGGCGGGGGCTCGGTGGCCGCGGTCATTGCGCCGGCAGATATGGAGTTCGCACCGGCTGCCGCCGGGGCGCCCGTCGACATTCCATTCGTAAAAGACTGTGCCAGGGACTGTGGCGATAAAGGGGGAGCAGACGCTGCAGGTGTCGAGACGCCGGGGATTGATGGGCCTCCGACGCCGACTGCGGGGGCGCCGGGTGACGGAGGCGCTAGTGGTGGTGGCATGTTGCCCCGTGGCGCGGAGATGGGCACCTGAGTTCCGCCGTAGGCTAGTGTTGCCGGCGGATCCGTTGGTGCGACATCCGGCAGCGATATATTGAGAGGCTGAGTGCCGCCATATGCTGCTGGTTCAGTCGGCGCGGCGGCGTAGGGGCCTGAGGTCGTAGTCGCTTGAGCATTTGCATACGCTGAAAGTGTCGACGGTGCTGCTAACTGGGCGTTCAGATCCAGAGCGGTGATGGGCCGCGACGGCGGCGCGTTATCGAGGTCCACACCATGCTCTCGCAGCCACGTTCGCGCGTTGCCACCGATGGTTGTGTCGAGCACCCGTTGCGTGGCATCGATGATGTTGGACATCGCGGCTGCTCCCGCGTTGGCGGCATCAGTGTTAGCTCGAGCGATGACTGCGTTCACCGCAGCAACTTTTGCTTCTATTGGTCTTTTCTCGGAAAGAATGCGGTCGATCTCGCCATTGCCGGAATGAGCGATGTCGCGTAGGCGATCACGCAGATTGTTGACTGCATCGACGACACGGCCGCTCTGGACACTCTTGGTGTCACACAGCTCGCCGGTAGTGGCCTGACCCCGATCGGTTGATCCACGGCTTGTGAGAGTCTTGTGGCCCACGTTGTGGGCAGGAAGGCTCGACAAGATCATGGCGACGAGGAAACGGCACAGTCCGGAGCAGATTGTGCGCAAGCTGATGACCGCGGACGGGCTGTTGGCCGAGTGCAAGGACACCGCGGCGGTCTGCCGCGAGCTGGGGGTCTCTGAGGCTACCTACCACCGGTGGCGCAACCAGTTCGGCGGCCTGAAGGCCGAGGACGCTAAACGGCTCAAGGACCTCGAACGCGAGAACGCCGCACTCAAAAGGTTGTTGGCCGATGCCGAGTTGGAGAAGGACGCGCTGTGGGAGATCGCCCGGGGAAACTTTTAGGCCCGGAGCGCCGGCGGGCGGCCGTTCGTCATCTCCAGCGCGTGCTGGGGGGTCAGCGAGCGGTTTGCCTGCCGCGTCACCGGGCAGCACCGCGCCACCCAACGCCACGAACCGGTTGCGGGCACGCCGGCCGATCCTGACGCCGCTCTGAGGGAGTGGCTACGCGACTACGCCAACAAGCATCCTCGTCGCGGGTTCCGACCGGCCTACCACGATGCCCGCGGCGAAGGCTGGGAAGTGAACCATAAGAAGGTGCAACGGCTTTGGCGTGAGGAAGGACTGCGGGTCCCGCAGCGTCGCAAGTGCAAACGGCACGGCACCTCCACCGCCCCGCCAGAGGTAGTCGCCGATGCACCCGATCGGGTGTGGGCGGTGGACTTCCAGTTCGACGTGACCACCGATGGGCGGCCGATCAAGATCGTGTCGATCATCGACGAGCACACCCGCCAATGCCTCGGCGGTATGGTCGAGCGCAGCATCACCGGTGATCACCTCACCGAGGAGTTGGGCCGCATAGCCGCCGGGCGCGGGGCCTTACCCGCGGTGCTGCGGTGTGACAACGGACCCGAATTGGCTTGCAGCGCAATGGCAGACTGGGCCGAGGGCCAGGTCGGACTCCACTTCATCCCGCCCGGCGAGCCATGGCGCAACGGCTATGTTGAGTCGTTCAACTCCCGCATCCGCGACGAGTGCCTCAACATCAATAGCTTCTGGTCACTGGCCCAGGCCCGTGTCGTCATAGGCGACTGGAAGCACGAGTACAACCATCATCGGCGGCATTCATCGCTGGGCTACCTACCGCCTGCCCGCTATGCTGCCGCCTGTACCCACCGATGAATGACTCTCGTTCGCCGCGGACCAGTTCACGGGGTCAGGCCAAACGTGACTGCGATTCGTACTCGACCAATACAGGCCTTCGTAGTTTCGTTTGCCCGGCCAGGAGAAGAACTCGCGGATGGGGGTCGCGCGCTCGAGCGGCACAGACCCGACGTCGGGTGACAACTGCAAGTTCTGAACGGTGCCGTCGACGCACACCAACGCGCGCGTCACGTCGGTGACGTTCCGCGGCAGTGATCGCAGACGTGGAGCTGCCATTCGACCCCTTTCGGCCTTCGCAGCTGACACTACGGCCGGGGTACGACACTAAGCGCCGCCAACATCACTGCGATAAGCGCGATGCACCGAAAACCGCCAGATACTTTGCGATTACCGCCAGATAGACCGACACCGGACAACAAACAGGTCAGGCGTTGATTCATCTGATGCAATATGCAGTGGTTAACTTGACATAATGTCGCTTATCGGCACATACCCAATGGTTGTCGTACGGTTCGATCACTTAATGAATGATTCGGCTGTTAGGTGAACCATGACGGTGACCCGTACCGGTGCGTCCGCGGCTGGCCGCCGGCCCCGTATGGGCGCACTCGTCGCTGACCGCGTGTCGATAAACGCCTGGCTGGCCGGTACCGCCGCTGTTCCTGCACTTCACGCCAACGCATCTCCGCAGTCATCTACGACCGGTTCTTGCCGCCCTCGAGGCCCGGTTGGGCACCCTCAACGAACTCACCCAAACCACGCCAATCGCCATCCTGGCCGAAACACTCGGCTACAGCCCACAGACCTTGGAAGCCCATGCGCGGGCGTCGGCAACCACCTACGCGCGGTACCTGGCCACTCGTCTTGACTGACGACGAGGGTATGGCGCTCGGTCCGCATAGGCCGAGCAGATCGGGCAGAAACTGATGGCGACCGATCGGGCCGCTTGGCAAGGAAGGAAAGGACACCGCGGCGGTGCGCCGCGCGCTGGATGTCGACTCGAAGATCCGCACGTCACCAGTCGCGTCGGTGCATGCTTACGGCATGGTGAATGTTCCCGAAACGCGCTACGCGCGAGATGGCCCATTGAATTTCGCCTACCAGATCGCGGGAGCTGGACCTGATCTTCTTTTCGTTCCTCATATGGCGTTCCCTATTGATCTGCTCTGGGATGAGCCGACTGTTGCCGCCCACCTTCGTCGACTAGCCTCGTTCAGCCGTCTGGTCTTAACGGATCCGCTAGGAGCTGGAAGCTCGGATAAGTTGCCAATTGGCGACCGGCCGGCGATGCAGTCCTGGGCCGATGGGCTAGGGCGTGTCTGCTTAATGTGAATGGTGTTTTGGCTGATGCTGTTTGGGTGATGCGGACGCATGCGATTTCTGATGATTTGTGGTCGCTGATCGTGGCGGTGTTGCCTGCGGGGCGGCGGCGTGGCCGGCCGTGGAACGATCATCGACGTACTCTGGAGGGCATTATCTGGCGTTACCGTACGGGATCTCCGTGGTGTGACCTGCCCGAGCACTTCGGTCCCTGGCAATCGGTGGCCGAGAGGCATCTACGCTGGTCGGTCGATGGCATCTACGCGCGGATCTTCGCGGCGATCGCCTCTGACCTCGACGCCGAGGACGCCGACCTGGGCGCACTGTTGTCGGTCGATTCGACCAGTGTGCGCGCCCACCGACACGCAGCCGGAGCGCGCTCCGGGCGCCGCACAGGGGGATCTGTCGAATTACAAGAAATATCTCCATGAGCCCGATGACCACGCCATTGGGCGTTCCCGCGGCGGGCTGACTACCAAGATCCACGCCTTGACCGACCAGCTGTGCAGTCCGGTCACCCTGGCACTGTCGGCCGGTCAAGCCGGTGATAATCCGATGCTTTGGCCACTGCTGGCCGCCCGGTGCAGCAACTCATACGCCCCGTTTCGCCTGCTGGCGGACAAGGCGTACTCCCATGACTCGACGCGGGCACAGCTGCGCCGGCTCAAGATCGCCCACACCATCCCCGAGCGCAGCGACCAGATCACCCGCCGCAAAGCCAAAGGCCGCAACAGAGGACGGCCTCCGGGGTTCTCAGGCCGAATCTACAAGCACCGCAACACCGTCGAGCGAAGCTTCAACCGGCTCAAACACTGGCGCGCGGCCGCCACCTGCTACGACAAATACGCCCTGACCTACCTCGGCGGTGTCACCCTGGCCGCCATCATCACCTACCACCGCGTCCGCAATTAGCAGACAGGACCTAGTCGCTGTTCTCGATGCGGCCGCAATCGACTGCGCGTCGATCTTCGCTATGACTGGAGCGGCTCTTCCGGCGATGTTGCTGGCCGCGAGTCATCCCGAGCGGGTGCGTTCGCTGGTGCTGTGGAGCCCTTTCGCACGGTTTCTTTCCGCCGCTGATCAACCGTTCGGTCTTCCAGACGTGGCGCTGGAGAACTACCTCGACAGCTTCAGGGACATCGTCGGGACGGGGCTCAGCCTTGATCGCCAGGCGCCCAGCTGGGCTGGCGATCTGGCGAAGCGGCGTTGGTGGGCGCGCGGTGAACGCCTTGCCGGAGGACCCGGCGACTGGCGCGTGATGTTCGACATATTCGCTCGCACAGACGTGCGTCCTGTACTGGAGAGCGTCCAGGCGCCGACACTGATTTTGCGCCGGAGCGGCGACCGCGACGTGCGATCCGGACATGCGCAGAGCATTGCACGGCATATTCGCGACGCGCGATCGGTGGAGTTCGACGGCCATGACAGCGTGTGGTTCGCCGGCGACGCGGATGCCGTCCTCGACGAGGTGGAGCAGTTCCTGACTGGCCAACGAGGCGCCAGACCGTCCAACCGTGTCCTGTCGACCGTGCTGCTGACTGACATCGTCGAATCGACTCAACGCGCCACACAGTTAGGTGACGCGGCTTGGACGACGGTTCTTGCCGCGCATGACCGCATCGTCGAGCGACACGTGACTGCCTGGCGGGGCAAAGTCGTGAAGTTCACTGGCGACGGTCTGCTGGCGACCTTCGACGGGCCGGCACGGGCAATTGAATGTGCGTGCGCAATCCGAGATGTTTTGAAAGATCTCGGGATACAGATCCGTGCCGGATTGCACACTGGTGAAATCGAGATGGTTGATGGTGATATCCATGGCATCGCTGTCTATGTCGCCGCACGCATCATGAGCTTGGCCGCGCCATCTGAGGTGCTCGTATCAGGTGTGATGCCGCCGCTCGTGCTTGGCTCGCAGATCGCCTTCGACGACCGCGGTAGCCACGAATTGAAGGGCGTTCCGGGCACATGGCCGATCTTTGCCGTTCGCGATTGAAATCGCCGACGGCCGGCGGCCCGGTCCTCAACTCACCGAAGCCCTTGTCGTCACGACTCGACGCATGCCCCACATCAGCAGAACTGGCCCGGCCCCATGGCGGCCCATCGTGGGCATCTCGGGTCCCAAGACACTGCCCATCAAATTCTAGATGCAACCGATTTCTGCGCGCCAACCCACACTAACCACCCCAGAGCCACTAACTCGCACCTGTTGAACACGCACCGTTACCAGTTAACCAGTGCGAGTTGTCTTGTGCTAAGAGAGAAGTCAGTCACGGCGGCGGTTGCGCTGTTGCCGATTGGCACTACGCGTACAGCCGGCAGCGCTCGACGAGGATGTTGGCCAGCCGTTCCGGTTCGCCGACCATCAGCATGTGGCACGTGTCGATCTCAATGAGCGTCTGCACTCCGCCAAGCGCGGCGATGCACTCATGTTGAATCTTCATCGAGACGGAACTGGCCTGACCCCGTGAACTGGTCCGCGGCGAACGAGAGTCATTCATCGGTGGGTACAGGCGGCAGCATAGCGGGCAGGCGGTAGGTAGCCCAGCGATGAATGCCGCCGATGATGGTTGTACTCGTGCTTCCAGTCGCCGATGACGACACGGGCCTGGGCCAGTGACCAGAAGCTATTGATGTTGAGGCACTCGTCGCGGATGCGGGAGTTGAACGACTCGACATAGCCGTTGCGCCATGGCTCGCCGGGCGGGATGAAGTGGAGTCCGACCTGGCCCTCGGCCCAGTCTGCCATTGCGCTGCAAGCCAATTCGGGTCCGTTGTCACACCGCAGCACCGCGGGTAAGGCCCCGCGCCCGGCGGCTATGCGGCCCAACTCCTCGGTGAGGTGATCACCGGTGATGCTGCGCTCGACCATACCGCCGAGGCATTGGCGGGTGTGCTCGTCGATGATCGACACGATCTTGATCGGCCGCCCATCGGTGGTCACGTCGAACTGGAAGTCCACCGCCCACACCCGATCGGGTGCATCGGCGACTACCTCTGGCGGGGCGGTGGAGGTGCCGTGCCGTTTGCACTTGCGACGCTGCGGGACCCGCAGTCCTTCCTCACGCCAAAGCCGTTGCACCTTCTTATGGTTCACTTCCCAGCCTTCGCCGCGGGCATCGTGGTAGGCCGGTCGGAACCCGCGACGAGGATGCTTGTTGGCGTAGTCGCGTAGCCACTCCCTCAGAGCGGCGTCCGGATCGGCCGGCGTGCCCGCAACCGGTTCGTGGCGTTGGGTGGCGCGGTGCTGCCCGGTGACGCGGCAGGCAAACCGCTCGCTGACCCCAGCACGCGCTGGAGATGACGAACGGCCGCCCGCCGGCGCTCCGGGCCTAAAAGTTTCCCGGGCGATCTCCCACAGCGCGTCCTTCTCCAACTCGGCATCGGCCAACAACCTTTTGAGTGCGGCGTTCTCGCGTTCGAGGTCCTTGAGCCGTTTAGCGTCCTCGGCCTTCAGGCCGCCGAACTGGTTGCGCCACCGGTGGTAGGTAGCCTCAGAGACCCCCAGCTCGCGGCAGACCGCCGCGGTGTCCTTGCACTCGGCCAACAGCCCGTCCGCGGTCATCAGCTTGCGCACAATCTGCTCCGGACTGTGCCGTTTCCTCGTCGCCATGATCTTGTCGAGCCTTCCTGCCCACAACGTGGGCCACAAGACTCTCACAAGCCGTGGATCAACCGATCGGGGTCAGGCCAGAACGATCGCGCCGAGTGAGTATCCACGTGCGCGGCACCTCGTCGGGCACGTGATGCATCAAGTCAAGATGCCTGCGAAACCTGGTTCATGCATCAGGTAAGGAATGCCCGCGAAATCGGGGTCAGGTGGTGGTCTTGCTTTTGATGCGGATGCCGGCTTTGAGGGCGGGTAGAGCGGCGGGTATGGCGGCGAGGTAGAGCTGTTCGGTCTTGTCTTTGGCGAGTCTGAGCAGGGCGGCTTGCAGGTCGGCGATCTGGTGGGCGATCGCGGCGGGGTTGAGGCTGTTGCGGTAGGTGAGCAGCTCTGTTTGTTGGGCCGCTGAGAGGACTCCGGCGGCCAGCAGCCGGTCCAGGGGGGTCTGGGGCTTGTCGTAGAGCCGGCGGCGGTGACCGTCGCGGCTGCAGCCGTAGCTGATGGGTTTGATGGTGGGGGTCAGGTAGTTGAGCCGGTCGTTGACCAGGTGCCACAGCCGGTTGAGCACGGCGCGTTCTTCGTCGGTGTCGTAGCGGTAGTAGAACCCGTAGCGACGCACGAGGTGGTTGTTTTTGGACTCGATGGTGGCCTGGTCGTTCTTCTTGTAGGGCCGTGAGCGGGTGAAGAAGATCTCCATGTCCGCGGCCCACTTGATGACCGCCTTATTGAGGAATTCGGTGCCGTTGTCGAAGTCCAAACCCGTTACCTTATAGGGATTTTAGTAATTCCGGTTTTGAGGGCGCCCAGGATGTGGGGGTGGGCGTTGTTGCGCACCGTGCGGGTGAACACCCAGCCGATGTGCATGTCGGTGAGGTTGACCGTGCGGGCGAACTCACCTTTCAGTGTCGGGCCGCAGTGCGCCACGGTGTCGCCTTCGAAGAACCCCGGAGATTCTTCGGCCTCATCGCCTGCTTTGCAGATGGTGATCGAGGACCGCAGCAGCGGGGAGGGTTTCGTCGTCGACACACCCGAGATCTGGTCGCGGGCCTTGGCGCCGCGCAGGTAGCGGTCGATCGTGGCGCTGCTCATCGCCAACAGCTCGGCACGCACCGCCGGGCCGTAACGGTCACGGCCGTCCACCAGTTCGCCGTGGCGTTCTAGAGCATCCAACTGAAGTGCCATGGAAGCGGCCAGGTACCGGCCGCACTGCCCGCCTGAGGCCGCCCACACCTTCTGCAACACCTTGAGCGCATCCTAGGAGTACTTCGGATTGCGTTGCCGGCAAATCCGTTTGGCGACCTGCCGACCCGCTCCCGGCGGCGCGGCCGCCGCCCTCAACCGCCGCCGGGCGTTGTCACGCGACCAGCCGGTGACCGCCACCACCTGATCCAGAATCTGCCCCTTGTCCGCCTTCGGCGCCCCCACATACGCCCTGGCGAACTTCGCGGTGATCTCGGCCCGAGACGACATCGACAGCCCACTTCCCATGCCTGCCAAGGATCGACCGTTTCGCGGGCATTTTTACGTGATCCACCGAGGACGCTTCACGGGCATTTCTCGTGATGCTTGCCGGGGCATACCGCTGCGATCAACTTTTTCTATCATGATGGAGGGTGATTCCTGACAAGACCGAGCCAGCGTGAACCTGCGCTGCGCGGGAGTCATTCCGTTGCAAAATACAAACCCCGCCAACGCAGTAGGCAAACCTCCCGCCGGAACCGAACGGCCTTTCTGCACATAACGTTTCGCGGTGCGACGTGCGTACCAGCTCAGCGCCCCGGGAAGCGTGTCCACCAGGGCGCCGCCGTTGGCTGGTACCTGCGCGGTGGCCAATATCATCTCCCGCACCCGCGCCGAGCCGAGCTTGGTGACAACACCGGGGACGGTCACCCCCGCCAGCGAATGGCCGACGATCACGAGGTCGTCGAGCGCAGCATCCTCGATGTCCGACACCACCGAGTCGACCCACTCGTCGATACAAGCCGTGATCAGGTCACCGGCCTTATCTCGCCGACCTGGCAAATCAATGGCCAGCACCCTTAGCTTCGGCTCCATGCCTTGGGTCGCGTCTACGGTGGGCTCCCAACAATCAGCGGCAAAACCGCCTCCGTGCACCAGGACCAAAGCGGGCAGTGCCATGGCGGGCCTCCTTCAGAGCCGTGGGCGCTGGACCGCATCGTAACGCCCTCGACGCGACGGCGCGCCAGTGTTCGCCACCCGAACAGTTGCTAACGCCGCTCGTCGTCGGCTGCACGCCGGGCCGCGGAACAACTCGCACCTGTCGAGCACGCACCGTTACCAGCTTGGGTGGCATATGGAGATCGCCACACACATCTTGGCGACCGCCGCTTGTTGACACAGCCAGCTCTCCGACGTCGCCTGCCAACACCGCCGCGACGACGTCAACGCCGATGTGCACGCACGCCCCTGGGTACATGTCGACTCGGCGATGCATGACATGCCATTCCTTGACCACTCGGCCGCCTACGCCTACCGACCAACCGAAGTGGGCGCCCGACCTTCCCCGCGGCCCGCCATGCGCACACGTTTTCGTCACGTGACAATAGCCAACGTATGCATCTCCACAAACTATCGAGGCGATCATCGCGACGAGTCACCCCGAGCCGACCAGCCGCGGATCCACGCGACCACGGGACCGGGCCCGATTGCATGACCCCGCTTTGACCATCCCTGGATCACCTAGCCGTGCGTACCCCCCACCACCCAAAGGGCCCGCACCCGAGCCCCAGATCGAGGCCTAGCGCTGCACAGTTACGTCACGTGATGTAATGGCAATCGATGGGCGAGATCCCCGAGCTCAATGGCCAGACGCGTCGAGTACGAAGATCGGCTTATGCCCGGCCTGCTTTGAGGTGAGCACCTCCGGCATCTCGTCCCATCCGTAGATCCCGGAGGTCACCCATTGGGGATGCAGCACATTCGCGGCAACCGCGTCGAGTGTCGGCGTCATGCTGGGCCGAGCGTGACCTTTGCCGTTGTGAAAATGGACTCCACGCAGATAGAGCTGCAGCATCGGCAACGCGACATCCTGGAAGTAGATGCCCACACTGTTGATGTGTCCTTCCGGCACCACCGACCACAGCGCCATTTTGAGCCGGTCCGGATCGGCAGAGGCATCGACCGCAAGATCGAAGTCCTTCTCCCGCTTGCCGTTGATGTCGGCGACTTCGGCTCCAAGTTGCTCAGCGACCGCCATCCGCACCGGGTCGTCGTCGTAGTAGACCGTGTGCGCACCAGCGCAATGCACCGCGGCGTCAACGCAGTAGAGCCCGATCGAACCCGTACCCCCGAAGACCGCCACCCGCGGGTCGGCAGTCTCAGCGACCGTGGGCACCACCACTTCCCATCCCAGAGCTAGGTTGTCGCCGATGGAGGCCAGGTGCACGGGATCCACGCCGGCCGGCAGTGGCGCCAAGTTGTAGTCCGCGAACGGCACCCGAATCAATTCGGAGAACGTGCCACCCCACAGGCCGTTTACGGGCAGGCCATATTGCGCATCTCCGTAACGCAGGCATCGGGCGGGATGGTTGATACGGCACTGCGCGCACGTTCCGCAGGCGATATGCCAGGCCACTCCCACTACATCGCCGATCGCGAAATCGGTACATTCGCTGCCGACCTCGACGACGGTACCCACGCATTCATGACCGAGGGCGAACGGTGCAGCCATGGAGAACGGGGTCTTGTCGGCGATGACGTGATGATCGGGGTCGCACGTGGTGGCTGCCAACGGTCGAACCAGCGCGTCGCCCGGATCCAGGATGGTCGGAGCGTCGACCTCATCGAATCGCAACGTGCCGGGTGCAACGAAAGTCAGGCTCCTCATAGGTACTCCTTGGACCAGTTAGTCAGAGCATTCGACCGAAGAGCCGCCGACATCCCAACGGCCTCTTATAACGATCGTCATAGTGTGGTGTCGACGCTAAACTATAACGGTCGTCATAGCAAGGAGTACCGTCGTGGCCGAAGATTCATCCGGAAGACAGCGCATGGTCGCCGGTGCCGCAGAGATGATCAGCCGTCGTGGGCTCAACGCGACCAGCGTTCGCGAACTGGCCAAACACACTCAAGCGCCCCTGGGCTCGACCTATCACTACTTCCCCGGCGGCAAGTACGACCTCGCGACCGAAGCCGTCCGGTGGGCCGACGACCTCACCGTTGGCGTCCTCGCCCGAGAGCTGGCGGCAGGACCACAGGCCGGTTTGTCGGCCTTTCTGGCAATGTGGCGAAAAATCTTGATTGACAGCAATTTTCATGCTGGATGCCCAGTCTTGGCGGTGTCAGTGGAGGACCTCCCCGAGGAGCATCACGCGCCCCGGCGTGCTGCAGCCACCGCGTTCCAGCGCTGGACGTCAATGCTGGCCGATTCCCTGCGCGACGCCGGCGCTGCGGAGCAAGACGCACAACAGGTCGCAACTCTCATCGTGGCCTCCGTCGAGGGCACCGTCGCGATGTGCCGCGCCCAACAAAGCATCGCGCCGCTGGACCTCGTGACCGCTCAGCTCGGCCGTGCCATCGATGCCGTATTGCCCGGGGCCACGTCACCGGACGCCCACAGCTAGATCTCGTAGGGTCAGCCACCATGGTTGTGCGTTCAATACTGCTGTTCATTGTCGCCGCGGTCGCCGAAATCGGCGGCGCCTGGCTGGTCTGGCAAGGGATACGTGAGCAACGCGGCTTGGCCTGGATCGGCGCCGGAGTCATCGCCCTGGGCCTCTACGGATTCGTGGCCACCCTGCAGCCGGATGCCCACTTCGGCCGGATCCTGGCCGCTTACGGCGGTATCTTCGTCGCCGGCTCACTGCTGTGGGGCATGGCCTTTGACGGCTTCCGGCCCGACCGCGCCGATATTGTCGGCGCCCTCATCTGCCTGGCCGGAGTGGGCGTCATCATGTACGCCCCACGCGCACACTAGATCGCGCCTAAACAAGCCGGAATGGCACTGCCCGGTAGCGACATTCCTAGGAATGCTGCGCCGCTTGCTGAGCGAGTTGGACGCGGGAGTTGAAGCCGAGTTTGGTGTAGACGTGGGTGAGGTGCGTCTGCACCGTGCGCGGCGAGAGAAACAGCCGCTGGGCGATGTCCTTGTTGGAAAGACCTTGCCCCACAAGACGTACAACGTTGAGTTCGGCTCGGGTCAGGGCCGCCCAGCCGCTTGTCGCCCGCTTTCCTTCGCCGCGGCCGTGTTGGAGGTAGTCGATCGCTTCCTCGGCGGAGAATGCGGCGCCGTGGGCCCAGGCGGTGTCGAATTCGTCGGTGCTCATCGTGGCGTGCAAGGCGGCTACCGACTTCTGATAGCCGGCGTCATAGATCTTGAACCGCATCGCGCCGATGCGCTGTCGGATGCCCTCGGCCGCGCCGTACACGCGAGCCGCCTCGCGATCTCTGCCCTGATCGGCGGCGAGCGCGCCGAGGCACTCGAGGATATCCGGCAGGCAGGTGCGCGCCCCGACGTCAGCCGCGCACGTGAGCGCTTCGTAAGCCGCACGTTCGGCTTGTTCCGGCTCGCCCTCGGCCATCGCCACCCGGGCGCGGGTGGTCAGCGCCAGCGCACGGTGCCACCCCGTCGTCACCGAGACGGCCTCATCGGCGCAGCGCTTGGCCCCGGCCACGTTTCCACAGGCAAGGGCGATCTCGGCCCGGAAGCTGTGCCAGAACATCGCCGCGTAGGGCTGCGCACTCAGCTTGTGCCAGGCTAGGTCGCTAGCGTTGCGCGCCGTTTCGACGTCACCACCGGCCAGCGCCGCCAGCGCCACCGTCGAATAGCCCAGTCCCAGAGCATATTCGCTCGACTCGGCGGCACGCTCCAGCGCCGCCTCGGCCGCCGTCCTGGCCGCGTCGACGTCGCCGCGATAGGCCAGCGCGTCGCCGAGCCCCTTAGAGCTCAAAGAAGCAAGGTTTTCCGCTTCGGACAGCGCACCGAATTGTGTGGTGGCACCGGTCAAGTCGCCCTGCCAGAGTTGCGCGTATCCCAAGCTGAGCCGACACAGCCACGAATTGAACCGGTCCCCGATCGCATCCGCAAGATCGCGTCCTTCGGTACCGATTCGCCGTGCCGCAATCGCGTCACCGGCCACCACCGCCGCATTGCTCTGCCAGCTCAGAATCTGGCTCAGGCCCCACTGATTGTCCAATTCCTCAGCCAAGCTGGCCGCCTCGGCAAAATACTGCCCCACCGCTTCGGTGTGATGGCTGAAGCTCGCGGTCAATCCGCAGGCGGTCAGTGCCCGGACCAACGAGGCCGGGTCATCGAGCTCACGTGCGATCGCCAACGCCGCGGCGGCGCTTTCCAGACTTGTTGCGACGTCGACGAACATCGTCAGCACGGCCGCGTCGGCAAGCGCCCGGGCCCGCACCGTCGGGCTGACCTCGAGCACGCTCGCGCCGGCCAGGGCCGCATCAAACCAGCTGCGTCCCTCGCTGATCAGGCCCCGGACCAACCACAGCGGCTGCAGCCGCGACGCCAGCATCAGCGCCGATTCACCATCGGAGCTCTCCAACAACCACGCCGACGCGGCGCGCAGATTCTCTAGTTCGCCCTCGACCCGCGCCAGCAGGAAGTCATAGTCGGCTCGCGCGGGTCGATCCAACGGGGCGACCACAGCCGTGTAATGGTCACAATGACGCGCACGCGCGATATCGGCCTCGCCGGCCGCACGCAGCTTCTCCAAGGCCAGCTGGCCTACCCCCTCGAACCGCCGATAGCGCGTTCTGCCGTTCGAGCTGTCGGCTACCACCAGCGATTTATCGACCAGCTGCGACAAATCGCCGAGCACGTCGCGGGGGTGCACGTCGCCGAAGGCGGCCACCGCTTGCGCCGCTTGCAGGTCGAATCCGCCAACGAACACACCGAGGCGGCGAAACAACACTCGTTCGGTATCGGTGAGCAGACCGTGGGACCACTCGAGTGATGCCCGCAGGGTCTGCTGGCGCGGGACGGCGGTACGCGCGCCGCCGGTGAGCAGCCGAATCTTGTCGTCCAGGCCCGCAGAGATCTCGGCCAATGACAGCGTCCGTACCCGCGCCGCCGCCAGCTCGATGCCCAGCGGCTGGGTATCCAGCCGTCGGCAGATCTGGCTCACGGTCCCCGCGTTGTCATCGGTGAGGGCGAAATCGGGTTGGGCCAGGCGAGCGCGATCGGTGAACAATGCGATCGCGTCGTCAACGGCCAACGGCGGCACCCGCCAGGTCACCTCGCCGGCGACCTTGATCGGCTCGCGGCTGGTGACCAGCAGCCTCAAGCCGGGGCAGTCGCGCAGCATGGCGCCCAGACGCGGGGCGCTGGCATCGAGTAGATGCTCACAGTTGTCGACCAGCAGCAGCATCTGGCGATCACCGAGGTGGTGCAGCAGCGTGTCCATCGCCGAGCGGCCGGGCTGGTTCGGCAGACCCAGCGCGCGAGCCATCGTGATCGGCGCGACGGCGGGATCGGTGATCGAGCCCAGATCGACGTAGCGCACACCATCGACGAACTGCGCCGCCAGTTGGGCAACGACCTGTTCGGCTAGTCGACTCTTGCCCACCCCACCGGACCCGATCAATGTCACCAGTCGGTTCTCCACCACCAGCCCGTGGACCTCGGCCAGCTCGCGGCCGCGGCCCACAAATCTTGTCAGGTGCACCGGAAGACCGGACGCGGCAGCGCTTTTCGTAACACAGAGCGGCGGGAACTCGTTGCGAAGGTTGGGATGGCACAGCTGCGCTACGCGTTCGAAGTGAATGAGATCGCGCAGCGGCGCCAATCCGCGGTCGGTTAACCAGGCCTGCTCCGGAAGCTGGTTGATAACCATGTCCTTGGTCGCGGCCGACAGCAGCGTCTGGCCGCCGCGCGCCAGGTCCCGCAGCCGCGCCGTGCGGTCGATCGTCGGGCCGGCATAGGTGCCGTCGTCACGCGGCTGTGCCACCTCACCGGTGTGTATTCCGATACACAACCGAATGGGCGCCAGCGGCGCCTGCTGCAACTGCAACGCGCACTCCACCGCGTCCTGCGCACGTCCGAACGCGACCACCAGGCTCTCACCGGGGGGCTGCTCGACAGCTCGAACACCGCCGTATGCCGACACGGCATCGGCCAGGATCTGATCCAGCCGTTCCAGCGCCGCACCGAGTTCGGTGGGTTGTGTCTGCCGCAGCCGCGCAGAATCCTCGATATCGGCCGATAGCAGTGTCACCGTGTCCGTCAGCAGCAACTCGTCCACGCTCCAGTCAATGACGGCCGGTCTGCAACGTCATCATCTTAACCAGCAGCTCAACGGCGATAACCCAAATATCGGTCGAAGTACGTATGCCCGGACGACGGAGCTCGCAAAGCTACGACCCCCCGACCGACCGAGTTACGCGTTCCGACCGATTTCTGCGGGCAGCGCGCATGGGACCGTCTGATCATCCGCAATTTCCAGTTCGAGCCCTGAAGGAATTCTGTCGTGCGTCACCCCGAAAAATCGCCAATCCCGCACGTGGTCATTGCCGGAGCAGGGATTGCCGGGATGGCTGCCGCGATGATCCTGTCAGAGGCCGGGGTTCGGGTCACGTTGTGCGAGGCGGCACCCGAAGCCGGTGGTAAAGCAAAGAGTCTGCGCCGCCCGGACGGTCACCCCACCGAACACAGTCTGCGGGTCTACCTGGACTACTACCAAACTCTGCTGACGCTGTTCTTGCGCATACCCACCGAAAGCGGCAAAACCGTTCTCGACAATCTCGTCGGGGTCAATGCGGTTCGCGTATACCGTCACCGCACCTTCGGTCGGGCCGCCGCCCCCGCTCCGGCGCGACGCCGGCGGACGACCTTCGCGTTGCTCGCCAGAGTGTTTGAGCCACTTGCGCAATTCAGCCGGATGGTGGTGCGCAGCGCACTGGTCATCGTCGGCATGGCCTCCAGGGGAGTGTCGCCCATCGATGCCATCCGCTACCTGCATGCACACGTGCGGCTGCTCTGGATATGCCCGGAGCGACTGACTGCGGAGCTGGCCGATGTCGCGTATGAGGATTATCTGCGACTCAGCAAGAAGGCCCCTCGCGCGCAGGCGTTCTTTTCAGCGTTGCCACGCATTTTCGTCGCAGCGCGACCTAATGCCGAGGCAGCCGCGATTGCACCGATCATCCTCAAGGGCCTGTTCCACTTCACCAGCCGACCGGCGGCCCTCAACGGCATTACCGCGCCGTCAATCATGATGATGAACGGCCCGACCAGCGAGCGCATGGTCGATCCCTGGATTCGGCACCTGCAGACCCTCGGTGTCGACCTTAAGTTCGACACGCGCATAGACGATCTCGAGTTTCGAGACGGGCGCGTCACCGCATTGGTGTCGACTGATGGGCGTCGGTTTGGCTGCGACTTCGCCGTTCTTGCCCTGCCCTATCTCACGCTGCGCCGGCCAGCCGAACGAGATTGCGTCAGCCGACATCTCCCCCACCTCACCCAGCAACACGCGATCGCGCTCGAGTCATCGAACGGAATGCAGTTCTTCTTGCGCGACATTCCCCCAACATGGCCTGCGCATGTGCGACCGGGAGTCGTCGGTACGCACTTAGAAAGCGAGTGGGCGCTGGTTTCGGTTCTGCAGGGCGAAGGGTTTTGGGCAGATGTCGCGCTGCCCGCGGGCACCAAATACGTTCTGTCCATCACGTGGAGTGACGTCGACACGCCTGGCCCGGTTTTCGGTCGGCCGGCAAGCGAGTGCACGCCGGATGAAATCGCGACCGAATGTCTGGCCCAATGCGGCCTTGATCGCTCGCACATAGCAGGTTGGCACATTGATGATGAGCTGAAACACCTGAGCGAGGCCGACTATCAAAACCTGGCCAGTGATTTGCCTCCGCATCTCGCCAGCGCGCCGGCCCGCCGACAGCGCATGGTCAATCTGTCACCGCTCACCATTTTGCTGCCCGGTGCGCGCGATCGATCGCCACGCATTCGCACCGAGGTAGGCAACCTCTTTCTGGCCGGCGAGGCCAGCTATTCGCCGGACTTGACTTTTCTGGTCCCCACCATGGAGAAGGCCGCAAGCTCAGGCTATTTGGCGGCCCACAACATCCTCAGTGTAGGCGCTGCCGACGCCGCACCCGAATTACGGATCGACTTCAACGATCCCGTCCCATTCGCGGTTCTGCGACGGGTGGATCGATGGTTTTGGAGCCGTCACCGCCCTCCCGAATCACCCTGCGATCCAGCCGGCGCAGCCTGCCCATCAGAGAACGGAGTCCCCCATGGCTGTCCAACCCCTGTCCCCCACCAAGAAAACGCCCCCCGTCGGTGACGCGGAGCCCGATAGACCCGGGCGCCTTGGCGGCCCTCATTTCCGGCTTGGCCGGCGACGCCAGCCTTCCCCGGCGACGGTGTTGCTGGTAGCGGCCTTCGGCGCCTTCCTGGCGTTTCTCGACTCCACAATCGTCAACGTCGCGTTCCCCGATATCCAGCGGTCGGCAAGCATCACGAGAAATGCCCGTGAAGCGCCCTCGGTGGATCACGTAAAAATGCCCGCGAAACGGTCGATCCTTGGCAGGCATGGGAAGTGGGCTGTCGATGTCGTCTCGGGCCGAGATCACCGCGAAGTTCGCCAGGGCGTATGTGGGGGCGCCGAAGGCGGACAAGGGGCAGATTCTGGATCAGGTGGTGGCGGTCACCGGCTGGTCGCGTGACAACGCCCGGCGGCGGTTGAGGGCGGCGGCCGCGCCGCCGGGAGCGGGTCGGCAGGTCGCCAAACGGATTTGCCGGCAACGCAATCCGAAGTACTCCTAGGATGCGCTCAAGGTGTTGCAGAAGGTGTGGGCGGCCTCAGGCGGGCAGTGCGTCCGGTACCTGGCCGCTTCCATGGCACTTCAGTTGGATGCTCTAGAACGCCACGGCGAACTGGTGGACGGCCGTGACCGTTACGGCCCGGCGGTGCGTGCCGAGCTGTTGGCGATGAGCAGCGCCACGATCGACCGCTACCTGCGCGGCGCCAAGGCCCGCGACCAGATCTCGGGTGTGTCGACGACGAAACCCTCCCGCTGCTGCGGTCCTCGATCACCATCTGCAAAGCAGGCGATGAGGCCGAAGAATCTCCGGGGTTCTTCGAAGGCGACACCGTGGCGCACTGCGGCCCGACACTGAAAGGTGAGTTCGCCCGCACGGTCAACCTCACCGACATGCACATCGGCTGGGTGTTCACCCGCACGGTGCGCAACAACGCCCACCCCCACATCCTGGGCGCCCTCAAAACCGGAATTACTAAAATCCCTATAAGGTAACGGGTTTGGACTTCGACAACGGCACCGAATTCCTCAATAAGGCGGTCATCAAGTGGGCCGCGGACATGGAGATCTTCTTCACCCGCTCACGGCCCTACAAGAAGAACGACCAGGCCACCATCGAGTCCAAAAACAACCACCTCGTGCGTCGCTACGGGTTCTACTACCGCTACGACACCGACGAAGAACGCGCCGTGCTCAACCGGCTGTGGCACCTGGTCAACGACCGGCTCAACTACCTGACCCCCACCATCAAACCCATCAGCTACGGCTGCAGCCGCGACGGTCACCGCCGCCGGCTCTACGACAAGCCCCAGACCCCCCTGGACCGGCTGCTGGCCGCCGGAGTCCTCTCAGCGGCCCAACAAACAGAGCTGCTCACCTACCGCAACAGCCTCAACCCCGCCGCGATCGCCCACCAGATCGCCGACCTGCAAGCCGCCCTGCTCAGACTCGCCAAAGACAAGACCGAACAGCTCTACCCCGCCGCCATACCCGCCGCTCTACCCGCCCTCAAAGCCGGCATCCGCATCAAAAGCAAGACCACCACCTGACCCCGATTTCGCGGGCATTCCTTACGTGATGCATGAACCAGGTTTCGCGGGCATCTTGACTTGATGCATCACGGCGGTACTTCCACAGCGGCATCAGCGATTTATCGTGGGTACTCAACGCCTACAACATCGTCTTCGCCGCGTTCCTGGTGGCCGCGGGCAAACTCGCTGACTTGCTGGGGCGCAAGCGGCTCTTCGTCTACGGCGTCGTGTTGTTCACCATCGCGTCCGGGCTCTGTGCGGCCGCCGACAGCGTCGAGCAGCTGGTTGCATTCCGGGTGCTGCAGGGCATCGGAGCGGCGGTGCTGGTTCCGGCGTCACTCGGGCTCGTCGTGGAGAGCTTTCCCGCCGAGCGGCGAGCCCACGGGGTGAACCTGTGGGGCGCCGCCGGGGCGATCGCGGCCGGTCTCGGCCCACCCATTGGGGGCGCGCTCGTCGAGGCGCTGAACTGGCGCTGGGTCTTCTTGGTGAATCTGCCGCTGGGCACCGTGGCAGTGCTGGCCGCGCGCCGGGCGCTGGTGGAGAGCCGGGCTTCCGGGCGTCGACGGGTGCCCGACGTTAGAGGGGCGGCGCTGCTGGCAACTGCGCTGGGATTGCTTACCCTGGGCTTGATCAAGGGTCCGGACTGGGGCTGGTCCAGCCTGCCCGCAATCGGGTCCTTGGTGGCCGCGGCGCTGGCGATGATCGGATTTTTGATGAGCTCGCGAAGCCATCCGACGCCGCTGGTGGAGCCGGCGCTGTTGCGCATCCGCTCGTTCGTGGCCGGCAGCGCACTCACCGCCATCGCGAGCGCCGGCTTCTACGCCTATCTGCTCACCCACGTCCTGTTCCTGAATTACGTGTGGGGTTACACGCTGCTACAGGCCGGCCTGGCGGTGTGTCCGGCCGCGATCATCGCGGCCGTCACCGCGGGGCTGCTGGGCCGGGTTGCCGACCGGCACGGCTACCGCGTCATCGTCGGCGTCGGCGCGCTGATCTGGGCCGGCAGCCTGCTGTGGTACCTGACCTGCGTCGGGACCAGCCCCCACTTCCTCGGCGAATGGCTTCCCGGCCAGATATTGCAGGGCTTCGGTGTGGGCGCCGCGTTCCCGCTGTTTGGCAGCGCGGCGCTGGCCGGACTGGCCTCGGGAAGCAGCTACGCCACTGCTTCGGCGGTGACCGGAACCATCCGTCAGGTCGGAGCCGTGATCGGCGTCGCGCTGCTGGTGATTCTGGTGGGTACACCGGCGCCTGGTGCGGCTGAAGAGTCTCTGCGCCGCGGCTGGACGATGGCGGCGATCTGCTTCGTCGCCGTCGCGCTCGGCGCGGTTTGGCTGGGCCGCATCCGCCCTGCCCCCGCAGAAGCCGTCACGCCCGAATCCATACCGCCAGCGCAGGCGCCCCTACCGCAGCCGAGGGTGGCCCCGGTTGTGTCGACTTCCCGCGATATCGACGTGCTACAGGCCGTGCCCGACCTGCAGCGCCACGCCGAACACGTTGAGCTGCAAGCGGGTTCGTACCTGTTCCGGGCCGGCGACGTATCGGACTCGCTCTACGTGGTGCGCAGCGGGCGCCTGCAGGTGATCGACGAGCACGGCTTGGTGGCCGAACTGGGCCGCGGCCAGCTGGTGGGCGAAGTCGGGGTGCTGCGCGACGCGCCCCGCAGCGCGTCGGTCCTGGCGGTGCGCGACTCGTCCCTGCTGCGCGTGCCCAAGTCCGAATTCGCTAAGATCGCCGACGCGCGGCTGCTCGGTGTGTTGGCCTCGGTACTGGCCAATCGCCAGGTGCCTACATCGCGCACAGCTAGCCGGCCGCCGGCACGCGAGGTCGTCGTCGCTGTCATCGGTGTCGACGCCGGCGCACCCGCGACGGTGGTGGCCACCGAACTGTGCGCCGCCCTGTCCCAGCGGCTGCGGGCGGTGGCACCCGGCCGGGTCAACGCCGACGGGCTGGAGCGTGCCGAGCGGTCCGCCGACCGGGTGGTGTTGCAGGCGACGGTCGGTGACGGACCGTGGCTGGACTTCTGCGTGCGCGTCGCCGATCGGGTGGTGCTGGTGGCCCGGGACTTCATGGCGCCTCCTCGGCGACTAACGGCCCGAGCGCCGGGCGTCGACCTGGTCCTCACCGGCCCCTCGGCGGCTCCCACGTACCGGCGGGAGTGGGAGGAGTTGATCACCCCACGGTCGGTGCATACGGTTCACCCCGCAACGATTGCCGACGACCTACGCCCTCTGGCCGCGCGCATCGCCGGCCGTTCGGTCGGGCTGGTCCTTGGCGGCGGCGGTGCATTGGCGTGTGCCCGCCTAGGGCGTGTCTGCTTAATGTGAATGGTGTTTTGGCTGATGCTGTTTGGGTGATGCGGATGCATGCGATTTCTGATGATTTGTGGTCGCTGATCGTGGCGGTGTTGCCTGCGGGGCGGCGGCGTGGCCGGCCGTGGAACGATCATCGACGTACTCTGGAGGGCATTATCTGGCGTTACCGTGCGGGATCTCCGTGGTGTGACCTGCCCGAGCACTTCGGTCCCTGGCAATCGGTGGCCGAGAGGCATCTACGCTGGTCGGTCGATGGCATCTACGCGCGGATCTTCGCGGCGATCGCCTCTGACCTCGACGCCGAGGACGCTGACCTGGGCGTACTGTTGTCGGTCGATTCGACCAGTGTGCGCGCCCACCGACACGCAGCCGGAGCGCGCTCCGGGCGCCGCACAGGGGGATCTGTCGAATTACAAGAAATATCTCGATGAGCCCGATGACCACGCTATTGGGCGTTCCCGCGGCGGGCTGACTACCAAGATCCACGCCTTGACCGACCAGCTGTGCAGTCTGGTCACCCTGGCACTGTCGGCCGGTCAAGCCGGTGATAATCCGATGCTTTGGCCATTGCTGGCCGCCCGGTGCAGCAACTCATACGCCCCGTTTCGCCTGCTGGCGGACAAGGCGTACTCCTATGACTCGACGCGGGCACAGCTGCGCCGGCTCAAGATCGCCCATACCATCCCCGAGCGCAGCGACCAGATCACCCGCCGCAAAGCTAAAGGCCGCAACGGAGGACGGCCTCCGGGGTTCTCAGGCCGAATCTACAAGCACCGTAACACCGTCGAGCGAAGCTTCAACCGGCTCAAACACTGGCGCGCGGTCGCCACCTGCTACGACGAATACGCCCTGACCTACCTCGGCGGTGTCACCCTGGCCGCCATCATCACCTACCACCGCGTCCGCAATTAGCAGACAGGACCTAGGCGTGTTGGAGGAGCTGGAGGCGGCCGGGATCACCGTCGACCGCTACGCCGGCACCAGTATGGGCGCGCTCATGGCGGCGCTGGCCGCCGACGGCGTGGACGCGGCCGGAGTGGACGCCTACATGTACGAGTACTTCGTGCACAAGAACCACAGCGACTTCACCCTCCCGAGTAAGGGATTCCTGCGGGGGAAGCGCACCGAGGTCGCCCTGCGCAGTGCCTTCGGGGACCGGCTGGTCGAGGAGTTGCCGAAGCAGTTCCGCTGCGTCAGTGTCGATCTACTGGCCCGCCAGTCGGTCGTGCACCGCAGCGGTCTGCTCACCGACGTGATCAGTTGCTCGATGCGGCTGCCGGTGATGTACCCGCCGATGGCCCATGCGGGGTCCCTGCACGTCGACGGTGGCATCCTCAACAACGTGCCCGTGACCGCGCTCGCCGGGCCGGAAGGCCCGGCGAGCGCGGTGAACGTGGCCGGCGACAATCGGGACAGCGCTCCAGACAGTCGGCATGGTAGGCGGCTACAGGTGCCAGGGATCACCGATACCCTGTTGCGCGCGTTAACGATTGGCAGCGCGATGACCTCCTCCGATGTACTAGCGCACGCCGACGTGGTGATTCAGCCCAATCCCAGCGGCATTGGATTTCTCGAGTTCCACCAGATCGACCGCGCCCGTGAGGCGGGACGCATGGCTGCTCGTCAAGCGCTACCGCAGATCATGAAGCTGGTTTTCCCGTGAACCGACAGGCGGCCAACAAATCCCCCCCGGCCTGACACGCCAGGATGCCAGCGGGGTTGGGCACGAACCACCCACCGCCGGTGGCACCGCCAGCAAACTGAGTGGTCCCCCGTTTTCGACGCCCGTCCAATCTCTTGAATGCTGCGCAGAAACTTGCCGCACCGTCAGAGATCGGCGTTTATCCTGGTGCCCATCATGTTTAACCCCACGGTGATGTCCTACGGGCTACGCGAGACTGCGCGCAGGCTCTGGGCGACGAGATAGTGCGGCCATGACGCAGATCTTCGGCGGCTACCCGCGGATGAGAGGCGTCACACGGCAGTTGCTCGGGCCCCACCGTCGGGGAGGCGCCGACGGTGGGGCCCGACCGGCCCAGCGGTAGTCCCGGCAGCCCCGTCACCGCGGGAGCACCGTCGTGACTCACGGCATGGTGCTCGGGAGGTTCCTGCCACCCCATGCCGGACACGTCTATCTCGGCGAGTTCGCAAGCCGATGGGTGGATGATCTGACCATCGTGATCTCGGTACAGGACGAGGACCCGATTTCGGGTACCCAACGATTTGCCTGGATGCGTGAGCTGTTTCCCTTCGACCACGTGGTTACCGTTGCCGTGGAAAACCCACAGCATCCGCCGGAGCATCCGTCGTACTGAGATATCTGGAAGCAGCGCCTCGAGCGGGTACTCCCCGGGCGCCCCGACTTCGTCTTTGCTTCCGAGCCTTACGGCGAGGACGTCGCCAAGGTTCTCGGAGCGCGTTTCGTGGCGGTCGATCAAGCCCGCAACATCGTTCCGGTGAGCGGAACGCGCATCAGAGCGGACCCGCTTGCCTACTGGCGATACATCCCACGGTGCGTGCGGCCTGCCTTCGCGAAGCGCATCAGCATCATCGGCCCCGAATCCACCGGTAAGACGGCCCTCGTAAGTGCACTCGCCGAAATGCTCGGAACGACGTGGGTGCCGGAGTGGACACCGCGGGACCGCAATCACGCCTCGCTAGTGGGGCCGGATTGGACCGAGATCGTTCGCGGCCAAATCGCGTCGGAAGAAGCCTTGGCGCGCAATGCCGATCGCGTCCTGATTTGCGACACCGATCCGCTCGCGACCGCCGTGTGGGCCGAGCTGCTGCTCGGGCGCAGCCCGCGCGACCTCGACTGCTCCGCCCGGCGTCCTTACGATCTCACGCTTCTCACCAAACCCGATCTGCCCTGCAACTCAGACCAGAGGGGTGGCCGGCCCGGCGATCGCGGCGAGTTCTTCGCGCGCTGCCAACACGCCCTGAGCACGGCCAGACGCCCGTTCGTGGTGGTCAGTGGCGACTGGGACGAAAGGACGTCGACGGCTTTGCGCGCCATCGAAGAGCTAACCCCTGCGGTCCGCGTGAAGGACAGCGGTACGGACCGCGCGGAACGCCAAGTTGGGGCGTCGCGCTCCCCGTGAAAAACTCCATCACCCCCAGTCGGCGCCAACCGCCGGCTCTAGCTCCGGCCGCGGACGCGTCCCCGACCCCAACTTCCGGCGTGGCCCAAGGGTTCCGGATCCTATGGTGATGCGCCGCGCGGGCACACCGCGCCGACCGGAATCACCGGACACTCATCCGGACAACCGAGAGCAACACAGCTATCCCGACAGGCTGGACGCCGGACTGTGGCGGATTGCCGGCGTATGCGTTCTGGGCTCGATCATGACCATGGTGGACACCAGCGTCGTCACCGTCGCACAGCGCACATTCGTCGACACCTTCGGTTCGACCCAGGCCGTCGTTGCCTGGACGATCACCGGCTACACGCTCGCGTTGGCCGCCGTGTTCCCCCTGGCAGGCTGGGCGGCCGACCGATTCGGCACCAAACGAATGTTCATGGGTTCGGTATTGGTGTTCACCCTGAGCTCACTTTTGTGCGCGATTGCGCCAAACATCACCCTGCTGATCGCTTCTCGAGTGGTGCAGGGTCTCGGTGGCGGCATGCTGGCGCCGCTGGCCCTGACCATCGTCAACCGCGAGGCGGGCCCCAAACGGGTCGGCCGCGTGATGGCCGTGCTGGGGATTCCGGGTGTGCTCGCCCCGGCTTTTGGTCCCGCCTTGGGCGGCTGGCTCATCGACAGCTATAGCTGGCAGTGGATTTTCTGGATCAACTTGCCGGTCGGGGTGGCCGCGGTGGGTCTGGCCGCGGTCGTGTTCCCTCGAGATACGCCCGCACCGTCGGAAACCTTCGACGTCGTCGGGATGCTGCTGCTGTCGCCGGGCCTGCCGGCGTTTTTATACGGGATGTCGGAAATCCCCATCTATGGCACCGTGGCCGATCGCCACGTGTGGATACCGGCGGGAGTCGGTGTTGCGTTGATAGTCGGGTTTGTGTTTCATGCCCTCTACCGCGCGGACAAGCCCCTCATCGATCTGCGCCTGTTGACCAACCGCGCGCTCACCTTGGCCAACGTGGCGATGTTTCTCTACATCGTGTCGACTTTCGGCGCCGGGGTGCTGTTTCCCAGCTACTTCCAGCAGCTGCTCAACCACACCCCGATGCAAGCCGGGATGAGCCTGCTGCCCCGCGGAATCGGCGCCGCGCTGGCCGTACCGTTGGCTGGAGCGTTGGTGGACAGACGCGGCGCTCGCGGGGTGCTTGTCATCGGCGTCACGCTGATTGCCACCGGTATGGGCATTTTCGCCTTCGGGGTCGCCACCCAGCGCGACTACCTTCCGATGCTGTTGATCGGTCTGACGATCCTGGGTATGGGCATGGGCTGCACCAGGATGCCGCTTGTCGCGGTGGCGATGTAGAGCCTGGCCCCCAATCAGATCGCGAGGGGTTCAATGCTGATCAAAGTCAATCACCAGATGGCCGCCGCGGTAGGCACCGCGCTGATGTCGGTGATCCTGACCAGCCAGCTCAACAGTGGCGAAAATGCCTCCGGTAGGAGCAAGATCGAGACCTTCTATGAGCACCCTGGTGTCCCTCTCGACCAGCCGGTGCTGCACGAACTTTCGCGCGCGTACAGCGTGGTGTTTGTGGTGGCAGTCTTGCTGGCGGTGTTGGCCTTCATCCCGTTGGCTTTCTTGCCGAAATGGTCGGCGCTGACCGCACTGAACCAAACGTCGTCACGCCAGCGGACGCCCGAACCCGACGCTGCACCCCATGGCGGGCAGCCGCTGCCAGAAGGCTCCCGGCGGAGCGCCGGCCGCAACAGCTCATCGAACGACCTGACGCTATCCGGGCCGGATGGCTGAATCATGCCAGCGCATTGACTACCCGGTGTCGCAAGCTCGTGGTTGGCTGGTTGCATGCGAAGAATCGAAGTCGGTGACGTTCTCGCCGCGCATCAACTCAGCGACATCCATGACCAGACGGTGCCAGTGCCCGACCCGGATCACCTGGTACATCTACAGTTCCGCCGCTTCGCCGGCTGCCCGATCTGCAACCTTCATCTCCGGTCGATCAGCGGACGACACGATGAGATCGTCGCCGCCGGAATCCGAGAGGTCGCGGTGTTTCACTCCAGCGCTTCGGCGATGCGTGAGTATCAGGCGGAACTGCCCTTCGCGACGATCGCCGACCCCGCCAAAGAGCTCTACCACGAGTTCGGTGTCGAGTCCTCGCCGAAAGCCGTGCTAAGCCCGCGGGCCTGGATGGCCGCGAGCCGCGGCATGAAGGGCCAATCGTGGCGCGGCGCCGCGGGGATCGGTGAGGGACACTTGGGACTACCGGCCGACTTCCTCATCGGTTCCGACGGCCGGGTGCTGGCCACCAAGTATGGAAACCACGCCGACGATCAGTGGTCGGTAGACGAACTATTGGGCCTGGCCGCCTCCTCCCGCTGAGACGGCTGGTCACGAAAGGTGCGATCGTGATCGATGAGCCACACCGGTCCCTGAGCCGCCGTCACCTTTTCGGAATCGCGATGCCCGTAACCGGCGCGATCGCCCTTTCGGCTTGCAGCGGTTCACCGCAGAAGCCAGTCGACGCGGGCGCATCCTCACCCGAGCAGGCGGCCGTCACCGCTCCCGAAGACCTGATGCGCGAGCACGGGGTCCTCAAACGAATCTTGCTGATCTACCGAGAAGGGATCCACCGCCTGCAAGTTGGCGATCCAGCTCCCACACAAGAACTCAACGCTGGCGCTCAGATAATCCGAGCGTTCATCGAGAACTATCACGAAGCCCTCGAAGAACGATATGTCTTTCCCATGCTGGAGCAGGCCGGAAAATTCACCGACACCACTTCCGTACTGCGCACCCAGCACCAACGAGGCCGGGGAGTCACCGACCGGATTCTCGCCGCTACCGCCGCAGCGGGTAGCGCGCCCGGCCAGCCGGGGCGAGACGCCCTGGTCCGGGACATGACGGCGTTCATCCGAATGTACGAGCCGCACGAGGCACGTGAAGACACCGTCATCTTTCCGGCGTTGCGGGACGTGATGCCGGCCGGAGAGTTCCGCGACCTGGCCGAGGTATTCGAAGACGAGGAGCACCGGCAGTTCGGCCAGGCCGGTTTTCAAGGGGTGGTCGACCAGGTCGCCGATGTCGAGAAAGCCCTCGGCATCTACGACCTGGGCCAATTCACGGCCAGCTAGCCCCGCCTACGCAACGCCTGCCGCCCTGCGCCGAAATCACCCACTCCGAACTGGCGAAATGTATTGCTAAGCAGCATGTCCCGTTCAATCACACCATTGGCACCGAATAATTTTCCAATGCCATGCATACTGTTTGGCATTGGCAGGCATCCAACGAGCGGCTAGCGACGGCACCTGACTCGACGGGGCCGAGCGCGGCCCCGAGTTGTGGCCTGACCTAGAACGCAAACCGGTTGAGCACGTCGAAGTTACGCACCGGTGTGACATAGACCAGCCGCCATAGCAGTCGTATCGGCGCCGAGGGTATGCGTGCGCAAAGCGCCCCAACATGGGTCTGCTCGAGGAAGCGCAGCCGCGGGTTCCATTGCTGGAGGTCCCGCACGTCACTGATACCCCACTTGGTGATGCCCTTGGTAAAGGCCTTGGACAGCCGCGGCCCCAACGGCGACGTTGTGTCAAAGGCAAGCTCCCCGGCGCCAAACCGATCCGTCACACGCTGCAGCAACATCCGGACCTCGGGCTCGGTGAGATAAATGAGCAGGCCGTCTGCGATCAGCAGCGTTGGGCGATCGGTGGGTATCTCGTCCAGCCACGCCTCATCGGTCACCGACGACCCGATCATCCGGTAGCCGGCGCAGTCGTCGTAGAGCTTGCGCCGCAACGCGATCACATCCGGTTGATCGACGTCGTACCATTGCGCGCTCTGTGGCGGGTGCAGCCGGAAGGCTCGGGTATCCATGCCGCACCCCAGGTGCAGAACCACGGCGTTGCGATAGCGCCCCAGGAAGTCTGTGCACCAGTCATCGAACTGCTTGGCCCGCATGGTGACCATGTATTGGCTGGTTGCGGGCCACATGGTGAGGTCCATGCGGCCCCAGTCGTATTCGATGCGCTCCACCGCCTCCGCTGCCGCCGTGTCGCCCAGAATTGGCGCCGGCGAGCGGCTCTCGCATGCCCGCAAGTACAGCGTGCAGAGATTTGTCCACTCCACCGACCCCACACCGCACATCGCTGAAGTCGACCTTGTGCGTCTCGGTCATTGCTGCCTCCGTTTGGCCGATTACGACTGCATCTACAAACGACGCCTTACCCCGAATTGTGCAGTGCCACTCGAATATCAGATTCCTCCCCACCAGGGTGATCTCCACGATGCCACCGATACGAACTACCCGACAGGCCTGGGCCTGCGATCAAGGCCCCGTTCGGCATTGATAGGCGCCGATTGTTGAACCATTCGAGATGAGTCTTGGACGGTCACTCGCCGGCGCTGCGACGATCCGAGGTATGGCAAAGGCATCGGCCCAAGCCGGTTGCCGCTACCGGAGAGGAACCTTCAATGACCACGACGTCCGACCGCCTCACCACCCACGCCATCTCCCTGTGGGATGGCGAAATCGTTGAGGAAAGCGACCTGGGTTCGATCCGCCGAGTCACCGCTGACACCTTCCCGATCCTGCGAGGCATGTCGATCAAGCGAGTGCTGATCAACCCGGGCGCGATGCGTACCCCCCACTGGCATGCCAACGCCAACGAGCTGACCTACTGCGTGTCCGGAACCTCACTGGTGTCAGTGCTCGACAGCGGAAGCCAGTTCTCGTCATTCACCGTCAGCGCCGGCGAGATGTTCCACATCGACTCGGGGTCGCTGCACCACATTGAGAACATCGGCGAGGACGTCGCCGAGTTCATCATCGCCTTCCGCCACGAACGCCCCGAAGACTTCGGCTTGGGCGCCGCGTTCGGCGCGATGACCGATGCCGTGCTGGGCAACACCTACGACCTGGACGCCGCCGCGTTCGGCACGATCCGTCGTCGCGCCTCCGACCGAGCGCTGGCGGCCCGATCCGGCCCTGCGGTGGTCCCCGGCACTGCCTGGTACAACGACCCGCACAAGTTTGCGGTGGAGGCTCAGCAACCGCCCATCAGCGTCGTGGTCGGTTCGGCGCGGCTCGCGCGGGTGCAGTACTGGCCGGCGTTGAAGGACTTGTCGATGTACTCACTGCGGATCAAGGAGGATGGCATGCGCGAACCGCATTGGCATCCCGTCACGGCCGAAATGGGTTATGTACAACAGGGTTCGGCCCAGATGACAGTCATGGACCCCGATGGCACCCTGGACACTTGGCACCTGAAGGCGGGAGACGTCTACTTCATCCCGCGCGCCTATCCGCACCACATCGAGGTGATCGACTGCGACGAGTGGCACTTCACCATCTTTTTCGACCAACCCACACCCGGCGACATCGGCTACCGCGCTTCGGTGAGCGCCTACTCGCGCGAGGTGCTGGCCGCCACCTTCAACACCCACATCGACGACCTGCCGGACTTCCCGTTCACCCGGACTGACCCCCTGGTCGTCAATCGCATCAATCCCGTCGACCGGCACCTGGTAGGTGAGTGACTGCAAGCCGGCCGAAACCGGACAGCTGCGAATGTGAACGCGGGCCCCGACCAGGTAACGACGAAAGTCCCTAGTGGAGCTGGCGAGGTCCTGCGATCGTTTCTGCCATGCCAATGGGTCGATGATGACCGGGCAGGAGGTAGACATGTCATTTCTCACCGTGCTGCCGGACATGGTGGCCACGTCCGCGGAAAATCTGGTGGATGTTTGTTCGACGCTGGGGGTGGCGAACGCGGCGGCCGCCGTCCCCACGACGGGGATAGCGGCCGCAGCCTCCGATGAGGTATCCACCGCCATTGCAACGCTATTCGGCTCCTACGCTCAGGAGTACCAAACCCTCAGCGCCCGGGCGGCAGCATTTCATGACGAGTTCGTGAGCGTGTTGAAAGGCAGCGGGGCCGCATACCTAAGCGCCGAAGTCGCCAACGCCGAGCAGAATCTGATCAAGACGGTGAACGCGCCCGCTCGAGCATTACTCGGGCACCCGTTGATCCCCACCGATGGTTCCGCAACCGCCGGCCCCGGCACTGGCGTCATCGGGACCGCCGGCCTGCGAACCGTCGATGCCGTAGCGACTGCGGTGCGTAGCGGCGCCAACGCCACGCTGGGCCGGGTCACCGCGGCCGAATCCGTGGTTGCCGCCTCGGCCACCCGAGTCGCCAGCGCGACCACGCTCCTTCCCGGGCACGTCGCGGCCAGCGTGGAATCCGTTTCCGCATCATTGCCTGCCTCGCTCGCGTCGCTGTCGCTGCTCGGCTCCACCGCGGCGCCGGCGGTACAGGCGACGGTGGACATTGCCGCCCCGTACCAGGAACTGATCGAGAACACGGCCGCCAACCTGCAAAGCCTGGGCAGCACGTGGGCCGCCAATCCGGCGCCCTTCTTGAGTCAGATCCTCGCCAACCAGCTGGGTTACGGGCAAACGATCGCCACGTCGCTGCAGAACGCAGCCCAGGACCTCGGTGCCGTGCTGTATGATCCGTCGGCGCTGAATCGGGCGTTGGCTGACCTATCCCCGATCTCGGCCATTGGGGGACAGATCCAGCAAAACCTCATCAATCTCGGTGGCACAGCACTCACCGACGTGGCACCCGCGGTGGCGTTCGTGGCAGCAGGTCCCGCGCTCAGCACCCTGCAGGGGTTCGGAATTAGCTTGAACGCCTTCACCACCGCGGTGCAGAGCGGGGACATTGCGGGGGCATTGGGCGCCCTCGTCGATGCTCCTGCTGTCTTGTCCAACGGCTTCCTCAATGGTGGGGTGACGCTGCCGTTGTTGCTGCCGATCGGTCTGGGATTCGTGGTCCTCGATGTCCCGTTCGACGGGATTCTCGTTGCTCCACATGCCACCACAGCGACCGTGACCTGGTTCCTGCCGTATTTTCAGGAGGTCGTCTCGGGTCCCACCGTTGGCGGCATCGTTAGCACGCTATTGACCTCTGTGCCACAAGAATTAGCGACGGCGATCACTCCCGCCTAGCCGTCCAAGCTGCCGCCCTTCACCGACAATCTGTCGGCACGGGTTAGCCGCGGTTGTCACGGTTGCTCCCGATGATCGGGTGCGGGCAACGGTTTCCACGCCGACGACACCGACGCGCTCCAACGGGGGGCGCGGTGCTGCAGGAACGCCTCGACTCCCTCGCGTGCATCGGCACTGCCCATGACCCGCCGATGCAGTTGTGTCTCCAGCTCGGCGACCTGACGCGGTGTGTAGCCGTTGATCAGGGTGTCCCACAGCAGCCGCTTGCTCAGCGCGGCCGACATCGGTGCGGTGTTGGCCGCGATGTCGCGCGCCACGGCCATTGCGTGTCCGAGCACGTGCGGACCCGGCAGTGTCCGGGTGGCGATTCCCATGGCCAATGCCTCCGCACCGTCGAACGTGCGCCCGGTCAACAGGATGTCCGCTGCCACCGCACTGCCCACCAGGTGCGGCAGGGTCCAATGCGACATGCAGTCGGCAATGACTCCGCGACGGACCTGCGCGACCGCGTACTTGGCGGACTCCGCCATGATCCGGATGTCGGCTTGCAATGCGATGATCAAACCGATCCCGATGGCGTGGCCGTTGACTGCGGCGATGACGGGCGTGCGCAACTCGAACGCCGCGGGATCTATCGGTGCTGCGGTAAACCCGCCGCCACCGTCGGGCGCGTCAAAAGGATTTGTGTCCCCCGAGAAATCGGCGCCGGCGCATAACGCATCACCGGCTCCGGTGACCACGATCGCGCGCACCGCATCATCGTCATCGCACTGCCGGTAGGCCGAGCTGAGCGACAGTCCCATCTCGGCGGTGTAGGCGTTGCGGCGCTGCGGACGGTTCAGGGTCAATACCGCGATGCCGTCGGTGACGCTCACGGTGAGATCGGTCATGTCGAGGTACCGATCGCCGGTGACCACCGCCGATCCATCGCCGCACGAACTTCGCCGGCGAGTGCATCGAGCTGAGCGCTCACGCTGGCATCGAAGCCCTGTTCGGCGATGGCCTGCTGAACGCGGACGAGCCGGTCGGCGACGGCACGTCGATGCACCGGCAGCCGCGCCGTCCAGGCTAGTTCGCGAAGCAGCGACAGCAGTCTGGCCAGCACCACCGGATCTCTGGAGCCATACTGCTGCACCTGCGTGCACACGACATCAAGTAGCGCGGCCAGGTCCGGCGCGGCGACGACTACCCGGGGCGCCCCGTCGTCGTCGCGCAGCACCCGATGGCCCAGCCGGTAGTTGACGAGGTCACACAATACGGCCGCACAAGAACTCAAGCCGTGCACCGCGGTGGTCGGGTCGTTGATGCCCGGGGAAAGCGCCCGGATCACGACATCGGTGAGCTGTCGCAGCCCGTAGCTGATGTCTTGGGTGCTGGTGCGCTCCATACCGGTGCGCATCGCGGCGCAGACGCGTTTGCGCAGCGACGCCAGTCTTTCCGCGTCAAGCGGGAACGACGGATCCGCCGACCAGCAGAATGCGGCCGGCACGCCCGCGATCAGCGAAGACCCGACTTGACGGTCGAGCCAGACGACGGCGTCGGCGTCCACCGCTGCGGCCAGGACGGCGCGCTCATCGACTTCCACCAGGAGACCCGACGCTTGGGTCACGATCATCGAATGCGCCGTCGGAGGTGATGGAATGCGGTCGTCGGGCTCGTCGTCATCGAGCGGATCCAGCACGCGGTGGGCGGTCGCGGTCGCCTCAGCCGATACGTGGCCGAGCATCATCTCGATCCGGATCTGACGCACCAGATGCCCCAGAAACAAGACCAGGGCCAGCACACTCACCATGGCCAACAGATAGGACAGCGTTACCGCGATCTGGGGAACGAACTCGGCGTCTTCACCGCGCTTGTTGCGGACGCTGCGCAGGACCGTCAGCGCATAGGCGAACGTGGCGAGGAACACCGCTAGCGTGCGCTGAACGAAATGATCTGCGGCGAAGGTGCGGAGCAGTCTGGGCGTGTACTGACTGCTGGCCAGCTGCAGGGTGATCAGGGTCAACGAGAACGTCAACGACGTCACCGTCACCAACGAGGTCGCGATCGCGCTCAGCAGTTCCCGCGCCGCATCGGCGCCGCCACCGAATATGTAGCTGGTCAGCGCGGGCGGCATGTGCGGATCGACGGCGCTGTCGACTTCGGGTAGCGCCAGCCCAACCGCGATCGCCATCACTACGCCCAGTGCCGGCGTTGGCCACAATCGGCTGCGCAGGCCTTCGGCGATCGCGACTCGACGCTGGGGGAGAGCCTCCAGAAAGCCCCGCAGGCCCGAATTCCGCTCACCCCCGCGCGACATCCGGCTACCCGCCGCCCGAGCCTGATCGATAGGTGCGTTCTCGGGTGTTCGGGTCCGTCATGGGGCCTCCTCAAACATGCAGCCCAACCAGTCATACACCCGGAGTTGCTCCGCAGGCACCCCTGCGGGCTCCCGCGCGTCGCCTGCCGCGGCCCATCCACGGTCGGTCCAGTGGCGCGCGGGCTCAGACTCCATTCGGCGCGGCGTTAGCAAAGGAGCGCTTCGCCAGGGCGACGGTGGGTCGCGTACCGTCAGCGGCTTCAGTGTCGCCCCATACCGATGCGCGAAGGAGAGCATGTGCAGGCGCCAGCAAAAGCCATTGAAGCCGATTACCTCGTGGTGGGAGCCGGTGCAATGGGAATGGCGTTCACCGACACGCTCATCACCGAATCCGATGCGCGGGTGGTTATCGTCGACCGCGCGCATGCGCCGGGTGGGCACTGGACCACGGCTTACCCCTTCGTACGGCTGCATCAACCGTCGGCGTACTACGGCGTCAACTCACGGCCATTGGGCAACAACACCATTGACGCCGTCGGCTGGAACCAGGGGCTGAACGAACTCGCACCCGTCGGCGAGATCTGCGCCTACTTCGACGCCGTCATGCAGCAGCAGTTTCTTCCCACCGGCCGGGTCGAGTACTTCCCGATGAGCGAATACCTCGGTGATGGCCGGTTCCGGACCCTGAGTGGCGCAGAACACCAGGTCACCGTCAGCCGTCGCATCGTCGATGCCACCTACCTGCGTGCCGTCGTGCCGTCCATGCGGCCGACACTATACCCGGTGGCGCCCGGGATCGACTGCATTGCGCCCAACGATCTGCCCAAGTTCACCGGAAAAGACCGGTACGTGATCGTCGGCGCGGGCAAGACCGCCATGGATGTCTGCCTTTGGTTGCTACGCAATGGCGTCGATCCCGGCCAGCTGACCTGGATCAAGCCCCGAGACGCGTGGCTGATCGACCGCGCCACGCTGCAGCCCGGGCCGACATTCATCAAGCAGTTCCGCGATAGTTACGGCATCACTCTCGAGGCAATCGGTAGAGCAACATCGATCCAGGATCTGTTTGACCGGCTCGAAAAGGCCGGAACATTGCTTCGGCTCGACTCTGCGGTACGGCCAACCATGTATCGGTGCGCGACGGTGTCACAGCCCGAATTCGACCAACTGCGCCGCATCGAGGACGTGGTGAGGATGGGCCACGTCCAGCGCATCGACTCCACCGAGATCGTGTTCGACGGCGGATCGGTCCCCTGCTCAGCGTCGGCCCTCTATGTCGACTGCACCTCCGACGGCGCACCGCAGCGCCCGGCCAAACCCGTCTTCGACGGCGATCACCTCACCCTGCAGGCGGTACGCGGATGCCAGCAGGTATTCAGTGCCGCCTTTACCGCGCACGTTGAACTCGCCTACGACGGGGACGAGGTGAAAAACGAGCTCTGTACGCCGATTCCACATCCGGATTCTGATCTGGACTGGATGCGGCTGACACACTCCGACCTTCGAAACTTTCAGCGCTGGCTCGACGATGTCGAGCTCACCGACTGGCTGAGTTCGGCGCGGTTGAACCTGCTAGCCGACTTGCTCCCGCCCCTGTCGCACAAGCCGAGGGTGCGCGACCGGGTGGTATCGATGTTCCGATCGAAGTTGAACATCGCCAGCGAGCAGCTGGAGAAGCTGCTCAGCGATCATGGTCACGACGGCGCAAGTCAACAACAGTGAGGACAGGACGTGCCGGACAACACTGACGCCCAAGCGCCGTTAGTCGCCCTCCCCGGTGCTGGATACGTATACCGAACAAGCTGGCGACTGGCCACCACCGATATCGACGAACACATGCGGCTACGCCTCGATGGTGTCGCGCGCTACATCCAAGAAGTCGGCGCCGAGCATCTCGCCGATGCCGAATTGGCCGAGGTCCACCCCCATTGGATCGTCCTGCGCACCGTGATCGACGTTATCGAGCCGATCGAGCTACCCAGCGAGATCACCTTCCGCCGTTGGTGTGCGGCCCTTTCCACCAGATGGTGCAACATGCGCGTTCAGTTGGAGGGCTCGCACGGTGGACGGATCGAAACCGAAGGCTTCTGGCTGTGCGTCAACAAGGACACCTTGACTCCGTCACGACTCACCGATGCTTGCCTGACCCGCTTCGGCAGCACCACCGACGACCACCGGCTCAAGTGGCGGCCTTGGCTCACCGAGCCGATCACGGCCGGTGTGAACACACCATTTCCGTTGCTTCGCACAGATATTGATCCGTTTGAGCATGTCAACAACACCATCTACTGGCACGGCATACACGAGATACTCAGCCAACAGACGACCTTGACGGCCCCCACCGCGCCGTGCTCGAGTACCGCAGCCCGATCAAGTTTGGCGAAACGGTCACCATCCGTTCCGAACAACGCGACGGGGTGACACACCTCCAGTTCACCGTCGGTGACGACGTTCGCGCGGCGGCCCTGTTGCGTAAGCTTTAGCGCGGTTATCTCCCGTGCCCGATCCCCAGCGGCGATCGGCCGCTCTGGACCGAAACGCCGATCGAGATCGTCCACCCGGATACTTGTGGACCCCCCAAATATCCTTGCGCTAATTCTGGTGATGAATTCTAGTTCTAAATTCCAATTGTGAATTCTAGTTACGCATTCTAGTCATGAATCCAGTATTGGTTGCACGGTGTCGCGAGCTTTGGTAATTTGACACCGACGGCGTCAGAAAAATTGTCCGATTTGCAGACGGCAGAATTTGCATGAGCCTTCACCAGTAACGGTCTCCGCATGTAATGCCAACGTAGCGTTTAGGTTTCGATGTTTGAAGCATCAAAAACAATGGCATCTACGCCAAAATAACGGCAATTGACCGCATAGTTGCTTTTAAAAAAGCGCGAGCCATAGGATTTGACAGTGCCCCATAATAATTCTGGCGTTCTGCCGCCAGGACCACCACTTTCTCGGTCACTACAAGCCGCATTGATGCTGCTGCGCGGGCCGCAATTTCTGGCCGCCTGCCGGCGCCGGTACGGCGACGTATTCACACTGCGGATCGCGAGGATGGGCACGCAGGTATACCTGGCCGATCCTGGCGACATCAAGACGGTGTTTACCGGCGATACCCATATCTTCCACGCGGGCGACGCGAATGCGCTGTTGAGCGGCTTGACCGGGGACAGCTCGTTGATGGTGCTGGATGAAGAAGCGCATCGATGCCGGCGACGCACCATGCTGGCCCCCTTCCACCGCGACGCCGTTGCCCGCCAAGCCGGGCTGATGGCTGAGATCGCCGCGGACAATGTCGCTGGGTGGCCGGCGGGAAGAACGTTCCCGGTCACCGTGAGGATGTCTGAGATCACTTTAGAAGTGATCCTGCGGACGGTGATCGGCGCCACCGACCCGGCTCGCCTCGCGGCGCTGCGCACGGCCGTGCCGCGGCTGCTGAGCATGGGCCCTTGGGGCACCTTGGCGCTCGCCAATCCGAAGCTACTCAGCCGCCGTCCGTGGCGAGGGCTGCGTAAGCGAATTGCCGATGTGGATGACCTCCTGTACGCGGAGATCACCGACCGTCGCAACGACGCTGAACTAGGCAAACGCGCCGATGTGCTGGCGATGCTGATCCGCGCTGAAGGCAACGACAATGCAATGACGGACCGCGAACTACGTGACCAACTCGTCACGTTGCTAGTGGCCGGGTATGACACCAGCGCGACAGGCTTGAACTGGGCGTTAGAGCGCCTGACCCGCCACCCAACGATCTTGACGAAGGCGGTGGCGGCGGCCCACGCCGGCGCGGCGGGCGATGCCGCCGGCGACGAATACCTCGACGCGGTAGTAAAGGAAACGTTGCGGATCCGCCCGCTGGCATTCGCGGTGGGCCGGGTGCTTGCAGCGCCCGTCGAGGTGGCCGGCTACCAGCTACCGGCTGGGGCATGGGTGCTGCCGGGAATCGGGCTGGTGCATGCCAGCGCCGCGTTCTATCCCGATCCCGACCGATTCGACCCAGATCGGATGATAGGCGTATCTCCGGGGCCGACCACCTGGCTACCGTTCGGAGGCGGCGCTCGCCGCTGCCTCGGGGCCACCTTCGCCCTCGTCGAAATGAGAGTTGTCTTACGTGAGATCCTGCGGCGGGCCGAATTGATAACCACAACGGCGGCCGATGAGACGCCGAAGCTAAAGTACGTCACCTTGATACCAAGCCGCGGCGCGCGCATCAGCGTCCGGACGATCAAGAACATCCCGCCGGCGTCGCCGGTGGGAGCGGAAAAGCCGGCAACAACTCCGGGGTGCCCCGCCGCGGAGAATGCTGGCGCTACCCGGCCGGCGTTTTAGCCGGAGACGTCCTGCGCACTAATCATTCGCGCTTGATTCCGGTGGCATCTAGGTCGCAGCTGTCCAAGCACGATGAAAGATGCGGATCAAAAGATCTGGGGGGACGGATATCAAGGCCGAGCAGCCCATTCGACCATAGCGACAGCGCAGGGTGCGGATCGCGCATGTTCGGAGTCCGGACGAACGTCGGCATCGGACGGCCGCATCCAAGAGTCGGGGTAAATGGGTCCGGGCCGCCGTTCTGCCTCGCGACAGTGCCGCACCACGTGATGCATCAAGTCAAGATGCCTGCGAAACCTGGTTCATGCATCAGGTAAGGAATGCCCGCGAAATCGGGGTCAGGTGGTGGTCTTGCTTTTGATGCGGATGCCGGCTTTGAGGGCGGGTAGAGCGGCGGGTATGGCGGCGGGGTAGAGCTGTTCGGTCTTGTCTTTGGCGAGTCTGAGCAGGGCGGCTTGCAGGTCGGCGATCTGGTGGGCGATCGCGGCGGGGTTGAGGCTGTTGCGGTAGGTGAGCAGCTCTGTTTGTTGGGCCGCTGAGAGGACTCCGGCGGCCAGCAGCCGGTCCAGGGGTCTGGGGCTTGTCGTAGAGCCGGCGGCGGTGACCGTCGCGGCTGCAGCCGTAGCTGATGGGTTTGATGGTGGGGTCAGGTAGTTGAGCCGGTCGTTGACCAGGTGCCACAGCCGGTTGAGCACGGCGCGTTCTTCGTCGGTGTCGTAGCGGTAGTAGAACCCGTAGCGACGCACGAGGTGGTTGTTTTTGGACTCGATGGTGGCCTGGTCGTTCTTCTTGTAGGGTCGTGAGCGGGTGAAGAAGATCTCCATGTCCGCGGCCCACTTGATGACCGCCTTATTGAGGAATTCGGTGCCGTTGTCGAAGTCCAAACCCGTTACCTTATAGGGATTTTAGTAATTCCGGTTTTGAGGGCGCCCAGGATGTGGGGGTGGGCGTTGTTGCGCACCGTGCGGGTGAACACCCAGCCGATGTGCATGTCGGTGAGGTTGACCGTGCGGGCGAACTCACCTTTCAGTGTCGGGCCGCAGTGCGCCACGGTGTCGCCTTCGAAGAACCCCGGAGATTCTTCGGCCTCATCGCCTGCTTTGCAGATGGTGATCGAGGACCGCAGCAGCGGGGAGGGTTTCGTCGTCGACACACCCGAGATCTGGTCGCGGGCCTTGGCGCCGCGCAGGTAGCGGTCGATCGTGGCGCTGCTCATCGCCAACAGCTCGGCACGCACCGCCGGGCCGTAACGGTCACGGCCGTCCACCAGTTCGCCGTGGCGTTCTAGAGCATCCAACTGAAGTGCCATGGAAGCGGCCAGGTACCGGCCGCACTGCCCGCCTGAGGCCGCCCACACCTTCTGCAACACCTTGAGCGCATCCTAGGAGTACTTCGGATTGCGTTGCCGGCAAATCCGTTTGGCGACCTGCCGACCCGCTCCCGGCGGCGCGGCCGCCGCCCTCAACCGCCGCCGGGCGTTGTCACGCGACCAGCCGGTGACCGCCACCACCTGATCCAGAATCTGCCCCTTGTCCGCCTTCGGCGCCCCCACATACGCCCTGGCGAACTTCGCGGTGATCTCGGCCCGAGACGACATCGACAGCCCACTTCCCATGCCTGCTGAGGATCGACCGTTTCGCGGGCATTTTTACGTGATGCACCGAGGACGCTTCACGGGCATTTCTCGTGATGCTTGCCGCACCATTGTCCCGCGGTGTGAATTACATTACGATCCGATCGTAATGGAGCTAACGGCATGGACTGACCAGCCCGAGCCTCGAGCTCGATCGCAGGGACGACCGAGGGATGCCCGCATCGATGCCGCGGTGTTGCGTGCGACGACCGAGCTCCTCGAGGAGATCGGGTATGCCCGGCTCACCATCCCCCTGGTCGCGGCGCGGGCCGGCGCCACTCCCCCGGCCGTCTACCGCCGGTTCCCCACCAAGATCGAGTTGGTATACGAGGCGGTCTTTCCCATCCCGACCAGTACCGAGCTGCCGTTGACCGATGGACTCGAATCGGGCATCCGCGCACTACTGCGTGCCGCCATCGATCTGTTCAGCAGACCGGCGGTGCATTCCGCGTTGTCCGGGCTGATGGCCGAATTGCCCTCCGAGCCCGGCCTTTCGGCCCGGCTGCTCAGCCGGCTACAGAGCAGCAGCTACGGTCAACTGCAGCGCTTCCTCGACCACGCCGCGGCCAGCGGGCAAGCCACCCCCGACGTCGACGCCCGGATCTTGCTGGACATGATCGGCGGAACCGTGATGATGGCCCTGGCAAACGAACGCGATCTCGATGCCGCTTGGATGGACCACACCACCACACTGCTGTTGGGCGGGCTGGCCCGGTGAGCGAGTCAACGCGGCGCGCCATGCAGATGATCGCGTCCTGGCCGCCGCGAATGGACCTCAAGGACGTCGCCGCTTGGGCACAGCGGGTGGAGCGGCTGGGCTTCGACGTGATCCATGTTCCGGAAACCATTCATGACGCGTTCACCGTGGCCACGCTGGCGCTGACTCATACCCAGCGAATCATCGTTCGCACCAGCATGATCGTGGCCTTTCCGCGCAGTCCGATGCTTACCGCCTACGCCGCATGGGATCTGGCGAAGTATTCCGATGGCCGCTTTGAGCTCGGGATCGCCTCGCAGGTGCGCGGCAACATCGTCGGCCGATTCTCCACCGAGTGGTCGGACCCGGTGTCGCGCCTGGGCGACTACGTGAATTCGCTACGCGCGATTTTCGATTCGTTCCAGACCGGCGTGCCCCTGCATCACAGCGGACCGCACTACCGATTCGAGCGGCTGCAGCCCTACTTCAACCCGGGCCCGATAGCTCATCGGGCGCCGCGGATCTGGACCGGTGGCGTGAACCGGCGCATGTGCAACCTGGCCGGCGAGTTGTCGGACGGCTTCGTGTGTCACCCCACCAACTCACACCCGCGCGTGCTGCGGGCGAGCACGCTTCCCGCTCTGGCGCAGGGGGCCGCGACCGTCCAGCGAGCCGACGGCGGTCCCGCCGTGGTGACCAATCCCCAGCCCATGATGGCCGCGACCCACGATGGCGTCGAACGCCTCCGCGAGCCCCGTCGCGCCGAGTTGGCGTTCCTGTACAGCACCCCCGCCTATCGCCGACAGCTGGAGTACTTCGGCCTCGAAGATGTCGGGCTGGCCCTCTCCGAGATGGCCCATCGGGCGGACTGGACGGATCTCGCCGGCCACCTCACCGACGAAGTGATGGATCTCGTTGTGCCCCAGGGCAGCTACCCGGAGATCCCCGACATACTGGCCGAATGGTATTCGGGCGTGTGCTCGGGGATCAGCTTGTCGGTTCCGGGCGATGCCGAGGACGACGCCAGCCTCGCTGAGCTCGTCGGACGGTGCAAGCACATCGAGCCCGCGGCCGCACTGGCGCCACCGGAGGTGGACGAATCGGCGGAATCCCGACCAATATGAACCTAGGTTCGGCAACGCAACGAAGCGACGAGGAGAGGCTATGGCTGGGCGGTTGACCGGAAAGGTCGCATTGGTCAGTGGCGGCGCACGCGGCATGGGCGCATCGCATGTTCGGGCGCTGGTGGCCGAAGGCGCTCACGTGGTCCTCGGCGACATCCTCGACGACGAGGGCAGGGCCGTCGCCGCCGAACTGGGCGACGCGGCCCGCTACGTCCACCTCGACGTCACCCAGCCCGAGCAGTGGACGGCCGCGGTGGACACCGCGGTCAACGAGTTCGGTGGACTGCATGTTCTGGTCAACAACGCCGGCATCCTGAACATCGGGACCATCGAGGACTATGCGCTGTCGGAATGGCAGCGGATCCTCGACATCAACGTCACCGGTGTCTTTTTGGGGATCCGCGCCGCGGTCAAGCCTATGAAGGAGGCCGGCCGCGGATCGATCATCAACATCTCATCGATCGAAGGGCTGGCCGGCACCATCGCCAGCCACGGCTACACGGTCAGCAAGTTCGCTGTGCGCGGGCTGACGAAATCCACCGCACTCGAGTTGGGGCCCAGCGGCATTCGAGTGAACTCGATCCACCCCGGGCTGGTCAAGACGCCAATGACCGAGTGGGTCCCCGAGGACCTGTTGCAGACCGCACTGGGCCGTGCCGCCGAACCCATGGAAGTCTCCAATCTGATCGTCTACCTGGCCAGCGACGAGTCGAGTTACTCGACTGGCGCGGAATTCGTGGTCGACGGCGGCACCGTGGCCGGCCTCGCGCACAAGGACTTCAGTGCCGTCGATGTCGCGGCTCAGCCGGAGTGGGTGACGTAATCGGCAAGCGAAGGGGCGACCGAGCCCGCCAGGTCGATCATCAGGCAACGCCAACCGAAACGCGGCCCAACACAGGCGCCAAGAAACCGGTGCGCGACCTTGCGGTGGACTACTACCGCGTCTCCGGTGTGGTGCTCATCGTCGCAGGGCATTGGCTGGCCGGGTCCGTCACCTACCACGATGGGCGGTTCGGTCGGCAGAACCCACTGGTGGAGTTGCCCTGGACGCAGTGGCTGACCTGGCCGTTCCAGGCGGTGCCGGTGTTTTTTCTGGTCGTCGGCTATGCCGGTGCGGTGTCGTGGCGACACCACTACGACGGCGACCGTGCCTCGCGCGAGGCTTGGGTGCGGCATCGGCTGGCCCGAGTGCTCGGCCCCACGGCGGTGTATGTCGGGCTGATCTCGGCAATAGTGGTCGCGCTGCACGGTTTCGGCGTGCCCGGCTCGGTGCTGGATTATGCGGGTTGGGCGGTGGCGATGCACCTGTGGTTTCTCGCCGTCTACGTGGTGCTCGCGGCCCTCACCCCCATTGCCATTGCCGCACATGATCGCTGGGGCTTGGTCGTACCGCTGGCACTGGCGGCGGCCGTGGTGGCGGTAGACGCGGTTTCCCTGGGGGGCCATCTCCCCCAGCTGGGCTGGCTGAACTACTTGTTCTGCTGGGGCATGCTCTACCAGCTCGGAATCGCTTGGCAAACGGGGCTGTTGACGGGCAGCCGACCCGCGGTGCTAGCTGCCGTGTCAGCGATTGCGCTGACCCTGTTGATTTGGATCGGCCACTATCCGATCAGCATGATCGGCGTTCCCGGCCAAGCCGTACAGAACACCACACCGCCCACGGCTGCCATGCTGGCGTTCGGGTGCCTGCAAGCCGGAATCGCGGTGATGGCCGCGCCTACGCTCAATCGCGCACTGCGATCCAGACGGGTTCATCGGGTGCTGTCGTTCGCCAACAACAACGTGATGGCGCTCTATCTGTGGCACATGGTGCCGGTCGTGATCGTGGCCGTCGTCGCCTATCCGGCTGGGCTGTTGCCACAACCGGAGCTCGGAACAACGGCTTGGTGGTTGGCCCGCCTGGAGTGGGAGGTGGTGCTGATGCTGGTCACCGCGGTCGAGATGTTGTTGCTGTGGTGGCTTCAGCGCCTCTTCGAGGCTCCGCTGCCCACGGTCGGTGTGGCGCTGCCGGCGCGGTGGGCCGAGTCGGTCATGCTGACCGGCGCCGCCATGTCGGCGTACTTCCTGTGGTTCATCGCCACCGAGGGCTTCGCGCCGTCCGGCAGATTTCCATGGGTAGCCGCGATCGTTTTCGCCTTCGGGTTGGTGCTAGTGGCCTGCCGCCCGGCTAGGGCCGAGTGAACTCCCCCATACCGCGACGCCAACACCTGACGGGCGAGGGCCGGCCGCGCACCGAAAAGGACCGGCCGTGCCGGAAACCCGCGACGGCAACCACAGTCACTGATTCGCCCGCCAACCCCACGGCGCACCGATAGCATCCAAGGGCAGGGGGGAACGAGGCAAACCAATGTCCAGGTTCGGCAAACATCCCGGGATTGTGGTCGGCGTCGACGGCTCGCCCGGTTCCAAGATCGCGATCCGCTGGGCTGCGCGCGACGCCGAGTTGCGCAACGTTGCACTGACTTTGGTTCATGTGCTGCCCACCACCGCGGGGACCCGGCTGAGTTCCTCGTTAGCTCCGCAACACACCGGCAAACTGCGAGAACGAGGCCAACAACTGCTCGACGAGGCCCTGCAGATCGCCAACGAAAGCTGTCAGCGCGGCCCGAACCAGATCAACCTGGAAATGCCCAGCGGGACGGCGGTGTCTGCGTTGGTCGACATGTCCAAAAACGCCGACTTGCTGGTGGTCGGATACCTCGGTACCGGCACCCTGCGGGGACGCCACCTGGGCTCGGTGAGCGCCGGCCTCATCTATCACTCGCACTGTCCCGTGGTCGTCATCCACGATGACGTCGACTTGAATCCCGACAGGGAGCGGTCCACGGTACTGGTCGGCATCGATGGCTCCCCGACTTCGGAACTGGCGATCGCGCTCGCATTCGACGAAGCCTCACGTCGCAAGGTCGATCTGACCGTGGTGCACACGTGGCAACCGCCGAATGTGTTTGATCCGATCGTCGGCTTTCCCGGTCCGGGCTGGCGGACGCTGCGTTCCCGAGAGGACCAGGTCGTGGCCGAGCGACTGGCCGGCTGGACCGAGAGGTACCCCGACGTCGCCGTTCACCGCATTATCGCGCGCAACAATGCCGCACCTGAGCTTGTCGACAGCTCGACGCAAGCCCAGCTGGTGGTGATCGGCAGCCATGGCAGTGGCGGATTTGCTGCAATGCTGTTCGGTTTGGTCAGCGCCGCGGTGGTGCTGCTGACCCATGTTCCGGTCATGATTGCGCGACGATCGCCGCCGACGCCCGGCTAACTCTGACCGTAAAGCGCTGTGCGACAGCGCTTCTGACGAGAACCAAGCCACCGGCCAGGCGGCCGGCGAGCCATTCGGGTTGCGCGGTTCATATGGGTAGCCTACCCTAACATCCAGTGACAGAAAGGCTGGTTGCACGCCCATGCTGCCCATCGATCCACACGCCGATGCCTCCCGACGGGCTTGGCTGCCGTGCCCGCGCTGCCCGTGGGGCCGCGACGCATGCCAGGACTGCCGTAACGGCCGCAACTGCGGCACCCATTGGCAATATCTACTGAGCAATCGCGCGACCGAGTTGCACCTGCAGTGCCCGAGCTGCGCGGCCCTGTGGTCGACGGATACGCGAAATCGTCCGCGGACCCACGCCTCCGGCCGACACTAGGGCTACCTGCGCGAACAGCGGCAAACACGCCGCCCTAGGGCGGCCATCACGCGGCCGAGTCGGGTTGATCCCAGCCGTCCAGGTCCGGCAGTGGGCGTCGACAGATGGCGCGGGCCTGCTCGGCATCGAGTCCGAATAAGCGCAATAGGTCTTCGGTCACCGCGTCGGCGGCCGCACAGCCGTCCCGTTGCGGGTCGGCCCGCAACAAGGTGCCCAGGCCCAGCAGCGCCCCGCCTGCCATGGCCAGCGCTAGTTCCGGGTCCTCTACCCGAAACCGCCCCGCATCGGAAGCGGCCTTGATGTCGCGCAGGGCCCGAGGAGCCAGTCCCCGGTCCGAGGACAGCAGGGCCGCGCCATTGGCCAACAGGATCTCGCTCTCTTGCGGGCGGCGACGGAAGAGTCTGCCAGTCAGCCGAAAACTGGCAGCAAACGTTTCGGCGGGGTCTTCGATCGACGCGGTGCACCGGTCCAGCAGCGCCCCGTGCGCGTCCAGCACATCGGCGACAGCGGCCTCGAACAACTGCTCCTTGCTATCGAAGTGGTTGTAGAACGAGCCCATGCCGACGTCGGCAGCTTGGGTGATCTCCAGCACCGGCACATTGAGTTTGCCTTCGGCGATCAATCGTTGCGCAGCCCTGAGAAGGGCCGTGCGGGTGCGCCGCTTACGCCGCTCCGAGCGGTTCGCCTGGGCGGGCGCGCCCCGATCCGATGTCGTCACCAAGGCAGTATGCATCACTTGTGATGATTTCGTCAGAAATGTTGACCGAGTGCGGCCTCGTATGTGACGATTTCGTCAGTTAGTGACCAAGGAAGTGGCGGTGGACGCGATGGTCGACATCGGCGGTGACCTGAACAAGGGCGTACATCAGGACATGCACAGCGAACAGGGCGCCCGGCCCGACGAACACCCCGGCAGGTCCGGTAATCCGATCATCAAAGTTGTCGACCTGGCGTGGCTCGAGTTCGAGAAGCCGGACCTGGTTCGTACCGAGGCGTTCGCGCGCGCCTTCGGCCTACAGACCGCATGGCGCAGCCCCGACGAGCTTCGGTTGCGTGGCACCGATGCGGGCGCGGCCTGTGTGATCGTGCGCCGTGCGCCACGGACCCGATTCGCCGGCGTTGCCTACCGGGCCTGCGATGAGGTCGACGTCCTGCGTCTTGCCGATAAATGCGGGGCAACCGCACGACCACTGCCGGAGACCATCGGCGGGCTTACGGTCGATCTGGTCGACCCCAGTGGAATGTCGGTACGCGTGGTCGCGGGCATGGACGAACTGCCCGCGCTTCCAACGCAGCAACCAAGCGTTCTGAATTTCGGACATGATCTGCCACGCGCCAACCTTCCCCAGCGCCCCCCGCGGGTACCCGCCCGGATACAGCGACTAGGGCGTGTCTGCTTAATGTGAATGGTGTTTTGGCTGATGCTGTTTGGGTGATGCGGACGCATGCGATTTCTGATGATTTGTGGTCGCTGATCGTGGCGGTGTTGCCTGCGGGGCGGCGGCGTGGCCGGCCGTGGAACGATCATCGACGTACTCTGGAGGGCATTATCTGGCGTTACCGTACGGGATCTCCGTGGTGTGACCTGCCCGAGCACTTCGGTCCCTGGCAATCGGTGGCCGAGAGGCATCTACGCTGGTCGGTCGATGGCATCTACGCGCGGATCTTCGCGGCGATCGCCTCTGACCTCGACGCCGAGGACGCCGACCTGGGCGCACTGTTGTCGGTCGATTCGACCAGTGTGCGCGCCCACCAACACGCAGCCGGAGCGCCCCGGGCGCCGCACAGGGGGATCTGTCGAATTACAAGAAATATCTCGATGAGCCCGATGACCACGCCATTGGGCGTTCCCGCGGCGGGCTGACTACCAAGATCCACGCCTTGACCGACCAGCTGTGCAGTCCGGTCACCCTGGCACTGTCGGCCGGTCAAGCCGGTGATAATCCGATGCTTTGGCCACTGCTGGCCGCCCGGTGCAGCAACTCATACGCCCCGTTTCGCCTGCTGGCGGACAAGGCGTACTCCCATGACTCGACGCGGGCACAGCTGCGCCGGCTCAAGATCGCCCATACCATCCCCGAGCGCAGCGACCAGATCACCCGCCGCAAAGCCAAAGGCCGCAACAGAGGACGGCCTCCGGGGTTCTCAGGCCGAATCTACAAGCACCGCAACACCGTCGAGCGAAGCTTCAACCGGCTCAAACACTGGCGCGCGGTCGCCACCTGCTACGACAAATACGCCCTGACCTACCTCGGCGGTGTCACCCTGGCCGCCATCATCACCTACCACCGCGTCCGCAATTAGCAGACAGGACTTAGGCGCCCCATTTAGCCGCTTCGGCTTGGTCACGAGCGCTCATGGCCAGGGTATTGGATTCATGGGTGCTTGCCATCGACTGATAGGCGCGCACCAAGTCCTCCATGGCCTGATTCCACTGGGTCTGCCAACCTTGGTAGGTCAGACCGGTATCGCCCTGCCAGGCATTGGACAGCGCGGCCTGCTCGGCGGCGATATCAGCACCCAGGCCGTGCAGCGAGCCGGCATAGCCCGACATGTCGCCGGCATGAGCCAGCATCGCCGGGTAGTTGTACATGATCTGTGACATATGGATCCTTTCCTCGAGGCAACGTGTTGGGAAACTCAGAAGCCGGGATAGCTCGATGCGGCGGCGGCATCGGTAGCCACATACGTGCCCGCGGCATCCCCGAGGTTTGCCTGCGCCACGTCCAGCAGGGTGTTGACTTTTCCGGCGGCCTCCACAAAGCGGGCATGCGCGGCCTGAAAGGCCGTCGCAGACTCGCCGATGTGGAAGGCCTGCGCCGACAGCGCCGATTGCTCCGCCTGACCGATGGTGTGACGCATCAGCCCGACTTTGCCGGCAAACGCCGACTGCGAGGCCACCAACTGGCCGATGTGGGCATCCAACAGACTCATAAATGTCCTTTCTATCGATATGTTTCGGCGTACTACCTATGACAACGCCAGCTCCACCATCCTGTTCTCGCCCACCGGGGCGAAACAGTTTGGTTGCCAGAGACTGGGCAACAGCGGACTGGCTGCACCGCGCCCGTATTCATCACCGCCGAAGAGCACCAGCCCGGCCGGTTGCACCACCGCCTTGCTGGCAGTAGTTCCGGCAAAGCCCGACGTTCCCGCGTGCTGGCTGCCGGCCTCGAGCGGCATCGGCTCTACGCCGGAAGTGTCGTGTACCGATGAAGGCCGCGCAGCCTGGCCCACCCCCGACACCTCATCCGGCCCGCGCAGCACATCACGGTAAGACCCTTGATCCCCAACGGAAATCGGCACGTCTCCGAGATGCTGGGTGATTCCCAGCGGCAAACTGGCCGACAACGAAACCCCGGCTGCCGCCGCCGGCGAGATGGTGGCCGGCGCCACAGCACCGGCCGCGGCGGCCTGAACCATGGACAGGAGACCGACCGCTAGGGAGGGGTTTTCGTTGAGCAGAGCACCGAACTGCGGCAGAAACTGGTACTGCCAATAGTGGACGTAGTACGCAGCACCGATGTGATGGGCAGCAACGGTAACGCAATCCACACCGATGCTCGATTGATCGAACATGGATCCGAAAGCGGTTGAGTAGGAGGCGTCCGAGAGCACGGATGCCGTGTCGATGAAGCTTCCGAATTCGGCGTGTCCCGAGTCGTCGTTGTCAGCAAGCAGGTCCAAGTGGCTGACCGCGACGGCTGGCGCGTCGATACCGGGATTCACCAGCACCGGCGCCGGAACCGCTGGCGGCACTGCCGCCAACGCAGCGGTCGAGCAGGCCTGATACACGCCCATCACGCCAGCGGTCTTGGCCTGACCCCGTGAACTGGTCCGCGGCGAACGAGAGTCATTCATCGGTGGGTACAGGCGGCAGCATAGCGGGCAGGCGGTAGGTAGCCCAGCGATGAATGCCGCCGATGATGGTTGTACTCGTGCTTCCAGTCGCCGATGACGACACGGGCCTGGGCCAGTGACCAGAAGCTATTGATGTTGAGGCACTCGTCGCGGATGCGGGAGTTGAACGACTCGACATAGCCGTTGCGCCATGGCTCGCCGGGCGGGATGAAGTGGAGTCCGACCTGGCCCTCGGCCCAGTCTGCCATTGCGCTGCAAGCCAATTCGGGTCCGTTGTCACACCGCAGCACCGCGGGTAAGGCCCCGCGCCCGGCGGCTATGCGGCCCAACTCCTCGGTGAGGTGATCACCGGTGATGCTGCGCTCGACCATACCGCCGAGGCATTGGCGGGTGTGCTCGTCGATGATCGACACGATCTTGATCGGCCGCCCATCGGTGGTCACGTCGAACTGGAAGTCCACCGCCCACACCCGATCGGGTGCATCGGCGACTACCCGTGGCGGGGCGGTGGAGGTGCCGTGCCGTTTGCACTTGCGACGCTGCGGGACCCGCAGTCCTTCCTCACGCCAAAGCCGTTGCACCTTCTTATGGTTCACTTCCCAGCCTTCGCCGCGGGCATCGTGGTAGGCCGGTCGGAACCCGCGACGAGGATGCTTGTTGGCGTAGTCGCGTAGCCACTCCCTCAGAGCGGCGTCAGGATCGGCCGGCGTGCCCGCAACCGGTTCGTGGCGTTGGGTGGCGCGGTGCTGCCCGGTGACGCGGCAGGCAAACCGCTCGCTGACCCCCAGCACGCGCTGGAGATGACGAACGGCCGCCCGCCGGCGCTCCGGGCCTAAAAGTTTCCCCGGGCGATCTCCCACAGCGCGTCCTTCTCCAACTAGGCATCGGCCAACAACCTTTTGAGTGCGGCGTTCTCGCGTTCGAGGTCCTTGAGCCGTTTAGCGTCCTCGGCCTTCAGGCCGCCGAACTGGTTGCGCCACCGGTGGTAGGTAGCCTCAGAGACCCCCAGCTCGCGGCAGACCGCCGCGGTGTCCTTGCACTCGGCCAACAGCCCGTCCGCGGTCATCAGCTTGCGCACAATCTGCTCCGGACTGTGCCGTTTCCTCGTCGCCATGATCTTGTCGAGCCTTCCTGCCCACAACGTGGGCCACAAGACTCTCACAAGCCGTGGATCAACCGATCGGGGTCAGGCCAGCCTGAATCCACATCCGCACATAGTCGGCTTCGTTTAGAGCGATGGGAGCCACGTTGACGCCAAAGAAGTTAATTGCAACCAACACCTCGTGCACGGTGTGGTTTTCGGCCAACTCCGTCAACGTTGGCATCTCGGCCAACGCGCCGCTGTATGCCGCTGCGGCGGCCTCAAGGGCTGCGGCAGCTTCGGCACACACCAGGGCCGTCTCGGCCAGCCATGCCTTATACCGAATATGTTCGGCTACATAGCTTTCTGCGCCTGCGTCTTCCCATTGCCAGCTGACTTCACCAAGCACAAAGCTGATGTCAACCGCCGCCAGCGCGAACTTCTCGCCGAGGCCCGCCCAGGCGGCCGCAGCCGCCTGCAGCGGTCCGAGCCCGGGGCCGCTGCTCAGTAACGCTGAATGCACTTCAGGCGGAGCAGCCATCCAAATGGGCGACGTCATCTCGAGTGGCTCACATGAACAACCCATAGGTCAACGCTGCAGCGGCGTCACCACTGGCATAGCTCAGACCCGATTCACCCACACCAACACCGGAACGGCCTAGGTCCTGTCTGCTAATTGCGGACGCGGTGGTAGGTGATGATGGCGGCCAGGGTGACACCGCTGAGGTAGGTCAGGGCGTATTTGTCGTAGCGGGTGGCGACCGCGCGCCAGTGTTTGAGCCGGTTGAAGCTTCGCTCGACGGTGTTGCGGTGCTTGTAGATTCGGCCTGAGAACCCCGGAGGCCGTCCTCTGTTGCGGCCTTTGGCTTTGCGGCGGGTGATCTGGTCGCTGCGCTCGGGGATGGTATGGGCGATCTTGAGCCGGCGCAGCTGTGCCCGCGTCGAGTCATGGGAGTACGCCTTGTCCGCCAGCAGGCGATACGGGGCGTATGAGTTGCTGCGCCGGGCGGCCAGCAATGGCCAAAGCATCGGATTATCACCGGCTTGACCGGCCGACAGTGCCAGGGTGACCGGACTGCACAGCTGGTCGGTCAAGGCGTGGATCTTGGTAGTCAGCCCGCCGCGGGAACGCCCAATGGCGTGGTCATCGGGCTCATCGAGATATTTCTTGTAATTCGACAGATCCCCCTGTGCGGCGCCCGGGGCGCTCCGGCTGCGTGTTGGTGGGCGCGCACACTGGTCGAATCGACCGACAACAGTGCGCCCAGGTCGGCGTCCTCGGCGTCGAGGTCAGAGGCGATCGCCGCGAAGATCCGCGCGTAGATGCCATCGACCGACCAGCGTAGATGCCTCTCGGCCACCGATTGCCAGGGACCGAAGTGCTCGGGCAGGTCACACCACGGAGATCCCGTACGGTAACGCCAGATAATGCCCTCCAGAGTACGTCGATGATCGTTCCACGGCCGGCCACGCCGCCGCCCCGCAGGCAACACCGCCACGATCAGCGACCACAAATCATCAGAAATCGCATGCGTCCGCATCACCCAAACAGCATCAGCCAAAACACCATTCACATTAAGCAGACACGCCCTAGTTCCTCAATGCCTTCCGTAGTGACGGCGACATGCTCGACACCGTGCGCGCTGAACCCGATCGCCGCCTCCAGCGACACCGGATCAGCCGCCGGCGGTACCACCGCAGTAATCAGCGGCGCCAATGCAGCATTGGCAGCTGCCAGCCGAGCGGTCAACGCCTCCACGGCCGCGCTGGTCGCGACCAGACCTTCAGGAACTACCCGCAATACCACTACCTTCCCCCTTCTGACTCATCAACGAAATTCGATTGCTTTCCACCGCGTCTCGCACGGAATGCGAGCCAAAGAAACTGAACTTCAATAGACCTACAGCACAGTGCATTCCATACATTCCGCCGTCGTGACTCCACCGATAGCAACAATGGGTCGCCCGGCGGCCTCGCCTGCACCATCCACTCCTCGCATTCCTCGGCCCGTAGCGAGGCATCAGCCCGTCGTAGCCAGTTCAGCCGTGCCCGTGGTGCCGCCACAGCGACACCACAACCGGTCATCGTCAGGACAGCCCCGTGACGGTGGATGTCCACGCCACCTACGGTGCCGCAACACGGCGACCGTCTCTTGACATTCCAAGACATTCTTTTGACTTTTCAGGACTTCGGCGTGTTGCGTACCCCACAGGCCACGCCCACGTGAGAGTCGCGTTACGCCTGGTTACCAGGTCGCCGGCAGCATCGGCTCCCGCAAGCCGCCCTCAAACTCGCTGCCGCCCAAAACCATCAACCCCGCCGGGCGCACAGTGGACCCTTTGGCGGAGGTGCCGGCAAAGTTCGACATGTCGGCACCCCGCTCAGAAGCCACCGCCGAAGCCGGGTTGCTTGCCGGCACCGCCGATCCAGTCGAGGCCAGTCCCGCCGCCGGCGCCGGCGCGGTTGGCTCCGCCAACGACGGCGCCACCCCCCCGCGCGCGCCCACGAACACCACCTGGTCCTGGCCGGCATCGCCCAACTCACCCCTGCGCGACTGGTCCGCCAGGAACGCGGGAATGCCAATCGGCAATGCCGTCGCCAATGAGACCGGCAGCCCCGTCGACAACCCGATCACAGCGCCGTTGAGGAGCAATGGCGCGGCGATCGTAAGAAGCGGGGGCCCGAATAGCAGCCCCAGGAACCCCACGAAGATCGAGAACATGAGCCCCAGAATCGTGAAGACAAACGCCTCCACAAGGATCAGAAAAGGCAGGACAAAGGCCAAGATGATCGTGTAGGCGACGATGGCATACAGGATCTCGAGCAGTATCAGAATGATCTGAACCAGGATCCACAGAATGGACGGCCCGTCGGCAGGCGCGGCGGGCAGAGGGGCCGCAGAAACGCCCTCCGCCGCAACAGCTTTGAGCACCACCGGGGCCGGCACGCCGCGCGGCGCAGCAGCCAGCGCCACAGTCGAGCCCGCCTCATAGAAACTCATAACCTTGGCCGCCTGGACCCACATCCGCGCATAGTCGGCCTCATTAAGCGCAATCGGTATGGTGTTGATCCCGAAGAAATTCGTCCCAAGCAACACCGCGTGAGCGGCGTGGTTGATGGCCAGCTCCGCGAAGGTAGGCATCGCCGCCAGCGCCGCAACATATTCCGCAGCCGCCGCCTCATGCTCAGCAGCCATCACCGCATAGTCGGCACTGGCCTTGGTCAGCCACGCCGCATAAGGCAGATGAGCCGCCACATAGCTGGCCGCGCTCGGCCCCTGCCACGCCTGAGCCTGCACCCCGCCAAGAAAACCAGCGAGCTCCTCGGCGACCGACGCGTACTCAGCACTCAACGACGCCCACGCTGCCGCAGCGTTCTGCAACGCCCCGGTCCCGGCCCCGTACTCAACGAAGCCGAATGCACCTCAGGAGGTGCAGCCATCCAAATAGCCGCCGTCATGCGCGCACACCCGCGCCGGGCGCCACATCACGCACCCGCCTCACGTGGAAAGACTCGACTACAAGCAAGCCGGTCATGCACTCACTCCTTCCGGCACGGCGAACAAATATGCGGTCACAGGTATCTGGCGCATGGCGCGCAGCCATACGTGACGCCACTACGCAGTGATCTACACCATAGACACGAGCATCACCACGCCCGACAGCGCAGGGGTGTGTTGGATGTTGGCGGCTGCGCATGCCTGCGCCCACGAGTAGCAACGCACCCCCAGCCGATCTCGCCGTCGACGGCTGCTTAGGTTTGCTAATCGCTTCCTTAAAGACTGTGGCGCAGAACACAATGTCGGTGGAATCCGCTGCGGGCGGTTCTAGCGGGAGCCAGCGTGCGAGATCGCCGGCGTCGCGCCGCGGTTTTGCCATCGTGCGTGACGGACCGTCACCGGCCGGATGCTGGGCCAGGCCCAACGGCTCGTGCACGAATGCGCAGCCTGCCCTCGCACCGGAGCGCGAAATGAAATCAAGGCGATCATTTTTCCCGCGGCGTGCCATCAATGCGCGAGCTGCCAGAGGATGGCCAGCTCGTGCCACCAGCTCCGCGGCACGCACCCGGTCCGTCCTCGGCGCGACGGACAATGGCGCCGCAGTGGGCGGCGGTCACACGCCAGGCGCGGTCACGAAGTCGATGAGTTCTTCCACCCGGCCGATCAACGCCGGTTCCAGATCGTTCCAGTCCCGCACCTTGGAGCGGATGCGCTGCCAGGCGCTGGCGATGTCCGCCTGATCGGCATGCGGCCAGCCGAGCGCCTCACAGATGCCGTGCTTCCACTCGATGTGTCGCGGCACATTCGGCCACTGCTTCAGACCAAGCCGCTGCGGCTTCACGGCTTGCCAGATATCGACATAGGGATGACCAACGACCAGGGTGTCGCAACCACCCGGTCCCTGGCGTACCGCCTCGGCTATCCGTGCCTCTTTCGAGCCGGCGACCAGGTGGTCCACCAGAACACCCAGCCGACAGTCCGGACCGGGTCTGAAGTCGGCAACGATTTGGACCAGGTCGTCAACGCCGCCGAGATATTCGACGACGACGCCTTCGATGCGCAAGTCTTCGCCCCAAACCTGGGATATCAGTTCGGAATCGTGGCGGCCCTCGACATAGATCCGGCTCGCGCGGGCAACTCGGGCACGCGTCCCCGCGACCGCGACGGAGCCCGATCGCGTCCGGCCCGGGCCGGACGGGGCGGGCCGCTTCGGCGCGGTGAGAATCACCGGGCGACCGTCAATCAGATAGCCCGGGCCGAGTGGAAATCCGCGGGTTTTGCCGTGCCGGTCTTCGAGATCGATGCGGCCGTATTCGACGCGGACCACCGCACCCACGTAGCCCGACTGTGCGTCCTCGACCACCATGCCGAGCTCCACCGGGTGCTCAACGGATCGGGGTTTGCGTCGCGCTCCCGCGGCCAGCACATCGGTTCCATAGCGATCCACCACGCGGCAATAGTAGGAAACCGGACGGGCGATCGTCGCTGCGGCGCGCCGGTTAGACCTCGAAAATCGCTGCGCTGGAAACATTTTGCACGATGTCGGGCAGCTGATGACGGGTTCGGAAGCTAGCTCCTGGAAAAGCGGGATCCGCGCCGGTGGCCGCTGGTCTGGGCACAACAGGTTTGAGGCAGCGCACCCGCAATCGGCTACCCCTACCCGTTCTGCCCGGCCGAGCCGATCAGTCCTCCCCTGCCACCGGAGCCGCCGGCCGCCGGCGGGACACCGGCTCCGCCGTTGCCGCCCGTACCGATCAGGAGCGCGGCATTGCCACCATTGCCGCCGGCACCGCCGGTGCCCGCACCGCCGCCGGTTCCGCCGGCCCCGCCGTCGCCACCGTCACCGCCGTTGCCGAATAACAGTCCGCTTGACCCGCCCTGGCCGCCGACACCACCGTCACCACCGGCGAAGCCGGTTCCACCCACGCCGCCGTCCCTGGCGTTGCCACCGGCGCCACCGTTGCCGAACAGCAGGCCGCCGCTACCGCCGATGCCGCCGTCGCTGCCGGCACCCCCGGATTCCTGGAGTTCGTTGCCGAAGCCGGTCCCACCGGTGGCCCCGTTCCCACCAGCCCCGCCGTTGCCGATCAGCATCGCGGCTCCGCCCTGGCCCGCCACGCCTTCGAAGCCGCTGCTTCCGCCGCTGCCGGCATTGCCACCGTTGCCGCCGTTGCCGTAGAGGAGCCCGCCCTGACCACCGGAACCGCCTGTTTCGCCAAACTGAACGCTGAGGCTACCGGCCCCCACGTCACCGGCGTTGCCACCGTCGCCGCCGTGACCGATCAACCCCACGCCATCGACGCCGATCGGTCCGAGCGTTATGTTGCCAACCCAGCCGCCCTCGCCGCCAAGGCCGCCGAAGCCCGCGAAACCTTTGGCGCCAGCGTCGCCGCCCTGACCTCCATTACCACCGGCGCCGCCATTGCCCAGTACCAAACCACCCGCACCGCCATCCCCCGCGGAGCCGCCATTGCCGCCGCTACCGCCGAAGATGCTTGCACCCCCTAGCGTGGACCCGGCGGCTCCCTTTCCGCCGCTACCGCCGGCTCCGCCGTTGCCGATGACCCCCGCGTCGCCGCCCCCACCGGCGAGTCCGGCGCTGCCGCCGGTGGCACCGTTCATGACACCGGCTTGGATTTCGTCGCTGCCGCCACCGCCGCCACTGTCCCCGCCATTTCCGGCGTTACCGATCAGCCAGCCACCGTGGGCACCGGAGCCGCCATTGCCGCCAGCGCCTCCGACACCGCCCAAATCCGAGCTTGTTGTGGCGCCGGTCGCTTGTCCACCCACACCGCCGAGGCCCCCGCTACCGCCGTTACCGAACAAGAGCCCGGCGTGACCGCCCGAACCCCCGGCACCGCCCGCGCTGCCGGCTTGACCGCTCGCGCCGTCGGCACCGGTGCCGCCCAGGCCGCCGTTGCCACCGCGGCCCCACAGCCCGGCCGAACCGCCGCTACCGCCATTCTGGCCGACCCCTCCGGACCCGCCGTTGCCCCCGTTGCCGATGAGCCAGCCGCCATCGCCGCCGTTTTCGCCGGTCCCCGCCGCCCCGTCGGCGCCATTGCCAATCAGTGGACGCCCGGTCAGCGCCACTGCGGGGGAATTGATCAGGTCGAGCACAGCTTGCTCGACCGTCTGCAACGGTGACGCGTTGGCCGCCTCAGCGGCGGCATATTGCGCGGCTCCACTACTCATCAGCTTGACGAACTGCTCGTGCAATGCCAGCGTCTGAGCGCCGAGCGTCTGATATGCGTTCCCGTGCGCTTCGAACAACGCCGCAATGCCCGCCGAAACTTCGTCGGTGCCCGCCGGCAGTAGCCCCGTTATGGGAGCCAACGCGGCCGCATTGGCCTGGCTGATCGTCGAACCAATAGTTGCCAGATCGTTGGCCGCCATCTCAACTACCGCGGGCACCACGGTGACCTGCAAGATCGACACCTCCCAGTGACTTTTCGTCGCCGGTCGCGACAAAGTGATCCACGACACACTCGGAATTGGTGCAAATGGTACGTTCGTCCGAGGCAAGTTGGGCGGCATTGACCAAAATCGCTCCGCCGATATCCGCTGAGTCCTCTCGTCCAAGCGCGCCGGGGCAAGACGCTAGGGCGAGGGCGCGGCAGGACTCCCGCACTCAGTCAGGTAGTCGGCGTAATTCCAACTCTGCAAAAACTTGCGGCCCGCCTGTAATCCGCGCCGGTAGAGCGCATCCCGTTGTTCGGACGTGATGTCGAAGTCGATCGGGCTCACGCCGTCAGCCGGTACGAAGATGGTGCGTTGCACGGTACATGGATCGTCGATGTAGGCGTTGTCCTGATTGCTCACCAGCGTCTCAATCGCGGCGATTCCCAATGACACTGGACCGTGCACCGGACGGGTGGGAGGAATTCCCGGGCGCGCCGACCGCCGGATTCCGAAGGTCGGCCACCGCGGTTCGCCGTCGGCACGATCGAACAGTGCCACCGGAAAATTGGACAGCAAACCACCGTCGACCCAAGTAGCTCCGCGCACCCGAACGGGTTCGAAGACGAAGGGGATGGCCGAGGAGGCGTGCACCGCCCGCGCCACCGAAAATTCGTCCGGGTCAAGGCCATAGGAGTCCAGATCCCACGGGATGCGGACCAGCCGGCGCCGGGACAGATCACTGGCGGTGACCACCAGCGACCAGGCGAACTGCTCGGGCTGCTCGCCGGTGCGCAGATCGCCAAAAGTGTGCACGGCAAGATCAGCGAGTAAGCCGGCGAGCAGCTGCTCGAGGTACGCGCCTCGATAGACCCCGTCGGACACCAGCAGCGAGAGCCCGCCACCGATCAACGGAATATGCCCGATCAGGTTACGGTCAAGGAACTTCCGGTAATCGAGGGTGCGCATGATCTCCGCGAGCCGCGACAGCGGTTCACCGGCGGTCTGCAAAGCGGCGACCATCGCAGCGACAATGGCACCTGCACTGCTGCCCGCGACACGCGGAAACTCGTAACCGGCCTCGGCCAAGGCATCCACCGCACCGACCAACCCGATGCCGCGGACGCCGCCTCCTTCGCACACCAGATCGACACGCGCTGCGCTCACGGGCGCCAGGGTAGCCCGATCGAGTCGATTTGCCGGTAGGCGGCGCGCCGGACGACGGAGGGTTCCGGCGCCGGGGCATGAACCCGATCGGAACGCTGCGGCTCAAGCGATACGGCGGCCGTCGACGGTAAAGAAGTGCAATTGCGCCGGTTGTGGATACAGCCGCACCCGACTACCCCGCTCGGGCGGGTTGCTGCCATCCGCTCTAGGGCGTGTCTGCTTAATGTGAATGGTGTTTTGGCTGATGCTGTTTGGGTGATGCGGACGCATGCGATTTCTGATGATTTGTGGTCGCTGATCGTGGCGGTGTTGCCTGCGGGGCGGCGGCGTGGCCGGCCGTGGAACGATCATCGACGTACTCTGGAGGGCATTATCTGGCGTTACCGTACGGGATCTCCGTGGTGTGACCTGCCCGAGCACTTCGGTCCCTGGCAATCGGTGGCCGAGAGGCATCTACGCTGGTCGGTCGATGGCATCTACGCGCGGATCTTCGCGGCGATCGCCTCTGACCTCGACGCCGAGGACGCCGACCTGGGCGCACTGTTGTCGGTCGATTCGACCAGTGTGCGCGCCCACCAACACGCAGCCGGAGCGCGCCCGGGCGCCGCACAGGGGATCTGTCGAATTACAAGAAATATCTCGATGAGCCCGATGACCACGCCATTGGGCGTTCCCGCGGCGGGCTGACTACCAAGATCCACGCCTTGACCGACCAGCTGTGCAGTCCGGTCACCCTGGCACTGTCGGCCGGTCAAGCCGGTGATAATCCGATGCTTTGGCCATTGCTGGCCGCCCGGCGCAGCAACTCATACGCCCGTTTCACCTGCTGGCGGACAAGGCGTACTCCCATGACTCGACGCGGGCACAGCTGCGCCGGCTCAAGATCGCCCATACCATCCCCGAGCGCAGCGACCAGATCACCCGCCGCAAAGCCAAAGGCCGCAACAGAGGACGGCCTCCGGGGTTCTCAGGCCGAATCTACAAGCACCGCAACACCGTCGAGCGAAGCTTCAACCGGCTCAAACACTGGCGCGCGGTCGCCACCTGCTACGACAAATACGCCCTGACCTACCTCGGCGGTGTCACCCTGGCCGCCATCATCACCTACCACCGCGTCCGCAGTTAGCAGACAGGACCTAGCCACAACGGATTGATCGATCATCGCGCCGCCGTTGATGATCCGACCGTAAAGGTAGGCGTCGGCGCCGAGCTCTTCGACCACGTCAATTTCCATTTCGACTCCGAGGTTGCCCACTTCGAAGTGCTCGGGCCGGACTCCGACGACGACCTCGGGTGCCGGCACGGTCACCTCCCTGGGTAGCTGAATCAACCAATCCCCCAGCAACACTGACGAATCGACGATCGGCAGAATGAACATGTTCATGGCCGGCGATCCGATGAATCCGGCGACAAACACATTGTCGGGCCGGCGGTAGAGTTCACGCGGGGCCGCGCATTGTTGTAGTACGCCGTCGCACAGCACCGCAACACGATCGCCCATGGTCATGGCCTCTACCTGATCGTGGGTCACGTAGACGGTGGTGGTACCCAACTGCCGTTGCAGTCCGGCAATCTGGTTGCGGGTTTGCACCCGCAGCTTGGCATCAAGATTCGATAGCGGCTCGTCCATCAGGAACACCTGGGGGCGGCGCACGATAGCGCGCCCCATCGCTACTCGCTGGCGCTGGCCGCCCGAGAGGTCTTTGGGCTTGCGATCGAGATAAGCCTCGAGATCGAGCAGCTTCGCTGCCTGAAGGACCCGGTCGCGGATCTCGGCCTTGGGGGTCTTGGCGACCTTCAGCGCAAATCCCATGTTTTGTGCCACGGTCATGTGCGGGTACAGGGCATAGTTCTGGAACACCATCGCCACGTCGCGACTCTTCGGATCGACATTGGTGACGTCGCGCTCAGCGATCCGGATCCGCCCGGCATCTACCCTTTCCAATCCGGCCAGCATCCGCAGCGACGTCGTCTTGCCGCAGCCGGACGGACCGACCAGCACCACGAATTCTCCGTCGTCGACCTCGAGATCAAGGCTGTCGACGGCCGGACGGTCCGCACCCGGGTATCGACGTGTTGCCCCCTCGAAACTCACCGAAGCCACCCGGGTTACCCGCCCAGTCCAGTCACGGCGATACCACGGATGAAGGCGCGTTGCGCGACGGCGTAGACGACCACCAGTGGCAACAGAATCAGCATCGATGTTGCCATCAGTACCGGCCACCGAGCCACGTACTCTCCCTGCATCCGCACCAGACCGAGGGTTAACGTGGCGATGCTGTCGCGCTGGACCATCAACAGGGGCCATAGGAAGTCGTTCCACACATTGACCCAGGTGAGTACACCGAGCACCATCACCGCTGGCCGGGCGTGCGGCAGCAGGATTCGCCAGTAGATCTGCCACGGCGAACAACCATCGAGAGTCGCGGCCTCCTCCAAGTCGCTCGGCAGCGTCCGGAAGAACTGGCGCATCAGATAGGTCCCGAACGCGCTACCAAACAGTCCCGGCACGATCATCGCCCAGGGCGTGTCCACCAAGCCTACCGTTCGCATCAGGATGAACTGCGGAATCACCGTCACGGTGAGCGGCACCATCAAGGTGCCCAGGTAGAGGACGAAAAGTGTGTCGCGGCCTCGAAACTCGAGTTGCGCAAACGCATATCCGGCCAGTGAGCAGAAGAAGATCTGCCCGGCGGTGACGCAACCGGTATAGAGCACGGTGTTGAAGAACATTCGCCAGAAGGGCATCAAGGTGAATACCTCAGCGTAGTTGGACCACTGTGGGTACGACGGCAACAATCTCGGCTCGCTGACCTCACCGCTCTTCTTCAGTGAGCCGGACAGGGCCCACAGAATCGGAAACAGAGCACACCAAGCGATCACGATCAGCGCCGCATAGAGGGCGACAGCACGCACAATCTTGCGCTGCACCACCCGGTTAGCTGAGCCCACTAGGGCGTGTCTGCTTAATGTGAATGGTGTTTTGGCTGATGCTGTTTGGGTGATGCGGATGCATGCGATTTCTGATGATTTGTGGTCGCTGATCGTGGCGGTGTTGCCTGCGGGGCGGCGGCGTGGCCGGCCGTGGAACGATCATCGACGTACTCTGGAGGGCATTATCTGGCGTTACCGTACGGGATCTCCGTGGTGTGACCTGCCCGAGCACTTCGGTCCCTGGCAATCGGTGGCCGAGAGGCATCTACGCTGGTCGGTCGATGGCATCTACGCGCGGATCTTCGCGGCGATCGCCTCTGACCTCGACGCCGAGGACGCCGACCTGGGCGCACTGTTGTCGGTCGATTCGACCAGTGTGCGCGCCCACCAACACGCAGCCGGAGCGCGCCCCGGGCGCCGCACAGGGGGATCTGTCGAATTACAAGAAATATCTCGATGAGCCCGATGACCACGCCATTGGGCGTTCCCGCGGCGGGCTGACTACCAAGATCCACGCCTTGACCGACCAGCTGTGCAGTCTGGTCACCCTGGCACTGTCGGCCGGTCAAGCCGGTGATAATCCGATGCTTTGGCCATTGCTGGCCGCCCGGTGCAGCAACTCATACGCCCCGTTTCGCCTGCTGGCGGACAAGGCGTACTCCCATGACTCGACGCGGGCACAGCTGCGCCGGCTCAAGATCGCCCATACCATCCCCGAGCGCAGCGACCAGATCACCCGCCGCAAAGCCAAAGGCCGCAACAGAGGACGGCCTCCGGGGTTCTCAGGCCGAATCTACAAGCACCGCAACACCGTCGAGCGAAGATTCAACCGGCTCAAACACTGGCGCGCGGTCGCCACCTGCTACGACAAATACGCCCTGACCTACCTCGGCGGTGTCACCCTGGCCGCCATCATCACCTACCACCGCGTCCGCAATTAGCAGACAGGACCTAGACGCCTCCCACGACCGTCGCCGGGTGATCCGGAGCTGCAGCACGGTCAACACCAGCAAGATGGCAAAGATCACCCAGGCCAGCGCGGACGCATATCCGAACTCCAGGAACGAAAAGGCGTGCTGAAAGAGCATGATGCCCAGCACATAGGTTCCCGTTTCCGGTCCGCCGTTGGGACCGGTGAGGACGTAGACGAGGTCGAACGCCTGGAAGGCGTGAATGATCGAGATGACAACGACGAACGACATTGCGCCACGAATCAGCGGGACCGTGATGGACACGAACTGCCTGATCTCGCCCGCGCCATCGATTTTGGCGGCCTCGTAAACGGTCTCGGGGACGCCCTGCATCGCGGCCAGCAAGACGACGGTGGCGAACGGGACACTTCGCCACACGCTGACCAGACACAGCGAGACCATGGCCCATCTGGGTTCGATCAACCACGGGACGGGACCGACTCCGATCCAGCCGAGGATGATGTTGAGTAGCCCGTTGTTGGTATCGAAGACGAACTGCCACACGACCGCCATCACCACCGACGAGATGGCCAGCGGCAGGAAGACGATTGTCCGAAAGACACCGATTCCGGGCACTTTTCGGTTCAGCACAGCAGCCACCACGAGGCTGATCAGAACGGTCGGCACGACGGTTCCCGCGGTGTAGACCACCGAGTTCCGCAGCGCGATCAGAAACAACGGGTCAGACGTGAACAGCTTGGCAAAGTTCTGCAAACCGACAAAGGTGGGAGCGCGGAACAGGTCCCAGTTCTGAAGGCTCATGTAGAGCGAGAATCCCAGCGGGAACAACAGGAACATCGCAACGGCGGCCAGATTTGGAGCCACGAACATGCGGCCGGCCCACGAGCGGCGTTGCCAGCGGCGCGACCGGCCCGTTTCGGCGCCAGGTTCTGGCGTGCTGCGCGTGTCGATGGACGTCATGGGCTGCGCAGCACTTCGTCAAGGGCCCGCGACATGCCGATCAACGATGTCGCGGGCCGAGATCCGCGCAGAACCGGGCCGAAGTTGCGATCCATCAAGGCGTGGACCTTCGGCCACGCCGGTGTGATCGGTAGCCCCTGTGAGTGGCCCGGCCCCGCGGTGAGCACAGCCAGATTGTCAACCCTGCGGTGGGCTTTGGCGTACCCGGCCGAGTTGAGCGCGGACCCCAGCACAGGGACGAACAGATCGGTCTCGCCGATCAACGCCTGCCCGGCCGGACCGGTGGCGAACTTGACGAACTCCCAGGCTTGTTCTTTGCGTGCACTGCTGGCCGCAATCGCCAGGCCGGCGGCGCCGATGTTGGAGCACGCAGCGCGCCCGTTAGGACCCAACGGCAACGCGGTGACCTCGAACTCCAACCCGTCGGCGCGGTCGAAGGTCTGGTATCGCCAATGGCCGCCCAGGGCCATCGCCGCCTTGCCCAACGAGAAGAGGTCGGTGGTGGCTATCGACTGCAGCTCCGATGCGGTGGGGGCCACCTGGTGCTTGGCGGACAGGTCCGCGTAGAACTGCACGGCCTCGATGAAAGCGTCGTCGTCAAAATTGAGGTGGGTCGGATTCATCCGCGGAGTCGACCACGGTACGCCGTTGTTCAACGCGAACAGCCCGGCCGAAAGCGGCGGCACAAACGTGTCGACAAATCCCCACTGCGTGACCCGGCCCGCGCCGTCGCGCTTGGTGAGCGCGCGGGCCGTGTCCAGAAACTCGGCGAAGCTCCAGGGCTGGTCCCAGCTGGTCGGCGGAGGTGGCACACCGCCGTCCGCGAAGAGCCCTCTGTTGTAGAACAGGAAGTTTCCCGACCACTGCTCGGGAAACGCGTACTGACCCCCATTGTAGGCGAAGGTGTCATACAGTGCCCCGATGCTGTCCGCGGCCAGCTCGTCGGCGAACTTCTGGTCCCGCGCCAGCATGGTGTTCAGATCCAGGAACACGCCTCGATCGGCCAGTTCGGCGTAACTCAATTCCCACGCCATCAATACATCCGGACACTTGCCGCCGGCACAAAACGTCGATATCTGCTGCAAGGCCCCCGGACCTGACAACAACGTCCGCACCTTGATGTCGGGATGACTGCGCCCGAACGCGTCGACAACCCGGATCCGGGCGTCCGCTACCTCAGGATTCGCCGCGAAAAAGAACGTCAGGGCGTCATCGTCGGAAGCGCAACCGGCCGCCACCGGTGCCAGGGCCGCTGCGGTGAGTAATCCAGCACCCCGCAGCAGCTCCCGGCGCCGCAGCGGCTTGTCGAACATTTCGCTCCCGATGGTGGCCCCGGCTCCAACGCCGACGGTATCTAGGTCCTTAGTACCCGCGTTGCGCCGGATAGGCCGCGATCAGCTCGGGAAGTAGCGGACTCGGTGGATTTCATTGCCTCGCCAGGGCAACTCGGCGAACATGATGCCCCGCCCGTGATCAGTGACAACTGACACCGTGACGGTGGATCCGGATCCGATCATCTTCGACCAGGTGGCCCGACGAAGCTGCTCGATGAGTTCAGCCAGCTCCAGCACATCGTCGTCACCCAAAGTTATTGTGGCCGTGTCCGATAGGGTCCGCGTTGCGGCCTGGCTGTCGCCACGAACGACGGCGTCGAGGAAGGTCGACACCAGCGCTTGGTGACGCGTACCCGACCGCCGGAATCCGGTCATGAAACCCGCGGTCCCGCGCAACCCCTGATTGCCCAGTAAACCCCGGGAGAGCATGAGTGCGGGCTTGGCTACCTGCGCTCCCCCGCGCAGGAACTGCAGCATCATCGCCGGCAGGTCCCAATACGCCCGCAGCACGGCGATCTTCCATTCGTCGCTGGCCTTTCGCAGGTCGTAGCGAAGAAAGGCGGGGACGAACATCGTGACGCCCGCAGCCATTGCCACCTCGAGTTCGACATCGCGCAGCACCACCGTGCCGCAGACGATGTCGAGGTCCCGGTGGAACTTGATGTCTCGTGGACCGATGAACGTTTCGAAGAACCGGCCGATCTGTTCATGCCCCACGTGTGGCATCGACCCCACTGGGTCTTCGACGCGGCCGTCGCTGGTGAACAGGCTCACCCAGCCGGCGCGATCGTGAGCCGCGGCGGCCCGTGGCGACCGCTCGACGGCGGCCAGGAGATCGTCGCGCTTGGGTAGGGCCATTACCGGCTCCCGACCAACGCGACCCCGGCGGTACGCATCCCGGCCAGCGCCACCTCGGTTGTCTCGGCCGAAATGCCCGCGGTCAGGTCCAGCAGCACCCGGGTAGCGAAGCCGGCCCGAACCGCGCCTTCGGCGGTCTGACGCACGCAGTGGTCGGTGGCAACGCCAACCACGTCGACCGCATCGATACTTCGCTGTCGCAGCCAGTCCTCCAGCGTCGTGCCGTGGTGATCCACGCCCTCGAATCCGCTGTAGGCAGCGTAGTAGGCGCCCTTTCGGAACACCTCCTCAATCGGGGCGACGTCCAGATCCGGACAAAACTGGGCGCCGGTACTGCCGGCACGACAGTGCGGCGGCCACGACGATGAGTAATCCGGGGAATCCGAGAAGTGAGCACCAGGATCGATGTGAAAGTCCTGGGTGGCCACCACCCGGTCATATCCGGGGCCACCAGCCAGATAGTCGTTGATCGCGCGTGCCACGAGGTCAGCGTTGTGCACTGGCAGCACGCCGCCGGCGCAGAAATCGTTCTGCAGATCGACGATGATCAACGCTCGCACAGCGTCCACCATATCGCCAGCGGGACGTGGTTACCGCGCGGCGGGACAAACCGGCCGTGGGTTTGTTCGCCGGCGCAGCGGGTAATACGAGAGTCATGTTGATCCGTAGAATCGCACGACCCATGCTGTCGGCGGCGTTCATCGGCCAGGGCGTCGAGTCGCTGTTGAACCCCAAGCCGGCGGCGCAGGCCGCCGCACCCGCGGTGGCGGGTTTGCGTACCCTGCCGGAACCGATGGGCAGCAGAGTTCCGGCGGATCCCGAAACCGTCGCCCAGATCAACGCCGCCGTGCAGATCGGCGGTGGTCTGCTCCTGGCGACGGGCCGGTTGCCGCGCCTGGCCTCCGCTGCGCTGGCATTGACCGTGGTACCGGGAAGCCTTGGCGCCCAAATTTTTTGGAACGAGCCAGACCCGGACCGCAAAGCCCAGAAGCGACGGGAGTTTCTCACCGACGTAAGCCTGCTCGGCCGACTGATCATCGCGTCCGCCGATACCGCGGGCAAGCCGTCATTGGCCTGGCGGGGCCGGCGGGCCGCAGAGCAGCTGTCCGGCGCGGTGTCTTCGGCTCTACCGGGGTCTGACGACGTGCGGCTGGAGTCCGAGTTGGGCGACAAGATCGTGCATGGCATACAGGCGGGAGCCGAGCGCGGCCGCGAGCTGGCCAGCACCGCAGCGGAGAAGAGCGCCCCCTACGCGGAAGCCGCGCTGGAACGTGGCCGCGAGCTGGCCAGCACCGCAGCGGAGAAAGGCGCCCCGCTGGCCGAGGCGGCACGCAGGCGGGGCGAGCGCCTGGCCCACAGCGCCCGCGTTCGCGGGGCTGAATTTGCCTAGACCGCACGCCACCAAGGCACCCAGCTCGCCGACACCGCGCGTGCGCGGGTCGAGGCCCCGGTTAGGGGCCGTCGGCACTAGCCACTGGCCAGGAACGCCTCGACGATCGGTTCGACATCGCCGCCCACACCGTCGATGTCCACGGTTACACCTCGCTCGTCGTCACCGAGCGGCTCCAATGTGTCCAGTTGGGAGCGCAGCAGGGTGGCCGGCATGAAGTGATCGGACCTGGCGGCCAAACGGCGGCCGATCAGTTCTGCGGAACCGCTCAGATGCAGAAACGCAACCTGCGGACAGTTCTCCCGCAGCGTGTCGCGGTACCGGCGCGCCAGCGCCGAACAACTGATCACGCCCCCGCCGGGATGGTCGGCCAACCAGCGCCCGACCCGCCGCAACCAGGGGCGGCGATCATCGTCGTCAAGGGGTTTGCCGGCGGCCATCTTCGTGACGTTCGCTTTCGGGTGCAAGGTGTCGGCCTCCATGAACGGCACCCCCAACCGCTGTGCCAGCGCCGCCGCTACCGTCGTCTTTCCTGCCCCGCATACACCCATCACCACGATCGGTGACGGCTTTGGCGACGGGTGAACGCTCACACCTGGTTGCGGTTCCATTCCATCCACCCGACGCCGCTGCGACCATCCGTGGTGACCACAGCGACCCACGCGCGCGGGAAATGGCTCACGCGCCCGTCGGAAGCATTCAGGCGTACCGGCGCGTGGGCACGTACGTCGACCTTCGCCGTGATATCACCCGGTTTCAGAATCAACGTCGTGTTCTGCGGTAAGCCGTTGCTGCCGAAGGCTTCCCGAAAGTTCACGGCCTGCAGCTCGGTGAGGTTCCCGCCGGAATCCTGAACATAGCCGACGCTGAAGGCGGGAGTGCCCGGGAGCTGGATGTTCACCCCATGCAGGTGGGTTCCGTCGTCGAGATGCAGCGCACTCCACATCCAGTCCATGCTCCACCAGTCGCGCACGCCCCAGGAATGGTCACGCTGTCCGGGGACCGCATCGACGCGATAGTGCGTCCCGTCGACGGTCACGGTACCCGCTACCGTGCAAGGGATCTCGTAACGCGACGTCAGCCGGTATCGGTAAGGGACTCCGTTGGTAGTCCAGGCCAGGTTCATCGTTACCTCGACCGGATCCCCGGGCTCCCCGCGCAGCAACGCTGACGGGTCCTCGTATGCCTGGCCTCGCGCCCGCAGCTGCACCGCATAGGTCTGCAGCGGTGCCGTGGCATGGTGGCGCAGCTCGATATCACCGGTTCGCACCGCCCACGGGTCATCGGGCAGCGCGACCTCGATGTCGGCAACAGCCACGGTCGCCATGTCGGGCCCGCACAGCAACGCGTGTACCCACGCCTTCTGCTGGTTCGCTATTCGGCCGAGACGAAACCAGCCGCCCAACCCCTGTGCGGCATCAACGAAATCGGCGTACCAGCTTTCACTCCAGAGCGGCTCATCGGTGGGCTCGTGCGCCATTTCGTCTTGCTCACCCGGGCACAACGGTTCCGGCGGTGCCGCATCCGGCAGCGTGGCCAGGGCGTCGGTGTCCAGAACGTGTTCGCAGTGGCGGTGCAGCATCGTCATGAACAGCCGATCGCCCCGGTCGGTCCGTTCCACCAGCATCGATGACACGATCGCCATCATCACGCCGAAAAAGCTCTGCCGCCGCACCTCTTCGGCGACTTGCTCGAGCGTGATCGGCGCTTGCGGGCCCAACGCATCGTGATAGGTCCGCAGCAGGTCGTCGTAGTGCGCGCGCCGCTCATTCGGCTGCAGGGCACAGCCCAGGAAGTAGGCCAGATCTGTCAGAGCCGGGCCCCAAGATACGGTCTGCCAGTCCACCACTGTCAACGGCCGCTCGGCACCGGCGGCGCCGAAAAGCAGGTTGTCCAAACGGTAGTCACCGTGCACCAAGCCCTGGATTGCGCCTCGGGACGACTCCTGAGCCAGGTAGCCGTCGAACGCCGCCACCAACCGTTCACACACCATGCGACTTCGTGGATCGATCTGCTCGCCGTAGCGGTCGAGGAACCCCTTGTACAGCCCGTTGACCATGGCTTGGTTCAGCGGCGAATCACGTTTGAGCCATGGCGCTTCGGCCAGTGCCGCGTCACCGAGCAGCGGACCGTGCAGCCGCCCCAGCTGACTGACCGCGAGCTGCGCCTGTGCGACCGTGGCACCAGCAATCTCGTCGCCGACCAGCGCTGGCCCCGCATCACCGAGCAGCAGGTCGAATGCGCCCGTTTGGGCGTCGACGGCGGCGTGATAGCACGGCGCTATCGGCCCACCCAGACGCGGCGCCACTTCGGCGTAGAAGCGAACTTCGCGTTCGTAGAGCCCCAGCGCCTGGCCGGTCTGGCGGCTCATCGGATCGGTGGCCGCGACCTTGAGCACCACCGATGACGGACCACCGGGCACCGCGTAGGTGAGCTGGACGCGGTAGCATTCGCTCATCTGGCCGGTGCCGATCCGCTCGACAGTGAATTCGGTGACGTCCCCGGCGCCGATCTTTTCGGTCAGCCACGACGCGGTGAGGTCGCCGGGTTCTTCGATGATGCCCGAGTTCTGGTCGCCCTCGTCGTTCATGACGTTCACTGCGCCAGCGAGAAGCCGTCCCACGCCAGCCTGCGATGCTGGTGCGGATCGATCTCGACGCGACTCTTGCGGTCGATCACCATGACCGCGCGACGCGTGTGCGTGTAGGCCGGCCAGTCCTCGCCGGGCGTACCGGTCTGGCTGAACGAGCGCCAGCGCCGGATCACCTCGTCGCTGACCCGCAACGCGTGTCTACGGTCGGCGGCGGCGGTCAGCAGCGCGCCGAACCTGGTTCGATAGATGTCGAAGACGGCGAACAACTCGGTCGCATGCGTGGCCCCGAACCCGGACCAGCGCAATGTCCGTGGCGCGTAGTCATAGCGATAGAGGTACGTGGGAGCGTGCGCTCCTTGGGCTTCGGCGATCTGCCAGGCCGCGGCGTTGAATGCGAAATCACCGCCCAGCTGTATGCAGGCAGCGGACTCCGGATAGTTCGGGTAGGCCGCGGTGATGCGTTCACGGGTAGCCGGTTCGGTGTCGGCGAGCAACTCATCGATCATCGCCTTGTTGGTCGGCAGCATTTTGAGGAACCGGGTGAACAGGCGGCCCTCGTCGGCGTTGGTGCCGACGATGAGCGGCACTTTGTGTGATTGCCCGGCGCGCATGGCCTCGACGGGGTCCAGCGGCAGACAGTCATCACCGAAGGTTGGGCCGATTGGGAAGGCGCCCAAGCGTTTCTGCATGCCCTGATCGATCAGCCGGTGCTGGGTTTGCACCAGTTGGGCCGCGCTCGCCCGCATCAGCGCGCTGGCGGCGTCGTGCTTGCGCGCATCGAGCAGTTGGGCAAAGCGTGTCGCGAATTCGGCCGCGATTTCCCGCGGACGCACCATACCGGCGGCCGGACTCTCCGAGATCGCCCGGGCGAAAAGACCTTTGGCCGCCGGAACCGCCAGCAGCGTGGCGGTGATATGCGCGCCCGCGCTTTCCCCGAAGATGGTGACGTTGTCCGGATCACCACCGAACTCCGCGATGTTGTCCTGGATCCACTGCAATGCCATCACCAGGTCGCGCAGGTACAGGTTGCCGTCGATGGCGATGTCCGGTGTCGACAGCGAAGACAGATCCAGACACCCGAGCGCGCCCAGCCGATAGTTGACCGAAACATAGACGCAGCCTCGCCTCGCCAGTGCCGCGCCGTCATATATCGGAGTCGCCGAGCTGCCCAGGATGTAGCCCCCACCGTGGATGAAGACCATGACCGGCAGCGGTTGATGCGAGGGGGCTTCGGGTGCGACGACGTTGAGGGTCAGGCAGTCTTCACTCATCGGCTGGTATTTGCCCAGGCCGAGCATGGTGTAGCGGCGCTGCTGAGGCGAGCAGTGAGTGAACCCATGACAGTGGCGGACACCCGACCAGGGTTGCGGGGGCTGCGGCGCGCGGAACCGGAGCGGGCCGATCGGAGCCCGCGCGTAGGGGATGGACCGCCAGCGGTGCACGCCGTCGCGAGTGAAGCCTTCAACGATGCCGGTGGCCGTGCGGGCGCGGACGGTGCGCTCATGCATAACCCGACGTTAGCGGACCCGAAACGCACACGGCGTGCGTACCACTTGAAATCTCCTCAGGGCGGCTAGCCTGACGGGATGCGAATCGCCGCGCTAGTCGCAGTACCTTTGCTGGTTGCCGGGTGCGCACATGACGTCGACAGCAACTCGGGTCGTTCGCAGACCAGCACCCCAGCGACGCCGAGCAGTAGCGTTTCTTCCTCGACTAGCAAACTTCCCACAGCGTTGAAGGTGCCGTCGACCGGGGCGCCGATCTCCGAGGCCATTGCCTGGATAGAGGCTGGTCAGGCCGCTGATCCGGCGCGCTATCACGGTGTGACGCGAGAGGATGTCACCACCGAGCTCGGCGACGATATCGCATTCAGCGCCCAAGGCGGCAAAGTGTCCTGCCTGACCGACACCAAGCACACCGGTGACGCGATGGCCTGCCTGGTCAGCCTGACCAACCCATCTCCCCCACCCCCCACCGCCTACGGCGAATGGAAGGGCGGCTGGGTCGATTTTGACGGCACCAACTTGCGGGTCGGGGCCTCCCGAGGCGACCCGGGACCGTTCACCAACGGCAACGGGCCCGAGTTGGCCAACGGCGATTCCCTGTCGTTCGGCGACTACCGCTGCCGCGCCGATCAGGCCGGCGTTTTTTGCGTCAACTACGCCCATCAGTCCGCCATTGGGCTCAGCAGCGCCGGCGTCGAGCCGTTCGGTTGCCTGCGGTCGGTGCCGCCGCCCGACGGTGTGGGCGCCGCGTTCAGCTGCTGAGGCGTGCCTGTCGCCCGTGCCGCCTCGGCGATTGCCAGTGCAATGGAAAGGTAGCCCCTCCTTGGCGGGCGACGCGGTGGGGCCGACGACTTGCCCGACTGTGGCGGGTTTGTAGACATATCAACAGATTTCACCTCGCGATCTCGCCCGCATCGGCCAGCTACGGTTGACGTCGTCACCTGATTTGCGCAGTGTGGGTGCGGGGATCCGGCGGCGATGCCATGCCGAATTGCTTCCGCTTCCACAAGGTGGCCCCGTTGGTCGGCACCCGCCCCTGAGGGGGGCCGGTGGGCATCGTCGGATTTCCGCCGCTCAGGATGGCGGTTCGCTCACCGCTCCCAACCTCGCCTTCCGCAACACGTCCGGCGCCGCCGACGCGGAAGCAAAGTGTTGCGCCAGACATCGAAATCTGGAAGCATCCGGCGGCGGTGCGATAGGGGCATGATCCGCGGTTGGAGTGCGCCGTAACCGTCGCCATGGAAGCCCTCACGAAGAACCCCCGCGCCCGCGCCTGCAGAGCCCGTCTATCCCAACTACGCGAAGTAGATCATGATCGAATACGACTCGCACAAATGGCTGGACCACTTTTTGACATCCGCGGCTCGCTGGTCCGGGAGATCAGCGGTCGAGTCTCCCTATGTGTCGCGTGGTCGGCGGCGGTTGTTGCCTTTCACAACTATGTCGCTCCGGTCGGCATGCCGTTCCAGCTGCACACCCTGATGGGCCTCGCTCTCGGTCTCCTTCTGGTTTTCCGCACCAATTCCAGCTATGACCGCTTCTGGGAGGGGCGCAAACTCTGGGGAGGCATCGTGAATGAAACACGGAACCTCGTCCGGAGCGCCAGCGTATATATGAAGGGGGATTCGGCGCTGGTGGCCCGGCTCACCCGATGGACAGCCACCTTTGCCTGGGCTTGCATGCACCGTCTGCGCGGTACCGAAGGCCTCGGGCCACAAATCACCGAACTTCCGCCCGCCGAGGCGCAGGAGGCGCTCGACGCCCAGCATCCCGCTCTCGCTGCCGCCGGCAACATGTCCGATTGCCTCCGGGAGGCGCGCGAGCGCGGCCTGATCTCTGACATCATGCTCACGTCGATGGACCAGAACATTCAGCTCCTGGTCGACTATCTCGGTGGCTGCGAACGAATTCGCAAGACGCCCATGCCCTTCGCCTACGCCGTTCACCTGCGCCGGGCGCTTGTACTTTATTGCTTCACCCTTCCCTTCGCCATGGTCGAGACCTTCGGCTGGACCACCATTGTCGACGTCCTGATCATCGCCTACACGTTCTTCGGCATCGAGGAAATCGCCGTCGAGATCGAAAGCCCCTTCGCGAATGACGCAAACGACCTACCCCACGAGGAAATCTGCGAAACCATCCACAAGAATGTCTACGCCCAGGCGGGCATTTAGCAGCTCGCGTGCCCGAGGGGCTTCAACGCATGGCCCGCCGGGCCGGCTGGCGGGTCGACAACGAGCGCATCCGCCAGCTCTGGCGCGAGGAGGGGCTGCGGGTTAGCGCCCGGGTGATTTCTGTGGCTACTAACTCGCCGCCTAGCCCAAGTCAGCGGGATCGCTCTGCGTAACCGATGAATCGCCTTCGGCCGCCAGCTCAAGCACTTGGATCTCCCCGGTGGTGCCGTCGACCTCGATGAGCGCGCCCGGCGGCAAGAACCGGGTGGCCCCCTGGGCGTCCACCACACAGGGGAACCCGAACTCGCGGGCCACCACAGCCGCATGCGACATGGGGCCACCCAGTTCGGTGACGACGGCCGCCGCATAGCAGAAGGCAGCCGTGTAGCCGACGTCGGTGACCTCGGCGACCAGAATTTCGCCCGGCTCTAGTTCGTCGATGGTCTCCGGACGCACGATCCGCACCCGGCCACGCACCCGTCCGCCGCAGACGCCGACTCCGCGCAAGCTGCCCCCGGCCGTTAGCGCCGCCGCCGAGGCGGTCGACGGCTCCCACTTCCCACTGAACACCGTGGGTGGGACGACGGCGGTCAGCCTGCGTTGTTCTGCGCGGCGGCGGGCCACCAACTCGGCCACGTCCGCGGGCAGTGCGTCGAGTTCGTCGACCAAGAGGTAGAAGACATCGTCGGGGGCGTGCAGCACACCGGCCTCGGCCAGCCGGCGCCCATGCTCGCGCAGCAGGGCGCGCAGCACCCAGATCGCGCGAACCATCTTGTTTCGGCGCGCTTCCCGGTCACGCAGTTGACGTGCGGCCAGCACCGCAATCGGCTTGGCCTGCAAGGGAATCGACGGCTTTGGCGGCTGCGGCACCGAGGAGGTGCTCAATGTCTTGGCCACCATGCCGACCAACAATTCCGGGTTGTCGGCGTAGCTGGTCGACATCATCTCGACTTCCGCCGGACCGCGGTGCCCAATCAGCGAAAGCTCTTGGCGCACTGCGTCGTAGAAGTGCGGCGCCGCCACCGCCAGCTTGCCGAGGCGGTCCCCGGGTTCGGACAGCAGCCGAATCACGGCTTCGTCGTGGCGCGCCGCGGCCACCAGGCGCTGTACCGCTTCCACCGAACGGGCGCTGACCAGTTCGGGCCCCGCGGCCGGGGCGGTGTCGCGGCCGCTCACGGCGCGCAACAGCACGTTGAATGCGGCACAGAGCATGAAGGAACCCGAAGCCAGCACCCAGCCGTGCACCACGTGGTCGCGGGCCAGCAGAATCAGGCTCAGCAGGCGCCGATCGTCAAGCGTGGTGACATCGCCCCCGGCAAGCTGTTCCAGGCGGTCGACATCGGCGATGAAATCGTTGGTGTCCAAGGCCGAACCGGCGCTCAGGCCGACCAGGTTGACGCCGAAGACGCCGATATTGCGGACGGTGCGCAGTTGCCGGCGCACGAAGCTGGATTCTGACGGTGGGCGTTCCTCGCCGAAGATGGGCAGCGAGCCCATGCTCGGGCCGAAGAACCCGCTGTTGCTGACGATCATCGCCGGCTTGGCGAATGGCACTGTCTCGGCCATGAAGTGCGCCGATGTAATGGCGCCGTAAAGCCGGTGGGCGAACACCGCGACGGTGCGCATTGCGATCTCGCGCTGAATCACTCCACCTGGCCGCAACCGTTCGGCAATACCGACGCCGCCCGCACGCAGGCCACGCACGGTGACCGATGCCGATGAGGGCGAGAACGGACCGGGCAACGCTTCGGACAGATTGGTGGCCAGAAACGTCGGGAAACGCGGATCGATAGGTGTGTCGAACTCCCCGTTGACGCCTTCCGGGCCCGCCAGCCGCGGAACCACACCGTCTTGCGCGGGAGCGTCGACGGCGGGCAGGTCCTGGATGTTGGCGAGTCGCCAGGGCAGCGATACCACCCGTCTGCCCAACGAGACTCGGCCACGCACGGCCAGCGCGAAGTCCTCGACGGACTCCTCGGCGGTGAAGGCCGGCTGGAATTTCCATTCATCGTGCAGCCGTGCGGTATCCATCACGGGAACGGCATGCACCAATTGGAATTCGGCGACCGACCCAATGCGGCGAAGCGCCGCGCCGACCGGCAGGATGGGGCGTCGCAGTGCCGTGGCGATCTCGCGCAACGTGGGCAGCCCCGGGGCGGCCAGATTGACCCGACCGGTGCCCGCACCGACGTCCGATACCGCGCGCGTCAGCAGCCGAAGTACGTCGTCGAAGTGCACTACCTGCAGTACGTCATCTGCCGAACCGTCGGGGAACGCCGGCAGAGCAAACAACCGGCGCACCCAGTTGTCGATGTTGCGCCCGACGATGAGCGCCGAACGCACGGCAACCCATTGCGCACCGGACTCCTGCAGCATCTGCTCGACGTCCGCCTTGTGCCGCCCCTGGGCCGAAGCTGGCGCCACCGCAACGTGTTCGGTGGCCGGCATCGGCAGACCCGGCCGGTAGACGTGGGGGGAGCTGGTGAACACGATGCGGCCGGTACCGCAGGCTGCCATCGCATCCAAGACGTTGCGGGTTCCGTCGATGTTGATCTGCTGGCTGATCCGGCCGTCCGGACCCGGGTTCCGGGCCCATGCGCAGTGGGCGACCACGTCCGCGCCCGTGATCGCGCGCCGGACCGCGGCCGCGTCGCGGATATCGCCGGCAACGAAGTCGGCCTGACTCGGCCAGCTGTCGGGCCGCCGGCGCGAAATCCCGACGACTTCGTGGCCCTGGCTGAGCAATCGGGAGGCCAGGCCACGGCCCAGTACCCCGCCGGCCCCGGTGACCGCGACCCTCACTGAGTTTCCTCGCTAGTGAGCACCGCTCCTCCTCATCGCTTTACTCTGCACCTCTGCGGGTGCGGCTCATGTCTACTCGTCGTCGTTCATGAACGCCGCGTTGACCAAGGCGTCGAGGTCCATGTCCGCTAGATCTTCCTCGCTGGTCTCCGCGGTCACCGCGGCCTGCCCATTGCCGCCGGTCTCATTTGCCAACGCGAGCAACAGTTCCAGCACCCCGGCTTGGCGCAGGCGCTTGACCGGAATCGAGGCGACCACCCGCTGCAGTTCGGCTTCCCCGGGTGCCTCGGCCGTGGTGTCGCTTTGCGGCGACGCGCCGACCAGTTCCCGGTGCATGTAACCGGCCAAAGCGGCGGAGTTCGGGTAGTCGAAGATGAGCGTGGGCGAAAGCGCCAGCCCCGTCGCCGACTTGAGTCGGTTGCGCATCTCGACCGCGGTCAGCGAATCGAAGCCAAGTTCCTGGAAGGCACGGTCTGGGTCGATCGCGTCCGGGCTGGAGTTGCCCAGCACGGTCGCGATGTGGGAGCGCACCAAGTTCAGCAAGATGGCGTGCTGCTCATCTTCGTGCAGTCCTTCGAGGCGTTGCAGCAGAGCCGATTTCGACTTCGCCGCGGCCAGTGAATCATCGACCTGACGTCGAGTGGGCGCGTTGATCAGATCAACGAACATCGGCGGCAGGGTCCCGCCGTCGAACTTCACCCGCAATGCGGCAAAGTCGATGTGGGCGGGCAACATGAATGGTTCGCCGAGGACCATTGCGGTGTCGAGCAATCCGAGCGCTTCATCGGAGGACATGGCCACGATGCCGTCTCGGGCGAACCGCTTGAAGTCGACCGCTGCCAATCCGCCGGTCATATTGCTGGCCTGATCCCACAGACCCCACCCCAGCGAAATCGCCGGCAGGCCGTGCGCTTGCCGGTGTACGGCCAGCCCATCCAGGAACGAGTTGGCGGCCGCGTAGTTGCCCTGGCCCGACGAACCCACCAGGCCGGCCATCGACGAAAACATCACAAACGCGGACAAATCCATGTCGCGGGTGAGCTCGTGCAGGTTCCACGCCGCATCCACCTTTGCCCGCAGCACCGTTTCCATGCGCTCGGGCGTCAGCGAGGTGACCACCGCGTCATCCAGCGCCCCAGCGGTGTGAATCACGGCGGACAGCGGGTGCTGCACCGGAATATCGGCAATCAGCTTGGCCAGCGCCGCCCGGTCGGCGGCGTCACAGGCGACCATCTGGACTTGGGCGCCAAAGGCGCTCAACTCCTCGGCCAGCTCCGCGGCCCCCGGAGCGTCCGGACCACGCCGACTGACCAGGACCAACTGACGCACCCCGTGGTGAGCCACCACATGGCGGGCCAGCGCCGAGCCTGCCATCCCGGTGCCACCGGTGATGAGTACCGTGCCTGCCGCCCACGCGTCGGGCATGGTCAACACGACCTTGCCGACATGGCGGGCCTGGCTCAGGTAGCGCAAGGCCGCCGGCGCGCGCCGCACGTCAAATGTCATCACCGGAAGAGGCCGCAGCACATCCTCGCTGAACAGCGCGGCGAGCTCGGCGAGGATCTGCGCGATGTGATCCGGCCCTGCCTCGAAGAGGTCGAAGGCCCGGTAACGCACACCGGTGTGCTGCTGGGCGACCACCGCGGCCTCGCGGATGTCGGTCTTGCCCATCTCCAAGAAGACACCGCCGGGGGCAACCAGCCGTAGCGACGCGTCGACGAATTCGCCCGCCAACGAGTCGAGCACCACGTCCATGCCGCGCCCGCCGGTGGCCGCCCGGAACTTGTCATCGAATTCCAGGCTGCGCGAGTCACCGATGTGGTCCTCGTCAAAGCCCATGGCCCGCAACGTGTCCCACTTGCCCTTGCTGGCCGTGGCGAATACCTCGAGACCCCAGTGCCGGGCCAGCTGCACGGCCGCCATGCCGACGCCACCGGTGGCCGCGTGCACCAGGATCCGCTGTCCGGGCTGCACCGAGGCCAAGTCCCGCAGCGCGTAGAAGGCGGTGGCGAACACGACCGAGGTGGTGGCGGCCGCGGTGTCAGACCAACCCGCGGGGATCTTGACCAGCAGCCGGTGGTCGGTAATGGCGATTGTCCCGGTGCCTTCCGGGAACAGACCCACGACCCGGTCGCCCACCGCGAAACGCCCGTCTGTCGAGGCGGTTTCGACGACAACACCGGCGCCTTCCACGCCCATCGCCGCGTCCGGGTCGGGGTAGAGACCCAGCGCGATCATGACGTCGCGGAAGTTTGCGGCCATCGCCGACAAGGCGACCCGAACGTGCCCCGGTTGGAGCGCGGCGTCGGCGTCGGGAATCGTTTCCAGGCGCAGGTTTTCGAACGTGCCCGCGGTGCTCATACCCAAGCGCCACGGGCCATCACCCGGTGGCATCAGCAGGCCGGCAACCGCGCGGCTGCCGTGTACCCGCGCGGTGTACACCTCGCCGTTGCGCCACAGCACCTGCGGCTCGCCGGCGGCCAACACCGCCGCCACAGCATGTTCGTCAAGTTCCGTATCGGTGTCGACCAACACGATTCGACCGGGGTGCTCGGTCTGTGCCGAGCGCACCAATCCCCATACCGCCGAGCCTGCCAGATCGGTGACATCCTCGTCCGGCAGCGCCACCGCGCCGCGCGTGGTGATGACCAATTGCCCTGCCCCATCACGGGACAGCCAGGATCGCAGCACCTCGAGCACGGCGGCGGTGGCCGCATACACACCCGCCACCGCCTCACCGGCCTGAGGCACGGACTCGAACACCACCGAGGCCCCGGGGTCGTCATCGCCTTCGGACTCCGCTGCGCCCCAGATACGTACCGGCACAGGCTGCAATTCGGCCGAGGGCTGCGCCGTCCAATCCACCCCGAACAGGCGATCGGGTCCGGGCCCTGATACCGCAGCCCGCAGCTGCTGATCGGTCACTGGCCTTGCCAGCATCGACGCAACCGAGAGCACCGGTAGTCCCAGCCCATCGGACAATTCGATGGAGACCGCGGATGGCCCCGCGGGCGCGATGCGCGCCCGAACCGCCGAGGCTCCCGCGGCATGCAGCGTCACGCCCTGCCAGGCGAACGGAACCAGGACCGAACCCTCGGGGACCCCGAAATCGTCGGCGCCATCGGAAGCCAGTATCACCGCGTGCAACGCGGCGTCCAGCATCACCGGATGAATACCGAAGCCGGACACCGATACCCCGGCGTCGGCGGGCAAGGCAACCTCGGCGAACACTTCGTCGCCGCGACGCCACATCGCATTCAGGCCACGGAACGCCGGGCCGTAGCCGTACCCACGTTCGGCCAACTGCTGGTATCCGTCGGCGTTTTCCACCTCGACGGCGCCGACCGGCGGCCACGTCGACAGATCGGTGGCCGGCTCCGGCGAACCAGAACCCAGTGAGCCCTCGGCGTGCAGTACCCAGTCCGAGCCGGCGTCGCCACGCGAGTACACCGACACCGCGCGGGCACCAGAGTCATCGGGGCTACCGACTACCACCTGTACCGCGACCGAGCCCCCGGGCGGCAGTACCAGCGGTGCGGCCAGCGTCAGTTCGTCGACCACTCGACAGCCCACCTCGTCGCCGGCGCGAATGGCCAGCTCGACGAAGCCGGCACCCGGGAAGATCACCACACCGCCGACGGCGTGGTCGGCCAGCCAGCCCTGCGCCGCAAGCGACAAGCGGCCGGTGAGCACCACGCCGCCCGATGCGGGGAGCTCCACCACCGCGCCCAGCAGTGCGTGTTCGCCGGCCTGCAGCCCCAAGCCGGCCGCGTCGGCGGCAACTGCATCCCCCGAGAGCCAGAACCGTCGCCGCTCGAAGGCATAGGTCGGCAACTCCACAAAGTTGGACTGCCCCACCACGGCTCGCCAGTCCACGGCGGTGCCGGCGACGAATACCCCTGCCACGGCGCTCACCAGGCTCACCGGCTCCGGTCGATCCTTGCGCAGCGCGGAGGCCGTGGCCACCGGGTTGGTCACCGCAGCATCGGAGAGCACCTCTTCGATCGATGCGGTAAGACCGCTGCTGGGGCCAACTTCCAGGAATCGGGCGGCACCGGCTGACTGCGCGAAGCGGATGCTGTCGGCGAACCGCACCGCATCCCGGACGTGACGCTTCCAGTAGGCCGCCGAGCCGAAGTCCTCTCCGGCCAGCTGCCCTGTCAGGTTGGAAATGATCCCGATGGTGGGCGCACCGACCGTGAGTTCACCGGCCACCGTTGCGAATTCGTCGATCATCGGATCCATCAGCGGCGAGTGGAAGGCATGCGAGACGGCTAGCCGGTGCACCCTGCGGCCGTCGGCGCGAAGCTGCTCGGCCAAGGCGCTCACCGCGTCCTGGGCGCCCGAGATCACCACCGACGCCGGTCCGTTGATGGCCGCGATGGTGACCTGGGCACCGAGTAGCGGCAGAACTTCCTCTTCGGTTGCCTGCACGGCAATCATCGCGCCACCGTCGGGCAGCGCCTGCATGAGCCGGCCGCGCGCGGCCACCAGTACCGCCGCATTCTCCAGCGACAAGACACCGGCGACGTGGGCGGCCGACAATTCACCGACCGAGTGCCCCATCACGAAATCGGGTCGCACACCCCAGGACTCCAGCAGCCGGTACAACGCGACTTCCACGGCGAACAGCGCCGGCTGGGCGAACTCCGTTGTGTTGAGCAGATTTTCGTCGTGGCCCCAGATGACCTCACGCAGTGGGCGCAACAGATGGCGGTCCAGCTCTCCGACAACGGTGTTGAACGCCTCGGCGAAGACCGGGTATCCGGCGTGCAGGCCCATGCCCATTCCCAGCAGCTGGGAGCCTTGGCCGGGGAAGACGAACACCGTCTTACTCGCGGCACCAGCCACACCCCGAATCACCGAAGCCCCACCGAACTCGTCACCGGCCAACTCATCCAACCCGGCCAGCAACCCATCCCGATCAGCCCCAAGCACCACCGCACGATGCTCAAAGGTCGACCGACCCGCCAACGACCACCCCACATCAGCAACATCAAGCTCATCGTGAGACCGCACATGCGCCGCCAACCGCGCCGCCTGCGCCCCCAACGCCGAACCCGACTTCGCCGACACCACCCACGGCACCACCGGCACCGCACCACCAGAGGACCCACCAACCTCAACCCGAGGAGCAGCCTCCACAATCACATGCGCATTAGTGCCACTGATCCCAAACGACGACACCCCCGCACGCCGAACCCGATCCCCCGCCGACTCAGCCGGCCACGGCTGCGCCTCGGTCAACAACTCCACCGCACCCGCCGACCAATCCACATGCGGAGACGGCACATCCACATGCAACGTCGCAGGCAACACCTCATGGCGCATCGCCTGCACCATCTTGATCACACCCGCAACCCCCGCCGCGGCCTGAGTATGACCCATATTCGACTTGATCGACCCCAACCACAACGCTTTTCCAGCCGCCCCAGCCGACCCACGATCCTGCCCATAGGTCGCCAACAACGCCTGCGCCTCAATCGGATCACCCAACGTGGTCCCAGTCCCATGACCCTCGACCACATCAACCTCAGCCGCACTCAACCCCGCATTGGCCAACGCCGCACGCACCACCCGCTGCTGCGACGGACCATTGGGAGCCGTCAACCCATTGGAGGCCCCATCCTGATTCACCGCCGAACCACGCACCAACGCCAACACCGGATGCCCCAACCGCTGCGCATCCGAAAGCCGCTCCACCACCAACATGCCGCCGCCCTCGGAGAACCCGGTGCCGTCGGCCGCGCCCGCGAAGGCTTTGCAGCGTCCATCCGCTGACAATCCACGCCAACGACTGAATTCAACGAAGATGTCCGGGGTGGCATTGATGGTGACGCCGCCGGCCAGCGCCAGATCACACTCACCGGACCGCAACGACTGCACCGCCATATGCAACGCCACCAACGACGACGAACACGCCGTATCCACCGACACCGCCGGGCCCTCCAACCCCAGCACATACGCCACCCGACCCGAAGCCACGCTGGAGAGCTGCCCGGTCAGACGGAAGCCTTCGACGGGTTCGGCAGCGAACACCCCGTAGCCCTGCGTCATCACCCCGGCGAACACACCGGTGGCGCTGCCACGCAAACCGCCCGGCTCAATCCCGGAGCGCTCCAAGGCTTCCCAGGACAGCTCCAGGAACATCCGCTGTTGCGGGTCCATCGCCAGCGCCTCACTGGGCCCAACACCGAAGAAGGCGGGATCGAAATCACCAACTCGGTCTACGAAACCGCCGGTGCGGGTGTAGCAAGCGCCGGGCACGTCAGGATCCGGGTTGAACAGGCCGGCCAGATCCCAGCCTCGGTCTGCCGGGAAGTCAGACAGCACGTCGCGACGAGCCATCAGCATGTCCCACAGGTCGTCCGGCGACTCGATGCCACCGGGGTAGCGACATGACATGCCGACGATCGCGATCGGATCGTCACCGGTGACGCGTACGGCCGGGGTGTGCTTGATCTCTTGCGGGGCACCAGCGAGTTCGGCACGAATGTAGTTGGCCAAACCGTTGGGGGTTGGGTAGTCGAAGATCAACGTCGGCGAAAGCGAAAGTCCGGTAACCGTTTTGATCCGGTTGCGCATTTCGACGGCGGTCAGCGAGTCAAAGCCCAGCTCCTGGAACGCCTTGTCCGGGTCGATGGCCTCGGGCGTGATGGTGCCCAGCACGGTGGCGATGTGCGACCGCACCAAGTCCAGTACCACGGCGTGCTGCTCGGGCTCCGGTAGTCCGTGCAGGCGATGTGCCAGCGCGGATTTCGATTTCGCCGCGGCCAATGCGTCGTCGACCTGACGCCGGGTCGGAGCGCTGACCAGATCACTGAACATCGGCGGTACCGCCACCGCGTGAGCGCGCAGTGCGGTCAGATCTATCCGGGCCGGAGCCAGGAACGCCTGGTTGACGATGAGGGCGGTGTCGAACAGTTCCATTGCCGAATCGGAGGACAGCGCCAAGACACCCTCACGACCCAGCCGGGCCCGGTCGGCGGCATCCATTCCACCGGTCATGTCGCTGGCCTGATCCCACAGGCCCCAGCCCAGCGAAATAGCCGGCACGCCGTGCGCCCGTCGATGTGCGGCCAGGCCGTCGACGAACGTGTTGGCCGCCGCATAGTTGGCCTGGCCCGAAGATCCGACCACGCCGGCCATTGATGAAAATATCACGAACGCAGAAAGATCCAGATCACGAGTCAACTCGTGCAGGTTCCACGCGGCATCGACTTTGGCTCGCAGCACCGTGTCGACACGTTCGGGGGTCAGCGAAGAAATCACCGCGTCATCAAGCACACCACCGGCGTGGACCACGGCGGACAGCGGCCGCTGCGCGGGAATCTCGGCGATCACCTTGGCCAGCGCCGGACGGTCGGCCGCGTCACAGGCCACCACCTCGACCTGTGCTCCGGCAGCGCTCAACTCGGCTACCAGCTCGGTGGCCCCCGGTGCGGCGGGGCCCCGCCGGCTGATGAGCACCAGATGGGCCACGCCGTGGTGGGCCACCAGGTGCCGCGCGAGCGCCGAACCCGCCATGCCGGTTCCACCGGTGATTAATACCGTTCCGCCACCCAGCGCACCACCTTGGTCGGCAGGCATGGTCATCACGACCTTGCCGATGTGGCGGGCCTGGCTCAGGTAGCGCAACGCCGCCGGGCCGCGCCGCACGTCGAAGGCCGTGACCGGCAGTGGCCGCAGCACTCCGGCGTCGAACAGCCCGGCCAGGTCGAGCATGTACTGGTGCATGCGCGGGCGACCGGGTTCGAACAGGTCGAATGCGCGATAGCGCACGCCCGGATATTCCTGGGCGATGACGCCGGGGTCGCGGATGTCGGTCTTGCCCATCTCCAGGAACACCCCGCCAGGGCCCAGCAGGCGCAGCGAAGCATCCACGAATTCGCCGGCCAGCGAGTCCAGCACCACATCGACGCCACGGCCGCCGGTGACCTCGCGGAATTTCTCCTCGAATTCCAGGCTGCGCGAATCCGAGATGTGGTCTTCGTCAAAGCCCATGGCCCGCAAGATGTCCCATTTGCCCTTGCTGGCGGTGGCGTACACCTCCAGACCCAGGTGCCGGGCCAACTGCACGGCCGCCATGCCCACCCCGCCGGTCGCGGCGTGGACCAGTACCCGTTGGCCTGGCTGGACATTGGCCAGGTGCACGAACGCGTAGTAAGCGGTGGTGAAAACGGCTGAGATTGCGGCCGCTTCAGCGTAGGACCAGTCGGCGGGCTTGGGCAGCAATAGCCTGACGTCGCCGGCCACCAACGTGCCGCTGCCGTCCGGGAAGAATCCGTATACCGCATCGCCGACCGCGAATTCGGTTACTTCCGGCCCGATTTCGACGACAACGCCGGCACCTTCGCCGCCGATCAAGGCGTCGTGGGTGAACATGCCCAGCGTGATCATGATGTCGCGGAAGTTGGCGGCGATGGCGCGCATGGCCACCCGCACCTGGCCCGGGCCCAGCGGCGCGCCGGCATTGGGAACCGGCTCCAGCTGCAAATTCTCGAAGGTTCCTGCACTGCTCAGCCCCAACCGCCACGGCCCGTCGGCAGGCGGCACCAGGATGCCGTCTGCGGCGCGGCTGGCGTGCACCCGCGCCGTATAGGGCTGCCCGTTGCGCAGCAATACTTGTGGTTCGCCGACCGCCAGGGCCGTCGCTACCGCCGCAGCGTCGACCGCAGCGTCGGAATCAACCAGGACCAGCCGGCCTGGGTTCTCGGTCTGCGCCGAGCGCACCAATCCCCATACCGCCGCGCCGGCCAGATCGGTGACGTCCTCGCCGGCCAGCGCCATGGCGCCCCGGGTGGCCACCACCAGCACGCCCGAATCATGTTCGGTCAGCCACGACTGCACAGCCGCCAGCGCCTGATGGGTGCGCTGATAGGTCCCGCTGAGCGGATCTCCTTCAGCCGCAACGGATTCAAAGAGTTCATAGGCGGGTGCCGCATCGGTGGCGGCAACCGTCATCGGCGTCCAGACCACCTCGAACAGCCGGTCTGGACCGGATGCGGACACCACGGCGCGCATCTGCTGCTCGGTTACCGGGCGGGCCACCATCGCCTTGACCGAAAGCACCGGCAGACCAAGGTCGTCGGCGAGTTCCACCGAGACCGACGAGGGGCTAACCGGCGCGATCCGTACCCGCACCGCCGCGGCCCCCGCCGCGTGCAGAGACACGCCCTGCCAGGAGAACGGCAACACCAGCTCCGCGTCGGGATTGGCGATCACCGCGGTGTGCAGCGCGGCATCCAGCAGCGCCGGGTGCACGCCGAAACCGCTGGTAGATCCGGCCGCCTCGGGCAACCGGACTTCGGCGAACAGCTCCTCGCCACGCGCCCACATCGCAGTCAGTCCACGGAACGCGGGCCCATACCCGTACCCACGTGCATCCAGCCGCTCGTACCCGTCAGCCACGTCGACCGCGATGGCTCCAGCGGGAGGCCAGGCCGACAGGTCGGCCGCGGGCTGGGCGGAGTCGGCGCCCAGGGTTCCCTCGGCGTGGCAGACCCACACCGAGCCGGCATCGGTGTCGCTGCGGGAGTAGATCGAAACGCTGCGCTCCGCCGAATCGGCGGCGGCACCGACGACCACCTGTACCGCAACCGAACCCGATGCCGGGAGTACCAGCGGCGTGCGCAGTGTGAGCTCGTTGACCACCGAGCAGCCGACTTCGTCGCCGGCCCGGATTGCCAGCTCGACAAACCCGGTGCCGGGAAACACCACTACCCCCGACACCGCGTGATCGGCCAGCCAGCCGTGCGCGCCGAGCGCCAAGCGGCCGGTCAACACGACACCGCCCGATTCCGGAAGCTCCACGACAGCGCCCAGCAGCGCATGCCCGCCGGCGCTCAACCCCAGTCCGGATGCGTCGACGCTGACGCCCTCTCCGGAGAGCCAAAAGCGCCGCTTCTCAAAGGCATACGTGGGAAGCTCGACCAGACCGGCGCCGTCGAGCAGGCCGCGCCAGTCCACATTCACGCCGGCCACGAAGGCCGCGGCGGCCGACGCCAGGAATCGCTGCAGCCCACCGTCTTCCCGACCCAAGGTGGGCACGACGATGGGGTCGGCACCGGAATCGGCCGCGCAGTTGCGGTAGGTGTCCTCGATACCGGCGATCAGCGCGGGGTGCGGGCTGGATTCGATGAAGGTGCGGTATCCGTGGCCACACGCGCTGCGCACGGCCTGGTCGAACTGCACCGTCTGCCGGATGTTGCGATACCAGTACTCGGCATCCAATTCTGCTGTGTCCAAGCGACTTCCGGTCACCGACGAGAAGAACGCGGTCCGCGACGAAAGCGGCTCGATCCCGGCCAGAACTTCGGTCAGCTGGCCTTCGATCGCCTCCACCTCGACCGAGTGCGACGCATAGTCCACGTCGATGCGACGGGTGCGCAGCTCCCGGTCCGCGCACTGCGGGATCAGTTCCTCGAGCGCTGCCACCTCGCCGGAGACCACTACGGCCGAGGGGCCGTTGATGGCGGCGATGCTGACCCGATTGCCAAAGGGCTCCAACAACTCCCGCGCCTGTTGCTCGCCACAGGCCACCGACACCATGCCGCCCGGTCCGGCCAGTCCGACAAGCAGCTTGCTGCGCAGGGTGACCACCTTGGCGGCATCGCGCAACGACAGCGCACCGGCCACGTATGCGGCAGCGATCTCGCCCTGGGAGTGCCCGATGACGGCATCCGGGCGCACCCCGACCGACTTCCACAGTTCGGCCAGCGACACCATCACCGCAAACAGCACCGGCTGCACGACGTCGACCCGGTCAAGCCCGGGCGCCCCCGCAGCGCCGCGGAGCACGTCGAGCAGCGACCAGTCGACGAATTCCGCGAGGGCCTGGCCGCATGACTCGATGTGGCGCGCGAAGACCGGTGCGGTGTCGAGCAATTCGATACCCATGCCGATCCACTGGGAGCCTTGGCCGGGGAGGACGAACACCGTCTTACCCGCGGCACCAGCCACACCCCGAATCACCGAAGCCCCACCGAACTCGTCACCGGCCAACTCATCCAACCCGGCCAGCAACCCATCCCGATCAGCCCCAAGCACCACCGCACGATGCTCAAAGGTCGACCGACCCGCCAACGACCACCCCACATCAGCAACATCAAGCTCATCGTGAGACCGCACATGCGCCGCCAACCGCGCCGCCTGCGCCCCCAACGCCGAACCCGACTTCGCCGACACCACCCACGGCACCACCGGCACCGCACCACCAGAGGACCCACCAACCTCAACCCGAGGAGCAGCCTCCACAATCACATGCGCATTAGTGCCACTGATCCCAAACGACGACACCCCCGCACGCCGAACCCGATCCCCCGCCGTCTCAGCCGGCCACGGCTGCGCCTCGGTCAACAACTCCACCGCACCCGCCGACCAATCCACATGCGGAGACGGCACATCCACATGCAACGTCGCAGGCAACACCTCATGGCGCATCGCCTGCACCATCTTGATCACACCCGCAACCCCCGCCGCGGCCTGAGTATGACCCATATTCGACTTGATCGACCCCAACCACAACGCTTTTCCAGCCGCCCCAGCCGCCCCAGCCGCCCCAGCCGCCCCAGCCGCCCCAGCCGACCCGCGATCCTGCCCATAGGTCGCCAACAATGCCTGCGCCTCAATCGGATCACCCAACGTGGTCCCAGTCCCATGACCCTCGACCACATCAACCTCAGCCGCACTCAACCCCGCATTGGCCAACGCCGCACGCACCACCCGCTGCTGCGACGGACCATTGGGAGCCGTCAACCCATTGGAGGCCCCATCTTGATTCACCGCCGAACCACGCACCAACGCCAACACCGGATGCCCCAACCGCTGCGCATCCGAAAGCCGCTCCACCACCAATATGGCGCCGCCCTCGGACCAGCCGACCCCGTCGGCGGCGCCCGCATAGGCTTTGCTGCGCCCGTCCGGCGCCAGCCCACGATGCCGGCTGAACTCCACGAAGACCGTCGGGGTGGCATTGACGGTGGCACCGCCGGCCAGCGCCAGATCACACTCACCGGACCGCAACGACTGCACCGCCATATGCAACGCCACCAACGACGACGAACACGCCGTATCCACCGACACCGCCGGGCCCTCCAACCCCAGCACATACGCCACCCGACCCGAAGCCACGCTGGAGGTCATGCCCGTCAGGCGGTAGCCCTCGATCTCCTCGGCGAACATGCCGTAGCCCTGGACGATCAGTCCGGCGAACACACCGGTGGCGCTGCCGCGCAAGCCGGTCGGATCGATGCCGGAGCGCTCCAGTGCCTCCCAGGACAGCTCCAGCAGCATCCGGTGCTGCGGGTCCATCGCCAGCGCCTCGCTGGGGGCGATACCGAAAAAGCCGGGGTCGAAGTCGGCCACGGCGTCGACGAAGCCGCCGGTGCTCGCGTAGGACTTGTGCGGCGTGTCCGGATCCGGGTCGAATAGGTCGGCCAGATCCCACCCGCGGTCGGTGGGAAAGTCCGACATCACGTCGCGGCCCTCGGCCACCATCTGCCACAGGCCTTCGGGGGAATCCACCCCGCCCGGGAAACGGCATGACATTCCGACGATCGCGATCGGCTCACTCGACCGCTCCAGCAGCGCACGATTGGTGCGCTTGAGGCGCTCAACCTGGACCAGCGCTTTGCGCAACGCTTCGGTCGCATGCTGAAGTTGATCAACCATTACTGACCTCGCCTAACCCTCATCTAGCAATTGGTCGTCGACCGCCGGCCTTCGCCGGATCACGGAAGTTGCTGCACGAAGCGATGTCGCTGCATTTTCGACCACCGTCGTGCTGCGTTCCGACCGAAGAATGTCGCTGGTGAGTATCGCCAACTCCGGCAAGATTTCAAAACGTCCAATAGTCCCAGCTATTTGCGAAACGGGCGGGCGCCAATGCGGCCGGATAACCCGTGGGCTGGATTTCCGTTGCACTGTGGTCCCGTATACCCCTGCGTACACCAGGCCCGCCGTCCATGGCGCGACTTTACCCGGCGCGCCGAGGCCAAACGGTCAGACACCCACTCGGCGCCAGCCGTCGGCGGCCCTGGCGGCCCGCAGCAGCTCGTCGCACAACTCACGCAGCTCGTCGACGCCGGCTCCCTCGTCAAGCGCGGTGGCGACGTCCTCGGCTGCGCATCGCACCTGGTAAACGCGATCCGACAGGTCGGCCGCCTCGTCCGCCGACAACACCACGGCATCGGCCGGCAGCGCCAATGCGGCCCCCGCATCGCCCCGGGTCATCATGGCCCGTTGCTCGTAGGCCCGCTGCCGGCATGACTGCCGGCAGTACTGACGACGACGGCCCATACCCGCGTCGGTGACGTCACGGCCGCACCAGCGGCATGGTTGAGGGCGAGGACGACGACTCACGCCTGCCGACTTTAGTCGGCCCCGCTCGACGCACTCGGTATCATTAATGGTCGCGTCGTGCGCCCGGGAACTATGTAGCCGGTCGCGACGTTTGGCAATCGGAAAGAATCACCAGTACGGAGCCCACCAGCTCGATGATCCGGAGGAGTAGCGGCGATGGCTGATCGTGTCCTTAGAGGCAGTCGATTGGGGGCCGTAAGTTACGAAACCGACCGCAACCACGACCTCGCCCCGCGTCAGATTGCTCGGTACCGCACCGAGAACGGCGAAGAGTTCCAGGTGCCGTTCGCCGACGATGCCGAGATTCCCGGCACCTGGCTGTGCAAGAACGGCATGGAAGGCACCCTGATCGAGGGTGATCTGCCGGAGCCGAAGAAGGTCAAGCCGCCGCGCACGCACTGGGACATGCTGCTCGAGCGTCGCTCGGTCGAAGAGCTCGAAGAGCTGCTCAAGGAACGTGTTGACCTGATCCGGTCGCGTCGCCGCGGCTGATGCCGCGGCCGGACCGCCGGCTAGCTGTGGTCGTGGGTGTGGGCTCGGTCGCCCCCACCCTCAGAACCCGCGAACCTGCCCTTGACGCCCCACCGGGTGACTTTGAACAGCGCCTCGCGGATGTTGGACCCGCTCATCTTCGATACACCGATCTCGCGTTCGGTGAAGGTAATGGGAACCTCGACGACGACGAAGCCGCTGTTCACGCTGCGCCAGGTCATCTCGATCTGGAAGCAGTAGCCCTTGGAGTCGACGCTGGCGAGGTCGATCTTCTCCAGCACCTCACGGCGGTAGGCGCGGTAGCCGGCGGTGATGTCATGCACCCCAATGCCGAGCGCGAGCCGCGAATAGGTGTTGGCCGTCTTGGACAAGGCCAGGCGCCGCCACGGCCAGTTTCGTACCGTGCCCCCGGGGACATAGCGCGAACCGATGGACAGGTCCGCACCGGCGTCGACGGCGTCCAGCAGGCGGTGTAGCTGTTCGGGCGCGTGGCTGCCGTCGGCGTCCATCTCGACCAGCACCGAGTACCCCCGGCTCAAGCCCCAGGCGAACCCTTCCAGGTAGGCAGCACCCAGGCCGTTCTTGGCCGTGCGATGCAGGACATGAATGCGATCGGGATCGGCGGCGACCAGCTCGTCGGCAAGCCGCCCGGTGCCGTCGGGGCTGTTGTCATCGACGATCAGCACGTGTACGTGCGGGCACGCGTCGACCACCCGCCGATGGATCAGGGGGAGGTTCTCCCGCTCGTTGTAGGTGGGAATGATCACCAGGGTGCGCTCGCTGGGACGAGGTCCCGGGCTCTGCGGCGCAGGTTGGCCGGTGGTCATGTAGCTCCTTATATGTCGCCCGAAATCAGGTTGAGTGGTGGCCGCCCGCCTCAGGCGGGGTGCCGGTTGCTGTCTGCAGGTCGTCCTCGGATTCGTTCCGGGACGCCGCGCCCGAGTCGTCAGCTTCGTCCTGGGGCGCATCGGACTGATCAGCTTCGCCCGCGGGCCCGGACCGCCGACGCGTCGGACGCGGGAACCACCCATTGTGCCGCATCGCGACCAGAATCAGCACGCCAGCCGCCCCTACCATCAGCCATTGCAGGATCGGAGCCCAGCGTGTTGCCGGGGTGAGTCTGGTCTTGAGACGGACCTGTATGTCCAGATACGCGGGCTCGAAGAAATCGGTCCGAACCAGCTCGCGGCCGTCTGGCGCTATCACCGCGCTGATTCCGGTGGTGCCGGCGACCACCACATATCGGTCGTGTTCGACGGCCCTCACCTTCGCAAAGGCCAACTGCTGCTCGCTCATCGTCTTGTTGAACGTGGCGTTGTTGCTGGGCACGGCCAGCAGTTGGGCCCCGTTTCGGACGGCCTTTCGCGGAGCCCTGTCAAAGATCACTTCCCAACAGGTCGACACGCCCACCGGTACGCCTGCGATGTTCACCACATCCGAACCCGGCCGGGGTACGAAGTGCCCGGCCCGGTCGGCATACCCGGAAAGATGCCGGAACAGCCACGGCATGGGCAGATATTCGCCGAATGGCTGCACGATTTCCTTGTCGTGGCGGTCGCCCGGTCCGGTGGTGGGATTCCAGACCAGCACGGTGTTGGTGTACTCCGCGTTCTCCGGGTTCTTCTGGCTGCTGCCGGGCGCGTCGAGCACCGTTCCGACCAGGATCGGCGCTCCGATCGCCACGGCGGCCTTCGAGATCTGCTGCGCAGCGTCGGGGTTGATGAGTGGATCGATATCCGAAGAGTCCTCCGGCCAGATGACGAACTGCGGCTGCGGAGCTAGGCCGGCTCGGACGTCCTCGGCCAGCTCGAGTGTCTCGCGGACGTGGTTGTCCAGGACCGCGCGACGCTGCGCATTGAAGTCCAGACCCAGCCGGGGCACGTTGCCCTGGACCACCGCGACGGTGATGGTGGGTTCTCCGCCGGATCCCGCACCGGCGTGGCGCACCTGCGGCCACACAATGACCGCGGCGAACAACACCAGACAGACGGTGATACCCGGCAGCAGGACCGCGGGGGGCTTGGCCGGCTCGGGGTCGGCCTGCGGAGCGGCCGGGCTGCCGGTGCGCCACCACTTCTCGATCTCCAGGGCGATAGCGGCAAAGCTGGAGCCCACCAGCACTATCCCGGTGGACAGCAGCGGCACACCGCCGAGCTGCGCCAACGGCAGCAGCGGCCCGTCAACCTGGCCGAACGACACCGATCCCCAGGGGAAACCGCCGAACGGAACGATCGACTTCAGCCATTCTTGTGCGCCCCACAGCACCGCGAACCAGATCGGCCAGCCCGGCAATCGGCGCACCACGACCGCCGACAGGCCGAACAAACCCGGGAACAGCGCCGAGGTGGTGGCCAGCACCAGCCAGGGCACCGGCCCCACCAACGTCCCGATCCACGGCAGCAGCGGCACGAAACAGGCCAACCCGAACACGAATCCATAGCCCAGCCCACCGACAGGGGTGGTGGCTGGGTGCATCAGCACCCAGGTCAGCAGCGCCACCGAGACGATGGCAGCCCACCACCATTTGGTGGGCGGGAAGCTGGCATACATCAGGAATCCGGCGACAAGCGACACCACCAACCGCACCAGCCGCGGGCGAGTTGCGGCCCACAGGCCGGGCAGTCGAGCCGCCGCTCCGGCGCCAAATGCCACCAGCCCTTGGCGCGCGGCAGTTCCGAGCCGAACGGCAGCGCTCGGCCCGGCGCTCACCTGCGTGGTCTCGGCCTCGGTCTCGGAATCCTGCACCTCGTCCTGCGCCTCGTCCTGCTCGTCGGCGAGATCGTCGGCGATCGCGGCGTCATCGCCCGGGTCAGCGGTATCGGCGTCGGGCTGTCGTCCATCGCCTAGCTGACCTGTTTGGTCAACGCCGGGCTCAGGTTGCACAACCTCCGGATTGTCCTCTTGAGCATCCACAGGCAGCCTTTCGCGACCGAGCCAGTCCCTAGCCATAAATGACCGCACCTCGATGCACGGTTTGACGACACCGCGGCAGCGGATCCGCCGGATCCAGCCGCGGCAGCGCGGGCACGCGCGACCGCGGGTCGGTAGACCAACGCTGGACGGCATCGCGGGGTGCGCTCACGGTCAGAGCGCCGGCGTCCCACACGGCGTACGAAGCGGGCGCCCCGGGAACCAGGGTTCCGGTCTTTCCGTCCCGCACGCCCGCGGCCCGCCAGCCGCCGCGCGTTGCTGCCGCGAACGCCGCCCGCGCTGACACCGCGCTGCCCGCGGTGTGGTGGTTGACCGCCGCACGCACGCTCGCCCAGGGGTCAAACCCGGTGACGGGTGCGTCGGAACCAAACGCGAGGGGCACGCCTTGGGATGCTAACAGCGCAAGCGGATTGAGCAGGCGAGCTCGCTTCGGACCAAGGCGCCGGGCGTACATGCCCCTAGCGCCTCCCCACAGCGCGTCAAAGTTTGGCTGCACGCTGGCGATGATGCCCCACGCGCCCAGCTTCGCCGCTTGTTCAGCGGTGACCATCTCGGCGTGTTCCAAGCGGTGGCCGCAACGAGCCACGGAGACCACCCCGAGGTCGGCCACGACCCGCTCGAACGCGTCGACCACTGTCGCGACGGCGGCATCACCGATGACGTGAAATCCTGCGGTCACTTCCGCCTCGGTGCAGGCTCGCGCGTGTGCTTCCACCGCTGGCCCGTCGAGGTGGCAGGTTCCGACGCAGCCGGGCTGATCGGCATAGGGCTCATGCAGCCAGGCGGTGCGCGACCCGAGCGCCCCGTCCACGAAGAGATCACCGGCCAGGCCGCGCGCGCCCGTTTCGGCCATCAGCGTGCGCGCCTGGGCGGCAGTGGTGACCGCCTCACCCCAGTAGCCGATCACCTCGACACCGTGCGGCAGGGCGGAGAGCTGCAGCCAGTCGTCGAGGCCACCGATTTCGGGGCCGCCGCACTCATGCACCGCGACGATGCCGGCGGCCGCCAGCGACCCCAGCGCCGCGGTCCGCGCCTCGGCAAGCTGTGGTTGGGTCAGCAGATCGCGGGCGCGGGCGCGGACCAGGTGGTGGGCTTCGCCGGTCAGGGGCCCCTGCTCGGTGAACCCGGCGGCCTCCGACAGCTGCGGGACCAGCCGGCGCAGGCCCGAGGAGGCCAGCGCGGAATGGACGTCGACTCGAGCCAGGTATGCGGGCCGCTCACCGAGCACCGCGTCGAGTTGAGCGGTGCTGGGGGCGATGTGCTGCGGCCATGCCGACTCATCCCAGCCATGGCCCCACAGCGGCTGGCCCGGGTGCGCCGCGGCGTGGTCGGCAGCCAACTGCAGGCACTCCGCCAGTGAGCTCGCGGGCCGCAGGTCCAGCCCACTGATCGTCAGACCGGTCGCGGTCAGGTGGATGTGGCTGTCCACGAACCCCGGCGCAACCAATCCGCCGTCGAGATCCTCTACCTGCGCATCGGGGAACTGGTTGCGGCCGACGTCGTCGCTGCCCAGCCAGGCAACGGTATCGCCGCGCACCGCCATGGCGGTGGCGTCAGGATGCGTCGGGCTGTAAACCCGGCCCTTGACCAGCAGCTTGGTGGAAATCCGCGTCACACCGCAAAACTACGTGGGCGGGCCGGCCAGCTACCTGGCACCCGGCGCCGAGCGGTGGCGCGTCGAGCTACGCACGTTTCCGAAACTGTCGAAGCGAGTGAAGCCGTTGAATCGATCGAAACCATCGAAATCATCGAATTCGTCCAATTCGTCGACCTCGACCACCGCCCGCGGCAAGGTCGGCGGCTCACCATCGATGACGTCGATAACCTCGCCGTCGATGAAGTCGCGCTGCTCACGGGCGTTGCGGCGGTTGAACGCATCAGCCATGCTCGCCGCCGCGGCGCCGGTCAGCGGCACCCGTCGCAGCAAACCTCGCACCGCGATAGCGGTCAGGCCGGGACGGGCTGCGGCCCGGATCGGCGGGGCCAGCAGCAACAACCCGAACACGGTGGTGACCAGTCCGGGAACCAGCACCAGCCCGGTGGCCACGGCAACCAGCGCGCCGTCGCTGAGCACGCTTCGCGGTTCCTGCAGGCCGGAGCGCAACTGCCCGAGCTGACGGCTCAGCTGCCAGCCGCCCATTGGGGCCCAGAGCACCAACCCCAGGACGAAGCTGGCCAACAGCACCAGAACTGCCCAGGCGAACCCGATCGCTGCCGTAAGCCCAATCAGTGCCATGAGCTCGACAACGGCGTAGATGAGAATTAGCCGACCTACCATGTGACGCCAACGTATGGGAACTGCGCCCGAATTCCGCGTACGGTCGCAACACGGCTGCAGTTAGATGACGCTATGACGACGATTGATATCGACACCCCCGCCGGACCAATCGACGCACTGCTGGGCGTTCCCACCGGAGAGGGTCCGTGGCCGGGGGTAGTCGTGGTCCACGACGCGATCGGTTATGCCCCCGACAACGAGGCGATTTCCGAGCGCATCGCTGCGGCAGGCTACCTGGCGCTGACTCCCAACATGTATGCGCGCGGCGGCCGCGCTCGTTGCATTACCCGCGTCTTCCGCGAGCTCTTGACCAAGCGGGGCCGCGCGCTCGATGACATCTTGGCCGCCCGCGACCACCTATTGGCCATGGCCGAATGCTCCGGCCAGGTCGGCATCGCGGGCTTCTGTATGGGCGGTCAATTCGCCTTGATCCTGTCACCCAAAGGCTTTGGCGCATCGGCACCGTTTTATGGCACCCCGCTGCCGCGCCACCTCAGCGAGACGCTCGACGGGGCGTGTCCGATCGTGGCGAGCTTTGGCAACCGCGACCCGCTGGGCCTGGGCGCACCCAGCCGGTTACGCGAAGTGACCCAGGCCAAACAGATCCCCGCCGACATCAAGGGCTATCCGGGTGCCGGGCACAGCTTCGCCAACAAGCTTCCCCGACAACCGCTGCTGCACATCACCGGCTTCGGCTACAACGAAGCCGCGACCGAAGACGCGTGGGGCCGGGTCTTCGCGTTCTTCGGCGAGCACCTGGCCGCCGGGACTTCGCGGGGCTGAGCACCGCCAGAGCGGTTGGCGTTCGGCCCGCGGGCGTCGGTGCGAAATCGCCAGCGCGAGGTTGCATTACGGCAAACGCCGCGGCGTGTCGCTGCCCGAAAACCCGGCAAATTGTCACACTGCCGGTATGTTTCGTCCCTCAACAGACGATCACCGCCAGCAAAGTGGCTGGTGCAGAGTGAGATCCGCACCCCGACCGCGATAGGCGACCCGACTGATGACGGTGGAGCTGCCCCCCAAACCGATGCTGACCGAAATTCCCGGCCGCAGCGCCATGGGCGAGTCCGATGACCGGGCCACAACCGACCCCAAGGGCAGGGCGGTTCCCTGGCGACCAAAGCTATTGCCGGTCGAGGACCGTCGCTCGATCATGGACACGCTGATGGTGACGCTGTCGGGCGGGGCGCTGTGGCGCTTCGCGGCCCTGATGTTCCTGTCCAGCATGGTCGCCTCGATCGGCCTGCTACAGAATTCCGCGGCCGTCGTCATCGGTGCGATGATGATCGCCCCCTTGATGGCCCCGATCATGGGGATAGCCGCCTGCCTGATCATGGGATGGGGACACCGGCTGCTGCGTGGACTGGCGCTGGTAGCGGTATCGGCCATGGTTGCCGTCGGGGTCGGATGGATCACCGCCACGTTGCTGCCCGCGACCGGCACCGGTCTGCCCAGCGAGGTTGTCGCCCGCTCCAGCCCGGACATCCGCGACCTTCTGGTCGCGATGGGTGCCGGCGCGGTCGGAGCGCTGGCCACGGTGCACAAGAAGATCTCTGCGGCCCTGCCGGGCGTCGCGGTCGCCGTCGCGGTCGTTCCCCCGCTGGGCGCGGCCGGTGTCCTGCTCGGGCGCGGACAGCCACAGTTGGCCCGCGGTGCCGTCATCCTGTTTTCGACGAACCTCGTCGGCATCGTGGTGATGGCGGCGGTGGTCTTCCTGCTGAGCGGACTGGTCCCGCTCCGCAAGTTCCGCACCCACCGCCGCCAGATCGTTGCGTCGCTGGGTTTGGCGGCGGTCAGCGCCGTGGCGGTTGCCACGATCCTCACCCCGCGGTTCATCGCGCTTACCGGCCATGCCCGTGATCTCGAGATCGTCACCCAAACGCTGACCGACATGCTCAGTCCGGGCAGCGTGCTCAGCCACATCACCGCCACGGGCAGCACGGTCCGAGCCGACATCACCAGCCCCACCTCGCCCCCAACGGTGCAGACCGTGGCCGCCAGTCTCAGCCGTGCCCTGGGGCACCCAGTCACCGTGGAGTTGAGCTGGATTCCGGTGCGCGATCCCGAGCACAGTCGCCCGGACACACCCCAGCCACCGCTGAACGAACTGGGCCCGGTGATCCGAAGCTGGCTGGGTGCTCAGTCGTTGACCCTGCAAGGGCTCAGCTACGAGTCGGGGACGCTGGTGGTTTCCACCGCCGGGCCATTTCCACCGAAACGGGCCGAGGAGCTGACGTCGCTGATCGACTCGCGGTTCAACTACCGCATCCCGATCAGCCTGGCCTGGACTCGCACCTCAGGCCCAGCCAAGTCCGATGGCACTCAGGCCGCGCTGGATACCGCGCGCGCAACCGCGACCGCCTGGGCCGCCAAGAGACCGGACGTCGCGGTGTTGAGCACCAATGGCACCGCCAGCGCCATCACCATCACCCTGATCGGCCAAACCCAACCGGAAGTCGACTCGTTGGAAGCCGACCTGCAGACCGCCCTGCCGCAGTCCACCATCACCATCCAATGGATTTCCGGCGGCGTGCTGGTCGTCGCCACGCCCACCCCCGAACCCACGCCGGCTCCGGCGCCAGAGCCCGATCCGACGCCCGCAAAGGTGTCCGCCTCGACGCGCTGACCGAGACGGCCGGCTAGGACGGCTAGGACTCGTCCCGGTGACCACCGTGACCGCCGTGCCCCCCGGTTCGGTCGTTGTCCTCGGCGGCGTCGGAGTGGTCGGTCGACGCCGGCTCGAGCGCGACACTTCGCGATTGTTGGCCTCGGGTGTTGGTCGACTGCGCGTTCTTGGTCGGTTCCAGGCGCACCACTCGGCCGACGGCCCGACGTAGTCCGGGCGGACCCTCGATCCGCAACAAATGACGGATCCGTCCGGCGCGATACCTCAGTGGTGAGCCGACGAACTCACCCAGCACTACCCCACTGCCCAAGGCGAGCGCGGTCGCCGCCGCCGACAACAACTGGCTTTGCGCCTCATCGAAATGCGAGTCGGCAGCGAAGTAGAAGACAGCGCGGAAAACCGCCAGACCGGGCAGCATCGGCACGATGCCCGCTGTGGCGGTCACCAGCGCGAGGGCTTGACGGCGAATGGAGATCAGGGTCGCCAGAAAACCGACCCCGACCGCAGCGATCCCGGTGGCGATCACCTGACCGAAACCGGCTGTGCCAAGACCGATCAAGACCAGGTCGGCGAGTCCGGCCGCGAACCCGGCGGTGACGGCCGACCGCAGCGGCGCGTAACTCGCCACGGTCAGGCATGCCCCGGCCAGCATGGCTCCGAGCACCGTGAGCAGGATCGGCAGCGGCCCCTGCGGAACGACGAACCCGCCACTCCCATGGACACGCAGCTCGATCTCGACGCCCGCGGTCTTGGCGATCTGCAGGCCGGCAAGGATGCCGACGACGATTCCCGACGTCAGGAACAATGCCTCGCCGATCCGGGCAACCGCGGTGACCATGTAGCCGGTTATCGCGTCCTGCATCGCACCGACCAGCGTCAATCCGGATAGCAGCATCACGATCCCGGTGGCCACCAGGGCCGCCAGCCCCTCACCGGTGAACAGATAGGCCGCCACCGCGACCAAGGTCGCGACGGCCGCTCCGGTCACCCGCTGGAAGAAGTACGGGGTCCCGATCCGGTTCAGCACCCGGCCCAGTCGATCGATCGTCGCGGCGGTCAGCGCGGCGATGGCGCAGGTCCGCCAGTTGGCTCCCAGCATCATGGCGATGCCGAGGGAAAAGCCCGCCCAGCAGACGGTCTCCAGCCAGCGCGGGTATGGATGCGGCCGTTGGGTCAACTCGTCCATGGCTTCGTGTGCCTCGTCGACGGTGACCCCACCGGCAGTGATCTCCTGGACCAGCCGGTCCAGTTCGGCCAGCCGGGTGAAGTTGGTGGAGCGGGTCCGCACCGAGCGCACGATGGTGACCGGCGCACTCTCCGCGGTCGGCAGGGCCGACACGATGATCGTGGTGACCGTGATGTCGACGACGCAGTCGGTGATCTGATACGCCTGAGCCACGTCGTTGGCGGTGGCGACGACGTCGGCGGTACCCGAGCCGGAGGACAACATCACCTCGGCTAGTCGAATGGTGAGGTCCAAAACCTTGCGGACGTGCTGATCACCCATACCGCTCGAGGTCCGGCTGCGCTGTCCGGCGACAGGCACCGGGTCGCGCCGCCCGCGCAGCGCGATCCGCAGCCCGCGCCGCGAGCCGGCCACGCCATCCAATCGATCCTGCACCCCAGGCAGGATACTGATTTTTGAGGGTGAACCTCGGACCGCGAACACAACCGCCACGACCGTCAGCGGGGCCAGCCCGCCTATGGTGGCCGTCCGTAGCTCGAGTCCGCCGCGCTAGCGCAGGTCAAGACCCCGCATCGGGGTGCGGCGAGCTCAATTTCCGCGATAACACCTGCGCAAACGTGTGCGTATCACCTGGCCAGCGCGCTGACACGTAGCCGCCGTCGTCGACCACAAACGCCGGCCGCGAGTCGGTCGCGGTGTCACGCACCATGCCGGAAGTCTTGAGCCGCCGGTGCGGGGCAGTGCGAGCAACATCACAGAATTCGGTGGGATCTTCAAGCGCGCGGGTGACTTCCGCCTGCACCGACATGTATCCGCGGGCCTGGCCCGGCTCCTCGGTATAGGTGCGGTAGTAATCGGGATCCCAGCGGCGGGTGCGGCGGGTGAGCTGCCAGGCCCGCCGCTCCAACGCCCAGGTCAGTGAGGTCGTCCGGCGCCCGTAGAGCACCGATCTGCCGGTAGCCGGATCGATGCTGCGAGCGGCGAGCAAGACGCCATGACAGATCGCGGCCACGATCAGCCCACCCGCAAAGGCCTCTACCACCAGCCCCTGCAGTGTCTGGCTGTCGATGTAGCTGCGCATTCCGCGGGCCCGGTGCCCGCCCGGAAGCAGCAGTGCGTCGACCCCGGCCAGAGTGGCTTGTGCCCAGCTGAGGGGGTGCTGGAACTCGACCGACTGCCGCATCAGTTCATAGCAGCGGCGACCGTCTTTGTTGGCTCGAAGCATCCGACCGATGAGCGAGACGGAACCCAAGATGGGAAGCGCCGACCAGATGTCCAAACCTCGGCCGCTCACCATGATGTCGTCGGCGATCCCCGCAGCACCGCTTTCGGTGGCAAAAATGACCCGATGGCCGTCTTGGGTCAGCACGCGCCAGCTGACCGCAACCTCAGTGGGGTCGAAATCACGGTCCGGGATCGGAATCAGGACGGTGCCCATGCGGTCGGCCCTAGGCCACCCTGAGCTCGAGTCCGACGTTGTTGTCCATGCCGCCGCGCAGTTTGCTGAATAGGTTGAAGACCTTGCCCGCGATGCCGTAGCGCTTGCCGATCGCGTCGTACACGGCCGCCGTTTGCGACTTGTCCAGGATGGCGGCGGTGCCTTCGACGGCCTCGCTCTTCGGGCGACCGCGCATGTCGCAGATGGCCAGCGTGACCCGCGGTGTGTTGCGGATCCGCTTGACCTTCCACGACTTTCCCTCGGTGATCACCAGCAGGCGGTCACCTTGGTCACCGTCCAAAGCGGCCCAGACCGGCACCGGCTTGGGCCGGCCGTCCTTGGTGAAGGTGGTGAGCAGGATGTATTGCGCCTTGGCCAGGTCAGCGAACGTGGGTGTCACGCTGTCAACCTACCGCGGGCCGGTTCCCCTAGCTCGCGAGCAGACACAGAATCGCGCTCGGAGGGCTGTCCGAGTGCGATTCTGTGTCTGCTCGCGCCGGGGGGGCTACCCCTCCAGATCACCCTCGGTTTCCAGTAGCGCCTGGCGCAGACCGTCGAGCGTCTCGGGCTGCGGCTGAGCCCACATCCCGCGCCCGGCCGCCTCCAGCAGTCGCTCGGCCATGCCGTGCAGCGCCCAGGGGTTGGACTCCGTCATGAACTTGCGGTTCTCCGGGTCCAGCACATAGCGCTCGGTGAGCTGCTCATACATCCAGTCGGCCATCACCCCGGCGGTCGCGTCGTAGCCGAACAGGTAATCGACGGTCGCCGCCATCTCGAAGGCGCCCTTGTAGCCATGCCGGCGCATGGCGGCCATCCAGCGGGGATTGACCACCCGCGCCCGGAACACCCGGGTGGTCTCCTCCGACAGTGTTCGGGTGCGGATCGCGTCGGGGCGAGTGTTGTCGCCGATGTAGGCGGCCGGCGCTTGGCCGGTCAGGGCACGCACGGTGGCCACCATGCCGCCGTGATACTGGAAGTAATCGTCGGAATCGGCGATGTCATGTTCTCGGGTGTCGGTGTTCTTGGCGGCCACGGCGATGCGCCGGTATTGGCGGTTCATGTCGTCGACCGCTTCGCGGCCCTCCAGGTCGCGTCCGTACGCGAATCCGCCCCAGGCGGTGTACACCTGAGCCAGGTCGGCGTCGTCGCGCCAGTTGCGGCTGTCGATCAGCTGCAACAGCCCGGCGCCATAGGTTCCCGGTTTGGAGCCGAAAATCCTTGTGGTGGCTCGCCGTTGGTCGCCGTGCTGAGCCAGGTCGGCCTGGGCGTGCGCGCGTACGTAATTGTCTCCGGCCGGCTCATCGAGTTCGGCCACCAGCCGCACGGCATCGTCGAGCATCGTCACCACGTGCGGGAACGCGTCGCGGAAGAACCCGGAGATCCGGACCGTCACGTCGATGCGCGGCCGGCCCAGCTCGGCCAGTGCAATGGGAGTCAGGTCCACCACGCGCCGGGACGCCTCATCCCACACCGGCCGAACGCCCAGCAGCGCGAGCACTTCGGCGATGTCGTCACCAGCGGTGCGCATCGCCGAAGTGCCCCACACCGACAGCCCCACCGACTGCGGCCACCGCCCGTGGTCATTGCGGTATCGAGTCAACAGTGAATCCGCTAGCGCCGCACCGGCTTCCCAGGCTAGCCGGGATGGTACGGCCTTGGGGTCCACCGAGTAGAAGTTACGTCCGGTCGGCAAGACGTTGACCAGACCGCGCAACGGCGACCCCGACGGACCCGCGGCAATGAAGTGCCCGTCCAGGGCCCGTAGCACCTGGTCGATCTCGGCTTCCGTCCCGGCCAGCCGCGGCACCACTTCGGTAGCGGCGAACCGCAGCACCGCCGCCACCTCGGGATTGTCGGTGATCTGTTCGACGGCAGCGCAATCCCAGTCCGCGGCCTGCAGCGCGGCCACCAGACCACGGGCGGCCGCCTCGATCCGGTCCACTGCCGCACGCTCGTCGGTGCCGTCCTCGGCCAGGCCGAGTGCCTGGCGCAAACCGGGTAGCGCCTGCGCACCGGCGAACAGCTGGCGGGCCCGCAGAATGGCCAGCACTAGATCGAGTTCGGTCTCCCCCGTTGGCTTTTGCCCGAGGATGTGCAGGCCGTCGCGGATCTGGACATCCTTGATCTCGCAGAGCCAACCATCGACATGCAGCAGCATGTCATCGAAGCAGTCCTCTTCCGGGCGCTCGGTCAGCCCTAGGTCGTGGTCCATCTTGGCGGCCCGGATCAGCGTCCAGATCTGCTGACGGATGGCCGGCAGCTTGGCCGGGTCCAGCGCCGCGACGTTGGCGTGCTCATCGAGCAACTGCTCCAGCCGGGCGATGTCACCGTAGGTTTCGGCGCGGGCCATCGGCGGGATGAGGTGATCGACCAGAACCGCGTGTGCCCGCCGTTTTGCCTGGGTCCCCTCACCGGGGTCGTTGACCAGGAACGGATAGATCAACGGCAGATTGCCCAGCGCGGCATCGGATCCACACGCCGCCGACATGCCCAGCGTCTTGCCCGGCAACCATTCCAGATTGCCGTGCTTGCCCAGGTGCACCACCGCATGAGCCCCGAAGCCCGCATCCAGCCAGTGGTAGGCGGCCAGATAGTGATGACTCGGCGGCAGGTCCGGGTCGTGGTAGATCGCCACCGGGTTTTCCCCGAAGCCGCGTGGCGGCTGCACCATCAACACCAGGTTGCCCGACTGCATCGCGGCGATGACGATTTCGCCATCCGGATCATTGCTGCGGTCGACGAACAGCTCCCCCGGGGGCGGACCCCAATGCTGGGTCACCGCATCGGTCAGCTCGGATGGGAGCGTGCCAAACCAGCGCCGATAGTCCTTGGCGGATACCCGGATCGGGTTACCGGAAAGCTGACCTTCGGTGAGCCAGTCCGGATCCTGGCCGCCGCGCTCGATCAGCGCGTGGATCAGCGCGTCGCCATCGGCCGCTTCGACACCGGGTAGCTCGCCCACCTGGTAGCCACGTTCGCCCATGGCTCGCAGCAGCGCCACCGCGCTGGCTGGGGTGTCCAAGCCGACCGCGTTGCCGATGCGCGCATGCTTGGTCGGGTAAGCCGAGAACACCAACGCGACCCGTTTGTCGGCGGGGTCAACGCCGCGCAGTCGCGCGTGCCGCAGCGCCAGGCCCGCGACCCGGTCGCAGCGCTCCGGATCGGCGACATAGGCGATCAGGCCGTCGTCGTCGATCTCCTTGAACGAGAACGGAACTGTGATGATGCGGCCGTCGAACTCCGGTACCGCGACCTGAGTCGCGACGTCGAGCGGGGACAGTCCGTCGTCGTTGGCGCACCATTGCGCCCGCGGGCTGGTCAGGCACAGCCCCTGAAGGATCGGAATATCCAGGGCCGCGAGGTGTTCCACGTTCCAGCTGTCGTCATCGCCGCCGGCGGATGCGGTTGCCGGCTTGACCCCACCGGCGGCCAGCACGGTGACCACCATGGCATCGGCACTACTCAGCGTTGTCAGCAGCTCCGGCTCGGCGGTGCGCAACGAGGCGCAGTACACCGGAAGCGCACGTCCGCCCGCGGCCTCGATCGCCCCGCACAACGCCTCCACATAGGCGGTGTTGCCGGCCAGGTGTTGCGCGCGGTAGTACAGCACGGCAATGGTGGGACCGGTGCTGCCGGCATCCGGTCGCCGCAGCACCCCCCAGGACGGGATGGAAACCGGCGGGCCGAAACCAACGCCCGTCATCAGCACGGTGTCGCAAAGGAACGAGTGCAACTGGCGCAAGTTGTCCACGCCCCCCTGCGCCAGGTAGATGTGCGCCTGCAGCGCGATACCCGCCGGGACCGAGGAGCGGTCCATCAACTCCGCGTCGGCGGCCTGCTCGCCGCTGACCATGACCGCGGGGACGCCGGCGGCCAACACGGCCTCGATGCCGTCTTCCCAGGCCCGGTAGCCGCCGAGAATCCGCACCACCACGATCGCGGCGTCGGTTAGCAGGTCCGCCAGCTCCAGCTCGGACAGCCGTGCCGGGTTGGCCCACCGATAGGCCCTGCCGCTGGATCGGGCACAGATCAGGTCGGTATCCGACGTCGACAACAGCAGGATGGTCGGCTCAGCCACCAGTCATTCGTACCGCAGCGCCCTCATGGCGACGAATCGGGTAGGGTTCCCATATGAGCAGGGGTTTCGTCGTTACCTTCGCGGTCGGGCTGATCATCGCGCTATTCGGGTCGATCTGGGCGCTGCAGGGATTCGGAGTGCTCGGCGGTAGCCCGATGAGCAACACCACCACCTGGTCTGTCATCGGGCCGATCACTGCGCTGGTCGGCATAGTGATCGCGGTGATCAGTTGGCGCAGGATGTCGTCTAAATAGACCTCACTTGTCCACCACGGTGAAGGTCACCGTATGCCAGCCGGTAGCGCCATCGGGAACCGGATCGGCCCGATCTTCGGTTTGCACCGCCCCGGTGTTGTCGATGGCCCGCACAGTAATGGTGTGAGTCCCGGGGCTTTTGGCCTGCCAAGGCAAACTCCACAACCGCCACGTCGCATTGGAATAACTCGCGCCCAGTTCAGCGCGCTGCCACCCGCCGTCCCCGATACGGACCTCCACGGCCCGCACGCCACGATTCTGCGCCCATGCGACACCGCCGAACACCACGGGCCCCACCGGCACCTTCTGACCTCTTTTCGGCACATCGATCCGCGACTCGGTCTTGATCGGCGCCCGCGCCGCCCAGCCCTGCCGCGTCCAGTACGCCTTGGCCCTGTCGAACCGGGTCAGCTCCAGCTCGACCACCCATTTGGTTGCCGACACGTAGCCGTAAAGTCCGGGCACCACCAGGCGGGCGGGGTAGCCATGCTCGACCGGCAGGGGCTGGCCGTTGAGGCCCAGCGCCAGCAGCGCTTCACGGCCGTCGGTGAGGGCCTGCACCGGAGTACCGGCGGTGAACCCGTCGATTGAAGTCGAGAGCACCATATCGGCGTCTTTGTGCACACCTGCGGCCGACAACAGATCCGCGACCCGGTATCCCGTCCAGATGCCCGTTGAAATGAGGTTTCCACCAACGGGATTGGATACGCAGGTCAGTGTGGCCACCGTTTCGACCACGTCGAATTGGGTGAGGTCGTCGAACGTGTAGCTGATTTCGCGGTCCACCATGCCGTGAATGCGCAGCCGCCAGTCACCGCGGCTGAGTTGCGGCACAACAAGTGCGGTGTCGATCCGGTAGAAGTCGGCGCTAGGTGTGATGAAGTCCGGGAGCGCAACACCTTTCGGTTGCACATCGGCCGGTATTGGCGGCGCCGTTGTTCCTGGCTGGGGAAGGGTGAAGGCCTTGCGGTCGGCCGCCACCGAATGCGCCAGGCGCGCGAGCACCGCACCCGTCACCCCGGTTACGACTCCGAATCCCAGCAAGCCCAACATGATCAACCTGCGCCTGCCGGCATCCGACTGGTCGCCGCTGCCGTTCGGATCCTCTGCGTCGGGCCAGAACCGGCGCATCAGCACGCGCAGCAGCAGCACACCGCAGGCGGCGCCGGCGATGGTGGGAATCGTGTCCAGGAGGGTCCCACCCTGGCGCGACAGCACGGCGGCGCAGCCGAGAACACCCGCCGCGGCGATCACGGCGCTGCCGAGCGGGCGGCGCTGGGTCTCGAGGGTCCCGGCCAGCGCCGCCAATGTCGCGATCACTACGAGCACCACGATGGCCAGGAAGGGTTTGTCCAGTTGACCGAGGGCCTGGATCGCCCACTCTTTGATCGGCCCCGGGGTGATATCGATGACCGCAGAGCCGACCGCCGTGCGTGCGTCGGCGCGCGTCCCAAACGGGATGCTGACCACCTGGGCGACACCGAGCGCGACGGACGCAGCGGCAACCCCGGCAAGCATCCGCTCGTTCGCCGAGGGCCCCACCATCCCAGCGACTCTACTCGCGCCGCTCGCTGCCAGCGCAAGAGTTCCGCCGCACAAGCAAACCAGCGCATTCGGCACGTTGCGTCGGCCACTGGCGGCGCCGATGCGGATCCCTCCGTTGATGTGGGTTCCTGGGGACAGTCGCCAAGTCGTACCGTGTAGCGATGACATCTTCGGTTGCCGGAAAAGTCGTCGCCATCACCGGTGGGGCTCGCGGAATCGGTCTGGCTATCGCCACGGCGCTACACGGCTTGGGCACCAAAGTCGCCATCGGCGACATCGATGAGTCCACGGCCAAATCATCCGGCGATCGGCTCGGGCTGCTGCTGGCCTGCGGATTGGATGTGACAAACCGGCAGTCGTTCACCGCCTTCCTCGACACCGTCGAGGACAAGTTGGGGCCACTGGATGTCCTGGTGAACAACGCCGGTTTGATCTCGGTGGGCAGCGCGGTCGATGAGCCCGACGATGCCACTCACCGCCTGTTCGACGTGAACGTCCACGGCGTCATCCTCGGCACCAAATTGGCCACGCAGCGGATGCTGCCCCGACGCCGCGGACACGTCATCAACATCGGCTCGGTGGGCAGCATGCTGCCCACCGAAGGCATCGCAACCTACTGCGCCACCAAGCATGCCGTGCTCGGCTACACCGACGCGGTCCGAATGGAAAACCGCGGCAAGGGAGTCCATTTTTCGGTGATCATGCCGACGCTGACCAATACCGAAATGGTCGCCGGTGTCGGACATGCGAAGGGCTTCAAGAATGCCGAGCCAGAAGACGTCGCGCGGGCGGTCGTCGGCGTGATTGCGAAGCCGGAACCCCATGTGGCCGTGCCCCGTTCGCTGGGTGTGACGCTGTGGGCGCAGCGTCTGATGCCGTTGGGCCTGGCGGAGGCGCTTGGCCGCGCGCTGGGGTCCGGGCGCGTTTTCACCACCGATCTGCGACGCGACCAGCACGACGTCTACACCCGGCGGACCGGCATTTCGTGACCCCGGTGAACACTCGCGTCGACCTGGGGCCGCAGTCGCTGCTCTGGCGCTGGGCGGGCGACATGCGAATCGCTTTCGAGGGCGGTACGGCGGGGCTGATCCAGACGATGCATCCCGCGATCGGCCAAGGGCTCATCGACCACTCGAACTTTTTCGACGATCCGGTCGACCGGGTATTCCGTTCACTGCCCGGCATTCTCGGCACCATCTACGACGGACCCGACGCGGACGCGACCGGGATCAGGGTGCGCGACTTCCACCGCGACATCAAGGGCCAACTGCCCGACGGGCAGCGCTACCACGCACTCATACCCGAGACGTACTGGTGGGCACACGCCACCTTCCAGATGATGGTGCACCGGCTCGCCGAGCACTGGGATGTCCACCGATTGACCGAACGCGAACGCGAACGTCTCTACCTCGAGGGCTGCGAATGGTACCGGCGATACGGCATGACCGACTCGGTGCTGCCCCCGACGTTTGCTGATTTCAACCGTGAATACGAGCGCTACTGCACCGAAGTGCTGCAGCCCAACGCTGCTTCGGATTTTCTGATCGAGTTCATCCAGCGCACGGCGATCCCCGACATGAGCACCTCGCCGGATTATCCGAGCACTCCGCTGCTGCGCCCGATCATGGACGCCCTGCTGCCCACGATGCCGGTTCGCACCGCGCTGGCAACGCCGATGCGCCTGGTCATCTTTGGCGGTCTGCCTCCGGTTGTGCGGGAGCGCTTCGGGATTGGGTGGTCCGGCGTCGACGAGGCAAGCTATCGCGCGTTGCGGACCACCATCAAACAAGGTTGGCGCACCGTGCCCGCGTCGCTGAAGTGGCATGACACCGCGCGCCGGAGCTGGCTTCGTGAGCTGGGCCGCATTCCACGCCGGTTCTAGCCGGGGGCAGCGCAGCACCGTGCTTCGCCGGGACCGACCACCCGCGACAACCGCTAGTTGCCGATCTGGGCCCCGCCGTTCCCGATTTACCCGGTCCGCTCCCCCAGCACTCGAAAGTGGGTGATCGGCGCATCGATTTCCGCCATGGCCACAGCTGCGCACCCCTCCAAGTCGAAATGGTCACGCACCAGGGCCGCAACGGTGTGCGAGACCACCGCGGCGCCCGGCGGCGCCTGGCCGGACACCCGGGTAGCAACGTTGGCGGCCAGCCCGTAAACGTCGTCTCGAGTGATGTCGGAATACACCAGCCCGCGATGCACCCCGGCGCGCACGGCGATGCCCACGCCGAATCGGCGTTGCGCGTAGTCGCTGAGCTTGCTGACCTCTCGGGTGATCTCCAAGCTCGCCCGCACGGCACGGTGCGCGTCGTTGTGCTGCCCCGCCCGATGCCCGAAAACCACCAGCAGCCCATCCCCCTTGGTCGAGGCGATGCGCCCGTCATGGCGGTCCACGATTCGCTGGACCAGATCGCGGTAGCCGCCCACCAGTAGCCGATACGGTTCGGGATCTAGCCGGGTCGACAGCACCGTGGAGTCGACCAGGTCGGCGAACACGATCGTCAAGCGCCGGATCTTGCCCCCGTCGCCCGGGGCCGCCGCCAGCACGCCCTGGGCCTCGATGTTTCCTCGTTCGACCGCCAGCACCTGCTGCGCGAGGGCATCAGCCCAACCACGGTCGCCCCGGTTGAGGGCCAGCACGGCGCGGTCCAGCAGCTCGTCGAGCGCCCCAGCGGCGCGGTTGGGTTGCTCGGGCGCGGCTGACCCTCGCTCACGTCAATATCGTGTCACCTACCCGCATCGGCGTGAAGTAGCGCGATCGGGCACCCGGCGTCGGAGCAGCGCGGCCCGGGGCATTTTCCTTCCCCGATCACCCGCCGACGGTGACACGATTGTTGGCGATGCCCGACTCCAGGCCGCGCGGTGCGGCGAACGACGACGTTGACCATCCAGCTGGGACGTCGATCGATGAATTGCTGGATCAGGCGGTAGCGGCGATCAACCGTGGTGATCGAGGTGCCGCCAGTGAGCTGGCCGGGCAGGTGCTTGCCGTCGACTTGGGCAACGCCGATGCCGAGGATCTGCTGACGCTGCGCAGCACCGGCGGTGAGATCCGCCGCTTGACCATCCTGTTCGCCGACCTGGCCGACGCCACCATTCTTTCGACCCGACTGGAGCCCGGTAGCTACGGGCTGTTGGTGGGCCGCTATCGAGACCTGGTGCTGGACATCGTGAACCGGTTTGGCGGCCACATCGGCTCGCCGAAGGGCGAGGGGCTGCTGGCGGTATTCGGCTACCCCCAAGCCCATGAGGATGATGCGCGCCGCGCCGTGTGGGCGGGTTTGGAAATCAGCCACCAGGTGGCCCGCCTCGGTGAACAGCTGCGCCGCCGCGTCGGGAGTCAGCTTGCGGCCCGGGTGGGGATTCATCGCGGGCTCGTCTATCTGGACACCGGCCAAGACGACGTCTACGGACTCGGTGCCAACCTGGCCGCGCGCGTGGCGGGCCTGGCCCCGCCCGGAGCGGTCGTGGTCTCCGACGTCGTTGCGCCGTTGCTTCAGGGCGCCTTCGAGCTGCAGGAGTGCCCGGCTGCGGCGGTCAAGGGAGTCATGGAGCCGATCGTGCATCACCGGGTACTGGGCGAGCGGGAGACTGCTGCCAGATCCGCGCGGGGGCCCCTGGTGGGGCGCGACCGCGAGGTCGCGCGGCTGCAAGACAACTGGGCAGATGTTCAGGCCGGCACTCGCACCACTGCCGGGCTGGTGTTGTGGGGCGAGCCGGGGATCGGGAAGTCCAGCTTGGCGGCCGCGGCCGCCGGGATCGCCGAGAACTCGTGGGCGGTGGTGCTGGAGTTGGCTGGATCGTCGCTGCACGCCGACGCCGGTCTGCACCCCATCCGGACCTTGCTAGAACATCGCAGCGGCATCAGCCGGCTCACCCCGCAGGACGAGCGGCTACGGCTGCTGGAAGCCGAGGTCAGCGCCCGTGGCCTGGATCCGCTGACCACGGTGCCGCTGTTGGCGCCGGTACTGAGCATCGCGCCCGAGTACGGATATCAGCCGGCGCCGGCCGAAGGCCGCCGGCTCTACGAACTGATCAAGCAAGCGGTGCAGGACTATGTGCTGGCCAGTGTGGGTGATCGCGCCGGACTGGTGATTGCCGAAGACGCGCACTGGTTCGACCCGTCGACCATCGAGATGCTCGGCTCATTGCTGGCCAACGGAGCCGGTCGACTACTGCTGGTAATCACCGGGCGCCCCGGAGACTGGCTTCCGCGGCAGTGGCCGGTCGAAGTGATCGAGTTGAAGCCATTGACCCAGGAACAGACCGACACCCTGATCGACGCTCTGGATCCCGGCCTGTCCTCAGACGATCGCGCGGCGATAGCCGGCCGCTGCGACGGCGTGCCGTTCTACATCGAGCAGGTCGTCACCGGCCTGCGCACCAGCGGAGTTCCGGAGGGCCTCTACGAGCCCCTGCTGGCCCGGCTGCGCGCGGGCGCCAACGTCGTCCCGGTCGTGGAGGCCGCCGCGCTCATCGGCCGCCACCTGGATCGTGGCTTGTTGACCTCGGTGGTCGACCTGAGTGACGAGGTGCTCGACGATGTCCTGGGCGAACTCGAGGATGCGCAGGTGTTCGAGCCGTGGGGTACCAACGGCTGGCGATTCCGCCACGAGTTGCTTCGCGAGGTGGCCGCGGAGTTGGCACCGCCCAGCGTGCGCCGCGAACTGCATTCCAAGGTGGCCAACGCTTTGATCGGCGGGGCGGGCGGCGAACCCGACTGGCAGCTGGTGGCCGCACACTACGAGCGGGCCGAGAACCACGGCGGGGCCGTATCGGTGTACCAGCGGGCATCCACCGCTGCCAGACGCCGCGGCGCCGTCGGCGAGGCCCGCGGCTACCTGACAAACGCACTCACGCAGATCGATCGACAGGGGGCCGAGCGCGCCCGCGATCTGAGGGAGATGGCGGTGCGGCTGGAACGGGGGTTTCTCGCCAGCGTTGCCGAGGGCCCGCTCAATCGCGCCACCGCGACCGACTTCCAGTGCTGCCTGCGGTTGGGCGGGGCCGAGGTCCGTGATGACGAGGTCTTCGAGACGTTGCTCGCCCTGGCCGGGTATTACTTCGCGGTGGGCGACCTGGCGCGCTCTACCGGAGTATTCGAGGCGTTACGCGCTGGCCTCACCGATGGGCGGGAGTTCTTCGGGTTGTTGATCAGGATCTGTCTCGGTATCGCGGCGTGGCTTCGCGGTGCGTTTGCCACCGCGGGCCCGCAGATACAGCGCGCCGCCGAGGAGTTGCTGGCCGCAGACCAGCACACAATCGAGGCCATGTGGTTCGCGCCGACAGATCCGCTGACCATGGCACACGGTGTGCTGGCTCTCGATCGGATCGCCCACGGCGATCTGCGCGCGGCACAGGCCCAGGTTGCTCAGGCCGCCCGGCGGGCTGACGGACTCAGCTTCCCGCACGGGCCCTTCAGCGTCGGCTTTGCGCGGTTCTTCGAGATTTGGGTGGACGTCGAAGCCCACCGGTTCGACCACGCCGCGGCGGCGGCCTTCGGCCTGATCGACCACGCCCAGCGGCACGGGTTCGAGGTGTGGGCGCTGTGGGGTAGGGCGCTGCGGGCCACGGTCGACGCGCTGGCATCGATTGGGTCGGATGACCCGGCTGTGATCGGCGCGAGCATCGCGCGCGCAACCGAATTGGTGCAGACCGTTCGCGCGGCCGGTTTGACGGTGTACATCACCCTGTTCGAGGGTGGACTCGGGCAGGCGCTGGCCGCCGTTGGGCATCGCGAGCAGGCCCGCGCCCGCTTGGAAGAGGCGATCGCGCTGGGCCGTAGCACCGAAATGTGCTTCTACGAAGCCGAATTGTTGCGGCTGCGCGCCCATACCCAGGACGACCCCGCCACCCGTAGGTCGGAGCTGGCCGCCGCCCTGGACCTTGCCCGCCGACAGGGCACCCCGCTCTACGAATTGCGCGCCGCACTTGATGATTTCGAACTACGCGGGGGGCCCGCCCGCCAGGCGCTCGTGGAAGCTTTCAACCGGATGCCCACCGATAGCCCGCTGCCCGAACTGGCGCGTGCCCGCCGCATGCTGGCCTGAGCCGCTGCGTGGGTCACCCCACTTTCGGGGCCGCACCCGGAGTCGGTTGATACGGCGCTCTTGCTGCGTCCCGTACCGTGAGCAGGTGACCCGTGCGCGTGATGCCGACGCCTGTCCGGGTGCGCTGCAGGTGCATCAGGCCGCCGACGGCGCTCTGGTCCGGGTTCGGTTGCCCGGCGGCCGGCTCACCGCCGACGAGTTGGCGGCGCTTGCCCGCGCCTCCAACGAGTTGGCATCGGCAACGCTGGAGCTGACCGCCCGCGGCAACCTGCAACTGCGCGCGATCACCAACGTGATGGCGGTGGCCGACGCCATTGCCAATGCCGGGCTGTTGCCGTCACCCACCCATGAGCGGGTCCGCAATATCGTGGCCTCGCCACTGTCTGGCCGCGTCGGCGGGCTGGCCGACGTGCAGTCGTGGGTCGGCGAGCTGGATGCCGCGATTTGCGCCGAACCCCTGCTGGCGCAATTGAGCGGCCGGTTCTGGTTCAGCATCGACGACGGGCGCGCCGATGTGTCCGGGCTGGGTGCCGATGTGGGTGTGCACGTGTTGGCAGACGGATGCGCGGTGCTGCTGGACGGGCGTGACACCGGTGTCCGGCTGGCCCCCGACGACGTGGTGCCAACCCTCACGGAGCTGGCCGTGAGATTCACCCAGATGCGCGGAAAATCCTGGCGGGTAAACGAATTGATCGATCCGAGCGTCCTGGTTCCCGGCGCCGCGCCGGGCTCGCGATTTCCGGCCGTCACCAAGGCTCCGGTGGGCTGGATACCGCAACAGGACGGCCGCGTCACGCTGGGCGCTGCGGTGCCGCTGGGGATTCTGCCCGCCCGCGTCGCGGAGTTCCTCGCCGCGATCGAAGCTCCGATAGCGATCACCCCGTGGCGATCGGTGCTGGTATTTGATCTCGATGAAGCCGTCGCCGACACCGCACTGCGGGTGCTGGCACCGCTGGGGTTGGTGTTCGACGAGAACTCTCCCTGGCTCAACGTCAGCGCGTGCACCGGCAGCCCCGGCTGCGCCAGCTCGGCCGCCGATGTTCGGGCCGATGCGGCGCAGTCGGTGCGTATCGAAGCCGTAGCTTCCGGGGTGCACCGGCACTTCGTCGGCTGTGGACGAGCGTGCGGGAGCCCACTGGCGGGCGAGATAGTGGTAGCCACCGCGCAGGGCTACCGGCTGCTGCGAAAAGCCTGACGTCTTAGGGTGAGCGAGTGCTCGACTACATCCGTGACGCCGCGGAGATCTATCGACAGTCGTTCGCGACCATCCGCGCCGAGGCCGATCTGAGTCGGTTTCCCGCCGATATCGCACGGGTGGTGGTGCGGCTGATCCATACCTGCGGGCAGGTCGATGTCGCCGAGCACGTGGCCTACACCGCTGATGTGGTCACCCGGGCCGGGACCGCGCTACGCGATGGCGCCCCGGTATTGTGTGATTCCTCGATGGTGGCCGCTGGGATAACCGTCGCACGGCTGCCCGCCGACAATCAGGTGGTGTCGCTGGTCGCCGATCCCAGGGCGGCCGGGCTGGCCGCGCGTCGCGAGACGACCCGCTCGGCCGCCGGGGTGGAGCTGTGGGCGGATCGGCTGGCCGGCGCGGTACTGGCGATTGGCAACGCACCCACCGCCCTGTTCCGGCTACTCGAGTTGATCGACGAGGGGGCGCCAGCACCGGCCGCGGTGCTGGGCGGTCCGGTGGGCTTCGTCGGCTCGGCCCAGTCCAAACAGGAACTCATCGACAGGCCGCGCGGCATGTCCTATCTGGTGGTAGGTGGCCGCCGCGGCGGTAGCGCCATGGCCGCGGCCGCCGTCAACGCGATTGCGAACGACAGCGAATGACCGATCGGGGCACACTGTGGGGTGTCGGGCTGGGGCCCGGTGATCCAGAGCTGGTGACGGTCAAGGCCGCCCGGGTGATCGGCGAGGCGGATGTGGTGGTTTACCACAGCGCCCGGCACGGCCGCAGCATTGCCCGCGGCATCGCGGAACGGTATCTGCGGCCCGGCCAGATCGAGGAGCATCTGATCTATCCGGTGACCACCGAAACCACCGATCATCCCGGCGGTTACGCCGGCGCGCTCGAGGACTTCTATGAGCAGGCCACCGAGCGCATTGCCGCGCACCTCGATGCCGGGCGCAACGTGGCGCTGCTCGCCGAGGGAGACCCGCTGTTCTACAGCTCATACATGCACCTGCACACCCGGTTGACCCAGCGGTTCGACGCCGTCATCGTGCCGGGGGTGACCTCGGTGAGCGCCGCCTCCGCGGCGATCGCCACCCCGCTGGTGGCCGGCGACGAGGTGCTGTCGGTGCTGCCCGGCACCCTGCCGGTTGCCGAGCTGACCCGTCGCCTCGCCGACGTCGACGCGGCCGTGGTGCTCAAGCTGGGACGTTCGTATCACAATGTCCGCGAAGCACTTTCGGCTTCCGGCCAGCTCGATGACACGTTCTACGTGGAGCGAGCCAGCACGCCGGGGCAGCGCGTGTTGCCAGCCGCCGACGTCGACGAAGCCGGCGTGCCCTACTTTTCGCTAGCCATGCTGCCTGGCGGCCGCCGGAGCACGGCGGTCGCCGGCACCGTTGCCGTGGTCGGATTGGGCCCCGGCGACACGGACTGGATGACGCCACAGAGCCGCCGGGAGCTAGCACGGGCGACCGACCTGATCGGCTATGGCCCCTACCTGGACCGGATTTCGGTCCGTGACGGCCAGCGGCGTCATCCCAGCGACAACACCGACGAACCCGCCCGAGCCCGGCTGGCCTGCTCGCTGGCCGAGCAGGGGCGCGCGGTGGCGGTGGTGTCTTCTGGCGACCCGGGCGTGTTCGCAATGGCCACTGCCGTGCTCGAGGAGGCCAAACAGTGGCCGGGGGTGCCGGTTCGGGTCATTCCCGCGATGACGGCGGCCCAGGCCGTGGCCAGTCGGGTCGGCGCCCCGCTGGGACACGACTACGCGGTGATCTCGCTGTCGGACCGGCTCAAGCCGTGGGAGGTGATCGCGGCACGCCTTGGCGCTGCCGCCGCGGCGGACCTGGTGCTGGCGATCTACAACCCGGCATCGAAGACTCGGACGTGGCAGGTCGGCGCGATGCGAGAGCTGCTGCTGCAACATCGGGACCCAGGCACTCCGGTGGTGATCGGCCGCAATGTTTCCGGAGCCGATGAGGATGTCCGCGTGGTGCGCCTGGCCGACCTGAACCCAGCCGACGTCGACATGCGCTGCCTGCTGATCATCGGCTCGTCCCAAACCCATTGGTATGCCGTTGATTCGACCGACCGGGTGTTCACGCCCCGCCGCTACCCCTAGCCAGCTGGGCCGGTATTAAGCGCCACCGCAATGAAAGCCAGCCGCCACAGCGACTTGAAGAGGTGGCGGCCGAACTCTTCGAGTTCGGCGATGCCGCCCCCGGGGCCCTCGCCGCTTTGCGCGACACCGGCCGCGATTTCTCCAATGGTGCGACGGCCGTCGACGTTGCGTAAGAAGGCCAGCTGCTCTGGCTTGGGCGTCATCTGGAAACCGGGCCAGATCATTTCGTTGCCCGATACCGCACAGCGCGTCCGCAGCATCGGAACGTAGTCCAACGCGTCTGCGGCCGAAAAGTCAATCGTGTAAGACTCTTTGGGCCGATCCGGGTGGCAGGCCATGAACAGATGGACGCCGTTCAATGTTTCCACGCGCTCCATCACCGACCACAGTTTCGGCTCCGGCAACGCGTTCACCGCCGCATAGAACTTGCTGTTGGGCACGAAGAAGTCGTGCGGATAGCACGGTGTCTTCTGAAACCAGCCCTGGAATACCAGTCCGGCGTCCGCGACGAGGTCGACGCACTCCTCCACGGTGTAGCTGCGTTGGCGGCCGTGCAGAAACGTATCGACCAGGGCGGCATCGGAGGTCAGGTCTCGAGCCTTTTTCAGATAGTTCTGAACCGGATGGTAGGGCGGCATCAAAGCGATCGCTTCCTTGACCATCGTCACCGAAGCGTCGTCCTGGCCCAGACCCAGGTCGCGGAAAACCGAATCCAGCAGATCGACGCCGATGCGACCGTACTTGCCGTACAGCATCGCCGCGACCACTCCATCGGAGCGCAGGCAACCGGCCAGCGCCTTCATTCCGGTCAGCAGATCTGCCATGTGGTGCAGGACGCCGCTGGATACCACGAGATCGAAGTCACGTCCCAGCGTGCGCAGGTCTTCGATTGGCAGCAAATGCAACTCGAGGTTGGTCAGCCCGTACTTGTCTTTCAGATACTGCTGATGATCCAGTGAAGTCTGACTGACATCGACGGCGACGACCTTCGCCGATCGATTCGTGAACGCGAAAATAGCTGCCTGGTTGGTTCCGCAGCCGGCGATCAAGATATCGAGATCGGGCTGGTATGCCCGGTCCGGCCACAGAATCCGGTGGGAGTACACCGGATCGAACCACTCCCAGTTGGCTGAGGTCCATGCCGGCAAATCCTCGATGGGATGCGGGTAGACCCAGCGCTGGTACTGACGAGAGACGATGTCGGCACGCGGATCGTCGTTCACTTCGGCGCTGGCTCCTTCGGTTGTCGGGCCAGCTAACGAGCGTTCCCGTCAGCACCGCCCGTCTCCGGCGCCGGTGCAGCTGCTGGGACAGTGGCCGGATCGCCGTTAGAACGTTCAGGCGAACCACCGTATCCAGCCGGCTGGGAAGTCGCCACATCTGTGGGCTCGCCCAGCAGCAGGGAACGAACCAGCCGGCGCGGCCCGAAGGGACGCAGCATGTAGCTGGCCGGGCGCGGCCGCACTCGCAGCGGCCACCAGAACCAGCGTCCGAGCAGCGCGGCCACCGATGGCGTCATCAGCGAGCGCACGATCAGGGTGTCGAACAACAGGCCGAGACCAATCGTGCTGCCGGCCTGGCCAATCGAGCGCAGGTCGCTGGCAACCATGGACAACATGGTGAAGGCGAACACCAGTCCAGCCGCGGTCACCACCCCGCCCGTTTCGCCCATCGAACGAATGATGCCGGTCTTCAGTCCCGCGCCGATCTCTTCCTGGAAGCGCGAAACGAGCAGCAGGTTGTAGTCGGATCCGACCGCCAACAGAATGATCACCCCGAACACCGGCGCGATCCAGTTCAAGTCTAGGCCCAGGATGTGCTGCCAGACCAACACGGACAGCCCGAATGCGGCGCCCAACGACAGCAACACCGTACCGACGATCACCAGTGAAGCCACCAGTGCCCGGGTGATGATCACCATGACCACGAAGATCAACGTCAGCGCCGCGATTCCCACGATCAGGATGTCGTACTTGGAACCGGTTTGGATGTCGTTGTAGATCGCCGCTGTCCCGGTGAGATAGAACTTGGCATCGGCCAGCGGCGTCCCCTTCACCGCTTGGCGCGCGGCATTGAGTTCCGGCTTGACCGCCGCGATACCTTTCGGAGTTGCCGGGTCGGAGTCGTGGGTGATGATGAAGCGCGCGGCCTTACCGTCCGATGACAAGAGCAGTTTCAGACCCCGCTGGAAGTCAGGGTTGTCGAACGCTTCCGGCGGCAGATAGAAGTAGTCGTCGGCCTTGGAAGCGTCAAACGCCTGACCCATCGCGCTAGCGGTGTCGGTCATCCGCGACATCTGTGTGACAAGCCCCGAGAAGCTGCTGTGCAGGGTGAGCAGCGTGCCTCGCATGGAGGTTGCCACCGCGATCATCGACGGGAACTCGGCCTGCATCCGGGGCAGGATCGAGTCGACGTCGTTCATGTCGCCGATCAGCGCGTCCATGTTCTCGCTGAACTTGTCGACGCCGTCGATGGCGTCGAAGACCGATCGCGACGCCCAACAGACCGGGATGTTGAAGCAGTGCTGTTCCCAGTACAGGTAGCCGCGGAACGGTCGCGCGAAATCATCGAAATCGGCCAGATGATCCCGCATTTCGTTGAGCGTGACCCGCATTTCGCCCATGTCGCCGACCATCCGGTGCGTCGTGCCGCTCATCTGACCCAGCAGACCCTGCATGCGCTGCATCGAGGCGATCATGGCGCCCAGGTCGTCGCTCATCTTGAGCATGTCGGCCGTGCGCTCATTCATGAACTTCAGATTCTGTTGTATCGGCAGCGCTTGCATGCTGACCTGGAACGGAATCGACGAGTGCTCGATGGGGCTGCCCAGGGGCCTGGTGATGCTTTGCACCCGCGCGATACCCGGTGCCCGGAACACCTCCTTGGCGATCCGGTCCAGCAGAATCATGTCCGCCGAATTACGCATGTCATGATCGCCCTCGATCATCAGGATGTCGGGATTCAGTCTCGCCGCACTGAAATGCTGCTCCGCGGCGACGTACCCAACGTTGGACGGCAAGTTACGCGGGATGTAGTAGCAATCGTTGTAGCTGATCATCATGCCCGGCACGACCATCATCCCGACCAGGGCAATCAGCAGTGACGCCGCGAAGACCGGCCCAGGCCAGCGGACGGTCGCGGTACCGATGCGCCGCCAGCCGCGGACCTTGATCATCCGTCGCGGATCGAGCAGGCCGAACCGGGTGGCCACCGCGACGATGGCCGGCGCCGCCGTCAGCGCACCGGCAATGACAACCAACAACCCCAACGCAGAGGGGATGCCCAGTGCCTTGAAGTAGGACAGCCGCGCCAAGTGCAGACAGAATGTTGCGCCAGCGATCGTCAGCCCCGAGCCCAAGATCACGTGATAGGTGCCGCGGAACATCGAATAGTAGGCCGTCTCGCGATCTTCACCGGCCTGGCGTGCCTCTTGGTAACGGCCGATGAGAAATATCGCGTAGTCGGTGCCCGCCGCGATTGCCAGCGATGACAACATGGCCACGACGAACGTCGAGAACCCCAGCAAATGGTGGTGCCCGAGCAGTGCGATGACTCCCCTCGCGGTGCCCATCTCGAAACCGACCATCGCCAACACCAGCAGCACCGTGCTGACCGAGCGATAGACGATGAACAGCATGATCATGATGACCACGCCGGTCACGCCCATCATCTTGAACATGCTCTTGTCGGCGGCCTCGTTCATGTCCGTGGTCAAAGCCGCCGGACCGGTGATGTAGACCCGCATTCCGTCAGGTGGCGGTGACCGGTCCACCATGGCGCGCACCGCGTCGACAGACTCGTTGCCCAGGGTGCTGCCTTGGTTTCCCGCGATGTTCAGTTGCACGTAGGCGGCTTTGCCGTCGCCACTTTGAACACCCGCGGCCGTGATTCGGTCCGCCCACAGGTTGTGGACGTGCTGGACGTGTTCGGTGTCGGCCTCCAGCTTTTGCACCAGGCCGTCGTAATAGCGGTGTGCGGCGTCGCCGAGTTCCTTGTCGCTCTCGAGGACGATCATCACGATGCTGTCCGAGTCGGACTCGTGGAACGTCTTGCCGATGCGCTTGGCGGCGATCATCGCGGGCGCATCTTGCGGCGACATCGTCACCGCGTTATCCCTTGCGACAAAATCGATTTGCGGCACGAAGACATTGACCGCGATGGTCAGCAACAGCCAGATCAGGATGATCGGTATCGCGAACGCGCGCACCATCCGCATGAATCGGGGGCGGTCGTTGCCGCTCTTGCCGCTCATGCTGCTTTCACCAAGCAGAAGGTCTGGGCGTGGTGTCCCTGCGCGGATTGCTCGTCCTTGACGTCACCGTTGACGGTGATGCGACAACCAATGCTGTCGCTGTTGCCCTGCGCCACGATGTTGGCGATGATCGCCGGGATTGTCGTCGTGATCGTGCGGGTCCAGGGCAGGGTGCTGAAATCCGCTTCCTCGGGCTCGGCGTTCTTGTTCAGATAACTCACGCTGCCGGCCGTACCACTTGGCCCAAAAACCTCGTAGGTCACTTGTTTTGGGTTGAACGGCACGATGGTCTCCACGCTGCTGCCGGCCGACGAGAAGATCTCGTCGGAGCCGAACACACCCCGAAGACGATCGACCGCTGTGCCCCCGATGGCGACCGCGATAACAACAACGATCGGCACCCACGCCCGCTTCAGAAAGGTGAACACTTACGTTTCCCTTCGCTCATGGCCCCTAGCCACCGAATTAGTCTGGCTCGCCCGCTGTCGCGTGGAATAGGGCCATTTGCCCCTGCGAGCGGTGGTCATCAGGCCCAAAGAACGCCCCGCCCTGACCACGTCAACACCACTTTCAGCGCCCCACGCATGCCCGAACGACACGGGACTATCAGTTGCTGACATGCGCCAACTCACCCGTCCCCTCCTTCGCTCACGACATCCGTCCGACGACCATTTATACCATACCCCGTAGGGTATATCGGAGGGCTGGCGGAGCGAACCAAGACGATGCCGATACATGCGGCTAGCGCACGCCGCCGGCCAATTCAGGCAAATACAGGCTCAGGCAGACCACTGTGCGAGAACGTCGGCCACGCACTTGGCCGCGTCGGCTACCAGCGGATCACACCAGGGGGCCTCGGGGCCGCCGCCGACTCGATCGGTCATGATCGCCACCACGTAGGGCGTGCCACCGGGTGACCACACCACCGCGACGTCGTTGGCCCGTCCGTATTCGCCCGAGCCGGTCTTGTCGATCACCCGCCAGTCAGCCGGGAATCCGGCCCTGATCCGCTTGGCACCGGTGGTGCTGCGCCCCAACCAGTCGATCAGCTTGTCGCGCTTCTCGGGGGGCAACGCGTCACCGAGAACCACCTGTTGATAGTCCATAGCGATCGCATGGGGTGTGGTGGTGTCGCGCGCGTCTCCGGGCGGATTGCGGTTCAGCTCTGGTTCCATCTGATCAAGCCGGCTTACCGAGTCACCCAGGCTCCGCAGGTACTCGTTGAAGGCCGCGATACCGCCGATGTCCTGGAGCAACAGATTGGCCGCGGTGCCGTCGCTGTAGCGAATCGTCGCATCGCACAGCCCGCCGATGCTCATCCCGGTTTCCAGATGCTGCTCGGTGATCGGCGACGTCGACCGGATATCGGCACTGTTGTAGGTGATCACCGTGTCGAGATGGACAATCGGATACCGGTGCAGGACCGCGGCACCGAGCAACCCCTTGAACGTGGAGCAGAAGGCGAATCGTTCATCGCCGCGATGCTCGACCGCCGCCGTCGCGCCGGTTCCCGGCACGTATACCCCCAGTCGTGCCTCGTACTTCTGCTCGAGTTCAGCAAAGCGGCTTTCGAGGTCCGGGCTGGGCACCGCCATCGTCGAGGCCATGTGTTGATCACTGGCCGCTTTGGCGCATGCCGAAAGCGGGACCAACGCAGCCATCGCCGCTAGCAACTGACGCCGGTTTACCGCCGACCGCGGGTTTGAGGGACGCATATCGCGAACGAGTGTGCCACGATCCCGGTTTCAGCGTGTCGCTTCCCCGGCGCTGCGGCGTGGGGCGGCCCCGCCGCGGCACTCTACGACGGCCGGCCGTAGGGCGCTGCACCTGCCCGGTTAAGGTATTTGCCCATGACCACGTCACCGGACGACGAGGCCGTCACAGCATTGGCTCTGGCGGCCGCGGATGGTGACGCGCGCGCATTCGAAGCATTCATCAAAGCCACCCAGCAAGACGTGTGGCGTTTTGTGGCCTACCTGTCGGACGCGGGCAGCGCCGACGATCTGACCCAGGAGACCTTCCTGCGCGCCATCGGCGCCATCCGGCGGTTCGGCGGGCGGTCCAGCGCTCGAACCTGGCTACTGGCGATCGCACGGCGGGTGGTGGCCGATCACATCCGCCACCTGCAAGCACGGCCCCGCGCCGCACACGGGGTGGACCCCGAGCTGCTCCTTGACCGTGGACGGCGCGCTCGCGGCTTCGAAGACCTGGTGGAAGTGACCACGATGATCGCCCAGCTGACTTCCGATCAGCGGGAGGCGCTGCTGTTGACCCAGCTGCTGGGCCTGTCCTACACCGACGCTGCCGCCGTGTGCGGCTGCCCGGTGGGGACCATCCGGTCCCGTGTCGCCCGGGCGCGCGACGCGCTGCTCGCCGACAACGAGCGCGACGATCTAACCGGCTGACGTAGCTAGCGCAGGCGCGCGACCCAAGCGGCGGCCTCCTCGACCGTGCCGACACTGCTCACGCCCGCCGGTAGCCGCGGTCGCGCCACCATCACCACCGGGACATCGAGTGCGGCAGCGGCGTCCAGTTTGGCGCGGGTCGTGGCACCGCCGCTGTTCTTGGTGACCAGTGCGTCGATCCGGTGTTCACGCAGCAGCCTCACCTCGTCGTCGTAGTGGTATGGCCCCCGGGAGAGCACCAGCTGGTGACGACGCGGCAACGAGGCGCCGTCAGGCGCGGTGACCGCGCGAATCAGAAACCATGCGTCGCTGTCGATGAAGGCCGCCGTGCCGGATCGGCCGGTGGTCAGAAATATCCGCGAGAACCGTTGTTGTGCTACCGATTCCGCCGCTTCGACGTCGGATCTCACCACCAGGGCCGCCCCGGGATCCCACGGTGGGCGAGCCAAGACGATGTGGGGTAAGGCCAGTTCGGCACAGACTTGGGCGGCGTGGGCGGTCATGGTCGCCGCGAACGGATGGGTGGCGTCCACCACGGCGTCGATGCGCTCGTCAACGAGCCAGCGTCGCAGCCCGTCGACACCGCCGAACCCGCCGATGCGCACCGGGCCAACCGGCAGCGCGGGGTCGGGCACCCGCCCGGCCAGCGAGCTGACCAGGTCGACCCGCGGATGTAGCCGGGCGGCCAGGGCGCGCCCCTCGCTGGTGCCGCCGAGCAGCAATAGCCGCGTCAATGCGCCCCCCGGCGGGCCACCGAGTACAGGTAGCTGTCGGTGAAGCCGTCGGCCGCCAGCACGTCGCCCACGACGATGACCGCTGTCTTGGTGATGTTGGCGTTGTGCATCTGTGCGGCGATGTCGGACAGCGTGCCGCGCAGCACGGCCTGTTGCGGCCAACTGGCGAAAGCGACTACCGCGGCGGGTGTTTCGGGTCGGTAGCCTCCGGCCAGCAGTTGCGGGACGATGGCATCGATCTGCGCGGCGGCCAGGTGTAGCACCAGCGTGGCGCCGGGCTTGGCCAGGGCAGCCAGGTCCTCCCCCGGCGGCATCGGGGTGGACAGGGTGGAAATCCTGGTCAACGTGACGGTCTGTGACACCCCGGGCACGGTGAACTCCCGCTTGAGTGCGGCCGCGGCTGCGGCGAACGCCGTTACGCCCGGAACGATTTCGTAGCCGATGCCCAGCGCGTCGAGTCGGCGGCACTGCTCGGCCAGCGCGCTGTACAGCGACGGGTCACCCGAGTGCAGCCGGGCCACGTCGTGGCCGGCGGCGTGAGCGGCGGCGAGTTCGGTGATGATCTGCTCGAGGGTGAGCGGACCGGTGTCGACGACTTTCGCCTCGGGCGGACAGTAAGCGAGTAGGTCATCGGGCATGATCGAGCCTGCGTACAGGCACACCGGGCAGCTTTGGAGCAGCCGCTGACCGCGCAGCGTGATCAGATCCGCCGCCCCCGGCCCGGCGCCGATGAAATAGACCGTCATCGCTTGGTCACCGCCCATTGGGTGACCGGCATCTGCGGGCGCCAGCCGGTGAAGCCGCCCAGCGGCTCGCCCTGATAGTGCTGGAACCGTCGCAGCTGGCCGCCGAGGCGCGAGTGCGCGTGCACCAACGCGGCTTCCGACTCCGCGGTGACCGCGTTGGCGACCAGGCGCCCGCCCGTGGGCAGGTGGCCCAGGCAACTGTCGAGCAAACCGGGCTGGGTCAGGCCACCGCCGAGGAAGATCGCCGATGGTTCGGCGGTGCCCTCGAACGCCAGCGGCGCTTCGCCACGCGCATCGATGCTAACTCCGAAGGACACCGCGTTGGATTCGATGTTGGCCCGGCGCCGCTCGTCACGCTCGAAAGCCACCGCGGTGCAGCCCGGCCAGCTGCGGCACCACTGGACGGCGATGCTGCCCGAGCCCGAGCCGACGTCCCATAGTCGCTCACCCGGCCGCGGCGCCAGGGCCGCCACGGTCAGCGCGCGGATGCCGTGTTTGGTGATCTGGCCGTCATGAGCGAAGGCGTCGTCGGGCGGCGCCAGTACCCGCGCCTCGGGCAGATAGCGGATGGCGATGACGTTGAGGTCGTCAACGTCGACGGGGGCGTCGGCGGCCCACTTTCCGGCGGTGCCGTGGCGGTGCCGCTCGGCCGGACCGCCGAGCTGTTCGAGCACGCTGAATTCGGAGTCGCCACGGCCGTGCGCGTGCAGGAGCGCCGCCAGCTGCGAGGGCGTGGTCTTGCTGTTGGACAAGACGATCGCCTGCCCGCCGTGGCGTAGCGCGGTGTGCGGCGGCGCGGTGACCAGGCTGATCACCTCGGTGTCATGCACGTTCCAGCCCATCCGGGCGCACGCGAGCGTCACCGCGGAAACGTGCGGCACGACCCTGACGTGTTCGGAGCCGAACAGCCGGATGAGGGTGCCGCCGATGCCGTGCATCAGTGGATCGCCGCTGGCGACAACGTGGATGTCGGGCCCATCGGCGGGCAGTTGTTGCAGCGCCGGCAGCATCGGCGACGGCCACTCACGACGGCTGGTGGTGACCGTCTCATCGAGCAGGTCAAGCTGCCGTTTGGAGCCGTAAATTATTGTGGCTCTTTGCAATTCGGAGCGCGACGCATCGGATAGCCCGGGCATGCCGTCGGCGCCGATACCGACCACGACGATCATCGCGGCATCTTTCGCCACACGAATTGCGGCAGTAGCCGCAGCACGAAGAACATCGGTCGCAGCGCCCACGGAATCCAGACGGTGCGCCGGCCTTTGGCCAGCGCCCGCGTGGTGGCGGCGGCCACCTGGTCCGGGGTGCTCGATAGGGGTGCGGGGGCCATGCCCTCGGTCATCCGCCCGATAACGAAACCGGGCCGCACGATCAGCAACCGCACCCCGGTGCCGTGCAGCGCGTCGGCCAATCCGCTGGCGAAGCCGTCCAGGCCGGCCTTGGCCGATCCGTAGACATAGTTGGCGCGACGTACCCGCGCCCCGGCCACCGAGGAGAACACCACCAGCGCCCCGCGCCCGGCGGACCGCATCGCCGCCGCCAGGTGAGTGAGCAGACTGATCTGAGCGACGTAATCGGTGTGCACAATGGCGATGGCATGCTCGGCGTCGCGCTCCGCACGCGCCTGATCACCCAGAATCCCGAAAGCCAGCACCGCAGTACCGATCGGCCCATGATCGGCGACGATCGAGGCAACCAACGGGCCGTGGCCGGCCACGTCGTCGGCGTCGAACTCGCGGGTGTGCACCGCCGCCGCACCGGCGGTCTTCAGGGCGGCGACCTGCACGTCAAGCCGGTCGGCGCCCCGCGCCGCCAGTATCACCGTCGCCCCCGGAGCCAGCCGGCGCGCGAGTTCACTGCCGATCTCGCTGCGACCGCCGAAAATTATCACCGGACCTGCGCTCGTGTCGTCCACGGCTGCGATTATCACCTGCGCTAGCGTGGGTAGCGATGGCCAAGACGACTACCCGGCTTACCAATGACGCGCTGGCGTTTCTCTCCGAGCGCCATTTGGCCATGTTGACCACGCTACGGGCCGACAACTCACCTCACGTGGTGGCGGTGGGGTTCACCTTCGATCCCCACACCCACATCGCACGCGTCATCACCACCGGTGGTTCCCAGAAGGCGGTCAACGCTGACCGGGGCGGGATCGCGGTGCTCAGCCAGGTAGATGGTGCGCGGTGGCTGTCACTGGAAGGCAATGCCCTGGTGAACAACGACCTCGACGCTGTGCGTGACGCGGAATTGCGTTACGCACAGCGCTATCGCACCCCCCGGCCCAACCCGCGACGGGTGGTCATCGAAGTCGAGATCCAGCGGGTGCTGGGGTCCTCGTCGCTGCTTGACCGCGGCGACTAGGTCCTGTCTGCTAATTGCGGACGCGGTGGTAGGTGATGATGGCGGCCAGGGTGGCACCGCCGAGGTAGGTCAGGGCGTATTTGTCGTAGCGGGTGGCGACCGCGCGCCAGTGTTTGAGCCGGTTGAAGCTTCGCTCGACGGTGTTGCGGTGCTTGTAGATTCGGCCTGAGAACCCCGGAGGCCGTCCTCTGTTGCGGCCTTTGGCTTTGCGGCGGGTGATCTGGTCGCTGCGCTCGGGGATGGTATGGGCGATCTTGAGCCGGCGCAGCTGTGCCCGCGTCGAGTCATAGGAGTACGCCTTGTCCGCCAGCAGGTGAAACGGGGCGTATGAGTTGCTGCACCGGGCGGCCAGCAATGGCCAAAGCATCGGATTATCACCGGCTTGACCGGCCGACAGTGCCAGGGTGACCGGACTGCACAGCTGGTCGGTCAAGGCGTGGATCTTGGTAGTCAGCCCGCCGCGGGAACGCCCAATGGCGTGGTCATCGGGCTCATCGAGATATTTCTTGTAATTCGACAGATCCCCCTGTGCGGCGCCCGGGGCGCTCCGGCTGCGTGTTGGTGGGCGCGCACACTGGTCGAATCGACCGACAACAGTGCGCCCAGGTCGGCGTCCTCGGCGTCGAGGTCAGAGGCGATCGCCGCGAAGATCCGCGCGTAGATGCCATCGACCGACCAGCGTAGATGCCTCTCGGCCACCGATTGCCAGGGACCGAAGTGCTCGGGCAGGTCACACCACGGAGATCCCGTACGGTAACGCCAGATAATGCCCTCCAGAGTACGTCGATGATCGTTCCACGGCCGGCCACGCCGCCGCCCCGCAGGCAACACCGCCACGATCAGCGACCACAAATCATCAGAAATCGCATGCGTCCGCATCACCCAAACAGCATCAGCCAAAACACCATTCACATTAAGAAGACACGCCCTAGTCGTTGCCGGCCACCCGGACGTAGTAGTCGCGTCCCAACCGCACCGAGGTCACCGTCTCGACCGTGGGCGCAGCGGCGGCAGGGCCAGCATCTGAGCCCGGTCGGCATCCAGGAAGTCGACCGGACGCCCATCCAACACGCGCACCCGACGGGCGTTGGCGATGGGAAGCCATTGATCCAGTTGATTATTGAAGTCATGCGGTGAGGTGAAGCTGCGTCCGGGCAGGAACGAGGTTTCCAGATACCGGTTGGCTCGCTCCACCATGCCCCTTGATTCGGGGTCATAGGGTTTGAGTTGCACCAGCCGCGACCCGAGGGTGCCCATCAGGGCGGTGACCGGATCGGTCAACCGGCCGCGACGTCCGATCCCGACCTCGTTGTCCCACCACAACTCATGGGGCACCGCAGCGAAGTTGGTCGAGAGCAGCTGCCACATTCCGGCCACCAGGTCCATGGTCTGGCGCGACGGCAGCATCACCGCGGCGACGAACCGGGAAAACGCCGCGACCATCACCAGCACCGGCAGCATCGCCTCCTGGCCGAATCCGACCGGAATCTTCGGTGCGGGAAACCAGAGGTCGCACTGGATGGTTCGCCCAGGTGGATGGGCGAGGCGGTCGACCGGATCGGCGGGCAGGCACTCCGGGCGGATCGCCCGAACTCGTTCCCGGAACCAGGAGATCGAACCCGTCCAACCAACCCGCTCGGCGAGCACCGTCGCGGGCAGCTGAGGATAGGCCGTCAACAGCGCTCGGATCCGCGGCTCGACCTCATCGATCGCCGACGGCGTCGAGGCCCGCCGATATTTCGGTGGCCCGTCACTGGCCAGCGCCCCGGCCACGGTGTCACGTGCGATATCGAGTTGCCGTGCGATGGCCCGCTGCGATAAACCCTCGCTGCGGTGAAGATGCCGGATCAGAGCTCAGTCTTCCAAGGAGATCACCCATCCAATCTGATTGGGTGGCCTACTTTTCAGCCGTCGCGACTGGCCGGACTTTCAACCGTCGTCAACAGCCTTTTCAGCCGTCGCGACTGGCCGGACTTTCAACCGTCGTCAACAGCCTTTTCAGCCGTCGCGACTGGCCGGACTTTCAACCGTCGTCAACAGCATCTCCATGCTCCACTCACGGCAACACATTTACGGCAACGAATAGCCTTGTGGCGTGACTACTAACCCCCCACCCGCCGCGCAATGGGTACCGAACTATCCTCCCAAGCCGGTAGCAAGCCCGCGCACGTGGCCACTCGTCGCCCTGGCCATCATCGCCATAGTGGGTGTTGTGCTCGGGGCCGCAGCACTAGTTGTGGCACTCACGCGCCCAGGGAACGCAGGATCCGCCGCGGCCCCAACAACGACAGCCTCGCCGACATATACAGCTGAGGAGATCGCCGCAGCGCATCAGAAGTTGTGTGACGTGTACAAGCTGGCTGCGCGTTCTGTGCAGATTGACACCAATGGCGGCGATCCAGCGCTCGCCCGCGTAACCAGCGTGAACGGGGCTCTGATGCTAGATCAAGCCGTCAATGCGGCTCCCGCGTTGACGTCCGCGGACCGGACCACTGCGACGACACTGGCCGAGGCGTACACCAGAGCCAGCGCTATGGCGAGCTCCTTGCATCGTGACGATCCAGCGTGGCAAGAGGTGGTCGACGATGTCAACACCACGGCAAGCATCACGAGAAATGCCCGTGAAGCGTCCTCGGTGGATCACGTAAAAATGCCCGCGAAACGGTCGATCCTCGGCAGGCATGGGAAGTGGGCTGTCGATGTCGTCTCGGGCCGAGATCACCGCGAAGTTCGCCAGGGGGTATGTGGGGGCGCCGAAGGCGGACAAGGGGCAGATTCTGGATCAGGTGGTGGCGGTCACCGGCTGGTCGCGTGACAACGCCCGGCGGCGGTTGAGGGCGGCGGCCGCGCCGCCGGGAGCGGGTCGGCAGGTCGCCAAACGGACTCGCCGGCAACGCAATCCGAAGTACCTAGGATGCGCTCAAGGTGTTGCAGAAGGTGTGGGCGGCCTCAGGCGGGCAGTGCGGCCGGTATCTGGCCGCTTCCATGGCACTTCAGTTGGATGCTCTAGAACGCCACGGCGAACTGGTGGACGGCCGTGACCGTTACGGCCCGGCGGTGCGTGCCGAGCTGTTGGCGATGAGCAGCGCCACGATCGACCGCTACCTGCGCGGCGCCAAGGCCCGCGACCAGATCTCGGGTGTGTCGACGACGAAACCCTCCCGCTGCTGCGGTCCTCGATCACCATCTGCAAAGCAGGCGATGAGGCCGAAGAATCTCCGGGGTTCTTCGAAGGCGACACCGTGGCGCACTGCGGCCCGACACTGAAAGGTGAGTTCGCCCGCACGGTCAACCTCACCGACATGCACATCGGCTGGGTGTTCACCCGCACGGTGCGCAACAACGCCCACCCCCACATCCTGGGCGCCCTCAAAACCGGAATTACTAAAATCCCTATAAGGTAACGGGTTTGGACTTCGACAACGGCACCGAATTCCTCAATAAGGCGGTCATCAAGTGGGCCGCGGACATGGAGATCTTCTTCACCCGCTCACGACCCTACAAGAAGAACGACCAGGCCACCATCGAGTCCAAAAACAACCACCTCGTGCGTCGCTACGGGTTCTACTACCGCTACGACACCGACGAAGAACGCGCCGTGCTCAACCGGCTGTGGCACCTGGTCAACGACCGGCTCAACTACCTGACCCCCACCATCAAACCCATCAGCTACGGCTGCAGCCGCGACGGTCACCGCCGCCGGCTCTACGACAAGCCCCAGACCCCCCTGGACCGGCTGCTGGCCGCCGGAGTCCTCTCAGCGGCCCAACAAACAGAGCTGCTCACCTACCGCAACAGCCTCAACCCCGCCGCGATCGCCCACCAGATCGCCGACCTGCAAGCCGCCCTGCTCAGACTCGCCAAAGACAAGACCGAACAGCTCTACCTCGCCGCCATACCCGCCGCTCTACCCGCCCTCAAAGCCGGCATCCGCATCAAAAGCAAGACCACCACCTGACCCCGATTTCGCGGGCATTCCTTACCTGATGCATGAACCAGGTTTCGCAGGCATCTTGACTTGATGCATCACGGCGATGAATGCCGCCGATGATGGTTGTACTCGTGCTTCCAGTCGCCGATGACGACACGGGCCTGGGCCAGTGACCAGAAGCTATTGATGTTGAGGCACTCGTCGCGGATGCGGGAGTTGAACGACTCGACATAGCCGTTGCGCCATGGCTCGCCGGGCGGGATGAAGTGGAGTCCGACCTGGCCCTCGGCCCAGTCTGCCATTGCGCTGCAAGCCAATTCGGGTCCGTTGTCACACCGCAGCACCGCGGGTAAGGCCCCGCGCCCGGCGGCTATGCGGCCCAACTCCTCGGTGAGGTGATCACCGGTGATGCTGCGCTCGACCATACCGCCGAGGCATTGGCGGGTGTGCTCGTCGATGATCGACACGATCTTGATCGGCCGCCCATCGGTGGTCACGTCGAACTGGAAGTCCACCGCCCACACCCGATCGGGTGCATCGGCGACTACCTCTGGCGGGGCGGTGGAGGTGCCGTGCCGTTTGCACTTGCGACGCTGCGGGACCCGCAGTCCTTCCTCACGCCAAAGCCGTTGCACCTTCTTATGGTTCACTTCCCAGCCTTCGCCGCGGGCATCGTGGTAGGCCGGTCGGAACCCGCGACGAGGATGCTTGTTGGCGTAGTCGCGTAGCCACTCCCTCAGAGCGGCGTCAGGATCGGCCGGCGTGCCCGCAACCGGTTCGTGGCGTTGGGTGGCGCGGTGCTGCCCGGTGACGCGGCAGGCAAACCGCTCGCTGACCCCCAGCACGCGCTGGAGATGACGAACGGCCGCCCGCCGGCGCTCCGGGCCTAAAAGTTTCCCCGGGCGATCTCCCACAGCGCGTCCTTCTCCAACTAGGCATCGGCCAACAACCTTTTGAGTGCGGCGTTCTCGCGTTCGAGGTCCTTGAGCCGTTTAGCGTCCTCGGCCTTCAGGCCGCCGAACTGGTTGCGCCACCGGTGGTAGGTAGCCTCAGAGACCCCCAGCTCGCGGCAGACCGCCGCGGTGTCCTTGCACTCGGCCAACAGCCCGTCCGCGGTCATCAGCTTGCGCACAATCTGCTCCGGACTGTGCCGTTTCCTCGTCGCCATGATCTTGTCGAGCCTTCCTGCCCACAACGTGGGCCACAAGACTCTCACAAGCCGTGGATCAACCGATCGGGGTCAGGACACCGACGCTGCCGCCAAAGAGTGGGCACAGGCTGTACAAAACATTGACCTAGAGCGCCTTGAGCGCAATTTTGCCGAGCAGCTCCCCCGGCCTGGCGAACACGTGCTGTTCGTCATGTACATGGTCGCCCAAGTGCGAAGCGATGAAGTGTTGTCATTGCTTGCGAGTTACGAGGAGACGTTCGGTGCCATTCACAGGTACCTAGTCCACACTCATCCAGAGCTGTCGGTACGGCTCGTTGAGCGTGGGCTCCCCATGGATCTTGGTTTATACGACCAACGATACGATGCGGCAGCTGAGATGATCGAGCTTGTGAGCGCGCAGAAACCACACGTTGCTCGCGAAGTCATCTTGGCGAACAACGAAGCATTCTGCGAAGGGCTGACCCGAAACTTTCAACCCCCCTTTGCGGGTTTGTCGAATTGGGTTACAGCAGTAGACCATTTGGCGCCCGGTCACATCGATGAAATTCTCGCACAGCTTCCCGAGGAAACTATCGCCGGCTGGACGGCGGCACTCCGAAAGCAGCAGTCAAAGAAAGAAATTGGCCCATTGGTGGCACGCGCAGCCGCAACAGGTCACGCGCAGGCAGTAAAGGTCATAAAGCGATTTCCAAGCCTCGCGTCGATCCCCCTCGTATCCTGAGCGGCGCGAGCTTAGCCGGAACCGCCGTATTAAATGAGACATGCGACGGCTGCCATGTCTCAAATTGAATGGCGGATAGCAGTTCAAGACCGCCAACTAAATTGAGACCGGACATTTGTCGCCACCGCTCCTCCCGTCGTTTCGGCTGCGTTGCAGGACTTTTCGCCCGCCATGCCGGTGGCGAGCGGCCGTCACCCGCCGCGTCGGCCAAAAAGCCTCGTATCCATTGGCTATAGAGAGGCTGCCGGATACTCATAGATCGAGGACGATGCGCAGTGCCGCATCAACTCGGCGCATCTCATCGAAGCTCAGGAACCCGACGCTCGTGCCGAGCCGGCCCGGGTCGACCGCGGCGGCCTGTTCGGCAAGCACTCGGGTGTTCACGCCGGCGATTTCAACTTCGGGACGAAAGCTCGCGGCGCGAGCCGACGTGGATGTTGGTGCAACCAGCCAGGTCGACAAGGGCAGTTGATCTGACTGGACTACTACGGCGTAGCGGGAACCGGACTGCTCGTGACCGCGACTCCCCCGCGGGGCACGCAACTGAAAGACCTCACCACGCACGCAACGTCTCCATGTCGCGGAGCACCTGCATGGCCTCAGCGCGGTCGGACTCGTCTTCAGCAAGCCTTTCCGCCTCGGCACGAATCGCCGCGCTGGCCTTCCGTCGTGCGGCATCGATAAGTGCAGATCGAACGGCTACGGACACGGCAGTTCCATCTTTGGTCAAGACCTCCAGCGCCTTCGTTGTGTCTTCGTCGGGCCTGAAGGTGATGGTGTCAGCCATTGCAACAGTGTACGATATTTTGTAAGACGATCGCTGGGGTCACATGAGCGGTTTTCTCCTGGCAGCGGCAACCCCAGTAGCACCAGTCCTGCCCGGTGCCCGCGTCGCGCTCGATTCAAGTGGAATGCGGCGGGATCGAATATGGCGGGCTACCAGCAAAGTTCGTCGTATTACCCTGCGGTCCAACGGTTTTCGGTCGTTGACGACGATGATGAATACGCCGGTAAGCCCTTGGCGGCGTCAGCTAGGTCGCAGATCCCTTCCGGAGCCAGATTGTCTATAGAGGGCGGTTGAGGCTCTTGGCTGCCGCGACAACGGCTGGATGGTCGAGGTTCAGATGCTCGAGTTCGACGAGCTTGGGCCGTTCCCAGCTGGCGATGACGGTCCAAGTCGGCCGGTGGAAGGACCACCACTGCACCGCCTGCCATTTTCGGTCATCAATGGCAGGAGAACGCTGCGACCAGATCCGGTGCGCCCACTCCGAAGTGACTGCCAGGTTGCGAGTGACGATCTGTGTCGGTCGAAGCCCTAGCTCTACTAGGCGGTGCGGATCATCAAGGTCGCAAACGCGCAGATCGTCGGGCAGTTCATACAGTCCGAGAGTCTTCCGTGCACCGGGCACTGCCGGAAAATCGAACATTGAGTCGATCCAGCGCGACAGGTTGCCGAACGCCTCGCCGCACGCGGCTTCGGATTGGCGGGCCACGTACCACACGTAATAGTCGGGGTGGTCAGCCCGGCCACCGCGCTGCGGGCGGTGCTCATAGAGAGGATGCCCCGGCTCGCCAAGCGGAGCCGCTTCAAGGTAGGGAAAGACGCGATATACCAGCACTCACGCCGCCCCGCCCCACATCTCTGCGTCAAGCGCTTGAAGGACCCGAGAGGCTCCTTCGGTTATTAGAACATCAAGCGGTCGGGCTCCCCCGAGGAAGGCGTTAGCGCTTTCCATCCAGATACGCGCTGAGTCGCCACCCCACACCAAGCGCGCGCGCGAATACATATGTTCTAGATCAATTAGCGCCGGAGCTGCGGCGGGGCCAGGACGCTCTTCGCCTGATGCCCATCGGGAGGTCTGCGATGGGCTGACGCCAATCAACTTCGCCAGCTGTGCACGCGAGAACACGTTCGCGAGGTACAGGACCCGCTGTTCAGACAGGGGATCATCAGCCGCCACCCGGCTCTTCCGGGCCCCCACTGCGGCCGCCTTTGCTGTGGGCGCCCTCTTCACCGGAGCTCTGACGGCCACCTTCTTCGACGCACTCTTAGCGCCGCCAGCCTTCTTTGTAGCCATATCATCACTGTACCCAATTTTTTTCGTGGGCTGCAACGTGACGACCAACTGGGCCCCAGCGTAGGCGGGAAGTCTCGCCACTCGATCCGAGCAAACCGAAGGATCACTGATGCACCAGACGATCGCACACGCTTCAGCGAACTAAGTTGCCTCAAACCTCTGCAGGGACTCTCCGGTTGATCCGGCTGCAGCCACGCCGGCGATCAGTGCCGCTCCGCCACCACATCTCAAGTGATGCATCGCTGCGTGTCGGGAGGAATACGGCGGAATCGAATATGGCGGGTTACCAGTAGTAAGTTGGTTATTCGCGCAGCGTGCGAATATCGCCAAACCTGATACTCGTAGTGGTCTGACGCATGTACGTCTCCATGGTGGCGTGGAATCGAAGCTGGCTTTCGCCGCATCGACGGCCATGTCGGTATCGAGAAGCAGCACTCTCACCTATTGATCAGCCCTCCGTATTCAAGCTCGTCAGGAACGGACACTCGCCTATCGCGCAAGGCCGAGGAATGCCATCATCACTCGCTCGACCTCGACGACTTGCTCCGCTGTCAGCCGACCGACTCGGGCATGGACGTTCGACCTTTTCACGGTTGTGAGCTTGTCGATCATCACGTCACTGTTGTGATCAAGTCCGGATAACCGGCCGTCTCCGCCGGCTATTCGGATGCGCATCAACGGCGCATCCAACAGGGTGCTGGACATCGGAGCAACCGTCACCGAACTCGTGGCATCAAAGAGATCATCCTGAACAATCACCGCGGGATGCGGTTTGGTCGCGTAGACGTCCCCCGCTACGGTCCAGATCTCCCCTCTATTCACTCCTCATCCCATGGCGTCGAGATGGCCTCAATGAAGTCCTGATCATCGCCGCGTTCGTCCGCTCGTGCGACCAACGAAGCCTGACGATGCGCCTCGGCAGCAAAACTCTCAGTGCGCACGTCAGGCACCCAGACCTGCAGCGGCCGCAGGCCCCGCTCCCGCATCCGCCGTCGGTACTCGCCGACCCTGTCCCTAACCGCCATGCCGCCGTGTTACATGTAACGCATGATCTGCGCGGCCGGATAGTCAGATCGGCCGGGCAGCAAACAGACATCCATGCCACAGCTCCCGCTCGACGGTTCGCCTGAGCTACCTGAAGATGGTCGTCAGCACTGCGCATTTCGTCGAGGCTTAGCAACCCGACACTTTTGCCGAGTCGGCCTGGGGCGACCGCTGCGGTTTGCTCGGCAAGTACCCGGTTGCTCACGCAAGATAGCGTTTGTTCCTCGCGGTCTCGCTGCACTCCTTTCGCGGCCATGGGTGACCCAGCTACCATGCGGCGGTCATCCGGCACAACCAGTGAATGGAGGCTGGCATGCCAGACCAGGAGCTCGCCCAGTATGGCGGCGGTGTTGCCGCCATCGACGTTGTCATGGAGACGCCCGACCTTCGCGTCAGCCGCTTCACCCTGGCGCCGCACGGGGTGCTGCCATGGCACCTGCACAGTCAGATCGTGGACTATTTCGTCGGCATCACCGGCAACGTCGAGGTCGAGACCCGGGATCCGGTCGAGCGGATCGAGCTAGCCCCCGGAGTCGAGTTCCGGGTCCGACCTGGGCGGCCCCATGTTGTACGGAACAACGGGGCCGAGTTGGCCACTTACCTGATCGTCCAGGGGGTTGGCGCCTACGACCGCATTCCGGCGCCGCCCACCGACGAGGTTTGAGTGGTGACGGGCATCCTGAGGGGGCGTTGAGCGTGACGTCCTCGGATACAACCCCGATCGGTGACGTCCGCTGCAACGAAGATGAGGACACCGTCGAGACAGTCGCGCTACGACCATGTCTCTGAAGATGGCATTCTGCAGTTGCCGGATGACAAGACTGATGCCGGACAGCCCTATCCGACTGGCGTCGGATAGGGCTGTCTTCGCGTGACACTAGAACACGCATGAGATGGAGGACCGATGCCGCAATGAGCCCGGTCGCCGAATTCGACTTCATCATCGTAGGAGCAGGCAGTGCGGGCTGCCTGCTCGCCAACCGGCTCAGCGCCAACCCTGATCACCGTGTGCTCTTGATCGAGGCCGGCGGCAAGGACAACTGGTTCTGGATCAAGGTGCCGGTGGGCTACCTGTACACAATTGCCAACCCCCGCACCGACTGGTGCTTCACGACCGAGGCTGACCCGGGTCTGGCCGGCCGCAGCATTCACTACGCACGGGGGCGCGTGATCGGCGGCTGCTCATCGATCAACGCCATGATCCACATGCGCGGACAGGCCAGCGATTACGACCTATGGGCGCAGGCCACCGGCGACGACCGATGGCTTTGGGGCGGCCCGGACAGCTCCGGCGAGACACTGGCGATCTACCAGAAGTTGGAAAACTACTTCGGCGGAGCCGACGACTGGCACGGCGCCGGTGGCGAGATTCGCGTCGAGCGGCCAAGAGTGCATTGGAAGATCCTCGACGCCTGGCAGGCCGCTGCTGCCCAGGTGGGCATTGCCCCGATCGACGAGTTCAACCGGGGAGACAACGCCGGTAGTGCGTACTTTCATGTCAACCAACGGCGTGGCCGGCGCTGGTCGATGGCCGATGCTTTCCTGCATCCCGTCGCCCACCGGTCTAATCTCACCATCTACACCCAGACTCAGGCCTTAAAGCTACTGGTGGACAACCAGGTTCACGAAGATCAGCGTCGCGGTGCCTGGACCACAGCTCAGCACCGCGCCACCGGCGTGCGGCTGCTCAAAGATGGCCAAATCGTCGACGTCCAAGCCCGCCGAGAGGTGATCCTGAGCGCCGGAGCGATCGGGTCGCCGCAGCTGATGCAGGCCTCGGGTCTGGGCCCGGCCGGGCTGCTTACCGAGCATCAAGTGCCGGTGGCCGTCGACCTGCCGGGAGTGGGTGAAAACCTCCAGGACCACCTGCAGCTGCGAACGATCTACCGGGTCCGGGGCGCCCGGACCGTCAACACGCTGTACCGGAATTGGATCAGCCGTGCAGGCATGGGACTTCAGTACCTACTGCTGCGATCGGGGCCCTTGACCATGCCGCCCTCCACGCTGGGCGCCTTCGCCAAAAGCGAACCCGCGCTGGCCAGTCCCGATTTGGAGTGGCATGTGCAGCCCTTGTCGTTGCCGAAATTCGGCGAACCCCTGCACCGTTTCGGAGCGATCACTCCCTCGGTGTGCAATCTGCGACCCAGCTCGCGTGGCCACGTGCGCATAGCCAGTGGAGATCCGCTGACCAAGCCAAAGATCCTCTGCAATTACCTGTCCACCGACCAGGATCGTCAACTAGCCGTGCGCGGCCTCCGGATGACCCGGCAGATCATGGCGGCACCGTCGCTGGCCCGCTACTGCCCAGAAGAGTTGCTTCCCGGCCCGCAACTGGTGAGCGACGAAGACTTGGCAGAAGGCGGCCCGCGAACTCGGCACAACTATCTTTCATCCAGTGGGCACCTGCGCGATGGGAGCCTTTGACGTACGCGGTAGGCCGAGGTCGGCCGCCACGGTGCTCGACACCGACTGTCGCGTGTACCGCGTCGTCGGTCTTCGAGTGGCTGATGCGTCGGCGATGCCCACCATCACTTCCGGGAACACCAACGCGCCAGTCATGTTGGTCGCAGAGCGCGCAGCGCGGGCGATCCTGGGATGAGTCGGTCAATACCGCGTGGTCGCCAACCGCCACTCCCAAGCATCACTTGGCAGCTCGGAGTCGCGGGCGTTGGCCGCACTTTGGACGCACACTCGAGACTATTCGGACACTTGGGCCGAATGACTATGCAGAGACCGAAGATGGCGGGTTACCAGTAGCCGCAAGCTTAAGCGTACGTCGACGGCCCCACCAACGACACGCCGAGGCGTTCTCATTCGGCGTGGCCATTGCCGAACGGTCACCGCTTGGTATCCATTTGGGAACGCACCCGCGTTTCGGCTGGCGCAGGTCTATCGGCAACAGCAGTCACATCGTTAACATCGCGCGATGCACAATTTGCCCCTGCCGCCCAGTGCTGTTCGATTGCGAGCGATTTCCCGGCGCGACGCGCTGCGCTACACGACTGCGTTGGCCGGGCTCGGTGCCGCATCGGCGGCCTGCGGCATGCCCACCGCGGCCGCCGCCGCTCCCCCTCGACTGATCGACTTCGCCGCGCAGCAGATTCCGGCGCAGCAGATCCGAGCTGCCGGCTACAGCGGTGTGGTCAACTACGTTTCGCTGTCGCGGCCCGGCTCATCGTTTGGCGCTAAGCCGATTACCCGGCGCTACGCCGATTCACTGACGGCCGCGGGCTTGGTGATAGTCAGTAACTACCAATACGGCAAACCGGGTGGGTCAGCGCCGTCGGACTTCACGCGGGGCTATGCCGGCGGCGTCGCGGATGCGCGCACCGCCTGGCAGCTGCACACCGCCGCGGGCGGCGGCCAAGGTGCGCCGATCTTCTTCACGGTCGACGAGGACATCAATCGCGATACCTGGAACCGCGTTGCGCTGCAATGGTTTCGCGGAATCAACTCGGTTCTTGGGGTTCAACGTACCGGGGTTTACGGAGGAATCGATGTGTGTCAGTGGGCCGCGGCCGATGGTGTTATCGGGTCTTCGGGCACACCCGGCCGCCGGTGGGCCTGGCAAACTCGAGCCTGGTCCGGCCATCGGATCTACCCGGCCGCCGTTCTCTACCAGCGCGTCGTGAGCACCAAGTCCAGTCCTGGCCCGCGGGTCGGCGGATTCGAAGTCGACGTCAACGACGTTCTGGCACCGGACTGCGGACAGTGGAACCTCCATCAGGGGCATCGGACTGGCGATGCGCGATAGCCGCTGCTGGCGTTCGCTGAGCTCGGCATCATCGCGTGCGACATACAGACCCCAAGAGCCTCACCGGTGTTATTACGCCAACCATCGATTCGTCAGGGCTGCACGTTCGGGGGCGTACTAGCGGGTCGACCCAACAGGTCGCGTTCCAGGAAGTCTTGGAAGACTCGCGCGAGATTGGTCGCGATGGTGTCGTGGCAATCACCGAGCCGCGTGCCGCCTTGGAAAGCCTCATTTATGACGGCACGGCGCGGCACCTCGGCGCGGACTTCGTCGCCAAACTCGCGGTACGCCTTTTCCCGGATCGACCGCTCGATGCCGATCCGACTGTCGAAGGCGGACAAGACAACACCGCACCATCTGAGTGGATGTGTTCGTTGGACACTTTCCACCCTGTTCCGCGCCTCCTTGGCTTTCCGTACCGCATCGAGGGTTGGGGTGATCGGCGCGTATGCCACATCACCTAGATGCATTGCCAGCGCTTCCAAAGAGCCGGTGCGACCGCCGGTGTCGATCAGCAGAGGTTCATAGCGGTCGAATATCCCCGCAACTGTAAAGATGCGCTGCAACAACCCGGTGTCCGATACGCCTATGCCCGCGACGCGGCCTAACGAAGCGCCGGCGGGCACCAAATCCACCGAGGGCCATGCGGTTTCAATAATCTCTTCGGGTATCCGCTTGGCGCCCTGGTCGGGCTTGCCCCAAAAGTCGATTCCGGCATCTTCTAGGACGGAACCCAAGCCGGTTGAATGCTGCGACACCCCAAAGTGATTAGGTCCTGTCTGCTAATTGCGGACGCGGTGGTAGGTGATGATGGCGGCCAGGGTGACACCGCTGAGGTAGGTCAGGGCGTATTTGTCGTAGCAGGTGGCGACCGCGCGCCAGTGTTTGAGCCGGTTGAAGCTTCGCTCGACGGTGTTGCGGTGCTTGTAGATTCGGCCTGAGAACCCCGGAGGCCGTCCTCTGTTGCGGCCTTTGGCTTTGCGGCGGGTGATCTGGTCGCTGCGCTCGGGGATGGTATGGGCGATCTTGAGCCGGCGCAGCTGTGCCCGCGTCGAGTCATGGGAGTACGCCTTGTCCGCCAGCAGGTGAAACGGGGCGTATGAGTTGCTGCACCGGGCGGCCAGCAGTGGCCAAAGCATCGGATTATCACCGGCTTGACCGGCCGACAGTGCCAGGGTGACCGGACTGCACAGCTGGTCGGTCAAGGCGTGGATCTTGGTAGTCAGCCCGCCGCGGGAACGCCCAATGGCGTGGTCATCGGGCTCATCGAGATATTTCTTGTAATTCGACAGATCCCCCTGTGCGGCGCCCGGAGCGCGCTCCGGCTGCGTGTTGGTGGGCGCGCACACTGGTCGAATCGACCGACAACAGTGCGCCCAGGTCGGCGTCCTCGGCGTCGAGGTCAGAGGCGATCGCCGCGAAGATCCGCGCGTAGATGCCATCGACCGACCAGCGTAGATGCCTCTCGGCCACCGATTGCCAGGGACCGAAGTGCTCGGGCAGGTCACACCACGGAGATCCCGTACGGTAACGCCAGATAATGCCCTCCAGAGTACGTCGATGATCGTTCCACGGCCGGCCACGCCGCCGCCCCGCAGGCAACACCGCCACGATCAGCGACCACAAATCATCAGAAATCGCATGCGTCCGCATCACCCAAACAGCATCAGCCAAAACACCATTCACATTAAGCAGACACGCCCTAGACAGATTCCGCTCTGGGTCTGCGTCGACCAGCAAGGTCGAGATCCCGGCTCGCGACGCTTCCCCTGCCAGCATCATCTGCCAAAGCGTTTTCGCTGTTCCGCCCTTGCCGGAAAGCACCAGCGCCGACACGGCTACCACTGCGTGCCTCCGCCGAGTGCCTGACTCACCTGCGCTACATCCCTCCGTCACGTTCGTGCTATGGCCATACATCGCGCGCGGTAGTTAGCCTATAGGTTGCCGGAATTCTGCACAGCCGATCATCGAGCTCAACTTGGCGGCTTCGGTCGGACGCCCAGGCGGGACATGGCATATCCAGCGCCGATGCTGCACCGGCGCATCGCGAGGGCTGATGACTTCTGGACCTCGGAGTGCTCCTAGGAGCAACGATATTGTCGGTTGAGCATGCAATTGGTCGGTGGCGAGTACGTGCCGAGCAACACTCCTCGGAATCCACCGGTAGCTGAACCGCCAGGTGCAATGACGCGATTCCAGTTCGCGGGGCTCACAACATAGTGCGTGCCGGATTGCGCGACGGTGCTATTCCACGCGTGCGAGATTGATTCTCCCGCCGGCAAGTCGAATTCAAGCCGCCAGTCGCTCATCGGTACCAGGCTCGCGTTGGTGATCGCGAAGCGCGCGATGAAGCCGGTCTGCCACGTATGTTCCACCGTCAACGTTGCCGTGGCCGCGGCTGCGTGAGCCTCGGGGCTAATGGCGAGTCCGGGGATGGCGACCATCAACGCCAACAGGGTGACGTGAAGCGCTGTACGCCAGCGCTTCACGAAGCTGTCCAGTCTGGCCATGACAGCCAACACTAGAGACATCAAAGCGATATTGGCCGTTGCGTCGCGGGTGGGCTGCAGTACCTTTGCGCAACCGAAACCGTCATGAGATGTTGGCGTCGCCGCACTCGTCGGGCCCCGGGGTGCCCTGCATTGGCCCCGCACTGTCGCGCAACTGACCGTCGGCACAGTCAAAGTGCCCGGCAGACGATCTCAGGGCTCGAGGATCAGTTTCCCGGTCATGCGGCTGGTCTGGCTGAGCCGGTGGGCCTCCTCGGCGCTGGTGAGTGGGAGCTTCTGGGCGATGCTCACCCGCAGCTTGCCGGCGGCCACAGCATCCACCAGCGGTTCCAGCCGCGCGCCGTTGGGTCTGCCCAGGATTGCCTTGGATTTGAACGGGGGCACCACCACTTGCACGGCGGAGCTGGGCTCGTCGCCGGCCACCATGATGTGGCGACCGCGCGAAGACAGCAGAGCCCGACACCCGTCGCCGGAGTAGCTGCCCACGCAGTCGATCACGACGTGAAATGGGGCATGCGGCTTGGCCTGCGCCAGCGCGTCGCCCTGGTTGTAGTCCAGAACGAGGTCGGCCCCTAGGTCCTTGACCATCTCGACGTTCTTTGTCGAGCACACGCCGACCACGAAGGCCTCCTGCAGCTTGGCGATCTGCACGGCCAGCTGGCCCACGCCCCCGGAGGCACCCAGCACCAGCACCCGCCGGTCGGCGGGTGGCACTTGCCGGATGCGGCCCAGCTCCACGACCGCCATCCAGGCGGTGACACCGCCCACGGGCAAGGCGGCCGCCACTGCGATGTCCACCGTGTCCGGGACGCGGCAGAGCTGGTCCTCGCGCACCAGTACGGTGTCGGCGTAAGAGCCGCGCTGACCACGCGAGAAGTTGGTGCCGCCCACCACCCGGTCTCCCGGGGCGGCGCGCGTCACGCCCGGACCGACCGCCTCGACCACTCCGGCGAAGTCCACCCCCACCACCACCGGTGGCTTTGGTCCGATCAGGCGTGCCGCCAGCCGCAGGGGGCCCGAGCTGCGCATTTTCCAGTCGACCGGGTTGACCCCGATCGCCTGGACCTGTACCCGGACTTCGCCGGCTTTCGGTTCGGGCGTGGGTAGCTCGATGAGTTCTAGCGATTCTGCCGGATTCCACGTTCGCTGCGCCATGGCCTTCATGCCCCAGAGGCTAGTGAAACGGGTTCCCTACCGGTGACACCGGACCGGTCCCCGGGTCTCGGGTCGGTCAGGCGCCGGCGGGACTTACGGCATGGAAGATCGCCGTGCGATATGCATCGTTTTCCTCGGTACCATTGATGGCGCTAGAGAAAGAAGGATTATTTCGATGAGGTTGACGACGTTTTCTGGTGCCCGCCGTGGCTTTGGAAAAGTATTGGAAATAGGCGCTTTTTGCGCCGCATCTGCCCTCCTTGCTGCCGCCCCCGCCAGCGCGGACCCGGTCAACCCGTTTGACCCTGCGGATTGCATGGCGAATGCGGATGCCCTATGCAACCTCGGCCCGTATGGGCCGAACAGTCCTCTCAACCCCGCGAGCCCGATGGATCCGGTAAACCCGATGAACCCGGCAAATCCGGCAAATCCGATGAACCCGGCAAATCCGATGAGCCCGATGAACCCCGCTAATCCCAGCCATTTCTGAGCGGTTCCAAAGGGCACAGCTCAATGCGCCGCGTGGCACCGCCGCTTCGCCTGGTCGGCTATGGCAGGGCTACCAATTGGGGCGGTGACCAGTGGTTGTAGCCTGAGCGCCGTGAAGTCTTTCCGGGTTTATTCCTCCGCTGTACTTGCCGCCTGCGTCGCGGCAATCGGCGTTCCGCTCGCCGCATCGGGAACGGCAACCGCCGCCGCTTCGTGTCCAACCGCGGCGCCGTCCAGTGGCGCGACGCCGGAGTGGACGCTCAACGGGGCCACCGGCAGCGTTGCCGTCACCGGATCCACCGAGACGGCGGCTCCAGTCGTGAAGGTGTCGACCCCGTTCAGCGTGAATCAAACCCAGGTGCATACGCTGCAAGCCGGCGACGGCCCCGTGGTCCCGGGTACGGCGAGGGTTTCCGTCTGCTACATGGGCGTCAATGGGCGCGACGGGTCGGTCTTCGACAGCAGCTACTAACGGGGTGCCCCGGTCGTCTTCCCGCTCAATGGGGTGGTGCCGGGCTTCCAAAAGGCCATCGCGGGACAAAAAGTCGGCTCCACGGTTGCCGTCGCAATGACCTCCGCCGATGGTTACCCCGACGGCCAGCCCAGCGCTGGCATCCGTCCGGGCGACACACTGGTCTTCGCGATCAAGGTCCTCAGCGCCTCGAACTGATTCGCGGCCCGCGGGCCGTGCGACCTGAGTTGGCGGTCCCCGTCGTTTGGTTGCCTCGACTAGGGCGAGCCGTTGAGCCCTTCGTCGCCTAGCAGGACCCCACCTGACCCACCGGCGCCGGGGGTGCCGGTTCCAACGTTGCCGCGGTTGCCGCCGTTGCCGCCGTTGCCGATCAGCACGGCGTTGCCGCCAGTGCCGCCGTCGCCTCCAACGCCGCTCGATAGCGACTGTCCGCCGGCCCCTCCGGCCCCGCCGATTCCCAACAATTGACCGCCGGCACCGCCGTTGCCGCCCGAGCCCCCGTCGCCTGCACCGACCACGCCACCGAACCCGCCGGCTCCACCGGCCCCACCGAAGCCCAGCCACCCGGCTGCCCCGCCCATCCCGCCGTCACCAGCGGTTTTCGTGCTGGAACCGCCAAATCATCCAGATCCCGCACTGGAGAACAACAGGCCGGCGTTGCCGCCGTCCCCGCCGTGCCCACCCACGACACCCAGGCCAAATCCACCGTCACCGCCGGCCCCGCCGCTGCCGAACAGCATCCCGGCATTGCCGCCGGTGCCACCAATCCCCCCAGTCGCATCGCCAAATCCGTCGCTCCCGCCCGCACCGCCGGGCCCGCCGAACGCTCCGGCATGGCCGCCAGCCCCGCCGGCCCCGCCGTTTGCCGACTCGCTGGCTCCCCGGGCCCCGCCGTCGCCGCCACCGGCGCCGACCAGCCCACCCAGTAGGCCGCCGGCCCCGCCGCTCCCGCCGCCACCACCGTCTCCGTTGACGCCAGCCCCGCCGGCACCGCCCAGCCCGGCCGCACCCAACAGCCCGCCGGCCCCGCCGGCCCCGCCGGCCCCGCCGCTCCCGCCGGTCAGTGAGAATCCGCCGACTCCGCCGACCCCGCCGGCACCGGATAGCCACCCGCCCGCCCCACCGGGGCCGCCGCCGCCGTCATCGGAGGCCGAGCCAGCGCCGGCGCCGCCGGTGCCGCCGGTACCGATGAGCCCGGCTGCCCCGCCGTCACCACCGGCGATACCCGAGCAGGCAGCTCCGGAGCCGCCGGCCCCGCCGTCACCAAGCAACCAACCCCCGGGCGACCCACTCGCGCCGCTGCCGGTAGCCCCCGGGGCTCCATTGCCGATCAGCGGGCGCCCGGTGGCCGCCTGAATGGGGGCATTGACCGCGGTCAGCGCTTGTTGCTGCAAACTGTGCAGCGGTGAGCTGCTCGCCGGGGCGTTGAATCCGTCGGCCCCCAGCAGCACACCACCGGTACCGCCGACACCATTGCCACCGTTGCTCGGACCCGCTCCGCCGGTACCGGCGTTGCCACCGTTACCGATCAGCACTCCGTTGCCGCCGTTACCGCCGTCGCCTCCAGCCGCCGTACCTTCGCCACCCGCGCCACCGGCGCCTGCGTTGCCGATCAGCAGGCCCGCCCGGCCTCCCGTTCCCCCCTGGCCCCCAACACCGCCGGTGCTGGAGCCGCCGACTCCGCCGACGCCGCCGTCGGAGAACAGCAATCCGCCGGCCCCGCCGCCCCCACCCGGGCCGGCGGTCGCGCCGGCACCGCCTTCCCCGCCGGCCCCGCCGCTGGAGAAGAACAACCCGCCGTCACCGCCGGTCCCCCCGGCCGCCCCGGATGTACTGCCGAATCCTCCGGTCCCGCCCGCCCCACCGGTGCCGAATAGCCCCCGCACGCCGAACATCCCGCCGGCGTCACCGCCGGAACCACCGCTGCCGCCTGTCGCACCGCCGTATCCGCCGGTGCCGCCGGCCCCGCCTGGGCCACCGAGCACCCCAGCGCTGCCACCCGTCCCGCCGGCTCCGCCATTGTCTTGTCCCATCCCGCCGATGCCGCCATCGCCTCCTCCCGCACCGACCAGTCCGGCCCACGGCCCCCCCGGCTCCCCCGGCTCCTCCGGCCCCGCCGGTCGCGCCACTCCCGAGACGGCCCGCTCCGCCTGCCCCGCCGGTTCCGCCGGCACCCAGCAGAACCCCGGCCCCGCCATCGCCGCCGGCCCCGCCGACCGCGCCAACGTCGCTGGTCGCCCCACCTGCCCCGCCGACTCCGCCACTACCCGACAACCAGCCCCCGGCCCCCCCAACCCCTCCGGCACCACCGTTACCGACCGTGGAGCCGCCCCCGGCCCCGCCCGCACCTCCCGATCCCAGCAGCCCGGCCGCCCCGCCGTTACCTCTCACTTGGCCGGTGGCGCCCGACCCGCCGGCGCCGCCATCGCCGAGCAGCCAGCCGCCATCGCCACCGTTGGCGCCATTGCCCGGCGCACCGTTGGCGCCATTGCCGATCAGCGGCCGCCCGGTCAACGCTTGTACCGGCGAATTGATCGCCTCCAACAGCTGCTGAAGCGGTCCGGTGTTGGCGGCCTCCGCAGCTGCGTAGGCGCCTCCGGCGCTGCTCAGCGTCCGCACAAACTGTTCGTGAAAAGTTATCGCCTGCGCGCTCAACTGCTGATAGGTCTGACCGTGAACAGAAAACAGCGCCGCGATCGCCGCTGATACTTCGTCTTGGGCCGCGGCGACGATGGTTGTGGTCTGCGTCGTCGCCATGGCGTTGGCGGTGTTGACCGAAGAACCTATGTTCGTTAGCTCGGTGGCCGCCTAAACCACGATTTCCGGAACCGCCGTCAGCGCGGTCATGTCGAACCTCCAGAAGGCTCACAACCAGCCGGGGGGTTCCCGGCTGGTTTCGACGAGCTCGGGTCAGCAACAGCCTATTGTGATGCGGGCCACTTTCGCTTCGGATTCCGGCGCGAACTCAGCGCTCCGTGTCGCTGTGGTGCACGGCGTCAATCGCCCGGTAGATCCGCTGTTCACTGACCGGACGCGGGGTGCCGAGCTGCTGGGCCCACAGGCTCACCCGCAACTCCTCGATTTGGCGGCCGATGTCGCGGACGTCGGCGGCGCTGGCCCGTGCCAGCGGCAGCGTGTGCACAAGTTCGTCGTCGGCCTCCACAACGGCCTGTACCCGCTCCATCCGGTCCCGGTCGGCCGCAACGGCATGCGGCAACCGGTCAAGGCGTCGACGGATCGCGATCAGGTAGCGGGCGAGGTCGCCGAGATGTGCCCGCCCGGTTGCGGCCACGAAGCCCGGTGGAACCAACCGGTCCAGCTGGGCGCGGATATCGGCGATCGCGTCGGTCTGCGCCGACGGTGGCTTCGCGGGCAAGGCGAGCTGCACCTCCTGCGCGGCGGCGAGTACCTTCGTGACGCGCCCCACGATGTCGATGGTCATCGGGACCAGCGCTTTCGCCACGTTGGCGCACAAGGCGGCGAACTCGGCCCGCGTCCATACCAGCCCCGGTGTCAGTGCGTCGGTCGCCGCGTCGGCGCAGTCGGCGAGCAGCGCGGTCAGCGAACCATCCGGGTTGGTCCCGAGCAGCAGGCGGGTGCGTGGGTCCAGCTGGCGTTCGACGGCTTTCAGCGGTGCGGCCACACCGAGCCGCACCAGTCGCCGGGTGCCGGGTGCCATCGCATGGTCACGTTCGGCCGCCGTCGCGAACACTCGCAGGTCCACGTGCGAGCCTTGATCGACGAACCCCGGGAACCCTCGCACGGCCCGCCCGCCGACGCTGCGCTCGACGACGCGCGCCAGTTCGTCCACGCCATCGGGCCAGGCGCGCAACCCTTTTCGTTCCAGATCGCCGGCAACCGCGTCGGCGACCGCCCGCTGGGCGGGGGCCGCCAGCTCGGCTTGCAGCGCCTTGAGGTCCTTGCCGCGGGCGACCTCGGTGCCATCGGCGGATTCCACGGCGAAATTCACCCGCAGGTGCGGTGGCAGCTTGGTCAGGTCGAAGGCATCGATGGGTACCAAAACGCCGCTGCGACGGCGTAGTTCGCGCTGCAATGCCTGCAGTAGCGGCTCTTTGGCCGGGTCGATCCCGGCCAGCACCGACCGGGCGGCATCGGGGGCCGGAACGAAGTTGCGGCGCAAGTCTTTCGGGAGTGAGCGGATGAGCTCGGTGACCAGTTCTTCGCGAAACGCCGGCACCTGCCAGGCGAACTGGTCGTCCCCCAAGCGGGCAAGCACGTCGACCGGCACGTGCACCGTGACGCCGTCATCGGCGGCGCCGGGCTCGAACCGGTAGGTCAGGGGCAGTGCCGCGTCGTCGGTCTGCCAGGCGTCCGGCCGATCGGTGTCGGCAGGATCATCGCTGCGCAGCAGCTCATTTCGGGTAAAGGTGAGTAGATCCGGCGTCTGGTGGCGCTGCTTTTTCCACCACGTGTCGAAGTGCCGTGCGGAGACGACCTCGGCGGGGATGCGGGCGTCGTAGAGCTCATAGACGTCATCGTCATCGACCAGCAGGTCGCGTCGGCGGGCCCGCTCCTCCAGTTCTTCGAGTTGCGTGCGCAACCGCGCGTTGTCGGCAAAGAAGTGATGACGAGTCTGCCAGTCGCCCTCCACGAGCGCATGGCGGATGAACAGCTGCCGTGCCACCGTGGGCTCGACCCGCGAGTACCCCACGCGTCGGCGCGCGGCCAGCGGCAAACCGTACAGCGTCACCCGTTCGTAGGTCATCACCTCGCCGCGCTTGGCGTCCCAGTGCGGTTCGCTGTAGCCGCGTTGGGCCAACTCCCCCGCAACTCGCTCGACCACTTCCGGCTGGATGCGGGCGGCGATGCGCCCGTAGAGGCGACTGGTCTCGACCAGCTCGGCCACCACGACCCAGCGTGGCGGTCGCTTGGTGAGCACCGATCCGGGCGCCAGAACGAACCTCGAGTTGCGCGCACCCAGATACTCCCGGCCGTCTTCACGGCGCATCCCAACATGCGAGAGCAGCCCGGCCAGCAGCGCCGCGTGCACCCGGGCGGGCTCGGCCGGATCATCCGATTGCGTTCCTGACTCGGCTAGGCCGAGGTCGCGACAGATGCTGCGCAGCTGTCCGACCAAGTCCTGCCACTCCCGGATGCGCAGGTAGTGCAGGAACTCGTTGCGGCACATCCGCCGGAAAGCGCTGCGTGACAGAGCTCTTCGCTGCTCGCCGAGGTACCTGCAGAGGTTGAGGTAGGACATGAAGTCCGAGTCCTCGTCGGCGAATCGGGCATGCTTCTGGCGGGCTGCCTCTTCGCGGTCGGTTGGTCTTTCCCGCGGATCAGGGATCGTCAGCGCCGCGGCAAGGACCAGGACCTCACGCAGACACCCCTCCACCCCGGCCTGCAGAATCATCCGGCCCAGCCTGGGGTCAACCGGCAGCCTCGCCAAGCGAAGGCCGAGATCGGTGATCGCGCCGGTTGGGTCGAAGGCGCCGAGTTCCTGCAACAGCTGTACGCCGTCGCGAACGCTGCGCCGATCCGGCGGGTCGAGAAATCCGAAGTTCTCGATCTCGCCCAGCTGCAGCGCCGCCATCTGCAGGATCACCGCGGCCAGGTTGGTCCGGAGTATCTCCGGGTCGGTGTATTGCGGTCGGGCGGCGAAGTCGTCCTCGGAGTAGAGGCGGATGCAGATGCCGGGGGCAACCCGACCACATCGGCCGGCCCGCTGCGCGGCGGACGCCTGGGAGATCGGTTCGATCGGTAGCCGCTGCACCATGAGGCGGCGGCTGTAGTGCGAGATGCGAGCATTGCCCGGGTCGACGACGTAGCGGATGCCCGGCACGGTCAGCGATGTTTCGGCCACGTTGGTTGTCAGCACGACGCGGCGCCCGGTGTGCGGCGCGAACACCTTCTGCTGCTCGGCGGTCGGCAGCCGGGCATACAGCGGAAGCACCTCGGTGTGTTCGAGGCCGCTGAGTGCCTCGGCCGTATCGCGGATCTCACGCTCCCCGGACAGGAAAACCAGGACGTCTCCGGGGGCTTCGTTTTGCAGTTCGTGGACCGCGTCGACGATCGCCTCCACCTCGTCGCGGGTCTCGGTGCGGACGATTTCGTGGTCCGGGTCGTCCGGGTCGCGGGAGTCTTCCGGGGACCCCGTCGAAACGGGACCCTCCAACGGCCGGTACCGAATCGCGACCGGGTAGGTCCGTCCGGACACCTCGATGATCGGCGCCCCACCGAAGTGGGCGGCGAAGCGTTGCGGCTCGATCGTCGCCGACGTCACGATCAGCTTCAGGTCCGGGCGGCGCGGCAGCAGCTCGCGCAGGTATCCGAGCAAGAAATCGATGTTGAGGCTGCGCTCGTGGGCCTCATCCAGAATCAGCGTGTCGTAGCGCAGCAAGCGTCGATCGCGCTGGATCTCGGCGAGCAGAATCCCGTCGGTCATCAACTTGACCAGGGTGCGCTCGCTTACCTGGTCGGTGAACCGGACGGCGTATCCGACCGCGTCGCCCAGCGGGGTTTGCAGCTCGTCGGCGATGCGTTGCGCGACCGTGCGGGCGGCTAGCCGCCGAGGTTGGGTGTGTCCGATCGTCCCGCGGACCCCGCGGCCGATGTCCAGGCAGATTTTCGGTAGCTGGGTGGTCTTGCCCGACCCGGTCTCCCCCGCGACGACGACCACCTGGTTCGCCCGTATCGCCTCGGCGATCTCCTCGCGACGCTCGCTGACCGGCAGGTCGGGGTAGGTGATCGCCGGAACGGCGGCTTGTCGCGTCGCAATCAGCACCTCGGCCGCAGAAATCTGGACAGCGATCTGCTCGGTCAGCTGCTGCAGCTTCTCCGGCTTGGCGCCGCGAAGCTCCTTCAGGCGCCTCCCCAGACGCACGGCGTCACGGGTGCTCAGACCGTCGAGACGGCTGCGCAGCTGCGCAACGGACAGATCGGCCACTCCGGTCAGGGTAGGCGGTGCCGCGTGGCCCCTCGATAGCGCGGTCCGCGGATCTGACCGGCCACCGAAAATTCGTTGCCAGCTACCTGATTTGGAGCCATCATGCTAAGGGCTTGCGGCCGGGCCTTGGCGAGAGCCGGCGCTTGGGCTGACGAACTGAGGAACAGGGATTGTGAAGCTGGCAGAGGCGTTATCGCTGCGCGCGAACGCGGCGCGGCGGGTCGAGCAGCTGCGCACGCGCATCGTGGGCAACGCCCGCTATCAAGAAGGCGAGGAACCGGCCGAGGATGCCGCGGCTCTGCTCGCCGAAGCCGGCGAGACGCTGGATGAGTACGAGACGCTGATCCGGCGCATCAACCGCACCAACGCCGCCACGGCGATCGGCGCGGACGGCACGCTGACCGACGCGCTGGCCCGCCGAGACGCCCTGCGTCTGCGTCACTACGTGCTCACCGCCGCCGCGGACGCGGCCGCCGGTAGCAACCAGCCCACCTACTCGCGCTAACTGCGGTCCGAGCTCAAGATGCTGCCGGCCCTGCCCGTTGCCGAACTGCGCGCCCAGGCCGACGAGCTCGCCCGCGAACTTCGTGAGCTCGATGTTCGGATCCAACAGTCCAACTGGGAGGTCGAGCTGCTGGATTAGCGGGCCGAGGTGGAGCAGATAGTTGTCGGGGAGGCGTGCACAAGCCCAAGATCGGCGGGCAAAGTCCGGTCTCTGCTGTTGCGCGGAGGGCAGCGCAGAGGGTTCGATTCCCTCCTTGACATCGCAGCCCAGCATTGCGCACCGGTGATAGGGCACAGCACACAGCACATCACCACGTGCAGATCCGTGATGGCGAGGGCGGGTAAGGGGCACCCACCTTGGCGTAGCAGTGCGGGCGGCACCGGGGTGCAACACGGCACCCCGGTGCGCGCTACCGCGGCCCGTTGGTGTGCAGGTAGAGCGTCGGTCCCACTGGCAGCCGGCCGCTGGTGGTCAGGTCGAGCAGGGCGGCCATCGCTTTGGCCGTGTAGACGGGTTCGAGATCGAGATGCTCGGATTCGCGCGCGAATTTCAGTGCCAGAGTCCCCTGGCTGGTCGGGTGGCCGTAACCGGGCCCCAGCCAGTCGCGCAGCAGGGTCAGCCGCTCGGCAGGCAGGTCGATGGACGGTAGCTTGGCGCCGCGATCTTGCAGCAGACGTGCGGCCCGTCGAGCCAGCGATGTGATCGATCGATGGTCGAGTCGCAGCTTGTCGTTGACAACGACGCCGATCACCTGAATATCGGTCAGGCCGGCGAGCGCGAGGCCCAGGTGCAGGCCGGCCACCGTACCCCCAGACCCGACCGCGGTGACGATCGACGATGGCGTCGGCAGCGCACCGTCTCTAAGCTGCGCGGCGAGTTCGAATGCTGCCTCGACATAGCCGATGACTCCCAGGGGTGAGGACCCGCCGGCCGGTAGCAGGTAGGGACGTCGGTGGCGCAGGTATAAGTACGGGGCGGCGGCCACCGTTCGGGCCTTGGAGCGCGTCAGATAGATGTCGGCACCGGATGCCCGAAGGCGGTCGAGCTGGGCTTCGACATGCTCGTCTACCGGCTGGTCAATGAGTGCCAGAGCGGTGTGAATCCCCAGATCGGCGGCGTAGAGCGTGGCCGCGAGTCCCCAGTTGGTGCCCAGCCCACCGAAGGTCAGGATCGTGCTTCGCCGTTGGCGCCTTACTTCGGGCAGCAGCCATTCCAGTTTGCGGACTTTGTTGCCGCCCCAGCCCCCGTTGCCGTAGGCGCCGTCGTCTTTGATCCAGATCGACGGGCAAGCGCTGATCAGATGGGACAGGGGGCGCACGGGTGTGGGACCGTCGCCGAGGGTGACGCGCTCGAGGGTGGTGCGCAGCTCGGGGAATCGCTGATGCAGGTAGGCGTTCACGCGGCTACCGGGCCTAGGGAGCCTCGCATCCGTGACCTCGCGAACAGCCACCTCTGGGCCGGTCGAACATCAGCATCATTGGACGTCCACACTTCGGCCATTATCACCGATGCCAGCGCGGCGGCGGCGAGTATGAAGCCCGGTCACGGCAGTTGTGACCCAACCTCAGCAAACTCGTCGCCAACATGGCTGTTCCAGCCGCTCCCCCTCGAACGGATTTGATGCTGCCGCCGAGGGGGGTCACCCCATCTACATTTGGATCTCAATCCGCATCAGCGTCGCCTATCCGCCTGGCTTCCCGCTGTGATTTAGGTGTGAGCGTTGGGCCCAAAGCGTGCGCGTCGAGTAATCTAAGCCGCGTAGCTGGTTTGCTGGCGGCATTCTGAGTGTTGTCGGCATCAAGCGGCGGAGGCTTTCGCGGCTTCGTCGTGAGAGGGAACCCGGTGGGAATCCGGGACTGTCCCGCAGCGGTATGCAGGAACGAACACCGTCATCGGCACTGGCCCCACAGCCTGGGACAGGGAAGCGACGGTTAGTAGGAGCACCATCGTCGGTGCGGGCCTGCGAGTCCGAAGACCTGCCAGTTGCGCCGGGCACGTTGTGTTCGGCGCGCGTCGCCTCGTGGATTGGGCGGATGGTCGTAGGTATGCAGACACGGTGCCGGGCAGACGGCGCCATTCATCGGCTCTAGCGGCTACCACGGTTCACCAGGCGCGGGCATCCCGTCGTACCGGAGGACTATTGATGGCCCCACGTGCCCACACCGTCAGGATGTCGGCCGCGCCTCACATCGGTGAGCATCGGTTCGCTGGCGGTGATCGATGACCGCGCCGATCTGGATGGCGGCGCCGCCAGAGGTGCATTCGGCCCTGTTGAGCAGCGGCCCGGGCCCCGGTTCGTTGCTGGTGGCCGCGGGCGAGTGGACTTCGCTGAGCATCACCTACGCCGAGGCGGCCGAGGAACTGGCCGCTCTGCTCGCCGCCGTACAGGCCGGAGCGTGGGACGGTCCGACCGCCGAAATCTACGTGGCGGCCCACGTGCCATATCTGATGTGGCTGATACAGGCTGTCAATGGCCAAGTTGAAGTATCCGCTGGTGGCCAGATAGAAGTATCCACCCCGGGCGGTAGTTCCTAGGTTGGTGTGGGTTGCTCCTTCCGGTGCTGGGCGTCCTTCATGCGGTAGGAGTCGCCGTCGGTGATGACGAGGCTGGCGTGGTGTAGCAGGCGGTTGAGGATGCTGACTGCGGTGGTCTGCTCGGGCAGGAACCGGCCCCATTGTTCGAAGGGCCAGTGTGACCCGATGGCCAGGCTGCGGCGTTCGTAGGCGCCGGCGACCAAGCGGAACAGCAGTTGGGTACCGGTGTCATCGAGTGGGGCGAAGCCGAGTTCGTCCAAGATGATCAGGTCGACCCGCAGCAGCGATTCGATGATCTTGCCGACGGTGTTGTCGGCCAGGCCGCGGTAGAGGGTCTCGACGAGATCAGCGGCGGTGAAGTAGCGGACCCTGAGCCCGGCGTGGATCGCCGCGGTCCCCAACCCGATCAGGGTGTGGGATTTGCCGGTGCCGGCCGGGCCGATGATCGCCAGGTTCTGTTGGGCCCGTATCCATTCCAGACTCGACAGGTAGTCGAAAACCTTCGGCGGGATCGACGAGGCGGCCACGTCGAAGGACTCCAACGTTTTCGAGACGGGGAACGCGGCGGCCTTGAGCCGGTTGACGATGTTGGAGGCATCCCGGGCGGCCAGTTCGGTCTCGACGAGCGTGCGCAGCACTTCCTCAGGAGTCCAGCGTTGGGTCTTGGCGGTCAGCAAGACCTCGGGTGCGCTGCGCCGCACCGCGGCCAACTTCAACCGCCGCAGCCCGGCATCCAGATCAGCGGCCAGCGGCGGCAACGACGGCGGCGCCACGGGTTCGACGGCAGTCGTTGGTGATGTCGTGGTCATGAGATCACCTCGTCATCGGCTCCGACGGGTCCGATCTTGTAGGCGTCCAGGGAACGCATCGGGGCGACCGGTAGGTCCAGAATCAGCGCATCCCTGGCAGGGCGGGGTTGTGGGGTTCCGGTGCCGGCGGCCAGGATGGAGCGCACGTCGGCGGCCCGGAACCGGCGAAACGCTACCGCCCGGTGCAGCGCCGCGATCAGCGCGTCGGTGCCGTGGGCGACCCCCAGGGCGAGCAGGATCTCCAGCTCTGCGGCTAGGCGGGTGTTGCCGATCGCCGCGGCGCCGACGAGGAATGCCTCGGCGTCCGCGCCGAGGGCGCAGAACTGCTTCTCCACGCTGGTCTTGGGCCGCGGGCCCCGACTCGGTGCCAGCCTTGGCCCGTCGTAGTGCTCATCGAGGATCGACGCTGAGTCTGGGGCGACCAGTTCGTGTTCGGCCACGATCATCCCGGTAGCCGGTTCGACTAGGTCCTGTCTGCTAATTGCGGACGCGGTGGTAGGTGATGATGGCGGCCAGGGTGACACCGCCGAGGTAGGTCAGGGCGTATTCGTCGTAGCAGGTGGCGACCGCGCGCCAGTGTTTGAGCCGGTTGAAGCTTCGCTCGACGGTGTTACGGTGCTTGTAGATTCGGCCTGAGAACCCCGGAGGCCGTCCTCCGTTGCGGCCTTTAGCTTTGCGGCGGGTGATCTGGTCGCTGCGCTCGGGGATGGTATGGGCGATCTTGAGCCGGCGCAGCTGTGCCCGCGTCGAGTCATAGGAGTACGCCTTGTCCGCCAGCAGGCGAAACGGGGCGTATGAGTTGCTGCACCGGGCGGCCAGCAATGGCCAAAGCATCGGATTATCACCGGCTTGACCGGCCGACAGTGCCAGGGTGACCAGACTGCACAGCTGGTCGGTCAAGGCGTGGATCTTGGTAGTCAGCCCGCCGCGGGAACGCCCAATAGCGTGGTCATCGGGCTCATCGAGATATTTCTTGTAATTCGACAGATCCCCCTGTGCGGCGCCCGGAGCGCGCTCCGGCTGCGTGTCGGTGGGCGCGCACACTGGTCGAATCGACCGACAACAGTACGCCCAGGTCAGCGTCCTCGGCGTCGAGGTCAGAGGCGATCGCCGCGAAGATCCGCGCGTAGATGCCATCGACCGACCAGCGTAGATGCCTCTCGGCCACCGATTGCCAGGGACCGAAGTGCTCGGGCAGGTCACACCACGGAGATCACGTACGGTAACGCCAGATAATGCCCTCCAGAGTACGTCGATGATCGTTCCACGGCCGGCCACGCCGCCGCCCCGCAGGCAACACCGCCACGATCAGCGACCACAAATCATCAGAAATCGCATGCATCCGCATCACCCAAACAGCATCAGCCAAAACACCATTCACATTAAGCAGACACGCCCTAGTCCGCCGGCGGTGCCGGGTGCCCTGACTCGCGATCAATGTCGGCAGACGGCCCAATCCATTGCTTCCGCACAAGAACCCTCGGGCGCCATCCCGTGGTTTGTGGGTGGCCACACCGACCCGTGGGATCATGTGGAGTGTGCGATGGCGCTCACCGCTGCCGGACTTCTCTAGCAGGCGCGCGCCGCATTCGACTGGAGTCGCCGCGCGCAGCGGGCCGACGGGTCATGGCCGATTCAAATCCGCACGGGCACTGTCGAAGATGAAAACAGTGACAGTAACTTCTGCGCCTACATCGCGACCGGAATCTGGCACCATGTGCTCGTGACCGGCGACAAGTCATTCGCCGTCACGATGTGGCCGGTGGTGCGCAAGGCGATCGACTTCGTCATCGACCTGCAGGTGGGTAATGGCGAAATATGTTGGGCTCGAAGTGAGCCCGGGCCACTGACGGAGGCCCTGATGACCGGGTACGCCAGCATCTTTCACGCCATGAGGTGTGCGCTGGCGCTGGCGGCTCTTGTCGGGGAGCCCCAGCCGGAGTGGGAACTGGCGCTCGTTCGGCTTGGCCACGCCATCGTCGCGCACCCGGAGGCGTTCGCTGAAAAGGAGCGCTACTCGATGGACTGGTACTACCCCATCCTCGGCGGTGCGCTACGCGGACCGGCGGCGGCCGCCAGAATTGACCACCGCTGGAATGACTTTGTTGTCGGCGGCCTCGGTATTCGCTGCGTCGACGACCGGCCGTGGGTGACGGGAGCCGAAACATGCGAACTGGTGCTGGCGCTTGATGCCATCGGTCACCGCGCCGCGGCGCATGAACAGTTCGCGGCGATGCAGCACCTGCGCGAAGACGACGGGTCCTATTGGACGGGATTGGTCTTCGCAGACGGGAAGCGTTGGCCCGAGGAACGCACCACCTGGACCGCTGCGGCGATGATCCTCGCCGCGGATGCGCTATCGAATACCACTCGGGGTGCCGGCATCTTCCGTGGGCATGCGCTGCCCACGGGCCTGCAAACCGACTTCGACTGCGAGTGCGTCGTCAGCAGGCCCGGCCGCTAACCTCGATCTGTTCGCCGGGGCCCCCGCTAGTGCGCTCGAGAAGCCTTAGTGACCCGGTTGCCGAAATCTCCTGAAATTGACCGGAATCGATGGCACGGCGGTAGATGTGGTACGGCGCCCTGCCACCGTCTGCGGGGTTGGGGAACACATCGTGGATGATGAGCGCTCCCCCTGGGCTCACCCATCTGGCCCAGCCCTCGAAGTCCTGCGCGGCGGCAGCCTCGGTGTGACCTCCATCGATGAACAGCAACTGCAGGGGTGATCGCCACCCCCGGGCCACGATCGGCGATTTGCCCACGACGGTCACCACATGGTCGTCCAGGCCGGAAGAGTCCAGCGTGCGCCGGAAGGTTGGAAGGGTGTCGAACAGTCCAGTGATCTCATCGACCAGTGAATCGTCGTGGTATTCCCAACCGGGCTGGTGTTCCTCAGAGCCGTGATGATGGTCGACGGTGTAGAGGACGCTGGAGCATTGTTGCGCCGCGGCGCCGAGCAACAGGGTGGACTTGCCGCAGTAGGTCCCGATTTCCACACCGAGCCCGCCATTGAAGTACCGCAGCGCGGCGTTGAACAGCGCCTCCCCTCATCGGCCGGCATGAATCCAGGCACCTGGTCGGCCAGCGCGAAGATTCGCTGCACCGCACTGGGGATGTCGCTGCTCATCACCAAAATCTAGCGTCACGCCAATTCTGGTGACGCCGTGGTCCCGCAGGTTGCTGGGTGATAGCCAATACGTCCCGTCCTGGACAGGCGTCCGGCCAAGATGGTGCTAGCCGTGTGGCGCTTCGGAGATCTTGGTGTCGGGCTTGCCCAACGTTTGGCAGTAAGTCATTGCGGACAGACGGGTGGCCGAGATCTCGAGGTTCGTCGGGTCTTTGCCGCTCTTGTCCTTGAGCATCTTGCCGACTTCTTCGCTCTGTTTCTTCTCGTCTTGCGTGGTGAAGTCCTTGCACTTGGTGTCACCGCCGGTGTTGACGATCTCGGAGGCAGAGCATCCGGTGAACAGCAGCGCTGCGGTCGCTACGGTGGTTGGCACAATGAGCCGCATTGTCGCCCCTCCTCAATTCGGGGTATGCGTTATCTATAGACCAAAAGCCGCAGTCGCAAACGCTCGGTTCGACTAACCCCTAGCACGCTACTGGCGTCGTCGCCGCGGTGCAGGGGCAGAGACTGCCTCAGCTGACCAGTTGAGAAGGATCTAGCGGTGCATGCACGTCCCTGACTATGGTGCAAGAGTGGGTCAGCGCCGGTCGATACGTGGTAGCGCCGCACTCGCATTCCCAGCAGGTGTGCCGACCACACGAGCATCGGATGACCGCAACGATCATGTGCCCCGGAAGCAGCCAGTGGCCACGCTTACACCGCCGGGGCGGGGCGTCCATCCACTGCGTGCGGGAGCCGTACTCGAAACGGCCGACGTCAACACTCACCGCAACACCGTCGCACCAGTGGTCAGGCGATGCCAGTGCCGTGTGCCAATCGTGATGAATTGTGGCCGTTCGTTGACCGTGTCGTTGTAGTCTAAGCTGCGATGGCGCGCCGACCTCGAGAAGATGCAGCGCCCGGCACGCCGATCGCGGGCTAGTTCTGCAGGGTGAACTGATTGACGTCAATGTGACCGCGGCGGAAGGCATCTGCGCAGCCGGTCAGGTATTTCAGGTAGCGCTCATAAACTTCTTCGGATTGAATCTCGATGGCCTCGTCCCGGTAGGCGTACAGGGCCTGAGCCCACAGAGCCAGGGTTCTGGCATAGTGCGGCTGCAGCGACTGGCGACGGGTCAGCGTGAAGCCCGCCCTGCCCGCGTGCTGCAGCACCATTTCGATCGACGGCAACCGGCCGCCCGGGAAGATCTCGGTCACAATGAATTTGACGAACCGGATCATGTCAATCGAGATCGGTATTCCCCGATCGCTGATCTGCTCTCGGGTTAAGCCGGTGATCGTGTGCAGCAGCATCACCCCGCCGCGCGGTAAGACCCGATGCGCCATCGCAAAGAAGTCGTCATAGCGGTCGTGACCGAAGTGTTCGAACGCGCCGATCGAGACGATGCGGTCGACGGTCTCATCGAACTGCTCCCAGCCCTTCAGCAGCACCCGCCGGGTGCGTGCGGTGTCCAGCTGGTCGAACGATTTCTGCACGTGGGCGGCCTGGTTATTGGACAGGGTGAGGCCGACGACGTCGACGTCGTATTTCTCGATCGCGCGACGCATGGTGGCGCCCCAGCCGCAGCCGATATCGAGCAGTGTCATGCCGGGCTCCAAGCCCAGTTTGCCCAGCGCCAGGTCGATCTTGGCGATCTGCGCCTCTTCAAGTGTCATGTCGTCGCGCTCGAAGTAGGCGCAGCTGTAGGTCTGGGTGGGATCCAGAAACAGTCGGAAGAAATCGTCGGATAGGTCGTAATGCGCCTGGACGTCGTCGAAATGCGGTACCAGCCGTTGAGCCATGGTTGTGTGCCTTTCCGGGCCCACCGGCCCCCCAAATTTCCCGTCCCCCAACCCCTGCAGGGTTTCCCGCCAGCCGAGAACGGCAAACACGGCCACCTCCGATTCGGTGCTGGCCTGCACTTATCCGTCAGAACCGCGCGGCGAAAAGCCACCGTAGGGACATCGACCGCCCTGGCGCGATGACTTCCGGCCGCCGCGGCGGTCATAACAAGTGATCACCAAACATCGACATCAAAGGCGGATTCCATGGCAAAGGCCCTGCCAGCAAGCGTTGATCACCAGACCTGGCGCGCCGCGCTCGACGAACTGCGCGAGCGCGAGAAGGCTGCCACTCGCGAACTGGATGCGATTGCCGCGCAGCGGCGCCGGTTGCCGATGGTGCGGCTGGCCGACTACACGCTGATCGGTGCGGACGGGCCGGTCCGGCTGGTCGATGTGTTCGACGGCCGCGCGCAGCTGATCGTCTACCACCACATGTGGACCGATGGCGCCGAGTGGCAGTGCGGCGGGTGTACCGGCTTCACGTCGCAGTTCACCCGGCTGGAGTTCCTAGCTCACTATGACGCGCGTTTTGTGATCGTCACGACCGGGCCGATCAACGACGCGCTCGCCTACAAGCACAAGGTGGGCAACAGGATGCCGTGGCATTCGTCCTCGGAGAGCTCGTTCGCCGCTGACCTGGATGCGCCGGCCGGCGGAGGCTTTGCGGTCAATGTGTTACTGCGTGACGGTGACACCGTCTACCGCACATGGCATACGACCGGTCGAGGCACCGAGCAACTCAGCTACATGTTCGGGCTGATCGACCTGCTGCCGTGGGGGCGCCAGGAGCAATGGCAGAATTCGCCCGCCGGATGGCCGTACCGACCGACCTACTCGGGCTGGCTGGGCTCACGCGAGATCGCCTTGGCCTACGGCCCCGGCGACACTGCTGGCCCCTAGCCACTGGTCGCGGGGTCGGGACGGTGCGTTCGTCGCACCGGCGACGGGTACTCGGGAGGTATCCGTAGGCTCATCGGTGCGTGTCGCCAGCTCGCAGAAGACTCCTGAGAAAGAGGTGGACAGGTGCAGGCTAGAGGGCAGGTGCTGATCTCTGTGGCTGAGTTGACCGACCACATCCGGGCCGGCTTGCCGGTGACGATATTGGACGTGCGATGGCAGCTCGGTGAACCCGACGGGCACCCGTCCTACCTGCGCGGCCACCTACCGGGAGCGGTGTATGTGTCGCTCGAGGCGGAACTCAGCGACCATACCGTCGCCGGGCGCGGCCGGCACCCGCTACCGTCGGGGCGCAATCTCGAGATCGCCGCGCGCCGATGGGGAGTGCAGCAGGACGAACTGGTCGTGGTCTACGACGACTGGAACCGGGCCGGTTCGGCCCGAGCATGGTGGCTGTTGACCACGGCAGGGGTAGCGAATGTGCGCATCCTGGATGGAGGTCTGGGCGCGTGGCGCCGCGCCGGTGGGCACTTGCAGACGGGAGCCGTTCACCCCCGCGCCGGCAATGTGTCCGTGCTGTATGAGGATTTGTACGTCGGAAGCCGTCCGACATTGACGGCGAGCCAAGTTGGCGCCGGAGTCACGACACTGCTCGATGCCCGCGCGCCCGAGCGCTTCCGTGGTGATGTCGAGCCGATCGACCCGGTCGGCGGCCACATTCCCGGCGCGAAGAACCTTCCCAGCGGCGCCGTCCTGACCGCGGACGGAACGTTTGTGGACACCGGCGCGCTCGACGAACTCCTGTCCGGATACGGCATTGATCGGGACGGCGCCATGGGCGCCTACTGCGGCTCGGGCATCACCGCCGCAGTCACCGTGGCGGCCTTGGTCGCCGCGGGCGGCGACGCGGCGCTGTACCCGGGTTCATGGTCGGAGTGGTGTTCGGATCCCAATCGTCCCGTGGAACGCAGCACCGAATGAACCGGCGGCCACCCCGCAGGTTCCGCTAGCCGATCACCGCGCCAGATCCCACTGCCCGAAGTCGGCGGCGAGGACCTCGTTCACGTCCACACGTATCCCGCCTAACAGCGGACTTGGGTGTGTGGGACTGTTGACGACCTCTTGATACAGCACCGCGGCGGGCTCGCGCTGACCATGCGACCACGACCTCGTCTGCCATGCCCACCGGTGCTCCGGCGTGGTCGAGCTTCCGATCACCCCGTCTCTGACCGCCCACGCGCAGGCCCGGGAATGTCCATAGATACCGGTGCGCTCGACGCCGAGTACCGAGTTGATTCCCCGGAACCACTCCACGGCAGCGGTGTCCCAGGTGTGCGGGTCGATGTCTTCATCGACACTGAAGAAGATCGGGGCCGACGCTGTGCCCCCTGCCGCGCTGTGCAGGCTCAGGGCAGTCTGGGCGTCTTGCACACCACCGGAACGGCCGCGGGTGAAATCCGACGGCGCTGAGCCACCGGGCTTGCCGTACTGGTAGTTGCTGACGATGTGCAGGTCCGCCGCTCGCAATCCGTCGGCGTATTCGCGTGTGATCGGTTTTGCTTGGAAGTTCGCTCCCGGGCGCGATTCGGATACGTAGTTCACGACGCCGTCATAGCCTGCCGACTTGATCAGCTCTGGTGAGATGCGCTGCTTGGCAAAGTCGATCAACCTCACGCCGGTGGCGGCGGCTTGGGGTGCGTCGACGCTTTCGGCGAGTGTCCCGAGGCCGAACAAAGCCGGTGCCAAGGCAAACTTGCATACCTTGAGGACGTCGCGCCGGGACACCGATTGCGCCCCGATGCGGCTACTCGGTGCAGCCGGTTTGTGCACCGCGCGATGGTACCAAATTCCGGTTCCCTCGGTGTCGTGCCGCGGCGACCGCATTCCGTCCAGGTGCATTTGCCGGAGCAGTCGAACTGGATCGAAAGGTTAATCAGCCCAGAATATTTCGTGCGGGAAGCGAGACTCGCTGCGCGGACTTCCGGGCGGATCTTGGTCGACATCGCCCGAAACCGGCACCGCGGTGGCGGCGACGAGGCTCGTGGATAGGGCTAGTTCTGCGCGGTGGGGTCGAGCCGGAAGACGGCGCACTGCCCGGCCAGTGCGGCAAACTCTTCGGCCGTTCCTTGCCGCACCAAGCCGGAGCGCTTGAAGAAGCCGACGCCCCGAGGAACTTTGTGCGGAAACGCGGCCAGCACGGGAACCGCCTGCGCTGCGGTGAGTTCGGTGAAGACAACCTGTTGCTTCTTGCGTCCCCGGGTAAAGGTTCCGCTGCCGGCCGCGCGAGCGTTGCGCACCCAGTCCGCACCTGGATATCCGCCGACCACATACACGCAGTCATCGAGTACGAACGGGGTTGCCGGGGTGCTGCGCGGCAGCCCCGTCTTGCGGCCGGTCACGGTGAGTACCCGTACCGGGCCCGCGACGACGCCGATCTTCTGCAGGGTCACCATGGCTTTGTTCATCGGCTTGAGCCAAGCCGGTGGCTTCGGATTGGACATTTCAGATCCCATCTCTGAACATTGCGGCCCCAACTATATCAGGGTGTCTGATATCAATCTACCTGATAGATGGCCGGCGTTCGGAGCGGCCTGACGGTGTTGTCGTCAACCCTGCCGGCGCGCGACCGTGTGGCGGCACCGGTGTCTGAGTGTGCTTGTTGTGCAATCGTTTTCAACTGGCAATCGGCTACGGGCGCGACCGTCGCAGGGCGCGGTGTGATGCGGGCCCGAAGGTGCCGGAGCAAGGGGCTGAGCGCGCCGGCCCAATTGTGCGTTGATGGCGAGCGGAAACTCCGTGATGCATCAAGTCAAGATGCCTGCGAAACCTGGTTCATGCATCAGGTAAGGAATGCCCGCGAAATCGGGGTCAGGTGGTGGTCTTGCTTTTGATGCGGATGCCGGCTTTGAGGGCGGGTAGAGCGGCGGGTATGGCGGCGAGGTAGAGCTGTTCGGTCTTGTCTTTGGCGAGTCTGAGCAGGGCGGCTTGCAGGTCGGCGATCTGGTGGGCGATCGCGGCGGGGTTGAGGCTGTTGCGGTAGGTGAGCAGCTCTGTTTGTTGGGCCGCTGAGAGGACTCCGGCGGCCAGCAGCCGGTCCAGGGGTCTGGGGCTTGTCGTGGAGCCGGCGGCGGTGACCGTCGCGGCTGCAGCCGTAGCTGATGGGTTTGATGGTGGGGGTCAGGTAGTTGAGCCGGTCGTTGACCAGGTGCCACAGCCGGTTGAGCACGGCGCGTTCTTCGTCGGTGTCGTAGCGGTAGTAGAACCCGTAGCGACGCACGAGGTGGTTGTTTTTGGACTCGATGGTGGCCTGGTCGTTCTTCTTGTAGGGTCGTGAGCGGGTGAAGAAGATCTCCATGTCCGCGGCCCACTTGATGACCGCCTTATTGAGGAATTCGGTGCCGTTGTCGAAGTCCAAACCCGTTACCTTATAGGGATTTTAGTAATTCCGGTTTTGAGGGCGCCCAGGATGTGGGGGTGGGCGTTGTTGCGCACCGTGCGGGTGAACACCCAGCCGATGTGCATGTCGGTGAGGTTGACCGTGCGGGCGAACTCACCTTTCAGTGTCGGGCCGCAGTGCGCCACGGTGTCGCCTTCGAAGAACCCCGGAGATTCTTCGGCCTCATCGCCTGCTTTGCAGATGGTGATCGAGGACCGCAGCAGCGGGGAGGGTTTCGTCGTCGACACACCCGAGATCTGGTCGCGGGCCTTGGCGCCGCGCAGGTAGCGGTCGATCGTGGCGCTGCTCATCGCCAACAGCTCGGCACGCACCGCCGGGCCGTAACGGTCACGGCCGTCCACCAGTTCGCCGTGGCGTTCTAGAGCATCCAACTGAAGTGCCATGGAAGCGGCCAGGTACCGGCCGCACTGCCCGCCTGAGGCCGCCCACACCTTCTGCAACACCTTGAGCGCATCCTAGGAGTACTTCGGATTGCGTTGCCGGCGAGTCCGTTTGGCGACCTGCCGACCCGCTCCCGGCGGCGCGGCCGCCGCCCTCAACCGCCGCCGGGCGTTGTCACGCGACCAGCCGGTGACCGCCACCACCTGATCCAGAATCTGCCCCTTGTCCGCCTTCGGCGCCCCCACATACCCCCTGGCGAACTTCGCGGTGATCTCGGCCCGAGACGACATCGACAGCCCACTTCCCATGCCTGCTGAGGATCGACCGTTTCGCGGGCATTTTTACGTGATCCACCGAGGGCGCTTCACGGGCATTTCTCGTGATGCTTGCCGAACTCTTGACCGATTCAAGATAGCGAGTCATAGTGGTTAAGTGGGGTCAACGGCGGACTACACAGAGAAGCTGCGTATGGCCGATCTGCGCGTCACCCGGCCGAGGCTTGCTGTGCTCGAGGCCGTGGGCGATCACCCACACGCCGACACCGAAACGATCTACTCGGCGGTTCGCGAAATCCTGCCCGACGTGTCCCGGCAGGCCGTATATGACGTGCTCGGCGCACTTACCTCGGTGGGCCTGGTCCGTCGCATCCAGCCGTCGGGATCGGTCGCCCGCTACGAATCCCGCGTCGGCGACAACCACCACCATGTCGTCTGCCGATCCTGCGGAGCGATTGCCGACATCGATTGTGGCGTCGGTGAGGCTCCGTGTCTGGCCCCCTCGGACGACAGCAATGTGCTGGATGGCTTCGTTGTCGACGAGGCCGAAGTCATTTATTGGGGCATCTGCCCCGATTGTTCAACCGCAATGCCCCGGTCACAGCCGTGATCGCAGCCCGATTCACCCACCCCTGGAAGGAATGCTGTGTCATCCGATAGCCGCCCACCTCAACCCGACACCTCGACCCAGAGCAATAGCGAAAGCGAAAGCCCCGCAATCTCCTCCCCCACCCCGCAGGATCACGCGCCGATGACCAACCGGGACTGGTGGCCCAACCAGATCGACGTGTCGATGCTGCACCCGCACCCGTCTCAGGCCAGCCCGCTCGGTGCTGATTTCGACTACCCGAAAGAGTTCGCCAAGCTCGACGTCGATGCGCTCAAGGCCGACGTCATGTCGGTGATGACCACCTCGCAGGACTGGTGGCCCGCCGACTATGGCCACTACGGTGGCCTGTTCATCCGGATGAGCTGGCACGCCGCCGGTACCTACCGCATCCAAGATGGTCGCGGCGGCGGTGGCCAGGGCATGCAGCGATTCGCTCCGCTCAACAGCTGGCCGGACAACGTCAGCCTGGACAAGGCACGCCGACTGCTGTGGCCGGTCAAGCAGAAGTACGGCAGCAAGATCTCCTGGGCGGACCTGATTATCTTCGCCGGGAACTGTGCCTTGGATTCGATGGGATTCAAGACCTTCGGCTTTGGGTTCGGTCGTGAGGACGTCTGGCAGCCCGAAGAGGTCATGTGGGGCGAAGAGGACGTCTGGCTGGGCACCGATAAGCGCTACTCGGGCAAGCGCGACCTCGCCCAACCCTACGGCGCGACCACCATGGGTTTGATCTACGTCAACCCCGAGGGGCCCGAGGGCAAGCCCGATCCGGTTGCCGCCGCGCATGACATTCGGGAAACCTTCGCCCGCATGGCGATGAACGACGAGGAGACTGCCGCACTGATCGTCGGCGGCCACAGCTTCGGCAAGACCCACGGTGCCGGCGACGCAGACCTGGTCGGTCCCGAGCCGGAGGCCGCCCCGATCGAACAGCAGGGGTTTGGCTGGAAGAGCTCGTTTGGTAGCGGCAAGGGCAAGGACGCGATTACCAGCGGTCTCGAAGTCGTCTGGACCCCGACCCCCACCCAGTGGGGTAACGGATTCCTGGAGCTGCTCTACGGCTACGAGTGGGAGCTGACCAAGAGTCCGGCCGGCGCGTGGCAGTTCACGGCCAAGGATGGTGCCGGCGCAGGCACGATCCCCGATCCGTTCGGCGGGCCGGGGCGCGCCCCGACGATGCTGGTCACCGACATATCGATGCGCGAGGACCCAATCTATCGGCGGATCACCCAGCGCTGGCTGGAACATCCGGAGGAGCTGACCGAGGCGTTCGCCAAGGCCTGGTACAAGCTGTTGCACCGGGACATGGGACCGGTCAGCCGCTACCTCGGACCCTGGGTTGCCGAGCCGCAGCTCTGGCAAGACCCGGTGCCCGACGTTGACCACGAGCTGGTTGACGCCAAGGACGTTGCGGCGCTGAAGAGCAAGGTGCTCGCGTCCGGCCTGACGGTTGCGCAGCTGGTCAAGACGGCATGGTCGGCGGCGAGCAGCTTCCGGCGCACCGACAAGCGCGGCGGTGCCAATGGAGGGCGGTTGCGTCTGGAACCGCAGAAGAGCTGGGAATCCAACGAGCCCGCAGACCTCGACCAGGTGCTGTCTGTGCTGGAGGGAATCCAGCAGGACTTCAACAGCTCGGCGGCCGGCGGCAAGAAGATTTCGCTTGCCGACCTGATCGTGTTGGCTGGCTCGGCAGCGGTCGAGAAGGCGGCCAAGGATGAGGGTCACGAGGTCTCTGTGCTGTTCTCCCCCGGGCGCACCGACGCATCGCAAGAGAACACCGACGTGGAGTCGGTCGCGGTGCTCGAACCGCGCGCGGACGGATTCCGCAACTATGTCCGGGTCGGTGAGAAGGCTCCGCTGGAGCACCTGCTGATCGAACGGGCGTATCGGCTCGGGGTGACGGCTCCGGAGATGACGGTGCTGGTTGGTGGGTTGCGTGCGCTGGGCGCCAATCACGGCGGCTCCAAGCATGGCGTGTTCACCGACAAGCCGGGCGTGCTGTCCAATGATTTCTTCGTGAACCTGCTCGATATGGGCACGGAGTGGAAGGCCTCGGAAGCGGCGGAGAACGTCTACGAAGGGTGCGACCGCTCCTCGGGGCAGCTCAAGTGGACGGCCACCGCCAACGATCTGGTGTTCGGTTCGAACTCGGTGCTGCGCGCACTGGCCGAGGTCTATGCCCAAAGCGACGCCAAGCAGAAGTTCGCTGAGGACTTCGCCGCGGCGTGGGCCAAGGTCATGAACAACGACCGGTTCGATCTCGAGTAGTCCGGTATCGATCGCTGCCTCGTAGTGACCCCCGTGAACCAATAGTTCGCGGGGGCCACTGCGAGGGCCGGCGTCGGCCGGTTGGCGCTTCGCGGCCTACGCCGACGATGTTGGATTTCTTTGGCCGTCTTGCTCGCTGGTGTCAAACATGTGCCCGCCCAACGGATCTGGTGGAGTTATGACGGTTAGCGCGCCGGTGTCGGGGTGCACGCTGCAGGTACCGCTATCGACGTCGCGAACCGCGATAAGCCCGGCCAGGGTCGCGGAGATGTCGCGGCGCTGCCGGTTGCCGTCCGATACCACGTCGGGCACGTTGACATGCAGCAGCCTGGGCGTGGTGAGTAGATCGAAGCGGAACGCTTTTAGCATGGCGTAACACGCCACCACCATGACGATGTAGAACGGCAGGGCGGTGGCAATGGAAGCGGTCTGCAACGCGGTCAGCGACCCGGAGCAGCCAACCAGCAGCAATGTCGCGGCGGCGGTCCCCTCGAGCACCGCCCAGTACACCCGGGTCAGCTTGGGCGGATCCAGCTCGCCACCCGCGGACAAGATGTCGATCACGAGCGAACCCGAGTCCGACGACGTGATGAAGAAGAACACGATCACTAGCACCGCAAGAACGCTGGTGATGACGCCGATGGGCAGATCGCCGAGCAATCGGAACAGCGACGTGTTGGTGTCCGCGGCGCCGTTGACCAGCATGTCGCCGTCGTTTCGCTGGCGCAACAGCGCGGCGTCACCAAAGATGGTGAACCACAGCGAGGCAATCACGGTGGGTACCAGCAGCACCGCCCCAATGAACTCTCGGATCGTGCGCCCGCGCGATATCCGCGCGATGAACATCCCGACAAACGGCGCCCAGCTGATCCACCAGCCCCAGTAGAAAATGGTCCAGTTGCCGAGCCAGCTGTCGTGCGAGAACGGCGCGGTGCGCAGCATGAACTGTGGCAGGGACTGGGCGTAGCCGCCCAAGTTCTGCACCCAGGACTGCAGCAAGAAAAGTGTCGGTCCGAGTAACAGCACGAACAGGGCCAATAGGGCCGCCAATGCCATGTTGATGTTTGACAGCCACTTCAAACCCTTGCTGACACCGCTGACCACCGATGCCGTCGCGGCGGCGGTGATCGCGCCGATCATGGCGATGATCCACCAGTTGTTCGTCTTGATCCAGCCGAGATACTCCAGGCCGGAGGCAATCTGGGTGATGCCAAAGCCCAGTGATGTGGCGACACCGAACAGTGTTCCCACGATGGCAACGACATCGACCGCGTGTCCCAGCACGCCTTCGACTCGGCGCCGCCCCAAGACCGGCTCCAGCAGCCACCGCACCGACAAGGGGCGTCCCCGCCGATAGGTCATGTAGGCCATGCCGAGGCCAACCACCACGTAGATCGCCCACGCGTGCAGACCCCAGTGGAACAGGGTCAGTGCCATCGCCTGGTTGGCCGCCGCATCGGTGAGTGCGGGCACGCCGCGGGACTGAGGTGGATGGGCGTAGTGGCTGAGCGGCTCGGCCACACCGTAGAACACCAAACCGATGCCCATACCCGCGCTGAACAGCATCGCCAGCCATGCCCAAAAGCCGTACTCGGGTACCTCGTCGTCGCTGCCGAGCCGGATGGTGCCGATCTGCGAGATACCGCAGTAGAGCGCGAACACGACGAAAGCCGTGGCGACCAGGATGTACCACCACCCGACCCCAGCGGTGATTGCGGCGTTGAGCTTCACGAATGCATTGGCGGCGGTCTGCGCGTAGACGACCGAAACAGCGATCATGGTCACGATCACCAATGACGCCGGAACGAAGACCGAGGGTTTGATACTTCGCCAAGCCTCGGCAACCACATTCGGGCGACCCGGATCGTTATCGGGCAGGTCGGGCAACGCCATCACACTCCCTTCTAGGGAGGTCCTGGTCACCGACGTCGCTTCGCGGCTAACGCGAATCGACCGTGACGAACGTGCGTGTCGAGTGGCCTCCGGCCGGAGCTCGCGAGCCTGATCTGTCACCGCCGTTCGAGCGGCCACGCGAGTAGGGAGACCCTCTTGGTGAACCTTCAGAGTTTGAACTCTGCCGGGCTGATATTACCGAGATGGCCGGAGGTTGTCGGGTGCAGGTGAAATTACCGATACGGTTATCACATCCCCGAGTGGTTTTGCAACGCAATCGATACTGCCGGTGTCGCCGCGCGATATCACCTGTTCGTCGCAACGAAAGGGCAGGTGATACGGGACGGGGCCGAACGGTATTAGGTCAGGGCCTCGGTGAGGACCGACAGTATTTGCTGCCATATGCGTCTATGGAAGTACATGCGGCCGGCACCTTTGAGAACGGTCAGATGAGCGTTCGGCAGGGAGTTGGTCAGGATCTGTATATTCCCGATGTTCGATGCCAACTGGTCCTTTTCGCCGTAAATGAAGTGTATCGGGATTTCGAGTTCGCTTAGCTCGGTCCAGATATCGTCGATGCCCACCTGAACCTTGGTGTGATTATATGCTGGCTCGATGACTTCCGTTTCATAGAGGCGCTTGGTGTATTCATCGGCTAAGTCGGTGTCCAATTCAAAGCTGCCGTTGAGGTATCGCCAGACTTTGAAAAATTCTTCTTTGCCACGTTTGTAATCTGGGTACATCTTGTTGGACATCAGCACTTGCCACATGGCGGCGAGCGTCTCGCTATCCGTCTCGGCGTATATGTTGTTACCCGTGGCGATTATCGGCGATGACATCAAGAACAGCTTCTCGACCCGTTCCGGGTATTTGACCGCGAACAGTTGAGCCACGGTGCTGCCGAGTGAATGTCCGATGAGTACAACGGTATTCAGATCATGGTCGGCTAGTATGGCTCGAACATCGTCAACCATTTCATCGATGGTGTATGGCGGATCAGCGTCGGCATCCCTTGCCGGGGGGAAATGCGTTGAATCACCGATGTCACGGCTGTCGAAGCGTAAGACAAAATATCCTAGATCGGCGAGACGCTCGCAGAAGATGCTGTTCCAGAAGATAGCTGGAGCCATCGCGCCGGATATTAGAAGGATTGCCTTGTCGGCACGGCTCCCAAAACTCTGCGTCCAGATTATGACGCCCAGATTTTCAACGTAACGCCCCATGGGAACATCCTATGTCGACGGGTAATGGGGGTAGGCCTGACGTGTATTCTGCCGTACGGGGATAACCAATCCCGCTGAATTGAGGTCGCGCTAGGGCGGGTGTCACATCCCGGGATTGGTGCCCAAGCGCCGGCGTCGAGCACTCGGGCGGGCTAGCAGCCGCGCAGTTGCTTGAGGGCGCGCGTCGGCGCTTCCCAAAGCCCGAGCGGGGCAACATGTTTCGCTACCTGTATGGAAATGGAATTGCGTCGGCGCCGCAAGCTGCGCCGGGCGCGGCGGACAACAACCAGCGCAATGACCGTGAACGCCATGCCAGCCAGTGCCGTCCTGCGCCTGCGCCTGATCCGGCCCGAGCGGGTTGAGCCGGCCCGGCGGCCGCATTGGTAGCCGATGCAAAGTGCCGCCATGACCAGCACTGAGGTGACGGCAAGCGCTGGCATGAACTGAGCATCGTTGTCCGCCGTCGCGGCGAGATCACGGGGCAGATACACCTTGGCCACCATGTGAACGCGGTGGTCCCCGGCGTGGGCGGACCCCCGAAGGCGATCAGCGCTCGACGCGGAAGCGCTTCAACCGCGACGTCGCCGCCGCCACCAATTCAACTCGGCTTCTCGGCAGTTGAAGGTGGGCGGCGAGCAACCGGGCTGCGGCTTCGTTGGCCTTACCGTCGACCGCCCGCTCGCGTACATAGATGGTCAACTCGGCATCGGAACCCGTCTCGACCAGGGGGCCTTTGCGACTACCCGGCTTGACCCGGACGACGACGATGTCGGTCATGCTTGGTGAGGCTACCGACCGGCCAACCGCTGATGCGTCATCCGCGCCCGAAGGCCATGCTGGCCAACCGAGGGCGGCGCACCGTTCGAGTAGGCCTAGCGATGGTGGCTGCCGGAACGCCAGGACCATAGTGCTCGGCCTCGTGCCACCCGGCGCCGATGCCCAAGTTGAGTTGACCGACGCAGATGTGGTCGACGGTCACTGCCCTTTTCGCCAGGATCGCCGGATGGCCATAGATCACACCGGTTACCAGAGGGACGATCCTCGTCCGTTGGGTAACAGCTGCCATGGTGGCCAGCGTCGTCCAGCCCTCGAACGTCGGCTCGGCGAGTTCTGCCGGCCCACAAAAATGGTCGTAGTCCCAAATTCCTTCGAAGCCACAGTGATCCGCGGCTTGCCGCAACTGCTGCAGCGCGGAGTATTCGAAGCTCAGGTGGAACTCGACCGATATCCGCATGCGGCGATATTTAGGCCGTTGCGGTGTGTGTGCGGCGCGGTCATTGAGTATCAAAGTGCAGTGCGGTGCATGGCGTGGGGGCAAATTCTTCAAAGCCTGCCAACAGGTGCCGAAGTGGCTAACATCTTCCTGTGCGCGCTTTGTTTGCCCGTAGGTCGGTCCAATTTGGAGTTGGGGCGGTCGCGGTAGCCGCGGCCCTAACGATCGCCGCAGCGGTGCTGCCGCCGGGAACGCCCGGTGCGGCGCCGTCAACCGATGCGGCGAACTGCCCTCAGGTGGAGGTTGTCTTCGCCCGGGGCAGATTCGAGTCGCCGGGGCCCGGGGTGCTGGGCAACGCGTTCATCAGCTCGCTGAGCTCCAAGGTCGGCGGCAGAAGCATGGGGTCCTACGCCGTGAAGTATCCGGCCGACACCGAGGTCGACATCGGTGCCAACGACATGAGCGGGCACATCCAGTACATGGTCAACAGCTGTCCGGACACCCGACTGGTGCTAGGCGGATATTCCCTCGGCGCGGCCGTGACCGACGTGGTGCTTGCGGTGCCGATGTCGGCGTTCGGATTCGAGAATCCGCTGCCGCCGGGCACCGATCAGCACATCGCCGCGGTCGCGCTGTTCGGCAACGGCAGCCAGTGGGTGGGGCCCATCACGAACTTCAGTCCGCTCTACAACGACAGAACCATCGAGTTGTGCCATGGCTCCGACCCGGTCTGCAGCCCCGCTGACCCCAATACGTGGAAGCAGAACTGGCCACAGCACCTCGCCAGTGCCTACATCCAGGACGGCATGGTCAACGAGGCCGCCGACTTCGTCGCAGGCAAGCTCTAGTCCCGCTGCGGCATGGACGTCGGGCCGCTGATCACGCGCTATGCCCGCCGCTTCTGTCGGGTGCATGCGGGTCTGCACTCGGTCGCGTCACCGCTGGGTGCGTGGTTGCTCCTGGCGCTGGTGGCGCCGGTCGCCAGAGGTGCCGCTCGCGAGCAGCTCGAAGAGGCCCTCGGTACTGACGCTAAGCATGCGCACCGGGCGCTAGAGGACCTGATGGTCGCGCCACCCGAGGTGATCAACGCGGCGTTGGCCCTGTGGGGCCCAGCGGACTTGGCGGGGTTGTGGTCGGGCCGCATGCCCTCCGAAGTGGAGATCGGGCCGATTCCCAGCCAGGCCCAAGCCGACACGTGGGCACGCAACCACACCGATGGCATGATCGAGCGCTTCCCCGCCGACTTGTCGGGCATAGCGGCCGTGTTGGCCAGCGCTCTGGCCACGCGGATCAGCTGGTTGCGGCCCTTCGGCGTCACCGATGCCGGCCAGCTGCGCTCGCCCTGGAGCAAACGGGTTTGCGATGCGCTCACGGTCGCCGGCCACAGCGCCTACCTCGCCGATGCTGAGGGTGTGGGAACTGTCGGCGTGCATACCGCGGTCGGTACCGGCGAATTGCACGTCACCTCGGTCATCGCGAGTCGAGGTACATCGTTTCAGGCCGTGCTGGCGGCGGCGCACGACATCGCCTGCCGGGAAGTGACCGGCTCCCGGGTGCGTCGCCGTGAGCTCTGCGACCTGCCGCTCGGCGACGGCGAATTCTGGACGATCACCGAGGGGGCCCGTGGCCGCGAGGACGACGTGCGGGTGGTGATGCCGGCTTGGCAGGTGTCGTCGGATCACGACCTCACCGCTGATCCGGCGTTGGGTTTCGGTGCGGCCGGGCAAGCCCTGGCGGTGGCGCTGAAGGGGACTGCGGATACGCGGGCCCGGCAGTCCGCGGTGGCCCGCTACGGCCGGTATGGCTTCGAGGCCGCGGCCGTCACCGCGATCGCTGTGCGTGGCGCGATCGTTTCGCGGCTGCCGTCGCGGTCAGCGACGCTGCGCTTCGGTCATCCCTATGCGGTGGTGGCGGTGGTAGGTGGCGGGCGGCGACGCGATCCGTGGGCCGGTGTGCCGGTCTTCGCCGCCTGGGTCAGCGAACCCACCGAAGTCGGATCCGTCCAAACCGGGTAGCCGGATCCGCTATTTCGGGTTGTGCCGCCACTCGTTGATGTTGCGGCCCAACGAATCGGCCACGCTGGTGGCGGCCCGGCCCACGCCGTCCACGATGCCGCCCAGACCGTCGCGTATGCCCTTGATCAGCGGGTCGTCGGACTGGTCGAACCCGTCCTTGTAGTGGCGGGCGGCCTCGCCGAGGTCATCGGCGATTGAGGATTGGCCATCGTCGACGCGCAGCGGATAACTGCCCGACATCACCTTTCCATAGCCGCCGGTGTCCACCCACTTGGTCAATTCGGCGACCCGCAGCACCGAGAACGGGTGGGTCTGAAGTTCGAGGTTAAGCAGCTTGAGCAGCCCGTCGCGCATGTCCCCAGATCGCTCGTACTCCGCGGCCTGGGCCAAGAACGCTTCGGAGTCCAGCTTGTCCAACCGGCTTCCGCCGGCCAGCTTCATCTCCACCCGAATCGCGGTGTCCAAGTCCTGGCAGCAGAGCAGTCCCGCCCGGTCCCCGGACAGCTCGGACTTGCGTTGCCATTCCAGCAGCGCCGCCACGATCGCGCGTAACGCCCAGCCGCCGATCGGGAGAAAGCCCAGGGAACCCGCCAGCCGCATCAGGTGCATCAGCATCGTGCGGTAGGTGGCGTGACCCGATAGCGCGTGACCGAGCTCGTGACCCACGACAAAGCGCAGCTCGTCATGGGTCATCAGGTCGTAGAGCCCGGAGGTGATCACGATGAACGGGGCGTCCATCCCGATGGTGTACGCATTCACCACCGGCGACTGCGTGACGTAGACCTCGGGTTTGGTCGGCGCGTCCAGGACATCCACGCATTCATCGAGCAGTGCGTCGAGGTCTGCGAACTGGCGTGGGCCGACTCGTGCCGCGCTGGCCAGATACAGCAGCCGGTGTTGGCGCTCCCGCAGCATTCCGGAGAGCAGTTTCAGGATCTGGTCGAAGCCTTTGAGATGGCGCAGTGCCGATAAAGCGGTTCGGTCGGCCGGATGCTCCCACGCCCTGGAGCTGATACCGCCAAAAGTGGTGCGGGTGGTGGCCGGTGTCTGAGACATGACGCGAACTCCTCGGTAGTCCGTATCAGAATACGGACGCCGTGCCACCGCGATTTCGCAGTAAAGGAATTCCCAGACCGCGCCGAAGTGGGGCGCGAGAGGTCAGGCCGGCGAATCCGCGCTGGGCCATGCCCGGGCGCGGCGCTACCCATGCTGCTGACGTCGACTCCCATCGCGGCAGCACGCTGACGGCCCAGTTAGGCGGGGTGACGGCGCATCTCTTCAAGGCGCTGATTTTCGCGCTGCAGAGCTGCAAGCCACATCGGATGTGACTGCAGAGAAATGACCTCCGCCTCTGGTGCATTCGTCACTGCTCGTCAACTCCTCTCGTTCAACCCGAGTTCGGTACATACGCCGCGAACACCTGTCCGTTAAGGATTGACAGCAAACCTGTGATCAAACCGTGTCTTAATATAAGAATTAGCCGTGAATTCCACGCATTCCTGACGGTTCCGTCAAACCGCCGGGGTCTGGGCAAGCGCCCGAAATTCTCTGGAAAACCCGAATTACCTGCTTGTTTAGGGTCGGGTGACGGTTCGGGCCGGGCAGCGGCGGATCACTGCGAAATGCACGCAGGCGTTAATTGACAGTTCTCCGAACTCAATGAGTCTCTCAGTTACTCATTGAGTAAGGAGCGTAACCGCGCTCCAGGGCCTGCGGCCCGGATGGCGCGGATTCGGCTGCGGAAGCCAGCCGAGTGAGCGCATTGATATCGGCAGGCGGCGGAACCGCTGCGTGGCCGTAAACAGGGATTCCGCCTCTGCTACGTGCCAACCCAGTCCTTCAAAGAAGGCCAAACCGTTGTCGGGTGCAAACTTGAACGGCGCGTTCTGCAGCATGCCGGCCATCTTCTTGTTCATCATTTTCTTGAGGGCAGGGCGGGCTAAATCAAGCATCCACCAACCCACTTGAGGTTGTCGTATCGCCTCAGAGAGGGCAATCACGTCCGGTTCGTCGAGGTACATCAGCAGGCCCTCGGTCAGGACAAGTGCCTTGGCGGCACCGGCCAGTGCCTCGGTGAAGAAGGCATCGCGAGCGGCTGGATCGGCTAGATCCACGGCGCTGCGGGTCAGCTGGCATCGCGGGGTTTCGCCGCTGAGCAGCTGTGCTTTTTCCGCCAACAGCAGCGGTAGATCCGCTTCGATCCAGGTCAATTCGGCGGGCAGATCCAGCCGGTACGGCCGGGTATCCAGGCCGGCAGCCAAGTTCAAAACCCGGTCACAACCGTTGGCGATCGCGCGGGCAATGGCGTCGTCAATGATTTTCGTCCGCGCGACGAGCCACCAACCGTTACGGGTGGTGCGCGGAACTGTGGCGACGATAGCGCGGCCATGCTCTCCGGCAAGCCGATTGGCGAGGGGGTCGCTGAACAATGCATCCGGACGCGCCGATTCGGTGGCCCGATATAGGGCCGTCCATCGGGCCGTATCGGAGACGTGGGTAATCACTTGCCCTTCGCCGGAATCCGAGCCTGCCATGTATGCGTTATAGCACCGGCAGACGAAACCACCCACCGCCCCAATCGGAATTGTGCCGATCGCGATGTCGCACTATCGGTCTGGGGTAGCGTGCGCTCATGTCCGATCGAAACCGCCGATTCCTTCTTCGCGAACGTCCCACTGGGCGCATCGGTCCGAATACTTTCGAGCTCAGCGAAGCCCCGATCCCCGAAATCGGCGATGGCGAGGCGCTGGTACGCGTCACCTGGATATCCCTGGATCCGACCAACCGCGGCTGGATCAACGACATGCCGTCGTATCTGCCCCCGGTTGGCATTGGCGAGGTCATGCGCGCGGCCGGGCTCGGCGAGGTTGTCGAGTCGAGGAATCCGAATTATCCGGTGGGTTTGACCGTGCAAGGTCTGGTCGGTTGGCAGGACTACGCGGTGGTCTCGGACACGACGCCGCTCTTTCCGGTCGAGGTCGCCGACGGCGTCTCCCCCAGCGCCTACCTCGGCGCACTCGGGATGACCGGGCTCACGGCATGGATCGGGATGCGCGAGATAGCCAAACCACGGCCCGGCGAAACAGTCATCGTATCCGCCGCGGCCGGCGCCGTCGGTTCGGTGGCGGGCCAGCTCGCCAAGGCGGATGGTGCGCGGGTAGTCGGGATCGCCGGTGGGCCGCAAAAGTGCGCTTTGCTCACTGAGCAGCTCGGTTTCGACGCGGCCGTCGACCATCGGGCCGACGACTGGGCAGCTCAGCTTGTCGCCGCGACACCCAACGGCATCGACGTCGACTTCGAGAACGTCGGTGGCGACATCATGGACGCGATCTTCGCGCGGCTCAACGTCCGCGCGCGGGTAGCGCTGTGCGGCCTGATTTCGGGATACAACTCCGCCGATCCGCCACCCGGACCGCGAGCGTTCGGAAACCTGCTGGTCCAACGCGCCACACTGCAGGGCTTCATCATTCTTGATCACCTGGGCCGCGCGGCCGAGGCGACCGCGGAGATCGCCGGTCTGATCGCGCAGGGCAAGCTCACGCCGCTGGAAACGGTGGTGACCGGCTTCGAACAATTGCCCACGGCGATCAACATGCTCTTCGACGGCACCAACGTGGGCAAGCTCGTCGTGCGGACATCCGAGTAGTCGACTGAGCGGTTGACGCCGTTCGTGCTTTAGCGCAGCAGGTGCCGGGCTGCTATCGTCGCTGGCTTATGCCCGGGATGGACCGTCGTCGGATGATGCTGATGACCGGATTTGGTGTGCTCGGGGCGGCACTGCCCGTCCCGGCGGCCCGCGCCGACTCGTCTCGACGGGACATGCCTCTGGCGCCGGCGCCCAATGGCCAATCGGGCCCCTACCTGTTTCACGACGAATTCGATGGTCCGGCCGGCTCTGCCCCCGACTCGTCGAAGTGGACGGTGGCGCGAGCCCGCGAGGAGATGAAGGACCCGACGTACTGGGAACGGCCCGAGAACGTCGGCCAGTACCGCGACGACCGGCAGAACGTCTTCCTGGACGGTAAGTCGAATCTGGTCATCCGAGCCGCGAAGGACGGCGGCACCTACTACGCCGGCAAGATCCAAAGTCCGTGGCGGGGCGGCATCGGCCATACCTGGGAAGCCCGTATCAAATTCGACTGTCTGACCGCCGGCTCCTGGCCGGCCTGGTGGCTGGGTAACAAGGATCGCGGCGAAATCGACATCATCGAGTGGTACGGCAACGGGAGCTGGCCGTCGGCCACCACTGTCCACGCGAAGGCAAACGGTTCGGAGTGGAAGACCCGCAACGTCGCGTTGGACAGCGGGTGGCACACCTGGCGATGCCAATGGGACGAGACCGGTATGCGGTTCTGGCAGGACTACGCCGAGGGGGCACAGCCCTACTTCACCGTCGCGGCGCATTCGCTACCTGACTGGCCGTTCAACGATCCCGGCTACACCGTGTTCCCCGTCCTCAACCTCGCGGTTGCCGGATCCGGCGGCGAGGATCCCAGACCGGGCAGCTATCCGGCACAGATGCTGGTCGACTGGGTACGCGTCTGGTGATCGCGCCGGGAACCTGAGTATCTTCGGGAGCCTAAAGCGGCGCGACGATCAGGACCTTGGAATGGTCCGTGGGGTCAACCCGGACCGGTAGGTCCAGACCAACCCTGAGGTGTGGAGCGCTCGACAGTTCGAGCGCGATGCGCCGAATGGCGCGGTATGGGTCCTGCTGCGGCAGTACCACGTCCAATTCGAGCTCGTGCCAAGAACCCAACGTCGTGCTCGCGACATTGCGCCGAATGCTGACGATGGTTGCTACGCCTTCCAGACCCTCGCGCAGCAGTCGCTCGCGCTCGGTGGTGAGTGCGTTTAGTTCGGCGGCCGCGTTATGAGCCGCGGCCTTGTCCGCGCGCGTCACCCGTTGTCCGGCGCTGGCTCTGCGCGCTCGCTGCAGCCAACCCATGCGGGTCAGCGTACGGTGGCCAGCCGACACCCGTCGATGGCGTCGGGCGGGTAGCGTGCCGCACATGTTTCGCATGACTGTTCAGGACGTGTTCTTCATCCGGGGGCGGGGCATCGTGGCTACCGGGCGCGTGGAACACGGCGAGTTGCGGGTCGGCGACGAGGTGCGAATCAACGATGGTTCAGGCGTGCGAGTCGACGCCATCGAGGCATTCCGCAAGAAGCTGGACACGGCGAAAGCCGGGGACAACGTCGGCCTGCTGTTCAAGAAGCTCACCAAGAGCGATCTGGCCGCGGGAGACGTCATCACCGCGGCGGGTGCATTCCTGGCCTAGCGCCGAACCTGCGCTGCTGGGCAGCCTCGCCCCGCTCCCCTGGCCTGGGGCGATGCCCTCGCGGGCTGACGTTGTTGGGATCGGTAGCTACCCCGTCGATCTGTACTTGTGCCAACGACGACGCCACCGAGGCGGCGCCCCACGGAAGGAATAGCGCAGATGAACATCGTCCCCGCCAGCATCGAGGAGAAGATCAGCCGGGTTGATCGGCAACGAAGCCTGGCGATCGGAATCAGCTGTGGAGTCTTGGCGGCGTGGTCCTTCTTCCGGTTGGTTTGGCTGCTCTACGTGTCGATGACGTTTGGTTGGTTCATGGGGGCGGTGGCCTTCCAGTTCGTGCTGTGGGCAGTCGTCGGCTCCTTGGCCACCATCGCCGCAGCCGGGTTCTTGGCCCGCTACTTCAAGGAATCTGACCCGGATCTCTGACAGCCGGGTTGGGCGAATCGTTTCGGACCGGGTTCACGCCCGTCCCGAACGATTCCCCATTTCGGGGGCGCTGATTTTCGGGGGGTGCCGCACGCCGAGGGATTCGGCGAGTCAACGGTTTGTGATTCGTTGCAGCGTGGTCTCGAAGATCGAGTCGAAAGGTTGTTGGTGGCCAGTACTGGCCATACCGGTCAGGATCAGCCCCGATGTGCGGGCGTAGGAGTAGTAGTCGGTCCGCGTCGTGTCGGTGGGCTCGCCGGGGATCGTGGTGGTGACCGAATACCGGAAGCGCTGGGATGCCCCGGCGGGGTGGGTGTTCTCCAGAATGTTGACCGCATAGGAACCGGCAGCGGCGCTGCTGAACCGCGGGCAACGCGACACCAGGGCCATGAATTTGTCGAATCCCGACGGGTCGAACTCCCGGCCCACCATGACGCGGATGTCTCTGCGGTCGGCGACCTCCGCTGGATCGGTGGGGTCGTGGCCGAACACCTCAGCGGCATCGAAGGCCCCGGTAGAAGCCACGCCCACCACCGCGAAACATTCGACGGGATCAAAGCCGAGGCCCTCGTCGTACAACTGGTATCGGAAGTAGCCGAAGGTGCCGGAGAGCTCCTTGATGTCACTGACCGTCCACCGAGGCGGAAACTCTGCCTGCGTGGGCAGCAGCTCGGCCAGTTTCTGGTCGCTCAGACCGGCCAGTCCCGGGGCCAGTGCCTCGGGGCCGGAGCCCCGATTACCGGGCCAGGCCCGGTCCACGACCGGGGCGGTGATCACCACCCCCACGACCGCAAGCGCACACAGCGCCGCCGCGATCGCCCATGGTCTCCGGCGTGACAAGTTGGTCATTACGCCCGTAGGTTTCGCAGCGTCTGGTCGGCGAGCCGCTGCACCAGATCCCGCTCGGAGCCCTCCATGTAGATGGTGCATTCCAGCAGCACACCCCGCACCGCGTAGTAGCTGACCTGGTAGATCGATGCGGGGTCGCGACTGCCGATCGTGGCGAACGTCTTGGTGACAGTGACGGCGGCGTCGGCATCACGTGCTGTGTGGGACTGGATCTGGGTGCTAACGGTGCGACGGTCTTTGACCTGGCCGTCGACGTAGTAGTTGGTGACCCGATAGGAGCCGCAGCGGTCCAGCCAGTGCTGGTAATTTCCAACCTGCTCCGCCGCGTCCGAGTTGACCCAGAGCGCGAAACGGGCGTTGGGCCCGTGCTCCCGTCCCTCTCCGGTCGCCGCGAAATCGGATGCGGGGGCATCCTGCACAAACAGTTGGGCGTATCGGTCGACTTGGACGTAAGCAGCCAAACTATCCCCGGAGTGATTGAGGATCTTGGGTATCGCGCCACACATGTCCGGTTCGTAGGTCGCCGCGGGCCCCGCATCGGGCTGGACACTCAGCGTCGCCGGATCGCTGGCAGCGGCACGCTGCAACAGTCCGGTCACTGAATATCCCCAATCTGGCGGGAAGTCTGTGCTGGTTGGTAAGGCGGTCGCCAGGACCCAATCGCTGTGCGATGCCAAATCCGTGGTGTCCGACAGCGATGGCACCGCCAGCAGCATCACGCCGCAGGCACCGAGGACGGCTAGGGCGAGGGCACCCACCACCCGCGGCCAGGGCCGGCCGGGTGAAGCGACGGGCTCTGCGGCCACCGATCCCATCCGTGCTCCTCCCCGCGGGCCGGTCTGCGCGGCCTTCGCATCACCACCGGGGTTGCCGGCGTAACACTATCGCGGCAGCACGGGGGTAAAGCCGACGGACACAGCGGCACCCTTCGACCGCGATCTTCGGTGGCCCCGGGTGGCTCCGGCGGCGGGCGCTAGTGCTGCCGTACGCGGTTCACAGCCCGGGTGCCTCCGGATGGAACTTGGCTACCAGCCGCCGCATTCCGTCGTGCCAGTCGACAGCGGTGTTGCCGATGAGCTCGTGCATCCGGGTGACGTCAACCGGATTTGGGCGCAATGCGCTGTCGCTCTCCTGGAAAACGGTCTCTTTGCCGATCAGTGTCCCTAGGTAGCCGCACCAGTCCTGCAGGCTGACGATCTGGTCGCCGGCCCAGTTGACCGTGGTCGCCGGAACCGCCGCCGCCGCGAACAGCTTCGGGATGGTCGCGATGATGTCGTCTTCGTGAATCGGGTTGTAGCGTGCCGGCCCACCCGGCGGAACCGGGATTGGAATTCCGGCCAGCATCATCTCCATGTGGAAGAACGGCCACCCACCGTTGTTGCCGTAGGGGACGTTGAGGCGCGCGATGGTGGCGGGTACTTCGAGAACGCGCGCCATTGACCGAACGACCACCTCGCCGGCAATCTTGGATATCGAATAGGTGGGGAACAGGAACTTGTGGTTGTCGCCGAGAGCGGCGTTTTCGGTGCGCAGTTCATTGTCTGGCGGGTCGTACACGGCCGCGGATGAACAGTGCAGAAAGGCCTTTGTGGCGCGGCAATGAGCCATCAGCAGTCCGACCGATTCGGCGTTTGCTCCCAGGTCCTTGTCCCAGTTGCCGCTCTTGGCCACCGCAAAGTTGAGGACGTAATCGAAGTCGGAGGGAATTTCGGTGAAGTCACCAGCGGCCAGGTTGACCGCTTGGCAACGAATGCCCGCCTGCTCGAGGTCTGCCCGCGCGGTGGCATCGGTAAAGCGAGCGATGCCCCAGACCTCGTTAGCTGCCGCCAGGGCCCGGGCAACGGGACTAGCGACCTGTCCGGTCACGCCGGTGATCAGTATTTTCGAGTCGCGCATGAGGGTGATGCTAGGGCCCGCGCGGGCAGCCGGCGCAAGGCGCCGCGGCCGGCGGGCGTTAAGGGTCGATGGTCCCTACCGGTGCGGCTCTCGGCGCGACATCATCGAAAAGATGAGTGATCCGTCGCAACCCGCAACAGGCGCGACTGAACAACCTGGCCCACCCAGCCGTGTTGTTCAAGCCGCGGCTTGGGTGGGAATCGTTGCCGGCATCGTGTTCATCGTCGCAGTGGTTTTCTTCTCCGGATTCTTCGTGGCGTGGTCCGCCGGTTACGGCGGTGGCGGCGATCGGGCCACCGGCTCCACAGGTCAGAGTGCTCCGGGCCCGATGATGAACAAGTGCCCCATGATGGGCGGTGAAGGCGGACGCGGCCCTGGCCCGTCACCAGCAACCAGCGCGCCCGGTCCGTCGCGGCCGTAGCCCCCGGTGATTGGGAAATGGTGATTGGGAAATGGTGATTGGGAAATGTGGTGCGGCCGATAAACGAATCCTCGCGGCCCACTAGACCTTTATTGTCGGTGGTTGATCTCGTCGCACGCGGATTCTGATTGCTTTGGTTCGGCACCCCCGTGGACACCCGCCCTTAGCGGGTAACACAGGATGTGCTGCCCAGGTGGCCGGCAGCATCGGCACACGTGGATCGCCATCGCACTGATCGCCAGCCAAGGTGATCAACCCACCAGGTCGCGGGAGTGTTTCCTTGCCGGCGGCCCCGGAAAATCCCATCGACTCCGCTCCCCTGTCGCTCACCTCTACGGCGGCCGGCGACAGTGCATGCACTTCCCGGAACAGCGATGATGCTACCGACCGCCGGGCCGATTCGCCATCGGATGCCTTCGTGTCCTCCTCCGCCAGCCGCGCGTCATGAACCGCCCGATCAACACCAAGCGGCACGCTGAGCGGGACGGCGATGGCGGTCGCCACTTCGAGGGCCAGTGCCGGAGGAAGGGCGAGTAGCGCCAGCAGACCTGCCGGCACGAGCCACGGATTCGCGATGATAAAATCAATAAAGCTGAAGAAAGCAATGTACACTTCGACGTAAATGGCGAATAGCGCTACCTGGATTGCAAGTATGATTCCGGAAAGGCTCAAGGAAAACGCTGCAATAACGATGCTGATAATCGCCTCGATAATTCGCCAAATTATGTTGAACAGCGCGGTGAGCAAGACGGTGATTATGCCCCCCAGCGTGCCGACGGCCGCCGCTTCGGCGCCGCCGACTGCGGCGGCGGCTTCGCCGGCGCCGGGGGCCAGCAGCATCGGTGCGGGGGTCTTGGGTGGTGTCGAGAGCACCGCCGCGTCACAGGCCGCGCCGTAGGCGATCATCGCGAGCGCGGTCCGGATCCACTGCGCGGCATACCAGGCCTCATTGACGGCGATCGGGATTGTGTTGATCCCGAAGAAGTTTGTCGCGATCAGTACGCCGCGAAGAGTGCGGTTGGCGATCAGCTCGGCCGAGGTGGGCGTGGTGGCCAGGGTGAGTTCATAGGCCGCAACGGCACTTTCGTATGCGACGGCTGTTTGCGCGCAGTCGGCGCTGGTCTTTTCCAGCCACGCCACATACGGCAGGTGCGCGGCTTGATACCGCCCTGCGCTTGGGCCCTGCCAGGTGTCGGCCTGCACCTGGGCCAAGAGGGCGGTCAGTTCCGTGGCCGCGGCGGCGTGTTCTGTGCTCAACGCGGTGTAGGCCCCGGCGGCGGCGAGCATCGGGCTAGGGCCCACACCGCTTTCCAGTTGAAATCGGTGCAACTCCGACGGCAAGGCCATGGCATAAAGCGCTGTCACCGACATCTGGCTGCCCCCGATCCACATCGAGCCGTCGTCTCCAAGGGGACGGCAAGCCCCAACCGCAACGTCACTTCGCAATCCCCCTCTGTGGCTCAGCTGCTACGCCGTCGATAACTTGCTGTCCTGACTCGTTGCCCATCGGGCGTCCTCGGCAGAAGGCTAATACACAGTACGGTAGCGTTCCTTCGGGTCGCATTTGCTGCGGCGCGTCTCCGGCGAGGGGATTTCGGGACGCAATGGCGTGTCCCGGTTGGCGTGGCGGTAGCGATACGCACCGTTAGCGCGGCAGGCGGGAGGTGCGGCCCAGCTGGCCGGCAGCATCGGCACATTTGGATCGCCATCGTGGTTGGCGGCCACCGCGACCAACCCGCCGGGATGGGCGAGAGTCTCCCCGTCGGCAATGCCGGTGAGCCCCATCATCCCGGCACCCCTATCGCTCACCCCGGCCGACGCCGGCCGGGTTGTGGTCACTTGTCGAACCGTCGGAGATCCAACCGATCGCCGGGCCGGCGTGTCTTTGGGCGCCTTCGGATCTTCGTCCGTGCGCGACTCGGCGGCCGCGTCCTGGACAACGCGCTCTTGGTCGCCGACCCCATCGGAACGGAGTGAATGTACACGACAGGAGTGGTTCTCCTGGTGGCTGTCTTGTCACCCCGTAGCACCGCTTTGACCAGTCGGTTTGCCTCGTGGCGGCGTGTCAGCTTGCGAATCTGGCCGGCGATGCTTGCATCCGGTGACGTGACTGTCGGGCTGCGCTACGGCACCGGCGGATCGCCCGGGCAAGAACCTGTCGGGATCAACGACCAAACACCTCGGTGGGCCGTCGAATTGTGTCCGTGATCGCCACGACTATTTGCGCCCGTTGATTGTCCCGGAGGATTTCGCAAGTGCCGGTGAAGTGAACCCAGTCGTGGCCGGTTCCGATTACCGGAAAAGGCCGGGAACCGGTTATCGGAAAGCGGGTGAATGGGCCATTGCCGACGGCGAGCTGGTCGGATTCGGGGCACCCGCGGGCGATGCGTGCAACGGCCATTGAGCTGGCCGCACGCTGGTCGGCGGCCGGTACCGTCCGCGTGACGTCCGCGAGGGTGGACGAGCGCAAGGCTGGTGCGACGATTTCGTCCCGGGCTGGGCGGAATGACCGCCATCGTCTCTGCCACGCGAAGCCGGCTTTTGATATGGGAGAGAAACTTGCAGGTTGCGAGGTTCTTGTTGGGTCTTGGGCCACCATATGGTTCGGTCGCGCACCCGCAGCGCCTGTGAGTGGATAGTCGGATTAAGCCGTGGCTTCCTGGTTCTGTGCATTGCGCTCACCCGCGAACCCGCCGGGGCCGGCGGTGCCGATCGTCCTCGGCGGCGAGGGCGGGCACTCGGCGGTGATTTACACGACAATTCGCCCGTAATTGCGGGAGCGGTCACACTTGGCACAGTGAATTTCCTGCATGTTCTCAGGTGTTGGCCCTGGTAATCGTCCTGATCCAGAAAACCTGCTGGCTAGTGGTCCAGTCCGTCGTAGAATTGAGCAATCGTCCAGCAAAGCTGGGACGGGGTGTGCGGCGACAGTCGCGCGACGAATCAGTTGGTCGTTGGACTGCAAGGGCACGAACGATTCGTGCAGCGCACAATTACACAGGAGCGTGCAAATGGATCCCATGTCACACGACCCGGCCGCAGGCGACATTGGCTCTCAGCTGGTCGACATCGGTACCCAGGGCATCAGTGCTGGTACCACGGCAGCGATGACTGTGCTGACCGGTTTGATCCCGGCGGGAGCTGAAGAAGTCTCGGCGCAGGCCGTCCTGGCCTTTGCTCAGGAGGCGGCCACAATGTTGGCGTCCAATGTGGCGGCTCAAGAAGAGTTGATGCGGACCGGCGCCGCGCTCAGCGACATCGCGCGCATGTACGGAGACGCCGATGACGTTGCCGCGGACGCCTTGACCTTCCGTGGCGCGGCAATGTCCAACCCCGCTGCCGCGGGCAGCTCTGGTTTTGCAACTGGTGCGGGCCTGCGCGCCGGCGCGTTTGCCACCGAAGCGGGACCCGCGGCCCAGCCGCTGGTGTCCCAACTGATTGGGTCGCAGTCCTCGCCGATGATGGCCGCGGCCGCCAACGCGGGATCATCGGCGATGAGTGGTGCCGCGCCGATGGGCAGCGGGATGGGCGCGGGCTCGTCGGCAGGCGGCGCATCCAAGCCAGGGCTGGTATCAGCCACCGGGCCCGCCGACGAGGAAGAAGAACGTAAGGACTCCGCGGCTGCGGGCGAACAAAACGGGCTGGCGGACGTGGGCCAGCGAGAGGACGCGAGCGGCTCTCACCCGGTCGAACGCTTGATGTAGCGGGCCATCGGCAACCAGCGCGGGGCCGGCGCACTGTTGTGCGCTGCGGTGGTGAGTTCAAGACCGTCGCCAAGCCGTCGAGAATGCTGCGCTGGCCCACAGACACTTCGGGGCGCCGGTCTCCTACGCTTGCGCTGTGACGTGCTATTCCCGGAAGCGAAAGAGAGGCTGTTGTGACCGACCCCGACATGGCCACAATCCTGCGGAACATGAAAGTCCCGGTGCGGATGACCGGCAGCCAGGCGCTTCGTGACTTCTTGCTCATCTACGTCGACGATGAAGAGTCGCTGGCGACCCCAGAACGGCTCAAGCAGTTGAACGGCCTGCTGATCCTGTCCCACCTCGAGGTCGTCAATGCCCTCGGTGCGATGGAAGCGGCGGCCACCGAGCAGCATGTTGAGCGATTCCGCAACGAGATCAACAGGAAGTTCCGCAAACGCAGATGGTGGTAACGGGCTCGGCGCCGCCGCGAGATCGCTAGGCGAGGATTCGGCGGACGCGTCCCCCGCTCGTCGTCGTACGGTGAAGTGTGCATTGGATCATCGACGGCATGAACGTAATCGGCTCGCGGCCTGACGGATGGTGGAAGGACCGCCACGGCGCGATGGTCGCGCTTGTGCACAGACTCGAGCGTTGGGCATCGGAGCAGGACGGAGCCGGCGGAAAGGACGTCACCGTGATATTCGAGCGGCCTCCGTCAACGCCGATCTGCTCGTCGGTTCTCGAGGTAGCGCACGCGCCCAAGGCGGCGGCCAACTCGGCTGACGACGAGATCGTGCGCCGGGTCGCAGCGGAACCGCAACCGCGCGACGTTCGGGTGGTGACGTCGGACAAGCTATTGGTCGAGCGGGTCACAAAACTGGGTGCATCAACCTATCGGGCGGAAAGTTTTCGTGACCTCATCGATCCGCGTGGTGCCAAGCATGGGGGCGAGCGCTGAGGCCGCGTTCGCCAGCGGCCCGGGTGGTCAGCGCCAAATTGGCCTCCTAGATCCTGTTTATCCGCCGGTCGTTGCTGGATAGGATGGCAGCCATGGCGCATCGCAGTTGGCCGATTGCCTTGGCAGCCGCCACAGTTGCCCTGGGCACGACCCCCATGGGTATGGCCACGCGAGCATATGCCGCGCCGGCCCCAGAAGTGGAATACGTCTACAACGTGATGGTGCGGCGCCACTACGATTTTCCGAACAATGACGCGATCGGCTACGGACACGGGATCTGCGACAAGGTCAGTGGCGGTCAAAGTTACGCCCAGGTGATGGGTGACGTAAAGAATGATGTGACCCCTAACGACGAGTTCGCGGCCAACTACCTGGTGTCCTACGCGGTCAATCTCCTTTGCCCCGAGCAAGTCTGGCAGCTGCGGAACTCGGCGGCGAACTACCGGCCACCGGCGGAGTAACTCGAGACCCAACGTTGGCGCCGGTACGGCAGCCGTGGGCAGAAGTGCGAGTCAACTTCTGAAGGTGTTGCACCCCTAGCCTATTCGGGTGGCATGGCGGGCGGCGGGTAGACCCCGCGCAGAATCCAGGGAAGCCAGTTGATCCCGTATTGGATCTCGTCGCTGGCATCGTAGTCAGGGCTGGGGTCGATCGGAACGTTCTCGGGCAAAGCCACCGGTGGCGGCGGCTCGGTTGGCGCTGTAACCGGTGGTGTCTCCACCGGGCGGTCGAGCTGTCCGTATATAGCCACCACGACCGTGCGATCCGGGCTGTTCTCTGACCACACCCCGATTTCGGTGTTGGCGCAATCCGACATGATCGCGAAATACGCCGGGTTGTAATACCACTGGTTGAGCAACTCCACGCCGCTGATCGCCAGGGCAGGATTGATGGCCACGGTTTCGGCGACTTGTCCGTGGAAGCCGGCGGCGCTGGCGCGGTCGGAAGGTGCGGATCCGTCAGAACCAATGTCGCCATCGAGGTCGCGGTTGTTCAACACATCGAGGGTGTGCCATTGCGCGGCCAGCTGCAGCTGCGGGTTGATTCTCACGTCATTGGTGCAGCCGGCTTGATGCTGGACGGTGTAGACATTGGCGACCACTCCGTCATTGAGCCGCTTGTTGTCGGCGCGCGCCGCGGGCATGCCCAGCGCAGCGCCGGACACCATGGCGACCAATGCGGACAGAATCAGGTATCGGTGTCGCATTGTCGTCTTCCTTCCCATGCTGGCTCTTCGTGACCGGTCCGCCCCCTCGTGTCTGGCCGACTCACACCGGGTCAAATCGCGAAATCAGCCACCGGCCGTCGACCTTGTCGAGGGTGACCCGAACGCTGGATGCGGTGCTGGTGGGCGGGTCCTGGCTCACGATGATGGTCTGGTTCACAAACAGCAGAGCGATCGCGTGCTCGCCGGTTGCCGACACCGAGGCCGCGGCTGGCACGGTGGCCACCGCAGAAATATCCTTCTGTTTGCCCCCCGGGATGACCACATCGCGGGTCAGCGATGTGTAGTCGCTCAGGAATGCGCCGGTCAATTTGGCTCGTGCGGCCTCGAGGTCACTCCGCACGGTGTCAGGCCGGTAGGACAGCAGCGCGATGGTCCCCGCGGTGGCGGCCTGGACGGATTCCGCACTTGCCTGTGCCGCATCGCGAACGGCGCCATCCTGCCACTTCGCAAACCCGGTTCCGCCTGCCAGCAGGAGCGCCAGGGCAGGCAGCAGGGCGTAGGCGATCACCGGCCACCAGCGAAGTCGACGCCGCACCACCGCCGGTGGTTCGCCGCTGCCCGCGGTGTCGGTGTCGCCGCACTCGCCCGCGCCGGGCCGGCTGACGGCGGTCACGGTACGAATCCGACCTTGGCGGCTTTGAATCCGTAGTCGACCCTCTCGAGGGTGATGCGTATCCGCCATATTCGCGGCATCGGGTCGGGTTCACCGCCATTTGAGGTCTGCACCGAAACCGCCACCAGCGCCTGGGCCGTGTCGGCTGTCTCCGACTCCAGTCCGGCCTCGGTTACGGTGCCCACCGTGGTGGCCTTGGCCTGCCGCAGGACCTCGATGAAAGGCTTTGAGCGTTCGGCGAAATCGTCGTAGAACTCCCCCGTCGCGCTGTCCAGAATGCGGTGCACGTCGGAATCGCCATGTTGCCAGTCGATGGTCGTCAGGTTCAGCGCAACCTGCCTGGCGACTCGCAGAGCTTGACCCTGTCGGGCTTGCGCCTGACCGGCTAGATGAACGCGAAATCCAAACCACCCCAGTGGCGCTGCCAATGCAACAACCACGGCCAGGCCGAAGAGCGTGGCGCGCAGCGGCGCGGACCGGTGCTTCTCGGCGGGGGAGTCCGCGCAACGGTGTTCGAGTGCTTCGTCTGGGGGCGGTCCGGGACTGGTCACCACGCTCATGAGGCCCTCCGTTCCATCGAGGTGATCGTGTGCACCCTTGGCTTCAGGGCACCGGTGGTGGCAACAGCATCGATTGCCATGTCTGGTCTTTCGGAGCGGTTTGGGCCAGGTCGGACCGGGTGTACTGGCGGCCGTCCGGTCCCGTGTAGGTGCCGGTGGCCGGGTCGTACTCGGCGGCGGCGATGGGCGGCGGAGGAGCCCCCCCGGGCCCAGCGGCGGCAGGCGGCGGCGGGCCGGGTGGGAGTTGTGGGATGTCTTGGCCGGAAAGGGTGGAGTTGGGGTCGCCCTTCCAGTTGTAGCCGTCATTGAGCGGCGCGTACTGTTCGTTGCTCTCGCACAACTTCACCGTTGGTGCACGCTTGCCGGGAACGGTTTCGCACGGGATATTGCGCGCCCCATGCACATTGAGCGGCGAATCCTGCGGCACCCGGCAGTACAGGTCGCCGGCCGGACGGTTCGGGTAGTCCTCGAAGGTGGGGACTCGCTGCTGCTGGGCTGGCAGGAATCCGGTGGAGCACGGCGGTGGCAGGTTGAGGTTGAGGTTAAAGCTCAGATACTGGCCGTGGTAGGCCTCGGCAAGCATCACGAGAAATGCCCGTGAAGCGTCCTCGGTGGATCACGTAAAAATGCCCGCGAAACGGTCGATCCTCAGCAGGCATGGGAAGTGGGCTGTCGATGTCGTCTCGGACCGAGATCACCGCGAAGTTCGCCAGGGCGTATGTGGGGGCGCCGAAGGCGGACAAGGGGCAGATTCTGGATCAGGTGGTGGCGGTCACCGGCTGGTCGCGTGACAACGCCAGGCGGCGGTTGAGGGCGGCGGCCGCGCCGCCGGGAGCGGGTCGGCAGGTCGCCAAACGGACTCGCCGGCAACGCAATCCGAAGTACTCCTAGGATGCGCTCAAGGTGTTGCAGAAGGTGTGGGCGGCCTCAGGCGGGCAGTGCGGCCGGTACCTGGCCGCTTCCATGGCACTTCAGTTGGATGCTCTAGAACGCCACTCAGTTGGATGCTCTAGAACGCCACGGCGAACTGGTGGACGGCCGTGACCGTTACGGCCCGGCGGTGCGTGCCGAGCTGTTGGCGATGAGCAGCGCCACGATCGACCGCTACCTGCGCGGCGCCAAGGCCCGCGACCAGATCTCGGGTGTGTCGACGACGAAACCCTCCCGCTGCTGCGGTCCTCGATCACCATCTGCAAAGCAGGCGATGAGGCCGAAGAATCTCCGGGGTTCTTCGAAGGCGACACCGTGGCGCACTGCGGCCCGACACTGAAAGGTGAGTTCGCCCGCACGGTCAACCTCACCGACATGCACATCGGCTGGGTGTTCACCCGCACGGTGCGCAACAACGCCCACCCCCACATCCTGGGCGCCCTCAAAACCGGAATTACTAAAATCCCTATAAGGTAACGGGTTTGGACTTCGACAACGGCACCGAATTCCTCAATAAGGCGGTCATCAAGTGGGCCGCGGACATGGAGATCTTCTTCACCCGCTCACGGCCCTACAAGAAGAACGACCAGGCCACCATCGAGTCCAAAAACAACCACCTCGTGCGTCGCTACGGGTTCTACTACCGCTACGACACCGACGAAGAACGCGCCGTGCTCAACCGGCTGTGGCACCTGGTCAACGACCGGCTCAACTACCTGACCCCCACCATCAAACCCATCGGCTACGGCTGCAGCCGCGACGGTCACCGCCGCCGGCTCTACGACAAGCCCCAGACCCCCCTGGACCGGCTGCTGGCCGCCGGAGTCCTCTCAGCGGCCCAACAAACAGAGCTGCTCACCTACCGCGACAGCCTCAACCCCGCCGCGATCGCCCGCCAGATCGCCGACCTGCAAGCCGCCCTGCTCAGACTCGCCAAAGACAAGACCGAACAGCTCTACCTCGCCGCCATACCCGCCGCTCTACCCGCCCTCAAAGCCGGCATCCGCATCAAAAGCAAGACCACCACCTGACCCCGATTTCGCGGGCATTCCTTACCTGATGCATGAACCAGGTTTCGCGGGCATCTTGACTTGATGCATCACGGGCCTGTTTGGTGTTGACGTTGGCCAGGATTCCGGCTTGTTCGGCGCTGATGGCCATCGGGAACACCACCAGCAGCTGCTCGATGTCGTTCTGGTAGGCCAGCGCGACCTGGCCGACGCTGACGAGGTTGGCAAGCAGGATCGGCAAGGTGGTTTGCACCCGTTCGAGCAGTGAGTTCACCTCGTCCAATGCTGGGCCGCCATTGTCGATGGTTGCGGCGACGGCTTGGTCGTGGGTCTGCAATTCGGTGGTGACCGCGGCCAGGTGCGACGCCCATCCGGCTATCGCATCCGAGCTATGGGTTTGTGAATCCAGCACCGGCGGGGTCTGGTCGATCAGTGCGATCAGCGGGTCGAGGTTCTTGCGCGCGTCGATCGCCAGGTTGGAGGTGCCCGTGATCAGACGGGAGAGTTCGGGACCGAGGCCGCCGACGGCCGTGTACGACTCATTGATGACGGTTTGCAGGTTCTCGTGCGGGATGGCTCCCAGGGCGGTGTTGGCCGCGCTGAGCAGGGCGTTGATGTCGGGCGGAACCGAGGTGTTGACCAGTCTGATCACGTCGCCGTCCTTGAGCGGGGGTGAGGTGGCGTTGCGGGGCAATAACTCGACATAGGTTTCGCCGATGGCGGTTTGGCTATGCACTTCGGCTTTGAGGTCGGACGGAATGTCGATGCCCGACTTCAGCGACAGGACGGCCACGACCCCGGTGTCGGTCAGCTGCACCGACTCCACCCCGCCCACTTCGGAGCCGCGATAGGTGACATTGCCGGAGCTGTACAGCCCACCGGACTTCGTCAGCTCCATTGTCACCGTGTAGCGGCCGACGCCGAAGAGCATGGCCGGCAGTTTGGCGAAGTGCAGGAACGTGATCGCCAGTACGCTCAGCGCGATTACGGCGGAGATGGTCAGCTGAATCATGACGCGGCGCTCTAGATGCATCTAGGGCCCCTGGTCCCAGTGGTACGGCACGGTGAGTGGATTGCCTGGGTTTCCGCGGTATCCGGCGGTGCACGGGCTCGGGAACTGACCGATGGTGCGTCCCCACTGCAGTTCGAGTTCGGTGAGGTGGCATTCCCAGCGGGTGCCGGTCAGTAGCCCTTGATCTATTCGACTCAGCGTGAGGTCGACGATCGCCGTCAAGTTGGCGTAATCACCACGCTGGAAGTTCTGGAACGTTTCGTTCGGAAAGGGAAAGGTCGCCAGCAGTGATAGCGACCGGGTCAGGCTGGGTCCGGCGTTGGCCAACGATTCCAAAACCAGTCAGAGCTACCGCAGTTCGCTGACCAGGTTGGCCTTGGTCTTGTTCACCGAGTCGGCGGTCAGGGCGCTGAACTTGCTGAGCTGGTCGGCTGCCGTAACGAGCTTGTCCCGCTCGTCATTGAGCACGGCTAGGGCGTCCGGAATGGTGGCCAGCGCCCGATCCAGGACGGGCTGCTGTTCGGCGAACTTTCCCACCAACCGGTTCAAGCTCTCAGTGGCTTCGATGATGTCATCGGATTGGTCGTCGAGGGTCGCGGTGAAGCTATCCAGCTGTGCGATCAGGCTGCGCACATCGTGCTCGCGCCCGCGGAATGCGGTGCTCAATGCCTCGGTGATGTCTTGGACTTGGCCCAACCCGCCCCCGTTGAGCACCAGCGACAGCGCCGCCAGGGTTTGCTCGGTGCTCGGGTAGGCTCCGCCGCGGGACAGCGGAATCAGCGATCCCTCGCGCAGCCTGCCTTGCGGTGCATCATGTTTCGGGGCAGCCAGCTCGATGTGATAAGAGCCGAGCAGGCTGGTGGTCCCGATCCGGGCGGTCGCGTTGGCCGGCAGCGCGACGCCGGCATCCAGCCGGATCGTCACCAGCGCGTGCCAGCCCTGGCGCTCGATTCTTGCCACATGGCCGACCGTCACGTCGGCAACCCGCACCCTCGAGTTCGGCTGGATGTTGTTGACGTCCGGCATCTGCGCCTGGATGACAAACGAACCCGGCCCGTTGCCCTCGGTGCCCGGCAGTGGTAGCGAATTCAGACCGCGCCAGCCGCAGCCGGATACTGCGGCCAAGGTAACCATCGTCACCAGGACTGTGGCCAGACGCGGCGCCACCCGGCGCCGGTGGCGGACGCGCATCAGCCACCTCCCGGCGGGACCATCATGCCGCGTAGCCCGGCGGCGGGGTCGGGTTCCACAGTCACATCTGCTGGCGGTTCCGCAGGCGGCATATCCGGCTGCGGCGGCACGTAGTCCGGTCTCATCCAGTCTTCGCTGTAGGTGACTTCGTTGGGCCGGGCCTGGGCGCCGACGAACAGGTTCTCCCCCAGCGGGGGAAAGTTGTATTGGCGGTTCTTCAGGATCGGAGCCAGATATTGCACGCAGAGTTTGGTTGCCTGTTCGCCGCCCAAGCGGGAGGCGGACTGAATTGCACCGCACAGAAAAGAGATTGGGTTGGCGAAGTCGTTGGCGGCCAGCGCGCCGGTGAGCGCCCCGTTGGCCGGTTCAAAGATGTTGTTGAACTTCTGCAGCACCGTGGGCCCGATGTGCAGGGTCTGCTTGATGTCGTCGAGGCTGGCCACCAGCGCGTTGCTGATCGACGCCAGCTTGTCTGAGGCGGTGCCGACCGCCTCCTGGTTCTCGGCGGCGAAGCTCTGCACATCGGCGACCACGGCGTTGATGTCTTCCACGGCCTGACCGACCTTGTTCGGATCGGTGGCCAGCAGCGAGGAAACCGCGGCGAGGTTGTGGTTGAGCTGCTCGAGCAGGTAGGCACTGTCGTGCAGTGCAGACACCAGCGTGGACAGGTTTCGTACGGTGGAGAAGATGTCATTCCGGTGATCGCTGAGAGTCGAAACCGTCTGTGAAAGTTCGACAATCGCGTCACGAATGGTGGATCCCTGGCCACGTAGATTGTCCGCGGCGGTATTGATGAGGGCACCCAACGTGCTGACGCCGCCCGGCTCGGTGGGCTTGAGCAACTCGGTCAGTCGTTGTAGCTGGTTGCGTAGGTCATCCCACTCCACCGGCACCGCGGTGCGCTGCTGCGAGATGATCGCGCCGCTGGCCATGGTGGGTCCACCTGAGTAGGGCGGGGTGAGCTGGATCGCCCGACCCGTCACCAATTGTGGCGACAGGATCGCCGCCTTGGCGTCGGCGGGAACCTTGTACTTGCGGTCGAACCAGAACGAGATCTTGGACCGCAGCGGCTGCGGCTCGATCTTGACTATCTTGCCTACTGGCACGCCCCGGATGAGGACGTCGTCACCGGCGAACACCCCGTTGCTGTTGTCGAAGTAGGCGACCACGAGCGTTCGGGTCGCGTCCCCGGCGGTGCGCATTGCCGCGATCACTCCGGCGACCAACACCAGGATGAGTGTGGTTGCCAGCACCGAGCGGGTCCGCCGCAACCTCGTGGTCATGACGGACCACCCGGCTGCGGGGCCGGCACCTGGACCGGTCCCGGGGTGGACGCCAAGCCCGGCGGTGCGACCGCGGGCGGCCCCGGTGGTGGGCCCCCGGGCGGTGGAGCCGGCGGTGGCTCCCGGTATGGGTAGCGCGGATCGCCGGGGTTGCCGGTAATCGCGTCCGGCAGCGTCAACCGCGGCTCGCCGCCCTGACCGGTGCGCGGGTAGGGCATCGGCAGCGGCGGGGTGCCGGGTTGCCCAGTGGGCGGATCGGTCAGCTGCGAGGGCAGCAAGGTGGCCGGGTCCAGCCCCAGATCGGAGAATGCGGCGCCGATGAACGGTTGCACGAACTGGCCCGGTAGCAGGTTGACCACGTAGGCCTTGAAGAAGGGGCCCGAGGACACCGATTCGCCGAGTGACATGACGTAGGTGTTGATCAACGGAATCGCTTGCTGCAGGAGTTCTTTGCGAGCCTCGACAATGTCGAGCACCCCGTTGAGTTTGTCCAGCGCCGGCCGTAGCTCCTGGCGGTTGTCGGCGATGAAGCCCTTCAATTGCCGTGCTACCGCGGAGATGTTCGCCCAGATCTGGTCCAGGGCCGCACTTTGGGTCCGAAGCTGCACCAGCAGTGCATTGGTGTCGCGTACCAGGCCCGCGATCTGATCGGTGCGGTTGGCCAGCACGCCAGTGGCTCTGGCCGCGTTGTCCAGCAGGCTGCGCAGTTGCACGTCACGCTGGTTGAGTGTTCGTGCGAGGCGGGCCACTCCCTGTACCGCGTTGCGGAAATCGGCCGGGGTGTCGGCAAATGTCTGCGCCAGGGTGTCCAGTGATTCGGACAGCTGACCGGTGTTCAATCCGCTGATGGTGCTGGCCAAGTCGCCCAGCGCGTCGGGCAGCTGGTAGGGCGACATGGTCCGCTCGACCGGGATCGGGCCGGTGAGATGGCCCTCTCCACGCGGTATCACCTCGACGAACTTGCTACCCAGCAGGCCTTTGGTCTTGATAGCCGCCTCGGTGCGCTCACCGAGGCTGTTGTTCTTGTCGACCTTGAACGTGACCCGGGCGCCGGGCTCGTCGAGCTCGATACTGGACACCTTCCCGACGGGATAGCCGGAGACCTCGACCGTGTTGCCGGTCCGCAACCCACCCACATCGGCGAAGTATGCGCAGACGTTGGTGCCCTGGTCGAAGAACGGGAGCTTCTGGTATTGCAGGGCACCCCCCACGACGCCAGCGGCGGTAAGGATGCCCACAGTGCCGACCAGCAGTAGGTTGTGTTCAGCGAATGACTTCATTTCGGCGTGCACCGACCTGTGGCCTGACCGGCGACGTTGATGTACACCGGCTGCCCACCTTTGCCGTTGACCTTCAGCACGACGTCACACAGGTAGGAGGCGAAGAAGTCACCGTACATGCCCTGCCGTACCAGCGCCTGGTATCTGTCCGGCAACGTGTTGAGCAGATTGTCGAGGTAGTCATGATCGGCCAGCGCGATGGTCGCGACCCGGTCGGTCTCGTGCAGCGCCTTCGAAAACGGTGCGCGGGCTTGCGAGAGCAAGTCGGCGACCGATCCGGCCGCGGCGTTGGTGTATGCCACCGCGTTGGATATGTCGGTTCGGCGTGCGGAGAGCCCCGCAATCAGCTGCGACAGCGACGCCACGGCCTTGTCCAGCCGTTCGCTTTGACCCCCCAGCGAACCCAGCACCACGTTGAGATTGGTGACCACCTGACCGATCAGCTGATCCCGATCGGCCAATGTGTTGGTCACGGCCGCAGCCTGGTCCAGAAAAGTTCCGATGGTGGGGCCCTGGCCCTGAAATGCTTGCAGCAGTTGGTCGCTCAGCGCATTGACCTCGTGGGGGTCCAGGGCGCGAAACAGTGGCCGGAAGCCGCCGATCAAGGCGTCGAGATCCAGTGCCGGTTTGGTGTTGGCCAACGGAATTGTCTGACCGGGCTTGAGGATCGTGAGCCCGCCGGCTCCTTCCTCGAGTGCCAGATAGCGGTCGCCGAAGAGATTGTCGTAGCGGATCACCACCTGGGTTCCCTGGGTGAGGGTGACCGAATTGTCGGCGGTGAAATCGACTTTCACGGTCGCATCGGGATTGATGGAGATCTTCTCGACCTTGCCGACCTCAACCCCTGCGATGCGGACCAGCTTGCCTTCTCTGAGGTTGGAGACATTGCTGAACTCGGCGTAGTAGGTGTTGCCGTCGCCGAAGCGCACCTGACCGAAGACAGCGACCAGCAGAAAGGCGGTCAGCGCGCAGACCGTCAGGAACACGCCGAGGCGGATCACGACGCCTCTGAGGTCTTCCCGCATTGCTACTCCCCTGCTTGTCTTGATTGGCACGCACCGGCGCCGCCCTGGTGCCGTCCCGGTGCCGTCATGGGTCTGTCATGGTGATGGAGTCCCCGTCTCCTGCTGGGGTGCAAGGGGTTCGGGTATCGGTGCGGGCTCAGTGGGAGACGGCGGGACCCCCGGAAATAGCGGTACCCCGCCAGGGCCGTACAGCGCGGCTCCATACGGCGGCCCCCCGGGGTTGGGGCCGATCGCCGGCCCCGGCAGGCAGGGGCGCACCGAAGTAGGCTGGGGCACAGCGCGGGTCACGGGCAAGTAGTCGGCCCAGCAGGGATGCCCGATTCCGGGGTTGGGCCGGATGTCGAGTCCGGTTCCCCAACCGGTGTCGGTGACGAGCTGACGCACCGGGAAGTTCTTGGTCGCATCTGGCAATGATCCGCAGCCCGGCGCTCCGCCGGGGCCGCCCTTTGCGGCGACGAGCGGCAGGTTGTCGGGAAAGACATAGGGGTCATTGCCCAGCAGCAGTGCGACATCGAGCTGCAGGGTGCGGCCGTCGGCGCCACCCCAGGCCGCATAGCCGCCATTGTCGAGGTACCACTTGGTGCCCTGTAGCAAGCAGGTGTATTCGGGGTTGTACTTGAGTAGCAGATTCGTGGTCGGCTCTAGGATATTGATCGATGTGGTCAGGTTCTCTCGGTTGTTGGCGAGCAGAGTGGTCCCGGTGTCGGCCAAGCCGATCACGTTGAGCAGCAGGGAATCCAGCGACCTCGCGTGGTCCACCACGGTGGTGCTGGTGGTGCTGGCCGCATCGAGGATCGTCAAGATGTCGCGCGCGGCCGCGTCATAGGTGTTGCTGAAATCTCGCAGCGACCGCCAGTTCTGGCGCAGCGTGTCTCGACGTGCATTGAGTGCCTGCAACACCTGGTTCAGATCGGTGGTTGCCTGACCGATGCGTTCCCCCTGTCCGCGAACGCCTTCGGCCACCGCGCTCAGCACGGCGTTGAGCTTCAGCGGATCGATCATGTTGAGCAGGTCGACGACGTTCTCGAAAACGGTGTTGATCTCGGTGCTGACGTTCTTGGAATGCAATACCGCCCCGGCAGCCAGCCGAGCGCGACTCGGGGTCGGCGGTATCACCAGGTCGACGAACTTCGCGCCGAACGCGGTGGTGGCGCTGATCTGCGCCTCCACATTGGCAGGGATGTAACGGATCTGGTCGGGGTCGATTTCCAGTTCGAGACTGGCGCCATGGTTGCTGTCGATCTGACGGACCCGGCCGACCTGCACCCCACGTAACATGACCTTGGCGCCGGTGTCCATCACCAGCCCGGATCGTTCCGAAGTCAGGGTGACCGCAACATACGGTCGCAAGGTGCCGGTGAAGGACACGGTCGTCACGAGGATGGCCGCGACGATCGCCGCGAACAGGATCACGGTCCACCAAGCATTGTGCAGACGGTGTTTTCCCGGCCCGCGACCCATGCCACTAGGTCCTGTCTGCTAATTGCGGACGCGGTGGTAGGTGATGATGGCGGCCAGGGTGGCACCGCCGAGGTAGGTCAGGGCGTATTTGTCGTAGCAGGTGGCGACCGCGCGCCAGTGTTTGAGCCGGTTGAAGCTTCGCTCGACGGTGTTGCGGTGCTTGTAGATTCGGCCTGAGAACCCCGGAGGCCGTCCTCTGTTGCGGCCTTTGGCTTTGCGGCGGGTGATCTGGTCGCTGCGCTCGGGGATGGTATGGGCGATCTTGAGCCGGCGCAGCTGTGCCCGCGTCGAGTCATGGGAGTACGCCTTGTCCGCCAGCAGGTGAAACGGGGCGTATGAGTTGCTGCACCGGGCGGCCAGCAGTGGCCAAAGCATCGGATTATCACCGGCTTGACCGGCCGACAGTGCCAGGGTGACCGGGCTGCACAGCTGGTCGGTCAAGGCGTGGATCTTGGTAGTCAGCCCGCCGCGGGAACGCCCAATGGCGTGGTCATCGGGCTCATCGAGATATTTCTTGTAATTCGACAGATCCCCCTGTGCGGCGCCCGGGGCGCGCTCCGGCTGCGTGTTGGTGGGCGCGCACACTGGTCGAATCGACCGACAACAGTGCGCCCAGGTCGGCGTCCTCGGCGTCGAGGTCAGAGGCGATCGCCGCGAAGATCCGCGCGTAGATGCCATCGACCGACCAGCGTAGATGCCTCTCGGCCACCGATTGCCAGGGACCGAAGTGCTCGGGCAGGTCACGCCACGGAGATCCCGTACGGTAACGCCAGATAATGCCCTCCAGAGTATGTCGATGATCGTTCCACGGCCGGCCACGCCGCCGCCCCGCAGGCAACACCGCCACGATCAGCGACCACAAATCATCAGAAATCGCATGCGTCCGCATCACCCAAACAGCATCAGCCAAAACACCATTCACATTAAGCAGACACGCCCTAGCTCGCCAGGTGGAAGTTGGGTGACTGGCCGTAGATGGCCAGCGTCATGATGACGATTGCTATCGAGGCGACGACAATTGACGCGCGTACGGCCCGGCCGACGGCCTCGCCGACCCCGGCCGGCCCGCCTTGCGCGTTGTACCCGTAGAAGGTGCAGACCAACATGATCATGAGTGCCACCACGACGACTTCGAAGGACGACCAGAGCACGTCGGTGGGACGCAGGAACGTATTGAAGTAATGGTCGTACACACCGGACCCCTGGCCGTAGATGGCGGTGGTGCCAGCCCGCGCGGCCAGATATGCGGTGATTAGTCCGACGCAGAACAACGGGATGGCCACCACCACTCCGGCCAGCACCCGGGTGCTGGCCAAGTAGCTGACGCTGCGGATACCGATCACCTCGAGCGCGTCGATCTCTTCGTTGATCCGCATCGCACCCAGCTGCGCGGTGGCGCCGGCGCCGACGGTTGCGGCCAGCGCGACCATGACGGTGCCCGGCTGAATTTCGCGAGTATTGAAGAAGGCCGACGCAAAGCCCGTCAGTGCTTCCACACCCACCGAGGCAAACTGGTTGTAGCCCTGCACCGCCACGATTGCGCCGGTCGTCATCGCCAAGAACCCGACGATGACGACCGTCCCGCCGATCACCGCGAGCGTCCCCGCGCCAAAACCCATTTGCGCGATCACCCGCAGCAGCTCGCTGCGATAGTGCATGACCGCATCGGGGATCCCGGTCAGCGTAGTGACATAGAACCGCATCTGTGAACCCAGCCGATTCCACTCGCGCACCAGGCTTTTCGCCGTGCGTCGCAGGCGATGGCGGGAGCTTCGCGAAGCGCTGACTGTCATGGTTTCACCTCACGACACCATGAACGGGATGCCGACGGCGGTCACGACGATGTTGATGACGAACAGCACCACGAACGCGAAGACCACGGTCTCGTTGACCGCTCTGCCGCCGCCCGCCGGACCGCCGCCCACCGATATGCCCTTTTAGCAGGCGATCAGCCCGGCCATCAGCCCGAAAAGGGTCGCCTTGATCATCGAGATGACGACGTCGACCGTGTGAGTGAGTGTGGTGAGTCCGGTGACCCACGCACCTGCCGAAACATGCATGAGGAATACCGAACACAAGAATGCCCCGATGAGTCCCGTCGCGATCACCAACGAACTCAGCGCCAGGGAGACGGTGGTGGCGGCCAGCACTCGGGGAACCACCAGAGCCTGGATCGGGTTGATTCCTATCACCCGTAGCGCATCGAGTTCCTCGCGGATGGTCCGCGCACCCAGATCGGTGCACATTGCGGTGGCGCCCGCGCCCGCGACCACCAGGACGGTGACGATGGGAGCGCTCTGGTCCACGGTGAAGATCGCGCAGCCGGTGCCGGAGAAGTCCGCGGCGCCGATATCGGTGAGCAGCACGTTGAAGAGGAACCCCGAGATCACCGCCCACGGGATTGTCATCAAAACCCCGGGGAGCGTGGATACCCGCGCCACGAACCAGCACTGGAGTAGATATTCACGCCATGCGAACGGCGGCCGGAACATCGACACGAACGTGTCGAGCGTCATGGCGAAGAAGTCGCCGAGCGCTCGGACCGGCTTGGTGACCGACCCGGCCAGCGGACGTGCGACCGGGTCGGCTACCGGATCTGCTACCGGGCTGGCCGCCCGATCGGTCAGAGTCACCATGGTGTCGCGCACCATCTGGCATTGATGCCGAGGCCTCGGGTGGGGTTGCTCACGCTGACCATCCGGACAGGTCGAGTTGGACGGGTGACATCGGTGAGGGTACGCGGCACAAGCTGCACATGTCCATAGAAAATACGCTTCTTTGAAGCCACAGTATCCGCAAATATCGAAGCAAGATGCCAGTTATGGCTACTGATGTATCTTGCTAGTACCCTAATGATAGGCGCGCTTGAGGGAGATTGAGTGTGGCGGATGTCCGCGGCGTTCGCGCGCTCTGGGCAGGTGCTGACTTCGCCGTCGAATGCGGCGCCGGGCCACATCCCCTCAGTCCGACATCAGCTCGAGCGCCCCCGACGGGCACAGTTTGACCGCATTTCGCACCCGGCGTTCTTCGTCGGCGGGCACCTCATGGGCGGCCAGTACCACGATGCCGTCGGCGTCCTTATCGAAGAAGGCGTCGGCCGTCATTACGCACATGCCGGTCGCCATGCAGATCTCCCGGTCGGCGGCGACCCTAATGAGAAGGCCTGCAGGGTGAGGGCGGAATTCATGAAGTCCCGGAAGTGCAACCAGCGACCGTCGCGCAACGTGATGATGTGCGCGAACTCCGATTCCCATTCGTGTCCGGTAGCCAGCTGCCGGAACCGCTGCCGGCCCCAGGTCGCGAGATCGTCACCTTGCGCGATGAACTTCCACGGCTCCATCTCGACGATCTCGATCGCCTGGCCAACCTTGGCGAAGAATGTCATCGCCTCGTCGATGCCGCGGTAATCGCCCGCGTAGGGGATCTTTTCGGTCCCGTAGTAGGTGATGCGCACGTCGGGGTCGAGGTGGTGCAGCGCGGTATCCAGGTCGCCGGCCGGCACCGCGGCATAGATGGCCTTGGTTGCCTCGATGTTGCGCGACTCCCGTGACTCGGTGGTCACCGTCATGACAGGTGCAGGGGTAGCCGGACAAATGCGTGGGTCAGCAGGCTGGCCGTCTGCTTGGTGCCGGGGTCGTCGGTCAGCGCGATCTTCTGATAGCGATCCAGCACGGCGTTGAGGACGGCGAGCACCTCCAGTCGGGCCAGTGAGGCACCGAGGCAGAAGTGCAGGCCATGCCCCAGCGAGAGCTGCTGGCGAATGTTCGGCCGGTCGATGTCCAATCGTCCCGAGTCGGGGAACACGGCGGGGTCGCGGTTGGCCGAGCCGAAGAACAACGCGACCCACTCCCCCTTGCGGATCAGCTTGTCGCCGACCTCGACGTCGCGCGTGGCGATGCGGAATAGGCGCTGTGGCGGCCCGTCGAGCCGAAGCGTCTCCTCAACGAAAATGTTCAGCAAGGTCCGATCGGCGCGGACGCGTGCCTGCACCTCGGGCTCTCGGGCCAGCGCGTGCAGCAGATTTCCGATCAGGAATGTCGTTGTTTCGCTACCGGCTACCACCAGCGTCACACAGAACCGGACGATCTCTTCGGGGGTGAGCCGCTGCCGTCCACCTCGGCGCGCAACAGCGCCGAGATGAGGTCTTCGGCATCCTCAACGTCATCGCTGGCTTCGCGTTCGGCCAGCCGGGCGGTGTGTTCGGCGAGCCGGGTGGCGAAGGTGCCCACCATCTCCTGGTTGCTCGCCATGCGTTCTTCGGGGGTGAGCGACGAGGACAGCATGAAGGCGTTGGCCCACCGCCGGAACCGCACGTGGTCGCCATCGGGCAAGCCCAGCAGTCGCACCATCGCCCGGGTGGGAATCTCGGCGGCGAAGCCCATGACTTCTACGACCCCGTCCGGTGAGCCGTCTTCGGCCCCATCCCGAGAATCCTTTTCGAGATCGTTGAGCAGCTGCGGGATCAGATCATTGAGCCACCCCTCCAGTCGCTTGACCCGGCGCGGCGAAAACGCCTGGCTGACCAGTTTGCGTTCAACTTCGTGCTTGGGCGGATCGGTGTTGACCAGCATCAGGCTCGGCGCCGACGACGCCTCCTGCAAGGGATCGCGGGACGAGAAGGTTGCCGCGTCGCGCGCCGCGGCAAAGACCTGGTCGTAGCGGAACAGCGCCCAGGCGGTAACCGGTTCGTCGGCGCCCGGGACGATTCCAGGGGGCCAGTCCCGATACCCCGCAACAGGCGAGAGCCCTCTGAGTTCGTCATAGAGCGGATAGGGATTGGCGATGCCTTGTGGGGTAGTCAGAAGTTCGACGGCTGGCACCGTCCCTGAAACGGTCTCTGTTGACATGTCATCCAGCCTCTGACAACCCCGGTGGCAGGTCGATCCCCCGTTGGGGAGGACTCTTGCCCCCGTAGGAGGGGAGTTTGGGCTTTTCGCCGCGACGGGCCATCCCGGAGAGGACAGTGGGAGGGGTGATCGATGCGGTCGATATGCCCGATCCCCCCGCATTCCCCACGTTGGCCGACGACGAGCACCCCGGCTGGGCGTCGCGTCCGATACGGGAAAGCGATGCCACTCGTCACTATCGGGAAGCGTTCGGCGATTGCAACGTCGATCCCACCGACGACCCCATGGCGGTGGTTGCCGAGGCCATCGACGTCAACGCCGCCGCGGTGCGCCACGCCCTGGAGTCCCTCGGTGACGTGCATGCGGTCAACGCCCTCGAAACGCTGTTGGATTTGTCCTCGCTGGAACGGGAGATGATCGAGGACGGTGCCGCACGCCGCACGCTGGCGCTGTTGCAGGTGCAGGAGGCTTTGAGCAAGCTGCGCGCCGTGGACGACGTCGCGATGATTGTTGACCGGGCGCCGCGTGAACTGGTGGAGTCGTGCGGGTTCGATCGTGCTGTGCTGTTTCGAGCGCACGAAGGCCGAATGGTGACGGAATCGGCCTACTTTGGGGAAGACCGTGAAGGTGCGGAGAAGATGGTCGCCTTCGCGCAATCGGTGGCACCGCTGTTGGATCACATGCTGATCGAAACCCAGATGATTCGCCGGCACGCGCCCGCGATCGTGCGCGATGCCCGCAATGATCCGCGGGTGAATCGACCGATCGTGGACTTTTCGCTGACGCATTCCTATGTGGCGGCCCCGGTGATGCCGACCGGCAAAGTGATCGGTTTCCTGCACGCCGATCGGTTGTACTCCGGGCGCATAGTCGACGAGATCGACCGAGACACGGTGTGGGCGTTCGCCGAAGGCTTCGGATATGCCTATGAGCGAACGGTTCTGCTGGAGCGCATGCGGCGCCAGCACGCCGAGGTGCGCAGTGCGCTTGCGTCCGCGGACGAGGCGGCGCGCGCTCTGCAGGATGCCGATCTGGACCTGCGCAAGATCGAGCCGGTCGAACGTTGCCCCGCGGCACGGTCGTTGGCCGAGGTGCAGACGCGAGTGATGGCCATGCTGACCCGCCGGGAAGTGGAGGTGCTGCGGCTGATGGCGGCCGGCCGCACCAATCAGCAGATCGCCGACGAACTGGTGATCTCGGCCGGCACGGTGAAATCTCATGTCAAAAGGGTGCTGCGGAAGCTGCATGCGACGAATCGGGCCGAGGCGGCCTCGGCGTACGTCCGGTTGGCCAGCGTTCCCGAAGTTGGTTGACGTCAACCGGTTTCGGGGTGGCCGAGTAGGACGTCGTAGGGTTTTGCTTCGCGTCCGCCGGACAGGTCCAGATGGATCGTCTTGACCTCCGCGTAAGCATCGAGCGCATCGGGGCCTAGTTCGCGACCGACTCCGCGATGCTTGTAACCGCCGAACGGGAGCCGACAGTTGATCTGGTGGGCATCGTTGATCCACACGCTGCCGGATTGGATGCGTTCGGCCATCGCCAGTCCCCTGGCGTTGTCGGACGTCCAGATGCTGGCGGCCAGTCCGTAGTCACTGTCGTTGGCGATCGCGATGGCCTGTTCGTCCCCGTCGTAGCCGATGACCACCAATACCGGGCCGAAGACTTCCTCCCGGGCGATCGCCATGTCGTTGTGCACGCCGGTCAGGATCGTCGGCGCCACCCAGAACCCCTTGTCGAACATTCCGCCCGTCAGTGCCTCTCCCCCGAGCGCCACGGTCGCTCCGTCGGTCTGCGCACCAAGGATGTGGTTGAGGATGCGAGTGCGTTGTGCGGCGTCGATGACCGGCCCCAGGTCGGTGTCCCAGTCCCTGGTCGGGCCTACCACGATGGTGGCGGCGCGCTTGACCAGCCGATCGACGAATTCGTGGTAGAGCGTCGTGGGGACCAGTGCGCGGGTGCCGGACTCGCAGACCTGACCTGAATAGGCGAAGCATCCGTAGAGCACACCTTCGACGGCCATCTCGAGATCGGCGTCGTCGAGGACGATCGTCGGGCCCTTACCGCCGAGTTCGAGGGTCACCTGTTTGACCGTGCCGGATGCCAGCCGCATGATCTCGCGTCCTACCGCGGTGGAGCCGGTGAACGCAATCTTGCCCACGTCGGGATGCGAGGCCAGTCTGGCCCCGGCCTCGGGCCCCTCGCCGGGGACCACGTTGATCACTCCGGGCGGTAGTCCGCTGCGTTCGGCGATACGGGCGAACTCGAGTATCGACAGTGGTGTGTGCTCGTCGGGTTTGACCACCACGCTGTTTCCCGCCGCAATCGCAGGTCCGACCTTCCACAGGGTCAGTAGTAGCGGAAAGTTCCATGGCGTGATCGCACCGACCACCCCTATCGGCTCGCGGTGCACGACACTTTGATTGAGCACCGGGAACGTCTCGATTGGTGCCGGACGCTGGTAGGCGTAGCTCTCGGCAAGGTCTGCGAAATAGCTGAAATGACTTAGTGCGTAACCGATGTGGAATCCAGTGGCCAGCCGGATGGTCGCGCCGTTGCACGCCATCTCCAGCTCGATCAGCTCATCACTGACCTGGTCGGCCGCGGCGACGATGCGGCGCATCACGGCGGCGCGCTCCTGTGGCGTGGCCCGCGACCAGCTACCGTCCTCGAAGCTGGCTTTTGCGGCCGCCACGGCGGCATCGACGTGCGATGCATCACCGCAGGCCACCGTGGCGACCGGGCTCTCGTCGCCGGGGTTGACCAGCGACAGCCGCCGATCGGAGTCCACCGACTCGCCGCCGATCAACATCGCATAATGCGGAACAGCGACCGTCGTCATCGGGTCAGGCCACCTCGGGACTGTTCGCGATCTTTCTCGGCGATCTTTTTGCGGTAGCTGCCGAACAGCGGTTTGGTCAACGGGATCAGCCGCAGGATCTTTCCGATCGGGCCCTTGGCCTTGGCCTGGCCCTTGGCCAGGCCAATGGTGAGATTGTAGTTACCGCGCCAGAATTGGTCGGCGACATCGGCGGGCATGGTCATCGTGACGTCGGGTGTGAGATTGCTCGGGCCGCAGACGACTCGGAAATCGTCGCGCAGTGCGACGGTGAGTTCGCAGTCGGGATTTGTGTAGACCACCCGCATGACGATGTTGGCGGCGCGGAATTTCGGCCCCGACTGTGGGTGGTCGCCGGCATCGCGAAAGACCCCGCCGATGTACTTGTCGATCTCGCTGCAATCCTTGAAGAAGCCCATGATTGGTCCTGCTCCTGCGCGATGTGCGGTGCTCGATGGCACCGGATGGTGCGTGGATGGTGCTCACGCAATGCAATCACCGTGTCGAGGCCGTGGTCAGCCCCCAAAGGAGAAGTCTTGGTGCCCCGAAGGGGGGAAAGCGCGGATTGGCAGCTCTTGGCCGATACCGGCGCAAGTGGGCCGCGCAGTCCCATGGATAGCCGGCATGTCTATAACTGATACGCGATATTGGCCAAGGCGTGGACGTTAAACATCCATGTAATCTCGTTTTAGCGTCGGATAATGTATTTTGATAATCCGATGTTATCTGTCCCGACTGGGGTGCTGCGGCCACGACCGGAGGAGCTATCCACATGATCGATGCCTGGCGAGCTGACAACAAGTTTGTCCTGATCCGGCGCGGGACGAAGCCCTAGGCGGTGCTTCTGGCAGGATTTGGAACCCCGATGTGCAAGAAGGGAGTTCGAGTCGATGGACTCCGTCGTCGCGCCCGTTAGGCGCCGGCCGAAGGATCGAAAGCAGCAAATTCTGGAGCAGGCCGTTGGGCTCTTCATCGACCGTGGCTTTCATTCGGTCAAGTTGGAGGACATCGCCGAGGCGGCGGGAGTCACCGCGCGTGCGCTCTATCGCCACTACGACAACAAGCAAGCGTTGCTGGCCGAGGCCATCCGGACCGGTCAGGATCAGTACCAAAGTGCGCGCCGACTCACCGAGGGCGAGCAAGAGCCGACGCCTCGCCCGTTGAGTGTTGATCTTCCGGACCTGATCGCTGCGGCTGTTGCGTCGCGGTCCTTGACGGTGTTGTGGCAGCGCGAGGCGCGCTATCTCAATGACGCCGACCGTATCGAGGTCCGGCGCCGCATCAACGCGATCGTCGCCGGCATGCGCGAAAGCGTCTTGCTGGAGGTGCCCGGTCTGAGCCCGGCGCACTCGGAGTTGCGGGCGTGGGCGGTGTCCAGCACGCTGACCAGCCTCGGTAGACATAGTCTGACGCTTCCCGCCAAGGAGCTCAAAGAGCGCCTGTACCAGGCGTGTATGGCCGCTGCCAGGACGCCCTCGGTGTGCGAGCTGGAGCCACTTGGAACGGCCGCTGGCGGGCGCGACGGGCAGGACGTGCTGTTCTCCCGCTATGAAACCCTGTTGGCCACGGGTGCACGGCTATTCCGTGCGCAGGGCTATCCGGCCGTTAGCACCAGTGAAATCGGCAAGGGTGCCGGAATCGCGGGGCCCGGGTTGTATCGCTCGTTCTCGTCCAAACAGGCGATCCTGGACGCGCTCATCCGCCGCCTTGATGAGTGGCGAAGCCTGGAGTGCATCCGCGCCTTACGCGCGAATCGGCAAGCGGCGCAGCGGCTACGCGGGCTGGTCGAGGGACACGTCCGGATCAGCTTGGACGCACCGGATCTGGTTGCGGTGTGCGTGACCGAGCTGAACCACGCCTCCGGCGACGTGCGGGACGGATATGTTCGGAATCAAGCCGACCGTGACACCCTCTGGATTGATCTCATCGGCGAGCTGGTTCCACAGACCAGTTCGGTCGAAGCGCGACTTTTGGTCGCGGCGGCCATCAGCTTTATCGAGGATGTGGCGCGTACCTGGCATCTCACGCGCTACGCCGCGGTGGCAGACGAAATCACCGCGATCGCACTATCAATCCTGACCAGCCGGTCCTGACTTCGAACTTGGTAGCGCACTGTTTGCGCGGTGGAACGGGAGTGTCGCGACCCTCATCGGATCGGAATCTCTTCTGGTGATGGTTTGGATTGGGTTGGGGTCCTTCGCGATCCAAGTGCACAGGTGGGATCCACACGGTTTCACGAACAATTAGGTCGGCGGGTACAGCTCGGTGCCCTGGTGCATTTCGTGCCTGCCGATCGTCCTGGCCGCGCGGTAGCAACGAGAACACGAACAGGCCAGATGATTCCAGAGGGAGCCGCCCGCCGGGGCCAGACGTCGCGTTGGGTGAATGGCGAGCAGACCCCGGTCAGGCTCGAACGGAATCAGTGTGCGAGCTTGAGGCCGATCACGCTTCCAATGATCATTGCCAAGAACGCCACCTTGAGAAGCGACGCCGGCTCATCCCCGGTGGCCATCGCGTAGACCACGGTGAGAACTGCCCCAATGCCCACCCAGACGGCGTATGCGGTCCCGACCGACAGGTCCCGCATGGCGTAGGCCAACCCGGCCATGCTGACGATGAACGCCACCAGAAACACCACGCTCGGCGCGGGCTTGCTGAACCCTTCGGACTTGCCAAGGGCAGTTGCCCACACGGCTTCTAGAACACCAGACATGACCAGCACTATCCACGACACGGCGTTTCTCCCTGGGCCGTCTTGTCGCGCACCGGGTACGGCACCCATCGTCCGGAAGCCTTGATCAAGGCTCTGTCACCAACTTCTCACACCCGCGGTCGGGTGGCAATGTTAGCCCAGTCACCACAGCGGCCCGCGGAAACTGTCAACTGGAATCAGGCACCGTTTCGGGTATTGACCGGACATCCCGCGCTGGTTGGTTGGGGGCCAGCCACTCGACCGTGGGGTGGTGAACACGCCAAAAGTCAACTCGCACAGGCGCTCCAGGCCCGCAGCGAGAACTGCCTTGGTGCGACATCTGAAGCCGCAGTGGCACAAGGAATTACAGTGACTTGGAGGCGGGCGGCGGGGAACGTTGGCCGAGCGGTGGAGGTGCAAACGAACTATGACAACGCTTCTATGAGTTCGCCCACGGTGTGGCTGGCTTCCAGGGGGTGGCGCAGTCTGCCCTTGGGATTGAGGGTGTAGACATTGCGTCTGCCGTCCTTGGACTTGATCAGGTAACCTTCATCGGTCAAGTCCGCCAGGATCTTCTGTACTGACCGCTCGGTGATGCCGATTCGCATCGAGAGTTCACGGGCGGTCAAATGTTCACTGACTGATACGCACAGCAGTACATGTCCGTGGTTGGTCAGGAATGTCCATCCGCGTTCGGAGTCGCTATTGTGCGGTCGGCTTTGCTTCCCGGCCCTGGCAGCGCTCACAATTTCGATGTTACTACACCGAGCTTTCATGTAAATTATTTCGCTAATTCAAATAGACGAAAGATTGCGCGACTTTGCTGTCACGATCACCCTGGCGCGCCCGCGCCGTCTCGCGGCCCGCTCGGCGCCGAGGCTGAAGTCGGCGATCCCGGGTTGGCGGCGCGTCATCGGTGTGGGCGCTCTGGCCAAACTCATACGAAGAACTATTGGCGAAGATGATTTCGTCATATTACCTTCGTAGTAGTCCGATGATGCTGCAGCACGGAAAGCGAAGCCTCATGAAACCCCACCCCGGCACACGACCGCAGTCGTTGGCCACGGGACACGACGGCCACCTCTCCTCCAAGAGGGTCCTGCTCAGCTACAGTGGCTCACTGGCCTTCATCGCAGGCTTTGTCAATGCGGTTGGCCTGCTGCTGGCCTTCCCGGTCGGCAACCTCACGGGAGTGACAACCCAGCTTGGCATGAACACAGCCAATCCCTGGCTGTATGAGGGTCACATCCTGGCCGCGATCTTGATGGGGTTCTGGATTGGCGCGATCACGGCCGGAGCGATTCTCGGCAATAACCAGCATCCCCGGGGGTCGCATCACGCCATCGTGCTGACCGTGGAGGCGATATTGCTGATGCTCGCCTCGCTCGGTGTGGAGGAAACTCAGGTCAAGGCGGGCATTCAGGCGCTGGGCGTCGAGGAACCCGTCGTGCAGGCCCTGTTTATCGCGGCGGCCCTTGGAATGCAGAACGGCCTGACGTCAAGCTTCCACGGGATGGCGGTTCGCACCACCCACTTCACCGGCACGGTGACCGATCTCGGCTTGATGCTTGGCCGCGCCCGTCGGGAAGGAATCGAGAGCTGGAAGGCCGCAGTCCTTGCGCTGACCTTGGTGCTCTTCTTGGTGGGTGGCGCCGCCGGCCTGCTGATCGGAACCTGGCTTGGCGGATATGCGCTGCTTCTTCCGGCGGGGGCGTGTGCGGTCTTTGCGGCGACGTATTTGCTGCGTCGCCGGAAGACCAAAGTGGCCACGGCGACAACGGCCGAGAACCCAGCGCGAGACGTCGGCGAAACCGCAACAGTGACTGTGTGAGTGCTGGGCGAGCGACGCTCACCACAGTGCGGCGATGGTTCCGCCGTCCGCGATCTGGGTTGTTCCGGTAATCATCGACGAATCGTCGGACAGCAGGAACGCCACGATGCTAGCCATCTCCTCGGGTCTGGCCATGCGGCCCTGCAACCTGGCAATCATGGTGTTCGCGCCCCCCGTTCCGAGCGCCTCGTCGAACATCGCCATCGCACTCTGTTGCATGGGGGTATCCACGAACGCGGGCAACAACGCATTGGAGCGCACATTGGCCGAGCGCAGTTCGGCGGCCGTGACTCGGCTGAGGTGGCTGATCCCGGCCTTCGACATGCCGTACGCCGCGGTTCCGCCCACCCCGATATGGCCCGCCAGTGACGACATGTTGACGATCGCTCCCCCGCCGCGCTCGACCATCTTGGGTGCCGCATGCTTGGTGCACAACCAGGCTCCACGCAGGTTGATGCCGATGACCCGATCAAAGTCCTCGACCGCGGTGTCGAGGATCGGGGCCAGATGAACGACTCCGGCATTGGCGACGAGCTTGTCGAGCCCGCCGAACGCTGTGACGCAGGCTTCGACCATGCCGGCGACCTGTTCCTCGGCACTGACATCGACCTGATACCCGACTGCGCCGGAGCCGATTTTCGCCGCTGCTTGCTCGGCCGAAGCGCCGTCGATGTCCGCGCAGAGTACCGCGGCGCCTTCGGCGGCCAGCCGCTCGGCGATCGCGAGGCCGATCCCGGCCCCGGCCCCGGTCACGATCGCGGCTTTGCCGGCCAGGTCCGGGTACCTCATGGGCTAGCCCGCGGCCGCGAGCGGCGTGTCTGCAGGCCCGGCGGCCCCACCAGCCTCGCGAATGGCTCCGAAGATCACAAGGCCAAATCCTGGCATGTCGTCGGAGAGTTTGATCGCATACACCCCAAGATCGCGCAGCATCCAGGTCACGGTCTCGGACATGAAGTCAGCGGGGGTCTCCTCGTCAGAGGCGAACAGGCCGCATGCGCGCGGCGGTCCTGGGGCCGCAGGTACAGGACCACGCCGCTGCCCTGGGCTGACATTGCGCTGAGTGCGCCGTTGAGTTCCCCGCCGCATCGGCACCCGGTCGACCCGAAGACGTCGCCGGTGAGGCACTCGATGTGGACGTGCAGTGCCACGGGCACGCCGGAGTCGGGGGCACCGATGATCACCGCCAAATGCTCGCCTCCTAGGTTGGCTGGCCCCAGATCACGAAAGCCGATGACGCGGGAATTGCCGGCCCACGTGGGTAGGGTCGTCTCCGTCAGCCGGATGACCTGCGGTTCGGTCCGTTGCCGATAAGCCAGGAGTTCTGCAATGGACACGACGGCCAATCCGTGTTCCACGACGAATTCGACCAACTCGGCGCCGTGCGCCATCAGAGTGGGGTTACGGCGAGAGACAATCTCACACAATGCGGCGGCCGGCCGGTGTCCGGCTAGGTCCTGTCTGCTAATTGCGGACGCGGTGGTAGGTGATGATGGCGGCCAGGGTGGCACCGCCGAGGTAGGTCAGGGCGTATTTGTCGTAGCGGGTGGCGACCGCGCGCCAGTGTTTGAGCCCGTTGAAGCTTCGCTCGACGGCGTTGCGGTGCTTGTAGATTCGGCCTGAGAACCCCGGAGGCCGTCCTCCGTTGCGGCCTTTGGCTTTGCGGCGGGTGATCTGGTCGCTGCGCTCGGGGATGGTATGGGCGATCTTGAGCCGGCGCAGCTGTGCCCGCGTCGAGTCATGGGAGTACGCCTTGTCCGCCAGCAGGCGAAACGGGGCGTATGAGTTGCTGCACCGGGCGGCCAGCAATGGCCAAAGCATCGGATTATCACCGGCTTGACCGGCCGACAGTGCCAGGGTGACCGGACTGCACAGCTGGTCGGTCAAGGCGTGGATCTTGGTAGTCAGCCCGCCGCGGGAACGCCCAATGGCGTGGTCATCGGGCTCATCGAGATATTTCTTGTAATTCGACAGATCCCCCTGTGCGGCGCCCGGGGCGCTCCGGCTGCGTGTTGGTGGGCGCGCACACTGGTCGAATCGACCGACAACAGTGCGCCCAGGTCGGCGTCCTCGGCGTCGAGGTCAGAGGCGATCGCCGCGAAGATCCGCGCGTAGATGCCATCGACCGACCAGCGTAGATGCCTCTCGGCCACCGATTGCCAGGGACCGAAGTGCTCGGGCAGGTCACACCACGGAGATCCCGTACGGTAACGCCAGATAATGCCCTCCAGAGTACGTCGATGATCGTTCCACGGCCGGCCACGCCGCCGCCCCGCAGGCAACACCGCCACGATCAGCGACCACAAATCATCAGAAATCGCATGCGTCCGCATCACCCAAACAGCATCAGCCAAAACACCATTCACATTAAGCAGACACGCCCTAGGCGGGCAAGGTCTACGGCGGCTTCGGCGGGCTCGCACTTGGCGAGCACCCCATGCGGCTCGGCCAGTAGTGGGGCCACGTGCCCGGGCCGGAGAAAATCCGCAGCTTGCGAGCCCGCCGACGCGAGAGCCGCGATGGTGCGGGCACGGTCGCGCGCCGAGATGCCGGTGCCGGTTGCTCGCACATCGACCGATACCCGATGTGTCGGGTTGTCATGGCACATCGGCGGTAGGTTCAACCGCGCACACTGGGCGTCCGGCAGCGCGACGCGGACATATCCCGCCGTGTGCCGGACGGTGAAAGCGACCAGAGACGAGGTCGCGGCCTCGGCCGCGAAGACCAGATATCCCTGGGCGGCGTGATCGTGGGTGACAACGACGGGGCGTCCCGCCGCTATCGCGGTGATCGCCCGGCGCACCCGGACATCGGTGGTTTTCATCCAGGCTCCGTTGCGGGGTGAGCGGCCAACCGGCGGAACCGGCTGCCATGAAAAACCAGTGGTGGTGTCTCGGGATCGGCTCCCAGCGAGCAGATTTCAAGCAATGCGATGGTGTGATCCCCCGCCGGGACCTCGGAGTGCAGCAGGCACTCCAGCCAGGCGCTGGCTCCGAGAACGACCACGCCCCCGCCGGGCAGCTCGCTGTGGAACACCCCGGCGAATCGGTCACCTTCCTTGCGCGAGAGGCTGATACATGTCTCGTCGTGGCCCTCGGCAAGAACGCTGACGCCGAGGCGCGGACGGTTGCGCAACTTCGGCCACGTCGTGGAAGTGTTCTGCACACAGATCGACACCAGCGGCGGGTCGATCGAAACGGAAGTGAACGAGCTCGCCGCCATCCCGACCGGGGCATCGCCGACCATCGCACAGACAGCAATCACACCGGAGGGGAAGCAGCCGAAGGCGTAGCGCAACGCGGCGCCGTCGAGAGGGTCGACGGTCTGCGGAATCATGTCGAAGGCGCAACTCACTGCCGCAGCCCCCCAAGGAATTCGAGTAGCAGCCGGTTGGTCTCATCGGGCGCTTCCCGCTGAATCCAGTGCCCGACGTCGGCCACCATGTGGGTGCCGCGGTAGTCGGACATGACCTCGTGTGCCCGCGCTATGGCCTCGGCTCCCCAGGTGGTGCCGACATCGTATTGACCACCGATGAACAGCGCGGGCGCAGACAGCGGCTTGCCTTCCTGGTCGGCGAGGTCGTGCCAGTCGTTGTCGATGTTGTGATAGAAACTCAGCGGTCCACCGAAGCCGGAGCGTTCGAACTCGCCAGTGTAGAAGTCAAGATCGGCATCGGTGAACCAAGCGGGCATCGTCTCCGGGTAGACGAACGTGTCCTTGAGCCGCGCCCCATCGGCCATGCACAAGGGGCCGGCCCGGATAACGTCGATCGGATCCATGGATGCCAGATCGACACCCGCATCGGCGGCCGCCTTGGTGGCCGCGATCATGCCGTCGCCGGACACCGTGTAGGTCAGCCCGAGTAGCCAGGTCCGCACATCTTCCTCGATCTCGGCGATGATGCCATCCTGAGCGGAGAAGTAGTCCTGATACCAAACCCGGCCTTCGCCCGCCAGCTCGAGGTGGTAGTCATTGGGCCGATGCTCGCCAAAGGGGCTGCCCGGCAAGCCGATCACACCACGCCCGGCGAATGGAACGCTGATCCCCACCACTCCGGCGCATCTTTGCGGATATAACCAGGCGAAGGTTCAAGCGACCGGCGCGCCCCAGTCGTGACCGATAACGAATACCTTGTCCGCACCATAGGCATCGACGACGCCAAGCACGTCACCGACTAATTCTTTGATGCGGTAGGCCTTTTGCACCCGGTACTTCGACGATCGGCCATAGCCACGCTGATCGACGGCCACCACCCGGTAGCCCGCGGCGGCCAGCGCCGGAATCTGATGGCGCCACGAGTACCAGGACTCTGGAAACCCGTGCAGCAGTATCACCAGCGGTCCCTCGCCGTCTTCGACGGCATGGATGCGGGTGCCCCGGCAGTTCAAGATCCGATGAGCCTGCGCCATGGTCGCCTTCCTTATCTCAGATCACCCACGGTCACCAGCTGGTCCGAGGGTTCGGCAGGTGCGGTGTGGTTTTCGTAGTTGCGGGCGATCAACGTCTTCTGGCCGGACAGCCTGGTTCGCGCCCATTTACCGATGACGCGGCTGGCGATTCCGGGCTTCATGAGCGCCAGCGGCGGTTTGACCAGGTGGACGACGGCCAGAAACTCGCGGTAGGCGTCGAGGTCGTCGTGCACCAGCTCCAACAGCCGATCCATGTACCAGGTGAGCGCACCGAAATAGAACGGGCGTTTCTTGTCGACGTCCTTGATCCAGTTGAAGCGCAGGTTCTGCTCGCGGATCACGAACCAGGCGGTGTCGGCCATCTTGGCGATCGTTCGGTAGTACTTGCGCGGTAGCTCCCGGTGCGTGGGACCGTATTTGGACAGCAGCAACTGCATCTCCCGAACTTCCTTGAGCGCCAGACTCATGCCCAGCCCGGAAACGGGGTCCGCACTGGTGTAGGCGTCGCCCACCGCCAACAGAGCGCGCGGCAGGTTGCGCTTCTTTTCGTAGTGCAGCCGCAGCATGTTGGGATATCGGAAGTTGTAGATCGGCGAGGCCGGCTGAAGTCCGTCGATGTTCTCTCCGATGACCGGTGACGGCATCAGATCGGCGAACTCGCGAAATTCTCGAGCGGTGCGTGGCGGCGAGTAGCAGTTGTAGGCCACCAGTGAGGTGGACAGGATGGTCCGGGAGCTGTCGGTGTAGTACTGCGCGGCGTAGGTGTCTTCGTAGGGCCGGTACGCATAACAGATCACCATCACCTTGTCTTGCCACTGCCGCTCCGGCGGCACCTGGTGTTGCATGGTGGAGTAGAAGCAGTTGATGATGTCCTGTTCGACCTCGGGGGCTCCAATGCCGACGCGCCCCAAGAACTCCGGCACGTGGGTGTTCTTTCCCGAGGCATCCACGACGAACTCCGCGGGAATCACCTCCGGTTCGCCGCCGTCACCCTGGACGGCAACCCCGATGACGGCGTTGTTGGCGCGATCGAACACCAGGTCGGTGACCTCTGACTCGTAGCGGAAGTCGATGCGCGGTTCGTCGTCGAGTCGACGGCGCACGCACCATTCCAGCAGCGGCCGCCCGGCGCACACGATCTCGATGTCGCTCGTACCGGGTTTCTTCCAGGTTCCGCCCAGCCGAATCCGGTACTGGGCTGCCATGTCGACCTTGAATGCGCCCTCGCGCACCATGTCGTCGACGATGCCGGGGAAGAAACGTTCGAGTTCGATCTGCCCGGCGGTGAGGAGGTGGTGCAGGTGCCAGCCCTGCGCAGCGCCCGGTCTGCCCTCGCGGCGGCGGTGGGGGTCGTCCTTCTCGAGCACGATGACGCGGTCAAAGGCGTCGCTGCAGACCTTGGCCGCGGCGATGCCCGCGATGCTGCCGCCGATGACCACAGCGGTACCGCGACCGCTGCGCCGCACTGCGGCGAGATCCAGGGCCGAGTAGTCCAGGCGCGCCGGCGTGCGGCGGCGCGCCGCCCCGCTGGACACGAACTTCTCGTGGTAGAGCCCAGCTCGGTGAAAGCCATTGGCCGACAACCAGGTGCGGGTAGCCTCGACCATCGCAGCGGGGCCGCACAGGTACACGTCGGCGTCGCCGCCGGCCAGCATCGCCTCGTCGAGCAAGTCGGTGACCAGCCCGGTGCGCCCGGACCAGTCGTCGTCGCGGCGCGCCACGATGACGTGCACCTGCAAGCCCGCAACACGGTGCTCGAGCTGTTCGAGTTCGTCGTGCTTGCACAGATCTTCGGCCGAGGTCACTCCATAGAGCAGACTTACCGGTTGGCCGGGATCGGCCGGCAGACTCTGGGCCATGGCCAGGATTGCTGACAGGCCGGTACCGCCGGCGACCAGCACCACCGGCCGTACAATCGGGCGAAGATAGAAGTTTCCCTTGCTGCCCCGCAACGCAATTCGATCACCCTGTTTAGCGTGGTCACGCAGATAGTTCGACATCGCGCCGTCGGGCAACAATCGGATGATGAACTCGAGCTCACCACCTCCGTCGGCCGGATGCGCATAAGAGTAGTTGCGCCACTGGTCGCTACCGGGAACCTGCTGCTGGGCGAACTGGCCCGCTCGATATCCGATCGTGCCGGCCATGGCCGAGACATCGACACGCAGGACGGCGGTGCCCGGTGACACCATGTCAACACCGGTCACCACGCCGTCGCCGCTTACCAGCAACGCCGCGTTGTCGTCGACGGGGTACTGCAGTTCGATCTCGCAATCGGACTCGGCAAAGGTTTTGCAGGTGAGGATCTTTCGGGCCGCTCGCTCCACATCGGAGAGGCCCTCGGTACGTCCCATGTCGTACCGGCCGGCGGTGCAGGTGGCCACGCAGGTGCCGCAGATTCCGCTCTGGCATTCGTTGACGATGGCGACACCGTGTTCTTCGGCGGCCTCCAGTATCGACTGGTCGGGCCGCACCGGCATGGTCTTGTGCGTTCCGTCCGAGTAGCCGACGGTAACGTGCCGAACTGTCATGGCGGTGCCCTTCTCGCCCTTGGTTCGCTAGACGATCGCGGCTTCGGGCTTTGGAGGTTTGTGGGGTCCCCCCCGGCTTCTTGGCGATGCGAGCATTGAGCCGGGGCATGACTTCCTCGGCGAGCAGCCGTAGTGACTCTTTCCATGGCCCCGGGTTCTCCCGGTAGTCGAATCCGAGAACCAACAGGTGACCGAATCCGCCGACCTGGTCGTAGGTGGCTTCGAGTTTGTCGACCACGGTGTCCACCGAGCCGACCACGAAGGTGTTTTCGGCGAGGTACTCCGGGGTCACGTCGTCGTCGGGCACCGAGGGGTTGTGCTTGTAGAACTTGGTCATGCCGAACATTCGGAAGGTCGGCAGGACGTACTCGCGCATGGCTCGCCCCATGGTCCCGTCGACGGCGTACCGGAATGCTTGCTCATCGGTCTCCGCCACCAACACCTCACGCACGAGTCGCCAGTCGCGGCGGTCGGGCGTCCGGCCGCTGCGGGCGGCGCCTTCGAGGACCGCATCCCAGTGGGTCGCGACATACTCGGTGTTCAGGTCCAGGCTCATCGGAAGGTAGCCCCGCTCGCCGGCCAGTTTGAGGGTTTCCGAGCCGGCGCTGAACCCGGTTACTCCGATCGGTGGGTGGGGTTTTTGGTAGGGCTTGATGTGGCGCCTCATCAGACCTTCGAACATCGGCGCAATACCGTTGGCGTTCCAGTACTTTCCGCGATGTTCCCAGGGTTGGTCTTCGGTCCAGATCCGCAACATGATTTCGAGAGCTTCGCGGGTCATCTCGCGATCCTCGCCATTCTTGCCGTCCACGTCATAGAGTGCCCAGTCTCCTGGGATACCGCTGGCTCCGACGCCCAGCATGAAGCGGCCCTGTGCCAGGTGATCGAAATACGCTACGCGATGGGCAAGTTCGACCGGGTGATGATAGGGCAGCAGGTGCGCGCCGGGTGCGAGCTTGATCTGCTTGGTACGCAGCAGCGCCTGGGCCAACAGTAGATCCGGGGCGCAGATCGGCTCCCACGGCACGGTGAAGTGTTCGCCGACCCAGGCTTCGACGTAGCCGAGTTGGTCGGCCAGTTCGATGATGTCGAGGTCCCACTGGGTGGCGTCGTAAAGAGTGCGTTCCGGCGGATGGGCCGGTATGAGGAATATTCCGATCTCCATCATTAACCCTTCTGGTCTGTCCCCGGCCCTGATGCGTGGCGCCGTGATCGCTTCTTCTGTAGGTATACTACAGTACTAGCAAGATACTTGACTGCGCACAAGACCCAATTTGCATGCGAGTTTATCTGTCGTTGAACTCCGATAGGACGTATTGGCTATGGACATACTGGTCCGTAGCCGCGTAACCTCGCACAGATCACCCGTTCAGCGCCCAGTGAGCAGTAAGGAGCCGCCATGAACGTCGCCGGTGTCAGTCCAGTCGATCGCCGGTCCAACGGGGAGCGTGCGGCGCCGGACTTCACATACGTCCGGTACGAAACGATCGACGACGGCCGTATCGCGACGATCACCCTGAACCGCCCGAAACAGCGCAACGCGCAAACGCGCGGAATGCTGGTGGAGTTGGGTGCCGCCTTCGAACTTGCCGAAGCTGACGACACCGTCCGGGTGGTCATCCTGCGCGGCGAGGGGCCCGCCTTTTCCGCCGGGCACGACCTGGGCTCGGCCGATGATGTCCGGGAACGCGCCCCGGGGCCCGACCAGCACCCCTCCTATCAGTGCAATGGCGGCACCTATGGCGGGGTGGAGTCACGCAACCGCCAGGAGTGGCACTACTACTTCGAGAACACGAAGAGGTGGCGCAATCTGCGCAAGATCACCGTCGCCCAGGTGCACGGGACGGTGCTGTCGGCGGGTTTGATGTTGGCCTGGTGCTGTGACTTGATCGTCGCTGCCGATGACACCGTGTTCGCCGAGGTCGTGGGCACCCGTCTCGGCATGTGTGGAGTCGAGTACTTCGGCCACCCGTGGGAGTTCGGCCCGCGCAAGGCCAAGGAGCTCTTGCTTACCGGCGACTCGATCGGCGCGGACGAAGCCCACGCGTTGGGCATGGTGAGCAAGGTATTTCCGGGCGAGGATCTAGCCGATTGCGCGATCGAATTTGCGCGCCGCATCGCCAAGCTACCGACGATAGCTGCGCTGCTCATCAAGGAATCGGTGAACCAGACCGTGGACGCCATGGGTTTCACCACGGCGCTGGACGGGTGCTTCAAGATCCATCAGCTCAATCATGCGCACTGGGCCGAGGTCACCGGCGGAAAGCTGTGCTACGGCACCGTCGAGTATGGACTCGACGACTGGCGGGCCGCTCCGGAGATTCTGCCCGCAACCAAGCGGCGGCCCTGAGCAGGGCGCCGCACGTGGACGTCGCTTACCCGCCCGAGGCGGAAGAGTTTCGCGAGCGGGTCCGCGCGTTCTTGGACGAGCACCTGCCGTGCGGCTGGTCGGGGCCCGGCGCTCTGGCGGTGCAGGACCGCAAGGCCTTCGCTGCGAGGTGGCGCCAACTCCTGGTGGCAGCCGGGTTGATCGCGGTGTCCTGGCCCAAGGAGTACGGCGGGGGCGGTCACTCCCCCGTCGAGCAGGTGGTGCTCGCCGAAGAGTTCGCCCGCACGGGAGCACCCGAGCGCGAGGAGAACGATCTGTTCGGGGTCGATCTGCTGGGCAACACGTTGATCGCCCTGGGAACCGAAGCGCAGAAGCGGCATTTCCTGCCGCGCATCCTCACCGGCGACGATCGCTGGTGCCAGGGTTTCTCTGAGCCCGAGGCCGGCTCGGATCTGGCCTCTGTGCGGACCCGAGCCGTAATCGATGGTGACCAGTGGGTGATCAACGGTCAGAAAATCTGGACATCGGCCGGATCCACCGCCAAGTGGATCTTTGTCTTGGCGCGAACGGATCCCGTTGCGCCCAAGCACCAGGGGCTGTCGTTGTTGTTGGTGCCGATGGACCAGCCCGCCGTGGTGGTTCGGCCGATCATCAATGCCGCCGGACATTCCCCGTTCAATGAGGTCTTCTTCGCCGACGCCCGAACCGGCGTTGCCAATGTAGTGGGCGAAGTCGGCAGCGGCTGGACGGCCGCCATGACTCTGCTGGGTTTCGAACGCGGCGCGCAGGCGACCACGGGGGCGATCGACTTCGCCCGTGACCTGTCCCGGTTGTGCGATCTGGCCCGAGCGCGGGGCTTGGACAGCGACCCGCGCATCCGAGACCGGCTGGCGTGGTGTTATTCCCGCACCCAGATCATGCGCTACCGCGGCTACCGCAGCCTTACCTGGGCGCTGAACGGGCTGTTGCCAGGCGCTGAAGCGGCGATCAGCAAGGTCATCTGGAGTGAATACTTCCAGCGCTATACCGAGCTTGCCGTGGAGATTCTCGGGTTGGACGCGCTCTGCCCCAGCGGCCCGGGCAATGGTGAGGCGCGCGTTGTTCCGCAGGCCGGTACCGCCAACTCCCCTGCCTGCTGGATGGACGAGTTGCTATACGCGCGCGCCGCGACGATCTATGCCGGCAGTTCGCAGATCCAGCGCAATGTGATCGGCGAGCAACTGCTCGGGCTCCCCAAGGAACCACGCCGAGAAGCCGTGCACTGACATGGATTTCCGCTATAGCACCGAGCAGGACGACTTCCGCGAGTCGTTGCGGGGCTTTCTTCGCGATCAGGCCCCACCGGCGCGGGTACGTCAGGTTACCGCCGTGGGTGGCCATGACAAAAAACTGTGGCACCGGCTTTGCGCCGAACTGGAACTACCCGCGCTGCACGCCCCGCCGGAATACGGCGGAGCGGGCGGCACGCTGGTGGAGACCGCGATCGCATTCGGCGAACTCGGCCGGGCACTGACCCCGGTTCCCTTCGCCGCAACGATCCTCGCGATCGAGGCGATACTGCGCATGGGTGATAGCGAGCAGCGCAAGGGCCTGCTCAGCGTTCTGCTCTCCGGCGATCGGATCGGGGCGCTGGCGGCGGCCGGACCCGACCTATCGGTGACCTCGGTGCGAGCCGGCCGGCGCGACGGCCGCCCGGTGCTCACCGGCGAGTGCGCCCCGGTGTTGCATGGCCATGTCGCGGACCTGTTCGTCGTCCCGGCCGAATCCGACGGTGCGGTGATCCTCTACGTGGTGGACGCCGCTGCCCCAGGGGTCACCGTCGTCGGACTCCCCTCGTTCGACATCACCCGTCCGGTCGCCAAGCTGCGACTGGTTCGGGCCCCGGCGGAAGCCTTGGCCGCGAGCTCAGCCGACGAGGTAGCCCGACTACTGGACGTGGCCCGGGTGCTGCTGGCCGCTGAGATGCTCGGTGGCGCCGAGGCATGCCTGGATCTGGCAATCGAATACGCCTGCAGTCGCAAGCAATTCGATCGGCCGATCGGCTCGTTTCAGGCCGTCAAGCACCGCTGCGCCGACATGATGATCGAGATTGATGCCACCCGCGCTGCGGTGATGTTTGCGCAGCTGTGCGCGGCCGGCGAGGACGAACTGCACGCCACCGCCCCGCTGGCGAAGGCGCAGGCCGCGGACACCTACGTATTGTGTGCGGGCTCGGCTATCCAGGTTCACGGCGGGATCGCCTTCACCTGGGAACACGACCTGCATCTGTATTTCCGCCGGGCCAAGACGACCGAAGCCTTGTTCGGCAGCAGTGCGCACCAGCGGTCGCTGTTGGCCGATCGTGTCGGCCTCTAGCCGGTGAGCGACGGTGCCGATCTAGGTGGCGACCGCTGCCAGCGCCGCTTCGTAGTCGGGCTCTTGCGCGATTTCCGGCACCAGTTCGGTGTAGGAAACTTTGCCGTCGGCGCCGATGACCACGATGGCCCGGGCAAGGAGTCCGGCCATCGGGCCGTCGGTGATGGTGACGCCGTAGGCCTCACCGAAGCCGTCGCGGAACGCCGAGGCGTTTGTCACGTTCTCGATCCCCTCCGCCCCACAGAATCGCTTCTGCGCAAACGGCAGGTCTTTCGACACGCAGAGCACGTTCACTCCGCTGGCGGCGGCACGCTCGTTGAAGGTCCGAACACTGGTTGCGCACACCGGTGTATCGATGGACGGGAAGATATTAAGCACGACGGCCTTGCCGCGGAACTGGTCGCTGCTCACCGTTCCCAGGTCATCACCGGTCAGGGCGAATGCCGGGGCAGGAGATCCGACGGCGGGCAGTTCGCCGACAGTGTTGATCGCATTTCCACGCAGGGTTATCTGTGCCATGGGCACAGTCTGCCAAGACCGTCAAAGCGACCCACGACCAGGTCCAGACCGGGCTGACCCGCCGCTGTTGGCGCCCAAAGGACACCTTCAGCATGAATACGAAACCCGCGCTCCGAACGCCTCCACCACATGGGTCGCGGTGACCTCATGGACCATGGCGCTGAACTGTTCGTCGAAGAAGCCCCGATCCTCCAGGTGGGCCTCGATGCGCGGCAAGATATATCGATCGATCGGGCAGTCTTGCAGGATGTGGCTGTCGAAATTGCGTGCGATCGGGCTGGTGTCGCAGGCGCCGAGGAACGGGCACTGCGTGCATACCGAATCCTTCAGTGCTGTCTCCTCCGCGACAAGGTAACCGTAGGTGGCGCCATCCACGATGTCCTCGATGGTCGTCTCGGTGATATTGCCGAGGTCCCCATGCTCACGGTAGGCATCGCAACTGAGTCTGCCGTCACGGTCGATGACGAGGACGTCGTTACCCAACAGCGCACGGTCTTGGCCCGGGCGCTCCAAGCCCATGCGCTTGAGGATCACGGTGCGCAGATACTGATCAAGAGGATCGACCCGCGGGGTCATACCGGCCGAGACCCACAGGTCGAAGAACACCATCAACGCGTCGAGGATGTCGGACTTGTCGACGGTGACGCCGTTCATCGGACGCGCCGCGGGACCGCTGAACAGTGGGAGCAGTCGTGCTGGCTTCTGGAGCTGGCTGATCTCCTCGAATACGCGCTGAATCTGGCTGACGGTGTGCCCAGCCAACACCGTGATGATGCTGAAGGGTAAGCCCCGGTCCTGCAGACGGCGGATGTTCTAACGTACCGCCGCCTCTGTCCGCTTGCCTCCCGTCGTCAACCGCACGCCTTCGGCGAAATCTACCGAGATACCCAGTTCAACGCCATGTTCTTCGAAGACATCCAGGTGCTCGTCGCGAACGGAATACAGGTTCGTTTGCAGGACATTTCTGACCCGGCGGCTTTGTAGCCAATCGCTGGGGAAAACCTCTCTCTGCAATGCGAACACTCGCTCAAAATATTCACGCGGCAACAGTGTGGGCTCGCCCCCGTGCCAAATGATGTCCACGGGGATGTCGTAGCCGCAGCGCCGGGTCGTCAGATCGGCGTAGTCCCGGATGGCTACTAAAGCGTCCCGCCAGACCGACTCCGACATCCTTGTCGGGTCCGATAGGTGCTCCCACTCGTAACAGTAATTGCACCTTAGATTGCAGAGCTTGCTGGTCTTAATTACCCATTGGATAGCGGCACTCCCAGTCCGAAGACTGACACTTCTTCCCCTATTGGCATCGCTGCCGATCAACCGGCAAGAGGTAGAACACGGCCCAATCGGGGATATCTCCGGCCGCGGCGGTACCACCTACCAGGCGGCCATTTTCAATCACCAATGTCTTGCCGCAGGCCAGGACGTAGGTGCCGGTGGGTGCGGCATCGATGGTCGTGCCCGCCGAGACCAACTCTGCCGCTGTAGCGGACTTGCTGGTCAGCGTGCTGACTCGGATCTCTTGTCCGTCGATGGTCTCAAGTGTGATGATGCTCGGGCGGAAAGTGTTCTTGGAAGCCGTGTTTCGTCCTTCGGCGAGGGCCGAAATGACCGACGTAGCGGTCGCCGACTCCAACGCCTCGATGATCACCTTGCTGACAGCTGATTGGGCGGTTTCCTGCAATATCGTCACGTTGTAATCCTTACGTTAAGTGGCTGTACTGCTATCGCTTGCTCGATGTGGTCAATGTGGCATATGTGACTTATTCGTCCTATGCGGCTGAGTGACAGCAGCCCTTCGCCAACGACGCAAAACAATGTGGTATGCAAACCATACACGATATTCATCATGATGTCTGCATTGGCGAAATGCAGCCTCAAATTCGAGCGCAATTCTAATTTGCCATTCTGGTATCGGGTTCACCCTTAGCAAGTGATGGCGTTGGAACGAGGGATTCCGGCTGGCGGTGCCGGCATCACGCCGGTCGCGCGCCTCGGTCTTCTCGCTGCCGAGCTTGCGCCGCGGTCGAGACGCAGCGGCCGCCGAGATCCTGTTTACGGTTTCGGGGTCGGGTCAGCACAATCAACAAGCGCGGATTGATGCGGCGGGTCGACTTAGCGAAGGCGGGCCAATGACGACACGGCAGGATCGAAAGGCCAAGCGGCGCAGCTTGATGCAGCACCTCACGGCGCTGTGCGTGCGCTATGTCGAACGCTTCATGCCAGATCCGTACCTGTTCGCGGTCCTGCTTACCGTCATCGTGGTTGCGTTGGTCGCGCTACTGGTCCGGGGCGCAACGCCGAGCGGCGTCCTCAACGCCTGGTACGACGGTGTCTGGGGATCGCAGAACATCTTTACCTTCGCGTTCCAGATGGTGTTGATCCTAGTGACTGGTTACACGCTCGCCGAAGCGCCACCGCTGAAGCGGGCGATCGTATTCGTCGCCAGTAAGCCAACGAACCAGATTCAAGGCGCTCTGCTGTGTTTTAGCCTGAGTGCCGCATTGTCGCTGCTGAATTGGGGGCTCGGTCTGGTGGCGGGCGCCCTGGTCGCTCGCCAGGTGGCGAAGCGACTCGAGGGCGTGCATTTTGGCTACCTCATCGCAGCCTCATTCATGGGCTTTATCGTCTGGACCCAGGGCCTGTCGTCGTCGATCGCGCTGGCGAACACCGACTCCAATAGCCCAATCAATGTGATTCACAAGATGACCGGCATCAACGTGCCGCTGCGGCTGACGATCTTTCAGCCCTACAGCTGGGTGGCCGCGGCGGCGGTACTGGTGCTGCTGGCCATCGCGATCCGGCGCATGGAGCCGGCGCGTCGCCTCGAGCCGGACCCCGCGGTCTTCGCGGACGAGGACACGCCATCGGACCCCGCCACAGGCGACCGGACGTTTGCTGACTGGTTGGAAAACCTGTGGATTCTCAACGTGATCGTCTTTGTCACGGGACTAACATACTTCTCGCTATGTGGTTTTGCGCTGAACATCTCGTCGATGATCATGCTGTTCACCGTGACGGGAGCGTTGCTACATCGCACGCCAATTCGCTTCATCCGGGCGTTTTCCGGCGCGGCCAGAGTGTCGGGCCCGCTGCTGCTGCAGTATCCGCTGTACGGCGGGATCATCGGGCTTCTGGGTTATCTGCCCTCGCAAGCACCCGCGGGTTCGGGCACGCCGGTGCAGACGGTGCTCGCCGAGGTGCTGGTCAGCGGCGCGAACCAGTACACCCTCCCTTTCCTGACCTTCGTCGGCTCGATCATCATCTCGCTGTTTGTGCCCTCCGGCGGTGGCCACTGGGCGGTGCAGGGGCCAGTCGCGGTCGACTCGGCGCTCGTGCTGGGCCAACATTCGCCGGCCTACCTCGGACTGATCTCAATGTCGGTGGCAATCGGCGAGGCGGTTGCCAACATGATTCAGCCGTTCTAGCTGCTACCACTGCTGGCCATCGCGAAACTCAATGTCCGTCAGGTAATGGGATTCACCATCATCGCCTTCCTGATTGGTTCGGTGGTCTCCAGCGCCGCCGTCCTCATCGCGCCGCACGTCCTATGAATCGATCAACTCCGGCGCCTACCAATGCACTGACATGTGCTCCCCTGGACTCATTACTCGGCTGCCGGTGCGGCGGGGACACGCCGGCAGCCGACGGCCTGGCCTAATTTGTGGGGTACACGCCCTAGGTCCTGTCTGCTAATTGCGGACGCGGTGGTAGGTGATGATGGCGGCCAGGGTGACACCGCCGAGGTAGGTCAGGGCGTATTTGTCGTAGCAGGTGGCGACCGCGCGCCAGTGTTTGAGCCGGTTGAAGCTTCGCTCGACGGTGTTGCGGTGCTTGTAGATTCGGCCTGAGAACCCCGGAGGCCGTCCTCTGTTGCGGCCTTTGGCTTTGCGGCGGGTGATCTGGTCGCTGCGCTCGGGGATGGTATGGGCGATCTTGAGCCGGCGCAGCTGTGCCCGCGTCGAGTCATGGGAGTACGCCTTGTCCGCCAGCAGGCGAAACGGGGCGTATGAGTTGCTGCACCGGGCGGCCAGCAATGGCCAAAGCATCGGATTATCACCGGCTTGACCGGCCGACAGTGCCAGGGTGACCGGACTGCACAGCTGGTCGGTCAAGGCGTGGATCTTGGTAGTCAGCCCGCCGCGGGAACGCCCAATGGCGTGGTCATCGGGCTCATCGAGATATTTCTTGTAATTCGACAGATCCCCTGTGCGGCGCCCGGCGCGCTCCGGCTGCGTGTTGGTGGGCGCGCACACTGGTCGAATCGACCGACAACAGTGCGCCCAGGTCGGCGTCCTCGGCGTCGAGGTCAGAGGCGATCGCCGCGAAGATCCGCGCGTAGATGCCATCGACCGACCAGCGTAGATGCCTCTCGGCCACCGATTGCCAGGGACCGAAGTGCTCGGGCAGGTCACACCACGGAGATCCCGTACGGTAACGCCAGATAATGCCCTCCAGAGTACGTCGATGATCGTTCCACGGCCGGCCACGCCGCCGCCCCGCAGGCAACACCGCCACGATCAGCGACCACAAATCATCAGAAATCGCATGCGTCCGCATCACCCAAACAGCATCAGCCAAAACACCATTCACATTAAGCAGACACGCCCTAGACGACATAGCGGAACCTGAGCAGCATTGAGCCCATGGCCCGCAAGGTGGTTATCGTCGGTTTCCCCGGGGTCCAACCGCTCGACGTGGTGGGACCGTTCGAGGTGTTTGCGGGTGCATCCCTGCTGAGCGAGGGCGGTTACGACGTGGCGCTCGCATCGATCGACGAGCGTCCGGTGGCAATCGGAATCGGCTTGGAATTCATGACCACGCGGCTGCCAGACCCGAGTGCGCCGGTAGACACCGTTGTGCTCCCCGGTGGCGGTGGCGTCGATGCCGCACGCGACAACGTGGCGCTGATGGACTGGGTCAAAGCCGCTGCGGGTACTGCCCGGCGCGTTGTCACCGTCTGTACGGGCACATTTTTGGCCGCCGAAGCGGGGCTGCTCGACGGTTGTCGGGCCACCACGCATTGGGCCTTCGCCGACCGACTGGCTCGTGAGTTTCCCGCCGTCGACGTCGATCCTGACCCGATCTTCATCCGCAGCTCCCCGAAGGTGTGGACTGCCGCGGGAGTGACGGCGGGTATTGACCTCGCGCTCGCCTTGGTCGAGGGTGATCACGGCACCGAGATCGCCCAGACGGTTGCCCGCTGGCTGGTGTTGTATCTGCGTCGCCCCGGCGGCCAGACGCAGTTCGCGGCACCGGTGTGGATGCCGCGGGCCAAGCGGCCTTCGATCCGGGACGTGCAGGAGGCGATCGAGGCCCAACCGGGTGGCCTGCACAGCATTGAAGAGCTGGCCCATCGGGCGGCGATGAGTCCCCGCCATTTCACGCGGGTATTCACTGGTGAAGTTGGCGAGGCGCCGGGCCAGTATGTCGAACGCGTCCGCACGGAGGCCGCGCGACGACAGTTGGAAGAGACCGAGGACACCGTCGTGGCAATCGCGGCCCGCTGCGGGTTCGGTACCGCTGAGACGATGCGGCGCAACTTCATTCGCAGGGTTGGCATCTCACCAGACCAATACCGCAAGGCCTTCGCCTGACCGGAAGGGAGAATACCGATGCCCCAGTTCGCTTTCGTTGCTTACCCGGGTTTTACCGCTCTGGACATGATTGGCCCGTACGAGGTATTGCGCAATCTCCCCCACGCCGAGGTGCGTTTTGTCTGGCATGATCCCGGACCGATCACCGCCGACTCGGGGGTGCTGGTGCTCGGCGCCACGCATTCGCTGGCTGAAACTCCTGCGCCTGATGTGGTCGTGGTTCCGGGTGGCCCGGCTACTCTCGTGCATGCGCGCGATGAGAAGCTACTCGACTGGCTGCGCCAAGCCCATCGGAGCGCCAGCTGGACTACCTCGGTGTGTTCGGGCTCGGTAATCCTGGCCGCGGCCGGCTTGCTCAAAGACCGGCGCGCGACTTCACACTGGCTGACCATCCCGGCGCTAAAGGCGTTTGGCGCGATTCCGGTCGCTGACAAGCGAATCGTTCAGCAGGACAACATTATTACTAGTGCAGGCGTGTCCGCGGGACTGGACTTGGGGCTGTGGCTGGCCGGGCAAATCGCTGGCGAGAGCCGGGCGAAAGCGATCCAGCTGGCCCTCGAATACGATCCTCAGCCGCCGTTCGATTCCGGTCACATGTCGAAGGCATCGGCGAGCACGAAGGTTGCCGCGACGGCGCTGTTGTCGAAAGATAGCGCCACGCCGGTTAACTTGAAGGCCGCCACCATGTTGGCGTGGCAGCAGGCGCTGGCGGCGGCTCGGGCGCGACGGCGCAAGCGCCAGCCGGTTGACTCGACGCCGTAGCGGACCCGGCCCGTCTTCGCGCGGTCGCCAATGATCCCGCGACGCCATTTCCACCTTCACACCTCCGGCTGGGGCTAGCTGGGACATGAGCTCGGACCTGATCGCATCCATGTCGGGCGCATCCTGGGGCTGTGTCGCTTATCCGTCCCGAACAGGATGAGTGAACGGATGCGACCGCCACAGTCGCGCCACCAGCAGCACCGCAACCAGCGGGTAGGGCGCGTTGACGGCGACGCTGTGCAACGCGCTTGGTGACTTGTAGTCGAAGCTGGAGTCGGGCCCGCAGGCCAGTGAAAACAGCGGTGCATCACCGAGGAGTAAGACGGCAAGGTACAGCCCGGTTGCCATGACGACCATGCCGGCGCCGAAAATTGCTGGCAGTCGGATCCATTCGCGGCCCCGTACGAATGCGTAGCTGAGCACGAGGTAGAACCCGCCGAACAGCAGCGCCGAAACAAAGCCGACGGACAGTTGCACAAAACGAGGATTGGCCATCATCAGCGGATCGGCACCGCCTATCTGAGCGTAGAGGAGCCGTGCTATCGGGTTGTGCGAATGCGGATTCGGGCGGCTAACCATGTTGGCGGTATCGATCACCAACGATGTACATGCGAACGTTGTGAATGCGACGACGAAGAACCAGTCATATCGTCGCTCGCGCAGCGGGATCGACAACGATGGGGCATCGTGTTGACCGGTATGGTCAGGCCCGGCGGGGCTGGTTGTCATGCTCCGAATGGTAGGCGGGTCACCCTTGGGTGTGGATGAATCCACCACGGACAGCGGCCCCGCACCGATGTTGGGGTGCGGCCGTATGGTCTGGTCTATGGGACAGATTGTGTTCGACACCGCGACGACTCTCAACGGCTGGATCGCCGACGAAAACTATTCGCTGGCTTGGCTGTTCGCGGTCGACCAAAGCGGAATGCCCGAAAGCGGACTGGTTCCGACCGAAGCGGCAGTCATGGTGGAGGGCTCGATAACCTACCAGTGGGTCATTGAGACGGAGAGCATTCTCGACCACCCCGAGACGTGGCAGCAGTTCTATGGCGAGAAACCAACATTCGTCTTCACTACACGTGAGCTGCCCGTCCCCGCCTGGGCAGATGTGCGGTTCGTGTCCGGCTCAGTCCTCGATGTGCTGCCGACGATAGAAGAGGCCGCGGGCGCCGGAGACATCTGGGTGGTCGGTGGCGGAGACCTTGCCGGCCAGTTTCTCGATGCCGGCGCCCTGGATGAGATCAGGTTGTCCGTTGCGCCTGCTGCCTTGACCGGCGGAGCGCCGCTACTCCCGCGATGCATCGGGGCCTATCGGCTCCGCCTGGCTTCCGCCGCTGCTCATGGGCAGTTCGCCCGTCTTGTCTACACCGTCACCCCACCAGAGTGACCCCCTACTGCCATGAAGTTCCCGGGCAGGTCAGTCCCGACGGTCCGACCCCGTAGCTTGCGCGCCGATGATCCGCTGTGCGACCTCGGTGAACGCATCGCGCACCGCGACTGGCTGTTCGATCCAGGGGAAGTGCCCCGCCTCGGCGATGACGCGCCGGATCACGTTGTCTGCCTGGAAGCGTTCGGTTTGCCACAGCTACTGCGTAACGATGCGATCGGCCGCGCCGCTGACGATGAGTGTCGGTAGTCTGGTCGGCCACCAGGCCAATCGGTAGCTGCTATCGAAGTTCGCGTCCGACCATTGCGTCGCACCCGTGTTGTAAGGCAGCCGGGCCAGTATCCGCGCGCCCCTGGCGACGCTATGTTCAACGAAGTTCCAGGGCGCCGACTCGACGGTAACGGCGCGAAGATTCTCCGGTGTTTGATCGGATTGGTAGCGGGCCATCGCCTGCTCGACGCCCGGCAGCCAATTGTTGCGGGTCATCTCCTCGAAGGCCGGCATCCACGAGGCATCAGGAGCGGTGCTGATCAATACCAGCCCCTCGAGCACTGCATCCAGCGCGGGCGTCGACAGTAGGTACTCGCCCCCGGTGGAATGCCCGACAAACACGGGATGCGGGACTTGTCGGGCCGCTTCCGCGACAACCCGCGGCCACAGACGATAGGGATCCTCGGAGGCACCCGGCGCATTGACGTTGGAGCCATCGCCGGGAAGATCGACCAGCCAGCAGGTGCCGGGGACATCGACCGTGTCGACCAGTTCGTGCAGGCTCTCGGAGCCGATTCCCGGGCCACCGGGCAGAAATAGCCAATTGAGGTCACCGGCGCGATCGATCCGGCGAATCAGGCGTACTCCGGATCGGGTCCACTGGACGTGTTGCATGTGCGCGTCGGCCCAGCCGGGTTGTGGCAACCTAGGGCCCGGGCTGCAGGATCTGGTCGGAGGCGAGCTGGCCGCCGGCCAGCAGCCAGGCAGCTATCACCCGCGGCGCATCCCGGTCGGGGTTATAGATGTCTTCCTCGCTGCAGAACAGGCCGTCGCCGGCGTAGACGAGTCGAGTCCAGTTCGGGAACCAGAACGGCTCACCGTTTGGATCGGTCGGGTGGTCAAGGCTGTTCTTGATCATCAGGACAACAGCATCGTTGTCTTCGTCGTAGGCGGTCCAATCCGAGGGAAAGCGCATATGCGGGAAAGGCGCCATGACCGCAACGATCCACTCGCGCACCGCCTCGCGGCCATGGAAGACCCCATAGTGGTGTTCGGTGTAGACGACCTCCTCGGTGAACAAATCTGCGAACGGTCGCCAGTCACCGGAGGCTGAGCACCCCTCGACGACGGTGGTGTAGTGCCTGACGGCTTGTTCTATCTCGGGCTTGGTGAACCTGCCCATACCGGACACACTAGAACGTGTTTCGGTTGGAGGTCACCGTCTGAAGGGACTGGCGAATGAGCGTGTTGGATCTGTTCGACTTGAGCGGCAAGCGCGCCCTGATCACCGGGGCGTCCACCGGCATCGGAAAGAAGGTGGCGCTGGCCTATGCCGAGGCCGGGGCCCAAGTCGCCGTTGCGGCAAGGCATTCCGATACGCTGCAGGTGGTTGCCGACGAGATAGCTGGGGTCGGCGGCAAGGCGCTGCCTATCCGCTGTGATGTCACCCAGCCTGACCAGGTCAGGGGCATGCTCGACCAGATGACCGGCGAGCTGGGTGGGATCGACATCGCCGTCTGCAACGCCGGCATCGTCTCGGTCCAGGCGATGCTGGACATGCCACTCGAAGAGTTCCAACGCATTCAGGATACGAACGTGACTGGTGTCTTTCTCACCGCACAAGCGGCGGCCCGGGCGATGGTCGATCAGGGCATTGGCGGAACGATCATCACGACCGCGTCGATGTCCGGACACATCATCAACATTCCTCAGCAGGTCAGCCACTACTGCACGTCCAAGGCGGCGGTTGTTCATCTGACCAAAGCCATGGCCGTGGAGTTGGCTCCGCACCAGATCCGGGTGAACAGCGTCAGCCCGGGCTACATCCGCACCGAGCTCGTTGAGCCATTGGCGGACTACCACGCCCTATGGGAGCCAAAGATTCCGCTGGGACGAATGGGCCGGCCCGAAGAACTCACCGGCCTCTACCTCTACCTAGCCAGTGCGGCTTCCAGCTATATGACCGGCTCGGACATCGTGATCGACGGCGGGTACACCTGCCCCTGACCCCGAATCCGGATGCCGCTCGGCTCGCTTTGCAATGAACCACGCATTCAACGAACCACGCACGGGCGCCCGAAAAAGGTTCGTACTCCGGGAGAGAACAGGGCACGCAGGTGTTTGCCGGCCGGCCGCACCCCGCTGGCCGCGGTGAGCTCATCGTCGAGTTCGAGGATCTCGGCCGAGTGCAACGGCCACGATCCGTGCTCGTTGGGCATCCACCACGTCCGTCCCCCATGGCGGGTGTGCGCTCCCCAGCGCGCGGTGAGCCAAGTCTCCAGCGGAGTCGGTTCAACCGCGTCGCCCACGCGGATCGTCAGCAGGCTGCGCAGGCCGCGGTGGGGCCAGCGCCGCACGCTTTCATAGCTCAGGCGCTGGCCCGACCATGTCATCTGCATTTTCGCCCAGGTGTAAGGAATGCCCATCCCAATCCGGGTGACGGGCACAACGGCCAGCCGGGCTGTTTCCAAGGAACGGAACAACACGCCGTGGCGCCCGGAGTCATCGATCGAGTAGAGCCGGATGTTGGTCTCCAGAAACCTGCCGAAATATGGGAGCGGGAGCGCGGTGCCGATCTTGGTGCTGGTCATCGCGAACGGAACAAAGCCCAGATATGTCAGACCGTCGGCGAAGATGTCGGGACGAGTGCCGGGCGGGTACATGTGCGCGACGCTGTCCGGCAGCACGGGCCAGTGGACGAAGGTCAGGTCATTCCAGCGCTGGTCGAAGGTGACGGGGCGCGGCAATGGCGGTGGCGTCACCGGGTATCCGGCAAGGGGGTCGCAGTGGCTGGAATCCGATTCTGGGGGGCCCGGTCCGACAGTCATTTCACCATCGTGGCAGGGTCGGTCCCATCCAGCGACCCCGAACCAGCAACGCAGCGATCAACGTTGCAGCGCAGGGTATTACGAGCATCAATCCGTCTAGGATCCACCCAGGATCCATTGTTGTGCTTGTTCGACTTGGCCGGCGGGAAAGTGGCGCACCTCAGCCGACACGAAATGTGATGTCAGATGCTCGGCGACATCCCCGAGGTGGGAGTCGGTAACGACGGCGATTTTCTTCACGTGCTTCTGATGGTCCCGAATGAAGCGGAAGTGATTGACCATCGCTCCGAAACTGTCCCAGCCGGGGAAGGACGGGGCGTTGAGAATCAGCCCGGCAAGATCGCCGGTCGCTTCGATGTGAGGATCCACCACTTCAGCGAGCTTGACGAAATCTTCCTTTTCCAGCGCCGTTTCGGGCCGTACGTGGAGAATGGAATGTTCGGTGTCCAAAGAGAAATCGATTATGAGGGCTCCTAGGCTCCTAGGCGACAGTCGGCCGCGAACTGTCATGCCGCCATGATCGGCTACCCCGGTGCTGGCTGGTTAGAGGCCAAAGTCACCGGATTGGGCGAAGCCGGGATCAAGCTTGCAGATGGGGCTTCGGAGTGATCTTGAGGGCGTAGGCAGGCCAGACGTCCAATCGGTCGGGGAACGTCACGTTGATCCGGTCTTCGGCACATTCATGTTCGAGGGTGCCACCGCCGAGTAGCTCGACCTTGGTATCCGAAGTGCCGGTGAGTCCACGCAACCCGACCCGGCGTTCGCCGGGGGCCTGCAGGAACGTCACATAGACGGCGTCCTCTTTTTGGGTAAAGCGCAGCGGGGTTCCATCTGTAGCGGTGGCTTGCGCGGTTGCCCACGGGCGGGTGTTGAAGTAGGCGTCGCCGGTCACGTCGAGCCACGCGCCGAAATCGGCGAGCAGCTTGGCCTGCAACTCGGGGATGGTGCCGTCCTGGTAGGGCCCGATACCCAGGAGCAGGTTTCCGTTCTTGCTCACCAGGTCGGCGAAGCCGCGGGCGAGGTCGGTGAGGGTCAACATCTGGTCGGGACCCTCTTGGCGGTTGTTTCCGAACGAGTTGCCCACACCGCGGGTCGATTCCCACTTGTACGGTTTGATCTCGTCGTACTGGGCGTACTCCGGGGTGCGGAAGTCGTAGTGGAAGCTGGTCGGGAAGTCCAAGACCCGAACCCGGTCGGGCAGGAACCGCCACAATGCGTTGGCCAGACCGAGCCCGCCCATGACCAGTGGCTCCATTCCGGGGACCCTGGGGAGCTGCAACTGCGCCCACCGGTCGTTGATGACACCGTCGGGCACCTGGTTGTAGTAATGCGCGAACAACTCGGCCAGGTTCGACTTGGGCGGGTAGCCGATGTCGTTCCACAGCACAGACGGCTGGTACCGGTTGATGAGCTCGCGGATGTGATTGTCGGCGTACTGCGCATACTCGTCGGTCTGTACGAGCGAGGATGCCATCCCCGGTAGGTCGGTGATGACGGTCGGGTTGAACGTCCAGTCGTAGCCACCCGAGTAATAAAGGCCCATCTTCATGCCCCGGTCGCGGACCGCGCTGGTCAGGTCTCCGACCAGATCGCGGCCGGCATGCCAGGAGTCCTTGTGCGGGTTGGGATGCCGGCTGGGCCACATGGTGAATCCGTCGTGGTGCTTGGTGGTGAGCACCACGTAGCGGGCGTTGGCCCGGACAAAGAAATCGGCCCAGGAGTCGGGATCGAACTGCTTGACCGCCTTGTTGAACATCGGCTTGAAGTCGTCGTAGGTGAAGTTGGAGCCGTAGGTCTTGAGGTGGTACTGCTGCGACGGGCTGCCGGGGATTCCGATGGTGTTCTGATACCACTCGGCATAGGGGTTGTGCTTGAGCCAGTACGCCGGCCCCCTGGTGGCCATCAACTCTTGGGTGTCGGCCTCGAGTGGGGCCCACCCCGGCACCGAATAAAGACCCCAGTGGATGAAGGTGCCAAACTTCGCGTTCTCAAACCAGTCGGGCACACGATGGGTGGCGACCGAGTCTTTGGTCGGCTGGTATTCGGGCACTCCCGCACCCTACTAGCACTATCGGCATCGTGCCTGGTCCCATCGTGGTTGTCGGCGGTAACCCGGCGCTGCGGCGTCGGCCATCAACAACCCCGATGGGTGGAAACTCCGACGGCCGGAATATACCCCTATGGGTATTTTTTGAACGGGCTGAGATACGCGAAAGGATCATCACGATGACCAACCCCGACACCCCGGCCCCAGCCGCAGTCATGCCACGAATCGGCGATCCGGCTCCGGAGTTCACCGCTGTCACCACACAGGGGCCCATCAATTTTCCGGCCGACTATGCGGGCAAGTGGGTCATCTTCTTCTCTCATCCGGCCGACTTCACCCCCGTATGCATAAGCGAGTTCATCACGTTCGCGTCGATGCAGCAGCAGTTCGCGGCCTACAACACCGAGTTGGTCGGACTGTCCGTGGACGGGCTTTATAGCCACATCGCATGGCTGCGAACGATCAAGGACAATATCAGTTTTCGCGACATGCACGATGTGCAGGTCAACTTCCCGATCATTGAGGACGTCTCGATGGAGATCGCCGGCAAGTACGGGATGATCATGCCTGGTGAGGACTCGACCAAGGCCGTACGAGCGGTGTTTGTCATCGATCCCACCGGCACGATCCGGGCCATCATCTACTATCCGCTCAGCCTCGGCCGCAATTTCGACGAGCTCCTTCGTGTGATCAAGGCCCTGCAGACTGCCGATCACTACGACGTCGCTACACCGGCGGACTGGCGCCCGGGTGACCCGGTGATCGTGCCCCCCGCGGGCTCGTGCGGCACGGCGAAAGAGCGCATGGAGGGTCAGGTCGACGGCGTTGAATGCGAAGACTGGTTCTTCTGCACCAAGGAACTCAGTGCTGAGACCGTCGAGTCGGCGATCACAGCCGGTGCCCAACCGTGACGGGCACCGGCATCGGTTCCGAAAGAGCCGCGGGCCAGATGGGTGAGACGACCATGGACGAGTCGGCGAAATGCCGAGAGCCAGCCGGCCCGCGCCGGGACGGGAGCGCTGCGGCCCCCGCGAACGCAACGAACACGCCCCCCGCGCCGAGTCGGCCAACATGCCGGGAAGTACCCGACGATGACCCCTATGACTTGGGGTGTCAACCCGGTGCCGAGCTGGGTCCTGCGCCGTCCGGCGCCGACTGAGCGCCAATCGGCCCTAACTCGGCCTTGGCGGCCGTTCCTCATTCGGCGACGGGCGCGGGCTGCGGCTAGCGGGATCCCCCGGATCCCATAGCTCCCAATGGATTTGCGTCAAAAGGGATCAGAGGGCTACCGGCAGATGCGCCGCGGGGCTCAGCGGCCGGCGTCGGCCAGACCTAGCCGCGTTCCCGCAGAGTCACCGCGGCGTTCTTGGCGTCTGTTGCCAAGGTCTCGGTGTCGGCGGTGCGCAACTCGCCGTCTTCGACGACGGTGTTTCCGCCCAGCAGGAGTAGCCGCAACGGCGCAGGCGGACCATAGATCAGCGCCCATACCGGGTCTTCGACATCGGAATGGCCGAGCCCGTCCAGCTGCCAGAGTGCGATGTCGGCCAGCTTGCCGACCTCGAGGGACCCGAGGTCCTGGTCGCGGCCCAGGCACCGGGCGCCAACAACGGTCGCCATCCACAAGGCCTCGCGCGCGTCGAGCGCCTGCGGGCCCAGCCGGAATCTGGCCGCCAGCTCGGCCTGGCGCATTTCGTTCGCCAGCCCACGGTGTTCGGCGCCGGCGCCGTCCACGCCCAATCCGACCGCTACATCGGCGGCCAGCAGTTCGGGGATCGGGGCGATCCCCGCGCCAAAGCGGCCATTGGAGGTCGGGCAGTGGGCTACCCCGGTTCCGGTAGCGGCGAGCTTGGCGATGTCGCCCTCGGACAGGTGCACGCAGTGCGCCATCCAGACGTCACTTCCCAGCCAGCCCAGCGATTCCACGTAATCAACTGGCCGGAAACCGAATTGGGCGAGACAAAACTCGTCTTCTTCGACGGTCTCCGAAAGATGAGTGTGCAGCCGCACCCCAAGGTCGCGGGCCAGCAGCGCGGACTGCTTCATCAATTCACCGGTGACCGAAAACGGTGAGCAGGGAGCAAGGGAGATCTGCACCATCGAGCCCTTCGTGGGGTCGTGGTGCTCGCGTACGGCGTCTTGGCAGGTGGTCAGGATCGTGTCGATGTCTTCGACGGTGTGCTCCGGCGGGAGTCCCCCCGATGCGACGCCGAGGTCCATCGAGCCGCGGGTCGGATGAAAGCGGACGCCGATGCGCTTTGCTGCGGCGATCTCCGCGCCCAGCATGTCTCCCCCGGCATGCGGGAAGACATAGTGATGATCCATGGTCGTGGTGCAACCGGTCAGGGCGAGCCTGGCCAGCCCCGCGCTGGCGGCAGCGAACTCCAGCTCAGCGTCCAGGCGTCCCCACACCGGATACATCTCGGTCAGCCACTGAAACAAGGTCCCCTTCTGGGTGTAACCACGGGTGATCCACTGATAGAGGTGCTCGTGGGTGTTGACCAATCCGGGAGTTGCCAGGCAACCGCGGCCATCGATGACAGTTGCGCCGGGGACCTCGGGCGCGGGTCCATCACCAACCGCGACGATCAGATCGTCCTCGACGATGATGTGGCCTTCGGAGAACTCGGCGGCCTTGGGGTCAACGGTTGCTATGGATACGCGGTCGATCACGAGTTTGGGCACGCGACACTCTAACATCAGCGTGAGCAGAATGGTTGACATGGGAGGGGTCTACGTAGAGTTGACACGACCAGCTCGAACATGCTACAGCGGTGCACAATTGGTTCGGCAGTACCGATTTGGATTTGGTTCGGCAGTACCGATTTGGATTCCAAATTCGGATTGTTTTCCGGTCGGCGTGGCGCCATCGCGTTAGGGTTGAGCCGAAGTTCACCGGCCTGAACCGATTGTTGTTGGTGGGAACAGTTGTTGACGGGAACAAACGATGACACCTGAGCAGTCCATGGCCACGGCGATTAGGCTGGGCGGTGTATCGGTTGGCGCCGGCCGGGCAGGCGGGCGCAACCACGAGTTGCGATATTCCGACTCAACCCCAGGCGATGTCCGGGGCCGTAGCGCGAACGAAGGCAGCTGTTGATGGGGCGGAAGGCGCCCGGCGGCGACCGGTCCGGGTCCTACCGTGCGGTCGAGCCACGCGACAACGCGGTGACCGTGATCATCGGTCAGGCAATACATTCCGGTCGCGAAGACGACTACGTGGCTTGGCAGCAGAAGCTTCACAAGGGGCTCTCGCACTATCCGGGCTACCTCGGCTCCGAGCTGCGGCCACCCGGCGGGGCGCAGTCCGAGTGGATTGCCGTCTATCGCTTCGACTCGGCTCCAAACGCGAAAAGTTGGTTGGACAGTTCCAGCCGCCAGCTCATGGTCAGTGAGGCGGCGGGGATTTTTGCCGGACCGGCCAGTTGTCAGGTGATCGCACGAAGTACCGAGGCTGATGACGCGCTGATGACCGTCGTAGTGTCGCACCGGGTTCCCGAAGAACGGGTGGATGAGTTCCTGGCTTGGCAGAAGGAGATCGTGGCAGCCGAAAGCAAGTTCGCGGGCTTTCGCGGTGCCGAGATGTTCCGCCCGGTCGCTGGCATCCAAGACGAGTGGACAATCTGCTATCGATTCGACACCGCCGAGCATCTGGACGCCTGGCTGACTTCGGAGGCGCGCAAGCAACTCATGCACCACCCGCACTTCCGGGACTACAAGATGCGCAAGATCGATCAGTCATTCGGCAGCTGGTTCGTCCTCGGTGACGAGACAGCCCCGCCACCTTCGGATTTCAAGACTTCGGTGGCGGTGTGGTTAGGGCTCTACCCCACCGTGGTGTTGTTGACGATGCTGCTCAGTCCGCTGCGCATGCCACTGTGGTTGGGGATGTTGGTGGGCAACCTGTTGTCCAGCTTTGTGATGAGCTACATCACCATGCCCTACTACAGCATGCCGATCATCGGGTGGTGGCTCAGGCCGAAGGCCAGCGCTCGTCAGCCGCGTACCAACGTCGGCGGAATGCTGTTGGTAGTGCTGGTCAACGGGGCCTGGGCCGTGGTGTTCTACCTGGTTACGGTCCGGCTTTGGCACCCATAGGCTCGCTATTGCTTTAGCCGGCAACGCATTCAGGTCTCACCGATCTCCCGGTCGTGGCAAGCTGGCGCGGTGACGATGGTCGAAGCGGCGAAGATCGCCTTTCAGTTGAGCCTGTTCGTGGTGATCCTCGGCTACGGGCTGACAGCACACTTTTCCGACGTGCTCTATGTGCTGAGACGCCCGGGTCTGCTGGCCCGTTCGGTGTTGGCCGTGCTGATCGTTGCACCCGTGCTAGCAATACTGCTCGTTCGCTTGCTGGAGCTGCGTCCACAAATCGCGATTGCGCTTGTCACACTGTCGTTGTCACCGCTGCCCCCGTTGTTGCCGCGTCGCGGAGAAAAAGCGGGCGGGCACGTTCAGTACGCCCTGGGCCTGGTCATCATCCTCGCCGTCCTCGTCGTTCCCGTGCTAACCATGGCCGCGATGTTGCTCGATGACATCTTCGGGCGCCAACTCGTCTCCAGACCCGGGGCCATCGGAGAGCTGATGGCCATATCTGTGCTGGCCCCGCTGGGCGCCGGGATGGCGATCAGAGCGCGCTGGCCGGATGCGGCAACCCGCATCGCGCTGCCCATCCAGCGCGCGCAGAAGTGGGTGCTGCCGATCGCAATGATTGCGCTGCTGATCTCAGCTGCGCCCGAGATGTGGAAGCTCATCGGTGAATCGACCTTGGTGGCCATGTTGGCATTCATTGCTGGCACCTTCGCCATTGGTCATCTCTTGGGCGGCCCCGACCGGGAATCGTCGACGGTGTTGGCGTTCGCCAGCAGCTGCCGCCATCCCGCGACCGCGTTGGCGATCGCGTCGGCCAATTTTCCCAACGCTGACGAGCACGCCGCCGTGGCGCTCTACGGTTTGCTCACCGCGGCGTTGGGGATGCTCTATACGTTGTGGACGCGCCGACGCGCGGTCACCTCACCATCGTGGCTGGCCGTCCGTTGGCGCATCGCTGGGCTGCGGGACCTAGATCACCCCGAGGCCGTGCAGGGCCTTGAATCCGAACCAGATCCCAAACCCCAATCCCACCACGATCATGATCGGTCTGTCGTTGTCCTGCAGCCAGCGCTGGATCCGGTCCAGCAGGGCGCGCGACTGATCAGGGAACAGTGCGGCCATGGCTACCACGAGCAGATTTGTACTCAGGGCAAGCAACACGAAAAGCACGTAGGAAGCCATGTTGCCGACTCGTGGCAGTCCCGCGTTGCCGATCACGCTGATCGCCGCCAGCGTGAAGACCCACGATTTCACCGATACGGTCACCAGGCCCGCGCCGATGAGGAACGCCCTGGTGGGTGTCGCCGACATCGGCATCGCCATCCACTTGGGCGGTGGCGCCTCCGGGTCGTTATCGCCGAAGAACTCTCGGGCCGCGGTGACCAGAAATATCAGCGCCACGATCAGAAGGACGGTCGACACAATCCAGTGGTGCGCGTGGTTGGGTGCAGAGCGGCGAGCTCCCCAGTGCAGGATGGTGCCGAAGACCAGGCCCTGCAGCAGACGTGTGCAGCCATGGCCGGCGATCCAAGCGCCGGCGGTTCGAGTACGCGCGGGCGTGCCCAGCAGCATGATGGTTATGGCAAGTTCGATCGGTTCCAGCAGACTGCCAAGAATCAACGGCAGAAGGCTGCTCCACATGGCGGACACCGGGTGAGAATAACCAGCCGGCGCGCCGATGGGGCCAAACCTGGCGCCGGTGTCCAGGTTCGGTTGTGAAACTTGAGCCACTAACGATGCGAGCGCTTCAGGCAGCACGGCAACGCGGTGGGTGGGTTGCCGTGATCACCGACGGGTGCGGTGTAGGTCACCGACCAGCGCGATCTATTGGGAGCCCAGTGCCGCGCGCATCTCGATGTCGGAAAGGGCGGCGGCAAGGTCGGCCGGACGCGGGCTCACACTGGCATCGATCCGGTGGATAAGGCCGGTGAACGGGAAACTGTGCTCGCAGGGCGCGACGGGTGAGCCGGTGTCGAGTCCAACATCGAGGGTTTCTCCGCTCATTGAAAATCGGAACGGAACCGTCTGCTCAACGCGCCCGCTGGCCACCGTGGTGCCGTCGACGACCAAGGTGACCAACGCGCCCTTCCCGAGTCCCCCGCCGTCGTAGTCGAACGAAAGCGCCAGGGTTATCTGGCCCTCGGGAAGCGGATCGGTGGCGGCGACCGTGGTGAGTTCGTGGCCCAAGTAGTTGTAGGCGAACGTGGGGATGCCGTCTTGCAGATACAGGCTCCACCCGCCCATTGACCCACCGATGCAGATGACCACCCCCTGGGCGCCGCCGCGTGGGATCTGCAGCTGCGCCCGCAGTTCGAATGAAGTGCTGGTGTAGGGCAGCGTCGAGGTCTCGGGGATCCGCACATGGCTGGGGTAATAAGTAGCCGAGGTGCGGCCGGCGAGCAGGTTCGGCCGGTTAGCGGGCAGCGCGCGGGCCAGCGTCGCGTCGCTGAGCGGGTAGACGTCGTACTTGCGGGCTTCGGTGTCGAACACGGCCCGCAGCTCGGCGAGCTTGTCCGAGTATTGCTCGGCGAGATCTACCCCCTGGCTGAAGTCGTCGGCGAGGTGGTAGAGCTCCCAGCGCTCGGAGTCGCCGAAGGGGTTGGTTCGCTGGGTGCGGACCCACGGCAGCCGGCCGTGGAAACAGGACGCGATCCAACCTTCGTGATAGATGGCGCGATTGCCGAAGATCTCGAAATACTGGGTCCGGCGTCGGCTGTGGGCATCGGCCTCGTCGAAGGAGTAGCGCATGCTCACACCTTCGATCGGCTTCTGCTCGATACCGTTGACGCGCTCGGGCATCTCGATTCCGGCGGCCTCCAAGATCGTCGGAACGACGTCGATGACGTGGTGAAACTGGCTGCGCTGCTCCCCCGCGCAGGTAATCCCGCGGGGCCAGGAGACGGCCATCCCCTTGCGAGTTCCGCCGAAATGGGATGCCACCTGTTTCATCCACTGAAACGGTGAGTCCAGCGCCCAGGCCCAGCCGACGTTGTAGTGGTTCTCGCAGCGCACCGTGCCGAAATCGGCCAAGTGGGCCAGCAGCCATTCGGGGTCCTCGGGCAACCCGTTTTGAAACGAAGGAGAGCTCCAGGCGCCGTGCACCGTTCCTTCGGCCGAGGCGCCGTTGTCGCCGCAGATGTAGATGAACAAGGTGTTTTCCCACTGCCCCAGGTCGTCGATCGCATCGACGACACGGCCTATCTGGGCATCGGTATGGGCCAGAAAACCGGCATAAACCTCCATCAGGCGACGCGCCACCGGCTTGTACCGATCGTCGTAGTCCGCCCAGGCCGGAATTTGTTCGGGTCGTGGTGTTAGTTGGGTCCCGGGGGGAATGATTCCCCTCTAGAGCTGGTGGGCATACGTCTGCTCGCGCAGCGCGTCCCAGCCCTCGTCGAACTGTCCGGCGAACCGGTCCGACCATTCTGGCCAGACGTGGTGGGGACTGTGCGTTGCGCCGGGTGCCAAGTAGAGCAGGAACGGCTTGTCCGGCGCGGATGTCTGTTGCCGCTGAATCCACTCGATCGCCTTGTCGGCAAGATCCTCGGTGAGGTGGTAGTCGTCGCGCCCGACGTATGGTTCAACCGGCGTGGTTTGGTCAAATAACGCGGGCTCGTACTGTGACGTGTCGCCGCCCAGGAAACCGTAGAAGCGTTCGAATCCCAGCCCGGTGGGTCACCGGTCGAAGGGGCCCGCCGGGCCAATCTCCCAGGTGGGAGTGAAATGCGCTTTGCCGAACAGTGCGGTGTTGTAGCCGTTCATGCGCAGGACCTGTGCGATGGTGGCGGTGCTCTGCGGCAGCACACTGTCGTAGCCGGGGAACCCGTAGGCGATCTCGCAGATCGTCCCCATACGCGCGCTGTGGTGATTGCGGCCGGTCAGCAACGCGGCGCGGGTGGGCGAGCAAAGTGCGGTGGTGTGGAATTGGTTGTAGCGCAAGCCGGCTTGGGCGATGCGGTCCAGGGTTGGGGTAGGCACTGGTCCGCCGAAGGTCGAAGGGGCGCCGAACCCAACGTCGTCGAGCAACACCACAACGACGTTGGGAGCCCCGTCGGGTGGATAATCGATCGACGGGGTGACCGGGGTGGAGTCGGCCACCACCGGGTTGATAACTCCGCCGAACGGTTGCTCGTTGCGCGGCAAGTCGACCATTCGTGCTCCTGATTCCTGTGCCCGGATTGTTGTCTGCCATAGGTCTTCTCGACGGCCACATTACAGATTCTTCGGCGTCTGTCCGCCGTACCGGCGAGGTACTTGGGCCAGGTGGGCAGTGGTGTTTGCTGCCAAATTGCGGGTAGCAATAGGCCATTTAAGACCTAGAGTTAGTCATGCCGGGAGGTTTGAACGGCGTGATCGCTCCAAAAAAATAGTGGAGGAGGACCAATGAAGCTCACCACGATGATAAAGACGGCGGTGGCCGTCGTGGCAATTGCGACCATCGCGACCATCACTGCACCAATCGCATTCGCCGCATATCCGATCACCGGCAAATTCGGCAGTGAGTTGAAGATGACCGACTCCGTTGGTCAAGTTGTGCTCGGCTGGACAGTCAGCGATCTCAAATCCAGCTCAGACGTGATCCCCGGCTACCCGGTAGCCGGCCAAGTCTGGGAAGCCACTGCCACCGTTAATGCAATCAGCGGCCCGGTCACTCCGGCGATTTCTCAGTTCAACGCTCGCGCCGCGGACGGGGTCAACTACCGAGTCCTGTGGCAAGCGTCGGGCCCGAACACCATTAGCGTGGCCACCATCCCACAGGGTGCATCATCGACCGGGAAGATCTACTTCGATGTCACCGGTCCGGCTCCGACCATTGTTGCGATGAACAATGGAATGGAAGATCTCATGATTTGGGGTCCCTAGAACGGTTGCTGATTGACCGGCACGGTGCGGGCCTGCCCGCTCGCACCACGGCCCTATCGTGGTTGCCGTGGGCCCTTCACGGAAGCGAGGCAGGCTCGCGGCCGGTGCGGCATTGGTCGCGGTGACGGCACTGTTCGGAGCCGGCTACCCGCTGTGCGGGCGGCCATCGGCAGAGGTCGGATGCGCCGGCGGCAGGCCTGTCACCAGGCCCGTTGATGGAGGCGAGCGGGTGATCGTGGACTACTTCAACGCGGTCAACGACCGCGACTAGGGCGCGGCTTGGGGGTACCTGGGCCGGCCGATGCGTGCGATCTATGGCGCAACATCGCCGGATCACGACCGAGACGGGCTGGCGCAGTTCTCATTACGCATGGACCAACGTGTGAGGTGCGTGCGGGTCACCGAGATCGTCAACGTCGGAAGCGCCGACCCGCAGATCTCTGCCTCGATGGGTATCCAGTGGTATCGGGTGACACTTGATGCCGAATACGTCGCCGCGGCCGGCGCATTGCCGGCGTTCTACAAGGCCAGCGCCGATCCGCACGCCGGGGCGCCACCGCCGCTGATCATGGGGCAGGCGACGAGCCTGTGAAAGCGCACGACCGCATGCCGGTGCGAAGTTCAGCACCGTCGGCTCGACCAGCCGGGGCCGCCTTGGGTGCGGTAATGCCACCATGGCCGTATGCGAATCAGCGGTACCGGCGTCGGGAGATGGGCAGCAATTCTGTTGTTGGCGAGCACGGCGGGGTGTGGCGATGGGCCGGGCGTTACCACCGGAGAGAGTTCTCCGGCGCCAACCGGCACCACGATTTCTACGTCCACACTGCCGACTCCCAGTAATAATCTGCAGCTGGCGAACGCGGCCGACTACTTCTTGGACACCGGCAGCGCTCGCGCGGGCTACTACTTCGAATCGCCCAGCGGTCGCTGGCGTTGCGCGATCCTGCCCCATGTCCAGGCCGGTTGTCAGTCTGCCAGCGGTTCGGCGATCGGGATCCACGGTGCGCCAGACACGGTGACCAACTCCGATGGTACTACCGACGCGCCGAATGCGATCGTGGTCGAGGAGACCGGTGAGGCGCACTTCGCCGTGCTGAGCAAGGCACAATCCTTTGCGGCCGTTGAGCCGGCGAAGGTTCTGCCCTTCAACGAAGTCCTCGATGCGGCCGGTTTCCGGTGCAACTTTCAGGAATCCGTCGGTGTCTCCTGTGCAAGTGAAACGAGCGCACAAGGCTTCACGTTTTCCAGCGACGGCTACACCCTGCAGTACACGGACATTCGGCCGTGATATCGCTGCTGGTGCGAGATGCGTTGCGGCTCCCGGAATATTCGGTTGCCCCGGCACACGTCGGTGGCAACAATCGCTGAATGGTCGACCCACCGCTATCGGATGGCACGGTCACGCTCTCGCCGTTTCGTCCCGATGAGGTGAGTGCGCACGTCGCCGGCCAAGACGAGCTGACAGCGCGCTGGCTCAGCGGCGGGGTGGTGACCCAGCACAGCGCGGCGGCGTACTTCGAACACTGCCGTGACCAATGGGCTACCGGCGGACCACTGCGGGCCTTCGCGATCCGAGTGGGGCCGCAGCAGGTTCCGGCGGGGACGGTCGACCTGCGATTTGCCGGTGAGGGACTGGCCTTCGGCGAGGTCAACGTCGCCTACGGCCTCTACCCGGCCTGGCGCGGGCGCGGCCTGGCCACCCGCGCGGTCGACCTGGTGTGCCGCTATGCGGCAGAGCTGGATGCCACCGTTGCGGTGGTCAAGGTGGAGCCGGAGAACTCGGCTTCGGCGCGGGTCGCGCTGTGGGCTGGCTTTGGCCGCACCAGCCGGATCCGCGAGCCGGACGGAAACGTCTTCGATCGCTACGAGCGCACCCTCAGCAGGGGGGTTTGGGTCAGGATCGCCGGCGAGGCCGATATCGACGCGGTGTTCGAGATCCGCACCAGTGTCACCGAGAACCATCTGTCGCTCGAGCAACTCGCCGAACTCGGCATCACCAAAGAATCGGTGCGAGAGGCCATGCGCGCCTCGCCGTGCCTGTGGGTCGCAGATGTCGACGGGGTCACCGCGGGTTTCACGATGGCCGATGCGACCGCCGGCAGCGTGTTCGCCTGCTTTGTTCGACCGCAGTTTCAGGGTCGCGGTGTGGGAAGCGCGTTGATGCGGCGCGTGGAAGCAACACTGTTTGAACGGCACACGGAGATCTGGCTGACTACCGACGGCTCGAGTCGTGCCGCCGGCTTCTACCGCAAACTGGGCTGGAGCGCGGCCGGGGATCTACCCGACGGCAGTATCAGGTTCGAGAAGCGGCTGAGAGCTCCCGCCGCCAAGATGCACGCCGACGAGGTGGACATCGACGCATCGCTGGTCCGGCGGCTGGTGTCCACCCAATTCCCGCACTGGGCGGACCTGCCACTGACACCGATCGACTCGGCCGGCACAGACAACGCCATGTACCGGCTCGGAACCGACATGGCGGTTCGGCTTCCGCGGATCCACTGCGCGGTGGCGAGCCTGCGAACCGAGCAGCGCTGGCTCGGTCGAATCGCCCCGCAGCTGCCCGTCGCCAGCCCGGCCCCAGTGGGGCTGGGTGCCGCGGCGCAGGGGTTCGCTTGGCCGTGGTCGATCTGCCGTTGGGTCACAGGTGAGAATCCGAAGGTCGGCCAGCTTGTCGATCCTATCGGACTTGCTCGGGACCTGGCCGACTTCATCGGCGCCCTGCGCCGCATCGACCCCGCAGGCGGGCCGGACGCGGTGCGGGGAAAGCCCTTGGCCGAGCAGGATGAGCAGGTCCGCGGCGCGTTGGCGATGCTGGACGGACGCCTCGACGTCCAGGCCGTTACCGTCGCGTGGGAACGAGCGCTGCGCATCCCCGGGTACGCGGGGCCGCCGACGTGGTTCCACGGCGACCTGTCCCCGTTCAACATCCTGACCGTCGACGGCCGGTTGGCGGGGGTGATCGATTTCGGCTTGATGGGCGTGGGCGACCCCAGTGTCGACCTCATCCCCGCGTGGAATCTGCTGTCCGCGCCGGCGCGCGAGCAGTTCCGCACCATGCTGCGCGTAGACGCCGAAACCTGGGCACGCGGTTGCGGTCGGGCTTTGTCGATCGCCCTCGTTGCCCTTCCCTACTACCAGACCACCAACCCTCAGCTGGCCGGCAGTGCCCGCCATGTCATCAGCGAAATCCTCGCTGATCAGCGGCGCAGCGGCTCGCTTGGCTCGTGGTGAGTGCTAGTGCACTCCCAATACCCCGCCGAGGTATTGGCCGCGGCATGCCCGCCGAGCCAACTTGCCGCTGGTCGTGCGCGGAATGGCGCCGGCGGGAAGGAAACGCACTTCGGCCACCGCCAATCCATGGCGGTTTGCCACCGCGGCGCGGATGGCTTGGATCGCGGGCTGTGGATCGTCGCGGCTGGTTCCGGCCGCCCGTTCTGCGATGACGACCAGCTGTGGGCTGGTGTTGTGGCTATCCGAGTCTTGGGCCGTAGGCAATTCATTGGCGGGTGCCGCGAACGCTGTCACATATCCCCGCCGGACCATGGGTGAGGCCTCGGCAACGGTGGCCTCGATGTCCTGGGGATAGTGGTTGTGTCCATCGATGACGATCAGATCGGCGATTCGGCCGGTGACATACAGTTCGCCGTCGAGGTAGACGCCCAGGTCACCGGTTCTTAGCCAGGCGCCGTCGACCGCGGCGCCGGCGGCGTGGCTAGCTTCGTCGAGCTGCGAATGCAGCTTGGCGCCAAACACCCGCTCGGTGTCTTCGGGCCGTCCCCAGTAACCGCGACCGACGTTGTTGCCTTGCAGCCAGATTTCGCCGACTTCGCCGTCACGCAATTCGGTGCCGGTATCGGGATCGACGATCATGGCCCACAAGCTGCGGGCGACGCGGCCGCAGGACACCTGAAGCACCGCGTTGGGTGCGTCGGCGGCCACGCGTACGGCGTGACCGGCGCCCAGCTGTTCGCGGTCGAGGTAGACGACCGTGGGCTCAGCGGCATGGTCGATGGTTGCCACCAGCAGCGTCGCCTCTGCGATCCCGTAGGAGGGTTTGAACGCTGTGCGCGGTAGCCCGTAGGGCGCGAACGCCTTGTTGAACGTCGTGACGGCATCGATGCTGACCGGCTCCGAACCGATGATCAGTACGACATTGCTCAGATCGACGTCGTCGCCGGGTGTGAGTAGACCACGCTGGGCCGCCCATTCGTAGGCGAAGTTTGGCGCTGCGGTGACCACGCGTCCGGTGCGCGATCCAGCCGACAAGGCATGGATCCATCGTTGCGGTCTGCGGACAAACGCAGTCGGAGACATGAGTGTGGAGTGCCCGCCGTACACCGCGGGAAAGCCAATCATGGACAAACCCATGTCGTGGTACAGCGGCAACCAGCTGACGCCATGCGTGTTGCGGTTCAACAGGTCGATGGACAGGATCATCTGCACCAGGTTGGTGCCCACGGCACGGTGGGTGATCTCCACACCGACCGGTGGACGTGTCGATCCGGACGTGTACTGCAGGTGCGAAACGGCATCGATGTCGAGCTCGACCGGAACGAAAGACTCCCCCGCCGAATCCGGCACATCATCGATGGTGATGATGTGCGGCCTGCGTAGGTGGGAAAGGTTCGCCAGAAACTCCTCGATGGCAGGCTTTGCCGCGCCGGTGGTGAGCACGACCGTAGGTTCCGAGTCGCGCAGCGCGGTATCGAGACGTTCAGCGTGGCCGGGGAGTTCGGGTGCGAACAGCGGTACCGCGATCGTGCCCGCCTTGATCGCCGCATAGAACCCGGCGACGTAGTCAATGCCCTGCGGCGCGAGAATCGCAACCCGATCACCGTCGCCGGCGAACTTCTGCACATGGGCACCGATGGCCTGCAACCGGACGCCGAATTCTGACCAGGTGACCTCCAGGGCGTGCCCCTGCGCCGTCCGATTGTGGTCCAGGTAGCGATACGCCACCGAGTCGCCGACATTGGCAATGTTGCGTTCAATGAGAGAGATCAGCGTGGTGCCCGGCGGCAGCTCGATGTTGCCGCCGGCATCCAGGCAGTCCTCGATCTCTAGCAGGCCTTTTGGAGCCGCGGAGTCCTGCCGGGAACCGTCATTCATAACCGCAGTCTAAGCAACCGCGCAGGTCTGGCACCGCAAGCACCTTGTGGCCTCGGCCACCCCGGCGACGCACCGATCACCCCTTGGCTGGCCTATCGGTCCACTAAAGTCCGTGCCTAGCGGGCCCGTCGATCGACTCGAGGCAGGGGTATCCGTGGACTCAGGCGACTGCAACCCCGCGGCCACGACTCGCGATGCGGCATTCGCGCGCGTGCTTGCCTACCGAGACCGAGCGCGGGCCAAGCCGATGGTGCTTCGCGTACTGCTCGCCGTCTTCGGTGCGGCGCTGCTGATCGCATCCGTACCTCTCATGGTGCTGCTGCCGGAGCTGGGCATTCCCGCGGTCCTGGTCGCGTTCCGTGTCCTGGCGATCGAGTCCGATTGGGCCGCGCGCGCGTATGGCTGGACCGATTGGCGGTTCGCCCAGCTGCGTGACTGGTTCCATCGGCAGTCCGCGATTGTGCGCGCGGCGATTCTGACCGCGCTGTTGTTGGTGGCAGCCGCCCTGGTGTGGGTATTGATTGTTGAGTTCTAGCGTCGGGCGATGGTGTTTAGTGCGGGGTTCAATCTCGCCCGCAGCGCCACCATACGCCGCGTCCGCTGCTGCATCCTCGTTCTTCTTGTGCGGCCTGGGAAGTCCAACTGTGTTGTGGCTCAGTGGGGTTGGTTTGTGTGTCGACCTTGGCGGAGTTGGTCGCGGTTGGACTGGCCGTGACGCCGGGGGTGGGTGGGAGCCATGCGGTTGCCGCCACCAGCGCTGGTGCGGCAAGTAGCACGCGCGGCCAATTGGGCCTGCGGGCCCGGCTGGGCTCAGCAGCAACTGGAGATGGCAAAGCTGGCGCCGACATGGTCTGGCCCAGTTTAGCTGGTGGGAGCGGATTCGGACGGTGCGTGTTGGGCCTGTGTAGGTAGCTGTGCACGCGCGCGGCGCGGCGAAGTCACCCAGACTCGCCGCGAGAGGCAAGCCTGGAATCTACACCGAGGTCTTCAATAAGCATCCGCCTTACCAGGCGGATCCACGGTTTCACTCCCGCGCGTGGTCCATGCCGGGTGGCAACCGGTGAGCAGGTGCGGAAGGGTGCTCGGTATGACCAGTAGCACCGAATGCCGTAGACGAAGTAGAGACCAAGTGAGAGTCTGAATGGAAACCGAGCGTCTGCTGCGCGCCGCAGCTGACTTTCTCAGCACGCGGCCCAACGCCACCCTGGATGAGATCGGCGCTGCCGCGGGGGTCAGCCACTCAACGCTGTACCGCCACTTCGACGGACGTACCGCATTGCTCGAGGCACTGGATCACGCGGCCATCGAGCAGATGCGTGGTGCGCTGAAAACCTCTCACTGGCAGGAATATTCACCTACTGATCCGCTGCGGATACTGGTTGCGGCTTGCGAGCCGGTGGCGGGCTACTTGACGCTGCGCTACGTGCAAGGTCAAAGCTTTGAGACTCGGAAGTCGGTTGCCGAGTGGCGTGGAATCAACTCCGAGATCGAGGAGATTTTTCTGCGCGGCCAACGCGCCGGAGAGTTCCGCACCGACGTGACCGCGGGCTGGCTGACCGAAGCGTTTTTCAGCCTCGTCTCGGGCGCAGGGTGGTCCGTTCAGCATGGGCGGGTCGCTCGTCGCGAATTCACCCACATGATTACCGCTTTGTTGCTTGACGGAGTCAGAGCGCCGGCACAGGGGAATCCGCCGCCACCGCTTGTTGGGTTTGTCGGTCGTGAGGCCGAACTTGCCGAACTCAAAGAGTTGATCTTGAATTCGCGATTGGTGACGTTGACCGGGATCGGTGGAATCGGTAAGTCGACCTTGTCGGTGTGGGCCGCCCGCGAATGTGTCGGGGAATTTCGCGATGGCGTGTGGTTGATCGAGCTGGGCGACCTGAGCAATGGTGAGCTGTTGGTTGCGGCGGCGGCCGCGGCGCTGGGCATTCGCGATCAGACCGCCAGGCCGCTGTTGGAGGTGATGGTCGAAACTCTGGCTGACCGTGAGGCACTGCTGGTGCTCGACAACTGTGAACACATCATTGACGCGGCGGTCCCGTTCATCCAGACACTGCTGGCACGCTGCCCGAGGCTGAAGATTCTGGCGACCAGCCGAGAGTTCTTTGACATCGATACCGAAGTGGTGCTGCCGGTTCCTCCGCTGTCGGTTCCCGATACCAGTCACCTGCCTGGTCTGCAGGATTTGGCCCGCTGTGATGCCGTGGCGTTGTTTGTCAAACATGCCCGTGCCAGCCAGCGCAGTTTCAAGCTCACCGAGCGCAATGCTGCGGCCGTCGCGCACATCTGTGCTCAGCTTGACGGGCTGCCGTTGGCCATCGAACTGGCCGCTCCGTTGTTGCGGACGATGGCCGTCGAACAGATCGCCGCGCGGGTTTCGGACCGGGCGGGGCTCTTGACCCATGGCAAGCGCGGGGCGCCGGCTCGCCAGCGCACGTTGAACTGGTGCATCAGCTGGAGTTATGAGCGTTGTACCCCGGCCGAGCAACAACTGTGGGCACGGTTGTCGGTGTTCGCGGTGGCTTTGAGCCAAACGCCGTTCAACGGATCTGCGCGCCAGAGATGTCCGACGATGAGCTACTCGAGGCGTTGTGTGCCCTCGAGGACAAATCGATCCTCATCCGCACCGCGGCCCAAGACGTGCTGCGTTTTCGGCAGCTGGCAACGCTGCGTGAATTTGGATACGCCAAGCTCAGCGTGCAAGAGCAAGCCGAGCTGCACCGCAGCCACCTTGATTGGTACCGCCAGCTCGCCGAGAAAGCCTGCGAGGAATGGTTTGGCGAACATCAACTCGACTGGCTTCACCGCCTGCGACGGGAGATGCCCAACCTGCAAGAAGCGCTGCAGGTTGCGCTGACCGTTGCACCCGCCGATGCCGTGGAAATGGCCACCAACCTACGCGATCCCTGGACCGCTATCGGGATGCTGCAGCAAGGGCGCCGATGGATCGAAAAGGCCCTCGACGCCGGCCCCCGCCGAACCCAACGCGGCGCGACTGCAGGCGATCGTCGCAGCGGCCGAACTAGCCTTTTTGCAGGTCGATATGCCCACCATGGCCGCTCGACAGGCAGAAGCCGGTGAACTGCTCACCACCGTGACCGACCACAACTCCCTCGCCTATTTCAACGCCAACGAAGGAGCGCTCGCCCTGCTGCGCGGCGAGCTAGACCTGGCGCGGAGCTTGGCCGAGCAGTCGCTGGCCAGCGCCGACGAATTCCGGGTGCAAATCTATGCCCGCCTGGTGATGATATGGACGTCGGCTGCCGCCAATGACGCCCACACCGCGGTGGCCCACGCCGAGCAGGGCATCGCCCTGTCCGAAGCCCACGGCCAGGACATCGTCTTGCGGACCTACCTCTTGGCGGGCCTGGCGGCTAGTCGGCTGGCGCTGGGGCAACTGGACCTGGCTGAGCACGCGATTCGCGAAGGCCTGCAACTGTCTCGGACGATCAACGACACCATCACCTGCGCGACATTTCTGGAGACGGGTTCCTGGATTGCCGCGGCCGGAAACGATCCGCGGCGCGCCGCGGTTTTGATGGCCGCCGCAGCCGCCGTGAGCCGCGCTGCCGGCGCCGGCGGCGCCGTCTCGGCACACGTGGGGCCATTCCACGAACAATGCGAACGCCAAGTCCGCAAGCAACTTTCCGAAGCCGACTATCGCACCGCCACCAACGAGGGCGGACGCCTATCCCTGGACGAGGCCGCCGCCCTCGTTCTGGGTATGGAGGTGCTGCCCGATCGAGGGTATGGCGGGTGAGGCCGGGCGGTGTAACTGGCCGGGTGCACAGCAACACGAATCAGCCATCGCCTAGCAAGTCCGCCGGGGCCCGGTGCCAACCCCAGTGACCGCGGCCAATCGACCCGCGCAAGAGCGAGATGCACTGTCTGCCATGTCAGTAGACCGTGATCGGATATGTCCATCCCCAACACGGAGCTAGCGGCTGCGGCCTGATTCTGGGAGCGGGCTTCTCGGTGCTGCCGTGGCGAGGGCTGGCGGTACCATCGCCAGGCATGGGGCGGGTCGACTACCTAGCCGCGCTGCGGCGCGACGGCGATCGGATTGTCAGCGTGTCCGAGGCGGGCCTGGATCGTTCGGTGCCGAGCTGCGCCGGATGGACCATCGCAGACCTGATCTGGCATGTCGGTGTCGTGCACACGTTTTGGCGGCAGGTGGCTGTCGGAGCCATTACTGGGCCGGAGACCTACCAGGAGCCTGCCCGGCCGCCGAACCTGGTGGACTGGTTTCGCGACGGTGTGGCCGAGACCAGTGACGCGCTCGCAGGTATCGATCCCGCCGTACCGGCATGGACTTGGGGACGTCGACAAGACGTGGGTTTTATCCGGCGCTGAGTTGCGCACGAAACTGCGGTGCACTGTTGGGACGCCGTAACTGCGGTAGGGCCCGAGGAACCGATCGAATCAGAGTTAGCCGCCGATGGCGTGACAGAGTTCATCGATGATGTGTTGCCGGCGATGTCGAAGGATTTGGCTGGGCCGTTTCAGACAATCTCGTTACGCGCCTGCGATACCGATACCCGATGGACGGTCCGAGTCGGGGATGGGCATTGCCATGCCATGCCAATCGAGACCGTGGCCGATGCCACGGTCAGCGCCACCGCGTCGGATCTGGTTCTGCTGCTGTGGGGGCGTCGTCGCCCAGATCGGGTTGATGTCGACGGCGCGGCCGAGGCACTGAGACGATTCTTGGCCCGGGCGACCTTCTGAGCCACACCGACCGGCTGGTTTCAGCTGGTTTCTCCGGCCGCCAGCGGTTGCTGACCAGTCTCGCGGTAGGAAGCACCGAAGTGCGGTACCTCTAGCGGGCCCTCCCGCCGGGCGGTCGAGACAGCACTGCTCAACAGCGGTGCCAACCCGGCGAACGAACCGATGTCAAAGAGCAGCAAGGTCAGCAGCCGGTTGTGTACGTAGCCGAAGGCGCTGCCGCTCTCGGGGTCCGCCCATCCGATGGTTCCGCCCAGACCGATGTGGCCGTATCCCCCCAGCAGTCCTGGGACGGGAGAGGATTGGTAGCCCTGGTGGTAAGTAAAGGGAAGACCAAGATTGAGATCTGGCCACAGCTCGGCCTTGCCGGTCAGTCCGCTTACCGCGTCCGACGACAACAGTCGCATGCCGTCGATGACACCGTCATTGGCCAGCGCCGCATACGTCTTGGCCAGGGCGCGCGCCGTCACCACGCCGTTGACCGCTGGGATCTCGCCATCCAGAAATGGCATGTCGTCCTGCAACATCGACAGAATTCCCGGGAAGTAGACGGCGCCAAGTAGACCAGAAAAGGACAGTCCGGCAACTTTTGGCGCGATGAAGTCCAGTAGTGGCGTGGGGATCTTGGATTGTGGTAGCAGCGTCTGTGCCGCGGTGGTCGGCGCATCGGCCGGCGGGCGGCCTAGATGGAGACCATCCGTGTCGAGCGGGCGGGCGAGTTCTTCACGGAACAGGTCACGCATACCTTTGCCGGTCACCGCGCGGGCCAGACCGGACAGCAGCCAACCGTAGGTCACTGCGTGGTACGCCATCTTGCCGTGCGTGCGATCCAGCGGTGCCGCCGCCAGCTTCTCCTCCATCCGGAGGTGGTCCAATATTTCCTTCTTACCGACACCTTTGAGGTGCGATAGCCCGGATCGATGTCGCAGCAGGTCGCTGACGGTGATTGCCGACTTGCCCTTGACCCCGAACTCCGGCCAGTAGTCGGCCACGGGGGCGTCGTAATCCAGCAGCCCGCGATCCACCAGGCGGTGAATCACGGTGGCGGCCAGGCCCTTGGTGGCCGAGAACACCATTGCTCCGGTGTCAGCAGTCCAAGGGACTTCGCCGTTGCGATCGGCCCAGCCCGTCCAGACGTCGACCACTTGACGGCCCTCGATGTATACCGATAGCGCCCCGCCGCCGAACTTGCGTCCCGGGTACAACCCCGCGAAGGCACGCACGACCCCGGAGAACCGGGAGTCGCAGGCACCCGCTACGCCGGACGGTAGGCCATCATCGGTGGTGAGGACAGAAGGTTGCGCCATACCGTGAATGATTGCAGCCCGCTCTGGCTCTGTTACATCGGAATGACGTTTTGGTCGTCGTTGGCCGGGTTTGACACCCGAATCCGGTGCTCGAGCGGCCGTCAACCTGGAGTGCTCGCGGCTACATCCACAGGCGTCCAATTGCATCGGCCAGGCTTTGGGGATCTTGTCCTTCCATGTTGCAGCTGACGGCCACCGAAGTACGCCGGTCGCTGCTGATCCGGAAGTCAGTGACAAATCCGGCCCAGCTGCCGTCGTGGTCGAGGGTGCCGTTGGCACGGGAGAAGATGCCGGCGCCATACCGGTCGCCGCTGCCGGGTTCGGTTTCCACGGCACCGGCAAGTTGCTCGTCAAGCAGCTTCTGGCAGCCCACTTTGCCGGTTCGGTAGTTGTCGGCCCAGAGCACGAGTTGGCTGGGCGTGGTCTGGATAGCGCCATCGCCGACCTGCTCCCAACCTGAGTGGAGCACCGGGAACTGCGGTGGGTTGCCGGTGTCGCCCTCGCCGTAGGAGACCGCCTCATCGGGATCTGCCGAGATCGGATCCACGACCATGGCCAGATCCAGCGGGCGGAATATCTCGATGCTCAGGAAGTCAGGTAGCGATTTGCCGGAGACCAGCCGCACGATCTCGGCGAGCAGCAGATAGTTGGAGTTCGAGTACTCGAAGCGGTTACCGGGCTTGAATTCCAGCTCAGGTGCCCCTTGTATCGCGGCCAAGGCTTGAGCTTGGGTTGTCCGGTCACTCATTTGGTACCCCTGGTCCTCGAGCAAGCCGGTGTAGTCGGGGATGCCGCTGGTGTGGTGCATCAGTTGCGCGACGGTGACGGCGGACGACCAGTCCGGAAGGTCGGGAACATAGTGGGCCAACGGGTCATCGAGCGTCAGCCTGCCCTCGTTGACCAGGAGCAGCACCGCGGTGGCGGTGAACTGCTTGGAAACCGAGCCGATGTCGAACACGGTGTCCTTGGTGACCTTCTTGTTGGTAGCCAGGTCCGCAATCCCGAGGACACCGGTCCACATGACAACGCCCTCAACGCCTACTGCGGCCGAGCAGCCCGGTTCATCGGGATTGACGGCGCCGTCGAGCACCCGCTGGCTGCGGGTCTTGAGATAGGAATTGTCCGTAGTAGCCGGCGGGCTGACGGCAGGGGGCGGGCCGCCGCAGGCGCCGAGCATCACCGCAATCACCAGAAGTGGTGCCCACTTGATTCGCCATCCGCGCCGATGCGTCGAGGAAACCGGATTCCACCGAACCAAGCCCACCTGGTCGGGTGCAGACGACGCCTGAGCCTCAGCCTCATCACGCGCGATCACCGTTGTCGAATCCCCTTCACCACATAAAGACTCGCACACGCCCGCGTGCTGCCCGTAAACCTCGTCGGATCGGACGGTCCATCGGATAAGCGAGTCGCACAACCAGGAATCTCTCCCCCGGCTGCGCCAGCGATTGAATGCGCTAGCGAGTGGAGGTCGGCGGCGCCACGACTCAGCCAGCGTCATCGACGGACGGCCAGGCGGCCAGCGGCCGGCTCGCGGGTCCAATCACAGCGCCGAATTTTCGGGTGCGACTCGCGTATTTATCAGGCGTCCGACCGCAACAATCGGCGGACCACCGAGCGATTCGGATCGCGTTCGCGTTCGGCGAGCATCAGCTCGATACCCTCCTCGATCGCAGCCGCCGCACGCTCGCGCACCTTGCGCGCGGCGCTATCGTCGGCTTCCCGGCTGGCGAACTCCGTGGTGTCGATAGGCTCGCCGAACCAGTAGTACTGCCGCTCGGGCCGGGGCACCGGAGTCAGCCCGACGCCGCGGACCAGAGGCGGCCCTTCGCGCATGCCGAGCAGCTTGTCGGCCAGGAACTGGGTCGGTGCCATCAGCGGTGAATCTGTATCGAGCACGATGTCGATGCCGTGCTCAGCCCCGACCGAAGCGAACGGCACGATGGGATATGCGTGTTGGATCGCTGAGCGTGCGAACCCCAGTCGGTTCTTCCACACCAACTTGTAGCGCTCGTTCTTGCGCTTGTTGACCTCCCGGCCGCCACCGGGGAACACCATGATCAGCTCGCCGCGCTGCATCAGCTCCGAGGTGATCTCTCTGGTTCCTTCGACGACGCCCATCCGCATCTGGGCCTCGCGCCACCCCGGAATTCTGAAGTGTGCGTGATCTCCGAGGGAGCGGACCAGCCGGCCCCGCTCCCACAGCTCCGCGGCCAGCAACGGGGCATCGACCATGCCGAGTGTGTTGTGGTTGCCGACCAGCAACGCATGCTCGGTTGGCACATTCTCGATGCCATATACCTTGGGCTTGATCAGTTTTCGCAGCGGCTTGATGATCCGCAACGCCGCGTCGACGTCGGCTTGTGACGGCGGGGGCGGAACAGCGGGGGCTTCGACGTTCGACACAAGCTGAGTATGCCCTCGAGATTCGGGCAAGGGGGCCATTTTGCCTGGTCGGCGTTGGGCCGGACGGATCAGCGTCGGGCGTGCCGGTAGGGTACGCGGCAGCACCGTTGCAGGCATTCGTGAGATCGGGAGTGGGTATGTCGGGTCGCAAGTTCTCCTTCGAAGTCACCAAGACCAGTAGCGCGCCTGCCGCGACGCTGTTCCGGCTCGCGACGGACGGCGCCACCTGGGCTAACTGGGCCAAGCCAATCGTCATGCAGTCGAGCTGGGCGCGGCAAGGTGACCCGGCACCGGGCGGTGTCGGGGCGGTTCGCAAGGTAGGCATGTGGCCCATGCTCGTGCAGGAGGAGACCGTCGAGTACGAGCAGGACCGCCGCCATGTTTACAAGATGGTTGGGTCTTCGACTCCGGCCAAGGACTATCACGGCGAAGTGGTCTTCACCCCGAACGCATCCGGCGGCACCGACATCCGCTGGAGCGGCTCTTTTTCCGAGGGAGTTCGCGGAACGGGGTCGGTGATGCGTGCGGCGTTGGGCAACGCGGTCAAGTTCTTTGCAGGTCGACTCGTCAAGGCGGCCGAGCGGGAGGCCTCCAGCACCGGCTAGCGCTTGCCCTAATCGGTGATCGCTGAGCTTCAGCTGCAACGGCTTTCGGCCTCAGCGGCTACTTGCTGTCGAGTTCTTGCTGATATTTCTTGGTCATGTGGTCGATGGCCTGCAGCTGCGTCTGGGCCAGACCTTCCCGCACTTCGCCGGCACGCACGGCAGCGTCGAGGGTGCGCTGGGCTTGTCCCTGAAAGTGCGGCATCACTTCGGCGGCGAACAGCTCGGCGGAACGTCTGGTCGCCGCGGGATTTGCCCATTCGTGGCCCATCTGCAGCATGCAGCCGAATCCGCCAGATTGATCCCACAGTCGCTGGACCTGTGCCCGCGCCCGCTCCGGGGTACCGATCACACCGGCGACGTTCTCGTTGATGATGTCGATCATCTCGTCAAGTTGTTCTCCAGGCATGGTCATCTGGGGGAACGCGGCAACTTTTTGGAAATATCGGAACCAAGGCTCGATGCCGAATTTCACGTCGGCACGGGCTCGCGCATCGGTCTCGGCGATGTGAAACGGCCCGACCAGGGTCCAGTTCTTGCGGTCGGCGTGGGTGCCGAACGCCGCGGCGCGCTCTTCGGCGATGCCCCAGTGATGGGCCAGCGCATCGAAGCCCTCGATCGTCAGCGTCGCTCCGATCGACAGCAGGCCGATGCCATGCCTGCCGGCCAGCCGCGCACCGGTCGGCGACGCGACGGCGGCGACCGCCAGTGGGATCCCCCCTTCCGAGTAGGGCGCAAGCTGCAATCTCGCGTCGAACAGTTGATGTGTTGCGGTCTTGGCGGTCACGGTTTGCCCAGCCAACAGCCGGACGACGATGTCGAGGTTGGTTTCCAGCAGCTCGCGGGTGTCGGTGGGGGTAAGCCCGATCATCGCTGAATCGGTGGGCAATGAACCCGGTCCCATGCCTCCGATCACCCGACCGTGGGTGAGATGATCGAGCAGCATCAGCCGGTCAGCGACCCAGAGCGGGTGGTGATAGGCCAGCGATATGACCCCCGTGCCAAGGCGGATCCGCTTGGTCCGTTCGGCGGCGGCGGCGATGAAGACCTCCGGTGAACTGATGATCTCGCTGCCGGCCGAGTGATGTTCCCCGATCCAGGCCTCATCAAACCCGAGGGCATCCAGATGTTCGACGAACTCCAGATCGCGCTGTAGGGCCAGTGTTGGATTGGTGCCGGCACGGTGGAACGGGGCGATGAAATATCCGAACCTGAGCTTGGCCATGTCGAGGCTCCCTTGCGCTTGCGATCGGCCTTGACCGAACCATAACGCGGACCGACCGTCGCCGGAACGCATCAACTAACGCGCCTGGGTCACCATGGCCGGGGCGAACGTCGCCGCAAAGTTCAAGGAAGTTTCAGTGACGTCTCGCGATCACGGGTAGCTGCCGCAGATGTTGCCGATGCAGCCGCCGCCACCGCCCGGCCCGCCGCCGCCCCCACCCACGCCGGGAATGGTGCCGCCGCCACCGCCTGGTCCACCGCCGCCGGTGGGCCCACCCGGGATGCTGCCGCCTCCCCCACCCGGACCGCCGCTGCCGGTGGGACCGCCGGGCACGCCGCCGCCCCCGCCCTCTGGGCCGCCAGTGCCGGACGGACCGCCGGGCGCCGGTGACGACTCTGTCGTAGGTGAGCTGGATGGGCTGGATGGGATTGTTGTTGTGGGTGTCGTGGTCGGCGTTGTGCTACTTGGCGCCTTGTTTTCGCCGCCACCGCAGGCCACCGCCAGAACAAGCATGGCGCCGCCGCCAAAAACCGCGAATGTCGTCCTGGCTTGGGATCTCATGTCACTCTCCGCTCTCGTCGCCACTGTTGGTCGGGCATTGTTTGGTCGGGCCTTGCTGCAACCATTCGTTCCCATACCCGATCGGCTGTGGATGGAAACGAAGCATCCTGACGGTCGCTGCGGTCGTCGCATGCCCGTTGGCACCAAGCCAGCTTCCGTCATACCGCATCCCGCCGCCGCAGTTGCCCGTTATCGGCGCCATCGTAGAAGTCTGCGCGGCTTCGCTGGGGGCTGTGGCCGCACTGGGTCTGAGCACCGAGACGCCTGCAATCACGTCTGTGGACCGGGTCCGCGGTTTGCTGCCATGGCGACCATGGGGTGATTCGCCGTTAGTTGCGCTGTCGCCGGACGAGCCTAGCTGCATTGTTCTGCATTGTTGAGATTTTCCGGGCGCTGATGGCGCAAATTGCGGGTTTGCGGCAGCTGAATTTAACGCATACTCGGCGAGGAAGTTCCGCGCGAAAGCGGCTTGGATCCGCTACCGAATTCCCTTGCATATCCCCTTACTTCGGGAGGTCAACGCCTGATTCTGGCTTGACATCGAGACCGCTGGATATGTCCTGAACGGCCCGTGTAAAGAAATTTGGCAATAGCCCGGATATAGAATCATGATCAGATAACAGAATGATCGGGTTATGATAAATATGCGAAAGTCTCTACCGGTTATGCGCGTAGTTTGTCCGCTACGAGGTTGGCGTGACGGCCGCCGACTGACACCCGGGCCCACTGTCGTTGGTCCTGGCGTGGAGCCTTCAGCGAAAGGGTTGGCGATGAACTTCTCCGTGCTTCCACCCGAGATCAACTCGGCTCTCATATTCGCTGGCGCGGGATCGGAACCCATGCTGACGGCCGCGGTGGCTTGGGACGGGCTGGCCGACGAACTATCAATGGCGGCTTCATCTTTCGAATCTATTACCTCGGGAATTCTGAGCGGGTCGTGGCAAGGCGCGGCATCGCTTGCGATGGCCGGCGCAGCGGCGCCATACGCAGGGTGGCTCGCCACTGCGGCTGGCCAGGCCGCGCAGGCGGGCGCCCAGGCCAGTGCCATGGCGGCCGAATTTGAGGCCGTGCGGACTGCGATAGTGCCGCCGGCGTTGGTGGCGGCTAACCGTTCGAACCTGGTGTCGTTGGTGCTTTCGAATCTCTTCGGGCAAAACGCGCCAGCGATTGCCACCGTGGAGGCGGCATATGAGGAGATCTGGGCTCTCGATGTGTCGGTGATGTCGGCCTACCATTCCGGCGCGTCGGCGGTTGTCACGGCGCTGACGCCGTTTGCTCCGCTGCAGAGCCTGGCGGGTCTGCAGTCCGGCCTGTCGACCGTGATGAGCGGTGGTGCATCCGGAGCCGCTGCCGCCCCGGCCGTCCCGGATCGCGTCACAACTCTCAACCTCGGTCTGGCCAATGTCGGTGGTGGCAACGTTGGCAACGGGAACAACGGCTTCGGAAACTTCGGCAGCGGCAATCTAGGTAGCGGCAACTTTGGATCGGGAAACTTTGGTAGTTCAAATATCGGAGCCTCAAACCTCGGGAGCAACAATTTTGGATTCGGAAATCTGGGAAACTTCAATAATGGCTTCTCCAATATTGGAAGTGGAAACTTCGGGTTTGGCAATAATGGAAACAACAACATCGGTACCGGGCTCAACGGGAATAATCAGGTCGGCATCGGCCTACTGAATTCCGGCACCGGCAACGTCGGTCTGTTCAACTCGGGCGATGGAAGCATCGGTTTCTTCAATTCTGGTAGCGGCAATTTCGGGATTGGCAATACCGGCAACTTCGGCACGGGAATATTCAACTCTGGCAATGGCAGTACTGGCCTCTTCAATGCCGGTTAATTTAACACCGGCGTCCTGAACGTGGGCGATGGAAATACGGGAATCTTGAACACCGGCAGCTACAACATAGGGGGTTTCAATCCAGGCTCGTCCAACACGGGTTCATTTAACATCGGGCGCGCGAACACTGGTTGGTTGAATTCTGGCAGCATCAACACCGGAATTCTCAACTCGGGAGACATGAACAACGGCCTGTTCAACACGGGAGACATGAATAACGGCATCTTTTTCCGCGGCGTCGGTCAGGGCCGCCTGTACTTCGGAATCGGACTGCCCGAGCTAACGTTGCCGCCTCTTGATGTTCCGGGGATCACGGTTCCGGGCTTCAATCTGCCTGCCCTAACACTGCCCTCGATGTCGCTACCTGCCATTACGACGCCGGCGAATATTACGGTGGGTGCGTTTGATCTGCCTGGGTTGACGCTGCCGCCGTTGACGATTCCGGCGGCGACGACGCCGGCGAATATTACGGTGGGTGCGTTTAACTTGCCGGGATTGGCGATCCCATCGTTGACAATTCCATCGATATCGATACCTGCGGGTACCGCTATTGGTAGTTTTGATCTGCCGGGGATCACCACTCAGTCGATATTCGCCAACAACATCACTACGGGTTCGTTTACCACGCCTACGATAGTAACGCCCACAATAGCTGGGCCCGTTGTCACAATTCCGGGCTTCCATCTGGATTTCAAGGCGCTCATTCCCAACAACATAATTGCTTTGCAAACAGGTATCGCGGGCCAGTATCCGGCCATTGGTAATTTTTATGGGATGGAGGGGGCCTACCTCGAGACCGGAACGCTTACACTCGGGCCCATTGGCCTCAGCGGATTCACCATCAGTCCAATCTCTATCTCCGGCTTCAGCCTGCCCAACTTCACCATCCCGGGTATCAACGTTCCGCCCATTCACCTCGCCGATTTCACATTGCCGGCGATTACCACTCCCGAGTTCACGACTCCCCCGTTGAGCATCGATCCCATTGCGCTTGATGGCTTCACGCTTCCGCAGATCAGTACTCCGCAGATTACGACTGAGCCGTTCACCATCGATCCGATTGCGGTTGGTGGGTTCACGCTTCCGCAGATCAGTACTCCGCAGATTACGACTGAGCCGTTCACCATCGATCCGATTGCGGTTGGTGGGTTCACGCTTCCGCAGATCAGTACTCCGCAGATTACGACTGAGCCGTTCACCATCGATCCGATTGCGGTTGGTGGGTTCACGCTTCCGCAGATCAGTATTCCGCAGATTACGACTGAGCCGTTCACCATCGATCCGATTGCGGTTGGTGGGTTCACCCTCCCGCAGATCAACATTCCGCCCACGACAACAGGGGAACTCACCATCCCGCCGATAGGCCTGGCGTCTTTCACCACGCCTGCGCTCACCATCCCGAGCATTCACGTGCCGGCCGGTACGTTGGCGCAAGTTTCGATCCCCGCCGGTTCAGGTTTCCTCAACTCGAGCACTGCGCCGTCATCGGGCTTCTTCAATGCCGGAGCGGGCGGCAGTTCTGGGTTTGGCAACAACGGATCGGGGCTGTCGGGCTGGTTCAACACAAACGCCACCGGACTGATTGGTGGCTCGGGCTACCAAAACTACGGCAGCGTGTTCTCGGGCTTCTCCAACCTGGGCACCGGTGTTTCGGGCTTCGCCAACACCGGCACGTTGCCGTTAGCGATGACCAGTCTGGTGTCGGGCTTCGCCAATGTCGGCAGCAGCCTGTCGGGCTTGTTCTTCCAGAGCGTCACCCCGTAGCCGTCGTAGCTCCTGCCGGATGGCACGGTCAATCCATCGCGCCATCTGGCTGACTGGAACCTCGCTGGGTGAACTCCCGAGCGGCAGATGTACGCCTAGGGCGTGTCTGCTTAATGTGAATGGTGTTTTGGCTGATGCTGTTTGGGTGATGCGGACGCATGCGATTTCTGATGATTTGTGGTCGCTGATCGTGGCGGTGTTGCCTGCGGGGCGGCGGCGTGGCCGGCCGTGGAACGATCATCGACGTACTCTGGAGGGCATTATCTGGCGTTACCGTACGGGATCTCCGTGGCGTGACCTGCCCGAGCACTTCGGTCCCTGGCAATCGGTGGCCGAGAGGCATCTACGCTGGTCGGTCGATGGCATCTACGCGCGGATCTTCGCGGCGATCGCCTCTGACCTCGACGCCGAGGACGCCGACCTGGGCGCACTGTTGTCGGTCGATTCGACCAGTGTGCGCGCCCACCAACACGCAGCCGGAGCGCGCCCCGGGCGCCGCACAGGGGGATCTGTCGAATTACAAGAAATATCTCCATGAGCCCGATGACCACGCCATTGGGCGTTCCCGCGGCGGGCTGACTACCAAGATCCACGCCTTGACCGACCAGCTGTGCAGTCCGGTCACCCTGGCACTGTCGGCCGGTCAAGCCGGTGATAATCCGATGCTTTGGCCACTGCTGGCCGCCCGGTGCAGCAACTCATACGCCCCGTTTCACCTGCTGGCGGACAAGGCGTACTCCCATGACTCGACGCGGGCACAGCTGCGCCGGCTCAAGATCGCCCACACCATCCCCGAGCGCAGCGACCAGATCACCCGCCGCAAAGCCAAAGGCCGCAACAGAGGACGGCCTCCGGGGTTCTCAGGCCGAATCTACAAGCACCGCAACACCGTCGAGCGAAGCTTCAACCGGCTCAAACACTGGCGCGCGGTCGCCACCTGCTACGACAAATACGCCCTGACCTACCTCGGCGGTGTCACCCTGGCCGCCATCATCACCTACCACCGCGTCCGCAATTAGCAGACAGGACCTAGTCGCCCTTGGTGATCAACTGTCGCAGCGCCACCCGGTCCGCCGTCAGCAACTCCTCGATGCGCGGGCGGTTGACCTCCGCGACAATGATCTCGCCCACGTCCTGGTTGACCTCGCTGAAGATCCCATGCGACTTCATCTTTGAGGTCTGATACTGGTTGTCTTCGGTAGGCGTGACGTAGTAGACCGCGTCAGCCTTGAACCGGTGGACCAGCCAGAGGTGGATCAAGGTCATCAGCCGCTTCTGGCGAAGCTTGTGAGCGAACGTGTTCTGGTCACGCACGGTGAGAATGCTGCGGCCGTGGCGGTCCTTGATGGGATCGAACACGACGTTGGCCAACTGTTCGTCGTCGTTGCCGTAGATTCCCAGTTCCAGCACGTCGGAGCCGGCGCGGCGAGGCCGCAGCTGAACGCGCAGCTTTTCGCCCAGCTGGTAGTGATCGCTCCACAGCGCCAGCCACTCCTCCAGCAGCTTCTTGGGCACCTCGGTCTGCACGAGATGTTGGTGCTGTGTGGAGCCCTTGCCCATCGCCTTGGTAGTCGCCGTGCGTCCGGACGAGGCTTGCAGCGCAGCATCGCTGCGCGGGCCGCCGACCAGGGTCTGTGGTGTGCGATAAGGGGACTCGACGAGGCGCATCTTGCGCTGCAGCCGAGCCAGCGCCAGCATGCCGTCCTGTCGCAACGCCGTTGCGAATTCTTCGGAGGCAACACCATCGATCTGATGCCCACCGTAGGTGATGAAGTTGAAGACGAAGCCCATCTTGCCCAGCTCTTCGGGGAAGCGCTTCATCTCCTCGTCGGTCATGCCGGTGGTATCCCAGTTGAACGACGGCGAGAGGTTGTAGGCCAACATCTGGTCCGGGAACTCGGCATGGATCGCCTCGGCGAACTGCCGCGCGTCGGCGAGGTCGGCCGTCTTGGTCTCCATCCAGAGGATGTCGGCAAATGGTGCCGCCGCAAGCGACTTGGCGATGGCATACGGTATGCCGCCCCGGATTTGGTAGTAGCCTTCTGGCGTTTTTGCCAACTCGCAGTCCCAGCCGGGGTCGACGCCCAATTCCTTCGCCTTTTGCCGAGCCGCATAAAGCGATGCGCGCGCGGCGAAAGTCCGCCATTCTTCGGGGCTCATCGCCACCGGATCGCCTTCGCTTTGACCGAACGCGAGCACCTCGGCCACGGCCTCTGCATAGTTCATCAGGCCGGCGTCGTCCTCCCACGCGGCCACGAACCGGGATTCGACTTGGTCGAAAAGGTCGTCGATAGTCTGCATCCCGTCTTCGCGCCAGGAGTTAACGGCGTCGGAGATCAGGCCCATGATGCCGGAACGCTCGAGCCAGCCGTTGGCGGCGGCGTACTCGGCATCGGCGAGAGCGTAGAGCAGGTGACCGTTGAGTTCCTTGACGCCCAGTTCGTAGAAGCGCCGGAGCATGGCCAGGAAGCAGGACTTGTAGGAGGGGATATCGAGTTTGGTGGCGCCCAGCAGGAAAGGCTGGTCCCGTTCGTCGGCGCGGCTGTCGATCAGATTGGCTGCTTCGGCATCGGTGCGCGCGACGATGATGCCCGGGACTCGCATCACGTCGAGCTGGAAACGAGCGGCGTTGAGACGCTTGATCTGTTCGTCGGACGGCACCAGAACCTTGCCGCCTTGGTGGCCGCACTTCTTGGTGCCCGGGCGCTGGTCCTCGATGTGGTAACCAGGCACTCCAACCTCGACGAAGCGGCGGATGAGGTTGCGCACGTGTGGATCACCGCCGTGGCCGGTGTCGGCGTCGGCGATGATGAAGGGCCGAAAGTCGTAGGCCGTGGTGGTGGCGCGCTGCTGGTCGGTCATCTGCAGGCGCAGGTACTCCTGATTACGGTCGGCGGTAAGCAGGGCGCGTACCAGTACCGCCGCATCGTCGGGCACCTGACTCAGCGGGTAGCTGGCCAGGTCGGGTCCGGGATCCTCGGTCGTGGAACCCTTGGCCGAGGTCGCCCATCCGCCTAGGTAGATCGCCTCGATGCCCATGCGCTTCATGCTCACGGCCTGGCCCGGCGAGTAGGGGCCGAAGGTGGTTACGCTCTTCTTCTCGGTGTAGAGCTCGCGTAGGCGCTGGTAGAAGGCGCCCGCGGCGGTTCGTGCGACGGTGTAGTCGTTCGGAATCGTGCCGCGCTGCTCTACGACTTGTCGCGCCGTATAGAGGCGAACGATCCCGGCAAAACGGGAACTGTCGAAGTATCGCTGTGTGTCGGCGACTTCTTGCTCGAACGGTGTGCGGACTTCAGTGTCCGTTTCGGCGATAGCCATGGGCTTGCGCTCCTTTGTGCGCCCGGTTACCTCAACGGACCGAGTGTATCCCCGTAGCAGGCGACAAAATCATCGGCTAAGCGAGTCTCTGAAATCGTTCGCAGCCGGGCGGGCGGCGCCGGTATCGTTTTTCTGTGAAAACGCAATTGCGGTTCGAACGGTGGTTTCTGCCCCTTTCGGTGCCGCTGGGCCTGGGACCCAAAAACTGCGCGGTTCGGGTCGAGGCAGGCAACCTGTACGTGCGGATGGGTTGGGCGTTCGCCGCCGACATTCCCGTAGCGTCGATCAAGAGTGCCGCGCTCACCAATGCCAGGGTGTTCGCGGCGGGGGTCCACTATTCTGGCGGCCGGCGGCCGGTGGTTGGTCAACGGGTCCGGAAAGGGCCTGGTGGCACTGACGATCGAGCCGCCGGCGCAAGCCAAGGCGGTGTTCATGTCGGTGCGGGTGCGCTCCTTGTGGATCAGTGTCACCGATCCGGATGCGCTCATTGCCGCATGCGCTACTCCCTAGCTGCGCTCAGCGCAGGCCGGGGTGCGCCCGCTGCTTCAGCCAATCTCGCTGCCCGCGGATGAAGTCGGCGTCAACGACGCTGCCGTGACCGGGGACGTAAATGGCGTCGGGTCCACCGATCGCCAGTAGACGCTCGAGTGTTGCGGGCCATGCCGCGACGTCAGAATCGGCGTCGATGGCGGGGTCGGCGGACTCCTCGACAAGGTCACCGGTGAAGACGACGACCGGTCCGGTCTGCGCAGCCGGCGGGGTCGCCACGACCACCAGGTCTGCGCTGGTGTGGCCACGGCCGAGATGGGTGATCCGCACGCGGCGGTCGCCGAGGTGGACGTCGGCGTCCAAGATCGGGTGCCGAGGCGGTCGCAAGGCTGCGATTGCGGTATCGATCTCCCCGGCATCCGCGCCGTGGTGCAGCGCGTCCTCGCGCAGCTGGTGGCCAGCCGAGGAGAGGTATTCGGCGACTTCGGGCGCGCAGTATATTTCGGCGCCGACAAAAGCCGAGGAGCCCAGCACGTGGTCGAAATGCTTGTGCGTCAACGCGATGTGTGCCACACGGCGCTCGGCGAGCTGCCGAATGTCGGCCTGAACTGCGGCCGCTTCGCGTAGCGTTGAACCGGAGTCGACGAGCAGTGCGTCGTCGCGGCCGATCACCAAACCGACTGTGACGTCGCAGAACGGCAGCCGACAGCGATAGACGCTGCCCGGCAGCTGTTCCCAGTCGTAGTTCACAGCTAGCAACGTAGGCCGTCGCGGGCGTGCGCGGGCCAATTGCGGCATGCGTCTTGCCCGTCGGTCTGGTTGGGAGTCGACAATTGCAGCGCCGGGCGCCAACTTACTGCGGGCGGTGCGCGGCGGAGTACGGCTGTGTTATGACGGAAAAGTGTTCGAGGACGCGAGTGCCGAGCAGGCCCGGGCGATCCTGGCGGCCGCGCATTGTGTCACCCAGCAGACCATCGATCCCGCCGATCCCCGCTCCGGCCGCGGCGAGGGAGTCGTCGTCGCCGCGGGCCGGTTGTTGTTTCGGCCCGCCGTGGAGATAGAGCCGAGTGGATTGGGACGCATCGAGCCGCAGGAACTGGCTCGCGCGGTGGGACCGGATCGTGATCTGGCCGAACACGCCGCGGCGCTGATCGCCTGCGCCTCGCTCTCCGATGGCCGGATCGATCCTGGGCGGCTGCGCAAGGTGGTCGAGTACGCCCACGCGATGCATGTTCGGGCGGGCTGGGTGCGAGACGTGCTCCAGGTGGCTCGTGGGCATCTCGCCTGGGCGATGGCGGACATGACACGACGCAACAGGTCGACCTTCCCCGGCTGGGCAAGCCCAGACGACACGCTCACCGAGATGATGCCCTACCGGGCGCAGACCGACGAGGACAAGAGACTGGCCGCTCGGTTCCTGGCCTTGGAAGGATTGCCTGAAGGAACTTTCGGGCATCAGTTTTGGGCTCACTTCCGGCGGCACGGTTTCGGATTTCCCGGTGAAACGGAAGCGTTCGCGGGATTGTTTGCTGTTCTTCATGACGGTCTACATGTGCTGTCCGGTTACAGCACCTCGATTCAGGGTGAACTGCTGGTGAGTACCTTCACCGGTGCAATGCACCGCCGCGATGCGCTGCGCGCCCATATCTTGCCGGTGATCTTCGAGTGGCAGGTGAGCCACGAGGTCAACGGCATCGGCGCGCGCCGAGGAGCGCTGGACCCGGTCAAGTTCTTGGTCAGCTGGCAGCGCGGGGATTCGATGACCACTGATGTGCTGGCGCCGAATTGGGACTTCTGGTCGGTCGTGGATGTCGAACTCGACGAACTACGAGTCAGGTACGCCATTGCTCCGTTGCTGCCGGCCGACGCCGCGGCGGGTGACGAGGTCATCGTGGCGGATAAGGCGGACCCCTACGCGAACTAGCCGAGCGTTATGTCGGAAAAGTTGATATGTCGGAAATCTCCGACATATATTCGTCGGGTGTGCACCCCGGAACGCATTTGCGACCGGATCTTCGTCGCGCTGGCTAGTCCGGTGCGGCGCAAGCTACTTGAGATTCTGACCGGGCAGCCGCTATCGGCAGGGGAACTCAGCGATCGGTTCGAGCTGAGTCGCCCTGCCATCGCAGAACACCTCAAGGTGCTGCGCGAAGCCGGGCTGGTCAGTGACGAGGCGCAGGGGCGCCGGCGCATCTACCGGCTGACCGCCGAACCGCTGGCCGAGCTGGGTGAGTGGCTGCATCCATTCGAGAAGCTCTGGCGAGATAAGTTGTCCGCACTTGCCGAAACGGCCGAGGAGCAGCAGTGAGCCCGACGATTTGCGTGGACCAGTTCGTGGCTGCGCCCCCGGAGAAAGTGTGGCGGCTGCTGACCGAACCCGATCTGCTGCGGCGCTGGTGGGCCGAGGGTGAGGTGGCCGCGGTGGTCGGGCACCAGTTCGAACTCGACATGCCGGGTTTTGGAAAGCAACGCTGCAAAGTGCTCGAGGTGGACCCGCCGCACCGCTTCGTCTACACCTTCACCGCCGCCTGGACGCTCGCCTGGACCTTGGAGCCCGAAGGCGCGGGCACCCGGGTGTTCTTGGAGCACAGTGGCTTTGATCGCAACGATAAGCGCATGGCCGATGCGTTCCTGCGGATGGGGCCCGGCTGGCGCGATGTGGTTCTCCCCCGCCTGGCGGCGGCCGTCACGGCGACTGCCGATGGGGCCGAGAAAGCAGCCGTCGGCGAGTAATTCCGCAAGCTGCGGTTCGATGAGTCCTGATATGGAGGAGCAATGCGTGCTGTCGTAATCACGAAACATGGTGACCTGTCTGTCCTGCAGGTGCAGCAGCGGCCCGACCCGCCGCCGCCCGGCCCGGGTCAGCTGCGGATCTCGGTTCGCGCGGCGGGGGTGAACTTCGCTGACCACCTCGCCCGCGTGGGTCTCTACCCGGATGCACCGAAGCTTCCGGCGGTGGTTGGCTACGAAGTCGCCGGGACCGTCGAGGCCGTGGGCGCCGGCGTCGACGAAAGCCGGATCGGCGAAAGAGTTTTGGCTGGGACACGGTTCGGCGGCTATTCCGAGATAGTGAACGTCACGGCGACCGACGCGGTGGTGCTCCCCGAAGGATTGAGCTTTGAACAGGGGGCCGCGGTCCCGGTGAACTACGCCACCGCGTGGGCGGCTCTGCACGGGTACGGGTCGTTGCGGGCCGGAGAGCGTGTGCTGGTGCACGCCGCGGCCGGTGGTGTTGGCATCGCGGCTGTTCAATTCGCCAAGGCGGCGGGTGCTCCGGTGCACGGAACCGCATCTCCTGGGAAGCATCAGCGGCTTGCAGAATTGGGAGTCGATCGGGCCATCGACTACCGCCGGGACGGCTGGTGGAAGGGCCTGGACTCCTATGACCTCGTGTTCGACGCGCTCGGGGGCACCTCCCTGCGCCGATCGTATGAGCTGCTGCGCCCGGGAGGCAGGCTGGTCGGCTACGGGGTTTCCAACATGCAGGAGGGCGAGAAGCGCTCGCTGCGCCGGGTGGCCCCACATGCGCTATCGATGCTGCGCGGCTTCAACCTGATGAAGCAGCTCGAGGAGTCCAAAACCGTGATCGGTCTCAACATGCTGCGATTGTGGGACGACCGTGGCACGCTCGAGCCCTGGATCGCGCCCCTGAGTGAGGCGCTCGGTCAAGCTACCGCTGCGCCGATCGTTCACGCGGCGATACCGTTCGGCGAAGCGCCCGAAGCGCACCGCATTCTGGCGGCCCGGGAGAACATCGGCAAGGTTGTGCTGGTGTCATGAGTGTTAGGCGTGCATCGGTACACGTATAGCCAGTCGCCAATGCTGTTGCGCTATCCCGATGTTTGCCGTGTGGCCACATCCTCGAGCACCTGATGGGCAGCGTTGTAGCCCGGTATGAAGGTGATGCCCGGGCCGCCATGGCATCCAGCGCCGCCGAGGTAGAGGCCGTCGATGGGAATCGGAAAGTCGAGAAATCCCTTGGGGCCGGGGCGGTTGGGCCCCATCAGATCCGGATGCAACAACCCGTGGCAGAAGTCACCCGAGGGGGCCCCGAACATTGTTTGCATGTGATACGGCGCGAACGTGATGTAGCGGATCACAATGTCTTTGAAGTTGGGGGCGAATCGGGTGATCTTGTCGATCACGCGTTGGGCCATAAGCCGTTTCAGATGACCATGTTGGTCGCGGTCGACCTCCACCGGAAACGCGTACGCATAAGCGCTGGCGGCGTGCTTGCCCGGCGGTGCGAGGCCGCTGTCGTGGACCGAGGGAATCTGCATCCCCATCGAGGGATTCTCCGGCACGATGCCTCGCCGGCAGGTTTCCCATTGCTGTTGCTGTTCCTCGGGCGTTCCGAAGATGCCGACCGACTGCTGCATTCCCGGCTCGTTCAACAGCTCATACGGTGGTGCGAATTCGGGTAGCGCGTCGAGGGCGAAGTGGATCTGTACGAAGGAGGCCCGATGGTCGCGCCCGGCCAACCGTGCCAGCAGATCTGCCCCGACGTGTTCCGGCCCGACGAGCTTGGCTAGGGTCACGTCCGGCGCCAGGTTGGACACCACGACCGGCGTGCTGATCACCGAGCCGTCGGGCAGTCGCACACCAGACACCGCCCCGCGGTCAACGACGATCTCCACTACTTTCGAGCGGAATCGGATGTCGCCGCCGGCCGATGCGAAAAGCTCCCGCAGGTGATCGGTCAGGGCACCGATGCCGCCTCTGAGCTTGGTCATCATCGCGGTGCTGTCGTCGGGCACCGCAAGGGCAAACGCCAGGCAGGCGGCGCTGCCAGGAGTAAATGGTCCACGGTAGGTGGAATTGACGGCCAGAAACGCCAACATTCCGCGCATCACCGCATGTTTTTCCTTGTCCGGCAGGAATCGGTCGATCACGTCCATCGCGGAGCCGAATAGCATTTCATGAATAGCCCTGCGCTCGGCCTGGTTGGTGGCGCAGGCATACATCTCTTCGAGGGTCCGGGGCGGCGTGCGCACCTCGAAGCGGCCGAGTGCCCGGGCCGGCCCCTGACTCCAGCCGATCAGCTCGGCCATGCCGGTGACAGCTGCCGAGCCGTGCTTTTCGCCTAGGTGTGAGATCAGTTGCAGCGGATCTCGATAGAAGATCATCGCCTCTTCGCCGGATTCGCCGATGTTGGTCGACATCACCTCGGGTGCCACGGTGGGCAAGGTGTCCAGCCCAAGCTCTTTGCTGATTTGGCTGTCGGTCGGAAATTGCACCGATCCTGCGATCTCGAAGTGGAGGCCGTCGATCAGTTCAACCGTTGCGGCCATTCCTCCGGCGTATGTGTTGGCTTCCATGCATAGGGTGCGAAGTTGTCCGTGGCCATGAAAAAGTAGCCACTGGTGGCCAAGTCGAGGTATCCAGTTTTGGCCAGATAAAAGTATCCACCCCGTGTTCGTCGTGTCGATCAGGAACTGTGGGCCCCGATGGTGACGGTGAAGGCGCCAACCAATGGCCATCACCACCGGGGAGTTCCATTGAAGTCTGTGAAGGACCGCATGGACATCATTTCTGCCGATCAACAGCTCGGGTCGTACCGGGCCGCCGCCGACGCGTGCGGCACCACGCATCGCACCGTCAAGAAGATCATCGACAAATTCGAGGCCGACCAGGCCGGCATACCGCCGGCACGGCGGGCCGAACGAGGGCACAACTACGATTCGGTGGCCGAGCTGGTCGCCGAACGTGTCGAGAAATCTGGAGGCCGGATCTCGGCCAAGCGGCTGCTGCCGATCGCCCGCACCGCAGGCTACCAAGGCTCGGATCGCAACTTCCGGCGTCTTGTTGCCGAGGCGAAGACGTTGTGGCGCAGCGCCAATCACTGCGGGCGCCGTCCAGCGGTATGGTCACCAGGGCAGTACCTGGTGATCGACTGGGCCCAAGCGGCACCGGGATTGTTCCTGTTCTGCGCGGTGCTGGCATTCTCCCGGTGGCGATTCGTGCGTTTCGCCGCCGACCAGAAGGCCTCGACCACGCTGGCGTTGATCGCCGAAACCCTGTCGGCGATCGGCGGGGTCCCGGCGTGGGTGCTGGCTGATCGGATGGCCTGCCTCAAAGGCGGGGTAGTCGCCAATGTGGTCGTCCCGACCCCGGATTACATCCGACTGGCCACCCATTACGGGTTCGCCCCGGACTTCTGTCACGCCAACGACCCACAATCCAAGGGCATCGTGGAGAACCTGTGCGGCTATGCCCAACGCGACCTGGCGGTGCCGCTGCTGACCCAGTCCGCTGTCGACGGCGTGCCGATCGACATCCGGGCCGCCAACGCCGCTGCGGCGGCGTGGTGCGACGAGGTCAATGCCCTGGCGCACTCGGAGATTCAGGCGATTCCCGACGAACGGTTGGTCTCCGAACGCCAAGTACTGCAACCACTTCCATCGTTGCGCTTACAGATCGGGGCGCCCACGGTGCTGCGCAAGGTCGACCGACTCTCCTGTGTGCGCTACGGCTCGGCCCGCTACTCGGTACCCACCCGGCTGATCGGCACCACCGTGGCAGTGGTGGTCGATCACGGCGCGGTCTGCCTGGTCGAACCGGCTACCGGGATGATCGTGGCCGAACACGAACTGGTCGCCCCAGACTCAGCGTCGATCCTCGATGAGCACTACGACGGGCCAAGGCTGGCACCGAGTCGGGGCCCGCGGCCCAAGACCAGCGTGGAGAAGCAGTTCTGCGCCCTCGGCGCGGACGCCGAGGCATTCCTCGTCGGCGCCGCGGCGATCGGCAACACCCGCCTAGGGCGTGTCTGCTTAATGTGAATGGTGTTTTGGCTGATGCTGTTTGGGTGATGCGGACGCATGCGATTTCTGATGATTTGTGGTCGCTGATCGTGGCGGTGTTGCCTGCGGGGCGGCGGCGTGGCCGGCCGTGGAACGATCATCGACGTACTCTGGAGGGCATTATCTGGCGTTACCGTACGGGATCTCCGTGGTGTGACCTGCCCGAGCACTTCGGTCCCTGGCAATCGGTGGCCGAGAGGCATCTACGCTGGTCGGTCGATGGCATCTACGCGCGGATCTTCGCGGCGATCGCCTCTGACCTCGACGCCGAGGACGCCGACCTGGGCGCACTGTTGTCGGTCGATTCGACCAGTGTGCGCGCCCACCAACACGCAGCCGGAGCGCCCGGGCGCCGCACAGGGGATCTGTCGAATTACAAGAAATATCTCGATGAGCCCGATGACCACGCCATTGGGCGTTCCCGCGGCGGGCTGACTACCAAGATCCACGCCTTGACCGACCAGCTGTGCAGTCCGGTCACCCTGGCACTGTCGGCCGGTCAAGCCGGTGATAATCCGATGCTTTGGCCATTGCTGGCCGCCCGGTGCAGCAACTCATACGCCCCGTTTCGCCTGCTGGCGGACAAGGCGTACTCCCATGACTCGACGCGGGCACAGCTGCGCCGGCTCAAGATCGCCCATACCATCCCCGAGCGCAGCGACCAGATCACCCGCCGCAAAGCCAAAGGCCGCAACGGAGGACGGCCTCCGGGGTTCTCAGGCCGAATCTACAAGCACCGTAACACCGTCGAGCGAAGCTTCAACGGGCTCAAACACTGGCGCGCGGTCGCCACCTGCTACGACAAATACGCCCTGACCTACCTCGGCGGTGTCACCCTGGCCGCCATCATCACCTACCACCGCGTCCGCAATTAGCAGACAGGACCTAGCCGCAGAGCTGGAGATCCTGCTCGCCCTGGGGGCCGCCCACGGCACCGACGCGCTGATCGCGGCGCTGCACCGGGCGGTAGCGTTTCGCCGGTTCCGGGCCGCCGACGTGCGCTCCATCCTGGCCGCGGGCACCGGAACCCCACAACCCCGCCCTGCCGGGGATGCGCTGATTCTGGACCTACCGGTCGCCCCGATGCGTTCCCTGGACGCCTACAAGATCGGACCCGTCGGAGCCGATGACGAGGTGATCTCATGACCACGACATCACCAACGACTGCCGTCGAACCCGTGGCGCCGCCGTCGTTGCCGCCGCTGGCCGCTGATCTGGATGCCGGGCTGCGGCGGTTGAAGTTGGCCGCGGTGCGGCGCAGCGCACCCGAGGTCTTGCTGACCGCCAAGACCCAACGCTGGACTCCTGAGGAAGTGCTGCGCACGCTCGTCGAGACCGAACTGGCCGCCCGGGATGCCTCCAACATCGTCAACCGGCTCAAGGCCGCCGCGTTCCCCGTCTCGAAAACGTTGGAGTCCTTCGACGTGGCCGCCTCGTCGATCCCGCCGAAGGTTTTCGACTACCTGTCGAGTCTGGAATGGATACGGGCCCAACAGAACCTGGCGATCATCGGCCCGGCCGGCACCGGCAAATCCCACACCCTGATCGGGTTGGGGACCGCGGCGATCCACGCCGGGCTCAGGGTCCGCTACTTCACCGCCGCTGATCTCGTCGAGACCCTCTACCGCGGCCTGGCCGACAACACCGTCGGCAAGATCATCGAATCGCTGCTGCGGGTCGACCTGATCATCTTGGACGAACTCGGCTTCGCCCCACTCGATGACACCGGTACCCAACTGCTGTTCCGCTTGGTCGCCGGCGCCTACGAACGCCGCAGCCTGGCCATCGGGTCACACTGGCCCTTCGAACAATGGGGCCGGTTCCTGCCCGAGCAGACCACCGCAGTCAGCATCCTCAACCGCCTGCTACACCACGCCACCCTCGTCATCACCGACGGCGACTCCTACCGCATGAAGGACGCCCAGCACCGGAAGGAGCAACCCACACCAACCTAGGAACTACCGCCCGGGGTGGATACTTCTATCTGGCCACCAGCGGATACTTCAACTTGGCCATTGACACAAGTCCCGCGCGTTGCAGAACCGCGGCGGCGGTCAACCCGTTGTGCCCAGCTCCCACCACGATCGCGTCATAGTCCGTCACGGCTATTTCCTCCCGAGTAGGCAATGTGCACGTCCCAGGTTATGTCAGTACTGACATAATTTGAAGATGTCAGCCCTGACATCCTTGGCGCCGCTGAGATGGCATCCTTGGCGCCGCTGAGATGGCATCGGTGCGAGATGGCCGTGCCCACCAACCGTCACGAACTGCGTCGACGATCCACCCACGAAGCGCTGCGGCGGGCTGCATTAAAGAGCTTTGCGCGTAAGGGATTTGCTCAGGTGACGGTGACCGAGCTGGCACGAGAGGCCGGTGTTACCGAACGGACGTTCTTCCGACATTTCCCGACCAAAGAAGCGGTGCTGTTCCAGGACTATGAGAACCAGCTGGAGTGGCTCGCGCAGGCGCTTGCCCAACGCCCGGTGTCCGAGCCGCTCTTTGATGCGGTCTTGGCCAGTGTCGCCGCCTTTCCTCATGATCTGGAAGTGGTGCGCCAGGCCGCAACCGCTCGAAGCGAGTTGATCAGCGCGGATCGGATCGCTAACCATCTGCGGGTGGTGCAGTCGTCGTTCGCGCAGGTGCTGGCCGCGTTCGTCAGAGACCGGTATGCGGATGTGGCCAATGTCGACCTGGTTGCGGAGGTCGCCGGCGCGACGATTGCAGCGGCTCTTGTGGTGGCGGTGGAAAATTGGGGCCGCAACGGGTGTGTCGTAGACCTCGGCGAACTGGTGGCCGCGAGCCTGGATCTGGTGCGGTCCGGTTTGGCGCCGCTGTCCTAGACAACTACCGACCCCTCGCAACGTAACAGCCGGTAGCCCCCTCCCGCTCGTCGCTGGAGTAGGCACCGTGCTTCTGAGTCATCTTCACAGATGTGGTGGACATGAGTGCTGCAAGCCAGAATTCGGCGACGTTAGGGCACTTCGGACATTACCCGCAGACGATTGCTTCCAGTCCATTTCGTGCCCGACCTCGACACCAGCTGACCTCTAGATTGAGCAGATGCTCTCGGTGCGGTTTCCGGACCGCCGAGAACGCGACGCATCCGTCAAGCCCGTGGCAGCCATCGCGGGAACATCACACGCACCGCCAAATGGGCCACTCGTGGGACAAGGCATCGATGCTCGCCTATGTGAGAGTCCCGGATAGTGCTAGCTCCCGCATCGCCATCACACGAGGACACTTGTTTGGCGTGGCACGGCAACGGTCTTGGCGGCCGTGACGCTAAGAGTGGCGATGACAAGACAGGCGATCGTGTACCAGAGGCTGCCGATGGGATCACCGTTGGGAGTTACGCCGTCGACGGCCGCGAAGTAGGCCGGCAGAGATGTCGCCCAGAGGATCGTCATGACGGCCAGGTAGGCCGCAGCGTAGCCGAGGATGAGCGGGTTGGCGTATTGCAGGACGCCGGGCACGTAGCCGCGGCGTAGGCCGCGCCATTGGTTGCTCATCACCACGAGGGCGATGACGGTGGCTAGGGCAAGTTCGGCTCCGTAGATGAAACCCACAACGGTCGTACTATGAGACAGGGCTCCCGCGATCGTGGCGGGCAGCGGCAGCACTGCGGTGCCGATCGAGGCCAGGACGCCAACAGCGATCGTGCGCCACAGCAGCTGCACCGCTGAGAAGGTCTTGCCCTCATCGACGTGGCGGCCAACGAAAAGTTGGACGAACAGTGCCAGGGACATCGGCCACAACGCAGCGAATACCACGACGCTGGGCAGTGGCACCGAATCGAAGAACGGCCGGTTCATCGGGTTGTCCAGCGTCCATTCCCACCAGCGCAGTTGTGGCCCGAGCTGGTCGAAGATCTCGTAGAACGCGTGGTGCACAAATCCCACGCAGACGGCGCCGACCAGGGCCCCGTACCGGCGGAAAACCCCCAGCATTCGGACAATTTCATAAGCCACTGTCGCCATCGTCGGATAGACAGCGACGATGTACAGCGGTAGCCGGCCCCACAAGAAATCGACGGTGAACACGTTGTGGGCAAACATCGTGTCGACGTGGCTACTGATGCCGAAGGCTGCGGGAAAGTACAACGGCGGCTCGATGATGACCAGGTAGGAGATCGCGCCCAACCACAGCACGAGGTTGGTCGGATCGTTGTGGCGACGGAGCCGCACGATCGCGTACACCAACGTCAGCACCGCCCCGGCGATCATGGTGACTTCCAGGACGGGCAGCGTCCAGTTCGCCAGGCTGAATGGGTTGCGCAATTCGATGAGCCCGCCCGCGTCATCGCACGAAAAGCCTAGCCGCGCAGCAAGTCCGGCGAACGTCGGGGCGCACAGATCAAACATCAGCGATCCCTCGCGAGCTGCTGGACGGGTGCCGTATACCACTGAGTGACGTCGTAGCCCGCCGCGTAACGTTTGAACCATTCATCGGCCAGGGCCGGTAGGTTCTCGTGAGCGGGATTGTGGCCTGGAATTTGGCTGCGCACGACCCCGAACATGGCGATCAGCTGCTCGCGCCACGGAAGGTGTCCGAAGGCGTTGCCCAACGGGCCGTCATCAGCGACATCGAAGAAGGGCAGCCTCTGCATCAGGGCCTTCTTCTGGCGCTGCATGCCAAACATCGACAGGGCGTCCACCTTGAGTTCCTCGACCGGGACGTGCTTGTTGAACCCGTGGCAGGCGATCTGCAACACCGACCAGACATGTTTGAAGATCGACGGTGCTACCCGCATGCGGTACCAGGGGTCGTCGACCACCGCGTCGTAGATGATCAACGCTGAGCTGCGATGCTCGACCTCTTCGACGAAGTGCCATAAAAACAATGAGGCCACCCGATCGTCTCCCGGAGCGAACAAGGTGTCATCGTGGTCGAGCATCAGCTTGAACGCCGGCGTGAACGTTGCCTCGAGGTCGGCGGTGTAGGCCAACCGGTACTTCAAGGGCTTGCTAGCCGTCAGATCATCGAAGGCGGCGATCACTTCGTCGAGGGTCTCCTTGAGGGCTGGATAACTCTTGATAAGTCCGCGGGCGTGCTGGCGATGGGCCATCGAATGCTGGCCTTCTTGGCGCACAAACGCGTCAGCTTCCTCAGCGATCGCGGGGTCGGTGATCATCGGCTTGGCCTCAGAGATCATGCTCACGACCATCTTCTCGAACGCGATCGCTAGGAACGACACCGCGTTGGCCATGCTGGAAAACGCCGGGTTCTTTTCGTTCCACAGGAACGGAACGTAGTGGTCAGCGAACGTGAAGCGCATTTTTCGCACAATCAGATCTGTCACCGCTTGACATCTCTCTGCTCGGGGAAGCCGCGTCGGGGCTCACGTCAAGTTACCATACAGTCATATATTGATGTGTGTGGGCGTATGATCATGTGGCCGGTGCCTGCATGGGAAGGCATCAACCGAGGCAACGATTGATCGGGTGTCCGCCGCGGCGACGTCTCCCCTACTTCGACCGGAATCGGCGCCTGCACCGCCGCCGCCGTCTTTACCGCCGTCTGCCGAAGCCGGAAATCATCGGATCGTGAGATGTGAGCGAGTTCCGTCGAGATCGCTGTCTTACGACCAACGTTCGGCGCTGCTGGACCGTCTTTATTGTGTCTACAGCGAGACCATGTACGGGCACACGCGCGAACAATTCGAAAAGCACCTGTTCAGCGCTGGCGAGCTCACGTTTGCGCTTTATTACGGCACTTTTGGCGAGTTGGCCGGGTTCGCCTTTAACGGTGTTCAATGCGTCACTCATGGGAAAAGTCGGATGGCGGCGTTTTCCGGCGGTGGCTTCTTCCGGCCCGGGTACAACGGATGCGGCGTGGTCGCCATGTTTTTCGGACTGCGTCAGGCGCTGCGCTTCAAACTCCGCCAGCCGGGCACCGCTTTGGGGTACCTCGCTCGCACCTCCTCCCCGGTTGCCTACTGCCTGTTCACCCGGACCATGCCGCGGGTATATCCGTGTCGCACCTGCGCGACGCCGGTTGAGGTCGACAACTTGGTGCAGAGCATTGGCGAGGGGCGCCACTACGTTCGGACCAACGCGGATTCCTGGGTGGTGCGCTCGGACGCGATTCCGCGCGACGCGTCTCGCATGAGCAAGCTCGACGATCACCCGGACGTGAGGTTCTACAGCCGAATCAATCCGCGATTCTGCGAGGGTGATGCTCTGTTGGTCTGGATACCGCTTAATGCCGCCAACATCGTCGGCGGGTTGTATCGCCAGGTAAGGCTGCGCGTCTTCCGATGGTCGCAGTAGTTCGCAACGGCTGGACACGCGAGGGCGCCCGCCAGGTGTTACTCGCGTTAGGTGCCGGTGTGTTGTATGGCAGCTGGGCGGCGTTTGCCAATCAGGCGGGCGGCGCCGCGGTGGCGCTGCGCGCGGCTTTGACACAGATGCTGTTGAGTATGGCCGCGACCCTGATGTTGGAGCTGGTGCTGGAACGGCTATTTCGCTTGGGGCGCACTCCCAGACGCGGCTTTTGGCTGTCGTGGCTGGGGTCGTCGATGCTGGCCGCGACCGCATTGGTGACGGGGCACGTCCTGGTAGGTACGCCGCACGTTGCCACCACGATCGCGCCGTCACTGATGGTCGGCACCGCATTCTGCTATCTATATGCGCGCGGGATGCTCGCGCGCCGCGGACGCGGGCACCCGAGTCTGGCGGCGTAGATACCAGCAGTTCGAAATGCGCTGCTCACCCCGGTAGGCTGCAGTGCTATGGGCTCGAAGGTAATGGCATCCCACGCGGCGCGCCTTGGCGCTGCGGGATTGCTGCTTGCGGGCTGGGCGGGGTCGATGGGCGTTGCCGCGGCCGATCCCCAACCAGCGCCGCCCGCGCCGAAGACGACGATGGATCACGACGGCACGTATGCCGTGGGCACCGACATCGTTCCCGGTACCTATACGTCAGCGGGGCCGGTCGGCGACGGGACCTGTTATTGGAAGCGCATGAGCAACCCCGATGGCGCCCTCATCGACAACGCGATGACCAAGAGGCCTCAGGTAGTGCAAATCGAGCCGACCGACAAGGCGTTCAAGACGAGCGGCTGCCAACCCTGGCAGAGCACCCCTGACGCCGATGTGCCCGCCGTGCTTCCCGGCCCGGCCGCCGGGGGCCAGTTGCAGATGAATCTGGGGATACTCAACGGGCTGCTTGCTCCGAATGGTCAGCAAGTACCCCCGTCCTAATTGAGGTCGATCTTGGGCAGCGGCCGCACTGCGGCAAGTGATGCGCGACAAGTCGTCGTCATCGGTGCCGGCGTCAGCGGGCTGACGTCGGCCCTGTGCCTGGCCGAAGCGGGTTGGCCGGTGCGGGTGTGGACCGATCTGCTGCCACGGCAAACCACCTCCGCGGTGGCTGGTGCGGTGTGGAGACCGCGATTTGTGGAACCCGTCGTCAAGACCCGAAAGTGGGCCGAGCAGTCACTGCATCGGTTTCGCGAGCTGGCCGACGATCCGACCAGCGGTGTGCAGCTGATGCCCGCTATCAGTGTTGGGGAGATAGCCGAGGTGGACGTGACGGCGTCTGGGGAGGACATGATTCCCGGCCTGCGTCCGGTCGCCGACACCGACGTTCCGGATGGCTTTCCCACGGCCACTGCAGCGACCCTGCCGATGATCGATATGCCCCGCTACCTTGATTACTTGACGACGCGGCTTGCCGCGGCGGGTTGTGAAATTGAGATACACCCGGTGCGGTCGCTAACCGAAGCCGCTCAGAGCGCACCGATCGTGATCAATTGTTCTGGTCTGGGTGCCAGAGAGTTGGCCGGCGATGACACCCTTCGGCCGCGATTTGGCCAGCATGTTGTGCTGGCCAACCCCGGCTTGGACCAACTGTTCATGCAGCTAGGTGATGGCCCGGAATGGATCTGCTACTTCCCTCACCCGCACCGGGTGGTGTGCGGCGGCATCAGCATTCTTGATCGCTGGGACACCACTGCGGATCCCCAGGTGACCGACCGTATCCTGCGAGACTGCCGGCGGGTCGAACCCAGATTGGCCGACGCGCCGGTCATCGAAACAGTTACCGGACTGCGGCCCGATCGGCCGTCGGTGCGCGTGGAAGTCGAGCAGATTGGGGCGACGCGGTGCATTCACAACTACGGTAACGGGGGCGATGGTGTGACTTTGTCGTGGGGTTGCGCGCTTGATGTTGCGCGGCTGGCCGGCCTCGATTGCTGAAGGGCAGCGCCCGCTCAGTGCCCGTTGGGAACGGGCGACAACGCGGCTTCGACCGACGAATACATCGGCAGCAGACGGCGCAGTCCACACGCGGCAATGGTGCGGGCAACGATGGGCTGGTTGCTCACCAATCGCAGATTCACGCCGCGCCGACGGCACCGCACCGACTCTTGGGCCAAAACCGCATAGGCACACGAGCCAATGAAATCCAGGTCACGGATATCGATCACGAACGGACCCGGCGCGATGGCGATGGCAGCGCTGCGATTCACCAACCGCTGCCAGACCACCTCATTGCTGGCGTCAACGTCTCCTCCGACGTGAACAACCACTGCCGAGCCGGTGCACTCGGTGACCGCCCGTAGACCGGTATGCGGATCCCCGGCGGGTGAACTCAGCCGGGTGCTCGATGAACTGGGCGATGACCCCATCGCGACGGTGTTCACTCTTCGCACTATCCCGTCCTAGTGTGCCGTTAGGTAGCGCCGACCTGGATCCGCGAGGACAAACCATCGGTCCTCGCAATCGCAGCAGAGCTACTGTCTCCGAGCGCGTTAGCGAGCTGTGTTCGTAAGCATATGTGCAACTGTGGCTGACAACATAGGGTGTCGCGTGCGGTAATTTTGGGCGCTCTTGCTCGGCAAGTTTGTCACATCGATCGACGTAGGTGGCTGAACTTCGATTTATGGTCGTGTTCTACCTGCCCTCAGCAACCTAATCGAAGGCCAACTAATAATGGCTAGCCGCGCGCTACGCGGCGCAAATCACGAGTCAGCAACGACAGAAGCCAGCTCACGATCGACAAGAGGATGGCGGCCCAGATGGCGGTCCACCAGAAGTGGTCGATCTGCAGGCCCCACCTGGTGGTGTCCTCGGTGATCCGGGCGGTGATCCACAACATGAACGCGTTGATGACGACGTGAATGAGGCCCAGCGTCAGGATGTAGAGCGGGATTGACAGAAATTGCACGATGGGCTTGATGATGGCGTTGACGAGGCCGAAGATCACCGCGACAACGAAGATGATCCCGATCTTCTCCAACGTCGTATCGCCACCGACAAATCGGATCCCCGAGATGCAGAGCGTGACTACCCACAATGCAAATCCCGTGACGGCGGCGCGTAGCAGAAAAGGTCCCATGCGCCGATCCTGCCATTCAATTCAGCTCGTAGAAGCGCTGGGCGTTGACTCCAGCGATCTTGTTCCGAGACTGTTCACCGATGTCGGTCCTGGTGCGCAGCTGCTTCGTGCTCTCGGGCCACTCGCCGTCCCAATGCGGGTAGTCGCTGGCGAACATGATGAAGTCATCGCCCAGCACGTCAATCACGCCAGGCAGGATTGGCTCGTCGGGCTCGCAGGTCACCCAGACGTTGCCGGCGCGCAGGTAGTCGTGCGGGTCGCGGCGCCAGCCTCCGTCGATCCAGTCACCGCGCTTCTCGTAGTGCTCGTGCAGGCGGTCGACAAAGAAGGGGACCCAGCCGACGCCCGCCTCCAGAAAGGCAACTCGCAATCGGGGATGACAGTCAAAGACACCGCCCGAGAACAGCGCGGTCATCGCCGTCATCTGGTCGAAAGGGAAGCTGATGCAGTGCACCTGGATGTAGTTGGTGAAGCGGTCCACGCCGATTTTGGGCAGGTGCATGCCGGGGGCGCCGTGAATTCCCAGCGGCATCCCCTGCTCGGCGGCGGCGGCGTAGAACGGATCCAGGTCAGCATGGTCAAGGTTGCGGGACTTGAGCGCGGGTGGGACCAACGTTGCGACCAGCCCCAGCTCGTTGGCCTCTTTCATGATGTCGATGGCCACTTGCCCGTGTTCGATGGGAGTGACACCGACACCGCGTAGTCGCCCGTTCGTCGGGGCACAGAAGTCCGCGATCCACTCGTTGTAGAGGCGCGCGAAACCGGCGGCGAACGCCGGGTCTTCCAGGCTGGGAACGCAGAGCCCGACGCTGGGATAGAGCACCATCGTGTCCAGGTGATCGCGATCGGCGTCGGCGAGTACGCCATCGGCTGTCGCACAGTTGATTCCGGGCGCTTTGCTGATGCCGTGTTGGGGCGGACACCCGGCCCCGGGACCGTTGTCCTGCGGGTAGTGCCGGCCCTCGATCATTAGATGCGGTCGACCGCATGTGGTGAGTCGCACCCGGTCCGGCCAACGACGCAGCGCTTCGCCGGTCAGCGACGCGTTTTCGGCGACATGTCCATCGGCATCGATGATTCGCATATAAGCCCAAGCTACTCGCGGGTGGCCGCTACCCCAGGTGCGCGGTCCGGCGTGCGGTACGCCACGATGCAGAACGTGAAAACACCGTGGCTGAACGTCGACCAGCGGAATTCGTTTATCGCGGCGTTCTTGGGCTGGACGATGGACGCGTTCGACTACTTCATCGTGGTGCTGGTCTACGCCGACATCGCAAAAACCTTTCATCACACCAAGACCGAAGTCGCGTTCGTGACCACCGCGACGCTGGCCATGCGGCCGGTGGGTGCGCTGATCTTCGGGCTGTGGGCAGATCGGGTCGGCAGGCGCGTTCCGCTCATGGTCGACGTGGCCTTGTACTCGGTGGTCGGGTTCTTGTGCGCCTTTGCCCCCAACTTCACGGTGCTGGTGATCTGGCGCCTGCTCTATGGCATCGGCATGGGTGGTGAGTGGGGATTGGGTGCGGCGCTTGCCATGGAGAAGGTTCCCGTCGGTCGGCGCGGATTTTTCTCTGGGCTGCTGCAAGAGTGCTATGCGTTCGGCTATCTGCTGGCCACGGTGTCGAGCCTGGTGGTGATGAACTGGCTGGGTCTGTCCTGGCGCTGGCTGTTCGGGTTGTCCATCATCCCCGCGTTGATCAGCCTGATCATTCGGTACCGGGTGAAGGAATCCGAGGTGTGGGAGGCCGCGCAGGACCGGATGAAGCTCACCAAGACCCGAGTCCGAGACGTGCTGCGCAACGCGGCGATCATCCGCCGGTTCGTCTACCTGGTGTTGCTGATGACCGCCTTCAACTGGATGAGCCACGGTACCCAGGACGTCTACCCGAGTTTCCTCACCGCCACCACCGACCACGGTGCCGGATTGTCGTCGGCTACCGCCCGCTGGATCGTGGTCGTCTACAACGCGGGCGCCATCATCGGCGGGCTGATGTTCGGCACCCTTTCGCAGCGCTTCGGCCGGCGATACACGATTGCGTTCTGCGCGGTATTGGCGTTGCCGATCGTGCCGATATTCGCTTATTCGCGTACCGCCGCGATGCTGTGCCTGGGTTCCTTCTTGATGCAGCTATGCGTGCAGGGGGCCTGGGGCGTGATCCCGGCGCACTTGACCGAGATGTCGCCGGACGCCATTCGTGGCCTCTACCCCGGGGTCACCTATCAGCTCGGCAACCTGCTGGCGGCGATGAACCTGCCCATTCAGGAACATCTGGCCGAAACCCACGGGTATCCGTTTGCCTTGGCCGTCACAATCGTGCCGGTGTTGACCGTGGTCGCGGTGCTGGCGCTGATCGGCAAGGACGCGACCGGTATCCACTTCGGCACTGCCGAGACCGCCTTTTTACCAGGGAAGACATGACGCAGACAGCGTCGGGATCGCGAAATGCGCGCTCCGGCAAGCCCGACTCGGGGGCGGTCGCCGCACGATCGACCGGCGGTGAATCGTCGGCCGAGTTATTCGCTCAACGCACGCCGCAACAGGTGCATGGCAACGGTTGTTGAGCGTTCGCGGATGTCGGACCGATTTCCGGGCAGCCGCAGCGTTCGAGTGACGTTGCGACCGTCGCCGACCAACACGCAAAAGCAGACTGTCCCGACCGGCTTTTGCTCGGTTCCCCCACCGGGACCGGCGATTCCGGTAATCGCGACCGCGGTGTCGGCGCCGAAGCGCTGCAATGCCCCCGCCGCCATGGCCTGCGCCACCCGTTCTGAAACTGCCCCGTGCATCTCGATCAGTGCTGGGTCGACGCCGAGCAACTCGGCCTTAGCCTCATTGGAGTAACTCACCACACCGCCCATGACATAGGCCGAAGAGCCAGGACGGTCGGTGAGCCGAGCGGCCAGGAGTCCAGCGGTGCACGATTCCGCGGTCGCGATGCGCCGGTCGGCAAGCAATCGTGCCACCAGATCGTCCACCTGCGAGCCGTCTTCGGAGTAGATCTGATCGCCATGGCGATCGCGCAGCAGTCGCGCTACTTGCGCATAGGTGTCTGCCGCGCCCGGTTCGTACCGCGTGACCATCTCGATTTCTCCGCGCCGCAGGCATGTTGTGATCTCTAGCGCGCCAAAATCGGGGATGGTCGTCTCGGCGCTGCGCAAGGTCTCGGCCAACCCGGACTCCGGCAGTCCGAACATCCGTATTGTCTCTTGCCGGTAGGTCGTTCGGCCGGCGATCGCCTCCTGCGCCCCGGGCATCTGAATGGCACTGTGCCACATGGGCTGAAGCTCGCGCGGGGGTCCTGGAAGCACCATGACCGCCGGCTTTCCCGGCACCACCAGACCAGGCGCGGTACCCACCGGATTGATCACTTGCGCACCAGCCGGGATCATCGCTTGCTTCTGATTGGCGGCCAGTACCGAGTCGAAGTTGCCGGGGTCGAAACCCGGGTTGCGCGCCATCAGCCTCTTGAGGATGTTGGCGATCGTGTCTTCCAGTTCCGCGTCCAGTATCAGCTCGCGTCCACAGAAACGAGCGACCACCTCGACGGTCATGTCATCGGCCGTAGGTCCTAGACCACCGCTGGTGATGATCAGGTCGAGGTCCTGGTCTGCCATGAATCGCAGCTGCGCTTCGATGTCGGCAGGGCGGTCGCCGCAGATGGTGATGTGGGCCAGCTCGACACCCAGCTCGAGCAGCTGGTCGGCGATCCACGGACCGTTGCGATCTTGGACACGGCCGGTGAGAACCTCAGTTCCGGTGACCACGATGCCCGCACGTGCGCTCACCGCCATCAGCCTACACACCGGCCGATCCGGCGACGAAAGTGCCTTCTTGGCAAGTCGATTAGTGCCCAGCTGGGGTGCTACGGCCGGGGCCGCTTATTCGGCGCTCAGCGCCTGCAGGTGATCTAGTGGGCCGGGCTGCCAGGTTGACCCGGCTGGCCGGGCTGACCGGGCTGACCGGGGGTTCCGCCGGGGCCCGGCTCACCGCCGGCTTCGCCCGGACCACCCTCGCCGGGCCGACCGCCTATGCCAGGCGCACCGCCCGGTCCGCCGGCGCCGCCCCGGCCGCCTTGACCTCCAGGACCGCCGGCACCGCCGGCACCGTCCCTGCCGCCGGCACCACCGGCTCCGCCGGCACCACCGCGGCCACCCGCCCCGCCTTGGCTGTCTTGGCCGCCGGGCTCACCGGTATCGCTACTCATGCGATTCGCGCCGGTAGGGGTGTGCAGTGACGAGCCATCGGTGTGCCTCCTGGTGGGCCAGCCAAACTTCCTCGGTTGTGTCACGTTATCTCAGCGGCCGCCTCGACCGGCATCAGACTCCAGGTCGTGCCGTGGCAGTCCCTCCGCTTTGGTCCGCGCCGTCGCGGCTGGCTGGCCGAAGCCGGCCGTTTGATGGCGTTTCCGGCGGTGCGCGACGGACAATGGGCCCATGATCGAGCTAGAGGTAGTCCAGGCTGACGTCACGAAGCTCGAACTCGACGCGATCACCAACGCCGCCAATACCCAACTTCGCCATGCCGGTGGCGTCGCAGCGGCCATCTCCCGCGCCGGTGGGCCGGATATCCAACGTGAATCGAATGAAAAGGCGCCGATCGGGCTCGGAGAGGCGGTCGAAACCACGGCCGGCGAGATGCCGGCGCGCTACGTGATCCACGCGGCGACAATGGAGCTGGGCGGTCCTACCTCGTCCGAGATCATCTCTCGGGCCACCAGCTCTGCCTTGCGCAAGGCAGATGAGCTCGGTTGCCGCTCGCTGGCCTTGGTGGCATTTGGCACCGGCGTTGGCGGCTTCCCGCTCGAACGGGCGGCACGGCTGATGGTCGAAGCGGTGCGGCGACACCACCCGGGTTCGCTAAAGCGGGTGGTTTTTGCCGTGCACGGAAATGCGGCCGAGAAAGCATTTGTAGCTGCAGTGCAGGCCTAAGGTGCTGGCTGATCGCTGCCGGGCTGAGCTAGGTAACGCTCTACCGACGCGACTTTGCCGGTCATTGCGTCACTGGCTTCCCGGCGCCAGTCCGCCTTGATCACGGTGCTGACTCGCGGCGCGCGGGCCGCGACGGCCTCCACCGCGCGCTGTACCACCGCCATGACCTCTTCCCAGGTATCGCCTTCGATCACGGTGAACATCGAGTCCGTCTGGTTGGGCAATCCGGAATCGCGAACCACCCGAACCGCTTCGGCCACGATCTCGCCAACGCCTTCACCAACGCCCATCGGGGTAACGGAAAACGCGACAAGCACAGACACGCTTTTCTCCTATGTCAAGCCGCTGTCGGTCGGCACGGCTGTACTCGGCACCGCGACGGCCAGGACCGCGGCCACGGCAGCAAGAAACCGGCCCTCAGCACGATACGCCCCGCAGTGGGAGAACAGCCGTCGGCAATTGGCGAGATCGGTTGCTTCCGCCAGTGCCGCCGCTACCGCCAGACCAGGCGATCGAATTTCCGCCACCGCAACACGTGGCACCCTCACGCTCACAGCGACATGCGCCTACCCAGACCGGCACCTTGGCGCTACGACCCGACCTGGCAGCATCGAGGCCCATGCGGGTTCTGGTGCAACGGGTGTGCTCGGCAGCGGTGACGGTCGACGGTGACGTGGTCGGCGCCGTCCGGCCGCCCGGCCAGGGACTGCTGGCCTTCGTCGGTGTGACTCACGGTGACGACGGCAACAAGGCCCGGCGGCTTGCCGAAAAGCTCTGGTATTTGCGTATTCTCACCGACGAGAAATCGGCTTCTGACCTTGGCGCGCCGATTCTGGTGGTCAGTCAGTTCACGCTCTACGCCGATACCGTCAAGGGACGGCGGCCATCGTGGAACGCTGCGGCGCCGAGGGCGGTGGCTGAGCCGCTGGTGGCCGCGTTCGCTGAGGCCTTGCGGGCGCTGGGCGCCCACGTGGAAGCCGGTGTCTTCGGGGCCCACATGCAGGTTGAACTCATCAACGACGGTCCGGTGACCGTCATGCTGGAACTGTGATCGCGTGCGGTGGTAGGTTGGCGCCGTAGCGGGAGGTATCGATGACTACATCCGAATATGGATCTCGTCGTTCCGACGATGACCAGTGGGACATCGTCAGCGGCGTCGGTTACACCGCATTGCTGGTGGCGGGATGGCGCGCGCTGGACACGGTCGGGCCGCAACCGCTGGCTCCCGACGAGTATGCGAAGTACTTCATCGCGGCGTCCGGGGATGCGTATTTGAACGACCAACTCGCCCATCCGCCAACCTCCGTGGACGAAACCGCGTTCCCCCGCCTCTACGGAGTCCAGACACGGTTTTTCGATGACTTTTTCCGCTCCGCCGCCGCCGCGGGAACCAAACAGGCGGTGATCGTCGCCGCCGGTCTTGACTCGCGGGCCTATCGGCTCGAATGGCCATCCGGAACAACGGTATTCGAGATCGACCTGCCACAAGTTCTCGAGTTCAAAGCACGGGTGCTGCAGCGGCATGGTGTCGAGCCCAAAGCGCGACGAAACGAGGTAGCGGCGGATCTGCGCACCGACTGGCCGGCGACGCTGCACGCAGCTGGGTTCGAGCCGGGTCAGCCCAGCGCCTGGTCGGCGGAGGGACTGTTGCCATATCTGACCGCTGACGCGCAAGATGCCCTATTCGCGCGGATCGATGACCTTTGTGCGCCGGGCAGCCGAATCGCCACGGGGGCCCTGGGGTCGCGGTTGGATCACGATCAGCTCGTCGCCCTGGAGCAGACGCACCCCGGGGTCAATCTGTCTGGCGACGTGAACTTCTCTGCCTTGACGTATGACGACAAGACCAATCCGGCCCAATGGCTGGCGGCGCGCGGGTGGGTCGTCGAACTTGTTCGCAACACGCTCGAGTTGGAAGCCGGCTATGGAATGACGCCCCCCGCGGTGGATGTGCGCCTCGACGCCATCATGCACTCTGAGTACATCGTCGCTACTAAACCTTGAGCAGCACCTTCACGTCATTGCCGGACCGGGAACCGGCAATCGAGTACCCCTTGGCAGCTTCGTCCAGTGGCAATGAAGTGGTGAAGATCCCGTCCACATCAAGGCGTCCCGACTCGAGCAACGGAATCAATTCTGACCAGGTGCGCTGCACGGGTGCGATGGTCAGTCGCAATGTGATGCTGCGCAGCAGGCAGGTCAGGGCGGGAAGCGGAAACGGCTGCAGATCGTGAACGCCGACAACGGACACGGTGCCGCCGGCCCGAACGGCGTTGAGCGCGTCGGTCATTGATGCGTCGGTGCCCACGGCATCAATCACCGAATCGGCGCCGCGCCCACCCGTCGCTGCGACAATGGCCTCGGCCGCCGGAGAAGCGACGGCGGTCGCTCCCCATTCGGAGGCCCGCTGCAAGCGCCCCTGCACTCGATCCACCGCGAACACGGTCGCAGCGCCTTGGGCGAGGGCACTGCGCACCGCGCACAGCCCCACCGCGCCCAGGCCGATGACTGCCACCGTTGCGCCAAAGGGGATATCGGCCCGGCGTGCGGCCGCCCAGCCGGTTGCGAGGTTGTCGGTGAGCAGCAACGCCTGCTCGGTGGTGATCGCAGCGGGAATCTTGAGCACCTGGAAGTCCGCGGCCGGGACCGCGAGCAGGTCGGCCTGCGCGCCGCCCAGCGCGCCGGATCCGAAGATCTGTGGCCCGGAAACACACATCGCCGGATCGCGGGTGGCGCAACCCGCGCAGGCACCGCACCCGGCCACCGAGGACACCATGACCTGGTCACCAACTTCGACGGTGTGGACGTCGGGTCCTTTCTCCACCACCGTGCCAACCGCCTCATGACCCAGGGCCACCGGTTCGGCCAGGGGGTATTCGCCCTCGTAGAAATGCAGGTCGGAACCGCAGATGCCCGCGGCGCTCACGGCGACTATGACTCCGTCAGATCCGGGCAGTGCCGGGTCGGGGCGGTTGTCGACGCGGATACTGCCCGGCTCGTCGATGACTACGGTGCGCATGTCGGCGTGCTCACTTTCTTTGTCGGAGAACGAACTGAGACCAATCGGGCTGACGTACCGCGGCCCAATACTCGTTGAGCCGCCACGGGCTGACGGTATGAATTTCCCCGTCGGCGTTCTTGAAGTAGGAATGCTTGACGGCCGGGTGCGACCACACCATCTTCTTGATCTCGGCTTGCGTCCGCTCGTGCCAGCCCGCGGCCGCTTCGTCAGTCGGTTCCAGTGAACCAATGCCATCGGCCACCAAGCGTTCCAGGCACAGGTTGATATAGCGCATTTGAAGTTCCGATTGAAAGATCAGGCTGCCGCCGTGGGCGAGATGCGTGCCGGGCCCGTAGATGAGAAAGAGATTGGGAAATCCCGGAACCGTGATCCCCAGGTAGGCGTAGGGCCGGCTCCCCCACACGCGGTGCAGGTCGATTCCATTGCGGCCGATGACCTGCAGCGGCCACAGCACATCGGTGTGCCGAAAGCCGGTGGCGTAGACAATCACGTCAACGCTGTGCGTCACGCCGTCTTCGGTAACGATGCCGGTGGGTGTGATGCGCTGAATCGGAGTGCGCACCAAGTCCACGTTGTCGCGCTGCAGCGTGGCCAGCCAGCTACCGTTGTCCTGCAGGGTCCGTTTGCCGGTAGCCGGATAGTCGGGCAGCACCTTGCTCAATAGCGCGTCGCCGTCGGCGACTTGGCTGCTGATCCACTGGCTGAACATCATCCGCGCCGCGGCGTTGATATCGCTGACCGCATAGTCCTGGTCGGCGTAGTTCGGATCGGTACGGGCGGCGTCGAGGCCCTTGTCGGCTCCCGGCCAGAGCAGCAGGAATCGGTACCACCTGCCGTAGAACGGCAGGTGGCGCATCGCCCAGCGCACGCCGTCTCCGACTTCGTCGTGATACATGGTGTTGGGAAACATCCATTGGGCCGTGCGCTGAAACACGGACAGCTGCGCCACATCCCCGGCAATCGCCGGTGCGATCTGGAAACCGCTGGCGCCGGCCCCGACCAGGGCGACCCGCTTACCGGTCAGGTCCACCGACCGGTCCCAGGCTGCGGAGTGAAGCGATGGCCCGGCAAAGGTGTCGGCGCCGTCGAATTCCGGGACATAGGGACGGTTCAGCTGACCCACGGCGGTGATGAGCGCCCGCGCCGAGAGGGTGCGCGTTGTACCGTCGGCCGACCGCAGCCGAACGGTCCAGACTCCGTCGTCATCGTTCCACTCGGCCCCCAGGGCTTCGGTATTCCACTGGATATGCCCACCCAGATCGTGCGTGTCGATCGCCTTTGCGAAATAGTCCTGCAGCTCCCACTGTTCGGCGAAGAAATGCGTCCAATCGTTGTTGGGTTCAAAGCTGTAGCAGTAGAAATGGTTGGCTACATCAACACGCGCGCCGGATAGCGGTTTTCCCACCACGTTCCGCCCTGTCCGGCGTTCTTCTCCACAATCGTGAACGCAATGTTGGCTTGCTTGAGGCGAATTCCGGCCAGGATCCCCGATTCGCCGCAGCCGATCACGATGACCGGGAACTCCGCCGCGCTCTCCGAAGGCAGGGCTACCGGCCGGCGTTGGTCCAGCCCCTCGAGGTCCATCTCTTCAGCGAGCAGAGGCAAGTAGTTATCGGGGACGTGCTCGCACGCGGCCCAGTCCAGCATTTCCCGGATGAGCTCACCGCTCAGGGGCTTGGGCTCGGGGCAGCCCTGGTCGCGATACTCGCTGATCACCGCCAGAGCCTCAGTGCGTGCTCGGGCCTTGTCGTCCTCCGACATGAATCCCTGCACTTCGTTGAGAAATAGACCCATGGGCTTGAAGTCACGGATGAAACGGGCATCGCCGGTGATGTGCACCAGGGAGAGCAACAGCGTCGGGATGCTTACGTCCTCGAGCGCGGCGGCGATCTCTGCTGTGGTCGTGGCGAACGGCAGGCCGGCGTAACGACTTGGCATTTCGGCCTTTCTCTCGGCGGACCGCAATTACACTACTCAACGTATCGTAATTAGCAGCACAACGCTACCGTTGCTTGCGGTACCTGAGCAAGAGTCGCCATTTCTTGCGCACCGAGGCGCGTCATCCAGATGGTGGCAACCGCTATCAATAAGGGGCAGGCACCGTAGTCTCCGTCGGACCCATCGTGGCCGGCCAGAGATCCACCTGTGCCGCCGGCGCCACCGGTTCCGCCGGAATCCCCCCGGCCGCCGTCGCCGCCGTCGCCGATCAACTGGGCGTTGCCGCCGCTGCCGCCGTTGCTGGGGAAGACACCGGTTGGGCTTACCCCGGCGCTGCCGCCGGTGCCGCCATGGCCGATCAGCGCTGACATTCCGCCATTGCCGCCGTCTCCGGCCGGGTGAACACCCGCGGTGGAACCACCGGACCCACCTGCTCCGCCGTTGCCGAATAGCCAGGCCCCGGTCCCGCCATTGCCACCGTCACTTCCTAGGGCAGTGCTGAAGCCGTCCGCCCCGGTGCCGCCGGCTCCGCCGTTGCCGATCAGCCCCACCGCATTGCCACCGTTGCCGCCGCCGTCCGCACCGAGGATGAACCCGCTGCTGACAATGTTGGCGCCGCCGTCGCCACCGTTGCCGATGGCTGTCCCCCCCCGAACCACCATCGCCGGCGAAGCTGTTGTAGATCGCCCAGCCACCATTGCCGCCGTTGCCGACCAGCCCGGCGTTACCGCCGTCGCCGGCGGTGCTTTGAAAGCCGGCGGACCCGCCGTCGCCGCCATCGCCGAACAGCGATCCCCCGGCGCCGCCATGGCCGCCTATGCCGTTCTGCCGAAGAACACCCGCGGAGCCGCCGTCGCCGCCGTTGCCGATCAGGCCAGCGTCACCGCCGGCTCCGGCAGCGGCTCCGCCCCTGGAGGTGCCACCATCGCCGCCGTTGCCGTACCACTGGCCGCCAGCGCCCCCGGCGCCGCCAACCCCGCTGACCGCGCCGAAGGCCTGGTTGTAACCCCCGGTTCCACCGGTACCGCCGTTGCCGAGCAATCCAATCGCGGCGCCGCCGGCGCCCTCCGCGCCCCCCGAATCGCCGATGCCGATGCCGAGCCCGCCGATCCCACCATGGCCGCCATTGCCGATCAGCCACCCGCCAGCACCGCCCGCGCCGCCGGACATTCCGGTTGTACCGGGCCCGCCGATCCCGCCATTGCCGCCGTTGCCAATCAGCCCCGCGGCGCCACCGGCGCCCCCGGCCTGACCGGATAGACCGTTGCCGCCGTTGCCACCGTTGCCATACAACAACCCGCCGTCCTAACCGGATTCACCCGGCGCTCCGTCGGCGCCGTCCCCGATCAATGGGCGACCCAGCAGCGCCTCGGTAGGAGCATTGACCACGTCAAGCGGATTGCCGATCAACCCGACCGCACCAGCCGCGCCGGCGGACCCGCCCGAGTCGCCCAGGCCGCCACTGCCGCCGTCGCCCACGAATTGGGCGCTGCCGCCGTTGCCGCCGATCCCGCCCGCTACGCCGGAGAGGCCCGCCGCGCCGGCACCGCCGGCGCCGCCGTTGCCGAACAACAGCCCGCCGGTACCGCCGGACCCGCCGGCCCCACCAGCGATGAAGATATCGGGGCCGTTACCGCCTGTTCCGCCGGTTCCGCCGTGCCCGAACAGGCCGACGGCGTCGCCTCCGGTCCCGCCGATGCCGCCGATACCTGTGGTGCCGATGCCGCCCCGCCCGCCGGTGCCGCCGTTTCCTAACAGCCACCCGCCGGCCCCGCCGGCCCCGCCAGCCAAACCGGTGGTCCCAGGCCCGCCGATACCACCGCTACCGCCGCTACCGATCAACCCCGCGGCCCCGCCAGCGCCGCCGGCCTGGCCCACTCCGGCCGTTGTCCCCGTTGCCGCCGTTTCCGTACAGGAGTCCGCCGTCGCCGCCGGATTGCCCGGGCGCCCCGTTGGCGCCGTCGCCGATCAGCGAGCGTCCGAACAGTGCCTGGGCAGGCGCATTCAGCACGTCGAGCGCCGCCTGCAGGGGCGAAGCATTTACGGCCTCGGCGCCGGCATAAGCCCCCGCGCCGGCGGTCATTGCCTGCACAAACTGCAGGTGAAACGCGCTGGCTTGCTCACTCAACGCCTGATAGGACTGCGCGTGCGCGCCAAAGAATGCCGCGATTGCAACCGATACCTCATCAGCGCCGGCGGCCAGGACCTCGATCGTCGGGGCCGCCGCCGCATTGGCTGTGCTGAGCGCAGAACCGATGTCGGCCAAGTCCGACGCCGCCGCTGCCACGTACTCAGGGGAGGCCACCACAAACGACATCACGTTCTCCTCGCACCGATTGCCTTCGACCAGACCGGAAGCGGTGGAGCGCGGTGCGCCCTGCAGCCAACTCCGAAACTGACTACACATTATAGTATGGTATGTTCAGTTGTCCTGTCGACACGAACAATTGGATGGCTGCGGGGCAGGTCGGCGGTGATCGCGACGAGTTCCGTGATGCATCAAGTCAAGATGCCTGCGAAACCTGGTTCATGCATCAGGTAAGGAATGCCCGCGAAATCGGGGTCAGGTGGTGGTCTTGCTTTTGATGCGGATGCCGGCTTTGAGGGCGGGTAGAGCGGCGGGTATGGCGGCGAGGTAGAGCTGTTCGGTCTTGTCTTTGGCGAGTCTGAGCAGGGCGGCTTGCAGGTCGGCGATCTGGTGGGCGATCGCGGCGGGGTTGAGGCTGTTGCGGTAGGTGAGCAGCTCTGTTTGTTGGGCCGCTGAGAGGACTCCGGCGGCCAGCAGCCGGTCCAGGGGTCTGGGGCTTGTCGTAGAGCCGGCGGCGGTGACCGTCGCGGCTGCAGCCGTAGCTGATGGGTTTGATGGTGGGGGTCAGGTAGTTGAGCCGGTCGTTGACCAGGTGCCACAGCCGGTTGAGCACGGCGCGTTCTTCGTCGGTGTCGTAGCGGTAGTAGAACCCGTAGCGACGCACGAGGTGGTTGTTTTTGGACTCGATGGTGGCCTGGTCGTTCTTCTTGTAGGGTCGTGAGCGGGTGAAGAAGATCTCCATGTCCGCGGCCCACTTGATGACCGCCTTATTGAGGAATTCGGTGCCGTTGTCGAAGTCCAAACCCGTTACCTTATAGGGATTTTAGTAATTCCGGTTTTGAGGGCGCCCAGGATGTGGGGGTGGGCGTTGTTGCGCACCGTGCGGGTGAACACCCAGCCGATGTGCATGTCGGTGAGGTTGACCGTGCGGGCGAACTCACCTTTCAGTGTCGGGCCGCAGTGCGCCACGGTGTCGCCTTCGAAGAACCCCGGAGATTCTTCGGCCTCATCGCCTGCTTTGCAGATGGTGATCGAGGACCGCAGCAGCGGGGAGGGTTTCGTCGTCGACACACCCGAGATCTGGTCGCGGGCCTTGGCGCCGCGCAGGTAGCGGTCGATCGTGGCGCTGCTCATCGCCAACAGCTCGGCACGCACCGCCGGGCCGTAACGGTCACGGCCGTCCACCAGTTCGCCGTGGCGTTCTAGGTCCTGTCTGCTAATTGCGGACGCGGTGGTAGGTGATGATGGCGGCCAGGGTGGCACCGCTGAGGTAGGTCAGGGCGTATTTGTCGTAGCAGGTGGCGACCGCGCGCCAGTGTTTGAGCCGGTTGAAGCTTCGCTCGACGGTGTTGCGGTGCTTGTAGATTCGGCCTGAGAACCCCGGAGGCCGTCCTCTGTTGCGGCCTTTGGCTTTGCGGCGGGTGATCTGGTCGCTGCGCTCGGGGATGGTATGGGCGATCTTGAGCCGGCGCAGCTGTGCCCGCGTCGAGTCATGGGAGTACGCCTTGTCCGCCAGCAGGCGATACGGGGCGTATGAGTTGCTGCACCGGGCGGCCAGCAATGGCCAAAGCATCGGATTATCACCGGCTTGACCGGCCGACAGTGCCAGGGTGACCGGACTGCACAGCTGGTCGGTCAAGGCGTGGATCTTGGTAGTCAGCCCGCCGCGGGAACGCCCAATGGCGTGGTCATCGGGCTCATCGAGATATTTCTTGTAATTCGACAGATCCCCCTGTGCGGCGCCCGGGGCGCTCCGGCTGCGTGTTGGTGGGCGCGCACACTGGTCGAATCGACCGACAACAGTGCGCCCAGGTCGGCGTCCTCGGCGTCGAGGTCAGAGGCGATCGCCGCGAAGATCCGCGCGTAGATGCCATCGACCGACCAGCGTAGATGCCTCTCGGCCACCGATTGCCAGGGACCGAAGTGCTCGGGCAGGTCACGCCACGGAGATCCCGTACGGTAACGCCAGATAATGCCCTCCAGAGTACGTCGATGATCGTTCCACGGCCGGCCACGCCGCCGCCCCGCAGGCAACACCGCCACGATCAGCGACCACAAATCATCAGAAATCGCATGCGTCCGCATCACCCAAACAGCATCAGCCAAAACACCATTCACATTAAGCAGACACGCCCTAGGTCCTGTCTGCTAATTGCGGACGCGGTGGTAGGTGATGATGGCGGCCAGGGTGACACCGCCGAGGTAGGTCAGGGCGTATTTGTCGTAGCAGGTGGCGACCGCGCGCCAGTGTTTGAGCCGGTTGAAGCTTCGCTCGACGGTGTTGCGGTGCTTGTAGATTCGGCCTGAGAACCCCGGAGGCCGTCCTCTGTTGCGGCCTTTGGCTTTGCGGCGGGTGATCTGGTCGCTGCGCTCGGGGATGGTATGGGCGATCTTGAGCCGGCGCAGCTGTGCCCGCGTCGAGTCATGGGAGTACGCCTTGTCCGCCAGCAGGTGAAACGGGGCGTCTGAGTTGCTGCACCGGGCGGCCAGCAGTGGCCAAAGCATCGGATTATCACCGGCTTGACCGGCCGACAGTGCCAGGGTGACCGGACTGCACAGCTGGTCGGTCAAGGCGTGGATCTTGGTAGTCAGCCCGCCGCGGGAACGCCCAATGGCGTGGTCATCGGGCTCATCGAGATATTTCTTGTAATTCGACAGATCCCCCTGTGCGGCGCCGGGGCGCGCTCCGGCTGCGTGTTGGTGGGCGCGCACACTGGTCGAATCGACCGACAACAGTGCGCCCAGGTCGGCGTCCTCGGCGTCGAGGTCAGAGGCGATCGCCGCGAAGATCCGCGCGTAGATGCCATCGACCGACCAGCGTAGATGCCTCTCGGCCACCGATTGCCAGGGACCGAAGTGCTCGGGCAGGTCACACCACGGAGATCCCGTACGGTAACGCCAGATAATGCCCTCCAGAGTACGTCGATGATCGTTCCACGGCCGGCCACGCCGCCGCCCCGCAGGCAACACCGCCACGATCAGCGACCACAAATCATCAGAAATCGCATGCGTCCGCATCACCCAAACAGCATCAGCCAAAACACCATTCACATTAAGCAGACACGCCCTAGAGCATCCAACTGAAGTGCCATGGAAGCGGCCAGGTACCGGCCGCACTGCCCGCCTGAGGCCGCCCACACCTTCTGCAACACCTTGAGCGCATCCTAGAGTACTTCGGATTGCGTTGCCGGCGAGTCCGTTTGGCGACCTGCCGACCCGCTCCCGGCGGCGCGGCCGCCGCCCTCAACCGCCGCCGGGCGTTGTCACGCGACCAGCCGGTGACCGCCACCACCTGATCCAGAATCTGCCCCTTGTCCGCCTTCGGCGCCCCCACATACGCCCTGGCGAACTTCGCGGTGATCTCGGCCCGAGACGACATCGACAGCCCACTTCCCATGCCTGCCAAGGATCGACCGTTTCGCGGGCATTTTTACGTGATGCACCGAGGGCGCTTCACGGGCATTTTTCGTGATGCTTGCCGCAATCTTGTGGGCCAGGCCACAATCGTTATGCTTTGGGAAAGCTTGCCGGTGCCACGAAGGGGTGGAAGATGATTCGGGAACTGCTCGCCGCCGCGGCAATCACGGGTGCCGCAATCGGTGTAGCACCTGTCGCCGTGGCCGACCAGCCGCATTACGAGGGTGACGTGCCAGGGATGAACTACGGCGCCTCATTGGGTGCGCCTTGCGACAACTACGAACGCTTTATCTTCGGACGCGGCACCAGCGGCCAAGCCGAGGCGTGCCATTTCCCGCCGCCCAACCAGTTCCCGGCCGCCACCACCGGCTATTGGGTAATCTCCTACCCGCTGTACGGGGTCCAGCAGGCCGGCGCGTCGTGCCCGGGTCCGAATTCCGCCGCCCAGACCGAAGACGGCTTGCCGATGCTCTGTCGGGGTGCCCAGGGATGGCAGGCCGGATGGTTTACCGGAGCGGGCTTCTTTCCCCCGAGTGATCCAGTGACCTGATCCGATGACGCCCGAGGCGCAGCAAGCCGAATCGCCGATCCCGCGGTGGTTACGGTTTGTCCTCGCGTCGGATCGGGCGGGCTCGGCGTGGTACATCGGGGCCGGATTCTTTTTCGCGCCAGTGTTGGTTTTGTTGTCCCCGTGGCCGGCGGTTACCGCGGTCCTGTGGTGGATCATCGGGCTCGCCGGGCTGTGGCTGGGTCTGCTTGGAATAGCGATGGCGGTTGGGCTGGCCCGGGTGTTGCGGTCCAGTGACGATATCCCGGAACAATACTGGCGCACCCTGGTCGACTACTGACGCTGGCATGTTCGAGGCGAATTCGCCGGGACTACAGTCGTATCAAGCATCCACCAACGAAAAGGAGCCTCCGATGGCCATCAATCCCAAAGATGCAGTCAACGCGGCCAGGGACATCGCGACCAATGCCGTCGAGAAGGCCTCCGACATTGTCGAGAACGCCAGTGACATCATCCGCGGCGACGTCTCCGGGGGAGCCAGCGGCATTGTGCAGAACTCGATCGATATCGCGACCCACGCGGTCGACAAGGTCAAAGAGGTGCTCATCGGCAAGGACGACGACCTGGACTAGTCCCGGCTGGCAATCACCGACACCAGGCTCGGCGGGCCGCGCGACTGCCGTCAGACGGCGGCGGCGTTGAGTTCGTCGAGCCTGTTGGTTGCCTCGAGATATTCCTGCACCCATCTCTCGATGACGGTGGCAGCCTTCTCGACCTTGGTGAACTGTCCGACCACCTGACCAACCGGATTGAACGCGAAGTCCACGGTTTCGGTCGGGTACTTGTTGGTGGCCCGCACAGCCATGCCGGAGACCATGTACTGCAGTGGCATGCCTAGCGGCTTCGGGTTGTCCGCTTGCTCCCACGCCTCGGTCCAATCGTTGCGCAGCATCCGGGCCGGTTTTCCGGTGAACGAGCGGCTACGGACCGTGTCGCGGCTGGATGCCTTGGCGTATGCCGCTTGTTGCACTGGGGTGTTGGAGGCCTCCTCGACCATCAGCCACTGCGAACCCGTCCATGCCCCTTGACATCCCAGCGCCAGGGCCGCGGCGATCTGCTGGCCACTGCCGATACCACCGGCAGCCAGGACGGGGACCGGTGCCACTTCCTTGACGACTTGCGGCCACAAGACAATCGAGCCCACCTCACCGCAGTGCCCGCCGGCCTCGCCACCCTGGGCGATGATGATGTCGACGCCCGCGTTCGCGTGCTTGCGGGCCTGCGAGGGCGAGCCGCACAAGGCGGCAACCTTGCGGCCTCGCTCATGAATATGCGCGATCATCTCCGCCGGAGGGGTGCCGAGCGCATTGGCGATCATCGTCACATTCGAGTGCTCGAGTGCCACTTCCACCTGGGGAGTGGCCGTCGCCTCGGTCCAGCCGAGCAACTGCAGACTGTCCTCGTCGGCGTCCTCAATTGGGACACCGTGATCAGCGAGGATCTTGCGGGCAAAGTCCAGATGCTGTTGCGGAACCATTGACCGCAACGTGTTGGCCAGTTCCTCCGCTGACAGGTGCGAGTCCATGCCCTCGTACTTGTTGGGGATGACGATGTCAACGCTGTAGGGGTGATCGCCGATCCAGTTGAGCTCGATCTCTAGCTGTTCGGGGGTAAATCCAACCGCCCCCAGGACGCCGAAGCCCCCGGCCTTGCTGACCGCGACGACAACATCGCGGCAGTGCGTGAACGCGAAGATTGGAAACTCAATGCCAAGCTCGTCGCATATGGCGGTGTGCATGCCTGCTCCCCGGAAACTAACGGACGATGACGGAATTGGAACGTGTTCTAGTTTAGTACGCCCACCGGTAGCCTGACCAGCCGCCGGCAAGCATCACGAGAAATGCCCGTGAAGCGTCCTCGGTGGATCACGTAAAAATGCCCGCGAAACGGTCGATCCTTGGCAGGCATGGGAAGTGGGCTGTCGATGTCGTCTCGGGCCGAGATCACCGCGAAGTTCGCCAGGGGGTATGTGGGGGCGCCGAAGGCGGGCAAGGGGCAGATTCTGGATCAGGTGGTGGCGGTCACCGGCTGGTCGCGTGACAACGCCCGGCGGCGGTTGAGGGCGGCGGCCGCGCCGGCGGGAGCGGGTCGGCAGGTCGCCAAACGGACTTGCCGGCAACGCAATCCGAAGTACTCCTAGGATGCGCTCAAGGTGTTGCAGAAGGTGTGGGCGGCCTCAGGCGGGCAGTGCGGCCGGTATCTGGCCGCTTCCATGGCACTTCAGTTGGATGCTCTAGAACGCCACGGCGAACTGGTGGACGGCCGTGACCGTTACGGCCCGGCGGTGCGTGCCGAGCTGTTGGCGATGAGCAGCGCCACGATCGACCGCTACCTGCGCGGCGCCAAGGCCCGCGACCAGATCTCGGGTGTGTCGACGACGAAACCCTCCCCGCTGCTGCGGTCCTCGATCACCATCTGCAAAGCAGGCGATGAGGCCGAAGAATCTCCGGGGTTCTTCGAAGGCGACACCGTGGCGCACTGCGGCCCGACACTGAAAGGTGAGTTCGCCCGCACGGTCAACCTCACCGACATGCACATCGGCTGGGTGTTCACCCGCACGGTGCGCAACAACGCCCACCCCACATCCTGGGCGCCCTCAAAACCGGAATTACTAAAATCCCTATAAGGTAACGGGTTTGGACTTCGACAACGGCACCGAATTCCTCAATAAGGCGGTCATCAAGTGGGCCGCGGACATGGAGATCTTCTTCACCCGCTCACGACCCTACAAGAAGAACGACCAGGCCACCATCGAGTCCAAAAACAACCACCTCGTGCGTCGCTACGGGTTCTACTACCGCTACGACACCGACGAAGAACGCGCCGTGCTCAACCGGCTGTGGCACCTGGTCAACGACCGGCTCAACTACCTGACCCCCACCATCAAACCCATCAGCTACGGCTGCAGCCGCGACGGTCACCGCCGCCGGCTCTACGACAAGCCCCAGACCCCTGGACCGGCTGCTGGCCGCCGGAGTCCTCTCAGCGGCCCAACAAACAGAGCTGCTCACCTACCGCAACAGCCTCAACCCCGCCGCGATCGCCCACCAGATCGCCGACCTGCAAGCCGCCCTGCTCAGACTCGCCAAAGACAAGACCGAACAGCTCTACCTCGCCGCCATACCCGCCGCTCTACCCGCCCTCAAAGCCGGCATCCGCATCAAAAGCAAGACTACCACCTGACCCCGATTTCGCGGGCATTCCTTACCTGATGCATGAACCAGGTTTCGCAGGCATCTTGACTTGATGCATCACGGATTGGATAGCAAAGCCGACGGTGCGGGACAAAGGCGGCGATCAACCGCCGTCACCGGCGGCGAGGCCGGGGGCTCGGGTGGCCTGCCAGACGGATTTGACCAGTGCCTTCGGTGTACTGCGGCGCCGCTACCCGTCGTGTCGGGCCGGTCGGCGCTGGCCGCGGTGGGCAAGCGCGCTCGTCGTCGCGGGAGGTTCGCGCGGTGTCTCTTCGAGGCCGGTCGGGACTCGTGAACTCGTTTCGGTCTCGGACATGTCAGGAAATCCTGGCGGCTGAACGCGTTGCAATTTCTCTTCGCGGATCTGGTCGGAGTTCTTCCCAACCGCGGTGGAGCAATGGATTATGGGCAATAGACGACGACTAACAGAATTCGCATCGAGGAGTGGCCTTATGCCAGCTGCCGAGCCAACCGCCACGTCGGTCCCCAATCTGCCTCCCGGATTCGATTTCACCGACCCCGACATCTACGCGGAGCGGTTACCGGTAGCCGAACTCGCCGAGATGCGTCGATCCGCGCCCATCTGGTGGAACGAACAGCCGACGGGCTGCGGTGGGTTCGACGACGGCGGTTTTTGGGTGGTGACAAAGCACAAGGACGTCAAGGAGATCTCGCTGCGCAGCGATGTCTTTTCCAGCCTGCAAAAGACCGCGCTCCCCCGCTACAAAGACGGCACGGTTGATGAGCAGATCGAACGCGGCAAGTTCGTGCTGCTCAATATGGACGCACCGCAACACACCCGGCTGCGCAAGATCGTCTCGCGCGTATTCACCCCAAGGGCGGTCGAGCGGCTGCGCGACGACCTCAGAGAGCGCGCTCGGCGGATCGTCGAGGCGGCCGCGGCCGAGGGGCGGGGGGACTTTGTGGAGCAGGTGTCTTGCGAACTGCCGCTGCAAGCCATCGCTGGCTTGATGGGCGTACCGCAGGAAGACCGCAAGAAGCTTTTTCACTGGTCCAACGAGATGGTCGGCGACCAAGATCCAGAGTTCGCTACCAATGATGCTCTGACCGCTTCCGTCGAACTCATCATGTACGGCATGCAGATGGCGGCCGACCGGGCGAAGAACCCGGGCCAGGATCTGGTCACCAAGCTGGTCGAGGCCGACATTGACGGCCACAAGCTCTCCGACGACGAGTTCGGCTTCTTCGTCATCCTGCTGGCGGTGGCCGGCAACGAAACCACCCGCAACTCCATCACCCAGGGCATGATGGCTTTCACCGACTTCCCCGATCAGTGGGAGCTGTACAAGCGGGAGCGTCCAGTCACCACCGCCGACGAGATCGTGCGTTGGGCGACTCCGGTGACCTCGTTCCAGCGCACCGCCCTGGAAGACTATGAACTGTCGGGGGTGCGGATCAAAAAGGGCCAGCGGATGGTGATGTTCTACCGCTCCGCCAATTTCGATGAAGACGTATTCGATGACCCGTATACGTTCAACATCCTGCGCGACCCAAACCCACATGTGGGTTTTGGCGGTACCGGCGCGCACTATTGCATCGGGGCCAATCTGGCCCGGATGACGATCGACCTGATGTTCAATGCGATCGCCGATGTGATGCCGGATCTGGAATCGATCAGCCAGCCCGAGCGGCTACGGTCGGGCTGGCTGAATGGAATCAAACACTGGCAGGTCGACTACCACAGCGATTCATCCGGGAAATGTCCTGTCGCGCACTGACAAACGAATAGTAGAGGCGAGTTGATGGCAACCCACAAAGCTGTCCAAATTGGTGCGGCGGGCGGGCCCCTGCAGCTGGTTGACGTCGATACTGCTCCGCGGGGTGATGGTGAGGTGCGTATATCAGTTTCTGCGTGTGGTATTTGCGGCACCGACCGGGCATTTGTGCTCGGGGCCTTTCCAGGCCTGGGCTGGCCGCTGACGCCTGGACACGAGATCGCCGGCAGAATAGCCGAAATCGGAAATGGGGTTGAGGATTTCGCGGTTGGCGACCGCGTCGCTGTCGGTTGGTTCGGCGGAAACTGTAACCACTGCGATCCCTGCCGCAAGGGAATGTTCATCCACTGCGCCAAGATGAAGGTTCCGGGCTGGCAGTATCCCGGTGGCTATGCGGAATCGGTGACGGTGCCGGCCACCGCGCTGGCTCGCATTCCGGCGGAGCTCTCCGACGCCGAGGCGGCTCCAATGGGTTGCGCCGGCGTCACGACGTACAACGCGTTGCGTCATACCCGGGCACGGCCGGGCGATCGGGTGGCGGTGCTCGGTGTCGGGGGTCTGGGCCATCTGGGGCTACAGTTCTGCCGTGCCATGGGTTTTGAGACTGTGGCGATCGCTCGCGGTAGTGCCAAGGCCGAGGATGCACGCCAGCTGGGAGCCCACCATTACATCGATTCCACCACAGGTGACGTAGCGGAAGGATTGCGACGGATCGGCGGTGCCGCGGTCGTGTTGGCGACCGCTGGCAATTCGGCAGCTATGGCTGAAACGGTGGGCGGACTTCTTCCCCGCGGCGAGCTGGTCGTCATCGGCGTGACGGCTGATCCGCTACCGATCAGCCCGGTCCAGCTGATCAACCCCGGCCTCAGCGTCACGGGTCACCCATCCGGTACCGCTAAAGACGTGGAGGAAACCATGCATTTCGCGGTCTTGTCCGGTGTGCGGGCCTGAATCGAAGAGCGACCGCTCGCGCAGGCCGCCGATGGCTATGAGGCGATGGAGCAAGGCCGGACGGGCTATCGGACGGTGCTGGTCATGTAAGTGCCAGGCCAAGCGAATACAGTCGTGTTGTGAGCGAGGCTGTGTGGACCCTGGACGCTTCCGACGGCGAGCTACTCATCGGCACCGGTGTCGCGGGACGGGCAGCGAAAATGGGCCATCGACTGACCATTGCGATGACCCGCTGGCAAGCGACGGTGAATTGGGTAGCTGACGAGCCCAGCGCCGCAGAGCTCATTGTCGAGGCGGATTCGCTAGAGGTGCTACGCGGCGAGGGCGGAGTCAAGGGGCTTTCCGGGCCGGAGAAGGTCCTGGTGCGGTCCAATGCACTGAAATCGTTGCGCGCCGATCGGTTTCCGCGCATCGAATTCTCCGCCGATGCCATCGAGAAGACCGCGGATGGTTACCGGCTCAGTGGGCCATTGCATATTCACGGAACGTCGCATCAGCACGTAATCGACTTGCACACAGATGATCTGGGCGATTCATGGCGCATGTCCACCGAAACGGCGGTTCGCCAGTCCGACTACGGTGTCAAACTTTACTCACTGCTGATGGGATCGCTGCAGGTTGCCGATGAGGTGACGATCTCATTCAGCGCCGTGCGGGCCAAGAATGGTTGATGAACGGTTTGCCGGCCGCCGATAAACCGCTGGAAGACAACGTGTTACCGCTCCGGTGGCCGCCGTACCGCCGCCCGCGCTGAAAGGCTTCTGGTGCTTGGTGGCTTTCCCGGCAGTAGCCTTCGTGGTGTGCAAGAGCGTGATGACCAGTACGTGTAGTCGAAGGAGCCGTCGATGACGCAACCAACTGCCTATCCGGTCCGGGTGGGGGGGATATCGATCCCGCATTGTCACGTTGGCAATGGCTGATCAAGTGGATCTTGGCGATTCCGCACTACATCGTCCTGGTTTTCCTGTATCTGGGCGCCTTCGTGGCCACCGTGATTGCTTTTTTCGCGATCCTGCTCACCGGCAGATATCCACGGCCGCTGTTTGATTTCAACGTCGGTGTCATGCGGTAGCGGTGGCGGGTCGCGTTTTACGCGCTGACGGTGTTGGGCACCGACCGCTATCCGCCATTCAGTCTGCGGGAGAACCCGCAGTACCCTGCCGATCTGGATGTCGAGTATCCGCAGCGCCTACATCGCGGTCTGGTGTTGATCAAGTGGTGGCTGCTGGCCATTCCCCACTACCTGATATTGGCCGCCTTCTTTTCCGGCGGCTGGCGCGTGGTCATGCTTGGCCGGCATGAATTAGGCGGTGTAATGCTGCCGTCGCTGGTGATGATTGTGGTGGTTAGCGCCGCGATAGCACTGTTGTTCACCGGGCGCTACCCCGATGGCTTGTACAACCTCTTGATCGGAGTCAACCGTTGGAGCCTGCGAGTGCACGCCTATGCCGGGTTGATGCGCGACGAGTACCCCCCGTTTCGGCTCGACATGGGTCCACGCGAGCCCTTCGAGTGAGCCTGACCAAGGTGGCGGACTACTCAGGTGGGCGAGAGCCCTCTTCTTCGCCGTAGCTGCCGGGGATGTGCGTAAGCACTCGGGTCAACATCGGTGATCCATCCGCGGGCTCGGACTGCGGTGCCTCCCCGCCAGGTTGTTCGACCGGCGCGGCGTCGGTGATCTGCTCACCGGCGGTAAGACGAATAGGCTCCTGCCCCGCACCGGGTGCCGGTGCCTGATGAGGAGCGGACGGCTCTGGTTGCGCGGGCATCGGCACAACGGGGGCGACCGCTTCTACGATCTCAGGCGTTGGCTTGTGCCCCGCGTGACCGGTGGCTGTGTGATGCCAATCCGGGGTGAGCTGCAGACCGATCGCCAGTGACAGCGACCCAACGAAGGTCACCGCGGCGGCCGCCAGGGTGGTTGCCGCTCCGGCGTAGTGCAGCGACCGCTTGGGTGCCGGGGCGGGTTCGCTGACGTCGGCGATCAGCCGGGCGTCGGTGAAATCGGTGCTCTGGGCGGCCGCCAGCGCTGCGCCGCGCGCAATTGTCACCTGGGCCATCGTCTGTGCGAAAACCGGCACCGGCAGAGCCTTTTCGAGCTGCCAAGAGAATTCTTCAACGTCGGTGTCCGAACCGACGACCACGACGGCGGCGGGGTGCCACGCACCGCGGTCGAACATTCCGGTCAGCCAGGAATTCAGGCCGTCGAATCCGCCTCGAACGTGCTTGACGGCGGTTTGAGTCTTCCCGTCTTGGGTATCAACCATCACAACGGTTGCCCAGTCGTGCTCGAGGATGCAGACCGCGGTCTGGTCATAGCCGATAACCGGTGCGATCGCTTCGGCCAGCGTCTCCACCGCGTCAAGCAGCCGAACCGGCACAACGTTGTCGAGACCCGCGTCGGTGAGTGCCTCGAGCAGCAGCGCGGCCTGCGCGGATGCCTCGTCGCTCCAGGTCACGCCGATCATGCGCAGGCGATGGCCCGCACCGCTGGCGACCTCTTTCGCGTGCCAAACCTCATCGGCGACCTGCTCGGCGGTGTGCACGATGCGCATGCCGCGAGAACCGTGCAACTGCGACTCGTGGTGATCGAGGATGGCGCCATCGGCACCGTGTCCTTCAGCGAGGACCCACCCGACGGTGGTCGGCGTTACTGATAGCCCAAGTACCGTATCCAAAACTTCGCACCTCAATCGTTTCCGGAGCCCGACGCCCTCAGCCACCGCCAGCGCGCACCAAGGGGCCCTGGTGTGCTGGTGTGGGCAGCGCCGGAAATGACCGGAATAGTGTGGTCTCCATCGGCTTGTCTTGACAGAGAGTACGCGGTCGATGCAAATTCGGCCGCCTCGGTAGGCAAACCCGCAGGTGACTCACAAGAAGTGGGCATTGCCGCTGGCGTCGGCTACGGCGCCAACGGAGCGCGGAATGCGTGGATTGCTCCAGCTGGCCGCCTCCCCGATATTCCGGCCGACTTTTCCGCCGATTCGTCATTTGATTCGTCTGATTCCTCAATTGAATCCGCAAGCGCTTTCTCCCCATACCGACCGATGCAACCCCATGCGGCACGCGCGCGCCGCCTGATTGGTTGCATATCGCCCCGCTGGCGGACCGCCACCGCGCGCGGGCGATCAGCTGACTAGGTGCGGGTGCCGACTAGGTCCTGTCTGCTAATTGCGGACGCGGTGGTAGGTGATGATGGCGGCCAGGGTGGCACCGCCGAGGTAGGTCAGGGCGTATTTGTCGTAGCAGGTGGCGACCGCGCGCCAGTGTTTGAGCCGGTTGAAGCTTCGCTCGACGGTGTTGCGGTGCTTGTAGATTCGGCCTGAGAACCCCGGAGGCCGTCCTCTGTTGCGGCCTTTGGCTTTGCGGCGGGTGATCTGGTCGCTGCGCTCGGGGATGGTGTGGGCGATCTTGAGCCGGCGCAGCTGTGCCCGCGTCGAGTCATGGGAGTACGCCTTGTCCGCCAGCAGGTGATACGGGGCGTATGAGTTGCTGCACCGGGCGGCCAGCAATGGCCAAAGCATCGGATTATCACCGGCTTGACCGGCCGACAGTGCCAGGGTGACCGGACTGCACAGCTGGTCGGTCAAGGCGTGGATCTTGGTAGTCAGCCCGCCGCGGGAACGCCCAATGGCGTGGTCATCGGGCTCATCGAGATATTTCTTGTAATTCGACAGATCCCCTGTGCGGCGCCCGGGCGCGCTCCGGCTGCGTGTTGGTGGGCGCGCACACTGGTCGAATCGACCGACAACAGTGCGCCCAGGTCGGCGTCCTCGGCGTCGAGGTCAGAGGCGATCGCCGCGAAGATCCGCGCGTAGATGCCATCGACCGACCAGCGTAGATGCCTCTCGGCCACCGATTGCCAGGGACCGAAGTGCTCGGGCAGGTCACGCCACGGAGATCCCGTACGGTAACGCCAGATAATGCCCTCCAGAGTACGTCGATGATCGTTCCACGGCCGGCCACGCCGCCGCCCCGCAGGCAACACCGCCACGATCAGCGACCACAAATCATCAGAAATCGCATGCGTCCGCATCACCCAAACAGCATCAGCCAAAACACCATTCACATTAAGCAGACACGCCCTAGCCGCCAACTGTCCTGGTCACAGCTGCATCACGGCTGCTGGGGCTGGTTTATCAGGGCCGGCGGGAGGTTATTACCGAGAAGTCGGGATCGTGGCGGCTCGCGTAGCACAGGTGCTGTGTCCGTGGCGGTGGCCGATATCCAAATGAAATGAGTTCGCGTCCCGATCGACATTTGCCGTACTCACGCGGTAAGTTCTGCCGGGAGCACACGACTACATACGGACAAGGGGCACAGGTATGACAGACGTGAGCGGGAAAATCCGAACCTGGGGACGGCGGCTGCTAATCGGCGCGGCTGCCGCGATAACCCTTCCTGGTCTGGTCGGACTCGCCGGCGGCGCGCCGGCTGCGAAAGCTTTCTCGCGTCCGGGCTTGCCCGTCGAGTACCTGCAGGTGCCATCCGCGGCGATGGGGCGCAGCATCAAGGTCCAGTTCCAAAGCGGCGGGGACAACTCGCCTGCGGTCTACCTGCTCGATGGCCTGCGCGCCCAAGACGACTAAAACGGCTGGGACATCAACACCCCGGCGTTCGAGTGGTACTACCAGTCAGGCCTGTCCGTCATCATGCCGGTAGGCGGCCAGTCCAGCTTCTATGCGAACTGGTACCAGCCCGCCTGCGGCAAATCCGGCTGCTCGACCTACAAGTGGGAGACGTTCCTAACCAGCGAACTCCCCGAATGGCTGTCGGCCAATCGCAGCGTCAAGCCCACCGGTAGCGCCGCGATCGGCATCTCGATGTCCGGCTCTTCGGCGATGATCTTGGCGGTGTACCACCCCCAGCAGTTCGTGTACGCCGGTTCGCTGTCGGCGCTGCTGGATCCGTCCCAAGGGATGGGACCGTCCTTGATCGGCTTGGCAATGGGTGACGCCGGCGGCTACAAGGCTGGCGACATGTGGGGGCCGTCCAGCGATCCCGCCTGGCAGCGCAACGACCCGACGATCCAGATCCCTGCCTTGGTCTCCAACAACACCCGCCTGTGGGTTTACTGCGGCAACGGCACCCCCTCCGAACTGGGCGGCGCGAACCTGCCCGCCGAGTTCCTGGAGAACTTCGTGCGTAGCAGCAACCTGAAGTTCCAGGACGCCTACAACGCGGCCGGTGGCCACAACACGGTGTTCAGCTTCAACGACAACGGAACGCACAGCTGGGAGTACTGGGGCGCACAGCTCAACGCTATGAAGGGCGACTTGCAGGCCAGCCTCGGCGCCGCCTGATCGCCAATCAGATCGCAACTGCTGGGCTTGACGGGCCCGGTTTTCCGGGCCCGTCAAGCCCAGCGGTCTTTTCTGGCGTTGTCCTACCGGAGCGGGCCGAACTGGTCGCTGATATCGGTCCATCCCATCGTGTCGCGGCGGTGATCTGTGGTGTTGCGGCACGGACCGTAGAGGCGTAGGACTCCCATGGTGGGGTCATCGCGGTGCCGATACAGAACGGCTGTCGTGTCGTCCCTGGTCAAGGTCCTGCCGAACACGTGTTCAGCGGGTGGTCGTCCCTCGGTCCATCCGTGCTGGACCAGCGTGCCCGCCACCGCGCGAAAGTAGGTATCTGCGTGGGCGTCGACGGGCAAGGTGAAGGTCAGATAGATCGCGCCCTGATAGGGCGGATCCTCGCGGTTCTTGCAGGACATCAAGAGGTAACCCGCGGCGATCGGCCGTAGCCCGGCGACGGCGACGAGTCCTCTGGCCGATTCAACGACGTGGGCTTCGGTCGCAGCGCCGGAAAGTGGGTTGCCGGAATGGTCGATGGCGCCGGCAGACGACGACTTACGGCTGTCCACCAGCAGCACGGCTGCGCCGAGGAGCAAGCAGGTAGCCAGGGTGCTGGCTACGGCGAATCGAAGCTGGCTCCTGCCGAGCCACTGTCTGCTTGTGTCGTTGCGCTGGATCATCGGTGGGGCATCTGTTTCCCGTGGCGCCATGGTTGGGTGTCTGTCGCTGCGGCTGATTATCGTTGGTCGCGGTAGCGGTTGCACCCGTCAAACGGGTCTCGGTGCACCCAAGACCCCACCTTGTGACGTTGCGCTTGCCGCGAACACGCTGGTTGGCCCTGCTCCCGGCTGGCAGTGTCACCCCCGTGCCCGAATTCCGGTTCTCGTTCAACGTGTTTCGCATCGATCCGGTACACACGTTCATCGAAACGTGCCGACGCGCCGAACAATGGGGGTATGACGCCGTCTTCGCTGCCGACCACCTCGGAATCGCAGCACCCTTCATGACCCTGGTCGCCGCAGCAGCCGCCACCGATCGGATGCGGGTCGGCACCTTGGTGCTCAACGCGCCATGGTGGAACCCGGCGTTGCTGGCTCGCGATATCGCGACCACCGACGTCGTGACCGGGGGCCGGCTCGAGGTCGGTCTGGGTGCCGGGTATATGAAATGGGAGTACGACCAGGCGGACATCCCATTCCCGTCATTCACGATACGAACCGCTCGGTTGCGCCAGACCATCGAAGAACTCGCCAGCCGGTTCGCCGAGGACGGGTTCGCCCAACAAGCTGAACTACGCGAAGCCCACAACATTGCGGTACTGCGCCCGACCCAGCGGCGGGGATTCGGCGGCTACGGTCCACCCCTGCTAGGGCGTGTCTGCTTAATGTGAATGGTGTTTTGGCTGATGCTGTTTGGGTGATGCGGACGCATGCGATTTCTGATGATTTGTGGTCGCTGATCGTGGCGGTGTTGCCTGCGGGGCGGCGGCGTGGCCGGCCGTGGAACGATCATCGACGTACTCTGGAGGGCATTATCTGGCGTTACCGTACGGGATCTCCGTGGCGTGACCTGCCCGAGCACTTCGGTCCCTGGCAATCGGTGGCCGAGAGGCATCTACGCTGGTCGGTCGATGGCATCTACGCGCGGATCTTCGCGGCGATCGCCTCTGACCTCGACGCCGAGGACGCCGACCTGGGCGCACTGTTGTCGGTCGATTCGACCAGTGTGCGCGCCCACCAACACGCAGCCGGAGCGCCCCGGGCGCCGCACAGGGGGATCTGTCGAATTACAAGAAATATCTCCATGAGCCCGATGACCACGCCATTGGGCATTCCCGCGGCGGGCTGACTACCAAGATCCACGCCTTGACCGACCAGCTGTGCAGTCCGGTCACCCTGGCACTGTCGGCCGGTCAAGCCGGTGATAATCCGATGCTTTGGCCATTGCTGGCCGCCCGGTGCAGCAACTCATACGCCCCGTTTCGCCTGCTGGCGGACAAGGCGTACTCCTATGACTCGACGCGGGCACAGCTGCGCCGGCTCAAGATCGCCCATACCATCCCCGAGCGCAGCGACCAGATCACCCGCCGCAAAGCCAAAGGCCGCAACAGAGGACGGCCTCCGGGGTTCTCAGGCCGAATCTACAAGCACCGTAACACCGTCGAGCGAAGCTTCAACCGGCTCAAACACTGGCGCGCGGTCGCCACCTGCTACGACAAATACGCCCTGACCTACCTCAGCGGTGCCACCCTGGCCGCCATCATCACCTACCACCGCGTCCGCAATTAGCAGACAGGACCTAGTCGGCGGCACCGGTGATCAGGTGCTGCGACTTGCCGCGCAATACGCCGATACGGTCAGCATCGCGTGCCTGTACCAGTTCAAAGGACGGCCCCCGGGGACGATGCGACTGGCCACCGTAGCCGAGATCGAGCAACGGGTCGCCTACGTGCGTCGGTGTGCCGGAGCTGCCAGACACCCGGAGTTACACACGTTGATTCAAGAGGTCGTGTTGACCGATGACCGTAGGAAAGTCGCCGGCATGCTCGCCGCCAAGTATGGCAACCTGCTAACCGCCAACGAAATCCTGCAATCCCCAACGCTTCTCATCGGTACAGTTGAGCAGATAGCGCGGCAGCTGCGCGCGAATCGGGAACGATACGGCTTCACTCACTACACCATCCCCCAGCCCCATGTGGCGGCCTTCGCCCCGGTCATCACCGTGCTTGGTGACCTGAACTAGCGCCACCATTGACTTTCATGCAGGATGCACGATACTTACGTACTGGCAGTACGTAAGTATCCGCGAAGGAGTGGCACCGATGGAACAGGTCACGCTGAGTCAGGCGACAATCGCCTACCGAGTGCTCGGACCCGAAAACTCCCCACATCCCCCGGTGCTATTCGTCCACGGCATTCTCGTCGATGAGCGCCTGTGGTCCGCCGTAGCCGAAGGGCTTGCCGCGATGGGGTTTCGGTGCATCCTGCCCACCTGGCCGCTGGGTTCCCACACGATCCCGGCTAACGAAGGCGCTGACCTCTCCCCCGCCGGGATCGCGGAGATGATTCACGAGTTCATGGTCGCCCTTGATCTCGCCGACGTGACCTTGGTGGGCAACGACACCGGTGGCAGCCTGTGTCAGCTGGCGATCGATGCCCACCCGGATCTGGTCGGTCGCTTGGTGCTCACCAACTGCGATGCCTTCGAGACTTTTCCACCGTTTCCGTTTCCGGCCGTATTCGCGATGCTTCGGGGCCAAGATCGATCAAGGCGCTGTTTGCGGCGATGGGGTTGCGGCCGTTGCGGCACTCCCCGCTCGGGTTCGGCCTGCTGTTGAACAAGCCATACGCCGCGCTGACGGCGTCGTGGTTGCAGCCCTGCCGCACAGACGCTCGCATCTGCGATGACCTGGCCACGCTGCTTCGACATGTCGCCGCCACCGATCTGACCGAGGTGTCGACGCGGTTTGCCCAGTTCACCAAACCGGTGACGCTGGTCTGGGGCATGGGAGACCGGTGCTTCAAGCCGACGCTGGCTCGCCGCATGGCCCAGCTCTTCCCGGACGCGTCGATCATCGAGGTACCGGGTTCGAAAACCTTTGTCGCTCTCAATGAGCCGGCGGCGGTGATCAACGCGATCAGCACTGTTGGCGCACACCACGGCTGACATGCTGTGATGAGGCGTGGTTTTTCCTGCGCGCCGATCGACTCGGCATCGGTTGGGCGTCGGGCTCGGCGGGGCGGCCGCCCTGCTTGCGGTGGCGCTGGGCGCGCCCGGGCAGGTGCGGGCCGACAGTGCCAGCCCGCTGACCACCTTGGTCGACGCGGCGGCGCAGCGGTTGGCCGTGGCAGACCCGGTGGCGGCCTTCAAGTGGCATGCTCGCGTGGCCATTGAGGACCCGGACGGCGTCCAGCAACAACTCGCCAAGCTGGGCGATGCGGCCCGCGCCGCACAGGTCGACCCCAACTACGTCACCCGGTTGTTTGGCGACCAGATCAGCGCGACCGAGGCGATCGAGTACAGCCGCTTCGCGGACTGGAAGTTCGGCTCGGCCGACGTCCCCGCAGCACCCCCCGACCTGTCCGCATCGCGCGCCGAGATCGATGCGCTAAACGATAAGATTTTATCTCAGATAACACTTAATCGCAGTTTGCTGGAGTCGGCGTCCTGCGCGGCCCAACTCGACCTCGCGAGGGCGGGCACGATACGGGCTCGTCAGCTGGACAGCCTCTATCAACGTGCTCTGTTGACCGCAACGAGGTCGTACTGCCCGGCCGGGGACCAAGCCTGAGGTAGCGGCCCGCGAGCGGTTTGCCTCCCTACTCGGTGAATTTCGGTGCGATAGATTTCCAATCTCACAAGATTCTCTAATCGGTAACGCTTTGACTACGTCCGCCGAAAAGTCGGACATGACACACATCGCGAAACCCCTCACCAAGTCCGCGCTCGCCGGTGGATTCGTCGTTGCGTCGATGTCACTGTCCACCGGTGTCGCACAGGCCGATCTGATGAACTGGGAAGCCGTCGCGCAGTGCGAGTCTGGCGGAAACTGGTCGGCCAACACCGGCAACGGCGCCTACGGCGGTCTGCAGTTCAAGCAAGCCACCTGGGAGGAATACGGTGGGGTGGGAAACCCCGCAAGTGCCTCTAAGCAGCAACAAATCGCGATCGCCAACCGAGTTCTGGCAGGACAGGGACCGGCCGCCTGGCCCAAATGTTCGTCCGCCGGTGGATTGCCGCCGGTGCCCGTGGTGTTGCCCAAACCGGTACGTCAGCTCGAGCAGACGGTGACTCAGATCATCTCGATATTCACGCCCCGTTAGGGGAATATCGCTGGTTCGGTTCCATGTGTTACAGCGAGCGTGTTTGGATCGTGTCATGGAGGGTTCAGCGACAGTTCACATGGCAGCCCCGGCGGACAAGATCTGGGATTTGATCGCCGACATCCGCAATACCGGACGATTCTCGCCGGAAACCTTCGAGGCCGAATGGCTCGACGGCGCGACCGGCCCTGCGCTGGGTGCCAGGTTCCGGGGGCATGTTCGGCGTAACGAGATCGGACCGGTTTACTGGACGGTTTGCGAGGTGACGGCCTGCGAGCCAAGTCGCGAGTTCGGGTTTGCTGTGATGATGGGCGACAGGCCGGTCAACAACTGGCACTATCGCCTGGCACCCTCGGGGGGCGGGACCGATGTGACCGAGTCATTTCGGCTCGCGGAGTCTCCGCTGAGCACCGTGTACTACTGGATGTTCGGTGGCTGGCTGCGTAAGCGCCGCAACATTCGGGACATGACCAAGACGCTGAACCGGATCAAAGACGTGGTCGAGGCGGCCTAGGTCGGCGGCGCTCCATGAAATCGGTATTCATCACCGGCGCCGGCAGCGGAATGGGCCGCGAGGGGGCGAAGCTGTTTCACGCCAAAGGCTGGCGGGTCGGCGCGGTGGACCGCGACGGCGCCGGCCTTGACGCGCTGGGCGCCGAACTTGGCACCGAGCGGCTGTGGACCCGCGTTGTTGACGTGACCGACCGGGATGCGTTGGATCGCGCCCTGGCCGATTTCTGCGCCGGTACCAGCCACGGCGGACTCGACATGATGTGGAACAACGCCGGCATCGGCGAAGGCGGATGGTTCGAGGACGTACCCTACGACGCCGCGATGCGCGTCGTCGATGTGAACTTCAAGGCGGTGCTGACCGGGGCTTACGGTGCCCTCCCCTATCTGAGAAAGGCACCGGGAAGTCTGATGTTTTCCACATCGTCGTCGTCGGCCACCTACGGCATGCCACGGCTGGCGGTCTATTCGGCAACCAAGCACGCCGTCAAGGGACTCACCGAAGCGTTGAGCGCCGAATGGCGGCGCCATGGTGTGCGAGTTGCCGACGTGCTGCCCGGGTTGATCGACACCGCGATTCTCACCTCAACTCGGCAGCACTCCGACGCCTCCGCCCCGACCCTGTCCAGCGAGCAGATCCGCGCCGCCGCGCCCAAGAAGGGGATGTTTCGTCTACTGCCGGCATCCAGCGTCGCCGAGGCGGCCTGGCAGGCCTACCAGCACCCGACGCGGCTGCATTGGTACGTGCCGCCAAGCATTCGCTGGATCGATCGGCTCAAGGGCGTCAGTCCGGAATTCGTTCGTAGCCGCATTCTCAAATCCCTACCCACGTTTGGAACAGGACAGCAGTAGAGTCTCGGGCACAGCGCTGGTGTCCACAATGGAGGTGGCTCGTGCAGATTCGGTTGGTCACTGTCACAGGGCTTGCATTGAGCGTGGTCGCTGCCGTCTCCGGGTGCGGGAGCGCGATGACGGTGCCCCGCCAAGCCGCGCACGTGACCATCGACGGCTCCACCCACACGGCACGCCCCGCCGCATGCAGTCAGGAGCAGTCCTACCGGACCATCGACATCGGCGACCGGGACGGCCATGTCCAGGCGGTGGTGCTGATCAGCGGCGAGCGAGTGATTCCGCAGTGGGTGAAGATCCGCAATGTTGACGGGTTCAACGGCAGCTATTGGCAAGGCGGGGTGGGAGAGGCTCAGGTGGACTTTTCCCACGGGACATACACGATCACCGGCAGCGCCTACGGCATCGGCAGCGACAACGCGAACAAGGTGGTGACAACCGACTTCAAGATCGTCGCCGAGTGCTGACCCGTTGGGCTCTGCCTCGGGGCGCGAGCCTCGATTAGCCCTGCGTCGGCGACCTCGACGAGCTTAGTCTGGTCACAAGCGCAATGGCGAGGTCGATCGATGGAGGCGCGGTGAAGGACAAACTGCACTGGTTCGCGATGCACGGGGTAATCCGGGGCATGGCCAATATCGGTCTTCGACGAGGTGAATTGGAGGCTCGGCTGATCGCCGACCCGGCAGTTGCGGCCAACCCGGGACCGTTCCATGACGAGTTGCGCCGCCACGGGCGTATGGTGCGGACCCGCGTCAACTACCTCACCGTTGACTATCAGCTCGCGCACGATGTGCTGCGCTCCGACGACTTCCACACCATCTCGTTCGGCGAAAACCTGCCGGGACCGCTGCGCTGGCTGGAGCGCCGCACCCGCGACGAGCAGCTGCATCCGCTGCGGCCGCCGTCGCTGTTGGCCGTCGAGCCGCCCGATCACACCCGATACCGCGAGACGGTGTCGGCAGTTTTCACCTTCCGAGCGGTTGCCGCGCTACGCGATCGGGTCGAGCAGACCGCGAACAGTCTGTTGGATCAACTCGCGTAGCGGCCCGGTGTTGTCGACGTGGTGGGCCAGTACTGTTCCCAGCTCCCGATCATGGTGATCAGCGAAATCCTCGGTGTTCCAGAACAAGACCGCGGCCGAGTGCTGGAATACGGCGAATTGGCAGCGCCTAGCCTGGATATCGGGGTCCCCTACCGGCAGTACCGGCGCATACAGCAGGGCATAACGGGATTCAACTCGTGGCTGACGGCACACCTCGAGCAGTTGCGTCGAAACCCCGGCGACGACCTGATGAGTCAGTTGATCCGGGTCGCTGAAAGTGGTGATGCTGGGACATATCTCGATGAATCCGAACTGCGCGCGGTTGCTGGGCTGGTGTTGGTTGCGGGCTTCGAGACCACAGTCAACCTGTTGGGCAACGGAATTCGGATGCTGCTGGATGCCCCCGAGCAACTGGAGACACTGCGTCAGCGTCCGGAACTATGGCCGAACGCGGTCGAAGAGATCCTGCGGCTGGATTCACCAGTCCAGCTCACCGCCCGGGTGGCCCGCACCGATGTCTAGATAGCGAGCTGGCCAATCAATCGCGGCGAAATGGTGGTGGCTTATCTGGCTGGAGCTAACCGCGACCCGGCGGTATTCCCGAACCCGCACCGTTTCGACGTCGAACGCGCTAATGCCGGAGGGCATCTCGCATTCTCCACGGGTCGTCATTTCTGTCTTGGTGCGGCTCTGGCCCGGGCCGAGGGAGAGGTTGGGTTGCGGACGTTCTTCGAGCGCTTCCCCGACGTTCGGGCCGCCGGCGCGGGAAGTCGCCGCGACACCCGCGTGTTGCGGGGCTGGTCGACGTTGCCGGTCACGCTCGGACCGGCCCGTGCGCTGGCCGCCTCCTAGCGGACCGCGAGGGCGTGTCCGTCGGTCGCGTTGAGGGCGCCAATTGGCATCGGCGCAGCGTGGTGGTTGACAGCCCAAGAGGGACCAAGTGTTATTGGCCGTTATGGCAGAACTTTCTTTGATTTCGGTTGGCGATACGGTGCGTGGGATGTGGCACGCGCTGTCTTGGAGGGACTGGGATGGCGTCAAGACGTTTTTGTCGCCGGACTGCCTGTATGTGGACATGCCGGTTCCCGCGCTGTCGGCGCGCGGTCCGGACGACATCGTCACGCGGCTGAAGCTCGGGCTGGAACCCCTGGTCGGCTACGAGAACCACGACGGAATGATGCTGTCCAGCGGTTCCGATGTCATGTATGAGCACTCCGAGACCTGGACGTTCGCGACCGGTGAGCAGGGGCTGCTGAGGTTCGTTACCGTCCATCAAGTCGTCGACGGGAAAATCACCGTGTGGAAAGACTATTGGGACTTCAACAGCCTGGTGGCCTTTGCGCCGCCGCAGCATTTTGAGAACCTTGGCTCGGCAGATCAGGGCTGGATATTCGACGCGAGCAGCCTGGTCTAGCAACCGGTTGATGTCGCCGGTGACTACCGGTGGGGTCTAACGCGCCGACCACCAGCACAGCCGCCAGAGGACTAGGGCAGCCGGTCGAGGTCAGGGAGCGACGACAACTGCCGCCGCGGGTTGGCGGTCACCACCGTTAGGAGCCTCTCCAACCGGTCGGTAATGGCTTCGATCACCGTAGGAGTGAACATGGCGGTGCGGTATTCGACGACTCCGCTGATCCCGGCGGGCTCACCGCTCTCGGTGAACTGCTCGGTCAGGGACAACAAGAAGTTCATCCGTGCCGCCCCGGTGTGCACCGGGGCTTCGGTGATGTCCAGCTCGCCCAGTGCCAGCTCGGCCGGTTTGTTGTTTTGCCAGGCCAGCATGACTTGGGCCAAGGGGCCAGCGGGTGACGAGCGGGCGGCGTTGATCTGGTCTACCAGAACGCCATAGGGCATGTCTTGATGGTCGAGTGCTTGCAGACTGCGGGTACGCACCTGGTCGAGCAGGTGTGCGAAATCCAGGTCGGGGGCCACCGCAATGCGCAATAGCACCGTGTTGACGAACACGCCGACCAACTCATCGAGCGAGGGGTGACGGCGACCGGCGACCGCTATTGCCACCACGATGTCGTTGCTGACGGCCAGTTGTGAGAGCAGCGCGGTAAAGCCCGCCTGGACGACCATGAAGCTGGTGGCGTGCTGTGCGCGCGCCAACTCGGTTATCTGGCGGTGCAATGCCGCCGGCCAGCGCACGGCCAGCGTGTCGCCGCGAGTGTCGTACGAGGTGGCATCGGGTTGCCCGGGCGATAGCTCGAGATGCGTGGGCATGTCCGCAAGCGTCTTCTGCCAGTACCGAAGTTCCGCGGCGATCATGCTGTCGGGATCCGCCGGGTCCCCCAGGTACGCGCGTTGCCACAAGGCGTAGTCGATGTATTGGATGGGCAACGGCTCCTAGGTCCTGTCTGCTAATTGCGGACGCGGTGGTAGGTGATGATGGCGGCCAGGGTGGCACCGCCGAGGTAGGTCAGGGCGTATTTGTCGTAGCGGGTGGCGACCGCGCGCCAGTGTTTGAGCCGGTTGAAGCTTCGCTCGACGGTGTTGCGGTGCTTGTAGATTCGGCCTGAGAACCCCGGAGGCCGTCCTCTGTTGCGGCCTTTGGCTTTGCGGCGGGTGATCTGGTCGCTGCGCTCGGGGATGGTGTGGGCGATCTTGAGCCGGCGCAGCTGTGCCCGCGTCGAGTCATGGGAGTACGCCTTGTCCGCCAGCAGGTGATACGGGGCGTATGAGTTGCTGCACCGGGCGGCCAGCAGTGGCCAAAGCATCGGATTATCACCGGCTTGACCGGCCGACAGTGCCAGGGTGACCGGACTGCACAGCTGGTCGGTCAAGGCGTGGATCTTGGTAGTCAGCCCGCCGCGGGAACGCCCAATGGCGTGGTCATCGGGCTCATCGAGATATTTCTTGTAATTCGACAGATCCCCTGTGCGGCGCCCGGGCGCGCTCCGGCTGCGTGTTGGTGGGCGCGCACACTGGTCGAATCGACCGACAACAGTGCGCCCAGGTCGGCGTCCTCGGCGTCGAGGTCAGAGGCGATCGCCGCGAAGATCCGCGCGTAGATGCCATCGACCGACCAGCGTAGATGCCTCTCGGCCACCGATTGCCAGGGACCGAAGTGCTCGGGCAGGTCACACCACGGAGATCCCGTACGGTAACGCCAGATAATGCCCTCCAGAGTACGTCGATGATCGTTCCACGGCCGGCCACGCCGCCGCCCCGCAGGCAACACCGCCACGATCAGCGACCACAAATCATCAGAAATCGCATGCGTCCGCATCACCCAAACAGCATCAGCCAAAACACCATTCACATTAAGCAGACACGCCCTAGCCGGGGGCCTGCCCGTCGCATCGGCTGCGGTAGGCCACGTCGAGATCGGCCGCCAGCGGGGCCAGTGACCAGCCGTCAGCGGCAATATGGTGCAGCACGAGAACCAGCAGGTATTGATCGTCGGCCCGGCGATAGAGCCGGACCAGTAGCGGCAGCCGGCTGGCCAGGTCGAAGCTGTGGCGGGCTTGGGTCGAAACGACGTCACGCAGCTGACCCGGCGTCCAGGTGGTGGCGTCGATGACCTCCCAGCACAGGTCCACCGCTTCGGGCGCCAAGACGACTTGGTGCGGTTCACCGTCCACGGCGGGATAAACGGTGCGCAACGGTTCGTGACGACAAACAACATCGACTAGGTCCTGTCTGCTAATTGCGGACGCGGTGGTAGGTGATGATGGCGGCCAGGGTGACACCGCCGAGGTAGGTCAGGGCGTATTTGTCGTAGCAGGTGGCGACCGCGCGCCAGTGTTTGAGCCGGTTGAAGCTTCGCTCGACGGTGTTGCGGTGCTTGTAGATTCGGCCTGAGAACCCCGGAGGCCGTCCTCTGTTGCGGCCTTTGGCTTTGCGGCGGGTGATCTGGTCGCTGCGCTCGGGGATGGTATGGGCGATCTTGAGCCGGCGCAGCTGTGCCCGCGTCGAGTCATGGGAGTACGCCTTGTCCGCCAGCAGGCGATACGGGGCGTATGAGTTGCTGCACCGGGCGGCCAGCAATGGCCAAAGCATCGGATTATCACCGGCTTGACCGGCCGACAGTGCCAGGGTGACCGGGCTGCACAGCTGGTCGGTCAAGGCGTGGATCTTGGTAGTCAGCCCGCCGCGGGAACGCCCAATGGCGTGGTCATCGGGCTCATCGAGATATTTCTTGTAATTCGACAGATCCCCCTGTGCGGCGCCCGGGGCGCGCTCCGGCTGCGTGTTGGTGGCGCGCACACTGGTCGAATCGACCGACAACAGTGCGCCCAGGTCGGCGTCCTCGGCGTCGAGGTCAGAGGCGATCGCCGCGAAGATCCGCGCGTAGATGCCATCGACCGACCAGCGTAGATGCCTCTCGGCCACCGATTGCCAGGGACCGAAGTGCTCGGGCAGGTCACGCCACGGAGATCCCGTACGGTAACGCCAGATAATGCCCTCCAGAGTATGTCGATGATCGTTCCACGGCCGGCCACGCCGCCGCCCCGCAGGCAACACCGCCACGATCAGCGACCACAAATCATCAGAAATCGCATGCGTCCGCATCACCCAAACAGCATCAGCCAAAACACCATTCACATTAAGCAGACACGCCCTAGGCCTGGCGCAGTGCCTCGGTGTGCAGGATGCCACGCAACTGCAGCACCCAGGGGATGTTGAACACAGCGGAGGGGCCCTGCAGCTGAACGACACTCCACATCCGGTGCTGGGCCGGCGATAGTGGCACCCGCTCGGGCCGCTGGACCGGTGCCAGGGGTATCGAGGCGGCCGATCTCTTGTTGATGTGCGGCACCAGCTCGGCGACGCTGGGTGCATCGAACAACACCAGCACGGACAGGTCTGCGGCCAAAGCGGTGTTGACCGCCGCGACCACGCGCATCGCCAGCAACGAGTCGCCGCCCAAATCGAAGAACGACTGGTCGGCGCCGACCCGTTCCAGCCCGAGGACCCGCGCAAAAATTCCGGCCACGATTTCCTCCACCGGCGTGGTCGGGGCTCGGTAACCGGTGGTGTAGTCCGGAATGGGCAGCGCGGCAACGTCAGGTTGCCGTTGACCGTCAACGGCAACCGCTCGAGCGACATGATGGCCGCCGGAACCATGTAGTGGGGCAGTTGGTCTTTGAGACCGGCACGAACAGCTTCGGGGTCGGCTTGGCCGGTGATGTAGCCCACCAGACGCTTGTCGCCAGGGCGGTCTTCGCGGACGATGACGACCGCATTGTTCACGCTGGGCGACCGCATTAGCGCTGTGGTGATCTCAGCGGGTTCGATGCGATAGCCGCGAATCTTGACTTGGTCGTCCACCCGACCCTTGTAGTGCAGTTGACCGTCAGCACCCCAGCAGGCCAGATCACCGGTCCGGTACATACGGCTGCCCGCGGTTCCCCCGAACGGGCAGGCCACAAAACGCGATGCCGTCAACCCGGAGCGGTGCCAATATTCAAGCCCAACTTGGCTTCCCGCCACATACAGCTCCCCCACCACCCCGGGGGCAGCTGGCGCAACCACGGGTCCAATACGAACAGAGCAGTACCCGGCAGTGGTAGGCCAATGGGAGCGGTCCCGGAACCGGCAACCAGCGGTGCGCTGATGCTGACGCAGACAGTGGATTCGGTTGGGCCGTAGGCATTCACCATCACTCGCCCGGGCGCCCAACGATCCACCACCTCGGCGGTGCAGGGTTCACCGCCGACCACGAGTGTCGTGGCTTCCAGAGCATCGGTTGACAATGCGGCAACCGCCGAGGGGGTTTGGGTCAGCGCGTTGACTCGCTGTTCCAGCAGCAAGTCGTGGAAATCGTTGGGGGAACGAGTTACGTCTTCGCCTACCACGACAAGTCGACCGCCGTGCAGTAACGCGCTCCAGATTTCCCACCCCGTGAAGTCGAATGCGTAGGAGTGGCACTGGGTTACGGCCAGACTGTTCTGGGCGTTCAGTGGGGTGGGTGAGGCCACGAGTTGGGCAATGTTGTGATGGGTGATCGCCACGCCTTTGGGCACGCCGGTGGTGCCGGATGTATACAGCACGTATGCGACGTCGTCGGCGGCTGGCGCGGGCAGCCCCGTGCTGGGTCGGGCGGCAACGGCGGGATCGTCGACATCGATGACCGCCAGGGCGTGGCCGTCCAGACCGCCGGTCAAGTCGCGGACGGTCAGGACAGCCACCGGCTTGGTGTCGTCGAGCAGGAAGGCAACGCGGGCGCGGGGGTGATCCGGGTCGATGGGCAGGTAGGCCGCTCCCACCTTCAGCACTGCCAGGATCGCGATGATGGCTCGTCCGCTGCGTGGAAGCAGCAACGCTACGACGTCGCCACGGCCTATCTCGTGAGAGGCCAACAAGGACGCAAGCCGGTTGCTGGCGGCGTCGAGTTGGCGGTAGCTCAGCACGACGTCTGCGGCTGTAACCGCGACAGCGTCCGGTCTCTGGGCGACGTGGGCGGCGAACAGCTCCGGAATCGACTGGGTAGGAGCAGCGGGGCAGGTCAGCGCGGCGTGGTTACCCCACGTATGGATCCGGCGGCGCTCGAGCTGATCGAGCGGGTCGATTGATGACAACCGCCGCGCCGGATCCGCGGCCATCACCATCAAGAGCCCAGTCAGTCGTTGCGCCAAGGCTGGGCCCTCGAAATCTGATGATGGCGCGCCAGCACCTCCCGTGCTCAAGAGCAGCCGCTGCCCCTCAATCATGACGAACATTCCAAATCGATTGCCGCGGCCAAAGTTTGTATGCACGAGCGAGGCCGGCGCATCACCGAAATGTGGGATCGCCGTCGGCGGGAGCAGGTTCAGCGCGATTCCGCTGAGGGGCCCGCACAACGTGTGTACCGGAAACCGTTGATGTCGTAGGACATCGCGGACCCGCGAATCCGCCTGCGTACACAGCTCAGCAACTGAGGAAGTGGGCGATGTCGGCAACGCCAGCGGAACCACCCCGGCAACCATCCCCGGAATCGTCTTCAACTTGTCGGTGCCGCGCCGGCTCACCGCAAAATCCAGTACCACCTGCGGACCGCCACCATCCCAACCGTGTACCAGTAGCCCACACGCTGCGGTGATGATCGAGGATCGCCTGACGCCTAGCACTGTGGCCAGAACATCAATGCTCTGCGCGGCGGCGGCATCCAGCACCACCGGCGCCGACGCGCCGTAGCGATCGTTCTCATTCCCGGTCTCCGCGGACTGGTATTGGAGCGCTGGGCGGTCCGGGGGCAGATTCTCCCGCCAAAACTACAGGTCTTCTCGATATTTGCGGGACGCCTCGTACTCCAGTTCGGCGCCGACCAGATCGTGCAGCGAACCAAAGGATGCTGCCGGTACTGGCGTGGCAGAGGCGAGCGCCGAGTAGATAACGGCGATTCGACTGACGAACAGCACGGAACTAAATCCGTCGACCACGATGTGATGTAGACAGAAAAACAAGAAGAATTGGTTTGGGCTCGTCCGGAATAACGCAAATCGGAACAACGGCCCGGCCCATGCCATGGGCTGGCGCTGCATCGACGCGGCCAGTTGGTGCGCTTCCCGAACCGGATGTCGCGAGCCGCTCACGTCAACGAGCGGGACAGTAACGGCCGGATAGTCCCGCGGTTTCTGGCAGACCTGTGCGTCGACCTCGAATATCCCGACGCGCAGCGGCTCGAATTCGGCCACCGCCCGCCGGACGGCACGCTCGATGAGGACCGGATCGACCGGGCCGCTGATCACTGCAAAAAAGCTTGTTTGCCAGAGTATTCCCGAGCCGTTGCGCTCTTGGGAGAGGCATATGTCGAGCTGCCCGCGCGTGAGTGCGAGGGACTTCCCATTTGCCGGCACTGCGCGGTGCGGGTCGGTGGGAGCAGACATCAGGTGCCGGTATGGAGCCGAAGCGCGCGGTGGCGATTCCCCAGCTCACCGACATAGACCGAAACGGGCCACCTAGTCTTTCGGCAAGTCGCCACGGTGGTGACGGAGCGTGGTGCCATTTTTCACCTAGGTGTCAATGGCCAAGTTGAAGTATCCGCTGGTGGCCAGATAGAAGTATCCACCCCGGGCGGTAGTTCCTAGGTTGGTGTGGGTTGCTCCTTCCGGTGCTGGGCGTCCTTCATGCGGTAGGAGTCGCCGTCGGTGATGACGAGGCTGGCGTGGTGTAGCAGGCGGTTGAGGATGCTGACTGCGGTGGTCTGCTCGGGCAGGAACCGGCCCCATTGTTCGAAGGGCCAGTGTGACCCGATGGCCAGGCTGCGGCGTTCGTAGGCGCCGGCGACCAAGCGGAACAGCAGTTGGGTACCGGTGTCATCGAGTGGGGCGAAGCCGAGTTCGTCCAAGATGATCAGGTCGACCCGCAGCAGCGATTCGATGATCTTGCCGACGGTGTTGTCGGCCAGGCCGCGGTAGAGGGTCTCGACGAGATCAGCGGCGGTGAAGTAGCGGACCCTGAGCCCGGCGTGGATCGCCGCGGTCCCCAACCCGATCAGGGTGTGGGATTTGCCGGTGCCGGCCGGGCCGATGATCGCCAGGTTCTGTTGGGCCCGTATCCATTCCAGACTCGACAGGTAGTCGAAAACCTTCGGCGGGATCGACGAGGCGGCCACGTCGAAGGACTCCAACGTTTTCGAGACGGGGAACGCGGCGGCCTTGAGTCGGTTGACGATGTTGGAGGCATCCCGGGCGGCCAGTTCGGTCTCGACGAGCGTGCGCAGCACTTCCTCAGGAGTCCAGCGTTGGGTCTTGGCGGTCAGCAAGACCTCGGGTGCGCTGCGCCGCACCGCGGCCAACTTCAACCGCCGCAGCCCGGCATCCAGATCAGCGGCCAGCGGCGGCAACGACGGCGGCGCCACGGGTTCGACGGCAGTCGTTGGTGATGTCGTGGTCATGAGATCACCTCGTCATCGGCTCCGACGGGTCCGATCTTGTAGGCGTCCAGGGAACGCATCGGGGCGACCGGTAGGTCCAGAATCAGCGCATCCCCGGCAGGGCGGGGTTGTGGGGTTCCGGTGCCCGCGGCCAGGATGGAGCGCACGTCGGCGGCCCGGAACCGGCGAAACGCTACCGCCCGGTGCAGCGCCGCGATCAGCGCGTCGGTGCCGTGGGCGACCCCCAGGGCGAGCAGGATCTCCAGCTCTGCGGCTAGGGCGTGTCTGCTTAATGTGAATGGTGTTTTGGCTGATGCTGTTTGGGTGATGCGGACGCATGCGATTTCTGATGATTTGTGGTCGCTGATCGTGGCGGTGTTGCCTGCGGGGCGGCGGCGTGGCCGGCCGTGGAACGATCATCGACGTACTCTGGAGGGCATTATCTGGCGTTACCGTACGGGATCTCCGTGGTGTGACCTGCCCGAGCACTTCGGTCCCTGGCAATCGGTGGCCGAGAGGCATCTACGCTGGTCGGTCGATGGCATCTACGCGCGGATCTTCGCGGCGATCGCCTCTGACCTCGACGCCGAGGACGCTGACCTGGGCGTACTGTTGTCGGTCGATTCGACCAGTGTGCGCGCCCACCGACACGCAGCCGGAGCGCGCTCCGGGCGCCGCACAGGGGGATCTGTCGAATTACAAGAAATATCTCGATGAGCCCGATGACCACGCTATTGGGCGTTCCCGCGGCGGGCTGACTACCAAGATCCACGCCTTGACCGACCAGCTGTGCAGTCCGGTCACCCTGGCACTGTCGGCCGGTCAAGCCGGTGATAATCCGATGCTTTGGCCATTGCTGGCCGCCCGGTGCAGCAACTCATACGCCCCGTTTCGCCTGCTGGCGGACAAGGCGTACTCCTATGACTCGACGCGGGCACAGCTGCGCCGGCTCAAGATCGCCCATACCATCCCCGAGCGCAGCGACCAGATCACCCGCCGCAAAGCCAAAGGCCGCAACGGAGGACGGCCTCCGGGGTTCTCAGGCCGAATTTACAAGCACCGCAACACCGTCGAGCGAAGCTTCAACCGGCTCAAACACTGGCGCGCGGTCGCCACCTGCTACGACGAATACGCCCTGACCTACCTCGGCGGTGTCACCCTGGCCGCCATCATCACCTACCACCGCGTCCGCAATTAGCAGACAGGACCTAGTCGGGTGTTGTCGATCGCCGCGGCGCCGACGAGGAATGCCTCGGCGTCCGCGCCGAGGGCGCAGAACTGCTTCTCCACGCTGGTCTTGGGCCGCGGGCCCCGACTCGGTGCCAGCCTTGGCCCGTCGTAGTGCTCATCGAGGATCGACGCTGAGTCTGGGGCGACCAGTTCGTGTTCGGCCACGATCATCCCGGTAGCCGGTTCGACCAGGCAGACCGCGCCGTGATCGACCACCACTGCCACGGTGGTGCCGATCAGCCGGGTGGGTACCGAGTAGCGGGCCGAGCCGTAGCGCACACAGGAGAGTCGGTCGACCTTGCGCAGCACCGTGGGCGCCCCGATCTGTAAGCGCAACGATGGAAGTGGTTGCAGTACTTGGCGTTCGGAGACCAACCGTTCGTCGGGAATCGCCTGAATCTCCGAGTGCGCCAGGGCATTGACCTCGTCGCACCACGCCGCCGCAGCGGCGTTGGCGGCCCGGATGTCGATCGGCACGCCGTCGACAGCGGACTGGGTCAGCAGCGGCACCGCCAGGTCGCGTTGGGCATAGCCGCACAGGTTCTCCACGATGCCCTTGGATTGTGGGTCGTTGGCGTGACAGAAGTCCGGGGCGAACCCGTAATGGGTGGCCAGTCGGATGTAATCCGGGGTCGGGACGACCACATTGGCGACTACCCGCCTTTGAGGCAGGCCATCCGATCAGCCAGCACCCACGCCGGGACCCCGCCGATCGCCGACAGGGTTTCGGCGATCAACGCCAGCGTGGTCGAGGCCTTCTGGTCGGCGGCGAAACGCACGAATCGCCACCGGGAGAATGCCAGCACCGCGCAGAACAGGAACAATCCCGGTGCCGCTTGGGCCCAGTCGATCACCAGGTACTGCCCTGGTGACCATACCGCTGGACGGCGCCCGCAGTGATTGGCGCTGCGCCACAACGTCTTCGCCTCGGCAACAAGACGCCGGAAGTTGCGATCCGAGCCTTGGTAGCCTGCGGTGCGGGCGATCGGCAGCAGCCGCTTGGCCGAGATCCGGCCTCCAGATTTCTCGACACGTTCGGCGACCAGCTCGGCCACCGAATCGTAGTTGTGCCCTCGTTCGGCCCGCCGTGCCGGCGGTATGCCGGCCTGGTCGGCCTCGAATTTGTCGATGATCTTCTTGACGGTGCGATGCGTGGTGCCGCACGCGTCGGCGGCGGCCCGGTACGACCCGAGCTGTTGATCGGCAGAAATGATGTCCATGCGGTCCTTCACAGACTTCAATGGAACTCCCCGGTGGTGATGGCCATTGGTTGGCGCCTTCACCGTCACCATCGGGGACCACAGTTCCTGATCGACACGACGAACACGGGGTGGATACTTTTATCTGGCCAAAACTGGATACCTCGACTTGGCCACCAGTGGCTACTTTTTCATGGCCACGGACACTAGGTCATCGCAACCAATGTCCGAGTTTGCTGCACATTTCGGATACAACAATGGCTGTGCACTGAAGTCGTCAATACGCAGTGGTAGAAGTTTACACGCGCAACCACTTCATCAGTATTCGCTGGCGCGCGGGATTTGCAGGGGGGCGATGTCGTCTCGGCGCCGGAACAGCGCGGCCGTAGTCGCGCCGCTGGCCGTGTCCCCCGATCTGGGGACACGACTTCCCCCGTACAGGGGGCGAGCATTCCGGTGCAATTGACACCCGTTCGGGGGATGTTGTGCTACCCAAAAACCGGAAAGCTTTGCATCAAAGTTGGCGAGCGCATCCGGCGATTCGTCTGTATCCACCAGAGGAGGCCAGTCGAATGGCGCACGAAATTCTGTTCTGCGAGGTTGAGGTTGCTCACAGCGCTCCTGCTTTCCACGTCGAGGGCATCACCGACTAAGACTCTCGGTAGCGTCGCCAATCACTTCGTGTGGTGAACTAGGCGACCGTCAGGTCACCAGCAGCCCCGGGGCTTGCCATCCGCCGAATATCGCCTCGAGGTGGCTCGCTACCGCCAGTGCCGTGCCGTCGTGCCATGGCCGGGCCGCGACTTGAACGCCGATGGGCAAGCCGCCTGGCGATGTTCCGCACCGGACCACCGCAGCGGGCCATCCGGTGAGGTTATGCACCATCAAATGCGAAAAATCGCTGATCTCGACCAGGCCGTGGTGGTGCGGCTTTGCCGGGGTGGGCATGGCCGGGCCGATGATTACGTCGTAGTCGGCCATAAATGCCAGCATCTGGATGCGGTAGTGGTCGATATCGACCAGGCGGCGTCGGGCTTCGGTGAGCGAGAAGTCGACTTGGCGGGCCTGCGCCGTGAACTCGGCCAGCTCTTCGGACGGCGCTGTGGTGCCGATGGCCCCCAGGTCCTCTTCAAATCCCCGGCCCCGGTCGCCCCCTAGGAATATCGACGTCCACAGCAGGTCTGTGGTGCGATTCAGGCAGGGCGGCACGGCGTGATCGATGACGGCGACCACCTCCCGTAACGCTTCGACCGCCACCGTGACGACCGCCGCAACCTCTTCGGAGGGTGGCGAAATGCCGTCATCGAGATAGGCGGCCACTCGCAGAGTGCCCAGTTCGACATCGTCCGGGCTGCCCAGCGGAGCCGGCGCCGTATACGGGTCCGCGAGATCTGGGCCATTCATGATCGACAGGCCCAGAAACAGATCTCTAACCGATCGGGCCAGCGGCCCGTAGCACACGAACGGGCTGAAAACTCCTAGAGCATCGCCGAATACGCTCCCGGTGCGTGGGATCCGGCCGTGCGTGGGCTTCAGCCCGGCTATGCCGGTGTTGTGGTATGGCTGCCGGATGCTGCCACCGCCATCGGACCCCACGCTCAACGCGGCCCCGCCGGCGGCGACGAGCGCGGCCGAACCTCCACTGCTGCCGCCGGGAGTCCTGGTGAGGTCGTAGGGATTGTTGGTCCGCCCATACAGGTTGTTGTTCGATTCCCGGCCACGGCTCATCTCCGGGACGTTGGTCATCCCCAACACGATCGCCCCTTGGGCCCGCAGCCGCGACACCACGGTAGCGTCGGTGTCCGCCACGGCGCGCAAGCCTGGACTGCCACCGGAGCACGCCAGCCCGGCCACTTGCATGACGTCCTTGATCACCACCGGCAGACCGTGGGCCGCGCCCAGCGGGGCGCCTCGCGCGGCGCACTCGTCGGCGTGGTCGGCTTGCCGCAAGCTGCGCTCCGGATGGTCGGCTTCAACCAGCGCGTTGAGTGCCGGATTGACGGCCCGAATCCGTGCCAGATGCTGCTGGATGACTTCTCGACACGATACCGAGCCGGTGCTCATCAGGCCGACCAACTCGTGGGCGCTCAGGTTGCACAACTCGGTCATGAATTCTCGCTCATCGTTTGATTGGCCTTCTGGTCAAGTCGGTATATGCGGGCCGCATTGCCGCGCCCTATGAGGTCGACGACGCGGATCGCGTCGGCTTCGGCCCAGTCGCCGCTTTGCACAAAGCCGTGTAGAACGCGGTGAATGCCTCTGCGCCACAAAGCCGCTCCCAGGTAGTGGAGTTCGGCGGGGCCGAAACCGTCCGAGGAGTACACGATTTTTCGCAACGGCGCCAATTCCATTAGCCGGCCGATGAACTCCGGCGCTCGCGCCCCAAGGTAGTTGACGGTCAGGCCGCCATCAACGAAGACGTTGTTGAAAGCCTGTGCAAGATATCCGGCTTCGCGCTCGTAAGGGTAGCAATGCAGCAGCACGATCTGGGTTTCGCCGGACTGGCGCAGGAAATCAAGCAGATACAGCGGATTGGTGTTGTGCAGATCGCAGTCCCGGTCGCCGAAGCCGACGTGCAGCTGCAGCGGTTTACCCAGTCGCAGCGCCTGATGGAGCCCGAATCGCAACAGAACACGGTCACTCAACCGGGTTCCACCGCAGTCCCGCCACCGCCTGGCGGCTTGGGCAACCTGGGCCGGTGAGGGCTCGGCCAAGTCGCCGACGAATCCGCCCCGGTACGCCAGGATTGACTTGGTGCCAACGGCCGTTGCCATACGTTGGTGTAAGAGTTCTTGGAATGCCAAGGCATAGTCGCCCGGCGCCTGCGCGGCCTGTTCGGCCACCTGCTCGAGTCGGACCACCTCGTGAGCACGGCCCCGTGACAGCGCACTCAACTCCGCCGGACCGGCTACATCGCCGTTGATGCCGGTATCTACCAGCCAGTCGGTTACCCCGGCGGCCGCCAAGAACCGCTCAGCGAGTTCGGCTTCGCTGAACTGGCTGCGATGTTCCCAATATGTTTGCGGGTCAACGTGTTCAGGCAGGCCCAGGATGGGGCCGCAGTGCTTGCGCAGCGCAAACCCCAGCTGCGAGTCGAACGCCGAGTCAAAGTGGGCAAGTGGTTGTGTGTTCGCCTCGTTGAGGGCGTTTTCGAACCGCGATCTCTCCCCCGCGGTCAACCAGCAGCCGTGCACATGTTGATCGATCAACGCCACATCGCGGATATGTCGGGCCAGCTCCGAAGTAGCGGACTCCGTCACTTGTCACAGGCTCCAGGCCATGCGGAACTTGTTGGCCAGCTGTTCGGGGTTCAGGTCGGTGTAGCGTTCCTGCATCAGTTTGCGGACCGCAACGACAGCGTCGATTGAGGCATCCCCGAGCACGCGCCGCATCGTCTCCGAATTGTCCAGCGCGGTAATAACCTCGCGCGGATCGTCGGGCAGCCGCAAGATGCCGGCGCGGTCGCGATCGGCATCGGAGAGTTTTGCTGGATCAACCACCGTCTCTTGCGGCAGGCTCACTTTCCGCTGGATGCCGTCGAGGGCCAGTCCAAGAATCGCGGCCGATGCGAGGTACGGGTTGGCAGAGGGATCGACGATTTTCACTTCAACGTTGCCGCCATAGGCGGCGCCGGGGACGTGTTTGACGAATCGAACTGCCGCCTCCCGGTTTTCGGTGCCCCAACAGGCATAGGCGCCAGCCCAGTTACCGGGGCGCATGCGCAAGCCGGAGACGATCGATCCGCACAGAATCCCCTGGGCCTCCCGCAGGCCGCGCAGTACACCGGCGACCGCGCCTTCGCCCGCCGTCGTCATAGCGGCCGCGCCGGCGCCCTCTGAGAACATCGGGCCCTCGGCGGTGCTTAGCGAAAAGTGCTGATGCGCGCCGCAACCAACATTGTCGGCAAAGGGTGTTGGGGACAGGCTGACGCGTAGTCCGTGCCGACGGGCGGCGCGGCCGATGATGATCCGTGCCAACACCAGCTGGTCGGCGGCGGTAACCGGGGAATGCGGTGTTAGGGAGATTTCGAATTGGTTGGCGTAGTACTCCGGGTGAAACTGCTCGATCCCGACACCGGCGGCAGTTGCCGAAGCGTTGACGTCCCGCACGAAATGCTCATACTCGAGCACCCCGGCAAGACCATACTGCGCCCACATTGTCGACGGCCGCTGAGTACCGTCCGGGTTGACCACGAGGAATTCGATTTCGTGGCCCACCATCGCCTCGATGCCCGCTTCCTCGAGCGCGGTCTCGATCCGCGCGAGCGTGCCGCGGGTGCACGCGGCAACGGGGGCGCCATCTTGCTCGAAGAAAGCGGCAGGCGCCCAAGCTAATCCGTCTACTATTGCCCGTAGGGCGGACAGGTCGATACGCAGGCGCTGGTCGCCGATGACGCCCACTTCATCACTGAACGCGATACCGCTTTGGTCCACGGCGAAGCCGTGCCACGTCGGACTGGCACCGAGGCCGGGATAGGCGAATGTGTTGGTCCGACGCACCGGCACGGTCTTGGCCAGCGCGAGGCCGGCGGGGTTGATCACGGTGCCGATGACCGTGTCGACGCCCTCGGCCTCCAGCTGAGCGATCGCCGCGGCGGCAAGCGCTGTTGCTGTCATGGCAGTCATTGTGCAGCGCCTTGCCGCCCGGACCGCGTGGACGCGCGGCTAGGGCGTGTCTGCTTAATGTGAATGGTGTTTTTGCTGATGCTGTTTGGGTGATGCGGACGCATGCGATTTCTGATGATTTGTGGTCGCTGATCGTGGCGGTGTTGCCTGCGGGGCGGCGGCGTGGCCGGCCGTGGAACGATCATCGACGTACTCTGGAGGGCATTATCTGGCGTTACCGTACGTGATCTCCGTGGCGTGACCTGCCCGAGCACTTCGGTCCCTGGCAATCGGTGGCCGAGAGGCATCTACGCTGGTCGGTCGATGGCATCTACGCGCGGATCTTCGCGGCGATCGCCTCTGACCTCGACGCCGAGGACGCCGACCTGGGCGCACTGTTGTCGGTCGATTCGACCAGTGTGCGCGCCCACCAACACGCAGCCGGAGCGCGCCCCGGGCGCCGCACAGGGGGATCTGTCGAATTACAAGAAATATCTCCATGAGCCCGATGACCACGCCATTGGGCATTCCCGCGGCGGGCTGACTACCAAGATCCACGCCTTGACCGACCAGCTGTGCAGTCCGGTCACCCTGGCACTGTCGGCCGGTCAAGCCGGTGATAATCCGATGCTTTGGCCATTGCTGGCCGCCCGGTGCAGCAACTCATACGCCCCGTTTCGCCTGCTGGCGGACAAGGCGTACTCCCATGACTCGACGCGGGCACAGCTGCGCCGGCTCAAGATCGCCCATACCATCCCCGAGCGCAGCGACCAGATCACCCGCCGCAAAGCCAAAGGCCGCAACAGAGGACGGCCTCCGGGGTTCTCAGGCCGAATCTACAAGCACCGCAACACCGTCGAGCGAAGCTTCAACCGGCTCAAACACTGGCGCGCGGTCGCCACCTGCTACGACAAATACGCCCTGACCTACCTCGGCGGTGTCACCCTGGCCGCCATCATCACCTACCACCGCGTCCGCAATTAGCAGACAGGACCTAGGCGCGGCTGGGGAGGGTGAGCATGCACGCCTGGCCGATGTCCAAGGTGCGTAGGACCCGCCCCATGCCCACCCACAGCGCACACGACAAGGCCAGGTCGGCAAGCAGTTCTTCGGAGAAATGTTCGGTGGCGCGGCTCCAGAAGTCTTCGTCATCGCGCAATACCGTGTGCTCGGTGGCAAACCGGTAAGCGAATTCGGCTGCCAGCCGCTCCTGTTCGCTGTAGCCGGGCCAGGTACGCCATTCGGCGACATGATCATAGAGTTCCTCGTCGACTCCGGCCGCCGGGCCGTCGGCATCGCGGGTATTGGCGCATACGACGCATTCGTTGTTGTCGGCAATCACAGCACGCGCGAGTTCCCGAGTTCGCAGTGGCAATCGGTTGCTGGTGTACACGGCGCGGCTGAAGGCAGCAAGCGCACCACCGAGCTCGGGTGATTTCTGAATCCAGCCGGCGACGTCATCGTCGGCGAATGTTCCGATGCGGCTCATGGCGCGATGCTACGCCCGCGCTGGCCGGTTTGGTCAGTGCGTTCCGGGCTCAGGGTCCCGTCTTTAGAGATGGCCGTCGATGGCGCAGCCGTTGCCTAAACGCGCTGATCCAGAACTCGACAAGCCCCACGTACGCCGGTGGCCTCGCCGTTCAGACGTATTACCCACCGGGATGCCATCGGCGGTGCGCGCAGTATCCTGGCGCGGCAGCGCCCAACTGCGGCTGCGACGAAATCGCCTCGGCCAAAGGGCTTTCGCATTCACGTCGGGCGGTGGCCGGGCGCACCGGTACGGGGCGATGAACAGGCGAATCGCCGCGACCCGGTTCCGGCAGATGAGGCGGTCAAGCTGGCCGAGAGGTCAGCCAGCCGCACGGGCATGTCATCGGATGGATGTTCGACTAGCCCCGAGCTGCGCCTGGGGACGGACCCACGGCCGGGATCAACTCGGCGGGCGCGAGACGCACTGTGCGGAGTACAGCTCCTCGCCGAGCTTGTTCATCAGCTCCAGCTGGGTCTCCAGGTAGTCGATGTGCTTTTCCTCGTCGGCCACGATGCTCTCGAAAAGCACCGCGCTGGTGCTGTCCTGCTTTTCGCGGCACATGATGATTCCGGGCTTGAGCCGGTTCACCACTTCGTATTCAATCGCAAGATCGGCTTCGAACTGCTCGCGCAGCGTTTGGCCGACTCGCAAGGAGCCGATGCGCTGGTAGTTGGGCAATCCGTCCAGCAACAAGATTCGATCGGTGATCGCCTCGGCGTGGCGCATCTCGTCGAAGGACTCGTCGCGGGTGTGGGCCGCCAACTCGGTAAACCCCCAGTTCTCCTGCATCTTCGAGTGCAAGAAGTACTGGTTGATAGCGGTGAGCTCGCTGGTCAATTGCTCATTGAGCAGGCGCAAAACATCGGGATCACCTTGCATGATCACTCCTAGGGGGTAGCAGGCTGTCATGTCTTACCGCAGCAGGTGAGCTGGGCTGGAGCGTCACCATGCTGTGTTCTGGCTGTGCCTTTCGGGTGCCAAACTCAAATCTAGTTCAGCAGGCGAGGCTAGCAGCGGATTTTTTGGACGCGGTCGGCGCGTCGTCCGCCTTGAGCTTCAGAACTCTTAGGTCGTGATGCATCAAGTCAAGATGCCTGCGAAACCTGGTTCATGCATCAGGTAAGGAATGCCCGCGAAATCGGGGTCAGGTGGTGGTCTTGCTTTTGATGCGGATGCCGGCTTTGAGGGCGGGTAGAGCGGCGGGTATGGCGGCGAGGTAGAGCTGTTCGGTCTTGTCTTTGGCGAGTCTGAGCAGGGCGGCTTGCAGGTCGGCGTTCTGGTGGGCGATCGCGGCGGGGTTGAGGCTGTTGCGGTAGGTGAGCAGCTCTGTTTGTTGGGCCGCTGAGAGGACTCCGGCGGCCAGCAGCCGGTCCAGGGGGGTCTGGGGCTTGTCGTAGAGCCGGCGGCGGTGACCGTCGCGGCTGCAGCCGTAGCTGATGGGTTTGATGGTGGGGGTCAGGTAGTTGAGCCGGTCGTTGACCAGGTGCCACAGCCGGTTGAGCACGGCGCGTTCTTCGTCGGTGTCGTAGCGGTAGTAGAACCCGTAGCGACGCACGAGGTGGTTGTTTTTGGACTCGATGGTGGCCTGGTCGTTCTTCTTGTAGGGTCGTGAGCGGGTGAAGAAGATCTCCATGTCCGCGGCCCACTTGATGACCGCCTTATTGAGGAATTCGGTGCCGTTGTCGAAGTCCAAACCCGTTACCTTATAGGGATTTTAGTAATTCCGGTTTTGAGGGCGCCCAGGATGTGGGGGTGGGCGTTGTTGCGCACCGTGCGGGTGAACACCCAGCCGATGTGCATGTCGGTGAGGTTGACCGTGCGGGCGAACTCACCTTTCAGTGTCGGGCCGCAGTGCGCCACGGTGTCGCCTTCGAAGAACCCCGGAGATTCTTCGGCCTCATCGCCTGCTTTGCAGATGGTGATCGAGGACCGCAGCAGCGGGAGGGTTTCGTCGTCGACACACCCGAGATCTGGTCGCGGGCCTTGGCGCCGCGCAGGTAGCGGTCGATCGTGGCGCTGCTCATCGCCAACAGCTCGGCACGCACCGCCGGGCCGTAACGGTCACGGCCGTCCACCAGTTCGCCGTGGCGTTCTAGAGCATCCAACTGAAGTGCCATGGAAGCGGCCAGATACCGGCCGCACTGCCCGCCTGAGGCCGCCCACACCTTCTGCAACACCTTGAGCGCATCCTAGGAGTACTTCGGATTGCGTTGCCGGCGAGTCCGTTTGGCGACCTGCCGACCCGCTCCCGGCGGCGCGGCCGCCGCCCTCAACCGCCGCCTGGCGTTGTCACGCGACCAGCCGGTGACCGCCACCACCTGATCCAGAATCTGCCCCTTGCCCGCCTTCGGCGCCCCCACATACCCCCTGGCGAACTTCGCGGTGATCTCGGCCCGAGACGACATCGACAGCCCACTTCCCATGCCTGCCAAGGATCGACCGTTTCGCGGGCATTTTTACGTGATCCACCGAGGACGCTTCACGGGCATTTCTCGTGATGCTTGCCGTAGGTTAGACTCCACTAACCTAGTTAGGTTAGACTCCACTAATATGCGGTGCGTTCGTCGGGCAGCTTGTGCAGACACGTCATTCGGTGGCGTGAGCGAGCATCTGATGGGGGTTTACTGATGTACGTGTGCCTTTGCGTCGGCGCCACCAATCAGACCGTCTGTGATGCCGTCGCCCGCGGTGCGGCAACCTCCAAGGAGATCGCCGCCGCATGCGGTGCCGGCAGTGACTGCGGGCGTTGCCGCCGCACGCTGCGGGCCATTATCGCGGCCGCAGCCCAACCCGCGGCAGTCTGAGCGTGCCCCGATAGTGGGTTTTTCGTCGGTTTACGGTCGCCGGCGATCGGTGAAATCGGCAAGGGCAGCGGCGTTGGCTTAAGCGCCCATCAGCTCCGCGAAGTGCGCGTTCTCTCGTGCGCTGGCCGCCGCGATCTGGGCACGGGTGGGTTCGACCATCGTGTGCTTGACCGCCATCAAGCTGGAAATCGGCTTGGCAGCAAGTATTTCGGCATGACGACGCGCCTCTGGTAGCAGTTCCTCAGGACTGCAGATTCGCCAGACTAGGCCCATCCGCAGTGCCTCTTCGGCGTCAATCCATTCCGAGGACATCAGCAACCAAGCCGCGTTCTGGCGGCCCACCAGTTGCGGCAGAAGATAGGACGAGGCCGCTTCGGGAGCCACGCCGAGGCTGGTGAATGGGCACTTCAGGCGAGCTGTCGAGGACATGAAAGCCAGATCGGCATAGCCCAGAATGGTGGCGCCGATCCCGACGCCAAGCCCGTTGATGGCGCAAATCAGGGGCTTTGGGAACCCGGCGAGTGCTTCGATGAGACCGCGGAAGCCAAATTTCCCCTCGGAGAAATTTAGATCGGTGATGCGAGCCTGCATTTCGGCAAGATCGGTGCCAGCGCTGAAGCCGCGACCCGAGCCGGTCAGCAAGACCACGGCAACCTGCGGATCGTCGGCCGCGTCCAAGAGGGCCTGGGCGGTCGCGTCGTAGACGGCTTCGTTAAATGCGTTGAGCGCCTCGGGACGGTTCAGCGTGAGCGTGCGTACGCGGTTGTCATCATCGATCTGCAGCGTCACGGCTGCAGCTTAGCCGTTGCCGTAAATGCGGGTCGGCTCGATGAGCACCACGGTTCGTCGTTCCTCGGCCATCACCCGGTCGTATTCGTCCCAGTTGTCGTGGGTGCCACCGGCCGAAATGAAGACATCGCGAAGCAGCAGTCGCAGCTGTTCGCGGTCGGCCAGCCATGGCTAGGAGTCGTCCGGACCGGCCAGCTCCGCGCCGCCCTCCACCGTCGCCCACCGCCATCCGTTGCGAAATGTGACGGCCAATTGAGGTCGAGCCCGCAGGTTGGCGAGTTTGACCTTGCCGTAGGTGGCAAAGCCCAGGGCCGGTCTGCCGTGGTCGGGGTGCATCAGCAGCCCGACATTGACCAACGAAGCCTGAACGGTGCCGTCAGCGCGAACGGTGGTGACAACGGCGAGGCCGCGATCCGCGGGCGCCAGGCCGACTGCGTCGTTGAGTGTTGTCATTGACGCTCCTCGCATGTAAACGGTGTCTTGAACACATAGCGGCTGGTGGGAACGGTGTCGATATTCTCGTTGGCGCCGAATGCGGCTGTGCTGGCCACCATCCTGCCGAGCCGGTGCTGCAGGTCGCCGTCATCGCTGGCGCCGAAGAATGCCTTCAGATCGGTGATTGCCGCCATCGGGAACAGTTCCTCGACGATGGCCGTGACCTCTGGTGCCCCTGGGGTGAGGGTCCGTACCACCCAGTTCTGCGTGTAGCCAAAGGTCGACTGGGTCTCAATCGCCACCGGCGTGTGGTCATGCTGCCAGCGGGCCAGCCAGGTTGGTTCATCTAGCGCGGCGGGCCGACGCAGCAACGCGATGTTGGCTAATCCAGGTGTGCGACTGTCGGGTTGGACTCTCGGCGCGACCAGTGGCACCGACTCGGTCACCAGGTAGGCACCCAGCGATTGGCATTCGGCACCGAGCAATCGCAGCGCTTCGGCTACCTGGTCGCCGTAGCACTGCTGGGTCCACACGCTCACTACCGCGGCGACCGGTGGGTCCAGTGTGGTCAGAGTCATCAGCGACTCGCATACCGCGCCGTCGCGGACATTGACCGACAGTCCGGGCAGGCCCAGCGCCAACAACGACTCGGCAACGGGACCGCGTTGGCGAGCGCACCACTGCTCGCTGGGGTCCGTGTGCATGAGGACGGCGATTATCTTCTCCATAGGTCCTCCATAGGCCGAACCTACCCCCGCAGGCTCAGTTGACCAGGCGCACCTGCTGTTCGTTGCCGATCGATTCGCCCATGATTGCCGCAAGCTGCCGATAGGCCTCGTCGCGACCGCTGGACGCGCGGTAGACCAGACCTATGCGTCGCCCCGGAGTGGGCGCGGCAAAGTGCGCGAGGCCGACGCGGCTACGCGCAGCCTCGACGGACACCGCGCTCTGTGGGATCAGTGTTACGCCCAGGCCGCCGTTTACGCATTGGACGGCGGTCGCCAGCGAAGCTGCCCGGGTATCGGCAAGCTCAGCCCGGACGCCGGCGTTCTGGCAGACATCCAGAGCCTGGTCGCGCAGGCAGTGCCCCTCATCGAGCAACAGCAGCGGCAACTCGGACAGTGCCGCGACAGGGACTCCGTGCCGGTCCGCCATCGGATGCCCAGGCGGTAGCGCCAGCACGAAATCCTCTTCATAGATCGGCATTTCCGTGAGACCGCGATAGTCGGCGGGCAGCGCGATCAGGGCCGTATCGAGTGAACCTTCGCGCAGGGCGGTCAGCAGACGCTCGGTCTGGTCTTCAATCACTCGTACAGTCAGGGTGGGCATACGCCGGGTCAGCCCGGCTAGCACCGTGGGCAGCACATACGGAGCAACGGTGGGGATGATGCCGAACCGGATGCTGCCGTTGAGCCGATCCGCCTCTCCCGCAGCGGCTGTGGTGAAGGCTTCCACGGCTTCCACCGCGGCCTGGGCGTGAGGTAGCAGCGATCTGCCCTCGGTCGTCAAGAAAACCCGCCTGGTCGATCGTTCGACGAGGTGAAGGTCGAGTCCGGCCTCCAGTGCCGCCAACGCCTGCGACAACGTCGACTGACTGACGCCGAGAGCATTTGCCGCGCTACCGAAATGCTGCTTTTCCGCTACCGCGACGAACGCGCGCAACCCGGCCAAGGTGGGCTGATAGCTCGTATCGGTCATACCGATCAATATAGTGGCAATCATCATCTTTACCTAACAGTCTTCTGCAGGCAACATGGTGTGGGCTCCAAAAGCCATGTGCGGAATACCGAAAAGCGGAAAATCGAAAATGAGGAGAGTTATGTCCCTGCTGACCATCGGCCAACAGTTTCCCTCCTACAGCCTGACTGCGTTGATCGGTGGCGATCTGTCCAAGGTCGACGCCAAGCAGCCCGGTGACTACTTCAAGACCGTGACCAGTGACGACCACGCGGGTAAGTGGCGGGTCGTGTTCTTCTGGCCCAAGGACTTCACCTTCGTGTGCCCGACCGAGATTGCCGCCTTCGGCAAGCTCAACGACGAGTTCGAGGACCGCGACGCGCAGGTCCTGGGTGTCTCGATCGACAGCGAGTTCGTGCACTTCCAGTGGCGTGCGCAGCACGACGACCTCAAGAACCTGCCCTCCCCGATGCTTGCCGACATCAAGCGGGAGCTGGTGGCGGCGACTGGTGTGCTCAACGCCGATGGTGTCGCGGACCGGGTGACCTTCATCGTCGACCCCAACAACGAGATTCAGTTCGTCTCGGCCACCGCTGGATCTGTCGGCCGCAACGTCGACGAGGTGCTCCGTGTGCTCGACGCCCTGCAGTCCGACGAGCTGTGTGCCTGCAACTGGCGCAAGGGTGACCCGACGCTGGACGCCGGCGAGCTGCTGAAGGCTTCGGCGTAGTCGGGGCTTGGTCAGAGACTGAGGACCGGACGGAGAAGACATGAGTATCGAAAACCTCAAGGCAGCGTTGCCTGAGTACGCCAAAGATCTCAAGCTGAACCTGGGCTCGATCAGCCGCACTACGGTGCTGGACGAAGAGCAGCTCTGGGGCACGCTTTTGGCGAGCGCCGCAGCGACTCGCAATGCGCAGGTGCTGGCCGAGATCGGTGCGGAGGCGGCTGACAATCTGTCTGCGCAGGCGTACCAGGCGGCGCTGGGAGCCGTGTCGATCATGGGCATGAACAACGTGTTCTATCGGGGGCGCGACTTCCTCGAGGGCCAGTACGACGATCTGCGTGCCGGATTGCGGATGAACATCATCGCCAATCCGGGCGTGGACAAGGCGAATTTCGAGCTCTGGTCCTTTGCCGTGTCGTCGGTCAATGGGTGCTCCCATTGCGTCGTGGCCCACGAGCACACGCTGCGTGAGGCGGGTGTGGGCCGCGAGGCGGTGTTGGAGGCGCTGAAGGCGGCGGCTATCGTCTGCGGTGTGGCACAAGCGCTCACCGCTGCACAGACGCTGGCGGCCGTCGGCTGATCGTTGCGCCGTGAGTAAGCCCACCTGGGTGCAGCACGCGATCTGGTGGCAGGTCTATCCCCTGGGCTTCGTCGGTGCTTTTCCCGCCCATCAGCCACCTGATCCGAGAGAGCACCGACTACGGCGCTTCGTTGGCTGGTTTGATCACGCCGTCGAGTTGGGCGCATCCGGGGTTGCCCTGGGGCCGATTTTCGACTCGCGTACCCATGGTTACGACACCACCGACCATTTCCGCATCGATCCTCGCCTCGGCGACGAGGGTGATTTCGACCACCTCGTCGCCGAGGCGCATCGGCGTGGACTGCGGGTGCTGCTCGACGGCGTTTTCAACCACGTCGGTGTGGATTTCCAACGCTATCGCCACGTCGCTGACGACCCGTCCTCCGCAGGCTGGTTTCGTGGCCGAGCAGGCAATTTCCGTACCTTCGAGGGACATTCGGAGCTCATCACACTCAACCATGCCAACCCGGAGGTGGCCGACTACGTCGTCGATGTCATGGCGCACTGGCTGCAACGCGGTGCCGATGGCTGGCGCCTGGATGCGGCCTACGCGGTGCCGCAACAGTTCTGGGCGAAGGTCCTGCCCCGAGTGCGGGACCGATATCCGCAGGCCTGGTTTGTCGGCGAGATAATTCACGGAGACTATGCCGCCGCGGTGCAGGGCGCCGGTTTCGACTCGGTGACTCAGTACGAACTTTGGAAGGCGATCTGGAGCGGTCTCAACGACGGCAACTTCTTCGAGCTGGACTGGGCGCTACAGCGGCACAACGAGTTTGTCGCCAGCTTTGCCCCGCTGACCTTCATCGGCAATCACGACGTCACCCGGATCGCCAGCCGCCTCGAACGTCCCGAGCACCTAGGGCGTGTCTGCTTAATGTGAATGGTGTTTTGGCTGATGCTGTTTGGGTGATGCGGACGCATGCGATTTCTGATGATTTGTGGTCGCTGATCGTGGCGGTGTTGCCTGCGGGGCGGCGGCGTGGCCGGCCGTGGAACGATCATCGACGTACTCTGGAGGGCATTATCTGGCGTTACCGTACGGGATCTCCGTGGTGTGACCTGCCCGAGCACTTCGGTCCCTGGCAATCGGTGGCCGAGAGGCATCTACGCTGGTCGGTCGATGGCATCTACGCGCGGATCTTCGCGGCGATCGCCTCTGACCTCGACGCCGAGGACGCCGACCTGGGCGCACTGTTGTCGGTCGATTCGACCAGTGTGCGCGCCCACCAACACGCAGCCGGAGCGCCCCGGGCGCCGCACAGGGGGATCTGTCGAATTACAAGAAATATCTCGATGAGCCCGATGACCACGCCATTGGGCGTTCCCGCGGCGGGCTGACTACCAAGATCCACGCCTTGACCGACCAGCTGTGCAGTCCGGTCACCCTGGCACTGTCGGCCGGTCAAGCCGGTGATAATCCGATGCTTTGGCCATTGCTGGCCGCCCGGTGCAGCAACTCATACGCCCCGTTTCGCCTGCTGGCGGACAAGGCGTACTCCCATGACTCGACGCGGGCACAGCTGCGCCGGCTCAAGATCGCCCATACCATCCCCGAGCGCAGCGACCAGATCACCCGCCGCAAAGCCAAAGGCCGCAACAGAGGACGGCCTCCGGGGTTCTCAGGCCGAATCTACAAGCACCGCAACACCGTCGAGCGAAGCTTCAACCGGCTCAAACACTGGCGCGCGGTCGCCACCTGCTACGACAAATACGCCCTGACCTACCTCGGCGGTGTCACCCTGGCCGCCATCATCACCTACCACCGCGTCCGCAATTAGCAGACAGGACCTAGCCCATGCGCTGGTGATTCTGATGACTGTCGGTGGAATTCCGAGCATCTACGCCGGTGACGAATTCGGCTGGCGTGCCGTCAAGGAAGAGCGCTACGGCGGTGACGACGCGATATGCCCGGAATTCGGCTCTCCCCCAATCTAATTGACTCACGACCAGGCGTCGGTCTGGGCGTTGCACCAGTACCTGGTCGGGCTACGCCGCCGCTATCCAATCCGTGATGCATCAAGTCAAGATGCCTGCGAAACCTGGTTCATGCATCAGGTAAGGAATGCCCGCGAAATCGGGGTCAGGTGGTGGTCTTGCTTTTGATGCGGATGCCGGCTTTGAGGGCGGGTAGAGCGGCGGGTATGGCGGCGAGGTAGAGCTGTTCGGTCTTGTCTTTGGCGAGTCTGAGCAGGGCGGCTTGCAGGTCGGCGATCTGGTGGGCGATCGCGGCGGGGTTGAGGCTGTTGCGGTAGGTGAGCAGCTCTGTTTGTTGGGCCGCTGAGAGGACTCCGGCGGCCAGCAGCCGGTCCAGGGGGGTCTGGGGCTTGTCGTAGAGCCGGCGGCGGTGACCGTCGCGGCTGCAGCCGTAGCTGATGGGTTTGATGGTGGGGGTCAGGTAGTTGAGCCGGTCGTTGACCAGGTGCCACAGCCGGTTGAGCACGGCGCGTTCTTCGTCGGTGTCGTAGCGGTAGTAGAACCCGTAGCGACGCACGAGGTGGTTGTTTTTGGACTCGATGGTGGCCTGGTCGTTCTTCTTGTAGGGTCGTGAGCGGGTGAAGAAGATCTCCATGTCCGCGGCCCACTTGATGACCGCCTTATTGAGGAATTCGGTGCCGTTGTCGAAGTCCAAACCCATTACCTTATAGGGATTTTAGTAATTCCGGTTTTGAGGGCGCCCAGGATGTGGGGGTGGGCGTTGTTGCGCACCGTGCGGGTGAACACCCAGCCGATGTGCATGTCGGTGAGGTTGACCGTGCGGGCGAACTCACCTTTCAGTGTCGGGCCGCAGTGCGCCACGGTGTCGCCTTCGAAGAACCCCGGAGATTCTTCGGCCTCATCGCCTGCTTTGCAGATGGTGATCGAGGACCGCAGCAGCGGGAGGGTTTCGTCGTCGACACACCCGAGATCTGGTCGCGGGCCTTGGCGCCGCGCAGGTAGCGGTCGATCGTGGCGCTGCTCATCGCCAACAGCTCGGCACGCACCGCCGGGCCGTAACGGTCACGGCCGTCCACCAGTTCGCCGTGGCGTTCTAGAGCATCCAACTGAAGTGCCATGGAAGCGGCCAGATACCGGCCGCACTGCCCGCCTGAGGCCGCCCACACCTTCTGCAACACCTTGAGCGCATCCTAGGAGTACTTCGGATTGCGTTGCCGGCGAGTCCGTTTGGCGACCTGCCGACCCGCTCCCGCCGGCGCGGCCGCCGCCCTCAACCGCCGCCTGGCGTTGTCACGCGACCAGCCGGTGACCGCCACCACCTGATCCAGAATCTGCCCCTTGTCCGCCTTCGGCGCCCCCACATACCCCCTGGCGAACTTCGCGGTGATCTCGGCCCGAGACGACATCGACAGCCCACTTCCCATGCCTGCCGAGGATCGACCGTTTCGCGGGCATTTTTACGTGATCCACCGAGGACGCTTCACGGGCATTTCTCGTGATGCTTGCCGATGGCTACACACGGCCTCCACCAGCGCACTACGATTGCGCAACCGCCAGTACGTCTACCAGACCCGCAGCGCCGACAACGCACTAGTGGTCATACTCAACGCAGACGATGAGCCGCTTCGGATGAGTCTGCCGGAACTTGGCATCCCTCGCGCTGAGCTGCTTGCCGGATCTGCCGCGCCGCCCCAGGCGGTCACCGACGAGGTGCTCGTCGAGGGGCACGGCTGGCGGATCCTGCAACCCGCCTAGCGATTCAGCTGCGCCAGCGTCAGCGGGTCGAGCCGGCGGGCGTAGCAGCGAGAGCCTCGACGAATCGCTTCAGGTCAAAGGGATGTCTTGTCGAGTCCATCCGACCACGTTGACACACTGGTTAGATGACGCGAATGAGCACGGATGAGCGCAGGCGCTGATGGCTGTTGATCGCAGGCTTCCGAGGGTGGGTGACCTGGCACCCCTGATGCAGTTCAAGAGGCCCCAGTTCAACCGCACCAAGCGCCGTCTGGAAGCCGCCCTAACCATCGAGGACCTGCGCCGTGTCGCGAAACGGCGTACCCCCAGAGCGGCGTTCGACTACACCGACGGTGCAGCCGAGGACGAACTGTCGATCGAGCGTGCCCGGCAGGCTTTCCGCGATATCGAATTTCACCCGACGATCCTGCGCGATGTCACGAGTGTGCGTACCGGCTGGGACGTCTTTGGCAAGCCGGTCGCGTTGCCCTTCGGTATCGCGCCGACCGGGTTCACTCGATTGATGCACACCGAGGGCGAGATCGCCGGTGCGAGGGCGGCCGCCGAGGCCGGGATCCCGTTTTCCATGTCGACTCTGGCCACCTGCGCAATAGAGGATCTGCAGGCGGCTGTTCCCCAGGGTCGCAAATGGTTTCAGCTGTACATGTGGCGGGACCGGGACCGTTCGATGGCGTTGGTCAAACGCGCAGCGGACGCGGGATTCGACACCATGCTGGTCACCGTGGACGTTCCGGTTGCGGGTGCGCGGCTACGCGATGTCCGCAACGGCATGTCGATACCGCCGGCCTTGACGCTACGAACGGTGCTTGACGCACTGCCGCACCCACATTGGTGGTTCGACCTGCTGACCACCGAGCCGCTGGCCTTCGCATCGCTGGATCGCTGGTCGGGCACCGTCGGCGAGTATCTGAACACCATGTTCGATCCCAGCGTCACCTTCGACGACCTGGAGTGGATGAAGGCCCAATGGCCAGGCAAGCTGGTCGTCAAGGGGATCCAGACCCTCGACGATGCCCGCGGGGTGGTGGAACGCGGGGCCGACGGCATCGTGTTGTCCAATCATGGCGGTCGCCAACTCGATCGTGCGCCGGTGCCGTTCCACCTGTTGCCCCTGGTTGCCCGTGAGCTGGGCAAGGACACCGAGATCGTGGTGGACACCGGCATCATGTCCGGTGCCGATATCGTCGCCGCGATCGCGCTCGGTGCGCGGTGCACGCTGATTGGGCGGGCGTACCTGTATGGGCTGATGGCTGGTGGCGAAGCGGGGGTCAAACGCGCGATCGAGATCCTGTCCGCCGGCGTCTCCCGGACCATGCGGCTGCTGGGGGTGACCTGCCTGGAAGAACTCTCGGCCAAGCATGTGACGCAGTTGCAGCGACTGGGTCCCATACCTCTGCCGACGTGAGGTTGTGCGCTCGAGTTCGGCGGAATCAGCCATCGGCCTGCACCGGGGAACAAAACGCCCGACAGCTGGGTTAAGCGCAATAGACCTAGCCATTGGAGGATTAATGCCCCAAGCCATATCAGTGCCGGTGCTGTTCGTCAGTGACACCATCGTGCTACCCGGAATGGTCGCGCCGATCACGCTCGAGGATGCCGCACAAGCGGCGATCGACGCCGCGCGGGCCAGCGAGTCTGGGCAGTTGCTGATCGCTCCTCGGCTCGATGACCGATACCCCACCTACGGCGTCTTGGCAAAGATTCTGCAGGTTGGGCGGATCGCTGGCGGTGGCGCCGCCGCTGTCGTCCGAGGTGAGCGCAGGGCCCAGATCGGTGCTGGAGCCAGCGGGCCAGGCGCGGCGCTGTGGGTCGAGGTGACAGAAGTCCCGGAGCCGGAGGCGACCGAGGAAGCCAAGACGCTTGCCGCCGAGTACAAGAAGCTGTTAGGGCGTGTCTGCTTAATGTGAATGGTGTTTTGGCTGATGCTGTTTGGGTGATGCGGACGCATGCGATTTCTGATGATTTGTGGTCGCTGATCGTGGCGGTGTTGCCTGCGGGGCGGCGGCGTGGCCGGCCGTGGAACGATCATCGACATACTCTGGAGGGCATTATCTGGCGTTACCGTACGGGATCTCCGTGGTGTGACCTGCCCGAGCACTTCGGTCCCTGGCAATCGGTGGCCGAGAGGCATCTACGCTGGTCGGTCGATGGCATCTACGCGCGGATCTTCGCGGCGATCGCCTCTGACCTCGACGCCGAGGACGCCGACCTGGGCGCACTGTTGTCGGTCGATTCGACCAGTGTGCGCGCCCACCAACACGCAGCCGGAGCGCGCCCCGGGCGCCGCACAGGGGGATCTGTCGAATTACAAGAAATATCTCGATGAGCCCGATGACCACGCCATTGGGCGTTCCCGCGGCGGGCTGACTACCAAGATCCACGCCTTGACCGACCAGCTGTGCAGTCCGGTCACCCTGGCACTGTCGGCCGGTCAAGCCGGTGATAATCCGATGCTTTGGCCACTGCTGGCCGCCCGGTGCAGCAACTCATACGCCCCGTATCGCCTGCTGGCGGACAAGGCGTACTCCCATGACTCGACGCGGGCACAGCTGCGCCGGCTCAAGATCGCCCATACCATCCCCGAGCGCAGCGACCAGATCACCCGCCGCAAAGCCAAAGGCCGCAACAGAGGACGGCCTCCGGGGTTCTCAGGCCGAATCTACAAGCACCGCAACACCGTCGAGCGAAGCTTCAACCGGCTCAAACACTGGCGCGCGGTCGCCACCTGCTACGACAAATACGCCCTGACCTACCTCGGCGGTGTCACCCTGGCCGCCATCATCACCTACCACCGCGTCCGCAATTAGCAGACAGGACCTAGTGGCCATGCTGCAACGACGCGAGGCCTGGCAGATCATCGACCACGTCAATAGCCTCACCGATCCGTCTGCGCTCGCGGACACCGCCGGGTACGCGTCGTATCTGACGGATATGCAGAAGCGCCAGTTGCTCGAGACGGCCGACGTTTCCCAGCGTCTGCGGTTGCTGATCGATTGGACCGGCGACCATCTCGCCGAAGTCGAGGTCAACGACAAGATCGCCGACGATGTGCGGGCCGGCATGGAAAAGACGCAGAAGGAGTTCCTGCTGCGCCAACAGCTGGCTGCGATTCGTAAGGAACTGGGTGAGGGTGATCCCGACGGCGCCGGAGATCCAGACGACTACCGGGCCCGTATCGAGGCCGCTGAACTGCCCGACAAGGTGCGCGAAGCGGCGCTGCGTGAGGTTGGCAAGCTGGAACGGGCCAGCGACCAAAGCCCGGACAGCGGCTGGATTCGCACCTGGCTGGACACCGTGCTCGAGCTGCCGTGGAATATCACGACCGAGGACTCGGCCGACTTGAGCGCGGCCCGCGAGACCCTCGATGCCGATCACCACGGCCTCGACGATGTCAAAGACCGCATCATCGAGTATCTGGCGGTGCGTGCCCGACGCGCGCAGCGTGGACTGCAGGTCGTCGGCGGGCGTGGTTCGGGCGCGGTGATGGTGCTGGCTGGTCCTCCCGGGGTCGGCAAGACGTCCTTGGGCGAAAGCGTGGCCCGAGCCCTGGGGCGCCGCTTCGTGCGCGTCGCCCTGGGTGGTGTCCGCGACGAGGCCGAGATCCGCGGCCACCGGCGTACCTATGTGGGCGCGCTGCCGGGCCGGATCGTCCGTGCGATCAGCGAGGCGGGATCGATGAATCCCGTTGTGCTGCTGGATGAAATCGACAAGGTCGGTTCCGACTATCGGGGCGACCCAAGCGCTGCCCTGCTGGAGGTGCTTGACCCTGCCCAGAACCACACCTTCCGCGATCACTACCTGGATCTGGACTTGGACCTGTCCGATGTGGTGTTTCTGGCTACGGCCAACGTGATCGAGAACATTCCCTCGGCCCTGCTGGACCGGATGGAGCTGGTCGAGATCGACGGCTAAACCGAGGACGACAAGGTTGCCATCGCCCGCGACTACCTGCTGCCCCGGCAGCGAGACCGGGCAGCGCTGAGCGACGACGAGGTCATGATCACCGAGGCCGCGTTGCGCAAGATCGCTGCCGACTACACCCGTGAACCGGGTGTGCGGCAGTTCGAAAGGCTGCTGGCCAAAGTGCTGCGCAAGGTGACCACAAAGTTGGCCGCAGATCCCGGACCCGCGACGATTGACGAGCCCGATCTGGTTGGCTACCTGGGCCGCCCGCGGTTTACCCCCGAGGCCGCTGAACGTACCGCGGTGCCGGGTGTGGCCACCGGACTGGCTGTTACGGGCCTGGGCGGTGACGTGCTCTACATCGAGGCCGGTGCCGCTGGACCGCCACGGCCGGGCGAAGGTTCGCTGCAACTGACCGGGCAGTTGGGTGATGTGATGAAGGAGTCGGCGCAGATCGCTCTGTCCTACGTGCGCTCTCACGCTGGGCAGTTCGGTGTGGATCCCACGACGCTGGATCGGAGCATCCACGTGCATGTGCCCGCAGGCGCGGTACCCAAAGACGGCCCGTCCGCCGGTGTCACCATGGTGACCGCGCTGGTCTAGATGGCCACCGGGCGTCAGGTCCGCGCCGATGTCGGCATGACCGGGGAAGTCACGCTCAACGGCCGAGTGCTGCCGATCGGCGGCGTCAAACAGAAGCTGCTCGCAGCGCAACGTGACCGGCTATCAACGGTTTTCATTCCGGCTCGCAATGAACCCGACCTCGACGACGTTCCTGCCGAGGAGCTGGGCGCACTAGTGGTCAAACCGATGACCGATGTCGCCGAGATCGTTGCGCAAGCGCTGGAACCGGCGGCTGAGACCGCTGGGGTCGCCGCCTGACACCGTCGCCAATGCCACGCTGGGGTGACCGTCGACACTGAGCGTCACCCCAGCGCGGCGCTCGGTGCCGTGATGCATCAAGTCAAGATGCCTGCGAAACCTGGTTCATGCATCACGTAAGGAATGCCCGCGAAATCGGGGTCAGGTGGTGGTCTTGCTTTTGATGCGGATGCCGGCTTTGAGGGCGGGTAGAGCGGCGGGTATGGCGGCGAGGTAGAGCTGTTCGGTCTTGTCTTTGGCGAGTCTGAGCAGGGCGGCTTGCAGGTCGGCGATCTGGCGGGCGATCGCGGCGGGGTTGAGGCTGTTGCGGTAGGTGAGCAGCTCTGTTTGTTGGGCCGCTGAGAGGACTCCGGCGGCCAGCAGCCGGTCCAGGGGGGTCTGGGGCTTGTCGTAGAGCCGGCGGCGGTGACCGTCGCGGCTGCAGCCGTAGCTGATGGGTTTGATGGTGGGGTCAGGTAGTTGAGCCGGTCGTTGACCAGGTGCCACAGCCGGTTGAGCACGGCGCGTTCTTCGTCGGTGTCGTAGCGGTAGTAGAACCCGTAGCGACGCACGAGGTGGTTGTTTTTGGACTCGATGGTGGCCTGGTCGTTCTTCTTGTAGGGCCGTGAGCGGGTGAAGAAGATCTCCATGTCCGCGGCCCACTTGATGACCGCCTTATTGAGGAATTCGGTGCCGTTGTCGAAGTCCAAACCCGTTACCTTATAGGGATTTTAGTAATTCCGGTTTTGAGGGCGCCCAGGATGTGGGGGTGGGCGTTGTTGCGCACCGTGCGGGTGAACACCCAGCCGATGTGCATGTCGGTGAGGTTGACCGTGCGGGCGAACTCACCTTTCAGTGTCGGGCCGCAGTGCGCCACGGTGTCGCCTTCGAAGAACCCCGGAGATTCTTCGGCCTCATCGCCTGCTTTGCAGATGGTGATCGAGGACCGCAGCAGCGGGGAGGGTTTCGTCGTCGACACACCCGAGATCTGGTCGCGGGCCTTGGCGCCGCGCAGGTAGCGGTCGATCGTGGCGCTGCTCATCGCCAACAGCTCGGCACGCACCGCCGGGCCGTAACGGTCACGGCCGTCCACCAGTTCGCCGTGGCGTTCTAGAGCATCCAACTGAAGTGCCATGGAAGCGGCCAGATACCGGCCGCACTGCCCGCCTGAGGCCGCCCACACCTTCTGCAACACCTTGAGCGCATCCTAGGAGTACTTCGGATTGCGTTGCCGGCGAGTCCGTTTGGCGACCTGCCGACCCGCTCCCGGCGGCGCGGCCGCCGCCCTCAACCGCCGCCGGGCGTTGTCACGCGACCAGCCGGTGACCGCCACCACCTGATCCAGAATCTGCCCCTTGCCCGCCTTCGGCGCCCCCACATACCCCCTGGCGAACTTCGCGGTGATCTCGGCCCGAGACGACATCGACAGCCCACTTCCCATGCCTGCTGAGGATCGACCGTTTCGCGGGCATTTTTACGTGATCCACCGAGGACGCTTCACGGGCATTTCTCGTGATGCTTGCCGGGTGCTAGCGGTGCCGTGCGGTCTCCTGCACAATCAGGGACATGGCCGAGCTTCGGGATCTCAAACGCCGAGTAGTCCATCGCATGCAAAAACTTGTGGTCAATCCGATCGGCAGACAATTGCCGGTGACCATGCTGGAAACCATCGGTCGCAAGAGCGGACAACCCCGCCACACCGCGGTGGGCGGCAAGTTGGTGGACAACCAGTTCTGGATGGTCTCCGAACACGGCGAGCATTCGGATTACGTTCGCAATATCAAGGCCAACCCAGCGGTTCGGGTGCGCCTTGACGGCGAGTGGCGAAGCGGAACCGCTCACCTATTGCCCGACGACGACCCGCTACGGCGGCTGGCCAACCTGCCCCGGCTCAACACCGCGGTCGTTCGGGCGATCGGTAGCGAGTTGCTGAGCATCCGGGTGGATTTGGACTGACCATGGCCTATGACACCGGCCTGGCCGACCGGATCCGTGAGTTGCTGGCTCGACAGCCCGGCGTGGATGAAATGCGCATGTTCGGCGGGCTTGCATTTCTCATCAGCGGGCACATGGCCGTTGCCGTCAGCGGGCAGGGCGGACTATTGGTCAGAGTGCCGCCGGAAGACGCCGACAAGCTGCTCGAGCGCGATCACGTCAGCCCCATGGTCATGGCCGGACGCGAAACCCGCCGCTGGCTGCAAGTGGCCAGCCAAGGCGTCAAAACCAAACGTCAGCTTCAGAGTTGGGTGGACCGCGCCGTGGGCTACGTGTTCACGATGCCGCCCAAGTAACGAGCGCGGAACCCACGCCCTGGCCTCCGTTGCCGCGAAGCGCCGCCGGCGGTGAGCCCCTAGTGTTGCCGTGAGGAATCATACGACCGAGGGCAGCCGAGTAGTGCAGTGGTTAGGAGAGTTATGAGTGCAGGCTGGATTATCCCGTTCATCATCCTGGGCGGAGCTCTACAGACATGTGGAGCTGCGATGAATGGGCAACTGTACAAACACATGATCAACCCATGGCTGGCATCAGCGATTTCGTTTGCGCTGATCACGATATTTTTCGTGGGCGCATTCCTCATCATGCCCAACCCGCTACCCACCACCAAGGACATCGCCTCGATGCCGTGGTGGGCCGTGGTCGGCGGCCTCGTCGGAGCGGTGCAGGTGTATGCGGGCCTGACATTGGTCAACAAGGTGGGCGCGGGCACGTTCATTGGGGTCAGAGTCACAGCAGCACTCATCATGTCGTTACTGATCGATCATTTCGGCTGGCTCCGGGTGGACGCTCATCCGCTCACCCTGTGGCGGGCCCTCGGCGGTGCGTTCCTGGTTTGCGGGGTGGTATTGGTTGCCAAGTTCTAGCGGGCGACCGTCCTGGTGGCCGTGGGCGCGCCAAGGGCCCACCGTTGCGATCGCCGGATTGATGGATCACCCGGGCGGTGTCTGGAATGTCCGCGACGATGTCAAAGCGCGGGATTCCAGTTGCCGTCAATCACTTCGGGTGGGTGCTGAGCCTGTAACCGTTCCCGCTCGGTGCGTCGGCGCTTGATTCGTAGCCGCGCATCGGCCGGCATGGTTACCAACTCGTCGGCGGTCAAGTAGTAGACATCATCGATGGTGTCCATCAGATCGGCTGTTACCCGACGAGATGCCAGTTCGCGCAAAGTCATCCGGAGGTCGTGGGTGAACCGGATGGTGGTGTCATGGGCGAGTTCGCGCGAACCGCGGGCACTGGCGGCCAAGCGCTGGGACAAGGTCGGCGCCGCCGCCGGTGTCGCGGGTGCTGCTGCGGCTTTGGCCGCCGCTGTCAGCAGCAGCGCCGGATCGTCACCGAAAGACGGGTTGGCCAGCTCCGCTTCGCCGCAACCCCGATGCGCGAGCCGGGCAACCGTAGCGTCAAGTGCGGCGGCCGCTGATGCCGATAGGGCTCGGATGCTGTCGACGTTGCCGTCGCGGGCCAGCGCACACAACGGAGCATCGGCGCGCAGGATTTCGGTCAGCGCCGCGGTCTCCGCGGCGATACGGCCGCTTTCCATGATCACGCCGACACCGGAGACGCTGGTTCCGGCCCGGGTGTGCTCGAGCGTTGCGGCGGTAACACCTGTATCGATGACCCATAGCGCCGTGAGGATCCAGCCTTGGTGAATCCGGTCCCTTAACAATCTAATCCGAACTTCCAGGCTGGCGTCGGGCAGCGTAGAGAGCTGCTCTGCGCCAACGTGTTCGTTAGCCGCCGCGGTCACGTAAGCCTGCGTATCAGCACGGATATGACGTAACAGGGAAAGCGACCGCGCCGTCACCAGCACCTTGGCCGCCGACCGCAGGGGTCCATCGGTCAGCTGGGGCCGGCCGAACGGCAGCAGCTCGGTGACCTGGGTGTTGCCCCCCAATGCTTCCTGGGTGACTGCTCGCTCATTCCAGCCGGGCAATTGGGTCGCGGCGACGAGATTGGCCGACACCCCAACATAGGGGCGATGTCCGAACACCGCGATAGCCCGGCTCCCCGACTCCTCGGCGACGACGTGGCCAAGGGCGAGCACTTGGCCCATCGCTCGCCCCGCCGCGCGCAACCCGCTCATCTGGACGTCCAGGGTCATCGGGGTCAGCGGCCCGGGCAGCGCCTCGGCGAGACTGGCCGCGCTGAAGACTGGGAACCGCGGGTCGATCCGGTCGTCGAACTCGCCCTCCAGCCCGTCTGGTGCCGCGGAATCCAGGGCGGTCCCGTCGGCGGGCGTCAGTCGCGGTGTCGGCTCCACCGGTAGCGCCAACTGGGCCGAACCGATGGTCGCACCGGCGGGATCTAGTCTGCGCCCGACCAGGCCACGGCCGGTATCGACGATCGCATCGGTGGCCTGCCACCCGTACTGAAAGTTCCAATCTTCCTGTGCTGCAGCGATATCCATCTCAGGGATCAACTGTGACCAGCCTTGAACCCGGTGTGGCCGCAACCGCGGGTCGACTGATCCGAGCAGCCGCCACGCGGTGACCACATTTGTGGTGTCGGGCGTGGCCAGGTCGACGACACCATTGCGGTCGGTGTCCAGCGCCAGAACCAGGAACCGGACCAGATCGTCGAGGTGCAGTACCCGCATCGGCCGGGCGGAGACCTTGGAGCGCATCAGGGTCGCGACCGTGCGACACACCATCCAGTCGAGCTGGCGGCCGACCGGCGGTGCAATGCGGATGACCAAACTCGGTGCCCAACCGGTCGACACCAGTGTCTCGGCTTGTTGATAAAGCTCCGGCGAGCCCGCGGCCTGGGACACGAACAGCAACCGCGCGCCGGCGCGGGCCGCAGCGTTGCTCACGTGTGCCAAGCCAGTGATGCCCGCGGCACCCGGCGCGCCCTTCTCGACAGGGGCGAGGTGAATCACCGCGTCCGCTTCGCTGGCTAACTCCAATAACACTGGGTTGCGTAGCGATGCGCAAACAAAATCGACGTTGGGATCCAGGTAGTCGTGTGGGTGGGAAGATATACCGCTTACGGTGTGTCCCGCAGCGATCAGCTGACGTGTGACCAGCCGCCCGATCGCTCCCGCGGCGTCGGTAACCAGGACGTGCACCCTACTCACCTCCCCCAACGCTTTCCATGACAATAGGCATGTTGGCCCCATTTGCGCGACACTTGAGTCTCGACCGTGACACTTCGGTGCTCGATGCACCCGCTATTACCGGTGCGGCCGGTTACCGCAATGTCGCGTTGCCATCGGCAGCGATGGCAACCTTTGCCCCGGCGATGTCCTCATGCACGGTGGCATTGGCCGATGTGGGATCGGTGATCACGCCTAAGGTACGCGCCCCGGTGGGTGTGCGCACGGCGACGAAGGCCTTCTCGGGCTGCCCGTCTCTGGTGAAGGGCGTTGTCCAGGCCTCGACGGCGCCGACGCCGTACCATCCGACCAGGGCGGCCCGGGTGGGCTCGCGGTCCACCAGCGGTTGCACGTCTTCCCAGCGGAACTCCGCGGGTGGCTCGGTGCCGTACACGCCGATGCTGTGCTTGGTCAGGTAGCCGCCGTTGGCGGTGATGAGCCCGCGCCGGCCGGGGTTGGCCGCCAATAACTCGGCCATGGTGGCAATCGAATGTGTGACGTAGTTGTTCCACGGGCCCCCGGCAAAGGTCAGTCCGCCGGTGACGGTCAACGGCCGGTCGGCATCGTCGACGGGCAGCCCGAGTTCGTGTGCGGCAACCTGCACCGCGGACGGGAAACACGAGTACAGGTCGACGTAGTCGGCATCGTCGATGCCCAGACCGGCGAGTTCCAACGCGCGTGCCCCGGCAATTCGGATGGCCGGCGACTGGTGCAGCTCGGCGCGCTCGGCAATCGAGAAGGTGTCGTGCGCCTCGGTCCCGGTCTGCGGGTAGACCCAGCGTTCGGTGGGCACCCGCAGTCGTGTCGCCTGTTTGACCGACGTGAGGATCAGGGCGGCGCCCTGGTCAACCATGTTGTTGGAGTTCATCAGCTTGGTGTAGGGCCAGCTGATCATCCGGTTCTGCGGGCCGGGCCGACAAATCTGTTCGGCGGTCATCGGGGTGCGGATCCAGGCGTGCGGGTTATCCACCGCGACCGCGTTGAACCCCGCCCACAGTCGGCCGACTCTGCTGCGGTGGTCCTCGATTGACTCGCCGTTGGCGATGCGTAGCGCCTGCTCGAACATCGGATAGACGTAGGCAGGCCGATCCAGCTTGATTCTGATTTCGCTCTCGCCGGCCATCGGCACATCCTGGCCGGCGACCCGTGGCAGCGGAACGGATTCGTCCTGAAGCGTCCAGGTCAGTCGGGCGCCCTTGGACTTCAGACCGGTCCTGGTCCGCCACGTCTCGGCGCCGGCGATCAACACCACCCCGGCTCGACCCCGCTGTACGTCCAGGCACGCCTGGCTGACCAGAGACTGCGGTGTGTTGCCGCCGACGCTGCTGTAGCTGGTGGTGAAACCACTGGCCTGCAGCCGCTCGCCGAGCAACTGGCCGGGATTGCGGTAGTGCGCCGAGAGCACGCGGACCACGCGAATGGAGTCAACGGCCGCGAGCACCCGGGAATCGGCCGCCTGCTGCGCCGCGGCGAGCATCAGATCGACAGGCTCGACCGACGGCATGGTGGGGTCGATTTCATCGCGGTAGTTGACCTGGCCGTAGCCGATCAGCACCGGCGTGCGGGGGTCTACGGCCATGAATCGAACCTAGCGCCGACCCTCGCCGGCCACCGCACGTCGCGCTCGACCTCGGGCCGGCGGCGCAATCGAGCGGGCGAAGGCGTCACCGGCTTTCCCCGGAGCGCTGCTGTTCGGTGGCCAGCTGCTCGGAGTTAGCCGACGGGGCGAACAGCACGCCTTCGGTGATCAGGAACTCGATTTCTTCCGGGCTCATGTCCAGCAGCTCAGCGCAGATCTCTCGGGTGTCCTGACCCGGGTGCGGCGCGGGGCGTTGTGGTGACTGCGGGATATGGCGAAACGGCGCCGGGCCGGTCTCCGCGGGCAGCGGGCGCGCGATGAGCGGATGGGTCATGTCGCGGAACAGGTTTCGCGCGATTAGTTGCGGGTCTTCCAGAAGGTCCGGCGGGCGGTTCATCGGGCCCGCTGCAATCCCTGCCGCCTGCAGCGCCTGGGCCGCCTCGAATGGGGTGTGGTCGGCGGTCCAGGCCGACACGACTGCGACCAATTCGGCGCGATTGGCCATGCGCGACTCGGCCGAGGCGAAGCGCGGGTCATCGGCCAGTTCGGGTTGGTCGATCAGCTTCGCCGCACAGCGCCATTCGTTGTCCGAGCAGATGGTGACGACGCACCACTCGTCGTCACCGCCGCAGGGGCATACCGCGTGCACACTGAGGTCATTGCGGACTTCGGCGATGCCGGCGGCCAGTGCGGCCTCGGTGACGAACAGGGTGTCGAGCTGATTGACCACAACTTCGGCTTGCGAGATGTGTACGTGGGCTCCGGCACCGGTGCGGTGACGGTGGATCAGCGCGGCCAGCGCCAGGACGGCGACGATTCGCCCGACAACGTGGTCGGGGAAAATTGTCGTGGCGTCGTAGAAGGCATGCCGGGAACCGTCGGTAGCGGCGTCTTCGGATGTCCACACCCGGGTCACGCCGGTGGTGGCTCGCACCAACGGGCCGTATCCCAGCCGGGTACTCCAGGGGCCGCGATTACCGAACGCGCTGCTGCCGGCGAGCACGATGTGCGGGTTGAGGGCATGGAGGTTGGCGTAATTGAAGCCCAGCGAGGTCAGGGTGCCCGGCTTGAAGTTGGCGAACACGGCGTCGGCCGCGGCGACCAGGCGACCGAAAATTTGCTTGCCCTCGGGGCTGCGCAGGTCGAGGCCGAGCGCACGATGATTACGGTGCGTCCAGGCAAACGACTCACTCATCGCGTCACCGGCACGGGCCTGTCGTAGCCCGTCGGGGTAGTCGGCGCTTTCGACCTTGATGGCCTCGGCGCCCAGGTCTCCGAACAGCCGGCTCAGCTCGCCCCCCGCGACGATGATGCCCAGATCGAGAATCCGCAGCCCTTCGAGCGGGTAGCCCCCCACGCTGGCCGTGCTCGCAAGCTCAGGAGCTGGGTCGGCCAGCCAGCGCGGCTGGTCTTGGCCCACGGCGGGTGCGGGAGTGTGAAACCCCGCCCGCTGCTCGTTGACCACGAAGTATCCGGTGGGGACCTTGGTATGCACCCCGGGGACCAGTTCGGCCTCGGTGATGGCTCCCACCGCCTGGAAGTGTTCGGAGGCCAGAATCCGCGACGGTGTGAGGACGGCCGCAATCGGGACCCCGTGGGCTTGGCCGGCAGCCACCAGCTCCTTCATCGTGTGGGGGGCAAACAGCGCCGCAACCAACTCACTGATCTGCGGCCAGGCCGCGAAACGAGCACCGATCACGTCGTACTTGGGATCCTGAAACTCTGGTGGTTCCCCCAGCCAGCGGCGTAGGCCGCGCCACTGGCGCGGCGCCATCACGCACAATCGCACGTACCCGTCCTGGCACGGGTAGGTCGGGTAGGCGTCCTGGTTTTTCGGGCGTCCCCGCCACCGCGCACTGCTTCGGATGCCGGCCGCGACCTGCCTGTGTGCCCCGAATGCCGGGTCAAGAGCCATCACCACCGCATCGAAGCGCGAGAAGTCGATGTAATCGCCGGTACCGCAACGCAATTTGTTGTAGTAGGCGGCGAGCACCGACCAGGTCGCCTGGACCGCGGCTGTCGCCGAAGCGATGCCATCTGGCGGCAATACCGGGGTGCCGGTGGTGGGCCCTGACCGTGATAGCGATCCCGACATCGCGTAGAGCACCGCGTCGGTTGCCCGCCACGACGATCGCGGACCCGATGCACCGAAGTCGGTGAACGACAGCGCCACCAGATGGGGGCAGCGATCGGCTAGCTCCACACACGATGTGCCGTAGCTGCCGGCCTGCCCCGGCAGACCGCTGTCGACGAGGATGTCGGCGCCGGCGGCCAGCTCGAGCAGCCGTGCCCGGTCGGCTGCGTCGTTGGGGTCCAGCACCACGCTGCGCTTGTTGGCGTTGTGCACGGCGAACGGAATGCTGGCGCCCGCCAGCGTGGGCGCCTGGTTACGTCCGGGGCTCCCGCCGGGCGGCTCCACCTTGAGGACGTCGGCGCCGAGGGCGGCGAGCAGGCGCGTGACCGTGTCGGCGGTACCGCCGGACAAGTCCAGGACGCGCACCGCGGCGAGCAGCTGGTCGGCCATTTGCATACCGTAGCCGCCCGGTGGCAGCGGGCTCCGCACCAAACGGACCGCCGACCGGCCAAGCGCATCGGTGCGGCCTCGGCCAGTCGATGATCCCGCGCCGGGCGGCTAGGTCAGTGAGCAGCGGTAGCGCATTTGATCGACCGGGGTGTCGCCGATGATCTCGGTGCGACGCGTGCCGTCGAAATTCCATCCATCGCGTTCATAGAAGCGCCGAGCGCGGGCATTGCCATCCAGGCCCCATAACACGGCTGCGGTGACGCCAACCCGCCGCAGCCGTTCTCGGGCGGCAGTCATGAGCAACCGTCCGACGCCGGTGCAGACATGCTCGGGATCGACATAGATCGCCCGGAGCTCACCGAAGTTCGACAGCTCCGTGTCGCGGGATAGACCGTTGGTGGCCAGGCCGCGGATCGCCGAACCGTCGAACGCCACCTGGGTGGAGGGTAGCCGCAACCCCATCCGGCCAACGGTGTAGCGGTCGACCCAGTCTTGCGGGCTGAGATTGTCGAGGTAATCCTGGGAAATCAGTCCCCGGAATGCCCACTGCCACGAACGCACATGCACCCGGGCCACGTCATAGGCACCCTCCGGGGTGGCTGCGCGGACCTCGATCATGGTTGCAGTATCGAGACTGTCTGCCGCTATGGCCATTCAATCGGCGTGCGCGCCCATCACCAGGGCCATTTGCGCAGCGGAGCCGTCAGTGCTGTGCTTGGCGGGTCGACTAGTTGACACCCGTCAAAGTCGGGGAGGGCGAAATGGCATATTCGACAACTATCGGCGTCAGGGTCCGGGACAAAGTCATCGTGATCACCGGCGGTGCACGGGGAATCGGGCTGGCAACCGCGACCGCGCTGCACAAGCTGGGTGCCAAAGTCGCGATCGGCGACGTTGACGAACCCGCTGTGAAGGAAGCCGGCGCCGACCTCGGCCTCGAGGTGTACGGCAAACTCGATGTCACCGACCCAAATTCCTCCTCGGACTTCCTCGATCAAGTCGAGCGCCAACTCGGCCCACTCGACGTGCTGGTGAACAATGCCGGCATCATGCCGGTCGGGCGGATTGTCGACGAGCCGGATTCGGTGACCCGGCGCATTCTGGACATCAATGTCTACGGCGTCATGGTGGGCAGCAAGCTTGCGGCTCAGCGAATGGTTCCCCGCGGGCGGGGCCACGTCATCAACGTTGCATCGCTGGCCGGCGAGATCTACGTGGTGGGCCTGGCCACCTATTGCGCAAGCAAGCACGCGGTGATCGCATTCACCGATGCCGCCAGGATCGAATACCGCACCACCGGGGTGAAGTTCTCCATGGTGTTGCCGACCTTCGTCAACACCGAACTCGCGTCGGGGACGCCGGGGATGAAAGGGTTCAAAAACGCTGAGCCCTCTGACATCGCCGACGCAATCGTCGCGCTGGTGGCCAATCCCAAGCCTCGCGTGCGGGTCACCAAAGCGGCCGGCGCCATGATCGCCTCGCAGAAGTACCTTCCCCGCTGGCTGTCCGAAGGTCTCAACCGACTCCTCGGGGGTGAGCATGTCTTCACCGACGACGTCGACGCCGCCAAGCGCGAGGCCTACGAGGCCCGGGCCCGCGGCGAAACCGGAGAAAGCTGAGCGCCGTCAACGGGTTGTTCATCGACGGCACGCACAATCGATGAGATGAGCCCAGAAAATCGTGCCACCAGCGAACCCGCTCCCCTGTCCGACGACGACCTGGCCCTCATTGACGCCTATTGGCGCGCCGCCAACTACCTGTCGGTCGGCCAGATCTATCTGCTGGACAATCCACTGTTGGCCGAACCGCTGGTGCCCGCGCACGTCAAACCCCGGCTGCTGGGTCACTGGGGCACCACCCCCGGCCTCAATCTGATTTACGCGCACCTGAACCGGATAATTCGCGAGCGCGACGCCAACGTCATCTACGTCACCGGGCCCGGCCACGGGGGGCCCGGACAGGTGGCCAATGCGTACTTGGAAGGCACCTACAGCGAGGTGTACAGCGCCATCGCGGAGAACACCGACGGAATGCGGCGGCTGTTTCGCCAGTTTTCCTTTCCGGGCGGGATTCCCAGCCATGTCGCGGCGCAGACGCCCGGGTCCATTCATGAGGGCGGCGAGCTCGGCTACGCGCTGGTGCATGCCTACGGCGCGGCCTTCGACAACCCCGACCTGATGGTCGCCTGCGTGGTCGGTGACGGTGAAGCCGAGACCGGTCCACTGGCGACAAGCTGGCATTCGAACAAGTTCCTCAACCCCGCCATCGACGGGGCGGTGCTGCTGATCTTGCATCTCAACGGCTACAAGATAGCCAATCCGACCGTGCTGGCCCGCATTCCGCATGACGAGCTCGAATCGCTGTTGCGCGGCTACGGCTACCGGCCCATAACGGTGGCCGGCGATGATCCGCCCCGCGTGCACCAGCAGCTGGCCGGCGCGCTCGACGAGGCGTTCGACGAGATCGCCGCGATTCAGCTCGCCGCCCGCACCGGCGGCGATATCAAGCGCCCGGTATGGCCAATGATCGTGCTACGCACCCCCAAGGGCTGGACGGGGCCAAAAGTCGTCGACGGCAAGAAGGTCGAGGGCACCTGGCGATCCCATCAGGTTCCGCTAGCTGACACCCACGACAACGCGCAGCACCGTGACCAACTTGAAGAATGGCTGCGCAGTTACCGGCCCCACGAGCTGTTCGAGGATCACGGCAAGTTGCGAGCGCAGCTGCGGGCGATGGCTCCCAGCGGCAATCGACGGATGAGCCCCAACCCGCACGCCAACGGCGGGCTCTTGTTGCGTGACCTCGATCTGCCCGACTTCCGCGACTACGCGGTGCAGGTCAATAGCCCGGGCACCGAAATCCACGAAGCCACTCGGGTACTCGGGACATTTCTGCGCGATGTGATCAGGCGAAATCCGGATCGATTCCGTCTGGTGGGTCCGGATGAGACGGCGTCGAATCGCCTCAGCGCCGTATTCGAGGCAACCGGCCGAACCTGGCTGTCGGAGACCACGGGCGATGACGACCACCTCTCGGCCGAAGGCCGCGTGATGGAGGTGCTGTCAGAACATCTGTGCCAGGGCTGGCTGGAAGGTTATCTACTGACCGGCCGCCACGGCATGTTCGATTGCTACGAGGCCTTCGTGCATATCGTCGACTCGATGTTCAATCAGCACACGAAATGGCTTTCCACCAGCCGGGAGCTGCCGTGGCGGCGGCCGATCGCATCGCTGAACTACCTGCTGAGTTCCCACGTGTGGCGGCAGGACCACAACGGCGCTTCCCATCAGGATCCCGGGTTCATCGACCTGGTCGCCAACAAGCGTCCGGAGGTGGTCCGGGTCTACTTGCCGCCGGACGGGAACACCTTGCTTTCGGTTGCCGACCACTGCCTGCGTAGCCGCAACTACGTCAACGTCATCGTCGCCGGCAAGCAGCCCGCGCTGGCTTATCTGGATATGGACGAGGCCATCGCGCACTGCACCCGGGGACTGGGCATCTGGCAGTGGGCGAGTACGGCCAGCGGCGAGCCCGACGTGGTGCTGGCCTGCGCGGGAGACATTCCGACGTTAGAGACACTGGCGGCCGCCGATATCCTGCGTCGCGAACTGCCCGACCTGGGTGTCCGGGTGGTCAACGTCGTCGACATCATGCGTTTGCAGCCGGAGTCCGAGCACCCCCACGGCTTGCCGGACCGCGAGTTCGATGCGCTGTTCACCCGCGACAAGGCGGTCATTTTCGCCTACCACGGCTATCCATGGCTGATCCACCGCCTTGCTTACCGTCGTGCCAACCATGCCCGCATCCATGTGCGCGGGTTCAAGGAGCGAGGCACCACGACTACGCCGTTCGACATGGTGATGCTCAATAACCTGGATCGCTTCCACCTGGTGATCGACGTCATCGACCGGGTGGAGGGCCTGTCCAGCCGGGCTGCGGTGCTGCGGCAGCGGATGGCCGATGCGCGCCTGGCAGCGCGCCAGTACACGCGTGAGCATGGTGAGGACGACCCGCGAATTGCGGGTTGGGCCTGGGAGCCGAGCGAGCAGAATGAGCTTGGCGAGTGATGGGAGCGAGGCGACCCATGCTTCGGCGCTAGCCTGTGTGGGTGGCGCATGTGTTGACAGTCAACTTGGCTCGTACCCGGGCGAATCCCGACGTGCGTTCGACGTCGGAAATGACGGGTATCGACAAAGTGGCGGCGGATGAGGCGGTAATGGTCCGTGCCCCCGGGCCCATGCAGGGGGGCCTGGGGAGCGGTCTGGTCGGGGACACCATCGGCAATCACAACTTCCATGGGGGTGACGATCAGGCGGTGTACGCCCACTCGCGAGAAGACCTTGACGCGTGGGAGGCGCAACTGCAGCGCACCCTCACCAACGGAATCTTCGGCGAAAATCTGACGACCTCGGGTCTCGACGTCACTGGCGCGCGGATCGGGGAACACTGGCGTATCGGCGCCGACGGCTTGGTGCTGGAAGTCTCCGCGCCGCGGGTCCCGTGCCGCACGTTCGCGGCGTTCTTGAATCTGAAGCAATGGATCAAGACCTTCACCCAGGCCGGCAAGCCCGGCGCCTACCTACGGGTGATCTCGCCCGGAACGGTGCGCGCCGGCGACACGATCACCGTCGACCACCGGCCTGATCACGACGTGACCATTGGGCTGGTATTTCGTGCTCGGATGGCTGAACCCGACCTGCTTCCCAAGCTGCTGGCGGCAGATGCGCTGCCGGCCGAAATCAAGGCGGATGTGCGCCGTCGGCTGGCATCCAACACTGGCTGAGCGCGTCGGCCTCGGCGACTGTGAGCAAGTAGACACTCGACGTGCGTCGGTGCGCATACGACAGCAAGGAATCACCGGTGAGCACGGCGCCACGGGGCGGCCCGATCCTTTCGAGCTACTGTTGGCCCCGCCGAGTTTGTAAGGGTTGTCTGCCCTTTCGGTGATGTGGGCCGAGGAGACGAGCGGGCGGCCGCATCTCGCGGCCGCCCCGGTTGCCCTTGCCTGCAGTTGGCCGGTACCGCTGGCACCGACGAAAAACGGAGGTGGACGACCGCCCCGCAGGTAGAATCGGTCGGCATGCGTGACCATGCGACGACGGCCCCTCACCCGGATGCGCTAATGACGCAGCTTTCCGCGCTGCACAGGTTGCGTATCCACCTTGATGTCGCGGTTGTTGTGGTGGTGTTGGTGCTGACAAATCTTATTGCGCACTTCACCACGCCGTGGGCGAGCATCGCGACCGTCCCGGCGGCCGCGGTCGGGCTGGTCATCCTGGTGCGTAGCAGAGGTCTGGGCTGGGCCGAGTTGGGGTTGGGGCGGGAGCACTGGAGATCTGGGATGTTCTACGCGCTGGCCGCGGTTGGCCTGGTGGTCCTGGTGATCTCGGTAGGTGTGCTGTTGCCGATGACTCGGCCGATGTTCATGAACAACCACTACGCGACGGTTTCTGGCGCCGTGATTTCCTCTATGGTGATCATCCCGCTGCAAACGGTCATCCCCGAGGAGCTCGCCTTCCGCGGGGTGCTGCATGGGGCGCTGAATCGGGCTTGGGGATTTCGCGGGGTGGCGCTGGCGGGATCATTGTTGTTCGGACTTTGGCACGTCGCGACGTCGCTGGGACTGACCAGTAGCAACGTCGGTTTCACCCGGTTGTTCGGTGGCGGGATAGTCGGGATGGTCGCCGGCGTCGTCTTGGCGGTCCTGGCCACCGGGGCCGCCGGCTTCGTCTTCAGCTGGTTGCGCCGCCGCAGCGGAAGCTTGATCGCGCCGATCGCCCTGCATTGGTCGCTGAACGGCGTGGGTGCCCTGGCGGCCGCTGTGGTCTGGCACCTGTCGAGCTGAACCTCGTTACACGATCAACACCGCGGCGCCGGCGATGCGGCCCGCGCTGAGGTCGCTGAGCGCGCGGTCAGCCTGCCCGAGCGGGTATTCGGGCGTGGTGACCTCGATATGATACTGGCCCGCAAAGTTGAGTAAAGCCCGGGCATCACCGCGGGTGTTGGACGTCACCGACCTGATCTGACGTTCCTGGAACAAGTGACGCTGATAGTTCAGCGGCGGGATGTCGCTGAGATGAATCCCGGCGACCGCCAGGGTGCCACCACGGTCGAGGCCCGCCAGAGCCGGCAACACCAGCTCCCCTACCGGGGCGAACAGGATCGCGGCATCCAACGGTACCGGTGGTGGGTCGGCCGCCCCCTGAGCCGATGCGGCGCCAAGCTCGAGTGCCAACTCACGCGCCTCGGCTCCACGGGTCATCACATGCACCTCGGCTCCCTGGGCCAGCGCGACCTGTGCGGTGATGTGCGCGCTGCCGCCGAACCCATACAGGCCCAACCTGCCGCCGGGTGGTAGTTCGGCCCGCAGCAGGGAGCGGTAACCGATGATGCCGGCGCACAGCAGTGGGGCCAGCTCGCTATCGCTGTAGCCGCTGGGCAGATGGTGGGCAAACGCCGCGGGAACGGTGGTGAATTCTGCGTATCCCCCGTCAGCGTCCCATCCGGTGTAGAGGGACTTCGGGCACAGGTTCTCATCGCCACGGCGGCAGTACTTGCACACCCCGCAGGTGTGGCGCAGCCAGGCGATGCCCACCCGGTCGCCGACGGCGAACTCGTCGCCGGCCTCGGCCCCTACTTCTACGACCTCTCCGACCACCTCATGTCCCGGCGTCACCCGCTCCCGGTGCACCGCCAGATCGCCCTCGGTGACGTGGAGGTCGGTGCGGCACACGCCGCATGCTCGCACCGCCACGAGCAGTTCGGAGGCCGCCGGTCTTGGTACTTCGACGTTCACCCGCTCCAGCGGGCCGGTGTCGATGGGACCGGGCCGGCGCACCTGCCATGCGCTCATCGTCGGGGTACTCGCGGGTGCGGCCATCAGTCCATGATGACGCTGCCGCTAGGGAAGGCTCGACCCGCCACCGTCACCAGGGATCCAACGCGCTAGTGGCGGGCCTTGCCCACGATCCAGAGCAGGATCACCGAGCCCAGGATCGCGGTGAACAAGGTGAACCACCAGCCGCCGGCGGCGGTGTCGACAAAGAAGCTCAGCAAGAAGCCACCGATCAGCGCGCCGACGACGCCGATCACGATATTCATCACAATGCCGGATCCGCCGCCTTTGACGATCTTGCCGGCAATCCAACCGGCGAGCGCTCCGATGATGATGTAGCCGAGCCAGCCGACACTGGTCAAGGTGGTGGAGCGAGCCAGGAATTCGGTAGCTGCCATAACGTCCATCGGGATCTCCTTGCAATCACTGGCAAGGTCCAACTGCGGTGTCGGACCGTGACCTCGGTATACCCCGTTCGGGTAACGATGGGGATGCGATTCTGCGAAGCCAAGAATATCCCCGCCTAGGGCGTGTCTGCTTAATGTGAATGGTGTTTTGGCTGATGCTGTTTGGGTGATGCGGACGCATGCGATTTCTGATGATTTGTGGTCGCTGATCGTGGCGGTGTTGCCTGCGGGGCGGCGGCGTGGCCGGCCGTGGAACGATCATCGACGTACTCTGGAGGGCATTATCTGGCGTTACCGTACGGGATCTCCGTGGCGTGACCTGCCCGAGCACTTCGGTCCCTGGCAATCGGTGGCCGAGAGGCATCTACGCTGGTCGGTCGATGGCATCTACGCGCGGATCTTCGCGGCGATCGCCTCTGACCTCGACGCCGAGGACGCCGACCTGGGCGCACTGTTGTCGGTCGATTCGACCAGTGTGCGCGCCCACCAACACGCAGCCGGAGCGCCCCGGGCGCCGCACAGGGGGATCTGTCGAATTACAAGAAATATCTCGATGAGCCCGATGACCACGCCATTGGGCGTTCCCGCGGCGGGCTGACTACCAAGATCCACGCCTTGACCGACCAGCTGTGCAGTCCGGTCACCCTGGCACTGTCGGCCGGTCAAGCCGGTGATAATCCGATGCTTTGGCCACTGCTGGCCGCCCGGTGCAGCAACTCATACGCCCCGTTTCACCTGCTGGCGGACAAGGCGTACTCCCATGACTCGACGCGGGCACAGCTGCGCCGGCTCAAGATCGCCCATACCATCCCCGAGCGCAGCGACCAGATCACCCGCCGCAAAGCCAAAGGCCGCAACAGAGGACGGCCTCCGGGGTTCTCAGGCCGAATCTACAAGCACCGCAACACCGTCGAGCGAAGCTTCAACCGGCTCAAACACTGGCGCGCGGTCGCCACCTGCTACGACAAATACGCCCTGACCTACCTCGGCGGTGTCACCCTGGCCGCCATCATCACCTACCACCGCGTCCGCAATTAGCAGACAGGACCTAGTTGGCGGGGACATTCTTGTCAGGGGCAGTACGGCCTCAGGTCGGTTGTGTTCGCGGTGCTGGGGCGACGGTCGGAGCCACCCCAGCGGCCGGCGCGGGAGCCGGTGCGGGGACGGGTTCCGGCGCGCCCGGTTGGGGCGCGGGCTCACCCGGCGCAGGTGCCGGTGCCGGTGGTGGCATCCACGGCCGGATCGACTCCGCCAGTACCTTCGCCGCACCCTTGTCGACGGGGTCATTCGAGGTTCCCAGCCAGACCACAAACCAGCGCTGCGGCGGTCCTTCGTTGGGCGTGCTGCCCGCGGGAGTGCCGACTACGCCCGTCCAGATCTGTCCGTTGGGCTTGGACTCATCGCTGAACTTCACTTCGTAGTACGACGCGCTTCCGGTTATCCCGTTGGCGTTGAGCGGAATGGTTTCCTGATTGATCCGGGTGCCGGGATAAGGCATGAAGAACTCACCCATATCCGATCCCAGCCGGACGGCGGCCTTGGGATTGGTGGCCTCAGCGCTGGCGTAGAGCTTCTGGTCCAACCGCCCCAACACGACTCGCGTGTCGTTGGCAATTGGCGGGGCCTGTCCTGGCATGGGTGGCTCGCCCGTCATCTTGCTCAGCAGCGCCGACCCGTAGTCCAGGTGCGAAGCGTCGGATTCGACCCAGCCCGCCGGAACGACGAAGCTGAAACCACCGACCGCATTGTTGACCCGCCCGGGCTCCGGTGCATTCGGGTCAACCACCGGTGGCGGTGGGGCGTTGGGGTCAGCTGGTGGTGGGGGTGGCGCGTTGGGGTCTGCAGGTGGTGGGGGTGGCGCGTTGGGGTCTGCCGGTGGAGGCGGCGAAGCGTTGGGGTCCGCTGGTGGCGGTGCGGCATTGGGATCCGCCGGTGGCGCCGCGGTGGTCGACGGTGCCGGCGCAGGCGCCGGGTCGGCGCTGGCGGTCGCCGGAAGGGCAATGGAGACAACGCTGGCACTGCTCACCGCTGCGAGCGCTAGCGTTGTCCAGAGTCCGTGGCGACGTCGCTTGTTGGGGTCCACCTCATGCATGGCGACGAACCTACCGTGTTATGGCCGCGAAGCAAGGATGGCCTGCCCATGTCTTCGCTGATCGTGGCGGACCCGGTGGCAATCGCCTAGGTCCTGTCTGCTAATTGCGGACGCGGTGGTAGGTGATGATGGCGGCCAGGGTGGCACCGCTGAGGTAGGTCAGGGCGTATTTGTCGTAGCAGGTGGCGACCGCGCGCCAGTGTTTGAGCCGGTTGAAGCTTCGCTCGACGGTGTTGCGGTGCTTGTAGATTCGGCCTGAGAACCCCGGAGGCCGTCCTCTGTTGCGGCCTTTGGCTTTGCGGCGGGTGATCTGGTCGCTGCGCTCGGGGATGGTATGGGCGATCTTGAGCCGGCGCAGCTGTGCCCGCGTCGAGTCATGGGAGTACGCCTTGTCCGCCAGCAGGTGAAACGGGGCGTATGAGTTGCTGCACCGGGCGGCCAGCAGTGGCCAAAGCATCGGATTATCACCGGCTTGACCGGCCGACAGTGCCAGGGTGACCGGACTGCACAGCTGGTCGGTCAAGGCGTGGATCTTGGTAGTCAGCCCGCCGCGGGAACGCCCAATGGCGTGGTCATCGGGCTCATCGAGATATTTCTTGTAATTCGACAGATCCCCCCTGTGCGGCGCCCGGGGCGCGCTCCGGCTGCGTGTCGGTGGGCGCGCACACTGGTCGAATCGACCGACAACAGTGCGCCCAGGTCGGCGTCCTCGGCGTCGAGGTCAGAGGCGATCGCCGCGAAGATCCGCGCGTAGATGCCATCGACCGACCAGCGTAGATGCCTCTCGGCCACCGATTGCCAGGGACCGAAGTGCTCGGGCAGGTCACGCCACGGAGATCCCGTACGGTAACGCCAGATAATGCCCTCCAGAGTACGTCGATGATCGTTCCACGGCCGGCCACGCCGCCGCCCCGCAGGCAACACCGCCACGATCAGCGACCACAAATCATCAGAAATCGCATGCGTCCGCATCACCCAAACAGCATCAGCCAAAACACCATTCACATTAAGCAGACACGCCCTAGGTCCTGTCTGCTAATTGCGGACGCGGTGGTAGGTGATGATGGCGGCCAGGGTGACACCGCCGAGGTAGGTCAGGGCGTATTTGTCGTAGCAGGTGGCGACCGCGCGCCAGTGTTTGAGCCGGTTGAAGCTTCGCTCGACGGTGTTGCGGTGCTTGTAGATTCGGCCTGAGAACCCCGGAGGCCGTCCTCTGTTGCGGCCTTTGGCTTTGCGGCGGGTGATCTGGTCGCTGCGCTCGGGGATGGTATGGGCGATCTTGAGCCGGCGCAGCTGTGCCCGCGTCGAGTCATGGGAGTACGCCTTGTCCGCCAGCAGGTGAAACGGGGCGTATGAGTTGCTGCACCGGGCGGCCAGCAGTGGCCAAAGCATCGGATTATCACCGGCTTGACCGGCCGACAGTGCCAGGGTGACCGGACTGCACAGCTGGTCGGTCAAGGCGTGGATCTTGGTAGTCAGCCCGCCGCGGGAACGCCCAATGGCGTGGTCATCGGGCTCATCGAGATATTTCTTGTAATTCGACAGATCCCCCTGTGCGGCGCCCGGGGCGCGCTCCGGCTGCGTGTCGGTGGGCGCGCACACTGGTCGAATCGACCGACAACAGTGCGCCCAGGTCGGCGTCCTCGGCGTCGAGGTCAGAGGCGATCGCCGCGAAGATCCGCGCGTAGATGCCATCGACCGACCAGCGTAGATGCCTCTCGGCCACCGATTGCCAGGGACCGAAGTGCTCGGGCAGGTCACGCCACGGAGATCCCGTACGGTAACGCCAGATAATGCCCTCCAGAGTACGTCGATGATCGTTCCACGGCCGGCCACGCCGCCGCCCCGCAGGCAACACCGCCACGATCAGCGACCACAAATCATCAGAAATCGCATGCGTCCGCATCACCCAAACAGCATCAGCCAAAACACCATTCACATTAAGCAGACACGCCCTAGCGGGCTACCTGGCGGCGCAATGCTTGATGTAACGCCACCTCATGAGCCTTGACGCTGAACCACACTCGCGCCCCGGGCGTCAGCTTCAACTCGGCGGCAGCGTCGACGGTGATGCTCGCGGCCAGGCCGGGCAAGCCGTCGGGCTGGTCCTCACTGCGCACCAACACGGCCGGCCCACGAGTCTGTAGGTCTGCCACGGTCACCTCGGCTGTATTGCGTGGGCTGCCGTGCGGCGGTTCGAGGTGCACTGCCACCGCGGTCGGCGGGAACACGGCGATGGCGTCTTGCCCAAAGTCGAGCGCTTCATTGAGGTCTCGGGCCGGTGTTCCCCTCCATTGGCTACCGAAGCGGGTGTGCAGGGACCCGTCACGGCCGATGGTGCCGCTGACTAGGTTGACCCCCGCGATGCGAGCTCCGAAATTGCTGCGCGGCGCGGCCAGTACGTCGGCGGCCGCGCCGATTTCGGAGATCCGGCCGGCCTCGAGAATCAGCACCCGATCGGCCAGTGTGCATACATCGAGCAGGTCATGAGATATCAGAATTACGGCGCATCCGCTGTCGACCACCACGGCGCGCAGCACCGCCCGGATGGCCGCGGCCGCGGCGACATCGAGTCCGGTCAGCGGCTCATCGAGCAGCAGCACATCTGGTTCGGCCGCCAGCGCCCGGGCGATGGCGACGCGCTGGACTTGGCCGCCGGACAGCTGTCGCGGCCGGCGATCTACCAACTGCTCGGCGCCCACCTTGGCTAGCCACCGCAGTGCCGGTTCGCGTTGTTGGCGGCGACCGGAGCGCAACGTGCCGCGACGGTGATGTGGACCGAACGCCACGTTGGCGCCCACGCTCATGTGCGGGAACAGCAGCGGGTCCTGCAGCAGCAAACCGACTTTGCGGTCGTGGGTTGCCACGTCGATGCCCGCGGCGGTATCGGTCAGCACCCGCTCGCCTAGACGAACCACTCCGTTGTCAGGGCGAACCAGCCCGGCGATGACGTGTAAGACGGAAGACTTTCCGGCGCCGTTGGGCCCCAGGATCGCCAGCACCTCGCCCGCCGCCACCGAGAACTCGACGTCTAGACGACGGTCCGCAACGACCGCGCGAAGCTCGAGCGCGCTCACACCGCGCCGTCCCGCGTCGGCGGCACCGTGCACGCCTGAATTCTGCGAATTGCGCCTGACGTCACGACCCGCGAAATCCGCGCCATACCGTCGGCACTGGGCACCCGATTTGCCCACCACTACGACGCATGCTCACACCCTAAGTGACGGCGAGCATGACCGATGGCCGGTCGCCGCGAGCGGCTAGTGGTGTCCGCTGAAGATGATTAGCATCATCTTCAGATTGATGCGGACGAATCGCCATATCTGGACCGGAAGATTCTGCCGCATGCGCAGTTTGGCTCCGGTGGGTAGTGAGGCGTCGGCAATGCGTTCGGCGGTCCGGACATCCACGTCTGAGCCGCTTTTGTCCGCGTCCGTAAGGTCCATGGAAGCGCCTTTCATTCAGGGATCAACCACCAGAACGGCCTGGCCTTGGCCTTGTAGATGAACAGGTAGTGCAGCAGCACCTTGATCCAGTGCCCCGCCAGGCCAAGCTCACCGGATGTGCCGCTGATGTCGCGGCCGGTCTGCGGGTAGCGCACCGGGTCGGGCACGACCGGAAACATGGTCATCGCGGCCGCCGAACCCTCACGCAGTCCGGTTCCGGCCGAGGCGATGCATGCGGCGCCCATGGTCGCCATCGAGGCTTGGTGGGCCGGACTCGCGGCGTTGTTGGTGATGCGATCGCGAATGGTCTCGGCCACGGTCTTGGCCATGATGCCCGACGGCATGCCGGTTCGGGGTGGGCTGGGGGTGATCACCGTCCCGGTAACGCTCTTGCGCGGTTTGGAGATTGGGTGCGGCGGCGCGAACGCGATGCCGGGCGCGAAGATGTTCGGATAGGCCACGGATTCGTAGGTGTGTGGCCAGTCCTCGGCGGTCCACTCGTCGTAGGGCTTGCCCGAATAGTCGGCGTCGACCTTGAGGAAGCCCGATGGCGCGAACAACGTGGACGTGATGTCGTTGCCGTCCCGGTCGTAGGCGGCCAGGCTGGCGCCCCTAAATGGTGGCAGCAGCATCGCAAAGTCAAAGTCCAGATCGTGTTCTTTGCCGTCGAGCTGTTCGTAGCGCAGCTTGCCGTCCATCACCTCGTGCACGTGGGCCTGCGTGATCGCCTTGACGCCACGTTCGCGGAATAGCGATTCGGTCCACAGCCGGCTGGACTGCATGAATCCCTTGTCGACGAATCTCCTGCCGTCGACCCCGAAATCACCCAGCTCGTACTCATTGGTCAGATAGATGACCTCGGCCAAGTCGCGCACACCGGCGGCGCGCAGTCGATGTTCGACGTTGAAGGTGTACTCGAACGCTGCCCCTTCGCAGGTGCAGGTGCCATGCCCGACACCGATAACGAGGCGCTGCCGCTGGCCGGCCCGCAACTTGGCGATGACCCCGTCGAGCGCCTTGGCGGCCTCGGTGGCGTGGTCGGCAGTACACACCGAATACGAGTGCCCCTCGGGACCGAGGCCCGGCGTCGCCGCGAAATTCAGCTGAGGGCCCGTCGCATTGATCAAATAGTCGTAGCTAAGGCTGCCGGTCTCGCCGCGTCGCCCTTCCTCGGTGTACGTGAAGTCCACCGACGGTGTCTGCTGTTCACCGGTGCCCTCGGGCCGGATAGCGGTTGCCAGCGCCTGGTGAAAGACGATGCCTTTGCGCCGGTAGATCGGTTTGAGGGGAATCAACACCTTCGCCGGTTCCATCCGCCCCACGCCGACCCAGATATTGGATGGAATCCAGTTCCAGTCGGCGTTCGGAGAGATAACGACGATCTCGTGTGCGCGGGGAAGCCATCGGCGCAGGTGCAACGCGGCGGTATGGCCCGCGATGCCCGCGCCGAGGATAACGACTCGTGCCATTGGTCGCTCCTTGATCGAACTCAACTACAGCTGAGGTAGCTAGCCGATCATCATTCTATACCCCCTAGGGTATTTTGTTAAGTGGCATCGACGATCGGATGTCCAGTGCGGCCACCGACGCAATCTGGGGCCACCCGCATTGCGCGCGCGGCATGGAGTCCTCCGGCGCGGCTTGGATAAGTTGTGTAGGTGGGTCACTCAGATAACAACGTGAACGCCGGAATGCTGGGCGGTGTCTCTGAAACCGCATTGCTGACCCTCAACGGCAGGGCTCACCAAGCCGCCAAGCCGAACCCGATCATCGATGACCCGATGGCGATTAAACTTGTTGAATCCATCGATTTCGACTTCGAGAAGTTTGGACGCCGCGGCCAAGAGATGGCGTTGCGATCGCTGGCCGTTGATCGGTGTGAGATCGCATACCTCACCAAGCATCCGGGGGCTACCGTGGTGGCGCTCGCGGAGGGCTTTCAGACCGGGTTCTGGCGGGTGAGCAATGCGCTACCAGATACGCAATTTCGTTGGGTATCGCTGGATCTGGAGCCCGTAATGGAACTGCGGCGGCGCCTGCTGCCGGATTCTGCGCGCGTCACCAACCTCGCACAGTCCGCCTTGGACTACACGTGGATGGACAAGGTCGACTCGCGCGCCGGCGTCTTCATCACCGCCGAAGGTCTACTGATGTACCTGCAGCCCAATCAGGCAATGGAGCTGATCAGTCAGTGCGCCAAGCGCTTTGCCGGTGGACAGATGTTCTTCGACCTGCCACCCACCATCGTCAAGCGGGTTGCCCCCAAGGGTATGCGCGCCTCCAGGCGCTACCGCGTTCCGCCGATGCCATTCAGCCTGTCGGTGAACCAGCTCGCGAGGCTGGTCGACACCGTGCCCGGAATCCGCGCGGTGCACGATATGCCGATGCCCGAAGGCCGCGGGCTGTTCTTCAAGACCCTCTACCCCGCCCTGTGGCGTTTCCCGCCGATCAAGCCATTCCGCGGCGCCAACGTCCTGCTCGAGTTCGGCTGACCCACCCCGAAGCTACCCCGCCTGGCCGCCGGTCAATCGGCGCGCCCCCAGGCTCAGAACCACCAGCGTGGCCACCGCGACCAGCAGCAGTGACAATGCGATCGCCGCGTCGGGATCATTCACCCGCTGCAGGTAGATCTCGAGCGGCAGCGTGCGGGTGACACCTTGGCGGGATCCGGCGAAAGTCAAGGTTGCGCCGAACTCCCCCAGCGACCGGGCGAAGGCGAGCACAGCACCGGACACCAGACCCGGCATCAGTAGCGGCAGCGTGACCTTCCACCAGACCACGCTGGGCCGCGCTCCCAGCGTCGCCGCGACAACTTCATAGTCCGCGCCCGCGGTGCGCGCCGCTCCCTCGAGCGATACCACCAGGAATGGCAGCGAGACGAACGTCTGCGCCAGCACCACGGCCGTCGTGCTGAACGCGATCGTGATACCGCCCGCCTCTAGGTAACGCCCGATCAGGCCATGTCGGCCGAATGCGTAGAGCAGCGCGATACCCCCCACTACCGGTGGCAGCACCAGCGGCAGCAGGATCAGCGGCCGCATCAGCCGCATGAGCCGCGCCCGGCTACGGGCCAGGACCAGCGCCATCGGCACGCCCAGGAGTACGCATAGCGCGGTGCTCGCCGAGGCGGTCTTCAAGCTCAGCACGAGTGCCGTCCGAGACGACGTGCTGGTGATCAGGGACCAGAAATTCGGCCAATCGACCTTGGCCGCCATCGCGACCAGCGGCAGAATCACCAAACCCATCCCCGCGGTAGCGGGCAGGTAAACCCAGCGGGGCAGCTCCGTTGGTCCGTGCATGTCGGCTCGTCAGGGCTTGGCGAAACCAGACCGATCCAGGATGCGGCGTCCTGTCTCGGCCGTGACCATGTCGACGAATTTACGTGCCAGCCCCGGTTGGGGGGCGTTGCTGAGCACCGCGATGGGATAGACGTTCACCGCGGGTGCGGCCTGGGGAAACTTGATAGTGCTCACCGTGCTTCCCGCGCTCATCGCATCGGTGAGGTAGACCAGCGCGGCGTCGGACTGTCCGGTCGTGACCTTGTTGAGGACATCGGTAACGCTGAGTTCTTCACTAACCGGGTTGAGGTGGACCCCGGTGCCGTCTTCGATGCGCTGCGTGGCCGCGCCACAGGGCACCTGCTGCTGGCAGACCACAACGGTTAGATCCGATCGAGAGAGGTCGGCGAACGATCCGACGTGCTTCGGATTGCCCGGCGCGGTGGCGATGACCAGTGTGTTGGAGGCGAAGTTCGTCGGATCCGCGGCGAGCAGACCGGCTTTGGCGACCGTGTCCATCTGAGCGGTGTCCGCTGAGGCGAAGACGTCCGCGGTGGCGCCCTGGGTGAGTTGGGTGGCCAACTCGGAGGAACCGGCGAAATCGAGCTCGACACCGACGCCCGGGTTGGCGGTCTTGAACCGTTCACCTATCTGGGTGAAGGCGGTCTTCAGCGATGCCGCGGCAAAAATCGTGATTGAGCGAGCACCTTCGGCCGGCCGTGACGGCGAACCGCAGCCCACCACCCAGACCAGCAGCGCCGACACCATACCGGCCAGCATCCCGACCCGAGTCACCGGTCAAACCTAGCAGCGACCTCGGAGGTTTATGCCAGCGAGAACGGGCGGGTCCGTTGCTGACGAATCGTTACCCAAATCATCTGCTCGGCGCGACCGCGCGGAGTTTCGTCAAATTGCTACTGTCCAGTAACATGGGTGCGGATTGATGCCATAACATGCTGAGATCCCAGGCAACAATCCTGTGGTGTGTGACCATCGGGACGATGTTTTCAACGCGCCGAGTGAAAAAATAAACGCTGGTGAAGTGCCAGGGTCTGGGTTCAACGGTGAACACGAGGAGGTCATGGCAGTGGAGGTGCTGGTCACCGGCGGCGACACCGATCTGGGACGCACAGTAGCCGAGGGCTTTCGCGACGACGGTCACAAAGTGACTCTTGTCGGCGCCCGGCGCGACGATCTCGAGGTGGTCGCCAAGGAACTCGACGCAGATGCGATCGCCTGCGACATCACCAATCCGGCCAGCCTGGCAGAGGTGCGCGGGTTGTTCCCCCACCATCTGGACACCATCGTCAACGTGCCGGCGCCGACCTGGGATGCCGGCGATCCGCGCACCTACTCGCTGGCGGACACCGCCACGGCGTGGCGCAATGCACTGGACACCACCGTGCTCTCGGCGGTGTTGACCGTGCAGACTGGACACCACCGTGCTCTCGGCGGTGTTGACCGTGTATTGTGTCGGCGACCATCTGTGATCTGGCGGTTCGATCATCAGCGTGGTGGCGGAGAACCCACCAGCGGGCAGCGTCGACGCGGCGATCAAGGGTGCCCTGTCGAATTGGGTCGCCGGGCAAGCCGAGATCTAGGCACCGCGGCATCACGGTCAACGCCGTGGCTTGCGGACGCAGTGTGCAGGCGGGTTATGAAGGGTTGTCGCGCACGCCGGCTCCGGTGGCCGCGGAGATCGCCCGGCTGGCGCTGTTTCTCACCACCCCGGCGGCTCGGCACATCACCGGCCAGACGCTTCATGTGAGCCACGGCGCGCTCGCTCACTTCGCCTGAGGCAATTCGGTTCTCTTGGCTTTTCGGAGCCGGTCGCTACGGTAGAGCCCGTGGCTATCCGGCTTGGTTTCCAGATCCCGAGTTTCTCCTACGGTACCGGCGTCGACAAGCTCTTTCCGTCAGTCATCGCGCAGGCGCGCGAGGCCGAGGCGGCCGGCTTCGACTCGCTTTTCTTGATGGACCATTTCTATCGACTGCCGATGTTGGGGACACCGGACCAGCCCATGCTGGAGGCCTACACCGCCCTGGGCGCGCTGGCCACCGCTACCGAGCGGCTGCAACTGGGCACCCTGGTGACCGGCAATACGTACCGTAACACCGCGTTGTTGGCAAAGATCATCACGACGCTGGATGTGGTCAGTGCCGGACGTGCGGTCCTCGGCATCGGCGCTGGATGGTTTGAACTCGAACACCGCCAGCTCGGCTACGAGTTCGGCACCTTCACCGACCGATTCAATCGGCTCGAGGAGGCGTTGCAGATTCTTGATCCGATGATCAAGGGTGAGCGTCCGACCTTCTCCGGGAGTTGGTACCAAGCCGAATCGGCGATGGCCTAATCCCGTTACCGTGACCGCATCCCGATCTTGATCGGCAGCGGGGGTGAGAAGAAGATCTTCCGCATCGCCGCCCACTGGGCCGATCATCTCAACATCGTCGCGGCGCTGGGTGAATTGCCTCGCAAGATGGATGCCGTCGCCGCCCGATGCGAGGAAGCGGGGCGGGATCCATCAACACTGGAAACCAGTGTGATGCTCACGGTGGTGGTCGACGAGAAGGCCAAGGTGGAGCGCCCTCCCGCGGAGACGAGCAGGCGCATGGTGACCGGCAGCCCGGCACAGATCGCCGATCAGGTGCAAACCAAAGTGCTCGACACCGGCATTGACGGCGTGATCATGAACCTCTCCGCGCACGGCCACTCCCCCGGCCTGATCACCACCGTTGCCGAGGCACTGCGCCCGCTATTGACCGGGTAGGCCGCTCAGGGTTTGTGCGATGAGCCGCCGGTGGGAGGGCGGATCCGGTTGCGCCGGTGTGGCTAATTACACATGCTCACGAGTTGGGCTCGCGGGCCTGGTTTGACTAGCGTGTAGCTAACTGCAGTGCGCCCGTCAGGAGATCCGTCAGGAGCAGCGTCACATGAGCCCCCAGCCAGAAACCACAGCACAAGCACGTCCGCGCCATCGTGTTGTCATCATCGGATCTGGCTTCGGCGGACTCAACGCGGCAAAGAAGCTCAAGCGTGCCGACGTCGATATCAAGCTGATTGCTCGCACCACCCACCACCTGTTCCAGCCGCTGCTCTACCAAGTGGCTACCGGAATCATCTCCGAAGGTGACATCGCGCCGCCGACACGCGTGGTCCTGCGCCGGCAACGCAACGCGCAGGTGCTGCTGGGCAACGTGACCCACATCGACCTGGCCAAGCAATCCGTCGTGTCGGACTTGCTCGGTCACACCTACGAAACCCCATACGACACCCTGATCGTCGCCGCGGGCGCGGGCCAGTCCTACTTCGGCAACGACCACTTCGCCGAGTTCGCACCTGGCATGAAGTCGATCGATGACGCGCTGGAACTACGCGGACGGATCCTGAGCGCCTTCGAACAGGCCGAACGGTCGCGTGATGCGGAACGACGGGCCAAACTGCTGACGTTCACAGTCGTGGGGGCCGGACCCACCGGTGTCGAAATGGCCGGGCAGATCGCCGAATTGGCCGAGCACACGTTGAAGGGCGCGTTCCGCCACATCGACTCCACCCGGGCGCGGGTGATTCTGCTCGATGCCGCTCCGGCGGTGCTGCCGCCGTTTGGCGACAAGTTGGGTGAGCGGGCGGCAGCACGGCTGCAGAAGCTGGGGGTAGAAATCCAGCTCGGCGCGATGGTCACCGACGTCGACCGCAACGGCATTACCGTGAAGGATTCCGACGGCACCATCCGGCGCATCGAATCCGCGTGCAAAGTGTGGTCCGCCGGTGTCCAGGCCAGCCGGTTGGGCCGGGACCTTGCCGAGCAGTTCGAGGTTGAGCTCGATCGAGCCGGCCGGGTCCAGGTGCTGCCCGACTTGTCGGTCCCGGGACACCCCAACGTGTTCGTCATCGGCGACATGGCTGCGGTCGAGGGCGTGCCCGGGGTAGCCCAGGGCGCCATCCAGGGCGCGAAGTACGTCGCCACCACGATAAAGTCCGAGCTGGCCGGTGCCAACGCTGCGGAACGCGAGCCGTTCCAGTACTTCGACAAGGGCTCCATGGCCACGGTGTCGCGTTTTTCCGCGGTGGCCAAGATCGGTCCAGTGGAGATCAGCGGCTTCATCGCTTGGCTGGCCTGGCTGGTCCTGCACCTGGTGTACCTGGTCGGGTTCAAGACCAAGGTCAGCACGCTGTTGTCGTGGACGGTGACCTTCCTGAGCACCCGGCGTGGTCAACTGACCATCACCGAACAGCAGGCTTTCGCGCGGACGCGGCTGGAGCAGCTGGCCGAGTTGGCTTCCGAGGCGCAGAGCACCGAGGCGCGACAAGCCAGCTAGGCCGGTATGGTCGCGGCCGACTCGCAGCGTGACTATCCGACTCCGCGGCGCCCGGTGACCGCAATGACCGCAATGACCGCTAGCCGATCAACCGTTCCGCTTGCCACGTACTAAGAGTTCCGCCCTCGGCGAGCTGCAGCACTGTCGAACCGGCCTCGATTGCATCAGTGAACTCCCCTGTCGGGTAGCGTAATTCGCTGACCGTCGCGCGGGGAGCGCAAATCACGTCATCGGCCAGTGATCCAGCGCCCAGTTCCATCCGGTGTCGCAGAATCGGACGACCGTCCAGGTCCGCATGCAGCGATCCCGACCAGAATCCTTCCCGCTCACCGCATCTGCCGATCTGGATGCGTTCGCGCAGACGGACCCGGCTAGCGCCATCCAACTGCACCGTGACAGACGACAGATGCCGGGCGGCAGCGGCGACGATTGTCGGCTCGAGGTCCACATCCAGCTCCCCGGCGACCTCGATTTTCCAGCGGGCTCGGGAAGTCATGGTCTGTGCGCCGGGCAACACCACGGCCGCGGCCGCACTTCGCAATCGCAGCGACGCCCCCTCCTCAACGATGATCTGGAGGTCGAAGCTGTCGCCCCCTAGCGGCGTTGCCGCAGCCGACACCAGAAACACGGTGTCGGCCGCGGTGGAACGGGCCGCAATGCCGCCCCGGCATCGGATGCGCGGCAGCCGGTTTCGCGATGCAACCAGCAGAACCTCGGAGTGCATCAGCCTGCGGCGGCCAACTGACTACGCACCCAGTCCAGTACCTTCGTCGCGGCGGGGTCCTCGGTCAACGACTGCAACACGGTCGGACGTCCGTCGCGTACCGCTTCGGCGTCGCGAGCCATCACCTTCAGATCGGCGCCCACCAACGGGGCCAGATCGGTCTTGTTGACCACCAACAAGTCTGAAAAGGTCACACCGGGCCCGCCCTTGCGGGGAACCTTGTCGCCGCCGGCTACATCGATGACGAAGATCTGCACATCCACCAGGCCCGACGAGAAGGTGGCGGTGAGGTTGTCACCACCGGATTCGACCAAGATCAAGTCCAGCGCGTCGTGTGCGGCGATCAAGTCGTCGATCGCATCCAGGTTGGCGGTGATGTCGTCGCGGATCGCGGTGTGCGGACAGCCACCGGTTTGCACCGCGGTTATCCGGCTGTCCGCCAATACCGCATGCTTGCGCAGAAAGTCGGCGTCCTCGGTGGTGTAGATGTCATTGGTCAGCACCGCGAGGGACAGCTCGTCTCGCAACTGCCGACATATCGCCGCCACCAGTGCGGTCTTGCCGGATCCAACTGGGCCCCCGACCCCGATCCGCAACGGCTCCCCCGGCTTTCGAACCCGCCGTGGCCGGTCGTGATGGTTGTGGGTGTGATCATGGGAATGCTTGGCCATGCAATACCTTTCATGAGGCGAACAAGGGCCGCTCGCGTTCGGCGTGATGTTGCGCCAGCGTATCGAGCAGTGGGTCGGACAAATCGGCCAGTCCGATTGCCGCTTCAGCGGCGGTAGTCGTGCACAGCTCAGAGAGCTGGAACGTGAGCACGGCCACGTCGGTGGGATCCAGCGCGAGCAGCCGCTGGGCGGCGGTAGCCGAGCCGGTCATCGTGGTGTAGACAAGTTGCAGGGCAAGGTGTTCGGGGGTTAGCCCCGCCAGCGCTCCCACTGGGCCTGCAGCCACCGCCAGATGGGGTTTTGCGCCGAGGGCGTCCCAGTCCGCTTCCGGCCAGATCGCCCGAGCCAGACGCACGAGCCCTCGTCCCTGGCTACGTGAGGCATCCCGCGCCGCGGGCGAAGGTGTGCGGGCGTCGGTTTCCCGATCTGCGCCATCGGGGGCCAGATCGCCTCGCTGCACAGCGGCAGCGATGGACGCGGTGACCAGGCCGTGGCTGCGGATGCGTCGCTTGAGAAACGCCTCCAGGCTTGACAGGTTGGTCACTAAGCGGGCGGTGATGGCCTCCTCGACGCCGCCGGAGTGCACGTGGGCACCGGTGGGTAGCCGAGAATCGGCCAGGGTGAGGAGCATCGCGAGCGTGGTCACTAGAACAAGAAATACCGTTGCGCCATGGGGAGTTCGGTGGCCGGCTGCTGCTCCCATACCTCGCCATCGATACGCACGGTGAACGTATCGGGGTCGACCTCGATGCGCGGCTGTGCGTCGTTGAGTGGCATGTCGGCCTTACCGACGGCCCGGACATCGGCCACCGGAACTAGTCGGCGGTCGACGGCGATCTGATCTGCCAGACCGGCCTCGATGGACTGTGCTGCGACGAAATGCACGGAGGTCGCCGCTGCCACGGCCGGCGACGCGCCGAACATCGGGCGCGGAAGCACCGGCTGAGGCGTGGGTATCGAGGCGTTCGCATCGCCCATCGCGGCCCAGGCGATGGCGCCACCCTTGACCACCGCGTGCGGGCGTACCCCGAAAAAGGCCGGCTCCCACAACACCAGATCCGCGAGCTTTCCCACCTCCACCGAGCCGACCTCGTGGTCGAGACCGTGCGCGACGGCCGGGCAGATGGTGTATTTGGCGACATAGCGCCGTGCTCGATTGTTATCGGCCGAATAGCGGCCCGACGGGTCGCCCTCCAAGGCGCCGCGGCGCTGCTTCATGACGTGCGCGGTCTGCCAGGTCCGCATCACCACCTCGCCGACCCGGCCCATCGCCTGGGAGTCACTGCCGATCATCGAGATCGCTCCGATGTCGTGCAGCAGGTCTTCGGCGGCGATGGTGGATGGCCGAATCCGACTCTCCGCAAATGCCAGATCTTCAGGAATCCGTGGGTTGAGGTGATGGCACACCATCAACATGTCGAGGTGCTCGTCGAGGGTGTTGACGGTGTGCGGGCGAGTCGGATTGGTGGAGCTGGGCAGCACGTTGGGATGTGCCGCAACGGTGATGATGTCGGGTGCGTGCCCGCCTCCGGCTCCCTCGGTGTGGTAGGTGTGAATGGATCGCCCGGCGATCGCGGCCAGCGTGTCCTCGACGAAGCCCATCTCGTTGAGAGTGTCGGAGTGTAACGCGACTTGAACACCGGCGGCATCGGCGACGGTCAGGCACGCATCGATCGCCGCCGGTGACGAACCCCAGTCTTCGTGAAGCTTGAAACCTGATGCCCCACCACGCAATTGCTCCCACAACGCGTCGGGATTGACGGTGTTGCCCTTGCCCAGCAACGCGATGTTGACCGGCCAGGAATCGAGGGCTTCCAGCATCCTGGCCAGATGCCATCCCCCGGGCGTGACGGTGGTGGCCTTGCTGCCTTCCGCTGGGCCGGTGCCGCCGCCGATGATGGTCGTGATACCCGAACCGAGGGCCTCGGCGATGACCTGAGGACAGATCAAGTGCACATGGCAGTCGATCGCACCCGCGGTGACGATGCGCCCGTTTCCGCCAATGATCTCGGTGGACGGTCCGACCACTAAGTCGGGATGAATACCCGACATGATGTTGGGGTTGCCGGCCTTGCCGATTGCGACGATGCGCCCGTCACGAATGCCGATATCCGCCTTGATGATTCCCCAGTAGTCAATGATTACCGCGCCGGTGATCACGGTGTCGGGCGCGCCCTCGGCCCGCGTGACCCGCCCCTGGCCCATGGACTCGCGCAGCACCTTGCCGCCGCCGAACACCGCCTCGTCCCCCGCCAGTCCGGGCCCCCCGCAACGGTCTTCGGTGATTTCGACCAGCAGATCGGTATCTGCGAGCCGGATCCTATCGCCAGTGGTCGGACCGTACAGCTGTGCGTAGCGCTCCCTGGACAGCCGCGCCATCAGTCGTCCAACCTTCCGGGTGGATTCAGCGTCAGCCCGTACACCGCGCGTCTGCCCTCCAGCGGCACCAGGCTGACGGTGTGGGCAACGCCCGGCTCGAAGCGGACCGCGGTGGCGGCCGGAATGTCGAGACGGTAGCCGTGGGCGGCAGCGCGGTCGAACGACAGCGCCGCATTGGCCTGCGGAAAATGGACGTGACTTCCGACCTGTACCGGGCGGTCGCCGGTGTTGACGACATGCATCTCGATGCGCTGAGCGGCCGTGTTGATTTCGATATCGACTCTGCCGTAGTGGATTTCACCGGGGATCATCGGATCGGATGATGGACGGTGACCAATTTGGTGCCGTCCGGGAAGGTCGCCTCAACCTGTACGTCCGCGATCATCTCGGGCACTCCTTCCATCACATCGTCTCGACCCAGGACCTCACAACCGCTGGCCATCAGCTCGGCCACCGTGCGGCCGTCGCGTGCACCTTCAAGGACGTGGTCGGTGATGAGCGCTACGGCCTCGGGGTGATTGAGACGCAAGCCGCGAGCCTGTCGGCGGCGGGCCACCTCGGCGGCGTAAGACAGCAGCAATCGCTCCTGTTCGTGCGGCGTCAAGCGCATGCTTTGGGATCCTGCCACGCCGTGACGGTTCTGGCCTTTCGAGGCGAGAGTGACCGAGGTCACCCGTCGATGGGCGGCGCCTCGAGATTCTGCAGCCGCACTTGCCCGCGAGCGATCACATGATCGGCGTCGTCGGTGATCACGACCAGCCACAGCTGCTGGCGTCGGCCGCGGTGTAGTGGCTCGGCGGTGCCGTAGACGGTTCCCGAGCTGATCGCACGCAAAAAGTCGGTGTTGTTGTTGACGCCCACCACACCGCCGCCGCCGCGGGTGCTCAGCCAGGTGAACGCGGCCATGCTGGCCATGCTTTCGACCATCGAGCAGTAGACACCCCCGTGGACTAGGCCCATTGGCTGCAGGTGCTTGGGCTTGACCTCGAGCTGCGCACGAGCGCCATCGGCGGTGAGTTCGGTGAACTCCAGGCCCAGTTCAACATCGAAAGGTGCAGAAACTGTGGGCGGGATGGCTACGGCGGGGTCCGCCTCCGGCGACGATGGCACGTTCTTGTGTCTACACCATCGGCGTCTGACCAGCGTTGCGGATCAGCCAGACGCCTGCGGACCGATCCGGGCGCGGCTATTCCGGCCGCAAAACGGGCGAGCCCCGTGCACTAGGCACAGGGCTCGCCGATCGAGTAGACCGGGGGTCACTGCAGCCCTCAGGACTCCGGCACGGTCATTGTTGCTCGACCAGAACTACAATAGGCAAGGCTGCCCTAATTTTGCAAGCATCCGGCAAGCATCACGAAAAATGCCCGTGAAGCGTCCTCGGTGCATCACGTAAAAATGCCCGCGAAACGGTCGATCCTTGGCAGGCATGGGAAGTGGGCTGTCGATGTCGTCTCGGGCCGAGATCACCGCGAAGTTCGCCAGGGCGTATGTGGGGGCGCCGAAGGCGGACAAGGGGCAGATTCTGGATCAGGTGGTGGCGGTCACCGGCTGGTCGCGTGACAACGCCCGGCGGCGGTTGAGGGCGGCGGCCGCGCCGCCGGGAGCGGGTCGGCAGGTCGCCAAACGGACTCGCCGGCAACGCAATCCGAAGTACTCCTAGGATGCGCTCAAGGTGTTGCAGAAGGTGTGGGCGGCCTCAGGCGGGCAGTGCGGCCGGTACCTGGCCGCTTCCATGGCACTTCAGTTGGATGCTCTAGGTCCTGTCTGCTAATTGCGGACGCGGTGGTAGGTGATGATGGCGGCCAGGGTGACACCGCCGAGGTAGGTCAGGGCGTATTTGTCGTAGCAGGTGGCGACCGCGCGCCAGTGTTTGAGCCGGTTGAAGCTTCGCTCGACGGTGTTACGGTGCTTGTAAATTCGGCCTGAGAACCCCGGAGGCCGTCCTCTGTTGCGGCCTTTGGCTTTGCGGCGGGTGATCTGGTCGCTGCGCTCGGGGATGGTATGGGCGATCTTGAGCCGGCGCAGCTGTGCCCGCGTCGAGTCATGGGAGTACGCCTTGTCCGCCAGCAGGCGAAACGGGGCGTATGAGTTGCTGCACCGGGCGGCCAGCAATGGCCAAAGCATCGGATTATCACCGGCTTGACCGGCCGACAGTGCCAGGGTGACCGGACTGCACAGCTGGTCGGTCAAGGCGTGGATCTTGGTAGTCAGCCCGCCGCGGGAACGCCCAATGGCGTGGTCATCGGGCTCATCGAGATATTTCTTGTAATTCGACAGATCCCCTGTGCGGCGCCCGGGCGCGCTCCGGCTGCGTGTCGGTGGGCGCGCACACTGGTCGAATCGACCGACAACAGTGCGCCCAGGTCGGCGTCCTCGGCGTCGAGGTCAGAGGCGATCGCCGCGAAGATCCGCGCGTAGATGCCATCGACCGACCAGCGTAGATGCCTCTCGGCCACCGATTGCCAGGGACCGAAGTGCTCGGGCAGGTCACACCACGGAGATCCCGTACGGTAACGCCAGATAATGCCCTCCAGAGTACGTCGATGATCGTTCCACGGCCGGCCACGCCGCCGCCCCGCAGGCAACACCGCCACGATCAGCGACCACAAATCATCAGAAATCGCATGCGTCCGCATCACCCAAACAGCATCAGCCAAAACACCATTCACATTAAGCAGACACGCCCTAGAACGCCACGGCGAACTGGTGGACGGCCGTGACCGTTACGGCCCGGCGGTGCGTGCCGAGCTGTTGGCGATGAGCAGCGCCACGATCGACCGCTACCTGCGCGGCGCCAAGGCCCGCGACCAGATCTCGGGTGTGTCGACGACGAAACCCTCCCGCTGCTGCGGTCCTCGATCACCATCTGCAAAGCAGGCGATGAGGCCGAAGAATCTCCGGGGTTCTTCGAAGGCGACACCGTGGCGCACTGCGGCCCGACACTGAAAGGTGAGTTCGCCCGCACGGTCAACCTCACCGACATGCACATCGGCTGGGTGTTCACCCGCACGGTGCGCAACAACGCCCACCCCACATCCTGGGCGCCCTCAAAACCGGAATTACTAAAATCCCTATAAGGTAACGGGTTTGGACTTCGACAACGGCACCGAATTCCTCAATAAGGCGGTCATCAAGTGGGCCGCGGACATGGAGATCTTCTTCACCCGCTCACGACCCTACAAGAAGAACGACCAGGCCACCATCGAGTCCAAAAACAACCACCTCGTGCGTCGCTACGGGTTCTACTACCGCTACGACACCGACGAAGAACGCGCCGTGCTCAACCGGCTGTGGCACCTGGTCAACGACCGGCTCAACTACCTGACCCCCACCATCAAACCCATCAGCTACGGCTGCAGCCGCGACGGTCACCGCCGCCGGCTCTACGACAAGCCCCAGACCCCCCTGGACCGGCTGCTGGCCGCCGGAGTCCTCTCAGCGGCCCAACAAACAGAGCTGCTCACCTACCGCAACAGCCTCAACCCCGCCGCGATCGCCCACCAGATCGCCGACCTGCAAGCCGCCCTGCTCAGACTCGCCAAAGACAAGACCGAACAGCTCTACCCCGCCGCCATACCCGCCGCTCTACCCGCCCTCAAAGCCGGCATCCGCATCAAAAGCAAGACCACCACCTGACCCCGATTTCGCGGGCATTCCTTACGTGATGCATGAACCAGGTTTCGCGGGCATCTTGACTTGATGCATCACGGCATCGACTGCGTAACATTGTCGACGTGTCGTCCCTACGCATCCCGGGTACCTGTCCTGGGTCGGCTGTCTCCCGATTGCTCGGACCGCGGATGTCTCCGGATTTGCCCGGAACTAATCGCCGTTGGTTACGACAGCCGGTAGTAAGCCGGAGTACTCTGGATTCAAAGCTGATGGAGCCGATGGAGCTAAACGAACTATGGCCAAGCTGACGCGCCTGGGGGATCTGGAACGCGCGGTCATGGATCACCTGTGGTCCACCCCCGAACCCCAGACAGTTCGACAGGTCCACCAAGCGCTCTCGGCGCGGCGAGACCTCGCCTACACAACCGTGATGACGGTGCTGCAGCGGTTGGCCAAAAAGAACCTGGTTTCTCAGATCCGCGACGACCGGGCGCATCGGTATGCACCGGTGCACGGGCGTGACGAGCTGGTCGCCGGGCTGATGGTGGATGCGCTGGCCCAAGCCGAGGACTCGGGTGGCCGGCAGGCCGCGCTGGTGCACTTCGTCGAGCGTGTCGGAGCCGACGAGGCGGACGCGCTTCGCCGAGCGCTCGCCGAATTGGAAGCAAGTCATCGCATTTCGCCATCTGCTGGCGCTCCGGTGGACAGCTGAGGGAGACTAGCAGCGTGTCCGCGCTGGCCTTCACCATCCTCGCGGTGCTGCTGGCCGGCCCGACACCGGCCTTGCTGGCACGCGCCACGTGGCCGTTGCGCGCACCTCGCGCCGCAATGGTGCTCTGGCAAGCGATCTCCCTGGCCGCCGTACTTTCCGCCTTCAGCGCCGGAATCGCGATTGCGACCCGATTGCTCATGCCCGGTCCCGACGGGCGGCCCACGGCCGGCATCATCGACGCCGAAGGCCGGCTCGGTTGGCCGCTGTGGGCGGCCTACGTTTCCGTCTTCGCGCTCACCGTCCTCGTGGGGGTACGGCTGGTGGTCGCGGTGGTGCGTGGTGCCATCGCCACCCGGCGACGGCGGGCCCGTCACCGCATGGTCGTCGACCTGGTCGGAGTGGGGCACGAAGCGACCTTGGCCCAGCCTTGCGCGCGGACTCGCGATCTGCGCGTCTTACACGTCGCGCAACCACTCGCCTACTGCCTGCCCGGGGTACGTAGCCGGGTGGTGGTCAGCGAGGGGGCGCTCACCACGCTCAGCGACAAAGAAGTCGCGGCAATACTTACCCACGAACGGGCTCATCTACGGGCCCGCCATGACCTTGTTCTGGAGGCGTTCACCGCCTTCCACGAGGCCTTTCCGCGGCTGGTTCGCAGCGCCAACGCATTGCGCGCGGCGCAGCTACTGGTTGAACTGTTGGCCGACGACGCGGCAGTGCGCGCCGCGGGACGAACCCCACTGGCTCGGGCCCTGGTCGCCTGCGCGTCCGGGCGGGCACCGTTGGGCGCCCTAGCCGCGGGCGGTCCCAGCACGCTGGTGCGGGTGCAGCGGTTGTCGGGGCGAGGCAACAGCTTGGCGCTGGCCGCGGCCGCCTACGCGGCCGCTGCGGTGGTGCTGGTGGTCCCCACCGTGGCGCTGGCCGTACCGTGGCTCACGGAATTGCAGCGGTTGTTCGACCTCTGACGCGCCGCGACACGCCTCGGAGTTTCTATGCCACAGTGGGTCGGACTAGCGTTCGGAAAAGCTTTGGCATGAGTTCTCTAATCTGAGTGGCCTCACCGAAAGGCAAGATATGAGTTCGTCGGAATCGAGCACCGCTACCGCCCAGATCGGTGTTACCGGCCTGGCCGTGATGGGTTCGAACATCGCCCGCAACTTTGCCCGACATGGCTACACCGTGGCCTTGCACAACCGCTCGATCGCCAAGACCGACGCGTTGCTCAAAGAGCATGGAGCTGAAGGCAAGTTCGTCCGCAGCGAGACGATCAGCGAGTTCCTCGCCGCGCTCGAGACGCCGCGCCGGGTGCTGATCATGGTCAAGGCGGGCGAGCCCACCGATGCCGTGATCAACGAACTCGCAGATGCCATGGAGCCCGGCGACATCATCATCGATGGCGGCAATGCGCTCTACACCGACACCATTCGCCGTGAGAAGGCGGTGCGTGAGCGCGGACTGCATTTCGTCGGCGCGGGGATCTCCGGCGGCGAGGAGGGCGCGCTCAACGGGCCATCGATCATGCCCGGCGGCCCCGCCGAGTCGTACACCTCGCTAGGCCCGCTGCTGGAGGAGATCTCGGCACACGTCGACGGCGTTCCGTGCTGCACTCACATCGGGCCGGACGGGTCGGGGCATTTCGTGAAGATGGTGCACAACGGCATCGAGTACTCCGACATGCAGCTCATCGGCGAGGCTTACCAGCTGCTCCGTGACGGGCTGGGGATGAGCGCCCCGCAGATCGCCGACGTGTTCAGCGAGTGGAACAAGGGCGATCTGGACAGCTATCTGGTGGAAATCACTGCCGAGGTGCTGCGCCAAACCGATGCGAAGACCGGAAAACCCCTCGTCGACGTCATTCTGGACCAGGCCGAGCAGAAGGGCACCGGTCGCTGGACCGTGAAATCCGCCCTCGACCTCGGGGTGCCGGTGACCGGCATCGCCGAAGCCGTCTTCGCGCGAGCGCTGTCGGGGTCGGTGCAGCAGCGCGCGGCCGCGGTTGGGCTGCCTTCGGGGCGGCTGGGCGACAAGCCCGCCGATCCGGACACCTTCACCGAGAACGTCCGGCGGGCCCTGTATGCCTCGAAGATCGTGGCCTACGCGCAGGGGTTCAACCAGATCCAGGCCGGCAGTGCCGAATTTGGCTGGGACATCACTCCGGGCGACTTGGCCACCATTTGGCGTGGCGGCTGCATCATTCGGGCCAAGTTCCTCAACCGGATCAAAGAGGCGTTCGACGCGGAGCCGGCCCTAGCCAGCTTGCTGGTCGCGCCCTATTTCCGCAGCGCCATCGAATCGGCCGTCGACAGCTGGCGCCGCGTGGTGTCCACGGCGGCTCAATTGGGTATACCGACCCCCGGGTTCTCGTCGGCCCTCGCCTACTATGACGCGCTGCGCACCGAACGGTTACCCGCCGCACTCACCCAGGCCCAGCGCGACTTCTTCGGCGCGCACACCTACGGCCGGATCGACGCGGCGGGCAAGTTTCACACGCTGTGGAGCGCAGATCGCAGCGAGGTGCCGGCCTAGCCCGGCGAGAACGGCTCAGCGAAGGGCAACCATGAGGTTCTTGGACGGGCATCGGCCCGGGTACGACCTGACGTACAACGACGTATTCATCATGCCGAATCGCTCCCTGGTGGCGTCCCGGTTCGACGTGGATCTGTCGACCGCCGACGGTTCGGGTACCACCATTCCCGTGGTGGTGGCCAACATGACCGCGGTGGCCGGGCGGCGGATGGCCGAGACCGTGGCCCGCCGCGGTGGCATCGTGGTTCTGCCGCAGGATCTGCCCATCCCGGCGGTGCACCAAACCGTGGAGTTCATCAAGAGCCGCGACCTGGTGCTAGACACACCGGTGACGCTGGCGCCCGAGGATTCGGTATCCGATGCGATCGCGTTGATCCACAAACGTGCCCATGGGGTCGCCGTTGTGGTCTCCGAGGGCCGCCCAATCGGCTTGGTGACCGAAGCGTCCTGCGTGGGCGTGGACCGCTTCTCCAGGGTGCGCGATATCGCGGCCCTGGACTTTGTCAGCGCTCCGGTGGGCACCGAGCCGCGAAAGGTCTTCGAGCTGCTAGAGCACTCGCCCATCGAGGTCGCGGTGCTGACCCGGCCCGATGGCACGCTAGCCGGCGTGCTGAGCCTGACCGGGGCGATCCGCGCCGGGATCTACACGCCGGCCACCGACGCGGCCGGCCGGCTGCGCATCGCGGCGGCCGTCGGTATCAATGGCGACGTGGCCGCCAAAGCGGGCGCCCTGGCCGAGTCAGGGGTGGACCTGCTGGTCATCGACACCGCCCACGGGCACCAGGTCAAGACACTGGACGCGATCAGTGCGGTCGCATCGCTCGATCTGGGCCTTCCGTTGGCGGCGGGCAACGTGGTGTCGGCCGAGGGCACGCGGGACCTTCTGGGCGCCGGTGCCGACATCGTCAAGGTGGGCGTTGGTCCCGGCGCCATGTGCACGACCCGGATGATGACCGGTGTCGGACGGCCGCAGTTTTCCGCCGTGCTCGAATGCTCCGCTGCGGCAAGGGAGCTTGGCGGGCACGTATGGGCCGACGGCGGGATCCGTCATCCTCGCGATGTCGCACTGGCGCTGGCAGCAGGCGCGTCCAACGTGATGATCGGATCCTGGTTCGCGGGCACCTATGAGTCCCCCGGCGACCTGATGCGCGACCGCGAAGACCAGCCCTACAAGGAGAGCTACGGCATGGCTTCCAAGCGTGCGGTAGTCGCTCGGACCACCACCGACAGCGCGTTCGATCGGGCCCGAAAGTCGCTGTTCGAGGAAGGCATTTCGACGTCGCGGATGGGGCTCGACCCCGATCGCGGCGGAGTGGAGGACTTGATCGACCACATCACATCCGGCGTGCGCAGCACTTGCACCTACGTTGGCACGTCGAATCTGGCCGAACTTCATGAACAGGTGGTCATCGGCGTGCAGTCAGCGGCCGGCTTTGCCGAGGGGCATCCCCTACCCGCCGGCTGGTGAGCAGCGCCACACGGCGAGGGCTGATCTGTGCGGGATGGTTTCGTTACCATATGGACTTCAATCCTGCGATGCCCTACCGCGGGGTCTAGCGAAAGGGATGACGTGCCGCAGGCACCCGCCGAGGCCGCTGGCTTCCAGGGCGGGCGGTCCCCCGCATCCGCGCGGGGCGCTGCGGCCGCGCCACTGAGCCGCACATGATGTTCACCGCCACCACCGTGAGCATCGTGGCCATCCTGGTGCTCACCCTAGGTACCGCGGTTTTCGTCGGCGCCGAATTCTCGCTGACCGCGCTGGACCGCAGCACCGTCGAAGGCAACGCCCGCGGCGGAGACAGCCGTGACCGCTTCATCCGGCGCGCCCAGCACCGGCTGTCGTTCCACCTCTCGGGTGCGCAACTGGGCATCTCCATCACCACCCTGGCCACTGGGTATCTGACCGAACCCCTGGTCGACGCGTTGCCGCATCCGGCGCTGACCGCAATCGGAATATCCGACCAAATGTCGGACGCCATCACGGTGTTCTTGGCGCTGGTGGTCGTGACGTCGGTATCGATGGTGTTTGGCGAGCTGGTCCCCAAATATCTTGCGGTGGCCCGTCCCCTGCCGACCGCTCGAGCGGTGGTCCTTCCCCAGTGGCTGTTTTCGGTGCTCCTCACCCCGGCGATCCGACTGACCAACGGCGCCGCGAACTGGATCGTGCGCCAGCTCGGCATCGAGCCGGCCGAGGAGCTGCGCTCCGCCCGTACCCCGCAGGAGCTGGTGTCGTTGGTGCGCAGCTCCGCCCGAAGCGGCTCACTCGATGATGTCACCGCGTCGCTGATGCGCAGGTCGCTGCAGTTCGGGACCCTGACCGCCGAGGAGCTGATGACGCCGCGCTCAAAAGTCGTGGCGTTGCAGACCGATGACACTATCGCCGACCTGGTCGCCGCGGTGGCTGCGTCGGGATACTCGCGATTCCCGGTTGTCCAGGGAGATCTGGACGAGACCTTCGGCATCGTCCACGTCAAACAGGTGTTCCAGGTTCCGGCCGCCAACCGCGCGCACACGTTGCTGAGCAGCATCGCCAAGCCGGTTCCGGTGGTGCCCTCGACGTTGGACGGCGATGCGCTGATGGCCCAGATCAGGGCCAATTCGCTGCAGACCGCCATGGTGGTGGATGAATACGGTGGCACCGCGGGCATGGTCACCGTCGAGGACCTGGTCGAAGAGATCGTGGGCGATGTCCGAGATGAACACGATGACGCGACGCCGGACGTGGTGGCGGCCGGCAACGGATGGCGGGTATCGGGGCTGCTTCGCATCGACGAGGTGGCCATCGCCATCGGCTATCAGGCCCCGGAGGGACCCTACGAAACGATCGGCGGCCTGGTGCTGCGCCAGCTCGGACATATTCCGGTGGCCGGCGAAACGGTCGAACTTCCGGCGCTGGACGAAGACCGGGTGCCCGATCAATCGGTACGCTGGCGCGCCACCGTCGTACAGATGGATGGTCGCCGGATCGACCTGCTGGAGCTCACCGAGCTGGCCGCTGCCGAGGACGGTCAGGATGATTCCGACCCGGAGCGGGGCGGCCGATGAACCCGGTGCTGGCTGTGGCCCTTGCGGTGTTGCTGATTGCCGCCAACGCGTTCTTCGTCGGCGCGGAGTTCGCCCTGATCTCGGCCCGGCGCGATCGCCTCGAAGCGCTGGCCGAACAGGGCAGGAACAGTGCGGTCACCGTGATCCGGGCGGCCGAGCAACTTCCGTCGATGTTGGCGGGGGCGCAGTTTGGGGTCACGGTGTCTTCGATCCTTCTCGGACGGATCGCGGAGCCGGCAGCGGCCCAGACCCTGCAGAGATGGTTCGGCTTGGCCGGTTTGGATCCGAGGTTGCTGCACACGTTGTCGTTCGTGGTCGCGCTGGCCATCGTGGTGACGCTGCACGTGCTGCTCGGCGAGATGGTGCCGAAGAACATCGCACTTGCTGGTCCGGAACGCACCGCGATGCTGCTGGTCCCGGCATACCTGCCGTATGTGCGCGCCGCCCGCCCGATCATCTTCTTGTACAACAAGTGCGCCAACGCGATCCTGCGCATCTTTGGGGTGCAGCCCAAAGACGAACTCGACATCACCGTCTCCACGGTGGAGCTCTCCGAGATGATCGCCGAATCGGTATCGGAGGGTCTGCTCGATCCTGAGGAACACACCCGATTGACGCGGGCACTACGGATTCGTACCCGGGTGGTGGACGATGTCGCGGTCCCCTTGCCCAATATTCGAGCGGTGCCCGTTGCTGCCGCGGGGTCCGGACCCACGATCGGTGCGGTGGAGCAAGCCTTGGCCGAGACCGGGTATTCGCGCTTCCCGGTGCTCGGTCTCGACCAGCATTTCATCGGGTACCTGCACATCAAGGACGTGTTGGCACTTGGTGACGACCCAGCAACGGTTATCGACCTGGCCTTGGTCCGCCCGCTGCCCCAGCTGGCGAAGTCACTGCCGCTACCCGATGCGCTGTCCCGGATGCGTCGCAGCAACAGCCATCTGGCACTGGTCACCTCCGACGACGGCGCTGTGGCCGGCATGGTCGCGCTAGAGGACCTGGTGGAAGACCTGGTCGGCACCCTCAGCGATGCGAAACACCGGAACTGACGGGCGGGACGCCCTATGGCTGCGGCTGTCCCTGATCACCATTTCTGAACCAGTTGGCCAAACGGCGCAAGCCGCAGTCGGATGACGATACGTTGTGGCTGCGAGGACATTGTCACTTTTCGCGATGGTGTGGCGCGCACATCGGGTCGTCCGGGAGAAGTGGGTCGTTAGCGGTGGTGTGAGGAGCACGTGATGTCGTTTGTGGTGGCGGCCCCGGACGCGGTGACCGTGGCGGTGCAGGACTTGGCCAGCATCGGCTCGGCGATCACCGTGGCCAACGCGGCGGCCGCGACGCCCACGACGGGGGCGCTGGCCGCGGCCGCTGATGAGGTGTCGGCGGCGGTTGCGGCATTGTTCGACGGACACGCCCAGGCCTATCAGCTGCTCGGTGCGCAGGCGGCGGAATTTCATGAGCGGTTTGTGCGGGCCATGGCTGCGGGTGCGGCGTCCTACGCCACCGCGGAGGCCGCGAATGCTTCGCCGCTGCAGGCCGCGCTCGACGCGGTGAATGCGCCCGCCCAGGCGCTATTGGGACGCCCCCTGATCGGCGACGGTGCCGACGGAGCCCCGGGGCAGCCCGGCGGCGCCGGCGGATTGCTCTACGGCAACGGTGGTAGCGGCGGCAACGGTGGGATCGGCCAGGCCGGCGCGGTCGGCGGGGACGCGGGTTTGATCGGTAACGGCGGTAGCGGCGGCATCGGCGGGCCCGATTCCACCGGTCTGCCCGGTGGCGCCGGTGGGGCCGGCGGATGGCTGTTGGGTGACGGTGGCAACGGCGGCATCGGCGGGGCTGGGACTGGCGTCGGCGGCGCGGGTGGCTCCGGCGGTCAGGGCGGCGCCGCCGGGCTGTTCGGCAGCGGTGGCACCGGTGGGGCAGGTGGGTTCGGCAATTCCGGGACCGGCGGGCCTGGCGGTGCCGGCGGCACCGGTGGGCTGCTGATCGGCAACGGCGGAAACGGCGGCTACGACATCCAGGGCGGTGCTTTCGGCGGAGACGGGGGCAACGCTCGGCTGATCGGCAACGGCGGGGACGGCGGCGTGGAAGCCGGTGGCCCCGGAACTACCGGCGGCGATGGCGGCAATGGCGGGTGGTTGCTGGGCAATGGCGGCAACGGTGCCGCTGACGGTGGCGGCGCCGGAAGCGCTGCCGGGGCCGGAGGCAACGCCGGGCTGATTGGCAACGGCGGTCACGGCGGCCTGGAACACATTGACGGCAACGGCGGCGCCGGCGGCAATGGTGGGCTGCTGTTCGGCAACGGCGGACACGGCGGCGCCGTCGCATTCGGCGGCGCCGGCAGTATCGCCGGGGCCGGTGGTGATGCCGGACTGTTCGGCAGCGGCGGCAACGGCGGCTTCAACGGGTACCAGGGCGTCGGCGGCGCCGGCGGCGCAGGCGGGAAGCTGTTCGGCGACGGCGACGGCGGCGACGGTGGCGACTGCGCCGAGAGCAACGGCGGCATCGGCAGTGCCGGTCGCGGCGGCAGCGCCGTCGGGCTGATCGGCAACGGTGGCGCCGGCGGCGTCGGCGGGGTGGGCGGCAATGCCAATGCCGGGGGCAGCGGCGGGAGCGGCGGCAACGCCGCCTGGCTGTTCGGTGATGGTGGGGCGGGCGGTTCGGGTGGATCCAGCGATACCGCTGCCAGCGGCGCCGGCGGCAACGGCGGCACGGCCGCTCTGATCGGCAACGGCGGCGACGGCGGGGACGCCGGCGTCAGCTTTGCCGGTATGGCGGGACCAGGTGGAAACGGCGGTGACGCCAGGTTGATCGGCGACGGCGGCGACGGCGGGCGCGGCGCCCCGGGCGGCGCCGGCGGGATGAGTGGGTCGCTATTCGGGCAGGACGGATCCAACGGGGCTTAGTCGGAAGCGCGGCCCGGCCCGTATGATCTCAGCGGCTACGGCAACACACACGGATCGCCAATTGAGCTCAACGAGTTGCCAGAGCGCGATCGTGCAGCGCCATGCGCCGCGGTGGGCAACTTGGCTAGGCCATTGTGACCTGGTGCTGCGCGCCGCCGGATGCGGCAGTCGCGCTGTCGGCCGGTAGTCTGACCTAATTGCCAGTAAGGGAGGAAGCAATGACGGATCGCGTGTCGGCGGGGAATTTGCGCGTCGCTCGGGTGCTCTACGACTTCGTAAACAACGAGGCCCTGCCCGGCACCGACATCGACCAGGACAGCTTCTGGGCGGGCGTGGACAAGGTGGTCACCGACCTCACCCCGCAGAACCAGGATTTGCTGAAAACTCGCGATGATCTGCAGGCCCAGATCGACAAGTGGCATCGCCACCGGGTGATCGAGCCGTTGGACCCGCAGGCCTACCGCGAGTTCCTCACCGAGATCGGGTACCTGCTGCCGGCACCCGAGGACTTCACCATCACCACCTCCGGGGTTGACGACGAGATCACCACGACCGCCGGCCCGCAGCTGGTGGTGCCGATCCTCAACGCGCGGTTCGCCCTCAACGCTGCCAACGCCCGCTGGGGCTCGCTCTACGACGCCTTGTACGGCACCGACGTCATCTCCGAAAGCGACGGCGCCGAAAAGGGCCGGGGCTACAACAAGGTCCGTGGTGACAAGGTAATCGCCTACGCGCGCCAGTTCCTCGACGACAGCGTGCCGCTGGCGGGGGCCTCCTACACCGATGCCACCGGCTTCAAGGTGGAAGACGGACAGCTGGTGGTGTCGCTGGCGGACACGTCCGCAGCGCTGGCCGATCCCGGCCAGTTCGCCGGCTACACCGGCGCCGCCGAGAACCCAAAGTCGATCCTGCTGGCCAATCACGGGCTGCACATCGAGATCCTGATCGACCCCGAGTCGCAGATCGGTGCCACCGACGGCGCCGGCGTCAAGGACGTGATCCTGGAGTCCGCGATCACCACCATCATGGACTTCGAGGACTCGGTGGCCGCGGTCGACGCTGACGACAAGGTGCTGGGCTATCGGAACTGGCTCGGACTGAACCGGGGCGATCTGTCCGAGGACGTCACCAAGGACGACAAGACCTTCACCCGCGTGCTCAACACCGACCGCACCTACACCGCCCCGCACGGTGGTGAGCTGACCTTGCCCGGCCGCAGCCTGTTGTTCGTTCGCAACGTGGGCCATCTGATGACCAACGACGCCATCGTTTCGGACGCTGAAGGCGCCGAGGGCGCCCCGGTGTTCGAGGGCATCATGGATGCGCTGTTCACCGGCCTGATCGCCATCCACGGTCTGCGAAGCACCGATGCCAACGGGCTGCTGACCAACAGCCGCACGGGCTCCATCTACATCGTCAAGCCCAAGATGCACGGTCCCGCCGAGGTGGCGTTCACCTGTGAATTGTTCAGCCGCGTCGAGGACGTGCTGGGGTTGCCGCAGGGGACCATGAAGGTCGGCATCATGGACGAAGAGCGACGTACCACGCTCAACTTGAAGGCATGCATCAAGGCGGCCGCCGACCGGGTGGTGTTTATCAACACCGGCTTCCTGGACCGCACCGGTGATGAGATCCACACCTCGATGGAAGCCGGCCCGATGATCCGCAAGGGCGCGATGAAGAACACGGCGTGGATCAAGGCCTACGAGGACGCCAACGTCGACACCGGGCTCGCCGCCGGCTTCTCCGGTAAGGCGCAGATCGGCAAGGGCATGTGGGCGATGACCGAACTGATGGCCGACATGGTGGAGCAGAAGATCGCCCAGCCGAAGGCCGGCGCGACCACCGCGTGGGTGCCATCACCCACCGCGGCCACCCTGCACGCGATGCACTATCACAAGGCGGATGTGTTTGCGGTGCAGAAGGAGCTGCAGGGCAAGACCCGCACCAGCGTTGACGAATTGCTGACCATTCCGCTGGCCAAGGAACTGGCCTGGGCGCCCGAGGAGATCCGCGAAGAGGTCGACAACAACTGCCAGTCCATCCTCGGTTACGTGGTGCGCTGGATCGACCAGGGCGTCGGCTGTTCGAAGGTTCCCGACATCCACAACGTGGCCCTCATGGAGGACCGCGCCACCCTGCGGATTTCCAGCCAGTTGCTGGCCAACTGGCTACGGCATGGCGTGATCACCAGCGAGGATGTGCGGGCTAGCCTCGAGCGCATGGCACCGCTGGTGGACAAGCAGAACGCCGGAGATCCCGAATACCACGCGATGGCACCCAATTTCGACGACAGCATCGCATTCCTGGCGGCCCAGGATCTGATCTTGTCGGGGGCACAGCAGCCCAACGGATACACGGAGCCGATCCTGCACCGCCGTCGTCGTGAATTGAAGGCACGCGCTGGTGCCTGATTCTCGCTGGCCATCGGTCAATCTTCGACGGGGAGGACGCTGATACCGGTATGGGTAGGCACAGTTTGCCCGACCCCGAGGACTCCGCCGACGAACCGTCCGATGATCACGATGCGGAGAATCAGGATTGGGACGATGAGCTAACCGGCCAGCCTGGTGGGGGTGCGGGCTCGGCGGCCGCTGATCCGGGTGCCTTCGCGCATCCCCAGGCTGCCGATTCGGCCGGCGGCTACCCCTACCCCGGGTGGGAGCAGTCGGGTGACACCGCTGGCCATTTCGGTGATCAGGAGGCTGACGAAGACTCCGCAGACGAGGACGGCTACTGGGCCGACGAACAGGTCTTCGACGAGAGCCAGTACCTCGAACAGGACCCCTACGGCGCCGACGATCGGCATCTGGAGCTGGGGGCCGAGGAATACCCGGACTTCGGGACGCACCCGGATGGCCCCGAGCCCAGTGACCCCAAACCGGCGGCAACTCCCCCGCCGCCGCTATTTCGTGTTGCCGGCCATCGTGGATTGCGCGGCTGGCAGGGCGGCCACCGCAGCGCCGACGGGCGGCGCGGAGTCAGCGTCGGCGTGATCGTGGCCTTGGTGGCCGTCGTGGTGGTGGTCGTCGGAGTGATCGGGTGGCGCTTCTTCGGTGACGTGTTGTCCAACCGCTCGCAGACCGCCGCGGCTCGTTGTGTGGGTGGAAACGACACCGTCGCCGTCATCGCCGACCCGTCGATCGCCGATCAGGTCAACGATTTCGCCGACAGCTACAACGCATCGTCGGGACCCATTGGTGACCGGTGCGTGTCGGTGGCTGTCAAGGCCGCCGACGCCGACGCCGTCATCACCGGCTTCATTGGGAAGTGGCCATCCGAGCTGGGTACTCAGCCCGGATTATGGATTCCTGGCAGCTCCGTCTCGGCGGCGCGGCTGCTCCAAGCCGCGGGTAAGGAAGCCATCAGCGACAGTCGATCGTTGGTGACCTCGCCGGTGTTGTTGGCGATCCGGCCCGAGCTGCAGCAGGCGCTAGGCAACCAGAACTGGGCCGCGTTGCCCGGTCTGCAGTCGGATCCCAACTCTATGGCCGGCCTGAAATTGCCGTCTTGGGGTTCGCTGCGCCTGGCGCTGCCGGTCGGGGGTAACGGGGACGCCACCTTCCTGGCCGGTGAAGCCGTGGCGGCGGCGGCGGCCCCCGTTGATGCGCCGCCGACCGCCGGCATCGGTGCGATGCGCACGCTGATGGCCACCCAACCCAAGTTGGCGGACGGGTCGCTCAGCGAAGCGATGGACGCCCTGCTCAAGGCAGACGACGTGGCCGCGGCGCCGGTGCACGCGGTGATCACCACCGAGCAACAGCTGTTCTTGCGCGCACAATCGTTGTCCGACGCGAAGAAGAAGTTGAGTTCATGGTTGCCGCCCGGCCCGGTCGCGGTCGCCGACTACCCGGCGGTCCTGCTCAATGGGTCGTGGTTGTCGCAGGAGCAGACCACGGCGGCCAGCGCCTTTGCCCGGTACGTGCACAAGCCGGAACAACTCGCGAAGTTGGCGAAAGCGGGATTTCGGGTCGACGATGTCAAGCCGCCCAGCAGCCCCGTCACGAGCTTTCCGGCCTTGCCCGCTCCCCTTTCCGTTGGTGACGAGGGAATTCGCGCCACACTGGCCGATGCCGTGGCCGCACCGTCGATGGGAGTTGCCGCGACCATCATGCTTGACCAGTCGTTGTCCACCGACGACGGCGGCAAGACTCGCCTAGCCAATATCGTTGCGGCGCTGCAGAACCGAATCAAGACGCTGCCGCCCACCTCGGCTTTTGGGTTGTGGACGTTTGACGGGCGCGAGGGCCGAACCGAGGTGCCCACCGGGACACTCGCCGACCCGGTAAACGGGCAGCCCCGCTCGGCGGCGCTCAACGCCGCGCTGGACAAGCAATATTCGTCAAACGGTGGCGCGGTGTCGTTCACCACGCTGCGGATGATCTATGAGGACGTGCAGGCGCATTTCCGTGCCGACCAGGCCAACTCGATCTTGGTGATCACCGGGGGACCCCACACCGACCAAAGCCTCGATAGCCCTGGCCTGGAGAATTTCATCCGGACCAGCGCGGACCCGGCCAAGCCAATCGCGGTCAACGTCATCGACTTTGGTGCCGATCCGGACCGCAAGACGTGGGAAGCCGTTGCTCAGCTCAGCGGTGGTAGCTACCAGAACCTGGCGACCTCGACGGGCCCGAACCTGGCCGCCGCGGTCGACACCTTCTTGAGCTGACCCGGCTACCCGCGCGGATCGATACGGGCCTAGCCGACCAGCAGATCGAGTGCGGCTTGCGTATACGCTTTGGGATCCTCCACCTGCGGGTAGTGGCCCAGACCGGGTAATTCGATGACCCCGGCGTTCGGGCGCAGTTCACGCAACCCATTGAGCACGTTCGTTGTGGCCACCGGGTCATCGAGGCCCCAGACGAACCCCAGCGGTTTGGGCCAGTCCCGTACCGCGTTGTGCCAGCGCTGCGCGTACCGCTCCCGCTCTTCGAGGTAGCTGATCAGAAGATGCGCGATGCGATGACCGTTGTGGTGCGTCAACAGTTCCCACTGCGCCTCAGCTTCTTGGGCAGACAACGGGTGCTGCGCCGAAAACAGTTTGCCGAAACCCCGCGTGAACCCACCCCGGTTGACCAGACGAGCCGCGATCGGCCCCAGCGGACCACGCAACACCTTCTGAATGGGACGTAGGCTGGCGCGTTCGAGGATCACGCTGCCGTTGCTGAGGACCACGCGTTGCAGCTCGAATGGGAGCCGGCGCTCGAGGTCGCGGGCAAGCAACTCGGTCGTCACCTAGGTACCCATGTCATGAGCCAGCACCACCACCGGTCCGGTGACGTTCTGGGCTACTACGTTTTGCACCAAATCGGCCTGTTCCAGCAGGTTGTAGCGGTGCGGACGGGGCTTGGACGTGTCTGCTTAATGTGAATGGTGTTTTGGCTGATGCTGTTTGGGTGATGCGGATGCATGCGATTTCTGATGATTTGTGGTCGCTGATCGTGGCGGTGTTGCCTGCGGGGCGGCGGCGTGGCCGGCCGTGGAACGATCATCGACGTACTCTGGAGGGCATTATCTGGCGTTACCGTGCGGGATCTCCGTGGTGTGACCTGCCCGAGCACTTCGGTCCCTGGCAATCGGTGGCCGAGAGGCATCTACGCTGGTCGGTCGATGGCATCTACGCGCGGATCTTCGCGGCGATCGCCTCTGACCTCGACGCCGAGGACGCTGACCTGGGCGTACTGTTGTCGGTCGATTCGACCAGTGTGCGCGCCCACCGACACGCAGCCGGAGCGCGCTCCGGGCGCCGCACAGGGGGATCTGTCGAATTACAAGAAATATCTCGATGAGCCCGATGACCACGCTATTGGGCGTTCCCGCGGCGGGCTGACTACCAAGATCCACGCCTTGACCGACCAGCTGTGCAGTCTGGTCACCCTGGCACTGTCGGCCGGTCAAGCCGGTGATAATCCGATGCTTTGGCCATTGCTGGCCGCCCGGTGCAGCAACTCATACGCCCCGTTTCGCCTGCTGGCGGACAAGGCGTACTCCTATGACTCGACGCGGGCACAGCTGCGCCGGCTCAAGATCGCCCATACCATCCCCGAGCGCAGCGACCAGATCACCCGCCGCAAAGCTAAAGGCCGCAACGGAGGACGGCCTCCGGGGTTCTCAGGCCGAATCTACAAGCACCGTAACACCGTCGAGCGAAGCTTCAACCGGCTCAAACACTGGCGCGCGGTCGCCACCTGCTACGACGAATACGCCCTGACCTACCTCGGCGGTGTCACCCTGGCCGCCATCATCACCTACCACCGCGTCCGCAATTAGCAGACAGGACCTTGTCCGACAGAAAGTCCATGGTCAGCCAGGCCTGACCCGCCAGGTACGGAATCACCGACCGGAAGTCGAACGAACTGGATGGGAATCCGTGCAGGAGCAGGACCGTGGGCGCAATGCCCTCACCAGATCGCACGAACACTTTCCCCGCAGCCGTGTTTATCCAGCCGCCACCCGCACGCCAGTCGCTAACACTCGGTGATGTCACCCTTCGGGCATACCATCGTGAGCACCACGACAGGAGGGTAACGAGGGTAATGGGCCGGCAATTCACTCCGGATTTCACTCCGGATCCGAAGTTGTACCCATTCGCATCGCGCTGGTTCGACAGCTCCCGGGGGCGCCTGCATTACATCGACGAGGGCGACGGCCCGCCAATCCTGCTATGTCACGGCAACCCGACCTGGAGTTTCCTGTACCGCCACATCATCGTGGCGCTGCGGGATCACTTCCGCTGTATCGCTCCGGACTACCTCGGTTTCGGCCTGTCCGAGCATCCCGGCACGTTCGGGTACAAGGTCGACGAGCATGCGCAGGTGGTTGGCGAGTTCGTCGACCACCTGGGTCTGGACAACTACTTGACCATGGGCCAGGACTGGGGCGGACCGATCAGCATGGCGGTCGCGGTCGAGCGCGCCGAACGGGTGCGCGGAATCGTGTTGGGCAATACCTGGTCCTGGCCGGCCGACACGCTGACGATGAAGGCGTTCAGCACAGTGATGTCCAGCCTTCCCATGCAGTACGCGATCTTGCACCACAATTTCTTCGTGGAACGGCTGATTCCGGCCGGAACGACCCATCGCCCGAGTAGCGCGGTCATGGAGCACTACCGTGGCGTGCAACCAACCGCGTCAGCACGTGTGGGTGTCGCGGAGATGCCCAAGCAGATCCTGGCCGCGCGTCCATTGCTGGCCAGGCTTGCCAGCGAGGTGCCGGCACAGCTGGGCACCAAACCCGCCCTGCTGGTGTGGGGTATGAAGGACTTCGCATTCCGGCCCGAGCCGATGCTTGCGCGGATGCGCGCGGTGTTCGCCGATCATGTCCTGGTCGAACTGCCCCAGGCCAAGCATTTCATCCAGGAGGATGCCCCCGACGAGATCGCCGCGGCAATCATCGCGCGGTTCGGCTGACCTGTGGGCCCAAACCCCGGCGGTGCGCCGGGGCTGCCCCGAGGCGTGCCTCCAATTGTTCCGGACATGATGAATTCCACCTGCAATTTTATGGCTATTGTGGTGAATTAAATGTGTCAAGTGTAAATGTTCTCTAATATCGTCAATTCATCACAGCGCGAATTGCTAATGTTGCGATAAGTCGAATCAGTTACGGTGAATTGCGCACCCTGAACAGGGTGTTTGCCCTACTGAAATGCGACATTGTTCCGTCGAATCGATGTTTGAGAGGAAAGCATAATGTCGTTTGTGGTGGCCGCTCCCGAAATGGTGCAAGCGGCGGCGTCAGATATAGCAAGCATCGGCTCGACGATCAACATGGCGAATGTGGCGGCAACCGCGCCCACCACTGCGGTGTTAGCGGCCGGTGCGGATGAGGTGTCCGCGGTCATCGCCGCCTTGTTCGCCGCGCACGGCCAGGCCTACCAAATCTTGAGCGCTCAGGCGGCCCAATTTCATGACCAGTTCGTTGCGGCGATGACCTCGGCCGCGGGGGCCTACTCGGGCGCCGAAGCCGCCAACGTCTCGCCGCTGCAATCGCTGCTTGACGCGGCCAACGGGGAGACGATGGCGATGTTGGGGCGCCCGCTGATCGGCAATGGAGCCGACGGGGCACCGGGCCAGGCCGGTGCGGACGGTGGCTTGTTGTTTGGTAACGGCGGCAACGGCGGCAGCGGGCTGGCCGGCCAGGCGGGTGGGGTCGGTGGGGCCGCCGGCCTGATCGGCAACGGCGGCAATGGCGGCGCCGGCGGTTCGGGGTCGAACGGATTGGCCGGCGGCACCGGTGGGTGGCTGATCGGCAACGGCGGCAATGGCGGCGTCGGTGGGATCGGCTCGGCGGCCGTCGGTAACGGCGGGTCCGGGGGTGCCGGCGGGGCGGCCGTCGGGCTGTTCGGAAACGGGGGCATCGGCGGGGCCGGCGGGGGCGCCGAAGGACTCAACGGCGGCGCCGGCGGCGTGGGCGGCATCGGTGGAAAACTATGCGGCGACGGCGGGGCCGGCGGGATCGGCGGGATGGGCGCCGCCGACCCGAGCGCGGCAGGCGGCGCCGGCGGCGCCGGTTGATCCGCTGTCGGGTGGTTCGGCGATGGCGGGGCGGGCGGCGCCGGCGGCCCTGTGGTGCCCACGGCGGCCCTGGGCGGATTGGGCGGGGCCGGTGGTGCCGGCGGTAATGGCGGACAACTGTGGGGCGACGGCGGGGCCGGCGGGCTCGGTGCGTTCGGTCAGCACGGCGGCGGGGCCGGCGGTGCCGGGGGCAATGCCGGAATGGTCGGCAACGGTGGCGACGGCGGCACCGCTCTCGGTCTCGCCCACGGCGGCGACGGGGGCACCGGCGGGACGCTGATCGGTAACGGCGGTGCAGGCGGCGGCGCGACGATGTCAGACGCCGGGGACGGCGGTGATGCGGTCGGCCTGATCGGCAGCGGCGGGGCCGGTGGCATCGGTGGGGCCGCCCTGGCTGGCGGCACCGGTGGGACTGGCGGGGATGGCGGCCATGGCGCCAAGCTGCTGAACAACGGCGGGGCCGGCGGAGCGGCCGGGGGCGGACTCGGCAACAGCGGCAACGGTGGAAACGGCGGCGAGGCCGCGCTCATCGGCAACGGTGGTGCTGGTGGTGACGCGGGCACGTCCGGGAGCAGTCGCAACTTCGGGGACGGCGGCAACGGCGGCGATGCACAGTTGATCGGCAACGGCGGCAACGGCGGGCGCGGCGGTGTCAATGGAACCGGGGGCACCGGCGGCACCGGCGGGACGGTGGCCGGAGCAAACGGGACCGACGGGCCCTAGCCGGAAACCCGCGGCCGACCGGGTCGGCCCTAGGCGAAAGCCTCCACCGGCGGGCAGGAGCAGACCAGGTTGCGGTCGCCATAGGCGCCGTCGATACGGCGCGCCGCCGGCCAGACTTTCGGCCGAAACGCGGTGCCGAGCGGGTAGGCCGCTTCCTCGCGGGTGTACGGGTGGTCCCACTCGCCCACCAGCAAACACTGCGCCGTGTGTGGCGCGCCCCGTAGCGGATTATCGTCAACGGGCCACTGTCCGGACCCGACCCGGTCGATTTCGGCGCGGATGCTGATCATCGCGTCGCAGAACGCGTCGACCTCGGCCAGGCTCTCGCTTTCGGTCGGCTCCACCATGAGCGTGCCGGCCACCGGGAAGCTCATGGTAGGTGCGTGAAATCCATAGTCTGCCAACCGCTTTGCGACATCGTCGACAGTCACTCCGGTTGCCTTGGTGATGCCGCGCAGGTCCAGGATGCACTCGTGGGCGACCATGCCGTTCTCGCCGGTGTAGAGCACCGGGAAATACTCGTCCAGACGCCGCGCGATGTAGTTGGCCGAGGCGATCGCGGTCAGCGACGCCGCGCGCAGACCGTCGGCGCCTATCATGCGGATGTAGGCCCAGGTGATGGGCAGGATCGAGGCAGACCCGTAGGGCGCCGCCGACACCGGATCCCCTTGGGGTAGTTCCGGCGCGAACGGATGGCCCGGCAGAAACGGAGCCAGATGCGACCGCACCGCCACCGGACCCACTCCCGGACCACCGCCCCCGTGCGGGATGCAGAAGGTCTTGTGCAGGTTCAGGTGGCTGACATCGCCGCCGAATTTGCCCGGTCGGGCCAGGCCCACCAGCGCGTTGAGGTTGGCGCCGTCGACGTACACCTGGCCGCCGGCGTCGTGCACCGCCGCACAGATGTCGGCAATGTCGTGCTCGTAAACGCCGTGCGTGGAGGGGTAGGTGATCATCAGCGCCGCCAACCGGTCGGCGTGGTCGCCGACCTTGGCACGCAGATCGTCGAGGTCGACATCGCCGTTGTCGTGGCAACCCACCACGACAACCCGCATCCCGGCCAGGGCGGCCGAAGCCGCATTGGTGCCGTGTGCGCTGGACGGGATCAGGCAGATATCGCGGTGCGGCTCCCCCCGGCTGGCGTGGTATTCGTGGATGGCCAATAGGCCGGAGTACTCCCCCTGTGAGCCCGCGTTGGGCTGCAAGGAGACCTCGTCGTAGCCGGTGATGGCCGCCAACCAGCCCTGCAGCTCAGTGATGAGCCGACGCAGGCCCGGGGTATCCGAGGCCGGGGCAAACGGATGCTGACGTCCGAGCTCAGGCCAGGTAATCGACTCCATCTCGGTTGCGGCATTGAGCTTCATCGTGCATGAGCCGAGCGGAATCATGCTGCGGTCCAGCGCAATATCTTTGTCCGCGAGTTCGCGCAGGTAGCGCATCATCGAAGTCTCGGTGCGGTAATTGGTGAATGCGGGATGAGTCAAGAACTCTGAGGTGCGCGTCGCGATCTCGGCGCGCGCTGCCTTGGCGGCCGACACCCCGAACGCGTCCAGGACCGCGGTCACGTGCGCGGCGGTGGTTACCTCGTCGCAGGCCACCGACACGTGGTCAGCGTCGACGCGCCATAGGTTGACTCCGCTCGCCTTGGCCGCGGCCACCACCTCATCGGCACGGTCGGGTACCCGCGCCAGCACGGTGTCGAAGAACGTGTCGTGCACCAGCGCGTCGCCCAGCGCACCGGCGATGGTCTCGGCATGCCCGTGCACCCGCCGGGCGATGCCGGTCAGCCCATCGGCGCCGTGATAGCTCGCATACATTGCGGCCATCACCGCCAGCAGCACCTGAGCGGTACAGATATTGCTGGTCGCCTTGTCGCGGCGAATGTGCTGCTCGCGGGTCTGCAGCGCGAGACGATAGGCCGGGTTGCCGTCACTATCGACCGATACGCCGACCAACCGGCCGGGCAACTGCCGGGCGTGCTTGGCGTGCACCGACAGATATCCGGCGTGCGGGCCGCCGAATCCCATTGGAACCCCGAAACGTTGGGTGGTGCCGAACGCGATGTCAGCACCGATCTCGCCGGGCGGCGTGAGAAGTGTCAGCGCCAACAGATCGGCGCCGATGGACACCAGCGCGCCGCGGTCATGGGCCTGCTGGATCAGGGCGGTCCAGTCGGTGATGCGCCCACTCGCCCCGGGCAGCTGGGCGATCACCCCGAAGAATTCGCCGTCGGGCAACCCGTCGCGCAGGTCGGTGGTGACGATCTCGATACCCAACGGCTTGGCGCGCGTGGCCAGCACTGCGGCGGTTTGGGTGAACAGGTCGGCGTCCACCGCGAGACGCTTGGTGGAACTGCGCGTTGCACGGTGCATGAGCGTCATGGCTTCCGCCGCCGCGGTGCCCTCGTCGAGCATCGAAGCATTCGCGATCTCGAGGCCGGTGAGATCGGTGACCATCGTCTGAAAGTTGAGCAACGCCTCGAGCCGCCCCTGGCTGATCTCGGGCTGGTACGGCGTGTAGGCGGTGTACCAGGCCGGGTTCTCCATGATGTTGCGCAACAGAACCTGCGGCGTGAATGTGTCGTAGTAGCCCTGTCCGATCATCGACACGGCCGTGGTGTTGGTGTCAGCCAGCGCACGTAGCTCGGCCAGGGCCTCGGCCTCGCTGGCGGCCGGCGGCAGCTGATCTAGGCCCGGCGCGCGGCCGCTGGCGGTGGGCGTATCGAAAATCCGCGTCGGCACCGCCTTGGCGGCCAAGTCGTCGAGCGAGTCGACGCCGATCACCGCAAGCATGGTCGCGATGGCCTGGTTGTCCAGCCCGATGTGGCGGTCTGCGAAGGTCGACTCGAACATGGAGTGGTCGGACACGGTGACTCCTGACTGGGCAGCGGACGGGCCTTACCCAAGGCCACGTGCGGGCAGAGGACTAGCGGGCCCTCTCCCTCTGTCTTCACCCGTGCACCAGGCGCCTGAGAGATTCAGCGCCCAGCCCAAGCGGGCGCCTTTCCCCATCGGCGGGTGAGGACCGCTACGGGTCACCACCGCTTTCCAGAGGCATCGTCATCCAGCGCGGTCCGGGGGCCTGAGAGATTGACGGAGAGGTGTTGCTCCTTCGGCGTCCGTAGCTGGCGGCCACAGAACTCTCCCGCACGAGAACGATGCGCCGCCCAGTTTACTCGGCCAGCCGCAGCGACGGCGCGGTGCACGCCGATGCGTGGTGCCGAAGGCGGTCAGCCGATCTTGCGGTCTCGATGCTTGCGGCGGGACGCCAACTCGTCTTCAGGGGCGGCAATGGATTCTCCGCCGTCGGCCCGCTCGCCGTGGAAGTCGGCGATGACTCCGGTCAGCTCCCGCATCGCGCCCGAAACCGCGATGCCGAACACACCCTGGCCGCCTTGCAGCAGGTCTACGACCTCCTCGGCCGACGTGCACTCATAGACGGTTGTCCCGTCGGAGAACAGGGTGATGTTGGCCAGATCCTGGACCCCGCGCTGACGCAGGTGATCGACCGCAACCCGGATGTTGTGCAGCGAGATGCCGGTGTCGAGCAATCGCTTGACGATCTTGAGCACCAGAATGTCTTTGAAGGAGTACAGGCGCTGACTGCCCGATCCTGCCGCGCCGCGGATCGAGGGCACAACCAACGAGGTGCGTGCCCAGTAGTCGAGTTGGCGGTAGGTGATACCCGCAATCTGACAAGCGCTTGGTCCGCGGTAGCCGACCAGCTCGTCGGGTACCGAATCGTCGGGGAACAGTCCCTGCTGCACGGGTTTGCCTGCTGCAGAGCCATCGTAAGAACCGTTGGTCCCAGCGGTTGGGTTGGCTGCAAGATCCAGCTGTTCTTGACGTGGCTGGTCGCTCACGGTGTTTCCTCTCGCCGATCGCGCTGTTGTGTCACTAGCTGCGTCACTGGCTGCCTCGGCAACCACGTTTGCTCAGGGCCGAGTGCTGAAGAGCATACGCTGTTGGACCGTTACGGTCCGCGGGTTGATCATCAAGTCGCCTTCAAAGTATGGACGCTGCGTGGGCCCGTGAGCGCCATCCCCTAGGCGTGTCGAGATGGCATGTTGCGAGATGAGACGGATCCGTGACGTTGTTGATCCTCCCTCACGATTGCTTTTTTCCTGCACCTTTGTTGGGTCAGGTGGCCTTGAAGTCGTCGGGCGAAACGCTGTCGAGAAACTCTTTGAATTTCTCGACCTCGTCCTCTCGAACGGCGCTTCCGGCCTCCTCGTCACCCTCGTCGGGTATCAACAGGCCGGCCTGGGCCAGCACCGCCTCCTCGACATAAATCGGAACACCGACGCGCAGCGCAATCGCCACCGAGTCGGAGGGGCGAGCCGAGACCGTGATGTTGCGGTCGAAGATCAAATCCGCATAGAACGTGCCCTCTTGCAGATCGACGATGCGCACTTCCTTGAGGGAATGCCCGAGCGCGGCAATGAGATCCCTGATCAAGTGGTGCGTCAACGGCCGGGGCGGCTCCACGCCTTGTTGCTCAAGCGCGATGGCAGCGGCCTCGGACTGGCCGATCCAAATCGGTAGGTACCGGTCACCGTCGGCTTCGCGCAGCAACAGCACCGGCTGGTTCTGCGGTTGCTCGACGCGAATACCGACAACACGAACTTCACCCATCTGTGTCTGCCCTCCACACTTCCCGCCGTGACCGACCATTGCTCAGCGTGACGACACGGTGAACACCCATCCCATTGCCACTGTCTGCCATTGTCGGGCCTTTGTCGCCGAACACCGAGCTGTCGAGGAAAGTCTAATCCTCAGCGGTGCAGAACGTCGCGTACAGCGGATTTGATTAACGAGGTGTGCAAGGTGATCGCCAGTGCGGCCACCTCACGCGCCAAGTCGTCGGCACGGTCGCGCGCGCCGGCCTTGTCTGCCTTGACCAACGGCCCGGCGATCTGTGCGATCAGGTCCGACTGCCGGTCGGCCGCCGAGCGGAAAGCGCGCAGGTGCCGTGGCTCCACGCCGTATTCCGACAGCGCGCGGGCGCACTGCAGGATTACCACGGCGTGTTCGTCGAAGAACCCACCCGGCCCGGTTGTGATCACGCCGGCCTTCAACACCGCACTGAGCAGTTCGTCGTCGACGCCCGAGCGCTCGATCAGGTCTTCGCGACTGAGCCGAACTCGCGCCGGCGCCACTGCCCCGGTGTCAGATCCCCCGTCAGGTCCGGCGGTGCCGGCACTGTTACCCGCCACCGACACCAATCTCGGTACCCCGTAAGGGGATCCAATCGCCGGCAACTGGCCGTCGGGCTGGGCGTCCAGCTCCGACCTGATTACTTTGAGCGGTAGGTAATGATCACGCTGAGCGGTGAGTATGAAGCGCAGCCGCGCACAGTCGTAAGCGGTGAACCTCCGATACCCCGATGCCGCGCGCTGCGGCGTCACCAGCCCTTCGGCCTCCAGGAAACGGAGCTTGGAGATGGTGACATCTGGGAAGTCCGGTCGGAGCAGTTCCAACACCGCCCCGATGGACATCCCGGCGAGCGCGGGGCTATCGGGCGCGCTCACTGGCCTCCGGTGCCCCCGTCGTCGTCACCTTGCTTGGGGCCGGTCAGGAAGACCAGGCGGAACTTGCCGATTTGAACCTCGTCGCCGTTTGCCAACACGGCCGAATCAACCGGCTCCCGGTTGACGTAGGTGCCGTTGAGGCTCCCGACGTCCACGACGCTGAACTCGTTGCCTTCCAAGCGGAATTCGGCGTGACGACGGCTCACCGTTACGTCATCGAGGAAGATGTCGCTGTCGGGATGCCGACCAGCCGAGGTGATGGGTTGATCGAGCAGGAATCGCGACCCGGCGTTGGGCCCCCGCTTCACGACCAGCAACGCCGAGCCGGCCGGCAGTCCCTCTACCCCTGAAACTGAGCTTTCGGTGCCCGACTGGGTGGGGGCGTCCAGTTCGTTGAGGAAGTCAGCGCGGAAGACCGATGTCGTCTCCACGGTAACTTCGTCAGAAGTCTGGTCGCTATCTCTTGCTGCGTCCATGTCCGTCACCCGCTGCTCCTCACTGGCCGCTATCGCCTTGACCGCCGAGCCGGTCGACCGGCTTCTCCCTCGGATATACCGCTTGAACTACCTTTTACTGCCTTCAAACGCTTCCAACGCTGATCTATCGACCGTACCGCGCGAGGGTCCGCCCCGCGGCGGCGACGTGCCCGCCACTGCGGATCGTATGCCCGAAAGGCTGGTTCCTCATAGGTCAGTCACGGGTCCAACGCACCCCCAACGCTGGCAGGGACCTTAGCAACCGATCATTCGGTCACCGTGTCGCGGTAGGTCTGGGCGTCAAGCAAAGCCGCCAACGCCGATTCCAGCGCGGCGACGTCGGAACCCTCGACCTGCACGTCCAGCAACCAGCCGGCGCCATACGGATCGGTGTTCACCAGCTGTGGCGTCGCTTCCAGATCAGCGTTCACCGCGGCCACCTTGCCCGAGATCGGGGCAAACAGATCAGACACCGACTTGGTCGATTCGACCTCGCCGAAGGTCTCCCCGGCGGTCACTTCGGCACCCACGTCGGGCAGCTGCACGAAGACCACATCACCGAGCGCAGACTGCGCGAAGTCGGTGATCCCGACCCGCACGGTGTCCTCCGCGGTCCGGCGAATCCACTCGTGCTCGGCGGTGTAGTGCAGGTCGGCGGGGATATCGCTCACGGTAATCCTGTTCTGGTCGGTTTTCGGTGTTAGTTCATTTGACGGGCTGAGCGTATTGGTGAGGTTTTGGTTGCCGCAAGGCGGCGGCAAGCATCACGAGAAATGCCCGTGAAGCGTCCTCGGTGCATCACGTAAAAATGCCCGCGAAACGGTCGATCCTCGGCAGGCATGGGAAGTGGGCTGTCGATGTCGTCTCGGGCCGAGATCACCGCGAAGTTCGCCAGGGCGTATGTGGGGGCGCCGAAGGCGGACAAGGGGCAGATTCTGGATCAGGTGGTGGCGGTCACCGGCTGGTCGCGTGACAACGCCCGGCGGCGGTTGAGGGCGGCGGCCGCGCCGCCGGGAGCGGGTCGGCAGGTCGCCAAACGGACTCGCCGGCAACGCAATCCGAAGTACTCCTAGGATGCGCTCAAGGTGTTGCAGAAGGTGTGGGCGGCCTCAGGCGGGCAGTGCGGCCGGTACCTGGCCGCTTCCATGGCACTTCAGTTGGATGCTCTAGGTCCTGTCTGCTAATTGCGGACGCGGTGGTAGGTGATGATGGCGGCCAGGGTGACACCGCCGAGGTAGGTCAGGGCGTATTTGTCGTAGCGGGTGGCGACCGCGCGCCAGTGTTTGAGCCGGTTGAAGCTTCGCTCGACGGTGTTACGGTGCTTGTAAATTCGGCCTGAGAACCCCGGAGGCCGTCCTCTGTTGCGGCCTTTGGCTTTGCGGCGGGTGATCTGGTCGCTGCGCTCGGGGATGGTATGGGCGATCTTGAGCCGGCGCAGCTGTGCCCGCGTCGAGTCATGGGAGTACGCCTTGTCCGCCAGCAGGCGAAACGGGGCGTATGAGTTGCTGCACCGGGCGGCCAGCAATGGCCAAAGCATCGGATTATCACCGGCTTGACCGGCCGACAGTGCCAGGGTGACCGGACTGCACAGCTGGTCGGTCAAGGCGTGGATCTTGGTAGTCAGCCCGCCGCGGGAACGCCCAATGGCGTGGTCATCGGGCTCATCGAGATATTTCTTGTAATTCGACAGATCCCCCTGTGCGGCGCCCGGAGCGCGCTCCGGCTGCGTGTCGGTGGGCGCGCACACTGGTCGAATCGACCGACAACAGTGCGCCCAGGTCGGCGTCCTCGGCGTCGAGGTCAGAGGCGATCGCCGCGAAGATCCGCGCGTAGATGCCATCGACCGACCAGCGTAGATGCCTCTCGGCCACCGATTGCCAGGGACCGAAGTGCTCGGGCAGGTCACACCACGGAGATCCCGTACGGTAACGCCAGATAATGCCCTCCAGAGTACGTCGATGATCGTTCCACGGCCGGCCACGCCGCCGCCCCGCAGGCAACACCGCCACGATCAGCGACCACAAATCATCAGAAATCGCATGCGTCCGCATCACCCAAACAGCATCAGCCAAAACACCATTCACATTAAGCAGACACGCCCTAGAACGCCACGGCGAACTGGTGGACGGCCGTGACCGTTACGGCCCGGCGGTGCGTGCCGAGCTGTTGGCGATGAGCAGCGCCACGATCGACCGCTACCTGCGCGGCGCCAAGGCCCGCGACCAGATCTCGGGTGTGTCGACGACGAAACCCTCCCGCTGCTGCGGTCCTCGATCACCATCTGCAAAGCAGGCGATGAGGCCGAAGAATCTCCGGGGTTCTTCGAAGGCGACACCGTGGCGCACTGCGGCCCGACACTGAAAGGTGAGTTCGCCCGCACGGTCAACCTCACCGACATGCACATCGGCTGGGTGTTCACCCGCACGGTGCGCAACAACGCCCACCCCACATCCTGGGCGCCCTCAAAACCGGAATTACTAAAATCCCTATAAGGTAACGGGTTTGGACTTCGACAACGGCACCGAATTCCTCAATAAGGCGGTCATCAAGTGGGCCGCGGACATGGAGATCTTCTTCACCCGCTCACGACCCTACAAGAAGAACGACCAGGCCACCATCGAGTCCAAAAACAACCACCTCGTGCGTCGCTACGGGTTCTACTACCGCTACGACACCGACGAAGAACGCGCCGTGCTCAACCGGCTGTGGCACCTGGTCAACGACCGGCTCAACTACCTGACCCCCACCATCAAACCCATCAGCTACGGCTGCAGCCGCGACGGTCACCGCCGCCGGCTCTACGACAAGCCCCAGACCCCCCTGGACCGGCTGCTGGCCGCCGGAGTCCTCTCAGCGGCCCAACAAACAGAGCTGCTCACCTACCGCAACAGCCTCAACCCCGCCGCGATCGCCCACCAGATCGCCGACCTGCAAGCCGCCCTGCTCAGACTCGCCAAAGACAAGACCGAACAGCTCTACCCCGCCGCCATACCCGCCGCTCTACCCGCCCTCAAAGCCGGCATCCGCATCAAAAGCAAGACCACCACCTGACCCCGATTTCGCGGGCATTCCTTACCTGATGCATGAACCAGGTTTCGCGGGCATCTTGACTTGATGCATCACGGGCGGTCACGTCTACGCGGTCGGACTGCTGTACCGACATCCGCCCGCCGACACGTTTGATGCTGTCCTCTGCGGCACCCGGAATATTCATCGCCGCGGCCAGTGTAGGTGGATCACCAATCGCCAGAATCGAATACGGCGGTGAGAGGTTCTTGTTGTCGATTGTCAACGCACCGGGAGCACCAACGACCCAGGTATCCACACCGACCCGAACCGACTGCTGAGCGTCACTGACTTGGATCGCCTCGGCTCCGGCGGCACGCAATTCGTTGATCACATCGAGCATCGCTTCCGGCGCCACCCCCGGCCCCGGATCGTCGATTCGCACCGTGACCCCGGGCCCGGTGGCGCCCACCGCACCGACCAGGATGGACAACGCGGCCAGCCTGGCCTGAGCGCTCTCGATCGCGGTCTGGTCGTTGTTACCGGAAGCCTCCAGCGCGTTGAGAGTGTTCTGCAGGTCGGTCACTTCGGCATTGAGCGTTCCCTCGCGTTGCCGCAGCGAGTCCAGCAACACCAATAGGTCCGCGGGCCGGGCCGTTTCCAGCGAGTCGCCGGACTCGGTCTGGCGCACCTGGGTCACGATGGCCACCCCCAAAACCAGGCACAACAGGATCGCCAGCGCCCCAAACAACAACCGGGAACGGCCGCGGCGCGCGCCGGTGGAATCTTGAGTCTCGCGCGGTCCACGGTCGGGCCGGGAACGGTCGGCAGGCATCTCGTGACGACCGTGCTTGGCGGTTGCGTGACTTTTCGGGTTCGTCTTGGAGTGACCGTGTTGGGTTGCCGTGCCACGGTTTTCGTCACGGCTTTCTTCGCCGCCGGCGGCGCAACGATCCTGACTCACAGTGACCTCATCTCCGTATCTCCGTCATGCTCCGAACAGCCGGCGCCGCAGCGCCGCCGCGTTGCCGAAGATGCGAATTCCCAGCACGACGATGATCGCGGTGGACAACTGCGTCCCAACGCCCAATTGATGGCCCACATAGACGATCAGGGCGGCTACCAAGACGTTGAACACGAACGACACCACGAAGACCTTTGGGTCGAAGATTCGCTCGAGATAGGCGCGAAGTCCGCCGAACACCGCGTCGAGCGCGGCCACCACCGCGATCGGCAGATACGGCTGGATGGCCTCGGGCACGCTGGGGTGGAAAACCAGGCCCAGCACGATGCCCACGGCAAGTGCCTCAATTCCGATCATGCTGGCTGATTTCCCGTCGGCTTCTCTCCCCCCGCAAACCACTAATACCAGAGCTTCTCTCACTAGGGCCCAATCTGCCTGGCGAACTTGACATCTCGAATGGATCCGGCGGGCAGTGCCAGACCGTCGCCGACGTTGACGCTAACGCCGACACCGTAGGAGATCTCCAGCAGCTTAAGACGGCGCATGCCGGGACTTCGGTCGAAGGCGTCTCGCATCGCGTGAGGCGGTCCGACAGCGAGGATGGTGTACGGGCTACTGGTGGGATTGTTGTCGACCAGAATCGCTCCACCGGCCTGGCGGATGGTGACATTCGGTCCGATCCGGACACCGTCGACCGAGACAGCCTCGGCCCCACTTGCCCACAGCGAGTTGAGCACGAGCTGCAGATCGCGGTCCAAGATGATTTGCTGGCTGCCGCTGACGCGCTGCTTGGATGCGTCGGAAAGATTGGGCCCGACACCGGGGTCGGTCACCGTCACCGTCAAGCCAGGGCCGATGACCGGTGTGCTGGCAGCCGCCAGATTGAGGGCGTCGAGCTGGGTCAGCAGCCGTTGTCCTTCGACGTCGTCGGCCAAGGCCAGCCGCTGCACGTCGTCGACCTTCGCCGAGAGTGCGCTGCGCCGCTGGGCCAGTTCGGCGGCAGCGGCCTGAGTGGAACGCACACTGGTCACCAGCAGCTGCTGTGCCGCGTGCACGCCGGGGGCAACCAGGCGCGCTTGCGCGACCGCGGCAGCGAAAACCGCGGCGACCAACGTGGCCGCCAGGGCCTGCCACAGCCAGCCGAAAGCGCGGGCTCGAACAGTTCGCTGGGCGCCGGAACTCTCGCGTTTGGCGGCTGCCGCGGCGTAACCGGGATCGAGGTGGTCGGACAGCAGGGCACGAAGCAGCGACGGCACCGGGTTCCGTTTAGGCCGCGCGGCGTGGGCACTGTAGCCGGCGTTGGGGTCATAGCCACCGAGCAGCCGGCCCGCCTCAGCCATCCTCGCCCGCATTTCGGCCGACCGGCTGGAAAGTCCGGTGCTTGATCTTGGGAATCCGGCGCACCACCATCGTCATCTGCACGATGTAGAGCACAAATGCCCAGAGGTATGCATACAGACCCCAGATCAGAAACGCCCAGCCGCATGCCTTGAGCGCTCGGCTCCACAACGCATCCCACTGGCCCAGCAACAGCACCGGAAACCCGGCCATCAAAGCAAACGTGGCGGCCTTGCCGACGTAGGTGACCGGCAGCGCCGACACCCCCCGGCTCCACAGCGCCGGCAGAGTCAGGGCCAGCGCCGCGTCGCGGGCCAGCAGTGCCGCGATGAACCACCACGGCACGATCCCGCTCAGCCCCAGCACGATGGGCACCGTGATCATATAGAGCCGATCAACGGCGGGGTCCAGCAGCACGCCCAGCCGGGACGACTGGTTGAGGAGCCGGGCGATCTTGCCGTCGGCCCAATCCGAGGCCCCGCTGAACATCAGAATCGCCACCGCCCAGCCATGGGCGGGCGCGATCAGCATTACGTAGACGAACACTGGGATCAGGGCCAGGCGGATGGCGCTCAGCAAGTTCGGTACCGTCAGCACCCGATTCTGTGCGAGCACTGGCTTCATGAGCGGTGACCTTAGCTGGGTGACGAGGGAGCCCGCATCACGGGCGCCGAACGCCCGAACGGGAACCTGGCCCCACGGTAGGGCACGAACATGAATCCGGCTGCACGGTTGCGGCCCCGGCTCACCGGAAGACGCCGGGCAGGCTCAGCGTAGAGAGAGTGTCGTCGGACAGTGGGTTGTCGTTGACCATGTAGGTCCATGTCGACGTGGGCCTGGCCAATTTGGACAGATCCAGCCCGGGCTCGTCTTCGAGAACGTTGGCGGTTTCGAAGGTCTGCTGTGCCGCCTCGATCGCGTCCGCGGCCAGCGAGGCAAACGCGTCCACCGCCATCCGGTGAAACTCGTCAAGCGGATTCTGCCGGCCGAGCGCCCGCAGGTGAATGCTTTCCCGGATGTCGGCCAGGTATGCCAGGTGATCTGCCCAGCCCCGGTCGAGGTGATAGAGCATGATCATCCGACAGATCTTCTCGAGGCGGTCCTCGGACACTGTCTCGGATAGCTCCTGGTACCGCTTGGGCGCCAAGTCCGCGAGTTCCTCACGTGCGGTTGCGGTGCGCAGCAACGTGTTGCGCCGGTCGACGATGATGGTGCGCTGCTGGGCGATCAGTTGGTTGTAGCGCCAGGTGTTTGCGTGCACGTCGAGCATGCGGCCCTCCGCAACTCGCTGGGCGTGGTCGAGCAGCCCGGCCGCTTTGGCGCTGACGATCTGGCCGTCTTCGTCGGTTTCCATCGGAAGCTTGTTGCCGTCCAGGTTGGCCGCGACAACGTCGTCTTCCCAGCTCGAGAAGAACACCGATGATCCGGGATCGCCCTGGCGCCCGGCGCGGCCGCGCAGCTGGTTGTCCAGCCGTTGGGTGTGGTGGCGGCCGGTGCCCACCACGTGCAGCCCGCCCAGTTCGGCGACCTGGTCGTGGTCGGCTTCATCGGATCCGCCCAACCGGATATCGGTGCCACGCCCGGCCACCTGGGTCGAGACGGTGACCCTGCTCAGGGTGCCGGCCTCGGCGATGACCGCAGCCTCTTCGGCATCGTTTTTGGCGTTGAGCACCACCGCGGGAATGTCGCGGCGCAACAGCCGCTCGTGCAGATCTTCGGACTCGGCAACGTCGCGGGTGCCGACCAGGACCGGCTGTCCCGTGTCATGTACCTCGGCGATGTGTTCAACGATCGCGTCGTTCTTGGCCGCCGCGGTGATGTACACCCGGTCGGATTCGTCCTCACGAATGTTGGGGGTGTTCGGCGGTGTCGGCGACACGCCCAACTTGTAGAACTGGCGCAGCTGCTCACCGGCCGCCAACGCGGTTCCGGTCATGCCGCACACGGTCACGTACCGATTGATCAGTGCCTGCACCGTGATGGTGTCGAGCACCTCTCCGGTCTCGGTGGTTTCGATACCTTCCTTCGCCTCCACCGCCGCCTGCAGCCCGTCGGGCCAGCGCTGCAGTTGTGCGATGCGACCGCGCGACGCGTTGATCAGGTGAACCGCGTCGTCTCGCACGATGTAGTGCACGTCGCGCTGCAGCAGCACATGGGCGTGCAGGGCCACATTGACTTCGGTCAGCGTGGTCCCGACATGCTCTTCGGAGTACAGATCGATGCCGCCCAGCGCCTTTTCGACCTTGCGCGCTCCGGCCTCGGTCAGGTGGACGTTGCGGCTGTCGGCGTCGGTGGCGAAGTACTCGTCGGCGTCCTTGTCTTTGACGAGTTGGCCCACCAGCTTGATGATCTCCAGCCGCGGTGTCTCGCGGTGAGTCGTCCCGGCCAGCACCAGCGGGACCAGTGCCTCGTCGACCAGCACCGAGTCGGCCTCGTCAATGAGCGCAACATCCGGATTGGGTGAGACCAGGTCGGCGACATCGGTGACCAACTGGTCGCGCAACACATCGAAGCCGATCTCGTTGACCGAGGCATATGTCACGTCGCATTCGTATGCGGCTCTGCGGTCTGCTCCGGTTGATTCGGCGGTGATCCAGCCGACCGTCAGGTCCATCGCTTCCAGCAGTGGCGCCATCCACTCCGCGTCGCGGCGGGCCAGGTAGTCGTTGATGGTCACGACGTGGACATGGCGACCGCCCAACGCGTAGCCAGCGGCCGCGATCGCGCCGGCCAAAGTCTTGCCCTCACCGGTAGCCATCTCGATCACGTCGCCGGCGAGCATGCGCAGGGCGCCAAGCAACTGCACGTCGAACGGTCGCAGCCCGGTCGCCCGCTCGCCCGCTTCCCGCGCGATCGCGAGGAACTGGGGAATGTCGGCGGAGTCGGCGAGGTCTTCCAGATTGAGCAGCCCGGCCGCCTTGCGCAGCTTTTCGTCGTTGAGGTCGGCGGCTTCTTTGTCGAAGTCAGCTGAAGCGGTCACCTGGGCGAGCGACCGGTTTTGATTCTTTTCCGTTGTGGCGCCGAGCAACCGCCAGAATCGGCTGCTCAGGCGGCCCGACTGGGCGCGCGTGGTCTTGGACACAGCCCAACGGTACGCGACGCCCAAACCGCGGCGAGCGTGCGTGTTAGTGCGCGACACGCCGGGCGCCGCTGTACAACTGCGCACGCTCGCTGCCCGCGACGCGCGGCGAGCCGCCTAGGTCCTGTCTGCTAATTGCGGACGCGGTGGTAGGTGATGATGGCGGCCAGGGTGACACCGCCGAGGTAGGTCAGGGCGTATTTGTCGTAGCAGGTGGCGACCGCGCGCCAGTGTTTGAGCCGGTTGAAGCTTCGCTCGACGGTGTTGCGGTGCTTGTAGATTCGGCCTGAGAACCCCGGAGGCCGTCCTCTGTTGCGGCCTTTGGCTTTGCGGCGGGTGATCTGGTCGCTGCGCTCGGGGATGGTATGGGCGATCTTGAGCCGGCGCAGCTGTGCCCGCGTCGAGTCATGGGAGTACGCCTTGTCCGCCAGCAGGCGAAACGGGGCGTATGAGTTGCTGCACCGGGCGGCCAGCAGTGGCCAAAGCATCGGATTATCACCGGCTTGACCGGCCGACAGTGCCAGGGTGACCGGACTGCACAGCTGGTCGGTCAAGGCGTGGATCTTGGTAGTCAGCCCGCCGCGGGAACGCCCAATGGCGTGGTCATCGGGCTCATCGAGATATTTCTTGTAATTCGACAGATCCCCTGTGCGGCGCCCGGGCGCGCTCCGGCTGCGTGTTGGTGGGCGCGCACACTGGTCGAATCGACCGACAACAGTGCGCCCAGGTCGGCGTCCTCGGCGTCGAGGTCAGAGGCGATCGCCGCGAAGATCCGCGCGTAGATGCCATCGACCGACCAGCGTAGATGCCTCTCGGCCACCGATTGCCAGGGACCGAAGTGCTCGGGCAGGTCACACCACGGAGATCCCGTACGGTAACGCCAGATAATGCCCTCCAGAGTACGTCGATGATCGTTCCACGGCCGGCCACGCCGCCGCCCCGCAGGCAACACCGCCACGATCAGCGACCACAAATCATCAGAAATCGCATGCGTCCGCATCACCCAAACAGCATCAGCCAAAACACCATTCACATTAAGCAGACACGCCCTAGGCCAGGTTTGATCGGCGCGGGTAGGCGACGCTCGGGTCGGTGAGAACGTTGACGACGGCCGGAAGCCCGCTGGCGAAGGCGCGTTCCAGCGCGGGACGAAGTTCAGCGGGCGCGGCCACCAGCTCTCCGTGGCCGCCTAGGGCGCGTACCACTTCGTCGTAGCGGGTTCCCGGGCGCAGCTCGGCCACCACCGAATAGCCATAGAGCGCTTCCATCGGGTGCTTCTCCAGACCCCAGATGCCGTTGTTGCCGACCACCGACACGACCGGCACGTTGTGGCGGACCAACGTGTCCCATTCCATTCCGCTGAACCCGAATGCGCCATCGCCTTGCAGCAGCACCACCTGACGCTCCGGCCGGGCCAGCTTGGCGGCCAGGGCGTAGCCGGGCCCCGATCCCAGGCAGCCGAACGGGCCGCTGTCGAGCCAGCAGCCCGGCTGGTAGCTGTCGATGACACGCCCGGCATAGGACCCGAAATCGCCCGCGTCGATGACCACGATCGCATCGCGATCCAGCAGCGGCGCCAATTCCGCGTACACCCGCATGGGGTGCAGCGGGATCCGAGCTTCAGCGAGTTCGGTCTTCTCCCGTTCGCGTGCCTCGGTCTCGGTGTCGCGCAGTTCGCGGATCCAGCTCTGATGGTCGCCAGCATCAGGTCCGGTCAGCGCCGCCAGGATCTGACTCAAGTCCCCGTAGAGGCCGGCGGCAATGGGTCGTGGATGCTGGCGTTCGGGCTCGGCGCGGTCCACCACGATGAGCTGGGTCTGCGGCCCGAAGACTCCGCCGAAGCCCAGACGAAAGTCCATCGGCACGCCGACAATCAGCGCGACGTCGGCCTCGCCCAGCGCTTTTGATCGGGCCCGCGAAAAGGCAAGTGGATGGTCGGCGGGCACGACGCCACGCGCCATCCCGTTCATCAGCACCGGAATCTGCCGTTCTTCGGCAAGGCGCAGCAGCGCGCGCTCCCCGTGGCCCCACCAGACATTCGTTCCGGCCATGATGACCGGGCGCTGGGCCCGCGAGAGCAACTCGGCGGCCCGATCGATTTCCCGGCCGTTCGGGGCCGGGTGTTGTGCGGCTGCCGGTTGCTCGGTCAGAACGCCCGGCCGACCGTCATCTTCTGCCATGGAAAACACGTGGTCCATCGGGAAATCGACGAAGGCGACCCCGGAGTGGGAGCCCACCGCGGCCCGCAGCGCTTGGTCGACCAGGAGACCGGCATCCTCGGCGGACTGGGCGGTGGCGGCAAAGCGGGTCAACGGCGCCACAAACGGCACGTGGTCGATTTCCTGCAGCGAGCCCATCCCCCATCGCCCTGCCGGTGCCCGGCCCCCCAGGACCACCAGTGGCGACTGGTTCTGTTGGGCGGCGGCCATTGCGCTCATGCCATTGGTGACCCCGGGGCCGGCCGTCAGCGCCGCCACGCCCGGCACCCTGGTGACCTTCGACCAGCCTTCGGCGGCGAACGCCGCGGTCTGTTCGTGGCGGGTATCGACCAACCGGACGCCCTCGTCGCGGCAGCCGTCATAGAGCGAAAACAGATGGCCGCCCGATAGGGTGAACACGGTGTCGACACCGCTGGCGCGCAGCCTGCGGGCGACAAGCCGGCCGGCATGAACGGTTTGGACTGGGGCGGCGGCGGTGCTCATGTCCGTCATATTTGGGAAGCCTAGCCACCTCCTTCGGGTACCTTCGCCGAAGGATTTGTATTGAGCAATCACCTCAACACCTCGACCGTGAGGAGTACCGATCTTGGGCCCGAAGCCGTTTACGCCCTCCATCGACTGGTCCAGCGCATTCGTAGATTCGGTGTTTTGGGTGGCTAAAGCGTGGGCGATCAGCGCCGTCTGCGTGATCGCCGCGTTGGCCCTCTTCGAGTTCTTCACGCCGTGGGGCCGGCAGTTCTGGCGAATCACCTCCGAGTACTTCATCGGCCCCAAAAGCATTCGCGTGTGGTTGATGCTCGGTGTGCTGTTGTTTTCGGTAGTGCTGGCGGTGCGACTGAATGTGCTGTTCAGCTACCAGGGCAATGACATGTACACCGCATTGCAGAAGGCCTTCCAGGGCACCGCCGCCAGTGACGAAGCGGTGAAACGCTCAGGCGTACGAGGATTCTGGATGTCCATCGGGGTCTTCAGCGTCATGGCAGTAATACACGTGGCCCGCGTCATGGCCGACATATACCTGACCCAGCGCTTCATCATCGCGTGGCGGGTGTGGCTCACCGACCATCTCACCAAGGACTGGCTCAAAGGTCGGGCTTACTACCGGGATCTGTTCATCGACGAAACGATCGACAACCCCGACCAGCGTATTCAGCAAGACATTGACGTCTTCACCGCGGGCGCCGGGGGAACACCTAATCAGCCGTCCAATGGGACCGCCAGCACGCTGCTGTTCGGGGCCGTGCAGTCGATCATCTCGGTGATTTCCTTTACCGCGATTCTGTGGAACCTGTCCGGCACGCTGAATATCTTCGGCTTGTCATTCCCGCGGGCGATGTTCTGGACCGTGCTGATTTACGTCTTGGTGGCAACGATCATCTCGTTCGTCATCGGGCGGCCGCTGATCTGGCTCAGCTTCCGTAACGAAAAGCTCAATGCCGCTTTCCGTTACGCGCTGGTGCGATTGCGGGATGCGGCCGAGGCCGTGGGCTTCTACCGCGGCGAGCGGGTGGAAGGCGCACAGTTGGAGCGCCGCTTTCTACCGGTCATCCGCAACTATCGCCGATATGTCCGCCGCAGCATCGCGTTCAACGGCTGGAACTTGTCCGTGAGCCAGACCATCGTGCCGTTGCCCTGGGTGATCCAGGCGCCGCGATTGTTTGCCGGGCAGATCGACTTCGGCGACGTCGGCCAGACGGCCACGGCCTTCGGCAACATTCACGACTCGCTGTCGTTCTTCCGTAACAACTATGACGCATTTGCCTCTTTCCGGGCGGCGATCATCCGTCTGCACGGCTTGGTCGATGCCAACGAGATGGGGCGCGCACTGCCTGCGGTATTGACCAAGCCAAGCAGCGACGAGTCCGTCGAACTCACCGATGTTGAGGTTCGCACCCCCGCTGGAGATCGATTGATCGACCCGTTGGATGTCCGGCTCGACCGCGGCGACTCACTGGTGATCACCGGCCGGTCGGGCTCTGGCAAAACGACGTTGCTGCGCAGCCTGGCCGAGCTGTGGCCGTTCGCCTCGGGAACTCTGAGCCGCCCAGACGGTGCCAACGACACGATGTTCTTGTCGCAGCTGCCCTATGTGCCGTTGGGCTCGCTGCGAGTCGTGGTGTGCTACCCGAATTCCCCTTACGACATCCCGGACGAGGCGGTGCGCGACACGCTGACCAAGGTCGCCCTGGCTCCGCTGTGCGACCGCCTCGACGAAGAACGCGACTGGGCGAAAGTCCTCTCTCCCGGTGAGCAACAGCGGGTGGCGTTTGCCCGGATTCTGCTGACCAAACCCAAAGCCGTCTTCCTTGACGAAAGCACGTCGGCGCTGGACACCGGTCTCGAGTTCGCGCTCTACGAGTTACTGCGCAACGAGCTACCGGACTGCATTGTGGTCAGCGTCAGCCATCGACCCGCCCTGGAGCGACTGCATAACCAGCAGCTCGAACTGCTCGGCGGCGGCCCTTGGCGGCTGGGTCCGGTGAACCAGGAGCCGGCACCGGCCTAACGACGCCCCGCTCCCGGCGGAAGCGGCAGCCTTTTCGCCAGAGCCGACGAGCGGTCCCGTTCATCAGAGCTATTGCATGGCGAATTCATGGCCCGCCACCCACCTCGGCGTCAATTGCGGATACCAGCCAGCAATAAATCTACGGCTCACCATCCGGTGAATTAATCGACATCTTCGGGATGCTAATTCAACCGGTCAGGAATTGTTTATCTTCTCGTCATCGCCCACCATGGCAGGCCGCCGCGATACTACTGGAACCCACTCTCCCGCAGTCTGACTGGACCACCCGCGGCTGGGCACATGGCGCACCGACACTGACCTGGGCGATATTCCGAGTGTGATGAATATTCGGGCATCAACTTGCTTCGATCGATCCGCCTATTGCGCTATCTCGCTGAAAGTCATTCGTGTCTCAACAATTCATCGAACCCGGAATTAAAATGGTTTCTAATTAGGACATTTTTGGCATGCCGTCGCGTAATGTCCCGACCCAACCTCGTTAGCGGCAGGTTTTTCTGGCCGATCCAGCGAGATTCGTTGGTATTTGGTTCTGGGAGGAGAACGTGATGGCGTTTGTGCTGGCGGTGCCGGACATGGTGGCGGAGGCTGCGGCCGATCTGGCTGGTGTCGGGTCGGTGATCGATGCCGCGAATACGGCCGCGGCCGGGTCGACGACGGGGATCGTGGCTGCCGCTGAGGATGAGGTTTCGGCGGCGATCGCGGCGTTGTTTTCCGGCCACGGTCAGGCGTATCAACAGATCAGCGCTCGAGTCGCGGAGTTTCACGCCCAGTTCGAGCGGGTCTTGGCCGCCGGTGCGCAAGCCTATTCCGGCGCCGAAGCGGCCAACGCATCGTTCCTGCAAGACCCGCTGCAAACTGCGCTCAACGCCATCAACACACCAGTGCAGGACTTGACCGGGCGGCCGTTGGTTGGCAACGGCGCCAACGGTGTGCCCGGGACCGGCGCAAACGGGGCGGCCGGCGGCTGGTTACTCGGCAACGGTGGTGCGGGCGGCTCGGGTGCGGCCGGCCAGGCCGGCGGCGACGGCGGGGCGGCCGGGCTGATTGGCGCTGGGGGCGCTGGCGGAGCCGGCGGAAACTCGCCGTTAGGCAATACCGCAAACGGCGGGAACGGCGGCACCGGCGGGGCCGGTGGGCTGTTGTTCGGCCCCGGCGGGGTGGGCGGAGCCGGTGGGGCGAGCTTCCTGACCGGTGGAACCGGTGGTGACGGTGGGGCCGGCGGCCTATTCGGGGCCGGCGGACTCGGCGGGGTCGGCGGGTCCGGCAACGGTGGGGCCGGCGGAGATGGTGGCAACGGCGGAAGGGCCGGCCTGTTTGGCGGCGCGGGTGGTGCCGGCGGCATGGGCGCAACCGTCGGTCACTCGGGTGGTGACGGCGGCGCCGGCGGTGACGAGGGCCTACTTTTCGGCACCGGGGGCGCCGGTGGGGCAGGCGGTCACGCCTTTGACGGTGACGGGGGCGCCGGAGGGGCCGGGGACAACGCGGGGCTGATGTTCTCCAGCGGCGGGTCCGGCGGGGTCGGTGGTGCTGGCTCGATCGACGGCGGAGCGGGCGGCGCCGGCGGGGACGCGGGCTGGCTGGTCGGCGGCGGGGCCGGCGGCGCCGGTGGCTTCGGCACGATCAGCGATGGAGGCGCCGGCGGCCGGGGCGGCGTCGGTGGACAGCTATTGGGTAACGGCGGAGCAGGCGGTGCCGGCGGGCAGGGCGGCAACGATGGTAGCGCCGGTGGCCTCGGGGGCAATGGCGTCCTGATCGGCAATGGCGGCAACGGCGGAGTCGGCGGAGTAGGAGAAACGCCGGGTGGTGATGGCGGCGGCGGAATCAGCGGGCTACTGCTGGGCGCAGACGGATTCAACGCCCCGGCGAGTAGTTCCCCCGTGCACGCCCTGCAACAGCAGGCGCTGGCTGCAATCAACGCACCCGTGCAGGAGCTGACCGGGCGCCCGCTGATCGGCAACGGCCTGCCCGGTTCCGCGGGTAGCGGGGCGGCTGGCGCGCCGGGCGGTTGGCTGCTCGGCGACGGCGGAGCTGGGGGTCTGCCGCTGCGACCCCGGGAGCCGCCGGCGGTGCCGACGGTGCGGCCGGGCTGGTGGGTGCCGGCGGTGCGGGCGGTGCCGGCGCGAATACGGGGATCAGCAACCCCGGATTCGGCGGGGCCGGGGGTGCCGGCGGGGCGGGCGGGAATGCCGGCCTGCTGGGCGGCCCGGGCGGATCGGGCGGCAGCGGCGGCGACGGGATTGCGAAACTGGGACTCAACGCCGACGGAGGCGCGGGCGGTGCCGGCGGCAACGGCGGGTTCTTGTTCGGCAGCGGCGGGACCGGCGGGTTCGGCGGGGTGGGCGGAGTCGGCACCAGCACGGGTATTGGTGGTGCCGGCGGACGCGGCGGCAATGCCGGTTTGCTGTTCTCCGACGCCGGGTTCGGCGGCTTCGGCGGCACCGGCGGCGGAACCGGCGGCACCGGTGGGAATGCCGGGTGGCTCGGGTCGGGCGGGTCCGGTGGCGCCGGCGGCGGTTCCAACGGCGATGGTGGCGCCGGCGGAACCGGTGGCTCCGGCGGACAAATAGTCGGTGATGGCGGCGCGGGCGGCGCCGGCGGGCAGGGCGACCTTCTTGAGGCCGGCGGCAGCGGCGGAGACGGCGGCCAGGGGGGCGACGCCGTGTTGATCGGCACCGGCGGCAACGGCGGCAACGGCGCTTCCGGAGTGCTCGCGGGTATCGGCGGTGACGCGGGCAGCCGTGGATTGCTGCTCGGCGAAGACGGCATCAACGGCGAAGCCGCCCCTCCGATGACGCACATCGTGTTGCTCGGCGGGGATTTCCCGGCGGCGGCTAGCTAGCGGTGCCGGACGGCCGCGGCGATCGACACGACGTGCCGTGATAACTCAGGGGGCCACGCGGGCGCCCGCGTGCGCCGCGGCATGGGCTCCGGCACGGCACCCGAAGAATGATCCCTCCCCCAGCTGCGTACCGCTCGCGTAGCCCTTGCTATCCTGGTCGATGTTGGAGGCGCACGCGCCGGCCGCATATAGGCCCGCCACCACCGACCCGTCGCTTCGCAGCACCTCGCCGTCGACCGATGTGGCCAGTCCACCGAGGGTGAAGCCGGCATACATCGCCTTGCCCAGCGACATGTCGAATGCTCCCCATGGCCCCTTGTCCTGGGGTGCAAGGAATTCCGGCTGTTTGTGAAAGTCGGGATCCTCGCCGCGCGCGGCACAGGTGTTGTAGCGATCCAGCGTCGCAACCAAATTGCCGTCCGGAATGCCAAGTGCGGCTTCCATTTCGGCGACGCTCTCCCACCCGTCGATCAACGGAACCAGCGGCATCTTGGGATGCTGCAGGTGTGCCTCGTCGACGATCAGATAGGCCGCGCTGTCGGGTTGATCCATGATGAACCCCGCCGTGCGGGAATGATATGAGTCCTCGGCGACGAAACGCCGTCCGAGCTTGTTGACGATGACGCCGGTCAGCAGGATCGATGGCGGGTACGGCGGAGCGGTAACGAAGATCTGATCCATGTGTTCGGTGGCGCCGCCGGCCGACACTCCCATCCGAATGCCCAGCCCGTCGTCGTAGGTGTTGCCGAGCACGAACGGCTTCTCGGCCAGTTTCGGGGTGTACTTGGCGACCATCTCGGGGTTCATCACAAATCCCCCGGCAGCAATAATCACCGACTTCGCCTTGATCGCGCCGGTTTCGGTGAACCGCTTCCACATCACTCCGGCTACCCGGGCCGCCGTTCCCGAGCCGTCCACGATGAGTTCGGTGGCGCCCGTCTCGTAGCGGATCTGCACCCCCAGGCTCGCGGCTCGTTTGAGCAGCAGGTCGATCACCATCGACGCGACGCCGGTGTCACCCGGAACCGGCACCTTGTGGCCGCGTGGCGCCGGCACCGCCTTTTCGAAGAAGGGCCAAACCTTCTCATTGCCGGTGAACATCAATCCCTCGGTGTTGGGCTGGATCACTGCCTTCCCGGGAAAGTAACTACGCTCGAACTGAAAGCCGAGGTCTTCGAGCCAGTTGAAGTGCTCGACGCTACCGTCGCAGTAAGCGCGAATCTTGGCGTGATCGGGCTGGCGCGACACCGCAGCCAAGTACTTGTATATCTCATCGGGTGTGTCCGAGTGACCGGTCGCCTGCTGGACCGCCGTTCCGCCGCCCAGATAGAAATGCCCTCCGGCCAGCGATGTGGTTCCGCCCGCCGCGGCTGCACGTTCGAGCACCAGCACCCGGGCGCCGGCGGTGGCCGCCGCGACTGCTGCGCATCCCCCGGCGATACCGAAGCCGATTACCACCACATCGACGTCATCCGTCCATGAGGTCACCGTGTCTGAGCTAACCGTCGCTGGTATCTCGGTGTTCAACGCTGCTCCCGTTTGATGTAGTCATAAAAAGCCTTGATTTCCGGCGAGAAGTACGCAATTTCCACAAACGGCACCCCCGCCTGTGGTGCCGCGACGTAGGCGAACTGAATTCCCCCCGGCATCGAGCCGCGCTGGACCACGCTGGCGCCGTGGTCAGCGGCCTCGGCCAGTGCGATCTCAAGCTGCTCGGGGCCCTCGACCTCCAGACAGATGTGATGCAGGCCCGGCCCGCAATCGCGCAGAAAGTCACTATAGATATTCTCTCCGCAGACCGGAGAGATCAGCTCCAGCTGCATGTCGCCGAGATAGCTCAGGGAGATACTCGCGACAAAGTCGGCGGGCTTGCCTCGATAGCTGCAGCTGTCCGGAGCAAAGTGCACATCGGGTATCCGCACCCACTTGCAAGCGCCCAATAAGCCTGTGAGCGCTGCTTCTGTAGCATCCAGATCCGGGGTGACCCACGCAATCTGTGTCGGCGACCGGACAGAAAGGTTCATCGTCTCGCAGGATAGCTCAGCCCGCTGAGCCCAGAAAGAGCGCAGAGGAACTTTGCCATCGTCACTAGTGGCGGTAACGCCGGGCCCAGGTGAACACGTTCTAATTCGGCGAGCGGCGCGGGTAGGTGGTCGGTCGGACGCAGCGGTGTCAGCGACTCTGGGATTCCGGCCGAATCGCGACCGCGGGCGTTTTAGCCGGCAAACGGCACTCCGAGATCCTGGCGCATCTCGTCAGAGGTGCGCTGCCAGGAGACCGCGGCGGGAAAATCGCCCCAGATGCTGTTGAAGATCCCCACCAGCTGCCCTGGCCCTGCGCCGGCAAGGTAGACGGGTCCGCCGGAGTCACCCCGCTGACTTTCGACGCCACCGGTCATGGTGAACCACCCATTGTTGACGCTCTCGACGGTCCCGCACGTTTCCCCGGTGGTGATGCCGAAATGGCAGACCGCTTGGCCAGGCTGCAGCGCGAGACCCGGGTTTGAGGTCAAGGGGCGTCCCCCCGGCATGATGTTGCTGATCCGCACCCCATCAACCAGCATGATCGCTTCGTAGTCTTCGATCGTCTGATCGGTGGCCACCGTGGTACCGCTGGGTGTGTTGTCGCGGAAGGCCCGCAGCTGCCCGATGATGGCGTTGCCCCGGTCGGTGACCGGTCCGTCGCCTCGGCAGTGCCCCGCGGTAAAGGCCATGTGCATCGCGGGATCGACCCAGGCCAGGGTGCAGACGTGGTTGTCCTGGTGGATCTCCATGCCGGGGAACACCAGCGGCGGTTCGGCACGTGCGGCCGGCGCCCACGCGAACGCGAGGGCCGCGGTCGTGGCTGATACGGCGAAAGCACGCAATGCCAGGCGGCGAACCATGGAATCTACCCTTCGGGGCCGGCGCAATGCCGACCACAGTTAGACGTTACGGCGTATCTCGACTTGACGAATAATTTTTCGTCAACGGCCCCCCGGCCGTTACATCGGCTAAGTAGGACGCTAGCCAGACGTGGTCACGGCGGCTGCATCCTCGGCCCGAGGTGTTGCCGTCGTCGACGGTTGCCACCCCGGCGGCCCAAACGCGTAGCCTAGCCGGTCACGCAGCCTTGTCGCCGATCGCCAATCGCGAGCAATCGCCACATACTCACGCGTCTGCAGCTTCCAGATGTTGAACGTGTCGACCGGTTTGGTCAGTCCGTAGTGCGGCCGAGCGGTCTCCGCCTGGAAGCTGCGGAACAGCCGGTCCCAGATGATCAGGATGCCCCCGTAGTTCTTGTCCAGGTACATCTGGTCCATCCCATGGTGCACCCGGTGATGCGACGGAGTGTTGAAAATGAACTCGAACCAGCGTGGCAGCTTGTTGATTCGCTCGGTGTGCACCCAGAACTGGTAGATCAAGCTCACCGAAAACCCGAAGAACACCATCCAGGGCGGTAACCCCAACAGCGGCAACGGAACCCACATGAGCACCTCGCCGCTGTTGTTCCATTTCTGCCGCAACGCGGTGGCAAAGTTGAAATATTCGCTGGAGTGATGTGCCTGGTGAGTGGCCCAGATCAACCGGACTCGGTGAGCGATGCGGTGATAGGTATAATACAGCAGGTCGACGCCCACGATCGCAATGACCCAGGTGTACCAGCGCCCCGGCGAAAGATGCCACGGGGCGACATCGGTGTAGATGGCCGCGTAACCCAGCAAGGCCAGCGTCTTCCAGAAAGCGATGGTGACCAGTGATACCAGGCCCATCGAGATGCTCGCGACGGAATCGCGGGTGTGGTAGGAGCCCGATACCGGCCGCGGTGTTTCGGTGGCGCCTGCCTCGAGTTTTTCCAGCTTGCGAGCGGCCTCCCATTCGACCGTCAACAGGAACAGAAAAAATGGGATGGCGAACAACACCGGATCGCGCATTTCGCCGGGCAAGACGGCGAGGAAGCCGGGTAGAGCACTCACGTTAGACAGACTACTGATATCCGGTTTGCCGTCCCAGGGCCAAAAGGCCCGGAAATCGTGGAGGTAGCGCCATGGACCGCCCGCCGCGCAAGCCCAGCATGCCCTACCGGCTGTTACGCGCCTCCGGTCGGCGCTACCGACTGTTTCCCGTTGCCAAGCTGGACCGCTGGGCCGCCCACCCACGGTCTATGAGGTCAGCCCGCGACTGTCCGGGGACACGGGATTGAACCTCACCTGCTATGCCTGCACGGCGGCGGGTACGTGCTGGATCTGTTGCCGCATTTCCACTGGCCCGCGATTGCAAGACTCGCCAACCCCCTGCGCCGCACCATGACGGTGCCGATCTACCCCATCGCCCCCGAACACACCTACCGCGAGGTGTTCCCGTTCCTCTTGCGGCTCTATCGCCGGATTTTGCAGACCCGCAACCCGAATTATGTTGCTTTCACAGGTGATTCGGCCGGGGGCGGGATCGCGTTCGCGCTGTGCCATGCGCTGCGCGACGCGGGACTGCGGTACGCGGGCGGAGATCCGCTGGGCGCTCCCCTGCTGAGCCCGAGCGTCGCCCCGGCTGACGATATTCACTGGGACTCATGACGTGCTCAATCCCGATGCGCGCGCGTTGCGGGAGCGCGCCGCTGACGAAGGGCTCGGCATCGGATGGTATGAACGCGACAGAGGTTTACAAGTGTGGCTGCTGATGCCGGGCCGCGATGCGGCCGCGGCGCTAGCCCGGATGAGCGAGGGGCTGAGCGGTTGAGCCGGGTACTGGTGATTGGTTCTGGTTTCGCGGGACTGTGGGCGGCCCTGGGCGCCGCGCGGCGAGTCGAGGAGCTCGCCGTACCGCCCGGGTCCGTCGACATTACGGTGTTGAGTACCAAACCGTTTCACGATATCCAGGTTCGCAACTACGAAACCGATCTGAGTACCTGCCGGATCCCGCTCGCCGACCTCCTCGATCCAGCCGGGGTCTCACATATTCCCGCGGTGGTGGTCGGGATCGACGCCGCGGCACGCCGAGTGCGCACCGCCGACGGCCAGACGTACGAATACGACCGCTTGGTGCTCGCCTCGGGCAGTCAGGTGGCCAAGCCCGACCTTCCTGGCCTGCAGGAGTTCGGATTCGATGTCGACACCTACGAGGGTGCCGTCCGGCTGCAATGTCACCTGCAACAACTTGCCGATGGGCCGCCAGCGGCCGCCGCGGCCACGGTCGTGGTGGTGGGAGCCGGGTTGACCGGCATCGAAACCGCTTGCGAGCTGCCCGCTCGGCTCGCAAAGCTGTTCGCCCACAGTGCCGTCGTCCCCCGAGTGGTACTGGTGGACCACAACCCCGTGGTCGGCTCGGATATGGGTGCCTCAGCACGGCCGGTGATCGAGGAAGCGTTGTCCGAGGTCCGTGTTGAGACCAGGACCGCGGTCGGTGTTACCGCGGTCACCGAGGCTGGCGTGGCGCTGTCATCGGGTGAGCTGCTCGAGGCGGCCACCGTGGTGTGGTGCGCCGGCATGCGCGCAAATTCGCTGGCCGAACAATTGCCGGTACACCGTGATCGGCTGGGGCGTGTCGAGGTGGACGACTACCTGCGGGTGGTTGGGGTTCCCGAGATATTCGCTGCGGGCGATGTGGCCGCCGCCCAGATGGACGACGACCACGTGTCGGTGATGTCGTGTCAGCACGGGTGGCCGATGGGACGGTATGCGGGCTACAACGTGATCAGCGACCTGTTCGGCGAGCCGCTGCTGGCCCTGCGGATTCCTTGGTACGTAACGGTTCTCGATCTGGGACCGGCCGGCGCTGTCTACACCGAGGGGTGGGACCGGATGGTGGTGTCGCGTGGCGCGAAGGCCAAGGCCACTAAGCAGACCATCAACACTGAGCGGATCTACCCGCCGCTGACCCGAGATCGCGCGGATCTGTTGGCAGCCGCCGCTCCGGACCTGCAGGACCGGCCGTAGGTCAGTCCGGCTCGGTGCCGGGCAGCACGGGATTGGACTGCTCACCTGCGTACCAATGCACTGCGTAGATGCCTGGCTGCAGGGACAGCTCGGCCACCAGCCGCTCTAGCTTGGCGGGCGTGTGACCGTCCAACAGGATGTGGGCGGTCAACGCGATGTTGTCGTCGTTGGCCTGGCGAGTGTGAATGCCACGCAGAATGATGTCGTTTCTGGCGATGTGTTGGACGATCTGGGCGCGCGCGTACTTCGCCGTCTTGGGGCGGCAGAGAACCTGTAGGCGATAGGGCTGCAGGCCTTCATCCTCCTCGACCCCGTTGTCGTGGTCGATCAGTCGGCCCAGTGGGCGTCCCAGCAAGTGAACGCTGACGATGGTGCCGGTAGCGATCAGCGCAAAGATCAAGTGTCCGGAGGCCGCCAGCACACCCACCGCTGCCGAGCACCACAGGGTGGCGGCGGTGTTGAGGCCGCGGACGTTGGATCCCTCCCGCAGGATTACTCCACCGCCGAGAAACCCGATACCGGACACGACGTAGGACGCGACCCTGGTGGGGCTGCTGTCCTCGGTCGCGACCGCGTACAAGACGAATAGAGTGGCTCCGGTTGCCACCAGGGCATTGGTGCGCAACCCGGCCATGCGCGCGCGCCATTGCCGCTCGATGCCGATGAGGGCGCCACAGCCGAGTCCGACCGCCAGTCGAAGTGTGAACTCAGCAACGCTCAGGTTCTGCACTGGCGTCGCACTCCCTTCCTGACCGGCACGATGGCGACGGCAGCTAAGCACGCCTGGGTTAACGACAGGTGGAGTCAAGGCGAACCGGCCGCATCGTGGTGGTACTCAGCGACGGCCTACCGGCGGCTCAGGGGCGATCCATTCGGTGCGATTTGGGCAATGTCGTTTCGGCCGCATGGTTGAGCCGAAAGCCGCGGCCTGCTAGATCAGGCGTGGCTGAGGTGATGCGGACAGTAGTAGGTCGCCGCCAGCACAGCGAACTGCGATGCCGCCTCCATATTGAATCCGGGATTGTGGGTCTTCACATCATGAACCAGTTCCAGGCCGGACTCGCCGCGGTCCAGACACCAGCACACCGCCTTGGCCGATCCGATGGCTTGGTCCGGGTTGGAATAAGTGATACCGGCATTTTGCAGTGCGGCAAGAAAGCCGACACCCCCCCCGCCTTCGTCAGGGTGTGCGTGCGCGGGCGCGGCCAGCCAAATCATGGCAGACAGCCCGAGGAGAGCAAATAGCGCTTTCATTGTTAGCCATTCTCCGATCCCACAGCAGTTGCCTATTTCCAATTATTCCAGCTCGAGCTGGGGCATAGCTGTTAAATGTGTGTGGTCTAGCCACTGCCGCAGCGGAATGCGGCACTGGCATCGATGATGCCCACCGTTGCGAGTCGAAATTCCCCGAATGCTGTTCCAATCTTCTTGGCGCGCAGGTTATTTGGCGCTCTAGTGACGCGATTGTGGCAGCGCAGCGCGGGTAAGACGCTTCGAGATCCCGGCATCGGGGCCCATCATCGGGTAGCTCCAACATTGAACTGCACTTCCCCTCTAGCCTGGCTGCGCATCGGTGGGAACGACTTTCGCTTTGTCGCCTTTGGACAGGTGCACAGCATGGATACCGGGTTTCTTCGCCAGCTGCTCCAAGAGGCTGTCAAGACCTTCCTGATCGACAGTATGGTGCTGGACACTTTCGGGCTTCTCCGATATTTACGCGACCAGACGTTTCAAATTTTCCGGTGAAGTGGCGTCTTTGAGGTCTTTGAGCGGAGTGAGGCGACTGCGGACGCCGGCGCGTTTGTACGCGTCCGGGGCCCCGGCACCAAAGGCACTTCCGAGCATGCCCGCCACTGCCATGGAGCTGAGCAGCCCTCCCTCGCCGAGTGCCGCTGCCGGGACGGCCTCGGGTCCGGCGGCCGCCAGCGCGGCGGCTACGGTCCTGATGGTCGGCGTGGCCGCGGCCCAGCTCGGTGGAACCGTCAATTTTCCGATCAGGGTGCCGCGCCCCCAGTGCGGCGTCATCGCCTCCGGCTGTATCGCGCTGAACAGCGTGCCCTGGTTCCAGTGCGGAGCCAGCCCGAGGCCGCCTCCCAACGCGTCCTTGGGAAGCGGGCCGAGCCCGGGGTGCGGGGCGAACTTGAGGAACTGCGAGGCGGGGAAGTTGATCAGCAGGCCGATGTCGTTAAACCCGGTGGTGAAGTTCAGCGGAGTCTTGATGGCGTTGTACAGCGTTAAATAGGTCGTCGCGCCGGATGGCCCGAAAAGGCCGTTCAGCAGCGCGGTGACCGCTGCGGTATAGCCGGTGCTGAGGTCGGCACCCAACTGCAGTAACCAGGAGATGGGGCCAGTTGCCAGCAGGTCCTGCACGGTGGCGGCCGGGGAGGCAGCGGCAGCTTGGCCCACCACTGCGGCTTGACTGGCCAACCCGGCAGCATTGACGACTTGCGGTGGTTCGGCAAATGGCGTGACTTCGCTGGCGGCCGCCGACGAGCTGGCGTAGCCGTCCATCGCGGTGGCGTCTTGTGCCCACATTTCAGCGTATTGCGACTCGGCCGCGGCGATGGCCGCCGTGTTCTGGCCGAACAGGTTGGTGGCCACCAGCATTGCCAATTGCGCGCGATTGGCCGCGATCTCGACCGGCGGCACGTGTGCGGCAAACGCGGTCTCGTAGGCGGTCGCCGCGGCGGTGGCCTGTGTCGCCGCCTGCGCGGCTTGTGCGGCTGTGGCGCCCATCCACGTCACGTAGGGTGCAACCGCGGCCGCCATCGCCAGCGAGGACGGACCTATCCATGGCCCGCTGGTCAGGCTTGCGATCACCGAGGAAAACGCGGCGGCCTTGGACTGCAATTCCGCGGCAACCGCGTCCCAGGCTGCCGCGGCGGCCAGCAACGGCCCCGATCCAGGACCGGTGTACATCCGGCCCGAGTTGATCTCCGGCGGAAACGCTGCATAGAACATGCGGTACCCCTTACCTGGACTTCTGTGCCTGGATCGCCCGGGCCGGGCTGCTGTAGGAGTTCTCGTGATTCATGGCAGTCGGCGTCCTATTCGTCGAGCGCCGGGATCACGATGATGGTGGCGGCGGCTGGGTCGGCCTCGGCAACAACCCCGCCGAGCGAGTTCGCCACGGCACCCCCACTGGACGAACCAAACGTGCTGGCCCCCATGGCGCGTCCGGCGAGGCTGGACAACGCCATCTGGCCGAAGACCCCCGCCTCGCCCGGTAGCCCAGCGGTCGGCGCGGCCGCCAGGTTGGTGGATAGCACTGATGAGACCAGTCGCATCGCGGGTGCGGCCTGAGTCCAGCCTTGCGGCACCGACATGCTGCCCACCAGGGCGGCGCGCCCCATCGTGCCCGATACCGAGTTCGATACCGACGCCGAAGTCAATCCGACGCCGCCGGGACAGATCTCCAGAACCAGCGGCGCCAGCGTCCCGGTGATCGCTTTCGGACTGTAGAAGGCGTTGAGCCCCTGAGCGTTTTGCACGTAGGCGTAGACCTGCCCGAAAGACAGGAACGGGCCACCCGGTATCGAACTGATCCCCTGCAGTGAGAATGGCCCGGTCAGGGTTGCCATGATGGTATTCCAGTTCGCCAGGTTGGTGGCGAGCCATGGAGGCAGGGACACCTCGGGCAGGATGGACGCCGCGGTCGGTGCGGCGCTCGTTGTCGCGAGGGTTTGCAGCGCATTCGGTACCGAGGTGATCAGTCCGGCCAGCTGGGACACTACGTCTGAGCTGGCGGCGGTGCTGCTGGCCTGGGCCACGGCGGCGGATTGAGCGGCCCCCGCCACCGGATTCGTGGTTTGCGGCGGCTCGGTAAATGGCGTCAGCGCCGAGGCCGCGGCCGCAGTGCCGGCATAGGCGTACATTGCCGCCGCGTCTTGGGCCCACATCTTCAGGTATTGGGCTTCGGCGGCCACGATAGCGGGAGTGTTTTGTCCGAAAATGTTGGTCGCGATCAGCGCCATCAGTAACGCGCGATTGGCCGCGATCACCGGCGGTGGCACCGTGGCCGCAAATGCCGTCTCATACGCGCCGGCGGCCAGCTTCGCCTGGGTGGCGGCCTGCTCGGCTTGAACGCCCGTGGTATTGATCCAGGTCACGTAGGGCGCGGCCGCTGCCGCCATCGTGATCGACGACGCACCGGTCCACGGTGCCACGGTCAAGCCTTGGACCGTTGAGCCATACGAAGCTGCCATGGATTGCAGCTCGGCGGCCAGCTCGTCCCACGCCGCGGCCGCAGCTATCAGCGGCGCCGCGCCTGGCCCCGCATACATCCGCCCCGAGTTGATCTCCGGCGGAAGCGCCCCAAAGTCAATCATCTGCTACCTCCGGTTCTTAGCTGAACGCCAGGGTAATCACGAAGCTGTAGTCCCGCACGATGCTGGCCTCGGCTCTTATCGAACTCATTAACCACCCCCTGAACTCTCCAATGATTGATCCACCGAGCCACAACAAAAACTATCTCATATCCCCGCGAAAAAAATCCCAAATCGTCCTTTGTCTAGCCACTATTCGTACCCCCATTGCTGCATATGACGTTGATCTTGGATGAGGCATATTTGCACCGCTTTCCCGCCGCGTGATCTCGATGTTAAAAATCGATCTCACCGCCCCAGCGGCGCTTGTGAAGCTTCTGCTCAGCGATGCACAGCAGCCACTATATATACACGTAGACACGATTATATCCCAACTCAAGGCAAACCACCGCCCAGGCGGAGCCGCGTTCACCATCAACGCAGAGGACAAACACGATCGATGGGCGATTATTGACGCACAAGTCCATATTTGCATTTTGCAGGCGAAATCACGCGGCGCGATTCTCGAACGAGCGGAAATGTCCCACTAAGACCAACATTACGGTTTCACTAATATGAATTCATATAGTAACTTCACGCTACCCACCGTAATGACCGACGGTGTGACGCTACCAACGGATAAGGCTGCCGCATGGCCTCCCGGATTTGATGCGTGATGGCGAGCAGTTTGGTTGCTGAACACGTGGGTGCGAACGTCGCCAACGGCCAGGGGGAACGATGTCCACTCCCGTGGCGCAGGCAGTTACCGGCGCCGTACCGGATCAGCCGGAGCCGGGGCTCCAGACGACCGGGTAAGCATCGACTTCACCGAACTGACGGCTGCTCGTCATGGGGCGTTCTCCTTGCGTTGGAGGAAGGTTACGCACCTCACCGGGCAACCAGGTTCACAATCGGCTGTTACTCGGCTAGCTGGTTGCTGCAGGTTTGCTGGCAGGCCATCGTTCGGCATGCCATGACGGTCCCGCGGCCGGGCGTGAAGCTTGTGCGCTGCAAATACCGCAGCCCACGGAGCAACATGACTACCGGACGTGGTCGACGATGTCCTTTGCGTGATCCGACTTCGCCTCGGCCGCAGATTTTCCCCGCAGCTATCCCGCCGCGGGAGGGCGGGCGACAAAGGTGGGGCGGAAGCCGTATTGGGGTAAAGCCCGCCCAAACGGCTGCCCAGCCATATTCCCGAACGGCATGCCGGGCATGCCGGCCGCCGCCGTCGGCGGAGGCGCGACCATCGGTGTGCCGCCCAGGGCTGAACCCAGCGGGCTGGCCAGTGGAGCTGCCCCCGTCCAACTCGGCGGCACCGACAACTTGCCGACGATGGCGGCGTTGCCCGCAGCCGCCAGCCCGGCCTGGCCACCGACGGACCCGAGCGGCGCGGAAAGCGCACCGCCGAGCGCGCCAGAACCCGTGGTTCCGAGCGCGTCCTCGGCCGCATCCGCCACCGCTGCGGTGCCCAGCATGCCGAGAAAGGGGGTGACCATATTGCTCGGCAGCAGAAAGCCGGTCGAGGCGATGGTGTTCCAGATATTGGCGTTGGGCCCGAACTCCGACCACAGCGTGGCTAGCCAGGACTGGCCATTGCCGGACAGCAACGTGCTCAGCAGCCCGGACGGCGCGGATGCCGAAGTGTTGGAAGACGCCAGTCCCTGCAACACGTTGGGAACTGCCGACATCAGCTGGGCCAGCGTTGACTGCTGTGCCAGCAGCCCAGCCGGATTGGTGTTGTGCTGCGGCTCGAGGAACTGGCTTAGCCGCGTGGCGGCGGCCGACGAGCCGGCATAGCCGTACATGGCCATGGCGTCCTGGGCCCACATCTCGCAGTATTGGGCCTCTACGGCTGCGATTGCCGGAGTATTCTGCCCCAGCACATTGGTCGCGACCAGCACCATCAATTGAGCCCGATTAGCTGTAATCACCGCGGGCGCCACGGTGGCCGAGAAGGCAGCTTCGTAGGCTGCCGCAGCGGCTGCCGCCTGTACCGCACTCTCCTCAGCCTGCGCGGCGGTGGTGCTCATCCATGCCAGGTACGGCGCTGCCGCAGCCGCCATCGAGGCCGACGCCGGGCCGTACCATTCCTCGCCGGTCAACGCCCTGAGCACTGAGTCGTAGGACAACACGGTGACGCGAAGCTCCGCAGCCAGGCCCTTCCAGGCTGAGGCAGCGGCAAGCATCGGGGCGGAGCCTGGCCCCGAATACATACGTGCGGAATTGATTTCGGGTGGCAGTGTGGCGAAATCCAGACTGACAGTCATCGCTGGCTTCTTTCTCTACCTGGCCGTGATGGCATTGGCGGCCGTTACGGCCGAGTGGGACGCGGGGCGGGCATGGGTTGCGTAGCCCTAGCGCCCGATTGCGCTCCAGTGCACGCTCGGTGCCCTATACATGGGCGCTATCCACCGAATTATGTTGTGGCCCAGCTTTATATCGGTTCAGGGGCGACATGGTATCGGGCTTCTCCTGACGCACAACGACACAGCGCCGATACCGCAACTTCGCGCGCTTCAGCTGCACGTCCGCAGCACAGGCTAAGGCGTGCCGATCAAACAAACGTGGATGAAACCGTGTCAGATAACGAAAAGGGCGCCGGGATCGGATCGAAACGAAATGGCCGTTGGTCTCGAATACGGTCTATCACCGGGACTCACTTCGCACTCACCTCCTCGGGGCCGGGGCACGCGGGGGTGCCAGTCACACAGCACATAGAGGCGAGTGCCCAGCACGACGACTGAGCGCGGCACCCCTCTCGTCAGAGCTTTGGCACCACACGGCGTATCCGACGCTTTCAAGCCGGAAGCCACTTGGGCTCAACCCTTAAGCCGGGAAGAGCTGTCCTGACCCGGGGCGTCTTTCGACGTTCGAGGTCAGTGGCCTGTATCCGTGCAGACGCCTCACCTAGCGAAGTGCTTGCAAAGGTCATAGTTTCACTCGAAGCGGTGACCGTCAACCCAACGGCAAGCATCACGAAAAATGCCCGTGAAGCGTCCTCGGTGCATCACGTAAAAATGCCCGCGAAACGGTCGATCCTCGGCAGGCATGGGAAGTGGGCTGTCGATGTCGTCTCGGGCCGAGATCACCGCGAAGTTCGCCAGGGCGTATGTGGGGGCACCGAAGGCGGACAAGGGGCAGATTCTGGATCAGGTGGTGGCGGTCACCGGCTGGTCGCGTGACAACGCCCGGCGGCGGTTGAGGGCGGCGGCCGCGCCGCCGGGAGCGGGTCGGCAGGTCGCCAAACGGACTCGCCGGCAACGCAATCCGAAGTACTCCTAGGATGCGCTCAAGGTGTTGCAGAAGGTGTGGGCGGCCTCAGGCGGGCAGTGCGGCCGGTATCTGGCCGCTTCCATGGCACTTCAGTTGGATGCTCTAGAACGCCACGGCGAACTGGTGGACGGCCGTGACCGTTACGGCCCGGCGGTGCGTGCCGAGCTGTTGGCGATGAGCAGCGCCACGATCGACCGCTACCTGCGCGGCGCCAAGGCCCGCGACCAGATCTCGGGTGTGTCGACGACGAAACCCTCCCGCTGCTGCGGTCCTCGATCACCATCTGCAAAGCAGGCGATGAGGCCGAAGAATCTCCGGGGTTCTTCGAAGGCGACACCGTGGCGCACTGCGGCCCGACACTGAAAGGTGAGTTCGCCCGCACGGTCAACCTCACCGACATGCACATCGGCTGGGTGTTCACCCGCACGGTGCGCAACAACGCCCACCCCCACATCCTGGGCGCCCTCAAAACCGGAATTACTAAAATCCCTATAAGGTAACGGGTTTGGACTTCGACAACGGCACCGAATTCCTCAATAAGGCGGTCATCAAGTGGGCCGCGGACATGGAGATCTTCTTCACCCGCTCACGACCCTACAAGAAGAACGACCAGGCCACCATCGAGTCCAAAAACAACCACCTCGTGCGTCGCTACGGGTTCTACTACCGCTACGACACCGACGAAGAACGCGCCGTGCTCAACCGGCTGTGGCACCTGGTCAACGACCGGCTCAACTACCTGACCCCCACCATCAAACCCATCAGCTACGGCTGCAGCCGCGACGGTCACCGCCGCCGGCTCTACGACAAGCCCCAGACCCCCCTGGACCGGCTGCTGGCCGCCGGAGTCCTCTCAGCGGCCCAACAAACAGAGCTGCTCACCTACCGCAACAGCCTCAACCCCGCCGCGATCGCCCACCAGATCGCCGACCTGCAAGCCGCCCTGCTCAGACTCGCCAAAGACAAGACCGAACAGCTCTACCTCACCGCCATACCCGCCGCTCTACCCGCCCTCAAAGCCGGCATCCGCATCAAAAGCAAGACCACCACCTGACCCCGATTTCGCGGGCATTCCTTACCTGATGCATGAACCAGGTTTCGCAGGCATCTTGACTTGATGCATCACGCCCAACGCGCCCGTGGCTGCCCGATCATGCCGGTAAAGCGATGGGCCATCGTGTGCCGGGTTTTGTTTCATCGCAGCGCTTTTCGCTGTCTTCAGGTCACTGACGCGGAGCGGCGCAACTCCACCGGCTTCGGTGCAAGCGCGTTGTTCAGCCGCCCGAGAGCGGGCGCGGCATTATCGTCAGCCGGAATCCGTACCGAGGTCCGGTGCCGTAGCTGCGCGCGTAGGCGCCCGGAGCAGGTACCCCGGGTACGCCAGGCATCGCCGCACTCGCCTCCGGGGCGGTAGCGGTGCCAGCGCCCGGGAGCGCGGTGGCGACATGATCTATTACTTCGGTGGTCCCCGCCCAGCTCGGCGGGACCGACAGTCGACCCACCATAGTCGCCTGGTTGGTTCCCGCGGCGACTCCCCCCAGGCCCGATTGCGGAACTGTCATTCTTGTCCAAACGGCATCGCCGGAATCGGATCCCGTAATTGGCAACGCAATCCCTGGTAAGCCGTCTAGGGCCAACGCATTGACGTCGGCCATTGCCGATGTCACGGCGGGCACGACGATCCCCGGAGCCGTGTATCCGGCCGAGATGACTCCATTTGCCAATCAGGAGTTCAAGAAGATCCCGAAGGCGTTTCCATCGTTGCCGTCCAGAAAGTTCAGGATGTCAGCAAGCAGACCCGACCCTGCAATGGTGTCCAGCGGTGCCGCCGCGGGTGCGGCGAGTCCTTGCAGACTTGCCGGTACCGTGGACATGAGTTGGGGCACTTCGGTCTGCGTGAGGCCGCCCATAGCGGTACTCGCCGCGGTCTGACCCGCCAGCCCGGAGCGGCTGGCGGTGTGTGCTGGTTCCGAAAATGGTTCCAACGTGGACGCCACCGCGGAACCGGCCGCATACCCGTACATGGCTGTCGCATCCTGCGCCCACATCGCGGCGTATTCGGCCTCGGTAGCCGCGATCGCCGGTGTGTTGATGCCCAGAAAATTGGTAGCCACCAGCGTCAGCAACTGCACCCGGTTCGCCGCAACCACACTCGGCGGCACCGTCATGGCGAACGCGGCCTCGAACGCCGCCGCGGCCGCCGCCGCCTGACCGGCCGTCTGCGCGGCCTGTAGCCCGGTGGCGCTCAGCCACGTCACATACGGGGCCGCCGCTGCCGCCATAGCCGCCGAAGCTGGCCCTAGCCAGCCGTCGCTGAGCAAAGCCGAGAGCACCGACTCGTATGCCGCTGCCGTCAAAAGCATTTCCGCGGAAACGTCATCCCACGCCGCCATAGCGGCAAGCATGGGCGCTGACCCTGGGCCCGAATACATGCGCAGGGAGTTGACTTCCGGTGGCAGGGCCCCGAAATCCATTGCCGGCAACGCCATTACCCGAGCCTCAACCCGAGGGAGTCATGCTGGCAGATTCGGTAGCCGCGGCAGTCCCGGAACCGATCGTCGATGTCACGGTGACTTCCGTCTCGTCATCCAGCAGCTGGCGGGCGCCCCATGATCGTTGGGCGTAATCCGTACCGGGGGGATTGCCGAGGTTGTGCCCGTAAATGCCCGCGGGCATACCTGGAATGCCGGGCATCCCGACTGCCGCTTCGGGGACAACGGCCGTACTGGTCCAGCCGCCGCCCGGGGCTGCCGCACCGGCGTGATTGGCCACCGCTGTTGCTACGCCCCAGCTTTGGGGAACAGACATTCGCCCGACCAGCTCAGCCTGGTTCATACCCGCCGAGATTCCTCCAGTCCCCAGCGTGGCTGCCGTCTCCTCACACAGAACCGGCAAACTTTCCGGGCTTGCCGGTGATGCCGCGGGTATCCACGACGGATTTCCTTCGCCGGACCCCATGGGCGGTACCGCGGCCGATTCCTGGGCACCCAGTGCCACCGCATTGATATCGGCCATTGCGGCCCAGATTGCGGGTCCGACGACGGCAGGGCTGACGTATCCGGCTGAGACGAACCCGTTCACCAATGACGAGTTCAAAAAGACCCCGTGCGGGTTCCCGTCGTTGCCATCCAGGAAGTTCAGCAGCGCGGCTAGCAGCCCGGATCCGGGAATGGCGTCGATCGGCGATGCGGCCGCTGGTGAGGCCAGCCCCTGCAGGCTCGCCGGCACCGCGGACATCAGTTGTGGCAGCTCCGTCTGAGTGAGGTTGCCGACTGTGCTGCCTACTGCCTGAGTGACCGCCGCCGACTGACTGGCCAGCCCGCTTGGATCGGTGGTCTGCGCCGGCTGGGTGAACTGTGTCAGCGTCGATGCGGCTGCAGAGCCGACCGCGTAGCCATACATCGCCGCCGCGTCCTGAGCCCACATCTCGCCGTACGCGGCTTCGGTAGCGGCGATGGCGGGTGTGTTCTGCCCCAGAAGATTGGTGGCAACCAGCGTCTGCAGCTGAGTGCGGTTGGCGGCCACCTGCGCCGGGGGCACCGTCATCGCGAACGCGGCCTCAAACGCGCCCGCCGCCGCTGCCGCTTGGCGGGCGGTTTGCTCAGCCTGCATTCCGGTGATGTTCATCCACGCCAGGTACGGAAACACGGCGGCTTCCATCGACTCCGAGGCCGGTCCCAGCCAGCCGTCACCGGTTAGCACGGCGATCACCGTCTCGTATGCGGCGGCCGTCGAGCGCAGCTCGGCAGCGAGCCCATCCCAGGCTGTTACCGCAGCGAGCATCGGAGCTGAGCCCGGCCCCGAATACATGCGTATCGAATTGATCTCTGGTGGCAGTGCTGCGAAATCCATCTCCAACGCCCCCTACCCGGCCGCACTCGACGCGGCCATCATGGGCGCAAGCGATCCAAGCCCGCGCGCCGAGAGGGTGTCGGTACGCCGTCGATGATCAGGTTCGGGCTGCCGCCGCGCGCTTCCAAAACCCGGCGCGGGAAGGGCTACTTCTATTGCAGCCAAAGACAATTCGCCCCGGACAGGGGCAGGGCCTTGGTTGGCTAGCCCGCCGGCCGGCAGTGCCGGGGCTGGCGGTCTCGTCATGACAAGAGACATCGGACTTTCTCCTCTTTGGGAAGCCCGACCCGGCTATTGGCTCGGCCGCTGTGGTGGTGTCGGGATGTTGCCGATGGCACGTGCGCAATCAGTTCGCGCGTGCCTTCGGGCACTCGGCGCCAGTCGATTCCGACGGCGGAATTTCTGCCCGGACCGGATCGGATGGAAACGGTCACCAACTTCGCACAACCACTGTCAACTGGTTCAGTCCCGCCCACCTCCCGTCGCAATCCGGCGCCCACGGGAGTGCGCGGTGGTTGCGCAACTCGGGTTCAAGCCGCCAGCAGTGTTTGCTGGACCGGGCGGCCGGTGTTGCGCAAGCTTTGGCATGACATAGCGTATCCGCCCAACGGTGCGCAATGAGCCGAGTTGATCTCAATCCATCCACGGGGCGAACCAGCGCGCCCCGGAGCATCCCCCGACCATTGATGCCAATTCCGATTTCGAGGCCCCGTTTTCGTGCAAAGACTTCGGCTGGTGAGGCAGAACCAGCGTCATGGTGTCACCGGGGTCATCCCAGCGTCAACGCGACTCGCGGTGGTTGCGCCGGGCGAATACGGCGCCCCGCGTCTGGACCCGTGCAGGTTCGTCCTCCCGGGCGACTGCGAGTTAGCTGGGCTTGGTGCTTGCCGCGCCGAGGCCTAGTTCGTCTTCTTCTCTGCCACCGCGGCACTGAGACCTTCGGCCAGGTCTTCTTTGGTCAGCTCTCTGAACCTACGCATCTGCAGCTCGCTGAATTCCGTCAGATCACTGTTGAGCACCGCATCGAGATCTTCATCGTCGAGGCGGAAACTGCGGTGGTCACGGGCCTTCTCCACGACATTGCGCACGAAGCCGGCGTTGCCGAGCATGTCGATGCCGCGGATCAGGTCGCCGTCCTCGGAGTAGTTCTGGTCGTTGTAGAACCTGGTGTACGACGGCAACAACACCTGAGCTTCTTCCTCAGTGATGACGTCTTCGTTCTCCTGGCCCATCAGTTTGGTGAGCGCAATCAGCTCTTCGGGCGTGTAGCTGAAAAACTCGATCACGGTCGAAAAGCGCCGTCGCAGACCCTGGTTCACCTCGAGCATCTTTTCCATGGCCTTGGCATAGCCCGCACCGAATACGACCAACTCGTCGCGGTGGTTCTCCATGTACAGCAGCAGGGTGTTGATGATCGCGTTGCCGTAGGGGTCGCCCTGCGAGTAGCCCTTCTCATGAAGGGTATGCATCTCGTCGAAGAAGACTGCGCCGCCCAGTGAACCCTCGAGCATCTCCTCGGTGTTCTTCTCCGCGTCGGCCATGTAGCGACCCAACAGCTTGGTGCGGCTGGTCTCTACCACCAGCGGCTTGCGCAGCACCGTCAACCCGCACAGCTGTTTGGTGAATGCCCTTGCCACCGAGGTCTTTCCAGTACCAGGAGGACCGAGTAACAGGGTGTGGCGTGAGGTCACCGGGACGGGAAGCCCCATCTTGGCGCGCGCCAGATTCACCTTGGTGGTCGACTTGATGAGCTTGATTTCTTTCTTGGCCTGCTCCATGCCGAGCATCGCGTTGAGCTCGGCGTTCCCCTCAGCGAGATACTTGGCAGCCATCTCGGCATGCCGGGCGGCTTCGGTTTGGGCACGGGTAGGCGCACTGTCCGGATCCCATGGATCCTTGCGCGCCTCAATCGTTTCGGGGTCGGTCAATACCAGTCGGTAGTTGGGGTTATCCAAGGCCTCGCGGGCAGGGCTGAACTTTGCGTCGCGCGAATACACGCGACGCAACAGCTCGACGGCTTCCTCCTCGCGCCCCACGTGGCGCAGGCACATGCCCTGGGTGTAGAGGGCGATATTGGCCGCGCCGGGAACCCGGTCCCCTTCGATGGCCTCCTGCGCACGCCGGAAGGCCTCCTCGAAGACCCCCAGTGATGCCAAGGCCGTTGTCGCCATCGCCGCACCGGCCGCCTTCAGCTCCGGGTGCCGCCAGGGCGTTGCCTCGGGGAACTGGGCCAGCACGTCGGGCCAGCGTTTGGTGCGAAAGTACAAGACACCTCGCACATAGCTCACCAACTCGGCATCGAAGGGATGCTTGGGGTCGGTGGTGTCGAGCAGGTCCGAGGCCTCCTGGTAAAGCTTGTTCTCGGCCAGAACGGCAGCGTAGGCGCAGGCCAACGAATCGACACTGGTAACAGCCAGCCGCAGGAACAGCCCGTCGGACACCTCGGGGCGGAACTGCAAGTCGGTGACGCCGAGACGGCGGGTTTCCCAACCGAAGGTTCTTACCGCCGCCCATGCGCCGGCGAGAACGTCCATGGTCTGGTCGCCGGCGAGCAACCGTGCCAGCCAGGCGTCACACATCGCTGGATCGAGCTTGGTTGCGGTGGTGAACATCTGAGCCGCGACCTGCGGGTTATGGCTTGGCTGTAGCCCGTTGACCGAGATGCCCGACGCCAGAAGACCGGCGACCATGGCGTTGCGGGCATCGTCTGCAGCTGATTGTGGGCGGGTCATTGCCCTGTGGTCGCGCTTGTCGCGTGCTCCTGTGTTTGCCCCACAGGCAGTTCCAGCTCGTCGTGGTCTAGCAACTCGCGACTGGAAACAACCAGCTGAGCCCGGGTGGACGGCACCGGCAGGCTCGCTCGCACTGCCGCCAGTTGGCGGCCGGTCAACCGGTTGAGGCCCACCGATAGCTCCTTGGGCAGGCGTTCATCGCTGTGGTAGCGGACCCACGCCGACAACTGAGGTTCTCCCGCGCGCATCACCAGACGAAGCGTGAGCACCGTGGCGCCTACCTCGGGGGCATCCGAGAGCCAGACCTCATCGAGGGTCTCGGCGTTGATGTCGGCCGGCGTTACCCAGAAACTAGTCGTATAGCCGTTGAAGTGCTTGAGATGACGCCAGCCCGGACGGCTCCAGGTCGGCTCCAGCTCGGCCAATATCGCGCTGTCAACCTCGGCCAGCTCGTCGGCCGCCAATGGGCGCGCGGCACAACTCTGGCCATCGAGCACCTGGGCAAGCCGCTCGGTGGCTGTCACCAACGTCGAGGCCAGCGAATCACGACTCGCTATCGCGGCAACGTTGCGCTGGGGATTCATCCGCAAGATCAACCACGTACGGCGACGGTTCGCGGCGGGACTCTCCCCCACCATTCCCCACTCTTCCGGGCCCCACTCATCCAATGAAGCCGACGCCCGGGCCGCCTCGGCACCACCGCGGACCTCAACGGTCACGATGTCGACGCCATCGAGCTGAACATCGAACTGTCGCAAGTTCTCGGCTACGGTCGCCACCGGTACCACCGCCGACTGCGTGGTGCGATGCCGATGCCGACCCGCGGCATCTCCCTCGCCATCGTCGACGGTGATCACGGTGACCAATCGGCCATGATGCTCGCGCACTCCGACCGTGTCGCGCCCGAAACGACGCTGGTGATCCACGGCAGGTGTGCAGCCGGCACCCAGTGCCGTGCCCGGGTCAGCGGACCAATCCCAAAGCCAGGCAGTGATACCCGAGGTGACCGTGATCCCGCGATAGGTGACGACCGACAACAAGGTGACCAGCACGGCAATGCCGACGCCAACCCACCACGCGATGCGGTTCTCGCCCTGCCACGAGTCTGGGCAATGGCTGGCCACGATTAGAATGAGCAGGTCGATCACGAACACTGTCGTCAACCGCGCCCACGACAAAGCTAAACCGAACCTGCGCTGAGCCTTCATCGCCGCTTCCGTGATCGCCGCATTAACGTCGCCGTACCGAACACCGCACCGCCTATCAGTAATGCACCGGTCAATCCGCCGGCAGCCACCCATACTGGCACCATATTGCGCTCTGCGGGCGGCTTCGGCAGCTCCAGCGGTGCCGATAGTTGCTTAGGCGGCTTGACCGGCCCTTCGGGCACGTCCCAGGTGAGGGCAGCCACCGGATCCACCACACCGTAGCCGACCTGGTTGTCCACTCCACGAGCGGGCGGGCGGGCGGTGTGAATGAGCCGATTCCTGATTTGGTACGCCGACAGCTCCGGATACTTCGCCCGGACCAGGGCAACCACGCCAGACACGATCGCCGTCGCAAAACTCGTGCCAGCCGGAACCAGCAACGAGTTGTCCGGACCGTCGATCGCGTTGATCAAGCCGTCGTCACGGGGCGAGAGTCCGATGACATCGGTCCCGGGCGCCGCGATCGACACCCATGGTCCGGCGATGCTCATCTTTGTCATCGGCTGACCGTTGGTGTCGACTGCGCCAACCGTCAAGACATAGTCACTGAACCACGAGGGCGTCACCACCGTGGTGACCGCGTTCCAGTCACGTGGGTCGTCTGGCTGCAACGGATCAAAGATCGGGTTCTGCTTGCAGTCCTTCTTGCTGCCGTCGCCGGCCGCGGCCACTATGACCACGTTCTTGTCGACGGCCGCGTAGTGGACCGCGGCCCCCAGCGCGTTCTGATCGATGACGTTGCGGGCGCTCATGCAGGTCACATCGGAGATGTTGATCACCGACGCTCCCATGTTGGCGGCATGGACGATCGCTCGCGCCATTGTCTCAACGTCGTCAATCTTCTGTTGCGTCTGCGGATCCTCATCCCCGGTGTAGGGGTCCTTGAGGCCGAACGCCTGGCTCGATTGGCGGATCGAGATCAGCTCGACCTCCGGCGCAATCCCGCTGAATGCATCCGGTGCCGGCGGCGGCGGGTCGGGCGGACGCGGGCCGCCCGCGTGGTCGACCCCCGTCACCCGCGCACCACCTGAGTAGCTGGGGATCGTCACCGTTCCGCCACCATGGTTGCTTGCCGGCGGTTGGCCGGGAGCTGGCGGGGGCACCGGCCCGGGTCCGGGCTCGCCCTGGGGAGCCCCTTCCTCCGGCGGCGGCCCCGGAATCACTGTCACCGTTTGCGGAGGCACAGGTGACAACGTCACGGTCTGCGGCGGTGGCGGCTTCTCGGTGGTGGGGATAGTGACCGGCCGGCGTGGGACGGCCGGAGGCGGTAGCGCCCCGTTGGCCGGCGCCGCACCGATCATCGACGCCACGATGATGCCGTGCGCGTCGCAATCCTGCAGCCCGTCACCGCCCATCACGTAGTCCCCGCCCGGGATCAAGTGGGGAAACCGCGGGTGCGGTGTCACACCGGTGTCGATGACAGCGACCTTTACCCCGGCGCCACGGCCGAATTGCCATGCCTCGTTGATGTTCAGCATCTCCATGTACTTCGGCTGCAACTTGAAGTCGGTGCCAGGCAGCACCCCAACCTCAGTGCAGTAGGAGTTCTGTTTCATCGGGGCCGGCGGTCCCGGCGTACCGTCGGGCGGCAAAGCTCCCAGATCAATTGTCGGAGGATTGATTGCGTACGCCGGCGGCAGGCCGGCCAACGCACCCGAGGCAAGCAGAAGTGCGGCGATGGTCGCGGTCGATCCGCGACCAGGCCGCAACCTGCCGCTAACGGTACCGAATCGCTGCATAGACATTCATCAACCAGAATGCCAGCGGGAAGATTGGCATCAGGCAGAGGTACTCCGTCCATTCCACGAACTTGCGGAACAACGGACTGTAGATGGTGTTGGGGACAACGGCCGCGGCCGTCATTCCGGCTGCGGGCAGCAACACCAACAGCGACGCCACGATCGACACAGACAACGGCGAAGACAAGACCAGCGCGTATCGGACCGACACCGCAGCAACCACGATCACGGCGGTGACGGCCAGGGTGATCGACTGCCAGCGGTCGACGTAGGAGCGCCCGCGCAGCATCAGGAAGCCCGAGGTGAATCCGGCGAGCATCAGTGGCAGCCAACGCTCCGAGGTGTGCGGATTGCACAGCGAGGTCAGCGACACCACCATCAGCACGCCCAACCCGACCAGCAGACCGCTCAGGAACGACCGGGCCCGTTCGGCCTGCAACACCACGTCGCGCACCGAGGCGGGGCCCTCCAACACGGGGGGACCGCCAGCGGCGACCGCCACGGTGGTGGGCAGATCGGGACGTGCCTCAAATACCCATCGGCTGGTTGCGGACGGGAAGACCGGCAGCCGGATCCCCGACAGTCTCCGCGACAGCGCGGGCGAGGCGTGGTACATCACCACGCAGATCAACAACATGGTCGCGAACAGCGTCACCGCGCTGGTCGCGGCGACCATCCGCGACAAGCTCGCCAATGTCGTCAGGCCACAGATCGTGACGATGGCGGTATAGATCGCCAGTCGTCGACCAGTGAATCGCAGGGCCAGCGCCGCGGCGATGGACAGGACTCCGAAGCCGAGCACGGCCTGCGGAGAACCGACGGAACCAGGCGGTGCCGAAGCCGCCGCCACGGTCAGCGGCGCAAGACCGCTGACCAGCATGATGTCTGCAACGCGCCGATCCGCATCAGTGGTGGCACGCATCAGCAGCATCATGGCGACCATCAGCACAAGCACGGCAATCACCGAGGCGAAGATTGTGGTCAGCCAGGTGTTGTGGTGCCAGCGCCACCAGCCCAAGACGCCCGAGGCAAGGATCACACCGGTCCCCAACATCCCCGCGCCGACCTGCACCGCGACAACTGGGTCGATCGAGGCGAATCGCTTGCTGAGATTCGACGCAACTGCAGTGGAGATGTGCTCGATGACCTGCGACCGGTGATCGGTGTCCGGGATGAACCGGATCCACAGCCGGTCGCCGTCATAGACGTCTTGTTCGGTCAGCGACTGGGTAGCACGCAACGGCGAGCCGTCGATCAGGCACAACGCCCATCTACCGCGCCCAGCGGCCTCCAACGTCGACTCGCCTAGCTCCCGCAGCCGACTGTTGACCACCTTCAGCAACGGGTCGGTCATCACCGAAACGGGAGCATTGGCGTCGAGCAGAACCCCGATCTGGACGCCCTCGCCGGCCATGATGCCAACTACGACCGCCCGCGGCGAAGATACGCCCTCAAGTTCGGCCTGTGGAGCATCAGCTACTGCGGTCATCGTTCTGTACCCCCTGCTGTGGCGAACGTGTTACTCCGTGACTTCAGCCGCGCCCGGGGCTCTGTCGGTAAATACACCGTCGGTACATACACCGTCGGTACATACACCGTCGGTACATACACCGAAGCGCCGTAGCCCTCTTTCATTTGCGGCTCGACTAACTCCAATTTCATTTGCCTCGCCTTGCGACTAATAGTTGTTATTGCCGTTGCTTTTCAGTTTTACTGCGGATTCTAGAGCAGTATGCCGTGTTGCCGTCTCAATCGCATTTTATTCTCAAAAAGCTTGCCGCACGCGCAATTTCGTCGCTTCCTATCAAACTCTGCTATGCGTTTTCCACTCGCTGTATGGCAGCGTGTCGAGCACCGTCTTCACGCCGACTTGCACCAGCTGAGGGGTGGCGGGACAGATAGCCAACCAGGCCTCACCGGAACCGGCGGTCCGCGCTTGCTGATACAGCGCGATACGCCCACCGGATCCGTCTTTGAGAGACAGCACCGAGGCACTCGGGCCTTTGGCGTCATCCCGGTACTGCCGCGCGTAGACCGCCACTTCGGCCGCGGGGTCCGATAGCGCTTGCCCCAATGCCGCAACCGTGGACGCGCTGATGCCCATCCGGCGCAGATCCCCCCCGGAAAAGACGTTGAAGCCGGACTCCTGCCAGGATTTGGTGGCTTCCAGCATTTCCTCTAGCGGCACGTTAACCGCGTTGATCGCGGCCGGGTCCGCGTGGTGGATGGACTCCAGGCCGTCAATCACCAACGCGGCGATCGACGCGCTGTCGGAAACGGATACGTCGTCGACGGTGATGTCGTTGCCAACGCGAACGGCCGACACCCAGTGCTGGCCACGACGGGCCAATACCACCCGAAACTCGTTGTCGGGAATGTCGCGCGAACCGGGCGGCTGGTCCTCGTTGTCCACGACTCCATACAGCAGTTTGCCCCGCGAAAGCAGGGCGACAACTTCGAGGTCAGGTGCGGCTAGCACCCTCATCCGGGCGGCTACCTGTTCGTTCACCGTGTCCCCGACGACGATGCCCTGCTCGCGCATGACCGCCATGCCCGGGTGTTCGTTGAGCCAATCGTTCGAGTCGGTGGATACGTACGGCCGGCACCGTAGTTCAGGCGCAACGTGCCGGATATCCAGCAACGCCTGAAGCATCCAGAAGCCGTCCACGTTGACGGTGATATCGGTGCGCGTACTTTGTTGATCCATCCCTACCTCAGATATCGACGTGGCTGTTGACTACAGGACACGGCAGCACACCGGTTGGTTGGTGTGCTGCCGCGCCTGAAGTTAGGTTTTAGGCCCAGCTAGAGCTGACGGCGCTGTCGGTCTGCGCCATGTTGTTGCCGGCGGCCTGAACCTTCTGGCCGTGCGAGTTGGCCTGCTCGTAGATCACCTGGAAGTTGCGACCCAACTGGGTGATGAACTCCTGGCAAGCCACCGAACCGGCGCCACCCCAGAAGTCACCGGCAGCCAGCACATCGCGAACGATGGCCTGGTGCTCGGCCTCCAACGAGGCGGCCTGCGCGCGGATGAGGGCGCCGTGGGCGTCAACATCCCCGAACTGGTAATTAATGGTCATATTGGTGTTCTCCTAACCTGAGAAAAGCGTACGCAGCTGTGGCTTTGCGCGCTAGCCGCGGAGGACCTGCTGGGAAGCCTGCTCTTGCTGCTCGTAGTTGTTCGCGTCGCGAACGAGACCGTCGCGCACGCCGTGCAGCATGTTGACGATGTTGCGGAAAGCGGTGTTCATCTGGCCCATGGTGTCCAGCGAGGTTGCCGAGGCCATACCGCTCCAGCCCGCGCCGGCGATGTTCTGCGAGGACGCCCACATTTTGCGGGCCTCGTCCTCGACGGTCTGGGCGTGCATTTCGAAACGGCCCGCCATGTCCCGCATAGCGTGCGGGTCGGTCATAAAGCGTGCAGTCACCTGAATTTCTCCTTGTGTATTGGCTGGTTGGTTGTCAGTTAGATCGTGTATTCGGTTGTGGTGAGCGCGATGGCCGATCAGCTACGCGCTCACGCAACCGCCGGCCCAAAAGTTACGGATGCCCCCCCTCCTTTCGGTCAGCCAGCGGTCACCGAGCATTTCAGCGCGGTGCGACATACATCGCCCCCGAACCTCGATGTCCGATTCGACGAAGCACTTCACAATTGCCGGGAGCGTCGTCGCAGCCGAGCGATCAGAACCAGAGTTCACCCACCGATGGGAGGTTTGTGTTGCGCTCACCGCAGCGCCTGATCCCTCCCCCCGGTCTGAGACCGACAGTGCGGTCAGCCGGCAGCGGCCGCGTTGGCGGCTTCGGTGGCCGCATACGAACCGGAGCTTGTTGCAAGCGTGTTAACGAACATTTCGTGAATGGCCGCGGCTTGGGCGCTAACGGCTTGGTACATCTGCGCGTGGGCGGCGAATTGAGCGGCGGTCAGCGCTGACACCTCGTCGGCGGCCGCGGGTACCACTCCGGTCGTCGGCGCCGCCGCTGCCGCGTTCTGCGCGCTCATCGTGGTGCCTATACCCTGCAGGTTTGCGGCTGCAGCAGCCAGCGCCTCCGGCTGTGTGGTCACAAATGACATGCTGAATTCCTCCCTCGATTATCCCCGGCGCCCATCTAGTGCAGAGACTAGATGACAGTGTGACGCCAGGTTGCCTTCTACGGGGCCTGTTTGCATTTGTTCACGCGATAGCACCGTGAATTCACCTGTAGTAACGACACAGTAACAGCGCTCGATGCACCTAGCTTCCCACTCAGCAAACTCACAGTCAAGAATGTGCGGCTGCTGGCCGAAGAGCGCGCGACGGGGCATTTTGCGGCTTCTAGCTGCCAGCGCGACAGCCATCCGGTCGGCCGCGAGGCCCGTTCCGCGCTGCCGTGACAGTGCTACAGCAATACGGTGGGGCAGTTTCGGTGGGTCGGCTCGATGAGCGCCGGCCGTCTTGATCCACCGCGTGTGCGCGCAACTAGTTAACGACTCTGGGTCCGAAAGTCGCGACCACGGTCGGTCATGGGCGCTCGGGGCCCGGACAGCCCCGTACGAAGACGTTGTCGTCATACTCACTTCCCCCCTCATCACCTGGCATATCCAATCAGTCCCGCCGCCCTATTACTAGGTTCGCCATCCGGCGGGTGCACCGTGGCCCTAGAGCGATCCCTCCTCGGGCCGATACTGCGGGCAATACGCGTCAATAGCCGCGCCGACAAAGTAGCCGGAGTGATATCCGGGCATGGAACTGCTGTTGAGCACGTCGTAAGCGACCTCTGTTGGCGTCATGCCGCTGTCAAGCTTCTGGCACACAATGTGGGCGGCCAAGATCGCGTGTGAGGGCGAAATGTGGTCTGTGATGCCCTCGGACTGCAATTCTGAGAGAAATCTGTCGTCATTATTGTCCGCGTGAGCGGTTGCCACAGTTCCCAATGGTCCAAGTAACGCGATTGCGACAACTAGAAGGCGTTTTAACATTTTCGGTGCTCCCTTTGAGCTGAGGCTCCTTGCTGACGATGTGGTCCGGCAGGCGGCGATCTGCGTTACCTGGCTAGCCAGCGGGAAGTGGGCGCGCCATGACCGTCGGTTTGAACCCGTATCGGGGACCTGAACCGACCCCACGTCCGGCACCCGTGGCGCCTACGGGCATGCCGCCGATCACGTTCGCCGCCTCGGGCGAGGTGATTGGCTCACTGACCGCCTGGACCGTTGGGCGCACAGCCTCTGCAACCGATGCACCCGGCCAGGATGCCGGGACCGCCAAGTGTCCGACGTGGGCGCCGCTGCCCAATCCGGCCGCCACCTGGCTGCCTGCACTGCCGATCGCGCCGAGCGCGCCACCCAGCCCCGGGACCTTCGGCAGGGCTGCTGCCGCGGCGGCAGCCGGCTGAGTTATCAACCCCAGCGTCTTGGCCATCTGAACACCGAAGTTGCCCATACCAACGCTGAAGTACGGAAGACCTTCGGTGTTGTAGAAGAAGCTGGCGTAGTTGGAGTAGCCCTGCATGAACGTTCCCAGGTTGTTGGGCAGCACGGTCTGCCCGGTCAACAGGAACCAAATCTCGGTCAGGATCGGATTACTCGCCCCCAGCTGCGACACGAAGCTCTGCGTTCCGCTCGGCGAGGCGAGCTGTCCAAGCTGGCTGGTGATCTGGCTGAGGAAACTCTGGACCGTGCTTTGGGTGGAGGCCGCGGACGTCGCTTGCGCGGCACTGACCGCGGCACCCTGAGTGGTACTGGCCGCCGGATTGGCTATCGTCGGAGCCTCGGTAAACGACTCGATCTTCGTGGCAAGTGCAGATGAGGCGGCATAATTGTACATCGCCGACGCATCTTGAGCCCACATTTCCGCATACTGGGCTTCCAATTGGGCGATCACACCGTTGTTCAAGCCGAACATGTTGGTCTGCAGCGCCTGAGTCAGTTCGGCACGGTTGGTGGCGATCAATGGCGGAGGCACCACGGCGGCGAACGCCGTCTCGAAGGCCGCCGCGGCCGATTGAGCCTGCGTGGCCGCGTGCTCGGCCTGGCCGGCGGTGACCGACATCCAGGTCATGTAGGGCTCGACGGCCTGTGCCATCGTTGCGGAGGCGGGCCCCATCCACTCTTCGCTGGACAGCTGGGTGATCACCGTGAGGTAGCCCTGGGCTGTCGAATTCAGTTCGGCAGCCAGCGCGTTCCAGGCTGAGGCCGCCGCAACCATAGATGATGATCCCGGCCCCGCATACATCAGCGCCGAGGTGACCTCGGGCGGAAGCATCCCATAATCCATCGCCATTTCCGGACCCCCTAGCCGGCCGCGGCCGCGTTGGCCGCTTCGGTCGCCGCGTACGACCCTGAGCTGATGCCCAGGGTATTGACGAACATTTCGTGAATCGCCGAGGCTTGAGCGCTCACGGCTTGATACATCTGGGCATGTGCGGCGAACTGAGCCGCGGTCAGCGCCGAAACCTCATCGGCTGCCGCGGGCACCACACCCGTAGTGGGTGCTGCCGCTGCGGCATTCTGGGAGCTCAGCGTCGAGCCGATGCCCTGCAAGGTGCTGGCTGCCGCCGCCAGGGCCTCCAGCTGTGTGGTCACGTATGACATAGGAGTTCCTCCTCATCACCCGCGGGCCCGAAGACCGTCGGGATTTGATTGCTATCAACGCTAATTGGAACCGGCTTCGCGGCGCCCCTTCGCTGCGAAATACTCATCGTCGAACAGTCACTCTTCATCCGCTCTTCATTTACTGGCAACCCTTGAATCCGATGACGGTCACACGCAGTGGTTGTTGAGGCCATGACATCAACCTGCCGACGGCGGTCTGGTCAGGACGGGGTAGCGGAATCCGTAGCGCACGCCCAGGTTGCCGGTGCGCTGGGCGCCGCGCGATTCAACCGGGAATCCGCGCAGCGCGGCGTTCAATCCGTTCGCAGGGTTCGCTTCGCCCGGTGAGGTAGTGAAATTGGTGCTCACGAGCTTCGTGGATGCTTGTTCCACCGAACCGGGGGCGGTGCCCCAGCTGGCCGGAACCGATAGGCCGCCGACCTTGCTGGACGACGCAAAGCTCGCCATCGGGTGCCAATGCCAGGTATCAGCGCCCAAGGCGGCGAATTCGGGTGTCGGGTACCAGGCACCACCGGCACCGGCCGTTGTTCCTCCGGGACCGAAGGTCAACTGCTGGGCTATCGACCAGCCGGAGTTGCCTATTCCCACGCCGAAGTAGGCCTGCAGTGTCTGCCTCAGCGCGTTGTACATGCCGGGATAGAGGCCGGCATAGTTGTTGTCCGGCGTCGGCAGCCCGTAGGTCAGGAAGTTCTGTACTTACGTCTGAATGATCTGCCACACGGTTGGCGATGACGCCGCCGACGGCGACATCGACGACACTGAAGACAATGAAAGCTGCTGCAGTCCGGGCACTCCGGCGGACGACAGCAGCTGCGGGATGGTGGCCGTGATGGTCTGCGCGGAGTCTCCGGCCGGCGTGGCAGCGGCTTGGGCAACGACAGCGGACTGACCCCCGGCTGCGTTCACGGAGGTGGTATCCGGTGGTGGCGCGAACCGCGGCAACTCCGTGGCCAGCGCCGACGAGCCGGCGTAGCTGTACATGGCTGCGGCGTCTTGCGCCCACATCTCCATGTATTGAGCTTCTGTGGCCGCGATAGCCGGGGTGTTCTGGCCAAAGAAATTGGTCGCCACCAATGTCATCAACAAGACCCGGTTGGCCGCAATCACAGGCGGCGGCACCGTCATCACAAATGCGGTCTCGTAGGCCGCCGCCGCCGCGCGGGCCTGGCTGGCCGCGGTCTCGGTCTGGGCGGCCGCCGCGCTGAGCCAAGTCACATAAGGAGCAACGGCCGACATCATCGAGCGCGATGCCGGACCGAGCCATGGTGAGCTAGTCAGCTCTGCAATCACTGAACTGTAACCAGACGCCGCAGAGCTCAATTCGGCCGCCAGAGCATCCCATGCCGACGCAGCAGCCATCATTGGCCCCGATCCAGGGCCGGTATACATTCGGCCTGAATTTATCTCGGGAGGCAACGCCCCGAAATCAAACACCCACCCCTCCTAAAGCCGCCCACGATCGCAATCGTGATCCGGACACAGCAATGCCACCCCTGCATCGGCCAGCGAGGCCGCCACCGTTCGTGTAATCACCACCTTCTGCTCCCCGGCCCAGCTGGTTGAAGCCGTCTCGCCAAACGTCCTCAGCACTGCGAACGGGCGTTACTCGTTGACCCGGCATGGTCTTCGAGACACGTCGCGGTACGAAAGATGCGCGCCAGGAATTTTTCGGGGGAGGCGTTGTCGAGAGCATCTACAGCTACCGCCACGGCCAACTTGTGGTCATCAGCGCATGAACTTTCAGCCTCGAGCAGACCGCATCATAGCACCATCATGCAAAAGCTGCCACGTTGCAGAACTATTGCGTATGGAACACATTAGATGCCCCAACCGGCCTCCGGCGCCGAAGACGCCAACTATTCATTCCCCGTAAACCATAGTTAAACTGCTGTTAACCTAAATACAAATATTCGTTACCGTTTAGTTTAGAAAGACAGCACTCGCCCGAGGTCCGTCAGGCGGCCACTTTTGTCACTCCTCGTCGAGGATGAGCGCCATTTCGGGGCAGCTAGCCACACCATCGCGGGCCACTTGTTCGTCCTCGGGTCGCACCTCGTGCTCTTCTAGAATGGAGTAGCCGGATTCGTCGATCGGAAACAGGTCTGGATCCACCGCGTAGCACTGGGCGTGGCCAACACACTTGGAGCTTTCGAGGCGAATCTTCACCGGACTTCCTCTCTCGAGTCTCAACCCAGCTTGGAGCAGGTCAGCTCGGACCAGACCGATCAATAGGTAGATTAGCTTGTCGATTGATGGTCACGAGTCCCTCGTGGCCTCGGCTCCGCGGCCAATCCGTCGGATATGAACTCGGATGTGATCGATGTCGGATTGTTGGGTGTTTGCCGACCGTGCGATATTGACCGTGTCATCAAGAGTTTGGCGGCCCCGATGACCTCCGACTAGAACGGAAAACGGAAGACTTGAGCGAATGAGTACCCCCGGCGAAGGTTCGGCCAGCTCGTTTTATCTACCGCGCCTTGAATATTCGACATTGCCGCTAGCCGCCGACCGCGCGGTCGGGTGGAATACACTGCGGGACGCCGGGCCCGTGGTCTTCATGAATGGCCACTACTACCTGACCCGGCGCGAGGACGTGCTCGCGGCGCTGCGAAATCCCAAGATCTTCTCGTCTCGGATCCTGCAGCCACCGGGCAATCCGCTGCCCGTAGTGCCCCTGGCGTTCGACCCGCCCGAGCACACCCGCTACCGCAAGGCGCTGCAGCCTTACTTCAGCCCGCATGCCCTGGGCAAGTCGCGGCGGGTACTGGAGCGCCACGCGGCAGAGATGATCGCGGGCTTCGCCAGGCGCGGTGAATGCGATGCGATGGCAGAGTTCGCACGGCTGTACCCATTCCAGGTATTCCTGGACCTCTATGGCCTGCCGCTGCAGGATCGCGACCGAGTGATCGCGTGGAAAGACGCAATTATCGGCGACAAGCTCTATTTCACCCGCGAAGAGCTCGAAGTCGGCCAACTAGAGCTGCTCGAGTACCTCAACAACGCGATCCAACAACGTCGCCAGAACCCAGGCTCAGACATGTTGTCACAGGTGATGACCGGCCCCGGCGAGTTCACTGATCTCGAACTTCTGGGCATGAGCCACCTGTTGATCCTTGCCGGTCTGGATACCGTGACCGCCGCGATCGGATTCTCGTTGCTCGAATTGGCACGCCGGCCGCAGCTACGCACCCAGCTTCGCGATAACCCAAAGGAAATAAGGGTTTTCATCGAGGAGATCGTTCGGCTGGAGCCGTCAGCGCCGGTTGCTCCACGAATCACCACGGATTTTGTCAACGTGGGCGGCATGACGCTACCACCAGGCTCACAAGTGCGGCTGTGCATGGCCGCCGTCAACCGCGACGTTAGCGACGCCATGTCCACCAATGAACTGGTCATGGACGGAAAGGTGCACCGGCACTGGGGATTCGGAGGCGGACCACACCGTTGCCTGGGCTCACACTTGGCGCGGATAGAACTGACCGTGATCGTTGCCGAATGGCTCAAGCAACTGCCCGACTTCGAACTGGCGCCCGACTACAGTCCCGAGATCGCTTTCCCGTCAAAGACGTTCGCGCTCAAGTCGTTGCCGCTGCGCTGGGCCTGACACGGTCAGGCCCAGCGCAGCGGGCCCCATCTTACTTTCGCACCTCGGTCAGGGCAACCTGAACGAATACGCCGGTGTCCTCGGCCATCAGCAGGCCTCGGCCGCGAGGCAGCGGGCCACCCTTCATCTTGCCGCGAATGAAGCCCTCGTCCGGATCGGCATCCATCACCAGCAACGGCGCATTCGCCTGATGCAACGCCCGCAACATCGGGTCGCTACCTGCCGACGACCAACCACCGAAGGACCTCGTCACGATGACGTGCAAACCGACGTCAGCGGCCCGGTTGACCCAGGGAGCGGCCTTGTGCAGCGGTGAATCGAAGCCCGGTGGCAGCTGCTGGATGTCGTCGACGATCAGGAAGATCTCCGGACCACTCCACCACGACCGGGACAGCAACTCCTCGGCTGACAGCCCAGGTGGTGGCTCCCGGCCGGCCAACACGGCGGCCAACTCGCCCATCATCGCCTGGACGCCATCGAGGTTGTAGGCGAACCGCTCCACATAGTTGGAGCCCAGCGCGGTCAGCAGCTGACGACGCGGGTCGATCAGCCAAACCTGCGCCGACGGTTGCCCGGGTGGCGGAGCGGGAACGCTGGTAGCACCCGGTGCATACAACCGCCCGATCTCGGACATGATCGTGGCCAACGTTGTGGTACGCCCACATTCGCGCCGGCCCGTCACCATCAAGTGCGAGTTCTCGGCGAAGTTGAGGTACACCGGCTGCAGATCCAATTCCGATATCGCCCAGGCAATTCCGCCGACACCAACACCTTGACGGGTATCCCGGGCGGCGAGCTGGCGCACCTGATCCACACCGAAACTCGCCGGCAGGCGACGCACCGGCGGCGCCTGGGAGGTCGTGAGCCGACTGACCGCCGCAACGACACTGTCGCACTCGAAGACGTTGGTCGGGGTGCTGCCCATCGCCGGCCTCGCCACCAATGTGTGCAGGCCCGCCTGGGGATCGCTGTCCAGCCGGACGTAGTTGACCGCGACCATGCTGCGACCGGGCTTGACCGGGACATCTTTGGCGAACCGAGAACGCACCAGCTTGGCGTCCTCCACCGCGGCCAAGCGCAGCTCAACGCGGGAACCGAACCCGCTGCGCACCGGGGGCCGCAGCTCAGATTCACGATCGGCAGTGACCACCACGTGCACGCCGAACGAGGGTCCCTGGTTGATGATCAGGTTCACCTGCTCGATCAGCACCTCGTTTTCCTCGGCGAGAGCGCGGTAGTTGTCGATCACCAGGTACACATCGCCGAAGCCATCGTTGGGCACCGGACCGGCTTCCCCACCGAATTTGCGCCGACGGAACATCTCCATCGAGGCAATTCCGTATTCCAGGAAGCTGCGCTTGCGCTCACGCACCAAGGCCAGCAGCTCGGCCACCGTCCGACGCACGCCATACGGGTCCGTCGGGCCAGCCACCTCACCCACGTGAGGCAGCTTGGAAACCGTGGTCAACGCGGTGCTGCTGTACGCCAGGCAGTAGAACTGAACTTGATCGGGCGTGTGAGTCAGCGCCGCCGAGGAAATCAGTGTCTGCAGCGCGGTCGTTTTGCCCGATCCACCCGCGCCCAAAATCAGCACGTTGGACCCGGGACCAGAGGTGTCCACGGTCCACGGCGGCTGGTCATGCTTGAACGGGCGGTCAATGACTCCGATCGGGAACACCAGGTTCCGAGCGGACCCATACTCCTTCTGCCACGGATGCCCGAGGAACCGGTTGACCAGGTCGTCGATCGCGACAGGCTGGGTCAGCGGCGGTTGCCACAGCCGGTAGGGCTCGAAGTTGATCCTGCGCAACTGATCGATGATCACGGTGCCCACCTTGGGCACCCGGATGCCTTCTTCCTCGGCTTCGGCCTCGGCCTCTTCGACCACTTCGCCGTTGGCGTGCGCGACCACCTTGTCGATCTCGGGTCCGCCCACCGTCACCTCGAGTGGGGTGAATGAGTTGGTGAACAACTGCGGGCGAATGTAGTCGATGCTGTGCACCAACACCGGCGCTTCCTCGCCGTCGACGGTGATGCCGGGCTGAAAGTAGTCCCGCCAAAGGAACTCGGCCTGGAACCGGATGATGTCTTCGAGACTCTTCCGGAAGTAGCCCAGACCTGCCTGCGCCGGCAGATTCACCGCGTTGGGCACACCCGCCGCCTGGGCGGCCCCGGCAGTACGTGCCTTCAGCACCAGGCGGTAACCCATGTTCTCCATGAGCTTTTCGGCACGGCTCTCAATGGTCTGCGAGGCCATCATCAAATGGATCCAATAGGCACGACCCTGCCGGCCGATCGAGTCGAGCACGTCGACCGCCGTCGGCATGATGCGGAACCACTCGTAGAACTCGTCGATGACCACCACGAGCATCGGCAGCGGCGCCATGTCCTGGCCGCGTGCACGCATCCTGCCGCGAACCGAGTTGTACTCCTTGGCGTCGTCCACACCCGCGCTGTCACAGATCGCCTTGCGCCGGGCGATCTCACCCCACAAGGCGTCTAGGAAGCGTTCCATCAGCGCCTGGTCTTCTTCCAGGTCGGTGATGATTCGCGAGACGTGTGGCACGCCGGCGAACGGCTTGACCGCGGAACCACCCTTGAGGTCGGCCAGCACGAACTGCAGCTCCTCGGGCGGATGTCCGAGCATCAGCGATTCGATCACGGTTCGCACCAGCGTCGACTTACCGGAACCCGTGGTACCCGACATGACCCCGTGCGGGCCGTCACCACCTTCGTCGAGGGACTTCATGTCCAAGAACAGCAGCTCACCGTTGTCGGATCGGTTGCCGAACGGCGCCCGCAACCGCGACCGGCCCATGCTGTCAGTGCGGCTCCCCCACAAATAGTCGAAGTCGATGTTGCCCGGGTCGTCGATGCCGTAGTAGGCCAAGATGTCCCGAGCGCCAATGTGGGCAACCCGCTGACCGATCTCTTCGTATGCCTCGGCCAGCCGCCACTGGGCCAACTTCTGACCGAACTCCTCCGCCTCCGCGATGCTCACGTGGTCGGTCAGGGCGAAGAACCAGGCGTTGTCGTCGATCACCATCCAGGTGTCGCGGTCGCGGGGCAGCGCCTCGATCACACCAGTCTTGTCGAACTCCAACTTCCGCTCCGGGACGTTCGTCCACATCGGGGAGCCGGTCAGGTCGAAGAACGTCACCCCGTCGACGCCCTCTGCGCTGATCACGTACTCCCACTGCGGGTCATCGAAATCACAGATGATCACGGTGTGCGGGGTCGGCGTCTGTGCCGACGAACTGGCGTGCCGTGGCGTGAAGGACCCGCGTCCGGCGAACAGCTCGGCTTGCTCGGCGGCGAACTCACGCACCGAGCTGTAAACCATCCGCGCGTTGCCCGCTGCGTCGTAGCGCCGTGAGTCACCGAAGTGCGGAAGCCACTTCACCCATTCCCACTCGTCCAGATCGGAACTGACGACGATGAACTGCACGTGGTCAGGCCCGTGCGAAAAGGTGAGCTGGCAGATGATCGCACGCATCAGTCCCAACGCCTGCTCGCGCTCTCCGGCCAGGGCATACCAGGGTTCAACGAGCAGCGAAATCATCTTGGGCAGGTTGTAGACGACGCTTTGATAGCGCCCAAATTCCTGCAACGCCTTACCGGTCACCGGCTCGAGTTCGATGTCGGTCGGCATGTTCTGCGGCTCACCCCAGGTCACCTCGGGGCGGGTCATGCCGACACCGACGCGCACGACCCCGAAGTTGAGGTCTTTGCCGTCGGGTTTGCGTTCCCACATTCGCGGCGAACCGACAGCCGCTGCCAGGGTGCTAGGCGCCGGATGGAACCAGCGATAGTTGGAGTCCATGCTGTCCGCAGACTCCTGAGCCGTCTCGCGCAGCATGTCCAGCATCAGCATGAACTGGGCCCGCATCGCGTCGAGCTTGGGGCGGCTCATCTGCTGCTGTCCGCCTGCGCCGACGCTGCGGAACATCATCATCATGATTCCGACCATCATGAAGATGGGGAAAATCGAGCCGACGCCGCCGAAAACGTGCGAACCGCTGGCAAACACCATGGCCACCATGCCGCCAAGCAGGCCGACCACGACGACACCAACTACGATCAACCACCAGGGCTTCCCCTCTGGCGGGGGGATGCTTAACGGTGTTGGCAGAACGATGTTTTCGGGCTTGATTACCGGCGCCTTCTCGGGCGTCGGCCGGGCGAATCCACGTTTCACTTCGGTACCACCAACTCTGCTGGGCTCATATCCATCGGTAGCGTGTCGTGCTCCACCAACGCATCCGCAAGTGACAACGTCGGGCCTTGCGGCAATAGCCGTAACACCACCCAGGGTGCCGGGCTGGGCGTCAATCCCAATCCCAACGCTTCACGCGCTTCTTTGGTGTCCTCAACCCCGAATCGCGCACCGGCTTCGGTGAGCCACCACAGCGATTCGGTCGTCTGGGCGGCCGGGTTGTTTCCGGTAACGGCGACGAAGTTCGCAAAGTTGGGGCCGAAATAGACCTGGTCAGCCTCGCGGCCGGACATGTCGGCCTTCACCAAGTCGACCACTTTGTTCATCTCGTGTGGCGCGACTGGAATGTTGCGTCCGGAAATCACCTGAACCCGCGACCGGTTCTCGCCGGCGGTCCGTTCCCACCACCAGCAGGTTGAGGGATTGTCCCGAATGTCCATCACATTCAGCGGGTCGTCGGGGTAGGCGGACAGATCCAGCCTGTTGACCACCGGCATCTTGGCCAGCGAGGAGGGCTGCACCGTGACTGGCTTGGTGTTGCCCGGGCGTCCCGCGTTTTGCAGGATCTGGGCCACCAGTGGCGGGAGAGTCTGCACACCGTCGGTCAAGACCAGCGAATACTGCTGCGGTCCACTGATCTGAGGCGTGACGATCACCGTCCCGACGGGCCCGGGCGCACCCGGGAACGTCGCCGCCGCACCGTCATCGGGTACCTCCGGAACCACCAACTCCGGCCCAACCGGCAGCGCGTCGTAGAGCGCATGGCTCATCGGACGTGCCTGAGTGACTTGTTCGGGCGTCAGCCCCAACGGCAGCAGTACCGACCGGTCTGTGGCGTCGATGCGGGAGCGACGTCCTTCGCGGATCACCCAGGCATCACCCCCGTAGCGCAAGACCACCGCGTCGGAGCCCTTCAGGACCCGCCGGTGACCAGTTAGGTCGGGTGTGCCGTCGATGACGGTCACCGTTACGCCGTGCGGCGACTGCGGCATGGTCGACGGACCCACCACGGTGTCGCACACCAGCCAGGAAGACGTGGCAGGACTTGCTGGATCGAAGTCCGACGGCGCGCCGGGGATACCCACCAGCGGCCCATGTGGCATCGAGTCGATCTGGCTTCCCCGAACCAGATGCGGGTTGGAAGCCCGCCCGGTGATCAGTCGTGCCGACGCCAGGTTGAGCGCTGGGTACAGCCGGTCCCCTACCCGAACATATAGAGCGCCGGAATCGCGGTCGGCGATGATCGGGGAATCGTTGATTTGGCCAGAGGGGCTGATGAACGACCAGAGCAGCGCTCCCAGGCAGATCACCAACGCCGCCGACACCGATGCAACGACGGCAAGCGTCTGACGACGGCCTGGCTCGATTTCCATCCGCACGCGCCAGCGGGTTAATGCCATCGCGGTTCGACGGGCCAGGAACTGATAACCCGTTACCTGCGTCCGCGTCGACAACCCGAGGCCGTAGCCTGACCCCCGCTGTCCACGGCCTTGTTCAGCCACGTTAGATCACCTTTCGGTCTGTTTCAGAACGCCTGGATGCTGGCCTGGATACCCGGCGTAACGCTGATCACGTTGACAACCGTAGGGCACCGGGCCAGAAGTCGCCATGCGACGCTGACCGTGCTGGACCCCCCAAGGATTCGCTGTGTCTCGTGTGCATGTTAGCGGCGAATCGCCGGCGTGGCGCGCCAAGTGGCAAACACCCGGCCGCAGGTCGCTGACCTGCGGCGCAGTGCGACGATGCGGTCGATGTCGGGTGGGTGGGCCCGGTCAAGGTCGCCCTGCGCGCGGCGCGTCCTCAGGGTTGGACGCAAGATGGGCGACATGACGGAGCTTGCGCCCTCGCTGGTCGAACTCGCCCGCCGGTACGGCATCGCCACCGAATTCCAGGACTGGAGCGGCCAGTGCATACCCGTCTCTCAGGACACTTTGGTGGCTGTGCTGGCTGCCCTCGGCGTTCGGGCGGACACCGAGCAGCGGCGCAACGCCGCCCTGACCGAGAACCTGCGGTCGTATTGGACGCGCTCGTTGCCGGCGACCATCGTCTCGCGTGCTGGCGCGCAGACACGTTTTTGGGTGCATGTCACTCACGGCGCTCCGGCTGACGTCTGGCTGCAACTCGAGGATGGCACGCTGCGTGGCGAGGTGGCACAGATCGACAACTTCGCTGCGCCGCTCGAGCTGGACGGTCGCTGGATCGGCGAAGCCAGCTTCGTGCTGCCCACCGATCTGCCGATCGGCTACCACCGGGTGTATCTGCGATCCCACGACTACGAGACCAGCACGGCCCTCATCATCACCCCGGATTGGCTGGGGCTGCCGGAAAAGCTCGGATACCGTCGAGCCTGGGGCCTGGCCACGCAGCTCTATAGCGTCCGATCGCGGCGGTCCTGGGGTATCGGTGACCTGACGGACCTGACTGACTTGTCGCTCTGGTCGGCCTACCGCCACGGTGCCGACTATGTATTGGTCAACCCGCTGCATGCGGCGGCGCCGACCGCGCCCATGGAGCCCTCGCCCTATCTGCCGACATCCCGGCGGTTCTTCAATCCGATCTACCTTCGTGTCGAGGCGATTCCGGAATACGCCGAACTACCCAAGCGAGGGCGGGTACGCCAACTACGTGAGAACGTGCAACGGGGGGCGGACCAGGTCGCCGTCATCGACCGCGACGGGATATGGGCGGCCAAGTGCGCAGCCCTCGCCCTGGTCCACCGGGTACCCCGCTCGGCGGGGCGTGAGCTGGCCTATACCGCGTTCTGCGACCGGCAGGGCCGAGCGTTGGACGACTTCGCCACCTGGTGCGCGCTGGCCGAGCGGTACGGCGATGACTGGCACCGTTGGCCGAAGCCGCTGCAGCATCCTGACGCCTCTGGCATCGCGGCTTTCGCGGCCAAGCACGCGGATGCGATCGACTTCCACCGGTGGTTGCAGTGGCAGCTCGACGAGCAGCTCGCCGCGGCGCAGTCGGAGGCGACCGGTGCCGGCATGTCGCTGGGGATCATGCATGACCTCGCTGTGGGCGTTCACCCCAACGGAGCCGACGCGTGGGCCCTACAGGACGTGCTGGCCTTGGGCGTCACCGCGGGCGCACCCCCGGATGAGTTCAATCAGCTCGGGCAGGACTGGTCGCAGCCGCCATGGCGGCCGGACCGACTCGAGCGGCAGGAGTACCAGCCGTTTCGCGCGCTCATCCAGGCTGTGCTGCGGCACTCAGGCGGGGTCCGGATCGACCACATCATCGGGCTGTTCCGGCTCTGGTGGATTCCCGAGGGAGCCGCCCCGACCGAGGGCACTTATGTGCGCTATGACCACGAGGCCATGATTGGCATCGTCGCGCTGGAAGCGCATCGCGCCGGAGCCGTGGTCGTCGGCGAGGATCTCGGCACCGTCGAACCCTGGGTGCGTGACTACCTACTCCTGCGCGGCTTGCTCGGCACCTCGATCTTGTGGTTTGAGCTCGACCGGGACGGAAACGGTGACCCGCTTCCGGCCGAACGCTGGCGGGAGTACTGCTTGTCGTCGGTAACCACGCACGATCTTCCGCCGACAGCCGGGTACCTGGCCGGCGACCACGTGCGATTGCGCGAAACGCTGGGGCTGTTGACCCGACCGGTGGAGGTCGAATTGGAGGCATACCGGGCGGAGCGAGCCGCCTGGCTAGCGGAATTGCGCCGCGTTGGCCTACTCAACCAAGCGGCCGGAGCCGGCGTGACAGCCGAGCCGGAAGACGACCCCGAACAGGTCGTGCTCGCGCTGTATCGCTACCTGGGGAGGACACCGTCACGGCTGCTGGGGGTGGCACTGACCGACGCGGTTGGCGATCGGCAGACCCAAAATCAGCCGGGAACCACAGACGAGTATCCGAACTGGCGAGTTCCCCTGGCCGGCCCCGACGGCCGCCAGGTGCTGCTGGAAGACATCTTCAGCAATGCCAGGGTCGCCAGGCTGGCCAACGCCGTTCGCGATCAGACGACGCCAGAAAGTATCCGGTAGTCCGGTCGGCTTCGGCCGCCACGGGCGTGGCGCCAAGTTGGCCGCTCCCAGCTGTCTCACTAAAACCGTTGCGTGACTGCAGATTCAAGCCAGGCCATCGCTCTGGGCTACCGCAACTGCGCCAGGTTGCGCACCGAGGTGTGCACCTCGGATCGGAGGATTCTGGCTACCAGTCGCCCAATCGGCCCACCTAGCAGACCCCCCATCATATCGGCGGTCAGGTGAAATACCGATCCCGGGTGACCCGCCGCGACGGTCATTGCCACCGCGAGCCGCACTCCGCCCCGCCCACGCCCCCGCAGCTCTATGTACTTGGGCTGGTCGTATTCGGTGACCGTTCAGCCGATGACGTTGCGGAAGCCCTTCAGTCTGATCAGCGACGAGATTCGGACGCCCTTGTCGATCGTCGACGGGACTTCGCTGCGCCAGCCGCCGAAGATCGTCATCCGCTCATCGAACCGGTCTAGATCCGAAGCGATCGTCCAGGCGGTAGCCGGCTCGAGATCCGATGACGTCGAAACCTCCACGCGAGCCATGAGCCAGCCCCACTCCCCCTGTTGCCCCTCTTGCCGGCGACACCCGCTCGTACCCAAACAGGACCGGGGGCGTCGTTCCGGTTCGCATACCCAGCCCCGGCCGGCAGCTAAACGAGAACGACCCCAGCGGGGCGGCGCCCTAAGTAGTTGTCAGCGGTTGCCGCATCAGGCCAGCAGCCCCGCGACGTCCCGAGCTGCCCGGCGATAGCTACTGATCGCACTGTCGGACAACGGAATTGACGACGATCGGCTAGCCGGGCCAAGGGGATCTGGCTAGATTCCGGTCCAGGCGTCGTCCAACTGGGTCGCCACATCGATGACCTGCGCGGCTTGTGAATGCGGTGCGTCGATCTCGTCCGCGACGTACTGGGCGATGAAACGCCGGATCTCACCGTCAACGCCCGCAAGAATGCGCAGGACCTCTCCCCTGATGGATTTCGAGGACACATTGACCGTGATGTCCGACGGACGCGGTTTCGATACGTCGACTATCAGCAATAGCGGCTCGGCGGCGCGCGCGGTCGCGCGCAACGCGATGTCACCGGTCACCGAGAATCGTTGCTTGTCGAGGCGCAGATCCAACAGAAGATCGATCGACAAGGGAATGTGGATGACGAAGGTGATCAGATCACCCACCTTTCGGGTCACCCGCGGATCCTGGATTTTGACTTTCGCACTGACTTTGGCGATGCCTCCGGGGCCCTGAGCGATCGGTTCCATCGCGAACTCGCTGCCCGCGATGTCAGCGAACGCCGCCGCGACGCGGTCCGGGGTGACGGCCACCTCAAAAAACCTGCGGCCGAAGTCCTCGTAGGAGACGTAGTCGTGATTTTGCATAGGTTTATACCGTCTCATGTCGCCTGCTGAAATGGACACTGATCCGCTCGCGTCGCACAAATATGCCACTTGTATGCCACTTGGGCGCAGCGCAGCGAGTGCCTGTGGGGTATCGACCTGTGTGATCTGCAACATGAGCTGGTGACTTGTGAACAACCCCACATGCGGCCGCCTCGATTCGGTGTGTCGGGCGCCGGCCTGCCACCCTTGAACTAATTGGAGGTGTTTGGAGTCTGATGTGCGCCCAGAAATATCCTGAGCAGCGCTCGACCACCTCGCGGATCGAGGGGCTGCTCACCTGGCTTGGTGGCGGGCACTGGCGTGAACTCGGTGAGCGCCATGAGAGGTCCACGCACGCCGTCGCGGGCGCTGTTGTGGCCTTCGGAGCCGTGTTGGCCTGGCTCGTCGCCGGGCTGGCGGTGCGCGAATCGACGAGCTGGCCCGGCTGGGCCGTGGTTGGCGTGACACTGGTGTTCGGCTTGCTGATTGGAGCGGTTACCCGCGGCACCGCTAGTGCTCTCACTCGACGCTGGCCCAGCATCGTGGGACGCGCCGCGGTCGCGGTCGCCGTCGGCGTGGTGGTCGGCGAGCTCGCCGCGCTTGTCGCATTCTCCGGTTCGATTGAGCGATACCTCGACGAACATGCCCTGCGCAACGCACAGACAGCCCCGGCCGTGGCAGCGGCTTCGCAGTCGCTACGGCAGTCGCGCACGGCGCGCCGCTCGCTGGATAACGCGGTGGAAGAAGCTCGTGTCCATCTGGATAGCGCCCTGGTGGTTGCCCGGTGCGAGTACCACCCAACGGCGGACTGCCCACAGACCAGGATCACCGGCATTCCCGGTCGCGGACCCGAAACACGAACGGCCAATCAGCTTCTCGCGGACTCGCAACGCGAGTTGGACAACGCGCTGGCGGCCCGGGATCGCCAAGCATCCGACCTGGATGCCAAGGTGGCTCGCGATGAGCAAGCGCTCGCCGAAGCCCAACGCGCGGTGGTCGCCAATGCTGGTGGCGGGCTGGGCACGCACTGGGTGGCGATGAACGCGCTGACGTTCGCCAGCAAGGGCGCGTTGGCGTTGCGGCTGCTGACGATCGCGTTCTTTGCGCTTGTGTACTTGTTGCCGCTGATCCTGTGGCTCTGGCGGGGCGAGACGACTCACGACCGCCATGCGGCGGCGCGCGCGCAGCGCGACCGTGCCGAGCTCGACGCGGACACCGCTATCGCGGTCAAACGGGCCGAAGTGCGCAAGGCCGCCGAAATCATGCGGGCCGAGCACCAACTCAATCAGACCCGTATGGCAATCGAGGCCCAGGCCGAAATCGACCGTGAGCAACAACGCCGCCGCGTCATCGAAGCACTGGAGCTTCCGGTGCGCGCTTCGTCGCAACGTACCGACGAGCCAGTGGAGGAAGACATGTATCTGCCGATCGCAGCCGAAGCAGAAGCCGCCGCCAGCCGTGCAGTCGCAGAATTGCCGGCCGGGGCAGCGAAAGCCAACACTGACACGAGGCATCACCTTCCGGCGCAGGTCGAGTCGAGCCCGACGGTAGAGCGGCACGAGCAGGACCGCGCGGCGCCGCTGATCCCGTCGATTCCTGACGCCACAAAAGCCGCGGCGCGCTGGATTCGCCCGTTGGTGCCCCCATTCGTCGCGCGTGTCATCGACAACACCACGCAGCCGATCCGCAGCGCGCGTCAGGTGTTCGAAGAAGTTGAGGAGATCGCTTTTTCGTTCAAGCGCACGCGCAAGGTAACGGTCAGCACCGAGAGTTCCGACGACCATCGCGAGCAGCCCGCACCCCAATCCGCCGGTGCCGATGCTCCAGCCCCCGTCAATCGCATCGCTTCGTCACGCGGCGACACCGAATCCGGCAGTTGGGCCGAAGCCGGCGAAGGACTGGAAACCCACGTGGGGCAGCCCTCGCTGGGGCAGGTGCCTGCCGCAGATGCGGTGGGACTGCCGGTCGGGACGACAAAGCAGCACGGCCGGCGCGAATTGGCCGAACGGGAGGGCCCACGCGAGCTGCGGTCGCCCGACGGTCCGCGCCAGCTCCCGCCCGGCAAATAGTCGTGCGGCTTGCGACAGCGGTCGCACCACAGCCGCGGCGTATTATCCTGCCGACGCGTGGAATCGGTGCCGACAGCAGTGACACCCACCGTTGTATCTGGCCGGATTTCATATGGATTGGGAGCAGGACAGAATCTCGTGGATCTCATCACGGCGGTAAACGCAGGGTCCAGCCCAAAGGAGTTCCCCGCACGAGCGGTCGGGATGCGGGTCCGCGCATGAAGGTCAGCGTCTTTCTTGCCGATGCCGCCCATGCCGACGTTCAGTCCGGAAAGATCCACACCCTCGGCCTTGGTTGGCGACAGTGCCAAACACCCACGCCCCCTTTTGCTTTGGTGCTTTTCGTAGACATTGACTGGAATGAGACCAACAAGCAGCACAAGCTGAAGTGCCAGCTGTTGACTACCGATGGTGACTTGGTCGTGGTGCCGGGGCCGAACGGGCCGCAGCGTGTGCTCTTCGAAGCCTCCGCCGAGGCAGGGCGACCGCCCGGCGCTATCCACGGTACGTCGGTTCGTATGCCGCTCACCCTCAACATTCCTGCCGGCATTCCCCTGGAACCGGGCATATATGAGTGGCGGGTGGCGGTCGAAGGCTATGCCAGAGCCACGGCGGTCGAGTCGTTCGTGGTGACCGGCCCCGGTGTCCCACCGGCGCCTTCGGAGTGATGGCTTGCGCCGGAATGCGCACCGCGGAAGACACTTTCATGGTGGCGTTGCAGCGGACGGCGTGATATCGATTGCAGCAGGAGAGCGGTTGAATAAGCACTGAGGATCAAGTCACCGTCGATGCCGACCCGTACATCTGGCCTTTCGACGGCGACATTGCCATCGGGCGGACAGCGCTGGTCAACATCGACTGGCAGGTCGACTTCGCCGGTCAAGGCGGCTATGTCGACACCATGGGCTACGACCTGTCTTTGGTACGTACCCCCCTGGGCCCGGCGCAGACCGTGCTCGAAGCCGCGCGGAAGCTGGGCCTGTTGATTGTGCACACCCGCGAGGGGCAGCGGCCTGACCTCAGTGATCTCCCGGCCAACAAGCGGTGGAGATCTGCGCGAATCGGGGCGGAGATAGGTGTGGCCGGGCCATGCGGACGCATCCTCACCCGAGGTGAGCCGGGATGGGAGATCATCCCGGAGATGGCGCCGTTGCCAGGAGAAATAGTCGTGGACAAGCCTGGCAAGGGAAGCTTCTACGCCACCGATCTGGAGTTGATCCTCACGACCCGCCGCATCACCCATCTGATCTTCACCGGCATCGCCACTGATGTCTGTGTCCATACCACGATGCGCGAGGCCAACGACCGAGGGTACGAGTGCCTACTGCTCTCCGACTGCACCGGCGCCACCGACTACACCAATCACCTTGCCGCCCTGAAGATGATCACCATGCAGGGCGGTGTGTTCGGCGCCCATGCGACCAACGGAGCGCTTCTCGAGGCTTTCAACAAAGTGCGGGACAGGCGCGGCTAGCGGTCCGAAAGAGGTCAGTTGGAGGGGTCGCCGACCGCACCCCCCGCGCCCCCGGCTCCGCCGGAACCGCCTTCCCCGGTTTGGCTGTTGGGCGGATTGCCCCCGAAGCCAGCGTCGCCGATCTTGCCGCCCTCCCCGATACCACCAATGACGCCGCTGCCACCGGTACCGCCCTGACCGCCGGTACCTCCGTAGGCACCCCCGCTACCGAACGGTGCGGGCGCTCCGCTGCCGCCGGCGCCGCCGTCACCACCGGCCCCGCCGGCGCCGTTAAAGCCCTTGCCCCCGTCTCCACCGTCACCGCCCTCGCCACCCGCCGTTGCCTCGCCGGCAAGGCTCGCATCGTATCCGGGGCCGCCCGTGCCGCCGTTCCCGCCGTTCCCGCCGATGGTGCCGTCGCCACCGTTACCGCCATCAGCGCCCTCGTAGCCAGGCGAACTGGAACTTACGCGTTGCTGGTTCGGGGCGTCCCCGCCGTCCCCGCCATCGCCGCCAGGCCCGATCGCACCGTTGCCCCCATTACCACCTCTGCCTTCCCAGATTTCGACGCGACCGTTACCGCCGTCACCACCGTCCCCACCGGTGCCCCCGTCTCCGCCGGAACCGCCTCGACCGCCCTCCCCTGGGTTCCAGAGACCGAAGCCGTCGCCGCCGTCGCCACCCGAGCCGCCGTCGCCGCCGGCTCTCCAGGCGCCGGTGGTGCCGGCGCTGCCCTAAGTGGACCCAGTCCCGCCAGCGCCGCCGGCCCCGCCGGCAAAGGCCTGGCCGCCCCCACCACCGTCCCCGCCGTCGCCTGCGCGATTCGTCAAGGTGGCGTCGAGTCCGTCCATCCCAAGACCGCCGTTACCGGCGAATCCCCCGTTGCCGCCGTCACCACCGTCACCACCGGCTCCTCGAGTGCCACCCCCACCAGCGCCCGCGGCACCGCCGTTTCCTCCAGCCCCGCCGGCGCCGCCAGCCCCGCCGTCGCCACCACCCTGGCCGTCGCCACCGTCCCGGTCGGTCCCGCCGCTCGGAACGCTGCCGTTGTTGCCGTCGTAGCCGTTGCCGCCGTTGCCGCCGTCACCAGCAGCACCGCCATTGCCCCCGGCCCCTTGGCTGCCGTTCTGGCCCACACCGGACACGGCCTTGCCACCGGCACCGCCAGCGCCTCCGGCACCGCCATCACCACCCTTACCGCCGTCACCACCGTCCTTGCCGGCTTCTCCTGACGCCGTACCCGATGAGCCTATGGTGCCGGCGGCGCCGTCGCCGCCCTTACCGCCCACCCCTCCGTCGCCGACTATGCCGCCGTTGCCGCCCGCACCACCGGCGGCTCCGTCTTGTCCGGGAGCAGTCGCGTTCGCCCCAGCACCGCCGGTGCCGCCGTCGCCGCCGTCACCCAAGTGGCCGGTACTGCCGTGGTTGCCAATTTGGGAGCCGGTGCCGAAGGACCCTCCGGTCCCGCCGGTGCCGGCGTTTCCGCCATTGCCGCCCTTGCCGCCGATCCCGTTGTTGACTGCCCAGGTGCCGGCGCCGCCCTTGCCGCCGTTGCCGGCCGTACCACCAGTTCCGCCGGCACCGCCGTCGCCGCCGACACCCTGGCTGCCGTCGCTGTAGCCGGCCGCCTGCGCGGTACCGCCGGCGCCACCATTACCGCCGCGCCCGCCGGTACCGCCTTTGCCGCCGTCACCGCCCTCGCCGCCCGCGCCACCTGCCGGACCCGTGGTCCCGACCTTGCCGGCCCCGCCAGTTCCGCCGACGCCGCCGTCGCCACCGTTACCACCATTACCGGCGTTCGCCCCGCCGTTGCCGCCGGCACCGCCCACGCCGCCAGCTCCGGCCTGCCCGCCGGCTTCACCGTTGCTGCCGGCTGAGACACCTGCGGCGCCGGCTTTGCCCGCGCCACCGTTGCCGCCGCTGCCGCCGTCGCCCCCGTCGCCGTAGAGCCCGCCGTCGCCGCCGGCTCCCCCCGCCCCGCCGGCGACACCGATTGCACCGCTGCCGCCGTTGCCGCCGGGCCCACCGACGCCGCCAGCGCCCCTGTCGCCCGCGTCACCACCGTTAAGGCCGGCCTTGGTGGAGCCGTTGAACCCGTTTCCGCCTCGGCCGCCGGTTCCGCCATCGCCACCTGCCCAACCGGAACCACCGGCACCACCGTTGGCACCCATCACATCGCTCGACCCGGCCGTGCCGGTCGATCCGGTACCTCCGGTGCCGCCATTGCCGTAGCGCCCGCCGTCACCACCAGCGCCGCCAGCACCACCTTTGCTACCGGTGGTACCCGTCGTACCGCTGCCGCCGTTACCGCCGTCACCGCCGTTGCCGCCAGTGGTCTGGGTCAGCCCGTCCGTGCCGTGGGCACCGGTAACCGAGCCGGTTCCACCGGCTCCACCAGCCCCACCGACACCGGGATCGCCACCGTGCCCACCGCTGCCCCCAGCTAGCCCCGAGGCGGCGGCCGCGTTTGCGCCATCGCCGCCATGACCGGCGGCTCCACCGGCCCCACCATCACCACCGGCTCCACCGACCCCTCGGATGCCGTCGGAGAATCCCACGGCCTGCGCCAACCCACCGGCACCACCGTCGCCCCCGGCTCCACCAACACCACCCATACCGCCACTGCCACCATCGGTGCCATCCAGACTCAGCTCGGTACCGTCAAAACCACGGCCACCGTCCCCACCGATACCCCCGGTACCACCGGCCCCGCCAGCACTACCGGCCCCGCCAGCACCACCGGCACCACCATCCCCACCGACAGTGCCGTCACCGCCAACCACCGACATCCCGTCGTAGCCGCGGTAACCACCACCACCAGCACCACCAACACCACCGTTGCCGTACCGGCCACCATCATCACCAACCCCACCAGCACCTGCTGTGGTAGCTGGGTCGATCGCGTCCGCGCCGCGACCACCATTTCCGCCGTCACCACCGCTGGTCGGGCTCTGACCGGTGACGCCGTGTGAACCCAGGACCGAGCCGCGACCGCCGGCTCCGCCAGCACCACCCAAACCGGGATCACCGCCTTGCCCGCCGGCACCACCGACGCCAGTTCCGGTCAGGAATGAACCCACGGCCCCATCACCGCCATCCCCCGCGGCGCCGCCGGCCCCGCCCTCACCACCAGACCCGCCGGCACCCCGACCGCCCAAGAATCTGATCGGGCCGCCCTTGCCGCCATCACCGCCAACCCCGCCGGCTCCGCCGCTGCCACCGTTTCCACCACCGTCGCCAGCACTAGCCGCGGCAATCCCGTTGGCGCCTGCACCGCCCGCTCCGCCAAGTCCCCCGACGCCGCCGAAGCCTCCCGCGCCGCCGGCACCGATCAACCTTCCACCCCGCCCGCCGGCACCACCGTTCCCCGCGTTGCCGCCGGACTCACCAATCCCGCCCGATATTCCGTCTGCGCCGTTTCCGCCAGCACCCCCACTGCCCCCGGCACCCCACAACCCGGCAGCGGCGCCACCGGAGCCGCCGTCACCGCCAGTTCCGAGCACGCCGCCGGCTCCGCCAGACCCACCGGCCCCACCGCTGCCAAACAAGCCCCCACCGACGCCGCCGTCACCGCCGGCCCCACCGTTGCCGGAGCCGTCGCTGGCACCGCCCACACCACCCGTGCCGCCGCGCCCCAGCAGCGGGGCATTGCCGCCGTCGCCGCCGGCCCCGCCGTCTTGGCCGCCAACACCACCAGCGCCACCCAGACCGCCGGTGCCGATCAGACCCGCATTTCCACCGGCACCACCGCCACCACCAGCACTAGCGAGGCCCTCACCACCGGATCCACCGGCTCCGCCGGCACCCCACAACCAGGCCCCTCCGCCGGCACCCCCGGCTCCGCCACTCAACGCACCCTGTCCGCCAGCACCGCCGGCGCCGCCGTTGCCGTACACCAACCCGCCACGCCCGCCGACACCGCCACTACCGCCGTTGCCCGCCGCGCTGATTCCACCCGCTCCGCCGGCGCCGCCGTTGCCAAACAACCCGACCGACCCGCCGGCACCACCGGACTGACCAGCCGCTCCAGAGCCGCCGGCACCACCGTTACCCCACAGCAAGCCCCCGGCTCCACCAGCCTGGCCGGACCCTGGCGTTGCATCCACGCCGTTGCCGATCAACGGACGTCTCAACCATGACTGTGTGGGCGCATTAATCGCGTTCAGCGCATTCTGTTCCGCGAGTTGCAAGGCCGATATGAGCGATGCATTAGCCGTCTCCTTGCTGACATAAATTCCGGCGCCGGAAGTCAGCGTCTGCACAAATTGTTCGTGAAACGCCGCCATCCGGGTGCTGAGCGACTGATATTCGGCCGCGTGAGTACCGAACAACGTCGCAATCGCCACCGACACCTCAGCGGCAGCAGCGGACAGCACCGTCGTGGTCGGTCCCGCTGCCGCGGCATTGGCCGCCCCGATCGAAGACCCAATCCGCGCCAAGTCCGACGCGGCTCCGGCAACCAGCTCCGGAGACACAGTGACAAGCGACATTCTCACCCCCAGGTTTGAAAGAAGTGGCCCTCACGATAGGGCCATCCTGAGGCAATATCCGCAGCTCAGATACATCGCGCGAAACTTGAAAGGCGCCCGGCAACCACCGTCGGCGGTGTCGTCTCAATGCTGGACCGCCACCTGCGGTTACCCGGAGATTTATTACTGCGGCCGTCTCAACTCCGCGAATCGCGAGAAGAGCTGAAAAAAGCCGAATATGGTTCTGTTTCAAACCGGGCCGTGGTCCCGCCATGGCCGGAACCGGCACCCCACCCTGCTGACACGTCTCGCCCGCACCCATCAATTGCGAGAAAGCTACCCGCACTGATGAAAGGGCTGAGTCGCGGATGCCTTCTCGCGACGAGAACAAACCTAAAAACCGGTGGTTCGACAGAAAGGACGCCCACTCAAATGCCTGGTAAGAATTGGATTGTCGGAGACCGCAGTGCCGTCGCCGCCGAACTGATCTACGACGCAGCCGCCGAGTTGATCGCAAGCGACGGACTCAGCGCATTCGACATCGACAAGCTAGCCGCCCGAGTGCACTGCTCGCGAGCGACCATCTATCGCTACGCCGGGGGCAAAGCCAAGATCCGCGATGTTGTCATCGCGCGGGCCGCGGCGCGCATCGTCGAATCCGTTCGCGCACAGGCCGAAAGCCTCACTGGCGCTGAGCGAGTGGTCGCCTCGGTCGAGTTTGCGCTTGCCGGTGTCCGTTCCGACCCATTGGGCCGGCATCTTGTCGGATCGTTCCCCAAGAGCGCAGACGGGGCCGAGTGGTTCGTGGGTTCCCAGCTGGTAGCCAACTTCGCGGCTGATCTTGCCGGAATCACCGGCGGTGATCACCAGGCCGGGGGGTGGCTGGTTCGAGTGGTGCTGTCGCTGATCCTTTGGCCCGCCGAGGACGAGGAGACCGAACACCAACTCGTGCACCGGTTTATCGGCCCGGCGTTTGGCCACGAATCGGGACTTGACGCAAACAACTCACGCGTCGCCGAACCCGTCTCATAGCTTTGGCCCAAACCCGTATGGGTTATCAATGGTGTTGCACCGCTGTAGAGCGGCCTTACCTCACGGCCAGTTCGAGATTTTCCAGCCGGCGAACCAGCATGCTGGGCAACCATCGCCCGACATCGGCGGCCTCGATCACTGTGGTTCGTTCCAGCAGCAGCCGCAGCACGATCTGTGCCTCCAGGCGTTCCAGCGCGGCCCCGACGCAGAAGTGAGCCCCTTTGCCGAAACTGATGTGGCCCTTGCCGCCCCGCCGATCGAGGCGGAACTCCTCGGGCGCATCGAACTGGACCGGGTCTCGATTGGCCGCCCCCCACATCAACAGCAGGTGCGAGTCAGCAGGCAGATCCAGGCCGCCCAGCATGGTGTCATTTCGTACGTGCCGGTAGTGGCCCCGGAAGGGGGCTTCGTAACGCAGCGTTTCTTCAACGAACGCGCCGAGCAGCTGCGGATTGTCGCGCTCCTGCTGCTGGATGTCGGGGCGGGTGGCCAGTATCCACGCCGCGCTCCCCAGCAGTGATGCCGTGGACTCACCCCCGGCGGCGAACAGCATCACCATCATCAGGTTGGCGGTCAGGCTGTCCAGCTCCCCGGTCGCACACGCGGTAGCCAGCTCGCCCTAGAGATTCTCCTGCGGGTCGGCTGCGGCCCGGGCGAATTGCTCGGTGATATAGCCACTGAACTGCATCACAGCGATGCCTGCGTCGGCGAGCTGGTCTTGGTCGACGAGCCCCTCTAGCAGCTGGGTTGCGCCGTAGCCCCACTGGACCAACTGGGCGATGTCCGCGTCAGGCAGGCCGATGAGTTCGGCGACGACCATCATCGGCAAACGGTTGGCGATGGCGTCCATCCATTCGATACGCCCGCCCTGCAATTCATCGAACCAAAGCCGTTCCGCAGTCTCGGAGATGAACCGTTCCAAGCTGTGGATGCGCCTGGCCGCCAGATGGCGCACCAACAGCTTGCGGTGTACCGCGTGGGCGGGATCGTCCGCGGTGGCCAACACATGGGTGGGCCCGCCCAGCTGATCCATCTGGAACGCCGCGATTTTTCCGTACGGCGAATACGTCATGGTCGCGGTCAGGTTGGACGAGAAGTCTTCGGGGCGGCTGATGGCGTCGTTGACCGCGTCCCAGCCGCACACGGCGTAGAAATCCGAGTCCGCAATGCGATGCACCGGCCCCTCCGCGCGCATACGCTCGTACAGCGGGTACGGATTCTGCAGAGATTCGGTGCCAAAAAATGTCATGGCATCGCTCGCGACTTTCATTGCTCCAGCCTGGGGGGGCAGAAAACGGCACGTCAACGGCGCGGCAACAAGTCTAGAACGGCCCCCCAGCACCATGACCTCTGTCAATCTCAGCGCGGGCGTCATACCTGCGCATACTGAGGCCAACATGGCGAGGTTTGTCTCACGCTGAGAGATCCAGGCCCACCCGTTCCAACCGGTTCTCACCCGCGCCAGCCGCACACCGACTCGATAGCGCTGGCCGGCGCCCGGCCCCTAGCCTCCGCCACCGAAGCCTCCCTGACCGCCGTTACCGCCAGAGCCGCCATTGATGCCTGAGGGTGCCCCGCCGGTGGCTCCGCCGGAGCCGTTTTGGCCGGGGTAGGCGCTCCCATCGACTACTCCCATCCCACCGGTGCCGCCGGCCCCGCCGTTTCCGCCCGCGCCCCCGGGTTCGGTCACGCTGAAGGGTGGGACTCCCGTATCGGTGCCCAGGCCCCCCGCTCCGCCGGCCCCGCCATGGCCGCCGTCACCGCCTGAACCGTTGAGCCCGATACCGCCGAATCCGCCGGCTCCACCGCTCACTCCATCACCTGCACTGCTTAGCCCGCCCGATGTATCGCCTCCGTCGCCGCCGTCACCGCCCGAGCCACCATCTCCGCCTTGCGAGGTACCAGTGCCGCCGGTGCCGCCGGTGCCGCCATTGGAGCCAAAGTAGGAATCGCCGCCGTCCCCTCCGCTACCCCCGGTGCCGCCAGTCGCGCCGGTGCCGCCCGCGCCTCCCAAGCCGCCCCGACCGCCTTTGCCGCTGTTCGAGTCGCCGCCGTCACCGCCGACGCCGCCCGTACCACCGGTTCCGGCGCTGCCCGATGCCCCCGTTTCGCCGGTGCTCGATCCGTCGCCGCTGAGGCCGCCACCGCCCCCACTGCCGCCCTGGCCGGCCGAACCCCCGGTTCCCCCGGTACCAAACCCCGTGGCATAGCTACCGCTGCCGCCAGCACCGCCGGTTCCGCCGGTACCACCGATTCCGCCTTGGCCACCGGCGCCCCCGGCGCCGTCGGCGCCGTCCTGGAACCCGCCTGCCTGGACCTGGCCACCGAGTCCTCACGTCCCGCCGGTTCCGCCGGTGCCGCCCAAACCACCGGTAGACCCGCCACCACCTGGCACGCCCGAGCCCGTGGGCATCGACAAAGCGGTGGCGCCGGTGCCGCCCTGGCCGCCGACTCCGCCGGTTCCTCCGGCACCGCCAGCGCCACCGTTGCCGGCTTGGGCTCCTCCGAGACCCCCAGCCCCTCCGTCACCACCGGTTCCTCCGGTAGCACCGGTGTCACCGGGGAGACCCAGCGTCGTGCCGCTGGCACCGGTAGCGCCTTTGCCGCCGGCGCCGCCCGTGCCACCATCGCCGCCGTTGCCGTAGAGCCCACCGTCGCCACCGGCCCCACCGGTACCCCCTTTAGCTCCGGTAGCGCCGCTGCCACCGGTCCCCCCGTCGCCGCCGCCACCACCACTGGTGGGACTGGTCCCGGCCTTGCCGGTGCTACCCGTGGTCAAACCGGTCCCGCCTTTGCCGCCAGCCCCTCCAGCACCGGGATCACCGCCGTCCCCGCTATTTCCACCGGTCGCACCGGAACCCGCCACCGCATTAGCGCCGTCGCCGCCATCGCCCGGATTCCCTCCCGCGCCACCGTTGCCGCCGTCACCACCGGAGCCCTGGGTGCCGTCGGCGTATCCAGCCGCCTGAGCCTGACCGGCGTCGCCACCGTTACCGCCGGTGCCGCCCGTCCCACCATCGCCGCCGTCTCCGCCGTCCCCAGCGTTGAGGTTGCCCCCGGCCACTCCGTTGGCACCGTTGCTGGCGGCACCCCCCTTACCTCCGGCGCCGCCGTTGCAGCCATCGCCGCCTTCGCCACCGTGGCCTGCCAAGGATCCTCCGCTGCCGCCGGCTCCGCCGATTCCGCCCGCCCCGCCGTCGCCGCCGTCCCCGCCGTCCTGTCCGGGGGTGAGGCCTCCGAAGCTGTTTGTGCCGGAGGCTCCGTTGCCGCCGTCGCCCCCATCGCCGCCATTGCCGTAGAGCCCACCGTCGCCACCCGATCCGCCGGCACCACCACTGGCGCCGTTGAGGGTGGCATTGGCGCCATCGCCACCGTTGCCGCCGTTGCCGCCGCTGGTTGGGCTGAAGCCGTCGGCGCCTTCGGCACCCATCGTGGAGCCGCTACCGCCGCTACCGCCGGCCCCACCGACTCCGGGGTCGCCGCCGTGACCACCATCGCCGCCGGCCTGACCAGAACCCGCGGCCGCGTTTGCTCCGTCACCGCCGCTACCGGCGCCGCCCCCAGCCCCGCCGGTGCCGCCGTCAACTCCGACACCCTGCGTGCCATCGGCAAAGCCGGCGGCCTGGGCCTGGCCAGCCACTCCGCCATTGCCACCGGAGCCGCCGGCACCGCCGGCACCGCCGTCGCTGCCGTCGCTGCCGTCGAGCGACAAACTGGTGCCGTCGAATCCTCGACCACCGTCTCCGCCCTGGCCACCAGCGCCGCCGATGCCGCCGGCACCACCACTGCCACCGGACCCACCGGTGCCGCCGCCGGTGCCATTACCGCCTACGACCGACGAAATTCCCCCAAAGCCGGTGTATCCGTCCCCACCGGCACCACCGTCACCGCCGTCGCCATATAATCCACCGTCACCGCCGGCGCCGCCGGCGCCGCCGTTGCCGCCAGTCGTGGGCGCGGCCCCGTCGGCCCCGTGTGCGCCCGTCGTGGAACCGCTTCCACCGACTCCACCGATTCCGCCGGCACCGTTATTCCCGCCGTTACCGCCGTCACCCCCGGCCATGCCAGAACCCGCCACCGCGTCAGCGCCATTGCCACCGTCACCGGCAGTCCCGCCCGCGCCGCCACCGCCGCCGGCCCCACCCATTCCCTGGACGCCGTCAGAGAACCCCGCGGCCTGGGCCTGGCCAGCCGCGCCACCCGCACCGCCGGCCCCACCGACACCACCATCGCCACCGTCGGTGCCATCGAGGCTGGCGCCAGTAACACCATCAACCCCACCCGCGCCAAGCCCACCGGCTCCACCGGTAGCCCCAGCCCCACCTACACCGCCGTCACCACCATGGCCTGCCAGCGCACCGCCCATGCCCCCGGCACCACCGCCCATGCCCCCGGCACCACCGGCGCCCCCGGCACCACCGGCTTCACCGACATCACCGGAGGCACCCGACACGGTGGCATCTTGACCGTTAGCACCGACATACTCGTCCCCACCGGCACCGCCGTTGCCATACAACCCGCCATCACCACCGACGCCGCCGATACCACCGTCGCCACCGGCGCTCACGGCGTCGGCTCCACGGCCACCGTTGCCGCCAGACGTGGAAATGGCCCCGTCCGCGCCACGGTCGCCCGTAGTCGATCCGGACCCGCCGGCGCCACCAGCGCCACCCAGGCCCGAGTCGCCGCCGCGCCCACCGGCACCGCCCTGACCACCGGTCCCACCGGCACCCTGGCCGCCCAGGAAGCGGATCAAGCCGCCCTTGCCTCCAGCACCGCCGATGCCACCGGCGCCGCCATTGCCGCCGTTGCCACCCATGCCACCGGCGCTAGCCGGCACGAGCCCGTCAGCTCCGGTACCACCGGCGCCACCGGTGCCCCCGATACCGCCCGAGCCGCCCGCCCCACCGGCACCAATCAACCAGCCACCGCTACCACCGGCGCCGCCGCTACCTGCGTCACCGCCGACTCCACCGGACTCACCGGCGCCGACCGCCAATCCGGTGCCGCCATCCCCGCCGGCACCACCGCGCCCGCCGTTACCCCAAAATCCGGAGTCGCCCCCCACACCGCCGTTGCCACCGGTACCGACAGCTGCACCGCTTCCGCCGACACCACCGACCCCGCCATTGCCATACCACCGGCCGCCATCGCCGCCAGCGCCACCGACCCCGCCGTCGCCCGAACCAGCACCACCACCGGCGCCACCGGTACCACCGCTACCCAGCAACCCGGCGTTTCCGCCAGCACCACCGACCCCGCCGTCGAGGGCGCCGCTGCCCCCGGCCCCACCGGCACCACCGGCGCCCCAGAGCCCGGACCAACCACCGGAGCCTCCCGCACCTCCGACCATTCCCTGTCCACCGGCGCCGCCAATTCCGCTGTTGCCGTAGTGAATCCCGCCGCTGCCACCGGCCCCGCCAGCAGCACCGGTGCCCGACGCGCCGGCAGCGCCGCCCGCGCCCCCGGCACCGCCATTACCGAATAATCCCGCCGCCCCACCAGCGCCGCCGGTCTGGCCGGTGCCTCCCGAGCCGCCATTGCCGCCATTGCCCCACAAAATGCCGCCGGCCCCGCCTGCTTGCCCGGTGCCGGCAGCTCCATCGGCACCGTTGCCGATCAACGAACGCCCGAACCAGGATTGCGTGGGAGCATTGATCAGTTGCAGCGCAGCCGGTTCCACGGCCTGCAGGGGTGCAGCATTGCCCACCTCTGCGGCCGCGTAGGACCCCACTCCCGCGCGCATTGTCTGCACGAAATCGTCGTGAAAGGCCGCCATCCGCGTACTGATGGACTGATACTCGACAGCGTGTGCGCCGAACAGCGCCGCAATCGCCTCCGACACCTCATCGCCAACAGCGGCGAGCACGCTGGTAGTGGCCCCCGCGGCCTGTGCATTGGCGGTGCCGACCAAAGACCCGATCCGCGCTAGGTCTGACGCAGCCGCGGCCACATACTCCGGCAACACATTCACAAACGACATTCCCACCCCTACCCACTCGTTGACGAGAGCTCCGTGGGCCAGCCTTGCCAGCCCAGATTTCGAGGTTGTCCGTGGCCATGAAAAAGTAGCCACTGGTGGCCAAGTCGAGGTATCCAGTTTTGGCCAGATAAAAGTATCCACCCGTGTTCGTCGTGTCGATCAGGAACTGTGGGCCCCGATGGTGACGGTGAAGGCGCCAACCAATGGCCATCACCACCGGGGAGTTCCATTGAAGTCTGTGAAGGACCGCATGGACATCATTTCTGCCGATCAACAGCTCGGGTCGTACCGGGCCGCCGCCGACGCGTGCGGCACCACGCATCGCACCGTCAAGAAGATCATCGACAAATTCGAGGCCGACCAGGCCGGCATACCGCCGGCACGGCGGGCCGAACGAGGGCACAACTACGATTCGGTGGCCGAGCTGGTCGCCGAACGTGTCGAGAAATCTGGAGGCCGGATCTCGGCCAAGCGGCTGCTGCCGATCGCCCGCACCGCAGGCTACCAAGGCTCGGATCGCAACTTCCGGCGTCTTGTTGCCGAGGCGAAGACGTTGTGGCGCAGCGCCAATCACTGCGGGCGCCGTCCAGCGGTATGGTCACCAGGGCAGTACCTGGTGATCGACTGGGCCCAAGCGGCACCGGGATTGTTCCTGTTCTGCGCGGTGCTGGCATTCTCCCGGTGGCGATTCGTGCGTTTCGCCGCCGACCAGAAGGCCTCGACCACGCTGGCGTTGATCGCCGAAACCCTGTCGGCGATCGGCGGGGTCCCGGCGTGGGTGCTGGCTGATCGGATGGCCTGCCTCAAAGGCGGGTAGTCGCCAATGTGGTCGTCCCGACCCCGGATTACATCCGACTGGCCACCCATTACGGGTTCGCCCCGGACTTCTGTCACGCCAACGACCCACAATCCAAGGGCATCGTGGAGAACCTGTGCGGCTATGCCCAACGCGACCTGGCGGTGCCGCTGCTGACCCAGTCCGCTGTCGACGGCGTGCCGATCGACATCCGGGCCGCCAACGCCGCTGCGGCGGCGTGGTGCGACGAGGTCAATGCCCTGGCGCACTCGGAGATTCAGGCGATTCCCGACGAACGGTTGGTCTCCGAACGCCAAGTACTGCAACCACTTCCATCGTTGCGCTTACAGATCGGGGCGCCCACGGTGCTGCACAAGGTCGACCGACTCTCCTGTGTGCGCTACGGCTCGGCCCGCTACTCGGTACCCACCCGGCTGATCGGCACCACCGTGGCAGTGGTGGTCGATCACGGCGCGGTCTGCCTAGGGCGTGTCTGCTTAATGTGAATGGTGTTTTGGCTGATGCTGTTTGGGTGATGCGGACGCATGCGATTTCTGATGATTTGTGGTCGCTGATCGTGGCGGTGTTGCCTGCGGGGCGGCGGCGTGGCCGGCCGTGGAACGATCATCGACATACTCTGGAGGGCATTATCTGGCGTTACCGTACGGGATCTCCGTGGCGTGACCTGCCCGAGCACTTCGGTCCCTGGCAATCAGTGGCCGAGAGGCATCTACGCTGGTCGGTCGATGGCATCTACGCGCGGATCTTCGCGGCGATCGCCTCTGACCTCGACGCCGAGGACGCCGACCTGGGCGCACTGTTGTCGGTCGATTCGACCAGTGTGCGCGCCCACCAACACGCAGCCGGAGCGCCCCGGGCGCCGCACAGGGGGATCTGTCGAATTACAAGAAATATCTCGATGAGCCCGATGACCACGCCATTGGGCGTTCCCGCGGCGGGCTGACTACCAAGATCCACGCCTTGACCGACCAGCTGTGCAGTCCGGTCACCCTGGCACTGTCGGCCGGTCAAGCCGGTGATAATCCGATGCTTTGGCCACTGCTGGCCGCCCGGTGCAGCAACTCATACGCCCCGTATCACCTGCTGGCGGACAAGGCGTACTCCCATGACTCGACGCGGGCACAGCTGCGCCGGCTCAAGATCGCCCATACCATCCCCGAGCGCAGCGACCAGATCACCCGCCGCAAAGCCAAAGGCCGCAACAGAGGACGGCCTCCGGGGTTCTCAGGCCGAATCTACAAGCACCGCAACACCGTCGAGCGAAGCTTCAACCGGCTCAAACACTGGCGCGCGGTCGCCACCTGCTACGACAAATACGCCCTGACCTACCTCGGCGATGTCACCCTGGCCGCCATCATCACCTACCACCGCGTCCGCAATTAGCAGACAGGACCTAGCCGCAGAGCTGGAGATCCTGCTCGCCCTGGGGGCCGCCCACGGCACCGACGCGCTGATCGCGGCGCTGCACCGGGCGGTAGCGTTTCGCCGGTTCCGGGCCGCCGACGTGCGCTCCATCCTGGCCGCCGGCACCGGAACCCCACAACCCCGCCCTGCCAGGGATGCGCTGATTCTGGACCTACCGGTCGCCCCGATGCGTTCCCTGGACGCCTACAAGATCGGACCCGTCGGAGCCGATGACGAGGTGATCTCATGACCACGACATCACCAACGACTGCCGTCGAACCCGTGGCGCCGCCGTCGGTGCCGCCGCTGGCCGCTGATCTGGATGCCGGGCTGCGGCGGTTGAAGTTGGCCGCGGTGCGGCGCAGCGCACCCGAGGTCTTGCTGACCGCCAAGACCCAACGCTGGACTCCTGAGGAAGTGCTGCGCACGCTCGTCGAGACCGAACTGGCCGCCCGGGATGCCTCCAACATCGTCAACCGACTCAAGGCCGCCGCGTTCCCCGTCTCGAAAACGTTGGAGTCCTTCGACGTGGCCGCCTCGTCGATCCCGCCGAAGGTTTTCGACTACCTGTCAAGTCTGGAATGGATACGGGCCCAACAGAACCTGGCGATCATCGGCCCGGCCGGCACCGGCAAATCCCACACCCTGATCGGGTTGGGGACCGCGGCGATCCACGCCGGGCTCAGGGTCCGCTACTTCACCGCCGCTGATCTCGTCGAGACCCTCTACCGCGGCCTGGCCGACAACACCGTCGGCAAGATCATCGAATCGCTGCTGCGGGTCGACCTGATCATCTTGGACGAACTCGGCTTCGCCCCACTCGATGACACCGGTACCCAACTGCTGTTCCGCTTGGTCGCCGGCGCCTACGAACGCCGCAGCCTGGCCATCGGGTCACACTGGCCCTTCGAACAATGGGGCCGGTTCCTGCCCGAGCAGACCACCGCAGTCAGCATCCTCAACCGCCTGCTACACCACGCCAGCCTCGTCATCACCGACGGCGACTCCTACCGCATGAAGGACGCCCAGCACCGGAAGGAGCAACCCACACCAACCTAGGAACTACCGCCCGGGGTGGATACTTCTATCTGGCCACCAGCGGATACTTCAACTTGGCCACGTGATGCATCAAGTCAAGATGCCTGCGAAACCTGGTTCATGCATCACGTAAGGAATGCCCGCGAAATCGGGGTCAGCTGGTGGTCTTGCTTTTGATGCGGATGCCGGCTTTGAGGGCGGGTAGAGCGGCGGGTATGGCGGCGAGGTAGAGCTGTTCGGTCTTGTCTTTGGCGAGTCTGAGCAGGGCGGCTTGCAGGTCGGCGATCTGGCGGGCGATCGCGGCGGGGTTGAGGCTGTTGCGGTAGGTGAGCAGCTCTGTTTGTTGGGCCGCTGAGAGGACTCCGGCGGCCAGCAGCCGGTCCAGGGGGGTCTGGGGCTTGTCGTAGAGCCGGCGGCGGTGACCGTCGCGGCTGCAGCCGTAGCTGATGGGTTTGATGGTGGGGGTCAGGTAGTTGAGCCGGTCGTTGACCAGGTGCCACAGCCGGTTGAGCACGGCGCGTTCTTCGTCGGTGTCGTAGCGGTAGTAGAACCCGTAGCGACGCACGAGGTGGTTGTTTTTGGACTCGATGGTGGCCTGGTCGTTCTTCTTGTAGGGCCGTGAGCGGGTGAAGAAGATCTCCATGTCCGCGGCCCACTTGATGACCGCCTTATTGAGGAATTCGGTGCCGTTGTCGAAGTCCAAACCCGTTACCTTATAGGGATTTTAGTAATTCCGGTTTTGAGGGCGCCCAGGATGTGGGGGTGGGCGTTGTTGCGCACCGTGCGGGTGAACACCCAGCCGATGTGCATGTCGGTGAGGTTGACCGTGCGGGCGAACTCACCTTTCAGTGTCGGGCCGCAGTGCGCCACGGTGTCGCCTTCGAAGAACCCCGGAGATTCTTCGGCCTCATCGCCTGCTTTGCAGATGGTGATCGAGGACCGCAGCAGCGGGGAGGGTTTCGTCGTCGACACACCCGAGATCTGGTCGCGGGCCTTGGCGCCGCGCAGGTAGCGGTCGATCGTGGCGCTGCTCATCGCCAACAGCTCGGCACGCACCGCCGGGCCGTAACGGTCACGGCCGTCCACCAGTTCGCCGTGGCGTTCTAGAGCATCCAACTGAAGTGCCATGGAAGCGGCCAGGTACCGGCCGCACTGCCCGCCTGAGGCCGCCCACACCTTCTGCAACACCTTGAGCGCATCCTAGGAGTACTTCGGATTACGTTGCCGGCAAATCCGTTTGGCGACCTGCCGACCCGCTCCCGGCGGCGCGGCCGCCGCCCTCAACCGCCGCCGGGCGTTGTCACGCGACCAGCCGGTGACCGCCACCACCTGATCCAGAATCTGCCCCTTGCCCGCCTTCGGCGCCCCCACATACCCCCTGTCGAACTTCGCGGTGATCTCGGCCCGAGACGACATCGACAGCCCACTTCCCATGCCTGCCAAGGATCGACCGTTTCGCGGGCATTTTTACGTGATCCACCGAGGACGCTTCACGGGCATTTCTCGTGATGCTTGCCGTCGTCAGGTGTAGGTCACCAACGCCGACACCGTGTTTCTCATGATAAAGGCGTAGTCCACCGGCCACTCCGGCCACGAATGCGTCGTTGAGTGCACCCCCGCATCGGTGGGCGGCCTCGCGCAACTGCAGCCGAGGCACCTCGAGGACGCCGAGATGCCGGATCAAACTGCGTTCCTTGATCAGCGGAGAACCGGTGTGGTTCAGTGGCCGAACGGTTCGGTAAACCGAGGCGGCGTTGGCTGCGGCCGATCGCGCTGTCACTACAGGCCGCCGCAGGCTGTTGTACAGCAACAGCGGCCCCCCTTGATCGCTCCGGTTAACGCTCTGGCCAGCATGGACACACCGTAGCGCCAGGAGTCGCGGTACCCGTCGAGCCACGAATGCCGGGGCAGTTCCGCAACCGCCGGCAGCGACGGGTGTGCACCGACCTCTGCGGACAGGTCAAACAGGTGCATGGCGATCTGGACGCCACCGACACCATCGGTGAGCGCGTGGTGGAACTTGCAGATCACGGCGGCACCACCATCTTAGAGGCCCTCGATCAGCGTCGTCTCCCACAGCGCCCTGGCCCGGTCGAAGTCTTGCATCTCGGCCAACCAGGCCATCTCGAGCACATCCTCGAACGTCCCGGCTCCGGACACCGTCACCCGCCGCATGTGGTAGTCCAACTCGAAGTCGGCGTCGGGCTCCCATCGAGGCGGAGCGGGTGGCGGGGATTCCACCACCCGCTGCCGAAACATCGGCATCTCACGGCTGATCAGGTCGAACCGCTGGCGAACCTCATCCCAATCCGGAGATCGATCCAGAAACAAGACCGTGACGACGGTGGATCGAAGGCGCGGATCGCTTTCCATCGACCAGGTAAACGCGTCAATATTGCGCATGAATTCGGTCATGTTGACTCCACGCACAAAACGTACGCCAGTCCATGACCGGGGTCACTAGCGTGTTGGCCGCCAATGACTTTGGTCCCCATGAATTGGGGCCGTTAGTCGACCCCCGGGTCAGGCGCCCAGCACCCGCCGGGTGTAGTCATTGAGAAAGACGCGGTTGGGATCCAGCCGGTCGCGGACCGCGGTGAAGCGGTCCCAGGCCGGATAGCGCTCCCGCAGGCTGGCAGCCCGTTGATAGTGACGCTTGCCCCAGTGTGGCCGGCCGCCGTACTCATCCATGATCGCTTCGACCGCCCGGAAGTAGGTCTCGAATTCCATCCCGGTGTACTGATGCACCGCGATATAGCAGGTGTCCCGCTCGTAGGCGGTGGACAGAAACGCATCGTCGGGAGCGCTGAAGCGGACCTCGAGGGGGTACATGATCGGCAAGTCGCGACGGCGCACGACCTCGATGACGCGGCGAACCGCCTCCCGCGCATTCTCACGCGGAATCGCGTACTCCATCTCGGTGAATTTGACGTTGCGCGGACTCGGGTAGACCTTCCAACCACGATCTTGCACGCTCGAGGGCGACATCAAACTCGTCAATAGACGATTCAGTTTCGGTGCTGTGCTGGGGAACTGCCGACCGGTCCGGCAGACAAGGCCTAATCCAACGTTTTCGAATTGGTCCCCCACCCGACGCCTCCACTCGGGTACGGGCATGGGGGGCTCTTCGCTGCGGCGCGTGGTCCTTGTCAGCGCCGTCTCGGCATAGGGAAACACGAAAAACTCGAAGTGGTCGTTGTTGTCGACATGCTCATCGAGCCGCTCGAGCGTTTCAGCGAGGGGCTTGAGCTCGTCGTCACGATGCAACGTGAACAGCGGCACTACCTTGAGGGTGAGCTGCGAAATCACCCCGAGAGCGCCGATAGACACCCGTGCTGCCAGATAGTCATCACCCTCGGATAGCTCTAGGACCTCACCGCTGGCGGTGACCAGTCGTAGCGCAACGATTTGCGCCGACACGTTGGCGAAGCGGGCTCCGGTCCCATGCGTCGCGGTCGCGGTCGCACCGGTGATGGACTGCTTGTCGATGTCGCCCTGGTTTTCCAGCGCCAGACCGTGCTCTGCGAGCTGCGAAAAGAGTGGACGCAGTTTGGCCCCGCCCTCGACAGTGGCCAGCCCGGCCTCGGGATCCACGTTGACGATCCGCTGCATCCCGGCCATGTCGACCATCACTCCGTCAGTGCATGCGCAGTCGGTGAACGAGTGCCCGCTGCCGACCGCGCACACTCGCTCGCCGCGCTGGCCGGCTTTTGCGACAAGCTCTGCCAATTCGGCTTCCGAAGCTGGCCGGACAATCTCCGACGGCGCACAGTACTGCTCGCCGGCCCAATTTCTCCACACAGTTTTCACCGCGCCAACTCCCTCACTACCGACTCGGCCACGGTGACCGCGTGTGCCACCGTCTCATAATTGACGTTGTCCGGCGTATCGGACATCTGATGGTAATTCGACAGCGCTTTGTGGCGGTCGATCGACGAGAAGCACGCCGTCGGGTAACCCGCCCGGCTCATGATCACGGCGTCGGTGCTGTTGCGAGAGCGCATGCCGCGCCGCAGCGGCGCCTCGGCCCGGTCGGCGGCACGCGCCACCAGGTCACGGAATGGCCGATGGTAGTAATCCTCCATAACCGTGGTGCCTTCACCTTCGAGCATGATGAGTTCGGGCGAGCCGATGGTGTCGAAATTGAGGAAATACGTGTGGTCCCGGTCCAGTTCGGGCTTGTGGCGGGCGACAAATCCGTAAACGCCACCCTGCAGTTGTTCTTCGGCGCCGAGTGACACCAGTAGCACCCGCACGCCCGGCACCGGTCGCTCGCGTAGCCGCTCGGCGAGTGCAACAAGCAACGCGACGGCCGAGAGGTTGTCGTTGGCCCCGGGCACGATTGGACTGCGAGCGATGTCGGTGAACGCCGCTACTCCGATCGCGCTCATGGCTGCGCCCGCGATCATCGTTTTCCGGCTACCGCGCCAAGCACCGACACCGGCGACGATCGGCGCCAAGATTGACGGCCACCAGTTCGGTAGCGAGGTGTCAATGCGCTCGACAATCCCCGGGAACCGCTCGACAAAGAAGCGTTGATAGCCCGGCTCAAAGAACTTTCCGCTGTGGGCGGCGTCATGGTGGGCGCACACCACAACCGTCTCCTGCCCGTCAAGGTCTCCGGCCTCGGCCACAACATTCCACGTCGTTCGCCGCTGTTGGAGCGACTTGCGTGCGATGCGCACCCCGTTCGAGCAGTCATCGGCGATCGCCAGTCCGGCTCCCACGCCGGCGAGCACGGCAACGCCGCGCAGCCGCCGACTGATCAGCCCGGCGGCGGCCGCGCCGACCCCGACCGCCGACAATCTGGCGTGTAGCTGCGGATAGCCGTCGTAGAACTGCTCCTCTTCGATACGTGCATGTTGCGCCCCAGCCGCATCAAGCCAGTCCACGATCCGCAGTGCCGCCTCGTGCTCACCCAGGTCACCGGCCGATCGCTCGATCGGTGCCAGCGTCTCGATGATCGTGCGCATCGTGGCAAGCTCGGTAGGCAGTACCGTGATCGGACTCATTGCAGCTCCTTATCGCGCAATTCGTAAGCGAGGCAAACCTTTTCCGGCGCCGAAGGCTATTGGCTCGTTAGAGAAATGTGCGTCCCTCACCCCGGTAGGTCGGGACGACGTCGACGACCTGCGCGCCACGAACCAGATACAAGCGATCGAATCGCTCACAGAGTTCGCCGGCCTTGGTGTGGCGGAAGTAGACCTTGTCGCCAACCTTGAGCCGTCGCGCCGCGCGGCCCGACAGCGGTGTCTGCACCTCGCCGGTGCCCTCCATCGGGTCGAGCTTCAACCCGCTGGGCAGATAGGGGCTGGGCATCCGGTCTTTTGCTCCGACTCCGCTGGCCAGGTAGCCGCCGCCGAGCGCGGTGACGGTCTTGGCTCCGGGTCGGCGGCATATCGGCAACGCAAACATCGCCGCTGGCTGCAGGGAGAACGCCGAGTAGGAGTCAAACAATGTCGGCGCGTAGAACCCGGAGCCGGCGGTCGCTTCGGTGACCGCGGACTCGTGGGCGACCAGTTGAAGGTCTCCGGTGCCGCCGGCATTGACGATCTCGAGTTCAGCGACCTCGCTGACCAGTTCAACGGCGCGAGCGCGGCGTTCGCGCAGCTCTGCGAAGGATTCGCGCTGCATCCAGCGCACGATCGCGTTTTGGGCGAATTTGCCTGCCACCTGGTCCCCGAACCCGGCGATGTGGCCTTCGTAGGACATGAGTGCGACCAGTCTCAGCCGTGGCCGCCGGGCGATCTCCAGCGCAAGCTCGCGTGCTTGTTCGGGGGTGTGCAACGGTGAGCGCTTCGGGCCGACCTTGACCCGTCCTCCCGCTCGCCAATAGCCGGCGTCGAGGTCCAGGCACAGCCGAACCGGCCTGTCGGTTGCTCGGTCGATCAGGTCGAGGTGTTCGACGCTATCGACCATGACGATCGGCGCCCGCGCGGGGTTTTCGGCGGTTAGCTCGCCCAGCTCACGCAGCCCGGTGCGATCGGTTGTCGGATAGGCAATCAACAGGTTGTCGAAGCCCTGTCCGGCCAGCCAGAGGGTCTCGGCCAGCGTGAAGGTCATCAGACCTTCGAATCGTGGGTTCGAGTCCAGGATTTCGCGCTGCAGCGGCCTGCATCGCAATGACTTGGACGCCACCCTGATCGGCTTGTCGCCCGCGCGCGAAAGCATTTGGCCGGCATTGCTCCACATCGCGTCGAGGTCCACGAACGCAAACGGTGCATCTTGGTCGGCAAACGCTTCCTCGTACCGCTGTAACCGATTCTGCTCATCTAGCCTGGCCATCTCGTCCGAGCGTTGCTCGCGACCCACCTCGTGCACGCCGCCACCCTACTGAACGTGGCCCACGCAGTGACAGAGGATCGGAAATGTTGCGCCCAGGGATCACCGGATATGCCACATTGTGTGCGGATCGCCTGCGAATTTGCGCAGGGATGTGCAGATTTCCCTTGAACTGCTGCCGGCGGGGTCCGTGCGCGCTAGGGAAGTCCGTTCGACCCGTTCTGGCCGAAGATGAATCCGCCGCTACCGCCGGCGCCACCGGCCGCGCCTCCGGTACCGTCGCCGCCGTCGCCCCCGTTGCCGATGAGCACCGCACTGCCGCCGGTACCACCGACGCCCGTGCCCCCTGGCGCACCGTTGCCCCCGGCACCGCCGTTGCCGAAGAACCGCGCACCCGAGCCGCCGGCACCGCCCGCTCCCTTGCCGCCCGCGCCGCCATCGCCGCCGGCTCCGCCATTGCCGAAGAACGCCGAGGCCGCGCCACCCTGGCCGCCCGCGCCGACGCTGGTGCCCCCGCCCGCGCCACCGTTTCCGCCTGTACCGCCGTTGCCGAAGATCAGGCCGCCGTCACCGCCGTTGCCGCCGGTGGCATACAGCGCCCCGTTGGTGCTGGTGGCCCCACCGTTGCCCCCGGTCCCGCCGACCCCGAAGAACAGCCCGGCTCGCCCACCATTGCCGCCAGTCCCGCCCACCGGCTGGGTTGTCAACGGCACCGCTGCGGTTTCACCGGCACCGATACCGCCACCGCTGCCGCCGGTGCCGCCGAAACCAAGGAACTGGGCGTCACCGCCGGCCCCACCAAAGCCCCCTGAGCCGGCAAAACCGTTGGTGACGACGCCCGTGCCTCCGGAACCACCGAGGCCACCGTTACCGCCGGCCCCGCCCGTGCCGAAGATCCAGCCGCCCGGGCCGCCAACGTCACCGAGGCCACCCACCCCGCCGTTGCCCCCGTCATTGCCACCGCTGGCGCCATCGCCCCCGATACCGCCGTCGCCGCCGGCCGCGCCGTTGCCGAACAAACCAATTGCGCCGGCATCGCCGCCGGAGCCGCCATGTCCACCGGGGCTCGCGAACGTCCCGACGCCGGCACCTCCGGCGCCACCGGCCCCACCCGCACCGGGCGTGCCGAACAGGACCCCGCTCTGACCACCGAGCCCGCCCATGCCGCCATATCCGCCGATGGTCTCGGTCGTCGTGTCGCTGAGCCCACCGGTGCCACCGGTGCCGCCGGCACCACCGAAGCCGATCAGAGCCGCACCACCGCCGCCGGCACCCCCGGTCCCGCCAACGCCGCCCGCCGACAGAATGGTCTGCCCGACGCCGGTGGGCAGCGCCACCCCGCCGGTCCCGCCGGCGCCACCGGCACCTCCGTAGCCGTAGAGCAGTCCTGCCCCTCCACCGTTGCCGCCGTTTCCGCCGCTGGTACCCACAAACCCGGCTAGCGGAGCGCCGCCGCCGTTGCCCCACAGCAGCCCGCCGCTGCCCCCGGCACCCCCGTTGAATCCGTTGCCACCCGCTACGGTGGAGTCTCCCCCGGCTCCGCCGCTGCCGCCGTTACCCCAGAGCCCGACACTGCCGCCGTTGCCCCCACCCTGATTGTTGGCGCCGGACCCGCCGTTGCCGCCGTTGCCGTACAGAAACCCGCCATTACCACCGCTTTGCCCGGTTCCCGGCGCCCCGTCTGCGCCATTGCCGATCAGCGGCCGGCCGAAGAGCGCCTGGGTCGGTGCATTGATCAGGTTCAGCGTGTCCTGCAGGGGTGAGACGCTGGCCGCCTCGGCCAGAGCGTAGGAACCCGCACCCGCGTTGAGCGCCTGCACGAACTGCTCATGAAACAGCGCGGCCTGCGCACTCAGGGACTGATAGGCCTGGGCATGTGCGTCGAACAACGCCGCGACCACAGCCGATACCTCGTCAGCGCCAGCGGCAAGCACCGACATCGTTGGGGCAGCGGCGGCGGCATTGGCCGCGCTTATCGATGAGCCAACGCTCGCCAGATCGGTAGCCGCCGCAGCCACCATCTCTGGCGCTGCGATGAGATACGACATCAGTGACCTCCCACCAAGTCACACAGACCCGGCAGCCGCCCGGTCGCCATCGAACCCTCGGCAAGGGTATCGCTATCAAGTCAGCACACCCCGCATTTGCGGGTGACCTATCAAGCGTTTCGCTCGATAGCGCCGGAACGTTTCAGCCGGCCGCACTTCCGACGCTTCCGGGAACGCCGCGCAGCAGCTGAGACCATCAGGTGGCGTTGGTTTGGGCCTCCGCGAATTCGCAAAACGCGGTGTAGGCCCGCGCACCGTAAATCGTGGCCGGTCCGCCGTGCATCAAGATGGTGACGCCGATGGCCTCAGCGGCTTCCTCCGGAGTGGCCCCCGCACGTGCGGCAGCCTGGGCATGGGAGGCAATGCAGCCGTCACACCCTTCCACGACACCGATCGCCATCGCCATGAGCTCCTTGACCTTGCGGCTGAGGGAGCCGTCGGCGAAGGCGGCACCGCTGAGCGCCGCGAATCCCTTGTAGACCTCCGGGATCTGCTGACGAAGCGCCCGGTGTTGGGGCCGCAATTCCTCGAGAACCTCGTGATGGTGCTGGTCTGACATATCTGACATAGCTGTATTACCCCCCTTGGGTGTTAGGCGGAATGGGTGGACTCGGATCGACGGTCACACTTGCGACGGATTGGCGACGCTGGAATTCTCCAATTCGCCGATGACCGCCTTCAGCTTGCCCGAAACCTCTTCGGCGATCGGCACCAGCATCGGTTCGCCGGTCACGTCCGCCATCATCTGGGGATTCATCGCCTCGATGATGATGGTCCCGTCCCGCTCGGGGTCCGCCCGCACCACGACGTTGCACGGCAACAGCGTGCCGATCTGACGATTGACCCCGATAGCGCGGTGGGCCAGGGGTGGGTTGCAGGCGCCGAGGATCAGGTAGTCCTCCATGTCTTCGCCGAGTTTGGCTTTCAGCGTTTCCTTCACATTGATCTCGGTCAGACACATTGATCTCGGTCAGAACGCCGAAGCCTTGCCCGGCCAGCGCCCCGCGGGTGAGTTTGACTGCCTCGTCAAAGCTCGTGTGCAGCGTGGTCGACAACGCAAGATTCATTACCAGTGCCTCCCTATCCTTCGTTAACGCTGTTCAGGCCAGCGCCAGAAACAGCTTTTCCAATTCGGCTTCAGTCAGTGGCGGTGCGCCGTCGGCCGTGGCGCCCAGCGCACATTCCCGCAGCCCGGTCGCGACGATCTTGAACCCGGCGCGGTCCAGGGCGCGTGATACCGCGGCAAGCTGGGTAACCACGTCTTTGCAGTCGCGGCCCTGTTCGATCATTGAGATCACTCCGGCAAGCTGCCCCTGGGCACGGCGCAACCTGTTCAGCACGGCAGCCATGCTGTCCTGATCACCAATCACGATGAGTCCTCTCTCGTTGAGCGTTACCGCATAGTACCCCGGGGGGTATAAAACGGCCAGTGGCTCGATACAGAGAATATACCCCTATGGGTATCAGTTGTCCGAGTGGGTATCCCCGAAAGAAAGGACACACAATGCCTACCGTCAGCCTCAACCACGACACCTTCGAGTCGACCGTCACCGATAATTCTCTTGTTCTGGTTGACTTTTGGGCTTCCTACTGCCGCCCCTGCCACACTTTCGCGCCAACCTATGAACGATCGGCGCAGGCCCACCCCGACGTCCTGCACGCCAAGGTTGATACACAAGCGGAGCCAGAGCTGGCGGCCGCGGCGGGCGTGCGCTCAATTCCGACGGTAATGGCGTTTCGGGACGGCGTGCTGTTCTACAACCAGCCCGGTGCCATGCCCTCGGCCGTCCTCGAAGACCTGATCGGCCAGATGAAGTCACTGGACATGGACAAGGTGCACGCCACGATCGCCGCCCGCAAAGCCGCCACGGCGGGGTAGCCGATTCTGCCGGGACCATAGACCATGTACGCCCGGGGCGGTCGCGGGCTTGCCGGTCGGCGCGCGTTACGCGCGCGCCAGCAGCCAAGCCCGCCCGTCACCTTCACCCGCGGCGATCGGGTCGAGTTCGGCAAACGCGGCGGACAACTCACCGGCGGCGGCCCGGTACGTTCCCGCAGCGGCGCCGACCTCGCTCAAAGCGACGAGGGCGACCAGCCCGCCCGGCGCCAGCCGCTCGATAATGGCCGCGTCGAGGCGGCGGTCCCGAAAGTTGTGACACACGATCACGTCGACAGGCGGTCCATCCGGCAGGCCGTCGTCGAGGTCGACAACGTCGAAGCGGCATCGCGCGCTAACCCCACTGCGCTCAGCCAAATCTCGCGCCTGGGCGATTGCCACAGGGGAAATGTCGAGCCCCAAGACATCCAGACCCCGGCGGGCCAACCAGACCGCGCCGAGCCCTTGTCCACACCCCAGATCGAGAGCCCTGCCCGCGGGGGGAACCAACTTCAGGTGAGCCTGTAGTAGGGCCGGCGGACGCGCCGCGCTCACCGCTGCGGGCCCTAGGCTCGCGTAGCGCCGGTCCCAGCGACGGCGGTCGGACTCGGCCACACGCGCCACCATACGACGACCGCGACAACACCGGCGAACCTGAGCGGTGGGAGAACACCCCGGGTAACGAATACTCGGGCGGTCCACCCGCTCCACAGTTCTGGACATATGTCTACTTATGGACTGGGCGCTGGCGCCCCTGTCGCCACGGATCAGGACCGGAACGTCCAATTAATCACTTGGCAATAGCCTTAATAGCCGATCCGCTCGAGTTTCGGGGTGACGTTGTCGGGCGAGCCCGGGTATTCCTACACTGGACTCGTGTCTAGCGATAACGCCGATCCACCCGATGTCGACACCGGCGCACCCGTGGCGGCGGGGCGCCGATCGGATCGGCGGCCGGCGCAGAACATCCGCAAGGTGCTTGAAGCCGGATTGGACGAACTCCGCGCAACATCATTCGCCAACCTGACTATGCGCGCGGTTGCGGCTCGCGCCGGGGTATCGCCGGCCAGTGCCTACACCTACTTTCCTTCGAAGAGCGCTCTGGTCGCGGCGGTCTACCTCCGGCTGCTGCGCGACCTGCCACTGCATACGGATGTCAACGACACCACCAAGACCCGGGTGAGCGCGACCATGCGGGATATGGCGATGGTGGTGGCCGACGAACCCGAACTGACCGCCGCCTGCGGCACCGCGTTGATGGCCGACGATCCGGCAGTGCAACCGCTGCGCGCGCAGATCGGCGAGGAAGTAGCGAGGCGGATCGGCGCCGCGCTGGGACCGGGTTGGCCACGCTCGGTCAAGTCGACACTGCAGATGACGTTTTCCGGCGCCCTGATGACCGCGAGATTCCTCAGTTACGAGGAGATAGCCGGACAACTTGACGAGGCGGTGAACCTCATCCTCGGCGCGGCCGTCGCCTGAAAACTAATCGGGCGCAGCGCAATCCGATCGCGGCTTCCGATCACAGATGTGGCAGCGGATCGTGCCGTCGACGGGCATTGGCAACCCGGCCTCCGCGGGCAAGAATGAAAACCTCAGCGGGCGCCGGAGTTCTCCAGATAGGCGACAATGGCGTTGGTCAGCCCGCGGCGCGCCTCATCGAGGTCTGAGTATGTCCCCAGTTGCTTCTCGGAGGTGATCCCACGCATCGCACCCGGGATGAACGCGGCCACTTCTCGTACCCGATTGGGGTCGACCTCCAAGCCGGCGAACGCCTTCTGGCAGGCCAAGGCCCAGCTGCGCTGCCACGATGACAGTTCGGCGGCCGTAAGCGGATAGTTTCGTTCGAGTTCCTCACGATTGTTGGGCAGTGCCCTGCGCAATGTCTCGATGGCCCGGGAGTGAGTGGACGTCAGTCCCTCGTACAAGGTGTCGATGATGGCGGCAACTCGCTCCGGTAGTGGGCCGCCGGAGACGGCATTCGACGGCAACTCCCCACGCCGCTCAGCCGTGCGATGCAGCACCGCTGCCCAGAACCCGTCGATGTCGCCAAACTGGTACTTCACCGCGCCCCACGTGGCTCCGCATTCCTTGGCGATGCGATTCGCCGAAGCCGCGCCCGGGTCACCAGAGGCCAGCGAGCGTAGCGCCGCCTCCAACATGCTCTCGCGCGTCGCATGTCCGCGCCGGTTCGTACGCCGTCCCTGCACGCCCAGATCTGTCATTCCCGGCATGCTAGTGCTCGCATTCCGCCGCCACGCGGGCACCACACAGCAGCCACGAAATCCAGCCAACAGATTCGCTCAGCGGCCTCCGTGTGCCAGGATCCGCACGGATACCCGAAATTCGCCGAACACCGGTTTGCCAATGACTACGACGAAATCCCCACCAAACCGTGCCTAGCCGTATCCGGGCACTAGCAGCACGAACCCGGCTTATTTGCGCTAACGGTTTGATCGATCGGCCGAGTTCGGAGATCCGCTACGAGCTGAGGTTGAGCACCACGCTGATGAGGAGTCGCTATGGTGGGTCTGGCGGAGATTGCGCTGAACACGGCGCCCATATTCGGTGGCGCACTGCTTGCCGTTTCGGCTGGTCAATTCAAGCGACCCGACTATCGGGCGACGATCAAGCAGGACATGGACCTGCTGGATCGGCTTCCACCGGATGCCACCGAGCGGCGCGCGGATCTGCAGCGCACGATCGATTCACGCATCGATGACCTGGTCAGCGCCACCGATAGGAGCCGCGCGCTGCGCCAGGCGGCCGCCTCCTACCAGGGCAACTGGAGAGATGTTGTGCTCCTGTTGTGTGTGGTGCTCTTCACCTTCGTCTGGTGGGGCGTTAGTCATAGTCGAGCCAATTGGCTACCGACATTCATCGCGCTGATCGTGCTTTCTTGTGTAGCGGCGGTCTACGCGGGACGCGGTGTGTTTCGGGCCATAACCTCGCTGACGGCACGTGGGCAAGACCAAACCTGACGTGCGGGCGGATCGCCATCGGTCACCGCGATGGTGCCTTCAGTACCCGCGGCTGCCAAAGGTTTCCAGCATCTCGAGCGCCGCGTCGATCCCGGGCTGGATCGTCGGCCCGTAGTGGCTGACCAGTTGTGCGAGCGCGCGGGCGATGTGCGGACCGACCGCCCCCGCGGCCAGCACCTGCTCGGCCAATACGATGCCGTTGACCAGATGAGATGCGCTCAGCCGGCCATCCGAGGTGACCTCGTAGCGCCAGTCACCGATCAAGATTCGTTCCGGTTCCGATCGAAAGAATCCGCGCCGGGCCGGGGTGAGAACGACCCCCGGAACTGCGCAAAAGACCTTGACCAACATCCCGACTCCCCCCGGGCCGGCCAACGCTGCCCCCACGGCATCGCTGACCCGTTGCTGGTCGTACCCGGTCATCAACCACTCATCGGCAGAACGAATGACGGCGTGATGCTCTGCGGTTCGCCGCTGCGACGCACTGCCGTTCCGGCCACATAGAACTCCACCGTGTGATGTCCCCACGCATAGTTGGAGATGGCGAAGTGCACACCCACGACTCCGGAGGCGCCGTCCCGTTCCGCCTCGGCCTGCATCCGAGACATCGCAAGTTCGCGGGCCTGGTAGCTGCCCTGAGTCCATTGCGGCATCTCGACGTTGCGCCCAACCTGACTCAGCGTCTTCAAGAATCCTTGGACCGCAATGTGGAACACGCAATTGCCCATCACGAATGCCACGGGCGCGAATCCCGAACGCAGCAGGGTCGTCAGGTCCTGGCCGGATAGATGGCTGGTAAACGCTTGTCCGTTGGGACGCCGAAAGGCCCCGGGCTTGGCGGTGTAGCGGACAGCGGTGCCGACGGCGATGAAATCGAGATGTTGTCCTTCACCCTGATGGCGCCAGTCCAGTCGGACCCCGACAATTCCGTCCGCGCCCAACGCATCGGCTTCGGCCTGCATCCGCGACATCGCGTTCCAGCGGGCGCGATAGGTCGCGTCGGTCAGCACCGGCAGCTCCGATTGCTGTCTGATGCCGGTGAACTGGTAGCCAACGTGGTAGACCGAAACGCCCATCACGAGTTCGATCGGTTCAAACCCCGCCCCGTGCAGGAGGGCGAACTCGTTGATCGACAAGTCAGAGGTGAAGACCTTTGCAGCGTGGGACAGCCGCTCCTTGGCGACTGGGTCGAGCTGGTTGGGTTGCATCGTCAAATACCCTCCTGCGGTCCGGGACAGCGTAGCCGCAGCGGCGCATCGCAGACGCGTTATCTGCGACTTGGACGAGGGGGTCGGTGAGTGCTTACCGCCACCGGCCGGATGCAGGCCGGTCAGTTATCGAATCGGCGACCGATCAGACGTCGACAAGGTCGCTGTCTGCGCACCGGACGTCGCGACATTCGAGCAGTTCTTTCAACGCATCCGGGAATCCGTCGGCAAGTCCCCACAGGTCAGGGACCAGGTCCGGGCAGGAGATGAGGCCAATTCCCAGTTCACCGTTGAGCGACATGACGGTGATGTTGAGTCAAGCACCCCCCAGGATCGGGCCGAGCGGACACATCGCGTCAACCCTGCAACCCAAGAAGTACAACTGAGTCTGCGGGCCTGGCACATTCGACAGGATCAAGTTGTAGGCGGGACTGCGGGATATCGGAATGCGAGGCAGGCTCGAGAACATGGTCGGGCCGCCGAACTGAGTCCAATCATGCAAGAGGGTAGGGCCCACCGCTGCGGTGTGATCTTTGGCGGCGGCATTCCCTTTGGCGATGGCACGAATGCGTTCCGCAGGATCGCCAATCTGACTTGCCACCCGGCAGAACATCCAAGTGGTTTGGTTACGTCCGGGCCGGTCGGACTTCTCGTGCACTGATACCGGCACGGTCGCGACCAGTGGCGTATCGGGCAGTTCACCGCGCTCCAGCAGGAACCGGCGCAAGACCCCCGCACATAGCGCCACCACCACGTCGTTGACGGTCACGCCGAAACGCTGCTTTACCCGCTTCACGTCGCGCATGTCGAGCTGAGTGAACGCGACGTTGCGATGCCGAGTGACGTTGCCGTTGAACGGCGTCGGTGGGGCCGAGAACGGTGCGGCCATGGTGCGGCCTTCGCGAGCGCGTAGCACCGTCTGAGCCAGCGTCCGGATCGTTGCCGGCACCACCGTGGCCAGCCGTAGCGGCCGCAGCGCAAACCCCATCAGTCCGCTCGTGGCGATCTGCAATGGATGCCCAGGGCCGGCACCGCGGGCCGGCAGGGGTACCGGCCCATCGGCCTGAAAGCTGCACAAGTGGGCGAGCAGGTTGGCTCCGCCAACCCCATCGACCACTGCGTGGTGAACCTTGAGCATCACCGTCACCGAGTCATTCCGGGCTCCGCCTTCGATCACCCACATCTCCCAAAGGGGACGATCCCGGTCCAGCGCAAGTCCCGCGATATGGCCACACATCTCGGCTAGTTCGTGACGGCCTCCGGGCGCTGGCAGCCCGACCCTGTGTACATGGCGGCGCAGCTCAAAGCCTTCGTCGTCCACCCACACCGGGTGATCGAGGTTGAGCTGGGTATCGGCGAGCTTCATCCGAAACTCCGGCACCGCTTGTAGGTGTCTGGCCAGGGCCGCATGAAACCGCTTGTACCGGTATCCGCCCGGCATGGTCGAAGTGTCCAGCTCCAGCACGCAACACACGTTCATTGGTTGCGCTGGAGTCTCCAGATAAAGGAAAAACGCATCAAGTCCGCTCAATCGTTCCATGGCCGCCCCGCCCGACTAGAGTGATTCACATCTTCCGCCCCGGATATGCTTGTACGCGCAGACGCTGGGAAGCGTGCAACTACGCTCCCGTACAAGACATTTGGAGTTGATTTCGTATCGGTGCGCGCCACATTGCGCGCCCCGTTTGGTGAGCACGACATGACGATCTTGCGCATTTTCCGTGTCTTCGTGGTCCGCCGCGCCGGCGATACCGGTGGCGCTACCGCCCGCGGAGATAACCGCCTCGGTTGCGTCATGTACGGCGTCCGGCTCGCGTCCGCTGATCACCACGCCGGCACCGCGTCGGGCCAGCAGTTCGGCGACGGCGCGTCCGATGCCGCGGCTGCCTCCGACCACGACAACGCCCCGTCCGGCCAGGAGGTCTCGGTCGCTCATCGGTTCCCCGCAATCCGCTCAGTCCAGCGCCGGGCTGTCCATCCTCGAGGTGACGACTCGAGGAGTCGCCTGCTTCGCGTCGTGACTCGCGCTGAACCGGCAACGCCGGTTCTTGGCCACGTAGCAGGAATACTAAGAGCCCGACGGAAGCGCCTTGCCCGGGCTAGCTTGGGCAAGGCGCGGCACGCTGCCGTCGTCTCACACTTGAGCCTGGCGAACGGAGCTTGCCTTGAAGAACACCTCCACGTTGGCCGTCACCTTGACTGCGACGGTGACGCTTGCCGCAACCGCGCTGGTCGGCTGTAGCAGCAATACGGGGTCATCGCCGTCATCGTCGAGCCAGTCGAGCCCCTCGAATGCGAGCAGCGCAAGTTCGGCGGCCACCGCCGCGCCGACGGATCCGGCCGATTATGCCCGGCTGCTGATCCAGGCTTCAGAGATCGACGCGCCCGAGGCATTCACCGCTAGCCCGCCCGTGCGGAACCCGGATGGGCGCCCCGGCGTTTCCACGAGCTTCAGCAACGACGACCGTAGCCACGTCATCAATGACACCATCTGGATCCTGCCGGATCCCGCCGCCGCGACCAGTGCGCTCGATCAGCGCAAGAACGCCCTGGACGGCATCGTCACAGGAACCCCCGATCCGTTCGACGTCGGTGTTGGCGGGATCGCAATCACCGGGCTCTCACCGGACGGGACAAAGGGGGTGACGGTGCTGCTGTTCACCCAAGGTCGGGCGTTGGCCGAGCTGGAATTCGATGGGCCGGCCGAAATCCCGGCGCCACCCGAGTTCGTCACCGACGTGGGCCGCAAGCAAGATGCGGCGATCAAGAAGGGCCTCACCGGCTGAGCGGTCCCGATACCGCTCAGCGCGGGGTGGACACGGACCACCGGGCGCGCCCACCAACACCGCCGCCGTGCTCCCCCGCTCCCGATGGCGCGCTTTCGGCGTCGGCCCGAAAATCGTGAATTGCACTATCAAGGCGGCTATCCCGGGATGAAGATATCCCTATGAGCGCACCGCGCGACGAACGGGACATCCCACACTTTGTCTACGCGGAGCTGCCGATGGCTACCGACCGGGGGCGCGGATGGGCGGCCTTGCGCGACGCAGGCCCGGTGGTGATCGGGGATGGCTTCTATTACCTGACCAGACGCGCCGATGTGCTCGATGCGCTGCGCCATCCCGAGGTCTTCTCCTCCAAGCGTGCCTTCGACATATTGGGCAGTCCATTGCCGCTGGTACCACTTGCGTTCGATCCACCCGAGCACACTCGATTCCGGAAAGTCCTGCAACCGTTCTTCAGTCCACATGCGCTGGCCACCATGCTGCCGTCACTGCAAGCCCAGGCGATCGAGATCATCGACGCGATCGCCGCCGGAAGCCAGTGCGAGGTGATCGCGGAGCTGGCGATCCCGTATCCATCACAGGTGTTCCTGACGCTGTTCGGCCTTTCGCTGGCAGATCGGGACCGCTTGGTCCGCTGGAAAGACGCCATCATCGCCCTGGGCCTGCTCGCCAGCCTGGACGACGCTGACCTGACTCCCGCACTCGAGCTCACGAGCTACCTTGTCGACGCCATTGCCGCCCACCGCCGGCATCCGGGTACCGACATTCTGTCTCAGGTGCTCCTCGGCGATGACCCACTCGATGACAGCGAGGCACTCGGGCTCAGTTACGTCTTCGTCCTTGCCGGCCTGGACACCGTGACCTCCGCGATCGGGCCAGCGCTGCTAGAGCTGGCTCGGCGCCCGCAATTGTGCCGGCTACTTCGCGACAACCCCAGCCAAATAGCAGTTTTCGTTGATGAAATCGTCCGACTCGAACCTCCCGCGCCGGTTGTTCCGCGCGTCACGACCCAAGAAGTCAACATCGCCGGCGCGAAGATTCCGGCGGGTTCGAGGGTGTGGTTGTGCCTGGGTGCGATCAATCGCGATGGCAGCGACGCCACCTCGGTCAATGATGTCGTCATGGACGGCAAGGTGCACAAGCACTGGGGCTTCGGTGGCGGCACCCACCGCTGTCTGGGCTCACACCTGGCGCGGATGGAGCTGAGCCTGGTGATAAGTGAATGGCTGCGCCGGATACCCCAGTTTGAATTGGCGTGCGGGTACACGCCCGAGATCGATTGGCTATCGGCAACTCTCGGCCTGTCGACGCTGCCGCTGCAGTTCACCTCATAGCTGAATCCGCCGATGACGACCCAGCGGGTGGTGTCGAAGAAGGAGAGCATCGATGAGTAGGCTGCTCACTGCCATGGCTGCGATCGCCGCCCTGCTCCTGTCGGCCGGCTGCGGCGGATCCAACTCACCATCGGCTGACGATGCATCCTCGACCGGGTCCGAGAGCCAGGCTGCGACGCCGGCCAGTTCCACCGAAGCCGCCTCAGCGGGCAAGGTGAATACCCGCTACGACGACGCCCAGACACCGGATGCGGAGCAAGGTCGAGGGCTCATGATGGACGCAAAGCTCTTGGAAGCGGTGGCGGCACAGGTCAACGACACCTTGAACCTGCCCTACGACATCACCGTGGTCGGCAAGCAATGCGGTGAACCCAACGACTATTGGGATCCCATTGTCAATGAGATACAACTCTGCTACGAAGACATCCAGCAAAGCGAGCAGCGGTTCGCCGGAAGCGGCAACCCGGACTCGACGACCGCCGCGGTGGACGCGACGACTTCGGGTTTCTATCACGAGCTGGGCCACGCCACGCTCTCAATCTACGAGCTGGCATTCACCGGTCGTGAGGAGGATGTCGCCGACCAGCTCTCGGCTTTCATGTTGCTGGCCCCCGGGGCAGACGGAACGCCCTATCCCAATGGCGTCCGGATCGCGGCCAACACGGCGCAGGACTGGAGGCTGAGCGCAAAAGAGGACGGCGATGCCAACGATCTCCCGTTCTGGGACAGGCATTCGATGGACATCACGCGGATGTACAACTGGGAGTGCTGGATCTACGGCTCGGATACGACAGCCAATGCCGGCATCGTTACTTCCGGCGATTTGCCGGAAGACCGCGCCGGCAATTGCGAGGACGAGTTCCAGAACATGTCGAAAGCGTGGCATCAGATGCTGGGCCCGCACTTGAAGAAGCCCAGCTGATCCGTCGTCCCCGGCACGACCCGAGTAGATTTCACGGACAATTCAGATGGCCGTCGGCTCCGCATCGTTGATCGCACACAAGGGCCGGTTTTTCTCACGGGTATGCGTGTGGTTCAGGTCGCCAACTTCTACGGACCACGTTCGGGTGGCCTGCGAACGGCGGTCGATCGGCTGGGCGCCGAATACTGCGCCAGCGGGCACGAGGTGTTTCTAATCGTGCCGGGGGCGCAGGCCGGGCGACGTCGCTTGGACACCGGTGTCGTACGAATCGGCTTGCCCGCCAGGCTGATTCCGCTCACCGGAGGCTACCGCGCGGTGATGCCGGGACGGGTGCGGGAACTGTTGGGCGCGCTTGATCCCGACGCCGTGGAGGTCTCCGACCGGCTCACGCTGCGATCGCTGGGGTGCTGGGGTCGCGAGTGTGGGATCACGACGGTCATGATTTCCCATGAGCGCCTAGGTCCTGTCTGCTAATTGCGGACGCGGTGGTAGGTGATGATGGCGGCCAGGGTGACACCGCCGAGGTAGGTCAGGGCGTATTTGTCGTAGCAGGTGGCGACCGCGCGCCAGTGTTTGAGCCGGTTGAAGCTTCGCTCGACGGTGTTGCGGTGCTTGTAGATTCGGCCTGAGAACCCCGGAGGCCGTCCTCTGTTGCGGCCTTTGGCTTTGCGGCGGGTGATCTGGTCGCTGCGCTCGGGGATGGTATGGGCGATCTTGAGCCGGCGCAGCTGTGCCCGCGTCGAGTCATGGGAGTACGCCTTGTCCGCCAGCAGGCGAAACGGGCGTATGAGTTGCTGCGCCGGGCGGCCAGCAGTGGCCAAAGCATCGGATTATCACCGGCTTGACCGGCCGACAGTGCCAGGGTGACCGGACTGCACAGCTGGTCGGTCAAGGCGTGGATCTTGGTAGTCAGCCCGCCGCGGGAACGCCCAATGGCGTGGTCATCGGGCTCATCGAGATATTTCTTGTAATTCGACAGATCCCCTGTGCGGCGCGGGGCGCTCCGGCTGCGTGTTGGTGGGCGCGCACACTGGTCGAATCGACCGACAACAGTGCGCCCAGGTCGGCGTCCTCGGCGTCGAGGTCAGAGGCGATCGCCGCGAAGATCCGCGCGTAGATGCCATCGACCGACCAGCGTAGATGCCTCTCGGCCACCGATTGCCAGGGACCGAAGTGCTCGGGCAGGTCACACCACGGAGATCCCGTACGGTAACGCCAGATAATGCCCTCCAGAGTACGTCGATGATCGTTCCACGGCCGGCCACGCCGCCGCCCCGCAGGCAACACCGCCACGATCAGCGACCACAAATCATCAGAAATCGCATGCGTCCGCATCACCCAAACAGCATCAGCCAAAACGCCATTCACATTAAGCAGACACGCCCTAGCCCGTTGCTAGGCGCCCATTTGCGAAATTTGAAGCGTTGGTTGATCAGGTGCAGGGAATGCCGTGCGGTCCCCCAACCCAGTGGCCAGGAGGTGACTGCCACGGGCACACCTTCTTGATCTGGCCGGGCGGTACCTGGTGCCAGTTCGCCCAGTCGTCAACGTGCGGTCCCGGCGGGCCGGGTATCCGCGGTCCCGGGTTGGCCGATGCCATACCCGCGCCCAACCCGAGCGTGGTGGCGCCGAGCGCACCCGCAAGCGCAACTGTTCCAGCAAACTTCTTCACGTTCATTTCATAGCCTCCTTCCGGCCGGAATGTCGTGAATCATCCGATCGATCCACTCACGCGTCTGGTATCCAGCAGCTGCGTGTCTATTGGATCCGGCCTCAGAACCTGCGCAAGTACGAATATACCCGCGGTTTTGGGGCTCAACCCCACCGTTTCACCGGGACCGGGGTTTGTGGGGTCAGTCACAAACCACAGCAGTCCCAGCAATCGCAGATACCACATGACCGGGCGCAAGATCCGTGCTGCGACCGCGCCCCAGGTTCAGCTCGGATTGCGCAGCGGAAGGCCTGCGGCGCGGTAGATGGCATCGATGACCGTCATGTTCTGCACCGCGTCCTGCGGTGTCGTCTTGACCGCTTCGCCGCGCAGTATTGCCCCGGTAAAGGCGTCGAGTTGATACGCATACGAGGCCCGGCGGGGAAAGCGTTCCACCCTCCTGCCAATGGCCGACTGGACGGTGAGCCGATGGAAGAGCTGGGGCACAACGGGGTTCAGCACCCGGAGCTCGCCGCGGTCGCCAACCACCCGCGCGCTCATGTTCAACAGGTGCGACGACCACATCGAGCACTGGATTCGACCGGAATGGCCTGCCGGAAAACGCAACTCGGCTGTCATCGCACGGTCCACTTCCGAGTCGCGCCGTTTTGCTTGCCCTGAAACCACTTCCGGAGTGCCGCCGCCGAAGGTACGAGCCATGTGCACCGCGTAGCAGCCGGCGTCCATCGTCGCGCCTCCGGCCAGGGCGTAGTTGTAACGGATGTCGGAGAACTTTGGCAGCGGAAAACACATCGACGTCTCCACCCGCTGCAGCGTGCCCAGCTCCCCGGAGGCGATGATCTGCTCGATCCGCAGAGTCAGCGGATGGTAGCGGTAGTGGAAAGCCTCCATCACCACGCGATCGGTGGTCGCGGCCAACTGGGCGATCTCGCCGGCCTCGGCGGCATTGGCGGTGAACGGCTTCTCACACAGCACATGCTTTCCGGCGGTCAGCGCGGCTTGGGTCCACCTGCCATGCAGGCCGTTGGGCAGGGGGATGTAGACGGCATCGAGGGTTGGATCGGCGATGAGCGCCTCTTAGCTGCTGTGCACCCGGCTGATGCCGTGTTTGGCGGCACAGGCCTGTGCGCGTACGCCATCACGTGCGGCGACCGCGGCCACCACGGCTTCGACGTTGCCCTGAGCTGGTTTGACGAGCGCCTGCGGCGCTATCCGCGCCGCGCCCACGATGCCGATCCGCAGTGGGCTCCCGTGTCCGGTCACGGACCGACGCTAGCACTTGCGCCGGCACCGCCGGTGTCACCTGATCAGTCGGTGCGGCCGCCCCGGCGAGCAAAGGCGGGTGCATGCTCGGGCCGGACCCCGACCCCGACAAAGTAGGCCGGGATCACCGACAGCCACGGCACCCGCTCGACCAGGCCGAGCAGGGCCGCCGGCGGGGTCGCGTCCTGGCCGCGGAGCAGCGGTCCCAGCAGCCGCCGGTGCAGTAACCGTTGCACGGCCTGGGTTATCACGGTCGGGATGACGCGGCGGCGGTGCACTGCCGCCAGGTCCCGACCGGTGACTCGGTGTACTAGGTCCTGTCTGCTAATTGCGGACGCGGTGGTAGGTGATGATGGCGGCCAGGGTGGCACCGCCGAGGTAGGTCAGGGCGTATTTGTCGTAGCAGGTGGCGACCGCGCGCCAGTGTTTGAGCCGGTTGAAGCTTCGCTCGACGGTGTTACGGTGCTTGTAGATTCGGCCTGAGAACCCCGGAGGCCGTCCTCTGTTGCGGCCTTTGGCTTTGCGGCGGGTGATCTGGTCGCTGCGCTCGGGGATGGTATGGGCGATCTTGAGCCGGCGCAGCTGTGCCCGCGTCGAGTCATGGGAGTACGCCTTGTCCGCCAGCAGGCGAAACGGGGCGTATGAGTTGCTGCACCGGGCGGCCAGCAATGGCCAAAGCATCGGATTATCACCGGCTTGACCGGCCGACAGTGCCAGGGTGACCGGACTGCACAGCTGGTCGGTCAAGGCGTGGATCTTGGTAGTCAGCCCGCCGCGGGAACGCCCAATGGCGTGGTCATCGGGCTCATCGAGATATTTCTTGTAATTCGACAGATCCCCCTGTGCGGCGCCCGGGGCGCGCTCCGGCTGCGTGTTGGTGGGCGCGCACACTGGTCGAATCGACCGACAACAGTGCGCCCAGGTCGGCGTCCTCGGCGTCGAGGTCAGAGGCGATCGCCGCGAAGATCCGCGCGTAGATGCCATCGACCGACCAGCGTAGATGCCTCTCGGCCACCGATTGCCAGGGACCGAAGTGCTCGGGCAGGTCACACCACGGAGATCACGTACGGTAACGCCAGATAATGCCCTCCAGAGTACGTCGATGATCGTTCCACGGCCGGCCACGCCGCCGCCCCGCAGGCAACACCGCCACGATCAGCGACCACAAATCATCAGAAATCGCATGCGTCCGCATCACCCAAACAGCATCAGCCAAAACACCATTCACATTAAGCAGACACGCCCTAGCAGTGGTTCGGCCAAGATGGTCGCTGCCGCGACCGCGTCCTGAACGGCAAGATTGATACCCACCCCACCCAGCGGCGACATCGCATGCGCGGCATCACCAATACACAGCAGCCCATCGATGTGCCAGCGTCGCAGCCTGTTCACCTTCACGTTGAGATGCTTGACATCGTCCATGGAGGCCAGCCCGGCCACGGACTCGGCCGCTTCGGGTAGCAGTGCGCCGATGTCGTGCCGGAATTCCTCGATCCCGCGCTCACGCAGCTTGGCGTCTGTCCCCTTGGGCCCGATGTAGGCGATCTGGAAATAGCCCTCACGTGGGATGACACCCAGCCCCTTGCCCGGCCCGAAACGCGGCAGGAACGAAAAGTCCGCATCACCTTCGCGCGGCAGCTTGAACCACCACACGTCGAAGTTCACCGGGTAGTCGCGCGTCTTGAGCCCGGCCGCCTGGCGGGCAATGGACCACCGCCCATCGCACGCCACGGTCAGCTCCGCCCGCAATTCACCGGGTCCCTCGGCGCCCTGATAGCGCACTCCGGTGACGCGGCCGCCTTCCTGCAGCAAACCGGTCAACTCGGTATTCATCCGAAGTGTGAAGCTCGACTCGGCTTGGGCGGCCTCGGCCAGCAGGTTCAACAGGTCCCACTGCGGCACCATCGCGACGTAGGGGTGCGGTTGGTTCAGCCGCCCGAAGTCGATATAGGTGACCGAACGCCCGTTCGTATCCAGCGTCGCTTTGCGAACTTCGCTGAAGGGCAGCTCAGCAAAGCGTTCCCACAAGCCCAACTCGTCGAACAGCCGCATCGTGGTCGGATGCACCGTGTCACCGCGAAAGTCGCGCAGAAAGTCGCCGTGCTTTTCCAGCAACGTGACTTCTACACCCGCCCGGGCCAGCAGAAGCCCGAGAACCATCCCGGCTGGGCCGCCGCCGATTATCGCGCACGTGGTTTTCTCACCCATTTGCGGACAAGCATAAGGGGCGTCCAATGGCACGCCGGACCGGGCGGAGTTCATCGGCGCACAGCGGCCGAAACAATGCTCGAGTCCAAGACACCGTGCACGCCCGCAGCGGCAACATCCTCGATACCGCGCAACGCGAAATCATCCTGGCAGCAAGCGATCTGGCCGCTGGGCGGCAAAAGGCCGACACGCTGGGAACGCCCGCCACCCCGGCGACACGGTCAAGCCGATCACCGCCGAGCTCGAACACACCTGCCCCACAAGCCAACCGCAACAGACCCGCGCACAGCCCCGCAAGGAGAGGTCGGCGCCCACGATCACCAACAGCACCCGCACCCAATTCCGGTGCTGGGCCGGCGCTGGGGAGCAAGCACCTGACCAGGCCCCAGGTTCGCCGCAGGTGAAGTCCTAGTTGTTGTGACCTGACACGTTGTTGTCAGACAGCGAGTCGGCTGATTGGTGGTCGTCCGCCGAGGGCGGAGTGGCCTCGTCGAGTGTTGTAGCGGCGAAGGAATTGGTCAAGGGCGCGGCTACGTAGGGTGTTGTTGGTCCAGGGGCGGGCGTAGGCCCATTCGTTGATCAAGGTCCGGTTGAAACGTTCTGCTTTGCCGTTGGTCCAGGGACAGCCGGGCTTACTGAATCGGCGTTTAAGCTGCCAGGCCGAACAAACCCAGCCCCAGTCGGTGCCGTGTCGGTAGACCAACGCGTTGTCGGTCAGTAGCCGACGCACACGCACACTGTGGGCGGCGAACCAGGCCAGTGCCCGGTGAAGAAACCCAGCGCACGTCGGGTCCTTCTCGTCGGGGAGCACTTCGCTGTAGGCCAGCCGAGTGTAGTCATCGATGGCGGTGTGCACGTAGTCGTAGCCGATCTTGGTCTTCTTGTGCCGGTGGGCAACTGAGACTGCGGCGTCGCGGCCGTGCAGGCGCCATCCACCGCCTGGGGGAATGGCGCCAAGCTTCTTGACGTCGACATGAACCCCGGCTCCCGGGGTGGGGTATTCGTAGCGGTTGGGGCTGCGCCGCGATGAGCGCACCACCTCGCCGGTGATCGGGTCGATTGCACTCAGATGTGGCACCTGGTGGCGTGCCAGGATCCGTCCGACTGTCGAGGGATTCAGTTCGAGTTCGGCGGCGAGCACAACAGCGCCGCGCTTACGGCGTTGGCGGGCGGCGAGTACCTTCTGTTCGACCCGATGGCTCGTACGGTTGGGCATCCGGATCGGCCGCGACGAGCGGTCGGCCAGCGCGGCATCACCGCCCTCGGCATACCGGCGCAGCCACTTGTACACCGTTGCCCGCGAAATCCCCAGTTGCTCAGCCACATGCGCGGCCGGCCACCCGGCGGCGACGCGCTCAACGATCAACTGACGAGCGAACACATTGGTACGGGCGTTAGCGTGAGACACAAGGACCTCCTACGGGTGAATGCCAGACACATCCACTCCGTCAGGAGGTCCTCCCACTTTCAAGCAGGCACGCCGTTAACAACCTCCCAGGTCACGACACCTAGTCGGCGGGTAGCTCAAGGCCGGCAGGCGGTAACCTGCCCGAGACGAAGAAATCGTTGACGATTGTGCCTAGTGGCTCACCGGCGCGGCCGTAGGCGACGTGGCCGGCGCCAGCCCATTGCAAATATTGGCCGTGTTCGAGCGTCGCAGCCAGATCGCGGCCCCAATGCGGCGGTGTCGCTGGGTCACCAGCGACACCGATCACCAGCGTCGGCCCGGAGCCCGCAGCCGTCATCCGGTGCGGCGGCGCGGCGGCCCGCGTAGGCCAGACGGTGCAGGGCAGCACGGACCACGCGCGGCTGGCCCCGGTCAATGGGGCTTCACGTGACCAGGCGCGGGCTAACGCCGCAACGTCACCAACCTGGGTGGGCGTGGACAGGTCATGACACGCTACCGAGAGATAGGGCAGATCAGCGGGGTTAACCAGAAGTGCCGGTCCGTGCACGGCGGCGATGACCGGAGCCCAGTTCCCCCGACTGGCCTCGGCGAGCACTTCTCGCAGTACCGGCACCGACGTCTCCGGTTCGTAGGCCGCTGATTCGACGTAGTTGAGCAACCGCAAACCCGACAGCACACGTCCGTCTTCGCCCACGACGGGGCTTTCATCCAGTCTCTCGATCAACGCCTGGATGCGTTGAATTTCTGGGGCGTCGAACTGAGCCCGGATAGCGTGGTCAAAAGCAACAGCCTGATCGTGGCGCAGTGTGGCGTAGTCGTTGGCGGGATTCATGGCCGAATCGAGCACGATGCGGTGAGTGCGGCCGGGGAACATGTCGGCATACACCACCCCCAGGTAGGTGCCGTAGGAAAATCCGAAGTAGTCGATGCTCTCCACGTTCATCGCGACCCGCAGCGCCTCAAGGTCGCGTGCAACCTCTCGGGTCCCAACTAAACCCAGAACGCCTCCCCGCTGCGCGGCATCCACCAGCCGAGTTGTCCCCTCCAGACGACTCCGGCGCTGAGCCTCGGTGCGCGGAATGCTGGGTTGATTGCGGACGGCGGCGACGAGCTCATCGCCGGCCAACGCGATGGCCGGCCGGCTCGCGCCTACCCCGCGCGGATCGAAGGTGACGATGTCGAAATCTTGTCGTAGCCGGTCCCAAAAATTGCCGCTGTAAGCCATATCGTCGATGCCCGATATGCCGGGACCGCCCGGGTTGGTGACGATTACCCCCAGCTTGTGCGCTCCGGTTGCGGGCAGCCGAGCCACGGCGACCTGTGCCGTGGCAGATTCAGCAAGGTTCCAATCCAGCGGCACGTTGAGGATGGCGCATTGCATTCCGGCAGCGCCGTTGGCAGCGGCGCATGGAGACCATTCCGACAGTGCGGACGACTGGTCAGATCCGCCCGCCCAAGCGGCGGCCCAGCAGGTGCCCGCGGCAACAGACAGAACCGTCGCCGCCAGACCAAACCAGCGGTGCCATGTTGCTCTGCGTGGGCCAGCTTGGAGGCGGCACCAGAAAACCCATCGCGGCCGGGAACTGCCGGGGACTGCCGTCCCCGCGGCCTGCGGCTGGCCGGTGCCCTGCTCGCTAGCGCAATCGATGCCAGCGCCTTCGATACCGCCGCTCATCGCGATCGACGCGCCCCCCGCACCGCGCCCTCCATCGTTCTTGTTACCGCCGCCGGTGGCAGCAATTGCGTAGGTCCCTGCGGTGCCCTGCACGGTCGAGCCGCACCCGCCGGCCACGCCCTGATCACGGTCGCCGCACATCGCTTGAGCTGTGCGACCGCCGTTGCCACAATATAGGCCTCGGTCCACGCGTGTCCGGCATCCAAGACGCCGTTGCCGACCAACAGGTCAGGGCTTGCTCGATTGGCCGCCGGCACCTCGGTACTCCAATTTCAGGGCGCCTGTCCGCGGTCGCGACCATGTGGCAAGCTGGTCTCGGTTCGACTGGTCACCACGAAGCGAAGTGTCGTGCGTTGCCCGAATAGGTGCGCCATGGGAAATCTACCGGGACCATCCTGGCGATGGAGAAGAAGCGTCTGTGCCCGCTGCAGATCCGTTCGATTCACAGCACTGCCATCGGCGAACACCTGCTGACCGCCCTGCGCGGGATGATTGCAGCCCAGCTGATCGTCGATAAGCGACACGCCCGCCAGTTGCCCCAACCCACAACGAATACGGATCCTGATCAATGACAGAGACGATTCAGGCCCTGCTGCAACAGCGCATGTCCGACTCCAGCATTGCCGTGAAATATCATGATCTGCAATGGACTTGGCGCGAGTATCTGGCGGAGGCCGCCGCGCGCGCGGCCGGATTGATCGCCGCCGCCGACCCGGACCGCCCGCTACATATCGGGTCCTTGCTGGGCAACACGCCCGAAATGCTGACCCAGATGGCCGCGGCCGGGCTGGGTGGCTATGTGCTCTGCGGTCTGAACACCACCAGGCGCGGCGAGGCACTGGCCGCCGACATCAGGCGCGCCGAATGCCAGATCATCGTGACCGATGCCGAGAATCGCTCGCTGCTGGATGGTTTGGACCTCGCGGATGTAGAGATCTTCGATACCTCGACACCTCGGTGGGCAGAGCTGGTTGGCGGTGCCGGTTCGCTGGTCACCCACCGCAAAGTCGAAATGATGGATCCGTTCATGATGATCTTCACGTCGGGTACCAGCGGCAACCCTAAGGCGGTACAGGTTTCACACCTGATGCCCACATTCGCCGGCCGCAGCCTGACCGAACGGTTCGGGCTGTCGGCTCACGACACCTGCTATGTGTCCATGCCCCTTTTTCATTCCAATGCGGTGGTCGCTGGATGGGCACCCGCGGTGGTCTCGGGCGCGGCGATCGCACCGGCTAAGTTCTCGGCGACCGGCTTCCTGGACGACATTCGCCGCTATCAGGCAACCTATATGAACTACGTCGGCAAGCCACTGGCCTACATCCTTGCCACGCCCGAACGCGACGACGACGCCGAGAATCCGCTGCGCGTGGCTTTTGGCAACGAGGCCAATGAGAAAGACATCGAAGAGTTCTCGCGACGTTTCGCAGTCCAGGTCGAGGACGGCTTCGGCTCGACCGAGAATGCCGTCATCGTGATCCGTGAACCGGGCACGCCGCCGGGCTCGATCGGCAAGGGTGTCGACGGTGTCGCCGTGTACAACAGCGACTCCGTCACCGAGTGCGCCGTGGCACGCTTCGATGAGTACGGAGCGCTGGCCAACGCCGACGAAGCGGTGGGCGAATTGGTCAACACCATGGGATCGGGCTTTTTCACCGGTTATTACAACGATCCCGGCGCCAACGCCGAGCGTATGCGCCATGGCATGTACTGGTCCGGAGACCTCGCCTACCGAGACTCACAGGGCTGGATCTATCTCGCCGGCCGCACCGCCGACTGGATGCGGGTAGACGGCGAAAACCTTGCGGCAGCCCCGATTGAACGAATTCTGTTGCGGCACAATGCGGTAAACCGAGTCTCGGTATATGCGGTCCCAGATGCCCGGGTTGGCGATCAGGTGATGGCCGCCTTCGTGCCGCACCGGGACCAGCAGTTCACCCCCGAATCGCTTGAAGCGTTTCTGCGCGCGCAACCCGACCTGTCCGCCAAAGCCTGGCCGCGATACGTCCGGATCGCCGCAGATCTGCCCAGCACCGCCACCCACAAGGTGCTCAAGCGACAGCTGATCGCCGAAGTGACAGCCATCGGCCCGGACGAGGCGCTGTGGGTGCGGGAGCAGCGCGGCACCCGGTACCGAATAGCCTCCGACGAGAGCCGCTAGCGCGGCGCCCGGGCCGGCCGGTAGCTATCCATCTATCTCCCCGGCGATGCCGCGTTCGATGCTGGCTCTGGTAGTGCCAGGCAAGACCATGAGACCGTCGAGTTCATTGCAGGCCAAGTCGTATGCCCGCGAGCGTTCTTGGGCGGTGGCAGAGCTATCCGCGGCCACCCGCAGCAGGCTCTGGGCACGAGCCAGCCGCTGTTGACCTTCTCGGGAGAAATCACTTCTACGCCGGCGCATCGCCTCGGCTTCGGCGGCGTTGAACGCGGTGACGTAGTTCTGCACCGCATCGAAATACTCTTTGGCCGCATCGCGGTCGTCCAGCAGATCTTCGGCCCGCATTGGGCGGTGAAAGTCCGCCGCCAACTTCGCCTTGTGAAAACGGGTCGTGATCGGGTCCCGCATGTCGGTCATCACCGGGAAATCAAGGAGCTTGGCCACGTCGAGTTCATAGTCCAACCAGCGCGTGTTCGTTTCGTCGTGAGCGTCGATCGCGCGTCGTATCGCCCGCCATTGGGCCGGTTTGCTTCCGGGCAGGGCGTCGTCGGGCTGGCCAACCGCGCGATCCTGAGGGGCGTGATCGACCGCTCCATCCCCCGACCTCCTGTTGAGCGACGAGATCGCCCGGATGCCCGCATAGATCAGCCCGACGATGGGCGCAATCAGCACCAGCAACTCGACCAACCGAAACAGCAGCCCCACCCAAGCCAGGATGCCATCACCGGCGGGGATAGTCAGCGCCGCCGCGCGCCCCCTTCGGGCTAGCGCTTGTGCAGCTGGCCGGCGGCGATCTCGTCGGCCGCCTTGGCCGCGATCCCCCCGGCCAGCCGCGAGGCGATCTCGGGGGCATTGGCGGCAAAGCGCGCCAGCGCCCGCTGGCGTAGCGGCGCCACGGTGACCTCGCCGCGATTGCGCTCGATCGCGGTGACCACGGCGGCACCGACCTGATCGGGCGTGCCGGTACCGATCAGCGGCGGAGCGGTCGCACCGGAGTCCGCGAACATGCCCGCGCCACTGATCGCCCCGGGACTCACCACCGAGACGCCGACCCCAGCCGGGCGCAGATCGTCACGCAGGCACAGCGCGAAACCGCGGATGCCGAATTTCGTCGCCGCGTACAGCGACGCACGCGCGGTGGCCGTCTTGCCGGAAATGGACGAGACGAAGACGAAATGCCCGGACCCTCGTTGGGTGAACGCCGGGATCAGTTCGCGGGTCATCTGGACCGGTATCTCTAGGTTGACCCGCAACGCGCGATCCACCTGCTCGGCGGTGAAGGTTTCCAGTTTCCCGGACGCGGGCAGGGCTGCGTTGGCGACCAGAACGTCGATCTCCCCCGCCTCGGCGAGCAGGGCCAGCGCGGCACCCGGTTCGGCGAGGTCGCTGACGATCGAGCGATGATTCCGTCCCGGAAGCGATGCCGCGAGCTGGTCGAGCTCCGCGGGCTTGCGCGAGCTCAGGATCAGCTCCGCACCGCGGTCGGCCAGTGACGAGGCGATCGCCCGTCCGAGACCGCCCGTGGCGCCGGTAACCAGAACAGTCTTGCCGGATAGTTCCATGGGGACGACGGTAGCCGACGCTGCCCGTTGCCTTCGATCCGACGTGACACCGCCGCACCGGTGCCCGAGGTCGGCCGCCGCGCACCGAGGCATCCACCGGCGCTTTGAGACCGGCCGAGAACCACACTGCGGGAGTAGGTTTGGGGCGTGCGGGGGCGCCGGCGCGCGCACTCACCGAGCGGGCATTGGACCGCACCCCCGCCCCGGGCTGGCCATGGATGACTGGCCGTACGTATCTTGATGTCAATGGCCTTCTTCGATTGTGGCCACGCACCGTCCGCCGTACCCGCGGGGCCCGCGCGGTTGACCGGCATGCCGTTCCACGATTCCGACGATGTCATTCGGGCCGCCCTCGCCGAGGCCAGCGCTACGGCGCTGCTGATGTCGATGGTGCACATGACCGGCAATTTGGGCTTGCTCGACGAACTTCCGGGCCCGTCGATGCTGATCGCCATGGACATCCAGGGCGGCATGAGCGAAGAGTACAAACAGACCGTCCGCGAGCGTGCCTTCGAGGTGGTGCGCGACCACCGTGACCGTGGCTGCCCGGCGCCGTTCCTCCCGAACCGGGTCCAGCTGCAGACCATGCTCGACGTGGCGTCGGCCGGTCAGGTTACCGACGAATTCATCGACTACATTGCCGCGGATCTACGGATCTCAGACGCGGACCAGGATGGCCCGCCGCTGCGGTCCAGTCCAAGTCAACGCAGTGGTTTCCCAGTCTTGGTCATCGGTTGTGGCGAAGCGGGGCTACTGGCCGGAATCAAACTCAAGCAAGCCGGTCTGCCGTTTGTGATCATCGAGAAGCAGGCCGGGGTCGGGGGCACGTGGCGGGCCAACCGATATCCGGGCTGCCGCGTGGACATCGCGAACCATTACTACGCGTACTCGTTCGAGCCTAACGACCATTGGTCGCATTCCTACTCCGAGCAGCCCGAGATCCTGCACTACCTCAATGACGTGGTCCAGCGCTACGAGATCACCCCGCATGTCAGATTCAACACCGAAGTTGTCAGCGCCGCTTGGCAAGACGAATCGGATAGCTGGGCGGTGCGGATCCGCGGCCACGACGGCAGCGCCGAGGTGCTCAGCGCACGCGCGGTCATCTGCGCGGTCGGCCAGTTCAGCAATCCGGTGATCCCGGACATCAAGGGCGGCAAGGATTTCGCGGGTCCGTCGTTTCACACCGCCGATTGGGAGGAGGGCGTTGAGCTCGCCAGCAAGCGGGTCGCGGTGATCGGAGCCGGCGCCAGCGGCTTTCAGCTGGTACCCGCCATCGCCGACATCACCGAACGGGTCGACGTCTACCAGCGCACCGCGCAATGGATGGCGCCCAACATCAACTACCACGCGGCCGTCAGCGATCCGGTCAAATGGGCGGTGCGCCATCTCCCCTGCTACGACAGGTGGCTGCGATTCGTGACCTGGTGGCCGATCGCCGACGGTGCAGCGCACCTGACGGTTATCGACCCGGACTGGGAGAACGGCGGCTTGTCTGTCAGTACCGCCAATCACCAAGTCCGCGAGCTGTTTATCGCCTGGATGCGGACCTTCACCGATGATGAACAGCTGCTGGCAAAGGTTACGCCGAACTATCCGCCGATGGGCAAACGTACCCTGCAGGACAACGGAACATGGCTCAAAACCTTGCAGCGTGACGATGTCGAGCTCATCCGCGAGGGCGTTGCCGAGATCACCGCCCACGGGGTGATCACCCGCGACGGTGTGCACCGGCCGGCCGACGTCTTGATCTGGGCCACCGGATTCGACGTCAACTATCAGCTGGGGCCCATCCGCGTTCGGGGCTTGGACGGCATTGAGCTCAACGACCTGTGGGGCGACGCCGCCTACGCCTATCTCGGCATCAGCGTGCCCGGTTTCCCCAACTTCTATTGCATGTACGGCCCGGGTACCAACGCCGTCAACGGCGCCAGCATCATCTACAACTCCGAGTGCCAGATGCGCTACATCCTGGGCTGTATCGACATGGTGCTGTCCGAGGAGGCTCGCTACGCGGTGCTGCGAGACGGGGTGTGTAGTGACTACAACCAGCGCAGCCAGCGGCAGCTCAAGACCATGGTCTATAATCACCCTGCGGTGTGCAGCAGCTACTACAAGAACGCGGCGGGTGATGCGCCCACCCTGTTCGCTTGGCGCATCCTGGACTATTGGAACTGGACCAACCGCCCCGACCGCAACCACTACGAGTTTCGGCGCTAGGGGGCCTGAGGCTGGTCGCTGACGCTGGCGTGCAGGTGCGTTCGCAGGAACTGGCACTGACTGGCGAAGAACCCCAATGACACCGGCGCATTCGGCGCCAACAGATCGAATGCGTGGAAGGCACCGTCGGCGATCTGCTCATGGACCTCGACACCCGCGTCGCGCAGGCGCGCGGCATAGTCGAGGCATTCCTGATGAAACAGGTCCAGCGTTCCGACGCCGATCCAGGCCGGCGGCAGATTCGACAGGTCGGCACGTCGCGCCGGTGCGGCCGTGCTGGGGTCTGCCCCGGCCAGATACAACTGCCACGCCTGTTGGTTGTCCCGCTCGCTCCAAATGATGCGCTTGTGGCCGTTCGGACCGGAGCCGGTGCGGTCGTCGAGCATGGGGTACACCAACATCTGCAGCACCGGTTCCACATGACCGCGGTCGCAGGCCAGCTGAACCAGCGTGGCCGCGAAAAGAACGCCGGCACTGGCACCGGCCACCGCGATCCGCGACGGATCGACCCACGGCTGCTGGCGCAGCCACAGTAACGCCGCATAACAGTCCTCGACGGGGGTCGGATAGGGGTGCTCGGGCGCCAACCGGTAGTCCACCGCGGCCACCGCGACGCCCGCCAGATGAGACAACTTGCGGCAGTACTGATCCTCCTGAGCGGCGCTGCCCATGACCGTTCCGCCGCCATGGATCCAGAGCAGGGCCGGGCCCGGATCCGGCAATCCGGCTGGCCGGTGCAATCGCACGCTGACCTCGTCGTTGACGGCCACCACCGGCACATCGCGCAGACGTCCGGTAATCCCAGCCAGCTTCATCAGCGCACGTGGCAGCTTGAGGCCGCGATGCAACCCATAGCCTCGCGGCAGGATCCGGGAGATCGCCCGCAAGGCGGGGTCGATTGCGTCGGGCTTGGTGAAGGCCGGCGGACCATCGGAACGGGCTTGCATGCACCATACGATCGCACATCGAGGTGTCCGCATGGGCCTACACCGGTACCGGCGGCGGCCCGGGCGACCCTAGCGGCCGTCGGCGGACATGCCCGCTACCCAAGGCCATCTGAATTAATGACTCAAGTCACTTGAGTGTGCACACGAGGCTAGGTGAGCATAGGTGGGTGACTACCCTTCCTAGTGCCGGATCGCTGTCGATCTCCACCGTTACCGGCGACCCCGTCGCGCGAGTTGTCGCTGACGCCACGGTCGCCGACGTCGCCAACGCGATGATCGCCGACAACGTCGGAGCGATCGTGATCGGGGACGACGACCGGCCTGCCGCCCTGGTGAGCGAACGCGATGTGGTTCGCGTAGTAGCGACCGGAAAGGATCCGAATACGGTGCCCGCCCTCGACGTTGCCAGCACCAAACTGGTGTGGTGCGACTCCGACGCCACCGTCGATCAGGTAGCGAACCAGATGATGGAACACTACATTCGCCACGTTCTGGTGGAACACGATGGCATACCGGCGGGGATCGTCTCGGCTCGTGACCTGCTCGGCGTCTACTGCTCCGATGCCGTTTTGGACTCGGACTAGGGCGTGTCTGCTTAATGTGAATGGTGTTTTGGCTGATGCTGTTTGGGTGATGCGGACGCATGCGATTTCTGATGATTTGTGGTCGCTGATCGTGGCGGTGTTGCCTGCGGGGCGGCGGCGTGGCCGGCCGTGGAACGATCATCGACGTACTCTGGAGGGCATTATCTGGCGTTACCGTACGGGATCTCCGTGGTGTGACCTGCCCGAGCACTTCGGTCCCTGGCAATCGGTGGCCGAGAGGCATCTACGCTGGTCGGTCGATGGCATCTACGCGCGGATCTTCGCGGCGATCGCCTCTGACCTCGACGCCGAGGACGCCGACCTGGGCGCACTGTTGTCGGTCGATTCGACCAGTGTGCGCGCCCACCAACACGCAGCCGGAGCGCCCCGGGCGCCGCACAGGGGGATCTGTCGAATTACAAGAAATATCTCGATGAGCCCGATGACCACGCCATTGGGCGTTCCCGCGGCGGGCTGACTACCAAGATCCACGCCTTGACCGACCAGCTGTGCAGTCCGGTCACCCTGGCACTGTCGGCCGGTCAAGCCGGTGATAATCCGATGCTTTGGCCATTGCTGGCCGCCCGGTGCAGCAACTCATACGCCCCGTTTCACCTGCTGGCGGACAAGGCGTACTCCCATGACTCGACGCGGGCACAGCTGCGCCGGCTCAAGATCGCCCACACCATCCCCGAGCGCAGCGACCAGATCACCCGCCGCAAAGCCAAAGGCCGCAACAGAGGACGGCCTCCGGGGTTCTCAGGCCGAATCTACAAGCACCGCAACACCGTCGAGCGAAGCTTCAACCGGCTCAAACACTGGCGCGCGGTCGCCACCCGCTACGACAAATACGCCCTGACCTACCTCGGCGGTGCCACCCTGGCCGCCATCATCACCTACCACCGCGTCCGCAATTAGCAGACAGGACCTAGGGCGGTGCGCGGCGGCTCTGCGTCGTTCTCGGCCGGCCCGGATCGGCCGTGACAATCCTCAGAATGCCTCTGGATTCTGCGCGATGGCGACCGGTACCGGGTGCTGGTAGAGCCGCGCCGCATTCTCCCAAGTGATCTTGCGAATCACGTCCGCGGGCAGTCCGTCGAGTTGTTCATGCATGGTCTGCTGGGTGTGCGGCCAGGTCGAATCGCAGTGCGGATAGTCGGATTCCACCATGATGTTTTCCGTACCGATTCGATGATGCTGCACGAACGAGGACTTATCCTCCACCGCGCAGAACCAGAAGTTTCGCGTGAAAACCTCTGCTGGCGTCAAACTTTCGCCCATGGCTCGCCAAGTGCCATACATCTCGTGATAGCTGCGCATGTGGTCGAGACGATCGAGCAGTCCGGCAACCCAACCGATTCCCCCCTCGGACAGGCAGATCTTGAGATCCGGAAATCTGCTGGGCAGGCCGGAATACAGCCAGTCCACGGCCGCGGAGATGGCGTAGGCGAAGAACAGCGCGCCCGGGACATCCGCAGGTGCGTCATCGGTGGTCGACGGGGACGAACCCGACGATCCGATATGTAGGTTCACCACCGTGCCGGTCTCGGCGCACGCCGCCATCATCGGGTCCCAGTGGCCCGAGTGAATGCTCGGCAGTCCGAGCATCGCGGGATTCTCGCTGAAGCTGACGGCGCGAAATCCGCGCTCGGCGTTCTCATGGATCAGCTGTGCGCCCGCACTGGGATCCAGCAGCCAGGGCAGCTGGCAGGGAATGATCCGCTCCGGATATGGTCCAGCCCAAGCTTCCAGGTGCCAGTCATTCCAGGCCCGCACCGCGGCCCAGGCGAGTTCGGGATCCTTGGTCACCTGCTGCAGCCGCTGGCCGGCAAACCCCGGCAGAAACGACGGGAAGTTCAGCGATGCGTAGACACCATTGAGATCCATGTCCTTGATACGCTCATGAATATCCCATGCGCCCCATCGCATTTCGTCAAAGCGAACCGGCTCGAAGCCATATTCCGAGACGGGTCGCCCTACCACCGCGTTGAACCCGACGTTGGGCAGTACCTGTCCGTCGTAGACCCACACCTGTCCGCCGTCGTCGGTCTCGACGACTCGTGGTGCGCGGTCGGCGAACCTCTGCGGCAGACGTCCGGTGAAGGTGTCGGGCGGTTCGACGATGTGATCGTCCACCGAAATCACCGTGTAGCAGCGCCGCGCCCTGGGCGGATCCGGCAAGAAAGTGACGCTGCGATCTGCGCCGGTCTTCACCGTGGTGAAGCTGAGGTCGCTGGCCAGTTCGTCGATCGATTTCATCGTCGGCAATCTCTCTGCAGTGCTGGGTGATTCGCGGTCATCGGGGCTCAGCTCAGTACGGCCGGGTCGGCCTTGATGGTCATCCGTGCCGCCCCCGCCCAATAGACGTCGGCAGCCCGTTCGATCAGCGATGACCGCATGCCGGCCATATCGGACCATTTCATCTGTGTGGGTTCTGCACCGGTGAGCATCACGTCGTGGGCCAGCTTGCATACTCGTTCGATCGACGCGGCGCGATAGACGGCTTGGGCGAGATTGCGGCCGGTGGCGATGACGCCGTGGTTGGCCAGAATCGTCAGGTTCGCGCTTCCGATATGTGCCGCGAGGTCGGCCGCACTTGCGGCGCTGTCGATTTCGCCGTCATAGCTTTCGACCAGGCACATGTCGTCGAGGAAGAGCGATCCGGTCTGGTGCACCAGGTCCGGCAGCCGGCCCAGGGCCGCCAGGACACACACGTAGTACGGGTGGTTGTGGATGACCACGCGAGCATCGTCGCGAACTCGGTGCAACTGAGTGTGGATATGGATCGCGGGGGTGACGTCCCACCGGCCCTTGACCACCCGCGCGTCGGCGTCCACCGTGCAGATATCCGAGGCGGTGAGTTCCTGCCACCACAGCCCCCATGGATTGACCAGCATGTCGGTTTGGCCGTCGGGCTGCCAGGTGATGTGACCGGCATGTTCTCTGCGAACCCGATGCCCGCGAGGTGGCGGAAGGCAACGGCGAGCGCCTGCGCATCGGATAGCTCCACACCGATCGGAGGAATCACCGATGGCGCCCATATCTGCAGGCCACCTTGGCGTGCGTCAGGAGCGTTCATGCTCGGTCTCCATCCTGGCTCGAATATCGTCTCGAAGCTGCCCTTTGGCAATCTTGCCGCCGGAGGATCGGGGCAGTTCGTCGACCACGACGAGTCGTTCGGGCAGTAGTTCTTTGGAATACCCCAGCGCCAAGAGGTGCTCGACGAGTTCGGTTCGATCGAGGCGCTGCGAGTCGGCGAGCTCGACGTAGAGGCAGACCTTCTCCCCGAAAACCGGATCGGGCATCGACACCGCCGCAGCGATCGCGACGGCCGGGTGGGTCAGCGCCGCATCCTCGACCTGACCGGCGCTGATGTTCTTTCCGCCGCGCAAGATGAAGTCCGAGGTCCGGCCGGTGACGGTCAGATAGCCGTCCGGATCGATCTCGCAGATATCACCCATGCGCATCCACCCGTCCCGGGTGAACAACTTCTCGTGATCGGTTCCGCCCAGATAGCCGAGGCTGGTCGCCGGTCCGCGGCACGCGGGCTGGCCCCGGCCCGACGCGGTGACGTCACGGTCCCCGTCGAAAAGCCGCACCGACATTTCCGGAACAACCCGCCCACCCGTCCTGAGGCGACGCTCCCGCGAGTCGCGCAAGGTGGTCGCACTGAGCAATCCGGTCTCGTTGGAGCCATAGAACTGCAGAATGGTTGCGCCGGTGAGATCCTCGAACTCAGTGGCGCGCCGGTACGGCAACGCCTCGCCGCCGGCGAAGACGACCCGCAGCGAGCTCAGATCATAGGCCCGGCACCAGTGGTCGGCCATGAGCATCGTCAATTGGGTACTGACACAGCACAACACCGTGACCCGGCGCCGAGCGATTGCCTCACATGCGGCCAGCGTCGTGAACCGATCGAGAATCACCGCGCTGGCCCCCAGGTAAATGGGTGTGGTGTGGCTGGTCCAGATGCCGAATCCGAAGGGCATGGGAATCACCGGCAGGACTACGTCCTGCGGCGTCAACATGCCATTGGCGACCGCGTGCTGATGAAAGTAGTGCCAACGGTTCTGGGTATGCACCACAAATTTGGGTGCCCCCGTGGTGCCCGAGGTGGAGTTGATCAGGAACACATCATCGGGACCGAGGCGTCGCTCGTTTCCGAGCTCGCTTTCGAGCCCATTTTCGGGCGCCACCGGCACCGGCTTACCGTCGAAGCGCAGCGTTTTACCCTCGCGCACTAAGACACCCGAGGGCACCGGAAGCTGTGCGCTCAACTCGGTCGCGGCGGCGCTGCGCGGGGCGTCGCTGACCAGGAGCTTGACCTGCGCGGCGCGCAATATCTGGGTGGCTTCCCGGACACCGGCGCGTGCACCGATGCCCACCACCACGGCGCCACAGCGCTCGATGGCGATGAACAACGCATGTAGCGCGGCGCAGTCGCCGTGCCATACCGCCACCCGGTCGCCGGGCAGCACGCCAGTTCCGGCCAGCTGTTCGGCTAGACTGGTTGCCGCACAGTCGAATTCACTCCACGTTAGCAGTGACGCCGGGTAGTCGATATAGGCGGCATGATGCGGCGAGCATTCGGCGTTTCGTCTTACCGCGTCCGATAGCGTCGAGTCGGACCACCAGCCTGCGGCGTGGTAGCGGATCGCCTCCTGGGTGCTGAATGCCAGAGATCCCGCCACATCGCGCCGACCGACAGCCATAACCAAATGATAGGAAAATAACGTGCCGCTCCACACCGACCCGCGACGGTTGGTGTCGGCCCCGCACCCAGGAGACAACCGAGATACCCCGTTCGCCAGGTGTCCCTCGGATGCTGCGCTACTCTCCCCCAAACCCGTAATCGTGCAACTGCGCGCGAAAGTCGGGTCGAAGACGGTAGCGGGCAGTATTGTCCGTGGCTCAGACAAACCATGGGAGCAAGCGCGACGGAGATGCCCGACGGTATCTCGATCCGGCAAGCTGAACCGGCGGACTACCACAACGTCGCGCAGATGCACTACCCGAGCTGGCGGCTTTCCTACCGCGGCATCATGACGCCCGAGACCCTCGATCTGTTCGATTGGCAGGAGTGGATCGACGAGGAGTACCCGCGCAGGCTCGCCAGAGCCGGCTGGTCCATGTGGCTAGCCGAGTCGGGCGGCCAGATCGTCGGGATGAGCATTTTCGGGCCGGAGCCCGACAATCCGGATCAGCTGGAGATCGACTCGCTCTACGTCGCCGCCGGCAATGATCGCCGGGGCATCGGCGGCCTGCTGCTTGCCAATGCGCTCAACTCGGCGCCGTTACATGACGCGGTCTTGTGGTGTGCCGAGAAGAACTATCGAGCACGACGGTTCTATCAGAAGAACGGCTTCCAGCTCGATGGCCGTTCATTCGCCTGGACGCTGGTACCCGGGGTCCTGGTCATACCGCAGATTGGCTTCACGCTGCACCACTCGAGATCCCAGAGCTGAATCCTGACCTCACCGCGGCGGTCGCCCGGTGGCTGATCTGCGGTTTCGTGTCACCAAGGAGTTACCAAGAATCCTCCAAGGACCGAGCGGCAAGGTGCAGTCGACCAGAACCGATCGACCACAGCGAGGAGCCCGAGACCACCCATGGCCATTGTGGAATCGCCGCCAGGCCACCCCTACCCGCACTTGCCCGCCTCGTTCTACGGCACCCCATCGGGATCGCCCCCGGGTCCCACCGGGTACCTGGGGCACCCCAGACGCCACCCGTGGGAAATCGGGCTGCTGGTGCTGGTCATCGTGTCCAGCGTGCTGCTCTACCTGGTCGCGGCCGCCGTGGTGCTGTCGGGCAAGTCCAGCCTGCTCTGGATTTCCATCGTGGCCACGCCGATCGTGCTGTTCGCGCTGCGCGGGCTGACCTACGGCAAGCAGCGCGCCAACGGTGTCAAGATGTCACCGACCCAGTTCGCCGAAGGCTACTGGCTCGTCGTCGAGGCGGCCCGCCGGTTCGGGCTCAGCGAGGTTCCCGACGCCTACGTGGTGCTGGGCAACGGGCTGATCAACGCCTTCTCCAGCGGGCACGGCTTTCGCCGCTACGTCGTGGTGTACAGCGACCTGTTCGAAATCGGCGGTCAAGCCCGCGACCCCGAGGCGCTCGCCTTCATCATCGGCCATGAGGTCGGCCATATCGCGGCCGGGCATGCCTCGTACTGGCGCCAGCTGATGCAACTTGCGATGCGCGTTCCGCTGTTGGGGCCGACCCTGTCGCGGTCGATGGAGTACACCGCCGACAACTACGGCTACGCGTTCCGTCCCGCAGGTGCCCGCAAGGCCATCGGTGTGCTCAGTGCCGGAAAGTATCTGCTCCGGTCGGTGGATTTCGACGGCATGGCCGACCGGGCCGGGTCCGAGACCGGGTTCTTCGTCTGGCTGGCCAACATGGTGTCCTCGCATCCGGTGAACACCTGGCGCGCAGCCGCGCTGCGCAACCGCATGGTTGCGGGTTCGCTGTTCTTCCGGCCCAAACAGCCGGCCCCGGTGCCGCCGACGGCCTGGGCGGTCCCCGGCGACGGCGGATGGGCCAGGTAGTCCCCCCAGCCTCGCGTTCAATAGCCTGGGCACGGGAATCATCCGGTCCGGCAACGCAGGAGGCAGCGGCAGTGCGATCCATATCGATGGGCCAGTTGGGGGCGGGACTGGCCAGCGGAGCGATCGCCGGCGCCGCCGGCACCACCGCGCTCAATGTGATCGCCTACCTGGACATCGCGGTGCGGGGCCGCTCCACCAGTACGACCCCGGAAGACACCGTCAATGCCATGGCGCGATTGCTGCACCTGACGGTTCCGGGTACCGGGGACGTGCTGGCCAACCGCGTCGCCGGTCTCGGCGCGCTGACCGGCGACGCGGCCGGGATTGGGATGGGCCTGGTTCTTGGGCTTGCCTACGGCCTGGGTTGGCGGCCGCGGTTGCTGGTGGCCATGCTGGTCGCAACGGCCCTCGCCCTGGTGGGTACCAACGGACCGATGACCCTGCTCGGGGTGACCGACCCCAGGACCTGGGGCCTCGTCGGCTGGATCAGTGATCTGGTCCCGCACCTCGGATATGGCTTGGTCACCGCGCTGGTCTTGCATTACACGGCCTTGCGCAAGCGCCACCAACCACTGGATCCACGCTAGGCCGGTTCGCCAGGAACCCGACCCCGCGGCCGATCACCCGCCCTTGAGGCGAATCTTCCACCGCACGAAGCTGACGTAGCACAAGCTGATGAACGCGAGCATGGCCATGTCAAACCACCAGGCACCAGCCGTGTGATGCCAGTGCGAATCCTTCGGAGTCAGCGGACCGGGCACGAGTTTGATCAGGTCGACGGTCGAGGCCGAGGTGGCAAATCCCCATCGTGCCGGTGTGGCCCAGGACATCTGGTCCAACCCCAGGCGGTCGGTGACGGGAATCATGCCGCCGGAGAACACCAACTGCGACATCACCGCGACCACCAGCAGCGGCATGATCTGTTCGTTCGACTTGGCCACCGCCGATAGCGCCAGTCCGAGCATCGCTGAAGCGACGCAGGTGGCGGCGACGTCGGCGAACAGTTCGAGCCCAGGTTTGCCCAGCGCCACGGCGCCCTGGGTGGGACCGCCCTTGCCGATCAGCACGATGATGGTGACAATCGCCGATTGAACGACCGCAAACACCGTGTAGACGCAGATCTTCGCCAGCAGGTACGCGGTGGTGGACAGGCCGACCGCCTGTTCGCGCCGGAAGATGGCCCGCTCGCCGATGAGATCTCGGATTGTCAGCGCGGTCCCCATGAAGACCGCACCGACATTGAGCAACACCAGAATCTGACCCGGCTCGTTGGGTGCGGTCCCCATCGGATTGGGCATGCCGAAGCTGACGTCCCCGGGTACCGACATCGACAGCGAGCCCATGATGAACGGCAATATCGCCAGGAAGATGAAATAGCCTCGGTCCGAGATGATCAGCCGCATCTGGCGTCTGGCGATGGTGGAGAACTGGCGGAACAAGCTGGTGTGCGACGGGTCGCCGCCCAGCTCCCCAGGGCGCTCCACCGGCGGCGCTGGCGGGGGTGGCCCCGTCTGCGCCAAGTAGCGCGCCTGTGCCCCCTCCGGGTCGTCGGCGACCGTGCTGAAGATGTCGGCCCAGTTTGTCGTCCCCATGGCCGGACCGATCTGGCTGGGCGGCCCGCAGAACGCCGTCTTGCCGCCCGGTGCCAGCAACAGAACCTGATCGCAGACATCGAGGTAGGTCAGTGAGTGAGTGACAACCAGCACCACACGACCGGCGTCGGCCAACTGCCGCAGCATGGTCATGACCTGCCGGTCCAACGCCGGATCCAGACCGGATGTGGGCTCATCCAGGATCAGCAGCGACGGTCCCGTCAGCAGTTCGAGGGCCACCGATGCACGTTTGCGCTGACCTCCCGACAGTTTGTCGACCCGCGTCTCGAGGTGCTTGGACATCTCCAGCTCTTCGAGGACCCGGACGACCACCTGTTCGCGGTCCTCCTTGGTGGTGTCCGGCGGCAGCCGCAGTTCGGCCGCATACATCAACGCCTGCCGGACCGTCAGTTGACCGTGGACCACGTCGTCTTGCGGCACCATGCCGATCCTGCTGCGCAGGGAGGCGTATTCGGCATGAATGTTGTGGCCTTCAAAAGTCACCGTGCCGTTGGTCGGGTGCGTGTACCCGGCGACCAGCCTGGCGAAAGTTGATTTGCCGGCACCGGACGGGCCGATGACCGCGGTGAGCATCCCCGGGCGTGCCGCCAACGAGATGTTGTCCAGCAGCGTCTTGTTGCCCTCGATCGTCCACGTCACCCCGTGCACGTCAAGGCCCCCGGTGCGCGTCTCGAGCAGGCTCTCTTCGCGGCGGGCCAGCGCACCATTGGCGAAAATGAGGTCGATGTTGCCGATCGTGACGACGTCGCCGTCATGCAGCAGTGCCGCCTCGACCCTGGCACCGTTAACGAATGTGCCGTTGATGCTGCGGTTGTCCCGGATCTCGGTGCCCTGCGGTGTCGGGATCAGGGTGGCGTGGTGACGCGACGCCAGCACCTCGGGAATGACGATGTCGTTGTCGTCGGCGCGGCCGATCGTCACCGCTCCCGGCGGCAATTCGCCCGCCGCCCTGCCCGGACGCAGAATCTTCATCATCGAGGTGGCTATGTTGCCGGTTTCGCCGGGCGCGCGCCCGACCACGAGGGGGGCCGGGGGCGCCGGGCTGGCCCCCGGCGGCCGGTATATCTGCGGGGCCGGCTGAGCGCCGGTTTGCGACCGCGACGTCTGCGGGCCGCTGGGGTATTGCGGTTGCTGGGCCGACGGCTGCACGTGCTGCGGTCCGCTGGGAGGTTGAGCCGGCATCCGCGTGGTCGGCGGGGCCGGCTGCGGCGGAACGGGCCGGTGCGACCCGGTTTGCGGGGGCGCCTGGCTGGGCCATGCCCCGCTGGGCATGGGCGGGGGCACCTGCATGACCGCGGTTGGCGGTGGGCGCCCGACCGAACCTTGCTGACGGCGGCCGACTCCGAAGTCCAGCGCCGGACCATCCGGGTTGCCGATGTTGACCCGCTGGCCATCTTGGATGTCGACAACCGGTACTCGCCGGTTGTTGATGTAGAGCCCATTGAGACTGCCATTGTCAATGGCGATCCATCGGCCTTGATCGAAGCGCAGCAGCAGATGCACCCGTGAGATCAGCGGGTCCGCGACGCGGACGTCTGCCCGCAAATCACGGCCAATGACTACGTCGTGGCCTGCGGCGAAGGTGCGCTCAGCTCCGTTGTACCGCACGGTCAGCACCGGCGGGGCGGCTGTTTGGGTCATCGGTACCAACTGTAATGGCACCGGCGCTCCGGGCAGAACAGGGCGCGGATATGTGTTAGCCGCGCCGATCCGCCGCGGCCACTGACATTTCACGCGGCACGTCATATGGTCGGTCTACGGAGCCTCCCGGAGGAGAGATCGTGAGCACCTTGTCCAGTGGCCTGCGAACGCTCAGCTACGAAGCATTCATCTACTTCTATTAATTCTATCCGTTGGTCATGATGGATGTGACGCGACTGCAGGCCCTCAACGCGGCACCCGGCACCGGCCCCGGCGCCGGCCCGCCCAATCACTTCTCGCACATGCGGGCGTTCCCGTCGGCCGACTTCCGCGCGGTGGTGCGGCCCAACTTCGACACGCTGTACTCCTCGGCCTGGCTGGACCTGCGCAACGGTCCGGTCCGCCTGCAGTCGGCGGACACCGACGATCGCTACTACATGCTGCCGATGCTGGACATGTGGACAGACGTTTTCGCCAATCCCGGCAAGCGCACCAGCGGGACGGGTCCACTTGATCTCGTGATCGCCGGCCCTGGCTACCACGGCGAAAGCGGCGAACAACCGCGCCCAACCACGGTCGTGGCCGCGCCGACACCGTTTGTCTGGATCATCGGCCGCACCCAGACCAACGGGCCAGCCGACTACCCGGCCGTTCACCGGGTACAGGACGGCTACTCCCTCACTGAGCTCGGCAGCGGGGCGCAGGCCAGTGCGGGAGACAAGCGACCAGACTTTGACCCGACTACCGAGCCGCCCAGAATCGTCAACGGCATGGCAGCGCTGGACTACCTCTCGTATGCGGCCGATCTGCTGGGCGTCAATCCACCACACCCGACCGACTACTCCGTGCTTGCCCGGCTGGCCAACCTCGGCATCGAAGCGGGAAGCCCGTTCGATGCGAGCCGGTTCAACGCGGACCAAGTCGCAGAGTTCGAGCGCGGCAGAAGCGATGCGCTCAACGACATCCTCAAGAGCGCCACCAAGCTTGGGGCCAACGTCGACGGCTGGATCAGCCTGACCGAGAGCATGGGCGTCTACGGCAACAACTACCTACGACGCGCGGTGGTGGCCCTCATCGGTCTGGGAGCCAACCCCGCCGAGGACGCCGTATACCCGTTCCTCGCCACCGATGAGCACGGAGATCCGCTGGCCGGCGAACACGACTACGTCATCCACTTCGACGCGGACAAGCTACCCCCGGTGGACGCATTCTGGTCGGTCACGATGTATGACGCCGAAGGCTTTCAAGTGGCCAACGAGCTGAACCGATTCGCCATCGGCGACCGTGACGAGCTGCGCTACAACGACGACGGCTCATTGGACCTCTATCTCGCGCACACCGACCCCGGTCCCGAGCGCCAGTCGAACTGGCTCCCGGCCCCGTTGGGCCCGCTGGGCGTGACCATGCGGTTGTACGCGCCGAGGCCCGAGGTGGTCGCCGGCGAATGGTCGCTACCCCCGGTGCGCAAGGCCTGACTCAAACATCGGCCGTGGCCTTGGCGCCCAGAGGTGCCGCCGCGGCTGCGGCGGTGTCTAGCCCTCGAATCCGTGATAGTGCATCACGTGCTTGATCCGGGTGTAGTCCTCGAACCCGTACATGGACAGGTCCTTGCCGTAGCCGGAGTGCTTGAAACCGCCGTGCGGCATCTCGGCAACCAGCGGAATGTGGGTGTTGATCCACACACACCCGAAGTCCAGCCGTGCTCCCATGCGTGCGGCGGTGTCGACGTCCTTGGTCCACACCGAGGATGCGAGACCGTATTCGGTGCCGTTGGCGAAAAACAGGGCCTGCTGCTCGTCGCTGAAACGCTGCGCGGTGACGACCGGGCCGAAGATCTCGGTCTGAATCAATTCGTCGTCCTGTTGCAGGTCGACAATCAACGTGGGCTCGTAGAAGAAGCCCGCGCAGTCTTTCTGCTTGCCGCCGGCAAGAATTCGGGCGTGCGCCGGTGCACGGGACACCAAGCCATCGATGTGGCGCATCTGGTTGCTGTTGTTGATGGGACCAAACAAGATGTCCTCATCCGCGGGGTCATAGCCTGTCCTGGTGCCGGCCACCGACTCGGCCATCGCCGACAGGAACTCGTCGTAGATGCCGTCCTGGATGATCAGCCGAGTGGCGGCGGTGCAATCCTGGCCCGCGTTGAAATAGCCTGCCGCGGTAAGTCCCTCCACCGCCGCCGCGATGTCGGCGTCATTGAAGATGACTACCGGCGCCTTGCCTCCCAGCTCGAGATGCGCACGTTTGAGGTCGTTGGCCGCGCTGGCCGCCACCGCCATACCTGCCCTGGTGGAGCCGGTGATCGACACCAGCTGTGGCACCGGGTGCGCCACCAGTGCCGCACCGGTGTCGCGGTCGCCGCACACCAGGTTGCACACCCCGGGCGGGAAGATCTCCTGCATCTTCTCGACCATCCAGTAGGACGACGCGGGCGTGCTGTCCGAAGGCTTGAGTACCACGGTGCAGCCGGCGGCCAGCGCCGGGGCAAACTTCCACACCGCCATCATCATCGGGTAATTCCAGGGCGCTACCTGGGCAACCGGGCCCACCGGCTCCCGTCGAATCGACGACGTGTGCCCACGCATGTATTCGCCCTGTGAGCGGCCTTCCAGAACCCGCGCCGCGCCGGCGAAGAACCGGATCTGATCAACCATCGGCGGAATTTCCTCCGACATGGTCAACGACATTGGCTTGCCCGTGTTCTCGCACTCGAGCGCGACAAGTTCCTCGGCGTTGTCCTCGATGAGGTCGGCGAGCCGCAGCAGCGCACGCTGCCGTTCGCTGGGGGTGGACCAACGCCACGACTCGAACGCCTTGGCCGCCGCGGTGAACGCGTCATCGACATCTTTGCCAGAGGAATTCGGCGCCGATGCATAGACTTCGCCCGTCGACGGGTTGACGATATCCATCGTGTTTCCGTCCGGCGTTGCCTGGATTTCTCCGCCAATGATGTTGTGAAAAACTTTCTTTTCCACCATGGTGTCCCGTTCTACGAGTAGCGCTCTATGATGTTGGTCCGGACCGGCGTCCGGATGGCTAGCGGTGGCGATGGCGGCGTCGTCGGTGAGGGCAGGGGTTGACGGCGTCAGCGTGTGACCCAAAAAGAAGCCGGGTTGGCGCACTCGCATGACCACCATCAGCACCGCGCCGAGCGACAGGATGCCGAAGCCAAGGTAGAAGACTAGCCCGACGCCTGCGATCGACGCGCCGCTGCCATGTCGCGGCTCCATGCTTTCGCGGACCGAAACAACAAAGACCAGCAACAGCATCATCCCGCCGAGCAGCGGACAAAGGAATTTGAAAACGACGTTGCGCAAAGAAGTGAAGAGTTCCTTGCGGAAATACTACATGCAGGCGAAGGCGGTAATTCCGTAATACCAGCAAACCAGCATGCCGAGGGCCGCAATGGTGTCCAACAGGGTTCGCTCCGATAGCAACCTGGCGAGGGTGTAGAAGGCACCCGAAGCAATGGCTGCCGCGATGGTGCTGAACAGCGGCACCTGGAAACGTGAGCTCACCGCCGAGAACCGCTGGGGAAATGCCCGATAGGCGCCCATGGCGAGCATGCAACGCGACGCCGGGAGGAACGTCGTCTGCAAACTCGACAGGGTGGACGCCAGGATGCCCAGAAACAGCAACTGGCTACCCCACGGACCGAGCACCGGTCGCGCCAGTGCGCCGAACACGTTCTCGGAATTAACCGGGTTGCCCAACCCCAGTCCCTGCGAACCGACACCTGCGTACATCATCATCGCCACACTCACCAGCAGGTATGTCAGCAGAATGCTGACCACACACAGCACACCGGCGCGTCCGGGAACCTTCTTTGGGTCGGTGCATTCCTCACCCAGGGTCAGGCACGTATCCCAGCCCCAGAACGAGAAAATCGAACCGGTCACCCCAATGACGAACGCACCCATCGCGAGCCCGCTGAACGGGTCGAACCAATTGAAATCGAAGCTCAGATTCGCGGGGCCATGGCCCCGCACCGCGCCGATGATGGCCACCACCCCGAAACCCAAGATTACCGTCATCTGGAAGATGACCAATAGTCCCTGCACCCGCTCGCTGGTTTGGATGCCACGACTGGAAACCCAAGTCGCCCCGGCGATAAACACCAGTGTGGAAGCGATATCGACCCATCGGTTTGCGGCCAGGGACGCGATCCCTGGGCTATCGAACAGGCCGGCGATCAGCAGATAGAAAAACTGCACCGCGACCGCAGCCAGGTTCGACAACACAATGACCGTCGCGATCACCATGCCCCAGCCGCACATCCAGCCCACGCAGGGTCCGAAGGCTTTGGTGGACCAGGTGAACGACGCTCCACAGTCCGGAGTGTCGGCGTTCAATTCGCGATAGGCGAACGCGGTCAAAAACATCGGAATAAATCCGAATACAAATATCGCCGGCATCTTGAGCCCGACCGCGGCAACGATCAAGCCGATGCTGGCCGTCAACGTGTAGCCGGGTGCCACACACGCGATACCGAGGATTGCCCCCGAGACGGTGCCAACGGCCCCTTGGCCAGGCCCTTGGATACCACCCCCTCAGCCGCGGTGTTGCTGAGCTGAGGCACGATCGGCTGCACCTTCAGCTTGTTGCCTTTGGGACCACGGGCGAAGAGCGGCGGCGCCGGGGTGTCTGTCATTCAGCAACCACCTTCGCCATGACACGTTGCGGCTGCCGTGGGCGCGACATCCAACGACGGGTTGCGGTCGAAAAATCCAACAGGCTTGAGCCAGAAAGACACGGTGTCGGCCGGCATCACCGGCCAGTCCTCCGGTCGCGTTATGTGGTGGATGCCGAACGTGTACCACACCACCACGTCGGTGTTCTCGATCGACCGGTTGGCCGCAGTCCAAGCGGGCAACCCCAGTCCCGGACCGCTCTGGTTCACGAACTCCCCCGCTGGCCAACGCTCGTCGGGATGATTGGGCGTAACCCATACGGTATGGGTGATGGCCTCCGCCCGGCGTAGTACCGGCGACCTGAGATCAAACATCGGCGGAATGGCCGCACCCCCGACGAGCTTGTACGACGGGTGGGTGCCCAGCCCATTGGTGACGTTCTCGTTGACCACCCGCCACGCCCGCTGGGTCTCCCAGCAGTAGTCCTGCTTGCCCTCTTCCTCGGTGCGCAGCGGGATGTTCCTCTGGCGCAACGACAAACCGTAGGGGTTATCCGGTCCCGTAGGCACCATCTCCGTCTCGCTCGTGTACACGGTGTTGTCCGTGCCGTCGATGTCCAGATCCAGCCGCGCGGTAAGAAAATGTTGGTGATACGGGGCATAAGTTCGTTCGTCGACCAACGTGCCCGATGCGTGCGCCTGACCATTGTCGAAGTTCGTGGTCACCATCAAACCGGTTGCACGAATTTCGCATTCGATGTTGCCATCCTGGTAGAAGCGCCAGTAAACCAAGTACTCGTAGTTGGCCACCGTCACGTGGAAAGAGACGGTGAGCCGGCGCATGCGCCGCACCTCGGCGCTGCCATCGCATACGACGTGCTTCCAGAGCACCGCGTTGTCTTCTTCATGGATGCAGATGGCATTCTTGATCGTGTATGGCTCCCTTGATCGTGTATGGCTCCCCCTTGCTGTTGTGTAAGACCGCATCGAGATATCGGATCTCGCCCAGACAGTCGCACCCCCTCTCCAGCGAGGTTGTCATGAATCCGAGCCCCCATTCGCCGATGTCGAAGGCCGTCCGACGATAGTGATCAGCGCAATGATCGCGGTAGGGCACCGCCATCTCGGCGAAAGACATCCGGTAGGCAATCGGGCGAACCCGACCGTGGTCGTTGTAGGTAACGGTGTGCAGTGTCATGCCTTCGCGATAGTTGAAACCGACGCGCAGCGACCAGTTTTGCCATTCCAGATGATTGCCCCGCAGGGTGAACGACGGACCGTCGGGTTGAATGATCTCCAATGGCCGCAGGGCGCCCCGCACGCTGGAATCACGCAGATTCTCCGGGATGTGCCGAGGCACATATTCGGCCATGACGGCCGGGAACTCGAGCGGACTGCCTTCCTCGATGTCGAGCAATTCCATGGTGTTCAAGTCGATAACGCAATGAAATCCCTTGATGTGTCGCGCATAGAGGTTCCCGCCACCTGGCGACGTCAGCCAGCTGTCCGACCATGCGAGCCGTCGGCCGCGATACGCTTCCGGAATCAGGGCGTCGCCGTAGGCCCACACATCGACCAGCATGTTCTCCAAGTCGGTAATGCCGCGTCGGCACAAGGCCGCGATAACGGCCGGATGGCTGCGGAGCACCTCGCCCGCCTCTAGCCATTCATCATGGGTGATATTGGGCTGCACCCCCGGCAGGCAAGTCCACGAGAGAATGCGGTCGCCCGAGAGGGAAACGAGCGCCTTGTAGGTGCCGTTTGTGTCACGGTCGAAGCACACGATGACAGCCCGTCGATCCGGCACCACTGCGTTGTTTTCGAAATCAGCGATTTCTCGTTTGCCCGGTTCCGCGAGCTCCATCGAGGCGAATCGCCAACGTTCAGTGACATTCCGGTCACGGCGCACAACGGAGACGGCCTGCTGGAACTCGCTCTCGGTCAGCGGATCGAGCGGATGGAAAGTCTGGACGATCGTCTCGGTCATGGCTTCTCCTGTGTCAAACCCGGCCCCAAAACGTACCTGTGGTTCGCGGACATCTTCACAAAGACGGCAACAATTTCCCGCAAGTTAACACTGGGCCTGCCGAGTCTGTGTGGCCTGACCCCGATCGGTTGATCCACGGCTTGTGAGAGTCTTGTGGCCCACGTTGTGGGCAGGAAGGCTCGACAAGATCATGGCGACGAGGAAACGGCACAGTCCGGAGCAGATTGTGCGCAAGCTGATGACCGCGGACGGGCTGTTGGCCGAGTGCAAGGACACCGCGGCGGTCTGCCGCGAGCTGGGGGTCTCTGAGGCTACCTACCACCGGTGGCGCAACCAGTTCGGCGGCCTGAAGGCCGAGGACGCTAAACGGCTCAAGGACCTCGAACGCGAGAACGCCGCACTCAAAAGGTTGTTGGCCGATGCCGAGTTGGAGAAGGACGCGCTGTGGGAGATCGCCCGGGGAAACTTTTAGGCCCGGAGCGCCGGCGGGCGGCCGTTCGTCATCTCCAGCGCGTGCTGGGGGTCAGCGAGCGGTTTGCCTGCCGCGTCACCGGACAGCACCGCGCCACCCAACGCCACGAACCGGTTGCGGGCACGCCGGCCGATCCGGACGCCGCTCTGAGGGAGTGGCTACGCGACTACGCCAACAAGCATCCTCGTCGCGGGTTCCGACCGGCCTACCACGATGCCCGCGGCGAAGGCTGGGAAGTGAACCATAAGAAGGTGCAACGGCTTTGGCGTGAGGAAGGACTGCGGGTCCCGCAGCGTCGCAAGTGCAAACGGCACGGCACCTCCACCGCCCCGCCAGAGGTAGTCGCCGATGCACCCGATCGGGTGTGGGCGGTGGACTTCCAGTTCGACGTGACCACCGATGGGCGGCCGATCAAGATCGTGTCGATCATCGACGAGCACACCCGCCAATGCCTCGGCGGTATGGTCGAGCGCAGCATCACCGGTGATCACCTCACCGAGGAGTTGGGCCGCATAGCCGCCGGGCGCGGGGCCTTACCCGCGGTGCTGCGGTGTGACAACGGACCCGAATTGGCTTGCAGCGCAATGGCAGACTGGGCCGAGGGCCAGGTCGGACTCCACTTCATCCCGCCCGGCGAGCCATGGCGCAACGGCTATGTTGAGTCGTTCAACTCCCGCATCCGCGACGAGTGCCTCAACATCAATAGCTTCTGGTCGCTGGCCCAGGCCCGTGTCGTCATCGGCGACTGGAAGCACGAGTACAACCATCATCGGCGGCATTCATCGCTGGGCTACCTACCGCCTGCCCGCTATGCTGCCGCCTGTACCCACCGATGAATGACTCTCGTTCGCCGCGGACCAGTTCACGGGGTCAGGCCATGTGGAACAAGGGTTGTCGGCATGGCTCGAAACGAAGTACCGCGCGAAATTCAGCGCAAATTCACCACTTACAAGTGCCGCGGATAGCCGGTAATTGGCGCCGCACGCAATACACCGAGCGCCCCGTGTGTCGGTAAGCTCCGCCGGCGCGATTCCGATGTTGTCTGAGCCACAACCGCACCGGAGCCCGCAGCCGGGTCATTAGAGTGGGCAGCGAATGTAACGAGGCATTGGCGAAGGAGATCTCGATGAGTCCCTGGAAGCGGCCGTCGGCCACGGCAGCGATCGCGGCGCTGGCCTTTACCGCCCTTCCACAGGTGTTCGTCGTCCTGGCTCCGTCCGGCGCGGCACAGGCCGACGTGTGCGTCAACGCCGGCCGGCGGGTATCGGTCAGCGGGTGCGCCAACATTGCAGACGCGATCGCCCCCTACGTTCCGCCGCCCGCCGAATATGCCCCGCTGCCCGAGGACTACCCGCCGCCCCCGCCGCCGCCCCCCAACGTGAATGTGTGCGCCAATGTCGGCAGGCGAATCAGCGTCAGCGGCTGCGTATAGGCCGGGTGGCCGCGGCGGACCAGCCCGCTCAGTAGCCGTTGCTGCGGCGAATGTCCTCTCGGCATTCGTGGCGGGTCTGGCCGGTCTGCTGCATGCAGATGCGTATCGGCGAATCCTGATCGATGGGTAACGGCGGCTCGGTCGGATCGGGCGTGGCGCTCACCGTCGGACTTGCCACCGTGCCTTCGGTGAGCGACCAGATTGTCGTGTTGGTGCCCTGCAGGGTCGAACAGTAGGCGGTGGCGCGTGTTTTTGTGGTTCCGGTGCTGCCGAGCGGGGAACACATGGCGCCAATGACGACCACCGGCGCGGGAGTCACCGATTCCGTTGTCGCGGCCGCCGTACTGGTAGACGTGCTCGTCGGCGCGGTCGTGGTGGCCGTGGTTGTCGAGGTCTTGGCGGCGGTGGGGCTGGGCCGGCTGGAACTGGTCGCCGCAGGCGGTGCGACACGTTCATCGTCGGCGCGCTCGAACTCGCGCAGCGCCACGGCGATCGCTACGACCAGCAGGATCGCCAGCACGGCGGGGACGATGACCGAGGCTCGCGCCAGAGAATTCTTGGCCGCAGGCACCGCCACCGCCACCGGCCGGGAGATGCGCGTGTCGTCGGGATCGCCGACTCCGCCCAGCCGATGGCTCAATGCCCGCGCGAAATCGATGCAGCGTTGGTAACGGTCCTTGGGGTCTTTGGCCAGCGCCTTGGCGAAAACCGGGTCCAGCTCTGCCAATGCCGGCAGGCGCTGGCCGATCGCCGGGGGTGCGGCGCTGAGATGCTGGCTGATCACTACGGCAGGATTGGAGTGCTGAAACGGCGGCGAGCCCATCAGCAGGTGGTATGCCGTCGCCGCCAGGGCGTACTGATCGGCCTTTCCGTCCAGGTCGTGGCCCATCAGCTGCTCGGGCGGCGCATAGGACACGGTGCCGACGGTCATGTTCGTCGCTGTCAGCCCACTGGCTTCGCCGACCCACCCGGCGATCCCGAAGTCGGCCAACATGATCCGCTTGGCCTGCGAGGCCGGCGCCGCGATGAGAATGTTGGCGGGCTTGACGTCGCGGTGCAGCAGCTTGTGGTCGTGCGCGTAGTCGAGCGCCTCGGCCACCGCGGTGATGATCTCGCTGACCTCCGAGCCGGGCATCCCGTTGGGGTACCGATCGCGAAGCAGCGTCACAGCATCGGTGCCGTCGACGTAGTCCATGTCGATCCACAGCTGGCCGTCGGTTTCCCCGCGATCATGCACGGCAACGATGTGCGGATGCCACAGGGCTGCGGCGGCATCGGCCTCGCGGTGGAAGCGTTGGCGGTACTCGTGGTCTGCGGACACCTCCGGCCGAAGGACTTTGAGCGCGTCTTGCCGGGGCCATCGGGGATGCTGGGCCCGATAGACCTCGCCCATCCCGCCGGTACCCAGCTGTCGGACGATGGTGTAGCCGGCGAACGTCGAACCTGCGGCGAGCGGCATGGCCGCATCGTAGCCCGCCCGGGCGCAGCAGGTCGAAGAGCGGGTTGGCCGCTCAGCCCGACGCGACTGTCGGTTGGGTCTGCACCGGGCGAGCCGCTTTGCCCATCTGGCGGGCCTTGCCGACGAGGTCGGGGCGTCAGCTCACGGTCACCGGGATGCCGTTGAGGACACCGTTGCCAGAGGGCTCGTCGAGCAAGGTGGGCGGGGACAGCACGTTGGTGTTGACTCCAGGTGCGCTGTTGGCCACCGCCAGCCGGGTGCCCGGTTTGCCGTGCCCCCAACCGTGGGGCATCGAGACCACGCCCGGTTTGATCGCCGAGGTGAGTTCGACGGGCACCGTGATCTCGCCGGCCGACGATCTCACCGTCACGGTGTCGTTGTCGGTGATGCCGTTGCGGGCTGCGTCGTCCGGATGCATCAGCAGCGTGCAGCGATCCTTGCCCTTCATCAGCGCCGGCACGTTGTGCAGCCAGGAGTTGTTCGATCGCAGGTGTCTGCGATTGACCAGGACCAACTGCTCGGCCGGCCGATCCATTCTGGGTGCCAGCCGGGGCAGATCGTCCAGGAGGTATTGCGGGGCCAGCCGGATCTTTTTCTCCGGGGTCCCCAAAATGTCCGGTAACTGCGACACCATGGGTCCGAAGTCGATGCCGTTCGGATTGGCCTTGAGCATGTCCAGCGTCAGTCCGCCGGGCTTCTGGCCGTAGCGATCGCCGAACGGACCGGTCCGCAATGTCAGATCCAAAATCCGCTCTGGCCCGCCCGCCCAGCCGTCATGCTCGTAGCGTTTACGGATCGCCGCACCGTCAAATCCCTTGGTAAAAGCCAGATAATCAAAGAATCCGTCATCGATCGCGGCGACGTCGACGTCCTCGTCCGGCGTGCCGGTGCACAGCCCGGTCAGCCGAATCAGGATCTCCCACTCGTGCGGGCGATCGCCCGGATCGAAGACCGGCGCGGAGTACTTCGCAAAGCTGCGGATCGCGAATTGCAGCACCAGATAATCGTGATGGGGCTGTTCGAGCGGCGACAGCCCGGGCGGAATCACATCCGCGTGCCGCGTCGTCTCATTGAGCCAAAGGTCAACGGATATCATCGCTTCCAGCGAAGACAGCGCTTCGTCGAGCTTGTCACCTCCGGGTGTGGACAGCACCGGGTTGCCGGCGATCGTGATGAGCGCCCGGAGCTGCCCATCCCCCCGGGGTGGCGATCTCTTCGGCTAGACAGGACACCGGCGCCTGGCCCAGGACTTCCTTCGCACCGCGCACCCGGGTATGCCAGCGACCGAATTCGGCGACGCCACCTTCTAGGTCCTGTCTGCTAATTGCGGACGCGGTGGTAGGTTATGATGGCGGCCAGGGTGACACCGCCGAGGTAGGTCAGGGCGTATTTGTCGTAGCAGGTGGCGACCGCGCGCCAGTGTTTGAGCCGGTTGAAGCTTCGCTCGACGGTGTTGCGGTGCTTGTAGATTCGGCCTGAGAACCCCGGAGGCCGTCCTCCGTTGCGGCCTTTGGCTTTGCGGCGGGTGATCTGGTCGCTGCGCTCGGGGATGGTATGGGCGATCTTGAGCCGGCGCAGCTGTGCCCGCGTCGAGTCATGGGAGTACGCCTTGTCCGCCAGCAGGTGAAACGGGGCGTATGAGTTGCTGCACCGGGCGGCCAGCAGTGGCCAAAGCATCGGATTATCACCGGCTTGACCGGCCGACAGTGCCAGGGTGACCGGACTGCACAGCTGGTCGGTCAAGGCGTGGATCTTGGTAGTCAGCCCGCCGCGGGAACGCCCAATGGCGTGGTCATCGGGCTCATCGAGATATTTCTTGTAATTCGACAGATCCCCTGTGCGGCGCCCGGGCGCGCTCCGGCTGCGTGTTGGTGGGCGCGCACACTGGTCGAATCGACCGACAACAGTGCGCCCAGGTCGGCGTCCTCGGCGTCGAGGTCAGAGGCGATCGCCGCGAAGATCCGCGCGTAGATGCCATCGACCGACCAGCGTAGATGCCTCTCGGCCACCGATTGCCAGGGACCGAAGTGCTCGGGCAGGTCACGCCACGGAGATCCCGTACGGTAACGCCAGATAATGCCCTCCAGAGTATGTCGATGATCGTTCCACGGCCGGCCACGCCGCCGCCCCGCAGGCAACACCGCCACGATCAGCGACCACAAATCATCAGAAATCGCATGCGTCCGCATCACCCAAACAGCATCAGCCAAAACACCATTCACATTAAGCAGACACGCCCTAGACCCGGCAATGGTTGCGTGGTGATAGACCAGGCAGCGGGCCGGGGGAACATGGCGCCGCCGGGGGTGTCGAAGTGGCCAGTCAAGATGTTGATCACGTCGACCAGCCAGCTCGCTAGACTGCCGAACTCCTGATTGCACAGGCCGATTCGGCCGTACACCACCGACTTGTGGGTACCGGCGAGCTCGCGAGCCAGCCGCCGGATGCGCTCCTCCTCGATGCCCGTGACCGCGCTCACCCGGGCCGGCGGCCAGTCCGCGGCAACCCGGCGCATCGTGTCGACGCCGTCGACATGGGGCCCGGGGTTGACCAGGTCCTCGTCAAACAGCGTGTGTGCGACCGCCAGTAGCAGCGCCGCATCGGTGCAGGGCACGATGGGCAGCCACTCATCGGCACGCGCGGCGGTGACCGTGCGGACCGGGTCGATCACGATGACCTTGCCTCGTTGACGAATCGCGTCGATCAGGACCATTACGTCGGGCGCGGCCAGCAGCGAGCCCTGGGATGCGGCGGGGTTGGCGCCCATGATGACCAGGAGGTCGGTGCGTTCGATGTCGGGTACCGGAAACGTCCACCAGCCCCCGTACATCAGGTGCGACGAGAGGTTTTTCGGCCACTGGTCGACCGTGCCCGGCGAATAGGTGACCGGCATGCCGGACATGCCCAGCAGCACACCGGCATAGCGAGCCAGGGAGAAAGAGTGCGCCAATGGATTACCGGTGTAGGCGGTGACCGCGCCGATGCCGTAGGTGTCGATCACCGGGGCCAGCAATTCGGTGCAGCGGCGAAATGCCGCGTCCCAGCTCACCTCGTGCCATTGTCCGTCGACCTTGATCATCGGGTGCCGGATGCGGTCCGGGTCGTCATGCAAGGCGCCCAACGACGCGCCTTTGGGGCAGATGTGTCCGCGGCTCCACACGTCGTCGCGGTTGCCCCGGATGCCGACCACCCGACCGCCGGACGGGCCGTTGGCTACCCGAATCTCCAAGCCGCACATGGCTTCACAAAGCGGGCACGTGTGCAGGTGCCTGTCATCATCGACCGTGGCCATGCACCCACCTTATTCCGCTACGCGCAGTCGCGGAAGTGGCTCCGGCCGATCGGCGGGGTCGAGCACCGCGGCCTTAGCGCCCCGCTGCGAGCGCCGATGCCGCTCGGTAGCCTCCTCGGAGGCCAGCGCGGTAGCCACGTCACGCGGGTAGCTGCGCCGGGCCACCGTCAGGATCAGGGTGCCCGCCAGGAACAGCGCGGTGAGCATGATCAGAAAGGTCTGCGTCAGCCCGGTCGATGCGGTTGCCACCTGGCCGGGCGCGCGCCGCTGCGGCGCCAACTGCATGGATACCAGGGCGAAAACCAGCGGGGCTGCCGCCGTGAAGCCGGACCTTAGGGTGGTGCGGATCGGCTCGGCCCTCCCCCACAACCTGGAGTGCATGATGTCCAGTCGCGCCGCGTCCATTGGCGGATTGACCCCGCCCAGCCCGATCGCCGCGAGGAAGGCCGCCACCACGGCGATGACGACGTTGTCGGTGAGCAGCGCGGGTACGAAGAACCCGCCCGCAACCAGAAATGCCGAGCCGGCGACGCCCAACCGGGCGCCGAGGTAACCGCGGCCGATCAACCAATCCGCGAGGCGCCCGGCACACAGCGTTCCGATCAGCGCGCCCACTCCGATGATCGCGATCAACGAAATCGCCAGTGTCTGGCTGATCCGGAATCGGCTGCGCAGCAGCGCGACCGCGAAGGTGCCCAGCCCCGTGTAGAAGAAGTATCCGAACGCCGACGCGACTATCAGGGCCACGTTGGTCCGAATTTTCAGTACATAGCCCACCGCCCAGCGCAGGGACCGGCCTTCGGGGCTCTCCTGCAGAACGAGGTGTGGGTGCGCGCTGAGGCGTTGGGCGATCACCGCTGCCGCCAGGGTGTCGTTCGCGCAGTCCCGACGATCGCTGCCCGCACTCGCGCCGAATGTGTCGCCGCCACACGCGGGTTCGGGCACCGTCCTGGCCAAGGCGAGCGTGAGCAGCAATCCGGCCACCGCCAGCCACAGGAAACTCAACCGCCATGTGATGGCGGCCAACCAGCCCGAAACCAGCACCCCCAGCGCGGTGCAGATTCCCTCACCCGCCAAGACGAAGCCGTAGATTCGCCCCCGCTCATGCTGAGCGAAGAAATCGCCCATCAGGGACGCGACAACCGGGCCGCCAACCGCCACGACCACCCCGAGTGCGACCCGGCTGGCCAGCAGCCAGCCGTACCCGGCGCTGATACCGCCGAGGGCCATGGCCACCGACCAGATCAAGACGGTGATCCACAGCAGGCGGGTGCGGTTGACCCGGTCGGCCAGCGTCCCCGACACCAGCATGACGACGATCCCGATCGCGGTCGACGCCGTTACCAGCAGGCCGACCTGCAAGTTGGTGATCCCGAAGGCCTGTTTCAAGGCCACGGCGAGGGCGCCGATGGTGCCGTTGCTGGCGCCTTCCAACCCGACCACCAAGGCCAGCAGCACGATCACCCGCATCCGGGCCGGACCGTCGACTGCATCGGCAAGCCCGCCCCTGATGGCGCGACCGTTGGTGGTCATCTCAGCACATTCGCCCCGAGTCCCTCCGGCCCGGGAGCCACGCCCTGGCGATGGTGAGCCCTCACTACACCAGGATGCCCCGATAGTCGCGCGAGAAACAGCTGCGGTCACGAGCCGGTCGGCAATGTGGCCAGGGCCCGCCGGGCGGCCTTCCGGTCAGATTTGCATCCACGGGTCGGTGGCCACCAGATGCGTGCTCTGCAATGCCGCCGCGCGGTGCACGTGCGCGTTCTCGTGATAGCCCGGGTTGGTCACCATGGACACGAACGCCGCCCGCGACGGGTAGCGCACCACGACGATGGCGTCCCAGAAGGGGCGGTCGATATCGCCGGCGACAACGTGGCTGGCTTCGCCCGCGTACTCGATGGTGGCGCCCACCGCTTCCAGAAACGGCATGACCTCTTTGGCGTAGCGCTGATAGTTGGCTACCCCGTCCGGTTTGAACTGCAGCAGGTTGATCATGACCACGGGGGTGTCGAGATCGGCGGCTGCCGCCATCATGGTGGCTAGCTGGTTCTCGTTGGGTTCGATGGCGGTCATGGGTCACCCACCCCAGCTGGTCAGATCACGCGAGGCGATCCCGTTGGCGGCGCAGTAGCTGGTGTACCGCTCGATGGAGGTCTTGTGGTTTTCCTGCCACAGGATCTTGTTGTCTGCGTCGAGAAAAAGCAGCTCGCCGACCAGGAAGAAGAACACCTCGGTGTCTTCCAGGCTTTCCGGGGTGTGCGATGAGCCGGCCACCTCGTAGACGGTGTCGCCCGCGCGGGAAATCCAGTTGTTCTCCTGGTACCGCCACGCCACGCTCACGGTGTGGCCTACCACGATGCCGGTGTGGTAGTGCGGTGGAAGTTCTAGTCCGGCAGGAAATTTCATCGACACGATGATTTCGGCGCGGACCGGATCGACCTTCCAGTACTTCAGGAAGACCTGTTCGGTGAGCGGGGTGAACGGAATCCATGGGTTGTCGATGCCGCTCATGTAGTTGACGTCGAGTTCTTGCAGGGTCTGCATTTCTCGTGCTCCTTCATGGTGCCTGTTTGCCGCCGCGATGCGGCTGAGGCAAAACGTAGGAGCAAGAGCCAGCCCCGCGCTCGGTGCGCTGCGACAACCACGCCGACCCCGATTGTGCTCAGATCACAATTCCCCGGAGCGGCCCTGCGCCAGCCCGGGCAGCACCGGCAACAACGCCAGCGCCACCGACAGCTCGAAGACGTCGGCGTCCACGGCACGGCCCAGGATCGCTTCGGCTTGATTCACCCGGTAGCTGACGGTGTTGGGGTGCACGTTGAGTCGCTTGGCCGCCCGCGTTCGGCTGCGATTTTCGGCCAGAAAAACCGCCAGGGTCGTGGCGATCCGATAGGTGTCTTCGTCGGCGGCCGCCAGCCCGCCCAGGACCCGGGTGGCGAAAAAGACGGCGTGGTCGCGATCCGCACTGGCCAGGGCGGCAACCGCGACGCTGCGGTACAGCGTCACGGCGTCAGCGCGTCGCCCCATCAGCGACGCGACGCGATGCGCATACGTCGCCTCGAGATAGCTGCGCCTAAACCCCTTGAGTCCCCGCGCCGGATCGCCAAGGGCTAGCCGTACGCCTGCCGGGGACCCGGCGACACCGACTTGGGCGTCACGCACGGTCAGGGAGCCTCGACCGCTCATCCATCCGGCGACCGCCAGCGATCCCAGCGTGTGCACCAGCGTGCTCTGCGCGGCGGTGGCGCGCGCCAGGTCGGCGAACACCCGGCCCAGCAGCGGCTGAGCATCGCCGTCCTCGGGCAACCTATCGATCCAGGCGATGACCGCGAGGTGCTGGGTGCTGACGTCATAGCGCAACCGCTTTGATGCCCGTTGCGGGTCGCGCTCGCGCGCGGCGACGATGTCGTCGATCGCGCTGGCGCGCGCGACGGTCGCCCCCCGCAGCCAGGCCTCTCGCTCGACGTCATAGGCCCGCTCGGCGCGCATCAACGCCGCGTCGACGTAGCCGAATATCCATCCCGTAGCCAGCTCCACCGCTTTCGCCTGCTCGGCAGCGTCTCGGGAATCGGCGGTAATGCGGCCGAACATCCACTGCCACAACAGCTCCTGAGCCAGCCGGTAAAACCGCAACAAGTCCGCCAGCGCAACTTGGCGCGGCACCGCCGCGCGCGCGATGGCCTGGGTCGACGGCGGCAACTCCACTTGGCGCGGGTCGGCGCCGGCCTCGATCACCTGGGCCAGCTGGCGAAGGCTGGCTTCGGTGCTGACCAGGTTCTCTTTGACGGTCTGTTCGTCGGGGAACAATTGCGGCACTTCGGCTTGCATCCGGGCGACCGCGCGCTGGGCCAAGTCGGCGGCCTGAGTACCCATCTCGGCCGCGAGCGGCACCAGAACCCGCCGCCAGACCCGCTGCGCCTCGGCATCGCACGCCGGCGGCCACTGTAGCTCCATGGCCGGAATCTAGTCCCGCTGTCGCGACGTCATAATCACCCCGGCCAAAGTTGGCATTTGCGTACGAGACGGCCGCATCGGGCCGACCGTACTTTGCTCACCATGTTCAAACTCAACTCAGGAACCAACACCTCAGATCTCGCTGGCCGAGTGGTGGCGATAACCGGTGCCGGCAGCGGCATCGGCCGCGAACTGGCCCTGCTGTGCGCGCAACGCGGAGCCGATCTCGCGCTCTGCGACATCAACGACACCGCGGTGGCCGATACCGCACAAACCGCCCGCGGGTTCGGACATGACGTCATCACCCGCCGGGTGGACGTGTCCGATCCCGAGCAGATGACCGCCTTCGCCGACGCCACCCTCGGCCACTTCGGCGGGGTGGACCTCCTGGTCAACAATGCCGGAGTTGGCCTCATCGGGGGGTTCCTGGACACCAGCCGTAAAGACTGGGACTGGCTGGTATCGATCAACGTGATGGGTGTCGTCCATGGCTGTGAGGCCTTTCTCCCGGCCATGATCGAGTCCGGTCGGGGCGGACACGTCGTCAACCTTTCCTCGGCCGCGGGTCTGCCGTGATGCATCAAGTCAAGATGCCTGCGAAACCTGGTTCATGCATCAGGTAAGGAATGCCCGCGAAATCGGGGTCAGGTGGTGGTCTTGCTTTTGATGCGGATGCCGGCTTTGAGGGCGGGTAGAGCGGCGGGTATGGCGGCGAGGTAGAGCTGTTCGGTCTTGTCTTTGGCGAGTCTGAGCAGGGCGGCTTGCAGGTCGGCGATCTGGTGGGCGATCGCGGCGGGGTTGAGGCTGTTGCGGTAGGTGAGCAGCTCTGTTTGTTGGGCCGCTGAGAGGACTCCGGCGGCCAGCAGCCGGTCCAGGGGGGTCTGGGGCTTGTCGTAGAGCCGGCGGCGGTGACCGTCGCGGCTGCAGCCGTAGCTGATGGGTTTGATGGTGGGGGTCAGGTAGTTGAGCCGGTCGTTGACCAGGTGCCACAGCCGGTTGAGCACGGCGCGTTCTTCGTCGGTGTCGTAGCGGTAGTAGAACCCGTAGCGACGCACGAGGTGGTTGTTTTTGGACTCGATGGTGGCCTGGTCGTTCTTCTTGTAGGGCCGTGAGCGGGTGAAGAAGATCTCCATGTCCGCGGCCCACTTGATGACCGCCTTATTGAGGAATTCGGTGCCGTTGTCGAAGTCCAAACCCGTTACCTTATAGGGATTTTAGTAATTCCGGTTTTGAGGGCGCCCAGGATGTGGGGTGGGCGTTGTTGCGCACCGTGCGGGTGAACACCCAGCCGATGTGCATGTCGGTGAGGTTGACCGTGCGGGCGAACTCACCTTTCAGTGTCGGGCCGCAGTGCGCCACGGTGTCGCCTTCGAAGAACCCCGGAGATTCTTCGGCCTCATCGCCTGCTTTGCAGATGGTGATCGAGGACCGCAGCAGCGGGAGGGTTTCGTCGTCGACACACCCGAGATCTGGTCGCGGGCCTTGGCGCCGCGCAGGTAGCGGTCGATCGTGGCGCTGCTCATCGCCAACAGCTCGGCACGCACCGCCGGGCCGTAACGGTCACGGCCGTCCACCAGTTCGCCGTGGCGTTCTAGGGCGTGTCTGCTTAATGTGAATGGTGTTTTGGCTGATGCTGTTTGGGTGATGCGGACGCATGCGATTTCTGATGATTTGTGGTCGCTGATCGTGGCGGTGTTGCCTGCGGGGCGGCGGCGTGGCCGGCCGTGGAACGATCATCGACGTACTCTGGAGGGCATTATCTGGCGTTACCGTACGGGATCTCCGTGGTGTGACCTGCCCGAGCACTTCGGTCCCTGGCAATCGGTGGCCGAGAGGCATCTACGCTGGTCGGTCGATGGCATCTACGCGCGGATCTTCGCGGCGATCGCCTCTGACCTCGACGCCGAGGACGCCGACCTGGGCGCACTGTTGTCGGTCGATTCGACCAGTGTGCGCGCCCACCAACACGCAGCCGGAGCGCGCCCGGGCGCCGCACAGGGGATCTGTCGAATTACAAGAAATATCTCGATGAGCCCGATGACCACGCCATTGGGCGTTCCCGCGGCGGGCTGACTACCAAGATCCACGCCTTGACCGACCAGCTGTGCAGTCCGGTCACCCTGGCACTGTCGGCCGGTCAAGCCGGTGATAATCCGATGCTTTGGCCATTGCTGGCCGCCCGGTGCAGCAACTCATACGCCCCGTTTCACCTGCTGGCGGACAAGGCGTACTCCCATGACTCGACGCGGGCACAGCTGCGCCGGCTCAAGATCGCCCACACCATCCCCGAGCGCAGCGACCAGATCACCCGCCGCAAAGCCAAAGGCCGCAACAGAGGACGGCCTCCGGGGTTCTCAGGCCGAATCTACAAGCACCGCAACACCGTCGAGCGAAGCTTCAACCGGCTCAAACACTGGCGCGCGGTCGCCACCTGCTACGACAAATACGCCCTGACCTACCTCGGCGGTGTCACCCTGGCCGCCATCATCACCTACCACCGCGTCCGCAATTAGCAGACAGGACCTAGAGCATCCAACTGAAGTGCCATGGAAGCGGCCAGATACCGGCCGCACTGCCCGCCTGAGGCCGCCCACACCTTCTGCAACACCTTGAGCGCATCCTAGAGTACTTCGGATTGCGTTGCCGGCGAGTCCGTTTGGCGACCTGCCGACCCGCTCCCGGCGGCGCGGCCGCCGCCCTCAACCGCCGCCGGGCGTTGTCACGCGACCAGCCGGTGACCGCCACCACCTGATCCAGAATCTGCCCCTTGCCCGCCTTCGGCGCCCCCACATACGCCCTGGCGAACTTCGCGGTGATCTCGGCCCGAGACGACATCGACAGCCCACTTCCCATGCCTGCCAAGGATCGACCGTTTCGCGGGCATTTTTACGTGATGCACCGAGGACGCTTCACGGGCATTTTTCGTGATGCTTGCCGCCGAACAACACCGTCGCCACGTCCGCGATGTTGCCCGCACCCAGCCCACTGGCCGAAGCCGTGTTGTTGTCACCGAACAACACCGTGGCCACCTGAGCGATATTCGCCCCACCAGCACCGGCCTGAGCGCTCACCGTGTTGTCCTGACCACCCAACGCCGTGGCCACCGTGGCGATATTGCCACCCAGCCCCAACGAGTTGGTCGCCGTCACATTGTTGCCATAACCGTAGGAGGTCGCCACAGCGGCGATGTTCTCCACCCCAAACGAACTGGCATTAGACGTGTTGTTATCGCTGAACAACACCGTGGCCACGTTGGCGATATTGCCCGCACCAATCGCACTGGCCGAAGCCGTGTTGTTCTCACCAAACAACACCGTCGACACCGACGCGATATTGCCGCCTCCGGTGCCGGTTTCGGCGCTGACGGTATTGTTCTGGCCGCCCAAGGCGGTGGCGACGGTGGCGATGTTGCCGCCCAGACCCAACCCGTTGGTGGCCGAAACCGTGTTGTTGTCACCGATCGAGGTGGCCACGGTGCCAATGTTTTCCACGCCGATCGAGCTGGCGGAGATCGTGTTGTTGTTGCTGAACAACGCGCTGGAAACGTTGCCGATATTGCCCGCACCGAAGGCGCTCGCCGTGACGTTGTTTTCGTTGCCGAACGCGGTGGCGACGGTGCCGAGGTTGCCGCCCGCGCCAACACCGCTGGCTCCGACTCCATTGTCGTTGCCACCCGCGGTCGCCACGGTGGCGATGTTTTCCAAGCCGACTACGTTGGCATTGATGGTGTTGTTGTTGCCCAACGCGGTGGCCGCAGTCGCGAGGTTGCCCGCACCCAAGACGTTCGCCGTGACCGTGGGGTTGTTGTTGCCGAACGCGGTGGCCAAGACGGCGACGTTCTCGGCGCCGCTGGCTTCGGCCGCAACCGTGGTGTTGCCGCTGCCGCCCGCGGTGGCCACCGTCGCGATGTTGTTCAAGCCGAAGGAAGTGGCTTTGACTCCATTGTTGTCGCCGAACAACGCGCTGGCGACGGTGCCGATGTGACCGGCGCCGGTGGCGTCGGCATAAAGCGTATTGTTGTTCCCGATCAACGAAATGGCGCCGGTACCGAGAGTGCCGCCCACGCCGGTGGCGTTGGCTATGGCCGAGTTGTTGTTGCCGAGTGCCGCTGCCACCAGGATTTCATTGGCGCCCACACCGCCGGCGTTGGCCATCACATTGCTGTTGCCAGAGCCGGCGGCGGTGGCAACTATGGCGTTGTTTTCCACACCGAACGCGTTGGCAGAAACTCCGGAGTTGTCGCTGCCGAACACGGCCGACACCACACCGGTGTTTTCCACACCATTGACGATCGCCGAGACGTCGGTGTTGTTATTGCCGAACGCGGCCGCAACGGTGGCGTTGTTCTCCACCCCGTTGGCGATCGCGGTCACCGAGTTGTTGTTGCCGAACGCCGCGGCCACCGTGCCGATATTGGCGACGCCGATGGAGCTGGCGTTGACCGTGTTGCCGTCGCCGAACGCGAGCGCACCGGTGCCGATGTTGATTCCGCCGGTCGCGCTGGCCGAGCTATTGGCGCCGCCGACCCCGGCAATGTTGAGCACGCCACCGGTGGCGGAGGCGCTGCTACCGCTTCCGAAGGCGAAGGCGATATCGGCCACGCCGGCATCGGCCGAGCTGTTCGCACCCGAGGCGATCGCCACCCCGCCGAACGTCGTGGTCGCATTCGCGGTACCGGTCTTCACCAGTTGCAGACCAAAGATAGAGAGGCTGAAGTCGGCATCCGCGGCGGGCAGGGCCAGCGCCTGCTGCCACGGAGCCAACTGCTGCGCTATCGCCGAGACTCCTGCGTGATAGCCCGCCATCACGGCCACGTCCTGGGCCCACAGCTGTTCGTAGACGGCCTCGGTCGCCGCGATCGCTGGTGCGTTCTGACCGAAGAGGTTGGAGATCACCAGCGCCACCAGCTCGTTGCGGTTGGCTGCCACCATTGCTGGATGCACGATCGCGGCCTGTGCGGCCTCGAACACCGCCGCCGCCGCCGTCGCCCGCCCGGCCGTGCCCGCGGCTTGGGCCGCCGCCGCGCTCAACCAGCTCGCATAGGGTGCGGCTACGGCTGACATCGCTGCCGAAGCCGGCCCCTGCCATGCTCCACTCGCCAGGCCGGCCGTGACCGACGAGAACGAAGACGCCGCGACCTGCAGCTCGTCAGCCAGGCTCCCCCACGCTGCTGCCGCCTCCAGCATCGATGTGGGCCCGGCGCCGGCAAACAGTCGTAGTGAGTTGATCTCTGGCGGCAACACTGAAAAATTCATTGCATCCGTCCGTTCCCGTTCACAGCACCTGCGCTGTCGCCCACCACCACGTACCTACGACCGCTATCGCCTGACCCGCCCGGCCAACCGTGCACACCTAGCCGGAGCCCGCCTCGCGTGCCAACTCACGGCTTCACCCACACCGGCGCCACATCGCCGATGGGCCGCTGAGCGTGACCCCGCATCATTGCGTGCCTCCGCCCGCGACAGGCAGGCCGCTGATCCGGTCGAATCAAGCAACTTGGCAGCAAAAACATATCTGGCAACGGCGGAAAAATATCCCTGTTTGGAAGAAATCCCCGCATGAATTCTGAATGCCGAGAGAACTCCGCATACCGCAGTCCGGATGGCATCGGCCCGGGAAATGCACTTCACCGCCGCCCCGAAACGCGAAAATAACTCGCATTCAGCATCTTTCGATACGGTCAGAGGCCTCCCGAAGCCCTGTTGAGAGTTTGTGCCGGCAATATTTGTCTCAATCGGCCTGGACCATCCCTGTCGAGGTCGTCGAAACCGCGATCCGGCGACTGCCAGCTTGATGGCGTCGCACTTCGAGGGGCACGATAGCCGGATGGTTGCAAAACTCTCAGCAGCAGACTTGCCCGAGTCACAGACGACGACGCCGGCTAGATGACCGAAACCAGCGCATCTCGCGTCGCGGTCTATTTCGACTTCGACAACATCGTGATCTCGCGCTACGAGCAAGTCCACGGCCGAAACACGTTCCACCGGGACAAGTCCAAGGGCCTGGAACAAGAACGATTGCAGCTGGCGACCGTCGATTTGGGTGCGATCATCGACTTCGCCTCCTCGTTCGGCACCCTGGTCCTCACCCGTGCGTACGCGGACTGGTCCGCCGACGTCAATGCTGGCTATCACGGCCAGTTGGTGGGCCGCGCGGTTGACCTGGTCCAACTGTTCCCAGCCGCCTCCTATGGCAAGAACGGGGCCGACATTCGACTAGGGCGTGTCTGCTTAATGTGAATGGTGTTTTGGCTGATGCTGTTTGGGTGATGCGGACGCATGCGATTTCTGATGATTTGTGGTCGCTGATCGTGGCGGTGTTGCCTGCGGGGCGGCGGCGTGGCCGGCCGTGGAACGATCATCGACGTACTCTGGAGGGCATTATCTGGCGTTACCGTACGGGATCTCCGTGGCGTGACCTGCCCGAGCACTTCGGTCCCTGGCAATCGGTGGCCGAGAGGCATCTACGCTGGTCGGTCGATGGCATCTACGCGCGGATCTTCGCGGCGATCGCCTCTGACCTCGACGCCGAGGACGCCGACCTGGGCGCACTGTTGTCGGTCGATTCGACCAGTGTGCGCGCCCACCAACACGCAGCCGGAGCGCCCCGGGCGCCACACAGGGGGATCTGTCGAATTACAAGAAATATCTCGATGAGCCCGATGACCACGCCATTGGGCGTTCCCGCGGCGGGCTGACTACCAAGATCCACGCCTTGACCGACCAGCTGTGCAGTCCGGTCACCCTGGCACTGTCGGCCGGTCAAGCCGGTGATAATCCGATGCTTTGGCCACTGCTGGCCGCCCGGCGCAGCAACTCATACGCCCCGTATCGCCTGCTGGCGGACAAGGCGTACTCCCATGACTCGACGCGGGCACAGCTGCGCCGGCTCAAGATCGCCCACACCATCCCCGAGCGCAGCGACCAGATCACCCGCCGCAAAGCCAAAGGCCGCAACAGAGGACGGCCTCCGGGGTTCTCAGGCCGAATCTACAAGCACCGCAACACCGTCGAGCGAAGCTTCAACCGGCTCAAACACTGGCGCGCGGTCGCCACCCGCTACGACAAATACGCCCTGACCTACCTCGGCGGTGTCACCCTGGCCGCCATCATCACCTACCACCGCGTCCGCAATTAGCAGACAGGACCTAGCCGTCGATGCGGTCGAGGACATGTTTCGGCTACCCGATCTGACGCACGTGGTGATCGTTGGCGGCGACTCGGATTACATCGCTCTTGCCCAGCGCTGCAAGCGCTTAGGACGCTACGTCGTGGGGATCGGCGTGGCGGGCGCCAGCAGCGGGTCGCTGGCCGCCGCCTGCGACGAGTTCGTCACCTACGACGCCCTTCCCGGGATACCTACCCTGCCCGCACCCGCGGCCAAGAAGCGCAGCCGTCGGTCGAACGCCGCCGATCGCGACGAGCCGACACCACTGGACGCACAAACCGCCGCCACCGGGCTGCTCGAGCGCGCCCTTCGCATCGGGCAGGAGAAGGACGATGCCGAATGGCTGCACAATTCTGCGGTCAAGGCGCAGATGAAGCGAATGGATCCATCGTTCAGCGAAAAATCTCTCGGCTTCAAGTCATTCAGCGATTTCCTGCGCTCCCGCAGCGACCTGGTGGATCTCGACGAAAGCAGCACCACGCGACTGGTTCGACTCCACATCGAGGCCGATTCCTAAAGGGTGCCCAGCGCGTACGCCTCGCGCGGAGTTCCGGGTGCAAAACCGCTCCGCCGCGGGCCATGTTGTGGCCGGACAAGTCGCGGGGCAACAATGCCGGCGAAGAAGGGCCGAGATTGCGAACGAGAGCATTCCCACGCCTCCGTCAAATCGCAGCGCACACCGAGGTGAATAGGATCAATGCGATGATCGCGACACATTCGGTCATCGCCAGGACGACCCGAATAACGCCAGGTAGACGGGGACTCGGCGAGACGTTGACGCCCGCGGATCTGGACCGGCGATCGCCCATGCGGGCCGAACTCCAGCGCACAATCTCAGCGATACAACGCTGCGACCGCATGCTGGAACTAGAACCGAATACCGCCGCGATGCCGGCTGCTGCGTCGGATATTATCGGCCACAATCGATCACTTGCTTCGCATGCAATTGTCGGATCCACAGACCGGCATTCATGCAGATACCAAGGACCGCTCGGATGTGACAGCTAGACGATTTCCGCTCAATGTGGCTGTGTGTCCCACGGTAACGGACGTTGGGCAGCCAAGCGCCTCCGCGATGCCTGCGAACTGGGTCTCACGCAGTTCTCGCTCTACGGTGGCCTACCGCACAACGTGCTTGACGCTATCGATCGCGCCGAGGCCGCAACAGCCCACAACGACCGCATGACGCTGTTCGCCGCGCTCAACTATTGCGGCCGCCAGGAGGTGCTAGATGCCGCAGAGCGCTAGACCGGCGGTGGCGTGGAGGCGTTCCACCGGCTGCTCTACGCGCCCGAGATGCAAGATCCGGACCTCGTCATCCGTACCGGGGGCGACCGGCGCCTGTCCAACGGCTTTCTCTGGCAATCGGCCTACTCCGAACTGTTGTTCCTCGATGAACTGTGGCCGGACTTCACTCGCGAGCACCTGGAGAACGCGCTCATCGAGTTCGGACAGCGCGTCCGCACCCTAGGAACCTCCCACCGCGAGCAGAGCGCCTCAACGCCCGACGCTCAAACGGAGCCCGGCCCGTAGCCGCCTGCCGCCACACCAACGGCCGGCGCAGGCTTCTCACCCGCACGCGGGCAGAAACCGCCCCGACACCGATTGCTACTCCACCGAGGTGCGACTCACCGGGGCATCAATAGAACGTGTTACAGTTCGCCCGGCGGTGACGCGACACCGGCTGGCCGGGGCAGTCCGTCACACGCCGGCAGGCGGTCGGTGAAAAGTGGAGCAGCCGAAGTGAATTGCCCATCATGCAGGCGCGCGTTGATGCGTGCCAACGGCTTCGCCCGCCAATGACCACCTCCAAACGACGATCATTGACGATCATCAGCGGCGCCTACGTCGTCGCAGGCGGGGTGGGCGCCGCCTGGCTGGCGTGGGGGCCGACCACCGGACGGCTATGGCTGGACACGTTGGCGGCCGACGTGCTCGCCACCCTGGTGGTGTTCGCCTTCAGCCGCGCCTACCGCAACTCGAGCTTCTATGACGCGTACAGGAGTGTCGTCCCACCGCTGCTGGCACTGTATTGGTGGGCTCACGCTGGATCGTCGGCTGATCGATTGCGCTGCTGGCTGATCACCATCGTGATCTGGGTGTGGGCGGTGCGCCTGACGGCGAACTGGGTCCGCGGATTTGCGGGGCTACCCCACGAGGATTGGCGCTACCCCCTGCTGCGGCAGCGTGCTGGCCGCTGGGAATTCGTCGGCGATCTGGTGGCGATACACCTCATACCCACCGTGCAAGTATTCGCGGGCATGTTGCCCGCCTATGTCAGCATCACCCGCGCCGGCCCCGGCGTTCGCTGGCTGACAATCGTCGCCTTCGCGGTGGGTCTGGCAGCGGTGGCCTTCGAATTCCTGGCGGACCGTCAACTGCACGCATTCGTCCGCGACCGGCGCCCCGGTGCGGTCATGGACCATGGGTTGTGGAGTTGGTCGAGGCATCCCAACTACTTCGGGGAATTCGGCTTTTGGTTTGCTTTGGCCTTGTTCGGCGTGTCCGCTTCCCCATCGGACGCGTGGTGGTTGTTCGCCGGTGCGGGCGCGATGCTTGCCATGTTCCTGGGCGCCAGCATTCCGATGATGGAAACGCGCAATCTGCAACGGCGCCCGCAGTATCGCGACGTAGTCGATCGAGTGCCGCGCTTTGTGCCCCGACCGCCCCGGCGATCGATGAGATGAACCGCAAGCGCATTGTCGTCGCCGGGCTCGGTGATGTGGGAGTGCTGATCGCCATCCGGCTGTCCCGCCATTATGACGTGGTGGGGATCTCGGCCAAACCCGCCCTGGTGAGCGGCCAGGAGCTCGGCGTGCGGCTCACCCGCCCGCAGGATTGGGCCCGCGACTACTGGATTGCGTTCGACAAGTTCCGGCGTCTGGACCGGGTACACACGATCCAGGCCGAACTGACCGGCGTCGACCTTGCCGCCAGATCCGTATTGGTCCGCTGCGATGATGGCACGACATTCGCCGAAGCCTATGACGCCCTGGTGATCTCGACCGGGGTCAGCAACGGCTTCTGGCGTCGGCCGACATTGCAGTCGCCGGCCGACATCGGCGCCGAGCTGCAGGCCGCACACCACAGGTTGGCCGCCGCCGCATCGGTGATCGTCATCGGCGGCGGCGCGGCGGCGGTGAGCAGCGCCGTCAACATGGCAACCACCTGGCCAGACAAGAGGATTGACCTCTTTTTCCCGGGAGAACGCCCGTTGACGGCCTATCATCCCCGGGCCTGGCAGCGCATCCGCGGCCGGCTGACCGGACTGGGCGTGGGTCTTCATCCCGGCCACCGCGCGGTGACCCCCGACGGGTTCACCGGCGATGAGATCACCAATGCACCGGTGCGGTGGACCACCGGACAACCCGAGGCCCACGCCGATGCCGTGCTGTGGGCGATCGGGAAGGTACGACCCAACACCGGCTGGCTGCCCGCGCAGCTACTCGATGATCATGGTTTCGTCCGCGTGACCCCGCAGTTGCGGGTCCCCGGCCGGCGCGACGTATTCGCGGTCGGCGACGTGGCTGCCAGCGATCCGCTGCGCAGCTCGGCACGAAATCGCGGCGATACCTTGGTGGCGAACAACATTCGCGCCGAGTTCACCGGAAAACCGCTGCGCTCGTATCGGGCGCCGCGGCGGCGCTGGGGTTCGCTATTGGGCATCCAGCCCGACGGGCTGGAAGTCTCTCTGCCCAGCGGCCATTCGCTGCGCCTTCCGTCCTGGTCGGTGCACCGGGTGGTGATGCCGGTTGTGGTCCGTTGGGGCATGTACCGGGTAGTGCGCAAGAACCGCCCGTTGACCTGATCCCCCTGCTATGCCAGTTCCGTGTGCATCAACATCACGTTGTATGCCGACCACAACGACAGGTTGAAGTACACATCCTTGCCGGTGGACCACGGGTGCATCATCGGTGCGTAGATGCCGCCGGGCATCTGCCACGACGAGACTAGCATCTGCTCCGGGCTCCAGGGGCCTTGCGGAGTCGGGGCGGTGCGAGCCACCACGTCGTTGCCACCGTTGGTGTACATCACCAGGTACTGCTTGAGGTAGGTGTTGTATTGAGCCGACATTTCACCCACCGGGCCCGGGATGACCGGTGTGGCCGCACCCGGCTTTCCCGCCACCCACGAATTCGAATCACCTTTCCAATATTGGTATTTGGTGAGATCGGGCACGAAACGCTGCGGGACGCGCGCCAGGTAGGCCGAACCGCCACGCCCCGGTGGGGTGCCAAACGAGTAGAGGTAGCCATCGTTGGCCTTGACGAATGCCCCCATCTGGAAGTTCTCATTGCCCGGGACGAACCGCACTCGTCCGCTATCGGGCCCGGACGCGCGGATGGTCCCCGGGAAAACTCCCCAGTTCTGGCCATTGTCTTTGGAAACCGCGATGCCCGAGTAGTTCGTCGTCCACTCACCGTCGCGGCCCCAGTCCCGGATGGACATGAAGCTGACATATTGGGTCTTGCCCACGGCGATGCCTGACGTCGGAATGATCCCCGTCTCGTCTGGCGCCCACTTGATGCTGCTGATGATCTGCTTGGAAAAGCCCGGCTGGCTGATCGGCGAACCGGAGTACCGGTTGACTGGATCGCCGGGAGTCACGTGCAGTCCGTCGGCCAGGTTACGGTCCTGACTGCGGAACAGCGTGTTGTATCGCCATTGATGCTCGCGGACAGCGCAATAGCCAAACGTGTCACCGAAGGCCATCAGCACCTGATGGTTGGCGGGATCGCCGTTATCCCACAGGATGCCCAGATCGGTGCCAGAGATGCCGAATCGCTCGAGGGTCTTGTTGGGGCTGTCCGGTCCGGTCACCCATTCCGCCAGCGACGTCGTCGCACCGCCAAGTGCCCCACCGGCATCCGACCCATCAGGAGGTGGCGGCGGGGCCGGGGCCGGGATGGGCGCCGCATCGGGAGCGATCTGGGTGGCATTGGGAGCCTGGTTGGCCGGGTTGGGCGGCGCCGGCGCCGGTACCGCAGCCTGCTGTTGCACCGGTGCGGAGCGCCGAGCACCCGGATTGAGCAGTCGTGACAAGGGGCCCAGCTTGGGCAGGGGCGCACGCTCGTTGGCGCCCCGCGGCCGCAGCCCCCGCGTCATTGGGCCGAGGGTCTTCGATGACGGCGCGGTCACCACCGCGTTCGCCGGTGGCGGCGCATTCGCTGCATCGCCGCTGCAGGGCACGGCGGAAGCCATGGGCGCGAGACCCACCCCACCGATGAACCCGAATGCGGCCGCCGACGCCACCGATAACGACACGAGTCGATGAATCGTCGACATGTAACACCTTCCAGCGCCCGAACATCACGTTGACGTCCGCAGTAGGCTGAAGTGACGATAGTGATCTATGGGGCTTTTGTGATCATCGATCCCCCGATAGGTACCCGTCTGTAACCGTGTCGCAACGCATTTGCTCCACTCCCCGACACCGGCCCTGGTCGGATGCGATCACGACCGGCCCGGCCCATCTGGTCGCGGTGGCGCCGCCGTCGCGGCTACTTCCCGAAGCCGGCGTCGCGCAATGCCTGGGCCATGGAGCTTCCGGATGAGCTGCTATCCCGGCGACCAGCCCCCTTGACATGGTGCGGATTTCGCTGGTCACGCCGGAGTTTGCTGTCAGCGCCGCCACTGGGCTTCGGGGCGCGGTCGGCGCGGTTGGCCCGGTCACGCTGGGGCTCGTCGTTCAGCCGCAGGCTCAGCCCGATGCGCTGGCGCTCCACGTCCACGTCGACGACCTTGACCCGCACCACCTGTCCAGACCGCACGACCTCGTGCGGATCGGACACGAAGCGCTCAGCCATCGCCGAGACATGCACCAAGCCATCCTGGTGCACACCGACGTCCACAAAAGCCCCGAACGCGGCGACGTTGGTCACCACACCCTCGAGAACCATGCCCACCTTGAGATCGGCCACCTTCTCGACACCGGCGGCAAATGTGGCGGTGATGAAGGCCGGTCGCGGATCGCGCCCCGGCTTTTCGAGTTCGGCGAGGATGTCGGTCACGGTCGGGACGCCAAATCGGTCATCGGCGAAATCCGCTGGCCGCAGTGATCGCAACGACCGTTCGTCGCCGATGATCTCGGCCAGCGCAACCCCGGTGCGGTCCAGAATGCGCCGGACGACGGGGTAAGCCTCGGGATGAACCCCCGAAGCATCGAGGGGATCTTCGCCGTCGCGGATCCGAAGAAAGCCGGCGCATTGCTCGAAGGCTTTCGGGCCCAGCCGCGGAACCTCCAGCAGCGCGCGGCGGTTATGGAACGGACCGGTGTTGTCGCGATAGGCCACGATGGCCTCGGCCAAGGATTCGGAGACCCCGGACACCCGCGCCAGCAGCGGCACCGACGCCGTGTTGAGGTCGACGCCCACCGCATTGACCGCGTCCTCGACCACGGCGTCAAGGCTGCGCGCGAGAATCCCCGGCGTCACGTCATGTTGATACTGGCCCACCCCGATCGACTTCGGCTCGATCTTCACCAATTCGGCCAGCGGGTCCTGCAGCCGCCGGGCGATCGACACCGCACCCCGCAGGGTGACATCCAGTTCGGGTAGCTCGTGAGCCGCATAGGCCGACGCCGAATACACCGACGCCCCGGCCTCACTCACCACGGCCTTGGCCGGTGGTGTCGCCCCGGCACCACGGATGTCGCTGATCAGTTCGGTCGCCAGGGCATCCGTCTCGCGCGAGGCGGTGCCGTTGCCGATGGCGATCAGGTCGACCCGGTGCCGGGCGATCAGCGCGGCCAGGGTCGCCTTGGCCGTGTCCCACTGCCGCTGCGGCTGGTGCGGATAAATGGCACAGGTGTCCACCACTTTGCCGGTCCCGTCGACGACGGCCACTTTCACGCCCGTCCGGAAGCCGGGATCAAGGCCGAGGGTCGTTCGTGCGCCAGCCGGGGCGGCGAGCAGCAGGTCCTTGAGGTTCTTCGCGAAGACCGAGACGGCGTCCACCTCGGCGCGCTGTCGCAGTCGGACCCGCGCGTCGATGGTCGCCGACGAGATCAGCCGGATGCGCCACGCGAAACTCACCGTGGCGGCCAGCCACGGGGTCGCCGCGGCCTTTGCGGATAGGTCGATGTCCAGGGTTGCCGCGACCATCGCCTCATACGGGCTGTCCTCGCCACAGTCGAAATTGAGTGAAAGGACCTTTTCCTTTTCGCCGCGTAGCACCGCGAGCACCCGATGTGACGGCATGGTGTGTAGCGGCTCGGAAAACTCGAAGTAATCCCGAAATTTCTGGGCCGCAGCGGTCGTGACGACGTCGGCGGACCAGGGAGCCGTCTGCAGCGAAGCGTCCGACCAAAACTTCTCGCGAATCGCGCCGACCAGCTCGGCGTCCTCGGCGGCCCGCTCGACCAGAATGTGCCGCGCCCCCTCCAGGGCCGCCGCGGCGTCGGCGACGTCGTCGCTGATGAACTCCGCGGCCGCGGACTCCGGGGCCAGCGTCGGGTCCGACAGCAGCCGGTCCGCCAGGGGCTCCAGACCGGCCTCACGAGCGATCTGGGCCTTGGTCCGGCGCTTGGGCTTGTAAGGCAGGTAGATGTCCTCGACCCGCGCCTTGGTGTCGGCGGCCATCAGGGTGGCCCGCAGCTCGTCGGTCAGCTTGCCTTGTTCCTCGATGGAGGCCAGCACCGCGGCGCGGCGCTCGTCAAGCTCCCGCAGGTAGCGCAGGCGCTCCTCGAGGGTGCGCAGTTGCCCATCATCGAGGCTGCCGGTCGCCTCCTTGCGATAGCGGGCGATGAACGGGACGGTTGCGCCGTCATCGAGCAACCTGACGGCGGCGACCACCTGGGCCTCCGCGATGGCCAGTTCCTCAGCGAGACGGGCGTTTACAGACTTGGTTGCGACGCTTGGATTCACGCGGATGGACCCTACCGAAGCCGTGCGACACCGCCCGGCAACCGGGCATGGCGCGCCGCGCACCGACCCTCAACCGCGCCGATTGCGCAGTCCCGACGGCCGCCCCGCAAGCCCGAGCGGCGCGCGCGATGGCATCGTGCTGTACACGGCGGCCCATACCGAGCGCTCCAGAAAGCTGTCGGCAATGAATAGCAGCTCATCGCCGGGTTCGAGCGTGTCATCGGGCTGCGGCACCCGCACCGCATCACCGCGCAGCACGCTGACCAGCGCCGTGTTGCTGGGCAGTTCCAACTCCGATACCCGCTTACCGACCAGCGGATTGTCGCTGGGCAGGGTCAGTTTGGTCAGCGCCGCCAGGCCCTCACGCAGCCCCATCATGCGAACCAGGTGGCCCACATCGATGGCCCCCTCGATCCCGGCGACCATGGCACCCGGGGTCGACACCGCCACGTCGATGCCCCAGGCCTGGCCGAACAACCACTCGTTGCGGAGGTCGTTGATCCGCGCCACTACTCTGGGCACTCCGAATTCGGTCTTGGCCAGCAAACCCACCACCAGATTGGCCTTGTCGTCTCCGGTGGCGGCGATCACCACGTCGCAGGTCTGCGCACCCGCCTCCTGCAAGGTCGACAACTCACACGCATCACCGTGTAGCCAATCCGCCGCGGGAACCGAATTCGGCTCGAAGTCGTCGCGTTCGCGTTCTATCAACAGCACCTTGTGGCCGCCGTCGAGCAGCTCCTGGGCAACCGAACGACCGACTTTTCCCGCACCCGCAATCCCGACCCGCATCCTTACAACCGGCACCTAGCCATCTTGTCGTATCCGGGCCTAGACCTTCACCCGGTACACACCGAGCGGCCTGCGGCTTCGACTAGCTGGTATGTATGTACTGGTAACACACCTGTGTCGCTGCTAGGTCGCCGCCTGCTCGCAACCCCAACCGGGCGTAGCGCGCTCAGCGAGGCATAACCATGCAAAACGACGAAATCCGACGCAGAACCAACACGCCGCCGAGACACATCGGGACGGGAACAATGAGCTTGCAGCAGCTGTACCTGGCCATGCTGATCGGCGGCTTCGTGCTGCTGGCCAGCATCGCCGGTACCCGGCTGGCAACGCGGGTGGGTTTTCCCAGCATGCTGCTGTTCCTGCTGGTCGGCGTCATCGTGGGCGAGGATGGGTTCGGACTGCGGTTCGACGATGTGGAACTCGCCCGAAACATGGGCACGGCCGCGCTGGCACTGATCCTGGTCGAGGGCGGTTTGACCACCCGATTCAGCGATATCCGCAAAGTTCTGGCGCCGGCGGCCACGCTGGCCACCGTCGGGGTGATGGTCAGCATGGTCGTGACCGCGCTCGGGGTGCACCTGGTACTGGGCGTCAGCTGGCAGGCCGCGCTGTTATTGGGGGCCATCGTTTCCTCGACCGACGCCGCGGCGGTGTTCTCGGTCTTGCGAGTCCTGCCCCTGCCCCGGCGAGTGGCCGGACTGCTCGAGGCCGAATCCGGCTTCAACGACGCGCCCGCGGTGATTTTGGTGCTCATGTTCAGTGAGGTGCCCTTCGCGTTCAAGCCAGCAGCCGCCCTCGAAGCCCTGGTCTTCGAATTGGTCGTCGGGGCGGCGATCGGACTGGCAATCGGATATCTCGGCGCGTTCACGTTGCGGCGCATCGCGCTGCCCGCCTCGGGCCTGTACCCGATTGCCACGTTTGGGCTGGGGCTGGTCGCGTTCGCAGCCGCCGGCGAGAGCCATGCCAGCGGATTCATCGCCGCATACCTGGCCGCGGTGGTGTTGGCCAACACCGGACTGCCGCACCGCTCGGCCACCCGGTCGTTCGCCGAAGGAGTCGGCTGGCTGGCGCAGATCGGCCTGTTCGTGCTGCTCGGGCTACTGGTCGAACCGATCGAGGTGATCCACGACCTGATCGCGGCGATCGTCGTCGGTCTGCTGTTGTTGCTGGTCGCCCGACCACTGTCGGTCGTGCTCTCGCTGTCCGGCTTTCGCATCCCGTGGCGCGACCAGGTCTTTTTATCCTGGGCCGGGCTGCGTGGAGCGGTTCCTATCGTGTTGGCCACCTTTCCGATCGTCGCGGGCGTTCCCGACAGCTACCGCCTGCTCAACATCGTGTTCATGCTGGTCGTGGTGTTCACCCTGGTACAGGGCCCGAGCCTGCGCCCGATCGCTCATCTGCTAGGGCTGATATCGCGCGAAGCCACCCGGGAGATCCAGGTCGAAGCGGCGCCGTTGGACGTGCTCGACGCGGAGCTGGTGACGATGACCGTGCAACCGCCGTCGCGGCTGCACAACGTCACCGTGCTCGAACTGCGGCTCCCCGATCCAGCCGTGATCACCCTGATCATCCGGAAAGGGCACACGTTCGTGCCAATGCCCGACACACGGATCCAGCGTGGCGACGAACTGCTCATCGTGACGACCAGCAAGACCCGCGCCGCAGCCGAATCCCGGCTTCGTGCCGTGAGCCGGCGGGGCAAACTCGCGTACTGGTTCGACGAGTACGGCGAGCCGGACTGACCGCGCGGCCTAGCCTACCCGATGCGGCACCGCCGCCGGTGCACGCTCAGCCTCGCCCGCCCCGGACGGCGGGCCCGTGATGGCCCGCGCCGCCACCAACGCCACCAGGAAACACCCCAGCGATGCCCACCCGGGCGCGCCGCTGAGCCCGTTCTTGGCCACCAACAGCAGGGCGACACCGGCGCCACACACCAGCAAACCGGCGGCGCTGGCACGGGCACCGACGGCACGCACTGGTTCGTCCCACCAAGGCAGCCGGCGATGTTCGAGCGGAGACAGCAGCCAAAACGTCGCCGCCATGACGAGGGTGAACACCACGGCGCGCAGCGCCAGCAGGCCCCAGAACCAGAGTGTGTGCTCGTCGAAAGCGTCCAGCCCGACCGCATGCAACACAAAGGCGGCCACAGCGATGGCCGGGATATGCCACAAGTACAGCGTCATGGCTCCCCCATTGCCCATCGCGACCAGCTGCCAGACTCGCGGCCGTGCCGCCCAGCGCCGGATGACTGCCGCGGCCGCAACGAACGCGCAGGACATCCAGGTGCAGTGCAGCGCGAGCAGCAGTGTCGGTGGCGCCACGTTCGACATCCGGTCGGCTCCGGTCACGACCAGCGACACGTCGTAGACGCCGGTGCCTGCCAGGCGCAGCTGTGCGGCGAACGCGGCGACGGCGGCGACCAGGGCTGCGCGCGGGCCGATCAGCCGGCGCGCGTAGCCCACACCGAGCGCCACGGGGATCAGCCACACGATCAAGAAATTTGCGGCCCCCGATTCGACGGTGCCCACCGCCAAACGAATCTGATCTACCGCGGCGGCCAGCACCAGCAGGGTCACCGAGACGGCGGCGATCCCATACCCCGTCCGCAGTCGCGTCAAGGCGGGCACGAAGGCAAGGACCACCAGATAGGCACCGAGGAACCACAACAGCGCGACGCATTCTCGCCCGAGTCCGGCCGCGGACTGCGCACCCAGCGTCGCGCGCACCACAACCAGGGCACCCGTCCACGCCGCGAGATACCAGAACACCGGCCGACACAGCCGCTGCGCCCGAGTCAATAGCCAGGCGCCCCAGGGCACGGCGGGCTCGGTCGGATGCCAACCGTATGCGCCCGCCGCGCCGCCGGCCAGGAAGAACAACGGCATGACTTGAACCAGCCAGGTCAACGGGGTCAACGCTGGAAGCTCGCCGAGCAGGTTGCCGATGCGCACCCCATGGGAGTCGATGGTGGCCAGCAGCAGCGCGCAGTGCCCGAACATCACCACCACCAGGGCGCTCAGTCGTACGACGTCGACAGCACGGTCCCGCCCGGGCGGGGTGGACCCGGCGAGCGCGGCGGGGTCAGGGGTAAGCGACTTTTTTCGCATGCAACCAAGCATGCGTAGCCGCGGGCCGGGGCGAATGAGTAGGACTACGCGTTTCCCGAGCTGCTGGAACTATCCGATCAGCTTGCTCAGCCAGCTCGGATTCTGCAGATCGATGGACTTGCTCCCGTCCCAGACGAAGGGCGTCCCGCTGGCGTTCAGTTCGGACAACGTCGCATCAGCGGCCGCCGCCTTGGTTCGGGCGGTACCCATGTCGTTTCCCGCTTTGATGCAGCTGGTCGCGGTGCCGTTGGCGCCGACGGTTTGCGCCAGATGGGCCAGTTCGGCGTCGGTGCGATCTGATGCGGCGCCCTCCTGGGGCTGAAAGTCGCTGGCGAACAGGGCGGCATAGAAGTCGGTGTAGACCTTGGGATCGTCCTGAGCCGCGACGCAGTAGCTGGCCGCCACCGCTCGAGTCGAGTACGTCTTGGTGTGCGACTGTTCGTCGAGGAAGTTGAGCAGGTGATAACGCACCGCCAGCTTCTTGTTGGCCACCGCCGCGTCGATGTCGCTGGCATATGACCTGATGAACGCACCGCAGGGCGGGCAGATGGGCTCATTGAAGATGTCGATGGTGGTTGTCGCCGCGGAGCTGCCGATGAACACGCCGTCATTGAGCACCCGAAGCTGCACCTCATCTGGCGGCGGCGGAGGCGGGCCGCTTGCCGTCGGCGGCCCCGGCGAGCGCCAAGGGTGCGCAATGACTACACCCAGCACACCCGCGATGACCACCACCACGGCGACGGCCGCGGCGATCCAGGGCCAGGTCTTGGCCGCACCGGTGGGCTGCGGCGGCGGTTGCCCCCAGGGCGGCGCACCGGTGGTTCCGGTGTGTCCCACGCCCCAGCCTGGAACGCCGGCCCACGGCGTCGGCACGGGTGCGCTGGGTGCAACCGGCGTGCCGGGAACCGACGGCGCCGGCCATCCGGTGCTTGGCGCGGACCCGGGAACCGGCACCGCCGGCGAGCTGGGCGCAAAACCGCCGGGCGGGGTACTCGCGAATCCGGCTGGCAGCTGTGCCACCTGGCTGCGCTGCAAGATGTCGGTGGCCCGATCCTGGTCGGGTGTGGCCAGCGCCGCGTAGGCGGCCTCGGACAGGTCCCCGCAGGTGGCATACCGGTCCGCCGGGTCCTTGGCCATGCCACGGGCGATCACGTTGTCGATACCCGCCGGCATGCCCGGTCGCGCGGCGCTCGGCCGCGGAATCGGCTGGCTGAGGTGCGCGCCCATCACGCTGAGCTGGTCACCTTGATAGGGCGGAGAGCCCGTCAAACACTCGTACAGCACACACGCCAGCGCATAGATGTCGGCCCGGTAGGTCACATCCCCGCTGCTGAATCGTTCGGGGGCCATGTAGTAGAGCGTTCCCACGGTGCTGCCCAGTTGGGTCAGCTTCTCGTCCGAGGTAGCGCTGGCGATGCCGAAATCAACCAGATAGGCGAAGTCGTCGCGGCTGACCAGGATGTTTTCCGGCTTGACGTCACGGTGGGTCACCCCGGCGGCGTGCGCGGCGTCGAGGGCGGAACCGATCTGGCGCGTGATGGCCACCGCCCGCGGCGGGGGCAGCGGGCCGTACCGCTTCAGCATGGCCGCCAGGTCCTTGCCGTCGATCAGACGCATGTCCACGTACAGCTGGCCATCGATCTCGCCATAGTCGTGGATCGGCACCACGTGCGGTTCCTGCAGCCGCCCCGCGGTACGAGCCTCGCGCTGCATACGGGTACGGAATACCGGGTCGTTCGACAGCGTCTGAGACATGGGTTTGAGCGCCACAACCCGCTCACGCACGGTGTCCTCGGCCTCGTAGACGTCGCCCATGGCACCGCGGCCGACTATCCGCCGCAACCGATACGGACCGAATTGCGAACCCTCCCGCGAATCCGCGGTCGCGTCACTCATCGCCGACTCCTCACCCCGCCTTCCGCACGCCGCAAACCGATTCGAAGCGTCCTCTCGCCCCTGGGCATTGACCGCGCCGGATACGAGTACGCGGTGGTGTGTAGGCATAAGGCTAATCGTTTCGGCATTGCCGGGGCGCGGTGAATGGCGAGAAGACCGACCCCTCCGATGACCCCTGGCACCCGCACCCACACGTCTGCGTGCTAACCGCGGTGCCCGACGCCCGAACTACTCGGTGTCGACGTGCACATCAGCCAATTGGATCGAGACCAGCGTCGGGAAGGGTAGCGAGCGATTTCCGGGGCCGATCGGGTGGACCCACCGACGTGTCGGGAACACCAGCCCGTCGGCCTCGATCGGTTCGGCGCAATAGTGGGCGGCCCGTGCCCAGTGTCCGATTACCTCGGGTACATAGTCATGGCGGCGCAGCTGACCGTCACCATCGAAGTAGTAGGTCTGCCGGGGCGAGTGGGTATCGATGGTAGCCGGGAAGCTGACCCTGAGCCGGCGCCACGTCTGGCCCCCTTGCTGCCACGGTTGCACCTCGCTGACCTCGACGCCTTCGCGCGTCAAAAGGTAAGGGGTGGTGAGGTAGTTCCACATGGCGTAGCCGGCGAAGTAGACCGAATCCAGCGGATCCCAACGGATGTTCCGCCGCAGGCCCGGGCGACCGAAGAACGCCGCGCGCGCGTTCGTTCGTGAACTCAGGACCTGGCCGTCGTCGCTTTCGATCCGCACCTGCGGGCGCTCGAAGACACCGCGTTGCCCGGCGCGCGGGAATGGGTCCAAGACCACCCGCTGCCGCGCAACGGTGACCGTGATGCGGTAGTCGGCTAACCGATTTCCGGGGACGCGGGTCCGCAGCAGCAGGCCTCCCGTGCGCACCCGAGCGTGGATGGTTGCGGCGTTGCGCCATCGGGTAAGACCCCCATGCGCGTCTAGCACCTCGTCCAACAGGGCGCTCATCGCACGCGGCTCCGCGCTGGGGTCAAGTCGATGCTCATCGGTGTAATCGAACACCATTTCCGGCGGCCACGGATCGGGTCGGCAATAGACGATCAGTGTTCGGGTCGCATCGGCGGATTACTCACATGCCGCCCGCGCAATCGAACCAGGCCTTCCACGACAATCGCACCGACCAAGAACCCGCCCAGCACGCAAAGGTGAGCGGGCGTCGTCGCGGCCGCATAGGCCGTCATTGCCGCGAAAGACGCGACACAGGCCACCGCACCCGTGACGGCCAGCACGCGGGTCAGGCGCGTGATGCGCAGTCGCAGCACCGCCAGGTTGACTGCAGCGAAGATGAGCAGAAATCCGGCCGATCCCATCAGGCTGATGCCTTCGATGTCAACGGCATTCACCACAACCAGGGTGCCGGCGGTCGTGGCCAGCAGGCCGCCGATGGGCCGATCCCACACCGGCTTTCCCAGGGCGGCCGGAAGTTCCCCATTGCGGGCCATCAGGTAGGTGAATTTTCCTGTGCCGTAGAGGGTTGCGTTGATCGCGCTGGCCGTGGAAATCACCGCGGCAATCCCGATCAGTTCAAAGCCGGCCGAGCCGAGGAACGGGCGTGCCGCGGCGGCCAGCGCGTAGTCGCGGTCGTGATCGATTTGCGCGACATCGAGATTGCCGACGGCGACGAACGCCACGAGCACGTACAGAACGATCACCACGCCGATCGAGATGAGGTATGCCAACGGCAGGCTGCGACGCGGATTCCGGGCGTCCTCGGCGGCGTTTGCGATCAGCTCAAAACCCTCGTACCCCAGGAAGATCAATGCTCCGGCGTAGACAATCACCCCGAAGGAGGGATAGTGGGCGGGCGAGACACGGCTGCCGTCGACGAAGGCCAGCCCCGCCACACAGAACAGCAGCAGGATCGCGAGTTTGCCGTACACCAGAAACGACTCGGCCCGGCCCACGATCTGCGCGCCCGCGAGGTTCAACACGGCGAACGCCACCACCACCCCACTGGCCAGGACGCGGCGCCAGGGCCCGTCCGGGTCGGCTCCCAGCAATACCGCGCCGTAGCTGCCGAAGGCCACCGCGTACAGCCCCAACATGACGAAATAGCTCAGCCACAGCAGCACGTTCAGTGGCCCACCGATCGCGGTGCCGAAGCACTTGTCCAGGAAGAACGCGGTGCCACCGCGGCTGCGAATCCGCACCGACAACAACGCGTAGGACCGTCCGGTCAGTGCCGCGATCACGCCGCCGGCAACAAAAGAAAGGTAGGCGCCCGCGTCGGCGATCTGCACGGTCAACCCCAGAACGGAGAAGATCCCGCCACCAACCATGCCGCCGATACCGATCGACACCAGCGCGCTGACCCCAAGCTCACCCCCGTCGGGTTGTCCGCTCGCGCGTTGGCGCCCCGCCGGGGCAGGTCTGCTGCCCTTGGCCGGGGGCGACGCCGGCGCCGTCACTTGTCAGCGTTTCGAACAAGATTCGGGCGCCCGGGGGTTCGGTCGGGACGCACGTGGCGGTCGAGCCAGTAGTGGGTGGCCAGCTTGAACCGGTCTTCGATGAGGAACCAGAACAGCGCGTATGCCCACACCAGTGCGGCCCAACGCCAGCCCAGCGATGTCATGAGCGCACCATAGACGGCGATCAGGTTGGCGACGGTCTGAGTGCCGATGACCGCGACCAACAGTATGGGTGCCGGCGCGGGCTTGGACCAGAACGCATGCCGGGTACGGGTGACGAACACGGTCAGATGGCCCGATACCGATAGCTTGAGGAAGATCAGCGTGCGGATCAGGTCCTGATCCAGCCCAAAGACCTGCTTGGCCAGCGCCAGGAGCAGGAAGGTTTCGGCGACCCCCATGATGCCCAGCGCGGTAGCGATGGTGAGCACGCTGCGCATGTCCCAGGCGGCGGGCCGGTTCGCCTCCCGGACGTGGTCGTAGGCGATGGCCAAGATCGCGCCGTCGTTGAGCAGCGCCAGGAACACGATCATGACCGCGGTGACCGGGAAGAAGTTCATGAAGACGATCGACAGGGTGATCAACAGCAGCACCCGGATCGTCTCGGCGATTCGGTAGGTGGCGTAGTTGGTCATCCGGGCGAAGATCTCGCGGGCTTGGCGGATCGCGTGCACGATCACCGACAGCCCTTCGGCCAGCAACACGACGTCGGCGGCGGCGCGGGCGGCGTCGGTGGCCCCGGCAACGGCGATGCCGGCGTCGGCCTGTTTGAGCGCGGGGGCGTCGTTGACACCGTCACCGGTCATGCCCACGATGTGCCCGCGCCCCTGAAGCAGACGCACGATGCGGTACTTGTGTTCGGGAAACACCTGGGCGAACCCGTCGGCGGCTTCCACCCGAACTGTCAACTCGTCGTCGTCAACGGCGCTGTCGAGCGTGCCCGCGTCCAGGATCTTCTCCCCCAGCCCCACCTGACCGGCGATTTCGCGGCCGATCGCCACCTGGTCACCGGTGACCATTTTGACTTCGACACCCAGTTCCCTTGCCGCAGCGATGGTCTCGGCGGAGTCAGCACGCGGGGGGGTCGGCCAGCGCCAGCACTCCCAGCAGCCTCCAGGTCTGGTCGCCATCGGTGCGGGCCACGCCAAGAGAGCGGTACCCGCGGCTGGCGAATCCGTCAACCACATCGCTGACCTGGCTGCTGGCCCCGTCTTGCCCGCACAACGCGGCGATGATCTGCGGTGCTCCTTTGCTCACCCGGAATCGCCGCCCGTCTGAGTCCTCGATGGCGGCTTCGGTGCGCTTGCTCACCGGGTCGAACGGGGTGAACCCCTGCACGTGCACTTCGGGCGGCGCACCCGCGGCGGCCAGCACGGCCAGATCGATGGCGTCGTTGTTCTCGGAGCGCGAAGCCATGGCGGCAACCCCGAGTAGATCGTGGTTGTCGACACCTGGTGCCGTCCACTGGGCCGTCAACGCCAGCCGGTTCTGGGTAAGAGTGCCGGTCTTGTCCGAGCACAGCAGGTCGACACCGCCGAGTTCCTCGACCGCGGGCAGATGGCTGACCACCGCCTGGTGCCGGGCCGACTTGCGGGCACCGACCGCCATGGTCACCGACAGCACCGCCGGCAATGCCACCGGCACCGAGGCGATGGTCACCACGAGCGCGAACTCCAGTGTCTCGAGCACCGCGTTGCCGCGGATCAGCGAGACCGCCACCGTCAACGCCACCAGCGCCGCGGCCAGCACGATCAGATAGTTGCCGATACGCAGCACCGCCCGCTGAAAGTGGCTGACCGTACCCGCCTCACCGACCAGCGCGGTGGTGCGCCCGAAATATGAGGCGGCGCCGGTCGCATAGACCACCGCGTCGGCTTCGCCGCGCACCAGTACCGAGCCCGAATACAAGACCTGCCCCTGCCCGCGCGACACGGCGAGCGATTCACCGGTCAGGGCCGATTGGTCCACCTCGAGCGTCACGTCATCGAGTACCCGCACGTCGGCGGGCACCACATCGCCAAGCCGGACCCGCACCACGTCGCCCGGTACCAGCTCCCGCAACGCAACGGTCACCCACGCGCGGTCCCGCAGCACCCGAGCCGAAGCGGCGAGTCGTTGCTTGAGCGCGGCGATTGCGTTGGCCGCCTGATGTTCTTCGACGAAGGCCACCCCGCCGTTCATCATCAGCAGCCCCGCGATGATCGCGGCATCGGTCCAGTGCCGAGCCGCCAGCGACAGCACCAGCGCCGCCTCGATCATCCATGGGATCGCGGCCCAGAAATATCCGAGGAAAACCAGCACCGGGTTGCGCCGCTGCTCGGCTATCTCGTTGGCGCCGTAACGCTGCAATCGCTGCGACGCCTCGGTCGCGGTCAAACCTTGTGCAGAGCTGTCCAATTCATCGAGCAGCTGTCCCAATGACAGTGTCGTCAGTTCGTCGGTGGCCTCCGTCACCCCTCGCACCTCCCACCTCGGTTTTCACACCGCCCCACGACCGCACAATCTGTTGAACCCACGCTCGCATCGCCGTTGCGCGCCGCAACAGGGCCGAATGACTCCATTCCACACCGATGTCGGCCATCCGTCACGCCGAGCCGCGCCCGCCTGGGCTTCGACACACCAAACAGCCGACCGTTGTGCCGGTTTGGCGGGATTCGAAGTCGGCCTGGAGGAAGAAGACCTCATCAAGTCGGGACTATTTGCTCCTGACTCGGCTACCACGCACCGGATAGCGTCGACATTGCATCCACCGGCGCGCCCGGCCGGACGGGTGCGAGTCACTCGACGAGGAGGACAGCATGATTGAGGTATTGACGGATTTTCCTGACGAGGTAGCGGCATTCGTGTGTCACGGGCATGTCACCAAGGACGACTACGAGACGGTGGTCATCCCCGATATCGAGAAGCGGCTACTCAACCACGACAAGGTGCGCATCTACTACGAAATCGGTTCGGATTTCGGCGGCTTTGACCCTGGAGCCATGTGGGAGGACACCAAGCTGGGATTCAGCCACTTCCTCCGCTGGGAGCGGTTTGCCGTGGTCACCGACATCGAATGGATCAAGCAGACAGTGAAATTCGTCGGGTTCCTGATGCCCGGCGAGCTGCGCACCTTCACGCCGACGCAAGCCGAGGAAGCCCGCGCCTGGGTCAGCGCAGAATCCGCCTAGGGCGTGTCTGCTTAATGTGAATGGCGTTTTGGCTGATGCTGTTTGGGTGATGCGGACGCATGCGATTTCTGATGATTTGTGGTCGCTGATCGTGGCGGTGTTGCCTGCGGGGCGGCGGCGTGGCCGGCCGTGGAACGATCATCGACGTACTCTGGAGGGCATTATCTGGCGTTACCGTACGGGATCTCCGTGGTGTGACCTGCCCGAGCACTTCGGTCCCTGGCAATCGGTGGCCGAGAGGCATCTACGCTGGTCGGTCGATGGCATCTACGCGCGGATCTTCGCGGCGATCGCCTCTGACCTCGACGCCGAGGACGCCGACCTGGGCGCACTGTTGTCGGTCGATTCGACCAGTGTGCGCGCCCACCAACACGCAGCCGGAGCGCGCCCCGGGCGCCGCACAGGGGGATCTGTCGAATTACAAGAAATATCTCGATGAGCCCGATGACCACGCCATTGGGCGTTCCCGCGGCGGGCTGACTACCAAGATCCACGCCTTGACCGACCAGCTGTGCAGTCCGGTCACCCTGGCACTGTCGGCCGGTCAAGCCGGTGATAATCCGATGCTTTGGCCATTGCTGGCCGCCCGGTGCAGCAACTCATACGCCCCGTATCACCTGCTGGCGGACAAGGCGTACTCCTATGACTCGACGCGGGCACAGCTGCGCCGGCTCAAGATCGCCCATACCATCCCCGAGCGCAGCGACCAGATCACCCGCCGCAAAGCCAAAGGCCGCAACGGAGGACGGCCTCCGGGGTTCTCAGGCCGAATCTACAAGCACCGCAACACCGTCGAGCGAAGCTTCAACCGGCTCAAACACTGGCGCGCGGTCGCCACCTGCTACGACAAATACGCCCTGACCTACCTCGGCGGTGTCACCCTGGCCGCCATCATCACCTACCACCGCGTCCGCAATTAGCAGACAGGACCTAGCTGGTGCTGACTACCCTTGAGCTAAGTCGTGGTCGCGACACAGGCCAGAATGGATCGTGATGCATCAAGTCAAGATGCCTGCGAAACCTGGTTCATGCATCAGGTAAGGAATGCCCGCGAAATCGGGGTCAGGTGGTGGTCTTGCTTTTGATGCGGATGCCGGCTTTGAGGGCGGGTAGAGCGGCGGGTATGGCGGCGGGGTAGAGCTGTTCGGTCTTGTCTTTGGCGAGTCTGAGCAGGGCGGCTTGCAGGTCGGCGATCTGGTGGGCGATCGCGGCGGGTTGAGGCTGTTGCGGTAGGTGAGCAGCTCTGTTTGTTGGGCCGCTGAGAGGACTCCGGCGGCCAGCAGCCGGTCCAGGGGGGTCTGGGGCTTGTCGTAGAGCCGGCGGCGGTGACCGTCGCGGCTGCAGCCGTAGCTGATGGGTTTGATGGTGGGGGTCAGGTAGTTGAGCCGGTCGTTGACCAGGTGCCACAGCCGGTTGAGCACGGCGCGTTCTTCGTCGGTGTCGTAGCGGTAGTAGAACCCGTAGCGACGCACGAGGTGGTTGTTTTTGGACTCGATGGTGGCCTGGTCGTTCTTCTTGTAGGGCCGTGAGCGGGTGAAGAAGATCTCCATGTCCGCGGCCCACTTGATGACCGCCTTATTGAGGAATTCGGTGCCGTTGTCGAAGTCCAAACCCGTTACCTTATAGGGATTTTAGTAATTCCGGTTTTGAGGGCGCCCAGGATGTGGGGGTGGGCGTTGTTGCGCACCGTGCGGGTGAACACCCAGCCGATGTGCATGTCGGTGAGGTTGACCGTGCGGGCGAACTCACCTTTCAGTGTCGGGCCGCAGTGCGCCACGGTGTCGCCTTCGAAGAACCCCGGAGATTCTTCGGCCTCATCGCCTGCTTTGCAGATGGTGATCGAGGACCGCAGCAGCGGGGAGGGTTTCGTCGTCGACACACCCGAGATCTGGTCGCGGGCCTTGGCGCCGCGCAGGTAGCGGTCGATCGTGGCGCTGCTCATCGCCAACAGCTCGGCACGCACCGCCGGGCCGTAACGGTCACGGCCGTCCACCAGTTCGCCGTGGCGTTCTAGAGCATCCAACTGAAGTGCCATGGAAGCGGCCAGATACCGGCCGCACTGCCCGCCTGAGGCCGCCCACACCTTCTGCAACACCTTGAGCGCATCCTAGGAGTACTTCGGATTGCGTTGCCGGCGAGTCCGTTTGGCGACCTGCCGACCCGCTCCCGGCGGCGCGGCCGCCGCCCTCAACCGCCGCCTGGCGTTGTCACGCGACCAGCCGGTGACCGCCACCACCTGATCCAGAATCTGCCCCTTGTCCGCCTTCGGCGCCCCCACATACGCCCTGGCGAACTTCGCGGTGATCTCGGCCCGAGACGACATCGACAGCCCACTTCCCATGCCTGCCAAGGATCGACCGTTTCGCGGGCATTTTTACGTGATGCACCGAGGACGCTTCACGGGCATTTCTCGTGATGCTTGCCGGGGCCTGTGCACCCGAGCGACTGGGCGTTACGGTGGTGTTTCAGCGAGGGATGGTGACCATCGATGGCTGAGGATGCTCCGTACACAACGCAGGCACACCCTGCCCAGCGGGGTGGCATTTCGGGTATCCCCGGCGAGCTCATCGATGCCGGATTCGAGAACGTCGCCGAAGTCGGACGCGGTGGCTTCGGCATCGTCTATCGCGCCTCCCAGCCGTCCCTGGATCGCACCGTCGCGGTCAAGGTCTTGACCGCTGACCTCGATCCGGACAACCTCGATCGGTTCCTGCGTGAACAACGCGCGATGGGCCGATTGTCCGGGCACCCGCACATCGTCACCATCCTCGAAGTCGGTACCACCGGGACCGGCCGTCCGTTCCTGGTAATGCCGTATCACCAGAACGACTCGCTGGAAGCGCTGGTCCGGCGCAACGGGCCGCTGGACTGGGGCGAGGTGGTACGGCTCGGGGTCAAGGTGGCCGGCGCCTTGGAAGCCGCGCACCGGGTAGGCACGCTGCATCGTGACGTCAAACCGGGAAACATCCTGATCTCCGATTACGGCGAGCCGCAACTCACCGACTTCGGCATCGCCCGGATCGCCGGAGGTTTCCAGACCTCGACGGGGGTGATCACGGGTTCCCCGGCTTTCACCGCCCCCGAGGTGCTCGAGGGTGCACCGCCGACGCCGCAGTCGGATGTGTATTCACTTGGTGCGACACTGTTTTCCGCCATCACCGGTCATGCCGCCTTCGAGCGCCGCCGCGGTGAAAAGGTGGTGGCCCAGTTTCTGCGGATCACCTCGCAACCGATCCCGAATCTGCGTGAGGAAGGCCTGCCGGCCGACGTGGCCTCGGTGATCGAAAAGGCGATGGCGCGCGATCCCGCGGATCGTCCCGACAGTGCCGCCGCGTTTGGTGAGCAACTTCGCCGAGTTCAGCGTGAGCATGGCGTCGCCGTCGACGATATGGCGCACCCAGTCGAGTTGGGGGCGCCCCGCAGCGATCTGGCGACCGCCCGGTCGACGTACGGACACGACACCCATGCCACCCCGGCACCGCCCACCCCAGCGACCAAGTATCGTCCCCAGGTTCCCGCCCGGTCGCGGGTCAGCCGTCGGCGGTTGACCGACGCGCTCAGCGCGGCCGGCCGGCGTCGGCTCATTCTGATCTACGCGCCCTCGGGGTACGGCAAGAGCACGCTGGCCGCCCAGTGGCGCGAAGAACTGGTGCGCGCGGGCGTCGCGGTCGCGTGGCTGACGATCGACGATGACGACAACAACCCCGTCTGGTTTCTGGCGCATCTGCTGGAGTCGATCCGGCGGGTGCATCCGAAGGTAGCCGAGTCACTGGACCACGTACTCGAGGAGCACGGCGATGACGGGAGCCGCTACCTACTGACGTCGATCATCGACGCCCTGCACGACGCCGACGAGCCGACCACCCTGATCGTCGACGATTGGCAGCGCGTGTCCGACAGCCAAACCATCGCCGCCCTGAGTTTTCTGCTCGAACACGGGTGCCATCACCTGCAGATCATCGTCACCAGCTGGTCCCGGACGGGACTGCCGTTGAGCAGACTGCGACTGGCCGATGAGCTGGTCGAGGTCGACTCGGCGGCTTTGCGTTTCGACTCCGGCGAGGCGACGTCATTCTTCGACAGCCTCGGTGGGTTATCGCTGACCGGCAACGATGTGGCCGCGCTTACCGAGTCAACCGATGGCTGGGCCGCCGGGCTGCAGCTGGCCGGGCTGTCCGTGCGAGGCGGCGCCGACGCGTCGACGCTGGTCGGCAAGCTCTGCGGCACCAGCGAGGTGATCGGTGAGTTCCTCGCCGAGAATGTCTTGGCCTCACTGGAACCCGAGATCGTCGATTTCGTCCTGGCCACCTCGATCCCCGAGCGAATATGCGCGGATCTGGCTTCGGCCCTGGCGCAGGTGCCCCGGGGCCAAGCGTTGCTGGAGCAGGTCGCCCAGCGTGGCCTGTTTCTGCAGCCGGTCGACGGCGAACCGGGCTGGTTTCACTACCACCAGATGTTCGCCGAGTTTCTGCGCCGCCGGCTCGAGCGCGACGATCCGCAGCGGGTCGCGCAGCTGCACCGCACCGCGGCGCTGTGGCTCAAAGAACACGACAGGCTCCACGATGCCGTCAAGCACGCGTTGGCCGCCGGCGATCCCGCTCTTGCCGTCGACTTCGTCGAGGATGACGAAAACAACCTGCTCGAACAGTCCAAGATGACGACCTTGCTCGAGATCGTCAAGAAGCTGCCGCCACGGCTGATCGTCTCCCGGGAGCGGCTGCAACTGGCCATCGCTTGGGCGAACATCCTGCTGCAACGCAAGGTGCCCGCCGACGCCGCGCTCAATCTGTTCATGAAGGCGCTCGATCACGCGGGCCCGGCCACCCAAGCCGACCTGCGGGTGGAAGCCGATGTGCTACAGGCGGTCGCGGACACGTTCGCCGACCGCGTCGACCGGGTGGATACACTTGTCGCGGAGGCACTCTCGAGGCCGCAAAAGTTTCATCCGCGGGTGCCCGCGGTCGCCGGAAACGTATCGGCGTTCGCCGCGCTCTACCGGTTCCAGTTCGACCAAGTGCGCCGCCTCTTCGCGTGGGCGACACCCTACCGAGAGATGATGGGCCCGTTCGTCAGCGTCTACGCGCAGTGCTATCTGGGCTTGGCCGCCAAGTTTGCGCTCGATATTGCGACCGCGGTCGCCGAGTTCCGGCGAGCTGTGGAGATCGCGCAGAGTTGCGGAACGAACTCCAACGCGACGCGGATCGCCGGCGCCTTCCTCGGTGAGATGCTGCACGATGTCGGCGAATTGACCGAAGCCAAGCTCCTACTCGACGAGAGCTATCGGCTGGGCCCGGAGGGCGGCGGAGTGGACTACCTGGTAGCGCGGTTTGTGGCCGGCGCCAGGGTCAATGCGGCGCAAGGGGATTGCGCCGCAGCGTCCGAGCGGCTGGAGGCTGGGATGGCGGTCGCCGACCAGCTGCACCTACCGCGACTGTCAGCGGCGATCAACCACGAGCGGGTCAGGCTGGGCATCGGCCTCTCGCCGCCGGTTTCTGCCCGGCTGCGCGATACCCGCCACAACTCGAGTGACGACGGAATCGTCACGCTCACCTACGAACTCGACGAAGCGTCCGCCATTCGGTTGCTGTCGGCCAGCGGTTCGGAGCAGGACCGCGTTGACGCCCACCGACGCGCTCACGATCTGTTGACCGGTATTGATGCCACGCTACGACCGTGGGCGGCGTTGCGCGCTCAGCTATTGCTGGCCGAAACGCTGCGCGCGGCGGGACTGCAGCCCGATCCGGAATCGGCCGGCCTCGCACAACGCTGCAACGAGCTGGGGCTGGTGCGCCTGGCCGTCGACGCCGGCCTCACCTAGTTTCGGGACCTAGTTTCGGGCACCGAAGCCGTCCAGGTTGCTGCTCACCAGAAGAACGGCGGTTGGATATCGACGATGCCGTTGCCGCCGGTCGCGTCGGCCACCGCCTTGTACGCGCGAGCGAGCGCGAGATTGAAGTTCCCGGCACCGGCGCTGGCCTGGGCATCGGTGACCAGTGCCCAGGCATTATTTCCGGCACCGATGGCCACACCGCCGTTGGCGGCGTTGACTTCGGCCAAGGTCGATGAGCCGATCGCCGCGGCCGTGTTGAAAACGCCGCCGCTGACGGCGGCGGTGCCCGCGGTTACCGCCGTGGCGCCATTGGCAATAGCGCTGCCACCACCGATGCCGAATACGGCGTTGAAGTCGCCGTGGGAGACGGCGGTGCCGCCGTCCATCGCCAGCGCGGGGTTGGCGGTGGCCACGTCGGCGTTCTGGATGTCGCTGATGGCCCAGGCCGAGTTGAAATTGCCGGTCACGACGCCGCTGGTGGTGTCGCCGGTGGCGGCGGAATCGGCGAAGTTGACGGTGCCCAAGCTGTTGCCGACCGCCCCGGCCACATTGAAGTCGCCCACGATGCTGGCGGTGGCGGTGCCGTTCAGGTTGGCGTTGGCGATGGCTTGGTTGACCTCGGCGTCGCTGTACTGGTCAAAGGCCCAGGCCCGGTTGAAGCTGCCGGTGGCGTCGGCGTTGGCAGCGCCGGTGAACGTCTGGGCGGTCACATCGTTGACCAGCGCGGCGCCGCCGCCGAAGGCTCCGACCGTGTTGAAGCTGCCGGTGGCTCCCGCGACGGCGTCCATACCGTCCGCGCGGGCGGTGTTGACTTCGGCGGCGCTGCCGTCGAAGGCCCAGGCGTTGTTGAAGCTGCCGTCCGCGCTCGCGGTGGCCCCGTTGTCGGCGCCCGCGGTGTTCACCGACGCGACACTGGCGCCGAAGGCTCCGGCCATGTTGAAGCCGCCGGAGGCGGCAGCGCCCCCAGTGACGTCGTTGACCGCCGCGAAACTGTCGGCCCCCATGGCGCAGGCACCGTTGAATACGCCGCCGCCGACCCGGGCGGTGCTGTTCTCGCAGACGGCGACCGCCAGCGAGCCAAAACTCGCGGTGGTGGCATTGGCACTGCCCCGCTGCAGCAGCTGCACCCCGCTGAACGACACGGCCAGATCCAGGTTCTGCGCGGCCGCAGCGTTGACGGCCTCGGCGGCGGTGTAGGCGGCCGCGCCCGAGTGCAAGCCCTCCACCAGCTGGCGATGAAACGCCGCCACCTGGGCGCTGAGGGTCTGATAGGTCTGGGCATGCGTGCCCAACAGCGACGCGATGGCCGTCGACACCTCATCGGCAGCCGCGGCCAGCAGATCGGTTGTCGGGACGGCGGCGAGGGCATTGGCCGCCGCGATCGTTGAACCGATGCCGGCCAGATCGGTGGCCGCAGCCGACACCGCCTCGGGCACCGCGCTCACGTACGACATCACGCGCCTCTCGTCGGCCCCGGTCAAGGCCTGGCTTCGCCCCCGGAAAGCACCCTGATGCTGAAGGCAGATCAGACGCCGATCGTAACGTCCCCCGGCCGGCCACCCGCGGCTTTTCGGCGGCGCCGCCTCAGCTCCCGGGGTGCTGCGCACCCCGCGCGCCCGCCCCATCGACCGGTTCGTCGTCGTCCTCGGCATCGGCCACGGTCAGCGGCAGCGCCAACTCCTCCAGCGGGCGCTGTTCGGCGGCGATGCCGAGCCAGAGTTCGACCAGGCCCGCCACGGCCATCACCGCGGCACCGATGATGAACGACCAGAACACCTGGCTACGCTGCCCGGACTCGATCAACTGACCGAACAGCAGCGGACCGCTGATACCGCCGATCGCGGTGCCCACCGCGTAGAAGAAGGCGATCGCCAGGGCTCGGGTCTCCATCGGGAAGATCTCGCTGACCGTCAGGTAGGCCGCGCTCGCACCCGCCGATGCCAGGAAGAACGCCGCCGCCAACACGATGATGAATGTCCAGACACCGCTGGTCTGGTTCACAAATATCACCGCGAGCACCACGGCAACCACCGCGGATCCGATGTAGGACATCGTGATCATGGGCTTGCGGCCGACGGTATCGAAGAGTCGCCCCAGCACCAGGGGCCCGACAAAGTTGCTCAGCGCCCACACGATGAAAAACAGCGGCACGTGTCCGGATTCGACACCGTAGAAACCACTTAGCAACGTGCCGAGATTGAACGTGACCCCGTTGTAGAGGAACGCCTGACCGATGAACAGCGCCAGCCCAAGAAAGGCCCGCCGCGGATAGCGGGTAAACGCGACCCGGGCGATCTCCCACAAGGAAATCCTTTGACGCTGACGTATCTTGAGCGGACGCCCCGGCGGGTCAGGTAACCGCTGGCCGGTGTCGCGTTCTACTTCCTCCTCGATCTCCCGAACGATCTGCTCGGCTTCCTGCTCACGCCCATGAATGAACAGCCAGCGTGGGCTTTCCGGGACGTTGCGCCGGACCAGCAACACAAAGATGCCGAAGATGGCACCCAAGCCGAAGGCGAGCCGCCACCCCATGTTGGGCGCGAAGTTCGAGGTGTCCAACAGGACCAGCGCTCCGGCTGCTCCAGCGGCCGAACCCAGCCAATAGGTGCCGTTGATGATCAGGTCAACACGGCCGCGCACGCGGGCGGGTATCAGTTCGTCGATCGCCGAGTTGATCGCGGCGTACTCTCCCCCGATGCCGGAGCCGGTGAAGAAACGCGCAATGAAGAAATACCAAGGTGCGAAGGCAAATGCGGTGGCCACGGTGGCCGTCAGGTACACCGCGAGGGTCAGCAGAAACAGGTTGCGCCGCCCGAAGCGGTCGGTGAGGTGGCCGAAGAACAGTGCCCCCAGGCAGGCCCCGGCGATGTAGAACGATGCCGCCACGCCGATCTGTGCGGGCGTCAGGTTGATGCCGCTGCCGTGCTCGGTCAGCCGCGCCGAAACGTTGCCGACCATGGTGACTTCGAGCCCGTCGAGGACCCACACGCCGCCAAGCCCGATCACGACGCGCCAGTGGAATCGTCCCCACGGCAACCGGTCCAGCCGTGCGGGTACGTGCGTCGAGATGGTCCCGGTTTGCGCGCGTGCGCTCATCGCTGACTCCGTTTCTGGGTGGGCAGTCGGGTACGCACCGGCGCGTATCGACAGGCCTCGAGCGCGACGTCTTCGGTGCCGGGACATACCGCGGGCTCACCGGAAACCAAAGGCGCCGTCCAGCGACATTAGCCAATCAATCGGCAAAACTCGTAGGCGACCTTCCGACCCGAGTCCGGGCGATCACGGTGCTGGCGGCCGCCGCGGGGCCCATCGGGGCGGGTGCGCTCCCGCGGGGCGCCACCAAGTGGTTAGCTTCGGGAATGCAACGCACACCCGAGTTGGCGCGGCGTTTATACGATCGCTTCGAACCCATCCACGCCGTCACCTATTTTGCTCCGGAGGCCCGGGCAGCCCTGGCCAACCTTGGGTACCGCGGATTTTGGATGGGCTATTTCGCCGCCCGATCGGCCCCGCTGGGCCAGGTCGCGCCGGAGGTCGTGACAGCCACCTTCTACAACTTCGCACCCACACGGGTGGCCAAGGCCCTACCCGCGGCCTGGGACATCTCCGAGCCGCGGCTGGCGCTGCAGGCTCGCCAAGATTCGGCGGTGGCTGCCCTAGGGCGTTACGGGCTCACCGACGACGACAACGCGCGCAGCGCTGCCCGGCTGGCCGGCAGCGCCGCCCGCCAGGCTTCGCTGGAGGGGCGCGCATTGTTTGCCGCCAATCGCGCCCTGCCGTGGCCAGAGGATCCGGTCGCGGCGTTGTGGCACGCAACGACCCTGCTGCGCGAGCATCGCGGGGACAGCCACGTAGCGGTGCTGGTGGCTGCCGGCGTCTCCGGACGCAAGTCAAATGTGTTCCACTGCGCGGCCGACGGGGTCCCCAACGACTACATGAAACTAACCCGCCACTATGACGACGCCGAGTGGCAAGCCTGTGTCAACAGCCTGGTCGGCCGCGGCCTGCTCACCGAAGAAGGATCGTTGGCGCCCGCCGGGCGCGAATTGCATGAGCACCTGGAGAACACCACCGATGCGCTGGCGCTGCGCGCCTTTGACGGTCTCGACGACGCCGAGCTGGACGCGTTGTTCCAGGCATTGACGCGGGTCGCAAAGACCGTGATTTCAGCGGGTGACCTGACCTCGGTGACGCCGATGAGTATACGGCGCAACTTCTAGCGACTGCTCGGATCGCATGGTCGATAGGTGACCTCGCGCCGGCGAATCGCCGGACCGCGACAAGGCCCCTGTCCTCGTTGAACTTTCGCGCCCGATGCCGAAACCCGCTGCCACGCGGCCTCGTCGGGAATCCGTTCCCGCGACAGAACTCCGTTGTACAGCAGATGATTTCGGCTCGCCTTTCAACGCTAGTTCCAAACACCGACGCGCGCAACGGCGGTGCGGCCGAAGCACCCACCGATGACGCCCGCGCCGCTGTTCGCCGCATGCGCAGTCGCCGGGAACCTATAAGGTGGAATACATGGCCTGGCGTCGCTCAGCCGCCCCGATAGTGGCATACCTTGTGGTACTGATGGTGGCGGCCTGCAGTCCAGCGGCCGATTCGGGCTCACCGCCGTCAAGCAAGCGCTCCACCGCCAACACTGGAACCTCGATGCCGGCGCTCTTCTATGCCAAGGCGGGTTCGCTGTATGTGAGCGACCCCGCCGGAACCCCCGGACGCAAGCTCACCGACGGACCGGCCGACACGCAGCCGGCGCCGTCCCCCGACGGCACGCGGGTGGCGTATGTCCACAAGAACAGCGCCTCCGACTACGGCGGTGAGCTGTGGGTGCTCGATCTGACCGAGGATGCGCCGGCGGCGGCGCCCCACCGACTCGTGGACCCCGCCGCCCTACCGCCGACCCCCGGGCATCGGCTCGGGCAGATCGTCAACCCGCGCTGGTCACCAACCGGCAAGCAGATCGCGTTCCTGCAGAACGACAGCAACGGCACCATGGCCGGCGGTCTACTGATCGTCGCGACCGCCGACACCGGCTCGGTGCTCTCGCCGCCGCAGCGCCCGGCCGCCGCCGATCAATACGCGTGGGCGCCGGGCGGCAACTACATCGCGTGGGCGAACGCGCGCAGCGACGTGTCCCCTATTGACGTCAATGCCCTCGAGGTCGGCGCGGCCTCGGCTCCGGTCGTGATGGACACCAACGCGTATTCGGTGACCTACGGCAGCGACGGTCGGTCGATCCTGTTCACCAACGGGGATGCCTCCGTTCCGAACTTCACCGAGATCCCGTTTGCGCTTCGCGACGGTGGCATCTATTCCGCCACCGCACCCGGCGGCACTGGCACCGATCCGGCTGGAGCTCCCAGGACGGTGTTCGCCAGAGCCGGCTCCTACTACTCCGATCTCGCGGCGCTGTCCTCCGGCGAGCTGGCTTTCACCGAAACCCGGAGCGGCGAAGGCGAATCCTCGAAAAGCCTGCAGGTTCTCGACGTCTCGGGCGGCGCGCCGCAAACGATTGCGGCCAACGTCGCAGCCGAGGTCCAGGGCCCCCGGTGGGGAGCCGGCGACGTGGTCGCCTACCTGGAGAGCTCACCGGGCAAGCCGCTGGTCATCACCGATCTGGACAAGCGCACGCGCCAACAGATCGACACCGGGGTGGATGCATTCGCCTGGCCACCCCAGGCCGCGACGGCAACCCGCGGCGGCTAGCGGTCACTTCCGCCCGGGCAGCTTCATCACCGTGCGCACGATCGGCAAGAGCGACTTCTGCCAGAGGGTGGGCGGGACGCCCATCGGCGGATCGAGGTTGAATACGCGAGCGGTGGCTATCGTCTGCGATTCGGTGTACTTGAGCAGCCCCTCGGGACCGTACCTGCGGCCGACCCCGGAGATCCCCATGCCGCCCATCGGTGCGCTCAGGCTTCCCCAGGCGAAGGCATAGCCCTCGTTGACGTTCACCGTTCCCGACCGCAACCGGGAGGCGATCTTCTCCCCCTCGGCGGTCGAGCCCGCCCATACGCTGGCGTTGAGCCCGTATTCGGTGTCGTTGGCCCTCTCAACGGCCTCCTCGACGTCGGCAACCGGGTAGATCGAGACGAGCGGCCCAAACGTTTCGTTGTCCGCGCATTCCATTTCGTGGGTGACATCGGTCAGCACGGTCGGCTCGTAGAACAGCGGCCCGACATCGGGTCGAGCCTTGCCGCCCGCAATCACCTTGGCGCCCTTGGCCGTTGCGTCATCCACGTGGCCGGACACGGTCTTGAGCTGTCCCTCGGAGATCAAGCTGCCCATGTCGACCGAGAAGTCGTAGGCGGTACCGAGCTTCATGCCTCGCACCGCATCGCCGAACTTGCGGGTGAAATCGTCGGCGATGTCTTTCTCGACGTAGATCCGCTCGATGGAGATGCACAATTGGCTCGCGTTGGAGAAGCAGGCGCGGGTGGCCGCCTTGGCCACCTTGTCGAGGTTGACGCCGCGCGTCACGATCATCGCGTTCTTGCCGCCGAGTTCGGCCGAGAAACCGATGAGCCGACGGCCGGCGTGCTCGGCAAGCCGGCCGCCCGTCGCCGACGAACCGGTGAACATCGGGTAGTCGCAGTTATCGGCGATCGCGGTACCCACCACCGAGCCCGGCCCCCGCACAACCGCATACAACGCGCGCGGCAGGCCGGCCCGGTACAGCAGCTCGGCGCACGCCAGTGCGCATTACGGCGTCTGGCTGTCCGGCTTGAGCACCACCGCATTACCCGCGATCAGCGCGGGAACCGAGTCCGACGCCGTGAGCGTCATGGGGTAAGTCCATGGCGAAATCACCCCGACCACGCCTTTGGGCTGGTAGCCGACTGTGGTCTTGCCGATCCCGGGCAGCAGCGCCTGTACCGTGCGGGGCTTCAGCAGGCCCGCGGACACACGTGCGTAGTAGTTGGCGTTGGCTACCAGGTCGACGACTTCCTCCTGCGCCGCCCAGCGCGCCTTGCCAGCCTCGGCCTGCAGCAGGTCCATCAGAAACTCGCGGTTCTCGATGACCAGGTCGCGGTAGCGGCGGATGACCTCCGCGCGTTCGCTGACCGGACGCTTCGCCCAGTTGGCTTGTGCCGCGCGAGCTTCGGCAAACGCTGCCTCGACGTCTTCGGCGGTGCCGACCGGGATGGTGGTCAACGGTTTTGCCAGTAAAGACCTCGTCGATGGTCCGGGTCGGACGAGCATCGACGTCCTTGATCGCGGCAAGGCCCAGTAGACGCTCGAAGACCGCGGATGACGGAACAGGCATATCGCTACCTCTCGAAGACGCACAGATTCGTTGGACATTTATAGGGCAAATGTAAGCCAGTTGTAAGGCAACAGACTAGCCGCCGATGAATTTGCTCAACCCAATGGCGACGAGTAGCCCGAATCCGGCCAGGCACCGCCGCCGAGTCGCCGCGAGGCAGCTCAGCGCGGAGTCGGTGCCAGGAAGTGGAACGGCGCGGCCGGCTCGAACTTCTGCGACACATCGCCGCCCTGATCGTCGGGGACACCGACGGTGAGCTTCATCGGTTGCGCGCCGGGCGTCAGATCGACCTTGTCGAGATCGACCCAGATCACCGACGGGTTGATCACCGAGTCGAAGTAGTAGCGCCGGGCGTCGTGGTCGACCACCGATCGCCACAACGTGGACGCGATGTTGGGCTTGTCGGGGTCACTCATACCCAGCGGCACGCCGATCGAGCGCATCTGCGAGAACACCGCCGCCACCGCTTGGCGCCGGTCACTGAATTGCGGTGACGCCTTCAGGGCGTAGCTGGCGCGCACGAAGCGGTCCGCGGAGGTGATGGTTCCCGGCAGCATGTTGTGCCCGCCGATCAGGTCCCAGTAGGTATTGATGGCAAGTTGCTGCTCGAATACCGGCGAATTCGTCAACACAGTGTGGTCACGACTGTGGTGGATGACCAGCTTGGCGTCGAGGTACTCGAAGATCGCCGAATCGCCACCGGCGTCGGACAACGCGACATGCACCGAGGCGGCACGTCCGTTCGGCGCGTCGGCCGAGACCACCATCATCGGATCGGCGCTCATCGCCTCGACCGCCTCAGCGACGGTGCCGAAATTGTCGAGCAGGTATTGCAGCCAGGCCCCCACCGAGACCGTCGGCTTGGACCGGGCGCCCTGGTCGCCGTAATCGGACTCGGTCAGGTAGAGCAGGTTGCCCACCATCCCCGCTTCGTTGACGCCGTCGGAGGTCGCCAGTTCGTAGACGCTCAGGATGACCGAGCCGTACTTCGAGGTCCACGTGATCGACCCCGCCCCCACCCCGCCGTCGCGGCGCATGCCGCGGGGAAACACCCAGCAGTCCGTCTGCATGTCCAGGTCGTTCCAGTCCATGCCGCGTCCGGTGACGTAGGTCCCCGTGCCGGTCTTGTAGAGAATGCGGGTACACATGCGACTCCCGTTCCTGAAGCGACTGACCACGAAACCGGTTCTGGGTCAAGCTGATCCCGAACAAGCCGTCGTCATCGACCAACCAGTGCCGATGCTTTGGCGTCGAACCCAATTATGGACCTTCGCAGTTCTGACCCGACCGCGGGCGGCACCGCCCCGATCCCGTCGAGCATCCGCCGGCGCACAAAGCCAGAAACCCAACGGCCAAAACACTGTCCCACCCGTCTCACCCGACACTAGAGTGCTGTTTCGTGGGCATTAACGTCTTCGGCAATGGCCGGGGCCGGTGGTTGGCATTCGCGGCCTCGCTGGCCTTGTCGGCCGCCATGATCTACGCCCAGAACGCCAAGCCTCCCTGTTGTGTCGAGCCGCCGGCGGCCGCTCCGGTGTCCCCCGCATCCCCGGCACCCGCACCGGTCAGCGCGCCGCACACCGCCAGTCCGGTGGAGGCCCAATCGCTGGCGGCGAACGCGCCGGTGGCAGCTCAGGAATTCCAGTTCTCGCTGCCCTCCGGTGTCGCGCCGGAAAGTGGGTTGCAGGTCAAGACCATCTGGGCGGCCCGCGCCATCAGCGTCTTGTTTCCTCAGATCACCACCATCGGCGGGTTCCGGCAGGATCCGTTGAAGTGGCATCCCAACGGGTTGGCCATCGACGTGATGATCCCCGACCACGGCAGCCCCGCGGGAATCGAGCTGGGCAACCAGATCGCCGGCTACGCGTTGGCCAACGCCAAGCGCTGGGGTGTGCTTCACGTGATCTGGCGGCAGAAGATCTACCCGGGCATCGGGGCGCCGAGCTGGACGGCGGACTACGGCTCCGAAACGCTCAACCACTACGACCACGTGCATATCGCCACCGACGGCGGCGGATACCCGACCGGCCAAGAGACCTACTTCATCGGGTCGATGAAGCCGACGCCGCGGGAATGATCGATTCGGCGCTGCCCGCCGTCGCCGTGCTGCCGCGGCGGTGTCGCGGCAGCAGATATTCATGAAGCGATTCACTCTCCGGTGCGATACTCGCAGGCATCAGGACGGCTGGAAACCAATGGGGGAAGCGCGACCATGAGTGATGTCATTCTGCCCGCGGCCCAGGCGGCCACCGCAGCCACGAATGTCGGCGATGTGCGCACCGGAATGAGATCCGATGCGCTGCGTCAGGCGATCGAAGACCACCTGCGCTATTCGCTCGGGCGTCCCGCGGCCCTGCTGGAGCCCAAGCACTACTACCGGGCGCTCGCGCTGGCCGTGCGCGATCGGATGCAGCAGCGCTGGATCGAGACCACCCAGACCTATCTAGATCTCTCGCGCAAAGTGGCCTGTTACCTGTCGGCGGAGTTTCTGCTCGGGCCGCACTTGGGCAACAACTTGCTCAACCTGCAGATCGAGGAGGAGGCGCGCGCCGCGCTGACCGCGCTGGGGCAAGACTTTGACGAGGTACTGGCCTGCGAGGAGGAGCCCGGCCTGGGCAATGGAGGGTTGGGCCGGCTCGCGGCCTGCTATTTGGACTCGCTGGCCACCCTGCAGCGCCCGGCGGTCGGCTACGGGATCCGCTACGAGTTCGGCATCTTCGACCAGGAGATCCGCGACGGCTGGCAGGTGGAGAAGACCGACAACTGGCTGGCCGACGGCAATACCTGGGAGATCGTCAAACCCGAACTGAACTACCGGGTCGGCTGGGGCGGCCGCACCGAGTCCTACATCGATGAGCGGGGCAGATACCGGGTGCGCTGGATTCCCCAGCGTGCGGTCAAGGGCGTCTACTACGGCACGCCATTCAGGGCTATGGAGTCAACACCTGCAACACCCTCACGCTGTGGAGCGCCCGGGCCATCCAGTCACTGGCGCTGGACGCGTTCAACGCCGGCGACTACTACCTGGCGGTCGATGACCAGGTGGTGTCCGAAACCGTCACCAAGGTGCTCTACCCCAACGATGAGCCGGAAGTCGGCAAACAACTGCGGCTGGCCCAGCAGTATTTCTTTGTGTCCTGTTCGCTGCAGGACATCCTGCATCTGCTCGAGGACTTCGCCAGCTTGCCCGTGCAGGAGCTGCCCAACCGCGTGGCGATTCAACTCAACGACACCCACCTCTCGATCGCCGTGGCCGAGCTGATGCGGCTGCTGGTCGATGAACGTGACCTGGACTGGGAGGAGGCCTGGCGGATCACCGTGGCGTCGCTGGCCTACACCAATCACACCCTGCTGCCGGAAGCTCTCGAAACCTGGCCCCTGTCGATGTTCGAGCGGTTCCTGCCGCGACATCTGGAGATCATCTACGAGATCAACCGGCGTTTCCTCGACGAGGTACGGGCACGGTTTCCCGGCGACGAGAACCGGGTCCGGCGGATGTCGCTGATCGGTGAGGACGGCGACCGGAGTATCCGAATGGCGCATCTGGCGACCGTGGGCAGCCACGCGGTCAACGGTGTCGCGGCGCTGCACTCCGAGCTATTGAAAACCACTGTGCTCAAAGACTTCTACGAGATGTGGCCGGAGCGGTTCAGCAACAAGACCAACGGGGTGACCCCGCGCCGGTTCGTTGCCCTGGCCAATCCCGGCCTGCGCAAACTGCTCGATGAGACAGTCGGCCCGGGGTGGTTGCGTAACCTGGACCGATTGAGCGAGCTGGCGCCCTTGGCCGGTGATGCGGCATTTCAGCAGCGGTGGCGGGCCGTCAAACGGACCAACAAGGCCCGGCTATCGGATTATGTGCGGTCCTGCACCGGTATCGCACTTGACCCGGACTGGCTTTTCGACATCCAGGTCAAGCGCATCCACGAATACAAACGCCAGCACCTCAACGTGCTGCACATCATCACCGCCTACCACCGGCTCAAGCAGCATCCGAATCTGGAAATCGCCTCGCGCGCATACATTTTCGGCGGCAAGGCGGCCCCCGGCTACACCATGGCCAAACTCATCATCAAACTGATCAACTCCGTCGCGGAAACCGTCAACTCCGATCCCGACGTCAACGACCGGATGAAGGTCGCGTTCATCCCGAACTTCAATGTGCAAAGCGGCCAGCTGATCTATCCGGCGGCCGACCTCTCCGAGCAGATCTCCACGGCCGGCAAGGAAGCATCCGGCACGGGCAACATGAAGTTCATGATGAACGGAGCCCTGACCATCGGCACCCTCGACGGGGCTAACGTCGAGATCCGTGAGCAGGTCGGCGCGCAGAACTTCTTCCTGTTCGGCCTGACGGTCCAGGACGTGCAGCGCGTTCTTGCCAAGGGCTATCGTCCCCGCGACTACATCCGCGAAAACACCGAACTGGCCGCGGCGCTGGAGCTGATCGGCGCGGGAACGTTTTCCGGCGCTGACCCGGAGGTGTTTACGCCGCTGGTCGCCAACCTGACCGAGCGGGATCCGTTCTTGGTCAATGCCGACTACGCCGACAACCTGCGCGCCCAGCAGGAAGTCAGCACCACCTGGCAAGACACCGAAAGCTGGACCCGCAAGTCCATTCTCAACTCCGCCTACAGCGGGAAGTTCTCCTCGGATCGCGCGATTGCCGAGTATTGCGATGATATCTGGAACATCACTGCGGTGACGATCGGTGCCCCCAGTGGCTGATCATGACGGGTACTGCAACAGCACGGCGGGCCGCCTCCCATCCAGCTCGGCACACGGACCTCGCACCCAGCCCCTTCGACGCGACGTGACACCGTCAAGCACGGCCCGCTGGTCAGTGGGTCTGGTCACGCTTGTGACTCGCGAGGTGCGCCGTCATCTCGGTAACGACGGAACGGCCTTGCCCGCGAGGAGATTCCTGTGCGGCCGCCACCAGCAGTTCGACGGCGTGTGAGATCCCGGCTGCGATCTCCGCAACATCAGGCACATTGTCCGGACACGCGCATACGCTGACATCCAACTGCTTGCCACGGGAGGTCAGCGCAATGTTTAGACCACTTCCCTCTGCCAGTGGACCCACAGTATGCACACCCACGACTTTGCCGCCGGCACAGTACGTTAGCGCTGGATCCAGAGGAATATAGGACACGCTGCCATGGCAGATCGGCGTGAGCCGCCGTCGCAGGCCCGAATACGTGTAGAGCCCCATGCCGGCGTGAGCCGCAGGCGGCGGGATCAGCGACGCAACTAGTTCTAAATCAATTGCGGCAACGCGCCTCCCGCCCCCTTTTCCCCGGACCGCGCTCAGTCTCTCGGTCGCAGTATGCAGGTTGGCGAGAATCTGCACAGGATCATCGAGGTGGACGGGGATGCGAAGCCTGCCGGCAGCCAGTACTTTGCCGATACCACTGTGAGCCTTAGCTGGCAACGAAAAGGGCATTCGCATCAGCAGCGGATGGTCCGGCACCTTTGCGTGCCGCTGCAACCACGTACGCAATGACATGGTGCAGGCAGCCAAAACGACGTTGATGACGCTGCCCCCGAACGCTTCGCTGACAGCCTTCACGTCTGCCAGCAGGATCGTGTCGAACGCCACCGAACGCCGCCTGGTCAACGGCGCATTGAGCACGGTATTCGGCACTGGCCCACTTATCGAGGGCAGCTGCGAGTCCGTGCGAGTCGGCGTACGGCCTTCGAGCAGTCGACCATGGACAGACTGCAGGACACCGGACACTGCCGCGGTGATCAGGCGCATACCAATGAGGTGGTTCTCGAGAACCTCGGTCACCACGTCGGTCACCAACCCGACGACCGACGGCGCCGAGCCCAAACTCGGCTCGGCTGACACTCTCATCGCCGGATCAGCATCCGGCCCCGCACTCAACAATCGAGGCCACAAGGACGCCGCTCCCCCAACCCCATCGTTGAGAACGGGCGACATCCTCACCGCGAGCGCCCACCGGTCTCCTTCGAGACCGTCGATACTCCACGCTTCCCAGAGTCCGCTACGGCAATCCGGGCGCTCGGCGCTCAGATCCGCGATCAGGTCGGCTAACTCACGGCGGGTGCCGGGAGCGCGAACCGTAGCGCTGTGAATCTGCGAAGAAGGGTCGAAGTCGTCGATCTCGACCCAAATGGGCTGGCCCACGTTGAGCGGCTTGGTCACCAGCCGGCTGCGAAATCGTGCCAACTGCGGCAACGCCGTGGCTACATGTTGTTGTAGCCGTTGATGGCTGAGGTTCGCCGAGGCATCAATGACGACCACGGTGACCGTATGCGCGGGCGCCTTCCAGCTCTGTGTGTGTAGAGACAGCCCATCGGCTCTCGACAATCGTGTAACCACCAGCACACCCTCCAATGGGGATAAGCTGTGCCGTCTTATTCCCTTTCACATCAAGGCCTTCGATCCTGGCGCGCGGCACGGGCCGAAGCACAATAGGCTGAACCGCACGCGGCCCGTCACGAACTCTGGAAGCGTTGTTCTCCATCTTCGGTCGCGCGGACGCTGGCACATGACCCAATCCGCAATCCGGCACGAAACAACGCCGATGCGTTTCACCATACTCCGATCACTGGCGCGAAACACGCCGAACTTCCAGGGCGAAGCATTGCCGGCGCATCCCTGTCGAGGATCAGCTCAGTCGTGTCGCGCAACATGGGCCTGGACGCCCCACTGGGTGCGTTGCCCGACGCACCTCGACGAGCGTCAAGGCCTACCGGCCGCGGTGCGCAGATACGCCTGCCCATCCTCGCCTACGCCACGGCAAGCGGTCGGAGGTTGCGCTGAATGACGGCGTCATACGCTCCGACGACCGGAGCCCATTTGGGCGGCAACCATCAAGCTGCGCAGTAGTTTTCAAGGCTCCACCTAGGGGGTCGACGCGCGCACCGCAGCTGTGGACGTATCAAGACTCTGCAAGTCATAGGCGTGGAAACCAACCGGATCCATAAGTTCGACGCCACCGCGGTGATACTCGCAACCATTGTGATCCTGGCTGAGGTGGCGCCCATTAGTGAATGCGACCCGCCAACTTGTCCGGCCCAGCTGCCACGTCGAGACTGGCAATCCCCCCGGCTTCGCCGCAACCGAAACTCAATCTCCTCCCAGTGGATTTCCGTGTGATAGCAGCGGCTTTCGCAGTAGGAACAACGACACTCGGCAGACGCGGTCCTGCCATACCGCGGCAAACACCGATGCGCACAGCCACCGGCTGCGATAGCTATGACACCGTGTTGCCTGCTAGAAGCTCCAGCGGGATTACGCTGAACTGGTTAGTTGTGGCAGCCGCAACTCATGGCGATCCGTCTGCAGAGTCGATCGACCAACTGCCCGCCATACGCTGGAGGTGTGTCGGTCGTACCAACCGGCGGGTAGTCATTGGTGCTGGACCACCCGAGTAGTGTTAGAAGCATCGTCGATAGACCGCACCTGGCTAGTCAAGCCACGTCGTCGCCGATTCGAATAATTTGGCCGGTTTCGCGGTCGAGACAGGAGCGTCGATATGACGCTGAAGAAGGATCAACACGAGGTCGGCAGCCGGCACACCCCTCCGGAAAGCACCCCGCGCTTGAGGCTCAAGCCCAAGGCTCCACAGAGCGGGTATGTCGACGGCGCATGGTGGCCGCACAGCGCGGACCTCACGACAGAACTGCCCGATCTGCTTTCGGTGCTGTCGGTCCGCCTTGGACCAATCAGCCGCGTGATCTACAACCTGAACGAATGGTCCTTGCCGCCAAGTAAATTTGCGACCGGTGGACGAACGGTACGACTGGATGGATATCGCCTCCAGCCGGTCAACACCGTCGAAGTCCTCGGACTCAATCGCAACAAGATCGTCCTGCTGGTGGTTTCCCCTCAGGCCGGCTCCGACCAGGCGCACACCATCATGATGACCGCAGCGGAGGCCGACAACGCTGCGCCGGTCGACAGCCTCCTTGGGGCTGGCGCGCAAGAGAGCAAACCCCATATCTAGCGCTCCGATACGCACCTCCATCAGGCAAGAACACGGAAAATCAACAGAACTCGATCGAATGCGAACAGCGTCGTGACTGTGCTCGCCTTGCCGGCTCGGGAGTTGACCCAGGTGCCTGGTAGACAGACGGAACATCGTGGGGTGCGGGGCGCATCGAAAAGTTGCCTGCCCCAACGCCCAGTGGGGGCACCACGCTCCGTTGCTGCAGGGAACCCCACCAGGCGGCTCTTGACAGCGCTCGATACTTCACGGTCCGCCCACAACAATTCCCATGTACTGCCAGGTCAGCGAGTCTTCAGCCGCAAGCCACCGTGATGCATCAAGTCAAGATGCCTGCGAAACCTGGTTCATGCATCAGGTAAGGAATGCCCGCGAAATCGGGGTCAGGTGGTGGTCTTGCTTTTGATGCGGATGCCGGCTTTGAGGGCGGGTAGAGCGGCGGGTATGGCGGCGAGGTAGAGCTGTTCGGTCTTGTCTTTGGCGAGTCTGAGCAGGGCGGCTTGCAGGTCGGCGATCTGGTGGGCGATCGCGGCGGGGTTGAGGCTGTTGCGGTAGGTGAGCAGCTCTGTTTGTTGGGCCGCTGAGAGGACTCCGGCGGCCAGCAGCCGGTCCAGGGGGGTCTGGGGCTTGTCGTAGAGCCGGCGGCGGTGACCGTCGCGGCTGCAGCCGTAGCTGATGGGTTTGATGGTGGGGGTCAGGTAGTTGAGCCGGTCGTTGACCAGGTGCCACAGCCGGTTGAGCACGGCGCGTTCTTCGTCGGTGTCGTAGCGGTAGTAGAACCCGTAGCGACGCACGAGGTGGTTGTTTTTGGACTCGATGGTGGCCTGGTCGTTCTTCTTGTAGGGTCGTGAGCGGGTGAAGAAGATCTCCATGTCCGCGGCCCACTTGATGACCGCCTTATTGAGGAATTCGGTGCCGTTGTCGAAGTCCAAACCCGTTACCTTATAGGGATTTTAGTAATTCCGGTTTTGAGGGCGCCCAGGATGTGGGGTGGGCGTTGTTGCGCACCGTGCGGGTGAACACCCAGCCGATGTGCATGTCGGTGAGGTTGACCGTGCGGGCGAACTCACCTTTCAGTGTCGGGCCGCAGTGCGCCACGGTGTCGCCTTCGAAGAACCCCGGAGATTCTTCGGCCTCATCGCCTGCTTTGCAGATGGTGATCGAGGACCGCAGCAGCGGGAGGGTTTCGTCGTCGACACACCCGAGATCTGGTCGCGGGCCTTGGCGCCGCGCAGGTAGCGGTCGATCGTGGCGCTGCTCATCGCCAACAGCTCGGCACGCACCGCCGGGCCGTAACGGTCACGGCCGTCCACCAGTTCGCCGTGGCGTTCTAGAGCATCCAACTGAAGTGCCATGGAAGCGGCCAGATACCGGCCGCACTGCCCGCCTGAGGCCGCCCACACCTTCTGCAACACCTTGAGCGCATCCTAGGAGTACTTCGGATTACGTTGCCGGCGAGTCCGTTTGGCGACCTGCCGACCCGCTCCCGGCGGCGCGGCCGCCGCCCTCAACCGCCGCCTGGCGTTGTCACGCGACCAGCCGGTGACCGCCACCACCTGATCCAGAATCTGCCCCTTGTCCGCCTTCGGCGCCCCCACATACGCCCTGGCGAACTTCGCGGTGATCTCGGCCCGAGACGACATCGACAGCCCACTTCCCATGCCTGCTGAGGATCGACCGTTTCGCGGGCATTTTTACGTGATGCACCGAGGACGCTTCACGGGCATTTCTCGTGATGCTTGCCGGCCACTGGCGGTGTGTCAGCGATTCAGGTACGTTACGAGTAAGTCGGTGGTCCTCGCACGTGGCATTAAGCTTCACGTCATCGCCGGTACCAACTTATCTGGCCGGTTTCGTGGCCGAGAGAGGAGCGTCGTAATGGCGCTGACGCACACCCATTTTCAGGCCTATCGGCCGCATCGCTCAATTGGACTCACTGTCGCGAAGACCCCTGTAGCCGGTGCCGCGCCCCGTGCAGGAGGAGTCGAACGCCTGAACCTGGACGAGCCGGTCATAGCCCCTGATCGAGCCTTCTCGGGTACATGCGGCGGCAGAGTTGCCAACACTACTTACCCGATCGACTAGCACCCACCTAGACACCCAACGCGACGTCGAACCCGTGAGATTGCCGGCCCCTCGGACATCTCATTGCTATTTACACTCCAAATCTTCGAAAGTTGTTTTATGGCGATTGACAATGAAGAACTCGCCGCCTTTATCAAATTTAGTACACGTGATATTCCACCGCACCCCGATATCGGCCGCCGCATACTCAGACGGATCTCCGAGATCGAGCGTAGCTATATTGTGAAAGCGGACAAGAGCACCCTCGCCTCGGGCAAAAAAGCTGTGCCGTGTCGAAATGTGAAATGGGTGCCGCCTGAACGGTAAAGGCCGTCGGCCATCGTGACTGCGGTCGAATGATCAACTTTCCGATCATCAACGTTTCCCATATTTGCATTTGACGATCATGCCCATATGGCCGCAGAAATAGGAGATCCTTGGCGCTTCGAGGCCATCAACTCGGATTTGAACTTCGCGTCGCAAGATCTATTGCCGTCGCTGGGTGAACTGAACATACAGTCCAACGTTGCACCTTGACAGGAGTCTCAGCCAAGATCACCGCCCCCAAAGTCCGCGCAACACCACGCCTCAACCATGGGACGGTCTGCGTAATGGCCTGGCCAAACATCTCGACGGGAAGCCATCTTGACAAACCCACCGGAATTCGCGCAGATGGCGCTACGCCGTTTTTCGGATGTCAATATGGCGTCGACCAGCGATTTTTGCAGATCTCGACTTGATCGGCCGAAAATGAACCCGTCAAACACCTCGTAGCGAACCGAATTCGACGCACCACCGCACCGGTACGGTCGAATACAAAGGTTGACAACGAGCGGACATGGAGCAGTCGAACAATCTTGCAACATCTTGACGCAGAGCGGCTATCTTTTCCGTCCACTTCATGCTACCGTTGGCCACGGGTGTGGCTAACTTACACCCATTTGAAAATAGGAAGAAGTAAGTATGACACAGGGAACCGTAAAATGGTTCAACAGCGACAAGGGCTTTGGCTTTATCGCTCCTGATGGCGGCGCAAAAGATGTGTTCGTCCACCATTCAGAGATCCAAGGGGACGGCTACCGCTCCCTTGATGAGAATCAACGGGTAGAGTTCGAGATCACTCAAGGCCCGAAAGGCCCTCAGGCAGTGGGAGTGACCACCGTCTAAGGATGCGCCATGAAAACCCCCGGGGTCGCTCGGACATCGTCATGATTCCGTCCGAAGGATTGCCTTGTTGGGCGCCCCCGGGTTTTTCGGTATGAGAATGAGAATGGGTGGGCCGACGAGCTAGCGGCCGCTCAGGACCGCCTCGCCAGCTCTGAGCAAGCCAACTGCACACGGGCAGAAGCGACTTGAGGGCTCCCGAGAACGCCGTGCGCCACTGAACTAACAGTCGCCTAGGTTTCCGTCTTTCTTCGTCGCGCGGTCGAGGTCATGGCATGACTGGGCACCTGCGTCGATACCGCGAACGCGAAGTCGATCCCAAAGCTCGAGATTTTGGCGACCGCCGCCCCGTGCCGTCAGCAGTGTTTGCGCCCCGTCTCCTAGGTCAGCGGGATGTCCCTGGCTCTCGAACAGACTGCAAGCAGCGGGATGTCGCGGACCACCGAGCGCGACAGGGCCATTTCCCAAGTCACCGCGGTATCATCTTTCGTGGTTGACTCCGCAGCCACCCGGAATCGTCCGGCGGCGATCTTCAGAGGTCCCTGCCGCAGCGCACCCGCCATACCCGGCTGATTCGACAGTTACGGGGTCGCCGCATTCCTATTGCACTTCGGGACAGTCCCGTGCGCAGCACTTTGGGCGCCGTATCGGTCCGCGCGCCGCGGCCGTTGTTTGCAGGTGAGTGTGTATTGTCAAAGCATCTGAAGTGCTCGACACCTCGCTTCGACCGAAGCGGCGGGCCCTCTTTGGCGGCCCGTGAAGGGGCACGCTCTGTCATCGCAGTTTCACACCGCAATTGTTCGCGCGCCGGCGATCTCGAACCCAGCATCGCGGATCGGTTCCCACGCATTCGTCACATCAGCCATGGATGCGCGGCGGCATTGAACGCTGCGACTCACGATCGGTTGTTAACCGCGGGACCGCCGCGCCAGAGCTAAGGAATAGCCTTGAGCAGATTCACCGAAACGATGTATGACACCGCCCAGTCCAGCTTTAAGGGCATGGTCACCGGCGAGCCGGACCGTCCAGTCCGGCACACCTGGGGTGAGGTGCACGAACGCGCGCGTCGGATCGCGGCCGGTTTGGCCAAGGCCGGTGTCGGCCGCGGTGACGCCGTCCCGGTGCTGGCCGGGGCGCCCGTTGAGATCGCGCCGGCCGCGCAGGGCATCTGGATGCGCGGCGCCAGCCTGACCATGCTTCACCAGCCCACACCGCGAACCGATCTACAGCGCTGGGCGGAGGAAACCGCCGCGGTAATCAAGATCATCGGCGCCAAAGTTGTTGTCATCTCCAACCCCTTCATGGCCGCAGCCCCCTTGTTGTCTGCGCTGGACATGCGGGTACTCATCGTTGGCCAACTCCTCGACAGTGCCCCGATCGATCCCGTCGATACCGACGACGACGATCTCGCGCTGCTCCAATTGACCTCCGGGTCCACCGGATCACCCAAGGCCGTACAGATCACACACCGCAACTTCGTCGCCAACGCCGAGGCGATGCTCATTGGCGCGCAGGTCGACACCGAAACCGACGTGATCGTCAGCTGGCTGCCACTGTTCCACGACATGGGAATGACCGGCTTCTTAACCGTGCCAATGTTTTTCGGCGCCGAGTTAATCAAAGTCACCCCGATGGACTTTCTGCGCGACACCCTGCTGTGGGCAAGGCTCATCGACAAATACCAGGGCACGATGACCGCGGCACCAAATTTCGCCTACAAGCTGCTGGCCAGGCGCCTTCGCAAGCTGGCCAGGCCCGGCCAGTTCGATCTGTCGACGCTGCGCTGGGCGCTGTCGGGTGCTGAACAGGTCGAACCCGCTGACGTCGAAGACCTCTGCGAAGCCGGCAAGCCCTTCGGATTACGTCCGGAGGCAATCCTGCCTGCGTACGGCATGGCCGAGACGACGGTGGCCGTGTCGTTCACCGAATGCAACACCGGCCTCGTAGTCGATGAAGTCGATGCCGACTTGCTCGCCGTACTGCACCGAGCCGTCCCAGCGAACAGGGGCAATACCCGGCGACTGGCCACCCTCGGCAGGCTGCTGAACGGGCTGGAGGCCCGCGTCGTCGACGAAGACGGGGCCGTCCTGCCCGCCCGAGGCGTCGGGGTCATCCACCTGCGAGGTGAACCAGTGACACGGGGCTATGCCACGATGGGCGGTTTCGTTGCGGCACAGGACGACCGCGGTTGGTACGACACCGGCGACCTCGGCTACCTCACCGAGACCGGCCACGTCGTGGTGTGCGGCCGCGTCAAGGACGTGATCATCATGGCCGGTCGCAACATCTACCCCACCGACATCGAACGTGCCGCCGCGCGTGTCGCCAGTGTCCGTCCCGGCTCCGCGGTCGCGGTTCGCCTGGACGCCGGACACCCGCGCGAAACATTCGCTGTCGCAGTGGAATCCAAAAGTTGGGAGGATGCCGCGGAGGTGCGCCGTATCGAGCGTGAAGTAGCCCACGAGGTGGTGGCCGAGGTCGACGTCCGACCCCGCAACGTGGTTGTGCTGGCGCCAGGGAGCGTTCCCAAGACACCGTCGGGCAAGCTACGGCGCGCCCATACATTGGCGCTCATCGACTGAATTCTGGCCAAGCCGAAGAAGAGTAGATTCATCACTCACAAAGGGCGCATGGAGGGAGTGTGTTGTTGACCGACTTCGACGCCCAGCCCGGCCGCGAGGCCCCAGCGCAGGCGTCGGTCTCCCCTAGCCAACTGCAAGCAGACGAAGCCGAATTGTATGCCGGTCTCAACGGGGTGGCCGGGATTGTGGCCGGCGCCCAAGGGGTGATCGACCTTCTCCGGGATGTGGCGGAGTTCGCGGCTCAGGCGATTCCCGGCGCCGATGGCGCGGGTGTGGCATTGATCGACCCACGACGTGGCATCTCCAGCGTCCAAAACTGGGCAGCCACCGAACTGCTCGTGAATGATATCGATACCATTCAGTACCACGAGCTGAGCGAGGGGCCGTGCATCACCTGTATGCAGTCGCGGCGCCCCATTGTGAGTGGGTCGCTCGGAAGTGACAGTCGTTGGCCACACTTCGGCGGCCGAGTAGCCCGGATGCAGGTGCATTCCGCGCTGGCACTACCGCTGATCGTGGGTGACGAGTTGATCGGCTCGATCAATGCCTATGCCAAGAAGCGCGACGCGTTCGCCGAGCACGCCGTCCGATTGGGGTCGCGGTTCGCCAAACCAGCCGCGGTTTCGGTGTACAACGCACAGCTATTGGCCATCGCGCATGAACGTACGACGCGACTGCAACGCGCATTGGATAGCCGAGCGGTCATCGATCAGGCGATCGGCATCATCCGCAGCCGTTCGGGTGACAGCACAGACGGCGCCTTTCAACGACTCATCCGCATCAGCCAAACCGACAACATCAAGCTAAACGTGGTCGCCGAGCAGTTGGTGGAGGAGGCCGTGCGGCGCGCCCGCGCCCGGCACCGCTGAGCCCGCCATCATAGCGGCGCGCCAAGAAGCTCGGCGAATTCCCCCACGAGTGCCGGGCGGGAATCCCGATCGGTCATCAACCTGCGCGCGACGTTGCTCAGGTGTTCGCCGTTGGCCCGTGCGTAGGTGCGCAGCAGATTGAACGCTTCCTCGATGGACACACCCAGCTGCTCTCGCAGCAGCCCTTTAGCCTGCTCGACGATGACGTGGTTGGTCAAGGCCGTACGAAGTCGCGGCAGGACGGTGGCGGGTGTCGGTGTGTGCTCCTGCAGGATCGCTACGCATGCAACGTGTGTCAGCGTTTGACCGACGAGGAGATCCGCTTGGTTGAGCTCACCGACGCGAGTGCCGAACAAGCCGAGGGCACCCAAGACAATGCCGGCGGCACGCATCGGAATGGCGTGCACGGACGCGTATCCCGCTTCGACCGCGGCCGGAACGAAGCTCGGCCACCTCTCGACGGCCGCCCCGAGGTCGGCGACCGAAACGGGATTGCCGCTGAGATAACAGTCCACACATGGGCCTTCGTCAGCCTGCAACTGGAACAGCTCGAGTTCGCGGGCCCGTTGCGATGTCGCGGCAAGCAGCCGAAGTTGCTGCAACGGATCCGCGAGCAGAAATCCCGCGGCCGCGATATCCAGCAACTCCGTGCATCGTTCCGTCAGTGCGGTCAGCAGGTCGACGATGTCGAAGTCATCGAGCAGGCTGTCGACGAGCGAAACGATGGCGTCCAACACGCGGGGTTCACGAGGGATGTCAGTCACGTTGCCCTTCTTCCTGGACTGTTGGTGTGGCCGCGCGCATCAGTCGGCCTCGAGTTTCAGACGGCGGTCGAGGATGTCGCGGGCCACGTCGGTCGCGCTGCGGCCGGTGCTGTAGGCGTGAGCGCGCAGCCGGACCAGGGCCTCCGCAGGTTCAACGTCCAACTGCGCGACAGGCATTCCGGTGGCTTGGCTGACTTCTGCACGACACAGCGTGTTGAGTTCGCCCCAGGCACCGCCGCTGGGATCGCTGACGGCGGCCTGCAGATCGGCATCCATCAGGTCCAGCAGCGGGACAACTGCGAGTTCAGCGGCTGCCACCGCGCTGGTCAGATCATTGCTCGACAGGTGGCCGGGCTGCGCGCGGAAGAGGTCGAGAGCTCCGACATACTCGCCGGCCACAACGACGGGTATTGCGTAGACGCTTCTGATCTGGTGGGCCAACATGGCAGGTCCGTATGCGGGCCAGCGAAACTCCCCTGGATCGGCGAGGTCGACAACCGCAATCGGGATCCGCCGTGCAACAGAATCCAGACACGGCCCCTCCCCGAGAGTGAACTGCAGCTCGTCGTAGTTGCGCGCCGCCATATCACTGGATCCCAGCGTGCCGCTGCTCGTGCCATCGAAAACGATCGAAATTGCGGCTGCATCAACGTCAATAAGGATCACGCAGGCCTCGCACAGACGGTCGGCCGCCGCTACCCCCCGCAGGCCCTTGACGGCGGCAAGGAGCTGCTCCCGGATCGTCACATGTAGCCGAACGCGGTTCGGGCAACCGCACAAGTGCCCGGGAGTCGAGGCGACAACGTCATCCCTCCACCTTTCACTAGTTGGCAGCATTTGACGAGTGCACCACGAATCTCGAACGCGGCTCTGTTGGTGATGGCTCAGAGCTTCTGCCATTACGCCGCGCTTCAGCGTCAGCAGCCACAGCAAACTACACGGCGCCACAGGAACTGCCCGGAGCGACGGTCCGAAAGGCTGGATCCTAGATCTGACGGCTCCCGCCCGGACCAAAGTCATTGCACAGTGCCAAGTGCCGCGCATGCTGCAAAGTCGAGATCAATGCCAAGGTCGACGTCGCGCCCTGGTTTCGGCTCACCCCGTCGGCGTGCAACTCGTCGTACCCGCCGCCTGTGTCCGGGTCCCACATCGGCTCTCTCAGATCGTTGTCGCCCTTGAACCACGCAGCGGCGGCCCTGACTCCGGCGAACCAGATCGGGTTGGTATCGACCGCGGCGGCACGCGCACACGCATCGGCGAGCGTGGATACCTCCAAAGGCTGTTGGTCAAAACCAGGCCTGGCGTCATCGGCTCCTCGGCCCCCGACCGGGGTGGGAGACAGATGGCCGTCAGCTGATTCGAATGCGACCAGCCACGCCAACAGATCCAGGCCGTTGCGGCGCAACGTCGCGTCGGCGAGCACCGCACCCGCAGCGATCATGGCCTCGGGCAGAACAGCGTTCACGTATGTCAGCCGCGGCTCAGGCCACGGCCACACCGGGTCGTTGCTCGGCGCCGACAGCGTAGCGGCAAAGTCAGTGAGCAGTGCGAGAGCCGCCTGGTGCTCGGGGTTGAAAGCGAGGAGTTCGGCGGCACCCAGTGCCGCATAGGCCATCGCCCGCGGTCGTCTCGACCGCGCTCGAGCGGCGCGCTCGAACTGCACGATGGCCGACTCACGGGTCCAGGCGACATTGCTGTGCCCGACCGCTGTGCCCAGGCCCCAGAGGCACCGCCCCCAAGCATCCTCGAGTGCGGGCTCATCGCTCCAACCTCCGGTGTCGTCCATCCGATTCCTGCATGCACCAGTACTGGACTGCGCGTCGTTCAAGAACCGCAACGCAACTCCGGCGAGTCCGTTCAGTGTTCGGTCCGGGCCATGATCGCGGGTGGCAACAACAAGCACTCCGGCCGCATCCTCGGTGCGGTAACCGCCTTCCGGTAGTGGCTCTGCCAGCCGTGCCCGCTCCAGCGTTCCGCGACTATCGGTCAACCGCAGGAGTTGTTCAAAACTTGGCGCTGGCGCAGTGCTGCTCATAGCCGTGCCCGTCGGCGCGCCAGGATCCGCCGCGCCAACGCTTGATACGTGCGTGCGACCAGCGGCCAGGCCATCTCGGGTGCCAGTCGACGCGCCTCGGCTGCCATCGCTCCGGCCAGACGCGGCTCCGTCAACACCTGGCGCAGCGCCGATGACAGCGCATCCGGACGGTCATGCGCCACGACAAGGCCGGCCCCGCCGGAGAGCACTTCGACGGCGTGCGGGAACGCGGTGGCCACCACGGGCCGACCACTGGCGATGGCGCCAATCAGCACGCCGGAGCTGACCTGGTCGGTCGAATCGTAGGGCAGCACCACCGCCGCCGCAGACTGGACCAGGGCGCTCAACATTGGACCGCTGCGGTAACCGGCATCAAAAAGAACCGACCCCGACAAACCGCTGCGCCGCGCCTGTTCTACCAGCGCATCGCGGTACGCCTCGCCGTCGGCGGCCAGCACCTTCGGGTGCGTCGGGCCCGCAACCACGTAACGCGGATTGCCGGGCAGGTCACGAAGCGAACTCATCGCCTCGATCACCCGCTCGATACCCTTACCCGGGCCGAGCAAGCCCCAGGTCAACAGGGTGGGTCGACCGCCTCGTACGTGGGAGGGGTTCACCGAGATGGTTGCACCCTGCCGGATGATGGCAACCCTGCTCCGGTCGATATCGAAGGCACGGTATAGGCGTTGGCCGGCCGCCTCGGACATGGCGACCACTTGGTCGGCCCGCGCCGCCATCTCCTGGGTAATCAAAATCTGTTGTGGTGTAGGGCTTTTAGGAAGATCCTGAACAACTACGATCGACGGCACAGTCAGCCCGTCGATGATACCCAAGGTCCCATCACCATCCACACCGCCGTAGCTCCCGTAGTCGTGCTGGATGACCGCAACGTTGCTGTGGTTCAACAGCTCAACGCAAGCCGCCGCCGATGGCGCTGACCCGTTCACCAGCTCTCCGACGACATCGGAGCTCGATGACGCTTGCCCATCGGACACTCGAACGATACTGACCTCAGAGCCGTTGGCGTTCAACCCACGGGCCAGCGCCGCGCTGAATGTCGCCAGGCCACAACGCGTCGGCGGATACATACCGAGGATGCCAAAACTGGGGCAGCTCGAAACTTCCTGGTCCACAATAGGAACCGTTGATGGCCTAAGGGTAGAGAAAGCGCTCAAAGTGATCCCAACTGCGCTCGTCACCTGCGTGTCCTGCGTAAGTGGTTGCTTGGTGCGGTCAGCGGGAACGCGGCTGACTCATCCCGGACTAGCTGGGTTTTTCAACTTCTTTTAGGATACACGCCCCAATACTGGTCGTGAACGCTGCGGCAAGCATCACGAAAATGCCCGTGAAGCGTCCTCGGTGCATCACGTAAAAATGCCCGCGAAACGGTCGATCCTCAGCAGGCATGGGAAGTGGGCTGTCGATGTCGTCTCGGGCCGAGATCACCGCGAAGTTCGCCAGGGGGTATGTGGGGGCGCCGAAGGCGGGCAAGGGGCAGATTCTGGATCAGGTGGTGGCGGTCACCGGCTGGTCGCGTGACAACGCCCGGCGGCGGTTGAGGGCGGCGGCCGCGCCGCCGGGAGCGGGTCGGCAGGTCGCCAAACGGATTTGCCGGCAACGCAATCCGAAGTACTCCTAGGATGCGCTCAAGGTGTTGCAGAAGGTGTGGGCGGCCTCAGGCGGGCAGTGCGGCCGGTATCTGGCCGCTTCCATGGCACTTCAGTTGGATGCTCTAGAACGCCACGGCGAACTGGTGGACGGCCGTGACCGTTACGGCCCGGCGGTGCGTGCCGAGCTGTTGGCGATGAGCAGCGCCACGATCGACCGCTACCTGCGCGGCGCCAAGGCCCGCGACCAGATCTCGGGTGTGTCGACGACGAAACCCTCCCGCTGCTGCGGTCCTCGATCACCATCTGCAAAGCAGGCGATGAGGCCGAAGAATCTCCGGGGTTCTTCGAAGGCGACACCGTGGCGCACTGCGGCCCGACACTGAAAGGTGAGTTCGCCCGCACGGTCAACCTCACCGACATGCACATCGGCTGGGTGTTCACCCGCACGGTGCGCAACAACGCCCACCCCCACATCCTGGGCGCCCTCAAAACCGGAATTACTAAAATCCCTATAAGGTAACGGGTTTGGACTTCGACAACGGCACCGAATTCCTCAATAAGGCGGTCATCAAGTGGGCCGCGGACATGGAGATCTTCTTCACCCGCTCACGGCCCTACAAGAAGAACGACCAGGCCACCATCGAGTCCAAAAACAACCACCTCGTGCGTCGCTACGGGTTCTACTACCGCTACGACACCGACGAAGAACGCGCCGTGCTCAACCGGCTGTGGCACCTGGTCAACGACCGGCTCAACTACCTGACCCCCACCATCAAACCCATCAGCTACGGCTGCAGCCGCGACGGTCACCGCCGCCGGCTCTACGACAAGCCCCAGACCCCTGGACCGGCTGCTCGCCGCCGGAGTCCTCTCAGCGGCCCAACAAACAGAGCTGCTCACCTACCGCAACAGCCTCAACCCCGCCGCGATCGCCCACCAGATCGCCGACCTGCAAGCCGCCCTGCTCAGACTCGCCAAAGACAAGACCGAACAGCTCTACCTCGCCGCCATACCCGCCGCTCTACCCGCCCTCAAAGCCGGCATCCGCATCAAAAGCAAGACCACCAGCTGACCCCGATTTCGCGGGCATTCCTTACCTGATGCATGAACCAGGTTTCGCAGGCATCTTGACTTGATGCATCACGAACCCCAAGCCAGTCGGGGAGCCGTTTCGGTGGTGCGAACGACAGTTAGCCCAGGTTGGGAACCGCGTCGGATAGCTCACGCAACAGCGCCGCTTTGCCCTTGGCCCCAACGATGCGTTTCACCGGCTCGCCGTCTTTGAACAGGATCATCGTCGGGATGGAGACGACCTGAAAATTGCGGGCCGTTTCCGGGTTGGCGTCCACGTCGAGCTTGGCCACGGTCAAATTGTCCGCACGCTCGGTAGCGATCTCTTCGAGCACCGGCGCCACCATCTTGCACGGCCCGCACCACGTTGCCCAAAAGTCCACCAGCACAGGCTTGTTGCTGGAAAGCACCTCGGTGGAGAAGGAGGCGTCTGACACCTCGATGGTGGCGCTGGACTTTTCGGAATCGGTCATTGCTGTGCTCCAATCAGCGTGTCGGTACTGTCGGCGTCTCCAGTTGCTTCATGTTCGGCCAGCCAACGCTCGGCGTCTATGGCCGCGGCGCACCCGCTGCCGGCGGCGGTGACCGCCTGCCGGTAGGTGCGGTCCACCAGGTCGCCGGCGGCGAAAACACCTTCCAGCGAGGTGCCGGTGGTGCGCCCGTTCACCAGCACGTAGCCATCGGGGTCGACGTCGACGGCGTCGCGCACCAGGCTCGATCGCGGTTCGTGCCCGATCGCGACGAACACGCCGGTTACCGGCAGGGTGGTTTCTTCCCCGGTGACGGTGTCGCGCAACTGCAGTCCGGTGACGGTCGTCTCCCCGTCCACTGCGTGGACGATCTTGTTGGTCAGGATGCGGATCTTGTCGTTGGCCTGGGCCCGATTGATCATGATCTTGGAGGCCCGGAACTCGTCACGACGGTGCACCAGGGTCACGCTGCGGGCGAACCGAGTGAGGAAGGTTGCCTCCTCCATCGCGGAGTCGCCGCCGCCGATCACCGCGATGTCCTGGTCTCGGAAGAAAAATCCGTCACAGGTGGCACAGGAACTCACTCCGCGCCCCAGCAGCTCCTGTTCGCCGGGCACGTGCAGGTAACGCGCGGCCGCGCCCATCGCCAAGATCACCGCGCGCGCCCGATGGGTCTCTCCGTCAGAGGTGACAACAGATTTGATCGGTCCATCCAGCGACACCGACTCGACGTCTTCCATGCGGAGGTCGGCGCCGAAACGGAGCGCCTGCTCGCGCATCTCGTCCATCAACTCCGGGCCGGTGATCCCTTCGCGAAAACCGGGATAGTTCTCCACTTCCGTCGTGGTCATCAGCGCGCCACCGAACGAGGTGCCCTCGAATACCAGCGGAGCCAGCTGAGCACGGGCGGTGTAGAGCGCCGCGGTGTATCCGGCGGGACCGGAGCCGATGACGATCACGTCGTGGATGGTGGCGTCAGCAGAAGAGTCGGTAGTCATACGGGCCTTTCGGGTACGGAGGCGATCACGACTATGAACGCAAGCGTAAGCACTGCTGTTCCCGCCCGCTGCGTCGCACCGGCATGCCGCTAGGAGTCGGGGAGTCGGGGCAGCGTGGTGCTGGCGAGCAGACCGGTGTCAGCCGCGCTGCAATTGAGCGCGACCGCATAGACCGCCAGATCGGCGGGGGCATCGCCGGCCAGCACCAGTAATACGCCTGGACGGGCATTGATGTCGACGGGCTGCGCGCCCAGGATCGGAGTGGATGCCGGGTAGCCGAGGCCGCTGAGGCAGGAGGCGCGTCGCGAGGGATCGGCAAACGGACCGTAGTCGGGGGCGCGCTGGAGCAGGTCGAGGACCTGGTCGTGTGAGAGCGGAATCACTGGAGGAGGCGTGGAAACTGTGATGTGCATCGCGGTGGGCGGGCCGCTTGAGGTCGGCTCGGGTGCGGTGATCAGTGCGGCGGTACCGAGTCCAATTGCGGCGATGAGCGCGATCAGCCCGGCGATGCCGGCCAGGATCTTGTTCGAGTTGGGGCGGGGGCGCGCGGCGTGGGCGGCGGTGGGGCCACCCGACGTCGCGGACCGGACCGCATCGGTGATCCTGGTGGGGAGGCGCGGGGGAGGATCGCCCAACCCGGACGTGTCGGTGCCCGCCTGGGCGACGTCGCGGCGCACGCGTTGTAACGCTTCCAGGGTTGCCGCCGCCTGCGGGTCGGTGCGGATTCGGCGCCGGACTTGGGCGGCGGTTTCATCGTCGAGCAGACCGGCCTGCAGGTCGGCGAGGAGCTCGACGGCCAGCGCCGGGTCCGTGTCCGTTTCGTCCTCGGCCTCATTCATCCGCCCCAGTGTCCGCCATGGCGGGCTCGCTGGCTACGGGCCGGCAAGCATCACGAGAAATGCCCGTGAAGCGTCCTCGGTGGATCACGTAAAAATGCCCGCGAAACGGTCGATCCTCAGCAGGCATGGGAAGTGGGCTGTCGATGTCGTCTCGGGCCGAGATCACCGCGAAGTTCGCCAGGGCGTATGTGGGGGCGCCGAAGGCGGACAAGGGGCAGATTCTGGATCAGGTGGTGGCGGTCACCGGCTGGTCGCGTGACAACGCCAGGCGGCGGTTGAGGGCGGCGGCCGCGCCGCCGGGAGCGGGTCGGCAGGTCGCCAAACGGACTCGCCGGCAACGCAATCCGAAGTACTCTAGGATGCGCTCAAGGTGTTGCAGAAGGTGTGGGCGGCCTCAGGCGGGCAGTGCGGCCGGTACCTGGCCGCTTCCATGGCACTTCAGTTGGATGCTCTAGAACGCCACGGCGAACTGGTGGACGGCCGTGACCGTTACGGCCCGGCGGTGCGTGCCGAGCTGTTGGCGATGAGCAGCGCCACGATCGACCGCTACCTGCGCGGCGCCAAGGCCCGCGACCAGATCTCGGGTGTGTCGACGACGAAACCCTCCCGCTGCTGCGGTCCTCGATCACCATCTGCAAAGCAGGCGATGAGGCCGAAGAATCTCCGGGGTTCTTCGAAGGCGACACCGTGGCGCACTGCGGCCCGACACTGAAAGGTGAGTTCGCCCGCACGGTCAACCTCACCGACATGCACATCGGCTGGGTGTTCACCCGCACGGTGCGCAACAACGCCCACCCCACATCCTGGGCGCCCTCAAAACCGGAATTACTAAAATCCCTATAAGGTAACGGGTTTGGACTTCGACAACGGCACCGAATTCCTCAATAAGGCGGTCATCAAGTGGGCCGCGGACATGGAGATCTTCTTCACCCGCTCACGGCCCTACAAGAAGAACGACCAGGCCACCATCGAGTCCAAAAACAACCACCTCGTGCGTCGCTACGGGTTCTACTACCGCTACGACACCGACGAAGAACGCGCCGTGCTCAACCGGCTGTGGCACCTGGTCAACGACCGGCTCAACTACCTGACCCCCACCATCAAACCCATCAGCTACGGCTGCAGCCGCGACGGTCACCGCCGCCGGCTCTACGACAAGCCCCAGACCCCCCTGGACCGGCTGCTGGCCGCCGGAGTCCTCTCAGCGGCCCAACAAACAGAGCTGCTCACCTACCGCAACAGCCTCAACCCCGCCGCGATCGCCCACCAGATCGCCGACCTGCAAGCCGCCCTGCTCAGACTCGCCAAAGACAAGACCGAACAGCTCTACCCCGCCGCTCTACCCGCCCTCAAAGCCGGCATCCGCATCAAAAGCAAGACCACCACCTGACCCAGATTTCGCGGGCATTCCTTACCTGATGCATGAACCAGGTTTCGCAGGCATCTTGACTTGATGCATCACGGACACCCGCGCAAGTGCTTCTGGCCTGGGGTATTCAACGCGGCACCGCGGTTCTGACCGGATCAGTTGCGCCGTCCCGCATCAGCGAGAACTTCGACGTCACCGCGCTTCCCGAGACCGCGATCCAGGACATCAACGAGCGGCTCATCACCCGGTACCGATTCAATTCCGTTGTCGACACGGGTGAACCGGGCTTCGCCGAGGTGCCACGAGGCAGTTGACAGATACAGGCAAGCGTTGGCCGATAGAGATTGGTGGGTCCTGGCGATGGCTGCGGCGTTCATTCTTGGTGGGGTACGCACACCGTTCGCGCGATACGGGGGATCGCTGTCGCATCTGCGGCTCGACGATCTGCTGGGGATGACGATGCGAGGTGCCTGTGAGCGCATCGGGGTACCGCTCGAGCAGGTCGAAGACATCATCGCCGGGTGCGTGAACACAGCTCATGAGGGAATGGGCGATGTCGCGCGATGGGCTGCACTGGCCGCCGGCTTCCCGGACAGTGTCGCCGCCGCTACGATCAACCGGTTCTGCGGCTCCTCGGTGAGCGCGACGGTCTCCATCAGCCATGCAATCATAGCCGGCGACTTGGATGTTGGTATCGCCTGCGGTGTTGAATCGATGTCCCGATCGGGCTGGGCCTGGATGAAGGGCGACGCATCGTTATCCCCCCGCGGTCCCGTTTTTCTGCTCGACACGATGTGGGCCGGGGCGGGCGGGCCCCCGAACCCAGTCTTGTTGGCCCGCAATGCGTACATCTCGATGATCGAGACAGCACAGAACGTGGCGGATCGTTATGGACTGACACGTACGGAAATTGATGCCTTCGCCGTGCGGTCCCAGCACCGTGCCGCAGCGGCTCGCGACTCCGGCCGGCTGGCCAAAGAGATCATGCCCGTGTCGATCCCGGCAACCAAGACCACTGAAGCGCGAGTATTCGAGCACGACGAGTTCATTCGCGATGACACCACCGCCGAACGGCTGGCCGCTCTGCCGGCTCAATCCGGCACCACCCAGATGACCGCCGGCAACTCATCCCCACTCACCGATGGTGCCAGCTCCATCGTGATCGCCTCACAAGCGAAGGCAGCCGAACTCGGCATCGATCCGATGGCCAGGGTGGTGTCTTCGGCGGTCTACGCGCTCGACCCATTGATCATGGGACTCGCACCGGCGTGGGCGATTCCATTGGCGCTCAGACGCGCCGGACTCAACCCCGGCCAGGTCGACGTCTGGGAAGTGCACGAAGCATTCAGCGCACAAGCGCTGGGAGTGCTACGCGAACTATCGACCCAGCTGGACGGGTTTACCATCCCCGATGACAACCTCAACCCCAATGGAGGAGCGGTCGCTACCGGCCATCCATTCGGCGCGTCCGGCAGCCGGTACGTGCTGACCCTGGCCACCGAACTGCGGGAACGCAACGCCCGATACGGGGTGATCGGTGTGTGCATCGGCTCCGGGCAGGGTATCGCGCTGGTCCTGGAGAATCCTCAGGCTGATGACGAAAGTCCTACGCAAGCAGTTTAATAAGGCCGTTGGGACGACTTGATGAAGGCGATGGCCGGTGTCGATATGCGACCAGATCTGGCTACCGTGGTATCCGCTGCTGACGGCGTCACCCGCTGCCGTTGGGCCACCGAGACGGGTCGCGACCTGACCGCATACCACGATCAGGAATGGGGAACGCCGACATACAACGAGGCCATGCTGTTCGAAGCGCTGGTGCTGACCTACTTCGAGAACGGCCTGTCCTGGGTCACCGTCTTCGACAAGCGAGACAACCTGCGCGCGGCTTTTCACCGGTTCGACCCGTTGGCCGTGGCCGCGATGACCCCCGACGATGTCGAACGACTGATGGTCGATGCCTCCATCATCCGCAATCGGCAAAAAATCGAAGCCACGTTGCACAACGCCCGTCTGCTGTCGAAATACTCGTTGTCACAGCTGGTGTGGCGACATCAACCCAGTCAGCACTATCGGCTACGGAGCTGGGCCGATGGCCGGATGGTGAGCCCGGAGTCCCGCCGGCTTTCCGTCGAGTTGCGGGAAGCGGGGTTTCGACTAGGTCCTGTCTGCTAATTGCGGACGCGGTGGTAGGTGATGATGGCGGCCAGGGTGACACCGCCGAGGTAGGTCAGGGCGTATTTGTCGTAGCAGGTGGCGACCGCGCGCCAGTGTTTGAGCCGGTTGAAGCTTCGCTCGACGGTGTTGCGGTGCTTGTAGATTCGGCCTGAGAACCCCGGAGGCCGTCCTCTGTTGCGGCCTTTGGCTTTGCGGCGGGTGATCTGGTCGCTGCGCTCGGGGATGGTATGGGCGATCTTGAGCCGGCGCAGCTGTGCCCGCGTCGAGTCATGGGAGTACGCCTTGTCCGCCAGCAGGCGAAACGGGCGTATGAGTTGCTGCGCCGGGCGGCCAGCAATGGCCAAAGCATCGGATTATCACCGGCTTGACCGGCCGACAGTGCCAGGGTGACCGGACTGCACAGCTGGTCGGTCAAGGCGTGGATCTTGGTAGTCAGCCCGCCGCGGGAACGCCCAATGGCGTGGTCATCGGGCTCATCGAGATATTTCTTGTAATTCGACAGATCCCCCTGTGCGGCGCCCGGGCGCGCTCCGGCTGCGTGTTGGTGGGCGCGCACACTGGTCGAATCGACCGACAACAGTGCGCCCAGGTCGGCGTCCTCGGCGTCGAGGTCAGAGGCGATCGCCGCGAAGATCCGCGCGTAGATGCCATCGACCGACCAGCGTAGATGCCTCTCGGCCACCGATTGCCAGGGACCGAAGTGCTCGGGCAGGTCACGCCACGGAGATCCCGTACGGTAACGCCAGATAATGCCCTCCAGAGTACGTCGATGATCGTTCCACGGCCGGCCACGCCGCCGCCCCGCAGGCAACACCGCCACGATCAGCGACCACAAATCATCAGAAATCGCATGCGTCCGCATCACCCAAACAGCATCAGCCAAAACACCATTCACATTAAGCAGACACGCCCTAGCTGCTGAGGACTTGCGGGGAGGCCTGCTCTTGCTGTTCGTAGTTGTTGGCATCGCGAACCAGACCGTCACGCACTCCGTGCAACATGTTCACGATGTTGCGCAACGCCTGATTCATCTGACCCATCGTGTCCAACGAGGTCGCCTCGGCGTCACCACTGCAGCCCGCGCCGGAAATGTTCTGCGCGGACGCGTACATCCTGCGGACCTCGTCCTCTACCGTCTGAGCGTGCACGGTAAAGCGGCCCGCCCATGCCTCGCATCTGGTCCGGGTCCGTCACAAACCGGGTAGACATCACGCTGCCCCTTTCCTTCATGGTCCGTACATGGTTTGTCTGTATTGAAAATTCGTATCGCTTGAGCCGGGGCACCTACTCGTTGAGCGCGCCGCGGTTGCCGGACTGTCAGCTTCGACCGATAACCCCCGCCCTTAGACCCCGGTCCGTGGCACCACGCTGGGCCGAGATTGCTCGACGTGGATGCCACTGCCGCCGCGCTTCATCCGCGCGGGAATGCCACCGCCAGCTCCGCTCGGTGCCATCGGCATGCTCGGCATGCCACCGGTACCGCCCACGGCGGCGGCACCGCAGCGTTCACGCTGGCCATGTTGCTGACTTCCCAGATGTGATTGCCGCACAGCATCGGCGGATCAGCCTGCACGTTAGGGAACTTCAGCGCCCCGTTGGTGGTCTCCGCCTGCCTCAGAACGTTGATCGTGGTGAGGTTGGCGGCGAACGCCGAATTTCATTGGGACCGCGGCAGGCGCACCGACTGGAGCGCGTTGGGGTCGGCGGCCACGACCGCGTCGCTGACAGTGCCCGGCACAACGACCTCAGATGTACCCGTCAAAGCGGAGATGAACCCGGTCGGCTGACCGGTACCGGTGCCGTTCACATGGGCTGTCACCTTAAATTGGTGAATCGCATCGACCAGCGGCGCCCGCACCTGATCGACAAAGCCGGCCCCGTCCCGACCAACCTCGAACGAGAAGCGGAACCCACGCACTCCCGTGATAATTCGGCACCGAGGGTTTACCCAGCTTCGGCGAATCGTCCGAACTTCCTCAGCCTCGGAGTACCAGTTCGCCGTCACACCAGCGGACGAGACACCGTGCCACACATCGCCGATCGTCTGCACCACCCTCGCCATCTCCGGCAGCGGATCCGTATATCCAACCCGCACGCGATTGTCGCCGCAGTTCTCAAGGCCGCTAAGTCGTTGCGCTACTACCCGGCGCCGGCGCTCATCGCGGTCACTGGCCTGCATCGTGGCGAAGCGTTGGCGTTGTGGTGGGACCGCAGCGTTGTAAACCTTGACGAAGGCTGATTAAGGTCCGCAGGACGCTAGGTCGGGTCGGCAATCGGCTGGACAGCTCTGAGCCAAAAAACCGAGCCTTCACGGCATGGTGCCGCTCTCCCCCGCCGTAGTTGCGGTGCTGCGCAGGCCCAAGGCCGCCCAGGCAGCCGAGAAGCTACGGGCCGGGGAACCGATGGCGCGACAGCGGCCTGGTGTCCCCCAACGAGTTCGGCGGGCCGGTCGACCCCAGGAATCTGCTGGGGCCGTTGAGGTGCCGCGAAGGCTGCCGATGTCAAGGATGTCAGGGTGCATACCCTGCGCCACAGTATGACGGTCGCACGGCTAGAGTCCGGCGTTCACATCAAGACCGTGGCCGACTTGGTTGGCCATTCCTCCAGCGCGATCACTGGCGATATTTGCCGGCACCCGTCAGACGAAGCCGCCCGTAGCGCAGTCGACTGGGATGGAGCAGAAGTGAACACTCTTTCGTGTCAAGTTTCGGTACCCGCTTGACGGATGAGTTCCGGTAGGTGCGTTACAGGGCGTGGGCCTTGGTGGTTAAGGGCGTTTCCCGCGTCGGTGTGGTGGGTGCCGGTCAAGGGGCCGGGGTCAAGGCTCGGCCCTCGGGCCGACCGCGCAGCGGCGTGGCCTTGACCCCGGGACCCTCCGGTGCATCCTGGCGCGGCTTGCGGGGACGGCCATGCGGGGTGGCGAAGGCGCCGTGTTCCTTGGCCCGGTCATGGCGGATGGCATGGGTCCGCACGATCGCTCCCGCGCACGCGATCTGCACTGACTCCGCCACGATCGACACCTCGACTTGCTTTCCCCGCCACACCCTTCCGGCCCGATACATCGTCCCCGCGAACGAGACATCACCGTTGCTGTCGACCACCCGGGTCACCACGATCCCGCTGGTGACCGGCCGCGCCGTCCGCCGGCCCTGCCGGACCACTCCCGTCGTGTTGTCGGTCTTGCGGTGCTGCACGTGCGAGGCCACCAGCACGTCATGGTGATAGATCGACACCAGGTTGTCGGCCACCACCACCGACACCGGCTCTCCGGCCAGCACGATTGGTACCCGGTACCGAAAACCCGCCACACTGATCGACCCATGCCGATTCACCCAGCGGCGCACGCCGGCATCGCGCAGATCCACCGGCGCCCCCGGGTGCTGCCCCTCGGCTGGGACTGCCGCGACCGGCTCGACGACGCTGAGATCCGGACCGGCCGCCAACGCGAACCGGGCCGCCGGCGCCACCATCCCCAACGATTGATGCGGGCGCGCGGTGTTGTAGTACTGCACCCACCGGTCTATCGCGGCCTGCAAATCGGCGATGGCGTCGAACACCCCGTCCACCTCGGCGAAAATCTCCGCCCGCATCGTCTTGTGAAGGCGCTCAACCTTTCCCGTCGTCGTGGGTGAGCGCGGAGCGGTCAACAAATGCCCGATGCCGTTCTCCACACACCCGGTCAAAGAGCACCTCCGCACTGGAGCCACCCGGGCCGAACCGGCCGGTGAACACCTTGCCGTTGTCAGTCAGGATCTGCTCGGGCACCCCGTGGCGGCGCAGCGCCTCCAACAGCGCCGCACAGACCGGCCGTGCCGTCGCCCGCGCGACCACCTTCGCCGACACCACGAACCGGGAATTGTCGTCGATGCCGGTCACCACCTTGACCTCGATGCCATCGCGCAGATGCAGCCCGCCGACCACGTCCATCTGCCACAACTCCATCGGCTGGCCCCGCTCCCAGCGCTTGTAATCGCTGCGCCGCCGGCGACGCTTGGCCGGATCGATACGACCGTTGCGCACCAAAGCCCGATACACACTGGAACGACCCGGCACCACCGGCACACCGTCGCGCTGCAGCTCGTAGACGATGCGGGTCGGGCCCCACCGCGGATGGGCATCACGCAACGTCAACACCCGCGCCTCCACCTCGACTGGCATCTGATGCGGACACCGATGTGGACGCGAAGACCGGTCCTCAAATTCAGCGCCGCACCCTCCTCGGCGTACCGGCGCAACCAGGCATGCACCGTCTGGCGCGACACCCCGAACCGACGGGCAACCGCGGTCACCGGCGCTCCGTCCAACACCTCCAGCACCGCCCGATACCGCATTTCGGACATCCGCAGCTCCTGCAACATGCCGGCCCCTTCCGCAGTCCACCCACGACCACGAAAGAACTCACCGCCACCAGCGGCAACACGCCGGGTGTAAACCACCTACCGGAACTACTGTCGCACACCTACCGAAACCGCGTCCCCAAACCGTCAAACAGCAACCGCAACCCAAACGTCAAGCATGAACCGGAATCGCACAGTGAACACTCTTTCGAGCCCGTTGCGCTACCGGTCCTCAAATGATCCCCAGCGACCCGCGTAACGTTCTACAGAACGCGGCATCACAGCAGATCACCGCCTATTGCCTTCAGTCGGGCTGACAGGATTTGAACCTGCGACCACTTGACCCCCAGTCAAGTGCGCTACCAAACTGCGCCACAGCCCGTTGCCGCCGATGTCTGCATCGGCAGCAGGTCGAAAGCCTACCTCAGACCAACCACGCCTCCGCGCAAGGCCCGAGTGACCTGCGCGACACCCGGGCCCGAGCCCAGGTCCGCGGGCCTAGCGCCTGCCGGGGCGCCTGGCCCCCCGCTTTTCGCGGACCCGAACATTGATCCGGATGGGGCTGCCCTCGAACCCGAACGTCTCGCGCAGCCGCCGCTCCAAGAACCGCCGGTAGCCGGCTTCCAGGAAGCCGCTGGTGAACAGCACGAACGTCGGCGGGCGGGCGGTGGCCTGGGTGGCGAATAGGATCCGCGGCTGCTTGCCGCCGCGTACCGGCGGCGGGGTGGCCGCCACCACCTCTTTGATCCAGCTATTCAACGGGCCGGTCGGGATCCTGGTGTCCCAGGATGCCAGTGCGGTCTCCATCGCCGGCACCAGTTTGTGCACGGCGCGTCCGGTCTTGGCGGAGATGTTGACCCGTTGCGCCCAGCGGATCTGCACCAGCTCGCGATCGATCTCGCGGTCGAGCAGGTCGCGCCGGTCCTCGTCGACCAGATCCCACTTGTTGTAGGCCAGCACCACGGCCCGGCCCGCTTCGATCACCATCGACAGCACCCGCAGGTCCTGTTCGGTGAGCGGTTGGGAGGCATCGATCAGCAGCACCACCACCTCGGCGGCGTCGATGGCCCCGCGCGTGCGCACCGAGGCATAGAACTCGTGTCCGCTGGCCTGGCCGACCTTGCGGCGCAAGCCCGCGGTGTCGACGAACCGCCACACCTTGCCGCCCAGTTCGATCAGCGAGTCCACCGGATCGACGGTTGTGCCCGCGACGTCGTGCACCACCGAGCGCTCGTCGCCGGCCAGCTTGTTCAGCAGCGAGCTCTTACCCATGTTGGGCTTGCCGACCAGCGCCACCCTCCGCGGCCCGCCGCCCGCGGAGACCGACTCGGCCACCTCGGGCAGCTTTTTCAACACCGTGTCGAGCAGATCGGCCACGCCGCGGCCGTGCATGGCGCTGATGGCGTGGGGCTCGCCGAGGCCCATCGACCACAAGGTCGCCGCGTCGGCTTCGGCCTTGTCGCTGTCGACCTTGTTGGCCGCCAGGAACACCGGTTTGCCGGAGCGCAGCAGGATGCGGGCCGCCGCCTCGTCGGCGGTGGTGGCACCGACGGTGGCATCGACCACCAGGACCACCGCGTCGGCGGTGCGCATCGCCACCGACGCCTGCTCGGCCACCAGCTGCTGTAGCCCCTTGGCGTCGGGCTCCCATCCCCCGGTGTCTTGGACGACAAACCGGCGCCCATTCCACAAGGCGTCGTAGGAGACGCGGTCACGCGTCACGCCCGGGATGTCCTGCACCACGGCTTCGCGCCGGCCCAGGATCCTGTTGACCAGGGTTGACTTTCCGACGTTGGGCCGGCCCACGATCGCTAACACCGGGGCAGGCGCGGCCTCGGCCAGGTCGGCCAGATCGGCGTCGTCGAGCTCCCAATCGCTTTCGTCGGACCAGGTGCCGTCTTGCGTCACCGCGCCGCACCGCTTCGCTGCGTCACCAACTCGGTCAGGTGAGCGATCACCTCGGCCTCGGTCATCTCGCTGGTGTCGACGACGATCGCGTCCGCCGCCGCGCGCAACGGCGACACCGCCCGGGTCGAGTCGAGGTGGTCGCGCCGACGCACATCGGCCAGCACCGCCTCGTAGTTGTCGGCCAGCCCGGACGCGACGTTTTGGTCGTTGCGCCGCCGTGCCCGCGCCTCGGCCGACGCGGTCAGGAAGATCTTCACCCGCGCATCGGGGAACACCACGGTGCCGATGTCGCGGCCCTCCACGACGATGCTGCCCGTCCCCTCGGCCACCGCGCGCTGCAGATTGACCAGCCGCTGGCGCACCGACGACACGGCCGAGACCGCCGAGACCGCCCGTGTCACGTCGTCACCGCGGATCTCGGCAGAAACGTCTTCTCCCGAAAGGAAAAACTTGCTGGAGTCGGGGTCGTATCCCACCGACAACTGCGCGCTCGCCGCGCAGTCGGCCACCGCCTGCTCGTCGGCCGGGTCCATTCCGGCGCGCAGCACCGCCAGGGTGACCATCCGGTACATCGCCCCGGTGTCCAGGAACCGTGATCCCAGACCGCGAGCCAATCCCCTTGACACCGAGGATTTTCCGGTGCCGGCCGGGCCGTCGATCGCGACGACTAACCCGACCGGCGCGGGCTCATTCGTTCCGCTCGTTCCGCTCGTTCCGGCACTCACTACGCTCGTTCCGCTCGTTCCAACACTCACTACGCTCGTCCGCTCGTTTCACTCAATACGCTCATGCCGCTCACAGCCCAACCGCCTTGTACAGCTGGCCGATTTCGTCGCGGCGTAACGCCCGGACACTGCCCGGGCGCTGTTCGCCCAGCGACACCCCGCCGATATCGATGCGCACCAGCGCCTGCACCGGAAATCCCACCGCGGCCAGCATCCGGCGCACGATTCGATTCCGGCCCTCGTGCAGCGTCACCCGCACCAATGTCTTGCCGGGTATCGCATCCACCACGGCGAACCCGTAGACGCGGACCGGCCCGTCCTCCAATTCGATTCCCGCCCTGAGCTTTTTACCCAGACCCCGCGGTACCGTTCCGGCCACGGTGGCCAGATACGTCTTGGGCACCTCGTGGGAGGGATGCATCAGCCGGTGCGCCAGCTCACCGTCGTTGGTCAGCAGGATCAGCCCTTCGGTGTCGGCGTCCAACCGCCCGACGTGAAAGAGGTTCTTGTTGCCCCGGACCTTGCGCTCGATCAGGTCACCGATACACGGCCGGCCGCGGTCGTCGGACATGGTCGAGTGCATGCCGCGCGGCTTGTTGAGGGCCAGGTACACCAGCGAATCATCGAGAATGACCCGGACTCCATCGACCCGGATCAGCGAGGTGTCCGGGTCGACCCGGGTCCCCAGTTCGGTGACCACCTGGCCATCCACCTCGACGCGCCCATCGATGATCAGCTTCTCCGCGGCCCGCCGCGAGGCAATCCCCGCCTGGGACAACACCTTTTGCAGGCGGATACCGCGTTCCTGTTCGAAATCCTCAGTGTCTGTCATCAGTCTCGGTCCACATCGAAAGTCACCGACTGATCGGAGGGCTGGCCGCCGGCGAGTTTCATGAATCGCGGGTCGGTGTCCAGCGAGGCGCTCAGGTCCTCGATGCTGTCGATGGCGGGCAGCAGCGGCGCGATATCGGGCAGTTCGGTCAGCGACGCCAACCCCAACCGCTCCAGGAACAACTCGGTGGTCGCAAACGTCACCGCACCGCTGTCCTCATCGTTGCCCACCTCGGTGATCAGGCCGCGCGCCAGCAGGGTTCGCATCACGGCGTCCACGTTGACCCCGCGCACCGCGCTCACCCGCGCCCGCGTGACCGGCTGACGGTAGGCCACCACCGCCAGCGTCTCCAAAGCCGCCCTGGTCAGCTTGGTTCGGGCGCCATCGAGCAACAGCTTCTCCACATAGGGCGCGAATCGGGAGCGGGTGTACAACCGCCAGCCCTCGCTGTTGTGCCGCAGGTCGATGCCGCTGTCGCGTTCGATGAGTTCGTCGGCCATCAGCCGCAGCTTGGCCGCCACCCGGTAGACCGGTTGGTCGATCAACGTCGCCAGCGTCTCGGCGGTCACTGGGGTGTCGATCACCAGCAGCAGCGCCTCCAGCACCGAGCCGAGTTCTTCGGGGTCCATCTCCGCGGGCTCGGCGATGTCCGGAATGCCCGAGGACAGTTCCGAGCCCAGCTCGGGATCGGGTACTTGTTCGGTCATTATTGATCTCGCACTTCTACCAAGGCTTCGCTGGTCGGCCGTTCCCCGGTCCACGAAACCTGGAGCACGCCAAGGGGCTCTGACTGGTCGAATGCTACCGCCCTGCTCCGATACAGTTCGAGCAGCGCCAGGAAGCGGCCGACGATCTCCATGGGCGCCGTGCAGTCGGCCACCAGCTCCGAAAACGATGCCCACTGGCCGGTGCCGCGCGACTCCAGCATGGTCAGCAGGTGCTTGGCCTGCTCGGGAACCGACACCGTCTGTTTATGCAGGTGCCCGATGGCCACCGTGGGCACCGGCCGCGGAGTCAGCGCGACCGCGGCGATCTGGGCGAAACGCTCGGCGTCAACGCCGAGCATCACCTCGGGAAGCAGCGTGGCGTAGCGATCCTCGAGCGACACACCGCGCGGGTAGCTGCGCAGCGCCGTGGCCTCCAGCTCGGCGAACATCTCGGCGACCTGCTTGAACGCGCGGTACTGCAGCAACCGGGCAAAGAGCAGGTCACGAACCTCGAGCAGGGCGAGGTCCTCTTCATCGTCCATCCGGCCGGCCGGCAGTAGCCGCGCCGCCTTGAGGTCCAGCAAGGTCGCGGCCACCACCAAGAACGCGGTGGTCTCCTCCAGGTCCAGCTGGGCACCGATGGCTTTGGTGTAGGCGATGAAGTCGTCGGTGACCTGGTGCAACGCCACCTCGGTGACGTCGAGTCGGTGCGCGAAGATCAGCTGCAGCAGCAGGTCGAACGGCCCCTCAAAGTTGGTCAGCCGTACTCGGAAACCGTCCGGGTAGCGGTTCTGAGGTTCCGCCGCTGAGCTCTCGGTGTCGTTCACACGCCGAATCGGTCGATGAATTCGCGGGCCAACGCGCGATAGGCCAAGGCGCCCGTGGACTTCGGGGCCCACGTAGTGATGGGTTCGCCGGCGACGCTGGTCTCCGGGAAACGAACCGTGCGGGTGATCACGGTATCGAACACTAGGTCACCGAATCGTTCGACGACGCGGGCCATGACCTCCCGGGAGTTGACCGTGCGCGGGTCATAGCGGGTGAGCAGGATGCCGCTGATGTCCAGCCTGGGGTTCAGCCGGTCGCGCACCTTCTCCACGGTGTCGGTCAGCAGCGCCAGACCACGCAGCGAGAAGTACTCGCATTCGGTCGGGATGACGACACCGTCGGCGCAGGCCAGCCCATTGACGGTAAGCAGCCCCAGGGACGGCTGGCAGTCGATCAGCACATAGTCGTAGCGATCCAGCACCGGGTAGAGCGCCCGCCCCAGCGTCTGTTCTCGGCCCACCTCGTTGACCAGCTGAATCTCGGCGGCCGACAGGTCGATGTTGCTGGGCACCAGGTCCAGGTTCTTCACCCGGGTATGGATCAGCACGTCATCGACCGACACCCGGGGCTCCACCAGCACGTTGTGGATGGTCTTTTCCAGCTCGTAGTGAGCCACTCCCAGGCCTGCCGACAGCGCGCCCTGGGGATCCATGTCCACCAGCAGCACTCGGCGGTCGTACTCGGCCAGCGCAGCGCCCAGGTTGATGGTCGACGTGGTCTTGCCCACCCCGCCCTTCTGGTTGCACATCGCAACGACCTTGGCGGGCCCGTGTGAGTTCAGCGGTTTGGGGTCTGGGATAGCCCGCGGTGGCCTACCGGTCAAGCCGACCGAGACACCGCTGTCTGGCTGGTCGTTCATGCCCGGTCGCGATGCGTTGTGAAGAAGGTCAGGGTGGACATCGCAGGAAAGTCTAACGGCTGCGTCCGCCTGCGCCGGGAGACCCGCAGGCAACCATCAATGCCCGATCGCGCTCGCGGGCGGTGGGGGGCGTTATCGATGCCCTGTCAGGCCGCGATCACCGGCACAGCGGCTAGACCGTCGACGCCTCCAGGATGTCGTCGAACATCTGCGAGTAGAAATGAATGGTCATACGACGGCCTTGAACAATTGAGTCGAAGTCGGAATCTCGGACCAGGTTGTTCACCGCCTTCTTCACATCTTCGAGGTGTTTGACATCGAATCCCGAATGAGCCCGCAGAAACGTCGTCTGTTTCGGTTCAAAGCCATACTGTTCGACCAGTGCCCGCGCCACGGTTCCGGTGAGGGTCGCACCTACCGCCTCGGTGACGCTGGCGACACCGAGTATCCCCAAGGGGTTGCCATATGTGGCCAGGTAGTAGCCCTGCGAGATGATGCCCCACGCCCCAGCCATCGGAGGCTCCGCCAGAACGCGCTCGGGATCCTCGCCATAGGCCCGCAGATCGTTGACGGCCATCAGGTCGTGGTTGTTCTCTTCGTGCGATTCCTCAAAGAACCAATCCCGGAGTTTCCGATCTTCGTTTCCCAGCCGGGCGCCCGAAAGTGAATAAATTCGGGTTGTATGGCAAACGACATGATATATTTCGCGAAGGTAACGAATGTAATGTTCCCGTTTCATTCGCCCCTCCAGCACCAGCGCCAGTCCCGGATGATTATCGATCCGCTTATCATAAACCTCTGTGGTGCTCGCAACCAACCGATCGAACCTACTCATTGTTTACAACCCTCGGGGCGCTCGCCGAACATCAAAGGAGATCGTCTAGAACTCGCCAATATCGGTCACAAAGACAACCTGCGTCACGGCGTCTGATTAAACCACGTCCGTCGATAACTGGACAAGGTCTTGCGTTAACTCTTCAAGAATTCCAGGTGCACCCCTCTTGCCCGGCCGGAATGCGCTTAGCGCCAGTGGGCATGTGCCAATTGCCAACACGGCTTGACGAGCCGGCGGATCGACTTGCACAACGGCGGCGGCAATCAGCGGCCGGTTCTCATCCCCGAAAATCGACGGCCATGCCCAACCGCCCCGCGGCATCAGCGCCGCGACCGAGGCGCCCGATCGCGGTCGTGAAGCGTCGCGCCAGCGTGCCCAACGCGGCGCATAAATCGCTCTTACCTATTGTTACAGCGCGGCACCCAGGAGACACCTACGCAGTGAGACAGACCGTCCAGGGGGCGACCCAGGTGCGCCGCAACCAGCCGGACTACAACGATTTATGAGACGCCGCCGCGTCGACCCCACGGTGCGACAGATGGCGATGATCCCCCCCGGGCGCATCAAGATCGGGATAATTCGGAAGGCAATCACCAGTCATCGCTATTGGCGTTGTAATTCACCAAGTCACGAATTATCCCGATGCAAATAATTCATCGAGTTCTGAATTAGTCGCCGCCCCAGCGCGCCGACCGGTTCTCGTAGCTAAATCCGAATCACATATGTGGTTTTTCAATAAAACTCCACCATTGCCCCGGCGCCTCGGATACGGTGATCATCGACGAACGCGGTACCCGCCAATCGGTGCGATAGTAGGTAGCTTCTGATGGTCCACAAAATTAGCGACGACCATTTGCGGCTTCGGGCGAGCCTGGGTCGCCCAGAGCGGTATGTAACGCCGCACGGGGATACGATCAATCACCCTGCTGGACTGGTGCGGCCAATGGCACTGGCTACCGTTGCGGTATTGAGTTCGACGGAGCCGCGAGCGGGTTTGACACTGCTCCCCTTTCCGCCTTCAAGACATGCCGGCGGCGGCAAGCAGCTCGCTGCGCATCATGCGGCAACGGCACCCATGAGTTCCGAAGTCACGGTGCCCACGGCAAGCGACCACGGCACCCTGACCAGCACCACAGCTCACGCGTTCCCCCTCATCGACGCCGGTGTGTTCGAGCGTTCAGTCGATGAGAAGCGTGAATGCAGTACCCATGACGCGCCCCCGCGTGCGGGCGAAAACCAAGGAGGTTGAAGTCAAGTGGAGTGGCTGGCCGAGTACGAACAAATCAGAGATCAGTATCACGCCATCGGGGTGCGACATCGTGCCGCGCTGGCAGAACGCTGGGCACAGCGGCAATTCCCGCACGATCTATGGTGCGATGTTGCTGACGCCGGCTTGTTCCGCGCCGCGCTCGGCGGACAGATGAAGCGGCAGGTATTGACCTACGCGGCGGCGACACATGGCCTGACGAGCGGATCGTGCCACCTGGGGTTCAACATCTCCACGGGCGTCCAAGCGATCTTGACGATTCCCATCCTCGATCAATACGCCAGCCAGGAGGTGCGGGAGGCATACTTGACGCCCGCGGTTTCAGGGAAGATCATCCTGGCATTCGCGACAACAGAGCCCCACGGCGGTAGCGACGCCTTTCATCCCGAGACTCGCCTGCGCCGAGGTCCTGGCGGTCTCTACCTCGACGGCGCCAAATGGCACATCACCAACGCACCGATCGCCGACGTAATCCTCGTCTGGTGCGCCGACGAGGCCGCGGGCGGTATGTCCGCGGTGCTGGTGGAATCGTCGTGGCCTGGTGTGAACCGCTCGCCTCCGCTGGCCGCCGCCGGCATGCGCACCTCGCCGGTGGGTTCGATCACATTCGATAACGTCGCAATACCCAAGACTCATGTGCTCGGCGCTGGCCGTGGTAACGAAATTCTTCATGGGGTCATCGGCCCCGAACGTCTGCTCAGCGGTTTCGGCACGATCGGCATCTTGGACCAGTTACTCGACCAGATGCTCGCCTTCTCGATCAACCGTCAGGTTCGCGGCAAGCCGATAGCGACCCACCAGCACATCCAGCGCCGTATCTCCGATGTGGCGGTGAGCAGGCAGATGACCATCGCGTTGGCTCATTCGACTCTTGACCGCTACCTGCGCGACGAAACCATCGATCTCGAGTCCGCGGCGCTCAAGCTGTACGGGATGCAGGCGGGCTTGGACGGCTGCATTGACGCGATGAAGTTGTGCGGTAGTTACGGGCTTCAGGAAGAAGCACGCCTTTACCAATGTGCGCTCGACTTTCTGTGCGGCTCCGTGGCCGGCGGTACCGAGGAGGCGATGCGGCTCGTGATTGCGCGTGAACTAGCCAAGAGCCATCACGAGCGATCGTCGAACCCGTTGCAGGACAACCGCGCCGACGAGGGATCAAGCAATGTCGCGTCCCTGCGGCAGTGGGAACGCGTCCGCGGCGTAGGGGCCTAGCGTCAAATCAATGAGAGGGAATGCAGGTGAGTATCAATCCGTTCGACGATGAGGCTGGGACCTTCTTGGTTTTGGTCAACCACGAAGAGCAGCACAGCTTGTGGCCGACCTTCGCTGATGTGCCAGCAGGCTGGCGGGTGGTCCATGGCGAGGGCACGCGTGCCGAGTGCCTGGACTACATCGAGCAGAACTGGCCCGACATCCGACCAAAGAGCCTGCGGGACAGACTGGCCCGGGACCAGCCGGCGTAATGGCGGACATTTCGACCCGGACAGGCCTTCGGTAGGCACGACGTAGAGATGACCGTGGATCACCACCAAATACTTCGCGATTCGGGGCGCGCTCTCGAGCCAGCCGAGTCGGGGTTTGCGCTGACGCGGGGACAGCTTGATATCTGGTTCTCCCAGGAGATCGGCCGTTCGCCGCAGGAGTGGTACAACAGCGGATTCGCAGTCATTGCCGGATCGGTGACGCCCGATCTGCTGAGCCAGGCGATTCGGCAGGTGGTGGGTGAAGCCGAACCGCTAAGGGCCGCCATCATGGAGGCTGACGGGCATGTCGTTCAGAAGGTGGTCGACTACCCGGTTCTCGAGGTTCCATTCCACGACCTGAGAAGCTGTGCTGATCCCGTTGCGGAAGCCAATCGGTGCGGGTTGGCGATGCATCGAGAGCCGATGCCGTGGAACGGCCCGCTGTTCAAGTTCGCGCTTTTTCAGGTGGCCTCCGAAGAGTTCTATCTTTTCGTGTCCATCCACCATGTGGTCGTCGACGGATTCGGCTATGCCCTTCTTGTCAATCGGATCGCCCTGGTCTATTCCGAGTTGAGTTCTGGCGCAACGGTTTCACCAACGTTCTTCGGATCGTTGCAGACCCTGGTTGCCGCCGAGGCGGAATACGAACAGTCCGATGACTACCGAGCGGACCTGGCCTACTGGAAAGAGACTCTGGAAGGCGTAACGGATCACAGCCTGGCTCACGCCGACGGTGACCGCGGCCCCTCGGCGACCTCGGTGTCGGTCGAGATCGACCCTGCGGTCGTGGACCGAGCCGAGCAGCTTGCCCAGCTGGCCGGTGTTCGTCGATCGTCGGTGATCACCGCGGCATGTGCACTGATGGTGCGTCAAAGGCAAGGCGGCCCGAAGGTAGTCCTCGATTTCCCGGTCAGCAGGCGGGCAAGCCCACAACTGATGACGATTCCGGGGATGCTTTCCGGCACTGTGCCGTTGGTGTTGGCGGTGCCACCCGATGCCGAGGTCAACGACTTCTGCCAGCATGTGGAGTCCCAGATCAAGCAAGCCGTGCGGCATCAACGCGTCCCCATGCACATCCTGGAAAGCGGCGCCTACCAGCAGTTTAATGAGAAATCGGCCGGCGCGGTCAGTGTCAATTTCATGCCGTCGGTAACCCTGGCGCCGTTCGGCGGTGCTCCCAGCACAGTAACGATCCTCAGCTTTGCCCAAGGCGAGCAGTTCGGCATGGTCTTCACCAAAGACGGTGGCCGGCTCTTCCTGCATACCGTGGGAAGCGGCGGGCCATTTGCTGATTTTGACGTCTCAGACCTCGCTGCCCGGTTGCAGGCCGTGTTGACGGTGATGGCTGCCGAGCCGGGGCGGCGGTTGTCGTTGATTGATCTGCTCGATCCCAACGAGCACGAGCGTCTTGATGACTGGGGCAACCGGGCCGCCCTCACCAAGCCGGTCCCGCCCCCCGGGTCACTGCCGGCGTTGTTTACCGCCCAAGTCGCACGCACACCAGAGGCAACCGCCATAACCGACGGCGACGTGTCCCTAACCTATGCCCAACTCGACGCCCAAAGCACCCAGCTGGCACAGTCTTTAACCGCACTCGGAGCACGCCCCGGCGAACTGATCGCACTGCTACTACCACGAACACACCGCGGGATCATCGCCATCCTGGCCGTCCTCAAAACCGGAGCCGGCTACCTACCCATCGACCCGATGCACCCCGACACCCGCATCGCATTCATGCTCAACGACTCAACACCAATCGCCGCGATCACCACCGGCGCACTACACCCCCGCCTCAACGACTACGACCTACCCGTCATCGACATCGAAAACCCCCCGACCGACACCACACCCGCCACCAACCCACCCACCCCCACACCCCACGACCTCGCCTACATCATCTACACCTCCGGCAGCACACGGCACCCCCAAAGGCGTCGGCATCACCCACCACAACGTCACCCAACTACTGAACTCCTTCGACCCCCAATCAACCGCAATCCTGTTCTTCCCCAACCGAGTATGGACCCAATGGCACTCCTACTCCTTCGACGTCTCGGTCTGGGAAATCTGGGGAGCACTGCTATCCGGCGCACGACTGGTCGTCGTACCCGAACACACCGCAAAATCCCCCGACGAACTGCACGCCCTGCTGGTAGCCGAGCATGTCGAGGTGTTGACCCAGACTCCCTCGGCGGCGGCGGCATTGTCGCCGCAGGGATTGGAGTCGGTCACGCTGGTGGTCGGTGGTGAGGCATGCCCGGCGGGCCTGGTGGACCAGTGGGCGCCCGAGCGGACGATGATCAATGCCTACGGCCCCACCGAAGCCACGATCTACGCGGCGATGAGCTCACCGCTGGTGCCGGGGCCTGGAGCCACACCGATCGGCTCGCCGGTAGCCGGTGCCTCGCTATTCGTCTTGGATGGGTGGTTGCGGCCGGTGCCCGTCGGGGTGGTCGGCGAGTTGTATGTCGCCGGTGGCGGTGTCGGCCTTGGGTATTGGCGTCGGGCAGATCTGACCTGCTCACGATTTGTGGCCTGCCCATTCGGCCAGACACCGGGCACCCGGATGTATCGCACCGGAGACCTGGTGTGGTGGGGCACCGACGGACAACTGCGCTACCTCGGTCGCGCCGACAACCAAGTCAAAATCCGCGGATTCCGCATCGAGCCCGGCGAAGTCGGCGCGACCCTGAGCCGAATGGCCGGAGTCGACCAAGCCGTGGTCATCGCCCGCCACGACCACCCCGGAGACCCCCGCCTGGTCGGCTACTTCACCGGCAACGCCGACCCCACCGAACTACGCGCCGCACTAGCCACCCAACTGCCCCACTACATGGTGCCCACAGCCCTGATCCCCATCGCCGAACTGCCACTGACCGTCAACGGCAAACTCGACACACGCGCCCTACCCGCCGTCCAATACGGCCACACCCAACGCTACCGAGCCCCCGACACCCCCGCAGAACAAACCCTGGCCGCAATATATGCCCAGGTCCTAGGACTCGACCGGGTAAGCGTCGACGACTCCTTCTTCGACCTCGGCGGCGACTCCCTATCCGCCATGCGAGTGGTCGCGGCGATCAACACCACGCTGAACACCGATGTGGCGGTGCGAGTCTTATTTGAGGCACCCACCGTCTGCGCCCTGGCCCAAAAGCTAAGCGCACCCGAGAGTTCGGTTGAGATCGTGCCCGTGGAGGTGCTCCAAGACGGTTGCGGTCTGCCGCTTTTCTGCTTGCCTCCCGGCGGCGGCATCAGCTGGGCCTACCGGAACCTCGGCCCTTACCTGGATTGCCCGATCGTCGGTCTGCAGCAGATCCACGACGGCCCGGAATCGGTTCGTGAACTCGCGAGTGCCTACGCCGACGCCATCCAAACTCACGATCCCGAAGGCCCCTATCAGCTTCTCGTCTGGTCGTTCGGCGGGGTCACTGCCCACCAGGTTGCCGTTGAGCTGCAACAGCGCGGCGCCGTTGTGGTGTGCCTGATAGCGCTCGACCCGATCCTCATCCGGGATGCATCCACCGCCACGGCGGTCAGCGAATCCGACGTCTTGGAGGCAATCCTGCAAGCGGTCGGAGTGGCTGCCGAACAGTACTGCCGCCCGCTGACGTACTCCCAAGCACAGACGTTGATTCAGCAGGAGGTAGACGCGGAATTCGCGCTGCCGTCGCGCCGACTTGTGCAGATCATGGTTGCCAACGCGAACACCAACCTACAACTCAATGCCCAACACCAGCCCGGCATCTTTGCCGGCCGCATGGTCCTGTTCTCGGCACAACCGGCCAGCAGCGGCGCCGACCTTCAGCAATGCTGGCGACAATATGTTGCCGGCGAAGTCACCGAGTACCGCGTCAACTGCACACACGAAGAGCTGCTCAACCCCGCTGCACTCAAAACGTTCGGCGACCTGATCCGAGCGGCACTGGACTAACCGTGAAGGTCTACCAGTCGATCGAGCCAGCCATTTTCATTGAACAGCGACGTCCTCATCGACGGCCGCTCCCGCGCCACGCGGGCGCCAATCCATAACAAAACCGAATCACATTCTAGAATCCCGGGGGCGACACGGTACTGCCCGCAGATCCCGATCCGGAGCCAGACCACCGTCGTTAACATCGCCGACATCTACGTGTCCCCCGTTCGGGGGACGCGTCCTCGCCATCCGGTGGACACGACATGAACATTCGGTGGGCAAAGCGCTTATTTTTGAGTCTAATTAACATACTTGTTACATGGCGGAAATTCTTTAATAACATGATGACGGGCATATTAGTTGCAGTAGGGCATAGTTTTACTCGTTAACTGCTTAGCGACGACGATGTCGCGTCTGAGCACCCAGCCCAAGCGCTAGGCGGTTTTGGATGACCCTAGGCCTCTCCATTGGGTTAAATGCCCCATGGGGTAGCGCTGCGCTGCCGCAGCTCGAGACCGGCGCCGACGAGTTGCTGCTCGCCGCCGACCGGGCGGTCGAGGTCGGGGAGCTGCGGGAGTTGGCTGCGGCGCCCGCCACCGCCGGTGTTGTCGGCGACATCGCCCCACCAGTCGTGCTGGACTATGGCGCACTGCCTCCCGAGGTCAATTCAGGTCGCATGTACGCCGGTCCGGGTGCCGGGTCGTTGCTGGCCGCCGCGTGCGCATGGGACAGCCTCGCCGCCGAGTTGCACGTCACCGCGGCTGGCTACGATTCGGCGATCTCGGAGCTGACCGGCATCTGGTGGTTTGGTCCGGCCGCGGAGTCGATGGTGACCGCCGTCCTGCCGTTTGCCAGCTGGCTCAGTGCGACCGCATCGGTGGCCGAGCACGCGGGGATTCAAGCCCGTGCCGCTGCCGCGGCCTATGAGATGGCCTTTGCGCTGACGGTGCCGCCGCCGGTGATCGCGAGCAATCGGGCATTGCTGGCCGCACTGATCGCAACGAACTGGTTCGGGCAAAATTCGGCGGCGATCGCCGCCACCGAACTTCACTACGCCGAGATGTGGGCGCAAGACGCCGGGGCGATGTACGAATACGCAGTTAGTTCCGCTGCTGCCTCGGTTTTGGCGCCATTCTCACTGCCGCCGCAGACCAGCGATCCAAGCGGGCTGGCCAGGCAAGCCGCGGCGGCAGCAAACAATTCCGGAACGACGGTATCGAGGTCTAGCGCCAGCCTGGCCGGCAGGTCCAGCGCGGCCGCGCGACTCGGGCAACAGGCTTCCAGTGCCGCAGCGACGACGACACCGACGTGGCAGGAACTCTGGATCGAACTGATGAGCTCGTTCACCACCGCCGAGGGGTTCGTCTACGACAGCGGCGGCTTCACTCTGATTGCCCTGTCGATATTCGGATCGTTGGCGTGGAAGAGCGGAGAAACTGCGGCTGAGGGCGTAGCCGGTGCCGCCGGCATGGGTGGATTTGCCGCCTTCTCGGGTGGGTTGGCCCAATTTGGCGGGGCCCCGCCGATTGCCACCGCCGCTTTGGCCTCCAAGGTCGGGCCGATGTCGGTGCCGCCGACGTGGCCCGGTTCGTCGGCGGCGTCGACGGCGTTTTCGGCTGCCAATTCGGAGGTCGAGACGATCGGGCTATCGGGCCTGATCACCGGCGTACCACCGCGCAACCAAGGTCAGGCGGGTCGCAATTTCGGCCGCCGCTACGGGGCCCGGCTCCGGGTGATGTGCCGCCCCCCGAACGCCGGATAGCACACAGAGGGCACAGAGCGCGCACACACAATTGAAAAACGACTCAGGCTTGACTGCCAGATAATTCAAATAGCGGTCGAAAGATTTTTGAAAGCAGCAAAGAGGAAGTGATATGGCGACAATAATAGGTGAATCAGAGTTGCGATCGGCATCCTTGATTTATTGGCGCGATATCAGTTCGGACATGAGCGCCTCGACGGCGGGCCGCGATAAGGCAAGGAGTTCGTAGCGATGGATTTTGGGGCTTTGCCACCGGAGGTGAACTCCGGGCGCATGTACACCGGGCCGGGCTCGTCGCCGATGGTCTCCGCCGCCTCCGCCTGGAACCGGTTGGCTTCCGAACTCTCGTTCACCGCCGACGGCTACGAGCGAGTGATCAAGGCGCTATCCGGCGAAGAGTGGTTCGGACCGGCCTCCGCGATGATGCTGGAAGCGATCACGCCCTATGTGACGTGGATGCGCACCACCGCCGTGCAAGCTGAACAGGCGGCCAAGCAGGCGGAAGCAGCGGTCGCCGCGTTTGAGGCCGCGTTCACCGGCATGGTGCCCCCGCCCCTGATCGCGTCCAATCGCATGCAGCTGATGACCCTGATGGCGCGGAACATCTACGGCCAGTACACCGCCGAGATCGCATCCCTGGAAGCGCAGTACGCCGAGATGTGGGCGCAGGACGCCAGGGCGATGTACACCTACGCGGGCTCCTCCGCGAGCGCGACAAAGATCACCGCGTTCACCCCGCCGCCGGAAACCGCCAATCCCGCCGCCTCGGCGCTGCAGTCCAATGCCACCTCCACCGCCGCGGCCACCGAGGCTGGCGCGGCGCAGAGCACGCTGGCCGGAGTCATTTCGCAGCTGCCGAACGCACTGACAAGCCTGACGTCGCCAATCGCCTCGGCGCTGACGTCGGCCGCCTCACCGGCGACGTGGATCGACTGGTTGGTCAACTGGTATCTACCGATTTCCCAGCTGGTCTACAACACGGTGGGTCTGCCGTACTTCGCGATTGGTATTGGTAGCAGCCTCATCACCTCCGAGGGGGCGCTCGGGTTGATCGGCCCCGAAGCCGAAGCCGCCGCCGCCGGTGCCGGTGCAGCGGAGGCCGCCGCCGGCGCCGCACCCGCAGCCGTTGGTGGTGGCGCGGGGCCAATCGCCGCCGGGCTGGGCAACGCGTCGGCCCTGGGCAAGTTGTCGGTGCCGCCCTCCTGGGCGGGATCGGGCCTCGACGTGCCCCCAAGCGTGAGCGCGGGCGGCCCCCTGGCCAGCGACATCGTCAACCCGCCGGAGGCCTCCGCGCCCGGAAGCCTGCTCGGCGAAATTCCGCTGGCCGGCGGCCCCGGCGGTGCCGCGGCCGGAGCCGGTCCCCGCTACGGGTTCCGGGTCACCGTGATGGCACGGCCACCGTTCGCGGGCTGACACTTTCCGCGCCATGCCATCGGTACCAGCTCGTCGTCGCTTCGGCGGCGTTGGCCGGCGCCCACCGATGACCGCGAGTTCGAGGCGGCATCGAGGCGACGGGCCTTGTCCGCCGATGGCGAGTTGCTAGGAGCCACAACCGTGCCAGACACCGGCCAGCAGGGCAGTTCCGACCAGCTCGACGCCAGGCTGCTGAAGATCGCCGGAGTCTGTGTGCTTGGCTCGATGATGGCGATCGTAGACACCACGGTCGTCACCGTCGCGCAGCGCACTTTCGTCTCCACCTTCGACTCCCCGCAGGCCATCGTCGCCTGGACGATGACCGGCTACACGCTGGCGTTGGCCGCGGTGATCCCACTGGCCGGCTGGATAGCCGATCGGTTCGGCACCAAGCGCCCCTTCATCGCCTCGCTGCTGGCATTCAGCGCCGGGGCCCTGCTGTGTGCGTTGGCCCCAAACATCTCCGCTCTCATCGCTTTTCGAGTGATACAGGGTCTCGGCGGCGGGATGCTGATGCCGCTGGTTTTGACCATGCTGACCCGGGAAGCCGGTCCGGCGCGGCTCGACCGGGTATTGGCCGTGCTCGGAATTCCCATGTTGCTGGGACCGGTCTTCGGTCCGGTGCTGGGCGGCTGGCTGATCGATCGTTTCGGCTGGGAGTGGATCTTCTGGATCAACCTCCCGATCGGCCTGATCACGGTGGGTCTTGCCGCCGTCGTCTTGCCCAAGGACCGCCCTGAAACTTCGGAATCTTTCGATGTCATCGGGATGCTGCTGCTATCATCGGGGTTGGCAACCTTCCTCTATGGTGTCTCGGCCCTGCCCGCAAGCGGCACCATTGCCGATCGCCATGTCTGGCTCCCCGCAGCCGTCGGCCTGGTGCTCATCGGTGGATTCGTGTTGCATGCCCTCTACCGGGCCGACCAACCGCTGATCGATCTACGCCTGTTCGACAATCGCGTGGTCACGCTGGCCAACGTGGCGATGTTTCTGTTCGCGGCGTCGTTCTTCGGCGCGGGGCTGCTATTCCCGAGCTACTTCCAGGAGCTGCTGGGCCAGACGCCGATGCAGGCCGGAATGAGCATGGTCCCGCGCGGACTGGGGGCGATGGTGACGATGCCGATCGCCGGCGCATTGATGGACAAGCGTGGGGCCGGAAAGATCCTGATGGTCGGCGTGGGGCTGATCGCGGCGGGGGTGGGCCTCTTCGCCATCGGGGTCTCCCTCAATGCCGCCTATCTGCCGACCCTGGTCACCGGGCTGACGATCATGGGCCTGGGCATGGGCGCCACGATGATGCCCCTATCGGCGGTGGCGGTGCAGACGCTGACACCGCATCAGATCGCTCGGGGTTCAACCCTGATCAACGTCAATCAGCAAGTGGCCGCATCCATTGGAACGGCCCTCATGTCGGTGATCCTCACCAGCCAGTTCAACCGCAGCGCAAACATCTCCGCGGCGCACCGGATCGACAGCCTGCGCGCCGACGCTGCCCGCAGCGGCGTCCCGGTCGACCAGTCGCTGATGCCCGAACGGGCCAGCACCCCCGACTTCCCCCTCGTCCTGATGCACGACCTTTCGCACGCCTACGCGGTGGTGTTCATGGTGGCCGTCGGACTAGGGCGTGTCTGCTTAATGTGAATGGTGTTTTGGCTGATGCTGTTTGGGTGATGCGGACGCATGCGATTTCTGATGATTTGTGGTCGCTGATCGTGGCGGTGTTGCCTGCGGGGCGGCGGCGTGGCCGGCCGTGGAACGATCATCGACGTACTCTGGAGGGCATTATCTGGCGTTACCGTACGGGATCTCCGTGGCGTGACCTGCCCGAGCACTTCGGTCCCTGGCAATCAGTGGCCGAGAGGCATCTACGCTGGTCGGTCGATGGCATCTACGCGCGGATCTTCGCGGCGATCGCCTCTGACCTCGACGCCGAGGACGCCGACCTGGGCGCACTGTTGTCGGTCGATTCGACCAGTGTGCGCGCCCACCAACACGCAGCCGGAGCGCCCCGGGCGCCGCACAGGGGGATCCGTCGAATTACAAGAAATATCTCGATGAGCCCGATGACCACGCCATTGGGCGTTCCCGCGGCGGGCTGACTACCAAGATCCACGCCTTGACCGACCAGCTGTGCAGCCCGGTCACCCTGGCACTGTCGGCCGGTCAAGCCGGTGATAATCCGATGCTTTGGCCATTGCTGGCCGCCCGGTGCAGCAACTCATACGCCCCGTTTCACCTGCTGGCGGACAAGGCGTACTCCCATGACTCGACGCGGGCACAGCTGCGCCGGCTCAAGATCGCCCATACCATCCCCGAGCGCAGCGACCAGATCACCCGCCGCAAAGCCAAAGGCCGCAACAGAGGACGGCCTCCGGGGTTCTCAGGCCGAATCTACAAGCACCGTAACACCGTCGAGCGAAGCTTCAACCGGCTCAAACACTGGCGCGCGGTCGCCACCTGCTACGACAAATACGCCCTGACCTACCTCGGCGGTGTCACCCTGGCCGCCATCATCACCTACCACCGCGTCCGCAATTAGCAGACAGGACCTAGTCGCGCTGATGTTCATCCCGGTGGCATTCCTGCCGAAAAAGCCGCCAGCCGGCCGACGAAAGCCGCCGCCGCAACCTGCCACCAACTCCGACACCGAAGTCAATCGGTAGCGCGACTGGCCCAGCGGCCTTCACAACACTTCGGTATAGGTGCCGCCTTGCACGGCGGGTGCCGCTTGCGGCGGAATCGTCAACTTCTCGCGAATCTCTGCCACCGCTTCCTCGGAATAGAGTCGCCAATCCCAACTACCGAATGTGAGATCTGTATTGCATTCCAGACCACGGCGAAAAGCATCCATATAGCCAGCAGGATCGAGTTGTGAAATCGTCATTTCCGAGCGGAAGTCAATCTTTATTCCGGCCTGAAACTGCAGGAGAACCAGAAGTAGCGGCGCAAAGGGGTTTCGGGCTTTGTATCCCGCCGAGAACGCTCCGGCAAGGATCTCACCGAGCGGCTCGGTCGAATAGGCCGACAGCACGTGTGCGACGTCATGGGGAACGATGAATTCTCCCGTCGTTCCCTTCTCCCCCGGAAATCTCAGACCATTGCGCACATAGTGTGCCCACAGCTCGCGTCCGAGCGACTTGGATTCGAGCAGGCCCAGTTTCTGATAGGACGCAGCCAGCACGGGGTCGGTCGAAATCCCGAGATAGCCGGACATGTTGTCCCAGAAGCCCTTCGCAACCTGGATAGGCGACGTGCCATGGCTGCCCATCAGCTTTGCCTTGATTCGGGTGCCGCCGATGAATTCGCGGCCACGGGCAATGTAGTGCAGATCGTCCAGGAAGCCGTCATGGCAGCCCAGCGCTGTCGCGATGCTCAGGGTCGCCTCGACCCTAGGTAGCTGAACCTTTCCCTTCGCGAAGATCGCCGCGGTCATCAAAAACAATGCGCAGCGTCTAGCCACCTCGGATCCCAGCGGCAGCAATTTCTGGTCGGCCGGATGATCGGCGACTTTCTTCCAATCGAATTCGGAATCGGCGAGATACCTACTTGCCGCCTCCAAGAGACTCTCGTCCATCTCCGAGAGGCCATCAGACTTGGCGACGGTAACCATTGCATGAATGCCCATTTCAAGGTCGTGTTTTTGCGGCAAAACCAACGGTTTTATTGTGGCGCCACCGGACAGACCCTTTCGAGAAATCATCGCATAATAATACCCATTAATGGCACCTTCAGCCGCTGGAGTTCATATCGGCCACCCGCGCGAAGGTGGCGTCAAATACGCGTTGGGCACGGCCGATTATCTACGAATCATGGGCGTTGAGAACGAGGTCGCGGATGGCGGTTACCAGCAGCCGCCCCGACGTTGCCGCCAACAGTTCCGGGGCAGACGTGATGATCACCGGCCGTTCCTCATCAGAGTCGGGAAGTCTTCCGTGGGTGCCTCCCACCGCGGCACCGTTGAGGGCGATGACGTTCATGGTGTAGCGAAGCCCCAGCCACTTTTTGGCGAGTGCGGCGGCAGCCTTGGCCTTGGCGGCCCGATCATCGGGGTTCATCAACAGCTCGGCGGGGTCATAGCCGGGCTTGCGGTGAATGTCCACGCAGGGCGCGAACTCCGGGGCCCGACCATCGTCGAGCCAGTAGTAGTAGGTAAACCACGCCGCAGGTTCGGCGACGGCCACCAACTCTCCGGCCCGGGGGTGATCAATCGACCACGCCTGCTGCTTGCTTCGATCCAGCACGTCGTCCACCCCGTCCAGCCGTTTGATCAGGCTGGCCACTGTGGTGATATCGGACTCGTCGCGCACATACACATGCGCCGCTTGATGGTCGGCCACCGCAAAAGCTCGCGAGGTCCAAGGATCCAGGTACTCGCGGCCCTGCTGGGTGTAGACCCTCAGATACCCTTCGGTCCTGAGCATCCGATTGATGTCCACCGGCCGTTGCGCCGGAGAGATCCCGTACTCGGAGACGACGATGGTCGTCAGGTCATGCTCCGCGGCGTAGCCCAGCAATGGCCCCAACGCCGCGTCGACATCGGCTGCCGCTGTGCTCGCGGCGGCCGAGTGCGGGCCGTAGCGTTGAAAGTCGTAGTCCAGATGCGGAATGTAGGCGGTGAGCAAGGTGGGTGAATAGCGCTGCAGAATCTCTATCGGCGCATCCACCAGCCAGCGTGACGACGTGATGTTGGCGGTCGGACCCCAATACTGGAACAGCGGAAACGTCCCCAGCTTGTCGGTCAAGATGTCGTGCAGATCCGACGGGACGACATAGCAATCCGGGGACTTGCGTCCATCCTGGTGATACACCGGCCGCGGCGTCACGATCACATCGTTGCTGGCATTCATCGCATACCACCACCCGACGTTCGCCGAAGTGTATCCCGGGAAACGACTTGCCGCGGTCTCCCAAACCTTCTCCCCCGCAACCAGCTTATTGCTCTGGCGCCACAGCAGAACTTCGCCGAGTTCACGGAAGTACCAGCCGTTGGCGACAATTCCATGCTGATTGGGCATCAAGCCGGTGACCATCGATGACTGCACCGAACAGGTGACCGCCGGAAACACCGGGGCCAGATGGCGCATCGCACCCCGAGCCGCCAACGCGGCGAGATTGGGCATGTTCGGCAGCAGCGGCTCGGTGAGCCCCACCACGTTGATCAGCAGCACCCGTTGAGTCACGCCGGATCCCCTACCCGCAAAAGCTGGTCAAGCCAGCCGATCTCGCCGGCGATGTCTTCGGCCAGGCTGGCTTTGCGAAGCGACGCCGGAAGCACCTCCCAGGTATAGGTCTCGACCTCCAGGTCGGCCCTGTCTGACAGCGTCCCGTTACCGAACATGGTCATCACCTCGGCCAGGATGTGTGAGGTGGTGCGCAGCGGCGCGGGCGGGTCGAGATGAAGCGGAACGTGGTAGTGCACCTGGCACTACCCGATCTTGGTATCGACGGGTCCGCGAACGAAAGGTCATCCCGAAACCACGGTTGCCCATCACCGGTGACACCGTTGACCTGGTGCAGATACGGCGACCCCGACAACTCGGCAAAGGCTTGCCCCACACGCTCGTCTGCGAGTTCATCAATCTGGATTGCGTTGGATGCCTGGTTCTTTACCACCTCGACTCCGATTCCAGCCAGCCCGCTCACTACCTCGCCCAGGGTCTCGTGCATCACGGCCAGGTGGCAGGTGTCCAAGCACAGACCCAGGTATCGGGGGTCCAGGTTGGCCCGACCAAACCACTCGATTGCGTCCCGACAAGATCCGATGACGCAGCCCGGCTCTGGTTCGATCGCCAACCGGATCCGGCGCCCGGTGCGCTCTTCGATTTGCCGCAGCTCATCGCCGAGCGCCGACAAGTTGCGCAGCGCCGCCGCTTCGGACTCATCGCTCCACTGCTCAGCCCAGCCCAACGGCAGCGTCGAAATGGTGCCATGGTCCGTGTCGCCGAGTAGCTCGCCGAGCACCTCGGCACAGCAGCGCGTGTAGGCAATGCGTTCTGGCGTCGTCCAATCCGGCCGATACACGGCGTGCTTCACCGAGGTTCCGTGGAAGGAGCCATAGGGAAAGGCATTCATGGTCACCACAGCGAGCCCATGGTGCGCCAGAATCGCCGCCAGCCGACGGCGCGCGGCGGGGTCATCGGCTAGGCCGGCCATGGTGCGGGCGGGTAACCATAGCCCCACGCCCAGCGTTTCGACGCCGGCGAGCTCGCGTGCCGGCGCAAACACCGTTGCCAACCGCTGCTCTAGTGCTGACATGTTCTCCGCTGCAACAACATTGCTGCAGTATGACAACATCACGGCTTTTCCCCACGATTGATGGTGTTGCCGGCAAACGCCGCCTCCTGCTCATCACTGAGCAAGCGAAGCTGTCCGCTATGGCTGTAGAACTCGACGGGATTGCGCCACAGCACCCGATCGACGTCGTCGTCGGTGAAGCCCGCCGTCAGCATGGCCCGCGCGGTCTTCGCCGTCTTGAGCGGATCGGATCGCCCCCAATCCGCGGCCGAGTTGACGATTATGCGGTCCAGCCCAAACCGCTGCATCAGCACGACCATCCGTGCTTCGTCCATCTTGGTATCCGGATAGATGGAGAAGCCCATCCAACAGCCGCTGTCGCGCGCAGGCTCAATAGTCACCTCATTGAGGTGGTCCAGCAGCACCAGGCCAGGATCGATCCCTACCCGATCGGCCACTTCGATGCTGGCCAAGGTGCCGCCGAGTTTATCGCGGTGGGGAGTGTGAACGAGCGCAGGAAGACCACGTTCGGCCGCCATCTCCAACTGTGTCTCGAATACCGCCGTTTCCTCCGGGGTCATCGAGTCGTAGCCGATCTCACCGACGGCAACGACCCCACTCTTCGACAGATACCGCGGGATCTGATCAAGCACCTCCCGACATCGACTGTCGTTGGCTTCCTTGGGATTGAGCGCGATGGTGCAGTTGTGGGCAATCCAGAACTGTGATGCCCGGTAGCGTTCCCAGCCGATGAGGCTGTCGAAATAGTCGATGAATGAGGACGGGCCGGTGCGAGGTTGCCCCAGCCAGAAGGCCGGTTCGACGACCGCGCGCACACCCGCTCGATGCATCGCTTCATAGTCGTCTGTGGTGCGTGATGTCATGTGGATGTGCGGGTCGAAGATCCTCACTTCAAAGCCTCCACTTCGGTAGCACACAATCGTTGCAGCAGCTGCGCATCGGCCGGGATCATTCGGCCGACCGCAGCGCGTTCACTTGCGTAATCCGTAGCCATGCGACCCAACTCGGTGTCAGCGCGACTGCGCAAGCCCGATACGCCGCGCAGTGGGACACCCATGAAGACCAACTTCATCACTCCGTCACGCCAACTGTGCTGGGCCAGGAATCGGGCGCCGAAGCCGCCGAGCGCCGCGGCGACCAGGCGCGGATCGTTGCACCGCAGGGCATCTTCGGCGAGGCCCACACCGACCCTGGTCGCGTCGGGCCCCAGCGTCTCGTCCGACGCCGCGGTCTCGAGACCGCAGAAGACGCCGAGGCGCTCGTCGCTATCGCCCCATCGGTACAACTTGTCGATCAGCTGACCTGCGGTGACGTCCGGGGTTTCGGCCACCAGAGTGGCAACCAGCCGCCCGCGCACCAAGACAGTAGCCTCATCCGAGGAGGTCGGCATCTGGCGCTGCGCGCCGGAGAAGAGCTCCAGAACCTTCTCGGGGTCCCGCCGTAGCACCGCGGCGGCCTCCGCGAGCCACGTGCGAACCTGCAGGGGCAGCTGGGCAAGCTTGATCGAATTCATGCTGCGGCGCGCCACCTTGGGTGCGTCATGGGCGTGTCGGGGCAGCTCGACAGAAGCCACCCCGGCGAAGCCCGCCACCTGCAGCGCGTCCATCACCGCACCCAGATCCAACGCGCCGTAACCGAACTCAAGGTGTTCATGTTTGAGCGGTGTCATGTCGTCCAGGTGAACGTTGACCAGCTTGTCCCCCAGTTCCACGATTGCCGCCTCGGCCCCGGCGGGCTCGGTCATCACGCAGTGTCCGACGTCGAGCGTGATGCCAAGTCGCGCAGGATCACCCAACTCGCTGCACAGCCCCAGCGCTTGTTGGACGGTTTCCACAAACATGCCCGGTTCGGGCTCGAAGCCCAGCATGACCGACTTGCGGTCTGCGTACTCCACCAGGCGAGAGAGCCTACCGAGCAAGAGGTCACGCGTGGTGGCGGCGTCACTGTAGCTGACCGAATATCCTGACCATAGCGATACGCAGGTTGCCCCCAGTTCGGCACCGATATCGATTGCCCGCTGCAAGAACTCGATGCGCGGCTGCGCGGCGACATCAACCAGTGACGGTTTGTGTTTGTTGTGCGGATCCAGCAGATAGCGGGCGCCCGTCTCGATTGCCACCGTCAACCCGTATGTGTCCAGCAGGCAACCCAGTGCATCGAGTTGCGCACCGAGATCGGAGTCCATGGGCCGCACATGCGGATAGCCAACGGTCAAGGCGACGGCGCTGTAACCCTCTTCGGCGATCAAAGCCAGCGCTTCAGCAATCGGATGATCAGCCAAACTATTGGTGTTGTAGCCAACGTGCATCAGGTCACCTCGGTGGGTTTCGGCGCAGAAACTTTCAGCCGCAAAAAAATAGCAAGACCGCACAGCGCAAGCATGGTGCGCGACCGCGGTGAGCGCGCGGCCAGCATGGCCTGTGCCGCGATCATCGAGGCGATTCCGCTACGTACCGCGCTGCGAATCGCCTCAGCGGTGGGTTGCTGCCACGCGTTCCACAAACTGGGCCCAAATGCCCAGGAGTAGACCGCAACCGGCAGCGCCACGCGGTATCCGGCTGGCCCACCGGCTGCGGCGGCAACGGCCGACGTCGCCACCGCCGCAGCGGCACCTCCTACCAGAGCCAGCATGCGGCGGTCGGATCCCGTTACCTCGCTGCGGGACAGTACCGTGATCGCGGTGGTGTGCAGGCCGATGACCGAGGCAGGAATCAGGGCGCGGCGATAATGTGGCGCGGCGCCAAGCATCACATCGAAGAACCGGCAGCCCGACATCACCAGGGGCCCGGCCGCGGTGTCCTTGGCGGCCACGTCGTAGGCCACCACACACAGCGTGATGCGGCCCGCAGCGGCGAGGCCCTGGCGGCCTCCCGCCGCCGTCGCTGCGGCGACTCCGGCGGCGGCCAAGACGGTGGCCGCCGCGGGTGACACGTCGCCGGAGGGAATCGGACGCTCGGGACGCTCAACGGCGTCACGCTTGCGGTCGGCCCAGTCGTTGAGCACCATCCCGCTCCAATACAACAGGGCGGATGCCAGCGGTAGCGCCAGGCGCCGTCCTCCCAACGGGCGTCCTGACCACATCGCGCCAACGACGCTGTCACCGAGAACGGTAAGTGCAGCAGGCGCCCTCATCAGGTCGAGGTACGCCTTGGGTTTCACAGCTCAGCTGAATCCGGTGTCGACAAGGAGTTGGCCCACTGGTGCAGTGCTTCGTACTGCGCCGCCAGGGAGCGCGTCGAGGATCCCCACGGCTCCTTGAAAAAGAAACCGAGCTCCCCCACCACGCCGTGCGCACCGCGCATTCGGGCCATCGACAGAAGTCGTGCCACGTCGAGAACCAGCGGCGCAGCCAGCGCGGAATCCGGTGCAGACCAGGTAGTTTGCAGCGTGATCTGGCCGCCCAGAAATCCCGTTGCATGGATCAAGTCCCACGCAACCTTGGTTTCCCCCAGATCGGGCACATAGTCGATGTGCAGCGGAGCGGTGACGTGGCCGCCGAGCATCTGCTGGATGCCACGCTGCTTGCTGGCGAGCTTGGACTGCACCGCGACCGGGTCAGCCAAGGTGGCGCCGTCACCGCCCCCCAGCAAGTTCGACCCGGCCCATGAGTGAACGTTCATCGCGCGGCTGGCAAACATTGGCGCCAACACCGTGCGCAGCAAGGTCTGGCCTGTCTTGGCATCCTGACCCGCGTAGCTGATGTCGGCCTCGGCAGCGAGTTGGCGCAGCGCGGGGATACCCAAAGACGGCGACGGCGTGAAACAGGCATAGCCGGCGCCGGTGCGTATTGCGGCCAGCGTCGTCAGCGCACTCGCCGGCAGCAGCGCTCGGTTCTTCTCGCCCAGCGCGAGACGCAACAGTTGCGGGTCGCGGTACTCCGGTAGATCGGCAACCGGCGGTTCGGTCGACGCGACGTCGATGACAACCAAACCATCCAGCCCATGACGCGATATGAACGAGGCCATCGCATCGCAGAGCCGGTCGACCAGTTCGGCTTGGGTGCTCGCACCGGCACTGCAGGGATCCGGCGTGGCCACACAAGAAGGACCGACGATCTCGTCGTCGGTGGCTGCCAGCCGATCGGAGAGTGTGGCCACCACCTGGTGCGGCAGAAGTCCGGCTTCCACCAGGGTCTCCGCGCGCTTGACCAACGAGGTGGTGGTGAGGTCTCGTCCGCCCACCACAAAATCGGAGTAATTCGGCAGCGGCACGTTGGCAAAGTCGGCATTCGAAGTCACACAACCGGTTTCAGATACCAGACCCGCGCTCAGCGCATACAAACCGACGATCGACGTGGTCGCCACCGACTCCCGGGCGCCGCTGAGCCACAGACCGCAGCGCTGGCCTGCGGTTGCCTCGGATCTGGCGCGATCGCGGTTCATAGCCGTGCTCACTTGTTCGACAATTTCTTGAAAATTCGGCGTGTCAAACTAGCTTTTCCAAACAATTGATGCGCGTGCCGCGCGGGTCGAACGTGCCTGGTCAAATGGCGCGCGATGTGACGAAATCAACTGACCCGCGAAAGCGGTAGCGTGGACTCGATGAGGGTCAACGCACGCTTCGCTCCGTTGCGGTGGTCGGTATTGCGGCTGGCACTGGCATTTCGCACCCTGCTCAGCACGGGCCAGGTCGGCGACGGCCGCGAGGCAGCGGCTGTCGACTATGTGCTTGAGCACGCCCGCGCCGGCGATATCGACGACGTGCTGGCCGCCATCGACAAGTTCGCCTACGAAAAGTCCATCCTGGTCAACGTCGGCGACGAGAAGGGGCTGCTACTCGATGCCGCGGTGCGGCGCGCCGATCCGGCGCTGGCGCTGGAACTGGGCACCTACTGCGGGTATGGCGCTCTGCGGATCGCCCGGGCCGCACCGCAGGCCAAGGTCTACTCCGTCGAACTTGCCGAAGCCAACGCCGCCAACGCCCGACAGATCTGGGCTCATGCGGGCGTTGCCGATCGCGTGACATGTGTCGTGGGCACCATTGGCGACGGCGGACGCACCCTGGATGCACTCGCGACCGAGCACGGATTCGCCCCCGGTGCGCTCGATTTCGTCTTTGTCGATCACGACAAGAAGGCCTACCTCGACGACCTGCAAAGCATCCTGGACCGGGAGTGGCTGCATCGGGGCTCGATCGTGGTGGCCGACAACGTCAAGGTGCCCGGCGCTCCCGAGTACCACGAATACATGCGGCACCATCAAGGCACGCTGTGGGACACCACCGAGCACAAGACCCACCTCGAGTACCAAAACCTGGTATCGGATCTGGTGCTCGAATCCGACTACTTGGGGTGACCCGCGCTAGGTGGCCCGGGGGTGCGCGCCGGCCCACACTTCGCGCAGCGCGTGCACGGTGACCAGCGTGTAGATCTGCGTCGTTGTCACCGAGGCATGCCCCAGAAGCTCCTGCACCACCCGGACATCCGCGCCGCCCTCCAGCAGATGAGTCGCAAACGAATGGCGCAGCATGTGCGGCGATACCCCCGAGGTGATAACGGCGCGTTCGGCCGCATCCTGCAACACCTGCCAAGCGCTTTGGCGCGACAGGCGACCGCCGCGCGCGTTGAGGAAAATCGCCGGGGTGCCGCGGCCGCGGCGGGCGAGCTCCGGACGTCCGCGCACCAGATAGGCGTCCAAGGCTTGTACCGCGGGACGCCCCACCGGCACCAGCCGCTGCTTACCGCCCTTGCCCTGTAACAACACCGTCCTGGCCTGCGTATCGATATCGTCGACATCGAGTCCGACCGCCTCGGAGATCCGAGATCCGGTGGAATACAACAGCTCCAGCAATGCCCGGTTGCGCAGCGTCAGCGGGCCGTCCGCCGGATTGTCACCACCGGCACCCTCGAGCAGGGCCAGCACCTCATCGATGGTCAGACTCTTGGGCAGCCTCCGGCCCGGTGTGGGCGGACGCACGGCGCGCGCCACATCCAGCGCGGCCAGTCCCTCGGCGGCCGCGAACCGATGCAACCCTCGCACCGCAATCAGCGCCCGGGCTGCTGACACCGCCGACAGCCCGAGCACTCCGGATTCGGGATCTCCCCGTCGCAGGGCGACCAGGAACTCGCTCACATCGTCCTCGCCCACCTTGGCTAAATCGGTGATCCCCCGGTCTTCGAGGTGCTTGGAGTAGCGGCGCAGGTCCCGCCGATAGGAGCTCAACGTGTTGGCGGCAACGCCACGTTCGATCGCTAAATGGTCGAGATAACCCTGCAACTGCGTGTCCAGGGTCAGCGTGCTCACCGCGAATTCTTCCGCGCCATGAATGCCGTCGGTCTGTCGATCCAGGGACTGTCCAGCGGGCGCGGCTGGGCCAGCCCGGTGGAGATGGAGTGGGCGGCCAAGACGCCGGCCACCGCGATGGCGTTGACGATCTCGCCGGTGAACACCTTGCGCACCGCCTCGGTGAGGGGAAACCACCGCACTGTCATATCGGCTTCTTCGTGATGCCCCTCGGGCTGCTCGACTTCACTGAGCCCGGTGGCCAGATAGACCCGCACCGACTCGTCGCTGAATCTGGGCGCGGAGTCCAGGTCGATGAGCACCTGCCAGTGCTCAGCCTGCAGACCCGCCTCCTCATGCAGTTCGCGCGCCGCGGTGACATGGGAGGGTTCTCCCGCGGCATCGCGCAGCCCGGCGGGAAGTTCCAGCAGCCGCCGCCCGAACGCGTGGCGGTACTGGTAGACCATCGGGATATTGCCGTCGTCATCCATCGCGACGATGGCAACCGCTCCGTAGTGCTCGATGACTTCGCGCACCGCAGTGGTGTCACCGGGCATCCGCACCCGATCTCCACGCAGCGCGAAAATGGCCCCGGTATATAAGGTTTCGGACGAGATCGTCTCGAAGTCCTGCTCAGCCACGGTTTGCGGGCTCAGGTATCGACTGCCCGACCTGATCGCGCCGCTCAGCGCCGTTGGAAACCCGCTCGGGCATCTCCACCGGAAGCAGCTCGCCCTCTTTGTAGTCGATAGCCGCCTTGACGAACGCGGCGAACAGCGGATGCGGCCGGGTAGGCCGGCTCTTCAGCTCGGGGTGAGCCTGGGTGCCCACCACGAACGGGTGTTGCTCGGGCGGATATTCGACGAACTCAACCAAGTGGCCGTCGGGTGAGATCCCCGAGAAGCGCAGCCCACTTTCGGCAATCCGCTCCCGGTAGGCATTGTTGACCTCGTAGCGGTGCCGGTGCCGTTCGGACACCTTGGTCGATTGATATGCCTCGGCCACAATGGAACCCGATTCCAATACGGCGGGATAGGCACCGAGCCGCATGGTGCCACCCAGATCGGCCTGGCCGGACACGATGTGTTCCTGATCGGCCATCGTGGAGATCACCGGGTCAGGTGTACCGGGCTCGAACTCGGCCGAATTGGCCTCGGTCAGCCCCACCGAGCGGGCGGCTTCGATCACAATGCACTGCAGCCCCAGGCAGAGCCCGAACACCGGCAGACCGCGCGACCGCGCGTAGCTGATGGCGCTGATCTTGCCCTCGATGCCCCGGATACCGAACCCGCCGGGAATCAGCACCCCGTGGACATCGCCCAAGGCGCTGGCGACGCCTCCGTCGGTCTGGCAGTCGTCGGAGCCCACCCAGCTGATTTCGACCTTGGCCCGATGTTTGAATCCGCCGGCCCGTATTGCCTCGATCACCGACAGGTAAGCGTCGGAAAGCTCAACGTATTTACCCACCAGAGCAATTCGAACCGTTTCCTTCGGTTCGTGCACCCGGCGCAGCAAATCGTCCCACTCGGTCCAGTCGACGTCGCGGAAGGGCAGGTTGAGCCGGCGTACCACGAACGCGTCGAGCTCCTCGCGATGCAACACCTTGGGGATGTCGTAGATCGAGGGCGCGTCCGGGGTGGAGATGATGCCGTCAATGTCCACGTCACACATCAGGGCGATCTTGTTCTTCAGCGCTTCGGGAACATCACGGTCACAGCGCAGGATGAGTGCGTCCGCAGTGATACCGATGCTGCGCAGTGCGGCCACCGAGTGCTGGGTCGGTTTGGTCTTGAGCTCCCCCGAGGGGGCCAGGTATGGGACCAGCGACACATGGAGAAAGAAGACGTTCTCGCGCCCCAGGTCGTGGCGCACCTGGCGGGCGGCCTCGAGGAATGGCTGAGATTCGATATCGCCTACCGTGCCGCCGATTTCGGTGATGACGACATCGGGGCGGCGGCCGTCCGCGTTGGGCTCGGCCATCGCCATGATGCGCCGCTTGATCTCGTCGGTGATGTGTGGGATCACCTGAACCGTGTCGCCGAGGTACTCGCCACGGCGCTCCTTGGCGATCACCGTCGAATAGACCTGCCCGGTGGTGACATTCGCCGACCCGGATAGGCCGCGATCCAGGAATCGCTCATAGTGGCCGACGTCGAGGTCGGTTTCGGCGCCGTCTTCGGTGACGAAGACTTCACCGTGCTGGAACGGATTCATGGTGCCCGGATCGACATTGAGATACGGGTCGAGCTTCTGCATGGTCACCCGCAGACCGCGGGCGGTCAACAATTGACCGAGGCTGCTTGCCGTCAGTCCTTTGCCGAGTGAAGAAGCGACACCACCGCTGACGAAGAGGTGCTTAGTAGCGGTTTGCGGATGCCTACGCAAGTGAGAGACCTCCGTGAAGACGGGCAGGGTTTGAATTCTTCGGACATTCCTAGCCGCAACCAGCTAGGCCTGCCGACCCACGGAAACCCACCCTAACATCCGCAGCGCTAGCCCGCGGATAACACGCCCGAGTGGAGTTACTGAGCGACCGTGACCGACGTCGCACCGTGGCCGGTGCCGTACTGCCCCGGATGACCGCCGTTGATGAGATCGTGCAGGGCAAGGATCGTGGTGATCCGCCCGGGGGCAACGTCAACATCGTCGACCGTGCTGATGGTGGCCGCCATCCCGGGATCGGCCCGGGCCACCGCGACGGCCGCGGCGCCGGTCGAGGAACCGTCCCGACTGGCCAGCACGGTGCCGGACCCGTGCGGCGCCAGCGCCGCGGCGAATCGCGCCACGCTGGCACCCTGGTTGCCGGCATCGGCGGGCAGCGCGCCGCCGGTGATGACGATGGCGGCGTTTGCTGCGCCGATGTGATCGCTGGGCTGATAGGTGATGAACCCGGTTTCCCGCAGGGCACCCAGCACGGTGTCGCGCTGTGCGTCATCCACGCCCGGGCCCGCCGCCGGGTCCGGTTTGGCACTGGTCAGCAGGGCGATCCCGAGCAAGTCCCCGGCCTGCGATCCCTGGTCGACGAGCTTGGTGCTCAGTTGCGCGCCGGGCGGCAGGACGGTCGAGTCCACCACCGAACGCAGCTTCTCCGCGGAGTTGGCTTCCACGAACTCCTGGGTCAACGACACGGTTCCGGGCACCGAGCCCCCGGCCTGCGCGACGATCTTTGTCACCGCGGCGACGTCGTCGTCACTGGCATCCGGAGTCCGGAAGATGATCACCGATTTCCCGGCGAGAGCGTCATGGACGATGCGGCCCAGCATCTGATTATTGAAATCGTTTGCTGCGCTAAGTTTCTCGTTGAGAGCGTTGCGCTGATCATTGAGAGTGCCGATCTGCGTATAGAGATCGCGCTTCTCGTTACGCAGACTCGACAGCAAGGTGTCCGAGAAGAAGCCCGAACCCAGCACCACGCCGATCGCCAGTGCCAGAAAGACAGCCGCCAGCGAGATCGCGTGTTGGCGTAACGAGATCATAGAAGCACCGTCCTCGAAAAGTTAGGTGACCAGGTGCTGCACCCAAAGGGAGAAGCGGTTCCAGTAGTCGACGATCCAGTGCACCACCACCCCATCGGTGCGTGACACCCACAAGACAACGATGATGGCGATCAGCATCGTCAGGGCCAACAACGCAATCGCCCCGGCCGAAATGTGGTTGCGGTACAGCGTTGCGACGGCTTTGGCGTCAACCAGCTTCTCCCCCACCCGCAGCCGGGTCAGGAAGGTCGACGGGTTGCTCTGCACCCGGGTGCGGTCGAAGAACGTCTCGATGTTGGCGTTGTGACCGGCGGTGACCAGCAGCGCCGCGCCGTGGTGATCGGCTAGCAGCAGCGCCAGATCGGTGGCCGAGCCGGCGGCGGGAAATGTCATCGCACCGACCCCGAGATCCTGGATCCGCTCGAGCCCCGGGGCGTGGCCGTCCGCATCGGCGGGCAACACCACCTGGGCACCGCACTTGAGCACCTCGGTGCTGATCTGGTCGGGGTCGCCGACGATGAGCTGCGGCCGGTAGCCCGCCTTGCGCAACACGTCAGCGCCGGTGCCGACACCGACGAGAACAGGCTGGTACTCCTTGATGAACGGCTTCAAAGACTTCAGATCATCGGCGGCGCTCGGCTCTTCGGCGACGATCACCACGTGCCGGCGGCGCATGTCGACGCCGATATCGGGAATGCCGATTCCGTCGATCAACAAAGGGCTTTCGCTGCGGATGAACTCAATTGTGTTGCCGGCGAACGCCTCCAGGTGGGCAGCCAGTCCGCTCTTGGCCTCCCGCATCAGATCGGCGATGTCATGATCGGTGCGCTCGGTGCCGCGGATCAGCCGCCGGTCACCCGAGTACACCCCGCCCTCGTAGAGGCGCACCTTGGACCCGTCCTTGACCTTCTTGAAGATCTCCAGCCCGGTCTCGTCGATGAGGGTGACGCCGTTGTTGACCAACACCTCGGGGCCCAGGTTGGGATAGCGACCCGAGACCGACGACGAAGCGTTGACGACGGCGGCGACACCGGATTCCACCAGCGCGTCTGCGGTAATGCGGTCCAGGTCCAGCACATCGAGGACCGCGATGTCGCCGGGACACACCCTGCGCAGCAGTCGGTCGATATTCCGATCAACCCGGGCGGTGCCGATCAAGCCGGGCCGAGCGGTGTTACGGGACAGAAGCGCAGACATCTTCATGGGGGGGATTCTGTCGGTGAAGCGCGGCCTAGGCGGGGAGGCGCGCCGTAACATCAGCCCCATAAGTTATATGTCGTCACACCTGTCACAACCCCATTGCGGGGTTGTTCGCCGATTTGTTGCCGTATTTCAACAAGACAGCGACGCGCGCTGACTAATCGCTGGCTAATCCTTGTCGTTCCGCGCGGTATCGAGCAGCTCACGGGCATGCGCACGACCGCTGTCGGACTCCCCGAGCCCGGCCAGCATCCGGGCCAGCTCGCCGACGCGCTCATCGTCGGAGAGCCGCCGCACCTCGCTGGTACCGCCCTTGGTGCTGTGCACCATCAGATGCACGTCGGCGTACGCGGCGACCTGCGGCAGGTGCGTGACGACGATGACCTGATGAGTGCGCGCCAGCCGCGCCAGGCGGCGCCCGATCTGGACTGCCGCCCAGCCTCCCACGCCGGCGTCGACCTCGTCGAAAACCATCGTGGTGCCGGCCGCCGATGCCGCCAGCACGACCTCGAGCGCCAGCATCACCCGGGACAGCTCGCCGCCGGACGCGCTCTTGGCCAGCGGCAGCACCGTCATTCCACGGTGCGCCGCGAAGCCGAATTCAACCAGGTCGACACCGTCACCACCGGCGCGGACCCGCTCGCCGGTCGGCAAGGTCAACGCGGCGGCATCGTCCTCGTCAGCCACCTCGACGCCGACGGCGATGGTGAATTCGGCATCGGCCATCGCCAAAGCGGACAACTCGGCGGTGACCTCCTTGGCCAGCCGCTTGGCCGCCTTGGCCCGCGTCCTGCTGAGCTCGGCCGCCGCCTGCGCGACTTCATGCTCCAGCTCGCCGGCACGGCGTTGCAGCGCTGCCAGACCTTCCTCGGACACGTCGAGTGCGGCCAGCCGGGCACGTGAGTCCTGGGCCCACGCCAAGACCCCGTCGATGTCGGCGGCATACTTGCGGGTCAGCGTGCGCAATTGCGCTTGGCGAGCCAGCTTGGTGTCCAAAGCGCTGGCGTCGGCCGGCAGGGCATCCACATAGGAGCCGAGTTCCCCGGCCGCATCGGAGACCACCGCCAGCGCGTCGCTGACCTGCTTGGCCAGGGCCTGCAGGGTGGCGTCGTCGCTGGATTCCAGGGCCGCTCGGGCCCGGCCCAGACACTCGGCGGCACCGGTCCCGAATGCTTCTTCCGATGCGCCCGACAACGCGGCGCGCGCCGCCGACGCGGCCTCGCGCAGCGTGTCCAGCTCGGAGAGCCGCGCGATGTCGGCCACCAACGCGTCGTCCTCCCCGGGCTGCGGGTCGACGGCGTCGATCTCGTTGAGCGCAAACTGCAGCCGATCCGCCTCCTGGGCCAGCTCTCGAGCCCGGTTGCGGCGGTCCAGCAGATCACGTCGTGCCGACAGCCAGGTGTCACGCAGCTTGCGGTAGCGCTGTAGTGCGCTGGCGCTGGTAGCAAAGCGGTCCAACGCCCCGCGCTGTTCCTCGGGCCTCATCAGCCTCAGCTGGTCGTTCTGCCCATGCAGGGCGAGGAGTTCGTTGGTGAAATTGCTCAACGACTTGGCCGGCACACTGCGCCCGCCCAGATACGCCCGCGACGGACCGGAGCTGCTGACCGACCGCAGCGCGATCAAACTGCCGTCCTCGTCACGATCTGCCCCCGACGCGTCGAGCATGTGATCCAGGTGTGCGGTCGCGCTCTGGTCCAGATCGACGGTGGTGAAACGGCCCTCGACGATCGCGCGGTCAGCACCCGAACGAACCCGGTTGGCGTCGGCGCGGGCACCACCGAGCAGGTGCAGTCCGGTGACCACCATCGTCTTGCCGGTGCCCGTCTCGCCGGTCAGCACGGTCAGGCCACGATCGAACTCCGCGGTCGCGGCGCTGATGGCGCCAAGCGATTCAATTCGTATCTCGGTCAGCACAGGTGCGAGCCGCTACTTCCCGCGCCAGCCGGTCACCGGCAGGCGGAACTTGTGGACCAGGCGATCGGTGAACGGCGCGCTGTCCAGGCGGGCCCACTTCACCGGGGTGTCACAACGGGTCACCTCCAGCCGGCTGCCGGCCGGCATCAACATCTCGCGGCGACCGTCGCAGAACACCATGGCATCGTGCCCGTCCGGCTCGATCTCGACGGCGATCGTGGCCTCGGGGCTGGTCACCATCGGCCTCCCGAACAGGGCGTGGGCATTGTTGGGCACCACCAGAATCGCTTCCAGATCCGGCCAGAGCACCGGACCACCCGCCGAGAAGGCATAGGCGGTGGATCCGGTAGGAGTCGACACCAACACCCCGTCACATCCGAACGCCGACACGGGTCGCCCGTCTATTTCGACGACCACCCCCAGCACCCCCAGCCGGGGTCTCTTTTCCAGGCTGACCTCGTTGAGCGCCCATCCCTTTTCGAGGTCGCAGCCGGCCTTGCGCACGACGACGTCCAGCGTCAGGCGTTCCTCTACCCGGTAGTCGCGCGCCACCACGTGGTCGAGCACCCGGTCGATGGCCTCAGCCTCGGCTTCGGCGAGGAAGCCGATCCGCCCCAGGTTGACGCCGAGCACCGGAATCTGCGCGTTGCGGGCCAGCTCAGCGGCCCGCAGGAAGGTGCCATCGCCGCCGAGCACCAAGACCAACTCGCAGCCGTCGGCGGCGCGCGGATCCGCGTCAACCACTTCGATATCGACGCCCAAGGCCCGCATGTCGTCGGGCGCCAGATGCAGCGACCCCCGGTCTACCGCCTCCGCCGAGAGCACCCGAAGGGCAATACCGTTGTCACCCAGGACCTTCTCAACCCGTCGTGCGGTTTCAGTGGCTTCGTCGCGCCCGGTGTGGACCACCAGCAGGACGGTACGGGTGGCGGTCACTGCGGGCCTCGTTCCGCGTGCCCGGCCGGTTGTCGGCCCGGACCTTCGGCCACGGCAGTTTGGATCGCATCCGAAAGCGCGTCATCGGACAACGGCCGATCGGTCTGGGCGCGCAGCCACAGGAAGTATTCGACGTTTCCCGATGGACCGGGCAGGGGGCTTGCCGTGACACCGACGGTGTGCCAGCCTAGCTCCCCGGCGCGCCGCGCGACCGACAGCACCGACCCGGCGCGCAGGCCGGGATCTTGCACCACTCCGCCAGCACCGACCTGGCCCTTGCCGACCTCAAACTGTGGCTTCACCATCGGAACGATATCGGCGTGCGGCAAAGCACACGCAGCCAGCGCGGGCAACACCGTGGTCAGCGAGATGAACGACAAATCGGCCACCACCAGGTCGACCTGCCCGCCTATGGCCGCCGGGGAGAGGTCGCGAACGTTGGTCCGCTCGATGACAATCACCCGCGGATCACTGCGCAGCGACCACGCAAGCTGGCCGTACCCGACGTCGGCGGCGACCACCTCGGCCGCGCCGCGGTCAAACAGCACCTCGGTGAACCCCCCGGTCGACGCGCCCGCATCAAGACAGCGACGGCCGTGCACGTCAATGCCGAAAACTTCCAAGGCACCGATCAGCTTGTGGGCTCCGCGTGATACCCAGCCGCGTTCGCTGTCGGCAGCGACCGTCAGCGCGGCCGTAGCCGCCACCGCGGTGGCTGGCTTCACCGCCGGCAGGCCATCGATGCGCACTTTGCCGGCGCTGATCAATTCCGCGGCCTGCTGGCGGGAACGTGCCAATCCCCTGCGCACCAGCTCGGCGTCAACGCGGGTACGCCGTGCCACGCCGCACTCAACCTTTCTCCGCCGACTCCAAGGCCTGCAACAACACGTCGTGTGCCTCCGAAAGGCGACGGGCAATGTCTTCCAGCTCAGCCAGAGACGGCCCGTTTGCACCATCCGCGACCTCGGGCAATTGAGCGAGTAGCGATTCGATTTCTGTGCGAATTTGGTCAGGATCAATAGTCATCGGACTCCCTACGCTAGTTGGCCGCTACTCGCTGTGCACCAGGGACCAGCGGTGCAGGGCCTTCCACGCGTGGTCGTCACCGCCGTTCACGGTGAACGGCCGGCCGCCGAACTGGGCATCCCACACCGCGCACGCGACGGCACGCACGATCGACAGATCGTCGCCCGCCTGCTCGCCGTTGGCACAGACCGTCACCGCCGCGCCGTCGATCTGCACTCGCCAGCCGGCCTGCGGTGCTACCACCAACGCGGCGCAGTCCTGGCGCAGCGAGCGCAGGTCATGGCCGATATATGTGGGCCGGCAAACGGGATCGGCATGCACCGCATCCCGTGCGCTGTTGACCCCGGTGAGAACCATGAGACTGGGCAACCCGGCGGCGTTGGCCCCCTCGATATCGGTGTCCAGCCGGTCGCCGATCACCAGCGGGGCACGGAAGTCGCCACGCCCCACGGCGTCTTTCATCAGTTGTGGCCCGGGCTTGCCCGCCACCTGGGGCTGCGCGCCGGTGGCGGTTCGCAGCGCGGCCACCAACGATCCGTTGCCCGGCAGCAGACCGCGCTCGGTGGGCAGCGTTTTGTCGACATTGGCGGCCACCCACAACGCGCCGGCCCGGATAGCCAGCGCCGCCTCGGCAAGCTCGGGCCACCCGATGGTCAGGGAAAGCCCCTGGACGACGGCATCGGGTTGGTCCTCGAAACGGCGCACCGGACGCAGACCGGCCGCGCTGATTTCGTCGGCCAGCGCGTCGGTGCCCACGATCAGTACCTTAGAACCCGGCGGCAGGGCGGCGGCCAGCAGATGAGCGGCACTCTGAGCGCTGGTGACAACGTCTTCGCTGGTGGCCGTGAAGCCGAGCTCGCGCAAGTGCACCGCGACCTCGCCGGCGCTGCGCGACGCATTGTTGGTGACAAACAGCTTGCGCGCCGTGACCTCATCCAGCGACTCGACCGCGCCTTCGGTGGGCTGGCTGCCGCGGAACACCGTCCCGTCCAGGTCGATCAGCAGGCAGTCATATTCCTGCGCAATGTTTTTCACCGCTACTCGGCCAGTTCGTCGACTCGGTCCTCGGCGTCGGTGACGCCTTCGCTATCGGCGGCCGCCGATAGCAGAAACCAATGCAGCGCCTCGTCGCGACGGCCGAGCGCCAGCAACGTGTCGGCGTAGGCGTAGAAAAGCCGAGCCGCGGTCGAGCCGGTCCGGTCCGGATCCAGCTGCGGTGTGGACAACAGGGTCAGCGCCTGCTCCAGCTGTCCCAGATCTGCCCGGGCCCCCGCGGCGACAATCCGCAACTCGTCGGCGTCGTCACCGCTGAGCTGCGTCGCTTCGGGACCGCGGGCCAGGTCGATGGCCCGCTGCGGGCGCCCGAGGCCACGCTCACAGTCAGCCATCAGCGCTAGCAACGCGGACTTGCTGCCCATCCTGCGCGCCGCTCGCAACTCGGCCAGGGCCTGACCGCAATCACCGCAGTGATAGGCCGCGATGCCAACGGCTTCACGAACCACGGCGATCCTGCTGGAGCGCGCCCGAGCCGCGCGCGCGTGCGCCAACGCGGCCTGCGGGTCCTCATCGAGCAGCTCACCGGCTGCCACCAGGTGGCGGGCGACGGCGTCGGCGGTCGCCCGGTCCAGGGTGCTCAATTCACGCCGGATCTCGGGTGCCAGTTGCTTGGCGTCCACGCCGGGCGGCACCGCCGGACCTTCCGGCCGCGCGCGGGTCCCGTCACCGGATGCGTTTTGCGGCTGAGCCGGACGCGCTCGGCCCGGGCCCGACCACGAACCGTCACGATCCCGCCGTGGACCGCGACGTGCTGCGTCGCCCGACGCCGATCGCAGTCGTCGCTGCCCACCGCGACCGTGCCTGTCGTCGACCACTCGCTAGAGGTTACGGGCACGCCGGGCAGGCTCACAATCAGCCCGGATGGGCCCAGTGGGTCAGGCCTGCAGCCGGTTGGGCAGCAGGGGGTAGATCACCGCCGGGCAATAGGTCGCTATCGCGACCACGGTGAACGCGGCCGCGGTCTCGCGGGGCATCCCGTTCTTGTCGACCATCCTGGCCACCACGGACTCGAACGTGCCGTTCGGCTCCACCGCCATCGGGCACACCGACCTGCCCATTGCCATGGCTGCGGCGGGCTGACTGTAGGAGATGCCGGCGTTGTTCAAGGCCGTCAGGAAGGCATTGCCCATCATGTCCGCGTGTATCGGAGCCGCCGCGGCCGCCGACACCCCGAACACCCCGGCGGTCAACGCCAGGAATCGAAGGGCCAGCGCCGGTCCGCCCGCGCGGCAAGTCCGTGGTGCACCGTCTGACTGCTGTGTCATCACCCGTTTTCACCTGTCAGTCGTGGAGCTCCGGACGCACAAATCACCGTGTGACAACAGTGCTCAACGACAGTCACATTCACGCCTCGGTGGGGTAAAGGTTTGCACACTAACGCGTTTTGCCGCAGGTGGTGAGGGGGCCAGGCGCTCGGACAGCCGCTTCTTGTCCCCCAATCGGGGGACAAGAAGTATCGGGCGGTTGGGGGAGCTGAATTTCCCCTTCCAATCAGCTGGTTGTGGGATAGCGACGGGGTCGCGCCCCCCGCAGAATTGTTTTCAGCGCGGGAACGAAACAAGAAAACGAACCCGCTACCAGCACCGCAACTAAATAGACCAATCGGCGGGGGCCTCTTTCGCCCCCATCCCCCCCAAGTATTGAGGCCCCCGCCGACCCCCCTTCACCCGAAGGGCAGCAACTAAATAGACCATCGGCGGGGATCGCATACGCCCCCATCCCCCCCAAGTACTGAGATCCCCGCCGAACACCACTTCGCACAGCAGACAGAGAGAGCTCAGCGCTCATCTGATCCCCGACTGGCAGCTGGGTCTCATCGCCCCCCCGCGATGAGACCCCGCTGGATCTTTTTCAGCGACTTTTCATGGCCCCTGTGCCGGCTCGAACTGAGTAGCGTGAAGTAATGTCCAAACCTCCCCGGCTTGGTACGCGACAGTTGCCCCAAAAGCCGAACGGTCCGGATTGGTCGCACTGGCCGGTTCGATTCCTCGGGCACGCCGACCCCACCACGATCGGGCACCGAGCCGGTACTCACCGGACCATTTCTCCCGATCAAACCTGGCAGGCGGTCCAACCGCTGCTGGCGCAAGCCGGAATCACCCGCGTCGCCGACCTGACCTGGCTCGACGATCTCGGGATTCCCACCGTGCAGGCGGTGCGCCCCGCCTCCCTGACCTTGTCGGTGAGCCAGGGAAAAGCCACCACTTACCGGGCCGCTCAGGTGTCGGCCGTGATGGAGTCCCTGGAAAACTGGCACGCTGAAAACGTCACGCCCACCATGTTGGCAACGCCGGCAAGGGATCTCACGGCGGAGCTGACCTACGACCCAGACGACCTCAACCGGCCGGCAGGCAGTCTGTATCACCCTTCGGCCAAGCTCGACTGGATGGTCGCGACAACTTTGTTGAGCGGCCGACGGACCTTCGTGCCGTGGCTGTCCACCGTGGTGAATGTCGCTGTCAACGATTCCTGGGGACCTCCGATGTTCAGCATGGACACCACCGGATTGGCTTCGGGCAACAGCTACCACGAAGCGACAGTGCACGCGCTCTACGAGATCATGGAGCGCCACGGCATGGCCACCGCCGAGCCCGGATCGACCCTTTTCCATGTCCCCCTCGAGGACGTCGCCCGCTCCGACTGCGCCGAATTGGTCCAAATGATCCACCAAGCTGGAAGCGAAGTGCAGGTCGCTCGCATCGACACGTGGGACGGCTTCTATTGCTTAGCCGCCGAGCTGACGTCGCCGATGTTGGAAGTTCCGTTCAGCGGCAGCGGACTTCACCATGACCCCAATGTCGCCCTGTCCAGGGCGATCACCGAAGCCGCACAATCGCGCTTGACCGCCATCAGCGGAGCCCGCGAGGACCTGCCCTCAGCGATCTACCACCGGTTCGCCCGGGTTCACAGTTATGCGGCGGTGCACCGATCCATGCAATCGATGCCCGACGCCGAACCCACCGCGTGGCACATCGACTACACCAACTCGCTGGGCGAGCTGCTGGCCACCGCAGCGACCGCGGTGACCAAACGTTCTGGCACCGAGCCGCTCGCGGTCGTCTGCGAATTCGCCGACGCCTGCGTTCCGGTGGTGAAGGTGATAGCCCCCGGTTTGTCCGCTTCGATAGTCTCGCCGATGCGAACCCCGCTGCAGGAGCAACAGTGACATTCACGACAACCGGCGGACGGATCGTCGTCACGGCCGGGCCCACGATCAGCGCCGACGACGTGCACGCCGTGGTGCCCCACGCTGAGGTGGTGCCGCCGATCGCGTTCGGCCACGCTCTTGGCTACGAGCTGCGGCCCGGCGATGCGCTGCTCATTGTCGACGGCTTGTTCTTCCAGCAGGCATCGGTGCGTCACAAGGAACTGCTGACCCTGATCTCCGACGGCATTCGGGTCGTCGGTTCGTCCAGCATGGGAGCATTGCGAGCCGCCGAGCTGCACCCGTTCCGCATAGAGGGTTACGGCTGGGTTTTCGAAGGCTATCGGGACGGGCTGCTGGAAGCAGACGACGAGGTGGGGATGGTGCACGGCGATCCCCAAGACGGTTACCCCGTCTTCGTCGATGCGCTGGTCAACATTCGGCAAACCTTGGCGCACGCCGTCGAATCCGGTTTGCTACCAGCAGCTTTAGCGGATCAGCTGATCGACACGGCCCGCAGTACACCGTTTACCCAGCGGACCTGGAATCGCCTGCTGGACACCGTTGGCGCCGGCGAGAGCCAGAATCTGGCAAAGCAGTTGAGGTCTTTGCGAGTGGACATCAAACACGCCGATGCGATGCTCGCGCTTCAAGAAGTGCTCCGCGGTCAAGCCAGTACCGCCGTGCGGCCCGGCCCACCCCCGACCGTGTGGTCGGAGCGCTGGCGGCAACGCTGGTCACCGCCGACGCCGGTGGCTTTGGACACCGCGGAGAGCGCCGAGCCCGCGATCGACGCCATCGACGCCATTGACGTTGCCGATATCGACGTACTTTCGCTGCTGAGCTTGTGCGCCAGCGATCGGTGGGCCTACCTGGCCCGCATTGGAGCAGGTGGCCGCCTGGCACTGGAGTTTGAACCACCCCGACGCCAGCGGCAACGTCGGTGACCGGGCCGCGCTAGCTGCCGCCGAAGTCCCCTGCGATAGTTACCAACTCTCGCTGGAGACGGTCGCCCACCACTACGAATTGGCAACCGGCATCATCGACGACGCAGGTTTTCCCGAGGACGTCAGGGCGCAGTGGCTGACTGCCGAAGAAAATTCCGCCCTTGGCGACGACGCGGTTGCGGTGTCCGCGCGGCTGACTACCCGCACCTTGTTTTTCGCCCGGTCCCTGCCTGCCGTCGCGCATTTCCTGGACCTGCTGCGCGGCGACCCCCGGCTGCCGGAATGGCGCCTCATGGCCGCACGCGCGGTGGCCCGCCGCGATGAGCTGGCTAGGTCCTGTCTGCTAATTGCGGACGCGGTGGTAGGTGATGATGGCGGCCAGGGTGACACCGCCGAGGTAGGTCAGGGCGTATTTGTCGTAGCAGGTGGCGACCGCGCGCCAGTGTTTGAGCCGGTTGAAGCTTCGCTCGACGGTGTTGCGGTGCTTGTAGATTCGGCCTGAGAACCCCGGAGGCCGTCCTCTGTTGCGGCCTTTAGCTTTGCGGCGGGTGATCTGGTCGCTGCGCTCGGGGATGGTATGGGCGATCTTGAGCCGGCGCAGCTGTGCCCGCGTCGAATCATGGGAGTACGCCTTGTCCGCCAGCAGGCGATACGGGGCGTATGAGTTGCTGCACCGGGCGGCCAGCAATGGCCAAAGCATCGGATTATCACCGGCTTGACCGGCCGACAGTGCCAGGGTGACCAGACTGCACAGCTGGTCGGTCAAGGCGTGGATCTTGGTAGTCAGCCCGCCGCGGGAACGCCCAATAGCGTGGTCATCGGGCTCATCGAGATATTTCTTGTAATTCGACAGATCCCCCTGTGCGGCGCCCGGAGCGCGCTCCGGCTGCGTGTCGGTGGGCGCGCACACTGGTCGAATCGACCGACAACAGTGCGCCCAGGTCGGCGTCCTCGGCGTCGAGGTCAGAGGCGATCGCCGCGAAGATCCGCGCGTAGATGCCATCGACCGACCAGCGTAGATGCCTCTCGGCCACCGATTGCCAGGGACCGAAGTGCTCGGGCAGGTCACACCACGGAGATCCCGTACGGTAACGCCAGATAATGCCCTCCAGAGTACGTCGATGATCGTTCCACGGCCGGCCACGCCGCCGCCCCGCAGGCAACACCGCCACGATCAGCGACCACAAATCATCAGAAATCGCATGCGTCCGCATCACCCAAACAGCATCAGCCAAAACACCATTCACATTAAGCAGACACGCCCTAGTCAAAAACCACATTTGAACCTGCGTCGCCCGGATCCCGCACTGCTCAAGCAGCTGTTCGGCACGATATGGGGCACCCCGGTGGATCGGGTCGAGTTGGCCCAACGTGGCTTGATGACCGAGGACGCCTTCTACACCGCCGCCACTGTCTACGCGGTAGCCGCTGCCGACGGTCAGTTGCCAGCCATCGAGGTCGGCAGTCTGGGGCCCGTTCAGTCACGCCAGTCGCCTCCGGCCCACTAGCGACTCTCGGGCGGAATCTGCTACCGAATTGGAGTCCAGCGGGACGCCGATCCGTATTCGAAAAATCCAGATATCCCACGAAGTCTCGCTATACAATCATTCACTTCCGATAATTCGGATTGCGTGAAAATCGGCGCGAAATATTCACCGAGTAGTGAATTGATGGGAGTAAAGCGTGTCATTTTTGATCGCGGCCCCGGACATGGTGGCAGCGGCGGCAACGGATCTTGCCAGCATCGGCTCGACTATCAATACCGCCAATGCCGCCGCGTCCGCCCTGACTACCTCGGTGGCGGCGGCGGCCGCAGACGAAATATCCACCGCCGTCGCACACGTATTTGACACCTACGCGCAGGAATACCAAACCTTCGGTGCCGACATGGCGGCATTTCACGACCAGTTCGTCCAGACCCTCAAAACCGGCGCACTCGCGTATACCGGCGCCGAGGCCGCGAACGCATCACCGCTGCAGGAACTACTCAACGCGGTCAACGCCCCCACCCAGGCACTCCTGGGCCGCCCATTGATCGGCAACGGCACCGATGGTGCTCCCGGAACCGGCGCCGACGGCGGGGCCGGCGGATTGCTGTGGGGCAACGGCGGCAACGGCGGCTCGGGAGCCGCCGGCCAAACCGGCGGCGACGGTGGTGTCGCCGGTCTCATCGGCACCGGCGGCAACGGTGGCGCCGGCGGCATCGGCGTGGCGGGTGGCATGGGAGGCGCCGCCGGGCTGTTCGGCGGCGGTGGCGTGGGAGGCGTGGGCGGAGCGGGCGCGGCCGGAGGCAGCGGCGGCACCGGCGGCCTGCTATTGGGCGATGGTGGTGCCGGCGGGATGGGCGGCGTGGGAATGGCTGGCGTCAACGGCGGTGTCGCGGGGCAGGGCGGCAGCGGCGGCCACGCGGTGCTGTTGGGCAATGGCGGCGCCGGCGGGCAGGGCGGCACCGGCATGGCCGGAACCGACGGGACCAACCCCACCCCGACCGGACCGCGGGAACCGGGGCCTCGGGTAGTCCTTTCTCCGGAGACGGTCACGCCGGTTCCGGCCACACGGGCGATAGCGGCGCACCAGGCGAGAACGGCGGCACCGGAGGGACCGGCGGCGAAGCGACCGGCGCCGGAGGAATCGGCGGCACCGGGGGTAACGGCGGTGCCGCCGGCTCCGGAGGTGCCAACGGCGGCAATGGTGGGGTCGGCGGAGCGGCGACGGACACATTTGGCTTCGACAACAACCAAGGCGGCAACGGCGGCAACGGAGCCAACGGCAGTGGCCCCGGCGGCGCGGGTGGCGCTGGCGGGGACGGAGGCGCCTCGACCGCGGGCGGAGCGGCCACCGGCGGCAAGGGCGGCCATGGCGGCAACGGCGCCGCCAGCGACCTATCCGGCGGGAATGGCGGCGCGGTCGGCGCCGGTGGCAACGGCGGGAACACCGGGCTGCTCGTCGGCAACGGCGGCGCAGGGGGAACCGGGGGTGTTGGCGGCTCCGGTGGCACGGGTGCCGCGGGCGGCGCCGGAGGCGCTGGCGGAGACGGCGGCACCGCGACTGGAAACTTCGACCCCACCGGTACCGCCGCCCAGGGACAAGAAGGTGGGGACTGCGGCTCCGGCGCCGACTCGACGGGAATCGGCGGCAACGGCGGCAACGGCGGCGTGGGCGGTAACGGCGGCAACGGCGGGCGGCTACTCGGCCTGGGCGGTGCCGGCGGCGACGCCGGCAATGGCGGTGTCGGGGGTACCGGCGGCGCCGGTGGCCATGGCGGCAACGCGACCAGCGGTCGGCTGAGCCAGGGCAGCAACGGCGGCAACGGCGGCGGCGGCAACGGCGCGGACGGCGGCGATGGCGGCGCTGCCGGGCTCAGCGGCGGAAATGGCGGCCAGGGCGGGTTGATCGGGGTTTCGGGAGTGGACGGCGCGGCCGGAATCGGTGGCAGAGGCGGTGCCGGTGGGGCCGGTGGCGCCCTCGGGGCCGGTGGCGCCGGTGGCATCGCCGAGGGCCTGATCCACTTCTACGGTGACGCTGGGCTCAACGGTGTGGCAGGCACCGCCGGCAACGCCGGCCAACACGGCTAGACCCAACGGCGCACCCGCGACCACCACCGAGGGCCGCCATCTCGGACGTGCGGGATCGCAGCTAGAACCGGATCGACGCGTCACTGCACGACACCGCGCCCGGCGCGACCAAGATCGCCGAGAACCGGCGGGTAACGCGGCCGCCCGCCGCTAGGGGCTTCCGCCCCTATCCGTTACCTCGGCTAACTGGTTCGATGGTTGAGGTGGGTCCAGCAATCGGGCTTGATCACGGCATAAGGACGGATGCCGCGGCCCCCGGTAGGCCGCGGTGGCCGCCCAACTCGGCGGTCAAAGTTGACGCAACGGATTTTCTCGAGTCGCCGCAAAACATTGAGCCCCCCTGCGCACCTTCGCTGCTCTCAGCGCTGCGGGGACCGGGTCAGCTGACGCCAGCGCCGCCTCGACCCAACTAGTCGCTGGATGGCCGGGAGGAGAGACATGGACTGCCCGAATTGCTCGACACCACACCCTGAGGCGGCACGCTTCTGCTCTCGTTGTGGCACCCCTTTGCATCCCGCCATTCAGAGATCCCGGCACTTCGCTGCCCACCCCGAAGAACCGGTGCGTTCACTGGCGGTGGTGAGCACCCTGATGCCGCACCTGGCCGGGGGACGCCACCACATCTACCGGGGTGCTATCGGGCTGGCGCTGGTGACGGCGTTGATCGCCGCCGCATTCGGAATGCTCTCAGTCGCGCTGATCCTGGCCGCGATTGCGCTGCCCGCGGTGGTACTGACCTATATGCACGACCACGACGTGTTGCGTGGCGAGCCGATCAGCGTTCTCGGCTTGGCCCTGCTGGCGTCTCTGGCACTCGGTGTCGGGGTCGGGATGCTCGAACACCACCTCACCAAGCCGGTGCTGCTGGCCGCGCCGCGACATCGGATGCCGACCATGGCCCAGATCCTGGAATTGGGCATCCTCGTCCCGACGGTGACCTTTGTCGCGGTGCTGATTCCGCTTGTGCTGGTGACCGCCCGCAGCGCCTTCCGGCACTCGGTCTATGCCGTAGTCATCTGCTCGCTAAGCGGGGCCGCGTTCTCTTTAGGCCTGAGCGTGGTCATACAACGCGGCGCCTTCACCCACCTCGGGGCTAACGCCGGGGATCCAGCTCACGTCGCGTTCATCGCCCTGACACTCGGCTTTTGCAGCCGATCATCTTCGCTACCGCCGCCGCGATGGCGCTGGCGCCGCTGCGCGGGGTCGGCGTCAATACCGTCTCGGGACTGGCCAACGGTTTGGCGCTGCTGGTGCTTTACGGCTTGGCCACCGTCCTGCTGGCCCCCTATGGCACCCGTGGCGTCGTGCTGACCACCTTGGCAGCGCTGGTGCTGGGCGCGGCCGGACTGCTCGGCGTGCGTTACGCGCTGCATGTCTCGCTGTTGGCCGAAGCCCAAGCGGCCCTCACTGGGGCCGCCACGTTGGCGCGTGCCCCTGGCACCCACCAGGTCTGTGCCCACTGCGGCGCAATGATCGAGGCCGAGGCCGCCTTCTGCCAGGTCTGCGGGACAGCCACGGCCTCGCTGGCCCGCCACCCCGCCCCCAACGGTGGCAACACCACTCTCGATGTGGGGGCAACAACCGCTGCCGAACCAGGAGCCGTGATGCCCGCGACCCCGCCGCGCACTCCCCGCCGCTGCAGTTCCCCGGCAACGGAGTGCAGGTGGGGCACCGGCTGCGACCGGCCACGGTCGCGGCCGTCATCGTGGTGATCATCCTGGTCGCCGCGGCGGTGACCGCGTTGATCGTCTCGAGCGGCACCACCGGCCGGACCAAACTGCCGCCGATGCTGCCCGGTGGCCATGCTGGGGCGACAGCGCCGGCGGGGGCCGGCGTCTCCCAACCCGTCAACCCGCCAACGGCTCTCCCGCCTGCGGTGCGGGGTGCACGACTCGGGCTGACCGCGGCGAATGCGATCACCATCGCGGACGGTATCTCCATCACACCCGCGCCGGGCTGGACGCTGACCGACCGGGGTCCGAACTGGGTGACACTGTTCGACCCCAACAACACGGCGGCGATACACGTTACGGTCAAACCAGCCGAGGGCACCGATGTCGCCGCGGTATTGCAGGGCGATGTCAATCAGTTGATCAGCGCGCAGCCGACCGGTTTGACCAACGTCAACGTGATGGGGGCACCCACAACGAAGACCCTGCAGAGTGAGAAATTCCAACAGGCAGCGTCGATGAACTACACCGCGGATTCCCCGCACAGCTGGGCATTACCCACCTCATCGGAGTGTTCATGGAGTTGTTGAACACATCGAACCATCAGTCGGCGTTCATCGACTACCGGGAGACCAGCGACGTGAGCGCCGGCTATGTGGGTGCGGCCCAGATGATGATTGATTCCATGCTCTGAGGACGCGCGAAGGCAACCCAGCCTGTCGAAGTGCGGCGCAGTGCCAATAACCGGCCATGCCCGGAGACACGCCGCGATGTGCGCGCGATAACCAAAAAAGCAAATTCATCCGATGGCGGATTTAGAAAATGCGTGCGCATGAACACAAGAAAAGGCCGTGAGTAATTCATCAAAGGGTGAATTCGAGAGACCCGCCCGGTTCGTCTAAATTGACCATTGCGCTGAAATCGCAGCAATAGTGCGCGAATCTTTATATCCTGTTGCAGTCGGCTGTCGTGGCCATTCTCGAAGGCGCTGTCAGCAATTTTTTTCCTCGGGCGTCATGAACCGATGGGAGCGCACTGTGTCGTTTGTCATCACAGCGCCGGAGCTGATTTCGGCGGCAGCAACCGATCTGGCCGGGATCGGTTCGACGATCAGCGCCGCCGATGAAGTGTCGACCGCCGTGGCCACGTTGTTCGGGACACACGCCCAGCAATACCAATCGCTGGGTTCCCAGATGGCCGCATTTCACGACCACTTCGTGCGGATTCTGGCCAACGGCTCAAACCTGTACGCGACGGCCGAAGCCACCAACGCCTCACCACTGCAACCACTGCTCGACCTCATCAATGCGCCCACCCAGGCCATCCTTGGGCGTCCGCTGATCGGCAACGGCTCCAACGGCACCTACCCCGGACAAGACGGAAGGGACGGCGGACTCTTGATCGGCAACGGCGGCAACGGCGCGGCCGGCGATTTCGGCCAAGCCGGCGGCGGCGGTGGATCCGCGGGGCTATTCGGCGATGGCGGTAATGGCGGAACCGGCGGCGCCGGTTCGACCGGGGGCAATGGCGGCACCGGTGGGCTGTTGTTCGGCAACGGCGGCACCGGCGGAATGGGCGGCACCGCCACACTCGGCTTCAACGGCGGCATGGCCGGAGCTGGAGGCAACGGAGGTAGCGCCTTGCTGTTCGGCAGCGGCGGCGCCGGCGGACAAGGCGGCACCGGCGTGGCCGGAACGAACGGCTCCAACCCCCTGGTCTTCGACACCGCAAACCCGGGCACAGCCGGCCAAGATGTGACCACCACCGACGATCCAGCCGCCAACCCCCTCACCGGCGGCAACGGGTCGGAAGGCGCCGCGGGCAGCACCATCCAAAACGGCGGCGTTGGCGGGCAGGGCGGCAGCACAACCTCATCCAACCAGAACAGCGCCCTGGGCGGCGATGGCGGCAAGGGCGGCGACGGCGCCAATGGCGGCATGGGCGGCAACGGCGGCAGCGGAGACACATCCGGTCAGACCGATGCACCGCAGCCGTCGGCCACCGGCGGAAATGGTGGCAACGGGGGCGATGCCCAGGTTGCCGGTGGTGCCGGCGGCGCGGGCGGCTGGGGTGGCGACGGACATGCCAACCAGGGTGAAGCCGTCAGCGGGGTCGGCGGGCGCGGCGGCGCCGGCTTCGCCAGCAGCGTGGCCGGCGGCGACGGCGGCACGGGAGGGACCGGCGGCCAGGGCGGCAATGCCGACCTACTGTTCGGCAACGGTGGTACCGGAGGCGTCGGGGGCACCGGAGGCATGGGTGGCGCCGGCGCCGCCGGCGGAACCGGAGGCGACGGAGGTAACGCCGGATTCGCCATCGGCGGTAGCGATGGCACCGCCACCGGACAACAAGGCGGCGATGGCGGCTATGGAGCAGACTCGACCGCGATCGGCGGAACGGGCGGGGCCGGCGGCACTGGCGGTAACGGCGGAAACGGCGGGTGGTTGATCGGTTCCGGTGGCGCGGGTGGAGTCTCGGGCACCGGCGGGGTCGGCGGCGCCGGCGGCGCCGGCGGGATTGGCGGGATTGGCGGCAACACCTCATCGTCCTCGACGGCATCCGTTGCCGGCGAGGGCGGTCACGGCGGCGACGGCGGCGACGGCGGTAATGGCGGCGCGGCCGGCGCGGTTGCCGGTGCGGGCGGTCGCGGTGGCTTGATCGGTGCGGCCGGCGGGACCGGCTCGATCGGGGCCGGCGGCGCAGCCGGGGCGGGAGGCGCAGGCGGCGCGGGCAGCGCCGGAGGTGCCGGAGGTACCGCCCAGGGATCCGGGGCCAGCGGGGGTGCGGGCGCAAACGGACACACCGGACTCGATGGGGCGCCGGGCCAGCCGGGCTGATTCCGGCCCGCCCCGCTCCCCCGTCCGGCCCGGCCTCGTGCGGCTTTCCGGGCCCCGAAGACTACTGCACTGTTACCGGCCACTCATCGGACACTTCCTTGACGGCCAAATGCATTGGGCCCCTGCGCCTTCAGGGTAGACGGCCGCGACGGCCGAGGCGTGGATGGCTATGCAAAGTCAATGGAATTACATTGATAGGGCCACCGAATCACGTCCCACAATCGGGGGACAACGACTTCCCACAACCGGCGGATTAATTTCATATATCACAAATATTGTTTTAAACTATCCGCGTCCATAAAGATATCTGGAACAGAATACGAAAATTCCATTCTGTTTTAGGAAATTCACACCGAAGATTGGGAACTTTGACGTGGCCATTGAACTGCTTTTCCGCGAGACCGAAACCACCTACTCGGCCTTCTATGCCGGCCTGAGCGCCGACGAGGTCGTTGAGTGAGCTGATCGCTCGAGACGCACTGTCACGGTGGGGATCGGTTGATCGAGGGGTATTGATCCCCACCAAGGCACGGCCCACCGCCCCTCGGAAATGGCTGCCAGCCAACACTATTGCCGCGCGCCATGAGGTACGGACCCGGGCGGGCGGCAACGAAGTTCTATCCGCTGGACACACCGGCGCCGTTGCGCGGCGCCGACGCGACAGCCGGGCTTCGAATTACCATGAGGCGAGCTGCACGGCTATCAGTCAATTATCGGGTGTCCACCGCGCTTGGCGACCCCCGGCTTGGCCCCCACCAAGCCGTTCTCCAATCAATTCCAGTTTTCATTCGCGGTAAGCCGCGAATAGCCGCCCGGCAGCGCCCAGTGCTTTGAAAATGCTCGACTATGCATTTCGCTCACCGGGAAAGAGCCGCTCAGCCGACGCGTTCCACTCCGGCGATGTTCCGCTTGCCACGGCGCAGCACCAGCCAGCGCCCGTGCAGGAAGTCCGAAGTCTGCGGTACCCACTCATCGGTCTCGACCCGAATGTTGTTGACCGACACCCCTCCTTCGCCGATGGTGCGCCGCGCCGCGCCCTTGCTGGCCGAAAGCCCGGTGGCTACCAGCAGATCCACGATGCCGTCCGGAGTGTCCGGCTCGAGTTCGGCGATGCTCGTCTCGCGCAGTGCAGCACCCAGAGTCGCCTCGTCGAGCCGGCTCAACTCGTCATGGCCGAAAAGCGCTCGGCTGGCGTGCTCGACGGCCTCGGTAGCCGCCTCCCCATGCACCAGGGTGGTGAGTTCGACCGCCAGCCGGCGTTGGGCGGCGCGCTGGTGGGGCCGCTCGGCGGTGGCCTGCTCCAGCTCGGCCAGTTCCTCGGCAGCCAGGAAGGTGAACCACCGCAGGTAGCGGATCACATCCGCGTCGGCGGTGTTGACGAAGTACTGATACCAGGCGTACGGGCTGGTCATCTCGGGGTCCAGCCAAAGGCTGCCGCCGCCGGTCGACTTGCCGAACTTGGTGCCATCGGCGGCGGTCACCAGCGGGACCGTAAGGGCGTGCACCGCCGCACCCGACTTCTGGCGCACCAGGCGGACGCCAGCGATGATGTTGCCCCACTGATCCGATCCGCCGATCTGCAGCGTGCAGCCGTGGCGCCGGTGCAGTTCGACGTAGTCGTTGGCCTGCAGCAGCATGTAGCTGAACTCGGTGTAGGAGATCCCCTCCCCCTCCAGCCGCCGCCGGATGGTATCCCGATCCAGCATCACGTTCACCGAGAAGTGTTTGCCGACGTCACGCAGAAACTCGACGGTCGACATGGCGGCGGTCCATTCGAGGTTGTTCTCGACGATCGCGCCGGTGGGAGATCCGTCGAAGTCGACGAAGCGTTCCAGCTGGCCGCGGATCCGCTCGGTCCAGTTGGCCACGGTATCGGCGTCGTTGAGACTGCGCTCACCGATGTCGCGAGGGTCGCCAATCATCCCGGTGGCCCCACCAGCCAACACGATGGGACGATGGCCCGCTCGCTGAAATCGCCGCAACGCCAATAGCGGCACCAGGTGTCCGGCATGAAGACTTGCCGCGGTGGGGTCGAAACCGGCATAAACCGTCAGCGGCGGGCGCTGTGCGTCGGCGGCCAGCGCGTCAAGGTCGGTGGACTGGGCGATCAAGCCGCGCCAGCCCAGCTCGTCGAGGATCCCAGCTGACCCAGAAGAGTTTGAAGACATCGCGCAAGACTCTAGTCGCTGGCCCCGAGAGCGGGTGCTCGTGGACTTCGTCGATACGCCGACACCTCCGGACGGTCGGCCAACCACAACCGCCAGTGCCGGTCGGCGGCGCGGCTGATCCCCACCCGCGGCCCTGAGGCCGCCGCAACCGGTTCGTGCAGCTGCAGCGTGACCGGACTGGCCGGGTCAAATAAATCAATCCCGTTGTCATCCATGGTGATCCCTAGCGCCGAACACAGGTTTCCCGGACCACGCCCGAGCGCGGCGGTGGCAACCAGCTCACCCCGGCGGGACCGGGCGACATCGGTACCGCAGCCAATGGCGCACGCCCTGAGCAGCACCGCCGCGGCCGTACCGTCGGGACCACACGCGACGTTGGCGCATACGTGAATTCCGTGGCTGCGGTAGGTGTAGAGCCGACCGGGTGGACCGAACATGACGCAGTTGCGCGCACTGGGTCCGCGATAGGAATGGGCCGCCGCGTCGGGCCACGGGCCGTCGGGAACCCCGCCGTAGGCCTCGACCTCGACGATGACGCCGCACACCCCCCGCGCGGCGATGTTCGCCCCGAGCAGTCGATGTGCGGCAGATACCGGGTCGACCAGCAGTTGCTCAGCGCTCATCGCAGCGATTGTGCCCTTCCTCTTGACAAACCCCACTTCTAGGTTGCCTATTCATCGCATGGTGACTTCAACAAGCGTTGAATTGCTAACAGGTGGGTCACAGCCGGCTGTCAGCATCAAGCACCTACGAGTAATCCGCGGCAAACACTCCGCGCTGCACGACCTCTCGGTCGACATTGCGCGCGGCACCATCACCGGGCTGCTCGGGCCATCCGGGTGCGGCAAGACCACCCTGATGCGCAGCATCGTCGGCACCCAGATCGTGACGTCGGGAACCGTCACCGTGCTAGGTCATCCGGCCGGTTCTGCCGTGCTGCGCCGCCAGGTCGGATATCTACCACAAGATCCAGCGATCTACCACGACCTGCGAATCATCGACAACGTCCGTTACTTCGCCGCCCTCTACGGCTACAACAGGCAAGCCGCCGATGATGCGATCGCGCGAGTGGGCCTGACCGATCACCGCACCGACTACTGCGCCAACTTGTCCGGCGGACAGCGAACCCGGGTGTCGCTGGCGTGCGCGCTGGTGTGTCACCCCACGTTGCTTGTCCTCGACGAACCTACGGTGGGCCTGGATCCCGTTTTGCGCGTGGATCTTTGGCAGCAGTTCACCGAGCTAGCCCGCGCCCGAACGACATTGCTGATTTCCAGTCACGTCATGGATGAAGCCGAGCACTGCGGCGATCTGCTGCTGATGCGTGCTGGCCGCCTAGTGGCGCACACCACCCCGTCCCAACTACGGAAGGACACCGGATGCATGTCGCTGGAGGAGGCGTTTCTCTCCATGATCCGCCGCCACACCACCACGCAACAGGCCGAATAGGCCCGCGCGCGTACACCGCTACCACGACGCGAATCCTGCGTCAGCTCGCCGCCGATCACCGCAGCGTTGCGATGATCCTGCTGGTGCCGGTGCTGGTGATCACGCTGATGTATTTCATGTTCGAAAATGCCCCCCACCGCCCCGGCACGCAAACGCCGTTCAACAACGCATGTTTGATCCTGCTGGGTCTGTTCCCGCTTTTCGTGATGTTCATCATCACCTCGATCACGATGCAGCGAGAGCGGGCATCTGGGACGTTGGAGCGCGTACTGACCACGCCGCTGGGGCGGCTGGACATGCTGGCCGGTTACGGCACAGCATTTTCGCTCGCGGCGGCCGCACAAGCCACGGTGGCTTGCATCGTGTCGTTTTGGCTTCTGGGATTCGACACCGCGGGCAGTCCCGTGTGGGTCTTCGTAATCGCTGTCGTCAACGCCATTCTGGGAGTGGGTTTGGGATTGTTGTTCAACGCCTTCGCCCGCACGGAGTTTCAGGCCGTGCAGTTCATCCCCTTGGTGATGGTGCCGCAGTTGCTGCTGGCCGGCATCATCGTCCCTCGTGCGGTCATGCCCACCTGGCTCGAGTGGGTCAGCAACGCCATGCCCGCAAGCTACGCTCTGGAAACCTTGCAGCAAGTGGGAGCTCATCCCGAGCTCACCTACATCGCTCTTCGCGACATCGTCGTCGTGGTGGTTTCGCGGTCGCATCCCTTTGCCTGGCCGCCGCAACCCTACGCCGACGGACGTCCTAGCGTGGAAACGACAAACACCGGACGCCGGCGACCTGGACGCCCCACCGGCACCTCAAACACCAGGGAACACATCCTGAGCTGTGCGCGAGAACTCTTTGCGCGCAATGGTCTTGACCGAACCTCGGTCCGGTCGGTGGCTGCGGCCGCCGGCGTGGATGCCTCTCTTGTGCATCACTACTACGGCACCAAACAACAGCTGTTCGCTGCCGCAATCCAAATCCCCATCGATCCGACCGTGGTGCTCGAGCAGATTGTCGAAACCCCCGTTGACGAACTCGGGCTCAAGATACCGTCCGTGTTGCTGCCACTGTGGGATTCCGAGCTGGGCACCGGGCTCATCGCGACCCTGCGGGCGTTGATGGCAGGCACCGAATCGAATCTGGCACGCTCTTTCCTGCAGGAGGTGGTGACGAGCGAAGTAGGTTCGCGAGTCGACTCCCCCACGGGAACCGGCAGGATCCGGGCCCAGTTCGTGACCTCCCAACTGCTGGGAGTGGTGATGGCTCGCCACATCGTCAAGATCGAGCCCTTCGCCTCACTGCCGGCCGACCAGGTCGCACAGGCCATCGCTCCCACCCTGCAGCGCTACCTCACCGGTGAACTGCCAGAGGAGATTGCATCATGAAACGAGCGCGCTCGTCAGCGATGACGTCGATGAGGCGGTGGGGCCGATCGACCAACAACACCAGGCCCTCGCCCGCGCTGCGGTAGACACGGCTCAGCCATGGGGGGCCAGGCAAACCTACCGCCACCCAGATATGACAGCCGACGCCGGCCAGCCCGGCACACCAAGACTCTCAGCACTCTCTGAGCGTTCGGTGTGCCGGGCCGAGGCTGGACTCGAGAGCCTGCTCGATGCCGTCGACCGAGAAGGCAACCCGATGCATTCCAATCTCGTTGGGCACCGTGGGCTTCGACTCCATCGCCGTTGGGTGGATGTACTCGAAGAGCTCGAGACGACCGTGCCCGTCTGGCGTCCGGAGCAACGCAACGTTGGCGTGATTGCCATCAAGGCCGACGGCAGTGTCGGTCCATTCACCACTGACCGTGTCACGCCCGACGACCGTGAGACCGAGGTCGGTGAGACGTGAGACCGAGGTCGGTGAGAAAGGAGATCGTTGCTTCGAGGTCGCGAACGGCGATGCCGACATTCTCGAGTTTAGTGGCCATGCGTCGCACGCTACCGAACCGGACCCAGGCACGAATCCTCGTCGCGTTCGTTGTGGCCGTAGGGACGTCCTCCGGTAGTCACGCCCCGCCGCATTGTCGGGTTGCGCCGTCAGCCCGCGGGCGAATCCGTCGGTAAGCCAGGTGCCGTGAAGCGAGCGTGCTCATCGTCGGTGACGTCGCGGGCCTGATCGATCAGCAAGACCGGAATGTCGTCGTCGATCCGATATGCGCGCCGTAGCCGCGGGTTGTAGAGCAGCCGGCCCCGTTCGCCGTCCTCTACGAGCAGCAGCGGACCCCGGTCGGCCGGGCACACCAGGATCTTGAGCAGCTTTTCGTCAAGCATCGGCGGGCGCCTCGCCGCTGAGTTCGGCACGTACCGCCGGCGTCAACCGTCGGAACTCGCTGGTGTCGGCATCGAAATACCATGCCTGGCGTCCTGGCTTGGGAAGCCCGGCCGCCCGCAGGGCGCTGACCGTCGGACGGTAGGTCGCGCTGAGCGAGAGCGTCGGCACCACGTGCACGAGGTCGGGGCCCAGGCCGATCGGCATGCCGGCCACGGCATCGGTTAGGTCGGCCCCCGTGATGGTCGCGCCCGGGCGCAGTGTCACTGCCGATACCGCGAGCTGATGCTCGCCGACCGAGACTTCGTAGGTGACCGCAAGGTCAACGGCGTCGATGATGCCGAGCGCGTCGGTGACGGGTTCGACATAGATCATCCCGCGCGCGGTGCGCGCCACCGAGCCGCGCCGGCCCACCAGCCAGAAGTCTCCGTCCTCGTCGCGGCGGAACAGGTATTCGGTGGATATCCAGGTGTCCGCGGGGGCAAAAACCCCGCGTTTGACCGAGGCCGTCGGATCGATGGGGCCTCTGGATTGGGCCAGCAGCACCCCGACCTGGTTTGCCTCGGCGATCTGCACGAAGCCACGCTCGTTCTCCAGAATCAGGTCGTGTTCGGCATCGTAGGCACCGAGCTCAACACGTCCAGCCCCGGGCAACGGCCGACCTTTGCTGCCGATCTTGGCGCCAGACACATTGGCCAGCACCGCCTGTCCGTCGGTGGTAGCGAAGAACTCGACGACGTGAGCGAGTGCGAACGTCTCAACGACGCGCTCCCAGAGTCCGGTCGGCATCCCAGAGCCGATGAACAGCCGCACCGGGTGGTTACCGTGCAACGCAAACTCGGGATTGTCGACCACGTCACGCAGCATCGCCCAGGTGTAGGAAACCACCGTCACGCCGTATCGCCGCACTTCGTTGAGGAACCGGTCTGGCCGCAATCCGCGGGACAGCGCAATGCGGGCGCCTCCAACAACCGCACCGCCCAAGCTGACCAGCAGCGCGGACTCGTGGTGCAGCGGAGTCAAGGCGTAGACCGTGTCCTTGCGGTCCAGGGAGGCCGTTGAGGCGGTTCCAAAAGCCGACACCGCCCAGCGATAGTTGGTGATCTGTTTCGCCACCAGTTCACCGCCGATTCCGCTGAACGCGATGAAGGCCAGATCCCTTGCTAGACCGGGGTTCTGCCGATACCAGGCGGGCAGTTCGACGGCGTCCGGGTCGATCTGTTCCATGTCGATGACGTCGGCGTCCTCGGGCAGGTCCAGATCGCGCGCCTCGCCACCGCCCAGCACCAATATCTGCCCCGGGAGTTGCCGTGCAGCACCGAGATTGGTTGGGTCAGCCAAGATCTCGGTCGCTCCCCCAAGCCGAACCTGGGCAGCAAGGTCGACGTCCTGGCGCATCAGCACCGCCACCGCCCCCAACCGGGACAGCGCCGCGATCGCGACCAGGGCGCTGGGCCGTGTCTCCATCAGCACGCCCACCCGGTCACCTTGTCGCACACCGACTTCGATCAGACCCCGAACGACGTTGTTGATGCGCCGGTTGACGGCCTCGTAGGTGTGCACGCGATCGTCGAACAACAGGAATTCGCCCTGCGGCGCGTCACGTGCTTGCTCGTCGATGATGCGGCCCAGCGAAATTCGGGTATGGTCATTGAGCTGGCCCAGTCGAGCCAGGCGCGGCAGCGTGCGGACCGTTTCAACGGCCAGGGTGCGCACCGATCTATTGGCCGCAAAGACCGCCTCAGCCGCACCGCGAGCCACGGCCAGCGCCGCCTCCGAGACCTCCCCGAGGCCGTGCGCGACACGGGAGCTGAACGCGACACCGCTGTCGGTGTGTTCGGCCGGCTGCTCGACCATCAGGCCGATGTTGGCCGGCTTGTCTGCGTCGCGAGACAGCCAATTCACCCAGTCCGCGACGGTCGGCCAGCTCTGCTGGGCAGCCCTGGATCCCACGACGAGGCCGAAATGACCGGTCCGGATCAGGCATTCGTAGACATCGGTGTTGGGTGCCGCGCGCCGGATACCGCGCACCGACGCCGGCTGCCCGATGTCGTCGACTTCGCCGACGAACGCCAGTACAGGGCAGGTGATATCGGTGAGTGTCACCATCTGCCCGTTGATGGCGAAACCACCGGTCATCATTCGGTTGTGCGCAATGAACTGCTTGAGCAGCTCCGAGATCGCCGGACCCGACCAGGCGATCCACCCTTCGCGCTCAAGGAATCTGCGCTGCTGCTCGCGCGGCAGCAACGCTTCACGGTCGTGCAGCTGACGCACGAAATCCACCCGGGCCTTGGCGGTCTTGAGCGGGTCCATCATCTGAAAGCCGGCGCGCGCCATCCAACTTGGGATATCCAGCCGGTTGAAGACATGATCGGCCATGAAGTCTGCGATGGCGGCCCCATAGTTGGCCGGAATGCCCATCGGCAGAGCCGCCAAGGTGTCCACCGGGGAGCCGAACGCCACGATGCTGGCGATGTTCTTGGAACGCCGATACGCGGCGGCCTGATAGCAGAACATGCCCCCTTGCGAATACCCGACGATGTGCACGTCGCTGCCGGTGGTGTCCTTGACCGTGTCGATGACTTCACTGAGCGCCACGATGTGGTCGGCGAGGTTGCGGCGCATGCCGCCCTCGACTTTGTCGGGTGAGCCGAAGTCGATGACCCAGGGGTCCAGTCCCCGGGCATGCAGGATTCCGACGGCGCCTTCTTCTCGGGTGACGTCCCACATGTCGGCCGACATCATCATCGGGTGCACCATCAACACCGGTGGTCCGACCGGCGGCTGACCCGGCCGGTTGTCCGGCGGAAAGTATCGTCGCAGCTTGTACATGGGTACGCTCTCGACGATCTGCGAAGGCGATGGGACGCTGCCCGTTTCCAGGCCTCCCAGCCGTAGCACTTCCAAACCATTCTGGGCGGTGGCCACCAGACGCTCGACCGGGCGTGTGACCATCGACAAATTGAGATCCACCACTGCTCCCTGATTGTGCCTTGACAGCGTGGACATCATGGCACATGTACAAGCAGAGCGGTTCCAGTCACGCTGTTTGCGGGTGCGAAAGACCCTGATCCGAGCAGGGCGACGATTCGTCGCGGTCGACAAGAGGAGGTGCCGCGTCGGCCGCTCGGTCGGCCAATTGGCAGCCGGCGGCATCCGTGTGGGTTTTCTGGACCCTTGACCATGGCATGGCGGCACGGTGACACATGGTTGCCCCACCCGGTGGCAGCCCTCCAATGATTCGTCGCACAGCGGGTGGTCCTGCCAGCCGTGGAACGTCTCCGCGTGTGCCGAGTTAGCCAGAGACGGTTCTTCTTGTCCTCTTGCGAGACGAACGCCAGTCGTCGGTACCGGATTTGCTGGCCTTTGCCCGCGGCTCAGCGCGCGGTGAAATCGCACATTTAGCCGAATGCGACCCGCACGTGCCTGGATGCGTACGCCGGCGCCGTGTACTCTCGATAACATCGGGGCAGGATCGAACAGGGATCGGTAGTCGTTCTTACCTGCGTTTTCTGCCAGCAGCCTACAGCACGCGGCAAACATGAACGGCGGGTTCGATTGCCCAGAAGGTGCCTCGCGTGACGTACTGTATTGGTGTAATGCTCGAAAGGGGAATGATTTTCGCCTCGGACTCCCGTACGAATGCCGGCGTGGACAACTTCTCCAAGATGACAATACGTGATGCATCAAGTCAAGATGCCTGCGAAACCTGGTTCATGCATCAGGTAAGGAATGCCCGCGAAATCGGGGTCAGGTGGTGGTCTTGCTTTTGATGCGGATGCCGGCTTTGAGGGCGGGTAGAGCGGCGGGTATGGCGGCGAGGTAGAGCTGTTCGGTCTTGTCTTTGGCGAGTCTGAGCAGGGCGGCTTGCAGGTCGGCGATCTGGTGGGCGATCGCGGCGGGGTTGAGGCTGTTGCGGTAGGTGAGCAGCTCTGTTTGTTGGGCCGCTGAGAGGACTCCGGCGGCCAGCAGCCGGTCCAGGGGGGTCTGGGGCTTGTCGTAGAGCCGGCGGCGGTGACCGTCGCGGCTGCAGCCGTAGCTGATGGGTTTGATGGTGGGGGTCAGGTAGTTGAGCCGGTCGTTGACCAGGTGCCACAGCCGGTTGAGCACGGCGCGTTCTTCGTCGGTGTCGTAGCGGTAGTAGACCCGTAGCGACGCACGAGGTGGTTGTTTTTGGACTCGATGGTGGCCTGGTCGTTCTTCTTGTAGGGCCGTGAGCGGGTGAAGAAGATCTCCATGTCCGCGGCCCACTTGATGACCGCCTTATTGAGGAATTCGGTGCCGTTGTCGAAGTCCAAACCCGTTACCTTATAGGGATTTTAGTAATTCCGGTTTTGAGGGCGCCCAGGATGTGGGGGTGGGCGTTGTTGCGCACCGTGCGGGTGAACACCCAGCCGATGTGCATGTCGGTGAGGTTGACCGTGCGGGCGAACTCACCTTTCAGTGTCGGGCCGCAGTGCGCCACGGTGTCGCCTTCGAAGAACCCCGGAGATTCTTCGGCCTCATCGCCTGCTTTGCAGATGGTGATCGAGGACCGCAGCAGCGGGGAGGGTTTCGTCGTCGACACACCGAGATCTGGTCGCGGGCCTTGGCGCCGCGCAGGTAGCGGTCGATCGTGGCGCTGCTCATCGCCAACAGCTCGGCACGCACCGCCGGGCCGTAACGGTCACGGCCGTCCACCAGTTCGCCGTGGCGTTCTAGAGCATCCAACTGAAGTGCCATGGAAGCGGCCAGATACCGGCCGCACTGCCCGCCTGAGGCCGCCCACACCTTCTGCAACACCTTGAGCGCATCCTAGGAGTACTTCGGATTGCGTTGCCGGCGAGTCCGTTTGGCGACCTGCCGACCCGCTCCCGGCGGCGCGGCCGCCGCCCTCAACCGCCGCCGGGCGTTGTCACGCGACCAGCCGGTGACCGCCACCACCTGATCCAGAATCTGCCCCTTGTCCGCCTTCGGCGCCCCCACATACGCCCTGGCGAACTTCGCGGTGATCTCGGCCCGAGACGACATCGACAGCCCACTTCCCATGCCTGCCAAGGATCGACCGTTTCGCGGGCATTTTTACGTGATCCACCGAGGACGCTTCACGGGCATTTCTCGTGATGCTTGCCGCGGTATTTGAGCGTCGCGGCAACCGCGTTATAGTTCTGCTGAGTTCAGGAAACCTAGCCGGAACGCAGGCCGTCATCAGCGTACTGACACAGCGCTGCGCAGACAGTGGCGGGGCTGCCAATATCCTGGACGCTCGAACTATGTTCGACGTCGTGAGGCTGGTCTCGGATGCAACGCGCGATATCGAAAAGCGAGACGGTAAGTACCTGGAAGAGAACAGCATTCGTTTCAATGCTTCGTTCATCGTCGGCGGGCAGATCAGAGAAGAGCCGATGCGGCTGTTCCGGACCTATGCCGAGGGCAATTTCATCGAAGCAGGAGCCGAGACACCCTTCCTGCAGACCGGTGAAACCAAGTACGGCAAGCCGATCCTCGACCGCGTGCTTATACGACAAACGACAATCGCAGATGCTGCGAAGTCTGTACTCGTGTCTTTCGATTCGACCATGCGCAGCAATTTGTCGGTTGGCATGCCGATCGACTTGATTTGCTATGAACGGGACAGCCTAGAAGTACAGGGGCGGCGGAGATTCGACGAGGGCGACGCATATTTCACCGCGCTCGGCCACTCCTGGGGCGAAGGTGTGCGGCAAGCGTTTCGCCATTTGCCCGAGTTGCACTGGTGAGGCGGTCGTCACGGTGGATACCTTCATCATCACCTGCGAACACGGCGGCGATCGGATACCCCCGCCCTACCGGCTGCTGTTTCGGGGAAAACGGCCACTCCTGGATTCCCACCGTGGCTACGATCCCGGGTCGCTGATCATGGTGGATGCACTCGCCGGCGAGTTTGCAGCGCCACCGGTGGCGTCAACTGTCAGCCGTCTGTTCATCGATCTCAATCGCTCGATCGGCCATCCACAACTCTTTTCGGCGGTAACCCGCGTCCTATCAGACCAGATCCGGGCGCAGATCATCGAACAGCAGTACCGGTCCTACCGCATCCAGGTCGAGCGTCTCGTCACTCAGGCGGTGGCGCGCGGCCATCACGTGATCCACATCTCGTCGCACAGCTAGATGGCAAAGTGCGCCGCACCGATGTGGGCTTGCTCCACCACCCCAGCCGGCAAGGGAAGGCGGATCTGTGTGCCCACTGGAAAGAGTCGCTCGCGGAATCCGCTCCCGATCTTCGCGTACGGCGCAATTACCCCTATGCCGGAAAAGGCGAAGGGTTGACTTCGCACTTGCGTGTGCGATTCGCTCCGAGCGACTACGTCTGTATCGAACTCGAGGTCAATCATGGCATCACCTTGACCGGAGGCCGACGCTGGGCAGCGTTGCGGCGCAAGTTGATCGATTCGCTACGCACGACATGTACGGCCTGACCGCGCCATGATTCACGCCCTGGGCCAAGTGGCTCGAGAAAGTGCCTATCGCGCTACCCACGCGGTAAGCCATAAACGCCTTCACCTGCTGGATACCGGAGAAAAATAATGCAGATTCACGTCGGCTTCGAAATGATCTACGAATGCCCGCAGCCCACACCGATGATCTTGAACCTCAACGTTCACTTCACCCGCGTGTGCGATCTCGTCGGCCGCGACGACCTGACCATCGGCCCGCCCGTCCCGATGGCAGCCTATCGTGACAGCTTCGGCAACTGGTGCACCCGCATCGTTGCGCCCAAGGGGAGCACCCGGGTCTCGGCCGACGCGCTCGTCAACGACACCGGACTCCCCGACCCCATTGTTCCTCAGGTACAACAGATTCCCGTTCAGGACCTACCAGAGGAGACCCTTGTCTTTCTGCTCGGGAGCCGGTACTGCGAAACCGATCGGCTTTCGGAGACTGCATGGAAGCTCTTCGGGAAGACGCCACCGGGATGGGGCCGCGTTCAGGCCATCTGCGACTACGTTCAGCAGCATGTCACTTTCGGCTACGAACACGCCCGCATGACACGGACGGCGCTGGAAACGTATTAGGACCGGACCGGCGTCTGCCGCGATTTCACACATCTCGCCGTTGCGTTTTGCCGCTGCATGAACATCCCCGCGCGCTACTGCACCGGCTACCTAGGCGACATCGGCGTACCCCCAGTCGACGATCCGATGGACTTCTCCGCCTGGTTCGAGGTCTTCCTCGGCGGGCATTGGCATACCTTCGACGCGCGCCACAACACCCCGCGCATCGGCAGAGTGTTGATCGCACGTGGCCGCGACGCGGCTGACGTCGCACTCAACAACACGTTCGGCCCCAACACATTGACAAGCTTCAGGGTATGGACCGATGAGGTACCCGCTGGTCCGGTTCAAGCGCGCAAGCCGCCGACGGCATGAGGACTGCCCGTGCCGGCGCAACATCCGTCGACACCACCAGAGAGCGGGAACACTAACGCCATACCAACTTGCACATAGCACCCGGTTGAGTGCAGCCAGTGGGTCTCAGCCGGTCTTCGCTTATGCTCCCATGCTTCCCAGTATCGGTGCGCTCGTGCGCAGGGCGTCGGTCACCCATAACCAAGCCTGTGCCACAGCTGCGTGCTGCATCCAGGAGCGCCTCCGGTGCCACGCGGACGGGCCGCGGTGGCCGGCAGGGGCGCGTTGTACGCGGCCGGCAACCGGCTCGCATTACAGAAGGACCGGGTTGGACATGGCACCATCTAAATGATGGACATCGGCTAGCGAAGGAGCGGCGATGAAAAGGGACCGGGCAGAACAAATCGAGCAGGAATTGCTGCAGCCGCTCGCAGAGGCCCTGCGCGCTCAGCTTGGTGATGTGGGGGAAGTCCACGTCCGCAATGAGCCGCGCCTGATGTCTAGTGAACGGGTCGAGTACACGACCTAGCTCGAAGTCGCGCTTCACGGTGCACGAACCGAAGTTATCTTTCGGCCGCTGAACCGCGAGGATTTCTCTGCGATCTGGCAATGGGGAAAGGCCGGCAGATTCATCTTCCCGATTCCACAAGGAGACGGTGGTGCCGACGACAGCGCCCCAACGTCCATTGATGCGGTAGCCGAACGCATCTGCCAAACCGCAAGCATGTGGCATGAGGAACCGCCCGAATCGTTTGGTTGGTCAGTCACCTGACGGCAAGGTGCTCCGGGTCGAAATGCCAAGCCAGCGCTGAAAGCGTTGAACGCCTTGGAATTTGAATCCTCGTCCACCGACCGGGTCCTGCCCCCCCCCGGTGAGGCGCCCAGTGCTTCTAGGTCCTGTCTGCTAATTGCGGACGCGGTGGTAGGTGATGATGGCGGCCAGGGTGACACCGCCGAGGTAGGTCAGGGCGTATTTGTCGTAGCGGGTGGCGACCGCGCGCCAGTGTTTGAGCCGGTTGAAGCTTCGCTCGACGGTGTTGCGGTGCTTGTAGATTCGGCCTGAGAACCCCGGAGGCCGTCCTCTGTTGCGGCCTTTGGCTTTGCGGCGGGTGATCTGGTCGCTGCGCTCGGGGATGGTATGGGCGATCTTGAGCCGGCGCAGCTGTGCCCGCGTCGAGTCATAGGAGTACGCCTTGTCCGCCAGCAGGCGAAACGGGGCGTATGAGTTGCTGCACCGGGCGGCCAGCAATGGCCAAAGCATCGGATTATCACCGGCTTGACCGGCCGACAGTGCCAGGGTGACCGGACTGCACAGCTGGTCGGTCAAGGCGTGGATCTTGGTAGTCAGCCCGCCGCGGGAACGCCCAATGACGTGGTCATCGGGCTCATCGAGATATTTCTTGTAATTCGACAGATCCCCCTGTGCGGCGCCCGGGGCGCGCTCCGGCTGCGTGTCGGTGGGCGCGCACACTGGTCGAATCGACCGACAACAGTGCGCCCAGGTCGGCGTCCTCGGCGTCGAGGTCAGAGGCGATCGCCGCGAAGATCCGCGCGTAGATGCCATCGACCGACCAGCGTAGATGCCTCTCGGCCACCGATTGCCAGGGACCGAAGTGCTCGGGCAGGTCACACCACGGAGATCACGTACGGTAACGCCAGATAATGCCCTCCAGAGTACGTCGATGATCGTTCCACGGCCGGCCACGCCGCCGCCCCGCAGGCAACACCGCCACGATCAGCGACCACAAATCATCAGAAATCGCATGCGTCCGCATCACCCAAACAGCATCAGCCAAAACACCATTCACATTAAGCAGACACGCCCTAGTGCGCCCGCGGCATCAGAGGACCATTCCTGGCCCCTACTTGGGTCGTTCGCGGATCGGCCGCACCACCTTCGGAATCCCAGGTCGACTTCGCCTCCGCCAACTCTTTGTGCCCGTCGGCGCGATCAATGCCCGCGCCGAGCACTTCCCTGGCGGTTGGGTACGTCCTATCGGTACCCGCTGAGGTGGGCCGCCCCATAGCGGCATGGTTGGTGATAGCTCGCGATTCGGTGATGTGCGTCATCCTGCTCCGTCTGGCCGCGGGTGCTAGCTGTCGTTTGGGCCCGAGGGAATCCGGATGGGGCGATCTCTTATGGCGTGGTGCTATGCGGATGCCGCACCGTCGTCTTCCTCAGCCGGCGATTGTTCATCGGCTCTCGCCCCGCCTTCTGGTGTTCAATCTGCCGAATCAGCTCGTGCTTTGCTTCGCCAAGGGCGTGGGTTATGTCCGGGCTATCAGCAACCGCCACCAGAGGCGGAAAGCCGGGCAGACTCGCGCGCAATGTGACGCGCTGCTCCTTGCCGCCGCGGTCCTGCAAGGAGACATCCACGACAACCTGATGGGAATCCCACCTTCCCAGGTGGGGCCAGAGCGTCGCCAGTTCCTCCACCACGTGGCGGCGCTCCTTCTCTTTGAAACCCGCACCCAAACGAAGCACATATCCCCCGACATGCCCTCGCTTGCGCTCAGAATTGCTCATTGTGGCCTCATTTCGGGCGTTCCGGTCGCCGATGGCCGCATAGGCGGCGACATTGCCGTGGCGTTGATCGCGCCGGATAGGCACCCGAGCGCGGTTGTTCTTGTCTCTCGTGGTGGTTCTGCGTTGGCTGCAAGGCGCGGCCACACAGTTCGGAATTGTCGCGATGAGTCGGCTTCGTGGAATGACCGCACCCGTTTTACGGGACTGACGCAAAACATCGACAATGACAGCAAACCTGCCTGAGCACTTGCCATCAGTTGCCGTCGGAGCCGGACTTTTGGTCAAAACGCTTGCTAGATGGCCCATCTACAACGTATGACTATAACGCAGTCTACGCGCTCGGATGCTGCTTGGCGAAGCTTCGGCGACAATGGGTCAAGATTCAGTCGCCAGTAACATCGCTGACGGCGTCGGGGTGGTCGTGGTGTCTGGTCCAGACATGACAACACCGGCGCCACCGATGACGTGCGCGACGGCGTGTCGAGGGATCTACTCTCGCGATGCTGCGTGCGATCGTTCTCCAGGTCCGCGGCCACCGGCACGGCCAGTCGACTTGGTACGGGCTCCGAACGGAGCGGGTATGGATACGCTCCTGCCTAATTCACGTTCAGGCAACACCCTGTCTGGCGAATATTCGGTAGGCCAAATTGGCAACCTCCTGAGCACATCCCCAGGAGAGGCTGATGCCGGCGCCACCATGACCGTAGTTGTGCACGATCCGAGTGCCGGGCTGGGCTTCCAGCCGCACTCCGTCGCGGCGGAAGGGCCGCAACCCGACCCGTACCGGATGAATCACGTCCGGTGCAGCGCTGCGCAATGCCGGCAAGAACTCGACGCAGCGATCGAACATCATGCGCAACGGCGGATAGTCAGCCAGATTCAATTCGGTGTCGTATCGGTCCGGCTCGACAAGCCCGCCCAGCACCAGCTGATCCGATCCGCGAGGCACGATCGAGATCAGGTTCTGCTGGTCGGTAGCGGCATCGTTGGCCACCACGTGAGCTGCGGTTACCCGCGAGGTCGCGGTACGTTCCTGCAGCACCCGCAGCAACGCGCCGCGGTGCGGAACCACGGTCGTGTCCTCGGCCAGCTCCCGCGCGCCCAGTCCCGCGCAGTTGATGATCAATTCGGCACGGTATGCGGTCAGCAGCCGATTTTCCTGATTGACGAGCGGGCCGAAGATGCGACGACGGTCGACGCAGACGCCCGCATTCTTGGCCTCGCGAGCAAGCCAGGCCAGATACCAGTCGGTATCAATGGTGGGTGCCAGGTAGGAATAGGCGTCGATCACACCCGAGTCCCGGTTGACGCCGTGCTTATCGATCAGCGCCGGGTCGTGGAGGAACCCCGGCACAAATCGCTTCACCTCAGACATCTTCGCGAACTCGATCGGGTCGTCCTCGATGCGGCGACCGAAGTAGTACACCGCCGGCCTCAGGCCCACCCCGGTACCCGGATCCGAGGCGAGCTGGGCGAAGCGGAGGTAGGAACGCATCGCCCAACCCGCGTATCGAGCCAATACAGCCTGGTCTTGGTAGCGGCCGCACCGCGACGGCGGCCACTCCCACATCGCCCCGGCCGCCGAGGACACCGCGTCAATGCCGAACCCGTCGGCCGAGACGACGACCTGCCAACCCCGCTTGGCCAGCACCATCGCGGTGGTCCATCCGCTCACACCGGCCCCGATGACCACGACCCGTGGCCGGTCCCCGAGCGTCATGACCGCACCCGCTCCGCGTTGGCGCAACGCACCGACCCAGTGGGGCCGGCATTTGTCTGGTGGCACCTTCGGTCCACAACACGATTCACGACATTCTCTTTCCTGCATCAAGTGCCGCGAACACGCGGCATAGGACCTGGACAGCGGCGAACGCTGACCGGTCAGCGGCGAGATATACAGTTCCGGGCCAGGATGCTCCGGCCCGTAGCGGCCATGACAAGGCGAATAGGCCCAAGCGATCCCGGCGGCCCTCGGGTGGCCGAGAACACCGTTACAGCCAGCCAAGCGACCAGCGCGACCTCTGTCGCCAGGACGCCCGGTCCAACCGCGCCGGTTATCCAGCCGTGCTGTATCGCGTCGGGGCAAGCTTGGGTCTGCCGCACGCAGTGGCAATCGTGGGCGGCCCGCACGCCGGGCGATCCAGCAAACACTTGACCGGACGCGGCGATCAGGTTTGACAGTGCCCGACCAGCAGCACTCTCGGCCTTTCGCCCGTGGCACGCAATGAGGCTCCCGAGCAACCAAACGACAGCGACCGCGGCGATCAGGTAACGCGGCCACGGTTTCAGGAGAGTCCTCTCGAAGCACATGGCAGCGATCATACTAGCACCCCTAGGGGGTATATCCCAGCGCGAAACCGGCGAGCCCGCACCAGCGCGGCAGCATGCCCCGAATACGAGCTGTTGACGTGGTTCTTTCGAGCGAAAACCGGAGGCGTCACGGCGCGGCGCCACAACTCGGCTATACCAGATACCTGTACTGGGTATAATGGGAAGGTGCCCGCTCCCCCGTCGCCACCGCCGAGGATCCCTTCGACCAGTCACCCAACCACGCTGACGTAACAGGTTGCCGTCTCGGCGAAGAAGCGACGTTCACTCACCCACCCAGACCCATCGGCCGACGTGTCGCGCAAGACCTACCCAGCAAATCCCCGACGGGCACCTTCTCGGCGAGCACATCCCCCGGTCGGCGGGGTGACCGATGTTGGGTAGGCGACCGAACGCAAGCCGCCGGCATCCTCGCCGGTAGTTTTGGGCCGGTGGCACACCTACTCGGGGCCGAGTCCATACACCTGGCATATCCGACTCAGGTGATATTCGACTCGGTGACATTGGGCGTCAACGATGGCGCACGCATCGGGATCGTCGGTCGAAATGGGGACGGCAAGTCCAGTCTGCTGGGGCTGCTCACCGGAGGACTGCAACCGGACTCCGGCCGGGTGACCCGACGCAGTGGCTTGCGTATCGGCGCGGGCAGCCAAAGCGACAACCTGGACCCGAGCCATACCGTCGGTTGGACACTTGTCGGGGACCAGCCCGAACACCAGTGGGCCGGCAACGCGCGCATCCGCGACGTGGTCAGCGGCCTGGTATCCGACATTGGCTGGCACGCCAAGGTTGGCACGCTCAGCGGCGGCCAGCGCCGGCGTGTGCAGCTGGCCCGCCTCCTGATCGGCGACTGGGATGTGATCGCCCTAGACGAGCCCACCAACCACCTCGACATCGAAGGAATCACCTGGCTGGCCAGCCACCTCCAACAACGCTGGGCGCGCAACACCGGCGGACTGCTGCTGGTCACCCACGACCGCTGGTTTCTCGACGAGATCGCCACCACCACCTGGGAAGTTCACGACGGAATCGTGGAGCCCTTTGAAGGCGGTTACGCGGCCTACGTGCTGCAGCGAGTAGAACGCGACCGGCTGGCGGCCACGGCCGAAGCCAAGCGGCAGAACCTGATGCGCAAAGAATTGGCCTGGTTGCGGCGCGGCCCGCCAGCGCGAACCTCTAAACCGAAGTTCCGGATCGAGGCCGCAAATCAACTGATCGCCGACGTGCCGCCGCTGCGCAACACCGTCGAACTGGCCAAGCTCGCCACCGCCGGGCTGGGCAAGGACGTCATCGATCTACTCGACGTGTCGGTGTCCTACGGTGACCGCCCGGTGCTGCGTGAGGTCGAGTGGCGGATCGGCCCGGGTGAGCGCACCGGCATCGTCGGCGCCAACGGCGCCGGAAAGTCCACCCTGCTGGGGCTGATCGCCGGGACCATCCAACCCGACTCGGGTCGCGTCAAGCGCGGCAAGACCGTCCGGATCGCCGTGCTTGATCAGCAGGGCGACGCGCTGGCCTCGGCCGCCGAAGACCGGATCGCCGATGTGTTGGGCCGGCTGCGCGCCGACTACCAGGTCGACGGGCGCGAAGTCACCCCGACACAGTTGCTGGAACGCCTGGGCTTCGCCAAGGGGCAACTGTCCGCGCGAGTCAGCGAACTCTCCGGCGGGCAGCGGCGGCGGTTGCAGCTGATGCTCACCCTGCTGTCGGAACCCAACGTGCTACTTCTCGACGAGCCGACCAACGACGTCGATACCGACATGCTGACCGCCGCCGAGGACCTACTCGACTCCTGGGCCGGCACCCTGATCGTCGTCTCGCACGACCGCTATCTGCTCGAACGAGTCACCGATCAGCAGTACGCGATCCTGGACGGCCAGCTGCGCCACCTGCCGGGCGGCATCGACGAATACCTGCAAATGGCGGCACGTCCGGCGGCCAAGGCCAGCCAAGAACCGGCCGCGCCAGCACAGGCGATGTCGGGCGCTCAGCGCCGGGCCGCCGAGAAAGAGTTGACCGCACTCGACCGCCAACTCGCCCGTCTGGCCGAACGCATCGCGGCAAAGCACACCGAACTCGCCGAATACGACCAGTCCGATCACGTCGGGATCACCGAGCTGACCCAGCAGCTGCGGGCGCTAGAAGACGAGGTTGTCGCGACCGAGGAGCGTTGGCTCAAACTCTCCGAGACACTTGAATGAGCACCTACCGGACGGTGCCCTACCGTCCCGGGGAGGCACTGCTGGCGCTGTATCGGCGCCGTGGTGCATTCATCGACGCGGGAGTCGGGCGCCAAGGTTTCGTCTATCTGCTGGGCCCCGAGGCGAACAGGTTCGTGTTCGCCAATGCCGACGCGTTCAGCTGGCGCGAGACGTTCGAGAGCCTGGTGCCCGTCGATGGACCGACCGCACTGATCGTCAGCGACGGCGAGGATCACCGCCGTCGCCGCAGCATCGTGGCGCCCGGATTGCGACACCGAAGCGTGCAGGACTATGGCGCCACCATGGTGTCCACCATCGACAACGTCATCGACAGCTGGCGGCCAGGGCAACCACTGGACATTTACCAGGAGTTTCGTTGCGCGGTGTGCCGCAGCACGACCGAGAGCCTGTTCGGCCCACGGCTGGCCTCCCATTCGGACTATCTGGGCCGACAACTGCAGCCTCTGATCGACCTGACCCACCGGCTGCCCCAGGTGATGCAACTACAGCAGCGGCTCAACTCACCGGGTTGGCGGCGGGCGATGGCCGCGCGCACCCGCATCGACGAACTGATCGATGCTGAAATCGCCAACGCTCGCGCGGGGCCCAGCCCCGACGACCGCATGCTGACCGCACTGATCAACGGCCGTTCCGAAGAAGGCTGCGCGTTGAGCGACAACGAGATTCGCGACTCCATCGTTTCGCTCATCGCGGCCGGCTACGAGACCACCAGCGGTGCGCTGGCGTGGGCCACCTACACCTTGCTCACGTTGCCCGGCGCCTGGGAGACGGCGGCCCGCGAGGTTGCCCGGGTGCTCGGCGGCACCGCGCCCAGCGCCGAGACCCTCGGCGCTCTCACCTACCTCAATGGCGTTGTGCACGAAACGCTTCGGCTCTACTCACCGGGAGTCGTCTCGGCGCGCCGGCTGATCCGCGACCTCTGGTTCGACGGGCACCGGATCAACTCGGGACGACTGCTGATCTTCAGCGCATACGTGACCCATCGAATCCCCGAAGTATGGCCGAATCCCACACAGTTTCTCCCGCAACGCTGGGATCCCGCCGCACCGGACTACGGCAAGCCCGCGCCTCATGAGTTCATCCCGTTCAGCGGCGGACTGCACCGCTGTATCGGGGCGGCCATGGCCACCACCGAGCTGGTGGTGGTGCTCGCCCGGCTAGTCGCGCGCACCAGGCTTAGGTTGCCCGCTCAGCGCATCCGCGCGGCCAATTTTGCGGCACTGGCCCCCAAACCGGGGTTGAAAGTCGAATTCGTCGACTCAGTGCCAGCGCAGTAACACCAGCTCCGCGCAGAATCCGGGACCCATGGCCAGCATCAGACCCGGGCTGCCGCTGGGCGGAACTTTGGCGATGGTGTCACGCAGAATGTGCAACACCGACGCCGAGGAAAGGTTGCCGATTTCGCCCAATGAGCGCCACGTCAGCTCGAGGGCATCCGAGGGCAACCCGAGGCTGTTGGTGATCGCGTCGAGGACCTTGGGTCCGCCCGGGTGACTCACCCATGCACCGATGTCGTTCTTGGTCAGATCGTGCATGGCCAAGAAGGCGTCAACGTCGTCTGGCAGGTATTCCTCGATCAGATTCGTCAGTTCCGGAGCCAGCCTCAGCTGCAGCCCGTGAGACCCAACATCCCAGCCCATGATGTCCAGCGACTCCGGGTACAGGCGGCTGCGCGAGTCGAGGATGTCAGGGCCGCCGGCACGAATCTGTTCCGCGCGCCGGTCGCCGACAGCGACCACGGCCGCTGCGCCGTCGCCAAACAACGCGGTCCCCACGATGCCCGACACGGTGGGTGTGACGGCGGGATAAGTGAGCGAGCACAACTCGACAGCGATCAGCACCGCGACGCCGTCGGGCGCACCCCGCAGGTAGTCATGCAGGCGCGCCACCCCGGCCGCACCCGCCACGCACCCCAGGCCGAAAAGCGGCATACGGCGTACGTCGGGGCGCAGTCCGAGGCGGCCGGCAATCCGGGCATCCAGCGACGGGACCGCGACTCCGGTGACCGTCGTGGTGATGATCAGGTCGATGTCCTGAGGCGTCAATCCCGCCTCGTCAAGCGCGCCCATCAGGGCCTCAACGCCAAGATCCACGGCTTTTTCGATGAAGATCTCGTTTGCATCGCCGAAGTCGGTCAGCGCCGGGTATTGCTCGAGTGGCAAAACAAATTGGCGGCTGTTGACCTTCGCCGCGGCATGCATGCGCCGAACAATCTCTTCATGTTCCTTCAGGCCGGGGAACTCGAGAAACGACTCGGTGATCTCACTTTGGCTATAACGATGCGGTGGTAACGCACCAAACACACCTGCGATAACACTCATTGCTCTGCCCTCAATTACTTATCGGCCAGCCCACCCGTAGCGATACTGAAGTTTAGGCGGATCTGCGGGGTCTCGCAAAGTCGCACGTATTCAACACATGTCGTATATGCGACCAGCAATGCCGCGTAATTTGTGCTGTGCGGTGCAAATTCGTCAGTCAGGGTCGTCGTCTTCGGAGTCGAGCGCCATCGCAACGAGCGCCTCGGGACTCAGCGAGTCGATGACATCGTCGCTGACAGCTGCATCGGGTGCCGGGCTTTCGTCCTGGCCGGCCAACAGCAATAACTTGTCCAGCATGCCGCTTCGCCTGAGCTCACGAACGGGAATGGTTCGCAGGACCGACCAGATCTTGTCGTCGTCTGATTCTTCGTGATTGCCACCGGACAGCTGTTCATAAAGGTGCCGGGCCAGCGCCATTGGCGTCGGATAGTCAAAAATGATGGTTCGAGACAGCGCTAAGCCGGTTGCGGCACGCAACCGATTGCGCAGTTCCACCCCGGTCATCGACTCAAACCCAAGATCTTGGAAGGCACGTTCCGCGTCGATCTGGTGGCTGTTCGAGTGGCCGGTGACGATCGCCGCGTGTAGGCACACCAGATCAACCAGCTGACAAAAGCGCTCCTTGGAATCCACGCTGTCCAAACGCGGCCGCAGCCCTGACTCGTCGCTGCTATCGGCCTTCCCGCCAGCGCCTTCACCCAACCAAAACCGCTGCCGCGCGAAGCTATATGTGGGCAGAGTAACCGTCCGGGCGCGCAGACCGGAGAACGCCGCCCGCCAGTCCAGGTCCGCACCGTCGACGTACAACTGGCCCATCGCGGTGAGTAGGGATTCGACTTCCGGACGGCCCTTGGCCAGCAACGCAACCGATGTACCCAGGCCTGCGCTCGGCCCGGTTTCGAGGAATGTCGCGGCGCCCAATGATTCGGCCAAGGCCACGCCGTCGGCGAACCGGACGGGTTTGCGCACATGCTCGACCCAGTAGCTGGCGGTTCCGTACCCCGCCGCAGCCAGCTGCCCAGTCATGTTGGACACCAGGGCAATCCGGGGCTCGTGGGCGACGATACCGCTGATCGTGGCGCCGAACTGCGCCATCATCGGCTCCATCAACGCCGAATGGAATGCATGTGAGACCGCCAACCGGTGCTCCCGACAACCCTAGCCCGTCAGCCGATCCGCTACCACGGCTGTCGCGGCCTCCGGGCCCGAAATCACCACCGAATCCGGCCCGTTGACCGCGGCGATACTGACGCCTTCCTCCAGCATCGGCGCCACCTGTGCCGCGCTGGCCGTTACCGCCACCATCACCCCGCCGGGCGGCAGCTGCGCCATCAACCGACCCCGCGCCAACACCAGTCGCGCCGCGTCCGTCAGCGATAGCACCCCGGCCACGTGAGCCGCAGAGATCTCTCCGACCGAATGGCCCATGACGAGATCGGCGACCACGCCCCAGGCCTGCAACAACGCCGCCAACGCGACTTCCAGGGCGAATAGCGCGGGTTGAGCGAACTCGGTGCCCTCGAGCAGCGACGCATCCGCACCCCAGATCACTTCTCGCAACGGAAAGCGAAGGTGTTCGTCCAACGCGTCAGCCACCGCGTCAAAAGCCTTGGCGAACGCGGAGAACCGGCCATAGAGATCCCGGCCCATGCCCAACCACTGCGACCCCTGTCCCGGAAAGACCAGAACGGTCTTGCCCCCCGAGCCGCCACGTCCGGCGACCAGGTTGACCCCCGGTTCGCCTGAGGCTAAAGCCGCCAACCCCGCCATGAACCCGCCGCGATCACCGCCCACCAGCACCGCCCGATGCTCGAACACGGACCGCGTCGACAGCAGCGACCAGCCGACATCGGCCACATCGATCGAGGGCCGCTCGGCCACCCACGCAGCCAACCGCTGCGCCTGCCCCGCCAACGCCGCCCGAGAACGCGCCAAAACCAACCACGGCACGGTAGCTTCCGTACCGTCGGGGTCCGCCACGGCCTCTTGCGGGATCGGAGCCTGTTGCACGATCACATGCGCATTGGTGCCGCCCATGCCGAACGACGACACCCCGGCCCGGCGGGGCCCGGCTCCGCGCGGCCAGGGTGTGAGTGTGGTACTGACACGCAGGCCATGGCTTTCCATGTCTGTCCCGGCGCTGCCGCCAACGTAGTTGAGACTGGCCGGTATTGCGCCATTCTCCAGCGAGAGCACCGTCTTGATCAGGCCCGCGACTCCGGCAGCGGCGCCGGTGTGGCCGATATTGGACTTCACCGACCCCAGCCACACCGGGGTCTCGCGTGTGGCAAAGACCTCGCTCAGCGCCCGGGCCTCTGTGGTGTCGCCGATTCGCGTGCCGGTTCCATGTGCCTCGACGTAGTCGATCTGGTTGGGATCTACGCCGGCGCTGGCCATCGCCCGCCGCATCACGTCAGCTTCCGCGACGGCCGAGGGGGCTGCCAGTCCACCCGCCGTGTGCCCAGCGCTGCCCACGGCGGCGCCCAGAATTACTGCGCGAATTCTGTTTCCGTCCTCGAGCGCGGCGCGCAATGGCTTGAGCAGCACCAGCCCGCCGCCCTCGCTGCGCACGTAGCCGTCGGCTCGTGCGTCGAATGCGTAGGTGCGGCCAGAGGCCGACACAGCCCCGAACTCTGTTTCCAGCCGGCCGGTTTCGCTCGCCAGGTTGAGGTGAGTGCCGCCCGCGATCGCCATCGTGGCACCACCTGCGCCGCGCAGGTATTCGCGGGCCAGGTGCACCGCGACCAGCGAGGAAGACTGCCCACAATCGACGGTCATGCTGGGACCGTGCAGGGCGAAACCGTAGGAAACCCGGTTGGCGATCATCCCCCGACTGGCCCCGGCGAACGAGTAGTGATCGAGCTTGTCCGGGGCCTGGTCCAGAGTCAGCAACGCATAGTCGTCGTTCATTGCCCCGAGGTAGACGGCGATGGGCTCGCCGCGCACTGATTCCGCAACGATGCGGGCGTCTTCGAATAGTTCCCATGCCAGTTCCAGGGCGAGTCGCTGCCGTGGGTCCATCGCCGCCGCCTCGCGCGGTGAGACATTGAAAAATTCGGCATCGAAGTCGCCGACATGGTCAATGGGTTTGGCGACTTCGTGCCCCTCAGACACCAGTTCCCAGAACTCACCGGGGTTGGCCGCACCGGGAAACCTGCATGCCACTCCGATAATCGCCACAGCCGATGCGAACTCTTGATCGCCGTCGCCATGCTGCCGGCGCAGACTCGTCGCCCGCGACATCACGCCTACGGTCCTAGTTCCTCGTCCAGGATGGCAAAGAGTTCGCTTTCGCTGGCGGAGCTGATGCCATCATCGTGGCTGTGGTCTTCCCCCCTCGACTGCGGGGATGTCAAGTCGGCCAGCAGGCCGTGGAGCCGATTCGACACCCGTTCCCTGTCTTCGGCAGTCCAGTCGGGCTCGTTGATCATGCTGTCGAGTTCGCGGGCCACCGCATCGAACCGAGCCAGCCGGTTCGGCTGTTCATCGGCGGCGGCGGGTGAGAGCGAGCTGAGTTGGGTGCTGAGGTGTTCGGCCAGTGCCGCCGGGGTTGGGTAGTCGAAGATCAACGTGGGCGAAAGTGTCAGTCCGGTCGAGCTTTTGAGGCGGTTCCGTAGCTCCACGGCAGTCAGGGAGTCGAAGCCAACGTCCTGGAACGGCTTGTTGGCATCGATATCGACGCTGGCGTTCCCGAGAAGGGTGGCGGCGTTGGTGCAGATCATGTCGACAAGTTCGCGGCTACGTTGTTCGGGGCTCAGGGTGTGCAGGCGGCTGATCAGAGCCGTCATCGAGGCACTCTTGTCGTTGGCGTCGACGGCGCGGCGCACCGAGCGAGTGACCAAGTCACGCCAGATCGGGGGAACCTCCGGGTTGGCGCTCAGCGCAGCGACATTGAGCTGGGCAGCCACCACCCCGGGGCGCTCGCCGAGCAGCGCGGCATCCAGCAGGTGCAAGGCATGTTCGGTGCTAAGCGGATCGAGTCCGACCTGCCTCATCCGGGCCAGGTCCCGATCCCCCAGGTGTTGTGTCATGGTGCTGGGTTGTTCCCACAGTCCCCAAGCGATCGAGACAGCGGGTAGGTCCTGGCCGCGCCGGTAGGCGGCGAGACCGTCCAAGAACGCGTTGGCAGCGGCGTAGTTGCCCTGACCGGGGGCCCCTGCGATGCCGGCTAGCGACGAGAACATGACAAATGCCGCCAGATCCATGCCGTGGGTCAGTTCATGCAGATTCCAGGCTCCGGCTGCCTTGGCCCGCAGCACCGGCTCCACCCGATCCGGTGTCAAGGAGGCGAGCACCGCGTCGTCGAGCACACCGGCCGCATGGAATATCCCCTTGAGCGGGTAGCGGTCCGGCAGCTGCTCCAGCAGCGCCGCGACCGCATCGCGGTCAGCCACATCGCAGGCGGTCACCGACACCTGGGCGCCGCCCTGCTGCAGTTCGGCAACCAGATCCGCGATTCCCGGCGCCTGCGTTCCAGCCCGGCTGACTAGCACGACGTGGCCCACACCATAGCGCTGCACCAGATGCCGGGCCACTGCTGCCCCGGCCATCCCGGTGCCGCCGGTGATCAACACGGTCCCTCCGGACAACACCGATTGCGCGGCCGGTCCCTGCGGCAGGGTCAAGACCACCTTTCCGATGTGGCGGGCCTGACTGACGTAGCGGTAGGCCTGCTGGGCCGACCGAACATCAAACAGCTTGAGCGGCGGTGCTTTTAGAATTCCTTCCTGAAGCAGTCCGACGACCTCGGAAAGCATCCGCGCGATCGCGTCCGGGCCCGCCTCCATCAGGTCGAACGCCCGGTAGCTCACCCCCGGGTACTCGTCGGCAACGGCTTGTGGGTCGCGCAGGTCGGTCTTGCCCATCTCGATGAATCGTCCGCCGGAAACCAACAATCGCAGTGACGCGTCGGTGAACTCACCGGCCAGCGAGTTGAGCACCACATCCACCCCGGCGCCGCCGCTGGTCTTGCGGAACTTCTCCTCGAACTCCAGCGAGCGTGAATCACCAATGTGCTCGTCATCAAAGCCCATTGCCCGCAACGTATCCCATTTGCGACGGCTAGCGGTCACGAAAATCTCGGCGCCCCAATACTTTGCCAGCGCCACCGCGGCCATACCGACTCCGCTGGCGCCTGCGTGTATCAGTACCCGCTCGCCGGCTTTGAGACCGGCCAACACCGACAACCCGTAGAACGCCGTGAGGAACACCACCGGTACACCTGCGGCCTGGGCCAACGACCATCCAGCAGGAACCGTCGTCACCAACCGCTCATCCACCACCGCTTCAGAGCCCACGACACCCACCAAACCCATCACCGCATCGCCAACGGCCAGGCCCTCCACTCCGGGGCCAACCTCGACGACCACGCCGGCGCCCTCGGCACCCAACGCCCCACCGCCGGGATACATCCCCAACGCCACCAGCACGTCCCGGAAATTCACCCCGGCCGCACCGACCGCGACCCGCACCTGGCCGGCGGCCAGGTCCACTCGAGGACACGGCTGCACCAGCACATCCTCGAGCGTTCCCCCACCGCCAACGGCCAACCGCCACGGCCCTTCCGGCAGTTCCAGCCCTGATCCGGAATCGATGAATCTCAACCGGCCCCATGTACGACACCGGAGCGCACCACCAATTGCGGCTCCCCGCAAGCGACGGCATCGGCAATGTCCACCGAATCATCGGTGTCCACCAGTACGACGCGCCCCGGATGCTCCGCGTGCGCAGAGCGCGTCAGACCCCACACCGCCGCGCCCGCCAAATCGGTAACACCTTCGCCGGCCAGGCCCACCGCGCCCCGGGTCAGCACAACCAGAACGCCGGGATCATCGCCTGCCAACCACGACTGCAGCTTCGCCAGCGCCTCGTTCACCCGCTGGCCGACGGCGACGTCACCGTCGGCAGAGCCGGACTCCCACACCACCACGTCCCGAGCCGAGTCGCTCGCGCTGAGTTCCGGTGATGTCGGAGACCACGCAACCTCGAGCAGCCGGCCGCTGATGGTGCCTCCGGCCGCAATCACGGCCGCCGACAACGCCTCACCAGAAACGGCGCGAACTACCAACTGTTTGACCGATAGCACCGGCAGTCCGCGCGGGTCGGCCAGCTACAACGACACCGACCCCGCATCCGCCGGGGTGATGCGTACCCGCAGCCGCGCCGCCCCCGCCGCATGCAGCGACACCCCCTGCCAGGAGAACGGCAGCATCAATTGATCGGTCGCGGTGGCGAACCCCCAGGCATGCAGGGCGGCATCCAGGACCGCCGGATGGATCCCGAAGCCCTGCACCGTCGCATCCTCGGGAGCGACCACCTCCGCATAGATTTCGCGCCCCCGCCGCCACACCGAGCGCAACCCGCGAAATGCCGGTCCGTAGCCATAACCACGGGCGGCGAATCGGTCGTAGACGTCACTCACATCCACAGCGGATGCGCCCACCGGCGGCCACACCGACAGGTCGGCACCATGGCCGACGCCGCTGGCGCGCAGCACGCCTTCGGCATGCAGCACCCACGAATCGCCATCCGCAGTCGACGAAAACACCGACACGGTCCGCCGGCCCGATTCATCGGCGCCGCCGACGACCAACTGTATCCGCACCGTGCCGGTCTGCGGCAGCGCCAGCGGTGCCAGCAAGGTCAACTCCTGTACCAGCGGGCAGCCGACCTCATCGCCCGCCCGCAGCGCCAGCTCCACAAATCCGGCGCCCGGAAACAGCACCACCCCGTCCACCGTGTGATCGCGTAGCCACGGGTGCAGTTCTGGTGACAACACGCCAGTCAGCACCAGTCCACCCACATCGGGACGCTCCACCACCGCCCCCAGTAGCGGGTGACCGACACCTGTCAGACCAGCGCCGGTGAGCTTGGTCTGGTCAACGCCCAGCTCCTTGAGCCAGTAGCGACGCCGCACAAAGCCATAGGTGGGTAGGTCCGTGCGCTGTGCGCCCAAGCCCGCAAACGCCTCACGCCAGTCCAAAGCTCTACCATCGGCGAACAATTGACCTAGCCCGAGGAGCAGCGCGTCGTTCTCGGGGCGGTCCTTGATCAGCAGCGGGACCGCCGGCGTCTCACGAGTCAACGACTGCTCGACCAACGCCGTCAAGCCGCCGCTGGGCCCCACCTCGACGAAGGCGGCGGCGCCCAATGACTCGGCCAACGCCACACTGTCTGCGAAGCGCACCGGCTTGCGTACATGCTCTACCCAGTACGCTGCCGATCCGTAGCCTGCGTCGGCCAGCTGGCCGGTAACGTTGGATACCAGGCTGATCCGCGGCTGGCTCGCCGAGACACCCTTCAACACCTCGGCGAAGTCCAGCAGCATCGGGTCCATCAACTCCGAGTGAAACGCGTGCGAGACGGCCAGCCGATGCGTCCGTCGTCCCAGTGCCGCAATCCGATCCACCACCTCGCCGACGGCGGCTTCCGGGCCTGAAATCACCACCGATTCAGGCCCATTGACCGCCGCCACCGCAACCCCGGACCCCAGCAGCGGCGTCACCTCCTGTTCGGACGCGGCAACCGCGACCATCGCCCCACCCGCCGCTAGCCCAGCCATCAGCCGGCCCCTGGCCGCCACCAGCCGTGCCGCATCGGATAGGGACAGGACACCCGCAATATGGGCCGCCGAGATCTCGCCAACCGAATGCCCGAGCACTAGATCGGGCACGACTCCCAGCTGTGACAGCAAGGCAGCGAGCGCGACCTCCACCGCGAACAGCGCAGGCTGCGCGAACTCTGTACTTTCCAGCAACCCCTCATCGGTGCCCCACATGACCTGCCGTAGCGGTAGCCGCAGGTGCGCATCCAACTCCGCCGCGGCCGCGTCGAATGCCGTGCTGAACGCCGAAAACCGCTCATACAGAACGCGTCCCATGCCCAGGTATTGGGCGCCTTGGCCGGGGAACACGAACACCGTCTTGCCGGTCGATCGCGCGCGGCCCACCACGACGCCCGCGCCGTGCTCGCCGGCGACCACACCGGCAAGCCCGTCCATCAACTGCACGCGGTCGGTGCCCACCACCACCGCCCGATGCTCGAACAGCGAGCGGGTTGCGGCCAGCGACCAGCCCACATCCACCGGGTCGAGATCTGGATGCTCTTCGGCCCAGGACAACAACCGTTGCGCTTGGTTCGCCAACGCCGGTGCTGAACGCGCCGACAACACCCACGGCACGGTTGAGGCGCCGCGATCAGGCTCGGCGAGATCGTGTTCGGCGGTGGGGGCTTGTTCGAGGATCACATGCGCATTGGTTCCGCTGATCCCGAAGGAGGAAACCCCCGCGCGCCTGGGGCGCCCCACATCCGGCCATGGCCGTGACTCGGTCAGAAGTGAAACCGCCCCCGCCGACCAATCCACTTGCGGCGTCGGCACATCCACGTGCAGCGTCTGGGGCAGCACACCATGTTGCATCGCCAACACCATCTTGATCAGCCCGGCCACGCCCGCCGCCGCGGAGGTGTGTCCGATATTGGATTTGATCGAGCCCAGCCACAGGGGCTCGGCGCGGTCCTGTCCATAGGTGGCCAAAATCGCCTGGGCCTCAATCGGATCCCCCAGTACGGTTCCGGTGCCGTGGCCTTCGACCACGTCCACGTCGGCCACCCCCAGCCGAGCGCTGGCCAGTGCCGCCCTAATCACCCGTTGCGGTGACGGCCCATTCGGTGCTGTCAAACCGTTGGAGGCGCCGTCCTGATTGACCGCCGAGCCCCGCACGACTGCCAGCACCGGGTGACCCAACCGCTGTGCGTCGGCCAGTCGCTCCACCACCAGCACCCCGGCCCCCTCCGACCAGGTGGTGCCGTCGGCGGCACCCGCATACGCCTTACACAACCCGTCGGCGGCCAGCGCTCGCTGCCGGCTGAACTCCACAAATGCCGCGGGGGTCGCCATCACTGTCACCCCGCCGACCAGCTCGAGATCGCACTCTCGCGAACGCAATGACTGCGCCGCCAGATGAAGCGCCACCAAGGACGAGGAACACGCGGTATCCACCGACACCGCCGGCCCCTCCAACCCCAGCACATACGCCACCCGACCCGAGGCGACACTCAATGTCGAACCGGTGAGCCCGTATCATTCCAGCTAGCCTTTGACTTCGCCGCCATAACCGGCGTGAATCACTCCGACGAATACCCCGGTCGCGGAGCCGCGCAACGTGGTCGGATCAATCCCGCTGCGCTCCAAAGCCTCCCACGAGACTTCCAGCATCAGCCGCTGCTGCGGATCCATCGCCAAGGCCTCGTTGGGACCAACGCCGAAAAAGCCGGCGTCGAAGTCTCCGGCATCCGCCAGGAATCCGCCCCGCCGTGTGTAGGTCTTGCCGCGCGCGTCCGGGTCCGGATCGAACATTGCGTCGATATCCCAGCCCCGATCGGTGGGAAACTCCGAGACGGCATCGCGGCCTTGAGTCAGCATCTCCCACAACGATTCCGGAGAATCCGCTCCCCCGGGATACCGGCAGCCCATGCCAACCAGCGCCACCGGCTCGGAGAGCTTGTCTTCCAACTCCGCGACCCGCCGGCGGGTGCGCCGCAGATCCGCGGTCAGGCGTTTGAGGTAATCAACATGCTTGGTGGTTTCCGTCAAGATTGCTCCTCGTAGAGGCTTCAGGAGCCGAGTTCTTCGTCGAGAATGGCGAAGAGCTGGCTTTCGCTGGCAGTGGTGATGTCGTCATCGGCGGACAGGTCGGCCAGGATGTCGTGTAGGCGGCCGGACAACTTGCCCTTGTCCTCGTGGGTCCAGTCGGGTCGGTTGATCAGCTTGTCGAGTTCGCGGGCGAGGTCGTCGAATCGGCGCATCAGATCGGGTTGCGCCGTGGCGGTGGCCAAACGGATGCCGAGATGTTCGGCCAGGGCTGCGGGGCTTGGGTAGTCGAAGATCAGCGTGGGCGAAAGAGTCAGCCAGGTGGCGGTTTTGAGCCGGTTGCGCAGCTCGACGGCCGTCAGTGAGTCAAATCCCAACTCCTGGAAGGCGCGATGGGCGTTAATGTCGGCGGTGCTGGAGCGCCCCAGCACGGTAGCGGCGTTGCTGCGCACGACATCGACGAGTTCGCGTTGACGCTGCTCGGCACTGAGCCCGTGCAGTCTGGCCACCAGGCCCGTTGCCGCCGCTATGTTATCGCCGGCATCGGCGTCGCTGATCACTCGTCTCTTGGGGCGAGCGGCCAACTCGCCCAACAGCGGCGGTAGCGCAGCGCTGTTGGACGTGAGCGCGTTGGCGTCCAGCCGGGTGGCCACCACAACGGCGCGGTCGGCCACCACCGCGGCGTCGAATAGCTCGAGGGCATGTTCGGTTGACAACGTTGCCAGCCCCACCCGGCTCATGCGCGCTTTGTCGCGCTCACCAAGATGGCGAGTCATCGCGCTGGCTTGTTCCCAAAGGCCCCAAGCCACCGACACACCCGGCAGGCCGAGCGCGCGCCGGTGAACGGCCAGCCCGTCCAGGAAGCTGTTGGCCGCCGCATAGTTGCCTTGTCCGGCGGTGCCGATGATCCCGGCCATCGAGGAGAACAACACAAAGGTCGACAAGTTGAGGCCGCGGGTCAGCTCATGCAGATTCCAGGCGCCGTCGATCTTGGCCCGCAGCACCGTATCGACCCGCTGCGGGGTCAGTGAAGCGATCAACCCGTCGTCGAGCACTCCCGCCGCGTGAATCACGCCCCGCAGCGGATAGCGTGCCGGCACTTGCGCTAGGTCCTGTCTGCTAATTGCGGACGCGGTGGTAGGTTATGATGGCGGCCAGGGTGACACCGCCGAGGTAGGTCAGGGCGTATTTGTCGTAGCAGGTGGCGACCGCGCGCCAGTGTTTGAGCCGGTTGAAGCTTCGCTCGACGGTGTTACGGTGCTTGTAGATTCGGCCTGAGAACCCCGGAGGCCGTCCTCTGTTGCGGCCTTTGGCTTTGCGGCGGGTGATCTGGTCGCTGCGCTCGGGGATGGTATGGGCGATCTTGAGCCGGCGCAGCTGTGCCCGCGTCGAGTCATGGGAGTACGCCTTGTCCGCCAGCAGGCGAAACGGGGCGTATGAGTTGCTGCACCGGGCGGCCAGCAATGGCCAAAGCATCGGATTATCACCGGCTTGACCGGCCGACAGTGCCAGGGTGACCGGACTGCACAGCTGGTCGGTCAAGGCGTGGATCTTGGTAGTCAGCCCGCCGCGGGAACGCCCAATGGCGTGGTCATCGGGCTCATCGAGATATTTGTTGTAATTCGACAGATCCCCTGTGCGGCGCCCGGGCGCGCTCCGGCTGCGTGTCGGTGGGCGCGCACACTGGTCGAATCGACCGACAACAGTGCGCCCAGGTCGGCGTCCTCGGCGTCGAGGTCAGAGGCGATCGCCGCGAAGATCCGCGCGTAGATGCCATCGACCGACCAGCGTAGATGCCTCTCGGCCACCGATTGCCAGGGACCGAAGTGCTCGGGCAGGTCACACCACGGAGATCCCGTACGGTAACGCCAGATAATGCCCTCCAGAGTACGTCGATGATCGTTCCACGGCCGGCCACGCCGCCGCCCCGCAGGCAACACCGCCACGATCAGCGACCACAAATCATCAGAAATCGCATGCGTCCGCATCACCCAAACAGCATCAGCCAAAACACCATTCACATTAAGCAGACACGCCCTAGTAGCTCCGCGACCGCGTCCCGATCGGAGACATCGCAAGCCACCACCGCCGCCTCTGCTCCGGCATCCTGCAATTGGCCGAGCAGCTCGCTGGTCCCTTCGGCCTGCGCGCCGGACCGACTGACCAGGATGACGTTGGCCACCCTTTGACGGGACACCACATGGCGGGCCAAGGCCGTCCCGGCCATGCCCGTCCCGCCGGTGATGATCACCGTGCCTCCGGCCAGGGCACCAGCGGGTACCGCACCGGTTTCGTCGGGAAGTGTCAACACCACCTTGCCGATGAGACGAGCCTGGCTGACAAAGCGATACGCCTGCCGAGCCAGCCGCACGTCGAAAGTCTTGATCGGCAACGGTGTCAGGGTTTCGGCGCAAAGCAGTCGGCTCAGCTCGGCCAGCATCTGCGCGATCAGGTCCGGGCCGGCCTCGATGAGATCAAATGCCCGATACCCAACGCCGCGATGCTGTTCGGCCATCGCCTGTGGGTCACGAAGATCAGTCTTACCCATCTCGATGAAGCGACCGCCGGGGACCAACAGCCGAAGCGATGCGTCGACAAATTCGCCGGCCAGCGAGTTGAGCACCGCGTCCACTCCGGCTCCACCGGTGCCGGCACGGAACTTCTCTTCGAACTCCAGAGTGCGCGAGTTGGCGATGTGGTCATCATCAAAACCCATTGCCCGAAACGTATCCCATTTTCCTGGGCTGGCCGTTGCGAACACTTCCAGACCCCAAAGCCGAGCCAGCTGCACCGCGGCCATGCCCACCCCACCGGTGGCCGCGTGCACCAACAGCTTCTGCCCGGACCGCACCTCGGCCAGGACACGCAAGCCGTAGAAAGCCGTCAAGAACACCACCGGGACACTGGCGGCCGTCTGCAGCGACCAGCCCTGCGGAACTGCGGTCACCAAGCGGTGATCCACCACCGCCTCGGGCCCCACCACGCCGAGCAGCCCCATGACCGCGTCGCCGACGGCCACCCCGGAAACGCCGGGCCCGACCTCGGTGACAATCCCGGCGCCCTCAACCCCTAGCTCGCCTCCACCGGGATACATGCCCAACGCCACCACCACATCCCGGAAATTGACGCCTACGGCGGCCACCGCCACCCGCAGCTGCCCGGTCATCAGCCCCGACGGCGCACAGCCGCCCACCTTCACGTCATCCAACGTGCCGCCGCCGGTGACCAATCGCCAAGTCTCGCCCGGTTGCGGCAACCGCAGCAGTGACTCGGCCGGCTTCAACCGCGCCTGGTAGGCCACGCCCGCACGCACCACCAGCTGCGGCTCACCGGAATTCAGCACCGCGCCCAGTTCGACCGAACCATCGGTATCGACCAGTACGACGCGACCGGGATGCTCGGCCTGCGCCGAACGCACCAGCCCCCACACCGCCGAACCCGCCAGATCGGTCACGTCTTCGTCCGCCAGTCCTACCGCGCCGTGCGTCACCACCGCCAAGACCCCGGGTTGGTCGCTGGTCAGCCACGACTGCAATGCGCCCAGCGCGCCATGAGTGGCCACATATGTCGACTCCACCGCACCCGCGGGCAGTTCGACCTGGGAGGCCAAGTCCCACAACGTCACCGGTATATCGGCGGTGTCGGCGCCGGGCCTGGCCAGCGGTGACCACACGACCTCTAACAAGCCACCGCCACCGGCCGTGCCCGCCGATGACTTCTGGTCGGACACCGGACGAAACGCTATGTCCCGCAGCGTCAAAACCGGCAGACCTGCCGAGTCGGCGAGTTCCATGGCCACCGAGCCGGACCGAGATTGCGCTATCCGGACTCGACAGCGCGAGGCTCCGGCGGCGTGCAACGACACCCATTGCCACGCGAACGGCAACACCGTTTGGTCCTGCTCCGCGGTCAGCACCAACGCATGCAGTGCCGCATCGAGAAGCGCTGGGTGGATGCCGAATCCGCCGATCTGCGCGCCGGTGTCTTCGGGGAGGGCCACCTCAGCGAAGATTTCGTCCCCCGACTGCCACACGGCCTGCAGACCGCGAAACGCCGGACCGTATTCGTAGCCCCGGGCTGCCAGCCGGTCGTACACACCGCCGAGGTCCAGCGCCGTCGCGCCCTCCGGTGGCCATGCCGTCAACTGCCCCACTGAAGCAACCGCCGCCGGCGCCAATACACCTTCGGCATGTAATGACCATTCCGAAAATGACTGTTCGCCGCGCGAATACACTTCGACTGTCCGGCGATCCGACTGGTCGACGGGGCCCACCACCACCTGTAACCGCACTCCGCCGACGGTCGGCAGAACCAACGGCGCCGACAGGGTCAGTTCTTCCACTGCCGCGCATCCGACCTCATCGCCGGCGCGGATCGCCAACTCGACAAAGCCCGCCCCCGGGAACAACACCGTGCCGGCCACCGCATGACCCGCCAACCATGGCTGCGCGGCCACCGATAGCTGACCAGTCAAGACCACCCCACGCGAATCGGGCCGCTCCACCACCGCGCCCAGCAGGCCATGCGCGGCCCCGGCCTGCCCCAGACCGCCTACGTCGGTGCGACCGGCATCGAGCTGCCCCAGCCAGAAGCGGCGATGCTGGAACCCGTAGGTGGGCAGGGCCACCCGCCGGCCGGCGCCGATGGTCGAGGCCCAGTCCACCCGCACCCACGCGACATGGGCTTGAGCGACCGATAGCCAGAGTCTTTGCAGCCCGCCGTCGTCGCGCCCCAGCGATGGAATGACGATCGCTTCGCCGGAGTCTTGCTGGCCGGCCAGGGTTTCTTCGATTCCGGCCATCAAAACCGGGTGCGGGCTGGACTCGATGAAGACTTGGCACCCGCTGTTGAAGGCGGTACGGATAGCCCGTTCGAACTGCACCGTCTGGCGGATGCTGCGATACCAGTAGTCGGCGTCCAGGCCCGCGGTATCGGTGAATTCGCCGGTGACTGTGGAGATGAAGACCGTCGATGTCGATTGGGGCGCGATACCGTCCAGTGCCTCGGTCAACTCGGCACGGATCGCCTCCACCTGACCGTAATGGGACGCGTAGTCGACGTCGATTCTGCGGGCCCGAATGTCGTCCGCCTCACAGCGCCCGATCAGGGCATCGAGAGCATCCACCTCGCCGGACAGCACGATCGCTGAAACGCCTTTTACCGCGGCAATACTCAAGCGGTCGCTCCAAGGAGCCACTAGCTGCCGGGAGCGTTCCAGTCCGCACGCGAGCGACACCATCCCGCCGGCACCGGAGAGCTGCACCAGCAGCTGGCTGCGCCGCGCGACCACCCGCGCCGCATCCTCGAGGGACAGTGCCCCCGCCACGTAGGCGGCCGCAATCTCGCCTTGCGAATGGCCGATCACCGCGTCGGGAAGCACCCCTGCGGAACGCCATAATTCGGCGAGCGACACCATGATCGCCCACAACACCGGCTGCACGACGTCCACCCGATTCAGCCCCGGAGCACCCGGCACCGCCCGCACGACATCGAGCAGCGACCAGGACACGTGCTCGGCAAGAGCCTTCTCGCACCGATGCATCTGATCGGCGAACACCGTCGAGGTGTCCAGCAGATCGACGCCCATCCCGACCCATTGCGACCCCTGGCCGGGAAACACGAACACCGTCTTGCCTACTGGCTGGGCACGACCCACGACAACACCGGCGCCTGGCTCACCGTCGACAAAGCCCGCGAGCCCCTGAATCAGCTGCGTCCGGTCGGCGCCCACCACCACCGCCCGATGTTCGAACACCGACCTGGTGGTAGCCAGCGACCAGACCACAACGGCTACATCGAGATCCGGGCGATCACTCACCCACTGCGCCAGGCGCCGTGCCTGGTTGACTAGCGCCGGAGCTGACCGCGCAGCCAGTAACCACGGGGTGACATCGGTTCTGTGCTGTGCGGCAACCTCTTCTGCTGCCGGCGCCTGCTCGAGAATGACGTGAGCGTTGGTGCCGCTGATCCCGAACGAAGATATCCCTGCCCTACGCGCACGCCCGGTTTCCGGCCACGGGCGCGCCTCGGTCAGCAACGACACCGACCCCGCTGACCAGTCCACATGCGGCGTCGGCACATCCACATGCAGCGTCTGGGGCAGCACCCCATGCTGCATCGCCAGCGTCATCTTGATGACTCCGGCTACCCCGGCCGCGGCAGAGGTATGCCCCATGTTCGATTTGATCGAGCCCAGCCACAGGGGCTCTTTGCCGGGCCCGGTACGGTCCTGCCCATAGGTGGCCAAAATCGCCTGGGCCTCAATGGGATCGCCCAAGGTGGTCCCGGTACCGTGGCCTTCGACCACATCCACATCGGCCACGCCCAGCCGTGCACTGGCCAGCGCCGCGCGAATCACTCGCTGCTGTGAGGGCCCATTCGGGGTCGCGAGCCCGTTGGAGGCACCATCCTGGTTGACCGCCGAACCCCGCACCACGGCCAACACCGGATGTCCCAACCGCTGTGCATCGGTCAGCCGCTCCAGCACCAGCGCCCCGGCGCCCTCGGAGAACGCGGTCCCGTCGGCGGCACCCGCGTACGCCTTGCACCGCCCGTCGGCGGATAGCGCCCGTTGCCGGCTGAATTCGATGAACATCGCCGGCGTGGCCATCACGGTTACCCCACCCACCAGGGCCAAATCGCACTCTCGCGACCGCAGTGACTGCACCGCCAGGTGCAAGGCGACCAGTGAGGACGAACACGCGGTATCCACCGACACCGCCGGGCCCTCCAACCCCAGCACATAGGCCACTCGGCCCGACGCCACACTCAACGTCGACCCGCGCAGCCCATATCTCTCGAGGTCGCCGGGCACCCGGCCCTGTCCCCCATACGAGCCGTGGAAGACCCCGACGAACACACCGGTCGGCGATCCGCGCAACGTGGTCGGGTCGATTCCGGTGCGCTCCAACGCCTCCCAGGACACTTCCAGCAACAGTCGCTGCTGGGGATCCATCGCCATCACTTCGCTGGGCGCTATCCCGAAGAATTCGGCGTCAAAACCAGCGACGTCGGTCAGAAATCCACCGCTGCGGGTGTATGACTCGCCCACCGCGTCCGGATCGGGGTCGAACAGACTCGCTCCATCCCAGCCGCGATCCGTCGGGAAATCCGACACCACGTCACGTCCGGCGGCCACCATCTCCCACAAGCCCTCGGGAGTCTCGATGCCACCCGGGTAACGACATCCCATGCCGACCACCGCGACGGGCTCTGTGGCTTGGGCAAGGTGGTCACGGTTTTCCCGCTTGAGCCGCTCGTTCTCTTTGAGTGTCTTGCGCAGTGCCGTGATGAGTTCGTCTGGGGTGCTGTCCATACAACGCGCCTTTCCAGCTACTCAGCGAATCGGCGCGAGGGGCGCGCGGCGGCTGGCGTTGTTCCTTTCCGGCTCCTGGCCAAGCACCGGTAGCCCCGTCCTAGATCCCCGATCGAGCAGAAATTCACGTGTGTTCAGTGCCAACGCGGCAGTACTAGTTCAGAACAGAACCCAGGGCCCATCGCCATCATCAGGCCGGGACTCCCGCTGGGCGGCGGTTTGGCAATGGTGTCCCGCAGCACATGCAACACAGATGCCGAGGAAAGGTTGCCGATCTCGCCGAGCGAACGCCAGGTCAGCTCAGGCGCCTCCGGAGGCAGGTTGAGGCTCTCGGTGATAGCGTTGATGATCTTGGGGCCACCGGGATGGGTGACCCAGGCGCCGACATCGGTGACGCTGAGGCCGTGGCCGGCCAGGAAGGTGGTGACGTCCTCGGCCACATATTCCTCGACCACATCCGCGATGTCCTTGGACAGCACCAGCTCGAACCCGGCGGAGCCCACGTCGTAGCCCATGGTGCTCAACGAATCGGGATACAGGTGGCTGCACGAATCCAGGATGTCGGGTCCGCTGGCGCCAACCTCTTCGGCACGTCCGTCTCCGACCGCCACCACCGCGGCGGCACCGTCTGCAAACAGTGCGCTGCCGACCAGACCGGCCGCCGAAGGCTTGTATCCCGGGAAAGTCAGTGAACACAGCTCGACGGAGATCAAGGCGGCGATGCCGTTGGGAGCACCGCGCAGATAGTCGTGGAGACGGGCCACACCGGCGGCGCCGGCCACACATCCCAGCCCGAACAGCGGTACCCGTCGCACGTCCGGTCGCAGTCCAACGCGTCCGGCGATGCGGGCATCCAACGATGGCACCGCCAGACCGGTGACCGTGGTGGTGATGAGGACATCGAGGTCTTCGGGCTGCAGGCCGGCCTCGTCGAGTGCCCCCATCAAGGCTTCGACGCCGAGGTCCACGGCTTTTTCGATGAAGATCCCATTGGCCTCGCCGAAGTCATTCAACTTGGGGTACGTCTCCAGCGGAAGCACCAAATGGCGGCTGTTGACCTTTGCGTTTGCGTGTAGCTGCCGGACGAGTTCTTCGTAGCCCTCAAAGTCCGGGATGTTGACGAACGTCTCGGTGAGTTCGCGCTGACTGTAGCGATGCGGGGGCAACGCACCAAACACACCCGCGATGACGCTCATCGGTCCCACCCCTTCAACACGAACATCAACGCCGAAACGTTCAATGCATTCCCTAGGACACGAAGTTTAGTTCGCGATCGAGGGCCGCAGCGGCAAAATCCGCTCAGCGCATCAGCTCATCGCCCAGCCGAGCAGTGATTTCCCGCACAATTTGAAGCTGCTCGGCGACCCGCTTGGGCGCCGTGCCTCCGCGGGAATCACGCGCGGACACCGATCCCTCAATCGTCAATACGTCGCGTACCTGCGGTGTCAGCTCCGGGCTGATGGCGGCAAGTTCGTCGTCGGTCAACTCCTCGAGGCCGACGCTGCGTTCCTCGGCGGTGCGCACGGCGGCACCGGCGGCCTCATGCGCGGACCTAAAGGGGACGCCTTGTCGTACCAACCACTCTGCGACATCGGTGGCCAACGTGTAGCCCGCAGGCGCCAGCGCGGCCAGCCGCTCGACATCGAAGGTCAGGCTCCCCACCAGGCCCGCCATCGCCGGCAGCAGGAGCTCGAGCTGAACCACCGAGTCAAACACCGGCTCCTTGTCTTCCTGCAGGTCGCGGTTGTAGGCCAGGGGCTGGGCCTTCAGGGTCGCCAGCAACCCGGTGAGGTTGCCGATCAGCCGCCCGGACTTGCCGCGGGCCAGCTCCGCGATATCCGGGTTTTTCTTCTGCGGCATGATCGAGCTGCCGGTGGACCACGAGTCGTGCAGGGTCACATAGCCGAACTCGGTCGAGCTCCAGATGATGATGTCCTCGGCCAGCCGGGACAGGTCCACGGCGATCATGGCGAATACGAACGCCGCCTCGGCCGCGAAATCGCGCGAGGCGGTCGCATCGACAGAGTTGTCGGCGGCGGTGGTGAAACCCAGATCCGCCGCGATCGCATCGGGGTCCAAGCCCAGCGAGGATCCGGCCAGCGCACCCGAGCCGTATGGGGAAACCGCCGCTCGTTTGTCGAAGTCCACGATCCGCTCCACGTCGCGCAGCAGCGGATGGGCGTGGGCGAGCAAATGGTGCGCCAGCAAGATGGGTTGGGCGGACTGCAGGTGCGTCTTGCCGGGCATGATGGCCGTCGGGTGCGCGGCCGCCTGATCGCCGAGCGCCGCCACCACCTCGAGTACACCCGTAGCCACCCGGCGCACCGCGTCGCGCAGCCACATCCGGAACAGGGTGGCGACTTGATCGTTGCGGGATCGGCCGGCCCGCAGGCGGCCGCCGAGGTCGGGGCCGACCCGCTCGATCAATCCGCGTTCCAGCGCGGCATGCACGTCCTCATCGGAGACCAGGGGGCCGAAGCTGCCGTCGGCGACGTCGCTGGCCAGGCTGTCCAGGCCAGCCAATAGACCGTCGCGCTGCTCCTCGGTGAGCAGCCCAGCGCGGAAGAGCACCACAGCGTGGGCCCGCGATGCGGTGACGTCGTAGGGGGCCAGGGCCCAGTCGAAATGGGTGGATTTGCTCAACGCCGCCAGCGCGTCGGAAGGCCCGCCGGCGAACCGCCCACCCCACAGCGATCCCTGATTGGTACTCACTTTTCCTCCGCGAGCTTTTCCTCCGCGAGCAGACACAGAATCGCACCAACGCGCCGGTGCATCTGCGATTTCGCGTCTGCTCGGCAGTAGCGGCTCACTGCAGATCCCGGCGGGCGGAGAGTTTGGACGACAAGCCGTGCACGTAGACGAACCCCTTGGCAGCCGATTGGTCGAAGGTGTCGCCCTCGTCGTAGGTGGCCAGGTTGAAGTCGTAGAGCGACTCCGCGCTGCGCCGGCCGTTGACGGCGATGTGACCGCCGTGCAGCACCAGCCGGATCTCACCAGACACGTGCTCCTGGGTCTTGGCGACAAAGCTCTCCAGCGCGGTCTTCAACGGCGAATACCACAGTCCGTCGTACACCAGCTCGGCCCAGCGCTGATCGGTGTGCCGCTTGAATCGGGCCAGCTCACGCTCGAGGGTGACGTGCTCGAGCTCGGCGTGGGCCGTGATGAGCACCATGGCCCCGGGCGCCTCGTAGATCTCCCGGCTCTTGATGCCCACCAAGCGGTCCTCGACGACATCGAGGCGCCCGACACCCTGGGCCCCGGCCCGGCGGTTGAGCTCCTCGATGGCCTGCAGCATCGTGACCGCGTTGCCGTCGATCGACACCGGCATGCCGCGTTCGAAGCCGACGATCACCTCATCGGGGGTGTTCCAGTTGACGGTCGGATCTTCGGTGTAGGAGTAGACGTCCTTGGTGGGCGCGTTCCACAGGTGCTCGAGGAAGCCGGTTTCGACAGCTCGGCCCCACACGTTTTGGTCGATCGAGAACGGCGAGCGCTTGGTGACGTTGATTGGGATCGCGTTCTCTTCGGCGAATGCGATCGCCTTCTCCCGGGTCCAGGCGTAGTCGCGAACCGGTGCCAACACCTCCAGGTCGGGAGCCAGCGACGCGAACCCGACCTCAAATCGCACCTGGTCGTTGCCCTTGCCCGTGCACCCGTGCGCGACGATCCCACCGTCGTGCTCGCGTGCCGCCTCCACCAGATACTTGACGATCAGCGGCCGGCTGATGGCCGACACCAGCGGATAGCGGTCCATGTAGAGGGCATTGTTCAAGATGGTGGGCAGGCAGTAGCCCTCCGCGAACTCGTCGCGAGCATCGACCACGACCGCCTCGACGGCACCGCAATCGAGCGCTCGCTGACGCACGACCTCCATGTCCTCGCCACCCTGGCCGAGGTCAATCGCAACAGCCACGACCTCACGGCCGGTCTCCTTGCCTATCCAGCTGATGGCCACCGAGGTGTCCAGACCGCCGGAATACGCCAGGATGACGCGTTCTGACATGAACCAACTCCTTCATTTCGCCGAACCGGCAGCAGTGTATTTCAGGTCCTACTTCAATTTTTCCAAGGCGATTGCCAACTCGGCCCCGGTCATCGGCTCACGAGCAGCCAAGAACACAGTGTCATCGCCGGCAATGGTGCCGACCACGTACGGTAGCGCCGCACGATCGATTGCGCTGGCCAAGTAGTGCGCCCCGCCGGGCGGGGTGCGCAGCACCGCGAGGTTGGCGCTGGCATCGGAGGACACCAGCAGCTCACCCAGCAGCCGCGCCAGCCGTCCGGTGCCCCCGGTCACCCCGCGCACCGGGCTACCGTCTTCTGGCACCACGTAGACACCCACCCCACCATCGGCGCCGCGCAGCTTCACCGCGCCGAGCTCTTCGAGATCACGAGACAACGTCGCCTGGGTCGCCTCGATCCCCTGGACCGCTAGCAACGCGGCCAATTCACTTTGACTACTCACCGACTCCGTGGACAAAATCGCCACGATTCGGGCCTGCCGACCAGCACGATTGACACTGATCTCGGGTGCTTGTTTGGAGCCGTTCATTGCCCCCGCTCCAACAACCACACCAGCAGCGCCTTCTGCGCATGCAGCCGATTCTCCGCCTCGTCCCACACCGCGCTGGCCGGACCGTCCATCACCTGGTCGGTGATCTCGTCGCCTCGATGCGCCGGAAGACAGTGCAGCACAACGGCTTCGGAATCAGCCGCCGCCAGCAGCTGCTCGTTCACCTGGAATGGGCGGAAGGGCTTGACGCGGTCGAGCCCGTCATCTTCCTGGCCCATCGACGTCCAGGTATCGGTGACCAGGACATCGGCGCCGGCCGCTGCCACGTGGGCGTCAGCGGTGAGCCGCACCGAGGCACCGGTCGTCTCGGCACGCTGCTCCGCGGCGCCAACGACCGACGGGTCGGGGTGAAATCCGTCGGGAGCGGCAACTGTCACATGCATGCCCGCGGTGACCCCGCCCAACATCAGTGAATGCGCCATGTTGTTGGCGCCGTCACCAAAGTAGGACAACCGCAAGCCTTTCAAGGAGCCCCGACGTTCCGTGATGCTCTGCAGATCGGCCAGCACCTGGCAGGGATGGAACTCGTCGGACAGCGCATTGACGACGGGCACCGTCGCGGTGGAAGCCATGGCCTGCAGGCGATCCTGGCCGAAGGTGCGCCAAACAATGGCATCAACAAAGCGAGACAATACTTTTGCGGTGTCCGGCATGGTCTCCTCGCGGCCCAGCTGGGTGCTGCGACCGTCGACAACCACTGCATGCCCACCCAACTGGGCGATACCCATCTCAAAGGAGAAGCGGGTGCGGGTGGAATTCTTGTCGAAGATCACCGCCACTCCCCGCGGCCCGTCCAGGGGACGGCGGCTGAACGGTTCCCGCTTCAATTCGGCCGCCAGCTGCAAAACTTCGGCCTGCTCGGCAGGCGACAAGTCGTCATCACGCAGAAAGTGTCGGATCATGCTGATGCTCCCGCGGTGTCCAAGATTCCCGGCAGCGCGGCGACAAAGCCTTCGAGCTGGGGTTCGGTAATGACCAATGGTGGCGCGAGCCGGACAACGTTGGGCGCAGCGCCATTTACCAGGTAGCCGGCGTCGCGCGCGGCCACCTCCGCCGCCTTGGCGTGCGGGCCTGCCAGCACAATGCCCAAGAGCAATCCGCGCCCGCGCACATGGTCGATCAACGGATGGCTCAACGACTCGACGCCCTGTTTGAAGGTTTTGCCTAACGTTTCGGCGCGGCGCACCAGACCTTCGGAGGCCACTACCCGCAGCACCGCCAACGCCGCCGCGGCACAAACCGGGTTGCCGCCGAACGTACTGCCGTGCAACCCCGGTGTCAGCAACTCCGCCGCTGGGCCAATGGCCAGACACGCCCCAATGGGCAATCCTCCCCCTAACCCCTTGGCCAGTGTCACAACATCGGGAGTAATGCCGTCATGCTGGTGCGCGTAGAAAGCTCCGGTGCGGCCAATTCCGGTCTGCACCTCGTCGAGCACCAACAGCGCGCCGTGGCGTGCGGTGATCTCGCGAGCCGCCAGCAGGTAGCCCTCCGGCGGCACGACGACACCACTCTCCCCCATGATGGGCTCGAGGAACACGGCGGCAGTCTCGTCGTCGACGGCGGCGGCCAACGCGTCGATATCCCCATCGGGAACGTGGGTAACGTAGCCGGGCAACGGCTCGAACGGCGCTTGCTTGGCCGGCTGTCCGGTGAGCGCCAACGATCCCATCGTCCTGCCGTGAAAACCCTCTTGCGCAGCAACAAGTTTCGTACGACCGGTAAGCCGAGACAGCTTGAACGCAGCCTCGTTGGCCTCGGTCCCGGAGTTGCAGAAGAACACCCGCGCCGGCGCTTCAGCGCCCAGCAGCGTGATCAATTCTTCGGCGAGCGCGATGGTGGGCTCGGTGGCATACAAGTTGGAGGTGTGGCCCAACGTCGACATCTGCTGAGTCACCGCCTCAATGACGGCGGGGTGGCGATGGCCGAGTATGTTGACCGCGATGCCGCCCAGCAGGTCGACGTAGTTCTTACCGTCGACGTCGGTAACTACCGCGCCTTCGCCACTGGCCAATGCCACGGGCGGGGTGCCGTAGTTGTTCATCATCACGGCTTCCCATCGGGCCCGCGTGTCCTCGGTATGCGTCATGCGGACACCACCTTGGTGCCGGTCCCCGCATTGGTGAACAGCTCGACCAGCACGCAATGTTCAACACGCCCGTCGATGACGTGCGCGCTGGGCACCCCACCTGTGACCGCCCGCAGGCATGCTTCGACCTTGGGGATCATGCCCGCCTCCAGCCTGGGCAACAACTGTTCCAAAGCCGCCGTGTCGATTTCTCTGACCAATGAATCCCGGTTGGGCCAGCTGGTGTAAAGGCCTTCCACATCGGTAAGCATCAGCAGTTTCTCGGCTCCAAGGGCATCCGCGAGGGCGGCGGCGGCGGTGTCCGCGTTGATGTTGTGCACCACGCCTTCGGCATCCGGAGCCAGTGTTGAAATGACCGGAATCCTATGTGCGGCGATGAGATCCATCAGCGCCGCGGCATTGACATGATCGACGTCACCGACCAGGCCGATGTCGGTAGCGACGCCGTCGACGTTCACACTGCGCCGCACTGCGGTGAACAGCTGTGCGTCTTCACCGGTGACCCCCACCGCATAGGGCCCGTGCGCGTTGATCAAGTTGACCAATTCGCGACCGACCTGTCCGAACAACACCATCCGCGCCACGTCGAGGACTTCCGGTGTGGTGACCCGGAATCCGCCTTTGAAGTCACCCTCGATGCCGAGCTTGCCAAGCATGGCGGTGATCTGTGGCCCACCACCGTGCACCACCACTGGATGAATTCCGCAGTTTCGCAGGAAAGCCATGTCGGCAGCGAAGGCTTGCCGCAATGTGTCGTCGGTCATCGCGTTGCCGCCGTACTTGATAACGACAACCCTGCCGTGCAACTGCTTGAGCCAGGGCAACGCTTCGGCCAGCACTTGGGCCTTGGACTGGGTGGACAACGTTTCAATCGTCATGAGCTGTATGCCGAATTCTCTTCGACGTAGGCGTGGGACAGATCGGTGGTCCGGATGGCCGCGTGAGCATCGCCGACGCCAAGTTCGACGGTGACATAGGTATCGGTGGCCGAGAGGTCCACCTCACGCGCGCCCGGGGCACCAACGCCGTCGATACAGACGGCAGAGCCATTGAATAGCACGCTGATTCGATTGGGGTCGAGGGTGATGGGGGCCATCCCGACCGCTGCCAGAACTCTCCCCCAGTTCGGGTCGGATCCGAACAGCGCGGTCTTGACCAAGCTGTCACGAGCGATCACCCGCGCGGCGATCAGTGCGTCTTCTTCTGTGGCGGCGCCCTTCACGGTGACGGTGACGCGCTTGGTGACGCCTTCGGCATCAGCCTGCAGTTGAGCACAGAGGTCATCGCAAACTCGCAGTACCGCCTCGTCGAGATCCGCTTGCGACGGCGCTATTTCGCTGGCACCCGATGCCAGCAAGAGCACCGTGTCATTGGTCGAGCAGCTGCCGTCGATGTCGAGCCGGTCGAACGTACGCGCGGTTGCCCTACGCAGCGCCTGCTCGAGTGCCGCCGAACTCGCGACCGCGTCGGTGGTGAGCACACAAAGCATGGTCGCAAGCGAGGGGGCCAGCATGCCCGCGCCTTTGACCATCCCACCGACAGTCCATTTGCTCTGATGATGTAGCGTAACTTGTTTGGCGACGGTGTCAGTGGTCATGATGGCGTGGGCAGCGTCGTCGCCGCCGTGCAGGCCGCCATGCAGCTCATGCACGATGTGTTCGACACCGGCAAGCACCTTGTCCATCGGCAGGCGGTCGCCGATCAGCCCGGTCGAGCAGACCGCGACCTCCACTGCGCCGGTCTCTGTTCCCCAGTCCGACAACGCTGCCGCGACGGCCTCGGCCGTGGCGTGCGTGTCCTGGAAGCCGCCGGGACCAGTACAGGCGTTTGCACCACCGGAATTGAGGATCACCGCACGTAGCTGCCCGGTCGTTAGCGCCTGCTGCGTCCACAACACCGGTGCGGCCTTGACCTGGTTCCGGGTGAACACGCCGGCGGCTGAGTAGTCGGGGCCTTCATTGAATACCAGCGCGAGGTCGCGAGCACCCGACGCCTTGATCCCAGCCGCGATGCCTGCAGCCCGGAAACCTGCCGGGGCAGTAATGCCTTGACTACGCAACAGCCGCCCGGCGCTGAGAACTTCAGTCATGTGTGTCACTCACCCCGCTGCCAGGCGGTAGTCCTTGCTCCCGGTCACTCGGCAACTGGTCGTCGAAGCCGTTCATGGCGCCACCCCGACCACTGAGAGCCCTTCTGTCTCCGGCCAGCCCAGCGCCAGGTTCATCGACTGCACGGCGGCCCCGGCAGTGCCCTTGACCAGGTTGTCGATTGCGGCAATCGCAACAAAGGTCTCGGCTTCTTCATCCACAGCGACCGCAATGTGCGCCGCGTTGCTGCCAATCACGGCACCAGTGCGGGGCAACTGACCCTCCGGCATCAGATGAATGAAAGGTTCTGCTTCATAGGCCTTTTCGTAGGCTGACCGTAACCGAGCGATCGGCGAGCGGGTACGTGCGGTACAGGTTGCCAGAATTCCACGTGAGGTCGGGATAAGAACCGGTGTAAACGAAACGGTGACGTCTCGGTCGGTGACCGCGCGCAAGCCTTGTGCGATCTCGGGAGTATGCCGGTGCGCACCCGCGATGTTGTAGGCCCGGGCCGACCCGATGACTTCCGAGCCGAGCAGGTCGGTCTTGGCGGCCCGGCCAGCCCCCGAGGTACCGCTAACGGCGACCACCGTCACGGCCGGATCGATGAGGTCCTCGGCCACCGCGGGCAGCAGTGCGAGCAGCGCCGCGGTCGGGTAGCAACCCGGAACCGCTACGCGGCGGGTGTCACGCAACCGCTCCCGAGCACCCGGCAATTCGGGTAGTCCGTAGGGCCAGCTGCCGGAATGCGCTGACCCATAGAACCGCTCCCAAGCCGCCGCATCGGTGAGCCGAAAATCGGCCCCACAGTCGATGATCAGAGTTTCTGGGCCGAGTTGATCGGCCAGCGCCGCCGAATGCCCGTGCGGCAAAGCGAGGAATACCACGTCATGTCCGCGGAGCACCTCGAGCTCGATGGGCTCGAGGATCCGCTGAGCCAGCGGCAACAGATGCGGATGGTGCTCCGCGAGGACGCTTCCCGCGCTGGCCGCTGCGGTCACCGCCCCGATCGTCAGCCATCCCGAGGTGTAGGCGGGATGCCCCAGGAGAAGGCGAAGGATCTCACCGCCTGCATAGCCGCTGGCACCCGCTACGGCCACCCTGATTGCATCGGTCGCGTGGGCCATTTCGAGGATTTTGCATGGTTATGCAGTATTTCGCAAATCCACGGCAAGCATCACGAGAAATGCCCGTGAAGCGTCCTCGGTGGATCACGTAAAAATGCCCGCGAAACGGTCGATCCTTGGCAGGCATGGGAAGTGGGCTGTCGATGTCGTCTCGGGCCGAGATCACCGCGAAGTTCGCCAGGGCGTATGTGGGGGCGCCGAAGGCGGACAAGGGGCAGATTCTGGATCAGGTGGTGGCGGTCACCGGCTGGTCGCGTGACAACGCCCGGCGGCGGTTGAGGGCGGCGGCCGCGCCGCCGGGAGCGGGTCGGCAGGTCGCCAAACGGATTCGCCGGCAACGTAATCCGAAGTACTCCTAGGATGCGCTCAAGGTGTTGCAGAAGGTGTGGGCGGCCTCAGGCGGGCAGTGCGGCCGGTATCTGGCCGCTTCCATGGCACTTCAGTTGGATGCTCTAGAACGCCACGGCGAACTGGTGGACGGCCGTGACCGTTACGGCCCGGCGGTGCGTGCCGAGCTGTTGGCGATGAGCAGCGCCACGATCGACCGCTACCTGCGCGGCGCCAAGGCCCGCGACCAGATCTCGGGTGTGTCGACGACGAAACCCTCCCGCTGCTGCGGTCCTCGATCACCATCTGCAAAGCAGGCGATGAGGCCGAAGAATCTCCGGGGTTCTTCGAAGGCGACACCGTGGCGCACTGCGGCCCGACACTGAAAGGTGAGTTCGCCCGCACGGTCAACCTCACCGACATGCACATCGGCTGGGTGTTCACCCGCACGGTGCGCAACAACGCCCACCCCCACATCCTGGGCGCCCTCAAAACCGGAATTACTAAAATCCCTATAAGGTAACGGGTTTGGACTTCGACAACGGCACCGAATTCCTCAATAAGGCGGTCATCAAGTGGGCCGCGGACATGGAGATCTTCTTCACCCGCTCACGACCCTACAAGAAGAACGACCAGGCCACCATCGAGTCCAAAAACAACCACCTCGTGCGTCGCTACGGGTCTACTACCGCTACGACACCGACGAAGAACGCGCCGTGCTCAACCGGCTGTGGCACCTGGTCAACGACCGGCTCAACTACCTGACCCCCACCATCAAACCCATCAGCTACGGCTGCAGCCGCGACGGTCACCGCCGCCGGCTCTACGACAAGCCCCAGACCCCCCTGGACCGGCTGCTGGCCGCCGGAGTCCTCTCAGCGGCCCAACAAACAGAGCTGCTCACCTACCGCAACAGCCTCAACCCCGCCGCGATCGCCCACCAGATCGCCGACCTGCAAGCCGCCCTGCTCAGACTCGCCAAAGACAAGACCGAACAGCTCTACCTCGCCGCCATACCCGCCGCTCTACCCGCCCTCAAAGCCGGCATCCGCATCAAAAGCAAGACCACCACCTGACCCCGATTTCGCGGGCATTCCTTACCTGATGCATGAACCAGGTTTCGCAGGCATCTTGACTTGATGCATCACGATCCATTCTGGCCTGTGTCGCGACCACGACTTAGCTCAAGGGTAGTCAGCACCAGCTAGGTCCTGTCTGCTAATTGCGGACGCGGTGGTAGGTGATGATGGCGGCCAGGGTGACACCGCCGAGGTAGGTCAGGGCGTATTTGTCGTAGCAGGTGGCGACCGCGCGCCAGTGTTTAAGCCGGTTGAAGCTTCGCTCGACGGTGTTACGGTGCTTGTAAATTCGGCCTGAGAACCCCGGAGGCCGTCCTCCGTTGCGGCCTTTGGCTTTGCGGCGGGTGATCTGGTCGCTGCGCTCGGGGATGGTATGGGCGATCTTGAGCCGGCGCAGCTGTGCCCGCGTCGAGTCATAGGAGTACGCCTTGTCCGCCAGCAGGCGAAACGGGGCGTATGAGTTGCTGCACCGGGCGGCCAGCAATGGCCAAAGCATCGGATTATCACCGGCTTGACCGGCCGACAGTGCCAGGGTGACCGGACTGCACAGCTGGTCGGTCAAGGCGTGGATCTTGGTAGTCAGCCCGCCGCGGGAACGCCCAATGGCGTGTTCATCGGGCTCATCGAGATATTTCTTGTAATTCGACAGATCCCCCTGTGCGGCGCCCGGAGCGCGCTCCGGCTGCGTGTCGGTGGGCGCGCACACTGGTCGAATCGACCGACAACAGTGCGCCCAGGTCGGCGTCCTCGGCGTCGAGGTCAGAGGCGATCGCCGCGAAGATCCGCGCGTAGATGCCATCGACCGACCAGCGTAGATGCCTCTCGGCCACCGATTGCCAGGGACCGAAGTGCTCGGGCAGGTCACACCACGGAGATCCCGTACGGTAACGCCAGATAATGCCCTCCAGAGTACGTCGATGATCGTTCCACGGCCGGCCACGCCGCCGCCCCGCAGGCAACACCGCCACGATCAGCGACCACAAATCATCAGAAATCGCATGCGTCCGCATCACCCAAACAGCATCAGCCAAAACACCATTCACATTAAGCAGACACGCCCTAGGCAGCGACCTGAACTCCGAAACTCGCGTTCAACGCCGCCTGGATGGCGAGTTGAAGATTGGCCAATGCTGCACTGATGTCTCCGGTGATTCCAAGAGCTGCGTTATCCAGGGCACTCACCCGGTCTGGGTCAGGCCAACGCTGGCGTTGGCGATGCCTGTCGACAGGGTGACCGCGGCCTGTGACAGCCCGGGCAGACCAACGCCGATGCTGGCAACAACAGCATCGCTGAGCGCACCGGTCACCTCTGCCGTGGCGTTTTGCCAGATCATCAGCAGCGATTCGCCCTTGCTCAGCAAGCCGGAAACACCTCCTGCGAGGCTGCTCGCCAGGGTTTCGCCGGTGCCAATCAGACCTAACAGTCCTCCCCCAATCCCCCCCTGCCAGGGTTGCACCGGTCTGTGCCAGGCCTGACAACAGCCCCGACGCCGTGTTTGCAAGGCTCGCCGTCAGCGCGGCGCTCAACTCCGCCGACAGGTCACCGCTTAGGCTGGCCGACAACACAGCCGACAGCTGGGTAGCAAGGTCCGGCAGGCCTGCACCAAAGGCTCCCGCCAGGTTCCCAGCCAGCGACGCGCCGGTCTGGACTAGGGCGTGTCTGCTTAATGTGAATGGTGTTTTGGCTGATGCTGTTTGGGTGATGCGGACGCATGCGATTTCTGATGATTTGTGGTCGCTGATCGTGGCGGTGTTGCCTGCGGGGCGGCGGCGTGGCCGGCCGTGGAACGATCATCGACGTACTCTGGAGGGCATTATCTGGCGTTACCGTACGGGATCTCCGTGGTGTGACCTGCCCGAGCACTTCGGTCCCTGGCAATCGGTGGCCGAGAGGCATCTACGCTGGTCGGTCGATGGCATCTACGCGCGGATCTTCGCGGCGATCGCCTCTGACCTCGACGCCGAGGACGCCGACCTGGGCGCACTGTTGTCGGTCGATTCGACCAGTGTGCGCGCCCACCGACACGCAGCCGGAGCGCGCTCCGGGCGCCGCACAGGGGGATCTGTCGAATTACAAGAAATATCTCGATGAGCCCGATGAACACGCCATTGGGCGTTCCCGCGGCGGGCTGACTACCAAGATCCACGCCTTGACCGACCAGCTGTGCAGTCCGGTCACCCTGGCACTGTCGGCCGGTCAAGCCGGTGATAATCCGATGCTTTGGCCATTGCTGGCCGCCCGGTGCAGCAACTCATACGCCCCGTTTCGCCTGCTGGCGGACAAGGCGTACTCCTATGACTCGACGCGGGCACAGCTGCGCCGGCTCAAGATCGCCCATACCATCCCCGAGCGCAGCGACCAGATCACCCGCCGCAAAGCCAAAGGCCGCAACGGAGGACGGCCTCCGGGGTTCTCAGGCCGAATTTACAAGCACCGTAACACCGTCGAGCGAAGCTTCAACCGGCTTAAACACTGGCGCGCGGTCGCCACCTGCTACGACAAATACGCCCTGACCTACCTCGGCGGTGTCACCCTGGCCGCCATCATCACCTACCACCGCGTCCGCAATTAGCAGACAGGACCTAGTGAGGGCGCCCGTGATGCCGCCGATCTGATCAGACAGCAGCGCGGCGCCGTCGCCGCCGATCAAGGCGGATGTGACGACGCCGATCTCCCCTCCGACACCGTTGCAGAACGGGCCCAAAGGTCCGGAGCCGACGAGCGAAGTCAGCGCGCCATTGCCCCCCACCAGCGGGCCAAGGAGCCCGCCAGTGCCCCCGAACAGGATCGGGTCCAACAGCCCCCCGCTTCCACCGAGGATCCCACCAACGCTTCCGCTACCACCTGAGCTAGTGCCGAGGATCGATCCCAGAAGCCCGCTGAGAGGATCGGCGGCAGCGGCCGCACCGCCGTTCAGCGATTGGCCGAGCAATGCTTCGACGTTGACGACCTCGGCACTGAGATAGCTTGCAGCGCCACCGTTCAACAAGCGCACGAGCTCGGCATGAAACACTGCCGCTCGGCCGTTGAGAGCCTGAAATTCCTGCCCATACGCACCGAAGAGGTGCGCGATGGCCGCCGATACCTCATCGGCGGCCGCAGCCGCCACGCCGGTTGTTGGCCCTGCGGCCGCCTCTGCCGCCGCCCCGAGCGTCGAACGGATGCCCGCCAAATCTGCCGCCGCTGCCGTCACCATCTCCGGATCAGCGATCACGAACGACATAGTCAGCTCCCCTCGTTGCCCAACGCGTAACGCACGGCGCAGGGCGCGGCTACCCAGAGGGTCTCAGCCCCAAACCTGTTAGGCGAAGAATTGGCCGCAGGAGATTTGGAGCCACGAATCTGTTCGAGGCATGCCGAGACAACCGGATGGCCGTGGCTGCGACTCTCAGTCAACGCGACACCTTCACCGCCGGAGCCGACCACCACGTCGCACCTGACCGTGCATCGAGACCCGCACGGACAGGTCCGCGCCATCTACTAGCTGAGCTTGATCGCATCCGCTAGCTGCGCGGACGCGCTCTGCAGGCCAGGGATGAGACCACCAAACTCCGTACCACCGAGGGTTATTTGTTGAGTGATCGGAGGCGTATGCGGGAGCACCCGGAACACCACGGTCGACTCCACAGGCTGCATCGGAGTCAAAATCCCACCAATCGGGATCGCTGACGTCAACGACTCTGTTCCAGAAATGGGCGACAGGTAGGTCGGCAGATCCAGCGTTATCGTCCCTTCGCCATTGAGGAACCCGTTGGCGATGACGGCAGGCGCATCAACAATGGCACCGAATGCCCCCGCGACATCGCCAGCCTGGACCGCATCAATAAAGGTCGTCGCACTTTGCAAAGCTGCCTGACCGGTGACGATCGGCGCCCCCAGCGCATCAAGAGCAAGCGTCAGAGGAAAACCAGTGGTGAACGATGGATTCAACAAGGAGATGTTGGCCATGATCGATGTGTCGGTAACCGTCTGCAGCACGTTGGTCATGTTCTGCGAAATCTGACCGGGGATGGTGGTTATGGGCAGGAGATCACCCAAGGCGCCCTGCACGGTAACAACTGGCACATTGGTGTAATCGAAGCCGTTAAAGACCAAACCGAGGTAGCCCTTCCCCAGGATCTCGACCGCTCCACTGACATTGCCGGTCATGAGTGCTTGGAAGGCCCCCTGGTAGGCCGCCGGCAACGCCACCAATCCCGCCCCGAAGTCTTGGACCGAGTTCGACAAGGACGTAAACACCGTATTGGCGTAGGTCTGTTGGTTGGCGATGAATTGACTCAGGAAGGGCGCCGGATCGGCATTCCAGGTAGCGCCGATGGCTTGCAGGTTGGTCCACGTGTTGTCGAATAGGGTCTGGTAGGCGCCGCCAACTGCAGCGGGGCTGCTCGCCGCCGCCGACAGAGCCATCGGGGCCGCTAGCGCGGTAGGCACCTCACCGCCCCAGGCGCCCGCAACTCCCGGCAGGCCACCGAACATTCCCGGCAAGCCGCCCGCGCCGCCAGTACCGGCTTCAGCAAGCAAATAGTCCACGGCGTCATACACCGGAGCACCGCCATCGCCGCCCTTGCCCATCAAGATTCCACCGTGCCTGCCATCGCCGCCGGCCACCGTCGCGTTGGCCCCGTCGGCGATCAGCGACCGTCCCAGCAGCATTTGCGTCGGCGCATTGACCACCTGGAGCAATTCCTGCATCGGCGGCCCGAAGACCGAAGAGTTCAACGCCTCGGCGCTGACATATGCCGCAGCGCCGCCACTCAGCAAACCCTCGAACTCGGCTTGAAACGCCGCCGCTTGGGCATTGAGCGCTTGAAATTCCTGCCCATAGGCACCGAACACTTGAGAGATCGCCGCCGACACCTCGTCACCGGCGGCGGCCACCACCGCGGTCGTGGGACCCGCGACTGCCGCACTGACTTCGCCTAACGCGGAGCGGATTGCCGTAAGGCTTTCCGTGGCCGCGCTGACCATCTCCGGCTGCACAAGTAGAAACGACATCCGTGGCTCCTCTCGCCCCGCCGTGGCGACCTCCCGATAATCACCAAGGCAGGTCGAGACTAATAGGGCACTGTATTAACCCGCTGGAAAACTGATGAATTTGTTCTCGCGCCCTAAGATATGACCCCTCCGCTCCGGGCCAGATCCTGTGGGAGTCCGATACCCACGAAATGGGGCGAGGTGAACCCCACTCATGTCACAGCAAACGGCGAACACCTCAACGGCTGGTCGGCGCGCCCGCGACGGCGAAGGACAGATTGGCGGCACCGCCGATGATCGGGCGTCGCGGCAAGCTCAGTCAGTGGCTGGGCTTGCGCCGATCGCCTCGGCAAGCTGTTCGGGCAGCAAGGTCAGGAGCCCCGGTGCAACGCCGCCAAGCGGTGTGCCATTGACGGTGGCCGTGACGCCAAGATCTGGAATGGTCGCGGTGTAGGGGCCGGCCGGCACAAGAATTCCGTCCATCGGCAGATTCAGCGTCGTTGGGATGCCCAATGCGTCGATCGTCAACGGGAATGTGGACTGACCGTTGAGCAAGCCATTCGCAACGACAGCAGGAGCATCCAGCACCGCCGCGGTCGCCGCCAAGACGTTTCCGCTTTGCGCCGCCGTGACGAACGCTGTCGCGCTGTTACCAAACGCATCAAGCGCATCGACAGGTCCGCCGAGGGCTTCAACTCCTAACGCCAACGGCAAACCCATAGTGGCGTCGATGGCCACCCCGATACCGGTGGGGCTGCTCGGATCTACAACGAGGGTCAGCGTTGAGGTAACGGCCGTGTTTGTGGCGGCGTTGACGATGTTGGTAAAGTTCTGCGATACCAGTTCCGGTACCGATCCGGCTGGCAGCAGGTTGGTGAAGTTCTGCGCCATCTGCCCAGGAATGCCCAAGATCGGCAAGAGGTCTCCAACTGTCCCCGTCGGAGTGATGCTCAGGACGGCATCCGAACCGGCAGTCACGTCAAAGCCCGTGATGAACAGGTTTGCCAAACCCGACTCGAGATGGTCGGCCGCGCCGCTGACATTGCCGGCCATGAAGTCTTGGAAGGCCGCCTGGTAAGCCGCCGGCAATGCCGCCGCTCCGGTACCAAAGTCATGGGCGGCGCTTTGCAGTGCCGTGCTGATCGTCTGGGCGTAGCCGAGCTGATTGGTGACCAGCGAGTGTAGGAACGCGCCCGGGTCAGCGGCCATTAGGGAGTGGGCACCGAGCTGGATATCGGCCGGCAAGTGCGCCAAAGCCGCGGGCAGATTGCTGACTGAGCTTTGCAGCGCAGTCGCGGCAGTCTGCGCGTAGCCCATCTGGTTGGCGATGAGCTGATGCAGGAACGGCGCCGGATTGGCCGCCCAGGCGCCGTCGAGACTTTGCAGGTTGGTGACCGTATTGGAGATCAGCGTCTGATACGGCGCGGCGACGACGTCACCGAATGTGTTCGGGGTGACAGGAGCCGGCGCGGATGTCCCTGGCGTGTCTGTGCCGCCCACCGCAACGCCGCTGCCGGAACCAGACCCACTCACCGCGACACCGCCATCCGAACCGGGGTCACTCACCGCGACACCACCATCGGAGCCGGGGTCACTCACCGCGACACCACCATCGGAGCCGGGGTCACTCACCGCGACACCACCATCGGAGCCGGGGTCAGTCGCAGCGACGCCACCCGCGGACACAGTCGTCCCGTCGGACGACGAGGTGGTAGTGCCGGAGGTAACCGCACCATCCGTCGCACCGGCCGAGACAGTGCCAGCGGTCGCACCCGAGGCAACCGAACCATCCGTCGCACCGGCCGAGACGGTGCCAGCGGTCGCGCCGGACGAAACAGAACCGGTCGTCGAGCCGGACGCGACCGAACCGCTCGTCACGCCCGAGTTCGATGTTCCCGTGGTCGCGGACTGACTGCCGGATCCGCCGGTGCCGATTATCGGGTGCCCCAACAGCGCCTGGGCAGGCGCGTTGACCGCGTTCACCAGCCCCTGCTCGGCCATGGACAAGTCTTGTTGCGCGGTGGCCTCGACGCTGGCATAGGCAGCCGCACCAGCCCGCATCAACCTCACCAGCTGGTCGTGAAATCCCCTCAGTTGGGCGCTCACGACCTGGAATTCCTGGCCGTGGGCGCCAAATAGCTGCGAGATCGCCGTCGATACCTCGTCGCCGCCGGCAGCCAGCACGTCGGTCGTCGGCCCCGCCGCCGCCGCAGTGGCCTCACTGAGCGCCAAGCGAATGCTCGCCAAATCGCCCGCCGCGGCCGCCACCGTGTTTGGCACCACATTCACAAACGACATATCGCTCGCCTCTCGCTCCGCTGCGACGATGACCGCTGGTCACCAGGCAGGAACAAAACTAGTGCGGCAACGGCGACGTGCGCGAAAGTCGAAGCGAACTGACAGCATTCACTACGGTACCGGACAGGAGCGTGCGGAATCAGAAGGCACCGGTGCGGGGGCCGTGGCAAATCGGCACGAAAGTGCCCCCGTGTCGGGTCGATGTGCCCGGGCCACCCGACGCCTGGTCAATCGTTCAGCTGCGCAAGACGGCGCCGACTCGCTGGGCAGCGCATTGCACCGCGGCGTCGCGTGCCGCGCTCGCGTCGTCTTCGGTCAGCGTGCGATCCGGTGCGCGGAACCGCAGCGCGAAGGTCAACGATTTTCGATTGTCCCCGATTTGTGGGCCGGTAAAGACGTCGAACAGCTGCAGATCCTCCAGCAGATCTCCGGCACCGTCTCGGACGGCATCGGCGACCATCTGTGCCGAGACGTCGGCGGCCACCACCAGGCTGAGATCCTGGAACACAGCGGGAAAGGGTGAAACCCGCGGTGCTGGCAGCGTTTCGACAATGGGTATCGCGTCGAGATTTAGCTCGAGCGCGCAGGTGCCCTTCGGCAGGCCGGCCCGTTCGATCACCGCGGGATGCAGCTGGCCGGCGTGACCGACGACGGCTTCACCGACGAGCACCTCCGCGCATCGCCCCGGATGCCACGGCAGGTGTTGCGTGGCCCGCAGCATCACGTCGACGGCGCTGGCGCGCGCGATGATACGCACCGCTTCGAAGGCGTCGGCGGCCTCGACGGCGCGACCCGGGCCCCACGGTCCCCGCGGTTCACGTAGGCCAGTCAGCACCGCGGCGACGTGCTGTGGTTGGCGGGGCAGGGACGCATCCAGCGCGGCAATCTCCCCGTCGGTGGGCCGGCGGTGCACGGGAATTAGCTCGATGCCGCGAGTCTGATCAGTTGGCTGGACCACCTGCGCCACGGCGTAGAGCGCGACATCTGCCAGACCCCGGGAGACGTTGCGCCCCAGTGCCTCAAGCAGCGCGGGAAGCAATGTCGTGGCCAGCTGGGGACGGTCGGCCTCCAATGGATTGACAACATTTGTCGTCGCCCGTCGCGGATCGTCGGCGGCCAGCCCCCACAGGTCAAATACGCCGGCGGGCAGAAAAGGCGTCGGCAGGATCTCGGTGAATCCGGACAGTGCCAGCGACTTTCCGATCGCGCGGCGGCGCCGCTGGCCAGCGGTCAGCCCGCGACCCGCTGGCGCGGAGGGCAGCACCGAGGGAATAGCCTCGAGCCCCTCCAACCGCATCACTTCCTCAACGAGGTCAGCAGGCTGCTGAAGGTCCGGTCGCCAACTTGGCGGTGTCACGGTCAACGCCGCCTGGTCATCGACAAGCACCTCGGCACCGATCTGGGCCAGCCGCCGGGCCGTTGTGCCCGGGCCGTAGACCACTCCCGCAAACCGATCCGGCAGGTCAGCGTCGATCCGGATCGGTGGTGGCGACCAGTCATCGCGCGGCGGGTCACCCCGCCAGTCAGTCAGCGTCGGCGACACCGCTCCCCCGGCGATGTCGGCGAGCAGCGCCGCACACCGATCCAGAGCGGCCACCGAAACTGCGGGGTCAACCGACCGTTCGTACCGGCGCGCCGCCTCACTGGGCAAGTGCAGTCGCCGCTGCGTGCGTGATACCGCGGCGGCGTCCCATATCGCCGCCTCGAGCAGCACATCGGTGGAATCGCCGCGCACCTCGGTGCTGGCCGCGCCCATGACGCCCCCGATCGCGGTGGTCGCGACCTCGTCGACGATCAGCACGTCGGTGGGATCGAGCCGGCGTTCCACATCGTCGAGAGTGACCACGGTTTCCCCGGGCCGGGCAAAGCGCACACTGAACGCCCCGCTGATCCGGTTGCGGTCGTGCGCATGCATCGGGTGACCCAGTTCCAGCATCACGTAGTTGGTCACATCCACTGCCGGCGAGGTCACGCGCATACCGCACATCAACAGCCGGCGTTGCAGCCACCATGGCGACACAGCACCCGGGTCGATGCCGGTGACGGGACGCAGCGCAAACCGGCGCACGCCGGTCTCGGGGTGCACGTTCAACGGCCATGCTTCGCCCTCGGCCGGTAACGGTGCTACATCGGCGGGATCGACAAAGTCCAGGTCGAATGCGCACGCGATCTCACGGGCCAAACCGCGGATCGACATGCAATAACCACGGTCGGGGGTGATGGCCAGATGGAAGACCACGTCATCAAAACCCAGGATGTCGGCGGCCGCGGCCCCAGGCTGGGCGGTTCCGGGCGGCAACACCAGGATCCCGGAATGCTCAGCCCCCAGACCGAGTTCGGCCGCCGAGCACATCATCCCCTTTGATTTGCGGCCATAGGTCTTGCGGACGACGATCTCGAATCCACTGGGCAAGATGGTGCCTGGCAGGGCCCCTACGACCAGGTCACCAACCGCAAAGTTGGTTGCGCCACAAACAATCTCGCGGCCCTCGCCCTCACCGAAGTCGACGCTACAGGCACGGATCGGCTTCTTGAACCCGGAGAGCTCTTCAATCTCGATCACGCGGCCAACGGTCAACGGCCCGGTCACAGGTCCCACCGGAGTCACCGCTTCGACTTCGTGGCCGATGCGCACCAGCGCCTGCTCGAGCTCCTCCGGCGAGACATCCCACCCCGGCGCACCGGCCGCAACAACCTCACGCAGCCAGCTATAAGGGACACGCATCAGGCACCAACCCCGAACGGCAACGAGAACCGGACGTCGCCTTCAACCATGTCCCTCATGTCTGGAATTCCATTGCGGAACTGCAGCGTTCGCTCAAGACCCATACCGAATGCAAATCCTGAATACACTTCTGGATCAATTCCCGCGGCCCGCAACACGTTTGGATGCACCATTCCGCAGCCGCCCCATTCCACCCAGTCAGCTCCGCCCTTCTTGTTGGCAAACCATACATCGACCTCGGCGGAGGGTTCGGTGAATGGGAAAAAGTGCGGCCGAATTCGGGTGCGCGCCAGTGGCCCGAATTCCGAGCGGGCAAAGGCATCCAGCGTTCCGCGTAGGTGCGCCATGGTCAACCCACGGTCCACGGCAAGACCCTCTACCTGATGGAACACCGGCGTGTGGGTGGCATCGAGCTCGTCGGTTCGGAATGTCCGGCCGATTGAAATGATGTAGACCGGCAACTCGCGCTCCAGCAAGGTCCGTACCTGCACCGGCGAGGTATGGGTCCGCAGCAACTGCCGAGAATCCTCCGGCGCGATGTAGAAGGTGTCTTGTTCGCTGCGCGCGGGGTGATCAGGCGGAAAGTTCAGAGCATCGAAGTTGAACTGCTCGGTCTCGACCTCCGGCCCTTCCGCCAGCTCCCATCCCATCGCGATGAAGGTGTCGGCGATGTGCTCGGCCAATATCGTGATCGGGTGCCGCGCGCCGGTCGGCTGCCGGGTCGACGGCAATGTGACGTCAATGCGCTCGGCCACCAACACGGCCGCGTCACGTTCGGCCCGCAGGACCGCCAACCGTTCGTCATAGCTGCACTGCGCGTCACCGCGAGCGAGGTTCACCGCCTTACCGGCGTCCGCGCGCTGTTCTTTGGGAAGCGTGCCCAAGGATTGGCGGGCCAGCGCCAGCGGCGAGCGGTCGCCGAGGTGCTCGGTCTTGGCGCGTGCCAATGCCTCCAGGTTGTCGGCCGAAGCAAAGGCCTGATGGGCAAGTTTGACTACGTGCGCCAATCCTTGCGGCGAAAGGTCGACGGGTTGATCACCCACGCGGCGACACTCTCCTTGCTGACGAGGTTGGGTATAGCTACCTGGCTTCCCCCCGCACGGGAGTGGTGCTTGTACCCCGCAGGGGGCCACCCACCTCAGTCCGTCCCCCGTCCAACAAGTAGGTCCTCAAAGGACCCACGTCATCGCGGGGTGGGGTCACGGCACGGGTACGACGCAGATGCCGATCATAAGTCATGATCGGTTCGCTTCAGCGAACCCCACTCTACCCAGACATTCACTACCGGTCGGCGCTGCGTCTAAGCCGGCGCGACCCGCATCGTTGTCCAGCGCGCCAAGCCGTATGCGACCAACGCACCCACCGCCCCCAGCGCCACCCCACTCGCCGATGTCCAGCGGGTATGTGCCAATAGCAGGAAACCGAACCCCGACGAGACCATCAGTAACGCGTAGCGCGCGGGAGTCCAGCGAATCGGGTGCCTGAAGCGCGCGGTCACCAGCATGCCCAGCAACAACGAAACGGCATGACCCGAGTCGGTGAAATCGCCGCCGGCGACCGCAGCCGCCAAGCCCAGGGCAACCCACCAGCCAATCCACGCCGGCCGCCACCGTCGCGAAATTGCCGCGGTAAGCGCCCCCAACACCGCCAGCGCGCCGTAGCTCATACCGACGTCGCTGACGTGGGCGATCGAAACGGGCAACCAACCGAACTCGACCGCACCGGCAAGCGTCGCCGCTACTAGTAGCGTCGCCCCTAGATGGCCGACGAAAAACGCGACGGTAAGCCGCGCGGTGCGCAAGTGGAGCTCGGCAAGGGCGAGCAGACAGGCCAGGCACGGGAGCCAGAAGTAGAGCGGACCCTCGTCGATGACGAAGGCGCTGTTCCACAGGGTTGCCAAGCGGCCATGCGCCAGATTGTGCAGGTTGGTGCTGGCATGGCGAATCACTCGCTCGTGAGCCTGCGGACCAAGCATCAGCATTGCGATGCTCACCGAGGCGAGCGCCGCTAGGTAGCTGACCGTGAAGCGGACCCGCGCGAGCCGGCACACGATGGCGAAAATCCACTGAATCGCGTAAGTCATTGCCTTCTACTATGCCTGCAAATCTGTGTCCGCGGTGTCACCAATAGTTGCCAGGTCTTTACGAGTGGTGAGGCGATAAATCGCCAAGTCCGGCGGAATCCCGGTTAGCTTGCTGGCAAACATCGGCCTGCGTGCCCGCTTGGCGACGACGCGCATGGCATCCAACTCGCTTTGTGGGATCAAGTCCAGGGTGGGGCTCGAGATCATGACGCCGCCCTTGGTAGCGCGTTCCATAACCCGAGCTGCGATGTTGACATCGACTCCGAGCCAGTCAGCCGCCAGCCGCTGCGGTCGGCCGGTGTGGATACCGACTCGCATTCGCGGCGTATAGCCCTCCACTTCAACAGCTTTCACGGCATCTTGAGCAATCAGGACGGCACGCACCGCGACGGTGGGGTTGCGGAACACCGCCATGATCCCGTCACCCAAGCGCTTGACGATATGTCCACCGGCATCCAATAACGGCGGCTCGACGGCCCGCGCCACCTGCCGCAGCAATTTCAGGGCCGCGTCGTCGCCGGCTTGCAGCGACCACGTCGAGAAACCCACCAAATCGGTGAAGACCAGCGTCACCTCCGCATTCGCCGGCCGGCGCGAAACCGCCTCGGTGAACGCCTGCCACAACTGAAGCACACTCAGGCTGACCTCCCGCGATGCGGCATCGCGATCCCCCAGCAGCCGGTCGGCGGCCCGCGCCGCGGCACGGGGACCGCCGTCACCGGCGGTGGATAGCGGATCACCGAACTCAGGATCGCCGGGCAATAATCGCCGCGCTCGTCGGACGAAAGCCACCACACCAGGACTGTGGTTCGTGGACCTCAGCCACTCGACCGGAGAGCGTCGACGCGGGGCAGTCGCAGCCAGCGTGATCGCCGTCTCATCGGGCACGCCGGGATCCCCGTTGTCAGCGCCAACTTCCACCTCGCAAGGGTAGGTGGTGGTGGCTGACCCAGGCAACGACGGCCAAGCGGGTGTGTCACACCCTCCGAACAAACGCCCAGATCACCGTGGATCTGAGGCGTTGGACACGTCTAGAAACCGGGCACGAAGTCATCCAAGAGGCCCGTGATCAGGCCACCAAACTTGCTTCCGTCCAAGAGAATGGCGGTCGGCGCACCACTAGTCGGTGTCAACGTGAGCATAGCGACGCTGGTGGGAGCCAGCAGACCCCCAACCGGCACACTGACATCCACCGACGTGTATCCAGACCCGTCCGGCGCGGGAACCATCTGCGATATTGCGGTTTGGCCGAACAGGAAGCCGTTCACCGCGCTGCCGGGAGCTGTCAGCAGGGCACCGGCCGCCCCTAGCAGGTCCCCACTTTGCACCGCGCCCGAAAATGCCGTGCCGCTGGCCTGCAGCGCAGCCGCCGTGGTGATCGCCGGGCCGAGCGCGTTCACCCCGAGCCGGAGCGGGAGGGGGACGTTGAGCGATCCCGAGTCGATGACGACTTCTCCCAGTGGCGAGGCTGTCCCGTTCAGCGTCAGGGCCACCGGACCGAATGGAGTATCGAAGCTGTAGGGAGCGCTGAACGGCACGCCCAACAGTGGGTCACCGAGCAACGCGCCGACAACGCCACCGCTGGTCCCGTCGGCCGCGGCGGCGGTGTAGCCGCCTGCGGTCGGCCCAACCAATGAGTGCCCCAGTAGCGCCTGGGCTGGCCCATTGACCACACCGAGTAACGCCTGCTTGGCAGTGGCTTCGGCGCCGGCATACGCGGCTGCGGCGGTGTTCAACAGGGCGACGATCTGCTCATGAAACGCGGCTGCCTGGGCGCCCAGCTCCTGGAACTCCTCGGCGGCCGACCCAAATGCAGCGGTGACGGCTATCGAAACTCCACCGGCCGCGGGTGCGACAAGCTCGATCGTCGGTGCCGCGGCAGCAGCCTGGGCCGCAGTTAGGGCCGAGCCAATGCTTTCCACATTGTCGGCCGCTGCGGCCACCATTTCGGGCGCCACGTTCAGAAACGACATAGCTCTGTCTCCCTTGATTGACCAAAAGATTCACCAGCTAAACACCGCGAAAGTTAGTGTACAGCCGAGCAAACGTCCTGTTTATAACAATTTCTTGGGAGCTCTCCCCGAGGCCGGATTTCCGCTACCCGCGATGTCGGCCAGCCACGGTTCAGGTGCCGCCCCAACCGCCAGTCAGCGGCCCTTACGGGAGCGGCCGGGACCGAATTTCTGGACAACAAACAGGCTGATCACGCCGTTGCTACACCACTGTGGACACTCGGTAACACCATCGCCGGATATCCGCCGAAACCGTAGACAACGTGCGTTGTCACCGCCTATCGTGAGCGCAAATTGAACGCATGGAGGCCGTGATGACAGCCACCTCTCCGCCAACGGCCAACCCGCTCGGGCCAGACTCGCTGACCTGGAAGTACTTCGGCGACCTGCGCACCGGGATGATGGGCGTGTGGATCGGCGCGATCCAAAACATGTATCCCGAGCTGGGCGCTGGCGTCACGAAACACTCGATCCTGCTCCGCGAGCCACTGCAGCGGGTGGCCCGGTCGGTCTACCCAATCATGGGTGTGGTCTACGACGGCGACCGCGCCGCTCAGACCGGGCAGCAGATCAAGGGTTATCACCGAACCATCAAGGGCGTGGACGCCGATGGACGTCGCTACCACGCACTCAATCCGGAAACCTTCTACTGGGCACATGCCACGTTCTTCATGCTGGTGGTCAAGGTGGCCGAATACTTCTGCGGTGGCTTGACCGAGGCCGAGAAGCGCCAGTTGTTCGACGAGCACGTGCAGTGGTACCGGATGTACGGGATGAGCATGCGCCCGGTACCCGAGACGTGGGAAGACTTTCAGGATTTCTGGGAGCGGGTGGGCCGCGACGAACTCGAGATCAATCAGGCCACCCTCGACATTTTCAATATGCGCATCCCCAAGCCGAAGTTCGTAATCATGCCCACAGGCATCTGGGACCAGCTGTTCCGACCGCTGGTGGCCGGTCAGCGCTGGATTGCCGCCGGCCTGTTCGAGCCGGCCGTCCGTGAGAAGGCGGGAATGCGCTGGACCCAGGGCGACGAGGTGTTGTTGCGATTGTTCGGCAAGGCCGTCGAGCTGGCGTTTCTGGCGGTGCCCGATGAGATCCGGCTACACCCCCGGGCGCTGGCCGCCTACCGACGGGCTGAGGGACGAGTCAAACGTGACGCTCCACTGGTCGAGGCGCCCAGTTTCATGGCGCCTCCATCGGATCGCCGTGGCCTGCCCATGCATTACTTCCCGCCACGCGCCCACCCGGCCAAGGTATTGCTCGAACGGGCGGGATCGCTGGTCAACAGCACCCTCTCGATCGCCGGGCTGCGGCCCGCTCGCGGTCGGAGTCGCACCACGACCGCGGCCTAGGAATCAGCGATCGCTGCTCAATGCCCGGGCGCTCTGATACAGACAAATGGCCGCGGCCGCGGCCACGTTGAGGCTCTCCGCTCCCCCAGACATCGGAATGCGGACGCGGTGATGCGCCGCAGCAGCGACCTCGGCCGACAATCCGTGTGCTTCCGGGCCGAACAGCCACGCGGTGGGAGCTTCGAGCAGTTGGTCGATGTCGTCGAGGGACTTCTCACCGTCTACCACGCTGGCCAGCACCTGTAGACCGGCCCCACGTAACGCACCAAGCGCTGCGCTGGTGTCAGGCGCGACGATGACGGGAATCGCAAAGATGCTGCCGGCCGATGCGCGCAAACACTTCCCGTTATAGGGATCGACACTGTTGCCGGCCAGAACCACCGCGTTGGCCCCCATGGCATCGGCAATGCGGATGAGTGTGCCCGCGTTGCCCGGCTCGCCGATCTCGACGGCCACCGCAACCAGCCGCGGCGCACCGCTGAGTACCTCCGCCAACCCGGTCGTCGGCATTTCGCAGACGGCAACGAGGCCGCTTGGGGTAACGGTGTCGGACAAAGCCTTTGCGGCACGCTCTGTCACCACATAGACTGGCGCATCCTGCCGGGCTAGCAGCGGCTCGTGCCGTTGCTCAGCGGCCTCGGTGACATACAGCTCGCGGATCAGCCCGCACGCCGCCGCGGCCTCGACGAGGTTAGGCCCTTCGGCAAGAAAGCGGCTCGTGCGGCGACGCCCCACGTGGCGCTGCAATTTTGCCGCTGCCGAAACCCTGGCCGAGAGCTCGGTGAGAATCTGAGCGGGGCCGGTGGGCCGGCTCCGCTCAGATTCGTGCACGGCATACGCGGTCGCCGGATAGCGACGAAAGTGCCCGGCTCCCCGTCGGGCCGGGCACAGCCCGCATCGTCGCCAGGTTAAGCAGCCTCTCCGGAGGGGGCGTTGACATCCTCCGGCAACGCAGCGCGGGCAACATCTACCAGCGCGGTGAACGCCGCCGGATCGGTGATCGCGATGTCAGCCAGGTTCTTGCGGTCCACCTCGACGCCAGCGGCCTTGAGCCCCTGAATCAGCCGGTTGTAGGTGATGTCGTTGGCACGCGCGGCCGCATTGATGCGCGAGATCCACAATTTCCGGAACTCGCCCTTGCGCGCGCGACGGTCACGGTAGGCGTAGTTCAGTGAATGCAGCTGCTGCTCTTTGGCTTTGCGGTAGAGCCGCGACCGCTGGCCGCGATAGCCTTTCGAGGCCTTTAGGACTGAGCGCCGCTTCTTGTGGGCATTAACTGCCCGCTTAACGCGTGCCATGGGTTGTTCCTACTCTCATTCGGACGTGGTTGGTCAGGTGCTGGCGCCGGCCGGTCTTTGAGACGGCGGGTTAGCCATTCAGCAGCGATTTGACTCGCTTGGTGTCGTTGGCGGCCACCGTGGTGCGGCCATCCAGACGCCGGGTTCGCTTGCTCGACTTGTGTTCGAGCAGGTGCCGACGGTTGGCCTTCTGCCGGACAATCTTTCCGGTACCGGTACGCCGGAAGCGCTTCGAGGCCCCGCTGTGGGTCTTAGCCTTGGGCATTTTTCCTCAGTTCTGGTGTTCGCTAACGAGTTAGTTCGGTTGGGTGTCACCGTCGGCCGAATGGGCCGCGGGGTCGTCAGGATGCCGGGCCCTGGCACGTGTCTTTGCGCCGCGGTGCGGTGCCAGCACCATCGTCATGTTGCGCCCGTCCTGCTTGGCGGAGGTCTCGACGAACCCGTACTCGGCGACATCGGCGCCCAGCCGCTGCAGCAGTCGGTAGCCCAACTCCGGCCTGGACTGCTCGCGCCCGCGGAACATGATGGTGACCTTGACCTTCGATCCCGCCTCCAGGAAGCGGATCACGTGGCCCTTTTTGGTCTCGTAATCATGGTCGTCGATCTTCGGCCGCAGCTTCTGTTCTTTGACAACGGTCTGCTGCTGGTTGCGGCGGGATTCACGCGCCTTTTGCGCCGCCTCGTACTTGTACTTGCCGTTGTCCATGATCTTGCAGACCGGTGGTCTGGCGTTCGGGGCAACTTCGACAAGGTCGAGGTCGGCATCCGCGGCAACGCGGAGTGCGTCTTCGATACGCACTATGCCTACCTGCTCCCCTCCTGGGCCGATCAATCGGACTTCAGGTACGCGAATGCGCTCGTTGACGCGGGTCTCAGTGCTGATGGGGCCTCCCTGGTTGGTCTTATTCCACGGCGGTCAGAGCCCGGACGGGCGGGAATCAGCGCGGTGGAATGCCAAGCCATCAGCAAAAAAGCCCTGCGCTAGCAGGGCCCAATGCCGACCGATCGCGGGCCCAGTAGTGACTACTGCAGCCGCCTGCGTCACACACAGAACAGGCAATATAGTGCTGCCTGTGACCGGACCGCACAACCTTGAAAACCGATAAAGTTCTCGTGGCTAGCGGTGGGAGTGGGACTCCACTTAACTGTCCCTGGCCTTCGCCGGGATGGTCGCGACCGTCAGTCTAGCAGCCATGACGCTCTACCCGGACAATGTGCTCACCCAGCCGCCGACCCGCGCGCACCAGGGCGGTAGGACTCGGCTGCCACTTCGCCGGGATTTTCCGGTTCATAAGGAATATCCTCGCGGTCTGTGACCGTCACAAAGCCTCGCTCGGTGCAGGGTAGGCACATCTCTCGGTATGACTGGGTTCCGGCCGCCGCTGGCTGGGCCGTCGGGGTCATCGCGACCCTGTCACTGCTGGCCAGCATTTCGCCGCTGGTTCGGTGGATCATCAAGGTTCCCCGAGAATTCATCAACAGCTATCTGTTCAATTTTCCCGACACCAGCTTCGCCTGGTCTTTTGTGCTGGCACTGCTGGCGGCGGCCCTGGCCGCGCGTAAACGGATCGCCTGGCTACTGCTGCTGACCAACGTCGTCTTGGCGGCTTTCCTCAACGCCGCCGACATCGCCGCGGGCGGCAACACCGCGGCCCAGAACTTCGGCGAAAACCTCGGGTTCGCAGTACACGTGGTGGCTATCGTCGTGCTGGTGCTGGGATATCGGCAGTTCTGGGCCAAGGTCCGCAGGGGTGCACTGTTCAAGGCGGCCGCGGTGCTGGTGGCCGGTGGTGCTATCGGAATCCTGGTGTCCTGGGGCCTGGTCGAGCTGTTTCCGGGATCCCTCGCGCCGCACTACCGTTTGCCCTACGTGGCCAACCGGGTGATCGGCTTCGCCCTGGCCGATCCCGACCTGTTCACCGGCCGGCCGCACGTCTTCCTCAACGCCATGTTCGGCTTGTTCGGCGCTCTCGCCCTAATTGCCGCCACCATCGTGCTGTTTCAGTCCCAGCGTGCCGATAACGCGTTGACCGGAGAGGACGAGTCGGCCATCCGGGGGCTGCTCGAGCTGTACGGCAACAGCGACTCGCTGGGCTACTTCGCGACCCGTCGCGACAAGTCGGTGATATTCGCCTCCAGCGGCCGTGCCGCCATCACCTATCGGGTCGAAATCGGTGTCTGCCTGGCCAGTGGCGATCCGGTAGGCGACCCGCGGTCGTGGCCGCAAGCGATCGACGCATGGCTACGGCTGTGCCAGACCTATGGTTGGTCGCCCGGTGTGATGGGGGCCAGTTCACAAGGGGCCAAGGCATATCGCGAGGCGGGTTTGAACGCGCTTGAACTCGGCGACGAGGCGATCTTGGTGCCCGCCGATTTCACGATGTCCGGCCCCGACATGCGCGGCGTGCGCCAAGCCGTGACCAGGGCACGTCGCGCCGGTCTGACGGTGCGCATCCGGCGTCACCGGGATATCTCCGACGCCGAAATGGAACAGACGATCGATCGCGCCGACGGCTGGCGCGACACCGAATCCGAGCGCGGCTTCTCGATGGCGCTCGGCCGCCTCGGCGACCCGGCCGACACCGACTGCTTGTTGGTCGAGGCGCTTGACCCCGACGACCTGGTAGTGGCGATGTTGTCGCTGGTGCCTTGGGGTACCAGCGGGGTCTCCCTGGACCTGATGAGACGTTCTCCGCAATCGCCCAACGGCACCATCGAGCTGATGGTCAGCGAACTGGCGCTGCGCGCCGAAGGCCTCGGCATCAGCCGCATTTCGCTGAACTTCGCGATGTTCCGGTCGGCTTTCGAGCAAGGCGCCCAATTGGGCGCCGGGCCGGTGGCCCGCTTGTGGCGTTGGCTGCTGGTCTTCTTTTCCCGGTGGTGGCAGATCGAGACGCTGTACCGATCCAACCAGAAGTATCAGCCGCAATGGGTGCCCCGCTACGCCTGCTATGAGGACACGCGGGTGATCCCCAAGGTGGGTGTCGCCTCCGTGATCGCCGAGGGGTTCCTGGTATTGCCATTCAGCCGGCGCAACAAGGTGCACACCGGTCACCATCCCGCGGTCCCCGAACGGCTGGCGGCCACCGGTTTGTTGCACCATGACGGATCGGCGCCCGACGTCAGCGGGCTGCGGCAATCGGCAATTGCTGACGGCGACGACCCCCAACGTCGGCTGCCCGAGCAAGTCCGGGTGCGGCTGAACAAGTTGAAGAAATTGCGCAGCAGCGGCATTGACGCCTATCCGGTGGGCGAACCGCCCACTCATACAGTCGCGCAAGCGATGGACGCCGACGACCAGGCGAGCGTGTCGGTATCCGGGCGGATCTTGCGGGTACGCAACTACGGTGGAGTGCTGTTCGCGCACTTGCGCGACTGGAGCGGCGAGATTCAGGTGCTGCTGGACAACTCGCGACTCGAGCAGGGCCGCGCCGCGGATTTCAACGCGGCCATAGACCTTGGTGACCTGGTCGAGATGACCGGGCAGATGGGTTCGAGCAAGACCGGAACGCGATCACTGATCGTGCGCCGCTGGCGTCTGATCGGTAAGTGCCTGCGCCCCTTGCCTAACAAGTGGAAGGGGTTGACCGATCCCGAAGCCCGAGTGCGGACCCGCTACTTAGACCTCGCTGTCAACGCCGAGTCGCGCGCCCTCATCACGGCCCGCAGCGCGGTGCTGCGCTCCGTCCGAGAAACCCTGTCCGCCAAGGGGTTCATCGAGGTCGAGACACCCATCCTGCAACAGGTACACGGCGGCGCAACGGCCCGCCCGTTCATCACCCACATCAACACCTACTCCATGGACCTGTTCTTGCGCATCGCGCCGGAGCTGTATCTCAAGCGGCTGTGCGTCGGCGGGGTGGAACGGGTCTTCGAACTCGGCCGGGCCTTTCGGAATGAGGGCGTCGACTTCAGCCACAACCCGGAGTTCACCCTGTTGGAGGCCTATCAAGCGCACGCCGACTACCGGGTATGGATCGACAGCTGCCGCGAGCTGATCCAAAACGCCGCCCAGGCCGCCAACGGTGCACCCGTCGCGATGCGCCCGGCCGGCGGCGGCCGCCTCGAACCGGTGGACATCTCGGGGGTCTGGGCGGTCAAGACCGTGCACGACGCGGTGTCAGAGGCCCTCGGTGAGCAGATCGACGCCGATACCGACTTGGCCACCCTGCGCAGGCTGGCCGACGCCGCACGCATCCCCTATCGGGCGCAGTGGAATGCCGGCGCGGTGGTGCTGGAGCTCTACGAACACCTGGTGGAGAGCCGCACCGAGCAGCCGACGTTCTACCTCGACTTCCCAACCTCGGTGTCCCCGCTGACCCGGCCGCATCGCAGCAAGCCCGGAATCGCCGAACGTTGGGACCTGGTGGCCTGGGGCGTCGAGCTTGGTACCGCCTATAGCGAGCTCACCGACCCCGTCGAACAGCGGCTCCGTTTGGAGGAGCAGTCTCTGCTCGCCGCCTGCGGGGATCCCGAAGCGATGCAGCTCGACGAAGACTTCCTGCAGGCCATGGAATACGCGATGCCACCCACCGGGGGCCTCGGCATGGGCGTCGACCGGGTCGTCATGCTGATCACCGGGCGCAGCATTCGTGAAACGCTCCCGTTCCCGCTGGCCAAGCCGCACTAATCCCAGCCAGCTCACAGCTATTCCCCGTGGTTGGGGGCCGGTGATGTTTGACAATGAGACCGTGACAACGTCGCCGCCTGCCCTGGCGCGCGTGTTGGCCAATACTCACACCTCTTTGATGCATGGTTGGGTGCCGGTCACCGTGCAGGTCGTGACCGCGATCGTGCTGCTGCTTGCCATCGGTTGGCGATCTCGGCGGCGACTACCCGCGGCCGTGATTTTTGGCGCCATAGCGGCCTGGGCAACCCGTTGGTACCTGGGCACACTGGCCAATGAGCCCGTCCCGGCGGCGTTGTGGGTGTGGGTCGGGTTGACCGCGCGGTGGCCGCGGCGATGCTGGTCGTGGGCTGGCGCGGGGCCCGCTGGCGACGCCGCACCGCCTCCCTGGTCGCAGTTCCACTCTGTGCGCTTTGCGCGGCGCTGGGGCTCAACATCTGGGTCGGCTACTTCCCGACCGTGCAGGCCGCGTGGAATCAGCTGAGCTCTGGCCCGTTGCCGGATCAGGCGGACCCGGCCGCGGTTGTCGCGATGGCCGGCAAGAGAGTGCGCCCAGCGCACGGCAGCATGGTGCCGGTGGCGATCCCGTCCAACGCGCCGCACTTCAAACACCGGGGTGAACTCGTCTACCTGCCGCCCGCCTGGTTCGCCAGCTATCCGCCGCCGCGGCTGCCGGCCGTGATGATGATCGGCGGCCAGTTCAACACACCCGCCGACTGGGCGCGCGCCGGTAACGCCGTGCGCACGATCGACGATTTTGCGCTCGCCCACAACGGCAATGCGCCGGTGCTGGTGTTCGTGGATTCCGGGGGCGCCTTCAACAACGACACCGAACGCGTCAACGGGCGGCGCGGCAACGCAGCCGACCATCTAACTAAAGATGTTGTGCCCTATATGATATCGGCGTTTGGCGTCAGCCCCGAACCATCAAACTGGGGCATTGTGGGCTGGTCGATGGGCGGGACCTGTGCGGTAGATCTGACCGTCATGCACCCTTCCCTATTCAGCGCCTTTGTTGATGTTGCGGGCGACTTCTACCCAAACGCGGGAAACAAGGCGGAAACCATCACCAGGCTTTTCGGCGGCAATGCTGACGCCTGGGCCGCGTTCGACCCGACAACGGTGATCAACCGACATGGGCAGTACACCGGAATTTCGGGCTGGTTCAGCATTTCGGTACCAGCGGGGCCGGGTACCCCGCGTGACGTCGCTATCACCGAACCCGCCGTGATGCGGCTGGCCGGACGCGAAGCCGCAGCCAATCCGAGCAACCAGACCGCCGCAGCCAACTCCTTGTGCGCACTGGGCCGCGCCAACGGCATCGACTGCGCGGTGGTCCCCCAGCCGGGACGGCACGACTGGCCCTTCGCCGACCAGGTGTTCGCCCGGGCGCTGCCGTGGCTGGCCGGTCAGCTGGGGACCCCGGGAGTGCCTCGTATTCCGCTGCCAGGCAAGGCGTCTCCGGCGACTCAGGTGGTTCCTGCCGGCCGGTGATTTCGTTGTCCCCCTCGAACGGCTGAAGCAACCCGCGGCCCAACGTCGCCACAGCTGTTGCTGATGGCGTTGGTTCGGGCGCTGGTCGTGGAGCAGACGGCACTAGTTCGATCGCCGCCCGCAGTAACGTGGCGGCATGCCCGACCAACCAGAGCCTCCCGCCGAGACGCCGTCTGCACCCCCCGACCCGGGGTACGACGACGCCGGCACGCCGACCTTCGAGTCGGTCCGCGAAAAGATCGAGTCCCGCTACGCGACGGCGCTGGGGGCGGCGGAACTCGACGCGGAGACATCCGAAGGACGCACCGTCGAGGAACAGTACGAGCAACGCCAGCGGGCCGCGGCTGAGCGGTTGGCACAGATCCGCGAGTCGATGCGCGAGCATGAGTGACACTGTCCCCACCTCGCGGGTAGGCACCCAATTCGGGCCCTACCGGCTACGGCGATTGCTCGGCCGCGGCGGGATGGGCGAAGTCTACGAAGCCCACGACACCGTCCAAGACCGCACCGTGGCGCTCAAACTCATGTCCCAACAGTTCAACTCAGACAGCACATTTCGCCGTCGCATGCAGCGGGAGGCCCATACCGCCGGCCGCCTGCAAGAACCGCACATCGTGCCCATTCACGACTTCGGTGAGATCGACGGCCAACTGTTCATCGACATGCGCTTCATCGAAGGCACTGACCTGGGTTCGGTGCTCAAGCACGGCGCGCTACCCGCACCACGCGCCGTGGCCATCGTCAGCCAGGTGGCCGATGAACTCGACGCCGCGCACCGGGGCGGAGTCGTGCACCGCGACATCAAACCCGAAAACATCCTGATGACCGGCAACGACTTCGCCTACCTGGTCGACTTCGGGATCGCGGCGGCAGCCACCGACCAACACCTCACCAAGACCGGAACCGCGGTGGGCAGCTGGAGCTACATGGCGCCAGAACGATTCGGCGACGACGAAGTCACCTACCGTTCAGACATCTACGCGCTGGCCTGTGTGCTCTACGAATGCCTCACTGGCACAACGCTTTACCAGACCCAGAACCTGAGCACGCTGATGGGCGCACACCTGATGCAGCCCATCCCCCGCCCCAGCCGGCACCGCCCCGACATCCCGACCGCCTTTGACGAGGTGATCGCCCGGGGCATGGCCAAAGACCCCGCTTTGCGCTACCCCACCGCCGGTGAGCTGGCGCGTGCCGCCCGGCAGGCATTGAGCGCTGGGGACCAAAACGCGCGGCGACCCTGATCGCCGGTACCCACCAGCTCGCCGCGCCACCTAGCGGTCCGATCCCGTGGGCCCCGCCACCGTGTACCTCACCGGCGCGGCGCACCCGCACACCGTGGCTCCTGGCGGTCGCAGTCCTGGTTGTTGTCATCGTGGTCGTCGGCACCGGCATCTTCTTGGCCCGCAAGGAGCCCGCTAGCGGCCCCACCGGTGGCGTCAGCACGACTGCTGGGGCCCCGTCGGGCACCACTGCGACAGCCGGCCCGACCGTGGCGCCCACGCAATTGTAATCGTTTCTGCTCAGTCCCGAACAGATCAACACCATTGTCGGCACGACGGGCATCGTCATTGACCACAACGCGACCGAGATGACCGATCCCGGTCCGGAAAACTCGCTGTCAACCGAGCAATGCCTTGGCGCACTCATCGGCTACCAGACCCGGACGTACAAGAGCAGCGGGTACACCGGCATGCTTGCCCAGCTGATGCAAAAGCCGCGCAGCACACCCGGATACGTTGTGGTTCAGGGCGCCGTGATCTTCGCATCCGCAGACCAGGCCGTCGGATTTGTGGCGACTCAGGCCGATCAGTGACGCAGCTGCGCCGGGAAAGACGTGACCCAAGTCAACAATGGCAAGACATCCCGATGGACCTTCCGGGACGTCAGCGGCACCCCACCCAAGATCTCGCTGCAGCGCGATTTGGCCGACAGCGTCGTGGTCTGCCAACACGTGCTCAGCGCGGTGTCCAACATCGTCCTGGACGTCAACGTGTGCGCGCCCAATGTCGCCGACCAAGCCAGCGAGATCGCCGACACCATGGCCGCCAAGGTACCGACGTGACGGCACCCAGTCGGTCCGCCGTGTCCAACCGACGCGGCGGACTCAGGCGCTGACTTTTCGCCGCCGGTTCGTCCGGCGCGCACTAGTCGATGGGCGCCGGGCGGCCAAGACTTCGGCCAGAAACTTCCCGGTGTAGCTTTCCGGCACCGCGGCGATATCCTCCGGCGCGCCCTGAGCGACGACGGTGCCGCCGCCGGCACCCCCCTCCGGTCCCATGTCGATGATCCAATCCGAGGTCTTGATGACGTCGAGGTTGTGTTCGATCACGACCACGGTGTTGCCCTTGTCCACCAGGCCGCTGATGACGTTCAACAGCTTTCGGATGTCATCGAAATGCAAACCGGTGGTGGGCTCGTCGAGGATGTAGATCGTGCGGCCGGTCGAGCGCTTTTGCAGCTCGGATGCCAGCTTGACCCGTTGCGCCTCACCCCCGGACAGTGTCGGCGCGGGCTGGCCGAGCCGCACGTAGCCCAGGCCGACGTCGACCAGGGTGCGCAGATAGCGGTGAATGCTGGAGATGGGCTCGAAGAACTCCGCGGCTTCCTCGATCGACATGTCCAGCACCTCGGAGATGGTTTTGCCCTTGTAGTGCACTTCGAGGGTTTCCCGGTTGTAGCGCGCGCCCTGGCAGACCTCGCACGGCACGTACACGTCGGGCAGGAAGTTCATCTCGATCTTGATGGTGCCGTCGCCGGTGCAGGCCTCACACCGGCCGCCCTTGACGTTGAACGAGAAACGTCCCGGCTGATAGCCGCGGACCTTGGCCTCGGTGGTGGCTGCGAACAAGGTGCGGATCTTGTCGAACACCCCCGTATAGGTGGCCGGGTTGGATCGCGGCGTACGGCCAATCGGCGATTGGTCCACACGCACCAGCTTGTCCAGGTGGTCAAGCCCGGTGACGCGGGTGTGCCGGCCCGGCACCTGGCGGGCGCCGTTGAGCCGATTCGCCAACACCGCTGCCAGGATGTCGTTGACCAGTGTTGACTTTCCCGAACCCGAAACTCCCGTCACCGAGGTCAGCACCCCGAGCGGAAACGCCACATCGATACCGCGCAGGTTGTGCTCGCGGGCACCAACCACGGTGAGTTGTCGGCGGGAGTCGACGGACCGACGGCTGGTCGGAATTTCTATTCCTTCCCGCCCGGACAGGAAGGCACCGGTGATCGAACTCTGGTTACGGAGCAAGTCCTGATACGGCCCGCTGTGCACGATGCTGCCGCCGTGCTCGCCGGCCCCCGGCCCGATGTCGACGACCCAGTCGGCATGCTCGATGGTGTCCTCGTCGTGCTCGACCACGATCAGCGTGTTGCCCAAATCCCGCAGGCGGGTGAGTGTTTCAATCAGCCGACGGTTGTCGCGCTGGTGTAGCCCGATCGACGGCTCGTCAAGCACGTACAGGACGCCGACCAGACCAGACCCGATCTGCGTGGCCAGCCGGATGCGCTGTGCCTCGCCTCCGGACAGCGTGGCCGCCGCACGCGACAAAGACAGGTACTCCAGCCCGACATCGAGCAGGAAGCCGAGTCGCGACTGGATCTCCTTGAGCACCTGACCGGCGATCGCCTGCTCGCGCGTACCCAGGGTGAGCGCGTTCAGAAAATCTGCGCAGTCTGAGATGGACAGCTCGCAGAACTCGGCGATCGACTTTGCATCCTGTTCCCCCGCGGCCAGGGTGACCGACAGGATTTCCGGCTTGAGCCGGGCCCCGTCACACACCGGGCAGGGCACGTCGCGCATGAAGCCCTCGTAGCGTTCCTTCATCTGCTCGGAATCGGTCTGCGCCATCTTGCGTTGCAGAAATGCCAGAACGCCTTCGAAGTCGGCGTAGTAGGACCGGGTGCGTCCGTACCGGTTGCGATAGCGCACGTGTACCTGCTCGTCGGCACCTTCCAGAATTGCCTTGCGAGCCTTGGCGGGCAGCTTGCGCCAGGGGGTGTCGACATCGAAGCCGAGTGCGTCCCCCAGCCCGGCGAGCATGCGCGTGAAGTATTCGGCGGTGTGGCCGGTAGACCACGGCGCTACCGCGCCCTCGGCCAGTGTGCGATCCGGGTCGGGCACCACCAGGTCGGGATCGACCTCCTTGCGAATCCCCAGACCGCTGCATTCGGGGCAGGCGCCGTAAGGCGAGTTGAACGAAAACGACCGTGGTTCCAGGTCGTCGACGGCCAGCGGATGCCCGTTGGGACAGGCCAGTTTCTCGGAGAATCGCTGTTCGCGAGGATGATCGTGCTCATCGTGATCGTCGGGGAATTCCAGCACGACGATGCCATCGGCCAGATTCAACGCCGTCTCCACCGAGTCGGTCAGCCGCTGCTTGGCGGCCGCTTTGACGGTGAGCCGGTCCACCACCACTTCGATGTCGTGCTTTTCCTGCTTCTTCAGCTTCGGCGGATCCGTCAACGGGTGAACCACCCCGTCGACCCGTACCCGGCTGTAGCCCTGGGCGTTGAGCTTGTCGAACAGGTCCGCAAACTCACCCTTGCGGGTGCGGACCACCGGGGCCAGCACCAGGAATCGCGTGCCCTCCGCCATGCCCAGTACCTGATCGACGATTTGCTGCGGGGTCTGACGCGCGATCCGTTCACCGCAGGTCGGACAGTGCGGAGTGCCCGCCCGTGCGTACAACAGGCGCAGGTAGTCGTACACCTCGGTGATGGTGCCAACGGTCGAACGCGGGTTGCGGTTGGTCGACTTTTGGTCAATGGACACGGCCGGAGAAAGTCCCTCGATGAAATCGACGTCCGGCTTGTCCATCTGTCCCAGGAACTGGCGGGCATAGGCCGACAGTGATTCCACATAGCGGCGCTGGCCTTCAGCGAAGATCGTGTCGAAGGCCAGCGAGGACTTGCCCGACCCGGATAAACCGGTGAACACGATCAGCGCATCACGGGGCAAGTCGAGGTCGACACCGCGGAGGTTATGCTCGCGCGCACCCTTGACGATCAGGCGGTCAGCCACGCTGTCCCTTTCACAGAAGTTCGTTTGCCGGAATGCCCGTCGGGCTTCCGACTTGTGACCCCATTTCAGCCAATACGAACGCGGCACGGAATGGGCCGCATTCCATGCTAGGTGGCCCCTATGACAAGGGCTGAACAAGGCGGGACGGTTGGGGTTTGGTCAGGCCGGCTCGGGCGCCGCAGTAACCTGGCGCCTATGACCGTCGTCGATGACAACTACACCGGACACGTCGACCCCGGGACCGTGGCTCGGCGCACTTTGCCTGGTACCACCATCCTCAAGGCGTCGGTCGGCCCCATGGACAACAACGCCTACCTGGTGACCTGTTCGGCGAGCGGGCAGACGCTGCTGATCGACGCCGCCAATGACGCCGAGGTGCTGATCGACCTGATCCGGCGGTACGCTCCCAAGATCGCGCTGATCGTCACCAGCCATCAACACTTTGACCATTGGCAGGCGCTGCAGGCGGTGGCCGAAGCCACCGGCGCCCCAACGGCCGCACACGAGATCGACGCCGAACCACTACCAGTCAAACCGGACAGATTGTTGGCCAACGGGGACCGAGTACAAATCGGCGAGCTCAGCTTCGACGTGATCCACCTGCGCGGACACACCCCCGGATCCATCGCGCTGGCCCTGGACGGGGCTGCCACGGGCGGGGTCACCCAACTGTTCACCGGTGACTGTCTATTCCCGGGTGGTCCTGGCCGTACAACACGCCCGGAAGATTTCGACTCGTTGATGAGCGGCCTCGAAACCGAGGTGTTCGACCGCTTCGACGACGCGACGGTCGTCTATCCCGGCCACGGCGACGACACGACACTCGGCGCCGAGCGACCACACCTGTCGCAGTGGCGCGAGCGCGGCTGGTAGCCACACCGCGCCGGATACGAACCGCGCCGACATATGCTCGCCCACCGACATATGCCCAATTTCCGACATTTGCGCTGGTAGCGACATATGTACGACTTCCATTGCAGCCCTTGGCAATTCCAGTTTTATGCGGTTAGCTTCGGCGCATGACACACACCGCGGCGGTCCTCGCCGACCTCAACGCAGAACTCGACGCCGCCGGCGTCTTCACCGGCCTGGCGGCTGACGACGCCGAGCTTCTGGTCGCGACGCTCAGCTTCGACGTCTGTCTGCGGGGCGATCCGGCCCACTCGATGCGCACCCACGCGGCGGCGGTCCGGGCCGGCGAGTGGCCGTGCGCAGACCGCGCAGGCGTGGCTTGCGCGCTCGACCTAGCGGCGACGATGATCGAGTCGCTGTGACCGGGCCTGCGCCGCGACCGCTGCCGCCCGCCTGGTCCGGGCTGGTCGCGGCCTACCTCGCGGCCGAGACAGGGGCGGGCCGGTCACCGGCCACCATCGCGACCCGCCGCGGGCACCTTGCGTTCATGGCCTGCGGGCTGCGCTGCGCTCCGGCGCGAGTCACCGCCGACCGGATCCTCGCCTGGTTCGGCCGACAGGCGTGGAGCATCGAGACGCGGCGCAGCTACCGCAACACGGCCGTCTCGTTCTTCGGGTGGGCCTGCCGTGCCGGCCACCTGCCGACGGACCCGGCTGCCGACTTGCCGGTGATGCGTGCGGCTGCGCCGCCGCCACGGCCGGCGCCCGATACCGTGTGGTCCGCCGCGATGGCCGGCGCAGAACCGCGGGTGCGTCTGATGTTGCGGCTCGCGGCCGAGGCCGGTCTACGCCGAGTGGAGATTGCGCGGGTGCATCGCCGTGACCTGACGCGCGGGCCGGCCGGCGCCGAGCTCCTGATCCACGGCAAGGGCGGGAAGCTGCGTGTCGTGCCGCTCAGCGACGAACTGGCCGCGGCGATAGCCGCTGGTGTGGACGGCTACCTATTTTCCGGCGACGACGACGGCCACCTGTCGCCCCAATACGTCGGCAAGCTCATGGCGTCGGCGCTGCCTGAGCACTGGACAGCGCACACCTGCGTCACCGCTTCGCGACGAGGGCGTACCGCGGATCCCCTAACCTGCGCGCGGTGCAAACCCTGCTCGGACACTCATCCGTCGCGACCACGGAGCGATACACCGCGGTCGACTCCGACGAAATACGGGCCGCGATGATGGCGGCGAGCGTGCTCTAGTTTCGCGGATGTGAATTTGCTGCATTCGCATCACCATGTGTCCTAGAGTCAGAGGGCGATGGGGGTAACGAGGGCGGACATCGAGCGTGCTCTAGACCCATGTCAAGAGGCTGAGCGTGTCGGCTCGCCGAGCGGCATAGGGGAATGCTGGCGGATCGTCCGGAACGGGGCGGTCACGGCCTGCAAGGTCATTACGCGCGCATATGAGCCTGAGCGGTTCGAACGCGAAGTCGAAGCTATGCAGCGCATCGATTCGCCGCGGGTAGTGCGGGTGTTCGGTCGTGGGAAGCTGACCACGGCTGACGACGGGAAAGAGCACCCGTACTTTCTCAGCGAGTTCCTGGAAGGGGGCGACGTACGTCAGCACATCGACGCTGGCAACCAGCCCGACGACGGGCAGCTGCGTGCATTCACGCTCGCCGTTCTCGAAGGCGTCGATGAACTGCACCGCGCGCACGTGCTTCACCGCGACCTCAAGCCCGAGAACATACTGCTGCTCAACGGCGACTGGACACAGCCAGTCATCATCGACTTGGGGTTGGCTCGGTTAATTGACATGACGACCGTGACTGTCTATCCGTGGGCCGGCGGCACCTGGCCCTACATGGCGCCCGAACAGTTAGCGGCCGAGCGTGCCTTCGACCGCACCGACATCTGGGCGGTTGCCGTCATCGTCGCCGAACTCGCGTCAGGACAGCACCCCTTCTGGCGGGGTGAGCAGACCTTGCCCGCTGACTGGGATAGCCGATTACGAGGAGGCATGACTGTTCCAGGCAGTCGCCCCGCGGGCCTGCGCGACTGGTTGCTCTTGGCCGGTGCGTACCAGAGTTATAAGCGCCCGACCGCCGACGCTGCCAGACAGAAACTCGAATCGATGTGGCCATGAGCTTCTGGTTGGAGTACGGCAGCAACGAGGCCCGGCCGTTGGTCGCGTTCGCAGACGAACTCGCGAATACTCCTGCCGGACGGTCTGGCATCTGCTTCGGACCGCTCAACGCGCCGGCGACGACGCTTGAACCGCTGTACCGCCAAGCGCGGGCCAGCGGTGAGGCTATCGTCGATCCGCACGGCTATCTGCTCGATCGCGACCACACCAAGAGGTCACGTACGCATTTTCCATGGTTAGCGCAGACACCACGACCGACGGCGCAACCGCAGTGGGAACAGTGGATGCAGCAGGGCCTTGACCACCAACTCTCGGCACGTCTGTGCGGGGACGCCGGGCCCCCTTCGTTCGTGATCACCCCGTGTCCGACCATGGATGCCACACGTCCAGCCGAACTCAACACTGTGCTCGACGCCGCCACGCAGGTCCGTAGCCGCGTATCCGGCCATGACTGCTGGCTGGGGATAACCGTGGACCGCGCGTACCTTCGGGAAGAGCGACACCGAACCCGTTTGCTCAACGCAGTCGTACAGACCAGGGCTGACGGGATCGTGTTCCGTTCCCCGCACTTAGAGTTGGCGCCGGTCCAGGATCGCCAGCACCTCGATGGGCTACGAGAGGTCGTCGAAGCATGTGGCGCGAACGGCATCCACATTTTCTTGCCGTCGTCAGGTTGGCTCGGTTGGCTCGCCATGGGTTGGGGGGCGTGGGGTTTCAGCGGAGGCATGGCCGCGGGCTCGTGGAATGATCGACTCCCTGGGCCCATGACTCGGCCCCAACAACCCAGTCTCCCGTATTTCGAGCCACAGCTTCTCCGCGCCGTGCCGTGGCGCATCCACGAACAGCTTGTGAACGAAGCCGGGTATCAGCCGTGTAGCTGCGCCGACTGTCTCCAGATGGGCAACGCGCACGATCCCGCGCTCGCCAAACGCCACCAAATCCGCCACGCATCCCAAGAGACTGCCGCGTTGACTGCCGTGCCCGTGGCGCAGCGCCGCCGACTCGTCGCTGATCGCCTCGACGACGCGATCAGGTTCCGCGACAGCCTCTCGGCGATTGTCGCCGCGCGTATTCCTACGGCCGACCACCTCAATCGCTGGCGGGCGCGCCTGTAGCCGCGGGCCCTCGGCGATTACAGAGGCGACCTCGCTCTCGGCGGACGCCCAAACCTGCTCGGCCATCAGCGTGCGCAACCATCGCTCGGGACGCCGGCCGCGGGGAGGCGCAACCACCCGAAGTTCGCCCGTCGACTTGATCACTGCTAGACCAACGCCGAAGGTAGCGATGAATGCGCTCTCGCGTACTGCGGCGGCGGATCGGGCCGCGTCGAGAACCAGCCACGAACGATCTGCGCTCGTCGCGAAATTGTCCGCTTGGCGAAGCGCGTCCCGCCATTTACTCAGTTTCAATTCGACAGCGGTGATGTGGGCCGGCACTGGTCGCCAGGCGCCGCTGGACCTCACGGTGTCGGCGTGCAGTTCAACGAGCCCAAGGTCGGCGAGCGGCCCGAGAGTCGAACGCGTTAAGGCTGTGGCGTTGGTGCCGAGGCGGGTAGCAAGTGTCGAGGTTCGAACGGGCCGATCGCTCCGAAGCAGATTCAATACCCGAACTCGCAGTGGTGATGTGATCGGACCGACGCCGCTTTCGAATCGCTGGTGGAGTGCGTCAATGTCGAATCGGACGGCAACCACATCGGCGATGCCCTGCGCTGCCGGCACTTCACCAACGACCACATGCGCGCCACCCGGCGGCATGAGTCGACCAACCTGAGAAGCAACCAGTTGCGTCATCTCGGCTTCCCAACGGAAGCGGACACGTTCGCGCTCAGAACCGGCGGTCGTCACAACTGGGGGCGGCTTGAGTAGTCCGACGGGTCCCTTGTCGACCGTCCGTGAAGCCATATACGCAAACTAGCACTGTACTTGCGGGTAACACCTCACCCCAGGTCAGACGCCGCGGCACGCTTCGAGGTAGCGCGCCCTCGCCGGCCCGGTGTCGATCCGTACACGAAGCATCCGCATGCACCTGCGCCTCCACGGCTTCGAGAGCACCAGCGATCGGCCGGCGAATGGGTTGCGATCGCCGGGCTCGGCCAGCGACCCTTCGTAGAGCGCCATCGTGTATTCCGCGCGCTTCGTCACCCACGAAGCATGCGGACACGCGCGCCCAGAACGTCGGACCCACGCCAACGACGACGCCTAGAGCCAGGAACGAACCGTACCGGTGCGCCGGCCCGGTGGTGCACGTAGCGCGTTTGTTGGCGGTTGGCGGTACTGCGCCATCACGAGGTTGCTCTGGGCGGCTTCGAAGGCGATTGGCTCCCCCTCATGAACGCGCGATCATGAGTCGCTTCCGACCAAGCGGTACGCGGTGGTGCGCCCGATTCCAAACTCCGCAGCAAGCTCAAGAATTGGTTCGCCGCTTGCTGCACGCCGACGGAACTCCCTCTTCTCGTCGTCACTGAGTCTCTTTGACCTGGCGCCAGCCTTGAACCTGCTCCAGCGCCAATCGGGCAGTGCTTCCAGACGCTTAATCTGCTCACTACTGAGTTTCCCTGCGGCAAAGTTGTTCCGCTGTTTCTGCACCCAGCGTCCTAAGACGCCTTCGTCAGCATCGCCCGATTGGGGCGCGCGGGAAGTGCCGCATCTAGTGACATAGTCGGCAAGCTGGGCATAGCGCGCTTCCCAGGCGTCAGCGAGTGGGTCCCACGACCACCCTGGCAGCATCTCCAGGCGGCGCTGCCGATCCGCGCGGAGGGCCCCTCTGCCATAGGCAACGCGCTGTGTAGTGATCCACGACCCGAGTGGGTAACCGTCTGCATCTTTGTACGTTTGAGAAACCTGTGCCTTGCCGTATTGGTCCGCATGGTTCTGGAGCCGTCGGAAACCCTCCTCCCACTGGGCATCGCGACTGTTCCACGACCAGCAAGGCATCTCTTTGAGCCTGTGGGCACGGTCCGGCTCCAAGCGCCCTTGCGCGAAGTTCTGCCGCTGTGTGGTGACCCATGAACCGAGCCTGTAGTCCATCCTTGTCGGAGTAGGTCTGCGCGGGCGGCGTGCCGTGATGGCCGACGTAGTCCTGCAGGCGGCGGAAGCCCTCCTCCCAGAGATCGGTCTTCACATCCCAGGTCCAGCCCGTCAGCGCTTCCAACTTGTTCTTGCGGTCTTCTGGCTGACTACCCTTGGCGAAGGTCACTCGCTGGACCGAAACCCATTGCCCGAGCTTGAACTCATCGTCTACGTATGACGTCGGCACTCGGCTGTTGCCATGTGCGGCAACGTAATTACCAAGCCGGAGGAATCCTTCCTCCCATGTTTCATCGCGGGCATCCCACGTCCACTCGGGCACTTCCTCAAGACGCTGGACACGGTGTTGTTCCAGGCTGCCTTCCATGTAGCGGGTCCGCTGCGAGTTGACCCATGTCCCTAATCGGTAGCCATCTGTGACGTACTTGGCAGGAACCATGGCGTCGCCGTGTTCGGCGATATACGCCAGCAGTCGCTGGAAGCCCGACTCCCACTGTGTCTCCCGTATGCCCCAGGTCCATTCGGGTAGGGCCGTAAGGCGAGCAGCCAGCGCAGGAGAAAGTCGACCGCTCTGGTACTTGTTTCGTTGCTGGCTGGCCCACGTGCCGAGGGGGAACCCGTCTATGGTTCCCGATCCAGGGACTGCGGCGGTCCCATGGTCACGGACATAGCGCATGAGATGTCGGAATCCCTTCTCCCAGGCTTCGGCTATCAGGTTGCGGTCCCATCGCCATCCAGGCAAAGCTGCAAGACGTTCGGCTCGGTCGGGATTGAGGGAGCCTGCTATGTAGAGAGCACGCTGGGCCTGAGCCCACGCCCCGAGGTTGATGCCATCTATGACGAGCTTGGCTGGCACTTCGGCGGTTCCTGCGTTCGCCACGTAGTCGGCGAGGGCCTGAAAGCTCATTTCCCACCGATCGATATGGGGCGTCCAAGTCCATTCGTGTAGCGCCTCCAAAAGGCTTCTACGGTCCTGGCTCAGGCCCGCGCGACGGGCGCGTTGGTTCGCTACCCACCTTCCGAGCTTGAAGCCATCAAGGACCTCGCCCGGCTTCAGTCGTGAAGTGCCGTGCTCGGCGACATATTTCTCCAGCAGTCCGTACCAGAATTGCCACGGCGCGGTGGTCGCGTCCACCAGGCGGGCCTCGACGGCGTTAGCGAAGCTCTTGCCCACCGTGGCCGGCACATCGACATGAATTTTTTTGCGCAGGCGCGGTTTGCCGCCCTTGCGGCCCATCTCTCGGCGGAGGGCGTCCAACTCCTCGCCGAGCTCGGTGTCGTGCGCCCGCAGCGCCTTGATGACATCCCAGACCGGTTTGAACACCGAGGAGTCGAGCGCGACCTCGGGGTCCTCTTCGGAGTCGATGAACACCGGGATGATGACGGTACCGACTTTCTTATTGTCTGACTTGCGGATCGCACGTCCGACGGCTTGCACGATATCCACTTCGGAGCGGCGCGGGTCGATGAACGCGACACCGTCGAGCGCAGGCACATCGACCCCTTCGGCCAGGCAGCGGGCGTTGGCGAGCAGACCGCGTTCCCCAGCATCGAGTCTCTTGAGCTGCCGGATGAGCATGCCGCGTTCGCCCGCCGGCATCTCACCCGAGGCGTAGTCCGACCACAGCCGTCCGTTGGGCCGTTGCCGGGGAGGCATCCAGGCCAGCACCGTTGGCATGGAGGCCGCGAACTCCCGCGCGGTCTTGACTCGGCTGTGGAAGCTGATCGTTCGGCGAAGGTCGAACTTTTTCATCGCCTTCGCGAGACCGATTTGACCTGCCAGCAAGCGGGCGTCGGTGATCTTCTTCCCATCCAGAGTGACGAGAGCACCGCGCTCCGCCCACGCCCGGTAGGTTGCGTCGTCCACGCCAAGAATCGCTACCTGGTAGTCGGTGAGTAGCTTGCGGTCGATGGCCTCACTGAAACTCAACCGGTGGAACACCTCTCCGAAGCGGATCGGATCGTCCATCGAGGCGATCTCGTAGTCGGCATTTTTGGCCTCGAGGAGTACCCGCCCTGTGAAGTAGCGCGGCGTCGCCGTCATGAACAACCGGCGCTTGCCCCTGATCGCGGTCGCGTTCAGCACGGTGCTGAAGTCGCCGGACACCGGCCCGGCGACCCGGTGCGCCTCATCGGCGATCACCAGGTCGAACTGCGGCACCCGTCCAAGTGTGAAGGCTGCGGCGATCTGCGGGGAGGACTGGTAGGTGGAAAAAACCACACGCGGGCCCGACCGCTTCCGCAGGAACTCCGCAATGATTCTGGGGTCGGTAGTGACCGGCACACCCAGGTCGCTCGTATGCGACACCGTCGCGTCCTCCATAAGGCTGCCGACGGTCTCGTCACTGCACACCGGCAACGTGGCGAATGGCTTTCTGGGGTTGGCGGTCTGCCACTCCCGCATAGTCTGCTTGAGCAGCGACAGCGAGGGCACCAAGACCAGTACGCGTTCAGCCTGCAGTATGTCGGTGATGAACCAGGCGGTGAGAGTCTTGCCGGTGCCGCGGGCCATGATGAGTTGCCCGCGATCATTGGTAGTGAAGCCCTTCACAACGTCGTTGATGGCGGTGTGCTGGTAGTCCCAGGGCTTTTTCGGTTTCCGCGGCTTCGCAGGCCTCAAGGCAGCCGGTGTGCTGGGCCAGTCGAGATAGTCATCGGCCTCGCGCAATTGGGTTAGACCGACGAAGGGAATTCCGAGGTCATCCATCAGGCGTTTGGCTATGTGATGGCGCTTGTCGGTGGTGGCGATAAGCAATCCGTGCGTGAACTTCGACCGGCTGGACTCGGCGACGAACTTGTCCACGTCACGCTTGCTGATGCTGTGCGACGGTGCGTAGGCCTTGGCCTGGATCGCCCATAACTTGCCGTCGTTGTCCTCAGCGACGAGGTCGATGCCGGCGTCTATGCCCCTCCGGCCCGGCCAATCGTCCCACAGCCACACCCGCCGCAGCAGCGGCCGGTACGTCGGATCGTTCTCTAGGAACCACTGGGAGACGTACTCGAACTGCTGTCCCCGCCGTCGATCATCGTCAGGGTCGAATTTCGCCCTCAGTTCGCTGAACGTCCCCACGGCACCGAGACTACGGGTCACGGATTTGCCTTCTGCCTCGAATTGGGCAAGCCAACTGCGCAGGCACTGGATCCGCTATGGCAGGTCCGACGGCGAAGACCAGGATCAAGCCGGCGCGCCGGCTGCAGGCGTATTGGGGTTGTTGATCCCCCGACCAACCCGGTTTGCAGCGATTCGCATGTGGCTGATGTGACCCTCGTTGGTGTACTGATCAGCGGAATTCCGTCGTTGATCGTGGCGCTCGTCGGTGTCGGCGGTGTCGTCTACACACAGCGACGAGCCGATGCGCGCCAAGACCGGATCGCTGCGGCGAACCGTGAATTCGAGCGCCAGGCGAGGACCCTGGACCGGCAGCGGGAGCTTGGCGCAGAGTTCGTTTCGGCCGTGTGGCTATTGGCGAGCGAGAGTCGCGACATTGTGGACGATGGCGCCGACTACTAAGACCTGCAGCCGTCGGAGACCGCTGAGGTTCGACGCACACTTTCGACTGTGTGCATGGTGCTCGACCAGGACGTCCGAAGGGCGGCTGAGCGGGTGTTCGATGCGCTTCTCGGGTATGTCGGGACTTTCACCCAGGCCGCTTGGGACGCGATCAGCACAGCTGAGGATGCGCTGATTGAGGTCATCAAAACACAGAATTTCCCAGGCCGCGACAGTATTTCTGATATGATGCGCCGCCGCGCGCAATCTTCGATGGCCGCAGGCATGAAACAACGGTGCGAGCGGCCGTCATCACCTCGACGGCGGCAGACCCAGCTACGACGAGCCGTCATCAGATGGACCGGACGTCCATCACGTCAACGAATGACGTAAGCGAAGCCGGAAACCCGGCAGCAAAGTTCGACCGCTAGGTGGTGTGCACGATCAGCACGTCGACCTTGGCCCGCCGCGAGACGTTGGCCGGCACCGATCCCAGCAACCGGCCCGCGATCGTGCTGAGCCCGACATTGCCGACAACCAGCAGGTCGGCCTTCGCCTCCTCGGCCAGGTTCACCAGCGCATCGACGGGAGCGCCGACCACCGGGCGCTCCTCGACGTTCTTGGCACCGGCGTTGTGCGCCCGCTCCTTGGCATCGTGCAGGATCTCGTAGATCGGGGCGGTTCCCGTGACCTTGTAGCTTTCTTCCCTGAGCACGTCAGCCGCCCGCGCGTCTTCGTGCTGAGGCAGGTACGCCGACGCGATGATCAACTTGGCATCGGCACCGGCGATCTGCGCGGCGCGGTCCACCGCACGCAACGACGAGTCCGAACCGTCGGTTCCTACCACCACGGTCCCATAGGCGCCCATTAAACCTCCCAGTGTCGGTTGCTACGCCAACCCCAGACAGTATCTCTTTGCCTGATGTAGGTGGCTCAGATTAACCACAACGGAACGGCGTGGCGCAAGCATCTATTTGCCTGGCCAGCGGGGTTCATCGGACACTATTGCCAACGACAACGCCCCCAAACCTCAACGCCGTCTTTGGAATTCCAAGCAGCACAACACTTTTCGCGATTACAGGCCGCCCAGCGGGGCGGGCCCCCCAAACCTCGCGGTCAAACCCCGCCCAACCCCCGAAAGATGACGCGTGACCAGGATCATCGCAGGGCCCTTACAGTGACAAGCATCATGTCCACACCGACGCTCGAGCAGGGCGCGACGGCTACCGACAAGGCCGATCGCGTACGCCCACGTGGCCGGCGGCTCGACCCGTGGTTGATGGCTTTGCTGGCAACGCTGATCAGCGTCGCCTGGGCCGGTAGGCCCTCTCTGTGGTTCGACGAGGGCGCAACGATTTCGGCCGCCGCGAACCGGACGTTGCCGGAGCTGTGGAAACTGCTGGGCCACATCGATGCCGTGCATGGCTTCTACTACCTGCTGATGCACGGCTGGTATGCGATCTTTCCGCCGACGGAATTCTGGTCGCGGGTGCCCAGCAGCTTGGCCATCGGCGGTGCCGCCGCGGGTGTAGTCGTGTTCACCCAGCGGTTCTCCGGACGCTCCACCGCGCTGTGCGCGGGTGCCGTCTTTGCCATCCTGCCGCGGGTGACGTGGGCGGGAATCGAGGCCCGCTCATCGGCCTTGTCGGTGGCGGCCGCGGTCTGGCTGACCGTGCTGCTGGTCGCCGCGGTGCGGCGTAACCGGCCATGGCTATGGCTGCTCTACGCGCTGGTGTTGATGGTGTCGATCCTGATCAACATCAACCTGGGGTTGTTGGTGCCCGTCTATGCCGCGCTGCTACCGCTGCTGTCCCCTAAGAAATCTCGAAAATCTCCCGGCATCTGGTGGGCCATCACCTCGGTGGTCGCGATTGGGGCAATGACGCCGTTCGTGCTGTTCGCGCACGGGCAGGTTTGGCAGGTCGGATGGATCTCGAGGCTGAACCGCAATCTGTTCCTGGACGTGGTGCATCGCCAATACTTCGACCACAGTGTCGCGTTCGCCACCCTGGCCGGCGTGCTTGTCGTCGCCGCTATCGCCGTGCGGCTGACCGGGATAGCGAGGCCGGGCGAGGGGACGCGCCCGCTACTGCTGGCCAGCATCGCTTGGGTCGTCATACCCACTGGCATCGTCCTGCTGTACTCGGCGATCGTCGAACCGATCTACTACCCCCGCTACCTGATCCTCACCGCCCCGGCGGCCGCCGTCATCCTGGCGGTCTGCATCGTCACGCTCGCCCGCAAACCCTGGCTCATCACCGGTGTCGTGGTGCTTCTGGCCGTCGCGGCGTTCCCGAACTACTTCTTCACCCAACGCGGCCCGTACGCCAAGGAGGGTTGGGACTATAGCCAAGTCGCCGATGTCATCAGCGCCCATGCGGCACCGGGAGACTGTCTGCTGGTGGACAACACCGTGCCCTGGAAGCCGGGGCCGGTCCGCGCGCTACTGGCCGCCCGGCCGGCCGCGTTCCGGTCGCTGATCGACGTGGAGCGCGGCTCCTACGGGCCCAAGGTCGGCACCTTGTGGGACGGCCATGTTGCCGTGTGGCTGACCACGGAGAAGATCAACAAGTGCGCGACGTTGTGGACGATATCCAATCGCGACAACGCACTTCCTGACCATGAAGTCGGGCCGGCGTTGTCGCCGGGGACGGCGTTCGGCAAAACCCCCGTCTACCTATTCCCCCACTACCTGGGATTCCACATCGTCGAGCGATGGCAGTTCCACTACTCGCAGGTCATCAAGTCAACCCGGTGAGCGACGATCGCGGTGGGTCGCCTGGTAGGACGCGATGAAGCCGACCGCGGCCAGCACAGTGAAGACGGTATAGAGCCACCGGGCAGCGCCCACCTCTCCGCCGGTCGCGGTATTGACCACCACCCCGGCCAGTCCGGCGCCAAACGCCGCCGAGACCAACTGCACAATGTTGATCGCCGCGGCCGCCGAGCTGCTCTCGGCCGGGTCGTCGACGCAATCCATTGCGCGCACCGTGAGATGCGGCCACGCGATACCGATACCGGCCCCGGTGATCAGCAGCGCAAGCGCCCAAAGCGCCACGGTCGGCAGCGACGCATCCGCGCGCTGCGTGACGGCACTCAGCGCCAGACCCGACGCCATTACCAGCGGCGCTGCCGCGATGATGTACCCAATGAGTCTGGGGTTGGTCAGTGAAGCGCTGACGATCTCCCCAGCCGTCCAACCGAATGCCAAAGCCGCACCGAGGAATCCGGCAGCCACCGGCGTCAGGTGTCCTAACCCCTGACCAAACAGCGGCACATACGTCGTGACCATCGCGGCGACCATCTGCACCGACATGGTCAGGTAGATCCATTTCAATGGTCCGCTGCCAAACACGCTGTGCGGCAGGACCGCGACATGCATGCGCCAGTCGACAATCACGAAGATGCCCACTAGCAAGGCGCCGGCGACAAGCAGCCCGGCGGTCGCCACCAGATACTGCGGGATTTCGGCGACGCTGACGGCCAGCGCGGCCGCGCCCATCAGTAACAACGACCACACCGGCACCTTGTGCGCCGGGGCCACCGGTTTCTCGCCGCCCACTCCCACCCCGTTGGACAGCACGACCAGGACCAAGAGCGTCATCAACCCGGACATCGTCGCCATCACGCCAAACGCCCACCGCCACAATCCGAACTGCGCGAACAATCCGCCCGTGGCGGGCCCGATCAAGGTCGCGACGCCCCACATCGCCGAGACCAGCGCCGACCCGCGAGTCCATAGGTTGTGCGGCAAAGCCGCATTGATGAGCGCATAACCCAGCCCTGCCAGCAATCCACCGGCCACTCCCTGCAAGGTCCGCCCGGCAACCAGCATTTCCATGTTCGGCGCGGCCGCACAGACCAGGCTGGCGAAGCCGAACACGGTCAGCCCCATCAGATACGACATGCGAGCGCCGACCTTCAGCAGCATCGCGTTGACCGTGGTGGCCGAGACGACCGAGCCAATCAGATACAGGGTCGTCACCCAGGCATAAAGCCGGCTGCCCCCGATTTCGGCGATGGTGCTTGGCAGCAGGCTGACGGTGAGGAATTCGTTGGTCGCGTACATCGCGACACCGCCGGCCAGCAGGGTGGCTGTCCCCAGATGCCCGCTCAGCAGCTCTCGCCAGCTACCGGTCTCCCTCGCGGTCTCGGTCACCTCTACACCGTAGGAGGTGAGGAATCGCCACTTGCGCTATTTCAACCCGGCGGCATCCATGCCGCGCAATTCCTTCTTGAGATCGGCGATCTCGTCGCGGAACCGGGCGGCCAGCTCGAATTGGAGGTCGCGCGCGGCGACCATCATCTGCGAGGTGAGGTCTTTGATCAGGTCGGCCAGCTCGGCGCGGGGCATAGCCGAGGTATCGCGACCCTCGAATACCCCGGCGCTGACGGCCCGGCCGGGTTCACCCTGGGCCCGCCGGCCCCGGGATGAGTTGCGACCCGACCCACCGATCGGAACTGACTCCGCGGCTTCGGTGTCGTCCGCCTCGCGGTAGACCTGGTCGAGGATGTCGGCGATCTTCTTGCGCAGTGGCTGCGGGTCGATCCCGTTGGCCTCGTTGTAGGCGACCTGCTTTGCCCGCCGCCGCTCGGTTTCGTCGATCGCTTCCTTCATCGAGTCGGTGATCTTGTCGGCGTACATGTGCACTTCACCGGATACGTTGCGCGCGGCGCGGCCGATCGTCTGGATCAGGCTGCGCGCCGACCGCAGGAAGCCCTCCTTGTCGGCGTCCAAGATGGCCACCAACGACACTTCCGGCAGGTCCAGGCCCTCACGAAGCAGGTTGATGCCGACCAGCACGTCATACTCACCAAGTCGCAGCTGGCGCAGCAGCTCGACCCGGCGCAACGTGTCGACCTCGGAGTGCAGGTAGCGAACCCGGATACCCATCTCGAGCAGGTAATCGGTGAGGTCTTCGGCCATCTTCTTGGTCAGCGTCGTCACCAGCACCCGCTGGTCGGCCTCGGCCCGCTGCCGGATCTCGCCGATGAGATCGTCAATCTGTCCCTTGGTCGGTTTGACCACCACCTTGGGATCCACCAAGCCGGTCGGACGAATCACCTGCTCGACAAATTCACCGCCGGACTGGCTCAGTTCGTAGGGCCCCGGCGTGGCCGACAGGTACACCGTCTGCCCAATCCGATCGGCGAACTCCTCCCACTGCAACGGACGATTGTCCACCGCCGAGGGCAACCGGAATCCGAACTCCACCAAGTTACGCTTGCGCGAAATGTCGCCCTCATACATGCCGCCGATCTGCGGAACGGTGACGTGTGACTCGTCGATGACCAGCAGGAAATCCTCCGGGAAGTAGTCCAACAGCGTTGCAGGAGCTGAGCCGGCGGGCCGTCCGTCGATGTGGCGCGAGTAGTTCTCGATGCCCGAGCAGAACCCGACCTGCCGCATCATCTCGATGTCGTAGTTGGTGCGCATCCGCAGCCGCTGCGCCTCCAGCAGCTTGCCGTGGCCCTCGAGTTCGGCGAGGCGCTCGGCAAGCTCCTCCTCGATCGTGGAGATCGCCTGTGCCATCCGCTCCGGCCCGGCCACATAGTGGGTGGCCGGGAAGATGCGTAGCGAATCGACCTGCCGGACCACGTCGCCGGTCAGCGGGTGAAGGTAATAGAGCGCCTCGATTTCGTCGCCGAAGAACTCGATGCGGACCGCCAGCTCCTCATAGGACGGGATGATTTCCACGGTGTCACCGCGCACCCGGAAGGAACCGCGAGTGAAAGACAGGTCGTTGCGGGTGTACTGCACGTCCACCAGCAGCCGCAGCAGGCCGTCGCGTGGGACGTCGGTGCCGACCTGCAGTTCGACCGAACGATCCAGGTAGGACTGTGGGGTGCCCAGACCATAGATACAGGACACCGAGGCCACCACCACCACGTCACGCCGCGACAGCAGCGCGGAGGTCGCGGAGTGCCGCAGCCGCTCCACGTCATCGTTGATGGAGCTGTCCTTTTCGATGTAGGTGTCGGTCTGGGCGATATACGCCTCGGGCTGGTAGTAGTCGTAGTACGACACGAAGTACTCGACAGCGTTGTGCGGCAGCATCTCTCGCAGCTCATTGGCCAGCTGCGCAGCCAGGGTCTTGTTCGGCGCCATCACCAGGGTGGGCCGCTGCAATCGTTCGATCAGCCACGCCGTGGTAGCCGACTTTCCGGTTCCGGTGGCGCCGAGCAGCACCACGTCACGCTCGCCGGCTCGGATTCTGCGTTCCAGTTCGTTGATCGCGGCCGGCTGATCGCCGGCTGGATCGTGCGGGCTGATTACCTCGAAACTGGCGCCGGTACGCACCACGTCATCGACGGCACGGTATTCCGAATGCGCGACCGGCACGTGGTCGGCAGGATGCTCAGTGGCAAAAGCCATGCCACCAGGGTAAAGGCAGACACCGACAAGAAGCCCGGCGAGCGTACCCGCAATGCCCGCCGGCACCCTGATGCCGGAGGGAGACAACCACGGGTCTGAGCGGTCGGTAGGGTGTCATCATTCATCCGCCCAAGCACGAATCCTTCGACGTGGCCTCCCGCACCAATACCGATCCCAAAGGCATCGTGCGGGCGGTCGATGACTATGCGGTGCACCCGTGGGGGCTCTACCTGGCCCGGCCCACTCCGGGCCGCGCCCAGTTCCACTACCTCGAGTCGTGGCTGTTGCCGTCGTTGGGGTTGCGCGCCACGGTCTTCCACTTCAATCCGGGGCATGAGCGCGATTTCGACTATTACCTCGACGTCGGCGAATACACCGCGGGTCCCGCGAAATGGCACTCCGAGGACCACTACATCGACATCGAAGTTCGCACTGGTCAGGGGGCGAAACTGGCTGACGTCGACGAGTTGCTGGGCGCCTTCCACCACGGCCTGCTGACCCCCGAGGCGGCCGAGCAAGCGGTGCACAGGGCGGTGTCCGCGGTCGATGGGCTGGCCCACCACGATTACGACCTGGTGCGGTGGCTGGCATCCAAGGGCATGGCGCTCACATGGCGGCCCACGTGAGCGCATCACCCGACGCCCTTTCTGGGTCGTTTCCAGAATTGGCTAGTGGGTAATGCTGTCGTATGCCCCTCCGCGACAACCGCCACAACTGGCAATCCGACCAAGGCGTCCGACATCGGGGACGGCGCCGCTGGAAGAAGCGCAAACCCGACGAAGGGCCGCGTTTTGTCGTCCAGCATCACGCGGCAGGCAGCGGTCACTATGATTTCCGCCTCGAGATCGGCGGTGTCCTCGTATCCTGGGCGATCCCCAGCGGTCCGTCGACCAACCCCGAGTACAAGCGGATGGCCCGTCGCACCGAGAATCACCCCGTCAAATGGGCCTCATCCAAGGGAGTGATTCCCGACGCCGCATGCGGTGCCGGCGCCGTCGTCGTCTGGGACCAGGGCACCTACGCCAACAGAACCCAACATGAAATGACCAAAGGGCTCGATCGAGGTCATCTTTCGTTTCACTTGCACGGCCAGAAGTTGAGGGGCGGCTACGCCCTCACCCGGATTCGGGAGGGCAGCGAAGAGGCCTGGCTACTGGTCAAACGCAGCGACGATCATGCCGTTGCACCCAGCCAAGCGATGGGAAACGAACCCGAATCGCCGTGACGTTACTCGCGCCCACCGACCGATCGGCACCACATGGGGATGGGCCGCCAACCGGTGGCATGGAATCGCAACAGCGCATCCCAAACTGCGAAACCGCGCGGCGCACCACCGGACCGGCTACGGCCGCCATCCGGTCGAGTCGGCCCACTCCCATGCCCGCCGGTAGGCGTCGAGAAACCAGGGCTCCTTTGTGGTGACGTAATGCTCCACGCCGCCGCCGCCAGCGAGCGCCGCCTGCTTTTCTGCGTCGCGCTTGATGGCCAGATAATCGGCGCGGGCACCGGGATTGGCCCGCAGCCAGTCCACGAACAGCAGGGCGAACTGCTGATTGGGCCAGCCATCCACCCGAATGTGCACATTCGTCGGTCGGCCTGGGTCCGCGGAGGCATGAAAACGCTTATGCCACAACGCAGGGTCACGACCGTGGTCGTAGTGGTCGATGAGGCTGCGCGGGTCTTCCTTGGGGTTGTCCTGGGTGACGTGCTCGAGGCGCGGATAACCGGCCGAGCGCAGCCCCTCGGCCAGTTCGTCTGCTACCGCAAGTGATTCGACGGTGACCTGGATGTCGATGACGTCCTTGGCATCGAATCCCGCGACAGCGGTCGAGCCGATGTGGTCGACCCGCGACGCCTTGTGACCGCATGTGGTCTTGAGGCGCGCAACGATGCGCTGCGCCTGCTCTGGCCAACTCGGGTCTGCCGCCACCACACGGGCAGGAAACCGCGCAATCTGACCCACGCTCAGGTTGTGGGCGAAAGGCAGGATCCTGTTGTTCCACACGTCACGCGCACGCTCGACCAACGCATCGAGGCTGCCGGAATTGTCTAGCCAGACATCGGCGATGGCACGACGCTGCTCATCGCTAGCCTGTGCGGCAATCCTGGCGCGGGCATCGTCTTCGGACATGCCGCGCTGGTGGACCAGTCGTCGTAGCCGTACCTCCATGTCGGCATGCACGACAACCACGAGCGGGAACAGCGGAGCAATCCCCGATTCCACCAGCAGCGGAATGTCCTCTACCACAACCGCGTCATCGGATACTGCCGCGATGATCTCGGCGCGACGGCGGGCCACCAGCGGGTGCACGATGCCGTTGAGCTTCGAGCGTGACGCCTCATCCCGAAACGCCTTGGCAGCCAGCCCCGGCCGATCCAGTGCCCCATCGGGCAGCAGGATGTCATGGCCGAAGGCATCGACCAGCGCGGCCAGTCCTTCGGTACCCGGCTCAACTACTTCGCGAGCCAGCACATCGCCGTCGACGATGATGCCGCCACATTCTGCGAATGTCGCAGACAGCGCCGACTTTCCGGCACCGATGCCACCGGTAAGCCCGATGCGCAGCATCCGTGAGCGCGACTACCCGTTACCGGCGAGCTTTTCGCGCAGCGCGGCCAGTTGGGCATCGCTAGCCAGCGATCCACCCGCGGACTTCTCCGAGGAGCTGCTGCTCGACGAGCCACCACCATTGTCGCCATGTCCGACCGCCTCCGCAGCAGCGAACTTCTCCATCTGCGTGGTGTGCATCTTGTGCCGGCGCTCGGCCTCGGCGTAGCGGGCTTCCCATTCGGCACGCTGGGTGTCGAATCCTTCCATCCATTCGTTGGTTTCGGGATCGAAGCCCTCGGGGAAGATGTAGTTGCCCTGGTCGTCGTAGCTGTCGGCCATGCCGTACTTGGCCGGGTCGAACTCGTCGGTGTAGTCCTCGTTGGCCTGTTTGAGCGACAACGAGATCCGGCGACGCTCCAGGTCGATGTCGATGACCTTGACCATCGCGTCGTCGCCGACGGCGACCACCTGGTCGGGCACCTCGACGTGGCGCTCAGCCAGCTCGGAGATGTGCACCAGGCCCTCGATGCCCTCCTCGACTCGGACGAACGCACCGAAGGGCACCAGCTTGGTGACCTTGCCCGGCACGATCTGGCCGATGGCGTGGGTGCGGGCGAAGTGGCGCCACGGGTCTTCCTGAGTCGCCTTCAGCGACAACGAAACCCGCTCGCGGTCCATGTCGACGTCGAGCACCTCGACGGTGACCTCGTCGCCCACCTGAACCACCTCGGACGGGTGGTCGATGTGCTTCCAGGACAGCTCGGAGACGTGCACCAGACCGTCAACACCGCCGAGATCGACGAACGCGCCGAAGTTGACGATGGAGGAAACCACACCCTTGCGGATGGTGCCCTTCTGCAGCTGGTTGAGGAATTCGCTGCGCACCTCGGACTGGGTCTGCTCCAGCCAGGCCCGCCGCGACAAGACGACGTTGTTGCGGTTCTTGTCCAGCTCGATGATCTTGGCTTCGATCTCCTTGCCGATGTACGGCTGCAGATCACGAACCCGGCGCATCTCGACCAGCGAGGCAGGCAGGAAGCCACGAAGCCCGATGTCGAGGATCAGACCACCCTTGACCACCTCGATGACGGTGCCCTTGACGGCCTCGTCCTTCTCCTTGAGCGCCTCGATGGTGCCCCAGGCGCGCTCGTACTGTGCGCGCTTCTTGGAGAGGATGAGCCGGCCGTCTTTGTCCTCTTTGGTGAGAACCAGGGCCTCGACCTCGTCGCCCACAGTAACGACCTCATTGGGGTCGACGTCGTGTTTGATCGAGAGCTCGCGGGCGGGGATTACCCCTTCGGTCTTGTAGCCGATGTCGAGGAGCACCTCGTCCCGGTCCACTTTGACGATGGTGCCTTCGACGATGTCACCATCGTTGAAGTACTTGATCGTTTGGTCTATTGCGGCGAGAAAGTCCTCGGCGGAGCCAATGTCGTTGACGGCTACTTGCGGCGAGGTGACGGTGGGACTCGGCATATTGTTGGGTTGCTCCGGACAGGGTCGATCGTAGGGACTTAGGACAATTGTTTTTGGTGTAACCCGCCATCGAGCACCAGCGGGTATGCGTCGAGGCTACTCGACGGCGTGCATGCTGGACAAACTCGGCCTGCCCAGCCGGTGAATCGTGATCAGCCTACCCTGCGGTGCCCCGCCGGCCCAGGACGGGTGTCCGCCAAAGCAGCGCAACCGCTTCCAGCAGCATCAGCGGCACCTGTACCAGCGGCGCAACCGGGTAGCCAGGCCCCGAGCGTCGGTTGAAATGAACACATCGTTGGCGATGACGATGCTCGACAGTGGGGCCAAATGAGCGACAAGCAGTGCGGTGTTGCAGAGCCAGCTCGGGCCGCGCGGCACCGATCAGTGCGCGGCCGAGTCCCAGCTGCGGCCGAAGCCGACCGACACTTCCAGGGGCACATCGAGCGGATAGGCGCTGCCCATCTTGTCGCGTACCAGTGCCTCGATCTGTTCGCGCTCGCCGGCCGCTACTTCGAATAGCAATTCGTCGTGTACCTGCAACAACATGCGCGACTTGAGGGCGTGTTCTTTCAGCGCCTTGTCGACCTCGATCATCGCCACCTTGATGATGTCGGCGGCGCTGCCCTGCATCGGTGCGTTGAGCGCGGCGCGCTCCGCTGCCTCCCGTACCTGTCGATTACTGCTGTCCAGCTCGGGAAGGTAGCGCCGACGCCCCAACACCGTGGAGGTGTAGCCGTCTTTGCGGGCCTGTTCGACGACGGCCATCAGGTAGTCGCGCACCCCACCGAACCGAGAGAAGTACTGATCCATCTGGACCTTGGCGTCCTCGGTGGAGATCTTGAGCTGGCTGGACAGCCCGTATGCGCTCAGCCCGTATGCCAACCCGTAGGACATCGCCTTCACCCGGCGGCGCAACTCACCGCTTACTTCGTCGATGGGCACACCGAAGGCCCTCGAGGCCACAAACGAGTGCAGATCCTCGCCGGTGTTGAAGGCTTCGATAAGACCCTCATCGCGCGACAGGTGAGCCATGATCCGCATCTCGATCTGGCTGTAGTCGGCGGTCATCAGCTCGCTGTATCCGTCGCCGACCACGAAAGCGTCGCGGATCTGGCGGCCGGCGTCGGTACGGATCGGGATGTTCTGCAGGTTGGGCTCCGTCGACGACAACCGGCCCGTTGCAGCGATGGTCTGATTGAAGGTGGTGTGAATCCGGCCGTCGTCGGCGACCGAGTTCAACAACCCGTCCACGGTCACCTTCAGGCGGGTGACATCGCGGTGCGCCAACAAATGCTGCAGAAAAGGATGTCCGGTCTTGTCGAACAACGACTGCAGCGCGTCCGCGTCGGTGGTGTAACCCGTCTTGGTCCGCTTGGTCTTCGGCATTCCCAGCTCGTCGAACAGCACGACCTGCAGTTGCTTGGGTGAGCCCAGGTTGATCTGCTTGCCGATCACGGCGTAGGCGGCTTCAGCGGCATCGCAGATCTGGTCGGCGAACTGGCTTTGCAGCCCGCCGAGCATCGTCAGATCGACCGCGATGCCGGCCGTTTCCATTTCCGCGAGCACGTGTTGCACCGGCAACTCCATGTCGGCCAGCAACCCGGTGGAGTCGATCCTGTCCAGCTCGGCGTCAAGCGCATCGGCGAGGTCTATGACGGCGCGCGCCCGCAGGATTGCGGTCTGGGCGGCCGCGACGTCGGTGTCGTCATCATCGAGCAGCGAAAGTTGCTGCTGCTCAGGTGTTTCTGCCCGCAATTCGCGGCGCAGGTAGCGCAGTGAGAGATCGTCGAGAGTGAAGCTGCGCTGGCCCGGACGAACCAGATAGGCGGCCAGCGCGGTGTCGGAAGTGACACCGTTGAGCGTCCAGCCTCCGCCCCGCAGATCGTGGATAGCCAGCTTCGCCTCATGCAGTGCCTTGGGTTTGGCAGGGTCGGCCAGCCACTCACCCAGCGCCGCGTCGTCATCGGGGGTCAGCGTCGCGGTGTCGATGTAGCCGCCCTCGCCGTCGGCGGCGGCGAGGGCCAGTGCGGTGGCGTCGCCACCATGGGGCAGATGGGTACCCACGACCGTCAGGCCGCAGCGACGCCCGTCCACGACATGCTCGGCCAGCCACTGCGCCACTGCGCCGGGCGACACCGCACCTCCGCGAACGTCAAATCCCTGGTCGACCTCGGGTTCGACGGCGGCCAGCGTATCGAAGAGCCGGTCGCGCAACACCCGGAACTCGAGGTCGTCGAACAGCCGGTGAATCTGGTCGCGGTCCCAGGGCTGCAGCCGCAAGGCCTCTGGGGTCTGCGCCAACGGCACGTCGCGCACCAGATCAGTGAGTTCCCGGTTGCGCACCACGCTGGCCAGATTCGCCCGCAGCGAGTCGCCAACCTTGCCGCGCACCGAGTCAACCTGGTCGACCAGCCCCTGCAACGAACCGTATTCGACAATCCACTTGGACGCGGTCTTCTCCCCCACTCCGGGAATGCCGGGCAGGTTGTCGCTGGGATCACCGCGCAAGGCGGCGAAGTCGGGATACTGCACTGGGGTGAGCCCGTACTTCTCCACGACGGCCTCCGGGGTGAAGCGGGTGAGTTCGCTGACGCCCTTGCGCGGGTAGAGCACGGTCACGTCATCGCTGACCAGTTGCAGGGAGTCTCGGTCGCCGGTGACGACCAGCACCCGGTACCCCTCCCCTTCAGCCTGGGTGGCCAACGTCGCGATGATGTCGTCGGCCTCAAATCCCGGTGCGGCTAGCACCGTGATCCCCAGCGCGTTGAGAACTTCCTTGGTGATGTCGATCTGACCGTGGAACTCGTCGGGGGTCGAGCTTCGATTGGCCTTGTACTCCGGATAGCGCTCGGAGCGGAATGTCTGCCGTGAGACGTCAAATGCCGCCGCGATATGCGTGGGCGCTTCGTCGCGCAGGAGATTGATCAACATGGCGGTGAAGCCGTAGACGGCATTGGTGGTTAGCCCGCCGCGGGTCTTGAAGTTCTCCGCGGGCAGCGCATAGAACGCGCGAAAGGCTAGCGAATTGCCGTCTAGCAACATCAGCGTCGGCTTTGTGGATTGCTCGGTCGCGACACTCACGGCTCACACTCTAGGCATCCGGTGCGACGCGCCGACCGAGCCCAACCACCGGCAGAACTGCAACACGTTTCAGTTTTGTGCTCGTGCTGGGTAGGCTGGCCCGGTGCCAGAGGTCACCAGTCAACAACCGGCGGTCGCGGGTTGGTTCACCACCGATGAAGCCGGAAGCCCCCATCTGATCGGCAGTAAGTGCCCCCAGTGCGGTACTTATGTTTTCCCCCCGCGCGAGAACAACTGCCCCAATCCGGCTTGCGCCAACGACAAACTAGAGTCCGTTGCTTTATCCCGTCGGGGAAAGCTGTGGAGCTACACCGAGAACCGTTACGCTCCGCCCCCGCCCTACCCGTCCCCCGACCCCTTTGAGCCGTTCGCCGTCGCCGCGGTGGAGCTCGCCGACGAGGGGCTGATCGTGCTGGGCAAAGTTGTCGAAGGCACGCTGGCCGCCGACTTGAAGATCGGCATGGAGATGGAGCTGACGACCATGCCGCTGTTCACCGACGAGGACGGCGTCGAACGCATCGTGTACGCCTGGAGGATCGCCTGATGAGTGCCCCCGAACCCCTTTACATCCTTGGCGCGGGAATGCACCCGTGGGGCAAGTGGGGCAACGACTTCACCGAGTACGGGGTCGCTGCCGCCCGCGCCGCCCTGCGCGAAGCCGGTTTGGAATGGCGCCAGATCCAGCTGGTGGCCGGCGCGGACACCATCCGCAACGGATACCCGGGCTTTGTGGCCGGCGCCACCTTCGCGCAGAAGCTCGGCTGGAACGGCGTGCCGGTCAGTTCGAGCTACGCCGCGTGCGCCAGCGGCTCCCAGGCGCTGCAAAGCGCGCGGGCCCAGATTCTGGCCGGATTCTGCGATGTTGCGTTGGTGGTCGGCGCCGACACCACCCCGAAAGGGTTTTTCGCCCCGGTCGGCGGTGAGCGCAAAAACGATCCCGATTGGCAGCGATTCCACCTGATCGGGGCTACCAACCCGGTCTACTTCGCCTTGCTCGCGCGGCGCCGGATGGACCTGTACGGGGCCACCCTCGAGGATTTCGCCCAGGTGAAAGTCAAGAACTCCCGGCACGGCCTGCAAAACCCCAACGCCCGCTACCGCAAGGAAGTCTCGGTCGAGGACGTGCTGGCCAGCCAGGTAGTGGCTGAACCGTTGCGGTTGCTGGATATCTGCGCCACCTCCGACGGCGCGGCGGCCTTGATCGTGGCCAGCGCAAAGTTCGCTCGCGAACACCTGGGCTCGCTCGACGGGGTGCCATCGGTGTGCGCGGTCAGCACCGTGACCCCGCGCTACCCACAACATCTGCCCGAATTGCCGGACATCGCAACGGATTCCACGGCGGTAGTCCCCGCACCGGAGCGAGTGTTCAAGGATCAGATCCTCGATGCGGCCTATACCGAAGCCGGCATAGGCCCCGAGGACCTGAGCCTGGCTGAGGTGTACGACCTGTCCACCGCGCTAGAACTTGACTGGTACGAGCACCTGGGTCTGTGCCCGAAAGGTGAAGCCGAGGCGCTGCTGCGCAGCGGAGCGACGACCATCGGCGGCAGGGTGCCGGTCAACCCGTCCGGTGGGCTGGCCTGCTTCGGCGAGGCAATCCCCGCTCAGGCCATTGCCCAAGTCTGCGAGTTGAACTGGCAGCTGCGCGGTCAGGCCACCGGCCGGCAAGTGGAGAACGCCAGGGTGGGCGTGACGGCGAACCAGGGCCTGTTCGGGCACGGTTCCTCGGTGATCGTGGCGCGCTAGCGGCGACGCGCTGTGTCTGGCGTGACGGGTCGGCGCGCCCGGGACTAGGCCTCGTCGGGGGTATCCAGGGTTTCCAGGACCACCTCAGCCACCCGCTTCATGGTGGTCCGCCGGTCCATGGCGGCCCGCTGGATCCACTTGAAGGCCTCTGGCTCGGTCATCCCTCGTTTGGCCTGCAGCAAGCCTTTGGCGCGCTCAACGAGCTTGCGCGTTTCCAGACGGTCCGACAGTGTGGCGACTTCGTTTTCCAGCGCACTGATCTCGCTGAACCGGCTCACCGCCAGTTCAATCGCCGGAACCAGGTCACTGACGGTGAAAGGCTTCACCAGGTACGCCATCGCCCCGGCATCGCGAGCGCGTTCGACCAGATCGCGCTGACTGAACGCGGTCAGCACCACGATCGGCGCAATGCGTTTACTGGCGATCTCCGACGCGGCGTCGATGCCGTCGCGGCGCGGCATCTTCACATCCATGATCACCAGATCGGGCTTGTGCAGCTCGGCAAGCTCGACGGCTTCCTGGCCGTCGCCGGCCTCGCCGACGATGTCGTAACCCTCCTCTCGCAGCATTTCGGCCAAGTCCATGCGGATGAGCGCTTCGTCTTCCGCGATCAGGACTCGGCGTGTCTTCGCGGCATCGGCATCGGTGGTGGGGCCGGTCATGACGGACATTGTGACGTGAGCGGCTGGAATCAGGAACCTTGGGGGGCGGTGAGTCGGGACGAGGAGTCAAATCCACTATGGTTTGAGGCTCATCTAAGGTAGTAAGCCGCAACGGACAAGCGACAGGCCCTCGTATCCCAACTGGCAGAGGAAACGGATTCAAAACCCGTCCAGTGTGAGTTCGAATCTCACCGAGGGCACCAGCTCAGCAGCGAACTACCGGCGCAGCAAGCAGCCAAAACGCGCCGGGAGGTGGTCGTTCGACTGGGTAGACAACGAGCGCACCGGTAGGCTTTGAGCCGTGCCGGCCAAGAAATCGGCTAAGAAGTGTCGTACCGCACGGCGATCGTCTGAGGGCTTGCCCCGCCCGGACTCGGTCGCGGCCGTCCGCGAGCAAACCCGTGACCTCAATCAGCACTACGCCCACAGTGCGGCGCGCCGTGCCCGGGTCCTGAGCATCGCCGCCTTGTTGGCGGTGCTGATCAGCAGCAGCTTCATCCTGGTGCAATTCCTCACACAGGCGTGGATCTGGCAGATCAACCTGATCAACATCGCCGCAACGTTGGTCTTTGCGACCGTCCCGATGCTGCACCGCTTCGGGGAGCTGGTGGCGCCGCTGACGTTTGTCGGCGCAGCCTATGTCTCGGTTTTCGCCAGCTGCTGGAATGTGGGCACCGGGTCGGGAGCTCAGATGTTCTTCCTGGTGGGTGCCTGCCTGGTCGTGCTGGTGCTGGGCATTGAACACGTGGTGCTGGCGAGCGGCCTCGCGGCGCTCGCCGCCGCCCTGATCATCACCGTGGAATTCGTGGTTCCGCGTAACACCGGCGCCCAGTCGGCATGGCTCCAATCCCTCGGCTTCATCATCACCACCGTCTCCGCGTGCCTCCTGGTGTTCTTCACGGTGTGGTTTGCCCTCCGAGACACCGCGCGCGCCGAGGCCGTCATGGAGGCGCAGTACGACCGTTCAGAGGCGCTGTTGGCCAACATGCTGCCGGTGAGTGTGGCGGACCGGCTCAAGGAGCCCGAGCGAAACATCATCGCCGACAAATACGAAGAGGCCTACGTGCTGTTCGCCGACATCGTCGGCTTCACCGAGCGCGCGAGCTCGACCGCGCCGGCCGATCTGGTTCGATTCCTAGACCGTCTCTACAGCGCTTTCGACGCCCTGGTGGACAAATACGGGCTGGAAAAGATCAAGGTCAGCGGCGACTCCTACATGGTGGTCAGCGGAGTGCCACGGCCACGGCCCGATCATGTGCAGGCGTTGGCAGATTTTGCGCTCGATATGGTTGATGTCGCCGCCGGCATGAAAGATCCGCACAACCGCTCAGTGCCGCTACGGGTCGGCCTGGCCACCGGCCCCGTCGTCGCGGGTGTGGTGGGCTCACGCAGGTTCTTCTATGACGTTTGGGGCGACGCCGTCAACGTTGCGTCCCGGATGGAATCCACCGACTCGGTGGGCAAGATCCAGGTGCCGGATGAGGTCTACGAGCGGCTCAACAAAGACTTTGTGCTCCAGGAGCGCGGACACATCAATGTCAAAGGAAAAGGTGTGATGCGCACCTGGTATCTGATCGGCCACAAGCCGATCGACGAACCCACCGCCGTGCCCGCCGATGAGCCGAACGCCGCGCGCGTCTAGTTTTCGACACGTCCGGTCGGCCCACTAGACACAACCCTTTGCCCCTTTGCCAGGACCGTCACATGTGTCACACTGCGGCCATGGAAACCTCACCTGTCCCAAGCTTGTTACCGCATCTGTGGAAGTCAACGCTGACATCGGGAATCCTGTCGCTGATCCTTGGCGCGTTAATCCTGGCCTGGCCAGGAATTTCGGTCTTGGTTGCTGCCGTCGCCTTCGGCGTCTACCTCATCCTGACCGGGATCGCGCAGGTCATGTTCGCGTTCAGCCTGCATGTGTCGGCGGGCAGTCGAATCCTGCTGTTCATCAGCGGCGCGGCTTCGCTGATCCTGGCCGTGCTGGCCTTCCGCCACTTCGGCAATGCGGTCTTGCTGCTGGCCATCTGGATCGGCATCGGATTCATCTTCCGCGGCGTCGCCACCACGGTGTCGGCAATCAGCGACCCCACCCTGCCGGGTCGCGGATGGTCGATTTTCATCGGTGTCATTAGCCTGATCGCCGGCGTGGTGGTGATGGGCGCGCCGTTCGAGTCGATCATCACCCTGGCCATCGTCGTGGGCGTGTGGCTGGTGGTCATCGGCGCGTTCGAAGTCGTGTCGTCCTTCGGTATCCGCAAGGCATCTAAGTCGCTAGGGCTCTGACCCTCGGGCCGGGTGGCTCAATTGACGCCGTGATGCATCGAGTCAAGATGCCTGCGAAACCTGGTTCATGCATCAGGTAAGGAATGCCCGCGAAATCGGGGTCAGGTGGTGGTCTTGCTTTTGATGCGGATGCCGGCTTTGAGGGCGGGTAGAGCGGCGGGTATGGCGGCGAGGTAGAGCTGTTCGGTCTTGTCTTTGGCGAGTCTGAGCAGGGCGGCTTGCAGGTCGGCGATCTGGTGGGCGATCGCGGCGGGGTTGAGGCTGTTGCGGTAGGTGAGCAGCTCTGTTTGTTGGGCCGCTGAGAGGACTCCGGCGGCCAGCAGCCGGTCCAGGGGGGTCTGGGGCTTGTCGTAGAGCCGGCGGCGGTGACCGTCGCGGCTGCAGCCGTAGCTGATGGGTTTGATGGTGGGGTCAGGTAGTTGAGCCGGTCGTTGACCAGGTGCCACAGCCGGTTGAGCACGGCGCGTTCTTCGTCGGTGTCGTAGCGGTAGTAGAACCCGTAGCGACGCACGAGGTGGTTGTTTTTGGACTCGATGGTGGCCTGGTCGTTCTTCTTGTAGGGTCGTGAGCGGGTGAAGAAGATCTCCATGTCCGCGGCCCACTTGATGACCGCCTTATTGAGGAATTCGGTGCCGTTGTCGAAGTCCAAACCCGTTACCTTATAGGGATTTTAGTAATTCCGGTTTTGAGGGCGCCCAGGATGTGGGGGTGGGCGTTGTTGCGCACCGTGCGGGTGAACACCCAGCCGATGTGCATGTCGGTGAGGTTGACCGTGCGGGCGAACTCACCTTTCAGTGTCGGGCCGCAGTGCGCCACGGTGTCGCCTTCGAAGAACCCCGGAGATTCTTCGGCCTCATCGCCTGCTTTGCAGATGGTGATCGAGGACCGCAGCAGCGGGAGGGTTTCGTCGTCGACACACCCGAGATCTGGTCGCGGGCCTTGGCGCCGCGCAGGTAGCGGTCGATCGTGGCGCTGCTCATCGCCAACAGCTCGGCACGCACCGCCGGGCCGTAACGGTCACGGCCGTCCACCAGTTCGCCGTGGCGTTCTAGGTCCTGTCTGCTAATTGCGGACGCGGTGGTAGGTGATGATGGCGGCCAGGGTGACACCGCCGAGGTAGGTCAGGGCGTATTTGTCGTAGCAGGTGGCGACCGCGCGCCAGTGTTTGAGCCCGTTGAAGCTTCGCTCGACGGTGTTACGGTGCTTGTAGATTCGGCCTGAGAACCCCGGAGGCCGTCCTCCGTTGCGGCCTTTGGCTTTGCGGCGGGTGATCTGGTCGCTGCGCTCGGGGATGGTATGGGCGATCTTGAGCCGGCGCAGCTGTGCCCGCGTCGAGTCATGGGAGTACGCCTTGTCCGCCAGCAGGCGAAACGGGGCGTATGAGTTGCTGCACCGGGCGGCCAGCAATGGCCAAAGCATCGGATTATCACCGGCTTGACCGGCCGACAGTGCCAGGGTGACCGGACTGCACAGCTGGTCGGTCAAGGCGTGGATCTTGGTAGTCAGCCCGCCGCGGGAACGCCCAATGGCGTGGTCATCGGGCTCATCGAGATATTTCTTGTAATTCGACAGATCCCCCTGTGCGGCGCCCGGGGCGCTCCGGCTGCGTGTTGGTGGGCGCGCACACTGGTCGAATCGACCGACAACAGTGCGCCCAGGTCGGCGTCCTCGGCGTCGAGGTCAGAGGCGATCGCCGCGAAGATCCGCGCGTAGATGCCATCGACCGACCAGCGTAGATGCCTCTCGGCCACCGATTGCCAGGGACCGAAGTGCTCGGGCAGGTCACACCACGGAGATCCCGTACGGTAACGCCAGATAATGCCCTCCAGAGTACGTCGATGATCGTTCCACGGCCGGCCACGCCGCCGCCCCGCAGGCAACACCGCCACGATCAGCGACCACAAATCATCAGAAATCGCATGCGTCCGCATCACCCAAACAGCATCAGCCAAAACACCATTCACATTAAGCAGACACGCCCTAGAGCATCCAACTGAAGTGCCATGGAAGCGGCCAGGTACCGGCCCCACTGCCCGCCTGAGGCCGCCCACACCTTCTGCAACACCTTGAGCGCATCCTAGGAGTACTTCGGATTGCGTTGCCGGCGAGTCCGTTTGGCGACCTGCCGACCCGCTCCCGGCGGCGCGGCCGCCGCCCTCAACCGCCGCCGGGCGTTGTCACGCGACCAGCCGGTGACCGCCACCACCTGATCCAGAATCTGCCCCTTGCCCGCCTTCGGCGCCCCCACATACGCCCTGGCGAACTTCGCGGTGATCTCGGCCCGAGACGACATCGACAGCCCACTTCCCATGCCTGCCGAGGATCGACCGTTTCGCGGGCATTTTTACGTGATGCACCGAGGACGCTTCACGGGCATTTTTCGTGATGCTTGCCGGACGCTAGCGTCGGAGCCGCCCGGCCTACTACACTTCGTCGTAGCACGGTAAGACCACCCGCAGGCCCGGGAGATGGCACATGAATGTCGTCGATGTTTCGCGTTGGCAGTTCGGTATCACCACCGTCTAACACTTTATTTTCGTACCGCTCACGATCGGCCTTGCTCCCCTGCTGGCCATCATGCAGACAGCCTGGGTAATCACCGACGACCCCGCGTGGTACCGACTGACCAAGTTCTTCGGGAAGTTGTTCCTGATCAACTTCGCCATCGGCGTGGCGACGGGGATCGTCCAGGAATTCCAGTTCGGAATGAACTGGAGCGAGTACTCACGGTTCGTCGGCGACATCTTCGGCGCCCCCCTGGCCATGGAGGGCCTGATGGCCTTCTTCTTCGAATCCACCTTCATCGGATTGTGGATCTTCGGCTGGAGCAGGTTGCCCCGCCTTGTCCACCTGGCCTGCATCTGGATAGTCGCGATCAGCGTGAACGTGTCCGCGTTCTTCATCATCACGGCGAATTCGTTCATGCAACACCCGGTCGGTGCGCACTACAACCCCGAAACCCACCGCGCCGAACTGAACAGCATCGTGGCCTTGCTCACCAACAACACCGGACGAACCGCATTTGCCCACACGGTCACGGGCGCATTCCTCACCGCCGGGACGTTCGTCGCCGCCGTGAGCGCCTGGTGGCTGGTGCGTTCCAAGAATTCCCCCGTACCGCGTGGTACCCGGGCCATGTACCGTCCGGCGACCATCTTGGGGTGTTGGGTGGCGTTGATCGCCACGGTCGGCCTGTTCTTCAGCGGCGACTACCAAGGCAAGCTGATGTTTCAGCAGCAGCCGATGAAGATGGCTTCGGCAGAGTCATTGTGCGACACCCAAACCGATCCGAACTTCTCCATCCTCACGGTGGGTCGGCAGAACAACTGCGATGGCCTCACCCGAGTCATCGAGGTGCCCTACGTATTACCGATCCTGGCGCAGGGCAGGCCGACCAACGTCACCCTGCAAGGCGTGCGTGACCTGCAACGGGACTACCAACAGCGATTCGGTCCAAATGACTACCGCCCCAATCTCTTCGTCACCTACTGGTCGTTTCGCGCCATGATCGGATTCCTGGCAATCCCAGTCCTGTTCGCGTTGCTTGCGCTGTGGCTGACTCGCGGTGGACGCATCCCGGACAAGCGTTGGTTCGGATGGCTTGCGCTGCTGACGATTCCGACTCCGTTCCTGGCCAACATCTCCGGGTGGGTGTTCACCGAGATGGGCCGCCAGCCCTGGATCGTGGCTCCGAACCCAACCGGTGACCCCAACGTTCGGCTCACCGTCGCAACCGCGGTGTCCAACCTGACCACCGCCACGGTCGTCACCTCCCTGGTGACATTCACGCTTGTCTACGCGGTGCTCGCGGTCATCTGGTTTTGGCTGCTCAAACGCTACATAGTCGAGGGCCCGCTGGAACACGACGCCGAGCCTGCTCCGCCACGCGCACCCGACGACGACGAGGTAGCACCTCTGTCGTTCGCCTATTGAGACCGGGCAAGGCCCAAGCCACCAACTCAAGAGAAGGGAGCTGACCGTTGGGACTCCAAGAGTTGTGGTTCGCTGTCATCGCGGTGCTGTTCCTTGGATTCTTCATCCTCGAGGGATTCGACTTCGGCGTAGGCATGCTGATGGCACCCTTCGCACATTTCGGCACGGGTGATCCGGAGATCCACCGGCGCACCGCTCTCAACACCATTGGACCGGTTTGGGACGGCAACGAGGTGTGGCTGATCACCGGCGTCGCGGCCATGTTCGCCGCATTTCCCGGCTGGTACGCCACGGTGTTCTCCACGCTGTACTTGCCGCTGCTGGCCATCGTGTTCGGCATGATCGTGCGCTCGGTGGCCATCGAGTGGCGCGGCAAGGTCGATGACCCAAAGTGGCGGGCGCTGGCCGACTTCGGCATTGCAGCCGGGTCCTGGTTGCCGGCCATACTCTGGGGCGTCGCATTCGCCATCCTGGTGCGAGGCCTGCCCGTCGATGCCAACGGTCACGTGGCCCTGTCAATCGGCGATGTGCTCAACGCGTACACCCTGTTGGGCGGATTGGCCACCGCCGGCCTGTTTCTGTTCTACGGGGCGGTGTTTGTCGCCTTGAAGACGGCGGGCCCGATTCACGACGACGCATACCGGTTTGCCGTCTTGTTGTCGCTTCCCGTCACGGTCCTGGTCGCCGGATTTGGGGTTTGGACCCAGTTGGCTTATGGCAAGCAGTGGACCTGGGCCTTGCTGGGGGTGGCCGTGATTGCGCAGCTGGCGGCGGTGCTGCTGGTCTGGCGACGCGTATCCGATGGCTGGGCGTTCCTCTGCATCGCGCTGGTAGTGGCAGCCGTGGTGCTCCTGCTGTTCGGTGCCCTATACCCGAATCTGGTGCCGTCGACGCTCAACGAGCGATGGAACGTAACGATCTACAACGCCTCCTCGACGCCCTACACGCTCAAGATCATGACCTGGGTTACCGCGTTGTTCGCCCCGCTGACGGTGGTCTACCAGGCCTGGACGTACTGGGTCTTCCGGCAGCGGATTTCGGCCGAGCGGATACCGCCGTCGGTAGGTCTGGCTAGGCGCCCCTCCTGACCGCAAGGGCCTCGACCACCCGCGCGCCACTGGACCCGCGGCTGTGGCGGGCGTCGGCCGCGTTGCGGTGCTATCTGATCGCCTCGGTGACCTGCGTAGTGGTCATCTCGGGCTGTGCCATTGCCTCGGCGATCGTGCTGGCGAGCATGGTCGCGCGCGTCGCCAGCGACCCCTCGGCACGGTGTTTACGCTGCTGGCTGGGCTCGCTGTTGATGTTGTCGGCGCTGTGGGCGTTGCGCGCGGTGACGCACTGGCTGCAGGCGCGCCTGGGCCAGCGAGGGGCCAGCGCGGTGATCGCCGAGCTCAGTGGGCAGGTGCTGGAGTCGGTGACGGCCCGCCAGCCCAACGAATTGGCGGCACAACGCGATGCCGCCGCGGTGGTGGTAACCCGCGGACTGGACGGTTTGCGACCCTATTTCACCGGCTACCTGCCCACGCTGTTTCTTGCGGCGATCCTGACCCCGGCCACCGTGGTGATGATCGCGGTCTACGACGTGAAGTCGGCGCTGATCGCGGTGATCACCCTTCCACTGATCCCGGTCTTCATGGTCTTGATCGGGTTGGCTACCGCTGAGCGGTCAGCGGCGGCTCTGGCCGCAATGGCCACCTTGCAGGCCCGATTGCTGGATCTGATCGCCGGAATCCCCACCCTGCGGGCGCTGGGCCGAGCCTCCGGCCCTGAACAACGCATCGCCGAGCTCAGCGCCGCGCATCGGCGCTCGGCCCTGGCGACACTGCGAATTGCCTTCTTGTCAGCTCTGGTGCTCGAACTGCTGGCGATTCTGGGCGTGGCTGTGATTGCCGTCAGCATCGGACTGCGCCTGGTGTTCGGTGAAATGACACTGACCGCCGGTCTCACGGTGTTACTGCTGGCCCCGGACGTGTACTGGCCGCTGCGCCGCATTGGCGTGGAGTTTCACGCCGCCCAGGACGGGAAATCCGCGGCCGAACAGGCATTCACGCTCATCGGCGAAACGGCTTGCACCCCACCGGCTCGACGAGCGGTAACCGCCCGTGGGGCGACGATCCACCTCCAAAATCTCAGCGTCACCGGACGCGACGGCCGATCACCACACAACTTGACCGCCACCATCGAACCCGGCCAGGTGACGGTGCTTACCGGACAAAACGGCGCGGGCAAGAGCACCACACTGCAGCTGATCGCGGGGCTCACCACGCCGTCAAACGGGCGGCTTACCGTCGCTGGAATCGACATCAGCGAGCTGGATCCCGTCGACTGGTGGCGCCAGTTGTCCTGGTTGCCGCAGCGTTCGGTGCTGGTCCCCGGAACGGTCCGTGACAACCTGGTGCTACTTGGTGAGCTGGCCGATTTGGACAGCGCCTGCGCGGCGTCGGGCTTCGACGCGGTCCTGGCTGAGCTCCCGGACGGATTGGACACGGTGCTGGGCCGAGACGGCGTCGGTTTGTCGCTCGGGCAGCGACAACGTTTGACCCTGGCCCGCGTCCTGGGATCGCCTTCCCCGGTGCTGCTACTCGACGAGCCCACCGCACACCTGGACTCGCACACCGAGGAGCAAGTGCTGCAGGCCATCGCCGAACGGGCTCGCACCGGTGCGACCGTGATGGTGGTCGGACATCGCGAACCGGTGGTTGCCATCGGCGACCAGGTAATCGAGGTAACCCGCGACGGACTCGATACTCAGGCCGGCTATGTCCCGGTCTGATTCCCTATCGGCCGCATGCGACCTGTTGCGTCCGAGGCTGCCCCGGGTGCTCGCCGCGATCGCCCTGGGGGTGTTGTCCCTGGGCAGCGCCCTGGCACTGGCCGGCGTGTCGGCCTGGCTGATAACCCGGGCATCGCAGATGCCGCCGGTGCTTGACCTATCGATCGCCGTCGTCGCGGTGCGGACGTTAGCGATCTCGCGGGGCGTTCTGCACTATTGCGAGCGACTGGCCACCCACGACATCGCGCTACGCGCGGCAGGCACCGCGCGTGCCCGGATCTATCAGCGACTAGCCGAAGGACCGGTAGCAGCGGCATTCCGGTTATCCAGCGGCGACCTGGTGGCGCGCGTCGGTAGCGACGTTGACACCTTGGCTGACGTGCTGGTGCGCGCCCTGGTTCCGGTGGGCGTGGCGGCGGTGCTGGCACCGGCTGCGATCGGGGTGGTCGCGGTCATATCACTGCCGGCAGCTGCCGTATTGACGATGTGCTTGATCGTGGCCGGGATAGTTGCGCCGTCGCTTGCCCGCAGAGCGGCGCAATCACAGGAAGCGCTGGCCCGCCAGCATCATGCCGGCCGGGATGAGTCGGCGATGGTCGCCCTCGAACATGCCCCCGAACTCCGGGTCGGCGGCGTGCTACCTGCAGTGATCACGAAATCACAACGGCAACAACATGCCTGGGGCGAGGCCATGGATGCGGCGGCGCGTCCCGCCGCGATCGCCGAAGCCGTACCGACAGCGGCAATCGGAACAAGCGTGCTCGGAGCGGTGGTGGCCGGAATCCTCATGGCCCCCACCGTCGCGCCCACCACCCTGGCGGTCCTGATGTTGCTGCCCCTGTCTGCCTTCGAGGCCACGAACGCTCTCCCGGCCGCTGCGTTTCAGCTGACCCGGTCCCGAATCGCGTTGCACCGGTTGATCGAACTCGCTGGGCGCGACGTCAACCCGCCGACCGATACCGCGATCGCAACGCTGGAATCCCCCACGCTCGGCCAGCTGTCAGCGGATATCTATTCCGGCCATTGGCGGGCCCACGCCACCCGGACCACGATCGAGCTGTCACCGGGGGCTCGGCTGGCCGTCACGGGCCCCAGCGGCTCCGGAAAGACGACCCTACTAATGACCCTGGCCGGGCTGCTATCGCCGCTGCAGGGGCAGGTGCTATTGAACGGAATCAGTCTGACCCGGTTCGATGACGCCGAATTACGCAGCACCATTGGGTTTTTCGCTGAAGACGCGCACATCTTCGCGACTACCGTGCGCGACAACTTGCTGGTTGTCCGCGGAGATTGCACCGATGACGAGCTGGTGACCACCCTGGATAGGGTCGGCCTCGGCGCGTGGCTCGCCGGTCTTCCCCACAGCCTGTCGACGGTCTTGATCGGTGGCGCGCAGGCGGTCTCCGCGGGCCAGCGCCGACGGCTCCTGCTCGCCCGCGCAGCGCTTTCGCCCGCCCAGATCGTGTTGCTCGACGAACCCACCGAGCACCTCGACGCAACCGACGCCGATCGCATTCTTCGTGACCTCCTGTCCTCGGAGACCGGTCTGCTACCCGTCGCCAAGACCGTCGTGGTGGCCACCCACCACCTCTCCGAAAACATTCGGTGTGACCGGATGAACATCCCTTCCCGGCAAGAGGTCTCACCGAAGGTGACGCCGACGCGGCATGAACTCCAGTGAGAGCAGTACGACCAGCAGCGGAATGACCTGAGTCACGGTGATCAACGCATACCGCCGCTGGTCGAGCGCGTGGAACTTGCACAGGTAGCGGTATAGCGACTCGAGGGAGATCAAGGGGTCAAGCAAGTGGATCAACAGGTAGAACAGGCGCTGCGGCCGGCTACGGTGACACTCGTCGAAGATTTCCGGAAACGCCGCGAATGCCAGTGACAGTCGCTGCGCCCCCGCGTCTTTGGCAGCAATGATCATGTCGACGCTGAGCCGTTCGTCGATCCCGTTCGGGGCCCCACTCCGACGCCACGGCACATCCAGGGAATAGTCGCTACCGCGCCCGGCCGTCGTGAACCGGTCAAATTCCTGTACCCGCCCGGAAACATCGCGAGCAATGATCAGCTGCACCCCGGGGTATGTACCTTCGAGCACGCCGTCCAGACTCATGCAGAAGCCACGGTCGTTTCGGGCCCCTTTGGGTGATGCCAGCAGCATCTCGGCCAGCTCTGCCCGCCGTGTGTCGTCGAGCTCCTGCTCGGCCACGATTTCGGTGGTGATGCCCGCGTTGCGGGTGCGCTTGACGGCCTGACGCAGGTTGCGGAACTTTCGGCCCACCATGGCGAAGCTCCGCACGTCGATGACGACATCGCAACCGATGGGAACCGCGCGCAGGGATTGGCCGACCAGCGCACGGTCAGCCCATAGGTCGAGCCACCGCTCGCTGCAAGCCAAGACCGCGATCCGCCAGCCGTGGGTGTGACACATGGCGGCGAAGTCGGCGATCAGTTGCGGAAACTGCGATTCCGCACCAATCGGGTCGCCGGCGACGACCGCAAAACCCATCCGCGTCCGATATGCCAGCGCCGCGGTACCGGCCGCGCTGAAGTGATAGCACTTGCCCGCCTGCATCGCGAACGGCGCCAACGGATCCGCACTGGTGGCGTTGATCAAGGCCCACACTCGCGGTAGGTCCCCGGGCCGCGGATGCGCCGACGTTGGCCACATCAGCACCAGTCCCGATCCGGCGATCAATAGTTCACCGGCCAGACTAAAAGACAACACATGCGCGCCCAGGCCAAGGACCAGGATCAAGGCGGCCACAATCGCATGCATCGCAGTCACCGGGCGCCCCAGGAAGATGCCTCGCGCGATCAGCGCCACCGCGGCCAGCACCGTCAACGACCAGCTCAGCCGGCCAGCGGCCTGCCAATCCTCGTGCCGGTAGTTTCGGGCCAGCAACGCAATGAGCCAGCAGGCCGCGCAGAACACCGCCAGTGCCCCAACGCAGCGGGCGGTGACAGAGTCGACGTTGACGACAACGCGTTCGCGTGCCCGAACGCGCGGCACAACCTCGACCGACGATCCGTCCACACTCACCTCCCGACAGCGCGATTCTCAGCTGGGCGGTACGCCTACTACCAGGAACGTTACGCCTGAGCAGAGCCGGACCGGCCCAGGTTCAGGTGCTTGTCGTCGCCGCTGCGCGCATCCTCGCGCGGGGTCTATCGTCGTGCGGCGGGGAAATACTTCAGCACGCCTTCCTGCACCACCGTCGCCACCGGCTGGCCGGCGCGATTGAAGAAGTGCCCAGTGCCCAGGCCGCGTGAGTCTGCCGCCACCGGTGACGATGTGGAATACAGCACCCAATCGTTGAAGTCGACCTGCCGGTGAAACCACACCGAATGGTTGGCCGAGGCGGCGAAAATGCGGTCAAACCCCCAGGACAGGCCGTGGGTGGTGATCACCGAGTCCAGCACGGTGGTATCCGAGGAATACAGCATCGTCGCGGTGTGCAGGATCGGATCGTCGGGCAGTTTACCCAAAGCCTTTACCCAGACCCGGTTGTAGTGAAGCCGCTCCCCCTTGTCACGCATCACCCAGGACGGATCGTTGGTGTAGCGCCATTCGATCGGCTGCAGCGCGTTGACGAAGTGCGGAACGGTCTCCTCGTAGCCGCGCAGCAGCTCGCCAATGGGCGGGCGAGTTTCTGGATCGGCCACCGGCGGCGGCTCGACACCATGCTCGAGCCCACGCCCGCCCGACATGTAGGAGATCATCGCCGAGGACAGCAGCGTCTCATTCTGCACCGCGTCGATCCGTCGATTGGCGAAACGACGCTCGTCGCGCAGCCGCACCACCTGGAATTCGATGTCTTTCGTCGTGTCGCCACCGTTGATGAAGTGCACCGAGAGCGCGCTGGGCAGTAGATCGTCTCGAAGCAACGTGCGGCTGCTGGCAACAAATGACTGAGCCATCAGCAGCCCACCGAATGTTCGCATCGGGTTCTTGCTGGGATGGGCCCCGATGAACCGATCATCCGCGACGCGTTTGAGGTCTAGGACCGCGAGCAGTTCCTCGAAGTCCGACTTGGCTTCGTCTCGCACGTTGGGCTCATCGCCGGCCGGCATGGGCTCGCTCTCCTCCAGATTCGGTGGCCCAGCTCAGGCGGCGCTTCGCGGTCGCGCGGATTCCTGGGTGGGACTCAATTCCCCGGCTCCTGGGCCAGGTTAGACGTCGTCCTCACCGATCCGGTGCACGTGAATCAGATTGGTCGAACCCACGGTCCCCGGCGGTGCACCCGCGACGATGACCACCAGATCACCACGCTTGTAGCGGCCGAGTTCTAGCAGCGATTTGTCGACCTGCCGGATCATGCCGTCAGTCGAGTCCATCTCCGGGACGATGAAAGTCTCGGTGCCCCAGGTCATCGCGAGCTGACTGCGCACCTCGGGCCAAGCGGTGAAGGCCAGCAGCGGCAATGGGGTATGCAGCCGAGCAAGCCGTCGCACGGTATCGCCGGACTGAGTGAAGGCGACCAACGCCTTGGCGTCGAGTCGTTCACCGATGTCGCGGGCCGCATAGGAGATCACTCCCCGCTTGGTGCGCGGCACATGGGTCAACGGCGGGGCCGCCGTCGAGTTCTCTTCAACCGCGCAGACGATGCGCGACATCGTCCGGACCGCAGCAAGTGGGTACTTGCCCACCGAGGTCTCACCGGACAGCATCAGGGCATCGGCGCCGTCAAGCACGGCGTTGGCGACGTCAGAGGCCTCGGCACGAGTGGGCCGCGAGTTCTCCATCATCGAGTCGAGCATCTGGGTCGCCACGATCACCGGTTTGGCGTTCTCCCGGGCGATCTGGATGGCCCGCTTCTGTACCAGCGGGACCTCTTCCAGCGGCAGCTCTACCCCCAGATCGCCGCGGGCCACCATGACGGCGTCGAATGCCAACACGATGGCTTCGAGATTGTCGATCGCTTCGGGCTTTTCCAGCTTCGCGATCACCGGAACTCGCCGGCCGATCCGGTCCATCACCTCATGCACGAGTTCCACGTCCGAAGGCGACCGCACGAAGGACAGCGCGACCATGTCGACACCCAGATTGAGCGCGAACGTGAGGTCGTCGATGTCCTTCCCCGATAGCGCCGGCGCAGATACATTCATCCCCGGCAGGGAGATTCCCTTGTTGTTGCTGACCGGGCCGCCTTCTACGACTGTGCAGACCACGTCGTTGCCGTCGATGTGATCGACGATCAATCCGACCTTGCCGTCATCAACGAGCACCCGGTCACCGGCCACGGCATCCTGGGCCAGCCTCTTGTAGGTGGTAGATACCCGGTCACGGCACCCTTCACACCCCTCGACCGTGATCCGGACCGTGTCCCCGTCAGCCCAATAGGTCGGGCCATCAGCGAAGCGGCCCAACCTGATCTTCGGGCCTTGCAGATCGGCGAGCACGCCAACCGCGCGCCCCGTGGCGTCAGAGGCAGCACGCACGCGCTCATATGCGGCTTCGTGATCCGGGTAGTCGCCGTGGCTGAAGTTCATTCGGGCGACGTCCATTCCGGCTTCGACCAGCTCTTTGACCAAGTCGTCCTGTTGCGTAGCCGGCCCGAGGGTGCAGACGATCTTTCCGCGTCTAGTCACGCCGTCAAAGCATAGTCGTGGTTGTGAGTCGCCGGTGTTTCGCAATGATATCGGCCCGGATTGGATCCGCGGATCATCAACCGTGGCTTCGCTCACCGCTAGTGCAACGGAGTCCTCTGGCGGGGCACCAAAACGCGCGGTGACCAAGGCACATCGTCACCGCGTCCACCGCCGCCAACCTCAGATGCGGGGCTGGTGGGGCGCTGGAAGTCTGCGCTGCCCGGGCAACTTTGGGATCCGGGCCAGCGTGGCGCGGGTAGACGCACGCGCGGGGCTTCCGCAAGCTGAACGCGAGTTTCATCTCAACGGCCTCGCGGGCAAGGGCGTGCGCGGGTCCGGCCGAGATGCCGGACACGCCTCTTGGAAAAGGTGCCGAACAATTGCCAGTTTGAGAAACTGGTCACATGGGCAACTACAGCGGCATGAATGCATCTCACATCGTCCGTTTCCTGGGGCCGGCGGTGATAACGGCTTGCGGCCTCAGCGCTTCCGTGTAATCTACCGTCGCCATTCCGTCTGCATCCGCCGAGCCATGCCCCGATGTCGAGGTGGTGTTTGCCCGCGGCACCGGCGAACCGCCCGGCCTTGGCCCCACCGGCCAGGCATTCGTCGACTCTCTGCGTTCGCACATCGGTGGGCGATCACTCGACGTGTACCCGGTCAACTATCCGGCCAGCGACAACTGGGACACCGGCCTGGACGGCATCAGAGATGCGGGCACTCATGTCGTTTCGATGGCGGGACAATGCCCCCAGACCAAGATGGTGCTGGGCGGCTATTCACAGGGCGCGGCGGTGATGGGCTTTGTCACCTCTGCTGCGGTGCCAGCGGGAGTCGATCCCGCGACCGTCCCCAAGCCGCTGCAACCGGATGTGGCTGAGCACGTCGCTGCGGTGGTCCTGTTCGGCATGCCGAATGTGCGGGCCATGGACTTTCTGGGTGAACCCGCCGTCGAAATCGGCCCTGCCTACCAGGCGAAGACCATCAAGGTCTGCGTCCCCGAGGATCCGGTTTGTTCCGACGGCCTCAATTTCGCCGCGCATAATGCCTACGCCGACGACGGGGCCGTGGTCGATCAGGGGGTGGCGTTTGCCGCCAGCCGACTCGGTGGAGACCCAGGCGGGCCGGTGCCGGCTCCGTCGTCCGGTTTCGGCAACTGAGGACAGTGCCCTCGACCGCGGTCAAGGACCATAGACGGCGGGCACCAGCGGAAATCCGGGCAGGTTGCGCAGCACCGTCCATACGATCATCGCTACCCCGACCACGATCATCGCCGCTAGCGGCAGCGATGTGCGGCCCCGGCGTCGGCGCAGCAGGGCCCACGCTCCCAGCACAGGGATCCCGACAAGCAGGAAGACGTTGTCGTTGATGCTGGCCACCAGGTCACCGTGCAACAGGTCATGCACCATCCGTAGGCCGCCACAGGCGGGACAATCCCAACCGGTGAGCCACTTGAACGGACACGCTGGGTAGGCCGAATTCGCGCCGTGCGGGTCGACCAAACCGATGTAGCCAAGGGCCGCGGCCAACAATCCGGCCGACGCTACGGCGCCATAGCGGCCGGGGCGCTGGCTATGTACATCGCGCCGCCCCGGCTCAGCGGAGCCCTGACTAGGTTCCATCACGCAACGGGCGACCCCATGTCAATGGCCAAGTTGAAGTATCCGCTGGTGGCCAGATAGAAGTATCCACCCCGGGCGGTAGTTCCTAGGTTGGTGTGGGTTGCTCCTTCCGGTGCTGGGCGTCCTTCATGCGGTAGGAGTCGCCGTCGGTGATGACGAGGGTGGCGTGGTGTAGCAGGCGGTTGAGGATGCTGACTGCGGTGGTCTGCTCGGGCAGGAACCGGCCCCATTGTTCGAAGGGCCAGTGTGACCCGATGGCCAGGCTGCGGCGTTCGTAGGCGCCGGCGACCAAGCGGAACAGCAGTTGGGTACCGGTGTCATCGAGTGGGGCGAAGCCGAGTTCGTCCAAGATGATCAGGTCGACCCGCAGCAGCGATTCGATGATCTTGCCGACGGTGTTGTCGGCCAGGCCGCGGTAGAGGGTCTCGACGAGATCAGCGGCGGTGAAGTAGCGGACCCTGAGCCCGGCGTGGATCGCCGCGGTCCCCAACCCGATCAGGGTGTGGGATTTGCCGGTGCCGGCCGGGCCGATGATCGCCAGGTTCTGTTGGGCCCGTATCCATTCCAGACTTGACAGGTAGTCGAAAACCTTCGGCGGGATCGACGAGGCGGCCACGTCGAAGGACTCCAACGTTTTCGAGACGGGGAACGCGGCGGCCTTGAGCCGGTTGACGATGTTGGAGGCATCCCGGGCGGCCAGTTCGGTCTCGACGAGCGTGCGCAGCACTTCCTCAGGAGTCCAGCGTTGGGTCTTGGCGGTCAGCAAGACCTCGGTGCGCTGCGCCGCACCGCGGCCAACTTCAACCGCCGCAGCCCGGCATCCAGATCAGCGGCCAGCGGCGGCAACGACGGCGGCGCCACGGGTTCGACGGCAGTCGTTGGTGATGTCGTGGTCATGAGATCACCTCGTCATCGGCTCCGACGGGTCCGATCTTGTAGGCGTCCAGGGAACGCATCGGGGCGACCGGTAGGTCCAGAATCAGCGCATCCCCGGCAGGGCGGGGTTGTGGGGTTCCGGTGCCCGCGGCCAGGATGGAGCGCACGTCGGCGGCCCGGAACCGGCGAAACGCCACCGCCCGGTGCAGCGCCGCGATCAGCGCGTCGGTGCCGTGGGCGGCCCCCAGGGCGAGCAGGATCTCCAGCTCTGCGGCTAGGCGGGTGTTGCCGATCGCCGCGGCGCCGACGAGGAATGCCTCGGCGTCCGCGCCGAGGGCGCAGAACTGCTTCTCCACGCTGGTCTTGGGCCGCGGGCCCCGACTCGGTGCCAGCCTTGGCCCGTCGTAGTGCTCATCGAGGATCGACGCTGAGCCTGGGGCGACCAGTTCGTGTTCGGCCACGATCATCCCGGTAGCCGGTTCGACCAGGCAGACCGCGCCGTGATCGACCACCACCGCCACGGTGGTGCCGATCAGCCGGGTGGGTACCGAGTAGCGGGCCGAGCCGTAGCGCACACAGGAGAGTCGGTCGACCTTGCGCAGCACCGTGGGCGCCCCGATCTGTAAGCGCAACGATGGAAGTGGTTGCAGTACTTGGCGTTCGGAGACCAACCGTTCGTCGGGAATCGCCTGAATCTCCGAGTGCGCCAGGGCATTGACCTCGTCGCACCACGCCGCCGCAGCGGCGTTGGCGGCCCGGATGTCGATCGGCACGCCGTCGACAGCGGACTGGGTCAGCAGCGGCACCGCCAGGTCGCGTTGGGCATAGCCGCACAGGTTCTCCACGATGCCCTTGGATTGTGGGTCGTTGGCGTGACAGAAGTCCGGGGCGAACCCGTAATGGGTGGCCAGTCGGATGTAATCCGGGGTCGGGACGACCACATTGGCGACTACCCCGCCTTTGAGGCAGGCCATCCGATCAGCCAGCACCCACGCCGGGACCCCGCCGATCGCCGACAGGGTTTCGGCGATCAACGCCAGCGTGGTCGAGGCCTTCTGGTCGGCGGCGAAACGCACGAATCGCCACCGGGAGAATGCCAGCACCGCGCAGAACAGGAACAATCCCGGTGCCGCTTGGGCCCAGTCGATCACCAGGTACTGCCCTGGTGACCATACCGCTGGACGGCGCCCGCAGTGATTGGCGCTGCGCCACAACGTCTTCGCCTCGGCAACAAGACGCCGGAAGTTGCGATCCGAGCCTTGGTAGCCTGCGGTGCGGGCGATCGGCAGCAGCCGCTTGGCCGAGATCCGGCCTCCAGATTTCTCGACACGTTCGGCGACCAGCTCGGCCACCGAATCGTAGTTGTGCCCTCGTTCGGCCCGCCGTGCCGGCGGTATGCCGGCCTGGTCGGCCTCGAATTTGTCGATGATCTTCTTGACGGTGCGATGCGTGGTGCCGCACGCGTCGGCGGCGGCCCGGTACGACCCGAGCTGTTGATCGGCAGAAATGATGTCCATGCGGTCCTTCACAGACTTCAATGGAACTCCCCGGTGGTGATGGCCATTGGTTGGCGCCTTCACCGTCACCATCGGGGCCCACAGTTCCTGATCGACACGACGAACACGGGGTGGATACTTTTATCTGGCCAAAACTGGATACCTCGACTTGGCCACCAGTGGCTACTTTTTCATGGCCACGGACAACCCACGGGTCGCTGACTTTGTCGGTCAATATCAGCACCGCGTCAATGACATCCCAGACCAAGGCGCCTAGGGCGTGTCTGCTTAATGTGAATGGCGTTTTGGCTGATGCTGTTTGGGTGATGCGGACGCATGCGATTTCTGATGATTTGTGGTCGCTGATCGTGGCGGTGTTGCCTGCGGGGCGGCGGCGTGGCCGGCCGTGGAACGATCATCGACGTACTCTGGAGGGCATTATCTGGCGTTACCGTACGGGATCTCCGTGGCGTGACCTGCCCGAGCACTTCGGTCCCTGGCAATCGGTGGCCGAGAGGCATCTACGCTGGTCGGTCGATGGCATCTACGCGCGGATCTTCGCGGCGATCGCCTCTGACCTCGACGCCGAGGACGCCGACCTGGGCGCACTGTTGTCGGTCGATTCGACCAGTGTGCGCGCCCACCGACACGCAGCCGGAGCGCGCTCCGGGCGCCGCACAGGGGGATCTGTCGAATTACAAGAAATATCTCGATGAGCCCGATGACCACGCCATTGGGCGTTCCCGCGGCGGGCTGACTACCAAGATCCACGCCTTGACCGACCAGCTGTGCAGTCCGGTCACCCTGGCACTGTCGGCCGGTCAAGCCGGTGATAATCCGATGCTTTGGCCATTGCTGGCCGCCCGGCGCAGCAACTCATACGCCCCGTTTCACCTGCTGGCGGACAAGGCGTACTCCTATGACTCGACGCGGGCACAGCTGCGCCGGCTCAAGATCGCCCATACCATCCCCGAGCGCAGCGACCAGATCACCCGCCGCAAAGCCAAAGGCCGCAACAGAGGACGGCCTCCGGGGTTCTCAGGCCGAATTTACAAGCACCGTAACACCGTCGAGCGAAGCTTCAACCGGCTTAAACACTGGCGCGCGGTCGCCACCCGCTACGACAAATACGCCCTGACCTACCTCGGCGGTGCCACCCTGGCCGCCATCACCACCTACCACCGCGTCCGCAATTAGCAGACAGGACCTAGGCCACACGTCAACCAGCCCACAAGTAATTGCGCGATACCCATCCCGGTGTGACCCATGTAGATCCGGCCGATGCCCGCGATTCCGAACAGCCCCAGTAGCTGCAGCAACCCCGCAACCGTCTTCGACTTATCTGAAAACGGCTGGCCGGTAACGGGATGCCGGCCAAAAGGCGCCGCTGGGTCGTAGTAACTGCGGGGCGCCGAGTAGTCCGGATAGTACGGCGGAGGAAATGGCGGTGGGTATCCCGGTTGCTGTCCGGGACCAGCGCCGCCGCCGACCCACGACTGGTCAGTCACCATTTCAGCATGCCAGATCCGATGAGCTGGTGCCCGAGCCGCTCGCCGAACTTGGCGGCCTGACGGCTACCGGCGCGAACGACGCATCCGGTTCCTCAGCCGGCCACGCCAACCTTGCCGGGTTCGGCCGGTATCGCCGTCCACCGCCGCGCTCGGAGGCGGGCCCTCGCCGTCTCCAGCCGAGGTTTGGTCGAAGCCCTGCTCGATAGTTTGGCTCTGCTCCAGCTCACTTTGGGTGTCGGATTCACCGGACGAAGTGTCCTCGGCTGAGTCCTTCGGTGCGGACTCGTCGGCTCCGGGCTCCTCGGAGTCTACGGCGGGCTCGGGCGACTCATCGCCGGATTCTTCGGCTTCAGTTGCCGTGGCGTCAGCGTCCTCGGCCGCGACAGCGTCGAGATCGTCGCTCGCCGGCTCGGCGGGCTCGCCATCACCCTCGTCGGCGTCCGTCGCTTCAGCGGCCGCCACCGCCTCCGCTTCGGGCTCTTGGGGTTCGATCTCTTAGATATTCGATCTCTTAGATATCTGCTTGCTCGACCACGACCTCGGGTTCTGCCGCGGTGGAGTCGTCGTCTGGCTCAGCATCGGCCTCGCCTGCGTCGTCAACCCCCGTTTGGCCACCATCTATGGCCTGCGCTGTCTTGTCCTCGGCCTCAGACCCCTCGGCCTCAGCGACCTCTGCTGCCTCTTTTGGCTCGTCCTCGCGCGCCTCAGCCTCTTCGGCCTCATCGGCCTCGTCGACCCCACCCTCGATCTCCTCAGCAACCTCTACCTCACCCGCCTCAGCCTCTTCAGGCTCAGCCGCCTCCTCAACCTCAGCCTCTTCAGGCTCAGCCGCCTCCTCAACCTCACCGTCGACCGCCTCAGCAACCTCTACCTCACCCACCTCGGGTGCCTCGGCCTCAGCCGCCTCCTCAACCGCTTCTACCTCAACCTCACCCGCCTCATCGGCCTCCTCAGCAGCTTCTACCTCACCCAGCTCAGGCACCTCTGCCTCAGCAGCCGCCTCAACCTCACCCTCGACCGCCTCAGCAACCTCTACCTCGCCCTCCTCAGCCGCCTCAACCTCACCCTCGACCGCCTCAGCAACCTCTACCTCGCCCGCCTCAGCCGCCTCGACCTCACCGTCGACCGCCTCAGCGACCTCCTCAGCAGCCTCTACCTCACCCACCTCAGGCACCTCAGCCTCAGGCGCCTCAGCCTCAGCAGCCGCGCCAACCTCACCCTCGAGCGCGTCGGACGCTTCGGTATCGGCTGTCGACTCATCTCCAGCGACCGCCGAACCAACGGTTTCTGGTTCGGCGACTTCGGCCGCCTCGGCCGTTTCTGCCAGTCCGGTTGGCTCGTCGCCTTCCCTATCGCCAGCTAGCGCAGCGGCCGTCGAGTCAGCGGTCGCGACCTCGCCGGCAGGTTCGGGTTCGGGCACTTCGTCAGCAGCGGCGGCCGTACCACGCGCGCTCGCCGGATCCTCGCGGCCTTTGGGCGCCAAGATGATGTAGACGACTGCGCCGATGAACACGAACGTCGACGTGAAAGAGTTGATTCGGATGCCGGCGATGTGTGTGGCGGTGTCGTCGCGCAACAACTCGACGCAGAACCGCCCGACGCAATACAAGGCCACATAGGACGCGAACAATCGACCGTGACCGATTGCGAAGCGGCGGTCCAGATAGATCAACGCGGCGAATACCAGCAGGTTCCAAATCAACTCGTAGAGGAACGTCGGTTGCACCACGACCGCGACCTGCCCGGTCGAGACGCCGTCGAGCGAATGAACGTCGACGAATCCGGAGGGATCACGACGATAGAAAATCTCCAGGCCCCACGGCACCGTGGTCTCGCGGCCGTACAGCTCCTGGTTGAAGTAATTCCCGAGCCGACCGATCGCTTGGCCCATCACCACGCCTGGTGCGACCGCGTCCAAGAAGGCAGGCAGTGGAATTCCGCGACGACGACAGCCGATCCAGGCTCCAACGGTGCCCAGGGTCACTGCACCCCAGATACCGAGGCCGCCATCCCAGATGCGCAGCGCCGCGCCCAACCCGGCGCCGCCTTCGCCAAAGTATGTCTGCCAGTCGGTGCTCAGGTGGTACAGACGCCCGCCGATCAAACCAAACGGGACCATCCACAAAGCGATGTCGTAGATCACCCCGCGCTCACCGCCGCGTGCGGCGAAACGCCGGTCACCGATCATCAGGCCCATAACGATCCCGATGATGATGAAGAATGCGTACGCGCGAATCGGCAGTGGCCCGAGATGCCAGACGCCACGCGGCGGACTGGGGAAATACGCAAGTACGGTCGCCGTCATGGCGAGTTCCTCTGGCGAACGCCAGCGGCAAGTTCCTCCGTCAGTGAGCTCAAACTCGGCAATCCGTCGCCCAACGCCGATACCAACGCCGATCCCACGATGACACCGTCGGCGTAGCGGCCGATCTCGGCGGCCTGTTCCCGCGACCGCACCCCCAAACCAACACCGACGGGTATGTCAGACACCGCCTTGACCCTCGCCACCAGATCGGGCGCAGCGTTCGACACAGCGTCGCGCGCGCCGGTCACCCCCATGGTCGACGCGGCATATACAAACCCCCGTGACGCCGCGACGGTGTTGGCCAAGCGTTCGGGTGTTGACGACGGCGCCACCAGAAAGATGCGGTCCAGCCCGTGCTCATCGGAGGCGGCAAGCCACTGTTGGGCCTCGTCGGGGATGAGGTCGGGAGTAATCAGCCCGTGCCCGCCGGCGGCCGCCAGATCCCGTGCGAATGCATCGACCCCGTACCGCAGCACCGGATTCCAGTACGCCATCACAACGGCACGCCCGCCGGCCTTGCTTATCGATTCGACCGCGGTCAACGCGTCCCGGACTCGCACTCCCCCGCTCAGCGCCGCCTCGGTAGCCCGCTGGATAGTCGGGCCATCCATGCCCGGATCCGAGTAGGGAACGCCGACTTCGACTATGTCGCAACCTGATTCGACGAGCTCAGTCATCGCTCGCACCGATGTGTTCACGTCGGGGTAACCGGTGGGCAGATATCCGATCAACGCCGCGCGATTTTCCGCGCGGCACGAATCGAAAAGCGGTCCCAGCCTGCTGGCTTCGCGTTGTTCAACAGTCATGATCAAACCGACTTGTTCGCGCTGCCGCCAGGCGTCAGCAGACCGAACCATTTGGCGGCCGTTTCGACATCCTTGTCGCCCCGCCCCGACAAATTCACCACAATCACCGCACCCTTTCCCAGCTCACGACCCAGCTTGAGAGCACCGGCCACCGCATGGGCGGATTCGATGGCGGGGATGATGCCTTCCATCCGGCATAGCAGGCCGAATGCCTCCATCGCCTCGGAATCGGTAATCGGCTGGTAAGTGACGCGCCCGATGTCCTTGAGCCAGGCATGTTCGGGGCCGACCCCGGGATAGTCCAGACCCGCTGAGATCGAATGGGATTCGATGGTTTGACCGTCTTCGTCCTGCAGCAAGTAGGAGAAGGAGCCCTGGAATGCTCCGGGCGAACCACCGGCAAACGTCGCCGCGTGCCGACCCGTCTCGACGCCGTCGCCTGCCGCCTCAAATCCCACCAATCGAACATCGGGATCGTCGAGAAATGCATGAAAGATCCCGATTGCATTGGATCCTCCGCCGACGCATGCCACGACCGCATCAGGCAGCTTGCCCGCCTGACCTTGGATCTGCACACGAGCCTCCATGCCGATGATCCGCTGAAAATCGCGAACCATGGTCGGGAAGGGATGGGGCCCAGCCGCGGTACCAAAGCAGTAGTAGGTGCGATCGGCGTTGGTGACCCAATCCCGGAATGCCTCATTGATGGCGTCTTTGAGGGTTTTTGAACCGGTTTCCACGGCGACGACCTCGGCTCCGAGCAGCCGCATCCTGGCTACGTTGAGCGCCTGACGCGCGGTGTCAACGGCCCCCATGTAGATGACACATTCCAGGCCCAGCAGCGCACACGCGGTGGCCGTAGCCACACCATGCTGTCCGGCGCCGGTCTCGGCGATCACCCGGGTCTTCCCCATCCGGCGGGCCAGCAATGCCTGACCGAGCACATTGTTGATTTTGTGAGAGCCGGTGTGGTTTAGGTCTTCTCGCTTCAGGAAGATTCGAGCTGAGCCAGCGTGCTCGCTGAGCCTGGTGGCTTCGTACAGCGGCGACGGCCGACCGGCGTAGTGCGTTTGCAGCCGATCGAGCGTGTCCAGGAAGTCCTGGTTTACCCGCTCTTTCTCGTACGCGACGGTGACCTCTTCGATCACCGCCATGAGCGCCTCTGGGACGTAACGGCCACCGTAGGCGCCGAAATGCCCGCCTGAATCGGGATCGTGGGAGGTCCGTTCTGCAATCGCGGAACTGGTCCGCGGCAGGTCCGGGCGAGATAGGTCAGCCATCACCGAAGCTCAACGGGCACGGTTGTCATCCCCGGTTAGCGGGCTGGTTTTGGGCAGGACGGATGGGTGCCTGCGGTGACCAGATCAGCAACCGCCGCCCGTGGGTCACCACTCTTGACCAGGCCTTCGCCGACCAACACGGCGTCTGCGCCAGCACCGGCATACGCCAGCAGATCATTGGTGCCGCGCACGCCGGACTCGGCAATCCTGATCACGTTGCTGGGTAATCCCGGAGCGATTCGCGCGAAGCAGTCCCGGTCCACCTCCAAGGTGGTGAGATCGCGCGCATTGACGCCGATGACCTTGGCCCCAGCCTTCAATGCCCGGTCCGCCTCCTGCTCGGTGTGCACCTCAACAAGCGCGGTCATCCCCAGCGATTCGGTCCGGTCCAGCATGGACACAAGCGCCGACTGGTCCAACGCGGCGACGATGAGCAGCAGCATGTCCGCACCGTGCGCCCGCGCCTCATGGATCTGATAGGGCTGAACCACAAAGTCTTTGCGCAATAACGGAATAGAGACTGCCGCGCGCACCGCATCGAGATCGTCGAGCGAACCCTGAAAACGCCGGCCCTCGGTCAACACACTGATGATGCGCGCGCCGCCATCCTCATAGGGACGCGCCAGCTTGGCGGGGTCGGTGATGGGCGCCAACGAGCCAGCAGATGGGCTGGCACGCTTCACCTCGGCGATGACACCAATACCCGGCTGACGCAGGGCGGCCATCACGTCCAGTGGCGGCGGCGCCGCCGCGGCGGCGGCCTTGATCTCGGTCATGCCGACAAGCGCCTCGCGCGCGGCAACGTCGGCCCGGACTCCCTCGAGAATGGAGTCAAGCAATGTTGCCGGACTCATGACTGTCGTTTCCTTCCGATTTAAACCAGGCTCTACAGCCGATTTACGACGACGTCCATGAAGGGTAGCGACCGTCGACGCACCCTTGTTCACCGACCCTCGGTGTCTGGCTCAGGCGGCCGATCGGTAGGGTCCCGGCCCTCGTCCAGAGCATCCCAGATCGTGCGCTCCGACACGTCCAATTCCGCGCTCTTCGACGCCTTTTCCGTCGCCATAGCCGCGTCCTGGGCACGCGCCACGGAACGACGGGAAGCGGGCGACGCGTACTTTGTGGCGTCGTCGCCGAGTGATTCGACGATCGATGCCGAGCGCATCAACAACGCTGCCGCGGCCAGAGTGCACACGGCAGCGCCCACCGCGAGTCCCGCCCCCACGTAGTGCCTCCCGCTGCCCACCAACGTGATCACCGAGACTTGAGCGAGCTCGGCCCCACGCAGTGCGACATCGGGAATCACCCACAAACTGACACCGAGATATCCGACCGCGAGGCTCACTATCGCCAGCAAGGCCGCTAGCCCCCGCAGGGGCCAGCCACGCACTGCCAGCGCCGCGACCGCGGCGGCCAACATCAGAAGCGCCATGGGCAGCAGCGCGGTGGACCACGTCGCGCCCGACAGGGTCACCTCCTTGGGCGGGCCGAGTCCGTCGAATGACCGGATGACAACCCACCCCAACCGCGAAGCAATCCACAGCACGCCGGCCGAGATCACCAGCAACAACTGGGCGATCCCGATCATCAGTCGGCTGTTCCGCCGCGCCCGGTGGTCATTCCCGGTATCAGTCACTGCACGCCGCATCCGGACGGGCCAGGGTCTCAGCGGCCGCAATCGCATTCAGTACCGCCCGCGCTTTGTTTCGCGCTTCGTTGTATTCGTAGGGCCCGTTGGAGTCGGCCACGACACCACCACCGGCTTGGACGTACGCCGTGCCGTTACGCATCAGCGCGGTGCGGATAGCGATTGCGAAATCAGCATTCCCGGCGAAATCGAGGTAGCCGACCACACCGCCGTACAAACCACGGCGAGTTTTCTCCATCTCTTCGATCAGCTCCATGGCCCGGACTTTGGGAGCACCAGACAGCGTCCCGGCCGGGAAGCACGCGGTCACCGCATCCAAAGCGCTGTGGCCCGCATCGAGCAGACCTGTCACGGTGGAGACCAGGTGCATGACGTGGCTATAACGCTCGATGTGGCTGTAGTCCTCAACGCGAACCGTGCCCGGTATACACACCTGTCCAAGGTCGTTGCGCCCCAGATCGACCAGCATCAGGTGCTCAGCCAGTTCTTTCTGGTCGGCCAGCAACTCCTTCTCCAGGAGCTGATCCTCTTCGTCGGTCTCACCACGCCAGCGGGTTCCGGCGATCGGGTGAGTCGTTGCGCAGCCGTCATGAACGGTGACCAACGCCTCTGGGCTTGACCCAACAATCGAAAACTCAACCGAGCCATGGTCATTCGGAACCTGAATCAAGTACATGTAGGGACTCGGATTGGTGACCCGCAGGATTCGGTAGACGTCGATCGGGTCCACCGTGGTGTCCATCTCAAAACGCTGCGACGGCACCACCTGAAAAGCTTCGCCGGCAGCAATCTCTTCCACCAGGTGCTCGACGATCGCGCCGTACTCCTCGACGGTGCGCTGAGCACGGTAGTGGGGCTCCGGTCGGCTAAAAGTGGCCACGGACGACGGCAAAGGCTGACTCAGGGCAGCGGTCATCACATCCAGCCGGGCGATGGCATCGTCATAGGCCCAATCGACTCGCTCGTCGGCGCCATCCCAATTCACCGCATTGGCGATCAGCGTGATCGTGCCTTCGTGGTGGTCGACCGCCGCCAAATCTGTGGCCAGCAACAACAGCATCTCGGGAAGCTGCAAATCATCCACGGCCAGGTTCGGCAGACGCTCGAGCCGGCGCACCATGTCGTAGGCGAAGAACCCGACCATGCCGCCGGACAGCGGAGGAAGCCCCGGCATCGCGCCCGTGGCAAGCACCTCCAAGGTGGACTGCAAGGCGCACAGCGGGTCCCCACCGGTCGGAGCGCCCTCGGGCGCGGTACCCAGCCACACCGCTTCGCCGTCCCGCACGGTCAATGCTGTTGGCGCCCCGGCACCGATGAACGACCACCGCGACCACGACCGGCCATTCTCCGCCGACTCGAGTAAGAAAGTTCCCGGCCGGCCGTCAGCCAGCTTCCGGTACGCCGACAGCGGAGTTTCACTGTCGGCCAACACCTTGCGCGTGACGGGAACCACCCGATGTTCCGCGGCCAATGAGCGGAAATTTTCACGAGTAATCGTGGTTGCAAGGTCTGCGCGCATCGGCCTATCCAATCAGACGCGCCGTCCGGCCCGAGCGTAGCCTGACGGCCATGAAAATTGGTGACACCGTGGCCGACTTCGAGCTTCCCGATCAGACGGGAAAACAACGCAAGCTCAGCGCTCTACTTTCCGACGGGCCGGTGGTTCTATTCTTCTACCCCGCGGCGATGACCCCGGGGTGCACTAAGGAAGCCTGTCATTTCCGCGATTTGGCCGCCGAATTCACCGCAGTCGGCGCGAGCCGCGTCGGTATCAGCGCCGACTCCGTGCAAAAGCAGGCCAAGTTCGCCGACATGCAGCATTTCGACTATCCCCTGCTGTCAGATGCCGAAGGCACCGTCGCCGGCCAGTTCGGCGTCAAGCGAGGACTGCTCGGCAAATTGATGCCGGTCAAACGCACGACGTTTGTCATCGACACCGATCGCAAAGTTCTCAACGTGATCTCCAGCGAATTCAGCATGGACACCCACGCGGACAAGGCTCTAGAGACCCTCCGCGCCCGCGCATAACGCCCCGGCGACGCGCCCACGCGCTCTCAGGGGCTGACCGCAAGAAAGATGTATGCGGCCAACACCACCAGATGCAGTTCGCCCTGTAGCCGCGTCGCCCGACCAGGCAAGACGGTGAGCGCACTGACGACAACGGTCAGCACCAACAGCACCAGCTGCAGAGCTCCCAGGCCCAGCAAGAGCGGGCCGCTAAGCCAGATGGAAGCCAGCGCGATGGTCGAAATGGTGAGACCGATGCTAGCCATTGCAGAGCCGTACGCCAGGTTCAGGCTGATCTGGAGCCTCCCCTGACGCGCCGCGCGCCCGGCGGCAAGCGTCTCCGGCAGCAGCACCAACGTTGCGATGATCACGCCGACGAAGGACTGCGGAAAACCAGCCGCCACCACCATCCGCTCGATGATGGGCGACTCCATTTTGGCCAGTCCGACCACGGCGACCAAGGCAACCAACAAAAGCGCAAGACTCGTCATCGCCGCCCGGGTACTCGGCGGATCGGCGTGCCGGTCATCGTCGACGGCGCCTTTTTGCGCCACCGGCAGGAAGAAGTCCCTATGGCGGACGGTTTGGGTGAAAACAAACAGCAGATAAAGCGCCAGCGAGGCGACCGCGGCAAAACCGAGCTGGCCAGGTGAAAACTCGGGACCCGGCTGACTAGTGGTGAACGTGGGCAGCACCAGGCTCAGGGTCGCCAAGGTAGTCACCGTGGCGAGCGCGGTGCCGCTGCCATGGGCGTTGAACAACGTCACGCCGTAGCGCTGCGAACCAAGCAGCAATGACAGCCCAGCAATCCCATTAGTAGTGATCATCACCGCAGCAAACACAGTGTCGCGTGCCAGTGTGGCCGCCTGGTGCCCGCCAGAAGCCATCAGGGTGACAATCAGAGCCACTTCAATGACCGTTACCGCGACCGCGAGCACCAGTGAACCGAATGGCTCACCGACCCGGTGCGCGACAACCTCGGCGTGATGCACGGCGGCCAGCACCGCCCCTGCGAGCAGCACTGCTTCCAGCAGACCCACCACGGGGCCGATGTGCTGGCCCCAGGAAAGTACCAACGCGACAAGCGCAAGCAGCGGGGCCACCACGATCCACGACAGGCGTTTCCACATCAACTGCCATTGTCGCTGAGGGCTCCAAACGGCCGAGCACCCCCCAAGGCCGCTGGTCAACTCCGCAGCCTGTGTATTGTGCTGCGACGCGACACCCCCCGAGCATCGGGGCACCAACGTGATTGGTGAACTTCAAGATTGCTATCCGGCTTCTGGCCGGCAGCCACAGCCCCGGCCTGGGAGTCACCACTGCTCTGGGTAGTTTCCCGATGGCCGCCTCGACGCGATCAGTAGCATGCTCACATGCCGACAAGCGCTGGCCACAGCGAAGGCCTCCAAGAAGGTGAGCTGTTCGCCGGGTACACCATCGTGCGCCGGTTAGGTGCGGGCGGAATGGGTGAGATGTACCTGGCGCAGCACCCCCGACTGCCCCGGCGCGACGCACTCAAGATCCTGCCCGCCGAGTTCACCTCCAGCCAGGAGTTCCGTCAGCGCTTCAACCGCGAGGCCGACCTCGCCGCAACCTTGTACAACCAGCACATAGTCGGCATCCACGATCGCAGCGAATTCCACGGACAACTCTGGATCTCCATGGACTACGTGGAGGGAACCGACGCCGCTCGACTACTGAACACCCAGTACCCGACCGGAATGCCGTATGCCGAGGTGGTGGAAATCATCGCGGCGGTGGCCGACGCGCTTGATTACGCCCATTCACAGGGCTTGCTCCACCGCGACGTAAAGCCGGCCAACATTCTGCTGGGCGAAGCCAATCACCGACGCCGAATAGTGCTTGCCGATTTTGGGATCTCTCGCGAAGTCGGCGCGATCAGTGGGCTGACCGCGACCAATATGTTGATGGGAACCACCGCATACTGCGCCCCCGAACAATTGCAGGGCGCGCCTCTGGATGGACGCGCCGATCAGTATGCACTCGGCTGCACCGCGTTTCACCTGCTGGCCGGTTCTGCCCCATTCCAACACACCAATCCGGCGGTGATCATCACCCAGCATCTGTCCGCACCACCGCCACTAATCAGTGCGCGCCGCCCCGAATTGGCACATCTCGATGGCGTCATTGCCAGAGCTCTGGCCAAGAACCCCGCAGAGCGTTACCCCACGTGCTCGGATTTCGCGGCCGCGCTGGCCGGTCAGCACCCTTTAGCCCCACCAGTCGCGCCGAACCCCGTCGCATTCGGGTCCGCGCCGACACAGGTGATCGCGACACCACCTGCAGCGGCGCCGACCGCACACGGGAGGCGAATCAAGCCCGCGACCCTGATTGCCGGGCTGGTCGCCGTCGCATTGGTCGCGGTCGCGGCGGTACTCGGTATTCAGCTGTTGAGCGACCGATCCAGCAGTGCGGATCGCGGTGCCGCATCCTCATCGGCACCCCCGGGCGTCGGCGCGAGACCGCCGTCAAAGCCAACCCTTCAGTTGTCTGACCACGTCACCGACCAGTCGGCGGTATTGACTCCGGCCGAGCGCGTGGTCATCGCGCGAGCGGTCACCAAGCTCTACAACCAGCGCGGCATCGGCCTCTGGGTGGTCTACGTCAAGGATTTCGGCGGCCTCACGCCAGCGAAGTGGGTCGAGAACACCATGCGCGCCAACGGCTTTGCCGACACTGAGGCGATGCTCGCGGTGGCCACCGAGACGCCGGAATTCTCCTTCCGGGTCCCGGCCGCGGTCAGTTCCGGACGGGTGGTTGCTATCGAGGTGATCCGCCGTCAGCGCATCGAACCGGCCGTGTCCCAGCGCGAATGGACTCGCGCGGCGCTGGCCGCAGCCGAAGGCCTCGCCAACCTTTCCCCCTAGCTACTTCAGCCGCAAAAAGCGCGCGCGTGTGGGTTGCGGGCTTCGGCCGACGTTTTCCAGCCGAGTGTCTTTCTGGGCCTGATGTTGTGGGCGTGAGCGACTGCTTCGATGTCTTCAGCGGATCATCGGGATAGATCGGAGCCTTCGGGAAGTACTGGCCCAGTGCGCCGTTGGTGTTCTCATTGGTGCCACCTCACCGCCGCCCGCACGGCCATAACCTGGCGGCTGGACAGGTCAAGGCCCGTGGAAGCCTGTACAGATCTTCCTTGCGTCGAGGGCGGCTGTCGGCTAGCGCCACACCCTCACCGTCGTTAGTGCTCCCGCTGCGCCAGAACGTCACTGTCGTCGGCATCGGCTGGCATGGCACCGATCACGCCGTCACCGCCATCGTTCAACGCACTGTGATGGCGGCCCCAGACGAAGTAGAACACCAGCACCACCGAGACCCATATGGAGAACGCCAACCAGGTGTACCAGGGCAGGCCGAACAGGATGTACCCACACGCCAGGACCGACAACACCGGTGTCACGGGGTAGAGGGGCACCTTGAATCCACGCGGGAGATCGGGTTCACGCACCCGCAGGATGACGACACCGACGGACACGACGATGAACGCGACCAGGGTGCCGATGGACACCACGTCCGCCAGATAGCTCAGCGGGACGAAGCCAGCAAGAATGCAGATCACCACCGCGACGATGATGGTGTTGTACACCGGTGTCATGTTGGGTGGGCGGACCTTGGCGAACACTGGGGGCAGAAGACCGTCCCGGCCCATGGCGAACAGGATTCGAGTCTGGCCGTACAGGACCACAAGTGTGACCGAGAATATGGAGATCACTGCGCCGGCTGCCAACACCGTGCCCCAGTAGTGGCCTGAGACCACTCTGTCGAGGACGGTGGCCAGGCCAGCTTGCTGGCCCTCGAAATCCCGCCAGGGCTGCGCGCCGAGTGCGGCCACGGTAACCACCACGTAGACCGTTGTCACGGTCACCAACGCGGCCATGATCGCCAAAGGCATGGTCTTCTGAGGATCCTTGACTTCGTCACCGGCGGTGGACACCGCATCCAGGCCGATGTACGAGAAGAAGATCGTGCCTGCCGCCGCGCCGATTCCGGCGACACCGAAGGACGCGAACTCAGCGAACCGATCGGCGTCGAAGGCCGTTAAGGCGATGACGGCGAACATCACCAGAACGCTCAGCTTGATCAGCACCATGATGGTGTTGACCTTCGCCGACTCGCTGGCTCCGCGGATGAGAAGGACGGCGCACAACCCGACCAATACGACAGCGGGAAGGTTGATGATTCCCGGGGATGCGTCACCCCACGGCGCAGCGGAAAGCGCCTGGGGCAGATGATGGCCGAAGAAATTGTCAAGCAGCTTGTTGACGTACTGACTCCAACCCACCGCAACCGCGGCGGTGGACACGCCGTATTCGAGCAGCAGGCAGGCCGCCACACCCATTGCGACCAGCTCGCCGAGAGTGGTGTAGGCGTAGGAGTAGGTTGACCCCGAAACCGTTACGGCTGAGGCGAGTTCGGCATAACAGACCGCGGCAAGTCCTGCCGCGATTCCGGCGATCACAAATGAGGCAACAACCCCAGGACCGGCTTCTGGAACCGCCTCGGACAGCACGAAGAAGATGCCTGTGCCGACGGTGGCACCTACCCCAAACAGCGTGAGTTGGAACGTGCCGATACTGCGTTTCAGTTGATCGGAGGCGCCGTGAGCCACGGGCGCCCCGATCACGGGCCGTCGGCGCAGCATCTGCTGGATCAGGCCGATTGTCGGGGCCGCCATGCGCTCCTCCTTGATTGGGTCCAAGCTGATTGTCGGCCCTAACCGCTACGCTTGACTGTCGAACGATTGCGCTCAACCCACCCGCGAAGGCCCGACTAATTGAAACAGTCGAATGGAATGGTTCGTGGGCTAACCCAGTTAAGCCGCGCAGCAGGACCGGCGGTTCCTGCGATGAAATCTGCCGCCGCCAAGCCGATGGCAAGACTCGCGCAGGCAATACACAAGAATGCGCGGGGCCACGATGTCGGGATTTCCGAGCAAAAACTAGCGAGCACGTTTGATCGGCGTTATCGATCCAGATACCGCAATAACCGCTGTAGCGACCTGCCAGTGGTAGCGCGGGAATACGGCCACAGCCGTGCCCCAGACTCTCCGGGCGGCGACCACCGAGCCAACACTCGGCCCCGGTCCGGTCGGGTTGCCGGCGTTGGCCGGTCACCCTCTCCCCTCACCCATAAGGAGCCAGGTTCCCTGTGATGCTCCGGTTCTGCGGATGAGCGTTCCGCATGTTGGACTATGCTCCACTGCGTTGCGCGGCTCTGTCTGACCGCGTTCTCGTGTGCAGACACCCGACGCTTGATGAGGATGCCCCATTGAATATCGATTCCATTTCGGTCTATGTCGGTCCGAACGTTCATGCGCTGGAGGCGGTAATCCGGCTCCAAGTGGACGTCAAGCCGAGCTATGCGGAAACCCTCAGGGGCCTGGGGGCGGGCGTGATCGACAGACTGGCAGCGGTGTTGCCGGGGCTTGCGCTCGAACATGCCGAGTGGGGTGCCGCATTGCACACCGGCGCGGGGCTTTCCATCGGCGATCTGGTCGCAAGGCTGGCTTTGGCGCTCGAGCATGCCGCTGGCATTGACGGCACACTGGCGTGGTCGAGATCGACGGACGATCCCGATATTGTCGAGGTGTTCTACAGCTATGGCAATGAAGACATCGGTATCGAGGCCGGCGAGGTTGCCTGCGACATGCTCGCGGCCATTGCCCGCGCCGACTCCGATGATCAAGAGGCTCCCGACCTCGACAAGAACGTCGAGGATTTCCTGACCTATGCCGACAGGCGTTCTCTGGGGCCCTCCGCCATGGAATTGGTGCGTGCGGCCCAGGCCCGCGACATTCCGGTCTACCGGCTCAACGACGCCAGCCTGATCCAGATCGGCCAGGGCAAGTACCAGCAGCGAATCGAGGCGGCGCTGACGTCGAAGACCTCGCATATCGCCGTCGAAATCGCCTCTGACAAGAATCTCGCCAACAACCTCCTTGCCGATCTCGGTCTGCCCGCGCCGAGGCAGAAGCTGGTCTACAGCGTGGACGAGGCAGTGGGGGCGGCCGAACGCATCGGCTATCCCGTGGTTATCAAGCCGCTCGACGGCAATCATGGCCGGGGCGTCACCGTCAACATCACGTCCGAGGACGGCATCGCCGAGGCCTTCGAGACCGCCGATGCCGAGGGATCGGCCGTGTTGGTGGAGACCATGCTGCGCGGCGACGACCACCGGCTTCTGGTGGTCAATGGCCAGCTCGCCGCCGCCGCGCGCCGGGTGCCGGGTCATGTGAAGGGCGACGGGCGCCACACCGTTGCCGAGCTGGTGAATATCGTCAATCAGGACCCTCGCCGTGGCGTCGGGCATGAAAACGTGCTGACCCGGCTCGAACTCGATGACCAGGCGACGCGCTTGCTCGAGGAAAAGGGCTATACCGCAGAGACGGTCCCCGCCGAGGGCGAGGAAGTGCATCTGCGCAAGACCGCAAATATTTCGACGGGTGGAACGGCGGTGGATGTCACCGACACGATCCATCCCGACAACAAGCTGATGGCCGAGCGGGCAATCCGAGCAATCGGGCTCGATGTCGGCGCCGTAGATTTCCTGACCACCGATATCACCAAGAGCTATCGCGAGACCGGCGGCGGCATCTGCGAGATCAATGCGGGACCAGGCCTGCGCATGCATATCGCGCCCTCCGAGGGCACGCCGCGCGAGGTGGGCGGGGCGATCATGGACATGCTCTTCCCGCCCGGAACCCAGGCGCGCGTTCCCATCGCCGCCTTGACCGGAACGAACGGCAAGACCACGTGCTCGCGCATGCTGGCGCACATCCTGAAAATGGCGGGTCATGTCGTGGGGCAGACCTCGACCGACGCCGTGCTGATCGACGGCAACGTGACCGTCAAAGGCGACATGACCGGGCCCGTCTCCGCCAAGATGGTGCTGCGGGATCCCTCGGTCGACATCGCAGTCCTGGAGACGGCGCGCGGCGGCATCGTCCGCTCCGGCCTGGGCTACAACTTTTGCGATGTAGGCGCGGTGCTGAACGTCGCGTCCGATCATCTGGGGCTCGGCGGCGTCGACACGCTGGATGACCTGGCCCGGGTGAAACGCGTCGTCGCCGAAGTCACGCGCGGCACGGTGGTGCTGAACGCCGACGACGAACAGACGCTGAAAATGGCGGCCTTCTCGCCCGCCAGGCAGGTCATGTATGTGACACGCAACCCGGAGCATGAACTGGTGCGCGAACATATCCGGCTCGGCAAGCTTGCGGTCGTTCTCGAGCAGGGCGTGAACGGCGACCAGATCGTGATCTACGACAACGGCACCCAAATGCCGCTGATGTGGACCCAGCTCATCCCGGCGACACTGGAGGGCAAGGCACTACACAACGTCGAAAACGCCATGTTCGCCACCGGCATGGCCTATGCGCTCGGCAAGACACTGGATCAGATCAGCGCCGGATTGCGCACCTTCGACAACAGCTTCTTCCAGAGCCCAGGCCGGATGAATGTCTTCGATGAACACGGATTCCGGGTGATCCTCGACTACGGGCACAACGAGGCGGCAGTAGGGGCCATGGTCGACCTGGTCGACCGGCTCAAGCCGCGCGGGCGCCGGATCGTCGGCCTCACCTGCCCGGGCGACCGGCGCGACGAGGACGCGACGGCGATTGCGGCGAAGGTCGCCGGCCATTTCGACACCTATATCTGCCACCGCGACGACAATCTGCGCGATCGCGAGCCAGACGAAGTGCCCGAGCTGTTGCGCGACGCCCTGATCGCCGAGGGCGTCGCGCCCGACGCGATCAGCATCATCGGTGAGGAAGAAAAGGCCCTCGACGCGGCGCTCGAGCAGGCGCAGCCCGACGATTTGGTGCTGTACTTCTGCGAGGCGATAACGCGCTGCTGGAAGCAGATCATCCACTTCACCCCGAAATTCACCGCGCCCGAACCGGAGTCCGTCGCAAAGCGTCTGGCGACGTCCATATTCGACGTTCCCGATGGCTTCGCTCTCACGTCGGATGATCGAGGTGTGCTGATCGTTCCGGCGAAATGACACGGCAGATCAGCAGAATCTCACTCACTGACCGTGGGAGCGCCACCCCGAAACTGGCAATCATCGGCGGCCGACTGGAGGACGACAATGCCGCCGTCTATCACGAGATGCACCGTCTGGCAGGCGGAAGGATCGTCGTCTTCCCGACGGCCTCGTCGGTGCCCGATGAGGTCGGAGCCGAAGCGGTCGGTGTGTTTCGCGCCTATGGTTTCGATGCCGCCCTGGCCGGGGTTTACGGCGCCGGGGCGGCGGCGGCCGCGCAGGACACGGCGATCGCCGATCTCGTCGAGGACTATGGCAGCGTCTATTTCACCGGCGGCGACCAGGCCCTGATCACCGGGGCGCTGGCGCCGAAGGGCAAGGAAAGCCGGGTGCTGAAGGCGATCCGCACAGCGCAGCTCAACGGTGCGATGGTCGCCGGGTCGAGTGCTGGGGCCGCCATGATGTCCGATGTGATGATCTCCGGCGGCACATCGCTGGAAGCTGCGACCTACGGTGTCGTCGATGACCCGGACGAGCCCGGAATGCTGCTGGAGCCGGGGCTCGGCTTCTTTCCCTGGGGCATGGTCGACCAGCATTTCATCAAACGCGGCCGATTCGGCCGGTTGGTCGTCGGCATGCAGTCGTCCGGCGCCAAGCGCGGCTTCGGCATAGACGAAAACACCGCGTTGTTCATCGAGGGCACGAGTGCGCGGGTGATCGGCGAATATGGCGCCTTCGTGCTCCATCTCGAGGAGGCGAAAGTCGATCGCCGCCGCAAGCTGATCGAAAACATCGGTTTCAGCTATGCCGACGACGGTGACAGCTATGACCTGGAAACGGGTGAGGTCCTCCCCGGTCCGGGCAAGCGGCCGGTGACCCAGCGCGACATCACCTACCGGGCCCCCGCCCGCTCGCTTCGAAACGTCTTCGCCGCCTATACCCTCTACGACCTCACGGCGCGGCTGGTGCTGGGGGACCCCGAGGCCTATCCGGCGGATCGGGCGCGCGCGATAGAGCCCAAGGCGGGTTGCGCCACCAGCGTCGAAATATCCCGCCAGGGCGGCCGTGCGGCCGCCTACATTCCCGGAGCCGGGCGTGATTTCCGCATGACGGCGGTGGATTTTCGGGCCAGCATGCGCACCCGCCAGCTCAATGCGGCGCAACTGGCGGAGAACCGGTGGGCGGCGCTGTCCCGCGACTACGGTATGAAGCCGGGACAGCAGGCGCGCATGATGATGCTGGGCTCGGCGCCACTCGACCGCGGCAGTCCGCTGCTTGCGGAACTGGCGGCGCAGTGTGAGGGGCCGGTCGGTGTGCTTGCCGCCGCGTCCGCCGAGCCCAACGCGGCCGCGCGCGAGTACATCGGCGCCTTGCGCGGCCACGGCGTCGAGGCCACCGATCTGCGCGTCACCATCGACAATGTTGATCGCCAGATGCGCGAGGAAGCGTTGGTCGAGCAGATCGCCGCCCTGCGCACCATCATCCTGACCGGCGGTAACCAGATCAGGCTGGTGGAATCCTTGCTCTACCGTGGCGATGTCACGCCGCTGCTGACCGCCATTGCGCGGGCGCGGGCCGCCGGCGCCATGATCGTCGGGGTCGGCGGTGCCGCCTCGGCGCTGTCCGGTTTCATGATCGGTGGCGGCACGTCCTACGAGGCGCTGCGCTTCGGCATCGCCTCGGATATCGGACGGCACGGATTGGTGATCCAGGAAGGGTTGGGGTTTTTCGGCGCCGCCATCGTCGACCAGAAACTGTCGTCCTCGCTTCGTCTCGGCCGCCTCGCCGTCGCCTGCGCCGAGGAAAGCGTGCGCTTCGGGCTCGGTCTTCTCGAAGACAGCGGGGTCATCGCCAACCACGACAACACCCAGCTCACCGCGATCGGCGCGCGCGGCGCCGTCCTGGTCGAGCTCGATCCGCTCAAGACCGAGCTGGCTGGGGACGATTTCATCGCGCCCGACACCAAGCTGTGTTTTGCCGGTCCAGGGGATGTCATCGATATGGTGACCGGGACCGTCACCCGGGCGGCGCCGGCCAACGCGTCCGCCGCCGCGCTGGACACGCTGGTGGACGCACTGATCAAGGATTGCGTTGGCGATGCCGGCCCGGTAACCGCGCCCGGTGCCACACACGAAGCGAATATTGCCTTGCGCTATCGCTCACACGATGATGGCACCGGCCATCTCGATATCGAAAGCATCCGTGATCGGCACGGATGAAAATCAATAGAAAGGACAGACATGTATTTCGATGGGACCACCCTGACCACACTGCTTTCCGATACGGAGAAAGCGGCTGCAAACGCCCCCGTCATTGCCGCCGCAGGGCCGCGCTACACCTCGGCGCTCGCCGTCATCGAGGCCGCCATGGAGCTGCCGGAATTGGGTGAGGCCGGCGTGACGAACTTTCTCGATGTGCAGGGAATCGAACTGCGCGACATGCCCCCCGGTCATCGTTTGATCGCAGGGGCGCTGGCGACGGAAGGCAAGCTGAACGATCGCCTGAATGCCGCCTGCGCGGCCTATTTCGAGACAGAGGTGTTCGTGCTTCCGGCCGGTGAGCCAGCTGCTCCGCCGACGGAGTGAGAACGTGCTGCGCCAGACCCACGAACTGCCGGGCTCGCCACATCGACTGACTGTGCTCAGCTTCGGTGCGGCGGGTACGGGCAGGAAAGCCTATTTGCAGGCCGGCCTGCATGCCGACGAGTTGCCCGGCATGCTGGTCTTGCGCATTCTGGCCGGGCATCTGGCCGAAGCGGAAGCTCGCGGCGCGCTCCATGGTGAAATCCTGCTGGTGCCGCAGGCAAACCCGATCGGCCTGACACAGACCGAAACCAGCTTCCTGTTCGGTCGGCTCGAAAGCGGCACCGGGGAAAACTTCAACCGGAACTATGCCGATCTGTCAGACCTTCCAAGCCTGTCACTGGGACCGGACGCGGCGGCGAACGTCGAGACGATCCGGGCCGCGATGTCCGCGCGGCTTGCGGCGATGCCCCCGGATGGAGCCTTGGCGCAGCTGCGCCACAGATTGCTGACGCTCGCCCATGACGCCGACCTCGTGCTCGATCTTCACGCCGACAACGAGGCTGAGCCGCACATGTATGTCGGCCCGGCGCTGTGGCCGGCGGCCAAGGACATCGCCGCCGCGATCGATGCGCGAGCGGTGCTTCTGGCAGAGGTGTCGGGCGGTCGCCCCTTCGATGAGGCCTGCGCCGGTCCGTGGTGGGCGCTGGCCGCGAACCATCCCGGTCTGCCCATTCCGCCGGCCTGCCTGGCCGCCACGCTGGAAATGGGCTGCAATGACGATGTCGATCCCGAACGTGCCGCCGATCAAGCCATGGCGCTGCTGCGCATGTTGGCCGGACGCGGCTTTGTCGATGGGCCGGGCGGGCAGCCGGCTTTGTCCTGCCGCGCCACGGCGTTGACGGCCATGGCGCAGCTGCGCTCGCCGGTCACGGGGCTCGTCGCCTATCGCCGCCGGCTGGGAGATCTGGTCCGCAAGGGCGATCTCGTCGCCACGGTGATCGACCCGCTTGGCGAGGAGACGGAATTGCGGGCCGAGACCGACGGGCGGCTCTTTGCTCGCCATAGCCAGCCTTATGCCTGGCCGGGACGGGTGATCGGCAAGATCGCGGGCGAGATTCCGCTGGAGGGCAGAAGGGGCAATTTACTTTCGGATTGATGCAGGTCGCGCGGAATGTGTCGCGGCAGCCCGATCCGGCGGGCCTTCACTTCCCTTGCGTCACTTCACTGTTCGCCGGAAGGCTGGCCGGTGCTGTTTCGGCTCGGCGGCACCTTCCCCGTTCAAAGCAGCACGGTGGCGTCGAAGCAGGTGTGGTCACCCGTGTGGCAGGCCCCACCCACCTGATCGACGGTGAGCAGCACCGTGTCACCGTCGCAGTCCAACCGCACAGAGTGCACATACTGGGTGTGTCCAGAGGTCGCTCCCTTGACCCACTGTTCGCCGCGAGATCGCGAATAGTAGGTCGCTTTACGGGTTTTCAAGGTTCGATCCAAAGCATCGTCATCCATCCAGGCGACCATCAACACGTCCCCGCTGCCACGCTCCTGGACCACGGCGGTGAATAATCCGTCGGCGTTGCGCTTCAGGCGGGCGGCGACGTTTGGGTCAAGAGTCATCGCACGGTGATCCCTTCTGCGGCCATCGCGGCCTTGACCTGGCCGATCGTCAGCTCCCGGAAGTGAAAGACACTGGCCGCCAATACCGCGTCAGCGCCGGCGGCAACAGCGGGAGCAAAATGGTCCACGTTCCCGGCGCCGCCGCTGGCGATCACCGGAACCGTGACCGCCGCGCGAACCGCGCGCAACATTGCCAGGTCGAATCCCGCCTTGGTGCCGTCAGCATCCATGGAATTCAACAAGATCTCCCCTACTCCAAGGTCGGCGCCGCGGGCGGCCCATTCCACGGCATCGATACCGGTGCCACGGTGGCCGCCGTGAGTAGTGACCTCCCAGCCCGAAGGTGTCGGGGCGCAGCCAACCGGCACCTTGCGCGCATCCACGGACAACACGATGCATTGGGACCCGAATTGCGTTGCCATGTCGGCCAGCAGGTCAGGGCGAGCGATCGCGGCCGTGTTCACCGAAACCTTGTCGGCCCCCGCACGTAGCAATAGATCGACATCAGCCACGGTACGCACCCCGCCGCCAACCGTGAGCGGAATGAACACTTGCTCCGCGGTGTGGCGCACCACTTCCAACATGGTGGCCCTGCCCGACGACGACGCGGTGACGTCGAGAAAGGTAAGTTCGTCGGCTCCCTCGGCGTCATATGCGGCCGCAAGTTCCACAGGATCGCCCGCATCCCGCAGATTCTCGAAATTGACCCCCTTGACCACCCGTCCGGCGTCAACATCCAGGCACGGGATGACGCGCACCGCAAGGCCGGTATCCGTGTACATATCAGTAGTCCTCCGGGTCGCCTGTCTTACGTACGATCTCAAGGATCTCTTCGTGGACTCCCGGCGCCGCGGCCAGCACCGAACGCGAGGTTGGGGTCCACGGATCACCGGTCAAGGTCGTGACGGTGCCTCCCGCGGCCCGCACCTGCGCGACTCCCGCAGCATGATCCCAAACCTGACCGCCGAAACTAATTGCACCGCCTAGGATCCCGTCGGCTACATAAACAAGGTCGATGCCGGTGGACCCATGGATACGCAACCGCGATGACACCCGACTGAGGTTCTCCAGCACCGCAAGCCGATAACGCCCCGGAAAACGGCCCCGGGAGTCGGCGCTGAATGTGCCTACACCCATGAGGCTCTCCGACAACTTCGCGGGAGCCAGCGATGCCTGCGGGAGGCCATTTCTCAGCAACGGGCCACCTGCCACCGCGGTGTAGCGCTCGCCGATGAACGGTAACCAGGTCAGGCCGGCCACCGGTTCACCCTCGTGCAGCAGGCCGAGCAATATGGCGGCCATCGGCGAGCCGGCGGCATAGTTGAAAGTGCCGTCGACCGGGTCGAGCACCCAAACCCAGGGCGAATCCACATCGGTACCACCGAATTCTTCGCCGTGTACCCCGATTCCGGTAGCAGCTTCCAGCGCCGCAACGACTTGTCGCTCAATCGCGAGATCCACCTCTGTGGCAAAGTCGTTGCCCTTCTTGGGAACTGCCGAATCGGCACGGTGGCCGCCGAGGAACCTCGGCACCGCGGCATCCAAAATTGCCGACGCCTGCTCAACCAAGGTGACCAACCGTGCAGCCAAATCCATTGCGGTCTACTCCCGTACCGCGGTCAGCGCCTGCGGCAAGGTGAACCTTCCGGCGTAGAGCGCTTTACCCACGATGGCACCCTCGACCCCCTGGCCCGTCAGGGTTGCGATCGCACGTAAGTCATCCAGGCTGGAAACACCGCCGGATGCGATCACCGGCGCCTCGGTACGACCGGCCACACCTGCCAGCAGTTCGAGATTGGGGCCTGCCAACGTGCCATCTTTGGTCACGTCGGTGACGACGTAGCGTGAACATCCTTCGCTATCCAGGCGCTGCAGCACCTCCCACAGATCACCGCCGTCGGTTTCCCACCCCCGGCCGCGCAGTCGATGCTTGCCGTCCAAGATTTGGACGTCGAGTCCGACCGCCACCTTCTCACCATGCTCGGCGATCATCCGGGCGCACCATTGTGGGTTTTCCAGCGCCGCGGTACCCAGGTTCACCCTGGCGCAACCGGTTGCCAGTGCCGCGGCCAGCGAGTCGTCGTCGCGAATACCCCCGGATAGCTCTACCGCAACGTCGAGTTTGCCCACCACCTCCGCGAGTAGTTCGCGGTTGCTCCCTCTGCCGAATGCGGCGTCGAGGTCGACCAGGTGAATCCACTCCGCGCCGTCGCGCTGCCAACCCAGCGCGGCATCCAGCGCCGAGCCGTATTCCGTTTCACTGCCGGCCTTGCCTTGGACCAATCGCACGGCGCGACCCTCGACCACGTCGACAGCGGGCAACAATATCAATGGCACAGTCTCTTCCTTCACAAGTTTTCTACCCAGTTGCTCAGTACGGCCGCACCGGCGTCCCCGCTCTTCTCCGGGTGGAACTGGGTTGCGGCCAGCGGGCCATCCTCGACCGCGGCCAGGAAAGGTACCTGATGGGTGGCCCATGTCAATCGGGCTCCGGACGACCCTTCCCAGCGCTGCGCGGCGTAGGAGTGCACGAAATAAAACCGGGCCTTGGGCTCCAAGCCTTTGAACAGCACACTGTCCGCGGGAGCGGTCACGACGTTCCAGCCCATGTGCGGGATCACCGGGGCGTCCAGCCGGGTAACGGCACCCGGCCACAGGCCACACCCCTGAGTTTCCACCCCGAACTCCACCCCGCGGGCGAACAGAATCTGCATGCCGACGCAGACTCCGAGCACCGGACGCCCCGCGGCAACCCGCGCGGCGATGATGCGTTCACCGCCGATCTTGCGCAGACCGGTCATGCAAGCCTCGAACGCGCCAACCCCCGGCACCACCAGTCCGTCCGCGGCCATCGCAGCCTTCTCGTCGGCGGTCACGACGGTGTCGGCACCAACCCGCTGCAAGGCGCGCTGCGCCGACCGCAGATTGCCGGAACCGTAGTCGAGCACGACCACCGATTTTGGCCGCGGCGTGCCGCTCATAGAACGCCTTTGGTGGACGGCACGCCCGATACCCGAGGATCCGGCTCGACGGCTTGGCGCAACGCCCGGGCAACAGCCTTGTACTGCGCTTCAGTGATGTGGTGTGGATCGCGACCGTAGAGCACCCGAACGTGCAGCGCGATGCGGGCATTCATGGCCAGCGACTCGAACACGTGCCGGTTGATCACGGTGTGGTAAGGCACCGAATTCCCGGCAATAGTGTTGTGCTGCAGGTGATCCGGCTCTCCGGTGTGCACACAGTATGGGCGCCCGGACACGTCCACCGCGGCGTGGGCCAGTGTCTCGTCCATCGGAATGAAGGCGTCTCCGAACCGCCGGATGCCTTTCTTGTCACCCAGGGCCTGCCCGAGCGCCTGGCCCAGCGCAATCGCGGTGTCCTCGACGGTGTGATGCGCCTCGATCTCAACATCACCCTTGGTACGCACCGTCAGATCGAAGCTGGCGTGACTGCCCAGCGCCGTGAGCATGTGGTCGAAGAACGGCACACCGGTGTCGACGTCGACTTGTCCGGTGCCATCCAGATCCAGGTCGATGACGATGTCGGATTCGCGGGTGCGCCGCTCGATGCGCGCCCGACGGACGGCGGTGCCTGTTTCGGTGGCTGTCATGGTGCTCCTACGGGGCTTGCTGCAGCTGGGGCCAGGTCGGTGGCAGCGATCCGCGCACTCGCCCGCAGAAACGCATCGTTTTCGTCGGCCAGCCCGGTAGTTGCCCGCAAGTAGCCTGGTATACCGACGTCACGGATCAAGACACCCTGGTCGAGGTATCGCTGCCAGGCGGCCGGGGCATCGGCGAATTCGCCGAACAGCACAAAGTTGGCATCGCTTGGTATCACCCTAAAGCCCATGCCGGCCAACTTTTTTGACACACGCTCACGCTCGGCTACCAACGTCGCGACACTGCCCAGGGTGTCCTGAGCGTGCCGTAGCGCGGCTCGCGCTGCCACCTGAGTTACCGACGACAAGTGGTAAGGCAGCCTCACCAGCAGTAAGGCATCAATCAATGCCGGCGTAGCCACCAGGTAGCCGAGCCGCCCGCCGGCGAACGCGAACGCCTTGCTCATGGTGCGGGAGACGACCAGCCGGGTCGGGTACTCCTCGATCAATCCCACCGCGCTGGGCTGCGAGGAAAACTCGCCGTAGGCCTCGTCGACAATCAGAATGCACGGGACCACGTCGAGCAGCCTGCGCAGTTCCGTCAGCGAAACGCTCTGTCCAGTGGGGTTGTTGGGACTGGTAATGAATACGACATCCGGTCTGCGGTCGGACACGACGGCGATGGCAGCGTCGATGTCAAGGCCAAAGCCATCGGCCCTGGCTGTCTCGACCCATTCCGTGTGAGTGCCGTCGGAGATGATCGGGTGCATCGAGTACGAGGGGACGAAACCGATGGCGGTGCGGCCCGGCCCGCCGAATGCCTGCAGAAGTTGCTGCAGAATCTCGTTGGAACCGTTTGCGGCCCAGACGTTCTCGAAGCCGATGCGGGTACCGGTCTGGGCGGTCAGGTAATTAGCGAGGTCGGTACGCAGGGCCACGGCGTCGCGGTCGGGATAACGGTGCAAGTCGACCGCCGCCTCACCCACCGAACGCACCACATCGTCAACGAGCGCCTGAGTGGGCGGGTGCGGGTTCTCGTTGGTGTTCAGACGTACCGGAACCGCCAGTTGTGGCGCTCCGTAAGGCGATTTGCCACGCAGATCCTCACGCAAGGGCAGATCGTCCAGGGTGGGCCGTGGCCAGGGCGCGCTGGTCATCGTTCGAACCTCCGCCTTACCGCTTCCCCGTGCGCCGGCAGATCTTCGGCCTTGGCGAGGGTAAGCACATGCCCCGACACGTCTTTGAGAGCCGCCTCGGTGTAGTCGACAACGTGGATGCCACGCAGGAAGGTCTGCACCGACAGGCCGCTGGAATGCCGCGCAAATCCCGCGGTCGGCAACACATGGTTGGACCCCGCGCAGTAGTCACCGAGGCTCACCGGCGCCCACGGCCCAACGAAGATGGCGCCAGCCGAACGTATCCTGCTGGCGACTTGTGGCGCGTCTGCGGTCTGGATCTCGAGGTGCTCAGCCGCATAGGCATTCACCACCTTGACGCCGGCATCGAGATCGTCGACCAAGATGATCGCCGACTGGCGACCCCCCAACGCGGTTGTCACTCGCTCGTGATGCACCGTCGTCGCCAACTGAGCAGCCAGTTCGGCATCGGTGGCGTCGGCGAGGTGCTCACTCGGGGTAACCAGCACACTGGCAGCCATCTCATCGTGCTCGGCCTGACTGATCAGATCCGCGGCAACGTGTGCGGGGTCGGCTGTGTGGTCGGCCAGGATCGCGATTTCGGTCGGCCCCGCTTCGGCGTCAATGCCTACCTGCGAACGGCACAGCCGCTTTGCGGCCGTGACGTAGATGTTGCCCGGCCCGGTGATCATGTCGACCGGCGCCAACTCGTGACCGTCGACGTCGGTGCCGCCATAGGCCAGCAAGGCAACCGCCTGTGCCCCTCCGACCACCCATACCTCGTCGACTCCCAACAGGCGGGCCGCGGCCAGAATGGTCGGATGCGGCAGCCCGCCATGGCTGGCCTGGGGCGGGCTGGCGACCACGAGCGAATCCACCCCCGCCGCCTGCGCGGGCACCACGTTCATCACCACACTGGACGGGTAGACCGCGTTGCCCCCCGGCACGTACAAACCGACTCGCTCGACGGGGATCCAACGCTCGGTCACGGTAGCTCCCGGGCCGAGCGTCGTGACGACATCGGTTCGGCGCTGATCGGCGTGCACCGCCCGGGTCCGCTCGATCATCACCTGCAGCGCGTCGCGAACGTCTGGGCTGAGCTCGTCCAGCGCCGCTGCCAGCGCGGCCTGGGGCACCCGGACGGCCGCGGGCCGCACCCCGTCGAACGACTCACAGAATTCCAGCGCGGCCTGCGCCCCGCGTTCGGCCACCGCCGCCACAATCGGCCGGACCTTCGGCAAGACCGCCTCCACGTCGGCTCCGCCACGCGGTAGAGCGGCCCGCAACCCGGCGGCAGTCAACTCTGCTCCCCGTAGGTCAACACGGGCCAACAGTGAACGCGGTGTACTCACGCCAACCATTGTCCCAGAGCAACTCAAGTCGAATTCCGACCGGTACAGTGCCGGTAGAGCCGCCCAGGTACGCACTTGCGAAAGGGAGCCAACATGTCGGCAAAAGACCACCCGAACAACGCTCCCGGCGTGCCGATGGTGTTCCCGCCCTGGTTCGAGCTTTTCCAGATCAAATACATCAATCGCGCACTCAAACCCATTGCGCGCTACCTTCCGGGTACGGCCACCATCACGCACCAGGGCCGCAAATCCGGCAAACCCTACAAGACAATCGTGACGGTGTACCGCAAGGGCAATGTGTTGGCCATTGCGCTGGGTCACGGAAAAACCGACTGGGTGAAAAACGTTCTGGCCGCGGGCGAAGCCGATATTTTCTTTACCCGCCGTCAGGTGCACATCGTGAATCCGCGAATTCTGCCGGCCGGCTCCCAAAGCGATGAGCTGCCGATGATGGCGCGTGTGCAATTGCGCCGCATCGGAGTATTCTTCGAGGATATCGCCTGAGGCCCGCACGCTGCCACAGCAACGGCAGCGCCGGCACGCGGATAATCCCGTCAGCCAGGGCTCACATGTCCAAACCGATGTCGAGCACCCGCACCGAATGGGTCAGCGCACCGACTGCGAGGTAGTCCACACCTGTCGCCGCATAGGTCGCCGCGGTGTCAAGGCTGAGGCCGCCCGAGGACTCGAGCAAGACGGTGGGCGCCCGCGAATCCCGCCGCTGCACCGCCGTCTGAGTCTGCCAAACCGGGAAATTGTCCAGCAGGATCAGTTCGGGATTCTCGGGCAGTACCTCGTCAAGCTGTTCGAGGGAGTCAACCTCGACTTCACAGGGCAGATCGGGCGCCGCAGCCCGCACGGCCCGCAATGCTTCAAGCACCGATCCGGCGGCGGCGACATGATTGTCTTTGATCAGCGCGGCATCACCGAGACCGAGCCGATGGTTGACTCCGCCGCCAACGCGAACCGCGTACTTCTGCAAGGCCCGCAGGCCGGGCAGGGTTTTGCGGGTGTCGCGAATCCTGGCCTTCGTTCCGTGCACCGCCTCTACCCAGGCTGCCGTTGCCGTCGCGATCCCCGACAAGTGGCAGACCAGGTTCAACATGGTGCGTTCGGCGGTCAGCAGACCTCGCGTTTGCGCCCGGATCGTCAGCACCGGCTCGCCGGTCTGCAACCGGGCGCCATCGTCGACACGGCCGAGCACCTGATAGCCGTCTTTACCGATGACCTCATCGAGCACCATCAGCGCGACGTCCACACCGGCGATCACTCCGGCCTCCCGGGGAACCATTGACGCTGTCGCGGTCGCATCAGCCGGCACCGTCGCGATCGTGGTGACATCGGGCCCGTAGCAGAGATCCTCGTCGAGGCCGCGCCGAATGGTCTCGCGGACCGCGTCGCGTTCTTGATCGGTAAGCGTCATCAGCCCACCACCGCCAACGCCTCCACACAAACCGAGTCCTGGTCGCCAGCCAATCGGACCACGATGCCGCGTCCCTGCTCAGGCACCACGTCCGGGTACTCGGCGCGGTGGTGGCAACCGCGACTTTCGTTGCGCGCCAGGGCACCAGCACCCACGACGCGGGCGGCGAGCGCCAGGGCCACATCTTCGAAGTCATTGCGGTCGGCAATGCCACGAGTCGGCCCGTCCAGCATCTCGGCCAGCCGGTGCAACCCGGCGGCATCGCGAACCACCGACGCGTCGCGACTCATCGCCCGCTGCAGGTCATCACGGCGGGGCGCGGTATGCGCAATCGGCTCGGGCATCGTCGCATGCGCAAGCCCGGCGGCCGCCGCATGCGCGGCCGCGCCCTTGCCGGCCCGGCCACCGACCACCAGTCCTTCGAGCAAGCTGTTGGACGCCAGCCGGTTGGCACCGTGCATGCCGGTGCGGGCCACCTCGCCTGCCGCGAACAAGCCTGGCAGCTCGGTGTTTCCGTACACATCGGTAATGACGCCGCCGCAACTGTAATGGGCTCCCGGGACCACCGGTATCGGCTGCAGAACGGGATCGATGCCAGCCGCCCGACACGAGGCGGTGACGGTCGGGAACCGCGACTCGAAACCCTTGATACTACGCGCGTCCAGGTAGGCGCATGGATCTCCGTTGGCCTTCATCCGCGCGTCAATGGCCGCCGCCACCACATCACGAGGCGCCAAGTCTCCCAGCGGGTGAACACCGGCGGTAATCGACCGGCCCTGCCGGTCAAGCAATCTCGCGCCTTCTCCGCGAATTGCCTCGGTGATCAGCGGACGACGGCCACCACTGCTCCCGTCGAACAGCATGGTCGGGTGGATTTGGATGAATTCGAGATCGCTGACCGCGACGCCGGCCCATAGCGCCAGCGCGATTCCGTCACCGGTGGCGCCATCGGGGTTGGTGGTCGCGCTGTACAACTGCCCCAGCCCACCGGTGGCCAAGATCACCGACGGCGCGCTGATGATGCCCACACCGTTCGGGTTGAGCACCAACACTCCCGTTACCACGGTGTCGTCGTGCAGTATTCGCAGCGCCACGTGGCTGGCGCGGATGTCCAGCAGACCAGCGGCTTGATCGAGTGCGCGCTGGACTTCGGCACCGGTCGCGTCGCCTCCGGCATGCACGATGCGCCGCCGCGAGTGCCCACCTTCACGCGTGAGAGCCCAACGACCGGTTGATGTTTCGTCGAACTTCGCGCCATCGCCGACCAGGTCGGTCACCGCGCGGAACCCGTCAGCGACGATCGAGTACACGGCTTCGAGATCGCACAGCCCGGCACCCGCGGTCACGGTGTCGGCCACGTGCGCATCGACCGAATCGTCGCCGCCCGGCAGTACCACCGCTATACCGCCCTGCGCGTAGTGGGTTGCGGTGGCTCCAACGGTGTCGGCGGCCTTGTTGAGCAGGACGACGCTGCGGCCAGCGCGATGAGCGGACAGTGCGGCGGCCAGACCGGCCACACCGGTGCCGATTACGACGACCTCGGCCGCATCCCGCCAAGTGGGACTCGTCCTCATTCGCCACCACCGGGCTGGCCGATTTCGATCATCCGCTGGACACTGAGCCGGCCCGCCGCCGCCACGTCGGGATCGACATGAACTTCGTCGGCCCCTTCGACCAGGCAACGCAGCAAGGCCGCGGGAGTGAACATCTTCATGTACTTGCACGACGCCCGGTCGTTAACCGCTTGGAAGTCGACCTGCGGTGCGGCCCGGCGCAGTTGATGGAGCATCCCGACCTCGGTGGCCACCAGCACCTTGCGCGCGCGGGTCTCGTGCGCCGCGTCGAGCATCCCACCGGTGGACAGGATCTTTACCCGCTCCGCGGGGACGGCACCTTCTCCGGCCAGGTAGAGCGCAGAGGTGGCGCACCCACACTCGGGGTGCACAAACAGTTCAGCATCGGGGTTGGCGCGAGCTTGCTCACTCAGTTCATCGCCGTTGATCCCGGCGTGTACATGACATTCACCGGCCCAGACGTGCAGGTTTCCGCGGCCGGTCTCGCGCCGCACGTGGGCGCCCAGGAACTGGTCGGGGCAGAACAGCACCTCGCGGTCCGGATCGATAGACGCGACCACGTCGACGGCGTTCGACGAGGTGCAGCAAATGTCGGTGAGCGCTTTCACTTCCGCGGTGGTATTGACGTAAGAGACAACGACAGCGCCCGGGTGCTCGGCTTTCCAGGCCCGCAATTCGTCGGGACTAATGGAGTCGGCCAATGAACAGCCGGCTCGTTTATCGGGAATCAATACCGTCTTGTTCGGGCTCAGGATTTTCGCGGTCTCGGCCATGAAGTGCACCCCGCAGAACACGATGGTACCTTCGGGCGCCTCGGCAGCGATGCGCGACAGCGCCAGCGAGTCCCCCACATGGTCGGCTACGTCTTGGATGGCCGGCAGCTGGTAGTTGTGCGCCAGCAGCGTAGCTCCTCGTAACTGCGCCAACCGGCGAACTTCCGCGACCCACTGTTGGTCACCGTCGACCCCGACGTAGCCCAGCGGCGAATCGCTGATGCGGTCGGTCATACCACTCACGTCACAAGCGAGCGTGTCCATGCTATTCAAGACCGTCACGGCGGCTCCTTTCACGCCCAGGTGGTTTTCGACTTACAATCGAAAACATGCCCAATAGTAACACCGCTCATGAAGTTCTGGCTGCGGTCTTTCAGGTTCCCCAGATCACAGCGGCATCTCGAGGGGGGAAACCGCAGCTTAACGTGCTGCTATGGCAACGTGCGCAAGATCCACAGAAAGGCGCCTGGTCACTACCGGGCGGGCGGCTGCGCAGCGACGAGGACTTGACCACCTCGGTGCGTCGCCAGCTCGCGGAGAAGGTTGATCTGCGCGAGTTGTCCCACCTAGCGCAACTCGCGGTGTTCTCGGATCCGCACCGGGTGCCGGGCGACACCCGCGTCATCGCGTCGACATTCCTCGGCCTGGTCCCCTCCCCGGCCACTCCCGAGCTGCCGGCCGACACGCGCTGGCATCCAGTGAATGCACTGCCCCCGATGGCATTCGATCACGGCCCGATGGTGACCCACGCCCACGCTCGACTGGCGGCGAAAATGTCGTATACCAATATCGGATTTGCCTTGACACCTAAAGAATTCGCACTCTCCACGTTGCGTAACATCTACGGGGCGACACTGGGCTATCAGGTCGATACGACGAATCTGCAACGGGTCCTGGGCCGCCGAAAGGTGATCACCCAAACCGGCACCTTCGCGCAGTCCGGCCGCAGCGGCGGCCGCCCCGCCGCGATGTACAGGTTTACCGATTCCCAGCTCAGAGTCACCGACGAGTTCGCGGCGCTGCGCCCTCCAGGCTGAGGCCGGCCGGGTTCAGATAGCGATCAACCACCATTTTTTCGTCACCGCCAAATACCCGAGCTCGATTCCGAATACCCAGCCTGTAGTGGCATTTTGGCGGGCCCTAGGGTGCCGTTGCGAAACAATCGACATTGCCGATCCAAGCCCGGTGCAAATTGTGACCGGGACCACGCCATGTCAATGTCAATTTCGCGGTTGAATCCTGTAGCTTGTATGACAATACTAAGAGATCGTTAAGAGATGCTGGCGCCGTTCGGCTGGCGGCACAGAACCGTAACTGGCTTACTGCGCTGCCATCCCATCTGGTTCGGGATGGATCGTGCGCGAGAATGCCGAAGGTCATGAAGGGAGCCTTAATGGTGAAGCTCGGCAGTCTGGCAGACGCGCGCGCCGCCGAATGGATCGGCCGGCCGCCGCATGAGGAACTGCAGCGCAAGGTACGTCCCCTGCTGCCGAGTGACGATCCGTTTTATGACCCGCCCGCCGGCTACCACCATGCCGAACCGGGTAAGGTGTTGCGCTCGCGCGAGGTCGAGCTGGCGTTTCTGGGCTTGATCCCGCAGTCCATCACCGGCACTCAACTGCTGTACCGGACCACGGACATGTACGGCAATCCCGAGGCCACCGTGACCACGGTGATTCTTCCCGCCGAAGTTGCGCCCGGACAGACCTACCCGCTGCTCTCCTACCAGGGCGCGATCGACGCCATGTCCTCGCGCTGCTTTCCCTCCTACGCGCTGCGCCGCGGAGCCAAAGCGATCGGCTCATTGACCCAGTTGGAGCTGCTGCTGATCACCGCCGCCGTTGCCGAGGGGTGGGCGGTCTCAGTACCTGACCACGAAGGTGTCCGGGGGCTTTGGGGAACGCCCTACGAGCCGGGCTACCGGGTCCTGGACGGTATCCGGGCGGCCCTGAGCGCCGAACGTCTGGCGCTGCCGCAATCGGCGCCGATCGGATTGTGGGGCTACTCGGGCGGGGGCCTGGCCAGCGCATGGGCTGCCGAAATGTGCGGCGAGTACGCGCCTGAGCTCAACATCGTCGGAGCCGTGCTGGGTTCGCCGGTCGGCGACCTGGGTAATACCTTCCGTCGGCTCAACGGAACCCTGCTTGCGGGCCTGCCCGCAATGGTGGTGGCCGCCCTCGGACACGCCTACCCGGGGCTGGACCGGGTGATCAAACAACATGCCAACGAAGATGGGATCGAGTTGCTCGAGCGGCTTGAGCAGATGACCACCGCCGAAGCGGTCATCCGGATGGCCAACAACGACTTGGGCCACTACCTGGACGAGCCGCTCGACGATGTTCTGTCCACACCAGAAGTTGTGCACGTCTTCGACGACATCAAACTGGGCGCCGCCGTGCCGGCACCCCCGGTGTTGATCGTGCAGGCCGTCCACGACTATCTCATCTCCGTCGATGACATCGACACGCTGGCCGAGTCCTATTCGACGGGTGGTGCCAGGGTTACCTACCACCGGGATGCCTTCAACGAGCACATGATGTTGCACCCGCTGTCCGCCCCGATGACGCTGCGCTGGCTCACCGACCGATTCGCAGGCCTGCCGCTGACCAAACACGTCATTCGAACCACGTGGCCGACGATGTTCAACCCGATGACTTATGCGGGCGTGGCACGATTGGCCGTCATCGCCGCCAAGATGATCACCGGACGCAAGATTCATCGCCGCCCGCTGTAAGGCCGCCCACCGTGGATTGTCCACTTTGAGCCGCACCGAAATCCGTTACGGCACCGGCGCTTCGGGGGCTTTTGCGGGTGCGGCCGGCCGGGGCTCGACCGGCGGGTAGCCGCCCAGATCATCACGCACGGTTCCGGCCGCCATCAGTGCGTACACCAGTGACCCGACGGCCGCGGGCAACAACAGGGTGGCCGCTATCAAAGACGCGTGGCGGGCGAAAAACACCGGCGGCGCCTCAATCACGTATGTCAACGAGTGATCGCCGCTGGCCAGCGGCACCGTGTCGAAATCCAACGCGCCATAGCGCCAGTACACCAGCAACGCACCGACGGCGGTTGCCGCCGCCGCGGCGCCCACCAGCCCGGCCGCAAAGGCGGCCACCATCGCGGGCCCTCTGTGTTCACGCCACTGCCAGATCAGCACCGCCGCCACCACGGCCACCACACCCAACAGCCCGAGCATCAAGAACGGTGCGACAAAGAAATTCTCTGACTCGCTACCCAAGTAATCGCGCACACGCTCGCCCGTCCGGGTGACGGCGACCACGGCATGAACGGCCGGAGCCACCCAGGCCCAAAGTCCGCCAACCAACAGGCCAACCGCGGTAAGACCGAGCATCACGGTGGTGATTGCGCGGGTTCGCGACGTTCGAGGGCCACCGGAATCCGGCAGCCCCACCGCGTCGACGGGCGGCTGCGCCTCGTGGGACGTGGTGGGAACAGCAGGCACCGATTCCTCGGTCACCGACGCGTCTCCAACTCCGAAGAGTCCACCTGCCCGTGCCGCGAGCATCGCGCCCACCAACCATCGGGACGAATCTGCACGATCATCCGCCGTCCGCATTCGGCACAGAACCGCGGCGGCTCCAGACCTAACTGGGCCGCTGTGGGCGTGGTCGTACCCGCCAGTTCGCCGGTGTAGACGTTGTAGACGCCGGCAGTGACCGGAACACCGAGACTTCCCAACACAATGTCCTTGATTTCCTACAAACTTGCGTTGAGCGCCTTCAACGGCATCTGTAGGTCTTCCAACAGTTCCAGGTCAGCTTCGGCCGGACGGCCGAGCGTGGTCAGGTAGTTTCCGACGATCACCGCGTTGATGCCGCCCAGAATCCCACGCTTGGCGCCCAGGTCGCCGAGGGTGATCTCGCGGCCACCGGCAAAGCGCAGCATCGTGCGCGGTAGCGCCAATCGGAACGCACCAACCGCCTTGAGCGCTTCGCCGGCCGGCAGCACCTCGAGGTCACAGAAGGGGGTGCCGGGGCGGGGGTTGAGGAAGTTCAACGGGACCTCGTCGGGGTCCAGCTCGGCCAGGTTGGCGGCGAATTCGGCGCGCTGCTCCAGCGTCTCCCCCATACCGAGGATGCCGCCGCAACACACCTCCATGCCGGCGTCGCGCACCATCGTGAGCGTCTGCCAGCGCTCCTCCCACGTGTGCGTCGTAACGACGTTGGTGAAGTACGAGCGAGCGGTCTCCAGGTTGTGGTTGTAGCGATGCACACCCATCGCCGCGAGCTGTTCCACCTGCTCGGCGGTCAGCATGCCCAGCGAGCAGGCGACGTTGATTTCGACTTCGTTTCGAATCGCCTCGATGCCCGCGGCGACCTGGGACAGCAGCCTGGCATCGGGACCGCGGACCGCCGCCACGATGCAAAATTCGGTAGCGCCGGACTTGGCCGTCTGCTTGGCCGCCTCGACCAGGCTGGGGATGTCCAACCAGGCGCTGCGTACCGGCGAGCTGAACAGGCCCGATTGCGAGCAGAAGTGGCAATCCTCCGGGCAGCCACCGGTCTTTAGGCTGATGATGCCCTCGACCTCGACCTCGGGGCCGCACCAGCGCATCCGGACGTCATGGGCCAGCGCCAGCAGTTCTTCCAGGCGGTCCTCCGATAGCTGCAGGACCTGCAGGACCTGCTCCTGATTCAAGCCCTCCCCACGCTCCAGCACCTGCTGCCGCGCCACGGCCAGAATGTCTGGTTCGGTCACGCCATCCTGGCCGGCGTCATTGCTGGGTCGAGTAGCCGCCTGAGTCACCAAGTACTCCCCTGGTCTTCGTCAAAATCTGTGGTCTGGCCCGAGCCTGTCGAGCACAGAACTGCCAACTTAGGGTAGCCGTGCACGGCTGCACAAACCTGACGCGGTAGCCCACCGCGCGCTGTGCTGTGATTTCACCTTGCTGAGCACCGTCATGTGATCGGTTGCTCAGCGCGTTTGTTCCCTTCCCAGCGGCGCAGGCCGGCGAAACTGCCATTGATTTGTGCGGGGCGGCCGGCAATCCGCAGTGCCCGCCCCAGCTGGGCCCCACCGACCCGCCGGGCCAGGGTGACATGGCCGGTCCAATGCCCGGGCAGGCTATTCGGCATCGGCGCCGGGTCCAGATAGGGAGCACACAACCGGTGTACCTCGGAGTGCAGTGCCAACAGCTCGGCTGTTGGCACCACCAGGCGTGCGAAGACCACGCTTGCCCGGCCGAACAAGACCGGCGCACCGATCGCACAACTCAGGCGAAGTGTTGCGGCAACCGGGCTCAGCAGCTCGTCCACCTCGGAGCTGATCCGATCGGCGACGGCTATTGTCACGTGCGGACGGCTCGCCGGCGCCTGGCTGGGGATCCCGGCACCGGCCAGCTCCTCCCAGATGCGGCGGACCGCGGCCTCGGTGTCGCGGTCAAAGACCAGCTCGATCGAATGCACCATCTCAACCGACCAACGTGGCTACCCATTCGCGGTCGAACGCGCCCGCACTCATGACCGCGAAGTCCGCAACGCTGAGCTGCGCGGCTCCGGCGGAAAGCACGGCCCGCATGGGAGCCAAGCGAGCCAGGGCGTCCCGATTCGAGGATTCCACCAATCCGGGATGCGCCGGCCAACTGCCGAGCACCAGACCGGAGCATGAAACCTTCTGCGCCGCAAGCGCTTCCAGGGTCAATGCGGTGTGATTGAGCGTGCCCAGTCCCGCGGCGACCACCACCAGCATGGCGGCACCCAGATCGACGGCGAGGTCCCGCAGCGTGCCGCCGGAGTCGGCGAGCTCGACGAGCAATCCGCCTGCACCTTCGACGAGCGTCAACCGGCCCGGACGGTCCAGACCCCGAATGTGCTGCACCAACTGATCGCGGCTGGGCAGCGGCTGCCCGGCCTGCTCCGCCGCCGCGACAGGCGCCATCGGCAACGGGTAACGCGCCAAGCCGACCAGCTCGGTTACCCCGGATAGCCGACCTATCTCGGACAGATCGTCGTCGCCGTTGCCGGTGCCAGTCTGAACGGGTTTGCACACAACCACGTCGATACCCGCTTGGTTCGCCTGGGACGCCAGCGCCGCGGTGACGACCGTCTTGCCGACCCCGGTGAAGGTGCCGGTGACGCACAGGACGGTCAACGGCGTGCCGCGGCAGGGCCGAGAAGAACGTCGGTCAGCACCCGCCGGGCCAGCTCCATCTCGTCAGGACTCAACGACGCGCGCGCCGTCAGTCTCAGCCGTGATGTCCCGGCGGGCACCGTCGGGGGCCGGAAGCACCCCACTTTGACACCGGCGTCCAGACAGGCCGTCGCGGCGGCCAGCGCCACCTCCGGGCCGCCCAGCAGCACGGACACCACCGCGGACTGCGGCGTCTCGGGCACGTCGCAGATGTCGGCGAGTTCACGGGCGTTCTGCAACACCGCGTCGGGCCGCCACTGTTCGGCCTTGAGCACACCCAGCGCGGCCCGCGCCGCGCCCGCTGCGGCCGGCGCCAAACCGGTGTCGAAGATGAACGGCCGGGCCGCATCGATGAGGTGCGCACGCACCGCGGCCGGCCCCAGAACGGCACCGCCCTGGCTGCCGAGAGCTTTCGACAGCGTCGTGGTCAGCACCACATCGGGCGCACCCGCCAGCCCCAGCTCGTGCAACAGCCCGCGCCCGCCACCGCGAACGCCCAGTCCGTGCGCCTCGTCGATGACGAGCAGGGCCCGGTGCCGGCGGCAGGCGGCGAGCAACTCACGAAGCGGGGCCAAGGTGCCGTCGGCGCTGAACACCGAGTCGGTGATGACCATGGCCCGTTGCTCGTCGCGCGAGGCCAGCGCCGCGTCCACCGCAGCAACGTCGCGGTGCGGCGTCACGACCACCCGAGCGCGCGAAAGGCGGCAGGCGTCCACCAGGGACGCGTGCGAGTACGCATCGGAGACCAAGAGCGAACCCGGCCCGGACAGGCCGACGACGGCTCCCAAGTTCGCCGTGTAACCCGACGAAAACAACAGGCCCGCGGCAGCGCCGACGTATTCGGCGAGTTCGGCTTCCAACTGCTGGTGCAGCTCGGTGTCGCCGGTGACCAGGCGCGAACCGGTGGCGCCTGCGCCCCAGATGCGCAGTGCCTGGACACCGCCTTCAATCACGTCGGGGTGCTGGGACAGCCCCAGGTAATCGTTGGACGCAAGGTCCAACTCGGTACCGACGGGAGGACGCGGGCGCAGCGAGCGACGCAGCCCAGCATCGCGGCGCTGCCGTTCGACAGCGTCCAGCCAGGCCAGCGGCGACGTCTCAATCGGAATCTGTGTGGGGGCGCCCATGAGCCTTCAGCCTACGAGACGCGCGACCTCGACCATCGCGGAGCTGATCTGCGCGATCTCATCCGGGGCGCAGATGTATGGCGGCATCGCGTAGACCAGGTTGCGAAACGGACGCAGCCAGACACCGTGCTCTAGGGCAACTGGGGTGGCGACAGACAAATTGACCGGTCGGTCGCATTCGATCACGCCGATCGCGCCGCGTACCCGCACGTCGGTCACCCCTGGCAATGCCCGAGCGGGTTCGAGTCCGGTGGTCAAACCGGAAGCGATCCCGGCGACCGTGCCTCGCCAGTCCTGTTCGAGCAGCAGCTCGACGCTGGCCACCGACACCGCGCAGGCCAGCGGATTCGCCATGAAGGTCGGTCCGTGCATCAGCGCGCCGGCCGCACCGGCGCTGATGGTGTGCGCGATGTCCGTCGTGCACAACGTGGCGGCCAGACTGAGATAACCACCGGTGAGCGCCTTGCCGACGCACATGATGTCCGGGCTCACCCCGGCATGGTCGGCAGCGAAGAGTTCGCCGGTGCGACCGAAGCCGGTGGCGATCTCGTCGAAGATCAAGAGCACCTCATGGCGCCGACAGAAATCTCGCAGGTCAGCCAGATAGCGCGGGTCGTGGAAGCGCATCCCGCCCGCTCCTTGCACCACCGGTTCGACGACGACGGCCGCCAATTCGGCGGCATGCTGTGCCAGTTGCGCTTCGAACGCCGCGCTGTAGGCGGGGTCGTAATCGTGTGGGACGTGCGGCGCGAACACTTGCCGGGCCAGGATGTCGGTCCATAGCGAGTGCATCCCGCCCTCGGGGTCGCAGACGCTCATCGGCGTGAAAGTGTCGCCGTGGTAGCCGCCACGCCAGGTCATCAGGCGGTGCTTTCCCGGCCGGCCACGACTGCGCCAGTACTGCAGCGCCATCTTCACCGCGACTTCCACCGACACCGATCCGGAGTCGCTGAAAAAGACCGTTTCCAAACCGGCCGGGGTGATATCGACGAGCAGTTTGGCCAGCCTGGCCGCCGGTTCGTGGGTCAACCCACCGAACATGACGTGGCTCATCGTGCCCACCTGGGCGCTCACGGCCGCGTCCAGCACTGGGTGCCCATGCCCGTGGACCGAGGTCCACCAGGAGCTCATCGCGTCGAGCACCTCGATCGGCTGGCCATCGTGGATCAAGGTCAGCCAGGCGCCGCGAGCCGAGACCACTACCAGGTTGGGTGCGGCCGTGGTGCCAATGGTGCTGTAGGGGTGCCACACGTGGGCGGCATCTATCGCACCGATTTGCTCGGGCGTCAAACCGCCCCTCGATGTGTCGGCGGCAGACATGGAATCCGAGGGTAACCGAGCCGAACGCGGCCGTACCTGGGCCCGCGCGGCTGCGGGTCGCACAAAGCCCGGACATGGGGAAGCATGCATGACATGGCTTTGCCGAACCAGCACGACCACACGACCGGTTCAGACGCCGACGCAACGCCGATCCCCGACCACACCGAGGATCGGCCACCGCAGATCCTCACGCTGCGCATTGCTCCACTGGATGTGATCCTCACGGTCGCGTTCTTGGGCGCGCTACTGGTTGTGGTGACCACGACCAGTTGGCCTTCGCAGCTATTCGCCTTCTCCCAGAACGTGTGCATTTCCGAGGACTGCCCCCCTGTGCCATTCGCCGTCAACTACTATATCTATCCGGTCATGTGGGGCGGCATCGGCGCGGCCGTGGCCGCAGCCGTGATCGGCCCGCTGGTTTCCATGGTGAAGGGCTGGTACATGTCCTTCTGGCCGATCATCGCCATCGCCGTCATCACGGTCACTTCGGTGATCGGGTACGCACTGACCGGCTTCAGCGAAACCTACTGGCACTGATCGACACGGCTCCCCGAGCGCGGCCAGCAAGGCTGCTGAGACCGAAATCACAACCGCCGATAGGCCACTGACCAGCACAGTCACTGTCCGGTCACGTTAAGACAAAAAATGACCTGGGGACCTGGCGAGCGAACACATCCGTTGTCAAAGTGGCTGTAGTGACTGATGTGAATACAGCGACCTAACCGACTGGTTCACGTTTCCAACTGTCATGCAACGGCGTTAGGTCTCGACGTAGCGGCCATCGCGCGAGTCATGGAACAGCGGCGGACGCGCGAAGTCACCGCGCTGAGGCACAGGAGGCCCACCAGAGGGCCTGGGAGAGCCTAGGAGATTGGAATCCCGATGAAACGCATCTACGCCTTCGCGATCGGTTTGGTGATGATGGCGGCCCCGATGGCGGCCGCCGCGGGCATCGCGGCCGCCGACCCCAGTGTCCGGCCGGTGGACTACCAGCAGGCAACCGAGGTCGTGGTCGCGCGCGGACTTTCGCAGCGCGGCGTGCCGTTCTCCTGGGCCGGCGGCGGTATCACGGGTCCGTCCCGCGGCAAGGGGACGGGCATCTACACCGTCGGATTCGACGCGTCGGGGTTGATCCAATACGCCTACGCCGGCGCTGGGATCAAGCTGCCGCGCTCCTCCGGTGAGATGTACAAAGTCGGCCAGAAGGTCCTGCCGCAGCAGGCCCGCAAGGCCGACCTGCTCTTCTACGGCCCCGAGGGCACCCAGAGCGTGGCGATGTACCTCGGAAACGGGCAGATGTTGGAGGTGGGCGACGTCGTGCAGGTCTCGCCGGTACGCACCACCGACATGATGCCTTACCTGGTCCGGATCCTCGGCGCTTCGCAAGCGCCGTTGCAGCAGACACCGCTGCCGCAGACCCCGCTTCGACAGGCACCGCTGCAGCAGGTGCCGACTCAGCAGGTGCCGACTCAGCAGGCACCGCTGCAACAGGCACCCGCCCAACAGTTGCCGACTCAGCAGGCACCGACCCGCCAGGCGCCGACCCAACAAGTCCCCCTACAACAGCTGCCGACCCAGCAATCCCCAGTTCAGCAGGCACCGACACAGTTGGTGCCGCTGCAGCCGGCTCCGGCCACCACCGCGCGGTAACCGACCGTCAACCTGGGTAGTTCCCAACCCACGCCACCTGCATCTCTCGCTGACATCGCTGCTCAGCGAGGGAAGCAGGTGGCTTTTCGGTAAATTGTCAGTCGACCATGCAGACGCTGACACCGCCCACATCACCGACCGCCGCCGCGGCGCCGGTCGCTATGGGGACCCGAAAAACCGGCTTTTACCGCCATGATCTGGACGGTTTGCGCGGTATCGCGATCGCCCTCGTAGCCATATTCCACGTTTGGTTCGGCCGGGTTTCCGGCGGAGTGGACGTCTTCTTGGCGCTATCGGGGTTCTTTTTCGGCGGCAAGATTCTGCGCACCGCCCTGAATCCGAGTCTGAAGCTCTCACCGATAACTGAGCTGATCCGGCTGATCCGCCGGCTGCTGCCGGCCATGGTCGTGGTCCTAGCCGCCTGTGCGTTGCTCACAATCCTGGTTCAACCGCAGACCCGATGGGAAGCGTTCGCCGACCAGAGCCTGGCCAGTCTGGGCTACTACCAGAACTGGGAACTGGCCAACTCTGCCGCGGACTACCTGCGCGCCGGCGAAGCGGTCAGCCCGCTACAGCACATCTGGTCGATGTCGGTGCAGGGCCAGTTCTATCTGGCCTTCCTGCTTTTGATCGCCGGGTGCATCTTTTTGTTCCGGCGTCTGCTGGGCACCCATCTGCGGACCATGTTTGTGGTGCTGCTCAGCGCGCTCACGATCGCGTCCTTTGTTTATGCGATCATCGCCCACCAGGCCTACCAGCCGACCGCGTACTACAACAGCTTTGCGCGGGCCTGGGAGCTGCTCCTGGGGGCGCTGGTGGGTGCGCTGGTGCCCTACATTCGCTGGCCGATGTGGCTGCGCACCATCGCGGCCACCGTGGGGTTGGCGATAGTCCTGTCGTGCGGCGCCCTGATCAACGGCGTCCAAGAATTTCCTGGCCCATGGGCGTTGGTACCAGTCGGCGCGGCGATGCTGATGATCATGGCTGGGGCCAACCGGCAGGCCCATCCGAGCACCCGCGACCGTCTTCCGCTACCCAATCGACTGCTGGCCGCCGGGCCACTGGTGACGCTCGGCGCGATGGCCTACTCGCTGTACCTATGGCACTGGCCGCTGCTGATCTTCTGGCTCTCCTACACCGGCCACCGGCACGCAAACTTCATCGAGGGTGCAGCGATACTGCTGGTATCAGGAGTACTGGCATTTCTGACCACTCGCCACGTCGAAGACCCATTGCGGTATCGCGCGCCGTCGGGCACCGCCGCCGCAGTCAAGACGCAAGCGATTCCCTGGCAGCTCCGGTTGCGCCGGCCGACCATCGCGATGGGGTCGGTCGTGGTGTTGCTGGGCGTCACCCTGACCGCTACGTCGTTCACCTGGCGAGAGCACGTGATCGTCGAACGCGCCTCCGGCAAAGAGCTCCGGGGACTCAGCGCCAACGACTATCCCGGAGCACGTGCCCTGACCGACCATGTCCGGGTGCCCAAACTGCGGATGCGCCCCAACGTGTTCGAAGCCAAAGGCGACTTTCCCGCTTCCACTCGAGACGGCTGCATCAGTGACTTCGTCAATCCGGCGCTGGTCAATTGCACCTACGGCGATGTGGACGCTTCCCGGACCGTCGCGCTCGCCGGAGGTTCGCACGCCGAACATTGGCTTCCGGCACTGGATCTGCTCGGGCGTCTGCATCACTTCAAGGTGGTGACGTACCTCAAGATGGGCTGCCCGCTGTCAACCGAAGAAGTCCCGCTGATCATGGGCAACAACGCCCCGTACCCGCAGTGCCGCGAGTGGGTGCAGAAGACGATGGAGAAACTGGTCACCGACCGTCCCGACTATGTGTTCACCACGTCGACACGGCCGTGGAACATCAAGCCGGGCGACGTCATGCCGGCCACCTACATCGGTATCTGGCAAACATTTGCCGACAACAACATTCCTGTCCTCGCGGTTCGGGACACTCCCTGGATGGTCAAGGACGGCCAGCCGTTCAAACCGGCGGACTGCCTGGCCAAGGGGGGCGATGCGCAGTCCTGCGGAATCAAGCGCTCTGATCTGCTGTCGGACTACAACACCACGTTGGATTTCGTAGACCGGTTCCCGAACCTCAAACCGATCGACATGTCAGACGCGATATGTCGGCCCGACTACTGTCGCGCGGTCGAGGGAAATGTGCTGATCTACCGTGACGCTCACCACATGACACCCACCTATGCCCGCACCATGGCCCCCGAACTCGGGCGGCAGATCGCAGCAATCACCGGCTGGTGGTGAGATCCGCCCTCGCCTGTCCGGCCGCGCCGGCCCGACAGGGCGCCGGGCTTGTCAGCGCGAAATACGCGGACCAACCCCCAACGCGGATAAGGTCATACGATGTCGCCGAACAACGCCGTGGACTCTGGCGTAACGCCACCTCCGCTGCCCACCGTATGGCCGGGCAGCGCGTATCCACTGGGAGCCACCTATGACGGCGCCGGCACCAACTTTTCGCTCTTTTCCGAAATCGCCGACCGGGTCGAGCTCTGCCTGATCGCCGACGACGATAGCGAATCGCGGATCTCTCTCGAGGAGGTCGACGGATACGTCTGGCACGCCTATCTCCCCAACATCAGCCCCGGCCAGCGCTACGGCTTTCGGGTCTACGGGCCATTCGACCCCGCGGCCGGGCACCGCTGTGACCCGAGCAAGCTGCTGCTCGACCCGTACGGGAAGGCGTTCGACGGCGATTTCACCTTCGGGCAGGCGCTGTTCTCCTATGACATGAAGACTGTCGACCTGGGCTCGGCCGACCCCGGTATCCCTCCCATGGTCGACTCCCTGGGTTCCACCATGACAAGTGTGGTGATCAACCCGTTCTTCGACTGGGGTTATGACCGGGCTCCGATGATTCCCTACCACGAGACCGTCATCTACGAAGCCCACGTCAAAGGCATGACCCAGACCCATCCGGACATCCCCGAGGAACTTCGCGGCACCTACGCTGGGCTGGCCCACCCGGCGATCATCGACCACCTGAAGTCCCTCAATGTCACCACCATCGAACTGATGCCGGTGCACCAATTCATGCACGACTCGCGACTGCTGGACCTAGGCCTACGGAACTACTGGGGCTACAACACCTTTGGATTCTTCGCCCCGCACAACCAATACGCAGCCAACCGCCAAGCCGGCAGCGCGGTGGGAGAGTTCAAGTCCATGGCGCGCAGCCTGCACGAAGCAGGCATCGAGGTCATCCTCGACGTCGTGTACAACCACACCGCCGAAGGCAATCGCCTCGGCCCAACGATCAACTTCCGCGGTATCGACAACTCCGCGTACTACCGGCTGGTTGACTCCGACCTGCGCTGGTACAAGGACTACACCGGCACCGGCAACAGCCTCAACGCCCGCCACCCCCACGTGCTGCAGCTGATCATGGACTCGCTGCGCTACTGGGTGATCGAGATGCACGTCGACGGATTCCGCTTCGACCTGGCCGCGACTTTGGCCCGCGAGTTGCACGACGTGGACCGACTGAGCGCGTTTTTCGACCTGGTGCAGCAGGATCCGGTGGTCAGCCAGGTCAAGTTGATCGCCGAGCCGTGGGACGTCGGCGAAGGCGGCTACCAGGTCGGCAACTTTCCCGGTTTGTGGACGGAGTGGAACGGGAAATACCGCGATACTGTGCGTGACTACTGGCGGGGCGAGCCCGCAACCCTTGGCGAATTCGCTTCCCGGCTGACCGGGTCGTCGGATCTCTATGAGGCGACCGGTCGACGGCCGAGCGCCAGCATCAACTTCGTCACCGCTCATGATGGGTTCACCCTCAACGACCTGGTCTCTTACAACGAAAAGCACAACAGCGCCAACGGCGAAGACAATCGTGACGGGGAAAGTCACAACCGCTCCTGGAACTGCGGCATCGAGGGCCCCACCGACGATCCCGACATCGTGGCGCTGCGCTACCGCCAAATGCGCAACTTCTGGGCCACCTTGATGGTCAGCCAGGGCACACCGATGATTGCCCATGGCGACGAAATCGGGCGCACCCAACAGGGCAACAACAATGTCTACTGCCAGGACTCCGAAATATCGTGGATGGACTGGTCATTGGTTGAAGCGAATGCCGACCTGCTGGCATTCGCCCGCAAGGCGACCACGTTGCGCCGAAACCATCCGGTCTTTCGTCGGCGACGGTTTTTCGAGGGTGAGCCGATCCGAACCGGCGACGAGGTGCGAGACATCGCCTGGCTGTCCCCGAGCGGCCAGGAGATGTTGCACGACGATTGGAACCGCAGCTTCCACAAGTGCGTTGCGGTGTTCCTCAACGGTGAGGCGATCACCGCACCCAACGCCCGCGGTGAACGAGTCGTTGACGAATCATTTCTGTTGTGCTTCAACGCCCATGACGAAACGGTGGAGTTCGTCATGCCGCACGATGACTATGCCAACGAATGGACGGTGGAGCTGGACACCAACCATCCAGCCGGCGATGCCGACGCGGTGGTGAAGGCCGAAGACACCGTATCTGTGCCCGGCCGTTCGCTGATCTTGCTGCGTAAGACCGCGTAGCCCATGGGCTTTCCCGTCCTGTCCACCTACCGACTACAGCTGCGCGGCCCATCAAGCGGATTCGGATTTACTTTCGCAGACGCCGAGAATGTGCTGGATTACCTCAGCGAGCTTGGTGTTTCCCATCTTTACCTGTCCCCTATCCTGACCGCCGTAGCGGGGTCCTCCCACGGCTATGACGTCACCGACCCGACCACGGTGTCAGCCGAGATCGGCGGCCCCGACGGCTTGGCGCGGCTATCCGCGGCGGCGCGGGCTCGCGGCATGGGCCTGATTGTGGACATCGTGCCCAACCACGTGGGTGTCGATCGGCCGCAACAGAACATGTGGTGGTGGGATGTGCTGCGTCACGGCCGCAACTCCGAGTATGCGGGGTATTTCGACATCGACTGGGATCTCGACGAGCACGGTCGAATCGTGCTGCCGGTGCTGGGTTCTGACGCAGACGTGGCCGACCTGTTGGTCGACGGGGACCTGCTGCGGCTGGGCTCGCTGGCATTCCCCATCGCTGCGGGTACCGGCACCGGCACCGGAGCCGAGGTGCATGAGCGCCAGCACTACCGATTGGTGGGCTGGCGACGCGGACTGTGCGGTTATCGCCGGTTTTTCTCGATCACCTCGTTGGCCGGGCTACGCCAAGAGGATCGCACGGTTTTCGATGCCAGCCATGTCCAGATCGCACGTTGGTTCGCCGACGGACTCGTCGATGGTCTTCGTATCGACCACCCCGATGGGCTGTCCGATCCCTGCGGCTATCTTCAATGGCTGCGCGAACTGGTCGGCCAGCAGGCCTGGATTGTGATCGAGAAGATCCTGGCCGCCGACGAGGCGTTGGAGCCCACGCTGCCGGTGGCCGGCACAACGGGCTATGACGTGCTACGAGAGCTCGGCGGACTCTTCGTCGACCCGGCGGGAGCGGCAGAGCTCACCGCGCTGGTCGAGTCCAGCGACGTGGACTACCAGGCCATGGCGGCACTGTTGGCCGATCTCAAGATCCGGGCGACAACCGACACCCTGTCCAGCGAATTGAGCCGGTTGAGACGAAGCATTGCCGCGACGGCCGGCCGGGATCATCCGCTGCTGGGTGAGGCGGTGGCCGCGTTGCTTACCCATATCGGCGTCTACCGCTGCGATTACCCCGGGCTGGCCTCGATCATGCCGACCGCGATCGCCGAAACCTGTATTGCGGCAACCGAATTAGGCCCGCCGCTGCAGCTGGCGGCGACGGCTTTGGCCCACGGCGGCGAACCCGCCGGCCGGCTGCAGCAACTGTGCGGCGCGGTGACCGCCAAGGCCGTCGAGGACTGCTTGTTCTACCGAGACGCCCGGCTGGTGTCACTCAACGAGGTGGGTGGCGAGCCGCACCGGTTTGGAGTCAGCGCCGCAGAGTTTCATCACAGTGCGGCCACCCGCGCCCGGATGTGGCCGCAGACCATGACGACGTTGACCACCCACGACACCAAGCGCGGCGAAGACGTGCGAGCGAGAATCAGCGTGTTGTCCCAGGTTCCGTCACTATGGGCGGAATTCGTCGCCCGCGCCGAAAGCCAAGCCCCCTCCCCTGACCGGGCAACGGGACAGTTCTTGTGGCAGAACATCTTCGGCGTCTGGCCGGTCACCGGGGAAGTCAGCGAGCAGCTGCGCGACCGGCTGCACGGCTACGCGGAGAAGGCGATTCGGGAAGCGGCTTGGCACACCAGCTGGAACGACCCGGACTCCACTTTCGAAGACGCGGTACACCGGTGGCTGGACGTCGTCCTGGATGGTCCGGTGGCCGGGCAGCTGACCCAACTCGTGGATCGCCTCAATCCCCATGCCGCCAGTGACGCGCTGGGCCAGAAGCTGCTCGCGTTGACCGTGCCCGGGATACCCGACGTTTATCAGGGCACCGAGCTGTGGGAGGACAGCCTGGTCGATCCGGACAATCGGCGCCCCGTCGACTACGCCGTCCGCCGAGCCGCGCTGCGAGAGTTGCGGCATCCCAAGATCCGGGTCGTAAGCACGGCCCTTCGAATGCGGCGTTCCCGCCCGGAGTGCTTCCTGCGCGGCGCCTACATTCCGGTGCTTGCCAGTGGCACCGCCGAAGATCACATCGTGGCGTTTCGCCGTGGCGAGGACATCCTGGTCGCGGTGACCCGCTGGACGGTAGGACTGCAAGAAAATGGCTGGGGTGACACGGTATTGCCGTTGCCGGAGGGGTCCTGGACCGACACTCTCACCGGCGCATTGGCAAGCGGGCCGGCATCCGCCGCCGAACTGTTCTCTGAGCTGCCGGTCGTCCTGTTGGAGCGCCAAGCATGACTGAATTCCGGGTGTGGGCGCCCAAACCCGAATTGGTGCGGCTAGATGTCGAGGGCGGCGTGTACCCGATGAGGCGCACCGACGACGGCTGGTGGCACACCGCGATCGAGACTGCGCCAGCTGCCCGCTACGGATTTCTGCTCGACGATGACCCCAAGGTGCTGCCCGACCCCAGATCTGCCCGCCAGCCCGATGGGGTGCATGCCCGCTCCCAGCTGTGGAACCCCGCCGCGGCCACCTGGACCGACGACGCCTGGACCGGTCGCTCCGTGACCGGCGCGGTGATCTACGAGCTGCATGTCGGCACCTTCACCGCCGCGGGCACATTTGACTCCGCCATCGAGAAGCTGGACTACCTGGTCGATCTCGGGATCGACTTCGTCGAGCTGATGCCGGTGAACTCCTTTGCCGGCACTCACGGCTGGGGATATGACGGTGTGCTCTGGTACAGCGTCCACGAGCCCTACGGCGGCCCCGCCGGCCTGGTCCGGTTCGTCGACGCGTGCCATACGCGCGGTCTGGGAGTGCTGATCGATGCGGTGTTCAACCATCTCGGGCCTTCGGGAAATCATCTGCCCCGATTCGGGCCTTACCTGTCCTCGGCGAGCAACCCGTGGGGGGAAGGCATCAATATCGCCGACGCCGACTCGGACGAGGTTCGCCGCTACATCATCGGCGCCGCGCTGCGCTGGATGCGCGAATTCCATGCCGACGGTCTGCGGCTGGACGCCGTCCACGCGTTGGTGGACACCACCGCGGTACCCATCCTCGAAGAACTGGCCACCGAGACCGACTGCCTGTCAAAGCAAGTCGGTCGCCCGCTGTCGCTGGTCGCCGAGAGCGACCTCAACGATCCGCGGCTGATCACCCCGCGCGATGGTGGTGGCTACGGGATCACCGCGCAATGGGACGACGACATCCATCACGCGATTCACACAGCGGTTTCCGGGGAACGCCAGGGTTACTACGCGGACTTCGGCGCCAATTCCGATTCGATGGCCACGCTGGCACACACACTTCGTCGGGGCTTCTTCCACGCCGGTACCTATTCGTCGTTCCGGCGCCGCCGCCACGGACGTCCGCTGGACACGGCCACGATTCCGGCCACCCGTCTGCTCGCCTACACCTGCACCCATGATCAGGTCGGCAATCGTGCGCTTGGCGACCGCCCTTCACAAAACCTGACCAGCGGCCAGCTGGCCATCAAAGCCGCATTGGTACTCGGTTCGCCCTACACGGCGATGCTGTTCATGGGCGAGGAATGGGGGGCCAGCAGTCCTTTTCAGTTCTTCAGCTCGCACCCCGAGCCCGAGTTGGCGGTTGCCACCGCGCAGGGACGCAAAGCGGAGTTCGCCGAGCACGGATGGGATGCCGACGAGATCCCCGATCCCCAAGATCCGCAGACTTTTCTGCGCTCCAAACTGGTTTGGGGCGAAGGCGACTCAGGCGAGCATGCCCAGCTGCTGCGCTTCTACCGCGATCTGATCGAGTTGCGACACCACGAGACAGACCTGGCCGATCCGTGGCTGGACCACCTGGTGATCGACTATGACGAGCAGCAGAGCTGGATCATCATGCGCCGCGGCCGGTTTGGCATTGCGTGCAATCTCGGTACCGAGGCGACGACGGTGCCGCTATCCGGTGCGCTGGTGCTGGGTTGGGGTGAGCCGAACACCAGCGACGCCGGCACCGAACTAGCCGGGCATTCGGTTGCGGTGCTGCGCTGTGACCAATTGACCGCGCCCGCCGAGCCCGCCTGAGCGTCGTCGCCGCTAGACGGTGGGTCGCCCGGTGCGCTGTATCGCCTCGGCAATCGCATCGGCAAGAGGCTCGATCTCTTCGGCGCTTAGACCCGCAATGGTGACCCGCATCCCCGGCGCGCTACGGATCCGGAACCGCGCGCCCGGCGCAGCGGCCCAACCCCGGTTCAGCAGGCGGGTAATCGCCGCGGTTTCGTCGGGGACGGGAATCCAGACATTGAGCCCGGACTGGCCATGTGCGGCGACACCACGGGCGGACAGCGCGGCGCACAACCGGCCGCGGGCGTCTGCGTAGCGCTCCTGCGCCTGGCGAATCAGCCCGGTAGCGACATCGTCAGCGAAGAGCCGCACGGCGAGATCCTGCAGAATGTGGCTCACCCAGCCCGGCCCTAGGCGCAGCCGCCCGTGCACCCGCTCGACCGTGCGCTGGTCCCCGGCCAACACGGCAAGCCGTAGATCCGGCCCATAGGCCTTGGCCGCCGACCGGACGAAGGCCCAGTGCTGCGTCGCCCCGGCCAGGGTGTGCAGGGGTACGCCGGCGATGCCGGCGCAATGATCGTCCTCAACCAGCAGCACCTCCTCAGCACCCTGGCTCAACACCTCACGCAGCTCCTCGGCCCGGGCCGCCGACAGCGCCGCTCCGGTTGGGTTTTGCGCGCGACTGGTGACCACGACCGCCCTCACCCCGCGGCCCAGCGCCCGCTGCAGGTCAGCAACCAGCGGACCGTCATCGTCGACGCCCATCGGCTCAACGGGAAGCCCAAGCGCGGCAAGGAGATCCAGGAGGTTTGCCCAGCCCGGGTCCTCGACGGCAACCCGGTCCCCCGGGCGCAGATTCGCGCTCAGCGCTCGCTCGATACCGTCCAGCGCACCGTTGGTCACCGCGAGATGGTCGGCGGCTACACCGTCGGCGGCCAAAGCGGCTCGAGCGTGGTCGACCAGCTCCGCTGACATTGCCGGATCACCGTAGAGCAACGGCGACACCGAACCGTCCGGCCATCCGACGGCGGCCAGCGGCAATAGCTCGGGGGCCGGGTTGCCGGTCGAGAGATCTCGCGCGCCGGCAGGCACCCCAAGGTCAAGCGAGGACCGGGGCGTGGATGCCGGCCGGTCTCGCACCCTGGTCCCGCGCCGTCCCGCGGTTTCGACCGTCCCGCGATCGCGCAGCAGGCGGTAGGCCGCCGCCACGGTGTTGGGATTCACACCCAGCTGACCGGCGACTTCGCGGATCGACGGCAGAGCGTCGCCGGGCGCCAAGCCGCCCTGGGAGATGGCCGATTCAATGCTGGCCGCTATGGACTCGGCGCCACCACCCGCTATCCTGTATTGTACTGGCATAGTTATAATTATATATTATTATATAGTGAACGGGCAACCACATGACCTCTTCCTACGGCCCGACGGCACGCACCACTCCCACCCGCTACCGGGAGCGAGCACGCTACGACAGCGAGACCGTCCATCGGATCCTCGACGAGGCCTTGATCTGCCACTTGGGATACATCCGGGACGGCGAGCCGGTGGTCTTGCCAACCACCCACACACGCCGCGGTGAAACGCTCTACATCCATGGGTCCACCGGCAGCGGCCCAATGCTCGCGGCAAAAGTCGCCGAGCTGCCCCTCTGCGTCACCGTCACCCTCGTGGACGGGCCGGTGCTGGCCCGCTCGGCAATGCACCATTCCCTGAACTACCGCTCGGTGATGGTGTTGGGCACCGCGCGTGTGGTGGAAGACCCGGACGAGAAGCTGCTGGCCTTGCATGCGCTACTCGACCACATCCAAGCCGGGCGCGCCGCGGACTGCCGGGGCCCGAACCCGCGTGAACTAGCCGCCACCATGGTGCTTGCCCTCGATCTCGCCGAAGCCTCGGCCAAGGTGCGCAGCGGCGGCCCGGTCGACGACCCGCAAGACCATGCCCTGCCGCATTGGGCGGGCGTGGTACCTCTCGCGCTCAGGGCCGGAACCCCGGAGCCCGCCGCGGATCTAGACCCCGCTACCCCACTGCCGGCCTATTTGCGGTGACCACGCCACCCCCGCGCCGGGCTGCGGTTACAGGAGGTACCGGTATGCCGGCGAACCGGGGGCAAGGGGTTCCACGTGAACTTCGGTCTCACGCATCCGAGCCAACAGGCCATCGAGATTCGCCGCAGACCCCAGCTCGACACCGACCAGCGCCTCACCGGTTTCCCGGTTGTTGCGCTTGACGTACTCGAACAAGGTGATGTCGTCGTTGGGACCAAGCACCTCGTCGAGGAATCGTCGCAACGCGCCGGGTTCTTGTGGGAAGTCCACCAAGAAGTAGTGCTTGAGGCCCAGGTGCACCAGCGAACGCTCCAGGATCTCCCCGTAGCGGGAGACGTCGTTGTTGCCCCCCGAGATCAGGCACACCACGGTCGATCCGGGTTCGATATCGGCTTCCAGCAATCCCGCGACCGACAATGCTCCCGCGGGTTCGGCGATGATGCCCTCGTGCTGATAGAGGTCAAGCATCGCCGTGCAGACCGCACCTTCGTCAACGGTGGTGATCGACACCATGTCGCCGGCCGCGGACAATGCCGCATAGGGCAGCGCCCCCGCCCGATTCACCGCCGCGCCGTCGACGAATTGGTCAACATGGTCCAGTGTGACCGGTTCACCCGCTGCCAGCGCAGCCATCATTGCGGCGGCCCCAGCGGGCTCGATGCCCAGCACCGCCGTCTTGGTCGTCCGCTCGGCCAGGTAGGAGGTGATGCCGGCGATGCAGCCGCCACCACCGACCGGGACCACCACCAGGTCGGGCTCCGCATCGAGTTCGGCGAGCAGCTCGACGGCGATGGTGCCCTGTCCGGCCATCGTGCGCAGGTCATCGTAGGGCGGCACGAGAGTCGCACCGGTACGTTCGACATCCTCGCGAGCCGCGGCGGCGGCAAGATCGTAGGTCTCCCCACAAACGATCAGGTCGATGAACTCTCCACCGTGGTAGCGGATGCGATCCCGCTTCTGTTTGGGCGTCTTGGCCGGTACATAAACCCGACCGTGCACACCCAGGGTTTTGCAGGCGAAAGCGAAGCCTTGTGCGTGGTTGCCCGCCGAAGAGCACACCACGCCCGCGGCCAGCTCCTCGGCCGCTAGCTGAACCAGCAGGTTATAGGCGCCGCGCAACTTGTAGGACCGTACGATCTGCAGGTCTTCGCGCTTGAGGTAGACTGTCGCGCCGGTTATGTCGGACAACCGCTCGCACAGCTGCAGCGGGGTGGGGGTAATGACGGGGGCGATCCGCTCAGCAGCGTTGTCGATATCAGCCGCAGACAGCGGCGACCTGCTTGGAGTCTGACTCAGTTCGGCGGACACCGGTCAATGGTGCCATGCCGACCAATAAGCAACTCAGCTCACCGGCGTCAGCACAAAAACTGGAATCTGACGGTCGGTCTTTTTCTGGTATTCGGCGTAGTCCGGCCACACCCCTACAGCCCGTTCCCACCAAATCGACTTCTCGTGATCGAACACCTCACGAGCGTCGTAGTCGCGGATGACAGTGCCGTCTTGAAGCTCGACTCGAGGATTCTGCACGACGTTGTAGTACCAAACCGGGTTCTTGGGGGCCCCACCCAGCGATGCGACGATCGCATACTCCCCGTTGTGCTCGACGCGCATCAGCGGGGTCTTGCGCAGTTTGCTGCTCTTGGCCCCGACGGTGGTCAGTAGCACTACCGGTTTCCCTTGTAACTGTGTGCCCTCGGTACCACCCGATTCCAAATATTTGTCGGCCTGTTCACGAGACCAGTCGAGTGGGCTGGGTGCGTATTCACCTTCTAGCGGCATACGCACCACTCTAGGCCGTGCGCCCCCGCACCCCGCCGCGATCAGCGCCACCCACGCCGAATCTTCGGTTACCCGAAAATCAGAGTGGGGTAGGCTGAATCCATGACCACGGCAGAACGATTCTCGGCGTTCGCCGCCGCGAACCGAGGCGATGTGCTGATCGCGGGCGTGCCCTGGCCTCGGCACAAGCTGTTTGCCGTGATAGCAGGGCTGGTCACCTTCGTGCTTGTCGGCGCGATCACCAGCAGCGCGGCACCGTCCGTTCTGGGTGCGACCGCCGTCGGGGTCATCGTTGCGGTGGCGCTCAAGATGATCGCCAAGGACATCGACTAGGTCCTGTCTGCTAATTGCGGACGCGATGGTAGGTGATGATGGCGGCCAGGGTGACACCGCCGAGGTAGGTCAGGGCGTATTCGTCGTAGCGGGTGGCGACCGCGCGCCAGTGTTTGAGCCGGTTGAAGCTTCGCTCGACGGTGTTGCGGTGCTTGTAGATTCGGCCTGAGAACCCCGGAGGCCGTCCTCCGTTGCGGCCTTTGGCTTTGCGGCGGGTGATCTGGTCGCTGCGCTCGGGGATGGTGTGGGCGATCTTGAGCCGGCGCAGCTGTGCCCGCGTCGAATCATAGGAGTACGCCTTGCCCGCCAGCAAGCGAAACGGGGCGTATGAGTTGCTGCACCGGGCGGCCAGCAATGGCCAAAGCATCGGATTATCACCGGCTTGACCGGCCGACAGTGCCAGGGTGACCGGACTGCACAGCTGGTCGGTCAAGGCGTGGATCTTGGTAGTCAGCCCGCCGCGGGAACGCCCAATGGCGTGGTCATCGGGCTCATCGAGATATTTCTTGTAATTCGACAGATCCCCTGTGCTGCGTGTCGGTGGGCGCGCACACTGGTCGAATCGACCGACAACAGTGCGCCCAGGTCGGCGTCCTCGGCGTCGAGGTCAGAGGCGATCGCCGCGAAGATCCGCGCGTAGATGCCATCGACCGACCAGCGTAGATGCCTCTCGGCCACCGATTGCCAGGGACCGAAGTGCTCGGGCAGGTCACACCACGGAGATCCCGCACGGTAACGCCAGATAATGCCCTCCAGAGTACGTCGATGATCGTTCCACGGCCGGCCACGCCGCCGCCCCGCAGGCAACACCGCCACGATCAGCGACCACAAATCATCAGAAATCGCATGCGTCCGCATCACCCAAACAGCATCAGCCAAAACACCATTCACATTAAGCAGACACGCCCTAGTCGCGGTTCAGCGCGTCCTGGCCAACTCGGCGATCGTGTTAACCCGTCGTGTCGCCGTAGCGACCTCGTCCGCGAACTGTCGCCGGCGCCGAGAAATGTCCGCAAAATCGGCCCCATCCACCAGCTCGCGATGGCGAGCAAGCCGCAGCGCGGTCTTGAAAAGTTCCATCGACCTCGACTCGGCGTTGGCGATGCGGCGCTGCAACTCCCACTGCTTACCGACATCCAGACATTCGGCCAGGAAGGCCTCTTCGTCGAACGACTCATCCTCGAGGGCGGCCAGTCGATCGGCGACGATGTGATAGGCGTCCAGGAACGGACGCAACACCAAATGCGCCAGCAGCAAGTCGGCCGATTCCAGCAGTTCGCGGACATCGGCCGTGTTGACGGCCTTGGTGATATCTTCCACCGGCCCGATCAGGCGCACCTCGTCGGCCAGGTCCTTCTCGAACTGCGCGCGTGCCGAGAACAAGAACTCGAACTTCAGCAACTCACGCAGCCGCAACGCCTCGTCGCGCACCGTCGCCGGTGCAACCGAGCTATCCGCCGACATCACCGATATCTCGGCGGCGGCAAGCAACGCCATCTCAGCGATGGCGCGATCAACCAGAATGTGGATCGCGGTGTTGCGATAGAACGCGGCGACGAGGTGTTGATCTTCGCCGATACCCCACACGGCTTCGGTACCAGCGTCATAAACCCGCACGACCCCGGAGGCCACCATCTGGTGCAAGGTCCATCGGATCGTCGAACGGTTGGTCAGGTCGGCTGCACCGGCCACCGCCCAGTTGCGGGCGGCGATGTAGCTCGCCAGCGGGCGCACCGTGGACAGCACTTCGCTGATCGACAATGACCGATCCGCGCCCAACAGCGCGAGACTTACCACCGCGGTGGGTGTCACCGGGGTGGCCCGGTTGATCCGGTGCTCCACATCCAGGGCGATGCGTTCTATTTCGGTCCCGGTCCCCGATTCGTCGGTACGCAGTTCTTCCAGCCGCTTGCGCAGCGGCAATGGCTCACCGAAGTCCAGGAACGCACGTCCGAGGCGCTCCCCCTGCTGGCGAGCCAACCGGACCAGGAATCGCAGGTCTTCGGGCCGCTTCACCGCACCGTAGGCCTCGGTCGTCATGGCCTCAACCTCGTGCAACTGGTCGTACACGATGGACGTGGGCACCAAATACACCTCGGGACCGTCGATTTCATCGACCGCGTCGGCGATGTAGCGCAGGATGCCGAATACCGGCGGCCGCAACTTGCCCGTCCTGGTCCGCCCACCCTCGATCGACCAGGTCAGATTCGCATGGTTCTGCACCAACTGTGCGGCGTAGGCCCGCAGCACAAAGCGATAAACCGGAATGTCTTTGGTCTGGCGCCGGATGAAAATCGCACCGGCCCGCTTGGCCCAGGCACCCATTGGAAAGAAGTTCAGATTCGCACCACCGAACGTCAGCGCCGGCGAGAGCCGATTGGCCTGAATCACTTCCGGAAGCAGCATGCCGTCCAGGTAGGAGCGATGCGAGAAGGCGAACGCCAACGTCGCCTTGCGGTCCAGCTTGCGCAGCTGGGCGATCTGATCTTCGTCGACCAGGACGTCGTAGGCCCGCATCAGCCAACGACTGAAACCGCGCCAGGCCTGCACCGCGCGCTCATCGAGCGTGGCCACCATCTCGCGGAGATACCCCGCGGCCTCCGCACGCACCCCGTCGGGATCACGCCCGAGTTCGGCGGCCAGCTTGGCAAGCCGCTCGTCATACCATGGGGCACTCATCAGCTCAGCGACCTCGGCCGCGTCAGTCGACAGCGGCGATATCGATTCATCGATAATCCCACTGCGCTGCAACAGCTTTCGCGCTCCGACCCGACCAACCTCACGCGCAGTCATCAGTGGCCCCTTCATCACGCCGGTTGTACCGTTGCCGCGGACGCGGGTTCGTGGACGTGAGGTCCCGGCTTGGCCGCATAGAGTTCTTCGATCTCGGCCGCGTATTTCGTCACGATCGGCCGGCGCTTGAGCTTCATGGTCAGCGTTATCTCGTCTCCCCCGGGTTCCCACAGTGTCGGCAATATGCGGAAGCGCTTGATCTGTTCCACCCGCGATAGTTTGGCGTTGCCTTCGACCACGCCCGCGGCGATCCGGGCAATCACTGCTGGGTCAGCGGCAAGCGCGGCCGGCGACGCATCCGAAATCCCGTGCTGGGCCGCGTAGGGCCCCACCGAGTCGGCATCGAAGACCAGCAGCGCAGTGTTGTACGGACGACCGTCACCGATCGCGATCAGCACGCCCACCATCGGACAGGCCGCCAAGATGGTGTTCTCAATGTTTGCCGGCGACATGTTCTTTCCGGCCGCGTTGATGATCAGCTCCTTCTTGCGATCCACCACCCGCAGGTAGCCGTCCGCATCGACATCGAAGATGTCACCGGTGTGCAACCAGCCATCCTCGTCGATGGCCTCCGCGGTCTTGGCGGCTTCTTTGCGGTAGCCCTTCATCACTAGCGGACCGCGAACCAGGTACTCGCCGTCATCGGCGATCTTGCCTTCCAATCCGGGCAGCAGCTTGCCGACGGTACCCAGTCGCGCATCGCGCGGATGGCTGGCGGTGGCAACGCAACTCAGCTCGGACATTCCCCAGATCTCCGTTATCGGAATGCCGATACCGCAGAAGAATCCCAAAGTCTCCTTGGGGATCGGCGCCGCTCCCGAGACCGCCCACCGGAGTTCACCGAATCCCAGCCGCTCGCGCAACTTCGACAGCACCAACTCGTCGGCCTTGGCCCATTCGTCGACCACCTCGGCTGACATCGGTTCATCGGCAAGCATGGCCTCTGCCCGCTTGGCGGCCACTGACATCGCCCAGATCAGGGCCTGTTTCTTCATCTCATCGGTCTCGTGGCTGATCATGAATTCGATGCCGGCCTTGAGCTTCTCCCAGACCCGCGGCACCGCGCCCCACACGGTGGGTCGCACATCGGGCAGGGCGGAGACGATCGCCCGTCCGTCGGCCACCGCGGTGACCTGGGTGCCGAACATCTCCTGCAGATACAGGCCGGTCATCCGGTCGGCGATGTGCGCGGTCGGGAGGAAGGAGGTAACCCGGTCACCGAACTGAATGCCGAACACCTCCTCGATGGCGAACCCCTCGAACAGCAGGTTGGCGTGGGTCATCTCGACCCCTTTGGGGTTCCCGGTGGTACCGGACGTGTAGATCAGGGTCACCACGTCATCGGGCTGCACTGCTGCCCATGTCGCTTCGAAATCGAAGTCTTCCGGCGCGGCCGCGTACAGCTCCTGCACCGACATGGTGCCCTCCGGCGCGCCGTCGATGCAGACGATGTGCTCGATGGGTGCGCCGCTAGCACGGATGCGGTCGACGTATTGCTCCTCGCAGATCACGACCTTGGTGCCAGCGTTGTCGAACACATAGGTCAACTGTTCGGCGGGCAACGTGTTGTACACCGAGAACGACGTGGCGCCAACGTGTTGCGCGCCGACTTCGAGTGGGTAGAACTCGACCCGGTTGGCCATCATCAGCGAAACGGTGTCCCCGCGTCCCACCCCCAGCCCCGCGAGGCCGCCGGCTACCTGCCGCACCTGGTCGGCATACTCTCTCCAGGTCAGCGTCTGGGCGCCCCCCGGCGTCCGGAGTGCGATGGCATCCGGATCGATCGCGGCGCTGCGCTGGAACGCCTCGCACATGGTGGTCGGACGCTCGGTTGGGGTCATTTCCGTCCTCCTTGATCGACCGGCGCTCCATCGCTGAGCCTACGTCCGCGACACACCAAGCGTCACGCTGGTGTTGCGCCCAAAAACGAGCGTCACGCTAGCCTGACGCTGGGCGCCAGCCCGCCGTCAGCTGCCCAGCGTCACGCTAGCCTGACGCTGGGCGCCAGCCCGCCGTCAGCTGCCCAGGCAGCCGGGACCGAGCAGCTCTTTCAGATCGCCCATCAACGCCGGCGATGGCGTGACCCGTAGTGACTGGTCGAGCTCCAGCGTGGTGATCCGATCCCCACTGATCAGCCGCAGATGCACCTGAGACGTACCCGCGTGCCGAGCCAGCACCTGTTTGAGTGCGGTGACCTTATCGATGGTGCACTGCCGGGTGGGCAGGCTCACGGCCAGCGGCCGATCCGCCTGGGCATTGGAAAAATCGGGCACCACGAGCTCGTTGGCGATCAAGCTGATGCGGTCGTCGCGAATCGCGACCTTGGCGTTGACCAGCACCACGGCGTCGTCGGCGATATCGGCGCCATAGTTGGAGTAGGTGTGCGGGAAGAACATCACCTCGATACCACCGGTGAGATCTTCCAATTGAGCTGATGCCCAGGGCATCCCGTTCTTGTTGACCCGCCGGTTCACGGCCGCCAGGATGCCGCCCACCCGCACCTGGGCATCGTTGGAGACATCACCATCCAGGATTGCCGGGATCGCGGTATCAACCTGGGCGGCCAACAGATGTGCCACCCCGTTGAGTGGATGCCCCGACACGTACAGGCCCAGCATCTCGCGTTCCAGTGCGAGTTTGTGTTTGTCTTCCCACTCGTCCTCGGGAACCTTGATGGTGAACACCGCGTCGGCACCCGAGTCGCTGCCGCCGAAGAGATCGAACTGTCCCATCGCCTCGGCCTTCTTGGTACCCAGCACCGAGTCCACGGCGTCGGTGTGCACCAGGAAGAGGCCTTTGCGCGGGTGCCCGAGCGAGTCGAACGCCCCCGCCTTGATCAGCGACTCGGTGACTTTCTTGTTGCAGGCCGAGATGTCGATCTTGTTCAGGTAGTCGGAGAAGTCGGTGAATTTGCCTTTGCCGCTGCGGGTACCGATCAACGAACCGACGACGTTGGCCCCGACATTGCGCACCGCACCCAACCCGAAGCGGATGTCCTGCCCGACCGAGGCGAAGTTCACCAATGACTCGTTGACATCGGGCGGTAGCACGGTGATGCCCAGCTTGCGGCAATCGGCCAGGTAGACCGCGGCCTTGTCCTTGTCGTCACCGACCGAGGTCAGCAACCCGGCCATGTACTCGGCCGGGTAGTTGGCCTTCAGATAGGCGGTCCAATACGAGACCAGACCGTAGCCCGCGGCGTGCGACTTGTTGAAGGCGTATCCGGCGAACGGCAGGATGGTGTCCCACAGCGCCTTGACCGCTTTTTCGGAGAATCCGTTGGCGGTCATGCCTTCGTAGAAGCCCTTGTATTCCGCCTCGAGCACCTCGAGCTTCTTCTTGCCCATCGCCTTGCGCAGCGCGTCGGCCTTACCCATCGTGTAGGAGGCGACCTTTTGGGCGATGAACATGATCTGCTCTTGATAGACGATCAGACCGTAGGTCTCCGAGAGGATTTCGCGCAGCGGCTCCTCCAGCTCGGGGTGAATCGGCTTGACCGCTTGGCGATTGTTCTTCCGGTCGGCATAGTCGTTGTGGGCGTTCATGCCCATCGGGCCTGGCCGGTACAGCGCCAGGACGGCGACGATGTCATTGAACTCGGTGGGTTGCATGCGACGCAGCAGGTCGCGCATCGGCCCGCCGTCGAGCTGGAAAACGCCCAGCGTCTCACCGCGTCCCAACAGCTCGTAGGTGGGCTTGTCGTCGAGCGGCAGCGATTCCAGGTCGAGGTCGATTCCCCGGTTGGCCTTGATGTTCTCGATCGCGTCGCCGATGATCGTCAGGTTTCGCAGGCCCAAGAAGTCCATCTTCAACAGGCCGATCGCCTCACACGACGGGTAGTCCCAGCCGGTGATGATGGCCCCGTCTTGAGGCCGCTTCCACAGCGGAATGGCCTCCGTCAAGGGTTCGCTGCTCATGATCACCGCACACGCGTGCACGCCCGCATTACGGATCAGACCTTCCAGCCCGCGCGCGGTCTGGTAGATGGTGCGGACGTCGGGGTCGGTCTCGATGAGGCCACGAACCTCCGCGGCCTCCTTGAACCGCTCGTGGGCCGGGTCGGTGATGCCGGACAGCGGAATGTCCTTGGCCATGATCGGCGGCGGCAACGCCTTGGTGATTCGGTCGGCGATCGCAAACCCGGGCTGGCCGTAGTGGATACGCGCGGAATCCTTCAGCGCCGCCTTGGTCTTAATGGTGCCGAAGGTGATGACCTGGGCGACTCGATCCTGGCCCCACTTGTCGGCGGCGTAGCGCACCATCTCGCCGCGACGGCGGTCGTCGAAGTCGATATCGATATCGGGCGCTGACGGGCGCTCCGGGTTGAGGAACCGCTCAAACAGCAGACCGTGCGGTATCGGGTCGATGTTGGTGATGCCCATCGCGTAGGCCACCAGCGATCCGGCCGCCGAACCACGCCCCGGTCCCACTCGAATGTCGACCGACCGCGCATAGTTGATCAGGTCGGCCACGATCAGGAAGTACGACGGGAAACCCTTGTCGCAGATCACCTTGATCTCGTACTCAGCCCGATCGATGTAGTCCTGGCCGAGACCGGACGGGAAACGTCGCCGCAGGCCGGCCATCACCTCGTGATGCAGCCACGACGCCGGATCGTGCCCCTCGGGCACCGGGAAGATCGGCATCCGGTCACGCGGGGTCCATACGTCGGCATAGGACTGCACTCGCTCCGCGATCAGCAGCGTGGAGTCGCAGGCGCCCGGGATGTCGTCGTCCCAGAGTTGGCGCATCTCGGCGGCGGACTTGAGGTAGTACCCGTCACCGTCGAACTTGAACCGATTGGGGTCCGAGAGCGTCTTGCCGGTCTGAACACACAGCAGCGCCTCGTGGTTGTGCGCGGCGTCGCGAGTGACGTAATGGCAGTCGTTGGTGGCCAGCGGCGGAATGTCGAGCTTGCGGCCTATCTCGATCAGACCCTCACGGACGCGGCGTTCGATGGACAGTCCGTGATCCATCAACTCGAGGAAGTAGTTGTCGGCGCCGAAAATCTCCCGCCACTTGGCGGCCGATTCCAGCGCTTCGCGGTCATGGCCCAGCCGCAGCCGGGTCTGCACCTCACCGGAGGGGCAGCCGGTGGTGGCGATGATGCCCTCGGCGTGCTCGGCGACAAGTTCGGCATCCATGCGCGACCACTTACCGAGCTGACCCTCGAACGAGGCCAGTGACGACAGCTTGAACAGGTTGCGCAGGCCGGTCGCGTTCTCGGCCACCATCGTCAGGTGGGTGTAAGAGCCGCTACCGGATACGTCGTCGCCCTTCTGGCTGGGATCACCCCAGGTGATGCGACGGGTATCGAAACGAGAGCCGGGAGCTACATACGCCTCGACGCCGATGATCGGCTTCACCCCGGCCTTGGTTGCCGAGTTGTAGAACTCGCTGGCGCCGAACATGTTTCCGTGGTCGGTCATCCCGATCGCGGGCATGTCCAGCCGTTCCACCTCGGCCAGCATGGGGGTGATCTTCGCCGCACCATCCAGCATCGAGTACTCGGTGTGGTTGTGCAGGTGCACAAAGGACCGCGAAGAAGAACCGCTCATAGGCACGCCAGTCTAGGACCGACCACCGACAACGTTCGGGCGTGTCGCCAAACGTGTCGTGTGGCAGCTATCCATACAGCTCGACAAACTGCTTCAGCGACTGCTCGACATCTCCCTTGACGGCGCGCGCCGCAGCCGACCCGAGCGGACCGAACAACGCGCGCCCGCCCAGCTCGAGGCGCAACCCGAGGGTGGACCCGTCCGCGTTTGGCTCGACGGTGAGGCTTACGCCGTACTTGGCTCCGCCCTTGCCCGATCCTGACATCGTGACCTCGCGCGGCGGATCCCACTTCGTCACCGTCCACGTCACCCGGTTGCGCATGCCCTTGGCACGGGCCACACCCTCGATCTCGACGCCCTCACTGAGCTGCTCGGGCAGCTCGCTTCGCCACCCCTCGTGGATCACGAGCCATTCGCCCAACTCCGACAGATCCGAAACATGGTCCCAGGTGTCCTGCGGAGGGATCGGGACATCGGCGGTCATCTCAACGGAAGCCATCGCATGAGCCTAGCCGTGCCGCAAGGCACGGCCGCGCGAAGCACCACCCGCGCAAAGCGCGCCGGCGCCCCGGGCATTGGCGTGCCGCAACCAACACCGCGGGGCCGTCGACACGGCGGTCAGTGGCTGGGACCGCCGCGCAGTTTGTTCCCGATCCGGATCGCGGGCAGCAGCACGCTGCGTGGTAGGTACCTGCCGCTGGTGCTGACGAACTTGGGCACCACGCCGGGCACGACGGTGCGCTTGCCGGTCAGCATCCCCTCGATCGCGGCTTCGGCGACGTCGTGCGGAGACACCTGCGCCAAGGGAATGCTGAACCGCTCGGCACTGGCGATCTCGGCCCACTCGGTGGGCACCGGTCCCGGGCACAGCGCGGTGACCGAAACTCCCGTACCGTGCAGCTCCTCCTGAACGGCTTCGGAGAAGGTGAGCACGAAGGCCTTGGAGGCCGAGTACACCGCCATGAAGGGAATGGGCTGGAAGCCGGCAATGGATGCGATGTTGAGCACCGCACCGGCACCGCGCTCCACCATGCCGGGTAACGCCGCGCGGGTGAACTCCATGAGGGCCAGCGCGTTGAGCGTGACCTGCTCGCTTTCGCGTTCGGGTGGCAGCTCGCAGAAACGGCCGCTGGTGCCGAAGCCGGCGCTGTTACACAAACCGGCGACCGAATCGCTGCGGAGCCGGTCAGCGAGCTGAGTTCTGGCTTGCGCATCGGACAGATCGAGGGGCAACACCTCAACGGCGATCGAGAACTTGTCCCGTAGATCGTCGGCCAGTTCCTCGAGGCGCTCACGGCGCCGCGCGACCAGCTTTAGCGGAAAGCCCCGGCCGGCAAGGCCGCGGGCCAACTCGACACCGATGCCGGATGAGGCGCCGGTTATGTGGCCTGTTTGTTTGGTTTCGGAAGGCTCATAGTCTCACCAATGTATCCCTCGGGTCGCCTGGACGAATGTTTCGCTTCTCTTATCGAGTTCTGTTGTACCAGAATGCGATTCACTGCCCTTGGCGGCAGAGGAGTCACTGAACATGCCGAACGCGCGGTTGCGCACCCGGTCCATGACGGCCGGGTTGACGGCGTCTGCCACGGCCGCGAATTGCCCGAACGGCGAGCTGGCCCGCCGCGGCCGATGCACGATCGCGTCGGTGATGACCCCGGCGGCCTGCTCGGGCGTCAGGGTCGGGAATTTGTCGTAGATCGTCGTCGGGCTGATCATCGGCGTCCGCACCAGCGCCATGTGCACGGTGGTGAAGCGAACCCCTTCATTGATGGTCTCGGCCTGCAGCGCGTCGCAGAGGCTGTCCAATGCCACCTTGCTCGCGATGTAGGCGCCAAAGCGCGGTGCGCGGGTCTGCACACCGACCGAGGAGACGTTGACGATGTGCCCGAACCCGCGTTCCCGCATCCCGGGGATGAACTTGAGGATGAGCTGCACCGCACCGAGGTAGTTCAGCTGCATGGTCCGCTGATAGTCGTGAATCCGGTCGTAGGACAGCTCCAGCGAGCGTCGAATCGAGCGGCCCGCGTTGTTGATCAGGATGTCTACACCGCCCAGATCGGCCAGCACCTGATCGGCCATCGCCGCGATGGCGTCCATGTCGGACAGATCGCACGGGTAGGCATGGGCCGCACCGCCACCGGCCCGAACGTCATCGGCCACCTTTTCCAGGTTTTCCCTGGTGCGCGCGACCAGCACCACCGTGCCGCCCGCTTCGGCGATCTTGTGCGCGGCCGCCTCGCCGATCCCCGATGACCCACCGGTGATGAGCACGGCCTTGCCCTCTACCGCGTCGCTGAGTTTGCGGCCCTGGACGACGTCGAGCAAATTCCTTAAATAGAAGGGCCGATAGCGCCCCGCCGAGTTGGGCGTGTTGACGATGTTCGACATCGCCGCGAACGGCTTCTCGACCAGGTTGGTGAGGTCACCTAGCTTCATGTGAAGTTGCTCCTGAGGGCGGTGTGGATAGTGTGGCGTGGGTCATAAAGCAAACCTAGGACATCCATCCTCGAATAGATACGACTTGCCGTGACGCGAGCGCCGCCACGGGCCGGCCGGCCGAGACCCAGCAAACGCCTGGATCCGCGGTCGATGAGCAATCTGCTTGTTACCCGAGGCAATGCGCGCGTGACGGCACTCTAATCGATGCGCAACTGCCCCATGCTGCCCTTGCAACATGGGACTACTGTCACGCTTTCGTAAACGTGCGCCGGTCAGCATCTACGACAAGATCGGCGGGTATGAGGCGATCGAAGCCGTAGTCGAAGACTTCTATGTACGTGTGCTCGCCGACGATCAACTCGGCGGCTTCTTCACCGGAACGAATATGAACCGCCTCAAAGGCAAACAGGCCGAGTTCTTTGCGGCAGCCCTCGGCGGACCCGAGCCCTACACCGGCGCACCGATGAAACAGGTCCACCAGGGCCGCGGAATCACCATGGCGCACTTCAGCTTGGTAGCCGGGCATCTGGGCGACTCACTGACCGCAGCAGGGGTCCCTTCTGAGACCGTCACCGACATTCTCAAGCTCGTGGCACCGTTGGCCACAGACATCGCCTCGGGCGAGACCACGACCGCGGGAGTCTGATCCCCCGCCGGAGCCCGCAGGAATTGCGCCCGGTCTGGCGTGTCGCGCTTTGCACGCCCTCCGCAAGCCGGTAGACAGCACATATGAGACTTATCGCACTCATCGGGGCCGCCTTGGCGTTGAGCGCCTGCAGTTCAGCAACAACGCATTCGACTCCCGATTCGCCGGCCGGCACCACGAGCGGCTCGCAGCCGACATCGACGGCCGCACCGCTGCTCGACTGCACCAACCCCGAAGATGACACCCAGCGACTGGTCTGCAACGACCCCCAGTTGACCGAACTCGATCGCCGGCTCGACACCGCCTACCAGCAGGCGCTGGACCGTCCCGGCACCGACAAAGCGGCGCTGACGCTGGCCCAAGGTCACTGGGCGGAGACGCGTGACCAATGTGCGCAGAACCCTGACATGCGCACCTGTCTGCAGGAGTCCTACCAGACCCGGTTGGCGCAGTTGGCCATCGCGGACCCGGCCACCGCGGCTCCGCCCGTGATCAGCTACCGGTGCCCCGCGGAGGACGGCCCATTGACTGCACAGTTCTACAACGAACTCGATCCCAAGACGGCGGTGCTGACCTGGCGAGGCGACCAGTACATCCTTTTCGTGCAGCTATCGGGCAGTGGTGCCCGGTACGGCCGTCAAGGCGTCGAGTACTGGGAGCACCAGGGCGAAGTGCAGCTCGATTTCCACGGCACCAAATTTGTCTGCACCACGACCTGAGGCCCCTCACGCCCGGCGCTAGGCCGCGGGCGGGCCGGGCGCCCGATCCGGATCACCGCTCGTGGTCGACGGCACGGGTTGCTTGCGGCGAAAATGCCTAGCATGCGCCGTGCATTCAAAGTCCCGGCGGCAGAGGCCGGGCGGGCCCCCGTGCCCGACCGGGATTTCTCCCGCCCGCACGGACGCCCGTGCGCCGCCGTCGAATCGTGGCCACCGCATGCCGCGCTGGCATCCAGACGCCGGCATCCGCGCGGCACGCTCGTCGAGGCCCGCATGCCGCAACGGCGGCCCCGGTGACGGCCGCCCAACGCTCATTTGAGGAGCTCGTGGCCGAAGCCATGGCGGCGCCGGTCGTGGGATGGGATTTCTCCTGGCTAGAAGGCCGAGCGACAGAAGAACGACCGTCGTGGGGGTACCAGCGGCTGATGAGCCAACGATTGGCCCGCACGTCGGCCGCCCTGGACATCCATACCGGTGGCGGCGAGGTGCTGTCCGGCGCGCCGAAGTTTCCACCGACCATGGCCGCGACCGAATCGTGGCCGCCGAATGCGGCGCTAGCCACCCAGCGGTTGCGCCCGCGCGGCGTGGTGGTGGTCGCAACGCGCGATGAGCCGCCGCTGCCGTTCGCCGATGAAGCGTTCGACCTGGTGATCAGTCGCCATCCCATCACCGTGTGGTGGAGTGAGATTGCCCGGGTGTTGCGTCCCGGCGGCACCTACCTCGCGCAGCACCCCGGGCCGGCGACGGTAGCCGAACTCGTGGGACACGTCATCGGACCGCAGCCCCAGCTGTGGGAGCGGCTAGAGCCCGCGGCTCAGCGTGCCCAGGCCCAGGCGGCCGGGTTACAGATCGTGGAGATGCGCATGGAGCGGCTCAGGGCTGAATTCTTCGACATCGGCGCGGTGGTGTACTTCCTGCGCAAGCTGATTTGGACGGTGCCGGATTTCACGGCAGAGCCGTACTTTCAGCGGCTGGTCGAGTTGCATGAACGCATCCAGGTCGACGGACGCTTCGTCACCCACCCGACGCGGGTGTTAGTGGAAGCGCGAAAGCCGACCGAGTGAGCTATCGCTCACCCCTCGTCGCGGAGCACATCCAGGGCGTGCTGCAGATCTGGCGGATACGGACTGACAATCTCCACCTGCCGGCCATCGGCGGGATGCGCGAAGGCCAGCGATCTCGCATGCAGCCATTGACGTTGCAGACCCAACCGTTTGGCCAGTTTCGGGTCGGCCCCATAAACGAGGTCACCACAGCACGGATGATGCAATGCCGCGAAATGCACCCGGATCTGATGAGTGCGCCCGGTTTCCAAATGCACGTCGAGCAAGCTGGCCGCCACGAAGGCCTCGACGGTGTCGTAGTGGGTGAGGCTGTGCCGGCCGTTCTTGGTGACCGCAAACTTCCACTCGCCGCCGGGATGCCGACCGATCGGTGCGTCGATGGTTCCGCTGGATGGATCTGGATGTCCTTGCACCAGAGCGTGATAGCGCTTGTCGACGGTGCGTTGTTTGAAGGCCCGCTTGAGAACCGTGTAGGCGCGTTCGGACAGCGCAACCACCATCACCCCGGACGTCCCGACGTCCAGGCGATGGACAATGCCCTGCCGCTCATGTACGCCGGACGTGCTGATCCGGTAGCCGGCCGCCGCCAGGCCACCGAGCACCGTGGGCCCCGTCCAGCCCACCGACGCATGTGCTGCCACCGCGGCCGGCTTGTCGACGGCGACAATGTCGTCGTCGGAGTACAGGATCGTCATGCCCTCGATCTCGACGGGGGTGTTCTCCGGCGGCGGCGGCGCCTCAGGCAGCTGGACGTGCAGCCAGGCCCCCGCGGTCAGCCGATCGGATTTGCCCGCCGGCACACCGTCGAGCTCGACACCACCGTTCTCGGCGATGACGGCCACCGCGCTGCGGGACAGACCCAGCAGACGGGCCAGCCCCGCATCAACACGCATTCCTGCCAATCCCTCCGGAACCGGCATCGAGCGATCGCCCGTCAACGCTCATCGGCCTTTCGCCGGCCCACGGTGTCGAAGTCGAAGCCGAAGATCGACAGGATTACCAGCAGGATGGCGCCACCGACCACCGACGGATCAGCGACGTTGAACACCGGCCACCAACCGACCGAAAAGAAATCGACGACGTGCCCGCGCAGCGGCCCGGGTGCCCGGAAGAAGCGGTCGACCAGGTTGCCCATTGCGCCGCCCAGGATCATCCCGAGCCCCACGGCCCACCAGGGCGACACCAGCCGCCGGCCCATCCAGAAGATTCCGACCACCACGCCCGTCGCGATCAAGGTCAATACCCAGGTGTAGCCGGTCGCCATCGAGAAGGCGGCACCCGAATTGCGCACCAATGTCCAGGTCACTGTGTCACCGATGATCGATACCGGTTGGCCGGGAGGCAGCAGCTTGACGGCGAGCACCTTCGTCACAACGTCCAGCGCCAGCACCACCGCCGCGACCGACAGCAATAGCCGCAGCCGCCGTGGCGGCGGCTCCGGCGCGGAAACCTTGGGTTCCTCAGTCACCCCGGTCTCTCCCGCTGTCGTCAGTGGATCGGCTGATCCGGTTGGTTCGTCAGACACTCCCCCATCATCCCTCAGCTTTGTACCGGTACCCACATGCGGATGCCGATGACATGGGTGCGAGATGATCCCAGCATGGGCCGCCTCACCGTTATCACCACCGGAGGAACGATCTCGACCAGCACGGGCACCGACGGAGTGCGCCGACCGTCTCGTAACGGTGCGCAGCTCACCGCTGCCGTGAGCGGGGATCTGGATGTCGAAATCATCGACTTGATGGCGCTGGACAGCTCGCAGCTGGTGCCGGCGGACTGGGATCGCATCCGCGCCGCCCTACACGCCATCACCGGGCGCGGCGCCGACCGCCCCAATGGGCCCGATGGGGTGGTTATCACCCACGGCACAGACACGCTTGAAGAGACCGCGCTGTGGTTGGACCTCACCTATTCCGGCAGCACCCCGGTGGTGTTGACCGGGGCCATGCGCAGCTCCGATGCCGCCGATGCCGATGGTCCAGCCAACCTGCGTGACGCGCTTATCGTGGCCGGCGATCCCGCGGTACGCGACTGTGGGGTATTGGTGTGTTTTGCAGGTCGGGTGCTCGAGCCGCTAGGACTTCGCAAGGCGGCAACCGATGATCTGAGCGGATTCGCGGGCGAACTTCTGGGCACCGTCACGGACGAGGTGACGCTGCGGCGCGCGAAATCGCGGCCATATCTCGGCGACGTTCTGGCCGCCGATGCACCCCGGGTCGACATCGTCGCGGTCTATCCCGGAAGCGACGCTGTAGCACTGGACGCGTGTGTGGCCGCCGGCGCGCGCGCCATCGTGCTGGAGGCCCTGGGGTCGGGCAATGCCGGCGCGGGCGTGATCGACGGGGTGCGGCGGCATTGCGGCAACGGGGTGGTGATAGCGGTTTCCACCCGTGTTGCCGGCGCTCGGGTCGGCGCCGGCTACGGCCCTGGCCATGATCTGGTGGCCGCGGGCGCGGTGATGGTGCCACGGCTGCCGCCGTCGCAGGCGCGGGTGCTGCTGATGGCAGCGCTGACAGCCGAGCTACCCATCGTCGAGGTCATCGACCGCTGGGGTTGAGGTGTCAGCGGCATTCTCGACCCGCAACTGGCCGACAAAATCCGGCCAATCCAGGCTGTCCACCGGGTTGGCGGCGGTGATGTCGCTGGTCTCGATGGGAAAGGTCCGCGCTGGCCCGGGGCCTGAACCGCGAGTCTCGAACCTCACGGTGACCACTCCGTGACCCGCTCCTTGTACCCAGCCGTGACCAAGCTCCCGGTGGGTGACGTCGTCGCCGATTCGCCACACGACGCCGGCTGGGGTGCTCGACAACGCACCATGCGAGGGGTGAAAGTCCTGATGGGCTTCTTCTGACGTCTCCGCCGCCAGGTCCAGATCCGGGAACAGCGATTCCTGGCGTACCTCGCTCAGCCCCGAGAAACCCACGCCCAGCAGGCGAATGGGCCCGATCTGGACCGGATCCAGCAGCAGCCGGCGGGCCAGCGCCAACAGTGCTCCCACATCGGTTGTCGCATAGGGCAAGGTCGCCGAGCGGGTCAACGTGCTCATGTCGGCCTTCTTCAGCTTCACCGTGACGGTGCGAGACCCGCGACCGTCGCGCAGCAACCGCTGATGAGCGTGCTCGGCAATCGGATCAAGCGCGTTGCGGAGCTGATCGAGGGTGGTCAGATCGATGGCAAAGGTCGACTCCGCGCTGATCTGCTTGGCTTCCGCGCGCTCGGCAACCGGCCGGTCGTCGATGCCGCGCGCCAGCCGGTGCAGCGCGGGCCCGACGGTCGCGCCAAGGATGTTGGCCACTTCAGCGTCGGCCAGCGCCGCCAACTGTCCGACCGTCTCGATCCCAAGGCGATGCAGCTTCTCCTCGGCAACTGGACCAATGCCCCACAACCGGCGCACCGGCAAGCCGCCCAGCAGCAGCTGTTCTTCCTGACGGGCGACCACCCGGATGCCGTCGGGCTTGGCCAGTCCGGAGGCGATCTTGGCAATTTGCTTACCCGAGCCGGCACCGACCGAGGCGATCAGGCCGGTTTCGTCGCGCACCCGTCGCCGCAAGTCTTCGCAGAACTGTTCTACCTCCGCAGTAGCGGCCCCACCGAGTTGTGGTGGTTCCCCGAAGGCCTCGTCGAACGACAGCTGCTCGACGACGGGAACCAGGCCTCGCACGGTGTCGAACACCCGGCGACTGGCCACCCCGTACACGGCGCCGCGCGGCGGCAACACCACCGCCGTCACACCGATCAACCGCCGAGCCTGGTGCATCGGCATGGCCGAACGGGCCCCGAAAACGCGCGCCTCATAGCTGGCGCCGGCGACCACACCGCGCCCACCCATACCACCCACCAGCACCGGCCGGCCCATCAAGGTTGGTCGGGTGAGCTGCTCAACCGAGGCGAAGAACGCGTCCATGTCCAGGTGCAGCACCCAACGGGACTCCACAACCGGCAATACTATTCGGGGCTAGTCGGGGCTCGCCGGAGGCGATCTCGACTAACGTCGGTCAGTATGGCAATGAACCTTGTGCATAGGTTGTGCTGCGACTCTGACCGCTGGGCAAAAGAGGTCAAGGGCCAGGTATTGCCCTGGGTTCTCGCCGATGTGGACCTCGGCGACAACGCCCTCGAGATCGGGCCGCCTTTCTTCGGGTGCTGGTGGACACGACGCCAAAGCTCACAGCGGTCGAAATCGACCCAGCCATGGCGCGGCGCCTACAAGAGCGCTATGGCGAGCAGGCACGCATCATCAACAGCGACGGCACCGACAGCGGGCTGCCTGCCGAAGAGTTCAGCTCGGTGGTGTCTTTCACCATGCTGCATCACGTCCCTACCACGGAACTGCAGGATGAACTGTTCGCCGAGGCTTATCGTGTGCTGCGTCCCGGTGGTGTCTTCGCCGGGAGCGACGGGATTCCTTCATTACTGTTCAGCATCTTGCACTTTCGCGACACCTGCAATCCGATTCCACCGGAGAACCTCCCGGATCGCCAGCGCGCAGCGGGATTTCACGATTTCGAAGTTGAGGTTCAGGCCTGCAGGCAACGCTGGCGTGCACAGAAACCCAAAGCCTGACTTTTCTCGAAAAGATATGTCAAATAAGGGTATTGAGGAACGGTAAGGAACCACGGTGTGTCCGTCCGATAGCGAGTCAACTTCCTTCGGCCGGTCCGGTGATGACTTCGTGGCAGGAATTTGTCAGCAGGTCCATGCCTGGAGCACTCAGCCCGCTCTGACGGAATTGGTCGAAATGTTCGGCGGCTCCCCACCCACCGGCGACCTCCCGACTCGACTTGCGCTGCTCGACGAATTCAGCAAGGTGTGGGACTACCGGGGGCGGGCCCGGGCCGCCGCCACCGGCCGGTTACACAGTCAGGACGCGGCTGGCGCGGTCAGATGGCTGATCCCGCGCCTGGACCTGCCCGCCACCCAACTGGAACAGATCACGGCGTTGGCCAGCGAACTGGGTCTGGTCACAGCCACCACGCCCGAGGGCGCGGACTTCGATCACATCTTGGTGATCGGCGGTGGACGCTATACCAACCAGCTGCGGGTGGGCTACGCAAGAGAGATGGCTACCGGCCGGCGCATCGGCCAGGTGGTGCTGGCGGCAGCATCACGCCAGCTACTGGAATCCGAACTGGATGCGGTAGCCGTCTGCGCGCCGGGGGCACGCACGGAGTTCGAGCTCCTGGTGGCAGCAGCAAAGGACGTACTGGGGCTGGACACCGGTGAGGTGACCGCGCACATACGACAACGGGTGGATAACCCGCAACGCGACCGGGCGGTGTGGCGTTTTCCACCGGAGGGCAACGACCTCGGCGTGCCGGTCATGTTGTTGGAAACCCCGTCGCCCGACCCGGACAACCGTCGATACCTACACCTTCGCCGCCCAAACGGCACGCATGCACCAGTCGACTTGCCTGCTGGTGACCGGCCAGCCGGTGGTGCCCTACCTGCACTTCGAGGGGCTCCGCACGCTGGCTCTACCGTTGCGGATTCACCTGGAGTCAGCGGGGTTCGGCATCGACCGCTACAACCGGCTCAGCAACCTGGACCAACAGCATCCGGCCAAACTGCTGCAGGAGGTCCGCTCGACGATCCGGTCCGCCCGCGCCCTGATGGATCGGGTAGCGATCACAGGGCGCGGGCCAACCAGCGCCGGCTGACGTCTTAGGCCTGCTCGCGCCCGGACACCCCTGCTCCGCCAGATTTCGCGATTGCCACCCGCACCCCGTCTCCGATCTCGACGCCATCATCGGGTTCACCGAATTCGAAAGTGGTGGCCAGGATTTCGCCGGCAATCAGATCGCGGTGAGTGCGCGCCCACTCGGCGCGCTCCCCCGGTACCGAGATCAGCACCTGGATGCGGTCGGAAACGTCGAGCCCGGTGGACTTGCGCAGCTCCTGCAATTCCCGGATGCGGTCCTTGGCCCAGCCCTCGGCCTCGAGTTCGGGTGTGACGGTTCCGTCCAGCACCACTAGGCCCGCACCGCCCGGCAAGGCCGCCGTGAATTCCGGGTCGGCGGCCACTAGCCGGGAGCTGTACTCCTCGGGCTGCAACACCGCCGGACCCGCCGTCAGGGTGCCGTCGGAGTTGACGACCCCTTCGCCGGCTTTGACCGCCTTGATGGCAGCTTGCACGTCCTTGCCCAGCCGGGGACCGGCAACCCGAGCGTTGACGGTCAGTTCGAACCGGCCGTAGGTGCCGATCGCATCTGTCAACTCGACCTGCTTGACGTTGAGTTCGTCGGCGATCAGGTCGGTGAACGGCTTTAGCGCCTGCGGATTCTCGACGGCCACGGTCAATTTTGGCAGCGGCAAACGTACCCGCAGCTTCTTGGCCTTGCGCAGCGAAGACGCGGCCGAGCACACTTCACGGACCTGGTCCATCGCGGCCACCAGTTCCGCGTCCGCGGGGACCTCGCCAGCCTGCGGCCAGTCCGTCAAATGCACTGAGCGCTCGCCGGTTAGCCCACGCCAGATCACCTCGGTGACTAGCGGCAGCAGTGGTGCCGCCAACCTCGCGGTGATCTCCAGCACGGTGTGCAGTGTGTCGATGGCATCGACATCTTCCTGCCAGAACCGCGAACGCGACCTTCGGACATACCAATTCGTCAAAGCCTCGGTGAACTGGCGCAGCTGTTCACAAGCCCCCGAAATGTCGCAGACCTCCATGGCCTGGGTGAGGTCATCGCGCAGCACCGCGAGCTTGGCCAGGATGTAGCGATCCAGCACATGATCCGAATCGGTGCGCCAGGTACCGACTTTCGGTGCGTACAGAGCCAAGAAACTATAGGCATTCCAGAATGGCAGCAGCACTTGCCGTACGCCCTCGCGGATGCCCTGTTCGGTGACGATCAGATTGCCGCCGCGCAGAATCGGCGATGCCATCAGGAACCACCGCATGGCGTCGGAACCATCCCGGTGGAACACTTCGGCGACGTCTGGGTAGTTGCGCAACGACTTGCTCATTTTTTGGCCGTCAGAACCCAGCACAATGCCATGCGCCACACAGGTTTTGAACGCCGGGCGATCAAACAACGCGGTGGCCAGCACGTGCAGGGTGTAGAACCAGCCGCGCGTCTGTCCGATGTACTCGACGATGAAATCGCCCGGGTAGTGGGCGCCGGCGTCACCGGCCGCCCCGCCCAAGAACCAGTCCCCATTCTCGAACGGGTAGTGCACCTGTGCGTACGGCATCGATCCCGAGTCGAACCACACGTCGAGCACGTCAGGGATGCGTCGCATCGTGCTCTGCCCGGTGGGATCGTCGGGATTGGGACGGGTGAGTTCGTCGATGTAGGGCCGGTGCAAGTTGGTGGGCCTAACGCCGAAGTCGCGCTCCAACTCATCCAGGCTGCCGTATACATCGATCCTGGGATACGCGGGATCATCGGAGTTCCAGACCGGGATCGGAGTGCCCCAATACCGGTTTCGTGAGATGGACCAGTCCCGGGCACCCTGCAACCACTTACCGAACTGACCGTCTTTGACGTGCTCCGGGTACCAGGTGATCTGCTGGTTGAGTTCAACCATCCGCTCCCGGAATTTAGTCACTGTGACGAACCACGAGGACACGGCGCGATAGATCAGCGGGTTGCGACACCGCCAGCAATGCGGATACGGGTGCTCGTAGGTCTCATGGCGGATCAGCACCGCACCGTTGGCCGCCGCCGGACCGCTCTGATTCTTCAAGTCACGGATGATCTGGGCGTTGGCATCGAAAACGTGTTGCCCTTGGTAATCGGGCACTGAGGAGTCGAAGCGGCCCTTGGCATCCACAGGTGTCACCGGCTCGATGCCGACCGGGCTGGTAACCGCCATGTCGTCCTCACCATAGGCGGGTGCCATGTGCACGATGCCCGTACCGTCTTCGGTGGTCACGAATTCGCCCGCCAACACCGCAAACGCGTTTGGCGAATCCATGAAATACGCAAACGGCGGCAGATAGCGCATGCCCAAGAGGTCGACGCCACGATAGCTGCCAATCACCTCCGGCTCTTCGCCGAGTTCGCGCGTGTAGGCCGCTAGACGCGCCTCGGCCAGCACAAGGCGGCGATCCCCCACGCGTACCTGCACATACGTCACATCCGGGTGCACGGCCACGGCGAGGTTCGACGGCAGAGTCCACGGCGTGGTCGTCCACACCAGCAGGTAGGCCCCGGCCAGCTCCCCCTGCGGTTCGCCGTCAACCACCTTGAATCCAACCGTAAGCGCCGGATCCTGGCGGCTTTGGTAGACGTCGTCATCCATCCGGAGCTCGTGATTGGACAACGGGGTTTCGTCACGCCAGCAGTAGGGCAACACCCGGTAGCCCTCGTAGGCCAGCCCCTTGTCCCAAAGTTGCCGGAACACCCAGATCACCGACTCCATGTAGCCGAGATCGAGCGTTTTGTAGTCGTTGTCGAAGTCGACCCACCGCGCCTGGCGAGTAACGTACTGCTGCCATTCGCCGGTATAGCGCAAAACCGACGCGCGGCAGGCATCGTTGAACGCGGCAATCCCCATCGTGTCGATCTGGGATTTGTCGGTAATTCCCAGCTGACGCTCGACCTCGAGTTCGGCCGGCAGCCCGTGGGTGTCCCAGCCGAAACAGCGCTCCACTTTGAATCCACGCATGGTTCGGTACCTCGGAACGATGTCCTTGACGTAACCGGTGAGCAGGTGACCGTAGTGGGGCAGGCCGTTAGCAAATGGGGGCCCGTCGTAGAAGACATACTCGGGCGCGCCGTCGCGGCGCTCGATACTGGCCCGGAAAGTTTCGTCACGTGCCCAGTAATCAAGCACCTGGGTTTCCAGTTCCGGAAAGTCCGGAGAGCCGCCACGGTGGTCGGCGCCCAGGTTGCTGCGCGGATAAGTGCTGTCAGTCATCGGTCTCCTGTGCCAGAAATCACACGGCACGGGGACGACGACGCGCTCAGTGCGCGAGCGCCGCGGTACCACCCCGCTTGCCGCATCTGAGTGCGGCCGCTCAATTTGGGCTGTAACGGACCCAACCGTTCGGTTCTACTGGGCTTTTAGGCTGTTCTTCCGAAAGCTAACCGGTGATAGCCGGATCAACGCTGTTGCGGCAATACTACCTGGTCGCAGGCGCGCCGATGCTGGGCCCGACGCATAAATCCCCGCACTTGGCACCCAGTTCAATCCCAATGCAGCGAACACCGAAATCTAACGCCCGCCTATCAACTAGGCTCTGCTCTACCAGCGTTTAACAAGTAAATACCCAGATGAAGGGTCGTCACAGCGTCGGCGTAGTTATACCGACGGCAGAGTGGTCGTGCCTTTGCAAAGGCGCAGCCAACTAAGAGGGGGCATGTGAACACCACATTACCTGGCACGTCGAGTGCCGTCACCACCCCAGTCGGTTGGCCGGTATTGGGGGCCGGCCAAACCGACACGTCGCGGGTGATGTTGCAGCGTGGCAACACCGACTCGAGCCCAAGCGACCAAAGCCGCTATCTGAAGCCCGGCTCAACGGGGCCCCTGCAAACATCACAACCGTTTCAGGTTTTGTGGACCACCTGCAGCTCTCCGGTGCACCGCAACCTGCTGGGCGACTTGGAGGAGAAATGGTCAGAGTAGCGAAGGTCGAAGCTGGGACAATCAGCGACTGGCATCCTGAGCCGGGCACGTTGGTGTCGTGGCAGCCATCGCGTGGCTCGCTCGCCAAGGCCGCCAAAGCGCCGATAAGCCCGGTGCCGCCCAGCTACATGCAGGCCCATCACCTTCGCAACTTCCGGTCCTACCGCGAGCGCGGACTGGAATTGTCGCGGTTGCTCATTTCCTCCTGGGACATCCCCGGAATTTGCGACATCCGCACCATGACGCACGTCGTCAACGCACACATGCGCCGTCACGACACCTTCCGCAGCTGGTTCGAGCACACCGAGGGCGATCACTTCGTGCGCCGGACCCTCGAGCGGCCCAACGACATTCAGTTCGTCGCCGTCGAACACGGTGAGCTGACCACCCAGAGTCAATGGCGCGAGCATCTGTTGGCCACCCCGAGTCCGCTGGAGTGGGGGTGCGTGCGCTTCTCGATCATTCAGCGTGCGGACCACTTCACCTTCTGCGTGGCCATTGACCACCTTCACTGTGACGCGATGTTCGTCGGCGTGGTGTTTGCCGAAATTCACCTGATGTACCTGGCCCTCGTCAGCGGCGGAGCTCCGCTGCGGTTGGCCGAACCGGGCAGCTACGACAACTACCGCAACCGGCAGCGTGAGCACATCTCCGGTCTCACCCTGGATTCCCCGGTCATGAGCAAGTGGACCGAATTCTTCGACAACAACGACGGCTCCCTTCCCAAATTCCCACTGCCGCTTGGCGATACCTCCGCGCAGTGCGAAATGATGGGCGTCCGGCTGATGGACGAGCGCCAGACCCTGGCTTTCGAAGCCGCCTGCATGTCGGCGGGGGGCCGGTTCTGCGGGGGCGTGTTCGCAATCTCGGCCGTGGTCCAGCACGAATTGACCGGAGCCGACGAGTACTACGCGATTGTCCCAATCGACATCCGCCGCACCGAAGAAGACTTCATGACGACCGGATGGTTCACCGGCTTCGTGCCGATCACCGTTCCGACCGTGGGATCGTCGTTCGGCGAGATCGTCAAGGCAGCCCAGGAATCCTTCGACTCCGGTCGCGACTTGGCGGAGGTGCCCTTGGACTGCGTGATGGAGCTGGTGCCGTGGCTGCGTGAGGGGCAGTGGGGAGCACCCTTGCTGTTCTACTTGGACGCCGGCATTCCGCCGCTGTCAGCCATGGCGAACTCCCATGTGGAAGGTTTGCGCGCCCGCCTCTGCCACGACGGCGGCATGATGGGTCAGATTGACATCCGGGTGAACCGGCTCGAGAAAGAGACCCAGCTGACGGTGTTGTTCCCGAACAACCCGGTGGCCCGTGAGTCGGTTACCCGCTACGTCGAGGCGCTGAAGTCCGCGTTTGTTCGGGTGGCCGAAGGACGCGACGTGATGCCGGCGCGCTCGCGCACCGGCAGTCAGCTGCACCTCGCCTACAGCCGGCGTACCTACGAACCCCCTGCGACGGTGTCCCCTTTGACGTCATGGCGTACCGGCTAGGCGGAAAACAAGGGGTGCTCAACGAGTCTCGGACCCGCAGCTCGTCGGCCATGACGGATAACAGGATCGCCTTTCTCGACCAGGCGGCTTTCCTGAGGCTGCGGGCTACCGGTTTCGAAACGGTCGGTCAGACTTTGTGGATTTATGACCGCGAAGCGGACATGGACGGGTTGCGGCGGTTCAACGAGAACCTCGGCTATGGGCTACTGGGGCGCCGGATCGAGCGCTCTCCGTTGCCTTTCGGTCGTCCTCGATGGGTCGCCCACCACGAAGCGCCTGACATCGACGTCGCCGCGACGCCCCGGCCGCGAAGCGAAATTACGGCGTGGTTGGACGAACGCGCACAGATTCCAGTTGACCCCGAGTATGGGCCCTGCTGGCATCTGGGGTTCCTTCCGCTGCAGGACGGCGGCACGGCGGTCAGCGTGGTCATCACCCACTCGGTGGTGGACGGTGTCGCCGGTGGCCTCGCCGTCTTCGAGGCCATCAACGGCATCACCCGGGACTTCGGATATCCGCCGCCGGGATCGCGCGGCCGGACGGAAGGCCTGCTCGTCGATCTATGGGATGCCCTTCGTGGATTGCCAGAGGTCTTCCGGGCCCTGCTCGCGTTGATCCTCATCGTGCTCAGACGCGATACCGGAGCAGCAGGCCAACCCGGCAAGCCGCCGACCGTGTCGGACGGCGCCGATGAACCGATCGTGACTCCATCGGTGACGGCGTTCTGCGATCTGGAGACCTGGGATTCCTGTGCTCTCGATCTGAGCGGGTCCAGTGGTTCGCTGTTCGTGTCCTTTGCTACCCGACTTGCCCAACTCATGGGCCGGGTGCGGGCGACAGATGGCGCCGTCACGATAATCATGCCGGTCAGCGAACGCACCAACGATGACACTCGGGCGAATGCTGTCACGGCAATCACCTTCGATCTCGACCCCGATCGCGCGCGAACCGATTTGCAGTTCATCCGCAACTAAACGAAACAAAGCCTGTCCGCGCTGAAAGACACCCCTAACGAGCTGCTCAAGCCTCTTCCACTGGTGCCCTACACACCGAAATCGTTGGCCCGGAAAATGGAAGTGCTGGCGATGGCAACGTCGGATCCGCCGGTGGGTTGTTCCAATCTTGGCGAGCTCAGTCAGGCTCTGACCCGGGTCGACGGAACCGGGGCCCGGTATTCCTCCGCGCGCATGTTCAACCGAGGAGCCACCAGACAACGCTTTGAACGGGAAAGCGGCGAGCTATATCTGTTTTCCGGGCAGCTCGAAAACTCGGTATTCATCAGCGTATCGGCTTACCAACCCGGCGCCGAGAACTCGAACCAGTACCTCAGAGGACTGGTGGAGCAAACACTTGCCGACTATTCGTTCAAGGCGGAGATACTCGGATGACTGGGGCCGGATAGCTGGGTCGATTGGGGTTTTAAGGACGGAAGAAGTGGTTGGGGGCCGCTGATGAAATTTGCACTGGCGATAAGCGGCACGCGAGGCGATGTCGAACCGTGCGCTGCACTCGGGCGGGAGCTATCGCGCCGAGGCCACGAAGTACGCGTCGCAGTACCCCCCAACCTGACCGGCCTGGCCGCGGCAGCGGACTTGGAGGCGGTGCCCTACGGCCCCGACACCGACGAGCTGCTCAACGACGAGGACAACCTCCAGGAATTCTGGAAGCCGCAAACTTCGATCAAGTTGGTGCGCGAGGGCATATCGGATCTGCGCCAGGCCTGGTCCGACATGGCGACAACCCTGAAAACGCTGGCAGACGGCGTCGACCTGGTCCTGACCGGCATGATCCACCAGGGCATCGCCTTGAACGCCGCGGAGTATTACGGGATTCCGCTAGCAACGATGCACTTCCTCCCGTCGCGGGTGAACAGCCGGGTCATACCGATCTTGTCGCCGCGCTTGAACCGCTCGGTCATCTCAGCGCTGTGGTGGGTGCATTGGCGCGTGACCAAAAACCCCGAGGAAGCGCAACGACGCGAGCTTGGTATGACCAAGGCGTCCTCATCCTCGACTTCGCGAATTCTGAAAGGCCGCTCACTCGAGATCCAAGCCTATGACGAGCTTTGCTTTCCCGGGCTGGCCGCTGAGTGGGCGGAATGGGGCGATCGCCGACCGTTTGTCGGTGCCCTGACCCTGGAAATGCCGACAGATTCCGACAACGAGGTGCTGTCGTGGATCGCTTCCGGAACGCCGCCGATCTACTTCGGCTTCGGCAGCATGCCGGTGGAATCGCCCGCCGCAACAATCGCCATGATCAGCGCGGCGTGTGCGGAGTTGGGCGAACGTGCATTAATTTGCACGGGTTCGAATGATCTGGGCGGCTTGCAAGCCCCCGAAAACGTGAAGTTGGTCTCCGGGGTATCGCACGCCGCGGTATTTCCGGCGTGTTGCGCAGTCGTGCACCACGGCGGGGCCGGAACAACCGCAGCGGGTATGCGGGCTGGCATCCCGACCCTGATCCTTTGGATCTGGATAGAACAACCGATCTGGTTGGCGCAGATCAAACGGCTAAAAGTTGGCTCTGGACGTCGTTTGGCGTCGACCACAAAAGAGACATTGGTCAGCGATCTCCGCTGCATTTTGGGTCCCGATTACGTCGCTCGCGCCCGCACGATTGCAAATGAGATGAGCAAACCTGGCGAAAGCGCCACGCGGGCAGCAGATCTTCTGGAAAATGAGGTGTCGGTTAGCTGAGTCGGCGAGGGGATGGGGGGGGGGAAGATGTGCACCACGGTATTGATCCTGGCGGTGATGACGGCGACCGAGCCGGTGCGTCTCGGGGTTGCCATCTTCCTGGTCTCCAAGCCGCGTCCGATGGTGAACCTGCTCGCATTCTGGTTCGGCGGTATGGCGACCGGGATCGGCGTCGCGCTGGCCGTTCTACTGCTGCTGGGTGACCTCGCCAACGCCATTGTCGACAACGTCTCGTCGCTGGCAGCAACGTCGGTTGTCGGGCACCTACAAGTCGGCTTGGGCGTCGTCGCGCTGCTGGTCGCTGCCCTGGTCGCGACGGGGTTCTCGGTGCGCTCACCGGCGCTGGTCGCTTCCGGCGCCGGAGACTCGTCGACGCTGATGGTCGCGGAGACCCCGACCCGCTTCTCCCGGTTGATGGCGAGCGCTCAGGGCGCTCTCGAAGGTGGGTTCCCCTGGGCCGCCTTCGTGGTTGGCCTCAGCTCGGCCGGCCCACCGCCGGTCGAATACCTGGTGGCGCTCACGGCCATCGGGGCCTCAGGAGCCGCAATGGGCACGCAGCTCAGCGCGACCTTCGTCTATCTGCTGGTGATGCTTGCGATCATCGAGATCCCGCTGATCAGCTACCTGGTGTACCCCGGCCGCACCGAGGCAACCATGCTGTGGCTGCGCAACTGGTTGCGAGCCCACCGGCGCCAGATCATCGCCGTTGCTGTCGGCTTGGCAGGTATTGCCCTGGTCACAAACGGTATGGGCACCATCTGAGCACCGGCCCGCACGGCGTGGCTCCATTCAGGTTGCTTTCGGACCCGATGGTCGACTAACAGTCCAAGACTGTGCCGCCAGCGTCCAGGCGGCCAATACTCCCCGGTAGGAAAGCGATCTATCGGATTACTTTGTAGCCACGGCGCTTTTGTAGCCGCCGCGGCAATATTTCGAACGAGGCCCACTGGAAATAGAGCCGCCAGTACCCGACGGTGTCGAACCGGCGGGTCGAGGTATAGACCGTGTCCGTTGGCACATAGAAGAACTTGCCGAGCTTACGGGCCTGCTTGATCAGCAGCAGGTACTCCCCCATGATGAGATGCTCGTCGAATCTGAGCTCCGGAAACAGCGAACGCTTGGCTATCTGGATGGCATATGAGCCACCCAACCGGTGCAGTAGGTCATAACAGGCGAACCAGGCGCGCGCGTGCCGGCCGCCACCGAGCGGCAGAACCTTCGCGGTACCCACGGAGAGCGGCTTGCGTGATGCTCGCAACTGCGCATCGAGATCGAGGAGGAAATTGGGCTTCAGGATCGTGTGCGCATCCAAGAAGACCACCCAGTCGCTGCGCGGCGACAGCCGGTCGATACCGAAGTTCTTTGCTGCCGATACTGCGGCCGTGTCGCTGCTGAAGACGCGGACGTTGGGGCCCTCGAACTGTCTTGCGACATCGAGGGTGCGGTCCGAGGAGCCGTTCTCCACCACGATTACTTCAAAGGACTCGGTGGTATATGAAAGGCTACTGGCGTGTTCGAGGGTGGAAGCGATGTATTCCTCTTCATTGTGTGCGGGAATGACGATAGAGAAACGCAGCTCCCGAGAGCCGGCCATATCGGTATTCCCCCCGGTTGATGCCTCACCCAACACGAAGCGATCCTAGCAGGATCTGGTTGCTGGAACCCCGATAACGACCGGCGCAACGGGGCTATGCTCGGGGGCGCTTCGCTTTACAGGACGGAATAGCAGCCATGCACATCGCCAGAGAATCGAAAAGTGTTACTGAATATTACCGCCCAACGCAGACGGAGATACTGCGGTTCGTTCCAACAACCGCACAGCGGATCCTTGACCTCCACTGCGAGCAGGGCACGCTCGGGGCAACGCTCAAAGAGCGTACTGGCGCAGAGGTCTGGGGCATCGAGTCCGACTCACAAACGGCCCAACAGGCCAGCGCGGCCATCGACCGGGTACTCGTCGGCGCCGTAGCCGAGCGGATCGCGGAGCTGCCGGACAACCACTTTGACGTGATCGTCTGTAACGACGTCTTGGAGCGCCTGGTCGACCCGACTGCGACGCTGAAACAGCTTCGGCGCAAGCTCACGTCCGAGGGCGTCGTCGTCGCGGCGGTCCCTAACATCCGCTTCCTACCGGCTCTGAGCAAGGTGCTGTTTCGAAAGGATTTCCCGCAGGAGGATTTTGGCACCTTCGACCGCACCTACATTCGCTTCTTTACCCGCAGGAGCCTGGTGCGGTTGTTCAAGACGTCAGGCTTCGGGGTACGCCGGATCGAGGGAATCAACGCCTGGAACGGGACCATTGGCGTAGCGCTGGCCGTCCTGACCCTCGGATACTTCGCCTACGGCCGATACCTGCAATACGCCTGCATCGCGTCACCATCAGCTTCAAAGCCCACCTCCTGAGAGTTATCCCGAGGGGTTGTCGTCAGATTGAGGAAGCGGCCGAAGTCACTGCTCGAGCTGGTGGGTCGTGTACGCGATCGGGCTTCCCGGCGCCGCTTGCGGCAGCGTCCCGGGGGGAAATAGCTTGCGCCACTTACGGCCATGAACGCGCCGCATTGCCCGCTCCATGGCGGAGTTGGCGCCGATCAAGTACCGAAGCTTCCCGAAATGCTTGTTGGCCGTTCCGCGGCCGAAATGGTTGATGTACGCCATCTCGGTTGTGTACAAACCGAACTCAGCATCGCGAGCACGCAGGGCTAGATCAAGGTCCACGCCCCACCCGTAGCGGCCGAAGGTGCGCAGGTCCATGCCTCTGACCGACCGCCAGCATTCTCGAGACAACGCAAGTGCGGTTCCCTCGACCGCACTTACCGTCCGATATCGCGGTCGGGGAATGTAGTTCGCGGCCTCGGGTTTCTGGTCATCTTCCGCGCACGGGAACCCGTGATCGATCATCGGCCCAACGATTCCGGTATCGGCGGGCAGGCGCGGATCGAGCAGGCCGGCAACGAATCCCTTTGAGATCCGGGTGTCGTTGTTGAGTGTCATCGCGTAGGAGGGCCCTTCCGAGGACGCAATTCGGAATCCGAGATCACTCCCCCCAGCCCAGCCCAGGTTTTCACGCGGCGTGACAACGCGTTCATTGCCGATCTTGGGGTAGTCGCCCCGGTTGTCGACGATCAGATACTCCGCGCTCTCGCGCTCCATGTCACCGACCAATGCATGCGTGTACTCATGCTGCCCGAACACCGGGACAATAATCAGTACGGACATGAGTTGACCGTACACTGACCGGGTCGGCGCCCAAGTCCATTCCGGAACCAGCGCCGCAGTCGACGGCCAAGGGCGGGGCCGCCGCCCAACGCCGATTGCATCAGCCCGGCGCGCGGATGCGGTTGTTGTGCGCCAATAGTTCCAAGGGGTTGCCAAGCCACAGAACACAGACGTCTACGTCTGTGGCGTGGCAACCCCTTGGAACCGTGCGTCAGCTACGGACGCGCTCGCAAGGCTGCGATGTTCGCAATCCATGGCTCACGCCTGGACTTCGAGCAATCCAACGCGCCAGAGTGCTGCGTAGACGTGGCGCACCGGAACGCTCAGCAACCGAGCCGCGCCGGCGACCAGCGGGTCGCCCCCGACGAAGTCGCTGCGGTTGGCCGACTTCTTCTTGGCCGCCGGAACCGGAGGTGGCGTTCCATCGCGTACTACCGTCAGCCGCGGCGCGGGCGATGCGGTTACCACTTCATCGAAAACAGCTACGGTCATGATGCCCTCCCGGACAGGTTCGAACCGAGAATGAATTGGACTGATATGTCCCGTCCCGTAGCGATTCCGATCCAAGAGCGTTTGGTCCGCAGACCATCTGCGTGGGCAAATTCAGCTGAGGACGTCGCGCTTGGGGCCGGATCGGGACGAAACATAGCCCGGATATCGACCCGGACTGCCACTGGAACTCATGCGTCCCTCACCTCCTCACAACCACGACGCGTGCGGATACCCGCACGATTTCCATGCGCAAAGGAGTACAGAAGCCCAACGAACGTCGGAGAATCCGCACCCCACTCGTCAAAGCTTTGGCACCACACGACGTGTCCGGTAAACCGGAAGCCACCTGGGCTCAACCCTTAAGCCGGGAGGAGCTGTCCTGACCCGGGGCGTCTTTCGACGTTCGGGGTCAGTGGCCTATGTTCGTGTAGCCGCCTCACCTAACGAGGTGCTTGCCTGACCGATCATGCATGACCGGGCTGCGCGGGTCAACGTGAACCGGTGCCCGTGTCCGATTCTTTACGCTTTCCCCCGGCACGCTGACAGCTTTTCTCCAGGTTAGACGCTTCTGAGCTGGGCTTTTGATACCGAAGCCGATGTATTTGAGATGGCTTTGAATCAGATGCCGACGATCAATCGGCGAGTCGCTCCAGCCGCCCGATGGTGTCGATGAACTCCTCGACCATCTCCAGCACCACCGACCGAGTCGGCCGCACACGGTCAAGCGAACCGACAACCTGACCCACGAAATAGGTGGCCAGTTCCCGTGCCTTGGCTCCGGGTTGGACGGCAGCCTGGTTGATTCGGATCTGCGACTCGGTGATCAGCGTGGTCTGCAGCGGCATACCAAGGGGTTCGGGGGTATCGGGGCGGGCCCATTCGTCGGTCCAGGCGGTGCGCAGCATCCGTGCCGGTTTGCCCGTCATCGACCGCGAACGCACAGTATCCGAGGAGTTCGCCGCCAAGAACTTGTCCTTGACCGCCGGGACCGTCTCGGCTTCCTCGGTGGTCAACCAAACCGACCCGCACCACACGCCTTCGGCTCCAAGCGCCAGTGCGGCGGCGATCTGGCGGCCGCGGGCGATACCGCCGGCGGCCAGTACGGGTGTCGGCGCAACCGCATCCACCACCTCGGGAACCAGCACCATCGTGGCCACCTCGCCGGTATGACCGCCGGCCTCGGTGCCCTGCGCGACGATCAGGTCGACACCGGCCGCCGCGTGTCGTCGCGCATGTTGGGTGGTCCCGGCCAGGGCCGCTACCAGCACTTCCTTCTTGTGAGCCCGCTCGACGAGATCGTTCGGAGGCGGCCCCAGCGCACTGGCAATCAGGCGGATGCCATGGCTGAAGGCCACGTCTAACAGCGGCTCGTAGCCTTTCGGCGAGATGTTGAGCCCTCCCCCGGATCGCGAAGTCCGCTCCGCTCCGGCTTCCGGGGACGGTGCGATGCCGTAGCGGGCCAGCAGTTCCTCGACGAACGCCCGATGCGCTTCGCGCACCAACTCGCGAGCCTGCCCCGGGTCGATTCCTCCCTGCTCCGCCCCGACGTATTTGGGCGGCAACAACAGGTCAACTCCGTAGGGCTTTCCGCGCGTTTGCTCCTCGATCCAGGTCAGCTCGCTCTCCAGCCGTTTCGGGCTGTGAGCGGTGGCACCCAGAATCCCGAAACCGCCCGCGTTGGTCACCGCGGCGACCACGTCTCGGCAGTGGCTAAAAGCTCAGATGGGAAACTCGACGCCGAGCATTTCGGCCACTCTGGTTCGCATTTCCCGACGCTAAGAATCCCAGACCGATATGTCAATCGAATCGCATGACACTCAACGCGTTACGTGTTCAGCCTTCGCGAACTTGGCCGAAGAATTCACCCGTGCTGTTCCGCAACTGCGGCGACGTTGCCGCTAGGGCGAACAGCCATCGGGCGGCCAGCTCGCCACGCCATCCTCCAACGGAACCTTGAGGCTGTGCAGGATCGAGGCAACCATGCGCCACGCACTGATCGCGGTGACGAGTTCGGTAAGAATCGTTACGTCCCCATGCAATTCGCGCTCACACTCCGCCCAGCTCGAGGCACTCACCGCGCCGTCGCGCACGATGTCGTCGGTCGCTGCCAACACAGCACGCTCGGTCGGACCGAATCCGTTGTATTGGCGCCAATCACGCACCCCGAGTAGGTCCTGGGCGGAGACCCCCAGGCCGGAGGCAACGCGCCAGTGCTGGGTCCATTCGTAGTCGCACGCGGTAAGCCACCCGATCCGCATGATCACCAATTCGCGCAGCCGAGGGTCGAGGGCGCCATGCCAGAGCATGGTCGCGAGCAGGTCGTTGAAGGTCCGGGCCAGCCGCGGATGGTTCAGTAACGCCTGAAAGATGCTGAGCTCAGCCATGTAGTTGGGCACGCCCGCTTCGTCGGCGGCGGCCTTGGCCTCGTTGACCGGCAGTAGTGGCACGCGGGGAATAGTCATAGTCTGTCACTCCGTTGGGCTCGCCGACTACCAGCGCACTATGAACTATCAACTCGCGAGTCAATTGCAGGCGCGTTGCGGCGCAGCACAAAACGGCCATCACATGACAAACCCCGCGATGGCGCGGCATCGGACAGGTCCCGCGACACGCATTTCCCAAGACGCTCGCTTTGCGTGGCTGGGCGGCCGAACCGGCTACGCTGCGGATGCTGCCAACTCCAATAGACGTCAAGAGACTTACTTCAATAGATGTAGAGATCGGTCCTTCAATAGATGTAGAGATCGGTCTGTGGCTATGGCCGGACCCCGTGAACTGGTCCGCGGCGAACGAGAGTCATTCATCGGTGGGTACAGGCGGCAGCATAGCGGGCAGGCGGTAGGTAGCCCAGCGATCGGCAAGCATCACGAGAAATGCCCGTGAAGCGTCCTCGGTGCATCACGTAAAAATGCCCGCGAAACGGTCGATCCTTGGCAGGCATGGGAAGTGGGCTGTCGATGTCGTCTCGGGCCGAGATCACCGCGAAGTTCGCCAGGGCGTATGTGGGGCGCCGACAAGGGGCAGATTCTGGATCAGGTGGTGGCGGTCACCGGCTGGTCGCGTGACAACGCCCGACGGCGGTTGAGGGCGGCGGCCGCGCCGCCGGGAGCGGGTCGGCAGGTCGCCAAACGGACTCGCCGGCAACGCAATCCGAAGTACTCCTAGGATGCGCTCAAGGTGTTGCAGAAGGTGTGGGCGGCCTCAGGCGGGCAGTGCGGCCGGTACCTGGCCGCTTCCATGGCACTTCAGTTGGATGCTCTAGGTCCTGTCTGCTAATTGCGGACGCGGTGGTAGGTGATGATGGCGGCCAGGGTGACACCGCCGAGGTAGGTCAGGGCGTATTTGTCGTAGCAGGTGGCGACCGCGCGCCAGTGTTTGAGCCGGTTGAAGCTTCGCTCGACGGTGTTACGGTGCTTGTAGATTCGGCCTGAGAACCCCGGAGGCCGTCCTCTGTTGCGGCCTTTGGCTTTGCGGCGGGTGATCTGGTCGCTGCGCTCGGGGATGGTATGGGCGATCTTGAGCCGGCGCAGCTGTGCCCGCGTCGAGTCATGGGAGTACGCCTTGTCCGCCAGCAGGTGAAACGGGGCGTATGAGTTGCTGCGCCGGGCGGCCAGCAGTGGCCAAAGCATCGGATTATCACCGGCTTGACCGGCCGACAGTGCCAGGGTGACCGGACTGCACAGCTGGTCGGTCAAGGCGTGGATCTTGGTAGTCAGCCCGCCGCGGGAACGCCCAATGGCGTGGTCATCGGGCTCATCGAGATATTTCTTGTAATTCGACAGATCCCCTGTGCGGCGCCCGGGCGCGCTCCGGCTGCGTGTTGGTGGGCGCGCACACTGGTCGAATCGACCGACAACAGTGCGCCCAGGTCGGCGTCCTCGGCGTCGAGGTCAGAGGCGATCGCCGCGAAGATCCGCGCGTAGATGCCATCGACCGACCAGCGTAGATGCCTCTCGGCCACCGATTGCCAGGGACCGAAGTGCTCGGGCAGGTCACACCACGGAGATCCCGTACGGTAACGCCAGATAATGCCCTCCAGAGCACGTCGATGATCGTTCCACGGCCGGCCACGCCGCCGCCCCGCAGGCAACACCGCCACGATCAGCGACCACAAATCATCAGAAATCGCATGCGTCCGCATCACCCAAACAGCATCAGCCAAAACACCATTCACATTAAGCAGACACGCCCTAGAACGCCACGGCGAACTGGTGGACGGCCGTGACCGTTACGGCCCGGCGGTGCGTGCCGAGCTGTTGGCGATGAGCAGCGCCACGATCGACCGCTACCTGCGCGGCGCCAAGGCCCGCGACCAGATCTCGGGTGTGTCGACGACGAAACCCTCCCGCTGCTGCGGTCCTCGATCACCATCTGCAAAGCAGGCGATGAGGCCGAAGAATCTCCGGGGTTCTTCGAAGGCGACACCGTGGCGCACTGCGGCCCGACACTGAAAGGTGAGTTCGCCCGCACGGTCAACCTCACCGACATGCACATCGGCTGGGTGTTCACCCGCACGGTGCGCAACAACGCCCACCCCCACATCCTGGGCGCCCTCAAAACCGGAATTACTAAAATCCCTATAAGGTAACGGGTTTGGACTTCGACAACGGCACCGAATTCCTCAATAAGGCGGTCATCAAGTGGGCCGCGGACATGGAGATCTTCTTCACCCGCTCACGACCCTACAAGAAGAACGACCAGGCCACCATCGAGTCCAAAAACAACCACCTCGTGCGTCGCTACGGGTTCTACTACCGCTACGACACCGACGAAGAACGCGCCGTGCTCAACCGGCTGTGGCACCTGGTCAACGACCGGCTCAACTACCTGACCCCCACCATCAAACCCATCAGCTACGGCTGCAGCCGCGACGGTCACCGCCGCCGGCTCTACGACAAGCCCCAGACCCCTGGACCGGCTGCTGGCCGCCGGAGTCCTCTCAGCGGCCCAACAAACAGAGCTGCTCACCTACCGCAACAGCCTCAACCCCGCCGCGATCGCCCACCAGATCGCCGACCTGCAAGCCGCCCTGCTCAGACTCGCCAAAGACAAGACCGAACAGCTCTACCTCGCCGCCATACCCGCCGCTCTACCCGCCCTCAAAGCCGGCATCCGCATCAAAAGCAAGACCACCACCTGACCCCGATTTCGCGGGCATTCCTTACCTGATGCATGAACCAGGTTTCGCAGGCATCTTGACTTGATGCATCACGGCGATGAATGCCGCCGATGATGGTTGTACTCGTGCTTCCAGTCGCCGATGACGACACGGGCCTGGGCCAGCGACCAGAAGCTATTGATGTTGAGGCACTCGTCGCGGATGCGGGAGTTGAACGACTCGACATAGCCGTTGCGCCATGGCTCGCCGGGCGGGATGAAGTGGAGTCCGACCTGGCCCTCGGCCCAGTCTGCCATTGCGCTGCAAGCCAATTCGGGTCCGTTGTCACACCGCAGCACCGCGGGTAAGGCCCCGCGCCCGGCGGCTATGCGGCCCAACTCCTCGGTGAGGTGATCACCGGTGATGCTGCGCTCGACCATACCGCCGAGGCATTGGCGGGTGTGCTCGTCGATGATCGACACGATCTTGATCGGCCGCCCATCGGTGGTCACGTCGAACTGGAAGTCCACCGCCCACACCCGATCGGGTGCATCGGCGACTACCTCTGGCGGGGCGGTGGAGGTGCCGTGCCGTTTGCACTTGCGACGCTGCGGGACCCGCAGTCCTTCCTCACGCCAAAGCCGTTGCACCTTCTTATGGTTCACTTCCCAGCCTTCGCCGCGGGCATCGTGGTAGGCCGGTCGGAACCCGCGACGAGGATGCTTGTTGGCGTAGTCGCGTAGCCACTCCCTCAGAGCGGCGTCCGGATCGGCCGGCGTGCCCGCAACCGGTTCGTGGCGTTGGGTGGCGCGGTGCTGCCCGGTGACGCGGCAGGCAAACCGCTCGCTGACCCCAGCACGCGCTGGAGATGACGAACGGCCGCCCGCCGGCGCTCCGGGCCTAAAAGTTTCCCGGGCGATCTCCCACAGCGCGTCCTTCTCCAACTCGGCATCGGCCAACAACCTTTTGAGTGCGGCGTTCTCGCGTTCGAGGTCCTTGAGCCGTTTAGCGTCCTCGGCCTTCAGGCCGCCGAACTGGTTGCGCCACCGGTGGTAGGTAGCCTCAGAGACCCCCAGCTCGCGGCAGACCGCCGCGGTGTCCTTGCACTCGGCCAACAGCCCGTCCGCGGTCATCAGCTTGCGCACAATCTGCTCCGGACTGTGCCGTTTCCTCGTCGCCATGATCTTGTCGAGCCTTCCTGCCCACAACGTGGGCCACAAGACTCTCACAAGCCGTGGATCAACCGATCGGGGTCAGGCCAGAGAAATCACATGTCACCCCCGTAGCGGTGATCGGAATGGTGTGCCGGCTCCCCAAGGGCATCGACTCTCCGGAGAAGTTCTGGACGGCGTTGCTGCGCGGGGACGACCTGATCACCGAGATTCCCGCCGACCGCTGGGACGCCGACGAGTACTACGACCCCGAACCGGGCGTGCCGGACCACTCGGTGTCGCGCTGGGGCGGATTCCTCGACGATGTGGCCGGTTTTGATCCGGAGTTCTTCGGGATCAGCGAGCGTGAAGCCATCGCGATAGATCCCCAGCACCGCTTGCTGTTGCAGACGTCATGGGAAGCCGTCGAGCATGCCGGCATGCCACCGATGTCGCTGAGCGGCTCGCTGACCGGGGTGTTCGTCGGGATGTGTCATGACGACTACGCATTTGTCACCGACGATGCCGGCGCGCTGGGTGATGCCTACGCGTTCACGGGAACCGCGTTCAGCATGGCTTCCGGTCGGGTGTCCTATGCCCTGGGCCTGCGCGGTCCAGCCATGACGGTGGATACGGCCTGTTCGTCGAGTTTGCTTGCGGTGCATATGGCCTGTCGCAGTCTGGACGGGGGTGAGAGTGACCTTGCTCTGGCGGGTGGCTGCATGCTCATGCTCGAACCGGATGTGTTCAGCTCGGCATCCGCGCAAGGCATGCTCTCCCCGACCGGCCGTTGCCGCACCTTCGATGCCTCCGCCGATGGGTTTGTCCGCTCCGAGGGCTGCGCCATGTTGGTGCTCAAGCGGCTTCCCGATGCCGTGCGCGACGGCGATCGAGTCCTTGCCGTGCTGCGCGGCACGGCAACCAACCAAGACGGACGCACCGACAACATCTCGACCCCCTCGCCCGACGCCCAGGTCGCGGCCTACCGAGCGGCGCTGGCTGTCGCCGGCGTCGACGCCGATACCGTTGGCATGGTCGAGGCGCACGGCACCGGAACGCCGGTTGGTGATCCGATCGAATTCAGCAGCCTGGCACAGGTCTACGGCAGCAACGGGAACCCGTGCGCGGTCAGATCGGCCAAGAGCAGTGTGGGCCACACCGAGGCCGCCGCCGGGGCGGTGGGGATCATCAAGGCCGTCCTTTCCCTCCAACATGGCCTGGTACCGCCGATGGTGCATCACACCCGGCTCCCCGATGAGCTAGCCGAAATCGAAAGCGCACTGTTTGTGCCACAAGCGATTACGCCTTGGCCGGAAGGCAACGGCCGGACACCTCGGCGGGCGGCGGTGTCGTCGTATGGCACGTCGGGCAGCAACGTTCATGTCATCCTCGAGCAAGCCCCCGAGCCGGCCGTTTACCGCAACGGCGCAGCCGGGTTGGGCGATGCGTTGCTGTTCACGGCGTCCGCCAGCTCGACAGAGGCGTTGCGGCAGACCGCCGACCGGCTCGCCGACTGGATCGACAATCACGAAGTATCGCCGTCGGATTTGGCCTACACCCTGGCACGCCGACCGTCCCATCAACCGGTGCGAGCCGGACTCATCGCCGGCGACCGAACCGAGTTGGCCCACCGATTACGCGAGGCAGCCGCCGGCGATACCCCCTATCCGGCCGCCGTCGGCCGCGACGATCTCGGCCCGGTGTGGGTGTTCTCCGGGCAGGGTTCGCAGTGGGCGACCATGGGTACGAGCTTGCTGGCCAATGAACCGGTTTTCGCCGCTACCGTGGCCGAGCTCGAGCCGCTGATCGCAGCCGAGTCCGGCTTTTCGGTGACCGAGGCGATGACGGCGATGGAGACGGTGACCGGCATCGACCGGGTGCAACCAACGCTATTTGCCATACAGGTAGCGCTGGCACAGGCAATGAGGTCATACGGGGTCCATCCCGGGGCGGTCATCGGCCACTCCCTCGGCGAGGTGGCGGCTGCCGTCGTGGCCGGGGCGTTATCGCTGGCCGATGGGGTGAAGGTCATTTGTCGCCGCTCCCGGCTGTGCACCCGGCTCGCGGGTAGCGGCGCGATGGCGTCGGTGGAGCTGCCCGCCGCACGAGTACGCGAAGACCTGGTCCGTCATCGGGCCAAGGACGTTGTGGTTGCGGTGGTGGCTTCGCCGCAGTCCACGGTGATCGGCGGGGCCACCGACACCGTGCGCGAGCTGGTCGCAGCCTGGGAAGAGCGCGAGGTGATGGCTCGTGAGGTGGCCGTCGACGTGGCATCTCACACCCCGCAGGTCGAGCCGATCCTCGGCGAACTTTCCGAACTACTGGCGGATGTCGAGCCGCTGGCGCCGCAGGTCCCGTACTACTCGGCGACCTCCTTCGACCCGCGCGAACGGCCGCGCTGCGACGCCCGCTACTGGGTCGACAACCTGCGTCATGCGGTGCGTTTTTCGGCAGCGGTGCGCGCGGCACTTGACGACGGCTACCGTGTTTTCGGCGAGTTGTCACCGCACCCGCTGCTGACCCGCGCTGTCGAGCAGACCGCGGCAAGCCTGGATATCCCCGCCGCAGCCCTGCCGGCGATGCGACGCAACCAGCCGCTGCCCCACGGGTTGCGCGGCTTGGTGGCCGACCTGCACAGCGCGGGCGCCGCGGTGGACTTCGCAACGCTATGCCCCGACGGGCAATTGGTGGATGCTCCGCTACCTGTGTGGGCGAATCGTCGTCTCCTGCTCACAGCGGCGGATACCAGGCGACACGGATGCGCCAACAGCGTTGCAGCGCAAACTCTTTTAGGGGCGCACGTCGATATACTGGAGGAACCGGAGCGGCACGCGTGGCAGTCCGAAATCGGCACCGCCACGCTCCCCTGGTTGGGCGATCACCAGGTGAACAGTGGGGCCGCGCTGCCGGGGGCCGCATACTGCGAAATGGCGCTCACGGCTGCCAATACGGTATTCGGCGATCTGTCGGAGGTCGGCGACATCGGCTTCCACGAGATGCTGCTACTCGACGATGAAACCGCGGCAGGCGCTGTCGCTTTGCTCGAGGCACCCGGGATCGCCAGCTTCGCTGTGTACACAGTTCGCGGCGGCGAAAAGGTGCGCCGCAGTACCGCACTACTGCGTGCGGTCGAGCGCGACTCGCAACCGGCGGGCTATGACATCGAGGCGCTGCTAGCCGCCCATGCCTGCCGTCTGGACGGAGACGAACTGCGGGAATGGTTCGGCAAGTACGGAATTCACTATGGCCCCGCGTTCACGGGCCTGGCCGCGGCGCATGTCTGTGAACGCGGCAGCGATGCGGTGCTCGCCGAGATCAGCTTGCCGGGTTCGATGCGCACCCAACAGGCCGGCTATCTGGTCCACCCGGCATTGTTGGACGCCTGCTTCCAGTCGGTTCTCGCGCACCCGGTTGTGCGGGAAATGGGCAACAGCGGCTTGCTGTTGCCGTTGGGTGTGCGTCGGCTGCGTTCCCATGCATCGACCCGCAACGCACGCTTCTGCTACACGCGAGTGACCGCCTGCGGCCATGACGCCGAAGCCGACATCGACGTCTTGGACGAGCATGGGACCGTGCTACTGGCGGTGCGCGGCCTGCTGATGGGTACGGGGCTATCGGAGCTGGCCGACCAGGATCGCTTGATGAGTCGCCACCTGCTGGGCACGGAATGGCAGCAGCGCGAGCTGCCCCAGCCCCAAGCGCCAAGCCCCGAAAGTTGGCTGCTGGTCGGGATTTCAGAAACCGCCGATCGACTCACGACGCGGCTCGCCGAGGCGCTGAAGTCGCTTGGCACCGACTGCATCACGACGAGCTGGCACCTGCAGGCCGACCACATCACCGACGCTGAGCGGTTCCGCGATCAGCTGCGCGACCACCGGTTCGCGGGCGTGGTCGTCATGACCGGGACGGGCTGCAGCAGCCCCGTGACCAGCGATTACGTTCGGCATGTGGTGCGTGTTGTTCGGGAGTTGCCCGAGATTATGGGTGAGGCGCCGCGGTTGTTTGTGGTGACGCGGGGTGCGCAGACGGTGTTGGGTGGTGAGAGTGCCAATTTGGAGCAGGCTGGGTTGCGTGGTTTGTTGCGGGTGATTGGTGCTGAGTATCCGCATTTGCATACCACTCATGTTGATGTTGATTAGCACAGTGGTTCTGAGGTGGTTGCGAGTCAGTTGTTGTCGGGCTCTGAGGAAGACGAGACGGCGTGGCGTTGTGGCCAGTGGTATACGGCGCGGTTGTCGCCGATGCCGTTGCGTCCCGAAGAGCGCAAGACCACGGTGGTTGAGCATGACACTGAGGGGATGCGGTTGCAGATCCGCACGCCTGGGGATTTGCAGACGATGGAGTTTGTGGCTTTTGATCGGGTCGCGCCGGAGCCGGGTCAGATCGAGGTCGCGGTCAGCACCTCCAGTATCAACTTCGCGGATGTGTTGGTCAGTTTCGGTCGGTATAACTCCCCTGATGGGCAGATGCCGCAGTTGGGTACCGATTTCGCCGGTGTGGTGACCGCGGTGGGTCCCGATGTCACCGATCATCAGGTTGGTGATCGAGTCGGTGGGATGTCCCCGCATGGTTGTTGGGCCACTTTTGTCACCTGTGATGGCGCGCTGGCTACCCCGATCCCGGCGGGTCTGACCGACGCGCAAGCGGCCGCGGTGACCACCGCGCACGCGACCGCCTGGTATGGCTTGCATGATCTGGGCCGTATCCGTGCTGGTGACAAGGTGCTCATCCATTCCGGAACCGGTGGGGTGGGCCAGGCCGCGATCGCGATCGCGCGCGCGGCCGGAGCCGAAATCTATGCCACCGCGGGCAGTCCCAAGCGTCGCCAAGTGTTACGCGACATGGGCATTGAGCATGTCTATGACTCACGCAGTATCGAGTTCGCCGAGGCCATCCGCGCCGACACCGACGGCTACGGGGTCGATATCGTGCTCAACTCGCTGACCGGCGCCGCCCAGCGCGCCGGGCTGGAGTTGCTGGCCTGGGGCGGGCGGTTCGTCGAGATCGGCAAACGCGACATCTACGGCGACACCAAGATGGGCCTGTTCCCGTTCCGGCGCAACCTGTCGTTTTACGGTGTCGATCTGGGGATGCTCTCGATCACCCACCCCCGACTGATCCGCGAGCTGTTGACCACGGTCTATCAGCACACCGCCGAGGGCGTGTTACCCATGCCCCAAGACACCCACTACCCGCTGGCCGAGGCGGCCACCGCGATCCGGGTGATGGGCGCCGCCGACCACACCGGCAAACTGCTGCTCGACATCCCCCGCAGCGGACACAGTGCGGTGGTCCTGCCCCCTGAACAGGTACCGGTCTTGCGCGCCGATGGCTCCTACATCATCACCGGCGGCCTGGGCGGGCTGGGACTGTTCCTGGCCGAAAAAATGGCCACCGCCGGGGCCGGACGCATCGTGCTCAGTTCCCGCTCAGCACCGAGCCAAAAAGCCCTCGAAACCATCGAACTGATCCGCTCGATCGGCTCCGATGTCGTGGTCGAATGCGGCGACATCGCCCAACCCGCCACCGCAGCACGGCTGGTCGCCAACGCCACCGCCACCAACCTGCCCCTACGCGGAGTGCTCCACGCCGCCGCGGTCGTCGAAGACGCCACCTTGGCCAACATCACCGACGAACTCCTCGACCGCGACTGGGCCCCCAAGGTCTACGGCGCCTGGCACCTCCACCAAGCCACCACCGACCAACCCCTGGACTGGTTCTGCTCCTTCTCCTCCGCAGCAGCCATGCTCGGCTCACCAGGCCAAGGCGCCTACGCCGCCGCCAACAGCTGGCTCGACGCCTTCACCCACTGGCGCCACAACCAAAACCAGCCCGCCACCGCCATCGCCTGGGGCCCCTGGGCCGAAATCGGCCGCGCCATCGCCCTGGCCGAAAGCAGCGACGCCGCCATCGCCCCCGACGAAGGCGCCTACGCCTTCCAAACCCTGCTCCGCCACAACCGCACCTACACCGGATACGCTCCGATCATTGGTGTACCGTGGGTGACCGCCTTTGCCGAACGCAGCAAGTTCGCCGAGGCGTTCAAGGCCTTGGAGCAAGGCCGTTCGGGGTCCAGCAAATTCCGTAGCGAGTTGGACGCGCTGCCGTTGGATGAGTGGCCCGGGCAGCTGCGGCGAATGGTGGCTGAGCAGGTCAGCCTGATCCTGCGCCGCACCATCGATCCGGACCGTCAGCTCTCCGAGTACGGGCTCGACTCCCTGGGCAACCTCGAGCTGCGCACCCGGGTGCAGTCCGAGACCGGAATACGGATCAGCTCCACCGACATCACCACCGTACGAGGCCTAGCGGACCACCTGTTTGCCCAGTTGGCGCCGGAAGAAGCCGCAGTATCGTCACAATGAGCACTGAAAGTAGATGCGAATCAGGGCTATTCGCCCTTCGGGACGGATAAGTCATGCGTATCTTGCCGGAGACAACGAGCGTCACCGAGTACTACGGTCACAAGCGGCCGGAGATGTTGCGATTCCTACCGGCCGACGCGCAATGCGTGCTCGAACTCGGTTGTGGTGAGGGCGTGTTCGGTGCCATCGTGAAGCAGAGCACCGGCGCGGAAGTATGGGGCCTCGAGTACAACGAAGAGGCAGCCCAGCGTGCCGGCGAACTGCTCGACCATGTCCTTGCCGGCGACGCCAGCACCCGAATTGCCGAGCTACCCGACAACTACTTTGATGCGGTCGTCTGTAACGACGTGTTGGAGCACTTGGTGGATCCGCTGGACACGCTCAAGCGGCTCAGACCCAAACTCAAGCCCGATGGCGTCGTTGTCGCCTCGATCCCGAACATCCGCTACTTGCCCGCGCTGGGCAAAGTAGTTTTCCGAAGGGACTTCCCGCAGGAGGATTTCGGCATCTTCGACCGCACGCACCTGCGCTTCTTCACCCGCAGCAGCATGGTGCGAATGTTTGAGGACGCTGGGTTTTCGATGCAACGCATCAAAGGCATCAATCCTTTCCTGGGGCCTTTTGGTGCGTTGTTCGTCGCTTTGAGCCTGGGGCACTTCGCCGATGGGGTCTTTCTGCAGTACGCGTGTGTGGCTACTCCAGCCTCTTGAGTGTGGATGAGATTTTCGACTGGGCCGATGTGTACGCGCCGGACGGTGTTGTCCGGGAGATGGTTTGCTCCAAGCACAGCAAGATCGCATCCGACTCCGCGCTCAAAAACGTATGCTCGGAACATGAATCACGCTGTGCCGCCCAGCGACGACACAGATGAACCGATGAACTCGTTCGGTGCGCACGTCATCGGGCCGGCGTAGCGGCATGACCAGCTCCCGGTTCAGGCGCACCGAATCCGTCGGTGTCGAGCCGGTTTTGCCGGCGCTGTCAGAGTTCCTAGCGAAGCATTTCGCGTGACCGTGGTCTAGGGCGTGTCTGCTTAATGTGAATGGTGTTTTGGCTGATGCTGTTTGGGTGATGCGGACGCATGCGATTTCTGATGATTTGTGGTCGCTGATCGTGGCGGTGTTGCCTGCGGGGCGGCGGCGTGGCCGGCCGTGGAACGATCATCGACGTACTCTGGAGGGCATTATCTGGCGTTACCGTACGGGATCTCCGTGGTGTGACCTGCCCGAGCACTTCGGTCCCTGGCAATCGGTGGCCGAGAGGCATCTACGCTGGTCGGTCGATGGCATCTACGCGCGGATCTTCGCGGCGATCGCCTCTGACCTCGACGCCGAGGACGCCGACCTGGGCGCACTGTTGTCGGTCGATTCGACCAGTGTGCGCGCCCACCGACACGCAGCCGGAGCGCGCTCCGGGCGCCGCACAGGGGGATCTGTCGAATTACAAGAAATATCTCGATGAGCCCGATGACCACGCCATTGGGCGTTCCCGCGGCGGGCTGACTACCAAGATCCACGCCTTGACCGACCAGCTGTGCAGTCCGGTCACCCTGGCACTGTCGGCCGGTCAAGCCGGTGATAATCCGATGCTTTGGCCATTGCTGGCCGCCCGGTGCAGCAACTCATACGCCCCGTATCGCCTGCTGGCGGACAAGGCGTACTCCTATGACTCGACGCGGGCACAGCTGCGCCGGCTCAAGATCGCCCATACCATCCCCGAGCGCAGCGACCAGATCACCCGCCGCAAAGCCAAAGGCCGCAACAGAGGACGGCCTCCGGGGTTCTCAGGCCGAATTTACAAGCACCGCAACACCGTCGAGCGAAGCTTCAACCGGCTCAAACACTGGCGCGCGGTCGCCACCTGCTACGACAAATACGCCCTGACCTACCTCGGCGGTGCCACCCTGGCCGCCATCATCACCTACCACCGCGTCCGCAATTAGCAGACAGGACCTAGACACATCAGATGTCACCTATTCATGCAGCAGACCCTCAAGACGATCGGGCCGGATCCGGTTCACATCGACCCGGATGAAACCTCAGCCGTGTGGGCCTACGACTTCGCGTGGCACCCGGCGCCGATATTCCAGACCTACTTGGTCTACACACCGGCGCTGGACAAGCTAAACCGCGACACGCTCGCGGCCGGGCCGCAGTTCGTCCTGTCGCTGCGATCGGCGACCTCGCCCGCCACCGGTATCAACGGACAGCTCGGCGTGCAGGAGAACCCGCTGTATTCGCGCGCACTGCTGTGCGATTTCCGCCGCAGCGCGGTGGAAGACCATTGGGCGCTGTTCACCCATACCCAGCCCCGGTGCGGACCGCTCACCCCGATCTCAGAACTCGTTGTCCACGACGGCAAGCCCGTCACGGTGCCCAAACCAAGCGGACCCGACGTGGCCGTCCTGGTCGGCGTTGATCTGGAGCCAACCTTCATCGACCGGCTTTTCATGGGATCGCTCGTTCCCCTGACCTCTTTCACGGTGAACCTGGACGGCGTCGGCTATCGCCTCATCGCCGGCAACGCCGCGGAGCCGTTTCTGATCAAGACGCCCGATTCCGTCAGCGCCACCAATCTCGAGATCGACTCCCGCACAATCGGTGTTGACCGGAGCCGGTCGCTGGGCCAGGGCAAGCCCACGGCGCGGCTGCGCTTTTACGAGATGCACGTCAGCCCCTGACGCTGGACGCGCTTGGTCATTTGCACCGAGCCAGCTGCGTGTCGGGCCTCATCCGGCGCCGACCACCGGCGCAAGATGATTCTTCGGACCCTCTTAGGACGTCAACACTCAAAGATAAGGGGACGAAATGAGCGATCACACCTACCGGGTAATCGAGATCGTCGGAAGCTCGGCCGACGGAGTCGACGCGGCAATCCGCAACGGTTTGACCCGGGCCGCCCAGACCATGCGCGCCCTGGACTGGTTCGAAGTCGAATCAGTGCGCGGCCATCTGGTTGACGGCGCCGTCGGCCACTTTCAGGTGACCATGAAGGTGGGCTTCCGGCTCGAAGATTCTTAGCGCTCGAACGCCCCTGGGCTCAGCCCGCGACGGCTCCCGGCTCCGAGTACGGCGCCCCGATGCCCGTGACCGGCTGGTAGCCACGCTCGCGGGCCTTGGCGGCCGCCTGCCGGATCAGGGCATAGATGGCGACGAAACCGGCGTGGTCGGTGGCCACCAGCGGAGTCAACAGCCGATTGTGCACCAGCGCGAACGCCACGCCGGTCTCCGGATCTGTCCATCCGACGGACCCGCCCATCCCGACGTGACCGAACCCCGGCATCACGTTGCCGATGGGCAGACTGTGGTAGCCCAGGTGAAAAGCCATCGGCATGAAGAGATTGCGATCCGGCTGCAGCCGCCGCTCGCCGGTCAGCCCCGCCACCAGCTCCCGCGACAGGAACTGGGTGCCGTCAATCTCGCCGCCGTTGGCGATCGCGCCGTACATCCGCGCCAGCGCGCGGGCGGTGACGACTCCGTTGGCGGCCGGAATCTCGGCGTCCAGCATGGGGGTTTCGCCCTGAACCGTCGCGATGACGCCCGGAAAGTACATCGAACGGAATCCGCTGGAGAACTGGTTGGCGATCTTGTGCGCCGCAAAGGTGACCAGCGGGTTGGCGGCGATGTCCTGCGGCATGATGATCTGGGCGACCTGCGTGGGCGAGCCCGCCGGCGGCCGGCCCAGATGAAAACCGTCGGTGTCCAGTGGCTCGGCGAGCTCCTCGCGGAACAGGACGCGCATGTCCTTGCCGGTCACGGCCCTGGCCAGGCCGGACATCAACCAACCGAAGGTAAGCGCGTGATAGGCCGGTTTGCCGAGCAGCCTTCCCGGAGCCGCCGCCGCCAGCCGCTCCTCCATCACGACGTGATCCAGCAGGTCTTCCTGGCTGGCACCGCGCAGTCCCGACAAGCCCGCCGCGTGCCGCATCACCTCGCGGACGGTGAGTTTCTCCTTGCCGTTGGCCGCGAACTCCGGCCAGTACTGCGCGACCGGCGCCTCGTAATCGATCAGCCCCCGATCGGCAAGCCGGTGGATCACGGTGGCGGCCATGCCCTTGGTGGCCGAGAACACCATCGGGGCCGAGTCCGCTGACCATGGGACCTCGCCCTTGCGGTCCGCCCACCCTTTCCACACATCCACGACGGGCTGGCCGTCCAGGTAGACCGCCAACGCTCCCCCACCAAACCGGCGAGCGGGAAACATGCTGGAGAACATTCGAACGACGCACGCAAATTGAGAGTCCGCAGCGCCGGATACACGATGGCCTGCGTCAGGGTCACCGTGGGAAGAAACCGCGCGGCGATTGACTCCGATGTCTATCGTCACGTCTTGAATTTACTTGGATTTCATAGAGCCCAGTGTCAAACCCGGAATTAATTTACCATTCCGTTAGGCCTGCGCGGTATCCAAAATTTGCTGGGCGGCCAGAGCGGGAGTCAGCTCCCCCGCCCGAACCCGGCGCTCGACGTCGGCTCGGATCTTGCGCACGTCCGGGTTGGACAGCACTCGGTCCAGCACCGCATCTCGCACCATCTGCCATGTCCAGTCCACTTGCTGTTCGCGTCGGCGCGCTTCGAACTCACCGGCCTCGGTGAGCACTTGGTGATGGCGCTCGACAGCTTCCCATAGCTGTGTCAGACCGGTTCCTTCCACCGCGCTCATCGTGAGAACCGGTGGCCGCCAGATTGTTTCGCGTGGGTAGATCAGCCTGATAGCGCCGGACAGCTCCCTGGCGGCCAACCGCGCATCGCGCAGATGTTCCCCATCGGCCTTGTTCACGACCACGATGTCGGCCAGCTCCAGCACACCTTTCTTGATGCCCTGTAGTTGGTCGCCGGTGCGCGCCAGAGTCAGCAAGACGAAGGTGTCGACCATGTTTGCGACGGCCACTTCGGACTGGCCGACGCCGACCGTTTCGATCAGAACCACGTCGAAGCCGGCGGCTTCCAAGAGCACCACCGATTCCCGCGTTGCCTTTGCTACGCCGCCCAGAGTTCCCGACGTCGGAGAGGGCCGGACGTAGGCATCCGGGTGCATTGCCAACCGCGCCATCCGCGTCTTGTCGCCCAGAATCGATCCGCCGGTACGCGTCGACGAGGGGTCCACCGCCAGCACGGCCACCTTGTGGCCCTGCTCGATGAGGTACATGCCCAGGGCCTCGATCGTGGTGGACTTCCCCACTCCCGGGACGCCGGTAATACCCACCCGATGGGCCTTCCCGGATTCGGGGAGCAGTGCCAGCAACAGCTCTTGGGCCTGCCGCCGATGGTCGGCGCGGGTGGACTCCAGCAGCGTGATCGCCCGTGGCAGCGCGGCACGGTCGCCATTGCGCACGGCGGCGGCCAGTTGCTCGACCTTGGCGTCGTCCGGGGAGGTCACCGGCCCCACCTCATCGGACACGCCCTGGTGCAGATGCGCGGCGGAATGCGCGATGGCGTCACACTCACGCGAGTAGTTTTACCGGCCACTAGTCCAGCGGGTATCCCAGCCGCTCGGCCAGCTTGTGCAACAGGCCGATGGCGGCGTCGGCGATCACGGTGCCGGGCGGATAGATGGCCGTGGCCCCGGCGGCGTACAACTCGTCGAAGTCGCCCGGCGGGATGACACCACCGACCACGATCATGATGTCCGGCCGTCCCACCTTGGCCAGCGCGTCCCGCAACGCCGGCACCAACGTCAGGTGGCCAGCGGCCAGCGACGACACGCCCACGACGTGCACGTCGTTGTCGGCGGCCTCGCGGGCCACCTCCTCGGGCGTGGAGAACAGTGAGCCGACGTCCACGTCGAACCCGATGTCGGCAAACGCCGTCGCGATCACCTTCTGGCCACGGTCGTGGCCGTCCTGGCCCATTTTGGCGACCAGGATGCGGGGGCGACGGCCGTCCGCCTCGGCGAACTTCTCGACAAGCTCGGTCGCTTTGGAAAGCGGGGTGATGTTGCCGCCTCCTTGAACTTCGTCCCGGTAGACGCCGGCGATGGTGCGGATCTCCGCCTGATGGCGGCCATACACCTGTTCCAGCGCATCGGAGATCTCTCCGACGGTGGCCTTGGCGCGGGCCGCGTCGATGGCCAGCGCCAGCAGATTATTACCCAACCCGTCATCGCCGGCCCGACCGTGGGCGGCGGCGGCGCGGGTGAGCTCGGCCAGGGCGGCATCGACCGCCGCCTGGTCACGGCCGGCCCGCAGTTCTTGCAGTTTGGCCAGCTGCTCGGCACGTACCCGGCTGTTTTCGACCTTGAGTACCTCGATCTGCTGGTCCTCGTCGACTTGGTACTTGTTCACCCCGATGACCGGCTGCTGGCCGGAGTCGATGCGCGCTTGGGTGCGCGCGGCCGCCTCTTCGATGCGCAGCTTGGGAATCCCCTCGCTGATGGCCGCCGCCATGCCGCCGAGTTCGGCAACCTCGTTGATGTGAGCACGTGCCCGCTGCGCAAGCTGGTGCGTCAGCCACTCCACGTAATACGAGCCCGCCCAGGGGTCAATCGGGCGCGTGGTACCCGACTCCTGCTGCAGCAGCAGCTGAGTGTTGCGCGCGATGCGTGCGGAGAAGTCGGTGGGCAGCGCCAGCGCCTCGTCGAGTGCGTTGGTGTGCAACGACTGGGTGTGCCCCTGGGTGGCGGCCATCGCCTCGATACAGGTGCGGGCGACGTTGTTGAAGACGTCCTGCGCCGTCAGCGACCAGCCTGAAGTCTGCGAATGGGTACGCAGCGACAGCGATTTGGAGTTCTTCGGCTCGAACTTCGCCACCAGCTCACTCCACAACAACCGGCCGGCACGCAGTTTGGCGACCTCCATGAAGAAGTTCATCCCGATGCCCCAGAAGAAGGACAGCCGGGGCGCGAACTTATCGATGTCCAGGCCCGCATCCAGGCCCGCTTTGATGTAGTCGACACCGTCGGCAAGGGTATATGCCAGCTCCAAATCCGCTGTGGCTCCGGCTTCTTGGATGTGATATCCGGAGATCGAGATGGAGTTGAACTTGGGCATTTTCACGCTGGTGTAGGCGAAGATGTCGGAGATGATCCGCATGGACGGCTTGGGCGGATAGATGTAGGTGTTGCGCACCATGAACTCTTTGAGGATGTCGTTTTGGATGGTGCCGGCCAGTTTCTCCGGCGACACGCCCTGTTCCTCGGCCGCGACCACGTACAACGCCAAGATCGGCAGCACGGCGCCGTTCATGGTCATCGACACCGAGACCGACGATAGGTCGATACCGTCGAATAACTGCCTCATGTCGAGAATGGAATCGATTGCTACGCCCGCCATTCCAACGTCGCCCTGAACACGGGGGTGATCGGAGTCGTAGCCGCGGTGGGTCGCCAGATCAAAGGCGACGGACAGCCCCTTCTGGCCAGCGGCCAGATTGCGACGGTAGAACGCATTGGAGTCGGCAGCGGTGGAGAAGCCGGCGTACTGGCGAATGGTCCATGGCTGGTTGACGTACATCGTCGGATACGGGCCCCGCACATAGGGCGGCTCCCCAGGAAAGCTGTTCACCGGATAGCCGTCGGCCTGCGCTGCCCTGCGGTCGGCACCGATGTAAACGGGTTTGACCTCAATACCTTCCGGCGTCTGCCATCGAAGTTGATCGGTTGCGTACCCGTGCGCAGCAGCGGTCGCTGCGACTTGTTTCTCCACCGACGCTTCGGTGGCCGACGCCACAGCGCGCTCGCCATGAAGTGGTACGTCAGCGAAACTGCCGATGGCCGATGCAGTGGTAGTCATCGTGGCTACGCTCCCAACCGCGTGAGCAGATCGGACAGGGCTTGCACCGCATTGATTTTCGCGGTCAAGAATTCGTCAGGCCGACTCGCGACGTCAACCGCCTCGTCCAGTGCGCCCGGCGGTCCGGCCAGGTAGACCCGGGAGATGCCGGCCGATCTTGCCGCCTCGACCACGGCGGGCGCCTCGTCCCGATAACGGCGGTCGGTGCCGCAGATGACCGCGACCGTCGGCGAACCCGCCTCAGCTACCGCCGTTGCGACGCCTTGCGCGTCGACGGTTCCCGGATTGAGCGCCTCGACGCCACCCGAGGCCAAGAGATTCGATGCGAAAGTCGCCCGAATGTTGTGTTCAGCCAGCGGACCCAGTGGCAGCAACAGCGCCCGCGGTCGCGCCCCGGTGTCGGACAAGTAGGCATCCGATCGATCGCGCAATGTCTCGAATTCGGCGCCGTAGCGCAACAGCTTTCCGCAGCCGTCGGGCGAGAAACCGCGATCCGGTTGCGACAGAGCAGGTTCGTCGAGGTTGGGAAATTCGTTGACCCCGGTGATCGCGATCCGCCGATGCGCGATGTCGTCGGCGCGGCGTGCGGCGAGCTCGGCGATCTGCACGGCGACGTAGTCATGGGCGTTGGCAAATCCGCCACGCGCCTCGATGGCCTGGAAATGCTGCCAGGCGTGTTGGGCCAGTTCTTCGGTGAGGTCCTCGACGAACCACGACCCACCGGCCGGGTCCAACACGCGCCCCACGTGGGACTCCTCCAACAGCAACAGTTGGGTATTGCGGGCGATCCGGCGCGCAAAGCTGGTGGCCGTACCCGGAAAGCCACCCGCAATCGCGACATCGAAGGGATGAACCAGCACGGTGTCCGCACCGCCGACACCCGCGCCGAAGGCGGCCAGCGTGCAACGCAGCATGTTCACCCACGGGTCGCGTTGGGTCATCATCGGCAGCGAAGTCTCCGCGTGCAACGTCGCCGCCACGCCATCCGGGTCACCGGCGACCTCGGCGACCCGGGCCCACAACCGGCGCGCGGCTCGCATCTTGGCCAGTGTCATGAACTGGTCGTCATCGGCGGCCAGCCGGAGGCCGATCTGTGCCAGCGCGTCGCCGATCGAGAGACCGGATTCGGTGAGCAGCCGGAGATAGGCCACCGCCGCGCCAATGGTGGCCGCGAGTTCCCAGGCCGCAGTCGCGCCCAGATTGTGAAACGCCGGCCCGTCGACCGTGATCGTGCGCACGCCTCGATCACCGGCCACCCGTCCCGCGATCGCGAGTACATCGTCAATCGAGGGGGCGGGACGCCCGCTCAGCGTCGCGGTCAACGGATCGGCGCCCAGATCGATCGACATCGTCGCGCGCTGGTCGGTATCCAGCCCAGCCGCCAACCGCAGCATCGCCTCGCTGGCCGCCCGGTACTGGGCACCGGCATCCACAATCACCGGCGCCAGGTTCAGATACACACCCGCGAGCAGCCCTTCGAGCTGGTCAGGCGCCACGCCGTGGTCCCCCACCCGGACCAGCAGCGCGCTGACACCGTCACCCAACATGCCCAGCAGCGCCTGGTTGGTGTCCACCACGGACGCATCCGGCTGCGGTACCGCCTCGACGACCTTCCAGCCCGAGTTGACGTCGCGCAACGCGTCGCCGCCCCGGACGTAGGGCCACTCGCCCGGCAGCGGTGGTTCCGGCAACTCGTCGAAGGCACTGTAGAGCGCCCGGATGGCGATTCCGTCGTAGGTGGGAGTGTTCAGCAGCCGTTCGGGTTGATCGCCGAACCCGGCAGAATCCGGCCGCGCGGTCTTGGAAAGAACACCGGCGACCGCACTGCGCCAACGCTCGCGAACCTGTTCTAGCTCGGCGAGCTCGGGTACATCAATGGACACCGACTGCTCCTATTTACGCAGCAATTGACAACTTTGTTTCCGGTTGCTCTTGGCCTGCCACTAAACTAATAAGGCTAGTTGATTGGAGCCGGGGGCTAGGTGACCAGGTGCAGCCTTACCGCTCACAGTGTGACCAGAAACGCCAGCCGGGAGAAACGATATATTCACCTTCGCCCCGTACTCTGGGTGATTGTGACAGCCTCTGTCCTGTGCAAAACCACCGATACGGTGCGCGGCATCGCTCTCGCGCTCCGGACGGCCGCACGGCAGATGTCACGACTGCGCAAGGTCAGCACCGTGGCAGGAATCACACTACTGGTGGCGGTGGCATTGCTGGTTCCGCTGCCTACCGCGGTGCAGATGCGGGACTGGGCATCATCGGTGGGGCCATGGTTACCCCTAGTGTTTCTGCTGGTCCACATCGTCGTCACGGTGCCACCCTTTCCCCGTACCGCATTCACCGTTGCCGGCGGCCTGCTGTTCGGACCGGTCTTGGGCATCGTGATTGCGGTGACGGCCAGTACGGCGAGCGCGGTGATTGCGCTGCTGCTGGTGCGCGCGGCCGGGTGGCGGCTGAACCGGCTGGTGCCGCACGGTGCGGTCGACCGGCTCGATGAGCGTCTGCGGGAACGGGGCTGGCTGGCGATCTTGTCGCTGCGGCTGATCCCCGCCGTGCCGTTTGCGGCGCTCAACTATGGCGCCGGCGCATCGGCGGTGCGGGAGGTCCCCTACACGCTGTCCACGCTGGCGGGCTTGCTCCCCGGCACCGTCGCGGTGGTGATTCTGGGCAGTGCGCTCGCCGGTGACGGCAGCCCATTGCTGGTTCTGGTGTCGGTATGCACGGCGGCCCTGGGCATGAGCGGGCTGGTCTTCGAGGTCCGCCAATATCGACGGCACCATCGCCACCAGGCGCCATCGGACCACGGACCCGTTCTCGAGCCGGCTTGCGAGCCGCTGGGCGTCTGACCGTCAGCTGCCGGTCGTAGACCGGTATTGAATCTCAAACCGTTTTGCCTGAAAGATCTACCCAATGGTCGGCGTCAGTGCCCACGCGCTCGCGAATCTGGGCTCGCCGTCGTCCCTGGCTCGCACCGCGTTGTTGTTGGCCGGAGCGCTGCTGTGTCTGTCGGTGGCAGCCTGGCCGGTGCTGAGCCAGCGCCGCAGGCAGCACCCCGAGACACAAGAGCAGATGTTCGCCGGCACGAATGTGCCCTACTCCGCGCCACCGCAGCGGCGGCGGTCCGACGGTGGGCGACTGACGATTGCCGCGCTGATCTGCGCGGCCGGATTCGTCGCGGCTATCTGGCTGCCAAGCAAGAGCACGATGGCGCGACCACTGGTTGCCCTGCCAGGCGCCAGTGCCATTGCCCCGGGCACCGGCATCGCCGTCACCTACACCGACGGGTCAGGGGGAATGGGCTGCACCGCTGGGTTCTTGGTACGCACCAACGCCGGCCGGACCGGGATACTCACCGCCGGCCACTGCAATAAGGAAGGCGAAGCGCGCAAGGTCAGCATCAACTACTCCACGGGCGGCGGATACGTGAGCATCGGTACCTTCAGCCAGTCGGTCAGCGAGGGCCTCAGCGGGGAAGCCCACGACATCGGACTGATCACGCTGGATTCCGGAAAGATCCCGCAGTCCCCGGCGATCAAGGCGGCTGTTCCGGTCACCGGCATAGCCACCGATCTGAAGGTGGGGCAACTGCTCTGCAAGTTCGGGATGAAGACGGGCCGAGCGGAATGTGGGCAAGTCACCGACATCAGTGCGAGCAAGGTGGCTTTTCTGGTGGCCAGCGAATGCGGCGATTCCGGGGGCCCCGTCTACCGCCTGGACGACGATGGCACCGCGGTGGCGGTCGGCATTCTCATTCGGGCCGGCCATGCCAACGACCCACATCCCGGATGCTCGACACCGGCCACATTCTCAATCGCCAAGCTGGTGCGCCCCTGGCTGGACCGGTGGAGCCTGACCGCCATCACCGAATCGGGTTCCCCCTGAGCGTTCACTCAACGCCACCGGCCACGGCCAGCGGCAAGGTGAGCCGGAATCGTGCACCGCCCTGGTGCGGTAGACAAACCAGCTCGCCCCCGTGGGCCCGGGCCAGCGCCCGCGCGATCGGCAAACCCAGGCCCGCACCACCATGGTCGCGGGTGCGTGCGGCATCGAGGCGCACCAAGCGCTCGAAGATTCGGTTGCGCTCGTTGTCGGGGATGCCCGGGCCGGTGTCGGTGACGGTCACCGAGGCCACTCCTTGGCCGGCCCCCAGATCGATGGCGATGGCTCCCCCGGCCGGGGTGTACCTGCGCGCGTTGTCGAGCAAGTTGGACAGGATCTGCGCCACCCGAGTCGGGTCGGCCGCAACGGTAAGCGTGCCAAGCCCGGACCGGGTCACGGTGATCTGCGGCGCCAGCATCGTGGTTCGCTGGCTTTCGGCGTCGACGATCTCGGCCAGGTCGATGTCGTGGCGGTCCTGCGGCAGCCCCGCGTCGATACGGCTCAGATCCAGCATGTCGGCGACGAGCCGTCCCGCGCGACGCGTATCAGAGAGCAGCAGACTGGCGCGGCGGTACTGGCCGCGCGCTGCGGGATCTTCCTGCTGCTGCCCGGCGCTGCTGGCGAGTTGTTCGGCGGCGACCTGCATCCCCGCGATCGGAGTGCGCAGTTCGTGGGCGGCGTCGACGAGAAACTGCCGCGTCGCGTTCTCGGCGCGCTGCGCGGCCGTAGCGGCCTGCTGGGCACGCAGCTCTGAGTCTTCCAGCGCATCCAGCATTCCGTCGAAAGCGCTCGCGGCCCGGCCGAGTTCGGTATCGGCGCGGCTTGGGCGCAGCCGGCGACCGCGATCTCCGGTGGTGATGTCCTTGGCCAACGCCGCGAGCCGATCCAGCGGCGCCAATGCCGCCCGGCTGACCAGTACCAGTAGCAGTGCCGCCACTACCAGGGTCACCAGCCCGGCACCGATCATCAGCTGGCGCAGCTGGCGAGTCACTTGAGTGGTCTGCGTGGTGTCGGCGACCAGGATCAGTCGCGAACCATCCGGCAAGGTGTGTACCGCCGCCGTGGCGGTCGCATCCGGCGGCGGTCCGGGCGGCGGTCCCCCAGGTGGAGGGGGAGGCGGCGGCGGGGTGCCATGAGGACCCTGGTGCCCCCCGGGCGGAATCAGGGGCGGAGGGCCGGGCAGCGCCGGGACGGCGGGGCCCGCGGTGGTGTCCGGGCTGATGTTGGGGTCCCCGTAGGTAGCACCATCGGCTGTCACCAGCAGCGCGCGCACGCTGCCGCCGTTGATCTCGGCGGCGATCAGTTCCGGAGAGGTGCCCACCGACGCCAGCGCGTCGGCGCGCGAGGTGGCCGCCAGCAGCAGATCGTGCAGATTCCGCCGAGCCTGCAAGCCCAGGCTGACGTCGATGGTCACACCCAGCACCACCAATAGCACCGCCAGCAAGGCCACCACCAGCAGAATCACCCGTCGCTGCAGCGACGGTGTGGGGGTTTCGGGATCGCCCGGGGATTCGAGCTCCTCGGCCATCATGACCTCGGCGGCTGCAACCGGTAGCCGATGCCTCGGACGGTCTGCACAATTCGTGGGCCATGCGCTTCGAGCTTGCGGCGCAAGCTGCTGACATGCACCTGCACCAGGTTGGCGTCGTAGGCGTCGTAGCCCCACACGGCATTGAGGATCTGCGTGGCGCTCACGATGCGGCCGCGTTGTTGTACCAGGAAGTCGAGCAGTCGGAGTTCGGTGGCGGTCAGGTCCAGCTGGTGGCCGTCGCGTGCAGCGACCCCAGCCTCGCTGTCCAGCATCAGATCGCCGACCTGAACCACCCGGGGCAGCCGACCCCGGCGGCGCAGAACCGCGCCCACCCGCGACACGAGTTCGGCGAGCTCGAACGGTTTGACCACATAGTCGTCGGCACCTCCGTCGAGACCGCGCAGCCGGTCGGGCAGACCGTCGCGGGCGGTGATCAAGACGATGCCGATATCGCCCCACTCGCGGATGACGTCGATGAGGGCAAATCCGTCCCGACCCGGCAGCATCACGTCGAGTACCACCAGGTCGGGCCGTAGGCCCTGCAGAACTTCTTCCAGTCCTTCTCCATCGGAGCGGGTGTCGGTGTGGTAGCCGACGTCGGCCAGGGCCTCGTTGACCATTTCGCGGATGGTCTCGGAATCCTCGACCACCAGCACTCTCGGCGCGCCGACACTGAATTGGTCCGTGCGGCTCGCAACCTGGCGATTGCCGGTGTGGTCGGTTCGCGAACGATCGGTCATGGCCCCATTGTTAACGCGTGGTCCTGAGATCAATCTGAAGCGCCGCACGTTTCTTGCGATAACCGACAATCTGGGTGCCGATCCGACTGCCGCAACCACCCGGTCCGGTCTCGGCGGTGCGGCGCGTTCGGCATTCTTCAGTTCCACTTCAGGTTCGGAAATTAGCGTCGCGATCACCGACAACGACGAAGTGGAGATCGCCATGAGTGCACAAGACAGCAACACGACCCCAAACATCGGCGCCCAGGCGCCAGGCCAGGGCGCCGCCCCGCCACCCGCACCGCCCGCCCCGGCCGCGCCGGTGCCGCCCGCCCCGCCCGGACATCAGCAGCGCCGCTTCTCGACGGGGATGCTGGTGGGCTCGGGCCTGCTGGGCCTACTCGTTGGTGCGGTGGGAACCGCGGGCGCGGCGCTGTTTCTTTGGGCGTTTGCCTTCGGACCTCCCCCGCCCCCGGGGCCAGGCGGCGGGGGCCCGTCCATGGGATGGCACCAAGCGCCTCCGCCCGGACCGGGCGCGCTGCGGGGGCCGATGCCCGGGGGACCGCCCCCGATGCCGGTGCCGCCGGCGGGCCACGCCTTCCGGGGCGGTCCGCCGCCGGGGGCACCGGGGCCCGGGCAACTCCCCGGGGCACCAAAACCACCCGCGCCCGGGCAGTTGCCGGGCGGCCCGCAATCGCCTGCGCCGACACCAGCACCCGCAACACCAGGTGCGCACGCCTGAGGGTGGCGGGACAACGACGTCCTAGCGGGTGATCATTGGCCGCAAACCGGTGTCCCCGCCCCGGTCGCGATGCACGACATCTGCGACCGGGGCGGGGTTCGTCGTAGTACCCCCGGCGCACCAACTGCTAAACAATTGTTTACAATTGTAAACGTGCATTTAGCGACCGATGATCGAACCGCGCGGGCAAGGATCCGCGACGAAGCACTGCGACTATTCGCCGAGCGCGGCCCCGCCGCGGTCACCATGCGAGACATCGCGACCGCCGCGGGGGTCTCGCCCGCTTTGCTCATCCGCCACTACGGCTCCAAAGACGGGCTGATCGAGGCCGCCGACAACCACGTCATCGCCATATTTGAAGTGCTGCTGACCGAAGCCACCCGAGAAACCGAGGCCGTCGGGCTCGGCCAGGCCGCCGTGGGAGGCCTGCTCGACGGCCTCGCCACGCACCTACCGCCCGACTCAGCGGTCCCGGCATACCTGAGCCGAATGTTGATTAGCGGCGGTACGGCCGGACCAGGGTTGTTCGCGCGGCTGTTCCGGCTCAGCCAAGACACGCTGAACGCGATGGTTGCCGCGGGAACCGCCAGTCCTGGTGCCGATCCCGCGGTGCGGGCGGCGTTCTTGCTGGTCAACGATCTAGCGGTGCTGACACTGCGGCCACGGCTCATCGAAGTCCTCGGTGTCGATCCGCTCACCGACGCCGGAATGCGGCGCTGGGCCGGCGAGGTGTTCGCCGTCTATCGCGACAGCCTGGTCAGCGATTGACGCAGCAAAAAGAAGAGGAAATGGAGGCAAGGATGTCACTAGTAGCCAAGACCGGTGCACGGCTGATGCGCTCCCGCACGCTCATGCGTGCGCCCATCTGGATTTATCGGGCGCGGGCAGGCGCCGTTTTCGGGTCGCGGATGCTGATGCTCGAACACATCGGCCGCAAATCCGGCACGCCGCGCAACGCCGTGCTGGAGGTCGTCGATCACCCGGCGCCGGACACCTACGTCATCGCTTCCGGGTTCGGGAAGAACTCCCAGTGGTACCGCAATATCGTGGCCAACCCCCGGGTTCGGGTTTACGTCGGCAGCCACCGCGCCGCACCCGCCACCGCACGCGTTCTCGAACAAGCCGAAGCCGACCAGGCGCTGGCCTCCTACCGCAGCCACCACCCGGCGGCGTGGGAGAACCTCAAGCAGGTGATCGAGGAAGCGCTCGGCAGCCCGATCACCGACACCGACACGGCACTGCCGATGGTGGAACTGCGCCTCGACTAAGCCTGGTCGGGCCCTTTGACCGTCATTACCGCGAAGGTGGCCAGAAACGAGGCCGCGGGGATGATGTTGACGATCTTGTCCCGCACCCGAACGTGGACCGCCACAGCCAGCACGAAATATAGGGTCAACATCGCTGTGGTCAGCCTGGCCAAGGCGGGAAATCGGGTGACCGAGAACAGACCGACCGCCGCGGCGGCCTTGACTACCGGAAAAACCGGGCGCACCGCTTCGGGAACGCCCAGTTCATCGAGGATCTTGGCGATCGGGGGCAACGGAATCGCGCACGCCACGGCATCTCCGGCCTGGAACACGCCCAGCACCGCATAGGCCTTCGGTGACGTCACGACGCTCATCGGTTGTATGGCCCCAGTTCGGGCGGCGAGCCCACTGGGCCCTCCACGGGCTTGCGCGCTATGGCCTCGGCCTTGGCGACCGCTTGCGCGATCGCCGGGTCGGTTTCGGTGGAGAACCAATCCGAGACTTCGTCGTCGTCGCCGTCTGTCGCATGCTTGGGCAGGTCCTCGACCGGGGAGGCCTCGAAGCGGAACACCCCGTCCTCCCCCGGCTTACCCAACATTCTGGTGAAACCTTGCAGCGCCGCGTTGAAGTCACTGGGCACCACCCAGACCTTGTTGGCGTCGCCGCGCGCCATCTCCGGCAGCGTCTGCAGATACTGGTAGGCCAGCATCTCCGGGGTGGGCCGCCCGGCCTTGATCGCGGCGAATGTCTTCTGGATGGCCTTGGCCTCACCCTGCGCCCGTAAGTAGGCCGCGGCACGTTCACCCTGAGCACGCAGCATCCGTGATTGCCGGTCGGCCTCAGCTGCCAGGATCGCGGCCTGCTTGGCGCCCTCGGCCGCCAGGATCTGGGACTGCTTCTGCCCTTCGGCTTTTTTGATGGCCGTCTCCCGGGTGCCTTCGGCGGTCAGGATCATCGCGCGCTTCTCCCGGTCGGCCTTCATCTGCTTTTCCATCGACGCCTGAATGGACGGCGGTGGGTCGATGCTGCGCAGTTCGACGCGCGCCACCCGCAGGCCCCAACGGCCGGTCGCCTCGTCGAGCACCCCGCGCAACTGGCCATTGATCTGGTCACGAGAGGTCAGCGTCTGCTCGAGCGTCATCCCGCCGACGACGTTACGCAGCGTCGTCGTGGCGAGCTGTTCGACGCCCACGATGTAGTTGCTGATCTCATACACCGCGGCCTGCGGAACCGTGACCTGGAAATACACCACGGTGTCGATGTTGAGCGTCAGGTTGTCCTCGGTGATCACCGGCTGCGGCGGAAAGGACACCACCCGCTCGCGCAGATCCACGCGGGCGCGGACGCGATCAATGAATGGCACCAGCAACGTCAGCTGACCACTGACCGTGCGGCTGTATCGACCCAGCCGTTCGATCACGGCGGCCTCAGCCTGAGGGATCAGCGCAACCGACTTGGCGACCACGATGATGGCGAATATCACCAGAACAGCTAAAAACACCAGGCCAACAACCGCATCGTCCATTGGTATACCTCTCTCGAGTCGCTATACGTCCCTGAAGACCACGGCGGTAGCACCCTCGATGTGCACTACCGTCACCGAATCACCCGGCTCAAACACATCGCCGTCGTTCAGCGGGCGCGCCGTCCACACCTCGCCCTCAATTTTCACCTGCCCGTTGTCGCGAGCAACCCGATCCAGCACCAGCGCGTTCTTGCCCTCGAGCGCCTTGATCCCCAGCTGCAGGGCTTTGGCGGGAGCCAGCTTACGCCGCAGCGCGGGCCGAACCAGGGCAAGCAGCAAAACCGAAACGATGAGGAAAACCGCCCCATCGGCCCACAGCGGCCAGTCCGTCAACCAGCTGATTCCCGAAGCAGCCAAAGCGCCACCACTGAGCATCAGCAAAAACATGTCGCCGGTCAACGCCTCGGCTCCGGCGAGCACCAACGCTGCAATCAGCCAGATCAGCGCGACAGGCATGGCCACAGGATACGCGTGATCCGCCCTAGCCGCGGCGAACAACTACACTGCGAGACCATGTGGTGTCCGAGTGTTTCGCTGTCGATGTGGGCCAATGCCTGGCTCGCGGGCAAGGCCGCGCCCGGCGATCTTTTGGACGCGTTATCACTCTGGGCGCCAACACAATCGGTTACCGCGTATGATGCCGTCGCGGCGGGCCATACCGGATTGCCGTGGCCGGACGTGCACAATGTGGGTACGGTGTCGCTGCTGCAGACACTGCGTGCCGCGGTGGGCAGGTCAACGGCGGCGCCGCCGCCGACGCCCGGCGGGTTGTTCGGGACCATCAACGTGGTGCTGCCGGTACCGGGTGATGTACGGGGACTTTCGGCTGGAACGCAATTCGCGCGTGACGCGCTGGCCTCCGGCGAAGCGCTGATCGTCAGCAATCCCGACGATCCCGGCACCGCTATCGGACTGGTCCCTGAGTTCTCCTACAGCGATGCGGATGAAGCCGGAGATGACGAGACGGGGACACCCGCATTGTCTGCACTGGCCTGGACGGTGTATTCGCTACCGGGAGCCCCGGCCTTCGATCACTACGAACTCGCCGACGCCGAATATGCACTGCGTTCGGCTGTGCGTTCAGCTGCCGACGCATTGAGTGCCATCGGATTGGGATCGGCAGCCAGCGACGTGGCCAATCCACGCGGTTTGGTTGAGCAGATGCTGGAATCATCACGGCAACAACGCATCCCCGACCACGCACCGTCGAGAGCGCTGCGGGTGCTGGAGAACGCCGCCCATGTCGACGCGATCATCGCAGTCAGTTCCGGGCTCAGCCGACTGCCCGACTCCGCCCCGGAACACATGGCACACCGGATGGTGGCCGGGCTGGAGCCGGTGGGAACGCAATCCTCGTCGGAGGTTCAGATCGCCACCGACGCGCTGCGGCCGCTCAACGCCGTGGTGCGTTCGGCACGGATGGCCGCGATCAGCGCGATCCTGCACTCAGCCTGGTCTGACTGACCGCAATCAGGCCCCCTGAGGTGCTGTTTCCCGCGCGGCGCAATGTGGTGGGCGGCACGGCTCACCGTTGACGCCGGCCAGACATCCGGACACGGGATCCGGGCCGCCGACTCGGGCCAGCTCACCACCGCTGCGAAGTTCCTCGATCAAGCCCCGGGCCAGCCGCGCGAATCGGCGATCGGCATTCGGCGTGGCGGCCCGGGCAAGTGCGATCCCGGCATCCTGCGCCTGAGCCCGCAACTCAGCGTCGAGATCCCACACCACTTCGATGTGATCGGCGACAAATCCAATGGGACAGACGATCACGGCTTTGACGCCGCCGGCGCGCAGCATCTCGAGATGGTCAGCGACATCGGGCTCGAGCCACGGAACCTGGGGCGGTCCTGATCTCGACTGCCAGGCCAGATCATAGTCGTCATATCCCGCCGCCGCGGCGACCAGGCTTGCGGCATAGGCAACTTGGCGGCTGTAGAGCCCGGGCCCACAGCGCCGATCCGCGGCCACCGGAATCGAGTGCGCGGTGAACACCAAGCGGGCGCCTTTCGGCACCGTTGCCGCAGCAGCCGCAATGGCGTCGGCGAACATCTCGACAAACAACGGATGATCGAAATAGCTTCTGAGCTTCACCAGTTCGGGTGCATCCGGCCCGGCGGCCCGACGCGCTCGGGCAATGTCCTCGACGTACTGAGTGCAGCCGGAATACCCGCTCCAGGCCGAGGTGGCGAAAACCGCCGCTCGTTTAACACCGTTGTCGCGCATCGCCATAACGGTGTCCTCGACGTAGGGCTCCCAGTTGCGGTTGCCGAAATACACTGGCAGGCCGACTTCGGCGCGCAGCTCGGTGACTAGCGCCCGGTTGATGCCGTTGATCGGCGACACCCCACCGAAATGCATATAATGCTCCGCCACCGCGTCGAGCCGCTCGGGCGGCACTCCGCGGCCGCGGGTCACGTTCTCCAGGAACGGCCGCACCTGCTCCGGACCTTCCGGCCCACCGAAGGACAGCAGCAGGACGGCATCAAATTCCATTGCCCGCTACAGCAATTGAGTGTGTGCGCCACCATCGGCGAAGATGATGTCGCCCGTGGTCGCCGGGAGCCATTCGGACAGCACCGCACACACCGTCTTGGCGACCGGCGTGGGATCCTTCATGTTCCATCCGACCGGAGCTCGTTGATCCCAGCCATCTTCGAGCAGCTGAATCTGTGCGCCGGCTTCCTCGCCGAGCGCACCGCCAACGATCGCGCTCATTGCCAGGGTCCGGATCGGTCCTGCTGCAACCAGATTCGAACGAACGCCGTACTTGCCAGCCTCACGCGCGACAAAGCGGTTGACCGACTCCAGCGCACTCTTGGCAACCGTCATCCAGTTATAGGCCGGCATCGCCCGGGTGGGATCGAAGTCCATACCGACGATGGAACCGCCGGGATTCATGATCGGCAGCAGCGCCTTGGCCAGCGAAGCATAGGAATACGCGGAAATGTGGATGCCCTTGGAGACGTCCTCGTAGGGCGCATCAAAGAACGGGTTGATGCCCATTCCGCTTTGCGGCATGAAGCCGATCGAGTGCACCACTCCGTCGAGCTTGTTGCCCTCCCCGATCACCTCGGTGACCCGACCCGCCAGGCTGGCCAGATGCTCTTCGTTTTGCACGTCGAGTTCGATCAGCGGAGCCTTCTGCGGCAACCGGTCCACGATGCGCTGGATCAGCCGCATCCGGTCGAAACCGGTCAACACCAGTTGGGCACCCTGTTCCTGGGCCACACGGGCGATGTGAAACGCGATCGAGGAGTCGGTGATGATCCCGGAGACCAGGATCCGTTTGCCTTCCAGCAGTCCTGCCATGTCCGTCCTTCGTGTTGTGGTTCGGTTAGTTCGTGATTCCTTCAGGTCGTGGCCGAAGCCTTCGCCTCATGGGTGGACTCAGTGGCCCATACCCATGCCGCCATCGACGGGGATGACCGCACCGGAGATGTAGCTCGCATCCTCGGAGGCAAGGAAGCTGACCACCCCGGCGACCTCGGCGGCGGTGCCGACCCGCTTGGCCGGGATGAACTGCAGCGCCCCCTCCTGAATCCGCTCATCCAGCGCGCGGGTCATATCGGTGTCGATGTAGCCCGGCGCCACCACATTGGCGGTCACATTGACCTTCGACAGCTCGCGGGCGATCGAGCGCGCCATCCCGATCACACCTGCCTTGGAGGCGGCGTAATTGGCCTGGTTGCCAATCCCCCAGCTACCGGAGACCGAACCGATGAAGATCAGCCGGCCGAACTTCTTGCGCTGCATGCTGCGAGATGCGCGCTGAGCCACCCGGAATGCCCCGGTGAGGTTGGCATCGATGACCTTTTCGAACCTCTCCTCGGTCATCCGAATGAGAAAGGCGTCCGCGGACAGGCCGGCGTTGGACACCAGCACCTCGACCGGGCCCTGGTGCTCCTCGACCTCTTTGAACGCGCGGTCGACGGCGTCGTTGTCGGTGACGTCACACTCGACGCCGAACAGCCCCTCGGGTGCCCCGGATCCGCGGTGCGTGACGGCCACCCTGTGACCATCGGCGGCCAGTCGCTGCGCGATCGCCAGACCTATCCCCCGGTTTCCGCCCGTCACCAGGACTGAGCGGGATACGAATGCGGGTTTGCCGCCGTCGGCGGCACTTTCGGTGTTTTGCTCGGTGGCCGTATCAGTCACCCCGCCAACCTAGCGCCTCACCACCGCAAGCCTGTAACCGGCTGGTCGCCAACGAGACGCCCCGGCGCATTTTCTGCCCCGGATTGTGCCCTGCGCTACGTTCGCGCGCCAGAGCTAGGTCGGCAACCGGCGGTTGATGAGCAGCGCGGCCAGTGCCGCTGCCACCAAGACGAGCGCGCCCAGACGCAGCCAACCCATGCTGGCGTCGCCTCTGATCGTCTCGTACCCGATCTGCTGCTGCAGCGAGGCGTAGACCGAGTTCAACTCGGCCAGGGTCGCGGCGTTGTAGGAGTTTCCGCCGGAGAGCTGGGCGACTTTCTTCATCGTCTCGTCGTCGACGGGCACCGGCTGGCGCTGATCGTTGATCTCGACAAAGCCGTACGGGGTGCCGAAGGAGATCGTCGAGATCGGAACACCCTGGTCCTTGGCCGTGCGTGCGGCGGTATAGGCGCCCTTGGGGTTGTCCGGATTGGTCGGCATCGTCTCCTTGCCGTCGGAGAACAGCACGATGCGAGCCGGCGGTGGTGTGTCGCCACCACCGATCACCGCTCCGACGGTGGCGATGGCCTGCAGGGCCGTGAAGATCGCTTCCCCGGTGGCGGTGCGGTCGGCGAACTGCAGCTTGTCGAGCGCGGCCTTGGTCGCCGCCCGATTGGTCGTCGGCGAGACCAGGACCGTCGCGGTGCCGGCGTAGGCGATCAGCCCAAGGTTGATCCCGGGGGTCAGCTCGTCGGCGAACTGTTTGGCGGCCTCTTGCGCCGCGACCATGCGGTTGGGCTCGACGTCGGTGGCCCGCATCGACTGCGATACGTCGATCACCAGCATGACCACCGCGCGGTTGCGTGGAATCCGGACGTCGTGCGTCGGCCCGGCCATGGCGACGGTGAACAGCACCAACGATAGGGCCAGCAGCATCGCCGGAATGTGACGGTAGCGCGAGGGCCGCTGGGGGGCCACGCTCTCCAACAGCTCCATGTTGGCGAACCGCAGCATCCGCTTCTGGCGCACCAGTTGCAGCACGACGTAGACCGCGATCAACCCGGCGACGACCAGGAGGAATAGGAAGAACCAAGAGTGTGCAAAGCCGGACAGCGTCATCGGCCCCAGCAACGGCAATGTCATAACAGACCTGTCTCAACGTGCATGAGCGTTGGTGTCACCGGCGCCCCGCGATTGCCCCACGCCGGCGGGAGGTGACGAAACGGACGATGTCGGCGATCCAATCGCGGTCGGTGCGAAGCGACATGACCGGTGCCCCGCAACCGCGGATGGTGCGGACCACGTCGGCCCGGTGTGCCGCGGCCGCCCGGGCGAAATCGTTCTGCAGCTGGGCATCGATGGTGAACTCACGGGTCACCCCGGTTTCGGCGTCTTGCAGCACCACGTCGCCGATGTCGGGCAGTTCGACATCGCGGGGATCGAGCACTTCGATGGCCAGTACCTCGTGCCGAGCAGAAATCGCCCGCAGCGGGCGCATCCAATTGATCGGCCCCAGGAAGTCGCTGATGATCACCGCCATCCCGCGACGGCGCTCCGGACGGCGCAGCGCATCGATGGCGACGGCCAAGTCGCCGCGCACCCCGACCGGCGCCTTGGGTGTGGTCGCGATGGTGCGCAACATAGTCTGCAGATGCTGGCGCCCGGACCGCGCCGGCACTCGAGTGAGCGTGGCGCCATTGGAAATCAGGGTGCCAAGCCGGTTGCCGCCACCGCTGTTGAGGAACGAGATGGCCGCGGCCGCCGCTACCGCAAGGTCACGCTTCTCGCACACGGCGGTACCGAAGTCCATGCTGGCCGACATGTCGACCACCAACCAGGTCTCCAACTCCCGGTCGGCAATCATCTGCCGTACGTGCGGTGTGGTGGTGCGGGCGGTAACCGACCAGTCCATCCGCCGTACGTCGTCGCCGGGCTGGTAGATGCGGGATTCGCCCGGCTCGCTCCCCGGCCCCGGGAGCAGGCCCAGGTAGTCGCCATGCAGCACGCCGTCCAGCTTGTGGCGGACGGCCAGCTCGAGCGTTTTCAGCGCCGCCGCCAGCTTGGGGTCATTGATGTCCCCGCGCTGCATCGACGGCGGGTTGACGACACGTGGCCCAACCGCCTCTTGAGCCACCGGAACCGAATCGCTCACCGACCGCCAGCCGCCGCGGCGGCCTGCATCACCGGTGGCACCGAATGACCTTGCTGAGGTACCGCATTCACCTGCGGCAGGGCAACCGTCTCCAGGACGCGGTTGATCACGATCTCAGGCGAAATCTCGTCGGCGAGTGCGTCGTAGGTCAGCACCAGGCGGTGCCGCAGCACGTCTGGAACCACCTCGATAATGTCTTGCGGGATCACGTAATCGCGGCCCCGGACCAGCGCCAGCGCCCGGGACGCGGCGATGATGCCCAGCGACGCGCGCGGTGAAGCCCCGAACGCGATCCAGGTCTTGACATCGTTCATGCCCAGCTGCTCGGGCTGTCGCGTTGCCATCACCACGCGGACGACGTAGTCGACCAAAGCGTGGTGTACGAAGTTGTTGGCGGCGATGTCCTGGAGCCGCAGTAGGTCACCGGTGCCCAGGATTTGCTTGGGCTGCGGCGGGGTGACGCCCATCCGGTAGATGATCTCCCGCTCTTCCTCGGGCGTCGGGTAACCGACGTTGATCTTGAACAGGAAGCGGTCGCGCTGCGCCTCGGGCAGCGGGTAGACACCCTCCTGCTCGATCGGGTTCTGGGTCGCCATCACCAGGAAGGGGTTGGGCATCGGGAAAGTCTTCCCGCCGATCGACACGTGCCGCTCGGCCATGACCTCCAGCAGAGCCGACTGGACCTTCGCCGGCGCCCGGTTGATCTCGTCGGCAAGCAGGAAGTTGGCCACCACGGGGCCCAGTTCGGTGTCGAACTCCTCCTTGCCCTGCCGGTAGATACGGGTACCGACGATGTCGGTCGGCACCAGGTCGGGCGTGAACTGGATACGCGCGAACGACCCGCCGACCACTCGGGCGAAGGTCTCCACCGCCAGCGTCTTGGCTACCCCGGGAACACCCTCGAGCAGCACATGCCCTTTGGCCAGCAGGCCGACCAGCATCCGCTCCACCAGCTGGTCCTGGCCGACGATGATCCGCTTGACCTCGAAAATTGCCCGCTCGAGGGTGTGTACCTCGGCGGCCAGCCCGTCCGGGCCACCCGAAGGCGCCTCATGGGCCGGTGGGGCCGAATGCCCACCCGGACCCGAGTAACCGCCACCTGCTGATGTCATCAACAACCCTCCACCGCTCGATCAGACACGACTGCTGACACGACTAAATTCGCGGGGCAGCGACGTGCCCGCGTTCAACTATTCCAGGCCTCCTGGATTCCGTCGACGCCGCGGTTGCCGACCGGCAACCGTAACCGGCGCACCACGCCCCGCTCCGCCTCAGGCGCCCGGGCCCGCTAACCGGGCGGCACACCTGACTCAGTACTCGATGATCCTAGTCACGAAGGGGGTCATGCCGGCCTTGCGCACCGGGCTCACCGTGACTTTGCCCGCGCTTCCGGATGCCTCCAGCATTTGGCCGTTGCCCAGATACATGGTCACGTGCTGGCTGCCCCCCGGGCCGTAGAAGATCAGGTCGCCGCGCCGCGCCTGATCAGGAGAAATATGCCGGCCGGCGTTGTACTGGTCACCGGAATAGCGCGGGATCAGCACGCCCACCCCGGCAAAGGCGTAACGCATCAAACCCGAGCAGTCGAAACCGACGGTGTTGGCACCGGAGTCGACGCCCTTGCTGGGGCCCTGCAGGCTGCCGCCGCCCCAGGAATACGGGACCCCCATCTGCGATCCGCCCCGACGGATCACGTACTCGAGCGCCTGCCGGCCGTAAACCCGCGGAATCCGGTTTGCTCCGGTATTGGCCGCACTGGGCGCGGGACTACCGCCCAGATTGATCCCGAGCCCGCCGAGAAACTGCCGGCCCAAGTCCAAAGTGGTCTGGGTGGCCTGGGCGGTGGCCTGCAGCGAAGCATTTGCCATGGCAAGCGCGTCCCCGGGTGCACCCGCGCTGGCGGTCGCCGGCAAGGTGGGATCCCATCCGCCCGGATCGGCGTCAGCCGGTGCTGACACCACGACCATCAGGGCTGCCACCGCCAGGGTTATCCAGGCCAAACCGAGTAGGCGAAATCGCTTGTATCGCATGGGACCTCGATAACTACTCATCGTGCTAGTACTCGATGTAGCGGACCACGAAGGGCGTCATGCCGCTGGTGCGCACCGGCGCAACCCGTACTTTCAACCCGATGTCGGGGGCTTCGAGCATCTGACCGTTGCCCAGATAAAGGGTGACGTGCTGGCTGCCGCCGGGTCCGTAGAAGATGACGTCGCCGCGGCGCATCTGCGAGGTTGGGATCTTGCGGCCCAGGTTGTACTGCGAACCCGAGTAGTGCGGCAGCTTGATTCCCACCCCGGCGAACGAGTAGAGCACCAGGCCCGAACAGTCAAACCCGGTGATACCCGCCCCGGAGTCGATTCCTTTACTGGGTCCCGCAGCATTACCGCCGCCCCAGGAGTAGGGCACTCCGATCTGCGCCATTCCGCGACGGATCACGTATTCGGAGGCCTGTCGCCCATAGACCCGCGGAATCCGGGTAGCGCCCGTTGCGGCGTTGGTGATTCCGGTGTCGGTGGGCTTGAGGATGCCCAACTGCTGCAGGAAGTTTCGCCCCATGTTGGCCGTGACCTGCGCAGATGTTGCCGAGATGCCCAGCACCTGGTCAACCACGGCGATCGGGTCGCCGGGGATGTTGGCACTGGGTATCTGAGGTAGCGTGGGGTCCCAGCCGTCCCACCGGCGCCCGTTGCCCGGTCTTGCCCCGGGATCCCACATCGCCCCCGGCGGCGGACCTTCTGCACCAGCCGAGGACCAGGCAACCAGCCTGGCGGCCTGCAGCTTGGCTTCCGCTTCATCGCGTTCGGCGGCCAGGCGATTGACTTCCTCGCGCTGTTGGTCGAACTTGCGTTGGGTATCGGTGAGCGCCGTCACGGCCGCGTCCTGGCTGGTCTTGGCGTCCTCGGCGGCCTTGTCGGCCTTCTGCTTGGCCAGCCGCGAGGCCGATTCCTTGCTGACCTGCCGGGTCCGTGCCCGCTCCAGATTCGCCATGACGGTCTGCGCACTCGCGGCCAGGGTCTTGGCGGCGGTCGCCGCCGCGATGATTTCGTCGGGACTGGTCGCGGTCAGGTAGCTGTCCGACGGGCCATTCATGTAGGTGGCGGCCGCGAACCTATCGAACCGGTGCTGGGCCGCGGCGATGGCCGCATTGGCATCTTTGACCGCTTGCTGACTGGCCTCGAGTTCGTGCTCGGCGGCGGCGGCCTCATCCCGGGCCGTCTCCACGGCGACCATCGCCTTGTTGACGCGCTCCTGCTCGAGCTCAACGGTGGCGCTCAGGTCGTCCAGCCGCTGGTTCGCCCGTGCGACGTCGGCGATCAGCGCGGCGATGGAGTCGGTTCGGGAATCAGCATTGGCCACCGCTGGAACCGTTACCAGCAGGGCAACACTGACCACCGAGGGAATGGCCGGTCGGACAAGTCTTGCTGCCGATCTCGAAGCTGAGCTACGGCGGGTCCGTCTCATTGGTCAGGTCTCCTATGGCTTAAACCGGACGGACGGCGCCTGTTGGTACGGAAAGCGCCAAAAACATCACAATCACCATTCGCACCGTACGTCACACTTGACGCAAAGGAAACGTATGTCACAAAGTGCGCCCGCTACGTGCATTTAATGTGACCGAACGGTTATCTAGCGCGTTTGCCACCGACAGACGGAGTAGATCCGCGCAAATGCCAGAAATGCCCTTCTAAATGGCTAAACCCCTGGGTCAGCCGGCTCGGCCACCGCATGAGCAACCTCGGGAGAGGTTGCTGATCGCCTGGCGCGCAGCTGCATGAACCGGGTTCCGACCGCTGCCGCGAGCACCCCAATCAGCAAAAAGATTGTCAATCCGGTCCAGGGAAACTCGGGTGTATCGAGCTCGTTCAAAAAGTTCTGTGCGGACTGGACGGCGTTGCCCGTCTTGGAATGGTCCTCCCCCGCCTCCAGGGTGACGCGAGGGAACTCCTTGCTGTAGCTGCCGACATAGCTCGGGCTCAGCGCCAGCACCGTCACATCCGGGTAGTCGGCGCCGACGACGGTCGCGATGTCCCGCAGCGGGGTGTCGTTGGGAGGGTTGTGGTCGATCAGCACGATCTTGAGATTTATTCCGTCGTGCTGCGCTTGGCTGACCACCTCGACCAGTCCGGGCAGTGCCTCGGGTGGAGCGCTGACGCCGATCGCGGCGACCTCGGCCTTGACCGCCGCCATGTCGACGTCCTGCGGGATGTAGGCCGGCAGGAACGGGATAGTTTCTGGTCCGCTCATGACGTCCTTTCTGCCGCGTTGGCCCACGGGTTCGGCTCGCGCGCCGGACGGCCGGATGATGCCGTCACACCCGGGTGAATTCCGGCTACCGCGGCCACCCTAGCCTGACAGTAGGCAGGTCGTGGGGCCACCTCCCGCGGTCGAGTCGAAAAATGGGTTTCCGCCACGCGCCCCGCGCGACAAGACTGACAGTGCGAGTGCCAACGCAATGCAGGACAAGCGTACTGTTAATGTTACTTTGCGCATTTGAAGCCCCGTCGACACGGCCCGTTGGCGGGAGAATTTAATCCTTGGGAGTTGATGTGACCAGCAAAGATTCTGTGAACTCGTTCGGAGCCCGCAACACCCTCGAGGTCGGCGACAAGAGTTACCAGATCTATCGTCTCGACGCCGTCCCAAACACCAAAAAGCTTCCCTACAGCCTCAAAGTGCTCGCCGAGAACCTGCTGCGCAACGAGGACGGCAGCAACATCACCGAGGATCACATCGAGGCCATTGCGAACTGGGACCCGCAAGCGGAACCCAGCATCGAAATCCAGTACACCCCCGCCCGCGTTGTGATGCAGGACTTCACCGGGGTGCCGTGCATCGTCGACCTGGCAACCATGCGTGAAGCCATCGGAGATCTCGGCGGCCAGCCCGACAAGGTCAACCCGCTGGCCCCCGCCGACCTGGTGATCGACCACTCGGTGATCGCCGACCTGTTCGGTCGGGCCGACGCCTTCGAGCGCAACGTCGAGATCGAATACCAGCGCAACGGCGAGCGCTACCAGTTCTTGCGCTGGGGGCAAGGCTCTTTCGACGACTTCAAAGTGGTACCTCCCGGCACCGGCATCGTGCACCAGGTCAACATCGAATACTTGGCCAGCGTGGTGATGGACCGTGACGGCGTGGCATATCCCGACACCTGCGTGGGCACCGACTCGCACACCACCATGGTCAACGGCCTCGGCGTGCTGGGCTGGGGCGTGGGCGGCATCGAAGCCGAGGCGGCGATGCTCGGCCAGCCGGTGTCGATGCTGATCCCGCGGGTGGTCGGGTTCAAGCTGACCGGCGAGATCCAGCCCGGCGTCACGGCCACCGACGTGGTGCTCACCGTCACCGAGATGCTGCGCAAGCACGGCGTCGTCGGCAAGTTCGTCGAGTTCTACGGCGAGGGCGTGGCCGCGGTGCCATTGGCCAACCGCGCCACGCTGGGCAACATGAGCCCCGAATTCGGTTCCACCGCAGCAATTTTCCCGATCGACGAGGAGACCATCAAATACCTCGAGTTGACCGGTCGCTCCGCTGAGCAGGTGGCGCTGGTTGCGGCCTACGCCAAGGAACAGGGCATGTGGCACGACCCCAAGCACGAGCCGGTGTTCTCCGAGTACCTCGAACTCAACCTGTCCGAGGTGGTGCCGTCCATCGCCGGGCCCAAGCGCCCGCAAGACCGAATCGTCTTGTCCGAGGCCAAAGGCACCTTCCGCGAACAGATCACTCACTACGTCAGCGACGACTCCTCCGCACACGACCAACACTCGAAACTAGACGAGGTAGTAGAGGAAACCTTCCCGGCCAGCGACCCCGGGCAACTGACCTTCGCCAACGACGATGTCGCCGCCGTCCACTCCGCGGCCGCGCACGCCGATGGCCGGGTGAGCAAGCCCGTGCGGGTGCGCTCCGACGAACTCGGCGAGTTCGTGCTCGACCACGGCGCGGTGGTGATCGCCGCAATCACCTCCTGCACCAACACCTCCAATCCCGAGGTGATGCTGGGCGCCGCGCTGCTGGCCCGCAACGCCGTCGACAAGGGGCTGACCTCCAAGCCATGGGTGAAGACCACCATGGCGCCCGGATCTCAGGTGGTCAACGACTACTACGACAAGGCCGGGTTGTGGCCGTACCTGGAGAAGTTGGGCTTCTACCTGGTCGGCTACGGCTGCACCACATGCATCGGCAACTCCGGGCCGCTGCCCGAAGAGATCTCGAAGGCCGTCAACGACAACGACCTCTCGGTGGCCGCGGTGCTGTCGGGCAACCGGAACTTCGAGGGCCGGATCAACCCCGACGTCAAGATGAACTACCTGGCCTCGCCGCCGTTGGTCGTCGCCTATGCGCTGGCCGGCACCATGGACTTCGACTTCGAGAACCAGCCGCTGGGCACCGACAAGGAAGACAAAGACGTCTTCTTGCGTGACATCTGGCCGTCACAGCAAGACGTCGCCGACACCATCGCCTCGGCGATCAACCAGGAGATGTTCACCAAGAACTACGCCGACGTGTTCAAAGGTGACGAGCGCTGGCGCAACCTGCCCACCCCCAGCGGCAACACCTTTGACTGGGACCAGAGCTCGACCTACGTGCGCAAGCCACCGTACTTCGAGGGGATGGCCGCTGCCCCCGCTCCGGTCACTGACATCACCGGCGCGCGGGTGCTCGCGTTGCTTGGCGACTCGGTGACCACCGACCACATCTCCCCCGCCGGCGCGATCAAGCCGGGCACCCCGGCCGCCCAGTACCTCGACGAGCACGGCGTGGCGCGCAAGGACTACAACTCCTTCGGGTCACGACGCGGAAACCACGAGGTGATGATTCGCGGCACGTTCGCCAACATCCGGTTGCGCAACCAGTTGCTCGACGATGTCTCCGGCGGCTACACCCGCGACTTCACCCAGGATGGCGCGCCGCAGGCTTTCATCTACGACGCGGCGCAAAACTATGCGGCACAGAACATTCCGCTGGTGGTGCTGGGCGGCAAGGAATATGGTTCCGGTTCGTCTCGCGACTGGGCGGCCAAGGGAACGCTGCTGCTGGGCGTGCGGGTGGTGATCGCCGAGTCGTTCGAGCGCATCCACCGCTCCAACTTGATCGGCATGGGCGTCATTCCGCTGCAGTTCCCCACGAGGCAGTCGGCATCGTCGCTCGGCCTGGATGGCACCGAGACCTTCGACGTCACCGGTATTGAAGAGCTCAACTCCGGCAAGACGCCCAAGACGGTGCATGTGAAGGCCACCAAGGACGGTGCCGACCCGATCGAGTTCGACGCGGTGGTGCGCATTGACACTCCGGGTGAGGCCGACTACTACCGCAACGGCGGCATCCTGCAGTACGTGCTGCGCAACATGCTGAAGTCGGGCTAGCCCCGAACCGTGCCCAAGGTCAGCGAGGACCATCTGGCGGCCCGCCGCCGCCAGATCCTCGACGGCGCTCGCCGTTGCTTTGCCGAGTACGGCTACGACAAGGCCACGGTCCGGCGTCTGGAACAGGCGATCGGCATGTCGCGCGGTGCGATCTTCCACCACTTCCGGGACAAGGACGCACTGTTTTTCGCGCTGGCACATGAGGATGCCGAGCGGATGGCCGATGTCGCATCCCGCGAAGGCCTCATCCAGGTGATGCGTGACATGCTGGCCGCGCCAGAGCAGTTCGACTGGCTGGCCACCCGGCTAGAGATCGCCCGCAAGCTGCGCAACGACCCGGAGTTCAGCCGCGGGTGGGCGGAGCGCTCCGCCGAGCTGGCGGCCGCGACCACCGATCGGCTACGTCGCCAGAAGCAGGCCAACAGGGTGCGCGACGACGTTCCCAACGAAGTGTTGCAGTGCTACCTGGACCTGGTTCTCGACGGGCTGGTTGCACGACTGGCATCCGGGGAGGATCCGCAACGGCTCACCGACGTTCTCGACTTGGTGGAGAACTCGTTGCGCCGCAGCTGATTTAGCGCGGCCGGGAACGGTGATTGGGCCCGCCGCGGCTGCGCATCGTGGTACCGGATTCCCGCAGCATGCTGTGAACGGATCCGTACGAGCGGCCGGTGTTGGCAGCCAGATTGCGAATGCTGGCACCGGCTTCGTAGGCGTGGCGCAACTCATCCAGCAGCTGATCGCGCGTCTTCTTTGACTTTCGCATGGGCACCTCCATCGCTCCCCGGCACCTAGCGTAGAAACCCGCTGCCGCCAAAGGGCGACTTTGGACGAAATCGCCTGGGGCTATTCAGGCCAGCTCGATGAGGTCCCGGTACTCGTCGGACCAGTAGTCCTCGGTCGCGTCGGGCAGCAGCACCACGCGCTGGGGATCGAGCGCCTCGGCCGCACCGGGGTCGTGTGTCACCAGCACCACCGCGCCCTGATAGCTGCGCAGCGCATCGAGGACATGCTCGCGCGAGGCGGGATCGAGATTGTTGGTCGGTTCGTCGAGCAGCAGGACGTTCGCGGTGGAGGCCACCAGGCCGGCCAGCGCCAACCGGGTCTTTTCCCCACCAGAGAGCGTGCCGGCCGGTTGGTCGAGCTGCGGACCGGTGAACATGAACGCACCCAATAGCCCGCGCAACTCCTGCTCGCCGGATTCGGGTGCGGCGTGGCGAATGTTCTCCCAAACAGTCGCGTCGTTGTCGAGCGTGTCATGCTCCTGCGCGAAATAGCCGATCCGCAAACCATGTCCAGGTTCCAGCCCGCCGGTATCGGGGTGCTCCACACCGGCCAACAAGCGCAGCAGCGTGGTCTTACCGGCACCGTTGAGACCGAGCACGACCACCCGCGACCCCCGGTCGATCGCCAAGTCGACGCCGGTGAACACTTCCAGCGACCCGTAGGTCTTGCTCAGCCCCTTGACCACCAGCGGCACCCGGCCGCAGGCGGCCGGAGTGGGGAACTTGATTCGGGCCACCTTGTCGGCCACACGTTCCTCATCGAGCGCGGCCATCATCCGGTCCGCCCGGCGCAACATGTTCTGGGCGGCAACAGCTTTGGTCGCCTTGGCGCCCATCTTGGCAGCCTGGGTCCGCAGCGCGGTGGCCTTACGTTCGGCGTTGGCGCGTTCCCGGCGGCGACGTTGCTCGTCGGTAGCGCGGGCATCGAGGTACTTGTGCCAGCCCATGTTGTAGACGTCGACCTCGCCCCGAACGGCGTCCAGGAACCACACCCGGTTGACGACATCGGCGAGCAGCTCCACATTGTGGCTGATGATGATCAGCCCACCGGTATGCGCTCGCAGGAAATCGCGGAGCCAGCCAACCGAATCCGCGTCGAGATGGTTGGTCGGCTCATCGAGCAGCAAAACGGTGGACGAACCCGCGCCGGTGTCCGATGCCGCGAACAAGATGCGGGCCAGCTCCACCCGGCGGCGCTGGCCCCCGGACAAGGTACGTAGCTGCTGGGTGAGCACCCGTTCGGGCAGGCCGAGACTGGCGCAGATGCGGCTGGCTTCGCTTTCGGCGCCGTAACCGCCCAGCGCCACGAACCGCTCCTCGAGCTGGCCGTAGCGGCGGATGGCGCGGTCGCGGGCAGCGTCATCGGCCACCTCGGCCATCAGTGCCTGCTGTTTCTCCAGGTCGGTGAGCAACACGTCCAGGCCGCGGGCCGACAGCACACGATCGCGAGCCAGCACTTCGAGGTCGCCCTCTTTCGGATCCTGTGGCAGGTATCCGATTTCACCGGATCGGGTGACCGAACCGGCGTACGGTTCGCTCTCGCCCGCCAGGATGCGCAAGGTTGTCGTCTTGCCCGCTCCGTTGCGGCCGACCAGACCGATCCGATCGCCAGGTTGCACCCGCAAGTCCGGGCCGTCAGGCGAGAGCAGGATACGCGCGCCAGCGCGGACCTCCAGGTCCGTGGCCGTGATCACGATCTCTCTCCCTGCGTTGTGGTGTTACTTGTCATCGGTGAAAACCGCCGGCCGCTTCTCGGCGCGTGCGGCCACCGCTTCTTCAAAGTTTGCGGTCAGCAGGCGGACGAAGAGCTGGCCCAGCCCCTCGGCCTGCATGTGCCCCTCCAGGCTAGCGGCGTCTAGTCCACTCCACAGTGTGCGTTTGGTCAACTCAATTCCCGGCCTGGAGAAGGCCGCCATTCGTGCCGCGATCGCGTAACAGGTGTCCAGTAGCTGGCCATCGGGCACCCGGCAGGACACCAGACCAATTCGCTCGGCTTCCTCCGCGGTGACATCGCGGCCGGTCAACATGATCTCGAAGGCGCGCGAGGACCCGATGGCCCTGGGCAACAAGTAACTCAGGCCCAGCTCGCTGGCGGTCAGCCCATTGTTGATGCCGGCGGCCCGGAAGTACGCGCTGGCCGCGGCCACCCGGACATCGGCGGCCAACGCCAGGCACAGTCCCCCACCGATGGCCGGCCCGTTGACCGCGGCGATCACCGGCTGATGCAAACGCCGGAGCATCAGGATGACTTCGTCGAGCAGCTCCATCGACCGCAGCGCGTATGTCGGCCGGGTCAATCCCCCAACGGTCGGAACGGCGCCCGCTGACTTGTGATCAGCGCCAGACGAGAAACCCCGGCCAGCCCCGGTCAGCACCACCACCCGCACCGAATTGTCGTAGCTGACCTCCTCGAGCACCTCCTTGAGCGGCACCATGACGTCGAAGGCCATGGAGTTCATCCGCTCGCGCCGGTTGAGGGTAACCAGCGCAATGTCTGGACGCGGGTGCTCTAACAGGACCAAAGACACCCGTGAACGGTATCGCGTAGAGCCATAGCACCGCGCGTAATGCCGCCATCAGCGCACCGGGGCTGGCCGGCTGTTAAACCACCGTTAGACGACTTCGTAGGACTTGAGCTGTTGCACCAGGTCCTCGAGAGCCGCCGCGGGCAGCGCGCCGGGTTGGTTGAACAGCAGCTTGCCCTTCTTGAAGGCCATCAACGTAGGAATGGACCGGATCTGAGCGGCCGCGGCCAGCTCCTGCTCGGCCTCGGTGTCAACCTTGGCATACACGACGTCGGGGTGAGCCTCCGAGGACGCCTGGAACGTGGGTGCGAACGCGCGACACGGGCCGCACCAGGAAGCCCAGAAGTCGACGAGCACCATGTCGTTGTCGTTGACGGTTTCGCTGAACTTTGCAGCTGTCAAGTCTTGGGTAGCCATATCAGCCACAACGCCGCGGTGAGGCGGGTTTGTTCCGGTCGAGCCTGCGGCGAACGCAAGCGGGGCTAGAGCAGGCCCTTCTGGGCTACCGCCGGCTCGATCCGGTACTCCCGTAGGTGCCGCACCAGATCGTCCATGACCGCGGGGTTGGCTATGCCGGCTTGTTTGAACACCAGCTTGCCCTTCTTGAACGCCATCAGCGTGGGCAGGTGTTTGACCGCCGCGGCGGAGACCAGCTCCTGCTCGGTCTCAAAGTTGACCTTGCCGTGCACGATGTCGGGGTGCTTGTCCGAGGACCCCTCGTAGGTCGGAGCGAAAACGTCGCACGGTGCGCACAGCGGCGCCCACACATAGACCAACACACTGTCGTTTCCGTGGACGGTCCGCTTGAAGTTCGCTGCCGTCAGATCTTCGGTGGCCACTGGCTTCCTAACCCATCGCGCGTCGGTCCGGCATCGAGCCTACGTCGCGGGCAACCGCGGATTTGTCCGCTTTGACCGCTTGGCTCACCAGCGCCTAACGCACCGGCGATGCCGCGGCTCGCCAGGACCGGTTGGTCAGCAGCCGCATGCCGTTCAGCGCCACCAGCACGGTGGACCCTTCGTGACCCGCTACCCCCAGCGGTAGCGGCAACTGCCCGAACAGATCCCACAACACCAGCACACTGATGAAGGTTCCCGCAATGAACAGATTGGCAATGACAACACGGCGGGCTTGACGAGCCAGTCCGATGAGGGTCGGAATGGTGTGCAGTTCGTCGCGCACCGTGACGCCGTCGACCGTCTGCAACGTCAGATCCGCGGCGGCACCCATGGCGACCGATGTGTGCGCCGCAGCCATGGCGGGCGCGTCGTTGACACCGTCGCCGACAACGAGCACCCGATGACCGCCGGCCTGCAGCGCCTGAACGGCTTCGACCTTCTGCTCGGGCAGCAGTGCGGCGCGGACATCGGTGATCCCGGCGTGCTGTGCGACTCGTTGGGCCGCGCATGGGTTGTCGCCGGTGAGTAGCACCGGCGGAGCCGAGGTCAAGGCGGTCAGGGCCGCAACCGACGGTGCCGCATCCGCACGAACCTGGTCGGTGAGTCCGAGCACCCCGATGGCGAAGCCGTTACGCAAGACGATGGCCGCGGTGGCACCAGCCTCCAGGATCGGGGCGAGTTCGGGCAGCGGGGCGCCCCGATAGCTGTGCGGGCTGCACACCTCGACAAAATCACGGCCGACGCTGGCCCGGACTCCGCGACCGGGCAGGGCGCGGAAGTCCTCGGCCCCCCGGATGGTGACACCGCGCCGACGCACCTCCTCCACGATCGCCCGGCCCAAAGGATGCTCGCTGGATTGTTCTGCGGCAGCTGCCAATTGAAGCAATTTCTTGATACCGACATCGGCACTAAGCGGCTCGACGATGGCCAATTGCGACAGCCCAAATGTCAATGTTCCGGTCTTGTCCAAAGCGACCACTCCGGTGTCGGCAAGGTGCTCCACGACAATCGCGGATTTGACCAGCACTCCGTGCCGGCCGGCATTGGCGATCGCCGAAAGCAACGGCGGCATGGTCGCCAGCACAACTGCGCACGGGGAGGCAACGATCATAAATGTCATCGCGCGCAACAAAACCACCTGCACCGGGACACCCAACATCAGCGGAATGGCGATTAGCGCAAGGGTGGTGATGACTACACCTATGGAGTAGCGCTGTTCGATCTTTTCAATGAACAGTTGAGTTTTGGCCTTGGTCGCCGAAGCTTCGGACACCAGCTCGACGATGCGGGCTACTACCGTTTGCGACGGATCGCGGGTGACCAGCAACTGCAAGACCCCCGAGCCGTTGACGGTGCCGGCGAACACCTCATCACCACGGCCCTTGGCAGCCGGCATAGACTCGCCGGTGATAGAGCATTGGTCGACTTCGGAGCATCCCGACAGCACCGCACCGTCGGCCGGTATGCGCTCGCCCGGACGCACCACGACCCGATCGCCGACCACCAACTCACTGGCCGCCACCACCTGCTCGTTGCCATCGACATCGAAGACCGTTGCCTGCTCCGGCGCCAGGTCTAACAACCCTTTGACCGAGTCAGCGGTGTGCTTGGTCGCGACATCATCGAGTGCGCCGGAGGTCGCGAAGATCACGATCAACAGCGCCCCATCGAAGATCTGCCCGATTACCACGGCTCCGATCGCGGCCACGATCATCAGCAGATCCACGTCCAGGGCTCGATTCCGCAGCGCCTGAGCGCCAGCCCAGGCCGAACCCCACCCACCGGCCAGATAACAGGCCAGATACAGCGTCCACCAGACCGGCTGCGCAGCGCCGTTGAGCTGGGCCACCAGCCCGGTCAAGAACAGCGCCAGCGCGAATCCCGCCCAACGCACCGACATGACCGACCACAGCGCGGCACGCCAAGTCAACGGTCGAACGCTGGTACTTGGAATGCGATCCAACCGATCTGACGAAGCCTCGGCAGCACTCACTTCAAACGCGGTCAAAGTCATTCCGGCGGCCTCACAGAGGGGGTGGGAGTTCGTCAGGATGAACCGAGTCTAGGGACGCCGAGAACCCGGGAATATCTCGATTGCATTGCGGTATGCGATTGAATTGGTCACTGCGACAAGGCAAGCCGCAATGTAAACGAAGCCGGCTTATGTCCGGCGTCCTTCGTGCGCCCGAAACCGGGGACTCAGGGCAACCTCGCGCGCCCATCTTCCTGGCCTCAGATGCCGCCTGAATTGCGCCCTTGTTCATGCAATTTCAGTCAGGAAAGGATGCGCAATGGGCAAACAAACCCGGCAGAACTGCGGGTAAAATTCTTCGGCCGCTGACGCTTCATACTGGAGGTGCGCGATGTCATTCGTGATTGCAGATACTCAGTGGGTGTCGGAGGCAGCCGGGAGCCTGGCTCGCATCGGATCACTGATCGAGACGGCGAACTCGGCGGCGGCGACTCAAACCACCGCCGTGACGGCCGCGCCGGCCGATGAGGTGTCAGCCGCGGTCGCGTCTTTGTTCGGTGCGCACGGCCAGAGCTTCCAGGCCGTGAGCCTGCAAGCTGCGGCGTTTCACGAGCGATTCGTGCAAACGCTGTTCGGCGGCGCGGCGGCGTACACCGCCGCGGAGGCTGCCAGCGTCAACCCTCTGCAGCCGCTGCTCGATGTGATCAACGCACCCACCCAGTTGCTGTTGAACCGTCCCCTGATCGGTAACGGCACCGATGGGACAGCCGCCAACCCGAACGGCGGGGCCGGCGGACTGCTCATCGGCGATGGCGGCAAGGGCTTCTCGTCAGCTACCGCCGGGGTGGCCGGTGGATCCGGTGGAGCCGCGGGCCTGTTCGGCAGTGGTGGCGCCGGAGGAACCGGCGGAGGGGGCGCGCTCGGCGGCAACGGCGGCACGGGAGGGCTGCTGCTCGGCAACAGCGGGGCCGGCGGTATGGGCGGCACCGGTAGTACCGCCGGATCCGGCGGCTCTGCCTTGCTAATCGGTATGGGCGGCGCCGGCGGTACCAGCGGTCTGGCGGGGACCGGTGGCCTCGGCGGCAATGGCGGGCTGCTGTTCGGCAACGCCGGTGATGGCGGCAACGCCGGCTTCTTCGTCGGCAACGGCGGTATCGGCGGCACCGGCGGCTCGCACGCCAACGGCGGGGTGGGCGGCCAGGCCGGGCTCATCGGCAACGGCGGGGCCGGTGTCGATGGCGGCGGAGTCAGCGGCAACGGCGGCAACGGTGGCAACGCGCTGCTGATCGGCAATGGCGGCGACGGTGGCACCGGCGGTGGCACCGGCACCGACGGTCTGGGCGGAACCCGTGGGCTGCTGTTCGGCCAGGACGGCACCAACGGCTAGTGGCAGGTCAGTCCGCCCGCGGCTGGTTACGGTTGCGTACGTTTTGCCCGCTCGGAGAGACTAAGCCCCGGAAAGCGCCGATCAGCCGAGTCGAAGGGAACTGCATTGGGGCACTACATCGCCAACGTCCGTGATCTCGAGTTCAACCTATTCGAGGTTCTCGATGTCGGCGCCGTCCTCGGCACCGGAAAGTACAGCGAACTCGATGCCGACACCGTTCGTACGATCCTGTCCGAAGCGGCGCGCTTGGCCGAGGGCCCGGTCGCCGAAACCTTTGCCGCCGCGGACCGCAACCCACCGGTATTTGACCCGGCCACCCACTCCATCAGCGTGCCCGATGAGCTAGTCAAGACCGTCCAGGCCATCAAAGACGCCGAGTGGTGGCGCCTGGGCTTGGCCGAGGAGATCGGCGGGATGCCCGCCCCTCCGCCACTGACCTGGGCCGTCAACGAAATGATCTTCTGTGCCAACCCGTCTGCGGGCTTCTTCATCCTGGGCCCGACGATGGCGCAATCGCTCTACGCCGAGGGCAACGAGGAGCAACGGCGATGGGCGGCAATGGGAATCGAGCGTGGGTGGCAGGCCACCATGGTGCTCACCGAACCCGACGCGGGCTCTGACGTCGGCGCCGGCCGCGCCAAGGCCATCGAACAACCCGATGGCACCTGGCACATCGAAGGCGTCAAGCGGTTCATTTCCGGTGGTGACGTAGGCGACACGAGCGAGAACATCTTCCATCTGGTGTTGGCCCGTCCCGAGGGCGCCGGTCCAGGCACCAAAGGGCTGAGTCTGTTCTACGTCCCGAACTACTTGTTCGATCCCGACACCGGGGAACTCGGGCCGCGCAACGGCGTCTACGTGACCGGCCTGGAGCACAAGATGGGCCTGAAGTCCTCCCCCACCTGCGAGGTGACGTTCGGCGCCACCGACGTACCCGCGGTGGGTTACCTGGTCGGCGGGGTGCACAACGGGATCGCGCAGATGTTCACCGTGATCGAGCACGCGCGAATGACGATCGGGGTGAAGTCCTCCGGGACGCTGTCCACCGGCTACCTCAACGCACTCGCCTATGCCAAGGAGCGGGTGCAGGGCGCGGATCTGACCCAGATGACCGATAAGACCGCGCCACGGGTCACGATCATGCATCACCCCGATGTGCGCCGTAGCCTGATGACCCAGAAGGCCTACGCCGAGGGGCTGCGGGCGCTGTATCTGTATGCCGCAGCGCACCAGGACGACGCTGTTGCGCAACGGGTTTCGGGCGCGGACCACGACATGGCGCACCGCGTCGACGATCTGCTGCTGCCGGTGGTCAAGGGTGTCGGGTCGGAACGGGCCTACGAAATCCTCACCGAGTCGCTGCAGACCCTGGGCGGTTCCGGCTTCCTGTCCGACTATCCGATCGAGCAGTACATCCGCGACGCCAAGATCGATTCCCTCTACGAAGGCACCACCGCCATCCAGTCACTGGACTTCTTCTTCCGCAAGATCGTCCGTGACCACGGTCAGGCGCTGCAGTTCGTGACGGCTCAGATCACGCAGACCATCGACAACGTCGATCCGTCGCTGAAACCGCAAGCCGAGCTGCTACAGACCGCGCTCGACGACGTCACCGCGATGACGGGCACACTGACCACCTACCTGATGTCGGCCGCCCAGCATCCGACCGACATCTACAAGGTGGGGCTCGGGTCGGTGCGCTACCTGCTCGCGGTCGGAGACTTGATCATCGGTTGGCGGCTGCTGGTGCAGGCCGGCGTCGCACACGCTGCGCTGGCCGACTCCCCCAGCAAGGACGACGAGGCCTTCTACACAGGCAAGATCGCCGTGGCGACCTTTTTCGCCAAGAACATGCTGCCGAAGCTGACCGGAGTGCGGGCCGTCATCGAATCCATCGACGACGAGATCATGCGCATTTCCGAAGAAGCCTTCTGAGGCCCCTGACGTCAGAAGTCAAAAATTGTCTGCCCACCCCCGGTTGGGCTGTTCGAGATGTATATCGGCCCCAGCAGGAAGGGATAATTGCCGGTATTGAATGGGTTTTTCGACGGCACGACCAATGGCGCGTTGGTGCTACCAGTAACCGTCTGGGAGTACAACTGCACACCGTCGGTGGTATAGACCGTAATGGTGGTTCCCACCGGCACCGAATAGCCAACCGGAACGCCGGGCATGAGGCTTGAAGGAATGGTGCCGTATAACCCGCCCGAATCGATGAACGAGCCGGTGGCGGGCTGCAGCGGGCCGTTGTTGATCTGTATCTGCAGTTCAGTGGCCGGCGAGCCGGTGACCGAGGCGACCGGGGTCAGCGGGTTGGCACCAAACTGCAGGTAACCCAGATTCGTGTTTATCAGCACACCTTGATTGAGGTCACCCGGCAGCGCGGCGGTCACCTGGTCAGGCAACGGGAAATCGTTGTTGGGCCCAATTCCCAAATAAAGGGGTAGCGACGAGAGTGGAATAGAAGTGGTGACGCCGTTGATTGTCTGAGTGGCCGACGTGGCGACCGCAACGTTGGTCGGATTGGTGACGATGCCATTCCCGAAATTCACCGTTGTCTGATATGTCTGATATTGCACGGTGTTGAACGCGTAGCTGCTATTGCCGTAGGTGACGGCGCCCGAACCGGTGGCGGTGCCCAGAGATTGCAGATTGACGTCTTGAGGCCGGACCAACAGGCCACTGGCTCCGGTATCGACCGTCACGGCGATACCGGGGCCCCCGCCGACCGAGATGGTCACCACTGGGTTGCCGTATTGGTCCACCCGCATCAGGATTTCGTTCGCGGGTAGCGGGGTGCCGGTGCCCGCGGCCCCGGCCTGGCCCCACAGCCAGCCCCCCAGGCCACCGGTGCCGCCATCGCCGCCGCGCAGGCCGGCCCCGCCCATTCCGCCGTTGCCGATCAGACCCGCGTTTCCGCCCACGCCCCCAGCCACGCCGGCATCCGTGCTGTTGCCACCGCTTCCGCCGTTGCCATACAACCACCCACCGGCTCCGCCGGGTGTCCCTATGCCTTGGGCGGTGGTATAGCCGTTGGCACCGTTGCCGATCAGCGGACGCCCAGTCAACTCCAGAAATGGCCCATTGACCAGGGCGGTCGATGCGTTGACTGCGTTCGAGAGCAGCTGATTTGCGTTGGCGGATTCGGCGCCGAGATATGCGGCCGCGTCGGTCGCGAGCTTGCTGGCCAACTGGTCATAGGCGGTTGCCAACTGACCTGCCAGCGCTTGGTACTGCTGACCGAAGCCCCCTAGCAGTGTTACCGCGGCCGCAGAGACCTCATCGGCGGCCGCGGCGGTAAGTTCGGTGGTCGAAATCGCCGCCGCCGCGTTTGCCGCGTTGACCGAAGAACCGATGCCCTGCAAGTCGGCCGCCGCCGAAGTCACCAGCTCGGGCGCCACCACCAGAAGAGACACGTAAGCCCCCTCACTCGCCAGCGACGGATGCCGCACCTAGGTCCTGTCTGCTAATTGCGGACGCGGTGGTAGGTGATGATGGCGGCCAGGGTGACACCGCCGAGGTAGGTCAGGGCGTATTTGTCGTAGCGGGTGGCGACCGCGCGCCAGTGTTTGAGCCGGTTGAAGCTTCGCTCGACGGTGTTGCGGTGCTTGTAGATTCGGCCTGAGAACCCCGGAGGCCGTCCTCTGTTGCGGCCTTTGGCTTTGCGGCGGGTGATCTGGTCGCTGCGCTCGGGGATGGTATGGGCGATCTTGAGCCGGCGCAGCTGTGCCCGCGTCGAGTCATGGGAGTACGCCTTGTCCGCCAGCAGGCGAAACGGGGCGTATGAGTTGCTGCACCGGGCGGCCAGCAATGGCCAAAGCATCGGATTATCACCGGCTTGACCGGCCGACAGTGCCAGGGTGACCGGACTGCACAGCTGGTCGGTCAAGGCGTGGATCTTGGTAGTCAGCCCGCCGCGGGAACGCCCAATAGCGTGGTCATCGGGCTCATCGAGATATTTCTTGTAATTCGACAGATCCCCCTGTGCGGCGCCCGGGCGCGCTCCGGCTGCGTGTTGGTGGGCGCGCACACTGGTCGAATCGACCGACAACAGTGCGCCCAGGTCGGCGTCCTCGGCGTCGAGGTCAGAGGCGATCGCCGCGAAGATCCGCGCGTAGATGCCATCGACCGACCAGCGTAGATGCCTCTCGGCCACCGATTGCCAGGGACCGAAGTGCTCGGGCAGGTCACACCACGGAGATCCCGTACGGTAACGCCAGATAATGCCCTCCAGAGTACGTCGATGATCGTTCCACGGCCGGCCACGCCGCCGCCCCGCAGGCAACACCGCCACGATCAGCGACCACAAATCATCAGAAATCGCATGCGTCCGCATCACCCAAACAGCATCAGCCAAAACACCATTCACATTAAGCAGACACGCCCTAGCCGGTAAGTCGACTTGGAACAGCGTGGTCGAAGTCACAGTCTAGATGTTTGCCGCGGCCGAGCATAGGCTAGAAACCATACAGGTCAATGATCAACTGTATGGCGACGGATCGTCGGCCGGCGCGGGCCGACGCAGCGTCGAGTCAGACGGTAAAACCAAGGGCGCGCAGCTGCTCCCGCCCGTCCTCGGTGATCTTGTCCGGCCCCCACGGCGGGTTCCACACCCAGTTGATCTGCATCTCGTTGACCAGCCCGCTGCCGACCAACGCGCTGCGCGACTGATCCTCGATGACATCGGTCAGCGGACAGGCCGGCGAGGTCAACGTCATGTCGATCAGCGCGACGGTACCGTCCTCTCCTTCGGCCAGGTTCAGTCCGTAGACCAGCCCCAGATCGACAACATTGATGCCCAGTTCGGGGTCGACGACGTCGCGCATCGCCTCCTCGATGTCGGCGAGCATCTCTTCATTGGGAGCGGTGGTTTCACTCATCGCTGACCTCCTCCACGTGTTCGCCGCCTTCGGCTAGCGCATTTGCGGTAATAGCCTGGGCCAGTGCGTCTTTGAATGCCATCCAGCCGAGCAAGGCACACTTCACCCGAGCCGGATACTTCGCGACGCCGGCAAACGCAACTCCGTCGCCCAGGACATCCTCGTCGCCCTGCACGGTTCCGCGCGAGGACACCATTTGACTGAAGGCGTCGACGGTCTCGAGCGCCTCTGGCACCGTTTGCCCGATCACCTGCTGGGTGAGCACCGAGGTAGCGGCTTGGCTGATGGAACAACCTTGCCCGTCATAGGAAACGTCTGCAATCGTCGCCCCGTCATTGGACAGTGTGACCCGCAGGGTGACTTCGTCGCCGCAGACCGGGTTGACGTGGCTGACCTGGGTGGCGAACGGCTCCCGCAATCCGCGGTGCTGCGGGTGCTTGTAGTGATCGAGGATCACGTCCTGATACATCTGCTCCAGTCGCAACTTCAGCCTCTCCCAAAGAAATTCAGCGACCGCTGGACACCGGCCAACAGCCGGCTCACCTCGTCGCGGGTGTTGTACACCGCGAACGACGCGCGCGCGGTTGCGGCTACGCCGAACTTGCGGTGCAGCGGCAATGCGCAGTGATGCCCGACCCGGACCGCGACGCCTTCGTCATCGAGCACCTGACCGACATCGTGGGCGTGCACCCCATCAACGACGAACGACACCGGCGACCCGCGGTTCTCCATCGACGTGGGTCCGATGATACGGACGCCGTCGATGGCCGACAGCCCCTCGATGGCCGCGGCAACCAGGTCACGCTCGTGGGCTTCGATGACATCCATACCGATTGCATCCAGATAGCGCGCCGCTGCCGCCAATCCGACCACCTGGGAGGTCATCGGGGTGCCCGCCTCGAAGCGCTGGGGCGCGGGCGCGTACGTGCTGGCCTCCATGGTCACCGTTTCGATCATCGAACCGCCGGTCAGGAACGGCGGCATCGCCGCCAACAGCTCACGACGGCCATAGAGCACACCGATTCCGTTGGGACCCAGCATTTTGTGTCCAGAGAAGGCGGCGAAATCCACATCAAGTTTGTGAAGGTCGACCGGCTGATGCGGCACCGACTGGCAGGCATCCAAAACCGTCAGCGCCCCCACCGCCTTGGCGCGAGACACCAATTCGGCCACCGGCGCCAACGCACCGGTCAAATTCGAATGATGAGTGAAGGTAACAACTTTGACGCGCTCATCGAGCTGCAGTGAATCGGGGTCGATACGCCCCTCGTCGGTCACCGAATACCAACGCAACGTTGCCCCGGTACGCCGGGCGAGTTCCTGCCACGGAATCAGGTTGGCGTGGTGTTCGAGTTCGGTGGTGACGATGACGTCACCCGGGCCGATGGCTCGGTCGAACCGGCTGTCCCCCAGCACGTATGACACCAGATTGAGTGACTCGGTGGCGTTCTTGGTGAACACCAGTTCGTCGGGCTCGGCTCCAACGAAAGCCGCAATGTCGGCTCGGCCCTGCTCGTAGGCGTCGGTGGCTTCTTCCATCAGCTGATGGGCCCCGCGATGCACCGCGCCGTTGCACGTGGTGAGAAATTCCCGCTCCGCATCGAGCACCTGCAGCGGACGCTGCGATGTGGCACCGGAATCCAGGTAGGCCAACTGATTTCCGCTACGCATGACGCGCTGCAGGATCGGGAAGTCGGCCCGGATCGCCGCGAGGTCCAGACGCGCCACCGAGACAGTCATTTTCAGGCCCCTGCGGCCGCCGCTTGGGTAAAGCGGACGTACCCGTTCTGCTCGAGTTCGTCGGCCAGCTCGGGCCCACCGGATTCGGCGATACGTCCGCCGACGAACACGTGCACAAACTCTGGACGGATGTAGCGCAGAATGCGGGTGTAGTGGGTGATCAACAAGATGCCGCCGTGTTCTGCCTCCGCGTAGCGGTTGACCCCCTCGCTGACCACTCGCAACGCGTCAACGTCGAGGCCAGAGTCGGTCTCGTCGAGAATGGCGATCTTGGGCTTGAGCAGTTCCAGCTGCAGAATCTCATGGCGCTTCTTCTCGCCGCCGGAAAAGCCTTCGTTGACGCTGCGCTCGGCGAACACGGGGTCGATCTCGAGGGCGGCCATCGCGGCCTTGACCTCTTTGACCCAGTGCCGCAGCTTCGGCGCCTCGCCGCGGATGGCCGTCGCAGCCGAACGCAGGAAGTTCGACACCGAGACACCGGGCACCTCGACGGGGTACTGCATGGCCAAAAACAGTCCGGCTCGGGCACGCTCGTCGACACTCATCTCCAGCACGTCGGCGCCGTCTAGCGTGATGGACCCCGATGTCACCTGGTACTTGGGGTGACCGGCGATGGCATAGGACAACGTGGACTTGCCGGAGCCGTTGGGGCCCATCAAAGCGTGTGTCTCACCGGATTTCACGGTGAGATCGACGCCCTTGAGGATGGGAATCTCGCGCTCACCCTCGGCTGCGTTGGGATTCTCGACGCTGACGTGCAGGTCCTTGATAATCAATGTGGTCATGAGGCTGCTGTATTTTCCGTCTTCTCTGTTGCCTGTGATTCGGTGATTTCCAGTTCGTTTCCGATGGCGCCGGTCAAGCGTTCCCGCACCTCGGGAAGCGCGATCTTGGAGATGATCTCGCCGAAGAAACCACGGATCACCAACCGGCGGGCCTGCTCTTCGGGGATGCCCCGAGAGCGCAGGTAGAACAGTTGCTCGTCGTCGAAACGCCCGGTCGCACTGGCGTGGCCGGCGCCGGCAATCTCGCCGGTCTCGATCTCCAGATTGGGCACCGAGTCCGCACGCGCACCGTCGGTGAGCACCAGGTTGCGGTTCACCTCGAAGGTGTCGGTGCCGGTGGCCGCGGCACGGATCAGCACGTCGCCCACCCACACGGTGTGCGCGTCCGGCAGGGCCGACTCCGGATCGCCTTGCAGTGCACCCTTGTACAGCACGTTGGACTTGCAGTCCGGCTGAGCGTGATCCACCAGCAGCCGCGACTCCAGGTGCTGGCCGTCGTCAGCGAAGTACAGGCCCAGCAGGTCGGCATCGCCCCCGGGTGCGGTGAAGCGCACGTTGGCCGACATCCGCACCACTTCGCCGCCCAATGTCACGGTCACGTGCCGCAATACCGCGTCCTTACCCAGCTTGGCGTGATGCGCGCTCAGGTGAACGGTGTCGTCAGCCCAGTCCGCGATCCACACCACGGTGAGCCGGGCACAGTCGCCGACGACGAACTCGACATTGTCGGCGTAGGTTCCACCACCCCGGTGGTCGACCACCACGACGGCTTCACCCAGCTCCTCGACCCTGATCTGCAGGTGCCCGTAGGCAACCGCGCCTTCACCCGGCCCGGTGACGGTGATGTTCACCGGCTCGCCCAGCTGGGTGTCTCGCCCGACGGTGACCAACGTTGCCGAGTTGAACGATGAGAAGGCCTGGGCGGCAACACGATCAGCGGGAACACCGCCCTGGCCCAACCGCTCGTCGCCGCGGCGTACCGTCTCTACCCGCAGACCGGCCTGTTCACCGACGGTGAGCTGGGCGCTGCCCGAGGCAGGTGCGGAGCCGTCGTGCAGACCGCGCAACCGCTTCAGCGGAGTGAACCGCCAAATCTCGTCGCGGCCGTGCGGAACCTCGAAGGCGTCGACGTCGAAAGATGCGAATAGCTCACCCTTGTTCAGTGCAGCGGCCGTCGTCAGATTGTCAACGGTCATCCGACCGCACCCTCCATCTGCAGCTCGATTAGCCGGTTGAGCTCGAGCGCGTACTCCATCGGCAGTTCCTTGGCGATCGGCTCGACAAAGCCGCGCACCACCATCGCCATCGCCTCGTCCTCGGTCAACCCACGGCTCATCAGATAGAACAGCTGGTTTTCGCTGACCTTGGACACGGTGGCCTCGTGGCCCATCGTGACGTCGTCCTCGCGGATGTCAACGTAGGGGTAGGTGTCGCTGCGGCTGATCGTATCGACCAGCAGCGCATCACATTTCACACTGGACCGTGACCCGTGCGCACCCTTGTTGACCTGGACCAGGCCCCGGTAGGAGGTGCGACCGCCACCGCGCGCGACCGATTTGGACACGATGTTGCTCGACGTGTTCGGCGCCAGGTGCAGCATCTTGGCGCCGGTGTCCTGGTGCTGATCCTCGCCCGCGAACGCCACCGACAGCACTTCGCCCTTGGCGTGTTCGCCGGTCATCCACACCGCCGGGTACTTCATGGTGACCTTGGATCCGATGTTGCCGTCGATCCACTCCATGGTGGCGCCGGCCTCGGCGCGGGCCCGCTTGGTGACCAGGTTGTAGACGTTGTTCGACCAGTTCTGAATGGTGGTGTAGCGCACCCGCGCATGCGGTTTCACGATGATCTCGACGACGGCCGAGTGCAGCGAGTCCGACTTGTAGATCGGCGCGGTGCAGCCCTCGACGTAGTGCACGTAGGAACCCTCGTCGGCAATGATCAGCGTCCGCTCGAACTGACCCATGTTCTCGGTGTTGATCCGGAAGTAGGCCTGCAGCGGGATATCGACGTGCACGCCCGGCGGGACGTAGATGAAACTTCCGCCCGACCACACCGCGGTGTTCAGCGCGGAGAACTTGTTGTCCCCGGCCGGGATCACGGTGCCGAAGTACTGCTTGAAGATCTTCGGGTGTTCGCGCAGACCGGTGTCGGTGTCCAAGAAGATGACGCCTTTGGCCTCCAGATCCTCGCGGATCTGGTGGTAGACCACCTCTGACTCATACTGGGCCGCCACACCGGCGACCAGGCGCTGCTTCTCGGCTTCCGGAATGCCCAGGCGATCGTAGGTGTTGCGAATGTCTTCGGGCAGATCGTCCCAGCTGGCAGCCTGCTTCTCGGTAGAGCGCACGAAGTACTTGATGTTGTCGAAGTCGATGCCCCCGAGGTTGGAACCCCAATTCGGCATGGGCTTGCGCTCGAAGATGCGCAGCGCCTTGAGCCGAGTTTGCAGCATCCATTCGGGCTCGTTTTTCTTGGCGGAGATATCGCGGACCACGGCCTCGGACAACCCGCGCTGCGCGGCCGCGCCGGCCGCGTCGGAGTCCGACCAGCCGTAGCCATAGTTGCCCAGTGAGGCGATGGCCTCATCTTGGGTCAGCGGTTCGACCGCGGTCTTCGCTTCTGGTGTGAGTGTCATGCGGACGCTCCTCCGGTGCTCGTCAGGTGTTGGCGCGGGCTGGGCGCCGGGGTTAGGGGCACGTGGGTGGTGCAGGCACAGTCTCCGTTGACGATGGTCGCCAACCGCTGCACGTGAGTGCCGAGCACCTCCGCGATGGCCTGCTGCTCGGCTTCACACAACTCCGGGAATTCCTCGGCTACATGGGACACCGGGCAGTGGTGCTGGCAGATTTGCACACCGTGGATGGGCCCGCCCACCCGGGTGGTTGTGGCGACGTAGCCCGCCTTGGTCAGCGCGCTGGCGACGCGCTCGGCCGCCGCTTCGACCGCGGCGTCGTCAGGGCTGGCAGCGGCCGGCACACCGGCCAGAATGGCGTCGATCCGGCGCCGGGCGAACGTGCGCACCGCGTCATCACCACCGATTTCACGGAGTTGGCGTATCGCCGCCGCCGCCAGATCATCGTAGGAGTGCTCGAGCTTGGCCCGGCCTCCCGGTGTCAGGCGGTAGCGCTTGGCGGGCCGTCCACGTCCCGCCTGCTGCCACGGGGCGGCAGGCGCGGATTCGGCGTCACCCGCGTCGATCAAGGCATCGAGATGGCGACGTACGCCGGCAGCCGAGAGCCCGAGCCGGTCACCGATCTCGCTGGCCGTGATGGATCCGGATTCCAGGAGCAACCGGACGATGGCCCTGCGGGTGTGACCATCCGACCCGGCCACGAGAGCTGCGCTGTGCGCAGCACTGAACTCCGGTTGGATTTTCACAACACCAGTGTGACGCAATTCCGGGCATCGGTCTAGCAAGGATGCCCTGGCTAGGGGTTGCGCTGGTCACACCCGAGTGACGCGACGGCACCGCCTGGTGTGCCGCTACGCTGCTCTGATGGCAGCCCGCCACCACACGCTGAGCTCATCGATCGCCAGCTTGCACGGCGACGAGCAGGCGGTGGGCTCGCCGCTGAACGCCGCCGAACTCACCGCACTGGCGCGAACTCGCCTGTTCGGAGCTACCGGAACCGTCCTGATGAGCATCGGCGCGCTGGGTGCCGGCGCCAGGCCAGTAGTCCAGGACCCCACGTTCGGAGTGCGGTTACTCAATCTTCCGTCGCGAATACAGACGGTGTCATTGACCATGACGACCACCGGTGCGGTCATGATGACGCTGGCTTGGCTGATGCTCGGCCGGTTCGCGCTGGGCAAGCGGCGGATGTCGCGCGGGGAACTGGACCGCACGCTGGTGTTGTGGATGCTGCCGCTGCTGATCGCACCACCGATGTACAGCAAGGACGTCTACTCCTACCTGGCCCAAAGCCAGATCTCGAGGGACGGGCTGGACCCCTACCGGGTGGGACCGGCATCGGGTCTGGGACTGGGCCACGTCTTTACGCTGTCGGTCCCCAGCTTGTGGCGGGAAACGCCGGCACCCTACGGCCCTCTGTTCTTGTGGATCGGCCGCGGAATCTCGGATTTGACCGGCGAGAACATCGTCGCCGCGGTGCTCTTCCACCGACTGGTGGTGTTGATCGGCGTGGCGTTGATCGTGTGGGCTACCCCACGATTGGCCCAACGCTGCGGGGTGGCCGAGGTCAGCGCGCTATGGCTGGGCGCAGCCAATCCGCTGCTGTTCATGCATCTGGTTGCCGGTATCCACAACGAGGCGCTGATGCTCGGACTGATGCTGACCGGCGCCGAGTTCGCGCTGCGAGGTCTTGATGCGCCGCGGCTGATACCACTTTCCGGTCGGCCCCGTCCGGCGCTCAGGCGCGCCGGCAGCGCGGAGCGAAGCCGGGCAATCAAGGCTCGTGCCACCGCATGGGAACCGCTGGGCATGCTGGCGGGCGGAGCGATCCTGATCGCGCTGTCGTCGCAGGTGAAGTTGCCGTCGCTGCTGGCGCTGGGCTTTATCACGATGGCATTGGCATACCGCTATGGCGGCACGATCAAGGCGCTGCTGGTGTGTGGCAGCGCGATGTCGGCGTTGACGGTGTCGGTAATGGCCGTGGTCGGCTGGGCCAGTGGGCTGGGGTTCGGCTGGATGTTCACCCTGGGAACCGCCAACGTGGTGCGCAGCTGGATGTCGCCGCCAACGCTACTGGCACTGGGCACCGGGCAGGTCGGGATCCTGCTGCGGCTGGGTGATCACACCACCGCGGTGCTGTCGCTGACGCGCGCCATGGGCGTCTTGATCATCATGGTGATGGTCAGCTGGCTGCTGCTCGCCGTGTTCCGCGGCCGCCTGCACCCGATCGGAGGGCTTGGCGTCGCGCTGGGCCTCACGGTGCTGTTGTTTCCGGTGGTGCAGCCCTGGTACCTACTCTGGGCGATCATTCCGATGGCCGCCTGGGCCACCCGCACCGGATTCCGGGTGGCGACCATCATCATCACCCTCATCGTCGGCATCTTCGGCCCCACCGCCAACGGCGATCGCTTCGCGCTATTCCAGATCGTTGATGCCACCCTGGCCAGCGCCATCATCGTGCTGGTGCTGATGGCCCTCACCTACCACCGGTTGCCATGGAGGGCACTGCCGGTCGACTCGACCCCACCAGCAGAGGCGACCCAACCGGCGGAAGCGACTCAGCAGGCCGAACCAAACCAACAGGGCGAATCGGATCAGCAGGAGACCGCGGACCCGGCCGCCGAGACTCCGGTAACCCGGCGACCGACGTCGGCAACCGACGCCTACGCTGACTCGACGTGAGCTCGGACCCCAAATACCCCGCGGCAGGCCGGGGCACCGAAATCGTGGTGAGGCTGCGCGGGGTCGGCAAACAGTACGGCTCTGTGACGGCGGTCTCCAACCTCGACTTGGAGGTGCGCGCCGCAGAGGTGATGGCCCTGCTGGGGCCTAACGGAGCCGGGAAGACCACAACCGTCGAGATGTGTGAGGGCTTCGTGCGCCCGGATGCCGGCAGCATCGAGGTGCTGGGGCTGGACCCGATCGCCGATAACGCACGTCTGCGGCCCCGTATCGGTGTGATGCTGCAGGGCGGGGGCGGCTATCCGGCGGCCGGCGCCGGCGAGATGCTCAACCTGGTCGCTTCCTACGCCGCCGACCCGCTAGATCCACGCTGGTTGTTGGACACCCTCGGACTGACCAATGCGGCGCGGACCACCTACCGGCGCCTGTCCGGGGGACAACAGCAGCGCCTCGCCCTGGCCTGCGCCCTGGTGGGGCGGCCCGAGCTGGTGTTTCTGGACGAGCCGACCGCCGGTATGGACGCTCATGCCCGGCTGTTGGTGTGGGAATTGATCGACGCCCTGCGCCGCGACGGGGTGACGGTGGTGCTGACCACCCACCAACTCAAGGAGGCCGAGGAACTCGCCGACCGGCTGGTCATCATCGATCATGGCGTCACGGTGGCTGCCGGAACCCCAAGCGAGTTGATGCGCAGCGGCGCCAAAGACCAATTGAGGTTCACCGCGCCACCGCGGCTAGACCTGTCGTTGTTGGTGTCGGCGCTGCCGGAGGATTACCGGGTCACCGAGGTAACTCCGGGCGAATACCTGGTCGAAGGCAGCGTCGATCCGCAGGTGCTGGCAGCGGTCACGGCGTGGTGCGCGCGCATCGACGTGCTGGCCACCGACATGCGGGTCGAGCAACGCAGCCTCGAGGACGTGTTCCTCGATCTCACCGGTAGAAAGTTGCGATCGTGACGCAGACCAACACCGAAGGCACCTTTCCCGTAGGCACCTTCACCCCGGACCCACGGCCGAGTGCCGTGCCCCGGATGCTGGCCGCTCAGTTCGGTCTGGAGCTGAAGCTGCTGCTGCGCAACGGTGAGCAGCTGCTACTGACCATGTTCATCCCGATCACCCTGCTGATTGGTCTGACACTGCTGCCCCTCGGCTCCTTCGGCCAGCACCGAGCCGCCACCTTCGTGCCGGTGATCATGGCGCTGGCCGTGATCTCCACCGCATTCACCGGGCAGGCCATCGCGGTGGCATTCGACCGCCGATACGGGGCACTCAAACGGCTCGGAGCAACCCCGCTGCCGGTCTGGGGGATCATCGCCGGCAAGTCGCTGGCCGTCGTCGCCGTGGTGTTCCTGCAGGCAATCGTGCTGGGCGCCATCGGCTTCGCCCTGGGCTGGCGCCCGGCGCTGGCCGCGCTGGCGCTGGGTGGCGCGGTGATTGCCCTGGGTACCGCCGGTTTCGCGGCTCTCGGCCTGCTGCTCGGCGGCACGTTACGGGCCGAGATCGTGCTGGCGGTCGCCAACCTGATGTGGTTCGTGTTCGCCGGCTTCGGCGCGCTGACGGTCGAAACCGATGTGATTCCCACCGCGGTCAAGTGGGCGGCGCGGCTCACTCCGTCGGGCGCGCTCACCGAGGCGCTGTCGCGGGCGATGGTCCTGTCGGTGGACTGGTTCGGCCTGGTTGTGCTGGCCGCGTGGGGAACGCTGGCGGCGCTGGCGGCGCGACGCTGGTTCCGCTTCACCTGATACCCGTTCTACTACGCGACGTAGTGTCGCTACGATCGGGCGGTGGCCCTCGGACGAGTCTTGCTGCGGTTGGTTGACCTGCTCCCCGACCCGAGCCTGCGCGTTCAGCGGATCATCGCCGCGGCCGTCATCCTGACCCAGGGCGGTATCGCCGTCACCGGCGCAATCGTCCGCGTCACGGCCTCGGGCCTGGGTTGTCCGACCTGGCCACAGTGCTTTCCCGGCAGCTTCACCCCGGTGGCGGTCGCCGAGGTGCCCCGAATCCATCAGGCCGTCGAGTTCGGTAATCGGATGATCACCTTCGCGGTGGTCATCACCGCGGCGCTGGCCGTGTTGGCCGTCACCCGGGCACGGCGGCGCACCGAGGTACTGGTCTACGCGTGGCTGATGCCGGCCTCCACGGTGGTGCAGGCCGTGATCGGTGGCATCACGGTGCGCACCGGGTTGCTGTGGTGGACGGTAGCCATCCATCTGCTGGCATCGATGACGATGGTCTGGCTGTCGGTGTTGCTCTATGTCAAAGTCGGCCAGCCCGACGAAGGCGTTACGCACGAACTGGTGGCCAGTCCGCTGCGCGCCCTCACCGTGCTCAGCGCGGTGAATCTGGCCGCGGTCCTGGTAACGGGCACGCTGGTGACGGCCGCCGGCCCGCATGCGGGCGACAAGAGCCCCAGCCGGACGGTGCCGCGACTGAAAATCGAGATCACCGACCTGGTGCACCTGCACTCATCGCTGCTGGTTTCCTACCTCGCATTATTGGTCGGGCTGGGGTTAGGGCTCCTGGCCGTCGGCGCCACCGACGCGATCCTGCGGCGGCTGACCGTCCTGGTGGTGTTGGTTTTCGCCCAAGCCGCTGTGGGCACCGTGCAGTACTACACGGGAGTGCCCGCCGCTCTGGTTGCCGTCCACGTGGCGGGGGCCGCGGCCTGTACCGCAGCGACCGCGGCGCTATGGGCGTCGATGCGAGAACGGACCCAGGCCGAGGCCCCCCAGAGCTGACTGGACGCTCAGCGCGAACTCACGCTGGGCCCGGTCTCGGGTGGCGGTGTCCAAGCGCCGCCAGCCCAACGACGGGTCGATCAATTGCAGTTCCAGCAGCCGAGTACCGACCAGGTGGGCCCGGGCGCAGAGCAGCTCCCCCACCCGCACGCCGGCCGCAGCGGCCGCGGCCCGCATCGCCGCAGCACCGATATCCCAGATCTCGAAGTCCGGCTCGCCCTGACGTAGCGCGTGTTCCTGGGTGGTGAACGCGTGCGAGGGCCGCCCACCCACAAAAATCAGCACCGCCTCGGGAACCGGATCACCGATCTGCACCAGCGCCGACTGCCCTGCCGCGTGGAGTTCATCGACATATTCCGCGGCCTTGGCGTGATCACTGAAACGCCGAGTGCCGCTACCCACGCCGGGGCCGACGAACACCTGAGGAGCCGGCAGCGACCGCAACCGCTCCCCCAGCCGGCACGTATGGCTGGGTAGCGTCGGCACGCCCCTGTTCGCCAGGTCGTCCAAGTAGCGCCGGTGTGCATTCCAGGCCACCACCGCGGGCGGGTTGAGCAGATTGCGGACGACGCCGGTCCAGGCCACAAACTCGTCGAGCCGACGGGCGTAGTCGCGGGTAGCCCGCAGGATCACCAGGTCCGCCCGACTGATGTCGGGATCGTCCCACGACAACCAATGCGCGTGCAGCCCGCGGCGGCGCAGGGCCGCAACCAGCCCGGCGTCGTCGCCATCACCGGCGGGTTGGTGCAGCCAACCCGCCAAGACGACGCGCGGATGGAAGACTTCCGGCCGGGCCAACTTCATGGTCGGGCATGATAGCGGCGTGCACGCAATTGAAGTCAGCCAAACAGGCGGTCCCGAAGTCCTCAGCTACGTCGAGAGGCCGCAACCCGAGCCCGGTCATGGCGAGCTGGTGATCAAGGCCGAGGCGATCGGTGTCAACTTCATCGACACCTACTTCCGGTCGGGAAGTTATCCACGGGAGCTGCCGTTCGTCATCGGCTCGGAGGTATGCGGAACCGTGGTAGCCCTCGGCCCGGGCGCCACGGCGGCCGATGCCGGCGGGATTGCTGTGGGCGACCGCGTGGTCAGCGCCTCCGCGAACGGCGGCTATGCCGAATTCTGCACTGCACCGGCGGCTCTGACCGCCAAGGTGCCCGACGGCGTCAGCGCCGAAGTGGCCGCATCGGCACTGCTGAAGGGCCTCACCGCGCACTATCTCCTGAAGTCGGTGTACCCGGTTGCCGACGGCGACGCCATCTTGGTGCATGCCGGCGCCGGCGGCGTCGGGCTGATTCTGACGCAATGGGCTACTCACCTGGGGGCACGGGTGATCAGCACCGTCTCAACTCCGGAAAAGGCCAAGCTCTCCAGGGATGCCGGCGCGGCCGAAGTGCTGGACTACCCCACCGACGCTTGGCAGTTTGGCGGACAGGTGCGCGCCCTGACTGATGGTGCCGGTGTGGCCGCCGTCTACGACGGAGTCGGGGCAACGACGTTCGACGCCAGCCTGGCCAGCCTGGCCGTACGCGGGACACTCGCATTGTTCGGCGCCGCCAGTGGTCCCGTTCCTCCAGTCGATCCGCAACGGCTCAATGCGGCCGGCTCGGTGTATCTCACCCGTCCGTCGCTGTTCCACTTCATCCGCACCGCCGAGGAATTCAGCTGGCGGGCCAGCGAACTTTTCGACGCGATCAGCAGCGCGGTAATCACCATCGAGGTTGGCGGGCGGTATCGGCTGGCCGATGCGATGAAGGCCCATCAAGATCTGGAAGCCCGCAAGACTATTGGGTCGGTCGTGTTGTTGCCCTAGCCATTTCGGGGCAACTCGGGCAGCAACTGCCGAAGCGCCGGACGCCCCCCGGCTCAGGGCCGCTGTTCCGGCGGGGTGCGGTCGTCTGGTTTGCCTGCCCCACTCGCGGCGGGATTTCCGGGTTGCTTGCTGCGCCACTGCAAAACCTCGAGAGCGACGGCAACGCGAACCGTGGTGTCCTCGAGAGGCTTGGGAAGCAGGCGCTGCGCGGTTTCGAGTCGGTGCATCAACGTGTTGCGATGGGTGTACAGCAGCCGCGCGGCACGAGATGCATTGCACTGTTGGCTGATAAAGGTCAGCAGGGTGTGTTGCAGAGCCGGGGAGGCTTCCTCGAAGTCGACGAGCGTGTTCTTGATGAATTCATCCGCACCGTCCGGGTTCTCGGTGAGCAGGGCAATCATCTCGACGTCGCCGACGAAGGCAACTTGCTGGGGTGAGCGCAGCCGGATCAACATGCGTGCGGCGGTAAGCGCATCGCGGTGGCTACGACGGAACCCGTCAACTCCCGGTTCGGTGGTTCCGATGGCGATGCGCACGTGCGGCAATTCGCGCATCACCTGACGAATCTGACTGCAGTCGAAGACATCTACGTCACGCACCCAGACCCAGCGTGTCGTGGCGGCAGACATGATGGCCAGCGAGCTTGCGCACCCAACGGCATTGCAGAACGCGTCCACGGCTCGGTCCAGGTCGCGGTGGTCACCGTCGGAGCGGTCACTCCAAATGATGGCGGCGGTATGCGACCGATCCAGGGGGTAACCCAACCGGGATTCGGCGGAATCGCGGCTGATGGGTGCGCCATTGAGAAGAAGCTCGACAATGCGGCGGCGCTCGGCGCAGATATTGCGCGACAGCTCGTGGTGCTCGAGCTCCATTTGCGCGGCGATGCCCGCAAGCGTGGTGTCGATGAACGCCGCAGCCGACCGAAACGGCACATCGAGCAGTTCGCGCAGCTCCTGGGGGTCGGTGGTGAGGCCGAACACAATGTCGGTCCACCGCTGCCAGGCCACGTTTTGCCCGACGCGGTAGACATCGAGAGCCAGCGTGTCAAGGCCGAGACGTACCAAATCCCTGGCCATTCGCAGCGGCTCGGCACCCAGGTTCGCCGGTACCGGGTCGCCCGGATTTCGCAGGTTGGACGCTGCGAAGTGGCGTAGATTGGCGCGATTTGCCCGGCTGATGACGGTCGCCAAATCCGGGTTCTCGGCGATTGGCGGCGCTGCAGCCAGCGTCGCACGGTCGAATTCTTCGAGCCATTGTTGACTGGGGTTGAGCGCAACCCGCGCCGCTTCACGGATCAGGTCACGCACCCGCGGCGATAACTCGCGTGACTTCACAGGACGATATTAAGTCACTTGGGTCAAATTCATCGGCTATTTGTGCTGCACAGAGCAACTCGCGGGACACCGGCGCGACGGCGGCAACGGAACAAGAATTACGGCGCTGCCGGGGTTGACGGTAACCGCCCTGCTGTTCGGTAACGGCGGCAGTGCCGAAGCGGTAACGGCGATACCGGCCTAGCCAGCCCGCTAGCTGAATCGAACGGTGCTTCCCGGCAACAGCCGCTCCACCCGTCCATGGCATTCCACTTCGACGGGCGGCACATCACGCGGCTCGACGCTGATATCCGCGCCCTTCCCACTTACCCTCAGGTGTAGGTGGTTACCGCGGTAGTGAATCGGAAATCCAAGTGCACCAAGGTATTCCGGCCAGTGCGGGGACAACACGATTCGATCGGCACGGATCTCCAGTCCGGTGAAGCAGCGGTGCACGAAGTCCACGCTGCCGGCCATCGCGGCCAGGTGGACACCCTCCGCGGTGGTACCGCCCTGGATGTCGGCAACGTCGGACTCGAGCACCTGCTGAAAGAACTCCAGGGCGCGATCCCGATTGGCGCGGGCCAGCACCCATCCGTGAACCGCGGCGCTCAGCGTCGACCCATGGGAAGTACGCGCCATGTAATAGTCCACCATCTCCGGGATCTGGTCCCGTTCCATGTGGTAGCCGAGCCGGTCCAGCAGCTCCCCCAGTTCGTCCGCGGACAACAGATAGAGCAGCATCAGCGCGTCGGCCTGCTTGGACGCCCGATAGCGATTGACATCGTCGTCGTCGGCTTCAAGAATGCGGTCGAGCCGCTGGATGTTGCCGTATCGATGCCGGTAGGCGTCCCAATCCAGTTCTGCCAACTGCTCATATCCGTCAAACTGACTGATCACGCCGTCGTGGAACGGGACGAACATGCGCCGGCTGACGTGGTCCCACTGAGCCAGCTCCGCTTCGGTCAGTGCCAGCTTTTCGTACAAGTCCAACCGGTTCGGCAGCGGCATCAGCAGCAACGCATCGATCGCCCGCAGGATCACCCAGGCCGCCATCACGTTGGTGTACGCGTTGTCGTCCACGCCGTCGTAGGGCCGGTCGGGGTAACCGGAATGGAATTCATCGGGTCCGATGACGCCCTTGATGTGGTACCGATCACCCTCGGCGTCATAAGTCGCCCTACTCACCCAGAACCGGGCTATCTCGGCCATCATCTCGGTCCCGTAATCGATCATGAACGCGAGATCGCCGCTGACTTGGTAAAACTGCCAGACGTTGTATGCGACGGCGATGCCGATATGGTGCGCACGGTGGCTGGCATCGGGTATCCATCGGCCCGACCGCGGGTTCAGGTGCTGCTCGGGGCTTTCCTCTCGCCCGTCGCTGCCGGACTGCCACGGATACATCGCACCGCGATAGCCGGCCAGTTTGGCCGCGCGCTGGGCCTCGAGCAGGCGCCGGTAGCGATACAGCAGCAGCGATCGGGTCACCGCGGGAAGGCGCAGGTTCAGCACCGGGAAGATGAACAGCTCGTCCCAGAAAATATGTCCCCGGTAGGCCTCACCGTGCAGCCCGCGGGCTGGGACCCCGACATCGAGATCCGCACTGTTGTAGGACACCGTCTGCAGCAGGTGCAGCAGGTGCAGCAGGTGCAGCAGGTGCAATACGCGCAGCTCTTCGGTGTGGTTGGAGAATTCGATCGACAACCGTTCCCACAGATGCGACCAGGCAATCCGGTGGGCGTCACAAATCTCGGCAAACCGTCCCTGGCGACCGAGTCGGCGCTCCGCTCCGATGGCCGGGTGTAAGGTGGCCACATCAAGCCCGCTCACCAGGGTGACAATCTTCTCCACGGTCAACGGCTGGCCCAGTTTGGCCTCGGTGAAGATCTTGTGGCCGACTTCGAATTCCTCGTCGAGCAACCGGTACGTTGCCGCGACCGGCTCGTCCCCGCGCCATAGGCTGGTCCTGGCTGCCACCGAGACCGGGATCTTCGACTGCGTGGTCTCCACGGCCATCGACACCGAATTCTCAGACAGCACAGCCTTTTCCAGACCCTGCAGATGATTGCTGGCCAGATTTCGGTACCGCTCCACCCCGGAATTGCGGACGTTGCCGTCGATGGTGGACCGGATTTCGATCGTCCCCGACCAGTCGTGGCCGACGACGGTGGTTTGCAGCGCCGCCACATGCGCCTGGTTCATCGAAACGAAGCGGTGCTGGGTTACCGAGGTGGTGCGCCCGGCGTCGTCACGGAAGGTCAGTTCCCGGGTCAGCACCGCACCACGCAGGTCAAGCGTCTGACGGTAGGACAACAACGTCACCGCGTCGACGTCAAACCAGTCGCCGCCGTCGATCCGGAAGGTTAGTGGCAGCCAGTTGGGTAGGTTCACCAGGCTTTCGTGAGCTGTCCTGGTACCCCCGATCAGGTCGTCCAGCCGGTTGAACACGCCGCCGACATATGTTCCCGGATAGTGGACCTGCCCCGCCGTCGATTCGGGTGCGGCACCACGGGTGGCGAAGTAACCGTTGCCGACGGTGCACAGCGCTTCGCGCAGCTTTTCGTTGGGCGGATCGTAGCCTTCGAATGTGAAAGTCCAACCGCGCGATTGCGTCTCGTGCGCATGCGCCAGCCACCCGGCGCCGCGTCGAACGAAGTCACGGACTTCGTTTGGGTTGCGCAGCGTGAAGTTGGCGGCGGTGGGTCGGTCACCGTCCTCGTCGTGACGGACCACGATCCCCACGCCGCTGAACCGCAGCGCATCGAACGCGTCCTCATCGGTGAGGTCATCACCCACGTACATCGGCAGTACCCGCGAGTTTTCGAAGATGAGTGAGCGAATCCAGGCCAGCGCGGCACCCTTGTCCCAGTCGATGTCGGGTCGCAGCTCGACGACCTTGCGGCCACTGGTCACCCGAAGGCCATATTCGCGGCGGTATCGGTGGGTGGTCGCGATCACCTGGGCCACGTGCTCACGGGCGACATTGCGATAGTGCACCGCGACGGTAAAACGCTTGTGTTCGACACTCGCGCCTGGGATCTGGGCCAACTCGTGGCGAAGGTCCTCGGCCGCGCTCGCCAGCACGTCAACCGCGGCGGCGGCCGCCTCATGCTGGTGGTGAGTACCGTCGGGCGCGATCAGTTCGAAGCCGTGGCTGCCGGCGTACCAGATGCCCGGTACCCCTACCCGGTCACGGATGTCGGTTAAATCGCGGCCGGACAGAATTGCGACCGGGCATTGCGTCGACAAGTGCGCCAGCGCCTCGGCGGCGCCATCGACCAGGGTGGCGGCATCGGGATCCGACACGATTTCGGACAGCGTGCCGTCGTAGTCCATACAGACGAACAATTGCCGACCGGCGACCATCCCGATCACCTGACCGTAGGAATCCAGCGCGTTGGGGCATTGAGATAGGCGCTCGTCGCCGCTACGCACGGTGACTTCGGCAAGATCGGCAGCGACGACGTCCGCGCCGCGGCGCAGGAGTTCCTCGGCCCGTCCGTCCCGGTCAAATCCGATGACGAAGGCGAAGCCGCACTCTCGGGCGGCCTCCACCCCGCCATCCATGCCGGCCACGACTGCCAACCGTTCGACAGCGGCCCCCAACTTGGCGGCGGCAGCCGAGAGGCCGATGCAATAGGGCTTCGCCTGCGAGGCTTGTGGCGGTGCACTGGCTCGCTCTGGTTCGGACAACCCTGCCGCCTCGAGCACTCTCACGCTCTCATCGGCGGGCGAATAGACGGCGGTTCCCACTCCGACCTGCCAGAGCTTTCGGGCCAGTGCGACGGTCGGCGCCCAGATCGACTGTTCGGGTCCGTCGCCGTCGAGGACGAAGATCACTCCATCGTGGCGACGCGGATCGATCGTGAACGACTTCATCTTGGCGATCCCCTAGCCCGAGTATGTTGTCGCCCCATGGTCGCGCGCTCCCGCAGCGAAATGAACGTCTTCGCACCCATCGGAGCACTTCGGCCACGGATTGGTGACAAAAGTCCCGGCCGCTGACCTCATCCTGGTGAGCGCGCTACCTCTAACCCGCTAGTTGGCTCGCCGGGATGCGATTCCGAAGTACCGTCGACAGCGGGCCGAGAACTAGATTCCATCTTTTGCCTGACAAAAGTTGCCAAGCCACTATCGTGTCAGATGATCGAATCTTTACCGCATTGCCAGATGCCAGTTTGGCCCCGGCGAGGACATCCCGGGAAATCATTGATAATTCATCACCCCATGAATTTAGACAGTACCGCGGACCGACACCGAATGGCAACGTGAAGGGAACACAGCCACATGAATCAACCCAAGCGCATCGCAATTGTTGGTGGCGGCACTGCCGGGTTGAGCGCGGCGCTGCGCCTGCGCGAGCGCGGCTACGACGACGTCACGGTCTTCGAGGGCTCCGCACAGGTTGGCGGCAAAGCGTGTTCGGTGGAGGTCGATGGGCGCTACTACGACCTGGGCGGGGTTGTGGTCGTGCCGCAGCGATACCCGAATACTTGGGCTCTTGCCCGCCGATACGGGCTGCAGACCTTCCTGCGCGAGCCGATGCTGGCCGTCGACCTCGACACGGCCGAGTGGACCGGACTGGAAGCCGCGATAGCGGCGGCGCACTCAACGCGCGCCTACCTGGGCTCAGCAATCAAGGTGCGGCGTTACATCAAGCGATATCGGAAATATTTCGACAAACCAGGATTCTCATTCAATCATTGCCCCGAACTCGGCTGGCTACGCGATGAACTGTCTCTGCCCTTGGAACAATGGGTAAAGAAACTGCAGTTAGCTCCTTTGGCGTCCATGTAGGAACCGGTTATGGATATGGGGTACGGTCCATATAGCGAAGTTGCTGCACTCTGTTTTATTTACTTTCGGTTGTGTACTCCCCGCCACGGCATTCGCTCCCTTCTCATGCAGAAATTGCAGGGCGGCGCCGAGCGGCTGAGTTTCACTCTGGGCGCCCAGTCGCTGGCGATCGCGATGGCCAAGGATTGCCATGTCCGCACTGAAGTTCCGGTCAGTCGGGTCGTACGCAAGCAGGACGGACTCTGGATCTACGCCGGCGACGGGCGCGAACTCGGGACTTTCGATGCGGTCCTGCTGGCAACCCCGTTGGATGACGCGTTCGATCTGCTCGATGCGAGCGGCGCAAGCAGCGCCCTCAACAACGCGATCACGAAGACCGGCGCACGGGTCAAGCGCGAGATCCGCTACGCCGACTACTACGCGACAATCGCCGACGGTGATGGCCTTCCCGACGCGTCCGGCTACGTGTCGCTCGGCTCTCAACACCTTGGCCTTGCGGGTGGACACATCGGGTTGCGCCCCTGGCCACAGAGCCCATGGTGGGTGTTTTATTACCACGGATCACCTGAGCAGCCGGGATGCCAGGAAGCGGCCCTGGAGGAATTACATACCCAACTCGAAAAAGTTGGTGTGACACTGAAGACCACCGTTCTGACGAAGGCCTGGCCGAAGTTTTTCCCCCATGTGTCGCAATCCGCGATCGCGAACGGCTTCTACGACGATCTGGAGTCGCTGCAAGGCCAGGGCGACATTTTCTACCTCGGCGGCGCCCTGGGTTTCGAGAGTCTCGAGCACACGATCACCTACAGCTACGGGCTGTTCGACCAGCATTTCCCGGCAATCCGCTCGGGCAACTAGCGATCGATCCCCGAAGGCGGCAGGAAATACCGGTTGAGATTCACCGCGCCCGGCCGGTGCCGCCGGCGCGCTGCACGGTTAGCCGAGCAGCGTGGGCAGCCCGATCGCCGAGTCGACAGCCAGCGCGCAGAACACCAACGCCAGGTAATTGTTGGATTGCAGGAACAACCGCAGCGGCTTGACCGCCTCGCCGGCGCGCACTCCGGCGTAGAGCTGATGCGCCATGGTCAAGAACCACGCCCCCGCCACCACGGCAACCGCCGCATAAAGCCACCCAGCCGCCGGCGTCAGCGCCAACGTTGCCAACACGGTCAGCCAGGTATAGATCAGGATCTGCTTGGTTACCTGACGTTCGGTCGCCACAGCCGGCAGCATCGGCACGCCGGCCTCTTTGTAGTCGTCCTTGTACCGCATCGCCAACGCCCAGGTATGCGGCGGCGTCCAGAAGAAGATGATCGCGAACATCGCCAGCGCCGGCCAGGCCAGGGTGCCCGTGACCGCGGACCAACCGATCATCACCGGCATGCACCCGGCGGCCCCGCCCCACACCACGTTTTGCGACGTGCGGCGCTTGAGCAACAGCGTGTAGACGAACACATAGAACGCCACGGTGGCCAGGGCCAACAGCCCGGACAGCAGATTGGCATTCAACCACATCCAGAAGAACGAAACCACGGTCAGCGCCAAACCGAAGATCAGCGCGCTTCTGGTCGGCACCGCGGCTCGCGCGAGCGGGCGGCGCGCCGTTCGCTTCATCACCTTGTCGATATCGGCGTCGGCCACACAGTTGAGCGTGTTGGCGCCAGCGGCAGCCATCATGCCGCCGATCAGCGTGTTCGCAATGATCAGCGGATGAAAGGCACCGCGGTCGGCCAGCAGCATCGCCGGGATCGCGGTAACCAACAACAGTTCGATGACCCGCGGCTTGGTCAACGCCAGATAGGCCAGCACCGTACCGAGCACGCGGCTCCTCCACGTGCCAGTACCCGGCTCGCTACGCTGCCGGGCGGTGCCAGATGCCTGGCCCGGCGCGACGCGCCCGTGAACGCTCACGCAATAACTCCTCGAGAATTCGCAGCCGCGCACAGCTTCTACTACGCACGATGGTAGACGGCACCACCACAGCAGCACTGCCGCAGGGTCGATTCACAGTAATTTCCCCGCCAGAACGGCACTGTCTGTAACGCCGGTGTGGCCGGCAGGATATTTTCACTGTGCTTATCCGAGCTTTTCCCGACAGGCCCGATGGGTACTCCGGATCGAGGCCTGCAACCACCTGCAATCCCACACTAGGGTGGGGTTGATCAGTTTGATGACCCTGAGAACTGAGGACTGTATTTGTGACCACTCTCGAAGAGATCTCTGCGCTCACCCAACCGCGCCATCCCGACGACTGGACCGAGATCGATTCGGCTGCGGTTGACACGGCCCGAGTGCTGGCAGCCGACGCCGTGCAAAAGGTCGGCAATGGGCACCCGGGAACGGCGATGAGCCTGGCCCCGCTGGCCTACACGTTGTTTCAGCGCGCGATGCGCCACGACCCCAGCGACACCACTTGGTTGGGCCGGGACCGGTTCGTCCTGTCCTGCGGGCACAGCAGCCTGACCCTCTACATACAGCTCTACCTGGGCGGCTTCGGACTTGAATTGTCCGACATCGAGTCGCTGCGCACCTGGGGGTCCAAGACTCCCGGCCATCCCGAGTTCCGCCACACCGCCGGGGTGGAGATCACCACCGGTCCGCTGGGCCAGGGCCTGGCCTCAGCGGTGGGCATGGCGATGGCGGCGCGCTATGAGCGTGGCCTGTTCGACCCCGACGCCGAACCCGGAACCAGCCCCTTCGACCATCACATTTACGTGATCGCCTCCGACGGTGACATCGAAGAAGGAGTCACCTCCGAGGCGTCGTCCCTTGCGGCCGTTCAGCAGCTCGGCAACCTCATCGTCTTCTACGACCACAACAAGATCTCGATCGAGGACGACACCAACATCGCACTGTGCGAAGACACCGCTGCTCGCTACCGCGCCTACGGCTGGCACGTGCAAGAGGTGGAGGGCGGCGAAAACGTCACCGGCATCGAGGAGGCGATCGCCAACGCGAAGGCAGTCACCGATCGGCCATCGTTCATCTCGCTGCGCACCATCATCGGCTACCCGGCGCCGAACATGATGAACACGGGCAAGGTGCATGGTGCGGCGCTTGGCGACGAGGAAGTGGCGGCCGTCAAGACAGTCCTCGGATTCGATCCCAACAAGACGTTCGAAGTGCGCGAAGACGTCATCACCCACACCCGCGGGTTGGTGGCGCGCGGCAAGGAGGCGCACGAAAGCTGGCAGGCCGACTTTGAGGCCTGGGCACAGCGAGAACCGCAGCGCAAGGCCTTGCTAGACCGTCTGACGGCCCAGCAGCTGCCCGACGGCTGGGATGCCGACATGCCGCGCTGGGAGCCCGGTTCCAAAGCGCTGGCCACCCGGGCAGCGTCCGGACAGGTGCTGGCCGCGATCGGACCCAAACTCCCCGAGTTGTGGGGCGGTTCGGCTGACCTTGCCGGCAGCAACAACACCACCATCAAGGGCGCGGACTCTTTCGGCCCGCCAGCGATCTCTACCGATGACTACACCGCGCACTGGTACGGCCGCACGCTGCACTTCGGTGTTCGCGAGCACGCGATGGGCGCCATCCTCTCCGGGATCGCGCTACACGGACCCACCCGCGCCTACGGCGGCACGTTCCTGCAGTTCTCCGATTACATGCGCCCGGCAGTGCGGCTGGCGGCACTGATGGACATCGACCCCATCTACGTCTGGACCCACGATTCGATCGGACTTGGTGAAGACGGCCCGACCCACCAGCCGATCGAGCACCTTTCGGCGCTGCGCGCGATCCCCCGGCTCTCGGTGGTGCGCCCGGCCGACGCCAATGAGACGGCGTACGCCTGGAGCACGATCCTGGCCCGGGGCGCCACCAGCGGTCCGGTCGGGCTGATCCTGACCCGGCAGGGAGTGCCGGTGCTAGCGGGCACCAACGCCGAGGGCCTTGCCCGCGGCGGCTACGTGCTCAGCGATGGCGCCGATGGTGACTCGTCCGAAGGCCCCGACGTCGTTTTGATCGCCACCGGTTCCGAGGTGCAGCTTGCGGTCGAAGCACGGAAGTTGTTGGCGGATAACGACATCATCGCGCGAGTGGTATCGATGCCGTGCGTGGAGTGGTTTGAGTCCCAGCCTGAGGAATACCGCGACAGTGTGCTGCCGCCCTCGGTTTCGGCCCGAGTGGCCGTCGAGGCCAGCATCGCACAGTGCTGGCACAAGCTGGTCGGTGACACCGGCGAAATCGTTTCAATCGAGCACTACGGAGAGTCGGCCGACTACAAGACATTGTTCCGCGAGTACGGCTTTACCGCCGAAGCTGTTGCCGCTGCCGCGGAACGAGCATTGGAAAATTGAGAAAGGGTGGTTCAGATGGCCAGTCAGAACCCAAACCTCGCCGCACTCAGTGCCGCGGGCGTATCAGTGTGGCTCGATGACTTGTCCCGCGACCGGTTGCGCTCCGGCAACCTGCAAGAGCTGATCGACACCAAGAGTGTCGTCGGCGTCACCACCAACCCGTCCATCTTCCAGAAGGCGTTGTCCGAAGGACACGACTACGACGCCCAGGTTGCCGAGCTCGCCGAGCGCGGCGCCGATGTCGACGCCACCATCCGCACCGTCACCACCGACGACGTACGCAACGCCTGCGATGTGCTGGCCCCCCGGTGGGAGGCTTTCGGGGGGGTCGACGGGCGGGTGTCGATCGAGGTCGACCCGCGGCTGGCGCACGAGACCGACAAGACAATCCAGCAGGCTGTCGAGCTGTGGAAGATCGTTGACCGGCCCAACTTGCTCATCAAGATCCCGGCGACCAAGGCCGGCTTGCCTGCTATTGCCGCCGTTCTGGCCGAAGGGATCTCGGTCAACGTGACGCTCATCTTCTCCGTCGACCGCCACCGCGGGGTGATGGATGCCTACTTGACCGGCATGGAGAAGGCCGCCCAAGCCGGACACGATCTATCCAAGATTCATTCGGTGGCATCGTTTTTCGTCTCCCGCGTGGATACCGAAATCGATAACCGACTGGAACAGATCGGCTCCGCGGAGGCTCTCGCGTTGCGCGGTCAGGCCGGTGTTGCCAACGCCCGACTCGCCTACGCGGCCTACCAAGAGGTGTTCGAAGGCGATGCGCGCTACCAAGCGCTCGAGGAACGTGGTGCCCGGGTTCAGCGCCCCCTGTGGGCGTCCACCGGCGTGAAGAACCCCGACTACTCCGACACGCTCTATGTCACCGAGTTGGTTGCACCGCACACGGTCAACACGATGCCGGAGAAGACCCTCGACGCCGTCGCCGATCATGGTGTGGTCAAGGGAGACTCGATCACTGGCACTGCCGGCGATGCCCAACAGATATTCGACAAGCTCGAGGCGATCGGCATCGATCTGTCCGACGTGTTTGACGTGTTGGAGAGCGAAGGCGTGGAGAAGTTCGAGGCGTCGTGGAAAGAGCTGCTTGATGCAACGCAGGCGCAGCTCGACGCGCTCGCCAAATGAGCCCGCCCCACTCTGAGCCCGGGGTCGCGCAATGGCAGAACCCATTGCGCGACAAGCTGGATAAGCGTCTGCCTCGCATCGCCGGCACTTGCGGCATGGTGATTTTCGGTGTCACCGGCGACCTGGCCCGCAAGAAGGTGATGCCGGCCATCTATGATCTGGCCAACCGCGGGCTGCTACCACCCACGTTTGCACTGGTCGGCTTCGCCCGCCGGGACTGGGATACCGAAGATTTCGGCCAGGTGGTCTACCAAGCGGTCAAGGAGCACTGCCGAACCCCGTTCCGGCAGGCAAACTGGGACCGGCTGGCCGAGGGATTCCGTTTCGTCTCAGGATCTTTCGACGACGACGAAGCGTTCGGCCGGTTGGCCGAGACCTTGGAGAAGCTCGACACCGAGCGCGGCACCGGCGGCAATCACGCCTTTTACCTCGCGATTCCGCCCAAGTCCTTTCCCGTGGTCTGCGGCCAACTGCACAAATCCGGGCTGGCGCGCCCACAGGGCGACAGGTGGAGCCGGGTCGTCATCGAAAAGCCGTTCGGCCACGATCTGCAAAGCGCGCGCGACCTGAACAGGGCGGTCAATGCGGTGTTCCCGGAGGAATCGGTCTTCCGCATCGACCACTACCTGGGCAAGGAGACGGTTCAGAACATCTTGGCGCTGCGGTTCGCCAACCAGCTGTTTGATCCGATCTGGAACGCCCACTACGTCGACCACGTGCAAATCACCATGGCCGAGGACATCGGACTGGGCGGACGCGCCGGTTACTACGACGGCATCGGCGCCGCCCGCGATGTCATTCAGAACCACCTGATGCAGTTGTTGGCGCTGACCGCAATGGAAGAACCGGTCAGCTTCAATCCGATCGCCCTGCAGACCGAGAAAATCAAGGTGCTCTCCGCCACTCAACTTGCCGAGCCGCTCGACGAGACCACCAGCCGCGGCCAATACACGGCCGGTTGGCAGGGCGGCGAGAAGGTGGTCGGTTTGCTCGACGAGGAGGGGTTTTCCAAGACCTCGACCACCGAGACCTTCGCCGCCATCACGCTCGAGGTGAACAGTCGCCGCTGGGCCGGCGTTCCGTTCTATCTTCGCACCGGAAAACGGCTGGGCCGGAGGGTAACCGAGATCGCACTGGTATTCAAGCGGGCTCCGCATCTACCGTTCGATGCCACCATGACCGACGAGTTGGGCACCAACGCGCTGGTGATCCGCGTGCAGCCGGATGAGGGAATGACGCTGCGGTTCGGTTCGAAGGTGCCGGGAAGCGCGATGGAAGTCCGCGACGTCAATATGGACTTCTCCTATGGTTCAGCGTTCGCCGAGGACTCGCCGGAGGCCTACGAACGGCTGATCCTTGATGTGCTGCTCGGCGAACCGTCCCTTTTCCCGGTCAACGCGGAGGTCGAATTGGCCTGGGAGATCCTGGATCCGGCACTGGACAATTGGGCTTCCAGCGGCAAGCCCGACCCCTACGAAGCCGGCACCTGGGGCCCGGAATCGGCATTCGAGATGCTGCGACGCACCGGCCGGGAATGGCGACGGCCGTGATCCGCGCCAGCGACGATGCAGAGCGAAGCGATGAGAAGGAGCGGCGCAGATGATCGTCGACCTGCCCGACACCACCACCACCGCGGTCAACAAGAAGCTCGATGAGCTTCGCGAAAAAATCGGTGCCGTCACGATGGGGCGGGTCTTGACGCTGATCATCGTGCCGGACAGCGAGACCATGGTCGAAGAGTCCATCGACGCGGCCAACGATGCCAGCCATGAACATCCCAGCCGCATCATCGTGACGATGAGAGGCGACCCATACGCCGACGAACCGCGTCTGGACGCACAATTGCGCGCGGGTGGGGACGCCGGGTCCGGCGAGGTCGTGGTGCTGCGGCTGTCCGGGCCGCTGGCCGGCCATGCCGAAAGCGTCGTCATCCCGTTCCTGCTGCCCGACATCCCGGTGGTTGCCTGGTGGCCTGACATCGCCCCGGCCGTGCCCGCGCAAGATCCACTGGGCAAGTTGGCGATTCGGCGCATCACCGATGCGACCAACGGGATCGACCCACTGTCGGCGATCAAGAGCCGGTTGCCCGGATACACCGCGGGCGACACCGATCTGGCCTGGAGTCGGATCACCTATTGGCGGGCGCTGTTGACCTCGGCCGTCGATCAGCCGCCGCACGAGCCGATCGTGTCCGCGCTGGTTTCCGGATTGCGGACCGAGCCGGCGCTCGACATCCTGGCCGGCTGGCTGGCCAGCCGGATCGACGGTCCGGTGCGCCGCGCGGTGGGCGAGCTCCGAGTGGAGTTGGAGCGCCCCAGCGAAAACATCGTGCTCAGCCGGCCGCAAGAAGGGATCACCGCAACCCTGAGCCGCACCGCCAAGCCCGATGCCCTGGTTCCGTTGGCGCGCAGGGTCGTCGGGGAATGTCTGGCCGAAGATCTGCGCCGGCTCGACGCCGACGAGATCTACTTCGCCGCCCTGGAGGGCATCAAGAAAGTGCAATACGTGTGAGCCTGGACGTCGAGATCTTCCCTGACAGCGACATGCTGATCGGAGCCGCTGGACAACGCCTGATCCAGACCATCGGCAGCGCGGTAGCCGAGCGTGGACAAGCCCTGATCGTGCTGACCGGCGGCGGCAACGGTATTGGGCTGCTGCGGTATCTGGGCAGTCAAGGCTCGCAGATCGACTGGTCCAAGGTTCATCTGTTCTGGGGCGACGACCGCTACGTTCCCGAGGATGACGACGAGCGCAACGACAAGCAGGCGCGCGAGGAACTGCTCGATCACGTTGACATACCGGCGAGCCAGGTGCACCCGATGGCCGCCAGCGACGGCGAGTTCGGCGCCGACCTGGACGCCGCGGCCCTGGCCTACGAACAGGTACTGGCGGCCAGTGCAGTCCCCGGAAACCGGGCGCCGGACTTCGATGTGCACCTTTTGGGCATGGGGCCAGAGGGCCATATCAATTCGCTTTTCCCGGGCACTCAGGCCGTGCGTGAGACCACCCGTCTGGTGGTCCCGGTCGGCGACTCCCCCAAACCACCGCCACAACGAATCACCCTGACGCTTCCGGCAATTCAGCGTTCACGCGAAGTCTGGTTGATGGTTTCCGGTGGGACCAAAGCGGAGGCGGTGGCCGCTGCCATCGGCGGTGCGGACCCGGTGTTGTTGCCGGCGGCGGGTGCCATCGGGCGCGAAAGCACGCGCTGGCTGCTGGACCGCGATGCCGCGGCCAGGCTGCCTGGCTAGCATCAGGGCTGTCGCCGCACGGTGAGTTATCCCTTGTCAAGGGGTGATAATGACCGTTATGGCAGACAGAGGCGGCCGCCCGACGCCAGCTCGACAGCGGATGAAGACCCTTACACAGGCGGCGTTGAACGCCGACAAGACGGTGGAACAGGTCGAAGACGTACTCGACGGATTGGGTAAGACCATGAACGAGCTGAACAGCTCGTTATCGCCCCTCAACGCCACGGTCGAACGCCTGGAGGGCGGCCTGGATCACCTGGAGGGCACGCTGTCCAGCCTGGACGAGCTGGCCAAGCGCCTCATCGTGCTGGTGGAACCGGTGGAGGCCATCGTCGATCGGATCGACTACATCGTCAGCCTGGGTGAAACGGTGATGTCCCCGCTGTCGATCACCGAGCACACCGTTCGTGGATTCCTGGACAAGCTGCGGAATAGAACAGCGTACTAGAACGCCCGTCCAGGTTTGGGCCGTTCCGGCAAATTAGTGTGGACCTGTCACGACAATTCGGCATTTGGCCGGGAAAAACCGCATACACTGCGGCGATGTCGGCAGCACTAGTGGTGGCCCCGGAGGCGTTTACCGCGGCGGCAGCGAACATAGCGGGAATCGGTTCGTCACTGGGTGCGGCCAACGCGGCCGCGGCGCCCCCGACCACCACGGTGCTGGCCGCCGGCACCGACGAGGTCTCGGGGGCCATCGCAACCCTGTTCTGCGGCTACGCCCGCGACTACCAACACCTCAGCACCCAGGTGGCCAGCTTTCACCAGCAGTTCCTGCAGGCCCTCACCGGCAGCGCAAACTCCTACACGGCCGCCGAAGCCGCCAACGCCAACCCACTACAAGCCCTCGAACAGCAACTACTCGCCGCGATCAACGCACCCACCCAAACCCTGCTGGGCCGCCCCCTGATCGGCAACGGCGCCAACGGGGCGCCCGGCCAAAACGGCGCCGACGGCGGACTGCTGTGGGGCAACGGCGGCAACGGCGGAACCGGCGACGCCACCCACCCGGCCGGCGGCAACGGCGGCAACGCCGGACTGATCGGCAACGGCGGAGCCGGCGGCATCGGCGGGCGCGGCGGCTCTCTCTTCGGCAGTGGCGGCGCCGGCGGCCACGGCGGTGCCGGCGCTGGCGGCACCAGCCCTGGCGGCCAAAGCGCCGGCGCGGGCGGCAACGGCGGCAGCGGCGGCGGAACCGGGCTATGCGGCAGCGGCGGCGACGGCGGCTCCGGTGGTGTCGGCGGCAAAGGCGGGTCGTCAGGCGCGACCGCTAGCCTCGGCGGGATCGGGGGCAGCGGCGGCGCCGGTGGTGACGGCGGGTGGATGTACGGCGACGGCGGGGCGGGCGGTGCTGGCGGCAAAGGCGGCACGGGCGGTCAGGGCTTGGGCATCGGCGGCATCGGCGGCGACGGCGGCGCCGGGGGCGATGCAGGCGCGGGCGGCAATGGCGGCTGGCTGGTCGGCAACGGCGGCATTGCCGGCGAAGGTGGCCACGGCGGCACCGCGGGCTCCGGTGGCCAGTCCAGCGGCAATGCCGACGGCGGCAACGGCGGCAACTGCGGAGCCGGCGGCACCGGCGGTCGCCTGCTCGGCAGCGCCGGCGACGGCGGCGGTGGCGGAGATGGCGGCTTGTCCGTTGGCCCCCACAGCAGCCGCGGCGCGGGTGGCGGTGGCGGCGGCGGCGGTAGCGCGCTGCTGATCGGGAACGGGGGCAATGGCGGTGCCGGTGGCACCGGCTTGCCGGACGGAACCGGCGGCAACGGCGGCACCGGCGGACTGCTCTTCGGCACGCCCGGTGCGCATGGGTAACCGTCGATGACGGCCAGCCGCGATCAGCCGCTGTTTCTTAGCGCACTGGCCAGCCCATTCATCGTGAGCAGAATGCCGCGCTGCACAGATTCGTCGTCCTCACCGCTGCGGTAACGGCGGAGCAGTTCGACCTGAAGGTGGTTGAGCGGTTCCAGGTAGGGGAACCGGTTGAACACCGAGCGCGCCAGGGCCGGGTTGTCGGCAAGCAGGTCATCTTGTCCGGTGATTCGCTTGTACATGGCGATGGTGCGGTGGTGCTCGTCGGCGATCTTGTCGAACACCCGGCGCCGCAGTGTTTCGTCGGCCACCAGTTCGGAGTAGCGGGCCGCCAGTTCCAGGTCGCTCTTGGCCATCACCTGCGCCATGTTGGACAGCACGCTGCGGAAAAACGGCCACCGCTGATACAGGTCGTGCAGCACCTGCAGCCGGTCGGCCTCACTTTCGGGACCCGCCGCCAGCCATTGCTCGAACGCCGAGCCGGTGCCGTACCAGCCGGGCAGCATCACCCGCGACTGGCTCCAAGCCAGCACCCACGGGATGGCCCGCAGGTCGGCGATGGAAGCGGTGGGTTTGCGCGAGGTCGGCCGGCTGCCGATGTTCAGCGCCCCGATTTCGCTGACTGGGGTGGAAGCCTTGAAGTACTCGACGAAACCCGTTGTCTCGTACACCAATTCGGCGTAGGCACGTTGCGCCAATGCCGCCACCTCGTCGAGCACCGCATAGGCCGGCGCCGCCGTATCGCCCAACCCCTCGACGTCCAGCAGCGTCGACTCCAGGGTGGCGGCCAGCAGGCTCTCCAGATTGCGTCGGGCCATCTGCGGTTCGGCGTACTTGGCGGCGATCACCTCACCCTGTTCGGTGAGACGCAACGATCCGCTTACCGCACCCGGCGGCTGCGCCAGGATGGCCTGGTAGCTGGGTCCGCCACCGCGGCCGACCGTGCCGCCACGGCCATGGAAGAGCCTCAGCCGGATTCCGGTCTTGCGCGCCGTCTCCACCAGCGCGAGTTCGGCTCTATACACCGCCCAGTTGGCGGCCAGATACCCGCCGTCCTTGTTCGAGTCCGAGTAGCCGAGCATCACCTCCTGGCAACCACCCCGGGCCGTCACCAAAGCGCGATAGAGCGGAAGATCCAACATCGCCTGCAGAATGGCCGCCCCGTTGTGCAGGTCCTCGATCGTCTCGAACAGCGGCGAGATACCCACCGGGCAATAGGGTTCAGACTCGGAAGCGTCCAGTAGGCCGACCTCTTTGAGCAGGACCGCGGCTTCCAGCATGTCCGATACCGACCGGCACATCGAGATGATGTAGTTGGGCACCGCGGCGGGACCAAAGGTCCAGACGGCGTGGGCGGCGGCCGCCAGAACGCCCAGTTCGCTGCGAGCCAAATCGGAAAGCTGCGCACCATCGCGGATCAGCGGCCGGCGGGTGCTCAGTTCGGCCGCCAACAGCTCGACCCGCTCCCCTTCGGCCAGCGAGGTGTAGTCCGGGTGCACGCCCGCCCACGCGAGCAGCTCTCCGACCACCTGCTCGTGGACGTCGGAGTTCTGTCGCATGTCCAGGCCGGAGAGATGAAATCCGAAGACCCGCACCGCTTCACGCAGCCGGGCCAGCCGGTCGTCGGCCAACAACCCGGCGCCGTGGTTATGCAGTGAGGCATCGATGGTGTCCAGATCGGCCCGCAGCTCGGCCGCGGTGGCATATGGCGGCAAGCCCAACTCCAGCGTGTGCTGCGGTTGCTGGTCCAGGATTTCGGCCGCGGTGGCGCTGAGCCGGCCGCGCACGACCTGCAAGGCGCGCCGGTACGGCTCGTCGGGGCGGGCACCCGCCGGACAGGCATCGGCCAGCGTGGCCAATTCGGGGGTGACGGTGATCAGTCGCGCCGACATCGAAAGCTCCTGCGCGAGTGCCGTCAGTTCGGCCAGGTAGTGCGCCAGCGCGGTGAAAGCGGCACTGCCGGTGGCCAGCCGAACCACCTCGGCGGTGACGTTCGGGTTTCCGTCCCGCTCCCCGCCGGTCCACGAGCCCGGCCCCAAAATGGGTTCGGAAAGCAGGTCGGCATCGGGCCAGCGGGCTCGCAACGCATCCCGCACCTCGGCGTTTACCTGCGGAATCACCTCGAAGAGCGCCGCCGGGTAGTACCGCAACCCGACCTCGATCTCGTCGGAGATCTGTAACCGAAACAGCCGGATCAGCGCGGTCTGCCACAACCTCAAGACCTGCCGACGCAATTCGACTTCGATGCCGCGCCCGTCGTCGGTTTCGGTGTGTCCTTCCGCGTGCAACCGCATCAACTGGGTGATCCGGTGCTGGGTCTCGAAAATGGTGCGCCGCCGGGTCTCGGTCGGATGGGCGGTGATGACCGGAGACACTAGTGCGCCCTTCAGCGCTTCGGCGATGGTTGCCGAATCCAACTGGGCCGCGTCAAGTTTCATATAAGTGGCGGCCAGACTGCTGTCCTGCGGCGGCTCACCGGCGGCGACGTGAATGCTGCGACGGCGCTCACGGTGGATGTCTTCGGCCACATTAGCCAGCAACGCGAAGTGACTGAACGCGCGGATGATCGGGATGGCGTGGTGGATGTCGATGCCCTCGAACATGCGCGCCATCTCGGCGCGGTCGATCTCGGAGTGCCGCACCCGAAAGGCCTCCACCCGCGCCCGCTCCACCAACTCGAAGACCTCGTCACCATTTTGCTCACGCACGGTATCCCCGAGGATGGCGCCCAGCAGTCTGATGTCGGCTCGCATTGGTTCGGTAGCCTCGCGGCCAATCCGGGTCCGGTGGACGTCGCCAATGGGCTCGAGTGCGGTATCGGACACCTCAACCATGTGTCCCAGTATCAAGGACCAACTCGCCCGGCGCCTGTTGTCGATCGGTTGTTCGGTAGGCTGCTGGTCATGGAGTTGGCCCTGCAGATCACCTTGGTGATCACCAGTGTGCTGGTGGTGTTGCTGGTGCTGCTGCACCGCGCGAAAGGTGGCGGCCTGTCAACGCTGTTCGGCGGCGGTGTGCAGTCCTCGCTGTCCGGGTCCACCGTGGTGGAGAAGAATCTCGACCGGTTGACCCTGTTCATCACCGGGATCTGGCTGGTATCGATCGTCGGCGTGGCATTGCTGATCAAGTACCGCTGACGCGGCACACCTCGGTGAGCTATCCCCACCAACCGGCGCCGTACCCGCATGATCGCCCCCCACATCAGGCTTATCCGCCCGCACCGCACGGCTACGTCCAGCCGAGCCCGGGTTCCGGCGGAATCGCGGTAACGACTCAGTACTTCCCGCTGGGGTTCATGTTGGCGCTGTTCAAGCCCAAGATTTTCATCAATGGCTTCCAGGTACCGGTTGCCGGTTGGGGTCGCACGGTGGTGCCCGTGCAACCGGGACGGCACCGGGTGCACGTGCATGTGCCCTACTGGTTGCCGTCGCAGATCGGGCCGGCGGACACCCTGGTGGATGTCTACCCTGGGCAGCTGGCCGAATTGGGGTACAAGGCGCCGGTTTGGGGGTACAGCGCCGGGTCGCTGGGCACGCCGCCGCAAAGCTACAACGGCGTCGGAATCACCATCGCCGTGCTCACGATCGTCGCTGCCTTGGTGTTCGTACTGCCGATCATCGTGGTGTTGTTTCTGGCATGACTCAGCGGACCCGCAGCACTGCAGCCGCTGCAGTCAGCTGGCGACGATCCGGATCAGGACGTCGCGGTTGATCCGAAGATGTTCGGAGATGAGCTGCGTCGATCGTTGCTCGTCGCGGTCGCGAAGCGCCTCATACATTGCCTTGTGCTCGCCGAATGCCTTTGCCGCATCGGTCTTGTACTCGCCCTCGCTGGCCTCGAGAATGGCCAGCGCATAGAGCATCTCGGCCTCGATCGCCGCAAAAAAGCGATCCACGCGCGGGCTGTCGAGGAGGCCGATGATTGCCGCGTGGAAGTCAAGGTCAGACTTGACGATCAGCCCGGAATCGGTCCCCCGCGAGGCCTGCTCCAGCCGGCCGAGCGCCTCGGTCAGGCGGTGGAACCGGTACCCGGAATCCACCGCGCCTGCCCTACACCACCGTTTTGCGGCATCGAGTTCGAGGACCTCGCGCGACCGGTACATATCGGTGATGTCTTCAGCACTGAAGTCGACCACGGTCGAGCCCTTGTGCCGCTGATGGCGAACCAGCCCGTTGGACTCCAATACCCGAAGCGCATCTCGAACCGTGCGACGAGACACCTGATACCGGTCGGCAATCAATTCTTCGCGCAGCGGCGCACCGCGCTTTGCCTCGCCGGACAGGATCGACTCCTGGATCAGATCCGCGACCTGTTCGCCGATGGTGCCGCGCGCCGGTAACCGCCCGCACGTCTGATCTGGACTATCCGCCCTTGGGATCACCACCGCTTCTTCCTCGAGCATTCGTCGTTTCAAAACATTGTTACCACGACGGTTTACACCGCCAATGAGCACGCGCCCGGCAGCCGGCCGAAGTCTTCGGTTCGCGCTTACCGAGATCGGCGCGTATCGTCTACCGACGAATCGTGTCATTGTGATATTGGTGATCAATGTTTCCTCGCAAATCTACGCACCTCTAGGTGGGAGGCCCAGCATGCAAGACGGTTCGACGCAGTTGATCAGACCGGTGCCATCGTGAGTCAGCCCACAGGCGAACCACGGCTGCGCCGGGCGTTGGGCGTGGCCGGGCTGGTTGCATTCGGCTTGGCCTACATCGACCCGCTCGCCATGTTCGACACATTCGGCGTCGTCAGCCAAACGACGCACGGCCACGTGCCGACCGCCTACGTCGTGACATTTGTTGCGATGCTGTTCACCGCCGCAAGCTACGCCGTGCTCGTCCACGCCTACCCCAGCGCCGGGAGCGCCTACACTTTCGCGCGCCGCTCCTTCGGCGGCAACGTCGGCTTTCTGACCGGCTGGGCATTGATGCTCGACTACCTGCTGTTGCCCCTGGTCAACTACCTATTGATCGGGATCTACCTCAACGCGCAGTTCCCCGCCGTCCCGGCGCCCGTCTTCTGCTTGGCCGCAATCGCCTTGGTCACCACCGTCAACATTGTCGGCGTCGTCATCATGAACCGCCTCAACTTCGCGCTCGTCGGTTTGCAGCTGGCGTTCGTCCTCGTTTTCATCACGGTGTCGCTGCTGTACCTGCGCGACCACCCGGACGCGTCGCTGCTACAGCCGCTCTACAGCGCCGGATTCCGCGGCGGAGACATCCTCGGCGGGGCGGCCGTCGTCGCCTTGAGCTTCGTCGGGTTCGACGCGGTGTCGACGATGGCTGAGGAGGCGCGCAACCCGCGCCGCACGGTTCCGCTGGCGATCATCCTCACGGTGCTCATCGGCGGTGCGACCTTCTTGTCAGTCTCCTACTGTGCCACCCTGGTCGAGCCGGACTACCGCGCAATCACCACGCCAAACTCGGCCGCATTGCAGATAGTCGTTTCCGCCGGCGGCCATTCGCTACAAACATTTTTTATCATCGCCTACATGTGCGCCTGCAGCGCCGCCGCGCTGTCATCGCAAGTCAGCGTCACCCGCATCCTGTACGCCATGGGACGCGACGGTGTGTTGCCCCGTGCGGTGTTTGGCCGGATCAGCCGACGATTCCGCACCCCGATCGGAGCGGCGCTGGTCGTCTCGGCAGTCTCCACGCTGGCGCTGATCGCGGACCTCGAGACGATGGCGTCGATCGTTAGTTTCGGCGCATTGGCCGCCTTCACCCTGGTGCATCTCGCGGTCACCGAGCACTTCCTGATCGATCAACGCCGGCGCGGCTGGCGGAGCTGGGCGCTGTACGCGGCGATGCCTGCCGTCGGTGTGGTCCTCACGGGCTGGCTTTGGACCAGCCTGTCCGTCGGTGCCTTTGCCATCGGGTTTGCCTGGCTCGGGATCGGAACCACCTACCTGGCCGTACTGACGCGCGGATTTCGCGAGCCAGCACCGGCGGTGGATTTCGACGCCGACGCCGCGCCCATCCAGACCGAAATTGCTCTCACCAAAGAAGGGACCCTGCAGTGAAACCCGTGAAAGCCCCGACGGGCTTCGACTTCTTCGCGCACCCGGAACTGCCGGGGCCGCCGGTCAGCGAACGCGATGCCGAGAAGTTTGTCGTCGAGAACTACGGAATCAGCGCTCGCGCCAGAAGTCTGGGAAGCCAGCAGGACGCCAACTTCTTGATGACAGATCCCCACGGCAACACCGTCGGGGTGCTCAAGGTCGCCAACGCGGTGTTCAGCACCGAAGAGATCGACGCCCAGGTCGAAGCCGTTGAATGGGTGGCCGAACGCGACAGCGCACTACGACTCCCCCGCGCCATCCCGGACCGCCGGGGCCAGCGCCACGCTCCCATGTCGATCGGGCAGGAAATGCTGGGAGTGGCGCGCCTGCTGACCTTCCTACCGGGCGGCGCCATGTCGCAGTCCGGATACCTCGCACCGAAGATTCTCGCCGGGATGGGCAATGTGACGGGTCGTGTCAGCCGGGCGCTTGCCTCATTCGAGCATCCTGGGTTGGATCGCGTGCTGCAGTGGGATCCACGCTTCGCGAGCGAGTCCGTCGATGCCCTCATCGGGCATGTAGCCGAACCCGCGGAGGCTCACCGCCTAGCGGTCGCCACCGCCACGGCGGTCAACAGCCTACAGCGCCTTAACCCACAACTGCCGCGACAGGCCGTTCATCTCGATATCGCCGACACCAACATGGTGGGGTCCCCGGGCAGCGACGGTCGCCGCCACCCCGATGGCGTCATCGACTTCGGCGACCTGACCAAGACCTGGGCGATCGCCGAGCTTGCCACCACCGTGGCCTCCTGCCTGTACCACGCGGGCGCCGAGCCGGCCACCATTCTTCCGGTCGTCGCCGCCTTCCACGCCATTCGTCCCCTCAGCGGCGACGAGATCGAAGCGCTGTGGCCCATGGTGATCGCGCGGGCTGCCGTGCTACTGGTCAGCGACCTGCAACAGATCGCCATCGACCCCGGCAACGAATACGCCGCCAACACCGTCCAACGCGAACGGGTCATCCTCGACCAGGCTCTGCTGGTGCCGGCCCCGGTGCTGACCGGCCTCATCCGCGACCGGCTCGGCATCGTGCAACCGCAGCACCACCCGCTCCCCAAACCGCACCGACCGATCATCGATATCGACCCAAAGTCCATTGTGAGATTGGACTTTTCCGTGGAGTCCGACGCCGCGAACCGGGGCGCCTGGCTCGATGGCGCCCTCGCCCACGAGCTGGCAGATTCCGCACTTTCATCCAACGCACTCGCCGCAGCGACGCGCTACGCGGCCACCCGCGCGGATTACATCGCACCGTTGCACCCACGAAGCAGCCCCACCATCGCCACCGGCATCGATTTCTGGCTACGCGAAGACACGGAGCTCGTTGCCCCGTGGGCCGGGGACGTCGTCGCCAGCACCGGGACCATCACCCTACGCACCGACTCCCATGAGCTGCAGCTCACCGGCGCACAGCCGGTGCCGACTAGCGGCCAGCGCGTCCAAGCGGGCCAGCCCTGGGCCAAAGCCCCCTTTGGCCAACGCATCCACCTCGCGCTACGCCCGACCGACGCGCCCACCGCGCCCCACACGGTACGTCCCGAGTACGCACCTGGCTGGTTGGCGGTCACCGAAGATCCGGCCGCGCTGCTGGGCTTGGAGCCAGCCCCCTCTGATGGGCTCGACGTCCTGGAACGGCGCGCCGCCACATTCGCCGAAGTGCAGGAGCACTATTACGACGACCCGCCTCAGATCGAACGAGGCTGGCGGCACTACTTGCTGTCCACAGCGGGGCGAAGCTATCTGGACATGGTCAACAACGTCACCGTTCTGGGACATGCCCACCCAGGTGTGGCCGCGGCGGCGGCGCGCCAACTAGAGCGGCTCAACACCAACTCGCGATTCAACTACGCGGTGGTGGTCGAGTTCTGCGAACGACTTACCCAGCTGCTGCCGGATCCCCTCGACACCGTATTCCTGGTCAACTCCGGTTCGGAGGCCGGCGACCTCGCAATGCGGCTGGCGATGGCGGCCACCGGCCGGCGCGATGTCGTCGCGGTCGGCGAGGCATATCACGGCTGGACCTACGCCACCGACGCGGTATCCACGTCGACCGCGGACAACCCCAACGCGTTGAACACCCGCCCGGACTGCGTGCACACCGTGGAGTCCCCGAACAGTTTCCGCGGAAAGTACCGCGGTGCCGGGGCGTCCCAGTACGCCCACGACGCCGTCGCCGCCATCGAGGACCTGGTGCAGTCGGGCCGTGCGCCCGCGGCATTTATCGCCGAAACCGTCTATGGCAGCGCCGGAGGGATGGCACTTCCCGATGGATATCTGGACGCGGTATACACCGCCATTCGTGCCGCGGGCGGCCTGACCATCGCCGATGAGGTCCAGGTCGGGTACGGCAGGCTCGGCAAGTGGTTCTGGGGATTCGAGCAACAAGGCGTTGTGCCCGATATCGTGGCGATCGCCAAGGCGACGGGCAACGGTCATCCCGTCGGCGCCGTCATCACCAGCAAGGCCGTCGCGCAGCGGTTCCGTTCGCAGGGCTACTTCTTCTCGTCCACGGGTGGCAGCCCGCTGTCGAGCGCAATCGGGATCGCAGTGCTCGACGCCCTGAAAAGCGAACGGCTACAACACTATGCCCTGGCCGTCGGCAGTCACCTGATCGCCCGGATACGCAAGCTGGCCACCAAACACCCGCTGATCGGTACCGTCCACGGTTTCGGCCTCTACATCGGCGTCGAGATGGTCCGCGACCGCAAGACACTGGAGCCAGCGCCCGAAGAGACCGCTGCCATCTGCGACCGGATGCTCGAACTCGGAGTCATCATCCAACCAACCGGCGAGCGGATGAACATTCTGAAGACCAAGCCACCGCTGTGCATCGACATGACCGCGGCGGACTACTTCGCCGATACGCTGGACCGAGTGCTCACCGAGGGTTGGTGAGCTACTCGATGAGCACTCGCGGGACCGCTCGCCGTGACTGCCCGGTTACGGCAGCGGTCCCCCGGCGGCGATGGCCGCCAGCGTCGCAAACTGTTCACCATCCAACGACGCGCCACCCACCAGGCCACCGTCGACGTCCGCTTGCGCGATCAGTTCGCCGATGTTCTTCGCATTGACCGAGCCGCCGTAGAGCACCCGAACCGCGTCGGCGATCTGCGGCGAGGCCAGCGAACCAAGCTCGCTGCGGATTGCCGCACAGACTTCCTGGGCGTCGGCTGCGCCAGCTACCCGCCCGGTGCCGATCGCCCAGACCGGCTCGTAGGCGATGACCACCTTGCTGATCTGCTCTGCTGACAGCCCGGACAGCGAACCGCGCAGCTGTTCGACGTTGTGCGCCACGTGATTTCCCGCCTCACGCACATCGAGGTGCTCGCCGATGCAGACGATCGGAGTCAGGTCGTGCTTGAGCGCCGCGGCAGCCTTGGCGGCCACTAGAGCGTCGTCCTCGTTGTGGTAGGTGCGCCGTTCGGAGTGCCCCACGACGACGAAGCTGCAGCCCAGTTTGGCCAGAAATGCCCCACTGATGTCACCGGTATAGGCACCGGAGTCGTGCTGGGACAGGTCTTGACCGCCATAGGTCAGGCGCAGCTTGTCACCGTCGACCAAGGTCTGCACACTGCGCAAGTCGGTGAACGGCGGAATGACCGTCACATCGACTTTGTCGTAGTACTTGTCCGGCAACGAGAATGCGATCTTCTGCACCAGAGCGATCGCCTCGAAGTGATTGAGGTTCATCTTCCAGTTGCCGGCGATCAACGACTTGCGGCTCACGCGGGTCCTCCGCCCTCGGTTTGGCCGGGCTGGGGTCTACCGAGCACCTCGATGCCGGGCAGCGTCTTGCCCTCCAGGTATTCCAGCGACGCGCCGCCGCCGGTGGAAATGTGCGAGAACGATCCCTCCGAAATGCCAAGCGCGCGAACCGCGGCAGCGGAGTCACCGCCGCCGACCACGCTGAACGCACCTTTGCCGGTCGCCGCGACAATCGCCTCGGCGATGCCCCTGGTGCCCGTCGCGTACGCCGGGAATTCGAATACGCCCATCGGGCCATTCCAGAAGATGGTTTTGGCGTTGGACAGCAGCGCGGCGAACCTCTTGACCGATCCCGGCCCGATATCCAAGCCCATCGTGTCGGCCGGGATCGCATCCGCGGCAACGGTTTGAGGTGGTGAATCGGCGGCGAACTTCTCGGTCACCACCACGTCGACGGGTAGCCGCAGCACATCGTGGTAGGTGTCGAGCAGCCTTCGACAGGTGTCGATCATCTCTTTCTCCAGCAGCGACGTGCCGACCGAGTAGCCTTGGGCGGCAAGGAATGTGAAACACATTCCGCCGCCGATCACGATGCTGTCGGCCTTGGTTGCCAGCGACTCGATGACACCGAGCTTGTCGGATACCTTCGACCCGCCCAGCACCACCGCGTACGGCCGCTCGGTCGAACTGGTCAACTGCTCGAGCACGCGGATTTCATCAGCCACCAACCTGCCGGCGTAGTGCGGCAGCAATGTGGCGACGTCATACACCGAAGCTTGCTTGCGGTGCACCACGCCAAAGCCATCCGAGACGAAAGCACCTCCCGGGCTGACCAGTTCGGCGAGCTGCTTGGCCAAAGCGAGGCGCTCGCCGTCGTCCTTGCTGGTTTCGCGCTTGTCGAAGCGGATGTTCTCCAGCAGCAGGACGTCGCCGTCGGTCAGTCCTTCGGCGCGAGCGAGCGCATCGGTGCCGACGATGTCTCCGGCCAACTGCACGTGCCGGCCCAGTTGCTCGCCAAGAGCCGCGGCAACCGGCTCCAGAGACAGCTTCGGGTCGGGCCCATCCTTGGGACGACCAAAATGCGCTGCGATGACGACCTTGGCGCCGGCGTCGAGCAGCGCTTTCAACGTCGGTACCGACGCGGTGATGCGGCCCGCATCGGTAATGACACCGTTCTCGTCGAGCGGCACATTCAGATCGGAGCGCACCAGCACCCCGCGACCCGAAACACCTTCAGAGAGAAGGTCTTCAAGGGAATGGATGGTCACGGCTGCCGGAACCTAGAGGGACTTGCCGACCAGCGCGACCAGGTCGATGAGCCGGTTGGAGTAACCCCATTCGTTGTCGTACCAAGACACCACCTTGGCCTGGTCATCGATCACCTTGGTCAGCCCGGAATCGAAGATCGAGCTGTGCGGGTCGGTGACGATGTCGCTGGACACGATCGGGGCGTCGTAGTACTTCAGAATGCCCTTGAATCTGCCTTCGGCCGCGGCTTTGAACGCCGCGTTGATCTCTTCGGCGGTCGCGGCCTTGGCCAATTCCGCGGTCAGGTCGGTCACCGAACCGGTCGGGATCGGCACCCGCAGCGCGTAACCGTCGAGCTTGCCCTTGAGCTCGGGCATCACCAGACCGATGGCTTTGGCGGCGCCGGTAGAAGTCGGCACGATGTTGAGCGCGGCGGCCCGGGCACGACGCAAGTCCTTGTGCGGCCCATCCTGCAGGTTCTGGTCCTGGGTGTAGGCGTGGATGGTGGTCATCAGGCCCTTGACGATGCCGAACTCGTCGTGCAGCACCTTGGCCAACGGCGCCAGGCAGTTCGTCGTGCACGACGCGTTGGAGATGATGTTCTGGCTGCCGTCGTACTTGTCGTCGTTGACCCCCAGCACGATGGTGAGGTCCGGGTCGGTCGCAGGCGCCGAGATGATCACCTTCTTCGCACCCGCGTCCAGGTGGCCCTTAGCCTTGGCAGCGTTGGTGAAAAGACCGGTGGACTCGACGACGACATCGACCCCCAGGTCGCCCCAGGGCATCGCCGCCGGGCCCTCCCGCACCTCGAGGGCCTTGATCTTCACACCGTCGACGACGATGGTGTCCTCGCCCTCGAGACGCACGTCCTGGGGCAACCGGCCCAGAATCGAGTCGAATTTGAGCAGGTGGGCCAGCGTCTGATTGTCGGTGATGTCATTGACGGCGATCACCTGGATGTCCGCGCTGCCCTGCTGTTGTTGAGCCAATAAGGCCCGGTAAAAGTTGCGGCCGATTCGACCAAAGCCGTTGATACCTACCCGGACCGTCACTTGCCTCTCCCTGCCTTCCATGTCCGCCTAAAAGCGCCTTGCCCGTCAGCCTAGATCAGTGACACGCGTCACCGCCCTGCCGGTAACAAATGCCAGAACTCTGCGGCCGCGAAAACCCAGGCGCGGCGCGGCGGGTTCGCCGGCCCCGGCGGACAGGGCCGGAAGGGGATTCGAGGGGAAACGTCACCATTTGGAAACGGCGCGGTGCGGCGCGGCGCGTGTATCGCGGCGGCCGCTAACAATTGCGCCGGTCGGCTAGACACGAGTGCAGTAGGACCATGCGGTGTTACTGCACCAATTGATTGCAGAAGTACCGGGCGCGAATAAAAATAAAGAGGAGTCGGCGTTGATGACGATCTTTGATCGGTTCAACTTCAAGGTAGTTGCCTGCGCTGGGCTGTGCGGAGCCGCTATTGCGTTGAGCCCACAAGCGGCAGCTGTCCCGCTGAAAACCGACGGCTACGCGTGCATCCAAGGGATGGCGGGCGAAGGCGGAGCACCGGCGGCGGGCGGTCCGGCTGCGGCGGGCGGTCCAGCTGCGGCCGGCGGTCCGGCAGCGGCCGGCGGTCCGGCAGCGGCCGGCGGTCCGGCTGCGGCCGGCGGTCCGGCAGCGGCCGGCGGTCCGGCAGCGGCCGGCGGTCCGGCAGCGGCCGGCGGTCCGGCAGCGGCCGGCGGTCCGGCAGCGGCCGGCGGTCCGGCAGCGGCCGGCGGTCCGGCAGCGGCCGGCGGTCCGGCAGCGGCCGGCGGTCCGGCAGCGGCCGGCGGTCCGGCAGCGGCCGGCGCGACATGCGCGGCCAGCGCTCCCATCAATGACATGGCTGGTGTTCCGATGGCGGTGCCAGGTCCCATTCCGGTGCTTCCGGCTGGTGCGCCACTGATCGATCTCGGTGGGGCCGCGGCGGCCGCACCGGTACCCATCCCGGCCGGCGCACCCATCCCCATCCCGGCCGGCGTTCCGCTGATCGCGCTCGGGCCGGTGCCCCCGGGCGTTCCGGCGGCCGGAGCTCCCATCATCGATATGTCGGGAACCGGCAAGGACGGGCCAATCGGTCCGGCGCCGGCCGGCGGACCTGTGGCGGGTCAGCCGGTTCAGCCCGGCCCGTCGGGTGCGGGAGCCGGCTGAGACAGCCTCAGCGCCGCTTACGCAACCCCTGCAACCGCCGATTCCGCGGCGTGGTAGCCACACAGTCCGTGGATTCCGGCGCCCGGCGGGGCGGATTGGGAACACACATAGACACCGGGTACCCCGATCGCATACGGATCGAGGGCTATCCGCGGCCGGAAAATGACCTGGAGCCCGTCATTGGCCCCGCCGATGATGTCACCGCCGATGAAGTTGCGGTTGTAGGCCTGTAGTTCGGCGGTCGACTTGCTGACGGTCGCGGTGATGCGATCGCGGAATCCGGGCGCGAATCGTTCTATCTGGTCGATGACGGCGGCAGTGGCGTCGCCGGTATAGCCGAACGGTACGTGTGCGTAGGCCCAGATCGGGTTGATGTTGCCCGCCGAACGCGACGGGTCGGCCAGGTATTGCTGCCCGATCAAGACGAACGGTCGTTGCACCATTCGACCTTGTGCGCGTTGGCGTTCGGTGTCCGCGATCTCGGCGAACGTGCCCCCGAGGTGGACGGTCCCGGCCCGCCGGCAGTCAGGATTGGTCCATGGAATGTCGCCTTCGATGGCGAAGTCGACCTTGAACGCCGACGATCCTTCCCGATAACGCCGGTAGGACCGCCTGATCCGCGCGGGCATCGCATCGCCGTACAGCGTCAGAACGTTGGCCGGGCTGAGGTCGAGCATGACGATGTCGGCATCGGGGATGTCACGGCGGCTGGTGACGGTTATCCCCGTGGCCACGACACCGCCGAGCGCGTTCAGGGCGGCTCCCAGTGCCGCGGTTATCGACCCGGAACCGCCTTGTGCGACGGGCCAGCCGTAGCGGTGGCCGCTGGCCAAGATCATCAACCCCAGCGACGCGGTCAGCGGCCGGTCCAGCCGGGTGTAGACGTGCGCGGCAGCGCCTCCGAACAGTGCGCGCGCCTGCTCGGTACGGAACCAGCGCGCCATCATGGTGGCGGGCAGCGCCGCCCGAGGCCCGAAGGCGGCCAGCCGAAGCGGGTGACGGGGAACGCCGAGCAGCGGGCGGAGCAGGTCGCCCGCCAGTTCATCGAAACCGGCCGCCAGGTCCCCCACCGCACGGCGCCACCGTTTGCCGTCGGGCCCCATGCCCGCCGCGGTGTGTTCAATCGACTGGTGCAGCACCCCGGCCGTGCCGTCGTCGAGCGGATGTGCGCAGTCGACTTCGGGCCAATTCCACGTCAACCCGTAGCTTTGAAGGTCGATCTCATTCCAGAACGGTGAGCCGACACCCAGTGGGTGAAACGCTGAGCAGTGATCGTGGATCACCCCGGGCACGGTCAGCTCACCCGAACGCGCTCCCCCACCGATGGTGTCGTGCGCTTCAAGCACCTGCACCTCGACCCCGTGCCTGGCCAACTGGATCGCGGCGGCCAGGCCGTTGGGCCCGGCCCCGACAACGACTGCCTTGGTCATTGGGCGGCGCGTTGAGTCGTCACGTGTACCGGAAATTCGTCGCCGGGCTCGGGCCACGGCTGCCGGGCAAGCATGTCCTCGACTGTGACGTACCCGGCTTCGATCAATCCGGTCTTGGCGTCGACGATGCGGTACCACTGCTTTTGGATGTGGATCGGTTGACCTTCAAGGATGATGACGCGCAGGTCGCCGTCGGCGAAATTGCAGCGCCGCTGCACGGCCTGTACCAGCTGCTCATTGTGCAGGTGGCCCTCGCCGAAGTTCCAGCCGACCAGCGGCCCGGCCACGATTTCGCCCTCACGGACCTTGTACTCGGCTTCGTTGCCGATCGCCCGGGGCAACAACCCGTTGAGCGCCCTGCCGTGGGTATGCATGGCCCGGAACGCGGCCGTCTTGTCGGCCATGATTTCGGCCGTGTTCGCGTCGTAGAGCTTGGCCAACTGGTTGACCACCAGCGCGGAGCTCTTGACGACGCTGGCCTCGATCTTTTCCTCGGCCCCGGCACGGAAACACCACACGCTGGTGGCCCAGTTACCCGCGTAGTAGCGCATCGCCGGCAAGAACGAAATCTTTTCCGGGAAAGGTTTCCCGCTACCACCACGGCGACAGCGGCGAGCACGATCACCAGCAGCAGCGGGGATCGAAGATCTATGGCGCGGATCGAACCGTAGTGCCCGAACAGATAGAACAGCGAAAAGATGAAGAACACATTCCACTCCAGCGGGACTCCCATGGGGAGGTTGGAAAGGATGTTGAGGTGGAAGATCACCATGAACCCGATCAGGAACCAGCGCCACGGCTGGTCACCGGCGACGAGCACCAGAACCGCCGGAACCAGGAACTCCGCCGTGGTCCCACCCACGTGGGCCATGAGTTTCGGCAGCCAGGACGGGCGCAGGTCGTTGACGTAGTCGCGGTAGAGCAGATGCTTGATCGGATTGAACAGCCTGCCGCGCAGTAGCGCGTTATTGCTGGTCATCACCGCGACGACGTACGGGAAATGGTGGTTGAGCTTGGATGTGGCCGCTCCCCACCACAGGCAGAGCATGATGATCTTGAACGCCGCAATCTGATCGGTGAACGGGAAGAAGAACACGAACAGCTTCAGCCAATAGTGTTCCCCGCGCGCGGCCAAAAAGACCGTCTTGTCACGCAGACCCAGTAACGCCAGCGCGATGATCGTCGGTACCACCAGGATCGGGTCGATCAGGCCGACGTCACCGCTGGCTGTCACCGGCCCGGCATGGCCGGGAGAAAGCAGTGCCCATCCCCCGCTGATCAGGACGATGGCGTAGAGCGTCACATCCACCACGGTGCGAGTGTCCCCATCGGTGAAGGGCACCTTTGCCGGCCAGGGGGGCAGGCGAATTGTCTTGGGTCGCAGCCAATAAAGGAACCCGCCAACCGGCGGCATGAACCGCCCGGTCAACGGTCCGGAGCCGCAGCCAAATCCGAGGACCTCGAACAGCAGCGTGAAGATGATGACCTTCTGATACACGATTGGTTGCGTCCACCAGTCGGCGATATGCCCCAGCCCACCCAAACCCGGCGTCAGCGAGATGATCGCCGCGGGGGCGGCGACGTAGATCGCGATCTTGAGCAAATAGAGCAGGTAAACCGCATACGGGGTCCCGAAGCCATGTTCGGCCCAGTGCCGAGTAACAACCTGCAGTCGCGTTGCACGTGGCAGGGTATGCCAGGTTTCGTGATCGACGTCTGGCAAGTCCGGTGACATGAATCCCATAGCGGCCTCATTCTCGGTGCGAAACCCTGCTGGTGTGTCCCTTGCGGTTCCAATCTATCGGCACCACGCGGCCGACGAATAGATGCTTTTGAATCCCGCCGTGCTTTCCCCGTCCGGCCGCGACCAAAAGCACTAGCACACAATGCCTTCACGGCCTTCAGGTTGCTGCACCGACACGGCAACTATCAGGGAAAGTCACGACCGATGTAAGCGGAGACCCCGGCCGCGATCGGAATTGTCGCACCGAAAGTCAGCAGCATGGCGTTGGTGGCAGGGATGAGTTGCAGGTTTTGATTGAAGCCGCTGAGGTTGCCGGCCGCCAGATCCTTGATCGCGTTGATCGAATAGTAGGTATCGGCGGTCAGAATGACCCCCGGCCCTTCGATCAAGATCGGCAACACCTGCCGGCCAACGTAGATCGCGTTGAGCAGTTCGGAAGAAGCGCCGTGCCTGGCGGCCTCGGCGGAGAGGTCGGCACCATATTGGTAGATGCGCGATGTGATGGCGGGATTTATCTGCCCGTTGATGACGCTGTCGAGTGCGCGATACAGATGATCGAGCGGCCCGGCTATCGCGCCGCCGAGCTGCGGTGGAACCGCAATGGTGCTAAGAACACTCGCCGGCCAGCCGGGGATGGGCGGCGCATTGCTCCATATTTCCGGCAGCAACGGCGCGGCCGGCAGATCCGGTAGCGGCGGTAGCCCCATGCCGGCCAGGCCATTATCGATCCCCCGCACCGCGCTCTCGACGAACGCGCCCGCGACCACGTTGGGATTGACATTGGCGGGGAACAACGACGCGGGGGTGGGTACATCCGCGTATCCGGTTCGGTCGTAGCCCAACTCAAAGACGTCGCGCAGACCGGGCTCAATGCCATCGAGCACCGAATCGGGCACAATGCCGCGCAGCGGTTGCAGCAAAGGCAAGTGCTCGTTCGGGATCAAGATATAGGTGGTGTTGACGTCCGGCGAGGACACCGGCAGCACCACGCCCGCCGCCACTTGATCAGGCGTGAGCCCGTAGTAGAGGCTGTGCGAATAGGAGATACCCAACAGCGCATTGACGTCCGCGACGACATTGAGCGGGTACTGCGGTAAATCGGCAAAGCCGTCATATTGGGTCGTGTAGACCGTCGTCGGGTACTCGGTGACCGGCGTCGCGCCATTGAATGTCAGACCCACTGATTGGATATACAGACCTGGAAAACGCGCCAGGATCCCGCCGTTCGGGTTATTCGGATTGCCGAGCAATACGAACGAGAGGTCTTCGGGGCTCGGCCTGCTGTCGATGGGCAGGCTCTGCAGATGCCGCATCTGCAGGGTCGCCACCGAAGCGCCCTGCGAAAAGCCAGCAACGACAACGCGATTCCCGTCGGCGAGTTGTTGCGTGATCGCGGCGTGCAGGTAGCCGGCTCCCGTAGCGGCCGATTCATCGAAGGTCAGGTTGGGAATCCCGGTAAACGGCTGGAACTGCGCGGGTGTCTGTACGCCGAAAAGCGAATCGCCAAAATAGTGCGGTGCGACGAACAGGTCGTAGACCTCCCGCATGAAGCGATACGACGGTCGCGGGGTTCCGGTGGAGCCCACGACCAAGACCGAGCGCCCCCCGGACAGCAAGGCCCAACTCATCAGCGCGTCAACGCCGGACGCTCCCGCGGAGGCGGCGCCGGCCCCAGACCATGCCCTGCCCGGCGCCGTCAACCCGGTGAGTAAGTCTTGCTGCACGTTGCGCAACAGCGCCGCGTTGCCGGTTTCCGCGTCCGCGTACCAACCCGCGGTCCGATCGAGGGCCTGCACCAATTGGTCGTGATAGGTGGCCAGCTGGCCGCCCAGGAGCTGATATTCCTGGGCGTGGGTGCTCATCAACGCCGCGATCCCCGCCGATACCTCGTCAGCCGCCTCGGGAAGAAGCCGCGTGGTCAGGGCCGCGGCTGCCGCGTTGGCCGCCTCGATTGCCGATCCGATGCCCGTTAATTGGGACGCCGCGGCGACCACCGTCTCCGGCGCGGTGACCACGAACGACATCCCACCCCCCTCCGCCGCCTGACCCAGGCAGCTCTGGCAAGGTCAGCCGCCCAGCACATCTAGCAGGGCGGATGCTATCGCGATCCGGCGAACTCTGGTGGGTGATTCGCCGAGATCACTGCCGCCCACCCGGTGGGGCCGCCGGCCGCGGGACCAATTGGCCATCGGTACCATCGGTTGACCCACAGCGCCCATGGTCAGGGGATCTTCGTGAGCGATACCGACAACGACAACGACATCGAAAAGTTCGACCCGGGCCTGACCCGGCGCATGATCGGTGTGATGTGGCCGGTGGTGAAGACGTACTTCCGCTCCGAGGTCCACGGCTTGGACTCGTTTCCGCCGGGCGGGGCGCTAGTGGTGGGCAACCACTCCGGTGGCATGTTCCCGATGGACGTCCCGATCTTCAGCGTCGACTTCTACGACAAGTTCGGTTATGACCGGCCGGTCTACCCGCTCAGCCACGACATCCTGTTCATGGGCGCGACCGGGTCGTTCTTCCGGCGCACCGGCTATATCCGGGCCAGCCGAGACAATGCGGCAAAGGCATTGCGCTCCGGCGGGGTGGTGATCGTGTTTCCCGGTGGCGACTACGACGCGTACCGGCCCACGCTTTCGGAAAACGTCATCGACTTCAACGGCCGCAAGGGGTACGTCAGCACCGCGATCGAAGCCGGCGTCCCCATCGTGCCCGCGGTGTCCATCGGCGGACAGGAAACCCAGCTCTACCTGTCCCGGGGCACCTGGCTCGCCGAACGGCTTGGGCTAAAGCGGTTGCTGCGCAGCGATATTCTGCCCCTCTCGTTCGGCTTCCCGTTCGGATTCAGCGCGGCTATCCCGCCCAACCTGCCGCTGCCGACCAAGATCGTCACCGAGGTGCTGGATCCGATCGACGTCATCGCCCAATTCGGCGAGGATCCCGACGTGGACCAGGTCGACCAACATGTTCGTTCGGTGATGCAGGAGGCTCTCACCAGGCTGGCCGCCACTCGTCGATTCCCGATTCTGGGCTGAGCCATGGCGCCTCGCATCGACCAGATCCTGGGTCTGATCACCACGTTGGCGCGGTCCGGTCTGATCGCCCCGATGCGACCGGACCGATACCTGAAGATCGCCGCCGCCATGCGTCGCGAGGGGATGGGATTCACTGCGGGATTCGCGGGAGCCGCCCAGCGCTGCCCAGATCGGCCGGGCCTGGTCGACGAGTTGGGCACGCTGACCTGGCGGCAGCTCGAGGAGCGCAGCAACGCCCTGGCCGCCGCGCTGCAGGCACTGCCGGCCGGCTCGCCCAAGGTCGTCGGAATCATGTGCCGCAACCATCGCGGGTTCGTCGAAGCGCTGGTGGCGGCCAACCGGATCGGTGCCGACATTCTGCTGCTCAATACCGCATTCGCGGGTCCGGCGCTGGCCGATGTGGTGGCCCGCGAAGGCGTCGACACCGTCATCTACGACGAAGAATTCACCGCCACGGTGGACCGCGCATTTGATGGCCGGCCACAGGCCACTCGGATCGTCGCGTGGTCTGATGGACAGCACGACCTGACCGTCGAACAGCTCGTCAACGCCCACCTGCGCGACCAGCCCGAGCGCACCGACCGCACCGGCCGGCTGATCCTGCTGACCTCGGGAACCACCGGAACGCCTAAGGGCGCCAAGCATTCTGGAGGTAGCGGCGGAATCGGCACCCTGAAAGCGATTCTGGACCGCACACCGTGGCGAGCCGAACAGCCCATCGTGATCGTGGCGCCGATGTTCCACGCCTGGGGCTTCTCACAGCTGGTGCTGGCCGCATCACTGGCATGCACGATCGTCACCCGCCGCAAGTTCGACCCGGAAGCGACGCTGGATCTCATCGACCGCCATCGGGCGACCGGCCTGGTGGTGGTGCCGGTGATGTTCGACCGCATCATGGAACTGCCCACCAAGGTGCTCAACCGCTACAGCGGCCGCACACTGCGGTTTGCCGCGGCGTCCGGTTCCCGGATGCGCCCCGACGTCGTCATCGCGTTCATGAACCGATTCGGCGACGTGATCTACAACAACTACAACGCGACCGAGGCCGGGATGATCGCCACCGCGACACCGGCAGGCCTGCGTGCCGCACCCGACACCGCGGGCCGCCCCGCCGAAGGAACCGAAATCCGGATCCTGGAACCGGAATTCAACGAAGTGCCGGTGGGCGAGGTCGGCAGCATCTTTGTCTGCAACGACAGCCAGTTCGACGGATACACATCGGGCACCACCAAGGATTTCCACGCCGGCTTCATGTCGTCGGGCGACGTGGGCTACCTGGACCGCAACGGACGGCTGTTCGTGGTCGGGCGCGACGACGAAATGATCGTCTCCGGAGGAGAGAACGTCTACCCGATCGAGGTGGAAAAGACCCTTGCTACCCATCCCGAAGTCGCGGAGGCCGCGGTGATCGGCGTCGACGATGAACAGTACGGACAGCCGCTGGCCGCATTCGTGGTGCTCGAACCCGACGCTGATCTTGATGAGAATGCCGCCCCCGAAACCCTCAAACAACATGTGCGCGACAACCTGGCCAACTACAAGGTGCCCCGCGAAATCGCGGTTCTCGACGAGTTGCCCCGCGGCAGCACCGGCAAGATATTGCGCGCCGAACTGCAGGCAAAGGTCTGCGGCTCATGAGGGGCGATCGACTGCGCAAGCTGGCCCGCCGGCCCCGGCCCCTGACCCGGGCGACGGCCGAACTCGTCAACGCCGCCAACGGATTACGGCCCATCAGCCGCAACCCCTATGCCGCCTTTTTCGTGTTCTGGCTTGGCTGGCCGACCTCGGAGGTGCCTGGTCTTTACCTGGCCGCGTCAGTGGTGGACGCGCTGCGCCGCGGACGACGCGGTGATTTCGCCGGGCCGAAGGGCAAAGCCGCGTTGGCCCTTACCGCCGCGGCCTGGGCAACGCTGAGCGTGATCCGCTACCGCGGCATCACCACCCCCGGGCCGGTCCTCGAGGCGGGGTTGACCGAAGGACTGGGGGCTGACTACGCCCAGGAGTTGGCCACCCTGCCGACCGAGCCGACGCGGCGGGGACGACGCAACCTCCCCCTGCGCACGACCGTGGCACGCCGACTCTATGTGGAGAAGACCAACATCGTGGCCTACGGCCCACACCGCCGTGCCAACCTGGCCGACATCTGGCGGCGACGCGATCTGCCGCGCGACGGCAAGGCCCCGGTGCTGGTGCAGGTGCCCGGTGGCGCCTGGGTCCTCGGATGGCGCCGCCCCCAGGCGTATCCCCTGATGAGCCACCTGGTTTCGCGTGGCTGGGTCTGTGTGTCGCTGAACTATCGGGTCTCTCCCCTACACACCTGGCCGGCGCATATCGTCGACGTCAAGCGCGCCCTGGCCTGGGTGAAAGAAAACATCGCCGACTACGGCGGCGACCCGGACTTCGTGGCGATCAGCGGCGGGTCAGCGGGCGGCCACCTGTCCGCGCTGGCGGCTCTGACCCCCAACGAACCCAGGTTTCAACCCGGTTTCGAGGAAGCCGGCACCTCTGTGGCGGCGGCGGTTCCCATCTATGGCCGCTACGACTGGTATTCGACCGAGGCCGAGGGGCGACCTGAATTCGTCGAATTGCTAGCGCGTTTCGTGGTGAAACGGAAATTCCGCGACCACCGCGAGGTCTTCGTCGATGCTTCGCCAATCCACCATGTACGGGCCGACGCACCACCGTTCTTCGTGCTACACGGCCAAGACGACTCCCTCATCCCGGTGGTCGAAGCTCGAGAGTTCGTCGAAGAATTACGGGCGGTGTCGAAGTCCCCGGTCGCCTACGCCGAATTGCCCAACGCCCAGCATGCCTTCGACATCTTCGGTTCCCCACGCGCGCATAAGGCTTCCGAAGCCGTGGCCCGGTTCCTGTCCTGGGTATACGTCACCAACGGCCCGGGCCCACGCTAGCTAGAGACCAGCCGCGCGTTCGAGCTCGGCCAGCGCCGGTTCGATGAGGTCGGCCATCTCGTCGATGTCATTGGCTACCTCGGGTGTCGTCACGAACCCGAAGTCCAGATGCTCCTGATACGAGAAGCAGGTGATGTTCAACGCCACGTCCATCACCGGCGGCCCTAGCGGCACCAAGGAGTCCAGCCGCGCACCCGCCATATAGAGGGGGAACTGCGGGCCGGGGACGTTGGAGACGACGAGGTTGATCGGGGCCAGGTTATGGGAAAGCCCGGTAGCGGTGTACGCACGGGCGGCCAGATGGAGCAGACCGGGCGGGGTGGTCTCGGTAAGCCCCATGATCTGATGCGCCGAGAGCGCCTTGGCCATCTCTTTGGCGTTCTGGGTGCTCTCGTGAATGGCCTTGAGACGCTCGGCCGGATCATTGATGTGGGTCGCCAGCGACGCCGTCATCGAGCTGATCTGGTTACCGACGTCCTCCTTGGTTTGATCGGTGCGGGTGGACACCGGAATCTGCGCGATGAGCGGCTTGGCAGGCAGCTCGTCGCGCTTCTTCAGGTATTCGCGCGCCGCCCCGGCCACCGTCGCCAGCACAACGTCGTTGAGTTTGACGCCGAAGGCATCCTTGACCGCCTTGGCCCTTGCCAGTTCAATGCGGCACCCACTGACCCGCCGGTGCGGCGAGACATGTGCGTTGAACCGGGTCTTGGGTGCATCGAAGTAGCGGGGCGGCCTGGCGCTCACGCCCAGCGCCGCGATCTGCTGGCGCACGGTTTGCTCCACCAGCCGTGCGATGCGGAACGGGGTCATGATTCCCACGTTGATCAGGGCACCCACCGCGCGGCGCTCCAGCCTGGGGATCTGGAATCCGACGAATCCAACTGTTTCCTCTTGCGGCGGCCGCGGTTCGGGCGTGACATCCAGCAGGATCTCACCTAACCCGGCACCCGAGACACCGTCGACAATGGCGTGGTGCATCTTGGTCAGGGTGGCGATGCGCCCGCCTTCGACGCCCTCGATGACCCAGAGTTCCCACAGCGGTCGAGAGCGATCAAGCTTGTAGGACATGAGCCGACCGACGAGTTCCTCGAGCTCGCGCCGGCCGCCCGGCGCGGGGACTCCGATTCGCCGCACGTGAAAGTCGACGTCCAGATCCTGGTCTTCGACGAACCAGGGCCGGTCCAGCCCCAGCGGGGCCCCGGTGACTCTCCAGCGCAGCTGTGGGATCTCCGGGAGCCGTTCGATGAGTAGTTCGCGCAACCGCTGAAAGCTGTAGTCGGGCGCATCGGTCGGATCGCAAATCGCCAGCGCACCAACATGCATGTGCCAGCCTGCGGTCTCCGCAGACCAGAACGCCGCATCAACACTCGAGAGCCGCCTCATTGGGCGACCATAACCTCCCGTGAGCTGCTAGGGCCAGCACTCCCAGAAATCTCACAACGCGCCGTCGTCGTGCGACGGCCCCGCAAGCAGTGCTTGCGCGGACTACGCATCCTCGAGCAAGTCGGGCGTCACCGCCGATTCGGTGTCGGGAATTCCTTCCACCTTCGCCTTGCGATCGGCCATCGACAGCAGCCGCCGAATCCGACCCGCCACAGCATCTTTCGTCATCGGTGGATCGGCGAGGCGGCCCAGCTCCTCCAGCGATGCCTGGCGATGCTCGACACGCAGTTTGCCGGCCGAGGCCAGATGATCGGGCACCGTGTCACCGAGGATCTCCAGCGCTCGTTCCACCCTGGCGGCCGCCGCCACCGCCGCGCGCGCCGAGCGGCGCAGATTGGCATCATCGAAATTGGCCAGCCGGTTGGCCGTCGCGCGCACCTCGCGACGCATCCGGCGCTCTTCCCAGACCAGCCTGGTGTCCTGCGCCCCCATTCGGGTCAGCAGGGCACCGATCGCCTCGCCGTCGCGCACCACCACGCGATCGGCTCCGCGGACCTCACGGGCCTTGGCACCCACCCCGAGCCTGCGGGCGGCCCCCACCAGCGCCAGGGCAGCTGCCGGGCCCGGGCAGCTGACCTCCAGTGCCGACGAGCGCCCGGGTTCGGTCAGTGACCCATGCGCCAGAAAAGCGCCCCGCCACGCGGCTTCCGCGTCGCCGATACTGCCGCCGACCACCTGGGCCGGCAGGCCACGCACCGGACGGCCCCGCATGTCGAGCAGTCCGGTCTGACGCGCCAGCGCTTCGCCGTCGTTGGCGACCCGCAGCACGTACCGGGTGTTCTTGCGGATCCCGCTGGCCGACAGCACGTGCACCACCGCGCTGTAGCCATAGAGGTCGAAGATGTCTTTGCGCAGCCGCCGTGCGATGCTGCCCAGATCCACCTCGGCCTCGACGACGACGCGCCCAGCCACTATGTGCAGGCCCCCGGCGAATCTGAGCAGCGAAGTGACCTCAGCGCGCCGGGCGCTGACCGATTTGACTACTAGGCGACTCAGTTCGTCCTTGACTTCAGTCGTCATCGCCACGCGTCGTCACCCTTCGGTCTGTTGCCACCCGCCCCGGGCCCACCGGTCTGTTGACGTCCGCCCTCGATCGGTATCTCCTGCGGACTCGTCACCGGAGGCGTCGTGAGGTCCCTGTCACGGACCCGCACTGCATCCAGGACGGCCGCTAGCTTGCCCGGGTCATGTAAAGGTGTACCAGGTCGGGCAACGTCGGCGAAGTGGACCTCGGCCTGAAGCATTGTTGCCGTGCGGCGAAGTTGCTCCTTCTCTCGATCGCTAGGCACCCGGTCCGCGTCGATGATTATGTCGTGGACCGTGAACCCCGGGGCATGCTGGGCCAGGACGTGCAGGTGACGCTCAACCGAGAAACCGGCCGTCTCCCCCGGCTCGGCCACCAGGTTGAGCACCAGCGCGCGACGCGCCGACGTGGCCTGCAACGCCGCGAACAGCCCTGGCACCAGCACATGCGGAATCACACTGGTGAACCACGACCCGGGACCTAAGACGATGAGATCGGCGGCCATGATGGCGTCGACAGCCTGGCGGGTCGCCGGTGGGTCGGCCGGCCGCAACCGCACCCGTCTCACCTTTCCCGGGGTGGTGGCCACCGCCACCTGGCCGCGGATCAGCCGGAACATCCGCGGATCAGACTCCAGCCCGGAAACGTCGGCTTCGATCTGCAGCGCAATCGGACACATCGGCAGCACCCGGCCCTTGACGCCGAGAATGCGCCCGAGTTCGTCGAGCGCCGCTACCGGATCGGCCAGCACCTCGGACAGGCCGGCCAGCAACAGGTTGCCGATCGGATGCCCGGCCAGCGCGCCGCTGCCACCGAACCGATGCTGCAGAATGGTCGCCCAAAGCCGGCCGTACGGACTGTCGGATGCCAAGGCCGCCAGCGCCATTCGCAAATCACCCGGCGGTATCACGTCGAGTTCGCTACGTAGCCGACCCGAGGATCCACCGTCGTCGGCAACGGTCACGATCGCGGTGACGTAGGGAGTGAGCCGACGAGCCGCCGACAGCGTCGCGTATAGCCCGTGTCCGCCACCCAAAGCAACGATGCTATGGCTCGCCGGTGAATTCATTCGCGGCCCAGATCCCGGTGCAGCACCCGCACCGAAAGTCGCGAATTCGACCGCAGCAGCCCCACCAGTGCTTCGGCGATGGCGACGCTGCGATGCTTGCCACCGGTGCAGCCGATCGCGACCGTCATGTAGCGCTTGCCCTCCCGACGATAGCCCTCCACGACCAGGGATAGCAGCCCATGGTAGGTCTGCAGAAACTCGGACGCGCCCGGCCGGCCCAGGACGTAGTCGCTGACCGCCTGATGTTGGCCGGTCAGTGGCCGCAGCTCGTCGACCCAGTGCGGGTTGGGCAAAAACCGCACGTCCATGACCATGTCCGCGTCCATCGGCAGTCCGTACTTGAAGCCGAAGGACTCTACGGTGACGCTGGTGATCGCCGCGGCGTCGCCGCCGAAAGCTCGTTCGATGTTCTCCCGCAGCCCGCGCACCGAGAGCGTGGACGTGTCGATGATGAGGTCAGCGGTGGCGCGCACCGGCTCGAGCATCTTGCGCTCGGCGGCCATCCCCTCGGCAAGTGTGTGTCCGCCCTGCAGCGGGTGGCTACGGCGATTCTGTTCGTAGCGGCGCACCAACATGTCGTCCGATGCCTCCATGAACACCACTCGGGGGGTGATGTTGCGGGTGGCCAGTTCGTTGCGCACCGAATCCAGGTCGCCGGTGAAGCCCCGTGACCGAACGTCCATCACCACGGCGAGTTGGGTGATGCGTGATCCGGCCGCCAGCCCGAAATCCACCATTCGGGTGATTAGCTGCGGAGGCAGGTTATCCGCGACATACCAGCCCAAGTCCTCCAGTACCTTGGCCGCCGTGCCGCGGCCCGCCCCGGACAGCCCGGTCACCAGCACCACGTCGATACCGGCCGAGGCGTCGCCTTCTGGACCAGGCGGATTCCCGCCACCCGCAATATGGTTGGTCATTGGGCACCCCCCGGCTGGTCGGGACACAACGCCTCGAGCACGGCAGTTGCCGTTGCTACGCCAATACCCGGTACCGCGGTGATCTGGTCGACGGTGGCCTCCTTGAGGCGGGCTATCGATCCGAAATGGGTGACGAGCGCCTTGCGACGGTGCTCTCCCAATCCGGGCACCGCATCCAGCGCCGACGCCGTCATCCGCTTGGATCGCTTGCTCCGATGGTAGGTGATGGCGAATCGGTGCGCCTCGTCGCGCACCCGCTGCAGCAAGTAAAGGCCCTCGCTGTTACGCGGCATGATGATCGGATCCGGCTCGGAGGGCACCCATACTTCTTCCAGCCGCTTGGCCAGGCCGATCACCGCGACGTCGACGATACCCAGCTCCTCGAGAACGGCGCTGGCGGCGTTGACCTGCGGCGCACCGCCGTCAACGACATAGAGATTGGGCGGATAGGCGAACCGGCGAGATTTTCCTTCCGGGGAAAGCAGATTCGGATCGTTCTGTTCGCTCAGGTGGCGCTGGAACCGGCGTCGAGTCACTTCGGCAATGGATGCAACGTCGTCGGAGCGGCCCTGCCCAGCCGCTTCCCGGATGGCGAAGTGACGGTAGTCGGACTTGCGCGGTAGGCCGTCCTCAAAGACCACCAGCGAGGCGACCACATCGGTGCCCTGCACGTGGCTGATGTCGACGCACTCGATGCGCAACGGCGCATCGGCCAGCCCAAGCGCCTCCTGAATATTCTGCAGTGCAGCAGATCTGGCCTTGAAGTCACCGGCCCGCTTCAGCTTGTGCTGCTGCAGCGCCTCTTTCGCATTTCGCTGCACGGTTTCGGCCAGCGCGCGCTTGTCTCCGCGGCGCGGCACGCGCAGCGTGACCCGCGAGCCGCGCAAGCCGGACAACCAGCTGGACAGTTGGTCGGCGTTGGAGGGCAGGCACGGCACCAGTACCTCGCGGGGAACCGGGTTGACCGACTCATCGGCGGCACCGCCCAACTCCGCCTGGTCGCCATAGAACTGAGCCAGGAATTGCTCCACCAACTGTTCCTCAACGGAAACATCTGGTGCACTGGGCTTTTCGACCACCCAGCCGCGCTGACCGCGAACCCGACCGCCGCGGACATGGAACACCTGCACCGCCGCATCGAGTTCGTCGTCGGCAAATGCCACCACGTCCGCGTCGGTGCCGTCCCCCAGCACCACGGCTTGCTTTTCCATCGCGCGCTTCAATGCAGACCGGTCATCTCGCAGCCGTGCGGCGCGCTCGAAGTCGAGGTTCTCCGCAGCGGCGTTCATCTGCTGTTCCAGCTCGCGGGCGTATCGGTCGGTCTTACCGGAGAGAAAGTCGCAGAAATCATCGACAATCTGGCGATGCTGCTCTTTGCTGACCCTGCCGATACAGGGAGCCGAGCACTTGTCGATATAGCCGAGCAGGCATGGCCTGTCTATCTGCTTGTGCCGCTTGAACACTCCCATCGAGCAGGTGCGCGCCGGAAACACCCGGGTAAGCAGATCCACTGTCTCGCGGATCGCCCACGCGTGCGAGTAGGGCCCGAAATAGCGGACCCCTTTGCGCCGTGGACCGCGATAGACCATGAGCCGGGGAAAATCTTCGTTGAGCGTGACGGCCAGCACCGGATATGACTTGTCATCGCGGTAGCGAACGTTGAAGCGAGGATCGAATTCCTTGATCCAGTTGTACTCGAGCTGCAGCGCCTCCACCTCTGTGTTGACCACCGTCCACTCGACCTTTGCGGCGGTGGTCACCATCTGGCGGGTCCTCGGCTGCAAGTGCGCGATGTCGGCAAAATACGACGTCAGCCTGCTGCGCAGGCTCTTGGCCTTGCCGACATAGATGACTCGCCCATGCGGGTCCCGGAATCGGTACACCCCCGGCTCGACCGGGATGGACCCGGGCGCGGGGCGATACGTCGCGGGATCTGGCACGTACCCAGGCTAGTAGCCGCTAGAGGGGCGGCGGCTCGTCGGGACCGATTGTCGGCTCCGGGGTGTCGTACCGGTCGGCGTGGACGCCGCCGACGGCTTCCAGCGCCCTGCGATTGCATCGGCGCTCGGTGTCGATTCGATTCGCCCGGTTTTGTGCGCGGGTTCGGGCACGGGTCGGCATCCTCGCCGCTCGGCCAGCGCGGGGGCTGCCGGCCGTGCCCACGATTGGCGGTAGCTCCTCGGTCGGCACGCATAGGTTCGGAAACAGCAGCGCGCTCCCCGGGGTGGTCACGTAGGTGTGCCCGTCGGGCAGCAGCCAGATCACCGTACCGTCGGGTAGCTGCAGGTCGCGCCAGCCCCAGAACGTTTTCAGCAGATGGTGTCTGCAGCACAGGCACTTCAAGTTCGACGCGTGCGTGTGCCCGCCGTCACCGTATGCAACGGTATGGTCCAGATCACAGGAAACTGCCGGCTGGTCGCAGCCGGGTGCTCGACACGTCAGATCACGACACCGCACGAAGTCGGCGAGCCCCGCCGATGGCGCGTATCCGGACTCGGGGTGCCCTGACGGTCGCATCAGCGGCCGCAGTGTGGCGACCTTGGCCAGCTCGGCGATCAATGAGGCCGGGATCAGCCCTTCGGCGGCGGGCAACACAGCGGGCGTGTGACCGGTTCCGTCGACAGTCGATTGATCGGCAACAACGTGAATCACCACGTTGCTCGGAGCTGACCGCGCCGCGGCAGTGCAAGCGGCGGACGTGCAGCCGCACGCCAACCGATCACTGCCCGCCACCAGCGCCCCCACCGCGTCGGCGCGGCGCTGCTCACGGGTGCGCGGGTCGGCGGCGCACACCGTGTTCGCAAGCTCGTCGAGGCGCCGGCCAAAGGCTCGCCCCGCGGTCGCGAGCACGCTTCCGGTCAGCGCGGCCAAGCCCGAACCGTCGGCGATCACATCCACATCGACGAATCGACCGTCGGCCGCCTCGGCAGCGCGGCGCACGGCATCGCGATCGACATCGGCCACCACTTGATCGACCGCAACGGACAGCCGACCTCGAGTTACCGCAGGACATCGCGCCAACAGCGCGGCGAGCTGTGCGTCCACCTTCGCCAGCACCTCGGCGTCGGTGATGAGGTCGGTGCGAAACACGATCGTCTGGAATGCCCGATAATCGATATCTCCGGCGCGGAAGGCCTGCCCCACCTTCGGCAATCGGTTGCGCATCGCCATCGCATAACGCAAATAGCACGAGCCCATCGCCACGCTGGTTAGCAATGCGGCAGCCACCTGCGCGGCGACCGCCTCCCAAGTATCCGTCGCCCATTCGGCACGGTCGCCGGACTCCCTGCACCGCAGCACGAACAATGCACCGACCACGTCCAGCCGTTCGGCCGCGGCCGCAGCCTCCCGGCGAGATGCCTCTCGCGCCCTCTCCAACAGCGCATTCGACTCCGCCGTGGGACGGGAGGCATACCAATACTCGAACATACATTCGACACTAGCAGCCGATGGCGACACTTCCCCCGACTCGTGTCAGACCCGGTCGTCGAGCTGCGCCCGTCGGGTGACCGCCCACTCCGCCATCGGAAATCCGGAATTTTGGTCACACGCGGATATGACCAGAGCGGCCCGCGGCACCACCGCCAGGCCGTAGTCGCAGTTCCAATCCGAACGGCCCATGCTCCACACCAGCACACCCTCGGCCGGGGTGCCGAAGGACTTGAGCGTGATCGGCCCGAACTCCCCCGCCGGATACCCGGCAAATGCGTCGCCATGGCATTGCGACACCGCGCGGAATCCGTTCTGCACCACGTCGTGAGGATTCAACGGGCTGTTGTAGACATCGACCGACTCGGCATACATCGCCGTAGCCTGCACTCGGTATGCGGACTCGGCGAAGTCCGCCGAGCCCGGTGGCCGTAGCGGCGAACCTTTGAACAACACCGCGGCCATGCATTCGGGTGGCCGGGCGCTGGTGAAATAGGTTTCGCCCACCCGAGTCGAAGACGCCGGCCCCAGCGGCGTGTTGTCCCCATCCTGCGACAACAAGTCACGAGCCGAGATGTGGGCACGCGGCTGACCGGAGGCCCGAATCGCGCGACCGGCAACGGAATTGGTGCACGCAGTCATCGCCACCACCACGACGAGCAACACCACCGCCGCGCAGCTACGCCCAAGACGCGTCATCGGCCGATCGTAGCGCGACTCAGCGGGCGGGCAGGTCCGGGCGATATTGGGTCAGCAGTGAGCGCACCGCGTCCATTGACGCAACCGCACGCTCCTTGTCCACGGCCTGAATCGCCATCACCGGGATGTACTCGTCATCGGGCAAGTCGACTCGCGCCCAGCGACTGCCCCCAGGAAACGACACACCGACCACGTCTTTCCAAGGAATCAGCTTATAGCCCAACAGATTACGCACCGAGATGCCCGCAGCACCGATCCTTAGCCGCGGTCGGGTGAACAGCAGCACAGCACCGGCGAGAATGAGCCCGAGGGCGCCCATCGCCACTTGATCACCGGTCTGAAATATCATCCCGCTCGAGCCCACCTTGAGGAACAATCCACCGGCTACATGCGCCGCCACGATCAGGATCGCCGCGGTGTACGCGACAACCGGTGTCCAGTAGGGACGCAAGACGACGTCCCACTCGGCGCGTTGCGCTTCGTCGGTCATGCCTCAGCACGCAGCTCGCGCAGGGTCAACGCGGTGGTCAACGCCGCCGCGGTCGCCTGCGCGCCCTTGTCCTCATCTGAGGTTGGCAGGCCAGCCCGGTTGAGCGCCTGTTCCTCGGAGTTGGTGGTCAAAACCCCATTGGCCACCGGCGTGGAGGAGTCCAGCGAGACCCGGGTCAGACCCTGGGTCACCGCATCACAAACGTAGTCGAAATGCGGTGTCTCACCACGTATTACCACACCCAACGCGACCACAGCGTCGTGATTTCGAGTCAGTTCCTGTGCCACCACCGGAATTTCGATCGCCCCCAGGACGCGCACCACCGTCGGGTTGTCGATTCCGGAATCGGCAGCCGTGTTGCGCGCACCGGCGAGCAGGGCATCACAAATCTTGGTGTGCCAGGTGCTGGCGACGATAGCCAGCCGAACGCCGGAAGCGTCGAACGCCGGCACGTCCGGAATGCCGGCGCCACCGCTCACAAAGCACCACCGAATTCCCCTGGCAGGTGCACCGATTCGTGAAAGTCGTCTAGTCCGGTCAAGTCATGTCCCATCCGGTCGCGCTTGGTCATCAGATAGCGGATGTTCTCCGCATTGGCCCGCACCGGCAACGGGACCCGCTCGATGATGTGCAAACCGTAACCGTCCAGCCCTACCCGCTTTGCCGGGTTGTTGGTCAGCAGCCGCATCGAACGGACCCCCAGATCAACCAGAATCTGGGCCCCGATCCCATAGTCGCGTGCATCAGCGGGCAGACCGAGCTTGAGGTTGGCGTCGACGGTGTCATCCCCGGCGTCCTGGAGTTGATAGGCCTGCAGCTTGTGCAACAACCCGATGCCGCGGCCCTCGTGTCCGCACATGTACAGCACCACCCCACGCCCCTCCCTGGCGACCATGGCCATGGCTGCGTCGAGCTGGGGCCCGCAGTCACAACGACGTGACCCGAAAACGTCGCCGGTCAGACACTCCGAGTGCACCCGCACCAATACGTCGTCGCCGCTGCTGTTCGGCCCGGCGATCTCGCCGCGCACCAGTGCAACGTGCTCGACGTCTTCATAGATGCTGGTGTATCCGATGGCGCGAAACTCCCCGTGCCGGGTCGGAATCCGGGCCTCGGCAACGCGCTCGATGTGTTTCTCGTGCTTACGCCGCCATTCGATCAGGTCGGCGATGGTAATCAGTGCCAGCCCGTGTTCGTCGGCGAAGACCCGCAGCTCGTCGGTCTGGGCCATCGACCCTTCATCTTTTTGGCTGACGATCTCACAGATCGCGCCCGCGGGCTGCAGGCCAGCCATCCTGGCCAGGTCCACCGCTGCCTCGGTATGGCCGGGGCGGCGTAACACCCCGCCGTCCTTGGCGCGCAATGGAACGACGTGACCGGGACGGGTGAAGTCTTCGGCCACACTCGCCGGATCGGCAAGCAGCCGCATCGTGGTCGCTCGGTCGGAAGCTGAAATACCAGTTCCCACGCCAGTTTTCGCATCCACCGTAACGGTGTAGGCGGTACCGTGCTTGTCCTGGTTGACCGCGTACATCGGCAGCAGTCCCAGCCGGTCACACACCGCTCCATCCAGCGGGACGCACAGGTACCCAGAGGTGTAGCGCACCATGAACGCCACCAACTCCGGTGTTGCCTTCTCGGCGGCGAAGATCAGGTCGCCCTCGTTCTCGCGGTCCTCGTCATCGATGACGATGACAGCCTTGCCCGCACCAATGTCGGCAACCGCTCGCTCGACGGAGTCTAACCTCGTCATCTTTGCTACCTTGCTGTCAGACCTACTCACACGAGATGTTTCACGTGCTGCAATCAGTATGGACTACCGCACCGCCACAGTTACTGTCTTGCGGCTTTGAGGTCCCTGCCCGCTGATTCTGACCGGTTTCCTACCGCGCTAGTGCGCCGGGTCGGCTGTCGGTCCGGATTGCATCAGTCGTTCGACATATTTGGCGATCACGTCCACCTCCAGGTTTACCTGCGTACCCACCGGCGCTTGTCCCAGCGTGGTGAGCTCTCTGGTGGTCGGAATCAGCGAAACCTCGAACCAGTCCCGAGGCTGCGCACCTAGATCGGAGACGGTCAGGGAAATTCCGTCGACGGTGATCGATCCCTTCTCCACGACATAGCGGGCCACCGTCGCTGGGACCTGAATGCGCGCCACTTCCCAGTGCTCCGACGGGCTCCGGGCGATGATCTCGCCGGTCCCGTCGACATGGCCCTGGACGATGTGCCCACCGAGGCGGCTGTTGACGGCCGCGGCACGCTCCAAATTGACCTGGCTACCGACCTGTAGTTCCCCCAGGTTGGACCGGTTCAGCGTCTCGGCCATCACATCGGCGGTGAACTGGCCGTCGGCGAGCACCTCCACCACCGTCAGGCAGACACCGTTGACTGCGATCGAATCACCATGACCGGCGTCGGCGGTAACGATCGGGCCACGAATGGTCAAGCGTGCCGCATCGGTGAGGGTGCTCCGGTCGGTGATTTCGCCGAGTTCCTCGACTATTCCGGTGAACATTGCACCAGGCTAATTGGCCCTCGGCGGGCCGCGACAAACGCCGTTGTGTAGCGCGCTGCACATCCCGCGTTACCCGACCCGGTCGGCGGCACCCTCTACGATGCAGGGTATGCAGACCCGCCGCCGTCTATTCGCTGTCCTCGCCGCCCTCGGCACCGCCACCGCCCTGGTTGCCGGCTGCTCGTCGGGCACGAAGGACAGCGGCGGACCACTACCCGATGCGACACCGTTGGTGAAGCAAGCAACCGAGCTCACCAGGAACCTCAAGAGCGCGCACTTGGTCCTCACCGTGAACGGCAAGATCCCCGGCCTGTGGATGAAGACGCTCTCCGGCGATCTGACCACCAACCCGACCGCCGCGAAGGGAAACGTCGAGCTCACGCTCGGCGGATCTGCGATCGACGCCGATTTCGTGGTGGTGGACGGAACCCTGTATGCCACCCTCACCCCGAACAAGTGGAGTGATTTCGGCCCGGCTGCCGACATCTACGACCCGTCGCAGATCATGAACCCGCAAGTTGGCCTGGCCAATGTGCTGGCCAATCTCCAGGACGCCAAGGCCGACGGTCGCGACACCATCGACGGACAGACCACGATCCGGATCACCGGAAAGGTCACTGCCGAGGCGGTGAACCAGATCGCGCCCCCGTTCAATGCAACAGAACCCGTGCCGGGCACCGTGTGGATTCAGGAGAACGGTGACCATCAGCTGGTGCAAGCCAAACTGGACCGCGGGTCGGGCAATTCCGTCCAGATGACCTTGTCCAAGTGGGGCGAGCAGGTCAGCGTCAGCAAGCCCCCGGTGAGCTGATGAGCACGCAGACAGGGCGCCGCGTCGCCATCAGCGCCGGAAGCCTGGCGGTATTGCTGGGCGCCCTCGACACCTACGTCGTGGTCACCATCATGCGCGACATCATGGGCAGCGTCGGCATCCCGGTTAACCAATTGCAGCGGATCACCTGGATCGTCACCTGGTATCTGCTCGGCTACATCGCCGCGATGCCGCTGCTGGGACGGGCTTCCGACCGGTTCGGCCGCAAGCTGATGCTGCAGGTCAGCTTGCTCGGATTCGCCGCCGGCTCGGTGGTCACCGCGCTGGCGGGGCATTTCGGCGATTTCCATATGCTGCTCGCCGGCCGGGCACTTCAAGGTGTGGCCAGCGGTGCGCTGCTGCCGATCACCTTGGCGCTGGGTGCAGATCTGTGGGCACAACGAAACCGCGCCGGCGTCCTCGGCGGTATCGGAGCCGCCCAGGAACTCGGCAGCGTGCTGGGGCCGCTCTACGGGATTTTCATCGTCTGGTTGTTCCATGACTGGCGAGACGTCTTCTGGATCAACGTCCCCCTGACCGCGATCGCCATGCTGATGATCCAATTCAGCCTGCGGGCGCACGACAAGAACGCAGAGCCGGAGAAGATCGATCTGGTTGGCGGTGCGCTGCTGGCAATCGCGTTGGGGCTCGCCGTCATCGGGCTGTACAACCCCAATCCGGACGGCAAAGAGGTGTTGCCGAGCTACGGACTACCGGTGCTGACCGGCGCGATCGTGGCCGCGGTGGCGTTCTTCGCCTGGGAACGGTTCGCTCGAACCCGGCTGATCGACCCGAATGGGGTGCATTTCCGGCCGTTCTTGGCCGCCCTGGGTTCATCGGTGGCCGCGGGTGCCGCGCTGATGGTGACTCTGGTGAACGTGGAGTTGTTCGGCCAGGGCGTGCTGAGCATGGACCAGACCCAGGCGGCGGGGATGCTGCTGTGGTTCCTGATCGCCCTTCCGATCGGCGCGGTGACCGGCGGGTGGATTGCCACCAGAGTCGGCGACCGGGCGGTGACGTTTGTCGGGCTACTGATCGCCGCCGGCGGCTATTTGCTGATTTCGCATTGGCCCGTCGATCTGCCGGATTATCGGCACAGCATCTTCGGCTTGTTCACCGTGCCCGCCATGCACGCCGACCTGCTGGTGGCCGGCCTAGGGCTTGGCCTGGTGATTGGGCCGCTGTCGTCGGCCACGCTGCGAGTTGTACCGGCCGCCCAACATGGCATCGCCTCGGCGGCGGTGGTGGTCGCGCGGATGACCGGCATGTTGATCGGTGTGGCCGCGCTGAGCGCCTGGGGTCTGTACCGGTTCAACCAGATCCTGGCGGGATTGTCGGCGGCCGTACCGCCCGACGCGACCTTGCTCGAGCGCGCGGCCGCGATCGGAGCCCAATACCAACAGGCATTCGCCTTGATGTACGGCGAAATCTTCACGATCACCGCGTTTGTGTGCGTCTTTGGTGCGGTGCTGGGTCTGCTGGTCAGCGGACGCAAGGAGCACGCGGAAGAACCGGAGATCTCGGAGGAACCGGCCGTAGCGTCCCGGCCGTGAGTCGCTAGCGCGACACCAGGCTGAGCAACAGGTCGGGGCCGCACCGCTCGACGCCGTCGAACTGCCAGCGCAATGCGTGCGCGATGCTGGACACGCCCACGTCGTCAACGGCGGTGACCGGGCCGCCGAGCAGGATCGGCGCCACGTAGGCAAGGATGCGGTTGATGGCTCCGGCCCGTAAGAAGGCCCCGGCCAGGGTCGGACCCCCTTCTAGCAACACGTCGGTGCGGTCGGAGAGGGCTCGCAGGACCTCCACCGGCTCGTGGGTCTTGATCATCATCGTTCGCGCATCGTCGTTGAGCACCTTGGCTTCAGGCGGAATGTCACGCTTGCCCACCACCACGCGCAGCGGCTGCTCGGCCGCCAAGGAACCATCCGACAGCCGGGCGGTCAGGGTTGGATCGTCAACCAGCACGGTGCCGGTACCGACCACGATCGCATCGGAAATGGCGCGGCGCCGATGCAGATCCGCACGGGCCGCCTCGCTGGAAATCCACTGGCTGGAACCGTCGGCGGCAGCGCTACGGCCATCGATACTCGTGGCGTACTTCCAGGTCACATGCGGCAACCCGGTGCGCTGCTTGTGCAGCCACTCCCGCAACGGTCCGGCCGCCACATGATCGGCCAGCACGCCGGATCGCACCTGCAGGCCGGCGGCCGACAGCCGCCCCGCGCCCCCACCTGCGATCCCATTGGGGTCGGCGACGCCGTATATCACCGTTCCGACCCTGGCTTCGATCAACGCGTTCACACATGGCGGAGTCTTGCCGAAGTGGTTACAGGGCTCCATGGTGACCACCGCTATGGCGCCGGCCGCCAAACCACCCGCCTTGCGCAGCGCCACCACCTCGGCATGATCACCACCGGAGGGCTGGGTGCCGCCGATGCCGACGACCCGGCCTTCCTGGTCGACAATGACAGCGCCGACCGGCGGGTTCGGGTACGTCGTGCCTTTGAACAGCATCGACTGCTCGATCGCCAGACGCATCGCCTCTTCGAGGCTCTTGACCTGTTCGACTGTCATCTGGCGCTCACCGGCCGTGATGGCTGGAAACGGCCCCGGCCTGTCGCCGAAGTGCCTCCACCGCGGCAGCGGGATCCTGGGCTCCATACACCGCCGACCCGGCGACGAAGCAGTCCACGCCGGCCTCCGCCGCTTGCTCGATGGTGTCTGCGTTGATGCCGCCGTCGATCTCGATCAGGATCGTCAACTCACCCGAATCGACCAGCTTGCGTACCGTCCGCACCTTGCTGAGCACCTCGGGAATGAAACTCTGTCCGCCGAAGCCGGGCTCCACCGACATCACCAGCAGGGTGTCGAAGTGCGGCAGGATCTCGAGGTAGGGATCCAGCGGGGTTCCCGGTTTCACACTGAACCCGGCTTTCGCACCGGCCGCGCGAATGTCGCGGGCCACCGCGATCGGGTTGTCAGTGGCCTCGGCGTGAAACGTGACGTTGTAAGCCCCGGCCTCGGCGTAGGGCGGAGCCCACCGATCCGGGTTGTCGATCATGAGATGGCAATCCATTGGAATGTCGCTGGCCGCCAGCAGACTCTCCACCACGGGCAGCCCGAGCGTCAGATTGGGCACGAAGTGACCATCCATCACGTCGACGTGCAACCAATCGGCACCGCGCACCGCAGCGGCTTCGTCGGCTAGCCGGGCAAAGTCAGCTGACAGGATCGACGGCGCGATCATGGGACCCCCGATGCTGTTAGGCATGAGCGACACATTACTGAGCCGCGCGGCGCGACGCGCGGCGCACGTCGGCGATTCGCTCCCGCTGCCTCATGCCCGCCTGCGCAGCGCCGCGGCGAACATGGCTTCGGTGCCGTGCCGGTGCGGCCACAGCTGCACGTACGGCCCCTCCCCCAGGCCCTCGGTGATGGGCTCGAAGAGTACTCGGGTATCCAGCGCATCCACCGGGTGCCGGCGCAGCGCGTCGGCGACGACCCCGACGGTTTCGGCCAGGTGCGGCGAACAGGTGGCATAGAGCACCACCCCGCCCGGACGAGTCAGGTTGATCGCCGCGGCCAGCAGCTCACGCTGCAGCTTGACCAGGGTGGGCACGTCCGACGGTTGCCGGCGCCAGCGGGCTTCCGGCCGCCGGCGCAAGGCGCCCAGGCCGGTGCAGGGCGCATCGACGAGTACCCGGTCGAAAACCGGTTCCAGGTCGGTGTAGCGCCCGTCACCACGGACGAGATCCACCGGCAGCCCGCCGGTGTTGTCCGCCACCAGGTCGGCGCGATGCGACGACGGCTCCACGGCGGTCACCCGGGCCCCCGTTGCCACGCCCAGCGCGGCCAGCAGCGCCGTCTTGCCGCCCGGCCCCGCGCACAGGTCCAGCCACCGGCCCGAGTCGCCCTCAACCGGGGCCAGGGTCAACGCCCGCGCCACCAACTGACTGCCCTCGTCCTGCACCAGCGCCTGAACGTCGCGCACGGGCGCCAGCAGCCCCGGGTCACCACCGAGCAGGTACACGGCGTACGGCGAGTACCTGCCCACGGTGCCGCGCACCTCATCGGCCAATGCGGCGGCCGTCAGCACCCCCGGACGAGCCGCCAGGTGCACTTGTGGACGCTCTTCATCGCTGGCCAGCACCGCATCGAGTTCCGCCGCCGACGGGCCCAGCGCGTCAGCGAAGGCCTGCGCGATCCAGCGTGGGTGAGCATGGACGAAGGCCGCGTGCCCGACGGGGTCGCGGCGCGGGTCTGGCGCCAGCTCCTGGACCCACGATTGCTCATCGCGATCAGCGATCGTGCGCAGCACTGCGTTGACAAAACCCGCCCGCGCCGAATCGAATTCGATGCCGGCTTGTTCGACCGTGGTGGACACCGCGGCGTGGGCGTCCACCCGGGTGCGCAACAGCTGATAGGCACCTAGCCGCAACAAGTCCAGCAGGACGGGGTCGATCGCCTCGGGCGAACGTCCGGCCGCCGCTCCGATGATGGCGTCGAGCAGTCCTCTGGCCCGGCAGGCGCCATAGGTCAACTCGGTGGCGAAGGCGGCGTCGCGGCCGGTGATGCCGCGCTCCCTCAGCAGCGCGGGCAGCACCAGGTTGGCGTAGGCGTTGCGCTCACTCACCGCCCGCAAGGCGTTGAACGCGGCGCCGCGCGCCGGGTCCAGCGGCCGCCGGCGCGGGCCCCTGCGCTGGTTCGGCACGCCCGTGCCCTCCGAGCGTCGCGGCTTTCGGTCCGGTCGGTTTCGCTGTCGTTTGTCCTGGCCGGGGCTCATGATGCACGCACGCTGGGGTCCAGGCGGGCACCGCGTGCCCAGTCGGCGGCGTTCATCAGCTTCTTGCCCGGCGGCTGGACCTGGCCCAATCGCAAAGGTTCCGAGCCAGTGCCGACCCACACGTGCTTGCGATCCACCTGAATCGCACCTGGGGGCAAGGGGCCGGGAGGTTCGGCCGCGGCATCGCGATACACCGGCCCCAACTTGACCCGCAGGTCACCGATGAGCGTCCAGGCGCCCGGATTGGGAGTAACGGCCCGGATCCGACGCTCGATGATGGGCGCCGGCAACTCCCACCGCACCCTGGCCTGCTCGACGGAGATTTTCGGCGCCAGCGTGACGCCGTCCGCAGGTTGCGGGCGCGCTGTCAAAGCCCCCTCGGCGATCCCGTCCAGGGTGGCCGAGAGCAGCTCGGCACCCGAAACCGCAAGTCGCCCAAGCAGATCGCCAGCGGTATCGGTGGGCCGGATGGTCTCGGTGACCACCCCATACACCGGTCCGGAGTCCAGACTGGGCTCGATCTGGAAGGTCGTGGCCCCAGTGACCGCGTCACCCGCGGCAATGGCGGCTTGCACCGGCGCCGCACCACGCCATGCCGGCAGCAGCGAAAAGTGCAGGTTGACCCAGCCCTGTGGCGGCACCCCGAGCAGCGCGTCACCCAGGAGCGCGCCGTAGGCGACCACCGCACAGCACTGTGGCGCCAATTCGGATAGTTCAGCGACAAACTCCGCCGAGTTCGGCCGTGACGGCCGCAGCACCGGGATGCCCCGTTCCAGCGCCGCACGCGCCACGGGCGACGGCTCTGGCTTACCTCGCCGACCCGAAGCGGCATCGGGCCTGGTCAACACCGCGATCACGTCGTGTCGCGGCGAATCGATGAGCTGATGGAGCGCTGGCAGCGCAGTTTCGGGGGTACCGGCAAAAACGAGACGCACCGGGACAGTCTAGGAAGTGCCTGTGAAGTGGCGTGGACCACAATCTTCAATGGCCAGATTCTCAGCCGTTTATAAACTTGCTATTGCATACTGTGTTTGGCGGAAACGTTCTGCGAGCATGCAGTCGAGTTTTCCCGCCGCGCCTGCGACGACGATGTCGAAGTAACGCAGCCCTTTCCCTTTCCTTTTGAGGAGCTCTGAATGACTATCGACACACCCATCCGCGAGGACGTATCGCTCGCGGCTACACACCGGGCGATGTGGGCACTGGGCGACTACGCATTGATGGCCGAAGAGGTGATGGCTCCGCTCGGCCCGATCCTGGTCGCTGCCGCCGGCATTGGGCCCGGCGTGCGCGTGCTCGACGTTGCGGCCGGCTCCGGCAACATCTCGCTTCCGGCGGCCAAGTCGGGCGCCACGGTGGTATCGACGGACCTGACACCCGAACTGCTGCAACGGTCCAAGGCCCGCGCCGCAGCCCAGGGATTGACCCTTGACTACCAGGAGGCCAACGCACAGGCACTGCCGTTCGGCGACAGCGAGTTCGACACCGTGATCTCGGCGATCGGCGTGATGTTCGCCCCGGATCACCAGTGCTCAGCCAACGAACTGGCCCGCGTCTGCAAGACCGGCGGAACCATCGGCGTGATCAGCTGGACGCCAGAAGGTTTCTTCGGCCGCATGCTGGCCACCATCCGGCCCTACCGCCCGAGCCTGTCGGCGGCCCTGCCCCCGTCTGCGCTGTGGGGACGGGAAGCCTACGCCCGCGGCCTGTTTGGGAACCACGTCTCCGACATCCAAACGCAGCGCGGACAGTTGGAGGTCACGCGCTTCCAAACGGCGCAGGCCGTGCACGACTACTTCAAGAATCACTACGGCCCGACGATCGAGGCCTACGCGAACATCGGCGACAACGCGGTGCTGGCGGCCGAACTGGACGCCCAGCTGGTTGAACTCGCCGACCAATACCTGACCGACGGCGTCATGGAATGGGAGTACCTGGTTCTGACCGGCACCAAGAAGTAAGCCGCTCCGCAGCCGTTCCGGGCCGCCCGCCAATTCGGCGGGCGGCCCGGAACGGCTGAATCCCGACGTCTTCGAGAGGACCCCAGAGACCCAAAGCCCAAATGGGCGCCAAAAGGCTGAGCCTATAGATCTATCTCGACATTTGCGTCCGGCTCACCGCCGGCCGCGGTGAACGCGGTCAGCGCGCGAACCAACCCCTGGCGTTCGGCCGGCGGCATTTGCTCGACGATACGAGCGATTTCGTCGCGCCGGTGCGCGGTGACCCGGCGGACGAGATCACGACCACGCTTGGTCAACACCGCGAGTAGTTCACGACGCGAGGTCGGGTGCGGCTGTCGGTCGATCATCCCGGCGCTGACGAGACGGTCGACCATCCGGCCGGTCGCCGACGGCTGCACCCCAAGCAGGTTCGCCAGCGTGGCCAGATTGACCGGTCCCCGATTGGACAGAATGACCAAGGTCCTAAATTGCGGAATGGTGATGTTCTCATCGACCTGCGCGATCGAATGCGCCGAGATGCCTACCAACAGCCGAGACGCCGTTAGCAGCGCATCGGTAATCATGTCCAGTGACTCTTCAGCTGCCGTCGCGTTCTCGGTGGACATTAATGGCCCCCTTCCCCAGATTTCGCTGGGCTTTTCAAGTTCGTTGTCGCACAAAACAGGCTGCAGCAAGGGAAGAGTCTAGCAGCGCCCTACATTCGTAGACAGCGATTATTGATCACGTATACAATCGCCGCCGGGCAACGATCGGAATTGGTTTCCCTGCGCCTGCCTTACGCCGACGATGGTGTCGCAGCAAATTTCCCGAATTCGGTCAGGAGGGGCAATGGCTCTTGACACACCAATCAGCGATCGGCGGGCCCCGGCAACCACGCATCGGGCCATGTGGGCGTTGGGCGACTATGCGGTACTGGCCGATGAAGTACTGGCCCCGCTGGGGCCAATCCTGGTCTCCACCAGCGGCATTCGCCCCAGCGATCGCGTCCTCGACGTTGCCGCGGGTTCGGGGAATGCGTCGACCGCCGCGGCGGTTGCGGGTGCTCATGTCGTCGCCTGTGACCTCACGCCGGAACTGCTGCGCAGCGCTCAGCGACGCGCCGCGGCAGCGGGAGTACACCTCAGCTGGCGGGAAGCCAATGCCGAGACCCTGCCCTTCGGGTTCAACGAGTTCGACGCGGTGCTTTCGACGATCGGGGCGATGTTCGCTCCGCGTCATCAGCGCACGGCCGACGAGCTGGCCCGGGTGTGTCGCAGGGGCGGCAAGATCAGTGTGCTGAGTTGGACGCCGGAGGGGTTCTACGGCAAGTTGCTCTCCACCCTCCGGCCGTACCGGCCGATGCTGCCGATGGGAGCCCCCCCATGAGGTGTGGTGGGGGCGCTAAGACTACATCGGCGACCTGTTCAGCGACCACGTGTGCGATGTCCGGACGCAGCGGGGCTCGTTGCGGGTAGAGTGGTTCGGGCAACCCGAAGAATGCGTCGATTACTTCAAGGATTACTACGGACCGACGATCAACGCCTACCGCAACATCAGCGACGACCCCCAACGAGTTGCCCAGCTCGACGCCGAATTCATCGAACTCAGCCGCGAATACCTCACCAACGGCGTGATGGAGTGGGAGTACCTGATTTTCACCGCGCGCAAGCGCTGACGACGGATCAATTCGGGTTAGCCGATGTGCAGCGGGTCGATCTGTACCCGGACCGGTTCATGAGTCTGGCGTGCGCTGAGCACGCCGACTCCGCGGCGCAGACACCCGGCTAGCTCCAGACCCTGTTCCCGGCGTACCCGCACCAGCATCCTGGTCACGGGCACGCCGTCGTGGGTGCCTGCCGGGCGGCGTACCCCCGACGGCAGGTCGACCGGGCCGAGCATGTCTGCGTCTTCGGGCAACCGGGCTTGATCCAGCAAGGCCATGACCGCCTCAGCGGTGCCATCGATGGCGGCGATGTGCACGCTCGGCGGCAGCCCGACTTCGCTACGGGCCTCCAGTTCGGCTTCGGCGTGCCCCACCGGGTCCCAGCGGATCAGCGATTGCACCGTCGGGATAGCCGATTCGGCGACCACCGCCACCACGCCTCCGTCGGCACGCGAGCGCACCAGGGCGGCGGCAGTCATCCAACGGCAGAGCGCTTCCTCGGCCGCGCGCAGATCCTGACGGCCCAACAACGCCCAGGTATCCAGCAACAGGGCGGCCCCGTATCCCCCGGCGGCCCGGGGCTCAGCGCCCGGGGTGGCCACCACCAGCGCCGGGCGAGCATCGACGTCGGGCACGATCGCATCGCCCGCCGAGGTGATCACCGACGTACCGGGGAAGACGCGTCCCAGCTCTTCGGCGGTGCGCCGGGCTCCAACGACGACGGCCCGCACGGTGTCCGACCCACAGCGCGTGCAGCGCAGCAGCGGTTCCCCATGTCCGCACCATCGACAGACCGCGCCGGGCGCGCCGCGTTCCGGCAGGGACAGCGGCCCCGTGCAATGTCGGCACCGCGCGATTGCCCGGCAGCGCCCACAGGCCAGGGAGGGCACGTACCCGCGCCGTGGCACCTGGACCAGTACGGGCACCCCCGCCTGCAACGACGAGCGGGCGGCGTGCAGGGCGATCGATGGCAGACGCGCGGTCCGTGCGGCCGGGTCGCGTTCGTCGGCGTAGCCGCTGTCATCGAGGGCAATGACGCGCGGGGTGCGCGCCCGAACCACCTGCCGGGCCGCGACGATGTCATGCGCCCACCCGCTTCGCACCAGGGCGTGGGCCTCGGCGGTTCGGGCGTAGCCGCCGATCAACGCCGCGCACCGGGCTTGATGTGCCCGCAGCATCGCCACCTCCCGGGCGTGCGGGTAGGGCGCCCGCGGCTCGGCCAGGGTGTCGTCGCCGTCCGCCCAGACCATGACCAACCCCAGGTCGCTCAGCGGCGCGAACACGGCGCTGCGGGTACCGATCACCAGTCGTGCACCACCCCGCAGCGCGGCCAGCCAGCGTCGGTAGCGGGCGGCCGGACCCAATCCGGCCGACAATGCCGCCACGCTGCGCTCATCGATGCGGGTTGTCGCCGCTCGCCACAGCTCGTCGAGGTCCCGCTGGTCGGGAACGATCGCCAGCACCGCCCGGCCGGCGCGCACCGTCTGCGCGGCGGCCTCGGCGAATCGACCGGCCCACGGCTCGCCGGGTAGCGCCTGCCAGACGGCACGCGCCGCCCGCGCCTCGCCGAGGGCGTCCAAGAACTGGCCGCCCCTGCCGTACCCCGCCCAGCCGGCCCCATCGACCGGAGCCACCTCCGGCAGGTCCGGCCGCGTTGCGACTTCGCGCTCCACCCGCGCATGCCTGGCCGGCACCGCCAGCCGCAAGACGTCCGGCCGGGTGCCTGCATAGCGAGCGGCCACGGCGTCGACCAGTCGGCGGATCTCCGGCGTGAGCACCTGTTCTGCCGATACCACCCGATCCAGCCAGCCCAGCTTGCCCTGGTGGTCGGTGTCGTTGCGGCGCTCGAGCACAAACCCGTCGACCAATCGGCCGTGGAACCGCACCCGGACCCGCACCCCGGGCTGGGCATCGTCGGACTGCTCGGCGGACACCAAGTAGTCGAATTCACGATCGAGGTGGGGCACCGAAAGCATCGGTAGTACCCTCGCGATCGGCTCTACCTCGATCGGTACGCGCTCGCAGCCTCGAGATGATTTGCTAGACAATCTTTTTCTTGCTTTTTCGCAACAGCGGACGCGGCGCATCAGCCGTCGACAGCAGCCGGCCCGTTATCCGAAATATCCCGGCCGAAGAAGAACCCGGCGGTAATCAAGATCTCCGCGGCGGCATATGCCCACCAGATCGGCACCGCCAGGGCCTCGTTACCGAGGATGAACCGGCTGATCGCGATCATCGAGTCCGATACCGCGAAACTCAACGCCCCCACCGCTGTCCATATCGTCGGAAGCCGGGTGACGAATGCCGTGCACACCATGGCGGTCAGCACCAGGATGTAGACCGTCACCGGAATCGTCAGCTTTTCCTGACCGAGGTGCGGCCAAAACCAAATCAACAGCCCCACTGAGACCACGCACATCAACGCCGCCGCAGCGATCCGTGGACGCGATGGAACCGCCCCCCAGGCCATCGGCAGCATTGCTCCGAGAAAGCACAAGTGGGCCAACAAGAACGAACCAAGCCCCAGCACAAATGACTGGGTCCACCACGGGATTGCCAACAACCAGTCACCGGCGGCGGAAAACAGCAACGCCGCTATCAGCCACCGTCGCTCGCGCGCGATCGGGTGGGCGGCCGCCGCTAGCGCGAGCAGCACCGCCATCGATGCCTTGAACGGCGGCTGCAGGATCCAATGCCCGGTCAGTTCCATACCCTGCGGGCGGCGCATCGCGATGATGGTCAGGTACACGCCGTAGCCGAGGCCGGCCCATCCGGCGAGCACCCAGCCGCCGGTCACCAACCGAGGTGCGTACGGTACGTCCATGCCCAGTTTGGACAAAACCGCAGACGAGAAACCCGCTATCGACCCCATCATGCAGAAGGTACTGGATGCGGTTCCGTTTCGGCTATCCACCGAGGATGGAATCGATGCGGTGCGTCAGCGGCTGCGGGACTTGCCACGCCGGCCCGTGCACCCCGAGCTTCGCGTCGAGGACCGGGCCATCGACGGACCGGGTGGATCCATCCCCATTCGGATCTATTGGCCACCAATCAGTCCCGATGCCACCGATCCACTACCGGTGGTGCTGTTCTTTCACGGCGGCGGCTTTGTCATGGGCGACCTGGACACTCACGACGGAACCTGTCGTCAGCATGCCGTCGGGGCCGACGCGCTGGTCGTTTCAGTCGATTACCGCTTGGCCCCAGAGCACCCCTACCCCGCGGCCATCCAAGATGCTTGGGCCGCAACGCGATGGGTCGCCGACCACGGATCCACTATCGGCGCTGACCTCAACCGGGTAGCCGTGGCCGGTGATTCAGCAGGTGGAACCATCGCTGCGGTGATCGCACAACAGGCCCGTGACAATGCCGATGGCCCCATACCGCCGATCGCCTTTCAACTGCTGTGGTATCCGTCCACGATGTGGGATCAGACATTGCCGTCGTTCACCGAAAACGCCACCGGCGAGGTTCTCGACGTCAAGGCCATCGCGGACTTTTCCCGCTGGTATGCAGGCGATACCGACCTGTCTAACCCACCCGCGGGCATGGCTCCGGGCCGCGCCGAGAACCTGGCGAATCTACCGGCTGCCTACATCGCGGTGGCCGGCCACGAACCGCTACGTGACGACGGCATCCGGTACGGCGAATTGCTGGCCGCTGCCGGCGTCTCGGTTGAAGTTCACAACGCCGGATCCCTGGTACACGGCTACATCGGCTATGCCGGCGTGGTGCCCGCGGCCACCGCTGCCATGGAGCGCGGGCTGGCGGCATTGCGCGTTGCGCTGCACGGATAGGCCACAAGTGCGTACCGTGTAGGACCATGACGGAGCAGATCAGCACCCGCCCCGGCATCGATCCCATCCTGAAGATGCTGCTCGACGCAGTTCCGATGACCTTTTGCGCCGCAGACGGCGTCGAATTGGCCCGCGAGCGGCTCGCCGCGCTCAAAGCACCACCGGAACTGCTCCCCGATCTGCGGACCGAGGACCGCAAGATCGGCTATGGCGAGCTTACCGACATCCCCGTCCGAATCTATTGGCCCACCGTGGAGCCCGACCGGGTCCTTCCGGTCGTCGTGTACTACCACGGCGGCGGCTGGGCGCTAGGCAGCTTGGATACCCACGACCACGTCGCGCGGGCACATGCGGTGGGCGCGGAGGCCATCGTGGTCTCCGTCGACTACCGGCTCGCTCCGGAACATCCCTACCCGGCCGGGATCGAAGACAGCTGGGCGGCGTTGCGTTGGGTCGGTGCGCACGCTCACGAGTTGGGCGGGGACCCGAACCGGATCGCCGTAGCCGGCGACTCCGCCGGCGGCAACATCTCGGCGATCATGGCGCAGCTGGCCCGTGACCATGCCGGTAATGGCGCTCCGAACCTGGTCTTCCAGTTGCTGTGGTACCCGTCGTGCGTCGGCGACCTGGCTCTGCCGTCCTTCAGCGAAAACGCCACCGCGCCCATCCTGGATCTCGAGGTCATCGACGCGTTCCTGTCGTGGTATGTGCCCGGCCTTGACGTCAGCGACCACACGGCGCTGCCTGCCACGCTCGCGCCGGGCAACGGCGACCTGACCGGGCTACCTCCAGCCTTCATCGGCACCGCCGAACACGACCCGCTGCGTGACGACGGGGCCCGTTATGCCGAGCTGCTCACTGCCGCGGGGATAGCGGCCGAGTGGTGCAACGAGCCCAACCTGGTGCATGGCTACGTCAGCTTCGCCGTGGTGGTGCCCTCAGCCGCCGAAGCGACCAGCCGCGGCTTGGCGGCGCTGCGCAAAGTGCTGCATTACTAACAAGAACTAGCAGGGACTCGAAAGACCCGGGAGTCCGGCCCTTACGGGCCACCGCCGTCAGCCATACAGTGGTGCCATGGCCATCGAGGCGGCGCTGATCCTGCGGCCCGAGCACGGAGTTCTCGGCATCGGAGGGGAACGCTAGTGAGCATCGAACCGGACTACCAGATCGTGATCGTCGGTGCCGGATTCTCCGGCATCGGTGCCGCGATCAGCCTCGACAAGGCGGGATTCGGCGACTATCTCGTGATCGAAGCCGGCGACGGCGTCGGCGGAACCTGGTTCTGGAATACCTATCCCGGCATAGCCGTGGATATTCCATCGTTCTCCTACCAGTTCTCGTTCGAGCAGAGCCCGGACTGGTCGCGCAGCTACGCACCCGGCCGCGAGCTCAGGGCCTACGCCGAGCACTGCGCCGACAAGTACGGCATCAGGCCCCGAATCAGGTTCAACACCAAGGTCCTTGGCGCCGAATTCGATGACGAGCGCAGCCTGTGGCGTCTGCAGACGGATCCCGGCGGCGAACTCACCGCCCGATTCATCATCAATGCCAGCGGCGTTTTGACCGTACCGAAGCTTCCTGACATTGCCGGCGTTGACTCCTTCGCCGGTGTCACCATGCACACCGCGCGCTGGGATCACAGCCAGGAGCTGACCGGCAAGCGCGTCGGGATCATCGGCACCGGCGCGTCGGCGGTCAAGGTCATCCCGGAAATCGCACCAATCGTGAAACACCTCACGGTGTTTCAGCGAACTCCGATCTGGTGTTTTCCGAAATTCGACTTTCCGTTGCCGGCAGCGCTGCGCTGGGCAATGCGCATCCCGGGCGGAAAAGCGCTGCAGCGGCTACTCAGCCAGGCCTATGTGGAGGCGACCTTCCCAATCTCGGCGCACTACTTCACGGTGTTTCCGTTGGCACGCTGGAGCGCGGTGCTGGGACGGCGCTATTTGCGACAGCGGGTCAACGATCCGGTGGTGCGCGACCAACTCACCCCACGCTATGCGGTCGGCTGCAAGCGGCCCGGATTCCACAACGGCTACCTGTCCACCTTCAACCGCGACAACGTGCAGCTGGTCACCGAGCCGATCGAGAAGATCACCCCCACAGCGGTGGCCACCGATGACGGCACCGACCACGAGATAGACGTGCTGATCCTGGCCACCGGCTTCAAGGTGCTCGACACCGACGATGTGCTGACCTATCCGGTCATCGGACGCGCAGGTCGATCACTGAGCCAGTTCTGGGAAGAGCATCGCGCGCAGGCCTACCAAGGCGTCAGCGTTCCCGGATACCCCAATTTCTTTGCCGTGTTCGGCCCGTATGGCTACGTGGGTTCGTAGTATTTCGCGCTCATCGAGACGCAGACCCACCACATCCTGCGCCGCCTGAAGCGGGCCCGACGCGACGGCGCCACCCGGGTCGAGGTGACCGAGGAAGCCAACGCCCGCTACTTCGCCGAGATGATGCGGCGCCGGTACCGCCAAGTGTTCTGGCAGGACAACTGCCGCCGGGCCAACAGCTACTACTTCGACAAGAACGGCGACGTGCCGCTGCGTCCCACCACTACCGTGGAAGCCTATTGACGAGGCCGGCATTTCGATCTCGACGACTACCGCTTCGGACGCTGAGAGCTCCCCCGAGACAAAACTCACGTCGCCGACCTCGCTGGCCAGCGTTAGGCTCGAACGTGCGGCTTCGAATGAGCAAAAGGAGATTTCGGTGGCCAAAGAGTTCTCGCACATCGATGAGTCGATCCGCGAGTTCATCGGCAACCAGGCCATGTTCTTCGTCGCCACCGCGCCGTCCGATGGAGGCCGAGTCAACCTCTCCCCCAAGGGTTATCGCGACACTTTCGCGGTGCTGGACGACCACACGGTCGCCTACATCGACCTATTCGGCAGGGGCGCCGAAACCATTGCGCACCTGCGCGACAACGGCCGGATCACGATCATGTTCTGCTCGTTCACTCGCAACTCGCGGATCCTGCGGCTCTATGGGACCGGACGAGTGGTGCGCCCCGATGACGGCGAATTCCAAACCCTGAGAGAACATTTCAAGACTCTTCATCCGGGCACGCGCTCCGCCGTCGTGATCGACGTTGATCGCATCGCGGATGCGTGCGGATTCGCGGTTCCCTATTACGACCTCGTCGATGAACGACCGGTGCTGGACGCCCACTTCCGCAAAGCGACCGAGGAAACCTTCTCTGGTGTCATCGATCGCAACCAGCACAGCATCGATGGCCTGCCGGCGTTGGACTCCGACCATCCGCTGCCGCCCAGCGCGCAAAACTGAGCCACCACACGCGCGAGCAGACGCGGAATCGCATTGCGCGGGGATCCCGCGCGCGATTCCGCGTCTGCTCGTGCCGGAAACCTAGATGGCGCGCTTCAGGTCGTCGACCTTGTCGAGCCGCTCCCACGGCAGGTCGACATCGGTGCGACCGAAGTGCCCGTAAGCGGCGGTCGGCGCATAGATGGGCCGCAGCAGGTTCAGGTCGCGAATGATCGCGCCAGGCCGCAGGTCGAACACCTCACCGATGGCCTTCTCGATCTTGACCGGGTCGACAGCCTCGGCGCCGAATGTCTCCACGAACAGGCCGACCGGGGCGGCTTTGCCGATGGCGTAGGCCACCTGTACCTCGACCCGCTCGGCCAGCCCTGCTGCGACCACGTTTTTGGCCACCCAGCGCATCGCGTACGCCGCCGAGCGGTCCACCTTGGACGGATCCTTGCCGGAGAATGCGCCACCACCGTGCCGGGCCCACCCGCCGTAGGTGTCGACGATGATCTTGCGGCCGGTGAGGCCCGCATCGCCCATCGGTCCGCCAAGGACGAACTTTCCGGTCGGGTTGACCAGCACCCGCACCGCCGAGGCATCCAGGGTGTCGTGGGCCAGGTCGTCGAGCACGGTCTTGAGCACCTGCTCGCGGATGTCGGGATCCAGCGTCTTCACCAGGTCGATGTCGTCCGCATGCTGGGTCGAAATGACCACCGTGTCCAGCCGCACCGGCACCCGGTCCTCGTAGGCGATGGTGACCTGAGTCTTGCCATCCGGGCGCAAGTAGGGCAGCACACCGTTCTTGCGGACCTCGGTCAGTCGCCGCGACAACCGGTGAGCCAGCGCGATCGGCAGCGGCATCAGCTCCGGGGTGTCGTTGATCGCGTAACCGAACATCAGGCCCTGGTCGCCGGCGCCTTGCGCGTCCAACGGATCCGCAGCGCCCTCGACGCGGGCCTCATGGGCGGTATCAACACCTTGTGCGATGTCGGGCGACTGGGCTCCGATACCGATGTTCACTCCGCAGGATGCCCCGTCGAAGCCCTTGTCCGACGAGTCGTAGCCGATGTCGAGGATGCGTTCGCGAACGATATTGGTGATGTCAGCGAACGCCTCCTTGGCGGTCGTCGTGACCTCACCCACCACGTGCACCTGCCCGGTGGTCACCAGGGTCTCAACTGCAACACGCGAGCGGGGGTCTGCCGCCAGAAGCGCGTCGAGGACCGAGTCGCTGACCGCGTCACAGATCTTGTCGGGATGTCCTTCCGTCACCGACTCACTGGTAAAAAGGCGACCCTTTTCACTCACTATCTGCATCCTTCCGATAATTAGTTAGCCGAATTATATCCTCAGGCATCAATTTGCGCTCGTCCACTCGAGCAAGGCATCGTTCAGGACCTGTCCAGCCGCTGTACAGCACCGAGCCCGTGGATCGACTACCCGCGACAGCTATCCAGGAACGTAACTATTGCGTCAACGATACGGCTTGCCATCAGCGTCTTCGACCCGTGCTGCAGCGCCGCCTCGGTTCCATCGGCGGCCAATAGCCAGCCGTCGTTGTTGTCCACCTCAAAGGCCCTGTCACCGCCCACGGCGTTGACGACCAGCAAGTCGCAGCTTTTTCGCCGCAGCTTCTGTCGGGCGTGAAACAGCACATCCCCGTTGGCGTCACCGGTCTCGGCGGCAAAACCAACGATGGCACGCATCTTGGGCAGCTGCCCATCCTCGCGCGCACGCACCGCACCGGCCAACACATCGTCGTTGCGCAGGAGTTCGATCACCGGTGGACTGTCGGCAGTCTTTTTGATCTTGGCGGTAGAAACTTGCGCCGGCCGAAAGTCGGCAACGGCGGCGGCCATCACCAGCACGTCCGCGGTGGGTGCGTGCTTGGAGACGGCGTCATCGAGTTGCTGCGCGGTGCTGACGTGCACCACCTCGACACCGGCCGGGTCGATCAACCTGGTGGTGTGCCCCGCGATCAACGTCACCTCGGCGCCCCGCTGGGCAGCGACGCGCGCGACGGCGTAACCCTGCTTACCGGAGCTGCGGTTGCCCACGAAGCGCACCGGATCGATCGGCTCCCGGGTGCCACCGGCGGTCACCAACACCTTGCGGCCGGCCAGGTCGTAGGGCAACGCATCATGGCGTTCCAGCAGCAGCTGGGCCAGGGTGGTGATCTCCTCGGCCTCGGGCAAGCGTCCGGCGCCGGTGTCACTGCCGGTCAGCCGCCCGGATGCGGGTTCGAGCACCACCGCGCCGCGTCGGCGCAGCGTGGCCACATTGTCGACGGTGGCCGGATGCAGCCACATCTCGGTGTGCATCGCTGGAGCGAACATCACCGGACACCGGGCCGTGAGCAGAGTTGCTGTCAGCAGGTCGTCTCCGCGCCCGGCTACCGCCCGGGCCAGCAGATCAGCCGTCGCCGGGGCGACCACGACCAGGTCAGCCTGCTGACCGATTTGAACATGAGGCACCGCCGGCACGTCGTCGAACACCCCGGTGTGCACGGGCTGGCCGGAGAGCGCCTCGAAGGTGGCCGCCCCGATAAAACGGAGCGCAGATTCGGTGGGGATGACCCGGACGTGATGACCGGCCTCAGTCAGTTGACGGACGACCGTGCACGCCTTGTACGCGGCGATACCCCCAGAGACGCCGACGACGATCCGCTTACGGTCCATCCGGGGCCTGCCCTGTTACTCGCCCTCAGTGTGCTCGAGCAGATCGGCGTGGATCTCACGCATCGCGATCGATAGCGGCTTTTCCTGCAGGCCCGGCTCCACCAACGGCCCGACGTATTCCAGGATGCCCTCGCCGAGCTGGTTGTAGTAGTCGTTGATCTGCCGAGCCCGCTTCGCCGCATAAATCACCAGGGCGTATTTGCTCGAGACGCGATCCAGCAACTCGTCAATGGGCGGATTGGTGATGCCCAGCGGGGTGTCGTAGGCACCGACCCCGCCAGAGGAAGGATCGAATTGATCCACGGCGGAAACGGCGGCCAACGGCGCATCGGACTGCGGAATACTCACTTAAGACTTTCTCCTGGCGGCGTAAATCGTTGGGAAGACGGTAAAGATCTCAATTCTGAATTCTGGCTCTTTGCCTGGCTGATGACTCACCCAGAGCCGGGCACAGTTCTCACCAGCAAGGATACCAATTCAGCGCATGCGGATTCCAATCGACCGTTTACCACGACCTTGTCGAAGTCGGGTTGGGCTGCCAGTTCGGTCTGCGCGGTCTGTAACCGGCGACTAATAACGTCCGGCGTCTCAGTGCCCCGACCGACCAGCCTGGCCTTGAGGTCCTCCCAACTGGGCGGCGCCAAAAACACGCTGATGGCCTCGGGCATCGCCTTCTTGACAGCCCTGGCCCCGGCCAGATCGACCTCGATCAGCACCGGAACTCCGGAGGCCGTGGCCTCCCGCACCGGTTGAGCCGGGGTGCCCGATCGGTGCAGTCCCCCGTGAATCTCGGCCCACTCCAGCAACTCGCCCTGGTCGATCATCTGCTGGAAGCTCTCCGGGGTGACGAAGTGGTAGTCCACGCCGTCCACCTCCCCCGGCCGCGGCGCCCGGGTGGTGGCCGAGACGCTGAAGTTCAGGTTTGGGATCCGCTCACGCAAGCAGCGGACCACCGTCGACTTGCCGACAGCGGAAGGACCGGACAGCACTACCACATGTCCTGTGCCCGGTCCTCCGCCGGCGCTCATCGGCGCTCCTGAGTCGGCACCCCTACCAGGCACTGCAGCCTGAATCCTTGGGCGCTGATTGCCCGAACCACCCCTGCTAGCGGGTGATACCCCACCTCAGGCCCAGCGGCCTGCATCGTCGGCAGCGGGCTAGGCGGAGCCGAACTTTTCCAGCAGGGCCTTGCGCTGACGGTCACCAAGACCACGCAGCCGCCGGGTCGGGGCGATTTCGAGCTCGGTCATGATTTCCTGCGCCTTGACCTTGCCCACCTTCGGCAAAGCCTCGAGCAGCGCAGACACCTTCATCTTGCCCAAGACTTCGTCGGTCTCGGCGTCCTTGAGCACCTGGGTGAGGTTGGTGCCGCCGCGCTTCAGCCGGTCCTTGAGCTCTGCTCGCGCTCGACGTGCGGCAGCAGCCTTCTCCAACGCGGCCGCGCGCTGCTCGTCGGTCAACTGGGGAAGGGCCACGATTCCTCCGTCTCTCATCGATATCAATCGATCATTTGTTTGTCTTGGCTGGTACTACAGCCAGCGGAGACGACCGTACTCACGGTTCCTGACGAAATCTAACCCGACCCCCTGGTTTGGGTGACAAATCCCCAGCGTGGGCCCCGGCCGCGACACGAATCAGCGCTCCGCCGCCACGCCCGAGCGGCCACAAACCACGGGGTCGAGCGCCCAGCGGGATCGTCCGGCCACACCCCCAGATATTGACGTCTAGCTGCGGTTATTTGCGATTTGACTGGAATCTGCGGGCGGCGCCGCACGACGATCGCACCGCCCGCCGGCCGGTTTGGGCCGCCCCGGGCCACCCCGAGCAACCCCCCGCGACCAACGTGCCATGGATCACGCATTTCGGTGGCGTGTCGCGCGTGTCGGGCGGTTCGGGGCAAATGGAGCGAATCAGCAGACCAGCGCATGCTCGAACCGTGCGTTGGGCCCGTCCGCGTTGCCGGAACGGGGCGGACCCGGGACCCCACCAGGCCGACTCACGACGCGGGCGTCGCGCCGCATTCACCGACGGACGAACATCGGTCCATTTCGACTGCCCAGCAAATCTGGTACGGATGTCCAGCCGAATGCGGCCAGCAACGTCGGGGTTTCCCGAGCAACAGCGCGGCGCGGGCGCTCAAACGGCCACACGCAGTTGATCGCGCCGGCACCAATGCGAACGTGCCGACGCCGACTCGGGCAGTTTGGCGGGCCGCGACGAAGCCCCGGTGACCACGGAAGTCTGACGATTTTCCTTTTATTGCAAGCCTTTTCAGAGTGGATTCCGGCAAGCATGGAGCCCGGCTGCCGCGCACGGTTGCCGAGCGCCGACGTGTGAGGTGGCAAGCGGGCTGGGATTCGGGCGGCGCCCAGACGCAGATCGTCCCCGGGCGTCAGCGGCTACAGAAACTCCAACAGCAACGGGCGCCGAGCGTGCTTGACCCGAAGACCTAGACCGCTGAAAGGTACGCGACGGAGTCCAGCATCCGCTCGGCCGCCGCCCGGACTTCAGAAATGCTGGGGCCGGCGCGCAGGACCTCGCGCGACACCGCGGGCAACAGCTGTTGTGGCGCCGCGCCGCCGAGGCCGCCCAGCGCCTCCGGCCGACCGCCCTGCACCCCGACGCCGGGAACCAATACGGGTCCGCCCAGCCCGCTCACGTCCGGCGGATTCAGCACCGTTGCGCCGACGACCACACCAACCGATCCGGGCTCCGGCCCCGTCGCTTCGCCAACTTCACTATTGAAGAGTCCGACTTGATCGACGATCAGTTGGGCCACCGTGCGGCCATCCGCGTCGGCGCGTTGAATGGTGGCGCCCTCCGGATTGGAGGTGGCCGCGAGTACGAACACACCCCGATCATTGGCCGTCGCAACCTCGAGCAGGGGCCGCAGCGAGCCGAACCCCAGAAAGGGCGAGACAGTCACGGCATCGGCCGCCAGCGGCGAGTCGCCCGCCCAGGCCGCCGCGTAGGCCGCCATCGTCGACCCGATGTCGCCACGCTTGGCGTCCGCCAGGACCAGCACACCATTGGCCCGTAGCGCGGCCATCGTGCCTTCCAGCACCGCAAATCCCGCGGCGCCGTACGCTTCGAAAAACGCCACCTGCGGCTTGACCACCGCAAATCCCGCGAAGGCCGCCACGCAGATATCACAGAACGCGGCCAATCCGTCGGCGGTGGCCGGCAGATCCCAGGCCCGAAGTAACTCGGGGTGGGGATCGATCCCCAAACACAGCGGCCCGCGGTGTGCCTTGGCCTCTGCCAAGCGTGCGCCGAATCCGGTCACCGGGCCCCGCCGTCGGCCGCGCTCTGTTGTTCGATGGCGCGGTGCAGCTCCTGCAGCGACCTGACCCCGATATCGCCGCGGATCCCGGCTTCGATGCCCTGCACCGCGGCCGACGCGCCCTGCACGGTGGTGACGCACGGGATGTTGGCGGACACGGCAACCGAGCGGATTTCGTAACCGTCGACACGCGGGCCGGAGTTCCCGTATGGGGTATTGATCACCATGTCGACCTCGCCGGCCCGGATCGCGTCGACGGCGGATATCGCCGGGCGTCCGGGTTGTGGCGCCTCGAAATGCTTGCGAACCTCGTCGCAGGTAATCCCATTGCGTCGCAGCATCTCTGCCGTGCCCTCGGTAGCGAGCACCCGAAAGCCCAGGTCGGCGAGCCGCTTGACGGGGAACACGAGTGAGCGCTTGTCCCGGTTGGCGACCGAAACGAACACTGTCCCCGCCGTGGGCAACGAACCGTACGCGGCGGTCTGGCTCTTGGCAAAGGCGCTGCCGAAGTCCCGGTCGATCCCCATCACCTCGCCCGTCGACTTCATCTCCGGGCCAAGCAGCGAATCGATGGCCGCGCCGTCCGCGCGCCGGAAGCGGTGGAAAGGCAGCACAGCCTCTTTGACGGCTATCGGGGCACGCGGGTCGGCGTTGGCGCCGTCCCCGGTACGCGCCAGCATCCCTTCGGCGCGCAACTGGGAAATACTGGCGCCCAACATGACCCGGGCACATGCCTTGGCCAGCGGGACGGCGGTGGCTTTGGACACGAAGGGCACGGTGCGGCTGGCGCGCGGATTGGCTTCCAAGACATACAAGATGTCGTCTTTGAGCGCATACTGCACATTGAGCAGACCCACCACGCCGATGCCATGCGCGATGGCTTCCGTGGCCTTGCGAACCTTTTCGATGTCGCTGCGGCCCAAGGTCACCGGCGGCAGGGCACACGCTGAATCACCGGAGTGGATTCCGGCCTCCTCGATGTGCTCCATGACCCCGCCGATGTAGACCTCGGTACCGTCGCACAACACGTCGACATCGATCTCGACAGCGTCTTCGAGAAAGCGGTCGACCAGCACCGGATGTGCCGGCGAGAGTTCGGTCGCGCGGGTGATGTAGCCGCGCAGCGTCTCCTCGTCGTAGACGATCTCCATCCCCCGCCCACCCAGCACGTACGACGGCCGCACCAGCACCGGATAGCCGATGTCTTCGGCGATACGGCGGGCTTGCGCGAAGGTGGTCGCGGTGCCATAGCGTGGCGCGGGCAGTCCCGCCGCGGTCAGCACATCGCCGAACGCGCCGCGGTCTTCGGCCAGGTCGATGGCGGCGGGCGGGGTGCCGACGATCGGCACCCCGGCGTTGGCCAGCCGTTCTGCCAGCCCGAGCGGCGTCTGGCCGCCGAGTTGCACGATGACTCCCACCACGCCGGCCCCGCCGGCGGCCGACTGCTCCTCGGCATGAAATACCTCGAGCACGTCCTCGAACGTCAGCGGCTCGAAGTAGAGCCGATCCGCGGTGTCATAGTCGGTGGACACCGTCTCCGGATTGCAGTTGACCATCACCGTCTCAAAACCGGCCTGGCTCAGCGTGGTTGCCGCATGCACGCAGCTGTAGTCGAACTCGATCCCCTGGCCGATGCGGTTAGGTCCGGACCCGAGGATCAGAACCTTCGGTTTGTCGATCTGTGGAGCCACTTCGGTCTCGGCCGCCGGATCCAGCTCATAGCTGCTGTAGTGGTACGGAGTCTTGGCCTCGAACTCGGCGGCACAGGTGTCCACCGTCTTGTACACCGGGTGGATGCCCAGCCGCTCGCGCAGTGAGCGCACACCATCTTCCCCGGCCAGTTCTGGCCGCAGCGAGGCGATCTGCCGATCGGATAGCCCACTGTGTTTGGCGTGGCGCAGCAGATCCGCGTCGAGCACCGGCGCGTCGACCAATTCGGCACGCAAACCGACCAGCTCGTCGATCTGCGCGACAAACCACGGGTCCACGCCGCTGGCCTCGGCCACCCGATCGACCGAGGCCCCCAGCCGCAGCGCCAGTTCCAGGTCGTAGAGCCGGCCTTCGGTCGGGGTTTGCAGCCTGGTCAGGACGTCGTCGAGGCCGCCTTCGGGATCGGCGGCGGTCCAGAACCCGGCCCGGCTGGTTTCCAGCGAACGCATCACCTTGCCGAGCGCCTCGACGAAGTTGCGGCCCACCGACATCGCCTCGCCCACCGATTTCATGGTGGTGGTCAGCGTGGCATCGGCGCCCGGAAACTTCTCGAAGGCGAACCGCGGCGCCTTAACCACGACGTAGTCCAGGGTGGGTTCGAAGCAGGCCGGCGTTTCCTTGGTGATGTCGTTGACGATCTCGTCGAGCGTGTATCCGATGGCCAGTTTCGCGGCGATCTTGGCGATCGGAAACCCGGTTGCCTTGGACGCCAACGCACTTGACCGCGATACTCGCGGGTTCATCTCGATGACGATCAGCCGGCCGTCTCGGGGGTTGACCGCGAACTGAATGTTGCAGCCGCCGGTGTCCACCCCGACCTCGCGCAGGATCGCAATCCCCAAGTCGCGCAGCCGCTGGTATTCCCGATCGGTCAGCGTCATAGCCGGCGCAACGGTGACCGAGTCGCCGGTGTGCACGCCCATCGGGTCGAGGTTCTCGATCGAGCACACCACCACCACGTTGTCGTGGCCATCGCGCATCAGCTCGAGTTCGAACTCTTTCCAGCCGTAGATCGATTCCTCGATGAGCACATTGGCGCTGGGCGAGGCGGCCAGCCCGGCGCCGGCCATCCGATCCACCTCGTCGGCGGAGTAAGCCATACCCGAGCCCAACCCGCCCATGGTGAAGCTGGGCCGCACCACCACTGGAAGACCCAGCTCGGCAACGGTCTCACGAACCTCATCCATGGTGAAACACACTCGGCTGCGGGCGGATTCACCCCCGACCTTGGCAACGATGTCCTTGAACCGCTGCCGGTCCTCGCCGCGCTGAATCGCTTCGAAATCGGCACCGATCAGCTCCACGCCGTAGCGTTCCAGCGCCCCGTTCTCGTATAGAGCGACGGCGGTGTTCAGGGCGGTCTGCCCACCCAGGGTGGCCAGCACGGCGTCAATCTTGTTGCCGCGCTCGGCTTGCTGAGCGATGACCCGCTCGACGAACTCTGGGGTAATCGGCTCGACGTAGGTGAAGTCGGCATACTCGGGGTCGGTCATGATCGTCGCCGGATTGGAGTTGACCAGACTGACCTGTAGGCCCTCGGCGCGCAGTACCCGGCACGCCTGGGTTCCGGAGTAGTCGAACTCGCAAGCCTGGCCGATGACGATCGGCCCCGAGCCGATGACCAGAATGTGGTGTAAATCGGTGCGGCGCGGCACTAGCAGCCCCCTAGGGTTTGGACGCGAAGGTGCGCGGTCTTGCGCCGAACCCAGCGTGTCGGCTGGGGGCACCCGCTCGCGGCGATGAGCATCAGCGGTCCCCCGCCATCAGGTCAACAAACTGATCGAACAGGTACTCGGCATCGTGTGGGCCTGCCGCGGCCTCGGGGTGGTACTGCACCGAGAATGCGCGGCCGTCAACCAGTCTGACCCCCTCGACCACACCGTCATTGGCGCAGGTGTGGCTGACAGCGGCCCGGCCGAACGGCGTCTCGAAAGACTGCCCGGCCTCCCCTTCCAGCGCGAAACCGTGGTTCTGCGCGGTTACCGCGACTCTCCCGGTGGCGTGGTCGATGACCGGAATGTTGATGCCCCGGTGCCCGAACACCATCTTGTAGGTCGACAATCCCAGCGCTCGGCCCAGGATCTGATTACCGAAGCAGATACCGAACAGCGGGATTCCGGCACCGAGCACCTCACGGGTCAGCGACACGACATGGTCTGCGGTCGCCGGATCGCCGGGTCCGTTGGACAAGAACACGCCGTCTGGCTTGATATCGGCGATCTGATCGAAGGTCACCGACGAGGGCAGCACATGGCTGCGAACGCCGCGCCGGGCGAAGTTGCGCGGCGTGTTGGTCTTGATACCGAGGTCCAGGGCCACCACGGTAAAACGCTGCGGCCCTTCTGGTTCGACGATGTACGCCTCGGGCGTGCTGACCTCTCCGGCGAGATCGGCGCCCAGCATCGGGGGTTGGGCAGCCACCCTCTCGACCAGCTCGGCTACTTGCGTGCCGGCGGTCAGGGCCGCACCGGAGAACACACCGGCCTTCATCGAGCCGCGGCTGCGTAGATGACGCACCACTGCGCGGGTGTCGATGCCGGCGATCCCCACGATGCGCTGGCGGATGAGCTCGTCTTCCAGTGTGGTCGATGAGCGCCAGTTGGAGGCGCGCGGCGACGGGTCACGTACCGCGTAGCCCGCGACCCAGATCTTGTCGCCGCGGCTCTCGCCGTCCTCGTCGTTCCAGCCGGTGTTGCCGATCTGCGGGGCGGTGGCCACCACGATCTGGCGGTGGTAACTGGGATCGGTCAGCGTCTCCTGATAGCCGGACATGCCGGTGCTGAAAACGGCTTCCCCCAGTGTTTGGCCAACCGGACCGAATGACATTCCGGTGAAGACTCGGCCATCTTCAAGTACGAGCAAGGCTTTGCTCACACGATTCCCTCCGTTCGGGGCTGAAGCCAGCCTGCTAGCCAGCCGTCGTATTCGTCACGATTGTCTGCCCGGAACCCGGTGTCGATCTCAGTACCTGATGGCAGTCGCCACCGGATTGCCAGTATCCCGTCGCGGGCCGCGATCTTGCCGGCGATTCCGCGCTCGGTGCGTACCGCTGTGATCGAATCCTGTGGGATCCAAATCGGCTGCGCCCGAGCACGTTTCACCAGAATTCCGTCGGGATGACGGGTCAGTTCCGCCCGGCTGCGGTACCCGAGGTCGCCGACCACAACCCGGTGGTTGGACGCCGGCGCCAGGGTGCAACCGACGTACATGCCGCAAGTGGTGACCGACGCGGGACCCACCGCGGCGGGCAGGTCGGGTAACGCACCGATCAGCTCGCGTTGCAGTCGCGCGCGACGCCGCAAGCCCCTGATCATCAGCGCGATCACCATCGCGATCAACACCGCCAGCACGGCCGCAAAGATCAGGGAGCCGATCAGCGTGCCTGAGTTCATGCCGGGCTCTTTCCGTCCCTGGCGGTGATCTTTCCACGCAACAGCGTCGCCGTGACCCGGGCGGGCAAGGTCATCGACTCGTACGGGGTGTTGGCCGAGCGGCTGGCCAGGTCGGCCCCGGTGACAGTCCAGGTGGCGTCGGGATCAACCACGGTCAGGTTGGCCGGCTCCCCTACCTCGAGCGGCCGGCCATGATCGGGCAGCCCCACGATTCGCGCCGGGTTCTCACTCATCACCCGCGCGACATCGCGCCAGCTCAGCAGACCCGGCTGCACCATCGTCTGCACCACCACCGACAGCGCGGTCTGCAGCCCGAGCATGCCCGGCCGCGCCGCGGAGAACTCGACGCATTTCTCGTGCTCGGCGTGCGGCGCGTGATCGGTGGCCACACAATCGATGATCCCGTCGGCCAGCGCCTGTCGCAGCGCCATCGCATCAGACGCCTCGCGCAGCGGTGGATTGACCCGATTTACCCCGTCGTAGCCGGACAGTCTGCGGTCATCGAGCAGCAGGTGATGCGGAGTAACCTCCGCTGTGATCGAAATACCTTGCAATTTAGCCCATTTCAATATTTCGACGGTTCCCACGGTGGAGGCGTGGCAGATGTGCACCCGCGCGCCCGCGTCTCGGGCCAGCAGCGCGTCGCGGGCCACAATCGATTCCTCGGCCGTCCTGGGCCAACCCGCCAGGCCCAACTGCGCGGCATTCGGGCCTTCGTGGGCGACCGCACCGACGGTCAGCCTGGGTTCCTCGGCGTGCTGGGCGATCAGCACACCCAGGCCGGTGGCGTATTCGAGAGCGCGGCGCATGATCAGCGGGTCGTGCACGCAGATCCCGTCGTCGGAGAACATCCGCACCGCGGCGACACCGGCATTCATCATGCCCATCTCGGTGAGTTCAGTTCCGGCGAGCCCGACCGTGACGGCGCCGACGGGATGTACGTCGACCAAACCGACCTGCTGTCCCCGGTGCCAGACATGGTCGGTGACCACCGGACTGTCGGCCACCGGATGGGTGTTGGCCATCGCGAACACCGCCGTGTAGCCACCCAGCGCTGCTGCCGCCGAACCGGTCTCGATGTCCTCGGCATATTCGCGGCCCGGCTCGCGCAGGTGGGTGTGCAGGTCAACCAGCCCCGGCAGCAGCACGTGATCGGTGGCATCGATGACATCCGCCGTATCGGGGATGGCCAGTCCGGTCCCGATGTCAGCAATCTGGTTGTCGTCGACGAGTACGTCGACCCGTTCGCCCTCGCCGTACAACCGCACTCCGCGCAGCAGCACGCTCACGCCGCACCCTCTTCCCCAGCCGACTCGAGTCCAACCAGGACATGGAACAGCACCGCCATGCGTATGTGGACTCCGTTGGAAACCTGTTGCAACACAGCCGACTGTGACGAGTCGGCAACCGATGAGGCGATTTCCATGCCACGCAGCATCGGCCCGGGATGCAGCACCACCGCGTGACCGGCCAGCATCGCCTGACGACGGTCGGACAGACCGTACAAGGTCGAGTACTCGCGCACCGAGGGGAAGAATCCGCCGTTCATCCGCTCGGCCTGCACCCGCAGCATCAGCACCGCGTCGGCGGCGGGAAGCTCGGCGTCAAGGTCATGGGAGAAGGTGACCGGCCAATCCGCGACACCCACCGGCAGCAAGGTGGGCGGCGCCACCAGCACCACCTCGGCACCCAGTGTGTGCAGCAGCATGACGTTGGAGCGGGCCACCCGGCTGTGCAGGATGTCGCCGACGATGACGACGCGCCGGCCTTCGATGCCACCGAGCCGCTGCCGGATGGTCAGGGCGTCCAGCAGTGCCTGCGTCGGGTGCTCGTGAGTGCCGTCGCCGGCGTTGATCACCGAAGGGCCGCCGTCGGATTGGCCGGCGGTCCAATCGGCGAGCAGCCGCGCCGCCCCGGACGCGGGGTGCCGGATGATCAGCGCGTCGGCGCCGGCCGCACGCAGGGTCAGCGCGGTGTCGCGCAGCGACTCGCCCTTGCTGACCGAAGACCCGCTCGCGCTGACATTGATCACGTCCGCGCTCATCCACTTACCGGCCACCTCGAAGGAAACCCGGGTTCGCGTCGAGTTCTCGTAGAACATCGTCACCACGGTGCGACCGCGCAGCGTCGGCAACTTCTTGACCTCACGGCCAACCAGGGCCTGCGCGAAGCGGTCGGCGTCGTCAAGGATCGCAATGGCGTCGTCGCGGCTCAAGTCGCCCGCCGCCAGCAGATGCCTGGGTGTCATCGAGAGATCACCACCCCATCGTGGCCGTCGTGTTCGCTGAATTGGACATGCACGCTTTCGCTGCGTGCGGTGGGCACGTTCTTGCCCACGTAGTCCGCGCGCACCGGCAGTTCCCGGTGCCCGCGGTCGACCAACACGGCCAGCTGGACCGATCGCGGCCGTCCGACATCGCGCAGCGCGTCCAGCGCCGAGCGCACCGAGCGCCCGGAGTAGAGCACGTCATCGACCAGAATCACCAGAGCGTCATCGACACCGCCGGGCGGGATCTCGGTCTCCTCCAGCGGCCGCGGCGGTTTGCTCATCAGATCATCGCGATACAGCGTGATGTCCAGCGCACCATGGTCGACCTCGATGCCGCTGTATTCGCCGATGTTGGCCGCCAACCGCGACGCCAGGATCACACCGCGAGTCGGGATCCCGAGCAACACGACGCGCGGCGAGTCCGGGCTATCCAGCGCGGTCTTTTCGATGATCTGGTGCGCAATGCGGGAAATAGTTCGACCGACGTCGGCCGCGGACATCAACTCCCTGCCGTCCACGGCATCATTGGCGGCACCCATGCGAGAACCTGACCTCCTTCTCCGCCTCTCCGGACGGGTCGTTAAAGGATGTCGACTGCCCGACAGTGTAGCATTGCGCGCCCGCGGCCACGATGCGGGGCCCGCCGTGGGGATACCCTGGCATAGGTGAGGGACTCCACCGCTTCTGGGGATTCCACCGGTTTTCCCGCCGGGCTGCAACAGATGGATTTTGATGCGCTGTACCGCGGCGAGAGCCCGCGCCCGGACGTTGCGCCGATGACGACGCCCCCGTGGGATACCAAGGCTCCCAAAGAAAATGTCATCGCCTGGCAAGCCGGCGGCTGGGTGCACGGCGACGTGCTGGACATCGGTTGTGGGCTGGGCGACAACGCGATCTACCTGGCTGCGCACGGACACCCGGTGACCGGCCTGGACATTTCCCCGACCGCGCTGATCACCGCAGCGCGCCGAGCCGATGACGCGGGCGTGCACGTCACGCTCGCGGTGGCCGACTCCACCAAGCTCGACGGTTACACCGACGCCTTCGACACCGTGATCGACAGCGGCATGTTCCACTGCCTCGACGGCGAGGGCAAGCGCAGCTATGCGGCCGCGGTGCACCGCGCCACCAGACCTGGCGCCACCCTGCTGATGAGTTGCTTCTGCGATGCCAACCCGCCCAACGAACAACAGCCGCGCCCGGCGGTGCCCGAGCAGACGCTGCGCGACGTGCTAGGCGGTGCGGGCTGGGAAATCGCGGCGCTGGATCCGGTCACGGTGAACCGCCAACTCGGTGGATCCGATGGGCAGCCCATCGAGCTGGCCTTCTGGTACGTCCGCGCGCGGCGGCAAAATTAGCGCAGCTCAGCCCACCGGCCCGGCGGGCTCACAGCCCCGGCGACCCTCATGCGCCCAGGCCAGCAGATCCGGCGCGGCCAGCTGGTTGATGCGATCGTAGTAGCGGCGATAGACGCGCTCGTCGAAGAACTCCTGCCATTCGCCGCTACCACCGGCCCGGAAAAAGCGCTCGTTGCTGCGCCAAATGCCTTCGGTGGACTCGGGGGCGAGTTCGGCGGCGCGCGCACGCATCGAGTTCAGCGTGGCATGCTGCGCGAGCTCCTCGGCACGATCGCGGCCAAGGGAGCAGCCCAGGACCCCCGCCAGGCGGATCAGCTCACCCACGAGGTCGGCGCGGTAGTCGGTGTAATGGAACATCGACACGTTGGGCAGCTGACGTCGCGACCAGACCGTGTTGAAGTGATGCAGGATGTTGGACAGCGAGCCCATGTGTTTGGCCATGGGCGGCATCGGGCCCGGCCCACCGTGCGGAGGCGGGAAACCGGGGCCGGGGGGCGGCGCGATCGCCGAAGGTGGGGGTGCAACCGGGCTTTCCGGGGGCATGATCGGCCCTTCCATCCAGGCCCGGAAGGCCTGGATGGGCGTGGGATCACCCTGTCCATAGCCGGCGGCGGACCCCCTCCGGTTGAGGTTGGCGTGGTTCATGTTGTCCCACTGGAAAAGCTCCGACATCGCGGCATCGCGCGGGTCGCGGCCCACGCCGATGTAGGTGACCCGGTCATCGAGCACCAGGCCGTCCAGCGGCGTGTGGGTCTTGATGAATCGGCGGTGGCCCTGCGCGTTGAGGGCGGCAACGACCTCGTTCACCGGCCGGACCGTCCTATCCAGCCATGGCGAAACCTCGGCCAGCGGCCCCGGCAACTGCGGTCCATCGAAGACCAGCAGCGACACCAGGCGCTGGGTCAACGTGACGCCGCACTTCGACGGCGCCGAAATCACGATGTCGCCCTCGCGCAGCTCCAGCGCGTCCCAACGCCGGTTGTCGCTGATCCACGAGTGATACCCGACTCGGGTGGCCATCAGGACTCCCCCCGCTCGACGGGGCCGCGGCGGTCCCCGCGACCCCGGTGAGCCCAGTCGAGGAACTCCGGGCCGCCCAGATTCCCGGCCAATTCGGCCGCGCGTTCGCCGTAGCGCCGATGCTCGGCGGCGGTGAAAATGTCGTGCCACTGGCCACGTCCACCGGCCCGGAAGAAGGGGGCTTCGGTACGCGGCTGGTGCCCGGGTAGGACGCCGGGGGTGGCCGCGGGAGCAAGCGCATCGGCGTGCGCGCGCATGGCGTCGAGGGTGGCGTGTTCGGCAAACTCCGCGGCGCGATCGGGACCCAGCTCGATACCCAGGACCGAGCCGAGGCGCAACAGTTCACCGACGAGGTCCGCCCGGTAGTCCGCGTAGTGGAACATCGCGACGTTGGGCTGCCTGCGCCGGTCCCAGAACGTGGCGAAGTGATGCAGGATGGTGGCCAACGAAGCGATCCCCTCGGTGGGTACGTTGGGCCCTTCCAGCCAGCGCCGCAGCACGTCGAGCGGGCTGAACTCGCCGTCGAAGTCCAAACCCGGGGGCGCGAATCGCTCACCTGGCGGCCCCAACACCTCGTGCAGCGCCCGCATCCGGTGCTGGTCCATCAGCATCGAGACCGCGGCATCGCGGGGATCGCGCCCCACCCCGATATAGGTGACCCGATCCTCGAGCACCAAGCCGTCCAGCGGCGTGTGGGTCTTGATGAACCGGCGATGGGGCTGGGCATCGAGTGCGGCGGCGACCTCCTGCACCGGCCGGGCGGTCAGGTCCAGCCACGGCGACACCAAGTGCATCGGCGCCGGCAGCTGCGGCCCATCGAAGATGAGCAGGGAAATCAGGCGTTGCGTCCAGGTGGTGCCGCACTTCGGCGGTGCCGAGATCACGATGTCGCCGTCCCGCAACGTCAAGCTATCCCAGCGCAGGTTGTCGCTCATCCAGGAGCGGTAGGCAACCCGGTCATCGGTCCGGAACTGACCGGATGACGGCGCCGGAGGCGGGCGATTGTTGCCCATTTCATCGGATGCCGATTGGCACGACACTTCTCCTGCTCAGCATGGTCTCGGCTGGTTGGGTTCTCGGCTGGGCAGCGGCCATCAGTGGCGGATGATGTCGAACAACATGCCTTCGACCGTGACGCCCGGAGCGAAGGCGAACGCCACACCCGTTGAGATGGGTTTGTCCGACTCGGCCTGCGCAACCATCATTTCCAGCACGAAGATCAGCGATACGCTCAACATGTTGCCGAACTGAGCTAGTACATCCCAGCTCTGCACGGCTCGCCCGACGGGAATCCCCAACGAGCGCGCGGACTGCTCGATGATCTTCGGCCCACCCGGATGTATCGCCCACAGGTCGATATCGGCCTTGCTCAACCCGTTGTCCCGCAACATCTCTGCGACCACCGGGTCGACCGAACGGTAGATGTAGCTGGGCAGATTCTCCGACAGCTCACACGTGATGCCGTCGTGATTGACCCCAAGCACGATCCCGTCCTCGGCGTCGTCGAGCAGCTGGCTGAAGCTGCTGCGGATCACCACGTTGCCAGCGGGTAGCGGCTGCTGGACCTGGCTGGCTCCAATGACCAATGCGCCGCAGCCATCTCCGAACAAACTGTGGATTACGACGTCGTTGATGTCATCGGCGAAAACCGCATTCACCGAGGACAATTCGATGCACACCACCAATGCATTCATGCTCGGGTGGGCTCGGACGTAGTTCGTCGCGGTGCGAATGGCGTTCATTGCGGCAGCACAACCCATGAAGTTGACCACCACCCGCGATATCGACCGGGGCAGACCGAGCTGCTTGACGATCTCCACATCCACGCCCGGTGCAATGAAACCGGTGCTGGTGACGAACACCAGCTGGCCGATCTCGCCGGGGGCGTATGGGAGGCCGTCGAGGGCACGGGCGGCCACGTCGACCGCCAGCGGTACGGCGTGCTGATAGAACAGGTTCATCCGGTCCCGGATCGTTGCCGGCTCGCGCCGGAACTCATCGAACTCGTCGTTGAGCGGATCCACTGCCATCCTGCGGGTATCAATCCGGGTCTTGTCATATATCCGCGAAATTCGTTCCCGCTGTTGCGGATCAACGAACAGCTCGGAAACACGAGCGGCGGCGTCGGCCTGAGTAACCACCCGTTGTGGGGCGCCGGTGGCCATGCCTTCGATAACGGCCACCGTGGTTGGCGGTGCCGGCGGCAATTGGGCGAGGTCGTAACGCGGCTCGTGGCCGGCCCGGCGGATTGCGCCGCCCTCGGCTGCGGTGCTCATACCGACCCGATTCCGACGAAGCCGGCGACCACGTAGCTGGCGCTGGCTTTCCAGGCTGCGGGTGAGCAATGCTCACGGATCAGGCCCCAACCTTGCTCCCTGGCCTGCCGGGACGGTGCCAACAGATATGAACGGCAGAGCTTGGGCAGTCGGTCCGCGACGAAGCTCTTCGGCGCAAGCCACTCGACACCGAACCTTGCAGCCTCTTCCCGCAACACGTCCTCGGTGACAATGTTGGCAAATCCGCTGCGCTGGAACGGCAGCACGTGATGAACGCGGTGCGAACTCAACCCCGCGGACAAAAAGCAGTCAACGTAGCGATTCCCGATCACCGTGAGGTCGTTGGCGTGCACGACTTGGTCCACACCCCAGTCCTCGCCCTGCTCGACACCCTCCGCCGAGTCGTCCTCGAACTCGTGGCTGGCGACCACCAAGAAGGTGCTGACCCACAGCGTCACGATGAATTGCAGGGCCCAGGCCCAAAAATCGCCCGCCAGGGTGAACACCACCAGCTCGGTGACCAACAGCAGCCGCACCCCCGACGAGCCGAGGAAGTGCGGCAGCGCCGCACGCCAGCTTCCGTAGGACTCTTGTACACCCACCTTGCGGGTGATTTTCCATACGTCGGCAATCCGAATGGCCATGCCGGTGAACATGTGGCCGAACTTGTGAATGGTATGCACCGGGATCCGATACAACCGGGGCAGTCCCATCATCATGGTGAACACGTTCTTCTTGATGTCCACATCGCTTTGCGTGTACGGGTGGTGCAGCAGGGTATGTCCGTCAGCGGTCACCAAAGCCAGTGCCACATAGTTCATATCGAAGCTATTCCCGAGCACCCTGTTGACGCCCCGTTGGGCGCGGTGCAAGGCGTAGTGACCGAAGCCGGCAAGCGAGCTGCGCAACAACACCATCGCGATCACGAAGGCCGGCAACGGCATCCATCGGGTGTCGAGCTATCGCAGACCCTGCACGGCGAAATAGGCAACCGCCAGGAGCGCCACAACGATGTTGAAAAGTCGATCCATGCGCTTGATCCGGGCGGCCAGCGCGGGCTCGTTCAGCCGGGCTTTGACGCGGTGCATCTGGTCGTTCCGGTCGTCAAAGCGGTACTTGGGGGTATCGCGCCAACTGTTGAAATCGTCTTTGAACAAGAACGCCGGCGCGTTGTGCTTGGGATGGATATCTCTGGGAGTCGCGTCGCGCCCCAACGCATATCGTTGCAGCATCCGCTCGATCTTGGCCGGGTCGCGACGGTAGGCGGCGATGATGGCGGTGATGTCGCGGTTCTTGGTCCGCCCGATGAAGAAGGCGCCGCCGGGGTGTTTGGAAATCCAATCGCTGAGGTCGTAGGCCCTTCCGTTGTAGACCCATACGTCGGCCATCGGCGGCCCTCCGGGCGGAGGAGCAGGACGTAGCCCAGGGCGCTCCTGAACTTCTGGGAGGTCGTTCGGCATTCGTATTCCTCCAGGTGTGGTCGGGTGAGATCGGCTGCTAATCGCCATTTCCGGCGAAGTGACCCCAATACTGGAGCGACGACCTTGGAGGATTCTCAACGGAATTCCGGATCGCGGAACTGGGGTGTCTGCAACGACGCGGCACCAGATCTGTTGCGCCCGCACGGCGAACCACCGACGAGAGCCGGCCCGGAAACTACCGGCAGCCCTTTCCCCCATGCTGCGTTTCCGGGCCGGTTCTCAATCCGAAGTCCACCGCTGCCGTGTTACCCCGTCGGGTTGGGGATGGTCACCGGGACACCCCAGTTGGACAGGGTTATCTCGACGTTGCCCTGGCCTTTGTCGACCACCATCCGGACCAGGTTTGCCGCCGGCGGCTCCGGTGCCGGCGACTCGGCGGTCGAGCTCGCCGGAGCCTGGGCACTGGTGTCAACGATCCACAGGGTGATCGGCATCGTCCCCCCGTCCTTACCCAACTGAGGCACGATCGGATCGATCACCGCGCCGTCGATGGTGCCCGACACCTTGACGGTTGCCATGCCGTCGACCGTTTCGCTTCCTTCGATCTTCGGGTTCTGCACCTGTGCGATCACCGCACCCAGGCCACGGTCCTTGTCCAGGATGATGCCCGGGTCGTAGATCCTCTGGGCCGGACCGACCGACGTGTAGGTCTCGCCGTTCTTGGTGTACATGGTCTTGTTCGTGACCAGGAAGTCGGTCGCGACGGCCGGAGCATCCGGCTGCATCCGGACCTTGGCATTGCCTACCGCCTGGCCGTTGCCCTGCGGCTGATTGGTCACGTCGGCATTCACACTTTCGAACGGCAGCTTCGGTAGATCGGTGACGTTCACCGCGACGTGAACCGAATGCAGGCCCTTGGTCGCCTTGGAACTGTCTTGCAAGATCTGCTGGGCTTGTGGTGATGGGGCACCCGTGGCCCCGGATGTCGCCGTGGTGGCAGAGGTTCCCGACGCCCCTGGGGTTTGCGAGGTTGCCGTTGTGGATTTGTGCCCGCACCCGGTCATGACCGTTGCGACAAGTGCCGTCGCAAACAGGATTGCGACGGACGTCGGGGTCGAGAATCGACGGCAGGGACGGGAGAGAAGTCGGTGGGAGGTGTGCGCTTGGGAGATCAAGCCATTCATGGCCAACCTTTGCTGAGTTATCCGACCGGTGGTAATGAGCAGCGGGTCGCTACCCTCGTCGTAGCACATGGACAGCGCCAGCCAGTTCGGCCCCGTCTATGGTGGCGGGTCTTGGTGACTGCACCCCGCACCCTGGTTCAACAGCAACAACACTGCAGTCATTCGCGCGCCATTGCCCTCACAGCATGTTCCCCAGATCACATTTGCCGGAGAGCGCGACAGTAACACGCGACCACTGACCGAGAAAGCCTTTCGCAGAACTAGCAATCAATCCGGCACCACCGCGAAGCCGTGGGCGTTGCCCGACCTCGTTGGCGCGGTCCACGCGCGGCTTGGTTCGCCGGCGCCCGCAAACCATCGGACGGCCGCCGCCTGACCCGCCGACCGCCAGCGGCTAACCTCAATCCGGTGAATCTCGACGCCAACCAGGCTGATATCCGCGAGGTCTGCGATGCCGGATTGCTCTCCGGCGCAGTGACCGTGGTTTGGCAGCACGGAGAAGTACTGCAGGTCAACGAAATCGGCTACCGAGACGTCGAGGCGGGCCTGCCGATGCAGCGCGACACGCTGTTTCGCATCGCGTCCATGACCAAACCCGTCACCGTTGCCGCGGCCATGAGCATGGTCGACGAGGGCAAAATGGCCCTGCGTGACCCGATCACACGCTGTGCGCCCGAGTTGCGCGACATCCGGGTGCTTGACGACCCGCACGGCCCGTTGGACCGCACGCACCCCACCCGACGGCCGATCCTCATCGAGGACCTGCTGACTCACACCAGCGGGCTGGCCTACAGTTTTTCGGTGTCCGGGGACATTTCGCGGGCGTACATGCGATTGCCATTTGGTCATGGTTCCGACGCCTGGCTGGCCGAACTCGCCGCGCTGCCACTGGTGCACCAGCCCGGCGAGCGGGTCACCTACAGCCACGCCATCGATCTGCTCGGCGTCATCATGTCCCGCATCGACAACAAGCCTTTCTACCAGGTGCTCGACGAGCGAATACTGGGCCCGGCCGGCATGACCGACACCGGCTTCTTCGTGTCGACACAGGCCCAGCGCCGCGCCGCAACCATGTACCGCCTCGACGAGCTGGACCAGCTACGGCACGACGTCATGGGCCCACCGCACGTGCGGCCTCCGTCGTTCTGCAACGCCGGCGGCGGATTGTGGTCAACCGCCGACGACTACCTGAGATTTGTCCGGCTACTGCTCGGCGACGGGACGATCGACGGCGTTCGGGTGCTCTCACCGGAGTCGGTGCGGCTGATGCGCACCGACCGGCTCAGCGACGAGCACAAGCGACACAACTTTCTCGGGGCGCCCTTCTGGGTGGGCCGCGGGTTCGGGCTGAACCTGTCGGTGGTGACCGACCCGGCTCAGTCCACTCCACTGTTCGGCCCGGGCGGGCTTGGCACCTTCAGCTGGCCCGGTGCCTACGGGACCTGGTGGCAGGCCGATCCTGGCGCCGACCTGATCCTGCTGTATCTGATTCAGCATTGTCCCGACCTGTCCGTGAACGCGGCGGCTGCGGTCGCGGGCAACCCGGGGCTGGCCAAGCTGCGCACGGCACAACCCCGGTTCGTCCGGCGCACCTACCGCGCGCTCGGACTGTAGCGGCGCGAGGTCGAGATGGCCCACTTCCCCCCTCGATACCTGGACAGCCGGCGTCTGCTGCTGCGGCCACCCAAACTCGACGACGCCGGCCCGATATACAAGAAGATCGCCAAAGATCCCGAAGTCACCCGCTTCCTGCTGTGGAGAGCACACCGCAACGTGGCGGAAACCCGCCGAGTGCTGATCAACCAGCTCAGCCGGAGCCACTACGAACGCAATTGGGCGATCTCGCTACACGGCAGCGGCGAGATCGTCGGCCTGATCAGCTGCCGAAGCGACGCGCCCCGCTCGATCGAGGTTGGCTACTGTCTGGGCCGGCAATGGTGGGACATGGGTTTCATGTCCGAGGCGCTGAGCCTGTTGCTGGCCGGGCTGCCGGCCGACGCCGCCGGATGCCGCGTCTGGGCAACATGCCACGTCGACAACGCCCGGTCGGCGCGGCTGCTGCAGCGCGCCGGGTTCGTCCTGGAGGCCCGACTCTGCCGTCACGCCGTCTATCCGACCATGGGTCCCGAACCCAACGACAGTCTGCTGTACACCAGGATCCTGCGGCTCAACCGCGCCCCGATGCCACGGTTTGCCCCCTGAGCACAGCTTCGCACCCACTGGAGCCGCTGCCCTAGGCTGAGCCCCATGGCGAAGCCGATCGTCCTGATCAGCGGCGCGGGGATCGCCGGCCCGGCGCTGGCATTCTGGCTCACCCACAGCGGATACCAGGTGGTGGTGACCGAACTCGCCGACGACATCCGCCCGGGCGGTCAGACCGTCGACTTGCGGGGGGCCGGACGGCTGGTCATCGAACGGATGGGACTGCTGGAGCAGATGCGCCAGCGCAGCCTGCGCCAGCGCGGCATCGCCTGGATACGGGCGGACGGCCGGCGCCGCGCCGAGATGCCGGTTGAGGCCTTCCACGGCAACGGACCGGTCAGCGAGCTCGAGATTCTGCGCGGTGACCTGGCCGCGGTGCTCTACCGGGCCACCGCCGCCGGCACCGACTACCGATTCGGTACCCGCATCACCGATCTGGCACCGTCGGGCGACGCGGTCCAGGCGAGGCTGTCCGACGGGACGACGGTGCGGGCGGATCTGGTGGTCGGCGCCGACGGTCCGCACTCGGGTGTCCGGCGGCTGGCCTTTGGCCCCGAAGAGCAGTTCGCCCGGCCGCTGGGCGGCTACAACGCCTGGTTCAGCGCACCCGACACGGTCGGCCTCAACGGCTGGTACCTGATGTACCAGGCCCCCGGAGGGCTCAACGCGTCGATGCGCCCGTCGCACGATCCCGCGACAGCCAAGGCCGGACTGGCATTTCGCTCCGCTCCGATCCGCTACGACCGTGGCGACCTGGACGCCCAACGCGATCTGCTCGCCGCCCGCTTCGCCGGTGCCGGCTGGCAATCCGACGCGCTGATCGCCGCGGCGCGCGAGGCCGATGACTTCTACCTGGACGCGATCGTCCAGATTCATCTGGACGCGTGGTCACGCGGACGGGTCACGCTGGTCGGCGACGCCGGCTACTGCGCATCGCCGCTGAGCGGCAAGGGCACCAGCCTGGCGCTGGTGGGTGCATACGTGCTGGCCGGCGAGTTGGGCCCGGCCCACGGCGACGGCATCGAAGAGGCCGCGCTGGCGGCCGCGTTGGCCCGCTACGAGACCGTGCTGCGGCCGTATGTAGCCAACTGTCAGGACCTGCCGAACAGCATCGATCGCTTTCTGCCGATGTCGGAGTCCGAGATCCGGTCAAACGCTGCGGCCATGAAGTACATGCAGCGCTGGCCGTTTCGCTTCTTCGCCGAAAGAAAGTGGTTCACCATCGCCGAGTCCATCGAGCTGCCCCGGTATCCGCGGCTGCCCTAGCTGCGTCAGGCGTCGTCGGCGACGGCCTGAAGCACACCGTCACCGTTGACAACCGAAGAAGCCGGCGGAAGCTCGAAGGCCGGCAGCTCCGCGCCCGCCGAGGCGATCACATTGCGAGCCGCCTCCATCCGTTTCAGCGCGACGTCGGTGAACACCGACAACCCGAGTTCGTGGTTGTAGCCATGGATTTCTTTGACGTCGAGCTGAGCCAGGAAGTAGACGAGATCTTTGGACACCACCTGGCCCGGGACCAGCACCGGGAAGCCCGGAGGGTAAGGCACGACGAATGTGGTGGAGACCAATGTTCTGCCCTCGGCCAGGCGGCGCCCGGCCATGCCGATCTGGACGTACTCGCGGTCGGATTCGTCATAGCCGGCGTAGAAGGCCGACCGCATGTCGCCGAAACTGCTCGCATCATCGGGGCGGAACGCAATGTCGAACTCGCTGAAGTCGGGCAGATGCGGCAAGTCCTGGGTGATCTCCTCAACGCGACGCTCATGCAGCGCCCAGTCGGCCGCGCTGGCCGCCCGCTGGCTCCGATCGAAGTCCGTGGCGATCCGGCGCAACACGTCGAGCAGGTAGTGAACGCTCGACCAGGTCACTCCGATGGTGAAGATCAGCAGCACGCTGTTGATCGACGTCTTGTTGATCTGGATCCCGAATCGCTCCATCAAGATCTTCTCGCGGAAGTCGTATCCGTTCATCCCGGTGCTCCCGATGAACAGGGTGACCCGGGTGGCGTCCAGCACGAACTGATCCGATCGCCATGCCTCGTTCCACTCGGCCAGAGCTCCCTGTCTGACTTGGCGGTAGGAGCTGACCGATGAGGCCCGGAACTCCTCGGGAACCAGATCGGCTTCGTCGAGAATGCGGAACCACTTGCTGATCAGGCGGTCTTTACGAACACGGTGCCGAAACACCAGCGCCATGTCGTAGACCTGCCGGACCAATTGGAATCCCTCGATATCGACCTGGCGGCGCGCCAGGTCCAGCGAGGCCAGCAGTTGCTGGTTGGGCGAGGTCGAGGTGTGAGTCAAAAACGCCTCGCCGAACGCGTCGCGGGTCAGGGCGTTGAAGTCCTGGTCACGGACGTGGATCATCGATGCCTGCCGCAGCGCCGAGAGCGACTTGTGGGTGGAGTGCGTGGCGTAGACGCGCACCCGTGCCCGTTTCGGATCCGGCAGCAATCGGTGCTCGGCCCACTGCGACCGCGGAATCCCTTGCATGGAGGCGCGCCACTTCTCGTATACGGCGCCGTATTCGTCAGAGGCCAACATTGATTCGAGGTACTCCGCGGACACCATCGCGGTGCGCTGCCGGGCCCATGGGACCGCGGTGGCAAACGCGTACCAAGCCTCGTCCCAGAGGAAACAGATATCCGGCTTGATCGCCAGCACCTCCTCCATGACCAGCCGCGGGTTGTAGACGACGCCGTCGAAGGTGCAGTTGGTCAACAGCAGCATGCGCACCTTGTGCAGCTGTCCGGCCGCCTCCAGGTCGAGCAGCACCTGCTTGATCGTGTGCAGCGATACCGCCCCATAGATGGCGAACGGGGGCAGCGGATAGGCGTCCAGATACAGCGGGTAGGCACCGGCGAGCACCAGGCCGTAGTGGTGCGACTTGTGACAGTTGCGGTCGATCAGCACGATGTCGCCCGGTCGGGTGAGGGACTGCACGACAATCTTGTTCGCGGTCGAGGTGCCGTTGGTGACGAAATAGGTGTGGTCGGCGTTCCAGGTACTGGCGGCCTTGTCCATGGCCTTCTTGATGTTGCCGTGCGGGTCCAGCAGCGAATCCAGACCGCCCGACGTGGTCGACGTCTCGGCCATGAAGATGTTGCGGCCGTAGAACTCCCCCATGTCCTGCAGCGACTTGGAGTTGAAGATGCTGGCGCCGCGCGCCACCGGAAGCGCGTGGAACTGGCCTACCGGAGCCGCGGCGTAGGCCCGCAGAGCATCGAAAAACGGTGTGGCGAACCGGTTCCGTAGTCCGGCCAGCACCGTACTGTGCAGATCGGTGACATCGTTGAGCCGGTAGAAAGTCCGGTCGTATACGTCCGGATCGTCCTCGGCCCCGGCTGCGATCGACTCGTCGGTGAGCAGGTAGAGGTCGATGTGCGGGCGCAGCTCCCTGATCCATTCCCCACATTCGATCCAGTCGTGCGGGCTATCGGGGGCAACCACGTCATCGTTGGCCCCCAGCAGTGCGTTCATCAGCGGCAGCCGGTCCCGGGACCGAAGTGGCAGGTCGTGCCGGATGATTGCGGCCTGTATCTCGCCGTTGAGTGCGACCGCGGTGATCGCGTCCTCGACACTCGGGGCGAGCAGGACTTCGAACTGGACGTCGTCAGACGGATTGTGCAATGCCCGAAGGTGCTCGGCCAACGAGTCGGGCGCCGATGTGGGCGCATCATCGGCGACCAGCAGGGTGTAGAACTGCTGCTGCTTGGCCTGGGCCACCAGTTCCTGCTCGGCCAGCGGCGCCGAAGTATCGAAAAGTGCTGTGCGGTCACCATATTCACCCAGCAGACGGACCGCCAGGGAGACCTCTTCTTTGAGCCGCACCGTGGACTTGCTTTCCAGGTGTGCGCGAAAATTTGCCAGGTTCTGCGCGCCCGGATAAAGCCAATACCGTTCGTAGGCGCCGATGCGGTCCATCAGCCGCCGCACTTTCGCCATGTCGTGGGTGATGTCCATCCCGGCCAGGTCGACCTCGGCGAGGTGACAGCACGCGTCGTCGAGCAGGTTCCACGTATCAACACGTGCGTATGACGGGTTGGCTACCGCGGCCAGCGCGGAGACACGAAGTCGTCGCGGGCGGGTGCTGTATCGCTTCATGTCGTCACCTGTTCTAGTGGTGCGGGACGCGCCGGCGGGCGGCTTAGGTATCGCCCGCGGCGTACCTTTCATACCCGAAAACTCACCCTTGCAGGTTATCGAGTCATGGGGCCGGATCTAGCCCCAATCCGACACCGAATGTTCGCCCCCAACCGCGACGCTTGCGGGTGCGATCCGGTCGGTCAGGCTTCGAACTCGTCGTCGCTGTCGACGACCCGCCGGTTTCCCCGGCCGCTGTCCACCCAGCGCAGCACCGGAAGCTGCGGGAACTGGGGAAGCTCCCAGCGGCGCGCGGGCAAGTCCGTAACATCGCCCAGCGAGCGCACCACCGCCTGGGTCAGACCCATGATGGCGGCCATCACGGGAAGCAACGGCTGTAGCGGCCTGGCCGCGGTACGAACCGTGCTGATCCGGCGGGCCAGGATCAGCCGCTCGACCGAGTGGTACAGCCAGGCACCCACACCCAGGGCGTAGATCGACAGTGCGGAGGCGACGATGGCCCACCCGTAGGCGGCGCATATGACCGCGCCGAGGATCACCGCCGCTGCCATCCAGGCCGCGACCACGACACGCAACTCGAGCCTGCTCATCAACACGATCCCTGGTTTTCCGGCAGACGCGCCGATTCATCCGGGACCGCCTGCCGGACCGCCGCGGCGGCCGCCCGAATCTGCGGCGTCACCAGCATGACCTGTCCCAGCACACCGTTGACGAAGCTCGGCGAGTCGTCGGTGGACAATTCCTTGGCCAGCTCGACTGCTTCATCGACGGCGACCGGTTCGGGCACGTCGTCGGCATACAACAGTTCCCACACCGCGACTCGCAGGATGGCACGATCCACGGCCGGCAACCGGTCCAGCGTCCAGCCCCGCAGATGCGACGTGATCAGGTCGTCGATGTGAGCGGCGTGCTCGTCAATCCCGCGCGCCACCGCCGCCGTGTACGGGTGCAGCGGCGCCACGTCCGGCTTCGTCTCGGCCAGCTCGGTGCGCAGGCCCGCGATCTCGCCCGGGCCCAGGCCGCGCGCCTCAGCCTCGAACATCAGGTCCACCGCACGCTTGCGGGCCTGGTGACGTCCTTTAACCGGTTTGCCCGGCCTTCCCTCAGGCATACTCAGGCGTTGACCCTGCCCAGGTAGCTGCCGTCACGCGAATCCACCTTCAGCTTGTCCCCGGTGTTGATGAACAGCGGCACGTTGATCTGGGCGCCCGTCTCCAGGGTGGCCGGCTTGGTGCCGGCGCTGGAGCGGTCGCCCTGCAAACCCGGCTCGGTATGGGTGACCACGATCTCGACGGTCACCGGCAGCTCGATGTACAACGGCGCTCCGTCGTGAAACGCCACCTGCACCGGCATGCCCTCCAGCAGGAATCGGGCGGCATCTCCCACCAGCGACTCCGGCAATGGGTGCTGCTCGTAGTCCTGGCTGTCCATGAACACGAAGTCGGAGCCATCGCGGTAGAGGTAGGTGGTGTCACGCCGGTCGACGGTGGCGGTCTCCACCTTCACGCCGGCGTTGTAGGTCTTGTCGACGACCTTGCCCGAGAGCACGTTCTTGAGCTTGGTGCGCACGAATGCCGGACCCTTACCAGGCTTAACGTGCTGGAATTCCACGATGGACCACAGCTGTCCATCGATCTGCAGAACAAGTCCGTTCTTGAAGTCAGCAGTGCTCGCCACGATAGGTAAATCTCCTACAAGATGGTCAGTTCCTTCGGGAACCGGGTCAACAATTCCGGGGTCTGCGCGGCGCTTCTCGGTGTCTTCGGGCCCCCATTGGGCACTACCAACGTGTCCTCGATGCGGACACCGCCGCGGCCGGGCAAATAAACGCCGGGCTCCACGGTAACCACGGAGCCCGCCAGTAGTGTACCGACGGATGTGGCTCCGATGCCCGGTGCTTCGTGTATCTGCAGGCCAACACCGTGTCCCAGGCCGTGACCGAAGTTATCTCCATGCCCCGCGTCGACGATCATTTGTCGCGCGGCACCGTCCACGCCGCGCAACTCGGCGCCCGCAGACAATGCCTCTCGACCGGCCTTTTGCGCCGCTGCGACCAGCTCGTAGATCTCCAACTGCCAGTCGGCCGCCTTGTCCAGCACGAAGGTGCGGGTCATGTCCGAGTGATAGCCGGCAACCAGCGCACCGAAGTCGATCTTGACGAAATCGCCCTTGGCCAGCACCGCGTCGGTAGGCCGGTGGTGTGGGATGGCCGAGTTCGGCCCGGCAGCCACGATCGTCTCGAACGACACGGCGTCGGCACCATGGTCGAGCATCAGGCCCTCGAGATCGCGGGCCACCTCGCGCTCGGTACGGCCCGGCCGCAGCCCGCCACGCTTGATCAAGTCCGACAGCGCGGCGTCCGCCGCCTCGCACGCCAGCCGCAATAACGCAAGCTCACCGGCATCTTTGATCTCGCGCAGTGCCTCCACGGTGCCGGAGGCGCGGACCAACTCGGTGTTGGTGTCCGCCAGCGCACCCGTGAGCGCATCAAAGCCGTCCACCGTGACCACATGGCTTTCGAAGCCCAACCGGCCGACACCATCATCGGCAGCCCGACAGCTCAGGTGTCGCCCGATGGCGCGTTCGATGGTCACCTCGAGGTCCGGCGCCTGATGGGCGGCCTGCGTGCGGTATCGACCGTCGGTGGCCAGCACGGCTTCGCGCTCGTCGGCGAATACCAGCAACGCACCGTTGGATCCGCTGAACCCGGAGAGATATCGCACATTGATCAAATCGGTGACCAGCATCGCGTCCAGTCCGGCGGCACTGATTTTGGATTTGAGGTTGTGTCGACGCTGGGAATGTGTCACGACCCTTGACGGTACTCGCTACGCTGACCATTCATGACTAACTGGATGCTGCGTGGACTAGCGTTCGCCGCCGCGATGGTCGTTCTCCGCCTCTTCCAGGGGGCCTTGATCAACTCATGGCAGACGCAAGCCGGACTGATAAGCCTGGTTTTGCTGCTGCTGTACGTCATCGCCGTCGTTGTGTGGGGCACACTCGACGGCCGTGCCGACGCCAAGGCGAATCCGGACCCCGATCGCCGCGCAGATCTGGCCATGACCTGGCTGGTTGCCGGCCTAGTGGCCGGTGTCCTCAGCGGCGCGGTCGCCTGGATCATCTCGTTGTTCTACAACGGCGTCTATGTCGGCGGGCTGATCAACGAGGTTACGACGTTTGCCGCTTTCACCGCATTGATCATCTTCCTGCCGGGAATCTCCGGCGTGGCCGTGGGCAGGTGGCGCGTGGACCGGAAGTTCGAGAAGACACCGGAGAAACACCACGGCCTCGGTGTCAAGCACGACCGCGCCGACACCGACGTGTTCGCCGCGGTGCGCGCCGACGACAGTCCTACCGGGGAGATGCCGGTGGCTTCCAACCAGGCGCAGGCAACGGCTCCCACCGCGGTTGCCACCGTCGAACGCGATGCCCCGACCGAGGTGATCGCCACCACCGAGCAAGAGTCACCGACCGAGGTGATCCGCACGGCCGAGCCGGAGGCAAAAACCGAGACGATCGCCACCACCGAAAGTGAGGCGAGCACCGAGGTGATCCAGCTCGACGAGGACGAGACCAAGACGGACGAAGTGCCGAAAAAGAAGAAGGACTAGGGCGTGTCTGCTTAATGTGAATGGTGTTTTGGCTGATGCTGTTTGGGTGATGCGGACGCATGCGATTTCTGATGATTTGTGGTCGCTGATCGTGGCGGTGTTGCCTGCGGGGCGGCGGCGTGGCCGGCCGTGGAACGATCATCGACGTACTCTGGAGGGCATTATCTGGCGTTACCGTACGGGATCTCCGTGGTGTGACCTGCCCGAGCACTTCGGTCCCTGGCAATCGGTGGCCGAGAGGCATCTACGCTAGTCGGTCGATGGCATCTACGCGCGGATCTTCGCGGCGATCGCCTCTGACCTCGACGCCGAGGACGCCGACCTGGGCGCACTGTTGTCGGTCGATTCGACCAGTGTGCGCGCCCACCAACACGCAGCCGGAGCGCGCCCGGGCGCCGCACAGGGGGATCTGTCGAATTACAAGAAATATCTCGATGAGCCCGATGACCACGCCATTGGGCGTTCCCGCGGCGGGCTGACTACCAAGATCCACGCCTTGACCGACCAGCTGTGCAGTCCGGTCACCCTGGCACTGTCGGCCGGTCAAGCCGGTGATAATCCGATGCTTTGGCCACTGCTGGCCGCCCGGCGCAGCAACTCATACGCCCCGTTTCACCTGCTGGCGGACAAGGCGAACTCCCATGACTCGACGCGGGCACAGCTGCGCCGGCTCAAGATCGCCCATACCATCCCCGAGCGCAGCGACCAGATCACCCGCCGCAAAGCCAAAGGCCGCAACAGAGGACGGCCTCCGGGGTTCTCAGGCCGAATCTACAAGCACCGCAACACCGTCGAGCGAAGCTTCAACCGGCTCAAACACTGGCGCGCGGTCGCCACCCGCTACGACAAATACGCCCTGACCTACCTCGGCGGTGCCACCCTGGCCGCCATCATCACCTACCACCGCGTCCGCAATTAGCAGACAGGACCTAGTCGCTGGCTTCGGCTTCTTCGGGGGTTAGGAGGAGCTGGCCAGGTACCGCAGGGCCAGCAGGTAACCCTGGATGCCCAGCCCGACGATCACCCCGGTTGTGACCGGGCTCAGGTAGGAGTGGCGTCGGAACTCCTCGCGGGCATGGACATTTGAGATGTGCACCTCGATCAGCGGCGCGCTCAATTCCGCACAGGCGTCGCGCAGCGCCACCGAGGTGTGCGTCAACCCGCCGGCATTGAGGATCACGGGCTGGCCGGCGTCGGCGGCCCGATGAATCCAGTCCAGCAGTTCCGCTTCACTATCACTTTGCCGAACAACCGCCTGCAGTCCCAGCCCGGCGGCCTCCCGCTCGATCAGGGCGGCGAGTTCGGCGTGCGTGGTGCTGCCGTAGACGTCGGGCTCACGCCGGCCCAGCCGGCCCAGGTTGGGACCATTGAGAACGTTGACGACGGTCATCCGCTCACTCATGGGGCACAGATTCCCGCGTAGGCGGTCACCAACAACCCCGGATCCGGACCCACCATCCGTCCCGGCTTGGCCAGCCCGTCGAGCACCACGAACCGCAGCACTCCGGCCCGGGTCTTCTTGTCGCCGGTCATGAATTCCAGCAACTGCGGCAGCGCATCGGCGTCGTAGCTGACCGGCAGACCCAGCGCCGACAGGATGGTGCGATGACGCAGCGCCGTGGCGTCGTCGAGGCGCCCGGAAAGCCGGGCGAGTTCGGCCGCGAAGACCAGACCCACCGACACCGCGGCACCGTGTCGCCACTGATAACGCTCCCGGCGCTCGATCGCATGAGCCAAAGTGTGTCCGTAGTTGAGGATTTCGCGCAGCTCGGATTCTTTCTCGTCGGCCGCGACAACTTCCGCCTTGACCGCAATCGAACGCCGGATCAATTCCGGCATCACATCGCCGGACGGATCCAATGCGGCCTGCGGATCGGCTTCGATGAGGTCCAGGATCACCGGATCGGCGATGAAGCCCGCCTTGACCACTTCGGCCATCCCACAGACGATTTCGTTCTGCGGCAAGGTCTGCAGCGTGGCCAGGTCGGCGAGCACCGCGAGCGGCTGGTGGAAGGCTCCGACCAGGTTCTTGCCGGCGTCGGTGTTGATACCGGTCTTGCCTCCGACGGCCGCATCGACCATGCCCAGCAACGTGGTTGGCACGTGCACGATCGAGACACCACGCAGCCAGGTGGCGGCCGCGAACCCGGCGACGTCGGTGGCCGCGCCGCCACCCAGGCTCACCAGAGCGTCCTTTCGCCCGATCCCGATGCGCCCCAGCACTTCCCAGATGAATCCCACAACCGGCAGCTCCTTACCGGCCTCGGCGTCGGGGATCTCGATACGGTGCGCGTCGACGCCCTTGTCGGCAAGGTGGTTACGGATGGCCTCGGCGGTCTCGGTCAGCACCGGCTGATGCAGGATGGCGACCTTGTGCCGGCCGGCGAGCAGTTCCTCCAGCTCGGTCAGCAACCCGGTACCGATCACCACCGGGTACGGCGGGTCGACGGCCACCTGCACGGTGACCGGTTCTTTTTTGTCGCTCATGTGGCGGCCCCGCTGGCGGTGGAGGAAGGACTCGTGTTCGGTGTGGGGTCGTCCAGGCGCGACATGATGTAGCGCACCACCGCACCGGGATTGCGGCGATTGGTGTCGACACGAATGGTCGACACCCGCCGATACAACGGAATCCGCTGGGACATCAGCGCGCGGAACTTCTCCGCCCGATCGGGCCCGGCCAACAGCGGCCGTACGTTGCTGCCGCCGGTGCGGCGCACCCCTTCGGCGGCACTGATCTCCAGGTAGACGACGGTGTGACCGTCCAGCGCCGAGCGAACCCCGGGGCTGGTGACCGCGCCGCCGCCCAGCGACAGCACTCCGTCATGATCGGCTAAAGCCGCGCGCACCACTTCCTCCTCGATACGTCGGAACTCCTCTTCCCCGTCGGTGGCGAAGATCTCGGCAATGCTGCGCCCGGCCTGCTGCTCAATCGCCGCATCGGTGTCGAGCAGACTCACTCCGAGCGCCTTGGCCAGCCGACGCCCGATGGTCGACTTGCCGGAACCCGGCAATCCCACCAATACCGCTTTGGGTGCCATCGTGGCGCCTAACCCCGGATGGCCCGGGCCCGGGCGGCCGGTGCTTCCCGGTCGGCAACGCTGCGCTGATACGCCTCGATGTTGCGGCGGGTCTCGGCCAGCGAATCGCCACCGAATTTCTCCAGCGTCACTCTGGCCAGCACCAGCGCCACCATGGTCTCGACCACCACTGCCGCGGCCGGCACGGCGCACACGTCGGAACGCTGATGGATGGCGACGGCTTCATCGCCGGTGGCTAGGTCAACGGTGGCCAGCGCCTTGGGGACGGTGGAGATGGGCTTCATCGCCGCACGCACCCGCAGCGGCTGGCCATTGGTCATCCCGCCTTCCAGACCCCCGGCCCGGTTGGTGGAGCGCACCACACCGTCGGTGCCGGGGTACATCTCGTCGTGGGCGCGACTACCGCGACGACGCGCGGTCTCGAACCCGTCACCGATCTCCACGCCCTTGATGGCCTGGATGCCCATCACCGCCGCGGCGAGCTGGCTGTCCAGCCGGTTCTCACCGCTGGTGAACGACCCCAGCCCCACCGGCAGCCCCAGTGCTACCACCTCGACGACGCCGCCGAGGGTGTCGCCGTCCTTCTTGGCCGCCTCAATCTCGGCGATCATGGATTTTTCGGCTTGCCCGTCGAACGCACGCACCGGGCTGGCGTCGATGGCGGGTAGGTCCTCGGGCTGCGGCGGCGGGCCGTCGTAGGGCGCCGACGCGCCGATCGAGACGACGTGCGACAGCACTTCCACGCCCAGGGCCTGACGCAGGAAGGCCCGCGCTACGGTGCCCGCGGCGACTCGGGCGGCGGTCTCGCGGGCACTAGCCCGTTCCAGCACCGGCCGGGCGTCATCGAAGCCGTACTTGAGCATGCCCGCATAGTCGGCATGACCCGGCCGCGGCCGGGTCAGCGGCGCGTTGCGGGCGGAATTCTCCAGCTCGGCCGCGGCGGCCGGGTCCAGCGGGTCGGCCGCCATCACGACTTCCCACTTCGGCCATTCGGTGTTACCGATCTCGATCGCGATCGGGCCGCCCAGCGTGCTGCCGTGGCGTATTCCGGAGAGCACGGTCACCGCGTCACGCTCGAACGCCATCCGGGCGCCACGTCCGTAGCCGAGCCGGCGGCGGGCCAACTGATCGGCGATCTCCGTCGAGGTGACCTCCACCCCGGCAACCATTCCATCGACCAGGGCCACCAATGCACGGCCATGGGATTCCCCCGCAGTTATCCAGCGCAACACCTGAACATCTTCCCACGATGGCGGTGCACGCCCGGCCATGGCTCGGCTGCCGGCCGCCCGAACCGGCCGCCCAACTTACCCGAGCAGCGCCAGCCCGGCGGCCACGGCGGTCGCCAGGCACATCGACGGACCGTGCGGGACGGCCAGGGCACCGGTGCGCAGCCGTGCGCCGACCGCCCACAGCGCAGTCATCAGCGGGGCCGCCAACGCCACCAGGAACCACACCTCGACCCCGAGCGAGCCGGCCAGAGCACCCAGACCGATCGCCAGTTTCACGTCGCCGGCACCCAGCGCGGCTGGAGCCAGCAGATGCACCAGCAGGTAGACACTTGTCAGCGCGGTCGACCCGGCCAGTGCCGCCGTCCCCCGCCCGGCCACCAGGGCACCGAGCAGCATCGCGCCCGCGCCGGGCAGCGTGAAACGGTTGGGCAGCCGCCGATGTCGAATGTCGGTGTAGCTCAACACCAGCAGCCAGGCCACCACGACGGCCACTACCGGGCTTCGGATCACCAGCCACATTCCCAGGCAGGCTAATCCAGCGCCTCCAATGCGCAAGTCATCGCCGCACGGGGGGCGGGTAACCCGGTGAATTGCTTCACCTGGGCGAATGCCTGATGCAAAAGCATGTGCAGGCCACTGATCACCCGGCCACCCGCGGCGGCCACGGCGGCTGCCAGCGGTGTCGGCCACGGGTTGTAGATCGCATCCAGCACCACCGGGACCGTGGCGAAGGTGGCCGCGTAACGTGACGCCACCTCGGCCGGAATGGTGCTGACCAGCGCCGCCGCGGATGCGGCCCGCTCGCCCAGCTCGGGGTCATCCAGTCCGCAGGACCGGCTCGCCACCCCGAGCCGGGCGCCCAGGTCGACCAATCGGGCGGCTTTGTCCGCGTTGCGCGCCGCGATCGTGATCTCTGTGACGCCGAGTTCGGCCAGCCCCACCACGGCTGCCGGTGCGGTGCCGCCCGAACCGCAGACAATGGCCGGTCCGGATGCCTGCCCCAGCGCCCCCGCGACACCGTCGATGTCGGTGTTGTCTGCCCGCCACCCGCGTGGGGTGCGGACCAGGGTGTTGGCCGATCCAACCAGCTCGGCGCGGGCGGTGTGCTCGTCGGCAAACTGCAACGCGGCGAACTTGCCCGGCATGGTCACCGATACGCCGACCCACTCCGGCCCGAAACCACCCACCACCGCGGGCAATTGCGCGGCGTCGCACTCGATCCGCTGGTATGTCCAGTCGGTCAGGCCCAGCGCCCGGTAGGCGGCCAGATGCAGCTGCGGGGACCGCGAATGAGCGATCGGCGAACCGAGGACGGCCGCTTTCCTACCGCGCGGTGGTTGATTGTGCTCCTGGCCGCTGCTCATCGCGCGCTATCGAGGACACCGTTACGTTTGGCCAGCTCGATATTCGCCAGGTGTTGCTGGTAGTCCCTGGTGAACAGCGTCGTGCCTTGGCTATCGATGGTGACGAAGTACAACCAGTCCCCGGGTTGCGGATGTTCGGCCGCGTGCAGCGCTTCGACCCCGGGCGAGCAGATCGCGGTGGCCGGCAACCCTTCGGACATGTAGGTGTTCCACGGAGTCCGCATCGCGCGGTCGGCGTCGCTGGTGGCCACCTCGCGACGATCCAGCGAGTAGTTCACCGTGGAGTCGAACTCGAGGGCGCGGTGCTCGTTGAGGCGGTTGTAGATGACCCGCGCGACTTTCGGGAAATCTTGGGCGTTGGACTCCTGCTGCACCAACGACGCCACCACCAGAATGTCGTAGGGCGACAGGCCCAGCGACTTGGCGTTGTCCACCAAACCGGATTTCAAGTACTCCACGGCACCGGCGCTGACCAGCGAGGCCAGGATCTTGTCCGCCGATCCCGCGGGATCGATGTTGAAGGTCCCCGGGGCGATCAGGCCCTCGATCCGGCGATGATCAGCGCCGAGTTCGAGCACCGGTTCGACGGCCCACGACGGCACCGCCAACGCGGCGGGCGTGCTCTTGGTCGCCGCCGTACGCAAGTCGGCCATCGAGATGCAGTGCTTCTTGCCGTCCAGGTCCACGCACGTGGAACGCGAAATCAAGGTCAGAATGCCGGGCGTCACCACATTGGTCTTCATGTCGGTGGTGTCGTCGAGCTGACGGCCCTCCGGGATGACCAGCTTGCCGACGCGGTTCTTGGGGTCCGCGAGCCGGGCGACCGCATCGGCCGCCGGGATCTCGGTGCGCACCAGGTAGAAGCCCGGCTGGATCGCCGCGATCACGGCGTTGCCGTGGGCCGCGTCCACGAATGCCCGCACCGTGGCGACCACGTGGTTGTTGTACAACGTTTCGCCGACCGCGGTGGTGGAGTCGCCCGGGCTGATGTGGATGACGACGTCGCGCTTGCCCGGACCGGCGTAGTCACCGCCGGTGCCGAGCATGACATTCCATAGCTTGGTGCCGAAGCCGACGACCACCACCACGAACACGACCAGCAGTCCGAAGACGAATCCCCCGAGGACGCGCCGCCGCCGGCGTCGGTTGTGTTGTTCGCGATTGCGCTTGAGCCGGTCAACCCGGCTCATCCGGTGCCGGTTGGGCCCCACCGCGACCGGCTCAGCCCGCGACCGATACACATCCTCAGCCATCGGCGCGGCCCCCGGCCAGGGTGCGCCGCTGGTCCAGCCAGGCCTGCAGGATCGCTACCGCCGCGGCCTGGTCGATCACCGCACGCTGATTTTTGGCCCGGACACCCGCCTCGCGCAGCGATCGCTGCGCACTGACGGTGGTCAGCCGTTCGTCGGCAAGCCGCACCGGTATCGGAGCCACCCGCGCCGCCAGCTCGTCAGCCAGGTCGATCGCGTCCTGCGCCGAGGAGCCGATGCGGTCGGCCAGGGTCCGCGGCAGGCCGACGATGACCTCGACCGCCTCCGTTTCACCGACCAGCGTGGCCAGCCGACGCAGGTGCTTGCCGGAGCGCTCGCGCCGCACCGTTTCCAGCGGAGTCGCCAGGATGCCATCCGGATCGCTGGACGCCACCCCGATGCGCACCGTTCCCACATCGATACCCAAGCGTCGGCCTCGGCCCGTCCCGGGTTCGAGGCCCTCTGGATCACCGGGCCGGTCGGGCGAGCGGTGCGATGCGGCGACCACTCAACCGACCCGCGCTATCTCTGCACGTAATGCTTCGAGCGCGGCGTCGATGCCAGCCGGTTTCTTTCCCGACCCCTGGGCCAGGTCCGCTTTGCCGCCACCGCGGCCGTCGACTGCCGTTGCCAGGTGTTTGATCAGTTCATTGGCGCCGAGGCCGAGTCCCTGGGCGGCCTGGTTGGCCGCGACCGCATAGGGCACGGTGGAGGCCTCTCCCCCAGCCGGGGCGGCGATCAGCGCCACCACCGCGGGGTCGCTGCCCAGCTTGCCGCGGATGTCGCCGACCAGGGTGCGCAGGTCCGCCGGCGTCATCTCGCTGGACATGCGCTGCGCCACCAGCCGGACGTTGCCGATGCGCTCAGCGCCGGCGGCGGCGTTGACCGCGGCCGCCCGCACACTGGCGAGCCGGGCACGCTCGAGTTCCTTCTCGGCGGCCTTGAGCCGCTCGACCAGGCTGGCCACTCGGGCCGGGACCTCTTCGGACGGCACCTTCAGTGACGAGGCGAGCCCGGCCATCAGGGCGCGCTCCTTGGCCAGGTGGCGGAAGGAGTCCAGGCCGACGTAGGCCTCCACCCGCCGCACCCCCGAGCCAATCGAGGACTCGCCCAGGATCGTCACCGGACCGATCTGCGCCGAGGTGGCTACGTGGGTACCGCCGCAGAGCTCGATCGAGAACGGCCCGCCGATCTCGACCACCCGGACTTCGTCCGGATAGCTTTCGCCGAAGAGCGCCATCGCGCCCATGGCCTTGGCCTTCTCCAGCTGCTCGGTGAAGGTGTGCACGGCGAAATCGGCTTGCACCGCTTGATTGGTGACTTCTTCGATTTGGCCCCGCTGCTCTTCGGTGAGCGGACCCTGCCAGTTGAAGTCGAATCGCAGGTAACCGGGACGGTTCAGGGACCCGGCCTGTACCGCGTTGGGCCCCAGCACCTGCCGTAGGGCGGCATGCACCATGTGGGTGCCCGAATGGCCCTGGGTAGCGCCCTTGCGCCAGCCCGCGTCCGCGGCCGCGACGACACCGTCGCCCTCGACGAATTCCCCGGATTCGACGTTGACCCGGTGTAGCCAGAGGGTCTTGGCGATCTTCTGGACATCGGTCACCGCCGCGCGGGCGCTGCTGCCCGACCCCGTTCCGCTGATGGTTCCGACGTCGGCGATCTGGCCGCCCGACTCGGCGTACAGCGGGGTGCGGTCCAGCACCAGCTCCACCCGATCGGCGTCGACGGCCTGGCCGTGGGCCACCACCGGAACCCGCTTGCCGTCGACGAAGATGCCCAGGATCCGCGCTTCGGAGGTGAGCTCATCGAACCCGGTGAACTCGGTAGGTCCGGCATCGACCAGTTCACGGTAGGCCGTCAGGTCGGCGTGGGCATGTTTGCGCGCGGCCGCGTCGGCCTTGGCCCGCCGGCGCTGCTGCGCCATCAGTTCGCGGAAGCCGCCCTCGTCCACCGTCAGGCCGGCTTCGGAGGCCATCTCCAGGGTCAGCTCGATCGGGAATCCATAGGTGTCATGCAGGGTGAACGCGTCCGAACCGGACACCACGCTGACACCGGAGGACCTGGTGGCGCCGGCCACCTCGTCGAACAGCCGCGAGCCCGACGCCAGCGTGCGGTTGAACGCGGTCTCTTCGGCAACGGCGATGCGGTTGATCCGGTCGAAGTCGCTGGCCAATTCGGGATAGGAGGGCCCCATCGCATCGCGCACGGTGGCCATCAGATCTCCGACGATCGCGGTGTCGATGTTGAGCAGCTTGGCCGACCGGATGACGCGGCGCAGCAGTCTGCGCAACACGTAGCCGCGGCCGTCGTTGCCGGGGCTCACCCCGTCGGCGATCAGGATCGCGGCGGTGCGACTGTGGTCGGCGATGATCCGGTAGCGCACATCGTCAGCGTGATTGCCCTGGTCATAGCCGCGGGGCGCGCGGGCGGCAACCAAGTCGATGATCGGGCGCAGCAGATCGGTCTCGTAGACGTTGGGCACCCCCTGCAGGATCAGTGCGACGCGCTCCACACCCATCCCGGTGTCGATGTTCTTACGAGGCAACGGGCCGAGGATCTCGTAGTCCTCTTTGGTGGTTCCCTCGCCCCGCTCGTTCTGCATGAACACGAGGTTCCAGATCTCGAGGTAGCGGTCCTCGTTGACGACGGGGCCGCCCTCGGGCCCGTAGTCCGGGCCCCGGTCGTAGTAGATCTCCGACGACGGCCCGCAGGGACCGGGAATGCCCATCGACCAGTAGTTGTCGGCCATGCCGCGGCGCTGGATCCGATCGGCCGGCAGACCGGCCACTTCACGCCACAAGCCGGCGGCCTCGTCGTCGTCGAGGTAGACGGTGGCCCAGAGCTTCTCCGGGTCCAGCCCGTAACCCCCGTCGGCGACGCTGTTGGTCAGCAGCGCCCAGGCAAGTTCGATCGCCCCGCGTTTGAAGTAGTCACCGAACGAGAAATTGCCGGCCATCTGAAAGAACGTGTTGTGCCGGGTGGTGATGCCCACCTCGTCGATATCGGGGGTACGTATGCACTTCTGGATGCTGGTGGCCGTCGCATACGGCGGGGTGCGCTGTCCGAGGAAGAACGGCACGAACTGCACCATGCCCGCGTTGACGAACAACAGGTTGGGGTCATCGAGTATCACCGAAGCGCTGGGCACCTCGGTGTGACCCGCCTTCACGAAATGATCAAGGAACCGCTTCCTGATCTCGTGTGTTTGCACCGTCGTTGTTTCCTTAAGTTTCCTTGGTTTTTCTCTAGCAGAGATCGATTGCCAGCCTATTCGCCGGACTGTTAGAAGGCTGTCCAAAGACGCGTTCCGGGTCCGCTCAGCCTTCCACCTAGCCTTCCAGGAAGCTCAGCCGGACCGACCGCCGCGGGTTGTCCTGATTCAGGTCGACCAGAACGACGCTTTGCCAGATACCCAACAGCGGCTCGCCCGACGACACCGGCACCGTCACCGACGGCGACACCAGGGCCGGCAACACGTGATCGGCACCGTGCCCGCGCGACCCATGCGCGTGGCGGTAGCGGTCGTCGCGCGGCAGCAATGTCTGCAGGGTGTCGACCAGGTCGTGGTCGGAACCGGCGCCCGTCTCGATGATGGCGACACCCGCCGTCGCGTGCGGGACGAAAACGTTGCACAGCCCATCACCATGGTTGGCGCAGAAGGCCCGCACCGCGTCGGTGAGATCGACGGTGCGGCGACGCGATGTGTCAACGTCGAGGACATCGGTATCCATCCAGACCAGCCTACGGTGGGCGCTCGGCGACCTGCCAATCCGTTCCCTCCCGCCGCACCATCGCCACGATCGCCCGTGAGCTGGTGGGCGGATCCCCGAGATCTCCCGAGATCCCCTCAGGTCATTGCCAGGCCGAATCGGCAGGAGGAAGGTAATTGGTGGGACCGGTGGCGCCACCGGGGCGCCGCCCCGACAGAGGAGGGGCCGATCGTGTACGCACGCTCCACCACCATCCAGGCGCAACCCTTGTCGGTCGACATCGGAATTGCCCATGTTCGCGATGTCGTCATGCCCGCTCTGCAGGCGATCGACGGTTACGTCGGGTTGTCACTGCTGGTCGACCGCCAGTCCGGCACCTGCATCGCGACCAGCGCGTGGGAGACCTTGCAGGCCATGCGCTCGAGCGCACCGGCGGTGGCTCCCATCCGGGACCGGGCCGCGATGATGTTCTCCGGCAATGCGCGGGTCGAGGAATGGGACATCGCCATGCTGCACCGTGACCACCGTTCCCGGCAGGGTGCATGCGTGCGGGCCACCTGGCTCAAGGTGGTGCCGGATCAGATCGAGCGATCCCTGGACTTCTACGGGATGTACGTGTTGCCCGAGCTGGAGGGCCTAGACGGGTTCTGCAGCGCCAGCCTGATGGTCGATCACCCGGCCTGCCGGCGTGCGGTCTCGTGCGCCACCTTCGACACCATGGAGGCGATGGCGCGAAACCGCGATCAGGCTTCCGAACTGCGCAGCAGGCGGGTCCGTGAATTGGGCGCCGAGGTGCTGGACGTGGCCGAGTTCGAGCTGGCGATCGCTCACCTGCGGGTGCCCGAGCTGGTCTGAGTGGGCTGAGGCCGCTATTGCGGCAGGGCAACGCCCGCCAACCGGTCAGCCACGCTTTCGGCGGATGATGGCCCGCAGCCGCTCCAGGCGGCCGCCGATCTCGCGTTCGCCGCCGCGGCCGGTCGGCCGGTAATAGTTGGTGCCCACCAATTCGTCGGGCGGATACTGTTGGGCCACCACGCCGTCCGGGTCGTCATGGGAGTACTTGTAGCCCTGTGCGTGGCCCAGCGCGGCCGCCCCGGAGTAGTGCCCATCGCGTAGGTGTGGCGGCACCAGGCCGGCCTTGCCCGCCTTGATATCGGCCATCGCCGCGGCCAGCGCGGTGGTGACCGCATTCGACTTCGGCGCGGTCGCCAGATGGATGGTGGCGTGCGCCAGCGTTAGCTGCGCCTCGGGCATGCCGATCAGGGCAACAGTCTGCGCGGCGGCCGCCGCGGTCGGAAGCGCCGTCGGATCCGCCAGGCCGATGTCCTCGCTGGCCAGGATCATCAGGCGGCGGGCGACGAACCTGGGGTCTTCACCGGCCACCAGCATCCGAGCCAGGTAATGCAGCGCGGCGTCGACATCGGAGCCCCGCACCGACTTGATGAAGGCGCTGACCACGTCGTAGTGCTGGTCACCGTCACGGTCATAGCGGACCGCGGCCTTGTCCAGCGACTGCTCGATGATCTCGACGCTTACCCCGGACCCGGCCGCCTGGGCCGCCTCGGCCGCCACCTCCAGCGCGGTCAGCGCGCGGCGCGCGTCACCGGCCGACAATTGCACCAGCAGGTCGGCGGCATCGGGGGCGATCGCGACTCGCCCACCAAGCCCGCGTGGATCCTGTGCCGCGCGCTGCACGACCGCGCGAATGTCGTCGGCGCCCAGCGGGTGCAACTGCAGAATCAGCGATCGCGACAGCAACGGGGCGACCACCGAGAAGGACGGGTTCTCGGTGGTCGCGGCCACCAGCAACACCACCCGGTTCTCGACCGCGGACAGCAGGGCGTCCTGCTGGGTCTTGGAGAACCGGTGCACCTCGTCGATGAACAGCACCGTCTGCTCGCCGCGACGGAGCACCTGCCGGGCAGTCTCTATCACCGCCCGCACATCCTTGACTCCGGCCGACAACGCCGACAGCGCCTCGAACCTTCGTCCGGTGGCGTGCGAGATCAACGCCGCCAGCGTCGTCTTCCCGCTTCCTGGCGGGCCATAGAGGATCACCGAGGCGACGCCTGAGCCCTCCACCAGCCGGCGCAGCGGCGCACCCGGGGCAAGCAAGTGGCCCTGCCCCACCACTTCGTCCAGCGACTCCGGGCGCATCCGCACCGCCAGCGGCGCGCCGGTCGACACTTCCAGACCATGATCGCTGTGTTGCGGTGCGCCGGGCAGGTCGAACAGACCGTCGGACACGGGTTCAGACATACCACTTCGCAATATCGCCAGTTGAGCCGCATCACCGGTTGAGCAGCACATCCGAGGGGATGCGCCGGAGCCGATTACCAGCGCTGCGCCACCAATGCGCGCGCCTGCCACACATATTTGCTAAGTTCCGGTTTGCTTGATTCGCCCGTGCGCACCGCGCGGGCGAACTACCGAAGCACTTAGGACAGCGATGAGCGAGCCGCCAGAAAATCCGGGCAATCAGGCCGACCCCCAGGGCGGCGATCAGAGCACTCCGGGCTACCCGCCACCACCGAACTACGGCACGCCTCCACCGCCTCCCCGGCCGGGTTACGGCGCACCACCGGCCGGGCCTCCCGGCTACGGCGCCCCGCCCCCGCCTCCTGGTTACGGCACCCCACCACCGCCTCCGCCTCCGGGTTACGGCCAGGCGCCGGGCGGGTACGCGCCCCCGGGGTACAACCCGCCGCCACCCCCGCCTCCCGGCTACGGCCCACCGCCGGCCGGTTACCCGGCCCAGCCGGGATTCGGCGGCCCGGCCAAGCCGCCCTTCAGCGTGGGCGAAGCCATCAACTGGGCGTGGAACCGGTTCACCCAGAACGCCATGGCACTGGTGGTTCCGATCGTCATCTACGGCTTGATCCTGAGCGCTGTTGGCGGCGTGATGGTCGGGCTCTTCTTCGCTTTCTCCGACCGCACCAGCACGACCTATACCGACGCCTACGGCAACACTTCGGAAACCGTGAACATGACCATGAGCCCGCTGGCGAGCATCGTGATGTTCATCGGCTACCTGGCCGTGTTCGCGGTGGTGCTGTTCATGCACGCCGGTATCACCACGGGCTGCCTGGACATCGCCGACGGAAAGCCGGTGACCATCGGATCGTTCTTCAAACCGCGCAACCTCGGCACGGTCATCCTCACCGGCCTGCTGGTGATCGTCCTGACCGCGATCGGCTCGGTGCTGTGCATCATTCCCGGCCTGATTTTCGGCTTCCTGGCGCAGTTCGCGATCATCGCCGCCGTGGACCGATCGCTGTCGCCGATCGATTCCATCAAGTCCAGTATCGCGACGGTCCGGGCCGAACTCGGTAACACCGCGTTGTCCTGGCTGGTGCAGTACGCGGTGCTGCTCGCCGGTGAGCTGCTATGTTTTGTCGGCCTGCTCGTCGGCATTCCGGTTGCCTCGCTCATCCAGACCTACACCTGGCGCAAGCTGTCCGGTGGCCATGTTGTCGAGCTGAGCCAGCCCGGACCTCCGGCGGGTCTGCCGCCCGGTCCGCCCCCAGGGGCGCCGCCGGGACCTCAGTTCGGGTAGGACCCCGGTCCACCCCGCAACACCAACCGTAAAGCCACCGAAACGCCGTTGTTACATGCGACGGCGTGACGCTGCCCATGGCCGTCAAGCCCACGGCGACACCGAATTTCGAAGCGCTGCGGGCAGCAGAGTCTTGTGATGGGATCAGCTTCTATGAGCATCAAAGTTGCGCTGGAGCACCGCAACAGTTACACCTTTGACAAGCTGGTGCAGGTTTATCCGCACGTCGTGCGGCTGCGCCCAGCACCACACTCGCGCACCCCCATCGAGGCCTATTCGTTGCGAGTCGAGCCAACCGAACACTTCGTCAACTGGCAGCAGGACGCGCTGGGAAATTTCATGGCCCGGCTGGTCTTTCCCAAACCGATGCGACACCTGACCATCACCGTCGGGCTGATCGCCGACCTGAAGGTGATCAACCCGTTCGACTTCTTCATCGAAGAATGGGCCGAAATTTGGCCGACCGAAGGCCTGACCTACCCCAAGGCACTGGCCGAGGACCTCAAACCCTACTTGCGGCCCGTCGACGAAAGCGGCGAAGAATCCGGCCCCGGGGACCTGGTTCGGGCTTGGGTGGCCAACTTCAGCGTGCCCGAGGGCACCCGCACCATCGACTTCCTGGTTGCGATCAACCATGCGGTCAACGCCGACGTCGGGTACAGCGTGCGTATGGAACCCGGTGTGCAGACGCCCGATTTCACGTTGCGCACCGGCATCGGATCGTGCCGCGACTCGGCGTGGTTGTTGGTGTCGATCCTGCGCCAATTCGGGTTGGCTGCCCGGTTTGTGTCGGGCTATCTGGTGCAGCTGGCCTCCGACATCGAGGCGCTCGACGGGCCCTCGGGCCCGGCGGCCGACTTCACCGACCTGCACGCCTGGACCGAGGTCTACATTCCCGGCGCGGGCTGGATCGGGTTGGACCCGACGTCGGGGCTGTTCGCCGGTGAGGGCCACATCCCGCTCGCTGCCACGCCCCACCCCGCCAGCGCGGCTCCAATCAGCGGCGGTACCGGCGTGTGCAACACGGTGCTGGAGTTCTCCAACACCGTCACTCGCGTCCATGAAGACCCACGGGTCACTCTGCCCTACACCGATGAGGCATGGCAGACGATCTGCGACGTAGGCCGCCGTGTGGACGAACGCCTGGCCGCCGGTGACGTCCGGCTGACCATGGGCGGCGAGCCCACGTTCGTGTCGGTGGACAACCAGACCGACAAGGAGTGGCGCACCGCGGCCGACGGTCCGCACAAGCGATCGCGGGCATCCGATCTGGCCGCTCGCCTCAAGGCCCGCTGGGCTCCTGAGGGGCTGGTCCAACGCAGCCAGGGCCGGTGGTATCCCGGAGAGCCATTGCCACGCTGGCAGATTGCACTGTATCGGCGCACGGATGGACGCCCCCTGTGGACGGACCCCACGCTGCTGGCCGATCCCTGGCTGGACCCGCCGACTCCGGTCGATTCCGACGCCGCCTACCAGGTGCTCAGCGCATTCGCCGAGGGAATGGGACTGCCCCTGTCGCAGGTACGCCCGGCCTACGAGGACCCGCTGGCGCGGCTGGCGGCCACGGTGCGACTGCCGTCCGGCGACCCCGTCGATCCGATTGACGACCTCGACCCCGAAACCGACTCCGACACCCCCGCCGGCCGTGCCAAACTATTGGCCCGCCTCGACGCCTCAGTCACATCCGCGGCCGCCCACGTGCTCCCCCTGCACCGCCGCGAGGACGGTTCGGGCTGGGCCAGCGCAGACTGGCGGCTGCGCCGCGGCCGGCTGGTCTTGATCGAAGGGGATTCACCGGCCGGGCTGCGACTGCCCCTGAACTCGATCAGCTGGCAACCGCCGCGGACATCCTTTGACGTCGACCCGGTGACGGTGGGGTACGCACTGCCGGAACCCGCCACCGCCGAGGCCGTGGATGCGGTGCTCGACGACTCGGAAAACGCGCCGCCGACCGCCATCGTCGCCGAAGTTCGCGACGGGCTGTTGTACATCTTCATCCCGCCCACCGAAGCGCTTGAAGACTTCGTAGACCTCGTCACCCGCATCGAGGCCGCGGCGGCGAAGGCCAACTGCCCGCTGGTGCTCGAGGGCTACGGCCCACCACCGGACCCGCGGCTGGAATCGACGACGATCACCCCCGACCCGGGAGTCATCGAGGTCAACGTCGCACCGACCGCCAGCTTCGAAGAACAGCGCCAGCAACTGGAAACGCTGTATGAAGAGGCCCGGCTCGCCCGGCTCTCCACCGAGTCGTTCGATGTGGACGGATCTCACGGCGGCACCGGTGGCGGCAATCACATCACCCTGGGCGGCGTCACACCCAAGGACTCGCCACTGCTGCGCCGCCCGGATTTGCTCGTGTCCCTGCTGACCTACTGGCAGCGGCACCCGTCGCTGTCCTACGTGTTCGCCGGGCGCTTTGTCGGCACCACCTCCCAGGCGCCGCGAGTCGACGAGGGCCGCGCCGAAGCGCTGTACGAGCTGGAGATTGCATTCGCCGAAATCGCTCGGCTGTCGGCCGGCGGTGCGGCCAAACCCTGGGTGACCGACCGGGCGCTGCGCCATCTGCTGACCGACATCACCGGCAACACCCACCGCGCCGAGTTCTGCATCGACAAGCTCTACAGTCCCGAAGGCACCCGCGGCAGGCTTGGGCTGCTGGAGCTGCGAGGTTTCGAGATGCCGCCGCATCTGCGCATGGCGATGGTGCAGTCGTTGCTGGTGCGTTCGCTGGTGGCGTGGTTCTGGGAGCAACCACTGCGCGCTCCGCTGATCCGCCACGGCGCTAACCTGCATGGGCGATATCTGTTGCCGCACTTTTTGATTCACGACATCGCCGACGTGGCCGCCGACTTGCGCGCGAACGGCATCGCGTTCGAGACCAGCTGGCTGGACCCATTCACCGAATTCCGCTTCCCGCGCATTGGCACCGCCGTCTTCGACGGTGTGGAGATCGAGCTGCGCGGGGCAATCGAGCCCTGGAACACCCTTGGCGAGGAGTCCACCGCCAGCGGCACTGCCCGTTACGTCGACTCATCGGTCGAGCGCCTCCAGATCCGCGTGATCGGCGCCGACCGCCACCGCTACGTGGTCACCTGCAACGGCTATCCGGTGCCGCTGCTGGCCACCGACAACCCTGATGTGCACGTCGGTGGGGTGCGATTCAAGGCCTGGCAGCCGCCCAGCGCGCTGCACCCGACCATCTCGGCCGACGGTCCGTTGCAGTTCGAACTCATCGACCTGACCGCCGGAACCTCGCGCGGCGGGTGCACGTATCACGTCACCCATCCCGGCGGGCTCGCCTACGACGAGCCACCCGTCAACGCTGTCACAGCGGAGTCACGCCGCGCCCGCCGTTTCGAGGCAACCGGCTTCACTCCGGGCAAACTCGACTTGTCCGATATCCGGGAAAAGCAGGCCCGGATGTTCACCGATATCGGCGCGCCTGGCATCCTCGACCTGCGACGCGTGCGTACCGTGCAACAGTAATGGTCCTGCAAAACCGGCATCGAATTGGCGCGTGATGGTACTTGGCATGAGTAGTTCGGCGGCCGTTGCCGCCGCCGAACGCTACGACGTCGACCGCCTGCTGGCCGGGTACCGCACTGCACGTGCTCAGGAAGCACTGTTCGACGTACGCGACAGCCCGGGCATCGGTTACGACGAATTCGTCGTCGCGGACGGCAATGTGCGGCCGGCCTGGACCGAGCTGGCCGACGCGGTCGCTGAACGCGGCCGAGCCGGCCTGGACCGGCTGCGCTCGGTGGTGCACAGCCTGATCGACCACGACGGCATCACCTACACCGGAGTCGATTCCACCCGTGGGGAACACGGTCTGCACGGGCTCGAACCCGGACCGTGGCGTCTGGACACGCTACCGCTGGTGGTCTCCGCGCAGGACTGGGAGCTTCTCGAAGCCGGACTCGTGCAGCGGTCCCGCCTGCTCGATGCGGTGCTCGCGGACCTTTATGGCCCACGCCGGCTCCTCACCGAGGGCCTGCTGCCATCCGAGCTCGTCTTCGGCCATCCCGGCTATGTGCGCGGCGCCAATGGCATCAAGGTCCCTGGACACCATCAACTTTTCCTACACGCCTGCGACATCAGCCGGATACCCGACGACAGCTACCAGGTCAACGCCGACTGGACCCAGGCGCCTTCGGGAGCCGGCTACGCGCTGGCCGACCGACGCGTGGTCGCCCACGCCATCCCCGACCTCTACGAGAACATCGCTCCCCGGCCGACCACACCGTTCGCGCAGGCGCTGCGTCTGGCCCTGATCGATGCGGCTCCCGATGTCGCCCAGGACCCGGTGGTCGTGGTGCTCAGCCCAGGCATCTACTCGGAGACGGCGTTTGACCAGGCGTACTTGGCGACGCTGCTGGGTTTCCCGCTGGTGGAGAGCGCGGATCTGGTGGTCCGCGACGGCAAGCTGTGGATGCGCTCGCTGGGGACGCTGAAACGTGTCGACGTGGTGCTTCGCCGCCTCGACGCGTCCTACGCCGACCCACTGGATCTTCGTGCCGATTCCCGCATCGGTGTGGTGGGTCTGGTGGAGGCCCAACACCGCGGCGCCGTGACCGTGGTCAACACGCTGGGCAGCGGCATCCTGGAAAGCCCTGGCTTGATGCGCTTCCTGCCAGGGCTGGCAGAGCGCCTGCTCGGCGAAGAACCGATGCTGCAGAGCGCCCCCATGTACTGGGGCGGTATCGCCACCGAACGTTCGCACCTTCTGGCGAATCTGCCGTCACTGCTGATCAAGTCGACCGTCGGGGGGAAAACCCGGCTAGGACCAACGCTCTCCTCTGCCCAGCTGGCCGAATTGACAACGCGGATTGAGGCGATGCCGTGGCAGTGGGTGGGACAGGAGCTACCGACCTTCTCGTCGGCGCCCACTGATCACGCCGGTGTGCTGTCGTCGGCCGGGGTTGGCATGCGGTTGTTCACCGTCGCCCAGCGCGGTGGCTACGCACCGATGATCGGGGGCCTGGGTTATGTCCTGGCCCCCGGCCCGGCCGCGTACACCCTGAGATCCGTTGCAGCGAAAGATATTTGGGTTCGGCCAACCGAACGTGCAATTGTTGAGACGGTAGCTGCCCCGGTCTCGGGACCGGAGACGCGGTCCGTAGCGGAACCGTCGGTTTTGCAGCCGATCAAGACCGGTGCGGGCACCCTGGGGGTCAGTTCCCCCCGTGTGCTGTCCGACCTGTTCTGGATGGGCCGCTATGGCGAGCGCGCCGAGAACATGGCCCGTCTGCTGATGGTCGCCCGCGAGCGCTATCACCTATTCCGGCACCATCAGGACACCGAGGAAAGCGAATGCGTGCCGGTGCTGATGGCCACGCTGGGCCACATCACCGGGACCGACACCGGAGCCGCCAACGACCACGCCGAGATGATCGCGGTCGCTCCCTCGATGCTGTGGTCGATGACCGTGGATCTGGAGCGGCCGGGTTCATTGGTTCAGTCGGTGGAGGGACTGGCATTGGCTGCCAGGGCGGTGCGCGACCAGTTGTCCAACGACACCTGGATGGTGCTGGCCGACGTCGAACGCGCCGTCACCCTCAGGTCAGACCCGCCCCAATCGCTCGCCGAGGCCGACGCGCTGCTTGCCGAGGCCCAGGCTCAAACGCTGTCCGGGATGCTCACCCTGTCCGGAGTGTCCAGCGAATCGATGGTGCGCGACGTGGGCTGGACGATGATGGACATCGGCAAGCGCATCGAACGGGGCCTGTGGCTGACCGCGCTGCTGGCGGACACCCTGACCACGGTCCGCGGCGTTGTTGCCGAGCAAACCATCATCGAATCGACGCTGGAAGTCTGTGAATCGTCGGTGATCTACCGGCGCCGCACGGTCGGAAAATTCAGCGTTACCGCCGTCAATGAACTGATGCTTTTCGACGCGCATAATCCACGTTCTCTCGTCTACCAGCTGGAGCGGCTGCGGGCCAATCTCCACGATCTGCCCGGCACCTCGGGTTCCTCGCGCCCGGAGCGGATGGTGGATGAGATCAGCGCCCGATTGCGCCGGTCGCATCCGGGCGAACTCGAAGAAATCACCGATGGGCAGCGCACGGAGTTGGCCGAATTGTTGACCGGTATCCACGTCTCGCTACGCGAGCTGGCCGACGTCATCACCGACACCCAGCTGGCCCTGCCCGGCGGCATGCAGCCGCTGTGGGGCCCCGAGGAACGCCGGACGATGCCCGCCTAGCAGGCAGGTCCGAGACAGTCGCCTAACCGCTGACGGCGGCGGGACCACACGGTGCTTGCGTCACCTGGTCGACAACCGTATGGACGAACCGCATCTTCTCCAGGACCGCGACCGGTAGTACAAACGGATACAGGTCGTCGTGCCCCATCGACCGGTTGACCATGTTCAACGACCACGACAACGGCAGCCACGTATCAATGATGGCGGGAAAGGCGCTGGGACCCAACGCCGGCCGATCAAATGTCGCCGATGCCGGCGCGATACCGCACCAGGCTGCGGTATCCAGGGTGTCGCGGATGTGCAGGTAATGAGCGAAGGTCTCCGCCCAGTCCTCGGCGGGATGCATGGTCGCATACGACGACACAAAACTCTCCTGCCAATTGCCTGGGGGGCCGTCCCGGTAGTGGCGATCCAGCGCCTGCTGGTAGTTGGCGTCCGGGTCGCCGAACAATTGCTTGAACCGGGCCAGGTGGTCACCCGACGGGGCAACCAGCCGATAGAAGTAGTAGTGCCCGACCTCGTGGCGGAAATGGCCCAGCAGGGTGCGGTAGGGCTCCTCCATCTCAACGCGCAGTTGTTCGCGGTGCACGTCGTCGCCCTCGGCCAGATCCAGTGTGATGACACCATTGTCGTGCCCGGTGATCACATTCTCGTGCGCACTGGACAGGAGCCGAAATGCCAGCCCGTAGTCGGGATCTTCGTCACGTCCGACGATCGGCAGCCTCAGCTCGTGCAACTCGGCGATCAGCCGACGTTTGGCCGCCTCGGCCCGAGCAAACTCCGCGAGACCCACGGTGTCACCATCGTGGGGCCGCAGCACGGTCAGCGCACATGACTCGCACAGTCCGTCGCGGTGACCGACGGGAACCAGCCAATTGCATTCGGCCAGATGCAGGTTCGCGCACAGCCGATAGTCGTCGGCGGCCACCGCGCCGGCGTGCTCGCTCTGGTCGCGCCCGGTTATCACCATCAGCGCCATCTGGTCCAGGGAGAATCCCAGCGCGCTGCCGCACGACAGACACGCGGAGTTCTCGAACGCCAGGCGCTGACCACAGGTGGGACAGTGAAAATCACGCATCGAGCACATCACCGTCAAAAGGCACCACGTCGACGCCGACGTCGATCACGCTGTGCTCCGAATTGGTGTAGATGATGCCGCGCACCGGCGGCACATCCGCGTAGTCTCGGCCGCGACCCACCACGATGTAGCGCTCATCGACCAGCTGATCATTGGTGGGGTCCAGCCCCAACCACTCGAACTGGCCTGGTTGTTGGGGAGTCCACACCGCCGCCCAGGCGTGGGTGGCGTCAATTCCGATCATCCGATCCTTTCCCGGCGGTGGGTCGGTGGCCAGATACCCGGACACGTAGCAGGCCGCCAACCCGTTGGCTCGCAGGCAGGCGATCGCCAGCCGCGCAAAGTCCTGGCATACCCCTTCGCGCGCCTGCAGAACCTCATTGACTCGGGTAGAAACCGTGGTCGAACCGGATCGGTAGGTGAAGTCGTTGTAGATCCGCGTGGTGAGATCGCGCAGCGCCTCCACCAACGGACGTTCCGGCAGGAAACTGACGGCCGCGTACTCACGGACCTCGTCGGTGATCTCCGCAGGATCCAGGTCCAGCGTGAAATCGATGGCCAGCGCCCCTTGCATCCCACGGGGCCGGGCGGATTCCCAGGGCAGCAGCGCCGGCCCGCTGGTGTACAGGTCGGAATCCGGTGGAGCCACATCAACGATGGAGTCGCTGGTGATGCTCAGCACCCGATGCGGTTCGGTGACATGGAAATAGGAGCTGATGTTGCCGTAGGTGTCACGGCTGGTGGAGCTGTCGGCGGGCGTCGGATCGATGGTCAGCTCGTGAGTGAGGCACCGCTGCCGCAACGAGTTGCGCGGGGTGAGAAACCCACGCCCATAAGAGCTGGTCACGATGTCCGAGTAGCGGTATTCGGTGCGGTGCGTGACGCGATAGCGCTTGGTGTCCGGGGAGCCGAACAACGCGTCGGAAAGCAACGACAAGAGCTGACTCCTGACTTCTCGACCGTCAACCACGGCCACCACACCGGTAACAGCAAGGCTGATCACAACACATCTGGGCCCGGTTCAGGCGAATGCGCCACCGAGCGCACCCCATCCGGAGCACAATCAGCATATGGCGACCTGGAGCGATGTCGCGCGCATCGTCAGTGAGCTGCCGCTCACAGAAGAGCGATCTGCGCACAACTGGCGGGTCGGCAAGAAGCCGTTGGCGTGGGAGCGACCGCTGCGCAAGTCCGACTTGGCGGCCTTGGCGGACTCCGGCAGGCAACCACCGGACGGCGATATTCTCGGCGTCCGGATGGCCGACGAAGGCGTGAAGTTCGCCCTGGTCGCCGACGAGCCGACGGTGTACTTCACCACCCCACATTTCGACGGGTATCCGGCGGTGCTGGTGGTGTTATCCGAGATAGAGGCGATAGGCCTCGAGGAGCTGCTCACCGAGGCCTGGCTGACGCAGGCGCCGAAAAGGCTGGCAAAGGAGTTCCTGGCCGGGTCAGCCAAGTCCTGTTGACGTTCCTCAATGGTCGCCGCCGGGTAAGTCGATGACCCGCTGTAGATCGACTCCGCACGCGTCCACGAGGTCGGCGAGCACCACCTCGCTGCGGTCGCGAGCCTGCGATAGCAATTCCTGCGCCCGATCGCGGGCAGCGGCGGCATGGGCGATCGCGGCCGCTGATTCGTCGTCGGTGACGGCCAGCGCGGCGACCAGTTCGGCCAGCGCGATGCGCACCGGGCGCGGTACCTGTTGCTCAGGAAGTCGGGTGATGGCGCGGACCAGATTCAAGACACCGCTGACCAGCATCCCCAGTCGCGCCGATTGCCGCTCGATGTCGGCAATGGCGTCGCGGGCGGCCCACCGCCGGGGCGCGCGGCGCGACACCAAGACCGCCGTGGCGCGGGCCTCGATCAGCCCACCAAGCTGGTTGTGCAACCGGTCGAAGGTGGCCAGCAGCCAGTCCGGAGCGGCGCCGCCGGGATCGTCGATGAACTTGATCACCTCGACCAGGGTGTCGTGCAGGGCGGCCAGCGCGCCGTTACGCGCGTCGCGCAGTATCCACACCGGATCGGCCGGGAACAGCAACATCGCGACCACCAGCGCCAATCCCCCGCCGATCAGCGCGTCGAAGAGGCGCTCGGCCACCACGTCGCCGGTGGGGGCGAAGACCAGGACCAGCACCGCGGAAACGGCGGTCTGGTTGACGAACATCAGGCCCTGGGCGACGAAGCCGCGCACGGCCAGGACCGCGACCGACAATGCGGCGAACACCGCCACGCCCATCGCGGTTGGGCCGGTGCCCAGGACGGCTTGCACTCCGGCACCCACCACGATGCCCAGCGCCACCCCGCCAACCATCTGGACAGCGCGTCGCGCGCGCAGCACGTTGGTCGCCGACATGCACACCGCGGCCGAGATCGGTGCGAAGAACGGCTGCGGGTGGTCGAGCACATCGTGGGTGAGAAACCAGGCCAGGCCGGCGGTCACCGACGCCTGCGTGATCGGCCACAAGGCGGTGCGCAGCTGCCGGACGGCCGCGAGACTTCCGTCGGCCGCCCTGGTCAGTAGCGAAATCTCCACGTCGTGTCGGGTACCCCGGTCAGGCCCGCTGCAGCTCGAACAGGGGGATTACCCGGCTGGTTTTCGCTTGATAGTCGCCGAACCCCGCGGCGGCGGCCACCTTCAGAAAAAACTCGTCACGCTCTGCCGGAGGCAGTTCGCGGGCGATCACGTCGAACGCGTCGGTACCCACCTCGACGTGTGCACGCGCGTCGGACCTGAGGTTATGCACCCAGGCCGGGTCGACATCGGCACCGGCGAAGGAGCCGACGATGAACATCTTGCCGTCGATGCGCAGGTACACCAGCGGCGCCAGCCGAGGCCGCCCGGACTTGGCCCCGGTGGTTGTGAGCAGCAACAGATCCGAGCCGGCGAACGGGCCGCCCACCTTGCCCCCATTGGCCCGGAACTCATCGACGATGTTGCTGTTGAACGCCTTGATCGTCTCGGCGTCGGGGATCCCTCGCGTCATGTCCCCTCAACTTGTTTGGGCTTGGCGTCTATTCCAGCCTCCTTGCGCTGCTGGGCGGTGATCGGCGCGGGGGCCTCGGTAAGCGGGTCGACACCGCCACCGGTTTTGGGGAACGCGATCACATCGCGGATCGAATCCGCTCCGGCCAGCAACGTGCTGACCCGGTCCCACCCGAACGCGATGCCGCCATGCGGCGGGGCGCCGAACGTGAAAGCCTCCAGCAGGAAGCCGAACTTCTCTTCGGCCTCAGCCTTGCTCAGACCCATGACCGCGAACACCCGCTCCTGAATGTCGCGACGATGGATACGGATCGATCCACCCCCGATCTCGTGGCCATTGCAGACGATGTCGTAGGCATCGGCCAACACGCTGCCGGGGTCCGATTCGATACGGTCTTCGAGCTCTGGCTTGGGCGCGGTAAACGCGTGATGCACCGCCGTCCACGCGCCGGATCCAACGGCCACGTCGCCAGAGGCGGTGGCGTCCTCGGCGGGCTCGAACAGGGGCGGATCAACCACCCAAACGAACTCCCAGGCGCTGGGGTCGATCAGGTTGAGCCGCTCGGCGATCTCGATTCGCGCCGCCCCCAGCAGCGCCCGCGACGCCTTCACCGGTCCCGCCGAGAAGAAGATGCAGTCCCCCGGACTGGCGCCCACGTGAGCGGCCAGTCCGTCACGCTCGGCATCGGTCAGGTTCTTGGCCACCGGGCCGCCCAGCGTCCCATCCTCGCCGACCAGCACGTAGGCCAGCCCGCGGTGACCGCGCTGTTTGGCCCACTCTTGCCAGCCATCCAGCGTGCGCCGCGGCTGCGAGGCTCCGCCGGGCATCACCACCGCGCCGACGTAGGGCGCTTGGAACACCCGGAATGTGGTGTCTTTGAAGAACTCTGCGCACTCCACGAGTTCGAGGCCGAACCGCAGGTCGGGTTTGTCGGACCCGAACCGGCGCATCGCGTCGGCGTAGCTGATCCGTGGGATGGGGGTCAGAATCCGGTAGCCGATCAGCGCCCACAGCGCGGTCAGGATCTCCTCGGAGACCGCGATGATGTCCTCGACGTCGACAAAGCTCAATTCCATGTCGAGCTGGGTGAACTCGGGCTGGCGATCGGCCCGGAAGTCCTCGTCGCGGTAGCACCGGGCGATCTGGTAGTAGCGCTCCACCCCGGCCACCATGAGCAGCTGTTTGAACAGCTGCGGGCTTTGCGGCAGCGCGTAGAACATGCCCGGGTGCAGCCGGGCGGGCACCAGAAAGTCGCGGGCGCCCTCCGGGGTGGAGCGGGTGATCGTCGGTGTTTCGATCTCGACGAAGTCGTGTCCGGCCAGCACCGCGCGGGCGGCGGCATTGACCTTGGAACGCAACCGAATCGCCGATGCCGGACCATCGCGGCGCAGGTCGAGGTAGCGGTATTTCAGCCGCAACTCCTCCCCCGCGGGCTCGTCGAGCTGGAACGGCAGTGGCGCGCATTCGCCGAGCACCGTCAATGAAGAGGCGTTGACCTCGATGTCGCCGGTCGCGATCTCGGGGTTGGCGTTGCCTTCGGGACGGATCTCGACGACACCGGTGACCGCGACGCAGAACTCGGCACGCAGCCGATGCGCCTGGGCCAACACGTCGGCTTCGCGGAATACGACCTGGGCAATGCCTGAGGCGTCGCGCAGGTCGATGAAGATGACGCCGCCATGGTCGCGGCGGCGGGCCACCCAACCGGCCAGCGTCACCTGTCGCCCGGCATCGCTATCTCGTAATGCCCCAGCGGCGTAGCTACGCAGCACAAACACTCCCCTTCACCCGGCTTTGGAACAACCTAAAACGACTGCTCAGTCTAGAGGGCCGGGCCACTGGCCCACCCAACCCGGTACTTTTGGTTGCATCGCCCCCAGAATCGCACTCGTAGGCCCCGGCGCCGTCGGCACGACGGTCGCCGCGCTGCTGCATGCCGCGGGGAACCCGGTGCTGCTGTGCGGCCACACGGCTCGCGACAGCATCGAGCTGCGCCCCGACGGGGCATCTCCGATCGTGGTGCCCGGTCCGGTACACACCGACCCCCAGCAGCTGACCGGACCGGTCGATGTGCTGATATTGGCGGTCAAAGCCACTCAGACCGGCGCCGCGCGCGACTGGCTGGCCCGCCTGTGCGGTGAGCACACCGTGGTAGCCGTCCTGCAAAACGGTGTCGAACAGGTCGAGCAGGTGCAGCCGCACTGTTCGTCTTCATCCATCGTCGCGGGCAGTGTGTGGTTTGCGGCCGAGACCCAGCCGGGCGGCTGGGTGCGGTTGCGCGGAGATGCCGCGTTGGTGTTGCCCACCGGGGCTGCGGCGGAGGCGCTGGCCGGGTTGCTGCGTGCTGCCGGTTGCCGGGTGGACTGCGATCCCGACTTCACCACCGTCATCTGGCGCAAACTCGTGCTCAATGCGCTAGCCGGACTGATGGCACTGTCCGGGCGGCGCTCCGGAATGTTCCGGCGCGACGATATCGCCGAACTGTCTCGTCACTACGTCGCCGAATGTCTGGCGGTGGCACGCGCCGAGGGCGCCCGACTCGATGACGACGTGATCGATGAGATGGTTGATCTGTTCGCATCGGCACCCGAGGACATGGGCACCTCGATCCTGGCCGATCGAGAAGCCCACCGGCGGTTGGAATGGGACCTGCGCAACGGTGTGATCATCCGCAAGGCTCGCGCCCACGGCCTGGCGACCCCGATCAGCCAGGTGCTGGTGCCATTATTGGCTGCAGCCAGCGACGGACCCGGATAGCTGGTTAGGGTCTAGTTCATGTTCCCGTGCGAGCGCGTCGACCTGAGCTTTGTCGACCCGGATTCCGGTCAAGCGCCCTTTCTCTACCGCAACAGCGTCGACCTCGCCATCACCCCCGAGCAGCTGTTTGAGGTGCTTTCCGATGCGCAGTCCTGGCCGAGCTGGGCACCGGTGATCACCAAGGTGACCTGGACCAGTCCCCCGCCCTTCCGCGTCGGCACCACACGTACCGTCGAGATGCGCGGGGGCCTGGTCGGCAACGAGGAATTCATCGCCTGGGAGCCGTTCAGCCACATGGCGTTTCGGTTCAATGAATGCTCGACGCAGGCCGTCGCGGCGTTCGCCGAGGATTACCGGGTCGAGGTCATCCCGGGCGGTTGCCGACTGACCTGGACCATGGCGCAAAAACCCGCCGGCCCCGCGCGGCTGGGCATGATGTTGTTCGGTCCGCTGCTCAACCTGGGATTACGGCGCTTCTTACGCAAACTGCGCAGTTACACCGACGCCCGGTTCGAGGTGCCGCAGCAGCGTTAGGCTGGTGCCGCCCGGGTAGCCCAGCGCCCGGCCCGACGGCGGGCCAGATTTGGAGCGTGCGATGACCTTTAACGAGGGTATGCAGATCGACACCAGCGCCGCGTCATCGTCAGGCGGTGGCGGGTTTGGCCGGATGGCCATCGGCGGCGGCATCGGCGGCCTGTTGATCGTCGTGGTCGCGATGTTTCTCGGTGTCGATCCGGGTGGCGTGCTGAGCCAGCAACCCATGGACGACCGCGACGTGGTGGCTCCCGGATTCGACCTGAGCCAGTGCAAGACGGGCACCGACGCCAACAAGTACGTGCAGTGCCGGGTGGTGGCCACCGGAAACTCTCTGGACGCGGTATGGAAGCAGCTGATGCCCGATCGGTACACGCGCCCGCATCTGCGCCTATTCAGCGGCCAGGTCAGCACCGGGTGCGGGCCGGCCAGCAGCGAAGTCGGCCCGTTCTACTACCCGGTGGACCAGACGGCATATTTCGACACCGACTTCTTTCAGCTGCTTGTCACCGAATTCGGTTCCAGTGGTGGGCCGTTCGCGCAGGAATACGTGGTGGCCCATGAATACGGCCATCACGTGCAGAACCTGCTGGGCGTGCTGGGCCGCGCCCAACAGGGAGCCAAAGGAGCCGGGGGCAATGGCGTGCGCACCGAGTTGCAGGCCGACTGTTACGCGGGGGTCTGGGCACACTATGCGTCTACCGTCCGGCAAGAAAGTACCGGCGTCCCCTTCCTCGAGCCGTTGAGCGACAAGGATATCCAAGACGCGCTCTCAGCCGCGGCATCGGTGGGCGACGATCGCATCCAGCAGCAGGTGGCCGGACGCAGCAACCCCGAGACGTGGACGCACGGCTCCTCGGCGCAACGGCAGAAGTGGTTCACCGTCGGGTATCAGACCGGCGACCCCAACAAATGTGACACCTTCAGCGCCACCAACCTGGGCTAGAGATCGGTTGCCCAACAACGCAACCGACGCCGACCAATCGCTTGGCGGCTCAGCAGCCGGCCAGCAGGCGGCCCAGCTTGGCCCGTCCGTGCTCGTCGAGCGGCAGCAACGGCGGGCGCGGATCCCCGACCGGGAATCCGAGCAGCCCCAGACCGGCTTTCACCGTGGTGGCCAGCCCGCCCGCGACGATGAACTCCAGCAGCGGCTTGAGGTCGTCGTAGAGAATCTGGGCCTTCTCCAGATCCCCGGCGCGCACCGCTTCGTACAGATCGATGCATGGCTGGGGCCACAAGTTGGGTGCGGCCGTGCACCATCCGGCGGCAACAACTTTCAACGCGTCGAGCACCAGCAGGTTGGAGCCGTTATAGAACGGCAGCCGGCCGCCACTGAGTTCGGCGATGCGCCGCATCCGGGACAGGTCGCCGGTGGACTCCTTGACCATGGTGAGGTTGTCGATGCTTTCAAACATCCTGACCAACAGTTCGGGGCGCATGTCCACACCGCTGGTGGCCGGGTTGTTGTAAGCCATGATCGGGATGGTGATGGCGTCGCCAACGCTGCGGTAGTGCTGGAAGATCTCGTGTTCGTTGAGCTTCCAGTAGGACACCGGCAGGATCATCACCGCGTCAGCACCGACATGTTGCGCGTAGCGCGCGCCGAATGGTCTTGGCAGTAGTGACATCCGAGACGCCCAAGACGACGGGTAGCCGGCCGCTGACCGCCGCGACCGCGGTGTCAACCGCGGTATCGAACTCGGCCTCGTCGAGGTAGGCCAGTTCCCCGGTGCTGCCCAGCGCGGCGATCGCATGGACTCCCGAGCACACCAGCCGATCGACAAGTGCCGCCAGCCGGCGCGCATCGACGACGCCCTCGGCGGTAAAGTGCGTGACCGGGTAGGCGATGATCCCATGAATCGTGGGCGCACCAGGTTCTGCCATAGCTGGCTCCTTTGGCTTTGGTGGACGGATTGACCAATCAGCTGCTCAGCGCATCGGGGTGACGGGCCAGTGCGCGACGCGCGTAGTAGGCAAAGTTCGCCCGGCTGCGGGAAGGTGTCAGGGTCCAATCGTGAGCCTCACGGGCCAGTTGGTCCGGTAGTTCGGCGATTGTTCCCGCACTCATGGCCGCCAGTTGCAGTTTGGCGGCGCGTTCGATCAGGACCGCCAGCGTGCAGGCCTCCTCGATGCTGACGCCGGCTATCAACTGCCCGTGGTGCGCAAGAAGGATCGCCTTGTTGTTTCCCAATGCGGCGCTGATGATCTCGCCTTCCTCGTTGCCCACCGGCACGCCTGGCCAGTCGGCGAGGAAAGCGCAGTCGTCATAGAGCGGCGTGGTGTCCATGTGCGAAACGACCAACGGCACCTTCAGCATCGACAACGCCGCGGTGTAGAACCCATGGGTATGAACGATGCACTGCACGTCCGGCCGTTCGCGGTAGATCCAGCTGTGAAATCGATTTGCCCGGTTGGCCATTGCAGAGCCCTCGAGAACATTGAGGTCCTCATCGACCAACAGCAGGTTGTCTTCGGTGATCTCGTCGAATCCCAAGCCGAGTTGTTGGGTGTAATAGGTGCCGGGCCGCTGCGCACGCGCGGTGATCTGCCCGGCCAGACCGGAATCGTGGCCGGCGTCGAACAACACCCGGCAGGTCAACGCGACCTTTTGCCGGGTGGTCAGCTGAGATTCGGGCGTCTGGGCATCGAGGCGTTCCTGGGCCCGTCGCATCAACTCGGACTTGGAATCGGAGAAAGTGGTTGCCATCCCGGGCTCCCTTGCATAGCGTCGATATGACACGATAGTAGCACTATAGGAAACTTTGTGTCCTCGAATTTTGGCGGGTTAGGAGCTGGACAGTGACAGCACTGCTGCGCGCGGTCCGCCGGCAGCGCGGGCTCACCCTGGAACAACTCGCCCAGCGGGCCGGGCTCACCAAGAGCTACCTGTCCAAGATCGAGCGGGGACAGCGCACGCCCTCGATCGCGGTGGCGCTCAAGGTCGCGCGGGCACTCGACGTCGACGTCGGGCGGCTCTTCTCAGACGAGTCCGCCCACGAGACGATGACCGTCGACCGCGCCCATGACCGCCTAGGGTCCCAATCCGGGCGCTACCACGTACTGGCGTCGACGCAACTTGGAAAAACCATGTCGCCGTTTGTTGTTCGGCCGACCGCCGGGCAAGACTGCGCCTCCGACGGTCCGCATCCGGAGCACACCGGCCAGGAGTTCGTCTTTGTGCACACGGGCAGCGTCGAACTCGACTACGGCGACCAGACCGTCACGCTCGGTACCGGTGACAGCGCCTACTTCGACGCCTCGGTCGGCCACAAGCTAAGGGCGGTCGGCACGGAACGGGCCGAAGTCGTGGTGGTCGCGGGGGCCGAACTCAGCGGCCGGTGACTAGCGGAGCGCTACCACGGCCGGGTCGAGCAGGTGACTCCGCTGCCACCGTTCTGCGACACCACCACCTGTCCGTCGACGGCGATCTCGCAGTGGAATTCGGGATTGATCCGAAGGCCGCCGCTGGCCGTGACGATGGCCCACTGACTCGGGTTCTGCAGTGTGGCCGTGTACACCAACGGTTGACCGCCGGTGATCGGGGTGTGAACGGAGGTCAGGTATTTCGAGGAATCGGCATCAAACGCCGACTGGCTGGGCGGATCGACATTCATGTACTGAATGTTGGCGGTCAGATCGCTGGTGGTCGTGACCGTGTAAGTCACCTGATGCCCAGCTGGATCTGCATGAGAGATCGCCGGCGTAGCTACCACCGCGGCAACCGCGACCACCGCCCCCGTCACTGAGACCGCGCTCGCCCTCTTTCGCACGTTCGTCATATCGAAAACGCTACCGGATTCGTTACCGATGGCCGCGGTCCGCAATTCGTCCGACATGGCGGGTGATCGTCCTTACGATGCAAGCGTGACCACCGCATTCGTCTTGTCCGGCGGCGCAAGCCTCGGAGCGATACAGGTCGGGATGCTGCAAGCCTTGGCCGACGAAGGCATCACACCAGACCTGATCATCGGCACCTCGGTCGGCGCGCTCAACGGTGGGTGGATCGCGTCGCGGCCCGATGCGGCCGGGATTCGGGCTTTGGCCGGATTGTGGCGGTCCCTCACCCGAAAAGAGGTATTTCCCACTCAACCGGTCACCGGGCTGATGGGCTTCCTCGGCCGGCGCCAGCACTTGGTCCCCAACACGGGTCTGCGGCGCATCCTCAGCAGGGAACTTGAATTCACCAATCTCGAGGATGCACCGATCCCGCTGCACGTGGTGGCCACCGACGTCATCTCCGGCACCGACGAATTGCTGTCCTCCGGCGACGCCGTCGATGCGATCGCAGCCAGCGCAGCCATTCCCGGGATATTCCCCCCGGTCAGCATCAACGGGCGCGGGCTCATCGATGGCGGTGTGGTGAACAACACCCCGGTGTCGCACGCGGTCGCGCTGGGGGCCGACAAGATCTGGGTATTGCCGACCGGCTATTCGTGCGATCTGCAGACCTTGCCGGCCTCGGCGGTCACGATGGTCCTGCACGCGATGACGCTGGCAGTCAACCATCGCCTCGCCGTCGATATCGAGCGCTTCGAGCAGACCGTCGATCTGCGCGTCATTCGGCCGCTTTGTCCGGTATCCATATCCGGAGCCGACTTCTCGCAATCGGCAACCCTTATCCCGCGCTCGCACCAGGCCACCCGCGAGTGGCTGGCGACGAATCCGGCGCGCATCGGACAGGCCGCATTACTCAAGCCGCACCTGCACTAGCCAAGCGGTGTTAACCCGACTGGGGTATGAAAGCAGTAATGCCCGACGATCTGGATCAACCCGATGACCCGCAACCCGTGGGACCCAGCCGCCGCAAGTTGCTGACGACGGGCCTCGCGTCGGCCGCCGTCGGAGCGGGCATCGGCCTGGGCGGGGCGGCACTGCTACGGCCCGGGCACGGTCCCAGTGTCTGGTATCAGCCCGATCGCACCAGCGCGCAACCGGTTGGCGGTCTGCATCTGCAATATGGCAAGAACGCCGCCACCGAGGTCGTCGTGTCGTGGCACAGCGTTGACGCGGTCCAGAATCCGCGAGTCATGCTGGGAACCCCCGCGTCCGGGTTCGGCCGCGTCGTCAGCGCCGAGACCCGAACCTATCGGGATGCGAAGTCCAATACCGAGGTTCGCGTCAACCACGCCCGGCTGACCAACCTGACACCAGATAGCGACTACGTATACGCCGCGGTCCACGACGGCGCGGATCCACAACTGGGCACCGTGCGAACCGCCCCATTGGGGCGAAAACCGCTGCACTTCACCAGCTTCGGGGATCAGGGCACGCCAACACTGGGCAGATTCTCCGACGGTCGATACGTGAGCGACAACGGCGGAACGCCTGCCGCGGGCGACATCACCATCGCGATCGAGCGCATGGCCCCGTTATTCAACCTGGTCAACGGCGACCTGTGCTACGCGAACATGGCACACGACCGCATTCGCACCTGGTCGGACTGGCTGGAAACCAACAGCCGTTCAGCGCGTTACCGGCCATGGATGCCCGCGGCCGGCAATCACGAGAATGAATTGGGCAATGCGCCAATCGGTTACGGCGCCTACCAAACCTATTTCTCGGTGCCCGACTCTGGGGCCAGCCAGGAGTTGCGCGGGCTGTGGTACTCCTTCACCGCCGGCTCGGTGCGGGTGATCAGCCTGAGCAACGATGATGTGTGTTTTCAGGACGCCGGCAGCTCCTACGTACACGGCTATTCGGGTGGCGAGCAAAGACGTTGGCTGCAAACCGAACTCGCCGCGGCGCGCCGCGACCCGGCGGTCGACTGGGTGATCGTGTGCATGCACCAGACGGCCATCTCGACCGCCGATCATTTCAACGGCGCCGACCTGGGCATCCGGCAGGAGTGGCTGCCGTTGTTCGACCAATACGAGGTCGATCTCGTGTTGTGCGGCCATGAGCACCACTACGAGCGGTCACATCCGCTGCGCGGCGCGATGGACACCCAGACCCGAACGCCGATCCCCGTGGACACCCTCGGCGACGTGATCGACGCGACCCGGGGAACGGTGCGCCTGGTCATCGGTTGCGGGGGGCGGTCGCTGACCAGCAACCAGTTGTTCTTCCCCGAACCCCGCTGCCGGGTCGTGACCGCGGTCGGCCCATACGATCCCGGCGAGCGGTCCCGGCCATCGATCTACGTGCTCGAGGACGCACCATGGTCGGCGTTCCGTGACCACGACAACCCCTACGGCTTTGCGGCCTTCGATGTCGATCCCGGCCAACCCGGCGGCCACACATCGATCAAGGCGACGCACTACGCGGTGACCGGGTTGTTCGGGGCGACCACGCTTGTCGACGAATTCACGCTGACCAAGCCGCGCGGTGATTAACGCCGCGTCAAAATAGGGTCGCCTGCTCGGGAACGGGCATCACCTCCGCTTCGGCGACCGGCGAGGACGGGCGCGCGGTACCGCCCAGCCGATGCTTGGCGACCAGTGGCGCCACGCGTTGCCTGAGCATGTCGCGGTAGTACGGCGGCAAGTAGGCACCGCGCCGGTACAGCTCCCGATACGTGCCGACGAGGTCCGGGTGCGCCCGGGCCAGCCAGGACATGAACCAACCGCGCGTCGCTCCGCGCAGATGCAGCCCGAAAGCCGTGACACCGGTAGCACCGGCCGCCGCGATCTGGCCGAGCAAGAGATCGAGGTGCGCAGCGGAGTCGGTGAGGTGCGGTAGCACCGGGGCGACCATCACATGACAATCCAGACCGGCGTCGCGGATTGCGGCGATCAGACCCAGCCGGGCCTGCGGGGCCGGCGTGCCGGGCTCGACCTCCTTGTGCAGGTCCGGGTCGGCGATGGCCAGCGACACGGCCACCGACACCGGCACCTGCCCGGATGCCTCCGCCAGCAGTGGCAGATCCCGGCGCAGCAGTGTGCCCTTGGTCAGGATGGACAGCGGGGTTCCCCATCCGGCGAGCGCGCCAATGATTCCCGGCATCAGCGCGTAACGGCCCTCCGCGCGCTGGTAGGGATCGGTGTTGGTGCCGAGCGCGACGGTCTCGCGCCGCCACGATGGCCGGCGTAACTCACGGCGCAGCACTTCGGCGACATTGGTCTTGACCACGATCTGGGTATCGAAATCCGCACCCGAGTCGAAGTCGAGGTACTCATGGGTGGGACGGGCGAAACAGTAACGACAGGCATGCGTGCAGCCGCGGTAGCCGTTGACGGTGTAGCGGAAAGGCAACGCGGCGGCGTTGGGCACCTTGTTCAGCGCGGACTTGCAGAGCACTTCATGGAACGTCATGCCCTCGAAGTGCGGCGAGCGGACGCTTCGAACCAACCCGATGCGCTGCAGCCCGGGTAACGCTCCGTCATCGACGGGTTCCCCGTTGACCGCCAGGGCCTGGGCACACCAGCGCATACCACATATTCGAACACTAGTTCGATTTCTAGTCAAGCGCCTGACTAGCTGGCAGGGCCGCGGTTCCTCGACAGAGGCGCAGGTGCGGGTCTGCAAGTTGTCCGTGGCCATGAAAAAGTAGCCACTGGTGGCCAAGTCGAGGTATCCAGTTTTGGCCAGATAAAAGTATCCACCCCGTGTTCGTCGTGTCGATCAGGAACTGTGGGCCCCGATGGTGACGGTGAAGGCGCCAACCAATGGCCATCACCACCGGGGAGTTCCATTGAAGTCTGTGAAGGACCGCATGGACATCATTTCTGCCGATCAACAGCTCGGGTCGTACCGGGCCGCCGCCGACGCGTGCGGCACCACGCATCGCACCGTCAAGAAGATCATCGACAAATTCGAGGCCGACCAGGCCGGCATACCGCCGGCACGGCGGGCCGAACGAGGGCACAACTACGATTCGGTGGCCGAGCTGGTCGCCGAACGTGTCGAGAAATCTGGAGGCCGGATCTCGGCCAAGCGGCTGCTGCCGATCGCCCGCACCGCAGGCTACCAAGGCTCGGATCGCAACTTCCGGCGTCTTGTTGCCGAGGCGAAGACGTTGTGGCGCAGCGCCAATCACTGCGGGCGCCGTCCAGCGGTATGGTCACCAGGGCAGTACCTGGTGATCGACTGGGCCCAAGCGGCACCGGGATTGTTCCTGTTCTGCGCGGTGCTGGCATTCTCCCGGTGGCGATTCGTGCGTTTCGCCGCCGACCAGAAGGCCTCGACCACGCTGGCGTTGATCGCCGAAACCCTGTCGGCGATCGGCGGGGTCCCGGCGTGGGTGCTGGCTGATCGGATGGCCTGCCTCAAAGGCGGGGTAGTCGCCAATGTGGTCGTCCCGACCCCGGATTACATCCGACTGGCCACCCATTACGGGTTCGCCCCGGACTTCTGTCACGCCAACGACCCACAATCCAAGGGCATCGTGGAGAACCTGTGCGGCTATGCCCAACGCGACCTGGCGGTGCCGCTGCTGACCCAGTCCGCTGTCGACGGCGTGCCGATCGACATCCGGGCCGCCAACGCCGCTGCGGCGGCGTGGTGCGACGAGGTCAATGCCCTGGCGCACTCGGAGATTCAGGCGATTCCCGACGAACGGTTGGTCTCCGAACGCCAAGTACTGCAACCACTTCCATCGTTGCGCTTACAGATCGGGGCGCCCACGGTGCTGCGCAAGGTCGACCGACTCTCCTGTGTGCGCTACGGCTCGGCCCGCTACTCGGTACCCACCCGGCTGATCGGCACCACCGTGGCGGTGGTGGTCGATCACGGCGCGGTCTGCCTGGTCGAACCGGCTACCGGGATGATCGTGGCCGAACACGAACTGGTCGCCCCAGGCTCAGCGTCGATCCTCGATGAGCACTACGACGGGCCAAGGCTGGCACCGAGTCGGGGCCCGCGGCCCAAGACCAGCGTGGAGAAGCAGTTCTGCGCCCTCGGCGCGGACGCCGAGGCATTCCTCGTCGGCGCCGCGGCGATCGGCAACACCCGACTAGGTCCTGTCTGCTAATTGCGGACGCGGTGGTAGGTGATGATGGCGGCCAGGGTGACACCGCCGAGGTAGGTCAGGGCGTATTTGTCGTAGCAGGTGGCGACCGCGCGCCAGTGTTTGAGCCGGTTGAAGCTTCGCTCGACGGTGTTGCGGTGCTTGTAGATTCGGCCTGAGAACCCCGGAGGCCGTCCTCTGTTGCGGCCTTTGGCTTTGCGGCGGGTGATCTGGTCGCTGCGCTCGGGGATGGTGTGGGCGATCTTGAGCCGGCGCAGCTGTGCCCGCGTCGAGTCATGGGAGTACGCCTTGTCCGCCAGCAGGTGAAACGGGGCGTCTGAGTTGCTGCACCGGGCGGCCAGCAGTGGCCAAAGCATCGGATTATCACCGGCTTGACCGGCCGACAGTGCCAGGGTGACCGGACTGCACAGCTGGTCGGTCAAGGCGTGGATCTTGGTAGTCAGCCCGCCGCGGGAACGCCCAATGGCGTGGTCATCGGGCTCATCGAGATATTTCTTGTAATTCGACAGATCCCCCTGTGCGGCGCCCGGGGCGCTCCGGCTGCGTGTTGGTGGGCGCGCACACTGGTCGAATCGACCGACAACAGTGCGCCCAGGTCGGCGTCCTCGGCGTCGAGGTCAGAGGCGATCGCCGCGAAGATCCGCGCGTAGATGCCATCGACCGACCAGCGTAGATGCCTCTCGGCCACCGATTGCCAGGGACCGAAGTGCTCGGGCAGGTCACACCACGGAGATCCCGTACGGTAACGCCAGATAATGCCCTCCAGAGTACGTCGATGATCGTTCCACGGCCGGCCACGCCGCCGCCCCGCAGGCAACACCGCCACGATCAGCGACCACAAATCATCAGAAATCGCATGCGTCCGCATCACCCAAACAGCATCAGCCAAAACACCATTCACATTAAGCAGACAGGACCTAGCCGCAGAGCTGGAGATCCTGCTCGCCCTGGGGGCCGCCCACGGCACCGACGCGCTGATCGCGGCGCTGCACCGGGCGGTGGCGTTTCGCCGGTTCCGGGCCGCCGACGTGCGCTCCATCCTGGCCGCGGGCACCGGAACCCCACAACCCCGCCCTGCCGGGGATGCGCTGATTCTGGACCTACCGGTCGCCCCGATGCGTTCCCTGGACGCCTACAAGATCGGACCCGTCGGAGCCGATGACGAGGTGATCTCATGACCACGACATCACCAACGACTGCCGTCGAACCCGTGGCGCCGCCGTCGGTGCCGCCGCTGGCCGCTGATCTGGATGCCGGGCTGCGGCGGTTGAAGTTGGCCGCGGTGCGGCGCAGCGCACCCGAGGTCTTGCTGACCGCCAAGACCCAACGCTGGACTCCTGAGGAAGTGCTGCGCACGCTCGTCGAGACCGAACTGGCCGCCCGGGATGCCTCCAACATCGTCAACCGGCTCAAGGCCGCCGCGTTCCCCGTCTCGAAAACGTTGGAGTCCTTCGACGTGGCCGCCTCGTCGATCCCGCCGAAGGTTTTCGACTACCTGTCAAGTCTGGAATGGATACGGGCCCAACAGAACCTGGCGATCATCGGCCCGGCCGGCACCGGCAAATCCCACACCCTGATCGGGTTGGGGACCGCGGCGATCCACGCCGGGCTCAGGGTCCGCTACTTCACCGCCGCTGATCTCGTCGAGACCCTCTACCGCGGCCTGGCCGACAACACCGTCGGCAAGATCATCGAATCGCTGCTGCGGGTCGACCTGATCATCTTGGACGAACTCGGCTTCGCCCCACTCGATGACACCGGTACCCAACTGCTGTTCCGCTTGGTCGCCGGCGCCTACGAACGCCGCAGCCTGGCCATCGGGTCACACTGGCCCTTCGAACAATGGGGCCGGTTCCTGCCCGAGCAGACCACCGCAGTCAGCATCCTCAACCGCCTGCTACACCACGCCACCCTCGTCATCACCGACGGCGACTCCTACCGCATGAAGGACGCCCAGCACCGGAAGGAGCAACCCACACCAACCTAGGAACTACCGCCCGGGGTGGATACTTCTATCTGGCCACCAGCGGATACTTCAACTTGGCCATTGACATGGGTTCGCCTTGACGCCGTCCGGGCCAAGAATCATGTACTAGAGCGCGCCAGGCGGTGGGCCTGACGTCGAGAACGAGTGGGTGCAATCCGCTCACCGCGGGTGCCCACCCCAAGACAGTCGAGTTCTTCAACACCGCTACGCACTTAGGTCCTGTCTGCTAATTGCGGACGCGGTGGTAGGTGATGATGGCGGCCAGGGTGACACCGCCGAGGTAGGTCAGGGCGTATTTGTCGTAGCGGGTGGCGACCGCGCGCCAGTGTTTGAGCCGGTTGAAGCTTCGCTCGACGGTGTTGCGGTGCTTGTAGATTCGGCCTGAGAACCCCGGAGGCCGTCCTCTGTTGCGGCCTTTGGCTTTGCGGCGGGTGATCTGGTCGCTGCGCTCGGGGATGGTATGGGCGATCTTGAGCCGGCGCAGCTGTGCCCGCGTCGAGTCATGGGAGTACGCCTTGTCCGCCAGCAGGTGATACGGGGCGTATGAGTTGCTGCACCGGGCGGCCAGCAGTGGCCAAAGCATCGGATTATCACCGGCTTGACCGGCCGACAGTGCCAGGGTGACCGGACTGCACAGCTGGTCGGTCAAGGCGTGGATCTTGGTAGTCAGCCCGCCGCGGGAACGCCCAATGGCGTGGTCATCGGGCTCATCGAGATATTTCTTGTAATTCGACAGATCCCCCTGTGCGGCGCCCGGGGCGCTCCGGCTGCGTGTTGGTGGGCGCGCACACTGGTCGAATCGACCGACAACAGTGCGCCCAGGTCGGCGTCCTCGGCGTCGAGGTCAGAGGCGATCGCCGCGAAGATCCGCGCGTAGATGCCATCGACCGACCAGCGTAGATGCCTCTCGGCCACCGATTGCCAGGGACCGAAGTGCTCGGGCAGGTCACACCACGGAGATCCCGCACGGTAACGCCAGATAATGCCCTCCAGAGTACGTCGATGATCGTTCCACGGCCGGCCACGCCGCCGCCCCGCAGGCAACACCGCCACGATCAGCGACCACAAATCATCAGAAATCGCATGCGTCCGCATCACCCAAACAGCATCAGCCAAAACACCATTCACATTAAGCAGACACGCCCTAGAAGATCCCAAGGTCCTATTCGCTGGAATTTCTCTAAACCAGAAGCCGAATTGCTCGCTGTCGCCGTTGGCGAGCTGCCGCCCAGAACGGGCCTGAGTAACTACTTCATGCGATCGGTGATCGCATCAACTACAGCATTCGCTGTCTGCTCAGACTGCGGAAGACCCAACACCGCCACATCAATCAGTACCGAAGATTGCAGGCGATACATCACATTCCATCGATCCGACTTAAGGGCCACGGTCGAGGGATTCGGCTGAGCGATTGTGAAATCGTAGTGTTTAGCCTGCATATCGGAACATGCTGTCAGCGCCGGAACAAGTCGATCGAACGCGTCGCGCGCCGCACCATCATCCGGATAGATGCCGATCCCTGTGTGACAACCGCAGCCATATGAGGTTGCCCCGGCCCGGTGTTGATTGTTCCGTTGTATGTCACCGACCGAAACTGTGCCCAGCCGCTGCCGAACACAACGTTCTGGTCGAAGACCGCACGGCATGGCCCCGGAGCGTCCGAGTCCGTGTGGCGCGGTGAGCGCACGTCTGATCCCTGCTCTGACGTGAGGCCATCGAAGCTAGCGATACGGCGCACGTCATCGATGCCGACGATCAAGGAGTCGGTAGTCACGCCCGGTGCGGCTTCGGCACTTGTGTTGACACATGCGGATATCGCGGCGACACAACAGCCGATGACCGCCGAGTTGCCCACCGCAGCCACCACCGAGCGAATCGCGGACAGAGACCCACCCGCCGATCGCCGTCGCCAAAGGAATTGCGAATTCATCGGATTGAAGATCGCAGAACTCCTATCCCAGGTCAATCTGCTCTTCACAGCCCGAAGCGACTAGCGGCTCGCGCGCCGGAACGCTGGCGAGTCCATTGAGTCGTATGGCACGACACGCGCGCAGTTCTCCGCTGGCGCGCAGAACGACGATTGCCCCGGATTGGCGGCATCGGTAGCCATCGTCTCACCGGTTGCACACTTGGCGGCACCCGGTATCCCCGGGAGGATAGGTCGCGGCTTCTGGTAGCTACTCCGGCGGTGCCTCGTTGAGGGTGTCGCTGTCGGCGGTGACGCCCGCGGTGACATCGAGCCGCATGGCTTCCAGTTCCGAGTCCGGTACCAGATCTTCAATGCAGGCTTGCGAGGCGCCGAGGTAGGTGCTGTCAAAGTCGATTTCGGTGGCTAGGCACCAGGTGTGGTCGTCTGGCCAGCACAGGTTGGCGGAGAGGTGCCACGAGTGGCCGCTGTCGGTGCTCAATGACTGGGTGAGTGCGGCGAGGGGGCCGTGAGCAAGATGGTAGTCGCGGTTGGGGAGCGCGAAGGTCGGTCTGTCATGAAAGGCCTGGTAGAGTTCGCCGCGGCCGGCCCACACCGCAAACCAGCAGTGGTCAGCGATCGTGGTGTGGTGCGACAGAACGCGGGCGAGCGAGGCAGCGGTGCCGGGAGGCAGCGTTCCTACCGTTGGTGCTTCGTCGAAGAGACCGGGTTGACTATCGGAGTACCCCGAGACATATCGAGACCGGTAGCCGATCAATCGGGTGAACTGCATCTGCGGATGGACGATTTTTCGGTTAGCTCGGGCGATCTGAGCCCAGCTCACGGCGTCACCGTGGTTGTCGGCGGGTGGAACACTCGAGCGTAGGCGGCAAAGGTGTCCGGGACTACCGACCCGACGTTCTCAGCAAAGCTGCGCATGCTTTCGGTCAACCACCGCGCCGAGCCGAGATCATCGACAACCTCCAAACCACCCACCGCAACCACGTCATCTACCGTAAAGCGCCCGGTACAAAGTCGCACGTGCTTCGTTTCAGGAAACTCGAGAGTGATCCGATCCCTCTCGCAGAATGTTGTAGACGTGTCTCTTCAGGTTGTGGTCGTCAGGCTCTCGCCAGTGTCAGTGCAACTGGGTACACCGGGAAAGCCCGACGTGCAATGGGCCTTTCTTGATCGGCACCTCATAGACCAGGGCTCCACCTTGACTTCTTACCGGACGAGAATGCGAAATCGGGTTCCTGACTGCGTTCGGGTCGATCAGCCACGTTGTCCAGTGCTGATCGCGCGCCCCCGGTGAATCAGTGGGACCGACTATCGGGGACCTCCCACGCCCAGGCGAGATTGGCTGCGGTGCAGCGCAATCCGTCAGGTGCGGATCGGCAGCAGCCGAGACGGTCAGCCGTTCCCGTCCGGTTCGCCGATCACCCGGCCGAGATCACTGATCTTCGTCAGGCCGTAGTGCGCCGCGGTCGAGGCGGTCACGACGATGCCGTTCTTGTTCTGCGCTGGCGCCGGCTGCAGAGCGACTAGGGCGTGTCTGCTTAATGTGAATGGTGTTTTGGCTGATGCTGTTTGGGTGATGCGGACGCATGCGATTTCTGATGATTTGTGGTCGCTGATCGTGGCGGTGTTGCCTGCGGGGCGGCGGCGTGGCCGGCCGTGGAACGATCATCGACGTACTCTGGAGGGCATTATCTGGCGTTACCGTACGGGATCTCCGTGGTGTGACCTGCCCGAGCACTTCGGTCCCTGGCAATCGGTGGCCGAGAGGCATCTACGCTGGTCGGTCGATGGCATCTACGCGCGGATCTTCGCGGCGATCGCCTCTGACCTCGACGCCGAGGACGCCGACCTGGGCGCACTGTTGTCGGTCGATTCGACCAGTGTGCGCGCCCACCAACACGCAGCCGGAGCGCCCCGGGCGCCGCACAGGGGGATCTGTCGAATTACAAGAAATATCTCGATGAGCCCGATGACCACGCCATTGGGCATTCCCGCGGCGGGCTGACTACCAAGATCCACGCCTTGACCGACCAGCTGTGCAGTCCGGTCACCCTGGCACTGTCGGCCGGTCAAGCCGGTGATAATCCGATGCTTTGGCCATTGCTGGCCGCCCGGTGCAGCAACTCATACGCCCCGTTTCGCCTGCTGGCGGACAAGGCGTACTCCCATGACTCGACGCGGGCACAGCTGCGCCGGCTCAAGATCGCCCACACCATCCCCGAGCGCAGCGACCAGATCACCCGCCGCAAAGCCAAAGGCCGCAACAGAGGACGGCCTCCGGGGTTCTCAGGCCGAATCTACAAGCACCGCAACACCGTCGAGCGAAGCTTCAACCGGCTCAAACACTGGCGCGCGGTCGCCACCCGCTACGACAAATACGCCCTGACCTACCTCGGCGGTGTCACCCTGGCCGCCATCATCACCTACCACCGCGTCCGCAATTAGCAGACAGGACCTAGTCGCAGCGCCCACTCTGGACGAATTCCGTCGTCTCCCGGGGCGCTGCCATGAGCTCGACGGGAACCGCCGCGGGCAGCTCGCGCTCGATGTGGAGGGCGGAAGGCGCCTCATCTTTTCGCCGAACGGATCCAACATCCGCCGCGCCGATGGCGGATTGGACTGGGCTCTAGTGGAATCGGTGTGCGTACTGGAGGTCGTGGACTATCACGATTGACATGCGTGGAAACGGACGCCAATGCCGAACCATATGAATCCTACGCGGGCATTTCAACCCGACTATGCCAGCGCTCCAGGTGCGACAGTCGCCGACATGCTTGATCAGGTGGGTATGACGCAGATGGAGCTCGCACAGCGCTTGGGCGTATCACCGAAGCACATCAACCAGGTCGTGAAGGGCGTAGCGTCGATCTCAGCTGAACTGGCGCTTGGGCTCGAGAAGGTGTTCGGAGTCTCAACAGCCTTCTGGCTAAACAGACAATCGCTCTATCGAGCGGACATCGCACGGCAGAAAGAGAGTCGCGAACTCGCGTCCGCGCTGGACTGGGCGAAGAGCTTTCCTGTGGCCGAGCTCCGAAAGCGTCGCCTCATCTCGAGCAGCACCGGACCGGATCTTGTCAACGAGCTGCTGCATTTCTTCGCCATAGCGAGTCCAAAGCTGTGGTCCGATCCTGTCGCCGCGTATAGGAAGTCACAGCGATTCGAAAGCGATGAGAAGGCCCTTGCGACGTGGCTGCGCCTGGGCGAGATCGAGGCGGCGGCGATCGAATGCGCGCCCTTTGACAACGAGCGCTTTCATGAAGCAGTCCGCGAAGCCCGGGGGCTGACAAGACTGAATCCCGCCGAATGGGAACCGGCGCTCATTCGTATTTGCGCCCACGCAGGCGTCGCCGTAGTCATTGTTGATACGTTCCGCGGCACCCGGGCGAATGGCGCAACAAGATGGCTCTCCCCCACGAAAGCGCTGATCCAGATGAGCCTTCGTCACCGCTGGGAGGACATCTTCTGGTTCAGCTTCTTCCATGAAGCTGCGCATGTACTCCTCCATGGCAAGAAACGCATCTTCATTGAGGGAACCGGCCTTCCGCGTGACCACAGCTTGCAGCAATGGGAAGAGGAGGCCGACCGTTTCGCCTCCCGCACGCTGGTTCCTCCCGAACACGATCATGAACTTCGGCGACTAACGCTCACTGACATCCCGACGTTCGCTGAGCAAATCGGGGTCGATCCCGGAATCGTAGTTGGCCGCCTGCAACACGAGCGCCTAATCCCCAACCAGCGCGGAAACGAGCTCCGTCACCGTCTAGCCTTCGCCGAGCAAGAACCGCAGTAACACGTCAAATTCCGTGGGAAATCGGCCTCGACTCGCATTGGCCTGACCCCGATCGGTTGATCCACGGCTTGTGAGAGTCTTGTGGCCCACGTTGTGGGCAGGAAGGCTCGACAAGATCATGGCGACGAGGAAACGGCACAGTCCGGAGCAGATTGTGCGCAAGCTGATGACCGCGGACGGGCTGTTGGCCGAGTGCAAGGACACCGCGGCGGTCTGCCGCGAGCTGGGGGTCTCTGAGGCTACCTACCACCGGTGGCGCAACCAGTTCGGCGGCCTGAAGGCCGAGGACGCTAAACGGCTCAAGGACCTCGAACGCGAGAACGCCGCACTCAAAAGGTTGTTGGCCGATGCCGAGTTGGAGAAGGACGCGCTGTGGGAGATCGCCCGGGGAAACTTTTAGGCCCGGAGCGCCGGCGGGCGGCCGTTCGTCATCTCCAGCGCGTGCTGGGGGTCAGCGAGCGGTTTGCCTGCCGCGTCACCGGACAGCACCGCGCCACCCAACGCCACGAACCGGTTGCGGGCACGCCGGCCGATCCGGACGCCGCTCTGAGGGAGTGGCTACGCGACTACGCCAACAAGCATCCTCGTCGCGGGTTCCGACCGGCCTACCACGATGCCCGCGGCGAAGGCTGGGAAGTGAACCATAAGAAGGTGCAACGGCTTTGGCGTGAGGAAGGACTGCGGGTCCCGCAGCGTCGCAAGTGCAAACGGCACGGCACCTCCACCGCCCCGCCAGAGGTAGTCGCCGATGCACCCGATCGGGTGTGGGCGGTGGACTTCCAGTTCGACGTGACCACCGATGGGCGGCCGATCAAGATCGTGTCGATCATCGACGAGCACACCCGCCAATGCCTCGGCGGTATGGTCGAGCGCAGCATCACCGGTGATCACCTCACCGAGGAGTTGGGCCGCATAGCCGCCGGGCGCGGGGCCTTACCCGCGGTGCTGCGGTGTGACAACGGACCCGAATGGCTTGCAGCGCAATGGCAGACTGGGCCGAGGGCCAGGTCGGACTCCACTTCATCCCGCCCGGCGAGCCATGGCGCAACGGCTATGTTGAGTCGTTCAACTCCCGCATCCGCGACGAGTGCCTCAACATCAATAGCTTCTGGTCACTGGCCCAGGCCCGTGTCGTCATCGGCGACTGGAAGCACGAGTACAACCATCATCGGCGGCATTCATCGCTGGGCTACCTACCGCCTGCCCGCTATGCTGCCGCCTGTACCCACCGATGAATGACTCTCGTTCGCCGCGGACCAGTTCACGGGGTCAGGCCAGCATCGGACGACTCGGTGCGCGCCGATGTCCTCTGCCTAGCACGCTAGCGGCAAGAAGCCCTGCTGGTCCCAACTACGCGGCTCATTGTCGTCGAACTTCTCTGAGGCCGTCTCCGCTCCCAGCACGGAGAATTTCCCTGCAGCGAATTCATAGGCCTGCCTGGTAGCCGACGTACTGACCTCGGCTGCGGTCGATGTGCTGATCAAGTGTGTACCCGTCGGTGATGTTCATTCCTGCAACGGCGTTACGCCATTGCTGGTAAGTGGTGCATCTTTGCCGGATCGCGTCGGAGCGCCGGCGAAGAAGGCTACGAACGCGTTCAGGTAGCGCCGAAGCGTCAGCGTCTTGTGCGATCTGGTGAGCGGTGCGGGCTTGTTCGTCGTGGTTGGCGACGAGTGTGCGGGCCAGCTGTGCGGCTTCTTTGGCGGTGCCGCGCCGCGGGATATGGGCACCGTCAGATTGGCTGTGCTCGTTTTCACCGGCCATCCGCTCGTGCAGGTAGGCGGTGTTGGTGTCGCGGCCGCGGGTCATGGCGACATAGAACAGTGCGCGGGTGGTGTTTTCGCCAAGAACGGCGTGGGTGGTGTCGGCTGTAACTCCCTGTGCGGAGTGCACGGTGATGGCGTAGCCGTAGGTGATGTGCTCGCGCAGGTATTGCCCGGTGAACGCGGCGCGAGCGCCATCGAGGAGGCGGCGGGCGGCGATGCGATTGTTGTCGGGGTCGACGGCGTAGACGCGCCAGCGGTTTCCGTTGCGCACCGGGTCGGCGTGCTTGTTGATGTCGGTGGCGTCGAAGACGGGCAGGGTGGGGTCGTTGCGGCGGCTGATGATCAGGTCACCGACCGCGATGCGGTGCCCGCGTGCGGCAATGATGGTGGGTCGGTCAGCGGCAATGGTGTCGTGGTGGATGCGGCGATTGAGGGCATCAGTCATCTCGGTGGTATCGCAGATCAGCAAGGCGTTTCTGCCAGCGGCGGTGTCGTGTTTGTAGGCCGTCAGGGCGTCGGCGGCCATGGCGATGGCATCACCCGTGTGCAGCCGGTCGTGGGTGCGGTACCACTCGACGGCGCGGCGCACCGGGGCGGGTCCGCCGTCGCGCAGGGCCAGCGAGGCGGTGCGCTCTTCGGGGTCGCGCATGCGCCAGACTTCGGAGAGTTCCTGGGTCCAGGGCAGATCGGCGCACAGTTGGGCGAACATGCCGCCGCGGGCCTTGACCGGGGCCAGTTGGTGGGCATCTCCGACGAGCACCGTCTTGGTTCTGGCTGTTGTTGTGGCGGTGAGCAGTCGACGTAGATCGTCGGTGCCGACCATGGCGGCTTCGTCGACCACGACCAGGTCGAGGTGGCCCAGCGTGAGGGTGCCGTTATCCAATTCGCGGAGAGCTTTGGCGATGGTGTAGCCGACATCGCCGGCGCCTTCGCGGATGGCGACGTCGACGGCGTTGCCGGTCGGGGCCAGCACGAAGACGCGGCCGCTGTGGCGGCGGCGCACCATCGCCGCCAGCGCTCATAGGGAGGTCGTCTTCCCGGCGCCCGCCGGGGCACTGAGCGGCTGCACCAACCAAGGCGAGATGGCGATGTTTTCCACGGCGCGCTTTTGATCCGGTGACAGCCCGTCGGTGTCGCGTTCCTTCACCCACAATTCCGACCGGGCGTCCCGTGCGTCGACAAGCTCCAGCAGAACGGCTTCTTCGGCCAAGATGCGGCCGAGGGTGAAGCGTTCTTGGCCCTCGCGCTGATGGGGTTGCCGCGCCGCGGTGAGCCGGATCCCTATCTCATCGACGGCGGCCTCGACGAGCCGGCGTGGGCTGTGCTCGGTGTCGACGGGCAGTTGTGCGGCGACGATCTCCACCAGGTCGGCGCGGGTGAACGCGGCCTTGTCGATCTGCTCGGCGGCCGCGGCCAGGCGGCGCCGATCCAACGGCTGCCGTGACGCCTAGCGGCGGGCTTGGCGGGCCGCCCGCCGGGCCGCATCGTCGAGGCGCAGTCCCCGTTCATCGGTGCGCCAGGTGGCCCGCAGCTCGGCGAAAGAAAGTTGTTCGGGTTTGGTCGGGCGGGTGGCTCTTTGGGCGGCGCCCAGCTGTGCGGGCGAAAGGTTTTCGCCGTCAGCCAGCGCCAGATTTCCGGCCGCCCACTCGCGCAACTGGGTGGAGCGTTGGGACCAGCCGGTGATGCTTTCGGGGGCGATGCCGGCGACTTCGGCCATGCCGGTGGCGGGTTCCACCGGCAGCCACTCAAAGCCCAGAGACTGGTGGAGTTCGCGGCGCAACGTGGCCTGGTAGATGACCCCGGCGGCTTTGGCTTCGTGATACAGCGACGTGCCATCAATCGACACCAGCTGGCCATCGGCACGGGCCTGCCGGTTTGGGACGATGACGTGCGTGTGCAGGTGCGGATCGCCCGCACGGGAGGTCTCGTGCTGGTAGGCGATCGCCGCCAAACCGGGCAACCGCACAAGGTCTTTCTCACCCGTCTCCGGGTTGTGTACTCGGGTGTATCCGGCATGGACCGCGAGGTATTCCAGGGCCTCCGAGACCGCGGTCGCGTGCGCGTCAGCGATGGCTTTGTCGGCCACATCGCCGGCCCGAAGCGCGCGGATCAACGACACGCTTTTCGGGGCGCAGAAGGTCAGGTCGAAGCCATGCACGCCCCGCTTGCCGAACGCCCGCCCGCACTGGCCATTGGGTGCCGTGCCGTCGTCGAGCCAGCGCTGAACCGTCTCGGGATCGGCCGGGCCTCCCGCGCGCTGCACGTCGGTCAGGCCGACGAGTTTGGCCGCGGCGTGAGTGTCGCCTGCGCACAGCCAGACCGGAGTGCGGGTGTCGTGCTCGGCGTAGTACTCCCCCAGCCCGCCACCGGCGCGCTGGGCATCTAAGGCGGCCGCGCCAGCGGCACGGGCGGCGTCGTTGTAGTAGTTGATCGACCACCGCGACAGCTTGGCAATCGTCAACACGTCGTACGCCCAGGACCCGAAACCGCCTGGCAAACAACCGCGGCGGTAGCACACGATGTGTGTGCTACCGCTAATCTCGCACACCGGTGTGCAAATGTGCCATAGCAATTGGCGGGTTTCTGGATCTGTTTGCGGTGCAGCAAAAGGCGATCGGGATGAGCGAGAGTCGACGAGAACTATCGGGAAAGACGTTGGACAACAGTATGTCTGAAGCAGGATCGATGGACAACAGAGCAAGGATGCAGACGGGTAGCCGCGTGCGCTCTAAAAAGCGGGTGCACCGCCGCCTCGGCGACCGCGCGCCGCGGCCCCAGGGGCACGCTCGTTCGCTTTGACCGTGGCATAAGCCCGAGGCAGAGCGGATGATGTCCATGTGGGCCAGCCTTCCGGGCAGCCAACGGAGGAAAGAGTCGCCATGGAGGAGATCACCGACGACAGATGGATAACCCGGCAGGAGCTGGCCGACCGCTACGGCGTGCCCGTGAAGACACCTGCCGAGTGGGCATCGAAAGGCACGGGCCCGCCCTATGCCAAGTTCGGCCGCTACGTCCGGTATCGAATGAGCGATGTCATCGCCTGGGAGACAACGCAAATGAACCAACGCCGGCGAAGCTCCGCATAGCGGTTCCCGTGTCGGTGCTGCGCGATACAGTGAATGCAAACGGGCGATTCGCAACGCTGGAACCACGCGCGGGCTGCTAAGTCATGGCTCGCGGCGTCCAGCCTCGCGGGAGTAGGAACCATGGCAGGACGGCCACAACTCCGCATCGGTGCACACGGGCAGATCAAACGGATCTACACCGGTGGTGGCGTGTGGCTGGCGCGTTGCCGTTACCGTGACACCGATGGCGTAACCCGCATCGTCCAAAGTCTGGGCCCCGTTGACGAATACGACCAGCACGGCAAGCTGGCCGAGGATGCCTTGATCGCCGCGCTCGCAGAACGCAGACCCTCGGCCAACCACGGCGAGATCGGCCCGGACACCAAAGTGGCCGACCTCGTCGAGCAGCATCTGTCTCGGCTCACCGAAGACGGCCGCTCACCGGTCACCCTGTCGACGTACCGTTTCGCCACCAAAAACCTCAAGAAATTCATCGGCGGGTTACGGGTGAGCGAGGCAACACCTGCCCGCATGGATGCGACCCTGCGCTCCATGCGCAGCGCGCACGGCGCGACGATGGCCCGCCAATCGAAGTCGATCCTGCGCGGCGCGCTGCAGCTCGCGGTGATGGCCAGCGTCCTGGGCGCCAACCCCGTGCGCGACGTGCAACCGCTGCGGTCCAAGAGCCAGCCCAAAGGCGCGGTCGCGCTCACCGCCGACCAGCTGCGCGAACTTCTCGCCAAGCTGCAGAGCTCCGACTTCTGCAAAAAGCACGACCTCGTCGATCCGATCACCTTGCTCATCGCCACCGGCCTTCGGCGCTCGGAGCTCCTCGGCCTGCGCTGGGTCGACTTCGACGAGAAGGCGAGCGTGCTTGCCATCACCGGCAAGGTCATCCGCGTGCCCGGTGAGGGCCTGCTGCGCGTCGACGAGACCAAGTCGGCCGCCGGCCGGCGAACCATCCCGCTCCCCAAGTTCGCCGTCGGCGTGCTCGACAAGCGCCGGCACCTGCCCTACCTCGGCGAGCAAGTGGTCATTTTCCCCTCGACGGCCGGGACGCTTCGCGACCCGAACAACTTCGGCAAGGAGTGGCGCTCGGCGCGAGAAGAACTCGGGGTGGCCGAGGTGACCACCCACAGCTTCCGCAAGACGGTGGCGACCCTCATCGACGACGAGGGGCTCTCGGCCCGGATCGGCGCCGATCATCTCGGCCACAGCCACGTCAGCATGACGCAGGACCGCTACATGACCCGAGGTCGTATCCACACGCAGGTAGCGGACCTGCTGGACAGCGCCGTCCGCATAAGCGATGAATAAACGATGACTTGGCGAGACTGATCTTGAAAAATAGCCTCTGGCGTGGGGCGGGCGGGGCTCGAACCCGCGACCAACGGATTATGAGTCCGCGGCTCTAACCAACTGAGCTACCGCCCCTGGCGCTATCTAGCTACGGACATGATCTCCGATCTCGTGGTTTCGGCTTCCGGATACCCCGGCGCTTCCGATCGCTTGCCTACGACACCCGCTGCGCGGCCAGGCGGTGGCTGTGAAGGTGCCTGAGGCGATCAAGCGTCTTGACCACTCTCGGGTGCCCTAGAAGCCTCTGCACAATTTTGACATTAGTGCTCACGCCGGTCGCCATCGGCACCCTGGGCAGTCGCGGCCCGTGCGGCGCCGCCCCGCAACCCCAGCGCTTCACCGAAGGAGCGTTGGCGCGCCCCGGCATAGATCGAAATGCCCTCCGTGACGCACCCAGCCAAACCGACGGCGCAAAACACAACAGCCAGGAAACCCAAAACAACAAGCACCTAGCCCCACCAAATCCACCCGAGTGGCACATATTATTTGAAACCAAAGCACCCCTGTCAAGAACTTTCGTAAATTGAGAAACTCTCCACCTCCGCTCTCCCGAAAATGCTTCTCACGCCAACGCCGCGACCTGCACGAATACCCGCGCGGAGATAAATACATTTCTCACCAACAAGGCGAATGAAACACCGCGCAGTACAATGAGCCAGCACTAGCAGAATCGATCATCAACGCGCTAACTCGGAGAACGATTCGGCCACCTCATAAGTCCCATTTCTGACACTTGACCCGCCGCCGGTAAGATCGCATAATCTTGCGAAACTCAACGACTACACAGAAGCCAAGCTGAGGAGAACTCCGGCATGGATCGATCAATTCTCCGACGCGACGAATTCAAATATCTTCATTTCACCGAGGCCCAGCAGTCCGGCCTTGTTCACCTTGCGCGTCGCATTCATGCACAGAGCTACGTCGCATCCCAATTTGTCACGGTGGACTCGCTGGTGGACGGAGCCTTGCCTGCAGAGCTCGATCATGCACGCGGCCAGCACGTCACCTACTCCATTGCCTACGTGGCAGACTCGCAGATCGAGGAAGAGTCACTCGGGTCCTCGGACCCTACCGGTCACGCGATGGCGACATGGCGGATTCGAGATATTGCCCCCGATGACGACTTCACCTCCCTTCCGGCGTACACCTCGACGGCCGGCGCCCTATCATCAGACGGACTCGATTTCCTGCGCTCAGTAGATGGCGATCCGAAATCGATACTGCGAGAAATCGGCGCCCTTGCAAAACACCGATGTGCCCGCCCGGTGGGGTACTCGAAATCATTCGGGACGCGCTCCATCGTGCGCTTGTCCGTGACGTCGACGAGGTCTGGTTATTTAGCATCGTCCAATCGACGTATGAGACATTCGTAAAGCATCTTGGATGCCCGACAATCCGGCCGATCGGCAATGCGGTTCGCTTACGGAAATCCGGGGTGCGGTCTCATGTGCGGCTTGTACCGGTGATTGTCGAGCCGCGCCGATTCATTGAGCGCCTCTACCGGTGCGCAACCACGCCGGCGAACCCCCGCGCAAGAACGCAGCTGACAAGCTTTGAGTTCTTTGCAGAAGGGCTGCCCGAAGACTACGTCAGCAAACAGATAGTCGCCGCCTCGGTAAACCAGGAAGAAGCAGTGTCCTCGAGCGCAAGATGTCTCGCATGAATCGTGTCGGTTCGTTGGGCTGAATGCATCGACCATCGAGGGCCACCAAGGCCGACCAAGTCAGCATGACGGACCACAAACGCAGCGCAGCGCACCCGACTGGGCTCGGGAATCTGCGGTCCGGGGACAACATCCAGCACGCGATCGGCGGCAGCCCGCCGACCGGGGCGCACCGTTGGACAGGTCGGCACCACCATCGCGTTGGGCCTGCTGTTCGACACCTTGATTGTGCGCTCGTTCATGACGCCAGCGATCGCGGCGCTGCTTGGTCGCTGGTTCTGGTGGCCCCAGACTCCACCGCGGAAGCGGCTTGCGCTGAAACCATGAACACCCCAGTCGGCCAGGCCGCACACCCCGTCATTTCCCCTCAGGGTGAGACTGATTTCCGCAGTGGAGAAGAATTTGCCCAGGTCAAACGGCCCCGCTGAGACAGCCAGAGCTATGGCGCGGCCGGCTCGCTGCTCAAGTCAGTCCATTTGCTTGACAGTGCGCACCGCCATTTCAAAGATGATGGTGGACAGCATGATTCGATATGCCTTGTTGCCGGTGCAGTCGCGTCGGCCAGTGGCTTGTCGCATCGGGTCGACTTCGCCCGGCACGCCGGCCAACCGCTCTAACGCTTCGTCGAATCCACAACTTCCATAACGACTGCCGGGGGCGACTCGTATGAACAACGACACCGTCACTGCCGCGGACGTCATGCGAGCGCTATCGCTGGCTCGCGAGGTGCTAAACAGGCAACCCGAGCTGGCCAAGGGCCAACCTTTCACATGGACTGCGGGGCGCCCGTGCCTGTCCATCCACGCGGCCATTGTCTTCGCCAGTCCCAACCCACGGGTCCGCGATGCCGTGAGCGAAGCGACCCTGCAAGCACTGCAGGGCCAGTTCCGGGGTCGCCGTATCGAGGATTTCAACGACCACCAGCACACCACCGTCAGCGACGCACAAAGGCTGCTACAGCGGGCGAAAGCCAATGCTCTGGCGGTGGCTGCCGTTGATGCCGAAACGATTTGGATTCCCGCCCGGTCATCGGCGACCCCGCTGCACCGCACCCCTTGGCACCGCCCCACCCACCTGTCTGATGTGCCGTGGAATTCGCCGGGCTGCGAGTGGAAGGATCGCCGCTCCGGATGAGGCGACCTCGCCACGACAGACGCAAGACCCCCGGCTCAACGGTCCGCGGGAAACCGTGCCCCACGGCCGATGAGCCCCGTCGACGGGACAGCGCAGCAAGATCAGCGTGGCGTTCGCCCCGGCAGGCTGCGCATGGCTTCGCGCGCAACGGAACGCTTCCACTCCGGATGGTCCGCCGAAACAGCGCGCAGGGCGCGATAGGACTTCCAGAAATCACGCGGGGACGGAACCGACGGCAGCCGCGCCAACTCCCAGTGGATGCCGTTGATCGGATCGTCGAAGAACACCGCGTAGTAGCCGGGTGTGTAGATGGGATATTCCCTGGGCGGGTCGGTGACGGGGATTGCCCGCGGGAGCAGAAAGTCTCGATGGAAGCGATCGATTTCCGCCCGGCTTCTGGCCCACAGCGCGATGTGGTTGATGCCGACCTTCTGGTCCCGATGCCGTAGCTGCCCGCCACCGTCGGCGGGCTGAATGCCAATGTAGCTGTGCGGCAACGGGAACCGAGCCATGTAGTACGTCGACCGATATTCGATATCGAGCGTCCAGAAGCTCATGTAGCCTAGCCAGCCAAACATCGCGTCATAGAAGGCGATCGACTTGTCGTAGTCCACAACATTGAATTCCACGTGGTGAACACCGCGCCAGCGCATCGCGCCTCCCTACCTCACCGGGCCAGACCGCGTGAGCACCACCGGGCCCCAGACCCGTGCACCCGACAACTATCACCGTAGGCGTCGGGTAAGGCCACCGCTTCGGTGGACTTCTCCGCTGCCCAACGACCGCGCCGGATATAGCATTTCGGCTGGTGACAGTGGTGGGTCCGAGCACGGGGCACCGCGCGCCCTCGGCGCCGAGCCCGGCACCGGTTGAGAGGAGGGCCGATGGCCGACGTCCTGCCACCCGGGCTGAGCACGGCGCAAGCCTCCGAACGGCTCGCCCACGATGGCGCCAACCGACTTCCGGCCGCCAAACGGCCCTCGGTGGGCCGGCGCCTGATCGGGGAGCTGACTCATTTCTTCGCCCTGCTGCTGTGGGCCGCCGCGGTGCTGGCATTATTAGCCGATCTTCCCGAATTGAGCATCGCGATCGTTGCCGTGATCGTGCTCAATGGCGTCTTCGCCCTGATTCAGCAGGCCCGCGCCGACCGGGCCGCCGACCGGCTTCAACAGATGCTGCCGACGCGGATCACGGTCTGGCGTGATGGCCGCCGGCAGGTGATCGAAGCCGAAGATGTGGTGGTCGACGACATCGCGCTGCTGGAAAGCGGCGACCGCGTGCCGGCCGACGCCGTGGTGCTCACCGAAAACCGGCTGCTCGTCGACTCCTCGATGCTCACCGGTGAAAGCGAGGCCGGCGGCGTGGCCAGCGGTGAACCGCTGTTCGCGGGCACGTTCGTGGTCGAGGGAGACACGTGCGCACGAGTCACCGCGATCGGCCAGCACACCCGCCTGGCCGGGATTGCCCGGCTGACGACCTCGACCACCAAACCCGACACCCCGCTGACCCGCGGCCTGCGCGGCGTGGTGCGCCTGACCGCGACGATCGCGGTCAGCGTCGGCGCGATCTTCCTGCTCGTCTCGGTGCTGGTGGGCAACCCGACCCAACAGGCCTTCGTGTTCGCGATCGGTGTCACGGTGGACCTGGTCCCCGAGGCGCTGCTGCCCACCGTCACCCTGTCGCTGGCCTGGGGATCCGAACAGATGGCCAAACGTCAGATCCTGGTCCGCAACCTCGAGGCCGTCGAGACGCTGGGCTCGACGACGTTCATCTGCACCGACAAGACCGGCACCCTGACCCGCAACCAGATGACCGTCGTGCAGGCCTGGACCCCTGCGGGCTCGCTGAGCGTCGAGGGCGCCGGCTATGGTCCAACGGCGCAGCTGGCGTGGTCGTCTTCCGGGGCAGTGGATCCGGTGCGCGAACTGGCCCTGGCGGCCCAGCGCTGTTCCACCGGGTACGCCGAAGAGGTCGACGGACGGTGGCGCGCCCACGGGGATCCCATGGAAGCGGCGTTGGACACCCTGGCCCGCCGGGTGGGCATCCACACCGCCGACGACCGTCGCACCAGCTCCGTGGCGCTGCGCTTGCCCTTCGATCCCCGACTGCGCCGCATGGCCGTGGTCGCGGCGGACCAGATTCTGGTCAAGGGAGCACCCGACAGCGTGCTCCCGCACTGCGGGGACAACCCGGCAGCCCGGCAAGAGGTGGAGACGTTCACCGGCCGGGGGCTGCGGGTGCTCGCCGTCGCGGCGGCCCCACGCGACGGCCGCACCCCCCGCAACCTCGAAGAGTGCGACCAGGGGCTGCGGCTGCTGAGCTTGGTGGCGTTGGAAGATCCCCCGCGCGAGGGCATCGGCGACTCGCTCCGGGCCTGTCGGGGGGCCGGCGTGAAGGTGGCGATGGTCACCGGCGATCATCCGGCCACGGCCACGGCCATCGCCAACGAGGTGGGTCTGCGTTCCCCCGACGCGCCGGTGCTGTCGGGGACGGACTTGCCCACCGACGAACAACACCTGGCGGTGCTGCTCGACCACGACGGCATCGTCATCGCCCGGGTCTCCCCGGAGGACAAACTGCGCATCGCCCGAGCCCTTCGTTCCAGGGGCCACGTGGTGGCGATGACCGGGGACGGGGTCAACGACGCCCCCGCGCTGCACGAAGCCGACATCGGCGTGGCCATGGGCGAATCCGGCACCGACGTCGCCCGCGAGGCCGCCGACCTGGTGTTGCTCGACGACTCCTTCGCCGGCATCGTGGCCGGGATCGAGCAGGGCCGCGCCACCTTCGTCAATATCCGGCGATTTCTGACCTACCACCTGACCGACAATGTCGCCGAACTCGCGCCGTTTCTGGTCTGGGCGCTGTCCGGCGGCCTGTTTCCGCTGGCTCTGGGCGTGCTGCAGATTCTGGCGCTCGACCTGGGCACCGACACCTTGTCCGCGGTTGCGCTGGGGGCCGAGCCGCCGGCCAAGCACCTGCTCGAGGGACCGCCGGTGCATGGCCGGCTGATGAATCGCACCGTGTTGCGCCGGGCCTTCGGGCTGCTGGGGCCCCTCGAAGCCGTCCTCACCCTTACGGCTTTCCTGGTGTCGCTGATGGCGCTGGGCTGGCGCGTTGGTGATCCGTTTCCCACCGGCGCGCACCTGGCCGCGGCATCGGGCGCGACGTTTATGACGGTGGTCCTGGCTCAGACGGCGAACGTCTTCGCCTGCCGGTCCTCCTCGCGCTGGCCTGGATCGCTCGGTTGGTTCACCAACCGGCTCTTGGTGCCGGCGGTGCTCATCGAGCTGGCCTTCTCGCTCATCGTGATGTGGGTGCCGCCCGTGGCGAGGCTGCTCGGCCAGTGGAACCCGCCGCTGTGGGGCTGGGCCGTCGCGCTGGCCTCCATGCCGATCCTGCTCGCCGTCGACGCATTGGATAAGCGGGTACGGTCACGGCGGCGGCGGGCCGGAATACCACCAAACGGTCTATCCCGCTGAAGGTTTGGGCTGACCGCATCGGGGCCGTCCGCGGCATCGGCTGCTGCGATCAATGCCCGCGCCAACCCGCGAGTCCGGTGTGCCGTGAGGGGCTGGTCAGGTAGCAGCCCGCCGACCGCTACTCGGGACACGACACGCCCGTCCGCGTACTGCATGCCGCGGATGCACACGGTGATGTCGTGAGTTTCGTGCGGGCTTTCGACCGTCCATCTGCGGCCGTCGAAGAGACGAATCCCGCCTTCCCCGGTGGCGACCTCCTTCGGGCTCGCGGGACGCTCAACATCAGGATGACCGGCCATGGTCACTTTGCTCCCTTGCGATGTCCTGCATAGCGCCCCAAACCTACGTCGACTCGGCGCCATGACACAAGCGAACATTGCAGTGCTACAACATAATTCACACACATACGGCAGGCGAATGTCAGCTGGCGAGAAGGTGAACGGCACCGCCCGCGGGCCGCACCGCGATGGCGCTAGTAGAGGTAGACGACCGCGCCGTCACCGCCGCTGCACGTCACCAGCGGCCCGTTGGCGGTGCAGGTCATCGAGTAGGACTGACCGGTCACCGGGCTGACCACCTCCACCTGTCGAGGTGCGGCACCGGCGGGGGCGCCGGCTCCGTAGGCGAGCCGAACCTGCTCGGCGAAGGGACAGGAGGTCGCCGGCGTTCCCGCGGCCGACTGGGCGAATCCGCCCGCGGGCCCGGACACGTTCGGGCAGGCTTGGGCGCCTTCCGGCAACGTCACGGGCGTGGTCGACGTCGTGGTGGCTGTCGTGGTCGTGGTCGTGGTGGCGCTCGAATCCAGGGTCCAGGGTGGACAGTGTTGGGTCTTGAAGGCCGCATCGCTCGGCCTGATCTGGACCACTTGGGGGCCGGTACCGGCGCCGTTGGCGATGACCTCGTCGAGGGTTCCGCCGACCCCCCTCAGCCGTTCCCAATAGCAGGAGTCGCCACCCGCGGAGCGATAGGTGCCGGCCTTGATGTCCACTCCCACCCGAAAGGTGCCGTCCCCCGGAATGCCGCTGGCCGGACCCGCGGAGGTGGTCGTCGGCGGAATCGACACCGTCGTGCCCGGATAGATCGGGGGTAACCGTGATTCTTCGTTGCCCCCGGTGGGCAACCTCGGTGCCGCTGACCTTCCGCCGGATCCAAAACAGCCCGTCAGCCCGCACGCCGACGCCACCCCCACGACGATGGCGACAACCGCCTTCGCCGCGATGACCCGTCGCCCGCGGCCGCTAGCCACACCCGTCAAATGAACACCGTCTGACCATCCGCACCGATGCGATAACGCTCGGTGCCCCGTTCGACCCTGGGCGCATCGGCACCCAGCGACACAGCGATCTTGTTGCTGGCATTACGCATGATGTCAAGAGTCAGCTCGATGGCCTCTGCCTCGGAGAACCGGGAGCGCACCTCGGCGGCATCGTCGACGGCGAGGTGCGCAGGGGTCCAAATTAACGTATCGGTATACCTCAGCGCTGCTTTTGCGCGGTCATCGAGCACAACAGAATGCTCGAAACCCTCGATCTCGCCGTAGAGCGGCTCGGAGCCACCCGCGTCCAGCGCGGTGCTCTCCCGCAGTGGTTTGCACAGCAGACAGTTGTGCTGGGCCGCACCGCGCAGCCGCACCAGCTCGGAGATCACCGGGTCCAGGGCGCGCATTCGGGCCACTGCGGGCAGAAATTCGTTGAACACCACCTGGGACGGATCGGTGCCGTGATCCCACTCGATGGGCGCCCCCACCCAGCCCAGATAGTCCCGCCCCACCCCCAGTGCTTGCAGCCCGGCCCGCACCCGCGGCACGAAGTCGGCGATGAAGATCGATACGACGGCACCCAATGTGGAGTCGCCCAGCTGCTTGAACAATCGAGACCGTTGTTCGGCGCTGATCGAAGAAACGTCCGCGCTGAATTGTTAGGCGAACTCCGCGACAACGGCCTCGGCTGCTGACTGCGGTTCGGCAACGACGACCTCCGCGGGCAACGCGGGCAACCCGAGCGTGCGCGCACAGACCTGCCGAACCAGCCCCGCGATGCGACCGTCGCCCGGGGACACCACAACCAGTCGGGCCAGCGCATCACCGACTGGAGCCGCAGCCGCCATCGATCACACGCTAGAGCGCGCCATCACCCACAGCAATCACTTACTGCGCCTGACTGACCGACGACATGTGAAAGTCCGGAATCCGCAGCGACGGCATCGCCGTGCGGGTAGCCCAGTCGGACCATTCCCGCGGCAGCGTCACCTCGCTGACCCCGGCTTCGGTGGCCCGTCGAAGCAGGTCAAGCGGGCTTTCGTTGAAACGGAAGTTGTTGACCGCCGCGGTCACCTCGCCGTCTTCGACCAGGTACACGCCGTCGCGGGTCAGCCCGGTGAGTAGCAGCGTGGTGGGGTCGACCTCACGGATGTACCACAGCGTGGTCAGCAACAGGCCGCGTTCGGTGCCCGCGATCATGTCGGCCAGATCGTTGGAGCCACCCGTCATCAGCAGGTTGTCGGCCGCAACGGCCACCGGAGCGTCGAACTTGGCGGCCGTGGCTCGTGGATAGGCCAGCGCGTTGATCGCCCCGTTGCGGATCCAGTCCACCTGATCGATGGCCATACCGTTGTCGAACACCGAGACCGTCTCGGTGGAGTTGCTCACCGCGACGAACGGGGCACACGCCAACCCCGGCGCCATCGGATCGGAGAACAGGGTCAGCGGCAGGTCGGTGAGCCGCTCCCCTACTCGCGTGCCGCCGCCCGGCGCGGACAGCGCGGTGCGGCCCTCCTGTGCGCCGCGGCCGGCCATGGACCACGCCAGATAGAGCATCATGTCGGCCACCGTGGACGGCGGCATGATCGTCTCGTAGCGTCCCGCGGGTAGCTCGACCCGGCGCTGGGCCCAGCCCAGTCTGATCGACAGCTGCTCGAGCAGCAGGTCGGTGGGCACGTTGACGAAGTTGGGTGTCCCGACGCCCGCCCATGCGCTGGCATCGCCGTGTTTGAGGTTGATTTCCACCGCTCCGGCCGGCTGGGTATAGCGCCGCCGCAGGCCCGTCGATGACGCCAGGAATGTCGTCGAGACGCTGTGGTGGGCGTAGCCGTACAGCCGGTCGGCGCCCCGGAACTCCCGGCTGAGCGAGGCGGCGACGTCGGCGAACACTTCGGGACCGGTGCCGGCCACCGGCGCATCCCAGTCCACCGGCACCCCGGCATCGGCCAGCAACGGTGCGACATCGCCGGCCTCGGGGGCCGAACACGCCGCGTCCTGCGATGCCGCCACCAGCCCGGGCAGCGCCGATGGGTCTACCTCGCCGGATACCACCGCGCCGACGAAGGCGCTATCGCCCTGGCGCACAATCGAAATCACCGTGATGTGCCGCTGGGTCGACAGGCCGTTGGTGGTCATCGAATTGTTCGCCCAGCGCAGCGTGGCCTCGGTTTTGTCGACGACGAGCACCATGGTCTCGTCGGCGCGGCCACGCTGTGCCGCCTCGTCCAACACGATGTTGACGACGTGCTGCGCAGTGATCATCGTCCGCCCTCGGTACGGGTGTTGAGTATGTTGACGCCACGGAACAGGGCCGACGGACAGCCGTGACTGACCGGGGCAACCTGACCGGGCTGGGCCTTGCCGCAGTTGATCGCACCGCCCAGCCGCCAGGTCGACGGGCCTCCCACCGCCTCCATGGAATTCCAGAATTCGGTGGTAGTGGCCTGATAGGCGATATCGCGTAGCTGACCGTCCAGACGGCCATCCCGGATGCGGAAGAACCGCTGGCCGGTGAACTGGAAGTTGTAGCGCTGCATGTCAATCGACCAGGACTTGTCTCCGACGATGTAAATCCCGTCTTCGACGCGGCCGATCAGATCGGCCGTGCTCAGGTCCTCGGCTCCGGGTTGCAGTGACACATTGGCCATCCGCTGGATCGGGACGTGATGTGGCGAGTCGGCGTAGGAGCAGCCGTTGGAGCGCGGCTGGCCCAGCCGCGGGGCGAACACCCGATCCAGTTGGTATCCGACGAACACCCCGTCGCGCACCAGATCCCAACTCTGTGACGCCACCCCTTCGTCGTCGTAACCGATGCTGGCCAAGCCGAATTCGACGGTGCGATCGGCGGTCACGTTCATGACCGGTGAACCGTAGCGCATGCTCCCGAGCTTGTCCGGGGTGGCGAACGAGGTGCCGGCATAGGCGGCTTCATAACCGATGGCCCGATCGTATTCGGTGGCGTGGCCAATGGATTCGTGGATCGTCAACCACAGATTGGTTGGGTCGATCACCAGATCCGTGGGTCCCGCAGTCACGCTGGGTGCCTTGGTCTTCTCGGCCAACAGCGACGGCAGCTGGGCCAGCTCGTCGGTCCAGTTCCAGATCTCGTCGCCGGCGACCACTTCCCAACCGCGCGCCGTCGGTGCCGCCAGGGTGCGCATGGAATCGAAAATGCCCGCCCCGGAGTCGACGGTCACCGCCTCGAGCGACGGGTGCAACCGCACCCGCTGCTGTGTGATCGACGACCCGTAGGTGTCGGCATAAAAGGTCTGTTCCTTGACCGCGTTGAGGCTCGCCGATGCGTGATCGACGCCGTCAGCGCTCAACAATCGCCCCGAGTAGTCCTCCAGCACCGCGATCTTCTCGCTGGCCGGCAAGCTGAACGGGTCGATCTGATAGTTGGAGACCCATACGGCGTCGGTGTACACCGGTTCGGGTGCGAGTTCGACCCGCTCGGTGTTCAGCGCCGCCAGCGTGCTGGCCACTCGCACCGCCCGCCGTGCCGTGCCGGCCGCGGCCGACGCCGACAATTCGGCGTGCGAGGCGAATCCCCAGGTGCCGTTGACGATCACCCGGACCGCGAAGCCAAGCTCACGACTGAGGATCGCGGTCTCTAGCTCCCCGTCGCGCAGGTGGATGATTTCGGTGCCGATGCGCTGAATACGCAGGTCGGCGTGGCTGGCCCCAGCCGCGGTGGCCGCCGACAGCGCAGCGTCGGCCAGTGCAAGGCGCGGCAGGTCCAGGAATTCGGCATCGATTCCCCGGTTCGGTGTCACGACTCCACCGTAACGATCACGCTTTAATACACCCATGCGCGCCACGCCACGCCGAACCACCGCGTTGGCCTATGCCCTGCTGGCACCCAGCCTGTTCGGGGTTCTCGCCTTCCTGTTGCTGCCCATCCTGGTGGTGATCTGGCTGAGTCTGTACCGCTGGGACCTGCTGGGACCGCTGCGCTACGTCGGGCTGGCCAACTGGTGTTCGGTGCTGCGCGACGGCGACTTCGGTAACTCGTTGGTGGTCACCGCCATCTTCGTGGCAATCGTGGTGCCAGCCCAGACGGTGTTGGGCTTGCTCGCGGCGATGATGCTGACCCGCCGGCTGCCGGGCACCAACTTTTTCCGCACCCTCTATGTGTTGCCCTGGATCTGTGCGCCGCTGGCGATCGCGGTGATGTGGCGCTGGATTCTGGCGCCCACCGACGGCGCCATCAGCTCCTTGCTCGGACGCCGCATCGAATGGCTCACCGATCCCGACCTCGCCCTACCGGTGGTTGCCGCGGTGGTCATCTGGACCAACGTCGGCTACGTCTCGCTGTCCTTCCTCGCAGGCCTGCTGGCCATCCCGGACGATATCCACGCGGCGGCACGCACCGACGGCGCCAATGCCTGGCAGCGGTTCTGGCGCATCACGCTGCCGATGCTGCGCCCGACCACGTTCTTCGTCTTGGTCACCGGAATCGTGAGCGCCGCAAATATTTTCGATATCGTCTACGCGCTCACCGGCGGAGGCCCGGAGGGCAGCACCGAGCTGGTGGCGCACCAAATCTATGCCGAGGCATTTGGTTCGGCGGCCATCGGACGGGCGTCGGTGATGGCCGTGGTGCTGTTCGTCATTCTCATCGGCGTCACCTTTGTTCAGCACATGTATTTTCGGCGGCGGATCAGCTATGATCTCACTTAGCCGCCGCCTGTCCCGCCGAGTGCCCACCACGGTGATCTACGCCGGGCTGGTGCTCGGCGCGCTGATCACGCTGCTGCCCTTTGCGCTGGGCCTGCTCACCTCGTTCACCTCCGCACATCAATTCGCCACGGGTACGCCGCTACAGTTGCCCCACCCACCGACGTTGGCCAATTACGCCGACTTGGGCGGTGCCGGGTTCGGCCGGGCGGCGCTGGTGACCGCCCTGATGACGACGGTGATCCTGCTGGGCCAGATGACCTTTTCGGTGTTGGCCGCCTACGCCTTCGCCCGGTTGGAGTTTCCCGGACGCGACGGGTTGTTCTGGGTCTACATCGCGACCCTGATGGTGCCGGCGACGGTCACCGTGGTGCCGCTGTATTTGATGATGGCCCAGCTGGGTTTGCGCAACACCTTCTGGGCCTTGGTGCTGCCCTTCCTGTTCGGGTCGCCGTACGCGATCTTCTTGCTGCGTGAGCATTTCCGCATCATCCCCAACGACATGATCAACGCCGCACGCCTGGACGGAGCCAACACCCTGGATGTCCTGGTACACGTGGTGATTCCGTCCAGCCGCCCGCTCCTGGCCGCCATGACGCTGATCACGGTGGTCTCGCAATGGAACAACTTCATGTGGCCGTTGGTGATCACCAGCGGCCACAAGTGGCGGGTGCTCACGGTGGCCACGGCTGATCTGCAGTCACGGTTCAACGCCCAGTGGACGCTGGTGATGGCGGCGACGACGGTTGCGATCGTTCCGCTGATCGTGCTGTTCGTCGCCGCGCAGCGCCACATCGTCTCGTCAATCGTGGTGTCGGGGCTCAAGTGAGTCGGCCCCGCTTTTCCACCCTGGTCGCTGTGGCGGTCACGCTCATCGCGGCATTGTTGGGCGTCACCGCGGTGGCGCTGGACCGCATCGACGCACCCCCCGGCGGCAAGATCGTGGTCACGGTCCGGCTGTGGGCGGCGCCGATCGCCGCGGCATATCAACAGTCCTTTGCGGCGTTCAGCCGCACCCATCCCAATATCGAAGTGCACACGAATCTGGTCTCCTTTTCGACCTATTTCGATACGCTGCGCACCGATGTGGCCGGCGGCAGCGCTGACGACATCTTCTGGCTGTCCAACGCTTACCTGGCCGCCTACGCCGATAGCGGCCGGTTGATGAAGATCGACACGGCCGTCGATCCCGGCGAGTGGGAGCCGGCGGTGGTCGACCAGTTCACCCGCAATGGTGTGTTGTGGGGAGTGCCGCAGCTGACCGACGCCGGGATTGCGGTGTTCTACAACGCGGATCTACTGGCCGCGGCGGGCGTGGATCCGGCCGAGCTGGACGGCCTGCGGTGGAGTCCCGGTCCCGACGACACGCTGCGTGCACTGCTGGCCAGGCTCACCGTCGACGCCGACGGGCATGTTGGCGGCACACCGGGTTTCGACCCCGGGCGAGTCCGCCGGTGGGGATACAACGCCGCTAACGACCCGCAGGCCATCTACCTCAACTACATCGGCTCGGCCGGCGGCGTGTTCATGCGCGACAACGAGTTTGCCTTCGACAATCCACCCGCCATCGATGCGTTCCGCTATCTCGTCGGCCTGATCAACAACGATCACGTCGCGCCGCCCGCCTCAGACACCAACGACAACGGTGACTTTTCCCGCAACCAATTCCTGGCCGGCCGGATGGCGCTGTTCCAGTCCGGCACCTACAGTCTGGCTCCGGTGGCCCGCGATGCCTCCTTCCGCTGGGGGGTGGCGATGCTGCCGATCGGCCCCGCGGGCCGGGTCAGCGTCACCAACGGTATTGCCGCTGCCGGAAATTCCGCGTCCCAGCATCCAGACGCCGTGCGTCAGGTGCTGGCCTGGATGGGGAGCAGCGCCGGCAACGAGTATCTGGGCCGCGACGGTGTTGCCATTCCCGCGGTGCGGTCCGCCCAGCCCTCCTACTTCGCCTTCTGGGAAGCCAAGGGCGTCAACGTTGAACCGTTTTTCGCGGTGCTGTCCGGGTCACGCATTCCCGCACCGGGGGGCGCGGGGTTCGCCGCCGGCAACGATGCGCTCAAGCCCTATTTCGATGAGATGTTCCTCGGCCGTGGCCAAGTCGCGACAATTCTGCGCGAGGCGCAGGCGGCGGCCAACGCCGCCGCACGGCGGTAGTTGGAACAAACCGACGCGGCCGGTCTGAGACTAGCCGGGTAACACCAGCACCGGCACCGGACTGTGCCGAATGATCTTGCCGCTGTTGGAACCCAGGAAAACTCTGGCGATGTCACCGCGCGGTGAGGTGCCTACCGCCAGGATCTCGCCGTCTTCCCAGTCCGCCGCATCCAGCGCATGCTGCCAACCGTTGCCCGTGATCACCTCGAGCCCAGCGTCTTCCTCGACGACACCGTCCTTCTGCAGCATTTCCAGCATTCCGCGCGCTTGCTCGGCCCAAGCCTCCAATACCAGTGCCTCCGCATGCAGCCCCACCTCGGGTGGATACATGGTTCGGCCGCGGACCGCAAAGGTGATGACCCGCAGCGGAACCCCGTACTGCCTGGCCAGCTCGGCGCAGCGACGCACCACCTCGACCGAGTCGGTGGTCGCGGCGTAACCGCAGGTGATCCTGGTCAGCCGGTCGGTGCGGGAGTGGTACTGCCGGGGACTGATGGCCACCGGCACCGGCGAGGAATGCAACACCCAGTCGGCGGTCGAGCCGATCAGCACCCGGGCCCTTCGCCCGTTCGGAAAGGAACCCAGGATCAGCATCTCGGCATCGAGTTCCTCGACCACCTCGATCAATCCACCCGACACCGACCGGTGCTCACGATGGCAGTAACTGACCTCGACCCCGGTTGCCACGGTGCGCAGATACCGGTGCGCCTCCTTCTCCGAGTCTTCGGCGACCTGCCCGGCCCACTCCGAATAGTCGCCCTTGGCCAGCGGAGGCGTCAGCCACGGCTTGGTCAGGATGGTCGCCACCGTCAGCGAGGTGTCCAATGTCCGCGCGGCCCGAACGGCTAGATGCAACGCCGAGGGACCCAACCGGCCGGCCAGATAGCCGACGACGACGGTCACCGTTCCTCCCCGGTCGGATTGTCATGCAACGCGGGAGTATTGAGCCTACTGTGGTGCCGCCCCCAGAACAGGTAGAAAATTAGCGCGATCCCGACCCAACCGCCAAACGCGATCCAGGTGTACCAATGCAGGCTGTACAGTAGGTAGCCGCAGGCCAGTATCGAAAGGATCGGGGTCACGGGATAACCCGGGACCCAAAAGCCGCGCGGCAGGGCCGGCTCGCGCACCCGCAGGATGATCACACCGACCGACACCACGATGAACGCTGTCAGCGTGCCGATGGACACCATGTCGGCGAGCCGGTTCAGCGGCACCAGCGCCGCCAGCACTGCCGCCGCGATGGCCACGACCACCGTGTTGCTCACCGGAGTCTGGAAGCGCGGATGCACGGCCGCAAACCGGGCCGGAAGCAGACCATCGCGGCCCATCGCGAACAGAATCCGCGTCTGGCCGTACATCGTGACCAATGTGACGGTGAAAATCGAGATCACCGCACCCATCGCCAAAACGGTGCTGGCCCACACACTGTGCGTGACGTTGTCGAGAATCGTCGCCAGCCCGGCCTCCTCCTGGCCGGCGAACATCTGCCACGGCTGGGTTCCCAACGCGGCGAACGCAACCAGCACGTAGACCCCGGTGACCACGAACAGCGCGGCGATCAGCGCGCGTGGCACGCTCTGCTGCGGATTCCGCACCTCCTCACCGGCGGTAGACACCGCGTCGAGGCCGATGAACGAGAAGAAGATGGTGCCCGCGGCAGCGCCGACACCGGCAACACCGAAGGGAGCGAAGTCCTTCAAGTGGTTGGTGTCGTAGGCGGTGAGCGCAAGGATCACGAACATGCCCAGCACGCCGAGTTTGATCAACACCATGATCGCGTTGACCTTGGCCGATTCGCTGACTCCCCGAATCAACAGCAATGCGCAGAGTCCGATCAGGATGATCGCCGGCAGGTTTAGATAGCCGGCCGCTTCACCAGGCTGCTCATCCCAGGGCGCCTCGGACAACGCTTGGGGTAATTGGAATCCGAACACGTTGTGTAACAGCTTGTTTACATAGCCGCTCCAGCCCACCGCGACGGCGGCGGTGGCCACGCCGTATTCCAGCAGCAGGCATGACGCCACCCCCATGGCGACCGCCTCCCCCAGGGTGGCATACGCATACGAGTACGACGAACCGGAAACGGGCACCGCCGATGCCAGTTCGGCATAGCAGATGGCGGCAAGACCGGCCGCGACACCAGCGATGATGAACGAGACGATGACGGCGGGCCCCGCTTCGGGCACCGCCTCCGCCAGCACGAAGAAGATTCCGGTACCCACCGTCGAGCCGACCCCGAACATGGTTAGCTCGAAGGCGCCGAAACTCCGTTTTAGGCTGCCTGCCGCACCTTCTGCGACAGGGGCGCCGCCCACCGGGCGGCGCCGCAGCATCTGTTCTCTTAGCCTGATCGAAGTGGCCGGCAATTGCGCCTCCTGTTGCGGGGTCAGGCTGATTATGAGCCTGCTTCCCGCAATACCGCAGCGAACTGCCGAACGGCCCAGTCGATTTCCTGGGCAGTGATCACCAGCGGCGGCGCAAACCGCAGCGTGGAGCCGTGGGTGTCCTTGACCAACACGCAGCGGTCGGCGAGGCGCAAACTGATCTCCTTGCCGGTGGCCAACGCCGGGTCGACGTCGACACCGGCCCACAAGCCAAGGCCCCGCACCTCGAGCACACCCTCACCGATCAGCGCACCCAGCCGCGCGTGCAACCGGGCCCCCAACTCGGCCGAACGGGATTGGAAGTCACCGCGCTCCAGCATCGAGACCACCGTGGTACCGATCGCCGCGGCCAACGGGTTGCCGCCGAATGTCGAGCCGTGTTCGCCAGGATTGAGCACCCCGAGGACATCACGGTCGGCGACCACCGCCGACAGCGGAACCACCCCACCGCCAAGCGCCTTGCCCAGCAAGAACACATCGGGTACCACATCCCAATAGTCACAAGCGAAGGTGTAACCCGTGCGGCCCAGTCCGGACTGGATCTCGTCGGCGATCATCAGCACGTTGTGCTCCGAGCACAGCGCACGAACGTCGGGCAGATAGTCATCCGGAGGAACGACGATGCCCGCCTCCCCTTGGATCGGCTCGAGCAGCACCGCTACGGTGTTCTCATCGATCGCCCGCGCCAGTGCGGTGGAATCGCCGAACGGCACCGAACGAAAACCCGGCGTGAACGGCCCGAATCCACCACGGGCAACGGGATCGGACGAGAAACTCACAATGCTGATGGTGCGCCCATGAAAATTGTTGTCAGCCACGACGATGTTGGCCTGGCCCTCGGGAACGCCTTTGACGTCGGCTCCCCATTTGCGAGCAACCTTCAGGCCGCTCTCCACGGCCTCGGCACCCGAGTTCATCGGCAACACCATGTCTTTACCGCACAGCTCGGACAGCGCCGCGCAGAACGGCCCGAGGCGGTCGGAATGAAAAGCACGACTCACCAGCGTCACGGTGTCGAGTTGGGCATGCGCCGTTGCGATGATCTCGGGATTGCAGTGCCCGAAATTGACCGCGGAGTACGCAGACAGACAATCCAGGTAACGTCGGCCCTCGACATCGGTGATCCAGGCACCCTCGGCACTGGCCGCCACCACCGGCAGCGGCGAGTAATTGTGCGCGGCATGCTTTTCGACCAACGCAATCGCGTCGCCGGTTTCATCGACCTCCACCGAAACCGGAGCGTCGAGAATCGTCATGGATGTACCTCCAATGTGCAGCACTTCACGGAACCGCCGCCCTTGAGCAGCTCGGACAAATCGACGCCGATTGGCTCGAAACCGGCCTCACTAAGCTGCAGCGCAAAGCCTGTCGCCGCAGCGGGTATTACGACGTTGCACCCATCCGACACTGCATTGAGGCCGAAGGCGTAGGCGTCTGCACTGCTAACCAGGATCGCGTCGGGGAACAGCGCCTGCAGCTGGTCGCGTGCCGCCGCACTGAAGGCCGGCGGGTAATACGCGATGGTGTGGTCGTCCAGCACAGCCAGCACCGTATCCAGGTGATAGAAACGGGGATCGACGAGCTCGAGCGAGATCACCGGCATGCGCAGTGCGGCTGCGATTTCGGCGTGCGAGCGCGGATCGGTGCGAAAGCCATATCCCGCCAACACCATTTCGCCGACCCGCAGCAGGTCCCCTTGACCTTCGTTGACGTGCCGAGTCGACACCGGCCGATATCCCATGGCGGACATCCAGCGGGCGTAGGCCTTGGACTCACCGGCCCGCTCGGCGAACCGCAACTTGGCGACGATGGCGATGTCGTTGCCGATGAACCCGCCGTTGGCGGCGTACACCATGTCCGGCAGCCCGGGCTCGGGCTCGACCAACTCCACCTGGTGGCCCAGCCGCAGATAGGTCTGGCGCAGTTGCTCCCACTGTGCGAGCGCGACCCCCGCGTCAACCGGTGTCGTGGTGTCCATCCACGGGTTGATCGCATATTCGACCGCGAAAAACGATGGGGGGGTCATGGCATAGCGCCGCGGGCTGGCCGCCCGGGTGCGCTTACTGGACTCTTGCCGTGCCGGCGCGCCCGCCGGTGTGCCCGCCGCAGCGACATAGTAATCCGTCATGAAACAAAGATATTTGCCCTTTCTTGCACAATCAAACGATGATCATTGCGCGTCGACCATCAATATGTTGCGCTAGATTCCGATGTATAGCGATCTGCTGCGCGCCGAGACGAGAGGGGTGACATGGATCACCTGGACGACACCGACGACCGCATTCTGGTCGAGCTGACCGACCATGCCCGGGCCACTTTCGCCGAGATCGGACAGAAGGTGAATCTGTCCGCACCGGCGGTGAAACGCCGGGTCGACCGGATGATCGACAACGGCGTGATCAAGGGCTTCACCACCATCGTCGATCGCAACGCGCTCGGCTGGCATACCGAGGCTTATGTCCAGGTGTTCTGCCACGGCAGGATTGCGCCCGATCAGCTGCAGGCGGCGTGGATAGATATCCACGAGGTGGTCAGCGCGGCCACCGTGACCGGCACGTCGGATGCCATCCTGCACGTACTGGCCCGCGACATGGGCCACCTCGAGACCGCCCTCGAACGCATCAGATCGAGTGCCGACATCGAACGCAGCGAAAGCGTCGTCGTGCTGTCGAACCTGATCGACCGGATGAGGCCCCAACCCTAAGCGGCGTGCAGCATCGTCTCGATGACCACTGCCGCGCCGCTGGTGGCGGCCGTGATCGCCAGCGTCACCCAGTCCCCCAGTTTCGGCCGCGTGGGGTTCGCCGACAGCTGACCGGTGCCACCGCGCGCGGTGATCGCGTCGCCCATCTCGTCCGCGCGGCGCAACGTCACGGTGATCGCCGCCGCCAGCAGGTCGATCACTTCCATCCCGCGCCGCTGCCGGCGCGCCTTGCGCGTCACCGGCATCGGTCTGGGCCTCAGCCGGCGGGCAGCGTAGAGCACCTGAAATTCGTCGATGAGCATCGGAAAAGCGCGCAGCGCCAGCGCCAGAACTACCGCCCATTCGTCAACCGGGATCCGCAGCAGCCGCAGGGGCCGGCCCAGAGTCGCTACGGCGGGCCCGATTTCGGCGACATTGGTGGTCCAGGAAACCATCGCCCCCAACGCGAGCAGCACGATCGACAGCGCGGTGATCCGCAAGAAATTCAACGCTCCGCCCAGGCCGAGCTCGACGCCGCCGACCGAGACCATCGGATCACCGCCGGCCAACGCAGCCGTCAGCCCACCAAACGCGAGGACGACAAAAAGCCAGCGCGGCATCGATGGCACCGCACCGCGAGGAATGTGCGCGATCCAGGCCGCCACCAGCACCAGCGCCGCCATCAACCCGATGGTGACCCATCCCGGATAAAACGTCAGCAGCACCGAGATTGCGAATACCACCAGCAGCTTGGTGCCGGCCCACAGGTCGTGGATGGCAGACCCGCGCGGCACCGGCACCAGCAATACCACCGGCCGCGCGGCGCGCCGGGAGCCAGGTTCTGGGGTGGCCGAGGCGCTCGGCGACGGAACAGTCATGGCTTGCCCCCTGCCCCTGTTCGGCCCCCGAGTCCTCCGGCGGCGGTCGTCGAGACCGGTTCCATGACACCGTTGTTCAGATGCAACGTCCGCGGGCAAAGCTCATCCATGCCGGCGAAATCGTGCGAAATAACCACCACCGTCAGACCCTGTTCCCGGCGCAGGTCTTCCAGCAGGCGCAGCAACCCGCGCTGGCTGGTGGCGTCCAACCCGGCCAGCGGCTCATCAAGGATCAACGCCCGCGGCGAGCACGCCAGAAGTCCGGCCAGCACCACGCGGCGCATCTGCCCGCCACTGAGCTGATCAATGCTGCGTTTGGCCAGTGTGGTATCGAGCCCAACCACGCTCAGCGCCGCGGCCACCCGGTCCTCGTCGCGGGCCGAGAAGCCGGCCGCCGAAGCGACTTCCAGATCGACCCGGCTACGCATCAGCTGCAGGCGCGCCGCCTGGAACGACAACGCGACCGCACCCACCTGCTCGTGGGTGGGCCGACCATCCAGCAGGCAGGCGCCGTTGGCGGGGACGGTCAGCCCGGCCATCACCCAGGCCAGCGTCGACTTGCCAGAGCCGTTACCGCCATGGATCAGCACACCGTCGCCCTGCTCCACCACGAAGTTGAGATCGCGCAGCGCGGTCTTGGCCCACGGGGTGCCGATATTGTACTCGTGGCCGACGCCGATGAGTTCGAGCGCCGGCCGCTGCACTCCGACGCTCACCGCGACAGCCGGCGCGGGCACCGGCGCGGTCTCGACCATCTCGGCGTTATCCGGTGATTCGCTCAAGTCGACCGTGCGGTCGGCGGAATCGGCCTCGTTGTTGTAGTGCGTGATATGCACCAGGGCGGTGCGGTGCCGTTTCGTCAGACCGGACAGCACCCGCAGCAGCGCTTCGCGGCCTTGCTGGTCGACCATGGTGGTGACCTCATCGGCGATCAGTATCGCCGGCTCCCTGGCCAGCGCCGCCGCCAAGGCCAGTCGCTGCAGTTCACCGCCGGACAAACTGCCGGTCTCGCGTTCCGCGAGCCCCTCTAGGCCCACCTCCGCAAGTTGCTGGTCGACATCGATCTTGGTGCCCGGCGGCAGACCCCACACCACGTCGTCGGCCACCCGGGTACCCAGCACCTGACTTTCCGGATGCTGCAGGACCACCGCCGTGCCGCCGAGCTTGCCCAGACCCACCGCGCCCGGCCGCTCCACAGTGCCCAACGTCGGCTCTCGCCCCGCCAGGATCAGCATCAGCGTGGTCTTCCCGGAACCATTGGCCCCGGTGATCGCGATGTGTTCGCCGACGCGAACGTCGAGGCTGACCTCACGCAGCGCGTCTTGTCCGGCACCGGGATAGCGAAAGCGCACCTTGTCCAACCGCACCGGGACCGGCTCGATCGAGGTCGCTTCGCCGGCCACAGGCGCGTCCAACTTGTGCACATCGGGGATGCCGCGCATCCGCTCCAGCAAGCGCGACAGCGCCCACCACCCGATGAGCGAGACCACCATGATCGCGACGGTGAAGTAACCCAGCAGCACCCACGGCCAGTAATGCAGCCCCTCGGCGAAGTAGCGCTTCAGATCCTCGGCGGCGCCCTCCATGCCCATCCGCGCCATGAACGAGGAGAGCCCCTCCACGTTGGCGGTCATCACCTTGAAAATCAGGTGCCGCAACCGCGTCAGCGCCGCCAACATGCCAACCATGGCCGAGCCGAACACCAATCCGGCGATCAGGGACGAGACGATCACCGTCGGTGTGCCGCGCCCCTTGCGTTTCACGATTCCGGTCAGGCCACCGATGTAGGCGCTGTGCACCACCCCCATGAATCCGCCCAGTCCGGCGATCAGAAAAGCGATCACCCCCGCAGCGACCGTGGCCGCAACCAGCACCCGCAAGCGGTAACGGTAGGCCAGCAATCCGGTGGGGACGGTGCCCAGCAACGCCAGTCCGGCGGCAAACGGAACGACGACAGAAATGATCGCGGTCACCGCGCACAGCGCGGCCATCACCGAGGCCTGCGCCAATTCGCCCGGTCGGAGCGGCCCTCCTCGGTGGGGCGGCGCAAGCGGGGCTGACGCGGTCATTTCATCGATTCTGCCAGCCTCGGGCCGGCGGGGCGCCGCAGCACACCGCCATACGCTGGTTTGATGTGATGGCACCCACGATTGGCGGCACTTAGCAAAGCTATGAAACGATAGGAACATGACCTCATCAGCCACAGCCAACCAAGCCCAGGTTGCGCACGGCCTTGGAGCGGATCTGCTGGCCGTCGTCGCGCGGCTGAATCGGCTGGCAACGCAGCGCATCCAGATGCCGCTGCCCTCCGCTCAGGCACGGCTGCTCGCGACCATCGAGGCCCAGGGCGAAGCCCGCATCGGCGACCTGGCCGCCGTCGACCACTGCTCTCAGCCCACGATGACCACTCAGGTGCGTCGGCTCGAAGACGCCGGAATGGTGACCCGAACCGTCGACCCGGGCGACGCCCGCGCCGTCCGGATTCGTATTACGCCAGAGGGAATGCGCACATTGAGCGCGGTGCGAACCGACCGGGCCGCCGCTATCGAACCGCAGCTGGCCCGGCTCGAGCCGTCGGACCGCCAGGTGCTCGCGGATGCGGTCGAGGTGCTGCGCCGCCTGCTGGACAATGCGGCCGCCACGCCAGGCCGCAACACCCTCTGACCGACGCGGTGCATCCTGGATGGATAGACCCGTCCAGCGGGTACACACTTAGTTCCAGACCGGTTGGCCGGGAAGCTGGACGCGATCGGTGACGGAAGGTGGCGGGCATGCGGACCGAGGCATCTTGATACCGAACGGTTTCCCTCTGACCGTGTGGCTCGGATCGATGCGCTACGTCTTTACTCCGGGCCGCGACGCATTGGTGGGTTACGGCGACAAGTTCGATATCCGCCTGGATGGCCCGGCCCCCTTTGACACCTTTGACCGGCCAACCCCGGAACTGGCACTGCGATTCGCGGGCAATCGTTGGGTGGCCATCGATCAAAGCCGCAACGGCATGTTCGTTGACGGAGCGCGGTTGGCGACCGTCGACATCCGTGACGGCCTCACGATCACCGTCGGCGATCCCCACCATGGAACGCCGCTGCGCTTCCAGGTCACCGCTGCCGCCGGAGCGCGATCGGTACCTGCCGATCCGCCACGAGGCCCGGGGCATCCGCCGCCGCGTCCCGCCCGGGCCGAGCCCGCCCCGCCGCAGCCCGTCCCCCCGAGTAAACCGACGGAGTCGGTCACCCAGCAACTTCCCACCGCATCGGCGACCCAACGAATCGCCACGCCACCGCCGGCACCGTCGACGTTCGAGGGGGCGACCCGGCCAATCCGGTTGGCACCGCCGGGCGCACCCGCGGCCCCTCCCCCGATGCCACCGCACCCACCAGCACCGCCATCACCACCGCGTCCGCCATCACAGTCCTCTCCGACGCCGCCGACCCCCGAGTTACCCGCGGCGTCGGCACCAGCTGCGTCCGAGGGCGCGGAACAGCCCAAGAGCCGGGGCCTGGTGGAGCGGATGATCGACGCCACCCGCAAGCTGCTGCCCGGCCGTGCCGAAACCGACTCCGCCTCCGACTCCGACTCCGGTTCCAGCACCGGCACCGGCACCGGCACCGGCGAGTTGCCGTCGACCAACCGATTGCCGCTCAAGCCCGGCGCACGCACGATCGGCGTGGCGGCATATCAATTGGGGCTCACCGTCGACGGGCACGAGCTGATCTCGGACGTCTCATTCACGACGCGCCCAGGCTCTTTGATCGCCGTGGTCGGCCCGTCGCGAGCCCGTAACTCCAGCCTGGCCGGGCTACTGGCCCGCACCCGACCGCTCAGCGACGGTGTCCTGACCGTCGATGGTCACGACGTCGCGGCCGAACCGGAATCGATGCGGTCGCGCATTGGGGTGGTAACGCGGGACAACCGGGTACACCCGCGGCTGACCGTCGAACAGGCGCTGAGTTATGCCGCCAGGATGCGGCTGCCACCAGACACCTCGGCCGACAATCGCCGGCGCGTGGTGAACCAGGTTCTCGACGAAGTCGAGTTGACCGCGCAACGCGCCACCCGGGTGGCCAAACTGACACCCGACGAGCGACGGTGCGCGGCGATGGCAATCGAGCTCATCACCCGACCGTCGTTGCTGGTGGTCGACGAACCGAGCGCCGGGCTGAACCCGGCGCAGGAGATGCATGTGCTGGCCATGCTGCGCCGCCAGGCCGATCTCGGGTGCGTCGTCGTGGTCACATCCATGCCGCTGGCCCACCTGAACATGTGTGACCAGGTGCTGCTGCTTACCCCGGCCGGGACCTTGGCGTTCGCCGGGCCTCCCGTCCAGATCGAATCGACGATGGGCACCGCCAGCTGGCCGGATATCTTCGCGCGCGTCAGTGCCGATCCGCAGGCCGCGCATCAATCGTTTCAGAACCGGCTACGCGCGTCGGTGTCACCGACACCACCGTCGGTGCTCGAACCCGAACGGCGCCCCGCCGAACTCACCTTCGGCGCGCAAGTCCGCCTGATACTTCGCCGCCAGGTGCGGGTTTTCCTCGCCAGCCGGCTGTACTTGGTTTTCCTGGCGCTGCTGCCATTTGCGTTGGGTGCCCTGACGTTACTGATTCCCGGCAATTCCGGCTTGGATAGACCGCCCCCGGGCAGCGGCAACCCCCACGAAGCCGTCGAGATCCTGGCGGCCCTCAACTTCGCCGCGGTGCTCATGGGCACCGCCCTGACCGTTCGCGATCTGGTCAGCGAGCGCCAGATTTTCCGCCGTGAACAGGCCGTTGGGCTATCAGCTTCGGCCTACCTGATCGGGAAGATCATCATGTTCGGCCTGGTCGCGGCCGTTCAGGCCGCGATCCTCACCGCCATCGTTCTGCTCATCAAAGGCCAGCCGGTGCACGGCGCGGCGCTGCTCCCCAACCCCGGTGTCGAGATCTATGCCAGCGTGGCGGCCACGACCATCGTGTCCGCCATCATCGGGCTGACGCTCTCGACGTTGGGCAGTTCGCTGCGCGAGGTCTTGCCGCTGTTGGTACCGGTGATCCTGGCGTCCTTACTATTTGCCGGCGGCCTGGTGCCGCTGGTGGGAACCTGGGGATTCGACCAGATCGCGTGGTTTATCGCCGCCCACTGGGGATTTGCGGCGACCGCATCCACGGTTGATCTGCACCGCGTCGACGTGCTTGCCACCCACAATGAAGTGTGCGCGCACTATGCGGGCTGGTGGGCCTTCGACATCGGCATGCTGGTCACCTTCGGTGTCGTGGGAGCCGGACTTGCCCGCTACCGGCTACGGGCTCCCGGCGTCCCGGCAGATCACGGCATCGCCCACAGCAGGAGTTGAGTGACCTTGGCGGGTGAGAAGTCGTTGTCACTCACCAGCACCACCGATTGACGGCCGTCCGCCAATTTCGGTCCCAGCGTGATTCCTTCGATGTTGTTCAGCGGTGACAATGCCGCGGCCGCCGCCGTGCCGGCTAGGGCGTGTCTGCTTAATGTGAATGGTGTTTTGGCTGATGCTGTTTGGGTGATGCGGACGCATGCGATTTCTGATGATTTGTGGTCGCTGATCGTGGCGGTGTTGCCTGCGGGGCGGCGGCGTGGCCGGCCGTGGAACGATCATCGACGTACTCTGGAGGGCATTATCTGGCGTTACCGTACGTGATCTCCGTGGTGTGACCTGCCCGAGCACTTCGGTCCCTGGCAATCGGTGGCCGAGAGGCATCTACGCTGGTCGGTCGATGGCATCTACGCGCGGATCTTCGCGGCGATCGCCTCTGACCTCGACGCCGAGGACGCCGACCTGGGCGCACTGTTGTCGGTCGATTCGACCAGTGTGCGCGCCCACCAACACGCAGCCGGAGCGCCCCGGGCGCCGCACAGGGGGATCTGTCGAATTACAAGAAATATCTCGATGAGCCCGATGACCACGCCATTGGGCGTTCCCGCGGCGGGCTGACTACCAAGATCCACGCCTTGACCGACCAGCTGTGCAGTCCGGTCACCCTGGCACTGTCGGCCGGTCAAGCCGGTGATAATCCGATGCTTTGGCCACTGCTGGCCGCCCGGCGCAGCAACTCATACGCCCCGTATCGCCTGCTGGCGGACAAGGCGTACTCCCATGACTCGACGCGGGCACAGCTGCGCCGGCTCAAGATCGCCCATACCATCCCCGAGCGCAGCGACCAGATCACCCGCCGCAAAGCCAAAGGCCGCAACAGAGGACGGCCTCCGGGGTTCTCAGGCCGAATCTACAAGCACCGCAACACCGTCGAGCGAAGCTTCAACCGGCTCAAACACTGGCGCGCGGTCGCCACCCGCTACGACAAATACGCCCTGACCTACCTCGGCGGTGTCACCCTGGCCGCCATCATCACCTACCACCGCGTCCGCAATTAGCAGACAGGACCTAGGGCGGGCAGGTCGGCGGCCAGCGTCTTGCGCATCGGGGTCAACGGCGTCCCGTGAATCGTTGGCATGGACAGCACGTCCGTCGCGGCACCGATCTCGGCGCGGAAGATGCGGATGACCGGAGGCACCGTCGCCGTTCGTTCCACCACCAAGAACGTCGTATCCGACAGGGCGACCAGATCTGAGACGCCGTTGCGGACCGCGGGCGATGCAGCCGGCTCCATGGGGTAGGCGTACTGGGCGGTGGGCGCGGCCGTCTCCACGTCGAATTTGGTGAAACGCGTCAGCACTTGGCGGCCGGTGTTGGCCGGCGGCTCGTCCTGCAAACCCGGTTCTTCCATCGCGGCGTACAGCGACCGACCGTCGGGTGTCAGCGCCAGACCCTCGAGCGCCTGATTGTTGCGCGGCCCGCTGCGTTGGGCGGACACCGCCAGATTCGGCGGCAAGGTGAACTGTCCCAGATATCGGCCGTCCAGATCCGCTATCCGGATCCACGGGTCCAACAGCCCCGATTGCCGATCGGTGAGTCGCTCACCTTCGGAGCTCCAATACAGTCGCCGCCGGGCGGTGTCCACGGCGATGCCTTCCGGGTCAGGGGAAATCACCGGTGGCGTGCTGCTGCGATTCAGCGGCCCGAACGGCTTACCGTCGCGATCCAGCAAGGAATACGCGCCGGTGACGGTGATGTCGCTGATGCCGATGTCCGACAGCGCCAGCCGCATTGTGAAGAACCGGCCGGGTCCCCGGTCGGAACGATCATCGCTGATCACGTAGTAGACCTGACGGTCGGCGTCGTAACTGATGCCCGAGAGTCCGCCGATCACGGCGCCATCGACGCTGGCTCCGAACGGGATCTGCGCCTGGCCGAGATAGCTCAGCAACGCAGCTGGGGTGTGCACCCCGCCCCGCTGATGTGTCGGGGCGCAACCGAAGACCGCGGGGCACAACACGCACCCCACTAGCAAGCAGGCCAGCAGCCGGCCGAGAAACGGTTTCACATCACCGAAGCGATAAGCAGCCCAACCAGATAGGTCGCGGCGACCGCGACCGAGCCGAATAGCAATTGCCGAAAAGCGCTCCACCAAATCGCTTTACGGGTGAACCTCGCGGTCACACCACCGGCGATAAACAGGCCGGCTCCACCGAAAATCAACCCAGCCGACAACGAGCCGAATCCCAGCAAGTAGGGAATCAACGGCATGACCGCACCGATGGCGAACATTGCGAAAGACGATATCGCGGCCGCCGATGCGGATGGCTTCTCGGCCGGGTGCACACCGATTTCTCCGACCATATGGAAGTTGACCGCCCGGTTCTCGTCGCGATGGATCTCGTCGGTGGCGGTCTGGGCGGTCTTTTCGGTCATCCCCATGTCCACCAACATCGCGACCAGCTCGGCCCGTTCTGCTTGCGGACGGGCACGCAACGCGCGACGTTCCACATGCACCTCGGAGTCGATCTGTTCGTTGGCCGTGGTCACCGAGGTGAATTCCCCCAGTGCCATGGAGAACGCGCCCGCCAGCAATCCGGCGATGCCACTGACGATGGTGGCGTGAACGCTCTCGGCCGCCGCGACACCGGCGATCAGGCTGGTATTGCTGACCAGACCATCCATCGCGCCGAAAGCTGCGGCTCGCAACCAGCCTCCGCTCACATCGGAGTGCGCGTGCACAACGTCGAGAGCCGATTCGGGGTTGTGATTGGAATCGGTTGGTTCTGCGGTCGACATCGCAATATCTAAACCCACCGCGGCCTCCGCTGATCGGTCAGGATGGGCCCCCGACGGCCTCCGATGGACCAAACCCGAGACGCTGGTGTCTCCCACACCCCGGTTTAGCGAGCTACGGTTCGGGTATGGCGCCGGACATGACCAACACAGCCAAACATCTGCGCGACGCCCTCGACGGCCGGTTCCGCGACGTGAAAATCGAGATGCGGCAGCAACTGACCCTGGAGATATTCCGGCCGCACTACACACCGAACACCGTCATCGCGCGCGCCAAAGTTGCCGAACAGATGAAATTCATGGCCGGGGCGGGAGCGGCCGAGGACAGCTTCCGCAAAGAACATGGCGGCACCGGCAATGTGGGTGCGGCCATCACCATGATCGAGATGCTGGCGATGTCAGACCTGTCGCTGATGGTCAAGGCGGGCGTCCAATGGGGACTGTTCGGCGGCGCGGTCGAAAATCTGGGCACCGAGCGCCACCACGAACAGTACGTCCCAAAGATCATTGACCTGCAGCTGCGCGGCTGCTTCGCGATGACCGAGACCGGACACGGCAGCGATGTCCAGTCACTGGAAACCATGGCGACCTACGACGCCGATACCGAGGAGTTCATCATCGACTCCCCGACCCCTACCGCCCGCAAGGACTACATCGGCGGCGCGGCCGAAACCGCAACCATAGCAGCGGTTTTCGCGCAGCTGATCACTCAGATCGACGGCGAACAAGCCAATCACGGGGTGCACTGTTTCTTGGTTCCGATCCGCGACGAGGACGGCAACGATCTGCCAGGTGTGACGACCTCGGACTGCCACTACAAGGGTGGGCTGCCGGGCGTCGACAACGGCCGCATCACCTTTGATCACGTTCGGATTCCCCGGGTGAACCTGCTGAACAGGTACGGCGACGTGGCCACCGACGGCACCTACAGCTCGCCGATCGACAATCCCAACCGCAGGTTCTTCACCATGATCGGCACGCTGATCCGTGGCCGGGTCACCGTTGGCGGCAGCGCGGCTGCGGCCGCTCGGGTTGCACTGGACATTGCCACCCGATATGCGTTGCAGCGCAGGCAGTTCAGTGCACCCGATGACGACGACAGCGAAGTGCTGATCATGGACTACCTGATGCACCAGCGCAGGCTGTTCCCGCTGATCGCGCGATCGTATGCGCTGCAGTTCGCACAGAACGAACTGGTGTCGAAATGTCATGACCTGCAGACAACGGACTCCCCCGACGCCGAAGAGCAGCGCGAACTGGAGGCTCGCGCCGCCGGCCTGAAGGCCGCCAACACCTGGCACGCCAGCCGTGCCATTCAGGAAGCGCGCGAAGCGTGCGGCGGCGCCGGCTACATGGCCGAGAATCGGCTGATCGCGTTGCGGGCCGACACCGACGTGTTCACCACATTCGAAGGCGACAACCACGTGCTGACCCAACTGGTCGCCAAGGAGCTGCTCACCGCGTACGCCGACGACATCCGCAGTATGAGCCCGGTCGAGTGGGTGCGTTTCGCGGCCAACGCGGTCGGCGACCGGGTGATGAAGCGCACCGCGGCCGAAGCGATCATGCAGCGGATCGTCGACGCCCGCCAGGACAACGAAGAAGAAGGCAGCCTGTTCAACCGCGGCACCCAAGTCAAGATGTTCGAAGATCGCGAAGACTATCTGTTGTCCTCGGTGGCTCGGCGGCTGCAGAACAAATCCAACGAAATGTCGGCGTTTGATGCCTTCAACGCGGTCCAGGACCACGTGCTCCATGCCGCACAGGCCCATATCGACCGGGTGGTTCTCGAGGCTTTCGTCGCCGGCATCGAGTAATGCACCGACGAGCAGGCCCGCGAGCTATTGGGGGTCGTCTGCGACTTGTACGCGTTGTCGGTAATCGAGGAAGACAAGGCGTGGTACATCGAGCACCGGTACCTCTCGACCGAACGCGCCAAGGCAGTCACCCGAGGCATCAACGATCGATGCCGGGTGCTGCGCCCGCACGCCAGGACGCTGGTGGACGGTTTCGGCATCCCGAAGCCCCTGCGTTACGCCGAGATGCTGCATCCCGAGAATCTTCCCGACTGAGATCGGCCCGCTCAGCGTCCGCCTCGGTCCCCCGACCCGGGTAAGGGGGCCGAGGCCGAACGCCTCGCACCGACCAGCCATTTGGTCGTTGGCCAGCGGGCTGCTCAGGCGACGAACGTGACTTCTGGCTCCATCGGATCGTTGGGCTCCATGTCCTTGCCGTGGAGCTTGAGCAGATATTCGTAGTTGGAGGGCAACGTTTCAACCAGATGCCGCTGCTTTTGCTTCACATCCAGGAACAGCGCATCCGCTTCGTGGATAGCCTCCGACTGGTAGTTGATCGCCGGCAGTGTGTGATCAGGCAGCACCCCCAAGCCGGCGAAAATGCAGTAGTAGCTGCCGTTGGTCCAGAAGTTCTCGAACTCCGCGTCGAAGTTCGAGTAGTACGACGACTCCGTGGCAATTGGCGGGTTGACCGGCACGCCTGCCTTGTACATCGCAACCTTCTCCTTGATGGAATCGGTCAACGTGAGTTCCTTGTTGGCGCGCCAGAATTCGGTATCGGTGCGAGGAGAGAAGTAGAAGTGGGCCTGCAGGAAATCGCGGGTCTCGTCGAATAGGGTATCGATCTTTCGGTTGAACCGATCGATGAGCACCGGGTCAAAGCGGCAGTCCGGGAAGTGCTTGGCCAACTGGTATAGGGCCGCGTAGATCAAAAAGATTCCGGTCGACTCCAACGGCTCCAGGAAGCACGAGGAGAGGCCGACGCTCACCACGTTCTTCACCCATGACCGGCGGTTGCGTCCCACCCGGAACCGAATCTTGTTCAGCGGCGTGTCTTCCGGGTCGAGTTGCCACAAGGTGCAGAAGTCGCGAATGGCCTCGTCTTGTGATGCGAATTGACTGGAGTACACGTATCCCGACCCGAAGCGACCGAGCAACGGCGTGCGCCACGTCCAACCGGACTTCATTGCGATCGCCGAGGTGTAGGGCTCAATACCGTTGGCCGCATCGTCATGGCGGATCGGTGTGGCGACCGCACTGTCACACAGCAGGTGGTCGTTCATGTCGATGAACGGCTCGTTCATCGCTTCATTGATCAGCAATCCGCGAAAGCCTGAGCAGTCGACAAACAGGTCTCCATCGAGTCGGTGACCTTCCTCGGTTCGCAGCGCGGTGATGTACCCGTTGCTGTCCTTTTCAGCCGAGGTCATCTTTTCCTGCACGTGCACGACACCAAGGTTCTTGGTGGCGAAGCGTCGCAAGAAGTCCGCTACCAGTGCCGCGTCGAAGTGCCAGGCGTAGTAGGTGGCCTGAGTCCCGTCCAGGTACCGAGGCGCCTTCATGGCGTCCATGATCGCGGGCTCACGGAAGCACGCATAGTCGAAAGGCTCGTAGGTTCCCCCCTTTAGCTGATTGCGGGCCCAATAGTGCGATAGTGGAATGTGCTGCGGGGACGGCAGCAGTCCGAACGGGTGGTAGAAGTGGTCCGGCCGCCCCTGCCATTGACGGGCGACAGGTGATCCCTCACCCGGGGTGCGCCAGTTGATGAACTTGACCGCCGTCTTGAAGCTGGCGTTGCACTCGCGCATCCACTCGTCCTCGGGGATGCGGAGGAAGTCAAACACCACCCGCTGCAGATTCGGGACGGTGGCCTCGCCGACCCCGATACGCGGAACGGAGGGCGCCTCCAGGACGGTGATTTCTACATTGCCCTGCAGCGCTTTCCCAAGATATGCAGCCGTCATCAGATATGCAGCCGTCATCCATCCAGCGGTGCCACCGCCGAGAACTACGACCTTCTTGATCAGGTTGTCATCCACAGACTTCAATTCCTTTCCGATTGGTCGGCCGATCGCATAGGTGCGGTCTGGTCCAGGTGCTCTGACGTTGCTGGCGTGTCGCTCCAGCCGGTGCGGGCGACGGCGCCGTCCCGAGTCCGATCACGGAGCGGCAGCAATACAGCTGCCGCGGGAAGGACCGACTTCCACACTTTCGCGGCGCTGCTGGACGCCGCGAAAAATCCACTGAGCTTGACTAATTCGTCTCCCGGCCAGACATCCAAGCCGGCTAGCTGGCCGCCCGGACTCGAGACAGCGCGCGGCAAGGCACACCCGGGGGGAAGCAAGGGCCGTGCCGCGGGCCGAGTCCAGGACGTGGGTGGCACTACGGTCGAGCCGTGCGACCGCCGATTCGGCCACCCGACCCAGCATATATAGCTTGTCTGCGTTATTAACCATTGACCGCGCTTCAGGGATAGAGGCCGACCAGATGGCAAATCGATAACAACCCGCTCTTGGCATGGCGAACTTTCGCTGTGGGCTCAGTAGACGCCGCCCAACAGTAGGACCGCATCTCCGGTAAAGTCAACCAATTAAATAGTAGTTTTGTTGACTAGTTACTACCATGTCTATTCATGTTTAACACAGTCGCCAACCGGCCGGCGCCAACCGAATCGAGAGAACGCGGATGACGGCTACTGTCCAGGACGAGACAGCGGACGACGGCGCCAGCCAGCCTGAAGGCAAACATCAAGCGGGCGCGGATTCACCCACCCCGCCAAGTGCAGATTGCACCTTGGGCAGAGGCCGCGCTGACGCTCGACAGTTCGGCAATGCGCGCACCACAGCCGACGGCGACCGGGTCGACCTGCCGAGCCTAGTCGCGGACGCCGAACAGATGGGCGGCACAACACCAGTTCAAGCGGATCTTCTGGTCGTGCACCACGCGGCTCTGCAAGCTGTACTCCGATACGGAAGCCAACATCTACAGTCACGTCACATCGAACATATGCGCTCCGGAAATATGGTAGGCGCGCTCGCCATCACTGAGCCCGATGTGTCGGGGTCCAATCTGCACTGCCTCACCAGCAAATCAGTCAGAGATGGCGACGATTGGGTGATGTCCGGGGCGAAGTCCGCCATCACCGGAGCACCGTTGGCCGCATTCTTCGTCACTCTGATCCCGTTCATCGTTGACGGCGGCGTGGCGTTGACGACCGTGTTGGTGCCATCCGACAGTCCGGGAGTCACCATCCAGCCTCCCGAGGACATGTATGGATTGTGGTCCGTGCCGGTCTCCGGCGTTCGCTACGAGAACGTGTGCATACAGAGCTGGCAAATTCTTGGGGAGGTCGGCTGCGGAGTGGACGTCATCAGTGAGAGTTTGCTAGTTGGACGAATCTGCGCGGGTGCGATCAGCCTTGGCGTGCTCAAACGCTGCGCTCAATTGATGTACCGCTTCGCGTCACGTCGGCAGGTGAGCACCGGCCGCCTTGCCGACGACCCGGTGTTCCAGCGCCGGATCTCTCGTATCACGGCCGAAATTGCCGCTGTGGAGGCCCTACTCTCCACCATCACAATGGAATTCGAGGTACCCCAAGAGATAGCTCTGGCATTGAAGGTGGCCTCCTCGGAGTTCGCCCACCGCGCCACCGACGATGCGATGCAAACGCTCGGCTGGAGAGGCTACATGGAGGCCAGCGGCGTGGCCGAACTGATGCGCGATGTCCGCTTCCTGCGGATCGGCGAGGGGCCCTCTGAGGCCCTCTTGACCGAGTTGGGTAGCCGGTTGGCCGCGCACGACGACACCATCTACGACTGGATCGCCGACCGTGACCCCTCGTCGGATGCAACTGGTCGGCTCCGCGAGACGGTCAGCGAGCTCACCGCAGAAAGCTCGACTGGCCTCTTCTGCGACCTTGGCTGGTTTGGCGTGTGGGCGATCCTGGATGCGGTGGTACCGCGGGGATCCGCGGCCAGCGCCCTCATTGAGAATGCTTGGCATCTGGCCCGTGCCAACGCGACGGCGCGACCGGCAACGGGCAGCGATTTTCTGCAGTCAATACCAAACTTTGCCGATTCGGTCGGCGCGCTTGACGAGTTTCTGTCCTGCCACGCAACGGAAATCGACCCGACACTGCACCCCACACGGGGCAAAGGCAGACAAGGCGAGCCACTCGTCGGACCCGAAACTCCAGGTTGGCAAGAGACCGTGCACAACCTGGTCTACGCCCAAATCGCACGAACCCCTGATGCAATCGCCCTACAGGATGCCAGCGGGCACCGGATCACGTACGCCGAGCTCGGAGAGCACGCGGACGCGCTCGCCAATCGCCTTCGCACGCAGGGAGTGCGAAACGGCGATGTGATCGGGGTCTTCCTCAGCCGCGACGCTCGGATGGCCATCGCCGCAATCGCCGTTTTGCGGGTCGGCGCGGTATTGCTCATGCTCAATCCTGCCCACCCAACTCGCCGGGTGGGCGACATGGTCGCTGACGCGGACGTCGGCTGCATCGTCGCGGACGAGCAGACCCGCGCGCTGCTTCCAGCGAATGCGCCAGAGTTGATCATCGCCGATGGCAGCGGTGAGCCCGGCCCGGCAATTTCGCGATTGGACCCCCGTGCTCCCGCGTACATCTATTTCACATCCGGCTCGACCGGGCGCCCCAAGCCGGTGCTCATCTCGCACCGTTCGCTGGCCAATCAACTGCTTTGTCGACGTGACGAACTCGGCCTAGGTGTCGGTGATGCGGTGCTGCAGACAACCGAACCAACCTTCGACATCTTTCTGTGGGAGATCTTTGGCCCACTTTCTGTCGGTGGCCGACTGGTGTTCCCCGCGCTGGGCCCCGGCGAGTGGAATGCCCATCAGATAGTCGAACACATCCGGCGACTAGGCATCACGGCGATGCAGTTCGTGCCGTCCCAACTGGACGTAGTACTCGAGGAGCCAAGGCTGCGCGAGTGCCGCAGCTTGCGGTATGTGTTCTGTGGCGGCGAGCCACTACCAATAGCGCTGTGCCGCAGGGTAGCCGAAGCGCTCCCCCATGCGGAGATGGTCAATTACTACGGGGCTACCGAGACCACCTTCGATGCCTCCTTCTGGCGAGTCGACGTCACTGACACGGCCACCTGGGCACCCATCGGTCGCCCAATCGCCAACGTTCGCCTATACGTTGTGGACAAGGAAGGTGCTCTCGTTCCCGAGGAGCAGGCGGGCGAGCTGTGGATCGGCGGAGCCTGCGTGGGGATGGGCTATCGCGGCCTACCGGCTTTGACCGCGGAGCGCTTTCGTCCGGATGTACGCTCCGCGGAACCGGATGCGAAGGTGTATCGCACCGGCGATCGGGTGCGCCAGCGAGCGGACGGGACGCTGGAATTCCTGGGGCGGATGGACCGCCAACTCAAGTTGCGCGGTGTGCGAATCGAGCCGACCGAGGTGGAGCGGGCCCTGTGCGGGCACCCCGGCGTCCAGCAAGCGGTAGTCGATATCAAGGAACGCGGCTCCGGCGAAAGAGTCCTCGCAGCATACATCGTTGCCCGTGCCCCGGAAGCCGTCGTCGACCCCGATGCTGTGCTCGAGACCGCGCGCAGAAGGCTTCCCAGCACCATGGTGCCCGGCGCAGTGATTGTGCTCGATGCTCTACCCCGCACGCCGGCGGGCAAAGTCGACACCTCGGCACTGCCACCGGTCCCAGCCATAGCCGGCACCGCCGGCTCTGGTGGGTTACCCGAACGACTCGTCCCGCTGGCCAACATCTGGGAGGAGATACTCGGTACCCCGGTGACCAATCAGGAAGCGGACTTCTTCCGGATCGGCGGGCACTCCCTGGCGGCATCACGGGTGATCATCCGGGTTCGCGAGCGGATGGGCGTGACGCTTCAGTTGCGCGACTTTGTGCACGCCGGAACCCTCACCGCCCTCGGTGATCTCATCGAACAGCGATCCGGGCAGGTATCACCCGCCGATGAAGCCGCGATGAGCGGACCCACTCCGGCCGACAGATCCACGCCTCTGCCGTTGGCGCCCATGCAGGCAAATCTGTGGTACTTGCAACAGCTGGTGCCGACGATGACGGCTTACAACATTCCCGCCGCCGTCCGAATCCGAGGCCCCGTGGACGTCGCCCGCATCGAAGGCGCGTTCGCGTCGGTAGCGGCCCGGCATGAAGCGCTACGGACGATCTTCCCGGAGCACAACGGGCAGCCGACTCAGATCATCCTCCCACCAGGCCCAATCCCACTGCAGCAAGCCGACCTTCGTGATCTTCCCGAGGACGACCGCGAAGCGGCCGCCATCGGGCGGATCCAGGAGATGCTGGCCGTCCCGTTCGACTTGTCGGAAGCACCGCCGGTGCGGGTGCTGCTCATTGCCGTCGCCGAGGATGACCACTACCTGGCCTGGAGCATGCACCACATCGTCGCCGACGGCTGGTCGGCCGCGGGATTGTTGAACAGCGAGTTGAGCAAGGCCTACGGGAATTCGCGCGATGACCAGGCCCTGCCGCGCTTGCCCATTCAGCCGATTGACTACGAGCAGTGGATGGTGCGCTGGCTGACGGCGCAGCGGCGCGCAGCGCTGGAAGGGTATTGGCGCGATCATCTATGTGACGCCCCGCCCGAAATCGACCTCCCGCGAGATTTCGTCCGCCCCTCCGTCGGGAAGTTCCGAGGCGCACGCGTTCCGATCTCGATCGGCGATGGTGACCGGGCTGCGTTGCGGGACATGGCGCGCCGGCATGGCGCCACGCCATACAGTGTGCTGGTCGCGGCATTCACGACTTGGGTCGCCGGCCGGGGCCAGCAGCGCGACATCGTCGTCGGCGGAGTCACCGCAGGCCGCAACCACTCCAGCATCGAACACGTGATTGGCAATTTCGCCAGCATCCTCCCGTTGCGCTGCCGATTGGGTGACAACCCGACATTCGCGGAGCTGGTGGTGCGCACCCGCGACGAGATCCGGGCGATGGTCGACCACAGTGCGCTGTCGTTTCCCGACATCGTCAATGTCGTCCGGCCAGAACGACTCGGTACTCGCAACCCGATCTTCCAAGCTGCCGTGTCGCTATTCGACGGTGACATCTCGCCGCTGCGCATCGACGGCGCGCAGGTCAACGCCATCAGTGTCGATCCCGGATCGGCCAAGTTCGACTTGCTGGCCTCGTTCACCGACGACGGTGCGGCGCTGTGGGGTTTCCTGGAATACGACGTCGAGCTGTTCTCACAGTCGACAGCTGGGCGGCTGGCCGCCGAATTCGTCGAGGCGCTGGGCTTGCTTGCCCGGACGCCCGGATGCCGCATCGAAGACTACGTGGACCGCCTCCGATCTGCCCCAGACGTTGGGCCCGCACCCCTGACCCTTGCCCAACAGCGGATTTGGCTGCTCGACCGGTTGAACCTTGGCGGCCCCGAGTTGTGCTCCCAGCGATACTTCGACCTGAGCGGCGAGATTGACGTGACGGCACTATGCCAAGCACTCGACCTTCTCGTACAGCGCCACCCAGCCCTACGAACAGCGTTTCCCTCGGATGAGCGCGGTGCGCACCAGATCATCGGGAAGCCCGCCGATGTCGCAGTGCACGACCTGCGCGACCACAATCCTGCGGAGCGCGAAGCATTGCTGACAACGCTGATCGAATCCGATGCCGCCACGCCGATAGACATCACAACGACCCCTCCACTGCGGGCGACGGTATTCGTGGTCGACGACGGCCATGTCGTCCTCGGCTTGAACTGTCACCACATTGGCGCGGATGTGTGGGCGGAGGCGACGATGTTCGCCGAGCTATCCAACATCTATGCCGAATTGGACGAGGACGGCGAGAATTCCAAGACCGCCATGAGCCCGGGAACACCGTTGGCGGAGGTCGCTGCGACAAGGACCATGGGGGAACTGGCGCACGCCGAGATCGCCAATGCGTCCCGCCCGCCGAACGCCGCGAGCGTGGAGTTCTGGACAGCCGCCTTGACCGATGTTCCAGGGCGGATCGAGCTTCCCACCGACCTTCCGCAACCGCCCGCCCTGTCGTTTCGGGGTGCCCGAGTCGAGGTCCGGTTGCCCGGCGACATTCTTCGGCGCCTTGACGACTTCGCCATGGCGTCAGGCGTGGATCGCTCGACCGTCGTGCTCGGGATGTGGCAGCACCTCCTGCACCGCTACAGCGGTCAAGAGACGGTGCTGGTGGGCGTGCCAGTGCCGAACCGGCCATCCGAGGTGCCCCCGGCAACGATCGGCTATTTCTCGAACCTGCTGCCGGTGCGCTCAGACCTGGTACCCGAGTTGACACTACGGACCCAACCAACCCGTACGGCCGCCCAGCTCGCCGAGGTGACCGCCCACGGCGAAATTCCATTCGCCTACTTGCTGGAACGCTTTGGCTCACGGCTGCAAAAGTCAGCGTCGCTGACTGAGGTGTCCTTCGTACCCGAAATTGCCCTCGCCCGCGGTCCACGGTTCGACCGGGTGCAAACCACTCCGGTGGCACATGATCCCAAGCGCGCCCAATTCAAGCTCGGACTGGTCCTGCAGTCCGACGACAAGGATCTGTATATGACCTTCGATTTCAGCACCGCGCTGTGGGCCCCCCGGACCATCGAGCGGATGGCCCAACACCTGGTCACCCTGCTCACCCGTGGGTTGGCTGAGCCGGACGTCCCGTTGAGAAGCCTCGCCATGCTGAGCGCTCATGAAATCGAAGAGTTGCGTTCTGTCGACGGGCGTCGTGATATCCCCCATCGGCACCGAACGTTGCACCTGGGCTTCGAAGCCCAGGTGGACGCGGCTCCGAAGGCGGAGGCCGTACGGTTCGACGGGAGCGGCCTGACCTACACGGAGCTCGACGCGGCAGCCAATCGGTTGGCCAGGTTGTTGATGTCCAACGGGGTAGTCCGCGGGGACAAGGTGGCGCTCTTGCTCGAGCGCACCCATCTCATTCCGATCGCTGTGCTGGCCATCGTCAAGACCGGCGCGGCCTATGTCCCAATCGACGCCAGCTGGCCGGCAAGCCGGGCGGAGCTGGTACTTGCGGACTCCGCTCCCTCGGCCATTCTGACCGAATCCTCGTTGCGGCACGTGGTGTCCGGATACGACACCACGATCCTCGAGTTGGACTCGATGGAGATCTCCGATCAACCCGCGCAACGGGTCCAGGTCGAGGTCGACTCCGAAGACGTCGCCTATGTCATCTATACGTCGGGGTCCACTGGCCGCCCCAAGGGTGTCGAGGTGACCCATCACAACGTGATGCGTCTGTTCAGTGCGACCGAGGAACTATTCACCTTCACCAACAAAGACCGTTGGTCGATGTTTCACTCCATCGCGTTCGACTTCTCGGTCTGGGAGCTCTGGGGGGCATTGCTTCACGGCGGGTGCGTGGTGGTGGTGCCTTATCTGGTGACCCGAAACCCGGTCGCCTTCCGCGAGTTGCTCACCGCCGAGCGGATCACCGTCCTCAATCAAACCCCCTCGGCATTTCGGATTTTGCGCGACGCGGACGCCAACGCCAACGCCAACGCCAACGACGGACTCTTCTTGCGCTACGTGATCTTCGGCGGGGAGAGCCTGAATTTTGCTGATCTGCTCCCCTGGATCGATGCGCACGGCGACGCACGCCCCGAACTGATCAACATGTACGGCATCACCGAGACAACGGTGCATGTGACGTTCCGCCGGGTGCGTCGCGAAGATGTCCTCGGCGCCAACGGTTCCAACATCGGCCGCCCGCTGCCGGACCTGGAGTGCCTGCTAACCGACCCGGCGGGCAATCTGGTCCCCTACGGAGTGCGGGGAGAGATCTGCGTTGGCGGTCACGGGTTGGCCAATGGGTACCTGGGCCAGCCGGAGTTGACTAGCCAGCGTTTCATTCCACACCCGTTTCGCGGCGGGGAGCGCCTCTACCGATCCGGTGATGCCGGGCGACGCTTGCCCAGTGGCGAAATCGAGTACCTGGGCCGTCTCGACAACCAGGTTCAGCTCCGGGGCTTTCGCATCGAACTCGGCGAGGTGGAAACCGCACTCCTCGCGCTCGACGGAGTAACGGCCTGCCATGCGATGGTACGCGCCGATGGAGGCGAATCCCGTTTGGTGGCATACGTTGTCACTCGCTCCGGCGAACAGCCGAAAATCGGCCCGACCCGCCGGAGCCTGGCAGCGCGCCTACCTGACTACATGTTGCCGGCAGCCATCGTCGCCGTGGAGTCCCTGCCGCTCACCGTGAACGGCAAGATCGACCAGCAGGCGTTGCCGGAGCCGACGGGGGCTTCCACATCGACGGACGTTGACCCGCCCGGGGCCAGCGACGGTGCTGCGCAAACCAACGCCACTGTATTACGCACCTCGGCGAAACATCGTGGCGGCGCCGTGCTCGATCAGATCCGGCACATCTTCGCTCAGGCCCTGGACCTGGACTCCATTGCTTCATCGGACAACTTCTTCGAGATTGGTGGCGACTCGATGCGCGCGGTGCGGGTCTCGGTCAAGGCCAAAGAACTCGGCCTCGCGGTATCGGTGCAAGATTTGTTCCAGTATCAAACGCCGGAAGAGCTCGCCGCAGGGCTGACGTCTGCCGAGTCAGCCGAGAGCGACACTTCAGGCGTTGAATCCTGCTCAGCAGCAATGTTGTTGGAGTCCGGGGCGGAGAGCGACCTCCCCACAACCGCGACAGACGCCTATCCATTGGCAGCCTTGCAGGCGGGGATGCTCTTTCACAGTCGGGTCGACGGGCCCAGTGTCTATCACGACGTGTTCAACTACCTGGTTCGGGCGCAGTGGGACGAGACCGCCTTCCGCGCCGCCCTGGACGAGATCACGGCCAGAAACCCGATTCTGCGCACGACCTTCGAGCTCGCCGCATACTCGCAGCCACTGCAGATAGTGCACGAATCGGTGGCAACACCGCTCACAATTGTTGATCTGTCTGGTCTTTCGGAATCCGATCAAGAGGCTGCACTATCGAGGTGGATGGACAACGAGGCCCACTCCCCCATCGAATGACAGAGCTGCACCCCATTTGCGGTGGTAATCCATCTGCGTGATGGCAACCGGTTCGAACTTGGGCTAACTTTCCACCACGCACTGCTGGACGGCTGGAGCGTGGTTGAACTGCAACGAGACCTCCTGATCAGCTACGACACCTTTAGGAGACGTGGAGCGGCGCCGTTCCGCGCGCCGCTGCAGACCAGCTTTCGCGACTTTGTCGCACTCGAGCGTCAAGCGGAGCGCAGTTCCTCGAAAGTCTTCTGGCGCAAACAGCTTCAAGGGATCGAAACCGCGAATTTTGCCGGCGAACGATCCGGCCCTAGCCGCCTCGAGACCAGATGGTGGGAGTTTCCGCGTGATATCGAAGCGCGCCTGTCCGAGGTGGCCCGCAATCGCCGTGTACCGCTGAAGAGCACGCTGCTCGCCGCACACATGGTGGCCAACGCCCGACTCGCCGCTACCGACGATGTGGTCAGCGGCTTGGTCGTCAACGGCCGGCCGGAAACCGACGACTCCGCCCACGTACTCGGCATGTTCCTCAACACGGTCCCGCTGCGGATGCGATTGACCTCGACCGACTACACCGGGCTCATTGATGAGGTCTTCGCCGCAGAACGCGCTGTGCTGCCGCATCGTCGAGTCCCGTTGCGGACAATTCAGCGCGACATCGGAATCGGCGAACTCTTCCAGACAGCGTTCAATTTCGTCAGCCTGGACCACACCCAGGACACTGCGGATCTCCCCGCGGAGCGGTCCACGATCGTACGGCGAAAACTGATAGAACACACCAACCTTCCCCTGGTAACCGTGTTCGTGAAAGAGAACGACACGCTTGGCATCGGAATCGAATTCGATCCGCGCATCCTCCAAACCGAACAAGTCAGCGCGATCGTCGATGCCTACCGTGATGCGGTTGCTGCCATCGCGAACGGGGGGTCGGCACTGGCCTGACCCCGTGAACTGGTCCGCGGCGAACGAGAGTCATTCATCGGTGGGTACAGGCGGCAGCATAGCGGGCAGGCGGTAGGTAGCCCAGCGATGAATGCCGCCGATGATGGTTGTACTCGTGCTTCCAGTCGCCGATGACGACACGGGCCTGGGCCAGTGACCAGAAGCTATTGATGTTGAGGCACTCGTCGCGGATGCGGGAGTTGAACGACTCAACATAGCCGTTGCGCCACGGCTCGCCGGGCGGGATGAAGTGGAGTCCGACCTGGCCCTCGGCCCAGTCTGCCATTGCGCTGCAAGCCAATTCGGGTCCGTTGTCACACCGCAGCACCGCGGGTAAGGCCCCGCGCCCGGCGGCTATGCGGCCCAACTCCTCGGTGAGGTGATCACCGGTGATGCTGCGCTCGACCATACCGCCGAGGCATTGGCGGGTGTGCTCGTCGATGATCGACACGATCTTGATCGGCCGCCCATCGGTGGTCACGTCGAACTGGAAGTCCACCGCCCACACCCGATCGGGTGCATCGGCGACTACCCTGGCGGGGCGGTGGAGGTGCCGTGCCGTTTGCACTTGCGACGCTGCGGGACCCGCAGTCCTTCCTCACGCCAAAGCCGTTGCACCTTCTTATGGTTCACTTCCCAGCCTTCGCCGCGGGCATCGTGGTAGGCCGGTCGGAACCCGCGACGAGGATGCTTGTTGGCGTAGTCGCGTAGCCACTCCCTCAGAGCGGCGTCCGGATCGGCCGGCGTGCCCGCAACCGGTTCGTGGCGTTGGGTGGCGCGGTGCTGCCCGGTGACGCGGCAGGCAAACCGCTCGCTGACCCCCAGCACGCGCTGGAGATGACGAACGGCCGCCCGCCGGCGCTCCGGGCCTAAAAGTTTCCCCGGGCGATCTCCCACAGCGCGTCCTTCTCCAACTCGGCATCGGCCAACAACCTTTTGAGTGCGACGTTCTCGCGTTCGAGGTCCTTGAGCCGTTTAGCGTCCTCGGCCTTCAGGCCGCCGAACTGGTTGCGCCACCGGTGGTAGGTAGCCTCAGAGACCCCCAGCTCGCGGCAGACCGCCGCGGTGTCCTTGCACTCGGCCAACAGCCCGTCCGCGGTCATCAGCTTGCGCACAATCTGCTCCGGACTGTGCCGTTTCCTCGTCGCCATGATCTTGTCGAGCCTTCCTGCCCACAACGTGGGCCACAAGACTCTCACAAGCCGTGGATCAACCGATCGGGGTCAGGCCAGCACCGTTGCCCAGGTTCGGGGCGGAAGCTGCGCTGAATCTTCTCCATCCCACTCGCCGTATCGCTGCACACATATCCGACGATGCGCGCTCCCGGGTTCGCGAGGACCTAAGGCGCATTTGGGAAGACGTTTTGGACCGGTCCGTGGACACCACTGACAGCGTGGGAGATAGCGGTGGCGACTCCATTCACGCCCTGGTACTCAGCGAGCGGATCGCAAAGGCATTCGCCTGTGATTCCCCCTCGTGCAACTCCTTCAGGGCGCCACGGTGGAGCAACTTGTCGCACTACTGACCAACTAACCAGGAAGACGAGTCCACGATGTCTGTTGACGCCACAAACACCGCGGCCGAACAGGGCCCGGAGATCCTTACACCGGACGTGTTTCGCGAGTTCATGAGCAGCTATCCCAGCGGCGTAACCATAGTCACCGCCTACGACCACGATGGCGCTCCCCGCGGATTCACCTGCTCCTCGATGTGCAGCGTGACCATGGAGCCTCCGACCTTGCTGCTGTGCGTGAACACCCGCAGTGCCACCCTGGATGCGGTTCAAGACTGCACGCGCTTCGCCGTGAATCTGTTGCACAGCGGCGGCGAGTCCGCCGCCCGCGTCTTTTCCTCCGTTCAAGAGGACCGCTTCAGCAAGGTTCGCTGGCGAGCGAGCACCGCAGGCGGACTGCCCATTTTGTACGAAGACGCCCACGCCATCGCTGAATGTCGCCTCACGGCCACCCGCAACGTGGGAACCCACACAGTTCTGTTCGGCGAGATCGACGCCATCATTCTGGATCACCAACCGCTTCACTACCGCGCAGATATGAAACCGCTGCTGTATTGCCGGCGACAGTTCACCGCGTTCACGACCCAGCAGCCGTAGGCCCGATCCCACCAGCCAGCTCTTCGCATCAGAAAGCGAAGGCGTCGCCCAGCACGAGAAAAGGGAGAAGCACGTGCGCGCCGACGAACTCTTGGATTTCTTTCTACAGTTCGGACTGCTGTTACTCGCCGCCACGATTCTTGGCAGAGTGGCCATTCGGCTGGGAATGCCCGCAATCGCTGGTGAGTTGTTCGCCGGGGTGTCAATGGCCAAGTTGAAGTATCCGCTGGTGGCCAGATAGAAGTATCCACCCCGGGCGGTAGTTCCTAGGTTGGTGTGGGTTGCTCCTTCCGGTGCTGGGCGTCCTTCATGCGGTAGGAGTCGCCGTCGGTGATGACGAGGGTGGCGTGGTGTAGCAGGCGGTTGAGGATGCTGACTGCGGTGGTCTGCTCGGGCAGGAACCGGCCCCATTGTTCGAAGGGCCAGTGTGACCCGATGGCCAGGCTGCGGCGTTCGTAGGCGCCGGCGACCAAGCGGAACAGCAGTTGGGTACCGGTGTCATCGAGTGGGGCGAAGCCGAGTTCGTCCAAGATGATCAGGTCGACCCGCAGCAGCGATTCGATGATCTTGCCGACGGTGTTGTCGGCCAGGCCGCGGTAGAGGGTCTCGACGAGATCAGCGGCGGTGAAGTAGCGGACCCTGAGCCCGGCGTGGATCGCCGCGGTCCCCAACCCGATCAGGGTGTGGGATTTGCCGGTGCCGGCCGGGCCGATGATCGCCAGGTTCTGTTGGGCCCGTATCCATTCCAGACTTGACAGGTAGTCGAAAACCTTCGGCGGGATCGACGAGGCGGCCACGTCGAAGGACTCCAACGTTTTCGAGACGGGGAACGCGGCGGCCTTGAGCCGGTTGACGATGTTGGAGGCATCCCGGGCGGCCAGTTCGGTCTCGACGAGCGTGCGCAGCACTTCCTCAGGAGTCCAGCGTTGGGTCTTGGCGGTCAGCAAGACCTCGGTGCGCTGCGCCGCACCGCGGCCAACTTCAACCGCCGCAGCCCGGCATCCAGATCAGCGGCCAGCGGCGGCACCGACGGCGGCGCCACGGGTTCGACGGCAGTCGTTGGTGATGTCGTGGTCATGAGATCACCTCGTCATCGGCTCCGACGGGTCCGATCTTGTAGGCGTCCAGGGAACGCATCGGGGCGACCGGTAGGTCCAGAATCAGCGCATCCCCGGCAGGGCGGGGTTGTGGGGTTCCGGTGCCCGCGGCCAGGATGGAGCGCACGTCGGCGGCCCGGAACCGGCGAAACGCTACCGCCCGGTGCAGCGCCGCGATCAGCGCGTCGGTGCCGTGGGCGGCCCCCAGGGCGAGCAGGATCTCCAGCTCTGCGGCTAGGTCCTGTCTGCTAATTGCGGACGCGGTGGTAGGTTATGATGGCGGCCAGGGTGACACCGCCGAGGTAGGTCAGGGCGTATTTGTCGTAGCAGGTGGCGACCGCGCGCCAGTGTTTGAGCCGGTTGAAGCTTCGCTCGACGGTGTTACGGTGCTTGTAGATTCGGCCTGAGAACCCCGGAGGCCGTCCTCCGTTGCGGCCTTTGGCTTTGCGGCGGGTGATCTGGTCGCTGCGCTCGGGGATGGTATGGGCGATCTTGAGCCGGCGCAGCTGTGCCCGCGTCGAGTCATGGGAGTACGCCTTGTCCGCCAGCAGGCGAAACGGGGCGTATGAGTTGCTGCACCGGGCGGCCAGCAATGGCCAAAGCATCGGATTATCACCGGCTTGACCGGCCGACAGTGCCAGGGTGACCGGACTGCACAGCTGGTCGGTCAAGGCGTGGATCTTGGTAGTCAGCCCGCCGCGGGAACGCCCAATGGCGTGGTCATCGGGCTCATCGAGATATTTCTTGTAATTCGACAGATCCCCTGTGCGGCGCCCGGGCGCGCTCCGGCTGCGTGTTGGTGGGCGCGCACACTGGTCGAATCGACCGACAACAGTGCGCCCAGGTCGGCGTCCTCGGCGTCGAGGTCAGAGGCGATCGCCGCGAAGATCCGCGCGTAGATGCCATCGACCGACCAGCGTAGATGCCTCTCGGCCACCGATTGCCAGGGACCGAAGTGCTCGGGCAGGTCACACCACGGAGATCACGTACGGTAACGCCAGATAATGCCCTCCAGAGTATGTCGATGATCGTTCCACGGCCGGCCACGCCGCCGCCCCGCAGGCAACACCGCCACGATCAGCGACCACAAATCATCAGAAATCGCATGCGTCCGCATCACCCAAACAGCATCAGCCAAAACACCATTCACATTAAGCAGACACGCCCTAGGCGGGTGTTGCCGATCGCCGCGGCGCCGACGAGGAATGCCTCGGCGTCCGCGCCGAGGGCGCAGAACTGCTTCTCCACGCTGGTCTTGGGCCGCGGGCCCCGACTCGGTGCCAGCCTTGGCCCGTCGTAGTGCTCATCGAGGATCGACGCTGAGCCTGGGGCGACCAGTTCGTGTTCGGCCACGATCATCCCGGTAGCCGGTTCGACCAGGCAGACCGCGCCGTGATCGACCACCACTGCCACGGTGGTGCCGATCAGCCGGGTGGGTACCGAGTAGCGGGCCGAGCCGTAGCGCACACAGGAGAGTCGGTCGACCTTGCGCAGCACCGTGGGCGCCCCGATCTGTAAGCGCAACGATGGAAGTGGTTGCAGTACTTGGCGTTCGGAGACCAACCGTTCGTCGGGAATCGCCTGAATCTCCGAGTGCGCCAGGGCATTGACCTCGTCGCACCACGCCGCCGCAGCGGCGTTGGCGGCCCGGATGTCGATCGGCACGCCGTCGACAGCGGACTGGGTCAGCAGCGGCACCGCCAGGTCGCGTTGGGCATAGCCGCACAGGTTCTCCACGATGCCCTTGGATTGTGGGTCGTTGGCGTGACAGAAGTCCGGGGCGAACCCGTAATGGGTGGCCAGTCGGATGTAATCCGGGGTCGGGACGACCACATTGGCGACTACCCCGCCTTTGAGGCAGGCCATCCGATCAGCCAGCACCCACGCCGGGACCCCGCCGATCGCCGACAGGGTTTCGGCGATCAACGCCAGCGTGGTCGAGGCCTTCTGGTCGGCGGCGAAACGCACGAATCGCCACCGGGAGAATGCCAGCACCGCGCAGAACAGGAACAATCCCGGTGCCGCTTGGGCCCAGTCGATCACCAGGTACTGCCCTGGTGACCATACCGCTGGACGGCGCCCGCAGTGATTGGCGCTGCGCCACAACGTCTTCGCCTCGGCAACAAGACGCCGGAAGTTGCGATCCGAGCCTTGGTAGCCTGCGGTGCGGGCGATCGGCAGCAGCCGCTTGGCCGAGATCCGGCCTCCAGATTTCTCGACACGTTCGGCGACCAGCTCGGCCACCGAATCGTAGTTGTGCCCTCGTTCGGCCCGCCGTGCCGGCGGTATGCCGGCCTGGTCGGCCTCGAATTTGTCGATGATCTTCTTGACGGTGCGATGCGTGGTGCCGCACGCGTCGGCGGCGGCCCGGTACGACCCGAGCTGTTGATCGGCAGAAATGATGTCCATGCGGTCCTTCACAGACTTCAATGGAACTCCCCGGTGGTGATGGCCATTGGTTGGCGCCTTCACCGTCACCATCGGGGCCCACAGTTCCTGATCGACACGACGAACACGGGGTGGATACTTTTATCTGGCCAAAACTGGATACCTCGACTTGGCCACCAGTGGCTACTTTTTCATGGCCACGGACACGGGGTGCTGCTCGGACCATCGGTACTCGGTCAGATTGCACCCGGATTATCCAGTTGGCTGCTGCCCGAGCAAGTCAGCGAGCGGTTGGGCCTTGACGCGGTCGGCACCTTCGGGGTGCTACTGCTGATGGGCCTTAGCGGGATGCAGGTTGACTTGAATCTGCTGAAATCCAACCGGCTTGCCATCACCAAAATCAGCGCGGCTTGTCTACTCGTCCCGGTCGTGTTTGGCCTCGGTATCGGGTTACTGATGCCGAGCGTGCTGACAGGTGGCTCCAACCGCCTCGTCTTCGCGCTGTTCCTCGCCGTTGCGCTCTCGGTCAGCGCGATCGCGGTGATTGTCAAGACGCTCTCCGACCTTGGCTTGATGCACCGCGATATCGCTCAACTCATTTTGGCTACGGCGGTCATCGACAACGTAATAGCTTGGGTATTGCTGTCCGTCGTCTGCGCCATGGCAATCGCTCATCTATCCGTAGGCACCGTGCTGTTGACCGTCTTCTTGATCATTTCGGTTGTGGCGGCAACGATTATCGGCCGCAAAATAGTCGAAGTCTTCGTCAACAGTCGCCAGCAACCAGCAGCGGCCGAACATTCCGCTGGCCCACGGCCCATCCTGGCCTACGCAGTCGGGCTGGTAATGCTGGCGGCCGCCGCAACTCACGCCCTAAAACTGGAACCGGTCCTAGGTGCGTTTGCCGCAGGAATCGTGTTGGCAGCGTTGCCACCGGACCGCCGCAGCGGCCTTGATTCGCTACATCCGGTTGTCAACAATGTTCTCGCTCCGCTGTATTTCGCCACCGCCGGGCTGCAGGCGGACCTCACGGGGCTAGCGGACAGGACCACGCTTGCCGCGGCGCTCGTGGTACTTGCAGCCGCCGTGGCTAGCAAGTTTCTCGGAGCCTACATCGGCACCAAGAGCAGCGGGCGTAGTAGCGCCGAGGCCGTCGCGCTCGGTGCAGGACTAAACGCGCGAGGCGTTATTCAGATCATCATCGCCGATACCGCATACGACCTGGGAATATTCAACGACAGTTTCTATACGATTGTTTTACTCACCGCCATCGCAACATCCGTAATGGCCGCGCCGATCCTTCGATTTGCCACAGCACGCATTGCGGCCGATCCGGACGATGAAATTCGCCGACAGGATGCCCTCCCAGAAGGCCATTAGTCGACCTCTCAACAGTTCCGCTAGCGGAATCTAGCGGGCTATCAGCACCGCCAGCAAAGTAAGGAGCAACTGACCATGCACACCGATCGCCAGGAATTGACTCGCCAAAAATACAACAAAATTGCGGCACAATATGTCGCCGGCATGATAAACATGGCGCTCTACCATGATTTGTGCCAGAAGCCGGTCATCATGGACGCCCTCACCGAAGCTGCCGGCAAGAGCCTGCTCGACCTGGCCTGTGGGGACGGGTTCTACACGAGGCAGTTTCGCACTCTTGTCAAAGCGGGACCCGTCAGCGGCTCCGACCTGTCAGCTGAGCTCATCAGCCTCGCAGTGAGTCAGGAGAACCAGAAGCCACTGGGGATCAACTACCGGGTCGACGATATCTTGAATCTGCAGGAATCGCGGACCTTCAATACTGTGACAGCAATTCATCTTCTTCACTACATGCCGGATCCGGTGAGGCTGGAAACCGCAATGCGTAACGTTTATCGGTTGCTCGAGCCAGGCGGCCGCTTCGTCTCCTTCAGCTTCAACCCCGATTTCCGAATCGAACTCCATGACAGGAATGACTCGGAGGAGAAGTTCGGCTACTAAGTCTCCAAGGCCGAGGAAAAGAACGGCGGATTGGTTCATTTTCATCCAGCCCGAGTCGAGGGCTTGGTGTTCGAAGTGTATCGGTGGCATAAATCCTGCATCGAGGATATTGCATCGGTGGTCGGCTTCACCAATATTGAGTGGCGGTCTCCATTCGTAGCGAAAGTCGGGCTAGATGAATTTGGCGCCGACTTCTTCGAGAACCACATCAATAATCCACAAGGAAAGTTGCTGATCCTCACCCGCTAGATCGGACCCGGCCAGGTTGGCGACCGGCACCAGTGGGCGGGCCCTTGTTTGGGTGTCTGAGTTCCTTGGGCCCGCCGGGTTCCGACGCCAGCTGGCCGGGGCGATCACCGCTTTCGCACTAGAAACCCCATAGCACGCAGGCCGATCGAGCCGCACTGGGCGTTGCGCGTTGCGCAGCGCGACCTGGCCAGCGAACGTGCCGAGGCGGTCAACCGGGCATCCACCATCGATGCCCCGTGCCGCCCGCCAGCACTCCGGTTGATGGTCAGCCGCAGCCGCGCGTCGGGTGCGAGCCCTAGGATCCAAGCAGCTCCGCCGCCGCGGGTGCCGGCTGCGGTGCGATAGCCGGCGGCAGGGCCTGAATGCCAACCACCGGGCGGCGCACGTAGACCTTCCACGTCAACGCGGCCGCGCCGGCATAGAACACCATGAAGAGCCAGAACGCGTCGGTCGTCGTGCCCGTGGCGACGAAGGACTCGCGCAATGCAAGGTTGATCCCGACCCCGCCGAGGGCACCCAGCGCCGAGACGAACCCGATCACCACCCCGGATATGACGCGCGGCCGGTCGCGGTGATCGAGTCCTCCGACACTCGGGCCATGATCCAAGGAGCGCCCGCATGCCGCGAAAATCGTCGGAATCATCTTGTAGACAGACCCGTTGCCCAAGCCGGCCAAGACGAACAAAGCGATGAAGCAGCCGACGTAGCCGGTCATGGTGGCTCCGCGCATCGGGCCACTGTGCCGACCTTCCAGGCTGCTTGCGCTGATCAACAGCCCGGCAACGACTGTCATCGCAACGAATACCACGAGGGTGATCCGGCTCCCGCCCAGCCGGTCGGCCAGTCTGCCACCGTAGATGCGGGCCACCGCGGCAAGCAGCGGACCGAGGAAGGCCAGTTCGGCCGCGTGCAAGGTGGCCTGGGCAGCGTGTTCGCCAATCGCCATGAAGTTGGTCTGCAAGACCTGCCCGAAGGCGAACGAGAACCCGATGAACGAACCGAAGGTGCCCAGGTAGAGCAGCGACAGCAGGTAGGTGTCGCGGTTGGCCAGGACCGTGGTGACGATCGGGCGCATATGGCGGGCCTTAACCCGGTGCTGCACAACGTTGTTCATGGACAGCGCCACTCCGATTGCGGCGATCGCAAGGAACACCGAATACAGCGCGCAGATCAGGTACGGCTTGCCTTCGCCGGCAACGGCGATAATCAGCAGACCCATCAACTGGATTGCCGGAACGCCGAGATTTCCTATGCCGCCGGCAATTCCGAGCGCTGATCCTTTGAGTCGGTGGGGGTAGAAAGCGTTGGCGTTGTTCATCGAGGCCGCGAAGTTGCCACCGCCCAGCCCGCTTAGCGCCGCGCACACCAGATACGGCCAGAGCGGCAGGCCCGGGTGCAGCAAGAGCACCATGGTGCCAACGACGGGAAGCAACAGCACGGCCGCGGAGAAGGTGGCCCAGTTTCGGCCGCCGAAAACCGTGGTGGCAACCGAATAGGGGATCCGCAGGCCAGCCCCAACCAGTGTCGCGACCATGTCGAGCAGAAACTTGTCGCCGGCGGAAAAGCCATAGACATTCTCGGGCATGAACAACACCAGCACCGGCCACAGCGTCCACACCGAGTAGCCCAGGTGCACGGTCACCACCGACCAGAGCAGGTTGCGCCGTGCGATGCGCTTGTTGCCGGCCTCCCAGGCCACCAGATCCTCAGCGTCCCAATGGGAGATGTGACGGGAGCCACCCCAGCGCCTGGTTACAGCTTTCGAGCGGCCGGGACTGCTCTGCGACTCTTCGCGGTGCAGCAGCATCTGCTGTTCCATCACCCTCCTTAGACCCGCCTCCTGAGAAGCGACAACGATTTCCCAGCGTGCCAAAACTCGGGCTGCCAGGCACCTCGTAGGCAGCCTGAAACTGCTGGGGAACTGCTGTAAAACTGCTGTAGAGAGGGCAAATCCAGTGATGTCGAGCACACCACTGCCGGGTTGGGGGGTGCTTCACAGCGAGTAGTTGCTGAGGCGAGACGGAAACGACCGCTTAGCGCGGCTATTGGTGTGGTATCGGACCGAGCGCCTTGAGCTTGCCGTCCGGCCCGACCTGGAATCGCACGGTGCCGCTACCGGTCGGACAGCACTGCGGATCGCTACCCACCCGCCACTGGTACTGGACCGTCACGGTGTCCTGGCTGGAGGGAAGCACCCTTATATTGGGCTTCGGGTTGCGGGTTGGTGAGCCCAACGGGGTGTTGTGGTCGAAGAACAGCAGCTGTTGCGGAGTCGATTCGGAGGCGATGGTGGGGATTATCTGCACCCAGTACAAGCGGCAGTTCTTGGTGTGTCCCCGCGCGATTTCGACCCAAGTCGAGTTCGGCACCCCGACGGGAACCGCGGCAATGGCTTGACGCACCGTCTGGGAGGTCGGCCCATCGGAGTTCTTGCAGGTATCCGGCGCGGTAGTCGGCCGTGGCGCAGACTTGTGGCCGCAACCGGGGGCACCCAATCCCAGGACCAGCCCCAGGATCATCAGAATCACACGCAGGTGACGGTGCACTTCGCGAGCTTAGCGAAGTCTGTGAACCCCTTGGACAACGTCTGTAGACCCCGAAATACCAAGGTCAGGATCACGGCGCGGGAAGGCGCGTCTCGCGAGCTTGACGCAAACTGTGAATGTCCCCCGGATTTCGTTAAACCGCAGCTCAGGCGACTGATGATGGTGTCTTGGGCGGTAGCCTGGCGACAGATAGCCGGGTCGACGAAGACCTTGGGGATGACCGGAATCGGCTCAACTGCATAACCAAGGTTTTGGTGCCGTTTCCAACAACGCACCGGCAGGCCCGGCCCGCTGCGAGGAAACCGTAAAACGGCCGAAACCTTCGACATCCCGCGCTGAAACATCCTTATCGCAAGATTTCAGCGCATAACCCCTTGTGCAGCAGGGGAGAAAGGATGCAGGCGTGGCCAGGGAACTCATGGCGCCCAACAAGGACGCCGTGAAAACCGTGTGTGCGTACTGTGGCGTCGGCTGCGGAATAGTGCTGCAAACTACGACCGACCCGCAGACGGGAAAGCGCCGCGTCGCCAAGTCGACTGGGGACAAGTCGCATCCGGCCAACCTCGGCCGATTGTGCACCAAGGGAACGACCACCGCGGACCTGCTTGCCGCGCCCGGCCGGATGGAATCGGCGTACCTGCAGGCCCACCGAGCGGGGCACCTGGAATCCATCCCGATCGACGATGCCATCACCCAGTGCGCCATGCGGTTACGCGCCATCATCGATGAGCACGGGCCGGACGCCGTCGGCGTCTATGTGTCGGGACAAATGTCGATCGAGGCCCAGTACCTGGCCAACAAGCTGACTAAAGGGTTCATCGGCACCAACCAGATCGAATCCAACTCTCGGCTCTGCATGGCGGGTGCGAGCTCGGGCTACAAGCTGTCGTTGGGGGCGGATGGTCCGCCGGGCTCCTATCAGGACTTCGACCACGCCGACGTGTTTCTGGTAGTCGGCGCCAATATGGCCGACTGCCACCCGATTTTGTTCCTGCGGATGATGGAACGCGTCAAGTCCGGCGCCAAGCTGATCGTCGTCGACCCACGGCGCACGGCGACCGCCGACAAAGCCGATCTGTTCCTACAGATCGCGCCGGGCACCGACCTCGCACTACTCAACGGTCTGCTGCACCTCATCGTTGAGAACGAACAAACCGATCCGCAGTTCATCTCCGAGTTCACCGAGGGATGGGAGGTGATGCCGAGTTTCCTCGAGCAGTTCACCCCCGACCGGGTAAGCGAGATCACCGGCATTCCCAGCGAGGACATCCGCACCGCGGCACGCTGGATCGGTACGGCGGCGAACTGGATGAGCTGCTGGACAATGGGACTCAATCAGAGCACCCATGGCACTTGGAACACCAACGCGCTGTGCAACTTACATCTGGCTACGGGGGCGATCTGCAAGCTGGGTAGCGGCCCCTTCTCCCTCACCGGCCAGCCCAATGCAATGGGCGGACGCGAAATGGGCTACATGGGGCCGGGTCTGCCCGGACAACGCTCGGTGTTGTCGGCGCCGGACCGGGAGTTCGTCGAGGAGCAGTGGGGTCTACCCGGTGGGGCGCTGCGCACCGATGTCAGCGGCGGCGTCATCGACATGTTCTCCCGCATGGCCGACGGCGAGATCAAGGCGTGCTGGATCATCTGCAGCAATCCCGTTGCCACGGTGGCCAATCGCAAGACCGTCCTGGCCGGCTTGGAGAAAGCCGAATTGGTGATCAGCCAGGACGCGTTCTTTGAAACCGAGACCAACGAGTACGCGAACGTCTTGCTGCCGGCCGCATTATGGACCGAATCCGACGGCGTGATGGTCAACTGCGAACGCAACATGTCCTTGTTCCCGAAGGCCGTTGATCCGGTCGGTGACGCGCTACCGGACTGGCAGATCATCGCCCGGATCGCTTGCGAGATGGGTTTTTCGGAGTCGTTCAGCTATAGCTCCGCCGCGGAGGAATTCGAGGAGATCAAGCGCTTCTCCAATCCGGCGACCGGATACGACCTGCGCGGTATCAGCCACGACAGATTGCGCGAAACCCCGCTGCAGTGGCCGTGTCCGCCGGACGGCGCGAGCAGCCAAAGCCCGATCCGCTACCTCAACGACGGTGTCAGCCAGCTTCAGTTCGTTCGCGACGATGGCACAGTGCCGCGGCTGGCGTTCCCCACCGCAACGGGGCGTGCGGTGTTCTTCGCCCGCCCGCACCTGGTGCCCGATGAGATGCCCGACGGCGACTACCCATTCCTGCTCAATACCGGGCGCCTAGGGCGTGTCTGCTTAATGTGAATGGTGTTTTGGCTGATGCTGTTTGGGTGATGCGGACGCATGCGATTTCTGATGATTTGTGGTCGCTGATCGTGGCGGTGTTGCCTGCGGGGCGGCGGCGTGGCCGGCCGTGGAACGATCATCGACGTACTCTGGAGGGCATTATCTGGCGTTACCGTACGGGATCTCCGTGGTGTGACCTGCCCGAGCACTTCGGTCCCTGGCAATCGGTGGCCGAGAGGCATCTACGCTGGTCGGTCGATGGCATCTACGCGCGGATCTTCGCGGCGATCGCCTCTGACCTCGACGCCGAGGACGCCGACCTGGGCGCACTGTTGTCGGTCGATTCGACCAGTGTGCGCGCCCACCAACACGCAGCCGGAGCGCGCCCCCGGGCGCCGCACAGGGGGGATCTGTCGAATTACAAGAAATATCTCGATGAGCCCGATGACCACGCCATTGGGCGTTCCCGCGGCGGGCTGACTACCAAGATCCACGCCTTGACCGACCAGCTGTGCAGTCCGGTCACCCTGGCACTGTCGGCCGGTCAAGCCGGTGATAATCCGATGCTTTGGCCACTGCTGGCCGCCCGGCGCAGCAACTCATACGCCCCGTTTCACCTGCTGGCAGACAAGGCGTACTCCCATGACTCGACGCGGGCACAGCTGCGCCGGCTCAAGATCGCCCATACCATCCCCGAGCGCAGCGACCAGATCACCCGCCGCAAAGCCAAAGGCCGCAACAGAGGACGGCCTCCGGGGTTCTCAGGCCGAATCTACAAGCACCGCAACACCGTCGAGCGAAGCTTCAACCGGCTCAAACACTGGCGCGCGGTCGCCACCTGCTACGACAAATACGCCCTGACCTACCTCAGCGGTGCCACCCTGGCCGCCATCATCACCTACCACCGCGTCCGCAATTAGCAGACAGGACCTAGCCCTGGTTCCCGTGGTCTCGTGGACGATCGGTTCGGCACTGTTCGCCGTCCTTTACGGACGCGTCAGTTACGAGTACGTCCCCAAGATCATTCTGGGCACCAGCCTAAGTGGTATCGCACTGTCGGCTACGTGTTACTTCTTCGCCGAGCTGATGCTGCGGCCAGCGGCCACCATCGCGCTTGGCGGCGGGCAGCCCACACGGCGTCTTGCCCCCAGCGTCATGAGACGCGCCACGACGTCGTGGGTGTTGGGCTCGGGTGTTCCACTGGTGGGGATCATCCTCGCTGTCGCGTTCGCGATGTCGCAACAACACCTGACCAGGAACGATCTGGAGCTCGTGCTGCTGTTGCTGGCGCCGTCCGCGCTCGTCTCGGGCGTGCTGTGCAACATGATCGCGGCCTGGCTGACTGCGACGTCAGTGCGCGATCTACATTCAGCCCTCAAGCGTGTGGAATCTGGTGACCTTGATTGCCAGCTCGAGGTCTTCGACGGCACAGAGCTCGGCGAACTGCAGCGCGGCTTCAACGCAATGGTTGAGGGGCTGTGCCAGCGTGAACGGATCCGGGACCTGTTCGGCCGTCATGTCGGGCGTGACGTCGCCGCTGCCGCCGAGGACCAGAGTTTCGAACTTGGCGGCGAAGAGCGCTGCGTCGCGGTTCTTTTCGTGGACATCATCGGATCTACCCGTTTGGTGACCGCCCGCCCTCCCGCCGAGGTTGTGCGGCTATTCAATCAAATGTTTGCCGTCATCATCGACGAGGTGAGCCGACGCAACGGACTGATCAACAAGTTCCAGGGCGACGGAACTCTGGCGATCTTCGGCGCCCCGATACGGGCGCTTTCACCAGAAACCGACGCGCTGGGCGCCGCCCGCGCGATCGCTCATCGACTCGCCAACGAGGTACCCGAGTGCCAGGCCGCGATTGGAGTGGCCGCGGGAGCTGTCCTGGCGGGCAATGTAGGAGCATTCGAGCGGTTCGAATACACCGTCATCGGTGAACCGGTCAACATCGCGGCGCGATTGTGCGAATTGGCGAAATCGGATCCACACCGCGTCCTGAGTTCGGCTGAGACAGTGCAGGCGAGCGACCCCGACGAGAGCCAGCACTGGACATTGGGCGGGCATACGGTGCTGCGGGGCCTCGACCGGCTTACGCAACTGGCCAGCCCCAACGACTGTCCCACCGGCCCCTGTGACACACATGTGGTCGAGTCGTTGCCGGCGCAGATCCGCACATCCGGATTTCCGTCCAACATGGTTCGGTCATCGGACAGGGAGCAGCCGCGGTCCGCCACTGAGATCATGCGCGCGCTATTTGTGCCGCATGGACGGGTCCAGCAGGGTCATGTCGGCCAACCAAACCCGTGAGTTGCGGTTGGCATCAAGTGCGGTAGCTCCAAGATCCGCGAGCCACGTGCCCTGCGGGCAACGGAGATGGCGATGCGCCAGACCTCGCCCCGCGCCCTATCGCCCGCATCAACCGGTCCACCGTGCGGCGGATCACCAAAGCTGACTTCTATTTCATTGTCCCGCTTAGCGATCCGGCGCTACCTCAAGGAACCCAACTCAGCCTCCGCGGCGAACTAATATCGCTGTGGCTAAACATGTTTCGACAGTTCTCAGGCTTACCGATACAAGTCCGCCAAGGCTGGCGCATCAGCGGCCGGCGAAGATCGGTCACATTTTGTTGCGCCACAGCAGAGGGTGAGCAGTCACCACATTTACAAATGCCCCACCCATACCTCACGTAAATGTACTGTCCACCTTCTTTACATTCTCGCCCGCCAGTCGCTGAAATGCCCTTGATGTCAATCAATTTCACTGGACGGTCGATTTCGAAAGACCCGGCAACTATTTGCTACGCTCGGCCGCAAATGCGGATTTGCCTTCCCCGCGGCCAGCAGCCCTAGCCGCGGCTGTTCGCGACCAGGGGCAGCCTCAAGGCCGCATAGCTGTCAGGTATTGACGATCGGAGGAGCAGTGGTTCCTAAGGGTGCACGCCCGGTGGGCGCGGCGTCATTGAGTGCTCCGTTGTTGATCAGGCCCGGCGAGATGGTCTCGCCGGCTGCTTGGGCGGATCCGTTGTCGTCAGCTTTGGTAGAACCGCGCTCCGAGAGCACGGCACCCGCCCCGGACCGAGGGGGTATGACTTAAGGAGCGCCCTCATGACGGCGTCTGTATGGATGGCATCTCCGCCGGAGGTGCATTCGGCACTACTGAGCGCGGGCCCAGGCCCCGGCCCACTGCAAGAGGCCGCCGCAGCATGGACGGCACTTGCCGCCGAACACGCTTCCGTCCCGGAGGAACTCACCGCCACACTGAGCGGGGTGGCGGCTGCCGCGTGGCAGGGGTCGAGCGCGCAGAGCTATGTCGATGCGCACGTGCCCTATCTGGCCTGGTTGAATACCACCAGCGCCGACTACGCGGCGACTCCGGCCGAGCACGAGGTGGCGGCCGGGGCCTACACCAGCGCGCTGGCAACGATGCCGACACTGGCGGAGCTGGCCGCCACCCACACCACCCACACGGCGCTGTTGGCGACCAATTTCTTTGGGCTCAACACCATCCCAATCACACTCAACGAAGCCGACTACGCGCGGATGTGGATCCAAGCGGCCACCACCATGAGCGCCTATCAAGTCATCTCGGGCACGACACTGGCCTCGATGCCCCACACCACACCAGCCCCGCCGGTGCTCAAAGCCGAAATCGGTACCCTCGCGGGCGTGCTCTCGGACGCCCTCGCCCCTGCACCACTATTCCTATGGGAAACCATCGTGGCGATTTTCACGTTCATCGTGAGACTCATCGGCTTTATCTACCTCTTCCTGAGGGATCTGATCGCTCTGCTGATAGCGGGAGAGCTGCTAGCGGCTCTCATGTTCGTGATTTGGACGGTGGCGTTTGTCGTTTGGGCCCTGGCGACAGTCGTCATCGAAAACATCATCCCGATCATGATCGCGCTGCTCGTGGCAGCGATCGCTCCAGTGCCGCTGGCTTTGGCCGTGGCGGCTAGTACACCGTTCGCAGTTGCAACGGTATGCGCGTTGACCGGTACCGAGCGGGGTCTATCGGCTGCCTTCGATATCGGTATTGCCCAGAATCTTCCGTTTCTGCTCAGCCTCTACACACAGCCTGCGAGCGTGAGCGTGCCGCCCGCCGACGCCGGACTAGCGACTGCGAGCGCCAAGCCTGTCGCCGCACACACCGGAGCAAAGCCGCTGTGGGACGGTTCTTCTGCGGTAGCGTCGGCCGGCGATGTGCCGCCAAGTGTAGCGCCGGAAGCCAGGCTGGTGGCGTCCAGCACGCTCGCTCATCCAAATACAACGGGTTCGACGGTAGCTTGCCAGCAAGATTCAAGAGCACCGGGCTTTGCCGGAACCTTGTCCGGGAAGTCACACGCTTCCCCCGCGGGGGTGACGGTGCTCGAGAGCAACGCTTTCAGCGACAGCCCGCGATTGCCAATGTTGCCGACCAGTTGGGACACCGACTGGACCAACGCGACAAGCAGTGAGCCGGTACCCGCCTGATCGATACCTGCCACTCAGACACCCTCGCGGGGCAGATGAGGAGCACATCATCTGAGAAGTACTACGGCTCAAAGGAACTCGATTTTTTGGGGTCCTTGTTTTGCAGGGCGTTGGGACACAGCACGTCTGGTGTGCGGCAGGTAGCAGCGGAGTCCAGCGACGTGGTCAACCACGCCGGATTGGCGAAACGTGGCTACATCGTGCAGGTTTGGCCAGCTTTTGGCGCCGGAACGTCCCGCAGCTGGCGGGGCGTACTGCCCAGAGGTACCCCCGAGGGGCGTCGGGCCGGCCGACGTCTCGACTTTCCCTCGACGATTCAAAGACCGACGGCGTCCGCCTCGCGCTCGGCATCGCCGAGCATGCCTGCCCCGCCTCGGGGGAACCACCGCCAGCCCGCCAGAAACACGAAGCCTAGTGATGCCGTGGCGATGAAGAACGCCACGCGTATGCCTTCGATGAAGTCTTCCTCCGCGATCGCAACGGGATCGCGGTGCACGATTTCTCGCCGCGGCACGATCCCACCGACGTGGGCGCGCGGGTTGGCACTGTCGATGATGACTTCGGCAATGGTGTGTCGCTGGACCGGATCGGGCACCGCGGGTTCCAGGTGAGGTTCGAGCGTGGCCGACAGCCAGGCGGCCAATAACGATCCCAACACGGCGAAGCCGATCGTCGAGCCGATCGCCCGCTGTGCACTCATGATGCCCGAAGCCATGCCAGCCCGTTCCGGGGGAACCGCGGTCATGGCGACGGTGGTGATCGGTGTCAGACACAGCGCCACGCCGGTGCCACAAAATCCAAGGCCGACCAGTACCAAGGCCCAGCTCCGGTGCTCGCTGGCGATCAGCGTAAGCAGCCCCAGCATCAACAGACCGAGCCCGATGAGGATGAGCACGCGCGCGCCGACCCGCGCAACCAGGCTTCCCACCAGTGGCGAAACGACGGCGACGCCGGCGCTGAACGGGAGGATCATCAGGCCGGTCGCCCCCGGGGTGTAGCCCCGAACGTTCTGCAGGAACTGCGTGGTGAGCAGCAGCATCCCATAGACCGCGAAGAACACCGTGCAAATAGTCCCGATGGAAAGCGCATAAGAGCTGTCACGAAACAACGTCAGATCCATCATTGGATCCGCTGACCTTCCCTCGATCCAAAGGAAAAGGGCGCAGCCAACTACGGCGGTCATGAGCAGAGTAAGGATCAGCGGCGATGTCCAGCCGATCTGGGGGCCCTCAATTACGGCATAAACAAAGGCTCCCACGGTGACGATGAACAGCGCCTGGCCAGACAGATCCAACCGGCCGGCCCGGGCGTTGCGCGACTCCGCCACAAATCCGACGGTGAGCAGAATGACGAACACCCCCATGGGCACGTTCACGTAGAAGATGCTCCGCCACCCCCACGTATCCACCAGCAGACCGCCCAGCGTCGGGCCAGTAGCGGTGCCCACGCTGGCGACCGCGGTCCAGATCCCGATCGCTCGCGCTTTCTCCTTCGGGTTGGGAAATGCGGCGCTCACCAGTGCCAGTGAAGTGACGCTGACCGTTGCCGCGCCGAAACCCTGAACCCCCCGCGCAGCAGTGAGCATCGCGATCGAGGGCGCCAAACCGCAGGCGATCGATCCCAGCGTGAACAAGGCGATACCCATCAGGTACCAGCGACGGCGGCCGTAGCGGTCGGCAAGTGTGGCGGCCGACATGATGAAGACCGCCATGCCGAGGCTGTATGCCGCCACCACCCATTGCAGGCCGTCCTCCCCCACTCCAAACGTATTTTGGATGTCCGGTAGCGCCACATTCAAGATGAACGCGTCAAGGAAGATCATGAATAGGCCAAGCCCGGTGGCAAAGATGGTGAGGAGCTGAGTGCGGTTCATACCGGCCCAGTTCATCAGGCATTGGGAGCGCGTCCCGATTGCGTGAATTTCGGCAACGATCTGCGGTGAACTGTAAGCTTCGATAACCGTCGGTGTCCGCGAATTTGTAACTTGGCGTGAATAAATATGTGCCGGCAGCTTCCTTATGCCCGATTGCGGCGAGAAATCATTCACCATGGTCCCAGCCCGGCCCCAAACCCACCCGTAGCGTGCGCCCATGGCGCGGCTTGGCCAGCGCGGCGTCCGGGCCGACAACGCCGAAAACGCCTCAGCGACAGCGGTATGCGATACCGGAAGCCCGACCTGTCCGCCGGGAAATAGCCGGGAGGCGCAGGCGCCGATCATCCGTGATGCATCAAGTCAAGATGCCTGCGAAACCTGGTTCATGCATCACGTAAGGAATGCCCGCGAAATCGGGGTCAGCTGGTGGTCTTGCTTTTGATGCGGATGCCGGCTTTGAGGGCGGGTAGAGCGGCGGGTATGGCGGCGAGGTAGAGCTGTTCGGTCTTGTCTTTGGCGAGTCTGAGCAGGGCGGCTTGCAGGTCGGCGATCTGGTGGGCGATCGCGGCGGGGTTGAGGCTGTTGCGGTAGGTGAGCAGCTCTGTTTGTTGGGCCGCTGAGAGGACTCCGGCGGCCAGCAGCCGGTCCAGGGGTCTGGGGCTTGTCGTAGAGCCGGCGGCGGTGACCGTCGCGGCTGCAGCCGTAGCTGATGGGTTTGATGGTGGGGTCAGGTAGTTGAGCCGGTCGTTGACCAGGTGCCACAGCCGGTTGAGCACGGCGCGTTCTTCGTCGGTGTCGTAGCGGTAGTAGAACCCGTAGCGACGCACGAGGTGGTTGTTTTTGGACTCGATGGTGGCCTGGTCGTTCTTCTTGTAGGGTCGTGAGCGGGTGAAGAAGATCTCCATGTCCGCGGCCCACTTGATGACCGCCTTATTGAGGAATTCGGTGCCGTTGTCGAAGTCCAAACCCGTTACCTTATAGGGATTTTAGTAATTCCGGTTTTGAGGGCGCCCAGGATGTGGGGGTGGGCGTTGTTGCGCACCGTGCGGGTGAACACCCAGCCGATGTGCATGTCGGTGAGGTTGACCGTGCGGGCGAACTCACCTTTCAGTGTCGGGCCGCAGTGCGCCACGGTGTCGCCTTCGAAGAACCCCGGAGATTCTTCGGCCTCATCGCCTGCTTTGCAGATGGTGATCGAGGACCGCAGCAGCGGGGAGGGTTTCGTCGTCGACACACCCGAGATCTGGTCGCGGGCCTTGGCGCCGCGCAGGTAGCGGTCGATCGTGGCGCTGCTCATCGCCAACAGCTCGGCACGCACCGCCGGGCCGTAACGGTCACGGCCGTCCACCAGTTCGCCGTGGCGTTCTAGAGCATCCAACTGAAGTGCCATGGAAGCGGCCAGGTACCGGCCGCACTGCCCGCCTGAGGCCGCCCACACCTTCTGCAACACCTTGAGCGCATCCTAGGAGTACTTCGGATTGCGTTGCCGGCAAATCCGTTTGGCGACCTGCCGACCCGCTCCCGGCGGCGCGGCCGCCGCCCTCAACCGCCGCCGGGCGTTGTCACGCGACCAGCCGGTGACCGCCACCACCTGATCCAGAATCTGCCCCTTGCCCGCCTTCGGCGCCCCCACATACCCCCTGGCGAACTTCGCGGTGATCTCGGCCCGAGACGACATCGACAGCCCACTTCCCATGCCTGCCAAGGATCGACCGTTCCGCGGGCATTTTTACGTGATCCACCGAGGACGCTTCACGGGCATTTCTCGTGATGCTTGCCGTCATCTTCCCGGGGCCGCCGCGGGGCGTTACCGTGGCTTAACTCGTCAAGTCACGGATGGAGGCTATCGATGAGCGATGCCCGGGTGCCTCGGTTTCCGGATGCGTTGTCCACACCAAGTCTCAATCGCGGCGTCGGCTTTACCCACGAGCAGCGTCGAGCACTGGGCCTGACCGGACGACTGCCCGCCGCCGTGCTCACCCTGGACCAACAGTCCGAACGCGTATGGCATCAGCTGCAAAGCCTGGCCACTGACCTGGGCCGCAATCTGCTCCTGGAGCAGCTGCACTATCGCCACGAACTGCTGTACTACAAAGTGCTGACCGAGCACCTGGTCGAGCTCATGCCGGTGGTGTACACGCCCACCGTCGGAGAGGCCATCCAACGCTTCTCGGATGAATACCGTGGTCAACGGGGATTGTTTCTGAGCATCGATGAGCCCGATGAGATCGCTGCTGCCTTCGAAACGTTCGGTCTGGGTCCCGACGACGTCGACCTGATCGTCTGCACCGACGCCGAAACCATCCTTGGCATCGGAGACTGGGGCGTCGGGGGCATCCAGATCGCGGTGGGCAAGTTGGCCCTGTACACCGCGGGCGGCGGCATCGACCCTCGCCGCAGTCTGGCGGTGTCACTCGATGTCGGTACCGACAACGAACAGCTGTTGCAGGACCCGTTCTATCTGGGTAATCGCCATGCCCGGCGCCGCGGCGAGGAATACGACCAGTTCATCAAGCGCTACATCGAGATCGCCCACCGGCTGTTCCCCCGCGCGATGCTGCACTTCGAGGACTTCGGGCCGACCAACGCGCGGATGATCCTGCGGACATACGGTGCGGACTACTGCGTGTTCAACGATGACGTACAGGGCACCGGCGCGGTGGTGGTGGCGGCCATTGACGGCGGATCCCATGTCACCGGAGTCCCGGTGCGCGACAACACGGTGATTGTCTTCGGCGCCGGTACCGCCGGGGTTGGAGTCGCCGACCAGATCCGTGACGCGATGGTCGCCGATGGTGCCACCGTCGAGCAGGCAACGTCGCAGATCTGGGCCGTCGATAAACAAGGGCTGTTGTTCGACGACATGGCTGACCTGCGCGAGTTCCAGGTGCCCTACGCCAAGAACCGGGCCCGGCTAGGCGTCGGCGCCTCGGATCGGGTGGGCCTGGTCGACGCGATCAAGCTCGCCGCACCGACCGTCCTGCTCGGATCCTCGACCGTCTCCGGCGCATTCAACCAAGAGGTGGTCGAGACGATGATGCAATCGTGCGATCGCCCGATGATCTTTCCGCTGTCCAATCCGACCTCGCGGATGGAGGCCATGCCCGCCGACGTGCTGGCGTGGTCGGGAGGAAAGGCGTTGGTTACCACCGGCACCCCGGTCGCACCCGTCGAATACCACGACAACGCCTACACGATCGGCCAAGCCAACAACGTGCTGGTGTTCCCCGGCATCGGGCTGGGCGTGATCGTGGCCGGGGCCCGGTTGTTGACCCAGGGCATGCTGCGAGCGGCAGCGAAAGCCCTTGCGCACCAGGCGAGTCCGACAACGACCGGGGATTCCCTGCTGCCGGATGTCCAGGACCTGCGGGGGATTTCGAGAACGGTCGCGGCGGCCGTGTACCAAGCAGCCGTCGCAGACAACGTGGCCACCAGAATCCATGCTGACGTAGGTCAGGCCATTCGCGAAACCATGTGGCTGCCCGAATACGATTAGTGTCGGCGATCGCGCTACCGCTCCAGACCCGCCCCGCAGCCGTGAACCGGCACGAGCCAGCAGCCAAGCCCACTCGACGAGCATGCCGGGCCCTGCCGTCCGAACAGGCGGAATACCCGCATGCCTTATAGTAGAGCCATGCAACAGGCCTCACAGCTGAGCTTTGTCCTCACGCGCTGCCCCGCCGTGGACTGTTGTTGTTGCTGTTGATTCCTGACGCGTTCTGACCGTCCAGTAATCGTCGCCTCTGTCGCCTCATGGATTGTGACGCAGGCTGACCAAAGTCTTCAGGAAGACCAACCCCGCTATGACTGTGTTATCCGTACCCAACCGCAAAGCCCGGGCGGACCGGACACCGCGCTACCACCATCTGATGAGCCCGGCCGCCGCGCGAGTGGCGGTAAAACCGGGCAACGGCGTTGTCCGGCAGGATATCTCAGCGTTTACCGCCGTTAACCCGCGCACTTGTACCGGCCCGGACGTCGGCGAACTCGACCAGCCCACCACCGCTTCCGGCTCCGCTTTCTCGGACCAACCACGGGCGCCAATCCCCCTGAGCCTCAGCGGCACTGGCCGCGTCGGGCGCCCCGGTACCGAGGCGGCCGCCGGCGCCACGCACCGACTCCCAGTTTGGCCAACGACTCCTGCTCCCAACACAACCGAGTTCGACCGCACCCGGGTGGCCACCGCGGGCGACGCCGACACCGATGGAGACGGCCAATGACCATCGCCGAAAACATCACCCAGCTGATTGGGGGTACGCCGCTGGTCCGGTTGCGGCGGGTCACCGACGGCGCAGCGGCCGATGTCGTCGCCAAACTGGAATCGTTCAATCCAGCGGGAAGCATCAAAGACCGCATCGGGGTCGCGATGATCGATGCGGCCGAGAAAGCCGGTCTGATCAAACCCGACACCATCATCCTCGAACCGACCAGCGGCAACACCGGCATCGCGCTGGCCATGGTGTCCGCCGCACGCGGCTACAAGTGCGTGCTGACGATGCCGGACACGATGAGCATCGAGCGGCGCATGCTGTTGCGCGCCTACGGCGCCGAGCTCGTCCTCGCCCCCGGCGCGGAGGGCATGGCGGGCGCCATCGCCAAAGCCGAGGAGCTGGCCAAGACCGACGACCGATACTTCATCCCCCAGCAATTCGAAAATCCGGCGAATCCGGCGGTCCACGCCGTCACGACCGCAGAAGAAGTGTGGCGCGACACCGACGGCAAGGTCGACATCTTCGTATCCGGAGTCGGGACGGGCGGCACAATCACCGGAGTTGCCCAGGTCATCAAGCAGCGCAGGCCTTCGGCCCAGTTTGTTGCCGTGGAACCGGCGGCGTCCCCGGTGCTGTCCGGTGGACAGAAGGGACCGCACCCGATCCAGGGCATCGGTGCGGGATTCGTGCCCCCGGTGCTCGACCTCGCCCTGGTCGACGAGGTGATAACCGTCGGCAACGACGATGCGCTCGAGCTGGCCCGACGGATGGCAACCGAAGAAGGACTGCTGGTCGGCATCTCGTCGGGCGCGGCCGTGTGGGCGGCGCGCGAGCTAGCCCACCGGCCGGAGAACGCCGGGAAACTCATCGTCGTCGTCCTACCCGACTTTGGCGAGCGATATCTGAGCACGGTGTTGTTCGCGGATCTGAGCGAGTGACCATGCTGACCCAGATACGGCGCGACATCCAGGCCGCCAGACAGCGTGATCCGGCCCGGCCCACCACGCTGGAGGTCATCTTCTGCTACCCGGGCGTGCACGCGGTGTGGGGACACCGGATCAGCCACTGGTTGTGGCGTCGTAACGCCCGTCTGGTGGCGCGCGCGCTGGGCGAGATCAATCGCATCCTGACCGGTGTCGATATCCACCCCGGGGCCGTACTCGGTGGCGGGCTGTTCATCGATCACGCGACCGGGGTTGTCATCGGTGAGACCGCAGAGGTGGGCGACGACGTCACGCTGTACCACGGTGTCACCCTCGGCGGCACCGGCACCGACGTCGGCAAACGCCATCCCACTCTCGGCGACCGAGTGATCATCGGCGCGGGCGCCAAGATCCTGGGCCCGATCAAGATCGGCGACGACAGCCGCATCGGCGCCAACTCCGTCGTCGTCAAAGAAGTCCCGTCGAGTGCGGTGGTGGTGGGGGTGCCCGGACAGGTCATCAGCCGCCAGGGGCCGTCTGGAGACGACGACTCGCTACTACCCGATCTGGTGGGGGGCAGCCTGCAGTCGCTGCTGACCAGGGTGGCCAGGTTGGAGGCGCAGGTCGACGACCGCCCGCCCAACGCGCGGGTGATTCGGCCGCCGGAGGCCGGGGTGTGGCACGGCGAAGACTTCTCGATCTGAGGATTGGCCGATGAGCACCACTTTGATAGCCGCCTCCGCGATCGTCGCGGCCCTGACCGGGGCATCGGCGATCGGGCTGACGGTCAATCGCCGCGCGGGAGTGTTGCGCGAAACCGGCCCCTCGACCGACCGCGCGCACCAGGACACCTCGGATCTTGGCCTATCTGAAACCGGGCCCACCATCATGCACTTCAGCGCCAACTGGTGTGGGCCCTGCGCCGCGGTGCGCCGCGTGGTCGATCAGGTATGCGAGGAGCTACCCGATGTCGCACACGTGGAGGTCGACATCGACGCGAATCCGGTCGCGGCGAAACGGCTGTCTGTGCTCTCGTTACCCACTACCTTCATCTTCGACACCGACGGACAGCAGCGATACCGCACCGCGGGTGTCCCGAAGGTAGCTGACCTGCGGGCAACGCTGATCCCCTTGCTCAGCTAACCGCCACCGTCGGACAGGAGCGGCCAGATGCCCAGCCATCCAAGTTAAGTGGATGTACGAGGCCCGCGATTTGCCGCGTGGATCACCACGATGGTCCTGATCCTCACCCTGGTCGTCTCCATCGCCAGCCCCCGGGCCGCAGCGGTGATCCTGGGCGTCCAGACCATGATCTTCGCCGTCACCGCGCTGCGGGGTCCACGGCGCAGCCCCTATGGATTCCTGTTCGCCAAACTTGCCGCTGCGCGACTTGGACCGGCGCGGGAACTCGAACCGGTGCCGCCACTGCGGTTCGCCCAATTGGTCGGACTGGTTTTCGCCGCCGCCGGCGTCGTCGGTTTTGCCCTCGGGGTACCGCTGTGGGGCGTCGTCGCGACCTCGTTGGCGTTGTTCGCGGCCTTCCTCAACGCGGCATTCGGTATCTGCCTGGGCTACCAGCTCTACCCACTGGTCGCCCGCCTTCGCCGGGCACCCATTACCTGAACGGTGATTCTCGCAGCGGGTTAACGGGTAGCGGCGATGTCCGCGGAATGCCGGTCAATCGATCAAGCGACCCGTCTAACTATCTTGGCTCCCCCGGGAGGACTCGAACCTCCAACCCTTCGGTTAACAGCCGAATGCTCTGCCAATTGAGCTACAGGGGACTAACCGGTCCATGCGAACGGTGGTGCAGATCGCGGGACGACTATAGCGTACTGGTAGACCTGCGCCCAACTATCAGAGGGACCAGATACCCACCCGATCGTCGTTTTTTCGGTGCCGCGCACCCGACTGGAGGGATCGGGCGAGCGCACCGCCTTGCCCGTGAGGCAGGATAGAAGCAACCGCACCGTTAGTCGGAGGGACCGCATTGATCGGGTATGTCGCCCTGCTGGGACTGGGTTACGTGTTGGGCGCGAAGGCCGGGCGCCGCCGTTACGAGCAGATCGCCGGCACCTATCGCGCGCTTACCGGCAGCCCCGCCGCCAAAACGGTGATCGACGCCGGACGCCGCAAGATCGCCAACCGCGTCTCCCCCGATTCCGGGTTCGTCACGTTGACCGAGATCGACGCGCAGACGGTCGTCGTTGAACGCCAACCCAAGGCCGCACCCTGACCTGACGCCCCGTCTCACGCGGTGAGGTCATCGCCGCTGGCCTGTTCCAACAGGCTGCGTCGATAGGCCTCCATGGCGACCAGGTCGCCAAACAGCGCGTGATACTCGTCGCCTTGTTCAATCGGTGACATCCGCTGGAGCTTGGATTTCACCTCGGCGATCTGCCGGCCCATCCAGACCTCCTGCAGCCGGGCCAGGACACCACCGATGTAGCGGGGCAGTTTCTCCTCATCAACCTGGATCGTCTCTACCGTCAATTCACTGATCAGCCCTGAGGTCAACGGTGAAGTGGTCTGTTGGCACACCATGTCCATCCACTGCGCCCCGGTAACCCCGGTCGCCGTGCCGCCCGCCGCGTCAATGGCTGCTCGCACCGCGGCGTACCCGGGGTGGGTGAAACTCTCGACGGTCAGGGTGTCGAAGACCGGCCCGGCCAGCGCCGGGTACTGCAGCGCCGATTTGAGTGCCTCACGCTGCGGCCACAGCGTCGGATCACGCGGGTCGGGGCGAGCGGCGGCCGGCTCGGCAGAGCCCGTGTCAGTGGACTCGTGAGCGGCGCGACGAGGTGTCTTGGTCGCGGCACCACCCCGGTTCGGTCTGGTGGCGTTCTTCGCTTCGCCACGCACCCGGTCGATGACTTGAGCCACATCGTCCCAACCGACCCAACCGGCCAACTGCCGGGCGTACTCGTCGCGCAGCGTGGGGTCTTTGATCTGACCCACCATCGGTACGCAGCGGCGTAACGCGCCCACCCGGCCCTCGGCGCTCTCCAGGTCCGACTCGGCGAGGGCGGTGCGGATCGCGAACTCGAACAACGGGGTCCGTCGGGCCACTAAGTCACGCAGGGCGGTGTCGCCCGAGGCCAACCGCAGGTCACAAGGGTCCATCCCGTCCGGGGCGACCGCGACAAAGGACTGACCGGCCAAATTCTGTTCACCGTCGAAGGCCTTGAGCGCGGCGGCACGGCCCGCTTCGTCACCGTCGAAGACATAGATCAGCTCGCCCCGAAAGAAGCTGTCGTCCATCATCAGCCGGCGCAGCATCGCCAAGTGCTCGTCGCCGAACGCGGTGCCGCAGGATGCCACAGCCGTGGTGACACCGGCCAGATGCATGGCCATCACGTCGGTGTAGCCCTCGACCACCACGGCCTGATGCCCCCTGGCGATATCGCGCTTGGCCAGGTCGATGCCGAACAGCACCGAGGACTTCTTGTACAACAGCGTCTCGGGGGTGTTGACGTACTTGGCGTCCATCGGGTCGTCATCGAACAACCTCCGCGCCCCGAACCCGATCACCTCACTGGCCGAGGAGCGGATGGGCCACAACAGGCGCCGGTGAAACCGGTCGATCGGGCCACGTCGCCCCTGCCGGGACAACCCGGCCGCCTCCAGTTCCTTGAACTCAAAGCCCTTGCGCTGCAAATGCTTTGTCAAAGAGTCCCACCCCGACGGCGCAAAGCCGCAGCCGAAGTGGCGGGCGGCCGCAGCGTCAAAACTGCGCTCGGTCAGGTACTTGCGGGCCAGTGCCGCCTCGGGGGACTCGAGGGCCTCGGCGTAAAACGCCGCGGCCGCCGCATTGGCGGCAATCAGCCTGCTGCGGCTGCCGCGATCACGCTGCACACTGGTGGCCGCGCCGGTGTAGCTGATCGTGTGACCGATCCGGTCGGCGAGCAGTTCCACCGCCTCGACGAAGCTGACGTGTTCGATCTTCTGCACGAAGGCGTACACGTCGCCGCCCTCGCCGCAGCCGAAGCAATGGAAGTGACCGTGATTGGGTCGCACATGAAACGACGGCGACTTTTCGTTGTGAAACGGGCACAGGCCCTTAAGTGAGTCGGCGCCGGCGCGTCGGAGCTGGACGTAGTCGCCGACGACATCCTCGATGCGGGCGCCTTCGCGGATGGCGGCGATGTCACGATCAGAAATCCGGGACCGGCCTCCCGAACCGGGACGACCCGCATCTCTAGTACCCGCCGGACCCGACATCGGCTCAGTCTAAAGCGTGCACAGCTACGCCATCAGGCCGCTTACCCGACCCTCCCATCGCCCAGCTGCGCGGCGTCGATACGTTCCAAGCGGCCCTCGGTATAGGAGGCGATCTGATCGACGACGACCCGCATCCGAGCGCCGTCGTCCCCGGCGGCATTGAATGCCGCGGCAAAGATCGGATCGAGCGTGCGCGGCGCCCCCGCATACAGCAGCTGCGCCACCCGGTGGATTCGTTCGCGTTGCCGGGCCTGAGTCTCGAGATGCCGCGGATCGGACATGATGAACTGCAGCGCCAGTATTTTCAGCACCGCGACCTCGGCTCGCACCAACTCGGGCACGTGCAGATCCGCCTGGTAGCGCACCAGCGGCCCCGGACCGGCCGCGGCACGGGTAGTCGCGATCGCGGCGGACGCGAACCGGCCCACCAGCTCGCTGGTCAACTGCTTCAGCGCGACCGAGGCCGCTAACGTCGCGTCGTACTTGCCTACCGCCGCGACGACGGGAAGCCCCGACAGCCGACCGGCAGCCTCCATCAATTCGTCGGCACTGACCCGCGAGAATTCGCTCTCCCCCAGCTTGGCCAGGGCCGCCGCCTCGTCATGGTCGGCGAGCACCCGCAGATCGATGCGTTCGGAGACGACACCGTCCTCGACGTCATGCACCGAATAGGCGACATCATCGGCCCAGTCCATCACCTGGGCTTCCAGGCACGGCCGGCGCTGCGGTGCCCCCTGCCGAACCCAAAGCGCTGGTTGCAGATCTTGGTCGTAGAAACCGAACTTGCGCCGCGCGCCGCCACGAGGCCAGGGATATTTGGTGACCGCGTCCAGTGCTGCGCGGGTCAGGTTCAGACCCACGCTAAGGCCGCGTTCATCAAGGACTTTCGGCTCGAGGCTGGTCAGAATGCGGAAGTTTTGCGCGTTTCCCTCAAAGCCACCGCATCCGGTAGCGACTTCGTCCAGTGCCCGTTCACCGTTGTGCCCGTAGGGCGGGTGCCCGATGTCGTGGGCCAGACCCGCCAATTCGACCAGGTCCAAGTCGCAGCCCAGGCCGATCGCCATGCCCCGCCCGATCTGGGCCACTTCCAGTGAGTGAGTCAACCGGGTGCGGGGCGTATCGCCTTCGCGCGGTCCGACGACCTGGGTCTTGTCGGCAAGCCTGCGCAGCGCAGCACAGTGCAACACTCGAGCGCGGTCGCGGGCGAAGTCGGTGCGATGTTGACCTTCGGTGCCCGGCAGACCCGCGGTCTTGGGCGCTTCGACCACGCGCCTTTGGCGGTCGAAGTCGCCATACGGCTCCTGCTGCTTTGTGCTCACCGCCCCACAGTCTGCCAGGCAGATCGCCGCCGGGACCCACGGCCGGCGCTCGCGCCGACACTGTTTGCCTCCGGCGGCGAATCGCCCGGACATGCAAAGCCTTGCTCCGATGAGACTGTGTGCTTGCCAGGCTAAATTAGGCTATGCGCATCCCCCGCCTACTTGGCGTGATCTTGATGATCTTCACCACCGGGCTGCTGTTGGCGCCGCCTTCCGGCGCGCAACCGCCATTCCGGCTGGCGAGCTATGTCACCGACAACGCTGACGCGCTCACCAGTTCGGGTCGCGCGAAGGTGACAACCGCCGTCAACCAGCTCTACACCGAGCGACATGTGCGGCTCTGGGTGGTCTACGTCGACGATTTCTCCGGGCAGAGCGCCACGAACTGGGCACAGCGCACCATGCAAACCAGCGAGTTGGGTGACTACGACGCGATACTGGCCGTGGCCACCGTCGCCCGCTCCTATGCGTTCCTGGTGCCGTCCACCGTGGACGGGATCACCTCCAGCCAGGTCGAAAGTCTGCGCCGCAACAAGATCGAGCCCAAACTGCGCGACGGCGACTGGGCCGGCGCCGCCGTCGCCGCGGCGGACGGACTCAACAAATCGCCACGCCCGTCCGGCAGAATACCGCTGCTCGTCGTCCTGAGCGTCCTCGCCGTAGCCGTCGCGATCTTCTGGATTGTGATGCGCTACCGCGCAAGCCGGCGGCGCACCAACGCACTGGATGCGGCACGGCGGGTCGACCCCACCGATGCCCGAGCTCTCGCCGCGGTGCCGTTGGACGTCCTCGACGAACTGTCCCGGTCAATGGTGGTCGATGTCGACAACGCCGTGCGCACCAGTTCCAACGAGCTCGCCGTGGCGATCGACGAGTTCGGCGAACAACGGACCGCGCCGTTTTCCCAGGCGGTAAGCAACGCCAAAGCTGCGCTATCCCATGCGTTTAGCGTGCGTCAGCAGCTTGACGACAGCACACCCGAGACACCCGCGCAGCGGCGTGACCTACTAACCCGGGTGATCGTTTCGGCCGCCAACGCCGACCGCGAACTGGAGTCCCAGACCGAGGCCTTCGAAAAGCTGCGTGACTTGGTGATCAACGCGCCGGCCCGGCTGGACCTGCTCACCCAGCGATACATCGAACTCACCACCCGCATTGCCCCGACCGAACAGCGACTGGTCGAGCTGCACGACGAGTTCGGGGCCACCGCGCTGAGTTCGATCTCCGCCAATGTCACCTCCGCCCACGAACTGCTGGCTTTCGCCGATAGCAACATCAGCTCGGCACGTGAGTTGTCCGCAAAGGCAGTCAGCGGCCAACAGACGGGTCTGGTGGATGCGGTACGTGCCGCCGAGTCCGCGCTCGGACAGGCTCGTTCGCTGCTCGACGCAGTGGACAGCGCGGCCGGCGACATCGGACATGCGGTTGCCACCATGCCGTCGGTGCAGGCTGACATTCAGGCGGGCATCCAGCACGCCAACGAGCAATTGCAGAAGTCACCGGCCAACAAATCGGCCTACGCCGCAGAGCTGATCGCGGCCCGCGATGCCGCCGCTCGGGCCGTCGATAACGCTCGCGTCACCGGCGCCGCGGATCCGCTGAGTGCATTTGCCCAGCTCACCACGGCAGACGCCGATCTCGACCGACTCCTGGCCGCCATCGCCCAGGAGCAGGCAAACGCCGAACACCTCAGACGTTCACTCGAACAGGCACTGTTCACGGCCGAGTCGCGGATACGTGCGGTCTCGGACTACATCGATACCCGTCGCGGCAGTATCGGGCCGGAAGCCAGGACCCGGCTGGCCGAGGCCGGACGTAGACTCGACGCCGCACAGAGCTACCGATCGACCAATCCGACCGAAGCGATCGCCCAGGCCAACGCGGCCTCGACGCTGGCCGCGAACGCGCAGTCGCTGGCCAATTCCGACGTGCAGGCCGCCCAGCGCGCCTACACGCGCCAGGGCGGCAGCAACACCGGCGCAGTCCTTGGCGGCATCATCATCGGCGACCTCCTCAGCGGAGGCATGCGCGGTGGTTTCGGCGGGTGGAGCCCCACCTCGTTCGGCGGCTCCTCGGGCTCGTCCGGCGACTCATCCGGCGGCGGCTTCCTGGGCGGCGGCGGGCGGTTCTAGAGCCCACGCCCCCAGCCAACGCAACCGTCTCGACCGTCTCGGCTGGTTGCGGACAACGGGAACCATTAGGCACAGGGAACATCAGGCACAAAAATGTGCACGTCCACGTGCGGGCACTGGGTACCCGTACATGGACGTGCACATTTTCGGTAGGGCGAGCGCACCGGTCAGCGGTGCGCCGCCGCGAACCGAAACTTCTCCAGACCTATCAGGCCCAGCTGGAACCGACGGCGCTGTCCGTTTGCGCCATGTTGTTGCCGGCAGCCTGAACCTTCTGGCCGTGCGAGTTGGCCTGCTCGTAGATCACCTGGAAGTTGCGACCCAACTGGGTGATGAACTCCTGGCAAGCCACCGAACCGGCGCCACCCCAGAAGTCACCGGCAGCCAGCACATCGCGAACGACGGCCTGGTGCTCGGCCTCCAACGAAGCGGCCTGTGCGCGGATGAGGGCGCCGTGGGCGTCGACATCGCCGAACTGGTAGTTAATTGTCATTGAACCTGTTCTCCTTAGCTTGTAAAAGTGTATGGCTGCAACAGCTTTCGCTGCGGTGGACGTTAGCCGCGGAGGACCTGCTGGGAGGCCTGCTCTTGCTGCTCGTAGTTGTTCACGTCGCGAACGAGACCGTCACGCACGCCGTGCAGCATGTTGACGATGTTGCGGAAAGCGGTGTTCATCTGACCCATGGTGTCCAGCGAGGTTGCCGAAGCCATACCGCTCCAGCCCGCGCCGGCGATGTTCTGCGAGGACGCCCACATCTTGCGGGCCTCGTCCTCGACGGTCTGGGCGTGCATTTCGAAACGGCCCGCCATGTCCCGCATAGCGTGCGGGTCGGTCATAAAGCGTGTTGCCATCTTGCCTTTCTCCTAATTCTCTCGACTCAGTTACCTGGGACTACTCATGCAGATTGATTGTTGGTATTGCCGACTGCGGGATCCCCAAGCCGCCAATCAATCGTGAAGGAATGACTGTCTTCCCCCTCTCTCTCAACCGGCCGCCGGCGAATTCGGTATCACGCTGCTGGTACGGGGCATCTCGAAATGAGGTTCGGCATTTGCTGCCTCCCACTCCCTCCATTCCGCCCACTCGTCCCACTCGTCGGTACCGGCAGCTGCCGCATCCACGTTTTCTTCGACCACGGCCTCGGCGCCTTCTTCAGGCTCCGGTGCCCAATGGTCGTAGTCATCCGGCGGAACGGCCGTACCCCAGCTGAGCGGAACCGACAAGCCGCAGAGCAGCCCCGACTCACCCCGTTTAGCCGCCACAGCATCAGGTGGCAAGGGCGGACCAAGAGGCAATAGCACGCTGTCCCCTTCCAGTGCCGATCTCAAGACCCCAACTCTCAATGGCGAAATACAAACCACCAAGCACCCGCATCGTAAGCCAATATCGCGGGCCATATGCCCCGATTGATCGAATTTTCTGGGGGCCCAGACGGACACCGCTCGATGTGCGACTTGCACAGCGAACGGCTCACGACGGTCCGGCCGGCGCCGGCTCGACCTGCCCCTCGACCAGCGCCGCGTGGGCCCCATGCCGCCCGGCTGCGATGGCGGTGGGCTCCCTTTGGCATAGGCAGCTATTCAGCGACTAACAGATGCCGCTGGGGACGCCACGCACCGGTCCGGACTCCTGTGTGGGCGTCGTCTGGGGATAAGGCACCCGATACGGAAGCCCTTCGTTGAGAAATCCCAACACCGCATTCGGTACGCAGTTGATCAGCTTCGGCAGTTGTTTGGCCGGATGGTCGAGGTTGGGCGGCGAGGGGTTGGGCGGGACAGCGAAATTGAATGCAGAAGTCATGTCCCCGGTCACGCTGGCCCGCCATGGGGTCAGGTTGGGAACCGGCACCCCGAATCGCTTGCCGATCAGCTGCAGCTGCGAAGTGTGGTTGAACCGCTCGTGAGCCAGCAGTCCGCCGCGGCTGTAGGGAGAAATGACAAAGCAAGGCACTCGATAGCCCAGGCCAATCGGCCCGCGGATACCGCCGGACCCGTCGACCCTGTTGATGTCGACCGTTGGGGGGATCCATTCACCAGGCGTACCCTCCGGCGGCGTCGGCGGCGTCACGTGGTCGAAGAAGCCGCCGTGTTCGTCGTAGGCGATGATCAGCGCGGTCTTCTCCCACACGGCCGGGTTTCGCAGCAAGGCCCGGATCAAGTTGACGATGGTGACCGCACCGACCGCGACCGGGAACGAGGGATGCTCGGACTCGACGGTCAGGGGGACGACCCACTACACCTGCGGCAACCGGTTGTTCATGATGTCGAGCACAAAGTCGGCGGGATAACGCGGCGCAATGCCGTAGCGGGCCAGATCCGACCGCGGATCTCCCGCCTGCTTGAAGCTGCCCACATATCCGTTGCGGCTCAGCGATGTGTCGTTGAGCCCGCCGAGCAACTTGCTGTTGTAGACCTTCCAGCTGACACCGGCATCGCTGAGATTCTCTGGCATCAGACGCCAGCTGAATGTCAACTTCGGCTGAATAGTCGGCTCGACGATTTGAGGGCCGCCTTTGTCACCGTCAGGATTGACGGTTCCACTGATCCAGTACAGCCGATTGGGCATTGTCCCGCCCAACAGCGACGAGTGGTACTGGTCGCATATCGTGAAGGTGTCGGCCAGCAGGTAATGGATGGGTATGTCCGGGCGTGCGTAATAACCCATTACCACCGGCGTATTGGCTTGCGACCGCGTCCTGGCCTGCGCGGCCAACCAGCCGTCGTTGCCGCCCCCATTCCAAGACAGGTGGGCGGCGATCCACTGGTGATCGGGATCGTTGACGCACTCGCCAACTCCGTTGGGACCCCGGGTCGTATCGATGCGATAGGGCACCGTGGTACCGGCCGGATCGACCGATTGTGTCCGCGGGTCCCAACCCTTCTGCTGAAACAACGACGTTGGGGTGTCGAACCCGTCCACACTCGAGAGCGAGCCGAAACAGTGGTCAAAAGACCGGTTTTCCTGAAGACACAACACGATGTGCTCAATATCGGTCAGATGTCCGGAACACGGACCGGCCGCATAAGCCTTTTCAATCACCGGAGCGGCCCAGTCTGTGAGAAAAGCGCCGGCGCCAACCCCGGTGGCCTTAGCCATAAATTCTCGACGTGACATTCCGGCGAACGCGTCTCGGCTCACCATGCGCACTCCTTCGCGTGTCGTGGGTCACCTTATGTTGAGGACGCACACAGGCGACAAATGCCGACCGGCGTGTCATCCGGGGATTGTTGCCATGTCCAATAGCGCGCGTATGCGTGAACCGGGCCCAACCGTTGCATGGCGCCGCAATCTTGCGCGCGTGTTATCCCCGCCGCCGCGGTGGAAATGACGGGTTCTCGCGCATCGGCCCTGCCGCACAAGCATTTTCAGACATCGGAGCGACCGATGATGCGACTGCGCCGGTAGCGGCCAATTCCATTGCCCGCCAATCGAATCCACAGAACTTCGCCGGATCACGCCGGCCAGGGCGAACCCGCGGCGCACCATCAGGACGCGCCGGGTGTCGTCGGTACCGCGATCGCCTCAGTGCGCTCTGGTCACACACACAATCCGCTGGGAATCCCACGCACCGGGGTGCTTTCCTGGCCGGGCATCGACTGGGGATAGGGCACTCGATATGGGATGGCAGGGAAAGTTCCATCCGAGGTTCCCAGCACCACGTTCGGGATACATTGCGGGAGTTTTGGCACCGCCGCCAGAAGCGGATGACTCAAATTGGGCCGCGACGGATTTGGCGGGGTTGCGAAGTTGAACGTTGAGGTCATGTCGCCGACCACGCCATCTCGCCACGCGGTCAGGTTGGGCACTGGCACGTCGAATCGCTTGCTGATCAACTTCAGCTGCGAGGTGTGATCGAAGATGTCATGGACCATCAAGCCCCCGCGGCTGAACGGCGACACAACAATGCAGGGCACTCGGAAGCCCAGCCCCAGCGGTCCGCGGATTCCGCCCGACCCCGGGACTGAATTGATGTCCGGCACCGTTACCCATTCCCCGGGCGTCCCGGGGGGCGCCGGCGGCGGGGTCACGTGATCGAAAAAGCCACCATTCTCGTCATAACTGATGATCAAGGCCGTCTTCTCCCACACCGCGGGATTGGACAGCAGGATCCGCAGCGCCGTCACCATGGCCACAGCGCCCAACGCGACCGGAAGCGCGGGATGTTCGGACTGCAGGAAGTTCGGCACCAACCAAGAAACCTTCGGCAGTCTGTTGGCCTTGACGTCGGCGGCGAAGTCCACCGGGTAGCCCGGCACGATGCCGTACCTGGCCAGGTTCGACCGCGGATCACCGGACTGCTTGAAGGCCTGGACCAGGCCATTGTTGCTGATCGGGGTATTGATGAAGCGCCCCGCGTCTTTGTTCTGGTAGACCTTCCAACTCACGCCGGCGTCCTCGAGGTTCTCCGGCATGATGCGCCAGCTGTATTGATGCAGCGGCAGAAAGCCGGGTTCGACGAGTTGGGGCCCTCCGTTGGTGCCAGCCGGGTCATTCCAGGCGCTCATCCAGTACAACCTGTTGGGCAAAGTGCCGGTCAACAGCGAGCAGTGGTAGCCGTCGCAGATTGTGAACGTATCGGCCAGAAAATGGTGGATCGGTATGTCTTGGCGCGTGTAGTAGCCCATTGTCATCGGGACGTAGGGCCCCGTGCGGGTATTCGCCTGAGCGGGCAACCAGTTGTCGTTGGCGCCGCCGTTCCACGAGAGATGCATTGCGGTCCATTGGTGCTCCGGGTCGTTGACACACTCGCCGTCCAAGAAAGGGCCGCGGGTGGTGTCGAGCCGGAACGGAATGGTGGTCCCTGCTGGGTCCAGCGCCTGCGTCCTGGGGTTCCAATCTTTTTGCTGAAACGCCGGCGATGGGTCGCTGAAACCCCGAATGCTGGAGAGGGTGCCGAAGTAATGGTCAAATGACTGGTTCTCCTGCATCAACAGCACGATGTGCTCGATGTCAGTGAGCTGACCTGAGCACGGCCCGGCACCATATGCCTTTTCGATGACGGGCCCCGCATAGTCCATCAGCAATGCCGCGGCACCAGCGCCCGTCATCTTGGCGATGAACTCCCGGCGCGACATTCCTCGGAACGGGTTGCCGCTCATCTAATCGCCTCCCTGAAAACACTTCAGATCACGGTAGTGTTACGGAGGCGGTCAACAGCGGCAGGCCGACCGGCGTGTCGTTCTGGGTTTTGGTTACCGGCAACTATGTTCGCCGTTCGCTTCGGCAGCACAATGCGGCGTTTTTTGACAGATTTCGGGCAACTCACAGGTCGCCTGAATTGCATTCAAATGCCGTCAAAACCACCGCCGGGGTCGCGCCGTCGATCATCGGCAACCAGCTACCAACAACCGCAAGGCCCGGCGATCCTTCGAAGGATCACGGGGTTGATCCCCCGAGCGCAGGCCGGCGGGCCACGGTGGCATCGGCGCCCGCGGGCCGCTCGACGCAGCGATAGCCACTAACTGCGGAACGACATTTTTTAAAAGGCATCACGACAAAAATTTATCTAGTCTCACATTCCTAATCGATCCCTCATAGAGCCATTTCTCGCCCCGCCTCCGGCCCCAACAACACAGAGTTTCCCCTATTCAGAGGCTACCCATCCACACAAGTATCGACAAACTTGAGCAACTAGGATCTTATTCTGAAGCCAGAAAAGATTCGCGGCTCGAGTAATCCGGTCGTGATCGGAAAATCGATCATCGATATGGGTTTCGTAACCCACGCGGTCGTTGTAGCGTCCGTTCCCATGTGGTGCACGGTGCTGGTGTTAGCTCTTGTGGCGACAGCCGACCCGGTGCGGCTCGGGATCAGCGTCCTGCTGTCATCGCGCCCTCGCCCCCTGGGCCAGCTGATCGCGTTCTGGCTGGGCGGCATCACCACTTGCGTCACGCTGGCGCTAGATGTCCTGTTTGGACTGCGCGAGTTCACGCTGGAAACCATGCAGCGAGTTCAACATGCCACAGCCAGCTCGGCGGCCGGGCATATTCAGATCGCAATGGGCGTGCTGGCACTGCTGATCGCGGGACTTGCGGTCGGTATTTCACCGCGCCAACGCGCGCAATTCGGCGTGCCAGGCAGCAATTCATCCCACTGGCAGGTCCTGACATCGACCACGTTCGCACGCTTGTCGATGCGCGCCCAGTTTGCGCTGGAGGCGCGCCGGCTGCGGATGGCGTTCCTTCTCGGGGCGGCAATGCTGATCGATTTCAGATTCTTGGCGGCGCTCACCGCGATTCTGCCGTCCGGTGCTGCCGCAGGTACCCAAGTCAGTGCGGCCGGAATCTACACCCTTATCGCGCTGGCCTTCATCGAGCTTCCGCTGGCCAGCCAATTGGCCGCGCCAGCGAGCACCGGCCGAATCATGTCCTCGCTCCATAGCTACGTCAAAGCCCGACGGCAGCAGCTTGTTGGCGTCGTCATCGCCGTGCTCGGCGTATTCCTCATGACCAGCGGGATGGGCCACATCTGACTAGGGTTTGGCCCCGTGAAGGGCCCCCGACCATCAATTCACCGGGCCGGCGCGCACCGATACGTCAAGCTCGGAGGAACTTGAACCTATTGCAGTACAACGAATTTGGTGCGGGGTGCTGGTCTTGATAGGGCAGCGGCGCGGGTGCCGCAGCTCGCCTGCGTGTCACCCGCGCCCCTGATCGCCGACTGGTTGGCCGGCTATGCCCAGCTCGAACCCACCGCGGAGTCGGTGCTGGCCATGTTGTTACCGGCAGCCTGCACCTTCTGACCGTGAGCATTGGCCTGCTGGTAGATCACCTGGAAATTACGGCCCAACTGCGAGATGAACTCCTGGCACGCCACCGACCCGGCACCACCCCAGAAATCCCCAGCGGCCAACACATCACGCACAATCGCCTGATGCTCAGCCTCCAACGCCGCCGCCTGAGCCCGAATCAGCGCCCCATGGGCATCCACATCACCGAACTGGTAATTGATCGTCATCGCCCCAACCCCTCCTAGCTACCCAAAACCTGCTGCGAAGCCTGCTCTTGCTGCTCGTAGTTGTTCGCGTCGCGAACCAACCCGTCACGCACCCCATGCAGCATGTTCACAATGTTGCGGAAGGCCGTGTTCATCTGACCCATGGTGTCCAGCCAAGTCGCCGACGCCATACCGCTCCAGCCCGCGCCGGCGATGTTCTGCGACGACGCCCACATCTTGCGGGCCTCATCCTCAACCGTCTGCGCATGCATCTCAAAACGACCCGCCATGTCCCGCATCGTATGCGGGTCAGTCATAAACCGAGTAGTCACTGCCTATTCCCCTTTCCCAAAAGACATTCAGACCCGACCAAGTACCGCAAACCCGAAACCCCGACCAATCACCCCCCGCTTATCCGACACCGATCCGCGGCACCACACTCGGCCGCGACTGCACCACGTGCGGACTCGCGCCCCCACGACCCAACATCCCGCCAGGCATACCCGCCCCGGCACCACCCATACCCATCGGCATCGGCATCATCCCCATCGGAGCCCCGCCTGCCCCAGCCACCTCGGGCATCGCGCCCATCCCGGCCATCGCAGTCGTCGACAACCCCTTCGGAATCGACCCCTCCCAGGTCGGCGGCACCGACATCGCACCCACCAACCGAGCCTTACCCAAATCCGCGGCCATCCCCGCACCCAGACCCGCACCACCGAGGCCCTTCATCGGGCTGACGGCATCCACCATCTTGGGCATGTCAGCAGCGGCGAATCCCGCCGCCTGGGTACCGGCCAACCCCGCCGTATTCGCCGAACTGCCCAGCTGCATCATCGGCGACATCATCATGCTGGCCGGGTACATGCCAATCTGGGCAACTTGCATGACCGACTGCAACGGCACCGCCGCGGCCGCCGACTGCACTCCCGCCACCACACCGGGCAGCCCAGCGATCGCACCCTGCGCCGCCGGGGAAATCGCCGCCGTCATCGCCGTAGCCGCCCCAGCAACCTGCGCATTGATCCCCGCCGCCAGGCCCGCCAAATCCAACGGCGGAATGCTAAACGGCGTCAACGCCGCGGCCACCGAAGTCGCCCCCGCGTCATAACCAACCATCGCGCCCACATCCTGAGCCCACATCTCCACATAGTCGAACTCAGTAGCCGCAATCGCCGGCGTGTTCTGACCCAAGAAATTCGTCGTGATCAACGACACCAACGACGTCCGATTGGCAGTCACCGCCGCCGGATGCACCGTGGCCGACAACGCCATCTCAAACGCCGTCGCCGCCACCCGAGCCTGACTCGCAGCAGCCGCCGCCTGCCCGGCCGCCGCATCCAACCACCCCACATACGGCGCCGCCGCAGCCGCCATCGACACCGACGCCGGACCCGACCACGGCCCCGACGCCAACGACGAAATAACCGATTTAAACGACGCCGCCGACGCCGCCAAATCCGCAGCCAGCCCCTCCCACGCCGCCGCAGCCATATGCAACGGCCCAGAACCCGCACCCGAGAAAATCCGCGCCGAATTGATCTCCGGCGGCAACCACGCAAAGTCCAAAATCATCACAACCCCCAACCAATCAGCCGCACTAACGGCTCCGACAACCAACCAACCACAGCGACCCCCAATACGCACAGGAACCTACTGGCGGATCGTAATGTAAATCACAGCAAAAATCTCGCCGTTGCGCAAAGCGCCGCTGATGAATTACGGATATACGCAAGTGAACGGGTATGGCTGCATCACGGGACCATCTCATCGCAGCCGCCCACTCAGCCGACAACTGCCCGGACTAGCTGTGAATTCACTGTGCTATGAGTTTGATTCGCCGCCTGGGCGACGGCCATATCGGAGATGAATTCGTCCGCTCATCAAGTGCGGCAACATGCGCGCTGCTCTGTCGCCGCTGCGTCAGCCGAACAATTCACCGAACCCCAGCCGGGATTGCGGTTCCGCATGGACTACCCCTTAAGAGCCCTCAAGAACTCTCGAGAGCCGGGCGGCCTGTCCCGGAGGCGCCGACCAACCAGCGCCCCCGCCCCACCCATGCCCGAGCTCGTGAAGTGCGACAGCACAAGGCAACTGCGGCTCGCGTCGGCGCCGCCGACTAGGTCCTGTCTGCTAATTGCGGACGCGGTGGTAGGTGATGATGGCGGCCAGGGTGACACCGCCGAGGTAGGTCAGGGCGTATTCGTCGTAGCAGGTGGCGACCGCGCGCCAGTGTTTAAGCCGGTTGAAGCTTCGCTCGACGGTGTTGCGGTGCTTGTAGATTCGGCCTGAGAACCCCGGAGGCCGTCCTCTGTTGCGGCCTTTGGCTTTGCGGCGGGTGATCTGGTCGCTGCGCTCGGGGATGGTATGGGCGATCTTGAGCCGGCGCAGCTGTGCCCGCGTCGAGTCATGGGAGTACGCCTTGTCCGCCAGCAGGCGAAACGGGGCGTATGAGTTGCTGCACCGGGCGGCCAGCAATGGCCAAAGCATCGGATTATCACCGGCTTGACCGGCCGACAGTGCCAGGGTGACCAGACTGCACAGCTGGTCGGTCAAGGCGTGGATCTTGGTAGTCAGCCCGCCGCGGGAACGCCCAATGGCGTGGTCATCGGGCTCATCGAGATATTTCTTGTAATTCGACAGATCCCCCTGTGCGGCGCCCGGGGCGCTCCGGCTGCGTGTTGGTGGGCGCGCACACTGGTCGAATCGACCGACAACAGTGCGCCCAGGTCGGCGTCCTCGGCGTCGAGGTCAGAGGCGATCGCCGCGAAGATCCGCGCGTAGATGCCATCGACCGACCAGCGTAGATGCCTCTCGGCCACCGATTGCCAGGGACCGAAGTGCTCGGGCAGGTCACACCACGGAGATCCCGTACGGTAACGCCAGATAATGCCCTCCAGAGTACGTCGATGATCGTTCCACGGCCGGCCACGCCGCCGCCCCGCAGGCAACACCGCCACGATCAGCGACCACAAATCATCAGAAATCGCATGCGTCCGCATCACCCAAACAGCATCAGCCAAAACACCATTCACATTAAGCAGACACGCCCTAGGCCAAGGGCGCGCCGCTAAAGAACGTTTTTGAAGAAGCCCGACAGCCCGTCGCCAAAGACCACCAGACCTGAGCTAACTGTTCCGGAGCTGAGAATGCCCGAGGTGTTGACACCCGCGATGACAAAGCCCGCATTCTGAACAGCCGCATTGTAGAAGCCAGCATTTCCGTAACCCGTATCCAGCGCCCCGGAGTTACCACCGAAGGTGCTCGTGGTGCTGGTGTTCACGTACCCCGAATTACCGAAGCCTGAATTCTGTAGGCCCGAGTTCCCGGAGCCAGATGGGTCGTTGTGGCCAAAGCCCGAGTTTCCCGTACCGACATTGAAATAGCCAGAGTTGGGGCCAGCGTGGGTCGTCGCGCTAAAGAATCCGGTATTAAGGACGCCCCCGTTGAATCCGCCCGTATTGATGTCACCGGCATTTGCCCAGCCGGTGTTGACGTTGCCCGCATTACCGAAGCCAGAGTTGATGTTTCCCGCGTTGAGGAAGCCCGTGTTCACGTCGCCGGAGTTACCAAAGCTCGTGTTTGAGGTTCCAGCGTTGAAGCTGCCGGCGTTGTAGTTACCGGAATCGAAGAATCCGAAGTTGGTCGCACCGGCATGCCCGACGCCGGTATTGATGCTGCCACCGTTCCAGAAGCCGGTGTTCACGTCGCCCGCATTACCGAAACCGGTGTTCGAGTTCCCCGCATTCCCAAAGCCGAGGTTGCCCGAGCCCGAGTTGAAGAAGCCGATGTTGCCGCTACCGGAGTTCAATCCGCCGATCCCGAACTGACCATCACCCGTCAGCCCGAATCCGATGTTGTTGTTACCGGTGTTTCCGAAACCGAAATTACTGCTGCCGAAGTTGCCGAAGCCGATATTATTGCTACCGGAATTGCCGCTTCCGAAGTTGAGGCTGCCTTTGTTTCCGCTGCCGAAGTTCGTGTCGCCGATATTGCCGCTACCGATGTTGGTTTTGCCAATATTTCCGACACCGAAGTTGATGCTACCGATATTGCCGCTACCGAGGTTTTGGCTACCGAAGTTACCGCTACCGAGGTTCAAGTTGCCGATATTGCCGCTGCCCAGGTTGAAGTCACCCTGGTTGCCACCACCCAGGTTGGTGCCGCCGATATTTCCGCTACCGAAGTTGATGTTGCCGATATTGCCGCTGCCCAGGTTCCCGTCGCCGATGTTTCCGCTGCCCAAATTGAGAGAACCGATGTTGCCGAAACCGAGGTTGATGCCCTGAAGCGGCGCGGGCACCACGCTGGCCGCTTGGGACGCAACCGCTTGTGCGGCGCCGGCTAGCGGTGTGGTGACCGCCGCGGCCGCGGGCGCCGCGCCGCCGACCAACCCCGACACACCCGGCACACCCGACAAAACACCCGAGACCATCCCCTGCCACGAACTCAACTGCGCAGCAGCCGCCGAAGCCCCACCGTGATACCCCGCCATCGCCGCCACATCAGCGGCCCACATCTGTTCGTACACACCCTCCGCCGCCGCAATCGCCGGCGCATTCTCACCAAACAAATTCGACATCACCAACTGCACAAACCCATTGCGATTAGCCGCCACCGCCAACGGATGCACCATCGCCGCACGCGCCGCCTCAAACGCCGAGGCCACCACCTTCGCCGACGCCAACGCCCCCGCGGCCCGCGCCGCCGCCGCCCCCAGCCAACTCGCATACTGCCCCGCCGCAGCCACCATCGCCGAAGCCGCCGCACCCTGCCACGCCTAACCCGCACCCGCAAGACCCGAGGTCACCGACGCAAACGACTCCGCCGCCGCCAACTCCGCCGACAACCTATCCCAGGCCGCCGCCGCCGCCAACATCGGCTCAGACCCCGCACCAGAGAACATCCGCACCGAATTAATCTCCGGCGGCAACACCGCGAAATTCATCAGAATCGCCCCTCCTTCAACGGGATATTCTCAACCGCACACCCGAGCGTTACCGCGACCGACACGCACCGGCACCCACCGGCCACCAACCGGGCCGCGGGTCAGGTCACGATCCCGGGGCGACAGCCGGCCCGACATGCCATCGAGGGGCGATGGCAGATAGAACACCCAACCGGGTGCCGAGACTCCCGCCGCGGGTGCGCCGGCAAGCACACCAAACCGGCGACAGCGCCGACCGACCCGGCGTCTAGCAGCCCTTCAGACGCGGCGCCAGGTAGTCGGCGACCTTGGCGATCCCGATCCGCTCCTGGGTCATGCCATCACGCTCACGCACGGTGACGGCGTCGTCCTCGAGGGAGTCGAAGTCCACCGTCACACAGAACGGGGTGCCGATCTCGTCTTGGCGCCGGTAGCGCCGCCCAATGGCACCGGCATCGTCGAAATCGATGTTCCAGTACTTGCGCAGTTCGGCGGCCAAATCGCGCGCCTTGGGGCTCAGGTCGGCGTGCCGTGACAACGGCAGCACCGCTGCCTTGACCGGCGCCAGCCTCGGGTCCAGCCGCAGCACGGTTCTCTTGTCGACCCCGCCCTTGGCGTTCGGAGCTTCGTCCTCGGTGTAGGCGTCGATCAGGAATGCCATGAACGAACGGGTCAGCCCCGCTGCCGGCTCGATGACGTAGGGCGTGTAGCGAACGTCTTCGACCTGGTCGTAGAACGACAGTTCGGTACCGGAATGCTTGGAGTGGGTGGACAAGTCGAAGTCGGTCCGGTTGGCGACACCCTCCAGCTCTCCCCATGGATTGCCGACGAAGCCGAACTTGTATTCGATGTCGACAGTGCGGTCGGAGTAGTGCGACAACTTCTCCTTGGGGTGTTCGAATAGCCGCAGGTTCTCGGCATCGATACCGAGGTCGACGTACCACTGCAATCTGGTGTCGATCCAGTACTGGTGCCATTCCTTGGCCGTGGACGGCTCGACGAAGAACTCGATCTCCATCTGTTCGAACTCGCGTGTGCGGAAGATGAAGTTGCCCGGGGTGATCTCATTGCGGAAGCTCTTGCCGATCTGACCGATGCCAAACGGCGGCTTCTTACGCGACGTGGTCAGCACGTTGGCGAAGTTGACGAAGATACCCTGCGCCGTTTCCGGACGCAAGTAATGCAACCCCTCCTCGGTTTCGATGGGGCCGAGGTAGGTCTTGAGCATCATGTTGAATTCGCGTGGTTCGGTCCACTGGCCGGGCTCGCCGGTTTCGGGATCGCGAATGTCAGCGAGCCCGTTCGGCGGCGGCTGACCGTGTTTTGCCTCGTAGGCCTCGATGAGATGGTCGGCCCGGTATCGCTTGTGGGTGATCAGCGACTCCACCAGTGGATCGTGGAAGACCTCAACGTGGCCCGATGCCACCCAGACCTCGCGCGGCAGGATGATCGACGAGTCCAGTCCGACCACGTCGTCGCGGCCGGTAACCACCGACCGCCACCATTGCCGTTTGATGTTGTCCTTGAGTTCGACCCCCAGCGGACCGTAGTCCCACGCAGACTTCGTACCGCCGTAGATCTCACCGGACGGATAGACCAAGCCTCGCCGTTTTGCCAGGTTCACCACGGTGTCAATGACAGACGCCACGGGGCAACCCACTCCCTTCCCGATTGGGCAAACTCGTGCGCCGGTAAGCCACCGCGCACAAAAACCTCAGCCATGGTAGCGATCGGCACGGCGGTCTTTGACATGCATCATCATGCATGTGACAGTGGAAGTCAGCCGCACGCCGCTTCGGCAGCAGTCCGGCCCGGTCCGATTATGTGCTCTCATCGAGGCGGTGACTCAATACATGGCGACGTCGCCCTCACCTTCGACGGCCGCCCACGACGACTTCGTTTCCCGTCACGAACACGATGTTGGCGACTTCGCCGAGCATCCCGCGTTTCCCGCGCCGCCGCCGCGAGAAATCCTCGAGGGCGCCGGCGAGCTACTGCGCGCTCTGGCCGCACCCGTGCGAATCGCCATCGTGCTGCAGCTGCGTGAAGCCCAGCGCTGCGTTCACGAACTGGTTGATGCATTGGGCGTACCACAGCCACTGGTCAGCCAACATCTGAAGATCCTCAAGGCCGCCGGCGTGGTGACCGGCGAACGGTCCGGCCGCGAGGTGCTCTATCGGCTTGTCGATCAGCACCTGGCGCACATCGTCGTGGATGCGGTCGCCCACGCCGGTGAGGATTCGGCATGACCGGCACAAGCGTGCGTTCAACCCGGCAGCGAGCGGCGATTTCGACATTGCTCGAAACAGTCGATGACTTCCGTTCCGCCCAAGAACTGCACGACGAACTACGCCGTCGCGGCGAGAACATTGGCCTGACCACCGTCTATCGGACCCTGCAATCGATGGCATCCGCTGGAACGGTCGACACGCTGCGCACCGACACCGGTGAATCGGTCTACCGGCAGTGCTCGCAGCACCATCACCACCATCTGGTGTGCCGCGGCTGTGGGTCCACCATCGAGGTGGCCGACCATGAAGTCGAGACCTGGGCTGCCAACGTGGCCGACCGGCACGGCTTCTCCGACGTCAGCCACACCATCGAGATGTTCGGCACCTGCTCAGATTGCCGCCGGCACGGAGCCGCGGCGCTGCGCTAGGAAGTCAGCTTGCCGCGGATCTGGCCCCCACTGTCTAGGACCAGCAGAATCAGGGTTCGCAACGCGTTGTCGGTCAGGCCGGCGCCGGGGAAGTTGTAGCGCAGCATCACGTCCACGGTCTTCGGGAGCGTCTTCGCCGAACCCTTCCCGGCGTTGCGCTGCACAGCCTTGTCGGCGACCTTCTCAACCGTGGTGACGGCGCCGAAGTTGGTGTCACGCGCCTGGTTGGCCAGTAGATCGCCGATCTTCTTGGTCAGCGGCAGATCCCAGGCCAGTATCTGAGTCAGCGATACCAAATCAAGATCCTCGGCGATGTTGACCACTCGCAGCGAGGCGAACGTACCGTCGTGGCGCACCGTCAGCGCGCCGTCGGGTTCCTCCTCGACGGGGAGAACGTCGCGAAGTATCGATGCCAGTCGATCCTGCAGGGAGGGCACTAGGCGCTCCCGAACCGTCGATTGCGGGAGGCATATTCCTCGCAGGCCGCCCACAGGTCGCGCCGGTCGTAGTCGGGCCACAACTTGTCTTGGAAGATGTACTCGGCGTATGCCGATTCCCAGAGCATGAAATTGCTGGAGCGCTGCTCCCCCGAGGTCCGCAGAAAGAGGTCGACGTCGGGGATGTCGGGTCGCTGCATGTGACGGGCGATGGTGGACTCGGTGATCCGCTCCGGGTTCAATCTGCCCGCAGCGACTTCGCGGGCGATGTCTCGGGTAGCTTCGGCGATTTCGGTGCGGCCACCGTAGTTGACGCAATAGTTGATGGTGATGACGTCGTTGTTGTTGGTCATTGCTTCGGCTACCGCCAGTTCGTTGATGACGCTGCGCCACAGCCGCGGCCGCGAACCCACCCAGCGGATCCGAACACCCATTTGATTGAGGACGTCGCGGCGTCGCCGTACGACGTCGCGATTGAAGCCCATCAGGAAGCGGACTTCCTCGGCGGAGCGCTTCCAGTTCTCGGTGGAAAAGGCGTAGAGGCTTAGCCACTTGATCCCAAGTTCGACCGCACCGCAGGCGATGTCGATCACCACCGCCTCACCCATCTTGTGCCCCTCGGTGCGGCGCAGCCCACGTTCGGTGGCCCACCGCCCATTGCCGTCCATCACGATGGCGACGTGGTTGGGTAACCGGTCGGCCGGAATCCGTGGCGCGGCCGCTTTGGAGACGTGCTGCGGCGGCCGGCGCGGACCGCCATCGGGCGACAGCGGCAGCTCCGGGAAAACGACCGGCCAACTCGACGCATCGGGAAAGGTCGGATAGTCGTCCGGCGCCTGAGGCAGCTGTGGGAAGTCGGCGGACTTCAGTCGCCGGGCGCTCTTAGCCACATTCACTATCCTGCCCGATCAACGCAGCGCGACGTTCGGCAACCGATCGGTCAGCCTGGTAGAACCGCTCCACCAGCGGCAACGTCTTGAGCTGGCGTTCCAGATGCCATTGCAGGTGCGCGGCCACCAACCCGCTGACGTAGCTGCGGTGCGATTGCGGCGCCCCCTGGGCGGCCTCCCAGTCGCCGTCATGCAGCGCGGACATCAGGTCCAGCACACCCAGCGGCGGTGTCGTCGAGCCAGCCGGACGGCAATGCGGGCAGACGCTGCCCCCGGCCGCGATGTGAAAGGCCCGATGTGGACCGGGCGTGGCGCAGCGGGCGCATTCGGTCAGCGCCGGCGCCCAGCCTGCGATGCCCATGGCACGCAGCAGGTAGGCATCCAACAGCAGATCGCGAGGCCGGCTGCCGTCAGCCACCGCCCGCAACGCACCCACCGTCAGGCGGTGCAGGGCCGGGGCGGGCGCACGCTCCTCCCCGGCGAGGCGTTCGGCGGTTTCCAGCATCGCGCAGCCGCAGGTGTACCTGCCGTAGTCGTTGACGATGTCGGCGGCAAAGGCGTCGATGGAGACGACCTGGGTGACGATGTCGAGGTTGCGACCGGGGTGCAATTGCGCATCGATGTGCGCGAACGGTTCGAGTCTGGAACCGAATTTGCTGCGGGTACGCCGCACACCTTTGGCCACCGCTCGCACCAGCCCGTGGTCGCGGGTCAACAGGGTGACGATCCGGTCGGCTTCACCGAGCTTGTGCTGGCGCAGCACAACAGCCCGGTCTCGATACAGCCGCATCACAATAGTTTCGCACCCCACCGCGACATCGCCGGTATCCGCGCCGATAGTCTCGTACCCCGTGGTTGGCGCTTCTGGGTTCGCTTCCGGGGCCGTTTCCGGGTCCGGCGGCCCGCGCCTGCCTACCCTCACCGACCTGCTCTACCAGCTGGCCTCCGGTTCGGTGACCTCCGTTGAGCTGACGCGCAGGTCCCTGCGCGAGATCGAGGTGAGCCAGTCCACCCTGAACGCGTTTCGGGTGGTGCTTACCGAGTCCGCGCTGGCCGATGCCGCGGCGGCGGATCGGCGGCGAGCCGCCGGGGATGCCGCGCCGCTGCTGGGCATCCCGATCGCGGTCAAGGACGACGTCGACGTTGCCGGTGTGCCGACCGCGTTCGGCACCCAGGGATACGTCCGGCCAGCCGCCCACGACAGTGAGGTTGTTCGCCGTCTGAAGGCGGCCGGCGCGGTGATCATCGGCAAGACCAATACCTGCGAATTAGGCCAGTGGCCATTCACCAGTGGTCCCGGATTCGGGCACACCCGCAACCCGTGGGCACGACGGCACACACCGGGCGGCTCATCGGGTGGTAGTGCGGCGGCGGTGGCCGCGGGCCTGGTCACTGCTGCGATCGGCTCTGACGGCGCCGGAAGCATCCGCGTTCCCGCAGCCTGGACCCACTTGGTGGGCATCAAGCCGCAACGCGGTCGCATCTCGACCTGGCCGTGGCCCGAGACGTTCAACGGCATCACGGTCAACGGCGTGCTGGCCAGAACGGTTGCCGACGCCGCCCTGGTACTGGACGCGGCGTCGGGCAACGTCGAGGGAGATCTGCACAAGCCGGCACCTTTGACGGCATCCGACTACGTCGGTATTGCACCCGGGCCATTGAAGATCGCAATGTCAACCCGGTTCCCTTACACGGGTTTTCGAGCCAAGCTGCATCCGGAGATCCTGGCTGCGACGCGGCGAGTGGGCGAACAGCTCCAACTGCTCGGCCACACCGTGGAGCGGGGCAACCCCGACTACGGCCTGCGGCTGTCGTGGGACTTTCTCGCCCGCTCCACCGCAGGTCTGTGGGAATGGGCGGAGTGCCTGGGCGACGGTGTCACGCTGGACCCCCGCACGGTGACCAATATGCGCGCGGGGCACGCGCTTTCGCAGGCCATTCTGCGCAACGCGCGCCACCACGAAGCGGCCGCCCAACGGCGGGTGGGATCGATCTTCGACATCGTCGATGTGGTTTTGGCGCCGACGACCGCACAGCCACCGCCGCTGGCCCGCGCGTTCGACGATATGGGCGGGTTGGCCACCGATCGCGCCATCATTGCCGCATGCCCGTTGACCTGGCCGTGGAATCTGCTGGGCTGGCCCTCGATCAACGTGCCCGCGGGGTTCACCGTCGACGGTCTGCCGATCGGGGTTCAGTTGATGGGACCGGCCGAGAGCGAAGGCCTGCTCATCTCGCTGGCCGCCGAGTTGGAAGCGGTCAGCGGCTGGGCGACCAAGCAACCGAAGGTGTGGTGGAACACCGGGACCAGCACTCCCCCAATCCACAGTGTCCGGCCGCCGCGGCGCTAGAAACCAAGTCGGCCTAGCTGTTTGGGATCGCGCTGCCAGTTCTTGGCGACCTTGACGCGCAAGTCGAGGTAGATCTTTGTGCCTAGCAACTTCTCGATCTGACTTCGCGCCGCGGTGCCCACTTCACGCAACCGGGCACCGCCTTTGCCGATGATGATCCCCTTTTGGCTGTCCCGCTCGACGTACAGCACGGCATGGACGTCGATCAGGTCTTCCCGCCCTTCCCGCGGACTGACCTCGTCGATCACCACCGCCAGCGAATGGGGCAATTCGTCGTGCACGCCCTCGAGAGCCGCCTCACGAATCAGCTCGGCCATCAGAACCTCTTCGGGCTCATCGGTCAGCTCGCCGTCGGGGTAGTAGGCCGGCCCCTGCGGCAATGTGCGGGCCAGCACGTCGATCAACACCTCGACCTGGGCGCCGGTCACCGCCGATACCGGAACGATCTCCGCGGAGTTTGTCACCAATTCGCTGACCGCGACCAGCTGCGCGGCCACTTGGTCCTTGGGCACTTTGTCGATCTTGGTGACGATGACAACCAACTTCACCCTGGGCGCGGTGGCAGCGATCTGCTCGATGATCCAGCGGTCGCCCGGGCCGATCGATTCGTCAGCCGGGATGCACAGCCCAATCACGTCGACCTCGGAGTACGTGTCGCGCACCAAGTCGTTGAGCCGCTTGCCCAGCAGAGTCCGCGGCCGGTGCAGCCCCGGGGTGTCGACCAGGATGATCTGAAAGCTGTCCCGATGGACAATCCCGCGAATCGTATGCCGAGTGGTCTGCGGCCGCATCGAGGTAATCGCCACTTTGGTGCCAACCAGGGCATTGGTCAGCGTCGACTTGCCGGTGTTCGGTCGGCCGACCAAACACACGAAGCCGGAATGGAATTCAGACGTCATAACAGGGTTCCCCAGAACTATCGGTCATCATCAAGGCAATCGGCGACAACTCGGGTGGCGCCGTGAGTGTCGACAGGCCCACGGGCACAGCCACATAGGTGCGGCCGTCGACATCGCGCAGGGCGGCACCGCTGTCGGCCTCGGCGCGCGCCAGCGTCACCAGCGTGACGACTTGCGCATCCAGCGGCTCAGCCATCGGCACCGGTTTCCGCGGCGCCATCGCCCGCGCCGTCGGTCTCTTCGGTTTCCATCGGACTTACCAACACGGTGCCGATCCTTACCCGGCCCCGGTGGTCGGGGCCGCCCTCGGCACGCAGGCGCAGGCCGTGGAATATCACCTCAGCGCCTGGCAGGGGCACCCGGCCCAGCTCCAGAGCCAGCAGGCCACCTACGGTGTCGACATCGAGATCGCCGTCGAACTCGATCCCGTATAACTCCCCCACATCCTCGATCGGCAGTCGCGCCGATACGCGAAATCGTTTGTCGCCCAGAGCCTCTACGGGCGCCGTCTCCGCTTCGTCGTACTCGTCGGCGATCTCACCAACGATCTCCTCGAGCACGTCTTCGATGCTCACCAATCCCGCTATGGCCCCGTATTCGTCGACCAGCAGCGCCATGTGATTGCGGTCATGCTGCATTTCGCGCAACAAGGCATCCAGCGGTTTGGAGTCCGGCACGAACACCGCGGGACGCATGAGGTCTGATACGTCAATCTTGCGTCCCTGGTCGGGCGCGCAGAATGTCTGCTGCACAAGGTCTTTGAGATACACCACACCAAGAATGTCATCAACGTTCTCGCCGACCACCGGAATGCGGGAGTGTCCGCTTCGTACCGCCAGGGTCATCGCCTGGCTGGGCGACTTGTCACCTTCGATCCACACCATCTCGGTGCGCGGCACCATCACCTCCCGCGCCGGGGTGTCACCAAGCTCGAAGACCGATTCGATCATCCGGCGCTCGTCTGCGGCAACCACACCGCGCTGCTGCGCCAGGTCGACGACTTCACGCAACTCAACCTCGGATGCAAACGGCCCATTACGGAAACCCCGGCCCGGGGTCAGCGCGTTGCCCAAGAGCACCAGAAGCCGGCTGATCGGCATCAGCAGCCACGAAATCACCTGCAACGGAACAGCGGTACCCAGCGAGATGGAATACGCATTCTGGCGACCCAACGTGCGCGGACCCACCCCGATGACGACGAAGCTGGTCACCACCATGATGGCCGCCGCGAGGAACAATCCCCCGTTCATGCTGAGGTTGTGCCGGAAGAACACCACCAGAAGCGCGGTCGCGGTGATCTCACACACGATGCGCAGCAACACGACCAGATTGATGTAGCGCGGTCGATCTTCCATCACCTTGGACAGGGCCACCGCACCGGGGCGTGCCTCCCGCACCAGTTCCTGCACCCGGGCCAGTGACACCGTGCTGATAGCGGCATCAATGGCGGCGAACAATCCGCCCAGACCGACCAATGCGATCGCACCGAGCAGCTGAGGCAGACCTTTCACGGCTCGTCGAAATATCTTGACTTGTCCAGCAGGCGGCGATCCCGTTCGTCCTGACGGTCCTGCTGGTAGGCCTGCACCTGCTCGGCCACCCACTCTTCGAGCAACCGGTCCTGCAGGGCGAACATCTCCTTCTCCTCGTCTGGCTCACCGTGGTCGTAGCCGAGTAGATGCAGCACGCCGTGGATCGTCAGCAGCGCCAGCTCATGGCCCAGGCTGTGACCGGCCGCGGCCGCCTGCTCCGCGGCAAACTCCGGGCACAGCACGATATCGCCGAGCATCGCCGGGCCGGGCTCGGGGGCATCGGGGCGGCCGCCGGGCTCCAGCTCGTCCATGGGAAAGCTCATCACGTCTGTCGGCCCGGGAAGATCCATCCAGCGCATATGCAAGTCGGCCATCGCGGCGGTATCCAGCAGCACCATCGACAGCTCGGCGCCCGGATTTACGTCCATCTTGCCGATCACGAATCGTGCCACGCTGACGAGTTCTGTCTCGGAGACGTCAATGCCCGACTCGTTGGATACCTCGATGCTCATAAGAAGCTCACCGCACCATCATCGACGATTGCGGGTGCCCGACGCCCGCCGAGCCGCCCGGTTCATCCCCGAGCCCGGCTCCTCGTATCGCGCATACGCGTCGACGATCTCCGAGACCAGGCGATGGCGCACCACATCCGCGCTGGTCAGTTCGGCGATGTGAATGTCGTCGATATCGTCGAGGATGTCGACCGCCGCGCGCAGCCCAGACCTGGCGCCGCCCGGAAGGTCAACCTGGGTGACATCCCCGGTGACAACGACTTTGGATCCGAAACCCAGGCGGGTCAGGAACATCTTCATCTGCTCGGCAGTGGTGTTCTGCGCCTCGTCGAGGACGATGAAGGCGTCGTTCAAGGTCCTACCGCGCATATACGCCAGCGGCGCCACCTCGATGACGCCCGCCGACATCAGCTTCGCGATCAGCTCGGGATCCATCATGTCGTACAAAGCGTCATACAGCGGCCGCAGGTACGGGTCGATCTTTTCGCTCAGCGTGCCCGGCAGGAAGCCAAGGCGCTCACCGGCTTCCACGGCAGGACGGGTCAGGATGATGCGGTTGACCTGCTTGGTCTGCAGCGCATGGACCGCCTTGGCCATGGCCAGGTAGGTCTTTCCGGTGCCGGCCGGGCCGATCCCGAAGACGATGGTGTTGGCGTCGATGGCATCGACATACCGCTTATGGTTGAGCGTCTTGGGCCGGATCGTCTTTCCCCGGCGGGACAGAATGTCCAGAGTCAGCACCTCGGCCGGCGACTCGTTGCCGGCACCGACCAGCATCGCCACGCTGTGGCGCACCACCTCGGGAGTCAACGGCTGCCCATTGGCGACGATCGCCACCAGCTCGGAGACGGCCCGCTCGGCGACGGCGACGTCGGCGGGCTCGCCCGCCAGGGTGACCGTGTTGCCGCGCACGTGCAGGCTGGCGGTCAGGGTGCGTTCGAGTGCCCTCAAATTCTCGTCGGCCGAGCCGAGCAAGCCCACAACCAGGTCGGGCGGAACGTCGATGCTGCTGCGTACCTGAGGGTCGGCCGGTCGGGCTCCAACTGCGTCAGCAGCGCGGGTCTCGCGGGGCGTCACGTGGCTTCCGATGCCTGCTTTCTGGCCTATCGAAGTGGAGGGTGGGCGGGTGTGCTGAATTCACAGTCTAGCGCCGGTCGCGACGGCGTTCGAATGATTCGATGCCCGCCAGCAGGATGTCCAGTGCCCGTTCGAAGTCAGCCGCCGGCGTGGACCGTTGGCTGGCTTGCGCCAACGCGGCGATGTGCGGATGCTCGGTACCGGCCAGACCGCCGATCCGCGCCGCGACGGCCACCTGCTCCTTTTCCCGTCCGGTTCCGGCCAGCGGGCCGGCCAACTCCGCCTGCGCACTGCCCATGACGAATCCGAGCACCCCCCGAAAACTCGCCAACAGATCTGCATCGCCCACCCCGCTGCGCCGGAGCGCGGCGATCAACCGGTCCGCGACCACATAGCTGGACGCCGATACGGTACGGCGGGTCAGCACCAGCGGGATGGCGTTGGGATGCTGGCGCATCGTCTCCCAAATCGCTGTTGCGATCGCGTGTACGTCGGCGCGCCAATCATCGGTGGGTGCGGGGACTTTGACGTCTGCGACTACCGCGTCTGCCACCAGCGCTTCGAGTTCGCGCCGATCCCTGACGTAGTTGTACAGCGTCATCGGACCAGTGCCCAGAGCCGCGGCCAGCGAGCGCATGCTCAGCCCGCTGAGCCCGTCTTGGTCGACGATGGCCAGTGCCGCACTGGCGATGTCGGAAACCGTGAAGCGTGCTCGCACGTCGCCCTCCCAAACCGTTGACAGGTACATCGTACGTAAGGTAAACACGTACAACGTACGTATGGAGGTCACGCCATGGTTTCAACGTTGGGCACCGCCTTTGAATCGAGAGGCACCCGCTGCGCGGCTTGGTTCACCCGCCCCGCGGGGCCGGGCCCGTATCAGCTGGTGGTGCTCGCCCACGGGTTGGGCGCCAACCACACCATGGCCCTGGCCCGATATGAGCGGCACTTCGCCGCCGCCGGCATCGCCACTCTCGCGTTTGACTACCGGAATCTCGGCGCATCCGATGGCACGCCGCGACAACGACTCAGCCTGCGTCGGCACCGCCAAGACATCGCCGCGGCGCTTGAGTTCGCCCGCTCGCTGCCCGACGTCGACGCGAGTCGCGTAGCGCTGTGGGGCACCAGCCTCGGCGCGATGCATGTGCTGCTGATCGCGGCCCGCCGCCGGGACCTTTGCGCGGTCGTCGTGCAATGCCCCATCGTGGACGGCCCGGCAACGCTGCGCCGGCTAGGGCTGGCGGCGACGCTGCGGGCCGGGCCGGCAATTGTCGAAGATGCCCTGCGCTGTGCCGCCGGCCTGCGGCGGCGATACATCCCCATAGTCGGACCGCCGGGCAGTCTGGCGGCGGTGACGGCGGCCGGCGCCCTGCAGGGCTGGCGCTCCACCGTCGACCCGGGAGGGTCCTTCGATAACCGCATCGCCGCGTCAAATCTCCTCGGCATCGGCGTCACCAGCACCAAACGGGCGGCCCGCCAGATCAGCGCGCCGCTACTGGTGTGCGTTTCCCGCCGGGAGACACTGATGGATCCGCGTCATGCCGAGGTCGTGGCCGGGCGGGCGCCGCGCGGCATCGCGCGCCACTACGACGGTGACCATTTCGAGATTTATCATCGGCCCCTTATCGACAGCTTGCTTGCCGACCAGACCGCCTTCTTGCGGGAGCATCTCCATGTCGAAGACACGTAACATTCTGCACAACAACGATATTCGGTTCGTCGAATTCGCCTCCGGCCTGTCGGCGGCCGAGTGGGGCACCCCAAGCCTATGCGGCGAATGGAGCAACCACGACGTACTTGCCCACCTGGTGATCGGATATCGGGCCTCATTGCGCATGTTGGCGGCCGGCCTGTTCAGCCAGCGCGGTTCATTCGACCGCGCCAACGCCGCGCTCGCTATCGACTTGGCACGGCGACACAATCCGAATGAGTTGATCGCCGAATTCGCCGAGCTCGCGGTCCACCCACGCGGGATCGGACGGGTATTCCCTCGGCGACTCTTGCTGGGCGATCACGTGATTCACGAACTTGACATCGCGTTTGCGTTGGACCGAACCCCCACCGTCGGCATCGACGCCCTGGTAGCCGTGCTGAATACCCAAGTGCGGGTTCCGAACCCGTTCGTACCGGCGGCGCAACGGGCACGCGGACTGAGTCTGCGCGCTCACGATGTCGATTGGACCAGCGGCGAAGGCGATTGGGCGGTGACAGGCGGCGCCGCCCAGCTGGCCTCGGCACTGGCCGGTCGCCCATGGGCACTCGATCAGCTCAGCGGCAAGGGCGTCGACACGCTGCGAACACGAATGCTACTGCACTAGCGCAGTATTGGCCGCCAGAGGATCACAGGCTCGCAGCACTATCCCAGCGCTCGGTGAGCACGCCGAGCGCCCCCAGCGCCACCGCCGCTGCGGTCGACGTCCGCAGCACCGTCGGGCCCAGCCGAACCGAAACCGCTCCGGCGCCTGCTAATGCGTCCATCTCCTCGGGCGCAATTCCGCCTTCGGGACCGACCACGAGAACCAACGATTTGGCTTGTGCCACAGCAGTATCGACGAGCCGATCGGTTGCCGATTCATGCAATGCCAATACCATCGCACCCGCTTGCGCCTCAGCGGTGATTCGCCGTATCAGCGCCGCCGTGGATAGCACCCCCTCGACAGGTGGGATGTGCGCGCGGCGGGACTGCCGGCCCGCGGAGCGCGCGGCCGAGCGCCAGCGGCGCAGCCCCTTGTCGGCCCGGGCTCCTTCCCAGTTGGCCACGCAACGTGCGGCTTGCCAGGCCAGGAATGCGTCCGCACCGGCCTCGGTCGCCAATTCGACCGCCAATTCCGAACGTTCGGATTTGGGCAATGCCTGCACCACGGTGACCGCCGGACGCACCGGAGCCACGCTCCAGCGCTGCAGCACCCGTGCCGTCAACCCGTCCCGCGCTGCGTGCTCGACCACGCAGCGGGCCAGTTCGCCGGCGCCGTCCCCGAGGACGAGCTGCTCACCGGGACGGATACGGCGCACCGTGGCCGCGTGAAAGCCTTCGTCGCCGTCCAGTGCGGCCAGCTCTCCCGCCTCCGGCACTGTGTCGACATAGAACAGCGTTGCCACCATCTGCGGGCCCCGGCGACCTGAATCCGCGTCAGCGCCCGGAGAAGGTTTCGCGAAGCTTGCTGAACAAGCCGCCGCCGGCGGCATGCGACGAGCGAACCTCGGCGACGTCACGGCCACGGCGGTTCTTCAGCTCACGCAACAGTTCGGTGTCGCGGTGGTCCAGCCTGACCGGAACCATTACGTCGACGTGCACATGCAAATCGCCGCGCGCACTGGACCGCAGGTGCGGCATTCCGTGGCCGCGCAGCGTGATCACCGCGGCCGGTTGGGTGCCGGGCGGGATCACAATCTCGCTGGGCCCGTCCAGGATCGCGTCCAACGTCACGGTGACCCCAAGCGCCGCATCGACCATCGGCACCGAAACCGTGCAGTGCAAATCGTCACCTTCGCGCACGAAGATGTCGTGGGCCTGCTCATGAACCTCGACGTACAGGTCGCCCGACGGGCCTCCCCCGGGCCCAACCTCACCCTGGGCGGCGAGCCGGACGCGCATGCCGTCGCCGACACCGGCAGGAATCTTGACGCTGATCTCGCGGCGGGCCCGCACCCGGCCGTCACCCATGCACTGGTGGCACGGGTCGGGAATGACCACCCCGACGCCGCGACAAGTCGGACACGGCCGCGACGTCAGCATTTGGCCGAGCAACGAGCGCTGGACGGTCTGCACTTCCCCGCGGCCACCGCAGGTGTCACACGGAATCGGCGCGGAGTCGCCGTTGGTGCCCTTGCCCTGGCAGCGATCACAGAGCACCGCGGTATCGACGGTCACCTGCTTGGTGACACCGGTCGCGCACTCCTCGAGATGCAGCCGCATCCGCAGCAGCGAATCCGAGCCCGGACGAACCCGACCAATCGGACCTCGCGATGCCGAGCCACCACCGAAGAACGCCTCGAAAACATCGCCCAGCCCGCCGAAGCCGGAAAAGCCGTTGGCCGCCGCGCCGGCACCTTCCAGCGGGTCACCGCCCAGATCGACGATCCGGCGTTTCTCCGGATCGCTGAGCACCTCGTAGGCGACGCTGATCTCCTTGAACTTGGCCTGCGCCGCCTCATCGGGATTGACATCGGGATGCAGTTCGCGCGCCAACTTGCGATAGGCGCGTTTGATTTCTGCATCACTAGCGCCCTTGCTCACGCCAAGCAGGCCGTAGTAGTCGCGTGCCACGGTTGACTCTTTCCTATGCGAGGTCTTATGCCGCTGCTACGCGGCTGTCCACAAATTCTGTAGCGAGTGCGCGGTCATCGAGCACCCAGCACTTCGCCGATATACAGGGCAACCGCGGCAACACTGGCGATAGTTCCCGGATAGTCCATGCGGGTGGGCCCCAGCACACCCATCCCGCCGTAGACCGTGTGATTGCTGCCATAGGCGGTGGACACCATAGAGGTGCCGACGATCTGCTCGGCCTCGGTTTCATGGCCGATTCGCACCATCACCTTGCCGGCTTCCTGCTGTGCCGCCAGTAGCCGCAGCACCACAACCTGCTCTTCGAGGGCCTCGAGGATGGAGCGCAGCGACCCCCCGAAGTCCGCGGCGTTGCGGGTCAGGTTCGCGGTGCCGCCCATCAGCAACCGCTCCTCGGTGTGTTCCACCAGCGACTCCAGCAAGACCGTCGCCGATCGGCCCACCGCGTCGCCCAAGCCGCCGGCGCCGCTGAGTTGCCCGGCGAGGTCGGCGACCGCAACCGATGCCGCCGCCAGTTTCTTGCCCTCCAACGCCTGCCCCAGCAGCTCGCGCAGTTGCGATAGTTGGTGGTCATCGATGACGTCGCCGAGCTCGACGATGCGCTGATCCACCCGCCCGGAGTCGGTGATGACCACCATCAGCAGCCGGGCCGGGGTCAGCGCGATCACTTCCAGATGGCGAACCTTTGAGGTCGACAGGGTCGGGTACTGCACGACGGCAACCTGGCGGGTCAGCTGCGCCAGCAGCCGTACCGCACGGCGCAGCACATCATCGAGGTCGACCCCGGATTCCAGAAAGCCCTGGATGGCCCGCCGTTCGACCATCGACAGGGGCTTGACATCGTCGAGGCGGTCTACGAACTCGCGGTAGCCCTTCTCGGTGGGCACCCGGCCCGAGCTGGTGTGTGGCTGGGCGATGTAGCCCTCCGCCTCCAGCACTGCCATGTCGTTGCGTATGGTGGCGCTCGAGACACCGAGGTTGTGCCGCTCGACCAGCGATTTCGAACCGATCGGCTCGTGGTTGGCAACGAAGTCGGCGACGATGGCCCGCAGCACCTCGAAGCGGCGCTCGTCAGCAGTTCCCATCGACTTCTCACCTCCTTGCAGCTGGCCGGCCGCGTTCATTTTACGGTCTCACCAGTGGCTGACCGCCGACCCGCACAATCGCCGGGCGGCCGACGGCCTACCGCGCCGTGCAGTGCAGATCTGTGCGTCGTTGCGAACCTCCGGTGCGGCGCAGGCCAGATCGGAGTTTCGCAACCAGTCCATGGAGACTTCAATTCCATCGGACTTGTTGCGACTAGCCTATTGCGCATGATCCTGTCCGGCATAAACAACGCGTCAGGGACGATCCGCCCATGATTTTCAAGGGCGTGCGGGAAGGCAAGCCATATCCCGAACATGGACTGTCGTATCGGGATTGGTCCCAGATTCCGCCACAGCAGATACGGCTCGACGAATTGGTCACATCCACCACCGTGCTCGCGTTGGATCGCTTGCTGTCCGAGGACTCGACGTTCTATGGCGACTTATTCCCTCATGCGGTGCGGTGGCGGGGCGTCATCTACCTCGAGGACGGCTTACACCGAGCGGTACGCGCGGCGCTGCGTAACCGCACCGTGCTCCACGCGCGGATGTTCGACATGGACATACCGCCGGGCGGTCTGAGGTAGCCACGCCGGCAGCGGGGCTCAGGTCGGTTTAGTCACATTTTCGTGCCCCCCGGGGGTCATACCCAATAACGACCACCGACCCGTTAGGAGCCGCCATGTCCCGCCTTGTGGGGGTCAGCGACCACGACGCCGGCATAGCCGCCAAGATCGCGTTCTTCTTCACCAAGCGCAAGCTGGCAAGAATGGCCGGGCTCGCGACGGCCGACATGCTCGAACCGCTGCGGATGTATGCCCACATCCCCAGATTGCTCAACGCCTACGGCAGGCTGGAACAAGCCGAATCGAAACTGGATGTGCTCACTGCGCGGCACCGGGCCTTGGCCGAATTGAAAGCCGCGACCACGGTCGGCTGCCAATATTGCATCGACCTGGGTTCACAGATTGCCCGGGAGTTGGGAATCAGCGACCAGGAGCTCCTGGCGTTGGCCAACTACCGCGATGCTTCGTGCTTCTCCGAGGTCGACCGGTTGATCCTGGACTACGCCGCCGCGATAAGTCGCACGCCCGTCGCCGTGAGCGACGAGCTGTTCGCGGCTCTGCGCGCCCACTTCGACGCGGCTGCGCTGGTCGGGCTTACCCACATCATCACGCTGGGCAACCTGCGCGCCCGGTTCAACATCGCCCTCGGCATCGGGTCCTCGGGCTTCTCGTCCGACCGGGTCTGCGCGCTGCCCGAGGGGGCCTGGCCACCATGACCGATCCGGCATTGCTCGCCCGCTTCCAAGCGGCCAGGCCGCGGCTGGGTGCGCTGGCCTACCGGATGCTGGGCTCACTTGCCGACGCCGAGGACGTCGTTCAAGAGGCCTGGCTGCGGCTCAACGCCACCACCGACCGCGCCCAGGAGCTAGGGCGTGTCTGCTTAATGTGAATGGTGTTTTGGCTGATGCTGTTTGGGTGATGCGGACGCATGCGATTTCTGATGATTTGTGGTCGCTGATCGTGGCGGTGTTGCCTGCGGGGCGGCGGCGTGGCCGGCCGTGGAACGATCATCGACGTACTCTGGAGGGCATTATCTGGCGTTACCGTACGGGATCTCCGTGGCGTGACCTGCCCGAGCACTTCGGTCCCTGGCAATCGGTGGCCGAGAGGCATCTACGCTGGTCGGTCGATGGCATCTACGCGCGGATCTTCGCGGCGATCGCCTCTGACCTCGACGCCGAGGACGCCGACCTGGGCGCACTGTTGTCGGTCGATTCGACCAGTGTGCACGCCCACCAACACGCAGCCGGGAGCGCCCCGGGCGCCGCACAGGGGGATCTGTCGAATTACAAGAAATATCTCGATGAGCCCGATGACCACGCCATTGGGCATTCCCGCGGCGGGCTGACTACCAAGATCCACGCCTTGACCGACCAGCTGTGCAGTCCGGTCACCCTGGCACTGTCGGCCGGTCAAGCCGGTGATAATCCGATGCTTTGGCCATTGCTGGCCGCCCGGCGCAGCAACTCATACGCCCCGTTTCACCTGCTGGCGGACAAGGCGTACTCCCATGACTCGACGCGGGCACAGCTGCGCCGGCTCAAGATCGCCCATACCATCCCCGAGCGCAGCGACCAGATCACCCGCCGCAAAGCCAAAGGCCGCAACAGAGGACGGCCTCCGGGGTTCTCAGGCCGAATCTACAAGCACCGCAACACCGTCGAGCGAAGCTTCAACCGGCTCAAACACTGGCGCGCGGTCGCCACCCGCTACGACAAATACGCCCTGACCTACCTCGGCGGTGTCACCCTGGCCGCCATCATCACCTACCACCGCGTCCGCAATTAGCAGACAGGACCTAGTCGATCTCGATGTATGGCTGACCACCGTGGTGGCGCGACTATGCCTGAACCTAGTGCGGGATCGTCGCGGCCGGGGCCGAGAAGAGCTGGTCGGTCAGCTGCCGGATCCGATCGTGGATGGCGTCGCAGCGTTCGACCCCGAACACCACGCGATGCTGGCCGATGCGGTGGGCCTGGCGCTTTTTGTCGTGCTGGACACGCTGGCCCCGGCCGAGCGGTTGGCTTTCGTGCTTCATGACGTCTTCGCGGTCCCGTTTGACCAGATCGCACCCATCCTCGAGCGCACACCCGAGGCGACGCGCAAACTGGCCAGCCGGGCACCGCGCCGGATCGAGCGCGCGGAACCGTTTCCCGACCGCGACCTCTGCGCACAGCGTGAAGTCGTCGACGCGTTCTTTGCGGCCGGGCGCAGCGGCAACTTCGAGCGCCTGGTTTCGGTGCTACATCCGGACGTGGTGTTGCGCGGCGACTTCGGACCCAACACCCCGCGATTTCGAGCCCAGGGCGCAGCCACCGTGGCCAAGCTGGCCCGCAGCTACGCGGGCCCGGAGCGCACGGTGCTCAACGCCCTGGTCAACGGGGCCGCCGGCGCCGTCATCTCGATCTCCGAGCAGGCATCGGCGGTGATGGGATTTCTGGTGCGCAACGGACGCATCGCAGCGATCGACGTGCTGGCCGATCCGCAGCGGATCGCCACACTCGATATCAGCGGTCTGAGCGGGCCGGGCGGATAGCCGGTGCTGCGCCTGCGCTATCCGCCCGTGCGGCAGATCAGTGGCCCGCGGCCTGCAGCAGCTGCATCGCCGAGCTGCGGGACAGCACCCAGCTGCCTTGGTTGACGAACGTCACATTCTGGGTGATCGGCGCGGTGAACTTGGGTCCACTGACGGACACGTCGGCGGTCGCGGCGCCGGCGGCAGCCGGTGCAATGTTGGCCACGGTGAACGACAACGGCAGGTCCCCGTTCTTCGCCGCCTTCTTCAACTCGTGGTCGGCAAGGCGCGCCTCGGTCCCGCCAATGCCGCCCTCGACCAGACCGCTCTTGCTGGTGAACGAAACGTTGGGGTCAACGAGGCTGTTGAGCAAGCCGGTCAGCTCGGCGGCCGTCGGGACGTCGGTGGCCGGCGCCGGTGCCGGGTCCTGCGGCAGTGGCGCACCGAAGACGACTGGCTGCACCTGGTAGGAGGCCCCGGCGGCAGAGGTGACGACGGTCACCCCCGTGACCGCGGCTCCGATCGCGCCCGCCGCTGCCATACCCATGGTGATCGATTTCAGGGTCATGCTCTCCCCCTTGACTCATCTGTTCTGCGCATGTCGCGACTGTGGTCTCGTCTGTATTTCCCCGGGTCCGCCGCTTCCAAGCTAACCGCGAATACCAGGGCTAGGGTGTGGCACACCTGTGTGCTTGGCCTGACCCCGATCGGTTGATCCACGGCTTGTGAGAGTCTTGTGGCCCACGTTGTGGGCAGGAAGGCTCGACAAGATCATGGCGACGAGGAAACGGCACAGTCCGGAGCAGATTGTGCGCAAGCTGATGACCGCGGACGGGCTGTTGGCCGAGTGCAAGGACACCGCGGCGGTCTGCCGCGAGCTGGGGGTCTCTGAGGCTACCTACCACCGGTGGCGCAACCAGTTCGGCGGCCTGAAGGCCGAGGACGCTAAACGGCTCAAGGACCTCGAACGCGAGAACGCCGCACTCAAAAGGTTGTTGGCCGATGCCGAGTTGGAGAAGGACGCGCTGTGGGAGATCGCCCGGGAAACTTTTAGGCCCGGAGCGCCGGCGGGCGGCCGTTCGTCATCTCCAGCGCGTGCTGGGGGTCAGCGAGCGGTTTGCCTGCCGCGTCACCGGACAGCACCGCGCCACCCAACGCCACGAACCGGTTGCGGGCACGCCGGCCGATCCGGACGCCGCTCTGAGGGAGTGGCTACGCGACTACGCCAACAAGCATCCTCGTCGCGGGTTCCGACCGGCCTACCACGATGCCCGCGGCGAAGGCTGGGAAGTGAACCATAAGAAGGTGCAACGGCTTTGGCGTGAGGAAGGACTGCGGGTCCCGCAGCGTCGCAAGTGCAAACGGCACGGCACCTCCACCGCCCCGCCAGAGGTAGTCGCCGATGCACCCGATCGGGTGTGGGCGGTGGACTTCCAGTTCGACGTGACCACCGATGGGCGGCCGATCAAGATCGTGTCGATCATCGACGAGCACACCCGCCAATGCCTCGGCGGTATGGTCGAGCGCAGCATCACCGGTGATCACCTCACCGAGGAGTTGGGCCGCATAGCCGCCGGGCGCGGGGCCTTACCCGCGGTGCTGCGGTGTGACAACGGACCCGAATGGCTTGCAGCGCAATGGCAGACTGGGCCGAGGGCCAGGTCGGACTCCACTTCATCCCGCCCGGCGAGCCATGGCGCAACGGCTATGTCGAGTCGTTCAACTCCCGCATCCGCGACGAGTGCCTCAACATCAATAGCTTCTGGTCACTGGCCCAGGCCCGTGTCGTCATCGGCGACTGGAAGCACGAGTACAACCATCATCGGCGGCATTCATCGCTGGGCTACCTACCGCCTGCCCGCTATGCTGCCGCCTGTACCCACCGATGAATGACTCTCGTTCGCCGCGGACCAGTTCACGGGGTCAGGCCATGCCGGCTATGAGAGTCGCCCACCCGGACGAGAGGTCGGGTCGCCAGGATATCGGTATGACCGCCGAAATCGTTAATGCCGACCATCGCCGGTCCATGTTGAGGCGTCTTCATGGTGAATCGCAAAAGGTTTCATCGACACGCGGCCTGTGTCGATGAAGTACTAGCCTTCGGCGAGCACCTCTTCATCGGTCAAAGCCGCGACGTCAAGATAGTGGCGGGCAATCACCGATAGCCGTTCCGGCGTAGCGCGTGCCGCCTCCCGGTCTTGTAGGCGCTGCGCTAGGGCACCCACCGTTCTGGCCGCGAATAGGTCCGCGACCACGACGTGATCGATGTCCAGCCAGTCGCGGATCCGCGCGATCACGGCGGTGGCAAGCACCGAATCACCGCCTTGAGCAAAGAAATCGTCGCGCACGCCAATCGAGGCCTGATCGAGCACCTCGGCCACGATCTCGGCAAGCGCGGCCTCCACGTCGTTGCGTGGAGCCCGGTCTTCGGTTGTGCAGGCTTCGGGTTCCAGCAATGCGGTCACCGCTCGGCGGTCCAGCTTGCCGTTCGCGGTCAGCGGGAATCTTTCGAAAAATACCGTGCGGGTGGGCACCATGTAGCTCGGCAACAGATCCGCCAATACGGCGGTGATATCGTCGACCGTATTGGGATCCGCCGCGACGGCGGCAACCAACTTGGGTGCGCTCGCACCGACTACGGCCGCAACGGCGTGACGCACTCCGGAAACGGCACGTAGCGCGTTCTCCACCTCGCCGAGCTCGACCCGGTATCCACGAATCTGCACCTGATGGTCGGCACGCCCCAGGAACTCGATGGTGCCATCGGGCCAATACCTGGCCATGTCACCGGTCTTGTACCAGCGGATCCCCTGGTGCTCCACGAAACGCTCCGCGGTGCGCTGCGGATCATTGCGGTATCGCGCAGCGACATTCGCGCCGCCGACCCACAATTCGCCGGCTACCCAGTCCAGGCAATCGCGGCCCGACGGCGACACAATGCGACAACGTACGTTGCGCAGCGGACGCCCGAACGGCACGGTCGCCCAGTGCGCTGGTGGTTCGCCCACCACCTCACAGATGGTGTTGTGGATGGCGGTCTCTGTCGCACCGCCCAGACCGGAGAACCGGCATCCCGGAACCTGCCTGGCTAGCCTGCGGGCCAAGTCAGCGCCCACCCAGTCGCCACCGAGCGTGACGGCCCGCAAGGAGTTGCCCAGCCGATCACCACCGAGATCCAAGATCATGTCGAGCATGCTCGGCACACAGTTGAGGATTGACACGCGCCGGTGCACCAGCAATTCCACCCAGGTGGTCGGCGCCGACTTTTGCTCTGCGTCAACTGCGACCAGGGAGCCGCCGACCGCGAACATGCCGAAGATGTCATACACCGACGCATCGAACTCGAGCGCGGACAGCGCCAACACGCGATCGGCGCTGCCAACGCCGAACCACTCGTTGACAGCGTCAATCGTGTTCATCGCCGCGCTGTGCGGTACGTCGACTCCCTTGGGCAGGCCCGTGGAGCCGGAAGTGAAAATCACGTAGGCGATCTCGCCGATATCGGGAAACACCGGCTCCGGCAATGGCTTCGGATGATCGCGTGCCGTATCGATGGATACGCACGGGATTGCGTCGCCCATCCTCGCGCCCTCGACGGTCAGCGCCGCGACAACGTCGGCGGTCTGAAGAATCTTGGCGCGCCGCGCCTCCGGCTGGTCGAAGCCGATCGGAACATATGTACCCCCGGCGGCAAGAACTCCGAGCACAGCCGGGATCTGAGCACGCCCCTTGGGCAGTTGGACGGCGACCGCGTCGCCGGGTCGCACCCCGCACTCGTGCAGCGCTGCGGCGACGGCAAGCGACTGCCTGCGCAATTCTCGGTAGCTCCAGACACCCCCGTCATCGCCCACATCCCATACCACCGCCGGCGCGTCCGGATTGACCGCGGCGTGCTCGAAAAATCCTTGATGCAAGCATTTTTCGCTGGCTGGTCCATCGGTTGCATTGGTCGCTGCACGGGTCGCGGCCTGCGCGGCGGGCAACTGCACCGGGGCGGAGGCGTCCCAGCCAGCGTCGCCGTCGGCCAACCGCTTGACCGCATCGGTAAACCGGTTGAACATCGTGTCGATCAGTCCCGGCGGGAATGCTGACTCGCGGGCATCCCAGTTGACCAGCAACCCGCCACGTAACTCGGTGACCTGAGCATCCAGCAGGACTTGGGGCCCCTGCGAAATGATCCAGACCGGGTCTCCGAAGGTCTCGATCACTTCATCGGCAAACAACTCACCGAGATCGAGAGCGCTGGTAAACACCACCGGCGCCAGCACCGGTTCGCCGCGGTACCTCCCTAGATCGCGCAGCACTTCCAGACCGGAATAGGCAGCGTGCGAACCGCTTTCGTACATCCTGCGTTGAATGTCTCGAGCTCGTTGGGCAACCGAAACGTCTTCGGTGACGTCGACCTCGAGCATGATCGACGAGGTGAAGTCGCCAACCACTCGATCGATGTCCGGGTGCACCGATTCGCGTTGAAACAAAGGCACATTCAGCAGGAACTTACCTTGCTCCGACCAACCGCCGATGGTGTCGGCGAAGACCGCGGCCAACGCCATGGCCGGCGTGACCCCGCGCGCATGCGCCCCGGCCATCAGCTGCTGCTTGGCTTCCGGCGCCAGCCAGTGCTCGTAGCGCTCGGTCCGATGCGGCGCCCCGGGTTCTCGCACGGCCACGGTCGGCAGTTGCGGCGCGCCGGCCATCTCCGGCAACCGCCGCTTCCACCATTGCCTGTCCCGCTCGCGCGCCGCCCTGTCCGGTTCGTATTCGGTGCGATAACGCCGGTAGCTGAAGCCGGGAGACTGCAGCGTCGCGCCCCGGTACAGCTGCGCCAGGTCCGACACCAACACCCGATAGCTCATCGCGTCACCGGCCAGCATGTCGACGTCCAGATGAAGGCGACTGCGGTCGCCATCCCACAGCGTGAGCGTGAAGTCGATGACCTGACCGTCTTCAATTGCCAGGCGCTGGTGCCCGTTACGCTCACGCATCTGCAGTAGTGCGGACTCAACCTCGTCCGCACTCTGCCCCCGAAGGTCGACCAGGGCGAACACCGGCCTACCCGGGCTGGGCATCGTCTGCTGCGTCCCGTCGGCGAGAAATCGGGTACGCAGCATCGGATGCACCGCAACCAGGTCGGACACGGCACGTTCCAGCCGCTCGGGATCGATTCCGGTTCCGTCGAATTCAACGTAGAGATGGGCGGCAACGCCGCCGAGCTCTTGTTCGTCAGAGCGACCGATCCAGTAGGCGTGCTGCATCGTTGCCAACGGGAACGGGGCTTGTGGCGCCTCCGGTTCCAACAACAACTCGGGGCGGTCGGCCGGTGCAGTTACCGCACATCCGAGCTGGTCGGCGTTGAGCAGTTCGTGCCAGGACTGCACCGTCGCGGTGGCGGCGAGTTGCGCAAAGGTGATGTCGGCTCCGCGCTTGCGCCAGCGTCCGGCCATCGACATCATTCGGATCGAGTTCAGGCCTAGCTGAATGAGATCGTCGTCGTCGGCGACATCTGCCGCGGGGCAATCCAGTTGGGCCGCGATCGCGGCCCTGATCTCGTCCCGGCTAATCCACTCCGTGCTGAGCGGCTCCATCCCAGTCCTTTCCGACCAGTCTATTGACTCGGCGCCTAGTCCAACCCGGCCGCGAGCGCGGCAATGCCGCGCTGCCACAGGCCGGTTAGGTGGTCGATGTCGGAGCGTTCGAACACCGCGTCACTCCAGCGCCAGTTGCCGATCAGTTGGGTGCCCTCGGCGGTCACGCCGACAAACACACTTAGATTCAACGCAAAACGCAGGGGCAGATCCGGCTCCGGATCAATCGGAAGCGCGTCGAGGTAGGGCCCGGTCAGCAGCGACCACGGTTGATCGGCGACGCCGCCGAGGTCCAGGCGCCCCAGATAGCTGAACTGGATCTGCGGATCGACCGCGTCCACCAGTTCGGCAACGCCGTCCACGTACCGAAGCAAGCCATAGTCCAAACCGTCGTTCGGGATCGCTTCGAGGTGGCTGACGACGGAATGGACCAGGTCCTGGGCGGCCACCGGATCCCGCTCGGACTGCTCGATATCCACCGCCGCCGCGCCCGCGCCGAGGCGCACCGGGAATGCGTTGGTGAACCAGCCGACGGTGTTGGTGGTGTCGGTATCGAGTACGGCATCAGCGCGCCCGTGGCCCTCCAACGCGACCAGGACCCCCGCCGCCGGGTCCTGAGCACGGACCCGACGCCAGCTTGCCACCGCCATCGCAGTTGCGGCCAGCAATAGTTCGCGCACGCCTTGGTCGCGTCTGACCGCGCCCAGCACCCTCTCCGTGACATCGACCGGAATGGCTGCCCGCGTGAGTTGCAGCGTGGACCAGGTATCGCGAGTCGGGTCCGGGTAGCGCAGGCCCAACGCCGGATCGGGTTCGCGCACCAGGGCCGCCCAGTAGTCGCGCTGATCCTGTACTTGCGGCGCCGAAGCCCGGTGCCACATCAGCTCGCACCACCGGCGGTAGGAGGTGAACTCCGGCAATATCTTCGGTGGCGTGCCCGCCTGCAGCGAGCGCCACGCCGCGGCGAGGTCGCCCAGCATGATGTGCCAGGACACCACATCCACGGCCAGGTGATGAGCGGTGAGCAGCAACATATTCGCAGGGTCAGCCCGATGTTCGGTGCCGCGGAACCAGATGGCGCGCACCATCGCACCGGCGGATGGGTCGATCTGGTCGGTCACGACCCGCGCGGCGTGCGCGACGGCCGAGGCCAGTTCGTCATCGGAGCCTTCGGGCAACGTGATACGGGTCAGTACGTCTTCGGCACGCACCGCCGCGGGCTCGCGAGTGACCAGCCGCGGCCCCTCTGGGGTTTCGGTCAAAATTGACCGCAAGGTGTCGTGTCCATCGAGCAGCAGCTGCAGCATCAGTTCGATGGACGAGCGGTCGATGCCCGAGGGTAGCCGCAGCAACACGGTGTGGGTGAATCGGCGGTAGTTGCCGTATTCGTAGAGCCAGGACACCATCGGCAGCGGCCGCACCGCACCGCAGTCGGCGTCGGCCGGGGCGTCCTGCGAGTCCACCGCGGCATCGATTGCGGCACCGAGTTGGCGAATCGTCTTAGCGGTCAACACCATCCGCGGGTCCACTCGGAGTCCCTGCCGTCTCGCCTTGTGGACCAACGAGATTGCCACGATGCTGTCCATACCGAACAGGAACAGATCGTCATCGATGTGCGGAATAGCGTTGAGCTGCTCTTCGAACAGTTCGCACAACACGCGTTCGGTGTCAGTCGACGCCGATACCGCTGTGCCCCCGGAGACACTCGTCAATGCGTCTTCGGCCAGTCGATCCAATGCGTGACCATCCAGCTTGCCGTTGGCATTCACCGGTAGCCGCGGAAGCGTCACGATACGCGCTGGAACCATGTAGGACGGTAGGCGCTCGGTGAGACCGGCGCGCAGCTTGATCAGGTCATCGTGCGTATTGTCTTGCCAAACAACGAAACCGACCAGGCTGGTGCGGTCCTGCTGACGCAGCACCGAAACCGCCGCGTCATGCACGCCGGGCTGGCCGCGCAGTGCCGCCTCGATCTCGCCGACCTCGACGCGATAGCCGCGGATCTTGACCTGGGCGTCGGCGCGGCCCACATAGGCGTAGCCACCATGGGACAACCGGCGCACCAAGTCCCCGGTCCGATACATGCGCTGACCCGGACGCAGCGGGTCGGCCACGAAGCGAGCAGCCGTCATCCCAGGTCTGCCAACATAGCCCCGGGCCAGCTGCGCCCCCGACAGGTAGAGCTCCCCCACCACGCCGTCGGGCACCATCCGCAGCGCCGAATCGAAGACGTAACCGAAAGTCCCCGCGTTGGCAGTACCGATCGTCGGTTTCCGATAGTCCTTGACCGCGGCGACCACCGCCTCAACCGTCATCTCGGTCGGCCCGTAGCAGTTGTAGACCGCCATCTGCGATAGCCCACGAAGCTGATTCCACAGCCCGGTGTTGATCGCCTCGCCGCCCAGGGCAAGAACCGAGAGGTTGTGATCCAACAACCCGGCAGCACTTAGTTGGAAGAACATTGACGGGGTGGTGTCGATCATGTCGATCTGACCGATCGCGATGCCTTCCACCAGGCGATCCGCGTCGCGCATCTCTTCGGCGTCGAACAGATGGATCTCATGCCCGTCGAGCAGGCCGACCATGGGCTGCCACGAGGCGTCAAAACTCAGCGACCAGGCGTGGGCGATGCGCAACGGCCGGCCCAGGCGGGCGCGGGCTGCCCGGTATACGCGCTCGGCGTGGTCAGCGAAATAGCTCAACACCGCGGCGTTGGTACCGACGACACCCTTGGGTTCACCGGTTGATCCGGAGGTGAAGATGACATAGGCGGACTGTTCCGGTCGACGGTCGACGGTGGGCGCGGCAGCGCTGCGCCGCGAAATACTGTCCACCGCGGCGGGATCATCGAGCGCCAAGGTCGGCACGGCGGTGCCGACCAGCTGCGAATAGTCGGCTTCGGTGATGGCTAACGCTGGGCTAGCCTGACGCACAATAGATTCGACGCGCGCACTGGGAAGGGTGACGTCTACGGGTAGGTAGGCCCCACCGGCGGCCAGCACCCCCAGAATGGCGACGATGGATCGCTCCGAGCGCGGCAACACCAGCGCCACAACTGTTTCCGGGCCGACTCCGTGCTCGGCTAGCTCCCCCGCCAGCCGGCAGGCCCGCGCGTGTAGTTCGGCGTAGGTATGGCGCACACCGCCCGCGGCAGTCAGGGCGGCGGCATCCGGTGTGGCTTGCACCTGACGCTCGAACATTTCCCACACCGTCGTATCGAAGGTGGGCGCCGACCTCGCGGCAAGGAGGCCGTGTGCCTTCAACTCGGCCGCGGTCCGAATGTCCAGGTCGTCGGGAGTGCCGTCGCCGATATCGGGAAGTTGACGCAGCACGGTCAGCATTCGCTCGCCAATTTCGGCAGCCGGAAGATACGGCAGCGCCTCGGCTATGGCCTCGATCAGCACCAGCAACTCGTCCTCGCGCAGGTGCGAGACCACGGTCAGCGGGTAGTGCGTCAGGCTTTCCATCTCCACGGGAAGGAACTGGGCGCCGTCGGGTGTGGTGGCCGGGCGGATGGCGTCGTCGATCGGCGCATTCTCGAACACGAACAGGGAGTCGAAGAGGGGGCCGCGGCCATGTTCGCGTTGGATTTCCGACAAGCTCAGGTAACTGACGTCGCGCATCGCCGATGACTGGCGCTGCACCTGAGTGCATTGCGATACCACAGCTTCCGTACCGCTCACGTAGTGGACGACCGGTACGGCGTTGATGAACAGCCCGACCATGGTCTCCACCCCGGGCAGCTGGTCAGGACGGCCGGAGACGACGGTGCCGAACACGACATCACGACGGTCGGTCAGCCTGCTCAGCACGACTGCCCAGGCGAAAAGCACCGCGGTGTTCAGCGTGAGGCCATGGCGCCCCGCCCACTGTCGCAGGCGCGCAGTGTCGGCCGCCGGCAACAACAGTTCCGTTTTCCCCGGCTTGCTCTGCCCCGCCGTGGCCTCGTAGGCCACCATGAGCGGTTCGGACACCCCGCGCAGATAGTCCATCCAGCCGGCGAGCGCGGCCGCCCTGTCCTGTTTGGCGAGCCAGACGATGTAGTCGCGGTAGGGGCGCGCGGCCGGAAGCGCGTCGGCCGCTCCCCCCGCCCGGTACACCGCGAGTAGTTCGGTGAAGAACACCGCAAGTGACCAACCGTCCACCAGGATGTGGTGAGCGGTGAAGATCACCCGGCGCTTGGTCTCGCCAGGAACGCTGAGCACCACCACCCGCAGTGCCGGTCCACGGCTGAGATCAAACGGACGGCGTCGCTCCGAGCGTGCGATGGAGTCGAATTCCGCCGGTGTCGCCACCCGCTCGGACCACGGCAGCGTGGCATGGACGGGCACAATCTGCACCGGCTTGGGCACATCACGATCCCAGAAGGCGGCGCGCAGATTGGGATGGCGGTCCAGCATGGCTTGCGCGCTGCGACGGAGCAATTCGAGGTCAACCGGTCCGTCGATATCGACCACGAACTGCATGCTGTAGAGGTCGACGCCGTCCTCGGCCAGCTGGTGTAACGCGAACAGCCCCTCCTGCAGCGGGCTGAGGGCAAGGACGTCCTCGATCTGTGGGGCAGCCGCGGTCACGATGCGCTTCCCTGCTGCAGCCAGGATGCGCTCAGCTTGGCCAATGCATCGGGAGCCAAGCCGGATGCGCTCATCGGCGTATATTCCTGCGCCGGTGGCGGATCCGCCTCGACCACGGGCTCGCCGTTGGCCGCGTCGACGGCGGCGGCCAGCTCAGCGATGGTCATGTGCTCAAACACCATGGCCGGGGGAAACGGCAGCCCCAGCGCACCCGCTTGAGCCGACCATTTGATGGCGATGATGCTGTCGCCGCCCAACGCGAAGTAGTTCTCGTCGCGATCGATGCCGGTGATCTCGAGCAACTCCTCCAGCATGGCGGTCAGCCGCCGCTCGGTTTCCGCGGATCCAGCGGCGACCGGCTGCGACGCCGCGGGACCGGCCGGCAGCGGTGGGGCCAGCAGCTTTGCCAAGTCAGCGCCGGGCAGCAGCTGCACCGCCGACAGTGGGAGGTCCGGTGTCGTCGCGAACGCAGCGAGTGCGGCGTCCAATGCATCGGCGATCAGCGCAACCGTCGCGGGTTCGTAGAGGTCGGCGTTGGCGACGACCTGCACGTCGAGTTCTCCACTCGGTGTCACGCTCATCCCAATGGCCAGAAAGAGCAGGGCGACTTCGAAGTTCACCGGAAGTGGCACAACCGTGGTTTCGCCCCTTCCGGTGAGATCGCGCGGGACCAGCGCCCAGTCCTCGCCCCGGAAGTTGAGCATGTTCTGGAACAACGGATTGCGCGACAGCGCGCGTGGTGGGTTGAGAGCCTCCACCAACCGCTCGATGGGAAGCTCCTGGTGTGCCAACGCATCGAGCACCGTGTCGCGACTGCCGACGAGTACGGAGCGCAGCGTCGGATCACCGGATAGGTCGGTGCGCAGCACCACGACGTTGGCGAACAGACCGACCAGCTGCGCGGTGGCCGGTTCCACCCGGGCGGCCACCGGGCTGCCCAGCGCGATGTCGGTGCCGCCGCCGAGCTTGTGCAGGACGACGGCCAGAGCGGCCTGATAGAGCATGAACTCGGTCGCGCCGTTGCGCTCGGCGAGTTGGGTAAGTGCAGAACGACGGGCCGCCGGGACACTGAACTGCACTACCTCGCCGCGCTTGCCGAGCACACGTGGACGCGCGCGGTCAGTCGCCACCGAAATCTCGTCCGGCAGTCCGGCCAACGCATCGCGCCAGTAGTCGAGTTCGGTCTGTCCCCAGTTGGACTCGAACGTGTTTCGTTGCCACACCGCGTAGTCCGCAAACTGGATGGGCAGGATTTCCCACTGCGGCGCGTTGTGTTGCAGTCGGGCCCGGTAGGCAACGATCAGGTCGTCGAGAACAATCTCGAGCGACGCGTGATCGCTGACGATGTGGTGCACGATCAACAACAGCACGTGCGTATCCGGCCCCAGCACCAACAGGTTGGCTTGCAGCAACGGCCCGGACTCCGGGCTGAACACATGCCGACGTAGCTGAGTCGATACGTCGTCGAACTCGTCCTGGTCGATCGCTCGGACCGCTAGCTGCACCGTCCGGCTCGGGTGCACGATCTGATACGGAACGCCTTCGTGCTCATCGAAGTTGGTGCGCAGCGCCTCATGGCGGGCCACCACATCGTTGAGTGCCGCGGCGAGTGCGACCGGGTCCAGTGGACCTTCGAAGCGAAGCGCGAGAGGCATGTTGAACTCTTCGCGGGCGCCCTCGATCCGGTACTGAAACCAGGCGGCGAGCTGGGAGTGGGACAGTGGAAGCCGCTGTGGCCTGGCCGATTTGACGAATCCGGGGCGGGCCCGTTTCGGATCCAACGGCATGTCGTCGGCGGCCAAGTTATCAAGGTCGAGTTCGAAATCGTTGCGGAACCGTTCCACCAGGCGGGCCGCCAGCCCGGCCGGGGTCGGGGCGTCGAAGATGGTGCGCACAGTCAGGTCCACGCCGAACTCGGCCCGGATCTGGGCAACGAGTCGAGCCGCCAGCAGCGAATGGCCGCCCAGCCCGAAGAAGGAGTCTTCGGCGCCGACCCGCTGCCTGCCGAACAGCTGGGCGAAGATCGAGCATATCCACCGCTCGGTGGCCGTCTCTGGCTCGCGGTAGCGTCGGGTCGCGATCGGAGTTGGCGCGGGCAATGCCCGCCTGTCGAGTTTGCCGCTCACCGTCATCGGGATCTCTGGGATCACCGCGAACGCGCCGGGCACCATGTACTCCGGCACTGCCGCTGCGGTGTGTGCCCGGATCTCCTCGAGGTCGACCTGGGCCGCCGCCGGCACCAGGTACGCGGCAAGCATGGGTCCGGCCTCGGTTTCTTCCGCGACGACGAGGCAGTGCCGTACCGCTGGATGCGTGTTGATCACGGATTCGACCTCGCCAAGTTCGATGCGGAAGCCGCGGATCTTGACTTGCTCGTCGGCGCGGCCGACGAATTCCAGCTCACCGCAATGGTTGCGGCGAACCAGATCGCCCGTTCGGTACAGGCGCATGCCGGGATTGAACGGGTCGGCGATGAAGCGTTGCGCGGTCAGAGTTGGCCGTCCCAGATATCCACGCGCCAACTGACTGCCGCCCAGATACAGCTCACCGATCACCTGGTCCGGTACCGGATGGAGTTGCTCGTCAAGCACGTATGCGTAGACGTTGCGGTTTGGCACACCAATCGGCACCGCTCGGGCACCATGCGAGCCCGTGACCACCATGTGTGTGGAACAGACCACCGCCTCGGTCGGCCCGTAGTGATTGCGCAACTCCGCGGCGAAGTAGCCGGCGAATCTGTCCGCCACCTCACCGGGAAGCGCTTCTCCGCCGACGGGAACGTGGCGCAACTGCCGCCACTGCTGGACCTGGGGCAGCAGTAGCAGGGTGCTAAGCATGGAAGGCACCAGGTGTAACACCGTGACGCCGCGGCGGCTGATCAGATCCGCGACATAGCTGATGTCGCCGAAGGCATCCGGCTTGGGCACGATCAGCTGTGCTCCAAGGAATAACGTGACGAAGATATCCGCCAGCGAAGCATCGAAGCTGACCGACGAGAACTGCAGCCACCGGTCTTCGGCCGTCATGGTCCACTCGGCGACGAAACCCTGCACATGTTCGGCGATCGCGTGATGCGACACCGCCACCCCTTTGGGCCGGCCGGTGGAGCCGGATGTGTAGATCACATAGGCCAAATGCTCAGGGCGCAAGGGCCTTAGCCGGTCGCCATCAGAGAGTGGCAGATCCGAGTTATCGGCCGCGGCCCGCTCGGCAACGTCGAGTTCGGGCCGCCCGATGACCGTCTGCGGACGAGCGTCGGTGATGAGGTAGTCGATGCGTTCGTCGGGGTAGGCGGGATCGATCGGCAAGTAGGCCGCACCGGCCTTGAGCACCGCCAGCATTGCGACGATGAACTCGATCGAGTTAGCCATCCGCAGCCCGATGATGTCCTCAGGCCCGAAGCCTTGGCCGATAAACCAGCGCGCCAAACGATTCGCGCGCCGGTGTAGTTCGCTGTAGGTCAGTTCGGCCTCGTCGGAAACCAATGCCAGCGCTGTGGCCGTCCCGGCTGCCGACGCGGTCGCTTCCAGCAGCTTGACCATCGTGGTGGCAGGCATTTCAACAAGCTCGCCGTGCGACTGGGCCAGCACGCTATCGCGTTCGCCAGCGCCGAGGATGTCCAGGCTGGACAGCGGCCGCTCGGGCTCGGCCAGCGCTTTGTCCACCAGCTGTAGGTAATGGGCCAGCATCTGGTCGACCAGCACAGAGCTCAGCTGTTGCTGATACTCGAACTCGACCGAGAGATCATCGGGGTCGAGCGCGATCGTCAACGAGAGCGGAAGATGCGCGGCTACCGCACCGAGGCCGAGTTGGCGCACCACGACGCCGTCCAACGCAAGGCCACCGGCGCTCTTGCGCATGTTGAAACCGAGTCGGACCAGCAGGTCCATCCCGTCGCGTCCCATTCGCTCCGGGTTTGCTTCGCGTACCACCCGGTCGATGCCCACCGATTGATGGGCGAAGCCGGCCAGACAGGTTTCCCGTACCTCGTTGACGAATGAGGTGAAGGTGTCCTGCGACCGTGTCGTGATCCGCAGCAGCAACGTGTTGCCGAAGTATCCGAGGGCACCCGCGGCGGCACCACTGCGTTCGGTGACCGGGACCGAGACCAGAAAATCCGATGCTCCGGTGTAGCGGCGCACCAGCACGCCGTATGCCGCGAGCAACACCATGAACGGTGACGCGGAGCACTTCCTGGCGAAGTCCTCGACCCTGCTGAACAGGCCGGCGGGCAGCGGCCGAACTCGACGCTGCGCCCGCCTGCAGGGATTCGCACCGGACACACCGGGAAGCTCCGGCGGTTCCGGCAGCGGACGCAATGTCTCCGCCCAGTAGCCGACGTCGGCCACGCTAGGAGCCGCAGAGTGTTGCAGCACTTCAACGCTGAGGAACTGTGCTGCCGGGTCGTTGATCGGCAGATCGTTGTAGGCGGCGCTGAGCTCGCCGAAGAAGACCTCCCAGGAATCGTCATCCCAACAGATGTGATGCACGACCAGAAGCAACACCAATTCGTCCGCGCGGGTACCTATCACGGTGATCCGCAGCGGCAACTCGTTGGTCAAGTCGAAGGGACGGCCGAACTCGTCGGCCGCCAGACTCTCGATCTGCTGCTCATGTCCGGCCTCGGGCAGCCGGGTCAGATCCTCACGTCGCCACCCGACCTCAACGTCGTCGGAAAATACCTGGTATGGCTCCCCTTCGGTGTCCACCCCGTAGGTGGTGCGCAAAATGGCATGGCGCGCAACCACATCGTTGACGGCGGTATGCAAGCGATCCTCGTCCACCAGGCCAGTCAGCCGGTACGCGACGCAGATGTTCAACGTGACGTCATCGGGGTCCATCGTCTGCAGGAACCACATGCGGCGCTGGCCGTCCGACAGACGATAACGTTCTCCCGGGCAGATACCTGGCTGGTCGCTCGACTGCTCCGCCGCCAATCCGCTCTCGGCGATCCGCCGGCGCAACAGTTCCCGGCGGCGATCCTGCAAAGTCCTGACATCATCTGCCATGGTTAGCCTCACTCCTCACCGTCGCTGCGCCGGACCAATCAGAACCTGCGGGCCCCGGCTTCCCAGGTCTGAAATCAAGCGACACGACGCGCATCAAACCAACCCCTCCAACTCGCTAACGCCCGCGCGCTGTCCGGGGGCAAGCCCCTGCACGCCGAACAGCCTTCGCCAAACCAGGCTTATGTTAGCCTTCGCTAAGTTGAATGGCTGTTGCGGCCCGTCGCGGCTATCACGGCAAGACAGAGACCGGATCGATCCTGCGCCCCAGGCGGTGATGGCGGGCCATCCGGGCCAGATGGTCGGGAGGTACCTAGTGAACACGCTTGACCTGCAACAATGTCGCGCCGCGCTGGATCATGAGGCCTTCTCGGGCGAGTTCTCGCTGCGGCGGCTGGACCCCGAGGGCGACCTCGATTTGATGCATTCCTGGATGAACGATCCCGAAGTGGCGCGCTTCTGGCGCAAGCCGTGGCCACGGCCCCAGATCGCCTCGTATCTGTTCGACCAACACTGTAGCGCGCATTCCGTCCCTTATCTCGGCCTGCTAGACGGCGCCCCGATCAGCTATTGGGAGCTCTACCGTGCCGATCTGGATCCGCTCGCCCGCCACTACGCCGCGCGCGAGCACGATGCCGGCCTGCACAGTTTGCTAGGTCCCGCCGAATGCCGGGGACGGCGCCTCGCCGCGGATCTGCTGCGCATCGTCTCGACGTGGCAGCTGGATGCGGATCCGAGCGCAGACCGTGTCATCGCCGAGCCCGACGTCAACAACACCCGAATGATCCGGGCGCTCGAACGTGCCGGGTTCGAGCGCACCGCCGACCTTGATCTACCGGACAAGCGGGCCGCGCTGATGATCCGTGACCGGCAACGACGATGAGCCCAACCGCGGCGGCACCGAAACCGGCGGTCGGCGAGCTGGCACCGGTGCGCACAACAACGAGAACTTGTCGCAACGAGCGAAGTGGTCGAGTGAGAGGTAGTGCTGCATGGCGCGCAAACTAGGGTGGGTCAGGCAATTCCACGAACCGGATGCCCCCGAAAGCCTTCCGCTGCTCGTCTTTCCGCATGCCGGGGCGGGCGCGTCGGCATATCGCGAGTTCTCGAAGGTCCTCAGCGAGACGTTCAACGTCATTGTCTTTCAGTACCCGGGGCGCCAAGATCGGGCCGCTGAACCCTCGTGCGCCGCCATTTCCGAGATTGCTGCCGGCGCGTTCAGCGAGTTCGCGGCATCGGAGCACAATCGCGGACTCCCGATCATCACATTCGGTCACAGCATGGGGGCGCTGGTCGCGTTCGAGTTCGTCCGCCTGGCCGAAGCCAACGGTATCGATGTGCGGCACCTCAACGTCTCCGCCGCGGTGGCCCCCTGCAACGCGGCGGCCAAGCCGGCACATCCCAGCGACGACGAAGAAATCCTCAACCATCTGGGCGCGCTGGAGGGCACCGATACGGACGTGTTCAGCAACCGCGAACTCATGAGGCTGGCACTTCCCGTGATCAAGGCCGACTACCACGCTTTTGACACATACTCGTGCGCCGAGGACATCAAGGTGGCGACGCCGATTCACGCCATGGGCGGCGACCAGGACCCTTACATCACACTGGGCGATCTCTACGAGTGGGGCAAGCACACCGATACCGCCAAGGTCACCATGTTCGACGGGGGACACTTCTACTTGCGGTCACACATCGACGCCGTCGCGGCGTTGCTGGCCTCGAGCGCACAGTGCGGGCAGCAAGCATGAGCACCAACGGATCCGCCGGAGCAGCCGACCCGATCGTCATCTCCGGAATGGCCGTCGAGGCACCCGGCGGAATCGACAGCCCGGCTTCTTTGTGGGCAGCGCTTGCCGAATCCAGGGAACTACTGAGTCCCTTTCCCCGCGACCGCGGCTGGCCCGTCGATGATCTGTTGTCGGTATCCGACCTGGAAGGTTGGGGGCAGGTTTGCGATTCCGGCGGATTCCTGGATGGAGCAACCACATTCGACCCTGGCTTCTTCGGTATCAGCGCCCGCGAGGCCATCGTGTTGCATCCCCAGCAACGGGTTGCGATGCGAGTCGCGTGGAAGGCACTGGAGAATTCCGGAATCAACCCCGGCTCGACTGCCGGGGCAGAGGGCGGCTGTTTCGTCGGCATGTCGCCAATGGAGTACGGACCACGGGCATCGGTAGCCGATGCCTACAGCGGTCATCGGATCGCCTCGCTGGGCCAACTGGGGGGCGCCGCCCGAATTTCGCACAGTCTTGGCCTGATCGGTCCTTCGATCAGTGTCGACACGGCGTGCGCCTCGTCATTGTCCGCACTGCACCTGGCCGCCACGGCGGTGCGGGAGGACGAGTGCGAATGGGCGCTTGCCGGCGCCGTGTGCGTGATGGGTTCGCCCGGAGCGTTTTACGAATTCGCGAGGCTCAATGCCCTTTCCGAGGACGGGCATTGCCGCGCCTATTCCGATAACGCCACCGGCACCGTGTGGGGGGAAGGCGCGGGAATGGTTCTCGTCGAGCGGGAATCACGAGCACGGCGAGAGGGCCGGCGAATCTACGGACGTATCGCGGCCATCCGCACCAACCACAACGGTAAAGGCAAGCCAATCTTGGTTCCCCGGGTACGAGCGCAAGAGCAGGTTATTCGCAAGACGCTGGAGGTGGCGGGAATTGATCCCGTCGAGGTCGGAATGATCGAAGGACACGGCACTGCAACGCCTGCCGGCGACCCAGTCGAATTGATCGCGCTGTTCAAGACCTACGGCGCTGCGGGGTCGGAAGCCCTGCTCGGGTCGATCAAGTCCAACGCCGGACACTCGCAGGCGGCATCCGGAATCCTGGCGTTGATCAAGCTGCTGCTGGCCGGCCAACACGGTCAGATTCCGCCAACCCTTTTTGCGGACAACCCAACCAAAACGGTGGACTGGGATCTGACCGGCCTGCGGCTGGCGACGAAACTACATGAGTGGGAGCCCAAACACGGTGTTCGCTACGGTGCCGTGTCTTCGTTCGGTGCGGGCGGCGCCAATGCCCATGCCATCATTTCGATGCCGGCTGCCGGAGTCGGACAGTGAGCGCGGCCGCCTACCGCCTGCCGGACGGCACCATTCCCGTCCTGCTCTCGGCGGACACGCCCGAGCTACTGGACAGCGAGGCCACAGCGCTGCGTGACCATGTCGCAGCTCATCCCGACCTCACCCCCGGCCCGATCTCCGCCATGCTGTTTCGGACGCGGGCCGCTCGCCGGCACCGGGCCCTGGCCATGGTCAGGACGCGTGCGGAGTTGATCGACGCCCTGCAAGCGATGATCGACCGATACGAGAATCCCACCCTGATTCGTACCGACCCGGCGGCCATCCGCCGTCGCATCGGCTATGTCTTTCCCGGGCAGGGAGGCCAGCGCCCCGGGATGGGACAGCTCTTTTACGAATCGGTGCCCGCGTTTCGCGCCGAGGTAGATCGCTGCGCCCAGGCGTTCGAAGCACAATCCTGCGGGTCACCGCGAAACTATCTGCTCGACAAGAATTTTCAGGATGATGGTAGCGCCGGCATCGTCCAGCCGGCGCTGTTCACCCAGATGGCCGCACTGGCGGCGATGTGGCGATCATTCGGCATTGCGCCCAACGTCACCATCGGGCACAGCCAAGGGGAAGTCGCCGCGGCTTACGTTTCCGGCACGATTACCCTCGAGGACGCCGTGCGCGTCATCGGTATCCGCGCCCACGCCGCCGACGAGTTCGCTGCTGCTGACTACGCCATGGCCATCGTCGCCGCCGACCGGGAAACGTGCGAGGACCTACTCGCCCGATGCTCCGGCTGGGCGCAGCTCTCCGTGGTCAATTCCCCACGCATGGTCGGTATTTCGGGTGAACGGGAAACGGTTCAGGGCATCGTGGACACCTTGACCGAGGGCGGCACCTTCGCCCGGGTTATCCGGGTCCGCTATCCCGCACACACCAGCTTGATCCACGACGGTGCCGACAAACTTCGTGCAGCCATCCAAGACCAACTGCAGCACCCAAGTTTTGTCGACACCGACATCGACTGCCTCGGTGCCACTCTCGGCGCGCCCATCACGTCGGAGCTCCCGGTCGGCGACTATTGGTTTTGGAACCTACGCAACATCGTTCGGTTCGACAAGGCAATCGCCGCCGCCGTGCAACGTGACGTCGAAACGTTCGTCGAACTGGCCGAGCATCCGACGCTGCAGTTGGCGATTCACGAGAATCTGGCCGCCCTGCGCGACGAAGCCGATAACCGCCCCGCCATGGTGGTAGGAACCTCCGAACGCACCGCCACCGATCTGGGCGAATTCACCCGCAATCTGGCCCAGCTGGCCGTGCATGACCTGAACTACCCATGGGACTGTCTGCGCGCCGACCCGGACGGCGCCCAGGCCTTACCGTTGCTCGACTTTCCCAACACCCGGATGAACGAGATCCGGTTGTGGCTGCCCTATGACGAGGTGCTGCCCCGTCGTCAGCCGCCGGCCGTATCAGTTGCTCCCGCATCACCGTCGGTCCCCGACGCGACCGCGGACACCACACCGGCGCGTCTGCTGGTCGAAGAATGGGTGCGGCTCTCGCAGCGCTCACTTACGCCGCCACAGGTCGTCGGGATTGTTGACCCCACCGGAGCGTGCGCGCAGTTCGCCACCGCGATGACTGCCGCGGCCCACCAGGCCGGGGCCACGGCTCATGTGGTCAACGGCGAAAATGACGGCACCGGAGCGGATGTCAACACACTGGTCATTCTGCTTCCGGAAACACCGAAACTGGATGGCCGCGCCGCCGCCGCCGAGGTCGGAGGATTCTTTTCGAACCGGGCGTGGTGGCCCGGAGTCGACACCGGGATCACCGACTGCTGGCTGGTGACGGTGGGCGGTGAGGCGGCGACCGCCGCGGATGGGCCGCCAGATCCGGTGCACGCGGCGGCAAGCGCGGGCTTTCGCAGCATCGGCGCCGAACACCCGGGCGTGGGATTCCGCCACCTGGATCTGCCGGCCGGAGCGACGGCACAGGACTGGGCGCATCCCATTGTGGCGGCGCTGCACACAGCCAACGAACCGGAGCTGGCATATCGCGACGGCGCTTTCTATGCCAAACGGATCGTGGCGGGCGAGGGCGCGGTGGTGCACGGTGCGGGCGCGTGTCCAGAACACGTGCTCATCATCGGCGGGACCGGCAACCTCGGGCTCGAATTCTGCGACCACTTCGCCCACCGCGGCGCACGGAGAATCACTCTGGTGAGCAGATCAGGCGAGTCTGCTGCGGTGGCGGAGCGCCTGGCGCAGATCCGCTCGGCGACAGCCGCCCAGATCGCTGTCACCCGATGCGACGTGGGTAACCCCGCTGCGGTATCGCGGTTGGCAGCGCAGCACCGGTCCACACCGGCGGATCTGATCATCCATGCCGCCGTGGCTTATGCGTCGGTGGAGTTCTCCGACATCACCACCGATGACGCCGACAATGCGCTCTACGCCAAGGTTGTCGGCATTGGGCAGGTCCTGGACGCTTTCCCCAGGACTGATGGCTGTCGCATCGTTTTGTGCTCTTCGGCACGGGCCACCATCGGTGGTCGCGGACAGGTCATGTACGCCGCGGCCAACCGAATGCTGGACGCGATGGCCCACCGGCTGCGGGCCGAGGGGCTGGACTGCGTCTCCGTGCAGTGGGGCCAGTGGACCGTGCATTTCGATCTCGATGCCTCGAGCATGGCGCAGTTGGCCGCCATCGGTGTGATCCCGATGCCGCCCGCCGAGGCGATCGCGTTGGGAATGCAGCGGCTCGGCCGCAATGCCATCGTCGCGGCATTCGACTTCGATCGCGCCCGCCCGGTACTGGAAACCTTTGGCTACGGCCCGCTGGTATCAGAGCTGCTCTCGCCCGTCAGCGAGACCGCTGCGCCGGCCGAGCCGGCGGACCTACCGGGACGACTCAGCAACCTGCTGGCCGCAGCGATTGGCGCGGAGCGCGCCGAGCGGATCGACACGTCGGTGCCCATGGTCGCGCTCGGACTGGATTCGTTGCAGGCGCTGGAGCTACGTCGGCGCGTCAAGGACGAGTTTGATCACGAGCTAGAGGTCTCGGATCTGCTCGGCGGGGCGTCGATCGCCGACGTGCTTGCCCAGCTCGGTGCGCGGTGAACGGTTAGTTGCCAGCCATCGCGTCGCGCAGGCTCTTGGGCCGGATGTCGGCCCAGTGCTGCTCGACGTAGGACAGGCAGTCGGCGCGCGTTTCCGCGCCGAACGCTACCCGCCAGCCGGCGGGCACATCGGCGAATGTCGGCCACAGGCTGTGCTGTTCCTCGTCATTGATCAGCACATAAAACATGGCGTCTTCGTCATCAAACGGATTGGTACTCATCGCTTCTCCCCTTTGACCGATTGGTCCCAACCGGTGCGGGCGCTAGGCCGAGTTCGGCACTAAGGATGCGGTCGGACAGCAGACCCAGACAACTCAGATTCGGAAATCCCGGACCTTCGTTGAGGCCGGCCAGATTCGGCAGGAACAATTTCGGGGCAACGCCGGACACAGCCAGATCGGCACCGATGGATTCCTCGAGCCGCTGACAGGTCAGCGGCGCCTGCGGCCCCAGCTCCAGCAAGTCCACCGCATCCTGACTCAGCAACGATAGAAACCACAACGGGTCGGCGCCGGAACCGTCGATGACGAGGTCGAAGTCATGCAAGGTCTCGCGGGGTTCACCGCAGCAGTCGGTGGACAGCGTGAGCCAGATTCGGTTGTCGCGGTTGACCGCACGAGCAACCCGCCCGCGCATATGCCGGATTCGCTCGTCGGTGAGCAGGGATTCCTGTACGCGCGCCGAGAACACCCCACGGTCGGTGCGAGCGATGCAGTCGCGCCGTTCCGACAGGGCCAGATTGCGCCACCCGGCGGGATCGGAAAACAGAGAGTTTTCGAAGAAGCCCTCACCGCGGGTGAACAGGGTCGCCTGCGGCGAGAAGGCCGTGATCGCCGAAACCCGATGATGAAAAAGCTCATTGAGGATTGATGCGGCGGTCTCGCCACCGCCGATGACCGCGACGCGTTCGGCAACAATCCGCTCATGTTGTGCCGCGCGGTGCCAGAACTGGGCAATCGACAGCACCCGCGGATCGTGGGCAAGGATCGATCTTTCCGGCTGGCCAGGCCCGGTGAACATCACCATGTCTGCGGTCAGACTCGAGTCGGCCGTATGCACCACCCAGCGAGATTCGTCGACCGACAGCTGAACTACCTCGCCACCAACGACTTCCAGACCAGCCCGGTCGGCAACCCAGCGCAAGTACTGCGCCCACGTGTCGTGGGCCGGCGACGGCCTGCCCCGGTCCACCCAGCCGACAAATTGGTCGGTGTCGACCAGAAAAGACTGCCAGCTAAACCGAATCATCCGCTCGTCGATTTCGGCGTTGCGGCCCGGCCACAGCGCCGACCGATAGGGGAAACCGACGTCCTTTTCGGGGCTGGTACCCAGCCGCTGCCGGCCGTCGGTCCAGCCGCCGCCGGCTCGCCAGTTCGCGGCTACCCCGGTGGACTCGATGGCAACCAGGTCAGGAACCTCGACGCCCATCTCGCGTAGCACCGCCGCCTTCGCGGCCACCGCCGCCGCCTTCGCGCCGGCCCCGACAATCGCGAGCGTGGCGCTCATGCGGTGCCCAGCAATCGCACATGGCCGCGGGAGCACGTTGGGTAATAGCGCTGCCATTTCCGGTTCGCCAGCATCCCGGCGAGGGTGGCGCCGCCCACCAGCCACCTCCCATCCTTAGCCCAGGCTGTCCTAACTTCGAGTACGCTACCCTATGGTCCGAGGGGTGGGAAACGCACGCCCCAAGGGGAGTCGCCGAGTGCCTGTCACATCCGCTCAGCCGCCTCGACCGGGGCCGGTGGCCGGGTTCATTCCGTACCCACCCGAGCGAATGGCCAGCTACCGCTCCGCCGGTTATTGGACCGGTCGCAGCATCGGCTCGCTGTTGCGGCAAGCGGCCGCACGCTGGCCTGACCGAGTGGGCGTGGTCGACGCCGGCGCCAGCCATACGTTCTGCGAACTGGACAAACTGGCCGATCGAGCCGCCGCGGGCTTCGTTTCGCTGGGCATCGCACCGGGCGACCGGGTGCTGCTGCAGTTACCCAATTCGTGCCGGTTCGCGGTCGCCTTGTTCGGCCTGTTGCGCGCCGGAGCCATCCCGGTGATGTGCCTGCCCGGACACCGACTGGCAGAACTGCACCACTTCGCCGAGGTCAGCGGTGCGGTGGGTTTGATCGTCGCGCAGCACGCCGGCGGCTTCGACTACCGGTCGATGGCCGAGCGGTTGGTCGCCGCTCACCCCCAGTTGCGCCACGTCATCATCGACGGCGAGTCCGGGCCCTTTCTGCCGTGGTCGTCGCTGTCCGAAGGCGCCACACCCGACATCGATGTCGACACCACATCGCCCGCCTTGTTACTCGTCTCGGGTGGCACCACCGGCACTCCGAAACTGATCCCCCGAACACACGACGACTACGTCTACAACGCCACCGCGAGTGCGCAGTTGTGCCGGCTGACCGCTGACGACGTGTACCTCGTGTCGCTGCCGGCGGCGCACAACTTCCCGTTGGCATGTCCGGGCATACTCGGCTCGATGGCCGTCGGCGCCACCATCGTTTTCAGCACCGACCCCAGCCCGGAGGCCGCCTTCACCTTGATCGAGCGCCACGGCGTCACCGTCACGGCGCTGGTACCCGCGCTGGCCAAACTGTGGACCCAGGCCTGTGACTGGGAGCCGGTAACCCCGAAGTCTTTGCGGCTATTGCAGGTTGGTGGCTCCAGATTGGAGCCCGAGGATGCTCGCCAGGCACGAGAGGCATTGACCCCGGGGCTGCAACAGGTCTTCGGGATGGCCGAAGGACTGCTGAACTTCACCCGCCTCGAAGATCCGCCGGACCTCCTCGAGCACACCCAGGGCCGGCCCCTGTGCTCCGCTGACGAATTGCGCATTGTCGACGGCGCGGGCGCGCCGGTGGCTCCCGGCGCAGAGGGCGAGCTACTCGTGCGCGGTCCCTACACCATCAACGGCTACTTCTGCGCCGACCGAGACAACGAGCGCTGCTTCGATCCAGCCGGCTTCTATCGCAGCGGCGACTTGGTCCGACTCCGCGACGACGGCTACCTGCAGGTCACCGGGCGCGTCAAAGACGTCATCTGCCGCTGCGGTGAGACCATCTCGGCCCAGGACCTCGAAGAACAGTTGCTCAACCACCCGGCGATCTGCTCGGCCGCGGCGGTGCCACTGCCGGACCCGGATATGGGCGAGCTAATCTGCGCTGCAATTGTTTTCGCGGGGCCACCGCAGACGCCGCAGACCTTGTCGGGACTCAATGACTATCTCCAGCAGCGTGGCGTTGCCGCGCATATCCGCATCGATCGGCTGGTCGCGATGCCGTCGCTGCCGACGACACCGGTGGGAAAGATCGACAAGAAGGCGATCGCGAGCCAGATCCTGACAACCACGGCGACCTGAGCAGGGCAATCACGTCCGCCACCCCGCCATGCGGGTCCGCCGAGCCGACATAGCCGACCGACAAAAAGTGACATTGACTAATGTCACCATTTGGTATTGACTGCATTTTATGACGGACATCGTTCCGGTCCGCGGGTCATTGCGGTCCCGCACCGCGGTAGCGGTGAGCTCGATAATGATGCCGCCCATCACCGCGGCAATACCGCCGGAGCGCGCCTGGGGAATCTGGATGACGCGCCAGCTCATCGCGCGGCTGATGGGCACGCTCGGCCCATCACTGTCGGGCACCCACGTGAAACCGGTGAACTCTGTTCTGCCAGACGGGCGCCGGGTCGGCGGCGAATGGGTCCACGGGCCGCACCTGCCGACCGGGCCCGCACCGAATCGCAGCGGCGCAATCTATTTCGTGCACGGCAGCGGCTACACCATGTGTTCGCCCCGGACGCACCGGCGCCTAACGGCTTGGCTGTCCTCACTCACCGGACTGCCGGTGTTCAGCGTCGACTACCGATTGGCGCCACGACACCGCTTCCCCACCGCCGCCGACGACGTGCGGGCCGGGTGGGACTGGCTGCCGGGCGCATGCGGCTTGTCCCCGGAACGCATGGTCGTGATGGCCGATTCGGCGGGCGGTCACCTATCGGTTGATTTGCTTTTGCAGCCCGACGTCGCCGCCCGGCCGCCGGCCTCACTGGTGCTGTTCTCACCGCTGATCGACCTGACCTTCGGGCTCTCGGCCGCTCGGGAACGGACGAAGCCCGATCCCGCCGTCCGCGCGGCCACCGCCGCGCGCGTGGTCGGCCTCTACCACGCCGGGATCGATCCCACCCATCACCGCCTCAGCCTCGACGTCGCGGGCGGATCGCCACTTCCCAGCACGCTGATCCAGGCCGGCGCAGCCGAGATGCTGGAGGCGGATGCGCGTCAGCTGGCCGCCGACATTCGCACTGCCGCTGGCCGCTGCGAACTGCAGGTCTGGCCCGACCAGATGCACGTATTCCAGGCACTGCCGCGGATGACTCCGGAGGCCGCCAAAGCCATGGCCTACGCCTCCGCGTTCATCGCAGGCTCATTGCAGGACAACGCTACTGCCGAGGCGGTCTGACATGTTGGGTCCCTTGGACAAGCTGCTGGGCAAGTCCCGAAAGACCAGCCACGATGCCCTGGCGGTGGTCACCGGCGCAGGCAGCGGAATCGGCGCCGCATTCGCGCTCGAACTCGGTCGCCGCGGTAGCGCGGTAGTTTGCAGCGACATCGACGAAGTGGCCGCCCAGAACACGGTCGCAGCGCTGACCGAGGCGGGCGCCAGAGCCATCTCGATCGGCTGCGACGTCTCACGCATCGAAGACGTGGCGGCGCTGGCCGAACGCTCACAAGCCTGGTTCGATGGACCGCCGACATTGGTGATCAACAACGCCGGCGTCGGTGCTGGCGGCGCGGGTATCGGCGAAATCCCCCTTGATGATTGGTTATGGACCCTGGGCATCAATCACTGGGGCCCGATCCATGGCTGCCATGTTTTCACCCCCATCCTGCGGGAGGCCGGACGGGCGGTCGGCCCGCGGGGCATCATCAACGTCGCCTCGGCCGCCGCATTCGGCGCGGCTCCGGGCATGGCCGCCTATAACGTCAGCAAGGCTGGGGTGCTCTCACTATCGGAAACCCTGGCCGCCGAACTATCCGGCACCGGCATCAATGTCACCGTGCTGTGCCCGACCTTCGTCAAGACCAACATCGTCGAGTCCGGTCGGATCAGCGAGCAGTCCAGCGAGGTCGTCACCAAACTCATTCGCTGGACCGGATTTTCGCCCGACAAGGTGGCACGCATCTGTCTGGACGCCAACGACCGCGGCGATCTGTACTGCATGCCCCAGCTGGACGCCAAGATCGGGTGGAACATCAAGCGGATGGCGCCCGGCACATACACCAGGGCGGCCGGTCTGATTCTGCGGGCGACGATGCGCTAAGAGCCCGTTTCACCAACGGAAGGAGCTTCTGGTGACGATCGACATGGAAGCTATGCTCGCCAAGATCAAGGATCGTCAGTGGGCGCTCGCCGACATCGACTGAGAAGCACCGGGCGCCGATACCATTCGGCCCGAATTCCGGTCCAAGCTCAAGGCATTCATGGCGGACCTGTGCTGGATCGAGAACATCGGGGCGCGCGGCTTCGCCGCGCTGGCCAAGAAAGCCCCCGACCCGACAATCGCGGAAATCTACCGGTATTTTCACGCCGAAGAACAGCGCCACGCCAACGCCGAGCTAGCCCTGATGAAGCGCTGGGGCATGCTCGACGAGGGCGAACTTCCCAAACCCAACGTCAACATCCGGTTGGCTATCGATTGGCTGGACACCTACTCGGATGGCATGCCGCTGTCCGTGCTGGGCACCGTGATTCCGATGCTCGAAGTGGCGCTCGACGGGGCGCTGTTGAAGTTCCTCCTCGATACCGTCGAAGATCCGGTGTGCCACCAGGTGTTCGAGAAGATCAACAACGACGAATCCCGGCACATCGCCGTGGATTTCGAGGTGCTCGACATGATCGGGCACGCCACGGCGCGCCGGCTGGCGATCGAGTTCGTCGACAATATCGCCTCGCCGGGACTGATCATCGGCGCACTCATGTACATACCGCTGCTCAACCGGGTGCGCAATGAGATGGCCGGCATGGGCATGGAACCGGAGCGGTTGTACAACGCGGTCAAGCGCTTCAGGCAACTCGGCGAGCGCAGCGCGAAAACACCACGGGTTCCGGCGTACCGCGTCCTCAAGCGCCATGCCGCCATGGTGGTCAACCCGAGCCACCCCTATCACCTACTGGCCAACTCCATGGTGTGGCTGTCGGACTACTACCCCAAGCCCTTGTTGAAGCCGATACCCAGCTGGTTCAAAGAACTCACCTATCGGCCAGCGGCGTGACCATGGCGCCCGATCACGCCTACGCGACGCTGATTGTGGGAGCGGGCCTCACCGGACTGGGTGCGGCAATCCGACTCGCCGAGGCCGGTTTGAGCAACCCCGATGAGGTGGTGATTCTGGAGCGCGGCGACCGGGTCGGCGGAACCTGGCGCGACACCACCTATCCGGGCGCCAGCTGCGACATACCCTCACTGCTGTACTCGTTCTCGTTCGTCCGCAACCCCAAGTGGTCACGCACCTACTCCCCCGCCGCGGAGATCTACCGGCACATCGAGGCCATGGTGAACCGGTTCGGTATCGGTGATCGCATCCGGTTCGGCCAACGAGTCACTGGCCTCACATTCAACCAAGACACCGGCATCTGGACCGCGACAACGCAGGCGGGCGAAAGGTTTCGGGCCCGAACCGTCATCCTGGCTTCCCGTCCGCTCTCCGATGTCAGCTTTCCCGACATCCGGGGCCTGGATCGCTATGAAGGTCACAAGATCCACAGCGCGCGCTGGGACCACGACTACGACTTCAGCGGCAAGCGAGTCGCCGTTGTCGGCACCGGAGCCAGCGCCGTGCAAATCGTCCCGGAACTGGTGAATCAGGCCAGCTTCGTCAAGGTCTTCCAGCGCACCCCCTGTTGGGTCTTGCCACGGCTCGACGTCGCCACGCCACCCGCCGTGCAGGCCTTGTTCACCAAAGTCCCCGCTGCTCAACAACTCGCGCGACAAGCCCTGTTCTGGGGCCACGAGGCCACCGCGGGCGCGTTGGTGTGGAACACTCCGCTGACGTCGCTGGTGGCGTTACTGGGCCAGGCCCATCTTCGCGGTCAGGTCAAAGACCGGTGGTTACGCCGCCAACTGACGCCGGACTTCCGCCCGGGCTGCAAGCGCATACTGGTTTCCAGCGACTACTATCCCGCGCTGCAACGCCCGAACTGCAAACTCATCGACTGGCCGATCGCGACGCTGAGCCCGGTTGGCATCCGGACCAGCGATGGTCTAGAGCATCACCTGGACTGCATCGTGTTCGCGACCGGCTACGACGTCCATCTGACGGGACCTCCCTTCCCGATCACCGGCATCGGCGGCCGGTCGCTGGCCGATGAATGGGCCCACGGCGCACAGGCTTACAAGAGCATCAACGCACACGGATATCCCAATCTGTTCTTCATGACCGGACCGAACTCCGGGCCCGGGCACAATTCGTTGCTGGTCTACATCGAAAGCCAACTCGACTACGCGGTGCGCGCCATCACCACGATCCTCGACGAACGCCTGCGCTATCTCGATGTGCGTGCAGACGTCCAGCGCCGCTACAACGAGCGAATCCAGCGTCGGCTTGCCAAGACGACGTGGATGTCGGGTTGCCGTAGTTGGTACCTCACCAAAGAGGGGTTCAACGGGTCGATGTTTCCCGGGTTTCCCACCGAGTACCTTTGCCAAATGCGGGATTTCCGCCATGGCCACTACCATGCGGTCGCCCAAGACGCCGGCAGCATGGTGACCTCGACGGCATGATCCGCAACGGTGACATGACCAACGACCGATCGGCGCGACCCGACCCCGGCACCATAGCCAGCGTGCTGCACAACGTGCGGCGCGCGCCGAAACGTGTCCGGCGCCAATCGCGGGAGCTTGGCGAGTTCATCGAAGCCGCTGTGTCACAACTTTTCGATGCGGCCGTCCGGCACCCCAATGGTGGCGCGACCTCAGGTGAATACCGGATCGACGAACTGGCCAGACTGGCCGGCACCACCACCCGCAACATCCGGGTGTACCGAGACCGTGGCCTGCTGCCCCCGCCGCTGCGGGTCGGCCGAATCGCGTTGTTCAACGACACCCATTTGACCCGGCTTCGGCTGATCACGTCCATGCTCGACCGGGGGTACAACATCGCACATGTTCGCGAGATGCTCAGCGCCTGGGAGGAAGGCAGAAACCTCGGCGACGTCCTGGGCCTGGAGACGGCCATCGTCGGCAGCTGGACCACCGAGAAACCGCAAACCATGCCACTTGCCCAGGCTCAGCGGCGCGTCGACGATCCACTGGCATTCGAACGGCTGGTGGCGCTGCGACTGATCCGCATCGACGGCACCCAAGCGATCATTACCCGCCCCAAACTCATTGACGCGTTCAACGAGGTACGGGGCTATGGCATCAGCATGGACAAACTCATCGACCTACACGAGCAGATCCTTCCCAAGGTCGACGAGATCAGCGACCTGCTGGTGCGAGCCGGCGCTGAGCATGTTGTGGATCGGATCAAGCCGGGCGAGCCGCTGCCCGGTGACGCCGAGATCGCCGAGCTGATCACCATGCTGATCCGGTTCCGAACCCAGGCCGTCGCATCGATCACCGCGACGCTGGCTTCCTCGATCGAATCAACCATCGAATCACTGGTCAGCCGCCTCCTCTCGGACTACATCGAGCAATCCTCGGAGGCCCAACCCGCCCTGCGGCGCCAGCAGGCACCGTGAGCCACCGATGCCGGGCCAACCAGCTCGGTGATCACATTCTGCTGAGGGTAAGCGTCCCTTCGGTTTTGAGCACCCGGCTGGCGGTGATCTTCTCTGCCCTGCGCTCCTCGCGCTCGAGGTAGCGCTGCTTGGACTCGTCGAACTTGTCGCCGGCTTGTTCGAGTTCCTTGATCAGCACACCGAGATCGTCGCGCATCCACGCGGCTTCCCCGGTGAAGTCCTCCCGCTCGAAAATCCGCCACTTCTTCAGCACCGGCATCACCACCTCGTTGAGGTGGATCCGCGGGTCGTAGATGCCGCCGACGGCGATGATCACGGCCTTGCGACGGAACTCCGGGACGGTGAACCCGGGCATCTTGAAGTTGCGCAATATCCGGTGCACAGACTTCATCGCCTGGTTCGGTGCGATGTCCAGCCCGGCCGCGCTGACGTCACGATAGAAGATCATGTGCAAGTTCTCGTCGTGCGACACCCTAGCCATCAACTGCTCGGCGATCGGGTCGTTGCTGGCTTTACCGGTGTTGCGGTGCGAGACGCGGGTGGCCAACTCCTGAAACGACACGTACATGACCGAGTCGAACACACTTTCCGCAAACAGATCACCCTGTTGGTTCTGGCCCGGGCTGAAGCCTCTTGTCATTTGCTCCAGGCGCAGCTTCTCCAGCTCTACGGAGTCGACAGCACGTGTCACCACCAGATAGTCACGCAGCGCGGTGCTGTGTCGGTTCTCCTCGGCGGTCCACCGGTTGACCCACTGCCCCCATGGACCGTCCATGCTGAAGTTCATCGCGATCTCGCGGTGATACGACGGTAAGTTGTCCTCGGTCAACAGATTCTGCACCATCGCCACTTGAGCGACGTCGGTGAGCTGGCTCTGCCCAGGCTCCCAATCCTGGCCGTCGAGGGCGTAGTAGTTCTTGCCATCGGACCAGGGAACGTAGTCGTGCGGATTCCATTCTTTGAACATCGAGATGTGCCGGTTGAGCAGATTCTCCACCACGGGCTGAAGCTCGTGGAGTAGCTGCAGGTTGGTCATTTCCTTGGACACGTTGGTCTCCCAGCTATATGTTCCGTCCAGTTACAGGCAATATATCTGTAAACCGCGGTTACATTCAAGTCAGGCGCGCCGGGCGGGGCCGACCAATCCGAGATCGCCGTCGTAGCGGGGATAGAGCAACTGGCCGCGGCCAGTAGCCGAATCGGTGAAAAACAGCAGCTGAAGCACGTGTTCGCGGGCGCGGCGCAGCGCCTCCTCCTCGGTGAGGGCCAGCGTCGGGCGAGAATTCACGATCAGGGGTACCGGCGGCGCCGAATTGCTCGGCGACCAAGCCCATCCCGGCGGATACACGTGCCGCTGCCGAGCCAGCCGCAGCCCCGACGGGCCGGCCCGGTAGACCACCGCGTCCTCGCCCGTTTCTGCGTCGGTGAACACGTGCGCGTCGTAGTCCATCGCATCCATCACGGCCACCGCCGCCAGGGGCGTCGAGCACTGCAGCGAGACCGGCTTGCGACGCGCGATGGCCGCATCAGGCCGCACGAACAGCCGACGACGGGTCAGATCGGGCCAGGGCCGGGGACGCCACTGGTCATACATCCGCACGACATGACGGTCCAGCCTGAGCAATGCCGGCGCCAGATCATCGATGCCGCGCGTAACGGCAAGCACCCGAGCCGGAAGTTCCCCCACCCGCAGGTTCACCTGCACCACCATCGGGCCACGGCCACAAGCTCCCGTCTTGAGACGCACCCGGGCCCCTCCGACGATCTCGCGGTGCACCAGAATCTGGCCCACCGCGCGCGCCACCTGCTCACCATGAGCAGCCGACACCGACGCACTGGAAAGCACGGTCACATCAGGGAACTCCCGCACCGACCACGGCCTGAGTGCATACACGGCGCACCGACCCCGCTTTCTCGACATGTGTTGCTGCCGCTGAAAGGGAAGCCTGGCTGGCCAAATGCCTACTCTGCTAGGGCCGAAAGTCCTTGCGCACGGTGTGCGATTGATCACCGTTTGGTCAACGGCGTCCACTCACCCGGCGTACGGCGGGCGTCCTCGTGCCCTACCGCCATGTGAGCGCGCGGCGGCACTTACCGCCGGCGTTGCGAAAGCCTCGAGGGCTACTGACGCTCAACCAGATACGGCGCCAACGTGGAGAGCTTCTCGCAGGTCTCTTCGAATTCGCGCTCGGGCTGGGATGCCTCGATGATGCCGGCACCCGCCCGCAACCAGGTGCGCCCGTCACGCTCGTAGGCGGCGCGCAGTGTCAGGGCGGCATCGAGCCCACCATCGGCCGACAACATGACGACCGCCCCCGAATACAGTCCGCGCGGACCTTCGTCGAGACGCAAGATCGCGTCGACACCGTCGGCCTTGGGGATGCCCGATGCCGTCACGGCGGGAAAAAGCGCCTCCAACGCACTCATCCGATCGCTGGCCGCATCCAGGCGGGCGCTGATCGTCGAACCGAGGTGCTGCACGCTACCGCGCTCGCGCACCGACATGAAATCGATCACCGCTGCGGTTCCGGGCTCGGCCACCTCGGTGATCTCGTGCAACGACGTGCGCACCGAAATAGCATGCTCGACAATCTCTTTGGCATTGCTCTCCAGGTCGCCACGGGCCAGCCGATCATGGGCGGCACCCCGGCCCAGCGCGCGCGTGCCGGCCAACGGCTCGGTGACCACCACACCGCTGGGCGAAACCGCGGTGACGAGTTCCGGGCTAAAGCCGAGGGCGCGAATTCCACCAAGCCGCAGCAGGAATGACCGTACGGGTGTGTTGCGCTCACGGCCCCGCCGATACGTCGACGGAAAATCGAGCCGGAACGGCACCTCTACGCAGCGGGACAGGATCACCTTGTGGTACGCGCCGGACGCGATCTCACGAACCGCTACCGCCACGCGGTCGCGATAGCCCGACGGATCGGCGCTCAGATCGATGGTGCGAGATCGGGGCACCGTGGACAGCCCGTCGCGCAGCAGCCGCAGCACCGCCTCGCGCTCGTGCGGCTCCGCGCCGAACAGGCTTACGTCATCGCGGGTCACCACGATGCGGGTGCGCGGCCAGAAGACCCGAGCCAGCGGGGTGCCCGGGGCCAGGCGCGCCTGCAGACCGTAGCGGTACAGCCCGAATTCGAAAGCCACCCAGCCGAAGACCTGATCGGTCTCCAACAACAATCTGTCGATGGCCTCGCCCAGCACTTCCCCAGGTCGCCCCGACCACTGCTGACGCTGAGTCACACCGTCGCGGATGACCCGGACCTCGTCGCTGTCCAACTCCACCATCGCCTGCACACCCGACGCCAGGACCCACTGGCCGTCACGCTCGTAGAGCAGGTATTGGGTACCTTCGGGTCTCACCGCCTCGCACAGCACGGCGGCCAACTCGGCCGCAAGGTCGGCCGGATCGATATCGGCCGGCATCGGGATCGACGGTTCAGCGGTACTGACAGCACTCGCTTCGACACTGACCTCTACCACAGTAGGTAAATGTAGCCTAACCTACGTGAATTCGCGCTACCCGCTCCCGCAAGACGCGGCTACCGGCCAAGACTCAGCGGGAATCAATGGCGGGACACATGCGCGCCGGACTCCCCGGCCGGTGGCGCCAACGCATCCCACCTCAACCCGGAGCCACGCCAGCCCACCCGCCGCCACCGGCCCATCGCGCTCGCCTCGCCGACCTCCGGCTTGCGCAACAACCACAGATCGCCAACCATTTACCTGATCGACACACCGTGAGATGCTGCTGAGCGGGCAGTTCTCTTGCCATCACTGTCTAGCCAGCTAGCCAGTCGCAGAGATGCCCCGCCGGCGCTCATCCACCCCCGCCCAAGACCGCCTGCCGCAAGCATCAAGGAGGACCAGCACATGTTCGTAATCCGGCTTGCCGACGGAGAAGAAGTCACCGGCGAATGCGATGAGCTCACCATCAACCACGACACCGGCGTTTTGAAGGTCTGCAAAGTCGACGGCTTCGAGGAAACGACGACCCACTACTCGCCATACGCCTGGCGGTCGGTGACGTACCGAAAGCGCGACATCGGCGTCAGGCCGTCGCTGGTTTCTTCGGCGCGTTGAACGCCGCAACGCCCATCTCACAGTGGATTGCCAGATAACTCACACTAAACTGGCGGCCAGCTGACTTTTACGGCACGTTGCCAGCGCAATTGCCATCGCCGACTGTTACATAGCTGTTTCGGCCGCTGCCGTGTCGGCCAAAACGGCCCAAATCCAGCTACTTTAATAGGCGTACCAAGTGGCGATTTGGCAGCCGCCTCGCTAAATTCTCAGCGTTGTCTGGGGTGTGTTCCCGGTTGCTCCGCTGGCGGTGGATGCTTCCTGGATCGCGGCACGATGGGAGGCGTCAATGCTGCACGAGTTCTGGGAGAACTTCACCCATAACCTGTTCAAACCGCTCTTGTTGTTTTTCTATTTCGGGTTTTTGATTCCAATCCTGAAGGTGCGGTTCGAGTTCCCGTATGTGATCTATCAGGGCCTCACCATGTACCTGCTGCTGGCGATCGGCTGGCACGGCGGTGAGGAACTCGCCAAGATCAAACCGTCCAGCATCGGCAGCATCGTCGGCTTCATGGGTGTGGGCTTCGTCCTGAATTTCCTGATCGGCGGTCTGGCCTACCTGCTGCTGAGCCGCATGAGCCGAATGCGGCGAGTCGACCGAGCTACCGTCGCCGGCTATTACGGGTCGGACTCGGCGGGGACCTTTGCCACCTGCGTGGCCGTCCTCACCAGCGTGGGCATCGCCTTCAACGCCTACATGCCGGTCATGTTGGCCGTCATGGAGATCCCCGGCTGCCTGGTGGCCCTGTACCTGGTGGCGCGGCTGCGGCACCGCGGGATGGACGAGGCCGGATACATGCCCGACGAACCGGGCTACACGCCCCCGGCCAAGGTCTCGGTCGGACCGGGTACCGCCGCACGGCCCGCGCGCGGCGAGAGCCTGGAAAGCACACATGACCGCGAAATCGAGCAGGAGCTGGAGTTTTCGCTGGAAAAGCGGGAGCACACGGACCAGGACGAACCCGCCAAGGGCAGCGGCCGGCCGTCGCTGTTCTCCCGGGAGCTCTTCCAGGAGGTCTTCCTCAACCCCGGGCTGGCTCTGCTGCTCGGCGGCATCATCATCGGCCTGATCAGTGGGCTGCAAGGCGAGAAGGTCGTCCACGACGACGACACCTTCTTCGTTACCGCGTTCCAGGGTGTGCTGGCCCTGTTCCTGCTCGAGATGGGCATGACAGCGTCGCGCAAGTTGAAGGACCTCAAGACGGCCGGGCGCGGGTTCATCTTCTTCGGCCTACTGGCCCCAAACCTTTTTGCCACCATCGGCATCATCGTGGCGCACAGCTACGCCTACCTCACCAACAGCGACTTCAAGCCGGGCACCTACGTGTTGTTCGCGGTGTTGTGCGCTGCGGCGTCCTACATCGCGGTGCCGGCCGTGCAGCGACTGGCGATACCCGAAGCAAGCCCGACGCTGCCGCTGGCCGCATCGCTGGGTTTGACCTTCTCCTACAACGTGACGATCGGGATCCCGCTCTACATCGAGATCGCCCGCATGGTCGGGATCTGGTTTCACACCACGGGCTGAGCCGCCCGAAGCTACCCGAGCAGCGTGCGCACCACGGCGTCGGCCAGCAGCCGTCCCCGATCGGTGAGCACCACGCTGTCGCCCTCGGTGATCAGCAGCCCGTCGGCCACCGCGGCCTGAGCGCGCTCACGCTCGCCGGCATCGAGATGCGCCAGCGGCAACCCTTGCCGCAGCCGTAGCCGTAGCATCACCTCTTCGGTGTGCAAGGCGTCCTCTTCGAGCTGCTCGAGGCCGGCCACCGGCAGCGAAGAACCCGCCAGTATCTCCGCATAAGTGTTGGGGTGCTTGACATTCCACCAGCGGGTCGCGCCGACGTACCCGTGTGCGCCGGGGCCCGCACCCCACCATTGACCCCCATTCCAGTAGCCGAGGTTGTGCCGGCATTCACCGCCCGGCCGGGCCCAGTTGGACACCTCGTACCACGCCAACCCGGCCGCGGTCAGCCGCGCGTCGGCCAGTTCGTAACGATGTGCCAGCACGTCGTTATCGACGGGGGGCAACTCGCCTTGCCGCACTCGCCGCGCCATCGCGGTTCCGTCCTCAACGACCAGGGCGTAGGCCGAAACGTGGTCGACACCGGCTTCGATAGCGGCGTCTACCGAGCGCAGCAGGTCGTCGTCGGTCTCCCCGGGGGTTCCGTAGATCAAATCGAGGTTGACGTGTTCGAAACCCGCGGCAAAGGCCTCGCGCGCCGCCGCCGAGGCCCGGCCGGGCGAATGCACCCGGTCCAAGGTGGCGAGCACGCCGGGCGCTACCGACTGCATGCCCAGCGATACCCGGGTGTAGCCGGCCGAGCGGATGGCGTCGAAGAATTCCGGCCAGGTGGACTCGGGATTGGCCTCGGTGGTGATCTCGACGTCGGGCGCGAGCACAAAATGGTCGCGCACCATGTCCAGCAGCGTCGTCAGGCGCTGACCGCCCAGTAGCGAGGGTGTCCCACCGCCGACAAACACCGTGTTCACTGTCGGCGCGTTCAGCCGTGCCGCGGCCAGCTCCAGTTCGGTGCGTAGCGCCAGCAGCCACGCGTCGGGGTTGACGCCGCCCAGCTCAGCCGGTGTATAGGTGTTGAAGTCGCAATACCCGCAGCGGGTCACGCAGAACGGGACATGCAGGTACAGCCCAAACGGCCGTCCGGGGCTGGGCAACAGGGCGGGCAGGTCGACCGGTACCTCGCGAACAGTCATGCCAAATCTTCGCACGCCGGCCGAGACCCGGACTCCAGTGTGCACGCCGGCGGTCAGCGAGGGGCCCCCACCCCGGGAAGCGGGCCCGTCTGCAGCGGAGCCTGGATGTTCTCAGCCGCTTCGCGGCTTCGTCTATCCAAGCCCCCAGTCTCGCTCGGTAGTTTTGGTCACTGTGAGACAAAATCAGCCCTGTTCGCGCGACGACCGCGGTCCGTGGCAGAATGTCACGGTGCCCGCCAATTCGAACCCGCACATCGCGCTGGTTATGCGTCGGCACATCGACCTCAAGCGGGTCTGCAGCTGTTGCTGTCTTCCTTGATGTCGTAGGCCCGGCCCCCTTATACCTGTAGCTGGCCATCGGATCTGCGCACCCCGTCAGACTCGATGGTTTTGTGCGCCCCCAGCTTGGCATTTCTCGCGAAGGAGAACAGACCCAATGACCACGGCACGTCCCGCCAAGCCCCGCAATGAGGGCCAGTGGGCGCTGGGAAATCGCGAGCCGCTCAACGCCAACGAGGAACTCAAGAAGGCGGGCGACCCACTCGATGTGCGCGAGCGCATCGAGAACATCTACGCCAAGGCCGGATTCGACAGCATCGACAAGAGTGATCTGCGGGGGCTCTTCCGCTGGTGGGGACTTTACACCCAGCGCGAACAGGGCTACGACGGTTCCTGGACGGGCGACGAGAACATCGACAAACTCGAAGCCAAATACTTCATGCTGCGGGTGCGCTGCGACGGCGGTGCCCTTTCGACGGCCGCATTGCGTACTTTGGGCGCCATTTCTACCGAATTCGCCAGAGACACCGCCGACATCTCCGACCGGGAGTACCTGCAGTACCACTGGATCGAGGTCGAGAAAGTACCCGAGATCTGGCGGCGACTCGACGAAGTCGGGCTGCACACCACCGAGGCGTGCGGGGACTGCCCCCGCGTCGTGCTGGGCTCGCCACTGGCCGGCGAGTCACTCGACGAGGTGCTGGACCCGACTTGGGCGATCGACGAAATCGTGCGCCGCTACATCGGAAAGCCTGACTTCGCCGACCTGCCACGTAAGTACAAGACCGCCATTTCGGGCCTGCAGGACGTTGTGCACGAGGTCAACGATGTCGCGTTCATCGGCGTCAACCACCCCGAGCACGGGCCGGGACTGGATCTGTGGGTAGGCGGCGGTCTTTCCACCAACCCGATGCTGGCCAAACGGGTCGGGGCCTGGGTGCCGCTGGAAGAAGTGCCCGAAGTGTGGGCAGCGGTCACCTCGGTATTCCGCGACTACGGCTACCGGCGCCTACGGTCCAAGGCGCGGCTGAAGTTCCTGATCAAGGACTGGGGCATCGAGAAATTCCGGGAAGTTCTCGAAACCGAGTACCTCAAGCGGCCGTTGATCGACGGTCCCGCCCCCGAACCCGCCAAGCATCCGATCGACCACGTCGGCGTGCAACGGCTCAAGAACGGGCACAACGCGGTGGGGGTTTCCCCTATCGCCGGTCGGGTATCGGGCACCGTCTTGACGGCGGTGGCTGAGCTGGCCGAGCGGGCCGGGTCGGACCGGATCCGGTTCACGCCCTACCAGAAGTTGGTCATCCTCGACATTCCCGACGACAAGCTCGATGAGACCACCGCCGGCCTGCAGGCGCTGGGGCTGCGCGCGCAGCCATCGCATTGGCGCCGGAATCTCATGGCCTGCAGTGGCATTGAGTTCTGCAAGCTATCGTTCGCCGAAACCCGGGTCCGGGCTCAGTCTTTGGTGCCCGAACTCGAAGAGCGGCTGGACGACCTCAACTCCACGCTTGATGTCCCGGTCACCGTCAACATCAACGGATGCCCGAACTCCTGTGCGCGAATTCAAGTCGCTGACATCGGGTTCAAGGGCCAGATGGTCGACGATGGCGCCGGCGGCCAGGTCGAGGGTTTCCAGGTACATCTGGGCGGCAGCCTGGGCCTGGACAGTGGCTTCGGCCGCAAACTGCGTCAACACAAGGTCACCAGCGACGAGCTGGGTGACTACATCGATCGGGTGGTGCGCAACTTCGTCAAGAACCGCGCCGCCGGTGAACGCTTTGCCCAGTGGGCAATTCGGGCCGAGGAGGACGACCTGCGATGATCGAAACAAGCAACCTGACAGAAGCCGAGCTGCGCGAGCTGGCGGCACGCGGTGCGGCCGAACTCGAAGGGGCCAGTGCCACCGAACTGCTGCAGTGGACCGATGAGACCTTCGGCGGTGCCAATCGTGCCGCCGGTGTCGCTGGTGTCCAGACGGCTAACTACGTGGTGGCCTCCAACATGCAGGACGCCGTGTTGATCGACCTGGCGTCCAAGGTCCGCCCGGGCGTACCGGTGCTGTTTCTGGACACCGGATACCACTTCGCGGAAACCATCGGTTCCCGCGATGCGGTCGAATCCGTCTACGACGTCCAGGTGCTCACCATCACTCCCGAGCACACCGTTGCCGAGCAGGACAAGCTGCTGGGCAAAGACCTGTTCGCCCGCAATCCCGGCGAGTGCTGCCGGCTGCGCAAGGTGGTCCCGTTGCGTCAGGCCCTGAGCAACTTCTCCGCCTGGGTGACCGGACTGCGCCGGGTCGAGGCACCAACGCGGGCCAATGCACCCGTGATCAGCTTCGATGAGGCCTTCAAGCTGGTGAAGATCAACCCGCTGGCGGCCTGGTCTGATGACGAAGTCCAGGACTACATCGTGGCCAACAATGTTCTGGTCAATCCGCTTGTCGACGAGGGCTATCCGTCGATCGGCTGTGCCCCGTGCACGGTCAAGCCGGCCGCCGGCGCCGACCCGCGCAGCGGGCGCTGGCAGGGGCTGGCCAAGACCGAATGCGGGTTGCACGCTTCGTGACGGCGCTGGTACTCACGGCGCACGGCAGCAGGGATCCCCGGTCTTCGGCCAACGCACGAGCGGTGGCGGCCCGAGTCGCGCGCATGCGGCCCGATCTCGATGTGCAGTTGGCGTTTTGCGAGCTGAACTCGCCAGGCCTGGTCGAGGTGCTCAACGGATGTTCCGGTGATGCTGTGGTCACACCCCTACTGCTGGCCAACGGGTACCACGCCGGCATCGACATTCCCGCGCAGATCGCAAGCTGCCGGGAGAGTTTGCGGGTGCGCCAGGCCAACGTGCTCGGAACCGACGACCGGCTGGTGTCGGTGCTGCGGCAACGCGTGACGGCGTTGGGAGTTTCCCGATTCGACGACAGCCTCGGCGTACTCGTCGTGGCGATCGGCTCGTCAAACGCCGCGGTCAACTCCCATACCGCCCAGGTCGGGCCGAAACTGGCCGAGGGAACCCGCTGGGCCGCGGTAGCGACCGCGTTCGCCACCCACCCGCCGGCCGCCCTGGCCGAAGCCGTCAGCCGGCTGCGTCGGCGCGGTGCCCAACGGGTGGTCGTTGCACCGTGGTTCTTGGCCCATGGCAGACTGCCGGACCGGGTGCAGCGCTTTGCGGCCGATACTGGGCTCGCCATGGCCGCACCCCTGGGTGCGCACCGTTTGGTGGCCGAGACAGTACTAGATCGCTTCGCGCAGGCAACCGCTGGTCGCGTCGCGGCGTAACGGAGTTTCGTTCAATGACTTTTGTCAAGCGTTGTGGTGCAGTGCTAGCCGTAGCGGCCCTTGCGCTGGCCGCATGTGGCACTACCCACGTGGGGGCGCCGAACTCGGCGGGCCCGTGCGAGATCGTGCCCAACGGCACCCCGGCGCCGAAAACCTCGGTCGCCGCCGCGGCCCCGTCATCGAGAAACGTGGCGACAAACCCGGAGATCGCCACCGGCTATCGCACGGACATGACCCCGGTGCATACCGCGCACTATTCGGTGTCGGCCGCCAATCCACTGGCCACTCAGGCCGCCTGCCGAGTGCTGCGCGACGGTGGCACCGCCGCCGACGCTGTGGTGGCGGCCCAGGCGGTGCTGGGCCTGGTCGAACCCCAGTCCTCGGGCATCGGCGGCGGTGGGGTGCTGCTGTACTACGACGCCAGAACGCGGTCGGTGCAGGCCTATGACGGCCGCGAGGTCGCCCCGGCGGCGGCCACCGAGAACTACATGCGCTGGATCAGCGATGCCGACCACAGCGCACCCAAGCCCAATCCGCGTGCCTCAGGACGATCGATCGGAGTGCCGGGCATCCTGCGAATGCTCGAGATGGTGCACACCGAGCACGGCACCACACCGTGGCGTGACCTCTTCGGTCCCGCGGTGGCATTGGCCGACAACGGTTTCGACATCAGCCCGCGGATGGCCGCGGCCATCTCCGACTCGGCGCCGCAATTGGGCGCCGACCCACAAGCGCGCGGGTATTTCCTCACCCCCGACGGCACCCCCAAGGCCGTTGGCACCCGGCTGACCAATCCCGCCTACGCAAAGGCGTTGTCCGAGATCGCATCGGCCGGCGCGAGCGTCTTCTATACCGGCGATATTGCTCACGACATCGTGGCCGCCGCCGGCGACACCTCCGGTGGCCGCACGCCCAGCCTGATCACCCTTGAAGATCTGTCCGCCTATCCCGCCAAGAAGCGCGAACCGCTGTGCACGACTTACCGTGGCCGGCAGATCTGTGGGATGCCGACGCCGTCATCGGGTGGCGTCGCGGTGGCCGCCACTTTGGGAATCCTCGAGCACTTCCCCATGAGTGAGTACCGGCCCGACAACCTCGACCCCAACGGTGGTCGCCCGAGTGTTATGGGCGTGCACCTGGTCGCCGAGGCCGAGCAGCTGGCGTACGCCGACCGCGATAAATACGTGGCCGACGCGGATTTCGTCCCACCGCCCGGTGGGTCGCTGAGCACCCTGGTCGACCCCACGTATCTGGCCGGGCGCGCAGCGCTGATCTCGCCCCAGCACAGCATGGGGACCGCCAAGCCCGGCGACTTCGGCTTGCCGACCACCATCGCCGCGCCGGTTCCCGAACACGGCACCAGCCACGTCAGCGTCGTTGACTCATACGGAAACGCGGCCGCTTTGACCACAACAGTGGAATCGGCGTTCGGTTCCTTTCACATGGTCGACGGTTTCCTGCTCAACAACCAGCTCAGCGATTTCAACGCGCAGCCATACGACTCCGATGGTGCACCGGTGGCCAACCGCATCCAGCCCGGGAAGCGGCCGCGAAGTTCGATGGCACCCACCTTCGTCTTCGATGGCGCACCAGCAGAACACAGCTCGCTGTATGCGGTGGTGGGCTCCCCCGGCGGGTCAACGATCGTCCAGTTCGTTGTGAAAACACTTGTGGCGATGCTCGATTGGGGGCTGGATCCGCAGCAGGCGGTGTCAGCGGTCGATTTCGGCGCGGCAAACACGCCACGAACCAATGTCGGCGGCGAGCACCCCGACATCAACACCGCCGACAACGGCGCCCACGACCCGCTGGTGGAAGGCCTGCGCGCGCTGGGCCATCAGGTCAACCTGGCTGACCAGTCCAGCGGGCTGTCGGCGATCACCCGCAGCAAGTCGGGGTGGACCGGTGGCGCCGACCCGCGCCGCGAAGGTGTGGTGATGGGCGACACCAGCTAGCCCGGCGCGCGCGGCACCTGCCGTAGTCGGCCCGCCGGGGCCAGGTGGGCATTGCTGCGGATGGCGGCACTAGCGGATATGGTCTAGCCCCATGTCTGGTGCACTGGGCAGTACACGCGAGATCACCACCCGTGGGATCATCCTGGGTGGGCTGATCACGCTGGTGTTCACCGCGGCGAATGTCTATCTCGGCCTCAAGGTCGGGCTGACGTTTGCCACTTCCATACCGGCCGCGGTGATCTCGATGGGAGTCCTGAGGTTTTTCGCGAACCACTCGATCGTGGAAAACAACATCGTGCAAACCATCGCGTCGGCCGCAGGCACCCTGTCGGCGATCATCTTCGTGCTACCGGCACTGATCATGATCGGCTGGTGGAGCGGGTTCCCGTACTGGACGACGGTGGCCGTATGCGGATTCGGTGGCCTGCTCGGTGTCATGTACTCGATCCCACTGCGCCGCGCGCTGGTTACCGGTTCCGATCTGCCCTACCCCGAAGGCGTCGCGGGGGCAGAGGTTTTGAAGATCGGCGCATCGGCACGGGTGGCGGAGGAAAACCGGAGGGGACTTTCGGTCATCGCGCTGGGCGCGGTGACCGCGGCCGGATACTAGCTGTTGGACGCGCTCAAGGTGATCAGCAACTCGCTGGCGGTGACCTTCCGGTTGGGTTCGGGCGCGACGATGGCGGGTGCGAGCCTGTCGCTGGCGCTGGTCGGCGTGGGCCATCTCGTCGGGCTGGGCGTCGGTATCGCGATGATTGTGGGTGTGCTCATCAGCTACGGTGTGCTGCTGCCGATGCGCACCGCCGGTCAGCTGCCCCAGGATGGGGCGTTGGCCGATTTCGTCTCCAGGACCTTCTCGTCGGACGTGCGTTTCATCGGGGTGGGAGCCATTGCGGTGGCGGCGGTTTGGACGTTCCTGAAAATCGCCGGCCCCATCATGGCCGGTATCGCCGAGGCCGCGGTCTCCGCGCGCACCCGTCGCCGGGGCGAGGCCGTCGACCTGCACGAGCGCGACATCCCGATCCAGGTGGTCGGGCTGGTGGTGCTGGTCTCGCTGATCCCGATTGGGTTTCTGCTCGGCGACTTCACCGACCACACGCCGATCGCTGGGCGGGCCGGCAGCATCATCGCCGTCAGCTTGCTGCTGATCGTGACCATCGGTCTGGTGGTCGCATCGGTGTGTGGGTATATGGCCGGCCTGATCGGCTCGTCGAACAGTCCGATCTCCGGGGTCGGCATCCTGGTGGTGCTGCTGGCCGCGCTGCTGATCAAGTGGACCTATGGTCCGGCCAGCGATGCCCAGACCCCAGCTTTGGTGGCGTACGCCGTCTTTACCGCCGCGGTGATTTTTGGTGTGGCGACCATTTCCAACGACAATCTGCAAGACCTCAAGACCGGTCAACTGGTGGGAGCGACCCCCTGGAAGCAGCAGGTGGCCCTGGCGATCGGGATAACGATCGGCGCGGCGGTGATGGCTCCTGTTTTGCAGTTGATGCAAAGCGCGTTCGGCTTTCAAGGAGCCCCCGGCGCTACCGGAAATGCGCTGGCCGCTCCGCAGGCGGCACTGATCTCGGCACTGGCGAGGGGGGTCTTCGGCGGCTCGCTGAACTGGTCGCTGGTGGGATTGGGCGCGCTGATCGGCATCGTGGTGGTCGTGGTCGATGAAGTACTGACCAGGACCACCGCGACACTTCGGCTCCCCCCGCTCGCGGTGGGTATGGGCATGTACCTGCCGATCTCGCTGACGCTGGTTATCCCGGTCGGCGCGGTGCTCGGCCGGATCTATGACTCGTGGGCGCAGCGATCCGGTGATGAGGATGAAAGCAAGAGACGCATGGGCATCATGCTCGCCACCGGCCTGATCGTGGGCGAAAGTCTTTTCGGCGTGGCCTTCGCCGGCATCGTCGTGGCGACTGGCACGGAGGACCCCCTGGCCATCCTGGGCGACGGATTCACGCATTGGGCCGAGCTGTTGGGTCTGTTTGTCTTTGCAGCCATGATCGCGCTGCTCTACCGGTACGTCCGGGCGGCGGCGTCGTATCGCCCCACAACGCTTGGCCAGGAGCCTGAACCGCTATCCGGCCGGGCCGGATAGGACGCCCGCAACGGCTACGGGGTGACCGTTACTGTCCCCCCACACCGATCTGCGCTGCGCTGGGAGTGCTGCCGGCGCTGTCGTCCCCAACGGCCGGGGCAGCTCCGGCGATCGGGGGCACCCGGGTGGCGCGCACATAGACGGTGTCGCCTTCCTGCAGAGCCAGCGCCTCGGCGTCACCCCGGGTGATCTGGGCGGTGAAGGCTCCGCCGGTGGCCGCGCTGGTCAGCTCCACCCGCACCTCGAAGCCCAGCACCACGATCCGGTCCACGACGGCGCGCGTGACACCGGTGGATTCCCCCGTGCCGTCGGCCGCCGCGACGGCCATTTCGGGGGTGCGGCCGACCCGAATGTCGTGCGGGCGCACCAGCGCACCGTTGAGCGCGGACACCGCACCCAGGAAGGACATCACGAACGCATTCGCGGGGGCGTCGTACACCTCGGTGGGGGAACCAACCTGTTCGATCCGGCCCGAGTTGAGCACGGCGATCCGATCCGCCACATCCAGCGCTTCGGCCTGATCATGGGTGACCAGGACGGTGGTCACGTGCACCTCATCATGGAGTCGGCGCAGCCAGGCCCGCAGATCCTCCCGGACCTTGGCGTCCAACGCACCGAAAGGCTCGTCGAGGAGCAGCACTTCCGGGTCGACGGCCAGCGCGCGGGCCAGCGCCATCCGCTGCCGCTGACCACCGGAGAGCTGATTGGGGTAGCGGCCGTGAAATCCGCTCAATCCCACCACTTCTAGCAGATTGTCAACTTTGTCTCTGATCTCGGCTTTGGGCCGCTTGCGGATCTTCAAGCCGTAGGCCACATTGTCGCGAACGGTGAGGTGCTTGAAGGCGGCGTAGTGCTGGAACACGAAGCCGATGCCGCGTCGCTGGGGCGGCACCCGGGTCACATCGCGTCCATTGATCGTGATGGTGCCGCTGTCGGGCTGATCGAGCCCGGCGATGGTACGCAGCAGCGTCGACTTGCCCGAACCGCTGGGCCCCAGCAAGGCGGTCAGCGAACCGGCCGGCACCACGAAGTCCACGTGGTCCAGCGCGACGAAGTCCCCGTATTGCTTGAAGGCGTCCCGCACGACAATGGCGTGACCGCCGGTTCCCGGTCCAGTCAATGAAGTCTCCTTCTTCATGCCCGGCTGGTCGTTCGAGACCGGCGCACGTCAAGTGCCACCTGGACGATCAGGACCACCACCGCGACCGCCATCAGCAGCGTCGACAGCGCGTAGGCCCCGTACTCGGCCCCGCGGTGGTAGCGGTCCGAGACCAGCAACGTCAGCGTTTGCGATGTCCCTGGGAGATTGGACGACACCATCAGGACCGCACCGTATTCGCCCAGGGTACGGGCGACGGTCAGCACAATTCCGTAGGTCAGGCCCCACCGGATCGATGGCAGGGTGATGCGCCAGAACGTCTGCCACCAGCCAGAACCCAAGGTTGCGGCGGCCTGCTCTTGGTCGGTGCCCAATTCGTGCAACACGGGTTCGACCTCGCGTACGACGAACGGCAGGGTGACGAAGATGCTGGCCAGGACCATCCCGGGCAGGCCGAAGATGATTCGGATCCCGAGGTCTCGTTCGACGAAGCCCAGGGCACCCGCCGATCCCCACAACAAGATCAACGCGGTGCCCACGATGACGGGCGAGACCGCGAAGGGCAGGTCGATGATCGCCTGCAACACGCCCTTGCCCCGGAACCGGTTGCGGGCCAGCAGCAATGCGGTCGGAATGCCGAAAATCACGTTCAGCGGCACCACGATGGCCACCAACAACAGCGACAGATTCAGCGCCGAAATCGCCGCCGGGGTGCTGATCCAGTCATAGAACTGGCCCAAGCCGGGTTCGAAGGTGCGCCACAAGATCACCCCCACCGGAACCACCAGCAGCGCAAAAACATACGTGAGCGCGATGGCCCGGAGCAGGTAGCGAACCAGCGGGGACGAAGTCATGGTGCCAACTCCTCCCGCTTGGCCGTGCGCGCACCGAGGACCCGCAGCACCAGCAGTACCGCGAATGAGATCAACAGCAGGACAATGGAGATCGCTGCAGCCCCGGTGCGGTCATCGTTTTCGATCAAGGTGCGAATCCACTGCGAGGACACCTCGGTTTCACCCGGTACTGCGCCGCCGATCAACACCACCGACCCGAACTCGCCGATGGCACGGGAGAACGCCAGGCCCGCACCGGACAACAACGCCGGCAATAGCGACGGAAAGACGACGGAGGTAAAGACCTTCCAACCGGTGGCACCCAGCGATGCCGCCGCTTCCTCGGTCTCGCGATCGAGTTCCAGCAACACCGGTTGAACGGCACGCACCACAAACGGCAGGGTGACAAATGCCAGCGCCACCCCCACGCCCCACGCGGTGTGCTGCAGGTGCAGCCCCAGCGGGCTGTTATGCCCGTAGAGCGCCAGCATGACCAGGCTGGCGACAATGGTGGGCAAGGCAAACGGCAGATCGATGACGGCATCGACGAGTCGCTTACCCACGAACTCGTCCCGGATCAGCACCCAGGCGATCAACAGGCCGAACACCGTGTTGAGCAACGTGACGCCGGCGGAGACGGTCAACGTCACCCGCAACGACTCCAGCGCCGCGTGCGAGGAGACCGATAGCCAGAATGCGCGCCAGCCGCCGTCGGCGGCCTGCCAGGCGATGGCCGCCAACGGCAGCAGCACGATGACCGAAAGCCACACCATCGACACACCAACCTGCAGCGCCGTGGCACCCCTAAGGCCCGAGCGGCCGAGTCCGGATATCCATTGCGGACCGCCGTCGGCGCGCTGACCGGGATCCGGCGCCACCGCCGGCGGATCGGACTGCCCGGAATGTGCTGTCACCGTCATCCGGTGGCCTGCATGTAGATATTGGTGATGCTGCCGGTGCCCTTGTCGAATAGCTGCGGATCCACCGTGTCCCAACCGCCCAGGTCAGCGATCGTCCACAGCTTCTCCGGCAGGGGAAACTGATCGCGAAACTCGGCGACCACGGCGGGGTCGACCGGCCGGAATCCGGCCTGCGCCCAGAGCCGCTGCGCCTCGACGGTGTACTGGAAGTTCTTGAATGCCGTCGCCGTGGCCAGATGTGCGGTGGTGGTCACCACCGCCAGGGGGTTTTCGATCTGGAAGGACTGCGGCGGGGTGACGTGTTGAACGCGTTTGCCTTGCCGCTCGGTGGCGATCGCCTCGTTCTCGTAGCTGATCAAGACGTCGCCGCTGCCCTGGACGAAGACATCGGTGGCTTCGCGGCCCGAGCCGGGGCGCAGTTTGACGTGCTCGCGCACCAACCTGCTGACGAAGTCGATCCCGGCCTGGCTGTTTCTGCCGCCCTCGCTCTTGACCGCGTAGGGGGCGAGCAGGTTCCATTTGGCCGACCCCGAGCTCAACGGGCTGGGGGTGATGACCTCCACGCCGGGCCGCAACAGATCGTCCCAGTCCCTAATGTTCTTGGGATTGCCCTCCCGCACGACCAGCGTGACCACCGACTCGAACGGAATGCCCCTGGTGGCGTCGGCGTCCCAGTCCTTGGCGACCTTGCCGGCCCTGACCAGTCGAGCGATGTCCGGTTCGACCGAGAAATTCACCAGATCGGCCGGTTTGCCGTCGGCGACACCGCGAGATTGGTCGGCAGAGGCACCGTAGGAGGTGATCACCTGCACGTCCTTGCCTTCCTCGGAGGCGTTGAAGGCCGGGATCACCGTGCTCCAGCCGGGCTCCGGGGCCGAGTAGGCCACCAGCGTGATGCTGGTGCGCGCGTCGGTGGGTCCACCACCGCCCGCGATGTCGCTAGGACCTCCCTGACACGCCGAGGCCAGGACGGCGATCAGCGCGAAGATGACCCCGAACGTGCCGGGCCGCCGCGAGCGCGCCGCGCCCATGAACGTCTGCGGCATTGGTGGCCTTCCAGTGCGGGATTTGTGGACAACGTTTCCCGTGACTGCGGAAGGAGCGATCGGCTAGCAACTGAGGCATTGACGAACTCCGCACCAGACCGCGCACGGGATTGGCGTCAGCGACAACAGCGCACGTCAGCAGTGGCACAGATCACCACGGCTTCACTCACGCAGGCCACTGCAAACCCCAAGCACCCCAAAGCACTGGCCACTGCGTGCATGCCGCGAAGCCTAACAGAATCTGCCGGGGACAGACCGCGTCCACATTTCAGTGCGTGAGCAACCACATGGCGACCACCAACACCAGCAGGGCGACGAGAACCAACGTGACGTGCGACCGTGGCATCGCTTACCCCGACGCTTCGTCGCTATGGCGGACGCGTTGCATCAGCTCGATGCCCTTGCCCAGCAGGGCATCCAATATTGCCGCCGAGATAAGGGCCACACCCAGCACCACCGGCATCACCGTGAGCGCCTGCAGTGCGAACGGAAGCCCGGAGAGCCACAGCTCAACACCGTCCCACCAATTCAGGATGCCGCTCACCGGACTCACCCTATGCGGCGCGGCAGCCGAAACCAATGCGCCTGATCGGCCGGATGATCTGCCTAAGATCGCCCAGTGCCTCAGCCATCGGAAACGACAAGCGTTCTGGTAGCCGGCGGCGGACCGGCAGGCATGATGCTGGGCTTGTTGCTGGCCCGGGCCGGCGTTGACGTCACGGTGATGGAAAAGCACGCGGACTTCCTGCGCGACTTCCGCGGTGACACGGTGCACGCCAGCACCCTGCGTCTGCTTGACGAACTCGGTCTTGGATCCCAATTCGCTCAGATCCCGCATCGCCTGATCGACACCATCAGCATGAAGATGCAGGGCCAACCGGTCGACCTCGACCTCAAACACCTGCCCGGCGCCCACCAGCACATCGCCTTGGTGCCCCAGTGGGATTTCCTCGAGTTGCTGGCCGCCGCGGCTGCGGCTGAACCCACCTTCCGATTGCTGCGCAGCACCGAGGTGACCGGGGTGCTGTGGGGTGACGGACCCGACCGGGGCCGCGTCGTCGGTGTCACCTACCGCGCGCAATCCGGTGAAACAAAACACATGCACGCCGATCTGACCGTGGCCTGCGATGGCCGGGGCTCCACGGTGCGCTCGGCCTTGGGCATGGCGACCCGCAGCTTCGGCGCACCGATGGACGTCTGGTGGTTCCGACTACCACGTCGGCCCGATGATCCGACCGGTCTGGCCGGCATCTTCAACTCAGGTCACGGCGGAATTGCCATCGACCGCGGCGACTATTACCAGATCGCCTACATCATTCCCAAGGGCAGCGATGCCCAATTGCGCGCGCAGGTTATTGAGGCACTGCACCGGGCGCTAGCGGACATGATGCCCTGGCGCGCCGACCGCGTCGACGCACTGAAGACTTTCGACGACGTGAAATTGCTTGATGTGCAACTCAATCGGCTGCGGCGCTGGTTCTGCGACGGCGCGTTGTGCATCGGCGATGCGGCGCACGCGATGTCCCCGGTCGGTGGCGTCGGGATCAACCTGGCCCTGGCCGACGCGGTGGCCACCGCCCGGATGCTGGCGCCGTCGTTGCGCGTCGGGCGGGTGTCCACCGGCCAGCTGGCGCGGGTGCAGGCACGCCGTTGGGCCCCGACCGCCTTTCTGCAGGGCATCCAGCGGGCCATCCACGCCGCCATCGTCGCGGTGGCGGTAACTGGCGGGCCCCCGCAACCGCCGCCCGTGGTGCGCCTGGTGAGCCGTTCGGTGCCAGTGCGGCGGATCATGGGCTATCTGGTGGCGATCGGCCCACTGCCCGAACACGCCCCAAAGTACGCGAGGCGGGCACGGTAGACCCGACACCTTGGCGCCGCGCGGAGCGCAGTGGTGGACGCAGGGCAGGTCGACAGTCGATGATGGCGGCATGGTTTTGCACGCCGAACACGCAGACGAGGACGTCGAGCTCACCGTCGAGCCGACCGAGGCCCCGCACGCCGCGCCGGCTACCCAGATTCCCGCGTTGGACGGGGCCCCCGCAGCGTCGGTCGAACTCGGCCAGCACGGAATCTCCCCGTCCAGTGCATCGCTGCGCAATCCCTTTCCGCCGATTGCCGACTACGCGTTCCTGTCCGATTGGGAAACGACGTGCTTGATCTCTCCGGCCGGCTCGGTGGAGTGGATGTGTGTGCCCCGGCCGGACTCCCCCAGCGTGTTCGGCGCGATTTTGGATGTCAGCGCCGGTCATTTCCGGCTGGGCCCCTACGGGGTTTCGGTGCCGTCGGCGCGGCGCTACCTTCCCGGCAGCCTGATCATGGAGACCACGTGGCAGACCCACACCGGGTGGCTGATCGTGCGCGACGCGTTGGTGATGGGGCCCTGGCACGACATCGAACGGCGCTCGCGGACTCATCGGCGTACGCCGATGGATTGGGACGCCGAACACATCTTGCTGCGCACCGTGCGCTGCGTCAGCGGAACCGTCGAGCTGATGATGAGCTGCGAACCGGCGTTCGACTACCACCGTCTCGGGGCCACCTGGGAGTACTCGGCCAACGCCTACGGTGAGGCCATCGCCCGGGCCAGCAAGCAACCCGATGCTCACCCGACGCTGCGGCTGACCACCAACCTGCGGATCGGGTTGGAGGGCCGGGAGGCGCGGGCGCGCACCCGGATGAAAGAGGGCGACGACGTGTTCGTCGCGTTGAGCTGGACCAAGCACCCGGCGCCACAGACCTACCAAGAGGCCCCCCAGAAGATGTGGCAAACCACCGAATGCTGGCGGCAGTGGATCAACATCGGCAACTTCCCCGACCACCCGTGGCGGGCATACCTGCAGCGCAGCGCGCTCACACTCAAGGGGTTGACCTACTCGCCCACCGGCGCACTGCTGGCGGCCAGCACCACGTCGCTTCCAGAAACACCGCGCGGCGAACGTAACTGGGACTACCGATACGCCTGGGTTCGCGACTCCACCTTCGCGCTGTGGGGGCTCTACACCCTCGGGCTGGACCGCGGGCCGACGACTTCTTCGCCTTCATCGCTGATGTGTCCGGCGCCAACCACAACGAGCGCCACCCGTTGCAGGTGATGTACGGCGTGGGCGGCGAGCGCAGCCTGGTTGAAGAAGAGCTCAACCATCTGTCCGGCTACGACCATGCGCGACCGGTCCGGATCGGCAACGGCGCCTACAACCAGGACCAGCACGATATCTGGGGCTCGATTCTGGATTCGTTCTATCTGCACGCCAAGTCGCGCGAACAAGTCCCGGAAACATTGTGGCCGGTGCTGAAGCGACAAGTGGAAGAGGCGATCACGCACTGGCGTGAACCCGACCGCGGGATCTGGGAAGTGCGTGGGGAGCCGCAGCACTTCACATCGTCAAAGGTGATGTGCTGGGTGGCGCTGGACCGCGGGGCCAAACTCGCCGAGCGCCAGGGCGAGAAAAGCTATGCCCAGCAGTGGCACCAGATCCCCGACGAGATCAAGGCGGACATTCTCGAGCACGGGGTGGACTCGCGCGGGGTGTTCACCCAGCGCTACGGCGACGACGCGCTGGACGCCTCGCTGCTGCTGGTGGTGCTGACCCGCTTCTTGCCCCCGGATGACCCGCGCGTGCGCAATACCGTCTTGGCGATCGCCAACGAGCTCACCGAGGAGGGCCTGGTGCTGCGGTACCGGGTCGAGGAGACCGACGACGGACTCTCCGGCGAGGAGGGTACCTTCACCATCTGCTCGTTCTGGCTGGTCTCGGCCCTGGTTGAGATCGGCGAAGTGGCCCAGGCCAAACGGCTCTGCGAGCGGCTGCTGTCCTACGCCAGCCCGTTGCATCTGTACGCCGAAGAGATCGAGCCACGCACCGGGCGGCATCTGGGCAACTTCCCGCAGGCGTTCACCCACCTGGCGCTGATCAACGCGGTGGTCCACGTGATCCGCGCCGAGGAAGAGGCCGACAGTTCCGGGATGTTCCAGCCGGCCAACGCGCCGATGTAGCCCCGTCGATTCGGGGTCAGCTCATATCGCTGACTCTTTCCATCATGGCGTGGGCGATCTCGATAGCGCTGGTGTTGATGTCGGCGGACCCTTTGTCTGCGGGTCCTCGCACGCCGAAAAACGCGATCTCGACTTCGACCAGGCAATTACCCCGCAGGCCAATGGCCCGCGCCTCCGGTCTGGCCGCATTGAGCTGTTTACCGGATATTCGGGTGCCAATCGAAACGGTCGCCGCCAGCACGGAGTTGGTGATGCGCACGTCGGTGATCTTGTCCGCGAAGGCGACCTTGCCGCTATCGATGGTCACCATCGCGCCGTCACAGCTGTCCCATTGCTGGGTGAAGCTCTCGAACAGTTCGGCGGCCTCGTCGGGCCCCGACATGGCGACCACGCCCTCCGCCACGCTGATCACCTTCGCCGGTCCCGCGGAGTTCCACCAGGTCTCCCGCGCCACGTTCTCCACGCTGCCGGATCGACGCGCCGACTGATAGGCGCTCTTGGCCAGCATGGTCGTGATGCCCAGGCAGTCGACCCGCGACACCCGGCCGAAGGCTTCCTGCAACTTCTCCGGACCGCCGAAGCGCGGTGGCAATTCAGACTTGGCCGTGAAGTCCTGGCCGAGAATCTTTGCCAGCGCGGCGTTGTCCAACAGCACGTCCTTGATCGCTTCTCCGGTGACCAGCTGGGGGGCAAGCCCCGCCGCCGGGAGCGCGGTACCCGCAACAACAGACGTGCAGCCCGAAGCCAGACTGATGACCAACAGGCAGGCCAAGACCAATCGAGTTCTCATCAGTTCATGCTCGATACCTTGCGAAGCATCACCTTGACGAGTTCGATCGCTCTGGTCCCGGGTTGCGAGTGCGGCCTAAGCGCCACCTTGGCATCGGCGAGGACGTCGCCCTGGACGCCAACGGCCCGTTCGACCGGGGACTGCGGAGTGTGGTGGTTGTCCCAGCTGATGACGGTCGCCGAAAGTATCGGCCCGTCGGTTCGGACTTCGGTCACTTTCGAATACAACTCTGTATCGCTCCTGTCATGGGTGTACATCGTGACGGTGCGGCCCTCGCATTGTCGCCATTGCTGTGTGAAGGACGCGAATAGTCGTTGCGCGTCGTCTGAGGACGCCAGCTTGATCGCGGCCACCGTTGCGCTGGACGCCACCACACCGGAGTCGTAATTCCAATAATCCTGCAGTGCCGCCGCGCGGACCGGCGCCACCTCGTAGCTGATCCGCATCGCCGGCGCTATCGCCCCAAGACATTCGATGGGCGCGGCGGCAGAATTGTCGCGAATCCCGTTGGGCAACACGCCGATATCACCTACCATCGGCGGGCTGTGGGGCGGCAAATCGTTGCCGACCGCGGCCTTGACCTCCTCGCCGTCCGGCAATACGTGTTCGGGGGTAAGCGCATTCGCACCGGGCTGGCCGGCGTGGGTGGACACTCCCGCAACGGTGTTGGTGCACCCGGTGCCCAGCAGGCCGATGCCCAGCAGGGCAACGGCTCCCGCCCAGCCGGCTCGCCCCACGGTCACGGCTACTTCTTGCCCTTATCCCCCGCGGCATCGGTGGACAGTGCCGCGACAAACGCCTCCTGCGGCACCTCGACCCGGCCGATGGTCTTCATCCGCTTCTTGCCCTCTTTCTGCTTTTCCAGCAGCTTGCGTTTGCGGGTGATGTCACCGCCGTAGCACTTCGACAACACATCCTTGCGGATCGCGCGGATGTTCTCGCGCGCGATGATCTTGGAACCGATGGCCGCCTGCACCGGCACCTCGAACTGCTGACGCGGAATCAGCTCCTTGAGCTTGGTGGTCATCTTGTTGCCGTAGGCGAACGCCGAATCCTTGTGGACGATAGCGCTGAACGCATCGACGGCCTCGCCTTGTAGCAGGATGTCGACCTTGACCAGTTGGGCTTCCTGCTCGCCGGACTCCTCGTAATCGAGACTGGCGTAGCCACGGGTCCGCGACTTGAGCGAGTCGAAGAAGTCAAAGATGATCTCCCCCAGCGGCATTGTGTATCGCAGTTCCACCCGTTCGGGCGACAAATAGTCCATGCCCCCCAGCTCGCCGCGCCGTGACTGGCACAGCTCCATGATGGTGCCGATGAATTCGCTGGGCGCGATGATGGTGGTCTTCACCACCGGCTCGTAGACGGTGCGGATCTTGCCCTCGGGCCAGTCCGACGGGTTGGTCACCTGCATTTCGGTGCCGTCGTCCTTGATGACGCGGTACACGACGTTGGGCGAGGTCGAGATCAGGTCGAGGTCGAACTCGCGCTCCAGACGTTCCCGACTGATCTCCATGTGCAGCAGGCCCAGGAAGCCGAACCGGAATCCGAAACCCAGCGCCACCGACGTTTCGGGCTCATAGGTCAGGGCCGCGTCGTTGAGTTGCAGCTTGTCCAGGGCGTCCCGCAGGTTCGGATAGTCCGATCCGTCAACGGGATACAGTCCCGAATACACCATCGGCTTGGGTTCGCGGTAGCCGGTCAGTGCCTCGGTGGCACCTTTTCGGGCGGTCGTGACGGTGTCGCCGACCTTGGACTGCCGCACGTCCTTGACCCCGGTGATCAGATAACCCACCTCGCCGACGCCAAGGCCGTCGCTGGCCTTGGGTTCGGGTGAGACGATGCCGACCTCGAGCAGTTCGTGGGTGGCGCCGGTGGACATCATGGCGATGCGCTCGCGGGGGGTGATCTTGCCGTCGACGACGCGGACGTAGGTGACCACGCCGCGGTAGATGTCATAGACGGAGTCGAAGATCATTGCGCGAGTGGGTGCGTCGGCATCTCCCTGCGGTGGCGGCACCTCGCGCACCACGTGGTCGAGCAGGTCTGCGACGCCTTCCCCGGTTTTGCCGGAAACCCGCAGCACGTCGCCGGGCTCGCAGCCGATGATGTGAGCAATCTCGCCCACGTAGCGGTCCGGGTCGGCGGCCGGCAGGTCGATCTTGTTCAGCACCGGAATGATGTGCAGGTCGCGGTCCAGTGCCAGGTAGAGGTTGGCCAGCGTCTGGGCCTCGATACCCTGGGCGGCGTCAACCAGCAGCACCGCGCCCTCGCAGGCCTCCAGCGCACGTGACACCTCGTAGGTGAAGTCGACGTGTCCTGGCGTGTCGATGAGATGCAAGACGTACTCGGTTCCGTCGAGCTGCCAGGGCAGCCGCACATTCTGCGCCTTGATGGTGATCCCACGTTCGCGTTCGATATCCATCCGGTCCAGGTACTGGGCCCGCATCGAGCGCTCGTCAACGACCCCGGTTAACTGCAGCATTCGGTCCGCCAGCGTCGACTTTCCGTGGTCGATATGAGCGATAATGCAGAAGTTCCGAATCTGCGCCGGCGGGGTGAAGGTTTTGTCGGCGAAACTGCTGATGGGACTCTCCTGAAGCGGGGGTTTGCGGGTTTCCAGCCTATCTGTGCAGCGCCGCCCGGACCTACTCGAGGCCAATCGCGCTCGGCGGATCGCGTCTATGCTGGGAATATGACGTCTGCCGGGAAGTCCCAGCGGAAGACGTTCCAGCGCTTCGCGGAGAACCTCGTGTTCAACGAGGCGCCCAAGGTTGTCCATCGTCTGCAGAACACCCAGGAAACGCTGCGGACCATTCAGCAAGCCGTCAAGATCACCGCCAACATCGTGGCGATGGGGCTGCCGCCGCCGGCCGAGATCACCGCGGGCCGGCCGGTGACCGACACCAGCTCCCCGACCGCTGCGCGGGCGCGCAAGCTCACCTACTCTCCCGACCTCGATGGCCGTGCCGACCCGGGCGAAATCGTGTGGACCTGGGTGGTTTACGAAGACGATCCCACCCGGGGCCAAGACCGGCCGGTGCTTGTCGTGGGCCGTGAGCGCAACGTGTTGCTGGCATTGATGTTGTCCAGCCAGGAGCAGTACTCGGCCGATCCGGACTGGGTCGCAATCGGCACCGGCGACTGGGACTTCGAGGGCCAGCAAGGCTGGGTGCGGCTGGACCGGGTGCTCGATGTACCCGAGGAGAGCATCCGCCGCCAGGGTGCGATCCTGCAGCGCGACGTGTTCGACGTGGTGGCGGCGCGGCTGCGTGCCGAGTACAGCTGGCGCTAGCGACGAATGCGGCTATTGGCCGCCGCGGCACCGGGCAGTGATCACCCCTGGGTGATGTAGGACTGCAGCTGCTCCTGCTCGGCCTCGAGTTCTCCCATCCGCGACTTCACCACGTCGCCGATGCTGACGATGCCGATCAGCTTCTGGCCGTCAAGCACCGGCACGTGCCGCACCCGGTTCTGCGTCATCAGCACACTGATGCTGTCGACCGTGTCGGACTTTGTGCAGGTGGCGACGGCACTGGTCATGATTTTGGAGACCGGGCGAGTCAGCACGCTGGCGCCGTGCGTGTGTAGCTGGCGCACGACATCGCGCTCCGACACGATGCCGACCACACCTTCCACTCCGACCACCACCGTCGCGCCGATGTTCTGCTCAGCCAAACCGGCAAGCAATTCCCGGACCGTCGCATCGGGGTTGATGGTCGTCACCGCTGCCCCCTTGTTCCGCAAGACGTCCGCGATCCGCATTGAGGCCTCCCACAGCTTGTGACCCGACTCACACCCAGGCTACGACTAACTCGTGCGGCGGGAAAGCCAACACCCCAACCGGGCACAAACAGCCAAGTATCGATCCGGTCACCTGCACCTGGGCGCTTCCCGAGCCCCCTGACCGATAGAACCAATCCTGATACCCGCCAGCCGGATCGACCGGTTGAGCGATGACGCACCGACCCGGCTTGCAAGGATGGGCTCATGATTGAGATCACGTTGCTCGGAACGGGAAGTCCCATCCCCGACCCGGATCGTGCGGGGCCATCGACCCTGGTGCGAGCCGGCGGACAGGTCTTCCTGGTCGATTGTGGCCGCGGGGTGCTGCAGCGCGCGGCGGCCGTCGGGGTGGGTGCGGCCGGCTTGTCGGCAGTGCTGCTCACCCACCTGCACAGCGACCACATTGCCGAACTCGGCGACGTGCTCATCACCAGCTGGGTCACCAACTTCGCGGCCGATCCCGCGCCCCTCCAGGTCATCGGGCCGCCCGGCACCGCGGAAACTGTCGACGCGATGCTCAAAGCGTTCGGCCGCGACATCGGTTACCGGATCGCCCATCACGCCGACCTGAACGCTCCGCCGCCCATCGAGGTTCACGAATACACCGACAGTACGGTCTGGGACCGCGATGGTGTAGCGATCGGAGTGGCACCCACCGATCACCGCCCGGTGGCGCCGACGATCGGGTTCCGCGTCGAGTTCGACGGCGCGTCGGCGGTGCTGGCCGGGGACACCGTGCCCTGTCCCAGCCTGGACGAATTGGCCGCCGGCGCCGGTGCGTTGGTGCACACCGTGATCCGCAAGGACATCGTCACGAACTTCCCCCAACAGCGAGTCAAGGACATCTGCGACTACCACTCCTCGGTACAGGAGGCGGCCGCGACCGCCGCCCGCGCGGGGGTGGGCACGCTGGTCATGACGCACTACGTGCCAGCCATCATCGCGGGTCAGGAAGACCAGTGGCGGGCGTTGGCCGCGACCGAGTTCGGCGGGTGCATCGAACTGGGCAACGACCTGCATCGCGTCGAGGTGCACGCCCGCTAGCGGTCCTCCGGGCACGCCCCACTGACTGTTCACCGCCGACACGAATTGCCCTTTTGTCGGTGCGGTGCGGGTTTCGTGGAAACGCAAATCCGCCTGCTCACGCTGCGTAACATCCATATCGCCTGGTAATTGGTCAATGGTCGTGAAGTGGTGGTGGTCGTGATGTCGTTTGCGGTCGTAGCGCCAGAGCTAATGCGGGTGGCCGCTTCGGATCTGGCCAATATCGGCTCCACACTCAGCGCCGCCAACGCGGTCGCGGCGGCCCAAACGACCGCGGTGCAGGCGGCCGCGGCCGACGAAGTGTCTACCGCGATCGCGGCCCTGTTCGGCTGGCACGCGCAGACGTATCAGTCACTGAGCGCGCAGGCGACGTCATTTCATGACCAGTTTGTTCAGACCCTAGCGTCGAGCGGGACCTCGTATTGGTCCGCGGAAGCCACCAATGTCGAGCAGACGCTGCTCAACGCGATCAACGCACCCACCGAGGCCCTGTTCGGACGCCCGCTGATCGGCGACGGCGCCGACGGGCAAACCGTCAACGGGGTGGGACAGGCCGGCGGCGACGGGGGCTTCCTGTGGGGCAACGGCGGCAACGGCGGCGACAGTACCAGTGCCGGTGTGGCCGGCGGCGCCGGCGGTAGTGCCGGGCTCTTCGGCAATGGCGGCGCTGGCGGCACCGGCGCGGATGCTGATGTGAGCGCGACCAACGGTGGCGCCGGCGGGGCGGGCGGCAACGCCGGGCTGATATTCGGCTTCGGCGGAGCCGGCGGCACCGGCGGCAGCGGCATCAATTCCTTCGCCTCGTTCGGCGGCGACGGCGGAGCGGGTGGTAACAGCTACCTGTTAGGGGCCGCCGGCGCCGGCGGCAACGGCGAGGTGGGCCTGGGCACGTCCGGATTCGGCGGCACCGGCGGCGACGGCGGCCAGGGCGGGCTGTTCGGAAACGGCGCCGCGGGCGGGCCGGGCGGTCAGAGCACCGACGGTGACGGCGGCAGTGGTGGCAGCGGCGGTCGAGCCGGAATCCTCTATGGCGACGGCGACAACGGCGGCGATGGCGGCGCCGGCCGGTTCAGTTCAGGGTCCGGCGGCTCCGCCGGCACCGCCATCCTTGCCGGCAACGGCGGTAGCGGCGGCAACGGCGCTAGCAGCACAGCTACCAGCGGCGACGGGTTCGGCGGTTTCGGTGGGATCGGCGGCACCGGCGGCCTGTTCTTCGGCAACGGCGGCGACCGCGGCAACGGCGGCGACGGCGGCATCGGCGGCGCCGGCGATTCCGGTAACCCCGCCGGCGGTCAAGGTGGCAACGGCGGCGGCGCCTACCTGATTGGCAATGGCGGCTGGGGAGGCGTCGGCGGTGCCGGCGACGGCACCGGCGACGGCGGCGACGGCGGCAGCGGTGGCGACTGCGGGTGGCTGCTCGGCAACGGCGGTAACGGCGCCGAGGGCGGCACCAGCTCAGCAACCGGTGGGGCCGGCGGCAATGGCGGTGACGCTCGGTTCATCGGCAACGGCGGCGACGGCGCTCACGGAGGTGACGGTACCCCCGACGGTGCCAGCGGTACCGGCGGCAGCGGCGGCATCCTGTTCGGACAGAACGGCAGCGATGGCGGATAGCCCACCGCGTCGGGCGGACGCGGGCGAAATGTGCCCGGACTGCTGATCGCATCGCGATACGATCCGCACCTGGCCCAGTGGTCCTGACCCTCAGAGGTGCGCCATGGCATATGTGATCGCCGACCCGGAGGCAATGGCCGCGGCGGCCGCCGATTTGGCCGGGGTGAATTCGGCAATCGCGGCAGCCAACGGGATTGCCGCGGTCCGGACGACCGCCGTGCAGGCCTCCGCCGGCGATCAGGTGTCAGCGGCGGTCGCGGCGTTGTTCGCCACGCATGCCCAGGGCTATCAGAGCATCAGCGCACAGATGTCGGCAATGCATGACCAGCTCGTGCAGACCCTGTCCGCCAGCAGCGCGTCCTACGCCGGGGCCGAGGCCTCCAACGCCGCGCAAGCATTGCTAGATCTGATCAACGCTCCTACCCAAGCGCTGCTAGGGCGCCCGCTGATCGGTAACGGCGCCGACGGCGCGACCGTCGGCGGACTCGGGACGCCCGGCGGGGCGGGCGGGCTGCTGTACGGCAACGGCGGCCGGGGCGGTGACAGCACCCTTGCCGGTGTCTCGGGAGGCGGCGGTGGCGACGCCGGGCTGATCGGCAACGGCGGCGCCGGTGGCACCGGCGGCAACGGCGGCAGTGGCGGGCTCGGCGGCAATGCCTGGCTGCTCGGCAGCGGCGGTACCGGCGGCACCGGGGGTGCCGGTGTCTCATCCGGATTCGGGGGTACCGGCGGAAACGGCGGCCTCGGCGGGCTGCTCTACGGCAGCGGCGGTGCGGGTGGCACGGGTGGTGCCGGTGCCGCGGGCGCCGTGTTGGGCGGCATGGGCGGGCTGGGCGGCGACGCGCGGCTGTTCGGCACCGGCGGCGCCGGCGGGACTGGCGGCGACAACAGCCTGGGCCTGACCGGTCAGGGCGGCCAGGGCGGCGACGGCGGCTACGGAATCGGCAACGGCGGTGCCGGCGGTGCGGCCGGCTACGGTGGTGGTGCGGGCAGCCTCGGCACCGGCGGGAACGGCGGATCGGGCGGACGCGCCGCGTTGCTCTACGGCGTCGGTGGTGACGGCGGGGCCGGCGGCGCCGGTGGCGACGTCGTCGGCAGCGCTGGCGGCAGCGGCGGGCTCGGGGGCGCCGCCGGGTTGGTCGGCGTCGGCGGCGACGGCGGAGCCGGTGGGGCGGGCGGCGGCGCCGGGGGTGACGGCGGCGCCGGTGCTTATCTGATCGGCGACGGGGGTGATGGCGGGGCCGGCGGGGACGGCAACGCGGGCAGCCTCGCGGGCGGCACCGGCGGCAATGGCGGTGACGCCAAGCTCATCGGTAACGGCGGCACCGGCGGTGACGGTGGGATCGGCTTCGGCGGCGGTGCCAACGGCACCGGTGGTACCGGCGGCGCCGCGGGGCTGCTTGGCAGCCCCCGCAGCGACGGCACCACCGTTTAAGGCCCTAGGCCAGCCGGGTGATCTCCACGTCCACGTCGAGGTCGGTGACGCCAAGCCCGGAGTAGATGCCTTTCAGCGGAGGTACGTCGCTGTAATCGCGGCCGGCGCCGACGCTGATATACTGCTCGCTGATCTCGGTGTCGTTGGTCGGGTCGTAGTGCCACCAACCGCCGGTCCACGCCTGGATCCAGGCGTGACTGCGTCCGGCCACCGACTTCCCCACCACCGCGTTGCGCTTGGGATGCAGATAACCGGACACATAGCGCGCAGGAATTCCCATGCCCCGCAACACAATCAGCGACAAGTGCGCAAAGTCCTGGCAGACGCCTTTGCCCTGTTCCAGGGCATCGAGCCCGGAGGAGTGCACACCGGTGGTGCCGGGCAGGTAGTCCAATTCGCTGCGCGCCCAACGGGCCGCCGCGACGACCGCCTCCGCCGGGTCGTGATACTTCCTGATCCGGCGTCCCACGGCGGCGACACGTTTGCTTGTCGGGGTGTACGAGGTGGGGCGCAGCACCTCGTCGAAACGATCGATGACGGCCATCGACTCGAGTTCTTCCCAGGTGACCTTCGCCTCCGGCGGCTCCGGACGCTCGGTCTCGACGACCGAGGAGGACGTGACCGTCAGCTCGGTGTGCGGGGCGTGCAGGTCGAACGCCGTCACCGCGGTACCCCAATAGTCGACGTAGCGGTAGGACCGGGTAGCCGGAATGGTTTCGACCCGGTTGAGGATCACGTTCTGCCGGGAGTTGGACCGCGGCGTCAGTCGCGCCTCGTTAAACGACGCCGTGACCGGCGCCTCGTATGCGTACCCGGTGCTGTGCACCACCCGCATCCGCCACATCAGGATTCTCCCTTCCTGGCGACCATCTGGCCGCGGGGGCCGGCATCGGTCCAGGCTACCCATGGGGTTACGTGGAAATACTGCAGTGTCAAGGCTTCTCCGACGTCACGACAGGTTCGTTGCAGACCTGACAAGCGGCTGTCCAGGGACTCCAGCAAGACCCCGGGCTGGACGAACTCGAGTTTGCTGCGCGCCTGCCCAAGCAGCCGCTGCGCTTCGGTGGTCGCCCCGATGCGGCTCTGCGGATTATGCAGCAGCTCATCGAGGTTGTGCTCGGCCATGCGCAGCGAGTAGTAGACCGAGCGCGGGAACAGCCGGTCCAGCATCATGAACTCGACCACCCGGGCCGCGTCCAACACCCCGCGATAGGTGCGCAGATAGGTGTCATGGGCACCCACCGAACGCAGCAACGTGACCCAGGCCGGCGATGACGCGCTGTCCCCTACCCGGGACAGCAACAGGCGCACCGTCATGTCGACCCGTTCAATGGCGCGGCCCAGCAACATGAACCGGTATCCGTCGTCGCGCGACAGAGTGGAGTCGGCCAGCCCGGCGAACATGGCCGCACGCCCTTCGACGAATGACAGAAATTCATGCGGCCCAAGTCGTTTGGCTGCTCGCTCACGTTCCGGGAGAGCGTGGTAGGTGGTGTTCAGGCACTCCCAGGTCTCGATGGACGTCACTTCGCGAGCCGACTTGGCGTTTTCCCGCGCCGCTGAGATCGCCTCGACGATCGAACAGCCGCCTGAAGCGTTGGTGCTGAAGGCCACCAGGTCGGTCAACGACCAGACATCCAGCTCGTGATCGGGAGGGTCGATGCCGAGCACCCGCAACAGCAGCCGCGAGGCATGGTCGGGGTCGATGCTGGAATCCTCGAGCAGCTGGTGTATCGCGACATCGAGAATTCGGGCGGTGTCGTCGGCGCGCTCTACGTAGCGACCGATCCAGTACAGCGCTTCGGCGTTGCGGGCAAGCATCAGGTCTTCGCTTTCTGCTGCTGGTGCTGACCTTCTTGCGGCTGATTTTGCTGCGGCTGCTGCTGGTTGGGCCGCGTATCGTCGGGACTCTGCTCGGGCACGGTCCGCGGCAACGACCGCAGCACTTGGGCGCCACCCAGCTCACGGCCGGTAGCCAAGGAGCGCGGCGCCAGCACCCAGGTGTCCTTCGACCCGCCGCCCTGACTGGAATTGACCACCCGTGACCCCTCGACCTGGGCCACCCGGGTCAACCCACCCGGCAGCACCCACACGTCGTTGCCGTCATTGACCGCAAACGGCCTCAGGTCGACGTAGCGCGGCGCCAGCGAGTCCTCGATTCGTGTCGGCACGGTCGACAGTTCCATCATCGGCTGCGCGATCCAGCTACGCGGATCGTCACGAATCTTCTTGCCGACCGCGGCCAGCTCCTTGTCCGACGCGTCCGGGCCGAACACGATGCCGTAGCCCCCGGATCCCTCGACCGGCTTGAGCACCAGTTCCTTGAGCCGGTCCAGCACTTCTTCGCGTTCCTCGTCCAGCCAGCACCGATAGGTGTCCACATTGGCCAGCAACGGCTTTTCGCGCAGGTAGTACTCGATCATGGTGGGCACGTAGGTGTAGACGAGCTTGTCGTCACCGACACCGTTTCCGATCGAGCTCGAGATGACCACATTGCCCGCGCGGGCGGCATTGACCAGACCGGCCACTCCCAGCACCGAGTCGGCGCGGAACTGCAGCGGGTCCAGGAAGGCGTCGTCGATGCGCCGGTAGATGACGTCGACCTGGCACTCCCCCTCGGTGGTGCGCATGTACACCTGATTGTCGCGACAGAACAGGTCGCGGCCTTCGACCAACTCGACGCCCATCTGCCGGGCCAGCAGCGAATGTTCGAAATAGGCCGAGTTGTAGACACCTGGGGTCAGCACCACCACGGTGGGGTCGGCCTCGTTGGTGGCCGCCGAGTTGCGCAGCGCCCGCAGCAGGTGCGAAGGGTAGTCGTCGACCGCACGGACCCGATGGGTGGCGAACAGGTTCGGGAAGACCCGCGCCATGGTGCGCCGGTTCTCGATGACGTAGGACACCCCCGACGGCGAGCGCAGGTTGTCCTCGAGGACCCGGAAGTCGCCGCGCTCGTCGCGGATCAGGTCGATGCCGGCGACGTGGATGCGCACACCGTTGGGCGGAATGATCCCCACGGCCTCCCGGTGGAAGTGCTCGCAGGAGGTGATCAGTCGCCGCGGAATGACGCCGTCACGCAGGATCTCCTGGTCGCCATAGATGTCGTCCAGGTACATCTCGAGGGCCTTGACGCGTTGGATGATGCCGCGTTCCAACCGGGACCATTCGGCCGCCGAGATAACCCGGGGCACCAGGTCAAGCGGGAACGGCCGCTCCTGGCCCGACAGCGAAAACGTGATGCCCTGGTCTAGGAATGCGCGGTCCAACGCATCGGCGCGGGCCTTGAGCTCCGACGCATCCGACGGCGCAAGCTCGGCATAGATGCCCTTGTAGGGGCCGCGAACGTTGCCCTGGGCGTCGAACATTTCGTCAAAGGCTTGGGAATACACATCCGACGAGTTGTAGCCGCCGAATATGCGTTCCGGAAGCGCTTGTGACCGCCGCCTACTTGCTTGCATCGGTTCAGTAAGACTCACCTGGTTCATGGTGCCTCAATTCGACAATCCGCCGAGCTAACGGCTCCTCTTTTGGGTGAAAACGTAACCGACTGATAACCTGAGCACTCGCTGTCGGGTGTCAAGGTCACCCGAGCAACCACCGAGCAGACTTTAAGGAACTAACGCGTGGCCAACATCAAGTCGCAGCAAAAGCGCAACCGCACCAACGAGCGCGCCCGACTGCGCAACAAGTCGGTGAAGTCGTCGCTGCGTACGGCGGTCCGGTCGTTCCGCGACGCTGCTCACTCGGGCGACAAGGAAAAGGCCGCCGAGCTGCTGGTTTCGACCAACCGCAAGTTGGACAAGGCGGCCAGCAAGGGCGTCATTCACAAGAACCAGGCCGCCAACAAGAAGTCGGCTCTGGCGCGCGCCCTCAACAAGCTGGGCTGACCCCGTCAAACCTGAGACCCGGGCCTGGTCCAGGCCCGGTTCAAACGTTTCTCAGGCCTGGTTCACATCTGTTCAGGCCCGGTCGGCGACCAACTCGGCCACCGTTCTGACCGCGGATTCCAGCGCGTAGTCAGCGTCGGCCGCGGCTCCCTTGACGTCGGCGTTGAGTTGCGCGACCAACTGCATCGCCGTTGCGACCTTGTCGCGCGACCAGCGCCGCGCTTGTTTCTGGGCCTTTTGCACCCGCCACGGCGGCATGCCCAGCTGGCTTGCCATGCGGTACGGGTCTCCCGACAACGGCCCCACCCGACCGATCGTGTGTATGGCTTCGGCCAGGGCATCGGCCAGTACCACCAGCGGTTCTCCGCGCATCATCGCCCAGCGCAGCGCCTCGGTGGCGCCGGCCACGTCGCCGGCCACCGCCTTGTCGGCGATATCAAAACCTTTCACCTCGGCCTTGCCGCTGTGATAGCGACGGACCGCGACGGCATCAACATCTCCGCCGGTGTCGGCAACCAGCTGTGAGCAGGCCGAGGCCAGTTCGCGGATATCGGATCCGACGGCATCGAGCAGGGCCGTCACAGTGTCCTCGCCGACCTTGACCCGCAGCGCGCGGAACTCGCCACGGACAAAGTCGACACGCTCGCTGGCCTTGCTGATCCGCGCACACGGGTGCACCTGTGCACCCAGCGACTTCAGCTCACCGGCGAGCGCCTTGGCCCGCCCACCGCCGGAATGCACCACCACCAGCACCGTGCCCGGTGGAATGTCGGCGGCGGTCGAGGCGATCAACGCGACCGCGTCTTTGCCGGCCTCGGCAGCGGCCTCCAAAACGACTATCCGCTCCTCGGCGAACAGCGAGGGGCTCAGCAGTTCGGCCAGCTCGTAGGTGCTGACGTCGCCCGCGCGCATTCGGTTGACCGGCACGTCGTCGGTGCCCGCAGCCTGGCGTGCCCGCTCACGCGCTGCCCGCACGATGTCGCCCACCGCCCGCTCGACCAACAGTTCCTCATCACCCAGGACCAAGTGCAACGGCGAAATCTCGCTCACCCCCTGATGGTGTCACGAGGGGCCGACCAGGCCCGGCACCGACCACGCCAGCCCACAACCGAGGGTGGCCAGCAGAGCTGAAATCATCGCGAGCCGAAACCACCGAAATCGCCACAGCGCCACCACCAACACGGTGACTCCCCCCACAATCAGCACCCCGGCAAGCCCTTCCGGGACGGCCACGGTCGCCCCTGGCACATCGGCGGCCCACCGCGCCACATGCAACACCCACCACACCTGCGGCCCGGTGAAGCGGATCAGCAGCTGCGCGCCGGCCGGCCACGGGATGACCAGCACGGCCGCCGCACTGCCCAGCACGGTGATCGGCGCGATCACGGCGGCTACCGCGAGGTTGGCAACCACGGCGACCACACTGAACCGGCCGGAGATCGCGGCGACCAGCGGTGCCGTCACCACCTGTGCCGCGGTCGCGACGGCAAGCCCGTCCGCCAGCACTTTGGGCCAGCCCCGCGCCACCAGGCCGTCCGACCACCCCGGAGCGACGACGACCAGGGCGGCGGTAGCCACCACGGACAACGCGAAACCCACGTCAACGGCCAGGTGCGGCGCCGCGACCAGCAACACGAGCACGGTGGTCGACAGCGCCGGAATCGCCTGCCGTCGACGCGACGACAACATCGCGGCCAGCGCGATGGATGCCACCAGCGCCGCCCGCAACACACTCGCCGTCGGCTGCACCACGACCACAAACGCCACCAGCGCGATCCCGGCCAGTGCCACCGCGGCCCGCGGTCCGACCCAACGCGCCGAGAACAGCACCGCACCGCACCGCAGACGATGGTGACGTTGGCTCCCGACACCGCCGTCAGATGGGTCATCCCCGCTGACCGGAACGCGCGGCCGGTCTCGGTGCCGACCGTCGAGGTGTCACCGAGGACCAAGGCGGGCAGCATCGCGGCCTGGTCGGCGGGCAGAACGCGCCGTGCCGCCGCGGCAAACCGGCCGCGCACCTGGTGAGCGGCCCGCTGCAACGCACCGGCACGACCAGCCTTGACCGCACCCGCCGAGTTGAGCACCGCGACCGTGAGATCGTGGCGGGCGGGACCGCTGATGCGGGCCGTGAAGCGCACCGGCCGCCCGACCGTCAGCTCTCCCGTCTCCTCGAACTCGGAGGCACGCGCGAACACCACGACACGACCGGAGATCTCGTCATCACGCAGCCGCTGGATCGTCGCCCGAAACATCAATCGGTCAGACCCCAGCGACAAGGCACTTTCACTGGGTGTGACGGTCACCGCGGCTGAGGTTCCGAACGCGGCGCTGATCGGATGGCGCGCCAGGGCCTCGGTCCGCAGCGCGATCGCCATTCCAAAGCCCGCGCCCACCACCCCGACCGTGACCAGGCCGGCGCTGGCTGCGCACGGCCACCGCTTCGACCGCGGCCGGCGATCGGTGATCCACCACAACACCCCGGCCCCGAGCGCGAGCAGCAGGCACCCGGATGCGCACGCGCGACCGACGGGCCAGACGATTCCCGCCGCGGTCACGATCCAGCTGGTCAGCGCACCCGGAACCAGGCGCACGTCCAGTCGCTCCGCCACGTCGCGGCCGGCGCCGGCCATCCCGCTATGCACCGGCGTCAGACGCGAACCAGGGACCGCAGCTTCTGCAGTCGCGCCGGGCCGATGCCGTCAACTTCAGCAAGCTGGTCCACGCTGGTGAACTTGCCGTTTGCCGCTCGCCACGACACGATCGCAGCGGCGGTGACCGGCCCCACCCCGGGCAGCGAATCCAGTTGTTCCACCGTCGCGGTGTTGAGGTCGAGGACCTCGGCCGGATTGGGGCCCGGGGCCCTCGTGCCCGACGTCGCCGCCGGCGCTGGGCTTGGTGTGGCGGCGCCGATCGAGCTGCCGAATCTTTTGGGCTGCCCCGCGACGGGTGCGAGCCCCACCACAATCTGTTCGCCATCGGCCAGCTGACGGGCCATGTTGAGGCCGATGGTGTCCGCAGCGGCCAGCGCGCCGCCGGCGGCCTGCAACGCATCGGCTACCCGGGCGCCCGGTGCCAGCGTGAACAGTCCCGGCGTGTGGACCAGGCCAACGACACTGACCACCACCGGCCGATCCGGGCCGGCAGCCGCGGCGGGACTTGCCGAGGATCCAGGGCTGGCTCCCGAGCTCTCCGAAACATGTTCCACCGCGGGTAATTTCGCCGACATCACCGGCGCAGGGCGATCGTGCAGCAACGTGAAAGCGGTGACCAGCACCGCAAGCGCGGCGACGACGGCCAACGCGATGGCACCGGCACGCCCGGGGTCGGCGCGCACCCTGCTCAGCAAGCCGCTGCCATCCCCTGCCTCCGGCAGCCAGCGCGGGAGCAGCGAGTTCGGGTCGTCATCGCGATCGTCGTGCGGATCCGCACCGGATTCGGCGGCACCGGAATCGGCGTGCAATCGGAGGTCGGGGGCGGTGCTGAGCCGTCGCTGCAGTCGCTCGGCGGGAAGCTCTGTTCGCATGGGCCGACGGTAAATGCGCCGACCGCCACACCAACTCGAAGCGACGGCGCCAAGCCGGGTGCTTGTGGATGAACCCGACACTGTGCACCAGGCAGGTGCAGCAGGACCGGCCCAACACCGGTGTCGAGGCACCCGATTAACAGGTGGGCCCGCGATGCGCCTAACGTGCAAGGCAGGACTGCCGGTTTCCGGCACGCGCAGTCCCTGCGCGGGAAGCAAACCCAACGGTGGTCACCTGAAACAGGAGGCTGCCGATGAAGCTGGCTCTCACCCCCGACGAAGCCGCCTTCCGCGACGAGCTTCGCACCTTCTACACCACCCAGATACCCGAAGACCTGCGCGAGCTGGTGCGCCAGGGCCAGTCGCCGAGCCGCGACGAGATCGTCACGTGCCACAAGATCCTCCACGATCGCGGGCTGGCGGTGCCGAACTGGCCGGTGGAATGGGGCGGTAAGGACTGGACACCGACTCAGCACCAGATCTGGGCCAACGAGATGCAGCTGGCCAGCGTCCCGGAGCCGTTGAACTTCAACACCAAGATGGTCGGTCCGGTGATCGCCGAATTCGGATCCCAGGAGATCAAGCAGCGCTTCCTGCCTCCGACGGCCAGCCTCGACATCTGGTGGTGTCAAGGCTTCTCCGAACCTGAGGCCGGTTCGGATCTCGCATCACTGCGCACCACAGCCGTGCGCGATGGCGACAGCTACGTCGTCAATGGCCAGAAGACATGGACGACGCTGGGCCAGTATGCCGACTGGATTTTCTGCCTGGTGCGCACCGACCCCCAGGCGCCCAAGCGGCAAGCCGGCATTTCGTTTCTGCTCATCGACATGGCCACCCCCGGCATCACGCTGCGGCCGATCAAGACCATCGATGGTGGTCACGAAGTCAACGAGGTATTTTTCTCCGACGTTCGAGTACCGGCCGATCAACTCGTCGGCCAGGAGAACCAGGGCTGGACCTACGCGAAGTTCCTGCTGGGCAACGAGCGCACCGGGATCGCCGGGGTGGGCCGCACCAAGGTGCGCCTGGCCGAGGTGAAAAAGCACGCCGCTGACAACGGCCTGCTCAACGATCCACTGTTCGCGGCGCGCCTTGCTGAAGCCGAAAACGAGCTGCTGGCATTGGAACTCACCCAGGCTCGGGTGGTTACCGACTCGGCAGACGGTAAGCCCAACCCGGCTTCGTCGGTACTCAAGTTGCGCGGCAGCCAATTGCAGCAGGTCGCCACCGAATTGCTCGTCAAGGTAGCCGGGCCCGACGCGCTACCGGTGGGCGGTGCCCAGGCGGCAGGGATCGCGTCACCGCAGTGGGCCCAGAGCAGCGCCCCGCGCTACCTGAACTACCGCAAGACATCGATTTACGGCGGCAGCAACGAAGTGCAGCGCAACATCATCGCGTCCACCATCTTGGGATTGTGAGGCAGTCATGGACTTTCAGTACAGCGACGAGCAAACGCTGCTCCGCGACACCACCCGTGATCTGTTGTCTCGCAGCTATGACGCGGAGAGCCGCAACAAGATCATCGACACCGATCTCGGCTGGAGCCGCGACGTTTGGAGTCACCTGGCCGACACCGGGATCTTGGGGCTCGGATTCGAGCCGGCCGAGGCCGGCCAGATCGAGATCATGCTGGTGATGACCGAAGTCGGTCGCCGGCTGGCCCCGGAACCCATCGTGCACGCCGCGCTGGCACCCGGCGCGATCATCGCCGAGTTGGGCAACGACGCACAGCTGCAGCTACTCGACGAAGTCGCCGCCGGATAGCGACTGCTGGCGTTCGCACACCTGGAACCGGGCCAGCGCAGCCCGGCGGCCACCGTGTCGACTCGTGCTGCGCGGCAAGGTGATTCATGGCACCTGAGCGGAACGAAGAATCCGGTCCTGGCTGGTGACTGCGCCGACACACTGGTGGTCAGCGCCGCCCTGCCCGATGGTGGGGTCGGGTTGTTCCTGGTGGATGCCGGCCCCGAGGGCGGTGGGGTCGACAAGCACCCGTACCCGACGTTCGACAGTCAGCGCGGTGCGCAGATCGACCTGGACCAGGCGCCCGCGGCACCGCTGGGCGACGCCGTCGACGCGTCAGCCGCCATTCGCAACGCCATCATCCGGATCCAGTCGGCGATGTGCGCCGAAGCGGTCGGTACGATGGAAGAAGCCCTTCGCCTGACCACCGATTACCTCAAGACGCGCAAGCAGTTCGGCGTCACACTGAACAAGTTCCAGGCGCTCACCCAGCGTGCGGCCGACATGTACGTGTCGCTGGAGCTGGCCCGCAGCATGAGCTTCTACGCCGCGATGTCCATTGCCGACGGCAACCTCGACCCGCTGATCGCCTCCCGGTCCAAGCTTCAGATTGGCAGGTCGGGCCGCCACATCGCGCAAGAGTCGATCCAGCTGCACGGCGGCATCGGGGTGACCGCGGAGTATCCGGTGGGCCACTACGCGGCCCGGCTCACCGCGATCGACCACACCCTGGGTTCCACCCAGGATCAGCTTCGGGTTCTCATCGATCACATCGCCGACTACGACCTGGTCAGGCTCTAACTCCGAGCCGCCGATCGCCTGCCCGCGGCGCCCAGCCCGGCGGCGATCCGCCGAACCGTTTGACCGGCACCCGATCGGGACGCCCGGCGCGCAAACACCCGCCCGTGGTCACAACCATTGGTTGTAACCACTCAAAGAAGTGCCCTCTGCCCAGGCGCGGCTGCCGCCGAAATACTAGAAATGTCGGCGCGTCAACGTGCGCCGGCAAGACGACACAAACCGACAAACGTATGCGAACAAGCCTCAAGAGGAGACATGACTCACTACACGTGGACCGTCATCGGAGCCGGACCCGCAGGGATCGCCAGTGTTGGCAGACTGCTCGACCACAGCGTGCGGCCCAATGAAATCGCTTGGATAGATACGCAGTTCGCGGCAGGAGACCTGGGCGAAAAGTGGGGTGCCGTCCCGAGCAACACCCAAGTATCACTGTTCCTGGACTACTTCAACGCCTCACCCGCGTTCGACTTCGCCGCGGCACCGCATTTCGACCTGCACGACATCGACCCCCAGCACACCTGCCAACTAGGCGTAGTCGCCGGGCCGTTGCGTTGGGTCACCGAGCACCTGCGGGCCAAGGTGGCAGCATTTCAAAGCACTGCAACCGAACTCTCACTGCGCAACCAGCATTGGCAGATCACCACACTCGACGGTGAAATCTCTTCCAAGAACGTCATTCTGGCGGTTGGCTCGACACCCAAGAAGCTGACCTACCCCGAGCTGAAAGAGATACCGGTCGAAGTTGCCCTCAACCCTGAGAAGCTGGCGCAGCAACAACTGGACGGGGCAACCGTTGCCGTATTCGGCTCGTCCCACTCGACGATGATCGCATTGCCGAACCTGCTCGAACATCCCGTGCACAAGGTGATCAACTTCTACCGCAGCCCGCACAGATACGCTGTCCCCTTCCAGGATTGGACCCTCTTCGACGACACCGGCCTCAAAGGCGACGCGGCTCGGTGGGCGCGGGAGAACATCAACGGGCGCCATCCCGAACGGCTGCACAGGTGTTTGGTCGACGGCCCGGAATTCGCCAGACTGCTTCGCGAATGCGACCAGGCCGTCTACACCGTCGGGTTCGAACGCAGGCACCTTCCCCTGACCCCGCAGTGGGGACCGCTGGAGCACGACGGCGCCAACGGGATTCTCGCGCCCGGGTTGTTCGGGATCGGCATTGCGTTCCCCGAGTACCGGACCGATCCGCTGGGATTCGGCGAGTACCGGGTGGGAATGGCCAAGTTCATGCAACGCCTCAAAAGTGTCCTGCCGCTGTGGCTGCAGTACGGCGGATCGCCGACCCAGTCGGCGGCTCTTTGCCCGGACGGCGTCGGGCTGCTCGCGGGCGCACCCGCCTAGGGTGTGTCTGCTTAATGTGAATGGTGTTTTGGCTGATGCTGTTTGGGTGATGCGGACGCATGCGATTTCTGATGATTTGTGGTCGCTGATCGTGGCGGTGTTGCCTGCGGGGCGGCGGCGTGGCCGGCCGTGGAACGATCATCGACGTACTCTGGAGGGCATTATCTGGCGTTACCGTACGGGATCTCCGTGGCGTGACCTGCCCGAGCACTTCGGTCCCTGGCAATCGGTGGCCGAGAGGCATCTACGCTGGTCGGTCGATGGCATCTACGCGCGGATCTTCGCGGCGATCGCCTCTGACCTCGACGCCGAGGACGCCGACCTGGGCGCACTGTTGTCGGTCGATTCGACCAGTGTGCGCGCCCACCAACACGCAGCCGGAGCGCCCCGGGCGCCGCACAGGGGGATCTGTCGAATTACAAGAAATATCTCGATGAGCCCGATGACCACGCCATTGGGCGTTCCCGCGGCGGGCTGACTACCAAGATCCACGCCTTGACCGACCAGCTGTGCAGTCCGGTCACCCTGGCACTGTCGGCCGGTCAAGCCGGTGATAATCCGATGCTTTGGCCACTGCTGGCCGCCCGGTGCAGCAACTCATACGCCCCGTTTCGCCTGCTGGCGGACAAGGCGTACTCCCATGACTCGACGCGGGCACAGCTGCGCCGGCTCAAGATCGCCCATACCATCCCCGAGCGCAGCGACCAGATCACCCGCCGCAAAGCCAAAGGCCGCAACGGAGGACGGCCTCCGGGGTTCTCAGGCCGAATCTACAAGCACCGCAACACCGTCGAGCGAAGCTTCAACCGGCTCAAACACTGGCGCGCGGTCGCCACCCGCTACGACAAATACGCCCTGACCTACCTCGGCGGTGCCACCCTGGCCGCCATCATCACCTACCACCGCGTCCGCAATTAGCAGACAGGACCTAGGGAGCCAGCGCACACGGCTACCTCGAGCTGGGGTCAGCCCGCGGCGAGGCCGTCTCCCGCCCCGCGCCCGGATGCCGCTATGGCGACCGGGTGCGGGGCGGGCCGGCAGCACCGAAGGACCCCAGACGTTGCCGCTGGCGGGGCCCGTGCACAACCCCAACGGTCCGCGTCCGGCGGGTGGCAGCGGCGGTGCCGCGCGGCCACCGGGCAGCGCGGCGGAACCTAGAACTCGAAAGCCGTCTCGGCGGGGACCTCGCTGGAAAACGCCGCATCGAGCCGGGCAATCACGCCAGCATCCTTGGCCTGCAACCGGTTGGCCGCGGCCAGTGTGGACGCGCGGTGGACACCCAGGTAGAGACTGCCCAGCACGTCGCGATCCATCTCGACATCCGCCGGTGCGTCGGTCGGGGTGCAGGCCGCGCGTCCGTCACGGATCTGCAGCGCGAACCGGCCACCGCCGGTGATGGCGATCACCGTGGTGAGGTCGCCGAAATAGGCGCGGGCCTCGAGGGCGGGCGCAACGTCCATGATGCGCAGCCACAGGCCGTCTTGCCGCCAGGTCGTGCGGGCCAGTCGGGTGTTGGTGAGCAGGAACGGCATCGGCTCAGCCGGATGGCTGACGATGCTGATCCGCTCCATCGAGTCCAGCCCGAGCAGTGTTCGCCACAGGGCTGCCCGCGCTTCCGGGGTCACAGCGCGCAGCTCGTCGACGCGGGTCAGCTTGGGGTCGGACCTGTCCGCCCCGTAGAGCGCGTAGCCGTCGGCATGCAGCAGCGCAAACGATTCGCGCTCGCCCCCGGGCGAGGCTTTGCATTCGGCCATCAGCTGGTCCCAGAACACCGGCGGGCGCACCAGGCCGCCTGGCAAGCGTTGGCGCCAGCGCTCGTAGATCGCTTCGAACTCAGCGCGATGGCGCGCGGGGCTGACCAACCTGACCGTCCCTCCGTCGGGCACCGCGGCGTGCAGTCGGGCGAAGCGTCTGTCGACGGTCAGCTCCTGCAGAATCGTCGCCGGGCCGTAGCCGAATCGGCCGTAGATGCCGCCCTCGCTGGCATGGAGCGCGGCCATGGCATACCCGGAATCGGCCATCCGCCGGCGCAGTTCGCCGCACATCGCGCGCAGCAGCCCGCGCCGGCGGTGCGTTGGCGCGACGGCGACAAAGCTCATGCCGGCGGTGGAAAGCATGTTGCCGCCGGGCACCGTCAGCTGCAGATCAATGAACAGCGGCATCCCGACGACATCACGGCCGTGACGGGCCACCACCGCCCCATCGGCAGGTATCAGCCCCCGCCAGGCGTCGGCCGACTCCGCACCGATGAAATCGGTGAAACTTGCCGCGGCCAAAAGGTACATCCCGGCCCAGTCGTCCTCGGCCGGAGTAGTCAATGTCACCGATGCGGGCAGTACTGCAGTCACGGGCTCCGACTCTGGCACACGGCGGCGCCGGCCCGCATCCCATTTACCGGCTCCGCCCGGGAGGCAGTCCGAGCCCACCAAAGCTCGGTGCACATAATGGGTCCAATCGCAACGGCAAAGGAGCCTTCGATGAGCACAGAACGCCCGCTTCGGGTTATCCAGTGGACCACCGGAAATATCGGGCGGCGGTCGCTGCACGCCATCATCGGGCGACCCGACCTGGAACTGGTGGGGGTGTACGCACACGGCCCGGACAAGGTTGGTGTCGACGCCGCCGAGCTGGCGGGCTGGCCGGACCCCACCGGGGTGCGGGCGACCAGCGACATCGACGCGCTGCTCGCGCTGGGCGCCGACGCGTGTTGCTATAACCCATTGTGGCCCAACATCGATGAGCTGGTGGGATTGCTCGAGTCGGGCGTGAATGTGTGCACCAGCGCCGCCTGGATCACCGGGGGCAAGCAGACACCGCGGGACCGCGAACGCATCCTGGCCGCCTGCGAACGCGGCGGCGCGACGATCTTCGGCAGCGGCGCACATCCGGGGATGACCAACATGGTCGGCATGGTGCTCAGCGGCTCCTGCGAGCGAGTCGACGAAATCCGGATCACCGAATCCGTCGACTGCTCGACCTACGAATCGGCGGCCACCCAGACGGCGATGGGGTTCTCCCAGCATCCCGACACCCCCGGCCTGGCCGAGAGCGTGCGGGTCGAAAGCGAGGTCTTCGCCGAATCGGCGGCGATGATGGCCGACGCGATCGGCGCAACGTTGGACAAGATGACCTTCGACGTCGCCTTCACCGCGGCCACCGCGGACACCGATTTGGGGTTCATGAAGATCCCTGCCGGCACCGTCGGCAGCGTATACGGCTACCACCGCGGCTGGGTCGGTGATCGCAACGTCGTCAGCGTCGGATTCAACTGGACGATGGGCAATCATGTGGTTCCGCCCAAGCCACTCGAGCACGGCCATGTCATCCAGGTGTTCGGGTTGCCCAACATGCGCACGGTGCTGCACTGTCTGCCGCCGAAGGACTGGACGGAGCCCGGCTTCATGGGCCTGGGCATGATCTACACCGCGATGCCGGTAACCAATGCAGTTCCGGCGGTGGTGGCCGCCAAACCGGGGATCGTGACGCTTGCCGATCTGCCGCCGATCACCGGGCGGGCGGCCCTCTGACGATGGCTGCCTACGCCAGGGCCCTGCTCAGTGTCATTGCCATCAGCATCACTTTGGAGGTCTTGTGGACCGGCGGCATCTCCCGCCCACCCACGGTCCTCTACCACCTGTGGCATATCGGACTGATGCTCTTCGTCCTGGCGGTGCGGCTCGCATATCAGCGACAGCTTTCTCCAAAAGTGGCGAAGTATTCCCTGGTCTTGATCGTGAGGATGGCATTCGCCACGGTCGGAGATGTGGTCAACAGCGCGATCTCCGGCATCGAGCAAATCAGCCGCAAACTGTCGGCCGCGGTGATTCTTTTCGGCATCGCCTACGGCCTATATGCCATTGTGCTGTACAAGTTTGCCGCGCCCAGGCTGCGCGCGTACGGCGGCTTCGCATATCGGGCTCGCTGGCTTATCGTCGCCGTGGTTGCGGCGGCCAACACGGCGACTTGGGTCCTGCACATCCGGAACTCGGTGCAGGGCCATCACTTCCTCGAGGTGGGCAGCTTCCTCTTCAACCTGATCATCTACACGGCGCTGATCAGTTTCAGCATCTGGTGTTTCTGGGCCGACCGATTCAGCTTGCTGGCGCTAGCGGTACTGATTGGCGGATTGCTCATCCCCGTCTCAGACCTGTACCTATTTTTCACCTGGCTGCCCTCGGGCCAGGACTCGAATGTCCCTGGGTTCGATCTGTATGCGCTGAACTGGATTCTTTACTTTGGCGGGCAGGTGCTGTTTGCGTTCCTGCCGGTGGCGCAAGACAGCGATTCGCTCCCGCAGCGCACGTGACTCGAACGGCTGAACAACACTGCCGAGAGCGGTCCCCCGGCGAAAGCCAGATCAATAACGGCCGATAAGGCGGCGCCTCGATGCGTCGATTAAGCGAGTTTGAGAGCGCTCATTGTGGCGGTCGGCCATGCCGATCCGATGCGATCACCCACCGCCCCGCGCGCCGGCGCCTGCCACGACCCACCCCGATCCCCCCGGAGGAACGAAGTCGTGCACTAAGAGTTAGACTGCTTAGCCAAGCAAATATTTTCTTGCCTACGCCGGAAAGTTGCTTACCCAGCAGGCCATGGCGAGCTGCATCGGCGAGCGGAGGGGCGGTCGGGTGCCTACGATTCCTGTTACCAGCGTGCTCAAACGAGCCTGGATCCCCTTGCTGATGGTGGTGGTACTGGCCATCTCGGGCTTGGTGGTGTCACGCCTGCACAAGATATTCGGTTCTGAGGACCTCAACGCCAACGCCGGTGCCGGGATCGACATCGTGCAGTTCAACCCCAAGGTCGTCATCTATGAAATCTCCGGCCCCACCGGATCCACCGCCAACATCAACTTCTGGGACGCCGACGCCAACACACACCAGGTAAACGCGGCTCCCCTGCCGTGGTCGTTCACGATCTCGACGACGCTGCCCTCGGTGAGCGCGAACATTATGGCTCAAGGCGACGGTAGTCAGATCGGCTGCCGTATCACCGTGGATGGTGTGGTCCGGGAAGAGAAGTCGGCCGCCGGGGTCAATCCGCAGACCTTTTGCTTAGTGAAATCGGCATGAGCGAGTCCAACAGCGGCGCCAGTATCAGCACCGAGGACACCGGCCCGATCGAAATCCGCGCGGCCACCGGCGACGCACCCAACCGCGAGCGCGGCCACCGCCCGGTCATTCCGCACACCATCCGGATCCTTGCCGTGCCGATCATCCTGGGCTGGGTGCTGCTGACGGTCCTGGTCAACGTGGTCGTCCCGTCGCTCGAGGTGGTCAGCGAACAACATTCCGCGCCGATGACCCCGATGGACGCGCCGTCGATGAAGGCGATGATGCGGCTGGGACACAACTTCCGGGAATTCGATTCCAACAGCACGGTCATGATCGTCCTGGAGGGCCAGCACAAGCTCGGCGATGACGCGCACCAGTACTACGACAGCCTGATTCGCCAGCTGCGCCAGGACCCCGAGCACATACAGCACATCCAGGATTTCTGGGGCGACCGGCTGACCGCCGCGGGGGCCCAAAGCGCCGATGGCAAAAGCGCCTACGTGATGGTGAACCTGGCCGGAAACCAGGGCACGACCCTAGCCAATGAATCGGTCGAAGCCGTGCGTGACGTCATCAACCGAACGGACGAACCCGCCGGGGTCAAGGCATATGTCACCGAGCCCGCCGCGCTCAGCGACGACATGCACCTGATCGGCAACGCCAGCTTGGCCAAGATCACCATGTTCACCCTGGGCGCCATCGCGGTGATGTTGCTGCTGGTCTACCGCTCCATCGTCACCACCGTGATCCAGCTGTTCATGACCGGAATCGCATTGGCCTCCTCGCGGGGAGTGGTGGCGGTATTGGGCTACCACAACGTATTCGGGCTCACAACGTTTGCCGCGAACATTCTGACGATGCTGGCGATCGCCGCCGGGACCGACTACGGGATCTTTCTGGTCGGCCGCTACCAAGAGGCGCGCCAAGCGGGCGAGGACCGAGAAGACGCCTACTACAAAACCTTTCGTGGGGTGGCCCCGGTGGTCTTGGGATCCGGCCTGACCATCGCCGGTGCCACCTACTGTCTGAGTTTCGCGCGGCTGCCCTGGTTCAACACGATGGGCGCACCCGTGGCAATCGGGATGTTGGTCGTCGTGTTGGCCGGGCTGACACTGGGTCCCGCAGTGGTATTCGTGGGCAGCCGATTCCACCTATTCGAATCCAAGCGGGCCGCCAATAGAGGCCGGCTGTGGCGGCGGGTCGGCACCGCGGTGGTGCGTTGGCCCGCACCGATTCTGGCGCTGAGCGGCGCGATCGTTCTGGTCGGCATGGTCGCCCTGCCCGGTTTCAAGACCAGCTACAACGACCGCTACTACCTACCGGCCTCGGCGCCGTCCAATCTCGGCGAGGCGGCTGCCGACCGGCACTTTTCGCACGCCCGGATGAACCCCGACATGTTGATGATCGAGGCCGAACACGACATGCGAAACCCGGCGGACATGCTTGTCCTGGACAAAGTGGCCAAAAACGTCATCCGCACCGTGGGCATCGCCATGATCCAGGACATCACCAGGCCGCTGGGCATCCCGATCCAGCACAGCTCCATACCGTTTCAGAACAGCATGCAAAGCCAGACCATGATGCAGAACATGGCGTTCCTGAAAGAGCGGATGGCCGACATGACCAAGATGGCCGACGAGATGCAGGTCCTGATCGACACCACAGAACGCATGTACGCCGTCATGCGCGAGCTCGACACCACCACGACCGACATGGCGCGCGTCACCGCCGAAACCTCGACCATCACCGACGAGCTGCGAGACCACCTCGCCGAGTTCGATGACTTCTGGCGACCGATGCGGTCCTACTTCTACTGGGAAAAAAACTGTTTCTACGTTCCGATCTGCTGGTCGTTCAGATCGCTGTTCGACTCTCTGGACGGGATCGACAAGCTTTCCGAGAAGTTCTCCGAACTCACCGAAGACATACAGCACACGGCCGGTCTCACGTCACAGATGCTGACTTTGATTCCCCCGATGATCGCCACCATGAAGACGACCAAAGCGCTGACGCTGACCATGCAGTCCACGTTCTCGGCGATGCTCGACCAGATGGACGAACTCAGCAACACCGCTATCGTCATGGGCCAGAGTTTCGACGCTTCCAAGAACGATGACTTGTTCTACCTGCCTCCGGAAGCCTTCGACAACCCGGACTTCCAGACGGGGCTTCGGATGTTCTTGTCTCCGGACGGAAAATCGGCCCGGTTTTTCATTACCCACCAGGGCGATCCGATGACCCCGGAGGGAATTTCGCGGGTCGACGCGGAACGCACAGCGGCGCAGGAGGGCCTGAAGCAATCGTCGCTCTCGGATGCGAAGGTCTATCTGGGCGGAACCGCCGCCACCTTCAAAGACATGGCCGACGGCGAAAAGTACGACCTGATGATCGCGGTGGTATCTGCGCTGACACTGATCTTCTTGATCATGTTGCTGCTCACCCGAAGCGTCGTCGCCGCCCTGGTGATCGTCGGCACCGCAGCCAGCTCGATCGCCGCGTCATTCGGTCTGTCCGTGCTCATTTGGCAGGATTTGTTCGGCATCAAGATCCACTGGATCGTGGCCGCGCTGTCGGTCATCATCCTGCTGGCCGTCGGGTCGGACTACAACCTGTTGCTGGTCTCGCGGTTCCGCGAAGAAATCCACGCCGGACTCAAGACCGGGATCATCCGGTCCATGACCGGAACCGGTGGGGTGGTGACCGCCGCAGGTCTGGTGTTCGCCTTCACCATGGCGTCCATGCTGGGCAGCGATCTGCGGGTGCTCGGACAGTTCGGGTCCACGGTGTGCATCGGCCTACTGCTGGACACGCTGATCGTACGCACCCTGCTGATGCCATCGATCGCGACGTTGCTGGGCCGCTCGTTCTGGTGGCCGCAGGTTGTGCACCCGCGCGGTGACAATGCCCGGCCCAGGGTCGCGGCGCCAACTCACTGAAAACCGCGCCCTGTCCGAACAACTCGGTGTTTGGGCTACCCTCGCGGCGAAGCAGCGCCGACTTGCACGCAAACCGCGACCGCTTCGGCGCCGACGTGCAACGCCAGCACCGGCCCCAGTGGGGTCACCAGCGCCGGCTCACATGCCGGAAGGCGGCGGCCCAGTTCCGCCGCGACGCTGTTGGCGCCCTCCACATTGGTGACATGATGCACGGCCAAGAGCACAGGTTCGCGCCCGACCACTTCACATACTCGGTCGACCAGCGCCGCCATTGCATGCTTGACGGTGCGAACCCGTTGGGCTAGCACGAGTTTTCCGTCCTCAACCCGCAACAGCGGCTTGAGGGCCAATGCGGTGCCCAGCCATGCCTTGGCACCGCCGATTCGTCCGCTGCGGCGCAAGTTGTCCAGCCGGTGGACGACGACGAACTCGTGCGTCCGGCTCGCGGCGGCATCGGCAGCGCGCCCAACGGATTCGAGATCTTCTCCGGCCGCAGCGGCCCGCGCCGCCGCGAGCGCGACGAACCCGGTTCCCATCGCGGCCGACTTCGAGTCGATGACGCGCACGTCGGGCCCCAGATCCGCCGCGGCCAGTTTGGCGGCGCGGTAGGTTCCCGACAGTCCCGCCGAAATATGCACCGCCACTACCCCATCACCGGCACTATCGGCCAGCGCTGCGCGATAGGCGGCACGCAGCTCGGCCGGGGTGGCCGCGGCAGTGGTGGCATGACACTTGTGAATATCGTCGGGGACCTCATCCACACCGTCACGCAGGTCGACGCCGTCGAGCAGGATATGCAGCGGGACCTCGCGTATCGCCCACCGTTCTCGGATATCGGCGGGCAGGCGCGCCGATGTATCCGTGACCACCACAACGGCCATGGATTAGCTGCGCGGCTTCTCGCTGGGCACCCCGGCTTCGGCCAGCGCCTTGAGCATCAGCTCCGCGACCCCCTGGTGAGCCTCGAAATTCCAGTGGATGCCGTCCGGGTTGCCGCGCCCGCTCATGATCTCTTCGGCAACTGCGGCTTTGAGATCTACCAGCGGGACATCGTGGCGCTGTGCCCATCGTGTTATCGCGGACACGGTGCCGGGGCGGCCGTGATGCGCCTTGCCGTAGGTCTCGGCTATGTGCACTGACGGTAGGGACGCCACAACGGGAATGCCCGGGCGGTTGAAATCGATTGCGCTACGAGTCTGTTCGAGGTATTCAGCGCTCAGATCCGCCGGCAGGGCCGAGGGAGCCACCGGTGACAGCCGTGGCTGCACCCAGGCGTACCCGTCGCGCACCCACCGTCGCAACCACGGTGGACGCACATAGCGAATGAGCTCGCGCAACGCCGTCGGCAACACCGAGGGCAGTGAGTCCATCCCGCTGGTGGCAAAGATCACCGCGCCGGCTCGGGGTAGCGCCGCCCACGACCGCGGATCCTGGGTGGCCGCCCACCAGACGTCGCGGCATGTCCAGCCGATCCGCCCGATCAGTTCCAGATCCCACCCTAGTTGTGCTGCAACGATATTCGGCCATATGCGGGGATCGTCGGCGGGCAGTCCGCCGGTCGGACCGTAGTAGGACAGCGAGTCGGCGAAAACCAGCAGCAGGGGCCGTTGGCTGGGGCTTGCCCCGCGCTCAGAGGACATCGTTGGCGACCTGCGCCGAAGCGTTCCACACGTCCAGACGCCACCGGATCGCGTCGAAATCGCTGCCGGCAGCGTCGGAATGGCCGGACAGCTGCACCCAGCTGGCGTTGCCCATGCCCCCCAACGCGGGCCAGTTGGAAACCGGCAGCCTCAGCAGCGCGGCCGACAACGCAGCGATCAGACCGCCATGTGCGACGAGCACCACCGGGCGGTCCGCCTGGATGGGGCCACCCCATTCCGGCTCGGCGGAGACCAGCTCGGTGACCAACGGCACACTGCGCGCGGCCACATCGATTCTGCTTTCTCCGCCGTGCGGAGCCCACTCGGCATTTTCGCGCCATGCCAGCCGGGCGCCTGGCGCCTCGGCGTCAATCTGGGTGTGGGTCAGTCCCTGCCAATCACCGAGGTGGGTCTCACGCAGCCGGGGGTCCACCCGCACCTGCTGGCCGGTGCGCTCCCCCAGCCTGGTCGCGGTGTCGTACGCGCGCCGCAGATCCGACGAGACGATCAGCAGCGGCTGCAGTTTGCCCAGCACCTCTGCGGCGGCCACGGCCTGGGCGCGGCCCAGGTCGCTTAGATCGGTGTCCAGTTGCCCCTGCATCCGGCTACCCAGGTTGTAGTCGGTCTGCCCATGCCGCAACATCACCAGCCGGCGCACGGTCATGGCGCCTCCGCCGGGTCATCGGAGCGCTCCGCCAAGTCCACCGCCACTACCGGGCAGTCGGCCCACAACCGGTCGAGTGCGTAAAAGCTGCGGTCATCCTGATGCTGGACGTGGACCACGATGTCGCGATAGTCCAACAACGTCCAGCGGCCCTCGCGGGCCCCCTCGCGGCGCGCCAACTTATAGCCGGCTCGGCGCATCTTCTCCTCGACCTCGTCGACGATGGCGTTGACCTGGCGCTCGTTGGACGCCGAAGCAATCACGAAGCAGTCGGTGATGACCAGCTGTCCGGACACGTCGATGACCAGCACGTCGTCGGCCAGTTTGGCCGACGCAGCGCCGGCAGCCACCGTCGCCATGTCGATGGCTTCCTGAGTAGCGCTCATGTGTTGTTCCCCGCGGGCAGAATGGTCGTGGTGTCCAGGGTCTCGCCGCCCCCCGAGTCCGGTGGCGTGCGGTAGAGCCTGCGTTTTGAGACATACTGCACGACGCCGTCGGGCATCAGGTACCACAGGGGTCGACCATGCGCGGCGCGCCGACGGCAATCCGTCGATGAGATCGCCAGCGCCGGGATCTCCACCAGGGACAAGGCGTCCTCGGCGAGCCCGTCCAGCGCGGCGGTGACATGGTCGTGGCGCAGTTCGTAGCCCGGCCGACTCACTCCGACGAACCGGGCCGACTCAAACATCTGCTCCCAGCCCTGCCAGGACATGATCGAGGCCAGGGCGTCGGCACCGGTGATGAAGTACAGCTCCGCAGCCGGGTTGAGGGCATGCAGATCCCGCAGCGTGTCCTTGGTGTAGGTAGGACCGCCCCGGTCGATGTCGACCCGGCTGACCGAAAAGCGAGGGTTGGAAGCGGTCGCGATGACCGTCATCAGATAGCGGTCTTCGGCAGGCGAAACACGCCGTCCCTTCTGCCACGGCTGTCCGCTGGGCACGAACACGACCTCGTCGAGTTCGTAGCGGTCGGCTACCTCACTGGCGGCGACCAGGTGACCGTAATGGATGGGATCGAAAGTCCCACCCATGACACCTAGCCTGCGACGGTGCTTTTGCACGGTTTGCCAGCTTACTTGAGCGCACGGCGCCGCTCAGATCGTGCGGGAAACGGCCCGGACGGGGCAAACGACAGGCACTGGGCCGCTGGTCCGCCTGGCCCAGCCCGGACCTGCGGGAGCCGCTTCGCGTTTTGCGAATCATGAGCCTTTGAGCAATGGCGCCGCATCGAGCCGCCCGGTCAGGTAAAAGGGGTCTGTGGAAAACATGCCGCTGGGCTCCGTGGACTCCCAGCAGTCGCTGAAAAATTCGATGACCCGGCGGTTTTATAGCCGATCGGAGGTCACCGGCAAGATCACGCTGCCGGCGGTGCCGGCCATGATCGACGAGTACGTGAAGATGTGCGATGGCATGTTCGCCGATGTGGGACGAAAGTTCTCCGAGGAGGAGCTTGCCCATCTGCGTTCGGTGCTCGAAGGCCAGTTGGCTCAGGCCTACTCGGCCTCGCCCCGTTCCAGCATCATCATCTCGTTCAACGCGCCCGTCGGCCCAACGCTGAACTACGAGGTCAATGCGCGCTGGTGGACCGTGGAGGCCGCCTACGAAAACTGGATCGACACCCGCAAGCCCCCGCTGTTCGGTACCGAACCCGACGCTCGGGTGTGGGCGCTGGCTAACGAGACGGCCGATCCCAGCACGCATCGGGTGCTCGAGATCGGTGCGGGGACCAGGCGCAATGCCCTTGCCCTGGCGCGACGGGGGCATCCGGTCGACGTCGTGGAACTGACGCCGAAATTCGCCGAGATGATCCGGGCCGACGCCGAGAAGGAGGGCCTCGACGTACGCGTCATCGTGCGCGACGTCTTCACGACCATTGCGGACCTGCGGCGCGATTATCAGCTGATCGTGCTCTCGGAGGTGGTGTCGGACTTTCGAACCACCCAGCAGTTGCGCGAGCTCTTCGAACTAGCCGCACAATGCCTTGCTCCCGGTGCGCGCTCGGTCTTCAACGCCTTCCTGGCCTGCGGCGGCTACACGCCGGACCAGGCGGCACGCGAGTTCGGCCAACAGGCCTACACGACCATTTTCACCCGGCACGAGCTATCGGTTGCGGCGGCCGGACTACCCGTCGAACTCATCGCCGACGACTCCGTGTACGAATACGAGAAGGCGCATCTGCCGGCCGACGCCTGGCCTCCCACCAGCTGGTACGCCGACTGGGTCAGCGGCCTCGACGTGTTTCCGATAGCCCGCGAGATGAGCCCGATCGAGCTGCGCTGGCTGGTCTTTCGCAAGACGCACTGAAGTGCCCCGGTCACACCGGCAGTAGTTCGTCGATCACGGTGGCCAGCTGCTTTGCCGATCGGCATTCGTGCATCGCGATGACCTCCTGATAGCGCGGCACCGCCGAGTCTCCGCTGCCCCACAGGTGTTGGGGCTCGGGGTTGAGCCAGTGCGCGTGCCTACTCGCGGTCACCATGTCGGCCAGCACGTCGGTGGCCGGATTCCGGTAGTTGGTGCGACCGTCACCGAGCACCAGAAGCGAGCTGCGCGGGGACAGCACGTTGGGGAAACCCTGCATGAAAGAGACAAACGCGTTGCCGTAGTCGGAATGGCCGTCTCGGCTGTAAACCCCGGCCTCCCTGGTGATCCGCTGGATCGCCACAGCCAAGTCAGCATCCGGCCCGAACATGTGCGTCACTTCGTCGGTGGTGTCGATAAACGCAAAGACCCGCACCCGCGAAAACTGTTGGCGTAGCGCATGTACCAACAGCAACGTGAAGTGACTGAACCCCGCCACCGAACCGGAGACGTCGCACAGCACAACCAGTTCCGGGCGCGCCGGGCGCGGCTTGCGCAACACCACGTCGATCGGCACCCCACCGGTGGACATCGATTTGCGCAGCGTCTTGCGCAGATCGATGGAACCCGCCCGAGCGCGGCGCCGCCGAGCCGCCAACCGGGTCGCCAGCGTGCGCGCCAGTGGGGCAACCACCCGGCGCATCTGACACAGTTGCTCACCGGAGGCTCGCAGGAACTCGACATTTTCGGAAAGCCGCGGAATGCCGTACATCTGGACGTGGTCACGCCCAAGCTGCTCGGCGGTGCGCCGCTTGGTCTCCGCGTCGACCATCTTGCGGAGCTGAGAAACCCTCTGCGCTGCAATCGCTTTAGCGATCTGCTCTTGGGTGGGGGTGGGCTCGTCACCATAGGGGGCAAGCAGGCCGGCCAACAGCTTGCCCTCGAGTTCGTCCAGCGCCATCGCCTTGAGCGCCTGATACGACGAGAACGACGGCCCCCGGCTGGAGTTGTACTTGCCGTAGGTCTCCACGATCCGCGCAATCATCCCCACCAGCCGCTGGTCCATGTCGGCCAGATCCGGGTTGTCGGTGAGCAAATCCAGCAGCATCTGCCGCATCGCCTCGACGTCGTCGGGCGGCAAGCCCTCGGACTGCCCGGCTTGCTCCTCGGTGATGACCGCCCGCGCGCCCAGGGCGGCCGGGAACCACAGGTCGAACATGGCGTCGTAGGTGTCGCGGTGGTCGGGCCGGCGCAGCACCGCGCAAGCGATGCCCTCGCGCAGCACCTCACGATCCTCGAACCCAAGGGCCGCCATCACTCGGCCGGCGTCCACCGTCTCCGAGGGGCCCACCGAAATTCCGCTGCCGCGAAGCGCTTCCACGAAACCAACCAGATGGCCGGGCAACCCGTGCGGGGCGAGCGGGTAGCTAGGTCGGATACGGCGAGTGGCCATCAGCGCAATCCCCTCAGTTCAACCGGAGTTCCCCGGTTGCGCGTTGCTGATCGGACTGATGTTTGAGCACCACACCGAGGGTGGCAGCAACGACCGCATCGTCGATGGTGTCCAGCCCCAGCGCCAGCACGGTGCGGCCCCAGTCGATGGTCTCGGCAATCGACGGCAGCTTCTTGAGCTGCATCCCGCGCAGGACCCCGATGATGCGCACCAGCTCCTCGGCGATGTGCTCGGGCAGCTCGGGAACCCGCGACAACAGAATGCGGCGTTCCATTTCGGGAGTCGGGAAGTCGATGTGCAGGAATAGGCAGCGCCGCTTGAGCGCCTCGGACAGCTCTCGGGTGGCGTTAGAGGTCAGCAGCACGAACGGCGCCCGGGTTGCGGTCAGCGTGCCCAGCTCGGGGACGGTGACCGCAAAGTCGGACAGCACCTCCAGCAGCAGGCCTTCAATCTCGATGTCGGCCTTGTCGGTTTCATCGATCAGCAGCACCGTCGGTTCCGTGCGTCGAATAGCGGTCAGCAGCGGGCGCTGCAGCAAGAATTCCTCGCTGAAGACGTCATCCTTTGTCGCCTCCCAGTCACCCGAGCCGGACTGGATGCGCAGGATCTGTTTGGCGTGGTTCCACTCGTACAACGCGCGGGCCTCGTCCACGCCCTCGTAGCACTGCAGCCGGACCAGCCCGGAGCCGGTGGCTTGCGCGACGGCGCGGGCCAGTTCGGTCTTGCCCACCCCGGCGGGGCCTTCTACCAGCAGCGGCTTGCCGAGCCGGTCGGCGAGAAAGACCGCGGTCGCGGTGGCGGTGTCCGGCAGATAGCCGGTCTGCGCCAACCTGCGTGAGACATCGGCGATGTCGGCGAACAGCGGTACGGACCGTGCTGGCACGCTCACAATGGTTCTCCTTACAGGTCCTAACGGGGGCCGTCAGGCCGGACGCGTGTGACCCTCACCCCACACGATCCACTTGGTCGAGGTCAGTTCCGGCAAGCCCATCGGACCGCGGGCGTGCAGCTTCTGAGTCGAGATACCGATCTCGGCGCCGAAGCCGAACTGCTCACCGTCGGTGAAGGCCGTCGATGCGTTGACCATCACCGCAGCGGCATCAATCCGCTCGGTAAACCGTTGGACCGCAGCAAGATTAGTGGTCACGATGGCCTCGGTGTGACCGGTGCCGTACTCGTTGATGTGGGCAATGGCGCCGTCCACACCGTCCACCACCGCCACCGCGATCTCCATCGCCAGGTATTCACGACGCAGGTCCTGCTCATCCGCATCGAGATGCACGGTGACACCGGCGTCCTGCAGAGCGCCAATCAGCCGGGGCATGGCATGCTCGGCGATCGCCGCGTCGACCAACAGCGTCTCGGCCGCGTTGCAGACGCTGGGTCGGCGGGTCTTGGAGTTGAGCAGGATTCGTTCGGCGACGTCGAGGTCGGCGGCTTCATGCACGTAGACATGGCAGTTGCCGACGCCGGTCTCGATGGTTGGAACCTGCGCATCACGCACCACCGCGTCGATCAGGCCCGCACCGCCACGCGGAATTGCCACGTCGACCAGGCCGCGGGCCTGGATGAGATGGGTGACCGTGGACCGGTCGGCGCTGGAGAGCAGCTGGACCGCGTCGGCGGGCAGCTGCTCGCTGTCGAGGGCCGACCGCAACACGTTGACCAGGGCTTCGTTGGACCGTGCCGCCGACGAACTGCCGCGCAGCAATGCCGCGTTACCCGACTTGAGGGTGAGTCCGAAAGCATCCACGGTGACGTTCGGACGCCCCTCGTAGATCATGCCGACCACCCCGAGCGGGACACGCTGCTGGCGCAGCTGCAGACCGTTGGGCAAGGTGTAGCCGCGCAACACTTCGCCAACCGGGTCGGGCAGGCCCGCGACCTGACGCAGGCCCGCGGCGATCCCATCGACCCGTTGCGGGTTGAGGGCCAGCCGGTCGAGCATCGCGGCGGGGGTATCGGCGGCCCGTGCCGCGTCGAGGTCTTCGGCGTTGGCCGACAGAATCTGGTCGACGTGGGCCAATATCGCATCGGCGGCCGCATGCAGCGCGCGGTCTTTGACCCCGGTCGGCACCACGGCCAACAGTCGAGCGGCGACCCGCGCCCGGCGCGCGGCGTCATGCACCTCTTGGCGCAAGTCCGGCTCGCGCTGCTGGGCCGCTGCACTCCTGGGTGCTGCTTGCACAGTCATTACCCCAGGGTAACGGGCGTTAGCCGGACGAGTAAGACGGCCCGTTCGGGTGGCAGCCCGGCCGCGCGGGGCCGGGCTGCCAGGGGGGCTAATTGAGGCCACCCACCCGTCGCACCTTGCTTTGCCGCTCCTCGAGGATGTGACCAAAATCCTGCAGCAGCAGTGGTTCACGCATCACCAGATGTTCGAGGTGCTCGCGGTCGACCTCGAGCGCGGTGACCTCGTCGAGCGCATGTGCGCCGGCCAGGTTGGGTTGGCGGGTCAGCGCCGTGAGCCCCAGGAATCCGCCTTCATGCAACGTGGTGACCGGCACGACCGACCCGTCTTCGGCCGTCGCGGTCAGCCGCACGCGTCCGGTGATCAAGAACGTCATCCCGGCCGGCACCTGTCCGGCGTACTCCATGGTTTCACCGGCCGCGAACCGAATGATCCTGGCGCTGGACAACAACGCCTGCTGGTCGGTATCGCTGAGCCTCATCACCGGTGCCACCACCGTCTTGAGCGCGTGCTGGACGCGTTCGGTGGTCGAGAAATCGTCATCGGCCCCGTTGAGGTGCAGCCCCTCCCGCCGCGCGGCGTACCAGATCCAGCGCAGAAATGTTGCGCGCGCGGCACTCTCCTCGGCCGGCGACCGCAGCCCGATGGTGGTGCAGTATTCGGTGCCGCCGACCGGCTCGGTGGTGACTAGGAACCCGCTGTCGAGCTGCGGCAGCGCGGCGGCAACCCGGGACAGCAGCGCGCACACCCGATCGGGGGCGTCCGCATCGGAAAACTTGGTCGGTATCGCCAACTGGTAGGCGCCGGCCAGGCGGCTCAGGTTGGTGAACGGTGTGCTGGCCAGTACCGAGTTCGGGGTGATTCGCAGTCCGCTGCCGGTCTCGATGTGGACTGCACGCCAGTTCACCTCGACAATTCGTCCCCGCGTGGTGGTCGTATCGAGCCAGTCGTCGATCTGGAACGGTTGCTCGAACAGCATGAACAGGCCGGAAACGATCTGGCTGACGGAGTTCTGCAACATCAGACCGATGACGACCGATGTCACCCCCAGCGCGGTGAACAGGCCGCCGATTCGAACGCCCCAAACGAACGAGAGGATCACCGCCGGTCCGGCGCCGATCAGTACGAACCGTGCGACGTCGACGAAGATGACCGGTAGCCGTCGGCGCCACGAACCCTGCGGGGCCCCGGAGAAGACCGCGGCATTGAGCCCGGACAACAGCAGGACCAAGACCAGGAAGCCGAATACGGTGGCCAGCAGCCGCACCGCGGTGTCGTGGGCCGGCACTCCCGTCGCATTGACCATCAGCAGCAACAGCGCGCCCAGCGGCAGCACATAGTTGCGCAGCAGGCCGACTTGGCGGGCCAGCGCGCTTTGCCTGCGGCGCAACAGCCGCTGGACTTCGGTGAGAATTACGACCAGCACGGGCAGAGCCGCCGCGATTCCGACGGCCCAGTAGAACCAGGCCGAGCCGAACACGCTCATCGCCGCTCCGACACTTGCCAGATCTGCTGCTGTGATCCCCGGACCGAGATGGCGCCGGCCGGTGTGAACGTCCATATTTCGCGCATCGCGTCGTGTACCCGGGCGCTGACGTAGATGCCCGGATCCGACAGGTGGCCGTGCATTCGGTAGGCCATCTGCACCGCGCCACCCCACATGTCGTAGGCCAGGTTCGATCGGCCCACCAGACCACTGACGACTCTGCCGGTGGTGACCCCGACCCGCACCCGCAGCGGATGCTGTGACTGGTTGGCGAACCTGTTCACGATGAGCTCGATCTCGAGGGCAAACTCGATGCCCCGGTGCACGTTGTCCAGTCGCGGCGTGGTGGCGCCGCAGGCGGCGAGGTAGCCATTGTGAAATGTGCGGATCGGTTCCACGCCCAGGAATTGGGCCGCCGAATCGAACTGTCGGAACAGCTCGTCGACGATCCCGACCAATTCGTCACCAGAGAGCCCGTCGGAGATCTCTTCGAGCCCGATGAGCTCGGCGAAGATGACCGTGACATCCTGATGCTCTTCGGCGATGACCTCGCCGCCCGCTCGGTAGCGCTGCACCACCGGTTCTGGCATCAGTGCGAGCAGCAGCTGCTCGTTTTGGCTGCGTTGCTCGGTGAGCAGCTGATCTTTGACTTTCAAATTGCTGCTCATCTCGTTGAAAGCCGCAGTGAGATCACCAAGTTCGTCGCGCGACTTGACCGGCACGGTGACCTCGTAGTCGCCGGAGCGGATCTTCTCGGTGCCCGCCTCCAGCCGACGGATCGGGCGCACCAGCAGCTTGGCCAGCACCATGGACACCACGCAGATGAATAGGGTGATGCCCGCGACCGCCAACACCACCGTCCGGCCAAACGACGACAATCGCTCGTAGGCATCCCAGTCGTCTCGAGTCGCCAGAATCGCCCACCGCAGATCGGAATTGGGCACGTCCAGTGGGGCGTAGGCCTCCAACTCTCGATTGCCCAGATAGTCGGTGTCCTTGGTGATGCCGGACTGTCCACGCAGGGCAGCGCGCAAGCCCGCGCTGGGCACCGGTTGGACCAGCACCGTGGTCCCCAACCGGATCGCCTTGTTCACGACGTCTTCTCGGGTACCGCCAGCCAGCGCCTCGCGGCGGTATTCGTCCGGGCTTTCCAGGAAAAGCCGTGAGTCCGAACGCATCAGGTTGTCCGAGCCCGCCTGATACGTTTCGGTCGATCGACCCATGCCAACGGCTTCCCACTTCTCGTTGGCGTTCATGATCTGGTTCAAGTTGGTGGGCGGCAACGCCAGGGCCATCACTCCCTGCAGCTTGCCGTCCACCCCGACCGGCGACACCAGCCACGCGGTGGGGGCGTCAACTTCGGGCTGATAGCGCTGGAAGTCTGTGATCCACACGAAGTCGATCTCATTGGACGCCAGCGCCTTTTGATACGCGGTACGCAGGTTGGTCTCGCGATACGGGCCGGTAAAGAGGTTGGTCCCCAGATCGGGTCCCTTGTTGACCGAGTAGACGACGTTGCCTTGCAGGTCGAGCAGCAACGCGTCGCGGTACTGGAATCGGGTGACGATGCCGCGGAAAAAGTCGTTGAAACGGGCGTTGGCCGCCGACCATGCGCTGCCATCACCGGCGTTGTTGAAGCGCATCGACTCACTCGACGAACTGAACGGTGCGGTGTAGTACGTCTGTGCGGGCGATGCAGGCAGCACCGCCTCGAGATCGAGTTCGTGTCCGGTCGCCTGGTCGATCGGCTTGATCAGCTCGTTAACGTAGTAGTCGACGATCGCCTGCTGCTGGACCGGGTCGACGGTCGCGTTGGCCAGTCGCGCGAAGCCGTCGGTGAACGCCGCGGTGGCTTCGTTGGCGCTCATCCCGTTGCTGTACACCATCACAGACTTGGTCAACTCGAAGAAGAGTGCCTCGACCTGCCGCTTCTGGGCCTCCCGCAGCTGGAGTAGCCGCTCAACGGCAACGCGCTGCAACGCGTTGCGACCGCTGACGTAGCCGATGACCCCGACCACCGCGACCGAAAGGATGCTGCAGACCAGCAGCGTCACCAACAACTTGGCCTGGATGCCGACCCGGAGAAATCGCAGCAACCGACGACCTCGACTGTCGGTTCTGCCGGTCTGACCGGACGCGGCTGCTGTGACGGGTGCCGTTGGCTGCCCCGATGTCACCCGGCTTCCTTTCGCCTATGGCCGCGGGACCGGCAGATCCCGCAGCAGACTAACGCGGAAACGCAGACAAAACGGCGTTTGCGCGAAACACGCGATCGCACATGAGCCAGCAGTTGATCTCAAATCTCACCGGCCGATGGGCCCACGTCGCGACCGCGGTTGCTGTCAAGCGACCCGTTCGCGCTGGGTTACTTGCCGCACCTTCAGCTGCCGCTCGTCGATCAGTCGCCCCAGCTCCTGCAACAGCGCCGGCTTGCTCATCACGATGCGCTCGAGATACTCGCGATCGATGTCGAGCACGGTCACCTCTTCCAGCGCCACCGCACCGCCCGGGTTGGGTTGCCGAGTCAACGCGGTCACCCCCAGGAAGGCACCCTTACCGAGGGTGCCGACCGCGACGGCGGGACCGTCCGCCGGCGTCACCATCAGACGGACGCTGCCGGCGATGATGAAGGACATGCCTTTGGGCACAACGCCGGCTTGCTGGACGGTTTCATCGGTGCCGTAGCGCACCACCTTGGCGTATGGGGCCAGCGACTGCTGATCGAGCAGACTGAGCTTGAGTTCCGGGCTCACCGCGCGCAACGCGTCCTGGACTCGTTGGGGGGTCGAGTAGCTGTCACCGGCCCCGTCCAGCGCAAGCCCCTCGCGACGGGCGGCGTACCAGACCCACCGCAAAAACGTATCGTGGGCAGCACCGTCTTCGGCGGGAGACTTGATGCGGACAGTGGTGCGGTACTCGGCGCCGCCCAGGGCAACCGTGGCCGGCATCACCCCGCTCTTGAGATTGGGCAATGCGCTGGCGACCCTGGTCAGCATCGCGCATACCTTGTCCGGCGCATCGTCCGCCGCGAATTTGGTTGTGCCGTGATGCATCAAGTCAAGATGCCTGCGAAACCTGGTTCATGCATCAGGTAAGGAATGCCCGCGAAATCGGGGTCAGGTGGTGGTCTTGCTTTTGATGCGGATGCCGGCTTTGAGGGCGGGTAGAGCGGCGGGTATGGCGGCGAGGTAGAGCTGTTCGGTCTTGTCTTTGGCGAGTCTGAGCAGGGCGGCTTGCAGGTCGGCGATCTGGTGGGCGATCGCGGCGGGGTTGAGGCTGTTGCGGTAGGTGAGCAGCTCTGTTTGTTGGGCCGCTGAGAGGACTCCGGCGGCCAGCAGCCGGTCCAGGGGGGTCTGGGGCTTGTCGTAGAGCCGGCGGCGGTGACCGTCGCGGCTGCAGCCGTAGCTGATGGGTTTGATGGTGGGGGTCAGGTAGTTGAGCCGGTCGTTGACCAGGTGCCACAGCCGGTTGAGCACGGCGCGTTCTTCGTCGGTGTCGTAGCGGTAGTAGAACCCGTAGCGACGCACGAGGTGGTTGTTTTTGGACTCGATGGTGGCCTGGTCGTTCTTCTTGTAGGGTCGTGAGCGGGTGAAGAAGATCTCCATGTCCGCGGCCCACTTGATGACCGCCTTATTGAGGAATTCGGTGCCGTTGTCGAAGTCCAAACCCGTTACCTTATAGGGATTTTAGTAATTCCGGTTTTGAGGGCGCCCAGGATGTGGGGGTGGGCGTTGTTGCGCACCGTGCGGGTGAACACCCAGCCGATGTGCATGTCGGTGAGGTTGACCGTGCGGGCGAACTCACCTTTCAGTGTCGGGCCGCAGTGCGCCACGGTGTCGCCTTCGAAGAACCCCGGAGATTCTTCGGCCTCATCGCCTGCTTTGCAGATGGTGATCGAGGACCGCAGCAGCGGGGAGGGTTTCGTCGTCGACACACCCGAGATCTGGTCGCGGGCCTTGGCGCCGCGCAGGTAGCGGTCGATCGTGGCGCTGCTCATCGCCAACAGCTCGGCACGCACCGCCGGGCCGTAACGGTCACGGCCGTCCACCAGTTCGCCGTGGCGTTCTAGAGCATCCAACTGAAGTGCCATGGAAGCGGCCAGATACCGGCCGCACTGCCCGCCTGAGGCCGCCCACACCTTCTGCAACACCTTGAGCGCATCCTAGAGTACTTCGGATTGCGTTGCCGGCGAGTCCGTTTGGCGACCTGCCGACCCGCTCCCGGCGGCGCGGCCGCCGCCCTCAACCGCCGCCGGGCGTTGTCACGCGACCAGCCGGTGACCGCCACCACCTGATCCAGAATCTGCCCCTTGTCCGCCTTCGGCGCCCCCACATACGCCCTGGCGAACTTCGCGGTGATCTCGGCCCGAGACGACATCGACAGCCCACTTCCCATGCCTGCTGAGGATCGACCGTTTCGCGGGCATTTTTACGTGATGCACCGAGGACGCTTCACGGGCATTTCTCGTGATGCTTGCCGTGCACTTGTGCGAACCACCCGGGCGACTAAGGTTGGTGAAAGCCGTCGTCGCCAGCACTGAGTTTGGGGTGATTCGCAGCCCGGTTCCGGTTTCGATGTGTACGGCACGCCAGTTGACCTCCACCACTCGCCCTCGCGCAGTGGGCGTGTCCAACCAGTCGTCGATCCGGAATGGCTGCTCGAACAGCATGAACAAGCCCGACACGATCTGGCCGACGGAGTTCTGCAGCATCAGGCCGATCACGACCGACGTCACGCCCAAGGCGGTGAAGATGCCTCCGACCCGAACCCCCCAGACGTAGGACAGGATCATCGCCAGCCCGATACCGATCAGCGCAAACCGGGCCACATCGAGAAAGATGGTGGGCAACCGCTTGAGCCAACTGTCCTGCGGCGCGCTGGCAAATACCGTAGCGTTGAGCGCAGAGAGCAGCAACACCAGCACCAGGAAGCCGAACACCGTGGTCAGGATTCGTACCGTGCCTTCTCCTGCCGGCACTTGTGAGGCTTTGACCAGGAACAGCAGCAACGCACCGAGCGGGAGCAGGAAGTTGCGCAGCAGGGTGACCTGACGGGCCAGGTGGCTGTTCCTGCGGGCCAGCGAATTGTGCAGCTCGGTGAGCAGGATCAGGCCAACCGGCACTCCGATCGCGATGCCGATGGCCCAGTGGAACCACGAGGCGCCCAGGACGTTCATGACTGCTCCGACATCCGGTAGATCTGCTCTTCCGCACCGCCGACCGAGATGGTCCCTGCCGGTGCGAACTGCCGCTCGTCTCGCATCGCTTCATACACCTGCGAGGTGACGTAGATACCGGGTTGCGGTGAGCCACTATGCATTTGGTAGGCGGTGCTGACCGCCGCACCCCACATGTCGTAGACAACGCTGGTTCGACCGACCAGCCCGCTGATGACGTTGCCGGTGTTGATTCCGGCCCGCAGCCGTAGTTGGTGGCCGCTTTGGTGGTTGAACCGCTCGATGATGCGCTGCATCTCCAGCGCGAATGCGACCGTGCGGGCGACGTTGTCCAAACGTGGCGTGGTGACCCCGCAGCTGGCCAGATAGCCGTTGTGTAGCGTGCGGATCCGTTCCACCCCAAGGGATTCAGCCGCCGAGGCGAACTGGCGGAACAGGTCATCGACGATGGCGACCAACTCGTTGCCCGACAGCGATCGGGAGACCTCGTCCAAGCCCAGGATGTCAGCGAAGATCACGGTCACGTCCTGGTGTTCCTGGGCAATGGTCTGCTCGCCCTCGCGATACCGCTGCACCACCGGCTCGGGCATCATCGACAGCAGCAGCCGATCGTTTTCCCGGCGCTGCTCGTTGAGTAGATCCTCCTTGATATTCAGGCTTCGGCTCATCTCATTGAAAGCGGCGGTCAGATCGCCGATCTCGTCACGCGACTTCACCGGAATCGCGACGTCGTAGTCACCGCCGCTGATCTTCTCGGTGCCCGCCTCCAGGCGTCTGATCGGCCGCACCATCAGTTGGGCGATCAACATCGAGAAGACACAGATGATCACGATCATCGCCACGGTCACCAATACCAGCGCCTTGCTGAACGCGGCCGCGGCGGCGAATGCCGCAGAATCGTCGTTGGTCGCCAGGATCGACCAATGCAGATCCGAGTTGGGAATATTCAGCGGCGCAAAAGCTTCCAGCTCGCGGTTACCCGTATAGTCGACCGCGCTGACCGTTCCGGTCTGGCCCCGCTGCGCCTCACGGAGACCCGCGGTCGCCACCGGTTGCAGCAACACCGTGCTCCCGAGTTGGATCGCCCGGTTCACCACCTCCGGTGAGGTCCCGGCCGCCACCGCCTGGCGGCGATACTCTTCGGGATCCTGCAGGAACAACCTCGAATCCGATCGCATGAGGTTGTCCGGCCTGGCAAGATAGGTCTCGGTCCCGGTACCCATCCCGGCCGCTTGCCAGTTCTTGTCGGCGGTCATCATCTTGTTGATCTTGGCGATGGGCAGCGGTAACGCCAGCACACCTTCGGTTCTGCCGCCCTGCAGTACCGGGGACACCAGCCAAGCCGTCGGCGCGTCCAGCTGTGGTTGATACGGCTCGAAATCGGTGATCCAGGTGAAGTCGACGGCGTTGGCGCCCAGCACCCTGAGATAAGCATCACGCAGGTTGGATTCGCGATACGGCCCGGTCAGTATGTTGGTGCCGAAATCGGGGTCCTTACTCAAGCTGTAGACGATGTTGCCACGGGTATCGAGTAGAACCGCGTCGTCGTAATCGAATCGGGTGACGATCTCGCGAAAGTAGCCGTTGAATTCCGCGTTGGGGGCCGACCACGCGCTGCCATCGCCGGCGTCGTCCAGCCGCATCGAATCCTGATCGGACGTGAACGGCGCGGTGTAGTACGCCTGCAGGTATTTCTGCGCCGGCGATGTCGGCAGCAGCGCTTCGAGGTCGAGTTTGGTTCCAGTCAGGTGTTCGACCGGTTTGATGAGCTGGTCGTTGTAGTAGTTGACGAGCGACTCTTGCTGCGCCGGACTTATCGTCGCGTCCGCCAGTTGGTCGAATCCGGCGGTGAACTGCGCGACCGCGTCTATCACGGTCAGCCCGCGGGCGTAGATGACCAGCGAATTGGTCAGGTCGGAGAACAGCGTTTCCACCGCGCGCAGCTGCGATTCGCGTAGCTGGGTCAGACGTCCGTACGCGGCAGCGCTGAGCGAACTACGGCCGGTGTGAAAACCGACCGCCACGATCGCGGCCACCGAAACGATGCTCGACGGCAGCAACAGCACCATGAGCTTGGACTGGATGCTCACCCGGAAGCGCGGCCGGCGGCGGCGCTTGCCCTTCGCACCATCGTGAGCCGGGGCACCCTCCACCACCGGCTCCGGATCTTTCGCCTCGGCCGCCGTCAAAAGACTTCCTTTCTGTAATTTGCCGCCCAACCGCTCTACGATGCACCGATTGCGCGCCAGACGAGCGCCGACACGCAGCGCGGGCGCGGTTTGCTGTGTTTGTTGTGCGACCGACTGGTGACCACCGCGTCACCTTCGCCGTCGTTGCCGCGGCCGCTACCCGCCTGCCGGGGTGCACCAATTCACCGACGAGACAATTATGGGCGGAACGAAAATTCGTTCAATAGTGAATTATCAATTCGCTCGATAATGAATTAATAGAATTTTTAAATGGCCTCAATTAGACCGGCCATTAACGTAACGTGCCTTCCGCCCGGACCAATTCCCCACGGCACCTAAGGCGGATAGCAAGCGATGGCCGACTCCTGTGGTTCCAACGATCAAGGTCGCGATGTCGCCAAGCCGGGACACCGGTTGACCAGTGCACCGCCAGTCACCGCACGACGTTGCCGAAATCTTCATCCAGGTAACCCTTTTGACCGGAAACCGGCCCTGGGTTCGCGAGCCGTCGAACAACGCCGACGGGGCCGTGATCACGGTTGCCCGCCATCGGCCCATCCCGCCTCAATTGCTCGGCCCGCTGGGGCTGGCGTGAAAGGCCCGACAGTCGATGCAGCCCTTACCGCACACGCAATAGCCGGTGGCGCTGCCCGGATCGGTTGGCCTCGGCGCGAAACCCCTCCGTCATTGTTCGAGGCTAGCTAAAGGAGCAATTTGATGTCCTACGTTTTGGTTACGCCCGAGATGGTAGCCACTGCGGCCGCGGATGCGGCTGCGATCGGCTCGACGGTCAGCGCGGCCAATGCCGCCGCGGCGATCCCGACCACCGCGATAGCCACTGCCGCCGCCGATGACGTGTCTGCGGCCATCGCGGCGCTGTTCAACGCCCACGCCGAGCAGTACCAGGCCCTCAGTGTTCGCGTGGCCGAGTTTCATGAGTCCTTCACCCGCGCCCTGACCGCCCGCAGCACCGCCTACGCGACCGCCGAAGCCGCCAACGCCGGGCCCCTGCAGCCGCTGCTCGACCTGATCAATGCGCCGACCCAGGCACTGCTGGCACGCCCGCTGATCGGCGACGGTACCAACGGGGCACCGGGCACCGGGCACCGGGCACCGGGCAAGCCGGCGGCAACGGAGGCCTGCTTGTCGGCAACGGCGGCGCCGGCGGGTCCGGAGCGCCCGGTCAACGCGGCGGGGCCGGCGGGCTTCTGCTCGGCAACGGCGGGGCCGGTGGAGCCGGTGGGGTCGGCGCGCTCGGCCAGGCCGGCGGCACCGGCGGCAATGGCGGGGCCGGCGGGCTGTTGTTCGGCCAGGGCGGGGCCGGTGGTGCCGGTGGGGTCGGCGGGCTTGGCCAGGCCGGCGGCACCGGCGGCAATGGCGGGGCCGGCGGTCTGTTGTTCGGCAATGGCGGTGCCGGTGGGGTCGGTGGGGCCGGGGGTGTCGGTGGAGTCGGCTCGGCGGGCGGCACCGGCGGGACCGGCGGGACCGGCGGCTCCAATGGGCTGTTCGGGGCGGCCGGTTCCGGTGGCAGCGGCGGGGCCGGCGGCGATGGCGCTCCCGGTGACACCGGTCCCGCCGGTGTCACCGGCGGGGTCGGCGGGGCCAATCAGTTCTTCGGCCACGCCGGGGACGGTGGCCATGGCGGTACCGGCGGTACCGGCGGCACGGGCGGGGCCGGTGGCTCGGGTGTCGGATCAGGCCTGGCCGGCGGTACCGGCGGGGACGGTGGCGTGGGCGGCGCCGCGGGCCGCGGTGGCGCGGCGGGTGCCGGTGGTCCACTGGTTACCCCAGGGCATGCGGGCAACACCGGCACCGGCGGCACCGGCGGTACCGGCGGCACCGGCGGAGACGGCGATCTCCACACCGACGGCGGCAACGGCGGCACCGGCGGAAGCGGCGGCGCTGGCATCGCCGGTGTCGGCGGCGGCACCGGCGGCGACGGCGGCAAGGGCGGCACCGGCGCCAACGGCGCCCCGTTGGGTGCCAGCGGCGGCACCGGAGGCGACGGCGGCAAGGGCGGCGGCGGCGGCAACGCTACCGACGGCGGCCACGGCGGTAACGGAGGTACCGGCGGCACCGCCGGTGACGGCGGCAACGGCCAATCCGGTGACCTGAATGCGAACGGGGGCGGCGGCGGCCGTGGCGGCACTGGCGGTGCCGGGGGTATCGGCGGGACTACCACCGGCGGCGGTGATGCCGGGGCCGGTGGCGGCGGGGGTGCCGGTGGGACCGGAGGCTCTGGCGGAGAAGGCGGTGCCGGCGGCTTTGGTGGTGATGGCGGGGCCGGCGGCACCGGCGGCAAGGCTGGCGCCGGTGGGGACGGCGGCAACGCAACCGACGGCGGAAACGCCGGTGCCGGTGGGGACGGCGGAAACGCCGGTGCCGGTGGGGACGGCGGAACCGGCGGCGCCGGCGGCACCGGGGGCGGCATCGTGACCGGGATCAATGGCGGTGCCGGCGGGGCAGGTGGTGACGGCGGCGATAGCGGCAACGGCGGCAACGCAACCGGCGGCGGCAACGGCGGCAACGGCGGGACGGCCGGCACAGGCGGCGCCGGTGGTTTGGGTGGCGGTGGCTTCCGGGTCGGACATGGTGGTGGCGGCGGCAACGGCGGCAATGGCGGCGTCGGCGGCACCGCAACCGCGGGCGGCGACGCCGGTAGCGGCGGCACCGGCGGCGTCGGTGGCGACGGCAGCGTCGGAGGCGACGCCTCCGATGCCGTCGCCGGTGGCGACGGTGGCACCGGCGGTCGGGGCGGCAGCGGCGGTGCTGGCGGTATCGCAACGGGCGGCGGCAGCGCCGGCCACGGCGGCGTTGGCGGCGGGGGCGGCAACGGCGGCCACAGCACCGACGGCACCGCCGGTGTGGCCGGTCATGGTGGTGGTGCCGGTGGCGCCGGCAGCGACGCCGGCGACGGCGGCAAAGGTGGTGACGCTCTCGACGGCGGCACCGCCGGTGCCGGTGGTGCCGGCGGCAAGGCCGGCAACGGGGGCGGCGCCGGTTCCGGCGGCAAAGGTACCTTCGACGGCGGCGCGGGCGGCGCTGGAGGCGACGGCGGCAAGGCCGGCAACGGAGGCGCTGGCGGCATCGACAGCAACGGTCAGGTCGCCGACGGCGGCGACGGCGGTGACGGCGGCAACGGCGGTGACGGCGGCAACGGCGGTGACGGCGGCAACGGCGGTGACGGCGGCAACGGCGGCAACGGCGGCAACGGCGGTGACGGCGGCAACGGCGGTGACGGTTCACCCGTCGGTGCCGACGGGACGGGCGGTATCGGCACCGCCGGTGGTGTCGGGGGCGGAGGCGGCGCGGTGTCCGGCCGCCCCGGCCAGAACGGCAGCGAGGGCCAGCCTGGGTGAACCCCGCGCGTCGAGGCGGCCGTTCTTCCGGTCGCGGAAAATTTTAGGGGCCCAACGGTGTTCGCGGACCTATGGAACTAGCAGACGTGGCCGCTACGGCCGGTCCGTCTGGCTAGTCGCGCGGCACGGTGGTTTCGATCTCGTCGAGCCAGACTCGCGCCGACATGTCCGACGGAGCCCGCCAATCGCCGCGCGGAGACAGCGCACCTCCGTGGGACACCTTGGGGCCATTGGGCAGTGCCGACCGCTTGAACTGGCTGAACGAATAGAAGCGCTGGGCGAAGACCATCAGCCAGTGCCGGATCTCGGATAGCGAGTACGACGGCCTCTTGTCGTCGGGGAAACCGGGTGGCCAGTTGCCACGTTGTGAGTCGCTCCACGCGTGCCAGGCCAGAAAGGCAATCTTCGAGGGGCGAAATCCGTACCGCAGCACATGAAACAGCGAGAAGTCTTGCAACGCGAAGGGGCCCACCTTGGACTCGCTGCTCTGCAATTCTTCTTCCTCGCGGGTGGGCACCAGTTCGGGAGTGATCTCGGTGTCCAGCACCGACTGCAATACCTCGTCCACATGCTCGTCGAACTGACCCGATGAGATAACCCAGCGCATCAGGTGCTGAATCAATGTCTTGGGGACCCCGGCGTTGACGTTGTAGTGCGACATCTGGTCGCCGACACCATATGTCGACCAGCCCAGCCCGAGTTCGGACAGGTCACCGGTGCCAAGCACGATTCCGCCGCGATGGTTTGCGATGCGGAATAGATAGTCGGTGCGCAGCCCGGCCTGAACGTTCTCGAAAGTGACGTCGTAGACCTTCTCCCCGCTGGAGAACGGGTGCCCGATGGTGTCGAGCATCAACCGGGCCGTCTCGGTGATGTCGATTTCCTCGAAGCTGACCCCCAGCGCCTTGGCCAGCTTGATCGCGTTGTTCTTGGTGCGATCACCGGTGGCGAATCCGGGCAGGGTGAACGCCAGAATGTCGCTGCGCGGACGGCCTTCGCGGTCCATCGCGCGAGCGGCGACGATCAGCGCGTGGGTGGAGTCGAGCCCGCCGGAGACCCCGATGACCACCTTCGGATAGTTGAGCGCCCGCAGCCGCTGTTCGAGGCCGGACACCTGGATGTTGTAGGCCTCGTAGCAATCCTGTTGCAGCCGTTGCGGATCAGCTGGGACGAAGGGGAAGCGTTCGAGCTCGCGCCGCAACCCGATGTCTCCGGCCGGTGGATCCAGCCGGAACACGACGGGCCGGAATGAGTCCGCCAATGACCGGTGATGGCGGCGGTTGTCGTCAAAGGTGCCCATCCGCAGCCGCTCCGATCGGAGCAACTCGGTGTCCACGTCGGCCACGCAGCGGCGTTCTCCGCGGGGAAACCGCTCGGATTCGGCCAGTAGCGCCCCGTTTTCCCAAATCATGGTCTGGCCGTCCCAGGCCAGGTCCGTCGTCGACTCGCCCTCCCCCGCCGCGGCATAGACATAGGCGGCCAGACACCGTGCCGACGCCGAGCGGGCCAGCAGCGCACGGTCCTCGGCGCGCCCGATGGTGATCGGGCTCCCGGACAGGTTGGCAAGTATCGTCGCGCCCGCCAACGCTGCCTCAGCACTGGGCGGTATGGGGACGAACATGTCCTCACAGATCTCGACGTGCAGCACGAAGCCGGGCAGGTCGGAGGCGGCGAAGAGCAGGTCGGGGCCGAACGGCACGTCCGCGCCGCAGACCCGAATGGTGCCCCGCTCGTCGTCTCCGGCCGCGACCTGACGGCGTTCGTAGAACTCGCGATAGGTGGGCAGATAGGACTTCGGCACCACCCCCAGAACGGCTCCGCGATGAATGACGACGGCGGTGTTGTAGATGCGATGCTGATACCGCAGTGGCGCGCCGATCACCAAAACGGGCAACAGATTGGCCGACGCCGTCACCACATCGAGCAGCGCGTCCTGCACGGCGTCGAGAAGAGCGTCCTGCAACAGGATGTCCTCGATCGAGTAGCCCGACAGCGTCAGCTCAGGGAACACCACCAGCGCGACACCGTCGTCGTGGCACTGGCGGGCCAACCCCAGTACCGACGCGGCATTGGCCGCCGGGTCACCAAGCGTGGTGTGGTGGGTGCACGCGGCAACGCGCACAAAGCCCTGGCCGTATGCGTTGTAGAAGTCCATCGTCGTTCCATTATCGGCTTCCCACCGCCGAAGACCGAAACGACGGGCGGAAACCGATCAACGAGCCTTGTCTAGGGGTCCGGGTGGGCGCCTAGATCGCAGGCAAGATGTCCCGCTCGGTGCGTTGTCGCGGCGCCCATGCCCCACCCGCCCCTGGGCCTGAACGGCTTCGGTCTGCTCACCGAATTCGGCAACACTGCCGCCCATCGCGTCGGCGCCGGGCAGCACGACAGCAGTCCGAGCCGGCGCCGCTACCGGGTCGGATAACCGCGTCACGAAACCGCTCGATTGTCCGACGGCCGATTGGCAGGCAAGCTGATTCGTGCCTACTCTCAAGGCTGTGGAGTCCCCGGAACTCGTCGCGGCGCTGACCGGTCACCGGATAGCCGTGCTCACCGGCGCCGGGATTTCCACCGATTCCGGCATACCGGACTATCGCGGACCCGATTCGCCGCCGAGCAATCCAATGACAATCCGCCAGTTCACGTCGGACCCGGTTTTCCGGCAGCGGTACTGGGCGCGCAATCATGTTGGCTGGCGGCACATGGATGACACCGCGCCCAATGCCGGCCATCGCGCGCTGGCCGCGCTCGAACGTGCCGGCGTGGTGACCGGAGTGATCACCCAGAACGTCGATCTGCTGCACACCAAGGCGGGCAGCAAGAATGTGGTCAACCTGCATGGCACCTATGCCCAGGTGACGTGCCTGGGCTGTGGTCACACGATCAGCCGCTCGACGCTGGCCGCCGAACTCGAGTCGCTCAACCCGGGATTCATCGAGCGCGCCGAGGCCGTCGGCGGCCTGGCCGTGGCTCCTGACGCGGACGCTGTTATCGCCGATACCGAGTCGTTTCGCTACATCGACTGCCGTTGCTGCGGGGGGATGCTCAAGCCCGATATCGTCTACTTCGGCGAGAGCGTCCCCAAAGAACGTGTGGATCAAGCATTTTCACTGGTCGATCAGTCCGACGCGCTGCTTGTGGCCGGTTCGTCACTGACCGTGTTCTCGGGCTATCGGTTTCTACGTCACGCCGCGGCACGGGGCATTCCGGTCGCGATCATCAACCGGGGCCACACCCGCGGAGACGATCTGGCCGACGTCAAAGTCGACGGCGGTTGTTCTGAACTGCTGGTCTTGCTGGCTTCCGAACTAGGTCCTGTCTGCTAATTGCGGACGCGGTGGTAGGTGATGATGGCGGCCAGGGTGACACCGCCGAGGTAGGTCAGGGCGTATTTGTCGTAGCAGGTGGCGACCGCGCGCCAGTGTTTGAGCCCGTTGAAGCTTCGCTCGACGGTGTTGCGGTGCTTGTAGATTCGGCCTGAGAACCCCGGAGGCCGTCCTCTGTTGCGGCCTTTGGCTTTGCGGCGGGTGATCTGGTCGCTGCGCTCGGGGATGGTATGGGCGATCTTGAGCCGGCGCAGCTGTGCCCGCGTCGAGTCATGGGAGTACGCCTTGTCCGCCAGCAGGCGAAACGGGGCGTATGAGTTGCTGCACCGGGCGGCCAGCAATGGCCAAAGCATCGGATTATCACCGGCTTGACCGGCCGACAGTGCCAGGGTGACCGGACTGCACAGCTGGTCGGTCAAGGCGTGGATCTTGGTAGTCAGCCCGCCGCGGGAACGCCCAATGGCGTGGTCATCGGGCTCATCGAGATATTTCTTGTAATTCGACAGATCCCCCTGTGCGGCGCCCGGCGCGCTCCGGCTGCGTGTTGGTGGGCGCGCACACTGGTCGAATCGACCGACAACAGTGCGCCCAGGTCGGCGTCCTCGGCGTCGAGGTCAGAGGCGATCGCCGCGAAGATCCGCGCGTAGATGCCATCGACCGACCAGCGTAGATGCCTCTCGGCCACCGATTGCCAGGGACCGAAGTGCTCGGGCAGGTCACACCACGGAGATCCCGTACGGTAACGCCAGATAATGCCCTCCAGAGTACGTCGATGATCGTTCCACGGCCGGCCACGCCGCCGCCCCGCAGGCAACACCGCCACGATCAGCGACCACAAATCATCAGAAATCGCATGCGTCCGCATCACCCAAACAGCATCAGCCAAAACACCATTCACATTAAGCAGACACGCCCTAGCCGCCGCGGTTTACGTGGAACCGATAACCGTTTGCTAGCAGTGCCTTTGATCGCCAGCTTGACCAGCGGATGCCCCTGCGCAAAGGCCGATGGCCCAGTTTGGCCGATGCCATGTCCCCCACCGTCAGAAGGTGCAGGGCATGCTGCGGATGGCGTGTACGAAGTTGCCGGGCACGTAGACCGGATCACCGGCCTGGATATCGGGAAGTTGCACAAGTAGCTCGCCGAAGATGGCACGCAGTTGCGCGCGGGCCAGATGCGCGCCGAGACAGAAGTGCACTCCACCGCCTCCGAAGCCCACGTGGGGATTTGGACTGCGGCTCAGATCCAGGCGTTCGGGATGACAGAACGCATCCTCATCCCAGTTTCCGGAGGCATAGAACATCACCACCTTCTCCCCCACGCGAATCAGTTGTCCGCCCAGCTCGAAATCCGCGGCCGCAGTGCGGCGAAATGTCATCACCGGCGTCGCCCACCGAACGAGTTCCTCGACCGCTGTACCAATCCGAGTGCCGAAATCGGCTAGCAACCAAGCCTTCTCGCCGGGAAAGTCGGTAAGCGCCTTCAGGCCATGACTGATGGTCTGGCGGGTGGTGTCATTACCGGCCACCGCAAGCAGCACAAAAAACGCCGCCACATCCGCATCGGCGAGCCTGTCGCCGTCCACCTCGGCGTTGACCAGAGCGCTGAACAGGTCATCGCCGGGCCGGTCCCGCCGCTCGGCGGCCAAAGAGGCGGCGACCTGATGCAGATACATCTGATTTTCGAAGAGCACGGCCAGCGGTTCTCGACCATTCAGGTAGCGGGGGTCCGCCCAGGAGACCAGCGCATCGGCGGCATGTGCCACCCGCTCACGGTCGGCTTCGGGAATTCCCACCATGTCCGACAGGGTGCGGATGGGCAGTTCCTTGGCGCAGTGCTCGACGAAATCGACACCACCGCCGGCCATCCGGAGCTCTTAGACAATGCCCTTGGCGTTGATCTTGATCGAGTCCTCGATGCGACGGACTTGCCTGGGCGTGAATGCCGCGCTGACCAACTTGCGCAGCTTGGTGTGTCGCGGTGGGTCCATCGCCAGAAATGACTGTGACGCTTCCAGCAGTTCGGCGGGAACATTCTCGAACAGCACGCCATTGCCGGACAAGAACACCTCGTTAGTGCGGCTGACCGCAACGATGTCAGCGCGCCGGGTGACCGCCCAGAACCCCGGGTCGTTGGGATCCTGGATGAGCGCGTCTTCGACCGGAGGGTGCCAGCTCACCGGGCGTTCGGCCCGCAACACCGAAAATGAGCTTTCCCGCTGCGACGCACTCGATGCCCAGAACGCACGCGATGACAGATCGATCGTGTCGTAGGGCCGCACGCTCGCCGAAATTGCCGTCATCGCCGCTCTCCTTCATCAACTAGGACCCCGGTCACAGACTGACGATGCTATGTCTAGACACTATGTCTAGTCAATATGTCTCGCGGTTGGCTATGCTCATCCGAAGACCAGGAGGTGCCCGGGCAAACATGGCGTCCATCACCCGAAATGCGCAGGCCAACCGCCGGCAGCGGCGCGAGCAGATGGAATGCCGCCTGCTAGAGGCCACCGAGCGACTCATGAACAATGGCGCCAGCTTCACCGAGCTCAGCGTCGATCGGCTGGCGACCGAGGCCGGCATTTCACGCGCCAGCTTCTACATCTACTTCGATGACAAGGGCTACCTGCTGCGCCTTCTGGCCGGTCAGGTGTTCGACGACCTGGCCACCGGCGCGCAGCATTGGTGGGACGTGGCCTGGCGCCACGATCCGGACGACGTCAGAGCCGCGATGCGCGCCATCATCGCCCGCTATCGCCGTCATCAACCGATCCTCATCGCCCTCAACGAGATGGCCGGCTATGACCCCCACACGGCACAAACGTATCGGGACATCCTGACTGCCATCTCCGCGCGATTGGCCCAGGTCATCGAGGACGGCCAGGCCGATGGCTCAATCCGCCCCGAACTATCCGCGACCACCACGGCCAACGCGCTCACATGGATGGTCGAGCGAACCTGCCATCAGAACCTACCGAGCAGACCGCCCGAATTCGACGCCGAACTGGCCGATACGCTTTCTGAAATCGTATGGGGTGCCCTGTATCTCACGTCAACGTCGCTGCGATGACGCACGGGGATTGGCCTACCACGACCTCGGCAGGCAGGTCGCTGATCTGAGCGCAGGCATTCCGGTGCGATTAGTGTGCGCCGGTTCCGCCGGATCCGCCGGCGCCGCCCACGCCGCCGTCGACCAGTGCCGGCCCGGTCGGCCCGCCGCCGGTCGCGCCACCATGGCCTACTCCGCCAATCCCAACAAGTTCGGTATCGACGAACCGGTCGCCGCCAGCGCCGCCGGTGCCGCCGGTGCCGCCGGTGCTGCCGCCGAACGGAGGGACGGGTGGGGATCCGTCACCGCCGTTGCCGCCTCGGCCGCCCTTGCCGCCCTGGCCGCCCTGGCCGCCCTGGCCGCCGGGAGCGTCCCAGCCGTCACCACCGTCACCGCCGTTGCCGACTGTCCCGCCGTTGCCGGCACCACCAATACCCTGGGCATCAACTCCGCTACCACCCTGGCCGCCAGTGCCGCCGCCGCCACCTATGCCCCCGAAGCCCATACCGCCGTCACCGCCAGCCCCGCCGGTGCCACCGGTACCCACGCTGGAGTAGCCACCTTCGCCACCGGTTCCCCCCCAGCCGCCAAAAGCCCCGTTGCCGCCGTCGCCGCCGGCGCCGCCGGTACCGGGTGCGTTGAAACCAGTGGCATTTCCGCCGATGCCACCCATTCCGCCGGAGCCGCCGTTGCCGAAAGTGCCGAGCTCGCCGGCTGCGCCCGTACTTGATCCGTCCCCACTCAGGCCGCCTTGACCGCCAAGCCCGCCCGGGCCCCCACCGCCGCCGTCACCGCCCTTGGCGCCATTCTGTGGCGGACCAGAGATGCTCCCGTCAGCTCCGTCACCACCATCGCCTCCCCTGGCACCAAGGCCGCCGGTACCCCCCTGTCCGCCGTCGCCACCGGCCCCGGTGGCACCGTCAGTGAACCCCGCGGCGTGAGCCTGACCACCGACGCCGCCAGTACCACCGGCACCTCCGACACCACCAAAACCGCCGTAGCCGCCATAGCCGCCGTTAGCGCCGCTGCCAGAAGCCATGTCTGCTCCATGCACACCATCGCCACCGGTACCGCCCATGCCACCGGTACCGCCGGACCCGCCGAGGCCACCGTTGCCGCCTTTGGCACCGCCGTCGCCACCGGCCCCGCCGACACCACCGGTCGCGCCCGCCCCGCCCCTTTCACCGTCCGCGGACAATGTGGCACCGCTGTCCCCGACGGTGCCCTTCCCGCCGGTTCCACCGTCACCGCCGTTTCCGCCATTGCCGTAGAGTCCGCCGTCGCCACCGGCCCCGCCGGCACCACCTTTGACGCCGATAGCACCACTGCCCCCGTTTCCGCCGTCACCGCCGTTACCACCGGTGGTGACGCCGGATCCGGCTTTGCCGTTTCCGCCAGATGTGGGACCGGCGCCGGCCTGGCCACCGGCCCCGGCGTTACCGGGGTCACCCCCATGTCCGCCGTCACCACCACGCTCACCGGAGCCCGCTACCGCGTTGGCGCCGTCACCGCCGTCCCCGCCGATTCCGGCGGTCCCACCGTCCCCGCCAGCACCACCAACGCCCTGCGTTCCATCGGAGTAACCCGCGGCTTGGGCCTGACCGCCCTGTCCACCGCGACGCCAGCTCCACCGGTCCCACCATTTCCGCCCTTACCGCCGGACCCGCCATCGATATCGGCCCCGGTGATCCCGTTCGCACCATTTCTGCCGGTACCGCCGGTACCCCCGGTACCCCCGTCTCCACCGCTACCGCCATCACCGCCGTGACCGGCCAACGCGCCCCCGCTGCCACCGGCACCGCCCTGACCGCCAGTTCCTCCGGTTCCGCCCGCGCTACCTGCCACAGGGCCGGTGGAGCCGACCTGGCCCTTGCCGCCGTTCCCGCCGTCACCACCGTCGCCGCCATTGCCGTAGAGCCCGCCGTCACCACCGGACCCGCCGGCACCGCCGTTCACGCCGGTAGCGCCGCTGGCGCCGTTGCCGCCGTCGCCGCCGTTACCGCCAGAGGTGGGAGCGACCCCGGCCGCACCCTCGACCCCTGCGATGTAACCGGCCCCGCCTTGCCCGCCGATGCCGCCGACGCCGGGGTCACCGCCGTCGCCGCCGTTGCCGCCGGCCTTCCCGGAGCCGACGTCCGCGTTTGCGCCGCGGCCGCCGTTGCCGGCGTTCCCGCCGGTCCCGCCCACGCCGCCCGCGCCGCCGACGCCCTGGGTGCCGTCCGCGAATCCCGCGGCCTGAGCCTGGCCGCCTAGGGCGTGTCTGCTTAATGTGAATGGTGTTTTGGCTGATGCTGTTTGGGTGATGCGGACGCATGCGATTTCTGATGATTTGTGGTCGCTGATCGTGGCGGTGTTGCCTGCGGGGCGGCGGCGTGGCCGGCCGTGGAACGATCATCGACGTACTCTGGAGGGCATTATCTGGCGTTACCGTACGGGATCTCCGTGGTGTGACCTGCCCGAGCACTTCGGTCCCTGGCAATCGGTGGCCGAGAGGCATCTACGCTGGTCGGTCGATGGCATCTACGCGCGGATCTTCGCGGCGATCGCCTCTGACCTCGACGCCGAGGACGCCGACCTGGGCGCACTGTTGTCGGTCGATTCGACCAGTGTGCGCGCCCACCAACACGCAGCCGGAGCGCCCCGGGCGCCGCACAGGGGGATCTGTCGAATTACAAGAAATATCTCCATGAGCCCGATGACCACGCCATTGGGCGTTCCCGCGGCGGGCTGACTACCAAGATCCACGCCTTGACCGACCAGCTGTGCAGTCCGGTCACCCTGGCACTGTCGGCCGGTCAAGCCGGTGATAATCCGATGCTTTGGCCACTGCTGGCCGCCCGGTGCAGCAACTCATACGCCCCGTTTCACCTGCTGGCGGACAAGGCGTACTCCCATGACTCGACGCGGGCACAGCTGCGCCGGCTCAAGATCGCCCACACCATCCCCGAGCGCAGCGACCAGATCACCCGCCGCAAAGCCAAAGGCCGCAACAGAGGACGGCCTCCGGGGTTCTCAGGCCGAATCTACAAGCACCGCAACACCGTCGAGCGAAGCTTCAACCGGCTCAAACACTGGCGCGCGGTCGCCACCTGCTACGACAAATACGCCCTGACCTACCTCGGCGGTGCCACCCTGGCCGCCATCATCACCTACCACCGCGTCCGCAATTAGCAGACAGGACCTAGGCCGCCGACACCACCGGTCCCGCCGGTACCACCGTCACCGCCGTTGCCACCGTCACCACCGTTTGCGGAGGAGAAAATGCCAGAGGTACCGGTACCACCGGTACCACCGTCACCGCCGTGGCCGGCCAAGGCACCACCCTTGCCCCCGGCGCCACCGTCACCACCGGTCAACCCGGTGTGGCCATTACCACCGTTGCCGCCTCCGATGGTGGTGCTGCCGTTGAAGCCGATGCCCCCGGTGCCCCCGGTGCCTCCGGTGCCGCCATTGCCATACAACCCGCCGTCACCGCCGACCCCGCCAGCACCACCTTTCACACCTTGAGAACCGCTGCCGCCGCTACCGCCGTCACCGCCGTTGCCGCCGGTGATGGGGCTGAACCCATCCGCCCCGTGGGCACCGACGGTGGGGCCGGCTCCGCCGGTGCCACCGGCGCCACCGGCACCGTTGTCGCCACCATGCCCACCGTTGCCTCCGGCCGCACCCGAGAACGCCGCCGCGTCGGCACCCTTGCCACCGTCATCGGCGACACCGCCAGCCCCGCCCTCACCACCGGCCCCGCCGACACCCTCGGTGCCGTCGGCGAATCCCGCGGCCTGAGCCTTACCGCCGGCGCCACCGTCACCACCGGCCCCGCCGATACCACCCTTGCCCCCACTGCCACCGTCGCCGCCATGAAGGTTGCCCCCGGTCACACCCTCAGCGCCGGTAGCACCAAGCCCGCCGGACCCGCCGGTCGCGCCGACACCACCGGCCCCGCCGGCGCCACCGTGACCGCCAAGGGCACCACCCATGCCACCGGCCCCGCCCATGCCGCCGGCCCCGCCATCGCCGCCGTTCTCCCCGGATACGCCAGCCGCGGTGGCATCCGCCCCCTGGCCACCGGCTACGCCATTACCGCCGTCCCCACCGGCGCCGCCATTGCCATACAACCCGCCATCACCGCCGGCACCACCGGCACCACCGGCAACCCCGGCAGAAGCGGCTGGACCGGAGGCGCCGTTTCCACCGTCACCGCCGTTACCGCCGGTGATGGGGCTGAACCCATCCGCCCCGTGGGCACCGACGGTGGAGCCGGCTCCGCCGGTCCCACCGGCGCCACCGGCACCGTTATCGCCACCATGCCCACCGTTGCCCCCGGCCGCACCCGAGAACGCCGCCGCGTCGGCACCCTTGCCACCGTCACCGGCGACACCGCCAGCCCCACCGGCCCCGCCGGCACCACCGTCACCCTGCCCGCCCAGGAACCGCAGGAAACCGCCGTGACCGCCAGAACCGCCCACCCCGCCGGCACTACCAACGCCGCCATTGCCGCCGTTGCCGCCATTGCTCCCGGGCGCGATCCCGGCAGCCCCGGCCCCGCCCGCACCACCGGCGCCACCAACACCGCCGAGGCCGCCGGCCCCGCCGGAGCCGATCAGCCAACCACCGAGCCCGCCGGCACCACCGTTGCCGGCACTGCCGCCCTCACCACCCGCCTCACCAACACCGCCTGCCAGACCGACAGCACCGTCGCCACCCGCTCCACCGTGACCGCCCAACCCCCACAGCCCCACGGCAGCGCCACCGGCGCCCCCGTCACCGCCGCTACCGGCGACCGCGCCGGTTCCGCCGGCCCCGCCCGGCGCCACCGCTACCGAACAGCCGTCCGCCATCACCGCCACCGCCACCAGCCCCACCATCGCCAGAGTCCGAATTGACTCCGCCGATACCGCCAGCCCCGCCTCGACCCCACAACCCGCCATGACCGCCATCGCCACCGGCCCAGGCACTACCGGAGCCCGCGCTGTCACCACCGGCACCGCCGGTGCCGCCGATGCCGAACAATCCGCCGTTTCCGCCGGCCCCTCCGGCACCCCCGCTTAGACCAAGCCCCTGCCCCCCCGGCACCGCCGGACCCGCCGGCGCCCAGCAACCAGGCCCGCCCGCCGGCACCTCCAACACCCCCGTTGACCGGCCCTCACCGCCAACTCCCCCGGTCCCACCGTTGCCGTACAGCCATCCGCCGGCGCCGCCGGCCCCACCGACACCGCCGGTACCGGAAGCCCCGGCCTGGCCTCCGGCGCCGCCGGCACCGCCATGGCCGAGCAACCCCGCCGACCCGCCCGCGCCACCGGATTGACCGAACGCGCCGGAGCCGCCGGCGCCGCCGTTACCCCACAGAATTCCGCCAGCCCCACCGGCTTGCCCGGTCCCCGCCACCCCATCGGCGCCATTGCCGATCAGCGGCCGCCCAAACCAGTTCTGGCTGGGTGCATTCACCAAACCCAGCACGTCTTGCTCCACGGCCTGCAACCACGAGACGCTGGCCGACTCGCTGGCCGCGTAGCTGTTGCTCCCCGCGGTCAACAGCGCGACAAAGCGCTCATTGAGGGCCGAGATTCGGGTGCTGATGGCCTGATATTCCTGGGCATGGGTGCCGAACAAGGCCGCGATCGCGACCGACACCTCATCGGCACCGGCGGCCAGCACCGTCGTCGTGGCGCCCGCCGCCGCTGCGTTGACCGCATGGATCGACAAACCAATGCGCGCCAAATCCGAAGCCGCCGTCGCCACTGCTTCCGGCGCCACACTCACGAATGACATCTGCTATCCCTCCCCGAGAAATCTCACGATAACTTGGGCGAACCGCGCACTGCCTGGACAGCGAAATCACCATAGAAAGTTGAAATCCCTACGGCCCCAACATCAACCGCAAAAATCTCAGCGCAAGACTTCTACCTGTGGACATAGACCGAGTACCCGGCGATGGTTATCTCACTGCTAAGAAAAGTGACCACGGCAATTCCACTTCAAAATCTTTGGCGCCGAACCACCGTCGACAGCAGCGACGACGCGGTCGGCCAATCAATGCCGACCGACACCACATCGGCCCGTCAAGGAAACGCTGGAACGGCCGTCCAGCCGCCTGGCAGGGGAAGGCCGAGGACACTCACTTATACCGCGACCAGGTCGTCGGCGCGGACCGCGGGCCGGCGCAGCTCACCGGGTAACTCTGAGGTGGACCGGCCCATCATGGTGGCCAACTCCGTCGCGTCATAGGCAACCACACCGCGGGCCACCATCGTCGCGTCGGGCCCACACAGATCAACGACATCGCCGCCAAAGAACTTGCCCGCCACTGCCATGATGCCCGCCGGCAGCAACGAGCGCCGATGCCCGACGACGGCCCGCACAGCACCTTCGTCGAGGGTCAGCGATCCGGCGGACTCGGCCGCATAGCGTACCCAGAATCGGCGGGCCGACATGCGTTCGGACCGCGCGGCGAAGACGGTGCCCACCGACGCGTCGGTGAGTGCGGCCGCCGCATCCGCCGCAGGAGCGAGCAACACCGGAACTCCGGCATCCGCGGCCAGCAGCGCCGACGACATTTTCGACGCCATGCCGCCGGTGCCCAGGTGGCTGCCTTGCCCGGCGACTACTCCATCGAGGTCGGCCGGACCGGACACCTCGGGAATGAATCTGGCGTTCTGGAATTTTCGTGGATCGGCATCGTAGAGGCCGTCGATGTCGGAGAGCAGCACCAAGGCGTCCGCACCTACTAGGTGCGCTACCAGCGCCGAAAGCCGATCGTTGTCGCCGAAGCGGATCTCGTTGGTAGCAACCGTATCGTTCTCGTTGACGATTCCCACCGCATGCAGCGCCCGCAGCCGGTCCAGTGTGCGCTGGGCATTGGTGTGTTGCACCCGCATCGCAATGTCGTGTGCCGTCAACAACACCTGCCCTACCGTGCGGCCGTAGCGGGCGAAGGCGGCACTCCACGAGTTCACCAACGCCACCTGACCGACGCTGGCCGCCGCCTGCTTTGTCGCCAGGTCCTTTGGCCGACGTGATAGTCCGAGCGGTTCGATGCCGGCAGCGATCGACCCCGAAGACACGATGACGACGTCGGTACCGGCCTTCATCCGCGACTCGATCGCGTCGGCCAGTTCAGCCAGCCTGCCGGCGTCGAACACCCCCGATGGCGTGGTCAGTGCCGTCGTCCCAACCTTGACCACGACACTGCGGGCGGTGCGAATGGCTTCGCGGTGCGGGCTGCCCATCAATCGTCATCGCGTTCGCGACGTTGGCGGCGGGCAGCCTTGCGCTCGGCCGCACCGACGCGGTCGCTGCGTTCCAGCCGCACATCGGTACCCCGACCGGACATTGCGACGTGACCACCCGCGGGCGTTTGCGGCTCCCAGTCGAAAGTCATCTCACCGATGGTGACCGCGCACCCCGGCTTTGCCCCCAACCGCAGCAGCTCCTCCTCGACCCCCAGCCGCGCCAGGCGGTCGGCCAGGTAGCCGACGGCCTCGTCGTTGTCGAAGTTGGTCTGGCCGATCCAACGCTCGGGTCGAGCGCCGGTCACCACGAAGCCCCCGTGTCCGTCCGCCTGCACGTCGAAGCCGCTGTCATCGACCGGAACCGGGCGGATCACCGGCCGTCGCGGCGCGGCTTGCGGCCGAGCCGCGTTGTACTCCGAGACCATCTGCCACAGCCCGAAGATCAACGGCTGCAAGTTTTCCCGGGTGACCGTGGATACGAGAAATACCGGCCAGCCGCGTTGCGCGAGCTCGTCCTCAACGAACTCGGCAAGCTCGCGGGCCTCGGGCACATCGATCTTGTTGAGCACCACCGCACGCGGCCGTTCGGCCAGGTCGTCGAGCACCGCATCGCCCTGCAGCGTGGGTTGGTAGGCCGCCAATTCGGCCTCCAGCGCGTCGATGTCGGAAATAGGGTCCCGGCCCGGTTCAGCGGTGGCGCAGTCCACGACATGCACCAGCACCGCGCAGCGCTCGATGTGCCGCAGAAAGTCCAGCCCCAGCCCCCGGCCCTGTGAGGCGCCCGGAATCAGACCGGGAACGTCGGCGACGGTGAATGAGTGACCACCGGCAGCGACCACGCCGAGGTTGGGAACCAGGGTGGTGAAGGGATAGTCGGCGATCTTGGGCTTGGCCGCCGAGATGACCGACACCAACGAGGATTTTCCGGCGGAGGGGAATCCAACCAGCCCCACATCGGCGACGGTCTTGAGTTCTAGGGTGAGGTCACGGGCCTGTCCCGGCTCACCAAGCAGGGCAAAGCCTGGCGCCTTGCGCGCCCGCGACGCCAGCGCTGCGTTGCCCAGCCCGCCGCGACCACCCGCGGCGGCTTCAAAGCGGGTGCCGGCTCCCACCAGGTCGGCAAGCAGCCGGCCGTTGTCGTCGAGCACGACGGTGCCGTCGGGAACTTTGACTTCCAAGTCGGCACCGGCGGCGCCGTCCCGGTTGCTGCCCATGCCCTGTTTGCCTGACGCCGCGGTGACGTGCGGGCGGAAATGGAAGTCGAGCAGGGTATGCACTTGTGGATCTACCACAAAGACGACGCTGCCGCCGCGCCCGCCGTTACCGCCGTCGGGACCACCTAGCGGCTTGAATTTCTCACGATGAACCGAGGCACAGCCATTACCACCGGAACCCGCTCGGGTGTGAATGACGACCCGATCGACGAACCGAGGCATCGGGCTTCCTTACATATCCTTTCCCGGACGAAATCCCGGACGAAATCTACGTTTTGCAGACTTTGTGCGAGAACTCAGCTGCAAAACGTCGATCTCGACCTGGAGGCGGACGCGACTAGGCGTCCTGTGTGGCCAGCTCCACGATGTTGATTGTCTTGCGTCCACGCTTGATGCCGAACTCGACCGCACCGGCCGCCTTGGCGAACAACGTGTCATCACCGCCGCGTCCGACATTCACACCGGGGTGGAACTTGGTACCGCGCTGGCGAACCAGGATTTCGCCGGCCTTGACGACCTGGCCGCCGAACCGCTTGACCCCCAGGCGCTGTGCGGCGGAATCACGACCGTTGCGCGAGCTGGACGCGCCCTTTTTGTGTGCCATGTGTCTGGTCTCCGCTACTACTTGATGCCAGTGACTTTAAGGACCGTCAACTGCTGACGGTGACCCTGCCGCTTGTGGTAGCCGGTCTTGTTCTTGAACTTGTGGATCCGGATCTTGGGGCCCTTGACGTGCTCCAGCACCTCGCCGGTCACCGCGACCTTGGCCAGGGCGTCGGCATCGGAGGTGACGGCGGCACCGTCAACGACCAGGGCGACCGGCAGCGATACCTTCGCACCGGGCTCAGATTCGAGCTTCTCGACCTTGACCACGTCTCCCACGGCAACCTTGTACTGTTTGCCGCCGGTCTTGACGATTGCGTAGGTCGCCATCGTGGGTGCACCTCTACTCGTTACTCGTTGTTGTGCTTGCTTCTCGTGGGCACGCGCAAAGACTGCTTACGCGTGCTGGTCTGGTTTGGGGACTTCATCTGTCCCGCTGTCACCGGCCGAGACGTCAACGCTCGGCAAACGCCTGATGACAACTGCCCCAGGGTACGTGACCAGCGGCTACAGGGTCAAACTGGCTCCTGGCGTCCAGCGGGTTGGTGCGTTGAACCTGTCATCAGCCCTCCCATAGCCCTGTCACCAGGTCTTTCACTCGCCCTGCCATCAGCCCAGATGGATGGGTGGACCGGCCGGCCGGCCGGCCGCACGCCGCCGGCGCGGGCGCTCGGCAATCGTGGTGAACTCGAGGGCTGCGGGACGGCCAGCAGCCGGCTCTGTGAGTTCGCTCTCACCATCCTCGTCGTCGCTATCCGAATCGTCGTCATCCAGCTCGTCCTCGTCTTCGTCGAGGTCGTCGTCGTCGAGATCGTCCTCGTCGAGGTCGTCGTCGAGTTCGTCGTCGTCTTCGGTGTCTTCGTCCTCGTCGGAGTCGTCGTCGGTGTCTTCGTCCTCATCGGCGTCAACGTCGGTGTCGTTGGTCTCGTCGGTGTCGTCGTCCTCGTCGGAGTCGTCCGAGTCATCATCAAAGTCGTCGGTCTCGTCGGTCTCGTCGGTCTCGTCGGTCTCGCCGAGATCAAGGGCCACCTGAACCGCGGCTTGGTCGTCGACCCCGGCGGTCAACTCCTCGCCGGACTCCTCGACTTCCCCGTCGCCGTGCTCGGCCTCCGATGACGAACTCGCGGCCATGGCTTTGAACATCGGGTGTTCGCCCGGGGCATGGGTGGGAGCCTTGGCCACGGCCTCCTTCTCGCTGGGCTCTTCGGCGCGGTTCTTCTTCGATCGGCGGTTCCGCCGACCACCCGAGTCAGCTTTGCGTCCAGTTGTCGGCGCCGAATCCACCGGGTCGGCATGCAGCAGAATCCCACGGCCGCTGCAGTGCGGACAGGAGGTTGAGAAGGCTTCGACCAGCCCGGTCCCCAACCGCTTGCGAGTCAGTTGGACCAGACCCAGCGAAGTCACTTCCGACACCTGGTGACGAGTCCGGTCGCGGGCCAACGCCTCGGTCAGCCGGCGCAGCACCAGGTCACGGTTGGACTCCAGCACCATATCGATGAAGTCGATCACCACGATGCCACCGATGTCGCGCAGCCTCAGCTGGCGCACGATCTCCTCGGCGGCCTCCAGGTTGTTCTTGGTCACCGTCTGCTCGAGGTTTCCGCCGGAACCGGTGAACTTGCCGGTATTGACGTCGACCACCGTCATCGCTTCGGTCCGGTCGATCACCAGGGTGCCGCCCGAGGGCAGCCACACCTTGCGATCCATTGCCTTGGCCAGCTGCTCGTCGATGCGATGCACCGCAAAGACATCCGGCCCGACCTGCCCCTCCGACCCGACGGCCGGTTCGTACTTGCTCAGCTTGGAAACCAAATCCGGGGCAACAGAACTCACGTGCTCGTTGATGGTGTCCCACGCGTCGTCCCCGGATACGACCAGCCCGGCGAAGTCTTCGTTGAACAGATCCCGGATGACCTTGACCAACACGTCGGGCTCTTCGTAGAGCGCTACCGCGGCGCCGGCGGCCTTCTGTTTGATCTCGACGGCCTTGGCCTCGATCTGGTTCCAGCGCTCCTGCAGCCGGGTGACGTCCGCACGGATGTCGTCCTCTTTGACACCCTCGGACGCGGTCCGAATGATCACGCCGGCGTCGGAGGGCACCACCTCACGCAGGATTTCCTTGAGCCGCTGGCGTTCGGTGTCGGGCAGCTTGCGGCTGATCCCGGTCGATGACGCACCCGGCACGTACACCAGGTAGCGGCCGGCCAGCGACACCTGTGTCGTCAGTCGGGCACCCTTGTGGCCGACCGGGTCCTTGCTGACCTGCACAACGATGTAGTCGCCGGGCTTGAGAGCCTGTTCGATCTTGCGGTCGGCCCCGCCGAGGCCCGCCGCGTCCCAGTTGACTTCACCGGCGTAAAGCACGCCGTTGCGGCCACGACCGATATCCACGAATGCCGCCTCCATCGAAGGCAGCACGTTCTGCACGATCCCCAGGTAGATGTTGCCCACCAAGGAGACAGAAGCAGCCGAGGTCACAAAGTGCTCAACGACGATGCCGTCTTCAAGCACCGCGATCTGGGTGTAACGCGCGCCCGGGTGGGGTGGCTCGGTGCGAACCCGGTCGCGCACCACCATCACCCGCTCGACCGCCTCGCGACGAGCCAAGAATTCGGCCTCACTCAACACCGGTGGGCGGCGCCGGCCGGCGTCACGCCCGTCACGGCGGCGCTGCCGCTTGGCTTCCAGCCGTGTCGAGCCGTCTATGCCCTTGATCTCGTTGCCACCGGAATCGTCACCGCTATCCGAGTTGCCCGACTTGCCGCCGGAGCGGGGGGCACGCTCGTGTACGACCGTGTTGGGCGGGTCATCCGGGGCCGGACCCTCGTCGCCGTCATCACCAGCACCCGACTTGCGGCGTCGGCGCCGGCGCCGACGCCGGTTCGCGCCGTCGGCCGAACCGTTGTCGTCGTCGCCGTTGTCCGACTCTTCGGAGTCCGCGCCGTCTTGCGCCTCGGTGTCGTCCGATGACGTGGAGTTACCCCCCGTCTTCTGCGGGGCCTCGTCACCATCGTCGCCGGTTTGGTCCTGACCGTCGTTTGCGCCCTGCTCGCCGCGCCCGCGGCCGCGCCCGCGCCGACCCCGGCGGCGGCGCCGGTTGGCCGGCCGGTCGGCCTGCTCTTCGTCATCGTCACCTTCGTCGCCCGACTCGTCATCGGCATCGTCGCCAGCGACGGGCTCCGAAATCGGCTGGGGTGCGACAAACAGCGGCATGTAGTGCGGCCGCTCCACCCAGGTCTCGACGACCTGCACCGTCTCCTGGGTTTCCAGCATCAGGCGCGATTCGGGTTCGTCGGGCTCGACAGCTTCACCGGGAGCATCGGGCACCTCAGCGGCCACGGCGTCGGGGGCTTGCTGGCCCTCCTCGGCCTGACCCTCCTCGGCAGGTTGCTCCGCCAGCAGGTCGCGCACCCGGACCGCATCGACGCGGTCCACACTGGAATGGGCGCTACGAATCCGCCCATCGAGCGCGCTCAACGCATCCAGCACCCTCCGGCTACTGGTTCCCAGCGTTCGCGCCAGTGAGTGAACTCTCAGGCGGTCCGGCAGGTCCTCACGCTGTGTCGGCTCGTTTTCCGGGTCTGAAGATGGGGCACCGTCTACCACGTATTCTCCTCAAGCCCCCGGGCGCGTCTAATCGACGCGGCCACGCGAGGGCTTCACTATGTGCCTGGGTCACTTCTCCCGGGCTTGTGATGGTCTCGCTCCGAGCAGCTCCGAAGGAACCCACTCGGCCCCGTACTGGATGACGGCTTGACACGCCGCGCCGCATCACGGGAACGCGATCGTCGCGCTTGTCGAAGTCTTCATCCGGGTGTCCGACGCTGGTACAGCGACGTTCACCCGAAGTCAGTATCCCATACCACCGGAGCGAGTCACCCTCGCCTGAGCAACCCGGTCCAAAACCAGCCCGCAAGCCCCGCGTCGCGGAGCTAGGCGCTGGGAAACCAGAGTGCGATCTCGCGCTGCGCTGATTCGGCCGAATCCGAGCCGTGCACCAAGTTGAACTGGGTTTCCAGGCCGAAGTCACCCCGGATGGTGCCCGGCGTGGCCTTCTCGACCGGATCGGTACCACCGGCGAGTTGGCGAAACGCCGCGATGGCTCGCGGTCCCTCCACGATCGCCGCTACCACCGGCGCCGAGGTGATGAACTCCAGCAACGAGCCGAAGAACGGCTTGCCCTCATGTTCGGCGTAGTGCTGGCTTGCCAGCTCCTCGGTCACGTTCCTGAGCTCTAGCGCCGCGATAGCGAGGCCTTTGCGCTCGATGCGGCTAATGATCTCGCCCACCAGTTGGCGTTGCACACCGTCTGGCTTGATCAGTACGAGGGTCCGTTCGGTCACGGGGGCTAACAGTAGATGGCCCGATTCTGCGGCCTAAACCTGGATGCCCCTAGGGCGTGTCTGCTTAATGTGAATGGTGTTTTGGCTGATGCTGTTTGGGTGATGCGGACGCATGCGATTTCTGATGATTTGTGGTCGCTGATCGTGGCGGTGTTGCCTGCGGGGCGGCGGCGTGGCCGGCCGTGGAACGATCATCGACATACTCTGGAGGGCATTATCTGGCGTTACCGTACGGGATCTCCGTGGCGTGACCTGCCCGAGCACTTCGGTCCCTGGCAATCAGTGGCCGAGAGGCATCTACGCTGGTCGGTCGATGGCATCTACGCGCGGATCTTCGCGGCGATCGCCTCTGACCTCGACGCCGAGGACGCCGACCTGGGCGCACTGTTGTCGGTCGATTCGACCAGTGTGCGCGCCCACCAACACGCAGCCGGAGCGCGCCCCGGGCGCCGCACAGGGGGATCTGTCGAATTACAAGAAATATCTCCATGAGCCCGATGACCACGCCATTGGGCGTTCCCGCGGCGGGCTGACTACCAAGATCCACGCCTTGACCGACCAGCTGTGCAGTCCGGTCACCCTGGCACTGTCGGCCGGTCAAGCCGGTGATAATCCGATGCTTTGGCCACTGCTGGCCGCCCGGCGCAGCAACTCATACGCCCCGTTTCACCTGCTGGCGGACAAGGCGAACTCCCATGACTCGACGCGGGCACAGCTGCGCCGGCTCAAGATCGCCCACACCATCCCCGAGCGCAGCGACCAGATCACCCGCCGCAAAGCCAAAGGCCGCAACAGAGGACGGCCTCCGGGGTTCTCAGGCCGAATCTACAAGCACCGCAACACCGTCGAGCGAAGCTTCAACCGGCTCAAACACTGGCGCGCGGTCGCCACCCGCTACGACAAATACGCCCTGACCTACCTCAGCGGTGCCACCCTGGCCGCCATCATCACCTACCACCGCGTCCGCAATTAGCAGACAGGACCTAGGCCGGTCAGATCAGCGCGACGGCGGAGGCCCCTGGCGCTCTCGACGCCTGACCTCGGCACGGAAGTACGCCATCATGGCCCATACCGCACCGAACACCACACCCAAAAACCCGACGGCCGGGTACACGAAAACGCCGGTAATAGGCACCAGCTGAATGCCGAGGTTCGCCCAGATCGCCCACGGTCTGCGCTGCACGCCGGCAAGCAACACCAGCGTCACGGCAAGCCCAATGAGGTAACCCAGCGACGCCGAAGTCAGCCCGCCACCGACCGCACCCACCACCGGGATAGCCAACAGCACCACGATCGCCTCGAGGATCAGTGTCGCTGCCATCACCGAGCCGAAGCTCTTCCATGGGTCTGACTGTGGTGCCGGATCCCCGTGGTTTGCCGGCTCTTGCGGCTGCCCGGTCATTGCGGATCACGACCGAACAAGGTGCGGGCGGCCCCGGCAGTGACCACCGAACCGGTAATGACGATCCCGGTTCCCGACAGCGAGCCCCCCTGCGCTTCCCAGTCGATGGCGGATTCATCGACCAGCGCGGTTGCCAAGTCGACGGCATCACGCAGGTTCTCTGCGGTGATCACCCGGTCGGGGCCGAAGTATTGCTCCGCCGCCAGGGCCAGTGACGCGACATCCAACGCCCGTGGCGAACCATTGTGAGTCACCACGATGGAGTCGAATGCGGGCTCGAGTGCGGCCAGAATGCCATTCACGTCCTTGTCGGCCATCACGGCGACCACCCCAACCAGGCTGCGGAAGTCGAACTCTGCGACCAGCGACTGCGCCAGCGCCGCCGACCCGGCCGGATTGTGGGCGGCATCGATAAAGACCGTCGGTGAGCTGCGCAGGCGCTCCAACCTGCCGGGGCTGGTGACCGCGGCGAAACCAGCACGCACCGCGTCGACATCGAGCTGACGCTGGGCGCCGGCACCGAAGAACGCCTCCACCGCCGCCAGCGCCACCACCGCGTTGTGCGCTTGATGTTCACCGTGCAGCGGCAGGTAGATGTCGGAGTAGACCCCACCGAGGCCCTGCAACTGCAGCAGCTGCCCGCCTACCGCCACCTGACGGCCCAGCACGGCGAACTCGGAGTCCTCCCGCGCGACGGCGGCGTCGGCCCGTACCGCCTGGGCCAACAGCACCTCCATGGCCTCAGGTACCTGACGCCCGATTACAGCGACCGTGTCAGGGGAACCGTCGGCGGCTTTGTGGATGATGCCTGCCTTTTCACCGGCGATAGACGCGATGTCATCACCGAGGTAGTCGACGTGATCAATGCTGATCGGGGTGATCACCGCCACCGGCGCGTTGATCACGTTGGTGGCATCCCACCGTCCCCCGAGGCCGACCTCGACCACCGCGACATCGACCGGCGCGTCCGCGAACACGGCGAACGCCATCGCGGTGAGCACCTCGAACTTGCTCATTGCCGGGCCGCCTGCGGCCTGTGACTGTTGGTCGATCATTTGCGCGAACGGCTCGATCTCGCGGTAGGTCTGGACGTATTGAGCCGGGGTGATCGGCTTTCCATCGATCGATATCCGTTCCACCGCCGACTGCAGATGTGGGCTGGTGGTCCTGCCGGTGCGTTGATGCACCGCGGTGATTAGCGCGTCAACCATGCGCGCCACCGACGTCTTGCCGTTGGTGCCCCCGATGTGGATCGACGGGTAGCTCAGCTGTGGTGAACCAAGCAGGTCCATCAGCGCACTGATCCGCGTCAGGCTCGGCTCGATGCGGGTTTCCGGCCAGCGCTGGTCCAGCAGGTGCTCGACCTGCAGCAGAGACGCGAGTTCGTCCGGGGTGGGTTCGGCGTCGCTCCCTTGAGCTAGCCCGGTCCAGTCAGGTGGATCGAAACTCATTGCAGCGCTGCCAACCTGGTCGTGATCCGGTCACTTTCCTCCTGCGCCAAACGTTGGCGATCGCGGATCTTGCCGACGACGGCCTCGGGCGCCTTGGCCAGGAAATCGGCGTTTGCCAATTTGGCCGCGGTCGATACCAATTCCTTTTCGGCTGCGGCCAAGTCCTTTTCGAGACGCCGCCGCTCGGCAGCCACGTCGATGGTGCCCGAGGTATCGAGCTCGACAACAACCGTGTGGTTCATGCTCGGGCCGAGCCGAACCTCCAGCGAGACCGACGGCGCAAAGCCTTCACCTGGCGCGGTAAGCCACGCCAGTGAGGTGACGGCCGCAACCTGAGCACCCAGATCGGATTCCTCGACACCGATCAGCCGAGCGGGCACCTTTTGCCGGTCGGCCAGCCCTTGGTCACTGCGGAAACGCCGGATCTCGGTGACCAGATTCTGCATATCACTGATCCGCTGCGCGGCAACCGGATCCAGGGTGATTCCGGAGGGCTGCGGCCAGTCGGCGATCACCAGCGATTCCTGCCCGGTCAGCGCCTGCCACAACGCCTCGGTGATGAACGGGATGACGGGGTGCAACAACCGCAACAGTGTGTCCAGCCCCGCCGCCAGCACCGCGGTGGTGGCCGAAAGGCCTTCGGCGAGCTGGGTTTTGGCTAGCTCGACGTACCAGTCGCAGAATTCGTCCCACGCGAAGTGGTAGAGCGCCTCGCAGGCCCGGCTGAATTCGTAACTGTCGAAGGCCGAATCAACTTCGGCCCGAACCTCTTCGAGCCGCCCCAGGATCCAGCGGTCGGCATCGGTCAGCTCCCCCAGCGGGGGCAGCGGGGCCAGCGCGGCACCGTTGAGCAGCGCGTAACGGGTCGCGTTGAACAACTTGGTACCGAAGTTTCGTGACGCCCGGACCGCGTCCTCGCCCACTGCCAGGTCACTGCCGGGGCTCGCCCCACGGGCCAGGGTGAAGCGCAATGCGTCGGCACCGAACGTGTCGATCCAATCCAGTGGGTCGATGACGTTGCCTTTGGACTTGCTCATCTTCCGGCCGAACTCGTCGCGGGTCAGGCCATGCAGAAAAACGTCGGTGAACGGCACCTGGGCGCCACGGCGGCCGTCCAGGGTGATCACCTCGTCTCCGCCGACGAAGGTGCCGAACATCATCATCCTGGCCACCCAGAAGAACAAGATGTCATATCCGGTGACCAAAACACTTGTGGGATAGAACTTTTCTAGCTCTGGAGTCAGTTCGGGCCAGCCCAGTGTGGAAAACGGCCAAAGCGCCGAGGAGAACCAGGTGTCCAGGACATCGGAGTCCTGTTCCCACCCCTGCGGCGGCGTCTCGTCCGGACCGACGCACACCTTCTCCCCGTTGGGGCCGTACCAAATCGGAATGCGGTGACCCCACCACAGTTGTCTCGAGATGCACCAGTCGTGCATGTCGTCGACCCAGGCGAACCAGCGTGGCTCCAGGCTTGCGGGGTGGACCACGGTGTCCCCATTGCGCACCGCATCACCCGCGGCCTTGGCCAGCGACTCCACCCGCACCCACCACTGCAACGAAAGCCGTGGCTCGATTGGCTCTCCACTGCGATCGGAATGCCCGACGCTGTGCAAGTAGGGACGTTTCTCCTCGACGACGCGCCCCTGGGCCGCGAGCGCCTCACGCACCGCGACCCGGGCTTCGAATCGGTCCATGCCGTCGAATTGCGTTCCGGTGTCCACGATCCGGCCCTTGGTATCCAGAATCGAAGGCATGGGCAATTGGTGGCGCATCCCGATCTCGAAGTCGTTCGGGTCGTGTGCCGGGGTGACTTTGACCGCACCCGTGCCGAATTCGGGATCCACGTGCCCATCGGCGACGATGATCAGCTGCCGGTCCACGAATGGGTGCGCCAAGGTGGTGCCGACCAGGTAGCGGTAGCGCTCATCGTCCGGGTGGACGGCGATCGCGGTATCGCCCAACATTGTTTCGACCCGGGTCGTGGCCACCACGATGTGGGGTTGGGAGTCCTCTAGTGAGCCGTACCGGAACGACACCAGCTCACCCTCCACCTCGAGGTAGTTCACCTCGAGGTCGGATATCGCCGTCTGCAGCAACGGCGACCAGTTGACCAACCGCTCGGCCTGATAGATCAGCCCGGCATCGTAGAGCCGCTTGAAGATCGTTCGCACCGCCCGCGACAGGCCCTCGTCCATGGTGAACCGGTCACGGCTCCAGTCCACCCCGTCACCGAGCCGGCGCATCTGGCCGCCGATCGCGCCGCCCGACTCGCGCTTCCAGTCCCAGACCTTGTCGACGAACAGCTCGCGACCGAAGTCTTCCTTGGTCTTAGCGTCGGCCGCGAGCTGCTTTTCCACCACGGTCTGGGTCGCGATGCCGGCATGGTCCATTCCCGGCTGCCACAGCACCTCATAGCCCTGCATCCGCTTGCGGCGGGTCAGGGCATCCATCATGGTGTGTTCCAGCGCATGGCCCATGTGCAGGCTGCCGGTCACATTGGGCGGCGGCAACACAATCGAGTACGGCGGTTTCGAGCTGGTCGGATCGGCGACGAAGTAGCCGGCATCCGCCCACTTCTGATAGATGTCGCCTTCCATCGCAGCTGGATCCCACGACTTGGGCAGCTGGTCGGCGGCAGAATCGGCGCTGGCGGTCACCGGTCAATTCTAGGAACCGCGCTCGGGCGGCCTGTAGGCACCCAAAACCTCAGTTGAACGCCGTTTAGCCGCGATCAGGGAATCGTGAGCACCTCGCCGGGGTGGATCAAGTCGGGATTAGCCACACCGCTGGCCTCGGCAATCACCTGATACTTGCTGCCGTCGCCGTAGAAGCGCTCCGCGATGGCCCACAGGGTGTCACCGGAGACCACGGTGTAGGTCCGCGGCGCGGGCTCGGCAGCAGGCTCCGGTGGCGCCGGTTCGGCGACCGCTGCCGCGACGGGCTCCGGGGTGGTGTCGACGCGCTGAGCCGTATCCGAGGCAGTGGCTTCGGCCGCGGCGGTGGGCTCGGGCGGCGGCGGGGCGTCGGTCTCGGTATGCGTCGACCAGGCCGGTCCGTCAGCGGCATAGAGCACCAGATTGCGATCGTCTTGCAGCACCAGCCAGACGTTCTTCTTGCCTTTGGTGTCGGTGTGCCAGAGCGGTTTGTCCGCCGTGTACACCACAAAGTTGCCGTCGCGCTGCACCTCGGCGCGCACCACCTGCTGGCCGTTGGTGGCGCTCGCCCACAGCGGGGTGCCGCGGGAGGCCAACACGAGATTGCCGTCGTCTTGCAAGGTCAGGGTGTAAGCCCCGTTCTTGGAAACCAGTGACTCCCCGGGCACCAGCTGCTGTCCTTCGGTCAGTGTGTCCGACATTGGCAATACCCCTCTCGTTACTTATCTTGAATCGGCTCGCGGTGGTCGAGCGAAACGGCAGCTACGCCGGCCGCCGACTGGCGCTACTTCTTACCACCCAGTAGGCCGCCCAGAATGTCACCCAGGGCGCCACCTTTGCCTCCCAGCACACTGCCGAGAATGCTCCCCAGGGACTTGTCAACGGATCCGCCCCCGAGGATGCTGCCCAGCACCTCGCCTAGCCCTCCGCGGGAGGCTGACTCGGAGTTCTGCTGCGATCCTTCCCCCGAGCCTAGCTGATTTCCGATGTAGGCCAACACAATCGGGAGCACGATCGGCAACAGCTGCTTGAGCAGATCGCGGTTGCCGGCGCCGCCCTTGGCCAACGCCGATGCGACTTGCTCGGCGTCGTTGCCACCGAAAAGTGTCGCAATCGTCTGATGTCCGTCGCCCCGGTCCGCCGCATCAAGGTTGTGGTCCAGACCCCCGCCGGCGTCGAGCAGGCCCCGGGCCGCCTGACGGTTGGCGGCGGATTCGATCCTGCTGGCATGGTCGTGATCTTGCGAAGTCTGGTGCAGACCGCTGACCAGCACCGGCACCAGCGTGTGAACCGCGCTGTCAACCTCGCCCTGGTCGACGCCTAGCCGACTCGCGATTTCCGAGGTAGGTATCCGAGCGTAAAGATCGTCGAGACCGGCCATCGATGCCACCTCTTTTGCGGCTCATTGGGTGCGCTGTGAACTTCTGTGGACCACTTTCGACACTAGACCGCCGCGCTCTTCACCGAAAGCCGTTGCGGCAGAACAGTTCAAGTTAACCGTTCGGTAGCCAGCGCGACACCCGCGGCCGGCAAGCGCGCTAGCAACGCGTCACCCATCGCGGCCGCCGGGGTGAGCACGCCATGCAGGCCCGAAAGCTGGTCACGATCGAAGGCCAGTGCCAGACCGCACTCCCCCAGCAACACCGACGTCGCTTTGTACCCGGGATCACCGTCCTGCTCCATCCGTGCCACGTACCTGTCACCCGAGGTCGTCGTGGTGTAGGTCTCGATGCGGTAGTAGCCGCGCTCCCGAGTTGCGGCGCTGGGGCCGGTGCCGGGTTTGGGAGCGATGCGCTCCACCAACCGTTGTGGCAGCAACCGGAAGTAGCGGCTGCCCAAGCCCGTCATCGCGTTGCCAACACCGCTGATCATGGCCGAGGCCACTCGCGCCACCGCCGACGAGCCCAGGCTCATGTGTTCGGTGTACTGGAAACGCTTGCCGTACGCCCAATCCAGCAGCGCGTTGCTGCGCCGCACGATGCGGGTGTTGGTGGGCGCCATCATGAATCCTGCCGTCCACAGCCCGGTCAGTTCTGGAGCGATTCGTCCACCACGACGCCAGGGCAGATCGGGCTGCGGTCCAAGTTCCGGCTCGGCGGCGCGGTCGGTGCTCAGCGTGTAGGGGTCGGTGAACTGGCGACGCAGATCGGGGTCGGCGGAGACGGCACGCAAAATTTCCAGCATCGACGCGACCGTGCCGCCCGATACCCCGCCGGCGAACGAACGGACGACGAAGTCGGTGCGACCCAGCTCACCGGCACCGTCGTCGCGGACAGCACGGTAGAGGGCGTACACGGTGAGGTCCGATGGAATCGAATCGAAGCCACAGGCGTGCACGATCCGGGCCCCGGTGTCGGCGGCCTGTTTGTGATATAGGTCGATGCTTTCGCGCACGAACGGCGGCTCGCCGGTCAGATCGGCATAGTCGGTGCCGGCAGCCGCGCACGCGGCCACCAGGGGCAGGCCATAGCGCATGTACGGCCCAACCGTGGTGACGACCACCCGGGTGCGGGCGGCCATCTCCTTGAGTGTCGCCGGTGCGCCGGCGTCGGCGCTGACCACGGGCCAGGACTGTGCGGCCTCCCCCAGCGTCTGACGGACCACCAACAATCGGTCGGTCGACCGGCCGGCCAGCGCGATTCGCGCGTCGCCGCCGGCCCGGGCCAGGTATTGCGCGGTCAGCTTGCCGACGAAGCCGGTCGCCCCGTAGCGGATGATGTCGAATTCACGCGGCGTTTCGCTCACCGACCCGACGCTACCGCGCGGTCAGGGGTTCGTGAGCAGACGAGGGCCAATGGCGCCCGGATTCACACCTGATAGGGCCGGGCTGGACCCGGCAAGACCCCAAACAAGATGAGAGCGCCGGGCCCGAAGGCCCGACACTCTCATCAAAAATCCAGCGTGGCGTCGGCTAGCCGCGTCGGCCGCAGACCGGCCACGCGCCGATGCCCTGGCTGCGCAGCACATTCTCGGCCACTCGGATCTGCTCTTCACGGCTCGCACCGGCGGCCGATCCCGAGCCACCGTTGGCCCGCCAAGTGCTCGCGGTGAACTGCAGGCCGCCGGAGTAGCCGTTGCCGGTGCTGATGCCCCAGTTACCGCCGGATTCGCACTGTGCGATGGCGTCCCAGTTCACGGTGTAGACCTTGGGAGCGGGCGGCGGCGCAACGTCCGGCGCCGGCGGCTCGAAACCGACTGGTTCCGGAGCTGGCTGAACATCCTCAGGGGCCGGCGGTGCGAAGGCGTCCGGGGCCGGCGGTGCATCCTCCGGAGCGGGACCGTCCGGCATGTCGACCGGCGCGATCATGGCCTCGGGGGCCGGCGGTGCGTCCTGCGGGGCCGGCGGTGCCTCCTCCGGAGCGGGGGCCTCCGGCATGTCGACGGGCGCGATCATGGCGTCCGGCGCCGGCGGCGGCAGGTCCGGGTCGGCATCGGCTAGCTCGGGGGCCGGCGGTGCGTCCTGCGGGGCGGGCGGCTCAAAGGCATCCGGGGCCGCAGGCAGGTTGGGGTCAAAGCCCGTCGTGTCGGCACCGACCGCATTCGGGTCCAGGCCGTCGTCGGCGTTGGCGGTGGCGGCGGTGGGCACAGTCACGAGCGTCCCTGTGATCGCCGCGACGATGAGCGTCTTGCGGACGTTCTTCAAGATTGTTCCTTTCGCGGTGCGCGCGCCAAAGCCAGCCAGCCCACGAGACGTGGGTTGGTTGCGATGTCCAGTTAGGAATTGCTGCTTTGAGACGTGCCGTCTCGTTTCGGCACGACAGCGGAGGGCCTGATCTGCCCGGCGGGCCTTGCCCGACCGCAGCGGCGGCTATGCGAAATTCGTGCCGCCCGCAGCTCCGCTCACACGCGGGTCCGTGGATTCAATTTTGTTCATTACTGTTGCCCGGTCTTTTGGGCTACGGGACCGTACGATAACGATTTGGATTCGTCATCTCCGCCACGCCGATATCTCAGTTCTATAACGCGCGAATCACGGCCGGATACCAGAAAAGTTCCTGCTGGTCAGACGCAAATTTGCGGCAATACACGAGCATTGACAGTTTGGGCGCCTTCGTGAGCCGAATCACGCACATTTTGTCAGCTGAGACACGAGTTTGCCCATGGACAACTCGGCCGGCGTACCGCACACCCACGCCAAAACCGCCGTGACCCAGGTCATAACCCTCGGGCAAAGGCGGTTGGAACGCACTCAGCTGCAGTTCACAAAAGGCTGCTGTCAATCAACTGAACACCAAGTGTCACAGCGCTGTTCATTGCATGGGCAGTTGGCAACGGTTAGCGACTGCAGTGTCGACGGCATACTAATTATCTTTCGCGGCCTTCGTATACGACCGGCCGCCAACCGACGAAGCAACCCCCAGTGCGCAGTGAGATCGTGGGCCTCTGATCACGACGCGGTTTACACGTGCCGATCAACGAGTCATGTTGCTCGCTAGTAGCTTTCGCCCTCTCCAACGCTACAGCGGTGTGGTTGGCGGCGATGACGGTGCGTAGATCCTCCATGGAGAAAACCGCAGACTTAGTGGCGGGATGCTTGCCACTACTACGGCTTCAAGGATCACCACAGCGTGCACAGACACAGGAAAACCGCGGTTTTGGAGAATTCGCCACGACACCAGCAGGCCCCGGCCCCTGCCGCAGTCCGCGGGTTGCACCCGAGATAGTGGTCAAACGACGCCGCACGTACCCGCGGCACCTTAGCCCGGCGATCAACGTGGGTGCTACCCACATTTGGGTCTGCTGCACAGATAGGTGACAGCGGTTAGGCCGCCTGTTCGGCGGTCTGGGTCATGATGGTCTCGAATTCGATGGGCGTCAATCGGCCGAGTGCTGTCTGACGGCGACGACGATGGTAGGTGCGTTCGATCCAGGTGATGATCGCGATCCTCAGCTGTTCGCGGGTGTCCCAGGTTCGGCGGTTCAGGACGTTTTCTGCAGCAGCGAGAAGAAGGACTCCATGGCGGCGTTGTCGCCGGCCGAGCCCACTTGGCCCATCGAGCCAAGCATGCGGTGACGAAACAGGCTCTGCTGCAACTTCCTTGACCGAAATTGACTACCGCTGTCGCTGTGTAGCACACAGCCGGCCACCTTCGCGGCGCGGCGAGCAACCGCGGAATCGATTGCGGCAACAGCGATGGAGGATTCCATCCGCTCAGCCATCGAATAGCCGACGATGCGGTTGGACCACACGTCCTTGATCGCGCACAGGTAGAGCTTGCCTTCCCGGGTCGGGTGCTCGGTGATGTCGGACAGCCACAGCTGGTTGGGGCCCGCGGCGGTGAAGTCCCGGCGCACGAGATCGTCATGCGCCGGAGCCCCCACTTTGGCCTTCTTCCCGCGTTTCTTCTTGCCGAAGACGCTGAACCAGCCGTTGGCGCTGCAGATCCGCCACACCGTGCGCTCCGCTACACAGAACCCGGCGGCCTTGGCTTCATCGGCCAGAAACCGGTAGCCGAATTCCGGGTCGTCGCGGTGGGCGTCGAACAGGGCGTTGGCCAGATGCGCCCGGTTCCACTCGGTGTCGGTCACGGGTTGGTCGAGCCAGCGGTAGTAGGGCGCGCGAGCGATGTTGAGGACCCGGCACGTCACCGTGACGGGGATACCGTCGGCGGCCAACTCACGGACGAACGGGTAGATCATTTTCCCGGAAGATGCGCCTGCGAGAGATAGGCCGCCGCCCGACGCAGCACTTCATTTTCATGCTCTAGCAAACGAATTCGCTTACGCGCTTCCCTCAGTTCGGCTGATTCGCTGGTGGTCGTCCCGGCCCGCTTACCGTCGTCGACATCGGCCTTCTTCAGCCACCCGTACAGCGTCGTGTAGTGGATCCCGAAATCCGAGGCAATCTGCTCCAACGGAACCTCGGGATCACGGTTGCGGGCGACCCGGACAACGTCGTCGCGGAACTCCTGAGGGTACGGCTTAGACACAGTGACATCCTTCCAGCCCAGCCCCGCAGGACTAGACACATCAGATGTCACCTATTCATGCAGCAGACCCTTTCAGCCCAAGTCCCCCAGCCAATTCGGCGAGCGCCGGAACTACATTCACTATTGGGATCAGCGCTTCACGGCGATATGGTTGGCGAGGGTTCAACGGGATATGTCGGTACGTGCGGTCAGCACGCAGGGGACGTCTTTTTCCGGTCTCCCATGTATGCGCTCGACCGGCGACGATGGTCGACTCGAACCGAATCTCGACTCACGATGGCGACCTGGATCGGGCCGATCTGCTACCGACGCCGCCGTCAACCTGCCCTCGACAAGGCTTACCCCAATAGCTTTCGAACTACTCCAGCTCAGGCGCAACCACGACCTAAGGTTCCCACCCGCAGAGTCAACTGAACTTCGGGCAGTCCAGTCCGATGATGGTTGCCAGCGGCCTTCATCCAGCAAGTTGCGCCATCGCCGACCACATCGAGTACGTCCTAGCGCAGAACGATTTCGGCGCAATAAGCCCGCATAGAGTTTAGGAGGGCTCGGGCATCCACCTATCCAATCCCACTGGCACTATCACCGATCAAAACCGTGGGCAAGGATCATGTGGATGAACCGATCCGGGCCAGACTAGACGGAGGTGGCCCGTTGCTGGCGGGGATGGCCAGGCGGGTCGGCCGGTCGCGGCCGCGAAGTGTCACCGTCTCCGCCAAATTCCAATGGGCACGTTCGGTTTCGGTCGCACCGGCTACCGTTTCCGAGGATGCCACTAGGGCGTGTCTGCTTAATGTGAATGGTGTTTTGGCTGATGCTGTTTGGGTGATGCGGACGCATGCGATTTCTGATGATTTGTGGTCGCTGATCGTGGCGGTGTTGCCTGCGGGGCGGCGGCGTGGCCGGCCGTGGAACGATCATCGACGTACTCTGGAGGGCATTATCTGGCGTTACCGTACGGGATCTCCGTGGTGTGACCTGCCCGAGCACTTCGGTCCCTGGCAATCGGTGGCCGAGAGGCATCTACGCTGGTCGGTCGATGGCATCTACGCGCGGATCTTCGCGGCGATCGCCTCTGACCTCGACGCCGAGGACGCCGACCTGGGCGCACTGTTGTCGGTCGATTCGACCAGTGTGCGCGCCCACCAACACGCAGCCGGAGCGCGCCCGGGCGCCGCACAGGGGGATCTGTCGAATTACAAGAAATATCTCGATGAGCCCGATGACCACGCCATTGGGCGTTCCCGCGGCGGGCTGACTACCAAGATCCACGCCTTGACCGACCAGCTGTGCAGTCCGGTCACCCTGGCACTGTCGGCCGGTCAAGCCGGTGATAATCCGATGCTTTGGCCATTGCTGGCCGCCCGGTGCAGCAACTCATACGCCCCGTTTCACCTGCTGGCGGACAAGGCGTACTCCCATGACTCGACGCGGGCACAGCTGCGCCGGCTCAAGATCGCCCATACCATCCCCGAGCGCAGCGACCAGATCACCCGCCGCAAAGCCAAAGGCCGCAACGGAGGACGGCCTCCGGGGTTCTCAGGCCGAATCTACAAGCACCGCAACACCGTCGAGCGAAGCTTCAACCGGCTCAAACACTGGCGCGCGGTCGCCACCCGCTACGACAAATACGCCCTGACCTACCTCGGCGGTGTCACCCTGGCCGCCATCATCACCTACCACCGCGTCCGCAATTAGCAGACAGGACCTAGGCGCCGACCGATGGTTGTCGAGCGGCTCCTGTCGATTCTCTTGGGTTCCACCGCCGGTGCCAGAACGATGGCCAACTCACGAATAGGTGAGTTTGCAGTTGTCAGTCCCGCCCCGTTCTCGGTGGTCTTATTGCGGCCGCCAGGACCTACGCGCAACCCGTTCCTGCAGGGTCGCGTAGATTCTTTGACGAGCAATCCGAGCACCTAACGCAGCATCCAACGAAGGCCATCATGTCCGACGATCAGAACACAGGCGTTCCACCGAATCACCTCTCCATCGATCCGCGCAGCGCCTTCTATAGCGAAGAGGTCCTCCGCCGCGACGTGGGTATTCGGTTTAATGGCGTCGAGAAAACCAATGTTCACGAATACAACGTGGCTGAGGGGTGGGTGCGTGTTGAAGTCCCTACCGCGAAGGATCGCCGCGGAAATCCAATGGTCGTCAAGCTCAGCGGCACGGTTGAACCCTATTTTCGCTGAGAGAAATAGCAGCCGCCGCGAATTCTCTGCCGGGGCCGTCGAACGGCCCCGGCGGTCAGCCCGTGGCTCGATCACGGAGCGAATCTGAGCTACGGCCCGACCCTGCCCGGACAGGCCCCAAGGGGGGGATGACCGATTCGGCAACCAGGCTGGTCGCGGCTGCCGCCGCGGCGGCCGACGACGAGTTGATCGCTGCCCGATGCGAACTGATCCGCGCAAAAATTGGATTTGCGGCCAGCCGCGGCTCCGACGCCCGGCCACTTCTGCTTGCCGCGGCCAAACGAATGCAACGCCTCGACCCGTTGTAGTCGCGGAAGGCTTACCTCGGAGGGGTGCTGGCGTCTATCCTGGTCGGCTGGATGTCGACCGACCAGCACAATTCGTCGCCCTCGGCCGCGAAGGCGGCCAGCAATGCGCCGGCCGCTCCGCACCCTGCGCGCGCGCTCGACGTATTACTGGACGGCCTGGTCATCAGATTGACCGAGGGCTACGTTGCGGCGGTCCCCATCTCCGCAGCGCGATCCGAGAGTACCTGCGCGAGCGGGACATCGGCGTGGCCGAACCGGGTTGGCACGATCTCACCGCCCGCGTCTGCTTGGACCTGTTCGACCAGGACGCCTACAACTTCCTGGCGGCCCGCCAGGTCGAAGATCTTCGGGCAGCCGGCGCGTTGACGATGCTTCCCGTCGCGCTTGTGACGTTAGCGGGAGTCTGTGTCTCGGCAGGCAATTTCGGGCAGGCCGATGCCTTGCTCGATGAGTCTGCCGCCATCATCGCCGCGACCGGCGCGCCCCCGCGTCCGGCGATAAAGACCTACCTCGCCGCATACCGCGGACAGGAACAGCTATGCCGCGATGGAGTGCAGCAAACGGTCGACAGTGCAGCGAGTCGTGGCGAGGGATATGACGTTTCGATCGCCATGTACGCGGCCGCGATCTTGCACAACGGGCTCGGTCAGTACCAGGAGGCGTTCCACGCCGCAGCATCGGGCGCACGCTACGACGACCTCGGAATGTGCGGCTACCTGCTGGGCGAACTGGTCGAAGCGGCTGTGCGATGCAAGGAGCACAATGCAGCAACAGAGGCGCTGGGACGACTCCTCAAACGGACCAAGGCCAGTGGCACTCCCACAGCCCTCGGCATAGGCGCCAGCGCCACTGCGCTCGTGTCCGACGGCTCAATCGCCGATGCCGCGTATCGCGAAGCCATCACACACTTGCAGAGCAGTCCGGTCGTGCGAGGTGGGCATCTTCGCGAACAGCAACCGTGGAGTGACCACCAACGTCGAACAAAATTCCACTAATGGCAGAGGACCGATCCCTCCGCGCTATCGGTTTGCCGGCCGGTGGCGGTGAGGCGGACGGTTCCTGACCTGACCGCCCGGCGGTGTCAGCCTCTGCGGGCGACGTCTTTGCTCAGGATCTGGGGCCAGGTCTCGACGTCGGCCGGGGTGTGCGCCACGATGAGCGTCGACTGCGGCAGCAATGCGGCAAGTGATTCCGCGGTCGACAGCGGATGCGCCGGGTCGTTGATCCAGGCCAGGATCGTGGTCGGCACATCGATTCGTGCTAGGGCTTCACTGGTGGGAAGGTCGCTGAGAGCCGCACCGCGAAACAGTGATGGCAGCAACGCATCGGCGACATCGGGAACTGTTTCGGGCGCGCCGACCGTGGCTGGTGGCGGAGTCGCCGCACGCCCCCAGGCGATGAATGCCCCGACTCCCTCGGTCTCGATGATTTCGGCCGCCACCCGGTAATTGGCGGCCTGCGCGGGCCGGGTGTGCCACGCGGTGGCCGGCACCATCAGCGTGAGACCGGCGAAGCGGTCCGGCTCGCGGGCGGCAGCGTGCAGCAGTGTGCCGGTACCCATGGATGGGCCGACCCCATGCACCTGTTCGCCGGGAAACCATTTGTCGAGCAGCCGTAGAAGATCCTCGGCAAGGCGTTCCCACCGGTAATCTTGGGGAACCTTGCGCCCGGTCGACTTGCCGTGGCCGCGTGCGTCGTAGCGCAGCAAGCGGGTCCCGCTGAGCCCCCTGCCGAGGTCAAGATTGAGCACCCGGTCACGCGCCCGGCTGGAGGTAAGTCCGTGCAGTTGAACTACCGGGTGACCACCTTCGTCGCTCAGCTCTACCGCAAGCTCTGCTCCCGGTACCACGAAAGTGGACATCGCGCGACTCTTTTCACGATCGGCCGACTCGTCCCGGAGCCGACCGCGCTGACTGAGCATTCAGGCTATCTGGGGCGTTAGGGTACCGCCATGCGGCTGACCAACGTGGCGCACTTGCGGCTACCGTTCGGACGACTCTGGGGTTATGACGTGTCGGTTTCTGACCTCGGTCGGCAGCTTCCGGTGTCTTTTGACCAGCGCATACACGTAGCCGCAGGTGCGCGACCCGGCTCCTGGATGGCTCTGTCCATTCGATTGCCGGCTGGGGTCAGCCGGCAATCGCTGGCCGATGCGTGGCTGGGCGTGATCGCCCGCCACGGCACTCTGCGAACGGCATTCACACTCGGGGCGGAAGGCGATCCGCAGCTGCATGAGATCGATGTTCAACCCGGCAAGTGGGTCGAGCATGAGATCGCCGCGGGCCAGGAGGTCAACGACGCACTGCGAATAGTTCTCAACGCGACGTGTTCGCCCTATCAGCGGCCCTCACATCGGCTCTGCGTGTTGGAGACTGCCGCCGGATTGACGGTGGTCATCGCTGCCGACCACGCACATGTGGACATGTGGTCGATGCTCGTGATTGCCCGGGACCTGTTGTCGATGCTCGCCGACGCGAGGACCGGACGTACGTCGTCTCTGCAGCCGCGGCCCGCGTTTGTGGTGCACACCCAAGCGCTACTGGACCGTCCCCCGGCGCCGGATCGCGTGCGTGCGCGGTGGGCCCAAATCATCAGCGACAGTGGTGGGGTCATGCCGCGGTTTCCGCTGCCGTTGGGTGAGTCTGGGCCGCATCCGGAACGCGTCGAAGTGCGTGATGTGTTCGATGTCGATGACGGCGCCGCGTTCGCCGCGCAGGCACGCAATGACGGCGTCTCGACGTTGGCACTCGCGGTGGTCGCCATGACTGCGGTAACCCGCGAGTTGGCGGGAGCGCCGCTGCGCGCAGTCTTCCCCGTGCACAGCCGATTTGAAGAAAAGTGGCACGACTCGGTCGGCTGGTTCATCACCAATTCGGTGCTGGAGTCCGCGGTCGTCGAGCCGAACGCCGCGGCCGCCGCCGTCAAAGAAGCGGTGCAGCTTGGTTCCTGGCCACTCGCCGACGTACTGGCTCCGTGGGGCGGAATGCCAATGGCGCCTGGCATGTTCGCCATCTCCTGGCTGGACCAACTTAGACTTCCGGTGCGCATCGACTCCGTCGGACTCGACGCCCAGTATGTGAGCGCGAGGATCCACACCGATGGCGTCATGCTCTGGTTCATTCAGGACGAATCCGGCCTGCATCTGCGATGCCGCTACCCAGATACCGCGGAGGCGCGAACCAACGTGGGGTCCTGGCTGGACCTGCTGGTGGCGCGCCTGCAGGCACTGGCGCAGTCCTCGGTGCGAGGACTGTTGCGGGTAGCAGGGCGCACCTTCCGGGTGCAGCGCGCGACGCGCGAACACGTGGGAGTGATCGCCGAGCTGCTCTCCGACGACGAATTCGGTCAGGATCGCGAAGGCGCCGGACTCGAACGCTACGAGGCGGCCTACGACATCCTCGTTCGCAACCGATCCAACTATCTCGGAGTCGTCCTGAACGGTTCCGACATGGTCGTCGCGACCATGCAATTGACCATCATTCCCGGCCTGTCCCGCGGCGGCGCCACTCGGCTGCAGATCGAGGGATTACGGGTCGCCAAAGCCGAACGCGCACAGGGCCTCGGTACCGCCCTCGTCGAGTGGGCACACAACTACGGCCGAGCTCACGGGGCGCAGTTGGCGCAGGTGACCACGGACGAGGCACGCGAAAGGGCTCGGGCGTTCTATCGCCGGCTCGGGTACCACGCCGCCCACGTCGGGCTGAAACGCACCATCTGAGTCCGGTTTATGCGCAGTGAACGTTTCAGCGGTGCCCAGGTCGTGCTCGGTGGGGTTCTTAGAGACACCGGTGCCGACCAGCGATTCTTCGTCGACAAGCGGCAGGACCTGTAGCGAGCCCGTGTCGCCGTGTCCGGGCGGGGTCTGCGCCGGGCGTCGAGGCGCAGCGAGACGACAAGGGCCGATTGATGTTCCCGGGATTTCTTCTCCTCGCGCACAAGGGCTGAGGATGACTGAGCCACCCGAGAACGCATTCACCTCGGACGCCCACGGGCCGCCATCTCAGGGAACTCCGGGTCTATGGGCTCACGCAATGGGGCCGACGTGATGGCGGCCCTCATGGGCAGAAACACCGCAGGGAGAAAAGTCACTAGCATGACCACGCTGGCGTATACGAACACCACGGTGTACGCCTGAGACAGGTCGTGCAACAGGTTGGCCCCAAAATCGGGATTGAGGGTTCGCGGCGGTATCTGCGAAGGGTCCAGGGGGATCCCCCGTCTGGTCGCGCTTTCGTTAAGGGCTTCGAGGCGGTTCGCCGCGGCAATGTTGGCGCTGCGATTGAACTGGCTGGTCAGTATGACCGACATCAGTGCGGTGCTTGCCGAGGCGGACAGCTGTTGATTGACGCTAACCAGGGTCGAACCCCGCGCGATTTGGTGCGGGGCCAGGGTCTGCACCGCCACCGTGGTGAGTTGCAGCATGATGGAGCCCATGCCCATACCCACGATCGTCAGCCCGATAAGCAGGGTGGGTACGTAAGCGGCGTGCTCGGCGGCGCCGAACGCGAGAGTGCCCATGCCAACGCTGATCAGCGTTACGCCGCCCAACACCACCTTGCCGGCGCCGTGTCTGTCCATCAAGACGCTGGAGGTCGGTATGGTCACCGCGGCACCGAGCCCAAGCGGAATCATGTGTATGCCGACCTGCAACGGTGTTTCACGCAACAGCTGCTGAAAGTAACTTGGCACCAGCAGCACGGCGCCGGAAAACCCGGCGGCGACAAAGACTATCGTCGCATTGGCGACGGTCACCACCCGGTTCCTGAACAGCCGCAGATCTATCAGCGGACGGTCGGCGCGATAGAGAGCGTGAAAGACGAAGGCCCCCATCAGAACCAGCCCGGCGGTCGCCGGTATCAAGACATGGCGATCAGCTACGGTCCCGCGGGCTGGAACAGTCGACAATCCGTAGAGAAATGTTGCCAGCCCGGGTGACAGTAGCAGCATGCCGACTAGGGCGTGTCTGCTTAATGTGAATGGTGTTTTGGCTGATGCTGTTTGGGTGATGCGGACGCATGCGATTTCTGATGATTTGTGGTCGCTGATCGTGGCGGTGTTGCCTGCGGGGCGGCGGCGTGGCCGGCCGTGGAACGATCATCGACGTACTCTGGAGGGCATTATCTGGCGTTACCGTACGGGATCTCCGTGGCGTGACCTGCCCGAGCACTTCGGTCCCTGGCAATCGGTGGCCGAGAGGCATCTACGCTGGTCGGTCGATGGCATCTACGCGCGGATCTTCGCGGCGATCGCCTCTGACCTCGACGCCGAGGACGCCGACCTGGGCGCACTGTTGTCGGTCGATTCGACCAGTGTGCGCGCCCACCAACACGCAGCCGGAGCGCGCCCCGGGCGCCGCACAGGGGGATCTGTCGAATTACAAGAAATATCTCGATGAGCCCGATGACCACGCCATTGGGCGTTCCCGCGGCGGGCTGACTACCAAGATCCACGCCTTGACCGACCAGCTGTGCAGTCCGGTCACCCTGGCACTGTCGGCCGGTCAAGCCGGTGATAATCCGATGCTTTGGCCACTGCTGGCCGCCCGGTGCAGCAACTCATACGCCCCGTTTCACCTGCTGGCGGACAAGGCGTACTCCCATGACTCGACGCGGGCACAGCTGCGCCGGCTCAAGATCGCCCATACCATCCCCGAGCGCAGCGACCAGATCACCCGCCGCAAAGCCAAAGGCCGCAACAGAGGACGGCCTCCGGGGTTCTCAGGCCGAATCTACAAGCACCGCAACACCGTCGAGCGAAGCTTCAACCGGCTCAAACACTGGCGCGCGGTCGCCACCCGCTACGACAAATACGCCCTGACCTACCTCGGCGGTGTCACCCTGGCCGCCATCATCACCTACCACCGCGTCCGCAATTAGCAGACAGGACCTAGGGCGTGTCTGCTTAATGTGAATGGTGTTTTGGCTGATGCTGTTTGGGTGATGCGGACGCATGCGATTTCTGATGATTTGTGGTCGCTGATCGTGGCGGTGTTGCCTGCGGGGCGGCGGCGTGGCCGGCCGTGGAACGATCATCGACGTACTCTGGAGGGCATTATCTGGCGTTACCGTACGGGATCTCCGTGGCGTGACCTGCCCGAGCACTTCGGTCCCTGGCAATCGGTGGCCGAGAGGCATCTACGCTGGTCGGTCGATGGCATCTACGCGCGGATCTTCGCGGCGATCGCCTCTGACCTCGACGCCGAGGACGCCGACCTGGGCGCACTGTTGTCGGTCGATTCGACCAGTGTGCGCGCCCACCAACACGCAGCCGGAGCGCGCCCCGGGCGCCGCACAGGGGGATCTGTCGAATTACAAGAAATATCTCGATGAGCCCGATGACCACGCCATTGGGCGTTCCCGCGGCGGGCTGACTACCAAGATCCACGCCTTGACCGACCAGCTGTGCAGTCCGGTCACCCTGGCACTGTCGGCCGGTCAAGCCGGTGATAATCCGATGCTTTGGCCATTGCTGGCCGCCCGGCGCAGCGACCAGATCACCCGCCGCAAAGCCAAAGGCCGCAACGGAGGACGGCCTCCGGGGTTCTCAGGCCGAATCTACAAGCACCGCAACACCGTCGAGCGAAGCTTCAACCGGCTCAAACACTGGCGCGCGGTCGCCACCCGCTACGACAAATACGCCCTGACCTACCTCGGCGGTGTCACCCTGGCCGCCATCATCACCTACCACCGCGTCCGCAATTAGCAGACAGGACCTAGGCCAGGCCGGTAAAACAGTGTTCGTTTTCCCCGGCCAGGGCAGCCAATACGCCGGCATGGGCGCACAGCTTTATCGTCAACACCCCGTTTTCACTACCGCTATCGATGCGTGCGACGCCGAGTTACGCCCCTATACGGGATGGTCTGTGCGCGATGTGATCTGCCTGGACCCCGACGCGCCCTCGCTTGAACTGGTAGAAGTGATCCAGCCAGTCTTGTTCGCGGTGATGATCGCGCTAGCCGAAACATTACGCGGCTACGGGATTGTGCCTGATGCAGTGATCGGGCATTCCCAAGGGGAAATCGCCGCCGCGTACATCGCTGGGGCGTTGTCCCTCGCCGAGGCCGCCAAAGTGGTGGCCCTACGCAGTGCGGCACTTGCGCAGCTGGCCGGCACCGGAACGATGGCTTCGGTCCTGCTCAGCCCCGAAGACCTACGCCCACTGCTGCAGCCATGGAACACCCAGATCAGCATCGCGGCGATCAACGGCCCGGCGCACACCATCATCAGCGGCGATACCGCCGCGGTCGACCAATTTATCGGTACCTGCGAGGACGGCGGCGTCCAGATACGACCCATAGCGGTGGACTACGCCTCGCACTCCGCTCACGTAGAGCGCCTGCGTGAACACCTGCTCCACGAATTAGGTCCTGTCTGCTAATTGCGGACGCGGTGGTAGGTGATGATGGCGGCCAGGGTGACACCGCCGAGGTAGGTCAGGGCGTATTTGTCGTAGCGGGTGGCGACCGCGCGCCAGTGTTTGAGCCGGTTGAAGCTTCGCTCGACGGTGTTGCGGTGCTTGTAGATTCGGCCTGAGAACCCCGGAGGCCGTCCTCTGTTGCGGCCTTTGGCTTTGCGGCGGGTGATCTGGTCGCTGCGCTCGGGGATGGTATGGGCGATCTTGAGCCGGCGCAGCTGTGCCCGCGTCGAGTCATGGGAGTACGCCTTGTCCGCCAGCAGGTGAAACGGGGCGTATGAGTTGCTGCACCGGGCGGCCAGCAGTGGCCAAAGCATCGGATTATCACCGGCTTGACCGGCCGACAGTGCCAGGGTGACCGGACTGCACAGCTGGTCGGTCAAGGCGTGGATCTTGGTAGTCAGCCCGCCGCGGGAACGCCCAATGGCGTGGTCATCGGGCTCATCGAGATATTTCTTGTAATTCGACAGATCCCCCTGTGCGGCGCCCGGGGCGCTCCGGCTGCGTGTTGGTGGGCGCGCACACTGGTCGAATCGACCGACAACAGTGCGCCCAGGTCGGCGTCCTCGGCGTCGAGGTCAGAGGCGATCGCCGCGAAGATCCGCGCGTAGATGCCATCGACCGACCAGCGTAGATGCCTCTCGGCCACCGATTGCCAGGGACCGAAGTGCTCGGGCAGGTCACACCACGGAGATCCCGTACGGTAACGCCAGATAATGCCCTCCAGAGTACGTCGATGATCGTTCCACGGCCGGCCACGCCGCCGCCCCGCAGGCAACACCGCCACGATCAGCGACCACAAATCATCAGAAATCGCATGCGTCCGCATCACCCAAACAGCATCAGCCAAAACACCATTCACATTAAGCAGACACGCCCTAGCTGACCTCAACCCCCAACCAGCACGCATCCCGCTGTACTCCACCGTCGCCAGCGAGCTATCCGAACACCCGCTAGACACCACCGCCATGGACGCCGACTACTGGTATCGCAACCTACGCGAACCAGTCGAGTTCTATAGCTGTGTAGCGCAACTGCTGGCCCACAGCGAGCGCGTGTTTGTGGAACTGTCCCCGCACCCGGTACTGGCATCAGCACTCACCGACGCATTAGCCGACACTGGCCAGCTCACTCAATCAGCGGTAGTGACAACGTTGCGTCGGGACCGTCCCGACATGGATATGGTGGCCAACGCAATCGCGAACTTGCACGTCCACGGCCACAGCCCGTCATGGCAAAAGATCTACCCCGGCGCTACCACGGTGGAATTACCCACCTACCCATTCCAGCGCCGCCGCTACTGGCTAGACCCCGCCCCCCGCGCAGATGTTGGCGCCGCCGGACTCGATCAACCTGAGCATCCCCTGCTGGGAGCGGTCACCGAACTAGCAGATCAAGACCAAATTGTGCTCAGCGGACGACTGTCCACCAGCGCGCACCGCTGGCTAACGGGCCACCAACTCGGCGATACGGGGGTACTGCCCGTGACCGCACTCATTGACATGGCCCTCTACGCCGGCGAACACACCGGCTGCCCCACCATCGACGAACTCGTCCTACAAACCCCACTCACCCTCACCCCCGACGCCGCCACCGATCTACAAATCAGCGTGACCGCCCCCGACGAACAAAACCGGCGAACATTTAGCGTCTGGCCTGACCCCGATCGGTTGATCCACGGCTTGTGAGAGTCTTGTGGCCCACGTTGTGGGCAGGAAGGCTCGACAAGATCATGGCGACGAGGAAACGGCACAGTCCGGAGCAGATTGTGCGCAAGCTGATGACCGCGGACGGGCTGTTGGCCGAGTGCAAGGACACCGCGGCGGTCTGCCGCGAGCTGGGGGTCTCTGAGGCTACCTACCACCGGTGGCGCAACCAGTTCGGCGGCCTGAAGGCCGAGGACGCTAAACGGCTCAAGGACCTCGAACGCGAGAACGCCGCACTCAAAAGGTTGTTGGCCGATGCCGAGTTGGAGAAGGACGCGCTGTGGGAGATCGCCCGGGGAAACTTTTAGGCCCGGAGCGCCGGCGGGCGGCCGTTCGTCATCTCCAGCGCGTGCTGGGGTCAGCGAGCGGTTTGCCTGCCGCGTCACCGGGCAGCACCGCGCCACCCAACGCCACGAACCGGTTGCGGGCACGCCGGCCGATCCTGACGCCGCTCTGAGGGAGTGGCTACGCGACTACGCCAACAAGCATCCTCGTCGCGGGTTCCGACCGGCCTACCACGATGCCCGCGGCGAAGGCTGGGAAGTGAACCATAAGAAGGTGCAACGGCTTTGGCGTGAGGAAGGACTGCGGGTCCCGCAGCGTCGCAAGTGCAAACGGCACGGCACCTCCACCGCCCCGCCAGAGGTAGTCGCCGATGCACCCGATCGGGTGTGGGCGGTGGACTTCCAGTTCGACGTGACCACCGATGGGCGGCCGATCAAGATCGTGTCGATCATCGACGAGCACACCCGCCAATGCCTCGGCGGTATGGTCGAGCGCAGCATCACCGGTGATCACCTCACCGAGGAGTTGGGCCGCATAGCCGCCGGGCGCGGGGCCTTACCCGCGGTGCTGCGGTGTGACAACGGACCCCGGTGGCTTGCAGCGCAATGGCAGACTGGGCCGAGGGCCAGGTCGGACTCCACTTCATCCCGCCCGGCGAGCCATGGCGCAACGGCTATGTTGAGTCGTTCAACTCCCGCATCCGCGACGAGTGCCTCAACATCAATAGCTTCTGGTCGCTGGCCCAGGCCCGTGTCGTCATCGGCGACTGGAAGCACGAGTACAACCATCATCGGCGGCATTCATCGCTGGGCTACCTACCGCCTGCCCGCTATGCTGCCGCCTGTACCCACCGATGAATGACTCTCGTTCGCCGCGGACCAGTTCACGGGGTCAGGCCACGTCCACGCCCGCACCAGTGAACACCCACACCAGCACAGCGCCTGGGTCTTGCACGCCAGCGGAACACTGAGCAACCACCGGTCCCGCATGCTTTCCCCGACAACACCCTTCACCGCGAGGCCAACCCTCAATGCTGTTGATCAAGAAGGCTTCTACGAGGAGCTCGCTCAACACGGCGTGTGCTACAACGGCGCGTTTCGCGCACTGCACAGTCTCGAAAAAGACCCCACCGATACCAACACCACTTGCGCGGAAGTCGCCCTACCCGCCGACACCGATGTCGACGGCTACGGCATCCACCCCGCCCTACTCGATGCCGCCTTGCAGCCTCTCGCTGCCGCCTTGACCGACACCGATGCCTCTCCCGCGCCAACCCCACGGATGCCCTTCGCGATTACCGGAGTGAACCTCCATGCGACCGGGGCTCGCCGGCTACTCGTCCAACTCACCGCGACTGGCGCCGACACCTTCAGCCTGCATGCCACTGACCCGGCCGGAGCGACGGTGATCACCATCAACGCGCTCACCCTACGTGCGCTACCCGATACTGGCAGCCTGCAACCCACCGGGATCTCACGCCGAGGGTTGCTCCAGCTGACCTGGCCTGTACTACCCCCCGACACACTCTCGACCGCGCCAGTATTGCCACCGTTAGCGCTCGTCAGCTCTTACCCCGACGACCTTGCCTCCACGTTGGGCCAATCGACTCAATGCGCCGTCTACACCGATCTAGCAGCAGTACAGCCCTGCCCACCAGTGGTGCTCTGGGACCTCACCACCTCCCAACCAACCCAGGGCGACCTCCTGCACCGGGTGCATACCCTGACCCAACACACCCTGGCCGGGCTACAAAACTGGCTGAACCGGCCCGACACCACCGACACCCATCTCGTCGTCCTGACCCGCCACGCCATCACCACCAGCCCCGATGACCTGGCCCCCGACCCCGCCCAAGCCGCAACCGCCGCCCTAATCCACACTACCCAAAACGAACACCCTAACCGCATCACCCTCATCGACATCGACAACACCCCCACCACCGCCCAGACGCTAACCAACGTCTTGGCCACCCTGACCAACCCCACCTCAGCCCCCACCGAACCCCAACTCGCCCTACGCCACGGCACCCCCCTCACCCCCCGACTCACCCCCACCACAGCCGAGACCACCACCACCTCACCCCCCGTGGAATTCGACCCCGCGGGCACGGTGCTCATTACCGGCGGCACCGGCATGTTGGGCGCCGTATTTGCCGAACACATGATTGCCCGATACGGGGCACGGCATCTGCTGCTGGTCTCTCGCAGCGGCCCAGACGCACCAGGAGCCGACAACCTTTACCAACGACTCACCCAACTCGGCGCCCAAATCACCATTACCGCGTGTGACACCAGCGACCCCACCCAACTCGCCACACTGTTGGCCAATATCCCCAGCGAACAACCGCTACGGGCGGTCATCCACACCGCCGCCGTCCTGCATGACGCTGTACTCACCGAACTAAGCCCCAACCAACTCGACACGGTATTAACCGCCAAAGCCGACACCGCCTGGCATCTCCATCAGCTCACCGCCCACATCGATCTCGACGCATTCGTCATGTTCTCCGCGGCCGCAGCGGTACTCGGCGCACCGGGGCTAGCGAATTACGCGGCGGCGAACGCCTTCCTCGACGCACTAGCCCACCACCGTCACCACCATGGCTTGCCCGCCACCAGCCTGGCCTGGGGCTACTGGCAAACACCCGGGATAGCAGCACACCTCGACACGGTGAATCAGGCCCGCTTCACCCGCAACCTGATCCCCATCACCACCGAACACGGCCTCGCCCTATTCGACGCTGCTCTCGTCTCCCGACAACCTCACTTGGTCCCAGCCCCCCTCAACACCCGAACCCTGGCCCGCCACGCCCGCCAAGGTGTCCTACCCGCAATTCTGTCGGCACTTACCAACATGCGCCGACACGCCACAATCGGCAGCGCGGAGACGTTGACCGCGCAACTCGCCACTCAAACCCCGGAACAACAGTTGGCCACACTGACCAGGTTGGTCACTACCGCAACCGCCGCGGTGTTGGCTCACCCCGACCCGGCCACACTCGAGCCCGACCTCCCCTTCAAAGATCTCGGAATTGACTCACTAACTGCCCTAGAACTAAGCAACACCTTGACCCGAGACACCGGCGCATCCCTACCCGCCACCTTGGTTTTCGATCACCCCACCCCTAGCGCTATCGCCCAATACCTGAACATTCAACTATCGGGAAACAGCACCATTAGCCGGGCCCAGGATCCAGAAGAGATCGAAATGCAGAACCTCATCGCAAAAATCCCAACACAACAACTCATAAGATCCGGGATTCTCAACGCTCTCCGTGAAATTGCGGATAGTGAGCATTCCTCACACACCAACGAAAGACACGACAACGTGGCGACGATGAACCTTGATCAACTACTCACCGCTCTAGGCGACCAAAAGGGAATACAAATATGACCACTGAACTTAACAGGGTGAGGTGAGCCCGTTGTAGTGGACCAGTCGTTGTGGGGCTTTGTTGCCCGGGTTTTCGGGCAGGAAGAATCAACGATGACCGGACCACAACAACAGGCTCACCACCATGTTGATTGGCGGTGGAGCAGGATGGCGATTCACTTGTTTGCTGATCCAAATCGTATGATCGGGATCTTCGCAGTTCAGAGTGCATCGACGGGTGAATGCAGAGCGCTGCTGCGCGTAGCGGCGCACACCGATGGTCGGACTTGGCTCGAATTAGCTTCTCCAGGGCGCGTCGCTCGCCACCGTGCTGATCGAAGACTCCGCGGGCCGGTTGAGGTTGGGAGTGCGCGAATGCCGGCTAAACTACATTGTGCGGCAGAATAGTACGGTGCTGCGAGGCACCGAAGGCCGCTCCTACCCCCGCTGCAGCGAGGAAGAAGAAATAGCGGAATGGGTTGCTACAGTTAGCGTCGCCTCGGTTGATTCCATTTTCTTCGAATCAAAACGGTTCCCCGGGCATTTTAGTTTTCGAAAAGCAGTCATAACCACCGGTGCACGCAGGCCACCCAACGACCGATACGGCAAGGGTCAGTGTCCGGGCCGCACCGGTCTGGGCAGGTCCGCGGCAGTGTTGACATTGGCCAGCGGCGCAGAATCCGACATCACGATCCGTTGCGTATCCGAACTGTCGGCCAGAGCGCTCATCTTGCGCTCACCCGCGGCGACGAGCGCGTCGACCCGCTCGGCGAGATCGGTCCGGTATATCGCCGCCAGATAGTGGCTGCGGCCGTCCCACGGCAGCACCACCTCGGCGTCGGTCTCAATAGCGCTGCGCACCAGATCATCGATCAGATCCACCGTCAGCTTGGGCATGTCGACGGCACACACGAAGGCAAACCGAACGCCGGCCTCTGCGGCCGCACGCAGGCCACGTCCGGTCGCCGGCAGCGGTCCCAACCCGCGCAATTCGTCGCGCAGCACGGGAACCTGCAGCGGCGGTAGCGGCTGCCCCTGGGCTGCCATCACAAAGACGGGCTCGCAGCGTTGCCCGACAATGCCGAGCACGTGCTCCACCATTGTCGTGCTGCCACCGGGCAGCACCAGTGTGGCTTTGTCACGTCCCATTCGCCGGGATTCTCCCCCGGCTAGGACGACCCCTGCCAACGACACGGCGTCCGACTCGCGTCCGGCCATCTCAGGAAACGGTCCAGGTGTCGCGGCCACGCAGCAGCGACTGCAGCGCGGCCGAATCCGAAGGCGTCGACTCCTGAGCGGCACTGATCTGGGAGCGAGCCGCGTCGTCGTAGGCCGGTCTGCTGATGCTTCGGAAGATCCCCAACACCGTGTGTTCGAGGTTTTGATCGGACAGCCGCGACAGTGCGAAGGCGTAGGCCGCGTCATCGGCGTGGGCATCATGCACCACGATCTCGTCGACGGCGACGTCGGCGGTCTTGGCCACGTCGAGGCCGAAACCGGATCGCACCACGCAGTATTCCCCGTTGGCGCCGAACACAATTGGTTCGCCGTGGTGGACGTTGATGACCCGCTCTTCGGAACCCTCCTTGCGCAGCGCGTCGAAGGAGCCGTCGTTGAAAATCGGGCAATCCTGCAGGATCTCGACCAACGCAGCGCCACGATGCTCGGTGGCGGCGCGCAGCACTTCAGAAAGCCCCGCACGATCGGAGTCCAGCGCGCGGCCGACGAACGTGGCCTCGGCCCCCAACGCCAATGACACCGGGTTGAACGGGGTGTCCAGCGAACCCATCGGCGTCGACTTGGTCACCTTGCCGACCTCCGACGTCGGCGAGTACTGGCCCTTGGTCAGCCCGTAGATCCGATTGTTGAACAGCAGGATCGTGATGTTGACGTTGCGCCGCAGCGCGTGAATCAGGTGGTTGCCCCCGATCGAAAGGGCATCGCCGTCACCGGTGACCACCCAAACCGAGAGGTCTTCGCGGGCCAGCGCGAGACCGGTCGCGATTGCCGGAGCGCGCCCGTGGATCGAGTGGAAGCCATAGGTCTCGAGGTAGTACGGGAAGCGGCTAGAGCAGCCGATCCCGCTGATGAACACGATGTTCTCGCGACGCAACCCCAGCTCCGGCAGGAAATTGCGGATGGTGTTGAGAATGACGTAGTCGCCACAGCCGGGGCACCAGCGGACCTCTTGGTCGCTGGTGAAGTCTTTGCCCTTTTGTGGCTGGTCGGTGGTGGGCACTCCGGTGTTCTTGGACAAAACAGGCGTTACACCCAGGTTTGTGCCAGCCAGATTGCCGATCACGCTAGTCATGAGCGCCGCTCCTCCTCATCGCCTCGCTCTGCGTCGTCGCGGCACGGGTCATGCGCCTACTCCCGCTTCAACCGTCGCCGCCGACAACTTGGCGACCATCATCTTGTCTTGCTCGAGTTCGGCCAGTCTGCCGGCCAGTGCGGCCCGGATGAAGCGCCCCACCTCGTCGGCCAGGAACGAGACACCCTTGACCTTGGTGACTGACTGCACGTCGACCAAATACTTCCCACGCAGCACCAACGCCAGCTGACCCAGGTTCATTTCCGGAGCCACCACCTGCGGGTAACGTCGCAACACCTCGCCCAGATTCGCCGGGAAGGGGTTGAGGTAGCGCAGATGAGCATGCGCCACTTTGGTCCCGCGCCGCCGCGCCCGCCGGCACGCTTCTCCGATGGGCCCGTAGGAACTGCCCCACCCGATGATCAGCAACTCGGCATCACCGGTCGGATCGTCGACTTCGAGATCGGGAACACTGATCCCCTCGATCTTGGCCTGCCGCAACCGCACCATCAGGTCATGATTGGTCGACTCATACGAGATGGCGCCCGTTCCATTGGCGGCCTCTAGTCCGCCGATGCGGTGTTCCAGCCCGGGAGTGCCGGGCACGGCAAACTGGCGGGCCAAGGTTTCCGGGTCGCGGGCGTAGGGCTGGAAGGGCTCGTCGGGCGTGGCGAAGGTGTGCTTGATCGGCGCCAGATCGGCGACGTTCGGGATGCGCCAGGGTTCCGATCCGTTGGCGATCGCACCGTCGGACAACAGGATCACCGGCGTGTGATACGACACCGCAATCCGCACCGCCTCGAGAGCGGTCTCAAAGCAGTCGGCAGGCGACCGCGGCGCCAGCACCGCCAATGGCGACTCACCGTTGCGGCCGTATAGGGCCTGCAGCAGGTCAGCCTGTTCGGTCTTGGTGGGCAGACCGGTCGACGGCCCTCCCCGCTGCACATCGATGACGATCAGCGGCAGCTCGGTCATCACGCCGAGCCCGAGCGCCTCCGACTTGAGTGAAATGCCGGGTCCCGATGTGCTGGTGACGCTCAACGCGCCCCCATAGGCGGCGCCGAGTGCGGCACAGATGCCACCGATCTCATCTTCGGCCTGGAAGGTGGTCACGTTGAAGTTCTTGTGCTTGGACAACTCGTGCAGGATGTCCGACGCCGGCGTGATGGGATAGCTGCCCAGCACCACGGGGAGGTCGGCCAGCTGCCCGGCCGCGACGATGCCGTAGGCCAGCGCGGTGTTCCCGGAGATCTGCCGGTAGTCGCCGGGCGGAAGCTTCGCCGGGGGTACTTCGTAGGTGGTGCCGAAAGCCTCGGTGGTTTCGCCGAAATTCCAGCCCGCCTTCAGGGCCAACACATTGGCTTCAGCGATCTCGGGCTTGCGGGCGAACTTCTCCCTGATGAACGTCTCGCTGGTCTGTATCGGCCGCCCGTACATCCAGGACACCAGGCCCAACGCGAACATGTTCTTGGCCCGCTGCCCGTCCTTCTTCGACGCGCCGATCGCTTCGACGGCTCCCAGCGTCAGCGTGGTCATCGGGACGGAGTGGACGACGTATTCCTCGAGCTCGTCAGACTCCAGCGGGTTCGTTACGTACCCCACCTTGGTCAGATTGCGCTTGGTGAACTCGTCCGAGTTGGCGATCACCATCCCGCCCAGCGGCAGGTCGCCGATATTGGCCTTCAGCGCGGCCGGATTCATCGCCACCAGCACGTCGGGCCGGTCACCGGCGGTCAGGATGTCGTAGTCGGCAATCTGAATCTGAAAAGACGAAACCCCGGGAAGCGTGCCTGCGGGGGCCCGGATCTCGGCGGGGTAGTTCGGCTGGGTCGCCAAGTCATTGCCGAAAAGCGCGGCCTCCGACGTGAATCGGTCGCCGGTCAGCTGCATGCCGTCGCCGGAGTCCCCGGCGAAACGGATAACCACATTCTCCAGGCGCTGCCGGTCAGGCCCGCCATGGGTCGCCGCGGTATGAGACTCTGGTCCGGCTTCGCTGCCGTTCGGATCCACGTCTCCGCCCTTCCGTCTACCTGGGGACAGGCACTCCGCGCCAAATCTCTAGATTACGCGTCGTCGGAGTGGCTCCCCGCCCTCACGATTTTGTGTCACTGGCAGTACCGATTATGGCACTTACATAAGGAGTGTATGGCAACCTCATGTCACCTCCTTAAGGGGACAATGACGCCGAAATGTCCCGTGTACATGGGACATACATCGCAAACCCGACGTCAGAGGGGGCGATAACGGCGGCCGAAGAAAAGTGTGGTATTGGTCACTTCTTCCGCCCCGGCCGCGCCGAGCGTGGCGCGCGACGCCAGCCCGCCGCGCACAGCCACCGCGGAGATCCACCGCAACTCAACGCCCGGCAAGTCTTGCGAAGCCGTCTCCGGCATCGCAAGCAAGTACAAGATGAAGCCCGCGCCAGCGATCGCACCCAGGGACATGAAGGCCACGTTGTAGCCCGCAGTGACGACCACCCAGCCGGAAGCAAAGTTGGACAACGCCGCGCCGACCCCCACCGCCGTGGTGATGGCGCCAAGGCTGATGTTGAAGTGACCCGTTCCGTGGGTGAGGTCCTGGACGATAAGCGGAAACAACGCTCCGAAGATGCCGGCGCCAATGCCGTCGAGCAACTGGACCCCAACCAGCCAGTACGAGTTGTCCGACAGCGTGTAGAGGAAGCCACGAGCGGTCAAGACGGCGAACGCCACCAGAAAGATCGGCTTTCGTCCCCAGGCATCGGCCCTGCTCCCGGTCACGTACGCCACGGACACCATCACCACCTGGGCCGCCACGATGCACCACGACATCAACGCCGTGCCCTCGTCCCTGTTGTGCAGGGCCAGCACCTGGCCAACCAGCGGCAGCATGGCCGCGTTGGCGAAGTGGAAAGCGACAATGGCCGCCGCGAAGATCATCAATGTGCGGTTGTGCAGCAGCACCCCAAAGCCCGATCGCTGAGCATGCGGTTCCCCGGGCGCGTGATCCATACCGCGGGCCAGGTCATGATCGATCGCATCATGCGGAATGCGCAGGGTTGCCACGACGCTCATCACCGCCATGCTGGCAAGCACCCAGAACACCACCACCGGCCCGAAGAAGAAGGCCAACCCACCGGTGATGGCGGCGGCCGTGGCGTTGCCAGCGTGATTGAAGGACTCGTTGCGCCCGATCCGCCTGGCGAACAGCTGCGGGCCTACGATGCCCAGCGTGATTGCGGCCAGCGCCGGAGCAAAGACCGAGCTGGCGATCCCGGTGAGCACCTGCAGCAACGAGATGGAGCGGAGTTCGGGAAACAGAGGCATCGCCAGCGCACTCGCGGTGACCGCCAAGGCGCCGGTGATGACCAACGCCCGCTTGGCCTTCGTCCGGTCCACGAACGCGCCCATCGGTGTCTGCGCCACGATGGCCGCGATGCCGCCGACGGCCATCACAAACCCGATCGAGGCTTGGTCCCAGTTGTTGGTCACCAACAGGTACACCGACAGGTAGGGACCCAAGCCATCGCGGACGTCAGCGAGCGAGAAGTTCACCAGGTCCAGGGCATGGACCACTCTGCGCGGCAGCGCATCGTAGGCCGCCATCGCATCAGATGAGGCTGCGTCACTCGACTCGGTCGAGGACGCCGGCTTGCGACCGGAAGCGCCCGGCATCAGCGCCGGTTAGGCACTCTTGTCGCGGCGCTCACTACGTGACGGCTTGCGCGGCACGATCGTCGGCAACACGTTGTCTTGCACGGTCTCCTTGGTGACCACCACTTTGGCGACGTCGTCACGGCTCGGGATGTCATACATCACCGGCAGTAAGACTTCTTCCATGATGGCCCGCAGCCCGCGAGCACCGGTGCCGCGGTGAATCGCCTGGTCGGCGATCGCTTCCAGCGCGTCATCGGTGAACTCCAGCTCCACACCGTCCATTTCGAAGAGCCGGGTGTACTGCTTGACCAACGCGTTCTTGGGTTCGGACAAGATCTTGACCAAGGACTCTTTGTCCAGGTTGGTGACGGAGGCAACGACCGGGAGCCGACCGATGAATTCGGGGATCAAACCGAACTTGATCAGATCCTCGGGCATCACATCGGCAAAGTGGTCGGTGGTGTCGATCTCGGCCTTGGAGCGCACTTCGGCGCCGAAGCCCAGACCGCGCTTGCCGACCCGCTCGTAAATGATCTTCTCCAGCCCGGCGAATGCACCCGCGACAATGAAAAGCACGTTCGTGGTGTCGATCTGGATGAATTCCTGGTGCGGATGCTTGCGGCCACCCTGCGGGGGCACCGAAGCTTGGGTGCCCTCGAGAATCTTCAACAGGGCCTGCTGAACACCCTCACCGGAGACGTCGCGCGTGATGGAGGGGTTCTCGCTCTTGCGAGCGATCTTGTCCACCTCGTCGATGTAGATGATGCCGGTCTCGGCACGCTTCACGTCATAGTCGGCGGCCTGAATGAGTTTGAGCAAGATGTTCTCGACGTCTTCACCCACATAACCCGCCTCGGTCAGCGCGGTGGCGTCGGCGATCGCGAACGGCACGTTCAGCATTTTGGCCAGGGTCTGGGCCAGGTAGGTCTTACCGCATCCGGTAGGCCCGAGCATCAAGATGTTGGACTTGGTCAGCTCCACGGGCTCGCACCTGGAATCGCGAGACTTCTCGCCGGCCTGGATCCGCTTGTAGTGGTTGTAGACCGCGACGGCGAGCGTGCGCTTCGCGGTGTCTTGGCCGATGACGTAGCCCTCGAGGAATTCCCGGATCTCGACCGGTTTGGGCAGTTCGTCGAGTTTCACATCGTCGGCGTCAGCGAGTTCCTCTTCGATGATCTCGTTGCACAGATCGATGCACTCATCACAGATGTACACACCGGGGCCAGCTATGAGCTTCTTGACCTGTTTCTGACTCTTTCCGCAGAACGAGCACTTCAGCAGGTCGCCGCCGTCTCCTATGCGCGCCATTTTGGGTGAGGGCCTACTTCCTGTTCGCCGTTCGTCTTGCCGTGCCGCGTGTATCCCCCGACGCTACCCGCTTGCTCCAGCCCACCGCGACCGTTAACACCGAATAGCGTCCTTGGTATTCGCTGGGTTATTCGTGCCTTTCGTCTGAATGCAACATATAGCCCAACAGCTCCCACCACTCGCCGAGACGCGCTGTACGTTTCTCTGGCGTGTCGTGGTCGTTACGCCACCGAGGCCCGTCAGCTGGCGAAACTCATGGCTACCAAGCCCCCAAGGCGACCACCCTACAGCGACGTTGCGCGGTTGGCTGATGTTTTCCGCACTGATCGAGGTCGGCGGCGCGCTGTCGGCCTCGCCCAGTCTCGCAGCGTCCACAGGTGACCCCTTCCCCCCTCCTCGCCGGGCCGGCGTTGGAAAAGCTGCGTAAAACGCCGTTGCCACTACGTCAGTTTCCCTAGTGTTGACCATTGTGAGAGCGATGCTCGGCAACGCATGGTTTAGCGGCGCCGGCCGCCGACCGGCCTCGTGGTCCGCCCTGGGGTCCTGGCCTGCTCCCCGATCCGCGGGCTGATCAAAGCCGTCAAACCCAGCCGACGAACTTCTAGCCGCATTCCCTGTCCACGCGAAAGGTCAAGGCGAGCTATGAGCAACCCAGGCGAAATCGGCGAACCCCCAACCACGTCAGGCAGCGCTGAGGTACCCGCCACTGCCCCCGCCGCGGACAACGTCGCCATGACCCGACGCCAGCGGCTGACCGTGGCGGCAACGGGGCTGGGGATCTTCATGGTGTTCGTGGACGTCAATATCGTCAACGTCGCATTGCCCAGTATCCAAAGGGTGTTTCACATCGGCGAGCAAGGTCTTCAGTGGGCAGTCGCCGGCTACAGCCTGGGGATGGCGGCCATGCTGATGAGCTGCGCCTTGCTGGGCGACCGCTACGGCCGCAGGCGGGGATTCTTTGTCGGACTGGCCCTGTTCGTCGCAAGCTCGGTGGTGTGCGTGCTCCCGATCAATCTCGGTATGTTCACCGCGGCCCGAGTGATCCAGGGCCTGGACGCATCGTTCATATCGGTGTTGTCACTTGCCCTGCTCAGCCACGCCTTTCCCGATCAGCGCATGAAGGCCCGGGCCATCGCGGACTGGATGGCCATTGGGATGGTCGGCGCCGCGTCGGCACCGGCGCTGGGCGGACTGATGGTGGAGACCCTTGGCTGGCGCAGCGTGTTCGCGGTCAACGTGCCGCTCGGCGCGATCGTGTTGGTGCTGACGCTGATCGGTGTCGACGAGTCCAGGGATCCCGACCCGACCGAGCTGGATTGGGTGGGACAGCTGACCTTCGTGCCCGGGATCGCGGTGTTGGCGTACACGATCATCGAGGCACCTCGGTTTCAGCAGCGGTCGGCCATCGTGCTGACCTCACTGCTTCTGATCATCGTCGCGTTGTTGTGGACTTTCATCCGGCATGAACGGCGCGCCCCGTTTCCGTTGATCGATCTCCAGCTGTTCACCGAGTCGGTCTATCGGTCCGTGCTGATCGTCTATTTCGTGGTGATGTCCTGCTTCTTTGGGACGCTGATGGTGATCACGCAGTTCTTCCAGAATGTGCGCGACCTGTCACCGCTGCACGCCGGCCTGATGATGTTGCCGGTGCCCGCGGGATTTGGGATGGCGAGCCTGCTGGCGGGCGCGGCGGTCAACAAATGGGGCCCGCGGCTGCCGGTGGTCACGTGTCTGGCTGCCATGGTCACCGGGCTGGTGCTGTTCGTCACCGCGATGGGCCATGTACCCGCGCTCGCCCTGATGGGACTGACCGTCTTCGGCGCGGGGGCCGGCGGCAGCGTCACACCGCTGCTACACCTTGGTATGACCAAGGTTGATGATCACCGCGCCGGCATGGCCGCCGGCCTGCTCAACCTACAAAGGTCCATGGGCGAAATTTTTGGCGTCGCCTTCTTGGGCTCGATTCTGGCCGCATGGTTGGGCGCCACACTGCCGGAAAGCATGGAAGATGACCTGCCCGATCCCGTCGTGCGCTCGATCGTTGTCGACACCATCGTGAACAGCGCCAATCCGCATGCGCACGCCGCCTTCATCGGGCCGCGACACCGCATCACGTCGGCGCAGGAAACCAATATCGTCAGCGCCGCCGATTCGGACTTCATGCAGGGCGTCCGAATCGCGCTGGGATGCGCCTCGGTGCTACTGGCGGCCGCGTTCGTCCTGGGCTTGCGGCGCTTTCCCCGCCCCGACTCTGACGAGAGCCCCGACCCCGACGAGAGCCAACTCGCCGGGTCAGACCTCGACTAAGACAACCGAGCGCGGCCGTATCGACCGTCGCCCGTCAACGAAATTCCGGCCGCCGCCTCAGGCGTTCTGGGCCGAGAGTTTCCGGTACTCCAGAACCGTGTCGATGATCCCGTAGTCCTTTGCCTCTTCGGCGGTCAAGATCTTGTCCCGGTCGGTGTCCTTGCGAATCACCGAGGGATCCTTGCCGGTGTGGCGGGCCAGCGTGGACTCCATCAGGGTGCGCATCCGTTCGATCTCGGCGGCCTGGATCTCCAGGTCGGAGAACTGTCCCTGGATGACACCCGACAACGACGGCTGGTGGATCAGCACTCGCGCATTGGGCAGCGCCATACGCTTGCCCGGGGTTCCCGCGGCCAGCAACACCGCCGCGGCCGAAGCGGCCTGTCCCAGACATACCGTCTGGATGTCCGCCCGCACGTACTGCATGGTGTCGTAGATCGCCATCAACGAGGTGAACCCGCCACCCGGCGAGTTGATGTACATGGTGATGTCACGATCGGGGTCCAGCGACTCCAGCACCAGCAGCTGCGCCATGATGTCGTTCGCCGACGCGTCGTCGACCTGGACGCCGAGGAAGATGATGCGTTCCTCGAACAGCTTGTTGTACGGGTTGGATTCCTTGACCCCGAAGGTGGAGTGCTCGATGAACGACGGCAGGATGTACCGCGCCTGGGGCTGGACCTGAGGATTCACTGTGCTTCTCCGTTGACGTGGGCGGCGCGGGTGATGATGTGATCGACGAAACCGTATTCCAGAGCTTCGGGGGCGGTGAACCAGCGGTCGCGATCCGAATCCGCCTCGATACGTTCGATCGACTGGCCGGTAAATTCGGCGTTGAGCCGGAACATCTCCTTCTTGATGACGGCGAACTGCTCGGCCTGAATCGCGATGTCGGCCGCACTACCGGTCACCCCACCCAGCGGCTGGTGCATCAGGATGCGGGCGTGTGGCAACGCGTAACGCTTGCCCTTGGTACCCGCTGCCAGCAGGAACTCGCCCATCGAGGCGGCCATGCCCATCGCATACGTCGCGATGTCGCAGGGGGCCAGCACCATGGTGTCGTAGATCGCCATGCCGGCGCTGATCGATCCACCCGGCGAGTTGATGTAGAGGTTGATGTCCTTGCTGGCGTCTTCGGCGGCGAGCAACAGAATCTGCGCGCACAGCCGGTTGGCGACTTCATCGTTCACCTCCGACCCCAGGAAGATGATGCGCTCGGAGAGCAAGCGCTCATAGACCGAGTCCGTGAGATTGAGACCCTGCGAGTTCGAACGCATGTCAGTCACGACTGGGTTACCTGCTTTCTCGAGTTCTTCTGTGTCCGACCCTAACCAACCGCACCCACTGTGTGGCGCCCACGCACCCCCTGAAGTCGGCGCGTTCGCTCACAGCGTCATGCCATGTGGCCTTAGCCGGCCCCCTGGGCCGCGTCGGCGCTGTCCGCGTCGACGGGCTCTGCTGAGTTTTCTGCATCCCCATCGGCGTCCACGCCGGCGTCTTCGTCAGCGTCGTCGTCCAACAAGTCCGTTACGTCGTTCTCCGGCGGCTTGCCGAAGAACTCACTGGTGTCGATCGTGTTGCCGTCGGTGTCGGTCACCGTCGCGGCCTGGGCCACGGCCTTGACCGCCAACTCGCGCCGAACGTCGGCGAACATCGACGGAAGCTGGTTGTTTTCCTGCAGGTAGGCAAACAGCTGTTGCGGTTCGATGCCGTACTGGCGCGACGTGAGGACCAGGCGTTCGGTCAGGTCGTCCTGACCGACCTGGACCTTGAGGTCATCGGCCAGGGCGTCCAGCAGCAACTGCCGCTTGACGTCCTTCTCCGAGGCGGTCCTGGCCTCAGCGTCGAACGCTTCACGCGAAGATCCTTGCTCAACGAGCAGTTCGTTGAACCTGGCCTCGTCGTTGTTGATGCCGCTGAGCGCGCTGTGCAGCACACCCTCGTACTGCGCCTGCACATACGACTCCGGCGTCGGCACGTCGACCCGCTCGAGCAGGGCGTCGATGGTGGCGTTGCGAATCTGCTCCGCCTGGCCGACCCGCTTGGCTTGCAGCACCTGCTCGCGAAGGCTTGCGCGCAGCTCGTCGATGGTGTCGAACTCACTGGCCAACTGCGCAAACTCGTCGTCGGGTTCGGGCAGCTCGCGCTCCTTGACCGACTTGACCGTGACAGTGACCTCGGCATCGCGCCCGGCGTGATCTCCGGCCGCCAGCTTGGCGGTGAATACCCGCGACTCGTCCACCGACAATCCGACCACCGCATCGTCGAGACCCGCGATAAGCCGGCCGGAGCCGACCTCGTGGGACAACCCTTCGGCGGCGGCGTTAGGCACGTCCTCGCCGTCGACAGCCGCCGACAAGTCGATCGAGATGAAATCCCCCGTGGCCACCGGGCGCTCCACTCCGGTCAGCGTGCCGAACCGGGCGCGCAACGACTCCAACTCGGCGTTGACCTCGTCGTCGGTGGCCTCGATCGCATCCACCGAAACCGACAGCCCGGTCAGGTCCGGCAGCGCAATTTCCGGTCGAACGTCCACCTCAGCGGTAAAGGCCAGGTCCTGGCCATACTCCTTTTGAGTCACCTCGATGTCCGGTCGGCCCAGCGGCTGGATCTCGGACTCTGCCAACGCCTGGCCGTACCGGCTGGGCACGGCATCGTTGACGATCTGGTCCAACATCGCTTCCCGGCCAAAGCGAGCCTCGAGAAGCTTGACCGGCGCCCTCCCCGGCCGGAAGCCGGGCAACCGCACCTGTTTGGCCAGCTCTTTGTAGGCCCGCTGGAAATCAGGCTCGAGTTCGGCGAAGGGCACCTCCACCTTGATGCGAACCCGGGTGGGGCTCAACTGCTCGACACTGCTCTTCACGGATCTGCTCCTTGGTGGTTGTTCGTCGCGGTGAGTTGGTCGGGGTGACAGGATTTGAACCTGCGGCCTTCCGCTCCCAAAGCGGATGCGCTACCAAGCTGCGCTACACCCCGGACTGAACTCGCGATCCTACGGCCCGGCGGCGGCGGGCCTGCAAGGACCTCCAGGGTCCGGCAGGGCCCTCGAGGAAGTCGCGCCGCGTCCCAAGCGGTCACATGACTGCGTCGATTAGATTTGATCTCAGCCACCACGTAGAGTTTCGATCGACTTACTACATGCGGGCGTAGCTCAATGGTAGAGCCCTAGTCTTCCAAACTAGCTACGCGGGTTCGATTCCCGTCGCCCGCTCCAAGCACGGCCTATGCACCACAGAAAGGCGCCATGAGCGACGTCGATATTTACGGCTCATGTGCGCGGAAGTTCCAAAGAGTGCGTGCTGCCTTTGAACGGAACTTCGCCCAGTGCATGGAGGTCGGAGCAGCCGTCGCGGTGTGGGTGGACGGTGATCTGGTCGTCAATCTCTGGGGCGGTTCGGCGGACGCCGCCGGTGCCCGGCCGTGGCGGCAGGACACCCTGACCACCGTGTTGTCCGGCAGCAAGGCACTCACGGCCACCTGCGTCCACCAGCTCGCCGACCGCGGTGAGCTGGACTTACACGCTCCGGTCGCCCGCTATTGGCCCGAATTCGGGCAGGCGGGCAAGGAAGCCATCACCGTGGCCATGGTGCTCAGCCACCGCTCCGGTGTGATCGGCCCCAACGCGCGAATGAGCTGGCAACAGGTCACCGACTGGGATTTCGTGTGCGAGCAATTGGCCTTGGCCGAGCCGCGGTGGGAGCCGGGTAGCGCCCAGGGCTACCACATGACCACGTTCGGTTTCATCCTCGGCGAGGTATTCCGCCGGATCACCGGGCGCACGGTCGGGCAGTATCTGCGCACCGAGATCGCCGAACCGATCGGCGCCGACGTCCACATCGGCCTGTCCCCCTTCGACCAGAGCCGCTGCGCCGAGCGGGTCAACAAGCCGCACGCCCGAGACCTGCTGGCCGATGTGCAAGCCCCCAGCGACCCCACCAGCCTCGACGACCACCCCAAGGCGGGGCTGTCGATTGCGATGGGGTTTGCCCCCGATGACGAACTTGGCTCCAACGACCTGCACCTGTGGCGCCAGCTGGAGTTCCCCGGCACCAACGCGCAGGTCTCCGCGCTGGGATTGGCAACGTTCTACAACGCACTGGCGCAGGAGAAACTGCTGAGCCGCGAGCACATGGATCTGGTCCGGGTCTCGCAGGGCGGCTTCGACACCGACCTGGTGCTGGGGCCGCGGGTCGCCGATCACGGCTGGGGCTTCGGGTACATGCTCAACCAGCGCGCCGTAAACGGTCCCAACCAGAAAATCTTCGGCCATGGCGGCCTGGGCGGGTCGTTCGGTTTCGTCGACCTCGAACACCGGATCGGCTACGCGTACGTAATGAACCGCTTCGACGCCAGCAAGGCCAACGCCGACCCGCGCAGCGTCGCGTTGAGCAACGAGGTCTACGCGGCACTTGACGTTGCCGCGGACTAGCTCGCCGCGGCCAACCCGAACGAACGCACCCTGCCGAACCGATGTCGGCAGGGTGCGGCCATTCGGCTGTGCGTCGTCAGGGATCAGTGCGGACCCCCCGGCGCTCCCGGCCCAACGCCCGGTCCCCCAGGCCCGCCGGGCCCGCCGGGCCGCCCGCCCGGCCCCCGGGACCACCCGGTCCCTGCTGCCCAGGTGCGGGCTCTCCCGGCCCTCCAGGACCTGCGTGACCAGGCTGCGGGTTGGGTCCTGGCCCACGCCAGTTGTCGTGACAGTGACCCATGTCCCAGTTTTCACCCCAGCCGGGATCCCAGAAGTCGCCCGGGCACCACTGCGTGGGGGCGCCGGGCTGCGCCGCAGCCTCGGACGCGACGCCTACTCCGGCTAGCCCCAGACCAAGGGCCATTGCCATACCTGTTGCAGCTAAACGCGGGTAAGTTTTCATAGGCACCAGGCTTACCCGGCCAACCTGTAGCCAATCTGAAGAATCGTGCCCAACCCGCGGCGGACAACCGAAGTGCCAGAACGCAAGTCAGGTGACGCCACGTTGCGCACCTAGACAGTGATCAAGATCACGCCTGACAGGAGGGGCACCAAAAGACGTTGCGGCCCTCGAGTACGGCCGTACCGACCGTGGCCCCACACACCCGGCATGGATCTCCCGCACGCCGATACACGTAGGTGCGAGGCCGTCCCGCCGCGTACGACGGTGCCCCGTGGTCATGTTCGGGACGCACCACAACGATCTTGCCGCCGCGCAAACCGACTTTCATCAGTGCCACCAGATCGGTCCAGGCCGCGCTGAACTCCGCTTCGGTGATCCGCTGACCGCTGCGGTACGGGTCGATGCGGTGCCGAAACAACAACTCGCTGCGATAGACGTTGCCGACCCCCGCCATCACCTTCTGGTCCATCAGAAGTGCACCGATCGGCCTGCGCGACTTGGCGATCCGAGCCCACGCCCACGACGGGTCGGCATCCTTACGCAAGGGGTCAGGTCCCAGCCGGGCGAGCACATCGGCGACCTGGGCGTCGTCGATCACCTCGCATACGGTGGGACCGCGCAGGTCGGTGCCGTATTCGGCACCAACCATCCGCATCCGCACCTGCCCGACCGGGTCGGGAAGAAGCTCACCGGCAGAACGTGCCCATTCGGTGAAAGCCCCGTAGAGACCGAGGTGCACGTGCACCACCGGACCGCCGGCATAGTGATGGAACAGATGCTTGCCCCATGCGCTGGCGGCGCGCAACACTCGGCCATCTACCGCGCCGGCCGAGTCCGCGAATTTGCCCTGCGGACTCGATACCACCACCGGCGCACCGGCGAACCGGCGCTGATGCAACCGCGCCAACCGGTGCAACGTATGCCCTTCGGGCATAGGAGCTATCAGTCCTGAGCGCCGGGCACCGGCGGCGCTTGGTGGGTCCGCTCGTACTCGGACAAGATGTCGATTCGACGTTGATGCCGCTCGGCTTTCGACCACGGTTTGGACAGGAAGGCGTCGACGATAGCCAGCGCCTCGGAAACGGTGTGCATCCGACCGCCGATGCCGATGAGCTGCGCGTTGTTGTGCTCGCGCGCCAACGATGCGGTCTGCTCGCTCCAGGCCAGGGCGCAGCGGGCACCGGGGACCTTGTTGGCGGCTATCTGCTCACCATTGCCCGATCCGCCCAGCACGATGCCCAGGCTGCCCGGGTCTGCCACGGTGCGTTGCGCCGCGGCGATGCAAAACGCCGGGTAGTCGTCCTCGGCGTCATAGGTGAATGCACCGCAGTCGATCGGCTCGTGCCCAGTTGCTTTCAGGTGCTCGATGATCTGCTGTTTGAGCTCCAGGCCGGCGTGGTCGGCCCCCAGGTAGACGCGCACGCCCGACATCCTTCCCTGGCGGAAGTCAGCTATGCAAAGCGCGGCGTGTCGCGCCACGTTGGGCGAACCGGCGGGCTCGGCCCGCTCAAGACTCGGCAACACCTCTCGGCGGCGCGTCGTCCCGATCGATCATGGTCCACTCGTCAAACGGATCGCGGCCGTGCAGTACCGCGTCGACCTTTGACCGGTCAATCGTCTTGGTCCACCAACCCACCAGGATCGTCGCGACCGCGTTGCCGGAAAAGTTCGTCAGCGAACGGGCCTCCTTCATGAAGGTGTCTGTTCCCGCGACCAGCGCGACACCACCGAGGAGCTCGGGACGATAGGCCTGCAAGCCGCTGGCCAACGCGGCCAGACCCGCACCACTCACCCCGGCGGCGCCCTTGGAGGCAAAGATCATGAACACCAGTAGCGAGATCTGCTCGCCCCACGCCAACGGCCGTCCGAGTGCGTCGGCGATGAACAGCGACGCCATGGTCAGATACAGCGCGGTGCCATCGAGGTTGAACGAATACCCGACGGGCACCACCACCCCGACGGTCGCGGGTTCGACGCCCAGGTGCTTCATCTTGGCGACAAGTCGCGGCAACACTGCCTCTGACGACGACGTGGCAAAGATCAGCAGATACTCCCGGGCCAGGTAGCGCACCAGCCGGAAGATCGACACCCCGGAAACCAGGTAGAGCAACACGCCCAGCACACCGAACACGAACACCGCACACGTGAGGTAGAAGTCGACCAACAGGATCAGCAGGTTGGCCACGGCACCCCAACCGGTGGCCCCGATGATGCTGGCGATCCAGCCGAATGCGCCGATGGGCGCCAGCCACAGCAGCATGCCAAGCACCTTGAAAACCAGCTTCTGCAGGTACTCGACGCTGCGCAGGATGGGCTCACCCGCAGCGCCCATGCCCTGGACCGCGAAGCCGACCAACAGCGCGACAAACAGTGCCTGCAGCACGTTGCCATTCGTCAGGCCCGACAACAACGAGGTGGGGATGACCTGATCGAGCAGGCCGTGCATCCAGCCCGACGGCGGCGCCGCGTCGGCCACCTCGACGCCGCTGCCCATTGACTCGACGGACAGATGCAGACCGCGAACCGTCCCAATCAGGTTGCCGACGAAAAGGCCGATCCCCAGCGCCGCCGTTGACATCACCAAGAAATAGAGGAACGCCAGTCCCCCGACCTTCCGAGCAGCGCGGCCCGGTTCAGCGAACCGATGCCCAACACAATGGTGCAGAAGATGACCGGCGCAACCATCATGGTGATCAGGTTGACGAATGTCGTCCCCAGTACCGCGACGTGTGGGCCGATCGACGGCACAGCCAGCCCGGCGATCACCCCGAGGATCACCGCGCCGATGACCGCGAAATACAGCCAGCGGGTGCGGTCGGGACGCTTCTTGCTCGCCCGTGGATCGGTAGCTGGGGGCTGATCCAGCGGGGTAGTCATCGACGACTACCTAGCGGGCCGCACAGTCATAATTCCGCACATCCGATCGGCCGGGAATCGACACTGGCCGGATTATAGATGCGCCTGACCGCCGTTGTTCAGCGCTTGGCCAAGCGGCGTCAGACCGTTACGCACCCGCGCTCAGTCGAATTCGGGTGGCTCGGTGCGGGTGCGCTTGAGCTCGAAAAAATGCGGGTAGGCGGCGAAGGTCACCGAGGCGTCCCACAGCTTGCCGGCTTGTTCGCCCCGCGGAATCCGCGACAGCACCGGCCCAAAAAAGGCCACACCGTTTACGTGGATGGTCGGGGTGCCGACGTCATCGCCCACCGCGTCCATCCCGGCATGGTGGCTCTTGCGCAGCGCATCGTCATAGGCGTCGCTGGTGGCGGCCGCAGCCAGATCGGCGGGCAGACCAGCGTCGGCCAGCGACAGCTTGATCACCTCATCGAGGTCCTTATTGCCCTCGTTGTGAATCCGGGTGCCCATCGCGGTGTAGAGCGAGGCCAGCGCACCGGCACCGTGCGCCTGCTCCGCCGCAATCGCTACCCGCACCGGTCCCCACGCCTTGGCCATGGCTTCGCGATATTGCTCGGGCAGACCTTCGCGATTCTCGTTCAGGATGGCAAGGCTCATCACCCGGAAGTTCACTTCGATGTCGCGGACCTTCTCCACCTCGAGGATCCAGCGCGAGGTGATCCAGCACCACGGGCACAGCGGGTCGAACCAGAAGTCGGCAATAGATTTTTCGGCGGCCTGATCGGGCATGGCGTGCGGTCCTCTCGTCAGTGGTCAATTCAGCGCAACCGGGGCCACCCGCTGATTGTTCCCGGATCGCCCCACCGAGGGAGATGCATTTTCTCCCCGGTCAGCCGGCCTGGCCGGAGTGGCCCGAGTTGCCGGTCGCACCGGTCGCACCGTTGGCACCGGCCGCAGCACCCCCACCCTCACCGAACCCACCGGCGCCGCCCAAGCCACCGGCCCCGCCGCTTCCGCCACCGCCCGCTGCACCGCCGAGCCCCGAACCACCGGAGTGACCGATCAGCCCGCCCGCACCACCGGCGCCGCCATTTCCGCCGTTGCCGCCATCACCGCCGGCACCGCCATCACCGCCATCGCCGCCATCGCCGCCGACACCACCCTGCCCCATATGGAACGGGCCACCGCCGAACGCGCCGTCGCCAGCGGCTCCGCCGGCACCACCCCCGCCACCGACAGCGCCGGTTCCACCGATACCGCCGCCACCACCGGCACCGCCGATGCCGCCATCTCCGAACAGCAGTCCACCCCGACCGCCGACACCACCCTTGCCGCCATCGCCGGCAAGGCCGGCAGCAACGCCATCACCGCCGCGTCCGCCCATACCCCCGTTGCCGCCGGTCGCGGATTGCCCGGGAAAGACATTCGCGTTCACATCCGCGCTGCCCCCCCGCGCCACCGATGCCACCCGCCCCGCCCGCCCGCCGGCCCCGCCGGCCCCGCCGTGGGCACTGCCGGTGCCGAGCACGGTACCGGCGGAACCGCCCGCTCCGCCGGCCCCGCCGATGGCTCCGGCGCCGCCGGCGCCGCCGCCGCCACCAGCACCACCAGTGGCAACCGCCCCGGTCCCTGCGGTGGCGTCGCCGCCCGCACCGCCACCGCCGCCCATCGCGCCGGAGCCCCCGTCACCGCCGCCGCCACCTGCACCACCGGTAACATTGGGGGTACCCGTTGGTGATTGGGCCCAGGCGGCGCCGCCGCGGCCACCCACGCCGCCGATCTCCCCGGCGGTAGTGCCGTCGGCGCCGGCGTGACCGCCAGCAGCGGTGCCATCGATGACGTCGTGACCCTGCTGGCCACTATCGGCGTAGCTGAATGGGGCGTCAGCCGGGACGGGATTGACGCCATCGGCCCCGGCCCCGCCTGCCCCGCCGATTCCGCCGTTGCCGCCGTGACCCCACAGCCCCGCACTGCCGCCGGCACCGCCGTTGCCACCTAGGCCCGCGGTGACACCAACGCCCCCCGCGCCGCCGTTGCCGCCATTGCCGAACAGCATCCCGCCCGCGCCACCGGTACCCCCTGCCGCACCAAACCCACCCGTGCCGCCGTTACCGCCATCACCGATGAGCCCGGCGCTACCGCCACTGCCGCCGGCCTGGCCGGCCACGCCGCTACCGATGAGCCACCCACCATTTCTGCCGTTGGCGCCCGAGGTCGTCGCATCGGCGCCATTGCCGAACAATGGCCGCCCGGTAAGTGTCTGAACTGGAGAGGTCACCAGATTCGCGGCCTGCTGCAGCGAAGTGTTGGCCGCCTCAACTGCGGAATAGCCGCCCGCACCCGCAGTCAACGCCCCCACGATCTGGTCGTGAAGTGCCGCCGTGTGGGCACCGAAGGCCTGATAGGCCTCAGCCTGCGCCTCGAAGCACGCGGCTACGGCCGCCGAGATCTCATCGCCCCCCGCGGCAAGCACCGCCCTCGTCGTAGCCGCCGCGGCACCATTGGCCGCACCGATCGTCGAACCGACATTGGCCAAATCCGCTGCCGTCGCCGCCACCAGCTCCGGGTCCACCACCACAAAGGACATTGCTCAGTCTCCTATCAGCCACGGCGCCGCTAGCACTTACCGACCATCAAAATTCGAGAGCATTGGCACCACACCCTAGCCGAGTCGGCACCCCATTTTCTCGTAAATGCGTTGTAGGGGAAGGTAATTCACCAGTGGATGATTATCGCGGGCAGACGAATCGAGTTAGGCCCGCTTGCCCAGGGCACCACTGACCACAGCGCCGGCCAGCCCTACCACGATCTTGCAGCGGGGCTGTCGTGTGCAGTGCCATCGCAGCCGATATCTTGGACGCCGTGGCTGTTCCAAACCTCACCCGGGATCAAGCTGTCGAACGCGCCGCCCTGATCACGGTCGACAGTTACCAGGTCAACCTCGATGTGACCGGCGAGCGCACGTTCCGCTCGACCACCACCGTGATGTTCGACGCGCTACCCGGCGCCGATACGGTGATCGACATCGCCGCCGAGGGCGTCCGCAGCGCCAGTCTCAACGGCCAAGAGCTCGATGTCTCTGGTTACGACGAATCCACCGGAATCCCCCTGCGCGGGCTGTCTCATCGCAATGTCGTCATCGTCGATGCCGACTGCAGGTACTCCAATACCGGCGAAGGCCTGCATCGTTTCGTCGACCCGGTTGACGGCGAGGCCTACCTGTACTCGCAGTTCGAGACCGCCGATGCCAAGCGCATGTTCGCCTGCTTCGATCAGCCCGATCTGAAGGCCACTTTCGAGATCCGGGTGACCGCGCCTCAACACTGGAAGGTGGTATCCAACGCCGCCGCGGTCGAGGTCTCACAGAGCCAGTCGGCCGCCGTGCACAGCTTCGGGGTCACCCCCCGGATGAGCACCTATCTGGTGGCGCTGGTCGCTGGACCGTACGCAGTCTGGAACGACACCTACAGCGACGAACACGGCGGCATTCCCCTGGGCATCTACTGCCGCGCGTCGCTGGCGCAGTACATGGACGCCGAGCGGTTGTTCACCCAAACCAAGCAGGGATTTGGCTTCTACCACAAGCACTTTGGCATTCCCTACGCGTTCGGCAAGTACGACCAGTTGTTCGTCCCGGAGTTCAATGCCGGTGCCATGGAGAACGCCGGCGCGGTGACTTTCCTCGAGGACTACGTGTTCCGCAGCAAGGTCACCCGGGCCTCCTACGAGCGGCGCGCCGAGACGGTGCTGCATGAGATGGCGCACATGTGGTTCGGCGACCTGGTCACCATGACCTGGTGGGACGACTTGTGGCTCAACGAATCCTTCGCGACTTTCGCTTCGGTGCTGTGCCAAAGCGAGGCCACGGAATTCACCGAGGCCTGGACAACCTTCGCCACGGTCGAGAAATCCTGGGCTTACCGGCAAGACCAGCTGCCCTCGACCCATCCGATCGCCGCGGACATTCCCGACCTGGCGGCGGTGGAGGTGAACTTCGATGGGATCACCTACGCCAAAGGCGCTTCGGTGCTCAAGCAGCTCGTCGCCTATGTCGGACTCGAGCACTTCCTGGCCGGGCTGCGCGACTACTTCCGTGCCCACGCATTCGGCAATGCGACATTCAGCGATCTGATCACCGCACTGGAAAAGGCATCCGGGCGCGACTTGTCCAATTGGGGTCAGCAGTGGCTCAAGACCACCGGTCTCAACACGCTGCGCCCAGACTTCGACGTCGATGCCGACGGCAGGTTTACCCGGTTTGTGGTGCAGCAAAGTGGCGCGGCGCCCGGTGCGGGCGAGACCCGGGTGCATCGGCTGGCGGTGGGCATCTACGACGACGATGTCGCCGGCGGGTCTGGAAAGTTGGTGCGAGTTCATCGAGAAGAACTCGACGTCGCCGGGACGGAGTCGGAAGTCCCTGCCCTGGTTGGTGTGCCTCGCGGGAAACTCATCCTGGTCAACGATGACGACCTGACCTATTGCTCGCTGCGGCTCGACGGTGACTCGCTGCAAACGGCGTTGGGGCGCATCGGCGACATCGCCGAACCGTTGCCGCGCAGCCTGGTTTGGTCTGCGGCCTGGGAGATGACACGCGAGGCCGAGCTGCGTGCGCGTGACTTCGTGTCGCTGGTGTCAGGTGGCATTCACGCCGAGACGGAAGTCGGCGTGGCACAGCGACTGCTGCTGCATGCCCAGACGGCGCTGGGTTCCTACGCCGAACCGGGTTGGGCCAGCGAAACGGGTTGGCCGCAGTTCGCCGATCTGCTGGTGGAATTGGCCCGCGCGGCCGATGCCGGGTCCGATCATCAGCTGGCCTTCATCAACGCGCTGTGCACGTCGGTGCTCTCGCCCCGCCATGTGGAGACGCTGGCGGCGCTGCTGGACAATGACCCGGCCGAGTTGGGATTGGCCGGCCTAGAAGTCGATATGGACCTGCGCTGGCGCATCGTCACCGCGCTGGCGACCGCCGGCGTCATCGACAGCGATGGACCGGCGTCACCCCGCATCGACGCCGAGGAAAAGCGCGACCCGACCGCCACCGGCAAGCGCAGCAGTGCGCACGCCCGTGCGGCGCGGCCGCAGTTCCCGGTCAAAGACCGCGCGTTCACCACGGTGGTCGAGGATGACACGCTGGCCAACGCCACCGGCCGAGCCATCATCGCGGGAATCGGCGCCCGCGGACAAGGTGAGCTGCTCAAACCCTTCACCGCCCGCTATTTCGAGGTGATTCTCGGGGTATGGGAGCGCCGATCGAGCGAGGTCGCCCAATCGGTGGTGATCGGCTTGTACCCCTATTGGGACATCACCGAGGAAGGCGTTGCCGCCGCCGACCGATTCCTGTCCGACCCCGAGCTAGCACCCGCGCTGCGGCGGCTGGTGTCCGAGGGCCAGGCCGCGGTCAAGCGGTCGTTGCGAGCCCGACGGTCCGACGCCGCGCTCTAGCGCGGCCGTGTGCCCTCGCGAGGGTGCGCAACCGTACGCCGACACGCCGTGTTGGGCGTACAGCTGCGCACCCTCGCGGGCAGACGCGTGGCGACTAGGCCGGGGTGATTCCCGAGCTGAGCACGCGGATCGCGCTGACCAGCCCATCGATCAGGTTGCCCTGCTCGAACGCCGACGTGGCGGCGGCAACTCCCAACGGAGCCGCCGACTCGGCGCCGCGCCCCCGCAGGTTCGCGCCATAGACAACCTCGACGGCGCATTGGTCGGGTGAGACCGCAACCAGCACCGCGTCGTTGGGTATCGGCACCTTGGCCAAGATCGCGCGCGCACGAGCGGCGGTGTCACTACCCAGATCGCCGAGGTACACCGCGAAGCGCGCGTTGGACGCACGCGAGGCGTACTTCAGGGCGTCATCGACGGCCACGAGGTCGTCGATCGGGAACGGGTAGTGCACGGACAATTCCCCGGGTTCGGTCACCCTGGATATCCGTCCGCTGCTGGTGAATACCGAACCCCGCGGCAGGTCGGTGGGCTCGATCGTCGCTACGTCACCATGTGCCACTGGCGCCACCTCCAACTGAGAATTCCGAGGAACCATGCCCGCCGTGTCCGTGGGCGTCTCCGACAGCCTCATCGGTGGCGGCCCACAGGATCGGGGAATGCGTCCATTTCTCCGACAGTTCGTAGGTGGCCGGGTGCGGTCCCTTGCGGGTCAAGAAGATCGCTCCCAGGACAACCACCAAGAACAACGGTATTCCGACGAAAAAGAGATGAATCTCCATAACGCTCACGCCCCAAACCGTATCCCACCGAGGGTTCACCCGGCGCAGTTAGGACACGAATATGATCGCCGCGACGGTGTCGGCCAGTCGCGATGACAACGCTAGGCAGCGCCCTCGCCGAGGTACCGGGCCCAGGATGGGTCCAATTCCTTGATCGTCGAGAGCAGCCGCCAGTGCTGACCGGTCGGCGGCAGCGGCGTTCGGCGCAGTGACCAGCCAAGTTCGGTGAGCAGCTTGTCACCCTTGCGGTGATTGCACGCTGAGCAGCAGGCGACGCAGTTCTCCCACGAATGCTCACCCCCGCGACTGCGCGGCACGACGTGGTCGACGGTGTCGGCTTTCGCCCCGCAGTAGGCACAGCAGAAACGGTCACGGTGCATCAGCGCGGCACAGGTCATCGGAACCCGGGCGCGGTAGGGCACCCGAACGTAGGTCCGCAGTTGGATTACCGAAGGAACCACGATGGTGCGGGTCGCCGAGTGGATGACCGGCCCCGCCGGGTCGTCGTGCACCACGTCAGCCTTGCCACAGATCACCATGACGATCGCCCGGCGCATCGGCAAGGCGGTGAGCGGTTCGTAGGTGGAGTTCAGCAGCAGCACCCGCCGGCGACTCCAGATCGACGCGGTCTCGTGGCGGTTGGGCGGATGCGTATCGACACTGTGCAGACATGACGCGGTCCCAGTCATGCTGGCCGCGGCACCGTGGTTGCGGTGGCCGCGGCGCTTCTTGCCCTGCGCCATAGATCCTCCGGGCAACAGTCCACCACGATTCGCCGCCGACCGCACGCCTTTTGCCACGTCGACGCCGTGTCACTTGGGTGAACAACAGGGTCTAACGGGTCGCCCGCAACAGCCAGCCAAGACAAATGGCCCACAATGGAAGGGATGGATCAGATGACCGAGCCCTTCTACGACGCCGTCGGGGGGGCCAAAACCTTCGAAACAATCGTGTCCCGCTTCTACGAGCTGGTCGCCGAGGACGAGATATTGCGCCCGCTGTATCCCGAAGAGGACCTATCGGGCGCGGAAGAACGCCTGCGGATGTTCCTCGAGCAGTATTGGGGCGGCCCGCGCACCTATTCTGAGCAGCGCGGACACCCCAGGCTGAGGATGCGGCACATGCCTTTCCGGATCACGCCGATCGAGCGCGACGCCTGGCTGCGGTGCATGCACACGGCCGTCGCTGCCGTCGATTCGCAGACCCTGGACGACGATCATCGTCGCGAGTTGCTCGACTACCTGGAAATGGCCGCCCACTCACTGGTCAACTCACCATTTTGATGGCGGCCGACGGCGACGAAGCGAAGCCGTGGTGGTCCACCGCGGTTTTCTACCAGGTCTATCCCCGATCGTTCGCGGACAGCAGCGGCGACGGTGTTGGTGACTTGGGCGGGGTCGCGGCCCGGCTCGATCACCTGGCCCACCTCGGTGTCGACGGGATCTGGCTGAACCCCGTCACGGTGTCGCCGATGGCCGACCATGGCTATGACGTCTCCGATCCCCGCGACGTCGACACACTGTTCGGCGGCATGGCCGCACTCGAGCGGCTCATCGCGGCAGCGCACCGGCGCGGCATCAAGATCATCATGGACGTGGTGCCCAACCACACCAGTTCGGCGCATCCCTGGTTTCAGGCCGCGCTTGCCGCAGGACCAGGCAGCATCGACCGAGATCGGTACTTCTTCCGCGACGGGCGCGGCCCCGGCGGCGTGCGGCCGCCCAACAACTGGGAGTCAGTCTTCGGCGGACCGGCGTGGACCCGGGTGACCGATCCGAACGGCACGCCCGGCCAGTGGTATCTGCATCTGTTTGATACCGAGCAACCAGATCTGAACTGGGACAACCCCGACGTCTTCGACGACTTCGAGAAAACGCTGCGCTTCTGGCTGGAACGCGGGGTGGACGGCTTCCGAATCGACGTTGCGCACGGCATGGCCAAACCACCCGGGCTTCCGGATACATCGGACGTCGCAGAGGTATTGCGCCACACCGACGACGATCCGCGCTTCAACCACCCGAATGTGCACGCGATTCACCGCGATATCCGGACGGTCATCGATGAGTACCCGGCCGCGGTGACCGTCGGCGAGGTGTGGGTACACGACAACGCTCGCTGGGCGCAGTATCTGCGACCCGATGAGCTGCATCTGGGTTTCAATTTCCGGCTGGCGCGAACCGACTTCGATGCGGCCGAGATTCACACGGCGGTGCAGAACTCGCTTCAGGCCGCCGCGATGGCGAACGCCGCTCCCACCTGGACACTGGCCAATCACGATGTGGGCCGGGAGGTCACCCGCTACGGCGGCGGGACCACGGGGCTGCACCGGGCCCGTGCCATGGCGATGCTCATGCTCGCCCTGCCGGGCGCCGTGTTCCTCTACAACGGGGAGGAACTCGGGCTGCCGGATGTGGACCTGCCCGACGAGGTGTTGCAGGACCCGACCTGGGAACGTTCCGGACGTACCGAACGCGGCCGTGACCGGTGCCGGGTCCCGATGCCGTGGTCGGGTACGACTCCCCCGTTCGGGTTCTCCAGCTGCGCTGACACCTGGTTGCCGATGCCGCCCGAATGGGCGGAGCTGACCGTCGAAAAGCAGCTCGAGGATGCCGGTTCGACGTTGGCGTTTTCCGGCGTGCGATCGAATTACGCAGGGAGCGTAGGGAATTCAACGGAAACGAAATCCGGTGGCTGAGCGCCCCACGCGGCGCGCTGATATTTCGCCGCCCGGCTGGGTTGGTGTGCGCGCTCAACGCCGGCGACCGCCCGCTGACGCTCCCGGACGGCGAGCTGCTGCTGGCCAGCGCGCCACTGGTCGACGGCGCGTTGGCGCCCGATGCGGCGGCCTGGCTGGTGTAACGACGCGGCGGCCAAGCCCCGTTGGCTTCGAACAGCCAGGCGCCGTTGCCGCCGCTACGCCAGCATCATGAAACGCTCCCGGTCCCGCCGGTGCCGAACCGCATCGGCCGACAGCGAATCCGAGCTTGCCTCCAACACGCCGGTCGACTTGGCACAGCAAAGCATCGCCGGCGTATACCGTTCCTCCCACAAACGCACAGGGAAGGTAGGCGGTGAGCAAGAGCCCCGTCGATGCGATGTCGCGTCGCGAGTTTTTGGCCAAGGACGCCGCCGCCAGCGGGGCCGGTGCCTTCATGTCCTTGGCCGGCCCGGTCATCGAAAAGGCCTACGCAGCAGGGCCATGTTCGGGTCACCTGAGCGACATCGAGCACATCGTGTTGTTCATGCAGGAGAACCGGTCGTTCGACCACTACTTCGGCAAGCTTTCGGGCACCAACGGATTCGACAGCGGCTCACCGCTATTCGCCCAAAAAGGCTGGAACCCCCAAACACAGTCCAACGATCCGGCCGGAACCACGATCCCCTACCGCTTCGACACCACGCGGGGCCCGCTCGTTTCCGGTGAGTGTGTCAACGACCCAGGACACGACTGGATCGCCATGCACAACGCCTGGAACAACGGCGGCAACGACAACTGGCTGCCGGCCCAAGCCGCGGTCAGTGCGCTGCAGGGCAACACCCCGGTGACGATGGGCTATTACCAGCGCGAAGACATCCCGATCCACTACCTGCTGGCCGATACGTTCACGATTTGCGACGGCTACTTTTGCTCGCTCATCGAAGGGACGTCGCCGAACCGGCTCTATTGGATGAGCGGCACTATCGATCCCGATGGCGCCAACGGGGGGCCGCTGCTGGTAGACCCCAACATCCAACCCCAGGGGCGGTTCAGTTGGCGCACCATGCCCGACAATCTCGAGGATGCCGGGGTCAGCTGGAAGATCTACCAGAACAAGCTGCTGGTGGCGCTGAACAATACGGTCATCGGCTATGACGGGATGCTAAATGATTTCAAGCAGGCCCAAAATCCGCGGACGAATCTAGCCCGTTACGGCATCGCGCCGACCTACCCCAGAGACTTCGTTTCCGATGTCCGCAACAACCGGCTGCCCAAGGTCTCCTGGGTGCTGCCGGGGTTCCTGTTGTCCGAGCACCCGGCGTTCCCGGTGAATGTGGGCGCCGTGGCGATTGTGGACGTGCTGCGGATCCTGCTTTCCAATCCGGCGGTGTGGGAAAAGACGGCGCTCATCGTCAGCTACGACGAGAACGGCGGATTCTTCGACCATGTCACGCCGACCACGGCTCCCCCGGGAACTCCCGGCGAGTGGATCACCGTGCCCAACATCGACGCGGTCACCGGCTCCGGTGGCATACGTGGACCGATCGGTTTGGGTTATCGCGTGCCATGCTTTGTCATCTCGCCCTACAGCCGGGGCCCGCTGATGGTCCACGACACGTTCGACCACACCTCTCAACTGAAGTTGATCGAGACGCGGTTTGGCGTTCCGGTCCCCAACATCAGCGCCTGGCGCAACGGCCTGGTCGGTGACATGACCTCGACGTTCAACTTCGCGGTCCCGCCAAACTCATCGCGCCCCAACCTCAGCCACCCCGCGATCAACGCCGTCCAGAAGCTGCCCCAGTGCGTGCCCAACTATGTCCTGGGCACCGTGACGAAGACAGCGGTCCCCTACCGGGTGCCGTTCCCGCAGGTGATGCCCACCCAGGAGACCCAGCCGGCGCGCGGGATTCCCAGCGGCCTCTGCTAGGCCCGCGCAGCCACCCAGACGGACGGCTCAGACGCGGTCGTCGAGTTCGGTAACGGGGTCATAGCCGGGCAGGCCAAGTTCGCGACGCATCAGTTCGGCGGTGCGTTCGGCGAACATCGAGATGGTCAGAAACGGGTTCACCCCGATGGCTCGCGGGATGACCGACGCGTCACACACGTAGAGCCCGTCGTAGGTGCCGCCATCGGGGTGATACACGCGCCCGGCGTGGTCGACTACGCCGGCGTCGACGTTGTCGGCGGTGGCACACCCACCCATCGGATGGGCGGTGATCAGGTGCTTGCCGAGGAAACGCTTGTCCCATCGCGGATTCTTGATGTACGTCCCGCCAATCGCCTCGACAGCGGGTTTCATGATCGCGTCGACGTCGCGGTAGACCGCTTCGGTCGGGGCCCCCGGCCAGTCGACCTTGACGGTGCCGTTCTTGCGTAGCACCAGTTCGCCGTCGGAGTTGTCGTGCACCATGATCAAGAATCCGAGCGAGTGGTTCATCGCGCCGTCGGTGTTGAAGGTGACGTCACGACGCCAGCGGTCAAGTTTGGTCGGCCGCAGGTCGCGATAGCTGGCCGCGGCCAGCCCCATCAGCCCCAAGCGGAAGCTGTCGACGAGCGCGCGGGGCAGCGACAAGTCCTCCACGGTGAACCGCTTACGCACGTCGGATTGGTTGGCGCCGAAACGCATCACCGCGGTGATGCTCGGCCCGCAAGCCAGCTCGGATCGCGGCGGCCCATCGGTGGTCGCCCAGGTTTGGGTATCGGTGCGCATGTCCGTGTTGTAGGCGATCGCGAAGTTATCGCCGTTGCCGCTGAAGTTCTTACCCAGCCGCCCAGACAGTTTCAGTCCGGCATCTCTCGAGCGCATCAGGATTCCGTTGCTGCCCAGCGTGCCGGCACAGACCACGACATGACGGGCGGTGATGACGACATCGCCGTCTTGGCCCTTGCGCGAGCCTTGACCTTTGCGCCCGGTGCACCCAGCGATCACCCGCCAGCGGCCGTCGTCGGCGGCTTCGATGCGCTCCGCTTCGATGCCGCAAAACATCTGGGCGCCACGGTGTGCGGCCATCGGCAGATAGTCGGTCATCAGGGTGTTCTTCGAACCGGTGTTGTCACCGGTGCCATCGCCACCGTGGTTGGGGCAGCATCGCCGCTGTACGCCGTATCTGGTCACGCGGTCTTCGGCGCTGACCGTGATGTCCAGGATCTGCAGCTGGGCACCCGCGTTCTTGGCGATCTGGGTGAACGCTTCGACGCGACGCAGCGGCACGTTCTCCGCATAGGGCACGGCGCCGAGCATGCGGCGGGCTCGGCCGAAGTATTCGTCCAGGCCGCCAACACCCTCACGCTGCTGTTCGACCAACGCGCGGAACTCCCGCGGCCACGACGCCAGGAACACTTCCCGATCGGGGACGATCGCCACGTTGAAGTTGATCAACGAGGTGCCGCCAAGTCCACTGGCATGGATCACGTCGATGGTCTTGAAGCGTTCGATCTCGATAAGGCCCAAGGGATTCGAGCGCGAGCGAAGTTCGCCAAGCGCGGCCTTCTCGGTTTCGGGGAAGGTTCCGGTGGGGTGCTCGGCGCCCCGTTCCAGCACCGCGATGTCGAGTTTGCCGCCCGCTGCCGCGTTGGCGGTTGCCAGCCGCGCCGCGGTGATCGCGCCTCCATAGCCGGAGCCGAGGATCACAACGTCGTACTCGCTACGCAACGCATCGGTGTTGCAAGCCAGAACTGCAGCGGTGTCGGCCATGATAAAAACCTAGCGTCAATTTCTCCCCATCAAAACGGGTCCTCCGCTGCGGCCGCCGACCGGATCGGGAACCGGTGGTCCGCTCAACCCGGTTGGTCCGCTGCTTCGTGGCCAGTATCGGTCGATCCCGAGAAGCCCAGCATGAACAACCCGGCGGCCACGCCGCACAATGCCACGCACGCGGGCAGCAGTATCGACTGCGACATCGCGACCGAGAAGGGCTCACGCAGCACCCCGGGAAGTTGCACCGCTGTGCCGTCGCTGCCGCGCAGCGACGGCGAGTTCCCTGGCGACGGCGGCATCTCGGCGGCGATCCGCGCTGTCATGAACGCCGCCATGCCTGAGGCGCCAAGCACGGCCCCCAGCTGCCGAGCCGCTGTGTACACGCCGGCGCCCGTACCCGCCAACTGTGCCGGCAAGTCTCGCGAGCCAATGGCGGCCAGCGGCGCCCACACAAAGGGAATGGCCACGCCGAGCGCCGTGATGGGCAGCACCAGCCGCCAGATCGGCGTGCTCAAAGACATCTCGCTCAAAGACATCTCGATCGATAGCCAGGTGAGCGCGACCGCCAGCATCGTGAACGCCGAACTAACCACCAGCTTCGGGTGATATCTCTCGACGATCTTGCCAACCATGGGCGACACCACCCCACTCATGACCACCATCGGGGCAATCAATGCCGCCGAGCGGATCGGCGACAACCCCACGGCCGACTGCACGAAGAACATCGCCGGCACCATCATCGCTGTCGTCGCAAACGCGACGGCCGCCACCCCGATGCTGGACAGGCTGAAGTTGCGGTCGCTGAAGATCGTCAACGGGACCAGCGGGTCACCGCGATTGACCGACTGCCAATAGACGAACACCGCGATGACCCCGACGCCGCCGATCAGCATCATCGAGGTCCACGGCGCCCACCCCGCGTGCTGACCCTCTTGCAGCGCGAACACCACGAGAAAAACACCCAGCGCCGACAGTGCGGCCCCAAGCAGATCGAGCTGCGAGCGGTGCACCGGTAAGACCGGGAGCAGCAGGGCTGCCAGCACCAGCCCGGCGAGGCCGATAGGGACATTGAGGAAAAAGATCCACTGCCAGCCCAGCGCCTGGACCAACACACCACCGGCCAACGGTCCCACCAGAGTTGCGACGCCTCCGGTGGCTGTCCAGATGGCCAACACCACACCACGGCGCCGCGGCTCGAATATCCGGGTGATGATCGACAACGTCTGCGGAAATAGCAGCGAGGCGCCCAGGCCCTGCACCGCACGGGCAGTGATCAGCATCCCGATGTTGCCAGACAACCCACACCACAACGATGCCGCCGTGAACACCGCGAGGCCGATGACATAGATGTTCTTGGGACCGAATCGATCACCAAGGCGCCCGGCCACCAGCAACGGCGCCGCGTAGGTCAGTAGGTAGGCACTCGTCACCCAAATCACCAGGTAGTAACTGGTGTGCTGGTCGGCCATGATGCTCGGGTTGGCGAGCATCACCACCGTGGAGTCCAGGACAATCATGAAGTAGCCGACCAACATCGCCCACAGCGCGGGCCACGGGTTCAATGATCGCGCCCGACGGGTGCCCCGAGCTGTCCGCCTTCGCGCGTCCGGCGACGAGGCTGGCCCCGATCATGCGTCCGCGCCGCTCCGAACCCCCTTGCGCCACTCTGCTAACGGCCGGCGGCGGCTGCGAACTGACGGGCTCGGTGCGGTGCAGAACCGCAACAAGATGGCCGGCGACTCACCCGTGGCGGCGTCGGCCAGTTCGGCGAACTCCAGCTGCAGTCGCTGTAGCTGGGCACCGTAGCTCGAAGACAGGCCATGCAGCTCTTGATCGTTGTGAGCGTAGAGAAACAGCGGCGTTGTCGGTCCTACCGCCAGCCCCTCCTGCTGTGCGCGGATCCACACGGCTTGAGAGGCCGATCCGCCACGTGCGTAGTCGGCCAACGACCGGCCTTGCACGTACACCAGGGCCAGCGCCGAACTCGCAGAGAGCCGGGCGAAGCCGTCGAACCCCAAGGCCACTCCCCCATCCCACCGCGCGAGTTGGGCCGTGACCTCAGGGCGGCAAATCTGCTCGAGCATCATCAACCTGAACGCATCCAGCTCCAGACTGCGAACGTCGATGCCGCTGTTCGCGGCCGGGTCAGTTGGCCAGTGCAGCTCAGCGACCAGTTCGGCATGCAGCTCCGGAGTGAGATACCGGATGCGGTCACTGGCTCCGATAATCCTTGCCGCCCTGTCGATGTCGTCACGACTGCGCAAGACCTGCAGCCGCGCACCCTCGCCGCGAGCCACAAGTTCCAGCATCTCCACCGTCTCATCGGAGATCGGAGTGGGCGTCCCATAGTGCCGATTCGTCTGGCGCGCCAGCATCGGTTCGTAAAGTCGCGCCAGATCCGGGTCATCGCCGCTGCCCAGTCTTACCGTCGCGGTCAACGGAGACCGTTCGCTGATCGCACCGATCTCGACCCGCCCGAGAACGCCATGGGCAGCGGCCGCAACCCGCGCGTTGTACACCGCCGCGCCGATTCCTACCGCGCTGCAGCGCAAACCGATGTCCACCAAAGACGTGTGCTCGGGCGCGAGCTCGATGACGACACAATCCCGATCGGCTCGGATGTGCCACGGTTGGGAGTTGCCGACCGACGGTGCACGATTGGCGGCCGCGGCGACCACGTCAACGACGTCGCCCAGCTGCGCGGCTTCGGCCAGTGGGTCAGCGTCGGCATCAGACTGTGCGGTGCAAGCCTGCCCGGCCGTCTGCCGGTCGGTGGCGTGCGCGGCGGGATCGTCGATACGGTTGAGCATCTCTTCGACGTCCATACGGATGCGGCCCGATGAAAGCGGCTGTTGTAAGCCAATTTTACGAACGGCCTCAGCAACGCTGGCCGCCCCGAGTTGGACCTCGCTGGCCAGCTGCGGCCAGCCGGACAGCGTCGAACCAACTTCGATGAACGCCGCGGCCTCTCGCACCGTCACCTTCTCGGGAGAGGTAATGCGATAAAGGTGTGGAATCTTGTCCCAGTACGACAAGCCGCTCAGGGCTGCGGCGTCGATGTCGCCGAGCAGGCCGTGCAGGATCGGCCGCGTCGGTTCCAGGTCATATCGCTCGACATCCAACAGACCGCGGTAATCAGTGGCCATGATGACCGGTATCCGCCGTGCGCGCGCGGCCTCACGGACCATGACTTTCGTGTCCAGCGAGTCGCATTCCTCGACCACGATGTGCAGCCCGTCAAGAAAAGCGTCGATGTTATCTGCGGTGATGCCGGCCGTGACGACGGACACCTTCAGGTAGGGATCCAACTCAGCTATCCGGCGCGCGGCAGCGGTCGCTTTATTCACGCCGAGGTCGAGCACCGACAAAGGGACCCGATTGAGATTGGACAGCTCCAGGTGATCAAAGTCGGCGAGCCGCAGCTCACCGCAGAGCCCTTCGGCCGCGAGGGTGTACGCGAGGGTGTGTCCGACGCTCAACCCGACTACCCCGATACGTAGCTCGGCGAGCTGATCTTGTTCCTCCTCGGTGATCAGATGCCGGTTTCGGTCTAGCCGGACAGCGCGAAACGCGTGTGGCCCCAACACACCGACGACCGTTCGTCGCCACGGGTAGTGAACCCACCGGTGCCGTTCGGCAATGAGGTCGGCGTTACGGCCGGGGCGGATTCCACGAACAATTTCCGCCTGCCCGTCAGTGCGGTCCAAGAAATTAATCGATGGATCTGCGCGCAGGAATTCCAACCGATGAGAATCCTCGGAATCGTCCGGATTAAGAATCTGCGCCCCAGCATCGTCCCCATCGCCGCTCGCCCACATGCCAGCGATACTTTCACCCACCGAAGCGCTTCGCAAGGATTTCGAGGACGCAATAGCCGTCTTCGATCCCGGCCAACAGGATCCTATTTAATTGCCACTACAGGACCGCCGAAAAACAAAATTAGGCTCGCCGAATTTGCGCGGCTCAGCGCTGCCCCCAGCCGATCGGCCAGCCGGTCCAACCATCCGTACCAGAATTAAAGCACTTGTCCATCAACGGTATCCGCAATATCAAGACCCAGCTCGACTTCGCCACTATCCAGCCGATTGCGCACCGTTCAACACAGCGGAACGACCATTGCGACCGTCAAATACTCACGCTAGCCGACGCTGGCCACACGCGGACCGCAAGAATCGTAGAGTTACCACTCGAAACCCCACAACTGGGCTATCAGGAATTAAGACAATCGTTATGGGTCGGTAATAAAAAGACAAATGGCATTATCCACCCGGTGGGGAAATCCACTTTGCCGGTCACCGACCGCTTCCGGGCAAGCCGCGAGCCCGACTATCACCTCAACATCAAAGGCGGATGCCCGCGGCGCCGGTACACCGATCCGAATCGCGCATCCAGCCGCAACCACGTCGGCATTGCCCGCACCCGAACCATCTCATCGGCATCAATCGCTTCTGCCGACTGCGGCAGGAAACCCATTGCCGTCAAGGCGAATACGCAGCGCATCGGCAGGCTGACGGCGGCATCATCCGAGCTGACCCGGATGACCTCTTGGTCCATCAGTGAGACCGGTGGACCGTGAGAGCTGCTGTGTTCCTTGACAAGTCGTGCACCACTCTGCACCAGGTCCAGCACAACGCGCGCCGGCAGGTCTTCGAGGTGGACGAATCCGGACTCCGGCGGCAGCGCGCCCCGCCACGCCGAGTCCATCGGGTAGCCCGGATCCAGGTGGCCGGAACTGTCCGTCGCAGCAAGTCCGCGGGCCAGCGCGTCGGCGCCCACCGTTAAGTCATTGGGGCGCACTTCACCGACCACCACCCGGCTGGCCAGCACATCGAAACTGGTTGCCACCCAAGCCGTCAGCAATCCGGCGGATCGTGCCCGCAGTCGGATGATCGCGGCCGGGTCAAGCCGGATCGCACGCTCGACGAATGTGGACAGATCCGAACGATGAGCTGGGTCCGTCAACCACAGCCCGCGCTCGTCTGTCCCCATCATTCCCGCAGCCACCGCTGCAGGTACTCCCGATGCTGTGCCGACAACCGCACCAGCCGCTGCTCTTCGATGTGCACCGCAGCGAGCTGCGATTCCGCGATGACGGCCGGCTTGGACTCCGGGGCCGCGCCGATCGAGCGGACTTGGTAGCCCAGCGTGAAGTCGACCGCCCGAAGCCGCTTCGTCCACATCGTCACCTGCAAAGGCGAATCCGCAAGCCGCAGCTGATCCTTGTAGGTGACCCGGACATCGGCGATCAGCAGGCCGATGGTGGTGATATCGGCGCCGAACGGCTCCAGGAGGAATGGGACCCGAGCCTCTTCGAGGAGGGTGACCATGGTGGCGTGGTTGACGTGCTGGTACATGTCAATGTCCGACCAACGCACCGGCACCGCAGCGACGTACCCGACGGTCATCCCGAGATCCCTCGTCCGCTGGTGCGGGTCATTCGGCGGACCTGGCGGGCGGCCACCGACAACGTCGCGAGATCCTTTTGTCCGCTATCCCGAATCTCGTTGAGTGTCCGGCGTGCCCGGTCCACCCGGGAGGCGCTGAGCTGCTCCCACTCCAGGATCTTCTGCTCACTGCTCTCATCGGGCTCGCCCACGGCGATCACGTCGAAGCACAACGACCGCAGCGCACCGTAGATGTCGTCGCGAATCGCCAAGCGGGCCAATGAATGCCAGCGGTCCTTTCGCGGCAGCTCGGAGACGGCGGTGAGCAAACCGTCCGCACCCAGCCGATCCACCAGGGCAAAGTAGGTGTCGGCGACTTCGGCTGCGTCGACATCGGCGATGTCGGCGATATCGATGATGTCGAGCAGGCTGTAGCGATACAGGCCGACCACAACGCGGTACGCCAGGTCCTCAGGTGCGCCCTGGGCGATGTATTCCTCGGAGGTTTTGTCGACGATGGCCTTATCGTCGCCGCGCAACCACTCCGACATCCGCGGGGTCAACGCTTTGACCTGCGCGGCGAACCGGTTGATCTCGGCGCCAACGGCGAGCGGCTGAGGGCGGTAGTTGAGCAGCCAGCGACTGGCACGGTCGATGAGCCGGCGGGTATCCAGCGTCAACCGGTCGGACAGCGCCACCGGTAGCTCCGCCGCACGGATACGGCGCCAGATGTGACTCACGCCGAAGATGGCATCGGTGGCCATGTAGGTACGCACCGCGTCGATCGGTGAGACACCGACGTCTTCGGTGATCCGAAAGGCGTAGGTGATGCCGGCGGTGTCCACCAGGTCGTTGATCACCATGGTGGTGACGATCTCGCGACGTAGCTGGTGCGAGCGGATCTCGGGAGCGAACCTCTCGCGCAGGGGTTTCGGGAAATAGGAGGGCAACCTCGAGGCGAACACGTCCTGATCGGGCAGCTCGGTTGTCAGCATCTTCTCTTTGAGCGCCAGCTTGACGTGCGCCATCAGGGTTGCCAACTCGGGCGAGGTGAGCCCGATGCCCGTCTCCGAACGTCGCGCGATCTCCTTTTCGGAGGGCAGCGCCTCCAATTCCCGGCTGATTCCGCGCTCGGCCACCAAGTACCTGATCTGGTCGGCGTGCACCGGCAGCAGGCTGACCGGGTTGGCGCGGCTGGTACCCATCAAGTCGTTCTGATCAGAATTATCGGTGAGCACCAGCTGTGCCACCTCGTCGGTCATCGACTCGAGCAGTTGTTTGCGTTCGTCTGCTCTTAACTTGCCCGCGCTGACCAGCGAGTCGATCAGAATCTTGATGTTTACTTCGTGGTCGGAGCAATCCACACCGGCGGAGTTGTCCAGCGCGTCGGTGTTGATCCGCCCGCCGGACAGATCGAATTCGACGCGACCCAATGCCGTGACCCCAAGGTTGCCGCCTTCGCCAATGACCTTGGCGCGCACCTGGTTCGCGCTGACCCGCACGGGATTGTTGGCGCGGTCACCGACATCGGCATCCGACTCCGACTCGGCCTTGATATAGGTCCCGATGCCGCCGTTGAACAGCAGATCCACCGGGGCCTGCAAAATCGCCCGGATCAAGTTGGGCGGGGTCATCTCGGTGACGTCACCACCAATGCCAAGGGCATTGCGAACCTGGTCACTGACCGGGATGGACTTCTGCTCGCGGCTGTATACCCCCCCGCCTTCGCTGATCAATGACTTGTTGTAGTCATCCCAGCTGGATCGGGGCAGATCGAACATTCGCTGCCGTTCCTGCCACGAGGCAGCGGCATCCGGATTCGGGTCGAGGAAGACGTGGCGGTGATCGAAGGCAGCGATCAGCCTGATGTGCTTGCTCAACAGCATCCCATTGCCAAAGACGTCGCCGCTCATGTCGCCGACGCCCACGACGGTGAAGTCCTCGGTCTGGGTGTCGATCCCCATCTCTCGGAAATGCCGCTTGACGGCTTCCCAGGCGCCCTTGGCGGTGATCCCCATGGCCTTGTGGTCATAGCCCACCGACCCACCGGAGGCGAACGCGTCACCCAACCAGAATCCGTAGGAGTTGGCGACCTCGTTGGCGATGTCGGAGAACGTGGCGGTGCCCTTGTCCGCGGCCACCACCAGATAGGCGTCGTCACCGTCGCGCCGCAGCACCTCCGGCGGCGGGCTGACCACTCCGGTCGTGTGGTCGACGTTGTCCGTGACGTCAAGCAGCCCGGAGATGAACAGCTGATAGCAGGCAACACCTTCGGCGCGAGTGGCCTCGCGGTCGGCGGCCGCGTCGCCGGTGCTCAGCGGCGGCCGTTTGACGACGAATCCGCCTTTGGCTCCGACCGGCACGATGACGGCGTTCTTCACCGCCTGCGCCTTGACCAGACCGAGGATCTCGGTGCGGAAATCGTCGCGGCGGTCCGACCAACGCAGCCCGCCTCGCGCTACCGGGCCGAACCTCAAATGCACGCCTTCGACCCGGGGTGAATAAACGAAGATCTCGTACTTGGGCCGCGGCAGCGGGAGCTCGTCGATCAGCTGGGCATCCAGCTTGACTGACAAGACATCGCGGCTGCGGGCCGAACCTTCGCGTGAGACAAAGTAATTGGTCCGTAAGGTGGCCTGAACCAGCGACGCGAACGCCCGCAGAATCCGGTCGGTATCCAGACTCACCAGTGCGTCGATGTCAGCGGCAACGGCAGCGGCAGCGGCTTGCGCGTCAGAACTTACCGGTGAACCCGCCGGCCGCGGGTCGAACAGGGCCTCGAACAATAGGACCAGTGACCGCGCGGTGGAGGGGTGCTCGTTGAGAACTGATTCGATGTAGGACTGGCTGTAGGGAAAGCCCGCTTGCCGCAGGTACCTCGAATAGGCGCGCAGCAGGACCACCTGCTGCCATGTCAGCCCCGCCCGCATGACCAACTCGTTGAACCGGTCGATCTCGATCCTGCCCTGCCAGATCGCGGTGACCGCATCGGCGAATCGCTGTGCCGCCGCGGCCCGCTCGGCCGGAACCGTCGCCTTCGAGATGGTGGGATGCGGTGAGATCTTGAACTGATAGATCCAGACCGGCAACCCGTCCGGGCGGGTGACCGTGAACGGCCGCTCCTCGAGCACCACCACACCCATGCTCTGCAACATCGGCAATAGCCGACTTAGCGAGGCAGTGCATCCCCCCAGGAACCAGGTGAGCTGGGCGACACCGTCCTCGGTGCGATCGGAGAAGACCAATTTGACCGAGTCATCAGCTAGCTCGGTGATGATCGCGATGTGGTCGATGGCGTCGGCCGGGGCGACCGCCTGCTTGTAGGCCTCCGGAAAGGCGGCCGCGTAATGCTCGGCGTCGGCGTGCCGCACCGAAGCATCGGAGGCAGCGCCGATCAGGCGGTCAGCCCAGGTGCGCGCGGCCTCGCTCAACAGCGCCTGAATCCGGCTTCGGTTGGCCTCTGAAACATCGATCGAACCCGTCGCCACGTCTTCGGGCAACCGAACCATGAAATGCATGAGCGCCCAGGGGGATTCACTGACTCGGGCGGTGAACTCCAGCCGGGTGCCGCCGAACTCGCGGACCAGGATGTCCTCGATCTGCAGCCGCACGGCCGTCGTGTAGCGATCGCGCGGCAAGTAGACCAAACACGAGACAAAGAACTGCAGCCGATCGACCCGTAGGAACAGCAGCGCTCGCCGCTGGGAGCCCAGATCCACCACCGCTTTGGCCATCGCCAGCAACTGTTCGGACCTCAGGGTAAACAGCTCGGGACGAGGGACGGTCTGGATGACGTCCAGCAGAAGCTGGCCCGGGTGGCTCGGGTCGTTGCCGGCTAACTCCAGCGCGTCACGGACCCGATGCGAGATTGCCGGGATCTCCAAAACGTCGGCGTTCATGGCCGCCACTGTGAACAGACCGACGAAGCGATGCTCGACGATATTGCCGTCGCCGAGGCTCTCGCGTATCGCGATCGCGTACGGGTACGCGCCGTAACGCAGGTAACTGCCGACCCGCGCCTGCGCCAGGACCAGCAACTTGGTTTCGTCGGTAAGCCGGGGCCGCGTGCCGGTCCGCGCACGCAGCACGCCTAGGCCACTCGAGCCGTCGCCCAGGACCATCCCGTCGTCCACCTCGCAGGGCTGATAGCCGAGCAAGAGGAAGTTTCCATTCCCCAGCCACCGCAGCAACGCCGCCACCTCTTGGTGGTCCGGGGCCGCATAGTGGCCTTCGCGATCGCTGTCGACTGCGACCGCCAATTCGCTGAGGGTGGCAATCATTGCCGGCGCATCCTTGGCGACACGCTGAACATCAGCCAAGACCTTGCGCAGCAACTGTTCGACTTCGGCGAGGGCTTTGGCCTCGACCGTCGGCGAGAGTTGGACGTGTATCCAAGCCTCACCAACGTAGGGCGAGGCGTCCAGGGACTTCGGCTCGACGCGCTGCAGCTCACCGGTGGGGCCGCGGTGCACCTCGAACACCGGGGTCATGATGGTGGTGTAGCCAACGCCAAGCCGGTGCAGGAGCACCGTCACGGAATCCATCAGCATGCTGCCGTGCTCGGTGACCACTTGCAGCGCCGGCCCGAACCCGACCGGGTCGTCCGCCGGATACACGGCGACGCGACTCTCACCGATGGGGCGGTGCTGCCCGAGCCGATAGTGCGCACTCAGCATCGCCGGCGTCACCACGGAGGCAGCGGCTTCGGCGGCTCGTTGTGAAGCCTGCGAATCCTCCTCCCCCCGACGCTGGTAGCTGTCCAGGTAGGCCTGCGAGATCCAGTCAGGAATGTCGGCGGGTTGGGTGAACTCCGTCCACGCCCCGACATCCTGCTTGGCCCCGGGATCGATCGTCATGCCGACTGCTCCAAACTCACGACTGAAACCAGCGCGCTACTTGATCGGCCCCACTCCTGACCGGCCATAGGGGCCGCATCGTCGCGGGGCCTTCGCAGAGCTGACACTAGGTCCTGTCTGCTAATTGCGGACGCGGTGGTAGGTGATGATGGCGGCCAGGGTGACACCGCCGAGGTAGGTCAGGGCGTATTTGTCGTAGCAGGTGGCGACCGCGCGCCAGTGTTTGAGCCCGTTGAAGCTTCGCTCGACGGTGTTGCGGTGCTTGTAGATTCGGCCTGAGAACCCCGGAGGCCGTCCTCTGTTGCGGCCTTTAGCTTTGCGGCGGGTGATCTGGTCGCTGCGCTCGGGGATGGTATGGGCGATCTTGAGCCGGCGCAGCTGTGCCCGCGTCGAGTCATAGGAGTACGCCTTGTCCGCCAGCAGGTGAAACGGGGCGTATGAGTTGCTGCACCGGGCGGCCAGCAATGGCCAAAGCATCGGATTATCACCGGCTTGACCGGCCGACAGTGCCAGGGTGACCGGACTGCACAGCTGGTCGGTCAAGGCGTGGATCTTGGTAGTCAGCCCGCCGCGGGAACGCCCAATGGCGTGGTCATCGGGCTCATCGAGATATTTCTTGTAATTCGACAGATCCCCCTGTGCGGCGCCCGGAGCGCGCTCCGGCTGCGTGTTGGTGGGCGCGCACACTGGTCGAATCGACCGACAACAGTGCGCCCAGGTCGGCGTCCTCGGCGTCGAGGTCAGAGGCGATCGCCGCGAAGATCCGCGCGTAGATGCCATCGACCGACCAGCGTAGATGCCTCTCGGCCACCGATTGCCAGGGACCGAAGTGCTCGGGCAGGTCACACCACGGAGATCACGTACGGTAACGCCAGATAATGCCCTCCAGAGTACGTCGATGATCGTTCCACGGCCGGCCACGCCGCCGCCCCGCAGGCAACACCGCCACGATCAGCGACCACAAATCATCAGAAATCGCATGCGTCCGCATCACCCAAACAGCATCAGCCAAAACACCATTCACATTAAGCAGACACGCCCTAGTCGCGCGTCAACCTTCTATGAGTAACCCGGTGCGGCCGCGCAGCCTCGACGCCAAGCCGCTCCACCTTATTTTCTTCGTAGGCTCCGAAGTTCCCCTCGAACCAGAACCACTTGGCCTCGCTGTCGGCGTCGCCTTCCCACGCCAGGATGTGCGTGCACGTGCGGTCGAGGAACCAGCGGTCGTGCGAGATCACCACGGCACAGCCCGGGAAGTTGACCAGCGTATTCTCCAGCGAACTCAGTGTCTCGACATCCAGGTCGTTGGTCGGTTCGTCCAGCAGGATCAAGTTGCCGCCCTGCTTGAGCGTCAGCGCAAGGTTGAGCCTGTTGCGCTCGCCGCCCGACAACACACCCGCGGGCTTCTGCTGGTCTGGTCCCTTGAACCCAAAGGCCGACACGTAGGCGCGCGAGGGCACCTCAGATTGGCCCACTTCGATGTAGTCGAGCCCGTCCGAGACGACTTCCCACACGGTCTTCTTCGGATCAATGCCGGCGCGAGTCTGATCGACGTAGCTCAACTTGACCGTTTCGCCGACCTTGACCGTGCCGCTGTCCGGCTCCTCAAGCCCCACAATGGTTTTGAACAGGGTGGTCTTGCCCACTCCGTTGGGTCCAATAACGCCGACGATGCCGTTGCGGGGCAAGGTGAAGGACAGATCCTTGATCAGGGTGCGCCCGCCGAAGCCCTTGTCGAGGTGTTCGACCTCGACCACCACGGAGCCCAACCGGGGTCCGACCGGTATCTGGATCTCCTCGAAGTCAAGCTTGCGAGTCTTCTCCGCCTCGGCGACCATCTCCTCGTAGCGCTGCAAACGCGCCTTGCTCTTGGCTTGGCGCGCCTTTGCCCCCGACCGAACCCAGGCCAGCTCTTCCTGCAGCCGCTTTTGCAGCTTCGCGTCCTTTCGGCCCTGCACCGCCAGCCGATCGGCCTTCTTCTCGAGATAGGTCGAGTAGTTACCTTCGTACGGGTAGGCCCGGCCGCGATCCAATTCCAGGATCCATTCGGCGACATTGTCGAGGAAGTAGCGGTCGTGGGTGACCGCCAGTACCGCACCGGCATAGCTGGCAAGGTGCTGTTCGAGCCACTGCACGCTTACCGCGTCGAGGTGGTTGGTCGGCTCGTCGAGCAGCAGCAGGTCCGGTTTCGACAGCAGCAGCTTGCACAGCGCAACCCGCCGGCGTTCACCACCGGACAGGTTGGTCACCGGCTCCTCGGGCGGCGGGCAGCGCAGCGCGTCCATGGCCTGCTCCAGCTGCGAGTCGATGTCCCACGCGTCGGCGTGGTCCAAATCCTCCTGCAGCCGGCCCATTTCTTCCATCAGCTCGTCGCTGTAGTCGGTAGCCATCAACTCGGCGACTTCGTTGAATCGGTCGAGCTTGACCTTGATGTCGCCCAGACCCTCTTCGACGTTGCCCCGAACCGTCTTTTCCTCGTTCAACGGCGGCTCCTGCAAGAGGATGCCGACCGTGGCCCCGGTAGCCAAGAACGCGTCGCCGTTGTTCGGCTTGTCCAATCCGGCCATGATCCGCAAGACGCTCGATTTCCCGGCCCCGTTAGGGCCGACCACACCGATCTTGGCGCCCGGGTAGAAGCTCAACGTGACGTCGTCGAGGATCACCTTGTCGCCGTGCGCCTTGCGGACCTTCTTCATCGTGTAGATGAACTCAGCCATGCCGCGGTATTGCCTTTCTAGTCTTTGGAGTTACCCCGCCGACCATCCTAGGCACCACCGCGCAGCGCTAAGCCGACAGTGGTAGTGCACTGCGATCGGCGGCGTCCGCACCCGCCGCAACGTCCTCAGTGTCAGCAACGTCGCGGGCGCTGTGGTCGTCGTTGTCGGCGACGTCCTCGCACCGCGTTGTGGCTGCGGCCGCCGCTGCCTTTTCCGGGCTCGGACCCGTGTACCCGGGCTTCTCGATACGCACAATGACGCGCGAGAGATCTGGACCGACGGAGGTTACCCGCAGCTCGAGCGAGGAGCGGCGGTTGCCATCGCGGTCCTCGTACTCGCTGGTGTAGACGTGGCCCACGACAATCACCGGTGCACCTTTGCCCAACGCCGCCCCCACCGCGGTAACCAGCCTGCCCCAGCAGTTCACGGTGATGAACAGCGAGTTGCCCGGCTCCCAGCCGCCGTCTGCGGTCCGCCGGCGCGAATTGCTGGCGACCCGGAACTTGATGAACTCCTGATCGCCGACCTTCCGGCGCTGCGGGTCATTGACGATGTGACCGACCACGGTAAGAGGCGTTTCAAACATCTGCGCTATTCCCTTCGCTGGGTTGCTGTCGTTGGCTGTTTCGTGCCGCCCGCGGGTGGATCCGCGCGGTGCTGGCTGTTATTCACCTGCACCGCACCGACAGCCGCCCGAGGCGGGCGCGGTCCGTCCAACCCGCCTGTGGGCAAAGACGTGACTGTGGATCGAAGTCCCGAGCGTGGGGCCACGGCCGCAGACCTGAAACCAACTGTCACCAGAATCTGAAAACCACCCGTCTCAGCAGGTCAACGGCGATAGCATCCAAAGGTCGTCGCATTTGCCAGCCACGGCGACCGGACAGCAAATGGAGGATGCCACGGTGAACGCAAAGTTGAAGGGCCAGAAGATGGGCGTACGGGTGGCCTGGGTGGTCGGCACGCTGGTGGCGGCCGCTTATGCGCTGCTGGCGGTGGGCTGCTCATCGGATCTGAAAGGAACACCGGCCCCGGGCGACGACGGCATGACCGAAGGATGCTCAGGTCAGCTGGTACACGTCCCGGCCCCGACGTTTGTGGCACCCACACACATCGGTCTCTGAATCGGCTTCTGACCGCTCAGGGACCACGGCCTTGCTCAACAACGCGGCCGGGTGGGGTCTCACGATGCTAGGTGAGCAATGGAACGCGCCGTCCCGATATTTCTGACCGGGTTCATGGTGCTGGTGGGGCTGGACTTCCTCAGCTACCGGCTAGGCAAACAGCGCAACCGGTCACGCCCCAGCGTGTCCGCTCGCGATACCGCAGCCAATCTGTCGGTCTACGCCTTGGCCCGACTGACTCGATCGGTAGGCAGCGTCACCGCAGTGCCGCTAATCCTGATCGCCAGTGCCCTGACGCCGATCCACCTGCCGACCTCCCAGTGGTGGACCTGGGCGTGCGCACTGGTGCTGACCGACCTGGCCTACTACGGCAGGCACCGCATGACCCATCGGATTCGAGTGTTCTGGGCCGCGCATCATGTGCATCACTCGAGTCAGTACCTCAACCTGTCCACGGGGATGCGCACCCCCTGGCTAGTCCCCGGTTGGTTGTTCATATCAGCCGTCGTCTACGTGCCGCTGGCACTGATCGGCTTCCCCGTCTGGATGATCTTCGCCTGCCACGCAATCGTGATCTTCTATCAGTTCCCGATCCACACCGAGCGCATCAACCGACTGCCCAGACCGATCGAGTATCTGTTCAACACGCCTTCTCACCATCGTGTGCACCACGGCGCAAACAACCCCTACCTCAACAAGAACTACGGCGGCATTCTGATCGTGTGGGACCGACTGTTCGGTAGCTACGCCGAGGAAGACGAGCCGGTTCGGTACGGGTTGCAGCAGAACATCGCTACCCATAACCCGATCAAACTCAACTACTACGAATTCGTCGCAATGCTCAGCGACGTTGGGCGGGCAAAGACGTGGCGTGGCCGGGTCGGCTACCTGCTGCGCCCGCCCGGCTGGAGCGAAGTAGCCGAGACGCCAGCGCCCCGCTCACATGACAGCGATGATCACGCGGTTGCCGTCGATGGCCAGCACTGGGCGGCGGCAGGCAACGGCTAGCTGTTGAGGCGCCGGGCGGCGCCACTGGCACCGTCGATCGCCACACCATCGCGGCGACTACTGAGCCTGTTGCTCGAGTCGCTCCTGACGGGCCTTCAGCTCACGAGCCACGAACCGGTTTCGTGCGATCTTCCCCACGTAGTCGAAATCACGCAGGATATTGCGCAATTCGGCCAGGAACGCGCTCCGACGCTCGGTCAGGTCTGGCGCGGGCTCGATCAGGTGCTGGTCGTCGACCACCTGACGTGCGGTTGCGAAGAGCAGTGTTGACACCGGCTCGCTGCTGCGGACCCGCGCCTGGGCCACGTATTGGCGCCCGAGGCCCAGCGCCAAGTCCGTCAGGTCCTTCTGCTTGATGTTCGCCGGAGCATCGCGCAGCACGTCGGCAACGATTGCGTAGGCCTCGAAGAACACCCGCAGCATGGCGTCCGAAATCAACGGTCGCTTTGCATAAAGGATTGCGTCGATCTGATCGCCCCCGGCGGCCACCTGGCTTTCCCAGTCCTGGTACCACGCCATCTCTTCGGCGATGTTGGCGCGAAATGCCGCCGAGTCGGCGAAGTAGAAGTCGAATTTCAGCAGATCCCGCAACCGCATCACCTGGTCCCAGAAGGCGGCCATGCGATCGCCTTCGGCGTGGCGGGCATGGGCCAGCGCAAGCTCCACGATCGAGGTTTCCAGGAAGGCGTGGATCACCGAATTTCGGTAGAAGGCCGCGGCGAGTTCGTCCTCGGGAGCGATGTACCAGACCGGTTCGCGACCGCTGTCCACCCGGGTGACCGGGTGCGCGTTGGACAGTGCGTCCACGGCCGCCCGGACCCCCTCGCGCGAACGCAGCCGCAGCGCACTGGTCGACATCGGTGTCTGCTTGCGTTCGAGATAGTCAAGCGAGTCCTGCAACGTGTGGTGCAACTGGCCAAGGGTTAGTGCGGTACCGCGTGCGGTGAGCAGCAATGCACACACCAGACCGGTCGCGGTCATCGGCGTCGCTCGCAGAATCCGCCACGCGACCTCGAAGGACATCTTCTGCAGCGCAAGCCTTTTGGCCGCCAAATCATGGGTTATCGGACCATGCGGAACACCGAGGTACTGCCGCATGGAGACCGCTTCCGGGAAGCGCACATAGATCTTTCCGTAGTTGCGCTCGCCCTGTGCCTTGATGAAGTTGTAGAGCCAGCTGAAGCCCTCGGGTGTCTTTTCGGCGCCGCGCGCGTAGGCGGCGTATTCAGCGATCTCGTGCAGCTGGTCGAAACAGATCGAAACCCCTTGCAGCAGGATGTCGTCACTGCGCCCGTCGAGGTAGGCATCGGCGACATAGCTCATCAGGCCGAGCTTGGGTGGCAACATCTTTCCGGTGCGCGAGCGGGTGCCTTCGATGGACCAACTCAGGTTGAACCGCTTCTCGACGACATAGCCGACGTATTCCTTGAGCACGTACTTGTACAGCGGGTCGCCGGCGATGTTGCGCCGGATGAAGATCATCCCCGCGCGCCGCATGAGCGGCCCCATCACGCCGAACGACAGGTTGACGCCGCCGAACATGTGCACCGGCGGCAGCCGGTTGTCCTGCATCGCCACCGGTACCACCGCCCCGTCGATGTAGGACCGGTGGGAGAACAGCAAGACCGCTGGATGGGCTTCCAGCGCGGTGCGCATGGCCGCGACCTGATATTCGTCGTAGTCGAATTCGGGATCGAATCCGCGGCTGATCAGCCTGCCCAGGACGGAAAAAACATCGACCGATGCCTGACTCCAGCCGGTGGCGAGTTCGTCGAGCATCTTGCCGGCTTCCTCGACAGTGGCGCCGGGGATCCTTTCCAGGCCGGCACGAAATCGTGCGGACGCCAACATCTCTGGCTTCACCAGCCGCGGCGATTTGTATTGCGGCCCAAGGATCCGGTACTCGGCGCGGGCCAGCGCCAGGATCGCCCGGCGGGCAACGAAATGGGCGAAGTCGTGTTGGTCCTCGCCAACGGTGTTGTCACGCCACTGCTTGCGCAGCTCCGACACCGTGGCCGACTCCCCTGCCATCACCCTGGCACGCTGCGGGTCCGAACGCAGGATGCGGCGCTGCTGGCGGGGGTTGGGATGGTATGGATCGCGGCCCGGAAGAAGGCCGGCAACCTTTGCCAACCGGCTGCGATCCGCCGGCGGCTGCCAGAACACCTGGACCGGCACGATAGACCGATCTGCGCCGGCTTCGGAACCGGACTCGAGTTGCTCAACCAGCGCGGTCAGCGCGGCCGTCGGGGCATTTGGCGGCGGCAGCTTCAGGAAGTCGAACTTTGCCCCTGGCGTGCGGGCCCGCTGCTCGCCCAGCCAATCCATGATCAGCTGCATTTCGACCGGCGAACCCATCGAGGCCAGCACCAGCGTGTCTTCAGAGGTAAGGACTGCGCTGGTATCAGCGACCGGTTTGGTCACGGCCGTCCTTTGGGCCTAGAGCTCGATGACTCGGCCGCGTCGCTTCGGCCTGCACCGAGTTGTTGCGCGTCGCCATCATGGGCAACGGGTTCGAGTGCGATCTCGGTCGGGTTCGACGCCTCGCCCACCGGCTTGGGTGCGGGCAGCTCGGTGTCGGTGGCGGGCGTCGCAGCCTTTGCAGCCGCGCTCTTGGGCACCTTCTTCGCAGGCGCCTTCTTGGCGGGTGCCTTCTTGGCCGGTGTCTCCTTCTTGGCGGCAGCCTTCTTCGCGGGTGCCTTCTTGGCCGGTGTCTCCTTCGCGGACGCCTTGGCAAGCTGCGCCTTGGCTTTCTTGGCCGCCTTTTCCTCGGCGTAGAGATTGACCTCGGGCAGTTCGTCGACCGGCCAGTCCTTGAGTGTGTCCAGATAGAGCTGACGCACCTCGGCGATGCGGTCCGGAAGGGTGTCCAGCGTCCAGTCATCGACCGGGATCGGCGGAAACACTGCTATGTCGACGGTTCCCGGATTGATCGTGGTGGAGTTGCGGGAGGCGACGATCTCCGCATTGCGGATCACAATCGGCACGATCGGGATACCGGCCGCCATAGCGATGCGGAACGGCCCTTTCTTGAAGGGACCAACCTCGGTGGTGTCCAACCGGGTGCCTTCGGGGGCGATCACGATGGATAGCCCGTTCTTCGCGCGTTCCTCCACGGTATGCAGCGTCTCGACCGCTGAGGCCGGGTCATCGCGGTCAATGAACACACCGTCGAGGACCTTGCCCAACGTGCCCATAATCGGGTCGTTCTGCAGCTCCTTTTTGCCCACTCCAACCCAGTTGTCCCGTACCAGGGCACCAGCAATCACCGGGTCGACCTGGTTGCGGTGATTGAAGATGAAGACGGCTGGACGCTGCGCGGTCAGATTCTCCTTGCCGACGACATTGAGGTGCACACCGCTGGTCGCAAGCAACAGCTGGGAGAAGTTCGAGGTAAAGAAATTCACGCCACGTCGGCGATTACCCGTCAGCAGGCCGATTCCCACTGCCCCGGCCGCAACCGGGAACATGGTGCTGAAACCGGCAAGCGTTCGTATCTGCCGGCGCAGGCCCACCCCCCCGCGGCTGTTGAACTTCAGGATGGGCCAACCACGGCGATTGGCCACGGCGGACATCTTGCCTTCCGGGTTGGTCGGCCGCGGATTACCGACCAGGTACATCAGTGCGACGTCTTCGTCGCCGTCGGCGTAGAAGTAGCTGTCTTTGAGGTCAATGTCGTGCTCAGCCGCAAAACGCTGCACGGCGGCGGCTTTGCCGGGACCCCACAGGATCGGCTTCACCACGCCACCGGTGAGCAGCCCGTCCTCATTGGTCTCGAACTTGTTGGTGAGCATGTTCACGATGCCCAGGAAGCGGGCCACCGGATTGACCTGAATGGTCAGGGCCGACGAGCTGAGCACGACGGTATGACCGCGCGCCACGTGCGCCCGGACCAGCTCGCGCATCTCCGGATAGATCCGCGACTCGATGCGCTGGGCAAACAGCCGCTCGCCGATCTCCTCCAAGTCAACGAGCTGGCGTCCGCGCAACGCCGAGGAGGCCGTGTTGATGAGCTGTTCGAACTCGATTCGTCCCAACGTGTGGTTCAGGCCCGCCTGAACCATGCTGAGCAGCTCCCCCACCCCTATGTCGCGGCGCCGCAGCCGCTCCTGGGTGAGGATGACGGCCGTGAAACCGGCCACCAGCGTGCCGTCGAGGTCGAAAAACGCACCAACCTTTGGCCCCGCGGGGCTGGCCATGATCTCGGCGACCGAGCCGGGTAACCGCAGGTCCCCCGCCGCCTTGTCCTGCTCGCGCCCTCGTTCTTCGGCGGCGCTCATGAATTGGACACCGATCGAGACTCCGATCCGGAAACAGTGGTGAAAGAGGCAGGAATCGAGCGCGGTGCGGGATCGCCGGCGAGCGCCAGGATCTCGTCGAAGCCCTCGACCAGGCAGCGGGCGAACAACTCGTCATGTCGGACCGAGGCCCGGTCGTAGCGCACGGTGATGGTGGCCCATCCGCCCCGGGAAATCAGCACCACCATCATCGCCACTCCCGGCAAGGGGCCAATCCCGTACTGCCGCAATATCTTTGCTCCAGCGACGAAGGTGTCCCCGGGGTAGACCGGCACGTTGCTGGCCTGCACATCCGAGCCGATCACCGAACCGCTGATCCCCTCTAATACCGCCGTGGGCAGGACACTGAGCACCGGCGCCATGGACCCGACGACGTTCATCGCGGGCTCGTCGCGGCGCTGCGTCATCTGGGCTCGGATCTTTTTCATCCGCGCCACCGGATCGGCGGTGCCCACTGGCGCTGCCAGGTTGACGCCGGTGAACCGGTTGCCGCCGGCGCCATCCGCATCGGCCCGCAGATTGACTGGGACCGCCATGGGCAGCGTGCTGATCGGCATCCCGAGGGCCTCGTGGTAGCGCCGCAGCGCGCCACACAGGCCCGCAAGATATGCGTCGTTGATCGAGCCGCCACCAACCTTTGCGGCCTTGTGCAGCTCGGAGAGCCGAATGTCGATCGCCTCGGTGCGCGTGGTCAGGCTACGCCGGCGCAACAGCGGTGAGGGCTCAGCCGCGCGGTTCATCACCCGCACGCTCGACAACTCATAGCCGACAATCCCCGAGACGGTGGCGGCCGGATCCAGCACCGCGCGTCCGGCCACCGAGACCGCCCCGGCTATCGCTCCCGCCACGCCGCCAACGAGGGCGATGGGCAGGTGGCCGATGCCCTCGCGCATCAAGTCATTGGGTGACAAGTCCTGGGGAATCGGTAGCGGCGGTGTGGGTCTGGGCGCCGGATCCCGTTCCAGGTCATAGATCTGGGCGAACATCTCCACGCCACCGACGCCGTCGGTGACCGCATGGCTGACATGCAGCAGAGTCGCGGCCTTGCCGTCGGCCAAACCCTCGACCAGGGTGGCCGTCCATAGCGGGCGCGAGATATCCAGTGGCGATTGCAGGATCACCTCGGCCAAATCGAAGACGTCGCGTAGCGTGCCGGGCTCAGACACACGCACCCGGCGCACATGGAAGTCCAGGTTGAAGTCCGGATCCACCACCCAGCGCGGCGCCGCGGTCGGCAGCGTGGGAACAACCACCTTCTGCCGTAGCCGCAACACGCGTCGCGAGGCATTCTCAAACAGGGTCCGGAACCGCTCCCAGTCCGGCGTGGTATCGAGAAGCTCCAGGGCCGTGATCCCCGAACGCGTCCGCGGATTCGCCTCGCCCCGATGCATCAAATAATCGACGGGCCCCAGCTCATCGGACAACCCAACCGCCTCAGCCATGATCACGACCCACTCGGCCAACTCGACGCGCCATCCTCGTCACCGCCAATCAAGCCTCCTGCTCAGTCCCCGCCAACCAAAGTGCCAACACAACGCTAGTCCGGTTGACGCGGCGGTGAAAGTGAGGATCCGCTCAGCACGGCACGCGCCGCGGACAAGCCCGCAAGACGACGTGGCTGGCAATCGAGTCGGTAACTCGGCGGTTCTCGCGTTCTGGCCGGCGCCTGCCGATTCAGCTGGCCGAATTCGCTGAGAACGCCAACGAACCCAGTATCGAGCTGGTCCAGCGCCCGTAGACGACCCCCAGGAAGTCGGAGACCGCACTGGCGGCCAGCCGGGAGCGGACCGTTGGGGTGATGTCGAACGCGTGATGTGCGTTGGCGAGCTCGGCATAGGCCACGGTGTCGGCTCCGGCGCCCCGCAACGCTGCGCAGAACGCCCGCGCCTGCCCGCTTGGGACAAGCTCATCGCGCTCTCCGTGCAGCACGAAGAAGGGCGGCGCCTCCCGGTGCACGTAAGAAATCGGGGAAGCAGCGGTGAACGGCTCCGGGTCGTCGGCGTAGCGGCTCTTCATCACGAAGTGCTCCAGGAACGGCAGCATCAATTCATGCATGTTGTCGAAGTCGGTGAAGTCGTAGACGCCGTAATAGGGCGCGACCGCCTGAACCGTCGTGTCGGCGTGTTCGAAGCCAGGCTGAAAAGCCGGGTCGCACGGAGTCAGCGCCGCCAGGGAGGCCAGGTGCGCACCGGCTGAGCCGCCGGTCAGGGCGATGAAATCGGGGTTGCCGCCGTAGGCGGCGATGTTCTCCCGGACCCAAGCGATCGCCCTCTTGACGTCCACCACGTGTGCGGGGAACTTGCAGCGCGGACTCTTGCTGTAGTTGATGGAGACGCAAATCCAGCCCAGCTCCACCATTCGGCTCATCAGCGTGTAGGCCTGCGGACGCTTCCCGTTGACGCTCCACGCTCCCCCAGGCACCTGGATCAGCACCGGGGCCCGGCCTCCCGGCGCCAAGTCGGGGCGGCGCCAGACATCGAGCAGATGTTCACGACCACCCGGCCCGTAGGAGATGTCGGAGGTCTGCGCCGCGTAGCGGCGGCGGGGTCCCGACGGCAGCAGGCCGCCGCGCGTCGCACACGCCGAGCCATCACCGGAGGGGTGTGACACCAGGTCACGGAATTCCGATCCGAAGGACTCCTCGAGTGCCGCGGTGAGGGTCAGATCGGCCCGCTGGGCCGCCCACGCGGTGCCGTACCGGCCGATGGCTGGCGGAGAGACACGGGACAACGCGTGCCCGGTCAGCACGTGCGGCGGAAATTCCGCGGACACCCAACCGGCTACCCAGCCGAGGGCAAACGGAGAACCCCGAAGCAACAGAGCTCCGGAACGAACAGCGTCGCGCGCGTCGGCCGCAAGCTGCGCTCCTTCGCGCAACGCTTCGGCACCAGCCCGCGAGCACCGCGAAGTCACACTGGCCATGCACATAACAGAGCCCACCCCTCGACGTCAGGCACACGCGTCGTTGCGGTAAACGGCCGATTACTAGCCGGTGTTGTACGTGTGTCGAGGCTCACACAATAACCGATTTCTGGCCCAGGCGAAGAATTTTGGGGCGCGTCGCGTCACCCAATCTGATCTTGAATCCGGCTTGGATAGACTGACCTGCGCATTGCCTCCGTAGCTCAGGTGGATAGAGCAAGGGCCTTCTAATCCCTAGGTCGCACGTTCGAGTCGTGCCGGGGGCACCAACCAAGGTGTGTGACGTCGGCTGATGCTCGACGTTTTACCTTCGGTCGATGCCTGACGGTGGCTTCGGGCCAGTGCCCTCGCGGCCGGCGATTGGGCGGGGCAACGGACTCCCGGCCGCCAGCTGCGCCTCCTGGCGTCTCCGTGCAACACCGGACGCGTGAGCGCGATCGGTGGCCAGACCTGGTTTCCGCAGCGTTTCGCGGATGAGCGTCGCACAATTTGGGTGCTCCGTTTCGGCCGCGATGTGCCAGCATCAAAACGTGAACTCACGCCAATTCACTCGTTTGCTGGGTGTCGGGCTCGCGACAATCTGCGCGGCCCTGCTGAGTGCCCCCCTGATCATCGCCTCCGCGTCGGCCGCCGCCTGCCCCGATGCCGAAGTGACGTTCGCCCGCGGGACCGCCGAGCCACCCGGCGTCGGTGGGGTCGGACAGGCATTCATCGATTCCCTCCGCTCCCAGCTTGGCGGCCGGTCCCTGGGGGTGTATGCCGTGAACTACCCCGCCACCGAAGATTGGCCCCCGTCCGCATCCGCGGGCGCCACCGATGCCAGCACTCACGTTGAGTCCATGGCGGCCAGCTGCCCCAATACCAAGCTGGTGCTCGGCGGATATTCCCAAGGCGCGATGGTGATAGACCTGATCACCATCGCCCGAGCCCCCGTTGCCGGCTTCATCCCCCAAACGCTATCGGCGAGGTGGCTGATCACGTCGCCGCGGTCGCCGTCTTCGGGAATCCGACCGACAGATATCTTGGCGGGCCAATAAGCGAGATCAGCCCCTGGTATGGCCATAAAGCGATTGACTTGTGTGCGCCCAACGATCCGATTTGCACCCCCGGCGCCCTTGCGCTGCCTTCTCACGATGAGATGTTCTCCGCGGCACACCTGTCGTATGCGCAGTCCGGGATGCCCAGTCGGGCAGCGACTTTCGTGGTGAGCCAGCTCTAGCGCGCGAGTCGGGGGATCACTTGCCGGTGGGATCGGCACACCCGGCTAGATCATGGTGGCCACAGCGAACTCGGCGCCGACGGCGGCCAGGCGTGGCCGTGGAGCACACCGGAAAGCCAACGAGCACTCGGCTAACAATGCCGATTAAAGCAGCCGATCTCCGGCCCTCGAGGCAAAGTTAACTCCTCGGCGCAACCCGTCACCAAAAGCGCGTACAAACTGATGAATACCGCTCCGAGCAGCCATTTAAGCAGCATTCGCAGGTTGCCTGCCGTCATCTTGACCTCATTGTTCAGCAATCCATTATCAGTGATTTGTTCCGTACTTTCGCACCTACAGCAAATGACAGGTGCTACCGCCACCGCCCGGCACTTGGACCCGCTCAGCGTATATCAAGGGGAATGAAATAGCGCGGAATCCGACTTTTCTAATAACGGCGGCAACCAATGCATATCGGCGTGCCCGGATCGGCCCGAATTTAATGACGCGATCTAGAATTCAGCTCCAAAATAAAAACGCGATTGCCAATTGCCGGCGAAGCCAACGCCGGCGCCCACGAGCGCGGGGTGAGCGCGTCCGGCCCGGTCGGGTCGATGACTACCGCACGTTCGAGTTGTGTCGAGGGCCGTCGACCGCTCGGTGCGATCACGGCGCGCCGGGCGGGAGGAAGGGCAAGGCCGGCGCGCAACCGTGCCGAGCCAGGGCGAGCAGTGCATCGACGTCAAGGTGACGTTCGACCAGATCGCCGAGCAGGTCCAGGCGGCGCTCGCGTGCCGCCGAGAACGAAGTGCCCGACCCAGTGAGCCCGAGCGTCTCGCGCAGGAAGGCCTCGCGCAGGGCATCCCCTTCGAGCGAACCGTGCCACATCGTCCCGAATACTTGTCCGTCACGCGCGCCGCCGGGGAACTGCTGAGCGGCGTCACCGGCGGTAATCCTGCCGTGATGTATCTCATAGCCCGAAGCGGGCACTCCGAGTCCCTGCCCGCGCGGCAAGCGCAGCACCTTCTCGGCGCCGAACGTGGTCTCCACGTCGAGCAAGCCCAAACCGTCGGCCTCGGCTACCGGCCCTTCGACACCGTCTGGGTCGCGAATCACCCGCCCCAGCATCTGGAACCCGCCGCAGATGCCGAGCAGCGGCTTGCCCGCCGCCACATGCGCCATCAGCGCACGGTCCAAACCCCTCGCTCGTAGCCACGCCAGATCGGCGATCGTTGCACGGGTACCCGGGACCACGATCAGGTCGGCATCGCCCAGCCCTCGGGGGTCGGAAGCAAACACGACATCCAGGTCGGGTTCCAGACCCAGTGCGTCGACATCGGTGAAGTTGCTGATCCGTGGGAGTCGCACGACGGCCACCCGATGGGCCCCCGTGCTCGCCGCGCGCCGGCCGGTCAGGTCGAGGGCGTCCTCTGAGTCCAGCCAGAGGTCAGCGTGCCACGGCAGCGTGCCGAACACCTGTCTGCCCGTGACCCGCTCGAGGTCACGCAGACCTGGTGCCAGCAAGTCGAGATCGCCACGGAACTTGTTGACGACAAACCCCGCGACCAGCGCCTGGTCCTCGGCAGACAGCAGCGCGATGGTTCCGAATAATGCCGCGAACACCCCTCCGCGGTCGATGTCGCCGACGACGATGGTCGGCAGTTCCGCGTGACGGGCAAGCCCCATGTTGACGTAGTCGCCCGCACGGAGGTTGATTTCGGCTGGGCTGCCGGCACCTTCGGCGACGACGACGTCGTAGCGGGCCGCCAGGTCGTCGAAGGCTCGGTGCGCCGTCTCGGCGAGAACCTGCCGGCCCTCGAACCAGTTGGACGACGCCAGTTCGCCCCAGGATCTGCCCATCAACATCACGTGGCTGCGGTGGTCACTCCCCGGCTTGAGCAAGACCGGATTCACGGCCGCCTCAGGTGTCGCGTTGGCCGCGAGCGCCTGCACCCATTGCGCGCGACCGATCTCCACACCCGCGCCACCCGGGCCTTGGCAGACCATCGAGTTGTTGGACATGTTCTGCGCCTTGAAGGGCGCCACTCTGAGGCCGCGTCGGGCGAACGCACGACAAAGACCGGCGGTTAGGGTGCTCTTACCAGCGTCGCTGGTCGTACCGGCCACCAGCAAACCCGGCATCAGCCGTGCCTCGGTAGGTAGAGATCTATTGCCCAGCCCGCCTTCGCCTCGTGTTCGGGAAATCGTGGATCATCGACATTCGAAATCTGTTGCGATGCTGCTCCTTTAGGCGCTGACCGACACGGTGTCCGTATCCACACTAGAGCCTCGGCGGCGCCGCCATCAGGCGCCGGAGGGGATCTGGAGCCGGACCGGCTGGGCGTCCGCCTTCCCGGGTCGGCGCCGGGAGCGCGGTGATGCCGGCAGCAATCGCCATGACGATAGCCGGGTTGATCGAAATAGATTGCGCTCGTTGATCTTTGGTCGGCAGCCCGGCCACCGGTAACCATCCGGGGCGGCTCGTGGAGGTGCAGCGCCGGAGGTCGGCAACCCAGCCAGTGCCGAGTAAGACCGGCGCGGCATATGGACTCGAGGGCTACCTCACCCAGCATCGACGCGAGACCAGCCACCGGAAGGCAGGGGCCATCCGAAGTGAATCCGTCAACGATCAGCCGACTTTGAAGTCACGCGTCAGCACCAATTGGATGCCGCAGATCACCCGGCCAACCCAAGCCGACTTCGCCGATCGGCCGCGTCGGCAAGTGGCAATTATAGACATTCCCGAAGCCGGCGTTTCGGTGCTAGTTTTTGACCGGAACCTATCGGACAAGATTTTCGTTGGAAAGGTCGTGCACTTATGTATGCTGGGTCGCCGCGGCCCATCCGCAAGCTTTCACCAATGCTCGGAATCGGGCTGCATTCTTTCAACATTCCTAACGGAGTCAAAATGATGCTCAAGCTCAGTCGCCTTGGCGCTGCGATATTGGGTGGTGTCGCGGCGTTGATGTTTTCTACCGCGGTCGCCACCGCTGATCCGCCCGACCCACACCAGCCGGACATGACCAAGGGCTACTGCCCTGGCGCGGTCGATGGGGTTGGGGCGAATTGGCCGTGTGCGACGGCGAGAAATACCCCGACGGGTCGTTCTGGCACCAGTGGATGAGGACCTACATGACCGGCCCGCAGTTCTACTACGACTGCGTCGGCGGCGACGAACCACTCCCCGGCCCGCCGCCACCCGGTGGCTGCGACGGAGCTATTCCACCCGCGGATGCTCCCCCACCCGCAAACTGACCGCGACGACCAGCCAGTTCACCTTGCTTTCTGCAAGGTGAACTGGCTGACGTCGATGTAGCCCTCCCGAAACGGCTTGGAGCAGCCGGTGAGGCACCTCACAAAGCGCTCTTGGCCCCCATCGGACTGAATCTGGATGGCATCGCCTTGCCTCGTCCATTCGAAGTCCTTTTGAGGTCTATTTGGGCTTCCCAAGCCTGCCCCCCAGGTCGAGGTTCACCGCAAGTTCTGTTCATTGCTTGCAATCGGCTGTATTCATTAACTATTTCCAATGGAGTCAAAATGATGCTCAAGCTCAGTCGCCTTGGCGCTGCGATATTGGGTGGTATCGCAGCGTTCATGTTTTCCACCGCGGTCGCCACCGCCGGTCCGCCCGACCCACACCAGCCGGACATGACCAAGGGCTACTGCCCTGGCGCGGTCGATGGGGTTGGGGCGAATTGGCCGTGTGCGACGGCGAGAAATACCCCGACGGGTCGTTCTGGCACCAGTGGATGGAGACCTACATGACCGGCCCGCAGTTCTACTACGACTGCGTCGGCGGCGACGAACCACTCCCCGGCCCGCCGCCACCCGGTGGCTGCGACGGAGCTATCCCGCCCGCGGATGCTCCCCCGCCCGCAGACTGATCACGACGACCAGCCAGTTCACCTTGCTTTCTGCAAGGTGAACTGGTTGACGTCGATGTAACCCTCCTGGAACAGCTTGGAGCAGCCGGTGAGGTACCTCATATAGCGCTCATAGACCTCGTCGGACTGAATCTTGATGGCCTCGTCCTTACGGGCTTCCAAGGCCTGCGCCCACAGGTCCAGGGTTTTCGCATAATGCAGCTGCAACGGGTGGCGCCGAGTCAGGGTGAAACCGGGCTTGACCGACTGCTCCTCCACCATCTCGATGGTGGGCGGATGGCCGCCGGGGAAGATCTCGGTTTGAATGAACTTGAGGAAGCGCGCCAGCCACAGGGTGAGTGGCAGACCGTTCTCGACCATCTGCGACATCGTCAGCCCCGTGATCGTGTGCAGCAGCATCACCCCGTCGCTGGGCAGGATGTTGTGGGCCAGGGTAAAGAAGTCGTCGTAGCGGTCGTGACCGAAGTGTTCGAACGCGCCGATCGAGACGATGCGGTCGACGGGCTCATCGAACTGCTCCCAGCCCTCCAGCAGCACCCGCCGGGTGCGTGCGGTGTCCAGCTGGTCGAACGATTTCTGCACGTGGGCGGCCTGGTTCTTGGACAGGGTCAGGCCGACGACGTTGACGTCGTATTTCTCGATCGCGCGGCGCATGGTGGCGCCCCAGCCGCAGCCGACGTCCAGCAGTGTCATGCCGGGCTCCAAACCCAGCTTGCCCAGCGCCAGGTCGATCTTGGCGATCTGCGCCTCTTCCAGCGTCATGTCGTCGCGCTCGAAGTAGGCGCAGCTGTAGGTCTGGGTGGGGTCCAGAAAAAGCCGGAAGAAATCGTCGGATAGGTCGTAATGCGCCTGTACGTCATCGAAACGCGGCGCTAGATGTTTGGCCATGAAACTGGAGCCCTTTCTGCCCGAAGACTGCCATTGTGTGCTGATGCGAAGCGCGACAATGCGCTTCTCAAGCCATGCTGGACACGAGCAATCCGCGACGGCGCGATACCACTACATGGCTTTGTCAGGAACCCACGTTACGGGCTCGTGAATCGGCAAGCCAAAAGCCCAGGCCATGGGGCTGGGCGGGTGTCGCAACGATGTTGGCGTGCGGTTTCGCGCCGGTATTAGGCTCCGGCCGCCGCCAGTGCGATCAACAGGGCACCAGAGGACAGAAGTGAGAAGAAAATCACCGGCCGCCGCGGGGTGGACTGGCCCTACAGGTCCAACAGCGCGGTCTCCGGCGCCTCGATCAGACCGCGCAATTCACAGATGAACCGGGCGACTTGGGCGCCATCGGCGACGCGGTGGTCGAACACGCAGGTCAATGACATCGTCGGCCGCACAACAACCTCGTCACCGCGGACCACCGGCCGCGGCTTGATTGACCCCATCCCCAGGATGGCGGCTTCGGGATGGTTGATCACCGGCACTCCGTCATCGACGCCCAGCGCCCCGTAGTTCGACACGGTGAACGTCGAACCGCGTAGCTGCCCGGGTGCAAGGGTGCCTTCGCGCGCACCGGTGATCAGCTCTGCCGCGCGGCAAACCAATTCACGCGTGGTCATGCGATGAGCATCGGCGATCACCGGCACCAACAGTCCGCGCTCGGTAGCTACACCGAAACCCAAATGCACTCCCGGGTGCAGATGAACCTGCGGCCCTCCGGGCGAATCGACCCATGTCAAGTTGAGAATCTCGTTGTTCGTCAGAGCGATAACCAACATTCGCAGCGCCAGCGCGAACGGCGTCGCCGGCGGCACCGCCGTCCGGAACTGTTCGCTGAGCCTGAGCAGTTCGGTGCAGTCAACCTCGACGCCAGCTTTCGCAGCCGGAATTTCTTGGTGGGACAGGCTCATTTTCTCCGCCATGTGTGCCTGCACACCACGGACTTCCCGAACCCGCGCTGACGCTTCGGCGCCCTGGGCAGCGGCCAGTACGTCGGCCCGGGTGATCACCGTGCTACCCCGCTGCAGCGAAGCGAGATCAACCATGAGTTCCTTGGCCAGCTTGCGCACCGGCGGGGCCGCGCGCGGCCGGCCTGAGCGCCTGCTGGTGTCGATGGCCGCGTCGGCGCCGTAGCCCGCCAGCGTCGGGACCGCGATCTCACCGTTGGTCGGGGCCGGCAACTCCGGTGCCGTGTCGATGCGCACAAGTGCTGCAGCCACTTTGATGACATCGCCTTCGGCGCCACCGAGTTCAACGATGCGACCGGCGTAGGGGCTCGGGATCTCGACTTCGGCCTTCGCGGTCTCCACCGAACACAACACCTGATTGAGCTCGACATCATCACCAACCGCGACCACCCAACTCGTCACGGTGACTTCCTCGAGGCCCTCACCAAGGTCGGGCACCTGGAAGCACTTCAGCCGGTCGCCGGTGCTCATGGCTGCCCCAGCACCCGTTCGACACAATCCAGCAGCCGGTCGGGCCCGGGCAGCCACAGCCGCTCCAATCGTGCCGGCGGATACGGAGTGTCAAATCCGCAGGCGCGCAATACCGGAGCCTCCAGTTCGTAAAACAACTCCTCCTGTATCCGGGCGGCCAGCCCGGCGCCATAGCCCAGGCTGCGCGGCCCCTCGTGCAGCACCACACACCGTCCGGTCCGGCGGATCGAGGCGGCGATGGTTTCGAAGTCCAAGGGGATCAGCGACCTGAGGTCGATGACTTCTAGACTCCAACCCTGTTGGTGTGCAGCGTCTTCAGCGGCCGGCAATGCGGTCGAGATCAGGTTTCCGTAGGTGATGACGGTCACGTCGGCCCCGGCCCGGCGAATCACCGCCTGACCGATCGCAGGTTCCGGCCGGTTGGTGTCGACGGGTCCGCGAACCTGGTACCGGCGCTTGGGCTCCAGATACATGACGGGATCTGGGCAGGCGATGGCGTGGCGCAACAGCCAATAGGCATCGCCGGGGGTTGAGGGAACCACCACCTTCAAGCCCGCCGTGTGCGCCCAGTAGGACTCGGTGGAGTCCGAATGATGTTCCGCGGCGCCGATGCCGCCGAACGACGGGATCCGAACGGTTACCGCCATATTGACCTCGCCGCGGGTACGGGTCCGGTACTTGGCCAGGTGACTGACCACTTGATCGAAGGCCGGGTAAGAAAAGCCGTCAAACTGGATCTCGGGCACCGGCACGAAGCCGCGCAGCGCCAGCCCCACCGCGATGCCGCTCAAGGCCGACTCGGCTAGCGGGGTGTCAAAGCATCTGTGCTCACCAAAGGTTTCGGCCAACCCCTCAGTCACCCGGAACACACCGCCCGCAATCCCGACATCCTCGCCGAAGACCAGCACGCGATCATCAGCCGCCATCGCGTCATGCAAGGCCTGGTTGAGCGCTTGCACCATGGTCAATGACTGCATGGTGCCCACCACCGGCGCCGCCGGAGCCGGGCCGGGACGAGCTGGCGGATCAGCGATCTGTGTCATGAACGGCTCCTCAGTCGATCCGGTCCAGTTCGACCCGCAGCTGTTGGCGTTGCGTTTGCAGCCCGGGGGTGATCTCGGCGAATACGGTGGTGAACACGTCGTCGACGTCGAAGTCGGGCTCGCCGAATACCGCTTCACGCAGTTCCGCCCGCAGCCGACCAGACCGTGCCGCAACCCGTTCTTCCAGACGCTGCGACCACAGCCCCTGGGCCTGCAAGTAAGAGCGGTAACGCGAGATCGGATCCAGCGCCAGCCAGTGATCCACCTCCTCCTGGCTTCGATATCGGCCCGGATCATCGGCCGTCGTGTGAGCGCCGACTCGGTAGGTCACCGCCTCGATCAGGGTTGGCCCGTCGCCGCGTCTGGCCCGGGCAGCGGCCTCGGCCATCACGGCATAGCAGGCCAGCACGTCATTGCCGTCCACTCGAATGCCTGGCATCCCATATCCAATTGCCTTGTGCGCAATCGAGGGTGCGGCCGTCTGCTTGGACACCGGAACTGAGATCGCCCATTGGTTGTTCTGCACGTAGAACACGCACCCGGCGTCGAACACGGCCGCGAAATTCAGCGCCTCGTGCACGTCTCCCTCACTGGTGGCGCCGTCGCCCAAAAACGCGACCGTCACCGAGTCCTCGCCCAAGCGCTGTGCGGCCATTGCCGCGCCGACGGCGTGCAGGGCCTGGGTACCTATCGGAACCGAGATCGGGGCACAGCATTTCTTGGTGAACTCCAGCCCACCATGCCAGGTTACGCGCCACGCCGCTCCGACGTGCCCCGGCGGCATGCCGCGCACCAGATACGCGCCCAATTCACGATACTGCGGGAACAACCAGTCCGTCTTGCGCAGACACGCTGTCGCGCCGACCTGCGCGGCCTCTTGACCGCGGCAGGACGCAAACAGCGCCAATTCCCCCTGCCGCTTCAGATTGATGAACTCGGCGTCGAGCTCCCGGGTGACCACCATCATCTCGTAGAGCCAGCACAACGTCTCTTCGGGAAGATCGCGGCTGTAGCGGTGTTCGTCGGTGGGCTCGCCATCGGCGTTGACCAGCTGAACCGGCTCCAGGCCGACAGTCATCGGGATCCGAGGTCGATCTGCCATGCCGCCTCCTCAGCTCGAAGCCAAGGTCACTCCGTCAGACGATGCTGTCCTGCCGATCGCCGAACACCGACCAACGGCGTTGCATCCTTCGCCAGCGCCAGCGGCGCGGCACCCACAGCAAAACCCGAGCGGGAACCGCCGCGAGCCCAGAGCACATCGCCAGAGCCCCGATAGGCTCTGCTCGCCGCGACACCGACGCGCCATCCACTATGCCCTCAAACACGAAGACGCCGCGGCGATTGCGAAATCGCGCAGCCGTGTCGCCCTAGCGGCGATCGCCGAGTATCACTGGGCGGACCGCCGCACCGTCGAGCACGACTGGGGTGAAATCAGCAACCGTCACGCGGGGACGGATTCCCCGGCCCGCCGCAGCAGCATTTCCGCGTGCCTGAGCACCGGGGAGTCGACCATCTGCCCTTCGAACGCGAACACACCCCGCTCGGTGCGTGCTGCGACGAGCACACGCCGCGCCCAGGCCAGCTTCTCTTCGTCGGGGCGATACGCCTTGCGCACCACCTCGACCTGGCTGGGGTGGATGCACACCGTCACGTCGAAACCCACCGTTGCCGCATCGATCGCCTCGGCTTGCAGACCGTCGATATCGCCGATGTCCAGATGCACCGCGTCCAGCGCCAGCCGACCAAATGCTGACGCCGCGAGCAGAGTCGTCGAGCGCACGTGGCGAGCCACATCGCGGTAGGAGCCATCGCCGCGTCGGCTGGAGCTGCCACCCAGGGTTGCGATCAGATCCTCGGCGCCCCACATCATGCCGACGGTGTTGTCGGCGGCGGCGATTTCCGCGGCGAAAAGCGCACCGCGCGCGGTCTCCACCAGCGCAATGACGTCGCGAGGTGCAAGTAGCGCCAACTGTGCGGCCGACTCCGCCTTGGGCAGCATCACCGTCGTATAGGCGGTACCCGCCAAGGCTTCCAAATCGTGGGCTTGTTCATCGGTGTCGCCCGCGTTGATGCGCACGATGGTTCGATCCGGATCCAGCGGGGTGTCCAGCAGCGCCTGGCGCGCGGCAGGCTTCTGTGCTTCGGCCACACCGTCCTCGAGATCGAGGATCACCACGTCGGCGGCGGCCGCTGCCTTTGCGAAGCGTTCCGGGCGGTCTGCCGGGCAGAACAACCAAGCCGGACCAGCGGCACGCAGCGTCATTTCGCCTCCTCACTGGGCCGTTTCTGCACGAGTGTGGTCAGCACCGCGCGAGCGACGACATCGCCGTGCTGGTTGCGGCCAGTGTGTTCGAGGGTGACGATGCCTTCTCCGGGCCGGCTTTTCGATTCACGCTTGCCGGCGCAGACCGTCTCGGCGTACAGGGTGTCGCCGTGAAAGACCGGGTTGGGGAAAGACACCTCGGAGAAGCCGAGATTGGCCACAATGGTGCCCAGCGTCAGCTGGGCGACCGACAACCCCACCAGCGTTGACAGAGTGAACATCGAGTTCACCAGCCGCTCACCCCGGAAACCCGGCTGCTCGGCGGCCCAGGCCGCGTCCAGATGCAGCGACTGGGTGTTCATCGTCAGCGTGGTGAACAAGACGTTGTCCGCCTCGGTGACCGTACGGCCGGGCCGGTGCAGATATGTCGTACCGATCTCGAACTCTTCAAACCACAAGCCGCGCTGCACAACCGACTTGCCGGCGAGCGCCTGCTCGCTCACGACAGGCCAAGTGAACGGGCGATGAGCATCAGCTGCACCTCGGTGGTGCCCTCGCCAATCTCGAGGATCTTGCTGTCGCGATAGTGACGGGCCACCGGGTACTCGTTCATGAAGCCGTAGCCGCCGTGGACCTGCGTCGCATCGCGGGCGTTGTCCATCGCCGCCTCCGAGGAGATCATCTTGGCGATCGCCGCCTCCTTCTTGAAGGGCTTGCCCGCCAACATCTTTGCGGCAGCCTCGTAGTACGCGGTGCGGGCCACGTGCGCCCGAGCTTCCATGCGCGCGATCTTGAAGCTGATCGCCTGATAGGAACCGATCGGCTGGCCGAAGGACTGACGTTCCTTGGCATACTTGACGCTTTCGTCGACACAGCCCTGAGCGACACCTGTCGCCAAGGCAGCGATCGCGATTCGGCCCTCGTCGAGGATGGATAGGAAATTCGCGTAGCCCTTGCCGCGGATTCCGAGCAGATTCTCTTCCGGCACGCGCGCGTCATCGAAGCTCAGCGGGTGGGTGTCCGACGCGTTCCAGCCGACCTTGTTGTAGACCGGTTCCACGATGAATCCCGGCGTGCCGCTGGGCACGATGATCGTCGATATCTCCTTCTTGCCGTCGGCGATGTTCCCCGTGACGGCGGTGATGGTGACCAATGAGGTGATTTCGGTGCCCGAGTTGGTGATGAACTGCTTGCTGCCGTTGACGATCCATTCGCCGCCGTCGAGGCGTGCGGTGGTGCGGGTGCTGCCGGCGTCCGAGCCCGCGCCAGGCTCGGTGAGCCCGAAACCGGCCAGCGCACGGCCGGCCAGCAGATCCGGCAACCACTTGCTCTTCTGTTCCTCGTTGCCGAATCGGTAGATCGGGATGGCGCCCAGACCCACACCCGCTTCCAGGGTGATCGCCACCGATTGGTCAACCTTGCCGAGCTCCTCGAGCGCCAGGGCTAGCGCGAAGTAGTCCCCGCCCATTCCCCCGTATTCTTCGGGGAACGGCAGGCCGAACAACCCCATCTCACCCATCTTGGCCACGACTTCGTAGGGAAAGCTATGTTCCTCATCGTGTTTGGCCGATACCGGCGCAACCACCGACCGCGCGAAGTCGGCCACCGTGTCGCGCAGATCCTGATATTCCTTGGGTAATGTTCCTGCGGAGATCGCTGTCGTCATGATCTTTCAATCCTTGCTCTCGGCTGAATCCTTGCTGTGGGCTTGTTCGGTGTCGGGGATCAACCGCGCCAACACCTGCTCGACCTTGACCTGATCGCCGACGGCCACAAGCACCTCGACTCGGCCTGAAATCGGCGCGACCAGTGGGTGTTCCATCTTCATCGCCTCGATGATCACCACCACGTCGCCCTCGGACACCGCGGTGCCGGACTCGGCCTGCACCGCGATCACATTGCCGGGCATCGGGCTGACGACTTCGGCCGGGCGCTCCCCCGCCGCACGGTGCATCTTGTGCTCCTCGGCCTCGCGAATGTGCCAGGTCCCGCGATCGTCGGCGATCCACAGGTGCCGCTCCGCCTCCGCCCATCGATAGTCGCGACGCAGGCCATCCACCGTCACGCTCATCACGCCGGTCGCGAGCTGCACACTCGCTGAAAGTATCTCGCCATCGCCGACCTGGACCTGGGCCCCCTCCGGCAGACCGAACACCGATACCGTCTCGGTCCGCAACGGGGTCTGCATCGCGGTGCGCACCGGTGCCGTTACCCCACCGACACGCCACCCACTGGGCGCGCCCCAGAGACTGCCGGCGGCGCGGCGCGATAGCGCATGTTGGACATACAGGCCGGCAGCGGCGAACACATCATCGGGTGCCGCCAACGGCACGAAATCGGCCAGGCGTTCGTCCAGCAACGCGGTGTCGAGGTCTCCCGCCCGCACGCGCTCGTCAGCCAGCAGAAAACGCAGGAACTCAACATTGTTCTGCACACCCAGGATCGCGGTGTGGGCCAGCGCCCGGTCGAGCCGCTCCAACGCCTGCTCACGGTTGGCTCCGTGCGCGATCACCTTGGAGAGCATCGGGTCGTAGTCGCTGCCCACCACGGTGTCGGCCAGCAGCGACGAGTCCACCCGGATACCTGTGCCGCTCGGTTCGGCCACCTGCAGCACCCGGCCACCGGTGGGCAGGAATCCCCGTGCGGGGTCCTCCGCGTACACCCGTGCCTCGATCGCGTGCCCATTTAGCTCGATGTCGTCTTGGGCAAACCCGAGCTTTTCACCGGCGGCCACCCGCAGCTGCCACTCGACCAGGTCTAGCCTGGTCACCGCCTCGGTGACCGGATGTTCCACCTGCAGTCGGGTGTTCATCTCCATGAAGAAGAACTCATCCGGGCGATCTCCCGACACGATGAATTCCACGGTGCCGGCTCCGACGTAGTCGACGCTGCGGGCGGTGTTACACGCCGCGGCTCCGATCCGCGCCCGAGTTGGGGCGTCCAGCAGTGGCGACGGCGCCTCCTCGATGACTTTCTGGTGGCGCCGTTGCAGGCTGCACTCGCGCTCGCCGAGGTGCACCACGTTGCCGTGCGTGTCGGCAAGCACCTGCACCTCGATGTGCCTGGGACGCAACACGAACCGCTCCAGAAACAGGGTGTCGTCACCGAACGCGGATGCCGCTTCCCGCCGCGCGCTGACCAGCGCCTCACGCAGCCGCGCCGGCTCCTCCACCATGCGCATGCCCTTGCCACCGCCGCCGGCCGAGGGCTTGACCAGCACCGGGTATCCGACCTCGTCGGCTGCGGCGATCAGGTCATCGTCGGTCAGTCCGGGTCGCGCGATGCCCGGCACCACCGGAACGTCGAAGGCGCTGACCGCGTTCTTGGCGGCGATCTTGTCGCCCATCACCTCGATCGCGCCCGCGGGTGGCCCCAGGAAGACCACCCCGGCGCGATCACATGCCGCGGCGAATTCGGCGTTCTCGGACAGAAACCCGTAGCCCGGGTGGATCGCCTGGGCCCCGGTGCGTACCGCCGCATCGATCACCTTGCCGATGTCGAGGTAACTCTCCCGCGCCGCGGCGGGACCCAGCCGCACCGCGGTGTCGGCCTCGATCACGTGCCGGGCCCGGGCGTCGGCGTCGCTGTACACGGCAACCGAGCGGATCCCCAGCCGCCGCAGGGTGCGGATCACTCGCACCGCGATCTCGCCGCGGTTGGCCACTAAGACGGTGTCAAACATGAGTCACATCCGGAAGACGCCGTAGGAGACCGATTCCAGGGGTGCGTGAGCACAAACCGACAGAGCAAGTCCGACAATGGTTCTCGTGTCGGCCGGGTCGATGATGCCGTCATCCCATAGGCGTGCGGTCGAATAATAAGGATTGCCCTGGTTCTCGTACTGCTCGCGGATGGGCGCCTTGAACTGCTCTTCCTCGTCGGACGACCAAGGCTTGCCGGACGCGGAAAGTTGCTCGCCACGCACGGTGGCCAGCACCGAGGCAGCCTGCTCGCCGCCCATCACCGAAATCCGCGCGTTCGGCCACATCCACATGAAGCGCGGCGAGTACGCCCGCCCACACATCGAATAGTTACCCGCCCCATGGGATCCGCCGATCACCACGGTCAGCTTCGGCAGCCGGGCGCAGGCCACGGCGGTGACCATCTTTGCGCCGTGTTTGGCGATGCCCCCCGCTTCATAGTCGCGGCCGACCATGAAGCCCGCGATATTCTGCAGGAACAGCAGGGGGGTCTTGCGTTTGTCGCACAGCTCGATGAAGTGCGCTCCCTTGACCGCAGATTCGCCGAACAGGACGCCATTGTTGGCAATGATGCCGACCGGATGTCCGTGGATGCGCGCGAACCCCGTCACCAGCGACTTGCCGTAATTGGCTTTGAACTCGCTGAATTCGCCGCCGTCGATCAGCCGCACGATGACGTCGTGCACGTCGTAGGGCACCCGCGGATCCGGGGGCACGACGTCATAGAGCTCGGTCTGAGCGTGCTTGGGTTCAACGGATGGGCCGATCTCCCATTGCGCGGGTTCCCGTGGGCCGAAGGTGGCCGCGATCGCACGCACGATCCGCAGCGCGTCTTCGTCATCGTCGGCCAGATGATCGGTGACGCCGGATACCCGCGAGTGCAGGTCGCCGCCGCCGAGTTCCTCGGCCGTGACGATCTCGCCGGTGGCCGCCTTGACCAAAGGTGGGCCGCCCAGAAAGATCGTGCCCTGCTCGCGGACAATGACGGCTTCGTCGCTCATCGCCGGCACGTAGGCGCCGCCGGCCGTGCACGAACCAAGTACCGCGGCCACTTGCGGAATCCCCTTGGCGCTCATGGTCGCCTGGTTGTAGAAGATCCGTCCGAAGTGTTCGCGGTCCGGGAAAACCTCATCCTGGTGGGGCAGGAATGCCCCGCCGGAGTCGACCAGGTAGATGCACGGCAGCAGGTTCTGCAGTGCGACTTCCTGAGCACGCAGGTGCTTTTTCACCGTCATCGGGTAGTAGGTGCCGCCCTTGACCGTCGCGTCGTTGGCGACGATGACACACTCCCGCCCGGAGACCCGGCCGATCCCGGTAATGATCCCCGCGCCCGGAGATTCGTCGCCGTACATGCCGTTCGCCGCCAGCGCGGCCAACTCCAGAAAAGGGCTGCCCGGGTCCAGCAAGCGATACACCCGCTCGCGCGGCAACAGCTTGCCGCGACCGAAATGGCGTTCGCGGGCACGTTCATTGCCCCCCAGGGCCGCAGCCGCAAGCTTGGTGTTCAATTCGGCGACCAGCCGGCGATGCTCGTCGGCAAATGATGGCGCGGCGATGGTTGTCACCGGGCGACCAGATCATCGAGCACAAGGGGCGGTTGGGTTTTCGCGACGACTTCCTCCACCGAGACATCCGGTGCGGTCTCGATCAGGTGCAGGCCGTCGTGGCAAACGTCGATGACCGCGAGTTCGGTCACGATCCGGTTGACGCAACCCACCCCGGTCAGCGGCAACGTACATCTCTCCAAGATCTTCGGGCTGCCGTCCTTGGCGGTGTGCTCCATCATCACGATCACCTTGCGCGCGCCGTGCACCAAGTCCATCGCGCCGCCCATTCCTTTGACCATCTTGCCCGGGATCATCCAGTTGGCCAGATCGCCACTGACCGAAACCTGCATGGCCCCAAGCACCGCGACGTCCAAGTGGCCGCCCCGGATGATTCCGAACGAGGTGGACGAGCCGAAGAACGCCGCACCGGGCAGCGTGGTCACCGTCTCTTTGCCCGCATTGATCAGATCGGCGTCGAGTTCCTCGCGAATGGGATAGGGTCCGACACCCAGGATTCCGTTCTCCGAGTGCAGGACAACGGTGACGCCCTCGGGAATGTGGTTGGGGATTAGCGTGGGCATTCCGATACCGAGATTGATGTACTGCCCGTCCTCGAATTCGGTGGCCACCCGTGCGGCCATGCCGTCTCTGCTCCAGCTCATCTGGCGCCGCTCCTCCTCATCGCTTCGCTCTGCATCGTCGCCAGCGGGTTCACGGCCGCACCGTCTCTTTCTCGATCCGCTTGATGGGATTGGGCACATGCACCACCCGCTGCACGAACACGCCCGGGGTGTGGACTGTTGCCGGGTCGATCTCGCCGGGCTCGACAAGATGCTCGACCTCAGCAATCGTGATCCGGCCCGCCGGAGCGCACTCGGGGTTGAAGTTCGCCGCAGAGTAGCGATACAGAAGATTGCCGTGCCGGTCCCCCTTCCACGCATGAACCAGCGCGAAATCGGTGCGGATCCCGCGCTCGAGAACGTAAGTAACGCCATCGAATTCGCGAGTCTCCTTGGGAGGAGACACCACCGCGACCGCGCCCGAGGCGTCGTAGCGCCAGGGCAGGCCGCCGTCGGCTATTTGGGTACCAACACCGGCCGGTGTGTAGAAACCTGGGATGCCCATACCACCGGCGCGCAACCGCTCCGCCAACGTGCCCTGCGGGTTCAGTTCCACCTCGAGTTCGCCGGAAAGGAACTGACGCGCGAACTCCTTGTTCTCCCCCACATAGGAGGAAACTGTTCGGCGAATTCTCTTGTGCTGCAATAACACGCCCAGCCCGACGCCGTCGACACCGCAATTGTTCGACACCGTCTCGAGGTCAGTGACACCACTATCCACCAGCGCCGCGATCAACGCTTCCGGAATGCCGCACAGGCCGAATCCCCCGACCGCCAGCGACGCCCCATCGGTTATGTCTGCCACCGCCTCCGCGACGGTGGCCACTACCTTGTCCATTGCCGCAGAGTCTCCTCGCTATCGGCTCGGGCTGAGATTTTTTCAGTTAATCTTGATTAACCGAAGCTTGACAATACCACTGCCCCGCCCAGCACGTAAAGAGAGCGCGTACCCGCACGCTCAGTGCTGCCCACGGAGGTACTCGATCGCCTGTTGGCGCATTTCAACTTTGCGAACCTTGCCGGTCACAGTCATCGGGAACTCGTCGACGAGCCGCAAATATCGCGGGATCTTGAATTTGGCGATTTGGCCGGCGCAGTATTCGCGCAACAGGTCGGTGGTCAACTCTGGCGCCCCGGCACGCAGCTTGACCACCGCCATCAGCTCCTCGCCCATCCGCTCGTCGGGCACCCCGACAACGTGGGCGTCGACGATATCGGGATGGGAGTGGAGGAATTCCTCGATCTCACGCGGCGAAATGTTCTCCCCGCCTCGCACCACGATGTCCTTGATCCGGCCCGTGATCTGCACGTATCCGCATTCGTCCATCAGCGCCAGATCGCCGGTGTGCATCCAGCCCTCGGGGTCGATCACCTCCGCGGTCCGCTCCGGAGCCTTCCAGTACCCAGACATCACCGAGTAGCCCCGAGTACAGAACTCACCGGCGGTGCCGCGGGGCACGATCCGACCGGTCGCCGGGTCGACCACCTTGATCTCCAGGTGCGGGCCCACCCGCCCCACCGTCGCGACGCGTCGCTCAAGGGAATCGTTGCTGCGAGTCTGGGTCGCCACCGGCGATGTCTCGGTCATGCCGTAACAGATGGAGATCCCGGCCATGTGCATCTGGTCGATAACTTTGCGCATCACCTCGACCGGGCAGGTCGAGCCCGACATGATGCCGGTACGCAGGCTGCTCAGGTCATAAGTCGCGAAGTCCGCCAGTCCGAGCTCGGCGATGAACATCGTCGGGACGCCGTACAGGCTGGTGCACCGTTCGGCCTGCACGGCCCGCAAAGTCGCAGCCGGGTCGAACCCAGGTGCCGGAATCACCATGCAGGCGCCGTGGCTGGTAGCCGCCAGATTGCCCATCACCATGCCAAAGCAGTGATAGAACGGCACCGGGATACAGATGCGATCCTCGGCGGTGTATTCGAGCAGTTCACCCACCAAATAGCCGTTGTTGAGGATATTTTGATGGCTCAGCGTGACACCTTTGGGAAAGCCCGTTGTGCCAGAGGTGTACTGGATGTTGATGGGATCGTCGGCGCTGAGTGTGGTGGCAATCTCCTGCAGCGCAACCAAATCGGCACCGGATCCGGCCAGCTTCGCCCAGCCATCGCCGTCTAAGAACACGACATCGTGCAGTTCGGGACACCCCGGCGCTACCTCCGCGAGGATCGCCGCGTAGTCCGACCCCTTGAAACCCGAAGCGGCGATCACCATCGCGACGCCGGATTGGCGCAATGCATACTCCAACTCGCGCGCCTGGTAGGCAGGATTGATCGTGACCAGGATTGCTCCAATTTCCGCGGTCGCGTATTGGACCAGCACCCACTCCCAGCGGTTTGGCGCCCAGATCCCGACCCGATCGCCACGGCCGATCCCCGCCCTCACCAAGCCCGTCGCCAATTGGCGCACGTCGGTTAGAAGCTGGGCGTAGCTCCACCGACGGCCCGAACGGACATCGACGAGGGCGTCGCGGCTTTCACACTGGGACGCGGTAGCGGCGAGATTTGCGCCGATGGTCATCTCGAGTAGGGCGGGCACGATGGGACCACGGTCATAGGAGAGCTGATTTTGGTCTGCGGCAGCGGTGGTTGCCACGGCCCCTCCGTCTATTTGCATCACGCGGAGTTAATATCGACTAACTCGTGTTACGTTAGTGACGATTAACCGAAGTGTCCAGGACGAGTTGGACGGAGGCCGTCATGGCAGCGTCCGCCCCGGACGAGCAGACCGCGACCCCGAATCGTCGCAGCCAGCAAAAGTCCGATCGGCGTTTGCAGCTGTTATCGGCGGCCGAGCGACTGTTCGCCGAGCGCGGCTTTCTGGCCGTACGACTCGAAGACATCGGCGCCGCGGCCGGTATCAGCGGTCCTGCGATCTACCGGCACTTCCCCAACAAAGAGTCACTACTGGTCGAGTTGCTAGTCGGAATCAGCTCCCGGCTGCTCGCCGGTGCCCGTCAGCTGACCACCAACAGCAATGACGCTGCCGCCGCTCTGGACGGTTTGATCGATTTCCATCTCGACTTCGCCTTGGGCGAACCGGACCTCATCCGGATCCAGGACCGCGACCTCGGGCACCTGCCCGCGGCGGCCGAACGCCAGGTGCGCAAAGCCCAGCGGCAGTACGTGGAGATCTGGGTGGGCGTGCTGCGCCAACTGGATCCCGGCCTGGCCGAAGCCGACGCCCGGCTGATGGCGCACGCCGCGTTCGGCTTGCTCAATTCCACGCCACACAGCATGAAGTCAGCCGATACCAAGTCGGCGTGTGCACCCCATTCCCGCGCCGTGATGCGGGCGATGACCGTCGCCGCGCTAACGGTCGACGTGGGAGCCTAACGCCGGCCGCGCCGCGCAGCCACAATCGCCTTCACATCACGGGCCGCGCTGAGCGCGCGCTCGGCATCGGCACCTAAGCTCTTGGCGGAGTCGTGGTGAGCTAGGGAGGCAATGCCGCAGCGCTCGCTCGCGGACATGGCGAGCGGGGCGGCCCGGGGCAACCGGGTACAAAACCGGTCTGGCATCACGGCCACGTAAATCTTGGGTACCCTTCAATCCATGAGGTGGGGATGAACGATCCGCGTCGACCCCTGCGGTATGGTCCCCCGCAACCGGGGCCCGGGCCAGGCTGGCCGCAGGGTCCGGTAAACACGCCGCCCGCCGATCCGGCCTACGCCGACCAAGCGCCCTATGCGCCGACATACGGCGGTCACGTTCCGCAGTGGGCTCCGGGTCCTTACGACGAGGCCAACCCCACTCAGCAATTGCCGCCACAGTATTGGCAACAGAACCCGGGTCAGCCGGGCGAGGTGCTGCGCGACGGACCGCCACCGCCGGAAGGCCCGAAGACACCGCGCTGGCTGTGGATCGCGGCCGGCGCGGCGGTGGTCCTGGTGATCGGTTTGGTCATCGCGCTGGTGATCGCGAACATCTCAGTCAAGAACCAGACCGCCCTCGAGCCGCTGCCACCGATCGCTGGGCCAAGCTCGACAATCGCGCCTCCCACGACGCGAACCTCACCCACGCCCAGCAGCAGCCCGGCGCCCACAACGACCAGCGGTTCGGCGACACCGACCACGACGCCTACCGCCGGTGCGATGCAGACCGTCGTGTACACCGTCACCGGCGAAGGCCGCGCGATCAGCGTCACCTACATGGACACCGGGGACGTCATACAGACCGAATTCAATGTCGCGCTGCCCTGGAGCAAAGAGGTGAGCCTGTCGCGGTCGGCGAACCATCCGGCGAGCGTCACCATCGTCAACATCGGCCACAACGTGACCTGCTCGGTGACGGTGAGCGGTGTTCAGGTCCGCCAGCGCACCGGGGTCGGCTTGACCATCTGCGACGCCTCGGGCTAGGTCGTCTCGGTCACGACGACACCGCCGTGCCGCGGAACACGCACCACCAGCATTCCCACCAGTCCCACCGCCAGCACCAGACAGATGCCGCCCAGTCCGGCTCGGACCGCGCTGAAGATGTCGACAAAGATTGAAAACAGCCACGGCCCGAGGAACGCCACGGCGCGGCCTGTCATCGTGTACAAGCCGAAGGCCACCCCCTCCTTGCCGTGCGGTGCCATGCGCAGCAACAGAGCGCGCGCCGACGACTGCGACGGTCCGATGAACAGACACAGCAGCAGCCCGCACACCCAAAAAGCCGTCGCTCCCGACAGCACCATCAGAACGATCGCACTGATCAAGATCGAGGCCAGGGATGCGACGATGACCGGCTTGGATCCGACCCGATGGTCAACAAACCCACCGACCACCGCCCCGACCGCGGCCACCACGCTTGCGGCCACACCAAACAGCAGTACATCGGCTTGAGTCAGCCCGTAGACGTTGACGCCCAGTACCGCCCCGAAGGCGAACATCGCCGCCAGGCCGTCCCGGAAGATCGCGCTGGCGATCAGAAAGTAGACCAGATTGCGGTCGCGTCGCCATTCCGAACTGATGTCGGCCCACAGCTTTCGGTAGGCACTGAGCATTCTCGTCGCCGGCTGCGGCACCGTGCCGACATCGGGGAGTCGGTCGGCTACCAGCAACAGCGGCGAGGCCAGCACGGCTAACCAAGCCGCCGCGAGCAGCATCGCGACCCGGATGTTGAAGCCGTCATGCGCCGGCAACTGCAGCAAGCCGCGGTGGGCGCCGCTGCCCGCCACGAAGCCCAGATAGATCAATATCAGCAACACAACGCTGCCGACGTATCCCGATGCCCAGCCGAAACCCGAGATCCGGCTGGCGGTCGTCGGCGTGGAGAGCTGACGCAGCATCGAGTTGTACGGAACGCTCGCCAGGTCACTGCATGCCGCGGTCGCGGCCAGCAATGCCAACCCGGCCCACAGGTATCCGGGACTGTCATGGATCAAAAACATCGCGCAGGTCAGCGCCACCGTGACGCTGGTCAGTACGCCCAGGGCCACCCGGCGGCGGTGCGGGGATTCCACCCATACGCCGACCAGCGGAGCCAGCAACGCGATGGTCAGGGCAGCGGCGGCCGCGGCTCGACCCAGCCAACTGGCCGGGTCACTGCCTCCGGGCATCCCCTCTCCCACCATGCTGGTCAGGTAGACGGAAAACACAAAGGTCGTCACGATCGCGTTCAAACCGGTCGACCCGCAGTCCCACAGCGCCCATGCCACCACCCGGGATCGCACAAACGTTCCGGTGGCCGGGTTGGTCATGCCCGGCACTCTATCTCGCGATTGGCCGCGACCTGCTGCGTCGGCTCCGCTGCGCTTGTGGTCGTTGTGAAAAGGCCACTGTCTACGATTGGCTCATGCCGATACCTGCGCCCAGTCCCGACGCACGTGCCGTTGTTACCGGAGCTTCGCAAAACATCGGCGAAGCGCTGGCCACTGAGTTGGCCGCGCGGGGGCACAACCTGATCGTCACCGCGCGCCGCGAATCGCTGCTGAACGAGCTCGCCGCCCGGCTGACCGACAAGTACCGCGTCACCGTCGAAGTCCGGCCGGCAGATCTCGCCGACCCACAGGAACGCACCAAGCTGACCGACGAACTCGCCGCGCGACCCATCTCGATCCTGTGCGCCAACGCCGGCACCGCGACGTTCGGTCCGGTCGCATCGCTGGACCCGGCGGGCGAAAAGGCGCAGGTGCAGCTCAATGCCGTCGCCGTGCACGACCTCACCTTGGCGGTGCTGCCGGGCATGATCGAGCGCAGGGCCGGCGGGATCTTGATTTCCGGTTCGGCGGCCGGCAACTCGCCGATCCCCTACAACGCGACCTATGCCGCCACCAAAGCCTTCGCAAACACCTTCAGCGAATCGCTGCGCGGTGAGCTGCGCGGCTCCGGAGTGCACGTCACCTTGCTGGCCCCGGGGCCGGTACGCACCGACCTGCCCGACGCCAGTGAAGCCTCGCTGGTCGAACGGCTGGTACCCGATTTCTTGTGGATCTCCACCGAACACACCGCCCAGGTTTCAATGGACGCCTTGGCCCGCAACAAGATGCGCGTCGTTCCCGGCCTGACCTCGAAAGCCATGTCGGTGGCCAGTCAGTACGCTCCCCGGGCCATCGTGGCACCCATCGTGGGCGGCTTCTACAAGAAGCTCGGGGACGGCTAGGTGTTGTGACCTGACACGTTGTTGTCAGACAGCGAGTCGGCTGATTGGTGGTCGTCCGCCGAGGGCGGAGTGGCCTCGTCGAGTGTTGTAGCGGCGAAGGAATTGGTCAAGGCCGCGGCTACGTAGGGTGTTGTTGGTCCAGGGGCGGGCGTAGGCCCATTCGTTGATCAAGGTCCGGTTGAAACGTTCTGCTTTGCCGTTGGTCCAGGGACAGCCGGGCTTACTGAATCGGCGTTTAAGCTGCCAGGCCGAACAAACCCAGCCCCAGTCGGTGCCGTGTCGGTAGACCAACGCGTTGTCGGTCAGTAGCCGACGCACACGCACACTGTGGGCGGCGAACCAGGCCAGTGCCCGGTGAAGAAACCCAGCGCACGTCGGGTCCTTCTCGTCGGGGAGCACTTCGCTGTAGGCCAGCCGAGTGTAGTCATCGATGGCGGTGTGCACGTAGTCGTAGCCGATCTTGGTCTTCTTGTGCCGGTGGGCAACTGAGACTGCGGCGTCGCGGCCGTGCAGGCGCCATCCACCGCCTGGGGGAATGGCGCCAAGCTTCTTGACGTCGACATGAACCCCGGCTCCCGGGGTGGGGTATTCGTAGCGGTTGGGGCTGCGCCGCGATGAGCGCACCACCTCGCCGGTGATCGGGTCGATTGCACTCAGATGTGGCACCTGGTGGCGTGCCAGGATCCGTCCGACTGTCGAGGGATTCAGTTCGAGTTCGGCGGCGAGCACAACAGCGCCGCGCTTACGGCGTTGGCGGGCGGCGAGTACCTTCTGTTCGACCCGATGGCTCGTACGGTTGGGCATCCGGATCGGCCGCGACGAGCGGTCGGCCAGCGCGGCATCACCGCCCTCGGCATACCGGCGCAGCCACTTGTACACCGTTGCCCGCGAAATCCCCAGTTGCTCAGCCACATGCGCGGCCGGCCACCCGGCGGCGACGCGCTCAACGATCAACTGACGAGCGAACACATTGGTACGGGCGTTAGCGTGAGACACAAGGACCTCCTACGGGTGAATGCCAGACACATCCACTCCGTCAGGAGGTCCTCCCACTTTCAAGCAGGCACGCCGTTAACAACCTCCCAGGTCACGACAGCTAGCCGCGCGGCTAGCCGATCAGCACCGCGAACCGCGGCTTGATCACCTCGTCGATGATCTCCAGGCGCTCGTCAAAAGCAATGAACGCCGACTTCATGGCATTGATCGTGAAGCGTTGGATATCGCTCCACCCGTAGCCGAACGTCTCCACCAGGCGGTACATCTCCTGGCTCATCGACGTGTCGCTCATCAACCGGTTATCGGTGTTGACGGTGACCCGGAATCGGCTGCGAGCCAACAGATCAAAGGGGTGCTCGGCGATGCTGGCCACCGCTCCGGTCTGGACGTTGGAGCTGGGGCACAGCTCCAACGGAATCCGCTTGTCCCGCAGGATTGCGGCCAGCCGGCCCAACTTCACATCGCCGTCGGGACCCACCTCGATGTCGTCGACGATCCGCACCCCATGACCCAACCGGTCCGCTCCGCAAAACGCGATCGCCTCGTGGATGGACGGCAGACCGAACGCCTCACCAGCATGAATCGTGAAGCGCGCGTTGTTGTCCCTCATGTACTCGAATGCGTCCAAGTGCCTCGACGGCGGGTAGCCGGCTTCCGCGCCGGCGATGTCGAAGCCCACTACCCCTTTGTCGCGGAACCGGATCGCCAGCTCGGCAATCTCGCGCGACATGGCCGCGTGTCGCATCGCGGTGACCAGCAGGCGCACCTTGATGGGACACCCGGCACCGGCGCAGGCCCGTTCGCCGGCGGCAAAGCCCGCCAACACCGCGTCGACGATCTCGTCGAAGGTCAATCCCTGATTGATGTGTAGTTCTGGCGCAAAACGAATCTCGGCATAGACCACCGCGTCGGCGGCCAGATCTTCCACACACTCGTAGGCGACCCGATACAGCGCTTCGGGCGTCTGCATCACCGCGACGGTGTGCGAGAACGGCTCCAGGTAGCGCTCCAGCGAGCCGCTGTGCGACTGGGTGCGAAACCAACTCGCCAGCTCCCCGGCATCGGTGGAGGGCAAGCCGACGTACCCGACCTGGCCGGCTATGTCGAGCACGGTTTCCGGACGTAACCCGCCGTCGAGGTGGTCATGCAGCAGGGCCTTGGGCGCCTGCCGGATTGCGTCCAGCGTCGGCATGTCTGTCATCGGCTGATCCGATCAATGATGAGAGGCCGAGTGGCCGGCTCGCTGTCAGCGACGCTGAAGCCGGCGGCCAGCTCGGCTACCGCGGCGCCGAACCGCTCGGGGGTGTCGGTATAGAGCGTGAACAAGGGCTCACCGGCCGCCACCGGCTCCCCCGGTCGCCGATGGATCCGAATGCCAGCGCCGTGCTGGACCCGTGCGCCGGGGCGGGACCTGCCCGCGCCGAGCCGCCATGCCGCCAACCCCACCGCCATCGCATGGATGTCGCCCATTGTGCCGCCGCGGCCGGCCCGGACGGTTTCCGAATGCGCACCAATCGGCAACGGTTTGGCCAACTCTCCCCCCTGGGCCGCGATCAGCCGGCGAAACCGGTCCATCGCGGAGCCGTCGCGCAGCGTCTCGGCCGGGTCGCGGCCATCGATCCCGACCAGGTCGAGCATCTCGGCTGCCAACCGCACCGTCAGTTCCACCACGTCGGGCGGCCCACCGCCGTCGAGCACCTCCAGCGCCTCGGCCACCTCGAGCGCATTGCCGACGGTCGAGCCCAACGGACAGTTCATGTCGGTCAGCAGCGCTCGGGTGGGCACGCCGTGTGCCGCGCCCAGCTCGACCATGGTGTGTGCCAACTCACGTGATTGGGTTTCGGATTTCAGAAACGCTCCCGAGCCGACCTTCACGTCCAGCACCAGCGCGCCCGCCCCCTCGGCCAGCTTCTTGCTCATGATCGAGCTGGCAATCAACGGCAGCGATTCCACGGTGCCGGTGATGTCGCGCAGCGCGTACAGCTTGGCATCGGCGGGCGCCAGCTCGCCAGCGGCGAAGATCGCGGCGCCGACATCGCAAAGCTGTTCACGCACGCGCTGGTTGGACAGCGTCGCGGTGAATCCACTGATGGATTCCAGCTTGTCCAGGGTGCCGCCGGTGTGGCCAAGCCCACGACCCGTCGCCTGCGGGACAGTGCCCCCACAGGCGACGACGACAGGCACCAGCGGCAGCGTGATCTTGTCCCCCACCCCGCCGGTGGAGTGCTTGTCCACGGTCACCAACGGCGCACCGCCCGCGCGCAGATGGGAGAAGTCCAACCGCGGGCCCGACGCCAGCATCGCCGATGTCCACCGGGCGGTCTCACCTCGGTCCATGCCCTGCAAGACAATCGCCATCAGCAGCGCCGACATCTGTTCGGGCGCGACCCGGCCCTCGGTGTAGGCGTCGATCACCCAGTCGATAGCGGCATCGGACAGCCGACCGCCGTCACGTTTGATGCGGATCACCGTCGGTGCATCGAACTCGAAGTCGGTCAAGTTGGTTCCCCGGTAAGGTCGGCGTGGAAAGGTTCGGGCAGCAGATCGCCGAGCCGGCGAGGCCCGGCGAGATGGTCGACGAGCAGCTCCGGGCCGCCGTGCTCGAACAACAGCTGGCGACACCGGCCGCACGGCATCAGCGGTGCGCCGCGGCCGTCGACACACGCCAGCGCGACCAGCCGACCCCCACCCGTGGCATGCAGGGCGCACACCACACCGCATTCCGCGCACAGGGCAAGCCCGTATGAGACATTTTCCACATTGCACCCGGTAACGACCCTGCCGTCGTCGACCAGCGCGGCGGCACCGACCGGGAACCGCGAATAGGGTGCATAAGCCCCGGCCGCAACCTGGGTTGCTTTGTCGCGCAATTGTTTCCAATCAATATCGGGCATTCCCAACCCCGCTCGACGATGGCCTGTTTCAGGTAAGTCACCCTAACTCCCGATAGCCGAAACATGATCTGGATCGCCGAGTGCGGTATCGCGCGCATCGCGGTCAAGATAAGCTCGATTGCCCGACAAGAGCTGTTCGACCGTGGTTTTGAGGGGCTTTTAGGGGTGCTTGAAGGGCTTGGAAGGGGTCAGCAAAAGGTGAGCACAACGGCGACAAGCGTGGATCCGGCCGCCGCGAAAAAGGCGCCGGGATCTTCCCGTAAAAGGCGACCGCCACGCACCCTGTACCGGGGCGATCCCGCCATGTGGTCGTGGGTGCTGCACCGCATCACCGGCGCCGCCATTTTCTTTTTCTTGTTTGTCCACGTTCTGGACACCGCCCTGGTGCGGGTGAGCCCACAGGCTTACAACTCGGTAATCGACACTTACAAGACACCGATCGTCGGCCTGATGGAATTCGGGCTGGTGGTCGCGGTCTCCTACCACGCACTGAACGGGATCCGGATCATCTTGATCGACTTCTGGTCAGAGGGGCCGCGCCATCAGCGGCTGATGTTGGCGGTCGTCGGCGTGGCCTGGCTGCTGATCCTGGTGCCATCGGCGGTGGTGCTGGGCATTCACATGGCGGAGCACTTCCTATGAGCGCCCCAGACCACCAGCTCGGCCGGGGCGAGCACGCTCCGGTGTTGCAGCGCAGCCACGACCGGCCCGCCAGCCTGGACAATCCACGTTCGCCGCGCCGCCGCGCCGGCATGCCCAACTTCGAGAAATACGCCTGGCTGTTCATGCGATTCTCCGGCGTGGTGCTGGTGTTCCTGGCGCTGGGGCACTTGTTCATCGGGCTGATGTGGGAAAACGGGGTCTACCGAATCGACTTCAACTACGTGGCGCAGCGCTGGTCGTCCCCGTTCTGGCAGACCTGGGACCTGCTGCTGCTGTGGCTGGCTCAGTTGCACGGCGGCAACGGGCTACGAGTCATCATCGACGACTACAGCCGCAAGGATTCCACCCGATTCTGGCTGAATTCGCTGCTGGTGGTGTCGATCGTGTTCACGCTGGCCCTAGGCAGCTACGTGCTGTTGACGTTCGACGCGAACATCTCCTGAAAGTCCAGAAAGTCCGGAAAGGCAAGCCTTGATCCAGCAACACCGATACGACGTGGTGATCGTCGGCGCGGGCGGTGCCGGCATGCGTGCGGCGGTAGAAGCGGGTCCGCGGGTCCGCACCGCGGTGCTGACCAAGCTGTATCCGACCCGCAGTCACACCGGCGCGGCCCAGGGCGGCATGTGCGCCGCGCTGGCCAACGTCGAAGACGACAACTGGGAATGGCACACGTTCGACACCGTCAAGGGCGGCGACTACCTCGCCGACCAGGACGCCGTCGAGATCATGTGCAAAGAGGCCATCGACGCGGTGCTCGACCTGGAAAAGATGGGGATGCCGTTCAACCGCACTCCCGAGGGCCGCATCGACCAGCGCCGCTTCGGCGGGCACACGCGCGACCACGGTAAGGCTCCGGTGCGCCGGGCCTGCTACGCCGCCGACCGCACCGGGCACATGATCCTGCAGACGCTGTACCAAAACTGCGTCAAGCACGACGTGGAGTTCTTCAACGAGTTCTATGCGCTCGATCTCGCGCTCACCGAGACCCCGAGCGGTCCGGTCGCCACCGGAGTCATCGCCTACGAGCTGGCGACCGGCGACATTCACATCTTCCACGCCAAGGCCATCGTCCTGGCGACCGGCGGTTCGGGCCGGATGTACAAGACCACCTCCAACGCGCACACGCTGACCGGTGATGGCATCGGCATCGTCTTCCGCAAGGGACTCCCGTTGGAGGACATGGAGTTCCATCAGTTCCACCCGACCGGCCTGGCCGGCCTGGGCATCCTGATCTCCGAGGCGGTACGAGGCGAGGGCGGCCGGCTGCTCAACGGCGAAGGCGAGCGCTTCATGGAGCGCTACGCCCCCACCATCGTCGACCTGGCGCCCCGCGACATCGTCGCCCGCTCGATGGTGCTGGAAGTGCTGGAGGGCCGCGGCGCCGGTCCGCACAAGGACTACGTCTACATCGACGTCCGCCACCTGGGCGAGGACGTGCTGGAGGCCAAGCTGCCCGACATCACCGAGTTCGCCCGCACCTATCTGGGGGTGGACCCGGTGCACGAGCTGGTCCCGGTCTATCCGACCTGCCACTACGTGATGGGCGGCATCCCCACCACCGTCACCGGACAGGTACTGCGGGACAACACTCACGTCGTTCCCGGCCTGTTCGCCGCGGGTGAGTGCGCCTGCGTCTCGGTGCACGGCGCCAACCGGCTGGGCACCAACTCGCTGCTGGACATCAATGTGTTCGGCCGCCGGGCCGGTATCGCCGCGGCTGGCTACGCGCGCGGGCACGACTTTGTGGACATGCCGGCCGAGCCGGCCTCGATGGTGGTCGGCTGGGTAGCCGACATCCTGTCCGAGCACGGCAACGAGCGCGTCGCCGACATCCGCGGTGCCCTGCAGCAGACCATGGACAACAATGCCGCGGTGTTCCGCACCGAGGAAACCCTCAAACAGGCACTAACCGACATCCACGCGCTCAAGGAGCGGTATTCCCGCATCACCGTGCACGACAAGGGGAAGCGGTTCAACAGCGATCTACTGGAAGCCATCGAACTGGGCTTTTTGCTGGAGCTGGCCGAAGTCACCGTGGTCGGCGCATTGAACCGCAAGGAGTCCCGCGGCGGGCACGCCCGCGAGGACTACCCCAACCGCGATGACGTCAACTACATGCGCCACACCATGGCCTACAAAGAAGGCACCGACCTGCTCAGCGACATCCGGCTGGACTTCAAACCCGTCGTGCAGACCCGCTACGAACCCAAGGAACGGAAGTACTGATGTCTTTGGACACTGAGAGGGCCTCCTCCGACGACGTCACCGACTCGCTGGCCCCACCGTTGCCGCCGGTTCCGGACGGTGCGGTGATGGTGACGGTGAAGATCGCGCGGTTCAACCCGGATGACCCCGAGGCCTTCGCATCGACCGGCGGCTGGCAGAGCTTCCGGGTGCCGTGCCTGCCCAGTGACCGGCTGTTGAACCTGCTCATCTATATCAAGGGCTACCTGGACGGGACGCTGACCTTCCGACGTTCCTGCGCGCACGGAGTGTGTGGCTCCGACGCCATGCGGATCAACGGCGTGAACCGGCTGGCCTGCAAGGTGTTGATGCGTGACCTGCTGCCCAAGAAACCGGGCAAACAGCTCACCCTCACCGTCGAACCGATCCGTGGGCTGCCGGTGGAAAAAGACCTGGTGGTGGACATGGAGCCGTTCTTCGACGCCTATCGCGCGGTGAAGCCCTATCTGATCACCAGCGGCAACCCGCCCACCCGGGAGCGCATTCAGAGCCCCACCGACCGCGCCCGCTACGACGACACCACCAAGTGCATCTTGTGCGCGTGCTGCACCACCAGCTGCCCGGTGTTCTGGAACGAGGGCAGCTACTTCGGCCCGGCGGCGATCGTCAACGCGCACCGCTTCATCTTCGACAGCCGTGACGAAGCGGCCCCCGAGCGACTCGACATCCTCAACGAGGTCGACGGCGTCTGGCGCTGCCGTACCACGTTCAACTGTACCGAGGCCTGCCCACGCGGCATCGAGGTGACCAAGGCGATCCAGGAAGTCAAGCGGGCGCTGCTGTTCTCCCGCTGAGGCGGTCCGTCTCAGGATAGCGAGATGCCGAAGCCACCGGCACCGCCGGCGCCGCCATTGACGCCATTGGCAGCGCCGCCGTAGTCGCCTTGCGCACCCGGAAAGACCCCCAGAGCACCAGCGTCACCACCGTTACCGGGCAGGAAGTCTCCACTCCCGAATGGGGGCGGGGGTCCCGGTAAGCCGGTACCGCCGTCACCGCCCCTGCCGCCATCGCCCGAGTGGACGTTGCTGGCCCCGCCCTTCCCGCCGTTTCCACCGTTTCCGGCGTCGTGGCCAAGATAAGCGTTGCCGCCCCGGCCGCCGTTGCCGCCGTCGCCCGCTGTCCCGTACAAGCTGTCACCGCCACCACCGACTCCACCGGCCGCACCTGCGCCGCCGGCACCGCCGAGGCCACCGACGCCACCGGCACCGCCCACGCCGAGCAGCCATCCGCCGTTACCCCCGCTACCCCCATTGCCCCCGCTGCCCCCGGCAGCGCCGACACCGCCGTCACCCCCGCTGAGACCACTCCGGCCACCACCCACCGCCCCACCCCGCCCCGCTACCCCGGCCCCGCCAGCACCCCCGTCCCCCCCCACCACCGCACCCCACCACCGCCGTCACCGCCCACCCACCGCACCACCGAGGCCAAGCATCAACCCGCCGTTGCCCCCGCCGCCACCGTGTCCGTCAACACCACCAACACCGCCGGCACCGCCCTGGCCGATCAACCAACCACCGTTGCCACCGCGCCCCCCAGCGACTCCAGCGACATCGGAATCCCCACCCTGGCCGCCACTGCCGTACAGTCCTGCCGCGTTGCCCCCGTCGCCCCCGTTGGCGCCGCCGGCACCACCATTGCCGATCAGCCAGCCACCGTTACCGCCAGCACCACCTGCACCGGCCGCTCCGCTGAGCCAGTTCCCGCCGTTTCCGCCCAATCCGCCGTTGCCGAACAGTCCGGCGTTTCCACCGGCCCCGGCGTTTCCGCCAATACCGGTGGCGCTGTTCCCGCCCCACCCGCCGGACCCTCCGGAGCCGTAGAGCCACCCGCCGGAGCCGCCGGCACCGCCCGCGCCGCCCGGGCCGGCCGCACTCGCGCCACCGGCGCCGCCGGCACCGCCGTTGCCGATCAGTCCCGCGCCACCACCCATACCACCGGCTAGCCCACCCTCGGTTTGGCTGTAGCCGTTGCCACCGTTGCCATAGAGCAGCCCGCCGGCCTGGCCGTTCGGGCTGGCCGCTGTCCCGTCGGCACCATTGCCGATCAATGGGCGCCCGATCATGGCCTCGGTTTGCGCGTTGACCGCTCCCAGCAGGGTCTGCAGTGGCGACGCGTTGGCGACCTCGGTGGCCGAATACCACTCGGCGGCCGCGTTCACGGCCTGAACAAACTCGGCGTGAAACCCAGCCGCCTGTGCGCTGATGGGCTGATAGTCGCGGGCGTAGGTACCAAACAGCTCCGCAATGGCTTCCGATACCTCGTCGGCGGCCGCCGACAGCACCGAAACGGTCGGGGTTGTCGCGGCCGCGTTGGCCGCCTGAAGCGTCGACCCGATGTTTGCCAGATCAGACGCGGCGACGGACAAAATTTCCGGCGCGGCAACCACATACCCCATTCGGTACCTCCAGGAAGTGTTAGCTACTCACCGGAGCTATCCAGTCACTTTGTTGATTAATCAGTAGAGTAGACGCCAGCAGCCCCGCCCGCAGTACATTTTAGAATTCTATTCTAGAATGCTATGGATGGCGAGGCCAACGGGCGAATGACGCAACTGGCCCCGGGATTTCGGAGCCTTTCCGGCAAGCACCAACGCACGGCGCTGGTTACCTCATGCGTTCGACGTTTCAGACCTTAGGACGTCCCCGTCACACTCGCGCACCAACTCGTCGACCACCGACTGCCACCCCGGGCCGTCGATGCACAGTTGGCTGGCGGTGAGCACCAACCGCTCGGGTGCCCCGGGAAGTAGCGACGCGGCGAACAACCGGCCGGTGCACATGTCGAAGCTGGACCGATGCCGGGCGACCACCTCTGCCACCGCCGCGCCGGGGCGTTCCACCGCCCAACCCCAGCCGCCGCCGGGCCGAGACGTCCAGGTATCCACCCGGGGTTCGAACATGGCGCCTAGGGCGGGATGAGCGTCGAAGACCGTGTCGACCGCGGCTCGTATGCGCGACTGATCCACCCGCGAGTGTGCGACCAACACGTTGGTGTGTGCGCTGGGCTCGATGTCCTCGAGCCGGGGAAGCTCCGCGAAATACGAGTACGACATGACCCGAGGCTCCGGGACAGTCCTCGATGAATTCTTGGCAGATTCCTGGAGCGCCGCCGCGCCGGCCTGTCACATTCGGGCGGCCCGTCTCGTATGAGGGGCATGACACAGAAAACCCGTATCGAACCCTTGCCCCCAAAGCTAGCCGGCCTGCTGGTCGGCGTCCTTTATCGGATAGCCAAACGGCGCCTCGGCGAAGTTCCCGAGCCATTCAGCGTGGTGGCGCAGCACCGGCGTCTGCTGGTTGCCAATGCCGTGCACGAAACCATGGTCGAGCGAGCGTCGCGGACGCTGCCGGCCGGCGTGCGAGAACTGGCCGTGTTCTGGACCGCGCGCCAAATCGGCTGCTCATGGTGTGTTGACTTCGGATCGATGCTGCAGCGCCTCGACGGCCTGGACGTGCACCGGCTCGAGGACATCGACGAGTACGCGACGTCACCGCTGTTCAGCGACGATGAGCGCGCCGCTATCGCCTATGCCGAGGCGATAACCACCGACCCGCACACCGTCACCGACGAGCAGGTGGCCGAGCTGCGGAGCCGCTTCGGTGACGCCGGAGTGGTCGAGCTGACCTATCAGATCGGCTTGGAGAACATGCGGGCGCGGATGAACGCCGCGCTGGGCATCACCGAGCAGGGCTTCAATTCCGGTGGCGCCTGCCGTGTGCCATGGGCCACCGTCGAGCCGCAGCTCGGGAGTTAAGCGCAGTCAGACGCCGGCGGCACCCGGTGCGCCGGGGCTGCCGCCGCCGCGACTAGGGCGTGTCTGCTTAATGTGAATGGTGTTTTGGCTGATGCTGTTTGGGTGATGCGGACGCATGCGATTTCTGATGATTTGTGGTCGCTGATCGTGGCGGTGTTGCCTGCGGGGCGGCGGCGTGGCCGGCCGTGGAACGATCATCGACGTACTCTGGAGGGCATTATCTGGCGTTACCGTACGGGATCTCCGTGGTGTGACCTGCCCGAGCACTTCGGTCCCTGGCAATCGGTGGCCGAGAGGCATCTACGCTGGTCGGTCGATGGCATCTACGCGCGGATCTTCGCGGCGATCGCCTCTGACCTCGACGCCGAGGACGCCGACCTGGGCGCACTGTTGTCGGTCGATTCGACCAGTGTGCGCGCCCACCAACACGCAGCCGGAGCGCGCCCGGGCGCCGCACAGGGGATCTGTCGAATTACAAGAAATATCTCGATGAGCCCGATGACCACGCCATTGGGCGTTCCCGCGGCGGGCTGACTACCAAGATCCACGCCTTGACCGACCAGCTGTGCAGTCCGGTCACCCTGGCACTGTCGGCCGGTCAAGCCGGTGATAATCCGATGCTTTGGCCATTGCTGGCCGCCCGGTGCAGCAACTCATACGCCCCGTTTCGCCTGCTGGCGGACAAGGCGTACTCCCATGACTCGACGCGGGCACAGCTGCGCCGGCTCAAGATCGCCCATACCATCCCCGAGCGCAGCGACCAGATCACCCGCCGCAAAGCCAAAGGCCGCAACAGAGGACGGCCTCCGGGGTTCTCAGGCCGAATCTACAAGCACCGCAACACCGTCGAGCGAAGCTTCAACGGGCTCAAACACTGGCGCGCGGTCGCCACCTGCTACGACAAATACGCCCTGACCTACCTCGGCGGTGTCACCCTGGCCGCCATCATCACCTACCACCGCGTCCGCAATTAGCAGACAGGACCTAGCCGACGAGGTCGCGCAGGGGTGAACCGCTGAACTTGTCCGGGTTGGCGATATCCCAAAGGGCGCATACCTTTCCGTCGCGCACCGTCATCGCGGTGATGCGCGGCAAGATCGCCCAATGTCCACCGTCGCCGGCCGTGCCCAGTGTGTAGGAGCCCAATTCGCCGTTGACCAAGGCCAACTGATACACCGTGTAGAACGCTGGGCCGTAGCGCCGAGCCAGGCCGAGCATGAACCGGGCCACCTTGTCCGCGCCGCAGATCACCCGAGCCGCGGTGGGGGCGCGGCCATTTGCGTCACCGGTGAAGGTCACGTCCGGATGCAGCAGCGACACCACCGAATGCAGGTCACCGGAAGCCATGGCCGCCATGAGCCGACCAACCACCTCGTTGTGGGTGGGGTCGGGCCGAGGCGGGGGCGCCGCTGCCACGGCCTTGCGCGCCCGCGATGCCAGTTGGCGCGCGGCGGCCTCACTGGCCCCGATCACCCCGGCCACCTCGGCGAACGGCATGGCGAACCCGTCGTGCAACACGAACGCGACCCGCTGATCCGGGCTGAGCCGCTCCAACACCACCATGACCGCAAAGCGGGCATCCTCGGCGGCGACCACCGCCGACAGCGGATCAGCGCCCCCGCGTCCCCGAGCCCGGTGACCACCGGTTCGGGCAGCCAATGCCCGGTGTAGGTCTCGCGCCGGCGGGCCGCCGAACGCAACTTGTCCAGGCCAAGCCGGCTGACCACGGTGGTCAGCCAAGCACGCAGGTCGGCCACGTCGTCGCGGCCCGGTGCCGCGTCCCAGCGCAACCAGGCTTCCTGCACGATGTCCTCGGCGTCGGCGACGGTTCCAGTCAGCCGATAGGCGACCGACATGAGATGCGGTCGCAGCGACTCGAATGTCGACGCCGCCTGCGCCCCAAGCACAGCCATCACCCGAGCGTAACGCTCCCAGAACCCCGGCACTGGGCACCGCAACCGCCGGGCGACTCGGCGCGGGTTTCAACGCCGAGTCGAGGCCAGCACTGAGCTTCGTCCTGTTTGCCAGCCGCGCAATAGCCGGAACCTGCTGCCCCGCGGAGGGACATTGCGGTAGGCGCGAGCCGCCTCGCCGAGGACGAAGTCTGCACCGTGGTCCAGATGAAAAAAGGATCAAGACAATGACTTTGGCGATAGGCACGATCGGCGGCCCGGTCCGCTCTAGGGTGCTAATTAACGAAGATGTCACCGGTGACCGGCCGTTTGCTCGGTGGCGCTGACCCTGTCGGAGGTTTCGGGAATGTCGTTTGTGATCGCAGTACCTGAAGTGGTGGGCTCGGCCGCCAGCGAGGTGGCCGGGATCGGCTCGGCGCTGGGTGAGGCCACCGCGGCCGCGGCCGCCCCGACCGTGCAGGTCCTGGCCGCGGCCCAAGATGAGGTATCCCAAGCGATCGCGGCGGTGTTTTCCACCCACGCGCAGGCCTACCAGGCCGCCAGCGCGCAGGCTCAGTCGCTTGGGCAGCGATTCGCCCAGGCCCTGGCCGCCGGGGCGGGCTCTTATTCCAGCGCCGAGGCCGCCGCGGCGGCGGTGTTGGCCAATCCAGCCCAGGTGGTGTCTGGGGATCTGCTCGCGGCGATCAACGCACCCGTGTTGTCGTTGACCGGACGCCCATTGATCGGCAACGGCGCCAACGGCGCCCCGGGCACCGGGGCTAATGGCGCCGCGGGCGGCTGGCTGCTCGGTGGCGGCGGAGCCGGCGGCTCGGGAGCACCCGGCATGGCCGGAGGCAACGGCGGGGCGGCCGGGCTATGGGGTACCGGCGGCGCTGGCGGAGCCGGCGCCGAACCGTCAACGGGGACGGCGGAAACGGGGGTGCCGGTGGAGCCGGAGGCTGGCTGATGGGCACCGGCGGAGCCGGCGGCTCGGGAGCACCCGGCATGGCCGGAGGCAACGGCGGGGCGGCCGGGCTATGGGGTACCGGCGGCGCTGGCGGAGCCGGCGCCGAACCGTCAACGGGGACGGCGGAAACGGGGGTGCCGGTGGGACCGGAGGCTGGCTGATGGGCACCGGCGGAGCCGGCGGCTCGGGAGCACCCGGCATGGCCGGAGGCAACGGCGGGGCGGCCGGGCTATGGGGTACCGGCGGCGCTGGCGGAGCCGGCGCCGAACCGTCAACGGGGACGGCGGAAACGGGGGTGCCGGTGGGACCGGAGGCTGGCTGATGGGCACCGGCGGAGCCGGCGGCTCGGGAGCACCGGCATGGCCGGAGGCAACGGCGGGGCGGCCGGGCTATGGGGTACCGGCGGCGCTGGCGGAGCCGGCGCCGAACCGTCAACGGGGACGGCGGAAACGGGGGTGCCGGTGGGGCCGGAGGCTGGCTGATGGGCACCGGCGGAGCCGGCGGGTTCTCGGGCGCCGGGGATGGCGGGTCCGGCGGAGCCGGTGGCGCCGGCGGACTGTTGGGCGGTGGCGGAGCCGGCGGCGCTGGCGGATTTTCCAACGGCGGGACTGGCGGGGTGGGAGGAACCGGCGGGGCCGGCGGGGTGCTGTCCGGTGTCGTCGGTGCCGGTGGCGGCCATGGCGGTACCGGTGGGTACGGAGCGTTTGATGGTGGCGCTGGTGGAGTCGGCGGCCATGCCGGGTTGCTCGGCGGGCCGGGGGGCGCCGGCGGCGACGGTGGGGACACCTTCGGCGGTGGCGCCGGGGGCGCGGGAGGCGCCGGTGGTGATGGCGGGTGGGCATTCGGCAGCGGCGGCACCGGCGGCACCGGCGGGTACGGCGGTGCCGGTGGTGCGGGTGGGTCCGGTGGGGATGCGGGACTGTTGTTCTCCAACGGAGGCGCCGGCGGTACCGGCGGCTTCGGCGACACCGGGGGCGAGGGTGGTGCGGGGGGTGGTGCGGGCTGGCTGGGCAACGGCGGCGCCGGGGGTACCGGGGGAGCCGCCAACATCGGGAGTGGCGGTGACGGTGGTGGCGGCGACACCGGCGGGACACTGCTCGGCAATGACGGTGCCGGCGGCGCGGGCGGGTACGGCCCCACTGACGGAGGTGCCGGTGGCACCTGTGGCAATGCCGTGGTGGTCGGCAATGGCGGCAACGGCGGCATCGGAGGAACCGGCCCCACCACCGGCACTAACGGCGCCGGAGGCATCGGCGGGCTGCTATTGGGGCTGGACGGATACAACGCCACCACCAGCACCTCACCCATCCATGTCGCCCAGCAGCAGGCGCTGGTGGCGATCAACTCCCCCATCCAGGACCTGACCGGACGGCCACTAATCGGCAACGGCACCCCCGCACCCGCCGGCAGCGGCGCCGACGGCACCCCCGGCGGCTGGCTGCTCGGCGACGGCGGAGCGGGCGGCGCCGCCGTGGCAGGCTCGGACGGGGCCGGCGGCTCGGGCGGCGCCGCCGGACTATGGGGCACCGGCGGCACCGGCGGGGCCGCTGCGCGATCCCCACCGGTAATGGCGGAGCCGGCGGCTGGCTATTCGGAGACGGCGGCACCGGCGGCACCAACACCTTCAACGGAGCTACGGGCGGCAACGGCGGGGACGCGGGCAACGGCGGGCTGTTCGGGGCCGGCGGGAACCGCGGCGCCGGCGGGGCAGGCTTGGGCAATCCCGGGTTCGGGGGGCCGGCGGGAACGGCGGGGCAGGCGGGCTGTTGTCCGGGCTGGTCGGCGCCGGTGGAGGCCACGGTGGCGCCGGCGGACTCGGCGTAAGTCCTTCCACACCTGCCGTTGTCGCTGGCGGGGGGATTGGCGGCGCCGGCGGGGACGCCGGATTGCTCGGTGGGGCCGGCGGAGCCGGTGGCACCGGTGGATCTGGTGCTTTCGACGTCACATCCACCGGCGGGACGGGCGGGGCCGGCGGGAATGCCGGATTCTTGTTCGGTAGCGGCGGGATCGGCGGGCCCGGCGGGTTCGCCGTCGCCGCGAGCGGGGACGGGGGCCAGGGGGGTCACGCCGGGCTGCTGTGGTCCAGCGGCGGGGCCGGCGGCGCTGGCGCGTTTAGCGTCAGCGGCCCCGCCGGTGCCGGTGGACATGGTGGTGACGCCGGCTGGCTAGGCAACGGCGGTGCCGGGGGCACCGGCGGAATCTCCCGCAACGGCAGCGGGGGGATGGCGGGGCCGGCGGCAGCGGTGGAGAACTGTTGGGCGTCGGCGGAGCCGGCGGCCAGGGCGGCCAAGCCAATGCCGGCGGCGGCACAGGCACCGGTGGTGAGGGCGGCGACGGCGGCGACGCAGGCCTGATCGGTGACGGAGGCAACGGCGGTAACGCCGGCACCGACACCGACGGCACACCCACCGGCGACCCCGGCACCGGCGGCACCGGCGGCACCCTGCTGGGCGCCAATGGAAACGCCGGGCTGGGCTAGCAACCCCGCCACTGCCGCATCTACTCCCAGAACCGCAGCTTGCTCACCAGCCGGCCCCGATGCTTGGGATGGCGCGCATCGACAACCTGCGTGACCGCCTCGAGGGCGGTCTTCACCTGCTCGGCGTTTTCCTTCGTGGCGGTGCACAGGTAGCGGTTGAGGGCATCACAGAGCACCGTGAGCGCCGAAGCCAACACCGGATCGGTTGCCCGGTCGCGATGGACGGTCAACGCCGACCAAACGTCGTCGAGTTCCGGGTCGAGTTCGGCGCCGTCGCTACCGATGCCCATCTCCACCCGCCGCAGCAGATCCCGCAGCGAGGGCACCGGAGCAGACTCCGCGGTGGGCATCGGGGCGGCGGCCGGCAAGACCATCGGCGGTCCGGCGGCACCGCCGCGGGCAACGGCGGCGGCCGCCCCGACGAAGCCGCCAGTGACCGGCGCCCACCCAGACGGCAGCTCGACGGGCTGCATGACCTCGGCGATCGGCCCGGCCTCGGTCCGTTCGGGGTCGATGGCCACGAACGCGGTGAACCGCGACAACACCCCGAACCGGATGGAGTGCGCGACCAGCCGCTGTTCCAGCTCGTCGGTGCCGCGACCGCAGGCGTAGGCGTCCTCCAGATCACGGACCACCGAGCGAGCCCAGATCGTCTGTACCGCACGGGCATCCGTCACCGGCCTGGCGGTCACCGTCGCGGTGTAGTGACCGGTGGCCCCGTCGGCTTCCACGTGCAGCGCGGCGTCGGCGGCGGGCCCGCGATAGCGCCCGGAGATCACGCACGGCACGCCGGCGAAGGCGTCGGGAACCCGGTCTGGGGTGACGGTGTCCTCGATGGCCTCGAATCCTTCGGCGCGCACCCTGATCGAGGTCAGCGCCGGGCGCCCGATGGTGCGAGCCAGTCGGGCCATCACCTCGTCCAGGCGGTCTTCGGACTCGACCAGCTCGGCTCGACCGCTGCCCAATCCCGCCAGCCGCTCCAGGAAGCCGGCGTTGACGGCACGGTCGACACACACGCAGTAGATCCGGGTTCGCCCCACCACGGGCGCCAGCGACCGCAACAGGTGGTCTTCCCCGCTGATCTGGCCATCGGTCACCAAGACCACGCTGGCCTTCCGGTCTTCGCCGGAGTCGGCGAGCATCTCGACGACTTTGGTAAGGGGGTGCGCCATGACGGTGCCGCCGCGGCTGCGCAACGAACCCAGCCACGAGGACGCGGCGAACCGGTTGCGGTCACTGGCTGGCACCAGCCCATCCGGCATCGCCGGCGGCGTTTCGATCCGGTCGCCGAAGGCCAGCACACAAAACCGGTCACCGGCATCGAGCATGTCGACGATGCGCCCGGCCGCGCGCCGGGCGGCGACCATCTTCCAGCCGCCCATCGATCCGGAGCGATCCAGCACCACCACCACATCGCGCGGCGCGCTGGACGGTTCGGCCGGCGGCACCAGGGTCAGCGACCAGGTGCCTTCTTCGGCATTGGCAGCATCGGCACCGGCCGCGTCCGCAACCAGCAGCGCCGACGACGACAGCTGGCCCTGGTCCAGGCGGAAACGCAGCACGAAATCGCGGTCGGCCCGCGCGCCCGACTCGACGCGCAGCCGGGCCAGGCCGTCGGCCGCGGGCGCCAGCACGGCGGTCGGCAGCGAGGCCCGCAGGTCCGAGACGGGCAGGCCGGCACCGTCCACCGATAGGGAGATCTGCAGATCGGGACGCTCGTCGGCGTCGGTGAGCAGCGGCGGCGTCACCCGTGATGCGTCCGGTACGGCATCGGTATCGCGGGCCACCCCGGAACCGGTCTGGTCCCCGCCCACCGGGTGGCCGGTGGTGTAGCGCGGCGCGGCCACAAGCGGGAATCGGTAGGTGGCCTCGCCGTCCTCGAAGGCCAGCGGGCCGGTCAGGCACATCTCGATGGTGGCCTGCTCGCCCGGCCCGAGATTGCCGACCCGCACCGAAAAGACATCCGGGCGGTCCTCTTCCACGATCGCCGCGCGCTGCCCGGCGGCCAGCGCCTGCTCGTAGTCTTCGCGCGCCTGACCGCGTTCCTCGAGGACGCCGACCACGCGCCGTCCCGCCAGGTCGGCGACAAAGTCGGTGGCACCCGCGCGCGCCGGCAGCGGGAACACATAGGTGGCCTCGATCGCGGTGTCGCCGGTGTTCACGAAGCGCTGGCGCACGGTTGACGTCGCGGTCATACCGACCACGGCGGTCTGCACACTCACCGCCTGTAGTGGCAGCCGGCGGCCATCGGCCGCGCTGAGCTCACCGCAGGTGGGTGCACCCGTAGCTGCGGGCGCTGCGGGTTCGGAGGTGATCAGTGGCAGTAACTCAACGCTCATGGCGAATCCTTTCCTGGGCGTCGTTGGTGGCACCGTCGGCGCCGTTGGTGGTGGCGGTGAGCAGATCCAGCAGCGGAGCGGCCGCGCGACGCAGACTGTCCAACTCGGGCAACGAGTACGCATGGCCGTCGATCAGCAATGTGACGGTGTCGGAGAGCCGGATGGCCCGCAGATCGGTGACGCTCGGATGCTCGGCCGACCCGTCGGCGACGGCTTGGGTGGCGATGGGTTCGGGGACCTCTCGCCAGAATCGGCCGGCGGCGCGGCTGGACTCGGTGGTTGTCTTCAGGTCGCACAGGCCGGGCGGCATCGCGCTGGGCGGGATCGCCGCCAGCGATTCCAGCTCCGCCGGTGACAGCGCCTCCAGCCGCTCGGCGATCTCCCCGAGCGACAGGCCCTGGCCCTGCAGCCGTTTGATGGCCACCAGCCGCAACAGATGAGTCCGGCCATAGGTGAGCGCGCGTCCACGGGTTCCGGGACGGGGCAGCAACCCGCGTGCGGTGTAGTAGCGGATCATCCGTTCCGCCGGTATCGGCTTGGCCTGGCGATTGTCGGGCACGGCGCCAGATGCCTGCACGGCCAAGCCAGCCGCCGCGGCGAATTCGGAGAGAGTCAGTAGCGATTCCATAGTTATTTGACAGTGTCATACCATTTTCTGACACTGTCAAATAACTATTTATAACTTCCGTCACACCTGTAACAGCGCGGCTCCCCCGGATCGAGGCGGCGATCGCCTAACCTGCACAACGATGTACCTATTACGCGCCGCATCGTGCCTGGCCGCAGCCGTTTTCATGGCGGCCGGGCCGGCTGTGGTCGGCATGCCCGCCGCCCTGCCGTCGGCGTCGGCCGAGCCCAATGCCGAAGCGAACAGCGGAGCCCAGGAGTGCCCGTATCGGGTCACCACCCCGCCCGCGGTGGACTCGTCGGAGGTCCCCCAGGCCGGCGAACCTCCCCTGCCGCTAGCGGTGCCCTCGGCGCCGGTCGGCGGCAACGCGCTGGGAGGCTGCGGGATCATTGCGGCGCCGGACACCCCGCCGGTACCCGGCGATGTCTCCGCCGAAGCCTGGCTGGTGGGAGATTTGGATAGCGGCGCCATCATCGCCGCCCGCGATCCGCACGCCCGGCACCGCCCGGCCAGCATCATCAAGGTCCTGGTCGCGATGGTCTCCATCAAGGAGCTGAACCAGAACAAGGCCGTGCCCGGAACCAACGACGACTCGGCGGCCGAAGGCACCAAGGTCGGCGTCAACGCCGGCGGCATGTACACCGTCAACCAGTTGCTGCACGGTCTGCTGATGCATTCGGGCAACGACGCCGCACACGCACTGGCCATCCAACTCGGCGGCATGCAGACGGCGCTGGAAAAGATCAACATGCTGGCCGCCAAGCTGGGTGGCCGCGACACCCGCGTCGCCACCCCATCAGGCCTGGACGGGCCCGGCATGAGCACCTCGGCCTATGACATCGGCCTGTTCTACCGCTACGCCTGGCAGAACCCGATCTTCGCCGACATCGTCGCGACCCGCACCTTTGACTTCCCCGGCCATGGCGAACATCCCGGCTACGAGCTGGAGAACGACAACCACCTGCTGTACAACTACCCGGGCGCGCTGGGCGGCAAGACCGGCTACACCGATGACGCCGGCCAGACCTTCGTCGGTGCGGCAAACCACAACGGCCGGCGCCTGTTCGCGGTGCTGCTACACGGAACTCGCCAGCCGATCGCCCCCTGGGAACAGGCCGCGCACCTGCTGGACTACGGGTTCAGCACCGCCCAGGGCACCCAGATCGGTTCGCTGATCGAACCCGATCCCAGCCTGGTGGCCCCCAAGGAAACTCCCGAAGCGCGCCGCCTCGCCGACGCTAAGGCCGCCGGGCTGGTGTCATCGGCCGACGCCCTGCCGGTGCGAGTCGGTGTCGCGGTGATCGGTGCCATCATCGTGTTCGGTTTGATGCTGGTCGCGCGCTCGCTGAACAACCGGCCGCAGCACTGAAATTCACGGCCGACGGGTTGTTGATTAGCCGCGGCTGCTGTGTCACGGTATCGGGATGACTGCCCTTTGCGAGGATGCCGGCTCAAGCCGGGATGGCGAAGCAATCCGCACCGGCCGCCGCCAATTCGGCTTTGCTTTCACCGATCCGGGCAGCGTTGCTGAGCCGCCCACGGTCCAGGCCACAGCCGGCTGAGCACGGACGTGCAACGGAGCATCCTGGTCGCGCTGACCGCGGCCAGCGTCGGGCTCATCTACGGATACGACCTATCCATCATCGCCGGCGCGCAGCTGTTCATCACCGAAGAATTCGGCCTGAGCACCCACCAGCAGGAGCTGCTGACCACGATGGTGGTGATCGGTCAGATCGTGGGAGCGCTGGGCGCCGGCGTACTGGCCAATGCGATCGGGCGCAAAAAGTCTGTGGTGATGCTGCTCGTCGCCTACACGATGTTCGCGGTGCTGGGCTCGCTGTCGGTGTCGCTACCGATGCTGTTGGCGGCGCGCTTCTTGCTGGGTCTGGCCGTCGGCGTCTCGATTGTCGTGGTGCCGGTCTATGTCGCGGAATCCGCTCCGGCCGCGGTGCGCGGATCGCTGCTCACGGTCTACCAACTCACCACCGTCAGCGGACTCATCGTCGGCTATCTCACCGGGTACCTGCTGGCCGGTACGCACAGCTGGCGCTGGATGCTGGGACTGGCCACCGTCCCCGCAATGCTGTTGCTGCCCTTGTTGATCCGCATGCCCGATACGCCCCGGTGGTATGTGATGAAGGGCCGCATCCAGGAGGCCCGCGCGGCGCTGCTGCGGGTGGACCCCGCCGCCGATGTGGAGGAAGAACTGGCCGAGATCGGCACCGCGTTGAGTGAAGGTAGCGGCGGCGTGTCCGAAATGCTGCGACCGCCCTTTCTGCGGGCCACCATCTTTGTGATCACGCTGGGCTTCTTGATCCAGATCACCGGGATCAACGCCATCATCTACTACAGTCCGCGGATCTTCGAAGCCATGGGCTTCACTGGCGATTTCGCCCTCCTGGGATTGCCGGCGCTGGTTCAGATCGCCGGTGTGGCGGCCGTGATCACCTCCCTGCTGCTGGTGGACCGCGTGGGCCGTCGGCCAATCCTGTTGTCGGGCATCGCCATCATGATCGTTGCCGACGTCGCGCTGATGGCCGTGTTCGCCCGCGGACTGGGCGGAGCGGTGCTGGGGTTCGCCGCCATAGTGCTGTTCATCATCGGCTACACGATGGGCTTTGGCTCCCTGGGCTGGGTATACGCCAGCGAAAGCTTCCCCACCCGGCTACGTTCCATCGGGTCGAGCACCATGCTGACCGCCAACCTCATCGCGAATGCGATCGTTGCCGCCGTCTTCCTCACCATGTTGCATTCGCTCGGCGGTTCGGGAGCGTTCGCCGTATTCGGGGTGCTCGCGCTGGTGGCCTTCGGCGTCGTCTACCGCTACGCCCCGGAAACCAAGGGCCGCCAGCTCGAGGAGATTCGGCACTTCTGGGAGAACGGCGGACGCTGGCCGGAGAAGCTGACGGAAGCTCCGTGACCCTCATCTGTGCCGGGTCTGTGGTCATCGACGGAGAACTTTGCCAACCCGGCTGGATACAGACGGCGGGCCACAAAATCGCGGATTGCGGCACCGGCACAGTGCCTTTGGCCGACTTCGATTTCCCGGATTCGATCGTGGTGCCGGGGTTCGTCGACATCCACGTGCACGGCGGAGCGGGCGCGTCGTTCGCCGACGTCGACGCCGTTGGCCGGGCCTTTTTTCAAGCCAGCGAGTTTCACCTGCGCCACGGCACCACGACCATGCTGGCCAGTCTGGTCACCGCCGCACCCGCGCAACTGCTTTCGGCGGTAGCCAGGCTGGCCGAAGCCATCAGCTCAGGCCGCTCGGGCACCATCGCAGGCATTCATCTGGAGGGCCCTTGGCTGAGCCCCGCACGGTGCGGCGCACACGACCACACCCAAGTGCGTGCACCGGACCCCGCCGAAATCGATGCGCTGCTGGCGGCCGCCAACGGCACCATCCGCATGGTGACGCTGGCCCCGGAATTGCCCGGATCCGCCGACACGATAAGGCGCTTCTTGGCCGCCGATGTGGTGGTGGCCCTCGGGCACACCGATGCGACCTACGAGCAGACCTGCCAGGCCATCGGCCACGGTGCCACCGTCGCCACTCACCTGTTCAACGCGATAGCGCCCCTGGGCCACCGCGAGCCCGGGCCCGCCCTGGCATTGCTGAAGGACCCGGCGGTGACGCTCGAATTGATCGCCGACGGGGTACACGTCCATCCCGCCGTGGTGGCGGCCGTGATCGAGGCCGTCGGCCCCGACCGGGTCGCATTGGTCACCGACGCGATAGCCGCGGCCGGATGTGGCGATGGCACATATCGTCTGGGATCGGTGCCGATTGAGGTCGAGTCGAACGTGGCGCGGGTGCGTGGCACATCGACGATCGCGGGCAGCACGGCCACCATGGACCGGCTCTTTCGCGCCGCATTTCGGGCTGGGGCGGGGGCCGCACTCGATGCCGGGGCGCTGGCCGCCGCGGTGCAGATGACCTCGGCGACCCCGGCGCGTGCCGTCGGGCTGGCGCGACGGGGCAGCCTGCGGGCCGGCTTTGACGCCAATCTCGTTGTGCTCGATCGCGATCTGCGCGTGGCCGCGGTGATGGCCAACGGCGAGTGGCAGGCCGTCGACGACTAGCGGCGCCGGCGGAACAGCCGCGATATCGTCAGCGCTCCAACGGCGCCCGCGATCAGCGCGGCCACCGTCTGCCGCACCCCCAGGCCTTCCTCGACCTGTATGCGCGGGCTGATGATCGCGGGGCCGGGTGGCTCAATATGTTCGGAATGTGGATCTTTGGTGGCCGCCCACGCGGTGGCAAAGAGCACCAGATAGGCGGTGACATTGGCAAACACCATCAACCCCAACACCGGCCCGAATGCGGCGCCGGCCGGGCTGCGCAGCACCGTTCGCAGGTAGATCGACGCCACCTGTTTGAACAGTTCGAATCCGATGGCGGCCATCAGACCGGCCTGCATCGAGGTACCCAGACGGCCCGGCTGCCGCGGCAGCCGGGCGATCATCCAGGTGAACATCAACCAAGCCACCAGCACCGATATCAGTATCGAAATCAGTCGGAAGACCAGGTTGAAGATCGGGAGCTCAGGTATCCCAAACAAGCTCAGCACAGTGGCCATCGGCCTGAGGTGGCCCAGTGCGGTGAGCGCGATGGTCAGCATGGTCACCAGGAATGTGCCGATCATCGCGGTCAGATCGGAGAGCTTGGTGCGCACGTAGCCCACCCGATGGACCGGATGAGCCCACATCTCACTGAGTGCCACCCGCAGGTGCGACATCCAGGTCAAGCCCGCCCATGACGCGGTGGCCAGGCCGATCAGGCCGACGGATGCCCGCGCATCGATCGCCGAATTCATCAGCCCGACCAGCTGTTGGCTCAAGGCCCCTGAGACCGACTCCCGGATCTTGCCGTCAATCGTCTTGAGCAGGTCGGGATGGCTGGCCAGCACGAAGCCGAATACGGCGAAACCGACCATCAGCAAAGGAAACAACGCGAAAATCGTGTAGTAGGTCAGACCTCCGGCGAAGAAGCCGCCGCGCTGCTCATTGAATCGCTTGGCGGCGCGCATCGCGTGGTCGAACCACCCATACCGGGCTCGCAGCCTATCCAAAGTTCCTGGTTTGGCCGGCTCAGTCGTCGTGGTCAAACACTTACCCCCGTTGCGGAAGAAAACCCAACCGATCGTAGACACGCTGCACGGTCTTGCTCGCGATGTCGTGGGCCCGTTCGGCTCCTGCTGCGAGCACCGTCTCGAGTTCGCTGAGATCGGCAGTGAGTTCGTCGACGCGGGCTTTGATCGGGCTGACGTAGGCGACGACGGCCTCGGCGGTGTCCTTTTTCAGATCGCCGTAGCCCCGTCCCGCGTAGCCGTCCACCAGGGTGTCGATACTGACGCCGCTGACCGCGGACTGAATGCTCAGCAGGTTCGAAACGCCGGGTTTGGCCTCGGGGTCGTAGCGGATTTCGCGTTCGCTGTCGGTCATCGCCGAGCGAATCTTCTTGGCCGACACCGCCGGCGCGTCGAGCAGGCTGATCAACCCGGCGTCGGTGCTGGCCGACTTGCTCATCTTCGACGCCGGATCCTGCAGGTCGTAGATCTTGGCGGTGATCTTGGGGATGAGGACGTCGGGTACCACGAAGGTGTCCGGGAAGCGCCCGTTGAACCGCTGCGCGATGTCGCGCGCCAGTTCCAGGTGCTGACGTTGGTCCTCCCCCACCGGCACCAGCTCCGCGTCGTAGGCCAGCACATCAGCGGCCTGCAGCACCGGGTAGGTGAACAGGCCGACCGTCGCGGAATCGGCGCCCTGGCGCGTCGACTTGTCTTTGAACTGCGTCATCCGAGACGCCTGTCCGAAACCGGTGAAGCAGCCCAGCACCCAGGCCAGCTGGCTGTGGGCCGGTACGTGGCTTTGCACAAAGATGGTGGCGCGAGCGGGATCGATACCCAGCGCCAGGTATTGCGCGGCGGTGACCAGCGTGCGGCGCCGCAGCGCCTCGGGATCCTGCGGGAGGGTGATCGCATGCAGGTCGACGACGCAGAAGAACGCGTCGTGGTCGTCCTGCAGCGCAACCCACTGGGTGACGGCGCCCAGCGCATTACCGAGATGAAGTGAGTCAGAAGTTGGCTGCACGCCGGAGAAAATCCGGCGGGATCCGGTCGGGGTGCTCATGGTGTCCCCGATCCTTTCATGCGCAAATTTCGGCGATTCGCAGACACTTGCGATACCGCCGGTACCACCTTGTACTGTCGGTGATATGAGACGTCTGCTTGGCCTTTCACCCTCGGCGCCGACCCGTGCGCCGATCCACTTGGGCTCAGGAGAACCGGTGCTGCTGCTGCACCCCTTCCTGCTGTCCCAGGCGGTGTGGGAGCAAGTGGCCCAGAGATTGGCCGACACCGGCCGCTACGAGGTGTTTGCCCCGACCATGGCCAGCCACAACGGCGGGCCGCGGGCCGGCACCTGGTTCCTGTCGTCGGCGGTGCTGGCCGATCACGTCGAGCGTCAGATGGACGAATTGGGCTGGGACAGCGCCCACATCGTCGGCAATTCACTGGGCGGCTGGGTCGCATTCGAACTCGAGCGCCGGGGACGTGCGCGCAGTGTCACCGGCATCGCACCCGCCGGTGGCTGGACGCGGTGGAGCCCGGCCAAGTTCGAGGTGATCATCAAGTTCGTCATGGGCATCCCGCTGTTGGCGCTGGCTTGGCTGCTCGGGCCGCGGGTGATGCGCCTGCCGTTTAGCCGCCGGTTGGCGACCTACGCGATCAGCGCGTCGCCCGACGGCGTCAGCGACGCCGAACTGCTCGGCTGCATCGATGACGTCGCGCACTGCCCCGCCTACCTTCAGCTGCTGGTCAAGGCGCTACTGCTGCACGGTCTGCGCGAGCTCGCCGAAAATGCCGTCCCGGCGCATCTGGTGATCTGCGGGAAGGACCGCATCATTCCCGCTCCCCGGTACAGCCGCCATTTCACCACCCATCTACCCGACGACCACCGGGTCACCTTGCTCGACAATGTGGGACACGTCCCGATGTTCGAGGCGCCGGCCCGCGTCACCGCGCTGATCAGCGGCTTCATCGAAGAGTGCTGCCCGCACCTGCGCTCCGCCGAACCGCCGGCCAGCTAGCCGTTGCGGGTCAGCCCAGCTTCTTCGCCAAATTCTCGGCGATCGCTTCGAGGAACTCCTCGCTGTTGAGCCAGGCCTGCTGGGGACCGATCAGGATCGCCAGATCCTTGGTCATCTTTCCGCTCTCCACGGTCTTGATGACGACGTCTTCCAGCGTCTGCGCGAATTGAACGACCTCGGGGGTGTTGTCCAGTTTGCCGCGGTGCGCCAGGCCACGCGTCCAGGCGAAGATCGAGGCGATCGGATTGGTGGAGGTCGGCTGGCCGGCCTGGTACTGGCGGTAGTGGCGCGTGACGGTGCCGTGGGCGGCCTCGGCCTACACCGTCTTGCCGTCGGCCGTCATCAGCACCGACGTCATCAGTCCCAGCCATCCGTAGCCCTGCGCCACCGTGTCTGACTGGACGTCGCCGTCGTAGTTCTTACAGGCCCAGACGTAGCCGCCCTCCCATTTGAGGCAGGCAGCGACCATGTCGTCGATCAAGCGATGCTCGTAGGTCAGGCCTTCGGCATCGAACCGCTCCTTGAACTCATCTTCGTAGATTCGCTGGAATTCGTCTTTGAACATGCCGTCATAGGCCTTCAGGATGGTGTTCTTGGTGGACAAGTACACCGGCCATTTGGCGTTTAGGCCATAGGAAAAAGACGCCCGAGCGAAGTCCTGAATGGATTTTCTGAAGTTGTACATGCCCATCACCACCCCGCCGTCCTCTGGGATGGACACCATTTCGTGCACGATCGGCTCGCTGCCGTCAGCGGGTGTGAACGTCAGCGTCACGGTGCCCGGCCGGTCGACTTTGAAGTTCGTCGCGCGGTATTGGTCGCCGAACGCGTGGCGGCCGATGACGATTGGCTTGGTCCAGCCCGGAACCAGCCGCGGAACGTTGGAAATCACGATGGGCTCACGGAAAATCTTGCCCCCCAATATGTTTCGGATCGTCCCGTTCGGCGACAGCCACATCTTCTTGAGGTTGAATTCCCGGACCCTGGCCTCGTCGGGGGTGATGGTCGCGCACTTGACGCCCACACCGTGCTTCTTGATCGCATACGCCGCGTCGATGGTCACCTGGTCGTCGGTGCGGTCCCGGTGCTCGATACCCAAGTCGTAGTAGAGCAGCTTCACGTCCAGATGCGGGAGAATCAGCCGGTCTTTGATGAGCTTCCAGATAACGCGAGTCATCTCGTCGCCGTCGAGTTCCACGACCGGGCCGCTGACCGTGATCTTGGGTTCACCAGACATCTGAGCCCAAATCCTCCCCCGCTGTGAGTTTGGGCGAGCGGTTGCTCATCAGCCCAGATTACAAGGGCGGTTCGCAGGCTCGGGGCATGCGACGGCGATGCCGCCCGCCCAGAGAGTTGGCACGAGCAAGCCGCGATACGGTAGGCTTCAGATCGGTCATGAGCGCCAGCGTCAAGCCCCGGCTTGCTGGCCGGCAACCCTCCAACCGCGGTGGGGTGCCCCGGGTGATGACCAGGTTGAGTAGCCACAGTCGGCTACACGGCAAGCGCGGGTCCGCCATGACGGGCCCCTGAGCAGACAGGGAAAGTAGCCTCATGAGCGCCGAAAACACCAGCACTGACGCAGATCCGACCGCGCATTGGTCATTTGAAACCAAGCAGATCCACGCCGGCCAGCAGCCCGATTCCGCCACCAACGCGCGGGCGCTGCCGATCTACCAAACCACCTCGTACACCTTCGAAAACACGGCGCAAGCTGCCGCTTTGTTCGGCCTGGAGGTTCCCGGCAACATCTACACGCGGCTGGGCAACCCCACTACCGATGTGGTCGAGCAGCGCATCGCCGCGCTCGAAGGTGGGGTCGCCGCGCTGTTCCTGTCCTCCGGTCAGGCGGCGGAAACCTTCGCCATCCTCAACCTGGCCGGCGCGGGCGATCACATCGTGTCCAGCCCCCGCCTCTACGGCGGCACCTACAACCTGTTCCATTACTCGCTAGCAAAGCTGGGGATCGAGGTCAGCTTCGTCGACGACCCCGACAACCTGGACTCGTGGCAGGCGGCGGTGCGGCCCAACACCAAGGCGTTTTTTGGTGAGACCATCTCCAACCCGCAGATCGACCTGCTGGACACCCCCGGGGTTGCTGAAGTCGCCCACCGCAACGGGATACCGCTGATCGTCGACAACACCATCGCCACGCCGTACCTGATTCGGCCGTTCACGCAGGGCGCCGACATCGTCGTGCACTCGGCCACCAAGTACCTGGGCGGGCACGGCGCCGCGATCGCGGGTGTGATCGTCGATGGCGGCACATTCGACTGGACGCAGGGCCGTTTTCCCGAATTCACCACACCGGACCCCAGCTACCACGGCGTGGTGTTTGCCGAGTTGGGCGCGCCGGCCTATGCCCTCAAGGCTCGCGTCCAGCTGCTGCGCGACTTGGGGTCGGCGGCCTCGCCGTTCAACGCCTTCCTGGTGGCCCAGGGCCTGGAAACCCTGAGCCTGCGGATCGAACGGCACGTTTCCAACGCGCAGCGCGTCGCAGAGTTCCTGGCCGACCGCGAGGATGTTGTCACGGTCAACTACGCCGGACTACCCGGTTCGCCGTGGCATGAGCGGGCAAAGAAGCTGTCCCCCAAGGGAACCGGGGCAGTGCTGTCGTTCGAGTTGGCCGGCGGCGTCGAGGCCGGTAAAGCATTCGTGAATGCGCTCAAACTGCACAGCCACGTCGCCAACATCGGCGATGTGCGCTCGCTGGTGATCCATCCGGCATCGACCACCCACGCCCAGCTGAGCCCGGCCGAGCAGCTGTCCACCGGCGTCAGTCCGGGACTGGTGCGTTTAGCAGTGGGCATCGAGGGTATAGAAGACATCCTGGCCGACCTGGAGCTCGGGTTCGCCGCGGCACGCAAGTTCAGCGGCGATTCACAGGCAGTAGCAGCCATCTGAGGAGCACCGACGTGACGATCTCCGACGTGCCCACCCAAACACTGCCCGCCGAAGGCGAAGTGCGCCTGGTCGATATCGGGTCACTGCGCCTGGAGAGCGGTGCGGTCATCGACAACGTCTGCATCGCGTTGCAGCGCTGGGGCGAGTTGTCCCCCACCCGCGACAACGTGGTGATGGTGTTGCACGCGCTCACCGGTGATTCGCACGTCACCGGCCCCGCCGGCCCCGGGCATTCCACCCCGGGCTGGTGGGACGGGATGGTCGGCCCGGGCGCGCCGATCGACACCAACCGTTGGTGCGCGGTAGCCACCAACGTGCTGGGTGGTTGCCGCGGCTCCACCGGCCCCAGCTCACTAGCCCGGGACGGAAAACCCTGGGGCTCGAGATTTCCCTTGATCTCGGTGCGCGACCAGGTGGAAGCCGACATGGCCGCCCTGGCGGCGCTGGGCATCACCCAGGTTGCCGCCGTGGTCGGCGGATCCATGGGCGGCGCCCGCGCGCTGGAGTGGATTGTCGGCCATCCCGATCGGGTGCGCTCGGCGCTGCTGCTGGCGGTGGGTGCGCGCGCCACCGCTGACCAGATCGGCACTCAGACAACGCAAATCGCAGCCATCAAGGCTGACCCGAATTGGCGAAACGGCGACTATCACGAGACCGGCTGCAAGCCCGAAGCCGGGCTGAAGGTCGCCCGCCGTTTCGCACACCTGACCTACCGTGGCGAGATCGAACTCGACAGCCGCTTCGCCAACGACGGTCAGGGCGGCGAGGATCCCGCGGACGGCGGGCGCTACGCGATCCAGAGCTACCTGGAACATCAGGGCGACAAGCTGCTGGCCCGCTTCGATGCCGGTAGCTATGTGATCCTGACCGAGGCTCTCAACAGACACGATGTCGGCCGCGGCAGGGACGGGATACATGCTGCGCTGCGGGGGTGCCCGGTCCCGGTGGTCGTCGGTGGCATCACCTCCGATCGCCTCTACCCACTTCGGTTGCAGCAGGAGCTGGCCGATCTGTTGCCCGGATGCGCCGGGCTGGAGGTCGTCGATTCCATCCGTGGCCACGACGGGTTTCTGGTGGAGTCCGAGGCCGTCGGTGAATTGATCCACAAGACACTGCGATTGTCCGAAGACCGAAGCTCGCGTCCATGGTGAGCGGGTCCGCCCAGGACCCATCGCTGTCGTTCGGTTCGGCGGCGGCCGCATACGAGCGGGGCCGCCCGTCTTATCCACCCGAAGCGATCGACTGGCTGCTGCCGGCAGGGGCGCGCGATGTTCTCGATCTTGGTGCGGGGACCGGCAAGTTGACGACCCGCCTGGTCGAACGCGGTCTCGATGTGGTCGCCGTAGACCCCATTCCCGAGATGCTCGAGGTGCTGCGCGCGTCGCTGCCGAGAACGCTGGCGCTGCTGGGTACCGCCGAAGAGATACCGTTGGAAGACAACAGCGTTGATGCCGTTCTGGTCGCCCAGGCCTGGCATTGGGTGGATCCGGCGCGGGCGATCCCCGAGGTGGCCCGGGTGCTGCGGCCCGGCGGCCGGCTGGGACTGGTGTGGAACACCCGCGACGAGCGGCTCGGTTGGGTACGCGAGTTGGGCCGGATCATCGGGCGCGACAGCGACCCGGTGCGCGACAAGGTCACGCTGCCCGAACCGTTCACGGGTGTGGCGCGCCATCACGTGGAGTGGACCAGTTACCTGACCCCGCAAGCGTTGATCGACTTGGTCGCATCGCGCAGCTACTGCATCACCTCACCGGCCGAGGTCCGCACCAAGACCCTCGATCAGGTGCGTGAGCTGTTGGCCACGCATCCGGCGCTGGCCAACTCGGCCGGTCTGGCATTGCCGTACGTCACGGTGTGCGTGAGCGCGACCCTGGCCGCCTAGGTCCTGTCTGCTAATTGCGGACGCGGTGGTAGGTGATGATGGCGGCCAGGGTGACACCGCCGAGGTAGGTCAGGGCGTATTTGTCGTAGCAGGTGGCGACCGCGCGCCAGTGTTTGAGCCGGTTGAAGCTTCGCTCGACGGTGTTGCGGTGCTTGTAGATTCGGCCTGAGAACCCCGGAGGCCGTCCTCCGTTGCGGCCTTTGGCTTTGCGGCGGGTGATCTGGTCGCTGCGCTCGGGGATGGTATGGGCGATCTTGAGCCGGCGCAGCTGTGCCCGCGTCGAGTCATGGGAGTACGCCTTGTCCGCCAGCAGGCGAAACGGGGCGTATGAGTTGCTGCACCGGGCGGCCAGCAATGGCCAAAGCATCGGATTATCACCGGCTTGACCGGCCGACAGTGCCAGGGTGACCGGACTGCACAGCTGGTCGGTCAAGGCGTGGATCTTGGTAGTCAGCCCGCCGCGGGAACGCCCAATGGCGTGGTCATCGGGCTCATCGAGATATTTCTTGTAATTCGACAGATCCCCCTGTGCGGCGCCCGGGGCGCTCCGGCTGCGTGTTGGTGGGCGCGCACACTGGTCGAATCGACCGACAACAGTGCGCCCAGGTCGGCGTCCTCGGCGTCGAGGTCAGAGGCGATCGCCGCGAAGATCCGCGCGTAGATGCCATCGACCGACCAGCGTAGATGCCTCTCGGCCACCGATTGCCAGGGACCGAAGTGCTCGGGCAGGTCACACCACGGAGATCCCGTACGGTAACGCCAGATAATGCCCTCCAGAGTACGTCGATGATCGTTCCACGGCCGGCCACGCCGCCGCCCCGCAGGCAACACCGCCACGATCAGCGACCACAAATCATCAGAAATCGCATGCGTCCGCATCACCCAAACAGCATCAGCCAAAACACCATTCACATTAAGCAGACACGCCCTAGCCAGGCAGCACCGACACGAAGATCCCGGCCGCCTCCTCCGGCCGGCCTCGCGACCAGCATGGGACTTTCGGCCCTCGTCAGGCAGCTGGTCTGCGCGATGAACTTGGTCGCAGTGGTCGACAAACCCGAGGAGGCAGCCATGTCGCTCGCAGCCCCTACCGGATACCGCACGATCGCGGTTGGGATCGCAACCGGGGCGCTGGGCGCCGCAATGCTGCTGGGCAGCGCGGCGATCGCCGTCGCCGATCCCCCACCCAACTGCACGACCGCCGACCTGGCCGGCATCTCCGCCGGCGTTGCCGCCGCGAACTCGACCTATCTGTTCACCCATCCCGATGTCAACGAATTCTTCACCGGGCTCAGGGGGCAGGAACGCGATGCAATGCGTGAGAACGTGCAGAATTACCTCAATGCCAACCCGAACGTGAAAGCCGACCTGGACGGCATCCGTCAGCCCGTGGTCGACTTCAAGGACCGGTGCCAGTAAGCCGAGTCGCCCGTCGTCGCGAGCCGGCGCCCCAGCCCGGCCCCGTCGGAAGGAAACCGCCATGCAACTCGGGCGCATCCATCTCTGCACCATCCTCGCGGCCGCCGCCGCTGGCGTGGCGGTGACCCTGGCCGCCTTTCCCACCAGCTCACCGCACATCCAACCGAGCTCGGCCCCGATCCATGAACTGCCCCTCGATGACCTCGGCATCCCGGGCGTGTCGGTGGACGTCGACGCCAAGGTGCCAAACCTCAACTCGGTCGAACAAGTCGTGCCCAACGTCAGCGTGCCGAACATCAACCTGCCCAACGTCAAGGTGAACCCGGGGCATGTCGGTCTGCCGGGGCGTGGGCGCTAGCGTCAGCGGAGTTCCCAAGCCGCGCAATGGTCCCGCCCGCTAGCAGTCGATCTGCGCATTCAGACCGAATTCGGCGAAGGTACGTGAAACGACCTCGCGCAGTTCATCTTTAGTGTTGGAGTGACCGACAAGATACGCAGAGATTCCGATGCACATCTTGCCGCGGCCCCGCCCCGAAGCCAGCAGCATTCGTCCACCGGTGCCCTCCAGCACGCTTTTGGCGATATCGGGCTCGACCAGTCTGATGTAGGCGAAGTCGGCATCGGTGCCGTCGGGCCGGTTGGCGGCCGGAGGCACGTCACCGACATTGGAGCAAGTGACGGGGAGAGTGGGGCCACCCGCTGCCATCCCAACCAGCCTCCTGGCCACCCACCTCGGGGTTATCGCCGCCAGTGGCAGCGGCGCCAAGAACTCATTGTCGAGATCCTCCATCCCTTCCAGGATTGCCCGGGTGATCTTGGCGTGCATCTCCCTGAGGTCTGTCGCCGCGTGTGCCGGGTCGACCGCGACGTCAACGGCCGTCAGTGCGTTGCCACGGGTGTCGTCTTGGGTGCGAAGCGACACCACAATGCGCAGGGTGACCGTTCCGTCGCCCTGAACCCGCCCAACCCTCGCCGCAAGTCTGCAGGCAACCCCTCCCACAAGCGAGTTGCTCTTCGCACCAAGCCTTTTGGCGCACGCATCCCAGTCCGCCAGATCGATGTAGGCGGTCACGGCAGGCACCTCGACGGAATGGTCGCCGCCGGCCATCCGCGGCGGCGGCGGGGCCGCTTTGATCGAGGATTGCAGTTCCTGGCGATCGCGGCGAAGCCGACGAACCACACCGCCGAACGCGTGCGCGATCTTGGGCAGCTCATTGACGGTTTGCCGGAGATCCTCGCGCAGCGCCCGCCTGAGGATGCGCGAGCCCGCAGCCGGATAACCCAGATCCTGGGTCCTGCCCTCGGCCGCATTGACCACCGCCTGGCCGAAAGCGATCGCGTCGGCGATCGTGTGCGAAGCCACCAGGCTCACCGCGGTGCCGCCGTCATCGAGCCCAACGACGCCAAGATGCCAGCCCGGCCCCCACTCCGGATCGATGGGCAGGCGCGCCCGCTCATCGGCCCATGCGCCCACGTCAGCGCGCCGTCGTGGCGTTGTGGCGAAGTCGATCTGCTGCGACACCGGAGCCGAGACCCAGCGACCACGCGCGAACGGCAACGGAGACCGCTCGATCCGGCGTCCCAACAACCCGCATCCGAGATTGCGGTGGAAACGCCGCAACCCCTCGACATCGACGGCCCGGTCGTAGATCCAAATCATCTGGATCAGCGAGCCGTAGCCCGCCCGCAGCCCGAGGAATGCCGCTTGATCCAGGTAGGCGAGCCTATCGTCGGCCGACTCGGCGGCACGCTTGCCGACCTGAGCCGCCGCGGCCGCGGGCACCGCGGCGACGCTGAGCAGGTCGGCCAGGTGGACGGCAACGCTGGCCGGGCTGGGGTGGTCGAAGATGAGAGTGGCCGGCAGGTCCACGCCGGATTGGGCCGACAGGGCTCCGCGCAGTTCCAGCGCGCTGAGCGAGTCGATACCGAGGTCTTTGAACGGCTGGTCCGGGTCCATGGCGGCCGGGTCCGGGTGTGCCAGCAGCGCCGCGGTGGCGGTGAGGACCAGTTTGGTCAGCATGGCGTGTTGTTGCTCAGGGGTCAGTCCCGCCAGCCGGGCGCCGAGCGCTCGTGAGTCGGCCATGGCGGCTTGGCGCCGGGTGCTGATCAGCGCCGAGAAGACCGGGGGCAGGCTGCTCTCGCGGGCCAGGGCCGCCAGCGCTGGGGTGCTCAGCGGGGCCGGGATCAGATTGGGGTGCTGCACGCCAAGGGCAGCGTCGAAGAGAGCCAGACTCGCGCTGGTGGTGATCGGGACCATGCCGCTGCGGGTCAGGCGGGCTTGATCGCGGGCATCGAGGTGGCCGGTCATCCCCGAGGAGGGCTGCCAATACCCCCAGGCCAGACTGGTGGATCCCGGCCCGCGCTCGCGGGCCAGGGCGTCCAGGACGGCGTTGGCCGCGGCGTAGTTGGCCTGTCCCGGGGCCCCCAGGGCCCCGGCGGCAGAGGAGAACAACACGAACGCGGCCAGCTCGGTGTTGGCGGTTAGCTGGTGTGGGTGCCAGGCGCTATCGGCTTTGGCGGCCAGCACGGTGTCGAGCTGCTGTGCGGTGAGTTGGCTCGTCACCGCGTCGTCGAGCACTCCGGCAGCATGGATGACCGCGGTCAGCGGGTGCGCGGTGGGAATCGAGTCGATCAGGGCCGCCAACTGGGCGGGGTCGGCACAGTCGCAGGCGCTGATGGTGACCTGGGCACCCAACCCATTCAGGCGCTCAGCAAGCTCGGCCGCCCCGACGCCGCTGGGGCCGCGTCGGGACGTCAACAGCAGCCGGCGCACACCGTAGTGAGTGAGCAGGTGTTCGGCGAACAGGCCGCCGAGCATGCCGGTGCCCCCGGTGATCAACACGGTGCCCGCCGGGTCGAGTGCCGCAGGGGCGATGAGCACGATTTTCCCGGTAGGCCGGGCCTCGCTGATATCCCGAAACGCTTGGCGAGCGCGCAGCAGCCCGTAGGCCGTCACGGGCGGGGGCTCGATGACCTCGGCATTGATCAGCTCGCCCACCGCGGCCCAGGTGCGTTGCAGCTGTTCGGGCGTGGCCGTGCTGATGTCGTAGACGACGTATCTCAGGCCGGGATGGGTTTGTGCGACGTCGGTGGCTCCCCGGATGTCGCGTCTGGCGATCTCGACAAAGCACCCGGGCGCGGCCAGTAGCCGCAGCGACGCATCGACAAGATCGCCGCGCAGATCGTTGAGGACCACGTCCATCCCGCGCCCGCCGGTGGCAGCGGCCAAGGTGTCGCCGAAGTCCCGGGTACAGGAGGAAGCGATGTGATCCTCGGGAATGCCCAACCCGCGCAGGATGTGCTGCTCGGCGGGATCGGCGGTCGCGAACACCTCGGCACCCAGGTGCTGCGCAATGCGGATCGCGGCCCGGCCAACCGCACCGGCGCCGGAGTGGATGAGCACCCGCTGTCCGGCGCGGAGCGCCGCGATATCGATCAGAGCGCTGTATGCGGTCACAAACGCGACCGGGACCGAGGCCGCTTGGGGGCAGGACCAGCCCGGCGGGATCGCCACCACAGCGCGGTGATCGGTGGCCGCGGTGGGGGCGAATGCGTTATTGGGGAAGATCCCCATCACCGCATCCCCCGGCGCGAAGTCGTCGACATCGCCGGCGGTGTCGATGACGATCCCGGCGGCTTCCACGCCAAGCCCTTGGTGGTCTTGTCGGCCCTCACCACCAGCGTCGCGGTGGCTGGTCGCGGCTGACGCGACCGCCACATCATCGGAGTTCAAGCCCGCAGCGCGGATCTGCACTCGGATCTGGCCGGGCCCCAGTTCTGCTGGTGCGGGGGTGGGGGCCAGGGTCAGGTCGGCCAAATCCCCGCTACCGGTGGTGATTAGCCGCCAGTGCGGGGTGGGGGGTGGGGTCAACGCCCAGGCCGGGGCCAGCCGGGGCATGTGAGCGACACCGGCGCGCAGAGCCAGCTGGGGTTCACCGCCCGTACCCGTGCAGCTGCCCAGCAGTTGTAGCAGCGTGTCGGTACTGCTGGCGGCGTGGTCGGTGTCGACCAACCGGATCCGGCCCGGGTGCTCGCTTTGGGCGCTGTGCAGCAGCGCCCACACCGCTGCCTGAGCCGGATTCGGCGCCCGCTCGTAGGCGTTGATCGCCACCGCGCGACAGGTCAGAACCACCAGCACCGTCTCGGCCGTGTCGGGGCGGGCCAACCAGGCCGTAACCGCGGCCAACGCGTGTCGGGTCAGCGAATGCATGCTCGACACGACGGCATCGTCATCGCCGCGAAGATCCGGCGGGGACAAGGACCAAATCACCACCGGGGGGCATGGCCGCACGGCATCCAAATCAGGGCGCCTGACGCCGTTGCGCAGACCAGCCGGGACGGCATCGGGATCTTCGGCAACCACCACCCACGCCGGCGGCTCGGCCACGGCGGCGGCACCGGGCGCGCCGGCCGAGGACAGCGGTGGCTAGGCCAGCTCCCACAAGCCCCGCCCGGATGACGTCGCCGTCGTGGGTGGGGTGAGAGTCGCCAGGTCGGGTAGGGCCCGCACAACAATCGTGTCGATGCTGATCACCGGCGCGCCGGCGGGATCGCTGGCGTACAGGGTGAAGGTGTCGACACTGCTGCGGGTCAGCCACACCTGCAGCCGGGTGGCCGCGGTCGCATGCAGGGTGACCCCGCTCAAGACGAACGGAAGCCGGACCGCCGCCGACTCCGAGTCCGCCCCGGCGCCCAGGGCGGCGGCCATCGGGTGCAGCGCGGCGTCCAGCAGAGCCGGGTGGATTCCGTAGCCGGTGATGTCGGTTCCGGCGGGCAGGGCCACCTCGGCGTAGATGTGGTCGGGGTCGGCCGGCTCGTGGCCGATCCCGAGTACCGAGCAGAACGGAGGGCCATAGTGCAGACCGCGGTCGGCCAGCCGCTCGTAGAAGTCCGCGACATCGAATTCCGTCACCGGCAAGGCCGCCATGGGAGGTTGGCCGGCAGCGGCTGGTTCGGCGGCGAGGATTCCGCTGGCATGTAACACCCACACCGTCTCGCCGCGGTGGCCGGTACCGGTGCGGGCATGGACGTTGAACGCGCGTCGTGCACCCCCATCGGCGCCGGCCACGCCGATCTGGATATCGGTCGGCGTGTCTTCGGCAAGCACCAGGGGGGCGTGCAACACCAGTTCGGCAACGGCCGGGCACCCCACGTAATCCCCGAACGCCAACGCCATGTCGACGAAGAAGGTGCCCGGCAGCACCACCACATCGCCCACCCGGTGAGCGCCAAGCCAGCCCTGCACACCAAGAGCCAACCGGCAGTGGCGATCACCTCGTCTCGGTCCGCCAACGCGGTGATCGCCCCCAACAATGGATGCCCGACGCGATCAAGACCAAGACCAGCGGCGTCATTGCCCGGTCCCGTTGTGAGCCAATACCGATGGTGCTGGAACGGATACGTCGGCAGCGGCACCGGGCGGGCGTGCGGATACACCACCGGCCAGGCCGGGCTACGACCATGAACCTGCAACCGCGCCAGCGTCGTAGTCAGGGCGTCCAGGTCGGGTCGCTCGCGATGCAGGGCGGGAATCACCACCGAGCCGTGGCGTCGTCTGTTGCTGGCGGCCAAGGTGTCGGTGATGGCCGGGGCCAGCACCGGGTGCGGGGATATTTCCACAAACACCTGCTCGGCAGCGGCCAGCAGAACTTTGATGCTGTCGTAGAACCGGACCGGTTGTCGCAGGTTGGCGTACCAGTAGTCGGCGGTCATCGTGGTGGTGTCCAACGGCTGGTCCGACGTCACGCCATGCACGGTGGAATACAAGGCAATCCGTCCCGGCGCCGGGGTCAACCCGGCCAACTCGCCGAGTAGCCGCTCGCGCGCCGGCTCGACCTGTCCGCAGTGTGAGGCGTAATCGACGGTGATGGAACGGATCTGGATGCCATCGACCTCACCGGCGGCGACGAACGCCTCAATCGCGGGGGGGATCACCGCTGATGATGGTGTGGGTGGGGCCGTTGACCGCAGCGACTGTCAGCGCGTCACCGTAGGGCTGCAGCCGCGCAGCCACTTCGTCAGCGCCGAGCAACACCGACGCCATCCCCCGGTCCCGGACAGATCCGCGAGGGCGGCACCGCGCAGTGCCACGATTTTGGCGGCCTGCTCGAGGGTGAACACCCCGGCGACATAGGCCGCGGCAATCTCGCCCTGGGAATGTCCGATCACCGCGTCCGGTTCGATCCCGTAGCTGATCAGGGTGCGGGCCAAAGACACCATGACCGCGAACAACACCGGTTGGACCACATCGACCCGCTCCAGCGCCATGGCGCTGGGCTCACCGCGCACCACGGCACCTACCGACCAGCCCGTCCAGCCCGTCCAGCCGAACAAGGCCTGGTCACACTCGTCAAGCGCACGGGAGAACACCTGGTGACGGCTGTATAGCTCGGCGGCCATGCCCGGGTATTGGCCGCCCTGGCCGGGGAAGACGAATACGGTCTTTCCCGCCGATGCCGACCGTAGGTGGTGCTGGACGAGTTGAGGGTGCGGGTCGCCGGCGGCCAACGCCTGCAGTGCCGCCAACAGCTCGGCCCGGGGATCGGGGCTCGCGGCCGGCACCGTCACGACAGCCCGGTGCGGGTGGTGGGTGCGGGTGCAGCCCAGGCTGTAGCCCACGTCGGCGAGATCGAGGTCCCGATGGCAGAGCAGGTGTTGGTGCAGCCGTTCGGCTTGGGCAGCCAACCCTGCCGGGGTTCGCGCCGAAACGGGCCACATGGGCAGCCCGAGTTCGGCACCGTGCTGGGGCCGACCGGCCGGCTCAGGCGATCCGCTCGACGGGGTGGGGGCCTGTTGCAGGATCAGATGTGCGTTGGTGCCGCTGATTCCAAACGAGGACACCGCCGCGGTACGGGGATGATCGGTGACCGGCCAGGGCACCGGCTCGGTGAGGACGCGGACGGTACCGGCCGACCAGTCGACGTGCGGGCTGGGGCGATCAACGTTGAGGGTCGGCGGCAGACTGTCGTGGTTGAGGGCCGCGATCATTTTGATCAGTCCGGCGACACCAGCTGCGGCTTGGGTGTGGCCGATGTTCGATTTGATCGATCCCAGCCACAGTGGATGGTCTGGGTGATGTGCGGCGCCCTAAGTGGCGATCAAGGCTCCGGCCTCGATCGGGTCGCCCAGCGTGGTGCCGGTGCCGTGGGCCTCCACGGCATCAACCTCATCGAGCCCGACACCCGCGTTGGCGACGGCCTGGGTGATGACCCGTTGTTGAGCGGGCCCGCTGGGGGCGGTCAAACCGTTTGAGGCGCCATCTTGGTTGATCGCCGATCCGGCGATGACCGCCAACACCGGGTGGCCGTTGCGATTTGCATCGCTGAGCCGTTCCAGCACCAGCACCGCGGCCCCTTCGCCCCAGCCGGTGCCATCGGCGGCGGCGGAAAACGCTTTGCAGCGCCCATCTGCGGCCAGCCCGCGCTGCCTGGCGAACTCGGTAAACACCGCCGGCGTGGTCATCACGGTGACGCCCCCGGCGAGGGCAAGAGCCGACTCTCCGGTGTGCAAGGACTGACACGCCAAATGCGCGGCCACCAGCGACGAAGAGCACGCCGTGTCGATGGTGATGGCGGGCCCCTGCAAACCCAGCGCATAGGCGACACGACCGGACGCCACGCTGGTGGACAGACCGGTCAAGCCGTATCCCTCCGCGCCTTCGGACCCGCCGCCGTATTGCTGTGACCACGCTCCGACGAAGACCCCCGTCTTCGAGCGCAGCAACGCGGCCGGATCAATCTGGGCGGTTTCCAACGCTTCCCAACACACTTCCAGCAGCAACCGCTGCTGGGGATCCATGGTTTGGGCTTCCCGCGCCGAGATACCGAAGAACTCGGCGTCAAATCCGGCGACGTCGGCCACAAACGATCCAGCGCGGGCGTAGGTCTTGCCCACCGCATCCGGATCGGGATCAAACAACTCCGCCAGGTTCCAGCCCCGGTCCGCCGGAAACTCCCCCACCGCCTCGGTGCCGCCGGCAACCAGATCCCATAGCGCCGCAGCCGAATCCACGCCGCCCGGGAACCGACACGCCATTCCCACCACGGCCACCGGCTCATCGGTGCTCACCCGAGGCTGCACCGGCGCGGCCACCGCAACCGATCCGCTCAACAGCTGGCCCAGGTGGGTGGCCAAGGCGGCCGGCGTGGGGTAGTCGAAAGCCAGGGTTGGCGGCAATGTCAGGTCGGTGACCGTTTGCAAACGGTCAAGCAATTCGGTGGCCTTCACCGAATCGAATCCCAGGTCCTGGAACGCCCACTCGGGGTCGATGTCATTGGGGCTGGGATAGTCCAACACCGTCGCCGCCTGCGCGCGCACCACCCCCACCAGCAGGTCATGTTGCTGGTGGCGCAGCAGCCGCAGCCGTTGCACCAACCCTGAGTCGGCCCCGGCGTCCGCATCCGCAGCCGCGGCATCGGCCACCCGCGGCCCGGGCTCGCGGAGCTGCCCGTCCAAGCGGGTGAACTCGTCGTGCAGATACCGCTGCAGGCACTCCCGTCTTCTGACCTTGCCGCTTGTGGTCAGGGGAATCGAACCGGGCGGCACCAGAACGAGATCCGCCACATTGAGACCGTGTGTCTTCGATATCGCGGCGATGACGTCACGGCGGACGACGCCCATTCGGTGCATCGTGGCCTCGTGCGACGTCTCCCGCGTCTTGAATTCGACAATGACAACCAGCTTCTAGACGCCGCCGTCATCGGGAACCGCTATCGCCACGCAGCGGCCCCGAGTGACCTCCTGGATCGTCGCCTCGATGTCGTCGGGTGAGTGGTTGCGCCCGTAGATGATCAGCAGATCCTTGATGCGGCCGATGATGAACAGCTCTCCTTCGGAGAAGGCGCCCAAATCTCCGGTTCTCAGCCAGGGTCCCGGTGGTGTGCCCGGCGATGGGCCGACAAGCGTTGCGCCGAAGGTGCGTTCGGTCTCTTGGGGCCGGTGCCAGTAGCCGGCCGCGACGTTGTCGCCGTGCACCCAGATCTCTCCGGCCACGCCGGCCGGACACTCGGTGGCGGTCTGCGGGTCGACGATGCGTACCGTCGGCGATTGCGCTGCGCCGTAACTGATCAGCGCCGTACCGGTCCCGGTTGTGCACCGCTTCGCGTGGCCGGCGGTCAGTTCGTCGGAGTCGAAGTAAACGGTCACCGGCGGTTGGCCCCATTCGCGGGTTGCCACGAACACGGTGGCTTCCGCGAGCCCGTATGACGGCCGTAGTGCCCTGGGATGAAGGTGGAAGGGGGCGAACCGCTGCGCGAAGCGCGCCAGCGTCGCGGGTTGTAACCGCTCGGCACCACTGAGAATGTTGCGCACGCCGCCGAGGTCAAGCCCGGCCAGGTCGTCGTCTGATGTCTTTCGTGCCGCCAATTCGAAAGCGATGTTCGGTGCTGCCGAAAACACCTGACAGTTGCTGGCCAGCAACTGCATCCACCGGGCCGGGCGCTGCAAGAACGATATCGGGCTGGTGAGCACGCTGTGGAATCCCTCCAGCAGCGGCATGATGATTCCGAACATCAAGCCCATGTCGTGAAAAAAACGGCAGCCACGACACCACGGTCGTGTCGGGCGGGGCAGCGCGCCCGTGGTCGCCGAAATAGGCGGACATGCCCTGTTCGACATTGGCCAGAAGGTTTCTGTGCGAGACCACGACGCCCGCCGGCGTCCGGGTCGACCCAGAGGTGTACTGCAGATACGCAATGTCTGACCCGCTGTCGGACTCGGCGGCGGGTCCTTGCCCGGAGTCGGGGTCCAGCAGGTCAACCTCGATGACTGAGGGCGCGCGCTCCCCCGGCGTCAACGTGATGCACTCGGCGACGTCGCCGGCGATCGGGGACGTCGTGAGAATGGCCGAGGGCAACGCGTCGCGCAGCACCGAACCAACGCGCTCGTCGCTGGCGCCGCCCAGCGGAGCCGACAGCGGAACCGCGATCTGACCGGCCTGCAGTGCGCCGAGAAACTCAACAATGTAGTCAAGTCCCTGCGGCGCCAGCACCACGGCGCGGTCCCCGGTCGCCCCGCAGGCTTTGAGCTCCCGCGCGACGTTGCACGTCCGCCGATGCAGTTGTGACCACGTCAGAGTTTCCGCAATCCCCGCCCAGTCCCGTTCGTAATCGATGAAGGTGAATGCGGTCTCGCTGGGCCGCAGACTGGCACGTTCCCGCAACACTGCGGAAATCGAGTGGTCGAGCACAGCTAAGACGTTAGGGGATGATCCGACGGGTGGATAGACCGTTCGGAGAACCAAATCGGCCCAGCGAAAGCCGCCCGCGCACCGGGCGCGGCGCGCACCGCAGACCGGGCGTACGGCCACGACCGGCAAACCGCACCCAGCCAACCTCTACGGCTTCGCCGGTGAAACCCGTCCCCCCACCGGCGGCTACTGGGTCACCAACCCCGTCTGCTCCCCCCCGAGCGGCCCGATCCCGAGGGGGGTAGCCGTCAGAAGTTGAGTCCGGAGTACATCAACCGGCTGGGGTCGTATCGCTGGCGGATTTGGGTCAAACGAGACAGATTCGACCCGAAGTATCGCGAGGGCGCGGTGTTGGCTTCCAGATAGTTGACGTAGCCGCCGACCGAGAACTGTTGCACCGCTTGGTGTGCGGAGTTGATCCATTTGGTTGCAGCGGCCGTTTGCCCACTGCTGGGCGTCTCGACATACCACTGCACGACCGCCGACTGACGCCGCCATGGGAAGGCGGTAGCGGTCGGGTCGATGTCACCCACCGCTCCGGTAAGCGTGTCGACCAGCGCCGACGCCCGCCCCGACGCCGGCGGCCATTTCCCCACCGCCGCGACAATTGCTTGTGCTGCAGCGGAATTCACGGTGCCGATGAAATCGGATCCGGCCACGAAGCCACGCGGTGAACTCGCGGAGCTGCCGCCGGCCAGGTACTTCACCAATTCCATGTGGTTGAACGTCTTGGTCTCGATGCCGGTGGGCTGCGCACCGACAGCGGACTTGATCGCGTCGGCCACTCCCCGCCCCGCACCCGCCGGACATGTCGCCAGCACATGGCAATTGGCCTGTGCGGCACTTACCGACATGTCGACCAGGCCCCAGGTGTCGCGGTCGGCCGCTGCCAGCCAGGTCTGCCAGCCGGCCAGCACCTGCGCCGCCGACGATGGAGTGAAGTCGACGCGCACCACATCGGAGTCGGCGATCGGGAACGTCTCGAACGTCATCGCCGTGGTAACCCCGAAGTTCCCTCCCCCACCACCGCGCAACGCCCAGAACAAATCGGGATGATCCTCCGCGGAGGCGGTCACCGTTTCTCCGCTGGGCAACACGACGGTGGCCGATCGTAGCGCATCGCAGGTAAGGCCGGCGTGGCGGGAGTCGGCGCCCATTCCGCCGCCGAGCGCCAAGCCGCCCACACCCACGGTCGGGCAGCTGCCGGTCGGAATTGCCCGGCCGGCGCCGGCCAGCACCTGGTGCACGTCGGTCAGATTCACCCCGGCGGGCACCGTGACGGTTCCGCTGCCGGCATTGAAATTCACTCCGCCCGGCAGCCCACGCAGGTCGATCACCATCGCACCGACGGCGGTCGACGCGCCAATGTAGGAGTGTCCGCCGCCGCGCGGGGCGATCTTGAGCTTGTTGGCGGCCGCGAACGCGACCGCCTTCTCCACGTCGGCCTGCGACGTGACTGTCACCACCGCCGCCGGGTTCGAGTTGTTGTAGAGCGAGTTGAAAACCTGCTTGCCGGAAGTAAATGAGGCGCCGTTGCTCGGCAGCAGCACCCGGCCCCCGATGGAGGACGCCAGAGCGCTCCAACCACTGACCGGTTCGGCCACAGCACGTGCGGATCCGAATAGGGCCGAACCCAACCCGGCCGCCGTCGCTGCGGCGGCGCCGCGAAGAAACGTCTGGCGAGAAATCATGGGCCGCATTGTTATACACCGCGCGGCCAACCGCACTGCCGTATCACGTGTTGCGTCACGCCGTGACGGGATCGTGTCGTTTCAACACCATCACCTACCGGAAGGCTGGGATACCGGCCGAGATCCAATACACATAGAGCGCAAACTTTTACGGCATCGTGTTCGAAATGTGACAACGAGCGAGCAAGGTTCCTGAGGTTGCTTGAGTGTGCCCGGATGGCCCTGGTGCGCTCCAAATCCGATGGGAGCAAGCATGAGGGCATCGCGCTACCAACCATTGACCGTTCGGCTGCTGGCGGGGGCCGCGGGCTTGCTGACCGCTTCTGCCGCGCTCGCGGCGCCGGCTGAGGCCGACTCCGTCGACGACGCGTTCATCAACGCGTTGAACGCGGCCGGGGTCAACTACGGCGACGCGGGAGGTGCGTAGGCATTGGGCCGAAGTCTGTGCCCGGTCCTGTCCGAGCCGGGTGGATCCTTCAATTCGGCGGCGTCGAAGGTCGTCGCCGGCGGTAGCGGCATGTCTCCGGAGATGGCGGCTACCTTCACCAGTATCGCGATTTCCATGTACTGCCCGTCGGTGATGGCCAATGTGACCAGCGGCAATCTCCCCCTGCAGGGCATTCCGGGGGTGCCGGCCATACCCGGCGTACCGGGCGTACCCGGGTTCTAGGGCTCAGCCGGTACCAAGCGGATCGATCGTGGACGCGATGTAGACCATCGCGGCGCCGACCGAGGTCATGGTGATGAAGTCGGTCGCTTTGCTGCGCACCGTCAGCAGGCCGGCCCGGTCGTCGGACAACACCAACCGCAGCGCGGCGGCCACACCCACACCGATTCCGATCAACAACGAACCTCGGCGCCAGAAGTTTGCCCCGGCCAGCGCGAACGCCACCGCGAAGATCAGCCCGACCAGCAGGATTGGCCATTGAGCGCGCAGCGCGCGCCCGGCGAAATCCCGCACGGTCATCGCTGTTCGGCCAGCTCTACGACGTTGGTCAACAGAAACGCCCGGGTCAACGGTCCGACGCCGCCGGGATTGGGCGAGACGTGGCCGGCGACCTCCCATACGTCGGGATGCACATCACCGGTCAGTTTGCCGTCGACTCGGCTCACGCCCACGTCGACGACCGCGGCACCGGGGCGCACCATGTCGGCGGTCAACATGTGGGGCACCCCGACCGCGGCGACGATGATGTCGGCCTGCCTGGTCAGTGTGGGCAAATCGCGGGTTCCGGTATGGCACAGGGTGACCGTGGCGTTCTCCGAGCGGCGGGTGAGCAGCAGCCCCAAGGGGCGCCCGACCGTCACGCCCCGGCCGATCACCACCACATGTGCCCCCGCAATCGGGACGTCGTAGCGGCGCAGCAGGTGCACGATGCCGCGCGGGGTGCAGGGCAGCGGGGCCGGTGTGTTGAGCACCAGCCGGCCCAGGTTGGTGGGGTGCAGGCCGTCCGCGTCCTTGCCCGGGTCGATGCGCTCCAGTGCGGCGTTCTCGTCCAGATGCTTCGGCAGCGGCAACTGCACGATGTAGCCCGTGCAGTCCGGGTTGGCGTTGAGTTCGTCGATCGTCTCGTTGAGCGTGGCGGTCGAGATGTCGGCCGGCAGGTCGCGGCGGATCGATGTGATGCCCACCTTGGCGCAGTCGGAGTGTTTGCCGCGCACATAGGCCTGTGACCCCGGGTCCTCACCGACCAAGATGGTGGCCAGCCCGGGTGTGCGGCCCGATGCGTTCAGTTCCGAGACCCGCTGTTTGAGGTCGACGAAGATCTCGTCGCGGGTGGCCTTGCCATCCAGCGTTATTGCGCCCACGCCAGACAGTCTGGCATGAGCGCATCGGGGCCCGGTCAGGCTGACCCCGCGCCACCCGGCCGGCAAACCCGGGTGCGGCGCTTGCGATCGCCGTTACGCTCGCCCTTATGTCCCCCACGCCGGACGTGCTCAGCCCCGCCCAGCTCGGCCCGCTGACGCTGCGCAATCGCGTCATCAAAGCAGCGACCTTCGAGGCCCGGACACCCAATGCGCTGGTGACCGACGATCTGATCGAATATCACCGCCAACCCGCCGCGGGCGGGATCGCCATGACCACCGTCGCCTATTGCGCGGTCTCCCCCGGCGGGCGCACCAGCGGGGAACAGATCTGGATGCGCCGGGAAGCGGTGCCGGGGCTGCGCCGACTCACCGAGGCGATCCACGCCGAGGGCGCGGCGGTGAGCGCCCAGATCGGGCACGCCGGCCCGGTGGCCGACGCCCGTTCCAACAAGGCGACCGCCCTGGCCCCGGTGCGATTCTTCAATCCGATCGCGATGCGGTTTGCCAAGAGGGCGACCCGCGATGACATCGACGACGTGCTGGCCGCGCACGCCAACGCCGCCCGGTTGGCGGTCGAGGCGGGTTTCGACGCCGTGGAAATCCATTTGGGCCATAACTACCTGGCCAGTTCCTTTCTTTCTCCGCTGATCAACCGACGTGCGGACGAGTTCGGTGGTTCGCTGGAGAACCGGGCCAAGGTCGCGCGTGGATTGGTGCGGGCCGTCCGCGGCGCCCTGGACAAGGACGGGATCAGCCATGTCGCGGTGACCGCCAAGCTCAACATGGCCGACGGGGTTCGCGGCGGTATCAGCACCGAGGAGTCGCTGAGAACCGCCAAATGGCTCGAAGAAGACGGTGGGCTGGACGCGATCGAGCTGACCGCGGGCAGTTCGCTGGTCAACCCCATGTACCTGTTCCGCGGCGATGCGCCGGTCAAGGAGTTCGCCGCCGCTTTCAAACCCCCGATGCGCTGGGGGGTGCGCATGATGGGCAAGAAGTTCCTGCGGGAGTACCCCTATCGGGACGCCTATCTGCTGCGGGATGCGCGGCTGTTTCGCTCTGAGTTGTCGATGCCGTTGATCTTGCTGGGCGGCATCACCAACCGCGAGACCATGGATCTGGCCATGGCGGAGGGATTCGAGTTCGTCGCGATGGCACGTGCCCTGCTGGCCGAGCCGGATCTGATCAACCGGATCGCCGCCGAAGGCAACCGGGTGCATTCGGCTTGCACGCACTGCAACCAGTGCATGCCGACCATCTACAGCCGCACCCGCTGTGTGGTCACCGGGGCGCCGGACTGAGCCGATGACCCGATCCGTGTCGGGTGCCGGCAAGGAAATCGGTGCTGCTCGCCCTGCCCGCCGATCAACAGCCCACCGGCACCGACAATGCCCGCATTCCCATCTTCCCCGGGGCTTCCCGGCGGATTGCCGGCACTGGCGCCGCCGGTGCCGCCGATGAGACTGCCCGGCATGGGTGTGCCACCGCCGCTGCCGAACAACAAGCCGCCCTGTCCACCGCTGCCCGTCGAGGGTTGCGGTGAGCAAAGCGGCCAGGCGCCGGAAGGCTCGGTCGGCCGGCGACAACCCAGATCAGGCCCGTTGCGGCGCGGATGCTGGTGTTGCCGGTGAGCGCGACGGAGCAGGGTAACAAGGGAGCTTGGCTAAAGTTGATGCGATGCCTCAGCCTGCGCCGCCGGCACTGACCGTTCGCTGCGACGGATCAGAACGCACATTCGCAGCGGGCCACGACGTGGTGGTCGGACGAGACCTGCGCGCCGATATGCGGATCACCCATCCGCTGATCTCGCGTGCTCATCTCCTCCTGCGTTTCGATCAGGGCCGATGGCTGGCGATCGACAACAATTCGTTGAACGGGACGTTCGTCAGCGGCCGTCGCGTACCCATGGTCGAGATCTATGACGGCCAGAGCCTGAACATCGGAAACCCCGACGGTCCGCTCCTGAGCTTCGAGGTGGGGCGGCACGTGGGGATGGCGGGACGCCCACCCCAGACCGAGTCGATGCGGGTCACCCCTTCGATGGTCCGCCCCTCCGGTCAGCACCCCGTTGCGCTTGGGCCGACATCGACCGGAAGCCATACCAGCCACGAGGCGCCGCCGACCGCGCGGTTTCACCCCGGGGCTGCACCGCCCGGTCCGGCCAGAACGGGCCAGCCCATGTACCCGAGCAGTTCGGCCCCGTGGCGCCCCACCGGGTATCCCGCCAGCCCGGCACCCCCACCACCGTCGAACTCCCCGCCACCACCGCGTCCCGGACCGCAACCGCCGCAGCAGGCCACCAAGCCTCCCGAGGTGGCCAACCTCGCGACCAAGATGTTCCATGCGCTGCTGCCCAGGTCCGGAGGCGCCGAGCGGCCGGCCGGCTCGGTCACCATTGGCCGCGCCACCGATAACGACATCGTCATCCCGGACGTTCTGGCGTCGCGACATCACGCATTCCTGACCCTGACACCGTTGGGCACCGAGATCCGTGACGCGCACAGCGTCAACGGCACCTTCGTCAACGGGGTCCGGGTGGGTTCGGCGGTCTTGAGCGACGGCGACGTCGTCACCATCGGCAACGTCGACCTGGTGTTCACCGGCGGCACCCTGATCCGCCGCACCGAGGCGGCCACCCGCAGCGGCGGCCTGGAGGTCAAATCGGTCTGTTTCACCGTCGACGGCGGAAAACAGCTGCTCGACCACATCTCGCTGACCGCGCGCCCCGGCACGCTGACCGCCATCATCGGTGGGTCCGGGGGCGGCAAGACCACGCTGTCGCGGCTGATCGCCGGGTATACCAGTCCCAGCTCGGGCACGGTGACTTTCGAAGGCCACAACATCCATGCCGAATACGCGTCCATGCGCAGCCGGATCGGAATGGTTCCGCAAGACGATGTGGTGCATCGCCAGCTGACCGTCAGCCAGGCACTCGGCTACGCGGCCGAACTACGGCTTCCCCCCGACACCAGCAAAGAGGACCGCGCCCAGGTGGTCGCCCAGGTTCTCGAAGAGCTCGAACTGACCAGCACGCCGAAACCCGCGTCGACAAACTCTCCGGCGGCCAGCGCAAGCGTGCGTCGGTGGCACTGGAACTGCTCACTGGACCGTCACTGCTGATTCTCGACGAGCCGACCACCGGCTTGGACCCCGCACTGGACCGGCAGGTGATGTTGATGCTGCGCCAGTTGGCCGATGCCGGTCGGGTGGTACTCATCGTGACGCACTCGGTTGCCTACCTCGACGTGTGCGACCAGCTTCTGCTGGTGGCACCGGGGGGCAGGACGGCCTTTCTGGGCCCGCCCAGCGAAATCAGCCAGGCCATGGGCACCGCCAACTGGGCCGACATCTTCACCAACGTGGGCGCCGACCCCGACGAAGCCAACCGCCGTTTCCTGGAACAGAAGCAGGAGCAGCCGGCCTTTCCGTCCGAGGCCAGCCCGGCGGTCGACTTGGGCGAACCGGTGCACACCGACGTGCTGCACCAGTTCTCCACGGTGGCCCGTCGCCAGATTCGGCTGGTGATCTCCTACCGGGGTTACACGGTGTTCTTGGCGCTGTTGCCCTTCCTGATCGGCACACTGACCCTCACCGTGCGCGGCAAGACCGGGTACGGCATGTCGGACCCGATGGGCAACAATCCCGCCCAGCCCGACCAGATTCTGGTGATGCTCAATGTCGGCGCGGTGTTCATGGGTACCGCGCTGACCATCCGTGACCTCATCGGAGAGCGTCCCATCTTCCGACGAGAGCAGGCTGTCGGCTTGTCGACGGCGGCCTACATGGGCGCCAAGATCGTGGTCTTCTGCGCCTTTGCGGTCACTCAGGCGGCGATCGCCACCACGATTTCGGTGGTCGGCTGGGGCAAACCACTGTCGGACGCGGTGCTGCTGGGTGATGTCAGATGCGAGCTGTTCGTCACCGTCGCCGCCACCTGCGTCGCTTCGGCGCTGCTCGGTATGGCCCTGTCGTCGCTGGCTCAATCCCAGGACCAGATCATGCCGATGCTGGTGGTGTCGATCATGTCTCAGCTGGTGTTCTCCGGCGGCATGACCTGGGTGACCAACCGCTTCCTGCTCGACCAGTTGTCCTGGCTCACGCCGGCCCGGTGGGGTTTTGCGGCGTCGGCGTCGACGATCGACACCCACCGGCTGGTGCCGGGCCCGACCGACCCCAAGGACCAGCACTGGGACCACAAGGCCAGCGCATGGCTGTTCGACATGGCCATGCTCGCGGTGTTGTCGATCGCCTACACCGCCATCGTGTGGTGGAAGATTCGGCTCAAGCGGCGCTGACCCCCGCACAACTAGGGTGAAGTGATGACGCGAGCCCAGCGGCCGGTGCTGACGGTCCGGTCGGGCCCGTCGCAGCGCAGCTTTGCTGCCGGCCCCGACGTGATCGTCGGAAGTGATCTGCGCGCCGACCTGCGCGTCGCGCATCCGCTCATCGACCGCGCGCACCTGCTGCTGCGCTTCGAGCAGGGCAGCTGGGTCGCAATCGACAACAACTCGCAAAGCGGAATATATGTGGACGGGCGTCGAGTCCCGCTGATCGACATCCGCGACGGGCTGGCCATGAACCTGGGCCGACCCGACGGGCCGCGCATCACGTTCGAGGTGGGACATCACCAGGGGGTGATCGGGCTACTGCCGCCGCCGGAGACCATGCCCGGAGTCGACCCGGCCGACCGGCCGCCGTCGGGCGGCCCACCCCCCTGGGGGCCTGGGTACCGGCCGGGGCCGCCCAGCTATCCCAGCCGTCCCAGCTGGCCGTCCCCGCCGCCCGACCGTCCACCCGACCCGGTCGCCAGCGCCCAGCTCACCAGCGCCATACCGCTGCTCCCGCCGCCCGCCCACCCAGGTGCGCACACCACCGCCTCGCACTACCCGGACCGAACGGTCGACGTCCTGGGCGCCGACTCGGGCCTTGCGCCCGCGCTTGCCGACACCATCTCGATCGGCCGCGCTGCCAGCAACGACATCGTCGTCTCCGACGTGCTGGCGTCGCGCCATCACGCGTTTTTGACACCGACCCGGATCGGCACCGAGATCCGCGACGCGCACAGCATCAACGGCACCTTCGTGAACGGAATCCGCGTCGGGTCAGCGATCCTCAGCGACGGCGACATCGTCACCATCGGCAACATCGACCTCGCGTTCACCGGGGGCACCCTGGCGCGCCACACCCAGGTGGCCACCCGCGCCGGCGGACTCGAAGTCAACGCGGTCAACTTCAGCATCAACGGCAACGGGCTGCTCGAAAACATCTCGTTGACCGCCCGACCCGGTACCTTGACCGCCGTGATCGGCGGCTCCGGGGCCGGCAAGACCACCCTGTCGCGGCTCATCGCCGGGTATACCAGCCCCAGCTCGGGCACGGTCACCTTCGAGGGCCACAACATCCACGCCGACTACGCGTCCTTGCGCAGCCGGATCGGGATGGTCCCCCAGGACGACGTCGTGCACCGAAAGCTCACGGTCAACCAGGCCCTCGGTTATGCCGCCGAGCTTCGGTTGCCACCCGACACCAGCAAACAGGACCGCGCCCAGGTCGTCGCCGGTGTGCTCGACGAATTGGGGCTGACCCAGCACGCCGACACCCGAGTCGACAAGCTGTCCGGCGGACAGCGCAAGCGCGCGTCGGTGGCGCTCGAGCTGCTCACCGGACCATCGCTACTGATCCTCGACGAGCCGACCTCCGGCCTGGACCCGGCACTGGACCTGCAAGTCATGATGATGCTGCGGCAACTGGCCGACGCCGGGCGGGTGGTGCTGGTGGTAACCCACTCGCTGACCTATCTCGATATCTGCGATCAGGTGCTGTTGATGGCGCCCGGGGGCAAGACGGCGTTTCTCGGTCCTCCCGATCAGATCGGCCCAGCCATGGGCACCACCAACTGGGCCCACATCTTCGCCAAGGTGGGCGCCGATCCGGACGAGGCCAATCGCCGCTTCCTGGCCCAGCAGCGCGCCGCAGCACCCGCGCAGCCGCAGACGCCCACCGACCTCGGCGCGCCCGCCCACACCAGCGTGCCGCGCCAGTTCTCCACCATCACCCGCCGACAGGTTCGGCTGGTGATCGCCGACCGCGCCTACTTCGCCTTCCTGGCGATCCTGCCGTTCATTCTGGGTGCGCTGTCGCTGACGGTTCCGGGTGACACCGGGTTCGGCATTGCTGACGCGACCAGTCAGACACCCGACGAAGCCGCCCAAATTCTGAATCTGCTCAGCATTGCCGCGGTCTTCATGGGTACCGCGCTGACCATTCGCGACCTGATCGGTGAGCGCGCCATCTTCCGTCGCGAGCAGGCCGTGGGTTTGTCGACGTGGGCCTACCTCAGCGCCAAGGTGTCGGTGTTCTGTGCGTTTGCCGTCGCCCAGGCGGCGATCGCGACCGGCATCGTGTTGCTGGGCAAGGGCGCGCCGACGCAACCGGCGGTACTGCTCGGCAATCCGAGTTTCGAGTTGTTCACCGCCGTCGCGGCGACCTGCATGGCATCTGCGATTCTCGGACTGCTGCTGTCCTCGATCGCGCACTCGAATGAGCAGATCATGCCGCTGCTGGTGGTGTCGCTGATGCTCCAGTTGGTCCTCGCCGGCGGTGTCGTGCCGGTGACCGATCGGATCTTTCTTGACCAGCTGTCGTGGCTGACACCCGCCCGCTGGGGCTACGCCGCGTCGGCGGCCACGGTGAATCTGCGGGAACTGGTGCCCGGCTCGATGAGCCCCGAGGACAGCCACTGGACGCACTCGACGACGGCCTGGCTGTTCGATATGGCGATGCTTGCCGCGCTGTCGGTGGTCTACTCGGCGGTGGTGTGGTGGCGCATCCGGCTCAAGCGGTGAGCAGCACAGTCGCCTAGTGCATCAGCCCATCCGATGCAGATCCTCATCGGCGCAACTGCTTGATGGCCAGATCCGCCGCCATCTTTCCGGACAGGCACGCCGCGCCGGCGTGTTCGCCGGCGGGACCGACTGAGGTACCGATGAAATAGGTGTCGCGCGCCGCGTCGTAGCTGGGCAGGCCGGCAAAGCCGGTGGGCGGGACAAAGGGGCTCGGCGCGCTGCGCAGGCCGAGCCGGCTCGCGTACTCGCCTGGGCTCAGGAACCGCTGATAGATCAGCGCGTCCTTGAATCCGGGCAGATCTTTGTCGATCGTTGCCACCGCATGGGCGGACAAGTCCTTGCGTCGCCGCGCGGATGGATCACCCTCACCCCGTGGTAGTGGAATGAAGGCGTTGATCGTGTAGTGGTCGCGCGGTTGCGGCAGATCGGATCGAAAGATGTGAAAGCTTGGCCGCGAACTAGGTTGCCCGGCATCGAGTTTGCGGAGTTCTTCGCCGATGTCCTGCTGCAGCCAGGCGATGGTGTGATAACCCCGGGGATAGGTAAAGCCTTTGCGAACCGCAAAAAGCAGCAGCGCGAACTCCATCCCGGCCTTGGTGGTTTTCGGGAACTCGCTACACCGCCCGGCACTGGATAGGACGACTCGCGCAGAGACCAAGGCGTCCGAGGTATGAACGCGCTTTTGCGCCCCGACGCGCTCGACTTGCGTGCTGTGGCAACCAAGCCACAGCTCGCCTCCGAGCGCCTCGAAGCGTTGGACCATGGCCGCGATCATCGCGGCCGGTCCGCCGACCGGGGTATAGCTCTTCTGGTAGCGGTAGCCGAGTTCTTTGGAGTAGGCCTGGCCTACCTGCTCGACCGTCAGGTCGTCGGGGGAACGCAGCAGCGCATACGCGGGGATAGCAGCGGCCGCCATCAGAAGCCGGTCTTGAACTGCGCCGTCGATCAGTTCGCCAAGCGTTTGGCCCGGGTCCTTGCGTACGGTTCGGAATGCCGAGAAAAGCGCGGGCAGGCGCCGGGCCACCGTTGCCAGGGTTGGCAGGGTTGGCGGCATTTCAATGCGCTGCTCGCCGAGATGGAATCGCGCCGCGGGCGTGCGAAACTCCGTGCCGACGCCCAGCTCCTCGAGGTGACGGACCAATCCGCCACCGAAGTCGTTGCAACCGGTGACGAACTCATATCCGTCCAGGGTGAACGTCCCGCACAGCCCGCCGGGAACTTCCCGACGCTCGACGACGAGAGTGCGAATGCCATTGCGCTGCAAGTTGATGGCTGCGGTCAGACCAGAAATGCCACTACCAATCACCACGGCGTCGAATTGAGGGGGGCATCCGGATCTTGGCACGATATTACTGAGTAACCGCGGCCATCGCCGCCATTACATCCATGGCAAACGTGTCCCGGGTTTGATGGTAGGCCACCTTTTCCGTCTGATCCGCCCCGACCTTCTTTTTCTCTTCCTCGGACGACAGTCCCAAGCTGACGTGCTCGTATCCGAGCAATCTGGCGCGCCGCACCGCCTGGTACATGGCCTGGCGGTAAACGCCGAATTTGCGATTGTATTCGTAGTCGATTCCCACAATTACCCAGTGATAGCCCAGCTTGCCGCGGTAATTCCACGAAACAGCTACTGGAAGACGTTCCGCCCGGTCATCGTAGTCCGCCTTCAAACGTAGCACTACGAATTCCCAATTTTCTTGCGCCGCCAGCGATTTCAAGATGTCCGACGGATATTGGAATATCTTGATGCTCAAGTTGCGCTTCGCCACGTTCAGATACAGGCGGTATGCCCACTCCTGCTTCTCGGGCGACAACTCGGATTTCGTCTCCACTTCGTACATGTGCTCGTACGGAATGAACTCCTGCCGCATGTGCCGTCTTCTGCGCGTGCTCGGCAGCGCCTGCAGAAACTCGTCGCGGGTCTCCCATCGCATGTTTTCGATGGCGTTACTCAGGGGCATATCAATCTTCACGAAGCCTTCGTCGGTAAGCACTCGACGGATATCGTCGTCGGCAGCGTCGAAGTCGCGTAGCAGTAGTGCCGTAGCGTTGCGTTCCCGCTGCCGCACGAGCACGTGACCGAGCAGAAATCGGATTACCTCCGGCCAATCCTCGCGACTGCGATCCACGTAGAGATGCTGCCCCTCGGAGAGCAAGCACCCCATGCCCATTGTCCGGCTGGTGAGATACATCGGATCCTGTTTCCGCTTCTCCTCGATCTGGGCCGAGATCGAAGGCTGGGCGAAAATATCATCCTTATACACCGAGGTGGTAAAGAACGTCGCCAATAACGGCCGCCCCGAACCGTCCCGCACAATAAAGTAGTCAAAGTCCCAGCGTTCTTCTGGCCGTGTTCGGCCACCAAACGCCTGCTCCAATGCCAGGCAACCGGCGGCGTCAAAAATGCCCGCACTGCCGAGCAGGCTATTCCATTCGTCAGCATCAATTTCTCGGATGCTCGTGGCATGGTCCAGTCGATGCGTAGTTTGGCGCGTCGAATGGGGGTGGGATGCCCCATTGATCTTGTGCGTCGGCGGCTCCAGACCGAATTGTCTCCGAACGTCCGCTTCGCTCACGCACTCGTCCTTCAAAACGGCCCGAAAATTCCGTGCGACCGCCGCAACAAACTGCTCAATGTCATCGGGCTCCAGCTGCCGCTGGATGTTGAATCTCAGTCCGGTGTTCTTGACCGGAACCACGGGAAATGTGCTGAGGTTGCAGTAGTAGCCATCATCGAGCATCCGCTTGACCACATTAATGCCCAGCTTCGGGGTACCGAGACAGACAAAATTAATCGGCGTATGTGTATCGGAGAGAATCGGAAGGTCGTATTCTTGGAGCAGCGCACTGCAGCGGCTGATATTGTCCGCCAACGCCCGCTGCATATCGTAGATTTCGTCGCTGAGATGAATGCGGGCACAGGCGATCGCGGCCCCTGTCACCGGTGGTGACAACGGGTGTGAGTAGCTGAACGGCCCCCCGAACATCCGTACCTTACGTTGCGCCTCGGCATTGGGGAAGACCGCAAATCCCCCGGTACAGCCGAAACCGTTGGCCAGAGTGGAGACAAGGATGGTGCGCGGGTGCATGCCGAAGTCACCATAAACACGTCCGGACCCATGGGTGCCATACCAACTCATCCCGTGCGCATCATCGATGTAGAGATGCAGCTGTTCGTACTCTTGCATCAATTCATGAAGTTTCAGCATGGGCGCGACATCACCGTACATGGAATAGACGCCGTCGATCAGGTACCAGATTTGGCGGCGCTTGTTGCCAAATTCCTTGAGCTTGTCCTCGAGCATGTCGAGATTGCTATGCCGAATCATCTCGACCGGAACGCCTTTAGCGCACGCAATATTCGCCGCGTGCTGCACACTGAAGTGGACGCTTTGATCGAGGATTATCGCGTCGTTGGCGGTAAGAAGCGTCGGCAGAATGGAGATATGGCAGGCGGAGGTGGAAGAATAGACCAGGACGGGTTTGTCGTCATAGATTTTGCTCAGCTCGTGCTCTAGAACCTCATTGATACCCGCGGACAAATAGCCGCGTGATACCGAGAACTGCAGGCCATAGCGATCCAAGAAGGCGAACCCCGCCTCCTTTAGCCTCGGATCCTGCCCCAGGCTCATATAGCTGCAGGTGCCAAAGTTCAGGAATTTGCGTCCACCAATTTCGAGATGCCTCTCGATGGGAACGTCGGTGTCGGTGACAAAGTACATGACACCGCGATTTTTCGCATCCGTGAGTATTTCATCGACAACATCGTAGGGATCTTGGTGGCGGATCTGCGCCATCGATTCCTCCTGGAGAAGATGTGTGATTTCTAATTGATTAGTTGGCGAGCGTATCCACGAGATCTCTGATGGTCAGGAGCGGCAATATTTCCATCGGGACTTCAATGTCCCAGTCGGCCTTGATTTTCTTAGCCAAAGCTGCGCCATCGATGGAATCAAAACCGTCGGCGGCTAGATTGTTGCCGCTCTCCAGTTCTTCGGGGCTCAGATTCAACAGCTCGAGGAGGTACTGCTCCATCGCGCGATACTTTGGCGATCGCGCGCCACCATCAGGTTGCTGCGGCGTCGACGATATCGTCGCGGTACTGACACGGTCACCGAGAATCGGCAGCTGATCGGTCAACAGCAGCTGTTTGCACAGTTGCCGCTGGATTTTGCCACTGGAGGTCTTGGGAATGGCGCCGCGGGCCAAGAGAACCAGCCGGTAGGGCACCACCTCGTGGTGGCCGGTAATGGCCTGAAGAATCGAGTCCATCGCACTTTCCAGGGTGTCTTGCGCTGGATCGTCTGCCGCGATTTCCGCGGCGACGCCCAGTCGCTCTTCACCATCGACCTCCAGCGTGAAGGCGGCGCAGTATCCGGACCGGATGGCGGGGTGGGATTGCTCGACCGAGAATTCGATGTCTTGCGGGTAGTGGTTGACTCCGCGCACGATCACCAGGTCCTTCAGCCGACCCGTCACGTACAGGTCGCCATCTTGCACAAAACCCAGGTCGCCCGTACGCAAGTACTGTCCATGGCCCGCGACGTTGCCGAAGCAGTCTTGGCTTGCGCCGGCACCGTTGAAGTAGCCCCGGCTGATATTGGGTCCACGCACCCAGATCTCGCCCACTTCGTCGGCAGCGCATGGCTGTTGTGTCTGCGTCGAGACAATGGCCAGCTCTACTTCTGGACCTGCCGGACCGCAGCAGACAACCTCCACCAAAGGCGTTGCGGAAATGTCACATTCCACGACCCGGCCCTCGTTGAGCTGGCGCTAGTCCAGCGTCAATGTCTTGACTGTGGGCCCGCGCCAGCCGGTCACGAACAACGTGGCTTCGGCCAGACCGTAACCGGGCCGAAGGGCGTCCGGCCACAGCCCGAACGGGGCAAACGCGGCCAGGAAACGGCGCATCGTTTCCGCCCGCACCGGCTCAGCGCCGCAGTTCAATGCCTTGACGCTACGCAGGTCCAGCCCCTCGCGCTGAGCTGGCGTGCTTTGCTCCACGCAGAGATCGAAGGCGAAGTTGGGCGCGCCGCTGTTGGTACCGCGGTACTGGGTGAGGCAGCGAAGCCAACGCAGCGGATCCTGCACAAAGGCGGACGGGGGCATCGAAACCACCGTGGCCCCCAGATAGAGCGCTTGTAGCGCCATGAAGATCAACCCAAAGTCGTGATACTGAGGGAGCCAGGAGACAAGCAACTCATTTTGGTCTTGTTCCCAACGCCGCTCGATCTGATGGGCATTGGACAGCAAGTTGGCCTGGGTGAGCATCACCCCTTTGGGCTGTCCGGTCGAGCCAGAGGTGTACTGCAGCAGCGCCGCGCTCTCGGGCGCATACCGCGGGGGGTTGCCAGTCGGCCCGGTCGGCGCTGGCGTCGTCGGTGTTCAGCCAGGTCAGCCCCGAAAGCCCGTCGGGCAGGGTGCGCACGTTTGATTGAGAGTCCACCGACGGCAGGTCGGTCAAGAAGACGCGCGCCTGCGCATCTCGCGCAATGGCCTGCAGTCGCAGCAATGCCGGCCCCAACTTGTTCATATTCGTAACCGGCACCGGCACCGCTACCGCGCCGCTGTACAGGCAGGCGACCAGCCCCACTGTCATCTCGATGTTGTCGCGACTGGCCAGGATCACCCGCTCGCCTTGCGCCCCCCGCGCCTGCAGCACCGCCGCCAGATGGGCGGCGCGCGCGTGCAGCCCTTCGTAGCTGATAACCGTGCCGGGCCCCTCACCTCGGGGCAAAAAGCGCACCGCGTCGGTGGCCAGGTTGGCCTGTATGGCGCACATGACGGCCTCGGCGGCCGTCCGATCTTTGGCTGTCGGCCTCGACATATCTGCTCATTTCTCTGCGGTTAGAGTTTGGCGCCGCCAGCACTACCTTCGAGCGGCTCTACGATCGAGATCACGCGATTTCCGCACCACCGTGACGGAGCCCATCGCGCCTGGGCGACAACCGATTTCGGCGATATATCTGGCGGCGTTCCAGGCTAGGCCGGGCGGGCGGCCAGTACCCTTAGGGCGGGCAACACATCAGCACGCCCCGTTGAGTCGAATTGCGGGTGCCGCGATTCGGATCAGTGGTGCGCGGGGCCGCGTATCCACACCGGGGCGAAACCGCCATCGTGAATCGCCCACGCCAACGCCCGGCGGTAGAGCTCAAAGAAACTACGGGAGAATGCATTCCAGCAGCTCCCGAACAAACCTGCAGCAACCCCGATCCCCATGCGTATGGAGTTAACCGCACCAGGATTGACATCGTCAAGCGATGTGAAAGAACTTGAGGATCCCGCACGTCGCGCCGCGGTCTCCGGGTCCTCGTAACGGTCAGACTTTCGTTGCGGACAAACATGTTTCACATCCGGGCGGCCGGAGCACGTCTCAAAATTGAGATGAACCGGTGTCCGGCAGTGGCGACTCGCACCCATTGGCGTTTCGTGCGCTCGGCCCAAGGACGGCCCCGGGCCGTCCGGTGAGGTCACGAGTCCAGGCGAAGGCCGTGCGCCAAGGCGAAGGACAACGCTTGCGGCACGTCGATACGCGCACCCGCCAACGAGGCGCTTCGCCACAACGACGGGTCTAGGTTCGCACCGCGCAGATCCGCGTCGTCGAGCTTGGTGCCGTTGGTGCGTGCCCCACGTAGGTCGGCGCCGCGCAGCACACTCTTGCGCAAGTCGGTCTCGACCAGGCTGGCCTCGCGCAACCGGCAGCCACTCAAATCGACGCCCCGCAGGTCGTTACCGCCGAGCACCGCCAGGGTGAAGTCGACCTCGTCGAGAACCAGCGGCCGCATCCGGCAGCTGACGAACACCGAGCCCAGCATGCTGCATTGGGCAAATGTGCTGTGCCACAGCGTGGTGCGCTCAAAGCTGCAGTTGCGAAACGCCGACCCTCGGTGTTCGGATTCGGTCAGATTGACTCCGCCGAAGTTGCATTCGCTGAACACAACTCGTTCGGTGCGCAGCCGGCTCAGATCCTCGTCGCGAAAGTCCCGGCCGGTGAATTCGCAGTCGACCCAATGCTCCACTTGCGGTTTCAAGGACGCTGGCCGCCTGCTGCTGTCAGGCTGGCCAATGCGTATTCGCTCAGCGCGATCAGCGCGTCGGTGGCTGACCTGCGGTCGCGGGCGTCGACGGTGATCACCGGTACCTCGGCCCGCAACATCAGCGCTTTGCGCACCTCGGCAATGGGATACTTTTGCGCACCGTCGAATTCGTTGATCGCAATCAGGAATGGCAGGTTGCGGTGCTCGAAGAAGTCCACTGCGGCGAAGCTGTCCTGCAGCCGCCGACAGTCGACCAGGACAATCGCGCCGATAGCGCCGCGTACCAGGTCGTCCCACATGAACCAGAACCGGCGCTGGCCCGGGGTCCCGAACAGGTAGAGCACCAGGTCCTCGCCCAGGGTGATGCGGCCGAAGTCCATGGCGACTGTCGTGGTCCGTTTGTCCGGGGTGGCCTCGAGCATGTCGACACCGACCGACGCATCGGTAACCATCGCCTCGGTGCGCAGCGGCATGATCTCCGAAACCGCGCCGACGAACGTGGTCTTGCCGGACCCGAATCCGCCCGCAACGACGATCTTCGTCGATGCGGTGCCGCGCGCCGCAGAGTGCGCCTCAGAGTGCTTTAAGGCCACGCAGGGTCCTTCCTATGAGTTCGTGGCGCTCATCGCGGGTCGAACGCTCGGTCAAGGTCGCATGCACCCCAAGGTAATCGGAGGTGACCAAATCACCCACCAAGACTCGCGCGACACCCACTGGCAGATCCAGACGGGCGGAGATTTCCGCCACCGAAGGACTGGTGAGGCACAACTGGACAATCCTGCCCCGCACGTCGCTGGGTTGCCACCGGCGCGCCAGACCCGCGCGCGATGTCTGCACCGGCGCTTCCAACGGAAGGTCGATGTCGGTTCCGGTACGGCCGGCCGTCAGCGCGTACGGGCGGACCAGGCTGGCCTCCCGCGCGGCTTCCGGCGCGGCTAGCGGCGGGTCGCGTCTGTCCATTGCGGCGCGGGCCTCGCGCGGCGGGAGGACTGCACGACGCTGCCGACCCGCTCGGCCAGCAGCGCCATTTCGTATCCGATCTGGCCGATGTCGCATCCGGTCACCGCCAGCGCCGCCAGATGCGAGCCGTCACCGACGCGCATCAGCAACAGAAAGCCGTTCTGCATCTCGACCACCGATTGCAGCACCTGTCCGCCCTCGAACAGCTGGGCGGCGCCGCTGGCCAGGCTGGACAGCCCGGAGGCCACCGCGGCCAGCTGGTCGGCGCGCTCGCGCGGCAAGTACTCGCTGGCGGCGACCGGAAGACCGTCGACCGACACCAACAAGGCGTGGGCCACCCCGGGAACCTCACGGGCGAACTTGGACACCAGCCAGTCCAGCGGGCTGTCCGACAAACGGGTGTTCATTGTTGATCCGGTTCCTGACTGGCTCTATGGGCATGTGCCCGTCCGGTGTGCACACCGCCGAAATGACTGCTCATGGATGCCCGAACCGCATTGGGGTCACGCATGGCGGCCGTGTGCTGGGCGGGCTGATCGGGTGGTAGTCCGCGGTCGGACGCCGGCGGCCGATCCGCCTCGTCCTGATTGGGCTCGTCGGAGTCGGCGGCACCCGGCACCAGCCGAGCACCCGGGGTACGCACCGGCAGGCCGTGATCCGTCCGGGAATGCACCGGTGTTTCCTGGGCCTCGGCGGCCGCCGACCAGCCGCGGTCCCATACCGACCGCCAATCCAGGTCGGCGCTATTGGCCAGCTCATGCGGATCACTGGTCATCTCGGACAACATTTTTTGGTAGATCGAGTCGTCGCGGACGGGGTCGGCCGGTGCCGACGGCGGCCCGGGATTGACCGAAGGTGCCGGTTCATCGGGCCCCGCGCCGGCGGCCGGCGATCGCCTGGCAAAAAATGCGGCGGTGTCGGATTGTTGCGGCGCCGCTTGTTCCGGTCGCCCCACGGGTTGCGCGGTTTCCCACCAGGGTGTCTTCAGCTCACGGCGGCGCCGTGACGGCTGCTGTTGTTCGGGCTGCTGGCCGGGGACGTCGGCAATGCCACTAGATCCGGGATTGCGCCGCGGCAGCAAACTGACCGGGGGAAGCGGTGGGACGGCGGTGCTGTCGCCGGTGGGCGCGGACCCGGCGGCATCCGGCGCGGGGGCAGGCTCCGAACTCGGAGGTCTGACCACAAACGCGCTCCGCTGCGGCGGCTGACCGGCCGCGGGTCCCGGCCGCTGGCCGTCCACCAAGACGGTCCGCGGCAGGTAGACCTCGGCAGTGGTGCCGCCGCCGGCCTCCCCGGTTGACGGGCCGCGCAACCCCACCCGAATCCCGTGCCGCGCGGCCAACCGGCCCACCACAAAAAGGCCCATGTGTCGAGCGTTGGCGGGAGTCACCTCGCCACCGGAGTGCAGTCGCATGTTGGCCATGCGCCGATCCGACTCGGTCATGCCCAGCCCGGAGTCCGCGATCCGCAGCAGGACCCCTCCCTCACTGCCACGCACCGCCGATACTCGAACCGGCGCGGTCGGCGGCGAATAGTTCAGCGCGTTGTCGATCAACTCGGCGAGAAGATGAATCACGGCACCCGCCGCGGCACCGATCACCGTGCAGTCGGCCACCCCCCCGGTTTCGACGCGCCGGTAGTCCTCGACCTCGGAGACGGCGGCGCTGATCACTGTCAACAGCGGCACCGGCTCACGGTGGTCACGCGAAATCTGCGCACCCGCCAGCACCAGCAGGTTCGCACTGTTGCGATGCAGCCGAGCGGCCAGGTGATCCAGCCGGAACAGGGTGTCGAGGCGGTCGGGATCCTCCTCGTTGCGCTCCAGCCCGTCGATGAGCGCCAACTGCTGATCCACCAGGGACCTGCTGCGCCGCGACATGGTCTCGAACATGTCGTTGACCAGCGATCGCAGTCGCGCCTCGTCCCCCGCCAGCACCAGGACCTGGGCGTGCAGCTCATCGACCGCGTGCGCGACCTGACCGATCTCCTCGGTGGTGTAGACCGGCAGTGGCTCCGGAATCGGCTCGGCGCCCTCCCGCACCTTCGCGATCTCACCCTCGAGATCGGTGTGAGCGACCTTCAACGCACCGTCGCGCAGCTGGCGCAGCGGCCGGACCAACGCACGCGCCACCAGGAGCACCACGACCACCGCGACCAGGATGGCGCCCAACACCAACACGGTGTCGCGAATCGCGGCGTCACGCCGAGCGCTGGCCCTGGCCTGCACCGCCTTGGTGACCGACTCGGTGGCGTCGTTGATGACCTGCTCGGCGATCCCGCGGGTGATCTGGATCGACTGCAGCAGCTGGGGGTTACCCGCCAGCACGCTGTCCGGATCCGAGATGATCGCCATCCGGGTCACCATCTGCTGGTACAGGGTCTTGGCGTCCGGTGAACCGACGCCGAGCACCTCGGTCATTCCGAACAGCGTCGAAGGTTCGGTGCCGGCGAGGGTGATCATCGAGTTGCGCAACTGCGCCTCGGGAGCTTCAGCGCCGCGAGTCACCAGGATTTCTTGCAGGGTCATCTGCCCGCGGGCGCCGACGGCCCTGCTCAAACCCTGAACTTCGGCCCGGATCTGCTCGTTGTCGACGCGTACCGAGGCGTTGATGGCGTCCTCTGCCGTCAGCAGCAGCGGCACATAGGCCGTGACGCGATCGCGCAAACTGATGGTGTTGGCCAGCGTCTGGTCCAGCAGCGCCTGCCCGCCGTTCAGCACGGAGTTGACCCCCGAGCGAACGTCGCTGAGCACGTTGGTGTTCGCCAACCTGGTCTGTAGCTCGTTTTTCCGGGCCGCAAAGTTCTTCTTGGGTCCCTCGACATCGCGTCCGGTGGAACTGGCCAGCAACGCGACATCGAGTGCCGACATGTACTTGGTGATGGCCGGTATGACGTCGGCACGAGCATCCGCCAGCCGCAGACCGCTGGAGTTGGCCATCCCGCCATGGATCCGCAATCCACCCAACACCATCGCCAGCAGCAGCGGCACCACCGCGATGGCGACGACCTTCCACCCCACCGGCCAGTTGCCCAACGACCAGGCGGGCGGGCGTTTGGGTGGAGCAGATTCGGCGCCGCTGGCAACGGGTGCGCCGGGGGCCGCCTCGACCGGTGTGGTCGGGCGGGCAAACATTGTCATGGGATTACGGCCGTGCTACCGGCCGCAGCCCCGATGTGTCCTGCTCGAACAAACCAGAGAACCATGCAAACTTCCCGCTAAATTTCGCCCGCCCGAACAGCTGGGCGCCAAGCAACGCCTGGCAATTCGACGAATATGACAGCCCAGAGCCGTGGTCTCCATAATTGTTACCGAGCAGATAACCTCGGCCGCAACAGGCCCGCGGGCCGCCGGAGCCTAGGCCGGGCGAAGCAGCGCGACCAGGAAGTCGCAGTCATCGGTGAACGGTCGCAGATCCCAGGTGGATAGCAGCAGATCGGGCACAAACCCGGCGGCTTGCGCGTCGTCGAGGAAGTCGGCGAACGCGTAGTCGCGGCCCGCGCCGAAGCCGATCACCGCTCGGCCGTCGCTGCGCAGGTGCGCACGTAGCCGGCCGAGCACTCGAGCCCGGGTGCTCGGGGCCAGGAATGTCATCACGTTGCCGGCGGAGACGATTACGTCGAACGGCTCGACAATGCCGCGCGCGGGCAAGTCAAGCTCGGCGAGGTCGCCCACGAACCACTGCGGGCCGGGATAATCCTGCTCGGCCGCTTCGATGAGCGCCGGATCGACGTCCACGTCGACCACCCGGTGACCGGCCGCGGCCAGATGACGACCCAACCGGCCGGGGCCGCAGCCCGCATCGAGGATGTGGGCACCGCGCGGCGCAATCGAGTCTACCAGGCGTGCCTCGCCGACCAGGTCTTCGCCCGCGCGGGCCATGGCCCGGAACCGCTCGATATACCAGCGCGAATGTCCGGGATCGGCAGCAACCTTCTGCATCCAGATGCTCTGCTCGACCATGCGAGCATTATCGCCCGGGTGCGAGCGCCGGGCGTGGGCGGCCGGCTTAGCGGAAGGATGGCGTGTTGTGTTCAAGCTGCTGTTCTACTCGCCTCGCATCGCCCCCAACACGGGCAACGCCATCCGGACCGCGGCCGCGACCGGCTGTGAGCTGCATTTGGTAGAACCGCTGGGCTTCGATCTGTCCGAGCCCAAACTCCGGCGAGCCGGGCTCGACTATCACGACTTGGCCTCAGTCACCGTCCACGGCTCCCTCACGCAGGCGTGGGACGCACTGCTACCGGCGCGGGTGTTCGCCTTCACCGCCGGGGCCAGCGTCACGTTCTCCGACGTCGACTTCCGGCCCGGCGATGTGCTGATGTTCGGGCCCGAGCCCACCGGCCTGGACGCGGCGACGCTGGCCGACGCGCATATCACCCAACAGGTGCGTATCCCCATGCTGGCGGGCCGGCGCTCGCTGAATTTGGCCAACGCCGCGGCCGTCGCGGTGTATGAGGCGTGGCGGCAGCACGGCTACCCGGGGGCGCTCTAGCGGCACGTCACGAGGCAGACCGGGCTGCAACCGGCCGGACTTCGACGCTCCGCCATCCGCCGACCTGTGAGTTTTCTGCCAATCAGCTGCAGAAATCCCGCAAGGGGAATCGGGTGCCCCCAACCGCCTTACCGTGCTGGAAATTTCCGGCTCCGGATGTGACGTCCCGAAAGGACAGCAATGTCGTCAATGGCGGTATTCCCCGAGGCGGTATCGGCTGCGGCGGGTGACGTAGCAAACATCTGCCAGGCGCTGAGCGCGGCAAATGCGGCCGCAACGGTTCCCACCACCAACCTGCTGGCCGCCGGCACCGACAAGATATCGACGGCGGTGGCATCCCTGTTCTCCGGCCACGGCCAGGCCTATCAACGGCTCGCCAACCAGCTGATGGCCTTTCACGAACAATTCGCCCAAGCGCTCACCGCCGGCGCGAGCGCCTACACCGGCGCCGAGGCAACCAACGCCTCACCCCTGCAGACCGTGGAACAAAACGCCCTGGGCCTGATCAACGCGCCCACCCAAACCTTGCTCGGCCGCCCCCTGATCGGTGACGGCGCCGCCGGCACCGCCACCAACCCCAACGGCGGCGCCGGCGGCCTGCTCTACGGCAACGGCGGTGCCGGCTTCAACAACGGCGCCACCGCCGGAGCCGCCGGCGGCAACGGCGGCAACGCCGGACTGATCGGCAACGGCGGGGCCGGCGGCAACGGCGGCTGGCTCTACGGAAGCGGCGGTGCCGGCGGCGCCGGAGGCAACGCCCTGTTCGCCGGCGGCACCGGAGGCAACGGCGGCGCCGGCGGCCTAGCCGGCAACAGCGGCGTCAACCCCACCCCCACCCATGACACGGCCCTCAACGGCGCCGACGGCGACAGCAACATCTACGACGCCGCCACCAACACCGTCTCCGCGACCCCGGGCACCGACGGCACTCCCGGCGGAGCCGGTGTCACCGGTGGAAATGGCAGGGCCGGCGGCTCCGCCTCCGAACCCGTCACCAGCCTTACCGCGACCGCCAGTGACGGCGGCAACGGCGCGCAAGGCGGCCAGGGCGGTGCCGACGGTGGCACCGGTGGTGTCTCCGGCGTCGCCGCCTCCTACAACGGTGTCGCCATCGGGGGCAACGGAGGCAACGGCGGCACCGGCGGCACCGGTACGGACGGCCTGGCCGGCAGCGGGGGCGGTTCTGGTGGCGCGGGAGGACGCGGCGGCTGGCTGATCGGCAACGGTGGTGCCGGTGGCGCCGGCGGTAACGGTGCCATCGGTGGCGACGGCGGAGCCGCCGGCTTTACCGGCTCCAACAACGACAGCGCGGCCTCCACCTTGTACGGGGCCCACGGCGGCACCGGCGGTGATGGCGGTGCCGGCGGCACCGGTGGGCATGGCGGAGCCAGCGGTGCCGGTGGCGCCGGCGGCGTCGGCGGATGGCTGATCGGCGACGGCGGTGCTGGCGGACAGGGCGGTGGCGGCGGCATGGGCGGCACCGGTGGCGCGGGGGGTTCCGGCGTCGCCGGCGCCCATGGCGGCAACGCCACGAGCGCGATAGCAGCATTCGGTGGCGACGGCGGGGCGGGCGGCGATGCCGGTCATGGCGGCATGGGTGGCGACGGCGGCAACGGCGGCCAGGGAGCCAGCGGTGGCCGCGGCGGGCTACTGAGCGGCGCACAGGGCGTCACCGGAACCGCCGGTGGCGGCGGTACCGGCGGTGACGGCGGTCTGCGTGGCGCCTTCGGCGCGGGCGGCGATCCGGGCACCGGTGGTGGTCAAGGGTCTGATGGCAAGCTCGGCGCCAACGGACTCGGTGGCGCCGCCTTCGACGGCGCCCGCGGCACCGACGGCAACCCGGGCTGACGCGGCGCCGACTACCAGCTGTTCCAGTGCGTCAGGCGGTCGGCGGGCAGCCGCTTGGCCGGGCGGAAGTCGGTGCCTTTGGTGTAGGCGATCGGGAACAGCCCGCCCTGGCTGTAGTCGTCGTAGGGGATGCCAAGGACGTCGGCTACCTGCCGCTCACCGTCGGCCAGCAGATGCAGTGTTGTCCAGCATGAGCCCAATCCGCGGGACCGTAGCGCCAGACAAAAGCTCCAGACCGCCGGAAACAGCGAGGCCCAGAAGGACACTCCGCCCAACGGCGATTTGTCTTCCCGGCCCTGGATGCACGGGATCATCAGGACCGGCGCCTCATGCATGTGCTCGGCGAGGTAGGTCGCGGAATCCCTGACCTTGCCCATCCGCTCACCCCGAGTGTCACCCTCGGCGTACTCGGGTGCCGGCATGCTCAGGTAGCTGCGGGCCCGGGCCAGGTAGACGTCGGCGATCGCCTTCTTCTTGTCCGCATCTTCGACAAACACCCACTGCCAACCCTGCGAGTTGGAACCGGTGGGCGCCTGCAGCGCCAGATCGAGGCATTCCATCAACACTTCGCGCGCCACCGGCTTGTCGAAATCGAGTCGCTTGCGGACCGAACGGGTCGTGGTCAGGACTTCGTCGACGGACAGGTTGAGGGTCATGTCGCGGAGATTACCCCCCTATATTCAGCTTCATGGGTATCGAACTGACTCAAGAGGTTTCTGACAGGCTGGCCTCCGACCACTACGGGTGGCTGACCACAGTCGCCAAATCTGGACAGCCAGTGCCGCGACTGATCTGGTTCTACTTCGACGGAGCCGACCTCACGGTGTACTCGATGCCCAAGGCGGCCAAGGTCGCCCATATCCTGCAGCGCCCCCACGTCAGCCTGAATCTCGATTCCGACGGCAACGGCGGGGGCATCATCGTGGTCGGCGGGACGGCTGACTTGGCAGCCACCGATGTCGACTGCCGCGAAGACGAGCCGTACTGGGCCAAGTACCGCGACGATGCCGCGAAGTTCGGTCTGACCGAAGCGATGGCTTCCTACAGCACCCGACTCAAGATCACCCCGACCCGAGTGTGGACGACGCCGACGGGCTGAGGTTCGACTCGCCAAGGTGCGGGTCTGCACAACGACACGCCGCTTTGGCGGGCATTCTGCGCACGTTCGGGCGCACTAGCGGAAGTCACGGGAACGCGAGCCGACCGCCAGGCTGATGCGCCCCATCCGCTCCGCCACGACGGTGACTGCGCCACTGGCGTTTTGCACCTGACCACGGATGAGCAGTGCGGGCGCCGTATTCGCCAGTTTGCGATGTCGCACCCACACCCCCGGCGTACAGAGCACATTGACCATCCCGGTCTCGTCTTCCAGGTTGATGAACGTCACCCCCTGGGCCGTCGCGGGTCGCTGTCGATGGGTCACCGCGCCGGCGATCAGCACCCGCTCCCCGTCGGGCACCGAGAGCAGCGCAGCTGCGGCCAACACCCCCAAGGCGTCCAGGTCTGCTCGCAGAAACTGGGTCGGGTAGCTGTCCGGGGAGATGCCGGTGGCCCACACGTCGGAGGCGGCCAGCTCCAGCTCACTCATTCCCGGCAGCGTCGGGATGTGCGATGACGAGCCCACCCCGGGCAACCGGTCCGGCCGTTGGGTGGCCGCGGCCCCGGCCGCCCACAGCGCCTCCCGCCGCGACATCCCGAAACAGCCCAGCGCTCCAGCCGTCGCCAGCACTTCGGTCTGCGGCACGCTGAGCTGCACTCGCGATGTCAGATTCAGCAGGGAAGCGAACGGCCCGTTGTCGTTTCGTTCCGCGACCAGACTTTCGGCGAGGTCATCTCCGATATGGCGGACGGCTCCCAGACCGAGGCGGACCTGCATTCCGGCATTCTCCAGAGTGGCGTGCGCCAGGCTCGCATTGACATCGGGCCCGTGCACCAATACACCGTGCCGGCGGGCGTCGGCCACCAGCGACTGTGGTGAATAGAAGCCCATCGGCTGAGCCCGCAGTAACGCGGCGCAGAACGCCGCGGGGTGGTGCAACTTGAACCACGACGAATAGAACACCAGCGACGCGAAGGACAGTGCATGGCTTTCGGGGAAACCGAAATTCGCGAACGCCTCTAGCTTTTCGTAGATCCGATCGATCACCTCGTCCGGGGCGCCATGCAGCGCGCGCATACCGTCGTAGAACCGGCCGCGCAGTCGGCGCATGCGCTCGGTCGAGCGCTTGGATCCGATGGCGCGCCGCAGCTGGTCGGCCTCGGCGGCGGAGAAGCCCGCGCAATCGACGGCCAACTGCATCAGCTGTTCTTGGAAAAGCGGCACTCCCAGCGTCTTACGCAACGCCGATTCCATGGACGGGTGCTCGTAGACGACCGGGTCGATACCGTTGCGCCGCCGGATGTAGGGGTGTACCGACCCGCCCTGAATGGGCCCGGGCCGGATCAGCGCGACCTCTACCACCAGGTCATAGAACACTCGGGGCTTGAGTCTGGGCAACGTGGCCATCTGAGCCCGTGACTCCACCTGGAACACACCGACGGAGTCGGCGCGGGCCAGCATCTCGTACACCGCCGGTTCGGAAAGGTCCAGCCGGGCCAGATCCACTTCGATGCCTTTGTGCTCGGCCACCAGGTCTCTCGCGTAATGCAGAGCCGAGAGCATGCCCAGCCCGAGCAGGTCGAACTTCACCAACCCGATTGCCGCGCAGTCGTCTTTATCCCACTGCAAAACACTGCGATCGGCCATGCGCGCCCATTCCACCGGGCACACGTCGGCGATCGGGCGGTCGCAGATCACCATGCCACCGGAATGAATACCCATATGCCGTGGCAGATTCCGAATCTGGGCTGCCAGATCGATCACCTGCTCGGGAATGCCCTCGACATCGTCGGGCGTCGCGTTCCAGTGGCCGATCTGTTTACTCCAGGCATCCTGCTGGCCCTGCGAGAAGCCCAGCGCGCGAGCCATATCGCGCACCGCGCTGCGCCCCCGGTAGGTGATGACGTTGGCGACTTGAGCGGCATAGTCCCGGCCATATTTATTGTAGACGTACTGAATGACCTTTTCCCGCTGATCCGACTCGATGTCGATATCGATGTCGGGCGGTCCGTCGCGCTCGGGTGACAAGAAGCGTTCGAACAGGAGCTCGTTGGCTATCGGATCCACAGCGGTGACACCGAGGGCATAACAGACCGCGGAGTTGGCCGCCGATCCCCTGCCCTGGCACAGAATGTCGTTACGTCGGCAAAACTGGGTGATGTCGTGTACTACCAGGAAATAACCCGGGAAGCTCAGTTGTGCAATGACTTTCAGCTCATGCTCGATCTGGGCGTAAGCTTTCCTGGCCCGCGGCGACCGCTCGGTCGAACCGTAGCGCTCGCGGGCACCCGACATGACCAACGACCGCAACCAACTGTCCTCGGTGTGCCCGCCGGGCACATCGAACGGCGGCAGCCGCGGCGCGATGAGCGCCAGCCCGAACGCGCACTGCTCGCCGAGTTCGGCGGCGGCGGTCACCACGTCGGGCCGCTGCGCGAACAGCCGGGCCATTTCCGCGCCGGAGCGCAGATGCGACCCACCCAGCGGCGCCAGCCACCCGGCCGCGGAGTCCAGGGACTGGCGGGCCCGGATGGCCCCCATCGCCATGGCCAGCCGGCTGCGCGCCGGATGGGCGAAATGCGCCCCGGTCGTGGCAACGACGCCAACACCAAAGCGGGGCGCCAGCCCGGCCAGCATCGCGTTGTTCTCGTCGTCGAGCGGGTGACCGTGGTGGGTTAGCTCGACGCTGACCCGGCCGGCCGTGAACCGGTCCACCAGATCGGCCAGCGCCCGCTCCGCCGCATCCGGCCCACCTTGACGAAGCGCTTGGCGCACATGACCTTTCCGGCATCCGGTCAGGATGTGCCAGTGCCCGCCCGCGGCCTCGGTCAGCGAGTCGAAGTCGTAGCGTGGCTTGCCCTTCTCACCGCCGGCCAGATGCGCCGCGGCCAGTTGCCGTGACAGCCGCCGATAGCCTTCCGGACCTCGGGCCAGCACCAGTAGATGCGGTCCGGGCGGATCCGGCTGCTCGGTGCGGGCCTCCGGCCCCAGCGACAGCTCGGCACCGAACACGGTGCGCACGCCGAGCCCGCTGGCTGCTTCGGCGAACCGCACCGCCCCGTACAGGCCGTTGTGATCGGTCAGCGCCAGGGCGCGCAGATCCAGGCGGGCGGCTTCCTCGACCAACTCTTCCGGCGTGCTGGCGCCATCGAGAAAGCTGTACGCCGAATGCGCATGCAACTCGGCGTATGCGATGGACGAGTCGACCCGGTTGGCGTCCGGCTTGGGCGCATACGTCTCGCGCTTGCGCGACAACGGACCGTCCCACCCGGCCTCGGCCGTGGGGCCGGCCGCATCCGGCACGCCGGCATGACGCGGCTTGCCATCCAGCACCCGCTCCATTTCCGCCCAACTCGGCGGGCCATTGCCCCAGCCCACACCCACAGCTTATCGAAAGTATGTTCGAATACCGAGGGGTCGGAGCGAGCGGTCGCTCAGCACAAAAGTGAGGCATATCACCGCTGTTAAACACATCTTTAACTGAAAAACACGTTCTTAACCTGGCAGGCCTATCGCGCCCAACGCATCGGGACAAATACTGGTACTGATTCACAAACTGACGGGTGGGGACTTGTGATAGCACAATTGACGACACTGGACGCTGGCCTGCGCAGGGCCCAAGAACCGGACTGGGACGCAAGCCTGGCAATCGGCGCAGTCGCCGTGATCAACGGCGCCGTTCCCGACTTCGAACTTCTCAAAACGACTCTGGCACAGCGGCTTAGGTCAATCCCCCGGCACGCGCAGGTGCTGCGGACGCAGTGGATCGACCAACCCGAATTCGATTTTGACGCGCACATCCAACGGGCGGCGCTGCCCGGGCCGGGCGACGAAGCGGAACTGTTTCGGGCCATCGCACACGCCCTGGAACGCCCCCTCGACTTGGACCGTCCGCTCTGGGAATGCTGGGTAATCGAGGGCATCGAGCACAATCGGTGGGCGATCCTGCTCAAGCTCCACCACAGCATGGCCGACGGTATTTCGGCGGTCCAGATCCTGACCAGACTCTGCGACGACGCCGACCACACCGGCGCAAATCATGTTGCCGTTAAACCGGTTCCGGATTCAGATGCGGGCGCGCGCAGCTGGCCGGACTCCCTTGCCACAAACATCGTCAAGGCGGCCGCGCGTGCCGTCAGCTGGCCCACGATGTGGTTGTCGTCGGCCGATTCGCCGATCACCATGCGCCACTACACCGCGGTTCGCTTTCCGCTCGCCGACGTGGACCGGGTGTGCCGCAAGTTCGGGGTAACCGCCAACGATGTTGCGCTGGCAGCCATCAGCGAGGGCTTTCGGACGATGCTGCTGCACCGCGGTGAACAGCCCCGCGCCGACTCACTGCGCACGCTGGAGAAACCCGCCAACCAGATCTCGGCCCTGCTGCCTTACCTGCCGGTCGACCAGAATGACCCGATCACCCGACTGCGCACCGTGCACAGCCAGCTGAACCCGGCCCCGGCCGCGGTCCGCACGAAATCCGCCAGTCTTGCCGATTACACGCCTCTTGCATTGTGCACCAAAGCTATTCAGACCTTGGTACGTCTCCCCCAGCGAAGTGTCGTGACGCTGGCAACCGATGCGCCAGCGCCGCGCCACCGGCTCCAGCTGATGGGACAACCGATGGAGCAAGTGCTGCCGATCCCGCCGACTGCTCCGCAGCTGAGCACCGGAGTTGCCGTGCTCTGCTACGACGACGAGCTGGTATTCGGCATCACCGCCGACTACCAGGCCGCGACCGACCTGCGACAGCTTGCCGCCGGTATCGAACGAGGGATGGCGCAGCTGGTGGCGCTCAGCCAGGACTCCGTTCTGCTGTTCGGCAAAGACCGCCGCAAGCGCAGGCACCGCAGCCGGCCCGGCGGGGTGGCGAGGCGGACGTTGGTGTCGCCGGCCCGGGTGCGACGCTGACCCGAAGCGACCCGTAAGAGACGGCATTGCCCACCATGAGAAGGTGGGATCATGTCGGTCACCATCGACCCGCGCCGCCATGATGCCGTCCTGTTCGACACCGCATTGGACTCAACACAAGCACTGGTCCGGCAACTTCAGCAAGCCCGCGTCGGCACCGCCACCTTTGCCTCCGGCGGTGGCGGGCACGACGCCGCGATCCAGGCCCTGACCGAATCGGCCGACCGCGTCGGCGCGCGGCCCGGCCGCTGCGTGGTCATCACCACAGACGCGGCGAACGTAGCCGCCGCCCGCGACAGCGGATTCGCGCTGGTGATCGGGGTGGACCAGGCCGGGCACCGCGACGCGCTACCTGACCACGGCGCCGACACCGTCCTCGCCGATCTGGACGAGGTGCGGGTGCGCGCCGGCGACCGGCACATGTCCGAGCTTCCCGACGCATTGCAGGCACTCGGACGACCCGACGGCCTGACCGTGCCGCGGCCCGTGGTCTTCTTCGATTTCGATGGCACGTTGTCCGAGATCGTCGACGATCCGGATGCGGCCACGCCGACGGCCGGCGCCGTGGCGGCACTGCAACAGTTGGCCGCGCAGTGTCCGGTAGCGATACTCAGTGGCCGCGACCTCGCCGACGTATCCCAACGCGTGGGACTGCCCGGAATCTGGTATGCGGGCAGTCATGGGTTCGAGCTGACCGCGCCGGACGGAACGCATCACCAGAACGAGGCCGCCGCGGCGGCGATACCGGTGCTCGAACAGGCGGCCGCCCAGCTTCGCGACCGGCTCGGTTCCATCCCCGGGGTGATGGTGGAGCACAAGCGGTTCGGCGTGGCCACCCACTACCGCAATGCCGCCCGCGACCGGGTGGGCGAGATCGCCGCGGTGGTGCGTGCCGCGGGCCAGCGCGACGGGCTGCGGGTGACGACCGGCCGCGAGGTGATCGAACTGCGCCCGGACATCGACTGGGACAAGGGCAAGACGCTGCGCTGGGTAATCGATCACCTGCCTGATCAGCGGGCCGCTCCCCTGGTGCCGATCTATCTCGGTGACGATATCACCGACGAGGACGCGTTCGACGCGGTAGGCCCCAACGGTGTTGCGATCATGGTGCGGCACAACGAAGATGGCGATCGCACCACCGCCGCACTGTTCGCGCTCGAGAGTCCGGCTCGAGTTGCCGAATTCACCGGACGGCTGGCGAGCCAGCTGTCGACGCTTGGGTGAAACGGCTGACGACTCAGCCCTGCACGTATTCCACCGCACCGTCATCGAGCACCACCCGGGCGTCGGACCCATCGGTGCCGGCCACCACGGTGCGATACACCGCCTTGCCCGGCTCGGTGCGCCAGATCAGCGTGGTCAGCGTCTCGCCGGGAAACACCGGCTTGGTGAACCGCGCGTCGATCGAGGTGATGTTGGCGGCCACCCCGCCGCCCAGCTCGGCCACCAGCGCCCGCCCCGCCACGCCGTAGGTGCACAGCCCGTGCAGAATCGGCTTGGGGAACCCAGCCAATTCCTTGGCGAACCAGGGGTCACTGTGCAGCGGATTGCGATCGCCGGAGAGCCGGTAGATCAGTGCCTGGTCCTCCCGGGTCGGCAGGACAACCCGGGCATCAGGCTCGCGATCGGGAATTTCCGGTGCGGCCGGACGCTCACCCGGCACTCCCCCGAACCCGCCCGCCTGGCGAATGACCAGCGTGGTGAACGTCTCGGCGATCAGGGTTCCGGTTTCTGGATCGGTGCCACGGCCGCGCAGCATGATGACCGCGTTCTTGCCCTCGCCCTTGTCCTGGACGTCGGCAACCTCGGAGACCACCGACAGCTTTCCCGCGGTGGGCAGGGGCGCATGTAGGCGGATGCCCTGGGAGCCGTGCAAGAGCATGGCGTGGTTGAACGTGCCGATCTTGCCCGCCGCCCCGAATGCCGGGCAACAGATCACCGCGTAGGTTGGCAGCACCTGCTGCGCGATGTCGTGGCTGTTCTCAGTGGTGAACGACAAGTCGTCGATACCCGCGCCGACGCCCAGTGCGTAGAGCAGCGTCTCCCGGTCTTTCCACTCGAACGACATCGGCTCGGTCGTTGCGCCAACGGCACCCGGATCGATCGCCATGCGGGTCTCCTCTCGATTGGGAAATTCGAGCCTTTCTGCAGTCAACCATCGCAAACCCTTCCCACCAGTGCGGTCGGCAGGGCAGGCTATCGCCATGGCCAAGCGCAGCATGATCTGGAATACCTCCAAAGTCCTAGCTCTACTCGCCACGGCAATGCTGCTCGGCGCCTGCGGCGGCGGAAGCCCCCAGGCCCGCAGCATCACGCTGACCTTCATTCGCAATGCACAATCGCAGGCCGACGCCGAGGGGATCATCGCTACCGAGTTGCCTGGAACCGGACTGAGCTCCGACGGTAAAGATCAAGCGCAGCAGCTGACCCATCAGTTTGGGCGCAGCGAATTCGACAGCATCTACACATCGCCGATGGAAGCCGCCCAGCAGACCGCCGCTCCTCTGGCCAGGGAGTTGAGCAAGCAAGCCGAGATCGTTCCGGGCCTGCAGTCCATCGATGCCGGCTGGTACAACGGCAAACCCGATTCGATGGCCGACCGCACCTACATGGTGGCGCCGGTCAGCTGGATCGACGGCAACGTCGAAGCCAGCATCCCCGGGTCAACCTCGGGCAGCGATTTCAACAGCCGATTCACCGGCGCCATCCGCAAGATCTACGACGGCGGCCACAACAAGCCGGTCGTGTTCTCCCAAGGCACGGCGATCATGGTGTGGACGCTGATGAACGTGAAAAACCCCAAGACCAACCTGCTCAACACCCATCCCCTACCGAACATCGGCCGCGTGGTGATCAGCGGCAATCCGGCGACCGGCTGGAAGCTGGTGGACTGGGACGGCATCCGTAACTTCGGCTGACCAGTTGACGGGTGCGGCCGCGGCCGCCACCATGACTGCATGCGGTATGTCGTTACCGGCGGTACCGGGTTTATTGGGCGCCGCGTCGTGTCCCGTCTGCTACAGAGCGACGCCGATGCACGGGTGTGGGTCCTGGTACGGCGCCAATCGCTGAGTTGTTTCGAACGCCTCGCCACTGACTGGGGCGATCGGGTCAAACCCTTGGTCGGCGAGTTACCTGAGCTGCCGGTGACCGAGCAGATCAGCGCCGAACTGGGGCAGATCGACCATGTCGTGCACTGCGCGGCGGTCTATGACATCACCGCCGGGGAGAATCAACAGCGGGCCGCCAACGTCGATGGAACCCGCGCCGTGATCGAGCTGACCCGGCGACTGGACGCGACATTGCACCACGTGTCGTCGATCGCCGTGGCCGGCGACTTCGCCGGCGAGTACACCGAGGCCGACTTCGACGTCGGCCAGCAGCTGCCCAGTCCGTACCACCGGACCAAGTTCGAGGCCGAATTGCTGGTGCGCTCCAGCACCGGGCTGCGGTACCGCATCTACCGCCCGGCGGTCGTGGTCGGCGACTCACGCACCGGCGAGATGGACAAGATCGACGGCCCGTACTACTTCTTCGGCGTACTGGCCCGGCTGGCCGCGCTGCCGTCACTGACCCCGATCCTGTTGCCCGACACCGGACGCACCAACATCGTCCCGGTCGACTACGTGGTGGATGCGCTCGTCGCCCTGATCCGCGAGGACAACATGGCATTCCCGAACGGGCGGACCTTCCATCTGACCGCACCACAATCGGTGGGATTGCGCGGCATCTACCAAGCCGTGGCCAAGGAGGCCGGACTGCCCCCGGCGCGGGGGGCACTCCCCGGCTCGGTGGTCACCCCGGTGCTCAAGGCACGGGGCCGCGCGAAGGTGCTGCGCAACATGGCGGCCACCCAGCTGGGGATTCCCTCCGAAATCTTCGACGTCTTGGACCTCAAGCCCACCTTCATCAGCGACGAAACGCAGAAAGCGTTGCGCGGCAGCGGTGTGCGACTGCCCGACTTCGCCGGCTACGCCCCCAAGTTGTGGCGCTATTGGGCCCAACACCTTGACCCCGACCGTGCCCTCCGCGACGATCCGAGGGGCCCGCTGGTGGGCCGGCACGTCATCATCACCGGGGCATCCAGCGGCATCGGGCGAGCTTCGGCGCTCGCGGTCGCGCAACGGGGCGGATGCGTATTCGCGTTGGCCCGCAACGCCGACGCGCTCGACCAACTGGTCGCCGAGATCCGCGCGGGCGGCGGCCAGGCCTACGCTTTCACCTGCGACATCACCGACTCCACCTCCGTCGAACACACCGTCAAAGACATCCTGGGCCGCTTCGGACATGTCGACTACCTGGTCAACAACGCCGGCCGGTCGATTCGCCGCTCGGTGGTCAACTCCACCGACCGCTTGCACGACTACGAACGGGTGATGGCCGTCAACTATTTCGGCGCGGTCCGGATGGTGCTGGCGCTGTTGCCACACTGGCGCGAACGACGTTTCGGGCATGTCGTCAACGTTTCCAGCGCCGGGGTGCAGGCTCGCAACCCCAAGTACAGCTCGTATCTGCCCAGCAAGGCGGCGCTGGACGCGTTCGCCGACGTGGTCGCCTCCGAGACGCTGTCCGACCACGTCACCTTCACCAACATCCACATGCCGCTGGTAGCCACCCCGATGATCGTGCCGTCGCGACGGCTCAACCCGACGCCCGCGATCAGCGCCGAGCACGCGGCCGCCATGGTGGTGCGCGGACTCGTCGAGAAGCCGGCGCGAATCGATACCCCGCTGGGCACGCTCGCCGAAGTCGGCAACTACGTCGCACCGAAGCTGTCCCGGCGGATTCTGCATCAGCTCTATCTGGGTTACCCAGATTCTGCTGCGGCACAAGGCTTCTCGCCGCTCGATGACGCCCAGGAGCACCGGCCGGTGCGCCGCCCCAAGCGGCCGGCCCTAGCCGTGACGGGCATCCGGATCCCCAGACCCGTCAAACGGCTCGTTCGGTTGGCACCCGGCGTACACTGGTAAGCGGACTCCCGATTCCGGCCCGGCCGCGGCGTATCGTTGCCGCGGTGAACCCCGTGTTCGTCGACGCCGACACCGGCATCGACGACGCGCTGGCGTTGATATATCTGTTGGCCAGCACCGACGCCGATCTGGTGGGCATCGCATCGACGGGCGGAAACACCTCGGTCGATCAAGTGTGCACGAACAACCTCGGTGTGCTCGAACTGTGCCGGGCCGGTGACATACCGGTGGCAAGAGGCGCCGACCAACCACTAACCGGGCAGTGTCCGCATCGGGCAAACACGCACGGCCCCAAAGGTTTAGGGTATGCCGAGCTACCCCCGACCAACCGGGAGCTGGCCAACTATGACGCCGCGGCGGCTTGGGTGCGAATGGCACACACCTATCGCGGAAAACTGACCGGACTGGTCACCGGACCGCTGACCAACCTGGCGCGAGCGCTGCGCGCCGAACCCGCATTGCCGGCGATGCTGAGCCGGCTGGTGATCATGGGCGGGATGTTCGACGCGGACGGCAACGATGTCGGGGCCGACTGGAACATCAGGGTGGACCCAGAGGCCGCCAGCGAGGTTTTCGCGGCCTGGACAGGGCAACAACAACTTCCAATCGTGTGCAGCTTGAACCTGACCCGCAAGGTTGCGATGACACCGGACATCCTCGCCAGGCTGACCTGCGCCGCCGGCCCGTCCGCGTTGACCCGGGTGTTCCAGGACGCGGTGCGGTTCTACTTCGAGTCCCACCGGGACCGCGGATTTGGGTATCTGGCGTATCTGCACGATCCGCTGGCGGCCGCGATTGCACTCGACCCGCAGCTGGTGACGACCCAGGTGGCGACGGTGGACGTGGTGTTGGCGGATATTCCGACGCGCGGCATGACGGTTGCCGACCGGTCGGGGAAGCACCCTCCCAACGCGCGGATCGGGGTCAGCGTCGACCCGGCCGTGTTCTTCGAGAGGTTCATCCAACGAGTCGCAGCGTTCGCACGCCGAGCGTGAACTGACTGCGCGACGCCGGTGTGTGGTCTGCGGTGTCACTCGTAACTCCCTTCTAGGTACCACCGCCGTTGCCGATAGCACAGCAGTAGCGCGCGCTCGTCCCCCAGCAGCACCTGGGCGCGGGCGGTGCGGCCTTTACCGAGATCGGGGTCCCACCACCGTTCGTCGACTGGCCAAGGTCCGGCCCACCAGTGCAGCCGGTCATCACGGCCGCCTACGACCAGTCTCGCGGGGGTGGTGGAGAACATCCCCCGGCTGGTTACCCGTACCGGATTTCCTTGGACATCAAGCAATTCCACCGGGTCGTCGAGCAATACCGCCGGCGAGGGCGCGGGTAACTGCCCTGACCAGGGCTGCCCCGGATCGGCCTGCGGCACCGGCTCATCGCCCAGCGCGGTCAACGTGATGCGCTCGGTCGGCCCGCGACCGCCGGACAGCACCGGCACCTGAACCGCCTCCGGACCGAGCAGGCCTTGCACCCGTACCAGCGCGCGACGGGCCCGAAGCCTGTCCTCTTCGCCCAAACCACCCCACAACGGCAACTGCAGCGCTTCAGCGGACACCACTTCGAGCGCCTGCAGACGCAACTGTGTCACTGGCGCGGTGGGCCGGTCCCTGGCGTTGCGACTGCTCAGCCATCCGTCCAGCTGCCAGCGCACCCGGTCCGCGGTGGCCTCCTCGGTCAACGGCTCGGCACACCGCCACACCCGGGTGCGCTCTTCACCGCTGTCGGTGACGGCGTGAATGGCCAGCCGGGTGCACCCCACTCCGGCGGCCAGCAACGCCTGGTGCAGCTCACTGGCCAGCGCCCGGCCGGCGAATGCCGCGGCGTCGACCCGATCGATCGGCGGATCGCAGCGCAGCACCGCCCCGAGTTCCGGCGGTGGTTCGCACCCGGAGGGAAGGCGTTCGGGCTCGCCGCGGGCGAACCGGTGTGCGGCCACCGCGTCAGCGCCGAACCGGGAAGCGACGTCGGTGCGGGAGAGCGCGGCAAATTGTCCGACGGTACGAATCCCCATCCGCCACAACAAATCCGTCAGTTCGTCACGCCCGGGTCCGGACAGGCTCGGCTCGGCGGCGAGCTGACGGACCGAAAGGGCCGACAGAAACCGTGCATCGTGTCCCGGTTCCACCACACGCCCGGCCCGCGCGGCGAAGACCGCGGTGGACAACCGATCGGCAATCCCGACCTGGCACTCGGCGCCGGCGGCGGCCACCGCGTCGATCAACCGCTCGGCCGCCTGCTGCTCAGAACCGAAGAATCGCGCCGCTCCTCGCACCGGCAGTACCAGGAGCCCGGGACGCAGCACCTCGGCGCGGGGCACCAGATCGTCTACCGCCGCGACCACCCCTTCGAAGAAGCGAGCATCACGGTCGGCGTCGGCGGTCGCGATGTGCAGTTGCGGGCAACGGGCCGCCGCCTCCCGGCGCCGCAGCCCGCGCCGCACTCCGACCGCACGTGCTGTCGACGAGCAGGCAATCACCCGGTTTGCCAAAGTAACCGCGACCGGCGCCGTCACAGGCTGATCCGCGGCCGCCGCGGCCGCGACGGCGGGCCAGTCCATGCACCAGATCGCCAACGCTCGGGAAGGGGGCCCTGAATTCACCCGAACTCACCCCGTTCGCACCCGGCCGATCGATCGTCCCGCACATATCCCGCTGACCTGTAACCGCACGGCGCTGATGCGCCCGAATCCCGGTGTCGGCGCGCCCCGGTTACCCACCGTGATCTCATAGCCGCAAACCCGGGCCTCCAACCGCGTCGGCGCCCCCTCCCAGTCACCGTCGGTGACTAGCAGGGTGCAACCTCTATGACGGGCCCGGGCCACCACCGCCCGCGCCCGTGTCCGTGACACCCGCTGGCCATCAAGGCCGAGCACCACCAGGTCCATGCCATCGATGAGCACCGCCGCCACCTCCACCGGATCCGTTCCGGGATCCGGGATGACCGCGAGCCGGCTCAGATCCGCCCCCATCTCCACGGCGGCGAGCAGTCCGATATCCGGCTGGCCGACAATGGCGGCGTTGCCACCGGCCGCCGTCACCGCGGCCACCATGTTCAGCAGCAGTGACCGGGCCCCGGACAGCACCGCTACCGTGCCCCGGGGCAGGGCCACCCCAGCCACCCCAGCCGGAATCGCCAGCGGGTCAGCGGAAGGCTCGACGGCTTTCCCAGCCGGCTTCCCGGACAACACGGCGATCTGCCGACGCAGCGATTCCAGCTGTTCAGCACGGTTTTCGTGCCGCCGATCGGAGGCCAAAGCCGTGGTCATGACAGGCCTCCTACCGACTTTCCAACCGAGCATTTTCGAAAATATGTTCGATAGGGTCGAGTAAACACCGCGGCCACGAACCCCGTCAAGACAGCCCTCAAACGCCCATGAGACGCTGCATTGTGCGGTCCCGAAAAACCCTCTCAGCGCTGGCGGCGCTCCTGGTGGCGTGCGGCGGCTCGTCTTCCTGGGTGGCGCCGGCCCCCGCCAGAGGCGAGGAACCAGCATGCCGGCCGGCGGAGATATTCGCCACCAACAACACCGCCGTCAGCACCGATCCCGACTCCAGCCAATCGCACGACCAGTTGCAGCTGTTCGAGATGCAAGCTGCCGCCACGATCGCGCAAAACGGTGCGGCGATGACGGGATCGAGAATGGTCAATGGGGTGCTGTGGTCAGACGAGCTGCACCAGAACACCTACGAGCGCTCGCGCGAATTCCACGTGTGCGTTGTCGATGCACCCACGTTGCACAACGTCGCCGAGGCGCTGCGCAACCAATTCGACCAGGGATCTGTGCTGACCTTCGAATACCTACCGCAAGGTGCGCCCGCGGCGAACGCCTTCACCATTGACGTGCCGGACATCGATGCCCCGCGCTTGGGCCAGGCGCTGATGGCCGATGCGGTTGCCCGGGACCGACTGCTGGGCGGATCGATCACCACTGACGACCACACCCTGATCCTGGTCGCCGGCAACGATGATGTGGATATCGCGCGTCGGCTCGTCAACGAGGCCGGGGGCTGCTGGCGCGCCGCGACCATCACCTACGGCAGGCGCGAACTCGTCGAGACTTAAACCACCGCGACTCGCGCCGGCGCGTCTTCGCAACCGGTTAAGTGTCGCGGCTCTCTTATTCCCACTCTTATTCCCACTCGATGGTGCCCGGCGGCTTGCTGGTGACATCCAGTACCACGCGGTTGACCTCGGGCACCTCGTTGGTGATGCGGGTCGAGATGCGCTCGAGCACCTCGAAGGGCACCCGGGTCCAGTCAGCGGTCATGGCGTCCTCGCTGGACACCGGCCTCAGCACGATCGGATGCCCGTAGGTGCGGTTGTCGCCCTGCACTCCGACCGAGCGGACATCGGCCAGCAGCACCACCGGACACTGCCAGATCTGGTTGTCCAGGCCCGCCGCGGTCAACTCCTCGCGTGCGATCGAGTCGGCGCGACGCAGCGTGTCCAGCCGCTGCCCGGTGACCTCCCCGACGATCCGGATGCCCAGGCCCGGCCCCGGAAAAGGTTGGCGCGCAACGATCTCCTCCGGCAGACCCAACTCCCGCCCGACCGCGCGCACCTCGTCCTTGAACAGCAGCCGCAACGGCTCGACCAGGGTGAACTTCAGATCGTCGGGCAGACCGCCGACATTGTGGTGGCTCTTGATGTTGGCGGTGCCGCTGCCTCCGCCGGATTCCACCACGTCCGGATACAGCGTGCCCTGCACCAGAAACTCGATGTCGCGGCCATCCAGCACATCGCGCACCGCGCCCTCGAACGCCCGGATGAACTGGCGACCGATGATCTTGCGCTTGCCCTCGGGGTCGGTCACACCCGACAGGGCCGCCAGGAAGGTGTCGGCCACGTCGACGGTGACCAGATTGGCCTTGGTCGCGGCCACGAAGTCGCGCTCCACCTGCGCACGCTCGCCGGCACGCAACAACCCGTGATCGACGAAGACACAGGTCAACCGGTCACCGATGGCGCGTTGCACCAGCGCCGCGGCCACCGCGGAATCCACCCCACCGGACAGTCCGCAGATGGCGTGGCCATCGCCGATCTGCGTGCGTACCTGCTCGATCAGCGCATTGGCGATATTGGCGGGGGTCCACCGGGCGCCGATCCCGGCGAAGTCATGCAGAAACCGGCCGAGGATCTGTTGCCCGTGCGGGGTGTGCATCACCTCCGGGTGATATTGCACCCCGGCCAGGCGTCGCTCCCGGTTCTCGAAGGCGGCCACCGCGGCACCGGCGCTGCTGGCCACGACCTCGAATCCGTCCGGGGCCGCGGTGACCGCGTCACCGTGGCTCATCCAGACCGGCTGGATGTCGGGCAAGTCTGAATGCAAGTCGCCGCCAAGGACTTTCAGCTCCGTCCGGCCGTACTCGCTGGTCCCGGTATGAGCGACCGTTCCGCCGAGCGCCTGTGCCATCACCTGGAAGCCATAGCAGATCCCGAACACCGGCAGACCCAGGTCGAACAGCGCCGGATCAAGCTGCGGAGCGCCCGGCGCATACACGCTGGCCGGCCCCCCGGAAAGCACCAGCGCCAGCGGGTCACGGGCCTTGATCTCCTCGATCGAGGTGGTGTGCGGGATCACCTCCGAGAACACCCGCGCTTCCCGGACCCGGCGGGCGATCAATTGCGCATACTGCGCACCGAAATCCACCACCAACACCGGCCGGCCCACCGGTCCAGCCACATCGAGGTCAACGGGTTCTGCCACGGGCAATCAGTCTAGAGGCTGAGCACCAGTGGGTTCGCCGACCGGTGCTGCCTCACCCGCCGGCACCGATTCCCGACACTAGGACCGGCTGGCGGCGCCCCTGGCTCGCGGCGAATTCCCCGACAACGAAAACGCGGTACACAGCGCGTCGATGGCGCCGGAGTCGCCATCGAAGTCGATCCGCCCCAGGGCCGCTTTTCGGGTGCCTTCGTCTGCCCCCAAACGGGCCGTGACAAGGTCTAGCGCAGCGGCGGTGATCGTCACCGTCGGGGCCCCGCGGGCGGGCCCGAGGCGGCCGCGCTCCACCGCGAACTCGAAACGGCGCCCGTCGATCTCGGCACGGTAGGTCGCAGCCAACCCCGGGGCGCGGGCCGGGTCGAAGCCCAGCAGGATTCCGGAGAGGAAGCCGTTCAACGGCGAAACCACGCTCGAGTCGTCGATCGGATCAATGAGGTCCAGGCCGAACCACGCGAGGGTCTGCAAGACCGGCAACACCCGCCGCCAGCCGCCGTCGCTGAGGGTGTAGACGGTCCGCCCGATCGGCGGGGGCAATTCGGTTCGGTCGACGAGCCCGCGCTCTTGGAGCTCGGCGAGTCGCTGCGCCAGCAAGTTGGTTGCAATGCCGGCCAACTCGGCGCGCAGGTCGCCGTAGCGGCGGGGCCCGCCGACCAACTCGCGCAGGATCAGCAAGGTCCACCGCTCCCCGAGGATGTCGAGCCCGCGGGCGATGGGGCAGTTCTGGTTGTAGTTGCGGGCAGACACTGTGTCACCCTACCACCAGAGACACTTTACTCAAGTTTATACTTGATTTATTTGTCTATCAGCTTTATCGTCTTGTCCATGCGTATTCAGCCCGTCTTCCGGGATCACCCGATCCCCGCGCTTGCCGTTATCTGCCTATCCGTCTTCGTGATCAGCGTGGACGCCACAATCGTCAACGTCGCCCTGCCCACGCTGTCGCGCGAACTGGAGGCAGATACCGCACAACTGCAGTGGATCGTCGACGCGTACACCCTGGTCATGTCGGGACTGCTGCTGTCGGCCGGCAGCCTTAGCGACCGCTACGGCAGGCGAGGCTGGCTCAGCGCCGGCCTCATCTTGTTCGCGCTCACTTCCGCCATTGCCGCACAGGTGAATTCGGCGGATACGTTGATTGCGGCGCGCGCCGCCATGGGCGTCGGAGCCGCGGTCATCTTTCCGACCACGCTGGGATTGATCACCAACATCTTCACCGACCCGGTTCCGCGCGCCAAGGCGATCGGGCTGTGGACGGCCATGGTGGGCGTCGGGGTCGCCGTCGGACCGATCACCGGCGGCTGGCTGCTCGAACACTTCTCCTGGGGCTCGATTTTTTTGGTGAACGTTCCGATCGCGGTCGCAGCCATGGCCGGCGCCATCCTGTTCGTACCGACCTCCCGCGACCCGGCGGCACCCCGCGTCGACGTTCCCGGCCTGATGCTGTCCGCGGTCGGCATCACAGCGCTGGTCTACACCATCATCGAAGCGCCCAACTGGGGATGGACCAGCACCCGCGCCAGCGGCGGCTTCATCGCGGCGGCAATCGTTCTCGTGGGATTCGCGCTGTGGGAGTGGCGCAGCAGCCATCCGATGTTGGACGTATCAGTGTTCGCCAACCGCCGGTTCTCCGGTGGCAGCCTGGCAGTGACCGCGGGCTTTTTGACGCTGTTCGGGTTCATCTTCGTCATCACTCAGTACTTCCAATTCATCAAGGACTACACGGCATTGCAGACCGGGGTGCGGTTGCTACCGGTCGCCCTCTCGATTGCACTGGCCGCCATCCTGGGACCCCGCCTGGTGGAACGGGTGGGCACCACCGCCGTGGTCGCCGCCGGCTTGGCGGTGTTCGCCGCCGGGCTGGCGTGGGCGTCCACAGCCGACGCGACAACCCCGTATACCCAGATCGCACTGCAGATGCTGCTGCTGGGCGGCGGCCTGGGCCTCACCACCGCGGCGGCCACCGAGGCGATCATGGGATCGTTGCCGGCCGACAGGGCCGGAGTCGGCTCGGCGGTCAACGACACCACCCGCGAACTCGGCGGCACCCTCGGCGTCGCCATCGCGGGCAGCGTCTTCGCATCCGTCTACTCCGGCCAGCTCGGCTCGGCGTCGGCCTTGGCCACCCTCCCGTCCGACGTGCGTTCGGCCATGAAAGGTTCGATGGCGGTGGCGCACAAGGTGATCGACCAGTTGCCGGCCGGACCGGCCGCCGGGGTACGCGACGCCGTCAATCATGCGTTCCTGGACGGCCTGCAGGTCGCAACCCTGGTCTGCGCCGGCATCGCACTGGCAGCGGCGATCGTTGTCGGCTGGCTACTGCCGGCCCGGGCCGGGCAACCGACACCAGCACAGACCGAGCCGGCACTCGCGCAGGCCTAACCGGCCGGGCCGGCCCGCAGGCACAACCACGCCGCGTCGGCAAGGATCGCCGCGTCAGCGGTATTCGGGGGGTCGGCGAGGTTGCCGAGCAACCAGGCCCGCACCAACTCCTGGGCCGGTTCCAGCCAGAGCGCCTGGCTGTGCGCCGGGCTCAGGGGGTGTAGCGCCCCGTAGTGAGCGTGCGGGCGCCACCACGTCTGCACGGCGGTCGCGAAGCGCTCGTTGTGCAACCTCAGCTCGCCGGCGGCCGCGCGGTGCACGGCGGGCTCAGTCATCGTGATGAGAAATCGCGCCATCTCCGGGTGCTCGGTGCACCAGCTCAGGTGCATGCCGACAATCCCGCGCACCGCCGACTCCGCATCCGGGTAGCGCGCCAGATCCTTGAGCAACGCCTGCTGGTAACGCGTTACGCAGTCGACGTAGACGGCCGCCGCCAGCACTTCCTTGCTCGGGAAATGGTGGAAAAAACTGCCATTGCTGACACCGGCATCGCGCTGGATCTGCCGCAGTGCGGTGGCGTCGATGCCTTGGCTGAGAAACCGATTCAGCGCGGCCTCGGTGATCGCCGCGCGCCGATCACCGCCGGCACGGGCGGTTGTCCGGGTGCCGGCCATGCTGCCAGAGTAACACTCTGGAAAACTAGAGAATTACTCTAGGAGTGCCCATGCACCGAGAACAGGCCATCGAGCTGGCCGAGCGGCTCTTGCAAGCCTGGAACACCCAGGAAGTGGACCGCGTCGTCGGCTGCTACACCGCCGACGTTCGCTATCGCGACCCGAACACCCGCGGCTTCGTGGAGGGGTCTGCGGCCCTGCGCCACTACTTGACGAAGCTTTTCGACCGCTGGCAGATGCACTGGACCTTGCGAGAGGCCTATCCCCTGCGCCACGAGGACGGCGCCGCGGTGCTCTGGCGGGCCAGCTTCCGGTTCATCGGCCGCGATACCGAGGTCGAGATCGACGGCATGGATCTGGCTTTGACGCACGGCGATCGGCTGAGCCGAAATGACGTCTACTTCGATCGCACGCCATTGCAGCGCCTGGCCATCCTCGCCGCCTGACCCCACCAGACAACGTATCTCCGGGCTTTTCCGGATCGGTGCACCAATAACCTGCACGAGCGTCCGAAGCCGACGCGACGCACCTGCACGTAGCGGCCGCGTTTGGTACACCGGTGGGCAGTAACCCTGCGCGGTACCCGAGCGGGCATGGTGAACTGGTAGCGCCCGAACAACCCGGAAGCGAGGTCCCCCGTGCTGGGTCTCCCAGAGAAGGTCCGTTCCTGTCTGTTTGACCTGGATGGTGTGCTCACCGACACCGCCAGCGTCCATACCAAGGCCTGGAAAGCCATGTTCGACGCATACCTCTCCGAGCGTGCCGAGCGCACGGGCGAGCAGTTCGTCCCCTTCGACCCGGCCGCCGACTACCGGCAGTATGTGGACGGCAAGAAGCGAGAAGACGGGGTGCGCTCCTTTCTGAGCAGTCGGGGAATCCAGCTTCCCGACGGCAGTCCCGATGATCCCGGCGACCTCGAAACGGTGTACGGCCTGGGCAACCGCAAAAACGACATGTTCCAAAAGGTGCTGAAGAAAGACGGCGTGGATGTGTTCGAGGGTTCCCGGCGCTATCTCGAGGCAGTCTCGGCCGCGGGCCTGAGCATCGCCGTGGTGTCGTCGAGCGCCAATACCCGCGACGTGCTCGAAATCACCGGCCTGGACCGGTTCATCCAACAGCGGGTGGACGGCGTGAGGTTGCGCGAGGAACACATCGCGGGCAAGCCGGCTCCCGACTCCTACCTGCGGGGAGCGCAGCTGCTCGACACCGCCCCGGATGCGGCCGCAGTGTTTGAGGACGCAATTTCGGGCGTGCAGGCCGGTCGGGCCGGTAACTTCGGCTACGTGGTGGGTGTTGACCGAGTGGGCCAGGCGCAAGATTTGCGGCGCAACGGCGCCGACGTCGTAATAACCGATCTCGCCGAACTGCTGCAGTCATGATCAGCGAAGAAGCCTTTCCCGTCGAACCGTGGCAGGTTCGCGAGACGCGGCTGGACTTGAATCTGCTGGCCCAGTCCGAGTCGATCTTCGCCCTGTCCAACGGGCATATCGGCTTGCGCGGCAACCTCGACGAGGGTGAGCCCTACGGCCTGCCGGGCACCTACCTCAACTCGTTTTTCGAGATCCGCCCGCTGCCCTATGCCGAAGCCGGGTACGGCTACCCGGAGGCCGGCCAGACCGTCGTCGACGTCACCAACGGCAAGATCCTGCGACTGCTGGTCGACGACGAACCCTTCGACGTGCGCTATGGCGAATTGCTCTCCCATGAGCGCATTCTCGATCTGCGCGCCGGAACACTGACCCGCCGCACCCACTGGCGCTCGCCGGCGGACAAGCAGGTCAAGGTCGTATCGACCCGGCTGGTATCGCTGTCGCATCGCAGCGTCGCGGCCATCGAGTACATCGTGGAGGCCGTCGACGACTTCGCCCGGATAACCGTGCAGTCCGAACTGGTCACCAACGAGGACCAGCCGGAAACCTCGGATGACCCGCGCGTGTCGGCAATCCTGGAGCACCCGCTGCAGGCCGTCGACCACGAGAACACCGAGTGCGGAGCGCTTCTGATGCACCGCACCCACAGCAGCGCCCTGATGATGGCCGCCGCGATGGACCACGAGGTCGAGGTGCCCGGGCGGGTCGAGATCACCACCGACGCACGTCCCGACCTGGCCCGCACCACGGTGATCTGCGGGCTGCGGCCCGGACAGAAACTGCACATCGTCAAGTACCTGGCATATGGCTGGTCAAGTTTGCGTTCGCGCCCCGCGCTGCGCGACCAGGTCGCCGGGGCACTGCACGGTGCCCGCTACAGCGGTTGGCAGGGACTGATCGACACGCAGCGCTCCTACCTCGACGAGTTCTGGGACAGCGCGGACGTCGAGGTGGAGGGCGACCCGGAGTGCCAGCAAGCGGTACGGTTCGGGCTTTTCCACCTGTTACAGGCCAGCGCCCGCGCCGAGCGCCGGGCGATCCCGAGCAAGGGGCTGACCGGAACCGGCTATGACGGCCACGCTTTCTGGGACTCGGAAGGCTTCGTGCTGCCCGTGTTGACCTATACGGCACCACACGCGGTGGCCGACGCATTGCGGTGGCGGGCCTCGACATTGGACCTCGCCAAGGAGCGCGCGGCCGAACTCGGTCTGGACGGAGCGAGCTTTCCCTGGCGCACCATCCGCGGGGAGGAATGCTCGGCCTACTGGCCGGCCGGAACGGCCGCCTGGCACATCAACGCCGACATCGCCATGGCATTCGAGCGGTACCGCACCGTCACCGGCGATCATTCGCTGGAAAAGGATTGTGGCCTAGCGGTTTTGATCGAGACCGCCCGGCTGTGGATCTCGCTCGGCCACCACGACCGCCACGGTATCTGGCACCTGGACGGGGTCACCGGACCCGACGAGTACACAGCGATCGTTCGGGACAACGTCTTCACGAATCTGATGGCGGCCCACAACCTGATCACCGCGGCCGACGCCTGTCTGCGCCACCCCGAGGCCGCCCAGGACATGGGTGTCACTACCGAAGAGACGGCGGCCTGGCGGGATGCGGCCGACGCGGTGAACATCCCCTACGACGAAGAACTGGGCGTACACCAGCAGTGCGAGGGGTTCACCACCCTGGCCGAGTGGGACTTCGAAACCAATACGACCTACCCGCTGCTACTGCACGAGGCCTATGTGCGCCTCTACCCCACCCAGGTGATCAAGCAAGCCGATCTGGTGCTGGCGATGCAGTGGCAGAGCCACGCGTTTACGGCGGAGCAGAAGGCCCGCAATGTCGACTACTACGAGCGTCGCATGGTGCGCGACTCGTCGCTGTCGGCGTGCACCCAGGCGGTGATGTGCGCAGAAGTCGGGCATCTGGAGTTGGCCCACGACTACGCCTACGAGGCGGCGCTGATCGACCTGCGCGATCTGCATCGCAACACCCGCGACGGCCTGCACATGGCGTCGCTGGCCGGGGCCTGGACCGCGCTGGTCGGCGGTTTCGGCCGGCTGCGCGACGACGAGGGCATCCTGTCCATCGATCCGCAGCTGCCCGACGGCATTTCGCGATTGCGGTTCCGGCTGCGTTGGCGCGGATACCGGCTGACCGTCGACGCCACCCACGCCAACGTCACCTTCACCCTGCGGGACGGCCCGGGCGCGGAACTGACCATCCGCCATGCCGACAAGGATCTCGGGCTCAGCTCGGCCAAGCCGACCACCATTGCGGTGCACAAGCACAAACCGCTATTGCCACCACCATCCCAGCCACCAGGTCGCGAGCCGGTACACCGGCGCAACATGGCCGCCAAGTTGTGGGCTTCAACCGCGACCTGACGGTTCGATGATGCGCGCGACCTCATCGGTCACCGCCTGCCGCAGATCGGCGTCGGCCAGTTCGTCCAGACCGGTCGCCGAGCGCAGCATGGGTTCGAACAGGCGCCAGCCCAGGCGCAGCGCGATGGCATTGGCGACCGCCAGCCACGCGGTGGTGTCGTCGCCGTGATGGACACGCACCTGGTCGAGTAGCTCGGCGACATTGGGAAAGCGCGTCTGCAGCTGCTCGGCCGGATATCCGTCGAGCAGGGTGCGCGCCCACACTCGCATCTGCCGATCCAGCGCCCGCTCGAGGCCATCGGCGGGTGTCCCCGCACGCAACAGCTCCGTCAGGTGGGTGCCCAGGTAGTCAAGCACGGCCCCGACCAGTTGTTCTTTTGCGCCGAAGTGGCGAAACACCAACCCGTGGTTGACCTTCGATCGGGCCGCGATATCGCGGATGGACGTCGCCGCCGGGCCCCGCTCGGCGAACAGGTCCGCGGCGGCTTCCAGCACCGCCGCGGCCACCTCTTCCCGTCCAGTGGGGGTCTTTCGAGAACGGATTGCCGAACCTGTAGTCACACGACTACACTAGCCGATGTAGTCAATTGACTACACCCTACGTTTGCTTAAGGAACAGCAATGACAGACCCGGTAACAGTCAAGAAGCTCGGCAGCCGGATAGGCGCCCAAGTCGATGGGGTCAGCCTCGGAGCCGATCTCGACGCGGCCGCCGTCGACCAGATCCGCGCGGCACTGCTCGAGCACAAGGTGATCTTCTTCCGCAACCAACACCACCTAGATGACCAGCAACAACTCCAGTTCGCCGGGTTGTTGGGCACTCCGATCGGCCACCCGGCCGCGGCAGCCGCGCTGCCCGATGCGCCGATCATCACGCCGATCAACTCCGAGTGAGGCAAGGCCAACCGCTGGCACACCGACGTCACCTTCGCCGCGAACTATCCGGCGGCCTCGATCCTGCGCGCGGTCACTCTGCCCAACTACGGCGGGTCGACCCTGTGGGCGAACACCGCGACGGCCTACGCCGAACTACCCGAACCGCTCAAGTGCCTCGTGGAGAACCTGTGGGCACTGCACACCAACCGCTACGACTACGTGGCCAACGAGGCGGTCCAGGCATTGACCGACACCCAACAGGCGTTCCGGCAGGCATTCCAGAAACCCGATTTCCGCACCGAACATCCGGTGGTGCGGGTGCACCCCGAAACGGGCGAACGCACGCTGTTGGCCGGCGACTTCGTCCGCGGTTTCGTCGGTCTGGACAGCCAGGAATCGAGCGCGCTGTTCGAACTGCTGCAACGGCGAATCACCTCGCCAGAGAACACCATCCGCTGGAATTGGGAATCAGGTGACGTGGCCATCTGGGATAACCGGGCAACCCAGCATCGGGCCATCGACGACTACGACGACCAGCATCGGCTGTTGCACCGGGTGACGCTGATGGGCGACGTTCCGGTCGACGTGCACGGGCAGCGCAGCCAAGTGATCAGCGGAGCACCGCTGGCGCTGGCCGGCTAGCCGCCTGCGCGCCGCCCGGCGTCAGCCCGCGCTGCTGACCCGGCTGACCGGATCGATGGGCAGCCAGCGCAGCGCGCCGGGCGCGTCGGCGGGCACCACCGGGTGTTCCGGCTGAACCGGGGACAGCCGACTGTAGCCGTCGCCCTGCAGCGGCCGCTCATCGTTTTGGCCCTTGTTGGGCCAGAGCGAGGCGGCACGCTCGGCTTGTGCGGTGATGGACAGCGAGGGGTTGACACCAAGGTTCGCCGAGATCGCGGCACCGTCGACCACGAACATCGTCGGGTAGCCGTAGACGCGGTGATACGGGTCGATGACCCCGCTGTCGGGGTTGTCGCCGATCACCGCACCACCCAGGAAGTGCGCGGTCAGCGGGATGTTGAACAACTCACCCCAGGTACCGCCGGCCACCCCGTCGATCTTCTCGGCAATGCGGCGGGTCACCTGGTTGCCGACCGGGATCCAGGTCGGGTTCGGTTCGCCGTGCCCCTGCTTGCTGGAATACCAGCGGATGCCCAACTTGCCGCGCTTGGTGAACGTCGTGATCGAGTTGTCCAGGTGCTGCATGACCAGCGCGATTACCGTGCGCTCGCTCCACTGCCGGGGGTTGATCAGCCGGAACATCCTGCGCGGACTCTCCCCGGCCTGGTCGAGCAGCTGGCGCCAACGCGCCACGTCGGTGCCGCTGGGACCGGAACCGTCGGTCATCAGCGTCTGCAACAACCCCATCGCGTTGGAGCCCTTGCCGTAGCGGACCGGCTCGACGTGGGTATCCGGCGTCGGGTGAATCGACGACGTGATCGCCACCCCGTGGGTCAGGTCCAGGTCCGGATTCACCTTCAACGTCGCGGCGCCGACGATGGATTCGGAGTTGGTTCGGGTCAGTACGCCCAGCCGCTTGGAAAGCCTGGGCAACTTGCCCTTGTCCCGCATCTTGAACAGCAGATGCTGGGTCCCCCAGGTGCCGGCGGCCAAGATCAGGTACGAGGCGGTGAAGGTACGCCGGTCCCGTCGTGCCCAACTGCCGGTGCGAACCGTCCGAACCTCCCACAGCCCGTCCGGCCGCTGCTCGAAGCCCTTCACCGTGGTCATCGGAATCACCTCGGCACCAGCCGATTCCGCCAGACCAAGGTAGTTCTTCACCAGGGTGTTCTTGGCGCCATGGCGACAGCCGGTCATGCACTCGCCGCATTCGGTGCAGCCGGTTCGCGCGGGGCCGGCACCGCCGAAGTAGGGGTCGGGCACCGTCTTGCCCGGCGTCTTGGTGCCGTCGGGACCGAAGAACACCCCGACCGGGGTGGGCACCCAAGTGTCACCGAATCCCATCTCGTCGGCGACTTCCTTGACGATGCGGTCCGCGTCGGTGAACGTCGGGTTTTTCACCACGCCCAGCATCCGCTGCGCCTGCTGGTAGTGCGGCATCAGCTCGTCGCGCCAGTCGGTGATGTGTTTCCACTGCTGGTCGTTGAAGAATGGGTCCGGCGGAACGTAGAGCGTGTTGGCATAGTTCAGCGATCCGCCGCCCACCCCCGCGCCGGCCAGGATCATCACGTTTTTCAGCGGGTGGATGCGCTGGATGCCGTAGCAACCCAGCTTGGGCGCCCACAGGAATTTGCGCAGATCCCAGGATGCCTTGGCGAATTCGGCATCACTGAAGCGCCGGCCGGCCTCCAGCACGCCGACCCGGTAGCCTTTCTCCGTCAGGCGCAGCGCACTCACACTGCCCCCGAAACCCGAACCGATAATCAAGACGTCGTAATCCGGCTTCATGGCTGCAGTATGACCTTCTTTACATTCGATCCGCTACGGGGCACCCGATACTTCACTACACGCTATTCGCACGCCGGTGCGGCCGCGCCTAGTTGAAGAAACCCGACTGGTCATCGCCGGTGTTGAAACCGCCCGAGCTGTTGGTGCCCGAGTTCGAGATGCCCGAACTCAACGCACCCGAGTTGGCGATGCCGAAGGTGGTGTTGCCCGAGTTGGCGATTCCCGCGTTGCCAAAGCCCGTGTTGAACAGGCCCACCTGGTAGTCGCCCACGTTGTTGATTCCCGAGGTAAAGCCGAAGGTTGTGGCGACGTTCATAAAGCCCGAGGTGGCGTCCCCCGAGTCATTGAAGCCCGAGACGCCCGCGCCGGTGTTACCGAAACCCGAGATCGAACCCGGTTGGGTATCGGGACTGCCGATGCCCGTGTTCACGCTGCCCGCGTTGAACAGACCCGTATTGGTGGAGCCGGAGTTGAAAAAGCCGGTGTTCACGTAGCCGGAATTGAAGCTGCCGGTGTTTCCGCCGTTGGGGCCATTGTCGCCGCCGGAGTTGAAGCTGCCGGTGTTCTCGGTGCCCGAGTTGCCGAAGCCCAGGTTGCCGCCACCGCCGTTGCCGACGCCGACGTTGGCGGCACCCCCATTACCAAACCCGAGGTTGAAGTTGCCCCCGTTACCGAAGCCGGTGTTGACCCGGCCGGCATTCCAAAAGCCCGTGTTGGTGTCACCCGCGTTCGCGAAACCGAAGTTCCCATCCCCGGAGTTGAAGAAACCCACGTTGTTGCTGCCCGAGTTGAAGAACCCCACGTTGTTGTCACCGGAGTTGCCCAAACCGATGTTTCCGATGCCGCCGTTGAGTCCGGCGAGGTTGATGCCCACCTGGTTGTTTCCGGTCAGGCCGAAGCCGATGTTGTTGTCGCCGTTGTTCCCGAAGCCCAGATTGTTGCTGCCGAGGTTGCCAAAGCCCACGTTGGAAAAGCCGTTGTTCCCGCTACCCAGGTTGGTGTCACCAAGATTTCCGTTGCCGAAGTTGGCGTTGCCAAGGTTGCCGCTGCCCAGGTTGGCATCGCCGACGCGGTTTCCGAAGCCGAAGTTTCCCTGGCCGAGAAAGTTTCCGAAGCCCACGTTTGCGTTGCCTAGATTTCCGCTGCCCCAGTTCAGATTCCCGCGGTTACCGTTGCCGAAATTGGTGTTGCCGGTGTTACCGCTACCCAGGTTGAAGAAGCCGTTGTTCCCGCTACCCAGGTTGGCATTTCCGGTGTTTCCGCCGCCCAGATTGAGGTTGCCGGTGTTTCCACCGCCCAGGTTGAAGTCGCCGATGTTGCCGATGCTCAGGTTTCCCACACCGGTATTGCCAATGCTCAAGCCCGGGATGACCGACGCGGCCGGGCCGGCCAGCCCCTGCAGCGCCTGCTGCCACGACGCCAATCCCGACGCCGCGGCGGATGCCCCGCCGTGATAGCCCAGCATCGCGGCGACGTAGGCGGCCCACATCTGCTCATAGCTGCCCTCGGCCGCCGCGATCGCCGGGGCGTTCTGCCCGAACAAGTTCGTCAGCACCAGCTGCACCAGCGCATTTCGATTCGCCGCAACCGCCGACGGGTGGATCATGGCCGCCCGCGCGGCCTCAAACGCGCCGACCACCTCTTTGGCCTGAAGCGCTGCCGCGCCAGCCCGCACCGCCGCAGCATTGAGCCAGCTCACATAGGGCGCGGCGGCGGCCGACATCGCCGCTGCCGCCGACCCTTGCCACGACGAACCCACCAACCCCGACGTCACCGAGCCAAACGATTCGGCGGCCGATCCCAACTCGACCGCCAGCCCATCCCAGGCCATGGCCGCGCTCAACATCGGCCCCGACCCGGCACCAGCAAACATCCGCGCCGAATTGATCTCGGGGGGCAACATCGGAAAGTTCATTTCAGCAGTCCCTTCCCGGAACCGAGCCGTCGAGCCCGACCCGTTCGCTGGGCACCACCGGTACCCGGCGCACGGGCTTGTTTGCTAGCCGCAGCCCATTGCGCTAACTGCGGACCATACTCGGATACCAACCCAATGTTGGCGGTTTGCGCGGACCGTCGGCGACGAGACCGATCGGCGAGTGCGTCCGGGCTCTCCAGCCGGTGTGGGTGGCGTCAGCCGCCGACTGCCAAACCGACCTTCTGGAACTCTTTGAGATCGCAGTAACCGGCCTTGGCCATCGATCGGCGCAACCCGCCGACCAGGTTGAGGGTGCCGAACGGGTCGTCGGACGGCCCATTGAGGACCCGCTCCAGCGACGGCCGCTCGCCCATTGCGATCTGCAGCAATGCCCCGCGCGGCAATGACGGGTGCGCGGCGGCGGCCGGCCAGAACCAGCCCTCGCCGAGCGCCTCGGCGGACTCCGCCAGCGGCGTACCCAGCACCACCGCATCGGCGCCACAGGCGATTGCCTTGGCCAGCTCGCCGGAGGTGTGGATGTCGCCATCGGCGAGCACGTGCACGTAGCGGCCGCCGGTCTCATCGAGGTATTCGCGCCGTGCGGCGGCGGCGTCGGCGATCGCGGTGGCCATCGGCACACTGATACCGAGCACCTCGTCGCTGCTGGTCATCCCCTCGGTGGACCCATACCCGACGATGACCCCGGCGGCCCCGGTGCGCATAAGGTGCAGGGCCGTGCGGTGGTCCAGGACGCCACCGGCGACCACCGGGATGTCGAGCTCGGAAATGAAGGTCTTCAGGTTCAGCGGTTCGCCATCGCTGGAAACATGCTCGGCCGAGACTATGGTGCCCTGGATGACCAGCAGGTCGATACCGGCCTGCACCAGCACCGGCGTGAGCGCCTGAGCGTTCTGCGGGCTGACCCGCACCGCGGTGGTCACACCGGCTTCGCGAATCCGTGCCACCGCCGCACCCAGCAGTCCGGGGTCCAGCGGTGCCGCGTGCAGCTCCTGCAGCAGCCGGATCGCCGCCGTCGGCTCGGGTTCCTTGCTGGCGGCCTCGACGAGCTGGGTGATCTTGGCCGCGACGTCGGCATGCCGACCGATCAGACCTTCCCCGTTGAGCACCGCCAGCCCGCCCAGGCGGCCGAGCTCGATGGCGAACTCCGGGGACACCAGGGCGTCGGTCGGGTGGGCCACCACCGGAATTTCGAACCGGTATGCGTCGAGCTGCCAGGCCGTGGAGACGTCCTTGGACGAGCGCGTCCGGCGCGACGGGACGATGCTGATCTCGCTGAGTTCATAGGTGCGACGGGCAGTGCGGCCCATGCCGATTTCAACCATCATCTGCCGTCAGCGTGCGTAGTAGTTGGGCGCTTCGACGGTCATGGCGACGTCGTGCGGATGGCTCTCTTTGAGGCCAGCGGGCGTGATGCGGACAAACTGCGCCTGTTGCAGCACCTCGATGGTGGGCGAGCCCGTGTAGCCCATCGCGGCGCGCAAACCGCCGGTCAACTGGTGGATCACCGAGGCCAGCGGGCCGCGGAACGGCACCCGGCCCTCGATTCCCTCGGGTACCAACTTGTCCTCGCTCAAGGCATCGTCGGCGAAGTAGCGGTCCTTGGAGTAGGACTTCGCCCCGCCCCGGCCCTGCATGGCACCGAGGGAACCCATGCCGCGATAGCTCTTGTATTGCTTGCCGTTGACGAAAATCAGTTCACCGGGCGCCTCGGCGGTACCGGCCAGCAGTGACCCCAGCATGGCCGTCGATGCACCGGCGGCCAGCGCCTTGGCGATGTCACCGGAGTACTGAAGCCCACCGTCGGCGATCACCGGGATGCCCGCCCGCCGGCACACCGCGACCGCTTCCAGGATCGCGGTGATTTGCGGGGCGCCGACACCGGCCACCACCCGGGTGGTGCAGATCGACCCCGGGCCCACGCCAACCTTGACCGCGTCGGCGCCGGCGTCGACCAGGGCCGCGGCCGCCGACCTGGTGGCCACATTGCCGCCGACCACTTCGACCCGCTCACCGACTTCGAGTTTGAGTTTGCTGACCATGTCGAGCACCAGCCTGTTGTGGGCGTGCGCGGTGTCAACGATCAGCACGTCGACCCCGGCGTCCACCAGCATCATGGCGCGGACCCAGGCGTCGCCCCCGACACCGACGGCCGCGCCCACCAGCAGCCGGCCGTCGCTGTCCTTGGTGGCCAGCGGATGTTGCTCGGTCTTGACGAAGTCTTTGACCGTGATCAGCCCGGTCAACCGGCCGCTTCCGTCGACGACCGGCAGTTTCTCGATTTTATGCCGGCGCAACAGGCCCAGGGCCGCCGACGCACTGACCCCCTCCTGCGCGGTGATCAGCGGGGCCTTGGTCATCACCTCGGCGACTTGCTTGGACTGGTCGACCTCGAAGCGCATGTCCCGGTTGGTGATGATGCCCACCAGCGCATCCGCGTCGTCGACCACCGGCAGGCCAGAAATGCGGAACCGGGCACACAACGCGTCTACCTGGGCCAGGGTGTTGTCCGGCCGGCAGGTCACCGGATCGGTGACCATCCCCGCCTCCGAGCGCTTGACCGTCTCGACCTGGCTGGCCTGCTCGGCCACCGGCAGGTTGCGGTGTAGCACCCCCATGCCGCCGGCCCGGGCCAACGCGATCGCCATCCGGGACTCGGTGACGGTGTCCATCGCCGAGCTGACCAGCGGCACCTTGAGCCGGATCTTCTTGGTGAGCTGACTGGACGTGTCAGCGGTGCTGGGCACCACGTCCGAGGCGGCCGGCAGTAGCAAGACGTCGTCGAAAGTCAGCCCGAGCATCGCCACCTTGTGCGGATCGTCGCCGCCGGTGGACACCGAGTCGCCGGACAGGTCCCCAACACGGGCATCGCGCATGTAGGGGCTGTCGAACAGGTCGGAGCTGTCTTCCAAGTGGGACATGCCACGGGACATCGGTGGGGCCTCCATACGCATGGTGGAGTGAAAGACCCATCCTATCGGCTCCCAGACTGTGACCGAGCCGCAGCTTGGGGTGTGGCGCGAGTCCGAAACAGACCGCAAGGCGCGCCCACGCAATTTCTGGCGCGATGGCTGCCTGCCTGCGTAGGCTAGGGAGGTGCGCGACCACCTCCCGCCGGGTTTGCCGCCCGATCCCTTTGCCGACGACCCCTGCGATCCGTCGGCAGCCCTGGAAGCCGTAGAACCCGGCCAGCCGCTGGATCAGCAAGAGCGGATGGCGGTGGAGGCCGATTTGGCCGATCTCGCGGTTTACGAGGCGTTGTTGGCCCACAAGGGAATCCGCGGACTCATGGTGTGCTGCGACGAGTGTCAACAGGATCACTATCACGACTGGGACATGCTGCGCGCGAACCTGCTGCAGTTGTTGATCGACGGCACCGTCCGCCCACACGAGCCGGCCTACGACCCCGAGCCGGATGCTTACGTCACCTGGGATTACTGCCGCGGTTACGCCGATGCCTCGCTCAACGAAGCGACATCCGACGCGGACGGGTTCCACCACCGCTACTGAGCGAGTGTTGCAACGGCTGGAAGCGAGCCGTATCCGCTACTGAGCGCCCCCGCCAGCCCGTCAGGAAACTGGGCCTGCTGGTGCGGGTTCCGCCGGTTCTGGCTGTCCGGACGTTTGAACCACCGGACTTCCCGGGTTGGTCGCGTCGCCGGGTGCTGCCGACTTAGCCGGCCCAGGTGCCGCAGCGCCGGCGGTTGCCGGCGAGCCTGGCGCCACCACAGACGTGTCGGCGGGCGTCTCGCCTGGGACAACCGCCGAAACGGGCGGCGTTGGGACCGACGTGGGTGCTGGACTGGTCGCGGTCGCGCCCGCGGGCGGTACCGATGCCGACGGCTTGGCCCCCGTCGTGGTTGGCGACGCACTGGGCGCCGGTGCCGATTCCGGCGCGCCCGATTCGTTCGGCGGCACGGGCGACACCGTTTCCGGAGCCAGGGGTATCAGCGAGTTGCCCGGAGGAACCTGCGGTGCGAGCACCCCGGTGGGCCCGGACTGTGGCGGCCCGCCAGCTGGCAGAGTCGCATTCGGATCGCGCTTTTCGACCTTGGTGTTGAGCTGATTCAGCTCGTTTAGCAGGTACTGTCGGCGGCTGCCGTCGTTGACGGTCTGCAGGGTGCTGCTGACCTCGGCCAGCTGGCTCTCGGCTTGGTCCCATTGCCCCTGCGCGATCATCTGCTCGGCCTTGGCGAGATCGGCCTTGGCGGACAACATGATCTGTTCTTCAGTGACCCGCGGCTCGTTGAACAGCATCGCGTGCAGGCCGTAGAGCAGGTCGCCGGGACGGGCGTCGGCCACCACGGCGCCAAGCCCGCTCAATGCCAGCAATGTCGCCGCAACCGAGCCGATCGCTGCCCAGGCGCGGCGCGACCGGCGGCGTTCGGAAAGCCCCAGGATCAGCGCATCAACGGCCTCATTCTGCGACACCAGCGCGCTGGCCGGCGGCCAGCGCAGGTCGTCGCGCCATTCGCCCATCAGGGCGGCCAGCGCGTCATCGTCGGGATCGTTGAGGCTGAACCGTTCGCGGCCGGCGAGCGCATCGAGAAGCAGATCGGTGCGAGCCACCTGGTCCAACCCCGGCTGGTCGCCGAGAGCAAATCCAGATTCAGGCATAATAACCCGCCGCGACGATTTCGTCCTTGAGTCGTTGAAGTGCGCGGTGCTGGGCCACCCGGACCGCCCCGGTGGTGCTACCCAAAGCGGCCGCGGTTTCCTCGGCGGACAGACCGACAACCACGCGCAAAATCAGAATTTCACGCTGTTTGGCCGGCAGTATCTCGAGCAATTCGTTCATCCGGGTGACCGAATCGGCCTCGATGGCGAGTTGCTCGGGACCGGCATCGGCGGATCGGCGCTCTGGAACCGATTCGGCCGGGTAGGCAAGATCGCGCCCGGCGGCGCGATGCGCGTCGGCGACCTTGTGTGCCGCGATGCCGTACAGAAAGGCCAAGAAGGGGCGCCCTCGGTCCCGATAGCGCGGCAACGCCGTAATGGTGGCCAAACAGACCTCCTGTGCCACATCATCTGCTGAGAGGCCACTGCGCTCGACCGTGCCGACGCGAGCTCGGCAATACCGCACAACGATCGGACGAATGGTCTCCAGCACCTCCCGAAGCGCGTTCCGGTCTCCTGCCACGGCCTCCGCAACCACAGCGTCGAGACGTTCCCCTTCAATTGTCATCGACGGCGATATCTCCAACGTTACGAACCGGACACATCCCGGGCTAACTAACGGGGCTAGCTAACGGATTGACAATAACGGTCAAACAGCAATTCAAGCGGGACGCCAGGTTCCACCGGCGCGCCACACCTGATCTGCGCAGATATCGCGAATCTCGCGCAACTGACTTACCGGAAGCGTGACGCTTTCGGTATCGATCAGCAAGCAAGCCAGCGCCCAGCGCAGCGGGATCAGCCCCAGCCGTCCGGCATCGTCGAGGGCCGCCTCGCCGATCACGCGCGCTTTGTCGATGACGCCGGCGCTGCATAACGCCGCCGCCAGCACCACATCACTTTTGACCCGGTGCCTGGCCGACGCACCGCCGCTGGCGCGGGCCAGCTCAACCCCCCGCTCGGCAAGGCCCACCGCGGTACGGCCGTCGCCGGAGAACATGGCCAGCTCCGCCCCGACCCAGCAGCGGCGCACCGCCAGCCGGTGGGCCACCTGGGGCGGCAATTGCGCGGCGGCGACGACGGTGTCGGCACGACTCAGTAGCGCCGCCGATGCGGCGAAGCGGCCGACACCCAGCGCGTCGGCAGCAAGGCCCACCAGCGCATCGGTTGCGGCCTCGGGATCGGCACGGGCCAGCGCTAGGGCACGACCGTCCCAACGGCGCGCCCGCGTGTGCCACCCCAGCTGGCGCAGAAATGACGCGTGCGTGCTGTGCGCCAGCGAGGACCAGCGATCGGCCGGCACCCGGCGCCGCAGCAGCGCCAGATCGCTATACGCACTGCCGTAGCGGCCCTGGCCGCCGGCGGCGACGGCACGCAGCCACAGCTGACGCGGCGTGATCGCCGCAGGCAGCGGCCAGCGGTCTGGCCTACTTCCGAACGCGGCATCGTCGAGCGTTGACTCGATCGCCGACGCAACAACCGCGAAGTTTCGGTCGTCGCTCTCGGTGATGCCGGGCCCCACACATGCGCCCATTGATCCCTGAAGTTATCGGAGGTGTTGGCGCCCCGACAATGCCGGCACCCGGGGCGACCGGCGGCGTCCGTGACCTGCGCAACACGACTCACCTGGATGACAAGCGCTCGAGCGAATATGGTAACGGCACGCGGTACGCCTCGAGTGCCGAACAAGACTGTGATATTCGACCATCCACTCGACGCCAATGGTAAAAAGTTTGTGCTTTCCATGTTACGGCAGTATTACTCACAGCTATCTTCAGAATAATTACAGGTAGCTCACAGTAGGCCAGCGACCTGGGGAAATCAGGATATCTAGGTCGTCTTCCTAGCACGCTTTGTCTTCCACAAATGCGAGGCAGATGAACGCGGAGTTAATTCTCATCCAACGCCCAGGTATTTCACGGTCAACGGTGGCTATTGACGGAAATTCGGCAACGCCCCTAGCGTTTACCTTTGTTCGGGTAGTCATCGTTGACGCCTCTGAAAAGTCAGTGCACAACTCGCGAGTCGCGAACATAAAACCTCGGGTGTGCCGTGCAGAGAGGGAATCAGCAATGCCACAGCCAGAGCAGCTACCTGGGCCCAACGCCGACATCTGGAACTGGCAGTTGCAGGGCCTATGCCGCGGTGTCGACTCATCGATGTTCTTCCACCCCGACGGCGAGCGCGGCCGGGCCCGCATGCAACGCGAACAGCGCGCCAAAGAGATGTGCCGGCGCTGCCCGGTGATCGAAGAGTGCCGCTCCCACGCACTCGATGTGGCTGAGCCCTACGGCGTTTGGGGCGGTTTGTCCGAGTCCGAGCGTGACCTGCTGCTCAAGGGCGGCATCGGACGCACTCGGGGGATCCGCCGCACTGCCTGATCGTCCCGGTTCTCCCCCCGGGTTGGCCCGCTATCGCGGCCTGGGCCTACGACGACTGCGTCACGGGCTCGCGATAGATCGTGCGCCCCTCTTTGATGGTCTCGAGGACCGCGATGTCCTTTAACTTCATCGGATCCACGGACAGTGGATTGTTGTCCACGATCACCAGACCGGCGAGCTTGCCCACCGTGATCGAACCCTTGGACTGCTCCTCGGAGTACTGATATGCGGCGTTGATGGTGATCGCCTTCAGCGCCTCGAGCGCTGTTACGCGCTGATCCGCCCCAATGACTTCCCCACCGCGCGAGACGCGATTGACCGCCGTCCACAACACGAACATCTGGTCCAGGGGCGTGACGTTGAAGTCGGTGTGGTTGGTCAGACGTAGCCCCATGTCGATGGCGGCCCGCATCGGGCTGAGGAAATGGGCCTGCTCCTTGCCGCGCAGCCGCACGTGGGTGTCGCCGAAGTAGAACGCGTGCTCGGTGAACAGTGAGGGAATCAGGTTGTACTCGACATACTTCGCGAGCTGATCCCGCCGCACGAACTGGGAATGAATCACCGTGGTGTGGCGGTCTTTGGTGGGGTCATCGGCGGCCGCGTACTCATGCGCGGCCAGCAGGACGTCAATCGCCCCATCTCCGTTGGCGTGGATGTTCAGCGGCAAACCGAGGTCGTAAACCCGTTTGAACCACCCGTTGACGGTCTCCTGTGAGAAGGGCAGCTCGCCGGACCAGTTCTTTTCGCCGCCGGGCCCATCGGCCAGGTAGGGGGTGGTGAAGAACGCGGTTCGGCCCTGCGGCGAGCCGTCGAGAGTGATTTTCACGCCGCCGAGCTTGAGCCGGTTGTGGTACGTCCCGAATGTGTCGGCCGGATTTTCCGGCAGTACCTCGTCGAGTTCGAGGATGAACGGGTACGCGATGACGTCAATGAGGTCGGCCCCACCGGCGGCCGCCCGCCGCAGCAAGGCAACGTCGGCCGCGTGGGTCAATCCCTCGTGCGCGGTGGTGATACCGACCGCCGCGTACAGCAGTTGACCGGCAATGCTCCATTGCACCTCTTGCTCCGGCGTGGGCTTGGGCAGCGAAGCGAAAATCGGCAGGAACGCGGTTTCCATGATCAGGCCGTCGGGTTCGGTGGAACCTTCCTTGCGCACGATCACCCCGCCCGGCGGCGTTTCGGTGTCCGCCGAGATGCCAAACTTTTGCATCGCCGCGGAATTGAGCACGGCCCCGTGCAGGGATACGTGCCCGACCAGCACCGGGTTGTTCGGGAAGACCGCGTCGAGGTCTTCGCGATGCAGCGTGCGCCCATCGGGCATGACCGTCTCGTCATATCCGTAGGCCATGATGATCTCGCCGTCGGCAATGTCGCGCGCGTCCCGGAACTTCTTGAGCTCCGCGACAATCGCCTCGACATCTGCCGCCGGGCCGGCTGGCGGTGCGAACACGTTGACCTGGTTGGCCACCGTCAGTGCATTCATGTAGTGGCTGTGCGGGTCGATGAATCCCGGTAGCAAGGTATTTCCGGCAAGATCGACGCGCCGTGTGTGCGGCCCCAGATGTTCGCGGACCACATCGTCGTGGGCCCCGACCGCAACGATGCGCCCATCCTTGACCGCGACCGCTTCGACTGTTGGCTGCTCATCGTCAACTGTGACGATGTCACCGTTGGTGTAGATGGCATCGGCGTCACCGGTCACGTAGACCCCCTCTTGATTGCCGTCATCCTACTGCGGCCTTGAACAACACGCGCAACATCGGTTACTTCATCTGTCCAGCGGTCAAGGCCGACCATGTTGTGGCACAAGGCATTACCTGGCAGACAACCTCGCCCCGAGACGCCACCGACACTCGGGGAAACCGTCCACCCACAACTCTCATTAGAGCTGACCGCCAACCTGGGTCCGGCCTGGCGCAAAGACGAAAATCCGAGCTGACATCGCGGTGGCGGTCCTAGCATTCCTGGCGGATTGCGATTCCACGGCGGCCTGGTCGCCGCCGGAGCAGCAAACGATACGGGCAGGGGCCGACCATGACGAGCTTTGCGATGTTGCCACCCGAGGTCAATTCCTTGCGGATGTTCACCGGTGCGGGTTCGGCACCGATGCTCAACGCCGCGACCGCCTGGGACAGCATGGCCTCGGAGCTGGGTGTGGCGGCATCGTCATTTTCGTCGGTGACCTCCGGATTGGCCGGAGATGCCTGGCAAGGCGCAGCCAGCGCGGCGATGACGGCCGCGGCCAGCTCCTATGCGAAATTGTTGGGCGCGGCCTCGACCCGAGCCGCCGCGGCGGCCACCCAGGCCAAGGCGGTGGCCGGTGTGTTCGAGGACGCGCGCGCGGCGATGGTCCATCCGTTGGCCGTGGCGGCCAACCGCAGCGCGTTCCTCAAGTTGGTTCAGTCAAATTGGCTGGGGCTCAACGCACCGGCCATCATGGCCACCGAGGGCCACTACGAGCAGATGTGGGCCCAGGACGTGGCCACGATGGCCGGCTACCACGCCGGGGTGTCGTCAGCGGCAGCCGCGTTGCCCGGCGGTCTACAGCAGCTGCTGAAAACCCTGCCCAACCTGGGTATCGGAAACATCGGCAACGCAAACATCGGCAACGGAAACAGCGGTGTGGGAAACACCCCGATCACACCTGGAATCGCGGGCAACTACAACATCGGCGGCGGAAACAACGGCAACTTCAACTTCGGCTTCGGCAACAAGGGCGACGGGAACATCGGCTTCGGCAACGGCGGCCCGGCCAACCTGTCGAGACTAAACCCGTTCGCCCTGCAACCGGCGCCGGGCAACAACAACGTCGGCATGGGCAACACCGGCAACAACAACTTCGGCCTGGGCAACCTCGGCGACGGCAACTACAGCAATAACAACATCGGGCTCGGCCTGCTGGGCAGCAATTTGGTCGGCGTCGGCGGTGCCTACTACGACACGGCCGCCGGCCAGTTCCATTTCGACGGCCTGAACACGGGCAGCGGCAACATCGGCATCGGGAATTCGGGCAACAACAACATCGGCTTCTTCAACTCCGGCGACGGCAACATCGGCGCCTTCAGCTCGGGCACCAACAGCGTTCTGCCGGGTCACCTCAACAGCTTTGGCGTCGGGAACTCCGGCATCGGCAACTTCGGCGTCGGGAACGCGGGCGCGGGAAACTTCGGCGCCGGAAACTCCGGCCTGCTGAACACCGGGGTCGGGAACGCCGGCTCGATTGATACCGGCGCGTTTAATGGGAACAACCTCAACACGGGCTTTTTGAACTCGGGCAAGACAAACACCGGCTTTGGGAACTCCGGCCACGAGAACACCGGCTTTTGGAATTCGGGCGACGTGAACACCGGCGTCGGGGCCACCACCGATAGCGGCCTGGCTACCTCAGGGTTCGGCAACACCGGCAAGGTCGGAATCTCGGGCTTCGGAAACACGGCCACCGGCGGTTTCCGCAGCGGCGACATGTCGGGCTTCTTCAACACTGCCGCGGGGGGCTCCAGCTATACCGGAGTCAGCTCGGGCTTTTTCAATACCGGTCTCACCGACCCCATAGGCCCCTTTGCCAGCGGTGTGCTCAGCGGCTTCAACTCGGGCATTTTCAACACCGGCATCGCCGTGTCGGGTTTATTCAGCCTCAGTCAGCTGGCGCGATGATCGGATTGACCCGGGCGCCGGACTGCGACCCCACGCATTGCACCGCGAGCAGATCTTCGAACTTGGCGGTGTCTAGCCGGCGGGACCCATACGGAGGCGCATCTCCGGCGCCGACTTGGACGACAACCCTGGCCGGTATCGGGACGAACTTCGTCTCCCACCCTGCACAACCCGCCGGCGCGGCCGCGCAAACTCACCTTGTTGCGCACCCTTGCCCGGCGACCGGATGGAGCAGCCTCTCTCGACGAGTCATGTTGTGGCGCGAGGGGTTACCCGGAAATCCGCGGAAGCGCTCGAAGGCCGGGCCGACCCGGCCGGCGCCCCGCGAAGCCTCAGGTGGGCGTCGCATCAAGGGGTGCCATTTGCTCGCCCGTGGGCGCGCGCTCAACATAATTGACGTGCCAGATCGACCGATCAACCTTGATCGGAATTCTGGCCAAAAGGCCAATATCGAAGAAGACAACGTCGTAGCATTCGTGGCGAATTGCTCGATTGCACGGCGACACAGTCGCTTCCAGAGCAGCAAACGCTACAGGTAGGGGTCTACCATGACGAACTTTGCAATGTTGCCGCCGGAGATCAATTCATCCTTGATGTTCTCCGGTGCCGGATCGGCCCCGATGCTTGATGCGGCCGCGGCCTGGGAGGGCCTGGCCTCCGAGCTCGGCACGGCGGCATCATCGTTCTCATCGGTGACCTCGGGCTTAGTCAGCGACGCGTGGCAGGGCGCGGCCTCGGCGGCGATGAACGCCGTGGCCACCCCGTACGCGCAGTTCTTGAGCGCGGCGTCAACCCAAGCCGCGGGGGCAGCCTCCCAGGCCAAGGCCGTGGCCGGAGCGTTTGAGGTCGCGCGCGCCGCGATGATTAATCCGCTGGAGGTGCTGGCCAACCGCAACGTGTTCGTCCAGCTGATTCGAACCAACTTGTTCGGGCTCAATGCGCCCGCAATCATGGCCGCCGAGGGCCAGTACGAGCAGATGTGGGCCCAGGATGTCGCCGCGATGGTCGGCTACCACGGCGGGGCGTCATCCGCGGCGGCAAGCCTGCCGAGCGGGTTGCAGCAGATACTGCAGAGCCTGCCGAACCTGGGGCTGGGCAACAAGGGCAATGCGAACCTCGGTAGCGGCAACACCGGGATCGGCAACATCGGCGTCGGCAACAGCGGCGAGGGAAACAGCGCACTGGTGCCCCCGCAGTCGGGGAACTACAACATCGGCGGCGGAAACAACGGCAACAACAACCTCGGCGCCGGAAACATCGGCAACTTCAACTTTGGCTTCGGCAATAACGGGACCGGTAACTTCGGCTTCGGCAACGCCGGCCCCGCAGACCTCTCCAATCCCAACCTGTTCACCTTCCACGTGACGCCGGGCGAGAACAACATCGGTATCGGTAATACCGGCAACGGCAACTTCGGCCTCGGCAACACCGGAGACGGCAATATCGGCGGCGGCAATACCGGTATTGGCAACATCGGGTTCGGACTCAATGGCAACAATTTGGTCGGTGTCGGGGGCGCGTATTACGACACGGCGGCCGGCCAGTTCCACTTCGACGGCCTGAACACGGGTAGCGGCAACATCGGAATTGGTAACTCGGGCAGTAACAACATCGGCTTCTTCAACTCCGGCGACGGCAACATCGGCGCCTTCAGCTCGGGCACCAATTCGGTGTTCCCGGGCCAGCTCAACAGCTTTGGCGTCGGCAACTCCGGCACCGGCAACCTCGGTTCGGGAACGCGGGCAGCGGAAACGCCGGCTTCGGCAACAGCGGCTTGCTCAACACCGGCTTCGGCAACGCGGGCTCAATCAATACCGGCGGATTCAACGGGAACAACCTCAACACGGGCTTCTTGAACTCGGGCGAGGTCAACACGGGCATCGGCAACTCGGGCCACATCAACACCGGATTCCTGAACGCGGGCAATGTCAACACCGGCATCGGTAACGCCACCGACGCCGGCGAGGTCGGCCTCACCGCAACGGATAGCTCGGGATTCTTCAACACCGGTTACGGCGTCTCAGGATTCGGAAACGCGGCAGACGAGAGCAGCTATGGTCACGGCGTCTCGGGCTTTGGAAACACCGCGGTCGGAACGGCATTCGAGGTTGGCGTCAGTTCGGGCTTCTTCAACACCGGCTACTCGGAGGCCATCGGCCCCTTCGCGCTGGGTCAGGTCAGTGGCTTCAACTCTGGCTTCTTCAACTGGGGCACCGCCAACTCGGGCCTGTTCAGCCTCAGCAAGCTGGCCATCAAGTCCTGATCCCGGTTCCGGGTAGCTAAGAGCCCGCACCCGCCTCGGTTCGACGAGATCGCGGCAGGCGGCCGTCAACGCACGCGCATAACCCGGCGGCAGCCGCCGACATCACCGTGCACCGCCGCGCACACTTCTGCACCACCCATACCCGCAATTTGGTCGCTTTTGCACCTTGGTAGGCGGCGCTGGGCCGTTGATCATGGAGAGCATCAAGCACTTCACCGGGCGACGGAACCCGGTCGGACCAGATAGCGACAGAAAGAGAACCCCGATGAGGAACTTTCAACGACGCGGCGCCGCGATCGCCGCATGCGCGTTCGCATTCGCTGCGGCGCCGGTGATCGGACTCGGCACACCGGCGATCAGCCGGGCCGATGACCACAACTGCATGTCGGGGTGGACCTGGGACAACGTGGCGCAACAATGCGTGATCAGCCCGGTGCCCGCAACCACGGCGCCTGCCCAAAATGGGCCGCCGCCGCCAGGCACCCCGGGCGGCGTGTACGGACCCGGTGGATGGGGTGGCCCCGGAGGACCTGGTGGACCTCCCGCCCCCGGCGAACCGTATGGACCGTATGGGCCCCAAGTTGGCGCGCCCGGAACCCCGGGGTGGCCCGGCGGAATCGCAGGACCCACCGCCGCCGGCGGGCACGCCGGGATGGGCGGGATCGGCGGAATGGACGGAATGGGTGGGATGGGACGACGCTAGTCGTCCCAGCTCCCCCTCCCCCGAAACCAGAATCGCCTAGGGCGTGTCTGCTTAATGTGAATGGTGTTTTGGCTGATGCTGTTTGGGTGATGCGGACGCATGCGATTTCTGATGATTTGTGGTCGCTGATCGTGGCGGTGTTGCCTGCGGGGCGGCGGCGTGGCCGGCCGTGGAACGATCATCGACGTACTCTGGAGGGCATTATCTGGCGTTACCGTACGGGATCTCCGTGGTGTGACCTGCCCGAGCACTTCGGTCCCTGGCAATCGGTGGCCGAGAGGCATCTACGCTGGTCGGTCGATGGCATCTACGCGCGGATCTTCGCGGCGATCGCCTCTGACCTCGACGCCGAGGACGCCGACCTGGGCGCACTGTTGTCGGTCGATTCGACCAGTGTGCGCGCCCACCAACACGCAGCCGGAGCGCGCCCCGGGCGCCGCACAGGGGGATCTGTCGAATTACAAGAAATATCTCGATGAGCCCGATGACCACGCCATTGGGCGTTCCCGCGGCGGGCTGACTACCAAGATCCACGCCTTGACCGACCAGCTGTGCAGTCCGGTCACCCTGGCACTGTCGGCCGGTCAAGCCGGTGATAATCCGATGCTTTGGCCACTGCTGGCCGCCCGGTGCAGCAACTCATACGCCCCGTTTCACCTGCTGGCGGACAAGGCGTACTCCCATGACTCGACGCGGGCACAGCTGCGCCGGCTCAAGATCGCCCATACCATCCCCGAGCGCAGCGACCAGATCACCCGCCGCAAAGCCAAAGGCCGCAACGGAGGACGGCCTCCGGGGTTCTCAGGCCGAATCTACAAGCACCGTAACACCGTCGAGCGAAGCTTCAACCGGCTCAAACACTGGCGCGCGGTCGCCACCTGCTACGACAAATACGCCCTGACCTACCTCGGCGGTGTCACCCTGGCCGCCATCATCACCTACCACCGCGTCCGCAATTAGCAGACAGGACCTAGGCGGGCGGATTGCCGCGCCACTGCAGCGCTTCGAGGGCGACGGCAACATGCACGCTGCTGTGGTCCAAAGGCCGAGGCAACAGTTGCTGAGCGCGGTCGAGTCGGCGCAGCAGGGTGTTGCGATGCGTGTAGAGCACCTTGGTGGTGCGCCCGATGCTGCACTGCTCATTGACGAAGGTCAGCACCGTCTTGTGCAGCTCAGCACCGGCCGACTCGAAATCCCCGAGCGTGTTCTTGATGAAATCATTTGTGGCTTCGGGGTTTTGTGCAATCAAAGCGATCAACTGGATATCGGCAAACAACGCGACTCGCTGGCGAGAATTCAGCCCGGCCACCATCCGCTGGGTGGTTAGCGCCTCCAGATGGCTGCGCCGGAAGCCCTCGATTCCCGTCGCGGCGGCGCCGATGGCGATTCGCGCTCCGGGAACGTCTCGGACCGCCTGCTCAACCTGCTCGACGTCAAGGGTGGTGTTGGCCGCATTGGCCACCCACACCCAACGGGTTGCCGCGCCGGCGATCACGGTCAGCGGCCGCGCGAACCCGGCGGCACGGCCGAAGGCGTCGACGACCCGGTCGAGCCGATTCAGGTCGCCATCGGGCTCGTCACTCCAGATGACGGCGGCGGTATGTGTGCGGTTGAGCGCGTATCCCCAATCGAACCTCGGCGCGCTGGCGGCTGATCGGCGCACCGTCGAGGATCAAAGCGGTGACTTCGCGTCGTTCGGCGTGTGTGCCGCGAGCCAGTTCGTCGCGTTCGCGCTGCATCTGGGCGGCGATGCCGGCAGAGGTGGCCTCGACGAACTCGCTGATCGACCGGTAGGTCACCTCGAACAGCTCGCGCAGTTCGTCGGGATCGCTGGTTAACCCAAAAGCGACGCCCATCCACAACCGCCAGCCCACCGTTTGCGCGATCCGAAACGTGAACGGGTCCAGGCCGCGGCGCACCATGTCACGGGCAATGCTTAGCGGCTCGGGGCCGAGATTGGGCGCGACCGGAGCACCGGGGTTGCTCACGTTGGCCGCGGCCCAGTGAATCAGGCTGGAGCGGATGCTGCGGCGGGTCGCCTCGGCCAGGACGGGATCATCGGCAATGGCGGGGTTGGCCGCCATGGTCACCCGGTCGTACTCGTCCAACCATTGCTGAGAACCGTCCAGTACGGCTTTCGCCACCTGCCGGATCAGCTCACCCACCCGCGGGGACGGACCTTGCCACAGCACTCACTCACGGTAGCCCGCGGGCGCACACTTCTGCACCATCGAGCACCTAGATTTGACTGTTTTGTGCATGGCCGGTTAGCCGCGGTTCAGCCAGCCCGCGACACTTAAACCTCCGCGACAACACGCCGTAGATGCTCGCAAGGGATTAAGTCTCGCGTGCCCGAGGCAATCTCACGTGAGCGCCCCTTCAGCCTCAGACACGAAAACACCCCCGGCCGCGAAGGACCGGGGGTGTTTCGGATGCCTGCGGCTAGTGCGCGTGGCCGTGATGGCCGTGGCCATCGTCTTCTGGCTCGGCCGGCTTGTCGACAATCGCCGTCTCGGTGGTCAGCACCATACGTGCCACCGATGACGCGTTGAGCACTGCCGAGCGAGTCACCTTGACCGGGTCGACGATGCCGTCGGCAGCCAAGTCGCCGTAGGTCAGGGTGGCCGCGTTCAGACCGTGTCCGGCCGGAAGCTCGCTGACCTTGTTGACCACGACCGAACAGTCCAGACCGGCGTTGGTGGCAATCCAGTACAGCGGCGCGGCCAGTGCCTCGGAGAACACGTCCACGCCGACCGCCTCATCGCCCGACAACGACGCACGCAAGTCCTTGAGCGCGTTGCGAGCCTGGATCAGGGCGGACCCGCCCCCGGCCACGATGCCCTCCTCGACGGCAGCCTTGGCCGCCGCGACCGCGTCCTCGACGCTTTCCTTGCGCTTCTTGAGCTCGGTCTCGGTGGCGGCACCAACCTTGATGACGGCCACGCCGCCGGCCAGCTTGGCCAGCCGCTCGCCCAGCTTCTCGCGGTCCCACTCGGAGTCACTTCTGTCGATCTCGGAGCGCAGCAGATTCACCCGCGCCTCGACCGCTTCCGGGGCACCGCCGCCGTCGACGATGATGGTGTCGTCCTTGCTGACCAGGACGCGCCGCGCCGAGCCCATCACCTCCAGCCCCACCTCCCGCAGCACCAGGCCGGCGTCGGGGTTGACCACCTCAGCGCCGGTCACCGCGGCCAGGTCCTGCAGGAAGGCCTTGCGCCGGTCGCCGAAGTAGGGCGACTTGACCGCGATCGCCTTCAGCGTCTTGCGAATGGAGTTCACAACCAGGGTCGCCAACGCCTCGCCCTCGATGTCCTCGGCGATGATCATCAACGGCTTGCCCGATTCGGCGACCTTCTCCAGCAACGGCAGCAGGTCGGGCAGCGAGCTGATCTTGTCCTGGTGCAGCAGGATCAGCGGGTCTTCGAGAACGGCCTGCTGAGCGTCGAAGTCGGTGACGAAGTAGGCCGAGAGGTATCCCTTGTCGAAACCGACACCCTCGGTGAACTCCAGCTCGGTGCCCAGCGTCGAGGATTCTTCGACACTGACCACACCGTCGTGGCCGACCTTGCTCATCGCCTCGCCAACCAGATCACCGATCAGCTGGTCGCGCGAGGAGACCGTGGCGACCTGCGCGATGGCGTCCTTGCCCGACACCGGCGTGGCCGAGGCAAGCAGGGCCTCCGACACCGCGTCGGCGGCCTTGCCGATTCCCGAACCCAGCGCGATCGGGTTGATTCCGGCGGCGACCAACCGCAGGCCGGTCTTGACCAGCGCCTGGGCCAGCACCGTCGCGGTGGTGGTGCCGTCGCCGGCGACATCGTTGGTCTTGGTGGCCACCGACTTCACCAGCTGGGCGCCCAGGTTCTCGAACGGGTCTTCCAGGTCGATGTCACGGGCCACGGTGACGCCGTCGTTGGTGACGGTGGGGCCACCGAACGACTTGGCCAGCACCACATGCCGACCACGCGGGCCCAACGTCACCCGCACCGTGTCGGCGAGCTTGTCCACGCCCGCCTCCATGGCGCGGCGCGCAGTTTCGTCGTACTCAATCAGCTTGCTCATCAGGCTCCTTATGCCCAGCTAGTCCGCTAACGCATGCCGCCCCGGAAATCACCCGCGCTTGAACACGGGGATCGCCGGGGCGGTACACGGGGTTACTTGGAAACGACAGCCAGCACGTCGCGCGCCGACAGGATCAGGTACTCCTCGCCGCCGTACTTGATCTCGGTGCCGCCGTACTTGCTGTAGATGACGGTGTCACCCTCTGCCACGTCCAGCGGGATCCGCTTCTCGCCGTCCTCGTCCCAGCGGCCGGGGCCGACTGCGACGACGGTGCCCTCCTGGGGCTTCTCCTTGGCGGTGTCAGGAATGACCAGACCGGACGCGGTCGTGGTCTCGGCCTCGTTGGCCTGCACGAGAATCTTGTCCTCGAGTGGCTTGATGTTCACCTTCGCCACGATTGGAGCCCTCCACTAATTCGATCGGATCCGGTGCTGTCGCCCCGGATTATCTTGATTCGGATCCGGGACTATTCGCCCGGACCGGAGTTTTCGGCCGGTCCGGGGCGCGCCCCGAACCGTCCGAATTATCAGGTGATTCGGCATCCGTCCGTGCCCTCGCGTCGTCGTCGCGGGTGCCGGCGCAGGGGTCGTCCGACTGCCACCTAGCACTCTATACATGAGAGTGCTAGCACTCAAGGGCGCCCCGGTGCTTCTCGCGTGTCGGTTCGCCCACGGCGTATCCCGCACCGCCGCCGCGGCCGCACCGGGATCAGCCGACCTGGCCCTTGACCACCGGCAAGCCGGGGTCGCTGGGCACATCCAGCGGCGAGGGAGCCGCCTTCGCGGCCACCAAATGCGCGGCGAACGCGGCGATCATGGCGCCGTTGTCGGTGCACAGCCGCGGCCTGGGGATACGCAGCGTCAGGCCGGCCTCGCTACAACGTTGGGTTGCCAACTCGCGCAATCGCGAGTTGGCCGCCACACCCCCGGCGATCAGCAGGGTCGATACCCCCAGGCCGGTGGCCGCGCGCACCGCCTTACAAGTCAGCACGTCGGCCACGGCTTCCTGGAAACCGGCCGCGACATCGGCCGGCCGAAAATCTGGATGGGCCTCCACGTAGCGCGCCACGGCGGTCTTGAGACCGGAGAAGCTGAACGCGCATGGATCGTCGGACGGCCCGGTCATGCCCCGCGGAAACACGATGGCGTCGGGGTCGCCGGAGCGCGCCAGGTCGTCGAGCACCTTGCCGCCCGGATAGCCCAGCCCCAGCAGCCGCGCCACCTTGTCGTAGGCCTCGCCCGCGGCGTCGTCGACGGTGGCGCCCAGCTCGACTATCGGTTCGCCCAACGAACGCACGTGCAGCAAGTGGGTGTGCCCGCCGGAGACCAACAACGCCACACACTCGGGCAGCGGTCCGTGTTCGTACACGTCGGCGGCCAGGTGTCCGCCCAGATGGTTGACGGCGTAGAACGGCACTCCCCAGGCGGCCGCATACGCCTTGGCCGCGGCCGCCCCCACCAGCAGCGCACCCGCCAGCCCCGGCCCGATGGTGGTGGCGACGACGTCGGGCCGCGCGATGCCTGCCGTCGTGAGCGCACGGCGCATCGCCGGGCCCAGGGCTTCCAGATGCGCCCGCGAGGCGATCTCGGGGACCACGCCGCCGAACCGCACATGCTCATCGACGCTGGAGGCCACCTCGTCGGCCAACAAGGTCAAGGTGCCGTCGGCCTCCAGCCGCGTGATACCGACGCCGGTCTCATCGCAGGAGGTCTCGATGGCCAAGATGACTTTCCCGGGCATCTACCGCGCACCCCCTGGATCCCTGCGCATCGTGTATGCGTCGGCACCGCTGACCCGGTAGTAGCGCCGGCGCAGTCCGACCTGCTCGAAACCAACGCTGCGATACAGCGCTATCGCCGGCTCATTGTCGGTGCGGACCTCGAGGAAAACCACGCCGCCGTCGGCGAAGGCCAACAGTTCGTCAAGCAGCCGACGGCCGATGCCCCGCCCCTGATAGGCCGGGTCGACGCCGATGGTGTGTATCTCGTATTCGAAGGGCGCAACACGGCCCAGCCGCGAGACACCGGCATAGCCGACCAGGTTGTCCGCGCACCGGGCGCCCACGTAGTGATTGCGCCCGCTGGCCAGCTCGCGCTCGAAGGCCACCTCCGGCCACGGGTCGTCGCCATCGAAAAGTTGCGCCTCCAGCTCGGCGCAGCGCCGGGCATCGGCGCGGGTCAGCGCGCCGATGGTGACGGGCCCGAGATCGGCGGTCATGGGCGCGCCGCCAGCGGCTTGGCATCGGGCCGGCGCAGATACAACGGCACCAGGGGCGCCGGGCCCTGCGCCCAGTTCACCGCGGCGGCCAGGCCCGCCACGGTGGGGTAGCTGGGCTCGCACCGGGGCAGGTCGAACAACCCGGCGTGCTCCGGTGATCCCGCTACCGCGTGCGCGGTGCCGGGATCGACGTCGCCCGTGGCGTTGACCGCCGGGCCGTGAGTGCGCACTCCATCGCGGTAGCGCGCCCAGTAGACCTCGCGGCGACGGGCGTCGGTGACCACCAGCGTGTCACCGGTGGTGAGTCCACCGATGGCGTCGAGGCTGCACACCCCATACACCGGGATGTCCAGCGCATGCCCGTAGGCGGCGCCGGTAGCCATTCCGGCCCGCAGCCCGGTGAATGGGCCGGGACCGCAGCCCACGACCACCGCATTCAGGTCGGCCATCGTCAGCGCCGCACCGGCCAGCGCCGCCAGCACGTTGGGGGTCAGCCGTTCGGCGTGCGCCCGGGCGTCGACGGTGACCCGCTCGGCCAACGCGACGCACTCGGACCCCGTCAGCTGCACTACCCCCGCGGTCACCGCGGGGGTAGAGGTATCCAAAGCGAGAATGATGGTCATCGGCCGGCCCACGCCCAGGTCGCGATCCGCACGTCGGAGTGACTGACCCGCTCCAGCCGAATGTCGAGATGGCGTTCGGAGAGTCGCTCGGCCAGGCCCTCCCCCCACTCCACCACCACGACCGAGTCCGTCAGATCGGTGTCCAGATCCAGCGAATCGAGCTCACCGAGCAGGTCGGCGCTCCCGTGATCCAACAGCCGATAGACATCAACGTGAATCATCGCCGGGCGGCCCGGCCCACGCGCCGGATGCACCCGCGCCAACACGTAGGTCGGCGAGGTGACCGGGCCATCGACGTCCATCGCCGCGGCAATGCCCTTGGCCAACACCGTTTTTCCAGCACCCAATGGGCCCGAGAGCACCACCACGTCACCGGCGCGCAGCTGCTCGCCCAGCCGGGTTCCCAGCGCCACGGTATCCGCCACGCGTTCCAGCATTGCCGTGCCCGAATCGTGCTGCTCAGCCATGGCGGCGCCACCGATCCCGCAACCGCTCGCCGACCCGGCGGTACCGCAGCGTCAACTTGCCCGGAAGGGCGCGGTCGACGAGCCGGACCAGCCCTTCGTTGATGGCGTCGGGCTTGTCCAACAGGGCCAGATGACTGGCCCCGCCCACGATGACCAGTTCGGATTGTGGCAACGAGGCCGCCATCTTTAGAGAGTATTCGTCGGGGGTCATCAGGTCGTGATCACCACAGGCAATCAAGGTCGGGATCCGCAGCAGCGTCCACAGCCCGGCGGTTTCGTCGTGCACTTCCAGCGCGTGCAGGAAACCCACCAGGGTGGCGATGGGCGTGTCGTTCATCATCTGCTGCGAGAACGCATCCAGGCTGCGGCTCACCTCCAGGTCACTGTAGGACGCGGCCCGCAGGATCGGGCCGATCAGTGACCGGGACGCGGTGCGGCCGCGGTGCATCAGTTTCGGCGCGGACCGGGCGGTGAACCGGACCGCCTCGAGCGCCGGGTTTTTCAGGAACTCGCCCAACGGCGAGCGGGTCACCCCTTCGGCCGCCGAAGAGATGACGGCGGCACCCACAATCCGCCGGCCGTAACGCTGCGGGAACTGACGGGCGTGCGACAACACCGTCATGCCACCCATCGAATGCCCGACCAGCACTATCGGCCCGCGCGGTGCGGTCGCTTGCAGCACCGTTTCCAGGTCTTGTCCGAGTTGGGTCAGTGTGTAGGTCTGCGGATCGGCTTCGCCGGACTGGCCGTGCCCGCGCTGGTCATAGAAGACCATCCGCACCCGCGAGCCCCATTGTTCGCCGAGCCGCATGCGCTGAAAGTGGAAGGCACCCATGCGCAGGCAGAAGCCGTGGGCGAACACCATCGTCAGCGGGGCGTCCACCGGCCCCGCCTCGCGCACGGCCAGCGGCACGCCGTCCGGTGTGGTCACCACCCGGGCGCGATCGCTGTCCAGCCGCTCGAAATCCTCACCCGCGTAGGGGTCATCGCAGACCGAGCCGCGTTCGGCCAACAAGCGCCGGGCCGAGGCGCCGACGATGGTGGCGACCGCGGTCAGCCCGGCACCTCCGGCAAGCCAGGCTCGCTGGCGCCGGCGAGTTTCCTCAGCGCTCAACGGTTTCGGCCTCGCGGTAGACCCTGGTGATGCGCCCGCGCGGGCTGGTGACCACCTCGTAGTGGATGGTGCCGACCAGATCGGCCCAGTCCTGCGCGGTGGGTTCACCGCGGGTACCCGGCCCGAACAGAATCACCTCGTCACCTTCGGCCACATCGAGCGGTCCGGGGCCCAGATCGACGAGGAACTGGTCCATGCAGACCCGGCCGACGCCCGGCCGGCGTTTGCCGTTGATCAAGACCTCCAGGCGCCCGCCCAGCGACCGGAAAACCCCGTCGGCGTAGCCGATCGGCAACAGCGCCACATTCGTGTCGTGGGGCGCAATCCAGGTGTGTCCGTACGACACGCCTTCGCCCGCGTCCACCGATTTCACCAGCGCGACTGCGCATTTCACGGTCATCGCCGGAACCAGTCCCATGTCGCCCAACCTGGGCACCGGGCTCAGCCCGTACACCGCGATACCGGGCCGCACCAGATCCAGCGTCAGATCGGGACGAGCCATGGTTGCCGAGGAGTTCGACAGGTGCGCCACCTCGAATCGCACTCCCTGGTCGCGGGCGTGGTCGAGCATCTGCTTGAACCGCTGGGACTGGATGTCGTTGATCGGTTTTTCCGGTGCGTCCGCGTGCACCATGTGCGTCATCAGCCCGCGTAGCCGAATCGCGTCTTCGGCGACGGCCTGGCGCAGCCTGGTGACCATCTCCGGGTAGAGCGCCGGCGCCACGCCGTTGCGGTTGAGGCCGGTGTCGATCTTGACCGTGACGGTCGCCGTCGTTCCGGTCCGGCGCGCGGCATCGAGCACTTCGTCGAGTTGGCGGATCGAAGAAATGGCGATCTGGACGTCGGCGGCCAGCGCGGGCCCGAAATCCATGCCGGGTGCGTGCAACCAGGCCAGCACCGGAGCGGTGATGCCGTCCGCGCGCAACGTCAGCGCCTCGTCCACCGACGCGACTCCGAGTTCGACCGCACCGGCTGCCAGCGCGGTGCGGGCGACCGCGGTCGCGCCGTGACCATAGCCGTCGGCCTTGACGACCGCCATGACTTGTGCGCTGCCGGCACGTTCGCGCAGCAGCCGCACGTTGTGGGCGATAGCACCCAGGTCCACCACCGCCTCGGCGAGGACCCCGGGCGTCAGAGATATCGGGGTGGTAGTCATCGACTCGATTGTCCCAGAGCCGCGTGAAGGTGCTCGCCCAGTCCGCGTTCACCCCGGCGGCTGGGCCGGCGACCGACCTCCGCGCTTAGTGCGCGAAGTGCTGTCCGTCGTAGTTGCCGCCCGGCTTGACCTTGTCCAGCGTGCGCAGTGAGGTGACGGCATCATCGTGCAGGGCGCGCGCCATGTCGGCGGACAGACCTTCGCGCACCACGATGCGCAGCACCGATACGTCGGTGGCGTTGTCCGGCATGGTGTAGGCGGGCACCTGCCACCCGAAGGTTCGCAGCTCGTGGGAGAGGTCGAACTCGGTGTAGCCGCGGTCGCCGGCCAGCCGGAAGGCGACCACCGGGATCGCCGAACCGTCCGCTATCAGCTCGCAGTGATCTACCTCACGCAGCTGCGCGGAGAGCCAGCGCGCGGTCTCCGACAGGGCCTGCATGACCTTGATGTAGCCCTCCCGGCCCAGCCGCAGGAAGTTGTAGTACTGGCCGACGACTTGGTTGCCGGGCCGGGAGAAGTTGAGTGTGAATGTGGGCATATCCCCGCCCAGGTAGTTGACCCGGAAAACCAGATCCTCCGGCAGGTGTTCGGGGCTGCGCCACACGACGAATCCGACGCCGGGATAGGTCAGCCCGTATTTGTGACCGCTGACATTGATCGAGACCACCCGCGGCAGCCGGAAGTCCCACTTGAGGTCTGGATGCAGGAACGGCACCACGAAGCCCCCGCTGGCGGCGTCCACGTGCACGGGCACATCAACGCCGCCGCCGGCCGCCAATCTGTCCAGCGCCGCGCAGATCTCGTCAACCGGTTCCAGCTCGCCGGTGTAGGTGGTGCCCAGGATCGCGACCACACCGATGGTGTCCTCGTCGACGGCGTCGACGACCTGTTCGGGGGTGATGACGTAGCGCCCCTTCTCCATCGGCAGGTAGCGCGGCTCGACGTCGAAGTAGCGACAGAACTTCTCCCACACCACCTGGACGTTGGAGCCCATCACCAGATTCGGTGTACGGCCTTTCCAGTCCTTGCCGATCTTCTGCCGCCACCGCCACTTCATGGCCAGGCCGCCGAGCATCACCGCCTCGCTGGAGCCGATGGTGGACACCCCGGTGGCGCTGGACGGGTCGTCGTCGCGCAGTCCCTCGGCGTGAAAGAGGTCGGCGACCATCGACACGCAGCGGGTCTCGATCGCAGCGGTCGCCGGGTATTCGTCTTTGTCGATCATGTTCTTGTCGAACATCTCGGCCATCAGCTTGCCGGCCTCGGGATCCATCCAGGTGGTGACGAAGGTGGCCAGGTTCAGCCGCGAACTACCGTCGAGCATCAGCTCGTCGTGGATGAACCGGTAGGCGGCTTCGGGATCCATCGACTCCTCGGGCAGCCGCAACGCCGGTACCGGAGCGGTGAACAGCCGGCCGGTGTAGGCCGGAGCGATCGAATGTGCGGGTACCGACGGGTGGCTACGGGACACGGTGGATCCTTTCATTGCCGAGTCGAGCTACTGACTTCACAGAGCCGCCAGGGCGGCCCGGATGTAGTGGAGAATTCGCGACGCGGACGTCGGTGCGCCATCGGGCCCCGGATCGAGGGCCGATAGCTCGGCGGCACGGGCGTGGACGAACGCCGCGGCCGCGGCGGCCTCGGCCGGTGCCAGCCCCGCCGCCAGCAGGGCCCCGATCATTCCGGACAGCACATCACCCGATCCGGCGGTGGCCGCCCAGGACTGCCCGGCCGGACTCAGGTACACCCGGCCGCCGGGATCGGCGATGACGGTGACATTGCCCTTGAGCAGCACGGTGGCGCCGAACGCATCGGCCAGCTTTCGGGTTGCGCCGACCCGGTCCTCCCCCGGCCCCGAGCCCGCCAACCGAGCGAATTCACCGGCGTGCGGCGTCAGCACCGTCGGGGCGCTGCGATTGACCACCAATTCGGGATACGCCGCCAGCATCGTCAGCCCATCGGCATCCACGATCACCGGGAGATTGGTTTCCAGCGCGAACCATAGTGCGGCCGACCCGGGTTCATCGGTGCCCAGGCCCGGCCCTACCACCCAGGCCTGTACCCGTCCGGTCGTGGAGGGGGTGGGCGAGGCGATGACCTCCGGCCAGCGCGCGAGCACCTCGCCCGCCGCGCTGCCGGCGTAGCGGACCATGCCCGAGGTGGCTGCCACCGCGGCGCCACTACACAACACCGCCGCACCCGGATACGTCGAAGAACCCGCCAGCACACCGGTCACGCCCTGGGTGTACTTGTCATCGCGAGGGCCGGGCACCGGCCAGTGCGCGGCCACGTCGGCGGCCTGCAACCCCAGCACCTCGGTGTCGGACAGGTCCAGTCCGATGTCGATCAGCACGACACGACCGCAATCGGCCAGCACGTGGACGGGTTTGAGTCCGCCGAAGGTAACCGTCAGCGCGGCGCGCACCGCGGGGCCGGTGATCGCCCCGGTCGCCACGTCGATGCCGCTGGGGATGTCCACGGCCACCACCGGGATGCCGGCGGCGTCCACCGCGGCGAACACCTCGGCCGCCGCGGGCCGCAGCGGCCCGGAGCCGGAGATGCCCACCACCCCATCGATAACGAGATCGGTTGCCGCCGAGACGTTTTGTACAACGCGGCCACCAGCCTTGGTGAATGCCGCCAGCGCCTTGGGATGGGTGTGTTGCGGATTGAGCAGTACCGCGTCCGCCGCGGCGCCGCGGCGGCGCAGGAAGGTCGCCGCCCATAGCGCGTCACCACCGTTGTCGCCCGATCCGACCACCGCGCACACCCGGCGACCGAAAATTCCGCCGCTACGGCGGGTCAGTTCACGCCCGATTTCGGTGGCCAGGCCAAAGGCCGCCCGGCTCATCAGCACCCCGTCGGGCAAGCTGGCCAACAGCGGCGCTTCGGCGTCGCGGATCGCGTCTACAGAGTAGTAATGCCGCATCACTGCCAGCATTGCATGTTTGGGACGGGCTCAGGCCGGTGCCTCACGGGAACGGAGTTTTCGCAGAACTTCTCTGATTTTCGCGGGACCCCACGTCGGGCTCCCGCGTTCGCGGGCCATCGGATAGAAGGCCAAACCGATCAGTATCGCGGTGAAATGGCCGATGGCGGTGAAGTCGAGCTCGGTCTTGTCCATGGTGAGCAGCGGAAAGCCGAAGATGACGAGCAACACCGCCAGGTATCCCCATCGCCACGGCTTGACGATGTGATAGGTGAGCACCGCCATCACCCCGACCAAGAAGTAGCTGACCCCGATGTCACGCGAATACACCAGCCGTTCGGCGGCCTCACGCGTCTGGATCGCGTAGTAGAGCAGGCCTTCGCTGATATAGGTGGCGCCGATGTGGGAAGTCAATCCCACCGTCAGCCAGCGCAACTGGCCAAGCCAATGCTCGGCCGGCGCCAGGAACAGCGTGAACAGCACCAGATACGGTTCCAGATTCCGGCCGTCGATCCACAGCAGACTGGAGAACAGGACTTCCAGCGGATCGCGCCCCAGGTGGCTGATGTTGGTGGACCGATGCAGGATCACCGAGTGCAGCTGGCGTCCGGCCAGGCTGTTTTGAATGATCGTGGTGATCGCCAAGACGACCAGCCAGGTATAGGTCAGGGGCGCGCTGCTGACGAAATGCCACACCGCGAGCGCCATGCTTCGCACTCGTGCGGATACCGATGCGCTCGCCACGGCGTCAACTCTTACACGCCCGCCGTTGCCCATGCGACATCGGCAGTGGTCTCAGGCCGGCTTGTCGGAGGCGGGTTTCAAGTGCCGCCACCAGCAGGAAATGTAGATCGCCATCGAAATGACCAACACGACTATCACCCAGACCACGACCCGGACATCGATCCAGGCCCCGAAGGGAGGCGCGTTGGGCAGCGCATTGCGCAGCGGCACCACCGCAAACAGCATCGCCGCGTACCACGTGGTCATGGGCGGCTGGAATGGTCGTCGATCACGTGCGGTCTGCACCGCAACAAAGAGAGCCAGCCCGGCGATCGTGACCAGGACACCGATGATGAGCAGGGCAAACGCGGCGGTGCTCGGTGATCGCTGCAACGTCAACCGGTAGGGCGTAACCCCGGTGCCGTCTCCTGCGGTCGGAATGTCGATCTGCCAGCCGGCGAGGCTATCGACGAATCTCACCTTCGCCCGCTGGGGCACCTTCGCCGCACCGCTGAACAGCTCGACCGTGATCGGCCCGGAACGGTAGTGATCGAAGGGCCAGTCCGCCACGTTGCCGGTGATGGCCAGCGGAACGGGGAAGACACCGGGCAGCATGCCCTTGGACCAGGTGCGCTTGGTCGGCGTCACCGAGGAGGTGACCACGACGCTGAGGTCGTCGGACAGACCCTCGGTTCGCGGATCCAGCAGCCCCGGCCCCGGCGTGACGGCGAGATTGGCCGACAGCACGGTGTTGCTCGACTGAACCTCTTCCAGGCTGATGGTGACCGTGGTCCCATCGGCGGTCGGACGGCCTTGGGTCAGGTCGTGCGGCCCCTTGCCGGCGTTGCCGTAAAGCAGTGTCGAGCCGACATAGGCCACGACGAAAAGCACCAGCCCGACAAATCCCAGCTTCATCGGCCAGGTCCTGACCTACCGCGCTCAACCGCCGACAAGGGTCCCCCTCATTGCCTGCTCCGGACTATTCGACCGTGACCGACTTGGCTAGATTTCGCGGCTTGTCGACGTCGTACCCGCGTGCCTGTGCGACGGCCGCGGCGAACACCTGCAGTGGGATCGTCGACAACAGCGGCTGCAACAGGGTCGACACCGCCGGAATCTCGATCAGGTGATCAGCGAAAGGACGCACGGTGTCGTCGCCCTCTTCGGCGATCACGATGGTGACCGCGCCGCGGGTCTGGATCTCACGAATGTTCGACAACAACTTGGCGTGCAGTGTGGCCGAGCCTTTGGGCGAGGGCATGATGACGATGACCGGCAGCTCGTCTTCGACCAGCGCGATCGGACCATGCTTGAGCTCACCGGCGGCGAAGCCCTCGGCGTGCATGTACGCCAGTTCTTTGAGCTTGAGCGCGCCCTCCAGGGCCACCGGGTAGCCGACGTGGCGCCCCAGGAACAACACGGTCGAGGACTGCGCGAACCGGTAAGCCAGGTCGGCCACCGGCTTGATCGCCGAAATGACCCGGGCCACCAGATCGGGCATCGCTTCCAGCTCGCGGTACTCCCGCTCGACCTCGTCGGGATATTTGGTGCCGCGCGCCTGGGCCAGCGCCAAGCCCAGCAGATAGTTAGCGGTCACCTGGGCCAGGAAGGTCTTGGTGGAGGCCACCCCGATCTCCGGGCCGGCGCGGGTGTAGAGCACCGCGTCGCATTCGCGCGGGATCTGCGAACCGTTGGTGTTGCAGATCGCCAACACCTTGGCCTTCTGCTCCTTGGCGTGGCGGACGGCCTCGAGGGTGTCCGCGGTTTCACCGGACTGCGAGATGGCCACCACCAGGGTGCTGCGGTCCAACACCGGGTCTCGGTAGCGGAACTCGCTGGCGAGCTCCACCTCGACAGGTAGGCGGGTCCAATGCTCGATCGCGTACTTGGCGAGTAGACCCGAGTGATAGGCGGTGCCGCAGGCGACCACGAAGACCTTGTCGATCTCCCGCAGCTCCTGGTCCGATAGCCGCTGTTCGTCGAGGACGATGCGGTTGCCCACGAAGTGGCCGAGCAGAGTCTCGGCGACCGCGGTCGGCTGCTCGGCGATCTCTTTGAGCATGAAGTACTCGTAGCCGCCCTTTTCGGCGGCCGCGAGGTCCCAATCGATGTGAAACTCCCGGTAGTCGGTACCGGCAAGCAGGTCGTCGTTGCCATCGAAGTCGCTGATCCGGTAGCCATCGGCGGTGATCACCACCGCCTGGTCCTGTCCCAGCTCAACGGCGTGCCGAGTGTGCGTGATGAACGCGGCGACGTCGGAGCCGACGAACATCTCGCCGTCACCGATGCCGAGCACCAGTGGTGTGGAGCGGCGGGCCGCCACGATGGTGCCGGGGTCATCGGCGTTGGCGAAAACCAAGGTGAAGTGGCCCTCCAAACGCCGCAGCACCGACAACACCGAGGCCGGGAAGTCGCCGGCCGTCTCGCCGTGGTGAAACGCCTGCGCGACCAGGTGCACCGCAACTTCGGTGTCGGTGTCGCTGGCGAACTCCACGCCGGCGGCTTCCAGCTCCTGGCGCAGGACGGCGAAGTTCTCGATGATGCCGTTGTGGACGACCGCGATTTTTCCGGCGGCATCACGATGGGGGTGGGCATTACGGTCGGTGGGGCGCCCGTGGGTGGCCCACCGGGTATGCCCCAGGCCGGTGGTACCGGTCAGCGACTCCGCCGGCATTTCGGCCACCGCCGTCTCGAGATTGGCGAGCCTGCCGGCGCGGCGACGCACGGTGAGCTTGCCGCTGCCGTCGACCAATGCGATCCCCGAGGAGTCGTAGCCTCGGTACTCCATCCGGCGCAGCGCATCCAGGACGACTTCGCAGGCAGGACGCTGGCCTACGTAGCCGACAATTCCGCACATAGCAGACCAGGGTAGTGCAGCCACCCCCATCCGGACGTCCGCATAACGCTGACCGCTAGCTGACCAGCGACTGACCGGGGGCAGCTCGCGAGCCCCAGATCAATCCGGCGGTATGGTCGAAATGGCCCTACGGCGCGAAAGGCCCGATTTGTCCCACCCTTACCAACCTCCTGTCCAGGCGGATCGGTACTACCTCAAGCTGATCAAGCACACCGGCGCCCTGATCTTCTGGCAGCAGCGCAGTTATTCGGTCTACGGGACGCTGCCGGAGTGTGAGGCGGCCTACCGTTCGGCCCAGACCTACAACCTGCTCGCCGGTTGGTGGAGCCTGCTGTCGCTGCTGCTGTTCAACTGGATCGCCTTGATTTCCAATGCCAACGCGATGCGCCAGCTGCGCAACGCGGTCAATTCGGGTGGCCCGGCACCGCCGGCGCCCATGCCTGCCTCGCGGCCCGCATCGACGCCGGTATCGATGCCGGTATCGATGCCGGCGGGCTGGTATCCCGATCCTCATGGGGCCGGACAGCGCTATTGGGACGGCACAACGTGGACGAACTGGACCCATCCCCCGCGCCACCGCTAACGTCGACGGGTGGCCCGCATCCGCAACCTCGTTGCCGCCCTCAGCCGCCGAGGCCCACACCGCGTTTTGCGCGGTGACCTGGCCTTTGCCGGACTGCCCGGGGTGGTGTACACCCCTGAAGCCGGTATGAACCTGCCGGCGGTCGCCTTCGGGCATAACTGGCTCACCGGCGTAGCCCGCTATTCGGGGCTGCTCGAGCACCTGGCGTCCTGGGGCATCGTCGCCGGGGCGCCCGACACGCAACGCGGCGTGGCGCCGTCGGTGCTCAACCTGGCCTTTGACATGGGCGTTGCCCTCGACATCGTGGCCGGAGTGCGCCTTGGGCCCGGCGATATCAGCGTGCACCCCGCCAAGCTCGGGCTGGTGGGCCACGGTTTCGGCGGCTCGGCCGCGGTCTTCGCGGCGGCCGGCATGCCGACCAAGCCCGCCGGGGTGGTCGCGATCTTCCCGACCGTCACCGCGCCCCCGGCGCAGCAGCCGGCCGCGGGCCTGAAGGCGAAGGGTTTGATCCTGAGCGCACCCGAGGATCCCAAGACGCTCAATTCCAACGCACTCGAGCTGTCGCGCACCTGGGACGCCGCCACGCTGCGCGTTGTCAGCAAGGCCAATCCGGGCGGTCTGATCGAGGGTCGGCGATTGACCAAAGTGGTGGGGCTGGCCGGCTCCGACCGCAAAACCCAGCGTTCGGTCAGGGCGCTGGTGACCGGCTACCTGCTGCACACCCTCGGTGGCGACAAGACCTATCGCGACTTCGCCGATCCGGACGTGCACCTGCCCAAGACCGACCCGGTGGATCCGCACGCCCCGCCGGTTACGCCCGAAGAGAAGCTTGTCGCGCTACTGAAGTGACGAGCGCGGCCCATGATGCGAATCGGTATCGCCCTGGACTACTCGGACGGCTTCCATGAGGGCCTCGACCGCGTCGTGGAACTCGACAAATCCGGAATCGACGTCGCCGTGGTGGCAGAGGCATATGCCTTCGACGCCGTCAGCCAACTCGGCTATCTGGCGGCCAAAACAACCCGCGTTCAGCTGGCCTCCGGGGTGCTGCCCATCTATATCCGCACACCCTCGCTGTTGGAGATGACGGCTGCGGGCCTCGATCATGTGTCCGGCGGCCGGTTCAATCTCGGAATCGGTACGTCCGGACCGCAGGTGATCGAGGGATTCCACGGCGTCGAATTCGATGCGCCCATCGGCCGCACCCGCGAGGTGGTGGAAATCTGCCGGCACGTCTGGCGGCGGGAGACGCTGCGTCATGCGGGCGCCCACTACCAGATCCCGTTGCCCGCTAATCGCGGCACGGGTTTGGGCAAGGCCCTCAAACTCATCAATCACCCACTACGAGAACGCATTCCGATATCCATTGCGGCGCCGGGCCCCCGCAACGTCGAGCTGACCGCCGAGATCGCCGAGGGCTGGCAGCCGGTCTTTTTTTATCCGGAGAAGGCCGCGTCGGCCTGGAGCGAGGCGCTGGCGTCCGGCACCGCGAAACGCGATCCCGCGCTGGGCCCGTTGGATGTCACGGTGCACGCCTCGTTGGCGATCGGGGACGACGTCGAGCAGCGACTGGCCCGGGTGAAGCCTCAACTTGCCCTGTACCTGGGCGGCATGGGCGCCAAGGGCCGCAATTTTTACCACAACCTGTCCACTCGTTACGGGTACGGCGATGTCGCAGACCGAATCCAGGAGCTGTACCTGGCTGGGCGCAAGCACGAGGCCATAGCCGCGGTGCCGGACGAGCTGGCGCGGGGAATCTCGCTGATCGGCCCACGCGGGTTCGTCGCCGAACGGCTGGCCGCCTTCGCCGAAGCGGGTGTGACGACCATGCTGGTGAGCCCGTTGAGCACCGATCGCCGCGAATACGTGCGCCACGTCGAGCAGCTGCTGGGGCTGCGTCGCGCCTGAGTTGGTCTGCGAGCTGTCTCGAGTTGTTACGGCCCGGCCTTGGGCAGCTCGTCTGCGGCTATCTCGCAGGGACTCGACGCCTCGCCGGCCGGCGCCGAACCGCCGTGCGGCGGCGCCTCGGGAACTCGCGGCGGCTGGGCGACCGGCGTGGCGGCCCCCTCGGGCACCGGCGTCCTGGCTTGTTCGCCAATCGGCATCGCGGACCGCTCGGCGCCATCGCCCGCCAGCGCCCCCGGCGGTGAACCGTCGGCGGCTTCCGGTGCCTCGCCGTTATCGGACTTCTCGTCACTCGCGCCGGTTTCGGTTGCCGCGTCGGGCTTTCGCGGTTCGCTAGGGTTCTCATCGCCGACGTCGTCGACCGCCTCCGCACCGGACCGATCTCCCCCATCCGCCGGGTCCACCGACCCGAGCGGATCGGCGATCGGTACCGCCGCCGTACCGAGTAGTTCTGCCAGCGCGTCGACAATGCGCCCGGCAAGCCCCGCGAGCCCACCGAGCCCGCCGGTTCCCGCGGCACCCAAGCCGCCGGGGCCGCCGAAATCACCGAGCGCGCCGAAATCGCCGGCATCTGTGGGTAGTTCGAGGCCAGCTCCCGGCGCCGGCGCGATGCCAGCCGGCACCGCCGGCGACGCGGCGAAGGCCGGTTCCGGATCCGGCGCAGGCGCGGAGGTGGCGGCCGCGGGTGCGATCGCCGCCAGCGCCGATGGGACCGGCGGCGATTGGGGTCCGGATCCGAGGTCGTCTGGGTGGTCGAAAGACACCGGCACCGACGAGGTCAGTCGATCGGCCAACGTGGTGTAGGCCGCGCCGATGCCGGCCGTCGCTGCGCGCATCGCGCCCAGCCAGTCGTCACGAATATCGTTGTCCAGATAGGGATTTATCTGATGGCGAACCAGCTCCGCGGCCGCACTGCCGGGCGCTGCCCCGGCACCGACCTCAGCGCAGGCGGCCAACCACGCCGGCCGCCGCGCCAGTGTGCGGTCGTCGATGGCGATCACGCTTTCCACCTTCATGTCGACCAGACGCCACAGGTCCTCGCGCAACGATTCGCAGCCCAAAGCCGCCGCCCGAACTTCGGCAACAATGCGCTGCCCCGCCTCAACATGGCGTTGCAGAAAGTTGACCGCGGCGTCGGCTCCAGGCCCCGCCCAGGCCATCGCCAGCGCGCCGACCTGGCCGCGCTGCATCCCAAGCGCCTCAGCGACCGTGGCGCCGGCGGCGCGCAATCGCGCGCAGTCACCGTCGAGCAGGTAGAGATCGAGGCCGTCTTCGCTGTCGTAGCGGTCGCCGATCGGATCAAAGCCCTTGGCCAGAACGGGATCTTGGTAGCCGAGCTGTTGGCAGGCGCGTAGGTACCGCCGCGTGTGGTCCACGGCGGGCCGCCCTTCGTCGAGGCGCTGTGCCACCGCTAGCCCGTCGGTCACGATCAGGCGATCCGTGCCGCGGCGCCACGATCGGCATCAACGTAGTGGTTCGCGGCGGCGCGCATGGCGACCGCTATATCGACTGTGGCGCTGGACCATTGGGATAGCTGCGCACCCAAGCGCTCCAATCCGGCGCGCAGTGCATCACCGTGCGAAGGGTAGTCCCGGCCTGCCGCGGCCCCATCAAAAGTGAGCCTTGCCCAATGGTCGGCGATGGCGTTATCGATCAGCTCCGCCGCGGCGCACAGTCGCTCGGCCACCACCTGCACCGCCGCAACATCGATGCGTGAGTTTCTCGCGAGTTCGGGTCTCATGGATAGTCAGACGCCGGTCGGGGCGTCGAGGTTCCCGCTGAGCCGGGATTGGTCACCTCGATGGCGGTGGACGGCAGCGAGCAACGAAATTCAGATGCCTGGTGGCTAGCCCGCGGCACTGACCGCGTCGGCGACGCTGGTGGCCAACCGATGCGCGGCTTCCTCGTCGGCCGCCTCGACCATCACCCGGATCAGCGGCTCGGTTCCAGAGGGCCGAAGCAAGATGCGGCCGGTGTCACCCAGCTCGGTTTCGGCCCGGTCTACCGCCGCCTGAACCGAAGGTGCCGCGGCCGCGGCCGCCTTGTCGGTGACCTGGACGTTGATCAGCACCTGCGGCAACGTTTGCATCCGCGATGCCAGAGCGGCCAGCGAGGCGCCGGTCGCCACCATGCGCGTCATCAAACGCAATCCGGTGACGATGCCGTCGCCGGTCGAACCGAGTCCCGGCATCACGATGTGGCCGGACTGCTCACCACCGAGGCTGTAGTCCCCGGCGCACAATTCCTCGAGCACATAGCGGTCCCCGACGCCGGTGGTGCGCACGTTCACGCCGGCCTCGCGCATGGCCAGGTGCAGACCGAGGTTGCTCATCACCGTGGTCACCAACGTGTCGGAGGCCAATTCGCCCGCCTCCTGCATCGCCAAAGCAAGGACCACCATGATGGCGTCCCCGTCAACGAGGTCACCGTTGGCGTCGACGGCCAGGCAGCGGTCGGCGTCTCCGTCGTGGGCCACACCCAGGTCGGCGCCGTGGGCAAGCACCGCCGCGCGAATCGCCTCCAGGTGGGTCGATCCGCAGTCGCCGTTGATGTTCAACCCGTTGGGGTCGGCGTTGATCTCGATGACCCGGGCTCCGGCGGCCCGATAGGCGCGCGGCCCCACTTCCGAGGCGGCGCCGTGGGCGCAATCGACCACAACGGTCAACCCATCGAGTCGCGTGGTGCAGGCCTTGCTCACATGCCGCAGATAGCGGTCAGCGGCGTCTTCGGCGTCGATCACGCGGCCGATCTCCGAGCCAACCGGTCGCAACCCGGGTCCGGCCGCAACCAGGCTTTCGATCCGGTCCTCGGTAGCGTCGTCGAGTTTGTGTCCGCCCGGACCGAAGATCTTGATGCCGTTGTCGGGCATCGGGTTGTGCGACGCCGAGATCATCACCCCGAAATGGGCGTCATAGGCACCGGTCAGGTAGGCCACGGCGGGAGTGGGAAGCACCCCGACGCGCAGGGCGTCGACACCTTGACTGGTCAAGCCCGCGATGACGGCGGCCTCGAGCATTTCGCCACTTGCTCGCGGATCGCGGCCAACCACGGCGACTCGCCTGCCCGGTCCGGTCGAACTGGCCAGGTGCTGCGCGGTAGCGGCGCCAAGAGCCAGGGCCAACTCGGCGGTCAATTCGCGATTCGCGACCCCGCGCACTCCGTCGGTGCCGAATAGTCGACCCATGCGGACAAACCTCTCACAGTTGACGTTCTCGCGCCTAACGTGCGCTTACCTTTCTGCCCGCAACCGTGCGCGTTGGCGCGACGACACGCCGAAGGCGCACCGAAAACAACGCACAACGTTGCACGGTCGCGGCCAGAAAGTGATCGTTGATCAGCGCTTGCTGTACTGAGGCGCCTTGCGGGCCTTCTTCAGGCCGTACTTCTTCCGCTCGGTAGCACGCGGGTCACGGGTGAGGAAGCCAGCCTTCTTCAGGGCGGGCCGGTCCTCCGGGTTTGCCACGATCAATGCCCGGGCGATGCCCAGCCGCAGCGCGCCGGCCTGGCCCGAGGGGCCGCCGCCGTGCAGCAGCGCAAAGATGTCGTAGCTCTCCAGCCGGTCGACGGTGACCAGCGGAGCCTTGATGAGCTGCTGGTGGACCTTGTTCGGGAAGTAGTCCTCGAGGCTGCGCCCGTTGAGGTCGAACTTGCCGCTTCCGGGCACCAGGCGCACCCGCACCACGGCTTCCTTGCGACGCCCGACGGTCTGGATGGGCCGCTCGAACACGAACGATTCGCTGTAAGTCACTTCAGCTTCGACAGCGACTTCCACTTCTGGGGTGGTTTCGGTCATTGCGCCACCTGCTTGATCTCGAACGGAACCGGCTGCTGCGCGGTGTGTGGGTGCTCCGGACCGGCATAGACGCGAAGCTTGCTCTGAATCTGCCGACTGAGCTTGTTCTTGGGCAGCATGCCGACGATCGCCTTTTCCACGACGCGGTCGGGGTGCTTTTCCATCAGCTCGCCGATCGAACGTTTCCGCAGACCGCCGGGATACCCCGAGTGCCTGTAGGCCATCTTGTTACGCAGCTTCTCGTTGCTGATGGCGACTTTGTCGGCATTGATGACGATGACGAAGTCACCGCCGTCGACATTGGGCGCGAACGTCGGCTTGTGCTTGCCACGCAGCAGGTTGGCTGCTGCGACGGCAAGGCGGCCAAGCACCACGTCCGTGGCGTCGATGACGTACCACGACCTCGTGGTGTCACCCGCCTTGGGCGCGTATGTAGGCACAGCGCTTACCTTCTCTTCTCTCGGGTGGATCCCGGTGTGACCCGGGTGCCGGTCAGGCGTTCACGGAGGGGCTGTCTCGGCGACCGACATTGACCCGAGGCCCCGGCGTACCCGCACGCCAACCGAGCAGCTTACCGACGGGCATCCCCGCAGGTCAAAATGACTGTGTGGTCCCCACGGCTCTCCTCCGTGGGGACCACACAGGGTCTGTCGGGTGCCGCGGGGTCAGATGGCGCGGCTAGCGGGCCCAGCCGCCGGCTGCCCGGCGGTCGGCGCCGGCGACCTCGTCGGCGCCGTCGCGGACGGCGTTACCCAGCTCGAACAGGATCTGGTTGAGCGCAGCGGCCGCTTGATGCCATTTGAACTGCTCGGTTTGATACGCGGCCGCCGCCTCTCGGGACCACAGCTGCTGCAGCGGTGCGATCTGTGACCGCAGCTGCTCGAGTGCGGCGTTGAAACGCATCGAAGTGATGTGAATCTCTTGGCGAACCGTGTGCTCGATTGCGTCAAAGTTGTACGACAGGACAGGTTCCACGGCGAATCCCTCCGATCACAGGTCCGCGCCGGCGGCGCCGATGTGGTGTGCGTGGTTGTGGCCGGCCTCACGCAGCAGGGCCTCGTTGTGCCGAATGGTTTCAGCGATCGTGTGCAGGGCGTGGTAAAGTCGTGTCGACTCTGCACCCCATCGATCCATCGCGTGTTTGAATCGCGCCGCCGCCACCCCACCCCACACTGAGGCGGGCACATCGTTCATGCGGCCGATGAACGGCTGCAGCAGCGCCCGGATTTCTTCGTTGCGGGCGTCGGTGGTGGCGGCGACCGTGCGCATCAGGTCGAAGTCGGCACTCAACGTGTTCGACGTATTAGACGTAGTGAACGGATTGGCACCTGCCGGACTACTCATACCCATTAAGACCGGCGGCAGGCCGATTTGGTTCCACCCGGATGCCGCCCACCGTGCCCGGATCAGTGGACCGCGTGCGCGGATCGCACGGCCCGTTCGCACACCTCGCGAATGGCCTCGACCGCGCCGGTTCGGCTTTGGCATCCAATGCTGATCCGTACCGCCGTGTCCAGCACCACCGACCATCGCACCTCGTGCCCGGCACGCACCTCCCGGTAGGTCACCGCAGGCCGGCCGGCGCTGACACCGGAGGGATCGAAGTCGACGAACACACCGGCGGGTTCGGCGTCGATCGCCCGTCTCAGCCGCTCCGCGGTGCCCGCAAGCGTCTCCCCCGGCACCGGCGATTGGGTCACGTGCAGGGCTACCTCGGGATCTGCCGGCGAGGTGATCTGCACCCGCGCTGACCCGGGTCCCCCAATCACACGCTGCCTCGGCCAGCCCGTGGGAATCGCGACCGCGACGTGGCCCTCCACCAAAACCGTCGTCGGCGTTGCCGCAACCGCGGGCACCGCGCGCCGGTCCGGCCGGGCAAGACCCGCCACCATGAGGACGGCCACAACGGTCGCGCCGATGCCGGCCACCGCCGGGCCCGCCAATCTCGTGATGCTCCGGTGCGGCGGTGCTGCCGCGGACCCCAACACCGGCTCCGTGGTCGCCGACCTCGCCAATCCGATCAGTCGCGGATCGTTGACCTGCGCGACGCGGTGGCCATCGACCAGGGCGGCGCAGATCGATGCCCCAAGCTCGGATGCCCCGGCAACCGCGCCCGGCGCGTCGATGACCACCGCTGTCCGGACGCCCTGCGTCATGGCGTCAACGGCGGCGGCGACCTCTTCGGCGGTGCGTTCGGGCTCGGCGCGACGCGGCACCGCGGTTCGATGCTCGCCGACGACCGCAACCAACCGATCGGCGATCTCGACCACGACGGTGGCCTGGGCTGTGGCCCGCCGCAACAGCCAGGACCGCGGTCGCAGCCAGACCTGGGCTGCGCGGTCAACGTCTGTGTCATCGGCTTCGTCGCCCGCGGCCCGGGCGGCGCGGGTAACCACGGCGACGCGCGCCGCCGACCACCACGACGGATGCACAACGATCATGCCGGCGCGATGGCCTTCGGCCAGGCGACGCAGGGTGGTCGACCAAAGGGACCACACCTGGACCGGCCGGTCACCCACCAACGCCACCGGGTCGTCGATAGCAGCCAGCGCGGCCGCGCACACCTCGATGTCAGCGACAGTCTCGCTGCCACAACACAGTCGGCGGATTGCCTGCGGGCCCGCCTCGATCATGGCGCGGTGCGCGTTCATCCGGGCTCAGTCCAGGCCACTTGGACCAGCCGCTCGTCACCGGCCCGGGTGACCAGGACGGCGCGGCCGGGCGGCAAGGGCATCGGCCGACCGGAGCCGAACAATGGTCCCTCATAGCAACGTCCGCTCATCATCAGCGCCATACAGCCGAAATCTCGCAGCGCGGCGAGCAGCGGCTCGAACAGGGCCCGTGTGGCTCCCCCGCTGCGCCTGGCCACGATCAGATGCAATCCGAGATCGGTTGCGTAAGGCAGGTATTCGAGTAGCGCCAGCAGTGGATTGCCGGCCGATGTGCATACCAGGTCGTAGTCGTCGACCATCAGGTAGATCTCCGGCCCAGACCACCACGACCGGTCGCGCAACCGAGCCTGGCTCAGGTCCGGGGCCGGCATCCGGGCCCGCAGCAATTCGACCAACCCCGGCAGGAATGCACCCAATCCCCCCGCAGCTATCGCATGGCCGCCCAGGTACTCGGACTCGCTGAGACCGAGCAGTTCCCGCCGGAAGTCCACCAGGAAAAGCCGTGCCTGCGCAGCGGTCTTGGTCCGGGTGATCTCGCGGCACAGGGTGCGCAACGCGCTGGATTTTCCGCACGCATTGTCACCGAGTATCAGCAGATGGGCGTGGTGTTCGAAATCGACCGCAACCGGTTGTAGCCGGCGCTGCTGCAGACCCAGGAGGATCCGGCCGGATAGGGCCGCACCCGCGGCCTCGACCACGTCGCGATGCTCAACCTGCTGCGGCAACAGCGGGACCGCAGGCGCCCCCGAACCGGCATGTTGTTGACTCACAACGACTTCGGCGACATTCGGCAACGCGATCATCATGTGCATCCCGTCGTCGCAGAGGCCGCGGCCCGGCCGGTCCCGGGGTACCTGGCGCGCGCCTCGGCGATCCACCTCGGAATCAGCGGGATCCCCCAGGCGCAGCTCGATCCGGGTGCCCAGCTGATCCTTCAGTGACCCCCTGAGGTGAGCCCAGCGCGTCGCGGAGACCACCACGTGCAGGCCGTAGGAAAGTCCTTGCCCCGCCAGCGCAGTGATCGGTTCCTGCAGCTCTTCGAACTCATGGCACAGCGTGGCCCAACCATAGATCACCACAAACAGGTCGGCGAGCCGCTGGGCGCCTGAATCGGCCCGGAGCCGACGATACGCGGCGATCGAGTCGATGCCCTGCTCACCAAAGAGCGACTCGCGGGTCCGCAGGCAAGACTCGAGTTCGGCGACGATGCCCCGGATCAGGTCCGGTTCACCCCGGCCGGCGACCGCACCGACGTGGGGCAGGTCGCGGACCGCGGCCAGAGCGCCGCCGCCGAAGTCCAGACAGTAGAACTGCACCAGGTCCGGGTCGTGGGTGGCCGCCAACGCGGTTATCAGCGTGCTCAGCGTGGTGGACTTTCCCGACTGCGGCGCGCCCACGACCGCGACATTGCCCGCGGCCGCGGTGAGGTCGATGGTCAGGGGTGTGCGGGACTGATCGAACGGCCGGTCCACCACCCCGATCGGCACGGCCAGTTCAGCGCGCTCTGCCACACCGTCGCTCAACAGCGACGCCAGCGCGGGCGCCCGGTCCAACGGTGGCAGCCAGACCTGATGCGCGCGGCCCGTGGCCAGCGATCCGGTCCAGCACGGTCTGCAGGACGGTTGGCCCGGTTGCGGTATCCGCGCCGTCAGCGCCGCCGGTCCTGACTTCTCCGGTGGCTTCGGAGGTGAACGGCCGCACCGCGGCAGGTAGCACCACAGAATCGGCATCGGGCGGGCCCGCCGGAACCGGTCCCGATACAAACGCCGTTTCGAACCGGGTCAGCTCTGCGGTGGGAGAAGACAACAGGCCCGAGCCGGGGGTATTGGGCAGCTCAAAGGCGTCCAGCGTTCCCAGGGCGGTCCGTGACTCGATGGCGGACAGGGTCTTGAGGCACACGCGATAGGACAGGTGGGCTTCGAGTCCACGCAATCGCCCCTCCTCGAGCCGCTGGCTGGCCAGTAACAGGTGCATGCCCAGTGATCGGCCCAGCCGGCCGATGGCGACGAAAACCTCGGCGAAATCGGGATGCTGACTGAGCAGTTCGGCGAACTCGTCGACGATGATGAAAAGCGTCGGCAGCGCGGCCAGGCCGGCGCCACGCGGCGGGCGTCCTCGTAGGCCGCGACGCTGACGAAATTTCCGGCCGTCCGCAACAGGTGTTGGCGCCGGTTCATCTCGCCGGCCAGCGCCTCCCCCATCCTCGCGACCAGCGGCGCTTGGTCGGCGAGATTGGTGATGACGGCGGCCACGTGCGGCGCCTTTTCCAGGTCGAGAAATGTAGCGCCGCCCTTGAAGTCGATCAGCAGAAGATTCAGTACCTCTGGCGAGTTGCGCACCATCATGCCCAGCGCGACGGTGCGCAACAGCTCGGACTTTCCCGATCCGGTGGCCCCGATGCAGAGCCCATGTGGCCCCATCCCCCGCGCCGCGGGCTCCTTGATGTCCAGCAGCACGGGTGATCCGTCCGCGGTCGCGCCGATCGGCACGCAAAGCCGTTCGCGTTGATTCCGCTTGTGCCAGTGGTTTACCGGGTGATAGGTGGCGATTTCGCCGATGCCCAGCATCTTCGCCCAGTCACCGGGGTGACCGCCGGCGCGGTCACCGCAACGGTGCGGCGCCAATAGGCGGGCACATACCAATGCGCTGGCCTGATCCAACTCGTCGGGCCGCGTCAACGTCGTCGCTTCTCCGGCCCGCTTGACCACCACCTGCGTGCCATCGTGTCCGCGCCCCACCTCGAGGACGGTGACACCGGCCGGCAACTGCTTGCCGTGTTCGTCGGTGTCGACGATCACCATGACCGGCAGCGCCACGGCATCGAAGGCGGCGCTGGCTTGCGTGATGTTGGGGTACACCATTCTTTCGGTCCCCGCCTCGTCGTGGTGACTCGGATGCTAGTTGTGCGGCAACCATTTCAGCCACTCCCACCCCGGCCGGTAGCGGTCGCTGACCACCGCGGCGACCAGCAGCTGATCTGGACCGTGCAACACAGCCATTTGGCACACCATCGCCCGAAGCAGCGCCCGTACCCGCGCCGGGTCGCCGCCGATGGTGACCACACCGGCGCCGTGTAGCGCGATGGCGATCGGGACATCGGTAACCCGCGCGTGGGCCTCGAGGAAGCGGCGCAGCGCGCTGACGGTGACCGGATCCGATCGGTGTGGGGGTGGCAGCGGCGCGGCCACCAGGCGAGTGGCCAGCGGCTGGGTTCCAAGGCCAATGCGGATTCGGCAGAAATCGGCATACGCGGGCCGGCGCTCCCACATCCGGGAGCCGCCAATCAACGTCCACACGGTGTCGGGTTCGGGATGGGTTCGGTTCGACGATATTCGCTGGGCTGCCGCGATTTCGGTGACCCGTTGCCGAAACTCGCTCAGATATTGCAGATATCCCACCCGGTCTTGGTCGAGCCCGGCACCCCGGCGCCGACCGCGTGCGCTGACCGCCATCACCATCAGCGACAGCGACATCGTCGCCGGGAGGATCAACATCGTTGGGTTGCGCGCGCTCGGGGCACCCGAGACATAGGTCGCTGCCATGGCAATCAAGGTGGCGATCGACATGGCCAAGGGCACCAGGCGCAGCAGCGGACCAGTCGACGTTGTCTGGGCTAGCTCCGGTGGTGCGGCAACCACGAGGTCCTCGGTCACAGTGCGACGACGCTAAGCAGCGGCCCGAGCGCCGGCAAGTCGCCTGTGCACAACCGGATACGACGGCGCCGGAGGCGAACTAGCGTGCCAGTGATCCACCTGTCAGGGGGCCCGATGTTGTCTGGATCCGAACCGGGATTGTGCCGTGTCGCCGTGCATTCCGGGACTGCCGTCGTCGATCTTTCGCTACCGGCGGCGCTACCCGTCGCCGAGTTGATCCCCGCCATCGTCGAGAGCCTGGGCGGCCGCGATATCGGCGCGGCGCCCACGCGCTATCAGTTGTGGCCGCTGGGCGCGGGGGCGCTCCCGCCGTCAAAGTCTTTGGCGCAAAGTGGTATTCGAGACGGCACCGTCTTGGCGTTGAACCGCTGCAGCGCCGAGCCGGCACCCGGGCCGCATGACGACGACGCTGAGGCGGTACTGGCAACGCTTCGCGGTAGCACCCGGCCGCCGTCGCGGCGCGCCAAGGAACTCACCGGCGCGCTGACCGCGGGTGGGGTTGGCGGGGTCGGCGCCGTGCAGCTGGTTCGCGAGGCGCTGGGCAACACCGACCGCCACGGCGCGGCAACCGCGGTCGTGGCGATCACGTCCGGCGTCCTGGCCTTGCTCGTCGCCGGCATGACGGGACGGACCGGCCGGGAGCCCACGGCGGTGTTCACGCTGAACGTCATCGCCACGACGTTCGTGGCGGTCGGCGCACTGCTGGCGGTTCCAGGTCCGCTGGGTGTGCCGAATCTGATGCTCGCCGCGATAGGAGCGTCGGTCGCCGCGGCGCTGGCGATCCGGCTGACCGGTTGTGGTGGAGTCACCTTCACCGCCGTCATGTGCTGCGCGATCGTCATCGCCGCGGCCGCGCTATGCGGTGTGATCACTGGCGCCGCGTTGTATGTCGTCGGCTCATTGACCACGTTGGCCGCCCTGGTTGCGCTGGAAGTGTCGGCCCGCGTGTCGATGGTCGTGGCAGGTTTGTCCCCAAAGCTTCCCGCAGCGCCCGGGTCCGAGGAAGCACCCGAGTTGGCGGCCCCGGATCTGTTGGCGACCAGGGCCGTCCGGGCCGATCACTGGTTGAACGGCCTGCATGGCGGATTCTCATCGGCTGCGGCCCTGGGCGCCGTCGTCGCCGTGCTTGGCAGTCAGCGCGCCATCGGACTCACCGCGGTCACCGGCGCGGTGTTGCTGCTACGTGCGCGCGCGCAGGTCGACGGGAGGTCCCGGTTGATGTTTTTGATCGCCGGATATGTCGCGGGCACAGCCGCATTCGCTGTCGCGGCCCCCGGCCTCGCCCAGCACGGACCGTGGGTCGCCACCCTGACCGCGGCATTGACCGCCCTGGCGCTGCATCTGGGGTTCATCGCGCCCACCCGGCCGCCTTCGCCCATCGCTTGTCGACTCATCGATGCGCTGGAGTTCAGCGCATCGGCCAGCCTGCTGCCGCTGGCCTGCTGGACCTGCGGTGTCTTCAGCGCCGTTGGTGGCCTGGGACTGACGTGGACATGACCTCGCGATTCGGACACCTGCTGGCGACGTGTGCACTAGCCGCACCGTGCTGGTGCGCCATGCCGGCGGTGCACGCGGTGACACCACCCCCGGTGGACGAAAAGTGGTTGCCGCAACCCGCGCCGCCAGGCCCGCCAAGCCGCACCCGGCAGCGCGAGGTGTGTGCGGCGGCTACCTGGGCACCCGAGCGACCCGAGGCTGCCGCCCAACTCGCCGGCCTCGACTTACCCGAAGCGTGGCGGCTTACTCGCGGATCCGGTCAGCGGGTGGCCGTGATCGACACCGGGGTGGCACACCACCGACGGCTGGCACACCTGGTGGCGGGAGGTGACTATGTCTTCACCGGAGACGGCACCCAGGATTGCGATGCGCACGGCACCATCGTTGCCGGCATCATCGCCGCCGCACCTGACTCCGCGACAGACCAGTTCAGCGGTGTGGCTCCCGATGCCACGGTGATCGGTATCCGCCAGTCCAGCGCCAAGTTCTCCCCCGTCGGCAACCGCTCCAGCACCGGAGTCGGCGACGTCGACACCTTGGCCCGAGCCGTTCGCACGGCCGCCGATCTGGGCGCATCGGTCATCAACATTTCGACGATTGCCTGTGTTGCGGCCGAGAGCCCACCCGATGACCGAGCCCTCGGCGCGGTTTTGGCGTACGCCGTCGATGTGAAGAATGCCGTCATCGTGGCCGCGGCCGGAAACACCGGCGGTGCCGCCCAGTGCCCATCCCAGCGCCCCGAGACATCCCGGGATACCGCGACCGTCGTCGTCAGCCCCGCCTGGTACGACGACTACGTGCTGACCGTCGGTTCGGTCAATGCCAACGGGGAGCCCTCGGCGTTCACCCTGGCCTCACCCTGGGTCGACGTCGCCGCCGGCGGCGAGAACGTGACCTCGCTCAACCCCGTCGGCGACGGAACCGTGAACGGTCTTGACGACCACGGTGGCTTCCGACCGCTGTCGGGCACCAGCTACGCCGCTCCCGTGGTCAGCGGACTGGCCGCGCTGATTCGCGCTCGGTTTCCAGCGTTGACCGCGCGCCAAGTCATGGCGCGGATCATCTCGACCGCCCATCATCCGCCCCATGGCTGGGATCCCTTCGTCGGCAACGGCACCGTCGATGTGCTGGCGGCGGTGAGCAGCGACCCCGCTGTGCAGCCGACTCCGGCCCAGCCCGGTTCGCCGACCCCAGCCGCGCCGGTCACCACGCCGCCCGCCCGTCCGGATCGCCGGGCCCGGATTACCGCATTGAGCGGATCAGCGATCTGCTTGGTGGGGTTGCTGGCGGCATTGGCCTCCCGGGCATTCGGTGGCCGGTCCGGGAGCCGGCACCGGCGGATCCGCCGCGACGACGTCGTAGGCGACTGACGCGTTCGCCCCGCTCAGTTCCGGCCCCTCCGGCAATGTCGCCAGCATCGGCCACGGCGCCGCCGTCGGAGTCAACAGCCCTAGGTGACGCGCCGTGTCCTCGTCGCGAATCAGATACCGCACTCCGGCATCGGTGACGAGGTAGCGCCGGCCCAGGGGGGCACCCGCCCCGGAGAGCCCGCGCGATGTCACGTAGGCGCTGCGGCCCGGCGGCAGGTAGACGGCGTCCAGCGCGGGGCCGCGCCCGTCGGCCTGGACTAGGTCCTGTCTGCTAATTGCGGACGCGGTGGTAGGTGATGATGGCGGCCAGGGTGACATCGCCGAGGTAGGTCAGGGCGTATTTGTCGTAGCGGGTGGCGACCGCGCGCCAGTGTTTGAGCCGGTTGAAGCTTCGCTCGACGGTGTTGCGGTGCTTGTAGATTCGGCCTGAGAACCCCGGAGGCCGTCCTCTGTTGCGGCCTTTGGCTTTGCGGCGGGTGATCTGGTCGCTGCGCTCGGGGATGGTATGGGCGATCTTGAGCCGGCGCAGCTGTGCCCGCGTCGAGTCATGGGAGTACGCCTTGTCCGCCAGCAGGCGAAACGGGGCGTATGAGTTGCTGCACCGGGCGGCCAGCAGTGGCCAAAGCATCGGATTATCACCGGCTTGACCGGCCGACAGTGCCAGGGTGACCGGACTGCACAGCTGGTCGGTCAAGGCGTGGATCTTGGTAGTCAGCCCGCCGCGGGAACGCCCAATGGCGTGGTCATCGGGCTCATCGAGATATTTCTTGTAATTCGACAGATCCCCTGTGCGGCGCCGGGGCGCTCCGGCTGCGTGTTGGTGGGCGCGCACACTGGTCGAATCGACCGACAACAGTGCGCCCAGGTCGGCGTCCTCGGCGTCGAGGTCAGAGGCGATCGCCGCGAAGATCCGCGCGTAGATGCCATCGACCGACCAGCGTAGATGCCTCTCGGCCACCGATTGCCAGGGACCGAAGTGCTCGGGCAGGTCACACCACGGAGATCCCGCACGGTAACGCCAGATAATGCCCTCCAGAGTACGTCGATGATCGTTCCACGGCCGGCCACGCCGCCGCCCCGCAGGCAACACCGCCACGATCAGCGACCACAAATCATCAGAAATCGCATGCGTCCGCATCACCCAAACAGCATCAGCCAAAACACCATTCACATTAAGCAGACACGCCCTAGAAGATCCCAAGGTCCTATTCGCTGGAATTTCTCTAAACCAGAAGCCGAATTGCTCGCTGTCGCCGTTGGCGAGCTGCCGCCCAGAACGGGCCTGAGTAACTACTTCATGCGATCGGTGATCGCATCAACTACAGCATTCGCTGTCTGCTCAGACTGCGGAAGACCCAACACCGCCACATCAATCAGTACCGAAGATTGCAGGCGATACATCACATTCCATCGATCCGACTTAAGGGCCACGGTCGAGGGATTCGGCTGAGCGATTGTGAAATCGTAGTGTTTAGCCTGCATATCGGAACATGCTGTCAGCGCCGGAACAAGTCGATCGAACGCGTCGCGCGCCGCACCATCATCCGGATAGATGCCGATCCCCTGTGTGACAACCGCAGCCATATGAGGTTGCCCCGGCCCGGTGTTGATTGTTCCGTTGTATGTCACCGACCGAAACTGTGCCCAGCCGCTGCCGAACACAACGTTCTGGTCGAAGACCGCACGGCATGGCCCCGGAGCGTCCGAGTCCGTGTGGCGCGGTGAGCGCACGTCTGATCCCTGCTCTGACGTGAGGCCATCGAAGCTAGCGATACGGCGCACGTCATCGATGCCGACGATCAAGGAGTCGGTAGTCACGCCCGGTGCGGCTTCGGCACTTGTGTTGACACATGCGGATATCGCGGCGACACAACAGCCGATGACCGCCGAGTTGCCCACCGCAGCCACCACCGAGCGAATCGCGGACAGAGACCCACCCGCCGATCGCCGTCGCCAAAGGAATTGCGAATTCATCGGATTGAAGATCGCAGAACTCCTATCCCAGGTCAATCTGCTCTTCACAGCCCGAAGCGACTAGCGGCTCGCGCGCCGGAACGCTGGCGAGTCCATTGAGTCGTATGGCACGACACGCGCGCAGTTCTCCGCTGGCGCGCAGAACGACGATTGCCCCGGATTGGCGGCATCGGTAGCCATCGTCTCACCGGTTGCACACTTGGCGGCACCCGGTATCCCCGGGGAGGGATAGGTCGCGGCTTCTGGTAGCTACTCCGGCGGTGCCTCGTTGAGGGTGTCGCTGTCGGCGGTGACGCCCGCGGTGACATCGAGCCGCATGGCTTCCAGTTCCGAGTCCGCTACCAGATCTTCAATGCAGGCTTGCGAGGCGCCGAGGTAGGTGCTGTCAAAGTCGATTTCGGTGGCTAGGCACCAGGTGTGGTCGTCTGGCCAGCACAGGTTGGCGGAGAGGTGCCACGAGTGGCCGCTGTCGGTGCTCAATGACTGGGTGAGTGCGGCGAGGGGGCCGTGAGCAAGATGGTAGTCGCGGTTGGGGAGCGCGAAGGTCGGTCTGTCATGAAAGGCCTGGTAGAGTTCGCCGCGGCCGGCCCACACCGCAAACCAGCAGTGGTCAGCGATCGTGGTGTGGTGCGACAGAACGCGGGCGAGCGAGGCAGCGGTGCCGGGAGGCAGCGTTCCTACCGTTGGTGCTTCGTCGAAGAGACCGGGTTGACTATCGGAGTACCCCGAGACATATCGAGACCGGTAGCCGATCAATCGGGTGAACTGCATCTGCGGATGGACGATTTTTCGGTTAGCTCGGGCGATCTGAGCCCAGCTCACGGCGTCACCGTGGTTGTCGGCGGGGTGGAACACTCGAGCGTAGGCGGCAAAGGTGTCCGGGACTACCGACCCGACGTTCTCAGCAAAGCTGCGCATGCTTTCGGTCAACCACCGCGCCGAGCCGAGATCATCGACAACCTCCAAACCACCCACCGCAACCACGTCATCTACCGTAAAGCGCCCGGTACAAAGTCGCACGTGCTTCGTTTCAGGAAACTCGAGAGTGATCCGATCCCTCTCGCAGAATGTTGTAGACGTGTCTCTTCAGGTTGTGGTCGTCAGGCTCTCGCCAGTGTCAGTGCAACTGGGTACACCGGGAAAGCCCGACGTGCAATGGGCCTTTCTTGATCGGCACCTCATAGACCAGGGCTCCACCTTGACTTCTTACCGGACGAGAATGCGAAATCGGGTTCCTGACTGCGTTCGGGTCGATCAGCCACGTTGTCCAGTGCTGATCGCGCGCCCCCGGTGAATCAGTGGGACCGACTATCGGGGACCTCCCACGCCCAGGCGAGATTGGCTGCGGTGCAGCGCAATCCGTCAGGTGCGGATCGGCAGCAGCCGAGACGGTCAGCCGTTCCCGTCCGGTTCGCCGATCACCCGGCCGAGATCACTGATCTTCGTCAGGCCGTAGTGCGCCGCGGTCGAGGCGGTCACGACGATGCCGTTCTTGTTCTGCGCTGGCGCCGGCTGCAGAGCGACTAGGGCGTGTCTGCTTAATGTGAATGGTGTTTTGGCTGATGCTGTTTGGGTGATGCGGACGCATGCGATTTCTGATGATTTGTGGTCGCTGATCGTGGCGGTGTTGCCTGCGGGGCGGCGGCGTGGCCGGCCGTGGAACGATCATCGACGTACTCTGGAGGGCATTATCTGGCGTTACCGTACGGGATCTCCGTGGTGTGACCTGCCCGAGCACTTCGGTCCCTGGCAATCGGTGGCCGAGAGGCATCTACGCTGGTCGGTCGATGGCATCTACGCGCGGATCTTCGCGGCGATCGCCTCTGACCTCGACGCCGAGGACGCCGACCTGGGCGCACTGTTGTCGGTCGATTCGACCAGTGTGCGCGCCCACCAACACGCAGCCGGAGCGCGCCCCGGGCGCCGCACAGGGGGATCTGTCGAATTACAAGAAATATCTCGATGAGCCCGATGACCACGCCATTGGGCATTCCCGCGGCGGGCTGACTACCAAGATCCACGCCTTGACCGACCAGCTGTGCAGTCCGGTCACCCTGGCACTGTCGGCCGGTCAAGCCGGTGATAATCCGATGCTTTGGCCATTGCTGGCCGCCCGGTGCAGCAACTCATACGCCCCGTTTCGCCTGCTGGCGGACAAGGCGTACTCCCATGACTCGACGCGGGCACAGCTGCGCCGGCTCAAGATCGCCCATACCATCCCCGAGCGCAGCGACCAGATCACCCGCCGCAAAGCCAAAGGCCGCAACAGAGGACGGCCTCCGGGGTTCTCAGGCCGAATCTACAAGCACCGCAACACCGTCGAGCGAAGCTTCAACCGGCTCAAACACTGGCGCGCGGTCGCCACCCGCTACGACAAATACGCCCTGACCTACCTCGGCGGTGTCATCCTGGCCGCCATCATCACCTACCACCGCGTCCGCAATTAGCAGACAGGACCTAGGCCCGTTCCCTGTAGCGCCTGGGCGAGCACGGCATGGGCTTGGGGCGGATCCGAGATCGAGCCCCGGCTACCGTCCAGGTACGCGAGGAGGCTGCCCACGTACTCGGGGACGAGGCCGACTGTGCCGTCGCGAAGCAGCGGAAAGTACGTGTCGCGGTTGCCGATCCCGAGGCGCCGTTCGACCGGGAAGCCGGCGCCCGCCAGCGCATGGGCGTAAAGCTCGGCCACGGTGACGCTCTCGGCGAAGTTGGCCGAGCCGACGACAATGGCCGGTTGGTTTCTGCGCGGTGTGCGCGGAGTCAGGCCGTGACACCGCTCGGTGAGGAATTCCGCCGCCACCGCCGCGGCAGATGCCCCGAGAAGGACGCGGCGATTGAGCTCGGCGAGGCGCTCGGTTGTGAGTTCCGCGCTCAGGGCGTCGATGCTCGCGGCGAGGTGCTCGCCGTGCGCCGCCCGCAACTCGTCGCGCAGGATCGGCGTGACACTCTCGGCTGGCTGGGCATGGCGGTCATCCTCGAGCAGAACGAAGTCGCCGGCGAGCAGACGTGGATCGGTGGTGAAGAGCACGCCGACCTGAATCTCTCCGGTTTCGAGCGCTTCGACGGTGCGCGGGCCGCCCGCATCGGTGACGCGAAATTCCTTGAAGGTCAGGCCGTATCGCGCGCGCGCAGCAGCGGCAGACAAAGCAGTTCGGTTGGGCACTCGGGACCGGAGCCGAACACCAAGTTCTTGGCCGGGATCACGTCCGGCTCCGGGCTTTACGGGTCAAGCTTGTCGCTTTCGAAGACCAGGAGGCTCGCCCCCTGCGGGTCTTGCAGCAAGCTGAAGACGCCCTTCGGCTGCTCGGTCGGCCCCGCGAGAACCGCGCCGCCGGCGGCGACGGCGGCAGCGCCGGTCTCCGCGATGTCGGTCACCACGAAGTAGGGCAGCCAACGCGACGGCACACCGGCGTCCGCCGCTGTCAGAGCGCGCATCCCGCCGTTGTCGCGCCCTCCCACACGAATCACCCAGTAGGGCACGGGCATGCCGGCGAGAAACTCGATGCGCCAACCGAATAGCTGCGAGTAAAAGGCGATCGCGGCATCGACATCCGGGGTGGCCAGCTCATTCCAGGTCAGGCATCCAGGCTCGTTCACGCAAGTCGCGCCGAAGGATCGACCGGGCTGACAGAGGTGGATGACGGACCCGTGCGGATCGCGCACGACCACCATCTTTCCTCGGTCTCCGAGATCCAGTGGCCCGGCGAGGATGACACCTCCCAATGCACGGGCGCGGGCGGCCGCTGCGTCGACGTCGGCGACCGAGATGTGCGAGTTCCAGCGCGTCTGATCACCGGCGGGGTCGGCCGCAGGCAGGGCATAGAGCCCGGCGACCTCCTGGCGGTCTCGGCACAACACCGTGTACGCGCGCCCGTCTGCCGTGCGGCGCTCCTCCGGTGTCCAGCCGAAGAGCTGGCCATAGAACAGTGTGGCCGCCTCTGGCTCGGTCGTGGCAAGGTCGACCCAGCTGAACGTCCCGTCCGCGTACCGGGTCCGCACTCCCATGAGGGGCAGCCTATCGAAGCACCGGCCACCTGCGGGCCCGTCTTGTTGGAGACATCAATAACAGATTTGCGCCCCCTCGTGCGCGTTCGACGAGAGCGATGCCGCCGCTGAACCAACCTTCTGGTATCCCCGCCGGAAGAAGCCGATCGAACGTGTCGCGCGCCGTACCCTCATCCGGATAGATGCCGATCCGCTATGTGACGACTGCAGCCATATGAGGTTGTCCTGAGCCGGTGGCGGTTGTTCCCGTGTGACGCGGTGAGCGCACATCTGTCCCGGGCTCGTCGAAGCTCGCGCGCGACGCACGTCATCGACGCCGACACAACAGCCGTTGACGGCCGAATTGCTCACCGCATCACCACTGCGCGAGCGTTCACTTGCTGGAAACGGCGGACAAGGGATCCGCAAGACACCTGAGCACCCCTGCCCGACTTGAAGAACAAGGCGGCCTAGACCCCACCAATCGCTGTCCACCGCCGAATACAAGGAGATGAACAGAACCGCTTTCCATCAGGTGGAGGCGGCCAAAGAGGTTGTGGCCTCAGCAGGCCCGAAACTTGACATCCGACAAACGCGGTTCCCAGATCGGCGGCCCCTGTGCCACTTCGGGTTACATCATTGGAACAGCGCATGCGCAACGGGGGCATCCGCGAATTCGCCCAACACGTAGTTGCAAGAGCAGAGCTGGCAGGTGCGCGGTCCGCAAGCGCGCTGCGCAGGCAGGAGTTGCCGCCATCGACGTGCGCGGAGGCTGTGTCACCGTGTCGGGAGAACTGCAGGGCAGCGTGATCGTCGAGCGGCGTGGAAATCCTCAGACGTACGGAGAGCTCGTGGACTACCTTCGCTGTGCAATAAGGGTGTTGCAGTCTATGGTCGGCGACCCGGACTCTGGCGTTGGCGAGGTCGCCGAGAAGGCGGCCATACATCCGATCCTCGAAACCGAAGCGGTACGGGACACCCTCTTCGAGGCTCTTGCATCTCTCCCCGATGATGCGCTCCGCAAAGTCCAGACTGAGATCAAGCACCGGTATGCGCTGTTCGCCAATGTTGAGAAGCCGAAATATTGGGGCCGCGACGAAGTCCGAGCCAGACGTCGCTGGCCGTCGAGCCGGACTAGATGCACGGCTTCCAGCGGCCGCACCTGCCGAGGAGCCGGCTTCGCTGACCTATACACGCCAAAGCCCGAACGGTGAGCAGTCCCGACACCGATGCTGTACGACAACAACGTTAGGGTTGGGGCTGATGATTCGAAGCCCTGACGCAACGGCGGCCCGGCACGACGGCCGAGCCCCCGTCGGTGATCATGTAGAAATGCTCCAGGCCTGGCACGTGAGTGTGCACGGTGGCTACGCCGTTGCTCGACGTGTGAACCTCGTTGAGGTAGGCGCTATAGCGATGTTGGGCGAGTTTGGCCGCCAGCTGGCTTAGGTGCTCAGATGGCGATGACGGGGTGCTGGTACCGACATATGGGGGTGCCGCCCGAAGATTTTGTCGGAGTTGTTAATTCGAACGCCGCGCACGCCTGCAGGCTCGGATAGTCGACGAGCAACTCGATAGCGCGCAGACGATCTGCGTCGTCAGCGTGCGTCAACTCGGCTTCGACCAGTTCGGTTAGCGCGCGATAAACGCTGTAATGCCGAGACAGCGAAGCCCCGGAACCGCGCCGTGAGCCGCCGCCCGGCGCGGTGGCGTACGCAAGCGTGACGGGTACGTCTAGGTCGGTGGTGATGTCGACCAGCCACACTTCACGTGAATCCACTGTTCAACAGCGTTTTTCGGTTGCCAACATGCCACGAGCCTAGGGTGTGGTAACGCGGTCTGCGACCGCCACACCCACACAGCGCGATGCCCCGGGCCTGGTGCTTGAATTCGCTGCCGGCCGTCGTGGCCGCACGGTCACAGGTTGCCTTGGTGGCGGTTGGTCGTGGGTGTGTGTTCCCGGACGGGTTGGTGTGTGATAGGGATTACTTGTGGTGCAGGCGCTGCGGGCGGGTAGGTATGAATCAGCTATGAGCGCCAAGGGTTTTCACCGAATCATGATTGACAGGCCGATACCGGATCGGTAGCTTCCCTCCAGGTCGCTGGCCGCGGTCGAGAAACCAGCGGTGTTGGCCGCGAATACGCCGAAGATCGTTTGTCTGTCAGTGTTTCTCAGGTTTTTAGGAGGCGTTGAGTGTTGTATGGGTTGTTGCCGCCGGAGGTGAACTCGACGCGGATGCATACCGGCGCGGGAGTGGCCCCGATGCTGGCCGCTGGTGCAGCCTGGGAAGGGCTAGCTGCAGAACTGAGCACCGCAGCGACCTCATTCGGGTCAGTAACGACAGATTTAGCCGGCGGCCCATGGCAAGGACCCGCGTCGGTAGCCATGACCACAGCCGCAGCTCCCTATATTGCGTGGTTGACCGACGCCGCCGGGCACGCCCACACCGCAGCAACACACGCCATCAGCGCAGCCAACGTTTTCGAAACCGCCCTGGCGACCACGGTGCACCCCGCAGTAGTCACCGCCAACCGGAGCCTGCTCGCCACCCTGGTCGCCACCAACCCGCTAGGACAAAACAGCCCCACGATCGCAGCCACCGAAGCCGCCTATGAACAGATGTGGGCTCAAGACGTCGCAGCAATGACCGCCTACGACAGCGGAGCCCGATCGCTGATCACCGCGTTGAAATCGGAAGAGAAAACACCCCCACCCGGCGATGTCACACTGCCCGAACCAATCCCAACAGCCACACCCAAACAACCCGCTGCTGGTGGTGGGCTGATGTCAGGCCTGGTATCACAACTGGCCAAATCCGCCATGCCACTAGCCATGGGTTTAGCCCCCGTAGCACTATCAGCGGGCATGTCAGCGCTCGGGCCAGCCATGTCAGCAATGGGCCCAGCCATGTCAGCAGCTGCTGGTGGCGCAGGCCCACTGGCCGCTGCCGGTGCCGGTATTGCCGGTATTGCCGGTAGCCAGGCGGGGGCGGTATCTGCAGCCATGGGCCAAGCTCATTCCGTGCGGGCGTTGTCGGTACCACCAACTTGGGGGGTATCACCGACCACCAGCGGGGCCAGTAACGCAATCATGGCTGCGACGCCATCAACGTCGAGCGGTGTTAGTGCTGTTGGTGCGCCAGCCGGTCGTTTGGGGGCACCGATGCCGATGGGCATGCCGATGGGCGCTGCCGGTGCCGCAGCCGCCGGCAGCAGCAGCGGCGGCGGTAGTGGTGGCGGGGTTACGGTGACCTCATCACGACCCAGCATCATCCCCCGCATCGTCTAGAGAAAAGCTGGGTTTGTTGTTTGTGGGTAGGTGATCGCCGAATTAGACAATCAAAGAATCGGATAGATCCGGGAAATCATGGTGTTTATTATTAATGGAGTTAGGTAATGGTTGAGCGTTTTATGACTGACCCGCACGCAATGCGGGACATGGCAGGCCGGTTCGCAAACCATGCACAAGTAGTCGAAGACGAAGCCCGCAAGATGATGTGGGCATCCACCCAAAACATTGCCGGTGCCGGGTGGAGTGGTCTGGCATCGACGACCTCGATGGACAGCATGGCGCAGATGAATACCGGGTTCCGCAACATCGTGAACATGCTCCACGGAGTCCGTGACGGCCTGGTCCGTGACGCGAACCACTACGAACAACAAGAACAAACCTCCCGGACGATCCTGGGCAGCGACACATAAATACCGCGCAACCGTCGGGCCTCGGGGTGTGAACCCGGGGTTTATTCATCACTATTTCCCCGCAGGGCTTCATACACCCACCACGATTGTGTTCAGTAATTAGGGAAAAGGGTTTCCATGACAATTAGTTACCAGTTCGGCCAAGTCGACGCTCACGGCGCAGTCATCCGAGCCCAAGCCGCAGCACTTGAAGCCCACCAGCAAGTAATCGTCAGCGATGTCCTACGCGCCGGCGACTTCTGAGGCGGCGCCGGATCAACCGCCTGCCAAGAATTCATCACCCAACTCGGCCGCAACTTCCAAATGATCTACGAACAAGCGAACACCCACGGCGCCAAAGTCCAAGCCGCGGGAAACAACATGGCCACCACCGACACATCAATCGGATCCAGCTGGGCCTAACCCCCCGGAACCGCACCACCGCAGGGTGTGAACCGCCACCCACCCGGCGCCCACACCACACCCGGCGGTGCGTGCCCCCACCCGCCACCCGGCCCAGTCACAGATGCAGTAACTAGTAGTCAAAACCCAAGAAAACCAAGGCAGTACCCGGCTCAGACGCGAACCCACGACGCCGCGAGCCCACCTTCGACGAGTAAACCATCAAATACCGAGTTCATAGTTTGGGGAGTGTTGTTGTGCCCGTAGACGTTGTCCCACAAGAGGTAATCCTCGCTGCTGGCGATCTAGCCGGTATCGGCTCCACCATCAGTGCAGCCAACAACGCAGCCGCCCCACCCACCACCGTGCTCGCACCCGCCGCCGCTGATGAGGTATCAGCCCAACTCGCAGCTGTATTCAGTGACTACGCCCGGCAATTCCAAGCCCTCAGCGCTCGAGCAGAACAGTTCCACGACCAATTCGTGCATACCCTACGCGCAGCCGGCTACACCTACGAAGACGCGGAATACACCAATGTCTCGCAATGGATCTCGGGAGAGTTCTCCAAACTAGTTCAATTCATCCTCAACCTGATCAACGCGCCCTCGGAATTACTGTTCGGTCGGATGATGATCGGCAACGGCGCAGACGCCACCGAAGCCGGAACCGCCGGCCAAGCCGGCGGCTGGCTAGGTCCTGTCTGCTAATTGCGGACGCGGTGGTAGGTGATGATGGCGGCCAGGGTGGCACCGCTGAGGTAGGTCAGGGCGTATTTGTCGTAGCAGGTGGCGACCGCGCGCCAGTGTTTGAGCCGGTTGAAGCTTCGCTCGACGGTGTTGCGGTGCTTGTAGATTCGGCCTGAGAACCCCGGAGGCCGTCCTCTGTTGCGGCCTTTGGCTTTGCGGCGGGTGATCTGGTCGCTGCGCTCGGGGATGGTATGGGCGATCTTGAGCCGGCGCAGCTGTGCCCGCGTCGAGTCATGGGAGTACGCCTTGTCCGCCAGCAGGTGATACGGGGCGTATGAGTTGCTGCACCGGGCGGCCAGCAGTGGCCAAAGCATCGGATTATCACCGGCTTGACCGGCCGACAGTGCCAGGGTGACCGGACTGCACAGCTGGTCGGTCAAGGCGTGGATCTTGGTAGTCAGCCCGCCGCGGGAACGCCCAATGGCGTGGTCATCGGGCTCATCGAGATATTTCTTGTAATTCGACAGATCCCCCTGTGCGGCGCCCGGGGCGCGCTCCGGCTGCGTGTTGGTGGGCGCGCACACTGGTCGAATCGACCGACAACAGTGCGCCCAGGTCGGCGTCCTCGGCGTCGAGGTCAGAGGCGATCGCCGCGAAGATCCGCGCGTAGATGCCATCGACCGACCAGCGTAGATGCCTCTCGGCCACTGATTGCCAGGGACCGAAGTGCTCGGGCAGGTCACACCACGGAGATCCCGTACGGTAACGCCAGATAATGCCCTCCAGAGTATGTCGATGATCGTTCCACGGCCGGCCACGCCGCCGCCCCGCAGGCAACACCGCCACGATCAGCGACCACAAATCATCAGAAATCGCATGCGTCCGCATCACCCAAACAGCATCAGCCAAAACACCATTCACATTAAGCAGACACGCCCTAATCGGCAACGGCGGCAACGGCGCCGCCGGAGCAATCGAACAACACGGCGCCGGTGCTGTCGGTGGCGCCGGCGGCGCCGCCGGACTATTCGGCAACGGCGGCAACGGCGGCAACGGCGGCTGGTCCGGACACGGTGGTGCCGGCGGCCGTGGTGGATGGCTCATCGGCAACGGAGGCGCCGGCGCCAACGGCGGACTATCCGGCAACGGGGCCGCCGGCGGTACCGGCGGATGGCTAGCCGGTAATGGTGGCAACGGCGGTACCGGTGTAATCGGCGGCAACGGCGGAGAGGCGCGAGGACTGTTCGGACACGGCGGCAGCGCCGGCGGCGCCAACGAATATCGCCTATTCGACACAGGTGGCAATGGCGGCCACGGTGGCCGGCTCTACGGCAACGGCGGCGACGGCGGCGGCGCCGGCGACACCGGCCTCTTCGGACACGGCGGCAACGGCGGCAACACCCGAGGACTGTTCGGACACGGCGGCAACGGCGGCATCGGCGGAGACGGAATCGGCGGAGGTTACGGCGGCGACGGCGGTTTCGGCGGGTTTGCCGCTGGTTCCGGTGGCGCCGGCGGCACCGGCGACATCAATGGTGGCGACGGCGGCACCGGCGGCGACGGCGTGGTGACCGGCGGTGCTGGTGGCGCCGGCGGCAACGGCGACATCAATGGTGGCGACGGCGGCAACGGCGGTACCAGTTTCGGGGTCGGCGGTGCTGGCGGCGCCGGCGGCGAAGGCTCAACGGAAGATGGTGGCGCCGGCGGCAACGGCGGCGACGCGTTGATGATCGGCGGTGCTGGTGGCGCCGGCGGCAACGGCGACTTCAATGGTTCTGGCGGCCACGGCGGTACCGGTGGGTTGGTCACTGGTTCCGACGGTGCCGATGGCACCGAAAGCTTCGACGGCGGCAACGGTGGTTCGGGCGGCTTCGCGACCATCGGTGCTGGCGGCGCCGGAGACACCGGCGGTTCGGGCGGCTCTACCGGTGGTGACGACGGCGCAGACGGCTGGGCATTTGCCGGTGCTGGCGGTGCCGGTGGAGACGGCGGTTTCGTAGCGGTATCGACGGGGACGGCGGCACCGGAGGGTATGTGAATGTCGGATCTGGCGGTGATAGTGGTGCCGGCGGAGCCGGCGCCATCGGCTGCCGCAAGCGCCCAGTTCGCGAAATCGTCGGCATACCAGCCGATCTGTGCAAACTTCTATCCGCACGCCGCAACGCAATCAAACCTCGATACGAAGAATTCGTCGCCGACTTTCAACTCGCACATGATCATGAACCAACAACATCCGAACAATTTTCCCTTTCGCAGCGTGCGGCTTTCGACACCCGCGAAGCTAGACCAGAACCAAGCTCGCCAGCCCAACAACGCGCCCACTGGCGCAATCACGCCGCCACATACCTCGGCGGACAAGCCAAGCTGGACGCAATGCTGGCAGACACACTCACAGCACGCGAACGGCCCGGGGTGGAGATCACACCGGATTGGATCCAGTCACAGGCCGCCGCTGTAATCGAAACTATCTCCAAGTCACGCTCGACCTGGGAACGAAACCACGTGTTCGCCGAAGCTCAACGACGTGTGCGCACAGAAGGAGCAGCCCCCGATCCTCGGGTCGCGGTCGCCATCACCGACACCGCACTTCAAGAACCCCACCGCATTCCACGTCCGAGATCAGCGCATGAACGCTTTTACTCAGCGAAAATGTTCGGCCTGCCCAAAGACCCGTACGCGCTTGCCCAGCAGAGTATCTGGCTCTCCAGCTAGAACGACTGCTTGAAGAGCCAGTGTGCGCAGTAATTTACCGGCAAAGCCCCATATTCGTTTCCGTCGTATTCGTCGCGAGGTGGGATCTCTTAGCCGGCTCGGGCCGCGATTTTGAGCAGTCTGGAAGTGGCAGGCGAAGGCCGATCGGCGCATGGGAGGCGACGGCGAAAATGGACTGTTGACACCGAACGCGTACGACCGCAGCAGCCCCTCAACTACGCTAACCGGCAACTGGCTGGCCGAGAGGACCTCGCGATGCGTTTCAATCCACCACCCGACTGGCCGCCGCCGCAGGACGGCTGGGTTCCTAGCCCCGGTTGGACCCCCGATCCCTCCTGGCCTCCGCCCCCGTCGGGGTGGCAGCTGTGGATCGACGACGAAACACTTCCGGCAGGCCACACAGGGGGTGTAGCTGCACCGCCTCCGGGCCGTCTAGGGCGTGTCTGCTTAATGTGAATGGTGTTTTGGCTGATGCTGTTTGGGTGATGCGGACGCATGCGATTTCTGATGATTTGTGGTCGCTGATCGTGGCGGTGTTGCCTGCGGGGCGGCGGCGTGGCCGGCCGTGGAACGATCATCGACATACTCTGGAGGGCATTATCTGGCGTTACCGTACGGGATCTCCGTGGTGTGACCTGCCCGAGCACTTCGGTCCCTGGCAATCGGTGGCCGAGAGGCATCTACGCTGGTCGGTCGATGGCATCTACGCGCGGATCTTCGCGGCGATCGCCTCTGACCTCGACGCCGAGGACGCCGACCTGGGCGCACTGTTGTCGGTCGATTCGACCAGTGTGCGCGCCTACCAACACGCAGCCGGAGCGCGCCCCCGGGCGCCGCACAGGGGGGATCTGTCGAATTACAAGAAATATCTCGATGAGCCCGATGACCACGCCATCGGGCGTTCCCGCGGCGGGCTGACTACCAAGATCCACGCCTTGACCGACCAGCTGTGCAGTCCGGTCACCCTGGCACTGTCGGCCGGTCAAGCCGGTGATAATCCGATGCTTTGGCCATTGCTGGCCGCCCGGTGCAGCAACTCATACGCCCCGTTTCACCTGCTGGCGGACAAGGCGTACTCCCATGACTCGACGCGGGCACAGCTGCGCCGGCTCAAGATCGCCCATACCATCCCCGAGCGCAGCGACCAGATCACCCGCCGCAAAGCCAAAGGCCGCAACAGAGGACGGCCTCCGGGGTTCTCAGGCCGAATCTACAAGCACCGCAACACCGTCGAGCGAAGCTTCAACCGGCTCAAACACTGGCGCGCGGTCGCCACCTGCTACGACAAATACGCCCTGACCTACCTCAGCGGTGCCACCCTGGCCGCCATCATCACCTACCACCGCGTCCGCAATTAGCAGACAGGACCTAGGGGCAGCGCCCTCGCCCCAGCGGGCACGGGCAGACCGTCGCCGGCCAGAAACGCGACTTCGGGGCGACTTGCGTGCCCGCTCACCCAACTCAGGCACAACGTGGTGGCGCCGGCGTCCAACGGTTCGGACATCGTGTCGGGATACCCGGCGACCGGCAACGTCTCCACGATGGGCGCGGCACGGATCACGTCGGGGGCCACCGCGATCGCGTTGGCGGCCCCCTGCGAGTCGCTGAAACGCAGCAAGTCAGCGGCGACCTGACCGATCCGCTGCACGCCCTGCGCCAACACCACGTAGTACGCAGCGCCACCACCCGCTGTGATACTCAGCACAGTGCCGACCGAGAAACCGAGTTTCCCGGCCAGCGCCGGTTCGCCCGCGTGGCCGATCCGCAACGCGCTGATCGGCGGAACTTCCGGCACAGCGCTCAGCAACGACCGCGAGACGCGGTAGGGGGTCCGGCCTTCCAGCCGCAGCGCCCGCCGAACCGCGGGATCGGCGAGATCGACCACGGCCCGATGCCCGTCGTAGAGCAGATACGCCCGCGAACCCGACTCGGTCGCCACCAGAATGGTCTGCTCGGCGACAAGGCGACGAACCGACTGCTGGGCCGGACGCCCCACCAACAGGGTGGTCGCCGCACCACGGTCGGTATCGCAGATCGTCCACGCCGACTCCTGCACCGGCAGCGACTGGCCAACGAACTGAGGTGCCCCCGGGATGCCCAGCAGCGGGCCACGTTTGGCGCGGATCACCTCCGCCTCGCGCACCGGTTTTGGGTTGGCGTCGGTCCCGGCGATCAAACGGGCCGAGGCCAGGTTGAGCACCGGATGCCAGGTATCGCCCACGCGCACATACAGCGCGCCGGATTCGCGGCCCACCACGATCTGGGCATCGCCCAGCCCGGCCTGCGGCCGCAGCAAAGCGCTGATCACACAGCCCACGAGGACGACGACCGAAAGCACGCAGCCCGCCGCCAATGCCACCGCGGATGCCCGCGGGCGCCCGTCGGCCGGGTCCAGACCCCCGCGCAGCAACGCGCACTCGAGGCGCCGGACCAGAAAGCGGTAGGCGCTGACCTGCAGCCACGTCGTCGGCCGGCCAGGCGGCCAGCCCCGAAAATCCCCCGCATCCACACCGCCACGCTAGGCAGGTGAACGCGACATTCTTTGCGGTTCATCCACAGGCCCGGGCCGGGGCCCGATTCGTTCGAGGTTTTACGAAGTCCGATTGCGGGTAAAATTTCGGCGTGAACAAGCACCCATTGGCCGTGCTGGCCGGCGCTCTGGTCACCGCGACCGGCCTGCTGGCCGCCCCCAGCATCACTGGAACCGCCATCCCGTCGGCGTCCGCAGCGGACTGCCCCGACGCCGAAGTCGTGTTCGCACGCGGAACCAGAGAGCCACCCGGCATCGGCCGGGTGGGTGAGGCCTTCGTGGACTCGTTGCGCCAGCAGACCGGCAAGAACATCGGTGTGTACGCGGTGAACTACCCCGCCAGCCGTTTGCAGCTGCACGGCGGCGACGGAGCCAATGACGTGATTTCACACGTCAAATCGATGGCCTCCTCCTGCCCCAACACCAAGATCGTGCTGGGCGGCTATTCACAGGGCGCCGACGTGATCGACATCGTGGCCGGAGTCCCGTTGGCCGGCATCAGCTTTGGCAACGAGCTGCCCGCCCAGTACGCGGACAACATCGCGGCGGTCGCGGTGTTCGGCAACGTGGCCAACCGCTCCGGCGGATTATTGACCACCGAGAGTTCGTTGCTGGGTTCCAAGTCCATCGACCTGTGCAACCCCAGCGACCCGATCTGTCACTCCGGCCCCGGCAACGATTGGAACGGGCACACCGACGGCTACGTCCCCACCTACACCACCCAAGCGGCGAGTTTCGTTGCGGCCAAGCTGGCCGCGTCGTCGATGGCACCGGTGGCCCAGTTGCCTGGGCCCGTGCCGCGGGCGCCCGGCCCCGCTCCGCAGGCCCCCGGACCCGCTACGGCATCGCCCGGAACCCCAGTCGGGGCGACAGGCACCCTCGTCGGCGCTCACTGACCCACTGTCAGCAAGCCCGTAAAATTGCGCCATGTGGCTATTTCCCCTGGACGCACAGAAGTGGGCGCGCTCGGGTCGCGGCCGAACACGACTCGCACGGCGCTGTGCCGGGTTGGTGGCCACCACGATTGCGGCGTGCGCGGTATTGCTCGCGTTTCCATTGGTGCCTAAAGCAGCCGCGGCCTGCCCCGATGTCCAGGTGGTTTTCGCCAGGGGCACCGGCGAACCACCCGGTCTCGGCCGGGTAGGCAACGCCATGGTTGCCTCGCTACGGCAGAAGACCGACCAGAGCATCGGCGCGTACGCGGTGAACTACCCCGCCAACAAGGACTTCCTTGCGGCCGCGGACGGCGCCAACGACGCCAGCGACCACGTCCAGCAGATGACGAATGAATGCCCCAACACCAAACTGGTGCTCGGTGGTTATTCCCAGGGCGCCGCGGTCATCGACATCGTTACCGCCGCCCCCCTTCCCGGCCTTGGCTTCACCCAGCCGCTGCCGGCCCAAGCCGCCCAGCACGTGGCCGCGGTCACCCTGTTCGGGAATCCATCGGGCCGAGCGGGTGGCTTGATGACGGCGCTGAGCCCGCATTTCGGCGGCAAGATCCTCAACCTGTGCAACACCGGCGACCCGATCTGCTCGGACGGCGACCAGTGGAAGGCCCACACCGGCTACGTTCCGGGCCTGACCAACAAAGCCGCCAGTTTCGTCGCGGGCCGGATCTGAATCAGCCCGCAATTGGCCGCGTCCGCCTGGGTGTGGCATTTCGGCAACGAGGAAGGCCAGCTCTAGCGATTGCTGGGTGTTCAACGTTGGGTCGCAGGCCGTCTCGTAGCACCTGGCTGTGGCGTTCTCGCCCGTGATTTCGACGTGGGCAGGCAATTCGCCGGAATGTCCATGAACGAATATTCCTGGGCGCGACAACATGCCCATCGCACCGCGCCGATCTGGGTCGCGGTGGCGTTGGCAAGTACCGGGATGGTCGCGGTCGCGGCGTGGACGACGAGGTTCCTCACATGAAAATGAGCGCGGAGAAGTGGCAGGTGCCTCACCCGTTTTCGTCGAGGTGAATGAAGTTCAGGCACGGCACCAGCCGCCACAACCGGTCGAGTAGCTCCAGCTCTACTGCACCCGTAGCTCGTCGCCCGCGGCATACCTCATGGCTCCTTCGACATTTCCCAGAGCTTACCCCAACCGCAAGTACCCGACGCCGGTCCAGATACAGGAGCTTGCGCGCACATTCAGCGCGCGCAGGGGGTACGTCGCAGTCGGCGAGAAACCGTGGGTTGTGCGCTCGGCGGCCACCCCCGTGGCGGCCTCGCGCATGAGTCGGTTCATGCACGACCCAGATGTGCAGTTCTATCTGACCCTCAACCCGCGCTTAGCCGAGGGCGAAGCGCTGGTGACCTGCGTCCCTCTGGACCTCGCGAACATCGCCGGCGGACTTCTCCGGTTACTGCGTAAGCGGCTAGCCGATTCGGCGCGCTTGTGAGGCGACTGGGCAAGCCCTTGGGCTTGCCTGTACCGGAACGCTTCCGGTGGCAAACCCCTGCGACCAGGGTTACGATCACGCTGAACCTCAACGAGGCGTACCGAACGCGCCAACGAAGGTTCTCTTTGCCGCTGTACACGAAGGCAAGTGCGCGATGCGGGCAGTGGCGATTCTGATGCGCCATTGTCCGGCGATTGCGCCCAGGAGGATCGATGCAGGATACCGACGTATCGCAGGTATCACCCTCAGCCCCTGTGGATCTCGCTGAAGTCACGGCGGCCAAGGAAACCCTCGAGGACTACACGCTGCGGTTTGCGCCGCGCAGCTACCGCCGGTGGTCGCCGGCGGTCGTCGGGATCTCCGCCTTGGGCGGTATCGCCTACCTGGCCGACTTCGCGATCGGCGCCAATATCGGGATCACGTGGGGAACCACCAATGCCCTCTGGGGCATAGCCATCTTCGCCGCGGTGGTCTTCACCACCGGATTGCCACTGGCGTACTACGCGGCCCGCTACAACATCGATTTGGATCTGATCACCCGTGGCAGCGGTTTCGGCTACTACGGGTCGGTGGTGACCAACGTCATCTTTGCCACGTTCACCTTCATCTTCTTTGCACTTGAAGGTTCGATCATGGCCCAGGGCCTGAACCTGGGTCTGCACATCCCGTTGTGGCTGGGGTATGCCTTCTCGACGTTGCTGATCTTTCCGCTGGTGATATATGGCATGAAAGTTCTTTCACAGCTGCAACTTTGGACCACGCCGCTGTGGCTGATCCTGATGGTGGCCCCGTTCGGCTACCTCTTGATCAGCCATCCCGAGTCGGTCGCGCAGTTCTTCGCCTACGCCGGCAAGGACGGTCGCGCCACGGCCAGCATCGGCTCCGCACTGATGGCGGCGGGCGTATGCCTGGCGCTGATCGCTCAAATCGCGGAGCAGATCGACTATTTGCGGTTCATGCCGCCACGGACGCCCAAGAACTCACGTCGGTGGTGGGCCTGGATGCTGCTGGCCGGGCCCGGCTGGGTCATCTTCGGCGCAGCCAAACAGATCATCGGCCTGTTCCTGGCGGTCTATCTGCTCTCCAACGTCGCCGGTGCGGCCGATTTCGCCAATCAGCCGGTCCACCAATTCATGCAGATCTACCGCAACTTCATGCCGGGTTGGCTGGCGCTGACATTGGCGGTGATCTTGGTGGTGCTCAGCCAGGTAAAGATCAACGTGACGAACGCGTATTCGGGTTCGCTGGCCTGGACGAATTCATTCACCCGCGTCACCAAGCACTACCCCGGGCGAGTGATGTTCCTCGGCGTGAATCTCACGATTGCCCTGATCCTGATGGAAGCCAACATGTTTGACTTCCTCAACACAATCCTCGGCTTCTACGCCAACTGCGGCATGGCCTGGGTGGTGACGGTGGCCTCAGACATCGTCTTCAACAAGTTCCTGCTCGGCCTGTCGCCGAAGACACCGGAGTTCCGTCGCGGCATGTTGTATGCCATCAACCCGGTTGGCTTCGGGTCGATGCTGTTGGCAGCGGGCCTTTCGATCGTCGCGTTCTTCGGCGGCCTGGGTGAGACGCTACGCCCGTACTCGCCGTTGGTGGCGATCAGCGTCGCCGTGGTGATGCCACCAATTCTGGCCATTGCCACCAAGGGCAAGTACTACCTGCGACGCACCCACGACGGCATCGAGCTGCCCATGTACGACGAGCACGGCAACCCGTCCGCCGAGCACCTGAATTGCCATGTCTGCCGGCAGAACTTCGAGCGACCCGATATGGCGGCCTGCCAGACCCACGATGCTCACGTTTGTTCGCTGTGCCTGTCCACCGACAAACAGGCCGAACACGTCTTGTCAGCCCATCCCTAACCCGACGATGTGGAGCCACAAGTAAATCGTGCCGAACCTTTGCCTTTGGCGATTGTTTCTATTGGTCATATAATCGGGGCCTTGTTGCTTGCGGGTGATCAATAGTTCCCGTTGATCCGACGCCGGCGATGTCGCAGTAGGCTGCACTCACCGCTGTTGAGGAGGATCTCGTGGTCGTTGACACCTCGCCAGTCGACGCCGGCGGCTACGTGTCCGTCCCCGTGCTCCTCTCTGATTTCGGCTCACTGTCGCCGGAGATCAACTCCGGGCGCATCTACGCCGGTCCGGGATCTGGACCAGTGCTGGCCGCGGCGGGAGCCTGGGATGCGCTGGCCACCGAGTTGGGCGCCACCGCATGCGGATACAGCTGCGTGATCACCCAATTGACGAGCTTGCCGTGGTCGGGGCCCGCCGCCGCGGCCATGCTTACCGCGGTCACGCCGTACGTCTCCTGGTTGACCACGATGGCCACGCGCGCCGAACAGACCGCCATGCAGGCCAGGGCCGCCGCGGCGGCCTATGAGGCGGCCTTCGCGATGACCGTGCCCCCGCCGGCGATTGCAGTCAACCGAGTCCGGTTGCTGGGGCTGATCGCAACCAATTTCTTCGGGCAGAACACGCCGTCGATCGCGGCCACCGAAGCCGAGTACGCCGAGTTCTGGGCGCAAGACGCCACCGCGATGTACTGCTACGCCAGCACCTCGACGTCGTTTCTGGCACTACCCGCCTTCCCCGGGCCACCACGCACTACCGACCCGGCGGGATTGGCCGGACAGGCCGCCGCGACCAGCCAAACCGCGGCGTCGGCGACCTCCTCGTCGGCCATCCAGGCGCTTACCCAAGTCTCGTCGTCGCTAGCCGCGGCCGGGCATTGGCTACCCATCCTCTCGACCGCGGAGTGGAACACCTTGGTCAACACCTGGGGCCTGGCCTATTTCGGCGCGGGAATCTTCCAGTTGGGCACCCTGTTTGCCCAACAACTCTTGCCAGATGCTGCGGCGGCGCCGTCCGCGGCCGCGGCATCGACCGCCGTGGCCGCACAACTGGCAGCACCCGTTGCCGCCACGCCGGTTTGGGCCGTATTCGCGCGGGCGGACACCATCGGACCGATGTCGGTACCGCCAAGTTGGACCACCGCCGCACCGGCACCCACCGCCGGGGGCGCCGTGATCTCTGGCATCGACGTCGCGGCCGGGCGCCCCCAAGCACCCAACGCCCTGCTTCCCAATCTGCGCGACAACAGCCGAGCAACGACCTTCGCTCGGCGCCGATACGGCATCCGCCTGACGGTGATGTTGCGCCCACCGGAAGCCGGATAGGCACCCAAACTTCGAGGAGAAGAGCAGATGGCACAGGCAGCCACACAGGTAGGGAGTTGATAGCAATGGACTTTGGGATACTGCCGCCAGAGATCAACTCCGCTCGCATGTACTCCGGCCCCGGCTCGTCACCCTTGTTGACGGTGGCCTCGGCGTGGAGCGGCCTGGCCGCCGAGTTGAGCGCTACCGCCAACGACTACGAGACCGTGATCTCCGGGCTGCAAAGCCAGGGTTGGGTCGGGCCTTCGTCGGAAGCGATGGCCAACTCCATCTGGCCCTATGTCGCGTGGCTGCGCGCCACCGCCGCCGCGACCGAGCAGTCGGCAAGCAAGGCTCGCATAGCGGCCAGCGCGTACGAAGCCGCCTTCGCCGCAACGGTGCCGCCGCCACAGATCGCCGCCAATCGCGCCGAGCTCACCGGGTTGATCTCAACCAACGTGGTGGGCCAAAACAGCGCCGCGATAGCCGCTGCGGAAGCCCAATACGGCGAGATGTGGTCCCAGGATGCCGCGACCATGTACGCCTATGCCGCCAGCTGCGCAACCGCCACGTCCGTGACACCGTTTGTGTCGCCGCCACAAACCACCAACCCGACCGCGGCGGCCACCCAAGCCGGCACCCTCGCCCGGGCCGCCGCCACCACCGCCGGTACCGCACAAAGCACGTTGTCACGGCTGATCTCGGAGGTACCGGGTGTGCTGCAAGCCCTTACGTCGCCGTTGGCCTCGGCCGCATCGTCGACGGCCGGCCCCATCGAGCGGTTCTTGGAGTGGTACGCGCCGTTCGCGAATTTCTTCTACGACACCCTCGGCCTGCCGTTCTTCGGCGCCGGCATTACCAGTTTCTTCGCGGCAACGGCCAAGACGGCGGGGGCGATTGGCCCCGCGGCCGCCGCACCGGCGGCCACCGTCGCCACCACGGGTGCGGCCAATTCGGTCGGCGCTGGGCCGGTTTCGGCGAGTCTGGCTCAGGCCAGCACGGTCGGCAAGCTGTCGGTACCCCACACCTGGGAAGGGGCCACCCCGGCGACAAGCCCCACCACCGCATCGAAGTTCATCAGCGACGTGATCGAACCGGAAAGCGTGGAGGCGGGCGGCAACATCGTCGGCGGAGTGCCGATGCCCGGTCCAGGCAAAGGTTCGGCGGGTGCGGGTCCCCGCTACGGGGTACGTCTCACCGTCATGCCTCACCCACCGTCGGCGGGCTGAGTTGAGCACAGATCTCAGGCATGGGGCAGCCGCCACCCGAGCGCCGGGTCTGGGTGGTTGCCCCGGCCATTCCACGTCACTGAGCACCCGCGGATTCCGGCCGCCGCCGCCGATCCGACCCTCGCCCACCCATCCAGCACGCCTCGACGTCCCGCAGTCGGCTGATGCCGTGTCCACCATTCGGGGGATAACGCCTCGGTGCAGCACCGCAACGGGGCTCGTACCTATAAACTCGACCGCTCCGCCCCGATCTGATGAGGACGCTCATTGATGCCTGAAGATGTTGCTACCTGCCAACCCACCGAATCAACGCCGCATCTTCATCGGGGTCTTTCCAACCGACACATTCAGTTGATCGCCATTGGCGGGGCGATCGGCACCGGCCTGTTCATGGGGTCCGGCCGCACCATCTCGCTGGCCGGCCCGGCGGTGATAGTCGTCTACGCGGTCATTGGGTTTTTCGTCTTCTTCGTGCTGCGCGCGATGGGCGAGCTGCTGTTGTCGAACTTGAACTACAAGTCGTTCGTCGACTGTGCCGCCGACCTTCTGGGTCCCGCGGCCGGCTACTTCATGGGCTGGTCGTACTGGTTCGCCTGGATCGTCGCGGGCATCGCCGATCTCGTTGTCATCACCGGCTATAGCAAGTTCTGGTGGCCGGACGTACCCACCTGGGCGCCGGCACTGGTCACTATCGCCGTCATGCTCTCGATCAACATGTTCGGTGTCAGTAAATTCGGCGAGACGGAATTTTGGTTCGCCCTGATCAAGGTTGCGGCGATCCTCTGCCTCATCACCGTGGGCGCGATCTTGGTCATCACCGGCTTCACCTCGCCCGACGGCGACCGGGCGGCCCTGGCGAATCTCTGGAACGACGGCGGGTTCTTCCCAACCGGGTTCGTCGGTTTGGCGAGCGGGTTTCAGATCGCCTTTTTAGCCGATATCGGAGTGGAACTGGTGGGTGCGGCCGCGGCGGAAGCCGCCGATCCCAGCCGCACGCTCCCCCGTGCGATCAACGCCGTCCCGCTGCGGGTGGCGATCTTTTAATCGGGGCCCTGCTGGCGATCCTCTCCGTCGTCCCGTGGCGACGGTTCGCCAGTGGCAAGTCGCCGTTCGTGACCATGTTCGCCTTGGCCGGACTCGCCGCGGCCGCATCCGTCGTCAACTTTGTCGTCATCACCTCGGCCGCGTCCTCGGCGAACTCCGGCGTGTTCTCCACCGGCCGCATGCTCTATGGCCTGGCCGACGAGGGCAGCGCGCCGGGAATCTTCGGTCGACTCAATCGCCGCGGAGTGCCGGCACCGGCCCTAATCCTCACCGCGGCGCTGTTGTTGTCCGCCATCCCGCTGCTCTCCGCCGGCGGTTCGGTGATGGGTGCCTTCACCCTGATCACCACCATCTCGTCGCTGCTGTTCATGTTCGTCTGGACGATGATCGTGATCAGCTACCTCGTCTATCGGTTCCGACACGCACAATGCCACGCCGATTCGGCTTACAAGATGCCCGGTGGCGTGGTGATGTGCTGGGCCATACTCGGCTTCTTCGTATTCGTGATCTGGACGCTCACCACCGAAACCGAAACCGAAACCGAAACCGCGACCGCATTGGTGTGGTTCCCGCTGTGGTTCGTGATCCTCGGGATCGGCTGGGCGCTCGTCCGGCGCCGCCCCGGCCACCTCGAGCAATACCACCGGTTCCAGGCCGAAATGAACGGCACCACCGCGGGAGTACTCCCGCCCGATGCCTCAGCCCGGACCTAGTCGATACGTAATAAGTCAGTCGGTACGCGAGCGCAGATCGCGGGTAATCAAGACCCGCGATGCGAGCTGGTCATCGGGTGGATAGTCCACCTTGGCCAGGACCAGACCGTGCGCCGGTGCGGCCGCGAAGTCACTGGAACGCGCGGTAGCGGTGAGCAACTCGCGACACCAATCTGGCGTACGCCGGTGTTCGCCCACGGCAAGCATTGCGCCCACCAATGAGCGCACCATCGACCAGCAGAACGCGTCGGCGCTGACCTGCGCGGTGACCAGGTGCCCGTTGCGCGACCAGTCCAACCGTTGCAGGTCACGGATGGTGGTAGCCCCCTCGCGACGGCGGCAGAACGCGGCAAAATTGTGCAGTCCCAATAGCTCTCGGGATGCCACCGTCATCGCATCGATGTCCAGCTCCCGCAGCCATACGGTCACATAGCGAGCCTGCTGCGGCTCGACACCGTAGGGGGCCGTCGACAAGCGGTAGACATAATGGCGGCGAAGTGCCGAAAATCGGGCATCGAAAGCCGTTGGCGCACGCGCGATATCGAGGACGCGCAGATCAGACGGCAAGAAGCGGGCCAAACGTCGCACCAACGGCAGGAATTCCGGATCGCCCGCGCGCGCCGAACGCGAATAGGCGTTCGGCAACGCGTCGACTGGAACATCGGCGTGGGCCACCTGGCCGGTGGCGTGCACCCCCGCATCGGTACGCCCGGCGGCACACAGGCGCACCGGTGTGCGCAAGACCGTCGTCAGCGCCTCATCAAGGACGCCAGCGACCGTACGCTGCCCCGTCTGCGTCGCCCAGCCTGCGAAATCCGTACCGTCGTAGGCAATGTCGAAGCGCAGACGAACTGCGTCACTGATTCTGCGGTGCCTCGTCAGCGTCGGTGTCAGCGGAGCCGGCCTCGGCGTCGGTGGCCTCGGCGTCGGCAGGCGCTGCCTCGGCTTCGGTAGCGGCCACCGCCTCCTCGGCCGCCGGCTCCTCGGCTGCCTGCGGCTCCGAAGGCACGTCCTGCGACGCGGCCTGGGAGGCTTTCACCCGTCGTGCCCGGTCGGCCTCAGACGTCACCGTCTTCTCCCGCACCAACTCGATCACCGCCATCGGGGCGTTGTCGCCCTTGCGCGGTTCGACCTTGATGATGCGGGTGTAGCCGCCCTCACGATCGGCAAAGAACGGCCCGATCTCAGCGAACAGGGTGTGCACCACGTCCTTGTCGCGGATCTTCTTGAGCACCTCGCGCCGATTGTGCAGTGCACCCTTCTTCGCGTGGGTGATCAGCTTCTCCGCGTACGGCCGCAACGCCCGCGCCTTGGGCTCGGTGGTCTTGATTCGGCCGTGCTCGAACAGCGAGGTGGCCAGGTTGGCCAGTAGCGCCTTCTGGTGCGAGGACGACCCGCCGAGGCGAGGGCCTTTGGTGGGCTTGGGCATTGCGGCTATCTCCTATTCGGGGCCGGTCCCCGTATCAGGTAGGACCGGGACGGATCTTGGTTAGAGCTGTTCGGTTTCGGCGTAGTCCTGGTCGTCGTAGGCGCCCTCGGTCGACCAGGTACCGGTGGCCACGTCGTAGCCTGCGACCTCAGACGGGTCGAAGCTCGGCGGGCTGTCCTTGAGCGACAGGCCCAGCTGGTGCAGCTTGACCTTGACCTCATCGATCGACTTCTGACCGAAGTTGCGGATGTCGAGCAAATCCGACTCGGTGCGCGACACCAGTTCGCCGACGGTGTGCACGCCCTCGCGCTTGAGGCAGTTGTACGAGCGCACGGTCAGATCCAGGTCGTCGATCGGAAGTGCGAACGAGGCGATGTGGTCGGCCTCGGCCGGCGACGGCCCGATCTCGATACCTTCGGCCTCGACGTTGAGTTCACGTGCCAGACCGAACAATTCGACGAGCGTCTTGCCCGCAGATGCCAGCGCGTCGCGCGGGGTGATCGAATTCTTGGTCTCGACATCGAGGATCAGCTTGTCGAAGTCGGTGCGCTGCTCGACACGAGTCGCGTCCACCTTGTAGGTGACCTTGAGCACCGGCGAGTAGATGGAATCGACCGGGATGCGGCCGATTTCGGCGCCCGAAGCCCGGTTCTGCACTGCCGGGACGTAACCGCGGCCGCGCTCGACGACGAGCTCGACCTCCAGCTTGCCCTTGTCGTTGAGGGTGGCGATGCGCATGTTGGGGTTGTGCACCGTGACACCGGCCGGCGGCACGATGTCGCCCGCGGTGACCTCACCCGGCCCCTGCTTGCGCAGGTACATGGTGAGCGGCTCGTCTTCCTCCGAAGAAACGACCAGGGCCTTGAGGTTCAGGATGATGTCGGTGACATCTTCCTTGACTCCGGGCACCGTCGTGAACTCGTGCAGCACGCCGTCGATGCGGATGCTGGTGACGGCTGCCCCGGGAATCGAGGACAGCAGCGTGCGACGCAACGAGTTGCCAAGGGTGTAGCCGAATCCGGGTTCCAGCGGTTCGATGACGAACTGGGACCGGCTGTCGGTGAGGACTTCCTCGGACAGAGTCGGCCGCTGAGAGATCAGCATGGTGTTCTTGTTCTCCTTCTCGGCACCCGCTATTTGATGCCGTTAGGTGATCCGTCGCTGCGGCCGCAGCGACGGAAGACGGGGCTTACTTCGAGTAGTACTCGACGATCAGCTGCTCGGTGAGCGGGACCTCGATCTGTGCCCGCTCGGGCAGCTGGTGGATCAGGATGCGCTGACGCTCCCCCACGACCTGCAACCAGCTCGGGATCGGACGGTCACCCGCCGTTTCGCGCGCGATCTGGAACGGCACCGTGTTGAGCGAGTTGTCCCGCACATCGATGATGTCGTACTGCGAAACCCGGTAGCTGGGCACATTGACGTGCACGCCGTTGACGCTGAAGTGCCCGTGGCTGACCAGCTGACGAGCCATCCGGCGGGTACGTGCCAACCCGGCCCGGTATACGACGTTGTCGAGCCGGCTCTCCAGGATCTTCAGCAGTTCCTCACCGGTCTTGCCGGAGTGGCGAACGGCCTCTTCGTAGTAGCGGCGGAACTGCTTTTCCATCACGCCGTAGGTGAAGCGGGCCTTCTGCTTTTCCTGCAACTGCTGGCGGTATTCACTGTCCTTGATCCGGGCGCGACCGTGCTGGCCGGGCGGGTAGGGACGCTTTTCGAATGACTGGTCGCCACCAACGAGGTCGGTGCCCAGCCGGCGCGACTTGCGGGTGACGGGTCCGGTGTAACGAGCCATTGGTATGTCCTCCTAGACCTAGACCTAGACGCGCCGACGCTTGGGCGGGCGGACACCGTTGTGCGGCTGCGGGGTGACATCGGAGATCGCACCGACCTCCAGGCCAGCGGCCTGCAGCGACCGGATCGCGGTCTCGCGGCCCGAACCCGGACCCTTCACGAACACGTCGACCTTGCGGACACCGTGCTCCTGGGCCTTGCGCGCAGCGTTCTCGGCGGCCAGCTGCGCTGCGAACGGTGTCGACTTGCGGGATCCCTTGAAGCCGACGTGACCCGACGACGCCCAGGCGATGACGTTGCCCTGCGGGTCGGTGATCGTCACGATCGTGTTGTTGAACGTGCTCTTGATGTGCGCGGCACCGTGCGGGACGTTCTTCTTTTCCCGGCGGCGGGTCTTCTGGCCCTTCTTGGGGCCCGTGCCGCTGGCTTTCTTCGGTGGCATCGGTTACCTGGCCTTCTTCTTGCCTGCGATGGTGCGCTTGGGGCCCTTGCGGGTCCGCGCGTTGGTCTTGGTGCGCTGGCCACGTACCGGCAAACCACGGCGGTGCCGCAGGCCCTGGTAGCAGCCGATCTCGATCTTGCGACGAATATCGGCCTGCACCTCGCGGCGCAGGTCACCCTCGATCTTCAAGTTCGCTTCGATGTAGTCACGCAGGTGCGTCAGCTGGTCGTCAGTGAGATCGCGAGTGCGCAGGTTACGGTCAATGCCCGTAGCTGCCAAGATCTCGTTCGACCGGGTACAGCCGACGCCGTAGATGTAGGTCAGGGCGATCTCCATCCGCTTGTCGCGCGGTAGATCGACGCCGACTAGTCGAGCCATAGGTGGCGTTTCCTCTTTTTCTCAGCGGAGGTCTTATCCCAGTCCGTTCCCGCAAGGTTTGCGGGGCCCGGCCTCCGTCCGGGCGCGGATGAGCTGGCCCATCACTATTGATGCCAGCCGCTCATTGGTGCTGGGAGGTCTGCATTCAGTTGTCTGCGCTTCGCGCTAGCTAGCTGCTGCTAGCCCTGGTCTACCCCTGCCGCTGCTTGTGGCGCGGATCGGAGCAGATCACCATGACCCGCCCATGCCGACGGATCACCCTGCACTTGTCACAGATCGGCTTGACGCTCGGGTTCACCTTCACGGCAGTCTCGGTCCTGTTCTCTGGGTGGTTTGGCTATTTGTACCGGTACACGATGCGGCCCCTGGACAGGTCGTAGGGAGACAACTCCACCACCACGCGATCCTCGGGCAGGATACGGATGTAGTGCTGCCGCATCTTGCCGCTGATGTGGGCGAGCACCTTGTGGCCGTTCTCCAGCTCAATGCGAAACATGGCATTAGGCAGGGGCTCGACCACGCGACCCTCGACCTCTATGGCACCGTCCTTCTTGGCCATTACTTTCCGGCGATCCTCACTTCTTGTTCGTGCACCTGGTTTGGCGCAGGACCCGTCCTGACCGCAAAACGTGAGCCGGTGGTGGAAATTCCGCGAAACGATCCGAGAAATTTCGGGACTGGGCACGCCAGGAGTCGGCACGAGACGTCGCACCGTCGTCCCACGATACCCGCACTGCCGCGCTCGGCGCAAAACGCCGGCAAGCATCACGAAAATGCCCGTGAAGCGCCCTCGGTGCATCACGTAAAAATGCCCGCGAAACGGTCGATCCTCGGCAGGCATGGGAAGTGGGCTGTCGATGTCGTCTCGGGCCGAGATCACCGCGAAGTTCGCCAGGGGGTATGTGGGGGCGCCGAAGGCGGACAAGGGGCAGATTCTGGATCAGGTGGTGGCGGTCACCGGCTGGTCGCGTGACAACGCCCGGCGGCGGTTGAGGGCGGCGGCCGCGCCGCCGGGAGCGGGTCGGCAGGTCGCCAAACGGACTCGCCGGCAACGCAATCCGAAGTACTCCTAGGATGCGCTCAAGGTGTTGCAGAAGGTGTGGGCGGCCTCAGGCGGGCAGTGCGGCCGGTATCTGGCCGCTTCCATGGCACTTCAGTTGGATGCTCTAGAACGCCACGGCGAACTGGTGGACGGCCGTGACCGTTACGGCCCGGCGGTGCGTGCCGAGCTGTTGGCGATGAGCAGCGCCACGATCGACCGCTACCTGCGCGGCGCCAAGGCCCGCGACCAGATCTCGGGTGTGTCGACGACGAAACCCTCCCGCTGCTGCGGTCCTCGATCACCATCTGCAAAGCAGGCGATGAGGCCGAAGAATCTCCGGGGTTCTTCGAAGGCGACACCGTGGCGCACTGCGGCCCGACACTGAAAGGTGAGTTCGCCCGCACGGTCAACCTCACCGACATGCACATCGGCTGGGTGTTCACCCGCACGGTGCGCAACAACGCCCACCCCCACATCCTGGGCGCCCTCAAAACCGGAATTACTAAAATCCCCTATAAGGTAACGGGTTTGGACTTCGACAACGGCACCGAATTCCTCAATAAGGCGGTCATCAAGTGGGCCGCGGACATGGAGATCTTCTTCACCCGCTCACGACCCTACAAGAAGAACGACCAGGCCACCATCGAGTCCAAAAACAACCACCTCGTGCGTCGCTACGGGTTCTACTACCGCTACGACACCGACGAAGAACGCGCCGTGCTCAACCGGCTGTGGCACCTGGTCAACGACCGGCTCAACTACCTGACCCCCACCATCAAACCCATCAGCTACGGCTGCAGCCGCGACGGTCACCGCCGCCGGCTCTACGACAAGCCCCAGACCCCCCTGGACCGGCTGCTGGCCGCCGGAGTCCTCTCAGCGGCCCAACAAACAGAGCTGCTCACCTACCGCAACAGCCTCAACCCCGCCGCGATCGCCCACCAGATCGCCGACCTGCAAGCCGCCCTGCTCAGACTCGCCAAAGACAAGACCGAACAGCTCTACCTCGCCGCCATACCCGCCGCTCTACCCGCCCTCAAAGCCGGCATCCGCATCAAAAGCAAGACCACCACCTGACCCCGATTTCGCGGGCATTCCTTACCTGATGCATGAACCAGGTTTCGCAGGCATCTTGACTTGATGCATCACGAACGCCACAAAGCCGGGCCGGAATAGCCGCCCCGACCCAGCCGGTTGGACCTACCATGCCCGACCCTGAGACCGACTCTGACACCAGATCTTCCGCGAGCCCAGCCGCCGGTAAGCCCAACCTCTGCCGGTTCGGATCCTTCGGCCGCGGTGTCACCCCGGCCCAGGCCAGAGACATCGAAGCGCTGGGCTACGGAGCGGTCTGGGTCGGCGGGTCACCGCCGGCGGAACTGGCCTGGGTGGAACCGATCCTGGCGGCCACCACCACGCTGCAGGTAGCCACCGGCATCGTCAACATCTGGTCGGCACCCGCCAAGCCGGTAGCCGAGTCGTTTCATCGCATCGAGGCCGCCTACCCCGGCCGTTTCCTGCTGGGAATCGGCGTGGGCCACCCGGAAGCGATCACCGAGTACCACAGCACCGGCAACGCGGTGGACGCCCTCATCGAGTACCTCAACAGGCTCGACGACTACGGGGTGCCGGCCAACCGACGGGTGGTGGCGGCGCTGGGCCCGCGGGTGCTGCGGCTCGCGGCGCGACGCAGCGCCGGCGCGCACCCCTACCTGACCACACCGGAGCACACCGCCGCGGCCCGCGAACTCATCGGCCCGTCGGCGTTTCTGGCTCCCGAACACAAAGTGGTGCTGACCACCGACGCGCAACGGGCGCGTGCGGTCGGGCGCAAGGCCCTCGACATCTATCTCAACCTGGCGAACTACCTCAACAGCTGGAAGCGGCTGGGCTTCAGCGAGCGCGACATCGCCCGCCCGGGCAGTGACCGCCTGGTTGACGCCGTGGTCGCCTACGGCACTCCCGCGGCCATCGCGGCGCGCCTCAACGAACACCTGCAAGCCGGCGCCGACCACGTCCCCGTACAAGTCCTGACCAAAAGTGAGAACCTGGTACCAGCGCTCGCCGAGTTGGCCGGGCCGCTCGGGCTGACCGGCGCCTGAGCTTCAAGCAGGCACGGGGGAACCAGATGAACAACGCAGTTTCACTCAAACCCGAGCTGGGCCGGTTCGGCGTATGGCTGGGTAGCCGCTCCATCACCCCCGAACTCGTCGGGCAGATCGAATCACTCGGCTACGGCGCGGCCTGGATCGGCGCATCACCGGACGCCGATCTGGCTTGGGTCGAGCCCGCCTTGGAGCAGACCACATCACTGCAGCTGGCGACCGGGATCGTCAATATCTGGTCGGCGCCGGCCGATGAGGTGGCGGCATCGTATCAGCGGATCGAGAGCGCCCACCCGGGCCGGTTTCTGCTGGGTGTCGGGGTAGGCCATCCCGAGCACACCCAGGAGTATCAGAAACCCTATGACGCGCTGGTGGCCTATCTCGACGACCTGGACAAGGCGATGGTGCCGGACAGCAGGCGGGTATTGGCGGCGCTGGGCCCCAGAATGTTGCGCCTGGCCGCGCAGCGTAGCGCCGGCGCCCACCCGTATCTGACCACGCCCGAGCACACCGGCACCGCCCGCCAGTTGGTCGGCAACACCGTGTTCCTGGCGCCCGAACACAAAGTCGTGCTCACCACCGACGCGGCGCAAGCCCGCGCGGTGGGCCGCAAGTTCATCGATTTCTAACTGGGACTGAGCAACTACCTGGGACTGAGCAACTACGTGAACAACTGGCTGAAGCTGGGCTTCACCAAAGACGACGTGCGCAAGCCCGGTAGCGACAGATTGATCGACGCCCTGGTGGCCTACGGCACCCCTGATCAGATCGCCCGGCGGCTCGGCGAACACCTCGAAGCCGGCGCCGACCATGTGGCGATTCAGGTGCTGCGCCCGTCCCGGGAGGACAATCCGATGGCGGCGCTGACCGAACTGTCAGGGGCGCTCGGGCTCACCCGTTAGGGTTTGACCATGCGACTGCTAGTCACCGGTGGAGCGGGCTTCATCGGCGCGAACTTTGTGCACAGCAGCGTGCGCGAGTACCCCGACGACGCGGTGACCGTGCTCGACTCCCTGACCTATGCCGGCCGGCGCGAATCGTTGGCCGATCTCGAAGACGCCATCAGGCTGGTCGAGGGCGACATCACCGATGCCGAGCTGGTTTCCCAGCTGGTGGCCGAGTCCGACGCGGTGGTGCATTTCGCCGCCGAATCCCACGTCGACAATGCGCTGGACAACCCGGAACCATTCGTGCACACCAACGTGCTCGGGACCTTCACCATCCTGGAGGCGGTGCGGCGGCACGGCGTACGGCTGCACCACATCTCCACCGACGAGGTGTACGGGGACCTCGAACTGCACGACCCCGCGCGATTCACCGAGGCGACCCCGTACAACCCGTCTAGTCCGTATTCGGCAACCAAGGCCGGCGCGGACATGTTGGTCCGGGCCTGGGTTCGGTCCTATGGCGTGGCGGCCACCATCTCCAACTGCTCCAACAACTACGGCCCGTATCAGCACATCGAGAAGTTCATTCCTCGGCAGATCACCAACGTGCTGACCGGGCGGCGCCCCAAGCTGTATGGCACCGGCGCCAATGTCCGGGACTGGATCCACGTCGACGACCACAACAACGCGGTGCGGCGGATCCTGGAGAAGGGGCAGATCGGCAAGACCTATCTGATCAGCTCCGAAGGCGAGCGCGACAACCTGAGCGTGCTGCGCACGCTGCTGCGGATGATGGATCGCGACCCCGACGACTTCGATCACGTCGTCGACCGCGTCGGCCACGATCTGCGCTATGCCATCGACCCATCTTTGCTCTACAACGAGTTGGCGTGGGCGCCCAAGCACACCGACTTCGAGGAAGGCTTGCGCACCACCATCGACTGGTACCGGGCCAACGAATCATGGTGGCGTCAATTGAAAGACGCCGCAGAAGCCCGCTACCAAGAACGCGGTCAGTGACATGCAGGCACGCGAACTCAAGGTTCCAGGCGCGTGGGAGATCACCCCGACCATCCACGGTGATTCCCGCGGCATGTTTTTCGAATGGCTCACCGACAGCGGGTTCACCGCCTTCTGCGGTCATCGCTTCGACGTCCGCCAAGCCAACTACTCGGTGTCGTCAGCCGGCGTGCTGCGGGGTCTGCACTTCGCCGAGCTGCCCCCCAGCCAGGCCAAGTACGTCACCTGCGTATCCGGCGCGGTGTTCGATGTCGTCGTTGACATCCGTTTGGGTTCACCGACATTCGGCCAGTGGGACTCGGTACTGCTCGACGATCGCCACCGATCGATTTACATCTCCGAAGGACTTGCGCACGGTTTCCTTGCGCTGCAAGACAAATCAACGGTGATGTACATGTGTTCGGCCGAGTACAACCCGCAGCGCGAGCACACGATCTGCGCGACCGACCCCGAACTGGCGATCGACTGGCCCCTGGTCGACGGCGCCCCTCCCAGCCTGTCTGAACGCGATGCGGCGGCCGGCAGCCTCGATGAAGTGCGCGCTTCGGGGGTCCTGCCCACCTGGGAAGAGACCCAGAGGTTCATCGACGGCCTGCGGGGTACCTAGGTCCTGTCTGCTAATTGCGGACGCGGTGGTAGGTGATGATGGCGGCCAGGGTGGCACCGCCGAGGTAGGTCAGGGCGTATTTGTCGTAGCGGGTGGCGACCGCGCGCCAGTGTTTGAGCCGGTTGAAGCTTCGCTCGACGGTGTTGCGGTGCTTGTAGATTCGGCCTGAGAACCCCGGAGGCCGTCCTCTGTTGCGGCCTTTGGCTTTGCGGCGGGTGATCTGGTCGCTGCGCTCGGGGATGGTATGGGCGATCTTGAGCCGGCGCAGCTGTGCCCGCGTCGAGTCATGGGAGTTCGCCTTGTCCGCCAGCAGGCGATACGGGGCGTATGAGTTGCTGCACCGGGCGGCCAGCAGTGGCCAAAGCATCGGATTATCACTGGCTTGACCGGCCGACAGTGCCAGGGTGACCGGACTGCACAGCTGGTCGGTCAAGGCGTGGATCTTGGTAGTCAGCCCGCCGCGGGAATGCCCAATGGCGTGGTCATCGGGCTCATGGAGATATTTCTTGTAATTCGACAGATCCCCCTGTGCGGCGCCCGGGGCGCGCTCCGGCTGCGTGTCGGTGGGCGCGCACACTGGTCGAATCGACCGACAACAGTGCGCCCAGGTCGGCGTCCTCGGCGTCGAGGTCAGAGGCGATCGCCGCGAAGATCCGCGCGTAGATGCCATCGACCGACCAGCGTAGATGCCTCTCGGCCACCGATTGCCAGGGACCGAAGTGCTCGGGCAGGTCACACCACGGAGATCCCGTACGGTAACGCCAGATAATGCCCTCCAGAGTACGTCGATGATCGTTCCACGGCCGGCCACGCCGCCGCCCCGCAGGCAACACCGCCACGATCAGCGACCACAAATCATCAGAAATCGCATGCGTCCGCATCACCCAAACAGCATCAGCCAAAACACCATTCACATTAAGCAGACACGCCCTAGCCAACCCCCGGCCAGCCTCCGCGTGCGAACCGCCCCGCCCGAGCCCAATTGTCGCCGTGGCCGGCGGTACCGACAGCATGGCCGCGCCGAATGCCCGGGTGGCTATCGCTAGCCTTCCAGGCATGCCAACCACACAGATCGCCTGGGACGGCGTCGATGACGGCGAGCCCGCAGGTGAATGAGACTGAGGGCAGGCCGGTAGTCAGGCGTCCCGGTGCGGTGCTGTTCACCGTGTGCGCCGCCCTGTTCTTGGTTGTGGTGGATGTCACCGTGCTGCACGTCGCCGCACCAAGAATCGCCGAGGAGCTGAGTCCCTCACCCACCGAATTCCTGTGGATCGTCGACATCTACCCGCTGATCATGGCTTCATTGATGCTGATGGCGGGAGCCGCTTCAGACCGGTTTGGCCGCAAGCGCCTGCTGATGACTGGTCTGGTGATCTTCGCGCTGGTCTCGATTCCGGCGGCCTTCGCGGCTACACCGTTGATGCTGATCCTGGCCCGTTCGGTGATGGCAGTGGGCGCGGCGATGATCCTTCCCGCCACGGTATCGCTGTTGCGGGTCGCGTTCCCGGACCGCGCCGAACGGATGCGCGCGGTGGGGATCTGGTCTGCGGTGTCGGCGGTGGGGGCGGCGATCGGCCCGTTGATGGGCGGGTTGCTGGTCGAGTACTTCTGGTGGGGCGCGATATTCCTGATCAACGTCCCCCTCGCGCTGCTGGTTCTGCTGCTGGTGTGGCGGCTTGTCCCGGAGTCACGCTCGCAGGCCCGGCTGGTGTTGGACGGTCTCAGCGTCAGCCTGTCGATCGTCGCAGTGCTCACGTCGGTGCTGGCGATCAAGCAGGCGACTCACCACGGGATCGATCCTGCGGCAGTTGGTTACGTCGTCATCGCCGGCGTCGGGTTGTGGTGGTTCATCCGCCGCCAGATCAGCAGGCAGCGCCGCGGGATCGAACCGCTGCTCAACGTGCACTTGTTCACCCGAGCGCCGTTTACCATTGCGGTCCTGGCCGTGCTACTGGCGGTGTTTTCCATCGTCGGCCTAGACCTGGTGTTCGCGCAGTATCTGCAGAATTTTCTCGGCTTCACGCCGATCAAGGCCGCGCTCCTGCTCACGCCGATGGCGGCCGCGACGGTCGTCGGTTCTCTGTCCGCGCATCTGATCGTGGGTCGCTGCGGCACCCGTGTCGCGATCGGCGCCGGCCTCGGCCTTACCGCAAGCGCACTGCTCCCGCTGCTGACCCTGGGCCACAATGGGCAGCTTCTGGTGTTCGTGGGTTCGCTGGCGGTGGTCGGGTTCGCCCTCGATGTGGTGCTGGTTTCGGCAAACGACGCGATCATCTCCGCGGTCTCCGAGGATTACGTCGGCCAAGCCGCCGGTGTCGAAGAAGTCGCCTACGACCTCGGGGGTGGGCTGGGCATTGCGGTGCTGGGCTCCGTCCTCACGGCCACCTATACCGCAGCTTTCGACCCAATTTCGGGGCTGACCGACTCGCAGTTGGCAACCGCTCAGGAGTCCATCCGAACCGCCAATGATCTCGCCGACGCGACCACCGCGCCGGCGCTGGCGTCCCAGATCCGTATTGAGGCGCACACCGCTTTTCTGGCCGGCTTTCACACCACCATCGTGGTCGCGATAGCGATCCTCACCGTAGCCGCCGTGGCCGCCGGCGCCCTGCTCTCGACCAAGACCTTGCCCGAACCGGCCGGCCAAGATGCCCCCGATCCGAGCGCATAGCGCCGGGCCGACCGGCCCGCTACCGCGTCGGCACCACACCTTCGGGACCAGCATCGGCACGCTTGCCACGATGATTGGGGCCATGTTCGTCAAGAGTCCGTTGCGTACCACCGACGATATTTACTAGGATGTCCAAGTATCGGGTCTCCCCGCCGCACACGACCGTTATGGAACACGCTATGACCACACAAATTCCGCATTTCATCGATGGACGCCACACCCCCGGGCAATCCACCCGCACCGCCGATGTCCTCGACCCCAATACCGGCCAGGTCCAGGCGACGGTACCGATGGCCGCGCAGGCCGACATCGACGCCGCGGTCGCAGGCGCCGCCGAAGCGCAAATAGGTTGGGCCGCCTGGAATCCTCAGCGGCGGGCGCGGGTGTTGATGCGCTTCATCGAGTTGGTCAACCAGAACACCGACGAGTTGGCCGAGCTGCTATCACGCGAGCACGGCAAGACAGTGCCCGACGCCCGCGGTGACATCCAGCGGGGCATCGAGGTGATCGAGTTCTGTCTCGGCATCCCCCACCTGCTCAAGGGCGAGTACACGGAGGGCGCCGGCCCGGGCATTGACGTCTACTCGCTGCGGCAGCCGCTCGGCGTGGTCGCCGGCATCACCCCGTTCAACTTCCCCGCGATGATCCCGCTGTGGAAGGCCGGCCCCGCCCTGGCATGCGGAAACGCCTTTGTGCTCAAGCCCAGTGAGCGCGACCCGTCGGTTCCGTTGCGACTGGCCGAACTGTTCGTCGAGGCCGGCCTACCCCCCGGCGTCTTCCAGGTCGTCCACGGCGACAAGGAGGCCGTCGACGCCATCCTCAATCACCCCGAGATCAAGGCGGTCGGCTTCGTCGGCAGCTCCGACATTGCCCAGTACATCTACTCCGGGGCGGCGGCCACCGGCAAGCGTTCGCAGTGCTTCGGCGGCGCCAAGAACCACATGATCGTGATGCCCGACGCCGACCTCGACCAAGCCGTCGACGCGCTGATCGGCGCCGGATACGGCAGTGCGGGCGAACGCTGCATGGCGATCAGCGTCGCGGTGCCGGTGGGCGAGCAAACCGCGGATCGGCTGCGCGCCAAGCTGGTTGAACGCATCAACAACCTGCGAGTCGGGCACAGCCTGGACCCGAAAGCCGACTACGGCCCATTGGTCACCGAAGCCGCCCTCACGCGGGTGCGCGACTACATCGGCCAGGGCGTCGCCTCCGGCACCGAATTGGTCGTCGACGGCCGCGAGCGGGCCAGTGACGATCTGTCCTTCGGCGACGCGAACCTGGAAGGCGGCTACTTCATCGGGCCGACCCTGTTCGACCACGTCACCACCGACATGTCCATCTACACCGACGAGATCTTCGGACCGGTGCTGTGCATGGTCCGCGCCCACGACTACGAAGAGGCGCTGCGGTTGCCCTCCGAGCATGAGTACGGCAACGGCGTGGCGGTCTTCACCCGCGACGGCGACACCGCGCGCGACTTCGTGTCCCGGGTGCAGGTGGGCATGGTCGGGGTCAACGTCCCGATCCCGGTTCCGGTCGCCTACCACACCTTCGGCGGTTGGAAGCGTTCCGGATTCGGCGACCTCAACCAACACGGCCCGACGTCGATCCAGTTCTACACCAAGGTCAAGACCGTCACCTCCCGGTGGCCGTCGGGCATCAAAGATGGCGCCGAGTTCGTCATCCCCACGATGAAGTAGCCGCCATGTTTACCCTCAACGACGACGAGCGGGTGATCACCCAGACCGCCGCCGCCTTCGCCGATAAGCGGCTGGCCCCCTACGCGCTGGAATGGGATGGCACCAAGCACTTCCCGGTTGACGTGCTGCGCGAAGCCGCCGAACTAGGAATGGCGGCGATCTACTGCCGAGAAGACGTGGGCGGTAGCGGGCTGCGCCGGCTCGACGGGGTGCGCATCTTCGAACAGCTGGCCATCGCCGACCCGGTCACCGCCGCGTTTCTGTCCATCCACAACATGTGCGCCTGGATGATCGACAGCTTCGGCACCGACGAGCAACGCAAGGACTGGATTCCGCGGCTGGCCACGATGGACGCCATCGCCAGCTACTGCCTGACCGAGCCGGGTGCCGGCTCCGACGCCAGCGCGTTGAGCGCCCGGGCGGTGCGGCAGGGTTCGGACCCGGGGTCGGACTATGTGCTCGACGGCGTCAAGCAGTTCATCTCCGGTGCGGGCGCCTCGGACGTCTACGTGGTGATGGCGCGCACCGGAGCCGAGGGGCCGCGCGGCATCTCGGCGTTCATTGTCGATAAGGGCACGCCGGGGCTGAGTTTCGGGGCGCTCGAAGAGAAGATGGGCTGGCACGCACAGCCCACCGCGCAGGTGGTGCTCGAAGGAGTTCGGGTACCCGCCGACGCGATGCTGGGCGGCGTTGACGGAACGGGCGCCGGATTCGGCATCGCGATGAACGGCCTCAACGGTGGCCGGCTCAACATCGCGGCGTGTTCGCTCGGTGGCGCCCAGTCCGCCTTCGCCAAGGCGGGTGCCTACGTGCGCGAGCGCCAGGCGTTCGGCTCCAGCCTGCTCGACGAGCCCACCGTCCGGTTCACCCTGGCCGATATGGCCACCGGCCTGGAGGCGTCGCGAATGCTGTTGTGGCGGGCGGCAAACGCACTCGACGAGGACGACGCGGACAAGGTCGAGCTGTGCGCGATGGCGAAGCGTTTTGTCACCGACACCTGCTTCGACGTCGCCGACAAGGCTCTGCAACTGCACGGCGGCTACGGCTACTTGCGCGAGTACGGTCTGGAGAAGATCGTCCGTGATCTGCGCGTGCACCGGATCCTGGAGGGGACCAACGAGATCATGCGGGTGGTCGTCGGCCGGGCCGAGGCCGCACGGTTTCGCGCTAGCGCATAGGAAAGGGGCCTCATGACCAAGTCCTGCCAGATCGCGTTCTTGGGGCTCGGCCACATGGGTGCGCCGATGTCGGCAAATCTCATCGGCGCCGGCCACACCGTACGCGGGTTCGACCCGGTGCCCGCGGCCGCATCCGCCGCGGCCGCCAAGGGCGCGACGATGTTTGACAGCGCCGCCGAGGCGGTGGCCGGGGCCGACGTGATCATCACCATGCTGCCCAATGGCGCGGTGGTCAAGCGCTGCTACGCCGAGGTGCTGCCCGCGGCCCGATCGGGTGCGCTGTTCATCGACAGCTCAACGATTTCGTTCAACGATGCGCGCGAGGTACACGCCCTGGCCGAATCGCACGGCATGGCTCAACTCGATGCACCGGTCTCCGGTGGGGTCAAAGGCGCGGTGGCCGGAACACTGGCGTTCATGGTCGGTGGCGACCAGAGCGCGCTGGCGCAGGCGCAGCCGGTCCTGGAGCCGATGGCGGGCAAGATCATTCACTGCGGCGCGGCCGGCGCGGGACAGGCCGCCAAGGTATGCAACAACATGGTGCTGGCAGTGCAGCAGATCGCCATCGGTGAGGCGTTCGTCCTGGCCGAGAACCTCGGGCTGGATGCGCAGTCGCTGTTCGACGTCATCACCGGCGCGACCGGAAATTGCTGGGCCGTGCACACCAACTGCCCAGTCCCCGGCCCGGTGCCGACATCGCCGGCCAACAACGACTTCAAGCCGGGATTTGCCACCGCGCTGATGAACAAGGACCTCGGTCTGGCCATGGACGCGGTGACCTCGACCGGTTCGGCGGCACCGCTGGGCAGCCACGCCGCCGAGATCTACGCCAAGTTCGCCGCCGACCACGCCGACCAGGACTTCAGCGCGGTGATCGAGATGCTGCGCGGCAGCTAGTTCACCGCGGCGTCACTGCACCTTTCGGCCCAGGAATGCCGCCAGCTGATCGGCCGGTGACAGCTCCGCCGAGCAGGGCTGCTCCTCCCCAAAGGGCTTGCCCGGCCCACGGAACTGGGGTCCGACGAACGCGCGCACCGCGGCGAGCTGCTGGGTGGCCAAGTCGGGATCAAGATCGCTGGCCTGACCGGTTGCCACCGCCAGGTCCCAGGCATGGGTCAGCACATCGCTGGTGCGCATCCCGATGAAGACCTGTCCGGGGATCTCACCGAACGGCAGCTTGAACACCGTCGCCATCCCGTTTGGTGCGGCGAAGACCTGTTGGGCGGCGGCGGTGGCCCGGTGCGCCGCAACCATGTCGTCGGGCCGGGCGGCGGGCCTATCGGCGCCGCCCGACCATATCCCGACATGCTCGTTGCCGCCGATCACGTGCTCGATCAGATCGCTGACCGTCCATTCCGAGCACGGCGTCGCGGCCCCAAGCTGATCCGCGCTGACATTGGCAAGGACACTCCCGAACGCGTCCTGGGCACGCTGGTGAGCAGTTAGTGGATCCATCGTCCTGCCTCTCTGTGTTCTTCTCAGAAATCGCCGGCACTGCGCCGCAACGTTTCGATCGACGACACCAGTGCCTCCGACTCCCCGGTGGACATCCCGATGTTGGCGAACACGTGCTCATTGAGCGTGACGGTCGCATCCTCGACGGTGGAGCGCCCCAGATCGGTGATCTGCACCAGGGTGGTCCGGCCGTCGGTGGGATGGGGAACCCGCCGCACCAGCCCATCGGATTCCAGCCGGCGGATCGCGTGAGTAACGCTGGTGACGTGGACCTGCAACCGGTCGGAGGCCTTGGTGATCGGCAATGCGCCGGTGCGGCTGAACGCCAATAGCCGGAGCAGTTCGTAGCGGGAGAAACTCAGGTCATAGGGGCGCAGCGCGGCCTCGACTCGGGCCAGCAGAATCTGATGCGCGCGCATGACCGACGTCACCGCAACCATGCCCTGCGCCACGTCACCCCAACCGCCGGCTTCCCAGTTGGCCCGCGCCGCGGCGATCGGGTCACGTTTGTTGTCCGGGGCCACACCCTTTCTTACCGCACAATCCCCCGGGTCCGGTTATCGCTTGCGATATTGGCGCGAGCACCGCCGTCGGGCGCGGGTCGCCGGCCTCAGAGCGAACGCTGCAGCAGAACCTCGCCGCTATCGGCGGAGACCACCTGCACGGCCGCGATCTGGTCGACCGGCATCGAGATGCTGCCGGCGGGGGTGGCGGTGTGCCCCGGCTCGGCGACCCAGGTCGCCAGCCGGGTTTGGCTGCCGTCACGTCCGACCACGACCATGGCCAGCGTGTCATGGTGGGCATCCGGCGGCGCCAGGCAGACGCATCGCAGATTGATGAACGTCCCCCAGTGCATCCCGTCGACCGAAACCGTCGACTCCAGCAGGTGCGTCCCGACCTGAGCCATCGGCTGGGCGGACGCGGTTTGAACCGGCGCAGAAGCAGAATGGCCTACCACACCAACCAGCACACCGATCCCCAAAAACACCGCGGCCGCAGATGATGCCACCCAGATCGCCAACCGGGTACGGCGGCGGCGCCACCGCACCGTCGCCAGCAACGTCGGCAGCAGCTGCGACGACATCTGCGGTGAGCCCGATGTGGTCCCCGCCGCCACACCGGGCTCACCGATAGCCGCCACCTCGTCGGCGCCCAGCTGCGACAGCAGCGCCGGCACACCACAGAGTTCGGCCACGGCCGCGCGGCACGACGCGCAGCCGGCCAGGTGCGCCTCGAATTCGCGGCGGTCGGCCGCCGATAGCGACCCCAGCACGTAGGCAGCGTCCCACATCAAGTAGGGGTGCTCCCCCTCGGTGGGCGCGCCCAGTCCTGTGACTGGCGTCCTGATGTCATCCATTTCCGGTCACCCTCAAGCATTCCAAGCCAACAGCTGTGCGCATGGATCCCCCGAAAAACCCCGCTATGAGCACGGCCGTCATCGTGTAACTCCAAATTCCTGCAGAGTGAGCCGCAATGCCCGCACGGCATAGTGTAGGCGCGACTTCACCGTTCCTTCGGCGATCTCCAGGTCCTTCGCGATCTGTGCGGTGGTCCAGCCGCGGTAGTAGGACCGCTCGATGACCGCGCGATGCTCGCCGGAGAGCTGTGCCAGCGCGTCGGCGATCAGCAGCCGGTCCAGCGCGGCACCCACTTCGTCGGGCGTGGATTGCTCCGGCGCACCGTCCGCGTCGGTGGAGCTGACAACGTAGCGGTACCGCGCGCTGCGCCGGTCATCGATGATCATGTTGCGGGCCACCGTAAACAGCCATGCGCGTGCAGACCTCCCGCGCTCGTCGATGACTTCCGGATGCTGCCAGACGCGCAATAGCGTCTCCTGGACGATGTCGTCGGCATAGCTGGCATCGCTGGTCAGGCGCATTGCGTAGCGCCACAACACCGCCGCATGCTCGTCGTAGAGCGCCTGCATCAAGGCGGCTTCAGCCGCTCCACCGCCAGCAACGCGAGCCACTCGATCACCTCCCGCTTCTGACACGAGCCGAGTAGGTGTTTGGTTCAGCCGGCTAGCCGAGGGTCAGGATGCGTGGCCCGTTCTCGGTGACCGCCACCGTGTGTTCCCAGTGTGCAGCACGTGACCCGTCGGCGGTGATGACCGTCCATTGGTCATCGAGCACCACCGTCTTGCGGGTGCCCAGAGTCAACATGGGTTCGATGGCCAGCACCGAACCGGCGACCAACGTCGGCCCCCGCCCCGGGGCGCCCTCGTTAGGCAGAAACGGATCCATGTGCATCTCACGGCCGATGCCATGACCGCCGTATCCGTCGACGATTCCGAAGGAACGCTGGTAACGGGCCTCGGCGGCGCGGGTTTCCGTCTCGATGGCATGCGCGACGTCGGTCAACCGGTTGCCGATCACCATCGCCGCAATTCCGGCCTCCAGCGACTCCCTGGTCGCCTCCGATAGCGCTTCGTCGACGGGAATGAGCGTGCCGATCCCAAAGGTTATCGCCGCGTCGCCGTGCCAACCGTCCAGCACCGCGCCGCAGTCGATCGACACCAGGTCGCCCGGCCCGAGGATCTCGGTCGCCGACGGGATGCCGTGCACCACACGATCGTTGACCGAAGCGCAGATCGAGGCCGGATAGCCGTGATAACCCAGGAATGAGGGCGTGGCGCCAGCCTCCCGGATAACCGATTCCGCAATCTCGTCCAGCTGCAGGGTAGATACACCGGCCACCGCGGCCGAGCGGACGGCCTGGTGCGCGGCAGCCACGACGGCGCCCGCCGCAGCCATTGCATCCAACTCACCGGCGGTGCGCTGTGGCACCACTCTGCGACCCCGCAGCCGGGCCAGGGCCCACATGACTACTTCCCCAGTGCTTGCAGGGCGCGAGCGAAAACCTCATCCAGGGTGCCGATGGCGTCGACGGTTTTCACCTCGGTGTCGTAGAACTCCAGCAGCGGCGCGGTCTCGTCGCGGTAGACCTTCATCCGGTTGAGGATGACCTCGTCGGTGTCATCAGCGCGGCCACGGCCCTTCAGCCGCTGCAACAACTCGTCCTGCGATACCCGGAACTCGAGCACCGCGTCGATGTCGGTGTCGCGGCGCCGCAGCATTTCGTGCAGGGCCTTGGCCTGCTCGACCGAGCGGGGGTACCCGTCCAGGATGAAACCGGCAGCCGTGTCCGGCTGATCCAGCCGATCGTCGACGAGCTGGTTGGTCAGGTCGGAGGGCACCAGGTCACCGGCGTCCAGATACCGTTTGGCCTCGACGCCGAGTTTGGTGCCGTCCTGGATGTTTTTCCGGAACAGCTCGCCGGTGGAGATTTGCGGAATCCCAAGCTTCTCGGCCAGCTTCTGAGCCTGCGTACCCTTGCCCGCCCCAGGCGGCCCCAGTAAAACGACTCTCACTTGAGGAACCCTTCGTAGTTGCGCTGCATGAGCTGACTCTCGATTTGTTTGACCGTATCCAAACCGACACCGATCATGATCAGGACCGCGGTACCCCCGAAGGGTAGGTTCTGGACTCCCCCGCTGTTACCGATCTGGAGGAATAAGTTGGGCAGAACCGCGATCACACCAAGGTAAATCGACCCCGGCAAGGTGATCCGGCTCAGCACATAGCGCAGATAGTCGGCGGTCGGGCGCCCCGGGCGAATACCGGGGATGAAGCCGCCGAACTTCTTCATCTCGTCGGCACGCTCGTCGGGATTGAAGGTAATCGACACGTAGAAGTACGTGAAAAAGATGATCAGCCCGAAGTAGATCGCGATGTAACCGAGGTTGCTCGGGTCCGACAGGTAGGTACCGACAAACTTGTCCCACCAGCTGTGTCCGACACCGCCGCTGCCGCTGCGGACCAGCTGGGTGATCAGATGCGGGATGTAGATCAATGACGAGGCGAAGATCACCGGGATGACGCCGGCCTGGTTGACCTTGAGCGGCAGGTAGGTCGACGTTCCGCCGTACATCCGGCGGCCCACCATGCGCTTGGCGTATTGAACCGGGATCCGGCGCTGACCCTGTTCGACGAAGACCACCCCGACGATGATGATCAGCGTGGCCGCGCAGACCGCAGCGAAGATGACCCCGCCACGGCTCTCCATGATCTGGTTTCCCTCGGCGGGGATGCGGGCCGCGATGCCGACGAAGATCAACAGCGACATGCCGTTGCCGATGCCACGTTCGGTGATCAGCTCACCCATCCACATCACCAGGGCGGCGCCGGCGGTCATCACCATCACGATGACCACGAGGGTGAAGATGCTCTGGTCGGCGATGATCTCGAGCGAGCAGCCCTGCAGCAAGCCTCCGTTGGCAGCCAGCGCCACGATGCTGGTCGCCTGCAAGACCGCCAGCGCGATCGCCAGATAACGCGTGTACTGCGTCATCTTCGCCTGGCCCGACTGGCCTTCTTTGCGCAGCTCTTCGAACCGGGGAATGACGACCGTCAGCAGCTGCACGATAATGCTGGCGGTGATGTAGGGCATCACCCCGACCGCGAACACGGTGAGCTTGAGCAGCGCGCCGCCGGAGAACAGATTGATCAGCGAGTAGATCTGTCCGGCTTCGCCACTGCTGGCTTCCTTGATGCACTGCTGGACGTTGGGGAAATCAACGCCGGGCGACGGAAGCGCTGCACCGAGGCGGTACAGAACGACGATGCCCAGCATGAAAAGGATCTTCCGTCTCAAGTCGACTGTACGCAGCGATGAGATGAAAGCCGAAAGCACTCTTCCTCCTGCGCGGCCGAACTCTTGGTCCCGTAATGCCAACCGGGCTTGGTCTGGCCGGCATTTGCTAAATCGTGCGTTTACGCGCCCACACCCGCAGGCCAGGACGTACGGCGTCGCGCGTCAAACCGTGTACGAGACTAACAGCTGGTGCGGGCAGGTCTTTCCAGGGTGGCCGCGGCGGCGCAGAACCGCACAATGAAGCGTACAGTCTCGAATGGTAATTACATTGGCTAAGTATCAAGCGAGGGGCGGTGCAGACGAAGATGAGCAGCGCACGTTTCGACGGTGACACCTGGGATCTGGCCTCGAGCGTCGGGCTGACGGCCACCATGGTCGCGGCGGCACGGGCGGTGGCAGCCAGGGACCCCGAGGGGGCCGGTGCGGTAGCCACCGACCGCTTCGCCGAGCCGCTGGTGCGCGCGGTCGGTGTCGACTTCTTCACCCGGATGGCCACCGGCGAGTTGGATGCCGCCGAACTCGACGAGGAAACGGCAATCGGCATGCGCCACTTCGGCGCCGCGATGGCGATCCGCACCCGGTTCTTCGACGACTTCTTTCTCGACGCCACCGCGTCGGGCATTCGTCAGGCCGTCATCTTGGCTTCCGGCCTGGACTCGCGCGCGTACCGGCTGCCCTGGCCGGCGGGCACCACGTTGTTCGAAGTCGATCAGCCACAGGTGATCGACTTCAAGATCGCGACCCTGTCCGAGTTGGGGGCCCAGCCGACGGCAGATCGGCGCGCGGTGGCGGTCGACCTCCGTGAGGACTGGCCGGCGGCCCTGCGCCAGGCCGGGTTCGACCCCACCGAGCGCACCGCGTGGATCGCCGAGGGCCTGCTGGGTTACCTACCCGCCGAGGCGCAGGACCGACTGCTCGATCAGATCGCCGCCCAAAGCGCTGCGGGCAGCCGGTTTGCCACCGAGGGCCTCCCGGACGTCAACGACGTCAAACAGGAAGAACTGCGGCGACGGATGCAGCGCCAGAACGAGCGATGGAATCGGCATGGTTTCGATCTCGACATGGCGGCTCTGGTGTATTTCGACGACCGCACCGACGCGGGGACCTATCTGGCGGCCCAGGGCTGGCAGGTCACCAGCGCCAGTAACTCCGAGCTGTTCACTCAACACGGTTTGCAGCCGCTCAACGGCGATGACGCGCCGTTCGGCGAGGTGCTGTACCTCAGCGCGGTAAAAGACGCCACACCTGCGCCGTAAGGGAGGGACTACGCACATGACACGCACCGATCAAGACAGCTGGGATCTGGCATCCAGCGTCGGGGCCACCGCCACCATGGTCGCGGCCGCCCGCGCGCTGGCCAGCGCCGAGGCCAATCCCATCATCGACGACCCGTTCGCGGCACCGTTGGTGCGGGCAGTCGGCCTGGACTTCTTCACCCGCCTGGCCGAGGGCGAGATCGACCACGACGAACAGGCCCAGCGCGATCGCCAGCTGGTGGCCGATTCGATCGCCGTACGCACCCGGTTCTTCGACGACTTCTTCCTCGATGCGGCCCGCCGCGGGGTGCGCCAGTCGGTGATTCTGGCCGCCGGACTGGACGCGCGCCTACCGCTTGCCCTGGCCCAGCGGCAGCGTGGTCTACGAAGTCGATCAGCCCGATGTCATCGAGTTCAAAGACACCACCATGTCGGCGTTGGGCGCCGTCCCCACCGCAACGCGGCGAACCGTCCGGGTCGATTTGCGCGACGACTGGCCGGCAGCCTTGCGCCACAACGGATTCGACACGACGCAACCCACCGCATGGAGCGCCGAGGGATTGCTGATGTACCTGCCGCCCGACGCACAGGACCGGCTGTTCGATGCCATCTCCGGGCTGAGTGCCCCCGGGAGCCGGCTGGCCACCGAATACCATCCCGACCCTGGCTCAACCATGGCCGAACGCGCCCAGCAGTTCAACCAGCGCTGGGTCAGATTGGGATGCGACATCGACCTGTCGGGACTGTTCTACAAGGGCGAGCGCAGCAATGTCGTCGACTACCTGACCGAACACGGCTGGCACGTGGCCGCGCGGCCCCGCCAGGACCTGTTTACCGACTACGGCCGCGTTTTCCCGGACGCCGATACGTCGCAACTGCGCAGCATCGTCGCCGTCACCGCCACGTTCGGGGAGGCCGGCTAGACCGCACTGCCGGCGCTCCCCCGCACCCCGCCGGGTGCCGTGGGCCCGCCCCGGATCAGGCCGGGTTGGCAGCGGGTGCGCGCACGACCATCGGCACCGCCGGAAATGCCCATGCCATCTCGGACCGCGACTTGCGCAGCGCCGCGGTGCCGTAGCCCTTCTTGCGGTGCTCGGGGTGGATCCAGATGCGGACGTCGACCTCACCGTGGACCAGCTCGCCTAACACCATGCCGACCTTCTCCCCGGCATCGATGGCGACAAACCAGGCAGCTTCTTCATCATCGACGCGAGCCAACGCCGCCTTGATCTCATCGTCGATAGTGCCGGCCGGCCCCCCGGATCCGTCGCCCGCCGCGCCCATTTCCTCGGTCCGCGCGGCAAAGATGTCGCGGTCCTCGGCGGCGGAGAAGGGGCGCAGCTCCAAGCTCTCACCGGAACTGGCCGGACGTTCGGTCAACGTGAAGCTCAGTTGCTTGTTGAGGTCGTCGAGCTCGGCGATGATCTTCTTGCGCGCGTCCTGGGTGAGTTGCTCGAAGGACATGCTCATCACCGCCTCGGCGGCCAGGTGGGACGTACCCAGCAGTGTCACAATCGCCTCGACCGCAGCGGCCTTGTTCTCGGCTTCCACGATGGCGTCGGCAACCTCATGCCGACGTTCGAGTGCGGCGAGCAGGGCATCTGCGATTTCGCGACGGGCTGCGGTGTGGTCGTGGTCTGTCATGGCATAAGCGTAGAACGACGCCGTGGGAATTGCGCTACCCGCATACCCATCCGGCTGGCCCACCCGCGGCGCGACTCGCCCCGACCCCGGGGCCACCCCCGCACCGTCACCAACCACCTGGGCGGGCACTGGCTTTAACGGGCCGACTCAGGCCAGTGGTGATCCACTGAGCTCGAGAAATCGGCGATAGCGGTCCTTGGTGGGGCCCACCCAGTCGGGGCGCGGTTCCACGATGCGATCGGTGCGGGCCCAGCGATCGGCGTCGGCGATTGACGATTCCAGACCGGCCGCCATCCGCGCGAGGAAGGCCGCCCCCAGCGCGGCCCCCTCGGCCACGGCCGAGACGTGTACCGGCCGCCCGGTGACATCGGCGATGGCCTGCATCCAGGGCTGCACACACGTACCGCCACCGGATGCCACGATGCGCAACACCGGCGCTCCACTGGGCTCGACCAGATGCCGGACGACGAAGCCCGACGCCTCGTAGGCCGCCCGCCGCGCTGCCGCGGCGCCTTGCGTGAGGTCGAGCCCCTCGAGTCTCGCCCGCCGATCGGGATCGTGGAACGGTGTGCGCTCACCACGTATGTAGGGCAACCAGATCGGCACCCGCCGCGGATCGACCCGGTCCTGCTCGCCGTCGCGATCGGCGGGGCCGATAACGCGGTCGACCCAACTCAAGAACAGGCCCCCGGCGTTGCTGGCGCCGCCGATCTGACTTTTCCCGGGGGCGCTGTGGGGAATGGTCCACAGGCCCGGCACCTGACGGGACCAGGAGATGGTCGTCCACACGATCAGGGTGGTGCCGCAGAGCACCAGTACATCGCCGTGGTGGTCGGCTCCGGCCACGATCTGCTCGCACACCGCATCGATGCCGCCGGCCCCCAGCACCGCATCGGTGCCGTGTACCTGGCCGACCGCGGTGCCGAACGTCTCGACCCGCGGCATCCGATCGGCGCTGGCACCACAGTCCGCACACGCCTGGGGATTCCAGCCCGTCCCGTCGAACAGGGGAAGGCTGGTAATCGCGGTGGCGAAGTCGATCACCGGTTCGCCCGACATCGCGTAGTTGGCCACCGCCGCCGCGGGCCAGTATCCCGCCGCCTCCGGTGCTTGTGCGGCGGTCCAACGCAGAAACTGCGCGGCTTCGCCCACCGACGGCAGCGGTTGGGCGCGCTGGTTGGCTGCCCCGGGTACCCAGCCCCTGCTGTCGCCGTAGAGCAGTCCGGGCGTGATGGGGACGCCGCCGGAATCGACCGCGGTCATCGACGGCACCATCGCCGACACGGCCACCGCCCGTATGTCGGGCCCGGCCAGCCGCTCCAGCGCCGTCAGCGGGCCCCGCCGCCACGCCTGGTCGGCGTCGTGCTCGAGTTGGTCGGGCGCACCAACCCGCAACTGGTGTGGAATCCGCAGCCGAGCGGTCACGTTGCCATCGGCGTCGGCAACCACCGCTTTGACCGCGGTGGTGCCGATGTCGATGCCCGTTGTGGCGTCTTCACGTGACGCGGGCGCCACGGTACGCCAGCATGGACACCCGTGAGGTCTCGACCGCGCGCACTGGTGACGGCCCCGCTTCGCGGTTCCGGCTTGGACAAACTCCGGCAACTGGTGGACGTCGTCTATGACCCATGGATAAGCGAGCTCGAAGGGGGCCCGCTGCGCATCTACAGCGCCGAGCAACTGGCCGAGCGGATCACCAGCGAGTCTGTCGACATTGTTGTGGTGGAAGCTGATTCGGTCAGCGGAGCGGTGTTGCAGCTGGGTTTGCGCGCCATCTTCTCCACCCGCGGGGATCCAAACAACGTCGACATCGCCGGGGCCACCGCGGCCGGCATCCCGGTGCTCAACACGCCGGCCCGCAACGCCGATGCGGTCGCCGAGATGACGGTGGCACTGCTGCTGGCCAGCACCCGCCACCTGCTGACCGCGGACGCAGACGTCAGATCCGGCAATATCTTTCGTGACGGAACCATCCCCTATCAGCGATTCCGCGGCTGGGAAATCGCCGGGCGCACCGCCGGGCTGGTGGGCCTGGGGTCGGTAGGCCGTGCCACCGCGTGGCGGCTGACCGGCCTGGGCCTGCGGGTCATCGCGCACGATCCGTACTGCGCGGACGCGCGACACGGTCTGGAGGAGCTGCTGGCCGAGTCCGACATCGTCTCCCTGCATGCGCCGGTCACCGACGACACCGTCGGCATGATCGGCGCGCAACAATTCGCATCGATGCGCGACGGCGCCGTCTTCCTCAATACGGCGCGGGCCCAATTGCACGACACCGACGCTCTGGTGCAGGCGCTGCGCGCCGGCAAGGTCGCCGCCGCCGGCCTGGACCATTTCGTCGGCGAATGGCTGCCGACCGATCACCCACTGGCCAGCACGCCCAATGTCGTGCTGACTCCCCATATCGGCGGGGCCACCTGGAACACCGAGGCGCGACAGGCGCAGATGGTCGCCGACGGTCTGCAAGCATTGCTGTCCGGAACCAGACCCACCCATATCCTCAACCCGGAGGTGCTGGCCCGGTGAAATTCGTTGACAACGCCCAGGTCGCGGTGCTGGCGGCGGCCAAGGACATGCTGCGCCGCGGCCTGGTGGAAGGAACGGCCGGCAACATATCCGCGCGGTGCGCGGACGGCAACCTGGTGATAACGCCCTCCTCGGTCGACTATGCGGACATGACGCTGGACGACCTGGTGCAGGTCGACGCCGACGGCACGGTGCTGCATGCCAAAGCCGGGCGCGCGCCCTCAACCGAGATGCACCTGCACCTGGCGTGTTACCAGGCGTTCGACGACATCGGCAGCGTCATCCACAGCCACCCGGTATGGGCGACCATGTTCGCCATCGCGCACCAACCGATTCCGGCCTGCATCGACGAATTCGCGGTCTACTGCGGCGGAGACGTTCGCTGCGCCGAATACGCCGCATCCGGAACACCCGAGGTCGGCCGCAACGCGGTTGCGGCGTTGCAGGGCCGCGCCGCCGCGTTGATCGCCAACCACGGACTGGTGGCCGTCGGGCCCCGCCCCGACAAGGTGCTGCACGTCACGGCACTGGTTGAGCGCACCGCCCAAATCGTCTGGGGCGCCAGAGCTCTCGGCGGCCCGGTGCCCATTCCCGAAGACGTGAACCGTAACTTCGCCGGCGTGTACGCGTATCTGCGCGCCAATCCGATGTAGCCCGCCGTGGGGCACCGGCGGGATCAGTGCCGGGGCGCCAGCACCCGCCACTGCCGCGGTGAGGTGCCATGCGCTCTGCTGAACAGTCTGCTGAAATAGCCGGGATCGGAGATCCCCACCCGTCTGGCAACCTCGCCAACCGCAAGGTCCGTGGCGACCAATAGCTCGCGCGCCTGGGCCATGCGGCGCTCGATAATCCATTCCTGCACGGTGCGTCCGGTGCGGCGACGCACGATCGTGGTCAGGTGTCCTGGCGTCATGCCGACCTCGACCGCCACGTCGCGCAGCGACAACGGCTCGGCGTGGCGCCGGTCGATCACCTCGAACACCTCGGCCAGTAGCGGTTCGCAGCTGCGGCGCAAGTCCCCGACCACGTCGCGGGCGAGGCGGGCGAGTTCGATGAGCAGCAGCGTGAGGTGCGCCGCAACAGCCTGGCCGTAGCCCTGCTGACGCGTGGTCAACTCCGCTTCGATCGCCGCGATCGCACCATTCCACGTCGATCGTCGGGCCGCGGGCACCTCCGGCTTCAGGATCCCGCCCGAGTGTCCGTGCAGAAACGGGAACAACAACGGATGCGTCCGCCACGACGGCCAGGGCGACCCTCCGTCCCCGCCGAGGGCGGCAGGATCGAAAAACATCGCAGCCCCACCCTCGAGGGACCCGAATTGCGTGGGCTCGAGCACCTGACCGGCAGCGGCGATGTACACCAGCCCGGCTGCGGGTACGTACCACAGCGCAGGGAAGTCGTGGATGTGACGAGCGCGGTCGCCCAGATCCTCAGGCCCGGGCCGCAGCACCGACACCCGTGGAATATCCGGGTCGGTGCGATATCCACAGATGGGTACCCCACTGCGGTGCTGGATCAGCCGTGCGGCCCGGGCCATGCGCCAAAGATAGTCCAAGTTTCAACAAAGATTGCCAAATATTGTTTCCTATCAGGCCTACACAATTGGATGTATGACCAATCATCATCCACGTTTCGGTCTCCACCACAGCGGCGAATCCCGCGACTACCTGCCCGCGGCCGGCCATGATGCGCTGCTTCCCGCGTATGACCTGCTGTCCCGCCTGCTGGGCATGAACAAGATCCATCCGACGCTGATCACCCAGGCCGAACTCGCCGACTGCGGTCGCATCCTGGAAATCGGCTGCGGCACTGGGAACCTCGCCATCAAAGCCAAGCGCGCTCAACCCCGGGCCGAGGTGATCGGATCCGATCCCGACCCGCGCGCGCTGCAGCGCGCGCAACGCAAGACGGGCAATGTCGAGGGAGTTCGTTTCGACCAGGGCTACGCTCAGCGGCTGCCCTATGCCGACGGCGAGTTCGACCGGGTGCTGTCCTCGATGATGCTGCACCATCTGGATGAAGACGCTAAATCCGCTGCGGCGGCGGAAGCATTTCGGGTGCTGCGGCCCGGTGGCCGGCTGCATCTGTTCGATGTCGGCGGCGACATGTCCACCCATGACGGCCTGGCGTCGCGCTTCATCAGGCACAACCTCCATGTCGCGGGCAATCTGGGCGATGGGATTCGACGCCTGCTGGATACCGCCGGGTTCGACGTCGCCGAGGTCGGCGCCCAACGCCACCCGCTGCTCGGCCGGCTCGTCTACTACCGCGCCACCCGCCCGTGCGCCTGAGGCCTCGGTCAACGTTGATCGAAGGCCACCTTCACCGCTCCGCTTTCGCCTTGGTTCGCAATCGCCAGGAAGGCGTCGCGCCATTGCGGTAGTGCGAAGGTATGGGTGAGCATGCTCCGCAAGTCCAGCCGGTCGTCGGCGACCAGGTCGAAATAGTGGGCGATGGCATGCTTGCGCACCCCCTCGACCTCCTCGACGCCGAACGCGTTGGAACCGACCCAGCTGATCTCCTTGAAATACAGCGGACTCCACTCCCACCGCCCCGGCGCGTGAACGCCGGCCTTGACCAGGGTCCCGCGCGAGTTGAGGACCCGCACTCCTACCTCGAACGTCTCTGGCTTGCCCACCGTGTCGTACACGACGTCGACGGCCCCGGGGTGCGCCATCGGCAAGCCCAGCAGAGCCTGCCGTAGCCGGCCACCGCCCCAGGCGACCAACTCCTCGATGATCGCCAGCCGCGGTTCGTGAGCCACGACTTTGGCGGCGCCAAAGCGGCCGGCCAGCTCGCCCTGGGCGGCAAACCCTGCCACCACGGCCACCGCCACGTCCGGGTAGAGCGCCCGCAGGATCGCGATCGCGCACAACCCGAGTGATCCCGCGCCGTAGACCAGCACCCGGCCGGATCGCGGCGGCGGATGGCGGGTGATCGCATGCAGGGACACCGAGAACGGATCGGCGAACACCGCCGCCTCGTCGCTAATTGGCCCTGGAACCGGAAACAGCATGCTGTCGTGGGCGGGCATCAGTTAGGCGTATCCGCCGGTTACGTCCGCCGACACCCCGGTATGGATGCCCGGCTGGATGCCACCGTCGGTGAAGCTCCAGCACAGGCTGTAGTCACCGCTTTGGCAGGCCGGGCACGGTGGTTCGATCCCCCGTGGCCGGCACGACAGCCACGGGTTGAGCACCACCCGCTGACCGACTTCGAGCCCACCCGCCTCGGGCCCCAGCTCCACCACGTCGGCGACCACCTCGTGTCCCATTACTTGCGGGAACGAGCAGAAGGCGGCCAAGGCGTTGTCGGCGTCCTGCTCGCCGAAGTCGAGCAGGATCTGCTTGGAGTCAGACCCGCAGATGCCCGTCAGCCGCGGCCGGGTGATCACCCAATCCGGTCGCAGCGGCCGCGGATCGGCCAGCTCGCGTAGTGCCGTCGGGGTGCGGGCCAGGTTGCACGCCAACGGGTTCGCCGGCTCATCGATCTCGAATGGCTCGGGGGCTACGCCGTAAACCAGGGCTTTCATTGCCAGGTCATGGCCGCCGCGGCGGTCAGAAACGTATCGAGGTCGGCATTCTTGGCATCCACGATGTGCTTCAAGGCCATCATCTCGGGCAGGTAGTGCTCGAAGCGGTCACTGCCGATGGCCGCGATGATGCCCTCGGCCACCAAGTCGGCCGGGACCTTGGGCCCGCGGTAGAGCGGATCCTCATTGTCGGGCCGGTCCCAGATTTCGGTGTCGACGGGACCAGGCTGGATCAGTTTTACCGAGACACCGCTTCCCGCCAGGTCGACCGCGATCGACTCACTCCAGCCGCACAGCGCGAACTTACTTGCGCAATAGGCAGATTCATGAATGATGCCGAGGCGACCGCCGACGCTGGACACGTTGACGATGGTGCCCGATCCGCGCGCCAACATCCGCGGCAACAAAGCCAGGGTCATCCGCATCGGGGCAAAGAAGTTGACCCCCATGACCTGCTCCACCTCGGTCGGCCGCAACGGGCTCACTTCCCGACGTTTCGGGATCGCGGCGTTGTTGATCAGCACGTCGATGCCGCCCATCGCCTGCCAGGCATGCAGAGCCAGCCGGGCGGCCCCGGCGGTGTCGCAGAGATCGGCCACCCACATCACCGATTGCGGCGAGGTCTTGCGGCAATCGGCCAGGACCTCCTCGAGCCGGTCGCGCCGACGGGCGATCAACCCGACCGTCGTGCCGCGGGCGGCCAGCATTCTGGCCAGGGCCGCGCCGACCCCGGACGATGCACCCGTGATCAATACCCGCCGGCCGGCCATCGTGTAAGACATGCCTCCAGGTTGCCGCGTGCGAACGCAGCCCGGGGACGGTTTAGGCAGGAAAGTGGATCCGATCGCGCCACCTGGTTGACCGGTGTCATGGCAGGACCGCGCGGTGCCAGCCACCGGATCTTTGCCCGGTCCAGCGCCAACGCCGACCGCTCGAAAGCTTGTTACACTATCTAAATATTGACGGGGCTGAACCACTAGCTGCGAACGGGGCACCATATGACCTCCACCGGTTCCACCAGGTATGACGGCGACAGCTGGGATTTAGCATCAAGTGTCGGGGTGACCGCGACCATGGTGGCCGCCGCCCGCGCGATGGCTACCCGTGCCGAGAACCCGCTGATCAACGATCCCTACGCCGAACCATTGGTGCGAGCCGTCGGAGTGGACCTCTTGACCCGGCTGGCGACCGGCGAATTCAACGTTGCCGACCTCGATGACGACCCCCAACGCCCGCTTGGCCCCATCGGCGACGTTGCCGACAACATGGCGGTACGCACCAGGTTTTTCGACGACTTCTTCCTGGATGCGACGCGGGCGGGCCTCGAGCAGGTCGTCATCCTCGCCTCGGGACTGGATGCCCGCGCATACCGGTTGCCATGGCCGCCCCAGACCGTGGTCTACGAGATTGATCTGCCGCAGGTGATCGATTTCAAATCCCGCACCCTGGCCGATCTGGGGGCCGCCCCCACCGCAGACCGCCGAGTGGTGGCCGTCGATTTGCGGGAAGACTGGCCCGCGGCGTTGCGCGCCGCCGGTTTCGACCCGAACCAGCCGACCGCATGGAGCGCCGAAGGTCTACTGGGATACCTCCCGCCGGAGGCCCAGGACCGGCTGCTCGACACCGTCACCGAACTCAGCGCCCCCGGCAGCCGGCTGGCCGCCGAATGCCTGAGCAGTGTGGATCCGGGCGAGGAGGAACAGCTCAAAGAGCGCATGCAAGAGGTCTCCGCGCGCTGGCGCGCTCATGGTTTCGACGTCGACATGGTCGGACTCGTCTATTTCGGCGACCGCAACGAGGCGGTGCCCTACCTCTCAGACCGCGGTTGGCTCTTGACCAGCACCCCGTTGCCTGAACTGCGCGCGGCAAACGGACTTGCACCGGCGGCGGTCGACGACGACGGCCCCTCGGTAGACATGCTCTACGTCAGTGGCGCCCTCTACACGACGCCCCGGCCGGACCCGGCGCCATGAACTGGCGGACGGACGCGGACAGCTGGGATCCGGCGTCCAGCGTGGGAGCGACGGCGACGATGGTCGCGGCTTCGCGGGCACGGGCCTCCCGGGGACCCGATGCGCTGCTCGACGACCGGCTCGCCGAGCCGCTCGTCCGTGCGGTGGGGCTGCAGCCGTTGGTTCGCATGATCGATGGTGACACCGCGGTCGACGATCCGCCGTCAAGCCCCCGGTCGCTAAACGAACAGATCGCGGTGCGCACCAGGTATTTCGATGACTTCTTCACTACTGCCTGTGCGGGCGGTATCCGCCAGGCGGTGATCCTGGCGTCAGGAATGGACACCAGGGCTTACCGATTGAACTGGCCATCGGGCATGACGGTCTACGAAATTGACCAACCGCAAGTGATCGAGTTCAAGACGCGCACGCTGGCCGAGTTCGGCGCACTCCCCTGCCCCGACCATCGGCCGATCGGTATCGACCTGCGCGAGGATTGGCCGAGCGCGCTGCGGCAGCGCGGTTTCGACGCCGGGCAACCGACCGCATGGATCGCCGAGGGCCTGCTGGTCTATCTGCCGCCCGAGGCCCAGGATCGGCTGTTCGACAACATCGCCGAGCTCAGCACGCCGGGAAGCCAGGTCGCCACCGAGCACTTCCCCGACCCCAACGGCTTCTCCGGGCCGCGCGCACAGCGGCTTTCCGAACGCTGGCGCCGGATGGGGCTGGATCTGGACATGGCCGAGCTGATTTACCATGGCGACCGCAACACCGTCATCGACTACCTCGCCGACCACGGATGGCGGGTGCGGGCCCGAACGTTTGAAGAGATGCACGCACACAATGGGTTTGAGCCGCCCGACGATGAGATGATGGCGCTGTTCGGCGGGATGAGCTACGTCACCGGGATCCGCAAGTAGAACCTCAGATAGGACCGACATGGCACGCACGCACGATGACAAATGGGATCTGGCCTCCAGCGTCGGCGCCACCGCCACCATGGTCGCCGCGGGCCGGGCGATGGCATCGAGGGATCCCCGTGGTTTGATCGACGATCCGTTCGCCGAACCGCTGGTGCGCGCCGTCGGTGTCGACTTTTTCATCAAGATGATGGACGGCGAGTTCGATCTGAGTGTCCTGCAGAATGTTACGTCGGCAAAGGCCCAGGCGATGGTGGACGGAATGGCGGTACGCACCAAGTACTTCGACGGCTACTTCGGCGACGCCATCAAGAGCGGGATCCGGCAGGCGGTGATCCTCGCGTCGGGGCTGGATGCCCGCGCATACCGGTTGCCGTGGCCGGCCGACACCGTGGTCTACGAACTCGATCAACCTCAGGTGATCGAATTCAAGACCAATGTTCTGGCCGACCTCGGCGCCGAACCCAGGGCAACCCGGCGCGCAATCCCCATCGATCTGCGTGGGGACTGGCCGGCGGCGCTGCGGGCGGCCGGCCTGGACACCACGGCACCCACGGCGTGGCTGGCCGAAGGCCTGCTGATCTACTTGCCGCCCGAGGCCCAAGACCGGTTGTTCGACAACATCACCGCGCTCAGCGCGCCGGGCAGCACCGTGGCTACCGAATTCGTGCCCGGCATTGTGGATTTCGATGTCGACCGGGCGCGGCAGATGTCAGGTCCGTTTCGCGACCATGGTTTGGACATCGACATGTCGTCGCTGGTCTACACCGGCGCGCGCAATCACGTCGTCGACTATCTGCGCGCCAAGGGCTGGGACGCCGAGGGCGTGGCCCGAAGCGAGCTTTTCGAGCGCAACGGCATGGCCGTTCCCGACCCCTCGGACGACGACCCGCTCGGCGAAATCATCTTCATCAGCGCCGCCCTGACCGGCTAGAACCGCGACCGCCCCAGCCACAACACGTTGGCCCCGGTCAACGTCTGCTCGACCTGCCCGACGGCGCCGGCCACCGAGCGGACAACCAGCGCGCCCACGGCTTCGGGCACCGAAGCCGCCACCGGCCGAGACGACCCGCGCGGCCACAGCAGATCCAGCAGCGACGAGCCCGGATAGCCGACCAGGCGAACCTCGGTGTCCTCATCCAGGCCGGCCAGCACCTTGGCGCGCCGGACCGCGGTGCGAAAGCCGCCGAGCTCGTCGATCAAGCCCCGTTCCAGGGCATCGGCACCGGTCCAAACTCGCCCTCGGGCAACCGCATCCACGTCTTCGGTGCGAAGGTTGCGGCCCCGGGCTACGCGTTCCACAAAATCGGTGTAGAACATGTCTGCCTCGGCCTCACGTCGGGCGCGCTGCTCGTCGGTAAATGGTGCGTCTATCGACCAGGCGTCAGCATTGGCGTTGGTGCGCAACGTCTCTGACCCAACACCCAGCCGATCCTTCAGATCACGGACCACCAGCTTCCCGGTGATCACTCCGATTGAACCGGTGATCGTGCCCGGATTCGCGACGATTGCATCCGCACCCATCGATACGTAGTAGCCGCCGGAGGCCGCGATCGAGCCCATCGAGGCCACCACCGGCTTGCCCCGGTCGCGGGCCCGCTGCACCTCGCGCCAGATGGTCTCCGACGCGGTGACCGAGCCGCCGGGACTGTCCACCCGCAACACAATCGCCGACACCTCCTCGTCGGCCGCCACCTCACGCAATGCCGATGCGATGGTGTCGCCACCGGCGCTGGACGGACCCAACGGCAACCCCTGTGGGCCACCCCGGCCGTTGACGATCGGCCCCTCGACGCTGACAACGGCGATCGTGGGCTTGCCCCGGCGCCCCGGGATCGACGGCACGGGCGGCGCCAGACGCGGCCTGGCGGTGCCGGCATAGCGCGCCAGATGCATTCGCGGCAGTTTGTCTGCGGTGTCGATCGATTCCGGCGAAACACCCTCCACGCCAGCCAATTCCGCGATCCTGGCATAGGCCTCGTCGCGGAATCCGATCCGATCGATCAGACCGGAGGACAGCGCCTCATCCCGCAGCAGCGGAGCCTTGTCGGCGAGTTCATCAAGTACACCCGCGTCGATCTGGCGCGATTGGGCGACCGCCTGCCACACCTGGTCCTGCAGGCTTTCCAGCATCCTTGTGACGGCTTCACGGTTGGCGTCGGTGTAACCGTCTTCAGTGAAAAGGTCTGCCGCCGACTTGTATTCGCCTCGCGCCACGAACTGGGCTTCGATGCCCACCTTGTCGAGCGCATCGCGCAGGAACATCGCGTTGCTGGCAAAGCCGATCAGCCCGGCCTCCCCGGAGGGCTGCATCCAGATCTCCCGAAACGCCGTCGCCAGGTAGTAGGACAACGTACCCGGATACGTTTCGGCCCAGGCCACCGACGGTTTCACAGCGCTAAACGCCGCGATCGCCTCGCGAAGTTCCTGAACCGCCCCGATCGGCGCCGGTGGAAGCTGCACCCGGGCAATCAGGCCAGCGACCCGAGGGTCCTCGGCACCGCGGTGCAGCGCCGCAACAGCATCACGCAGCGCCATCGGCCGCCCGCCCCCGGAGATGATCAAAAGCGGGTCGAAACCGTTGCTCTCCGCCGGCATGGTGCGCAGGTTGAATTCCAGGATGCAGCCGTTGGGTACCCCGTGGTGACGGGCGGTGTCGACGCGTTCGGCCAGTGCGCGCACGTCGTCCCCCACACTCGACAAGCTGGGCAGGAAGGGCAGAAAGGCGAACATATTTTGTAGCGTACCGATGGCCAGGCCCCGGCATCGTGGCCCATCGGCCCGGGTACCGGGCCCCTGGGCGCGTCGTACGGTGGCGAGGTGAGGTTTTCGATAGCGATCCCCCAACTCGACACCGACGGCTTTGACGCCGCAGGACTGCGCGCCTATCTCGCTCGCGCCGAGGAACTCGGGTTCGAGGGCGGGTGAGTACTCGAGCAGATCATCGGCAGTTCGCCGCTGCTGGCACCGCTAGAGCTACTGGCATACTGCGCTGCCTGCACCAATCGGCTTCGGCTGGGGGTCGCCGTGTTGGTGACGTCCCTGCACGATCCGCTGCAATTGGCCTCGTCGGTGACCGCCGTGGACCGTCTCAGCAACGGCCGCCTCGACCTCGGCGTCGCGGCCGGCGGCGGTTCGCGCAAGTTCGCGGCTTTAGGGGTGGACCGCGCCACCCATGTCAGCTATTTCACCGAGGGCCTGCAGTTGATGAAGGCGGCCTGGTCCGATGAGCCACGGGTGAGGTTCCATGGCCGCTTCCGCGATGTCGATGACCTGCCCATCCAGCCCAAGCCGGTGCAACGCCCGCACCCCCCGATCTGGTTCGGCGGGCGCGCGCCCAAGGCCCTGGCCAGGGCGGTCCGGCACGGTGACGCGTTCCTGGGCGCGGGCTCCTCGACGACGGCCGACTTCGCCACGGCGGTGACCACACTGCGTCACGAACTGGCCGAACAAGGCCGCGATCCCGCCGGCTTCACCATCGGCAAACGGGTCTATCTGATGGTGGACGACGACCCCGAGCGGGCCCGCGAGCGCGTGCTGGCGGGTTTGCGCAGTATCTACGGAAAGATGGGCGGCCTGGATGCGGTGGCGGTGGCGGGCACTCCCGACGACGTCACCCGCGGTCTGGCTGAGGTGATCGCCGCGGGGGCGCAAACGATGTTGCTCAATCCCGTGGGCCCCGATGTTGGGCAGAACCACGACCAGATGGAGCGCCTCGCCGCTGATGTCATTCCGCGGCTGCGCTAGCTCGCGAGCAGACGCGAAATCGCACAAATCGCCGTGGCGTTGTGCGATTGAGCGTCTGCTCGCGGTACTACAGTTCGGTGACGGATCCGCCGGCGGCGGTGATCTGCTCCCGGGCGCTACCGCTGAACTTGTGCGCGGTGACATCGACCTTGACGGTCAGCTTGCCGTCCCCGAGCACCTTCACCAGCGAGTTCTTGCGAACCGCTCCCTTGGCGACCAGCTCGTCGACACCGATGGTGCCGCCCTCGGGGAACAGCCGAGCGATGTCGCCGACATTGACGATCTCGTACTCGGTGCGGAACCGGTTACGGAAACCCTTGAGTTTAGGCAGCCGCATGTGGATGGGCATCTGCCCACCCTCGAACGTCGTCGGAACCTGTTTGCGCGCCTTGGTGCCCTTGGTACCGCGGCCCGCGGTCTTACCCTTGGAGCCCTCACCGCGACCCACGCGAGTCCGCGGGGTTTTCGATCCGGGCGCCGGGCGCAGATCGTGCAGCTTGATGGTCACTGTGCCTTACCTCCGGTGCCATTCTGGGCGGGCTCCACCTCGACGAGGTGGCGCACCACCGCGATCAGCCCGCGGGTCTGCGCGTTGTCGTCGCGGACCACCGTGTGGCGGATCCGGCGCAAGCCCAGGGTGCGCAGGCTCTCGCGCTGCTTCCAGCGCGCCCCGATGGTGCTGCGCACCTGGGTGATCTTGAGCTGATTGGTTGCTTCACTCATGGTTGTGCCCCCGAAGTTTGGGCCTCGCGTACTGCAGCGGCGGCCAGCGCTTCGCTTTCGCGGCGCGCCTTGAGCATTCCGGCCGGGGCAACGTCCTCGATGGGCAGTCCGCGTCGGGCCGCCACCTCCTCGGGACGCTGCAGCATCTTCAGCGCGGCAACGGTGGCGTGCACCACGTTGATCGCGTTGTCGCTACCCAACGACTTGGCCAGGATGTCGTGCACTCCGGCGCATTCCAGCACGGCGCGCGCAGCGCCACCGGCGATCACACCGGTACCCGGGCTGGCCGGACGCAGCAGCACCACACCGGCGGCCGCCTCGCCCTGCACCGGATGGGTGATGGTGCCGCCGATCAACGGCACCCGGAAGAAGCCCTTGCGAGCCTCCTCGACGCCCTTGGCGATCGCGGCCGGGACCTCTTTGGCCTTGCCGTAGCCGACACCGACCATCCCGTTGCCGTCACCGACGATGACCAGGGCGGTGAAGCTGAATCGCCGACCACCCTTGACCACCTTGGAGACGCGGTTGATCGCAACCACACGCTCCAAGTAGTTGCTCTTGTCGCTGTCGCGGCCACCGCGGCCACCGTCGCGCCGGCCGCGGCCTTCGCGTGAGTCGCGGCTGTCGCGGCCTTCAGGGGCGCCTTGCCCACCGGCCGACTGCTCCGCCATTATGCGGTCCTTCCAGTGTTGTTCAGGTTCCCAGTCATCAGAACTTCAATCCATTCTCGCGCGCGGCATCGGCCAGCGCCGCGATCCGTCCGCCGTAGGTGTACCCGCCGCGGTCGAATACCACGGTGTCGATACCGGCGGCCTTGGCGCGCTCGGCGATCAACTGGCCCACCCGAACACTGCGGGCTTTCTTGTCTCCATCCAGGCCACGCACATCGGTTTCGATCGATGAGGCGGCGGCCACGGTGGTGCAGTTGGCGTCGTTCACCAACTGCACGTGGATGTGCCGAGCGGACCGGTGCACCACCAGGCGCGGACGTTGTTGGGTGCCGGCGATCCTGTTGCGCAGCCGTGCGTGCCTGCGCAGCCGGGAAACCCGGCGGGTAGCGGATACGCTCTGCCCCACCGGCTTCCGCGCGGCGGTGTCAGCCTGTGTTTGCGCCATGACTACTTACCTGTCTTTCCGACCTTGCGGCGGATCTGCTCGCCTTCGTAACGCACGCCCTTGCCCTTGTATGGGTCGGGACGGCGCAACCGGCGGATGTTCGCCGAGATCTGGCCGACCTTCTGCTTGTCAATCCCAGAGACCGTGAATTTCGTCGGCGCCTGGACGGCGAAGGTGATGCCTTCGGGCGCCTCGATCACAACGGGGTGGCTGTATCCGAGTGCGAACTCCAGGTTGGCGCCCTTGAGCTGCACGCGGTAACCCACGCCGTGGATCTCCATTTTGGTGGTGTATCCCTCAGTCACGCCGGTCACCAGGTTGGAGACCAGGGTGCGTGACAACCCGTGCAACGAACGGTTGCGCCGCTCGTCGTTTGGGCGGGAGATCACGATCGCGCCATCATCGTTGCGCGACACCGTGATCGGCTCGGCGACCGTCAGGTCCAGGGCGCCCTTGGGCCCCTTCACCGAGACCTTCTGTCCCTCGATCATTACGTCGACTCCGGTGGGAACCGGAACCGGCTGCTTACCAATACGCGACATGGTTACTCCCTCACCACACGTACGCGAGGACTTCGCCGCCCACGCCCTGTCTGGCTGCCTGGCGGTCGGTCAGCAAGCCTGAGGAGGTCGAAATGATCGCCACACCCAGGCCGCCGAGTACCCGCGGCAGGTTGGTGGACTTGGCGTAGACCCGCAGCCCGGGCTTGGACACCCGCCGCAAACCGGCGATGCTGCGTTCCCGGCTCGGCCCGTACTTGAGTTGAACGATCAACGATTTGCCAACTCGCGCGTCTTCGGTATGGAAGTCGCTGATGTAGCCCTCGTTCTTGAGGATCTGGGCGATGTTGGCCTTGATCTTGGAGTGCGGCAAACTCACCTCGTCGTGGTACGCCGAATTGGCGTTACGCAGACGAGTCAAGAAGTCTGCGATCGGGTCCGTCATGGTCATGACAGCGTCTGTACCCTTCCTCGCGGCGGTTCCCGGTCAGGGCCTACCGCGCACCTGTATCTGGGGGTTGGTCTTTTTACCAGCTGCTCTTCTGCACGCCGGGCAGCTCACCTGCGTGAGCCATCTCGCGCAGGCAGATCCTGCATAGTCCGAACTTGCGAAACACCGCACGGGGGCGGCCGCACTTGCTGCATCGTGTGTAGCCGCGCACCGCGAACTTGGGCTTGCGTGCGGCCTTGTTGACCAGTGCCTTCTTCGCCATCTGCTCAGTTCTCCTTGAACGGAAAGCCGAGGGCCCGCAACAGCGCTCGTCCTTCCTCGTCGGTTGTCGCCGAGGTGACAACGTTGATGTCCATACCGCGGACACGGTCGATCTTGTCCACATCGATCTCGTGGAACACCGACTGCTCAGCCAGCCCGAAGGTGTAGTTACCGACACCGTCGAATTGCTTGGGCGACAAACCGCGGAAGTCACGAATACGCGGCAACGCGATCGAGGTGAGCCGGTCGAGGAACTCCCACATCCGGTCGCCACGCAGCGTCGCCCGCACGCCCACGGGCATGCCCTCACGCAGTTTGAACTGCGCAATGGACTTGCGGGCCTTGCGGATCTCCGGGCGCTGACCGGTGATCAGTGCCAGGTCGCTCACCGCGCCGTTGATCAGCTTGGCGTCCCGCGCGGCCTCGCCGACTCCCATGTTCACCACGACCTTGGTGACGGTCGGGATCTGCATGACGTTGCCGTAGCCGAACTGCTTGTGCAGCACATCGCGGATCTCGCTGCGGTAGCGCTCCTTGAGCCGCGGCGGAATCTTCACTGCGCTATCAGTAGTGCTCATGCCTGAATGTCCTTGCCATTGCGCTTGGAGATACGGACCCGCTTGCCGGTCTCCTCGTCGACTCGGTAGCCGATCCGGGTGGGCTTGCCATCGGAGTCGACGACCATCACGTTGGACACGTGGATCGGCGCTTCCTGGGTAACGATCCCGCCCGACTTTGCACCACGCTGGTTGGTCGAAATCGCGGTGTGCTTCTTGATTCGGTTGACACCCTCGACCAACACCCGGTTGCGTTCCGGGTAGGCCTGCAGGACTTTGCCCTTGGCGCCTTTGTCTTTGCCGGAAACAACCAGCACGGTGTCGCCCTTGTGGACCTTCATCTACAACACCTCCGGGGCGAGCGAAATGATCTTCATGAACCGCTTCTCGCGCAGCTCGCGACCCACCGGGCCGAAGATGCGGGTACCGCGCGGGTCGTTGTCCGGCTTGATGATGACGGCGGCATTCTCGTCGAACTTGATGTAGCTGCCGTCGGGACGCCGGCGCTCCTTGACGGTGCGCACCACAACGGCTTTGACGACATCGCCGCGCTTGACGTTGCCGCCCGGGATGGCGTCTTTGACGGTGGCGACGATGATGTCACCAATCCCGGCGTAGCGTCGCGACGATCCGCCGAGCACGCGGATGCACAAGATTTCCTTGGCGCCGGTGTTGTCGGCGACCTTCAGCCGCGATTCCTGCTGAATCACTAGATCTCCTGACTCGGGTGGACGTGTGCACAGCAGGAATGCAGCCCAAATGAGCCTAAGCGAGCCTCAACGGACAAGGCCCACCACAAACCTGACATGCGCGGTCTTTCGTTACCGAAGGGCACGCGGGGCCAGCCGACAAGCTTTGGGACTTGTACGCACCGGCCGAGGTCTGCCCAAGGCAACCCCTAGAGTTTAGGGGACGAGCTGCTCAGAGCCAAATTTGCACTGTGGCCGGCTTTGCAGCGGCTCATTCAGACACGCGATACCAGGCGACAACGTACACCACCATGGCCGTGGCCAGCGCAATTAGCACCCAGATGACGATGGCTTGGTCGATCCACGCACCCGCGGGCGGAGAACCCGGAAGGATGTTGCGCAACGGCACCACGGCGAACAGCATCGCCGCATACCAGGTGCCGAACGGTGGCTGAAACTTTCTCCGGCGGGTGATCATCTGGATCGCGACGAACAAGGCCAACGTCGGCAGGGTGATCAGGACCAGGCAGATGCCCAGGTCGAAGACCAGCGGCCCCTTGGCCCGCTGGAAGGTCACGATGACGTTGTCGGGGCGGTCGGAGGTCTGACTGGCGTCCCCTACCCGCTCGACGCTGATGTCCCAGCCCTCCAGCGATCCGGTCACTTCCACCCGGGTGGCCTTGTACTGACGGTTCTCACCGGTTCCCACCAGGACATCGGCTTGGATGGTGTCGGTGGTGTACCGGTCGAATGGCCAGTTACCGGGGTCGCCGTGCGCTTCGATGGTGGTGGCTACCTGGGCGGGTGACTTGCCCACCGGGTACTGCAGGTCGCCAGTTCATTTTCCGGGTAGAAGCGCACCGAGGTGTCCACGGTGAGCACGTTGAGCCGATGGTCGATCATCGAATCGTCGGGCATCACCAGAACTTTCACATCGAGGCGATTTGCAACGATATGCAGCGCCTCGAAGCGGACCAGGACCACCGTGTCGTCGGTGGTGCCGACGTCGGGTTTGGGCAGCGGCCCCGGCGTGCTGGCCAGCCAGTGGTAACCGAACAGCGAAAATATGTAGACGACGATGACGCCCACAATGATTGTGGTGTCGAGCACGAGGTGCTTGCGCCGCGACATGTGCTTGGGTTCGGGCCGGGCATTCGCCGGTGGATCCGGGGCGGCGGCCGCACCCGGCGCAGCGTTGTTATCTGCCATCCGCGGTTACCGCCGGAGATGGCACTGATGCAGCCGAGCCCCCGTCACGAGACACGGTGACAGATCGTAGCAACCGGGGTGCCTTGCGGCGGCGTTTCCAAATCAGTTCGCGACCGGTCCGGTTGCCGGCTAGCGATCCGCCACGCAGCGGAATCCGATATGGGTGGTCGCGGTGTCCTGGGACTGCGGCGAACGGGCCGCCGGCCGGTAGCGGTGGCAATACTCGGGCGCGCACAGGTGCGAACCACCCTTGAGGGTCTGGCTGATGGTCGGATCGGCGGGCCCGGTCGGCGCGCAGCACGCCTTGGACGGCTGATCGATGCGGTGATGCGCCGAAAACGGGGTTGTGGTCCACTCCCAGACATTGCCGATCATGTCGAACAGGCCGAACCCATTGGCCGGAAAGGTTCCCACCGGCGAGGTTCCGAACCAGCCGAGCGCTCCGTCGTTGCGATAGGGGAACTTGCCCTGCCAGGTGTTGGCCATCAGTTGTCCGGCGGGTTTCTCTTCGTCGCCCCATGCGTAGGTGGTGGTGGTGGCACCGCGGGCCGCGTACTCCCACTCGGCCTCGGTCGGTAGCCGACGCCCCGCCCACCGCGCGTAGGCCGCGGCGTCCGGATAGGCCACCTGCACCACCGGGTGATCGGCCCGGTCGTCGACGTCGCTGTCCGGCCCCCACGGATGACGCCAGCTCGCGCCGGGCGCCCAATCCCACCACTGACGCCAGTCACGTAGGTCGACCGGTCCCGCGGTGGGACGAAACACCATCGCACCCGGACGTAGGTCATCCGGATTTACCCCCGGATACAACGCGGGTTCAAGGGGCTGCTCTGCAACCGTCATATAGCCCGTCGCCGCCACGAATTCTGCGAACTGGGCGTTGGTTACCGGGTAGCGCTCGATCGCGAATGCGTGCACGGACACGCTATGGATCGGCGCTTCCTCCGGGTAAAAGCTCGTCGACCCCATGCGAAACGATCCGCCCGGCAGGTCGACCAATTCGGTCAGCACAACTTCAGGGTATGAGGACGGCAAAGTTTTGCATCAATGCGGATTTCGCCGCAGTGAAGCCAGCCACCGCGGCCGGGCCCTCCAGATGCACGGCCACCAGGTACATCTTGGTGTTGGTCCAGATGTGGGTGATGCGGTCAGCGAACTGGATTGCGCCCGACGGACCCTGCAGAGTGCCGGTCAGCAACTCGCTGCTGTACCCGCAGAAGGGTGCCCCCGCGACGGCGAAGTTGAGCCGGCGCATCGAACCTCCCAGATGTGCGGTGTACTCCTGGAAGGCACGCTCTGGCAGCGCGTCGGTTGCGGTGATGGTCACCGTCGCCGCCATCCCATCGGGGCCGGTCAGGCTCAGCGCCGTGTCACCGCTTCCACCGCGCGCGGTCCAGCCGTCGGGCACGCTGAGTGTGACTCTGGGGGCGTCCTGGTCCGCCGCCGCGGCCGTGGTGGCCCGGCCCTCCCCGGTCAGCGACGGAGCGCAGCCGATTGTGTGGGGCGGTATTTGTTCCGGCTGGGTCGCTACGACTCCCGGTACTGGTCTAGCGGGGTCGGGATGCAAGCCGGGTGAACCCGACCCGCCGCGCTCCGCGCAGGCGGACAAGACGCCGGACAGGCACACCAGGCTCACCACACCCAGAGCCGCGGACAACGATCGGGCCAGCCGGTCAGTCCCTTGAAAAGGCAAGTGCAAGTTCTTTTTCCACGTCTTCATATGGTCGTCCGGATAGGTCAATGGTCACTCGGGCGATGCTTCCGCCCGTGAAGGCAAAGGGCGCCTTGTAGCGACTCGACACTGCAGAACCGCCGTTGCGGCCGACGGTGATGCCCGCACCAGCAAGTCCAAACGTTCCGGGGTGGGTCGTCACATCTGCAAGCGAGCCCACCTCGTTGTGGTCGAAGTACATCGTAAGGTCGCCCAGCGGCGTATGGCTGTTGGGCACCGTGCCCGTCCGCGCATAGCGCACCCCGAACAAGTGATGGCCCAGCGGAATCGGCCCCACCGAGGACAGCAACTGCTGGCGTTCACCGAGGAAGTTGTAGACGTAGTGCAGGCGACCGTCGGCGATGAACAACACGTGACCGCCGTGCGCCCCACCCTGCTTGAACAGCACGCCCTCGGCGCCGGTGGTATCGACGGTGACCTCGGCCACCAAGGCGAACGAGCGGCCGCGAATCTCGGCCCCGGCACCGATGCCGACCTCAGCACAGCCGGGGGTAGTAGATGTAGCTCGTGCTTTCGCCGACCAGATACGGTCGCGACCGCATCATCGTCTCCATGATGTTCAGATCACCCAGCGGCAGCCCGTTGTACTTGGCGGCCTCGGAGAACCACAGTGCCTTGAGTTCCTCCAGCTTGTCGGGGTGCTCGGCAGCCAGATCATGGCACTGGCTGCGGTCTTGGGCGATGTGGAACAGTTCCCAGCGGTCGGCGTCGAAATGCGACCATCCCGCCGGGGCCGCAGCGTGCACGGTGTTGGCGAACCAGCCCTCATGCCAGATGCCGCGGGTTCCCAGCATGGCGTAGAACTGGGTCTTCTTGCCGGTATCGGCGGCGGGATCGGTAAGGGCCGCTTTGAAACTCACACCGTCCAGCGGCTTTTGCGCGATGCCCTTGACGACCTCCGGCGGCGTCATGTCCAACAGGTCGTAGACGGTCGGCGTGACATCGCAGACGTTGATGTAGTGGTCCCGAACTTCACCGTGCGCCGCGATTCCGTCGGGCCAGGAAATGATTGCCGTGTCGGCGATACCGCCCTCATGCGAGGCGTAGCGCTTGAACAGCTTGTAGGGCGTGTTGAAAGCCATCGCCCAACCGATCGGATAGTGATTGTAGGTCTGGGGCCCGCCGAGGTGGTCAAACAGTTTCATGCTCTCTTCGACGGTATCGATGTAGCCGTTGAAGAACTTGCCTTCGTTCACCGATCCGTTGGGACCGCCCTCGCCGCTGGCGCCATTGTCGGAGATCACCACGATGATCGTGTTGTCCAGCTCGCCGGATTCCTCGAGATAGTCCAGGATCCGCCCGATCTGCGCGTCGGTATAGCTCAGGAAACCGGCGAACACCTCGGCCATCCGGCTGAACAGCTTTTTCTCTTCCTCGTTCAGCGAGCCCCAGGGCCGCACCGTGTCCTGCATCGGCCACGACTCGCCCGAGGGGCCTTTGACGTCGAGATAGGGGTTGATCGGCGACAACTCGGTGTCGGGCGGCACAATGCCCATCGCCTTCTGGTTTTCCAGCACGATCTCGCGGTAGCGCTCATAGCCCATGTCGAACTTGCCGGCGTACTTGTCGGCCCATTCTTTGAAGACGTGATGGGGCGCGTGCCCGGCACCCGGGCACACGTAGCTGAACCAGGGCTTGTCAGGCGCTACCACCTTGGCGTCACGAATGAACTGAATCGTCTTGTCGGCAAGGTCCTTCGACAGGTGGTAGCCATCCTCGGGGGTTGCAGGCGGGTTGACCGGATGGTTGTCGTACACCAGGTCGGGGTACCACTGGTCGGTCTCCCCACCCATGAACCCGTAAAACCGCTCGAAGCCGCGCGAGACCGGCCAATGCCGTCGCGTCGCCGCCATGCTGGACTCTTCCATCGGCGTCAGATGCCACTTCCCGACGCAGTAGGTGTTGTAACCACGTTCGGCCAGTACCTCAGACAGCAGCGCCGTATCGGCGGGGATGCGGCCACTGCAGTTGGGGAACCCGTCGGTGAACTCCTCGATGGTCGCCATCCCCACGGTGGTCGCGTTGCGCCCGGTCAGCAGCGACGCCCGCGTCGGCGAGCACAGCGCGGTGGTGTGGAACTGGGTCAGTCGCACGCCGCGTTCGGCGATTCGTGACATGGTCGGCATCTGCACCAGCCCGCCGAAGCAGTCCCAGGTGGCAATTCCGGTGTCATCCCAGACCAGGTACAAGATGTTGGGCGCATTCTCGGGCGCTGTGGGCGCCGCGTACGGACCCCAATCCGCTTCCGAGTCGCGGATATCCAACTCGATCTTGCCCTGAAAACCATTCGACCCCGTCATCTGCCCCAGCCTCTTCGCCGTAGTGGACCACCCGAACGTCCGTGGACATTACACGCGCCGGATAGCAATCAGCTAAGGATTTCAGTGGGGGCCACCACCACCGTCAGTGCAGGACAGGAGTGTAATGCGCTGCATCGGTTGTGAACTCAGGCCTGCCGTAGGTCGCCAGCCGGAGCTTGAGAAGCCCGATGACGTACGCGTCGGTGATGTCTCGAAGCACCGGGATGCGGCTGGCGTGGCTCACTGCTGTGAAGCGCCCGATGATGAAGGGCGCGGTCAAAGCGACGCGCAAGAGGTCTTCGGGCCCGAGTGTGACGCCCACGGCCGCGGCGAGGTCGCGGTCATTGCCGCAGAAGGTGCGGACGAACGTGAGCTTGCTGAAGCTCTTCTCGACCGCGTCGGCGCAACGGTCGAACAGCGTGGTGTTGGGGCGCAGGTAGGCCGCCATCGTGCCGCTGACGAGTTCGCGGCAGACGTCGTCGAATCCGTGGCGCAACTGAGCCGCCCGCGCGTGCATGACGTGGATGATGTCGGCAGGCTCGGCGGGCAGCTGTTCCTCCGGCAGACCGAGTAGAAAGCAGCGATACCTGGCGAATTCGACGACGGCGCGTTCCTCGGCGGTGAACTCGGTCCGGCCCTGCTGTCGCGCCTTGCGAGCCAGCAGGTACTGGCCGATCATGCCGGCCGGCATCTGGTCGACCTGCGGCACCGGCATGCCGTAGATGGCTGCGTCCCATTTTCGGCCCCACTTGTCGGACTTCTTCAGGGCGTTGTAGCGGACCATCGAGTGCATCAGCCGGACCATGGCGGCGGCTTCGAAACCTGGACCGTAACGGTCCAGCGCACCGGGCAGGGTGGTGACGGCGAAAAAACTGGCTGTCTCGTTGACCCGCCGGGCTGCCCGCTTGCCGGAGAGCGCACCGGTCAGTGCCATCGGCAGCGCGGCGTAGGTGTTGGTGAAGGTCGCGATGAAGGCCCCCCTAGTAATGAAGGGGGCCAGCAGCGCGGCGGGGATGCGCTCGACCCGGGCACCCTCGCGTACCAGCTCGAAGTCGATCCAGTCCGGGGTCACCTCCATGGCGGCGATGAACGACGCCAACTCGGCGGGCGCGTCCGGCACCGCCTCGATTCCCTTCCGGCAGGCCGTCTTGAGCATGTCGATCAGTTGCGTGACGGTGCGTGTGGACATCAGTGCCGCGTAGGGATCGGCGACGACGTCTCCGAGCATGGTGGCAGTGCTGATCAGCTCCAGGACGCGGTCCTCTTCCAGGATCGGTGCGCGATCAGCGACCCAGGTCGGCAGGGCGGAGTCGACGTCGGGCTCGGTGGCCAGCCGTTCCGGCTGATGGTCGAAGTCGAAGCCGCCGTAGAGGTCGGGCTGCAATTCGCGTTGGCTGCGCACCCGCCGCGCGAGTTCGGGGTAGTGGGCGACCATCACGACCTCCTGGATAACTAACACCTTGTGAGTAATACTCACAAGGTGTTAGTTAGGCTGTCAAGTGTGACCGAGGCCGACTCGAGCACGGCGAAGCGGCGAATGACCGCGCAAGGGCGGCGCGAGCAGATCCTCGACGTGACCCATGCCATCATCGACGCCGACGGTTTCCACGCCGCAACGCCGATCCGCATCGCGCGGGAGGCCGGGATCAATCGATCGCTGATCTACCAGCAGTTCAGCGGCCCGGCGGGCCTGTTCGTCGCCCTCATCGACCGTGAAGCCGGCCGGGCAGGCGAACAGTTCGCCGAAGCGATCAGCGACCTGGGCGAGCCCAGCGAAGAGAACCAAACCTTGGTGCGTGCGTTTGACGGTGTGCTAGCGGCTGTGGACGCCCACACGGCAACCTGGCGGCTGTTCTTGTTCCCGCCGCAGGGCGCTCCCCCGCAACTGCATACCCGGCTCGCCCAGTCTCAGACGATCGTGCGTGAGTTCCTACAAGGGGAACTGCAGCGACTCAATCCGCAGCTAGATGATCCCGAGTACACCGCCCGGGTCCTGTACGCCACCGGGCGCGAACTACTGCAGTTGCGCCTCAGTGAACCGCAGACCGCGACGCCGGAGCGACTGCGCGCCTTCGTGCACGGCCTGCGCGCCAATCTCATCGGCCCAAGCCGCTAGACGAAGCAGCCGGCCAGGTGGCGCTTGCCACCGGACCGGCTGCTTCGAAAGCTGGGCTGTCGCCCGATCTTTACTTGGCCTTCTCGAGAATTTCGACGAGCCGCCAGCGCTTGGTGGCCGACAGCGGACGCGTCTCCATCAGGGAAACGCGGTCGCCGATGCCGGCGGCGCTGTGCTCGTCGTGCACCTTGACCTTCTTGGTGGTGCGAATGATCTTGGCGTAGAGCGGGTGACGCACGCGGTCTTCGAGCTCGACCACGATGGTCTTCTGCATCTTGTCGCTCACGACGTAGCCGATGCGCGTCTTGCGACGACCGCTCGGCTTAGGAGTGCTCAGCGTGTGCTTGGGACCCTTTTCCTTGGAAGCGCCATCGACCGCGCCCGCCGCTGCGGACTTGGTGGCCTTAGCGCCAGTCTTCGCCTCTGCCATCACGATTCCTTACCATCGGGTTCGCCGGGTCCAGCCGCCAGACCCAATTCTCGTTCGCGCAACACGGTGTAGACGCGTGCGATTTCCTGACGCACCGTGCGCAGCCGGCGGTTGTTGTTGAGCTGTCCGGTCGCCATCTGGAAACGCAGGTTGAACAGCTCTTCCTTGGATTCGCGCAGACGCTCGGTCAGCTCTTCTTCGGTGAGCTCGCGCAGTTCGCCAGGGGAAATTCCCACTGCCATCAGAACTGCTCCTCTCGGGTGATGATGCGTGCCTTGATCGGCAGCTTGTGGATCGCGCGGGTCAGCGCCGCTCGTGCGATCGCTTCGTTGGGGTAGCTGAGTTCGAACAGCACCCGGCCCGGCTTGACGTTGGCCACCCACCACTCCGGGGAGCCCTTACCCGAACCCATCCGGGTTTCGGCCGGCTTCTTGGTCAGGGGACGGTCCGGGAAGATGTTGATCCACACCTTGCCGCCACGCTTGATGTGCCGGTTGATGGCGATACGAGCGGACTCGATCTGCCGGTTGGTGACGTAGGCGTGCTCGAGGGCCTGGATCCCATAGTCGCCGAAGTTCACCGACGTCCCGCCACTGGCGATGCCACGCTGGCGGGGGTGATGTTGCTTGCGGTGCTTAACCTTACGGGGAATCAACATGATTTAGCTCTCCGTGCTCTGCGCTTCGGGGGTGGTAGCGCTTTCTGCGGCGGCGGGCTCTTCGCTACCCACGGCGCGTCCGGCTTCGGTGCCGGTGGCCGTGGTGCCGGAAGCACCGCTGCGGCGCGGACGGCTGCCCGCCGGCCGCTCGCGGCGCGGACGGTCGGCGCCCGCGGGAACGGCGGCGGCCAATTCGCGCTTGCCGCCGACGATGTCGCCCTTGTAGATCCACACCTTCACACCGATCCGGCCGAAGGTAGTCTTGGCCTCATACAGGCCGTAGTCGATGTCCGCGCGCAGCGTGTGCAGCGGAACCCGGCCCTCGCGGTAGAACTCCGACCGGCTCATCTCCGCGCCACCAAGACGACCCGAGCACTGCACCCGGATGCCCTTGACGTTGGGCTGACGCATCGCGGACTGGATGGCTTTACGCATCGCCCGGCGGAACGCCACCCGGTTGCTCAGCTGCTCAGCGACCCCTTGGGCCACCAGTTGCGCTTGCGACTCAGGGTTTTTGACTTCGAGGATGTTGAGCTGAACCTGCTTGCCGGTCAGCTTCTCCAGATCCGCACGGATGCGGTCGGCCTCGGTGCCACGGCGGCCAATGACGATGCCCGGACGCGCGGTGTGGATGTCGACCCGGACCCGGTCACGAGTGCGCTCGATCTCCACGTCGGCGATTCCGGCGCGCTCAAGGCCGCTGGACAGCAGCCGACGGATGGCGACGTCTTCCTTGACGTAGTCGGCGTACTGCTTGTCGGCATACCAACGCGACTTCCAGTCGGTGGTGATGCCCAAGCGGAAGCCGTGCGGGTTGATCTTCTGGCCCACTAGTCTGAGCCTCCCTTCGCTTCAGAAGTCTCAGAAGTCTTGGACTCGGCTTTGGTGGCCGCCTTTGTCGCCGGTGCCTTGGTGGCGGCCTTCTTCGCCGCCGCCTTGCTGGCCGAGGACTTCTTCGCGGGCGCCGTTGCGGCGGCCTTGCTGCCCTCGGCGCGGCGAGCCCGCGACGACTTCGAAGACCGCTGGTCCTTGCTCGGCCGGCTCTCCACCACCACGGTGATGTGGCTGGTCCGCTTGCGGATCCGGAACGCGCGTCCCTGCGCCCGCGGGCGGATGCGCTTGGCGGTCGGGCCCTCGTCGGCGTAGACCGTGGCCACGACCAAGGTCGCCGGGTCCAAGCCGTTGTTGTTCTGCGCGTTGGCGGCCGCACTGGCAATCACCTTGGCGACCGGCTCGCTGGCGGCCTGCGGCGCCCAACGCAGGATGTCGAGCGCGTCTGAAACCGACCTGCCACGCACCAGGTCAATTACCCGGCGCGCCTTTCTCGGCGACACCCGCACGAACCGCGCCTTGGCGGTCGCCGACGGGAATTCAGTGGTTGTTGTCATCGCCGCTTGCTCTTTCGGTCGTCCTTGATATGTCCCTTGAACGTGCGCGTGGGGGCAAATTCACCGAGCTTGTGACCGACCATCGACTCGGTGACGAACACCGGGACATGCTTGCGGCCATCGTGCACCGCGAAGGTGTGGCCGATGAAGTCCGGGATGATGGTCGAACGCCGCGACCAGGTCTTGATGACCTGCTTGGTGTTCTTCTCGTTCTGCACGTCGACCTTCTTCAGCAGGTGGTCGTCGACGAACGGGCCCTTCTTCAGGCTGCGTGGCATTGTTCGCTACTCCTCGACGTCCTAGCGCCCGTGCTTCTTGCCGGTGCGCCGGCGTCGGACGATAAGCTTGTTGCTCGCTTTGTTCGGGTTGCGGGTACGGCCTTCTGGCTTGCCCCACGGGCTCACCGGGTGACGGCCACCGGAGGTCTTACCCTCACCACCGCCGTGCGGGTGGTCGACCGGGTTCATCACCACACCACGGACGGACGGGCGCTTGCCCTTCCACCGCATACGACCGGCCTTACCCCAGTTGATGTTTGCCTGCTCGGCGTTGCCCACCTCACCGACCGTGGCGCGGCACCGAACGTCGACCCGACGGATCTCGCCGCTGGGCATACGCAGCGAGGCGTAGCTGGCTTCCTTACCGAGCAACTGGATGCTCGATCCCGCCGAGCGGGCAAGCTTGGCGCCACCGCCGGGCCGCAACTCCACGGCGTGCACCAAGGTGCCGGCCGGGATGTTGCGTAGCGGCAGGTTGTTGCCGGGCTTGATGTCGGCGTTGGCACCCGACTCGACGACGTCGCCCTGGGAAAGACCGTTGGGCGCAATGATGTAGCGCTTCTCGCCGTCGAGAAAATTAAGCAGCGCGATGCGGGCGGTGCGGTTGGGGTCGTACTCGATGTGCGCAACCTTGGCGTTGACCCCGTCCTTGTCATTACGACGGAAGTCGATCACCCGGTAGGCACGCTTGTGGCCACCACCCTTGTGGCGAGTGGTGATGCGGCCGTGTGCGTTACGCCCGCCATGACCGTGCAGCGGGCGAACCAGCGACTTCTCCGGAGTCGAGCGAGTGATTTCGGCGAAGTCCGACACGCTCGCGCCGCGCCGACCCGGGGTCGTGGGCTTGTACTTGCGAATTGCCATGTCTAATCAGGTCCTTGTCTCGCGCCCGGCTATGCCGGCGCTCCGAACAGATCGATCGGCTTGCTGCCCGGCGCCAGGGTGACGATGGCGCGCTTGGTGCTCTTGCGCTTGCCGTACCCAGTCCGGGTGCGCTTGCGCTTACCCTGCCGGTTGGCGGTGTTCACCGATGCGACCTTGACCGCAAAGATCTTCTCGATAGCGATCTTGATCTGGGTCTTGTTCGAATCGGGGTGCACCACGAATGTGTACACGTTGTCATCGAGCAGCGCGTAGGACTTCTCCGAAATCACCGGCGCCAGAATGATGTCGCGCGGGTCAACGATGGTCGCCATTAGGCCGAAACCTCCTCGGACGTGTTGGCGGCGATATAGGCGTTGAGCGCCTCAACACTGAAGACCACGTCGTCGGCGCGCAGCACGTCGTAGGTGTTGAGCTGGTCCGGGGACAGAATGTGCACACCGGGCAGGTTGCGCACGCTCTTGACGCCGGTCTGGTCATCGCGTCCGATGACCACCAGCACCTGCTTGCGATCGGTGATGGTGGCCAGGAATGTCTTGGCGCTCTTGGTCGACGGAGTCTGGCCTGCGACCAACTCGGTGACGGCGTGGATACGCCCGTTGCGCGCCCGGTCCGACAACGCCCCGCGCAACGCGGCCGCGATCATCTTCTTGGGGGTGCGCTGGCTGTAGTCGCGCGGTTTCGGACCGTGCACCACACCACCGCCGGTGAACTGCGGGGCCCGCGTCGAACCTTGACGGGCGCGGCCAGTGCCCTTCTGCCGGTATGGCTTACGGCCACCGCCACTGACGTCGCCGCGTGTCTTGGTCGAGTGCGTACCCTGACGGGCCGCTGCACGCTGAGCGGTAACCACCTGGTGCATCAGGGCGATGTTCGCCGGAACATCGAACAGCTCGGCCGGCAGTGCGACGGAACCGTCGACCTTGCCGTCCGGCGTCTTGACCTGAATTTCCAAGTCTTTCTGGGCGCTTTGGTTTTGCGCAGCCATTACTTCTCACCTCGTTTGATCGCGCTGCGGACCATTACGAGCCCACCGGTACGGCCGGGAACCGCGCCCTTGATCAACAACACACCTTGCTCGACATCGACCTTGTGCACCAACAGGTTCTGCACGGTCACCCGGTCGTTACCCATCCGGCCGGCCATCCGCGTGCCCTTGAAGACGCGCGCGGGAGTGGCACAGCCACCGATGGAACCCGGCCGGCGGTGCACCGCCTGGGCACCGTGGCTGGCGCCCTGGCCGCTGAAGCCGTGACGCTTCATGGTGCCGGCGAAGCCCTTGCCCTTGGAGGTACCGGTGACATCGACGTAGCTGCCGTCGGCGAAGATCTCCGCCGTCAGCTCCTGGCCGACTTCGTACTCGGTGACCGCCTCGGCATCGTCGAGCCGCAGCTCAGCCAGGTGACGCCGGGGGTTGACGCCCGCGGCGGTGTACTGGCCGGTGACCGGCTTGTTGACCTTGCGCGGACTGATTTCGCCGTAGGCCAGCTGCACTGCGCTGTACCCGTCGCGCTCCGGTGTGCGGATACGCGTTACAACGTTCGGCCCCGCCTTGACCACCGTCACAGGTACGACTTTGTTGTTCTCGTCGAAGACCTGCGTCATGCCCAGCTTCGTACCGAGAATGCCCATTCGTGCCATGCTCTCAGAACCTCCTACTGGATGTTGACGTCGACACTGGCCGGAAGGTCGATGCGCATGAGTGCGTCAACCGTCTTCGGCGTCGGATCGATGATGTCGATCAACCGCTTGTGCGTACGCATCTCGAAGTGCTCCCGCGAGTCCTTGTACTTGTGCGGTGAGCGAATGACGCAGTACACGTTCTTCTCGGTCGGCAACGGCACCGGACCAACCACGCTGGCGCCGGTACGGACCACCGTCTCGACGATCTTGCGCGCCGAAGCGTCAATAGCCTCGTGGTCGTAGGCCTTGAGCCTGATGCGGATCTTCTGTCCCGCCACGCTTCTCCTACCTCACTCTAAAAACTTGAGGCCCGTGTTCGGACCTGGTGCCCCCAGCCCGCCGATCGGCCCGGTCTCTGCCGGGTCGAACTGCGCGCGCTGGATACTGCGCCGCTGTTTACCTGTCGTGGTACACCGGCCCCCGCGGTCGGGCGTGTCACCCGCACGCAGCCTTGTAGGCGCCAAAATTTGGTCGAACTCCAAGGATGGGACCGGACGCGCCCGTGTGGACGCCGGTCGGATGCCCGGCCAGGCGTGAACCCGGCTGAAGACAACCTGAACAGTATGCCTCAGATCAGCGGTTCGGCCAAATCCCAGGTGACGTCACCGACGAACTGGATCATCGGCGCAGCGCGACCCTCCTCGGGCGGCCGTTTGGCCAGCGCCCGGACCGGACCGAATGACCATTGATCTTGCCAAGACGACCGACCAGGTGCGCTCACCAACGGCAGCGCGATGCAACGCCCCACACCGGTCGGGCCCCGCCTGCCCAACGCCACCCGCCCGTTGCCCAGGGCCGGCGCGGCCGCCGTAGCCGTCTGCTCAGAACTGGCCACAGTTGGACGCGGCGGGAAGGCCGTTGAATCGGTCGGCGAACCACTGTAGGGCACGCTCGCCGTCCACCCAGAAAGTCAGCGCATGGTTGACCGAGGCCTTGTTGAGAAACGGCGGCTCCTCGTTGGTCCAGAACTCGACCTGCGCACCCTGCGCACACCAATCGCGCCCGAGCTGGTTGGCTTGGGTCCAGGGCACCAGCGGGTCGTAGCGGTTGTTGACGATGAGGACCGGCGCCGGTGGCTGGTGCCGTCCGAGTCGCTGGGCTTCGAACAGCGCCTTGAACGGCTCCTCACGGACCAGTTGGTCCAAGTCCTTGGTGAAGTAGCCCCGAAGATGGCGGAACATGAACTTGAACGACGTCTCCTGGACGCACTGGTGACGCGTTTTGGCGAGCAGGTCCTCCCCGCGCGGGGTCATCCGTTCGTGAATCGCATCCGCCAGTTCCGGGTAGGCGTAGATGAATCCGTTGATCAGGTAGCCGGCGGCGCCTACCAGTACGTTGCCATCCATATAGGGCAGCATCTCGACGAGATCGGCGGGCGGCGCACCCGCGTACGTGCCCACCACATCGAGTTCGGGCGCGTAGCTCGACACGAGTTCGGCCGCCGAGGCCGCGGCCCCACCGCCTTGCGAATACCCCCAGAAGGCAACGGGGCCATGTGGGTCCAACGATGTTCCCGGCAGTCGCTGCGCGGCGCGCGCGGCGTCGAGCACCGCGTGCCCCTCGGCCAGCCGATTGACATAGGTATGCGTTCCGGGAGTTCCCAGCCCCTCGTAGTCGGTCATCACGATGGCAAACCCGCGGGCCACCATGGTCGCGACGAACGTCTCTTCGTAGTTGACCATCAGGTCCAGCCACGGCGACCAGTGGATGCCTTGGTTGAAGACCCGCGACAGCGCGCACTGATCCCCCTGCCCGACGGTGCCTGGCGCGTAGCTGAGCAGCGGCCGCGGCCCGCTTCCCGACCAGGGATTATCGGGCTCGAAATACGTGCCGGTGACTGCGATCGGGTTTCCCCGGGTGTCGGTGCTTCGGTACATGATGCGAGTTCCGGTTGCCATGATCGCGCCCAGCTGACCGGATGGTTCCAGCACCAGTCGCGATGGCTCGGTGCGGATCAAGTCGCCCGGCTCGCCGGGCGGCAGCGGGTCTGGCGGAGTGTAGAACTGGTCGTATTGGCTTTGATCGCCTTCGGATTCGAAGCCGCCGTCGGCGCGCGCCGAGTCCGGCGCAACAACGGTGATTGTCGCGCAGTACAACATGGCCACCACCACGACATGCAGCCGCGATTGAAGGCGACCCCTCGCAGCACGCCCACCATGAACAAATAAATCGCGCTTCTCAATTATCATATTTGGCCGATCAATTTTGTGAGCAACAAAAGACATACGGACAGCGCTCACATGAGAAAAATGCATCAACGATCGATCGCGACCAGGTAATTCAGACGAATCGGACAGGACCGGCTCGCCCGTCGGCAGCCGATGCGACAACGGCGTCTCCGGTCACCGCAACGAGTACTGCAGCGCCGACAGAACGCCCATATTCCGCTGTCCAGAAGTACTTTCAGCACTACCCACGCAGGCTGGCCGACCGCCGTCACACCCCCGCTTTTCCAGTCCCGGATCAGCGCAGGGACCGTCATTCAATGCACTCAGAACCGCTGTTTTCGCCGTCCGGAGATTACCCCCGACGACCACAAAATAGCCGCACCGATTGCGCCGCCAGTCCCATATCAAACCCCGACGCGGGGCTATCTGCGGTCTGTCGAATACCGCTTTCATTTCTACCCCAGTCCGGCCCCCTCATTCGATATCAAAACCATGGCCTCGGAGAGGCGGGTGCCGGGCATTCACCACCCCGCCGTGTTTCACGGCAGGTTGCTCCCGAAGAAGCCCGAAAGGTTGCTCCCGATGTTCGCGAAGCCGGAGATCAGGCCCGTCAACGAGAACGGCCGGACACCGGTGTTGGCGAAGCCCGACACCCCGCTGCCCAGATTTGAGAATCCGGAGGAAAGTCCCCCGTAGTTCTGGTACCCCGAGCCCCCCAGTAACCCGACGGGGTTGGTGTTGAACCAGCCGGAAAGCCCGGATCCGTTGTTGCCCAGACCCGAGTTGCCACCGGCACCGGAATTGAAGAAGCCCGATGAGGGGGTAGCGCTCGAGTTCAGGTAGCCGGGCCCCGCTGGGAATGCGAACTCCCCGATGGTGGTGCCGGGCAGATGGATGCTTGGGATGGTGAGTGGCGGTGTGGTGAACGACCCCAAGCCGATCGGCGGGATGGTTATTGGCGCCGTGGTGAACTGCGGGGTACTGATCTGGGGCAACGTGAACCCCGCCACCGCAACCGGATCAACCACCAACGGCGGAGTCGTGAACTCCAGCGTCGTAATCTCCGGCAACGTAAACCCACCCACCGCAACCGGATCAACCACCAACGGCGGAGTCGTGAACTCCAGCGTCGTAATCTCCGGCAACGTAAACCCACCCACCGCAACCGGATCAACCACCAACGGCGGAGTCGTGAACTCCAGCGTCGTAATCTCCGGCAACGTAAACCCACCCACCGCAACCGGATCAACCACCAACGGCGGAGTCGTGAACTCCAGCGTCGTAATCTCCGGCAACGTAAACCCACCCACCGCAACCGGATCAACCACCAACGGCGGAGTCGTGAACTCCAGCGTCGTAATCTCCGGCAACGTAAACCCACCCACCGCAACCGGATCAACCACCAACGGCGGAGTCGTGAACTCCAGCGTCGTAATCTCCGGCAACGTAAACCCACCCACCGCAACCGGATCAACCACCAACGGCGGAGTCGTGAACTCCAGCGTCGTAATCTCCGGCAACGTAAACCCACCCACCGCAACCGGATCAACCACCAACGGCGGAGTCGTGAACTCCAGCGTCGTAATCTCCGGCAACGTAAACCCACCCACCGCAACCGGATCAACCACCAACGGCGGAGTCGTGATCACCGGGGTCGTAATCTCCGGCAAGGTAAACGCGCCCACGATCGTGGGCGGAATGCCGATGGGCGGGATGGTCAACTCGGGCAAGGTGAAGGCTCCAACGTCGATCTGGGGAAGCGAGAAGCCGATGCCGCTGATATTGAACCCTTGGATGACGATGTCACCCGTAGAGATGTATGCCTGGTGCTCGAGGCCTCCGATTTGGGAGATCACTCCGGGTTGGCCCGTTTGCAGGAATTCTATGTTGTTGGGAAGGAAGGCAACAAAGTTGTTGACCCTGATTCCAGGAATTGTCACCGTCGGCAACTCCAGGTAGCCGATGCTGGACACGGTGCTGATGGCGGGGGTCCTAAATCCGCCCGCGTCTATTCCACCGACGGTGATCGATCGCGTCTGTAGGGCAGGTAGGTCAAAGCCGCCGACCGTGGTGCCAGCGGGTATCGTCAAGGACGGTATCGTCAACGACGGAATACCCAGCTGCGGCAGACTAAACGCACCCACCGTCGTACCCTCCGCCAACGTCAAAGGCGGAATCGCCAACGACGGAATACCCAACTCCGGCAGATCGAACCCACCCACCACAATGTCCGCCGGCGTAGTCGCCGCAGGAATCGTCAACGCCGGCAACGTCACCCCCGGCAAATCAAACCCACCCACCACAACATTCGCCGGCGTAGTCGCCGCAGGAATCGTCAACGCCGGCAACGTCACCCCCGGCAAATCAAACCCACCCACCACAACATTCGCCGGCGTAGTCGCCGCAGGAATCGTCAACGCCGACAACGTCACCCCCGGCAAATCAAACCCACCCACCACAACATTCGCCGGCGTAGTCGCCGCAGGAATCGTCAACGCGGGCAAAGTAATCGGCGGCAGGCTCAGATTGGGGATGGTAATTCCGGGGATTTCAAGAGGCGGCAAGGTCAAGTCGGGCGTAGTGATGGAGAAGTAGAAATTGCCCTGGCCAACGCCACGATAGAAGATGCCGTTGTTCATCTCGCCCGTGTTGAACAGGCCGTTGTTCATGTCGCCGATGTTGAATGCGCCGGTGTTGAGACTGCCGGTGTTCGCGTTGCCGACGTCAAGCAGGCCGGTGTTGAACGATCCCGCATTGAGCAAGCCCGTGTTGGCCTGCCCGGAGTTGAAGAGTCCGGTGCCGTAGGCACCAGAGTTTCCGATGCCGAAGTTCCCGGTACCTGAATTGAACAGGCCGACGTTTCCGGTGCCCGAGTTGAACAGGCCGAAGTTGCCGACGCCGGAGTTCAACCCGCCGATACCAACCTGATTGTCGCCGGTCAGCCCGATGCCGATGTTGTTGTTTCCGGTATTGGCAAAGCCAAAGTTGCCGGAACCCGCGTTGGCAAACCCAGTGTTGAGAGCGCCCAGGTTCCCCCAGCCCAGGTTATTGCCGCCACTGTTTGCGCCACCAATGTTGTTGCTACCCAAGTTCGCCCAGCCGGCATTGGAGCTGCCGAGATTTCCGGATCCGAGATTGAAGTTGCCGAGGTTGCCGCTGCCGAGGTTGCCGATGCCGTTGTTCGCGTTACCGACGTTGCCGCTACCGATATTGGCGAGCCCGAAGTTGACAGTGCTGGCGTCCGCCGGTAGCCGCAGCGCCGTGACCGCAGCGGTGACCGTGGTTGCGGGCGCACCATTTCCGAATGCCGCGATCACCCTGCCCGGCAGGTCCGACAGATTCTGCAGAGGCTGTGCCAGCGGTGTCAGCGATGCTGCCGCCGCCGAAGCACCGGCATGGTAGGTCGCCATCGTTGACACATCCAGTGCCCACATCTGCTCATACTCGGCTTCGACGGCCGCGATCGCCGGCGCGTTTTGGCCGAACAGGTTCGACAGCACCAGCGACACCAGGCTGGAACGGTTAGCCGCGAGCAGGAAGGGCTGCACCATCGCTGACTGCGCAGCGGCGAACTCGGCCACCAACGCCTCAGCCTGGGCGGCGGCCTGTTCGGCATGGGCCGCCGCCGCGTTCAGCCACCCGAGGTAGGAAGCCGCAGCGGTCCCCATCGCTACCGACGATGCTCCCTGCCACGCGCCACCGACCAGCCCCGAGGTCACCGAAGCGAAAGAGTCTGCCGCGGACTCCAGTTCCACGGCCATCCCGCCCCAGGCCGTCGCAGCCGTGCGCATCGGCTCCGCTCCGGGCCCCGTGAATATCAGCGCGGAGTTGACCTCCGGCGGCAACACTGAAAAGTTCATCGCCCAACCCTCCCGGTCTGGCTGCGGGCCAGCACTCGCGCCGAGTACCGCGTTGCTTATCGAGTCGACTTCCGAAGCAGCAGCGAAATGACAATGGTCGTCTTCATCACGCTTTCGCTGCATGAATTCCCGCTTGAAAGCGTGATTCGATCCTGGCGCGGGGACCGCCACTAAATTTGGTGTACCAAAAATTCATTCCCCCGACTGCAGATCTAAATATAGCGGCAGCTCACGTCGGGGCGCAAGCGTTTCAGATGATAGGGCGCGTTATGAACCAGCCCCGTCCATTTCGAGACGCCGGTGTTGCAAACGTGACATCGAGGTCTCCAATTGCGGCTGGAATCTTAAATAACGGCGCCGAGTCGCATTGTTTCGGAGTTAGCTTTCCGGCAGGTGTACACCAATTCGCCGCACCGACAAAAGGAGGAATGACTGATGGACGTTACGCGAAATAGGCGACTGTTCACACTCCGCGCGCTGGGCGCCGTGGTAGCCGCCACGCTCGCCGCTGCGGCGTTGTCAAGTTGCAGCAGCTCAGGGGATCCAGGCATCCAGGATCCGACGATACAGGGCGCCGCGAGTTCCGCGGACCTGATCAACGCGGGGTAGCTGCGGGCTAACTCGAGGTCGTTCGCACTCTCATCCGATGCGTTGTTTCTCAGACGCATCGGATGAGAGTTGCGTTTTGAGCCGGTTGGCGGGCTATGGGGTGCTGACCGCTGGACCAAGGAAGGGCCGTGCTGATGTTGGCGAGTTTTTCGGTGTTGCCCCCGGAGATCAATTCGGCTCGGTTGTTTGGTGGCGCGGGATCGGCGCCAATGCTGGCCGCCGCGACGGCCTGGGACGGGCTGTCTGCCGAGCTATCCGGTGCGGCGGGCTCCTTCGGGTCGGTCACGTCGGGGTTAGCAGCCGGGGTGTGGCAGGGTCCGGCGTCGGCGGCCATGACGGTGGCGGCCGGCCACTATGTCGGCTGGTTGCGCACCTCGGCCCTACATGCCGCAGGGGCGGCCGCCGCCGCGCGCGCAGCGGCGGCCGAATTCGAAGCCGCCCTGGCGGCCACGGTGCATCCGGTCGCGGTCGCGGCCAATCGTGCACAACTGGCGTCGCTGGTGATGACCAACCTGTTCGGCCAGAACGCACCGGCGATCGCGGCCGCCGAATCCTGGTACGAGCAGATGTGGGCCCAGGACGTCTCGGCCATGGCCGGCTATTACGGCGGCGCCGCGGCGGTGGCCGCTCAGTTGGCACCCTGGAGCCAGCAATTGGGCACGATCGGAGGCGCTGTGGGCGGCAGTGCCGGCGCCGGGCTTACCCGGGCCTCCGGCCTCAGCGCAACCGGCGCGAACACCAGGTCCATCGGCACGAATGTTGCTGCCGCACAAACGATTGCGGAAGTGATGGGCGGCAGTGGCATTCCGATGCCCTCGCGGCGCTACGTGCAACTCGCCAACTCCCTCTATATCGGCCGCAGTGTTGGGGGCGCGGTCGCGCAGGCGTTGTTCACCCCCGAAGGCCTCTACCCGGTGATCGGGGTCAAGAACCTGACGTTTGACACCTCGGTGGCCCGGGGGGTGGTCATCCTGGAGAGCGCGATCCGCGAGCAGATCACCGCCGGCAACAACGTCACCGTGTTCGGCTACTCCCAGAGCGCCACCATCTCGTCGCTGACGATGACGATGACCAAGCTCGCCGCATCGATCAACCCGCCCACGCCAGATCAGCTCTCGTTCACGCTGGTGGGTGACCCCAACAATCCCAACGGCGGAGTAGCCACCCGGTTCCCGGGACTATCGCTGCCGAGTCTGGGGATCACCGCCAGCGGCGCCACACCGGACAATCTCTACCCGACCAGGATCTACACCCTCGAGTACGACGGCGTCGCCGACTTCCCGCGCTACCCGCTCAACCTGGTATCCACCCTCAACGCGCTGGCGGGTCCCTACTACGTGCACACCGACTACTTATTCCTAACTCCCGCCCAGATCGATGCGGCCGTGCACCTGACCAACACGGTGGGCCCGACCATGACCGACTACTACATGATCCGCACCGAAGACCTCCCCGCTGCTCGAACCACTACGAGCACTGCCCGTACTCGGAAACCCGCTCGCCGACCTGGTCCAGCCCAACCTCGAGGTCATCGTCAATCTGGGCTACGGCGACCCCGCCTACGGATACTCGACCTCACCGCCCAACGTCGCTACCCCCTTCGGGCTCTAGCCCGAGGTTAGCCCGCTGACGATCGCCGACGCACTCGCCGCCGGCACCCAGCAAGGAATTCACGACTTCGGCTACGACATCAGCCATCTGGATCTACCGCAGATCACCAACGGGTCCAGTTCACCGGTGGGCAATCCGCAGGCCGCTCCCACCACCGGACCCGCCGCGCCGATGGTCTCGATCAACACCATCATCGACGACCTACAGGCGGCCAATAGCCAGGTTGCCAACACCATCACCGAGGTGGGTGCCGCCAGCTACGCAGCCCTGCTGCCCACTGCCGACATCGCCAATGCCGCGATCACCAGCGTGCCGTCCTATAACATCAACCTCTTCCTCGACGGCATCCAACAAGTCGCCAACGGCGACCCGATGGGTTTCGTCACCGCCGTCGGATACCCCCTGGCGGCGGACGTAGCCCTGATTACCGTGGCCGGCCTCCTGCAAGCCTTCGTCCTGGTAAACGCGGGCCAGGCAATCGCACATGCGATCACCACGCCCATCGGCTGATCAGTTACGGCCGCAGATCGGGGACCACGCCGCCCACCCAGCGCCCGGAGCCCGCCACCCGCACGAACCCAGCAGATTGAGACAAAATTGCATTCGCTGAAACAATGTTGTCTCAGATGATGTACTATCGTCTCATGGCACTGGATCACGAACGCCTTCTTCGAGCCGCCGCAGAGTTCCTCGGCCGGAGGCCTAACGCAACCCAAGACGAGATCGCCGCGGCAATCGGCGTCAGCCGTGCGACATTGCATCGCTACTTCGCCGGCCGCGCCGCGCTGATCGATGCGCTAGAGCAGCTCGCGTTCGGCCAGATGCGCGAAGCACTGAAAAGCGCTCGCTGGCAAGAGGGATCGGCTACCGAGGCGCTGCGGAGGCTGGTGGCGGCATGCGAATCGGTATCCGGGTACCTGACGTTGCTCTACGCCTACAGCCAGGATTCCTACACCAATGAGCTCAAGCAGGGCTGGCTGGAAATCGACAGCGAGATCAAGGAGCTGTTCCTCCGCGGTCAGCGCCAGGGCGAGTTCCGGCCCGACCTGGCGGCCGGGTGGCTGACCGAAGCGTTCTACAGCCTGGTCTCCGGCGCGGGCTGGTCGATAAACACCGGACGGGCGGCCCCGCGCGACTTTGCGCCCATGATTACCGAACTCCTGCTGCACGGCGTGAGCCACTCCGGTCAGCCGAACACCAACAATCACCACGCCCCGGAGCGCCGCCGGCTCGGTAGCGAGCCGATGCGGCCGATGATCAACTCGCGGGTTACCCGATGAATTCCGCCGCCCGGCGACCCAGCATCACGATTGTTGCGTGCGGACCACGGCTGGGAATCAGCGGCAGGATGGATCCGTCAACCACCCAAAGGTTTTCGATACCACGCACCCGGCACTCGGGATCGACGACGGCCGTCGGGTCGGCATCGACACCCATCGGTGCGCTACCGCACAGATGCTGCGATGTCGACCATCCCGGCTCCCCAGCCACTGCCGACCCCGCTAACTCGCGCGCCAACTCGGTCCCCCGCTGCAGAGCCGCGACATCGGCCGGCTCACTGTCGTAGTGGTGTCCGATCCGGGGAGGCACTGAAGGGTCGGGCGATGCCAAGGTGACCCGGGCGCGAGACCGCGGTCGCATCAGCGCCACTCCGAGGTGCGGCCAGTCCCGATGCCCCTTAGCAGCTGCGCCCGCCATTGCTGCGAATCCTGTTGTGTATGGCCTAATTTCGATGCCGTCGGCGGTATTGAGTACCGCCTCCAACACCGGCCGTCCGGCGGCGACGGTCCATGTGGTCGGCAACGCCCATTCAGGATGGTCGCTGCAATTCATCCCGACGGGCAACGCCTGCACCACCGGGACCCCGGCGGCCCGCAGCATCGCATGGTCGCCAATACCCGAGAGCATCAGCAGGTGTGCGGATCCAATTGCTCCGGCACAAAGCACAATTCGATCCGCCCACAGAGTCATCGGCCCCCTCGGACCGACGGCATCGACGCCCACCGCGGTCGCGGCGGAAAAGCGCACTTGCTGGGCCCGGGTTTCTTCCAGCAGGGTCAGGTTGGGGCGGCCCAGCGCCGGCAGCAGATATGCGGCCCCCGACCCGGTCCGTACCCCGTCAACGATGTTCAGCGGGACCGCGCCCACGCCCGCGGCGATATCCGGACCAACATCGTTGAGATCGGCGATCCAGCCGAACCCGGCACGCTGAGCGGCCGTGACGAATCGCTGCGTGACTCCGGTCTGATCGCGGGTCCGGCGCACCGGAATGGGACCCGTGCGGCCATGCACGGGCGTGTCGAAGTCCAGGTCGGTCTCGATCGCCCGGAAGTGTGGGAGCACCTGCGACCATGACCAGCCCGGTATCGCGGCACCATCGAAATCCCGCGCCAGCCCGCGGCAGAAGTACCCGCCGTTGACCGCCCCTGAGCCGCCAAGCGTCGCCCCGCGCAGGATCGGAATTCGACGAACTGGATGATCCGTGAGCTGGCTCTGATAGCGCTGAACCAACGGACTGTCAGCACTGATCGGTAGCTGCAGCCCGTTGGCAGTTTGAGCCAGCAACCGTGGATCAGCAAGGCCGGGCCCCGCCTCGACCAACGTCACCGCGCAACTCGGATCGGCGGAAAGACGCTCGGCCAGGACCGATCCGGCGCTTCCGGCGCCGACGATCAGGACATCACTGTGGCGCAGCGCCGCGGTCAAGGCCGCCGTTACCGTCGGATCTGCGGCTTGAGCGCGCCCACGTTGCGTTCACGCATCACCCCGTACCACAGGCCGAGCCCGTAGGCGAGGTCATCAATGCGCTTGAGCAGTAGGTAGGTCAGCAACCCAATCGGTTCGGAGTCGCCATCGGGGTCCTCTCTGCGGCGCAGCCAGTCGACCACACCGTCGATGACCGCAGCCACCAGCACGATCCGCCTACAGTGCCGGGACACAATGACTGCGATCAATGTCACCGGCCAGTAATGCCGGCAAATGGCCGACGCCAACTGCATTGCGGCCGAACATAATCCGCGCGCCGCGACCACCACCACATCCCACGATGAAGTTTGGGCACTACGCAGTGCCGTGGCAATCCGCCGGCCCGTCAACACCGCGATGATCAGCGAGGCCAGCTGCGTTGCTCGGGTACCCAGCGACATCAGCACCCAGGCGGTCAAGGCCGAGCCGGAAATCACCAACGGCGCGGTCTTGTCGGGGTGGCGCACCGACAGCGGCGCCGCCGAACCGCCGTAAAACGCCTTGCGCGCGATCCAGGCACGCAATTGGGTCCGATGCTCATGACCAACCAGGGCAATCGGCTCGTAGCGCAGCCGGGCACCGGACTCGATAAGGCGCCAGCACAGATCGACGTCCTCACCGGAGTGCAGGGTTTCGTCGAACCCGCCGACCTGACGGATGGCGGAGCAACGGCAGATGATCGCGGCGCTGGGAACGTAGGACACCGGGCTGTGTGGCAATATCGGCGCTTCCCGCTGACCAAGGTCCAGCGACGAACGCACGGCCTCATAGCGGGCCACCAGGTTCTCGCTCGGCGCCAGGCCCACAATGCGAGGCGCGACCAACGCCACGGTGGGATCGCAGAAGTGCCCGAGCAGGGCCTCGAGCCAGCCGCGGCGTGGCGCCACGTCGGAATCCAGAAATGCCACGAACTCGGTCGTGCAGGCTGCCAACCCGGTGTTGCGAGCGGCGGCCGGCCCCTTGCTGCGCCGGTGGTGCAGCACTTCGATATCGCAGTGCGCCCCCGCGAAGTCCTCCAGCTCGACCGGGCTCGACGACCCGTCATCCACCACGATCACGCGCAGGCCACGCAGTGAGGCAACCAGCCGGCGCACCCCGGATGCATTGTCTCGCACCGGTATCACGACAGTGACATCGCGATGCGATGGCCCGCTCGCCGGCCGGGGATGCGCTAGCGTCGCGTCCAACAGCGTGCGGGCCAGCTCGGCGCTGATGTCGTCGCGAACCTTCAGACGACCGTCACAGAGCATGTCCTGGGCGGCAGGCGCCAGACGTAGCAATCGGGTCGGCGACCCACCGAGCAGGGCCGATCCGCCTCCGAGCACCCGCACGCGACGGTCAACCTGAACCGCGAACCCGTCAGGTAGTCGGGGTTGCGTCATGTCAGCATCCCGTCGGGCCCGGGGGTCCACCGGGCAATTCGAGACACGCAATCATCGACCATCTCTGCGAAGATTCGCCTTCCCTCTACTGCGGTCGCCGTGGTCGGATCGCCCAGCACACCTATCGGGCTGACCGCCGCGACGCCACCGCGGCGCAACGACGGCAGCAATTCGGCCAGCGGCGCCGCGTTCCCCGCACTCAGCCGGTCGGTCAGCACCACCTCCGGTGAAATATGCAGCAACACTGATGTTTCAGTATGGCCGGCATGAGCGTCACCACCCGCCGAGCCGCAGGCAGACCATCCGGCGTCGCGACCTTCGGCGCGCAGCTGCCGAACCGCACCACGCAAGGCCTCGAGATTGCCACCGTGCCCGTTGACGAAAACCAGCCGATCAGCCCAGCAGGCGGCCGACCTCCCGTACTCGAGCAGCAGCACCCTCAGAGCCTCGGTGCCGATCGAGATCGTTCCGGTAAAACTCTGATGCTCACCGCTGGCACCGTATGCGATCGGGGGCGCCAACAGCCAACCGGGTTGACACTGCGTCAGGCGGCCGTGCATACGCGTGGCAACCGCCCGGGCGACCGCGGTCGCGATCCGGGTGTCGGTATCCAGCGGCAGGTGCGGTCCGTGCTGTTCAGTTGACCCCAGCGGGATCAATATTGACGGCGAAGTGCTTGGTAGCTGGCTCGACGTCGAAGTCCCCAATTCGCCGAGTACGGGCACTCGCCGATGGTAGGACGAATTCACCTGGCGTGCACCGATTGTTACCTTTTCTACGGATTTTTTTTCTTCGGGTCGGCGCCTGACCGGCACGAACTCAACTCGCCGGACCGGCGGCAGCGCCCGACCTCACAGATTCTTGATACGGCCGCTCAACTTTGTGGTAAGATAGGCCCGGACTCCTACCCGCCCAGGCGCCGGACGAAATCGGCGGGGATCAGAATGTCGTCTGACCGCAGGTCATGGATCGAACTATGGCCCAGACCCATCAGCGCCGAGTCGATGCCGCCGCGCAGAATGTCCAGGACGTTCTCGACGCCGGCCTGACCGTTGGCGGCCAGTCCCCACAGATAGGCGCGGCCAACCAGCACCGCCCGGGCACCCAGCGCCACCGCCTTGACCACGTCGCTCCCCCGCCGGATGCCGCCATCCAGCAGCACCTCGACCTGGTCGCCGACCGCTGCCGCCACCGCGGGCAGGGCCCGAATCGACGCCGGCGTCCCATCGAGGTTGTTTCCACCGTGGTTGGACACCGAAATCGCCGAAACTCCAGCGTCAACAGCCCGTTTGGCGTCGTCGACCCGCATGACACCCTTGAGCATGAAAGGTCCACCCCATAGCTCACGCAACCAGGCAATGTCATCCCAGGTCGGCGGCGGGGTGCCCATCCATTCTCCGTACGCGGCGAAAAACGCGGGACCGGGTTCGCCGCGCCGCCCCTGATTTGGCACCCGCAGATCCGGTGGCCGCAATGTCTTACCGAACTTCCACAGCCACCTGGGGCGAACAATCGCCTCCGGTGACAGGCGCAGGATGGTCCGCAGGTTCATCTGTTCGGGGATCGTGGGGCTGCCCCAGTCACGCCCGTGGGAGAACGTCCAGTCCGTGGTGACGATCAGGCCCACCGCTCCGGCCTGACGGGCCCGCTCGACACGCTCGGCAATCGCGTCGCGCCCACCGAGCCAGTAGATCTGAAAGAAGATTTTGGGGTTGGCGGCGATGACATCTTCGATCGTCTTGCTGGCAAACGACGACAGGCCCATCGCCGTGCCACGTGCGGCCGCTGCGCGGGCAACGGCCACCTCACCGTCGGGATGCACCGCTTGAACGCCGGTGGGCGAGATGAGAACAGGCATCGAAATATCCTGTCCCATAACGGTGGTCGACATATCGCGCTTTTCAGCTGCGCCGATGACATGCGGTGCGAAGCCGAGTTCGCTAAACGCCGCCACATTGTCGGCCACCGTTATTCCCTTTTCGCTGGCCGAAATCAGGGATGAGTAAACAGATTTCGGGAGAAGCCGTTTCGCCCTCTGCTGGGCGATGGCGACCGTTTCAAACCATTCATCGGCCATGACTACACGGGACTTTCGTTGCACAGGCGCGTGGGCGGACGCGTCGTCAGCGTCAGGGGCACCGGCGCGCTCACTCGGCTGCCCCGCGAGTGATCCACCCGCGGACGCGGCGCATGCCGCTCCTGCGCCAGTGCCGGCGCACCGTACCCCTGGACGCACTCGGGGTCGGGCCCATCGAGCGGAAGACCGGTGAAGAACTTGGCCGCCATGCAACCGCCGCGGCAGCTGTCGTAGTGCCCACAACTGCCGCAGGCGCCCGCCGACTGCGGCTCCCGCAGCTGCCGGAACAACGGCGCGTTCTTCCAGACCTGGTCAAAACCGCCGTCGGTCAAGACGTTTCCAGCTAGGAAGCGGTCGTGGATGGCGAACGGGCAGGCGTATACGTCACCCACCGGATCGATCAGGCACACCACCCGCCCGGCTCCACACATGTTCAGACCGGCCAGCGCACCCGAGGACCCCAGGGGCGCCAGGTGAAAGAACGAATCACCGGTCAGTACCCGTTCGCCCTTGGCGACCAACCAGTCGTAGAGCGCGACCTGCTGGGCCGCGGTGGGGTGCAATTCCTCCCAGACGTCCGCACCGCGCCCCGACGGCCGTAGCCGGGTGATCCGCAGCGTGACACCGTAGCGGTCCGCCAGCGCGGCGAAATCATCGAGTTGGCCGACGTTGTGCCGGGTCACCACCACGGAGATCTTCGCGTCGGCGAAACCCGCGGCCGCCAGGTTCTCGAGCGCGCGCACCGCCATGGCGAACGATCCGGCACCCCGGACCGCGTCATTGACTTCGGCGGTCGCGCCGTCGAGCGAGATCTGGACATCGACGTAGTCGCTGGCAGCTAGCCGCGCGGCGACCTCCGGGTTGATCCGAACCCCGTTGGTAGAGAACTTCACTCCGACGTGGTGCGCGGTGGCGTAGTCCACCAGCTCCCAAAAGTCCGGACGCACCGTGGGTTCGCCACCACCGATGTTCACGTAGAACACCTGCATGCGTTCCAACTCGTCGATGATGTCCTGGCATTGCCGGGTGGACAACTCACCCGGATCCCTCTTGCCTGAGGACGAAAGACAATGCACGCAGGCCAGATTGCAGGCGTAGGTCAGTTCCCACGTCAGACAAATCGGCGCGTCGAGCCCATGCTCGAACTGCTCGATCAGCCGCGGTACGGCGGTCGTCATTGATCAGCCTCCTGGGGAACCAGCATGTGAGAGCCGGCCAGAACCGACAACCCGTGCAAGTAGGGAGCGTGTTCGGAGTCATCAACCCCCGCGGCGCGGCAGGCCGAGCGAACATCGGGATGGTCGGCCAGGGACCGAACGACCGCCAAGATGGTGCGATTTTTCAGAAATGACAGCTTGCGGGTGCCGAAGTGATAAAGCAGCGCTCCAAACGGCTCCGGCCGCACCGCCACTTGCGGGTGCAGCCGCCAGCCCCGATCAGGGTCGAAAGACCCGGCCCCGGCGGCCGCGTGCGCCGGCGCGGGCACGGTCAGTAGACCCCGCACATGCCGTCGATGGAAACCTCTTCGACCAGCGACTCGGTGACCAGCTCGGCAGTCTCGGTTTCAGTTTCGCGGTCCATGTGAGTTGCCTTTCGTCATGGGCGTTAACAATGAGGTGACAATGAGCGGTGGCGCTAGTCACGGTCAGCGTCAGCGATGCCAGAATATGGCATCGAGTGCCTAAATGGAAGGGTGGAACCGATGGCGCATGAGTCGCGGGCCGGTCGGCGCCCCTCGACGACCAAGCGCCACATCGCCGACGTTGCCATCGACTTGTTCGCCGCCCGCACCTTCGCCGAGGTCAACGTCGACGACGTTGCCCAAGCCGCCGGCATCGCCCGACGCACCCTGTTCCGCTACTACGCCTCGAAGAACGCGATCCCCTGGGGCGACTTCGACACCCACCTTGCCCAGCTGCAGGATCTGCTCGAGCGCATCGACGGGCACGTTCGGTTGGGCAAGGCGCTGCGGGAGGCGCTGTTGGCATTCAACACCTACGACGAATCCGAGACCATTCGGCATCGCCAGCGTATGCGCATCATTCTGCAAACCGCTGAGCTGCAGGCGTATTCGATGACGATGTATGCCGGCTGGCGTGCGGTGATCGCCGGTTTCGTGGCCCGACGACTCAGTGCCAAACCCACCGACCTGGTGCCCCAGACGGTTGCCTGGACGATGCTCGGCGTCGCGTTGAGCGCCTACGAACACTGGCTCAGCGACGAATCCGTCTCGTTACCGGAAGCACTCGGGAACGCCTTCGACGTCGTTGGCGCCGGCGTGGAGAAGCTGGACTGATGCAGGAGGCAAAGAGTGGGGGTATCCAGCATCTGCTGCACACCCTGCGGTCACAGGGCCGGTTCTGCGCCCGATCCGGATCGCCGATGTATGGCGAGTTGTTTGAGTTGGTCGCCGCCGATGTCGAAGCGGGCGGTGTATTCGCGCCCATCCTGGGCGGCCACGAGGACGACCCGTCGCGGTATGCCACGCCGCTGCGACTGCTCGGCGGCCTGCACCGAATGGTGCTCGACGGCCGGGCACCCACGTTGCGCCGCTGGTATCCCAGCACTGACGGCACCTGGAACGCCAAGAGCGCCTGGCCCGAAATCGAACTCGTCGCGGCCAACCACACCGAAACCTTGCGCGACGCTCTTGACCAGCCCCCACAGACCAACGAAGTCGGCCGGTCTGCCGCACTGATCGGTGGCCTACTGCACATTCGCCACGAATTCAACCTTCCGGTAAGACTTTTCGAGTTTGGGGCCAGCGCAGGACTGAACCTGCGGGCTGACCGTTACCACTACCGCTACGCCGGAATGACGTGGAGCCCGATCGACTCCCCGGTGACTATCGAAGATGCTTGGCGCGGTGAGCTGCCGCCGGCGCTGGCACTACAGATCGTCGAACGTCACGGCTACGACATCGCACCCATCGATATCTGCGGCACCGACGGCGAAATGATCGTGTTGAGCTATGTCTGGCCCGACCAGCACGCCCGGATGAAGCGGCTGCGCGGCGCGATCGCGGTCGCGCGGGACGTCCCGGCATAGCTCGAACGCAAGACCGCCGCCGACGGCGTCGCCGGGCTGACGCTCCAAGACGAAACACTGACGGTGTTGTGGCATTCGATCACCTGGCAATACCTGGCCGCCCAGGAGCGTGCCGCGATCCGCGACCAGGTCGCGGAGCTGGGCGCACAGGCCGGCCCCCGCTCGCCCTTCGCCCACCTCACCCTCGAGCCCGCACGCGACGAGGGCGGGCGGCTCAAGTTCCTGGTGCGTCTGGCCAGCTGGCCGTCCGGCGAGGCCCGGGTTCTAGGCCAATGTCATCCGCACGGGCCACCGGTGAACTGGCAGTAGCTTTCTCGGCGCGCCATCGCCCAAGTTTCGGTTGGCGTCGGCCACTGCACAAGCGGGCCGCCCGGGCCAGCACCAGGCGCCGGTATCCGCGCAGATGTCTAGCCCTGCGATTCGTCCAGCATCTCGGAGATGGGCGCAGCGGCGGCGATCTTGGCACGTACCTTCATGACCTTGCCCGGCACCCCGCCACCGACCACGCCGACGAGCACACCATCGCGCTCGTAGTAGGCGAGGAACTTTCGTCCGTCGTCCTCGACCAGGTGCATCACATCGGTCGAATGCGGCTCACCAAGGCATTGGATCTTGACGTCGTACTGGTCACTCCAGAAGTAGGGCACCACCACGTTCGAGGACAATTCGCGCCCCAACATCGCCGGCACCACTACCCGTGCCTGATCGGCGACATTGCTCCAATGTTCCACGCGGACTTGCTGTCCCATTTGATCCCGCCAGGATGCAACATCACCGAGCGCCCACACGTTGGGCACGCTGGTACGTCCGGCGGCGTCACAGACCACGCCGTTATCGACCGCGATGCCGCTACCGTCGAGCCACCCGGTCGCCGGGTGCGAACCGATGCCGACAACCACCAGATCAGCGTCGAGTTGCGTGCCGTCGGCCAGCACCACGGTGTCGACATGGCCGTCGCCGCGGACCTCGGCCACCCCAATCCCGGTGCGAACATCGACGCCCTCGCTGCGATGCAGCCGCGCCACCAGCTCGCCGATCTGCTCGCCGAGCACCGCCGCCAGCGGCGTTGGCTGTGGTTCGACCAGGGCCACCTCCACCCCGAGGCCGCGCAGACTGGCCGCCACCTCACACCCGATGAAACCGGCACCAATCACGACCGCGCGCTTGGCGGCCGATGCGTGGCTGCGCAGCGCCATACATTCGTCAAACGAGCGCAGCACCCGAATGCCCTCGAGTTCGGGGAAGGTCGGAATTCGCCTGGGCACCAAGCCGGTTGCGATAACCAGCTCGTCGTAGCCGAGCACCGTCCCATCGGCCAGCGTCACGGTTTGCGCGGCGATGTCCAAGCCGGTTGCCGCCGAGCCCAGCCGCAGGGTGATGCCCTTCTCGTCGTACCACTCGCGTGGCTTGAGCGACACGTCGTCGACCTCGCTGCGCAGCACCTCTTTGGACAGCGGCGGTCGGTCATAGGGCAGGTGCACCTCGTCGCTGACGATCGTGAGCTGACCCTCATAGCCGGCCCGACGCAGCTGCTCGGCGGTGCGGGCGGCCGCCAGCCCGCCGCCGATGACCACAATCCCGTTGGCCGCCGTGGCGCCGGGATCCTGATTCACACCTTCACTACTGGTCACGTGGTGTTCATACACGATGGCGTGTCAGTACTTCAAGGCGCCCTTGTCAACGGGGATCTGTGCCCCGCTCAGCGTGCCAGAGCCGTCGCCGGCCAGCCAGACCACGACATCGGAGACCTCCTCGGAGGTCATTAAACCTTTGTCCTGCAATGGCATTGGCGGGAAGCTATGCAAAAAGCGGGGATGCTCGCCGAATACCTGCATCATCACGTCCGGCTCGATCATCGGCGTCTCGACCGAGTACGGATGAATGGAGTTGACCCGGATGTCGTACTCGCCGAGTTCGATGGCCAGGGTGTTCGTCAGCGCCACGAGCCCGTGCTTGCTCGCCGCATAGTGACCGTTGCCCGGTGTAGCCTTCAAACCTGCCGACGAGCTGACCACGATGATCGACCCGCCATTGCCAGCCTCGATCATCGCGGGCACCGCCGCGCGCAGCGTTCGCCAGGTGCCGCTGAGGTTGACGCCGATCACGGTGTCCCACTGCTCATCGGTGAGTTCCCAGAGCCGGCCCCAGCCCAACACCCCGGCATTGGCTACCACCACGTCAAGCCGACCGAATTCCTCGACCCCATCGGCGACCAGTTGCTGCAACGCCGCACTGTCGCGGACATCTGCCTGGCGCGCCAGTACCTTGCGACCTTCGCTCTCCACCGCGCGGATCGTCTCGCTGAGGTCTGCCGCGGTGGCCGGTGCGTAGGTGATGCTCTCGGATACCGGTCCGCAGATGTCCATGGCGATGATGTCGGCACCCTCGCGCGCCAACCGCACCGCATGCGATCGCCCCTGCGCACGCGCTGCCCCGGTGACAAAGGCCACCCGTCCATCCAGTGATCCAGTCTGTGCAGCCACGTACACCCCTCTCGCCGAGTGTCAGGCTAGCAGCGAAACTGAAACGTGTTCTAACGCGCCCGCCGGCGTTGGCATGTCGTGGCGCCCGGCACGCCACCGGCCCGACCCGCCTGGCGAGGCGCCAGGATTCGGCTCAGATCTCGGAGATGATCTGGGCACGCCTGCTGGCGTACTCCTGCGCGTTCAGCGCCCCACTGGCATGCAGCGATTCCAGCTCTTGGAGGCGCTCGGCGATGGAGGCTTGTGGGGCCGCACTCGGCTGGGCCGCACCCGCGGGCATCTGCTGCTGGGCCGCACGGCGTACCACCGCTTGGATCTGTTGGCGCAGGACCGGATTCGATCGGATGTCCACCATCCGGTTCAGCGGAATCCCGTTGGCCTTGAGGATCTGCAGAATCTCCATCAACGGACCGGCCTGTCCACTGAGGTCGTATGTCCTGTTGTCTTCTGCGACGGTGAACTGTGCCGGGACCAGGCCGTTGACCAGCGCACTGCGCTCCCAGTCGATCAGGTATTCCCGGGTGGCGGGGTTGACCAGCACGACGAGTTTGCGCGCGGTGAGGTTGCCGAGGCGGGTCACGCTGGCAATGACCCGGTCTTCGCTGTCGAACGCCGCGATCCCAGGAACCGAGATATGCAGGTGGACCTTCACCAGGGGGCGGTCGTTGATCCGGGTGCCGGTCTCGGTCAGGCCGGTGATCTGGGCCAGCGCCAACACTCCGCTCTGCTCGAGCTCAGCGGACTTGGCAGCCGATTTCGCGCCGAAATTGGTCAGCGCCAGCGCAATCAACACATCTGCCACGGTGATGAGCAGGCCCACATACAACATCCACGACAACAGGCTGCCCACGCCGAGGGCAAAGTAGACGATCAGGAAAATCGGCCCGACCAGACCGCCGCAAAGCAGCACCAGCAACTGCATCTTCAGGTAGCGCGCCAGCATCTTGTTCCCCTCGGGTCGCCGGGAAATTGATGCCAGATTAGCGCCCTTTGAACTGGGCGAAGACCGGTTCTGGTGCAGGCAATTCGGCGGCGGGCAGACAAACACCAGGCCCGGATAGCCGATCTCGGCTATCCGGGCCTGGTGTTGACTGGTGCTGGATCCGGTTGGATCTACTTGATGATCTTGACGACCCGGCCGGCGCCGACGGTGCGGCCACCTTCACGGATCGCGAAGCGCAGCCCGTCGTCCATGGCGACGGGCTGGATCAGCTTCACCGAGATGTTGGTGTTGTCACCGGGCATCACCATTTCGGTGCCCTCCGGCAGCGTCACCACACCGGTCACGTCGGTGGTGCGAAAGTAGAACTGCGGACGGTAGTTGTTGAAGAACGGCGTGTGCCGACCGCCCTCGTCCTTGGACAGGATGTAGACCTGGCCCTCGAACTCGGTGTGCGGGGTGGTGGTACCGGGCTTGACGACCACCTGACCGCGCTCGACGTCCTCACGCTTGATACCACGCAGCAGCAGACCGACGTTGTCACCGGCCTGGCCCTGGTCCAGCAGCTTGCGGAACATCTCCACACCGGTGACCGTGGTCTTGGTGCTGGTCGGACGGATGCCGACGATCTCGACTTCCTCGTTCACGTTGATGATGCCGCGCTCCACACGACCGGTAACCACGGTGCCGCGGCCGGTGATGGTGAAGACGTCCTCGACGGGCATCAGGAACGGGCGGTCGGTCTCGCGGACCGGGTCCGGGATCGACTCGTCCACCGCGTCCATCAGCTGCTCGACGGACTCGACCCACTTCGGGTCGCCCTCGAGCGCCTTGAGCGCCGATACCCGCACCACCGGTGCGTCCTCGTCGAACTCCTGCGCGGCCAGCAACTCGCGGACCTCCATCTCGACCAGCTCGAGCAGCTCTTCATCGTCGACCGCGTCAGACTTGTTGAGCGCGACCAGGATGTAGGGCACACCCACCTGGCGAGCGAGCAGCACGTGCTCGCGGGTCTGCGGCATCGGACCGTCGGTGGCCGCAACCACCAGAATCGCGCCGTCCATCTGAGCCGCACCGGTGATCATGTTCTTGATGTAGTCGGCGTGACCCGGAGCATCGACGTGGGCGTAGTGCCGCTTCTCTGTCTGGTACTCCACGTGGGAGATGTTGATGGTGATACCACGCTGACGCTCTTCGGGCGCGTTGTCGATCTGATCGAACGCGCGCGACTCGTTCAGCTCCGGGTACTTGTCGTGCAACACCTTGGTGATAGCCGCGGTCAGCGTGGTCTTGCCGTGGTCAACGTGACCGATGGTCCCGATGTTGACGTGGGGCTTGGTCCGCTGGAACTTCGCCTTCGCCACTTCTGTGTCCTCCTGGACTGTTGGTGCTTAAAAAAGCAGTGTGCTGTTGATGTTTTCACTTATGCCGCGGAGTAACCTAATCAGGTTACTCCCTGCCACCCTGGTGCCTTGCTCGGGTTCCAAACTCATACCGTCAGGCTCCCGACTTGCCGGCCTTTACCTACTGCTGGGCTCCGTGCTCGTGGCTCACTCGCCCGTCGCCTTCGCGATGATCTCCTTCGACACGTTCGCCGGAACTTCGGCGTACGAGTCGAACACCATGGAGTAGTTCGCCCGGCCTTGAGTCTTGGACCGCAGGTCGCCGACATAGCCGAACATCTCCGACAGCGGCACGTGCGCCTTGACGACGCGAGCACCACTCCGCTCCTCCATGGCCTGAATCTGACCACGGCGGGAGTTCAGGTCGCCGATCACATCGCCCATGTAGTCCTCGGGCGTGGTGACCTCGACGGCCATGATCGGTTCCAGGATCACCGGATGCGCCGCTGCCGCGGCCTTCTTGAGCACCTGTGAACCAGCGATCTTGAATGCCATTTCCGAGGAGTCGACCTCGTGGAAGGCACCGTCAAGCAGGGTGACCTTCAGGTTCACCAGCGGGTAACCGGCCAGGACGCCGTACTGCATCGCATCCTGCGCACCGGCGTCGACCGACGGAATGTACTCCCGCGGGATACGACCACCGGTGACCTTGCTCTCGAATTCGTAAGTTACACCGTCTTCGCCGGTGAACGGCTCGATGCTGATCAGCACCTTGGCGAACTGACCGGAGCCGCCCGTCTGCTTCTTGTGGGTGAACTCGACCTTTTCCACCAGCCGCTTGATGGTCTCCTTGTAGGCGACCTGCGGCTTGCCGACGTTGGCCTCGACCTTGAATTCCCGGCGCATGCGGTCCACCAGGATATCCAGGTGCAACTCGCCCATACCGCCGATGACGGTTTGGCCGGTCTCTTGATCCAGGTGCACCTTGAAGGTGGGGTCCTCCTCGGCGAGCTTCTGGATCGACAGGCTCAGCTTCTCCTGGTCGCTCTTGGTCTTGGGCTCGATGGCGACCTCGATAACGGGATCGGGGAAGGTCATCGACTCGAGCACGATCTGGTTGTTCGGATCGCTCAGCGTGTCACCGGTGGTGGTGTCTTTGAGGCCGATCACCGCGTAGATGTGACCCGCCGACGCGGTCTCCACCGGGTTCTCCTTGTTGGAGTGCATCTGGAAGAGCTTGCCCAGACGTTCCTTCTTGCCCTTGGTGGAGTTGATGACCTGGCTGCCAGAGTCAACCTTGCCCGAGTACACCCGGACGTAGGTGAGCTTGCCGAAGAAGGGGTGCGTGGCGACCTTGAATGCCAGCGCCGAGAATGGCTCGTCGGTCGAGGGCTTGCGCACGACCTCCTCGTCCTCTTTGCCCGGCACGTGGCCGATCGCGGCCCGCACGTCCAGCGGGGAGGGCAGGTAGTCGATGACGGCGTCCAGCATAGGCTGCACACCCTTGTTCTTGAACGCGCTGCCACACAACACCGGATAGGCCTCCGAGGTGATGGTCAGCTTGCGGATCGCGCCCTTGATCTCGGCTTCGGTGAGCTCTTCGCCACCGAGGTACTTCTCCAGCAGCGCTTCGTCGGTTTCGGCGACGGCCTCCAGCAGCTTGGTGCGGTACTCGTCGGCCTTCTCCTGCAAGTCCGCGGGGATGTCCACGACGTCGTACTTCTCGCCGAGCTTGGCGTCGGCGCTCCACACCTTGGCCTTCATCTCGACCAGGTCCACGACGCCTTCGAAGTCGCCCTCGGAACCGACCGGCAGCTGGATCGGGATGACGTTGGCGCCCAGCCGCTCCTCCATGGTGCGCACGGAGAAGTAGAAGTCGGCGCCGATCTTGTCCATCTTGTTGACGAAGCAGATGCGCGGGACGTCGTACTTGTCGGCCTGGCGCCACACCTGCTCTGACTGCGGCTCGACACCTTCCTTGCCGTCGAACACGGCCACGGCACCATCGAGCACACGCAGGCTGCGCTCCACCTCAACGGTGAAGTCGACGTGGCCCGGGGTGTCGATGATGTTGATCTGGTTGTCGTTCCAGAAACAGGTGGTGGCCGCGGAGGTGATGGTGATCCCGCGTTCCTGCTCCTGTTCCATCCAGTCCATGGTGGCGGCGCCGTCGTGCACCTCACCGATCTTGTAGCTGATACCGGTGTAGTAGAGGATGCGCTCGGTCGTCGTGGTCTTGCCAGCGTCGATGTGCGCCATGATCCCGATGTTGCGGACCTTGGTCAGGTCGGTCAGCACGTCCTTCTGTGCCACAGAAGTCTTCCCACTCTTTCGGTTGCTTAGTTAGCTATCAGTTGCCGCCGGGTTTGCTCCGACAGCTCGCCCCAGGACTCTTACCAGCGGTAGTGCGCAAAGGCGCGGTTCGCCTCGGCCATCTTGTGCGTGTCCTCACGCCGCTTGACGGAGGCACCCAGGCCATTGCTGGCATCCAGGATCTCGTTCGCCAGGCGCTCGATCATGGTCTTCTCCCGGCGTTGCCGCGAGTAGCCGACCAGCCAGCGCAGCGCCAGCGTGGTCGACCGGTCCGGCCGCACCTCGACGGGCACCTGGTAGGTCGCACCACCGACGCGGCGGCTACGAACTTCCAGCGCGGGCTCGACGTTGTCGAGAGCCCGCTTGAGGGTGATGACCGGATCGGTGCCGGTCTTGTCGCGCGCCTGCTCGAGCGCACCATAAACAATGCGCTCAGCGAGCGATTTCTTCCCCTGCAACAGGACTTTGTTCACCAGTTGCGTGACCAGCTGGGACCCGTAGACGGGGTCGTTGACCAGCGGACGCTTGGGCGCGGGCCCTTTGCGCGGCATTAGCTCTTCTCCTTCTTGGCGCCGTAGCGACTGCGAGCCTGCTTGCGGTTCTTGACTCCCTGGGTGTCCAGCGAACCGCGGATGATCTTGTAACGCACACCGGGAAGGTCCTTGACCCGGCCACCACGAACGAGCACCATCGAGTGCTCCTGCAGGTTGTGGCCCTCGCCCGGGATGTAGGCCGTGACCTCAACCTGACTCGTCAGCTTCACACGGGCAACCTTCCGAAGCGCCGAGTTCGGCTTCTTCGGGGTGGTGGTGTACACGCGAGTGCATACGCCACGGCGCTGCGGGCTGCCCTTCAGAGCCGCGGTTTTGACCTTGGCGATCTTGTCCCGACGACCCTTACGGACCAGCTGCTGAATGGTTGGCATCTACCGGCTTTCTTTCTCGCTGTTCACGTTTGCTGCGGGCCCCGTAAAACTGCCCGCGCTATTTTGAAGTTCCTGTACTGCAGTTATGCCCCGCAGCTGCACCCCGCGGCCGGGTGTGTCGCATACGATGGCCCCGAACTCAATCCGCTTGGCCGCCAAAAACATGGACATGCGAATTGGCCCGGCATCCACGCCCTCACGCCAGGCGCTGTAGGCCGCCAGGCACGAGCGACCACAATACCCGCCTGCGGTTAGGCAGGTCAAAGCGGCGGCTGAACTGACCATAGAACAGCCAATCAAGCGCCCTCGACCCGGCCCCACCCCACCCGCGAGACAGTCGAGCCGCGGGCCGGCACCCAAGATCATCGGGCGACGTCAGAGCGACTCCGCGCCGGTATGCGAGATGCGCTTTTCCATCCCCGCCGCCAGGCGCAGCACCATGTCGGAGAAGACCGCGTCGGTGTCGATCTCTTCCATCAAACCGGTCATTTCGAGCAGCACGAACCCGTGCAGTGCCGACCAGAACTCCAGCGCAGCGTGGAAAGCCTGTTCGCCTTCGAGGCCATATGAGGACAACACGGCGATCACCGGCGCGGCGGCGGCCCTGGTCGCGGCGGCGTACTCAGGGTCTTCGCCGCCCGGAGGCATCCGGGTGAATGCCGAGTACCGACCGGGGTGGTGGTGGGCATAGCTGCGATATGCACCGGCCATGACCAGCACCGCGTCATCGCGCGAACGCCCCTCGCCGACCCTGTTCAGCATCATGATGATGTCGTCGATCACCCGGACCCGCACCGCACCACGCAGGTCCTCGAGGCTGACCACGTGGTTGTACAGCGATGGCCCCTTGGTCCCCAGCTGAGTCGCGAGCGCATTGATGGTCAGCGAATCCCAGCCCTCTCGATCCAGGAAGGTCAGGGCACCGTCGACAATGGCATCGCGGCTCAGCTTGGCGGGGCGCGACGTAGATTTCGCGGCCCGCGGGCGCCCAGCCGCAGACGGCCCTTCCGCCGAAGCTGCCATGACTATCGCCCTTCAATTGCACTGGAGCTGGTCGCCGCCGCTGCGCGGCGAACTGCAGTTGAACTAATGACTCTAGTTGACCGGACCCACAACGACCGGCCCGATGAGGCGGTGTCGGAGGTCGCCCGGGCAAAGCCGAGGCCGCACCGATTGAAGCCGGTGCAAAATCCGTTGAAGGGCCGTGATGCATCAAGTCAAGATGCCTGCGAAACCTGGTTCATGCATCACGTAAGGAATGCCCGCGAAATCGGGGTCAGGTGGTGGTCTTGCTTTTGATGCGGATGCCGGCTTTGAGGGCGGGTAGAGCGGCGGGTATGGCGGCGAGGTAGAGCTGTTCGGTCTTGTCTTTGGCGAGTCTGAGCAGGGCGGCTTGCAGGTCGGCGATCTGGTGGGCGATCGCGGCGGGGTTGAGGCTGTTGCGGTAGGTGAGCAGCTCTGTTTGTTGGGCCGCTGAGAGGACTCCGGCGGCCAGCAGCCGGTCCAGGGGGGTCTGGGGCTTGTCGTAGAGCCGGCGGCGGTGACCGTCGCGGCTGCAGCCGTAGCTGATGGGTTTGATGGTGGGGTCAGGTAGTTGAGCCGGTCGTTGACCAGGTGCCACAGCCGGTTGAGCACGGCGCGTTCTTCGTCGGTGTCGTAGCGGTAGTAGAACCCGTAGCGACGCACGAGGTGGTTGTTTTTGGACTCGATGGTGGCCTGGTCGTTCTTCTTGTAGGGTCGTGAGCGGGTGAAGAAGATCTCCATGTCCGCGGCCCACTTGATGACCGCCTTATTGAGGAATTCGGTGCCGTTGTCGAAGTCCAAACCCGTTACCTTATAGGGATTTTAGTAATTCCGGTTTTGAGGGCGCCCAGGATGTGGGGGTGGGCGTTGTTGCGCACCGTGCGGGTGAACACCCAGCCGATGTGCATGTCGGTGAGGTTGACCGTGCGGGCGAACTCACCTTTCAGTGTCGGGCCGCAGTGCGCCACGGTGTCGCCTTCGAAGAACCCCGGAGATTCTTCGGCCTCATCGCCTGCTTTGCAGATGGTGATCGAGGACCGCAGCAGCGGGGAGGGTTTCGTCGTCGACACACCCGAGATCTGGTCGCGGGCCTTGGCGCCGCGCAGGTAGCGGTCGATCGTGGCGCTGCTCATCGCCAACAGCTCGGCACGCACCGCCGGGCCGTAACGGTCACGGCCGTCCACCAGTTCGCCGTGGCGTTCTAGAGCATCCAACTGAAGTGCCATGGAAGCGGCCAGATACCGGCCGCACTGCCCGCCTGAGGCCGCCCACACCTTCTGCAACACCTTGAGCGCATCCTAGGAGTACTTCGGATTGCGTTGCCGGCAAATCCGTTTGGCGACCTGCCGACCCGCTCCCGGCGGCGCGGCCGCCGCCCTCAACCGCCGCCGGGCGTTGTCACGCGACCAGCCGGTGACCGCCACCACCTGATCCAGAATCTGCCCCTTGTCCGCCTTCGGCGCCCCCACATACCCCCTGGCGAACTTCGCGGTGATCTCGGCCCGAGACGACATCGACAGCCCACTTCCCATGCCTGCCAAGGATCGACCGTTTCGCGGGCATTTTTACGTGATCCACCGAGGACGCTTCACGGGCATTTCTCGTGATGCTTGCCGAGGGCTGTCGCCGTGCCGGCCGGTACACCTAGGCTGAGTACACGGCTCAATCAAGTGCGAAGACGCGCCCGACGAAGGGGGCCCGCAGTGAAATGGACAACCGCCGCCGGATCGCTGGCGACCAGCGCGCTCGCCGTGGCTGTCCTGTCAACTGCCCCGCCGCCGGTCGCGAATGCCAAAAACGGTGACACCCATGTCACGGGGGAAGGCATCGTGCGCACGCTGGACTGCAACGACTCCACGTTGTTCGTCAACGGCACGGGGAACATCATCACCGCGAAGGGAACCTGTTGGGCGGTCACGGTTATGGGTTCGTCCAACACGATCGTGGCCGACACCGTGGTCAACGACATCACCGCCTACGGCTGGGACGAAACGGTGTTCTTCCACAACGGCGATCCGTTCATCTGGGATCGTGGCCGTGAGCTGGGCATGGTAAACCGGCTTCAGCGAGTAGGCCCCTGAGGCCACACCAAGTAATCGTCCCCTCCCCCGCCTAGGAATTGAGGAGCCCATGCGCGCCCACCTACCGATGCCCCGACTGGCTGCGATCGCGCTGACGGCGATCGCCGTCCCAACAGTTCTCGGGCTGGCCGGCTGCAGTGAGACCGCCAGTCCCCCCGGGCCCTCCAGCACCTCCGGGTCAGCCACGCCGACGAGCGGCCCAACCGCGGCGCCGACCACCTCCGGCGGCCCGACTACGACCGCGTCGATCGAAATCGGCAACATGCTCGACTACGGATCGATCGGGACCACGGCCACCCTCGACTGCGCCGACGGCAAGTCGTTGAATGTCGCCGGCTCGGAGAACAACCTGACCGTGACCGGCACCTGCGCGACGGTGACCATCGGCGGGACCAACAACAAGATCACCTTCGACAAGATCGATCAGCGACTCACCGTCTTGGGCATCGACAACACGATCACCTACAAGGCAGGCGAACCCAAAGTCGACAACATCGGGTCGGGCAACAACATCGAGAAGGGCTGACGCGGGCCCACCGCGCGACGAGCGGCCCGAGCAGGGCCGAAGTTGGCGCTCAGGCCTCCCCCTCTTCGCCGCACTGGCCGTAACGCCCCAGTGCACCGGCGAGGACTTTCTCCATGTACGCCAACAGGTCCCGCATTTCATGCAGGCGTCGGCTTCGCTCCGGCGGGGCACCACCCAGTGCCTTGAGGCCGGTGTCCGCCAGGTTCTGCAGGTCGGCCATGGTTCGCAGACGCTCACGCTCGCCTGCCGCGAAGGCGTTGGGCCGCAACCGATAAAAGGTGCGCCGATCCCCGGCGACCGCGAGTCGCTCGATGAACCCGAATTGGATCAGCATCCGGGCAGTGGTGCTGATCCCCCCGCTACTGGCCGCCAACGCCGTCGCCAGTTCCTCTGAGGATTGGCGCTCGGGATCACACACCAATAGCCAGCCCAGCAATCGGCCCGCCAACCGAGTCAGACCGCTGGACTCGAAATATCCGCCCATCTGCTCGACGAATTCCATAATGTCAGCCTCGGTGCCGGCACGATCGACACCCTCGTTGACGCTCACAAGTTTCACTGTACTCTGAAACCTTAGTAGATTTCATCTAGACTGCCCGATAGGTCTACAACAACTTCATGCGCAGGAGGGGAAGCCACCGATGAGCGCTCCAGGCTTCACCACCGGGCAAGGCGATCGAAGCGGACCGCTTCGGGTCAGCAAGCCCATCTGCAAGATTCCTCGGGGAAGACGATGATTGGCATTCTCAAGCGTGCGTGGATACCGCTGCTCATTCTGGTTGTGGTCGCGATCGCCGGTTTCACGGTCCAGCGAATCCGGACCTTCTTTGGGGCCGATGGCATCTTGGTGACGCCGAAGGTCTTCGCCAACGACCCCGAACCGTACGACCCCAAGGTGGTGAAGTACGAGATCTCGGGCTCCGGTAGCTACGCCAACATCAACTACCTGGATCTGGACGCGAAGCCGCAGCGCATCGACGGCGCCTCGCTGCCGTGGTCGCTCACCTTACAGACCACGGCACCGTCGGCCGCCCCCAACATCCTGGCCCAAGGCAATGGCAGTTCGATCAGCTGCCGGATCATCGTCGATCACGTGGTGAAGGACGAGCGGACCGCAACCGGCGTGGACGCCCTGACCTACTGCTTTGTGAAGTCCGCATGACCGCGACCACGACCGACACGCCGACCGACGTGGTCCCACCGGCCGAACACCCGCCCCGACCGTTCATCCCGAGGATGATCCGCACCTTCGCGGTGCCGCTCATCCTTGGCTGGGTGTTGCTCATCGCCGTCCTCAATAGCGTTGTACCGCAACTGGAAGTAGTCGGGCAGATGCAGGCGGTGTCGATGAGCCCCGCCGCCGCACCGTCGATGATCTCGATGAAACACATCGGCAAAGTGTTCCGCGAGGGCGACTCCGACAGCGCGGCGATGATCGTGTTGGAAGGCCAGGAGCCGCTCGGCGCCGCCGCCCACAAGTTCTACGACAAGATGATCACCAAGCTTCGCGCCGACACCAAGCACGTCCAGTCGGTGCAGGACTTCTGGGGCGATCCGCTGACCGCGACAGGTGCACAGAGCGGCGACGGCAAGGCCGCCTATGTGCAGGTGAAGCTGGCCGGCAACCAGGGCGAATCCCTGGCCAACGAGTCGGTGGAAGCGGTGAAGACAATCGTCGACAGCCTGCAGGCGCCACCCGGCGTCAAGGTGTATGTCACCGGTTCGGCCGCGCTGGTCGCCGATCAGCAGCTGGCCGGCGACCGCAGCCTGCAGTTGATCGAGATGATCACGTTCACGGTGATCATCGTGATGCTGCTGCTGGTCTACCGGTCGATCATCACGGCGGCGATCATGCTGACCATGGTGGTCCTCGGGTTGCTCGCCACCCGTGGGGGCGTGGCATTCCTTGGTTACCACCGGATCATTGGGCTCTCGACCTTCGCGACCAACCTGCTCGTGGTGTTGGCGATCGCGGCCGCCACCGACTACGCCATCTTCCTGATAGGCCGATATCAGGAAGCGCGCGGGCTCGGTCAGGACCGAGAATCGGCCTACTACACCATGTTCGGCGGCACGGCCCATGTCGTGCTGGGCTCAGGTCTGACGATCGCCGGTGCCACCTTCTGCTTGAGCTTCACCCGACTTCCGTACTTCCAGACCCTCGGTGTCCCACTGGCGATCGGCATGGTCATCGTCGTCGCCACCGCGCTGACCCTGGGTCCGGCGCTGATCGCTGTAATGAGCAGGTTCGGCAAGCTGCTCGAGCCCAAGCGAATGGCCCGGGTCCGGGGCTGGCGCAAGATCGGGGCCGCCATCGTGCGCTGGCCCGGCCCCATCCTGATCGGCGCGGTGGCCCTGGCGCTGGTCGGACTGCTGACCCTGCCCGGATACAAGACCAACTACAACGACCGCAACTACCTACCCGCCGACCTACCCGCCAACGAAGGCTATTCGGCCGCGGAACGCCATTTCTCCCAGGCCCGGATGAACCCCGAAGTCCTGATGGTCGAAAGCGACCATGACATGCGTAATTCGTCTGACTTCCTGGTGATCAACAAGATCGCCAAGGCCATCTTCGGCGTCGAGGGGATATCCCGCGTGCAGGCCATCACGCGGCCGGACGGCAAGCCGATCGAGCACACCTCGATCCCGTTTTTGATCAGCATGCAGGGCACCAGTCAAAAGCTGACCGAGAAGTACAACCAAGACCTGACCACCAGCATGCTGCAGCAGGTCAACGACATTCAGACCAACATCGACCAGATGGAGCGGATGCACGATCTCACCCAGCAGATGGCCGATGTCACCCACCAGATGGTCATCCAGATGAAGGGGATGGTGGTCGACGTCGAGGAGTTGCGTAACCACATCGCGGACTTCGACGATTTCTTCCGCCCGATCCGCAGCTACTTCTACTGGGAGAAGCACTGCTTCGACATCCCGGTTTGCTGGTCGCTGCGGTCTGTGTTCGACACCCTCGATGGCGTCGACCTGATGACCGAAGACATCAACAATCTGCTGCCGCTGATGGAACGCCTGGACACGCTCATGCCCCAGATGACGGCGATGATGCCCGAGATGATCCAGACCATGAAAAGCATGAAGGCCCAGATGCTGAGCATGCACTCCACCCAGCAAGGGCTGCAGGATCAGATGGCCGCGATGCAGGAGGATTCGTCCGCGATGGGCGAGGCCTTCGACTCGTCGCGCAACGACGACTCCTTTTATCTGCCTCCCGAGGTTTTCAACAACCCCGACTTCAAACGGGGGCTGGAACAGTTCCTGTCCCCGGACGGGCACGCCGTGCGGTTCATCATCAGCCATGAGGGCGACCCGATGAGCCAGGCGGGCATCAACCACATCGACAAGATCAAGACCGCCGCCAAGGAAGCCATCAAGGGCACGCCGCTGGAGGGATCCACGATCTACCTCGGCGGTACGGCGGCGATGTTCAAGGACCTGTCCGACGGCAATACCTTCGACTTGATGATCGCCGGCATCTCCGCGCTCTGCCTGATCTTCATCATCATGCTGATCATCACCCGCAGCGTCGTTGCGGCCGCGGTGATCGTCGGCACGGTGGTCTTGTCGCTGGGCGCCTCGTTCGGGCTGTCGGTGCTGATCTGGCAACACATCCTCGGCATCGAACTACATTGGTTGGTGCTGGCGATGGCGGTCATTATCCTGCTGGCCGTCGGCGCGGACTACAACCTGCTGCTGGTTGCCCGGCTCAAGGAGGAGATCCACGCCGGAATCAACACCGGCATCATCCGTGCGATGGGCGGCAGCGGGTCGGTGGTGACCGCGGCCGGGCTGGTGTTCGCCTTCACCATGATGTCGTTTGCGGTCAGTGAACTGACCGTGATGGCTCAGGTCGGCACCACTATCGGCATGGGCCTGCTGTTCGACACGCTGATCGTCAGATCGTTTATGACACCGTCGATTGCGGCCCTGCTGGAAAAGTGGTTCTGGTGGCCCCAGGTTGTCCGCCAACGGCCAGCTCCGCAGCCGTGGCCCACGCCCGGCACCGACACCGGCCACAACCTCCGTCTGAGTTCAACCAGCACGCAACCCGTTGCGGCGCACCCCCGGCGGCTCAACGGTTGCGCTCAGTCGTGGCTCTCCTGGGCGCCATGGCGACCGGCACCCGCGGCGAAGCGCCCGGCCCCCTCCAAGGCCTCGGCGGCCACTCGGGAAATGCTGGCGAATTCCAGATCGAGAGCCGCGGATTCGGGCAAGCCCCATTGCTGAAGCGCTGAGAGGCGATCCGATCGCAGGCATTGCTGCGGCAGCGCCGCCAGCTGAACCGCCAACTCCTCGGCCGCTTGCCGGGCTTGTCCGTTGGGTACGACCCGATTCGCCAACCCGATTGCCAGCGCCTCGTCGGCCTGCACCGCACGACCGGTAAGGATCATGTCCATCGCCCGGCTGTGGCCGATCAGTCGCGGCAGCCGCACCGTGCCGCCGTCGATGAGCGGCACGCCCCACCGCCGACAGAACACGCCGAATACCGCGTCCTGTTCGGCCACCCGCAGATCGCACCACAACGCCAGCTCCAGTCCCCCGGCCACCGCGTAGCCACTGACCGCGGCGATCACCGGCTTGGACAGCACCATTCGCGACGGGCCCATCGGGCCCGGACCCGTCCGGTGCACGGCGTTGGCCTCCGCGGCGCCGAAAGCCTTCAAATCCGCTCCCGCGCAGAAGGTTCCGCCATTTCCGCACAGGACGGCCACCGAAGCGGATTCATCCCGGTCGAATTCGGCGAATGCCGAGTAGAGCGCGGCAGCCGTCGGACCGTTGACCGCGTTGCGCGCGTGCGGCCTGTTGATGATCACGGTGGTTACCGGACCGTTGCGCTCGACCTGTACTAGATCACTCACTTCGCCTCCAGGAGTTGGGTTGTGCCGCGGCGTTTCGCCAGTTCAGTGGCGAAGTCGTGGTAGGCGCTACGAAGCTGAGCCCCCGGCCACTTCGCGGGCAGCAGTTCCTCGGGCAACATCGGATCCGAAAGCAGGTGGCGCACCATCGCCGCGGCCAGGGCGAACTGTCCCGGAATGTCTGCTGCCTCTGCCATTTCGGCCATCTCGCCGAGCAGTCGGTCACCTACCCCGGCCCATTCGGTCAGGTCCCACAGTTGCCCGGCCAACTCGGCCGGTGCGTCGTCACGCGCCGCGAGCACCCGCACCCGCTCGGCGACGTCGGCGGCCAGTTCCAGGTCGAGATTGTCGGGACGCAGCCATACCCCTTCGCGCAGTTCTGCGAAACGCTTGTCGTGCATGGTTGTTCGCAGCGCAGCACGGGTTCTCGCATCCGTGCCGACACTGGTCACAATCACCAGGTGCCAGTTCCCCTGCCAGGGCCGCACCCGCGGGCGCATGGCCTCGTCCTGCCGCGCTTGGCGCGCCAGCAACCGATCCGAGAGGCGATAGCCATCGGCCGAGCGGATCAGGTCGCCGCCGCTGACCATGCGGGTCAGGGCGACCCGCAGAGCCGTCTCCTTGATACCGAAATCGGCGGTGAGCCTGATCAATTCGCTGGCACTGGCCCAAGCGGGATGGGCACCGAGCAAAACGCTGAGCACCACTGATCGCGCTGTCATCGCCGCCACGGTGGCACCCTTCTCAAACCGAGGACGCCCGGCGGCCGTAGTCTCCGAACGGCTCGTCTCGATGCTTCACCGCATCCCGGAAGCCATGCTCGACCGCGTCGGCGACAAAGGCGTGCCCCTCGGGGGTGTGCCGAGCCACGCCGTCGAACACCGTGCTGAGCATCCGGCTGTTGACCACCCCTTGCTGCAGCAGTGCCGAGTTGAGCGCCAGCTTGATCATGATCAGCTGATTGACCGGCAGCGCGGCGATCCGCTCGACCAGGCGCTCCGTGCGCTCATCCAGGTCCTTGGGGTCGGGGGCCTCGACCGCGAGGCCCCACTCGGCGGCCTGCGCACCGGTAATGCAGTCGCCGGTGAACAACAGCCGTTTGGCGCGTTGGTCACCGAGCCGGTGTGCCCATAGGCCCGCCGCGGGAACACCCCATACCCGCGTCGGCGGGTAGCCGATTTTCGCGTCGGCGGCGGCGATCACCTGATCGGCGTGCAACGCAATGTCGGTGCCGCCCGCAACGCAGTAACCGTGGATCTTCACCACGGTCGGCTTGTCGGCATGCATCAGGCTGGAGAACCCGCGCACGAAGCGGCTCATCATCTGATAGTCGATCATCGGGTCCCAGGGCTGATTGGGTAAGTGGTTGACGGCCTGGGCCTTGCCGTCGAGCACCGTTCCGCGATAGCCGCCCTCGGCGCCGGATGAGGACGACCCCTCGGCATAGGCCGACAGGTCAAATCCCGCGCAGAATCCCTCGCCCCGGCCGGACACCAGAATGACGTGCACCGCCGGGTCAAGATCGGCGCGCTCCACCAGCGCCGAGAGCTCCAACGGGGTGTCCGCGACGATCGCATTGCCCTTCTCGGGCCGATTGAAGGTGATCCGGGCAACCCGGTCGGTGACCTCGTAGGTCATCGTTTTCGGGTTGTCGAAGTCGACCGGCCTGATGGCATGTGTCATCTCGGGGCTCAGCCCTTCACCAGGGCACGTTCGAGGATGGGCGCGAGATCCAGGCCGGTGGGCATGGTCCCGAATGCCCCACCCCACTGACCGCCGATCCGGGTGGCCAGGAACGCCTCGGTCACCGCCGGATGCCCGTGCCGGATCAGCAGCGATCCCTGCAACGCCAGGCAGACGTCCTCGGCAATCTTGCGGGCCCGGTAGCCAATGGTTTCCAGGTCACCCAGTTGGCGCCGCAGCCCCTCGACGTGGTTGTCCTGGCGGGCATCCTGGCCCGCGCTGTGCGCCAGTTCATCGAAGAGCACCTCGACGCATTCGGGCTTGGTTGCCATGGCACGCAACGTGTCCAGCGCACTGACGTTGCCCGACCCTTCCCAAATCCCCATCAGAGGCGCTTCGCGGTACAGCCGCGGCATGCCGGAGTCTTCCACATAGCCGTTGCCGCCCAGACATTCCAGCGCTTCGGCGGCGTGCGGCGTGGAGCGCTTGCATACCCAGTACTTGCTGGCCGCCAATCCGATGCGGCGGAACAGCGCCTCGGTCTGGTCACCGCGCACCGCCTTGTCGGTGGCACCGGCCATGCGCATGGCCACGGTCATCGCGGCCTCGGCCTCCACCGCCAAGTCAGCCAGCACATTGCGCATCAGCGGCTGATCGATCAGGTAGGCGCCAAAGGCCTTGCGGTGCTGGGCGTGATGCATCGCCCGGGTCAGACCGGAACGCATGCTGGTGGCGCTGCCCAGGGTGCAGTCCAGCCGGGTGAGGTTGACCATCTCGATGATGGTCGGGACTCCGCGCCCCTCCTCCCCGACCAGCCACGCGGTAGCGCCGTCGTATTCGACCTCGCTGGAGGCGTTGGCATGGTTACCGAGCTTGTCCTTGAGCCGCTGCAGGAACATCCGGTTGCGGGTGCCGTCGGGCAGGATGCGCGGCAGCATGAAACAGGACAGTCCGCCTGGAGCCTGCGCGAGCACCAGGAAGATGTCACACATCGGGGCCGAGGTGAACCACTTGTGCCCGGTGAGCCGGTAGGTGCCGTCGGAGTTCGGGGTTGCCTGGGTGGCGCCGGCGCGCACGTCGGAGCCGCCCTGTTTCTCGGTCATCGACACACCGGCGGTGATGCCGGGCTTGGTGCTGGCCAGCCGCAGTTCCGGGTCGTATTCACGACTGGTCAGCAGGGGTTCGTACACCGCCGCCAGCTCCGGGTTGTAGCGCAGCGCGGGCACCACCGCATAGGTCATCGAGATGGGACAGATGTGGCCCGGCTCGACGGTCCACACCGAGGTTTTGGCGGCCCGCACCACGTGGGCACCCGGCCGATCATCGGCCCACGGCGCAGCGTGCAAGCCGTGGCCGATCGCGGTGCGCATCAGCTCGTGGTACGCCGGATCGAACTCCACCTCGTCGATGCGATGACCGACTCGATCGTGGGTATGCAGGATCGGCCGGTTGCGGTCGGCCAGCTCGCCCCAGCGCTGCGCTTGGGCGCTTCCCGAGATCGCACCGAGTTCACTCACCTCTTCCAGGCCCCACTGTCCGCCCTCCCGGATCAGCGCTTCGACCAGCATCGGCGACGTCGCGGGGTTGTGGTTCTCCAGCAGCGGAACCTGGTTGGTGACGACATGGGTATCTGACATGCGATCAATGTTACATTTTTCCAACAACCGCACAAGAGGTGTAATGCTGGTGATGACCCAGCTACCGGGGATGCAGGGCGAAGAACTCCCACAGCATCTCGGTGGCCGCCAGCGGCCACTGATGGCCGCCATCATCGATGCTGACCAGCACCACACTGCGGTTGTTCGCACAGCTTGCGACGGAGGTGGCAACCAGACCGCTGACCGTGGCGACCGGCGCGTCACACCGATCCACGTCGCGCCAGAACGCATTCAGGTCCGGCACCGGCGGACCCGCGATATGGGAGGCGGCGCCGGCCCCGGCGCCCCCCGCGTAGCGAACCAGCGGATCTCCGGTGCCGTGGATGTGCATCACCGACACCGGATGTGGAGACCGGCACGGGTCTAGCTGCGTCCCCGAGACCGGGCCGATCGCCGCGAAAATTCCGGTGTTACAGGCCATCGTGTAGGCCATCATGGCGCCGTTGCTCATCCCCGCGGCATAGACCCGGTTCGCGTCGATGCCGACGTTGTGGGCGACGTCGGCCACCGCCGCACTGATGAATGCGACGTCGTCCACGCCGGCGCGCGCGGACCGGCCGCAGCAGCCTCCGCCGTTGACGTTCCAGGCCCTGTTGAGTCCATCCGAATAGACGACCACGAACTTCTCCGAGTCGGCCAACTCATCCCAGTCATAGGAGCGTTCGGCCTGGCGAGCATTACCGAACCCGCCGTGCAGCATCACCACCAGCGCAGCACCCGCGGGCAATCCTTCGGGCTGGTAGAGCCGATAGGTGCGATCGACACCGCCAACATTGATCGTGTGGAAACTGGTGCCCTCGGCAAAGCCGGCGGGCGGCGGTGCTCCCCGGTGCCCACAGCCGGCCAGCGCCACCAGAACGGCCAGTAACGTGAACAAATGGCGGCGCACAGATTAACCGTAGGCGCCATTAGCCGTGGTTACGCGCCAACGAAGCCGAAAAAATTGCTGAAAATCAGCTGTTGAGTTTTTCCCGCAGGAACGCGATGTCATCCTTGCGGCCTTCTTCGGCGGTTTCGCAGATGATTGGGGCATCCGCGGCGCGTACCGCCGCCACGAGCAGTTCCGGATCGATTTGCCCGGCGCCCAGATTGGCGTGGCGGTCCCGACCCGATCCCGCGGCATCCCTGGAGTCGTTGCAGTGCACCAGGTCTATCCGGCCGGTGACGGCCTTGATCCGGTCCACACCATGAACCAGCTGTTCACCGGCCGCCCACGCGTGACAGGTGTCCAGGCAGAATCCGATGCCGGTGTCGCCGATGACGTCCCAGAGCCGGGCGATGGTGTCGAAATGACGCGCCATGGCGTGCTCCCCGCCGGCCGTGTTCTCCAGATACACCGGAACATCGGTCTGCAGCTGGTCAAGCGCCTTGCGCCAGCGCTGGAAACCCTCGTCGAGGTCGTTGTCGTCGGCGACGTGGCCGCCGTGCACGATCACCGCCGCCGCGCCGATGTCCGCGGCCGCATCACAGGTCTGCTGCAGGATCTTGCGCGAAGGGATGCGCACATTGTTGTTCGCCGATGCCAGGTTGATCAGGTAGGGCGCGTGCACGTAGATCGGCAGCGCGGCGGCCTTGAGTTGTGCAGCGTCTTCACGGGGTTTGGGCGCTTTCCAGCTCTGCGGATTGCCCAGTAATATCTGAACGACGTCAGCGCCCTCGGCCTGAGCCGCGGCCAACGGATCCTGCGGACTGACATGCGAACCGATAAGCACGACGTCAGTCTAGCTAGGCACTGCGGTCGCCCAACTCGATGACATCGCCGTGGGCGACGGCCCAAGTTGCCATGGCGGTCTTACCGTGCCCGATCGGTAAGCGCGTCCAGATACTCCGACCAGCGGGTGCGGTCGACAAAGCCGTAGTGGCCGGCTCCAGGCCAAATGCCCGCGGTGGCGTCGGGCAGCCGTTCGGCGACGCGTCTTGGCATGCCCGGCGAGATGATGTCGTCCGCGTCTCCGTAGAAGACGTCGAAATGCGCACGCACATCCTCGAGCTCGAAGCCCCAATCCCACAGGGCCAGCGTCATCTCGTAGAGCCCTTCGCCACCCTGCTGCGTCCCGGCGATGAAGTTGGCCTCAAACATTGCCCGCTGCGCCGGGTCGCACAGCAACGTCGGCGCGTCCGAGGCATCCTTAATGGGCCATATTGTCCAGGTAGCCGCCGATGTCGCGCTGGGCCTTCCTGCTTTCGGCGTGGTAGATCCACTTCAGCAGGCGCCGCAGGCGGCGAAGCCTGACAACGTATCTGAGGTCCCGCATGGCCAGCAGCTTGGCGAAACCGTCCTGGTCCAACGGCCCGACCGGTGAAGCCAGGACGCCGTGGGTGACTCGATCTGGCAGCCGCACCGCGATCGAAAGCGCGTGCGGGCTGCCGCCCGAGTGGCCGGCGACGGCAAAGGCGCCAAGACCCAGGTGATCGGCGAGTTGCTCCATGTCCGCCCCCCAATCCACCATCCTGCGGCCGGGCCGGGGCGTGGATCCTCCGACACCGGGCTGGTCGGCGGCAATCATCCACACACCCAGGGATGCGGTCAGATCATCGTCGGGGTTTCGGATCACCGCCGAATCCGCGAAACCATGGCTGAAGATGACGGGCAGACCGCCGGGATCGCCGTAGGTCAGATACGTCAGTGTCCGGCCATCGGCCAGCGTGAGAGATTCCATCGGTCCTTCCCAGAATCGCACCCGGCGTTTCCCATGACGCTAGGCCTACTGCCAACGCCTGGTCACGGGGTCTGCGGCCAGCCAGCACCGGCACACGCTCGGCGCGGGGGGCGTTTGTGGTGGGGATAGGATGCCCGCGGGCCGCACTTTGCCAGTGCCCGTGAATTCGCCGGCGTCGTGGAGGATGAGAATTTGGCAATGCTTTCAGTCGGACGCGGCATCGCTGACATCACCGGTGAGGCGGCCGATTGCGGCATGCTCGGATACGGCAAGTCCGACCAGCGCACCGCCGGCATTCATCTTCGGCTCCGGTCACGGGCGTTTGTCTTCCGCGATGATTCCCAAGACGAGAACCCACGATTGCTGTTGGTGGTGGCCGAGCTGCCGATGCCCATGCAAAACGTGAATGACGAAGTGTTGCGCCGCTTGGCGGAGTCCTATGGCGACACCTACACCGAGCAGAACACCCTGATCACCACGACGCACACGCACGCCGGGCCCGGCGGGTACTGCGGATACCTGATGTACAACTTGACGACGAACGGTTTCCGGCCGGCGACCTTTGCCGCGATCGTCGACGGAATCGTCGAGTCGGTGGCCCACGCCCATGACGACGTGGCCCCCGCCGAGGTGATGCTGTCGCATGGCGAGTTGCACAGCGCGAGCATCAACCGGTCCCCATCGGCGTTCGACCGCAATCCGGAGGCCGACAAGGCTTTCTTCCCCAACCGCATCGACCCCCAAACCACGCTCGTGCGTATCGATCGGGGCGAGCACACCGTGGGCGCCATCCATTTCTTCGCCACCCACGGCACCAGCATGACCAACCGCAACCGCATGATCTCCGGCGACAACAAGGGCTTCGCGGCCTACCACTGGGAACGCACCGTCGGCGGCGCCGATTACCTCGCCGGGCAGCCCGATTTCATCGCCGCTTTCGCCCAGACCAACCCCGGCGACATGAGCCCGAACGTCGACGGGCCGCTGCCGCCCGGCGCCGCACCGCAATGCGCTCTGGAGAACACCCGCCAGATTGGGTTGCGTCAGTTCGAGGATGCCTCCACCCAATTGGGCGCCACCGCATCCATCGGCAGCGGCATCGATGCCCGGTTGACCTATGTCGATCTCAGCTCGGTACGGGTGCGCGGCGAATTCACCCCGGATGGTCAGGAGCATCGCACCCGGTCCCCGACAGTCGGCGCCGGTGGCATGGCCGGAACCGAAGAAGGCAAGGGCTTCCAGGGCTTTCACCAGGGCCAAAACCTGTTCTGGGACAAGCTGTCCGGCGCCATGTACCGATTGGCCGGGGCCCTCGGCGCGACGCAGGCCCCCAAAGGCATCGTGGTACCCGCGGGCCTGCCGAACCGGGTACATCCGTTCGTCCAGGAAATTGCGCCTGTGCAGTTGGTGCGCATCGGGCGGCTCTATCTCATCGGCATCCCGGGCGAGCCGACCGTGGTCGCGGGGCTGCGGCTACGGCGCACCGTGGCCTCGATCGTCGGCGCCGAGCTGGCCGACGTCCTGTGCGTCGGCTACTGCAATGCCTACATCCATTACCTGACCACGCCCGAGGAGTACCTGGAGCAGCGCTATGAGGGCGGCAGCACGCTCTTTGGCCGATGGGAACTGCCCGCCTTCATGCAGATCGTGGCCGGCCTTGCCGAGGCGATGCGAGACGGTCGGCCGATCGCGCCCGGTCCCCGTCCGCGGCTTGCCCGGCCACTGAGCTGGGGACGTACCGCCCCGCCGATACCGGTTCGTTCGGAGCCGTCATCGCCGAACCCGCCGCCAGCTACCGCCCCGGCGAGGCGGTGCAAGCCGCATTCGTCAGCGCGCTGCCCTCCAATGATCTGCGCCGCGGCGACACCTACCTTGAGGTGCAGCGCCGCGAGGGCCAGGACTGGGCGCGAGTCGCCGACGATGGCGACTGGTCGACCAGCTTCCACTGGGAACGGCAAGGGCGAGCCGGCTCACGGGTCAGCATTCGCTGGGAGATCCCCTGCGACACCGCCCCCGGGCAATACCGCATCCTCCACCACGGAGCCGCGCGCAACGGGGTCGGCGCGCTGACACCGTTCACCGCAACGACGCGCGAATTCACCGTCGGGTAGTTAGTCACCGCTGAGGTGGCCGCGGCAAGGCCAGCCACCGGTACCCGCTGTCCCGGCGCCCCGTCGGTGCCGTTGCCGATCAACGGACGGCCCCAGCAACGCCTGGGTGGGTGCGTTGATCACATCCAGCGCTTCGTCGCGCGCAGTCCGCAGGATCGAGTAATTGGCGGCCTCGGCGTCTGCGTCGGCCAATATCTCCGGAACCGCCACGACGTAAGACACCGATGTTTCCCCCCTGCAGGTCATTCGGCGACTATTCGTGCCAATCGATACGAATTGACGTCCGGAGCCCCCGAAGCCCTATTTGCGTATTATCGTTAGCAGGCAAGAAAATTCGCTTTCAAGTTGCATTCTCCGCCATTATTGCGCCCAAAAACCGCTGCTTGGAAAGCAATTGAATGGCACGTTATGACTTCCACTCATATCACCGTCGCGCGAAATCCCAGAGGCCGAAACGCGCCATTGTCCGCGGCCCCGAAAACAATCGTCGCTAGGCTGCGGGCAGGGGCGCGACGGTGGCCGGACTTGCACACCAGGCGGCGCCACCTTGGCCCCCAGGTCGATCCGAGGAGGCCCGAACCACCGAAATGGGTTGTGGTGGAATGCATTTCGATCAATACATGAGGAACTGTAGGGCCGCGTACCTGGAGATGGCGCCCCGGGGCAGATGAGACGGCTCTGCCCATCTCACATCGCTGCAGGCCTCGGACGGGCACGGCCGCAACGTCCACAGCGGTGCGCCGTCGGCTCTGAGCCGAGCGCGGCAAAGGGTGCCACTGCGACGGTGGTGTTACCGAGGCGAGAACTCATCCGCCCTCGGCAACCGACATAAGCAAGGCGACCCGAGGCCTAGGGCCTCGGGTCGCCTTCCCTGACGTCTAGCTACCGGTAGTCGCTGTAGCCGTAGTCGTCCAACGGAACCGCAGCACCGGTGGCCTGGCCGAAGTCCGGGCTGTAGTACTGGTCCTCGTAGGACGGGATCGTGTACGCCGCGGCACGTGCCTCTTCGGTCGGCTGCACCGCGATGTTGCGGTAGCGGTTGATACCGGTACCAGCCGGGATCAGCTTTCCGATGATCACGTTCTCCTTCAGACCGTTGAGCTTGTCGCTGCGGCAGTTGATCGCCGCATCGGTCAGCACTCGCGTGGTCTCCTGGAATGACGCCGCCGACAGCCACGAGTCGGTGGCCAGCGATGCCTTGGTGATACCCATCAGCACCGGACGACCGGCCGCGGGCTCGCCGCTTTCGGCCACCACCCGGCGGTTCTCCGCCTCGAACTCCGCACGGTCGATCAGCGAGCCGGGCAGGAACTCCGTCGCGCCCGAGTCGATGATGGTGACCCGGCGCAGCATCTGGCGCACGATCACCTCGATGTGCTTGTCGTGGATCGACACACCCTGGGCCCGGTAGACCTCCTGGACCTCGCGGACCAAGTGGATCTGCACCTCACGCGGGCCCTGCACACGCAGCACCTCGTGCGGGTCGGCAGAGCCTTCCATCAGCTGCTGGCCCACCTCGACGTGGTCGCCGTCGGAAAGCGCCCGCTCCGAGCCGTCCTCGTGCTTGAACACCCGCAGCCGCTGCCGTTTGGACAGCTTGTCGTAGACGACTTCCTCGCCGCCATCGTCGGGGACGATGGTGATCTTGTAGAAGCGCTCACCGTCCTCGAGCCGGACCCGACCGGTGACATCGGCGATAGGCGCCTTACCACGCGGAACCCGAGCCTCGAAGAGCTCCTGGACACGCGGCAGACCGCCGGTGATGTCCTCACCCACACCACCCTGGTGGAAGGTACGCATCGTCAGCTGCGTGCCGGGTTCACCGATGGATTGGGCGGCGACGATGCCGACTGCCTCACCGATGTCGACCAGCTTGCCGGTCGCCATCGAACGTCCGTAGCAGGTCGCGCACACACCGGTGCCCGTGGTGCAGGTCAACACCGAGCGAACCTTGACCTGGGTGATACCCGCCGCCAGGCAGGCCTCGATCTCCGGGTCGCCCAAGTCCTCACCACGCGCCACAACGACATTGCCGGCCTCATCGACAGCGTCGGCGCCCAGGGTCCGCGCGTACGCCGAGGTCTCGATGTACGGGTCGCGGATCAGCGTGCCGTCGCCCTGACGCTCGGCCAGCTCGACCATGATGCCGCGCTCAGTCTGGCAGTCGTGCTCGCGCACGATCACGTCCTGGCTGACGTCCACCAGACGACGGGTCAGGTAGCCGGAGTCGGCGGTACGCAGTGCGGTGTCCGCCAAGCCCTTTCGGGCACCGTGGGTGTTGATGAAGTACTCCAACACGGTCAGGCCCGCACGGAACGAGGATTTGATCGGGCGTGGGATGAACTCACCCTTGGGGTTGGTCACCAGACCCTTCATGCCGGCCAGCGTTCGAGTCTGGGTGAAGTTACCCGTGGCGCCCGAGTCGACGATCGTGATGATCGGGTTGTCGGCCGGGTAGTGCTCGCGCAGCGCCTGGCCGACCTCGTCGGTGGCTTCCTTCCAGATCTCCACCAGTGCCTCGTTGCGCTCGTCATGGTTCAGAGCACCACGCTGGAACTGCTTCTCGACCTTCTCCGCCCGCTCCTCGTAGGAGTCGAGGATCTCCTTCTTGCGCGGCGGCACCAGCACGTCGGCCATCGAGACCGTGACACCACTGCGGGTCGCCCAGTAGAAACCGGAGTCCTTGAGCTTGTCGACGGTCTGCGCGACCACGATCATCGGGTAGCGCTCGGCCAGGTCGTTGATGATCGCGGCCTGCACCTTCTTGTGCATCTGCTTGTTCACGAAGGCGTAGCCCAGCGGCAGCAGCTCGTTGAACAACACACGACCCAAGGTGGTCTCGGCCGTCCACGCATCGCCCGGCTGCCAGCCGTTGTGGCCGAACAGCGCGTCCTCGATCTCGGCCGGGGGACGCAGTTGCGTCAGCCGCACCTTGATCTTGGCGCGGACCGAGAGCACGCCCCGGTCGGCCGCCATGATGGCTTCCGCCGGTGACGAGTACACACCCGTCTCCGGGCTGTCCTGCCCAGCGGGCTGGTAGGCACCCTTGTCACCCTCGACCTCGGTGGTCAGGTAGTACAACCCGGTCACCATGTCCAGTCGCGGCATGGCCAGCGGGCGACCCGAGGCCGGCGACAGGATGTTGTTACTCGACAGCATCAGAATGCGCGCCTCGGCCTGAGCCTCGGCGCTCAGCGGCAGGTGCACGGCCATCTGGTCACCGTCGAAGTCGGCGTTGAACGCCTCACACACCAACGGGTGCAGCTGAATGGCCTTGCCTTCCACCAGCATCGGTTCGAAGGCCTGGATGCCGAGGCGGTGCAGGGTGGGCGCGCGGTTGAGCAGCACCGGGTGCTCTGCAATGACTTCCTCGAGCACGTCCCACACCTGCGGACGCTGGCGCTCCACCATCCGCTTGGCGCTCTTGATGTTCTGCGCGTGGTTGAGGTCGACCAGTCGCTTCATCACGAACGGCTTGAACAGTTCCAGCGCCATCAGCTTGGGCAGACCACACTGGTGCAGCTTGAGCTGGGGACCGACCACGATCACCGAACGGCCCGAGTAGTCAACACGCTTACCGAGCAGGTTCTGACGGAACCGGCCCTGCTTGCCCTTGAGCAGATCGGACAGCGACTTGAGCGGGCGGTTACCCGGACCGGTAACCGGCCGGCCGCGACGGCCGTTGTCGAACAGCGCGTCCACCGACTCCTGCAGCATCCGCTTCTCGTTGTTGACGATGATCTCGGGTGCGCCGAGGTCGATCAGCCTCTTGAGACGGTTGTTGCGGTTGATCACGCGGCGGTACAGGTCGTTGAGGTCGCTGGTGGCGAAGCGGCCACCGTCGAGCTGCACCATCGGACGCAGCTCCGGCGGAATCACCGGCACCGCATCGAGCACCATTCCCATCGGAGAGTTGCCCGACTGCTGGAAGGCGGCGACCACCTTCAGGCGCTTGAGGGCACGAAGCTTCTTCTGCCCCTTGCCATTGCGAATGACGTCCCGCAGGATCTCGGCTTCGGCGTCGATGTCGAAGGTCTCGATCAGCTTCTGGATCGACTCCGCGCCCATGGCACCGGTGAAGTACTCGCCGTAGCGGTCCTGCAGTTCCCGGTAGAGGTTCTCGTCGACGATCAGCTGCTTGGGGGCCAGCTTGGTGAAGGTGCTCCAGATGTCCTCGAGCCGGTCCAGCTCACGCTGGGCCCGGTCGCGCAGCTGACGCATCTCGCGCTCACCGCTGTCACGGACCTTGCGCCGCGCGTCGGCTTTCGCGCCCTCGGCCTCGAGCTCGGCCAGGTCGGCCTCCAGCTTCTGGGCACGGGCTTCCAGATCGGCATCGCGCTGGTCCTCGACGGCCTTGCGCTCCACCATCATTTCGGCCTCGAGCGTGGACAGCTCGTTGTGGCGCATTTCGTTGTCGACCGAGGTGATCACGTATGCGGCGAAGTAGATGATCTTCTCGAGATCCTTCGGCGCCAGGTCCAACAGGTACCCCAACCGCGACGGGACGCCCTTGAAGTACCAGATGTGGGTGACAGGCGCGGCCAACTCGATGTGGCCCATCCGCTCACGACGCACCTTGGCCCGAGTCACCTCGACGCCACAGCGCTCACAGATGATGCCCTTGAAGCGAACGCGCTTGTACTTGCCGCAGTAGCACTCCCAGTCGCGAGTCGGTCCGAAGATCTTCTCGCAGAACAGGCCGTCCTTCTCGGGCTTCAAGGTCCGGTAGTTGATGGTCTCCGGCTTCTTGACCTCGCCGTAGGACCACTGACGGATGTCCTCCGCGGTAGCCAGGCCGATCCGGAGCTCATCGAAGAAGTTGACGTCTAGCACGTAACTCCCTTTCCCCTTGCGGGTTTAGTAACTACTAGCTGGTTCCAAAAGATCAAGCGAGATCTTCGACAGACGCAGATTCGTTGCGAGACAGGTTGATTCCGAGGTTGGCCGCAGCCCGTTCGAGGTCTTCGTCCTCACCTTCGCGCAGCTCGATCGCTGCACCATCGGACGACAGCACCTCGACGTTGAGGCACAGCGATTGCAGCTCCTTGAGCAGCACCTTGAACGACTCGGGAATACCCGGCTCGGGGATGTTCTCGCCCTTGACGATCGCCTCGTAGACCTTGACGCGTCCGACGGTGTCGTCGGATTTGATGGTCAACAGCTCCTGCAGCGTGTACGCCGCGCCGTAGGCCTGCATGGCCCAACACTCCATCTCACCGAACCGCTGGCCACCGAACTGCGCCTTACCACCCAACGGCTGCTGGGTGATCATCGAGTACGGGCCGGTGGAACGGGCGTGGATCTTGTCGTCCACCAAGTGGTGCAGCTTCATGATGTACATGTAGCCAACCGTCACCGGGTACGGGAACGGCTCGCCGCTGCGGCCATCGAACAGCTTGGCCTTGCCGTCAACGTCGACGAGCACCTCTCCGTCACGGTTGGGCAGCGTGGCCGACAGCAGGCCTTGGAGCTCGGCCTCCTGCGCGCCGTCGAACACCGGGGTGGACACGATGCTGTCCGGTTGAGCCGAGAGCAGGTTTTCGGGCAGCTTGCCCGCCCACTCCGGCACTCCGTTGGCGACGTCGATGTTCCAGCCGGACTTGGCGACCCAACCAAGGTGGGTTTCCAGAATCTGACCGATGTTCATCCGTCGCGGCACACCGTGGGTGTTCAGGATGATGTCGACCGGCGTGCCATCCGGCAGGAACGGCATGTCCTCGGCGGGCAGGATCTTGCCGATGACGCCCTTGTTGCCGTGACGACCGGCCAGCTTGTCACCGTCGGAGATCTTGCGCTTCTGGGCCACGTAGACGCGGACCAGTTCGTTGACACCGGCCGGCAGCTCGTCGTCGTCCTCGCGGGAGAACACCCGAATGCCGATCACCTTGCCGGACTCACCGTGCGGCACCTTCAGCGAGGTGTCGCGGACCTCGCGGGCCTTCTCACCGAAGATCGCCCGCAGCAGCCGCTCCTCCGGGGTCAGCTCGGTCTCACCCTTGGGGGTGACCTTGCCGACCAGGATGTCGCCGTCGCGGACCTCGGCACCGATGCGCACGATACCGCGCTCGTCCAGGTCGGCGAGCACCTCATCGGAGACGTTCGGGATGTCCCGGGTGATCTCCTCGGCGCCCAGCTTGGTGTCGCGCGCGTCGATCTCGTGTTCCTCGATGTGGATCGAGGTCAGCACGTCCTCTTCGACCAGGCGGTTGGACAGGATGATGGCGTCCTCGTAGTTGTGTCCCTCCCACGGCATGATCGCCACCAGCAGGTTCTTACCCAGCGCCATCTCACCGTTTTGAGTACACGGACCGTCCGCGATCACCTGGCCGGCCTCGACGCGCTCACCAGCGTCCACGATGGGGCTCTGGTTGGCGCAGGTGCCGTGGTTGGAGCGGGCGAACTTGCGCATCCGGTAGGTGTGCCGGGTGCCGTCGTCGGCCATCACGGTGATGTAGTCGGCGGACACCTCCTCGATCACCCCGGCCTTGTCGGCAACGACGACGTCGCCGGCGTCGATCGCCGCGCGCAACTCCATACCGGTACCGACCAGCGGTGCCTCGCTGCGCACCAGCGGGACCGCCTGGCGCTGCATGTTGGCACCCATCAGGGCGCGGTTGGCGTCATCGTGCTCGAGGAACGGAATCATCGCGGTGGCCACCGACACCATCTGGCGCGGCGACACGTCCATGTAGTCCACCTCTGACGAGGGCACGTACTCGACCTCGCCCGCCTTCCGACGGACCAGGACGCGCGGCTCGACGAAACGGCCCTGCGCGTCGATCGGCGAATTGGCCTGCGCCACGACGTGGCGGTCCTCCTCGTCGGCGGTCAGGTAGTGGATCTCGTCGGAAACGACCCCGTCGACCACCTTGCGGTAGGGCGTCTCGATGAACCCGAACGGGTTGACCCGGGCGTACACCGACAGTGAACCGATCAGACCGATGTTCGGCCCTTCCGGCGTCTCGATCGGGCACATCCGGCCGTAGTGCGACGGGTGCACGTCACGAACTTCCAGACCGGCGCGCTCACGGGACAGACCGCCCGGCCCCAGCGCCGAGAGGCGGCGCTTGTGGGTGAGACCGGAGAGCGGGTTGTTCTGGTCCATGAACTGCGACAGCTGGCTGGTTCCGAAAAACTCCTTGATCGCCGCAACGACCGGACGGATGTTGATCAGCGTCTGCGGCGTGATCGCCTCGACGTCCTGGGTGGTCATCCGCTCCCGGACCACCCGCTCCATCCGCGACATGCCGACCCGGATCTGATTCTGGATCAGCTCACCCACCGTGCGCAACCGGCGGTTGCCGAAGTGGTCGATGTCGTCGGTCTCGACCGGCACCTCGACACCGCCCGGAGCGGTCATCGCGGTCTGGCCCTCGTGCAAGCGGACCAGGTATTCGATGGTGGCGACGACGTCTTCCTCGGTCAGCGTCGAGCTGGTGATGGGCTGGCCGGCGTTCAGGCCGAGCTTCTTGTTGACCTTGTACCGGCCCACCCGGGCCAGGTCGTAGCGCTTCTCCTTGAAGAACAGGTTCTCCAGCAGGGTCTGCGCGGACTCCTTGGTCGGCGGCTCGCCCGGACGCAGCTTGCGGTAGATGTCCAGCAGCGCCTCATCGGTGCCGGCGGTGTTGTCCTTCTCCAGCGTCCCCATCATGATCTCGGAGAAACCGAACCGCTCGTGGATCTGCTCGTTGGACCAACCCAGGGCCTTGAGCAGCACGGTAACCGGCTGGCGACGCTTGCGGTCGATACGCACGCCCACGGTGTCGCGCTTGTCGACGTCGAATTCCAGCCAAGCACCACGGCTGGGAATCACCTTGACGCTGTGCAGCAGCTTGTCGGTGGACTTGTCGATGGTCTCGTCGAAGTAGACACCCGGCGACCGGACGAGCTGGCTGACCACCACACGCTCGGTCCCGTTGATGATGAAGGTGCCCTTCTCGGTCATCATCGGGAAGTCACCCATGAACACCGTCTGGCTCTTGATCTCACCGGTGTTGTTGTTGATGAACTCGGCCGTGACGAACAGCGGGGCCGCGTACGTCATGTCCTTGTCTTTGCACTCATCGACCGGCGCCTTGACTTCGTCGAAGCGGGGGTCGGAGAACGACAGCGACATCGATCCGGAGAAGTCCTCGATCGGCGAGAGCTCGTAGAGCACCTCTTCAAGCCCACCTACCGGGGTGGCGTCACCGCGCTGGGCAACCGATTCGCGCCAGCGCTGCGAGCCGATCAGCCACTCGAACGAATCGGTCTGAACGTCCAGCAACCCGGGCACTTCAAGCGGTTCGCGAAGCTTGGCAAACGAAACCCGGTTGGGCGCCCCCGGTACGGAGCTGTTTGAAGAACTTTGCGGGCGACCCTGATGGAGACTAGCGTCTGTCTGGCGGAAATCAGCCAAGATGCGTCCTTCCAGCACCTCGTGCGACTAACGAGGACCAAGAAGAGTCCGGTGCGAGCCGGTGCCCACCAAGCCTGTTCGCCGCAGATAATTGTGTCGGTTTTGGCCGGCGAACGAACTACCCGGATCTCACGCACGCAACCGAACGGCTGAGCCGCAAGCGGCTCAGGCTAGGACCACAGCGTCAAGTGGCGGGTGAGGTGGGCAGGAAGTAGCCAGCGCAACGTCCAACAATAGCGCAGGACGGCGCATTCCTCAAATGCCCATGACAATTACCTATCCGCGGGCATCGGCGCTGGCTGGCGATCTCGACTTCCCTCGGACACATAGGACACATGCTGACCAACAGATTGACCCGTTTGCGCCCCGCCGTCAAGGGGGACGGGCCGCAAGTTACGCCGAGTTATCCGGAATTTCGGCAACGTCGACTCGCTGAACCGGTTCAGCCCACATGCGCCGGACGACACGTCGGGCAGCGTCTGCCAACACGGGCTTGCGCCGCCCCGGATACCGACGATTTGGCCCACCCAAACCCCGATGTAGGTTCCCCGGAAACGTAATTCGGATTTGCCGCCCGCGGCCGCGCGACGCGCTAGACCCTGGACGGCGGTCAGCGGTGGGTGCCCTCGAGGTCCTCGAGGATTGCCGCCTGGGCGTCCTTGGGCAGCGTGTGCAGCATCTCGCGAACCCGCGCCTGGCGGCGGGCGACGGCCTTACGTTCCGGCATGCCCGGAGTCGCTTGGATCTGCGGTGGCACACCCTCGATGTCCTCGGTGCCGCCGGCGTGCTGTCCGGCGTCGATCATGGCCTGCTCTTCGGCCATGGTTGCCTCGTCCTTTTCCTCGGACATGCCGATCGGGCCGATGCGGCGGCCGTTGAGGAACTGCCGAACCACGGGCTCATCGCTGGTGAGCAGCACCTCGCGGGGGCCGAACATGACCAGGTGCTTACGGAACAACATGCCCATGTTGTCCGGCACGGTGCGCGCGATGTTGATGTTGTGCGTCACGATCAGGATGGTGGCATCGATCTGGGCGTTGATGTCCATGATCAACTGGCTCAGATAGGCGGTACGGACGGGGTCCAGACCCGAGTCGGGCTCGTCGCAGAGAATGATCTGCGGGTCGAGAACCAGCGCCCTGGCCAGGCCGGCGCGCTTGCGCATACCACCGGAGATCTCACCGGGGAACTTCTTCTCATCACCGGTGAGACCGACCATGGCCAGCTTCTCCATGACGATGTCACGGATTTCGCTTTCCTTCTTCTTGGTGTGCTCACGCAGCGGGAAGGCGGTGTTGTCATAGAGGTTCATCGACCCGAACAGCGCACCGTCCTGGAACAGCACACCGAACAACGTCCGGATCTCGTAGAGCTCCTTGGCCGAACATTCGATGATGTCGGTGCCATCGATGAGGATCGAGCCGCGCTCTGGGCGCAGCAGACCGATCAGGGACTTCAGGAACACCGACTTGCCAGTACCGGAGGGACCAAGCAACACGCTGACCTCCCCGGCCGGGATCGTCAGCGTGACGTCTTCCCAAATCCTCGAGGATCCGAAGGACTTTGTCAGTCCGTTGACCTCGATAGCGACGCCCATGGGAAATCCTTCCAATGCCGATGGCCGTGACCTGCCCCGTTGATGTGGCTTGAGTCACTGTAGCGCACGTCATGGGCGGGATATCAGGGTTGGATAGATAACAAATCTCCCGCAGGCCACGCCAGCCACCCGCAAGCACCGGTCACACGCCCGTTACGCGCCCGTCATTGGGCGCCGGTCATGTCGAGGCCGACCAATTGCCATGGAAGCCTAGCGGCACCCGCTGCGGAAGATGCACGCACGCCGCCAGCTCCAGCGTCTGGGCGTCCAGCAGCACCAGCTGACCCTCGTCGGAGCCACGGTGATAGCCGTATCCCATCAGGACCCCGTCATCCTCGGCGGCGGCCGTCGGGCTCGGCACGAAGGCCATCTCACCAAGCAGCAGGTCCGGATCGAGCGGGGCGACTTGGCTGGACCCGGTCGCATAGTCCTGCTTGTACAGCGAGGTCGACATGTCCGAGGTGCCACCCGTGAGGTAACCGCCGTCCACGCCCAGGGTGTAGCCAAACCGGTGCCGCTTGCCCAACAACGTCTCATTGATCCGGGGAAACTCCTGGGACCGGTCGTCACGGCACTCGGTGCTGACCGCGCCGGTGGTCAAGTTGATCACCCAGCGATCCAGCGAGGGAGTGGTATCTCCGGGGCCACGACGGTCACGGTCGAACATCCGCCGGTAGCGGACCACGTCGAGTATCAACACCTCGGCCCCATCGCGGTGCTCCGAATACGCGTTGAGCGGGTGGTAGACGTAGCAGGGCTCGGTATCAAACCATCTGACATCCCGGTTACCACCCTCCCGGGGCATGACCCCGATCCGGGCCGGGTAGGCGGGGTTCCATGCGTAGGGCAGCCGGTTGGACGGCTTGGGATTGCGGTTCATCATTGCCGCGATCGGGCTGGGCACCCGGACATTTCCGATCAACGAGGCCATCACCAGCCGGGCCGGCACCCCGAGCCAGCTGGGCATTTTCACCGGCATCACCTGCGCCGAGTCGAAGGTGACCGGCAGGTCGTAGATCACGACGTACTTATCGGTCAGCGAGAAGTCGTGCATCATCGGCGACCCGGTGACCTCGATGTCAACGGTGCGACGCGCCCGCCCCTGGGTGTCGATCACCGAGTACTGCACCGTGTGCCCGCGGGTAAACGAGTAGGACACCGCGTGCAGCTCGCCGGTCTGGGGGTCACGGTGCGGATGGGCGGTGTAACCGCCGGGCAGGGTGCCGTCGAAGTCGCAGGTGCCCACGGTGTCGAGGTCGTCGGTGAGCTCATAGTTTGCGACGCCCCCCCCTCCACCAGGGCGAGGGTGCGCCCAGCGTGACTGAGCACGTTGGTGTTGGCCCCCAGCCCCAGCATGCCCGCCCGGGGGTCAAGCCTGGCGGGCGGCGACTCCCCCAGCGCAGCACATACCGGCATGCTGCGCACCCAACGGTTGCGGTACCAACTGGCCCGCCCGTCGCGCAGCGCGACCCCGTGCACCATCCCGTCGCCGGTGAACCAGTGGTAGGTGGCGGGGTTGACCTCCGCCACCGGGTTGGGCCCATTGCGCAGATAGCGCCCGTCGAGGTGGTCGGGGATGCGCCCGGTGACCTCCAGGTCGGTTGCGGTCACTTCGGCGCGCACGGGGGGCCAGAAAGCCCTCGAGATAGGGATTCCGGGGTTGGGCGCTGCGCATGGTCGTCACGTCTGAGCTAAAATAACATTGTTATTTCGCTGTTATTGAGACGGTACGCTCCCAATGAGAAGATGGCAATGATGATTGGGGAAACAACGTCACCGACCCAACGCAGCGGCGTTCGCGACGAGATGCTGCGTGCCGCCGTCGCGCTGCTCGACGCGCACGGACCCGATGCACTGCAAACCCGCAAGGTGGCGGGGGCCGCGGGTACCTCCACAATGGCGGTCTATACGCATTTCGGCGGAATGCCCGAACTGATCGCCGAAGTCGCCGAGGAGGGTTTGCGACAGTTCGACACCGCGCTTGCGGTGCCACCATCCGATGACCCAGTGGCCGATCTGGTGGCCACCGGCGCCGCCTATCGCCGGTACGCCATCGAGCGCCCGCACATGTATCGGCTGATGTTCGGCAGCACCAGCGCGCACGGCATCAACGCGCCCACACAAAACGTCCTGACCCTGACGATCTCGCAGATCGAGCAGCGCCATCCCAGCTTTGCGCACGTGGTGCGGGGTGTCCGGCGGTCGATGCTGGCCGGGCGAATCACCGTGAACGGCGGGGCCGACCGCAATCGGGCGTCGGCAACCGATGGTCTGGCCACGGACGTTCCCGACGCGGAGATCGTCGCGACCGCTGCCCAGTTCTGGGCACTGATCCATGGGTTCGTGATGCTCGAACTAGCCGGCTTCTTCGGCGATGAGGGAGCGGCCATCGAGCCGGTACTCGCGTCGATGACAACGAACTTGCTTGTCGCCTTGGGAGATTCGCCCGAGCTGGCAACGCGGTCGCAGCGCCTGGCGACCGGCGCGGGCTGAATACAGCAAACCCCCGGAAACCAGGAACGGCTCCGGGGGTTTGCGTGGGTTCTGCGTGTAGACCTACTTGACGGTGACGCTGGCGCCTGCGGCCTCGAGCTTGGCCTTGGCTTCCTCGGCGGCCTCCTTGGCGACCTTCTCCAGCAGCGGCTTGGGTGCGCCGTCGACCAGGTCCTTGGCTTCCTTGAGACCCAGGCCGGAGACGATCTCACGGACCACCTTGATGACGCCGATCTTCTTGTCACCGGCGGCCTCGAGGATGACGTCGAATTCGGACTGCTCCTCGGCGGCCTCAGCGGCACCGCCGGCCGGGACGGCACCAGCGGCCGCGACGGCGACCGGGGCGGCCGCGGTGACCTCGAAGGTGTCCTCGAACTTCTTCACGAAGTCGGAGAGCTCCAGCAGGGTCATTTCCTTGAAAGCGTCGAGCAGCTCGTCGGTCGAGAGCTTTGACATGGTTTGGGTCCCTTCCTAGTTTCTTGGGGGTTTCTTGGGGCTTCTTGGGTTATTTGGTGGTCTCTCGATACAGGTGGCTATTCGGCGTCGGTCGCCGTGTCAGTCGCCTCGGGGGCTTCGGAGGCTTCAGCGGCCCCCGCGGCTTCAGGAGTCTCGGTAGCTGCGGCCGGCGCCGAGCCGGGCTCCGCTGCCTTCTTCTCCTGCAGCGCCGACGCCAACCGGGCGAACTGCGAGGCCGGCGCATTGAACAGCCCGGCAGCCTTGGCGAGGTTGCCCTTCATCGCGCCGGCCAGCTTGGCCAGCAACACCTCGCGGGTCTCCAGATCGGCGATCCGCTCAACTTCGGCGACGGTCAACGCGTGACCGTCCATGTAGCCGCCCTTGATGACCAGCGCCTTGTGTTCCTTGGCGAAGGTCTTGAGGGCCTTGGCCGCGTCGACCGGCTCGCCCTTGACGAACGCGATCGCGGTGGGGCCCGCGAACAGCTCGTCGAGGCCTTCGACACCGGCCTCCGAAGCTGCGCGCTTGATGAGGGTGTTCTTGGCTACGGCGTAGGTGGCCGACTCGCCCAACGACCGGCGCAATTCGGCCAGGTTGGAGACCGTCAAACCACGGTATTCGGTAATGACAGTTGCGGTCGACGCCTTGAAGTGCTCTGCGATGTCCGCAACGGCAGTGGCCTTGTCAGCCCTGGCCATGCATGCCTCCTGAAGTCGAAGTCCGGTGGAAGTTTCCGGTATTAGCTGGTGCGACGTGTCGTCTGTGATCGCCGCAAAACGTCGAACGCCCCGGCGCAGGATGCGGCCGGGGCGTGAATGCGCGCCAGCACACGGGCCGGCGATACTTGCCTCGTCCTCCTGCGTGGGCCGCCGGGATTACTCCCGGACCTTCAACCGATTTCTCGGTGACCGACGGTCTTCGGTGGATCGGACACCACAATAGCGCGGCCCGCCCGATCAGCCAAAACGGGCGAGTATGCCACCCGCAGCGCCGCACGGGAAGTTGGGCCCGAACCGCCACGCGCGGTCACCCAAGCCACTTCAGCTACTCCAGCCACTTGAGCAACGCGGATCTATGGGGCGTGGCCGCCGGCCCCGCCGGTGCCTCCTCCACCGCCGGTGCCGTCCTGGTAACCCACATCGCCGGGCAGGCCGGGCCAGCCGGGATAGTCCGAACCGTCAGTATGTGCCACACCACCGTGACCGCCTTGACCGCCGTGGCCACCCGGCTGCCCATGCAGGGCGTGGCCGCCGTCGCCGCCGTTACCGCCGTTACCCGACACCCCGCCAAAACTGTTACCACCGGTGCCGCCGAAGCCGCCGTTGCCGGCCTTGCCGACCAGCGAGGCGTGGGCGCTGCCGCCTCGGCCACCGTTGCCGCCGTTGCCGGCGTTGAAACCGGATCCGCCGTTGCCGCCGTAGCCACCGTCGCCGGGATGGCCGCCGCCGCCGGGATTGTCTGGCCCACCGGCGCCACCATTACCGCCATGGCCGCCATTGCCCATGAGTCCGTCATCGCCCGGGGCGGCGTGGGTGGAGCCGTCACCACCGATTCCGCCGTCGCCACCGAGACCGCCCGCCGCGCCGTAGCCGCCGGTGCCCCCGTTGCCCCCGTTGTGCCCGTTGTGCCCGTTCTCGAACCCCATGGGCGATGGACCAGAACCGCCGTGACCACCGTTAGCGCCATTGCCGCCGGTGCCACCGTTACCCGCGTGGCCGCCTCTGCCGCCCGATTCGCCGTCCGTGCCGGTACCAGCCTTCCCCGACAACCCGGCGGCACCGTCACCGCCGACGCCGCCTAACCCGCCAGCACCGCCGGTGCCGCCCTTTTCACCACCGCCGCCGCCGGCTCCGCCAGCACCACCGTGCCCGCCATCACCGGCATTGAACCCGTCTTCACCCGCGGTTCCGCCATGGGCGCCCGGACTACCTGCCCCGCCCGCACCGCCGTTACCGCCGACTCCTCCGTTGCCGTAGGCACCGCCGTCGCCGCCCCGGCCGCCGGCGCCGCCAGCACTACCGGCCCCGCCTTCGACGCCGACGGCGCCGCTGCCGCCGTGACCGCCGTTGCCCCCGTTGCCGCCACTGGTCGGGCCAATCCCGTCAAGGCCGGCGGTACCTGCAACAGAGCCGCCCCCAGCGGCGCCACCCTCGCCCCCAGCACCCGGATCGCCACCTCGCCCACCATCGCCGCCAGCCAACCCCGAGCCCGCCGCGGCATCGGCACCACGGCCGCCATCACCGGCCACGCCCCCGCTCCCGCCGTGGCCTCCGTCATTACCGGCGCCCTGGAGGCCATCGGAGTAGCCGCCCGCCTGCGCATGACCTGCGTCGCCACCGGCGCCGCCGGCCCCACCGTTGCCGCCGGCACCGCCAACCCCGCCGGCACCGCCGTTCATGTCTATGCCGATGTGCCCGGCCAGGCCGGTGGTGCCGGCACCACCATTCCCGCCGGCACCGCCGGCCTCGCCCGCGAAGCCAGCCTCACCGGGGAGCAAACCTGAGGCCCCCGCTTCACCGGCCTTGCCCACACCGCCGTCACCACCGTCTCCGCCGTGGCCGAACAGCCCGCCGTTACCACCAGCCCCGCCGGCCCCACCCGATTTGCCAGCCGCTATCGCGTCGGCGCCGCGACCCCCTGCGCCGCCATTACCACTGATCGGACGCGCCCCCTCCGCGCCGTGGGCACCCGTCACGGAGCCGGCCCCACCGGCTCCCCGACCCCGCCGACACCCGCGTTGCCGCCGTCGCCCCCTGCGCCTCCGATACCGGTACCGCCGGCAAATGTGCCCGCCGCGCCTCGGCCACCGTCGCCAGCCAATCCACCGGCACCGCCGGCCCCGCCGGCACCGCCAGCACCCCGCTGGCCCAGAAAGCCGCCCTCGCCGCCGGTCCCGCCAACTCCGCCGGTCCCGCCGGCACCACCGTCGCCGCCAGTTCCGCCGGCGCTGCCCAGGACAACCCCGTCCCCGCCGGCGCCACCCGCACCGCCGGTGCCCCCGACACCGCCGAGCCCCCCGACGCCCCCGTTGCCGACCAACCAGCCACCGCGACCACCGTCACCACCGTTGCCCGCGTGGCCGCCCGCGCCACCGGCGTCACCAGCCCCGCCGGAAATGCCAGCACCACCATCGCCGCCGGCACCACCGGCGCCACCGAGGCCGTACAACCCCGCGGCTCCCCCGGCACCACCATCACCACCGTTGGTACCGTTCGCGCCGCCGGGGCCACCGGCGCCACCGGCACCACCGGGGCCGAACAGCGCTCCGGCGTTTCCGCCGATTCCGCCGATTCCGCCGGTGTCGCCCAGTCCCAACCCGCCAGCTCCGCCGGTCCCGCCAGCACCGAAGAATCTCGCGGGCCCACCAACCCCGCCATTGCCCCCGGTGAGCACGCCTTGGCCGCCAAGGCCGCCGGCGCCTCCATTGCCGTACAGCCATCCGCCGTTGCCGCCCGCACCGCCGGTCGCACCCACGGCCGAGACTCCACTGACTCCGCCGGCGCCGCCGGCACCGCCATGGCCGAGTAGACCCGCGGACCCTCCGGCCCCGCCGACCTGACCTACTCCGCCCGAGCCACCGTTACCACCGTCGCCCCACAACAACCCCCCGTTGCCGCCCGCCTGCCCGCTACCGGGTGCGCCGTCGGTGCCGTTGCCGATCAACGACCACCCGAACAACGCTTGAGTGGGCGCATTGATCACGTCCAAGACGCACTGCTCGACGGTCTCCAAACCGGCTACCGCCGAAATGTTGGCAGCTTCAGCTTCCGCATAGCCCCCCGAGGCGGCGGCCAGCATCTGCACAAACCGCCGGTGAAACAGCGCCACCTGAGCGCTGAGCGACTCGTACTCGCGCCCATGAGCGACGAACAATGACGCCAGCGCCACGGAGACCTCATCGACCCCGGGAGGCAGCACGGCCGTCACCGCACCAGCCGCCGCATTGGCCTCATCGATCGATGACCCAATCTGCGTCAAGGCCGCCGCACCATCAGTCACCAGCTCCGGCGAAACACTCACAAACGACATGACCCCACCCCCATCAGCCCAGCCAAGATGCCGCCCCAAGCGACTGACAACACGCTATACACACAGGTCAACGGCGTACCACTCGAATCGACGGCACCGTCAAAAAATTGAACAATGCCCGGCGCAGCGCCCGGCCGGCACGCGTCTCACCGCGGCAACTCAACCGGCAACAACGACGGCCAAAGCCCGGGGTTGCGTCTCACCGCCAAGACGCATCAATGAGCTCGAGCGCGGGAACCGCGTCTAGCCAGGGGCCACTAATTGCCGGCTCGTCGGCCAAGAAAAACCGCCGTCGGGATTGCGCGACACCGGCGTGAAATCAGCACGACACGAGTACGAGAAACCCCCGTAACATCGGGGCCCCCAACGCGTCTGTGCAAGGGGCCGGCCGGGATGCGGACGTCGTTCGCTGCAGCCGGCTAGCTGTCGTGACCTGGGAGGTTGTTAACGGCGTGCCTGCTTGAAAGTGGGAGGACCTCCTGACGGAGTGGATGTGTCTGGCATTCACCCGTAGGAGGTCCTTGTGTCTCACGCTAACGCCCGTACCAATGTGTTCGCTCGTCAGTTGATCGTTGAGCGCGTCGCCGCCGGGTGGCCGGCCGCGCATGTGGCTGAGCAACTGGGGATTTCGCGGGCAACGGTGTACAAGTGGCTGCGCCGGTATGCCGAGGGCGGTGATGCCGCGCTGGCCGACCGCTCGTCGCGGCCGATCCGGATGCCCAACCGTACGAGCCATCGGGTCGAACAGAAGGTACTCGCCGCCCGCCAACGCCGTAAGCGCGGCGCTGTTGTGCTCGCCGCCGAACTCGAACTGAATCCCTCGACAGTCGGACGGATCCTGGCACGCCACCAGGTGCCACATCTGAGTGCAATCGACCCGATCACCGGCGAGGTGGTGCGCTCATCGCGGCGCAGCCCCAACCGCTACGAATACCCCACCCCGGGAGCCGGGGTTCATGTCGACGTCAAGAAGCTTGGCGCCATTCCCCCAGGCGGTGGATGGCGCCTGCACGGCCGCGACGCCGCAGTCTCAGTTGCCCACCGGCACAAGAAGACCAAGATCGGCTACGACTACGTGCACACCGCCATCGATGACTACACTCGGCTGGCCTACAGCGAAGTGCTCCCCGACGAGAAGGACCCGACGTGCGCTGGGTTTCTTCACCGGGCACTGGCCTGGTTCGCCGCCCACAGTGTGCGTGTGCGTCGGCTACTGACCGACAACGCGTTGGTCTACCGACACGGCACCGACTGGGGCTGGGTTTGTTCGGCCTGGCAGCTTAAACGCCGATTCAGTAAGCCCGGCTGTCCCTGGACCAACGGCAAAGCAGAACGTTTCAACCGGACCTTGATCAACGAATGGGCCTACGCCCGCCCCTGGACCAACAACACCCTACGTAGCCGCGGCCTTGACCAATTCCTTCGCCGCTACAACACTCGACGAGGCCACTCCGCCCTCGGCGGACGACCACCAATCAGCCGACTCGCTGTCTGACAACAACGTGTCAGGTCACAACAACTAGCCGAGCCCGGCAAGGCGGGCGGCACCGACCAGACCGGCCTGTCCGCCTAGCTCGGCGGGCACAACGCGCAGGCCGGCCAAGAAGTCCAGCCCAAGATAGTCGGCCAATGCCGCGCGCAGCGGGTCGAACAACAGGCGCCCGGCTCTGGCGACCCCTCCCCCGATGACAACCCGGTCGAGGTCGCACACCGCGCCCACCGAGGCGATCATGGCGGCCAGGCCACGGGTGCCCCGGCGAAAGGCCGCCAGCGCCACGGCATCTCCGGCGGCGGCCGCGGCCGCCAATTCCCTGGCTCCCGCTTCGGGCCGCGCCGACCAACCGTTGGCCAGAGCCCATCGAACCATCGACGGGCCAGCGGCGATCGTCTCGACACAGCCACGGCCACCGCAGGAACACCGCAGGCCATCCTGATCGACCACGACATGCCCCACGTGTCCCGTGTTGCCGGTGCGGCCCGGATACGGGACACCGCCCAGCACCAGCCCCCCGCCGACACCGGTGGACACCACCATGCCCAACAGGAACCGTGCGCCCCGTCCCGCACCCAGCCAGTGCTCGCCGAGCGCCATGCAGACCCCATCGCCGCCCAGCCGCACCGGCACATCGGGCACCATGGCCGCAACCCGGTCTCGCAGGGGGAAGCCGCGCCAGGAGCCGATATTGATCGGGCTGACCGTCCCGCTATCCAGGTCGACCGGCCCGGCCGAGGCGATGCCCACCGCAGCCACCGTGTCGTCGGCCACCCGCAATGCCTCGGCGATCGCCTCGGCGACCGCGGCCCAGACCTGCTCGGCCGCGCAGCGCGCCGGGGTCGGCACTTGGGCGGTGTGCACCAGCGCGCCGTCGGCGTCGGCCAGCCCGACGGCGACCTTGGTGCCGCCGATGTCCAGACAGAGGGTCAACATGAGCGCTCAGTGCCGGTGGGTGTTGTCGGGTTGGCGCGGATCGCCGGGATGCTCATAACCCGGGGCCAGTTGGACCAGCGCGGCACGGCGCCCGTCCAGCCACACCCGGAACGCGCGTCGGCGCGCTGCCCCCAACAGGTGCTCGGTGATCGCGTCGCGCACCCGCTCCAACGGCGGGGCGGCCACCGGCGGGACATGCCAGCCGTGCCGCCCCGGCACCGGAGCCGCAAACCGCAGCGGGTTGCGGGCGTGGTAGGCGGCCACCTCGTCGTCACCGACCCGGACGTCCGCCGTGACCTCGGCGAACAGCGCCCGCACCCGCGGATCGGCAAGCACCGCAGCGGCCACACTGCCGATCTCCAGGCGCGCGGTGACATCGGGCAGCAGTTCGGCCTCCGACGGCGCCGGATGCCCGGTGATGCCGCGCGCTGTGGCTTCGTCGGCAAGCACCCGCTCGGTCGCGATCAATTGCGCTAGCCAGCGCCGCAGCTGCCGCCCCTCGCTGGTGCCGCTGACCGGCAGCGCGGCCGCCCGCGGGCCGTTGCGCAGCCGCGCTTCGCGCACGTCGACCTCACCGACGGCAATGGGTGCGCCCGCGACGGTCGCGACCAGGGAACCGGTCATGTCACCGTCACCCGTACCGCTGGGGAGTAGACCAGTCGGCCGGCGCAGCCGACCCGCACCAGCGCCCACCACTGTCCCGGGGCCAGCCAGCCCGGCGGGGCCACATCGAAGACGAGTTCGGCGCTGCCGCAAGCAGGCAGCACGGCCCCGGCCGCGGCCGGGGCCATCCACTCCCAGGTACCCCAGGGGCTGATGAGGTGCGCCTCGAGCGTCAGGTCGGTTTGGGCGCGGCTGCCGACGGTCACCGAAAGCCGGGCCGAACTTCCGGCGGCCAGGTCCAGGTCGACAGGTTCCTCGGCGAGATAGACGAGCTGGCTGAGATCGGTCCCGACGGCCACCACACAGACATCCTCGACCATCTGCCGCCACGCCGCCGGGACTTCCGGCTCGGTAATGCTCAACTGGGCGCGCACCGGATACAGCCCGGGTCCGGCGGTAGCCGGAATCCTCACCATGACGTTGGTCTCCACATACTCACCGGCGCCCAAGTCGAACGGCAACCGGTGGGGTGCGACCGACCAGCCGTCGGGAAACCGCAGCTCGACCAGGCCACGCAGCGAGGAATCGGCGCAGTCGCTGGCGGTGGTCAAACGCAACGTCACCTGGCTTCCCGGCTCGGCCGTCACCTGCTCGGGGTGCAGGTAGGCGACGGCGGGTAGCCCGCCCAGTGGTGCGGGGCCCCGATTGTGCAGCCAATACCGCGCGTAGAGCGGTTGGGCCGCCTCGTGCTGCGGCGCAAGCGCGTCAGAACACGACAGCACCCCGCGCATCTCGAGCCGGGCCAGCGTGGTGGCGACATGAAAGCCATGCAGATTGACCCCCGGGGTAGCTCGCTGCGGATGCTCGAGCAGGTCAGCCATCCGAAGCTCGCTCAGCTCGCCCAATTCGCAGCGCAGCGTCACCGGCGCCGCCGCCCCGTTGGTTTCCACCAGACGCAGCGTCACCGCGGCGGGGTCGACGGACCGGGCACTGCCGGCGGTCAGCGGGTTACCCGCCGCCTTGAGCGCGCCCAGCTGCACCGATCCGGCCGGCTCGATCTCTAGCAGCGATCCGACCTGCGCCAGCTTGCCCGCGCGGTGGCGCGCAGTCACGGCCAGCAATGGTTGGGAGAATTCAGCGCTGCGGGCCGGGATGTCGGCGCGCCGCCAATCGCCGTCGGCGCAGACCAGGGCGTAGTCGAAATCGTGGGTCCAGTGTTGCAGCTGGAAGTTGGAGCCGTCGGGCGCGGTGCGGCGGGGCTCGTCGATCCAGACCCCGGACGGCCAGCCGGTGCAGGACCGCATCAGCGCGGTATGCAGGGTGCCCTCGGCGTCGACGGCAAAGCTGGGCATTCCGCGGTTGAACAACGCGATCGTGCGGGCCTCGAACGGTTCCATGTCTGCCGGCGCCTGCTGCCGGACGGAGATCTCGGCGTCGGCCAGATCGTCGACCAGCGCGGCGATCGCCGCGGCGAGATCCGTGTCGTCGCGACCGTCGATCACCAGCACCGGCAGCGCGCGCGGCGCGCGCAGGTCCGCCCCGGGCACCCAGACCGACGCCAACGAGGTCGCGGCCGGCACCCACACCCGGGCCCGCCCGCCGCTGGCCAACTGGCGCTCCAATTCGGCCGTGTAGACCGGATCCGCGTCCGCCAGCACGGCCTTGGTGAACACGTTGCGCGCGGGCCCGCCCAGCGCGATCCGGACGTCGGGCAAATTGGAGTCCACGTCGAGGTTTCCGTAGCGCGGTTTGTCGGCGCCACTGCAGGTGGCCGTCACACCGGCGCGCACCAGCGCGACCATCAGCTCGCGCGCCAGCGGGCCCGATGTCGCCTCCGAGGGGGACACTACCTCGGCGACCGATACCGCGCGCACCGCGTCGCTGCCGGCGCGGACCCGCACCGCCGAGGACAATCCGAACCAGCCGTAGGCCGGGTTGTCCAATGTCCACAGGTGTTGAGCCGTGTCCACCGACCGAGCTCCCGATTCACCGGCCGGGTGCAGCAGCGCGAAACCTCGCCCGACGACGGCATCGCCCACCTCGCTGACCGCCATCGCACCCGGCACCGGGCAGGGCCACCGCAAGCGCACCAGCTGGTCGTTGCCGCCGAAGTCATCGATGGTGGTGCGGCAGTCCACCCGCGCCACGCCCCGCCACAAGGTCAGGGTCTGGGTATAACGCAGCAGCGTGCCGATCCGGCCTCGCACCACCAGCCGCTGCCCAAGCGGGCAGCGGTAGCCGCGCACTTCGGCGGCCGATTCCGACGAGCACACCACCGGCCCGTTGGGCAGCAGATGCCACGGGCCCTCGCCCTGCGTCGGGTGCGATGGATATTCCTGGTAAACCGCAAGCTCGTTGCCCACCCGCCCGTCCGCGATGAGCTGGCGGTGGTCCCGCACCAGCGATTCCACGCCGCCACCGCGCTCGGGATCCACGCGCAGGCGGTAGTGCTCGTTGGCGATCTCGGTCCCGGTTACCGGTTCCCAGCCTGTAGCCGCGTCGGTCGGGATCAACTGGTAGGTCTTCCAACCCAGCGAAGGGACATCGCTGGCCAGCCAGCTGACGGTCCGCCCGTGGGCACCGACGTGCGCCGGGGTGTGTGCACCGTCGGGTCCGCGCACCGCCACGCCGGCGCCCAACGGCCGCTGCAGCTCAATCGTGACGATGTCGGTGCGCCGCCGGGTCAACGGGTTCCACACCACGACCGCCTCCCCCAGACCCGCCACCGCGCGCGAGAGCAGCTGCAGCGAGTTGTCCCGGACGGTGCGGCCGATCTCCCACGCGTCGCGCCATCCGTTGACTAGATCCAGATAGACCTGGTCGGACTCGGAGCCGGTGATGGCGTCGTGATGTGCCCCGTAGGCCAGTTGCACCCACGCTTTGGCCAACGCCGCCTGCGGATACGGGGCACCGCAGAGGACCCCGGCAAACACGGCGAAGCGCTCGGCCTGCAGGACCGCGTTCTCGGCGGCCCGGTTGGCTTGTTTGGTGTCGATGTAGGACACGTCTTTGCCCGTATAGATCGGGTTCATGTCGCGCGTCTGCGGCGACGCGACCGCACCACGGTCGGCCAGTTCGGCACGCACCGCGGCAAAAAACTCCCTCGGCAGGCCGCAGACAAATCGCGGCCAGGTGTAGCGGGCGGCCCAGTCGCGGTGGATCTCGCTAACCCACTTGTTCGGCGGGGTGTAGTCGGTTCCGACCGGCAGCAGCACGTTACGGGTCAAGGCGACCCTTTTCAGCTCGTCGAAAAGCGCATAGGTGGCCGCCGTCGCCTCACCCAGCGAGCTCGACGAGTCCATCCACCAGCCCGCCGAATAATGCGCCGGCATGTAGTGGGTGAGCAGGCCCCGACCCGATGGCGAAATCCACTCGAACTCGCTGCAAAACTTCATCCGCTCGACACCCTCGCCCCGGCCGCCCTGCGCGGGACCCCATTGGTGGTGCGGTCCACGCGCCCACGAGCTCGACGTCAAGCCGGCGTCGGCGGCCATCCCCGGGAACTGTGGGTCGTGGCCGAACACGTCGAGCTGCCACGCGGTGGCCGGGTCGGCGCCCAGCACGTCACGCTGAAAACCGATGCCGTGCACCAAATTACGAATGGTCGTCTCTGGGCTGGTGAGATTTGTGTTGGGTTCGTTATAGGTTCCGCCCATCACTTCCACCCGGCCCTGCGCCAGAAACCGGCGCAGGTAGGCACGGTCCTGCGGATGGGTGTCCCAGTAGGGCTTGAGGTAGTCGACTTCGGCCAGCACGAACTTGTAGTCGGGATCGCGGCGCGCCATCTCGAGATGGGCGTGCACCAGCTCGAACCCATTGGTCTGACGGGCGCGCCCGGGAGGTTCTTCGTGCCACTGGCTGGTGTAGGCCCCCTGGGTGTTCCACCGCACCGGGTCGTAGTGGAAGTGGCTGACCATGAACATCGTCCAGCCCGGCTCGGCCACGGTGAACGTGAATGTGCAGGCTGGGCCGGCGGGATCCGCCCAGACCCGCGCATCCCGCCGTTGTCCCACGACGGGGTCCTCGAGCACAACCGACACCTCGAGGATTTCGGCCCCCACCGCGGCGAGGGCCTGTCCGCTCAGGCCGGCACCGTCGACACGGATTGATGTCGGCTCGGTGCACTCGGCGATCGTGACGCGGACCAGCTGCAGTGGGGCATCCGGCGGGCCCACGAAAAGTTCGGTCGATTCCGCCGAAACCACCTGCATGACCGCACCCTACGGCGCCGTGGCGACTCGACAAAGCTATTTGGCAACCCTTTGGCGGCCCTTGAGCGGCCCTTTGGCACAGCATGTCGGCCGTCGAATGCTGCCCGTGTTCGCTACGTTGATCAACCGTGGCGGATGTGAGCGACATCGATCCGTGCTACGCAACGATCTCTGAGCTTTCGCATGCCTTCGCGACTCGGGCGCTCTCTCCGGTGGAGGTCACCAGAGCGCACCTGCAACGCATCGACCGGCTCAATCCCGTGCTGCACCCATATATGACGGTGCTGGCCGACAGCGCACTCGATGAGGCGAGACAAGCCGAGGAACAGATCGCACGCGGCAACCACCGCGGCCGGCTGCATGGTGTTCCGATTGCCGTGAAGGATCTCTGTTTTACCCAGGGGATCCCAACCACCGCGGGCATGGCGATCCATCGGGATTTCAGACCCAGCTACGACGCAACGGTGGTTTCCCGTTTGCGGCGGGCCGGAGCGGTGCTGCTGGGGAAGCTGCATTTGTGCGAGGCCGCCGGCGCCGAGTACCACCCGGATTTCCCGGCGGTGGTGAACCCGTGGAGCGCCGAGCGCTGGGCCGGAGCGTCGTCCAGCGGCTCGGCCGTGGCCACCGTCACCGGGTTGTGCACGGCCAGCCTCGGCAGCGACACCGGCGGGTCGATTCGCAATCCGTGCACGATGACCGGAGCCACCGGCCTCAAGCCGACCTGGGGACGCGTCAGCGTCCACGGTGTGTTCGCGATGGCGCCGTCACTGGACACCATCGGACCGATGGCGCGAAACGCCGAGGACACCGGCCATTTGTTGCGGGCGATCGCCGGTGCCGACCCGCAGGATCCAACCGCCGCCAGAGTTGGGGTGCCCGAGTACGTGACGGGTTCACCCGAGGTTCGCACCGTGCGGATCGGGTTCGATCCGGAGTACGCGCTCGGCGGGGTCGAGCCCGATGTGGCGCGGGTCCTCCGCACCGCGCTGCGCGTGCTGGCGGACCTCGGCGCGGACATTCGCGAGGTGTCGCTGCCGTCGACCGCGGCGCTGGCGGCCGGGTGGGGGGCCTATGTGGGAGCCCAAATCGCCGTCGTGCACGAACGGACCTATCCGTCCCGATCCGCGGAGTACGGCCCATTCGCAAGCCAGCTCCTGGACGCCGGTCACGCGGTGTCCGGCATGGAGATCGCCCGCATCCAGCGCGAGCGAAACCTGTTCGCCGGGAGACTGGCGACGCTGTTCGAGGATGTCGACTTGCTCGTCGCGCCCGTCTTGCCGCTGGCGAACCTGACCCTCGATCGGTTCAGGGAGCTGTTGTTCAATCCCGAGACTATGCCGGACTTGCTGCGCTTCACCGGACCGTTCAACTTCTCCGGCAGCCCGACGATCACCCTGCCGGGCGGCTTCGATTCCCACGGCGGACCGATCGGTTTCCAATTCGTGGCTCGACACTTCGATGAACCGCTGCTGATCCGGGCCGGGCGAGCCTTTCAAAGCGCCACCGACTGGCATCTTCGCCGCCCACCCGTGCAATGAGCCTCGTGCCGCCGCGACGCGGGCGTCGCGGCGGTGGGTAGAAATGAGGCGTGCGCACCAGCAGCGGCGTTGCGCGCCGCGAGACGACTACCGGCGACGTCGAACTGTTCTACGAAGAACTGGGCGACCCGAGCGGTCAGCCGGTGCTGCTCATCATGGGTTTGGGCGCCCAGCTGCCGATGTGGCCGGACGAATTCTGCGCCCGCCTCGTCGCGGCCGGTTACCGCGTCATCCGATTCGATCATCGCGACACCGGCCTGTCGGCCAAGATGCGCGGGATGCGCGCATCGGGCTCGGTCTACCGGCGGATAGGGCGCTACCTGCTGGGCCGGCCCAGCCCGGTTCCCTACACCCTGCTCGACATGACCGAGGACGTTGCGGCCCTGCTGGACCACTTGTCCATCGCCCGGGCACACGTGGTGGGGGCGTCACTGGGCGGCATGATCGCCCAGATCCTGGCCGCCGATCAGCCTCAGCGAGTGGCGTCGTTGGGAATCATCATGTCGACCACCGGAAAGGCGTTCTCGGCGCCACCGGCGTGGCGGGTCATCAAGCTGGCGTTCGGCCAGCCGGGCCCGAACGCGTCTGCCGAAGAGAAGCTGGCTTTCGAGTTGCGTAACGTCGCCGTGTTCAACGGGCCCAACTTTTTGCCGCCTCAAAGCGACCTGCGCCAGCGCGTGCGGCTACTCGCCAACCGCTGCGACTACCCGCCAGGCATACTGCGCCAGTTTGATGCCGTGCTGGGCACCGGCAGCCTGCTCGGGTACAGCAAGGCGATCACTGCACCGACGGTGGTGCTGCATGGTTCGGCAGACCCGATGGTGCGGCTGCGCAACGGGCGGGCGGTCGCCGCGGCGATCCCGGACGCACGCTTCGTCGTGGTCGACGGAATGGGCCATGATCTCCCCCATCCGGTATGGCGCCCAATATTGGAAACCCTTACCGAAAACTTCTCGCGAGCCGTGCCGCCGCACGTGTAATGATTGCGAAATACCGGGCGGATTTTCGCAATGGAGGCACGCTCGGTGAGCATTACCCAACGCGTGAATGGACTCACAACAATTGTGACTTGACACTGTCGATTTGGCACACTGCTCAAATGACTACTACCAAACACCGTGAGGTGGCCAAGCTGGACCGGGTGCCGTTGCCGGTCGAAGCGGCCCGGGTAGCCGTCACTGGTTGGCAGGTCACCCGCACCGCGGCTCGCTTCGTCACGAAGCTGCCGGGCAAGGGATCCGCCTCGTCCTGGCAGCAGAAGATCATCAAGGAGATCCCGCAGACGTTCGCCGACCTGGGCCCGACCTACGTCAAGTTCGGTCAGATCATCGCGTCCAGCCCGGGAGCGTTCGGGGAGTCACTGTCGCGGGAATTCCGCGGACTGCTGGACCGGGTGCCACCGGCCGATACCGACCAGGTGCACAAGCTGTTCGTCGAGGAGCTCGGCGCCGAACCGGCCGAACTGTTCGCCGCTTTCGAAGAAGAGCCCTTCGCGTCGGCCTCCATCGCGCAGGTCCACTACGCGACGCTCAAGACCGGCGAGAAGGTGGTGGTCAAGATCCAGCGCCCGGGCATCCGCCGCCGGGTGGCCGCCGATCTGCAAATCCTGCAGCGCTTTGCTCAGGCCGTCGAACTGGCGAAATTGGGCCGTCGGCTCTCGGCTCAGGATGTTGTCGCCGACTTCTCCGACAACCTCGCCGAGGAGCTGGATTTTCGTCTCGAGGCGCAGTCGATGGATGCCTGGGTCGCACACCTGCACGCGTCCCCGCTGAGCCGCAACATCCGGGTGCCACAGGTGCACTGGAACTTCACCAGCGAACGGGTACTGACGATGGAGCGGGTGCACGGCATCCGCATCGACAATGTCGCCGCCATCCGCAAGGCCGGCTTCGACGGCACCGAGTTGGTCAAAGCGCTGCTGTTCAGCGTGTTCGAGGGCGGGCTGCGACACGGCCTGTTCCACGGCGACCTGCACGCGGGCAACCTCTACGTGGACGAGGAAGGCCGCATCGTCTTCTTCGATTTCGGCATCATGGGCCGCATCGATCCGCGCACCCGATGGCTGCTGCGTGAGCTGGTGTACGCGCTGCTGGTGAAGAAGGACCACGCCGCGGCCGGCAAGATCGTGGTGCTGATGGGCGCCGTCGGGACGATGAAGCCCGAGGCGCAGGCCGCCAAGGATCTGGAGAAATTCGCCACGCCGCTGACGATGCAGTCGCTGGGAGACATGTCCTACGCCGACATCGGTCGTCAGCTCTCGGTGCTGGCCGACGCCTACGACGTCAAGCTGCCTCGCGAGCTGGTGCTGATCGGCAAGCAGTTCCTCTACGTCGAGCGGTACATGAAGCTGCTGGCTCCGAAGTGGCAGATGATGTCCGATCCGCAGCTGACCGGTTACTTCGCCAATTTCATGGTCGAGGTGAGCCGCGAGCATCAGGGCGGCTCCAGCGACGCCAGCGGCGATGCCAGCGACGTCGAGGCGTAGCGAATCGCGATGCAGATCCGCACCGGCTATGCCCAATCAGGGGTCGGATCGGGGGCCACGTCCGAGCGGCGCCCCGCCGGTGATCCGAAGCTGTACTACGAGGACATGGGCGACATCAACGCACCGCCCGTCCTGCTGATCATGGGCCTCGGCGCCCAGCTGTTGCTGTGGCGCACCGGGTTTTGCCAGAAGCTGGTCGACCAGGGCCTGCGTGTCATCCGCTACGACAACCGCGATGTCGGCCTGTCCACCAAGATGGAGCAGCCCGGCGCCAGGCAACCCCTGATGCCGCAGTTGATCCGGTCCTGGCTGGGCCGGCGCAGCCAAACGCCGTACACGCCGGAAGACATGGCCGAGGATGCGGCGGCGCTGCTGGACCACCTCGACATCGAGGGGGCCCAAATTGTCGGGGCCTCGATGGGCGGCATGATCGCCCAGATCTTCGCCGCGCGATTTGCCGAGCGGACCAACTCGCTGGCGGTCATCTTCTCCAGCAACAATCGCCCGTTTCTGCCGCCGCCGGCACCCCGGGCCTTGCTCGCGGTGCTCAAGGGCCCGCCCCCGGGCTCGCCGCGCGACGTGATCATCGACAACGTCGTGCGGGTCACCAGGATCACCGGCAGTCCGGGTTACCAACCGACCGAGGAGTGGATTCGCGCTGACGCCGCGGAGAACTACGACCGCAGCTACTACCCGTGGGGCATCCCCCGACAGTTCAGCGCGGTCCTGGGCAGTGGCAGCCTGTTGGGCTACAACCGCCGGACCGTGGCACCCACCGTGGTGATCCACGGACGCGCCGACAAGCTGATGCGCCCCTTCGGCGGGCGGGCGGGCGGTCGCCAAAGCCATCAACGGCGCCCGGATGGTGGAATTCGACGGGATGGGCCATGACCTGCCACGGCAACTGTGGGACCAGGTGATCGGCGTCCTCACGAGCAACTTCGAGCAGGCCAAATAGCCCGTAATAGGGCGCCCGGTATCTGATAGGGCTTTCTCGCGACCGGTTTCGGTGATTGCCGCCGAGCGGTACCGTTGGCGCAGGAGGTTGCGCCAAATGGCCGAACTGAAACCGTATTTTGAAGACTCCCAAGCGACATACGACATTTCAGACGAATTCTTCGGCCTGTTCTTGGACCCCACCTGGGTATATACCTGCGCCTACTTCGAGCGCGACGACATGACCCTCGAAGAAGCTCAATTGGCGAAACTCGATTTGGCGTTGGACAAGCTGCACCTCGAGCCCGGGATGACCCTGCTCGACGTCGGCTGCGGCTGGGGCGGTGCGCTGGTCCGGGCGGTCGAGAAATATGACGTCAACGTCATCGGTCTTACCCTCAGCCGCAACCACTGCCAGCGCAGCCAGGACCGGCTGGCCGCGCTGGGCACGCACCGGCGGGCCGAGGCGCGGCTGCACGGCTGGGAAGAGTTCGACGAGAAGGTGGACCGGATCGTCTCATTCGAGGCGTTCGATGCCTTCCGAAAAGAACGCTATGGCGCATTTTTCCAGCGCTCCTACGACATTCTCCCCGCCGGCGGCAGCCTGCTGTTGCACAGCCTGTTCACCTACGACCGCAGGTGGCTACACGAACAGGGCATAGCCCTGACCATGAGCGATCTGCGGTTCCTCAAGTTCCTCCGGGAGTCGATCTTCCCGGGCGGCGAGGTGCCGTCCGAATCCGACATCGTCGACAATGCCCAGGCCACCGGTTTCGCCGTCGAACAGATCCAACTCATGCAGCAGCACTATGCGCACACTCTGGACATCTGGGCCGCCAACCTGGCCGCCACCCGCGATCGGGCCATCGCCGTGCAGTCCGAACAGGTCTATGACAACTTCATGCACTACCTCACCGGATGCGCCGAGCGATTCCGTCGCGGCCTCGTCAACGTGGGCCAGTTCACCCTGACGAAATAGCGGCGAAGGAGGCGCTTAGCACACTGGTTCGCGGTTTCGTGTGTCACCCCCGAATCGGATAACATGCCCCCAGAACGTTAGGGGGGACATTTCCGGTGCCAATGCGCGCACCGCAGGGTCGGTTTCGCCCCGGAAAGGCATCAGGGTCATGGCCAAAGAGCTAAAGCCGCATTTCGATGACGTACAGGCGCATTACGACCTATCCGACGATTTCTTCCGGCTTTTTCTGGACCCCACCCAGACCTACAGCTGCGCCTACTTCGAGCGCGACGACATGACGCTGGAAGAGGCGCAGATCGCCAAGATCGACCTGGCGCTGGGCAAGCTGGGTTTGGAGCCCGGCATGACACTGCTGGACGTCGGCTGCGGCTGGGGCGCCACCATGCGCCGCGCGATCGAGAAATACGACGTCAACGTCGTCGGCCTGACCCTGTCCAAGAACCAGGCCGCCCACGTGCAGAAATCGTTCGACCAGCTGGACACCGCACGCACCCGGCGGGTGCTACTGGAGGGCTGGGAGCAGTTCGACGAGCCCGTCGACCGCATCGTCTCGATCGGCGCGTTCGAACACTTCGGTCACGACCGCTACGACGACTTCTTTACCCTGGCCCACAACATCCTGCCCAGCGACGGGGTGATGCTGCTGCACACGATCACGGGGCTGACCTTCCAGCAAGCCACCGACCGCGGCATGCCATTGACGTTCGAGATAGCCCGGTTCATCAAGTTCATCGTGACCGAGATCTTCCCGGGCGGGCGGTTGCCGTCGATCGAGAAGGTGGCCGACCACTCGTCGAAGGCGGGCTTCACGCTGACCCGCCGCCAGTCGCTGCAGCCGCACTACGCCAGGACCCTGGATCTGTGGGCCCAAGCCCTGCAAGCCCACCGGGACGAGGCCATCGAGGTTCAGTCCGAAGAAGTCTATGAGCGCTACATGAAATACCTGACCGACTGCGCCGACGGCTTCCGCGTCGGTTACATCGACGTCAACCAGTTCACCCTGGAGAAGTCGTGAATCGTCGCGGTCCGATTCGGATCGACGCGGACCAGCGGGAACGCCGTCAGATGCATAGGAAACGCGTCGCCGCGTGTAGGGTGCCGAGGAATGGCCACCTCGTGAGGGTCTCGGTCCCGATCGGGAGGACAAATGTCTGGTAAAGCAGTAGCCGCTTCGCGTAAGCGGTCCAATCTCGACGATGTTCAGGCTCATTACGACCTGTCCAACGAGTTTTTTGCGCTGTTCGTGGACCCCACCAGGACCTACAGCTGCGCCTACTTCCCGCGCGAGGGCATGACCTTGCAGGAAGCACAGATCGCCAAGATCGATCTGACGCTGGACAAGCTGGGACTGAAGCCCGGGATGACGTTGCTCGACATCGGTTGCGGCTGGGGTTCGGTGCTCAAGCGGGCCGTCGAGAAGTACGACGTCAACGTCGTCGGGCTGACCCTGTCCAAGAACCAGCACGCGTACTGCCAGCAGGTACTCGACGAGGTCGACACCAATCGCTCCCACCGGGTCCTGCTGCGCGACTGGGCGGAATTCGATGAGCCGGTTGACCGCATCGTCACCATCGAAGCGTTGGAGCACTTCGGCTTCCACCGCTACGACGACTTCTTCAAGTTCAGCTACCAGGCCCTGCCCGCCGACGGTGTGATGCTGCTGCACGCGATCACCGGGTTGCACCCCAAGCAGGTCATGGAGCGCGGCATCCCGTTGACCATGGAGATGGCCAAGTTCATCCGGTTCATCGTGACCGACATCTTCCCGGGTGGACGGTTGCCGATGATCGAGACCGTCGAGGAACACGCGGACAAGGTGGGATTCAAGGTGACCCGCCGGCAGTCGCTGCAACTCGACTTCGCCAAGACACTGGACTTCTGGTCCGAAGCCTTGGAGGCGCGCAGGGACGAAGCGATCAAGATCCAGTCAGAAGAGGTCTACGAGAGGTACATGAAGTACCTGACCGGCTGCGCCCGCGCATTCCGGATCGGCTACATCGACTGCAACCAGTTCACTCTGGCCAAGTAGACTTTCCTGCCACAGTAAGGGGTACGGGCGCGGGCTAACCTTCCGCGCCGCCAGTTAATGCGAGAATCCCGTACGGGCGCATAGTCAGGGCGAGGCTTCGCGGGTGCGTCGGAGCTGCGAAACATCAGGAGAACAGGACGACAATGGCTGAAAATCCGCCGACACCAACGAAGACGCGGACGCGCTCGGAAGACATCCAGGCGCACTACGACGTCTCCGATGATTTCTTCGCCCTGTTCCAGGACCCCACCCGGATCTACAGCTGCGCCTACTTCGAGCCGCCGGAGCTCAACCTCGAAGAAGCCCAGTACGCCAAGATCGACCTCAACCTTGACAAGCTGGACCTCAAGCCGGGCATGACCCTGCTGGACATCGGCTGCGGCTGGGGCACCACCATGAAGCGCGCGGTCGAGCGGTTCGATGTCAACGTGATCGGCCTGACGCTGTCCAAGAATCAGCACGCCCGCTGCGAGAGTGTGCTGGGCGAGATCGACACCAACCGCTCACGGCAGGTGCGGCTGCACGGCTGGGAAGACTTCAACGAGCCAGTCGACCGTATCGTCTCGATCGAGGCCTTCGAGCACTTCGGCCACGAGAACTACGACGACTTCTTCAAACGATGCTTCGACATCATGCCCGAGGAAGGCCGGATGACCGTCCAGAGCAGCGTCAGCTACCACCCCTTCGAGATGGCCGCCCGCGGCAAGAAGCTGACCTTCGAGACGGCGCGCTTCATCAAGTTCATCGTGACCGAGATCTTTCCGGGCGGTCGGTTGCCGTCGACGGGGATGATGGTCGAACACGGCGAGAAGGCCGGTTTCATCGTCCCCGAGCCGCTTTCGCTGCGCCCCCACTACATCAAGACGCTGCGGATCTGGGGCGACAACCTCGAGGCCAACAAGGAAAGGGCCATCGAGGTCACCTCCGAAGAGGTTTACAACCGCTACATCAAGTATCTGCGCGGCTGCGAACACTACTTCACCGACGAGATGCTGGACTGCAGCCTGGTGACCTACCTCAAACCGGGTGCGGTTAGCGCCTAATTTCTGCGTACCCGGGCGCGGGTGTCGGATTGCCGCCACCTTGTTCGTCAAAAGGGTAGAGAGTGAGACAACGGGTTTCGCTCGCTATCCGGAGGTGACCGCAAATGCACTACTTCGCCTTGTTGATCAGCAAGGAGCGCGACCGCACGCCCAGCGAGGGGGCGGCCGAGATGGCGGCCTACGAAGCGTTCCATGTCCAGGCCGCCTCGGCGATCCGCGGCGGCGACGCACTACTGCCCGCCGCTGATGCCGCGCAGATCACCGGGGCCCGAATGCGCCGGTCATTACCGACGGCCCGTTCGCCGAAGGCGCCGAGGTCGCGGGCGGATACTACGTATTCGAAGCCGAGAACCTCGATGAGGTACTCGAACTGGCCCGTGCTATCCCGGCCGCCAAGTACGGTGCGGTTGAGGTGTGGCCGATGGCCGGGCCGGGTCTGCCCACACAGCCACTGCAGGGCAGCAATTGGATTGCGCTGTTGCTCGAGCCGCCCGAGCGAGCGGTCGCGCCCGGCACCCCGGAGTGGGAGGCAATGGCCGCACAGCACCAGCAGTTCGGCGCGGCGGCCAGCGAGCACATCAAGGCCGGCGCCGGCCTGCATCCGCCGTCCACCGCGACCACGGTGCGGGTGCGCGATGGCCAGGTTCTCATCACCGACGGCCCGCATGTCGAAGGTGCCGAGGTCGCCAATGGCTACTACGTGCTCAGCGCCGCCGACCGGGACGAGGCCGTCAAGTTGGCCTCGATGATCCCCGCCTCGACCGTGCTGGTGCGAGAACTGGCCGGCGTTTCGGGCCTCTAGCCTCAGACGTCACGAATGGCCAACCTGGACGGCGTCTTCCGCCGGGAGTGGGGATCTGCCGTCGCCGCGCTGGCGCGGTGGTCCGGCGACCTCACCATCGCTGAGGACGCCGTCCAGGAAGCCTGTGCCGAGGCGCTGCGCGCCTGGCCCCGGGACGGCGTACCCGACAGTCCCGGCGGCTGGCTGGTCACGGTGGCGCGCAACCGCGCGCGAGACCGGCTCCGACGCGAATCCGCTCGTCCCGCGAAAGAATTGGCCTACGTCGTGAACGACATCGGTGCTATCCGGGCGCGAACCGAACACAGCGACCCACATCCGGTTCGCGACGATGAGCTGCTCATGATGTTCACCTGCGCGCACCCGGCACTGGACCGCCAATCGCAACTGGCACTGACGCTGCGGTTGGTGTCCGGGTTGACCGTCACCGAGATCGCCCGGGCACTATTGCAGACCGATGCGGCCATCGGTCAGCGCATCACCCGCGCCAAGAACAAGATCCGCCATGCCAACATCCCGCTGCGGGTGCCGCCCGCGGAACTGTTGCCCGAACGCACACCTCACGTACTGGGCTGCATCTACTCGGTGTTCACCGAGGGGTATTGGGCGACGGCAGGCCCGTCGGCGATTCGCGACGAGGTCTGCGATGAGGGGGTCCGGCTGACGCAAGAGCTGTGCGCGCTGATGCCGCAGGAGCCGGAGACGCATGCCCTGGCGGCGCTGGTGTTGCTGCATGATTCACGACGGGCGACGCGGGTGGACGAGGCCGGGGCCCTGGTGCCCCTCGACGAGCAAGACCGGTCCCGATGGGATCACGGCCGCATCGCCCGTGGACTGGACCGGCTGCGGTGGGCCAGCGGATCCAGGGGACCCTATCTACCGCAAGCGGTGATCGCCGCATTGCATGCGACCGCGCCGTCCTGGGAGCACACCGACTGGACCACCATCTGCGCGGCATATGACCGGCTGTTGCAGCTGACGGACTCGCCGGTGGTGCTAGCCAACCGCGCGCTGGCGGTGGGTTTCCGCGATGGTCCCGACGCCGGCCTGGCCGCGCTGGAAGAAGTGGCCCACGACCCGCGGCTGAGCCACTCGAACCTGGTTGCGTCGGCGCGGGCCGACCTGTTGCGACGCGCCGGACGAGGCGCCGAGGCGCTCCGGTGGTATCGAGTTGCGCTGGACTCCAACGGCTCCGAACCGAGCCGCGGGTTCCTGCAACGGCGCATCGCCGAATGTCAGGGGTAGACCTACCCGCCGAGCAGACACATAATCGCATCGCCTCGGCGATTTGGGTGCGATTTTGTGTCTGCTCGCGAGGAGGCGCGAGGGGTTAGGCCTCGGTGAAGTTCCGGGTGACCGACGGGTCGACCGGGATGCCCGGCCCCGTGGTCGTCGACACGGTGATCTTCTTCAGGTAGCAGCCCTTGGACGCCGACGGCTTGAGCCGCAGCACCTCATCGATAGCGGCGCCGTAGTTCTCCGCCAGCTTGTTCTCTTCGAAGGACGCCTTGCCAATGACGAAGTGCAGGTTGGCCTGCTTGTCCACCCGGAAGTTGATCTTGCCGCCCTTGATGTCGGCGACGGCCTTGGCGACGTCGGGAGTGACGGTGCCGGTCTTGGGGTTGGGCATCAGACCGCGCGGGCCCAGCACGCGGGCAATGCGCCCAACTTTCGCCATCTGGTCAGGCGTCGCGATCGCGGCGTCGAAGTCCAGGAAGCCGCCCTGGATCTTCTCGATCAGGTCGTCGCTGCCGACGACGTCGGCTCCAGCGGCGACGGCAGCGTCAGCCTTCTCACCCACCGCGAACACCGCGACACGGGCCGTCTTACCGGTGCCGTGCGGCAGGTTGACGGTGCCACGCACCATCTGGTCGGCCTTACGCGGGTCGACACCAAGCCGGATGGCCACCTCGACGGTCGCATCCTGCTTGGTCGATGAGGTCTCCTTGGCCAGCTTGGCGGCCTGCAGGGGGGTGTAGAGGTTGCTGCGGTCCACCTTCTCGGCTGCGGCGCGGTATGCCTTGCTGTTCTTGCTCATGTGTTATCCAATCCGATGTTGGGTCGTGGTTATCAAGCAGGCCGAAGCTGGCCCTCCCACGGGTCTTGATTTGTCGGTGCTGCAAACCTATTCGACGGTGATGCCCATCGACCGGGCGGTGCCGGCGATGATCTTGGCAGCGGCGTCGATGTCGTTGGCGTTGAGGTCCGTCTTCTTGGTCTCGGCGATTTCGCGAACCTGATCCCAGGTGACCTTGGCGACCTTGGTCTTGTGCGGCTCCGCGGAGCCCTTGGCCACGCCCGCGGCCTTGAGCAGCAGCTTGGCGGCCGGCGGCGTCTTCAGCGCGAACGTGAAGCTACGGTCCTCATAGACCGTGATCTCCACCGGAATAACGTTGCCACGCTGGCTTTCCGTCGCGGCGTTGTACGCCTTGCAGAACTCCATGATGTTGACGCCGTGCTGGCCCAACGCGGGGCCGACTGGCGGTGCCGGGTTGGCCTGCCCAGCTACGATCTGCAGCTTGATCAGACCGGCGACTTTCTTCTTCGGGGCCATGACGTCTCGATTGTTCCTTCCCTGATTAAAGACCTGGTTTGCCCAGTTAGATCTTGGAGACCTGGTTAAAGGTCAATTCCACCGGTGTTTCCCGGCCGAAGATGGAGACCAGCACCTTGAGCTTCTGCTGCTCCGCGTTGACCTCGTTGATTGTCGCCGGCAGGGTGGCAAACGGTCCGTCCATGACGGTGACCGATTCGCCGACTTCGTAGTCGACCTCGAGCACCGGGCGTTCCAAGCCGCCCGCTTCGGCGACGGCGGCGGTGCTGGCGGCCTTGGCGGTCTTCTTCGCGGCACCCCGCGGCAAGAGGAACTTCACCACGTCGTCAAGGGTGAGCGCCGACGGACGCGAGGTCGCACCGACGAACCCGGTGACTCCGGGCGTGTTGCGTACCGCGGCCCAGGAATCATCGGTCAGGTCCATGCGCACCAGGATGTAGCCGGGCAGCACCTTGCGGTTGACCTGCTTGCGCTGGCCGTTCTTGATCTCGGTCACCTCTTCGGTGGGCACTTCCACCTGGAAGATGTAGTCGCCGACGTCAAGGTTCTGCACACGGGTTTCGAGGTTGGCTTTGACCTTGTTCTCGTAGCCCGCGTAGGAGTGCACGACGTACCACTCGCCGGGCTTACTGCGCAGCTCCGCTTTGAGCGCAACGGCCGGGTCGACCTCTTCAGCCGGGACCTCTACGTCCGCAGGGATACCGGGCTCTTGCAGGTCGACCGCCTCACCCGCGGACGTGTCACCGTCGAAGGTAGTCACGGTCTTCAGTCCTCTCTATCACTTCGAAGTCTCAGCCGAACACCAACAGCATGAGCTTGCTCAAGCCCAAATCGGCGCTGCCGACCAGCGCCACCATGAAGGCCAGAAACACCAGCACCACTGACGTGTAGGTGAGCATCTGCTTGCGGTTGGGCCAGATCACCTTCCGCATCTCGGCTACAACCTGCTTCAGGTAGTTGTAGACGAATACGAACGGGCTAGCGGCCCGCGCCGCCGGCTTGCTGGCCGTCTTCGGCTTCTTGGCCTTGGCAGCCTTCGACGTTTCCTTTTTGGCGTCCTTTTTGGCACCTTCCTCGGACGCCTGGGCCTCGGTCGATGACTGCTCGTCGTCGACGTCTTCGGCTGCCGTCGCGCGCTGCCTGGACCGCTTGCCGGTCGGGCGTTGGGGCCGCACCGCCGATTTGGTTACCAGCGCAGTCCGGCCACCGCTGGCGCGGTCGTCCTCAGTTGCGCCGCCGTCACTCGTGGCGTCGTTGGCAGCGTCGCCCTCGTCGCTCACCGCGTGCTCCTTTGTTCGCTAACTGTCCCGCCGGCCGTCCCGCCGGCACCGTGGGGACCTTCCCAGTGTCCAGCATGGCACGTTACCTATGGTCCGTCTCCTACTCAGGCCATCGGGACCTGCATCGTCGTCGGACGTCTTGCCTTCAGCAGGGGCGACAGGACTTGAACCTGCAACCTGCGGTTTTGGAGACCGCTGCTCTGCCAGTTGAGCTACGCCCCTTCGCGGTTGGCGGGCCAACCAGCTTGTGCTCGGGGCTTACATGACACGCGCGCCCTCCGGTCGGCGATCGCGAACCGACGGACAGCGCGCTGATGTTGGGAAAACCCCGAGGTCCAAGTGTACATCGGCACAGGAGTCAGATACTAATTACGCGGTTCTGATGACCTGCCCGGATTCTTTGTCCCATTTGAGCTGGACGGAGTTGTCACCCTCGTGCCCCATCAGCGTGGTGTATGCCTCCAGAACAAGCTCACCATCGTGGTTGATACACGTGTTCTTGGTGACGACGATGTCGGCGCCAAAACGCTCGTCCACCGAATGCACGTCCATGCGGGCAAAGAGCTTGTCGCCCGCACACACCGGTTTGACGAAGATGAACTTCTGGTCGACCTGGACGATCTGCATCGTCTCCATACCCACGTCGACATTCCTGAAGAAATCGTTCTGGACAAGTTTGGCAAAGATCGACACGAAGGTTATCGGTGCAACGATGCCCCGGTAGCCCAGTTCGGCTGCCGCGGCCTCATCGAAACTGACCGGATCATCGCACTTGATCGATAACGCGAATTGGCGAACTTGCTCGCGGCCCACCTCGAAGTAGTCCGGATATTGCCAAGTCATGCCGCGGATGTCAGTCTTCAGAGCCATGAACTGCCTGCCTACGCCAGCTTCGCCGACGCGATGGCCCGACCGAAGATTTTCTTGCCATTAGCCATTGCCGTCAGGGCAATCGTCACCGACTTGGTTTCCGGATCCACCGACTTGACCCGGCCGCTGAAGACCAGTTCGGCACCCTTGCCGTCGTTGGGTACGGGCGCCACGGCCGTGAAACGCACGTTGTATTCGGTCACCGCGCCCGGGTCCCCGACCCAGGACGTGACATAGCCGCCGCCGATACCCATCGTCAGCATGCCGTGGGCGATCGCGGTGTCCAAGCCCACTACCTTGGCGATCTCGTCGTCCCAGTGGATCGGGTTCAGGTCGCCCGAAACACCGGCATAGTTCACCAGATCCTGACGGGTGAGCGGATAGGTCTTCTCCGGAAGCTGGTCTCCGACCTTGACCGAGTTGAACTCACGCAGTGGCATCAGAAAATCCTTCTTCCCCATCCTCGCCGGCACGGCCCGCGAGGGTCGTGTAGGTCTCTTGTACGACGTCACCGGCTTCGTTGGTGATGATGTTCTTGGTCACGATGATCTCAGTGCCATGAGCCCGCCGCATCGAATCCACGTATACGTCGCAGTAGAGCTTGGCGCCGGCGACGATTGGCTTGGCGAACTTCAACACTTGGTCGACCTGGACGATCTGCTGGTCGCTGACCTCGATGTTCGCATACTTCAAAAACTCCGACTGCGCCTTGTACCCAAACACGCTGATGAACGTCAACGGAGCCAACAAACCCTTATATCCGAGGTCCGCGGCCGCCCCTTCCTCAAAGAACGACGCGTCGTCGTTCAGGACAGCCTCGGCATACTCGCGGATCTTTTCCCGCTCCACCACATAATGGTCGGGATACCGGAAATGCATCCCGACGATGTCTTCGGTCAAGGCCACGGCTCTAAAACCTACCTAATCACCGCAAACGACTCGTCCAGCACGGCCGGTTAACGCGTTTCGCGGTGCGCCTGGTGCGAACCGCAGTTACGGCAGAACTTCTTCAGTTCCAGCCGGTCCGGGTCGTTACGACGGTTCTTCTTGGTGATGTAGTTGCGGTGCTTGCACACCTCGCATGCCAAGGTGATCTTCGGCCGGACATCGGTACTTGAAGCCATGGCGGTTTCTCTCTCAAATCTCTGTCAAAAATCTCGTTGTTGTGTTGTAGCGATGGCCGGACTCGAACCGGCGACCTAACGATTATGAGTCGTTCGCTCTAACCGACTGAGCTACATCGCCTCTGACCCAACCCGACTTGGGTCGGGGCCGCCCGCCTGCTCGGCGTCCGCCGAGCCCCCTAACGGAATCGAACCGTTGACCTTTTCCTTACCATGGAAACGCTCTACCGACTGAGCTAAGGGGGCCGTGCACCCGAGGCGACCGGTCGTGCCACGGGCAAAAAAGAGGGTACAACCTGCCCCGTGGCCTAAACAAACCACGAGCAAGATCGCGTGCGTCGCCCACCGATCTTCCCATCATCGCCGGAGGGTCGCGCACCACTGGGATCAGCAGCTACGGCCGCCTTTGTGCGGATCCCAGACGCTGAGATCGCTGAACTCGTCGTACTCGTCGTCGCCACCACCGTTCTCGCCGGCCTCGGCGAGAAGGGTTCGTAGTGCGAGGTGGACGACCTCTCGCGGACCCGCCAGACGGTAGCGACGGATCGCTTCTTGGACCAGATCGTCGTCAATCTCGATCTCGACCTTCTTCAGCATGGGCCAACGATACCCACCGGGATGTGATGAGGAGCGACCAGTAGAACCCAGAGAAGCCAAAGGGCCCCGCCGGAATTGGACCTGTAACCGCGCGGATCTAGGCTGAAGGCGTGTCAGATTCGGATCGGTTGTACTTCCGGCAGCTGCTTTCCGGCCGCGACTTCGCCGTCAACGACATGATCGCCGCGCAAATGCGCAACTTCGCCTACCTGATCGGCGACCGCGAGACCGGGGACTGCGTGGTGGTCGACCCCGCCTACGCCGCCGGAGATCTCGTCAACGCGCTGGAAGCCGATGACATGCATTTATCCGGGGTTTTGGTGACCCACCATCATCCCGACCACGTCGGCGGCTCGATGATGGGTTTCGAGCTCAAGGGCCTGGCCGAGCTGCTGGAGCGGCTTAGCGTGCCGGTGCACGTGAACACCCATGAAGCGTTGTGGGTTTCGCGCGTCACCGGCATCCCGATGAGCGACCTGACCACCCACGAGCACCGCGACAAGGTCAGCGTCGGCGATATCGAAATTGAGCTCCTGCACACGCCGGGCCACACCCCGGGCAGTCAGTGTTTCCTGCTCGACGGACGGTTGGTGGCCGGCGACACGCTATTCCTGGAAGGCTGTGGACGGACCGATTTTCCGGGCGGCGACTCCGATGAGATATTCCGCAGCCTGCAACAGCTTGCCGCGCTTCCGGGCGATCCGACGGTGTTCCCCGGGCATTGGTATTCGGCGGAACCGAGCGCGTCGCTGTCGGAGGTCAAGCGTTCCAATTTCGTCTACCGCGCCGCCGATCTGGCCCAGTGGCGCATGCTGATGGGTGGCTGACGGGCCCGCTCGCGTCCGGTTGCCGGGCACCCGCGAGGCGGCCATCGCTCACGTCGCCGCCGATTACACCCACGACAATGCGTGGGACGGCCGTCTACGATCAGGTCAGTTGGAGTTCGCCGCGTAATCGCTGTGGTGGTACAAGCGAAAGGTGCAGTCCATGGGGTGGGGGCAAAGTAATAGCTGGCAAGTGATGGCTGGGAAAGCCGGGTTAGGCAACGTCGAGTCCAGCACCTGGTTGGCCATTGCCGCCTGGGCAGCGCTGGCGGTTGTCGCCGTGGCGCTGATCGTGATGTATCGCCAGATCCAGCGCAACCAGCAGCTGACCTCCGAGCAGGCCAGACCCTACGTATCGATGCTGATGGAGCCGCACATCACGGACTGGCATGTGATCGAGCTGGTGGTCAGGAACTTCGGCCGCACCGCCGCCTAGAACGTTCAGTTCTCCTTCCCCCGTCCTCCCACAGTGGCCGAATACGAGAATGCGTCCGACGGCTACGCCGATGTCGTGGAACTGCAGCTGCCCCGCGAGTTGCCGACGCTGGCACCCGGTCAGGAATGGCGGATGGTGTGGGACTCCGCGCTGGACCGCGCCGAAATCGGTCAGGGGGTTGAATCCCGCTTCGAGGGGACGGTGACACCTACTACGACCGTCCCGACCAGCCGCGCGGGTGGCGATTCTGGCACCGGCCGCGACGCCAACTGCAAACGCAGGTGGTGCTCGACTGGGAGGCGCTGCCGCCCGTCCAGCGGATCGAGCTGATGACGACCCACGATCTGGCAAAGCGGGAGAAGCAGAAGCTGGAGCTGCTGCGCAGCGTGCTGACGTATTTCCACTACGCGAGCAAGGAGAAGCGCCCCGACGTCTTCCGCAGCGAGATCGAGCGGATCAATCGCGCCGTGGCGGAAACCCAGGACCGGTGGCGCACCCGGCAGGTCGACCAGCCCACCGACGTGAGCCTGCGCTGGGGCGATGTCGAAAACGAGCTGGGCAAACACCGCAACCAACAGGTCTGACGGTCCACAACATCCGGTCGCGCGGCACGCCGCCATGGTGATCTGATTCAATCGACGGGCTGCCGTATCGAAGGAGTAACCATGAGCGGGCCGGTCACCTACACCCACGACGACGCCATCGGCGTCATCCGAATGGATGACGGCAAAGTCAACGTGCTGGGCCCGACCATGCAGCAGGCACTCAACGAAGCGATTGACGCCGCCGACCGCGACAACGTCGGGGCGCTGGTGATCGCGGGCAACCATCGAGTGTTCAGCGGCGGCTTCGACCTCAAGGTGCTGACTTCGGGGGAGGCCAAGCCCGCGATCGACATGCTCCGCGGCGGATTCGAGCTGTCCTACCGGCTGTTGTCCTATCCCAAGCCGGTGGTGATCGCCTGCACCGGCCACGCGATCGCGATGGGCGCATTCCTGTTGTGCTCCGGCGACCACCGGGTGGCCGCCCACGCCTACAACATCCAGGCCAACGAGGTCGCGATCGGTATGACGATCCCCTACGCGGCGATGGAGGTGTTGAAGCTGCGGCTGACCCCGTCGGCATACCAGCAAGCCGCCGGGCTAGCCAAGACCTTCTTCGGCGAAACCGCGCTGGCTGGCGGATTCATCGATGAGATCTCGCTTCCCGAGGTGGTGTTCAGCCGCGCTGAAGAAGCCGCGCACGAATTCGCCGGGCTCAATCAGCAGGCCCACAACGCCACCAAGTTGCGGGCCCGCGCTGAGGCACTCAAGGCCATCCGCGCCGGCATCGACGGGATCGAAGCAGAGTTCGGACTGTAGAAGTCTCCGTCGCCGGCCACCGCGCCGGTTAGCCAAACCGCCGGAACCGGTGCAGGTAGTCGGCCCAGTCCCAGGTCGACAGAAACGCCTCCGCCGCCGCATAGCCCCGCTGGTATAGCTCGTCCAGGCGGGCTCTGCCGATACCGAAATCGAGCACGCCGACGTCGGTCGATGCCACCGCGATCGTGCGGGCGCTGACCCACGGCTGGCTGAGATGGGCTTGATCGTGACCGACCAGCATGGTGGTGAACAGGCTTTCCAGCAGTGCCGACTGCTGCAGGAATCGCAACGGCCGCAATGCGGGAAACGCCTGTTCGATGCCCTCCGCCAGTTTGGGTGTCACCGTGATCCCGAAGGTGGGCCAGCGCGGCGGCTTGGTGTCGGTGCGGTCCAGTGAGTCGACCGGAAAGTTCGACAGCACACCGCCGTCGACGAGGGTGGAGCGCAGCCCATCGCTACTGTTCAGCGCGACCGGTGGATAGATGAACGGAATCGCCATCGATGCGCGAACTGCCGATGCCACCGACTGTTCGTCCGGGTCCACCCCGTAGACCCGGCGATAGTCCCACCGCAGCCGCACCAGCTGCGCCCTGGTCACATCCGCCACCGTGATGGCCACCCGGTAGCGCTCTTCGGCCGGCAGCTCGTCGTCATCGAGGGCTAGATCACCAAATGTCGTCACACCGAGGTTCTCGAGTTCGCCGCGGATCCAGTCATATGCGGCGTCGCCGCGGTACATTGCCGAATCTCGCACCAACCCCCACGCGGAACCGAGGATCGGAACCGGTGCCGCGTCACGCCATTTGCTCAGCGGCACCGACAATGCGAGTTCGCGGATCTGGTCGCTGGAGAGCTGGTTACCCTGCGTCCCGGCGGCCGCGATCACCGCCACCACCGATCCGGCCGAGACGCCCGACACCCGATAGGTCTGATAGCCGTCGTCCATGAGCCGGGCGATCGCTCCGACCAGACCCATGAACTTGACGCCGCCCCCGGACAAGACCAGGTCCACGGGCTTGGAACCGTGCTTCATCGACTGACCGCCCGCAGCACCGTTAGCCGCGGTTGTCTTCTGCCGAAACCCACTGGTAGGGAACGAACTTTCCGTCCAGGGTCAACACCACCCGGTCCCCGGTCGGATGGGATTTCTTGTGCATGTCAACGCTGAAGTTGATCGCGCTCATGATGCCGTCGCCGAACTGCTCGTGGATCAGCTCCTTGATGGCACCGCCATAGACCTGAAGCGCCTCGTACAAGCGGTAGATGGTGGGGTCGGTCGGAACCGCGTCGGGCAGCCCGCCACGCATGGGCGGCGCCGCGAGCACCGCAACCACGGACTCGTCCAGGCCCAGCATCTCGACCAGAACCTTGCCCAGCTCGACGGGAATGGGGTGCTGGCCGAGCAACGCCGAGGTGGTCCACAGCACCGGCCGGTCGATGGCATCGGCAAGTTGTTGCCACGTCAACCCGCGCACCAACCGGGCGACGACGATCTCTTCGGTGATCGGGTTTCTGTTCATGGCCCCCAGCATGCCGGTCGGCGACGCCGCCGCCTGCCTCAGGTGCTACCGGCAGGACCGCCGCCGCCGGCCCGCCCGGGTGGATCACCAGCGTCCGTAGTGCACGACCTCGGCGAAGGTCCGCCGATTCGGCTTACGGATAAGAACGAGCGGGCGGTCAGCGGGATATCCGACGCCAAGCAGGTAGGCGACCAGGTGGTCATCGGGGACACCGAGGATCGCGCGCGCCTTGTCCTGGTCGCCCACCGAGGAATGACCGGTGCCGATCCCCAAGTCGGTGGCCGCGATCATCATCGCCATCGTCGCCTGACCGACGTCGTACTGGTCTATCACCTTCCTGCGCTCATCCGGCGGGACCGGAATCACCAGGGCGATCGCGGCCGCGGCCGCGGCAATATGGCCGGCGCCCATCCAGACCGTCGAGAGTTCCTGCAGCGCAGACCGTTCGGTGACGATGACAAAGTCCCACGGTTGGCGGTTCTTGGCCGATGGGGCCCGCCACCCGGCCTCGGCGATCCGGTTCAGATCATCCTCTGACACCGGCTCCGGCAGGTACTGACGCACATTGCGCCGCGCGCAGATCGCATCCCAGGCTTGCATGCAACCCATGCTGCCATCGCCGTGGTCGGGCCGGTCTATCGTGGCGGCCGATGCCCCTTCACCTCCACCGCGCCGAGCGCACCGATCTACTTGCCGATGGCCTCGGCGCGCTCCTGGCTCAACCGCTGGCGGATCCGTTCGCCGAAGAGTTGGTATTGGTTCCGGCACGCGGCGTAGAACGCTGGCTCAGTCAGCGTCTCTCGCACCTGTTGGGACATGCGCCCGGCGGCGGCGACGGGGTGTGTGCGGGTGTGTCCTTCCGTAATCCGCGATCGTTGATCGCCGAGATCACCGGCACCGCCACCGACGATCCCTGGTCACCGGAAGCAATGACCTGGCCCCTGCTGGAAGTCATCGACGGCTCACTGGAAGAACCCTGGTGCGCGACGCTGGCAAGACATCTGGGCCACTTCGACGTCGGGCCTGAGGCCGAGTTACGTCGGGGACGCCGGTATTCGGTGGCGCGCCGCCTGGCCGGACTGTTCGCCTCCTACGCCCGGCAGCGTCCCCGGGTGCTGTCCGATTGGCTCGATGGCGGGCGGGGCGACCTGCATCCCGATCTGAGCTGGCAGGCCGAACTGTGGTGCGCGCTGGTCGCGGTCGTGGGCGCCGATCCCCCACACCTCCGCCACGAAAAGACCCTCACCGCGCTGCGTGCCCGACCGGCCGGCCTGCCGCCGCGGCTGTCGCTATTCGGTCACACCCGGATGGCGGTCACCGACATCGAGCTGCTGGGCGCGCTGGCCACCCATCACGAACTGCACCTGTGGCTGCCCCACCCCAGTGCGGCCTTGTGGCGCTCGCTGGCCGACCTTCACGGTGTGGTGCCGCGGCGCGCCGACGCCAGCCATCGCCGCGTCGTCCATCCGCTGCTGGCGACCCTCGGGCGGGACCTGCGCGAGCTGCAACGCGGCCTCCCCGCCGATCCAGCGACCGACGAGGCACTCGGCGCCACTACCCGACCGGATACCCTGCTCGGCTGGCTGCAGTCCGACTTGGCCGCCAACCAGGTCCGGCCGGGAAACCGAACGTTGGTCGCCGGCGATCGGTCCATCCAGGTGCACAGCTGCCACGGGCCCGCCCGTGAGATCGACGTGCTGCGTGAGGTCCTGCTCGGCCTGCTCGCCGATGACCCGACGCTGGAACCTCGCGACATCCTGGTGATGTGCCCCGACATCGAAACGTATGCGCCGTTGATCGTCGCGGATTTCGGGCTCGGTGACGTGATGCACGGCGTGCACCCCGCGCATCGGCTTCGGGTACGGCTCGCCGACCGCTCACTGCTGCAAACCAATCAGCTGCTCGGCGTGGCGTCGCAGCTGCTGATGCTGGCCGGTAGCAGGGTCACCGCCAGCGAGGTGCTCAACCTCGCCCAGGCCGCCCCGGTGCGGGCCCGGTTCGGCTTCGCCGACGACCACCTCGAGGACATCACCAGATGGGTCCGGCAGTCGAATATCCGGTGGGGTTTCGACCAGGAGCACCGCAAGCCCTACGGGGTCGACTTCGTACACAACACTTGGCGTTTCGGCATCGACCGGGTGCTGGCCGGCGTCGCCATGTCGGAAGCGTCGCACGCCTGGATCGACGCGACGCTGCCGCTCGACGATGTCGGCAGCAACCGGGTGGAATTGGCCGGTCGATTCGCCGAATACATCGACCGGCTGCGACAGGCGGTCGATTCGCTCACCGGTACCCGACCGCTGCGGGAGTGGCTGGCCGCGTTGACCGACGGCATCGCCCTGCTGACCCGCGTCGACGAGGGCGACGCCTGGCAGTCCGATCAGATGCAACGCGAGTTCGCCGAGTTATCGCGCACGGCCGGACGGTGGGTCGAGACGATGTTGCGGCTGCCCGACATCCGCGCGCTGCTGCAACGACACCTCGCCGGACGGCCCACCCGCGCCAACTTCCGCACCGGCACCCTGACCGTCTGCACCATGGTTCCGATGCGCTCGGTCCCCCACCGGGTGGTCTGCCTGGTCGGCCTCGACGACGGCGTGTTTCCACGCCAAGGTGTCGTCGACGGCGACGACGTGCTGGCCCGCAGCCCGATGACCGGCGAGCGTGACATCCGTTCGGAGGATCGCCAATTGCTGCTCGACGCGATCGGTGCGGCCACCGAGAACCTGGTCATCACCTATACCGGCGCCAATGAGTATTCGGGTCAGCGCAAGCCACCGGCGGTACCGCTGGCCGAGCTACTCGACACCCTGGACATGACCACAACAGAGCAGGTCCGCGGCCGCGTCGTGGTCGAGCACCCGTTGCAGCCGTTCGACGTTCGCAACGTGACGCGCGGGGCGCTGATGCCCGGCGTGCCGTTCAGCTTCGATCCGACCGTGCTGCGGGCGGCGCGGGCGGCCGCCGGCGAACGCGCACAGCAGCCGAGGTTCATCGGCGCGCCCTTGGCCCCCCCAGCCGCCGATGACGTGGCGCTCGCCGACCTGGTCGCCTTCTTCAAGGACCCGGTGAAGGGTTTCTTCCGGGCCCTCGATTACACGCTGCCGTGGGATGTCGACGGTGTCGAAGACGCCATGCCGGTCGACATCAACGCGCTCGAGGAATGGACGGTCGGCGATCGGATGCTGGCCGACATCCTCAGCGGCATGGCACCGGATGAGGCCCGACAGGCGGAATGGCGGCGCGGCACGTTGCCGCCCGGCCAGCTCGGCTGGCGCAAAGTGACCGAAATCCGTGACCAAGCGGCCTTGCTGGCCGCCGCGGCGCTACGGCACCGCCGAGCCGACGCGGCGGCATATGACGTTGACATCGACCTGGGTTCGCGAAGGTTGACCGGCACGGTGGCGCAAGTGTTCGGCGATCGTCTGGTGTCGGTGACCTATTCCAAGCTCGACGGCAAACATCTACTCGAATCCTGGATACCGTTGTTGGCGTTGTTCGCTCACGCTGGGGCCCACGACTGGTCGGCCGTCTGCATCGGCCGGCAGAAACGGGGTACCGTGCCCCGCCAGGCGGGGCTGGGGCGCCCCCGCGAACAGCCGGTGGAGCTGCTTCGAGATTTGGTGGCGATCTATGACGCTGGACGCCGTGAGCCAATTCCGTTGCCGATCAAGACATCCTATGCCTGGGCGGCCGCCCGGCACTGCGGCGACGATCCGGTGCGGGAGGCGTCATTTCGGTGGAAGTCCAGCGACCGCTACCCGGCTGAGGACCAGGCACCGGCTCACGTTCGGACCTGGGGAAGGAACGCGAGACTGACCGATCTGATGCAACCGGTGCGTGCCGAATCCGAGCGTGCAGCCTGCCCCAACGGTGAAGACAACCGGCTCGGGGCCTTCGCCGCGCGGCTCTGGCTGCCGATGCTGCGCGCCGAGCGGGACCCCGGCTGATGCGCCCCTTCGATCTGCTCGGCCCACTGCCCGCCGAGAATTCCACCACGGTGCTCGAGGCCAGCGCCGGCACGGGCAAGACATTCGCGTTGGCCGCGCTGGTGACCCGCTACGTCGCGGAGGGACGGGCCCGGCTCGACGAGATGCTGCTCATCACCTTCGGGCGGGCGGCCAGTCAGGAACTTCGTGGGCGGGTCCGATGCCAAATGGTCGATGCGGTGCGGGTTTTCCACGACTCCCGCAACGGCTCCGATGACGCGGACCCCGCCGGCGACAACCAACTGCTGGCTCACCTGCTCGACGGCAGCGCCGCCGAGCGCGACGCGCGTCAGCAGCGCCTGCGCGACGCGCTGGCCGGATTCGATGCGGCAACCATTGCCACCACACACCAGTTCTGCCAGCTGGTGCTCAAGTCTTTGGGCGTCGCGGGTGACACCGACGCGGGTGTGACGCTGGTCGAAGACCTCGACGAGCTGGTCACCGAGATTGTCGACGATCTCTACCTGGTGCACTTCGGCCGTGACCGCGATGACCCCCCGCTGACCTACCGCGACGCACTGCGGATCGCCAGGGCGGTGGTCGCCAACCCGTCCACCCAGCTGCGGCCGCTGGATGCGCCGCCCGGATCCCGGGCCGCGGTCTGTGTCGGTTTCGCCCATCACGTTCTCGAAGAGCTGGAAACCCGCAAGCGGCGTCGGGGCATCCTCGGCTACGACGACCTGCTGCTGCGGCTGGCCGATGCCCTCGCTAGCGAGGACTCTGCGGCCCGGGCGCGAATGCAGCAGCGCTGGCCGGTGGTCATGGTCGATGAGTTCCAGGACACCGACGCGGTGCAGTGGCAGGTGATCGACAGCGCGTTCAGTGGGCGCTGCACACTGATTCTCATCGGCGACCCCAAGCAGGCCATCTACGCATTCCGCGGTGGCGACATCGTCACCTACCTGCACGCGGCGCAAACCGCCGGGGACAAGCGGACGCTGGCCACCAACTGGCGCAGCGACAGCGCGCTGGTCGATCGGTTGCAGGTGGTGTTGCGCGGCGCTGAACTCGGCGATCCCGCAATCGTGGTGCGCGATGTCAAGGCCCACCACCAGGGGCACCGGCTCGCGGGCGCGCCGCACAACGACGCCCTGCGGCTGCGGGTAGTACGCCGGGCCACGTTGGGCCGCAGGGGAATCCAGAACCTGCCCATCGACATTCTGCGCGATCACATCGGCCGTGATCTCGCCTCTGACATCGGTGCGTTGCTGGCCTCCGGGGCGACATTTGCCGGCAGAGCACTGAACGCCAATGACATCGCCGTGATTGTCGAGAAGCACAAGGACGCGCGGGCCTGCCATCGCGCGCTCACCGACGCCGGGATTCACGCGGTCTACACCGGCGACACCGATGTGTTCAGCTCCGAAGCCGCCGACGACTGGCTAGCGCTGCTGGAGGCGTTCGACCAGCCGCATCGCCCCGGGATCGTGCGCGCCGCCGCCGCGACGATGTTTTTCGGCAAGACCGCCAACGATCTTGCCCGTGGCGGCGATGCGCTCACCGATCGCGTCGCAGAGACCCTGCGGGAGTGGGCGGACTACGCCCGCGAGCGGGGGGTGGCCGCCATCTTCGAGGCCGCGCAGTTGGGCGGTATGAGCGACCGCGTGCTGTCGTGGCAGGAGGGCCAGCGGCACATGACCGACCTGGCCCACGTGACGCAGCTGCTGCAGGAGGTCTCCCACCGGGAGCGCTATACCCTTCCGGCTCTGCGAGACTGGCTGCGCGGCCAGCGCGAGGATCGCGGTGGCGCTACCGAACGCAACCGCCGGATCGATAGCGACGCCGCGGCCGTCCAGATCATGACGGTATGGGTGAGCAAGGGTCTGCAGTATCCGGTGGTGTACCTGCCATTCGCCTTCAACCGCAACATTCAGGAACGCGAACTGGTGCTGTTTCACGACCGGGGCACGCGCTGCCTGCATATCGGCGGCAAGGACTCCCCCGATTTCGGCACGGTCGAGAGGCTGGGCGCCAAAGAGGCTGCCAACGACGACAGCCGATTGACCTACGTTGCGATGACGCGGGCCCAGTCGCAAGTGGTGGCTTGGTGGTCACCGGCCTATGACGAACCCAACGGCGGGCTGTCACGGCTGCTGCGGGGCCGGCGTCCCGGCGACTTGGTGGTACCTGACCGCGCCACCCCTGCCAAGATCACCGACGAGGATGCCTGGGACCGGTTTCAGCAATGGGCGGCCGCCGGAGGGCCGACGGTGGAAGAGTCCGTCATCGCCCCGGCACCGGAGATTGCCGGCCAGCCGGCGCCGTCCGAGCTAGCCACCCGCCGGTTTGACCGCGGCATCGACATCAGGTGGCGGCGCACGTCGTATTCGGGATTGATCAGGATGGCCGAGGCGACCGGCGTCAGCAGTGAGCCGGAGGTGACCGAACGCGATGATGAAGTCGCCGAGGTTCCGTTGACCGAGGTGGTGATGTCCGGGACCGAGCAGCCTTCTCCCATGGCGGATCTCCCATCCGGCGCGAAGTTCGGCTCACTGGTGCACGCCGTGCTGGAGACCAGCGATCCCTTCGCCATCGATCTCGCCGCCGAGCTGGAATCCCAGATCCGGGTGCAATCCGCGTGGTGGCCGGTGCAGGTGCCCGCAGCCCAGCTTGCCGCGGCGATGGTCCCGATGCACGACACCCCGCTGGGCCCGCTGGCCGGCGGATTGACGCTGCGCCAAATCGGGCTACCGGACCGATTGCGGGAGATGGACTTCGAGTTTCCGTTGGCCGGAGGCGATGAGGCTGATGCCGGGGGCCACGCACCCGATCTCCGGCTGGCCGACGTCGGGGCGCTGTTGCGGGCGCACCTGGACGCATCCGACCCGCTGGCGCCATATGCCGATCGGTTGAGCGGGGGCGCGCTTGGCGGTCAGTCGCTGCGCGGGTATCTCAGCGGTTCGGTCGACGCGGTGTTACGGATTCCCGACGGGCCGGGCCAGCGGTATCTGGTCGTCGACTACAAGACCAACTGGCTGGGTGACCCCGACCGCCCGTTGACCGCCGCCGACTACCACCGTCCCCGGCTGATCGAGGCGATGCTGCACTCCGACTATCCGTTGCAGGCGTTGCTGTACACCGTTGTGCTGCACCGTTTTCTGCGCTGGCGCCAGCCAGGATACGATCCGGCCCGACACCTGGGCGGCGTGCTGTACCTGTTCGTCCGCGGGATGTGTGGTCCCGACACTCCCATGCTGGACGGACACCCCGCCGGGGTGTTCAGCTGGTCGCCTCCGGCCGCTCTGGTGGCGGCGTTGTCCGATCTGCTTGATGCGGGCAGGGCCCTCGCATGACCATCGAGGTTGTCGACCCGGCGGACTGGCGGCAGGCCGCGAGCGCGTCCGGACCGCTGCGGACGTTCAATGAAGCCGGTGTCATCGATGCGGCCGATGTCCATGTCGCGCAACGCCTTGCGGCCATGTCTGGCGAGTCCGACCCGGTGGTGTTGCTGGCCATCGCGTTCGTGGTGCGCGCGCTGCGGGGCGGTTCGGTGTGTGTCGACCTGTCCACCATCGAGGCACAAGTCGGGATCGCCGAACTCCCCTGGCCGGCGGCCGGCGAATGGCTGGCCGCGGTTCGGGCCAGCCCGCTGGTCGGGTCACCGACGGTGCTGCGCCTGCACGAGGACAATCTGGTCTATCTGGACCGGTACTGGCGCGAAGAACAGCAGGTCGCCGACGACATCGCGGCCCTGCTGGCCGCCCGGGCCAGCGCATCGAGCCCGGCTATCGAGGTCAACCGGCTGTTTCCACCCGGCTACGAAGAGCAGCGCGCGGCCGCGAAGATTGCGCTGGCGCAGGGCTTGACGGTGCTGACCGGTGGACCGGGGACCGGTAAAACCACCACGGTGGCGCGGCTGTTGGCCCTGTTCGCCGAGCAGGCACAGCTCGCCGGCAAGGCGCGACTGCGCATTGCACTGGCCGCACCGACCGGCAAGGCCGCGGCCAGACTGCACGAGGCGGTGCAGTCGCAGATCGACAAACTCGATGCCGTAGATCAGCAACGGGTTCGTGGGCTACAGGCGACCACATTGCACCGGCTGCTGGGCAGCCGGCCCGACACCTCATCACGGTTTCGCCATCATCGCGGCAATCGGCTGCCGCATGACGTGATCGTCATCGATGAGACGTCGATGGTATCGCTGACCATGATGGCTCGCCTGCTCGAAGCGGTGCGTCCGCAGACGCGGCTGCTTCTTGTCGGCGATCCCGACCAACTGGCGTCGGTGGAGGCGGGCGCGGTGTTGGCCGACCTGGTGGACGGACTGGGCGCGCGCCACGACACCCACGTCGCGGCACTGCGCAGACTGCATCGGTTCGGCGAGTCGATCGGCCAGTTGGCGGCGGCCATCCGCGGCGGCGACGCCGACCGGGTTGTCGAGATCTTGCGGGCGGGCGACGACCACATCGAGTGGATCAACGCCGCCGACCCGACCCCGCAGCTGCGCAATGTGCTGCTGCCACAAGCCCTCGAGCTTCGACACGCCGGCGCGCTCGGTGATACCGCGGCCGCGCTGGCAACACTCGACGAGCAACGGCTGTTGTGCGCGCACCGGCGTGGACCGTATGGAATCGCGCACTGGAACCACCAGGTGCAGAGATGGCTCACCGAAGCAACGGGCGAGCCGATCTGGTCGAGCTGGTATGCCGGACGGCCGGTGTTGGTGACCGCCAACGACTATGGGCTCGGCGTGTACAACGGCGACACCGGGGTGGCCGTCCTGGATGGCACGAACCGCGCCGCGACTCCGGGCGCGCTGCGGGTCGTCATCGCCGGCGCGCAGGAGCCGCTGAAGTTCGCGACCAGCCGACTATCTGATGTGGAAACCATGCATGCCATGACGATCCACAAGAGCCAGGGCAGTCAAGCCGACGACGTGACCGTGCTGCTGCCGCCGGCGGATTCCCGGTTACTGACCCGCGAACTGTTCTACACGGCGGTCACCCGGGCCGCCCGCAAGGTGCGCATCGTCGGGCCGGAATGCGACGTACGGGCCGCGATCGCGCGCCGGGCGATCCGGGCGACCGGGTTGCGTTCCCGATTGCAGCCGTGACGGCGCCCGCCTAGGGCGTGTCTGCTTAATGTGAATGGTGTTTTGGCTGATGCTGTTTGGGTGATGCGGACGCATGCGATTTCTGATGATTTGTGGTCGCTGATCGTGGCGGTGTTGCCTGCGGGGCGGCGGCGTGGCCGGCCGTGGAACGATCATCGACGTACTCTGGAGGGCATTATCTGGCGTTACCGTACGGGATCTCCGTGGTGTGACCTGCCCGAGCACTTCGGTCCCTGGCAATCGGTGGCCGAGAGGCATCTACGCTGGTCGGTCGATGGCATCTACGCGCGGATCTTCGCGGCGATCGCCTCTGACCTCGACGCCGAGGACGCCGACCTGGGCGCACTGTTGTCGGTCGATTCGACCAGTGTGCGCGCCCACCAACACGCAGCCGGAGCGCCCCGGGCGCCGCACAGGGGGATCTGTCGAATTACAAGAAATATCTCCATGAGCCCGATGACCACGCCATTGGGCATTCCCGCGGCGGGCTGACTACCAAGATCCACGCCTTGACCGACCAGCTGTGCAGTCCGGTCACCCTGGCACTGTCGGCCGGTCAAGCCGGTGATAATCCGATGCTTTGGCCACTGCTGGCCGCCCGGCGCAGCAACTCATACGCCCCGTATCGCCTGCTGGCGGACAAGGCGTACTCCCATGACTCGACGCGGGCACAGCTGCGCCGGCTCAAGATCGCCCACACCATCCCCGAGCGCAGCGACCAGATCACCCGCCGCAAAGCCAAAGGCCGCAACAGAGGACGGCCTCCGGGGTTCTCAGGCCGAATCTACAAGCACCGCAACACCGTCGAGCGAAGCTTCAACCGGCTCAAACACTGGCGCGCGGTCGCCACCTGCTACGACAAATACGCCCTGACCTACCTCAGCGGTGCCACCCTGGCCGCCATCATCACCTACCACCGCGTCCGCAATTAGCAGACAGGACCTAGGCCCACCTGTAATCCTGTTCCCACAGGTAAGTTGTCGGCGAGCCGTGGAGAGGGGAATCGGTCCACCGGACCGTTGGGCATATGCGAGTTGACGGACGCGAGATCACCGTTTCCGGTAGCTTGCTGCCTCCGATAACCAGACGCACCAACGACATCATCTGGCTGGTCGTAGCGGTGGTCTTCCTCGTGGTCGTGGTGACGAGTTCGGTGATCACCCGCCCGCGGTGGGTGGCATTGGAGAAATCGATCTCCGAAATTGTCGGCGTTCTTACCCCCACCCAATCCGATCTGGTTTACCTGGCTTACGGTGCGGCGATTCTGGCGTTGCCATTCGTGATTCTGATCGGGCTGATCGTGAGCCGACAATGGAAACTGCTCGGCGCCTACGCGGCCGCGGCAATCATGGCCGTTCTGCCGTTGTCGATCAGCAGCAACCGAATTTCGGCCCCCCGGTGGCATTTCGACCTGTCCGAGAAGCTCACCACCCTGCCGGCCCAGTTTCTGGATGACCCGCGGTGGATAGCGATGGTCGCGGCGGTACTCACCGTGTCAGGCCCCTGGCTGCCCGCCCGCTGGCGACATTGGTGGTGGGGATTGTTGTTGGCCTTCGTGCCGATCCACCTGGTCATCAGCGCCATCGTGCCGGCCCGTTCGTTGCTGGGACTGGCCGTGGGGTGGTTCGTCGGCGCGCTGGTGGTCCTAGTCGTTGGCACGCCCGCTCTCGAGGTGCCCTTGGAAGGTGCGGTCCGTGCCATGGCCAAGCGTGGATTCGCGGTATCGATGCTCACGGTGGTGCGGCCGGGCGGCGCCGGTCCACTAGTGCTGGCGGCCACCTCCCCCGACCCCGAATGCCGGGCGGCTATCGAGTTGTACGGCCCGCATCAGCGCAGCGGCGGCGCACTGCGGCAACTTTGGTGGAAGCTGCGACTGCGCGGCTCCGAAACCGCACCGCTGCAGGCCTCCATGCGCCGCGCGGTCGAGCACCGCGCCCTGATGGCCATCGCGATCGGGGAAGCGGGCGTCGCCAATACCTCGACCATCGCGCTGGCCGCGCTCGACCGCGAATGGACGCTGTACGCGCACAACCCGGTACGCGGGACACCGCTGGATGAATGCACCGCCCAGACACCGGTTAGCCGGGTGTGGGAATCGTTGCGAACGCTCAACGACTACCAGATCTCGCACGGGGACTTGCGCTGCCACGCGATCACAGTCGATGAGGACAAGGTCCTGTTCGGGGGGTTCGGCAACGCCGAATATGGGGCCACCGACGCCCAACTCCAATCGGATATCGCCCAACTCCTGGTGACCACCTCGGCACTGTACGGCGCGCAGCCCGCGGTGAGCGCCGCGATCGAAGCATTCGGCAAAGACACCATCCTGATGGCCTCGCGCCGGCTCACCAAATCCGCCGTGCCCAAGCGCATCCGCGAATCTGTGGCCAACGCCAAGACCGTCATCGCCGGCGCCCGCACCGAGGTCAAGTGCCAGACCGGTGCCCATCAGATCGAGAGCCAGACGATCACCCGGTTCAGTCGCAGCCAGTTCATCCAACTGGTGCTGATCGGCGCGCTGGTGTACGTCGCGTATCCGTTCATCAGCACCGTGCCGACCTTTTTCTCCCAGCTCAGAACCGCCAACTGGACGTGGGCACTGCTCGGGTTGGCGGTGTCGGCACTGACCTATGTCGGCGCTGCGGCGGCATTGTGGACCTGCGCCGACGGGCAGGTCAGCTTCTGGAGGCTATCGATCGTGCAGGTGGCCAATACCTTTGCGGCAACAACCACCCCGGCCGGCGTCGGTGGCCTCGCACTGAGCACCCGGTTCCTGCAGAAGAGCGGTCTGAGCGCGTTACGGGCCACCGCAGCCGTAGCGCTGCAGCAGTCGGTCCAGGTGATTGTTCACCTGGCGTTGCTGATCCTGTTCAGCACCGTCGCGGGAACCTCAACCGATCTATCGCATTTCGTGCCCACCGGCACCGTGGTGTACCTGATCGCGGGTGTGGCGCTGGGCATCATCGGAACGTTCTTGTTCGTACCCAACTTGCGGCGCTGGCTGTCGACGGAAGTGCGTCCCAAGCTCAAAGAGGTCACCAGCGACCTGATTGTGCTGGGCCGGGAGCCCAAGCGATTGGCCATCATCCTGCTGGGTTGCGCGGGAACGACTCTCGGCGCCGCGCTGGCGCTATGGGCCAGCATCGAAGCCTTCGGCGGCGGAACGACATTTGTCACCGTCACGGTGGTGACGATGGTCGGCGGGACGCTGGCCTCGGCCGCGCCGACACCCGGCGGTGTCGGCGCCGTCGAGGCGGCACTGATCGGTGGGCTGGCCGCGTTCGGGGTGCCCGCGGCGATCGGCGTTCCCTCGGTACTGCTGTACCGCGTGCTCACCTGCTGGCTACCGGTGTTTCTGGGCTGGCCGATAATGCGGTGTCGGACCAAGAGCGAAATGATCTAGCGCTGGCCGCGGCGCGCGCGGGTCACTCGTCATAACCGAGTGACCACAACCAGCACGGTCGATGTCCGGCTGGTTGCACCGGCGGTGGTGGTCAGATACGTCAGATAGTACTCGTTGTCGACCGACTTGTCCACCGTGCGGCAAGCATCACGAGAAATGCCCGTGAAGCGTCCTCGGTGCATCACGTAAAAATGCCCGCGAAACGGTCGATCCTTGGCAGGCATGGGAAGTGGGCTGTCGATGTCGTCTCGGGCCGAGATCACCGCGAAGTTCGCCAGGGCGTATGTGGGGGCGCCGAAGGCGGACAAGGGGCAGATTCTGGATCAGGTGGTGGCGGTCACCGGCTGGTCGCGTGACAACGCCCGGCGGCGGTTGAGGGCGGCGGCCGCGCCGGCGGGAGCGGGTCGGCAGGTCGCCAAACGGATTTGCCGGCAACGTAATCCGAAGTACTCCTAGGATGCGCTCAAGGTGTTGCAGAAGGTGTGGGCGGCCTCAGGCGGGCAGTGCGGCCGGTACCTGGCCGCTTCCATGGCACTTCAGTTGGATGCTCTAGAACGCCACGGCGAACTGGTGGACGGCCGTGACCGTTACGGCCCGGCGGTGCGTGCCGAGCTGTTGGCGATGAGCAGCGCCACGATCGACCGCTACCTGCGCGGCGCCAAGGCCCGCGACCAGATCTCGGGTGTGTCGACGACGAAACCCTCCCGCTGCTGCGGTCCTCGATCACCATCTGCAAAGCAGGCGATGAGGCCGAAGAATCTCCGGGGTTCTTCGAAGGCGACACCGTGGCGCACTGCGGCCCGACACTGAAAGGTGAGTTCGCCCGCACGGTCAACCTCACCGACATGCACATCGGCTGGGTGTTCACCCGCACGGTGCGCAACAACGCCCACCCCACATCCTGGGCGCCCTCAAAACCGGAATTACTAAAATCCCTATAAGGTAACGGGTTTGGACTTCGACAACGGCACCGAATTCCTCAATAAGGCGGTCATCAAGTGGGCCGCGGACATGGAGATCTTCTTCACCCGCTCACGACCCTACAAGAAGAACGACCAGGCCACCATCGAGTCCAAAAACAACCACCTCGTGCGTCGCTACGGGTTCTACTACCGCTACGACACCGACGAAGAACGCGCCGTGCTCAACCGGCTGTGGCACCTGGTCAACGACCGGCTCAACTACCTGACCCCCACCATCAAACCCATCAGCTACGGCTGCAGCCGCGACGGTCACCGCCGCCGGCTCTACGACAAGCCCCAGACCCCTGGACCGGCTGCTGGCCGCCGGAGTCCTCTCAGCGGCCCAACAAACAGAGCTGCTCACCTACCGCAACAGCCTCAACCCCGCCGCGATCGCCCACCAGATCGCCGACCTGCAAGCCGCCCTGCTCAGACTCGCCAAAGACAAGACCGAACAGCTCTACCCCGCCGCCATACCCGCCGCTCTACCCGCCCTCAAAGCCGGCATCCGCATCAAAAGCAAGACCACCACCTGACCCCGATTTCGCGGGCATTCCTTACCTGATGCATGAACCAGGTTTCGCAGGCATCTTGACTTGATGCATCACGCCGTGATTCCGACCCGGGTCGTGGCCGATCCATTCTCGGCGAATCGTCCAGAGGTGGGTACCACCGTGCTCCCGCCGGTCGAGGACTCTCCGGTGATGGTGAACTCGTCGATGCCGGTGATCATCCGTTGTAGGTCGACCCTGACGGTTCGCGTCGTTCCGGGCGTAATCCTGATGATGGGCCGCGGGACATTGACCGTCACCGCCGAGCCGCCCGCGCCGAACGACGGTGGCGCCGATGACGGTCCGCTACCCCACTGCTTGTTGGGAACGGCGGCAAGCTCAAAGGCGACGTCGCCGCCTGTCGTGATGATCGACTCCGGAAGATAGGTCTGGTCTAGTGGCCGCACCGTTGATGCGCAGCCCACTGATGTACCTCATGTGGCTGGGCGCGGACGCGCCGGGCGCGGAAAGCTGGATGAATTTGTCTGCGGGGAGTCTGATTACGGCCCGGTCGAACAAGGGGGTATTCACCGTCAGGATCGGAGTCCCCGCCGTGATCGGATACAGACCGAGAGCCGCCCAGACATACCAGCTGGACAGCGCGCCCAGATCGTCGTTGCCGGGCGCGCCGTCGGGCGTGGCCGCGAACAGGCCGCGCACTCGGTTGACCGTCCGCTGCGTCTTCCACGGCGCTCCCAGGTAGTTGTAGATCCACGGCACCCCGAAACCCGGCTCATTGCCGGCCCACAGGTAGGGCTGGTTTGGACCCATGTTGAGCTTCTTGGTGAAGCGATCCAGCCGGTTTTCCGCCGCCGCACAGCCGCCCAGCGCTGTCACCAGGCCGGCGATGTTTTGTGGCACCATCCACAGATATTGCTCGGCGTTGCCCTCGTCGAATCCGTCTTGACCAAACCCCTCCGGGATCTCGGTGAATCCCGGGCCGTCGGGGAAGAATCCCATCCGATCCCGTGGCGAGATGAAACCGGTGCTGGGGTTGAACAGGTTCTGCCAGTACTGCGACCGGTGCTGGAATTCGGCGGCGGTCTTGTCATCGCCCAACGCCTGCGCGAATCGGGAGATGGTGAAGTCGTCGATGGCCCATTCCAGGGTGATCGATGCGCCCGCGATGCGCCCGCCGGTAGCGAATTCGCTCACCTGCGGCCCGAAACCCAACTCTTGGTAGGTGGTGATTCCCGGCCGCTCGACATAACCGTTGAGGCCGACGCCGCCCCGCGTCGCCGCGTTCACCATGTAACGCAGCGCGGTGTGAACGTCGAAGTCCTTGGCGCCGAAGGTATAGAGATTTACGATCAGCGGCACCGCATTGTCCCCGGTCATCATGCCCGTCGACGAATTCGCAAGGGGCCAGCGCGGAAAAGCACCGCTCTGCTCTGCGTCGTTGACCAGTGACTGGGCCATGTCGCTGGCCTGGCTGGGGAAGAGCAGCCCTTGCAGAGCGGCCAGGCTGCGATAGGTGTCCCAGTCGGAGAAATTGGCATATTGGGTATGTCCCTGGGGCACCGTGTGAATGGCACCGTCAAACCCGAGGTATCGACCGTCGGCATCGTTGAAGGTGTTGGGGTGCAACAGTGAACGGTAGAGGCAGCTGTAGAAGGTCACCAGCTCGTCGGGGTCACGGCCGGCCACCGCGATCCGCAACAACGCCGCGTTCCACTCCCTCGCGGCGGCGGTGCGAACGTCGTCGAAACTCGCCGCCCCCTCGGCCGCGAGGTTCGCTCGTGCGCCGTCGATGCCCACGTAGGAGATCGCGGTTTGCACCTCGAGTGCGGCGCCGGACGGAAACTCCACATAAGCCCCGCTGCGCCGGGAATGCGCGCCGCGGACCCCGGCGTAGACCGCGTAGCCGTCCCACGCGCCGTAGGAGATGAACGGCTGGTTGAACTTCATCGCGAAGTACACGGTGTAGGTGTTGTTCTTGCCGCAGAATCCGCCGCTGGTCGCCCAACCGGTGATCGTGGTGTTGTCCGCCCCGAGCTGGATTGTCGAGCGCGAGTTGCCCGCCAGCGACGCCCCGGACTGCACCCGCAGCAAGGCCGGCCGGCCATCGCGCGGCTAGGGCGTGTCTGCTTAATGTGAATGGTGTTTTGGCTGATGCTGTTTGGGTGATGCGGACGCATGCGATTTCTGATGATTTGTGGTCGCTGATCGTGGCGGTGTTGCCTGCGGGGCGGCGGCGTGGCCGGCCGTGGAACGATCATCGACGTACTCTGGAGGGCATTATCTGGCGTTACCGTACGGGATCTCCGTGGCGTGACCTGCCCGAGCACTTCGGTCCCTGGCAATCGGTGGCCGAGAGGCATCTACGCTGGTCGGTCGATGGCATCTACGCGCGGATCTTCGCGGCGATCGCCTCTGACCTCGACGCCGAGGACGCCGACCTGGGCGCACTGTTGTCGGTCGATTCGACCAGTGTGCGCGCCCACCGACACGCAGCCGGAGCGCCCCGGGCGCCGCACAGGGGGATCTGTCGAATTACAAGAAATATCTCGATGAGCCCGATGACCACGCCATTGGGCGTTCCCGCGGCGGGCTGACTACCAAGATCCACGCCTTGACCGACCAGCTGTGCAGTCCGGTCACCCTGGCACTGTCGGCCGGTCAAGCCGGTGATAATCCGATGCTTTGGCCATTGCTGGCCGCCCGGTGCAGCAACTCAGACGCCCCGTTTCACCTGCTGGCGGACAAGGCGTACTCCCATGACTCGACGCGGGCACAGCTGCGCCGGCTCAAGATCGCCCATACCATCCCCGAGCGCAGCGACCAGATCACCCGCCGCAAAGCCAAAGGCCGCAACAGAGGACGGCCTCCGGGGTTCTCAGGCCGAATCTACAAGCACCGTAACACCGTCGAGCGAAGCTTCAACCGGCTCAAACACTGGCGCGCGGTCGCCACCCGCTACGACAAATACGCCCTGACCTACCTCGGCGGTGTCACCCTGGCCGCCATCATCACCTACCACCGCGTCCGCAATTAGCAGACAGGACCTAGCTGAACCGGCCGAAGCCGGTGCGGGTGGTGGCAGTGAGCTCCGCGGTCACCCCGGTGGCCGGAAAGTGCACCGAGTAATAGCCGGGGACCCCCACTTCGCTGTCGTCGTGGGCAATCCGCTCGGCCCCGCGCCAAGGTTGCGCACTGATCGCGGTGGTGGTGGGCAACACCGAAATGTCGCCGAAGGCAGCGCAGCCCACCGAGGCGTGCGTCATGCTGAACCCGGTGGAACGGGGATTCTGGTAGTCGTAGCCGGCATAGTTGTCGGTGGTGTCCGGCGAGTACTGCACCATGCCGAACGGCACCGCTGCGCCGGGGAAATTGTTGATCTCCCCGACGATCTCGCCCCCGGTCCCGGTGCCGACCAGCGTGTCGACGTAGTCGACGGGGTTAGCCACCAACGACGGTTCGCCGTCGTAGGCACGCGGCGGCGCGGCCGCAATCAACGGCAGCAACAGGCCCAGCACCGCGAGGAGCGCGGCAAGGCCCCGCAGCAACCTCGGTGACCGCATACGTGTCTCATTACTGCACGCCGAGCCTTCCCGTGGGGATTTCGGCATTAATCCAGGCCGATGACAGGACAATGCGCGCCATCACATTTTCGGCGATCGGGGCCAGGGCAACCGCCGGCATCCGCCGGCTCGACACCGTTAGCACCGGTAGTTGGGGCATTGCCGCAACGCTGCGCACCGGTTGGGCTAATGTCGGTCCGGATGTCGCCGGAGCAGATACCGGGGCCCCAAAATTCAGGAGATGCAAGACATAAAGGACCTCACCGCGGTGCTGGCAACAGCGGCGCTAAGCCTGACGCTGGTTGCCTGCGGGTCTGGCACGACGAGTGACACCAAGACCTCCACATCGACGTCCACGTCCACGTCGACGTCCACCACGACGTCGGCGACCAGCCCAACACCGGGCACCCAAGCCAACTACACGATCGCTGACTACATCCGGGACAACGACATCCAGGAAACCCCCGTGCACCACGGCGACCCCGGATCCCCGAACATCGATCTGCCGGTGCCCGACGGCTGGCAACTGCTACCCGAAGGCTCGGGCGCACCCTACGGTGGCATCGCCTACACCCAACCCGCTGATCCCAGCGACCCGCCCACCATCGTGGCGATCTTGTCCAAACTCACCGGCAACGTCGAGGCCGCCAAGATTCTCGAATTCGCCCCGGGCGAGCTGAAAAACCTGCCCGGGTACGAGGGCAGCAACAACGGCAGTGCCTCCACACTCAGCGGCTTCCAGGCATGGCAGCTCGGCGGTTCCTACACCAAGAACGGCAAGCAGCGGGCGGTCGCGCAGAAGACGGTGGTGATCCCCAGCCAGGAAGGCCTGTTCGTGCTTCAGCTCGACGCCGATGCCCTCGACAGCGAGCAAGACGTGTTGATGGATGCCACCGGCGTGATCGACGACCAGACCAAGATCACCCCCTAGCCGGGCGCGCCAACCAAAACGCACCGCGGAGCTGCACGCACTCCGCGGTGCGTTTTTCCGATCCCGTCCGCCAGGCCGGCGTGGCGCCGTCGACTTGCGGGGCAGCCCGACCCGCAATCAGTCACAATCGTCAGGTCGGACAAGCGACTCAGCTTCCGATCAAGCCGCTGGCCGGTGTTCGTTGACATGACGAAGGGCGCCCATTGATACCACCGACCCGACTCATCGTTGCGCTGTTGGCAGTGGCGACTCTGCTTGGCGGCGTCAGCGGTTGCTCGACCGATCGACCCACCAGCCCAGCATCCGGCGATTACGGGTCCGGCTGTCGTGAGCTCGACGCGTCTCTTGAATGGCATGACGGCGTACGCGAGTTTCTGCAATCCGCCATCAATGCCAACAGCAAGTGCACCGGCACCGCCGACGGCGCTGCACACAAGGTCGCGATCTTCGACTGGGACAACACCGTCGTCAAGAACGACATCGGTTATGCGACCAATTACTACATGCTGACGCACGATTTGGTGCTGCAGCCCGCCAACCAGGATTGGCACAACACGGGGCGCTACCTGACCGATGCGGCCGCCGACGCGCTGAGTGCGGCTTGCGGCAAGGATGTGCCCGCCGGCGAGCCGCTTCCGACCAGCAGCAATGCGTTGTGCGCGGACGAGATCCTGTCGCTTCTTGGGGGCCAAACGACGACGGGACGGCCCGCTTTTGCCGGCAGTGACGCGCGTCGCCTGGAGGGTTCCTACGCCTGGGGCAACGCGCTGTCGGCCGGCTACAGCGCCGAGGAACTCGCCCAATTCGCCGCCGCGGCAAAGCAACAGAATCTCGCCGCCGATGTCGGCGCCACCCAGAAGGTGGGCACTGAGGATGTCGACGGTTACATTCGCGTCTATCCCCAGATCAAAGACCTCATCGCGACTCTGCAGGCCCATGGCATCGACGCCTGGGTGGTGTCGGCATCTCCCGAACCGGTCATCAAGGTGTGGGCGGGCGAAGTGGGCATCGATGACCAGCACGTCGTGGGTGTCCGCAGCGTTGCCGACCAATCCGGGAAACTGACCGCTCATCTCCTCGGCTGCGGCGGGGTTCGCGACGGCGAGGATTCGGTGATGCCGTTTGCCGACGGCAAGCGTTGTTGGGCCAATCAAGTCATCTTCGGCGTTGACGGCCCGCAAGCCTTCGACCAACTCCCGCAGGACCGTCGCCAGGTGCTTGCTGCGGGTGACTCGAACAGCGACGCCACGTTCGTGGGCGACGCGACCGCGGTGTCACTGGCCATCAACCGCAACAAAGCCGAGCTCATGTGCCGGGCCTACGACGGCCTGTACACCAAAGGCGGCAAGTGGGCCGTCAACCCGATGTTCATGGACCCGCTCCCCCAGCACCCGCCGTATCCGTGTGGGCAGGCGTTCGTCAACTCCGACGGGTCGAAGGGACCGGTCCGCGACGCCGCCGGCAACCCCATCGCGGACCAGGTCGACTCGATCTTCTGATCGCTGGGTGCCTGCCACTGCGACGCTGCTGGGCGGGGCCGGCGTGATCGCCGAACGGAGCTGTACTCGCGGCGGCACTGCCGCACACCATCGTGTTGTCCTACGGTGTTTGCATGACAGAGCAGTCGTATCCGGTGGAGGTGGGGCATCCACCGTCAGCACTACTTCGTGCCATCAACCCGGTGCTCGGTTTTCTCTTGCGCACACCGCTCGCCGGCTCACTGGGCAACCAGCTGATGGTGCTCGACTTCACCGGCCGCAAGTCGGGACGGCACTTCTCACTTCCGTTGAGCGCCCATGTCATCGACAACGTGCTGTACGCCCTGACCGGCGCCGCATGGAAGTACAACTTCAGCGGTGGTGCCACCGCCCAGGTAGTGCACAACGGGAAGACGACAGCCATGCGCGGCGACCTCATCCGGGACCCGGACGTGGTCGCCGACCTGTGTCTGCGATGTGCCCAGTCTTACGGCCCGCGCCGCGCGCAGCGGATGATGGGTTTGAAGTTTCGCGACCGGCGGATCCCCACGCTCGAGGAGTTCACCGAGGCCGTCGACCGGCTGCAGTTTGCCGCGATCAAGTTGACTCCGGCCGGGTGACAATTCAGAAACCGTGCGAAATACATTGCGAAATAACGCTTCCCATGTTCTACGCGGGACCATGGCCTGGCTGTTGTGTGTGGTGATAGCGGTGAGCCTGGTCGCGTGTGGCGGTGGGCGCCAAAAGACTCACTACGACGCGGCGCCATGTCCGGAGCCGAATTTTCCCGGCGTGCCCCAGGCGGAGCTGGGAGCCAACTACAGCTGCGGTTATCTCACCGTCCCGGAGAATCGCCTCGATCCGCAGAGTCGCACCATCCGACTCCTGGTGGCACGGGTAAAAGCGGTCAGCGACAAGCCCAAGGCCGACCCCATCGTCTACCTCGCGGGTGGACCCGGGGGCGCGGCAACACTGAACGCACCCCGGGTTGTCGCCAGCGGTTTGAACGCCGACCGCGACGTCATCTTCGTCAACCAGCGCGGCACCCTACACAGCGATCCACACCTGAGCTGTCCGGAAATGGATGACTTCGCGGTGCGGGCCCTCGATTTGGACTTCGAGGCCCCGGCTACCGCGGATCTGGACGCGGCGGCCGTCACCGCATGCCGAAACAGGCTGGTGGCTGAGGGCTTTCATCTGGCGTCCTACAGCTCACGGGAGAACGCGGCGGACATCGCTGCGCTACGCAAGCAACTGGGCATCGAGAAGTGGAACGTCTACGGGGTCTCATACGGCAGCGACCTGGCGCAGCAGCTGCTGCGTACCCACCGCGAAGGCATCCGGTCGATGGTGTTGGACTCGGTGGTCCCGACGTCGTTCAACCTGATCGACCGCTGGTGGCAAGCCCCCGCAAGCGGCCTGGCCGCGATCATTGGAGCGTGCAATGACCAACCCGGGTGCGCGCAAGCCTATCCGGATCTGGCAACGGTGTTCGTCAACGTGGTCAGCACGCTGAGCCGGAAACCCTTGAAGGTCAGCACCTCTGATGCCAACGGCGACCCGGTGCAGGTCACTATCGATGGGTTCAAGGTGGTGCCCCTGGTGCTCGGCTGGAGCGCCGACCCAGCCAAGGTGACCGACATTCCGCGGATGATATTCGCGCTGGCCAGGGGGGAGGGCAGGCTGGCCGCCGCCGGGATTGCCGAGACTGTCCCGCCACCCGAGCACCGCGGCCTGCTGGGCGCCGGTCTGGCGCTGGGCACCTACTGCCAGGAGATGGCCAACTGGACCACGCCGGAGCAGGCGCTGTCGCGGGCACGAACAGCGATCCCCGGCCTGCCCGATTCGGTGCTGCGCATCACCCCGACCGGCAGTTGGATCTTCCGCGAGTGCGCCGCCTGGGGGTCGGGTAGATCCGAGACTGCCGATCGTCTGTCGGTGTCCAGCGGGGTGCCCACCCTCATCCTGTCGGGCACGTTCGACTCCAGCACCGCGCCACAGTGGGCCGAGGAGATCACCCCCGGGCTGGGCAACTCGCAGCTGGTGCGGTTTCCCGGGGTGGGCCATGGTGTCCTGCCGAATTCGGCGTGCGCCCAGTCGATCGTGACGGCATTCGTCGACGATCCGAGCCGCGACATCGACAAATCCTGTGTCTGGAAAATGACGATGCCCACCTTCAGTCTGCCCGAGCCGGCCCGCTAGCCAGCTGGCCCAGGATTGCCTGCACCAGCCCGGCCAGCCGGGCATGATGGGAGCCGGCCCAATAGATCCGTCCGCAGTCCGAGCAACGGCTGAAATCGTCGTAGTGCTGGCGAGTCAGCGGCTCCAGGCGATCGATGACCTCTTCCTTGGCAACCGGGATCAAGCGGCCGTTGCACCGCACGCAGCGCGACAGGGGCGCCAACCGCTGCCGCAGGTCCAGTCGCCGTATCACTTCGAGCAGCTGTTCCTGGGGTTGCTGGGAGTGCACGAACAGGCCATGGGTGACCGCACGACGCTTCAGCAGCCCGCGGTCGCGGGTGAGCAGGATCCGCTGCTCGGCCAGGCTGATGTCGACCAGCGCCGGGTCATCGGCCACGCTGGACCACCAAACATCGAGTCCGAGTAGTCGCATCAGCCGGGCGAGCCGACCGAGATTGACGTCGACCACAAACCGTGGATGACGCAGCGGCACCGGCCGCAGCCCGCTGGTCAGCCCGATGTCGAGCGCCTCGAACATCGGGTACACGGCGATCCGGTCGCAGGCCGCCGGCCGGTGGCCGAACTCTGCGGGTTCTCCGTTCACCAGGATGAGATCGATCTCGGTGTGCGGGATGCCCATCGCCTCCAGCACATCCTTGACCGTCTGATGGCTGCGGAACGGCCGGCGCACGGTCGCGCCGCGTGCCTGGGGCTCCAGGAAGTCGCCGAGTTCGGCGTAGGCCCGGACGTCCAGATGGCCGTCCATCATTCATATGTACCGCGCGGGACGCCCGGCGAGCCCGTCCACCCGATCCGCGGCATGCTTTCCGTAACGTCGTGAGCAGCGACTAGATCACAAGAAGGATGGTTCGGGGTGTCCCGTCGAGATGACGTGCAGGACCGGCCGGCCGTTGACACCCGGATACCGGAGTCGATGGCGGCACGTTTGCAGCGGGCACAGAGCTGGGCAATTGGTTCCGACCCCGGACTGCTGCGGCTACGGATGGCCACTCGGACCACCGCGGCGCTGGGCTGTTCGCTGCTGGTGTTGTACCTGCTGACGATGGCGACCGGGCAGCCGTTGACCGTCGCTCTGATCGGTGTCGTCATCACCATGATCGCGGCCCGTTCCGTCGACCATCCCGACTCCCGACAACAGCAGATCACCATGGCGCTGCTGCCGGTACCCGCGGCGCTGTCGATCAGCGTGGCCGCGCTGCTCGCGCCGCACCTGATCGCCGCCGAGGTGGCGTTCGTGGTGATCGTGTTCGCCGCGGTCTATGTCCGCCGCTTCGGGCCGCGTGGACGGGCGCTGGGCATGGTCGCATTCATGGCCTACTTCTTCAGCCTGTATCTGCGGGCCGGGGTGGCCCAGTTGCCCTGGATGATCGGCGCCGTGCTGGTTGGCACCCTGTGCACGTTTGTGATGAGCACCTATGTGCTGCCCGACCGCCCAGAAAGTGTGCTGCGCGCCACGATTCGCTCGCTGCGAGCGCGGATGGCGATCGTGGTGGACACCGCCGCCGACACCGTGCGAGCGGGTCGGCTCGATGAGCGGCGCCGCCGCCGCATGCGGGCCCGGATTGCCCGGCTCAACGAGACCGCTTTGCTGGTGCAGAGCCAGATCGAGGACAAGACCCATCCCGCCACGCTGTGGCCGGGGATCAGCGCAGAGCAACTCGCACCGTGGCTGTTCGACGCCGAACTCTCCGTCGAATGGGTCGCCATCGCGGGCCACCGCGCCATGGCCATCGCCGAGGAGATTCCGGCCGCCACCCGTATCGAGCTGGCTGACACGCTTACCCAACTCGCGTGGGCCATCCGGGGGCCGCGAACCGAGGGCCTGCACCAGGCCGCCAGCCGGGCTCAGCGGCTCCTGGACGGTCAGCCCCCTCCGGCCCCGACCGACGACCCGAGCCAGGGCGCCGTGCGCCGCCTCGGCCTGGCCATCGTCGCCGCGGCGACGGCGACCACGGAGGTCCGCGAGCTCATCGGTGATGCCACCGCGGCCCCGCCCGATCCGGACAACAACGACGTGGTGCAGCCGGTACCCGAGGACACTGCGGCAGATGGTGGGCCCGGCGAAGCCGGGCTGGCGCCCACCACACGACAAGCCATCCAGGTCAGCATCGCGGCGTCACTGGCGATCGTCACCGGTGAGTTGGTTTCGCCGCTGCACTGGTATTGGGCGGTGATTGCGGCATTCGTGGTCTTTGCCGGCACCAATTCGTGGGGCGAAACCCTCACCAAGGGTTGGCAGCGGTTACTGGGCACCGTGCTCGGCGTGCCCTGCGGCGTGCTGGTCGCCACGGTGGTCGCCGGCGACAGAGTCCTCTCGGTCGTCATGATCTTCGCGTGCCTGTTCTTCGCCGTCTATTTCATGCAGGTCACCTACAGCCTGATGACGTTCTGGATCACCACGATGCTGGCGCTGCTGTACGGGCTGCTCGGCAAGTTCACCTTCGGTGTGCTGATGCTGCGGATCGAGGAGACCGCGATCGGCGCCGTTATTGGCGTTGCCGTCGCAATCCTGGTGCTGCCGACCACCATTGGGACGGTGGTACGCCGCGATACCCGGGCCTTCTTGACAACGCTGTCCGAATTGATCGAGATCTCCATCGCGACCATGTTCGACGACGACGTGACCGACAGCCCCACCGAGCGGGCGCGTGAACTCGATCGAGACCTGCAGCAGTTCCGGGTCACGGCCAAACCGATGCTCGCTGGTGTCGCCGGATTCGCCGGCCGAAGAAGCATCCAGCACTCGGTGCGGTTGCTCACCATCTGTGACCGCTACGCACGGATTCTGGCCCGCCGAAGCGAGCAATACCTGGATCCGGGATGTCCCCACGGACTTTCCGATGCCATCACGACCGCGGCGGCCCAGATCCGGCGCAAGATCGACGCGCTGGTCACTGCCCTCGACGGGACCCAGGACGTGGCCATCACGCCCGCCGCCGACTCCCTCGATGCGGCCGAGGCGGTGGTCAGGCAGCACGCCGACGCGATCAATCGGGCCGCCCCCGGGACCAATCCGCGTCACCTGCTGGCCGCGGTGAACTCGCTGCGCCGGATCGAAGGTGCTGTCGTCAACGCGGCCGTCCATTTCGGCGCCGACGCAGACCTGATGGCGCACGATCAGCCAGGGTGAATCGCGCCGGCGCGGCTGCCGAGTCGGTCCGCAATTCCGCGGGCTAGGGCGTGTCTGCTTAATGTGAATGGTGTTTTGGCTGATGCTGTTTGGGTGATGCGGACGCATGCGATTTCTGATGATTTGTGGTCGCTGATCGTGGCGGTGTTGCCTGCGGGGCGGCGGCGTGGCCGGCCGTGGAACGATCATCGACATACTCTGGAGGGCATTATCTGGCGTTACCGTACGGGATCTCCGTGGCGTGACCTGCCCGAGCACTTCGGTCCCTGGCAATCAGTGGCCGAGAGGCATCTACGCTGGTCGGTCGATGGCATCTACGCGCGGATCTTCGCGGCGATCGCCTCTGACCTCGACGCCGAGGACGCCGACCTGGGCGCACTGTTGTCGGTCGATTCGACCAGTGTGCGCGCCCACCAACACGCAGCCGGAGCGCGCCCCGGGCGCCGCACAGGGGGATCTGTCGAATTACAAGAAATATCTCGATGAGCCCGATGACCACGCCATTGGGCGTTCCCGCGGCGGGCTGACTACCAAGATCCACGCCTTGACCGACCAGCTGTGCAGTCCGGTCACCCTGGCACTGTCGGCCGGTCAAGCCGGTGATAATCCGATGCTTTGGCCACTGCTGGCCGCCCGGTGCAGCAACTCATACGCCCCGTATCGCCTGCTGGCGGACAAGGCGTACTCCCATGACTCGACGCGGGCACAGCTGCGCCGGCTCAAGATCGCCCACACCATCCCCGAGCGCAGCGACCAGATCACCCGCCGCAAAGCCAAAGGCCGCAACAGAGGACGGCCTCCGGGGTTCTCAGGCCGAATCTACAAGCACCGCAACACCGTCGAGCGAAGCTTCAACCGGCTCAAACACTGGCGCGCGGTCGCCACCCGCTACGACAAATACGCCCTGACCTACCTCAGCGGTGCCACCCTGGCCGCCATCATCACCTACCACCGCGTCCGCAATTAGCAGACAGGACCTAGCCGGCCGGCGTAATCAACCCGTAGTGCCCGTCATAGCGGTGGTACAGCACCCCGGCGCGGCCCTGGGCGGCATCGATGAAGAACAGAAACGGTAGACCAAGGACGCCGAGTCGCTCGGCCGCCTCCGCCTCGGTCAGAATTGGCGCCGGATGCGGGCTGATGGACAGCGGCAGCTCGAACGGGCTGAGCTGATCGGCGGTAGCGGGTGCAACCAGCGCCAACCGATAGCCGGTCGGACCGCCGCGGTAGAGGACGCCGGCCATGCCCGTGCCCTGCTCGGTGAAAAGGTGGAAATCGTAGTCGAGCAAACCCATTTCGGTGGCGGCGTCATCGACCGTGCACGGCGCCATCGTAAACGACTTGCGGCGGATGACCTCGCGTTCCTCGGGCGGACGCGGAAAGTAGGTGTCGCGTTGCCGGGGCTCGGATTCGTGCCGCCATTCGGCGCGACCGGCGTCGGGCTGCTGGCCGCGTCGGGCCTCCCAGTGCTCGGCCACCCGCTCCAGCCGGCGCCGCAGTCGCGCATCGAGCCGATCGATCGCCTCCTGCGCGGTAGCGCCATGAACCTGGGCGCGGACCAACCGCCCGTCGACGTTGAAATTGGCCTGCGCGACCACGGGTCGCGACACCGCCGGATCGGGATGCTGGGAGATTCGAACGCGGGCAGAAAGCACAGGCCGGTGCGCCAAGCGGCCGAGTTGGCCGATCTTGGTGCGCGCGTATTCGGCCGCACCGGGCAAGTCGCCGCGGGCGCTCACCTCGACATCGATAACGGGTGGCAAATCTGCTTTGTGCCGCATGACTCATTCCTACGCGGCGAATCTGGATGCGGGGCAGGGCCAAAGGTCCTCGTGCCAGGGACGGAAAGTCACCCCCGGCAAGTCCGGGCCTTGACGATCGGCCCATCCACCGCACGTCCGAGCACTGTGCAATTTGCCCTTTCGCCGCCTACCTGTGAGTGGGACTCTTCGAGCAGAAACATCGCGACCGGGATGCATTCGGCTGCAGCGTCGCATCTGACTGCAATACGCCTTGCTGGCATTGACTGGCATCGAACCTAAGCCGATAAGCGGGTTACCATGATCTCTCGGAGGGTCACATGTCGTTCACGGTCGTGGAGCCGCAGATGTTGACGGCGGCCGCCGCGGATCTAGCGAAGATCGGTACGGCGATCGATGCGGTCAGCACCGCGGCAGCCAACTCGACCACCAACGTGCTGCCCGCGGCCGCTGATGAGGTGTCGGCGGCCATCGCCTCGCTGTTCGGCACCCACGCCCTGGCGTATCAAGCCATTGGCGCGCAGGCGGCGACGTTTCATGACGGGTTTGTGCAGGCGCTGTCGCGGGCGGCGAGTCGGTATGCGGCCACCGAAGTGGCCAACGTCGAGCAGAACCTGCTGGGGCTGATCAACGCGCCGACGCAGGCGCTGTTTGGTCGCCCACTGATCGGCAACGGCGCCGATGGCGCACCCGGCACCGGACAGACCGGACAGGCGGGCGGGCTCTTGTGGGGCAATGGCGGCGCCGGCGGATCTGGAGCGCCCGGCCAGTCCGGCGGCACCGGCGGGGCCGCCGGACTCATTGGCTCCGGCGGCAGCGGAGGAACCGGCGGCCTCGGTGCTGCCGGCGGCGCCGGCGGCTCGGCGTGGCTGCTCGGGACCGGCGGAACCGGCGGGGCAGGCGGTTGGGCCGCCGCGGGCGCAACCGGTGGCATCGGCGGGCAGGGCGGCGCCGGCGGATGGCTTTACGGAAATGGTGGAATCGGTGGGCAGGGTGGAGCCGGTGCGCTGGGCGGGGCGGGCGGTAGCGGCGGGGCCGCCCGGCTCTTCGGCATCGGCGGGGCCGGCGGCGCCGGCGGCCACGGAATGGCCGGCACCGCGGGAACCACGGCCAGCAGCGCGGGTGTTTCCGGCACCGATGGCGGAGCCGGCGGCACCGGCGGGCTGTTGATCGGTAATGGCGGGGCCGGCGGCCTCGGCGGATTGGGTGGGGTCGGCGGAGATGGCGGCGGCGGGGGCAAGAGCGGCTGGCTCGGCCTCGCGGGTGCGCACGGCGGCGGTGGGACGGGCGGATCCGGCGGCGCGGGTGGGGCTGCCGGTGACGGCGGCGGTGGCGCCACCGGCGTCAGCGGGGGTGACGGGAGTTCCGGCGGCAACGGGGGCAATCCGGGCGTCGGCGGGGCCGGCGGAGCCGGCGGCACCGGTGCCGGCGGAGCGCGCGCCGCAGACGGCGCCACCGGCAACAGTCCCACCAGCGGCGGCAACGGCGGCAACGGCGGGGCCGGCGGCAACGGTGGGGCCGGCGGTAATGGCTTCCTGGGGGCACCCGCATTTTCCAGCAATCCCGGCGGCAACGGCGGCAACGGTGGGGCCGGCGGAGCCGGCGGAAACGGTGGCATCCAGGCCGGTAACGGCGGTGATGGTGGCGCGGGCGGACACGGTGGTGCCGGGGCGACCGGCGGCAGCGGCACCAACGGTTTTGACGGGGCTTTCTCAGGCGCCGAGGGCTCGCCCGGCGGTAACGGGGGCAAGGGCGGCACGGGTGGAGCCGGCGGCAACGGTGGGGCCGCCGGTCTGGCGCTGGCGGCCACGGGGCACGACGGCGGCCACGGTACGGGTGGGGCCGGGGGCAACGGCGGGGCGGGCGGCTCCGCGGGTAACGGCGGCGACGGCGCCAAGGGAGTCAGCGGCGTCAACAACGGCGCCGGGGGCAACGGCGGCGACGGCGGTACCCCCGGCATCGGCGGGGCTGGTGGGGCCGGCGGCGACAGCGGCGGCGGCAGCCATGGGGCCACCGGCTCCGACGGCGCCACCCCCCACAGCGGCGGCAACGGCGGAAAGGGTGGCGACGGCGCTGATGCAACCGGTTTCGGCCAAACCGGCGGTAATGGCGGTCGTGGTGGCAATGGTGGCCTGGTCGGCAAAGGCGGCAACGGCGGCACGGGCGGGGCCGGCGGCACCGGCTTGGGGGGCCTGACCAACAGCTTCCCCGGCTCGTCGGGCACCGGCGGTGATCCCGGTGGCACCGGCGGCAACGGTGGCGCTGGCGGCTCCGGCGGCTTTTTTGCCGGTGACGGCGGCAACGGCGGCACCGGTGGGGTCGGGGGCACCGGCGGAGACGGTGGCAACGGCGCTACCGGCGGCACCGGCGCCACCGCGGGTGCCAACGGTCAAGACGGCGGCAACGGCGGGACCGGAGGAACCGGTGGACAGGGCGGGGCGGGCGGGGCCGGCGGGTCCACCTTCACTGGCAAGGCGGGGACCCAAGGCGCCGGTGGGGCCGGCGGCAACGGCGGGGCCGGCGGCAACGCGGGCAACGGCGGCAACGGCGGAGCAGGCGGGACTGGCGGGCAGGGCGGCGCTGGCGGCGACGGCGGAGCGGGCAGCACCACCGGCAACCAAGGCGGCGGCGGCGCGGGCGGTAACGGCGGAGGCGGCGGTGCGGGCGGTGACGGCGGCAGTGGTGCCAACGGCGCGAACGGCAGCATTTCGGGCCTCGGCGGCCAGGCCGGCGGCAACGGCGGCGATGGTGGCGACGCGGGAGTCGGCGGTTCCGGCGGGGATGGTGGCGCCGGGCTGACCATGGGCGCACACGGTGCCACCGGCAACGTCGTCGCAAACGGCGGCAATGGCGGCCAGGGCGGCAACGGCGGCAACGCCCTGATCGGAACCAACGACGGCGGAGCGGGCGGGGCCGGCGGGGCCGGCGGTAAGGCTTGGCTGACGGGCGACGGCGGATCCGGCGGCAACGGCGGCAACGGAGCCGAGGGCGGCGCCGGCGGCAGCGGGGGCAGCATTTCGGGCAACGGCGGCGCCGGCGGCAAGGGCGGGTCCGGTGGCACTGGAGGTACCGGGCAGTTCGGTAACACCGGCGGCACCGGCGCCAGCGGCACATTCGACAATGGCGGGGATGGTCACGGCGGCACCGGCGGCGCCGGGGGCGGCGGCGGAAATGGCGGGGCGGGCGGCAAAGCGATCTCGCCGACGGGCCACGATGGCGCCCAGGGCGCCGGCGGAAATGGCGGAGCCGGGGGCACCGGCGGAAATGGCGGCTTCGGCGGTTCCGGAGGCAGCGGCGCAGACGGCACGCTGTTCAGCAGCCTGGCCGGGACCGGCGGCACCGGTGGTAGCGGTGGCACTGGCGGCGACGGCGGAGCCGGTGGTGCGGGCGGCGACGGCGGAGCCGGTGGTGCGGGCGGCGCTCCCGGCACCGGTTCGATCCCGGGTACCACTGGCGCGGGTGGTGCAGCCGGCCGCGCCGGATCGGGCGGATTCGGTGGGAATGGGGGCTTGGGCTCGGCCTTCGGCCCCGGCGGCAACGGCGGCTCCAGCAGCAACAGCGCCGGCGGTGGCGGCGGGACCGGCGGCGTCGGCGGGACCGGGTTCGACGGCAGTGCTGGTGGAGCCGGCGGAAACGGGGGCCAGGGTGGCGACGGCCTCGAGACGGCCGGAGACGGCGGCGCCGGCGGCAAGGGTTCCAACGCCCCCATCGGCTTCTCCTTCGGCGGCGCGGGCGGCAAAGGCGGAACCGGTGGCACCGGCGGAACCGCGCACCTGGGCCCGTTGGCCATCCACGGCCAATCCGGCGACCCCGGCCAGTCGGGGCCCCCCGTGGTTGACGGCAACGGAGGAGCCGGCGGCCAGGGTGGGCCTGGCGGCTCTGGCGGCAGCTTCTAGCTCCCCGCGTCTGCCCGCATCGGGCTGGTCAAGCCCGTTGGGTGCGCCGGCCGGCGGCCGGTGAAAGCGATCAGTCGATCAAGCACCGGGGCAAAGGCACCGACCGCCACCGGCGCGGCGAAGCCCGCGGAATTACGTGCTGCCGGGGTGATCACCTTGCTGGCGACCGTGAGCACATACTCGGTCACCGCGTCGGAGACCACCACCCGCCGATCGGTTGCAAACGCGAAATCCCAAGCATGAACCAGCAATTCCAGACAAAGAATGCCTACCGGCACCGCCGCAGGAACTTGGTTCGCGTTCAGTTCGACGGTGCCGTCCAAGCCCCGGCGCCGCCACGCTTCGAGCACGGCCTGCCCCGCATCCGCCACTTGGGTTTCCAGGGGCGCATCCAGATCGCGCGGCGGCAACTGCGCGCCAGCAGCGCTGCCGATGATCGTCAGAGAACGCATCAGGTGGTCGGCAAGCTGCACGACATCATATTGGCTACACGGCGTCTGGCGCGCCAGGTCGGCGGGCTCGACCGCGCGCAGCACGTGCTGGACCACCGCCAATGTCGCTTCAGCGCAGGACAATTCGTCAAGCGGCTCGGGAACGGCCGCCCATTCATCGGGGCCGGCGTCACCCCGCTGGGCGGCGGCGACCAGCCGATCCAGATAGTGGCTCCAGACCTCGGCGTGGCGAGCGGCCTGTTGCTCGGTCAGCCCCTCGTGGACCAACCGGATCTCGGTGCCGTCGGCGACCGGCGCCAGCGTGACGGTCACCGTCGACTCCCCCGGCGCGGGATCGCCGTGACCTTCCCAACCCCAGGACAAGACCAGTCGCTGGCCCGGGTCCGCTTCGACAACGGCTCCCGCCGCGGTGTGTCCCGGAGTCACCGTCCAGCGATACACACCTGCGTTGTACGGCTACATGCGAGCCGCGGTGGCCATCCAGCGGCGCAGGCCCTCGGGTCGGGTGAACAGCGCGAAGCTCTGGGCTGGATCCACCGGCAGAACGACTGCTTTTTCCAACGGCATGGCGCGCTCTCCTCAGACGGTTTCCGCCGGTCGAGCAGGCGGGGCTGGCTCACAACCCGAGTCTAGGCTCTCTGGCGAGATCAACTCCGCGCGTTGCCGCGCAGCGGGCCGGCTCCCGCCGCGGCATGGGCTCGAGAGATCGTCGGCGGTGGGTAGCCGGCATCACGCACCTCGCGGTGCACCGCTGCGATGACGGCTTCCACCCCGGCTTCGGCCACCAAGGCGATCACGCAGCCGCCGAACCCCCCGCCGGTCATTCGGGCGCCCAGGGCACCCGCGCGGACCGCGGCATCGGCGATCAGGTCGATGTGTTCGGTGGTGATTTCGAAGTCGTCGCGCATCGACGCGTGCGAGGCGGTGAAGATGCGGCCGGCGGCGGTGAAGTCGCAATCACGCAGCGCGGCAAAGAATTCATGCACGCGCCGGTTTTCGGTCAGCACGTGGCGGGCGCGACGAGCATCGATGAGGTCGCCGATCGCGGTCAGCGACGAGAGCTCCGCGACGTCGCGCAAGGACGGCGCGTGCAGCGCCTTGGCCGCCCGCTCACACGAGGCGCGCCGTGCCGCGTATTCGCCGCCGGCGTGCCGATGCCGGGCCCGGGAATCGATGAGCAGTAGGGCAACCCCGTGGGCATCCGGATCAAACTGGACCGCACGCACGCTCAGTTCCCGGAAGTCGATCAGCAGCGCGGTCGCCGGCGCCCCGAAAAGCGCAGCCAGTTGGTCGAGTAAACCCGTTGGGGCCCCGACGTATTCGTTTTCGGCCCGCTGCGCGAGCCGGGCCTGCTCGATCCGGTCGATCTCGACACCGGCCGCCGACGTGATCGCCCCCAGCACCGCACACTCGAGCGCGGCCGAGGATGAGAGCCCCGAGCCGATCTCGACGCCGCTGCTGATCGACATCGCGCCACCGGGCACCGGATGACCCGCGCAGCGCAGCGCCCAGATCACCCCGGCCACGTATCCGGCCCAGCCGCTCACCCCACCGGGCACGGTGTCCAGCGGAATCCACACCGCGCCGTCCATCAGGTCGCTGCTGGCGGTGAGCGCATCGCCGTGGTCGGGCACAAACGTCGCCACCGCGCGCTGCGGCAGCGCGATCGGCAGCGCCCAGCCCAGGTTGTAGTCGGTGTGCTCCCCGATCAGATTGATCCGCCCCGGTGCGGCGTAGCGGATGGTCACCCGAGTTCCCGCAGCCGCTCGGCCACCGTTTCCGGTGTCACGTCACTGATGAACGCGCCCATCGCCGACTCGGAGGCGGCGAGGTATTTCAGCGCCGTCGCGCTGCGGCGGATAGACATCAGCTCCACATGAAAATAGCCCTCTCGCTGGGCTTCGGTGTCGCGGTATTGATGCAGCGCGGAAATGTAGGGCAGCGGGCCCGAATACATCCGATCGAACCGGCGCAACACGTCGAGATAGATCTCGGTGAACTCGTTGCACTCAGCGGCATCGAGATCAACAAGGTTGCGCACGAACCTATTCGGGTAGATGTGCACCTCGACCGGCCAGCGCGCGGCGAACGGAACGAACGCGGTGAACCGGTCACCGCGGGCGACGATGCGGCTACCGTCGGCAACCTCGCGTGCCAGCAGATCTTCGAACAGATTGCAGCCGTGCCGCATTCGATGCCGGCCGGCTTGCTCGAGCATGACCGAGGTGCGGGGGGTGAGGAACGGGTAGCCGTAGATCTGACCGTGCGGATGGGTGAGGGTTACGCCGATTTCCTCACCACGGTTCTCGAAGCAGAACACCTGCTCGATACCCGGCTGACCGATGAGGTCGCCGGTGCGATGCCGCCACGCCTCGATGACCAGGCGGGCATGCGCAGCCGGCAGATCGGCGAACGAGCCGCCGTGGTCGCTGGAGAAGCAGATCACCTCGCAGCGGCCATCGCCCGGCGCCGACACAAAGCCGTCGCCAACCGGTGGCGGCCCACCACTGCCCGACAGGCTCGGAAATCGGTTCTCGAAGACCACGACGTCATAGTCGCGCGCCGGCACCTCGCTGGTCAGCCCGGTCGGGCTCGGACACAGCGGACACTGATCCGGCGGCGGTTTGTAGGTGCGGTCCTGACGCAGGGCCGCGACGATCACCCACTGCCCCGTTGATCGGTCGAAACGCAGCTCCGATTGATGCGGATGCCGTGGCGGCAACGGGCGGCGGTCGGCCACCGGCGCCGGAACGTTCCCGGGCAACGCGAAAAAGAGCACCTCACGGCCATCGGCCAGCTTCGCCCGGGTCGGCGCCGTCACGATATCGAACACTAACCGAACCGAGGCGAGGGCAGCGGCCATCCCCGCCGTTGCTGGCGTGCGGTGTGATCCCCGCCGCACACAAAATCATGCCTCGGGGCACAATTGCAGTGTGAAAGTAGCGATCAGCGGCGCCGGCGTAGCGGGAGCGGCACTTGCCCACTGGCTGCATCGAACCGGCCACACCCCGACATTGATCGAGCGGGCACCGAAATTCCGTACCGGCGGCTACATGATCGACTTTTGGGGCGTTGGCTATCAGGCGGCCAAGCGAATGGGCATCGAGGACCCGGTGCGCGCCGCGGGATACCAGATTGAGCGATTGCGTTCGGTCGGCTCCCGCGGCGAAGTCAAGGCCGACCTGAACGTGGACGTCTTTCGCCGGATGATCGGCGAGGATTTCACCAGCCTGCCCCGCGGTGACCTGGCCGCCGCGATCTATGCCACGGTCGAGGACAAGGTCGAAAAGATTTTCGGCGACTCCATCACCGCCATCGACCAGCACAGCGACGGCGTCCATCTCACCTTCGAGAAAAATGCGCCGCGCGATTTCGATCTACTCATCGGCGCCGACGGATTGCACTCCAACGTGCGCCGTCTGGTTTTCGGACCGGAGCACGACTATGAGCACTACCTTGGCTGCAAGGTCGCGGCCTGCGTGGTTGACGATTACTGGCCGCGCGACGAGCTGACGTACGTCCTCTACAACATTCCCGGAAAGCAAGTGGGGCGCGTTTCACTGCGCGGCGCGCGCACCATGTTTCTGTTCATCTTTCGCGATGAGCACGACGGCGCCGAACTCACGCCAAAAGAGCAGTTGCGCAACCAATTCGGTGATGCCGGCTGGGAGTGTAATGAAATATTGGCCGCACTGGATAACGTTGATGACCTCTACTTCGATGTGGTGAGCCAGATCAAGATGGACCGCTGGTCACGCGATCGGGTGCTGCTGATCGGAGACGCGGCCGGGTGCATCTCACTGCTCGGCGGCGAGGGCACCGGTCTGGCCATGACCGAGGCGTATGTGCTGGCCGGGGAACTCGAGCGCGCCGGCGGCGACCACCGCCGCGCTTTCGATGCCTACGAGGCGCAGTTGCGCCCCTTCACCGCGGACAAGCAGGCCGGAGCGGCCAGATTCATCGGGTTTTTCGCCACCCGCACCCGATTTGGTTTGTGGTTCCGCAACATTGCGATGCGCACGATGAACATCGGCCCGCTGGCAACGCTTTTCGCCGGCAGCGTGCGCGACGACTTCGAACTGCCCGACTACGACTTGGCGTGAGCGACCGGGCAGCCCGGCGCCTCCGGCACCGCCGGTGAAACCGCGGTGATCGCGCGGACACGGATGCGCGCGTCCCGGTGCGGCACCAAGATGACGTGTTTGAGCTTGTAGCGCTCGTCGGGTGCTGTGGTGGTGGCCAAGTCAACCCGGCGCAGAATCTCGCGCAGCACGACCCGCATCTCGACCATGGCGAAGGTCGCCCCGAGGCAGCGTCGATTTCCGCCGCCGAACGGCAGCCACGTGGTCGGGGTCAGGGTCGCGTCGATCATCCGATCGGGGTCGAACCGGTCCGGGTCCGGATACACCTCGGCATTGGCATGCACCAGACCGATACCGGCCACCACCATGGTTCCGGCCGGCAGTTGATAGCCGGCCAACTCGGTAGGTTCGGTCAGGATGCGGCCCACGTCGAACACCACCGGGCGGATGCGCAGCGTCTCTTTTGCCAGGGCGTCGAGATACTCGTCGCCGGATGGATCACCCGCCGCGCTGGCCTCGGCCGCCCGCACCGCCTTGGCCAGTATCGCCGGGTGGCGGGTCAGCCGCTCCAGCACCCAGGCCAAGCCGGTGGCCGTGGTGTCGTGCCCGGCTACCAGCAGGGTCATCAGTTGATCGCGCAGTTCCTCGTCGGTCATCCGGCCCGACGGTTTGGCGGTGTCCCCGTCGACGGCCCGGACCAGCGTGGCCAGCACGTCGGTGCGTTCGGCGAGATTCGGGTCGGCGCGCCGCTCGGCAATCTCGGCGTAAAGCAGCTCGTTGGCCTCGTCGATAGCGCGGCGCAACCGGCGCCAGGCACGGCGACTCAACAGGTCCGGCTTGGCAAGCGCCAGCGTTTCCCACGGCCCCACGTTGAGTAGCCGCGGCATGACCTTGCGCAGGGCGGCCAGCCGGTCCGGGTCGGTGGCACCGATCACGGTGCGCAGGATCACCTCGAGGGTGATTTCAGCCATCTTGGGAGCGACCGCAAAGGTCCGGCCCACCGGCCACCCGGCGATGTTATCCGCTGCGATCTCGGACATCAGCTGAGCCTGGTGCGCAACGGCTTCACGTTGGAAGGGCGGCAGCATCATGCGACGCCGGTCGCGGTGCACATCGTCGTCGACTACCAACAACGAACTCTCTCCGAGCAGTCCGGCCAGCATCGTGTTGGCTTCGCCGGCATGAAAGACGCGCGGGTCTCCGGCGAACACCTTCTTGATCACCGCCGGATCGGTCACATTGACCATGGTGCCCAGCCCCGCCACACGCAGCGTGAAAACGCTGCCGTAGCGACGTTTGCAGGCGGTGAGGAATCTCGGGGCGTGCCGCAACATGAGCGCAGCCTGCACCGCGCGGGGAAGACGAGGCCCGGGTGGCAGGGTGGCGGTTTTCGTCATGACGGTGATTTTACGGGCGTTGTCGAGAACAAAGATCGGGTTTCACAGAGAGCAAAATTGTTGTGCTAGCGGCAACTACTCGCTACCCGATCCAAATATAAATTACACCAACATATTTCACGCTGTTCAATTTCCAGATTCGGTGAATGATCTTGAAAGACAGTCCCGATCTATATCAGCTCTCGGCGATTTAGGGTGACTTAGGTTGACAGCGTCGGCACAAACCGAGGCGGCCGCCGAACCCCGGTGGCCTGTTCGAAGGCGTAGGCATACCCGATGAGTTTGGGTTCCTGGAATGCGCCAGCGAACAACGACAGGCCGATCGGCAGACCACAGAAATAACCGGCAGGAACGCAGATGTGGGGGTAGCCGGCGACCGCCGGTGGCGTCGAGCAACCACCGGGCAGGATGTTGTCACCGACGACCGGGTCGATGGCAAACGCCGGTGAACCCTCGGTGGGTGCGACGATCGCATCCAGCCGGTGCTCGCGCAGCGCCTTGTCGATGCCGTCGGCACCTGCGAGACGTCGCAGTTCGGCGCGCACCCGCAGGTACTGCGGGTCGGTGAGATCGCCCTTGGCTTGCGCCTGCTCGAGAAACTCCTGCCCGAAGTACGGCATCACCTGGCCGGCGTGGGCTCTGTTGAACGCGATGAGTTCGTCGAGGCTGCCGACCGCGGCGCCAGGATGGGCGCCGAGATAGCCATTCAAACTCGCCTTGAGCCCATAGCGGAACAGTTCGAGTTCGAGATCGCCAAAGAAGGGCAACGAACTGGCCTGGATCGGATCGACGATCTCGGCGCCCAGCGCCGCCAGCTGAGCGAGCGCACCCTCGATCAGTGCATCCGTCGCCTCGTGCGCACCGAAGCGCTCCCGGGCCACACCGAGTCGGGCGCCCTGCAGGGCTGCCGGGTCAAGAAATCGGCGATAGTCGGTTGCCGTGTGCGCGCCGCCCGCTCGCGTTGTCGGGTCACTGTCATCGACACCCGTCATCACCGTCAACAGCGTCGCAACGTCGGTGACGGTGCGCGCCATCGGGCCCACCATGTCCTGTGGCGATGCCACACCGATGACTCCGGAACGGCTTAGCAGGCCCACCGTTGGCTTCAGACCGACGATCGAGTTGCTCGATGCCGGCCGCACGATGGAACCGTCGACCTCTGCGCCGAGGGCGGCCACACACAGGTTGGCCGCCACCGCGACCGCCGAACCCGAGCTGGAGCCCAGCGGACTTCGGTCCAGCACGTAGGGGTTTCGCACCTGTCCGCCGCGACTGCTCCAGCCACTGCACGGCCGCGTGGAGCGCATATATCCCCACTCGCTCATGTTCGCTTTTCCGAGGATCACTGCGCCAGCATCGCGTAATTGCTTGACCACAAATGCATCTCGAGTTGCGATGTTGCCCTCTAGGGCCAGCGAACCGGCCGTTGTGGCCATCTTGTCACCGGTGTCGATGCTGTCCTTGATGACGACGGGGACACCATGCAACGCCCCACGAATCCGTCCGCCGCTTCGCTCGGCGTCGAGCGACTCGGCGATCGCGAGGGCGTCGGGGTTGACCTCGATGATCGACCGCAGCATCGGACCGGATTGGTCGATCTCGCGGATCCGTCTCGAGTAGCAGTCGGTGAGACCGGCGGCGGTCCACTCCCCCCGCTCGAAGGCCGTCTGGGTTTCGGCGATGGTGAACTCGGGCAACTCCATGCGATCCCTCCGGAAGCGGTGACGCCCGGCGGCGGGTCCAGATCGTTCAGATCGGCCCGCTGCCGCGTCAGTCGCGGGCGATATAGGCGAGGACTTGCTTCTCATGGTCGACGTAGTGATCACCGCTGACATCGACAATGACCCGATCAATGGTGCCGCCGACGAACGGGAATGGTGCCGGGTAATCAGCGACCGCCGAGCCGCTGTCGCGCCCGACGCACAGTCCATCTCCGGTCAGCGAAAACGTGCCCGGTTGGGTGGTTATTTGGGCCTCGCCCACGGCTTCGGTATCGATGTAGAGCGTCAGCGTGCCGAGGGCGCTGAACGTGTCCGGGTCGTCGGCGGTCTTGCGGAACTCGGCGGTGAGCACATGCGTCCCGGTGGAAACGGGATCGAGTGCGCTGATGGTCTGGATTCGCTCGCCGAGCCAGTTGTAGACATAGTGCAGCCGACCGTCTTTGAGGAATAGGCTGTGCCCGCCGGCCACCCCGCCGTGCGCGAACAGCACGCCCTCGGCCTCCGGGGTGTCGATGGTGACGGCGGCGGCGATGGTGAAGGAGCGGCGCCGGACATTCACCGCGACCGCCTCGGGAACGTCGGCGGAGTCCGGGTAGTAGACGTAGTGGGACCGCGGCTCGCCGGGCTCCGGCCGCGGTGAGGCCATGATCTCGAGCGCGGTGCGGTCATCGAGCGGCAGACCCTTGTACACACCCGCGTAGTAGAACCACAGCCCCTTGAGTTCTTCGAGCAGCGCCAGCCTTTCGTCGGCCAGGTCGTGCAATTGGGTGCGGTCGGTACGCAGGTCGTAGAGCTCCCAGCGGTCCTTGTCGAAATTCCTCCAGCCCGACAGCGGCGGGTGCAGGGTGGTGGCCAGCCAGCCCTGGTGATACAGCGCCCGCATGCCCAGCATGGAGTAGAACTGGGTGGCCCGGCCGGGCAGCTGCGGATCGCTGATCGAAGCGGCGAAGCTGTGGCCCTCGATCTGACTTTGGGTCCAGCCGTTGAGAACCGCGGGCGGGTCGAAGTCAAGCAGTTCATAAAGCGTCGGCACGATGTCGACGGCGTGCACGTATTGGTCGCGAACCTCGCCGCGCGCGGCGATGCCGGCCGGCCACGAGACAATGAGCGGATCGGCCACCCCGCCCTCGTAGCCGGCGAACCGCTTCCAGTACGGAAACGGTGTGTCGAACGCCCACGCCCACCCGGTGTTGTAGTGGTTATAGGCGGACGGACCACCCAGGTCGTCGATCCGGGGCAGATTCGCCTCGATGGTGTCGGGCACGTTGTTGAAGAACTTGTTCTCGTTGAACGAACCGTTGGGCCCGCCCTCACCGCTGGCACCGTTGTCGGAGACGACCACGATGATGGTGTTGTCCAACTGCCCGGATTCGGCCAGGTAGTCCAGGAGCCTGCCGATCTGCTCGTCGGTTTAGGACACGAAGCCCGCATACACTTCGGCCATTCGCGCGAACAGCCGTCGTTCGTCGTCGGTCAGTGAGTCCCACGGCCGCACGAAATCGAATGCGGGCCAGGCCCCGCCGTCTGGACCGGTGACATCGGGTTCACCGTGTGGGTTCATCGGCGACAGTTCGAGGTCCTGGGGCAGCAATCCCATTCGCTTCTGGTTGGCCAGGATCCCCACCCGAATCGCCTCGTAGCCTTCGTCGAACCGGCCGCGGTAGCGATCTGCCCAGTCCTTGAACACGTGGTGGGGCGCGTGGCCGCAGCCCGGACAGAAGTACATGAACCACGGCTTCTGGGGGGGCAACGGCCTTGGCGTCGCGGACGAACCGGATCGCCTTCTCCGCCAGATCGGCCGACAGGTGATACCCCTGCTCCGGCGTCGCCGGCGGTTCGACGGTGTGGTTGTCATAGACCAGGTCCGTATACCACTGGTTGGTCTCACCACCCAGGAATCCGTAGAAGCGCTCGAATCCGCGTCCCAGCGGCCACCGGCCCTTCCATGACGACGCATCGCTCTCGTCGCTGGGCGTCAGATGCCACTTGCCCACCGCGTAGGTATTCAAGCCGCGCGCGTTGAGCACCTCCGAGATCATCCCGTTCTCGAACGGAACCCGACCCGAGAATCCTGGGAACCCCGCCGAGGCCTCGGTGATGCAGGCCATGTTGTTCGATGTCGCATTGCGCCCGTTGAGCAGGCTCGAGCGCGTCGGCGAGCACAACGCGGTGGTGTGGAAGTTGGAGTAGCGCACGCCGCTGTCGGCGATTCGGCGCATCGCCGGGGTTTCGATCGGCCCGCCGAACGGTTCCAGCGCGCCGTAGCCGACGTCATCCCAGACGATCATCAGCACGTTGGGAGCGCCGGCGGGTGCGGCCGGCTGCAAGAACGGCCCCCAGTCCGGCTCGGAATCGCGGATATCGGTCGCCACTCGCCCAGACCACTGCGCCACTTCGCGTCACCACCCGTCCAGAAATCGCGTCAACAGCAGCTTAGGTCGGTTGGGACTTTCGGAGGCCAAGTTGACGACAGTGGCTTCGGGCGGCCGCGCCGCACGACAACGCCCGATGGCTGTATCACGGCGTCGGAGGGGCCGCACCGTCGACCGTAATCCGGCGCGCCACAACGGGTTCCGCCTTGCCCTTGAGGGTCAGCGTGACGACCTCGCCGTCCTGCACGCCCGCAAGACCAGCCACCCGCTCAGACATCACGATCTCCCCGCCCCCGGCCACGGCCTGTAGTCGCGCCGCCGTATTGACGACATCCCCGATCGCGGTGAAGTCACGGATCTCGCCCTCACCCACGATGCCGACGTATGCCGGGCCGACGTCCAGACCGATGCCGACCTTCAACTGCGGTCCCTCGGCAGTGCCGTAGCCCTGCGCCCGCAGGATGGTGCGGGCGTCACTCACCATGGAATTGACGTAGCGGCCGTCCCGGGTGAGCGGTGCAAAGTAAAGACCCATGACTTCGTCACCGATGAGCTTGTCGACAATCCCGTGCCGAACAATCACCTGCGTCAGTTTCGAGTAGAAGCGATTGAGGGCGGCGACCATTTCTTCCGGCGGCACGGTCTCCGCCAGCGCGGTGGAGCCGCGGACGTCGGCGAATAGAACCCCGATCGGCAGCGTGACCCCACCGCCGGGCGCCTTCTCAAAACAGAGTTGGCACCAGCGCGGGTTTTTTCGCGATGGGCTCTTGCCCACGCGACGCATCAGCCAGCCGCCGAATCCCGCGAACGGATTGCCGCAGGCTTCGCACCGCGGGGCCGCGGGAAGGCTGGAGATGAGTCGAATTCCCCGACGCACCGCGGCGTGGCCAAAGTACTCGAAGAAACGCTCCCATTCCTCCGCGTTGGCCTGCGCCCCGTCCGGGCGCGGTGGGGTGCGTCCGCGCGCCATCAGTCGATTCTTACACCACTGGCCCTGCCGACGCAGCCATCGGACATCTACTTGTAGGCAACGGCGGCGCTCGAGCCGGCGGCCAGTGCGATCACCTCGAAGGAACGGAATCCGGCTGCACTGCACCATTTTCGGAAGTCGGCGCCCGTGTAGTCGAATGCGTCACCGAACTCGATCAGCATATTCAGCGACATCATCAGCCCTGCGGTGTTTTTCTGGCGGGCGTCGTCGATCAGCGTCTCGATCGCGATGAACGCCCCGCCCTCGGGCAGGGCCTCGTAGGCTTTCGCGATCAACCGTTGCTTGCCGTCGAGGTTCCAGTCATGCAGGATCTGGCCCATCGTGATGACATCGGCGCTCGGCAGCGGATCGGCAAAGAAGTCGCCGGACACCGCACGCACCCGGTCACCGAGTCCCTGCTCACTGAGCTTGCGCCGCGTGATCTCGGTTACCGCGGGCAGATCAAAGCTGATGCATTGCAGGTGGGGATGGGCGGCGGCGGCCGTCCTTGACGGCAGCCCGTTGGCGCCGCCGACATCGCAGAGGCTGCCATAGCGCTGGAACGGAAAGCGTTTCACCAGCAGCTCGCAGTTGCGCCGCGATGCGGAATCCATGGCACCCAGGAAGACCTCGAGACGTCGCGGATCGGCATAGACCGTCTCGAAGAACGGCCGGCCCGTCTGCTTGATCTCGTTCTGCGGCTTGCCCGTCTGCAGCGCGTCGGTGAGGTCCGCCCAGAACCGATAGTTGCGTTGGTCCCAAATCTTGAGCAGACCGCCCTGGTACTCGGGGCTGGCTTCATCCAGGTATCGCGCGGTCTCCGCCGTGTTGCGGTAGTGAGCGTCTGGTCCGTCGCCGTCGCGCGCCAGCAGGTCCAGCGATACCAAGGCATCGAGGAAGTCCGTCGCCGGCCGCGGCACCAGCCCGAGAAGTTCGGCAATGGCCTGCGCCGTCATCGCCCGGTCGCCCAATTCGGTGAACAACCCAAGTCCGACCGCGGTGAGCAGCACTTTCGACGGGCCGTATCCGGCGCCGATTGCCATGATCCGATCGGGGCTCGACTGATCCATTACGCGCCCCGCCGAGCCCAGTCCATCAACCTCATCAAGCAAGCAGTCTATGGCCGTCACCGAGCCGTGCCGGGCCGGTCTGCGCCGAACGGTCGGGAACAGACTATCCAGCGGCGCAGTCAACGGCGGCCGCCGGCGCTTGCGGAGCCACACCGTGAGCTGGCACCGCGTTGTCTTGCCAGGTGTCAACCGTGCAGCCGGCGAGCCCGAATGCCCCGAACACCGCGGCCAGCACCACCAACCCGCGCGCCACCGGCCGGCGGTTCTTGCTGATACCAATCATCGTTGTTTTCTCCCCGATCGTTGGAACCCAACTGAACGGCCTTGATAACCAAGGCTTGATGCCGCCAACGCTGTTCCCCATGTCTTTTTCGCGAAGGACTCTGGCGCACCACATGCTCAACAACGCAACGCGGGCCCGAGTCGCCGCCACCCTGAGCACATCCGGTTGGGTGCAATCCCACGCCACTGACCTCAGTGCCGATGCAACCAGCCATTACCAGATGCCCCGGAAGAAGCCCGAGAGATTGTTGCCGATGTTGGAAATGCCCGACACGAGGCTGGTGACGGAGAAGGGCAGGACGCCTGTGTTGGCGATCCCCGACACGCCGCTGCCCAGGTTGTAGAAGCCCGAGGACAGGCCACCGTAGTTCTGGTAGCCCGAGCCGCCCAGCAGCCCCGCCGGGTTGGTGTTGAACCAACCCGACAAACCCGAGCCGTTGTTGGCGTAACCCGAGTTCCCGCCGGCGCCGGTGTTGAAGAAGCCCGACGAAGGTGTGGCGCTTGTGTTGAGGTAGCCCGGCCCACCCGGGATGGCGAATTCGGCAAGAGTGGTGCTGGGCAGGTGGATGCTGGGGATGGTGATCGGGGGCGTCGTGAACCCACCGATTCCGATTGGCGCAATGGTGAACTCGTTCGTGGTGAATGCCGGGATGTTGATTTGCGGCAGGGTGAACCCGGCAACCGCGATTGGATCAATCGTGAACGGATCCGTACTGAACGGCGGAGTCGAAATCTGCGGCAACGTGAACCCACCCAACCCAATCGAATCAATCGTGAACGGATCCGTACTGAACGGCGGAGTCGAAATCTGCGGCAACGTGAACTCGTCCACCCCGATCGATGGAATGGTGATCGCCGTGGTGGTGATCTCGGGTGTCGTGATGTCCGGAAGCAGGAAGGCGGCGACGTTGATCGGATCGAAGGTGGTCGAGGGAATCGTGAAGCCGGAAAGACCGATGGAGGGGATTGTCCAATTTCCACCGTTGGGGTCATCGATCGTGAAGTAAGGCAATGTGAAGCTACCGAAGGTTACGCCAGGAATGGACAACTCTCCGATAACTCCATTCTCACCTCCCGGCAATCCGGGGTAGGCGCCAAAGACGATGCGCGGAATGAACGTCGGTAGCTGGAGTTTGGTGACGACACTGTTTGTAAACACGTCGTGCACTAATAGCAGATCGACCGGATTCCCATTAAATGGCGGAATGGGAGAGATTGTCGGCGTGATAATGGTGGGCAGAAACCACCCGGGCGCGGAAATGGAAGGGCCAGTGAACCCACTCACGGTTACGCGGGGTGTGGTGATCGGCGGGATGGAGATCTCAGGCAGTGCTACCGGCGGCACGCTGATGGGAGGAGTAGTTATCTGAGGCAGATCGAAACCGCCCACCGCAATGTTGCTGAGCGCCTGCGACGGGATGGTCAGAGACGGAATCGTGAACTCAGGCAGACCGAAGCCGCCAAGGGTGATGTTGGATGGAGTCGTCACCGCCGGAATGTCCAACCCCGGCAACGTAATACCCGGCAGACCAAATCCACCCACCACAATATCCGCAGGAGTCGTCACCGCCGGAATGTCCAACCCCGGCAACGTAATACCCGGCAGATCAAACCCACCCACCGTGATGTTGCTCGGTGTGGATATGGCAGGAATCGACATCGAGGGCAGGGTGATGGGGGGGGCAGGCTGAACGCCGGAATAGATATTCCGGCCAGCTCGAGAGGCGGCAGAGTCAGATCGGGCGTGGTGATCGCGAAGTGCAGGCTGCCTTGTCCAACACCGCGGTAGAAGAAGCCGTTATTGAGATCACCGGTGTTGAGCAGCCCGTTGTTCATGTCGCCGAAGTTCAGAGCACCGGTGTTGAGATCGCCGTTGTTGAACCAACCGGTATTTCCGTCACCGATGTTGAAGGCACCGGTGTTGGACGCCCCCGGGTTGAAGCTCCCCATGTTGTAGCTGCCGATGTTCAGATACCCTGTGTTGGCGTTGCCGACATCAAGAACACCCGTGTTGAACATGCCGGGATTGAAGAAGCCGGTGTTCCCCGAACCGGAGTTCCAAACTCCGGTATTGAAGTCTCCGGTGTTTCCGATGCCAAAGTTCCCGTTACCGGAGTTGAAGAACCCGACGTTTCCGGTGCCCGAGTTGAACAAGCCGAAGTTCCCGACTCCGGAGTTCAGGCCTCCGATGCCGATCTGATTGTCACCGCTCAAAGCGATGCCAATGTTGTTGTTGCCGGTATTGGCTAACCCGAAGTTTCCGATGCCGGTATTGCCGAAGCCAGTGTTGACGTTACCGTTGTTCCCGAAGCCCTGGTTACCGCCGCCGGCATTCGCAACTCCGATGTTGTTGCTGCCTAGATTGGCCCAGCCGAAGTTTGAGCTGCCAAGATTTCCGGATCCGAAATTACCGTTGCCTAGGTTTCCGCTACCGATATTGCCCAGCCCGTTGTTGGCATTACCAACATTTCCACTGCCAACGTTGGCCAGTCCCAGGTTGACCCCTATCAGCTGAGCGGTTGCCGCGGGGGCGGCAGCCATCGGGGCTGCCGAGTTCATCAGCGCGGCCGCGGCTTGGGCAGGCACGCCCGCCACATTCGCCAGTGGCGCGGTGAACGGTGTCAACGCTGAGACGACCGTCAACGCGCCGGAATGATAGGCGGCCATCACCGCCACATCCAGTGCCCACATTTCCTCATACGCGGACTCGGTAGCCGCAATCGCCGGAGCGTTCTGGCCAAACAAGTTGGACAGCACCAGCGACACGAGATCAGAACGATTCGCCGCCACCAACGCGGGTCGCACCATCGCAGACTGGACCGCCTCGAACTCGGACACGAAGGCCCCGGCCTGCGCCGCCGCCTGTTGCGCCTGCGCCGCCACGGCGCCAAGCCAGCCAGCGTAGGGAGCCGCGACCGCGGTCATCGCCGCGGCCGACGCCCCCTGCCAAGAGCCATCGACCAATGCAGACGTCACCGAGCCGAAAGAGTCTGCAGCAGAAGCTAGTTCTTTGGCCAGCCACTGCCATGCCGCCACGGCATCCAGCATTGGGCTTGATCCCGCACCAGCGAATATCCGCGCCGAGTTGATCTCTGGTGGCAACACCGAAAAATTCATCGTCCCAACCTTTCCCGGGTATCGGGTATCAAACGCAACTCAGCACAATCGCTGGTCAGCCAGCCGTGTATCCCGTTGAACACGAACCGCATGCGCGAGTCTTCATAGCGGTGTCCATCAAGCAGTCGCTGTGGCCGCGGCAACGTCTGGCTGCCGGAGACCATCTCCGCACCCGGGCCGCCAATTCCCGCGTTGCCATCCGACTCAACCCGGGCAGAAGCAGTGCGGCTCACTGAATTGGTCCGTTCAGTTGTCGGAGTATGCGACGTTCGGTTGATTAAACTGACCAGCCCTCAACGGATTCTCAACGAACCCTCAATCGAACCGATTGCGGCGCGAGTTGCTACTGGTAGCCGACGATCGTCCCGAGGCGTGCAATGCGCGGTCCTGTGAGCTACGCGGTTGATGGCTTCGCTGCTAAACGAACTCGACCGCTGACCAACCAATTGGTCGAGGCCGTCGACATTATCCGCTCGCGGAACATTTGAAGCTCGGAAATTGCCGCTTAGCCATCTTGCCAGATCTGGGATCAGGCCAGCGCCAATAGGTACATCGTGGGCCCAGATCGTCGCGCTCCGCGGGAAACGGGGGCGCGAGGAAAAGCAATGCGTCCGGGGCCAGGACCATGAGCAATCGATATCCAGCACGAATACAAAGCGCTGATAGCACTCGCTCTCGAATCAACCGGCCGTAGGTCAGCTGGCCATACGACGCGATGCCAACGTGGCCGTTAGCGGAGCCGTTTGTCAAAAGATTGGACATGCCGGGATCGATCCACGACCGCCGCGCCAATAACAGCCCAGCCATGCTATCTAACTCGTATGTAGCTGGTTGAGACACGTTCGTCCGCTATGAAACCCGGGCGCCTCTAGTAACGCCGCTAGCCCCCGCCCGGTGCGAATGGGCGCCTACACCGGCCATCGCCAGAGGCTGGAACCGATTCCGTGAACAGGGCGTGGTTGACAACAAGCAGGCTTGACACGGAGCGAATATTTTCGTTGATCGAAGTTCAAAATAAAGGAATATTCAGGACTCTCGATGATGAGAGCATTCACTTCTGATCACTTGTTGGGGTTTAAGTTGAGAAGACTTCGGGGCTGTGGTTCACTGCCGATCCGCTTTAGCTGGTCACTAGCAGCAAGCCCTGAGCGAGGGTGCGAAAACGGGGAATAGTGACGGAGGACACCGGCATGCTAACTACCAGGGACCGAAGCTCAGTTATTCACGCACGGCAGCAGGCAAATGAAAGCCCTGAGCCGTCTAACTCTGCCCGCCGCGGGAAACACCGCTGTTCCGAGAACGCCAATGATGGAGGGAATACGATGCCGGAGGGCTGTCTGCAATTCGGCATTTTGGGACCTCTCGAGCTGTATTCCGCCGATATCGTTATGCCGTTGGGCACACCGAAACAGCGTGCCGTTCTAGCAATGCTGGTGATTCATCGCAATCGCACCGTCGGGGTCGATAGATTGATCGACGCAGCGTGGGAGAAGCGCCCACCCGAGCGAGCCCGCGCCACTTTGCACACCTACGTATCGAACCTGCGCCGTCTGATCGATACTTGTCTTTGCATAGACGCACGCGCCGTCTTGAGTAGTGCGCCGCCCGGTTATCGACTGTCCGTGGCCGATAACGACTGCGATCTGGGACGTTTCACCGTCGAGCGGTCCAATGGATTTCGAGCCGCTACCCTCGGCCGCTTTGAGCAGGCCAGCGACCACTTTTCAGCGGCCCTGGCACAGTGGCGTGGCCCCATCCTCGAGGATCTTCCCGAATTCACCTTCTTCGATGAGTTCGCGACCAGGCTCGAAGAAGACAAGCTGTTGACTCAGATCGCCTATGCCGCAACGGAGATAGCCTGCGGACGACCGTACTCGGCCATCAACGAACTCAAGGAGCTGGCAACCGAACATCCTTATCACGAGCCGTTGTGGGTGCCGCTGATCACGGCCTACTACGTCGCCGAACGCCAATTCGACGCGCTCAACGCCTGCCGTCAACTGACCAGGTCGCTGGCCGAGGATCTCGGCATCGCTCCGGGCCCGACCATCCGCGCGCTGCAAGAGCAGATCCTGCGCCAAGAGCCACCCAATGTCACCGAAGCCGCGCAGCTGCACGCTCACCGAACGATCGCCGCCCTGCAGAAGCTGTGACCAGATGGCGGCTCGACCGCGCCGAACAAGCCGACGATGAGGCACGCGATGATCCTCGGGTTTGCCTGCCCTAGCCAGCGCGGCGGGAGGCCTCGTATCCGCGGATCAGCCAGAAGACGGTGCGATCGATGCTGGGCAGGATCTCGGTGATCGCTATTTCGCCGGCGCTGAAGCGCCCCAGCAGCCCATAGACCAGGCTGGAGATGACGGTGTCCAAGTCGTGGATGAAATTCTCGTCGACCCCGGCGAGCACTTCCATGGCCGCCGGAACAACCATGTCCAAGCCGCGATGGACCAGCCGCTGCCCTCCGGGTGCGGCCCTGGCCCGAAAGTAGGCCTTCACGATGTCGGGATGGGTCTCCCAGGGTTGGAAAATCGTCCGGAGCACCCGCATCATGCCGGCGTACAAAGACTCCCCGGGGCGGGGGTCTGCTCTGCCAGACCGGCGTAGTGGTGCTCGTCCATCCAGAATTCGAGGGCGGCCAGGATCAACTCGTCCCGGTTCGAGTAGCGCTGGTAGATGGTTGCCAGCGAGGTGCGGGCACGACGAGCGACCTCGCGTAGCTGAACCGCGTCGTAGTCATCGGCTGGCTAGCAAAAGTGCTCGCCGAGCACCCCGACCAGCGCCGGCAAGTCCACCAGGACCGGTCACTGCTCACCCGCACCGTCGACGAGACGCTGCGCTTCGAGCCGACGGGACCCCATGTCGGGCGCTTCACGTTGCGCGACTACCACTGTTACGACACTACGGTCCCCGCCGGTAGCGCCATCCTGATGTTGTTCGGAGCCGCCAACCGCGACCCCCGGCGCTACCACGACCCCGATACGTTCGACATCCGGCGCGACCACATCTCCCACCTCACCTTCGGCAAGGGCGTGCACTGTTGCCTGGGCGCCAACCTGGCCCGGCTGGAGGGCCGCGTCGCACTCGACGAACTGCTCAACCGCTGGCCGCAGTGGGACATCGACTACGACAGCCTGCAACTCGCACCGACCTCAACCGTGCGCGGCTGGGAGCGACTACGCGTCCTGGTTTCGTGAGCAACGCGATCGGCAGCTACTTGTCTTCGCCCGCGGCGGTGAGCACCAACGCGATCATCACGTCGGCGTAGGTGATGAAAAGCCCGATCCAAAATCCCCATTTGGCGCTCGGATCAGACGGTGAGGCAAAGAACACGATCAAAAAGATCGGGCCGACGATGCCGAGCGCGAACACCATCAACTGAATAACGATGTAGCGGCGCAAGGTCGCCAAGACAATCTCCTCTCACCCAGCCAGGTCGACCAGCACCACAACCACGGTCATCGGCGGCCCCCACCGGCGTCCGTACCAGTGCCACGCGTTCATTTAACGAGTTCGAGTTCGGCTCCGGCAAGGGGTGGCTTCTCCCCTTAGCCAACAACACGATTCGGGGTGGCCGGTGCGCGCGCGGTCAACCCTGGCCGGCGCACCGGGACGGGTAGCGCGCCCGCGCCGGGTTACCGGCTGTCGATCGGTCTCAAAACGTTGCGTCAGAAGCCAGATGCGCGCCGGGCCGCCGCTGTACATTCAGTTTTCCCGTCGGCACATGGGCTCAGATCGTGCCCCGGCTCGAAACATGCAGCTAGGCAGGGCGCTCGGCGATGATTTTTTCGGTGTTGGCACCAGAAATCAATTCCGCGCGGATGTATTCGGGTGCTGGGTCCGGACCGCTGCTGGCCGCCGCGGCGGCCTGGGATGCGTTGGCCGGCGAGCTGGGTTCGGCAGTGGCCTCGTTTGGATCGGTGACCTCGAGCCTGGCCGAGGGGGCGTGGCAGGGCGCGGCGTCGCAGGCCATGGCAAGCGCGGCAGCACCGTATGCGGGCTGGTTGGGCTTAGGGCGTGTCTGCTTAATGTGAATGGTGTTTTGGCTGATGCTGTTTGGGTGATGCGGACGCATGCGATTTCTGATGATTTGTGGTCGCTGATCGTGGCGGTGTTGCCTGCGGGGCGGCGGCGTGGCCGGCCGTGGAACGATCATCGACGTACTCTGGAGGGCATTATCTGGCGTTACCGTACGGGATCTCCGTGGCGTGACCTGCCCGAGCACTTCGGTCCCTGGCAATCGGTGGCCGAGAGGCATCTACGCTGGTCGGTCGATGGCATCTACGCGCGGATCTTCGCGGCGATCGCCTCTGACCTCGACGCCGAGGACGCCGACCTGGGCGCACTGTTGTCGGTCGATTCGACCAGTGTGCGCGCCCACCAACACGCAGCCGGAGCGCGCCCGGGCGCCGCACAGGGGGATCTGTCGAATTACAAGAAATATCTCGATGAGCCCGATGACCACGCCATTGGGCGTTCCCGCGGCGGGCTGACTACCAAGATCCACGCCTTGACCGACCAGCTGTGCAGTCCGGTCACCCTGGCACTGTCGGCCGGTCAAGCCGGTGATAATCCGATGCTTTGGCCACTGCTGGCCGCCCGGTGCAGCAACTCATACGCCCCGTTTCGCCTGCTGGCGGACAAGGCGTACTCCCATGACTCAACGCGGGCACAGCTGCGCCGGCTCAAGATCGCCCATACCATCCCCGAGCGCAGCGACCAGATCACCCGCCGCAAAGCCAAAGGCCGCAACAGAGGACGGCCTCCGGGGTTCTCAGGCCGAATCTACAAGCACCGCAACACCGTCGAGCGAAGCTTCAACCGGCTCAAACACTGGCGCGCGGTCGCCACCTGCTACGACAAATACGCCCTGACCTACCTCAGCGGTGCCACCCTGGCCGCCATCATCACCTACCACCGCGTCCGCAATTAGCAGACAGGACCTAGCCGCGGCCCGCGCCACCACGGCGGCGGCCCAAGCCAAGGTAGCGGCCAGTGCATTTGAAGCGGCGCGGGCAGCCACGGTGCACCCGGCGCTGGTGGCGATCAACCGGACCCGGCTGGTCTCGCTGGTGACCTCGAACCTGTTGGGGCTCAACGCGCCGGCGATTGCGGCCGTCGAGGCCGACTATGAGCAGATGTGGGCCCAAGACGTGACCGCGATGTCGGGCTATCACGGCGGGGTGTCGGCGGCAGCCGCACAACTGACGTCATGGCAGCAGGCGCTGCAAAGTCTGCCGGGTCTGTCCGGCTTCAACTTGGGCATCGGAAACATCGGCACCGGAAACATTGGCAGCGGCAACACCGGTAACGACAACTTGGGCGGCGGCAACAACGGTCCGAGCTCCGCGGGCGGCGGCAACGGCAACGTAGGCTTGGGCAACTACGGCTCCTTCAACATCGGCGCCGGCAACGGAAGCGCCGCGCTGGACACCGCCGGTCTGCAATATCCCGGCGCCTCATACCACAACGTGGGCACCGGCAACATCGGCATCGGGAACATCGGCCTGGGCAACATCGGCTTCGGCAACGGCGATCTGGCCAACGCCGTGCTCGACGGCACCCAGTCGACGTACAACGTGGGCGGCGCAAATGTCGGCAATCACAACGTCGGACTTGGAAACGTCGGCAACAACAACGTGGGCATCGGCAACCTCGGCAACAACAACATCGGCATCGGGCTCACCGGCGACAACCAGATCGGTATCGGCGGACTCAATGCCAACGGCGCCGGCTGGAACTTCGGCTTTGGCAACTCCGGCAGCTTCAACCTCGGCTTCGGCAATACCGGCGACGGCAACATCGGGTTGGCCAACACCGGCAACGGAAACATCGGAATCGGGCTTACCGGCGCCGATCAAATCGGCTTCGGCGGGTGGAACTCGGGTAGCGGAAACAGCGGCCTGTTCAACTCGGGCAGTGACAACTCCGGATTCTTCAACTCGGGCAGTCACAACTGGGGGGTGGCGAACACGGGCAGCACCAACTGGGGCATGGTGAACTCCGGCAGCGTCAACACCGGGATCGGCAATACCGGCGGCACCAACACCGGCCTGTGGAACGCGGGCACCGCCAACACCGGGTCCCTCAACGCGGGCATGAACAACGTCGGTTTGGGGAACTCGGGCGTCGCTGACCTCGGCGCATTCAACTCTGGCGGCAACACCAAGCATTCCCATGACATCGGCATTTTCAACGCGGGCCAGCACAACGTCGGCATGTTCAATGCCGGGTCGGGAAACCTGGGCCTGTCCAACGCGGGAATCGACAACACGGGGGCCTTCAACTCCGGCGGTAACGGCGTCAGTCCCATCTTCCCGGGGGCACCCGGGCAGGCCGGCAACACGGGCTTCTTCAACTCCGGCTTCACGAATACCGGTTTGTTCAATTCGGGCAACACCAATACCGGTTTGTGGAATTCCGGCAACGTCAACACCGACTTCGGGGGCATCGGCACCTACAGCGGCAACTCGGGCTTCTTCAACTCCGGCACCGGCAACTCCGGATTCTTCAATTCCAGCGATGACAATTCGGGCTTCGGCAACTCGTCAAGCAGCGGCCACAACTCCGGCGCCACCAATTCCGGTAGCGGCGCATACAACGCGGGCTTCGGCAACTCCAACACCGGCGGCGGGAGCACCGGCTATTTCAACTACGGCGGCGGCTCCTTGAGCGCGGGCATCTTCAACACCGGCACCCACAACGCCGGCTTGTTGAATTCCGGCCTGGAAAACATCGGATTCTTCAACTCGGGTGCCTACGACAGCGGCTGGGACAACTCGGGCAACTCGGGCCAGGTCAAGGGCTTGGGCAACGCTGGCTTCGGAAACTCCGGCACCTCGAGTTCGGGTGGATTCAACGCCGGCAGCGGGCAATCGGGGTTCTTCAACCAGGCGTGAACGGCGGCGCTACTCACAAACTCACCCTGGGTCGCCTTGCCCGCGCTCACGCCCGCTGACCGGAGTGGCTGACACTCGGGTGATCAAGGAAGCTGTTAGCGGCTGCGTTTTCGCGCAGCAGCCACAGCCGGCTACCGACGACTGAAGCGGAGTAACTGTGAGCCTTGTCCTGGCGTTCGGCGTGGTACTGCTCATCAGCGTGTCCCTGTCGGGGGTCGCCGCCCGGACGGTGCTGTCCAGCGCGCTGCTGTTCCTGGTCGCCGGCGCCCTGCTGGGCCCCGGGATTCTCGGGTTGGACAACATCGGCCCAAACGACCCGATCGTCGTCGCGCTCGCAGACGTGGCGCTGTTTACCGTCCTGTTCACCGACGGCCAGCGGGCCAATGTCCGCGAATTGCGTGAGACCTGGACGCTGTCCGGGCGCGCCCTGGGCGTCGGGATGCCGTTGACCATGATCGGGATCGCGGTGCCGGCCCACTTCCTCACCGGCCTGAATTGGCCGACCGCATTCCTGGTCGGCGCCATCCTGTCCCCCACCGATCCGGTCTTTGCGGCGGCCATCGTCGGGCGCTCGGACATCCCGGAACGGTTGCGCCGACTGCTCAATGTCGAGTCCGGCCTCAATGACGGATTGGCGCTGCCGTTCGTGATGATCTTCCTGGCCACCGCCCAGGGCGCCGGCTCCGACGTGCTGTGGGTCGGGGTGGAGCTCGTTCTCGGGCTGGCGCTCGGGGTCGGCGTGGCCGCGGCCGTGGCGTTCGCGTGGCGGGCAAAGATCCTGACGGCCGAAACGCACCTGCAGCCGTTGGGCCCGTTGGCGATCGCGGTGGTGGTGTACTCGGCTTGTCACCTCACCCACGCCAACCCATACCTGGCCGCCTTTGCCGCAGGCTCCACGCTGGCCACATTGGACCATGTCGCGGCCGAGCAGTTTCAACCGTTCGGTGATCTTCTCTCCGAAGTCACCAAGTTCGCCGCGCTGATCGTGTTCGGCGCGTTGATCACCCCCGATCGGTTGTCCGGGCTCGGTTGGCGCGATTGGCTGTTGGCCGTGGTCGTGATCGCGGTGATCCGGCCGGCCGCGATGTTGCTGTCGCTGGTGCGGACCCAGCTCAGCCGTCAGGAGCGGTTGACTGCCGCATGGTTCGGACCAAAGGGTTTTGCCTCGGTGGTCTACGGCCTGCTGGCATTGCAGTCGGGATTGGCCAGCAAGGAGCTGGTGTTCGATATCGTCGCCGTCACCATTGCGCTCTCGATCGTGCTGCATTCGTCAACCGACGTACCGATAGCCAAGGTGCTGCAGGTCGAACCTCCCGACGACCTGCCGGGCTGCCGCGAGCCCGCCGATGCCGACGAAGAGGCAACCGCAGAAGTCTGATCCCGCCGGAAATGTCGGCCGCAGCGACACTAAATCGACTCCCCCACAGCATATTTCGCAGCCACAACTGGTCGGCCTGGGCCGCCGTCGCCGGCCCGCCAGGCTGCTAACCTAACCCGCTATGGGTGCCTTGGACGGACGTGTCACCTTGATCACCGGCGGAGCCCGCGGGCAGGGCCGCGCACACGCGCTGGCACTGGCGGGCCAGGGGGCCGATATCGCCCTCGCCGACGCGCCGGGCCCGATGGCGGAGCTGACCTACCCCCTGGGTAGCGAGGAAGACCTGCTCGCCACCGCCGAACTCGTCGGCCAGCTGGGCCGGCGTTGCCTACCGATGGTGGTCGACGTGCGCGACCCGGCCCAGGTGAACACCGCGGTTGAGCGGACGGTGCGCGAGCTGGGCAGCCTCGATATCGTGCTAGCCAATGCCGGCATCGTCAGCACCGGGCGCCTCGAAGAGGTAAGTGACCAGGTTTGGCAGCAGCTGATGGACACCAACCTGACCGGCGTGTTCCACACCCTGCGCGCGGCCATTCCGGTGATGCGCCAACAACGCTTCGGCAGGATCGTGGCGACATCGTCGATGGGCGGCCGAATGGGCATCCCGGAGTTGGCGGCCTACAACGCCACCAAGTGGGGGATCATCGGCCTGATCAAGTCCGTCGCCCTCGAGGTCGCCAAGGAAGGCATCACGGCCAACGTCATCTGTCCGACCACGACGCAGACACCGATGGTGCAGCCCGCCGGGATCGGAGATGATCAGGAAGTTCCCGACGAGCTGGTGCGGCGCATGATGAAGGCCAACCCCATCCCGCAACCGTGGCTGCAACCGGAGGACGTCAGCCGCGGGGTGGTCTATCTGGTCACCGACCCGGGTGTCATCACCGGCAACGTGCTGGAAGTCGGGCTCGGCGGCAGCGCTCGCATGCATTGACTCGGCGGCGCCCGAAGCGGCGCCGAACGACGTTCAAGCCACTTTGACCCTCGCGACCCGCTTCCGCGCGGCGTACAATTTGGTCAAACGCCCAATGTGATCGTCCAAATTGAGGTAGTCGCATGCCAACATCGGCCGAGCAAGGTGCACAAACCCGGGCCGCGCTGATGGCCGCCGCGGTAGCGGTGATCGCCGAGCGAGGCTGGGGGGCGGCCACCACCCGGATGGTGGCCGAACGGGCCGGACTTCCGCCGGGGTTGGTGCACTATCATTTCGCATCGGTGAACGACCTGCTGATCGATGCGGCACTGCAGGCAGCGCGCGAGGAAGCCGCTCAGGTGATGGACGGACTGGCCGGCGATTCACCGTCGCAGGGAATAGACCGATTGATCGACGCGGTCTCGTCCTACGACGTCGATGATCGAAACCAAAACCCGGCGATCCTGGTGTTTGGCGAAATGCTCTTGGCAGCAACACGATACGAGCGGCTGCGAATGGGCTTGGCGGAGATCCTCGGCGACTACCGATCCGCACTGCGTCAGTGGCTCGCAGATCAGGGCGGCGCCATCGATCCCGAGGCGACCGCGGCATTGATGTTCGCGGCCATCGACGGATTGGTGCTGCATCGGGTGATCGACCCGCGATTGCGCACCCTGGCCATCCGGCCGGCGTTGCGCCGGCTGGCGGGACTGCCGACGGCCCAGACCGACGAGAGGACGCCACCATGACACGAGCGCAAGCGCCTACCTCACCGCGCGGTGGGGTTTCTCTGCACGGCGTCGACAAGACCTTCGGAACCGCAGCAGCGTCGGTACACGCGCTGCGCGGCATCGACCTGGACATCGAACCCGGTGAACTGGTGGCGATAGTCGGGGAAAGCGGGTCGGGCAAGACCACCCTGCTCAACGTCATCGGCGGCATCGAGGAGGCCAACAGTGGTTCTATTAGCGTTGCTGGACAAGATATTTCGGGGTGCCGGCCGCGCGCACTGAGCAAGTTCCGCCGCGACCACGTGGGGTTCATCTTCCAGTTCTTCAATCTGATCCCGACGCTGACCGCCAAGGAAAACGTCGAAGTGATCGTCGAGCTGACCGGCCGAGGTGATCGGCGCCGCGCGACCGAATTGCTGGATGCGGTCGGGCTGGCCGATCGGGCCGGCAGTTTTCCCGGCCAGCTCTCCGGCGGCCAGCAACAGCGGGTGGCCATCGCGCGTGCGCTGATCACCGACCCGGACCTGCTGCTGGCCGACAAGCCGATGGGGGCTCTCGACGTGGCCACCGGCCGACGCGTGCTCGAACTGCTGCAGCAGACCAACAGGTCGGGTCTAGGCGTCATCATGGTGACCCACAACCGGGCGGCCGCCGATGTCGCTGACCGCATCATTGAGATGCGCGACGGAGCGATCGTCGAGCAGCGTCGCAACTCAGCACCGGCCGAGGCAAGCAGCGTGCGGTGGTGACTGAGGTGCCAACCGAACCGCCCCGAGCCCGGCCGAACTGGACCCTGCTCCGCAAGACCGTCCGTGATCTGCAGCGGCGCCCCGCTCAATCGGTGGCCATCGCGGTCATCGTGATGCTCGGGGTGCTGCTCTTCATCGCCAGTTATGACTCGTTCCGCAACCTCACGGCGTCCTACAACCGCACCTATGACCGGCTGCATTTCGCCGACCTCACCGCCTACGGAGACGACCCCACCCAGCTGGCCTCCACCGCGCGGGAGCTCGCCGGCGTCGAGAACGTCGCGACCCGCGTGGTGCGGGACCGCCCGGTGAACATCGACAGCACCAAGCTGATCGGTCGGGTGGTCGGGTTGACCGGCGGCGGCCACGGGGTCGACGACGTGGAGATCGTCGACGGACGCGCGCCCGATCCCGGTGCCCCCGCACAGGTCGCGATCGAAAAACACGCAGCCGAGTCATTTCACCTGAGCCCGGGCGATCGCGTCGATGTCTACAACGGCTCCGGTTGGCGCACCGTCGAGATCACCGGGGTGGCCCGCTCGCCCGAGTACTTGTGGCCGGCGCGTAGTCGTCAAGACATCCTGCCCGACCCACATTCCTTCGCCGTACTGTTCTCGCCACCGCGGCTCGCCGCACAGCTCACCGGGCAGCCAGGGCCCAATCAGACCCTGGTCCAGATGGCCGCCGGCGCGACCACGGCCGATCGGGACCGGGTGGCCGGGCTACTGCTGTCCCGCGGCGCCTTGGACGTGCAGACCCGTCACGAGCAACCTTCCAACGCGGCGCTGCACGAAGACCTCAATGGCTTCTCCGAACTCGCGGTGGGATTCCCGGTGCTCTTCCTGACCGCCGCCGCGATCGCCGAGTACGTCGTCGTCACCAGGGTCGTGCAGGCCGAGCGGCGCATCATGGGCGCGATGCTGGCCATGGGGGCCCGGCCGGCCACGGTCATCCGGCACTACCTGGGATACGGCGTCGCGGTGGCCACCATGGGCGCGCTGCTCGGCGTCGTTCTCGGTGCGGGCGTCACCTCGCTGGTCACCGGCCTGTGCACCGCGGCCATCGGGGTCCCCGACACGGTGGTCCGACACCACGTGTCCACCGCGGTCCTGGGCTTCGCCCTCGGCCTGGCAACCGGCCTGGTCGCCGTGCTGGTGCCGGCCATCACCGCGGCGCGCACCGCGCCGGCTGACGCCATGCGCGGCCAACGAGTGCTCGCCACCGCGATGGGGCCACTCACCCGGCTGACCGCGCGGTGGCGGCTGCCCGCGGTGATCCAACTCGCCGTGCGGTCGTTGACCCGCAGCCGCGGGCGCACCGTCGCGACCATGGTGGGCGGGGTGCTGGCGTTGATCCTGGTGTTGGCCTCGGTCGGGATGATGACCAGCATGCGCGCCATGCTCGACGTCCAGTTCGGTGAGGTGCAGCGGCAGGACGCTTCGGTGCTCGTTGCGCCCAGCGCGGCGGACCCCGGCGGCTTGGCGAGCCAATTGGCGGCCCTACCCGGGGTGTCGGCGGTCGAGCCCAGCACCACCGTCGCGGTGACCGTACGCGCCGGCGGCCGCACCTATGCGACGACGCTGACCGGTTTCGTGCCACACAGCTCCATGCACGGATTCCGGGGCACCGACGGGCGCACGTTGGCCCTGTCCGAAAACGGTGTGCTGGCCGGGGCAGAACTGGCCGACAAACTCGACGTGCGGGTCGGCTCCGATCTGATCGTCATCCCCGCGGGGGGATCGCCACAGCATGCCAAGTTGGCCGGCCTGGTCGACGAACCGCTGGGAACGGTGCTCTATGCCACCAACTCGACGGTTGCCGCGATCACCGGCAGCGAGGTCAACGGGTACCTGTTGCGCTTCGGCGCCGATGTCGACCGCGCCGGGTTGCGCGCGGACATCACGTCGCTGCCCGGTGTGCTCGCCTACACCGACACCCACGCACTCGAGAACACGGTCAACCGCTACCTCGGGTTGTTCTGGGCGTTCGTCGGGGTCATGCTGGCGCTGGGCGGGGCACTGGCCTTCGTGGTGATCTACGTAACGATGACGGTGAACATGGCCGAACGCACCACGGAGTTGGCCACCCTACGCGCGGCCGGCGTGTCAACACCGCGGCTCACCGCGACGCTGACCCTGGAGAACCTGCTTGCCACCGCGGCAGCACTTCCCTTCGGGCTGGCCGCGGGCGCGGGGGCGGCGTGGCTGTTCCTGCAGTCCTTCAACAGTGATCTGTTCAACATGCAGCTGGCCCTCGGGTGGTCGACGTTGGCGCTGGCGGCGGTCGCCGTGCTCGCCGCCGCCGCGATTTCGCAGCTACCCGCCATGCGGATGGTGCGCGATGTCGACATCGCGCGCGTGGTGCGCGAACGGGCCCAATAACATCCACCGGGGGCAGCGGGCACGCGCGCAGTGCTCAAGTTGGTGGCAGGTACAGGATTCGAACCTGTGTAGGCGTAAGCCGACGGATTTACAGTCCGCTCCCATTGGCCGCTCGGGCAACCTGCCGCATAGCAGGGTACAACGACCGGGTAGACAGAGCACAAACGGCTCTCCAAAGAAGGGACTTATCGCATGGCCGACTCATCGTTCGACATCGTCAGCAAGGTCGACCACCAGGAAGTCGACAACGCGCTCAACCAGGCCGCCAAGGAGCTGGCCACGCGATTCGACTTCCGCGGCACCGACACCAAGATCGCGTGGAAGGGCGACGAAGCCGTGGAACTGACCTCGTCCACCGAGGAGCGGGTCAAGGCCGCGGTGGACGTCTTCAAGGAAAAGCTCATCCGCCGCGACATCTCGATGAAGGCCTTTGACGCCGGCGAGCCCCAGGCATCCGGCAAGACCTACAAGGTCACCGGCGCCATCAAGCAGGGCATCAGCGGTGACGACGCCAAGAAGATCACCAAGCTCGTCCGCGACGAGGGCCCCAAGGGCGTCAAGACCCAGATCCAGGGCGAGGAGATTCGCGTCACCAGCAAGAAGCGCGACGACCTACAGACCGTCATCGCCATGCTCAAGCAGGCCGACCTGGACGTTGCGCTGCAGTTCGTCAACTACCGATAGAACTCCCTGCGGGCGCCCGAAGCGGTCATGGTCGTCCGGGTCGTAGAAGTGCTGACTGGCTGGCCACGTAGGCTATGAAGGTCCGCATTAGGGGGCCCCTATGACGACTGCCGACGATGAAATCCTCACCGGCCCGCGGCTGATCCTGCGCCCCTTGCGGCCCACCGACGCCGATGTCGTGTTCTTCGAGGTCACCTCGGATGACGAAGTGATGCGCTACCTTTCGTGCAACACGCATTCCGACGTCGAGCAGACCAGGCACTTCATCACCGAGCTGTGCATGGACGACAACAATCGCGGTTGGATCATCAACTGGCGCAGCACCGGCGATCCGGTCAGGTTCTGCACCTGGATCCGGCCGGAGGGCCCCGAGGTTCAGCTGGGCATCTCCCTCGGCCGCCGCTGGTGGGGGCAACATGTCACGTCCGAGGTGCTGGGCTTGCTCATCGAACAGGCACAGCGGGATCCGAGCGTGCATCGCGTGTGGGCCGCATGCCACGTTGACAACATCGGAGCGGCACGAGCGCTGGAGCGCAACGGTTTGTCCATGCAGGACCGGCTAGAGCGTTACTGCGTGTTCCCCAACCTCGGCGCGGAGCCGCAGGACGCCTTTCGGTTCGCAAGGACGCTCAGATAGCTTCATCACCGCATCTCAACCCTTAGCCACCCCGCGAAAACGGCTCGCCCGCAACAGGTTGCGCGATTCGGCATTACCACGGGCAGCGAAGTCGTAGCTTGGGTACTGCGAATGCGGGGCGCGGGTCCGATGGTTGGACAGATGGGTGATGGGTGACGGTGTCGGGGATGAGTGGGTCGACGGCTCGGTAGCCGCGCGACATGATCGCCACGCGCTGCGCGAGTGGCTGGTTGTCCATGCCGCGACGATCGATGAACTGTTGTCTACGCGTTTCGAGACGCTGCCCGGCCGGAAGGCAGACACCGATGCCGCCGCGCGCCGCCTCGCCGCGTGGTGTCGTTCCAGCACAAGCGGTGACTGGGCGCAGTTCGAGTCGCGATTGGCTCGCGACGGTTGGGACTTCGCAAGCGTGCTGGCACGTTTCGCCAATGCCCGGCACACTCGGTCCTTGCCGCTGCCGGCGTGGGTGGATGACGCAATGTGGTCCCGCGCGTCGTTGTGCGACTCCCCCGGCCAAGCCACCACAACCGGTTCGCACGAGTCCACGACCCCCTGCCAATTCGACACCCTGCTGTTGCCGCTGGTCGACGAGGCGCAGGCCCGACTCTGGTCGACCACGGACGCCGCCGCCACGGCCCAACTGAGCGATTCTGCACGCGCAGGCATTCGGCGATCGTTGTTGCAACAACTGTCCGACCTGTGCGCGCCGGCGCTCTATGCGCTCTTTGACTCGGTGCGCGAGCTCGCGACCCCAGACGATGCTCACGCGCAGCCAAGACCGGACTCGGGAGTCGCGCTCTATCAGCGGTTTGTCGCCGAGATGAAAGCAGCGGGCCTTGCGCGGCTGCTGGAAGCCAAACCGGTGCTGTGGCGGCTGATCGCCACGATCACCCGCCAATGGATTGACACCACGCGCGAGCTGATCGAACGCCTGGCCGCCGATCTGCCGTCCATCCGCGCTGACCTGCTCGCGGGCGCCCCCGAAACCGAGGTGGCCGGAATCGACGGCGGGCTCTCCGATCCCCACAATGGCGGCCGCTCGGTACGGATCGTCGTGTTCGAGAACGGCGCGCGGGTGGTCTACAAGCCGAAGGACTTGCGGGTGGATGGCGCCCTGCACGCCCTGGTCGGCAGGCTCAACCGGGCCGCTCCCCCGCTGGCGTTGCGTGCGGTCCGCACGATCGGACGCGAAGGCTAAGGCTGGTGCGAGTTCATCGAGCATGCATCGTGCCCAGACGAAGAAGGCCTCGAGTTGTACTTCCGGCGCGCCGGAGCATGGCTGGCACTGCTGCACTGCCTGGCCGCCACCGACATGCACCACGAAAACTTCATCGCACACGGCGACTACCCGATGCCGCTGGACATCGAGACGATCCTGCAGGCGAGCACGAAGGACCCCGACGACCGTGACCGGGAAAGCCGCGCCCACCAAGCCGCATGCAACCTCATCGCCGATTCGGTGATGGCGGTGGGCTTGATCCCGTCCTATCGGCGCTCCGGCGCCAACGGGCGTTCCGCGGTCGGTGGGTTGATCGCGAATAAAAACACCACGCCGACGATCCGATGGGATCACGTCAACACTGACGCGATGCGGCCGAACAAATCGGCACAGCCCGCCACGAGCATGCCGAACTTACCCCACGTCAACGGGCACTACGCCAAGTTCAGCGACTACGTCGACGCCTTCATTGCCGGTTTCGTGGCCTACGCCAATTTCCTGGTTCGACAACGCGCCGATGCCGGGGCCGGCGGTTTGTTCCAGGAGTTTGCCGGCTTGCCGGTGCGCAAGGTGCCGCGTCCGACCACGTTCTACACCATGTTGCTGCAGCAGCTCACCGATCATCGCACCATGCATGATGGTGTTGTCTGGTCGGCGCAAGCGGACTTCGTCGCCAGACTGGCTGATTGGAACCAAGACAGCGATCCACATTGGCCGCTCCTACAGGCGGAGAGATCGGCACTGTTGTCGTTGAACGTCCCCAATTTTGTGATGGCCAGCGACGGCATCGAAGCGCATGATTTTGCTGGAGTCTCGTTCCCCTCCGAGGGGGTGTCAGGCCTGGAACGCGCGTCTGCGCGGATTCACAACCTCGACGATCGACAGATCGACTGGCAAGTCACGGTCATCCGGCACAATACGGAAACCTATGCGGGACAAGCGCGGTCACCGGGCACGGCGGGACCAGAACACCAGCCGTCCGGGCCCGACCGTGGCGCCGGGCCACCTGCCGAAGATGGCTTTTCCGCCGAGGCCGACAGAATCGCCGGGGAATTGGCGCTTCATGCGATTCGCCGAGATGCGGGCGCAGCCTGGATCGGGTTGGACTGGTCCGGCGATTCGGAGGCTGCCCAGCTCGTCTGCCTGGGCGCCGGCCTGTACAACGGCGTGTCCGGCATCGGTCTCTTCTTGGCCGCACACGCGGCCAGCTCGGGCTGCGAGCGGTCAGCCGAGCTGGCCCGGGCCGGGGTCGCTCACGTGCGCACCGAACTGACCGGCCGCAACGCGCCACGTGTGGCCCGCTCGCTGGGGATCAGCGGCGGCTCCGGTTTGGGGTCGATCGCCTACGCATTGGCGGTCATGGCGGAGTGCCTCGAGGACGACGAATTGCTCGCCCATGCGCACACGGCGGCGCTGCTGATCACCGACGATCTGATCGAGACCGACCGGCAACTCGACGTCGTCGGGGGTAGCGCCGGCGCGATCCTTGGGCTGCTCCGAGTCTATCGAGACACCGGATCCGGGGACGTGCTCGCGCGTGCGATCAGGTGTGGCGAGCACCTGTTGCGCCAACCCCGCGTCGGCTCACAAAGAAGGCGCACCTGGCAGCGACAGGTACCCGGCTCTTGCGATCTGAACGGCATGGCGCACGGTGCAGCGGGCTACGCGTACGCCCTGGCGTCATTGGCCACAACGACCGGTCACGAGGAGTTCGCCCGATACGCAGCGGAATGCCTGGCATTTGAAAACGCCAGCTACGACCCACAGCGCGGCAGCTGGCCCGCACTGGATGTGGGCGGAAGGAAAGGCTGGCCCTCGCAGTGGTGCCACGGCGCACCCGGAATCGGCCTGGGGCGCATCGGCTTGGCACGACTCGGCTGGGCGCAGCCGCTGTCGACCGATATCGCCAACGCCGTGACTTCGGTCCGCCAAAGCTGAGCTGAGCAACAATTGGACACGCTCTGTGGTGGCGCTCTAGGCAGCGTCGAATTACTCAGTGAAGCCGCGACGACCTTGGACCAACGCGATCTTCGGGGTCTTGCGGCACGATACCTGAGCGACATCGTGTCCGCGGCGACCCAACGCGGCGACTATCGATGGAACAGCGGCGACCAAGCATTCAACCCGGGACTGTTTCGCGGAATCGCCGGCATAGGCTATACCACCCTACGTCGCATCGACGCGGCCCTGCCCAATGTGCCGCTCTGGGAATAGACACCGGCAACCAGCATTGCGACGGGCCATTCATCAAGGCCCTCAACAATATTCAGGCGATCGCAGCCAAGGCGCCCGACAGCTCAGGAGAGGCGTTCAAAACCCAGGCAGGGAGCGGTCAAAGCTTGATCCACACAAGGTCCCAGGCCGTTCATTCCCGCGGCGGCCTCGATCATGTCGTCGGTGAAGCGGCAGTCAAGGATGTTGTCAACGGCCGGCAGTTCCATGGCAAGAGTGGTCATCATGGTTTCGCATTGTTTCCCGATCTAAACGTTTCTGTCAAGTCTGGTTGCGCAATGCGTCAAACCGCGGCGCCCTGGCCGGATGCCACGCTCGGCGCCGGTTTCACCGTCCAACAACCGCCGCAGCACTAGTGCCGAACTGCCCTGGCTCGACCAACCGGTGGGTGTCTACTCTGATGACGCATCCCAGAAACAAGCGAGGTCCACGATGAGCGTGACCCCCCAAGAAGCCCAACGCAATCCGGTCGAGCGGAGCTTGCTCGACGTCGTCATCGTCGGCGCCGGCATCTCCGGCCTCGGAGCGGCCTACCGGCTGCTCGAGAGCAACCCCGGACTGACCTACACCATCCTGGAACGCCGTGAGCGAATCGGCGGCACCTGGGACCTGTTTCGCTATCCGGGCGTGCGCTCCGACAGCAGCATCTTCACGTTGAGCTTTCCGTTCGAAACATGGACCCGCAGGGAAGGCGTGGCCGACGGCGAGCACATCCGGGAGTACCTGGCCAACACCGCTCACAAGTACGGCATCGACGGCCATATCCAGTTCAACAGCTATGTCCGGGCGGCCGACTGGGATTCGGGTACCGACAGCTGGACGGTCAGCTTCGAGCAGGACGGCGTGCAGAGGCAATGCCGCAGCCGGTTCGTGTTCTTCGCCAGCGGCTACTACAACTACGACCAGGGCTACACGCCCGATTTCCCCGGCATCGAGGGGTTCACCGGCACCGTGGTGCACCCACAGCACTGGCCGGCCGGCCTAGATTACACCGGCAAGAAGGTCGTGGTGATCGGCAGCGGCGCTACCGCGGTCACGCTGATCCCGTCAATGGCGGAGCAGGCCGCCAAGGTGACCATGCTGCAGCGCTCACCGACCTACCTCATCTCGTCTTCCAGGTACAGCAAATTCGCTGCCATCGCGCGTAAAATATTACCCCGCAAGGCCTCTCATTTGACGATCCGAACATACAACGCCTTGCTGGAAGCGGTGCTCTGGTTCTTGGCCCGCAAGCTTCCGGGCTTCATCAAATGGCTGCTGCGGCGCATTGCGATCAAGAACCTGCCCGCCGGCTATGACGTCGACACCCACTTCAAGCCGAACTACAACCCGTGGGATCAGCGCCTGTGCCTGATCCCCGATGCCGATCTGCACAACGCCGTGGCCGGCGGGCGCGCCGAAGTGGTCACCGACCACATCGACCATTTCGACGCCACCGGCATCGCACTCGAGTCCGGCCGACATCTTGATGCCGACATCATCGTCACCGCCACCGGCCTGCAGTTGCAGGCACTTGGCGGGGTGCAGATCAGTCTGGACGCCACCGAGATCAACCCCTGTGACCGGTTCGTCTACAAAGCGCACATGCTCGAAGGGGTGCCCAACCTGTTCTGGTGTGTGGGCTACACCAACGCATCGTGGACGCTGCGCGCCGACATGACCGCGCGGGCCACGGCGAAGTTGCTGGCGCACATGGCCGCCAACGGCTATACGCACGCCTACCCGGACCGCGGCAACGAGGCGATGCCGGAAAAACCGTCCTGGGACATTCAGGCCGGCTATGTGTTGCGGTCGCTGCACGCGCTGCCCAAATCGGGGACCAAGCGGCCCTGGAACGTGCGGCAAAACTATTTCGCCGACGCCATCGACTACCGGTTCGACCGCATCGACGAGGCCATGGTGTTCGGCCGCGCCGCCGACCGCGCGCCCCTGGCGGGCTGAACGCCGGTAGCCGATAGTCGCGGCGACGTCAGGGCTTCTCGTGCTTTCCGTGCGCGGATGCGTCAATGACGATCGGCTCACCGCAGTTGGGGCAGAACTTTTCGGTGCGATGATGCTGCGCCCCGCAGTTCGCACAGAAGTGGGGTTCACCGGCCGTCAGATGCTCGGCGGGAGCCCCGGCATCGGCCGCGTGCTCACCGGCGACTTCGGTACCGCCGCCAACCGGTGACCACCCATGCGGGATCGGCTGAAAGTCGGGCACCGGAGAGACCGCCGAGCGCTGCCGGCGACTTCTCAACACCGTGAAAGTCACGCCACCGCCGACCGCCAGCACCACGACGAGGCCGATGTACCACATCAGATTCGAGCCACGTAGCACCGAAACGTCGCCGTACTGCTGACGCAGGTTGACAGCGCTGGTGCGCAGGTCGACCAACCCGGGAAAATCCGGTGACAGCGACAACGCCGTGTCGAATTCTTTGATCGCCGCGGTGTAGTGGCCCGAGTAGTACAGGTCGAGCCCCTTTCGATAGGACAGATCGGCCGGGCCCAGGGTGGGGACGACCCCCTTGGCGGCCAGCAATGCGGCCAGCCCGGCCACCGGCGCGACAAAGTTGAACGGCTGCGATTCGCTGGCCGGGCGGAAGCTGTTCAGCCCGATCACCTTGCCGTTGAGTTCGATGGTCGGCCCGCCGCTCATGCCGTCCGAGATCGGCGCATCGATCTCGTATTCGGGAATGGTCTGGCGAAGTGATTTCTTGCTGACCGTGCCGCTCTTGTAGGTGGGGTCAAGCGAGGGATCGGTGATGTCCTGGGTGCTCTTCGGATATCCCACCGCCAGAATCCGGGTGCCGATGCTGACGTCGGCGTCGGTGGTCAGCTCCGAGGAGGGCATGTTGCGCCGGTCCACCCGCAGCAGCGCAACGTCACCCTTGTCGATCGGCCGGAAGTCCACGACGTCGGCGTTCATCGTCGCGGCCACCTTTGCCCCGCTTCCGTACAGCACCGTGATGCTGACTTCTGGCCCCTGCTCGGCGGTTTCACCCTCGACCCTGGCGTTCTTGCGAAGCCACTGCACCGCGCCAACCGGATTCAGCGCCTCGGGCGAGTCCGGGAATTGCCTCACGTAGTCGCTCGCCGCGTGCTCGAAAATCAGGTCCCTGGCACTTTGCGGATCAACGCAGTGCCCGGCGGTCGCCAGCCAGCCGTCGGGGTTCACGGCGAACGCGGTGCAACCCCAGCCCGCGGTGAACGGCTTGGTCGGGTTGTCGCCGTAGTGGGAGAGCCGCTGGCGGTGGGCAGCCGCACCCAGCCATAGGCTCCGATCACGATGTACATGACCGCCGGCCGGATCAGCGCCGCGGCCCTTTCCTCCGGGTTGGCCTGTGGCCGACCGTCATCGGCGTACGCGCTGCCCGGCGAGCCGGCCACGAGCAGCGCGGTCACCGCCAGCAGCGCAAATATCCGGCCGCCAACAGGCCCGGACCCAAACCTTGCCGGGCGCGCGCGGCTGACCATGACTCCTCCTGGTAGGCATCCTTTGATCTCCACCATCGGGCCTCGACGGTGTCAGACGGTAGGGACCGAAGTCCCATGCTGGGTGGTCATTGGTTTCGACTTTGGCGACCTGACACTGGCTGCTTCTCAATGTCGAGCCTCGGCAATACGCTGGGTGCCATGGCACCTGCTACGCGCGAACCCAACGTCGTTGTCCTCGGTGGCGGTTCCTGGGGAACCACGGTTGCATCGATCTGCGCACGGCGGGGGCCGACGCTGCAATGGGTGCGTTCGGAAGCGACCGCAAAGGACATCAACGACAACCACCGCAACAGCCGCTACCTCGGAAACGACGTCGTGCTCAGCGAAACGCTGCGCGCGACCACCGACTTCTCCGAGGCCGCCAACTGTGCCGACGTCGTCGTCATGGGCGTGCCCTCGCACGGCTTCCGGGGTGTACTGACCGAGCTGAGCAAGGAATTGCGCCCGTGGGTGCCGGTGGTATCGCTGGTCAAAGGGCTCGAACAGGGCACCAACAAGCGGATGTCGCAGATTATCGAGGAGATCTTGCCCGGCCATCCGGCAGGCATCCTGGCCGGGCCGAACATCGCACGCGAGGTGGCCGAAGGGTACGCGGCCGCCGCGGTGCTGGCCATGCCCGACCAGCATCTGGCCACCCAACTGTCCGCGCTGTTTCGCACCCGACGGTTCCGCGTCTACACCACCGATGACGTCATCGGAGTCGAGATGGCGGGTGCGCTCAAGAACGTGTTCGCCATCGCCGTCGGCATGGGCTACTCGCTGGGCATCGGCGAGAACACCCGCGCCCTGGTCATCGCCCGCTCACTGCGCGAGATGACCAAGCTCGGTGTGGCGATGGGCGGTGACACCGAAACCTTCCCCGGACTGGCCGGCCTGGGCGACCTCATCGTCACCTGCACCAGCCAGCGCAGCCGCAACCACCACGTTGGTGAACAATTGGGCGCCGGCAAACCGATCGATGAGATCATCGCCTCGATGAACCAGGTCGCCGAGGGGGTCAAGGCGGCCAGCGTCATCATGGAATTCGCCAATGAGTTCGGGCTGCCCATGCCGATCGCCCGCGAGGTCGACGCCGTGATCAATCACGGATCGACCGTCGAACAGGCCTACCACGGGCTGGCCGCCGAAGTACCCGGACATGAGGTGTACGGGGCCGGGTTCTAGGGCGTGTCTGCTTAATGTGAATGGTGTTTTGGCTGATGCTGTTTGGGTGATGCGGACGCATGCGATTTCTGATGATTTGTGGTCGCTGATCGTGGCGGTGTTGCCTGCGGGGCGGCGGCGTGGCCGGCCGTGGAACGATCATCGACGTACTCTGGAGGGCATTATCTGGCGTGACCGTACGGGATCTCCGTGGTGTGACCTGCCCGAGCACTTCGGTCCCTGGCAATCGGTGGCCGAGAGGCATCTACGCTGGTCGGTCGATGGCATCTACGCGCGGATCTTCGCGGCGATCGCCTCTGACCTCGACGCCGAGGACGCCGACCTGGGCGCACTGTTGTCGGTCGATTCGACCAGTGTGCGCGCCCACCAACACGCAGCCGGAGCGCCCCGGGCGCCGCACAGGGGGATCTGTCGAATTACAAGAAATATCTCGATGAGCCCGATGACCACGCCATTGGGCGTTCCCGCGGCGGGCTGACTACCAAGATCCACGCCTTGACCGACCAGCTGTGCAGTCCGGTCACCCTGGCACTGTCGGCCGGTCAAGCCGGTGATAATCCGATGCTTTGGCCATTGCTGGCCGCCCGGTGCAGCAACTCATACGCCCCGTTTCGCCTGCTGGCGGACAAGGCGTACTCCCATGACTCGACGCGGGCACAGCTGCGCCGGCTCAAGATCGCCCATACCATCCCCGAGCGCAGCGACCAGATCACCCGCCGCAAAGCCAAAGGCCGCAACAGAGGACGGCCTCCGGGGTTCTCAGGCCGAATCTACAAGCACCGCAACACCGTCGAGCGAAGCTTCAACCGGCTCAAACACTGGCGCGCGGTCGCCACCCGCTACGACAAATACGCCCTGACCTACCTCGGCGGTGTCACCCTGGCCGCCATCATCACCTACCACCGCGTCCGCAATTAGCAGACAGGACCTAGCCCGGTTGGGGTTTCCGCACAGCCGGCTAGCCGGCGCGCTGGGAGATCTGCGTTTGGTATGCGCGCCGCATGTGAGGTTGACCCTGGTTTGGCCGCTTGCATACTGCCGATACGAAAGCAGTGCCAACTAACGACGCTCCCGTTTCGTCGGAGGCCCTACGGGTGGGTGACCCGGATGACGCGGAGCTGACTGTCCAACCGTCCCCCCGCACTGACCGACGAGGGAATGATTGATGCCGTCCATCAAACGACTTGGCAAGCAAGCCCAAGACGACGGCGCGCCGGTGTCGCGAACTCAGCAACTGCGCTCGGTCCTCCGGTACGACGTGCCCGCGTCGATTGTGGTTTTTCTGATCGCGCTACCGCTATCGGTGGGAATCGCCATCGCTTCGGGCGCACCGGTGCTCTCCGGCCTGATCTCGGCGGTGATCGGGGGGATCGTGGTTGGACTCATAGGCGGAGCACCACTGGCGGTCAGCGGTCCCGCGAATGGGATGATGGTGGTCACGGTCGGCCTCGTCGCCCAATTTGGTTGGCGGGAAACGTGTTTCATCACGGTCGTCGCAGGTGTCCTGCAGCTCGCTTTCCGACTCATCCGCATTGCGCGAGCGGTACTGGCGATCTCGCCTGTCGTCGTACACGCGATGCTGGCCGGCATCGGAATCACGATCGCACTTCAGCAAACGCACGTGTTGCTGGGCGGGGAGTCCCACACCACATCCTGGGAAAACGTTGTTGAGCTACCGGAACAAATCGTCGAGGCGCATAAACCGGGAGTGTTCCTGGGCGTGTTGGTAATCGGCATCATGGTCGCGTGGCGCTGGGCCCCGGCCAAAGTGGCTGCCGTTCCGGGGCCGCTGGTGGCCATCGTGACCGAAACCGTCATCTCGTTGGTGTTCCCGTTCGACCTGAGCCGGATCACGCTCACGGGATCGCCCCTGGATGCGTTGCAGCTGCCGGCCCTACCCGATGGCAAGTGGAGCGCCATCGCGATGAGCGTGGTCACCGTCCCTTTCATTGCCAGCATCGAGAGCCTGCTGGCAGCCGTGTCGATTGACAGATTGCACCCCGGCACACCCACCAACTTCAACCGCGAACTGGCCGGACAAGGTGTGGCAAACATAATATCCGGTATGGTCGGTGGTCTCCCCATCGCCGCCGCAATCGTCCGTAGTTCGGCCAATGTCCAGGCGGGCGCCAAGAGCCGCGCCTCGACAGTCATGCACAGTGTGTGGATCCTCGTCTTCACGCTGTTCTTCCCGGGGTTGATCCAACAGATCCCCACCGCCGCACTTGCCGGCATGCTGGTTTTCGTCGGCATCAGGCTGCTGCAGCCTGCCCATATCGAAACCGCCATGCGCAATGGTGATCTGGCCGTCTATGTGGTGACCATCGTCGGCGTCGTGTTCCTCAATCTCATGCAGGGCGTGCTGATCGGACTCGCCTTGGCCATCGCGCTGACCGCGTGGCGGGTGATGTGGTTCAGGATCCACGCCGAGCCCTCGGGCGACGAATGGCACGTGATCGTCGCTGGGACATGCACCTTCCTGTCCGTGCCCCGGCTGACCCACGTACTCGCGTCCATCCCCGCGGGCAAGACGGTTACCGTGACAATGTCGGTCATCTACCTCGATCATGCCGCGCATCAAGCGATTGCCGACTGGCAGCAGCGACAACTTTCGACTGGAGGGTCGGTTCACATCCACGGTGGCGTCCATACCGGACACCGCGCTCGCCGGGCGATGGACGACTTGGTCGAGAATGCAGGCACTGAGACTCCCGCTTAGCGAAGGATTCGCCGGACCATCGCCGGCCGGTCTGGTTCGCATCACACTTGGACTTGGCGCCCGGTCACGCTGAACATTTGTATTCGCTATGCAGCGGGCGAACCAGGTTGCCGTCGCTTGGCCCGCTCAATAGCCTCGGATGATCGGACGCGTAGCAGACTGACACAATGAAGTTCGGCGGAGTTCGGCCATTCGTATTTGCTAGTGCGCGAACACGTTACGAGTCCGTTACAGCACGTGGGGCGGGATATCGCAACATCCCCCGCTAAGGCCCAACGAGGGGATCGGCCGATGCCACACATCGAACAGCTCGATAAACAAGGTCTTGATCACGCCCAGCACCCGGGCACCCCGGAACCCCAAACAACATCGCGTTTGTCGCGGGTATCGCAGATATCGCGCCCCGACCGGGTGCGATCAGTCATCAGGCACAACTTGCCAGCCTCGCTGGTTGTTTTCCTGGTAGCACTGCCGTTGTCGTTGGGCATCGCCATTGCCTCGGATGCTCCGGTGCTCGCCGGGTTGATCGCGGCCGTGGTGGGAGGGATCATCGGTGGCGCACTGGGGGGATCTCCGCTGCAGGTCAGCGGGCCCGCCGCCGGCCTTACAGTCGTGGTCGCCGACCTCATCGCCGAATTCGGATGGGGAATCACTTGTTTCATCACGGCGGTCGCCGGGCTGATGCAGATCGCACTGGGATTCAGCCGCGTCGCGCGAGCCGCCCTTGCGATCTCGCCAGTGGTGGTGCACGCCATGCTGGCCGGTATCGGGATCACCATCGCGCTGCAACAGACGCACGTGTTGCTCGGTGGCGAATCACATAGCACGGCCTGGGCCAACGTGGTCGAGCTGCCCGCACAGATTGTCGGCGCGCACCGGCCCGGAGTGATCCTGGGGCTGCTGGTCATCGCGATCATGGTCGCTTGGCGCTGGGCTCCGGCCAAGGTGGCTCCCGTTCCCGGCCCGCTGGTCGCCATCGTGGTGGTAACCGTTGTCTCGGTGGTGTTTCCGTTCCATGTGTCCCGCATCACTCTCGAGGGCTCGGTCGTGGATGCACTGCAGCTGCCCGCAATTCCACACGGAAACTGGGGCGCCATCGTGATCGGCATCATCACCGTCACGCTCATCACCAGCGTCCAGAGCCTGTTGACAGCGGTGGCAACCGACAGAATGCACAGCGGCCCAACCACCGAACTCAACCGTGAATTGATCGGTCAGGGCGCATCCAACGTCGTGTCGGGGGCAATCGGCGGCCTCCCCATCGCCGGTGTCATCGTCCGCAGCGCGGCAAACATCAAGGCGGGTGCCAAAACTCGGGCGTCGACAATCTTGCATGGGTTCTGGATCCTGCTGTTCGCACTCCCCTTTGCGGGTTTGATCGAACGAATCCCCAGCGCTGCGCTCGCGGGGCTGCTGATCGTCATCGGTATTCAGCTACTGCAGCCCGCACACATCGAAACCGCGGTCAAGACCGGCGACTTCGCCATCTACCTGGTGACGATTGTCGCAGTGGTCTTCCTGAATCTGCTGCACGGCGTGATGATCGGGCTGGCCCTGGCCATCGCGATGACGGGATGGCGAGTGCTGCGCGCCAAGGTCGAAGCGCACCAAATCGACGGCGAATGGCGGGTGGTCGTCGAGGGCGCCTGCACCTTCCTGTCCTTACCCCGACTGACCCGGGTGCTGGCCTCGGTGCCTGGCAGCGCGACGGTCACTCTTCATATCGCGGTCAACTACCTCGACCACGCCGCGCACCAGGCGATCACCGACTGGCAGCGGCGCCATCACGCCACCGGCGGGAAGGTTCGCATCGATGGCGCCCTGCGCAGGGGTCATTTCGCTAACGATGGCACGCAGTTGGTCCACGACGAAAAGTCCGAAGCCGCCGCCTGACGGCCGTCCGGCCGAAGACCACTATCCGCGGGCCATTTGCTCCAAACGCCGGATCCGGTCCTCGATCGGCGGGTGCGTCGAGAACAGCGATCCGATCCGCTCCCCGGCACGGAACGGATTGGCGATCATCAAGTGCGCCTGGCTGGCCAGCTGCGGCTCGGGCGGCAATGGAGCCAGTTGCACGCCACCGGAGATCTTGCGCAGTGCCGACGCCAACGCCAACGGGTCACCGGTCAAGACCGCACCCGATTCGTCGGCCTGATATTCGCGCGAACGCGACACCGCCATCCGCACCACCGTCGCCGCGATCGGGCCCAGCAACGAAACCAGCAGCAGGGCGAACGGGTTCTGGCCGTCTCGGTTACCACCGAACATGCCGGCCCACATGGCCATGTTGGCCAGCGCGGTGATCACCGACGCGAGCGCTCCGGCGATACAGGAAATCAGGATGTCGCGGTTGTAGACGTGTGACAGCTCGTGGCCCAGCACGGCACGCAATTCCCGCTCGTTGAGCAGCGCCAGGATGCCCGTGGTGCAGCACACCGCGGCGTTGCGCGGGTTGCGGCCGGTGGCGAAGGCGTTGGGTGCGGCGGTGTCACTGATGTATAGCCGCGGCATCGGCTGGTGGGCGCTGGTGGCCAGCTCACGCACTATCCGGTACATCGCCGGAGCCTGCAGCTCCGAAACCGGCTGCGCATGCATGGCCCGCAGGGCCAGCTTGTCGCTGTTGAAGTAGACATAGACGTTCATCCCGACGGCGAACAGCACCGCCAGGATCAGGGCCGTCCTGCCGAACAGCGCACCAAAGAACACGATCATGGCGGACATGCCGACCAGCAGCAGGAAAGTCTTCAGCCTGTTGGCATGCGGATGCCAGGTCATAGGTGTGTGTCCTCCCACGAACACGGCAACTTGGTTATTACAGCTGATTTAACGCCCGAAACGGCCCTCGGGGTTCCGAAACGCCGCCCTCTACCCGTGCCGGTTGACCGTGTAGTCGACCAACGCGGCCAGCGCCTGGCGGCCCGGGACGTCGGGCAGCAGATCCAACTCGTGACGTGCCCGAGCGGCATATTGCCCCAGGACCTCTTTGGCCTGGTCCATACCCGGCGACGCCCGCAACAGCGCGAGAGCCTCGAACACCTCGGCATCGTCGCGGATCGGGCCCGCCAGCAATGTGCGCAGCCGGGCGCCGTCGGAGCCGGTCTGGCGCAGGGCGTAGAGCATGGGCAGCGTGCGCACCCCCTCACGCAGGTCGGTGCCCGGTAGCTTCCCCGACTGTTCGGTATCGCTGTCGATGTCGATGATGTCGTCGGCGATCTGGAACGCGGTGCCGACGATGCCGCCGAGACGGTTCAGTCGCTCCACTTGTTCGCCGTCGGCGCCAGAAAACATGCCACCGAACCGGCCGGCGGCCCCGATCAGGCAGCCGGTCTTTTCGTGAACCACCTTCAGGTATTGCTCGATCATGTCCACGCCCTCGGGCGCACCCCGGGTCTCACGCATCTGACCGGTCACCAGCTGGGCGAACGTGTCGGCAACGATCCGCACGGCATCCGGCCCCAGCCGCGACACCAACCGCGACGCCGTCGCCAGCAGATAGTCACCGGCCAGGATGGCGACGTTGTTGCCCCAGCGCGCATTGGCGCTGGGCGCTCCGCGACGTACTTGCGCCTCGTCCATCACGTCGTCGTGGTAGAGCGTCGCGAGATGAATCATCTCGATGACGGCTCCGGCGATCACGACTTCGTCGGCACCCGGGTTCGGCCCGACCTGGGCCGACAAGACGGTAAACAGTGGACGGAACCGCTTACCACCGGCCAGGAACAGGTGTAGCAGCGAATCGGTCATCACCTCGTCGGCACCGCGCAACTCAGCGTCCATCAGCCGCTCGATGCTGGCGACACCATCTCGCACCGTCGTGGCGAATTCAGCATCGCCGACGTCAACGCCCGCCACCACCGTCGCCGAGGTTCTCATCCGACCAACATACTGGGGAGCGTGGAAACCAGAGTTCCCAGAGCCCTTGGCGCCGACCTGGTGGTCGTGGGCGCCGGACCGGCCGGGTCGGCGGCGGCCGCCTGGGCCGCCCGAGCGGGCCGGGATGTACTTGTCATCGACTCCGCCGGTTTCCCCCGCGACAAGGCCTGCGGCGACGGGCTGACCCCGCGCGCGATCGCCGAGCTACAGCAGCTGGGCCTCGGCGAATGGCTGGCCGGCCGTATTCAGCACCGGGGTCTGCGCATGAGCGGATTCGGCGGCGAGGTGGAAATCGGCTGGCCTGGCCCGTCTTTTCCGGCGTACAGCAGCGCGGTGGCCCGGCTCGAACTCGACGATCGGATCCGCAAGGTCGCCGAGGAGTCCGGGGCCCGCATGCTGCTCGGCACAAAAGCCGTCGCGGCCCATCATGACTCGTCAAGGCGAGTGGTATCGCTGACGCTGGCCGATCGGACCGAGGTGGCCTGCCGACAATTGATCGTCGCCGACGGCGCACGGTCGTCCCTGGGGCGCAAGCTGGGCCGCCGCTGGCATCAGGAGACCGTCTACGGCGTCGCCGCACGGGGATACCTGACCACTGCCCGCAGCGAGGATCCGTGGCTGACCTCCCATCTGGAACTGCGCTCGCCAGACGGAGCGGTGCTGCCCGGCTACGGCTGGATCTTCCCGCTGGGCAACGGCGAGGTGAACATCGGGGTGGGAGCGCTGTCGACCACCAAACGGCCGGCTTACCTGGCGTTACGACCGCTGATGTCGTACTACACCGACCTGCGCCGGGACGAATGGGGCTTTACCGGCCAGCCCCGTGCGGTCGCCTCGGCGTTGCTGCCCATGGGCGGCGCGGTGTCGGGGGTGGCCGGGCCGAACTGGGTGCTCATCGGTGACGCCGCAGCGTGCGTCAACCCACTCAACGGGGAGGGCATCGACTACGGCCTCGAGACCGGGCGGCTTGCCGCCGAACTCCTGGATTCCCCCGACCTGTCGCAGCTGTGGCCGTCGCTACTGCAGGCGCACTACGGTCGTGGGTTCTCAGTCGCACGCAGGCTGGCGCTGCTGCTGACCTACCAACGGTTCCTGCCCACCACCGGACCGGTGGCGATGCGCTCGACGGCACTGATGAAGGTCGCCGTGCGGGTGATGGCCAACCTGGTCACCGAGGAGGACAGCGATTGGGTGGCACGGCTGTGGCGCGGCGGCGGACGGGCATCGCGGCTGATCGATCGTCGCCCGCCGTTCCACTGAGGCCCTATATCAATTTCATTGACATATATCAGGCACATTGATACATAAGAGGCATGACTGAATCATTGGATTTGCAATTCGAAACCGCCTATCGCGGCGAATCCGCAGAGTTCGGCGCGGGCATCAGGCCCCCGTGGAGCCTGGGCGAACCCCAGCCGGAACTCGCCACCCTGATCGAGCAGAGCAAGGTCCATGGCGAGGTGCTCGACGCGGGTTGCGGGGAGGCCGCCCTCGCATTGGCGCTGGCAGGACGGGGCCACCCGGTGGTCGGCTTGGACATGTCCCCCACCGCCGTCGAGCTGGCCGGGCGCGAGGCCGCGCGCCGCGGCCTGACCAACGCCAGCTTCGCGCTGGCCGACATCACCGATTTCGCCAGCTATCCGCCGGAGTCGGCGGGGCGGTTCAACACCATCATGGACAGCACGCTGTTTCACTCCATGCCGGTCGAACTCCGCGAGGGTTACCAGCGTTCGATCGTACGGGCGGCCGCCCCGGGCGCGTCCTACTTTGTGCTGGTCTTCGACAAGGCCGCGCTTTCCGGCGACGGCCCGATCAATGGCGTCACCGAAGCAGAGTTGCGTGACGCGGTGTCCAAGCACTGGGTGATCGACGAGATCCGGCCGGCCCGCATTCACGCCAATCTACCGGCGGAAGTATCCGGGATGCCCGCCTTCGACGCTCGCGACGAACCCGAGGGCCGCAAGTCCGTCGGTGCGTGGTTGCTCTCAGCCCATTTGGGCTGATGGCACACCCCATGCGGTGTATAGTCCAGCTAATGAAGGGTAGAAGGCTGGCCACAATCGCCGCGACTGCGGTAGCTGCCGTCGGACTGGCGGCGCCGGCGCAGGCCGACGACTACGACGCCCCTTTCAACAACACGCTGCACAGCTTCGGGATTTACGGCCCGCAGGACTACAACGCCTGGCTGGCCAAGATCAGCTGCGAGCGAATGGACCGGGGCGTTGACCGCGACGCGTACAAGTCGGCGACTTTCCTGCAGCGCAACCTGCCCCGTGGCACCACCCAGGGCCAGGCGTTTCAGTTCCTGGGCGCGGCGATCGACCACTACTGCCCCGCGCATGTCGGGGTCCTGCAGCGGGTCGGCGCTTAGGTCTTTTGGCCGGGTCGTTTAGACCGGCTGGGGCTTGTACCCGGCGTGCAATGCCACGATTCCGCCGGTGAGGTTGCGCCAGCGCACCGCCGACCAGCCGGCCCGCGACATCTGCTGGGCCAACGCCGCCTGGTCCGGCCACGCCCGGATCGACTCGGCCAGGTATACGTAGGCCTCGGGATTGCTGGACACCGCGCGCGCCACCCGCGGCAGCGCCCGCATCAGATACTCCTTGTAGACCGTGGCGAACAACGCACTGACGGGCGTGGAGAATTCACACACCACCAGCCGTCCCCCGGGCCGGGTCACGCGCGCCATCTCGCGCAGTGCGGCGGAGAAATCGACCACGTTGCGCAGCCCGAAGCTGATGGTCACCGCGTCGAAGACATCGTCGGCAAACGGCAGCCGGGTGGCATCACCGGCAACCTTGCACACCTTGCGTTCATGGCCCGCGGCGAGCATCCCAACCGAGAAGTCAGCCGCCACGCACCAGGCCCCGGACTTCGCCAGCTCCACCGTGGATACCGCAGTCCCCGCGGCCAGATCCAGCACCTTGTCACCCGGACCGATGCGCAACGCCGATCGGGTGGCCCGCCGCCAATATCGGTCCTGCCCCAGCGACAGCACGGTGTTGGTCAGGTCGTAACGACGAGCGACGCCGTCGAACATCGACGCGACTTCTCGGGGGTCTTTGTCCAGGGCCGCGCGACTCACCTCGGAGACGCTACCCGACAGCGTCGCGTCAATACTGGCGGTATCGGCGCTGGACGTGCTCCTGGCGGACGCTGATCTGCCGGCGCCTTTCCTCGACGGACACGGTGCGGGTGTCCGCGGGCAGGTGCTGACGCACGCTGGCCAGGGGCACCTTTACGGCGCTGGCCTTGGGCAATTCGGACGGCGGATCGCAGTACGTCCACCGCAGGGTCAGGAATCCGCCCAGGCGCCCGGCGGTGTCGAGCCAGTTGGGCACGCCGGGGTCAGTGTCGGCGATGACGTAGCGGATCCTCGCGTCGGCATCGGGTTCGGACTGAAATACGTTGAGACTGCACGCGTGGTTGGCGTAATCCAGGGATTCGCCCCACAGGTTGGACAGATGAAATCCCATGTAGGCCGGCGGTACCGGAACGACGACCTCGACCAGCAGCGCTTCGTCGGCGCGCAGGTCATAGACCCCGCCGCAGTAGACGTTGGTGCTCTGGCCGCCACCCATGGCAAGGTTGGCCAGCGCAGGCTCATTGAGTGAGTTACGGGGCATCAGCGTGAACCCATCGCCGTTCTTGTCACCGTGCGCCTCGAGGACCACGTCGTAAAACTCGTTCCAGAACCGCATCTGGTTCTCGACGATCGTGCCGAGGCGACGCATGCTCTGGGCCACGACGGCGGGATCGGCCGGCTCGGGCTGGGCTCCCTGCTTGCCGATCTGGACGATGTGCAGACCGGGCGACATCTCGTGTTCCCAGTCGTGAAACAGTATGCGGGCGATCAAAAAACGCGCGGTGGCGGTCCCGTCTGGGGTGCGGGTGGCAATGAAGTTGCCGGTGTGCTCGCCGGGCCGGCGCGGGCCCAGCAGGATCTCGAATCGGCCATCCTCGCCGACGGCGAGATCGGCGGTGTCCAGCACCCCGGTTACCACGCGTCCGCCCGGCATGAGCTCGGCAAGGCCGCCGGTGTCTCCGGCATAGTCGGTGTGTGCCTCAAAGATGAGGTATTGCGGAGGCTTTGGGCCGACGAACCGGCCGGTTACCCGATAACTCTGCGCGCCGTCAATCGGCGCCGACAGGTATAGGGCGTCGGCGTTGTCGATGGTCGCCTTGTCCAGCGGTTGGATGGCACGCCGAAAATACGGGAAGTCGGGATTCTCGCCGAAGGCGCGTTCGATGCCACTGAAAACAAATCCCAGCAGGTATCCGTATCCGTCCGCGAGGCCGGCGGCGGTGACCGGAGGAGCATGCAATTCGGCGGAGTCCACGGCATCGCGCGCCCGAGTCAGCGCGTCGATCATGTCGGTCCAGGCCGCGTGCAGGCTCGCTTGGCTTGTTTCAGCGGACATGCGCGTCTGTTCCTTCTGTTCTTGCCGCTGCCTCTGTGTCCCAGTGGTATTCATCGAACAAGTCGGCCAGCCGAGTGTGAATCTCGCGGGAGTCCAGTCCGAATTCCTCCAGGCTGTAGCGGTGGGTTGATTCGTGCCCGCTGCCCGAGGCGGCCGCCGCGAACGCCTCGGCGGCCGCCGGCCCCACGTCGAGTTCCAACTGCCGGTAGATCCGGCGCATGGTGACCTCGGGTTGGGCGACCAGTTCGCGGTAATCCACCAGGACCGAACGAACCTCGCGATGTCGGGCCAAGACGTCGAGCGGATGCTGGTAGGAATCCAACGATTGCTCGGCCAGCACCCGCAGCGAGTTCTCGACCAAGCGCTGATCGCGGCCGCGCAGGCCCCACTCGGTCTGCAACAACTTCAGCAGGCTCGGAATCGTCTCATCCGGATTACGCAGGGGCACAATAAACCTGGCGTCCGGAAAGGTCTCGATCAGCGCTTCGACCCGACCGCAGAAGGTGGGGTTCTTACTCAAGTGCGTACCGCCACCATTGACCGCGATCTGGCGCCGGACGCACCCCTTGTAGAAGGCCATCGCCCGTCGCCGCTTGCGTTGCGGCCAGCGATCGACATGGTAGAAATCGAGTTCGCCCATGAACGGGAACATCAGGATCCAGAACCCTGAGCAAAGTGACCAAGTCAAAAACGCGTCGTCCTCTTCCGGAACGAAGAACCCGGTCTTGTGCATGTCGTCGGTCGGGGCGAAGCGACGCTTTTCGATCTCGTCGAGCCGGTGCCGCAGACACTTTCCGAATACCGCGGCATCGACCCGAAAAAGCAGCCGCAGCATGCGTTTCTCCAACAGCGACGGAAAGAACAGCTCGTACATCATGGCGTAGCTGAACTGGGGGTCGTTGGCCATCAGCCGATGCAGATAGGTGGTGCCGCTGCGGGCGTGCCCGATACAGAACACCGGTGCCACCACCTGGGTGCGGCGCAATGACCCGAACAGGATGGGATCGAGCGCGAAGCACACCGCGTGGATCGCGGCGATGGCCGGCACCGAGACCGCGAACCCGAAGAAGCGCCGCCAACGCGCCGCGCCGGGCGGGTCGCGGCGCAGCAGCCGCAGCATCGTGCGGTAGTTGGGCCAGTCGAAGTAGAAACCCGTTGCCAGCATGAACACTCCTGCGCGCAAGCCAATTTCGGTAACCGGATGTCGCGGTCCAGCTATCTATACTTTATTGACTATGTCAAGTAGTTGCCGATACTGTCGCCTTCATGCGGGTCTTCAATACCGGCGGGTGCGGACCGGGGCGAATGTGGCGTCTGCACGCAAGCTGACGGCGGTTGCCGCCATCAGCGCCACCCTCGCCCAAATCGTCCGGCTCAGCATCAGTCGATCGGCGTTCGCCGGTCAGGCATCGGCGGCCAACACCGAGCTGTCGCAGCCTTCCTATGTTCTGCTTCGCGTCCTGATCGACGAGGGCCCATTGCCGTTGAGTCGACTGGCCAGGTTGGCGCACATGGATGCCGGGATGGCCACCCGCCGGGTGCGAGCCCTGGTCGAGGCCGGGCTGGTCACCCGGCACACCGATCCCAACGACGGGCGGGTGTCGGTGATCGAGGAGACGCCGCAGGGCCGGCGTGCCGCGGGGGCACTGCACGAGGTGCGAAGGGATCACTTGGCGCGAGCGCTCTCGGGCTGGTCGGCGGCCGAACTCCACGAGTTCAACCGACTCCTGTCGAAGTTCCTCACCGACATCAAGAAGACGCCGATCGTCGATACTGCAACGCGCTAGGCGCGCCGCCTTCGCCACAACCAGTCTTGGGCCCGCCCGGTCGGTGCGAGCACCTCCGCATAGTGGTCGAGCAACTCGTCACAGATCACCGACCAGCTGCGGCCCAACACGCTGCGCCGGGCCGCCTGCGAATAGCGCTGACGTTCGTGGACCAAGTGCGCGACCGCGGCCGGCAACTGCGTCTCGAACTCGTCGACGGGAAGCAGCAGGCCGGTCCGTTGTGGGGTAACCAGGTCGCGGGGTCCGCCGGCGTCGGGGGCGATCACCGGCAGCCCCGACGCCAGCGCTTCCTGCACGACCTGACAGAACGTCTCGTGTTCACCGGCGTGCACAAAGACGTCCATGCTGGCGTACGCCGCAGCGAGCTCGTCACCGTACAGTGCGCCGGTGAAAACCGCTGTGGGCATAGCCGATTCGAGTTTGCGCCGCTCGACTCCGTCGCCGACGATCACAAGCGTGACCGCGCCCGATGCCGCCAGCCCAGCGAGCCGTTCGGCATGCTTCTCGGGCGCCAGCCGACCCACGAATCCGACGATCGGCCGCCCGTCCGGCGACCATCGCCGGCGCAGCGACTCGTCTCGCGCCGACGGCGCGAACCTGATCAGATCGACGCCCCGCGCCCATCGGTGCACCCGCGGGAAGCCCTGGTCGAGCAGGGTTTGCATGGTCGGAGTGGACGGCGCCAGGGTGCGGTCGGCAAGGCCATGCAGGTGGCGAAACCAGGCCCAGGCCGCCCGTGAGGTTGCCGCGATGCCGTAGCTGGCCGCGAAGCCCGGCACATCGGTTTGGTACACCGCCACCGTGGGCACGCCAAGACGTCGCGCCGCCCGCAGCGCACCGTAGCCGAGCAGCGCCGGTGAGGCCAGGTGCACCACGTCAGGTTCGAATCCCCGCAAGACCCGCAGGATTCGCGGGGTTGGCACCCCCAGCGGCAGGGTGGTCACTTTCGGGAACATCCGCGCCGGCGTCCGGTGCACTCGGACGCCGTCATGCAGCCGGTCGGCCCGGGGCTCAGCGGGAGGATTGTCGGGCGCGATGACCAAGGCTTCGTGGCCGGTCCGGCGCAGATGCTCGAGTACCCGAACCACCGAGTTGCTGACACCATTGACGTTAGGCAAGAACGACTCGGCGACGATCGCAACGCGCACGCCACCACCGTGTCAGCGTCGACTGTCGGCAAGGTTGCCGCCGGGCATACGGGGCGCGAAATCTGCCGGCACGCCCTATGGCGTGGACATCGTGTCCGCCCGCTGGTCCGGCCGTTTGTCCAGCCGCCTATCCAGGAGGGCCAGACCGACGAGCGCAACAGTCGCCACCAACCAGGCCACCACCGCGATGGAGCCGGCGGGGATGATCGCCAGCCCGGCATTGCGGTGCTGCACGCGCACCAGATTGGGATCCCTCTTGTTGTACTCGACGTAGATCCGCATGCCGGTGGCCAGCTCAGACGGGTACAGCACACCCAATTCGGGCCGGTAGGTCACGCGGTCGGGGGTGACGAATTCGATGGTTGAGCGCCGTGGCCCGGCGCTGAGCACCTCGGCCTGTGCGACCCCCATGTTGCGATCGATGGCCAGGTCATTGCGCCACGCGCCGGCCACCAGCAATATCGACTGCAGCGTGACCAACCCGGTGAGGATCAACACCGAGATCCGGATCCAGCGCACCACTGTCCTGGCCGGCGTGTCCGGCATCTCTTCGGTGGTGCCGTGGATCAGGATGCGCAGCAACTTTTTGGGCGAGGTCATAGCGCGGCCTTGATGGCGGCGTGCAGTTGCCGCAGCGAGGAGCGGTCCGCCTTGACCTCGAGCACCCGCAGGCCGCTACCCGGCTCGTCCAGCGCGGCCGGCAACTGGTCCACCTCGATCTGCCTGTTCTCCACGTGGTAGGCCCGGCACAGTGCGCCCACGTCGACGTCGTGGGGGGTGCCGAAGATGCGCGAGGAGACATCGGAGAACCGCGGATCCCCCTGCTCGAGCAGCTCAAAAATGCCGCCGCCATTGTCGTTGGACACCACGATCGTCAGCTGCCGCGGTGTCGGTTCGGTAGGGCCGATCAACAAGCCGGAGCTGTCGTGGACGAACGTCAAGTCACCGATCAGCGCGACGGTGCGCCCGTGCTGATCACGTTCGTAGCCCAGCGCAGCCCCGATGGCCGTGGACACCGTGCCGTCGATACCGGCGACCCCTCGATTGGATCGCACCCGCAGGCCCGCAGTGTCCAGGCCGACCAGGGCCGCATCGCGCACCGGGTTGGACGCGCCCAGCACCAGCTGGTCGCCGGGGCGCAGCGCGCCGGCAACGGCCGCCGCGACGTGCAGGCCGGTGGTCAGCGGGTGTGCGGCAAGCTGCTCGCGTACCGCCGCAACCGCGTGGCGGTTCATCTGCGCGCAGCGGTCCAGCCACGACGGGTTCGAGGTGCCGCTGACGATCGCCCGGGTTCCGGTGGCCTGCGAGTTTCCCGACACATCCGGCCAGCGGGGCCCGGTCGTCAACGCAAAGACCGGCACTTCGGGATCGGCCAGCAAGGCCGATACCGGCCGGTGCAGCGTCGGGCGCCCCAGCATGATCACCTGCCGGGGCCGCAGCAGCGGCAGTGCCAACGGGTGTAGAGGGTTGCCAACGGACGGCGCAGCCGGTGCTGTCGGCTCGGCGATGGTGGGTAGCGCCACCAGGTTGGGGTGCACACCGGCGCCGTGCCCGGCGATGACGACGGTGTCGGCGGACAGGTCGATTTCCAGCGGTTGGTCGAAGGTGACCGGTGGGGTGTAGGTCCACGGCCGGCCCTCCGGGCGTCCCGGCGGAGTCACCGCACCGTGGGGTTGCGGGTCGGGCACCAGCGGTTCCCGCAACGGAATGTCAAAGTGCACCGGGCCGGCGTTGGCGGTACGCGAACCCATGGCGGCCGCCAGCACCCGGCACGTGGCCGATCGCCACGACGCGTTGAGGGAGTCCAGGCGTTCGTGCGCATCCTCGGCCAGACCCAGGCTGATCGTGGCACGCACTTGAGTGCCGAAGTAGCCCATTTGCTCCATGGTCTGGTTGGCCCCGGTGCCCAGCAGTTCGTAGGGCCGGTTCGCCGAGAGCACGATGAGCGGCACCCGGGCGTAATTGGCCTCCACCACCGCCGGGCCGAGATTGGCCACCGCGGTACCGGAGGTCATCGCCACACACGCCGGCGCACCCGCCCCGACGGCCAGCCCGATGGCCAAGAAGCCGGCGGTGCGTTCGTCGATGCGAACGTGCAGCCGAATGCGACCGGACCGATCGGCGTCCTGCAACGCGAAGGCCAGCGGCGCGTTGCGCGAGCCGGGGCACAGCACCACATCGCGAACCCCACCGCGGATCAACTCGTCAACGACGACGCGGGCCTGTGTCGTCGAAGGGTTCACCAGTACAGGGTGTCACAGCCGAACGCTGCGCCGGGTATCAAGCCGCACCGGCTACCGCGGCGCTCAGCCCCTGGTGCCGGCAAAGAATTTCAGCGCGGCCGTGTTGACGGCTTCGGGGCGTTCGAAGAACCCGAGATGCCCGGCGTCGGGTATCTGCAGATAGCGACCGTTCGGCAGGCTGTCGGCGACCTCGCGCCCCAGGTACGGCGGGGTGACGATGTCGTCGGAAAAGCCGATTACCAGCACCGGCGCGGCGATGTTGCGGTAGGCGGGCAACCGGTTGGTCAGCGGCGCGGCGTCGAGTTGACAGCGCAGGCCCGGGGTCTGCTTGATCGGCCACATGGAGAACATCGCGAGCCAGTCGCCAACGGCCGCATCGTCATTGAGCGTCTTGCGGGAAAAGTTCTCCAGCAGGCGATCTTTCACATCGTAGGTCGACGGCATCCTGGCACCGGAGTCGTACAACTCCGCCTCGGCGTCGTGGAAGAACTTGCGGGCACGGTCCAGGCGGCCGCGGGTGGCCATCAATACGGCGGAGTTGACCAGCTCGGGACGCAGCACCATCAGCTCCTGGGCGATGAATGAGCCCATCGACACCGCGACGATGCGCACCGGGCCGATGCCCAGGGATTCGATCAACGCTGCGGTGTCGTTGACCATCGTCTGCGTGGTAAAGCCCTCGGCGTTCTCGGTAGCACCGATGCCACGGTTGTCGAAGGTGATGCATCGGTATCCCGCCGCCAGGAACGCCGGAACTTGGTGGGGCTGCCAGGTGCGTCCGGCACCGCCGCGACCGGCGATAAAAAGGACCGGCTCACCGGTCCCTTTGTCGTCGTAAGCGAGGTTAATCACCCGATCGACGGTACAGCAGCGGGTAGCAGGCCTTGATCCGGTCGATCCACCACTGCCGCCGATCCGGCCCGGCGCCCAACGCCCGCAGCCGGGCCGGGTCCGGCGCCACCCGCTGCGGGGCCAGTGTGCCGTCGACCGGGATGGCGGGCTCGGCCACGTCCTCGACGAAAAGCCCGCCCGTGCCCAATCCGCAGGCGTGCTGCAGTTGCGGTAGGGCCGCGGCGGCGCTCAACCCGGCGGCTATTCCGACGGCCGAGTCCAGCGCGCTGGAGATCACCACCGGGATGTCGATTTGCGCCGCGATGTCCAGCAGCGCCCAGGCCCCGCCCAGTGGGGCAACCTTGAGCACCGCGACATCAGCAGCCCCCGCGCGCACCACCGCCAGCGGGTCCTCGGCCTTGCGGATGGCCTCATCGGCGGCGATGGGCACTTCGATGCGCCGGCGCAGCTCGGCGAGTTCACCGACGGTGGCGCAGGGTTGTTCGAGGTACTCGAGCGGGCCGTCGGCCGTCAGGGCAACGGCGGCCTGCACCGCTTGGTCGACGCTCCAGCCACCGTTGGCGTCCACCCGAACGGTCGGGACCAGAGCGCGCACGGCATTGACCCGCTCGACATCGCTGGCGAGCGTCTGTCCGGGCTCGGCGACCTTCACCTTGGCGGTGCGGGCGCCGGGGAACCGGGCCAAAAGCTCGGGGACTTGGGCGGGGGCCACCGCCGGCACCGTCGCGTTGATGGGGATGCGCCCGCGTCGCACCGGTGGCGGCTGGCCGTAGGCGGCGTCGATGGCCGATGCCAGCCACGCGGCCGCTTCCGGGGGCCGATATTCGAGGAACGCCCCGAATTCACCCCACCCCGAGGGCCCCTCGATCAATGCCACTTCCCGGGTGGTGATGCCGCGAAAACGAACCCGCATCGGTAGTGCCACGACGTGCAGTCGGTCCAGTAGATCCGGCAGGGTGGCCAGCCCGGGTATCACTTCCGATAGACCTGGCGGCCCGCCAGGAAGGTGGCCCGCACCTCCAAGTCGGCGATCTCCTCCGGCGGCACCGTCCGCGGATCCGCCGAGAGCATCACCATGTCCGCGTACTTGCCGACTTCCAGCGAGCCGATGATGTCGTCGGCGAACATCTGCCAGGCGGCATCGATGGTCTGCGCCCGGATCGCCTGCTCCACCGTCAAACGCTCCTCGGGAGCCAGCACCCTGCCGCTGGGTGCGACCCGGGTGGCGGCCACGCTGATGTTGCGCAGCGGCTCCTCGGGTGTCACCGGCGGGTCGTTGTGCAAGGAGATGCGCATGCCGGTGGCCACCGCGGAACCCGCGGGCATCCACCGCGACCCCCGTTCGGGGCCGAACAGCCCATCGACGATGACGTCACCCCAGTAGTGGATCTGGTCGACGAAAATGCTGCAGGTGACACCGAGGTCGGCGGCCCGGCGAAGTTGTTCGGGCCGGATGGCACCGACATGCTCTAGCCGCAATCGGTGGTCCGGACGCGGGTTGCTCCGCAGCGCCTCTTCTTCATAGACATCCAGAATGGTGTCGACCCCGGCGTCGCCCTCCACGTGGCAGGCGATCGGCCAACCGAGGGGAAAGTAGGCACCCACGATTTCGGCCAGCTGTTCGCGGGTGTAGTTGGCGCATCCGCAGGAACCAGGTGCCACACCGATGGTGCGGGTGGCGGCGGTGTCCAGGTAGGGAAAGCTCAGATCGATGTTGCCGATCCAGGGCGAGCCATCCACCCAGATCTTGATACCCACTTGCCGGAGCATGTCGTCGCCGTCTCCCGGCGAGGCCTCGGTGGACAGCTGCGCGTTGGAAATCTCGTAAGTGCGCAGCCGGACCGTCAACTCATCGCGGAGCTGCTCGACCAGCGGCCGAAACCCCGGATCGAACGCCATCTCCGAAAACGTGGTCAGCCCGGCCAGGTTGAGCCGGGCGCACTCGGCGCGCAGCATCGCCGGATAGTTGCTGGGATCGGTCACACCGGCCAGCAGCGGCAGCACCGCACCGGTTTCCTCGGCGGTGCCGTCGAGTTCGCCGTTGGCGTCGCGGCCGTATTTCGCTCCCTTGGCATCGGGGGTGTCGCGAGTCAGGCCGTTGAGCCAGGCGGCGTGCGTATTGAAGTAGGCCTTGTGAGCCGGGTTGTGGATGATCACCAGCGGCCCGTTCGGCGCGATGTCGTCGAGCCAGGCCAGCGTCGGTTCCGGCAGCCCCGGCTGCAGCAACGGATCCCAGCCGATCAGGTAGGCACCAGCCGACCCGCGCTCGCCGGCTTCGCGGCAGATCTCGGCCACCACGCGTTCGGAGTCGCGGACGGTGACCGGCCGGATATCGACGATCCGGCCCGAGAGCACAATCGCTTCCATCAGCGGATGGCCGTGTGCCTCGACAAACCCCGGCATGAGACAACCCGAACCCAAGTCGATGGTGCGGGTGCCCTCCCCGATCAGGCCCGCGACCTCGGATCGGTCCCCGACGGCGACGATCCTGCCGTCGGTGACGGCGATCGCCTCGGCGGTGGGCCTGGTGTCGTCGACGGTGAGCACGGTTCCGGTAATGACGACATCTGCATCGGCCATGAACAGCGATCCTAGTGATTCGGGCCCGGAAAAGGTCAGGCCCGAGGGCGCAGCTGAGCAGAATTGCAACACGTTCTAGTCTGGCCATATGAGTGACGATCTGTTGCGCAATCCAACTCACAACGGCCACCTGCTGGTGGGCGCGCTCAAGCGGCACAAGAACCGGCCGGTGCTGTTCCTGGGCGACACCACGCTCACCGGTGGCCAGCTGGCCGAGCGGATCAGCCAGTACATCCAGGCGTTCGAGGCACTGGGCGCCGGCACCGGGGTCACCGTCGGCCTGTTGTCACTCAACCGCCCCGAGGTGCTGATGATCCTCGGCGCCAGCCAGGCTCGCGGCTATCGCCGTACCGCGCTGCATCCGCTGGGTTCGCTCGACGATCACGCCTACGTGCTCTCCGACGCGGGGGCCACCGCGCTGATCATCGACCCCAACCCGATGTTCGTCGAGCGGGCGCTGGGACTGCTGGAAAAGGTGGACTCGCTCAAGCAGGTCCTGCCCATCGGACCGGTACCCGAAGCCCTCGAGGACCGAGCGGTCGACCTGTCCGCGGAAGCGGCCAAATACCAGCCGAAGCCGCTGGTCGTCGCCGACCTGCCGCCGAACCACATCGGCGGCCTGACCTACACCGGCGGCACCACCGGCAAGCCCAAGGGAGTGATTGGCACTGCCGGCAACATCACCGCCATGACCTCGATCCAGCTCGCCGAATGGGAATGGCCCGAGCACCCGCGGTTCCTGATGTGCACACCGCTGTCGCATGCCGGGGCCGCTTTTTTCACCCCCACCCTGGTCAAGGGCGGCGAGATGATCGTGCTCGCCATGTTCGACCCGGGTGAAGTGTTGAGGGTCATCGAAGAACAGCGCATCACCGCAACCATGCTGGTGCCGTCGATGCTGTACGCGTTGATGTACCACCCGGATTCACACACCCGCGATCTGTCCTCGCTGGAGACCGTCTACTACGGCGCTTCTGCCATCAACCCGGTGCGGCTGGCCGAGGCGATCGACCGGTTCGGCCCCATCTTTGCACAGTACTACGGGCAATCCGAGGCGCCAATGGTGATCACCTACCTGCCCAAGGCCGATCACGACGAGAAGCGGCTGACCTCCTGTGGACGCCCGACGCTGTTCGCCCGGGTGGCATTGCTGGGTGAGGACGGCCAGCCGGTACCGCAGGGTGAGCCGGGTGAGATCTGTGTCAGCGGGCCGCTACTGGCCGGCGGTTACTGGAACAAACCGGACGACACCGCGCAGACTTTCCGAGACGGCTGGCTGCACACCGGCGACATGGCCCGCGAAGACGAGGACGGCTTCTATTTCATCGTCGACCGGGTCAAGGACATGATCGTCACCGGCGGCTTCAATGTGTTTCCCCGTGAGGTCGAAGACGTGGTGGCCGAGCACTCGGCGGTCGCGCAGGTGTGCGTGGTCGGGGCACCGGATGAGAAGTGGGGCGAGGCCGTCACCGCGGTGGTGGTGTTGCGTGCCGACGCGGCCCGCGATGACGCCGCGATCGAGACCATGACCGCCGAGATCCAGGCCGCGGTCAAGCAGCGCAAGGGCTCGGTGCAATCGCCCAAGCAGGTGGTGGTCGTCGACTCGTTGCCATTGACCGGGCTGGGCAAGCCGGACAAGAAGGCCGTCCGGGCACGGTTCTGGGAGGGCGCCGGCCGCGCTGTGGGCTGAATGGCCGGTTCGGGCCGATTCGGGTCTGGCTACTGTGGCTTGCATGAGCGAGCGAATCAAGCCGCCGTGGTGGTCGACGCCGTGGCACTGACGGTGCCGGTGTAGGCCGATGGGTCGCGCGTTACTGCTGGCGGCGATGCTGCTGGCGGCCAGCCCGATCGGGTTGTCCGCACCGCGGGCGGTGGCCGCACCGGGATGCCCGCCGGGCGGCACCCCCGCCCCGGCCGACGTGAACGAACGGCGGGTCGGTGACCTGGACGGCGACGGTCGGCCGGATACGTTGTGGGTCGGGGATTTTCAAAGCGGAACCGGAGACACCATCCGAATCGTTGGCATCACCACCGCCGGCGGCGCCAGCACCGATGTCCACATCGCCTCGGCCAGCCCGATCCCCCTGCGCGCGTTAGCCATCGATGCGCAGGAAAACGGCAGTCACCAGGTGATCGTCAGCGACGGCCGGGCCGCGCACCTGTATGTGTACGCCGCCTGCCGGCTACAAGCCGCCGTCGACAGCCGGGGCCACCCCTTCCTTTTCGATCTGCAGAATCTGCGCGGCCACGGCACCGGTGTCGGCTGCAGCAACATGGGCGACGGTCGCCGGCTGGTCGGACTGCAGGCACTGCCGGACCCGGACAACACCGGGCGATGGACGGTGCGGCGCACCGAGGTCGATCTGGACGGGACGCTGGCCACCATCGGGCCCTCGGACACGCTGACGGCCGACTCCGCTAGAGACTCAATAGTCACGTCGGCACAGACGATCAGCTGCGGCAACCTCACGATCGACCAGGATGGAGTGCAAGAGCCTTGAGCGACAACCCCTTTGATACTGGCGTGTGGAGACTCGTCGACGGTTTCGACGAGCTGACCGACATCACCTATCACCGCCACGTCCAAGACGCCACCGTCCGGGTGGCGTTCAATCGTCCCGAAGTGCGCAACGCGTTCCGGCCGCACACCGTCGACGAGCTATATCGCGTGCTGGACCACGCGCGAATGTCTCCCGACGTCGGCGTGGTGCTGTTGACCGGCAACGGGCCGTCCCCCAAGGACGGTGGCTGGGCCTTCTGCTCCGGTGGGGACCAACGCATCCGGGGACGCAGTGGCTATCAGTACGCAAGCGGAGACACCGCAGACACCGTTGACATCGCGCGGGCGGGCCGGCTGCACATCCTCGAGGTGCAACGGCTGATCAGGTTCATGCCCAAGGTCGTTATCTGTCTGGTCAACGGCTGGGCGGCCGGCGGCGGGCACAGCCTGCACGTGGTCTGCGACCTAACCCTGGCCAGCCGCCAGCATGCCCGTTTCAAGCAGACCGACGCCGACGTGGGCAGCTTCGACGGCGGCTACGGCAGCGCGTATCTGGCCCGCCAGGTCGGCCAGAAATTCGCCCGGGAGATCTTCTTTCTGGGCCGGCCGTACACGGCGGAGCAGATGCATCACATGGGCGCGGTGAACGAGGTCGTCGACCATGCCGAGCTGGAGCGGGTGGGGGTGCAATGGGCGGCGGACATCAACGCGAAGTCGCCGCAGGCGCAACGAATGCTCAAGTACGCGTTCAACCTGCTCGATGATGGGCTGGTGGGTCAGCAGCTGTTCGCCGGGGAGGCCACCCGGCTGGCCTACATGACCGACGAGGCCGTGGAGGGCCGCGACGCCTTCCTGGAAAAGCGCGCACCGGATTGGAGCGGCTTTCCGCGGTACTTCTAGTGCCCGCCGCGGCGCATAGGTCTTCGTCCTAGACTCCCCACCCGTGAGCAAGAGCCCGTTGCGCCGGTTGACCGAGCAGATCACGCTGGCCGGCATGCGGCCGCCGATCGCACCACAACTGCTGGTCAACCGGCCACCGATCAAACCGGTTGCCCTCGACGGCAAGCGCGTCATGATCACCGGCGCCTCCTCGGGTATCGGCGAAGCCGCCGCCGAGCAGTTCGCCCGCCAGGGCGCCACCGTGATCGCCGTCGCCCGCCGCAAGGACTTGCTGGACGCGGTGGCCGACCGCATCACCGCCTCGGGTGGGGTGGCCAGGTCGGCGCCCTGCGACATCTCCGACCTCGACGCCGTCGACGCATTGGTCGCCGACATCGACAACCGTCTTGGCGGGGTCGACATCCTGATCAACAACGCCGGCCGCTCCATCCGCCGGCCGCTGGCCGAATCGCTGCAGCGCTGGCACGACGTGGAGCGGACCATGGTGCTCAACTATTACGGCCCGCTGCGGCTGATCCGCGGGCTGGCACCGGGGATGCTCGAACGCGGCGACGGGCACATCATCAACGTCACGACCTGGGGCGTGCTGTCGGAGGCCTCGCCACTGTTCTCGGTATACAACGCATCCAAGGCCGCACTGTCGGCGGTCAGCCGGACGATCGAAACGGAGTGGGGCCGCGGCGGCGTCCATTCCACCACGCTCTACTACCCGCTGGTGGCCACACCGATGATCGCGCCGACCAAGGCCTACTCCGGGATGCCCGCACTGACCCCACAGGAGGCCGCGGAGTGGATGATCACCGCCGCGCGCACCCGTCCGGTGCGGATCGCGCCCAGGATCGCCCTGATGGCCAAGGCGCTGAACACCCTGGGTCCCCGGTGGGTCAATACACTTATGCAACAGCGTGACGACCAGCTCAACGATCGCTGACTGAACCGGGAGTTCGCCATGGCTGACATCTGGACCACGATCGCGGCCGAGCGCGGCGCACTCGCCGACGACCTGGCCACACTGCCGGCAGATCGATGGGAAACCCCGTCGCTGTGCGCCGGGTGGAGGGTGCGCGACGTGGTGGCGCACCTATGCGCGACCGCATCGCTGAATCCGGCCCGGTTCTTTCTCGGGATGGCGGCCGCCGGGTTCAGCTTCGACAGGTTCACCAACGGGCAACTGGCCAAGCACCTAGGCCCCGATCCGGCCGCCACCCTCGACGAATTCCGCGGCCTGCAGCACGCGACGTCGGCGCCACCGGGCCCCAAGGTGTCGTGGCTGGGCGAGATCGTGTTGCATGGCGCCGACATCCGGCAGCCGCTGGGCATCCCGCATACGTACTCGCCGGGGGCGCTTCGCCAGACCATCGACTTCTATCGGGGCTCCAACCTGCTCAGCGGCGCCAAGAAGCGAATTTCAGGACTCCAGCTATGCGCCACCGATGACGATTGGCGACACGGCCAGGGCGAGCGCGTCGAGGGACCACTGTTGTCGCTGCTGCTCGCCATGACCGGGCGGGCCGCGGGCTGCGTCGATCTCACCGGCCCGGGAGCCCAACTCCTGCGCAGCAGGTGCTCCGGAACGTGATAGACACGACAGCATGGAGATTCTGGCCAGCCGGATACTGCTCCGGCCGGTCGATTATCAGGCCTCACTAACCTTCTACCGCGATCAGATCGGTCTGGCGATCGCACGCGAATACCCCTCCGGAACAGTCTTTTTCGCCGGGCAGTCGCTGCTCGAGCTGGCCGGGTACGGCGAGCCGGAGCACGGTCTGGGACCATTTCCCGGTGCGTTGTGGCTGCAGGTGCGTGACATCGCGGCAACCCAGGCCGAGTTGGAGAGCCGCCAGGTGCCGATCGCCCGTGAGGCGCGTCGCGAACCCTGGGGTCTGCATGAGATGCACGTCACAGATCCGGATGGAATCACGCTGATTTTTCTGGAGGTGCCCGGCAACCACCCGTTGCGCAGGGACACCCGAAGTGAACGACAACGAACGCAAGGTTAACTGCTAGGTAACATCTGGCGACGAGTCGCAGCCCACCTGGGTTTCACACATTTCCCCGTTCGACAATGGATTACCCCGACCCGCAGAATCAGGCACTGTGAACATCGATTTGTTCCTCTTGATCATCGTCGTTATCACGGCTTTGGCATTCGACTTCACCAACGGCTTTCACGACACCGGCAACGCCATGGCGACCTCCATCGCCAGCGGCGCCCTGGCGCCCAGAACAGCCGTCATACTTTCGGCCGCGTTGAACCTGCTAGGCGCCTTTTTGTCCACCGCTGTCGCGGCGACCATCGCCAAAGGTCTGATCGATGCAAACCTGGTGACCTTGGAGTTGGTATTCGCCGGACTGGTCGGTGGCATCGTGTGGAACCTGCTGACCTGGCTGCTGGGCATCCCCTCGAGCTCGTCGCACGCGTTGATCGGGGGCATCGTCGGAGCGACGATCGCCGCCGTCGGCGGCCGCGGCGTCATCTGGAGCGGGGTGGTGTCCAAGGTCATCGTGCCCGCGGTGGTGGCCGCGCTGCTGGCCACCCTGGTCGGGGCGATCGGCACCTGGCTGGTTTACCGGATCACCGCGGCCGTCTCGGAGAAGGACACCGAGCGCGGGTTCCGTCGCGGTCAGATCGGCTCCGCGTCGCTGGTCTCCCTGGCGCACGGCACCAACGACGCACAGAAGACGATGGGCGTGATTTTCCTGGCCCTGATGTCCTACGGCGCGGTCAGCACCTCTGCCACCATGCCTCCGTTGTGGGTGATTGTGTCCTGCGCCTTGGCGATGGCCGGCGGCACTTACCTCGGTGGCTGGCGCATCATCCGGACGCTGGGCAAGGGTCTGGTCGAAATCAAGCCGCCCCAGGGCATGGCCGCCGAGGCATCATCGGCCGCGGTCATCCTGTTGTCGGCGCACTTCGGCTACGCACTGTCGACCACCCAGGTCGCCACCGGCTCGGTGCTGGGCAGTGGCGTCGGCAAGCCCGGCGCCGAGGTCCGCTGGGGCGTGGCCACCCGGATGGTGGCAGCGTGGGTGATCACACTTCCGCTGGCCGGCCTGGTCGGAGCGATCACCTACTGGCTGGTCCACATGATCGGCGGGTACCCCGGCGCCATCATCGGTTTCGCCCTGCTGTGTCTGGTCGCCGCCACCATCTGGCTCCGCTCGCGCAAGGCGCGGGTCGACCACACCAACGTGAACGCGGAGTGGGAAGGCAGCCTCACTGCCGGGCTGGACGGGGCACCGGGACCGACCGCGCCATCGCCGCCGGATCGAAAGCGACCGCCGCCACCACCACCGCCGAGTCCCCACTCCAACGGTCACACGCCGAAGTACGGCACTGACGACGCGCTCACGGCTGGTAACCCCTCATGAATCACTGGTTCAACTACGAGGCCACCAGCAAGATCCTGATTTTCAGCGTGCTGGCCGGGGCCGGGCTGCCCGCACTGTTTGCCGTCGGGGTACGGCTGCAGGCCGACAGCGGCCAGATCACCGGCACACATACCCCGCTGCGGCGCACCGTGTTGACCGCTCTCGGTTGGGTGATCTTTGCGATCATCCTGGCGGTGGTGGTCATCGGTGTGCTCTACATCGCCCGCGACTTCATCGTACATCACATCGGTTGGCACATCCTGGGGGCGAAAACCAAGTAACGTCAAGGGGGGGCCTTGACACAGTGTTTGTCCACTGACTCAACGGGAAAGTTATGGAGGCGTGAATCGATTTCTTACCTCGATCGTGTCGTGGCTGAGTGCGGGCTATCCCGACGGAGTTCCACCGACCGACTCCTTTGCGTTACTTGCACTGCTTTGCCGGCGGCTGTCCAACGAGGACGTCACAACCGTCGCCACCGAACTGATGCGACGCGGTGAGTTCGACCAGATCGACATCGGGGTGGCCATCACCCAGATCACCGACGATTTGCCATCTCCGGAGGACATCGAGCGAGTCCGGGCCCGGCTGGCCGCCACGGGCTGGCCATTGGACGACGCCCGCGAGGACCGCGCATAACCATCCTGCGGGCGCTGACCGTCCTCGACGGCAGCGCGGTCCCGGTGCTGTTGCCCGCCCTGGAGCGGATTCTTGCCGGCCGGGCTCCGGCAACGGTCGCGGTGGGGGCAAGACCTGACCCCGCGGTGGTGAGCGCGTTGCGGGTCGGCGACCAGATCGATGACGATGTGGCGCTGGTCGTCACGACGTCGGGAACCACCGGGGCGCCCAAGGGGGCGCTGCTGAACGCGGCCGCGTTGATCGCCAGCGCGTCGGCGACCCATCACCGCCTGGGCGGAGCCGGCAACTGGCTACTGGCCGTGCCCGCGATTCACATCGCCGGCCTGCAGGTCCTGGTGCGCAGCGCGCTCACCGGTACCGTCCCGGTCGAACTCGATGTGTCCGCCGGGTTCGACATCACCGAACTCCCTCGTGCTGTCGACAAGTTGGGTTCCGGCCGGCGATACACCTCGCTGGTCGCCGCTCAGCTGGCCAAGGTGCTGGGCGACCCCGCCGCCACCGCCGCCCTGGCCGAACTGGACGCGGTGCTGATCGGGGGTGGACCGGCTCCGCGTCCGGTGCTCGACGCCGCTGCCGCCGCCGGCATCCGGATCGTTCGCACCTACGGGATGAGCGAAACCTGCGGAGGCTGCGTGTACGACGGTGTTGCCCTCGACGGCGTGCAACTGCGCGTGGCCGCGGACGGCCGCATCATGATCGGCGGCGCAACGCTGGCCAAGGGGTACCGCAACCCGGTACAACCCGACCCGTTCGCCGAGCCCGGCTGGTTTCGTACCGACGACCTCGGGGCGCTCGATGATTCGGGCGTGCTCAGCGTGCTGGGCCGCGCCGACGACGCGATCAGCACGGGCGGGCTCACCGTGCTGCCGCAGCTGGTGGAATCCGCGCTGGCCACCCACGCCGCGGTGAGCGACTGCGCGGTGTTCGGACTCGACGATGACCGGCTGGGTCAGCGGGTCGCCGCGGCGATCGTGGTCCGCGCCCACTGCCCCACCCCGACGCTGGATCAACTTCGGGCACACGTCGCCGGCACGCTGGCCATCACCGCCGCACCCCGAGAACTGCACGTCGTCGACGAGCTGCCGCGGCGCGGCATCGGCAAGATCGATCGACGGGCGTTGGTGCGTCGATTCGCCGCCGCAACCGACCAATAGGCTGAGCGATCGTGAGGATCGCCCGCAGGGAAACAGCAGCCGTCACCGTGGGTGTCGTCCTGGTTGCCGCCGCGTTCGTGCTGCCGCGGTTGGACTTGGGCGTCAAACCACGCCGTGACATCGGCCTGGAGCGCTTCGCGTCGCGAGCCGGCGCGGCACCGATCTTCGGTTACTGGGACATCCACGCCAGTTGGGGCACCATTGCCGCGATCCTGCTAGCGCTGGCCGTCCTGGTTTGGGGTCCGCGGGTGGCACGAAAGCTCTCCTGGCGGGTGCTACCGCTGGCCACCTGGGCGACCGCGTGCGGATGGGCTTTTTCGCTGGCCATGATCGACGGGTTTGAGCGCGGTTTCGCCGGCCGGCTGACCACCAAGGACGAGTACCTCTCGGAGGTCGGCGGCGTCACCGACATCCCCGTCATGCTGCGCACGTTCGCCAGCCGGATTGTTGACTACCAGCCGAACTCCTGGACCATCCATGTTTCCGGACATCCGCCGGGCGCACTATTGACGTTCGTCTGGCTGGATCGGATCGGTCTGGGCGGCGGCGCCTGGGCCGGATTTCTGTGCCTGCTGGTCGGCTCCAGCGCGGCGGCGGCGATGGTGATCGCCGTGGGCGCATTGGCCGGCGCGCACGTCGCGCGCCGGGCCGCACCGTTTGTGGCGATCGCGCCGACGGCGATCTGGATCGCGGTCTCGGCCGACGGATACTTCGCCGGGGTCACGGCCTGGGGTATCACGCTGCTGGCCATTGCGGTGCACGGCGGATCCCGGTTCAGGGCGCTGTGGGCCGCCGGAGCGGGTCTGGTGCTGGGCTGGGCCATCTTCCTCAGCTATGGCCTGGCGCTGATGGGACTGCCCGCCTTGGCGGTGCTGGCGTCCGCGAACCACTGGCGCACCGCCCTGAAGGCGTTGTGGCCGGCCGTGTTGGCGGCGTTGGGGGTGGTGCTGGCCTTCGCCGTCGCGGGGTTCTGGTGGTTCGACGGGTACACGCTGGTGCAGCAGCGCTACTGGCAGGGCATCGCCCACGACCGACCGTTTCAGTATTGGTCCTGGGCCAATCTCGCGTGCGTGGTCTGCGCGATCGGATTGGGCAGCGTCGCCGGGATCAGCCGGGTGGTCGATGCCGCCGCGATCCGCCGCCGCTCCGGTTTGCACCTGCTGCTGCTGGGCATGGTGGCCGCCATCCTCGTTGCCGATTTGAGCATGCTCAGCAAGGCCGAGACCGAGCGAATCTGGCTGCCGTTCACCGTTTGGCTGACCACCGCCCCGGCGTTGCTCAGGCCCCGGTCGGATCGGCTGTGGCTGGCGGTCAACGCGGCCGGGGCGTTGGCGGTAAACAGCATCATCTTCACCAACTGGTAGGGATCGCTCGCCGATCGATTCGTGGGCGAGCTCAGATTCCGGCCAGGCGGGTGACGCGTGCGAAACGACTGTCCGGACCGCAGGCGCCGCGCACCACCGCGACGTCGGCAACTACGTCGACGTCAGCCAGTGGCTGCACGGTAGCCACGTCAATGCCGCCCTCACGCAGGGCCTTCAGCGTGAGCTCACCGGTGTTGGGCTGGGACATGGGCACACCGCGCAAGCATTCGGCCGCGGCCGGAGTGTGCACCCCCAGCACCCACCAGCCACCGTCGACGGCAAACCCGAGTACCGCTGAAGTCTCGAGCAACCGGCGGGCGCACTCGGCGAGCAGGGCGGCGCTGATCTGCGGGGTGTCCATGCCCACCTGCAGCACCGGGTATCCGTCGGCCGCATCGGCGTGCGCGTTGGCGAGGCGGTCGGCGAAGTCGTCACCGCGCTGACCGATCACGGTGAACGATTCGAGCCGTTGGCGAATCTCGGTGCCGCGGGCCGCGTTCGCCAAATCGCCGGTCAGCGCCACCACGCGGCTGGCCGCTGGCGTCGCGGCCACCGCATCCAGCGTGTCCAGCAGCGCCGCCGCGGCGATGTCGGCGGCGATCTGATCACCGACCGTCGCGGCGAGGCGGGTCTTTGCGAGGCCGGGCTCCGGAGCCTTGGCGACCACCAGCAGAGTCACCGGTGCGTGGCTCACGAGATGACCTTCCAGAAGTCCAGGATCGCGATCATGCTGCCCCGCAACGAACCGCTGACCTTGGACTTCCCGCCGGTCCGGGGACCGTAGGAGACGTCGAACTCCACCACGCGCCAGCCCGCCGCGGCGGCGCGCACCAGCAGCTCCAACGGATAGCCCGACCGCCGGTCGACCACCCCCAGGGCGAGCAAGGCATCCCGGCGCGCCACCCGCATGGGCGCGATGTCATGCACCGGCAGACCGTGGCGGGTACGCAGCCGCCAGCTCATCACCACCGTGCCGATGCGGGCGACCCACGGCCAGTGCAGGCCGGGTACCGGACGCCGGCGACCGGTCACCAGGTCCGCGCCCCGGTCGAGTTCGGCGACCAACCGGGGAAGGTCGGCGGGATCCATCGAGCCGTCCGCGTCGATCACCGCCACAATCGGGGTCTTCGCCGCCACCACACCCGCGTGCACGGCCGCGCCGTAGCCGGGCTGCGACTCGGCAACCACCTCCGCGCCATGCCGGGCAGCCACCGCCGCGGTGTCGTCGGTGCTGTTGTTGTCGACCACCAGCGCCCGGTAGGAAGCCGGAATGGCGGCCAGCACCCCGGGTAGCGACTCTGCCTCGTTGAGACAGGGCAAGACCACTGTCACCGTTTCGCCTGGCATGCACCGACCTTAGGGGTTGATCAGCGCCGCTAGGAGCCCCCACCTGAGGAGTGCCCGCCCGAGGAACCACCACCGGAGGACGAGCCACCACCAGAAGACGAACCACCACCAGAAGACGAACCACCACCAGAAGACGAACCACCACCAGAAGACGAACCACCACCAGAAGACGAACCACCACCAGAAGACGAACCACCACCAGAAGACGAACCACCACCAGAAGACGAACCACCACCAGAAGACGAACCACCACCAGAAGACGAACCACCACCAGAAGACGAACCACCACCAGAAGACGAACCACCACCAGAAGACGAACCACCACCAGAAGACGAGCCCCCACCAGAAGACGAGCCCCCACTGCTGCCCCCGGACGGCGGCTCGGGAGCCTGCTGCGTGGGCGGCGGCGCGATGGTCGGCTGCGGGGCGACCGTCTCCTGGGGCGGCTGCGGGACCACGGTCTGCTGTGTCGTCGGGGCGACGGTCGTCGGGTTAACCGTCGTCGGGGCGATCGTTGTCGGCGTGATCGGCGCGGTCGTCGTCGGGGTGATCACCGTCGACGGCGCGGTGGTAGTCGGCGTGGTCGGGGTGACCATCGACGGCGCGGTGGTAGTCGGCGTGGTCGGGGTCACCGTCGACGGCGCGGTAGTAGTCGGGGTGGTCGGGGTCACCGTCGACGGCGCGGTAGTAGTCGGCGTGGTTGGAGTCACCGTCACGGTCGACGGGGTAGGCATCCCCGGCGACCAATTCGGCCAGGGCGAAATGATGATCGGGATCGGCAGCGGGATCGGAGCGGGCACCACACCCGGGGCCGGCGCCGGCACGGTCGGTGTCGCCTGCCTGGGAACTACGCCCTGCACGGTCGGAATCGTGCCGCCCTGGAACCCGGCGGTGGGCGCGTCTGGCGGTGGCGGCGGGACCGGCGCCTGCTGTTGAGTCGGCAACAGCGGCATGAACTTGCCCGGCTGCGCGTTTTGATGCCCCTCGACCGGCTCTGACGCCGCGGTCGGCCGGATCGCGACCGCCACCGCAACCGCCAGCGACGCGAACCCGATCACAGCGAACGCCACCACAGCGTTGCTGATCAGCAAAGACCGTGAACTGAGCCGCGTACCCGCGGGCGCTTCGTTGTCGTAGTCATCGGCGAATTCGTCATCGTCGGGGCCATAGTCGCCGTACTCATCCGCGCCCGTGACCGGCAGCAACTCGTTCTCGCCGGCTTGCGAATAGGCCAGCTGTTCGTCCTCGTCCTGGCCCGACGCCGTCGCGGCCAGCTCCGGGGGCAGATAGGTGGTTGCTTCGCCGGCATCGCCGCCCAAGACCTGCTGAGCCATCGTCGAACCGGCCCCGGCGGCAGCCATCGCCGCGCCGCGGGCTAGCGCGAACGTCGGGTCCTCGGGAACCTCCACACGCATGGTCGAGGCGTCACGAAACTGGTCGGCAATCACCGTGGTGTGTTCTGAGGAGCCCACCAGCAGCACCTCACCGGGCGCACCGCCCTGGTCATCGAGGTGGGCCATCAGCGTGTCGAAAGTGAATGTCGCGTCGCCTTCAACCGGCGCGGCGGCCAGCATCGTCGGCGGCGCGTCCCCTCCCCCCAGCACCGACAGGCTGGCGGTCTCCTCGCCGACCAGCAACACGGCGGAGCCGGCGTGCGCCGGGCCGAGCAGCGCGGTGACGGCCTCGGACTCCGACAGCACGGCGACATCGCGGACGCCGGAATCGTCGAGCGCCCGGCGCAGGTCCTCAGCCCTGTCCTGATCCGACCAGCACAACCGAGTGGCGACCAGGTGGTGTCCCTCGTCGGCCAGCAACTGGTTCGTGCCGACTATGGTTTCGGTCAGCACCGCGACAGGGCCTTCGGCCAGATCTACCGAGGATTGGTCGATCACGGCACTGCCTTCGGCGGCCGCCCCGACGAGCGCCAAGCGTGCGATCGGACCTGCGATCGCAACCCCCAACACGACGTCCATTTGCGGTTCTCCTTCGGCTGGCCACCCCGCAACCAGCAATGTCCGGCATCATTACACTGCGATACCGTCGGCCGTATTCGTCATTCGAGCGACAAGGTTGCCCCTGAGCGCCGCGTAACCGGATTCCCGAACGGTTCGGGAACGCTCACCACGGAACCCGTCCGCGGATCACTCGATCTCAGCCACTGCCGCGTCGTCCGAATGGAGAATATGTTCGCAATCGAACAACGCAGCGGGTCCGTCAGGGGGTTCCCCCACCGCCGGACCAAGCCGGAGCAATACGTAACCTACCTCGATCCCTGGGGGACACCGTGAGTCTGGGCAGCGACGACACGCCTACCGGCCCCATTGCGGGTGCGCAACCGCAACAAGGGCAGTCCGGACAGTTGACACCCGACCTGGCATACCGGCGAAACATGGTCCGGGACCTGACCGGTGGAGCACTGCTGGTACTGGCGGTGTTCTTCCCGTGGAACCTCTACTTCGGCTTTCGCATCCCGGGCAGCAGCAACTACGTGCTGGCGGTCACGCTGCTGTCCCTGATCGCCATCGCGGTGCCCTATGTGGGGCCCTGGCGGCTGTCTGGTACCCGATTTGCTCCCACCGCGACCAACCGGCTGCGTCTCGGGCTCAACATCCCCTATCTGCTGCTGCTGTTGGCGTTCGTCGTCTACGACATCTTCCAGACGATCCGATCCGGTGGCACCGTCAACGTGCCCGGCGGTGTCGGGCCGGGCGGCTGGCTGGGAATCGCCGGCGCGATGCTGTGCGCACAGCCGGTGAGCACCGGCCAGCCCGGCGACAACGAGAACTACGACAACTGGCTGTTCACCGCCCGAATCCTGGGCTACGCATCGATGTTCGGTGGGGCGCTCAGCTCCGGCTTCAACCTGGCCTGGCGGGTGCGGTACGCGCTGCAACCGACGAACTCGGCATCGGGCTTCGGCAGGCAGAACATCGCGGTGATCGACACGGCGCTGGTCTACGGAGTGGTCGCGCTCGTCGCGGTCCTCGTCGCATCCCGGTGGCTGCTCAAGGGCACCAGGGAATACCAGCTGCCCACCATCGCGCTCGGCGCATCGGCCATGATCGCGGGAATCATCGTGTGGGTCCTTCCCGTCGGCCGCGAGATCGACGCATTTCACGGCATCGCGCAGAACACGTCGACGGCCGGGGTCGGATACGAGGGCTACCTGGTCTGGGCGGCGGGCGCAGCGATTTTTGCGCCAATGGCGCTGGTGCGCTCCCACACTCATCCGATCGGTAGGGACATTTGGCGGGCAGCGGCCCGAAACGGGCTGCTGCTCATCGCCGTATGGTGCCTGGGGTCGGTGGTGATGAGGCTCACCGATCTGAGCACCGCGGTGATGTTGAACTTCCCCTACTCGCGATACGACACCATGACGTTGGCCGCGTTCGATCTGGTTACCGCGGTGCTGGCGTTCTGGCTTCGGATCAACCTGGTCAATCAGGCGCTACCGGCCCGGCTGATCTCGTCGCTATGCGGATTTCTGCTCACCCTGACCGTTTCTCGCGTCATCGTGGGCGTAGTGCTCGCCCCCCGGTTCGCGGCGTCACCGGACGCGCGGCCCAACCCGGTCTACGGAAACAATCTCGCCCAGCAGATCACCAGCACCTTCGACGTGACCCTGTGCGGCCTGGCGCTGGGCATCGTCGTCGCGGTCATCATCAGCGGGCGACGCTCAGCAACGCAGACCAAACAACCGGGGCGCCCGCGGCGGCGCCAGCGCGGTACCGGCCAACCCGGGCCGGCCCTCGGCGGGGCCGCCGTCCCATCGGAGGCCCAGACAACCCAATTTCGCAGCCCGGCCGAGCTCGATGCCCACGACGACGCGCCCACCACCGTTTTGTCCGGGCCGGGTCGGGCGCCGCGGATCTTCCGCTCCGGGGAATCCACCGGCCCCTTGCCACCAAAGATCTACCGGCGACCCGACGACCCGTCCTAGACCGCCGCTAACGAAGCGGCGCGAAAGCGAAGCCGCGCAAACCCTCGAGTGGCTCCACGGCGGCACGGAAACCCAGCACCTCGGCGGCTCGCGACGGATCGGCCACGATGTGTCGCACGTCGCCGCTGCGGTACTGCCCGGTGATGACCGGCGACAGTGCGTCGCCGCGCGCCTGGCACAGCGCGCTGGCCACCTGCAGGATCGAGATGGGGCGCCCGGAACAGACGTTCGCCGCCACAAAGCCGTGTCGATCCACCTCACCCAGCTGCGCCGCGGCCAGGTTCGCGGCGGCGATATCGTCGACGTGCACGAAGTCACGCATCTGACCGCCGTCCTCGAAGACCTTCGGCGGTTCGCCCTTTTCCAGTGACGAACGAAATATCGCCGCCACCCCCGAATAGGGGGTGTCGCGCGGCATCCCGGGGCCGTAGACGTTGTGATAGCGCAGCGCCACCACCGAACCCCCGGTCGACTCCGACCACGCCAGCGCGTAGTGCTCTTGTGCCGTCTTGCTGGCCGCATAGAGGCTGCGCGGCCGCAGATCGGCCTCCTCACCCACCAGCCGCCACCTGACCGGCTCCGCACACAGTGGGCAGCGGTGCTCAAACACGCCGGCATCAAGATCGCTGTGCCGCCGTGGCAACGGGTCGATCCGGCCGTGCTCGGGACAGTCGTAACGTCCCTGTCCGTACACCACCATCGAGGATGCGAGGACAAGACGACGTACGCCGGCGGCGAACATCTGTGCCAGCAATACCGTGGTGGCCAGGTCGTTGTGGCCACCGTATGCGGGCGCGTCGGCCGCATCGACCCCCGCGCCCACCATCGCCGCCTGATGACACACCAGGTCCACACCGGCCAGCAGGGGCGCCATCGCATCGGCATCCCGGACATCGACCCGATGGCACCCGGGCGGTAACACCGGATTCGGTCCGTGGGCGGCGGGCAACAATACGTCGACGCCGACAACCTCGTGGCCCGCGGCACTGAGTGCGGCGCCGACCCGGGATCCGATGAAACCGGCCGCGCCGGTCAGCAGCACCTTCATGGCAACTCGAACGGCAGCGTGACACCGGCGTGCATCAGACAGTGCGTGCACGCGCGTTCGGCGGCCACCCGCCCGATCCCGGCACGGACCAGCTTTTTGAGCATCTCGATGTTCTCCCCGAATTCGGCGAAAACGTCGGCGGCCTTGACACCCTCACCGACCGCAACGCCAGCATCCACGTCAGTCACCAAAGCGACTGCCGCGTAGCACAGTTCAAGTTCACGGGCGAGCACCGCCTCCGGGTAGCCGGTCATATTGACCAGGCTGAACCCGGCGCCGGCAAACCATCGGCTTTCCGCGCGGGTGGAAAACCGGGGGCCCTGGATCACCACCATGGTGGCGCCGTCGACCACGTCGGGCAGGTCGGTGACCGCGCTGCGCAGCGTCGGGCAGTAGGGATCGGCGAAGGCGGCATGCACACCGCCGGAGTCGAAGTACGTGTCGGCCCGCCCGCGGGTTCGATCGACCAGCTGGTCAGGCACGACGACCGTGCCCGGCCCGAGCCGAGGCTTCAGGCTGCCGACGGCGCATGGGGCGAACACTCGCCGCGCACCGAGCGCTCGCAGCGCCCACATGTTGGCCCGGTACGGCACGGTGTGCGCCGAGTACTGGTGGCTTGCTCCGTGGCGGGGCAGAAACGCGACTTCGTGCTCCCCCACCGCGCCGATCGTGATCGGGGCGCTGGGCCGGCCGTACGGGGTGTCTGGATTGACGGTTCGTATATCGGACTCAAAGAAGCTATAGAAGCCGCTACCGCCGATCACTGCGAGCATCGGCTCATTGTTGTGCATGCCCCCATGCGATCGTCAGCGCGGGCCGCGGCAGGATGCCATGGTGGCCAATATTGCGCAGTGGATCTCCGGTGCGCGTCCCCGTACCCTGCCCAACGCCGTGGCTCCGGTGGTCGCCGGCACCGGCGCCGCAGCCTGGCTGCACGCCGCCGTGTGGTGGAAAGCCCTGTTGGCACTGGTTGTCGCGGTCGCATTGACCGTTGGCGTCAACTACGCCAACGACTACTCCGACGGCATTCGCGGCACCGACGACGACCGGACCGGGCCGATGCGGTTGGTCGGCTCGCGACTGGCGACCCCGCGCTCGGTGCTGATCGCGGCCATTGTGAGCCTGATGATCGGCGCGGCCGCCGGGCTGGCCCTGGCGGTGGCCAGCGCACCGTGGCTGATTGCGGTCGGCGCCGGCTGTATCGCCGGAGCCTGGCTGTACACCGGCGGCTCCAGGCCCTACGGCTATTCGGGCCTCGGCGAGGTCGCGGTGTTCGTGTTTTTCGGCCTGGTAGCCGTGCTGGGCACCCAGTACACGCAAGCGCTGCGGGTTAATTGGGTGGGGTTGGCGCTGGCGGTGGCCACGGGCGCGCTGTCGTCAGCGGTACTGGTCGCCAACAACCTGCGCGACATTCCCACCGATGCGCAGTCGCACAAGATCACCCTGGCCGTGCGGCTGGGCGACGCGCGTACCCGCGTGCTGTATCAGGCGCTGCTGGTCACCGCCGCGGTGCTGACCCTGGCGCTGATGTTGGCGACACCGTGGTGCGCCGTGGGCCTGCTGGCGACACCGCTGGCCCTGCGTGCCGCGGCCCCGGTGCGAGCGGGCCGCGGCGGCGCCGCGCTGATCCCGGTGCTTCGCGATACCGGGCTGGCGATGATGGTGTGGGCGATCGCGATGTGGGCGGCGCTAGCGTTGGCCGCGTGACCGTGCTGCAGCGGCTTCGACTGCGCGCCGACGACGGGCGTTTTGGGCGAGTCGCCGCCATGGGAGCACACTGTGCATAACACCAACCGAGGACGGGTATGACGGAGATCGCCACCACCAGTGGGATTAGCAGCGTCGGATTGCTCAGTGTGGGGGCCTACCGGCCCACGCGTGTGGTCACCAACGACGAAATTTGCGAGAACATCGACTCTTCCGATGAATGGATCTACTCCCGTGCCGGAATCAAAACGCGCCGGTTCGCCGCTCCCGAGGAGTCGGCGGCTTCGATGGCCATTGAGGCGAGCCGGGAGGCGATTGCCAAAGCCGCGCTCACCGGGTCTGACATCGACGGTGTGATCGTCGCTACCAGCACGCACTTTCTGCAGACACCCGCCTGCGCCCCGATCGTCGCGGCAGCGTTGGGCTGCCAGAACGTTCCAGCATTCGACATCTCGGCGGGCTGTTCGGGCTTCGGGCATGCGCTCGGCATTGCGGCCGACATGATCCGGGGCGGCAGCGCCGCCACAATACTGGTGATCGGCACCGAGAAACTGTCCCCCACGGTGGACATGACCGACCGGAGCAACTGCTTCATCTTCGCCGACGGCGCCGCCTCAGTGCTGTTGGGCCACAGCCCGATTCAGGGGATTGGTCCCACAGTGTGGGGTAGTGACGGCGAACAGGCCGCGGCCATCCGGCAGGACATCGACTGGATCAGCCACGCCGAGAACCCGGCCGGTCCGCGCCCGTTCCTGCGCATGGAGGGCACCGCCGTTTTTCGCTGGGCAGCGTTCGAGATGGGCAAGGTCGGACAACAGGCGATGGACGCGGCCGGGGTCAAGCCCGACGAGATCGACGTGTTCATCCCGCACCAGGCCAACAGCCGCATCAACGAGCTGCTGACCAAGAACCTGCAGCTGCGCCCGGATGCGGTTATCGCCAATGACATCGAGCACACCGGAAATACCTCGGCGGCTTCCATACCGTTGGCAATGGCCGAGTTACTGGCCACCGGTGCGGCCAAGCCGGGCGATCTGGCGCTGCTGATCGGCTACGGCGCCGGGTTGAGCTATGCGGCGCAAGTGGTGCGCATGCCCAACAGCTAGGGGCGATTTAGCCTGCGCCGGTTTCGGAGCCCGCGCCCTCGTCCGGCGCCGCCTCACCACGCAGTCGGGCACGCAACTTCTCTCGCTCGGCGCGCCGGCGGGCACCGACCGTCGCGAGCGCGGCGGTGGCGCGCCGGCGCAGCGGAGCGAACACCCAGATGCCCAACGGCATCGCGATGATCAGACCGAATAATGCCGCCACCACGAGCGGAAATTGGCCCACCCCGGCCAGTCGGGCCACCCCATAGATGGTCGCGCTGACCACCACCGCCAGCAGCAACCGCGCGACGACGTAGACCGCTACGTCGACGACACCGCGGGTGGTCAAGGTCTGCGGACGGCCAGTGCTATTGCCGCCATCGGGTGCTTCTGACACAGCCCGAGCCTACGGCGCGGGTATATTCGCTCAAAGGAGGTGTCGAGTGCTTTACCTGCTCGTCGTCCTGGTATCGGGGACGTTGATCTACATCGGCTGGCGTGCGGCACGTTCGCAGGCGAGCCGACCGAAGACGCGCGTCATCGGGCCCGACGACGATCCGGAGTTCCTGCGAAAGCTGGGGCAAGGGGGGCAGTAGCCCGGTCAGCCGAAGCTCGGGCTGGATCGTCGCTGTTCCGGACCGAATCCCTCGGCAACCACCGCCGCCAGTTCGGCGAGGGCCTCACGGGTCTCCCGCTTCATCCGGTCCAGGACGATTTCGGCGCCCTCCTCGAGATGCGGGTCGAACGGCACCAGCCGCACCGCACGGCAACGCCGCGCGAAATGATCGATCACCTTTTGCATGTCGACCTTGCTCGAACGGGGCCGAACGGCGTTGATCACCGCAATCGAGTTGCGCACCAACTCCTCGTAGCCGTGCGCCTCGAGCCAGTCCAACGTCGCCGAGGCGCTCCGAGCCCCATCGATGGAACCCGAGCTCACCACGATCAAGATGTCGGACTTGGCCAATATCGCCGACATCGCCGAGTGCAGCAGTCCCGTGCCGCAGTCGGTGAGCACCAAGCCGTAGAACCGTTCCAAAATGTCCAGGGTGCGGGTGTAGTCGTCGGCGCTGAACGCTTCGGATGCGGCCGGATCGGTGTCCGACGCGAGGACCTCGAACCCGTTCTTGGCCTGCGATGTGTAGCCACGCACGTCGCTATAGCGCTCGATGCCTTCGGCGTCCCGGATCAGATGGCGCACCGTGGCCGGGGTCTCCAGCGGTACTTTCTGGCTCAGCGTGCCGCGGTCGGGGTTGGCGTCCACCGCCACCACACGGTCACCGCGAACCGAGGCGAAGGTGGAACCCAACGTCGCGGTGATGGTGGTCTTGCCGACACCACCCTTGAGCGAAACCAGCGCAATTCGGTAGCAGCCGCGCATGGGCCGGTTGATCTGGGCAACCAGGTTGTTGTAGCGGGTGGCCCGCGGGCTCTCCCCCAGGTTGATCAACTGACCAGAGAGCACATAGACCAGCCGGCGCCAGCCTTCGGTCGGCGGAGACTTGACCGGCCGCAGCAGCATGCTGGTGGACAACTCCGGATACGGGGTTTGCGGCACCGATTCGGGACGGTATTGGGGCTCGGCGGGGGGCTCGGGCGGACCATTGTAGTAGGCGCCGTACGCGGTCGGGTCCACCCGCGGGAGACCGGCGACCGGTCCGGTATCCGGTCCGGATTCCCACTGCGCGACGTCGGGGGCCTCTGCGCCCTCCCCGCGTGCGACCGACCGGCGCTCAGTGCGAAATCCGGCGAAGGCTCTGGTCGGGGCGTCGCTGCCGCCCGCAACCGGCGGTTCACCCAGCTGAGGCGGCTGGTGCGGCACCGGCGGCAGCTGAATGGTCGGATGGTCCTTGCCGCCTTCGCCCTGGTAGGCATTGGACGCCCCCACGCCCGCGCTCGGATGGTCTGACACGTCCACTCCCCCTTGCTTGCCGTCGCGGGTCGGTTGGGCTCGAACGTCTAGCCCACGCCCGCGTAGGAATGCAGGCCGATCGTCACCAGGTTAACGAAGAACAGGTTGAAGACCATCGCGACAAATCCGGCGACATTGATCCAGGCCGCTTTGCGATCCCGCCAGCCGGCCGTCGACCTGGCGTGCAGGTAGGCCGCGTACACCACCCAGGCGACGAACGACACCGTCTCCTTGGGGTCCCAGCCCCAGTACCGGCCCCAGGCTTGTTCGGCCCAGATGGCACCGAAGATCACCCCGAACCCGAACACTGGGAAAGCGAAGATCGTGGTTCGGTAGGCGATCCGGTCCAGGGTCTGGGCGTCGGGGAGTCGTTGCACCAGGCGGGCCAACGCGCTCTCGGCGGGTTGACTGTCCGGTGCGCCGAGTCGCGAGGTGCGCAGCAAAAACAGGATGCTGGAGATCCCGGCGACCAGGAAAACCCCGGAGCCCAGGCTGACCACCGACACGTGGATCGGCAGCCAGTAGGACTGCAGCGCGGGCATCACCGGGGCGGCATTCGTATAGAGCCAGCGCCCGGACACCGTGAGCAGGATGAGCACCGGCAGCAGCAGAAAGACCCACAGTGATCGGTATTGCGGACGGCGCAACACGACCGCGCCGGCGATCAGCCCGGACATGCAGGTCAAGTTGATGAACTCGTACATGTTGCCCCAGGGCACCCGCATGGTGGCCAGGCCGCGCAACACGATGCAGGCCAGCAACAGCCCGATGCCCAGGTAGACCACGGCCAGTCCGGCCCGCCCGACGCGCTCGTCCAACGGCCGTCGTGGGCCGTCCAGCACGATTCCGGGCGTCGTGGCGTCGCTGGCAACCGATCCGGCCAGCACCAGTTCTCGTTCGTCGACTTTGCGGCCGCGGACGTAGGCCAGTTCGAAGGCGAGCAGCAGCAGTGCGACCACCAGCGCGACCACCGCTGAGGTGAATGCCCAGTCCGAATACCTGGCCAGGTCGATGTTGATGTTCGCGGTGTTCATGTGACGTCCACCTGGGAGCTCCTTATGGCGGCCGCTGCGGCCGAATCGGGCGTGCCGGGCTCGCCGAGCCCGGCCAACAATCTCTCGGTCAGCCGCTCGAACTCGTCACCCCATCCGGAGTTATCGGTGCGCGCCAGGCCGCCCAGCTCGACGTTCACCGTACCTGGCGCGTCGTTTTCCGGCGTAAGTCGAGCCCACACCCGGCGGCGGCGAACCAGCAGCGACACCACCAGGCCGGCCATCATCGTGATGGCGAAAACCAGCACCCAGGTTTGACCGGGGTCATGGGATACCTGCAGGTTGACGAACGGCACCGCGCCGTCGAAGCGGACGATGGTGCCCGCGGCCGGACCCGCATCGATGCGGACCTGCTGGCCGACGCGCAGGTTGACTCGTTTTTCCTTCACCAGCCTGCCCTGCTCGATGAGCCGGGGATCGAGGCTGAACAACGACTGTGGCCGTCCGGTGTCCAGCCCGGTGTCGCCGCGGTAGACGTCGATGGCCACCGCGGGGGCATTCAGCGCCGGGAATCGTGACGACAACAACGTCCCATCGAGCTGTTCGGTCGGGGCAAGCAGACCCTGGATGGCGATTTCGTGCTGCCGACGCTCGGCGGCGGTGGGATAGCTGCCCGCCGGTGGGTCGATGCGCGCCACCCCCGAGGAGAGCAGCGTCTGCGGGTTGTCGGGCCGCCATTGCACGGTCGTCGTGCGGGTCTGTCCGTCCGGGAACGTCACCGTGAAGGTGGGGGCGTAGCCGTGGCCCTGCAGGTACACCCGGTCACCGCCGGCCCGCAGCGGGTGGTTGACCGCCAGCCGGTAGGGCCGCCAGGTGTTTGCGCTCAGGTCATTGCCGGTTTGATAGGCGATGTCCGCGGCGAACGAGGTGGCTTGCCCGGAAGCCAGGTAGTGGGCCGCGAAATCGTTGACCCTGATGCAGATCGGGTGCAGCGACGTGCCGTCGACGGTATTGCCGGCGCGGAACGAGTCGAAGGCGGCCGGGGATGCCGAGCAGAAGCCCGGTCCGCCGTCGGCGATCACGATCACGTTGCCCTCGTAGCCGAACAGCTTGCCGACGGCGACGGCGACCAGCAGACCCAGCAGGGAGAAGTGGAAGACCAGGTTGCCGAATTCGCGCAGGTAACCCTTTTCGGCGGACACCTCGACGGTGGTGCCGGAGCGGCGGATGGCGATGCGCCAGCCCCGTAACCGGCCGACGATGGTGGCGGCCAGCGGCTCGGGCTCCCCCGCGACCTGGGAGCCGGCGTGTTTGGGCAGCCGCGCCAGGTTGCGCGGTGCGGCCAACGGGGTGGCTCGCAGGCTACGCGCGTGCTCAATCATCCGCGGGGTCAGACAGCCGACCAGGGAGACGAACAGCAACACGTAGATGGCGGTGAACCAGAAGCTGGAGAACACGTCGAAGGCCTGCAGCTTGTTCAACCACGGGCCGATCAGCGGATGGGCTTTGAGGTAGTCGTCGACCTTGCCGGCGTTGAGGCTGCGCTGCGGCACCAGCGCCCCGGGTATCGCGCCCAATGCGAGCAGGAACAACAGCACCAGCGCGGTGCCCATCGAGGTCAGGGACCGCCAGGTGTTGCGTGCCTTCTGGCCGAGCAGACGCAGAATCGCACCAAAACGTGCCGTTTTGGGTGATTCTGCGTCTGCTCGCGCGCTCAAATCGGCAACCTCACGTCGGACACGAAGGCGTCGCGCAGCCAGGAGACCACGTCGTTCCACACCCCGGTGACCAGCGCCAGGCCGACGGCGATCAACAACACGCCGCCGAAGATCTGGATGGCCCTGGTGTGGCGGCGCAGCCAGCCCAGGCCCGCAACCGCCCCCGCCGAACCCCACGCCAGCAGCACAAACGGAATGCCCAACCCCAGGCAGTAGGCGATCACCAGAACGATTCCGCGGGCCACGCTGGCGCCGTCGGTCGCGGAAGCAACCGTGATCACCCCGGTCAGCGTCGGCCCCAGACAAGGCGTCCACCCCAGCGCGAACACCGCGCCGAGCAGCGGCGCTCCCGCCACCGTCGTCACCTGACGCGGACTGAACCGCGCCTGGCGCTGCAGCGCGGGGATCAGTCCCACGAACACCAGTCCCATGATGATGGTCAGCACGCCACCGGTCCGCTGCAGCACCAGCTGGTTGCTGATCAGGGTGGTGGTCATGCCCAACACCGCAACGGTGCCCAGCACGAAAACGGTGGTGAACCCGGCCACGAACAGCAAGGCCGAGCCGGCCACCCGCCACCGGACCCCGGCGGGCGCCTTGACCCCGACGCCGGCGGCCCGACCATCGCCGGACCCATCCACACCGACCACCGCGGCCAGATACGACAGGTAGCCCGGCACCAGCGGCACCACGCACGGGGAAGCGAACGAAACCAGTCCGGCCAGCACACACAACCCGAGGGCCACCAGCAGCGGGCCCGCGGCGGCAACCTCAGCGAACCCGGTCATTGCGGTCCGGGCGGCGTCGAACCCGCCGCCGGTTCTTGGGCCAACCGTTGCACCACCGGCTGCAGATCCTCGGCCAGCAGTTCACGCAGGAAGACCGCCGCGACCCGGTGCTGGCGGTCCAGCACCAAGGTGGACGGGATGACGGTGGTGGGGTACTTGCCGCCGAAGGCGATAAGCGTGCGCATGGCCGGATCGTAGATCGACGGGAACGTCACATGACGGTCGCGGACGAAGTCTTGGGCCGCGGCCCGGCTGTTGTCGCGCACGTCGATGCCCAGGAATGACACCCCGGCGGCCCGGGTGGCGTCATAGACCTGCTGCAGCTGGGTGATCTCGGCCCGGCACGGCCCACACCATTGGCCCCACACGTTGACCACCACGACCCGACCGGCGAAATCGTCGAGGGAGAGCGTGCGATCCGGGTCGATCAGGTCCGGCCCCGACAGCGGCCCGGGGTGGCCTCGACTGGCCGGCGGGTCGTAGAAGATGTCGGTCTTGCCGCCGGGGGAAACGAATTCGAATGTGCCGCCCTGCACCACCGCGTCCCGGCCGGAACAACCGGTCAGCAGTGCCGCCAGCACCGCCGCGGCAATCACCAGCCGGCGCATCGTCAAGCGCCTGCCGGCTCGGAGTACACCACGTCGACCAGCCGGTCACCGTCATAAACCAGGGAGGTCACCGATGCCAGCGAACAGTCTCGGCGCCTCGGGTCATGCCACAGTCGCCTACCGGTCAGATGCAACCGCAGCGTCCAGACCGGCAGCTGGTGGCTGACGCAGACCGCCTCGTGCCCGGCGGCACGAGCGCGCACCTTGTCCACCGCGGTCGCCATCCGCTGCGCGATCTCGAGGTAGGGCTCGCCCCAGGACGGGGTGAACGGGTTGCGCAGCTGCCACCACACCCGCGGGTCACGCCAGGCGCCGTCCCCGGGGCCGACACGGCGGCCCTCGAAAAAGTTCGCCGATTCGATCAGGTCGGGATCGGTGTCGATCGCCAGTTCGTGCGCGGCGGCTATCGGCGCGGCGGTCTCCTGCGCACGCTGCAGTGGAGATGCGACAACGGCGACAACATCGCGGTCAGCCAGGTATTCGGCCACCGCGGCCGCCTGCGCCGCGCCGGTCTCGGACAGGCGGTACCCAGGCAGCCGACCGTAGAGAACCCCGGTGGGGTTGTGCACCTCACCATGGCGCACGACGTGGACTCGAGTCTGTTCAGCCATCAGGGTCTGCTCTCCGGGGTGGCGTTGGCGGCCGCCCGCGCTGCGGCGGGCAACGCGTCAGCGATCCGCTCGAACGCGGTGTCATCAAGGGCGGCCGAGACGAACCACGCCTCTAATGCACTGCACGGCGGGTAGACGCCCGCATCCAGCAGGGCATGAAAGAACGGAGCGAAACGCCACGTCTGACTATTGCGCGCGGAGGCGAAATCGGTGACCGGCGTCTCGCTGAAGAACACGCTGAGCATGTTGCCCGCGCGCGGAATCTGATGCGCCACAACGGCATCTGTCAACGCCCCGGCCAGCAGCCGGGCCAGCCGATCGGCGTTGGTATCCAGTGCGGCATAGACACCGTCATCGGCCGCGCGCAGGGTCGCCAGTCCGGCCGCCATCGCCACCGGATTGCCCGACAAGGTGCCGGCTTGGTAAACGGGCCCCAATGGCGCCAAGCGCTCCATGACCTCGGCCCGTCCGCCGAATGCGGCCGCGGGCAGCCCGCCGCTCATCACCTTGCCGAAGGTGAACAGGTCGGCGTCGACCGAATCGATTCCATACCAACCGCTGCGGCTGACCCGGAATCCGGTCATCACCTCGTCGACGATCAGCAGCGCACCGTGTTCGGCGGTGACCGCACGCAACGCCGCGTTATAGCCGCGCCCGGGTGGGACCACCCCCATGTTGCCCGGGCTGGCCTCGGTGATCACCGCGGCGATCTGTTCCCCGTGCTGTGCGAACGTCTGCCGCACGGCCTCGATGTCGTTGTAGGGCAACACGATGGTGTCGGCCGCCGCGGCGCCGGTGACCCCCGGCGACGACGGCAGGCCCAGGGTGGCCACGCCCGAACCCGCGTCGGCCAGCAGCGCGTCCACGTGCCCGTGGTAGCAGCCGGAGAACTTGATGATCTTGGACCTGCCGGTGAACCCACGCGCCAGCCGCACGGCGCTCATGGTGGCCTCGGTACCGGAGTTGACCAGGCGCAGCCGCTCGACCGGTGCCACCCGCCCGATCATTTCGGCGGCCAGCTCGGTCTCAGTGGGCGTCGGCGCCCCGAACGACAATCCGTTGGTGGCGGCCCGGGAAACCGCCTCGACCACGGCGGGGTGCGCATGACCGAGAATCATCGGGCCCCACGAGCACACCAGGTCTGCGTAGCGATTCCCATCCGCGTCGGTAAGCCAACAGCCGTGCGCTTCGGTGATGAACCGCGGGGTGCCGCCGACGGCGGTAAACGCCCGCACCGGGGAGTTCACCCCACCCGGGATAACCGCGCACGCGTCGGTAAACAGCTGCGCCGACCTGCGCACGCTGGTGACCGCCTGGTCAGTGCTGCCCATGGCAACCAGTGTCCCAGCCTCGCCGACCGGTTCAACTACAGGGTGTAAGATTTGCCGCTGCCTCGTAAGCTCGCTACCCGCGCTCGGCCGCGCCCGCCAGGTCCGGTGGCTGCCTGGTCAAGCCGCGGGTGAGCCACAGCAGATAGAGAAAGCCGATGGCGGCCCAGGATAATCCGACGATCAACGCGTCGGATGCCAGGTGGGCAAGCAGGTAGATATCGACGGCGGCGCCGATCACCGGGAGCACCAGATAGCGCCATCGGGGCAACCCGGCCCCGCGCTCCCGCACGAAGTACACCACCACCGACACGTTGACCAGCGTGAAGGCCGTGAACGCACCAAAGTTGATGAATGACGTCGACGTTGCGACGCTGAGCAGGATCGCGGCCATGCCCACCGCGCCAGTCAGCACGATGTTGAACATCGGGGTGTGAAACTTCGCGGAGACCACGCCGAACACCCGCCTGGGCAGGACGCCGTCGCGACCCATCGCATAGAGCAGGCGCGAGACCGCCGCCTGCGCGGCAAGCCCGGAGGTGAATTGGCCGATGATCAAGGCGGCCAGGAAGACCGCCGCGAACAGATTGCCGCCGATGGTCCTGGCGACACCCTCGGAAAGCGAATCGGCATCGGGAAACGAACTGCCCGGGGCCACCAGGCTGACAACGTAGGCGACGGTGACGAAGATGGCCCCGCCGATCAGCGCGATCAGCACAATGGCCCGCGGGATGGTGCGCTCGGCATCGTGGGTCTCCTCGGTCAGCGTGCTGACAGCGTCGAAACCCAGAAATGAGTAGGCGGCCACCGCCGCTCCCGCGGTGATCGCCGTAAACCCTCCGTTGCCGGTGAACGGGGTCAGTGAAAGCAGTGACCGCGAGTCACCAACCAGATACCCAATCGTCAGCGCCACGAAGAAGGCCAGGATCAGCAGTTGAAACGTCATCAGGATGAAGTTCGCCCGGTCGGCGACTTTGAGCCCGATGAGGTTAAGCACGGTGGTCAGGGCGGCAAAGCCCACGATCCATGTCCAAAACGGCACGGCGGGAAACCGGTCTTGCAAATAGGAGCCGCCGATCAGCCAGATCACCAACGGCCAAAAACAGGTAGTCCAACAGGACCGTCCAGCCGACCATGAAGCCCACCCGGGCGTCCAGCACCTTGCGCACGTAGGTGTAGGCCGAGCCGGCGACCGGAAAGTGCCGTGCCATCACCCCGTAGCTCTGCGCGGTGAACAGCATCGCGACGGTGGCCAGCAGGTAGGACCCGGCGCTGGCGCCCTTCGATCGTTCGGCGATCACCCCGAAGATGCCCAGCACGATGATCGGCGTCATATACGCGAGACCGAACAGCACGGCCGACCGCTGCCCCAGCGCCTTCTGCAGCTCGGAGCGAGCCCCGGTGGTCACCGCCATCCCCACGCCGCCGTGTGCGCCTCGTCGATCCGACTCACACGGCCCACCTGCACCAAGCCAGGCTAATCGCGATCTCATCCGGGCGACTGAATCTATCCACACCCGGACGTTCATCCACAACCGGCCGCTTTGGCGTGGTGGCTACCAGTGCGGACGATCTAGCATTCGAATATGTGTTCGATTACCGGACTTCTGGACGCCCTCGATGCCGCCGTGGCGGCGATCGGCGAAGCCAACCTCGAGGGTCTGCAGCCTGTCGAGCGGCTGCGCATGCTGGCGCGGCTGGAAACCGCTCGACGGCTGCAGGCGGTGATCAGCCACGACGTGATCGCCGGCCTATACACCGAGGATCCCGCCGCCATCGGTGGGCCGGTGACCAAGGTCGTCGCCGACTGGCTACGCATCACCCCCGCTGACGCCCGTGGCCGGCTGCGTGATGCTCAACAACTGTCTGCCCGGACCACCCTGACCGGGCAGGTGCTGCCCCCGAAACTGCCCGCCACCGCGCGGGCCTGGCGCGACGGTCAGCTCGATGGCCAGCACCTGCACGTCATTGCGACCTTCGTGCGCGATCTACCGCAGGACACCGCGCCGCAAATCGTTGCGGGCGCCGAGAAGCTGCTGGCCCACCAGGCCCTGCAACTGCGTCCCGACCAACTGGAAAAGGCGGCACACCGCTGCGCCCTGCTGATCAACCCAGACGGCAGGTTCTCCGATGCCGACCGGGCACGTCAGCGTGGCTTCACCTGGTGCGCCCAACGCCGCGACGGCATGAGCATCGGGAAACTGATCGCCACCCCGGAACTGCGCGCCAACCTCGACGCCTGGCTGGCGCGCTTCGCCGCTCCCGGCATGTGCAACCCCGACAACCAAAACCCCTGTATCACTGGCGAACCCACCGAAGACGCCACCACCACCGACGCCCGCCGCCCCGCCCAACGCCAACACGACGCCCTCAACGCGCTGGTGCGCGGCCAACTCGGTGACCCGGCCCTGGGCACTCACAACGGGCTGCCGGTGACCGTCATCGTCTCCACCACCCTGCAAGAACTCACCGCGGCCACCGGCCGCGCCGTCACCGGCGGAGGGACCCTGCTACCCATGCGCGATGTCATCCGCATGGCCCGGCACGCCTACCACTATCTGGCCGTTTTCGACGAGCACTCCAACCGGCCCCTCTATCTGGGGCGCACCCGGCGCGTCGCCTCGCCCGACCAGCGCGTGGTCCTCTACGCCGCCGAGCGCGGCTGCACCCACCCCGGCTGCGACGCACCGGGCTACTGGTGCGAAGTCCACCACCTCACCGACTGGGCCGCCGGGGGCCCGACCGACGTCGACAACCTCACCTTCGCCTGCACGCCGCACCACAGGCTTGCCGGAAAGAGCTGGCAGACAACAAAGCTCCCCAACAGCCGCACCGCATGGCTCCCGCCACCCCAACTTCGTCGCGGCGCCCGCACCAACGTCTACCACCATCCCGAACGCCTCTTGGACGACCGGGCGGCACCGGATTGACGGCCGCGATCACTTCTGGGATTGGCCGGCGCGGCCGTTGCCTGCGTGCAGTATGGGTATCACGCTGGCCATCAGTGGTCCATTGGGCGAGGACGTGAGGTTATGAGCGAGCAGGAAGTGGTGGTTTATTGGCGGCCTGGCTGTCCGTTCTGTTGGCGCCTGCGCCGCGGGCTCCGCCGGCGCGGGCTACCGACCCGAGAGATCAACATCTGGACGGATCCGATGCGGCCGCGGCGGTTCGCTCAGTCGCAGACGGCAACGAGACGGTGCCGACCGTGGTGGTCGGCGACGTGGCGATGGTCAACCCGACGGCCGGCCAAGTCATCGACGCGGTGCGCACCCAGGCACCGGAACTCCTGGAACAACGCAACACCAGCAGGGGCTGGTTTTCCCGACGCTAACGCTTGCCGCCAAGCTAGCCGGCCACCCGAGACACCAGGCCGGTCGCCTCACCCTCGGGTTCACCTTCGACATCCACGCCGTTCCAGAACGCGACATGATTCTTGATGCGACGGGCCAGCGGGCTGGGACGCGGATAGAACCAGGCGGCGTCGGGATTCGTACGGCCGTCGACCACGACGGTGTAGTAGTGGGCCACGCCCTTCCAGGGGCACAGCGAAGTGGTCGAGCTTTCCCGCAAGTACTCCCGATGCACCGATTCGGGCGGGAAATAGTGATTGCCCTCCACCCTTGCCGTCCGGGGCGTTTCTGCCAGCACGGTTCCGTTCCACACGGCGCGGATCATTGGCCCACCTCCTCGACACTTCTGTCTGATCGATAGTCCACCCGTTCGCGTGCGCAGTGGGCGAATTGCCGCGAGTAATGCCCATGACCTTGAGATCAGCCCTGCGCAACGAGTTGGATGGTGACATGCAATTCCCCGAACGCCTCGCGCGATTCGACCCAGGGCAAATGAGAGCGCCGTGCTACTGACCCGGACTCCTTGAGACCCGGGTGATGAGGATCGTCGCGATCCTGGAGCGGCCGGTCCGGTTACTCGGTGGACCCGCCAACGCGGTCGTCAACTTCAGCCAGCACACGGTCTCGCTCGTCGCCGTGGTCAGCGACGTGATCCGGCACGGAAAACCGTTGACGGGGGTGGCTTTCAACTCGATTGGGCGATTCGCCCAAAGCGGGATCCTGCGCGACCGAATGATCCCCCGCGTGCTCGCGGCGCCCGAAGATGCACTGCTGGACCAGCGCGGACACCTCGACCCGGCCGCTGTGCTGCGGCATGCGCTTTGCGACGAGAAGCCCGGCGGACATGGGGACCGGGCCGGCGCGGCCGCCGCCGTGGAACTGGCGTGCTGGGATCTGGCCGCCAAGCTCAATGACGAGCCCGCATACGCGACCATCGCGCGCCACTTCGGACGGGATCCAGCCCCGCTGGTCTCGGTGTATGCCGCCGGCGGCTACTACTACCCGGGCGGCGGCCTGGACGCCCTGCGCGATGAGATGCGCCGCTATCTGGATCTGGGCTATGACGCGGTCAAGATGAAGATTGGCGGCGTGGCGCAGCGCGACGACCTGGCGCGCATCGAGGCGGTCATCGACGTCGTGGGCGCAGATCGGGTGGCGGTGGACGCGAACGGCAGGTTCGACCGGGCCGCCGCGACGCGCTGGGCCGCGACGTTGGCCCCCTACGGACTGCGCTGGTACGAAGAGCCCGGTGACCCATTGGATTTCGAGCTGAACCGTGCGGTGATCGGCTGCTACGCGGGCACCGTTGCCACCGGCGAAAACCTGTTCTCGGTACCCGACGTAACCAATCTGGTCCGCTATGGCGGCATGCGCGCGGGCCGTGACATCTTTCAGATGGACGCCGGCCTGAGCTACGGGTTGGGCGAGTACGTGCGGATGCTCGAGTTGATCGAGGCGCACGGGTTCGACCGCCGCTGCGCATACCCGCACGGCGGACACATGATTAACCTGCACATCGCCGCGGGCCTCGGATTGGGCGGATGCGAGTCCTATCCGGGGGTGTTCCAGCCCTTCGGCGGCTATTGCGATGGCTGCGTGTTGCGCGACGGGCAGATCGTGCCCACGGATGCGCCGGGGTTCGGGCTCGAACGCAAACCCGGCCTTGGCGAGCTGATCAGCGAACTGACGAGGTAGCCCCGGGAGAGTGCGTTGAAGATTGCGATAATCGGCTGCGGTGCAATGGGTTCCATCTACGCCGCCAGACTCGCCGGAGCGGGCAACGACGTCGCGGTGATCGACCGTCACCAACCCAACGTCGACCAGATCACCCGAACCGGTCTGCTGGTCAGCGGCCCCGCCACTGACCAGCTGGTGTCGCTGCGAGCAGCCACTACTGCGCCCACCGAGGTGATGGACCTGGTGGTGCTTGCCGTCAAGGCCGCGGACGTGGCGACGGGCGCACGGCAAGCGCTGTGCATGCTTGGCGCCGACACACCAGTGTTGACCATTCAAAACGGTCTCGGTTCGGCCGAGACGGTCGCCGACATCGTCGGCGAGCGGCGGGTCGCGGTTGGGATCGCAAGCGGATTCGGCGCGGCCCGGCTCGCGCCCGGGCACGTGCACCATAACGCGATGAAAGCGATGCGCTTCGGCGCCTATTCGTCGCTGCCGCACGAGACCGTCGAGCGCATTGCCCACGCCTGGACCGAGGCGGGCTTCGACGCCGCGGCCGTCACCGATATCGCCGCGATGCAGTGGGAAAAGCTGATCTGCAATGCCGCCTACAGCGCGCCATGCGCATTGACCGGGATGACCGTGGGCCAGGTGCTCGATGACCTGGAGATGGGCCCGGTCAGCCGTGCGGCGGCAAGGGAAGCGTGGGCAGTGGCGCGGGCATCAGGGATCGCGGTTGCCTTCACCGACCCCGTCGCACACGCGCGCGCCTTCGGCGCCGCAATGCCCAACGCAAAACCGTCGGCGCTGCTCGACCACGAGGCGCGCCGGGCCAGCGAGATAAACGTGATCAACGGCGCGGTCGGTCGCCACGGCGCCCGGGTCGGGGTGCCGACACCGGTGAACACGACACTGACAGCGTTGGTCAAGTCGATCGAACGACAATGGAGCGCAGTGAATTCGGATTAGGGGTTGTCACACTTCGCTGGTTTGGCCCCGGGGCCGCATCCGGCTGTTGCGGTTGATCAGCCTGGTTACCCCGTAGATCCCGAGCACGGCAACCCAGGACAACATGCTGAGCCAGAACTGGCTGTGCGCGGCGTCGTCGAAAGCCATGCGGACGAGCACAACGACGATGCCGACCACCGTGAGAATCGGCAGCCAGGGGAAAAACCACATCCGCACCCGCAGCTTCTCCGGTGGGGTTCGGCCGCGCAAGACGATCTGGGAGAAAGCGATCAGCAGGTAGACGAAAAGCAGAACCGCACCAGACGAATTGAGCAGGAAGATGAATACCGTGGTGGGCGCGACCCAGGCCATGATCACGCACAAAAAGCCCACCGCCGACGAGGCCAGGATGGCCACGTAGGGCACCCCCCGACGGCTGACTTTCACCAGCGAGGCGGGCGCCTCCCGTCGCCCGGCAAGCACGAACATCATTCGCGACGCGGTGTAGAGGCCCGAGTTCAGACAGGACAGCACCGCGGTGACCACCACCGCGTTCATGATCTGGTCCGCGCCGGGAATCCCCATGCGCTGGAAGGCCGCAACATAGGGCGAGGCGCCGGGGTCGATCGTGTCCCACGGCAGAATCACGACGAGCAGAAAGACCGACCCGACGAAAAACACCGCAATGCGGGCCATCACCGTGCTCATCGCTCGCTGCACCGCATATTCCGGGTCAGGCGTTTCGGCGGCCGCGATGGTGATGATTTCGGTTCCGGTCATGGAGAAGATCGCGATCACAACGGTGGCGAAGACCGGCTCCACGCCCTTGGGGAAAAGTCCGCCGTGTGAGGTGAGGTTGCCGAAATCCATATGATGACCCGGCAGCAAACCAAAGGCGAACGCGGCGCCGAGGGCCAGGAACACCACGATGACCGCCACCTTGATGCCCGCAAACCAGAACTCGAACTCACCGAAGGACGACACCGAGAACAGGTTCGTCGCCGTCATCATGATCATCAGACACAACGAGAGCAGCCACAACGGCGCATGAATCCAGTACATCAGGACTTTTGCTCCGGCGACGGCCTCGAAGCCGACCACGATCACCCAGAAGTACCAGTACAGCCAGCCGACCGAGAACCCGGCCCAGCCGCCGAGGGCGTCGGCAGCAAAGTCGGCGAACGACCCGGTGGACGGATTGGCGGCGGCCATCTCGGCGAGCATCCGCATCACCAGAAGGATCAGCAGACCGCACAGCGCGTAGGTCAGGAAGGCGGCGGGACCGGTAGCGCGGATGACCACACCGGACCCGACGAAAAGGCCGGCCCCGATGACACCGCCGATCGCAATCATGTTGAGCTGACGCTGCGTTAACCCTTGCCGCAGTCCTAATCGGTTATCTATTGACGGCTGCCTTCCAGGAGGTCGGGGCGGTCCAGCCCGCGCATCGACCGATTGACTCACGAAACGGGCCACCCCGGCAAATCGGTGTGCGACCGAGTTGCCGGGGTGGCTCGGGTACGTCAGTCGGGCTTGCGGAAGTGCTGGATGCCCCAGGCCAGGTGCCCCTCACGCGCGGAGTCCACCCAGTTCCGCAGGCCGACCCGCATCTTGTCCAGGTACTCGGTGGACGAATGCTCCTCGAGTTCACGACGGCGGGTCTCGAGTTCCTCGAGCACCCGCTGGTAGTGGACCCCCAGGTTGTGCACCAGGTCGATCTGATCAACCACTTCGAAACCCACCGCCAGCGCGGTTTCGCGATAAAAACGCATCGAGCCGAGGTAGGCCAGGTTCAGCCGGTCATACACCGGCGTCAGCACACCGTCGGGCACCTCGTCGGCCTGCATCGGATCGGTGAAGATCAACTCGCCACCGGCTTTGAGCACCCGGAACGCCTCCTCGATCACCTTTCGGCGGTCGGCGGCATGCAAGATGGCGTCCTGCGACCAGACGACGTCGTAGCTGCCGTCGGGCTCGGGAATCGCTTCAAAGCTGCCGTGCACCACCCGGATCTTGGCGTCCAGGCCCGCATTGCGGTTGCGCTCACGGTTCGTCTCGTTCTGCGCTTCGGAGATGTTCAGACAGGTCACCGAACTGCCGTAGTCGCTGGCGAGGTGCCGGGCGCAGCCGCCGTAGCCGGCACCCAGGTCCAAGACCCGGGTATCGCCGTCGAACCGGGTCAACTGGCGCACCATGCGGTCCACGGTCTCTCTCGCGGCCGCCCCGATATCGCGGGTGTCCTCGTAGCAGCCGACGTGAATGTCCTCGCCGCCCCAGATCATCGAGTAGAAGGCGTTGGCGTCATCGCTGTCGTAGTAGGCCTCGGGTTCGGCCCGGGTGCCGGTCAACGCCGCATCGATATCGGGCTCGGCCAGCGCCTCACTGGCCAACGACTTCTCCGCGACATGGATGAAGAAATCGGGTTCGGTCTCCTCGTAGGATTCCTGGAAATCCCCGTAGGTGCGCACCGTCGTAAAGCCCGCTTCGCGCATCAGGCGACGAACATAGGACTTCCGCAGCGGAAACATGTTCAGCGTGTATTCCGAGCCGTCCGGGAAATCGTAATTGAAACGAGCAAGGCCCTCATCGACATATTCCGGCTCCGCCGTCACCTGATCACCAAAGTAGTAATATTTGTGCTTTGACTTGAACCCGTGATCGAGTATCTCATCATAATTTCGCTGGTCGAGGATGAGAATTCCATCATGGCGTAATGCCGCATAAAATTCGGCCAGGGCCCGACGACGATCGTGCTCGTCGTGCAGGTGAGTGAACGAGTTGCCAAGACAAATGATGGCGTCGTACTTGCCCTGGATGTCGCGGTTCAGCTCCCGCCAATCGGCTTGCACGGTTCGCAGGATGAGGCCCCGCTTGCGACCATTCTCAAATGCCTTGGCCAGCATCGCCGCCGAACCGTCGGCACTGGTCACATTGAATCCCGCCTCGGTGAGACGCACCGAGTGAAACCCGGTGCCCGTCGCGACGTCGAGAATGTTCTGCTTGTCACGGGCGCGCAGCACGTCGACAAAGAACCGCCCCTCGGACTCGGAGCGAGCATCCCAGTCGATCAGCTCGTCCCATTTCTCCACAAAACTCATCACGTATTAAGCGCGATAAATTCCCGTTTCACGGTCGGACAACGGATCGTCGCCGTAGATTTGATCATTCAATTGCAGTTCAGCGTTTTCTCGATGGATAGATAAACTAGTCATCTAGCCTTTCTTCTCCGCTAGCCCGCACGCAAATACCGCGACCCGATCGCGCGCGGTGTACTTGTGGCCATGGAATGCCTCGATACCCACCCACGGGCCCGAGGGCGAGTTCAATCCTGCGATGCATTCCGCCGAGCGAAAACGACGCCATCCCGACAGCACCTATGTGCCACTTCTGGGAAGCGGACCAAAAACCGCACCAGCCCATCGCTCCCGCACCGCACCGTTGAGTCTAGTGATATCCGTGAGCAACAGTGCACGTAGGTCAGAATTACCTGCGACGTGCTGGGGCTATCCTGCGCACCAACTTGTCGGCGGCCACAACCAAGCTGACCACGGTGGCGACGCCGAAGATGCGCAGCCATACCGGGGCGCCGATCGGCGCCGTCGCAAAGACCGCGTTCATCGCGGGAAGGTAGGTGATGGCAAGTTGGGCGATCGCTTGAGCAGCGACCCCAAAAATGATCCAGCGGTTGGACCAGAAGCCGATCCGCCAGGCCGAGCGGGTCAGCGACCGACAACTGAAGAGGTAGAACGCCTCAACGACAACAAAGAGGTTCAGCGCCGCGGTTCGGGCCGCTTCGACACTGGCGCCCTTGCCGACCTCCCATTCGAACAGCCACCAGGCGGAGGCCACGAGCAGCGTGGAGACCAGCAGAATGCGCCCCACCAGCGTGCGCGTCAACAACGGCTGGTCCGGGCCGCGCGGCGGACGGGACATGATGGCCGCCTCTCTGGGCTCGAATGCCAGCATCAGTCCGAGCGCGATCGCGGTGGTCATATTGATCCACAAGATCTGAGTCGGCAAGATCGGCAGGGCGGCGCCTAATGCGATGGCGGCCAGGATCACCAACCCTTCACCGATGTTGGTGGGCAGTGTCCAGGTGATGAACTTCGTCAGATTGTCGAATACCCCGCGTCCCTCTTCGACCGCAGCTTCGATGGTGGCGAAGTCGTCATCCGTCAGCACCATGTCAGCCGCGTCCTTGGCGACCTCGGTGCCGCTTCGGCCCATCGCGACACCAACGCTGGCCTGCCGCAGCGCCGGCGCATCGTTGACGCCGTCGCCGGTCATCGCGACCACGTGCCCTCTGGCCTGTAGGGCCTGGACCAGTCTCAGCTTCTGCTCGGGCGAGACCCGGGCGAACAGGATGGCCTGGTCCACGGCGTCGGAATAGTCTTCGGCGTCCAGCGCGGCGAGGTCAGGGCCGGTAAGAACGGCACCCGGGCCGGGTCCGCCATCGTCGAGCAACCCCACCTGCGCCGCGATCGCCGTGGCGGTGCCGGCGTGATCACCGGTGATCATCTTCACGTCGATGCCGGCGGTGTGACAGGCCGCCACCGCACGCCGCGCGGCCCCCCGGGGCGGATCGAGCATCGCGTACAACCCGGTGAACGCCAGGTCGCCCGGCAGCGTGTCTTCGTTGAGCTCCAGGGGACTGCCGCCAACTCGCACCGCGGTGGCCAGGACCCGCAAACCTCGGGCGGTGAGCATTTCGGCAGCGTCCACGACAGCGCCAGGCTCCAGCGGGCGCAATGCGCCGTCGGCACCCATCTGCGAGCTGCACAGCTCGAGCACTCGCTCCACCGCGCCCTTGGCCAGCACCACACGATCGGCACCGTCGCGATGCAACGTGGCCATGTACTGGCGCTCGGAGCTGAACGAGATGGCCGCCTCTCGTGGCATTCCGGACGCGAGCCGCCCGAGGTCGAGCCCGGCCTTTGACGCAACGACGAGCATCGCCCCCTCAGTGGGATCGCCGACGATGTCCCAGCGCGCGTCGTCATGGGTGAGCGCGGCATCGTTGCAGCTCGCCCCGGCGATCAGGGACCAGCGCAACGCCGCGTTCGCGTCCATCGACATCGGTGCGCCATCGCAGTCCTGCAGAATGCCGTCGGGTGCGTAGCCGGTACCGGTCACCTCAACGACGTCGTCGGGGGTCCAGATCACCTGAACGGTCATCTGGTTTTCGGTCAGCGTTCCGGTCTTGTCGGTACAGATCACCGTGGTGCTGCCCAGCGTCTCCACCGTCGGCAGGCGCCGGACGACGGCGCGGCACCTGGCCATGCGGGCCACCCCAATCGCCAAGGTGATCGTCACCGCGGCCGGCAGACCTTCGGGAATCGCACCGACCGCCAGCGCGATCGCGGCGGTAAAGGTCTCGACGGCGTCCTGCTGCCGAAGCAGCCCAACGGCGAAGGTGACCGCCGCCAGACCCAGGATGGCGATGGTCAGGACCTTGCTGAACCAGGCGAGTTTGGCGGTCAGCGGCGTCATGAGCGTTTCCGCGGCCCCGACGAGGCGATGAATTTCGCCCAGTTCCGTCTCGGCGCCGGTCGCGACCGCAATGCCCGCGCCCCGGCCCGTGGTAACCAAGGTGCCCGAATAGACCATGTTGAGTCGGTCCGCTACCGGAGTTGCCTCCGGCAGTACGGCCACGGATTTATGGACCGCCGCCGACTCCCCGGTCAGCGCCGACTCGTTGAGGTGCAGTTCCGTTGCTCGCACCAGTCGCAGATCGGCCGACACCTTGTCGCCGCTCTCGAGCAGCACCAAATCTCCGGGAACGAGATCTTCGGAAGCCACGGTGTGCTCGTGGCCGTCCCGAATCACCGTGGCCTGGGTGCGCACCATGGACCGCAGCCCCTCCAGCGCCGACTCGGCCCTGGACTCCTGAATGAAACCCACGATTGCGTTGAGGACGACCACCCCGAAGATCACGGAGGAGTCGATGTACTCCTGCAAGCCCGCGGTGATCGCCCCGGCAACCAGCATCACATAGATCAGCGGGTGGTGAAACTGCCGCAGAATGCGCAGCAGCAAGCCACCACGTTTGGCCAGCGGCAGGGCGTTGGGCCCGAATCGCTGCAGTCGCTCGGCCGCCTCGTCATCGGACAATCCGAGGTGCGGATCGGTCTCCAGCAACAGCACCACTTCGTGGGCCGGCAGACCGTGATGGGCCGCGGTGGCGGTCACCGATACCGACAATCACCTCATCTCGCCAGGAAACCGACACGTCATGGCTCCCACCCTGCCTGATCAAACCCGTGCGGGTCAGAGCCGGAAGTCACCCACCGCGCGGACCTAGGTCCAAGCGCCCCGTCCGCGCTCAGGAGTCCGCGGGAACCTGCCACCCGCTCGGCACCACCAGGACCGGCCGATGGGAGTGGTGCACGGTGCCCATTGCGACGCTGCCGAGCAACGTCTCGCGCGCGCCGGAATGTCCCCGCGAGCCGACCACCAGCAGGGCCGCGCCGTTGTCCTGGCCGGCCGCTACGAGCGCTTCGGAGACGGCTCGAGCGTGGAAACCCCGACCACGTTCGACACTCAGCTGCCGAAGCTCTCCCACGCCCGCCGCGGGCAGAGGCGCACTACCGTCGCCGACGAACACCAACACCACCTCCCGGTCCGGGCACAGGCGTCTGGCCGCCGCCAACGCCGTTTCCGAGCCGGCCGAGCCGTCCCATCCCACCACCATCGGCCCCTTCGGCAGGGCGTCGTATTCGGCAGCCAGCATCGGATTCGGCACCACGACCACCGGTCGCGGGCAGCGGTGCAGCACCATGTCAGCCACGCTGCCCAGTACCGCTTGCGTCCCGCCGAGGCCCCGGGTGCCGACGAGTACCAGGTCAGCCTGAACTTCGTCGGCCTCCTCGGCCATGCGCAGTCCTTCGGGCCCCCAAGTGCGCTTGAGCACCGGCTCGGCATCCCATCCGGCGGCACGGGCCAGGGTCGCGCCCATCGCGACCACTCGCCGGGCCTCGAGCTCCCCCTCGCGCTCCACCATCTCGACCAACTCGTTGGTGTTGCTGGCCATGGGCCGCAGACGCCGGCGCACCTTTTCGCTGGCGAACGGCGGAACCCAGAGATAGGTGATCCATCCGCGCGCTCCTGGGAACAACAACGCACCGGCTTCTATCGCCGTGCTCGCCCCCGGCGAGCCGTCGTATCCCACAACCGCGTTCACCGGCACGGTGCACCTCCTGGATAGGTCCCGGGCAACAAGGCCCGCCATCTCTGGTCACATCGCATTGCTCCACAACGGAATCTACGCGCCGCACTTTTCGGCAACATCGCTACACAACGGCTCGCTGTGGGTTAGCCGCGCTCACCGGGCACGCCGGGATGTCACGCGACAATTACGTTGCCCGGTTGTCCGGCGTGCCTCGGCCGGAAACCCGGTGTCGGCACGGCATCATGGCGCTCGTGGCTGACCTGACCCGCCGCGCGGTGCTGCGCATGGGAGCCGGCACCAGCGCAGGAGCCGCCGGGATGTGGGCGCTGAGCGCATGGCTGAATCCCCTCGAACCCAAGGCGGCCCCACCGCAGGCACCCGCTCCGTTTGAGCCCCCGGCGGCCGGGAGCAGCCTGCCGACCAGGTTGTCCGGCTCGTTCATCTCGGCTGCTCGCGGCGGCATCAAGACGAATTGGGTGATCGCCCTTCCGCCCGGCCAGACCGGCTTGCTGCGTCCGGTTATCGCCCTGCACGGCAAGGACGGCAACGCGGGCATGATGCTCGACCTCGGTGTCGAAGAAGGCCTCGCACAGCTGGTGAAGTCCGGCAAGCCGCCCTTCGCCGTGGTGGGCGTGGACGGCGGCAAGACCTCCTACTGGCACCGCAGGGCCTCCGGCGGGGACTCCGGCGCGATGGTGCTCGAGGAGCTGTTGCCGATGTTGGCCGCGATGGGGATGGACACCTCCCGGGTAGGTTTTCTGGGCTGGTCGATGGGCGGATACGGGGCGCTGCTGCTGGGGGCCCGGCTGGGCCCGGCACGGACCGCGGGGATCTGTGCGATAAGCCCGGCCCTGTTCAGCTCCTTCACCGGCAGCGCACCGGGAGCCTTCGACAGCTACGACGATTGGATGGCGCACCGCGTGGTGGGTCTGCCGGCGCTCAACCAGATTCCACTGCGCGTGGATTGCGGCACCAGCGACCGCTTTTACTTCGCCACCCGCCAATTCGTGAACCAGCTGAAGAATCCACCGGCGGGCAGTTTCTCCCCCGGCGGGCATGACGCGGAGTACTGGCGCGAGCACCTTCCCGGTGAACTCGCCTGGATGGCGTCCTAGCCATGCGTGCGGCCCCCACGAACCGACCAAATTGATGACAAGACGACGTTGATGACAATCCGGCAGGATCGGTCCGCCAGCCAGCTCCGCGCAGCGCAGCGGCCCGGTCCGCGAATCGCGTTTCGCCCCGACATCGAGGGCCTGCGCGCGATCGCAGTGGTGGCGGTTGTCCTGTACCACGCGGGTATTCCGGGGATCTCCGGCGGCTATATCGGCGTGGACGTGTTCTTCGTCATCTCCGGTTTCCTGATCACCGGGCTGCTTTGGCGCGAAGTGACCACCACGAATACGGTCGCGCTGGGCCGCTTCTATGGTGCGCGCGCTCGCCGGCTGCTGCCGGCCGCGGCAACCGTGGGCGTCGCCACGGCGATCGTCTCAGCCATTGTGCTGCCGCCGCTACAAGCACGGCGGGTCTTCGTGGACGGCATCGCCAGCGCCCTCTACGTCGGCAACTACCGGTTCGCCGTGCAAGGCACCGACTACATGGCCTCCGATCTGCCGCCGTCGCCGTTCCAGCACTACTGGTCGCTCGGGGTGGAGGAACAGTTCTATCTGGTCTGGCCGGCGCTGATCATCGCAACCGCGTGGTTGCTACGACGTATCGGGAAGAACAACCGCGGCGCCACCCCGTACGCGGTGGTCCTGGTGCTGGTGACGGCGGCATCGCTGGCAGCCGCGGCAATCTGGACCCGCACCTCGCCGCCATGGGCGTTCTTCTCGCTGCCGACCCGGGCCTGGGAGCTGGCCGTCGGTGGCCTGGTTGCCCTCACAATGCAGCAGTGGCGCCGGCTTCCGTTGGTCCCGGCGACCATCGTCGGATGGGGCGGTTTGGCGCTGCTGCTACTCACCTGCACCCAACTGGGCCCGAACACCCCGTATCCCGGCACGGCGGCGCTGCTGCCGGTACTGGGCACCGCACTGGTGATCGGCAGTGGCTGCGTCACCGGTGCAATGGGGGTCGGCCGGGTGCTGTGCCGGCCCGTCATGCGCGCCATCGGCCGGGTGTCCTACTCGTGGTACCTCTGGCACTGGCCGGTGCTGCTGCTCCTGCCGCCGCTGCTCGGCGACCCCGCGGGCCTGCCGGCCCGGCTGGCCGCTACGACCGTCTCCGCCGGCCTGGCGGTGATCACGATGTATCTGGTCGAGAATCCAGGCCGGTTCACCGCGGCATTGCGATCGGTCCGAGCCAGCCTGACACTGGCGGCGGCGGCCACCGCGGCCGCGGCGTGCGCGTGCGCGCTGCTGCTCACCGCCATACCGGTACCGGTCGGCCATGGAACCGCGGCCCCGGAAGCCAAGATCATTGCGCTGCCCCCGGCCGCGCTACCCCCGCAAGCACTCAGCCCACAGGAGGCGGCGGTCCAGCAGGCGTTCGCCACGGTGCGCGCGGCGCTCGCGGCCTCCGCCAGCCTGGGCGCGGTCCCGTCCAACCTGAATCCACCGCTGGCCGCCGCGCCCGGCGACAAGGCGGCGGTGTTCGTCAACGGGTGCCTGCGCTCCTGGCGCGACCTCGGTCAAAGCGAGTGCGCAACGGCCGACACCGGCTCGCCGACAACGGTGACCCTGGTCGGCGACTCGCACGCCGCGATGTGGGACCCGGCGCTGCAATTGGTTGCCGAACAGCGCCACTGGCGCCTTGAAACGCTGGCCAAAGTGACCTGCCCGATGCAGGATCTACCAATCCTCAGCCCGTATCTGGGCCGCGAGTACACCGAGTGTGAACAGTGGCGCGGCGAGATCATGGGGCGGCTACAGAGCGAACGGCCACGGTTGGTGGTGCTGTGCATGAGCCGGCGCTATCAACCGGACTTCAGCTTCGCCTCGTATGACCCCGCATGGATCGACACCTTGAACCGGACCGTGGCGCAGCTGCGTCGCAATGGTTCGAGCGTCCTGGTCCTGGGGCCCGTCGCGGATCCGCAGTCGTCGGTGCCCACCTGCCTTTCCGCCCATCTCGACGACGCCGGCGCATGCGCACCGTCGCGCTCCGCTGCTACCAACGCCGGCGGCGTCGCCGCCGAACAGACTGCCACCGAAGCCGGCGGGGGCCACTACGCGGACCTGACCGACCTGTTCTGCACCCTGGATCGCTGCCCCACGATCATCGGAAACACCCTGGTGTTCCGCGACGACAATCACCTGACGACCGAATACGCGCAGTTGCTGGCACCCGTCATCGGCGCGCTCGCCGATCGTGCCCTGGCCGCGGGCTGACCCGGGCGATTGCCGGTCATCACGGCCAAATTCCTCGGCGAGTTTTCTGGCGAATGAACCACGCGGGGGCGCCGAACGTGCTAGGAATAAAAGAGCTTTGGAGGTTCAGATATGAGTCCGATGCTGTTGGTATTCGCCACGGTCGTCACGCCGCTCGCGGGACTCGGCCTCATGCAATTGCAAGCGCGCCTTGAGCGTTGGGACTACGAACGGCACGCCGAAGACTGAGAAGTCAGCCGCATGCTCGCTAAACACCCATCGCAACTTCGCGTTTGGAGCTAATCAAGTTACCTGGAATTAACCGGCCAGCCGCGCGCCGATCAGCGGCGCAATCTTATCCGCCAAATATGCATGTCCGGCGTCGTTGGGGTGCACACCGTCCGCGCCGATCAGGTCGGGGCGGTCAAAGAACCAGCCTTCGGCGATCGGATCGACGAACTCGGCTTGTGCGAAACCGGCGGCCGCGCGGACGACGTCGCGAATCTGCAACACCGGAATGGGTACGTCAGGGGTCGGCCATGGCGGTCCGATCACCAGTAGCCGCGCCGAGGGCGCGACGCGGTGCGCCAGGTCGAATGCATTGCGCGCCCGGTCGCCGAGCAGCCCTAGGTCCACCCCTTGGTCGTTGCGCGAGCCGAAGAACACGACCAGTGCATCGTCGGGTTTGACCGCACCGGCGGTCAGATCCTCGAACACACTGCCGTGGTCGCCGGGCATGCCGTAACCGGCCCTGCCCTCCGCGGCGACGTCGGCGTTGATCCGCATGCCTCGCTGGGCCAGCTCCCGCCAGGCAAGAGAAGTCCACGCATTCAGTCCCCGGCCGCCCTCATCGGTGCCGGTGGTGTAGGAATCACCGATCACCGCGATATGGCTGAGCCGATAGTCCACGGTCAGGGCGTCGTATGCGCGCGCCCGCGCCGGGTGCAGCGGGCGCAGCGGAAATCCAACGACCACACCGACGAGCAGGGTGAGACCGATCACGACCATGACCAGACGACTCACCACCACCTCCACCACAGACCGAATCATTTTGTGCCGCACGCAAATCAAATCATACGGGGAACCCGTCGCTACCTCGCAAATGACGCATCCCACGTGTCACGCCCGATGAATCACGGCCAAGCGCGCCACTGTTCAAACCGCGCGAGCCGAAAACCCTTCCAGCGCACCATCGGCCTGATTGCGCTTACCGTTCACCGGCTCGCTGGGCTCGATTCTGGCCGTCACGGCTCTGACATCGACCATCCTACGCATCCAGCGCCGGGCCGGCTCTTCGATGAAGTGGTACAGCAGTACCGAGGCCGCCACGGCGATCACGAGCAGGCCGATGACATTCCATTTCCACGGATTGTCCTGCGGCGTGAGCTCGAATTGCAGCACCGCCCAACCCCATGCCGTGTGCACCAGCTCGTGAACCATGTACAAGCAGAACGAGATCTCACCGCCGTAAACCATGACCCGAGTCGACAGCAACCTCGGCAGACTACCGACGCCGACCGCGAGGGTGACTATCAACGGCACAAACAGCACGTCGACCACCCCGCCGCTGTCCACGACTCCGCTTATCGGGTGCGCGTCAACCAGGTAGAGGATGCCCACGATGGCAGCGATCAGCAGGACCGACAGGTAGCCGGAGGCACGCCGGGCCCGGTCGGTCAGCCGCAATCGGCGCACGGCGGCGGCGGCCAGCGCACCCGCAACGAATTGGGTGACAATTCGGGGCAACCAGCTCCAGGGCGTGTAGAACTGGCCGCTGGCCAGCAACAGGATCACCGGGGGCAACGACGCCGCGAACGCCAACCACATCAGGTTGCGCGCCCGGGTGGCATGCGTCATCCGGAAGATGACCAAAACTAGTGCGCCGAACAGCAGGTAGGCCAGCCATTCCGCGCTGATCGACCAGGCCGGACCATCCCAGCTGGAGTCGTCGAAGAAGGGCTGAAACCACAATTGCACCATCAGCACCTGGCGTATGTAGCTGACCGCGGTGAGCTGACCGAACTCGGGCAGCGGCACATGCCCCACGTGCAGGGTCATGATCACCATCAGCGCGGCAAGGTGCATGGTGACCAGGTACACCGGCCACACCCTAGCCAGCCGCAGCCACAGAAAGTGCAGGGTCGCCCGCGTCGACCACGAATGGCCCATGCGATCGAGATAGTTCCAGGTCAGCACGAACCCACTGAGGATGAAGAACAGGTCGACGCCCTGTGCGCCGCAGTTGAGCACCGGAGCGAGGTTCTCCCGAAAATCCGGCGATGCATCGGCCAGCATGGGGCGGAAGTGAAACAGCACCACCCACACCGCGGCGACGATGCGGAGTCCCGTCAGGGCTTTGATCTCACCCTGAAGCATTGGGCTGCGCACGATGGTCTTTCCGCGCTCTTTCCATCTAGAAATCCGCTGTCTGGTTCGCCTGCTAGTGCGGCTGACCCGGGGATCCAGCCACCTCACGAGCCCCCCGACGGGCAATCGGCAGCCTAGCAGCTCCGCTCGCCCGAAATGCCGCACGAAGCCTGTGCACCGGTTGGGAAGCGCGCGGCGGGTCGCCGGCCTCACATCTTTAGCAAAGAGGAGTTAGACGCAACTGTTGGTCTCCTTAGTTTTGACGTGCAGCGTTAGGAGACAGAATTTGGTCGGGTCCGAGCTACGCAACGCCAACGGGAATGGGGGCCGCTGATGGGTATCGCGATCACCGCGTCGAGCTTCGCCGATCGACAGAAAAATGGCACCTTCGAGTGCAGCGGCGCGGTGGTCCGCGCGCACTGCCGCCACCTGGCCACCATCGTGACCATCCGGGGCGAGATCGATGCCGTCAATGTCGATCAGGTCACCAAGCGCATCCAGCACTTCATCCACGGGACGAACCCGGTGGTCCTCGATGTCGGCGACGTCAGTCACTTTTCTCCGGCCGGGATCTCGCTGCTGGCCGCCATCGATGAGGAGTGCCACGCCGCGGGAACGGAATGGACCTTGGTCGCAGGCCCGGCCGTGGTTGAGCTACTGGGTGAGGACATGGCAACGATGTTTCCGGTCGCGCATTCGGTGCACGAGGCGCTGCGCAACCTGGCTGAGGCCAACAGCAGTCGCCGTCAGCTGATGTTGTCGCTGGTCCGAAAAACCGCTTAGGTCCTGTCTGCTAATTGCGGACGCGGTGGTAGGTGATGATGGCGGCCAGGGTGACACCGCCGAGGTAGGTCAGGGCGTATTCGTCGTAGCAGGTGGCGACCGCGCGCCAGTGTTTGAGCCGGTTGAAGCTTCGCTCGACGGTGTTGCGGTGCTTGTAGATTCGGCCTGAGAACCCCGGAGGCCGTCCTCTGTTGCGGCCTTTGGCTTTGCGGCGGGTGATCTGGTCGCTGCGCTCGGGGATGGTATGGGCGATCTTGAGCCGGCGCAGCTGTGCCCGCGTCGAGTCATAGGAGTACGCCTTGTCCGCCAGCAGGTGAAACGGGGCGTATGAGTTGCTGCACCGGGCGGCCAGCAATGGCCAAAGCATCGGATTATCACCGGCTTGACCGGCCGACAGTGCCAGGGTGACCGGACTGCACAGCTGGTCGGTCAAGGCGTGGATCTTGGTAGTCAGCCCGCCGCGGGAACGCCCAATGGCGTGGTCATCGGGCTCATCGAGATATTTCTTGTAATTCGACAGATCCCCCTGTGCGGCGCCCGGAGCGCGCTCCGGCTGCGTGTCGGTGGGCGCGCACACTGGTCGAATCGACCGACAACAGTGCGCCCAGGTCGGCGTCCTCGGCGTCGAGGTCAGAGGCGATCGCCGCGAAGATCCGCGCGTAGATGCCATCGACCGACCAGCGTAGATGCCTCTCGGCCACCGATTGCCAGGGACCGAAGTGCTCGGGCAGGTCACACCACGGAGATCCCGTACGGTAACGCCAGATAATGCCCTCCAGAGTACGTCGATGATCGTTCCACGGCCGGCCACGCCGCCGCCCCGCAGGCAACACCGCCACGATCAGCGACCACAAATCATCAGAAATCGCATGCGTCCGCATCACCCAAACAGCATCAGCCAAAACACCATTCACATTAAGCAGACACGCCCTAGCGCGCGAGATCCGAGCTGTTGTCGGCAGGCGCACTGGGCGATTGTCGCGCCCGCCGCAACCGGCAGACTCCCACGACCGCGAGCACCCCCGTAAAGGTCGCCAGGGTCAGGGTCAGCACCCATTTTGCTGTGGGTGATAGATCACCGACGCCGTGACGGATTGACCTGCGGTAACGGGCGCGCCGGCCACCGTTGAGGTGGCCTGTCCTTGATTTGGCTCACGATTGGCGGTTCGCGCTAGCTGTGGCGCCTTGAACTTTGGGAATGGTTTAGCCGAGGCTTGCGCACTAATACGGCGCCTCGCCGGCGGATTCCGAGCCGCTGCCGATCACGTCCTCGCAGATGACGCATCCGTGGAACGGCCTGTCTGCGACGAGCCCGGTGTCCGTCGTGCCGGGTTGGAACCCGCACGGTCAAGACCAAAATCCGCGCTGACGAGGCGCACTAAAGTGAGCCAACTCGGGCCAACAGCTACACCGCATCGTTGCATCTGGCCCTCGCGACGCCGCTAGGGACCTGTCACAACAGCAAATTGCGATACTAATTTACGGATCAGGTCGTCTAGCAGAACTATTCGCAAGACCCGACACTCCCGGCCATCAGCAACATCGCCCCACCGACCAGCACCGTGCAGCACGGGCAACGCGAATCCCGCTGAGCTATAAGCACTATCGCAGACCGCGCAACCTCACGCTACCCACCAACGGCAACCACCACAGCCTCCCGACGAAACCTCCCGCCCGGTCCGATCAACAGCGATCTCCGAACACGAACGCATGTACGGCGCAGCCTGACGTGAGCAGATCGTCGATATCGCGGCCCGGCAGGGACGGTCGGGGAAGAAACCAACGCGACCATGCTGGGTCATCCAGATTCATTGATAATCCATTGAGGCCAAAGCTCTTTGATTGGTGTCGAAATCTCAGCAGCCTCTCGCCCTGTCGGCAGTACAGCGACCGAAAGGCTTCGGGCTGGCCAAATGGAGTTCAGTGCCTTTGATCGAACTCAACGTCCGACGAGATATTTGGTTGAAAGGGTTGTCTTGGTGGCTGTTTCGCCCGATGTCCGTTCTTTGCGATTGGCGCCGAGAAACCCACTGCCTTACTGGCAACAGCTGAAGGCGCTCAAGACGCTTCATGTTGGCAGTGAGGCCCTGCGTGACACGGGTGGGTCGGTGACTCGTATCTGGTTGGGCCCCAAACGGCTCGTACCACCAATGGTCATGGTCACTTCACCCCAAGGGGCTCGCGACGTCTTGGGGCGCTCAGGTGCGTTGTCGGACCGAGGAACGCTGCCACTCCTGAAGGATCTGCGTCGCGCCATCGGCGAGAGCATGCTGAACCTCCCGCACGACACCTGGCTTCCACGAAGGCGCACACTGCAGCCGATATTCACCAAGCAGCGCGTCGCCGGATTTGCTGGACAAATGTCCTAGGCAGCCAATCACATACTCCTGGGATGGCCTGACGGCGCGGAGGTCGATCTGAACGCGGCTTCTCACGCGCTGGTTCTTCGCGTGGTGGGGCACTCGGTTTTTGGGCTGGACCTACAGGACAAGGCTGACGTGATAACCACTGGCGTGACATTGGCGGCGAAATGGGCGGCTGATCGTTCCGCACGACCTGTGCGCGCGCCGCACTGGCTACCGACCCCAGCGCGACGAAGGGCTCGGGGCGCCTACGACGCTATGTACAAGATCGTGTCCGTGGCCATGAAAAAGTAGCCACTGGTGGCCAAGTCGAGGTATCCAGTTTTGGCCAGATAAAAGTATCCACCCCGTGTTCGTCGTGTCGATCAGGAACTGTGGGCCCCGATGGTGACGGTGAAGGCGCCAACCAATGGCCATCACCACCGGGGAGTTCCATTGAAGTCTGTGAAGGACCGCATGGACATCATTTCTGCCGATCAACAGCTCGGGTCGTACCGGGCCGCCGCCGACGCGTGCGGCACCACGCATCGCACCGTCAAGAAGATCATCGACAAATTCGAGGCCGACCAGGCCGGCATACCGCCGGCACGGCGGGCCGAACGAGGGCACAACTACGATTCGGTGGCCGAGCTGGTCGCCGAACGTGTCGAGAAATCTGGAGGCCGGATCTCGGCCAAGCGGCTGCTGCCGATCGCCCGCACCGCAGGCTACCAAGGCTCGGATCGCAACTTCCGGCGTCTTGTTGCCGAGGCGAAGACGTTGTGGCGCAGCGCCAATCACTGCGGGCGCCGTCCAGCGGTATGGTCACCAGGGCAGTACCTGGTGATCGACTGGGCCCAAGCGGCACCGGGATTGTTCCTGTTCTGCGCGGTGCTGGCATTCTCCCGGTGGCGATTCGTGCGTTTCGCCGCCGACCAGAAGGCCTCGACCACGCTGGCGTTGATCGCCGAAACCCTGTCGGCGATCGGCGGGGTCCCGGCGTGGGTGCTGGCTGATCGGATGGCCTGCCTCAAAGGCGGGGTAGTCGCCAATGTGGTCGTCCCGACCCCGGATTACATCCGACTGGCCACCCATTACGGGTTCGCCCCGGACTTCTGTCACGCCAACGACCCACAATCCAAGGGCATCGTGGAGAACCTGTGCGGCTATGCCCAACGCGACCTGGCGGTGCCGCTGCTGACCCAGTCCGCTGTCGACGGCGTGCCGATCGACATCCGGGCCGCCAACGCCGCTGCGGCGGCGTGGTGCGACGAGGTCAATGCCCTGGCGCACTCGGAGATTCAGGCGATTCCCGACGAACGGTTGGTCTCCGAACGCCAAGTACTGCAACCACTTCCATCGTTGCGCTTACAGATCGGGGCGCCCACGGTGCTGCGCAAGGTCGACCGACTCTCCTGTGTGCGCTACGGCTCGGCCCGCTACTCGGTACCCACCCGGCTGATCGGCACCACCGTGGCAGTGGTGGTCGATCACGGCGCGGTCTGCCTGGTCGAACCGGCTACCGGGATGATCGTGGCCGAACACGAACTGGTCGCCCCAGACTCAGCGTCGATCCTCGATGAGCACTACGACGGGCCAAGGCTGGCACCGAGTCGGGGCCCGCGGCCCAAGACCAGCGTGGAGAAGCAGTTCTGCGCCCTCGGCGCGGACGCCGAGGCATTCCTCGTCGGCGCCGCGGCGATCGGCAACACCCGCCTAGGGCGTGTCTGCTTAATGTGAATGGTGTTTTGGCTGATGCTGTTTGGGTGATGCGGACGCATGCGATTTCTGATGATTTGTGGTCGCTGATCGTGGCGGTGTTGCCTGCGGGGCGGCGGCGTGGCCGGCCGTGGAACGATCATCGACATACTCTGGAGGGCATTATCTGGCGTTACCGTACGGGATCTCCGTGGTGTGACCTGCCCGAGCACTTCGGTCCCTGGCAATCGGTGGCCGAGAGGCATCTACGCTGGTCGGTCGATGGCATCTACGCGCGGATCTTCGCGGCGATCGCCTCTGACCTCGACGCCGAGGACGCCGACCTGGGCGCACTGTTGTCGGTCGATTCGACCAGTGTGCGCGCCCACCAACACGCAGCCGGAGCGCCCCGGGCGCCGCACAGGGGATCTGTCGAATTACAAGAAATATCTCGATGAGCCCGATGACCACGCCATTGGGCGTTCCCGCGGCGGGCTGACTACCAAGATCCACGCCTTGACCGACCAGCTGTGCAGTCCGGTCACCCTGGCACTGTCGGCCGGTCAAGCCGGTGATAATCCGATGCTTTGGCCATTGCTGGCCGCCCGGTGCAGCAACTCATACGCCCCGTTTCACCTGCTGGCGGACAAGGCGTACTCCCATGACTCGACGCGGGCACAGCTGCGCCGGCTCAAGATCGCCCATACCATCCCCGAGCGCAGCGACCAGATCACCCGCCGCAAAGCCAAAGGCCGCAACAGAGGACGGCCTCCGGGGTTCTCAGGCCGAATCTACAAGCACCGTAACACCGTCGAGCGAAGCTTCAACCGGCTCAAACACTGGCGCGCGGTCGCCACCTGCTACGACAAATACGCCCTGACCTACCTCAGCGGTGCCACCCTGGCCGCCATCATCACCTACCACCGCGTCCGCAATTAGCAGACAGGACCTAGCCGCAGAGCTGGAGATCCTGCTCGCCCTGGGGGCCGCCCACGGCACCGACGCGCTGATCGCGGCGCTGCACCGGGCGGTAGCGTTTCGCCGGTTCCGGGCCGCCGACGTGCGCTCCATCCTGGCCGCCGGCACCGGAACCCCACAACCCCGCCCTGCCGGGGATGCGCTGATTCTGGACCTACCGGTCGCCCCGATGCGTTCCCTGGACGCCTACAAGATCGGACCCGTCGGAGCCGATGACGAGGTGATCTCATGACCACGACATCACCAACGACTGCCGTCGAACCCGTGGCGCCGCCGTCGTTGCCGCCGCTGGCCGCTGATCTGGATGCCGGGCTGCGGCGGTTGAAGTTGGCCGCGGTGCGGCGCAGCGCACCCGAGGTCTTGCTGACCGCCAAGACCCAACGCTGGACTCCTGAGGAAGTGCTGCGCACGCTCGTCGAGACCGAACTGGCCGCCCGGGATGCCTCCAACATCGTCAACCGGCTCAAGGCCGCCGCGTTCCCCGTCTCGAAAACGTTGGAGTCCTTCGACGTGGCCGCCTCGTCGATCCCGCCGAAGGTTTTCGACTACCTGTCAAGTCTGGAATGGATACGGGCCCAACAGAACCTGGCGATCATCGGCCCGGCCGGCACCGGCAAATCCCACACCCTGATCGGGTTGGGGACCGCGGCGATCCACGCCGGGCTCAGGGTCCGCTACTTCACCGCCGCTGATCTCGTCGAGACCCTCTACCGCGGCCTGGCCGACAACACCGTCGGCAAGATCATCGAATCGCTGCTGCGGGTCGACCTGATCATCTTGGACGAACTCGGCTTCGCCCCACTCGATGACACCGGTACCCAACTGCTGTTCCGCTTGGTCGCCGGCGCCTACGAACGCCGCAGCCTGGCCATCGGGTCACACTGGCCCTTCGAACAATGGGGCCGGTTCCTGCCCGAGCAGACCACCGCAGTCAGCATCCTCAACCGCCTGCTACACCACGCCACCCTCGTCATCACCGACGGCGACTCCTACCGCATGAAGGACGCCCAGCACCGGAAGGAGCAACCCACACCAACCTAGGAACTACCGCCCGGGGTGGATACTTCTATCTGGCCACCAGCGGATACTTCAACTTGGCCATTGACAGATCGCGGCCGACATGCGGGCGGCGTGCCGGGCTGATCCGAGTCGAGAAGCGCCGCTGATTAGGGCCCTGATTGATGCGACTGACCCCAACACCGGAGAGTCCTTGTCTGACCAGCAGATCTGTGACGAGATGGTCTATTTCATGATCCTCGGCGAAGACACCACCTCGACGGTGCTGACCTACGCACTGTGGGCGCTAGGCCGACATTCCCAGCTAAAGGATCGAGTCGCCGGTGAGGCCGCTGAGCTGGGCGATCGTCCGTTAACGCCTGCCGATGTCCCTCGCCTCGGATACACGATCCAAGTGCTGCAAGAAGCTATGCGGCTGCGCCCGCCGGGCCCCACGGTGGCGCGAAGAGCCATGCAAGATATCGAGGTGGATGGGTATCGCGTGCAAGCTGGCACCTACTGTCTTGTCGGTGTGTACGCCATGCACCGCGACCCCGCACTCTGGGACGATCCGCTAGCGTTCGATCCCGATCGGTTCGCTCCGAAGAAATCCAAAGGCCGCGACCGCTGGCAGTATCTGCCATTCGGAGGCGGCGGGCGTTCCTGCCTCGGGGATCATTTCGCCATGCTCGAAGCGAGCCTAGCGCTAGCCACGATCATCCGCGAGGCTGAAATCCACTCACTCGATGAGGATTTCCCCGTTGCCATTCCACTACCCATCGTCCCTGCCGGACCTATCCGTGCCCGGGTAAACCAACGCAGGCCAAGCCAAGAGGTGTGTACGACGACGTTGTCTGATTCTTCAGCATCGTGATTTTGCCAGGATCGTGGATCGACTCGCTGCGGTGTCTGGGGACTGATTTTTGCCGCGCTTCGCGTCGTAGGCAGCGTGCATCTGCTGGCCTACCCGGCTTCTCCTGCGATTTTGGCCTAGCCCCTCCACCGGACAAAAGGTCTGCGCATTCACACTGTTCGAAGTACGTTCACCCCTTAACCTCGCCATCAACGCTAATACGACCACGTATCGTCGAACCATCACCCTGGGCTACCAATATGGGGGCGACCGATGCTGCTGTCGACCTGACAGTGATAGGCCACGGCAATTCCATTTTGTTGAGGTCACGCGGTATGACTTCCGGGTCGAGGTGGTCAATATCCGCATAGGTTCCAGAATCAAACACCTCATAGGTCACCATTTTCGGGTTGCATCCGCGCTACCACCAGTGCCGAACTGACAATCATCAAGACAGCGATAATGGGGATCTACCGCCGCCCCAACACCGAAACTATATTATGCCTAGGGATAAGCAGGCTGTCATTGATCAGATTGCCTCGATCATACGAAGCATGCCAGAGGCTAAATACACCTATGCGCCCTGGCAACAAATTGTATGCAACCTAGTATTTTTTCAAAACCAATCTCAGTTCCGCCCGTAGTTGCGCTGCCCGCCGAACTATCAGAGGCACATCTTCGGGGCACGGACCGGAGGCTCTGTGGACCACAGAGCAGCGGAAAATCCCCGCGTTTGGAAAGCCCATTCAACCCATCCCCGGTGGGCACCTCTCCGCGTGACCACAACCAGTGGTGACGCAACCCAAACCGTGCGACGGGTGCACCCAGGCACGGAATTTCAGCATAAATTTTCTGTTCAGAGCGCCCTTTGACATCACACCGGAGCCGGCAGACGGAGCAACGCAACCACCGGGTATCGACAACCCGCCTAACCCCGAGACTGGCTTCCCCGCCCGATGGGCGGCCATGCGCGCCCATCAATGAGACATTCATGTCTTATATTAAACAGTTTCAACCCCGGCCGCGACAATTTTTGTTCACATTTTGAATTCGAGTCGACCTCTAGAGAATCGCGACATATGCTCTGGGTCGTCCACAGAAGTTTTCCGCAGATGCTCGAAAGCCAGGGCGGCCCCGGCCGCCCAGGCAAAGGTCGATGAGATCTTTGCCTGCTATTGCCGGTGAGGCTGGTTACGGAAAGTCTGGACGCATAGCTTTCCAGCTTGCATGGGTGTCATTTCCCGCTTGCTATAGGTAATATCGGAGGTTGATCAGTGGGGCCACGGCAGGGCGGATTGCCTTTAACCCGCGGCCAGCTGGGCATCTGGCTTGACCTGCAGATCAACGGTGCTGGGCCGCGATGGAACATCGCGAATTTTGTCGTGATCGATGGCCCGATAATTCCGCACATTCTCGAAACGGCCATACAGCAAGCGTTGCAGGAAAGCGATTCACTCAGAGCTGTTTTCTTCGAAAAAGATGGCGAAGTTCTTCAGCACATTGACCCCGGCGATGACGTTGAAATGCCGTTTTATGATCTTCGCTCATATGGCGACCCGGTCCTAGAGGCCTACCGGCGTGCATTACTGAGCCGAAATCAGCCCATGGCACTCGACGAACGCTTGCACAGATACGCTCTATACCGGGTCGGTACCGACAAATTCTATTTCTATTCCTGTTTCCATCATCTCGTCAGTGACGGATTCGGCTTGATGGTTCACTGCAACCGGATCGCTATGATCTACTCAGCCCTGGTCGCTGATGCTCCGGTTCCTCCGAGCTTTGTCGGTTCCTTGCAGGACCTCATCGCCCTCGAGACCACCTACGAGAGCTCGCCCGACTACGACAGCGATCACAACTATTAGGCGGATCATTTGCCCGCAAAAGATGTTGATTACCGCTTCATCAACCCCCTAGACGACAACACCGAAAGCGACGGCGTTTCCGCGCCGGTGCAGCTGAATCCCGCGATCGTCACCGGGGTGCAGAAACTTTGCCGGGCGCTAGGAGTGCGCCGATCTGCGATATTAACCGCGGCGTGCGCGCTGCTGGTCGGAAAGTGGTGCGATCACCACTCTGAGGTTGTCATCGATTTCCCGGTGAGCCGCCGTGTCGAACCTGAGTCAATGACCTTCACCGGGTTGATGGTGGGCACTGTCCCGTTAACGTTGACCTCCACACCGGGATCCAGCATCGCCCAGTTCTGCAGACACACCCATGCCCGGATCGAAAAAGCGGTGCAACATCAGCGATTCCCCGTAGAAACCCTGCAAAACCAAGACCACAGGCGCATGCGCGCGCAAGCCAACGCCGGCCTGGCAGTCAATTTCATCCCCAGCACCGCGACCCACCCGTTCGGGCAAGCCCCGGCAACAGCCATCTGTATTGCCTTCGGCGGTGTCGCCGGTTTCGGAATCTACTTCCAAAACAACGGTCACGAACTACTGGTGAGTACCCAAGGAACCGGTGACCCCGCGTCAGACTTTGCGACTACCGAAGTCTTGGCACAACGCCTAGAACAAATCTTGACGGCGATGATCGACGATACCGACCGGTCGGTCTCCGCAATCGATCTACTCACCGACACCGAACACACCCAACTGCGCACCTGGGGCAACCACCCCACCCTCACCGCTCCCACCACCACGGCGGTGTCGATTCCGGCCGCCTTCACCAGCGTGGTCGCCGCTCACCCCCACGCCCCGGCCCTGACGTTTGAGGGCCACACCTGGACCTACCACGACCTCGATGCGGCCAGCACCCAACTCGCCCACCACCTACTCGACTACGGTGCTGGGCCGGGTGCGGTCGTTGCGCTGCTGCTACCGCGCAGCGACCACGCCATCCTCGCCATCCTGGCCATCCTCAAAACCGGGGCCGCCTACCTCCCCATCGACCCCCACCACCCCCACGCCCGTATCGCGTTCATGCTCACCGACACCACCCCCGCCGCCGTGTTGACCACCACCGAACTGACCACCCACCTCCCCACCAGCAGTGGTGTTCCGGTGATCACCCTCGACACCCTCACCAACCTCGATGACTACCCCACCACAGCGCTGCCCCCACCCAACCCCCACGACCTGGCGTATCTGATCTACACCTCCGGCACCACCGGAACCCCCAAAGGTGTGGCCATCACCCACCACAACGTCACCACCCTGCTCACCGACCTGCAGCTGGACATCGCTGTAGACGGTGTCTGGTCGCAATGGCACTCCTACAGCTTCGATGTCGCGGTCCTGGAAGTCTTCGGGGCCCTGCTCCATGGTGGGCGGCTGGTCGTGGTGCCCGAACAGGTCGTTCATAGCCCCCCAGACCTGCACCAACTACTCACCGACGAACACGTCAGTGTGCTCAACCACACCCCTTCGGGGTTGGGGGCGCTGAGCCCCCAAGGCCTCGACGAAGTCAGCGCTGTCATCTTGATCGGTGAGGCCTGCCCAGCAGAGCTGGTCGATCAGTGGGCCCCGGGGCGAACCCTGCTCAACGCCTACGGCCCCACCGAAGCCACCATCTACCTCACCGCCGCACCCCCGCTGCACGCCGGCGAGACGGTGGTGCCCATCGGCGCCCCGGTACCTGCTGCGGGGTTGTTTGTGCTCGATGGGTGGTTGCGTCCGGTGCCGCCGGGGACCGTGGGTGAGTTGTATGTGGCCGGTGCCGGGGTGGGTGTCGGCTATTGGCGCCGGGGTGGGTTGAGTGCGGCCCGGTTTGTGGCGTGTCCGTTCGGGGCGGCGGGGTCGCGGATGTATCGCACCGGTGACCTGGTGTGTTGGGGCCCTGATGGGCAACTGCAGTATGTGGGCCGCGCTGATGAGCAAGTCAAAATCCGTGGTTACCGCATCGAATGCGGCGAGGTCGCCGCCGCCTTGGCCGCCCTCGATGGGGTGCAGCAGGCGGTGGTGATCGCCCACACCGACACCGGCCAGCCCCGGCTGGTGGCCTACTACACCACCACCATCGGTGGCGGTGGGATCGATACGGCTTGGCTGCGTGACCGGTTAAGTGAGGTGTTGCCGGCGTATATGGTTCCGGCCGCGTTCATGGTGATCGACGCGTTGCCGTTGACGGTCAACGGCAAACTCGACCGCCGCGCTTTGCCCGCCCCCGACTACACCACTAGCGCGCAGGCTTATGTTGCGCCGCAGGGACCGGTGGAAGAAACCCTGGCCAGCCTCTACACCCAAATCCTCGGTAGTGACCGGGTCAGCGCCGCCGACTCGTTCTTCGAACTCGGCGGAGACTCTCTGTCGGCGATGCGTTTGATCTCCGCCGCCAACACCACCCTGCACGCCGGTCTGCGCGTTGCTGATGTGTTCGAAGCCCCCACCATCACCGGGCTAGCACAACGTGTCGGGGCCGACCCGGTCGCTCAGCTGCCGTTGGTCGCCGGCCCCCGCCCGCCTCGGGTGCCGTTGTCGTTTGCCCAGTCCCGATTGTGGTTTCTTGAGCAGCTTCAAGGCCCCTCGGCGGTCTACAACATCCCGGTCGTCCTGCACCTGCACGGGCCCCTGGACACCGAAGCACTCCGATCCGCACTCACCGATCTGATCACCCGCCACGAAACCCTGCGCACCCGCTTCAGCACCACGAGCGAGGGGATCGGCTACCAAGACATCCTCACCCCCGACCAAGCCGAAATCTTCTGGCAGGTCGTGGATGCCCAGGGTTGGACACCCCAACACCTGCACACCGCCATCAACGAAGCCACCAACTACCACTTCGACCTAGCCGCCGAGATCCCGATCCGCGCCACCGTCTTGCACACCGCCGACCACCAGCACGTGCTGGTACTGCTGATCCACCACATCGCCGCCGACGGCTGGTCGCTGGGCCCGCTCGCCCGCGACCTCGACACCGCCTACACCGCCCGCACCGCCGGACACCCACCGGCCTGGGTGCCATTGCCGGTGCACTACACCGACTACGCCCTGCGGCACCACCAACTCCTCGGCGACCCCCACGACCCGGCCAGCGTGCTGGCCACCGACCTGCACTACTGGCGCCACACCCTGGCCGGACTCCCCGAACACCTGCCCCTGCCCACCGACCGCCCCTACCCCCCGATCGCCGACTACCGCGGCGCCAGCCACCAATTCAGCTGGCCCCCCGAACTAACCACCGCAATCCACACCCTGGCCCACACCCACCACGTCTCGGTCTTCATGGTCATCCACGCCGCCCTGACCGTGGTCCTAGCCACCCTCGCCGACACCAACGATGTGGCCATCGGCGTCCCGATCGCCGCACGCACCCACCCCCACCTCGACGAACTGATCGGCTTCTTCGTCAACACCCTGGTCCTGCGCACCCACACCCACCCCGCAGACACCCCCACCGACCTACTCGCCCACATCCGCGAGGACAGCCTGACCGCCTACCAACACCAACACGTCCCCTTCGAACTATTGGTCGAACACCTCCACCCGACCCGCTCCCGCACCCACCACCCCCTCATCCAGGTCATGCTCGCCTTCCAAAACCACCCCTGGACCCAACACGACACCACCGGCGCCGAAATGCGCCTGGGTGAGGCCCGGATCAGCCCCTACCCCGTCAGCACCCACACCGCCCGCATGGACCTGGTCATCTCCCTGACCGAACACCCCACCAGCCCCGACACAGCACCGGCCCTGAACGGCACCATCGAATACCGCACCGACGTCTACAACCCCACCACCATCAACACCCTGGCCACCCGCCTGCACCACACCCTGCACACCTTCACCACCCACCCCAACCAACCCCTGCACCACCTCGACCTCCTCACCGACACCGAACACACCCAACTACGCACCTGGGGCAACCACCCCACCCTCACCGCTCCCACCACCACGGCGGTGTCGATTCCGGCCGCCTTCACCAACGTGGTCGCCACCCACCCCCACACCCCGGCCCTCACCTTCGAGAACCACACCTGGACCTACCACGACCTCGATACCGCCAGCACCCAACTCGCCCACCACCTCACCACCACCCACGGGGCTCGAGCGGGTGCAGTCGTCGCGCTGCTACTACCGCGCAGCGACCACGCCATCCTCACCATCCTGGCCATCCTCAAAACCGGGGCCGCCTACCTCCCCATCGACCCCCACCACCCCCACGCCCGTATCGCGTTCATGCTCACCGACACCACCCCCACCGCGGTACTGACCACCACCGAACTCGCCCAACACCTCCCCCACACCCCAGCCATCACCACCCTCACCCTCGACACCCTCACCAACCTCGATGACCACCCCACCACCCCACTACCCCCACCCAACCCCCACGACCCCCACCCAACCCCCACGACCTGGCGTACCTGATCTACACCTCCGGCACCACCGGAACCCCCAAAGGCGTGGCCATCACCCACCACAACGCCACCACCCTGACCACCCAACTCGATCTCGACATCCCCACCGCCGCAGTCTGGTCGCAATGGCACTCCTACGCCTTCGACGTCTCCGTCTGGGAAATCCTCGGCGCCCTCCTCAGCGGCGGACGGGTCGTGGTCGTACCCGAAAACATCGTCACCTCACCCGAGGACTTCCACGCCCTGCTCATCGACGAACACGTCAGTGTGCTCACCCACACCCCCTCAGCATTAGCCCAACTCCCCGATCACGGGTTAGAGGCAACCACCGTCATCACCGTGGGAGAGTCCTGCCCGATCGACCTCGCCCACCACTTGGCCACCGGGCACACCCTGCTCAACGCCTACGGCCCCACCGAAACCACCATGTGCACCACGATCAGCAACCCCCTACACCCCGCGAAGACAGTGGTGCCCATCGGCGCACCCGTGCCCGGGGCCGGGGTGTTCGTCCTCGACAGCTGGCTGCGCCCAGTCCCCCCCATCCAAACCCTGCGCACCGGCACCGGCACACCCCTGTTCTGCATCCACGCCACCAGCGGCATCAGCTGGCCCTACCAAACCCTCGCCAACCACCTCACCAACCCCCTCATCGGCATCAACCAAACCCTCAACACCGACGAAACCCCACCCCACACCCTCCAAGCCATGGCCCGCAACTACGCCACCCGCATCCAAAACACCCACCCCACCGGCCCCTACCACCTCCTCGACTGGTCCTACGGCGGCGTCCTCGCCCACCAAATCGCCATCGAACTACACCACCGCGGCCACACCGACACCCGACTCATCCTGCTCGACTCACTACCCACCCTCGACACCAACACCAACCCAACAACCACCCCCCGAAACGACCGCCAAACCCTGCAAACACTGCTCGGCCACCACCACACCACCATCCCCGACGACCAGCTACACCACCTCACCACCAACCACAACAACAACATCACCCTCTACCAACACCACCAACCCCACACCTACAGCGGCCCCACCCTGCTCATCGCCGCCGAACACACCCCACCCCCCAACCACCCCACCTACGAAAGCACCCACACCAAAGCCGCATACCTCCTCCACGCCTGGCAACCACACCTCACCGGCCCCACCACAACCCACTCAACCAACTGCACACACCACCAACTCCTCCACCCCAACCACACCCCCACCTACACCAACCACCTCAAAAACCTCCTCCAATGACACACACAAATCACCCAAGAAGACATCTGCGAAACGGCGTGTGCGCGTCTTACCGGATCCTAGGGTTCGGCTCAACCATCTATAGCGACAACGTGTTTCGTGATGGCGCGGATCATTGGGCCCAGCACCATGATCGACACCGAACGAGTGCTCACCGAGATCGGGGTCCAGCCGATCTCCTATGCCACCGTCAAGCGGCGGATGCCGATCTAGGCCCAACGCCGGTGGCGGCAAACCTTGGCTACGGCCAGCGTCCGTCGTGGCGGGTGGGGACCCGCACGGTCAAGATCAAGGCCGGCGACCACACCCTCACTGCTGCCGACCCGTCCTCCAATTGAGCCAACTCGGAGCTCGGTGCACGAGGCGCTGCGCGACCTGGCTCAGGCCAACAGCATTCACCGTCAGCTGATGTTGTCGCTGGTCCGAAAAACCGCTTAGCGCGCGAGATCCGAGCTGTTGTCGGCAGGCGCACTGGGCGATTGTCGCGCCCGCCGCAACCGGCAGACTCCCACGACCGCGAGCACCCCCGCCAGGGTCGCCAGGGCCAGGGTCAGCACCAATTGCTGCGGGTGATAGATCACCGACGTCGTGACGGATTGACCTGCGGTAACGGGAGCGACCGCCACCGTTGAGGTGGTCTGTAGCCAGCTCGCCGCGGTGGCCCACACCGCGACGAGGGCCAGAGCCAGCTCAATCACGGCCCGGTTGCGGGGGTTCACAGTGCCGTCTCGGCGTCGTCGCCAGTGTCGCGGTCGACCTGGGTAGGCCCGACTCGTTCCTGCACCAATGGAGTCAGCGCCGCACGCAGATGGCGATGCCGACGCGCCCAGGCCTGCGCGGTGCGTCCGCCGGTGAGCTTGATGCCGATGCCGACCCGGCCGCGTGGTACCCCGACCAACTCACCAAGCGCCCGCCCCGACTGCCACTTGGCCAGCGACTTTCCAGATGCGACGGAGTTCTCGGGTTCGGGGAACACCCTCACGATTTCGGACACCAGGATGGTCTCGGTGCCCTGACGTAGGGATTCTTCGGTCAGCTCCACCGAGGTGTGGATTCGCGCCGCCTTCACCTGAATGCCGACGAATACCGACACCAGGACCAGGAAGATCACTGGGGTGATCAACTGGATGCCGGCACCGGTGGACTTCTCGATCAAGATCAACGACAGCGCCGAGAACGGGCCGGCCAGCAGCCAATACCAAGAGGCGCCGGATTCGTAGAACAACGTCTTGGGTTCCCCCGCTGATGTCATGTGAGCCTCCGTCACGACAGCCAACTCGCTGCATCGGCGGCCCAATAGGTGAGCACGATATCGGCCCCGGCACGCCGGATGCTGGTCAGCGACTCCAGGGCCGCGGCCCGCTGGTCGATCCAGCTGTTGGCCGCCGCCGCACAAATCATCGCGTACTCCCCCGAGACCTGATAGGCGGCCACCGGCACCGGGGAAATGTCTGCGGCCGCGGCGACGACGTCCAGATACCCCAAAGCGGGTTTGATCATCACGATGTCGGCACCTTCGTCCAGATCCAGCTCGAACTCGCGCAGCGCCTCCCGCATGTTGCCCGGTTCCTGCTGGTAGGTGCGCCGATCCCCGGACAGGCTGCAGCTCACCGCTTCTCGGAAGGGGCCATAGAACGCCGAGGCGAACTTGGCCGCGTAGGCCAAAATCACCACGTCGGCGTAGCCGGCCTCGTCCAGCCCGTCGCGGATCGCACCCACCTGGCCGTCCATCATCCCGCTCGGTCCCACCACATGGGCGCCGGCCTGCGCCTGCGCGACCGCCAATTCAACGTAGCGGGCCACGGTCGCGTCGTTGTCGACACGGCCCCGGTCATCGAGCACCCCGCAGTGCCCGTGGTCGGTGAACTCGTCCAGGCAGGTTTCGGCCATCAGCACCGTCGCGTCCCCGAGATCCTTGGCCAAGTCGCGCAGGGCCGCGTTGAGAATGCCGTCAGGATCGGTACCGGCCGAGCCGACTGGGTCCTTCGACGTGTCACGGGGCACCCCGAACAACATCAGGCCGCCCACTCCGGCGGAAACGGCGTCCGCGGCGGCGCTGCGCAGCGAATCGCGGGTGTGTTGCATCACCCCCGGCATCGACGCGATCGGGCGCGGTTCTTCGATACCGTCGGCGACGAACATCGGCAGCACCAAATGCCTTGGCTCCAAGGAGGTTTGCGCTACCAAGCGGCGCATCGCCGCGGTCGAACGGAGCCGGCGCGGCCGCTGCCGCGGGTAGGCGCCCATCAGTGGCGGCCCGCCACTAGCATCCCTCCGCGTGCACCACTAGCGCCGGCGACTCTTCTTGCGAGGCGGGGGCAGGGCTCCTTCGGCGCGCAGCCGGGCGGCGTGCTCGGCCAGCGCGTCCACCAGCGGGCCCACCGCGGCGGTCTCGGGTTGGACATCCACCCGGAGCCCGAACTCGGCGGCCGTTTCGGCGGTCTTGGGTCCGATGCAGGCGATGATGGTCCGCGCGTGCGGCTTACCGGCGATACCGACCAGATTGCGCACCGTAGAACTCGAGGTGAAGCAGACCGCGTCGAAACCGCCCGTCTTGATCATCTCGCGGGTGGCCGCCGGCGGCGGAGCGGCCCGCACCGTGCGGTAGGCCGTCACGTCCTCGATCTCCCAGCCACGCTCGCGCAGCCCCTCGGCCAGCGTCTCGGTGGCGATGTCAGCGCGCGGCAGCAACACCCGGTTGACCGGATCGAAAATGCTGTCGTAGGGCGGGAATTCGTCCAGCAGGCCCAGCGAGGACTGTTCCCCGGCCGGGACCAGCTCCGGGCTGATCCCGAAAGCGCGAACCCGATCGGCAGTCGACTCGCCCACACAGGCGATCTTCACTCCGGAGAACGCCCGGGCGTCCAGGCCGAACTCGCCGAACTTCTCCCACACCGCGCGCACGGCGTTGGTGGAGGTGAACACGACCCATTGGAACCGGCCGTCGACGAGGCCTTTAACCGCGCGTTCCATCTGCGCCGGGCTGCGCGGCGGTTCGACGGCGATCGTCGGCACCTCGACCGGCAGGGCACCGTAGGACGTCAGCCGCTCGCTCATTTCGCCGGCCTGGTCTTTGGTTCGGGGTACCAACACGGTCCAGCCGTACAGTGCCCGGCTCTCCCACCAGTTCAGCTTGGCGCGATTGCTCACGGTCTTGCCGATGGTCACCACCAGCGGCCCGGTCAGCGGGCCGGCAGGGTCAGTTCCGCCCAGGATGGCCGGATCGGTCAGCCCCTGCAGGGTGGTTTCCACCGAGCGCTGTTGGCAGGTGGTTCCGTGCGCGGTCACCACGCACGGCGTTGTGTCCGCCAGCTCGTGCTCAACCAGCGTGCGGGCCGCGTCAGCCAGATGTGACGCGGTGGCCTGCAGGATCAGCGGACCCGGTGCGGCGGCCAGCGCCTCCCAGTCCACGTCGCCACGCACGTCGGCAACCGTGTGCGCGGAGCCCAGGGGCAGTCCCGCATAGGTCGGGACCGCGCTGGTTGCCGCCAGACCGGGCAGGATCTCGATCTGCAGGTGGCTGCGGGTAATGGCGTTGAACTCGGCGATCACCGCGTCCACCGACATCGGGTCACCGGCCACCAAACGCACCACGTCGGCGCCCGAACGGGCTTCGGCGGTCAGCGTTTTGGCAACTTCGGTGGGATCACCCAGCGCCGGGCGGATGTCCGGACCACTAGAGACCACCGCCGAGACCGCCTGGTCGGACTCACCCTCCGCGGGGCCGCCGGACGCAGCGTCAGCATTGTCGGCCACTGCAGTCGCGGGCGCCGGCCCGGAGACGGGCGGCAGATCGTTACCGATCAGTGCCAGCACCGATTCAGGCACATCGGGGTCCGTGAACACCAGGGCGGCGTTCGCCAGTACCGCGGCGGCCCGTGTGGTCAACAGACCCGGGTCACCTGGGCCAGAGCCCACATAAGTAATGCGGCCCGGCCTCGGCTTGCGCCCTCGCGTCATCATTGTCGCTCCCAAGTCACTCACTCAACTTCCTTGCGGGGAATTGCCCTCTCCCCACATCAGCTCTCGAGCGCCCAGCTCGAACAGCTCCGCGGCAACGGCGAGCCCAAGCTCCCGTGCCCGACCGGAAGTGCCGATTCCGGACGCGCGGATCACGTCGGATCCGTCCAGTGCCGCCACGCAGCCGCGTAGCGACAGCTCTTCGAAAACCCGTCCCTCCTCGTCGATGGACTCGACCACCTCAGCGATCGCACCCACCGGCGCGGAGCAACCAGCCTCCAGTTCGGCGAGCAGGGCTCGCTCGGCGGTGACCGCTGCCCGCGTGTCGGCGTCGTCCAACTCCGCCAACACTGTTGTCAGCCGACTATCGCCGGCTCGACATTCGATCGCGAGCGCACCTTGAGCAGGCGCTGGCAACATCTGTACCGGCTCCAGCGTCTCGGTGACGTCGTCGAGACGGCCCAGCCGGGCCAGCCCGGCCCGAGCCACCACGATGGCGTCAAGATCACCATTACTTACCCTGTTCAACCTGGTATCTAGGTTGCCTCTTAGGGGGCGGATTTCCAAACCGAGACCCAATGCTCTAAGCTGCGCGGCCCGCCGCGGCGACGAGGTTCCCACCAGCGAACCGACCGGCAATCCCCCGAGCACCAGCCCGTCGCGGGCGACAACTGCGTCGCGGGGGTCCTGTCGTGGCGGAATGGCCGCAATGGTGAACCTGGGGTCCTGGGCGGTTGGCAAATCTTTGTGCGAGTGCACAGCGGCGTCGACGCGGCCGTCCTCGATAGCCTCGCGCAGCGCGGTGGTGAAAACCCCCACACCGAGAGTTTCGATCGGCGCCGAGGATCGATCGCCGAGCGTGCTTATGGTGACCAGCTCGGCGGCATGGCCATTGGCGATGAGAGCGTCTCTAACGGTCGCAGCCTGGGTGGTGGCCAGCAGGCTGCCCCGGGTGCCTATCCGGATCACGTGCGCCAATCAGCTACTCGGCGGAAGGGTTGGGGGCAGACGGGGTCGGGCCGGCCGACGGGCCATCAGCGCCCTGCGGGCCGGCTCCGGCATCCAATCCGCTTGAAAAGACGGGCAATTCGCCGGCGGTCGCTACGGCGTCGACAGCGGTCTGGTCCAGTTGGAACAGCTCGCGCAATGCCTCGGCATAGCTGTCGCCACCAGGGGCACTGGCCAGTTGTTTGATCCGCACCGTCGGCGCGTGCAGCAGCTTGTCGACCACCCGTCGCACCGTGCGGGCCACCTCGTCGCGTTCGGCGCTGTCCAGCCCCGGCAGCCGGTTGTCCAGGCGCAACAATTCCGCCTCGACCACGTCCGCGGCACGCTGGCGCAGCGCCGTAACGGTCGGAGTGACTTCGGCCATCCGCTGCCCCGCCAGATAGCCGGCGACTTCGGCCGCGACAATGTGGCGGGCCGCAGCAACGTCGGCGGAAGCGGCATGGGCCGACGGTTCGCGTTGCACCCGCTCCACGTCGATCAGCCAGACACCGGGCAGCCCGGCCACGGCCGGGTCGACATCGCGGGGCATCCCCAGATCACAGATGACCAGGGGCCGGGTCGTCTCGTCGCGGCGTGCGGTGGCCAGCGCGTGGTGCACGTCGGCCAGGGAAACCACCGGAGCCACCGCCCCGGTGCAACTGACCACCACATCTGCGTCGGTCAGCACTTCGGCCAGCCGGTCCAGTGTCCGGGCTTCGGCGAGCACGCCCGACTGCCTGATCTTGCCGGCCAGCCGCTGTGCACGGGCCAGCGAACGGTTCAGCACGTGGACTTTGCCGATGCCGGCCCGGGTCAGATGTGCGCTGGAGAGCGCCCCCATCGACCCCGCTCCGATGACCACGGCGGTCTTGGCGCCCAAACCGCCCAGCTTGCGTTCGGCTATGCCCAGCGCGACCGACACCACCGAGGCACCCGCGGCGTCGATCGAGGTCTCCGAGTGCACCCGTTTGCCCACCGACAGCGCGCGCTGGGCCAGCTCGTGCAGCACCCGGCCGACGGTGCGGTTGGCCTCGGCGGCGGAGTACGAACGGCGCACCTGGCCGAGCACCTGCTGCTCGCCGACCACCGCCGAATCCAGTCCGCTGGCCACCGCGAACAGGTGCTCGACGGCCGCCTCGCTATAGCGCACGTAAGCGTGTTTGGTCAGCTCCCCCATCGACATACCGGAGTGATCGGAGAGCACCTGTCCAATCGCCGACAAACCGCCGTGGAACGCCTCGACAACGGCGTATACCTCGACGCGGTTGCACGTCGACAGCACCATGGCCTCGGTGACCAGCGGCGACTGCAGCACCCGGTCGACGATTTTGACTTGCTCGGACTCGTCGATGCTGAGTTGTTCCAGGACGGAGACCGGCGCACTACGGTGCGAAACCCCGAAGAGCAAGATGCTCACGGCAGCATCACCTGGCCCGCTCCCTTGCGTCTCGAGAAAGTGAACTGCTCTCTACGGTAGACGCTTGGTAGTTGGGCTACCAAATAATCGACTAGGTCCTGTCTGCTAATTGCGGACGCGGTGGTAGGTGATGATGGCGGCCAGGGTGACACCGCCGAGGTAGGTCAGGGCGTATTTGTCGTAGCAGGTGGCGACCGCGCGCCAGTGTTTGAGCCGGTTGAAGCTTCGCTCGACGGTGTTACGGTGCTTGTAGATTCGGCCTGAGAACCCCGGAGGCCGTCCTCTGTTGCGGCCTTTGGCTTTGCGGCGGGTGATCTGGTCGCTGCGCTCGGGGATGGTATGGGCGATCTTGAGCCGGCGCAGCTGTGCCCGCGTCGAGTCATAGGAGTACGCCTTGTCCGCCAGCAGGCGAAACGGGGCGTATGAGTTGCTGCACCGGGCGGCCAGCAATGGCCAAAGCATCGGATTATCACCGGCTTGACCGGCCGACAGTGCCAGGGTGACCGGACTGCACAGCTGGTCGGTCAAGGCGTGGATCTTGGTAGTCAGCCCGCCGCGGGAACGCCCAATGGCGTGGTCATCGGGCTCATCGAGATATTTCTTGTAATTCGACAGATCCCCCTGTGCGGCGCCCGGAGCGCGCTCCGGCTGCGTGTCGGTGGGCGCGCACACTGGTCGAATCGACCGACAACAGTGCGCCCAGGTCGGCGTCCTCGGCGTCGAGGTCAGAGGCGATCGCCGCGAAGATCCGCGCGTAGATGCCATCGACCGACCAGCGTAGATGCCTCTCGGCCACCGATTGCCAGGGACCGAAGTGCTCGGGCAGGTCACACCACGGAGATCCCGTACGGTAACGCCAGATAATGCCCTCCAGAGTACGTCGATGATCGTTCCACGGCCGGCCACGCCGCCGCCCCGCAGGCAACACCGCCACGATCAGCGACCACAAATCATCAGAAATCGCATGCATCCGCATCACCCAAACAGCATCAGCCAAAACACCATTCACATTAAGCAGACACGCCCTAGACGGGTATGGGCTCCTCAGCTGGCCAGGTCAGCCCGCAGCCGGGGTTCGTCGACTTCCCAGTAGCTGTGCTCGCGCCCATCCAGCAGAATCACCGGCAGCCGGTCGCCGAACTCGGCCCGCAATTGTGCGTTGCCGGCCGACGCGGCGACGTCGACATCGGTGCTGACCAGGCCAAAGTCGAGCTCACCGGCCAACTCGGCCAACTGCGCGTGCACTCGCAAGCAGATCGCGCAACCATCGCGGGTCAATAGCTCCACCTGCCGGCGATGTGTTGGCTGTGTCATGGGTATCAGTGTGGCAGCTCACCTGACGGCTGAATTGGCGCACGTCCGGCGACGGTGACATCGCTGCTGTTCGGCGTGCCCGGGGCACCAGGTTCGGGAAGGCGATGGCCCTCTGGCGACTTGTTCTCCGGCGACAGCAAGAGCGCACGAACCAGACTGCGGGGTCCCGACGGCCGCAGCATTTGGCTGGCCGGGCGCGGGCGAACGAGTTGCGGCCACCAGAACCAACGGCCCAGCAACGCCGCGATGGACGGCGTCATGAACGAGCGCACGATCAGCGTGTCGAACAGCAGGCCCAATCCGATGGTGGTGCCGATCTGCCCGATGATCCGCAAGTCACTGAACACGAACAGCGACATCGTCACAGCAAACACCATTCCGGCGGCTGTCACCACGCCTCCGGTACCGGCCATGGCACGAATGATCCCGGTATTGAGGCCGGCGCCGATCTCCTCTTTGAGCCGGGAGATCAGCAGCAGGTTGTAGTCCGATCCCACCGCCAGCAGCAGGATCACCGACATCGCCAGCACCATCCAGTACAGCTCAATGCCGAGGATGTCCTCCCAGACCAGCACGGATAGGCCGAACGAAGACCCCATGGAAAGCAGCACGGTCCCGACGATCACCGCGGCGGCCACCACGCTTCGGGTGATCAGCATCATGATGATCACGATCAAGCTGATCGCGGCCACGCCGGCAATCAGCAAATCGAAGGTCGCACCCTCGCTGATGTCCTTGAACGTCGCCGCGGTGCCGCCCAAATAGATCGCCGCACCCTGCAACGGGGTGCCCTTGATCGCCTCGCGCGCCTCCTGGTTGATCGACGCGACGCGCGAGATGCCCGCTGACGTCGCGGGGTCGCCGTCGAGCGCGATGATGAACCGCGCCGCCTTGCCGTCCTTGGACAGGAACATCTTCAGACCACGTTGGAAATCCGGATTCTTGAAAGCCGACTCCGGCAGATAGAACGAATCATCGATTTCGGCCGCGTCGAACACCCGCCCCATTGCGCCGGGATCCTTGCTGCCCGAGTCCTGTTGCTCGTAGAACGACTGCAGTGTGCCGTGCCAGACGAGCAGCATGTCGCGCATGATCGTCATGGTGTTGATCATCGGCGGAATCTGCGCACGCATCTTGGGTAGCAGCGTGATCAGCATGTCCATGTCTTTGACCAGATATTCCAGCTTTTCACTCAGCTGATCGACGCTGTCGAACATGTCGAATATCTGCCTTATCGACCAGCACAACGGGACATCGAAGCAATGCTTTTCCCAGTAGAAGTAGCTGCGAATAGGACGGAAGAAATCTTCGAAATTCGCTAGGCGATCCCGTAAACCGTCGGTGATATTCGACATGTCATGCGTGAGATGATCCATGTCGACGGTGTTGTCGATAACCTCGCCCATGAGCTGATACATGGTGTCGATGGTGACGTTCATCGCCTGCACCTGGATCAACATGTCATCCATTCGCGCTTTCATGAACTGCATGTTCTCGGTGCTGGAAACGCCCTGCATGCTGATGATGAACGGTATCGAAGTGTGCTTGATGGTCGTACCCAATGGCCGGGTGATCGATTTGACTTGTTCGATTCCTGGACTGTGGTAGATGTTCTTGGCAACTTTGTCCAACACCAGCATGTCGACCGGATTACGCATGTCGTGATTGGTTTCGACCATCAGCACCTCGGGGTTCAGCCGAGCCCGTGAAAAGTGCCGGCCGGCGGCCGCGGCCCCGACATTGGACGGCATGCTTGATGGCATGAATTTGCGCAGGTCATACGTTGTCTTGTAACTGGGCAGGGCAAGCAGGCCGATAGAGGCGACCAGGCAGGTTGCCGCCAGAACCGGTCCAGGCCAGCGCACAATCGCGGTTCCGACCCGGCGCCAGCGCCGCGTGTTGACGCGGCGTTTGGGGTCGAAAAGCTTGAAGGCGCTACCGACCGCCATCACGGCGGGTCCCAGCGTGAGCGCCGCAAAGACGGCGACGAGCATGCCGATAGCGCATGGCGCGGCGAGCGTTTGAAAATATGGGAGCCGGGCGAAGCTGAGGCAGTACATCGCGCCGGCAATGGTCAAACCGGAGCCCAGGATCACGTGCACGGTCCCGTGGAACATCGTGTAGAAGGCGGTTTCTCGGTCCTCGCCGGCATAGCGCGCTTCGTGATAGCGCCCGAGCATGAATATCGCGTAGTCGGTGCTGGCCGCGATGGCCAGGAGCACCAGCAGATTGGTCGCAAAGGTGGAGAGATTGAAAATGTTGTGGTTGGCGAGAAAAGCGATGGTTCCGCGAATTGCACCGAGGTCAATTCCCACCATGATCAGCACGAGAAATGCGGTGACCACGGAACGGTAGATAAAAAGCAGCATCACCGCGATCACCACGCTGGTTATCGCGGTCACTTTGGCGATACTTTTGTCCCCAGCCTCGGCCTGATCTGCATTGAGGGCCGACGGCCCGGTCACATAGGCCTTGAGGCCCGGTGGCGCCGGAGTGTTGTCCACGATATGGCGCACCGCATGGACCGAGGCGTAGGCCTCCGTCTCGTTCTTGCCGACGATGTACACCACGACATAGGCCGCTTTGTCGTCCGCGCTTTGCGATCCGGCCGCCGTCAACGGGTCGCCCCAAAAATCTTGGATGTGCGCGACGTGGCGGGGATCGGCCTTGAGCCTCTTCATCAGCTCGCTATAAAAATGGTGCGCCTCGTCGCCGAGTTTCTGGTCGCTTTCCAGCACGATCGTGACCGCATTGTCGGAGTCAAACTCACCAAACACCTGACCGACATGTCTGATCGCCTGAATGGACTCGGCGTCGCTGGGACTCATCGATACCGAATGCGCCTTCCCCACCACCTCCAACTGCGGAACGGCGAGGTTGACGATGGCGGTGTAGGCCAGCCACAACAACAGCACCAGCACCGCAAACCGGCGGATTGTCCGTGGCACAAACGGAGGCTTTGACGCCGGTGCGGTGTGCCCGTCGCTCATGCGGATGTCACCTGACAGAAGGTGAGGGCTTTGGGTCTGTTCACCGATCGCTGGTCCTTGACGGCTCCGTTGACCAGAATTCGGCAGCTGAGTTCTTCGGCATTGCTCTGCGCCAAGAGGTTCACGCTGACCGCGGGCAGCGAGGTCGAGACGGTTTGCGACCACGGCAGGGGCACGTCTGACAGTTGGCGCACGTGGGCGTCGGGGTCAAGGTAAGCGATCCGTGCGCTCGGGGCGGGGCCGTAGACCTCGTAGGTGACGTACTTCGGATTGAACTGCGGAACATCGGTATCCGCTGCCGCCTGGACAACGGGTTGCTCATGAACACCGAAAACGCGATGGAGCCGGTAAATACCAAGCCCGGCGACAAGGGCCACGCCCATGACAGCAAGCAGCAGCCACATTCGTCTCACAACGCTGGTAACCGGAATCATCCTCACCCTCGTGTTCCGCCACCGGGTCACAAAATCGCCCGCGCGACCAAAAACACCGGCCACGGCTGGACCCTTAAAAAGGGGCTCGGCTGAGACCGCCCATCACGCGGGCCTGTACCGCCCAATATTCTCCATATGCGTCGCTATCAGATATCTCGTTGCGCTAACTAGCGTAGACGCTAATGGCGACCTGCTGAAGCATTTCGGATTTCCGCACGCGGCACCTCGCGCGCGGGATTTAGGTGCAACCCAACGGCTTGCCCGATGGCAACCGCTGTCTGCCGGCCCGGCTTGCGGCGGCCGTCACGTCCAGGTGGCACTTCCCCAGCCATCGGCGCTTCGCGCTAGGCCCCAAAATGCCTCGACGGGGCTATCAACCGTCGCTCCAAGCACTGCGCCGGAAGCGGCATCGGATTCGCAGCAGCCCCAGCCGCTATCGATGGCCCGCACTGCCCCACAACGCGTTCCACGCGTATTTCAGCGGTCCGTGAATTAGCCATCGGATGTCACCGCCGGATGAATTAGGGAGCGCAATGATTCGGGGGCAAGGTTGACGATTCAACGCTTGTAGAACACACTGTTCAGCGTCTGCGACAGGGCGCTCGGCCAACCCTAAAAAATCCGGGGTCATCGGTCGCAACTCAATTGGGCGAAAGGCACAACAGCGATGCGTGTATCGACCGACCATCGAGTAATCACCAGGTGGGCACCAAAGTCATGCTACCGCGCGGCGGCCGACGATTTCTTGGCAGCGGCAATTAGCCTCGGTTTTCTGGACTCCATTGCCATCTGTGGCTCACTGGCTAAAGACGATGTAATACCCGGATGGAGCGACCTGAATATCGTGTGCCTCGCCCGAGACGATGCGCCACGCGGGGAGACGCTGGGGGAACTCAACCGCATCGTCAAAGACCTCACCGAGCGCACCGCCATCGGAATTGGGTTTGACCTCGTGTGGCGCACAGAATTCGACCGGTCATCAAAAATCGGCGGTCGACCACTGGCGATAACGTACGAAGTCGCTCAATGCGGAGAGTTCCATATCAACCCGGCACCGTTTGCTGCCGCCGCGCCGATGCAAACCGTCGTCGAACAACTTCGACAGGAACGCGCTGTACTGCTGCTCGCGGAGATGCATAACTGGCGGCGGGCATGCTTTGCGGACGACGAGCCCGAAACCAACAATCTCGCCGTGAAGACGCTTCTGAAGATGCTCAAGCAATGCGTCAGCCCCTACCCCGGGAGTTGCTTCACCCATGCCGCGGACCTCACCCGGCTGCCGCGAGACATCCCTGACATCGCTCGCGAAGCATTCATGATGGCGGTGGAGACACGCGCCACGTGGGGGCAGAATCGCGACAACGACCATGCCCGATCCGCAATCCTGAGCCTGCTGTTGACCGAAATCGATGCGCTCGATCTCATCGGGTCTTTTTATTCGCCTCAGTCATCAGAAAATTGATGCCGATCTATTTCTATCGGCGATACGAAAGTGCATGATAGAACGACCACCCGCCAGCGAGCGAGCGACGGAGCCCATCGGACTCCTATCGGTGCCGCAAAAATATGCCGGACCAAAAAGCAGTTTCCCGTCGGCCGACCTCTTCCACTGAATGGCAGGTCCCGAAGTTTTTTCGGCACCGAAGTTCTGGAATCACGCTTTCACGTCTTGGCATGATCGTCTCGGACATACGGAATCGAGACATATCAGGGAAAGCGATCTTCGCATCGCGCATTTTGCGTGAGCCTCTACCGGCACAGCCATATCGGTGACGACGCCGACGGGCGCCAGGACACTCCCCGGTGTCCAGACCGGGCGACCCGCCACCTACGGTCACGCGGCTAGTGGAATCGGCCGAACGCCGAAAATTCGCGACCAGCACCGATAGGTTATTGCCATCTACCACTATTAATCAGCGATACAGTGCCCATCCGATATTGACGGGCCCGAAGGAAACGATGTCATATCTGATCGCGGCCCCGGAATTGCTGGCGGGCGCAGCTACGGACTTGGCGGATCTCGGCTCGACGCTGCAGATCGCCAACCGGGCCGCCGCCGCCACGATCACCGGCGTGCCGGCCGCCGGCGCGGACGACGTCTCAGCCGCACTGGCGGCGGTGTTTTCCGGCCACGCCCTGGATTATCAAGCCCTGAGCGCCCAGATGGCCGGGGCGCACCAACGGTTCGTGCAGGCGTTGACCGCCAGTGGGAGCTCCTATGCGGCCGCCGAGGCCGCCAACACCAACCAGCTACAGGGCATCGAAGAACAACTGCTCGGCGTGCTCAACTCCCCCACCCAAGCCCTGTTGGGCCGCCCCCTGATCGGTGACGGCGCCGCCGGTGCCCCTGGACAGGACGGCGGCGACGGTGGACTGCTGTTGGGCAACGGCGGCGCCGCCGGAACCGGCACCGCGGCGAACCCCGACGGTGGCAACGGCGGGGCGGCCGGACTCATCGGCAACGGCGGCGCCGGCGGAACCGGCTACAGCCCGACCACCGGTTCCGGCGCGGTCGGAGGCGATGGCGGGGCCGGCGGAACCGGAGGCTGGCTATACGGCTCCGGCGGCTCCGGTGGAATCGGCGGCGTCGGTGGCAGCGGCACCATCGGCGCTCCCAGCGGTCACGGGGGTAGCGGTGGTCTCGGCGGTGGCACTGGGCTATTTGGCCAAGGCGGCGCCGGCGGCAACGGCGGGCAGGGCGGAGGGGAAAACTTCGCCTCGACCGCTGGGGCAGGAGGGCCCGCCGGCGCCGGCGGGCACGGTGGCTGGCTCTACGGAAACGGTGGAGCCGGCGGTATCGGCGGGGCCGGCGGGGTCGTTGGTAGCTCCGAGGGCGGCGTGGACGGCGGAGTCGGCGGTAGCGGCGGCAGCGGCGGCGCTACCGGGCTGCTCGGCAACGTCGGGGCCGGAGGAGCCGGCGGACAGGGCGGCGACGGTGACCGCGGGTTTGACGGCTCCCTCAGTGCTGGTGGCGCCGGGGGCACCGGCGCCGTCGGCGGGTCCGGAGGGTGGCTCGTGGGCGACGGCGGGACCGGCGGCGACGGCGGGCAAGGTGGCGGCGGCCACCTCGGCGGCGCGTTCGGGAGCGGGGGCGGCGACGGCGGCGCGGGCGCTGTCGGCGGGACCGGCGGGTGGCTGTTGGGTGACGGCGGGGCGGGCGGCGACGGCGGCAACGGCGGTGACGGCGGCGCAGCAGACGGATTCGCCGGTGTCGGCGGACGAGGCGGCCAGGGCGCCGTTGGCGGGGCCAGCGGGTGGCTGTTGGGCAACGGCGGCGCAGGCGGCGACGGCGGTGCAGGCGGTGAAGGTGGCGACAGCTCCGGTGGGGCCGCCAGCGCTGGCGGGGACGGCGGGGCAGGCGGGGCCGGCGGCGCCGGCGCGAACGGCGGCCTGCTGATCGGCCACGGCGGCGCTGGCGGCGGCGGGACCGGCGGGAATGGTCACGGTCGCCCCATAGGCAGCGGTGGGGCCGGCGGCGATGGCGGCAGCGGCGGGACCGGCGGGTGGCTATACGGCAACGGCGGGCACGGCGGCACCGGTGGTAGTGGCAGGCACTCCGGCGCCAGCGGCGGTGGCGGCGACGGTGGTGATGCCCAGGTGATTGGCGACGGCGGGACCGGCGGGTCCGGTGGCACCGGCGGCGCCGGCGGCTCCGGCGGGCTGCTGTTCGGTGCGCCCGGCGCGCACGGGTAGCGCTCGGTAACCAATCGCGCGCGGGCTCGCCCGCCCGGATCAGAGCAGCTGCTCGACCCTGATCGGCAAGTCGGTGACCCGTTTTCCGGTGGCATTGAATACCGCATTGGCGATCGCCGCGGGCACCGCGATGATCACCAACTCGCCGAGTCCCTTCACCCCGATCGGGTCGGCGATGCTGTCCTGTGCGGGCAGAAAACTTGCGTCCAGCGCCGCAACGTCGGCGTTGACCGGGACCAGGTAATCCGAGATGTTCGCGTTGACGACGCGACCGTCTCGGTAATCCAACTCGGTCCCTTCCAACAGAGCCATGCCTATTCCGCCGATCATGCCTCCGATTGCCTGGCTGTGCGCGAGTTTGGGATTGATCACCCGGCCCGCGTCGTAGCAGGCGTAGATGCGGCGGATCCGCACCGTGGGCAGCAACGCATCGATGGCGACTTCGGCGAATACGGCTCCGTAGGCGTAGGTGGAGTATCGCTTGTCGGCATCATCGGGTGTCCACGTCTGTTCGGATTCCAGGGCTGGCCAGCCACGCCTGCGCAGCAGATCCTGATACGACTCGCCCCGCGCCGGCCCGTCCGTGGCGACCGTGGAAAACATGTGGTCGTTGGTTACCAGCACGTCTTCCGGGCGCAGGCCTGCCAGCGGCGATTGCGGGTCAGTCACGGCCGCACGAATGAACTTGTCGCGCAGCATATTTGCGCCAGTGAACACAGCCGAGCCCACGCTTGCCGTAGTCCGCGAGGCCGAGTGCGCCGGCGCCGGCGGGAAGCGGCTGTCGCCAAGCGAGAATCGCACCCGCTGCAACGGCAGGCCCAGCGCATCCGCGGCAATCTGGGTCATCGAGGTGTAGGTCCCCGGTCCCATGTCGCTGGCGGCGCTGCACACCTCGGCAGTGCCGTCCGCCGAGATCCTTGCGATTGCCGCGCACTTACTGCGATAGGTGAAATACGCCGCGGTCGCCATCCCGATACCGACAAAGGAATCGCCGTCGCGGTTGGCTCCGGGGGTGCTGTTTCGGCGGTGCCAGCCGAAGTCGGTGGAGCCCTGCTTGATGCAATCGACCAGCCGCCTGGTGGAAAAGGGCAAGCCGTTGATCTGGTCGATTCGAGGTTCGTTGCGCAAGCGCAACTCGATGGGGTCGATGCCCAGGCGGTGCGCGAGATCGTCCATGGTGGACTCGAGCGCATACGTTCCGGTGACCGCACCGGGTCCCCGCATGAACCACGGCAGGTTGATATCGAGTGGCACCACGCGGTATGTCGAACTCATGTTGGGGACCTGGTACATCAGCTGCGGGCTGCGTACGATTCCGTCTTCATAGATGCCGTACTGCGCGGTTTCCGTGCGCCCTTCGTGGATCATCGCCATCAGGCGCCCGGAGTGGTCTGCGCCGATCGCCATGCGTTGGCGGCTGGTGGGCCGGAAACCGACCGAGCTGTACATCTGTTTTCGCGTCAGCACCAGCTTGACCGGCAGCTGCATTCGGCGCGCGGCGAACGCGGTCAGCAGTTGATGCGGCCACATGCGGCCGGCGCTACCGAACGCGCCACCAACAAATGGCGAGATCAGCCGCACCCGCTCTTCGGAGATCCCGAATGCCAGGGCATAGGACCGCCGCGCTCCGTTGATGTGTTGGACCTTGTCCCAGAGTGTGAGCCGGTCGCCATCCCATTTGGCGACGGTGGCGGGCAATTCCACCGCGTTGTGGTTGTTGCGGGCGATGCTGAAATTGAGGTCGCTGATCACCGCAGCGCGGACCATCACCTGATCGGGGGTGCCGCGAACGTAGTCGGCGATGAGTCGGCCTGGATAGCTGACTGCCTGCGGCGCATCGATGTCGGTTAGCTGCGGCCACGTTGAGTAGCTGACGTCGACCAGCGATACCGCGTGCGCCGCAGCCTCATGGGTGGTGGCGACCACCACGGCGATCGGCTGTCCAAAGAAGAAGACCTGGCCGGTGTTGAAGGGCAGACGCACCCCGGTGAAATCGGTGAGCACCGCAAGCACGCAAGGCTGGCGCAGGGCAGCTCCGGTGGCGATGTGGTCGACGGCACCGCGCGCCACCGTGCTGCAGACCAACGCCGCATACACCAACCCGGGAATCGGGTGGTCGGCCGCGTAGCGGGCTTTTCCGGTCACCTTCAGCGGGCCGTCCACCCGGTTGATCGGCTGGCCACTGATGCCTCCGGCGGCGGAGAAGGCGTGGGTCATGGCATTGCCGCCACGACCGCCAGCTGCTTTTCGACGACACGCTTGAGCAGCTCTACCTTGAAGCGGTTCTCGCTCAAGGGTTTTGCCCCAATGGCCGAGAGCGCGGCGGCGCGGCGGAACAGATCCGCATCCGGTGGGCGGCCCCGAAGCGCGGCTTCGACCGCCGGCAGGCGCCACGGCACGGTGCCCACCCCGCCGGCGGCTACCCTCGCGGTGCGTATGGTGCCGGCGGCGATGTCGAGTGCCACGGCTGCAGACACCAGTGCGAACTGGTACGACTCACGGTCGCGTACCTTGAGATATCCGGACCGGTGCAGCTGGGGCCCGACCGGAATCTCGATGGCGACCAGCAGCTCACCCGGGTGCAGGTTGTGTTCCCGGTACGGAGAGTCACCCGGTTGGCGATATAACTCCGCGAGCCCAAACCTCCGATGTCCAGCGATCTGGCGAGTCAGCACAACGGCGTCTAGTGCCACCAATGCCACCGCGAGTTCGGAGGGATGGGTTGCGCAACAGTGTTGGCTGGTGCCGAAGATTGCGTGCGTTCGGTTGCGGCCCTCGATGGCCGCACAGCCGGCATCGGGACCACATCGGTTACATGCGGCCGAGACGTCGCGGAAATACAGGCACCTCGGGCGCTGCAACAGATTGCCGCCGATCGATGCCATATTGCGCAACTGCGCCGAAGCGCTGAGCTCCATGGCTTGGCTGACCATCGGAACTTGTTGCCGGACAACGGGATGAGCCGCCAGATCCGACATTCGCACCAGGGATCCAACACGGATCACTCCGGGCGCCACGTCGATCGACTGGTAGGGCAGCGCATTGATATCCACCAACGAATCGGGACGTTCGACCGTCTCACGCATCAGGTCGACCAGAGTGGTACCGCCGGCTATGTAGCGGCCACCGGCCGCGGCTGCCCGCAACGCGGACTGCTCGTCGGAGGCCTTGCTGTAGCGAAACGGAAACACGGATTAGTCGTCTCGAGCCACCGATGCGACGGCTTTGACGATGTTCGGGTAGGCACCGCACCGACAGAGATTGCCACTCATCCACTCGCGTATTTCCGCGGGTGAACCCACGTGACCTTCGGCGATACACGCGACGCCGGACATGATCTGCCCGGGGGTGCAGTACCCGCACTGCAACGCGTCCTCATCGATGAAGGCTTGCTGCAGCGGATGCAGCCGGCCGTCCGGGCCGGCCGAACCGGTTAGCCCCTCGATCGTGGTGATCTATGCGCCGTCGTGCATGACCGCCAGAGCCAGGCAGGAGTTGATGCGGCGACCGTCAACCAGCACCGTGCACGACCCGCATGCGCCCTGATCGCAGCCCTTCTTCGTTCCCAGCAGCCCCGCTCGCTCCCGCAGCATGTCCAGCAAGCTGGTGCGGTTATCGACGGCGATCTCCCGATGCTCACCATTGATCTGAAGGCGCACCACAGCGGTGTGGCCATCGCCCTGGTGGACGCGTTCGGATCCGGGGATGGCAGTGACAGCCGCGACGGCGCCCCCCACCGCAACGGAGGTACCCACGAACGTCCGGCGGTTGACTCGTAACCCGAGTCCGTCATCCACGGATTTACTCTAGAACGGGTAGATCGGTGCGCATCGCCAGATCGAAATCTCGGCTATCCGCCGCACTGTTTACCGGCCAGCGTTAGCTGTCCCCCAGGTAGCTCGGACGGTTGCCAACCGTTGCCGGATAGGGTTGAGATCGGCCGCAGCAAGTCATCGGCCGGTACCGCGATTCCGGGAGGTTTCTGATGGCTTCCTCTGACCTGGGCAGCTCGAGCGGCGGCAGTCATTTTGACCTGGAGTCGCTGGCCGAGAATGCCAGCGCCACCCGAGCGCTAGCGGATATGCCGATCCCCACCGAAGGCTCGGCCGCTGACCCGCAGCCGCCGGTCGATCTGACCGCCGCCGCATTCTTCGACGTGGACAACACCCTGGTGCAGGGCTCGTCTGCGGTGCACTTCGGCCGGGGCCTGGCCGCCCGACACTACTTCACCTACCGCGACGTGCTGGGCTTCGCCTATGCCCAGGCCAAGTTCCAGCTGATCGGCACCGAAAACAGCGAAGACGTCGCCGCCGGCCGCCGCAAAGCACTCGCCTTCATCGAAGGCCGCTCGGTCGAGGAACTGCTGAACCTCGGCGAGGAGATCTATGACGAGATCATCGCGGACAAGATCTGGCCTGGCACCCGTGAGCTTGCCCAGATGCATCTTGATGCCGGCCAGCAGGTGTGGCTGATCACGGCCACGCCCTACGAGCTCGCCGCGACCATCGCCCGCCGGCTGGGGCTGACCGGCGCACTGGGAACCGTTGCGGAGTCCGTCGACGGGGTGTTCACCGGACGGCTGGTCGGTGAGATCCTGCACGGCACCGGCAAGGCTCATGCGGTGCGCTCGCTGGCGATCCGGGAGGGTCTGAACCTCAAACGCTGCACCGCATATTCGGATAGCTACAACGACGTGCCAATGCTGTCGCTGGTGGGCACCGCAGTCGCCATCAACCCCGAAGCCCGGTTACGTAGCTTGGCCCGCGAACGAGGATGGGAAATCCGGGACTTCCGCACCGCTCGTAAAGCCGCCCGGATTGGGGTGCCTTCGGCCCTTGCGCTGGGCGCGGCGGGCGGCGCGTTGGCAGCTCTGGCGTCTCGACGGCAATCACGCTGATAGGCTGCGCCGCTGAGCATATATTCGAGCAGAGAGCAAAGGGCATGACAGTCCCCCCAGAAGCCGCAGGACTCATCGGCAAGCACTACCAGGCACCGGACTACTTCGTGGTCGGCCGCGAGAAGATCCGGGAATTCGCAACCGCGATCCAAGACGAGCACCCATCGCACTCCGATGAGGCAGCCGCAGCCGAGTTGGGTTACCCCGAGCTGGTCGCCCCGTTGACCTTCCTGGCAATTGCAGGGCGTCGGGTGCAGCTGGAGATCTTCAATAAATTCGATATTCCGATCAACATCGCCCGGGTCTTCCATCGGGACCAGAAGTTCCGCTTCTACCGGCCCATCGTGACCGGCGACAAGCTGTACTTCCACACCTATCTCGACTCTGTCCTGGAGTCTCACGGGACGGTGATAGCCGAAATCCGCAGCGAGGTCACCGACGACGAGGGCAAGCCGGTGGTGACGAGTGTGGTCACGATGTTGGGCGAAGCGGCCCATCACGAGGCCGAAGCGGATGCCGCTGTGGCGGCGATTGCATCCATCTAGGAGGGCCAGTAGGGTCCGGTTGATGGGGAAAAGGGGCGACCAACCTTCTCTTCCGGACCAGCTCTCGCCACCCGTCGAGGCGGTCCAATCGCACTACGACCGCTCAAACGAGTTCTTCAAGCTTTTCCTCGATTCATCGATGACCTACAGCTGTGCCTACTTCGAGCGTCCCGACATGACGCTGGAACAGGCTCAGTACGCCAAGCGCAAACTTTCACTGGACAAGCTCAACCTCGAGCCCGGCATGACGCTGCTCGACATCGGCTGCGGCTGGGGCTCGACCATGCGCCACGCGATCGAGGAGTACGACGTCAACGTCATCGGCTTGACGCTCAGTGAGAATCAACTTGCCAACGACGAGCGCAAGTTCGCTGACATGGACAGCCCTCGGCGCAAAGAGGTGCGGCTGCAGGGCTGGGAACAATTCGACGAACCGGTCGACCGCATCGTGTCGCTGGGTGCCTTCGAACACTTTGCCGACGGCGCCGGTGACGCTAGCTGGGAGCGGTATGACCGCTTCTTCAAGATGTGCTACAACGTGCTGCCCGATGACGGCAGGATGCTGCTGCACACGATCATCGTGCCCGACGCCAAAGAAGCCAAGGAACTTGGTTTGACGGCGCCGATGAGCCTGATGCGCTTCATCAAGTTCATCCTGACCGAGATCTTCCCCGGCGGGCGGCTACCCCAGATTCCGCAGATCGATGAGTATTCGTCGAGGGCGGGTTCCAAGGTTGAGCGGTATCACCGGATTGGGTCGAATTACGTTCCGACACTGAACTCTTGGGCCCAGGCGCTGCAGGCCAACCAGGAAAAGGCCATTGAACTGCAGGGCCAAGAGATCTACGACATCTATATGCGCTACCTGACGGGCTGCTCGGACCTGTTCCGCGACCACTACACCGACGTTTGCCAGTTCACGATGGTCAAGTAGCTGGCCCGCCCACCAAGGTAGCGGTGCAGCGTCGGTGACGTTGCCGCGCGAGGTCAGCCGAAGAAGACGTTGCGCCGCCCGGCCAGCAACCGGTACAACGTTTGCTGGATCGTCTCACGGACCTGGGCGGTCAACTCGAAGGTGACCATCGGATCCTCGGCGTCACCGGACCCGTAGTCGGCGGTGTAGATCGGTTCGCCGAATGCGATGCGCCACTTCGACGGCAGCGGCACCAGCCCGGCCGGACCCGCCAACGGGAACAACGGGGTGACCGGGAAGTACGGCAAGCCGAACAGCCGCGCCAGCAACTTGACGTCGGTGAGCATCGGGTAGATCTCTTCGGAGCCGATGATCGAACACGGAACAATCGGCGCCTTGGTTCGCAACGCTGCCGATACGAAGCCGCCGCGGCCGAACCTCTGCAACCGGTAGCGATCAGAGAAATGCTTGCCCAGTCCCTTGTAACCCTCGGGAAAAACGGCAGTCAGTTCGCCGGAGGCCAGCAGGCGGTGCGCGTCGGTCGTGCAGGCCATCGTGTGCCCCGCTTTACGGGCGGCTTCACCGACCACTGGCAGATCGAACACCATGTCGGCGGCCAGCAACCGCAGATCCCGCTGCGCCGGATGCTCATCGTGCACCGCCACCGACAGCATCAACCCGTCGAACGGCAGCACCCCTGCGTGGTTGGCCACCAACAGTGCGGCGCCTTCGCTGGGGATGTTCTCCACACCGCTGACTTCAACCCGGAACCAAGACTTGAAAAAGAACCTCAGCAAAGGCCGAACGATCGCGTCGTTGAAGTGTGGGTCAAAACCGAATTCATCAACGCTGTAGTCACCGATCAGGCGCTGACGGAGAAAACCCGCGACCGCGGCGACGCGCTGCGCAAGCTCGTTCAGCGGCGGTTCGGCAGTCGAACTCCCACCCGCGACACGCCGGTGTTCGTCGATTTCGCGGACGACAGCGGCGATCTGCTCGGCCGATGCGCGGCCGCCCGGATCGGACAGCAATGAGGGATGTTGACGAGACGCGTCTGCCCGTTGATCGGCGCGACGACGCGCCGCCACACGACCCCGATTGGCTTTCAGGGGAATGACATTCGCTCTGGTATTACCCGCCACGATATCTACCTGACCCCACCCCATGGAATTGGATTTCGGCTACCCCAGCGCTGCGCTACCGCTATGGCGCGACCCTCCCAGAAGCGTACCCGATGCGGGTCGATTATGGGAGTCAAGCCGCGGCCGCGAACGTAGTCGTCAAAGGCCTCCGCCGTCGACCACTTGGGCTGGTAGCCGAGTTCGGAACGCATCCTGGTGGTGTCCATCACGCGGCCATAACTCAAGTACGCGAACTGCTCGCGGTTGATTTCGGTGTAACGATTAGCTCGTCGCAGCGAATCGAGAGCCCACACCCCAAAGCCCGGAACCGGCAGCGGGATTCGGCCGGCCCGACGGATAGCCTGGGACAGCATGATGATGCCGTCGGCACCGATGTTGTAGGTCCCGCCCTTGCCCGCCAGAGCCGCGCGTTCCAACGCGCCCAAGGCGTCCTGCTCATGCAGCAGCTGCAACCTCGCGTCGCGGCCAAACATGGTGGGCACCCCTGGCCCGGCCAGATACCGCGACAGCGTGGTGTCCATCGCCGGGCCGATCATGTTGGCCAACCGCAGGATCGTCACTCCGATGTCGGGGCGACGCCGGCCCAGGCCGCGCGCATAACCCTCGATGTCGAGGCTGTCCTTGGCAAAGCCCTCGCGAAATGGACGACGGCTACTGCTGTCCTCGGTGAATACCACCGGATCGTGCGGGCTGGACCCGTACACCTCGGAAGTCGACTTGAGCACAACCCGACGCACCGACGGTGCCTTCTGACACGCCGCGAACAGCTGCATGGCGCCCATCACGTTGAGTTCCTTCAACGCCGCGCTACCACCGGAGCGCGGAGCGTAGGACGCCGCCGCAGCGTGCACCACCGTGTCGACATCGCCGTTGCGAATCACCTTCGCGATGAAGGGATTACGGATGTCGGCACGCACAAACTCCGCTCGGCCCATGCGCCGCAGCATGTTCTTGCTCGGCGCGATCGCATCCACCGCGATGACCGAACTGATCAACGGGTTTTGCGCGAGTCGCGCGGTCAAGTAGCCGCCGAGAAATCGGCAGGCACCGGTAACCAGCACCACCTTGGGATGGTGGACGCTGTCACCGCCGCCACCGATTCCTCCGGCGCCGCCCCCTTGACCGTTCGACGAATTCACCCCGACAGCCTAGCCGCGGTTGGAGGCATGGGCGTTACAGCCTGGTGACAGCAGCCGCCAACCCGAACCAGTCGGGGCCTACTTGCCAAGTTTTCTGCGCTGCACCCGGGTGCGGCGCAGCAGCTTGCGGTGCTTCTTCTTGGACATGCGCTTGCGCCGCTTCTTGATTACTGAACCCATGAACTCCGCTATCTGACCTGTGACCGGCTTGCTTCAACAAATGACCCGGTCACTTTACCCAGCCCGCCGTACCCAACACCAAACCGGCGCCACCTGACCAACCGAAGCCAAGCCTGGTGGCGTGCGGCCGGTATTCGGCTAACCGGCGAAATACGAGGTCTGCAGCATGTCGTGGACGGCCTTGGCGTGCACCCGAAATGACCGCCCGACCCGAACCGCTGGCAACTCTCCGTTGTGCACAAGCCGGTAGACGGTCATTTTGGACACCCGCATGAGCGAAGCCACCTCGGCCACCGTGAGGAACTGGCTGCCGGCCTGCTGGCCTTCGCCTGAACTATCACGTACCGATTTACCAGCAGAATCGCGCGCCGATGGCCCGTTCGTAGACGTCATCGCTAACCCAATCGTGTCAGGCACACGCAATCCCAGCGGCTTCCCCTCCGCTGGCACCCACGCGTGCATACAAAGAGGAGAATAGCGGGACTAGTGGGGTTACTGGTACTGGTGGGGGACAATCAGTTCAAATTTTTTGAATTATTCCGATGTAATTCTTAGCTGCTCAGAGCGGCTTTTGGCGGCCTGCACGGCGGCATCGACGGCCCCCCGGAACCCTTCGCGCTCGAGTTCGCGCAGCGCAGCGGCGGTCGTCCCGCCGGGTGAGGTGACCGACGCCCGCAGCTGCGCCGGCGAGGTGTCCACCCGCAAACCCAACGGCTCGGCAGCGCCGCGTCGGTCTTGATCCATCCGCTCCAGCAGCATCGCCGCCGAACCGGCCATCGTCTGGGCCGTCAGGTCGGTTGCCACCTGCCGACTCAAGCCCGCCGCCACACCCGCGTCCACCAAGGCCTCGACCATCAGCAGGAAATATGCCGGCCCGGACCCCGACAACGCGGTCACAGCATCAAGTTGCTGCTCGGGAACGGTGAGCACGACGCCGACCGAATCGAACAGGGCTGAGACTTCCTCGAGCTGTTCGGGCGTGACGAAGCGGCCTTTGGCCAGCGCGGTAACCCCCGCACTCACCAGTGCGGCCGCGTTTGGCATCGCTCGAACCACCGGGGTGCCCGCGGGCAACTTGGATTCGAAATATGAGGTGGTGACCCCTGCCGCGACGGTGACGAACACCTGCTCGCCGCTGTAGCTTTCGGCCGCGGCCACCACCGCGCTCAGGTCGCCCATCACCGAGTCGACGTCGCCGGGCTTGACCGCGACGACGACCAGCGACGCGCTCTCCGCCGCATCCTTGGCCGAGGTCACCAATACCGAATAGGTACTGGCCAGGTATTTGGCGCGCTCTGGTACCCGCTCAGCCACCACCAGATCTTTGACTTGCCGCCCGGCCCGCAACAGTCCGGACAACAATGCTTCACCGATGCTGCCGCCGCCGATGATCGCGATTCTTGGCATGCCCGACAGCATCGCAGACGGTCCGCAGTGGCGCCGCTACCGGGCAAGCACCATCGCCAGCTGGCGCGTCTGCACCACGATGCGGCCCGCCTGATCGACGACGACGTGGTCCTCGTCGAACCAGCCCTGCCCGATCTCAACGCAGGTGGCGACGATCCGCAGCCACCCATCGGTGGGCAGGGCGCGCAGGATGGCGGTCAGCTGGACGGTGGGCGCCCAACCGGTGCGTCCGACGGCAAAGGTGACCGGGACCGACAGATCGCCGCACATGAGGGCGAACAGTGCGTCCGGGGCGACGCCACGTGGCCGGGCCCACATCTGAAAGGTCGGCGCCCGTCCGCCCCACCCGCTCGCCGGGGTCTGCAGCGTCGATGCCAGGGGCCGCACATCGCAGCCGGCACCCAGGTGGGCCAGACCGGCCAGCGCATGACCGGGGCCGATCGGTGTGGCATCGTCTGGCGGTTCGGGGGCCATCATTTCCAGCACCGGGTTGGCCGATAGCAGCGGTGTGGCCGGGCCGGACTCGTAATGCTCGGGTTCACCCAGCGTGACGACGGCGTGCACCGCGGTGCGCTCGCCCTGCATGAACTCCACGTCGACCACGCTGATCCGGCGGCCACGCTTGCGGATCGATGTCACCAGTCGCATCGGCCCCGGATCGGGGGCCCACAGGAAGTTGGTCGACACCGCGACCGGTTGCAGTGCGTCACCGCCATGGGCGGCGCGCGCCGCCTTGGCGCACAAGGCCAGCATCACGCCGCCATGCACCTTGGGGCCGATGGTCCAGTGCTCGTCGAGCTCACCGTCGAATATCCGGCATTGGCCGCCCGCGGGTGCTTCGACCTCGCGCAGCGCCATCGCCGTCGTGAATAACGCGTTCATATCACCGCATCAGGTGGGTACGGGCAAACTGCAAGGACTCCGACAGCATCGCTTCGCGCTCCGCCGCCGAACGGGCTGAGGAGGTGGATACCTCCAAGACCACCTGCCCGGCGAAGCCCCCACCGGCCAGCATCTGGCATACCTCGGCGGTGGGCTCCGTTCCGCGGCCAGGAACCAGGTGCTCGTCGGCGGGCAGCCCGCTGCCGTCGCACAGGTGCAGATGCATCAGACCCGGGCCCATCCGCCGGGCCATGCTCAGCGCGTCGGTTCCGGCTGTCGAGGTGTGCGAGAGGTCCAGCGTGTAATGCGCGTGATCGCCGTCCAGCGGGTCATAGGACGGCGCGAACGCCGAAATCGCCGCACCCGGGCCACCACCGCGCTTGCGCATCCGTTCTCGTGACTGGCCGGCCCCGAAGAACCGGTCCGCCCGGAACGGAAACATGTTCTCGACGGCCACCACCACGTCGCTGGACGCTTCCAAGGCCGCAACCTGGTCGCTGAATCCCTCGGCGTAGCGCCGTTGCCAGCGGAAGGGCGGATGCACGACGACGGTCTGCGCGCCCAGCTCTTCGGCAGCCCGAACGCTGCGGTCCAGCTTCACGATCGGGTTGGCCCCCCACACCCGCTGCGAAATCAGCAGACACGGGGCATGCACGGACAGCACCGGAACGCGGTAGCGCCGGGACAGCTTTCGGACGGCATCGATGTCCTGGCTGATCGACTCGCTCCAGACCATCAGCTCCACGCCGTCGTAACCGAGCCTGGCGGCATACTCGAACGCGGCCTCGGCCCGCAAGGGGTACACCGAGGCCGTCGACAGACCGACTTTGATTGCTGGGCGCACTGTGAGTGGGGGCCGCCTAGCCCGATTGCAACAAGGCCAACGGACCCAGGGTGATCAACGCACCCACGGCAACCGCTATCAATGTGCTTCCGATGTCCTCCGTCTTGCGAACCACCCGAACCCCGACCACCAGGCCGAGGATGACCAGTACCGAGAGCACCAGCGCGACGATGCTGTTCCAGCGCCACAGCTGGTCAAACGCGATGAACAGACCCGCACCGAACACCACGGCCAAGATCGACTGCAGCACTACCAGCGTGCCGCGCCACAGAGCCGCGAGCTTGCCCGACAACGGGCGCGCGCCCTGTTCCTCGTCGGCTTCGGCCTCTTCCTCTTCCTCGTCGAACGTCGACGGGAACGACTCCCCGCGCCGCCGCGCCACCTCATCGGCCAGGGACTGCCCGCCATAGAGAGCCTGATCGGAGATCCCCTCCGACGCCTGCAGAAAAGAACGCACGTAGGCGGAATCCTCGACCTCGGCTTCCGCTTCGGAGTCGGAGACATCCACCGATGTATCGCCGTAATGGCCCACCGGGTCGGGGCTCATGTCCTCAGCCCCGGGCCCTTGCCCCGCGGCATCGCCATCCCCGGTGTGGCGCAGGGGTCTGGGGTACTCACTGCGCTCAGGACCCGCCGTGGTCCGGGTGATCGGCTCCGATTTCGGCCAGCGCGGCTCGGGCTCCGACCAATACGCCCCCCTGCCGGCCTGGCCGGCCGCCGATTCCTCGGCGGCTTCGGCCGGTGCTACGACCGATTCGGGCTGCACGCGCGATGCGGGTGCAGGCTCGTCGACCTCGACTCGGCCGTTGCCGGGCGTGGCTTGGCTTGTCGGTGCGACAGTCTCGGTGGTTTCGGCGGGCGCACTGGGCGCGCTTCGCTCATCGTGATGATCGTCCCGGATGATCGGAATTTCACCAGTGAGCTCGGCGACCGTGATCGAGTCGGTGTCACCGCGGCGGCGGCGGCGCCGGGTGACCGCCGGGGCACCGACGTTGCCATTGCGGGCCAGCAGTTCGGCCACCGAGATCTGCTTGGTGTCCTCCGTCTCGGAGTGTGGTCCAGTCATGGTTTGTTGCCTCTCGATCGGCCTGCAGCGTTCCGATCTACTACCTGACCTCTAGCATCGCGCACCGAAGTCAACACCGGCGAAGTTTCCATGAAGGCGGTTCCATCGGCCTCACTGTCGAGTCGGCGCAAAATAACACCTTCTCGTAGCGCCCACGGGCAGATATCCAACGCTTCTATCGAGAGCGCTCGCATGCTTGCCTCCGCCACCAGAGCCCCCGCCACGATTTGCGGCGCCCGCTCGGCGCTGACTCCTTCCAGTTCTGCACGGTCAGCGGTGGTCATCCTAGAGATGAAAGATATGAGTTGTCTGAGGCCATTGGCCGTCAGGGTCCTCTTCACCCGTGGTCCGGCGGCCGACGGCGCTGCGCCGGTGAGTCGCGCCAGCGAGCGAAATGTCTTGGACGTAGCCACCGCGAGGTCCGGGATGCCCGCGTCCAGCATCGTCACGCCGGCATCCGATAACTCAGCATCCAGCCAATCCCGAAGCATCGCCACCCGGCGCCGGCCGGGCGGATCGTCGGGCAGCCATTCCCGCGTCAACCGTCCCGCGCCTAGCGGGAGCGACAGCGCCACCTCGGGCTCTTCGTCCACGCCGCTGGACAACTCCAGCGAGCCGCCGCCGATGTCGAGGTTGATGATGCGCCCCGCGCTCCAGCCGAACCAGCGGCGCACCGCCAGGAAGGTTAGTCGCGACTCGTCGACACCGCTGAGAACCTGCAATTCGACATCGGTTTCGTTGCGCACCCGCGACAACACGTCATCGGAGTTCTCCGCCTCTCGGACCGCAGATGTCGCGAAGGCCATCAGCTCCGCGCAGCCCGAGCTGGCGGCGATCTTGGCGAACTCGTCGATCGTGGACACCAGCTTGTCGGCGCCGCGCTTGGTGATGTTGCCCGAGCTATCGGTGGCCTCGGCCAGCCGCAAAGTCGCCTTCGTCGAACTCATCGGGGTCGGATGGCCACCACGGTGAGCATCAACCACCAGTAGGTGGACCGTGTTGCTGCCCACGTCGAGCACGCCCAATCGCACGAAATCAACCTAGTCGTGCGGCAATGCGGCCCGCCGTGCGACCCGCTGAGTTGCCCGGCAATACCGGCCGGCAAGCTCGCCGACGCGCGCGCAACCGCAGCAGCGCCGCGAAGCATAACTGTGGACTAACGTTGTAACCGTGGCAAACTCGTGCCTGAAGACGGTGCAGCCGGGACAAGAGGTCAAACTCGATTTCCCCCGCGAGTGGGTGGAATTCTACGACCCCGACAATCCCGAGCATCTGATCGCGGCCGACCTAACCTGGTTGCTGTCGCACTGGAGCTGTGTCTTCGGCACCCCGGCCTGCCAGGGCACCGTGGCCGGCCGGCCGCACGACGGATGTTGTTCACACGGCGCATTCCTGTCCGACGATGACGACCGCGCCCGGTTGGATGACGCGGTCAAGAAGCTGACCGACGACGATTGGCAATATCGGGACAAAGGCCTGGGCCGCAAGGGCTACCTGGAGCTCGATGAGCACGATGACCAGCCTCAGTACCGCACCCGCAAGCACAAGGACGCCTGCATCTTCTTGAACCGTCCCGGATTTGCCGGCGGCACCGGCTGTGCGCTGCACAGCAAAGCCCTCAAACTCGGTGTTGCTCCGCTGACCATGAAACCCGATGTCTGCTGGCAATTGCCGATCCGGCGCAGCCAGGAATGGGTGACCCGGCCAGACGGCTCCGAAATCCTCAAAACCACACTCACCGAATACGACCGACGCGGCTGGGGCTCCGGCGGCGCCGACCTGCACTGGTATTGCACCGGCGATCCGGCCGCCCATGTCGGAAGCAAGCAGGTGTGGGAGAGCCTGGCCGATGAGCTCACCGAATTGCTCGGCGCCAAGGCGTACGCCGAACTGGCCGCCGTGTGCAAACGCCGAAGCCAACTGGGTCTGGTCGCCGTACATCCGGCGACGCGGGCGGCCGAGTAACGGCGCGCGACGCTACCGCCCGGGCTCCTCGCCGGCATAGGCGCCGCGGTAGCACATGATCATGCGCAATGCGCTCGCGTTCAGGTATCCCTCAACCGCCGCGGCGGCCGTCTCAGGGTCACCCGCCAGCACAGCGTCATTGATGGCCGCCAGATCGGCGATCACCAGGTCCGCATCCTCATAGGCGCCGTTCAGCTCGTGCTCGCGGCCACCGAAGGCCTGCTCGACCCAGCGATACAGCAAACCCAAAGCGCGGTTGCGGATGCCGTGGATGAGTACCCGAAAATAGGCGAGATCGGCGGCCTGGCGCGCCGGCGCAGTGTCGGCGTCGGCCACCGCCGCCAGCGCAGCGCGTAGCGCCTCAGCGTCCTCAGAGCTGTTCCGTTCGGCAGCCAGGCGGCCGATCAGCGGCCCCAGAGCCGCCCGAATTTCAAGCACTTCGACCAGGAAGTCGGGACCGAGCTTGCGCACCAGCGCCTCGACCACCGCGGGATGGGTAAGGCTCTGCGGGTCGCGCACTACGTTGCCACTCCCCTGCCGGGTTTGGATCAGGCCCATCTGCTGCAACCTGGCCAAACCCTGGCGCAGCGACGTCCGGTTGACGCCGAGCCGCTCGGCCAGCTCCCGCTCGGGCGGCAGCGCGGAGCCAGGCGGAAAAACGCCGTCGAGGATCGCGTCGGCGATCGAGGTGGCGATCTGCTCGTCGACCCGTTGACGATCCGGCGGCTGCAAAATACTTGACTGATTCATTGGCTCAACCAATATAGTGGATGGACCGACGGCACAACCACAACCAAGAGCGTGTCGCGCCGCATGGCAACACCGGAGGTGAAGCGGGTAGACGAGGAAATGCGATCGGCGGTAGCCCCGCGCTGGCAGGGCAAACCAGGGCGCCTGGAAGTCTGGTATGCGACCCTGTCGGATCCCTCAACCCAGGCCGGACTATGGGTCCACTACGAAACCGTGGCACCCACCACCGGTGACGCGCCCTACGCGCACGGATGGGCAACGTGGTTCCCGCCGGACGGCCCGCCCCGCACCGGACGTTTCGGCCCCGCGCCGGTCGGGCCGGCGACGGGAGCCGCCTGGTTCGAGGCGGCAGGCGCGCGGGCGGCTCACGAATCGCTCACCGGCCGAGCGGGTTCACTGAGTTGGGACTTGTCATGGAAGGACGCCGCCGCGCCGCTGTGGACGTTCCCGCGGGTCGCATGGGAGCGCGAGTTGTTGCCAGGCGCCCAGGTGGTGCTCGCCCCCACCGCTGAATTCAGCGGCTCGCTGACGGTGGGCGATACCAGCCACCCGATCGGCGGCTGGCGCGGCGGGGTCGCCCACATCTACGGGCACGGCAACGCCAAACGCTGGGGATGGATCCACGCCGACCTCGGTCACGGTGACGTGCTGGAGGTCGTCACCGCGGTGTCGCACAAACCCGGACTGCGCCGGCTCGCACCGTTGGCGTTCGTCCGCTTCCGCATCGATGGAAAAGATTGGCCCGCAAGCCCGTTGCCGTCCCTGCGGATGCGCACCACCCTCGGCATTGCACATTGGCAGCTGGAGGGCCGCATCGATGGCCGTGACGTGCTGATCCGGGTCGACTAACCGGCCGAGAGGTGCGTGAGCCTGCAATACACCGATCCCGATGGGGGAAAAGCGGTGTGCACCAACACCGAACGGGCCGACGTCCACGTCGAAATCAGCCGCACCCGGGGCGGCAACCGGGTCATCGAACGCAGCTGTTCGGTGTTGGGAACCGGGCACGCCGAAGTCGGCCTGCGCGATACCCGCGATGCCAAGGCGCCGGCCGTCAATGAACGTCGATGAACGCCGATGAACATGAATGAAAGGACGTACCGATGAGTTTTCTGCTGGACCCACCGCTGTTGTTCGCCTGCGGAGTGCTCATCGAGCGCCACCTCGACGAAGACCGCCGCGACCTCGCCGAAGCCGCCGCCCTCGGGGTCTTCTTCGCGGGTTCGTTCGGTCTGTACAACAACGTGCCCGGGCTGGGCTTGCTGTGACGGCCGTTCCGCGCCCGCAACGGCCGCGACTTCATGTGGAACAGCGGGGTGTTCAACGTGGATACCGACCAGGCACAGTGGCCGCTACACGCGGCGGCCGGAGGCATCTTCGCGACGTATCCGTTCTTCATCAAGCTCGGCCGACGGCTCGGTAGCCGGCTGGCAACCCGGATATGAGCCGCACCCAGGCCGCACTGGCCTCGTTCGGCGCCGCGTTGTTGCCCGAGGAACGCGGTGGCCCGACGTCGGCCGAATTCGCCGAGCGCGTCGACCGGTACCTGTCGCAGCTGCCGACCACCTCACGGCTGGCCGTGCGCGCCGGGCTGGTGTCGCTGGCGGCCGCGAGCTACCTGACCACCGGCCGATCCCTGGCCCGGCTTGAACCCGCCCAACGCGAACAGGTGTTGCGCCGAGTCGCGGCGATCAATCCCGACACCAGCGCCGCGCTGGAAGGGCTCAAAGCGGTCGCGCTGCTGGCCAACGGTGCCGACACCTACGCACCGGACTTGCTTGCCCGCGCCCAGGCACACGACGCCGCGCGTTCCGATGCGGCGCTGGACATCACCGCTTCCCCGGATAGCCCTTCGGTGGTCACCGCCGACGTGGTGATCGTCGGGTCCGGCGCCGGTGGCGCCATGACGGCCCGCACCCTGGCCCGTGCCGGCTTGCGCACCGTCGTGCTGGAGGAGGGCCGCCGCTGGACGGTGCGGGAGTTCCGCACCACCCACCCGATAGACCGCTACGCCGGCCTGTATCGCGGCGGCGGGACCACCATCGCGCTGGGACGTCCGGCCGTAATACTGCCGATGGGCCGAGCGGTCGGTGGCACCACCGTAGTCAACTCGGGCACCTGTTTCCGGCCGCCGTTGGCCGTGCAACAACGCTGGCGCGATGAGTTCGGGCTCGATCTGGCCGATCCGAACCGACTGGCCGGCCGCCTCGACGACGTGGAACACACCTTGCAGGTCGCACCCGCGCCGCGCGACATCATGGGCCGCAACGGAAACCTGCTACTGGATGCCGCCGCATCGCTGGGCTGGCAGGCCGCACCTATCCCCCGCAATGCTCCGGGATGCGCCGGCTGTTGCCAATGCGCGATCGGTTGCCCCAGCAACGCCAAGTTCGGCGTGCATCTCAACGCACTTCCCCAGGCCTGCGCGGCCGGCGCCCGGATCATCTCCGACGCGCGGGTACAGCGGGTGCTGCATCAGGGGGAACGGGCCCGCGGCGTGCGCGCCCGCCGCCCGGACGGCACCGCGATCGACGTGCTCGCCGACATCGTCATCATCGCCGCCGGGGCCACCGAAACACCGACGCTGTTGCGACGCAGCGGCCTTGGCAGCCACCCTCGACTCGGCCGCAACCTCGCGCTGCATCCGGCCACCATGCTGGCCGGCCGCTTCGACGACGATGTCTACGCTTGGCGCGGCGTCCTGCAGAGCGCGGCGGTCCACGAGTTCCACGAGTCAGACGGCGTCCTGATCGAAGCGACCGCCACACCACCGGGGATGGGTTCGATGGTTTTCCCGGCTACGGCACCGAGCTGCTCGACTGGCTGGATCGGGCGCTTCAGGTCGCGACTTTCGGTGCGATGGTCGCCGATCGTGGTGCCGGTTCGGTGCGGTCGGTACGCGGCGAAACCGTTGTGCACTATCAAGCGGCCCCGGACGACATCGCCAAACTACGGGTGGCGGTACAAGCCATCGGCCGGCTGCTCTTTGCCGCGGGTGCGGTCGAGGTGCTCACCGGACTGCCCGGTGCCCCCACGGTGACATCACCGGCAGCACTTCAGGATGCGCTGCAGCGCAGCGACCCGAGAAATCTGCACCTGGCCGCCTTCCACCCGACCGGAACCGCCGCCGCCGGCGCCGACGCGCAAATCTGCCCCGTCGACGCAACCGGCCGGCTGCGCGGGGTCCACGGAGTATGGGTCGCCGACGCGTCGATCCTGCCCAGCTGCCCGGAGGTGAACCCGCAGATATCGATCATGGCGCTGGCGCTGGCGGTCGCCGACGAGGTGGTCGCCGACCGCTCGGGCTCGATCTATATCAGCCCTCCAGCTTGTAGCCCAGGCCCCGCACCGTGACCAGATGCACCGGATTGGCCGGGTCCGCTTCGATCTTGGAGCGCAAGCGCTTGACGTGGACATCGAGCGTCTTGGTGTCGCCAACGTAGTCCGCGCCCCAGACCCGGTCGATCAGCTGGCCGCGGGTCAGCACCCGCCCACTATTGCGCATCAGGTATTCCAGGAGATCAAATTCCTTGAGCGGCAATGTGATCGCGTCACCGTTCACCGACACCACATGGCGCTCGACGTCCATGCGCACCGGTCCGGACTCCAGCACGCCATCGCTGACTTCGGAATCGTCGTCGCCGCCCCGGCGCAGCACCGCCCGGATTCGGGCGATCAGTTCGCGCGCCGAATACGGCTTGGTCACATAGTCGTCGGCGCCCAACTCGAGACCAACCACCTTGTCGATCTCGCTGTCGCGGGCGGTCACCATGATGACCGGCACGCTGGAGCCGGCACGCAGCTGCTTGCACACGTCGGTGCCCGACATGCCCGGCAGCATCAAGTCGAGCAGCACGATGTCAGCACCCGAGCGATCGAACTCCGCCAGCGCGGCCGGGCCATCGGTGACCACGGTGGCTTCAAAGCCCTCCTTGCGCAGCAGAAACGCAAGCGGATCGGCCAATGACTCCTCGTCCTCAACGATCAGCACGCTAGTCATCGGCGCCACTCCTCTTCATCGCTTCGCTCTGCATCGTCGTAAGCGCGGGTCATCGGCGCCACTCCTCTTCATCGCTTCGCTCTGCATGGTCATTAGCGCGGGTCATCGACTTAGCTCTTCCTCTCGTTGTGACCGATTGGGCCGCGCGTCGCGGGCCCGCGGCTGGTCAGGTTGATCGCTGTCGTCGGGCGCCGAACTGGCAGGGATGGACAGGGTGAACGTGGACCCCGTTCCCGGCTTGCTCCACACGCCGATGCTGCCGTTGTGGTTGGCGGCGACGTGCTTGACGATGGCTAGCCCCAGTCCGCTCCCACCAGTAGCCCGCGAACGAGCCTTGTCGCCCCGGAAGAACCGCTCGAAGACTCGCTCCTGGTCTTCCAGCGCGATCCCGATACCCCGGTCGGTGACGGCGATCTCGACGTTGTCGCCGCGCTTACGGCGGCTGATCGACACCGGTGAGCCCGGTGACGAGTAGGCGATTGCGTTGGAGACCAGATTGGCCAACGCGGTCACCAGCAGGGTCTGGTCCCCCAGCACATGCAGCCCGGAAGACGAATCGGTGCGCACCTCGATCTCGGCGTTGTCGGCGGCCACCTTGTGGCGAGAAATCGCCTCCGAGACAATGGTGTCGACGTCAACGTCGGTGACGTTGTGTAACCGCTCGGCCCCCTGCAGGCGCGATAGTTCGATCAATTCCGCGACCATGTCGCCCAGCCGATTGGCTTCGATCAGCACCTTCTCGGCGAACCGCCGAACCGTGTCGGAGTCATCGGCAGATGCCAGCAGGGCCTCGGCGAGCAGGGCCATCGCACCGACCGGGGTCTTGAGTTCGTGGCTGACGTTGGCCACGAACTCACGTCTGGTTGCCTCCATGCGGGCATAGTCAGACTGGTCGTAAGCGAAGACCACGGTGAAGCGCCGGTCTTCCTCGCTGAGCAACCGGGCTTGCCCGTGCACCGATAGTCCGGACCGGCCGCCCGGACGCTTTCCAGGTGACAGATCGAACTCGACGTCGCTGCCCCGCAACGCCTGCTGTGCGGCCTCCCACGCCTGGTCGTCGAGCTGCCGGTCCCGCACCAGGCCCAGCTCTTTGGCACGGTCGTTGAGGTAGACGACGTCCCGATGGCTATCGACCACCGCGACACCCATCGGCATCAGCGCGACGATGCGTTGCAGCATCTGCGCGACGGTGATGCCAGTCCACTCGGTGGACGCTTGTTGGCGGCGCCGCACCAGCCGCTGTGACAGCCGGGCCCCGACCGCGACACCTGCGGCCAGCGCCAGCGCGGACAAGACCCCGGCCAGCAACAGTGCCGAGAACACAGTCACAAACAAAATCCTACAAATCTGGTGAACGCAGCCCTAGCGCTGCGCGGCCAAATCAGGACAAGTCACATCCTCGGCCGCATGTGTTCTGCTGCCGTTCACGCATTGTTTAGCGACTGGCCCTATCGGCGCCAGAAATCAGGCTTTTGCCGCGCCTTGACTCGCCACCGCGGCAGCCCCCGCCGCGGCCGCCTCCGGGTCCAGATAGGTACCCCCGGGCACCAACGGTTGCAGCCGTTCGTCCAGGTCGTAGCGCAGCGGAATGCCCGTCGGGATGTTGAGTCCGACGATGTCCTCATCGGACATATGGTCCAGATGCTTGACCAACGCGCGCAGCGAGTTGCCGTGCGCGACGATCAACACCGTCTTGCCGGCCCGCAGGTCACCGACGATGACGTCGGTGAAGTAGGGCAGAAACCGGGCCACCACGTCAGCCAGGCATTCGGTCAGCGGCCCGCCGTCGATGTTGGCGTAGCGGGGGTCAGCGTCCTGGCTGAACTCACTGCCCTTCTCGATTAGTGGCGGTGGAGTGTCATAGCTGCGCCGCCAGGCCATGAACTGCTCTTCGCCGTAGCGGGCCTTGGTCTCGGCCTTGTCCAGCCCCTGTAGCGCCCCGTAGTGACGTTCGTTGAGCCGCCAGCTGCGGCGCACCGGAATCCACAGCCGGTCGGCGCTGTCCAGCGCCAGATGCGCAGTGGTGATCGCGCGCCGCAACAGCGAGGTGTAGAGCACATCGGGCAGCAGATCCTGTTCGGCCAGCAATTCGCCGCTTCGTACCGCCTCGGCCCGGCCCTTCTCGGTCAGGCCGACGTCGACCCAGCCGGTGAACAGGTTGCGAGCGTTCCAGTCGCTTTCGCCATGGCGAAGCAGCACCAACGTCCCGGTGTCTCCCATGCCGGCAAGTCTCTCACGTCGCCGGAGCCCGGTCCTCTCGGTCATCCTCGTCGTCGATCAGATGCGCGAACGCCTCCAGGTTCTTCAACGACTCGCCCCGGGAAATCCGCCATTCCCATTCTTTTTGAATCGAAGACCGAAAACCCAACTCCAGCAACGTGTTGAAATCCGAGTCCACCGCCTCGAGCACCTGCCCGAGCACTCGGTCGATCTCGTCGGCGTCGACGGAGGCCAAGGACATGCGCCCAACCAGGTAGATATCGCCGACGTTGTCCAGCGTGTATGCCACCCCGTAAAGGCGGCGGTTGCGTTTGAGTAAGAACCGGTAGACACCTTCATGGTTTTCGTCCGGCTTTCGACAGACGAAAGCCTCCACGCGTACCGAGTGCTCACCGATGCTCAGGATGGTGTTGGTCTTGAGCTTGCGTTCCCCCGGCAGTTCGACGATCAGGCCGGCCAGCCCGCCGTGGGCGCCCTGATGTCGGGTGTAGCTCAGCTCGTTGACCTTAAGCGTGTCCTCGATCACCGCTTGCACGGACTGGCTCTGCGGCGTGGTGGGGGTCACGCGCCGACTCCGCGCCGAGCCGTCCAGCGACGCGGTTTGCGAGCCACCACCGGGTCGCGAACCTTGCGGCGGCGCCCGGCGGTGAAGTCGCCGATCGCGCGGCGGTAACTGGCCAGCAGCGCGTCTGTGGTGTTCTCCCAAGAGAACGTGGCCGCATGCTCGGCCCCAGCCCGACTCATCAGCGCGCCCTGCGCGCCGGCATTGCTTCGCAGCAGCCCGTCGATCGCCGCCGCCCATTGGTCGACGTCATGTCCGGAGACCAGAGTCCCGCTGACCCCGTCACGAACCGCCACCGGCAACCCGCCGACCGCGGCCGCCACCACCGGCGTTCCGCACGCCTGGGCCTCCACAGCGACCAGGCCAAACGACTCGGAATAGCTCGGTATCGCGACCAGATCAACAGCGTGGAACACGCGAGCCAAATCCGTGCGGGACTGCGGCGGCAGGAATGTCACCCGCTCGGCGATGCCGAGTTCGTCGGCGAGTTGAGCCAAACCGTCCGGGGATGCCAGTCCACTGCCCGAGGGGCCCCCGGCAACGATGATCCGCACCCCGGGCAGTTTGGCCACAGCACGCAGCACGATGTCGGGCGCCTTCAGCGGCTGGATCCGCCCGACGAAGGCCACCACCTTCTCCTCGGGCCGTAGCCCCAGCGCGGTTCGCGCCTGCTGACGGTCGCCGGGGCGGAACACCTCCAGGTCGACACCGGGATGCACGACGTCGATCCGGGCCGGATCCGCACGGTGAATCGAGATCAATTGCTTGGCCTCATCGTCGGTGTTGACGATGAGCCGATCAGCCTCGTCGACCACCTGCTGCTCGCCAACGGTGCGCAGCGGCGGCTCCGGTGCATCACCGTTGGCCAGCGCCGCGTTCTTCACCGCCGCCAGCGTATGGGCGGTATGCACCAAAGGGACCGCCCAGCGGTCGCGGGCCAGCCAGCCGACCTGGCCGGACAGCCAATAGTGCGAGTGCACGATGTCGTAGTGCCCGGGTTCGTGGGCGGCTTCCGCGCGCAGCACCCCGGCCGCGAACGCACACAACTGGGTGGGCAGGTCGTATTTGTCCAGACCCTCGAATGGTCCCGCCACCACATTGCGCACCAGCACACCGGGCGCCACCCGCACGACCGGCGGGTCCGCCGAAGCGGTGGCCCGGGTGAAAATCTCGACCTCGATCCCCCGCTTGGCCAGGTGTAGCGCACTTTGCAGCACGTAGACGTTCATGCCCCCGGCGTCACCGGCGCCCGGCTGCGCCAGCGGCGAGGTGTGCACAGCCAGCAGGGCAATCCTGCGCACGACGGCGTCGGCGGTTAGCCGGGAGACATCATCGGGCCGCACACCATCATCTTTACAGGACTCGCCCGCGGAACCGGCCCCCGCACGCATGGGGCGCACGTCAGGCCCTCCTACGCCGAGGCTTCGGGTTCGGCCTGCCGCAGCCGGGTGTTCAGTGCCCCAGAACGACGCATCGCCCCGCGCGGATCGGCATACAGCCCGCCTAGGGACACAATGCCCGCTCCCGCTTCCTGCACCCGGTTTCCGAATGACGTGACGCGGATGTCGCGCGGGGCCAGCACCGATCGAGCGGTGAACGCCTCTTCCACCTGGCGCATCCCCTCCGGGTACTCGGTGAATGCCTGGCCACCCACCACGAGTTCATCGGGGTTGAGCACGTCGCGCAGCAACGCAACCGTCTCGCCGAGCACTCGAGCCCGCTCCGCGAGCAGCTCCCTGGCCTGTTGATTTCCCGCCCGCGCCACGCGCAGCAAGTCGGTCATCGCGGTGACCGAGCCGTTCGTACGGGCCTGCGGGGTGGCCGCGATGATGCGCAGACGGCGGGCAGCGGCCAGCACCGCCTCGTCGCTCACCGTCGACTCGAGCTGGCCGGTACCGCCGAGCAGTTCGGAGTGGGCCGGCAAACCCGCGATCGTGCCCGGGCCGCTGGCCGGACAGTGCACCCGCCCGTCGATCACCAGCGCATAACCCACGGTTTCGCGAGCGTAGACATACAGGCTGGTCGATGACCCCCCCGCGAGGCGCCGGGTACCGAGCAGAAGTTCGGCTCCGGCCATCGCGTCGACGTGGGATGCCACCGAGACCGGAAGCCCCAAGGCGTCTGCCAGCGCGGGCCCCACCGGTGCCTGCCGCCAGCCGAGTCGTTGGTGCTCGACGTGGCCGCTGGCGTCATCCACCGTGCCACCGATCGCGACCCCCACCCACAGGGCACGACGACGATGCCAGCGCCGCAGATACCGGCCCGCACTGTCGGCCAGGGACGCCAGCGCACTGCTGGCCGAACTGCGCGGTGTCGCGGTTTCAACGGTGTCGAGGGTGCGCCCCAACAGGTCGGTGGCCACGATGCTGGTGGTACGCGCACCGATGTGCAGACCCAGCGTCACGAACGGCTCGTGGTTCACCTCGACCGGCACTCGCGGACGCCCGATGGCCCCCGAAACCGCCAAGTCGGCGCGCTCCCGCAGCAGGCCCGCATCGAGTAGCGCGATGACCTGGCGGTTCACCGTCGCGATGCTCAGCGAGGTGGTGGTGGCGATGACGTCGCGGCCAACCGGTCCGCGCAATCGCACGGCCCGAAACACGGAGGCCGCCGCGGAATCCGCGAGGTGCAATGACGGGGCCACCACCTGACGGTAGGAACGTGGCTGGCCGTTATGACCAGAATGATGGGCGGTGAGGGTAGTCGAGTGCACAGGCGTCCTTGTTCTGAGTCAACTGGCCGGGTCCCTGGCCGCACATGCTGAGCTGAGTCAGGCGCGGCAAAGTCAGCGGCAACAACAGGCGCCCGCGAAGCGACGCGGGGCGGTGCTGCTGAACATGGCACTGTGGTACACACCGCGAATTTAGCACGTTTACTAGAGTGTGCCCGATGACAACTACTGACGCTGGAAACCGAGTCGCAGTGGTCACCGGCGCCAGTTCCGGGATCGGCGAAGCAACCGCCAGAACTCTTGCCGCGCAAGGGTTTCACGTGGTCGCGGTGGCTCGTCGCGCGGACCGGATAACTGCGCTGACCGATCAGATCGGGGGCACCCCAATTGTGGCGGATGTCACTGACGGTGCGGCAGTGGCGGCCTTGGCGGACGGACTGAGCCGCGTTGACGTCCTGGTCAACAACGCCGGTGGCGCCAAAGGGCTGCAACCGGTGGCCGACGCCGATCTCGAGCATTGGCGCTGGATGTGGGAGACGAATGTGCTGGGCACGCTGCGGGTAACCCGCGCGCTGCTACCCAAGCTGATCGCCTCCGGCGACGGGCTGATCGTGACCGTCACCTCCATTGCGGCGCTGGAGATCTACGACGGCGGCGCCGGATACACCGCCGCCAAACACGCCCAGGGCGCGCTACACCGCACCCTGCGGGGCGAACTCCTGGGCCTGCCGGTGCGACTCACCGAGATTGCACCCGGCGCGGTCGAAACGGAGTTCTCGTTGGTCCGGTTCGACGGCGACGAGCAACGCGCGGACGCGGTCTACTCCGGGATGACTCCGCTGGTGGCCGCCGACATCGCCGAAGTGATCGGGTTCGTGGCCTCACGCCCCCCGCACGTCAACCTGGATCAGATCATCATCCGGCCACGTGACCAGGCCTCAGCGACCCGACGGGCTAACCACCAGGTGTAGTAGTGCTCGGTGTGGTCGGTGTACCCGACAGGCTGGGGGCAGTCGACGGGGTGGCCGGCGCCGTGATCGGGATCTGCGTACCAGGCGTACGCGCCGACGGAGCCGGCAGCGCGGACATCGACAACCAGGTGTCCCAGTCCACCGCCCAGTCCCAGATGTCGCCGTCTGAGTATGACAGCTCGATCGTGCTGCCGGTGACCTCAACCGGGTCGCCGTATATCGCCGAGTGGAAGTACTCCTCAGCGTTGGACGTCGACAGATTGATGCAACCGTTGGTGACGTTGCTGTTGCCTTGCGCGCCCGCGCTTTGCGGGTTGGCGTGGATGAACTCACCGTTGTTGGAGATCCGCACCGCCCAGCGCTCGTGCACGTTGCTGTATCCGGCGGCCGGGTTGGACATGTAGAAGTCCGAGTACTTCTCGGTCACCACATGGACACCGTTTCGGGTGACGTTGCGCGCCAGGTCGGCCTCGCCATAGCTGCACGGGAAGTCCATGATGACTCCCTCATCGGTGACGACCTGAATGCGGTGGGAGGGGACCTCGGCCTTCACGATCTGGCGGCGCCCGATCTGAAAGTTCAACGTCATGTCTTGGGCACCGTAGGCGCCGTCGCCGAACGGCAGCCCATAGAGCTTGGCGTCGACGCTGACCGTGGTGCCCGCGGGGTAGTACTCGCGCGGGCGCCAGTGCACCCGGGCGCCCTTGGCCTCATCGGGCAACCAGGCCCAACTCCCCTCCACCGGCGGGTTGGCGGTGACGTGGAGCGCGCGTTCCACGGTCGCCTTATCGGTGATCGGTGCATCGAATTGAATGATGACCGGCGCCGCGATCCCGACAGTTTGCCCGTCGGCTAACTGGAAGCCCCCATCGATCTGCTTGTCCGGCGTCACGGTGGTGAACTTGCCCCCCACCGGAATCGCCTTGCCGTCGTGGCCGACAGCCGCACCACTCCAGGTGTAGGTGGTGTCGTAGCCCAGTGGTTCGGTGACCGTGTAGACGGTGCGTTCCTGGTTGTAGGCACCGGCGATGACCTTGCCGGACGGATTCTTCAGCACGACCCGCTGGAACCAGCCGTTGCCGACCTCGACACTGACCGGATCGATCGGCAGCACGTCGCCAGCGGCATCGGTCGGCCGAAAGATCAGCCGCGGCGCCTCGGGCGCCTTCTGCTCGGCCTGCTTGGCGACCTTGCCCGAACAGGCGGCCAAAACATTTGGCGCCAACACACCGGCCCCAAGGGCCATCAAAGCCATGCGCCTATTGATCGGCGCCTGACTCTTGGGTGCGCTGGATGTGTTCACGGGATTCCAAGATACCGGGCGCAATAGCGCGCAAACGGTCCTCAAGCGGCCCCGTACCCGTCGCAACACGATGCTCCAGACGGGCTCCGGGCCAAAAGTAGCAGCTACAACGCGCAACCAACCAGAACGGGCTCCGGTTTCAGTGTGATACCAAACACATCACGAACTCCGTCACGCACTGTCCTGGCCAATACCATAACGTCCGCTGCCGTCGCGCCACCGCGATTGGTCAAAGCCAGTGCGTGCTTGCTGGACAGTCGGCATCGGGCGTGCGGGTCGCCGGGATAACCCTTGCCGAACCCGGCCCGCTCCAGCAGCCAGCCGGCAGCCAGCTTGACGCCGTCCGGCGCCGGGTAGTGCGGGACCGACTCCCCGGTCTGGGCCGCCAGCCGTTCGTAGATCTCGGGCGCGACCACGGGATTGGTGAAAAACGACCCCACGCTCCAGGTGTCATGGTCCGCGGCGTCGAGCACCATGCCCTTTCTCGCCCGCAGCGCCAGCACCGCATCGCGGACCGCCCGCGGCTCGCCACGCTCGCCGCTATTCATGCCCAGCGCAGCCGTCAGCTCGCCGTAGCGCAGAGGGGCGCTGCGGCCCGAGGCATCCAGCGCGAACTCCACCTCTAGGACCACCGCCGGCAGCGCCAGCCCGTCGGCTTGCTTGAGCACGCTGGTTCGGTAGCCGAAAGACAGGTCGGCGGCGGGCACCCAGCTCACCTCGCCGGTGCTGCGGTCCAATAGCCGGACCCGGGTGATGACGTCGGACACCTCCACGCCGTAGGCGCCAACGTTTTGTACCGGCGTCGCCCCGGCCGATCCGGGAATGCCCGACAGGCATTCCAGACCGCCCAGACCGCGTTCGATCGCCGCGACCACCACTTCGTCCCACACCGCGCCGGCCTCCGCGCGCACCAGGTTTCCGTCGATGGTGACCCGGTCGTTGGCCACCCGCACCACGGTCAGGTCGGCAAGGGCGTCGCCGATCACCACATTGGAGCCGCCCGCGAACACCAACACCGGCCCGCAGTCTCCGTTTCGGGCACGGTCATCGAGCTCCCGGAGCACGCCAACCACCTGATCGGTGGTGTCGCAGGTGACCAGCGTCCGCGCGACCGGCCCCACCCGCAACGTGGTCAATAGCGCCAGCGGCACCGACTCGGCGACGCGCGCACCGGCGAATAGCGAACCGACATCGCGCCGTTTCATGGCCCGTAACGGTAGCCTGGCCAGCTATGCCGCGTTCATTCGACGTGTCAGCCGACTACGAAGGCAGCGTCACCGAAGTCCTCCAGGCTTTCTACGAGGAGCAATACTGGCGGGCCCGGCTGGCAGAAACTCCAGTGGACGTCGCAACCCTGGAGTCGATGCGGGTGGACGGCACGCCCGGACACGACGGGACCATCGAAGTGGTCACCTTGCAGACCGTCTTCAGCCACAACTTGCCGGGCCTGGTCACCCAGTTGCACCGCGGAGATCTGTGCATCCGGCGTGAGGAAACCTGGGGGCCGGTCAACGATGGAACCGCAACGGCGTCCATCGCAGGGTCGATCGTGGATGCACCGGTGAATCTGTGGGGCACCGGAGTCCTTACGCCCAACCCCAAGTCGGGCGGCTCCCGACTGTCGCTGCAACTCACCGTCCAGGTACGCATCCCTTTGGTCGGCGGCAAGCTGGAACGGATGATCGGCACCGAGCTGAGCCAGCTGGTGACCGTAGAACAGAAGTTCACTACCGAGTGGATCGCGGACAACGCCTAAGTAGCCCCAACTAGGCGCGCTAACACGTGCCGCCACCGATCCCGGTTCCGATCGCCGGGAGGTGCGCCCGCAAGCCGGCTCTCAACGCCTTCGCCGCAACATGCATCGACCGGAATTGGTCACCTCAGCCGGCGATGATGCGAGCGCCACCGTCCCTGAGCTCCGCGTAGTCCCAACTGCAGGGCGTGTCCGTCCGTCTCGGTGTTGAGACGGGTTTGGTGGTTGCCGGTGGTTGTTTGTGCAGTTCGGGTTGGGGTGGCTAAGACGCTGGTGGGCGGCGTGCGGGAGCGGTGCTGCTCAACTTTTGACGATCTGATTTTTCTACGGATGCATCGCTGAACTGCGGATATAGCGTGTTTGGACCGGTTAGGTCCGGGTCGGGTCTTTTGTTGGCCTTTGGGTGGATGGGCGGTGGGTGTTGTGTCGTTTGTGAGTGTGGTTCCGGAGTGGGTGGCGGCCGCGGCAACCGATGCGGCCCGGATTGGGTCGGTGGTGGGTGCGGCTAATGCGGCGGCGGCGGGGGCGACGACGTCGGTGACGGCGGCTGCCGGTGATGAGGTGTCGGTGGCGATTGCGGCGGTGTTTGGGGGGTTTGGTCGCGAGTATCAGGCGGTGTGTGGGCAGTGGGCGGAGTTTGAGCAACGGTTCGCGCGGGCGTTAGGGGCCGGGGCGGGGGCGTATGCGTAGGCTGAGGCGGCCGCGTTGGGGACGTTGTCGCCGCTAGGGGTGATTGAGCAGGGCGTGTGGGGGGCGGTGAACGGGCCGGCGGTGGCGTTGTGGGGGCGGCCGTTGATCGGTGATGGCGCTGATGGGGCGGCCGGGACCGGTCAAGCCGGTGGGGCGGGGGGCTTGTTGTGGGGTAACGGGGGTAATGGGGGTTCGGGCGGGGTGGGTCAAAACGGTGGGGCGGGTGGTGCGGGCGGGCTCAGCGGCGGCTCGGGGGCTGGCGGTGCGGGTGGGGTGGGCGGCAATGGTGGCTGGTTGTGGGGTGCCGGCGGGGATGGTGGTGCCGGTGGGGTGGGTGCGGTTAGTGGTGGTGTTGGTGGTGGGGCGGGTCGGGCGTGGTTGTGGGGTGCGGGCGGGGCCGGCGGTGCTGGTGGGCAGGGCATGGGTCTAGATGGCGGTGCTGGTGGTGGTGGGCAGGGCGGGTTGGTTTATGGCGGCGGCGGGGCTGGTGGTGCCGGTGGGGTGGGTGGTGAGGTCGGTGGTGGTGGTGTCGGCGGTACCGGCGGGCTGGTGGTGCGGCGGGGCTGATCGGCCACGGTGGGGCAGGGGGTGGCGGTGGTGCCGGTGATGGCGGTAGCACCGGGGGTGCGGGCCAGACCGGTGGTGATGGCGGCCGTGCCGGTGATGGGGGCGTTGGGGGGCGGGGCGGCTGGCTGGCCGGTGCCGGCGGCGACGGGGGTGCTGGCGGTGTCGGGGGTTTCGGCGGTGCCGGTGGTGGCGGCGCGGACGGGCTGGTGTTGGGCAGTGACGACGGAGATGGCGGTGATGGCGGTACCGGCGGCGCCGGGGGTGCGGGCGGGTTGATCAGTTTGTTCGGCGGCCAGGGTGCCGGCGGGGCCGGCGGTGCCGGTGGGCTGGCCGGTGATGGTGGTACCGGGGCCACGGGCACGTTTGCCGGTGGTGGCAGCGGTACCGGTGGTGCCGGCGGTGATGGCGGCACCCCCGGTGTGGGTGGTGCTGGCGGCGCCGGCGGGGCCGGCTCGATCGCGGGCGCTCATGGCAGCGAAGGTGCCCGCCCACTGAGCGGTAATGGCGGTAGCGGGGGGCGCGGGGCCGATAGCACCGTGGCCGGCGGGATCGCCGGTGATGGTGGGGTCGGTGGCAACGGCGGGGTATTCGGCAACGGCGGTACCGGCGGTGCCGGCGGTACGGGCAACGGCGGTACCGGCGGTGCCGGCGGTACGGGCAACGGCGGTACCGGCGGTGCCGGCGGTACGGGCATCGCCGGGCAGCGGGGGGTGAGCGCGGACACCCCGGACGGCTCGGGCACCGCCGGTGAGGATGGCGGGATCGGCGGCAATGGCGGGGCCGGCGGCCTGAGTGGTGCCCTGGCCGGCCACGGGGGCGACGGCGGAGCCGGTGGCACCGGCGGCGACGGTGGGGCCGGCGGCTCGGGTGCGGCCGGCGCGGCCGGAGACCGGGGCACCATCGCCCACCTTGATGGTGGCCGCGGGGGTGACGGTGGGTCCGGTGCCGGCGGTGGGGCCGGCGGTAGTGGTGGTAGCGGTGGGACCGGTGGTCAGGCATTGGCGGCCGGCTACAGCGACGGCGTTCGCGGCGCCGGCGGATCTGGCGGCGCCGGCGGGGCCGGCGGGCTGGCCGGGGCTGGCGGCGCGGGTGGTGACGCATACACGACCGGCGGCGGGGCCGGCGGGGACGGCGGCCATGGCGGTGACACCGGGACCGGTGGGGCCGGCGGGTCCGGCGGCGCCGGCTCGAGCACCGGCGTTACCGGCTTGTCCGGGCATAGCCCGACCAGCGGCGGTGACGGCGGCGCCGGTGGCGACGGCGGTGACAGTCCCGCTACCGGCGGGCGTGGCGGGGCCGGCGGTAACGGCGGCAAGTATGGCAATGGCGGCGCCGGTGGGGCCGGTGGTGACGGGATCGCGCGGGGCGACGCGGCCGGCGGGGCCGGCGGTAACGGCGGCAAGGGCGGGTTCTACGGCGACGGCGGGGACGGTGGGGCCGGCGGCGCGGGCGGTTCGGGCACCAGCGGTGTGGGTTTTGAGGGTGGCCGTGGCGGGGCCGGCGGGGATGGCGGGGCCTGCGGGGCCTACGGCGACGGCGGGGACGGCGGGGCCGGCGGAGCCGGCGGCGACGGACGCAATGGGGTCGACGCCACCACCGCGGGCGCTTCCGGCACGCAGGGATTCGCCGGCGACGGTGGTGACGGCGGTAACGGCGGCAGCGGTGGCAACGGCGGCAAGGGCGGCAACGCCGGCAACGGCACCTTGGCCACCGGCTTGGGGGGCAACGGCGGCAACGGCGGCGATGGCGGGCACGGCAACGGGTCAAATAACGCTGGCGGCAGCGGCGGCAGCGGCGGCAGCGGCGGCAGCGGCGGCAGCGGTGCCACCGGTGGCGCCGGCGGGCGCGGCGGCGCCGGTGGTAACGGTTTCAACAACGGCGACAACGGCGACAACGGCGACAACGGCGTCAACGGCGGCAGCGGTGGCAACGGCACCTTAGCCACCGGCTTGGGGGGCAACGGCGGCAACGGCGGCGATGGCGGGCACGGCAACGGGTCAAATATCGCTGGCGGCAGCGGCGGCAGCGGCGGCAGCGGTGGTACCGGTGCCACCGGTGGCGCCGGCGGGCGCGGCGGCGCCGGTGGTAACGGTTTCAACAACGGCGGCGACGGCGGCAACGGCGGCAACGGCGTTAACGGCTTCTTCACGAATCGCGACGGCGGCAACGGCGGCAACGGCGGCGACGGCGCGATCAGAGGTGATGGTGGCGACGGCGGCAACGGCGGCAACGGCATCGGGACCTTTAACACTGTCAACCCCAACGGCGGCGACGGCGGCAACGGCGGCAACGGCAACACCGGTGGCGCAGGCGGGCGCGGCGGCAACGGCGGCGCGAACGGCGCCATCCACGGCGGCGACGGCGGCAACGGCGGCAAGGGCGGCAACGGGGTGATCGCCGGTGCTGGGGGTGCCGGCGGCACCGGCGGCTCAGGTGGCGGTTTCCAAGCCACCGGCGGCAGCGGCGGCGACGGCGGCGCTGGCGGCTCTGGCACCACCGGAGGCACCGGGGGCCGCGGCGGCGCCGGCGGCGCAGCTGACGGTTTCCGAGCCACTGGCGGCGACGGCGGCACCGGCGGCGGCGGTAACGGCACCTCCACTGGTGGCGTGGGGGGCAACGGCGGCAAAGGCGGTGGCACCACCGAATTCGAAAGCGTTGCCGGTAGGGGGGCAACGGCGGTAACGGCGCCACGGGAGGCAATGCTGGTCGCGGCGGCGACGCGGGTTCCAGCACCGGCTAAAGCGGTGTTGGCGGTATGGGGGGCAACGGCGGCACCGGCGGCCTTGGTAACGCCGGATACGGCGGCGACGGCGGCAAGGGCGGTGACACCGGCGGCGGCGTCGGCCGCAGCGGCGGCACCGGCGGCAAAGGCGGCGCCAGCACCTTGAACGGCCAACAGGTTGCGGGCGGCAGCGGCGGGTCCAGTAAGGCGCCAGTAGGCAATAGAGGCAGCTCCGGCGGCACGGGCGGCCACCCTGGCGGCCTCTGATCCGCTTCCGGGGGCCCTAAACTGGCTGCTATGCGAATCGCGCTGGCACAGATTCTCAGTGGCACTGACCCAACAGCAAACCTTGAGCTGGTGCGTGACTATGCCGCGCGGGCGGCGGATGCCGGCGCCAGGCTGGTGGTGTTCCCCGAAGCGACCATGTGCCGGTTCGGCGTCCCGTTGGGACCCGTCGCACAGCCCCTGGACGGCCCCTGGGCCAACGGGGTGCGCCGGATCGCCGCCCAGACCGGAATAACGGTGGTGGCGGGGATGTTTGCCCCCGCCAATGCCGGACGGGTATCAAACACACTGCTCGCAGCGGGTCCGGACACGCCGAATCAGCCAGATGACCACTACCACAAGATCCACCTCTACGACGCCTTCGGCTTTGCCGAGTCGCGTACCGTCGCGCCCGGACACGAGCCGGTAGTGATCACGGTCGACGACGTCCAGGTCGGTTTGACAGTTTGCTACGACATCCGCTTTCCGGCCCTCTACACCGAGCTGGCTCGGCGCGGCGCCGAACTGATCGTGGTCAGCGCCTCCTGGGGCTCAGGCCCTGGCAAACTCGACCAGTGGACGCTACTGGCCCGCGCCAGGGCCCTGGATTCGGCCAGTTATGTGGCCGCGGCGGGTCAGGCCGACCCGGGAGACACCTCGTCGGATCCGGGCGGAGGCTCCGGTGCACCGCGAGGAGTGGGCGGCAGCCTGGTCGTCTCCCCGCTGGGTGAAGTGGTGGCGTCAGCGGGGTCGGACCCGCAACTCGTTGTCGCCGACATCGACCTCGCCAAGGTAGGTGCGGCACGCGACAACATAGGAGTGCTGCGCAACCAATCGCGCTTCACTCAGACTGATAAGGCACAATCGCGTAGGTGACGAACCCGCAAGGCCCACCCAACGAGGGCCCGTCGACTTGGTCGCGTCCCAGCAATCAAGGCCCCCTTGGCCGGCCCCCGTCCCCGGTTGACCCGTCTGGCGGGCCATTCCGTTCGGGCGAGCCCGCTAACCCCCAGCAAGAGCCGCCGACGATGGCCGGCATCGGCCCGCAGCAGACGGAGCCCATCGCCGCCAGCAACGCCGATTCACGGCGGCCGGAATCCACTTCTCCACCCGCCTCGAGCGCAAGTAAGACGACTTCGGTTGCCACGCCAGAGGAAGAGCCGCTGGCGGGAACGCGCAAACGACGCTCACGTCGGGACCCACTATCCATCTTTTTGATCCTGATCATCGTGTTCTCGCTGGTCCTTGCCGGCGTGATCGCCAGCGAGCTCTACGCTCGCCATGTCACCAACGGCAAGGTTGCCGCCGCGGTGGCATGCGAGGTCAAAGACAAGGCCACCGCGTCGTTCAGCGTGGCACCCTTGTTGTTGTGGCAGTTGGCAACTCGCCACTTCACCAACATCACGGTCGAAACCGCGGGCAACCAGGTGCGTGACGCCAAGGGCATGAAACTGCGAATCAGCATTCAAGATGTCCATCTCAAGAGCACGCCGAACTCCGCGGGGACGCTCGGAGCACTGGATGCCACCATTTCCTGGACATCGGATGGCATCAAGGAATCGGTGCAGAACGCGATCCCGATACTCGGCGCGTTCGTCACCAACAGCGTGGTGACCCACCCCGCCGACGGCACCATCGAACTCAAGGGCATGCTCAACGACATCATCGCCAGGCCGGTGGTGTCCGGCAAGGGGTTGGAGCTGCAGATCGTGAGCTTCAATACGCTGGGCTTCTCACTGCCGAAGGAAGCGGTGCAGTCGACACTGAACGACTTCACCGCAGACTTGACCAGGAACTATCCGCTGGGGATCCACGCGGACAGCGTTCAAGTCACCACGACCGGTGTGGTCAGCCACTTCTCCACTCGCAACGCCACCATCCCGACCGGCAGCCAGAATCCCTGTTTCGCCAACCTCTGAGCGCGGTGTAACCGCAGATCAGTTCTGGCCGAGCCCCTCGAGGACCGCCCGGGTGCCGGACAGGCCCAGCCTGGTTGCGCCGGCACTGAGCATCGCGACCGCGTCGGCGGCGGTCCGGATGCCGCCGCTGGCCTTGACCCCGAGTCGTCCGCCGACGACGCTGGCCATCACTTCGACGGCTCGCGTCGAGGCGCCGCCTGCGGGATGAAAGCCGGTAGACGTCTTGACGAAGTCCGCTCCGGCGTCCTCGGCGGCCCGGCACACGCCGACCAGCGTGGACTCGTCGGAAAGACCCAATAGCGCCGCCGACTCAACGATCACCTTCAGCACCGCCCCGGAGGTCGCGCAACGCACCGCCTCGATGTCGGACCGCACCGCGTCGAGGTGCCCGGCCAGCGCGGCACCGACATCAATGACCATGTCGACCTCAACGGCACCGCAGGCAACGGCAAGCGCCGCCTCATGCGCCTTGATCGCCGAGGCATGCTTGCCCGACGGGAAACCCGCCACCGTGGCTACCCGCACGCCGCCGGCCGACACCGCGGTGGGCACCATCGACGGCGAAACGCATACCGCGTAAACGCCGAGTTCGGCGGCTTCTGCCACCAGGGCCACCACATCGGCGGCAGTAGCCTCGGGCTTGAGCAGGGTGTGATCCACCAACGCCGCCACCTGGTCTCGGGTTGGTTGGCCCGGCATCAAGACTGACCCCCGTCTGCAGACGACACAACCGCCCGTGAAAGTTCGGCCTCTTCAGGGCCGCCCGGATTGCAGCCTGAGGCAATCATCTCGGCGTCGTCGACCACCGGGCGCCACGGCTCGAGATTCCAGCTGCTCTTGCCGGGTGCTGCGACCTCGGCGAAATCCCAGTGACAGACGAACTGTGCAAGCATGCCGGGGGTGTCGGCCTCCGGAGCCAACGCCAGTACCTCCGCCCACGCCTCCGCCGCGGCCGCGGCGGTCATGCCGAACTGGCTGGCGGCCGCGCGCCCGGCGGACGTCGGGAACACGCGCAGGCCGCGCAATGACCCCCACTGCGCCCATTCGGCGTGATCCACGAACGGCGGCGAAGGAACTGGTCGCGCGGCGCCGACATCTCCGGCACCAGTGTCGGCCGCAGCATCAGGCGCGCTCAGCAAGGCGATAAGCACCGCGACTGGCGCGGCCAACAGGCCTTTCATCCGGCTAGCGGGATTTGCCCTGAATCTCGAGCAGCTTGGGCCGCACGTCGACCAGATAGACCCCGGCCGCACACGCGGCTATCGCCATCCCGAGCACGCCGAAGACGAAGCCCAGGATGGATGTCAGTGCCACAGCCGCGCCGAGAATCACCAACCACACCGGCTTGGTCAGCTTGTCAGCGGCGGTATAGGCGTCAGGCCGCTGCAGCGCTGCATGCACAAACGCGTACACGGCCGTTACCAGGACGGCGATCTGCAGGACCAACAGGACGGTACCTACGAGTTGGCTCACCTCTAAAGACTATGCGGGCATTGGCCAAAACGTCGACTCCGAGCCGCCTTACCGGCGACTCGCGGTCCAAAAACGCCGACTCCGAGCCGCCCGACTGGGCGACTCGGAGTCGAATCGTGAATGTTATCGGTCCGAGCTGAGCTCGGGCCGAATCACTTCTGGGTGACCTTCTTGACCGGAGCCTTCTTGGCCGGAGCCTTCTTGGCGGCCGGAGCCTTCTTGGCGGGAGCCTTCTTGGCGGGAGCCTCGAGTTCTTCCTTCTTCGGCAGCTCGATGCCGACCAGCTTGGCGGCGCGCTCACCGACGGCGCGGGTCTGCGTCGCGACGGTGCCCAGCGCCTCCTGGGTCAGCTCCACAGCCTGGTCCACGTACCCCTCGGCGCGAGCCGACGCGTCCTCGAAGGCCGGCTGGCTACGCAACCGCTCCAGGGCGGCCTCGCCGCGCTGAACCAAGTCGTTGTACCGGCCGGTGGCAGCCTCCAGGTAACCCTCGGCAGCCTTGCGGAGCTCGTCGGAGGTGAAACGCTCACGCAGTTCGGTGAACTGCTCCGGCAGGTCCTCCTGCAGCTTGGTCAGGCGAGCGCGGCTCTCCTCGACCCGGCTACGGGTGTCGGTGCGGGTCTCTTCGGCGCGGTCACGCAGGTTGGCGATCAGGTCGTTGACGGTGGCCAGAGCCAGGTCGGCGGCACCGAGCGCGGCAAGCAGCGGCGCCCGCAGGTCCTCGATGTTCGTGTTTTCAGCCATGTTGTTTCCTTTCATGGATTGTTTGTCGTTATTGGCGCTATCGAGACTTGAAATGGAAGTTGGGGCAAGCGTCGGCTCCTCAGGGGGAATAGTCAAGACCCACGGATTGCCGTAACGCGCGGATTGCGGGGAACATCCTGAGTCGTCGGATCGGTGGACGGTCCAGTTTCCAGTTGCCAATACAGGCCTGATTTTTCGCTGTTCAGAACCCGTTCCCGCGGTTCGCGATTGCCGGTCACACAAACCCGCAGACGCGTACTCAACGGCGCATTAGCAACGTCTATCCCTATTGAGTTACCCGACGGCCGGCGCTCTAGACGTCGCCAATCTCACATCTGGCGGCCGACCACTTTAATCAATCGTCAATTTCAGATGGGCTCGAACACTCCTCACGGACGGCTTCGTTCTGCTGGGTAAACGACGCATAGATATCCAACAGAATTTGCTTTTGACGCTCGGTGATGGCCGTGTCGGTGATGATGACGTCACGCACCTGGCTGGTCTCGCTCGGTTCGAGAATCCCGGCACGCACATAAAGGACCTCGGCGGATACCCGCAGCGCCTTCGCAATCTGGGCCAAGACATCAGCGGACGGCTTGCGCAGCCCACGCTCGACTTGGCTCAGGTAAGGATTGCTGACACCGGAGCGCTCCGCAAGCTGCCGCATCGAGACGTGCGCATTCTCGCGTTGCGTCCTGATGAAGCTGCCAATATCGGAGGCCTTAGAGGACACCGCAGACACCTTGGCGCCCAGCTTTTCCTCCCCCGGCATCGGTGCACTCCTTCGCTAGTAGTAGTCGTTTACGCACCCAAGGGTACGGAGAGGTGCTTGCTTTTGCAAGCGCTTGTTAGCACCCTCAGAACAGCAAGTGCGCGATAGCGAAGATCACCAAACCGGCCAGCGCCCCCACAACCGTGCCGTTGATCCGAATAAACTGCAGGTCACGGCCGACATGTAGTTCGATGCGCCGACTGGCTTCCTCGGCGTCCCAACGCTCGATCGTCTCGGTGATGATTGCCGTGATCTCGACCCCATACTGCGAGACCAAGTGCTGCGCCGCCCGCACCATCCAGTCGTCCACCTTGTCGCGCAGCTCGCCGTCGTCGCGCAGTGATTCGCCGATTCGGACCACCGTTTCGGCGATCCGGCTGCGCAAGACGCTGGACGGGTCGTCAACGCCCTCGAGCACCAGCCGCATGATGGTTTTCCATGCGGTCGCCGCGGCATTGGCGACCTCGTCGCGGGCCATCAACTGGTCTTTGATGGTGTCGGCGCGCGCAATGGTGCTCGGATCGTGCTGGAGATCGTCAGCGAACTCGAACAGGAAGCGGGTCGCCGAACGGCGCAGTTCGTGATCGGGGTTGCGCCGAACTTTGTCGGTGAAATCCATCAACTCGCGGTGGATGCGGTCGCCAACCATGTGGTCAACGAATCGCGGCGACCAAGTTGGCGAGTCGCGCTCGACCACCCGCTGAATGATCACCCCCGCGTTCAGTGACCACTGAAAGGCACGGTCGGCCAGCAGCTGGATCAGGGCTTCCTGCCGGTTCTCGGCCAGGACGGTCTGCAGCAACCGCCCCACCGGCGGACCCCACTGCGGCTCGGCGATACGACGCACGATCATCCGGTCGATCACGTGCTGGACGTCATCGTCGCGCAGTAGCTCCACCAGCACCCGCAGCACCGTGGCGGCCTCGGCCGCCACCCGTTGGGCATGCCCGGAATCCGCGAGCCATTTCCCCAGCCGGCTGGGGACCTGCGCATCGCGCAACTTGGTTTCCACCACCGGGGCCGACAGGAAGTTCTCCCGGACAAACGTGCCCAGCCCCTCGCCCAGCTGGTCTTTCTTGCGTTTGATGATCGCGGTGTGCGGGATCGGGATCCCCAGTGGATGCTTGAAGAGCGCGGTCACGGCGAACCAGTCGGCCAGCGCACCGACCATGCCAGCCTCCGCGGCGGCACCGAGGTACCCGACCCACAGCGGCGCCCCACCTTGAGCCTGCACCCACCGACATGCCAGGAACACGATGGTGGCGCCGACGAGGAACCCCAGCGCCACCAGTTTCATCCGCCGCAGGCCCACCCGCCGGACCGCATCTGCCTGCGGATCGGCGCCGGCGAACGACTCAGCAAAAGACATCCGGTGTAGCGATGCCGGCGGCGAACTCGAAGGCTCGGCTCTGTGTGCCACCACACCATCATCCGCTATAACTGCCACGGGTTAGTGTGACTGCACTGTTGTGGGGCCTCGCGCACGCACCGCCGATGCGCCATATGTAACTGCACAAGCCGTAGTATCAAGGGCGTCTAGTAAGTGGAAACCAGCAGAAAGTGGTAGAGCGTATCCCGGCTATGACGGGGAAAACAGATGGTCGCAAGCGGCGCTGGCACCAACACAAGGTGGAGCGGCGCAACGAGCTTGTCGACGGCACGATCGTCGCGATCCGCCGACACGGCCGCTTCCTGAGCATGGATGAGATCGCGGCCGAGATCGGGGTCTCCAAGACGGTCCTCTACCGCTACTTCGTCGACAAGAACGATCTGACGACCGCGGTGATGATGCGCTTTGCGCAAACCACCTTGATCCCCAACATGGCGGCAGCGCTGTCCTCCAACCTGGACGGCTTCGACCTGGCCCGCGAGATCATCCGGGTCTATGTCGAAACCGTCGCCGCCGAACCGGAACCGTATCGGTTCGTGATGGCCAACAGCTCGGCCAGCAAGAGCAAAGTCATCGCCGACTCGGAGCGCATCATCGCCCGCATGCTCGCGGTGATGCTGCGCCGGCGCATGGCCGAGGCCGGGATGGACACCGGCGGCGTGGAACCGTGGGCATACCTGATCGTCGGCGGTGTGCAGCTGGCTACCCACTCCTGGATGTCGGACCCGCGGATGACCAGCGACGAACTCATCGACTACCTGACAATGCTGAGCTGGAGCGCACTGTGCGGCATCGTGGAGGCCGGCGGCTCTCTGGAGAAGTTCCGTGACCAGCCGCACCCGTCGCCGATCGTGCCCCCACGGGTGGACGACTAGGCAACTGCCTAGCCTCCTACCAGGCACCCGCGATATCCACCGGATACCGGCGTGGGTTCTGTACCGCTGTAAAGCAGCTACCATTCATGGGGGCAACCGGGGGGCACGCCAGGGTGCGCTGAGCTAAGCCCAGTGGAACAGAAAGGCTCCATCACTATGTCCGTCCAGCTCACGCCGCATTTTGGCAATGTGCAAGCCCATTACGATTTGTCTGACGACTTCTTCCGGCTATTTCTCGACCCGAGCCAGACCTATAGCTGCGCATATTTCGAGCGTGACGACATGACCCTCGAGCAGGCGCAGGTCGCCAAGATCGATCTGGCGCTGGGCAAACTGAACCTCGAGCCCGGGATGACTTTGCTGGACATCGGCTGCGGCTGGGGCGCCACGATGCGGCGTGCCATTGAGAAGTACGACGTCAATGTTGTCGGCCTGACGTTGTCGGAGAACCAGGCCGCCCACGTTCAGCAGATGTTCGACCAGATCGACACCTCCCGCAGCCGTCGGGTGCTGCTGGAAGGGTGGGAGAAGTTCGACGAGCCCGTCGACCGCATCGTCTCGATCGGCGCCTTCGAACACTTCGGCCGCCTGCGCTACGCGCACTTTTTCAAGATGGCCTACCAAGCGCTGCCAGCCGACGGAATCATGTTGCTGCACACCATCGCCCGCCCCACCTTCAAGGAGGCCCGGGCGAAGGGGCTGACGCTGACCCACGAAATCGTGCACTTCTCACAATTCATCCTCGCCGAGATCTTCCCCGGCGGCTGGCTGCCAACAATCCCGACGGTCGAAGAGCACGCGACCGCGGCGGGCTTCAAGGTGACTCGGGTGCAGTCGCTGCAACTGCACTACGCACGGACGCTGGAAATCTGGGCCGCCGCGCTGGAAGCCAAGAAGGAAGAGGCCATCGCCATCCAGTCGCAGAAGGTCTACGACCGCTACATGAAGTACCTCACGGGTTGCGCGAAGCTGTTCCGCCAGGGCTACACGGACATCGATCAGTTCACTTTGGAGAAGTAGCCACACCGGCTAGCCGCCCGGTCGCGTTCCGCGGGACGCGACCGGCGGCTTGGTGTTGGCCTTTTCGGGAACGGGCCGTGCGCCGGCCACATGAGCGCTTGCGAGTGTCTTGGTGTATCGCGCCGCGGCCCCGCCGCCCCAGCTTGACCCGTCTGACACCCCCCAATTGACGCAGAAACGCCCGACGGAATCATCCGCCGGGCGTACCGCGTACTTCCAGGTCTGGGTGACCTACTTGACCAAGGTGAACTGCCCCACGTTGCTGATGCCCTTGCGGAAGAAGTTCTCGCACCCCGTCAGGTAGTGCATGTACTTGTCGTAGATCTCCTGGGACTGCATGGCGATGGCCTCTTCCTTCCTGGCCTCCAGATTCGCCGCCCAGATGTTTAGCGTCCGCGCGTAATGCTGCTGCAGCAATTGCGCTCTTTCAACGGAAAATCCGGCCGCCTGCGCAAAATTGAAAATATCTTCCTGCGCCGTCAACTGTCCGCCGGGAAATATCTCTTGGCCGATGAATCGCATGAATCGGACGTCGCTCATCGTCACCTTGACGCCCATCTCATGAAACTGTTTCTGCGTATAGGTGAGAATCGTGTGCAGCAGCACCCGGCCGTCGTCGGGGAGAATGTCGTACGAGCGCTCGAAGAAGGCCGCGTAGCGCTCCATCTTGAACGCTTCGAAAGCGCCGATGGTGACGATGCGGTCGACCTTGTCCTCAAATTCTTCCCATCCCTGCAGCCGCACCTCGACGGTGCGCTCGGTGGGGATCTTGGCCATCTTGGCCTTGCTGTACTCGAATTGATTGCGACTCAGCGTGATACCGATGACGTTGACGTCATACTTCTCTACCGCCCGCTGCAGCGCGCCGCCCCAGCCGCAGCCGATGTCGAGCAAAGTCATCCCGGGCTCGAGGTTCAGCTTGCCCAGCGCCAAGTCAAACTTCGCGTTGGACGCCTCCTCCAGCGTCATGTCGTCCCGCTCGAAGTACGCACAGCTGTACGTCATCGTCGGGTCTAGAAATAGCGCGAAGAACTCATCCGAAACGTCGTAGATTGATTGCGATTCTTCGTAAAACGGCCTCAGCTCGGTCATTCCGGAAAACTACCTCTCATCTGTCGATCCGGGGCAAATACTACCCGATGTTCAAAACGCCTGTCACACGATTGCAACGACGCCACCTCAGGGCTGTGACCTTCACGTGAGCCGCATGTGAGGCAGCTGAAAATTTCAGTAGGTATAAAAGCCTTGGCCCGACTTCTTACCCAACTGACCCGCCTCTACCATGCGTAACAACAGTGGCGGCGGACCATAATGCGGTTCCTTGAATTCTTCAAACATCTTGTCGGCAATCAACTTCAGGGTATCCAAGCCGACAAGATCGGAAAGCCGCAGCGGGCCCATTGGATGAGACAGCCCGGCAACAACCGCTTTGTCGACGTCTTCGACGGTAGCGAATCCGGCCTCCACCATGCGGATCGCCGACAACAGATACGGCACCAGGAGTGCGTTCACCACAAAGCCGGAGCGATCCGAACAGCGCACCACCTGTTTCCCGAGCACCGCGCTAGCAAACTCCTCGGTGCGAGCCACGGCGGCGTCGTCGGTGACCAGCGTGCTGACCAACTCGACCAGCGGAAGCACCGGTACCGGATTGAAGAAGTGCAGCCCCAGCACTCGCCGCGGATTCTTGGTGGCCGCGGCAACCTTCATGATCGGGATGCTCGACGTGTTCGACGCCAGCACCGCGTCAGGATCGGTGACCACGCGGTCGAGGTCGGCAAAGACCTTCGTCTTGACGGCCTCGTCCTCGATGATGGCCTCGATCACCAGCTGCCGGTCGGCCAGGTCATTCAGGTCGGTGGTGAACGTCAGCCGGCTCAGGGCGCGGTCACGCTCACGCTCGGTGACCTTGCCTGAGCTGACGCCACGCTCCAGCGACTTGACGATGCGGTTGCGGCCCGCGGTGATCAACGCCTCGGTGGTCTCGAACACCGTGACTTCGACGCCGGCACGCACCGAGACCTCCGCAATGCCGGATCCCATCTGTCCGGCACCGACAACCCCTACTCGCTGGATTGCTGCATCGCTGCCCATCTATTTTCTCTCCCGCGAATCGATTTTGTGACGCATTGCAATAGGCCCCGCCCAGGTTGGCTGGGCGGGGCCTACGCTGTCAACTTCCCTGGCGAGCAGACACAAACTCACATCAACTGCGCTGCAGAAGTGCGAGTCTGCGTCTGCTCGGCAATCAGTCAGCTCAGTGGAACTGGCCCTCTTCGGTCGAACCGGCAAGCGCGGTGGTCGACGAGGTCGGGTCCACCGTGGTGGCGATGCGGTCGAAGTAACCGGCACCCACCTCACGCTGGTGCTTGGTTGCGGTGTAGCCGCGCTCCTCGGCGGCGAACTCCCGCTCCTGCAGCTCGACGTAGGCCGACATCTGGTTGCGGGCGTAGCCGTAGGCCAGATCGAACATCGAGTAGTTCAGGGCGTGGAAGCCGGCCAGGGTGATGAACTGGAACTTGAAGCCCATCGCACCCAGCTCCTTCTGGAACTTGGCGATGGTCTCGTCGTCGAGGTGCTTCTTCCAGTTGAAGGACGGCGAGCAGTTGTAGGCGAGCATCTGGTCGGGGAACTCCGCCTTGACGCCCTCGGCGAACTGCTTGGCCAGCTTCAGGTCCGGGGTGCCGGTCTCCATCCAGATCAGGTCGGAGAAGGGCGCGTAGGCCTTGGCGCGGGCGATGCAGGGCTCCAGACCGTTCTTGATCCGGTAGAAGCCTTCCTTGGTGCGCTCGCCGGTGATGAACGGGCGGTCCCGCTCGTCAACGTCGGAGGTGATCAGGGTGGCCGCTTCGGCGTCGGTCCGGGCGATGACCACGGTCGGGACATCGGCAACGTCGGCAGCCAAACGGGCCGAGGTCAGGGTCCGGATGTGCTGCTGGGTGGGGATCAGCACCTTGCCGCCCAGGTGGCCACACTTCTTCTCCGAGGCCAGCTGGTCCTCCCAGTGCGAACCGGCGACACCGGCGGCGATCATGGCCTTCTGCAGCTCGTAGACGTTGAGCGCACCACCGAAACCGGCCTCACCGTCGGCGACGATCGGCACCAGCCAGTTGTCGACCGAGCGGTCGTTCTCGACCTTGGCGATCTCGTCAGCGCGCAGCAGCGCGTTGTTGATACGACGGACGACCTGCGGCACCGAGTTGGCGGGGTACAGGCTCTGGTCCGGGTAGGTGTGGCCGGAAAGGTTGGCGTCACCGGCGACCTGCCAGCCCGACAGGTAGATGGCCTTCAGGCCGGCACGCACCTGCTGGACGGCCATGTTGCCGGTCAGCGCGCCCAGCGCGTTGACGAAGTCCATGTCATGCAGCTGCTCCCAGAGCACCTCGGAGCCGCGACGGGCCAGGGTGTGCTCCTCGACGACGTGGCCCTGCAGGGCGACGACGTCTTGCGGGGTGTAGGTGCGGGTGATGCCCTTCCACCGGGGGTTGTGGTCCCAGTCGTGCTGGATCTGCTCAGCGCTCTTCGGGGTGCCAACGACAGACATTGGACGGCTCCTTTTACGGTCACTACATTGCTGAATTTCTGAGACCACCACCGCCGGGCGGCGGCCTAGAGAGCTTCTAGAAGACGTCTAGAAAGTTCTCCGTGGACTCAACTTCACTCGTGTGCTAACACGACCATGACATAGCCCATTCCCCCTGGTCCACCCATTTCACTTGCAAATTTCGGCTACGACTTCCAGCCATTTTGCAAAGCTTGCGAAGCCGGGAGATTACTGAACCGTTACAGAAGCTACCCGCCGGTAACTAAAATTCGCAGGTCAAGGGGGATTTACCCGTACGCTTGTCCGGTTAAAGCGAGAAGAGTCCGGCGACGGCTTTCGTCTCGTCGCCAACCGCATATGTGAGAGTTGTAACAGTGCGGTCGGTCAGACCCGGGCCGAACTTATCGGTGGAGCCGGCCGGGTGAACGTGCGAAATGATCTCGAGCTTGTCGCCCAGCGCGACCGGCGCCTCGTGCTCGATGGTGACGCGCAGCGGCGCCTGCAGCAACTCGCTGTGGCAGGCCAGGTAGTCCTCGATCACGCTCCAGTACACGGAGTTGTTCATGTGGTCGAACAGGTCGATGTCGGTGACCCGGACCGGGAACTCGTGTATCTCGGTTGCATCGTCGCGGCTACCCGGCTTGAGGTAGCCCTTCCAGCGAAGCCGCTCCACGGCGGTGGTCTTGTGCAGACTCGCCAGGAAGTCGTCGGCGATGCGCGCCGGCATCTCGGTTTCCTTATTAACGTGGATCCAGAACGCCTCCGACTCGATCAGCCCGCCTTTGCGACCATCGATGCGAACGCGCATCTCACACCACCGGTTGGAGGTTCCCGAACACCAACGCCGACACCGCAGCATGTCCTGGAATTCGATGGGGCGGATCAGGTCGACCATGGTGCGCCGAACGATCCAGAGTGGATGGGTTTCCTCGAAACCCATCTCCCGCAGCTGGTCTTGACCGATGTCCTGGATGTGCCGGCATGCCGCGTCCAACCGCAACCTTCCGGTGCGGTTGATATCGCCGACGCGCAGCGGCCACTCACGATCGAACACCGAGGGGTGACCGTCCGGCACCGGCATCATTTCTTTGTCCAGGCTCACGGCTTAACTCCCCGTTTCCTCCTAGCGTGAACCCCAGCTAATCCCTGGGAGTCTCGTTGCGAATCATGCCAACGACGCACCGGAAACACCAATCGACTACCTATCCCCGTCGGCGTGCCAACTCTGCTAACCAGGCCTTCACATGACCCGACCTGTCTCACTAGGCTCGCTTGCGTGTCCAAGACGTTCGTCGGCTCGCGGGTCCGCCAGCTCCGTAACGAGCGGGGCTTCAGCCAGGCCGCGCTCGCCCAGCTACTGGAAATCTCGCCGAGCTACCTCAACCAGATCGAGCACGACGTTCGCCCACTGACGGTGGCGGTGCTGCTGCGCATTACTGAGGTATTCGGAGTCGACGCCACCTTCTTCTCCTCGCAAGACGACACTCGGCTGGTCGCCGAGCTACGCGAGGTGACGATGGACCGGGATCTGGACATCAGCGTCGACCCGACCGAAGTCGCCGAAATGGTCAGCGCGCATCCCAGCCTGGCCCGCGCAATGGTCAACCTGCACCGCCGCTACCGAATCACCACCGCACAGCTGGCCGCCGCTACCGAGGAGCGCTACTCCGACGGCAGCGGTACCGGGTCGATCACCATGCCCCACGAAGAGGTGCGCGACTACTTCTACCAACGCCAGAACTATCTGCACGAGCTCGACGCCGCGGCCGAGGACCTGACAATCCAGATGCGGTTGCACCATGGCGATCTGCACAGCGAGCTGACGCGCCGCCTCACCGAGGTGCACGGCGTGCGAATCACCAGACGGATCGATCTGGGTGACACGGTGCTGCATCGCTTCGACCCCGCGACCAAGACGCTGGAAATCAGCAATCACCTCGCCTCGGGCCAGCAGGTGTTCAAGATGGCCGCCGAGCTCGCCTATCTCGAGTTCGGCGATCTGATCGATGCCATGGTGACCGACGGCAAGTTCACCAGTGATGAGTCACGCACGCTGGCGCGCCTCGGACTGGCCAACTACTTCGCCGCGGCCGCGGTACTGCCCTACCGCCAGTTTCATGACGTCGCCGAGAATTTCCGCTACGACGTCGAGCGGCTGTCGGCGTTCTACTCGGTGAGCTATGAAACCATCGCGCACCGGCTCTCGACGCTGCAGCGACCGTCGATGCGCGGCGTCGCGTTTTCGTTCATCCGGGTCGACCGTGCCGGCAACATGTCAAAACGGCAGTCCGCCACGGGTTTTCACTTCTCTTCCAGCGGCGGAACCTGCCCGCTGTGGAACGTCTATGAGACCTTCGCCAACCCGGGCAAGATCCTGGTGCAGATCGCGCAGATGCCCGATGGCCGTAACTACATGTGGGTGGCCCGGACCGTCGAGCGTCGTGCAGCCCGGTATGCTCAGCCGGGTAAAACGTTCGCGATCGGGTTGGGTTGCGAACTTCGCCACGCGCACCGGCTCGTCTACTCGGAAGGACTCGATTTGTCCGGCGATCCGAATATCGCGGCCACGCCGATCGGCGCCGGTTGCAGAGTCTGCGAACGCGACAACTGTCCCCAACGGGCATTCCCCGCCCTCGGGCGCGCACTCGATCTCGACGAGCATCGCAGCACCGTGTCCCCCTACCTGGTGAAGCAGCCATGACTGGGGACCAGGTGGCACGCATCCCGTCGGGCGGCATCCGCCAGCTCGGGCCCGTCAACTGGGCGCTGGCCAAGCTGGCCGCCCGTTCGGTCCGGGCGCCGGAAATGCACTTGTTCACCGCGCTGGGCTACCGGCAGTACCTGTTCTGGACCTGGGCGATCTACTCGGGGCGTCTGCTGCACGGACGGCTACCGAGGATCGATACCGAGTTGGTGATCCTGCGGGTAGCGCACCTGCGGTCCTGCGAGTACGAGCTGCAGCATCACCGCCGGATGGCGCGCGCCGCCGGGCTGGACGCCCAGGCGCAGGCCACGATCTTCGCGTGGCCTGACGCTCCACAGGGAGACGGCCCCCGAAGGGTCCTCAGCTCCCGGCAACAGGCGCTGCTCACTGCCACCGATGAACTGATCAAAAACCGATCGGTCACACCCGCCACCTGGGAGCAGCTCGAGATTCACCTCAACCGCCGCCGGTTGATCGAGTTCTGCCTGCTGGCAACCCAATACGATGCGTTGGCGGCGACAATCACCGCGCTTGGCGTACCGCTGGACAACCCCCGCTAGGCCGTCGCGCACAGCGGCAGCAGGCGCCACGAGATGGGACCTGCGTGCCCACGGGACTCGGTTAACGGTCTCATCTACGCCCTGGTAAATTTCAGCACCCCACGACAGTGCTGACGCTGCGGCGCGAGGGAGACCCGTTCTCGCACTACGCCGTTGCCTGTAGGCGTCGCTTGATCTTGCGTTGTTCGTGGAGATGTTCAGTGGCGGATCAAATTTCGGGAGGAATACTGTGACAGCATCCGTCTGGATGGCTTCGCCGCCGGAGGTACATTCAGCGTTGCTCAGCGCGGGACCGGGCCCCGGGCCCCTGCACGAGGCCGCGACGGCATGGACGGCACTTTGCGCCGAACACACCTCGGCGGCAGAAGAACTCACCACCTTGCTGGGCGGGGTACAAGCCGCAGCATGGCAGGGGACCAGCGCGCAGAGCTATGTCGACGCGCACGCGCCGTACTTGGCGTGGTTGACCACGACCAGCGCCGACTACGCGGCGACTCCGGCCGAGCACGAGGTGGCGGCCGGGGCCTACACCAGCGCGCTGGCTGCGATGCCGACACTGGCGGAGCTGGCCGCCAACCACACCACCCACACGGCGCAGGTCGCGACCAATTTCTTTGGGCTCAACACCATCCCCATCACGCTCAACGAAGTCGACTACGCGCGGATGTGGGTCCAAGCGGCCACCACCATGAGCGCCTAGCAAGTCGTCTCGGGCACGACGCTGGCCTCGATGCCCCACACCACACCAGCCCCGCCCATACTCAACACCCCGATCGGCACAGCCACCAACGTCGCGGCCCCCCTACTGGCACAACCGTTGGATATTATCGAAATCATTCTTGCGATATTGATCAACCTCATTGCGATAACATTCTTCTTGGTTTTCGCAATCATCGCGTACGCAATAATTTTTGCAATTTTACTCATCCCGATTCTTATTGCCCTCGCGTTTTCTGTGGTCGTCTTCGCGTTTTACATCGCTATCGCGATAATTATCGTGACGCCTCCGCTTTTGGCGGCCCTGTTGCCAGTTGCGCTCGTCACCTCGCTGATCGGAATACCGATTGCGCTTGCGACGACGTTGCCGATCGCCTTGCCGGTCGGCATCGGCCAGTACCTTGCTGACCAGACACGTTTGGAGACGGAGTCCGTCGACCAACGCCAAGAAACCGCAGGTAACGAGCTTGCGGAAGCGGAAGATAATTGGCAGCCAGGTGGCATGCCCGACGCCGGGCTGGCGTCAACTACAACGCCTGGCCCGACCATCGGCAAGGTTCCGGAAGTGGCTTCCGAGCAAAATGCAATGGGCTTTGCCGGTACCGCTGTCAACCGACCCGTTCAATCGCCCGCGGGGCTTACGATTCTGGGCAATGGCGAGTCCGGCCATGGTTCACGAATGCCGATGTTGCCGGCCGCCTAGGAACACGGCTTGACCGAAGCGACCAGCGGTAGGGCATTACCCACATAAATAATCTGGATTCCGACGCCCCGGACCGGTAGTTCAACCCCATCGCGGCGAGGATAGCTACCGGTCCAGTGGGTGCGGATCGGCCCGCCGGACTCCGGGCTGGTCTACCTGGACGGTGATCAGCGGCCGCTGGGGCGGCACGAAGGCCGCAGCGGCGCGGCGGTGGCATGGCTCAATACGCGCACACCCCAACCCGCCGCGCGGGTCCTGTCCACGTGGATCGCCAAATGGGCTCGACAACCCACTCTTGACCAGCACCAACAGCTGAAAGCCTCAGAAGTAGATGTCGGCCAGCACGGCCAGGGTCAGCACCACCGGCAGCACGGGCAGGCCGAACACGAACGCCGACCAGCCGTACCTGCTACGCCAGCGCATCAGCAAACCCACCAGCGCCGCACCAACCGCGAGCAGACCCGACAGCAGCAATATGACCAGGCTCCACTGACCTACCGTCGTGAGATCATCACCGATCGATATGGCCACCAGCCACAGCAGGTAGCCGGCGGTCACACCGCCGGCCCCGCCCAACACCGCTTCGGTGCGAATCATGCTCAGAAGTTGATCATGTGCCCGGCCAAGCCGTGGAAGCACTCCTGCAGCGCCTCGGACATCGTCGGGTGAGTGTGCACGTTGCGCGCCAACTCTGTTGCCGTGAGGTCCCACTTCTGCGCCAAGGTCAGCTCCGGCAACAGCTCCGACACGTCGTGTCCGACCAGGTGCCCGCCCAACAGCTCGCCGTGCTTGCCGTCGGCCACCAGTTTGACGAAGCCACTGGGGTCGCCCAGACCATGGGCTTTTCCGTTTGCCGTGAATGGGAACTTGGCAACCTTGACGTCGTAGCCCTCATCACGCGCCTGCTGTTCGGTGAGCCCGAAGCTGGCTACCTGCGGCTGGCAGAACGTGGCGCGCGGCAGCATGCGGTAGTCGCCCAGGGACAGGGTCTCAGCGCCGGCGATGGTCTCGGCCGCCACGACCCCCATGGCCTCAGCCACGTGCGCCAGCATCAGCTGCCCGGTGACATCACCGATCGCATAGATGTGCCCGACGCTGGTCTGCATGTACTCGCCGATACCGATGGCCTTGCGGTCGGTCAACGCGACGCCGGCCTTGTCCAGCCCGTAGCCCTCGACATTCGGGGCGAACCCAATGGCCTGCAATACCTTGTCGGCCTTGAGTTCCTCGGACTTGCCGTCCTTGCTGACGACCACCGTGACCGCAGAGCCATCGTCGGAGATGGACTCGACCTTGGTTCCGGTCCGGATCTTGACGCCCAGCTTCTTGAATTGTCTCTCGATCTCCTTGGACACCTCGGCGTCCTCGTTGGGCAGTGCGCGCGGCAGGAACTCCACGATGGTGACGTCAACGCCGTAGTTCTTCAGCACGTAACCGAACTCCATGCCAATGGCACCGGCTCCGGCGATGATGATCGACTTGGGCAATTCGCGGGTCAGGATCTGTTCTTCGTAGGTCACCACGTTGGTCGACAGCGAGGTGCCGGGCACCAGCCGGGTACTACTGCCGCTGGCGATGATGGCGTTGTCGAACGTCACCTTCTCGGTACCGCCGTCATTGAGATCCACCGAGAGCGTGTTGGCGTCGGTGAATTTCCCGTAGCCGTGGATCTCGGTGATCTTGTTCTTCTTCATCAGGAAGTGCACACCGGCTACGCGGCCCTCGGCCACTTTCCGGCTGCGGTCGAACGCCACACCATAATCGAAGGTGGCCTCGCCGCTGATGCCAAAAGCCTTGGCGTCCTTGGTGAAGATGTGCGCAAGTTCGGCGTTGCGCAGCAGCGCCTTGGACGGGATGCAGCCAACGTTGAGGCAGACTCCGCCCCAGTACTTCGGTTCGACGATTGCGGTGTTCAGGCCAAGTTGTGCGGCACGGATGGCCGCCACGTATCCGCCTGGACCGGCTCCGAGGACGACGACGTCATAGTGGGTCACGGCACCCACCCTAACGGCCGGGTACGGCGTTGGACCGACCTACCGGGTCAACACCGCGGCCCGGTCGGCCCGCCCGTACCGCAGCGGCATCGGGTGAGGCCGGGCGCGGGCCGGTGACACCGGCCCCATCACCCAATCAGCTGCCCGCCATTGCGCGCGTCCGGAGTGAAGTCAGATCCCGCGACGCGAATGATTTCTAATAATCGAAACTAATTCGAATTTGCACATTCACATGGTCGGATCTTGCGGAAACGTATATCGATGTAGACAATTCAACTTAAGCTCAACCACGCCATTACCCGCACCGAAAATTTTAGTCTCGCTAACATACACGTGTCGGCCCGCCTGCTGGTTTCCAGAATTCGGCAACCGCCGCCGATGAACTGCGCCTCGATCCAGAAATATTCCGCAACCCCCGCCCCAAGCCGAGCGACCCAAGGAATCACAATGCCAGTGTCAACATGGAAATCGCGAAACTACTACGAGCTCAGGGAGTTGCTGGAGCGCATCGACGACATTACCGACGAATACCCGTATTTTCAAAGCCTGTCACACGGCAACATCGCAAAATATGAGGGAAGCAACGGACCGGTCCTCAATTTTGCCTGCTATGACTATTTAGGACTGTGCGCGGATCCCCGCGTTAAAGAGGGCGCTACCGCGGCGGTGCAAAGATATGGCTGCTCCGCGGGCGCTTCCCGACTTGTCGCCGGCGAGTTCGACATTCACAGCGCCCTGGAAAATGCCCTGGCCGAATTGCTGGGACAGGAGAAAGCGCTCGCCTTAGTCAGCGGATACAACAGGAACGTCTCCACCCTCGGCTTCCTGCTCTCCGAGGAAGATGTGATCATCTGCGACCACTGGGTCCACAACAGCATCGCCGGCGGCGTGAAGCTGGCACGGGCCAGGTCGCTGCACTTCCCGCACAACGATGTCGGCGCCCTCGCATCCCTACTCGAGCAGCACAAGGACCATCCCGGACGAGTGGCGGTATGCATCGAGGGCCTTTACAGCATGGACGGCGACCTGCCACCGCTCGCCGAGATCGCGGAGCTGAAAGAGAAGTACGGGTTTCTGCTGTTCGTTGACGAGGCACACGCCATCGGCACGGTCGGAAAGACCGGCCGCGGCATCACCGAACACTTCGGGCTGCCACCCCAAGTAGTCGATATTCAGATGGGCACGCTGAGCAAGACTTTCGGCAGCTGCGGAGGATACATCGCCGGGACGGCCGACTTAATTATGTACCTTAAATACAATTGCCCTGGATTCGTGTTCAGCACCGGACTACCCGGCCCGCTCGCCGCGGCCGCACTGCGCGCGGTAGAGCTACTCAGAGATCGACCGGAACTAGTTTCGGAACTACAGATGAAAAGCGAGTCTTTTCGGTGCGCCTTAGGACAGGACACGCCCAACCAGACCACCCCCATTGTTCCCGTGATCGCCGATTTCAACCGCGTCTATGCATTTTATGACGAACTCATGCGCAATGGCATACGAGTATTTCCGATCACGTATCCCGCGGTATCCAAGGATGCGACCCGCCTTCGGTTCTTCATCAATGTGAACCATTCGGTGTCCGATTTGGTTGCGACCGCCGGGCTGGTCCGGGAAACGATAAACAGACCATGCCCGACAAGCCCCCGATATTCCGGAAGGCGCAGGCGCGGCGCTTCAGCAGCCCGTGGCCTAATAGGGAATGACGCCGACCAGGCAGCGACTCGCATGCTCGCAGAAGTAGGAGCCATACAGCGGCGCCGCGGCCGCGACCGAGGCAAACGGTGCCGACATCAACGCGAGCGACAACGCCGTGATCAGCGGCCTGCCCTGAACCATTGACAGCAGCAAGCTGGCCACCGCGCACAGCACCAGGTAGACCAGCACCACGAAGACTGGCAGCGTCTTGTCAATGGTGTGAAACCACCAGTAGAACAGGCTGAGCCCGACCTGGGCCGCGCCGAACCACACGCCTAGCACGACCAGCACGAACTTCCACCACTTCAGGTAGACGTACCGACTCGGCACGGTAACCGATGGCGCCGGGGTAGCGGTGCCATCGGCCTGCGAATCCCCATCCAGAGAGTGCCTATCCAGAGTTGTCAGCGGCGCCGACGCCTCGGACAGGTCCACCAGCTCGACCGACGACTTCTTCGGCTCCGTCACCACCGCGGCGGCCAAACCGGCAAACGGCTTGGAGTCCGTATCGAAATCCGGCACGAACGGCACCGAGCGTTCAACGGTATCGAACTCCGGCACGAACGGCTCGGTTCCCGGGTTCGAATCGAGATCGTCTTTAGCCATGAGAGGCCACCTGAATCGCAACGAGCACACCCAACCAACCCGGAGCCAACGCGAGGATGAACGCGCCCAACACCGTCACCCAGCGGCGCCCCGAGAACAAGATCACCAACATGCCAATCAGACTGGGAATCCCAACCACCAGCGCAATAACGAGGTCCGGCCGGACCCGGGTGTGAACCAGAATGCTGGATCCCACCCCGGCCAATTGCCCGACCGCGCCACCGACCAGCATGGCGCTTGTCAGCAGCCACGCACGTGGAAGGGGTATCACGCCTTACGACCTTACTGCGGCTAGGGCCGACTGGCCGGGCACGCTCCCGGCGCGTTGTCGGCCACCACCTCACCTGGCACCGCCGGACGCTCACCACGCTCATAGGCGGCACCGGTTATCACCGGCGTCTCTTCCAGCAGCGCCTGCTCCTCGTCGGTGAAGACTCGGCCGCGGCTGAGGAACCGCATACCCTCCGGCGCTTCCAGGCTGAACCCGCCACCACGGCCCGGCACCACATCGATGACCAGTTGAGTGTGCTTCCACGCCTGATATTGCGGACCGGAGATCCACACCGCGACGCCTTCTGCTCCGGTCTGCTTGCCGATATCAAGCGTCCCGAGCAATACGTCGCGATCACCGACGAGGAAGTCGCCGCTCGGGTAACACATCGGCGAGGACCCGTCGCAGCAGCCGCCCGACTGATGGAACATCACCGGACCGTGCCGGTCCTGCAATCGGGTGAGCAATTCAGCGGCGCCCGCGGTGATCACCACCCCCGACGGCCCCGACGGCTCCGGCATCAGAACAACCCCAAAGCCTTATCCGAGTAGGACACCAACAGGTTCTTGGTCTGCTGATAGTGGCCCAGCATCATCTGATGGCCTTCCCGGCCAATGCCGGACTGCTTGTAGCCACCGAACGCCGAGTGCGCCGGGTAGACGTGATAGCAGTTGACCCACACCCGGCCCGCCTGGATGTCCCGGCCGGCCCGGTAGGCCGTGTTGCCGTCGCGGCTCCACACCCCCGCACCCAAACCGTAGAGGGTGTCGTTGGCGATATCCATCGCGTCGTCGTAATCGGTGAACGGCGTGACCGCCACCACCGGACCGAATATCTCCTCCTGGAAGATCCGCATCTTGTTGGTGCCGCTGAAGATCGTCGGCTGCATGTAAAAGCCGCCGGACAGGTCACCGCCGAGTTCGGCGCGCTCGCCGCCGGTAATGACCTTGGCACCCTCTTCCTTGCCGATTTCGATGTAGGACAACACCTTTTCCAGCTGGTCGTTGGAGGCCTGTGACCCCAGCATCGTCTCGATGTTCAAGGGATCGCCCTGCCGAACCGCCTTGGTCCGGATCGCCGCCAGTTCCAGGAACTCGTCATAGATGTCGGCCTGGATCAGGCTGCGCGACGGACAGGTACACACCTCGCCCTGGTTGAGGGCGAACATCGTGAAACCCTCCAGCGCCTTGTCCTGGAAGTCGTCGGGCTTGGCCATCACATCAGAAAAGAAGATGTTGGGGCTCTTGCCGCCGAGTTCCAGAGTTACCGGGATCAGGTTTTGTGAGGCGTACTGCATGATCAGGCGCCCGGTGGTGGTCTCTCCGGTGAACGCGACCTTGGCAATTCGGTTGCTGGACGCCAGCGGCTTGCCCGCTTCGGCGCCGAAACCATTGACGACGTTGACCACCCCGGGCGGCAACAGGTCACCGATCAGCGACATCAGGTACAACACCGACGCGGGCGTCTGCTCCGCGGGCTTGAGCACCACCGCGTTACCGGCCGCCAGCGCCGGCGCCAGCTTCCAAGCACCCATCAGGATCGGGAAATTCCACGGAATGATCTGCCCCACCACCCCGAGCGGCTCGTGAAAGTGGTAGGCGACCGTGTCCTGATCGATCTGCGACAGCGAACCTTCCTGGGCCCGGATCGCCGCTGCGAAGTAGCGGAAGTGATCCGCCGCCAGCGGGATGTCAGCGGCTATTGCCTCTCGGACCGGTTTGCCGTTGTCCCAGACTTCGGCCACCGCCAGCGCGGCCCTGTTTTCATCGATCCGGTCGGCGATCTTGTTCAGGATCGCGGCTCGCTCGGCCGGGGCCATCTTGCCCCAGGCCGGGGCCGCCGCATGTGCGGCGTCGAGCGCCATCTCGACATCGGCCTCATCAGAGCGAGGTATCTCGCAAAATGGCTGGCCGGTCACCGGGGTCAGGTCTTCGAAGTAACGGCCCCGCGCCGGGGCGACCCACTCACCCCCGATGAAATTTCCGTACCGGGACTCAAACGACATCAGCGCCCCGGCCGAACCCGGACGTGCAATCACGGCCATCTGATCGGCTCCTCGTTAGTTCATGTAATACAGCTCACACTACCGCCGGGGCCACAATGGCTTCCATGGCTCCCAAGGCTCCTGAGGCTCCCCAAGCTCCCGACGCGGCAGACACCACCACCGATCCGTATCTGTGGCTCGAAGACGTCACCGGCGAAGAGGCACTGGATTGGGTTCGCGCACGCAACGAACCGACCAAGGCGCAGTTCTGGGGCGGTGAGTCCGAGGACGAATTCGAGCGGATGCGCACCGAGGCACTCGAGGTGCTCGACACCGACGCCCGGATCCCATACGTGCGTCGGCGCGGGGACTACCTCTACGACTTCTGGCGCGACGCGAACAACCCCCGCGGGCTGTGGCGGCGAACCACGCTGGAGAGCTACCGCACCGACGCACCGGAGTGGGACGTGCTCATCGACGTGGACGAACTAGGGCGCACGGACGACAAGAAATGGGTGTGGGCCGGCGCCGACGTGATCGAACCCGAGTTCACCCGCGCACTGATCAGCCTGTCCCCCGGTGGTTCGGATGCCGTCGTCGTGCGCGAATTCGACATGGTGACGCGCGAATTCGTCGCCGATGGATTCGAGCTGCCCGAGGCCAAGTCGCAAGTCGGCTGGGACGATCCGGACACCATCCTGGTGGGTACCGACTTCGGCCCCGACTCGATGACCGAATCCGGATACCCACGCATCGTGAAGCGGTGGCGGCGAGGCACACCACTGAGCGACTCGGAAATGATTTTCCAGGGTGCACGCACCGATGTCAGCGCGGGCGGTTCCACCGATCGCACACCCGGTTTTGAACGCACTTTCGTATCGCGGTCCCTGGACTTCTGGAACAGACAACGCTACGAATTGCGGGGGACAAAACTGATCCCCCTCGACATGCCGACCGATGCCAGCAGCATGTCGGTTCACCGCGAGTGGCTGCTGATCGAGCTACGCACCGACTGGTCCCCCAAAGCCGGCGCGGACGATGCCGCCAAGACCTACCACGCCGGCTCGCTGCTTGCCGCGAACTACGATGATTTCCTCGGCGGTACAAGGGATTTGCACGTCGTGTTCGAGCCCGACGAACACACCTGCCTGTACCACTACGCCTGGGTTCGGGACCGACTGTTGATGGTTTCACTCGCTGATGTGGCCAGCCAGGTCGAAATCGTCACGCCGGGAAGTTGGCGCCGCGAACCCATCGCCGGCATCCCCGCATCGACCAACACCGTGATCGTCGCCGCCGACGACACCGGCGACGAGTTCTTCCTGGACTCCAGCGGATTCGATGCACCGTCGCGGTTGCTGCGCGGCACCGCCGGATCCGCGACGACGCAGTTGGAGCAGATCAAGTCCGCACCCACATTCTTCGATTCTCAAAACATCGCGGTATCACAGCATTTCGCGACATCCGAAGACGGAACGTCGATCCCGTACTTCCTGGTTCGCCCCACCGGCTCCGATGGACCCGGCCCGACTTTGCTCTACGGCTACGGGGGCTTCGAGACATCCAATACCCCGGGCTACAGCGGCGTGATGGGCCGGCTATGGCTGGCCCGCGGCGGCACCTACGTCCTGGCCAATATCCGCGGCGGCGGTGAATACGGGCCCGGCTGGCACACCCAGGCGATGCGTGAGGGCCGGCACAAGGTCGCCGAAGACTTCGTGGCCGTAGCCGACGACCTCGTGCGGCGCGGCATCACCACGGTCGACCAGCTCGGCGCGCAGGGCGGCAGCAACGGCGGACTGCTGATGGGCATCATGGTGACCAAGTACCCGGACAAATTTGGCGCGCTGGTCTGCAACGTGCCGCTGCTGGACATGAAGCGCTACCACTTGCTGTTGGCGGGCGCCTCATGGGTCGCCGAATACGGCGACCCCGACAACCCCGACGACTGGGCGTTCATCTCCGAATACTCCCCCTACCAAAACATCTCAGCGGACCGGACCTATCCCCCGATCCTGATCACCACATCCACCCGAGACGACCGGGTGCATCCCGGCCACGCCCGCAAAATGACCGCCGCGCTGCAGGCCAGCGGGCACCGGGTCTGGTACTACGAGAACATCGAGGGCGGGCACGGGGGTGCGGCCGACAACGAGCAACTCGCGTTCAAATCGGCGCTGAGCTACTCGTTCCTGTGGCGAATGCTGGGCAGCCGGAAATAGTTTCCCACTTGGCCACTGCGCCGGCACGGCGCCAGTTGACACGGCATGTCGATGCTTGACACTGGCGCCCTGCAGCGGCTTCGCTTCGGCTATGCCAACTCCTGAGTTCCAGACGCTGCTGTACTCGACAGCGGGCCCGGTGGCGACCATCACGCTCAATCGCCCGGAGCACCTCAACACGATCGTTCCGCCCATGCCCGATGAGATCGAGGCAGCCGTGGGGCTGGCCGAACGGGACCAGGGCATCAAAGTCATCGTGTTACGCGGTGCCGGCCGCGCCTTCTCGGGGGGTTACGACTTTGGCGGGGGTTTCCAGCATTGGGGCGAAACCATGATGACCGACGGGCAATGGGATCCGGGCAAAGACTTCGCCATGGTCACCGCCCGCGAGACCGCCCCGACACAGAAATTCATGGCCATCTGGCGGGCGTCGAAACCGGTGATCGCGCAGATCCACGGCTGGTGTGTCGGCGGAGCCAGCGACTACGCGTTGTGCGCCGACATCGTCATTGCCAGCGATGACGCCGTGATCGGAACCCCGTACAGCCGAATGTGGGGCGCGTACCTGTCCGGGATGTGGCTCTACCGGTTGAGCTTTGCCAAGGCCAAATGGCATTCCTTGACCGGTCGGCCGCTGTCCGGCGTCCAGGCCGCGCAGATCGAGCTGATCAACGAGGCGGTGCCGTTCGAACGGCTCGAAGCCCGGGTCGCCGAGGTCGCCGCCGAGCTGGCGCAGATTCCGTTGTCCCAGCTACAGGCGCAGAAACTGATCGTCAATCAAGCCTACGAAAATATGGGGCTGGCATCCACCCAGACCCTGGGCGGCATTCTCGACGGCCTGATGCGCAATACGCCGGACGCGTTGGACTTCATCAAAACCGCCGAAAGCCAGGGAGTGCGGGCCGCGGTCGAGCGTCGAGATGGACCGTTCGGTGATTACAGCCAGGCCCCACCGGAGCTGCGGCCCAACCCCAATCACGTGATAGTCCCTGATCGCGACCGATAGTGAGATGGACTACGAATGTGACCTTGGCCCCTACGCCCCAGCACTGGAAGTGCTAACGTTGCAACTATGTCTCGGCTGAGTTCTAGCCTGCGAGCAGGCGCCATTTTCCTCGCTATCGGGATCGCTGCGGCGGTGTTTCCGAAGACCGCCGCAGCCGACTCAACAGACGACTTCCCGATACCTCGCCGGATAATCGCGACCAGCTGCGACGCCGAGCAGGTGCTCGCGGCCACCAGGGACACCAGCCCGGTGTACTACCAGCGGTACATGATCGACTACAACAACCACCCGGAGTTTCAGCAGGCAACCCAAGACAAGGCCCACTGGTTCTTCTCGCTGAGCCCCGCGGATCGCCGGGACTATTCCGAGCACTTCTACGACTCCATCGATCCGCTGTGGTGGGGCTGGCGCAACCACATGAAGATCTTCTTCAACAACAAGGGTGTTGTCGCCAAGTCGACCGAGGTCTGCAACCAATACCCCGCGGGCGACATGTCGGTGTGGAACTGGGCATAACCAACACCCTCCCGTCCGGGTCGGTTCGCCGGGGTTTTCGTCCGCTGTTTGGGGGATGGGTGATTCAGCCTTGCATTGGCCGTTCGGCGGACAGCTAGTGCGCTCACGCGGTGGCCATACTGGCATCCGTAGCCAAATTCGGACGGTATCTCTACCGAACCGAGCCCCCCGGGATGCAGATCATTGCCGACATGGCCGCGCGGTACTCCGGCCAGCCGATTGTTCCCTGACCTTGTCAAGTAGCGAATGCAGTCCGGAAAGTCGGAGGTATTCGCATGAATCAGGCAACTGGCAATGAGGTCCCCGGCGTTCTGGTCGCGCTCGACTGGCAGACGCTGACCTGCCGGTCCGACGCGGGTTGCACAAATCGCGCGACGCATGTCGTCCACACCCACGCATTGGACCACTGCAACCGGCCCAATCTTGATCCGTTCGGGAACGTCATCGACATCCTGTGCGGCGACTGCCTCGGGCGCGCCCGGGCCGCAGCGCTGGTGCGAGTGAACCGTCTGGGCCGCTCGTCGGGCGCATACTGCCTGACCTGCGGGGCCCCGCTGTCCGACCCCGGCGACATCATCCGCGACGTGCGCCGGTGCAGATTCAACGACCAGCCCGGAGTCTAGCCCGGGCCGACGGCGGCTGTCACCGACCGCGTCAGTAGTGCGGCGAACTCACCGCCAACCGCTCGGTATTGGTGTCTTCAGGTCCGTCGGCGGAATCACCGTTGCGGGGAAGCAGCAACGCCCGCACCAACGGGCGCGGTCCGTACGGACGGAGCAACTGACTGGCGGGTCGAGTACGGACTTGTTGCGGCCACCAGAACCAGCGGCCCATCAGCGCCGCGATGGATGGGGTCATGAACGAACGCACAATCAGCGTGTCGAACAACAGCCCCAGCCCGATGGTGGTACCCACCTGCCCGATTACCCGCAAATCGCTGAAAATGAACGAAGCCATGGTGGCGGCAAACACCAGACCGGCAGTGGTCACCACCCCACCGGTGCCGGCCATCGCGCGGATGATGCCGGTCTTCAATCCGGCACCGATTTCCTCCTTCAAGCGCGAAACCAGCAACAAGTTGTAGTCCGAACCCACCGCCAACAACAGAATCACTGACATCGCCAACACCATCCAGTGCAGTTCGACGCCGAAGATGTCCTGCCATACCAGGACGGAAAGCCCGAACGAGGCACCCAGCGACAGCAATACGGTGCCCACAATGACCACCGCGGCGACCAGGCTTCGGGTAATGATCAGCATGATGATCAGGATCAGACTGACCGCAGCAACTCCCGCGATCAGCAGGTCCCACCGCGACCCGTCCCGCATCTCCTTGTAGACCGAGGCGGTACCCGCCAGATAGATCTCGGCGCCCTCGAGTGGGGTGCCCTTGATGGCCTGTTTGGCCTCGTCCATGATCGGCTTGACGTGCGAGATGCCCTCGGTACTGGCGGGGTCACCTTCGTGCGAGATGATGAAGCGGACCGCGTGCCCGTCGGGTGACAGGAACATTTTCAGACCACGCTTGAAATCGGCATTGTCGAACACCTCCGGCGGAATGTAGAACGAATCGTCATTCCTGGCGGCGTCGAAAGCCTTCCCCATCGCGGTGGAATTCTTGGACATCTCGTCCATCTGGTCATACAGCGAGGACATCGAGCTGTGCATGGTCAGCATCATCGTCTTCATGGTTTTCATCGACGCGATCTGGAAGGGGATCTGAGCCCGCATCTGCGGCATCAAGATATCGAGCCGATCTATGTCACGGGAGAGCGCGGCCAGTTTCTCGGTGATCTTGTCAACGCCGTCAAGGGCATCGAATATGGACCGCAGCGACCAGCAGATGGGAACGTCGTAGCAGTGCTTCTCCCAGTAGAAGTAGCTGCGAATGGGACGCCAAAAGTCATCGAAATCGGCGATGTGGTCCCGCAACTCGTCGGTGATCTCGACCATGTCATGGGTCAGACCGTCCATATCGTGGGTGGTTTCGACCATCTTGCCCATGATGTCGTACATGCGGTCCAGGGTGTCGATGGAATCCTGCATGGCGGCGGCCTGGATCAACATGTCTGCCATCCGCTGTTTCATGTACTGCATGTTTTCCACCTGGACGGTGTTTTGCATGCTGATCTGAAACGGAATCGACGAGTGCTCGATGGGCTTCCCGAGGGGCCTGGTTACCGCCTGCACCCGGGCGACTCCGGGCAGATGGAACACCCCTTTGGCAATGCGGTCGATTACCAGCATGTCGGCCGGATTCCGCATGTCATGGTCGGTCTCGACCATCAACAATTCGGGGTTCATCCTGGCCTGCGAGAAATGTCGGTCGGCTGCCGTATAGCCGACGTTCGTCGGGGTCGAGGCCGGTAGATACTTCTTGCTGTCGTAGTTGGTCCGGTATCCGGGCAGGGCCAGCAACCCGATCAGGGCGATCGCGATGGAAACCGCCAGAATCGGCCCGGGCCAGCGGACGATTGCCGTTCCCACCCGCCGCCATCCCCGGGTTCGCATCTTGCGTTTTGGGTCGAAGAGTTTGAAGAAACTCCCGACTACCAAGACCGCTGGCCCCAGGGTGAGCGCGGCCAGCACCGCAACCAACATTCCGACCGCACAAGGAGCGCCCAGCGTCTGGAAGTAGGGAAGGCGGGTGAAGCTCAGGCAATACATTGCACCCGCGATGGTGAGGCCCGAGCCCAGGACAACGTGCGCCGTCCCGTGAAACATCGTGTAGAAAGCCTTCTCTCGGCTCTCCTCCTCGCCGCGCGCCTCTTGATATCGGCCCAGGACGAAGATCGCGTAGTCGGTTCCGGCGGCGATGGCCATCAGCACCAGGAGATTGACCGCGAAGGTCGACAGACCGATGACGTTGTTATCCGCTAGGAAGGCGACCACTCCGCGTGCCGCCATCAGCTCGATCCCGACCATCACGAGAACCGAGATCACGGTGATCAATGATCGGTAGACAGAAAGCAGCATCACAAAGATCACCCCAATGGTGATGAAGGTGACCCGCTGGATACTCGCATCGCCCGCCGTGGATTGATCGGCGATGAGCGCGGCCGGGCCGGTGACATACGCCTTGACCCCCGGCGGGGCCGGGGTGTCGTTGACCAGCTCGCGTACCGCGTCGACGGACTCATTGGCCTTGGCTTCCCCTTGATTGCCAACGAGGTATGCCTGGACGTAGGCCGCCTTGCCGTCCGGGCTCTGTGATCCCGCGGCCGTCAGCGGGTCACCCCAGAAGTCCTGGACGTGCTGCACATGGTCTGTGTCCGCCTTGAGCTTGCGGACCAGCTCGTCGTAGTAATGGTGTGCCTCATCACCCAGTGGGTGATCGCCCTCCAGCACAATCATGATCGCGCTGTCGGTGTCGAATTCTTTGAACACCTTGCCGACACGCTTCATCGCGATCATCGACTCTGCGTCACTCGGGCTCAGCGAAACTGTGTGTTGCTTGCCGACTTCCTCGAGCGACGGAACGAACATCACGAGGACGGCGACCAGTCCCACCCAGAACACAACGATGGGCACCGCCAACCGGTGGATCAGCCGGGCCATCGAGAGGCGGCTCCGGTTCCCGTTCCCGTTCTCGGCTCCGGCCCCGTTCGAGGCCCCGTTCGAGGCCGCACGTTCGCTTACCGCCTGGTCGTCGCTCATGCCGATTTCACCAGGCAGAAGGTCTGGGCGTTCACTTCGTTCTCGGACCTTTCGTCCTTGACTTCGCCGTTCACGATGATCCGGCACCCGATCTGGTCGGTGTCACCCTGAGCGACGACATTGACGCTGACCGACGGGAGCGTGGTCGTCACCGCCAGCGTCCAGGGCAACGTCACGCCGCTGACCCGCTGAGGCTGGGCTTCAATGTCCAGATAGTTGATGTTGGCGACGGTCCCCGGCGGACCAAAGACTTCATAGACCACGTGCTTGGGGTTGAACGGCTTGATGTCATCGGAGACGCCGCTGGTAAGGGGACGGTCGTCATGGACACCGAAGTAGCTGCGAAGCCGATTGACGCTGAACGCCGCGATCACGACTACGGCCAGGATGACCAGCGCGATCCACGTTCGCTTCAGCGCGTTGAGAACCGAGATATTGGGCACCCAATCACCTTCCGCTAGCAGGGGGCAGGTCCGTTCCAATCAAGTACTGCAGCCGTGGCGCGCAGGCGTCAGGTTGGACAACGGTGTCCACGCCGCAACTCCAACGGTGTTGGAACAAAAGCTGACTTACTTAGCCATACCATCCATTTGTTTGTTGCGCTAAGCATCTTAAACACACCATGGGGTAGGCCGCAGAATTTCCGCTCCACGGATGGCGCCGGAACCGATGCCCGCTCAAATGGCCCATTCTCCGGTGACTTACGACGATTTGGCGGTCAAGCCGCAACAGGTAGCGGTCAGCATACGAGTGAGAGCGGCCGCGAAGTCAAGATTCCACTCCGGCGGAAGCACGTCGGGCTCCTCGGCATAGACGTCGGTGAGCCGCTGCGGCGGATTCGCGATCTGCCAAAGCGTGGCCCCCAGCGAGTAGGCCGCCAGCAGAACGTCGAACGCCCCCGCACGCCCAAGCGCGGGCAGTGCGTTCTCGATCGCATCAGCAAGCGCAATCACGGCGGCGGTGCTGGTGCGCTTGACCTCCACAACCCTGTCCACCTCCACTTCGTGCTCGAGGTGCAGGTGAAGGTTGGCCAGCAGGTCACAGAACAACGGGTCCGCGACCAGGCCGTCAGCCAACGCCGCGGCCACCCGCGATTCGGTCATGGGACCGGGCTGGCTCAGCTCCCCACAGACCGTGTTCGACCACCGCTGCCAGCCCTCGGCAGCAAGGTGCAGCAATACCTCTTTATGCGAAGTGAAATAGCGACGCACCGCCGAGTAGTGGATTCCGGCGCCGCTGGCAACCGCAGTCAGCGTGACCGACGCAACACCGGTCTCGGATGCCAACGAGCGCGCGGCCTCCACCAAAGCGGCCGCACGCTGGCGCTTGTTCTCCTCGGTGCGCGCGCGCCGGAAGGTTAGTTGCGCCACCGCCAGAGGATAACGCACACTGCGTGATTTGCGAGGGTAATGCCGACCGGGTACCGTACCTTTACGCACGTGATATGCGTTACATCCCCAAGATGACGGAAGGGGTCGACAATTCCGCCCATCGCCATGGTTTACTTAGGCCAGGCTTGGTTGCGCGTCTCAGCGCGATGCAGCCAGCCCGAGGTGAGACGGGGTGACAACCCGTAAATCGGCCGATAGATCCGCCGAGGTTGCGACAGCCACCATATCTACTGGATCTACCTGCGGGCACTCCCACCCCTCACCGCGATCCAAAGATTGAACATGGTCGAACGGCGTTGAACATACGGGTATCGTGCGCCCCGTAGCTTCGCCAACCGGTAAAGGGGACTTGAGATTTTCAAGGTGCTGTCGCGAACGTGGATCGTGCTGGTGATCGTGGCGGTGATCATCGTCGGGGGATTTTCCGTGCACCGAATCCGCGGCTTCTTTGCCTCGGAAAAACGCGAATCGTATTCCGACAGCAATCTCGACAACAAGCCTTTCAACCCCAAAGAGATCACCTACGAAGTCTTTGGCCCTCCGGGCACGGTCGCCGATATCAGCTATTTTGATTTCAATTCCGACCCGCAGCAGGTAGAGGGTGCGGTGTTGCCCTGGACGTTGCATTTCACCACGAATTTGGCGGCCGTGATGGGTAACCTTGTCGCACAAGGAAATACCAACAGCATTGGCTGCCGAATCACGGTAGACGGCAAGGTCAAGGCCGAGCGGGTGTCCAACGAGGTCAATGCTTACACCTATTGCCTGGTGAAATCAGCGTGACCGTCAAATACGCGAACGACCCGGACACCCGCACTCACACCGAAAAGCCGTTTCTGGCGCGAATGATTCACGCGTTCGCGGTGCCCATCATTCTCGCCTGGGTCGCGGTCTGCGTTGCGCTCAGCGTATTCATCCCATCGCTGGAAGTAGTCGGCCAAGAGCGTTCGGTGTCACTGAGCCCAAAAGACGCGCCCTCCTACGAAGCGATGAAGCGCATCGGCACCGCCTTCGACGAAGGCAACTCCGACAGTCAGGCGATGATCGTCCTGGAGGGCAAGGACGCTCTCGGCGATGACGCGCACAAGTACTACGACGTTCTGACCCGCAAACTGAGGGCCGATCCCCGACACGTGCAGAGCGTCCAGGACTTCTGGGGCGATCCCCTCACGGCGGCCGGAGCGCAGAGTAACGACGGCAAGGCCGCCTACGTACAGCTCAATCTCGCCGGCAATCAGGGCGAGCCGCTGGCCAATGAGTCCGTCGAAGCGGTGCGCAAGATCGTCAAGGAAACCCCCGCACCCCCCGGGGTCACGACTTATGTCACCGGTGCGGCAGCGCTGGTTTCGGACATGCACAGCAGCGGCGACAGGTCCATGATCAAGATCACCGTGACGACGGTGGCGGTGATCTTCATCATGTTGCTGCTGGTCTACCGATCGGTGATCACCGTTGTCGTGCTGCTGCTCACGGTGGGAGTCGAATTAACCGCCGCGCGTGGGGTGGTCGCGCTGCTCGGGCACAGCGGGGCCATCGGGCTATCCACCTTCGCGGTAAGCCTGCTCACCTCGCTGGCGATTGCGGCCGGCACGGACTACGGAATCTTCATCTTCGGGCGCTACCAGGAAGCGCGTCAGGCCGGCGAAGACAAAGAGACGGCCTTCTACACGATGTATCGAGGCACCGCCCACGTCATCCTGGGTTCTGGACTGACGATCGCCGGCGCGACCTTCTGCCTCAAATTCGCCCGGATGCCCTACTTCGAAACCTTGGGCATCCCCTGCGCGGTGGGGATGCTCGTCGCGGTGATGGTGGCGTTGACCCTGGGTCCGGCCGTGCTGACCGTGGGCAGCCGCTTCGGACTGTTCGACCCCAAGCGCCTGATCAAGGTTCGGGGCTGGCGACGCGTCGGCACCGTGGTGGTGCGCTGGCCGCTGCCGGTTCTGGCCGCAACGCTGGCCGTCGCCCTGGTGGGTCTGCTCGCGTTGCCCGGCTACCGCACCAACTACAACGACCGTGACTATCTGCCCAACTTCATCCCGGCCAATCAAGGGTTCACGGCCGCGGAACGGCATTTCTCCCAGGCCCGGATGAAGCCCGACATCCTCATGATCCAGTCAGATCATGACATGCGGAATCCCGCGGACTTTCTCGTCCTCGACAGACTCGCCAAGGGAATTTTCCACGTCCCAGGAATATCCCGGGTGCAAGCGATAACCCGGCCCGACGGAACGGCAATGGACCACACGTCGATACCGTTTCAGATCAGCATGCAAAATGCCGGGCAGATCCAGACGCTGAAGTACCAGCGCGACCGCATGAACGACATGCTCACGCAGGCCGAGGAAATGGCCAAGACCATCGCGTTGATGCGACGCATGTACGGCCTCATGACACAGCTGGCCAACAACACCCACAAGATGGTCGGCGACACGATCGAGATGCAGCAGATAACCAAAGATTTGCGCGACCATATCGCTAATTTGGATGACTTTTTCCGTCCGATCCGCAGCTACTTCTACTGGGAAAAGCACTGCTACGACATTCCCATCTGTTCGTCGTTCCGGTCGATATTCGACGCACTCGACGGAATCGATCAGATCGACGAAAAGCTGGACAACCTGGTCGTCGACATCAAAGAGCTCGATCGGCTGATGCCCCAGATGATCGAGACGTTCCCGCCGATGATCGAAACCATGGAGAGCATGCGCCTGATGATGCTCACCATGCACAGCACCATGTCTGGTCTCTATGACCAGATGAGCGAGATGAGCGAAAACGCCAACGCCATGGGCAAGGCTTTCGACGCCGCCAAGAACGACGATTCGTTCTACCTTCCGCCCGAGGTCTTCAAGAACGAAGACTTCAAGCGCGCGATGAAATCGTTCCTGTCCCCCGACGGGCATGCCGCCCGCTTCATCATCTTGCACCGCGGAGATCCCCAATCAGCCCAGGGAATCGCGAGCATCGACCAAATTCGAACCGCGGCCGAGGAATCACTCAAGGGGACCCCCTTGGAGGACGCCAAGATCTATGTGGCCGGCACGGCATCGGTCTTCAAGGACATCTCCGAAGGCGCCGACTGGGACCTGTTGATCGCAGGGATATCGTCGCTGTGCCTGATCTTCATCATCATGTTGATCCTCACCCGTGCCTTCGTCGCGGCCGCGGTCATCGTCGGTACCGTGGCGCTTTCACTGGGCGCCTCATTCGGCATGTCGGTGCTGTTGTGGCAGCACATCCTCAACATCGATTTGCATTACATGGTGCTCGCGATGTCGGTCATCGTGTTGTTGGCGGTGGGGTCCGACTACAACCTGCTGCTGGTGTCCCGGTTCAAAGAGGAGATACCGGCCGGGTTGAAGACGGGCATCATTCGCGCGATGGGCGGTACCGGCAAGGTCGTGACGAACGCGGGCCTGGTGTTTGCGTTCACCATGGCTTCCATGGCCGTCAGCGATCTGCGGGTGATCGGCCAGGTCGGCACCACCATCGGCCTGGGCCTGCTGTTCGACACCTTGATCGTTCGGGCCTTCATGACCCCGTCCATCGCGGCATTGCTGGGCCGCTGGTTCTGGTGGCCGATGAGGGTGCGCACCCGACCCGCTCGAACCCCGTCGTCGCCGACGGCAGACCCCGAGCCCGACCGGGCCTTGGCCATGAGCGGCGAACGCTAACGATGTTGCGCATTTCCGGAGCGGCCAACCAAGCGGCCGGCGGCTCCGAATACCTCATGTGCAGCAGAAAACTCTCACCCAGCGTTCGATAGCCGTCATCGGCAGCGGCGTCGCCGGACTGACCGCCGCCTACCTGCTGTCCGGACATGACCGGGTCACCCTCTACGAGGCGGACACCCGACTCGGAGGACACGCCCATACGCACTGCCTAGACGCCGGCGACGGCACGTTCGTGGGCGTCGATTCGGCGTTTCTGGTCCATAACGACCGGACCTACCCGACGCTGTGCCGATTGTTCGCCGAGCTCGACGTAGCCACCCAAGAGTCAGAGATGTCGATGTCGGTGCGCTCCGACGACATCGGGCTCGAATATGCCGGAGCGCTGGGACCACGCGGCCTGTTTGCCTGCTCGGCAGCACTGCGGCCGCGCTACCTGGTGATGCTGGCCGAGATCCTGCGCTTCCACCGGGCCGCCTCCAGATTGCTGCGCGAGGACACAGCCGGCAACGCTGGGGACAATCCGGAGACGCTGGAGGCGTTTCTCAAACGGCACCGCTTCTCGTCGTTCTTCGTCGACTACTTCATCACGCCGTTGGTGGCCGCCGTGTGGTCGTGCGCCGCCGGCGATGCGCTGCGCTACCCGGCCCGGTATCTGTTGGTCTTTCTCGATCATCACGGCATGCTGTCGGTTTTCGGATCACCGAGGTGGCGCACTGTCACCGGTGGCAGTGTCAACTATGTGCGCGCCATCGCCTCGAGTCTGGACGAGGTTCGCACCGGCGCCGCGGTGCATTCGCTGCGCCGGACGGCCGACGGGGTCGTGATACGGGCCGGTGGCGACGCGCCCCGCTGTTTCGATGCCGCTGTCGTCGCCGTCCACCCCGATCAGGCCCTGCTGTTGCTCGATGATCCGACGACCTGGGAGCGCAACGTCTTGGGGGCAATCCCCTACTCGACCAATCGCGCCCTGCTGCACACCGACGAATCGGTGCTGCCACGGCACCACCGAGCCCGGGCATCGTGGAACTACCTGGTGGCCCCCGGACAGGACCATGTGGTGGTCAGCTACGACGTCAGCAGGTTGATGCGCATCGGCGGCAACCGCCGTTTCGTGGTCACCCTCGGTGGCCACGACCGGGTGGATCCCCGATCGGTGATCGCCGAGATGACCTATAGCCATCCCCTCTACACGCCGGAATCGGTTGCCGCCCAGCGTGTCTTGCCGACGCTCGACGACGATCGGGTGGTGTTCGCCGGGGCCTACCACGGCTGGGGATTCCACGAGGACGGTGCCGCATCGGGACTACGCGCGGCGCGGCGGCTCGGAGCCGACTGGCCGGCCCGAACCCGACCGGAGGCGATGTTGTCATGCTGACTCAAACCCGGGTAATGACACCGGCGATCTACCGCACCACCATCACCCATGCGCGGCGGGTCCCGGTGCACCACTCGTTCGGATACCGCAGCTACAGCTGGTATGTCGACATTGACGACTTACCCCGGCTGCCGTGGTGGCTACGGCCGATGGCCCGGTTCCACGCCGATGACCACTTCATGTCCCCGCCGCAGGGATCCCTTCGGGACCGCCTGGAGGCTTTCTTCGCCGAACAGGGCGCCGAAATCCCTGACGGCCGCGTCACCGCGCTGCTGCAGGCGCGCGTATTCGGATACGTCTTCAATCCGTTGAGCGTCTTTTGGTGCCACGCCCGCGACGGCAGGCTGCGCCACGTGGTGGCAGAGGTGCACAACACCTACGGGGGACGCCATGCCTACCTGCTACCGCCGGCCGAGCTGCCGGTGGCCACCGCCAAGAACTTCTACGTCTCACCGTTCAACCAGGTCGACGGGTACTACCTGATACAAGCGCCACGGCCCGAAGCCGAGGTGGACGTCACGGTTTCGCTGCACCGCGAGAACCGGCAGAGCTTCACCGCCAACCTGCACGGGAAACGACTACCAGCGACAACCAAACAAGTCGCGATCATGCAAATCATTGCGCCGTTGGCCCCGTTGGTGGTGGCCGCCCGCATCCGGATACAGGGGATCAAATTGTGGTTGCGTCGAGTTCCGGTGGTACCGCGATGAGTGTCGACACCGTCCGCGAGCCCCTCCAAGAACGCTCCGAAGTCATCGATTCGCGGCGCTGGCCGGCGGTGGCGAAGCCGCCGTCGGGCCCGCTTGCCGCGGTAGCTGCCGCAATCGCACACCGGCTGCTGCGCCGCGCGGTTGCCCGGCTGCCACTACGACTGGTCTACCCGGACGGCACCTCAATCGGTGCCGCCGATGGGCCCACCATCGTGGTGCACCAGCCGGCCGCGCTGGCCCGGCGGATCGGGCGAAGCGGCCTGATCGGCTTCGGCGAGTCCTACATGGCCGCGGAGTGGTCATCAAACGATCTCGCCGCGGCGCTGACGGTGTTCGCCGAGTCGGTGGCCGAGCTGATACCACCCTCGCTCCAGCGGCTGCGACCCATCGCACCGGCTTTTCGGCCGCGCTGGCGAGACCCCAGTCGCGATGAAGCCCGACGCAACATCGCCGAACACTACGACCTGTCGAATGAGCTGTTCGCGCAGTTCCTCGACGACACCATGACGTATTCGTCGGCGCTCTTCGACCAGCTACCCGCCGCCTGGCCGGATCTGGCTGCGGCCCAACGGCGCAAGATCGATCGGTTACTCGATATGGCCCAGGTTCGCGACGGTAGCCGGGTGCTCGAGATCGGCACCGGCTGGGGCGAGCTGTGCATCCGGGCGGCGTCGCGGGGCGCGCAGGTCCGATCGATAACCCTCTCGGTCGAACAGCAGCGGCTGGCACGCAGGCGGGTCGCCGAGGCGGGTCTATCCCATCTGGTCCAGATCGACCTGTGCGACTACCGCGATGTCGGCAGCGAGGGCGCAGCCTATGACAGCGTGCTCTCCGTCGAGATGATCGAGGCGATCGGATACCACTCGTGGCCAAAGTATTTCGCCGCGCTGCAGCGGCTAGTGCGGCCGGGCGGGAAGGTGGCGATCCAGGCGATCACCATGCCCCATGACCGGATGCTGGCCAGCCGCAATACCTTGACCTGGGTGCAGAAGTACATCTTTCCGGGCGGACTGCTGCCGTCCACCCAGGCGATCGCAGACATCACCGAGCGCCACACCGCCTTGCGCACCATCGACAAGGCCTCACTGCGACCGCACTACGCGCAGACCTTGCGGCTGTGGCGGGAGCGGTTTCTGCAGCGCCAGGGTGAGCTCGCACAGTTGGGCTTCGACGAGGTGTTCAAACGGATGTGGGAGCTGTACTTGGCCTACTCGGAGGCCGGATTCCGGTCGGGTTACCTCGACGTCTACCAGTGGACGTTCGAACGTGAGGATGGCCGGTGATGGGAGACGGAATTCTGCTGATCTCCGGCGCATCTGCCGCGGCGCTGATCGTCGTGCATTCGGTGACATTTGCGATCGGCCACCGCATCGGCCGCTACAACGTCGTCGACGTGGCCTGGGGGCTGGGGTTCGTCGCCGTTGCCGCCGTTTCGGCGGTACTGGGCAGCGGCGACCCGACCCGCCGGTGGCTACTGCTGGCGCTGGTGGCTATCTGGGGTTTGCGGCTGAGCTGGCACATCCACCGCAAGACGGCCGGCAAGGGAGAAGATCCGCGCTACACGGATCTGCTCCGCGGCGCCATGCAGGGGCAGGTGGTGCGCAAAGTGTTCGTGCTGCAAGCATTCTTGACGCTGTTCATCTCCTTCCCGTTGCAGCTGTCTGCCTTCACCGGGCCGACGCCGAAGCCGCTGCTGGCCGTCGGGGCGCTGGGCGTGGGGGTGTGGCTGCTCGGCGTCGTCTTCGAGGCCCTGGGCGACCACCAGTTGCGGGCGTTCAAGGCCGACCCCGCCAACCGGGGCGCCATCATGGATCGCGGCCTGTGGGCCTGGACGCGCCACCCCAACTACTTCGGCGACGCCTGCGTCTGGTGGGGATTGTGGCTGGTCACCATCACCGGCTGGGTCCCGCTGATCACCGTGGGCTCACCGCTGCTGATGACGTACTTCCTGGTCGACGTCAGCGGCGCGCGACTGACCGAGAAGCACATGAAGGATCGTCCCGGGTTCGGCGAATATCAACGGCGGACGGCGTATTTCGTGCCCCGGCCGCCTCGATCGGCGCGTCATCAATGACCGGTCCGGCGATCTTGGCGCCAACTGGCGATAGGCTACCGATCGATGACCGGACCGCCGGGGCGCAGCGACGACCTCAACACCCTATTGCGCCAGATCGCGCGGGGCGAGCGCGACGCGTTCGCCATGTTCTACGACCACACCTGTACGCGGGTGTATGGACTGGTGGCACGGGTGTTGCGTGATGCCGGCTACAGCGAGGAAACCACCCAGGAGATCTATCTCGAGGTGTGGCGGACGGCATCGGATTACGACGCCACCAAGGGCTCTCCCCTGGCCTGGTTGCTGACCATGGCGCATCGGCGCGCGGTGGACCGGGTGCGCGCCGAGCAGGCCGGCAGCCAGCGGGAGTCGCGCTATGGCGCGGCCAATGTCGATCTGGCCAGTGACGTGGTCGCCGATTCGGCGATCGCCGGTGATGAACGTCGCCGGGTGTTGGAGTGCCTGGATGGGCTGACCGACACCCAGCGGCAGTGCATCGAGCTGGCCTACTACGGCGGGCTGACCTATGCCGAAGTGTCGCAACGGTTGGCCACCAATCTTTCGACGATCAAATCACGCATGCGCGACGCGCTGCGCGGTCTGCGTAACTGCCTGGATGCGTCATGACCGAGCCGACCGACTTCCAACTGCTCGAGCTGGCGACACCGTATGCCCTGGATGCGGTCTCCGACGAGGAGAGACTCGACATCGAGCGCCGGCTTGGCGCAGCACCGGCGCCGGTGGCCGCCGCATTCGACGAAGAAGTTCGGTCGGTGCGCGAAACGATGTCGGTGGTATCGGCCGCCACGGCCGCGCAGCCACCACCAGAGCTGCGCCAGGCGCTGCTCGCAGCCGCGGAGCCCGCTCAGAGCCGCCGTCAACCACGTTGGCGCACTGCAGTTTTCGCTTCCGCCGCGGCGATCTCGGTGGGGCTGGGCGCGTTCGGCCTGGGCGTCCTGACCCGACCGTCGGCATCGCCGACGGTCGCCGAACAGGTGCTGGCCGCGCCGGATGTGCAGACGGTCTCCGGCCGGCTCGGCGGCGGAACGGCCACCGTGATGTTCTCCCGCGATCGCAACGCGGGTGTGTTGGTGATGAACAATGTGCCGCCGCCGTCTCCGGGCACCGTCTATCAGATGTGGCTGGTCGACGCCAAGGGGCCGACATCGGCGGGAACCATGCGCCCCACGGCGGTCACGCCGTCGACAAAAGCGACGCTGACCGATCTCGGCGACTCGACGACGCTGGCGTTCACCGTCGAGCCCGGCACGGGTTCGACCAAGCCGACCGGCACGGTGCTGGCCGAGCTGCCGCTACGCTGACCGTCCGGCGCTAGTTCCACAGGCTCCTGATCATCGCGGCCACGGCACCCACCACCACCAGCGCGACGCCGGCAAGCAGCGTCAAATTCAGCCACAGATGCAGGCTGCCCTCCGCGGTATTGACCATGACATCGGCAATGCGGCGGATGTCACCCGTGGTGCGGTTGAGTGCTTCGTTGACGTATCGACCGCCGACTTCGATGCCCGCCCAGCCGGCAGCGCCGACCATTAGCGCCGAGACACCCAGACTGCTCAGCGCCTTGCCGCGGCGGCGGGCGGTGATCAGCGTCAGCAGCCCGCAGACCACCGCGAGGGCCGCCGCCCCGATGCTGACCCAGGGACCCCAGACCGCGGCTCGGCGCAATTGGCCCTGATGCAGGGGCTGGGGAGTCGACACCGTCAACGGAACTCGCAAGGTGTCGGGCACCGTCACGTGATAGCTGCTCAAGACCTGCTGGATGGAACTGTCGTTGAGCATCGGCGCCAGGTCGACCACCCAGCGCTCGCCTTCGGCCGCGGACTGCGGTTCGTTGAACAACCAGTCGTGTGCCACCCGATTCGCCTGAGCGAACAACGGCGGAAATGCCGCGCTGGTGGTAAACGACATGGCCGCCTCTTGCACCGCCGACCCGTCGATCGGGTCGTGCTGGCCGCCGCGCTTGGCGATGAGCGCCATGGCACGGGTGCTGAGTTCAGCGGCCATCGCCGACTGCAGCACCGGATCATCGGCGACCCAGCCGGCCAGCGCGGTGTAGCCGTCACGATCGATGATGTGTGTCTGCGCCCACGCGGCCGGGACCGCCACCGCCAGCGCGACCGTGGTGGCCAGCCATAAGACCACCGTCGCAAGCAATCGCACGCCTAGAACCTACTGGGCGATCCCGCGCAGGTAGACAGCCTGTCCCAGGTGTTGGGCGCAGTCGTCGACCACGCTGATCAATCGGACGCTCGCGGTGACCGGCGGATCCCAATGGGTGTCCACCACGCGGGACAGTTCCTCGGCGGTCACACCCGCGACGTACTGCAGCGTCAGGGCGTGCACCGCGTGGTAGTAGCCGGCCAGCAGCTCGGCCGGCGCACGCACTTTGGCCACATCCTGCGCGCCGTGCCCGTAGCCGGTGTCGCCGCGGGGCAGGTCCAGCCCGAACCGGTCCACCCAGCCATCACGCGTCCACGCCTGTTCGACCCCGGCGATGTCGGCCACCTGGACGTCCTGGACCCGCGCGCTGTGCCAGATCAGCCAGGCGATGCTGTTGGCGGCCGGTGTTGGCCGGTAGTTGGCCACTTGCTCGGTCAGACCGTCGGTGAGTTCATCGACGTGTTCGATCACTCGGGTGAACGCGTCGCGCAGCAGCTCGCGGGCCGCGGCATCGGAGGCAGCCATACGGCCGACTCTACGAGCGCCATCGGACCTGGCACCACCGACCGCCGCGGTCGTAAATTGATTAGATGAGCTACGACCTCCTCATCCGTAACGGAACCATCGTTGACGGGCTGGGGGGTGAGCCGTACGTCGGCGACGTCGCGGTACGCGACGGCATCATCGTGGCCGTCGGGCCACCTGACGACTCGGTCAACGGCGACGCCGCCGGGCGGGTGATCGACGCCAGCGGCCTGCTGGTCACCCCGGGGTTCGTCGACCTGCACACCCACTACGACGGTCAGTCAATCTGGTCAGACCGGCTGACACCATCATCGGCGCACGGCGTGACGACCGTGCTGATGGGCAATTGTGGGGTGGGTTTTGCGCCGTGCCGCCAGCAGGACCACGACGTGCTCGTCGACGTGATGGCCGGTGTCGAGGACATCCCCGGCGTTGTCATGACCGATGGCCTGCCCTGGACCTGGGAGACGTTCCCCGAATTCATGGACGCGTTGGAGGCGCGAGCACGCGACATCGATGTGGCCGCCTTTCTGCCGCACTCCCCGCTGCGGGTCTATGTCATGGGTCAGCGCGGCGCCGACTGCGAGCCGGCCACCCCCGAAGACCTGGCCACCATGCGGGCACTGGCCAAGCAGGCAATCGAGATCGGTGCGCTGGGGTTCGCGTCGTCGCGGCTGACCATCCACAAGACCGAGAGCGGATCGCCGATTCCGAGCTACGACGCCGCCCGTGCGGAGATCGAAGAGATCGCCAAGGGCGTCGTCGACGGCGGCGGTGGCCTGTTGCAGTTTGTGCCCGACATCCCAGCCGGCGGCTACCAGCCGGTGTTGCAGACCGTGTTCGATGTAGCCGAGGAGGTCGGGCTGCCAGTCACGTTCTCGTTGGTGGTCGGCAACGTTGGCGAACCCAGCTGGCCCGATGCCATCACAATGGTCGAGAACGCGAACAAGAACGCGGGCGAGGGAACCCGCTGCACCGCGCAGCTACTTCCCCGTCCGATCGGGCTGATCATCGGACTGCAGCTGTCGGCAAACCCATTTGTGCTCTATCCCAGCTACCGCGAAATCGCGCATCTGCCGTTGGCCGAGCGCGTCGCCGAAATGCGCGAACCCGACGTCCGGGCCCGCATCCTGGCCGATAAGCCCGGCGTCGGGCATCCGATTCTGAACGTGGCGCAGGCCTGGGACTGGATTTTTCCGCTGGCTGAGGACCCCAACTACGAGCCGGCGGCAGCCGACAGCATCGGGGCTCGGGCTCGCGCCCGCGGCGTCAGCCCGATGGAGGAGGCCTACGACCGGCTGCTCGACGACGACGGGCACGCCATGTTGCTGGTCGCGACCAGCAACATGGAGAACAACTCGCTGGACACTGTCGGCAAACTATTGCATCGCGAAGACGTGGTGCTCGGTCTCGGCGACGGGGGCGCCCACTACGGGATGATCTGCGACGCCAGCTACTCGACCTACTTTCTGACGCACTGGGCTCGCGATCGGGCATCCGGGCAATTCAGCGTGGCCGAAGCCGTCCGCGAACTCACATCCGTGCCGGCCCGGGTGGCCGGCCTGGGCGACCGCGGACGCATCGCGGTCGGCTACAAGGCCGACCTCAACGTAATCGACCACGCCGCACTCCGACTGCACAAGCCGGTCATCAGGTATGACCTGCCCGCGGGCGGGCGGCGCTTGGATCAGACCGCCGAGGGCTATGTTGCGACCGTGGTATCGGGTCAGGTGATCGCCGAGAACGGGGTGCCGACCGCTGCCCGGCCCGGCAAGCTGGTCCGCGGACGGCAGTCAGCCCCGGTCCCGGCGTGAGGGAACTTGGGGGTTCCTGTAAACCCCCTATGGATCGACATTTTTCCGATGCCGATACGGCCACGGTAGCGGCCGTCGCCATGTAGTTTGGGCTGGTGACAAACCCGCATTTTGCGTGGTTGCCGCCAGAGATTAATTCGGCACTAATGTTCGCCGGTCCCGGAGCGGGGCCGCTGCTCGCCGCTGCCGCGGCTTGGGGCGGTTTGGTCGAGGAATTGGCGTCAGCGGTGTCGTCATTCAGCTCGGTCACCTCCGAGTTGACCAGTGGCTCATGGCTGGGCCCCTCGGCGGCAGCCATGATGGCTGTCGCCACCCAATACATGGCGTGGCTCGGTGCGGCTGCGGCACAGGCGGAGCAGGCGGCCGCACAGGCCGCTGTCACGGCAGGCGCGTTCGAATCGGCGCTGGCGGCGACGGTGCAGCCCGCGGTGGTCACGGCCAACCGCGGGCTGATGCAGGTGCTGGCGGCCACGAACTGGCTGGGTTTCAACACCCCCGCGATCATGGACATCGAGGCCGCCTACGAGCAGATGTGGGCGCTCGACGTGGCGGCGATGGCCGCCTACCACGCCGAAGCGTCGGCGGCCGCTTCGGCGCTGGCGCCCTGGAAGCAGGTGCTGCGCAACCTCGGTATCGACATCGGCAAGAACGGCCAGATCAACCTGGGCTTCGGCAACAGCGGCACCGGCAATGTCGGCAACAACAACGTCGGCAACAACAACTGGGGCAGCGGCAACACCGGAAGCAGCAACAGCGGCACCGGCAACACCGGAAGCAGCAACATCGGTAGCGGCAACACCGGTAACAGCAACGTCGGGTTGGGCAACCTGGGCAGCGGGAACGTCGGCTTCGGCAACACCGGCAACGGCGACTTCGGGTTCGGCCTGACCGGCGATCATCAGTTCGGCTTCGGCGGCTTCAACTCGGGTAGCGGCAACGTCGGAATCGGAAACTCGGGCACCGGCAACGTCGGCTTCTTCAATTCCGGCAACGGAAACATGGGTATCGGCAACTCAGGCACCCTCAATTCGGGCCTGGGCAACTCCGGGAGCATGAGCACCGGTTTCGGCACTGCCAGCATGAGCAGCGGCATGTGGCAATCGATGCACGGCAGCGACATGGCAAGCTCTACCAGCTTGGCCAGCTCGGCCACCTACGCAACGGGCGGCACGGCAACCTTGAGCTCGGGGATCCTGAGTTCGGCGCTGGCACACACCGGCGGCCTGAATCCGGCGCTGGCCGGCGGATTGACCCCCACCGCAGCCACCCCGGCTGCCGCCGCTCCCGCGGCCGCGGCGCCGGTAGCGGCGGCGGCTGCCGACGCCGGCCCCGTCTCTGCGGGTGCAAACAGTGGCTCCACCGCGGGCGCGGGCCTGCGCAGCCCGGCTGCCGGATACTCCGGCCTGTACAACTCGGCTAACAGCGATGCGGGTGCGCGAAGCGTCGCCACCCGTGAAGCGCCGGTAAACGCCGGTGCGGGCATCCCCAGGTCCAGCTTCTATCCGAACCGCGAGACGGCTGACAGCGAAGCCGACATCCAGCTGCCGCTGCGCACGGAGTAGTCACACCCCATCCGGCCGGCATCTATCCTCGATTGCATGGCTGCCAAGAAGGTGGACCTCAAGCGGTTGGCCGACGCCTTGACCGACTACCCGTTCGCCTACCTGATCACCGTTGACGACGACCACCACGTGCACACGGTGACCGTGGAACCGGTGCTGCGAGGCCTGCGCGACGGCCCGGACGGACCGCGCGCGGTCATCGAGGTCGGGCTGATCGGCGGCCGCACCCGCGCCAACCTGGCCAGCCATGGTGATGCCACGCTCCTGTGGCCGCCACCCGAGCCCGGCGGCTATTCGCTGATCGTTGATGGGCGCGCCGAGGTATCCGACGCCGGCGCCGAAACGGCCCAGTGCGCTGTGCTGCCCACCAAGGCGTTGCTGCACCGCAACGCCGACTCTGCCGCCACAGCCAGCGGCTTCCTGCATGACTGCGTCGTGTTCTCCGAGCCTTCCTAGCGCGCGCCCGTACACACACGAAAAGCCCGGCCCCCCGAAGGGAACCGGGCTTTTTCGTGCTTGCGAACTTGCGCGCCTTGCGGACTTAGAAGTCCATGCCGCCCATGCCGCCGGTCGGGTCGCCCGCGGGAGCGGCCGCCTTCTCCGGCTTGTCGGCGACAACGGCCTCGGTCGTCAGGAACAGACCCGCGATGGACGCCGCGTTCTGCAGCGCCGAACGGGTCACCTTGACCGGGTCGGCAACGCCGGCCTTGAGCAGGTCCTCGTACACACCGGTGGCGGCATTCAAGCCGGTACCGGCGGGCGAGTTACGGACCTTCTCGGCCACCACACCGGGCTCCAAGCCACCGTTGAAAGCGATCTGCTTCAGCGGAGCCTCGAGAGCCACCCGGACGATGTTGGCGCCGGTGGCCTCGTCACCGGACAGCTTCAGCTCGTCCAGCGACGGGACCGCGTGCAGCAGGGCGACGCCACCACCGGCGACGATGCCCTCCTCAACGGCAGCCTTGGCGTTACGGACCGCGTCCTCGATGCGGTGCTTGCGCTCCTTGAGCTCCACCTCGGTGGCAGCCCCGGCCTTGATCACCGCAACACCGCCGGCCAGCTTGGCCAGGCGCTCCTGCAGCTTCTCACGGTCGTAGTCGGAGTCGCTGTTCTCGATCTCGGCGCGGATCTGGGCCACCCGTCCAGCGATGGCGTCGGAGTCACCGGCGCCCTCGACGATGGTGGTCTCGTCCTTGGTGATGACGACCTTGCGGGCCTTACCCAGCAGCGAGATGTCGGCGGTCTCGAGGGAGAGGCCAACCTCTTCGCTGATGACCTGACCACCGGTGAGGATGGCCATGTCCTGCAGCATCGCCTTGCGGCGGTCACCGAAGCCGGGGGCCTTGACCGCCACCGACTTGAAGGTGCCACGGATCTTGTTGACGACCAGGGTGGACAGCGCCTCGCCCTCGACGTCCTCGGCGATGATCAGCAGCGGCTTGCCGCCCTGAATGACCTTCTCCAGCAGCGGCAGCAGGTCCTTCACGGTGGACACCTTGGAGCTGACCAGCAGGATGTAGGGGTCCTCCAGGACCGCTTCCTGACGCTCGGCGTCGGTGACGAAGTAGCCCGAGATGTAGCCCTTGTCGAACCGCATCCCCTCGGTGAGCTCGAGCTGCAGGCCGAAGGTGTTGGACTCCTCGACGGTGATGACGCCCTCGTTGCCCACCTTGTCCATCGCCTCGGCGATCAGGTCGCCGATCGACTGGTCGCCGGCGGAGATGGCTGCGGTCGCCGCGATCTGCTCCTTGGTCTCGACCTCTTTAGCCGACTTGAGCAAGGTCTCGGTGACCTTCTCGACTGCCTTCTCGATGCCGCGCTTCAGACCGAGCGGGTTGGCACCGGCCGCAACGTTGCGCAGGCCTTCCTTGACCAGCGCCTGGGCCAGCACGGTGGCCGTCGTCGTGCCGTCACCGGCCACGTCGTCGGTCTTCTTGGCAACTTCCTTGACCAGCTCAGCGCCGATCTTCTCGTACGGGTCCTCCAGCTCGATCTCCTTGGCGATGGACACACCATCGTTGGTGATCGTGGGGGCACCCCACTTCTTCTCCAGGACGACGTTGCGACCCTTGGGGCCCAACGTCACCTTTACCGCGTCGGCGAGGGCGTTGAGGCCCCGCTCGAGGCCGCGACGGGCCTCTTCGTCGTACGCAATTGTCTTGGCCATTGCGAAGTGATTCCTCCGGATTGGGAATGAAACGGGGGTCACCGGGTAATGGCAACCCCGTTACTTACGCTGGCCGGGCGCAGTGCCCGCGACGGACGACCGAAGCCAGGTCGCAGATCACGACCAGGCCCGTTCTCACCGTCCCGACCTAGCACTCGCGGGTCGCGAGTGCCAACGTCATTTTTAGCACTCGCCTATGTCGAGTGCAAGGACGCCCCCACCCGCCGACGTTACGGCGCGCGCCGCGGCGGGCGGGCGCTCGGCCCGAACAACGGCCTGTCGCGTGAAGCGTTGGGCCACACTGGGGTGATGTCGCTCGTCATGCCTGCCTACCCGCCCTATCCTCCAGCGCGCTACACCGGCGACAAGGGAGAGGTCAGTGCTCGGCTGAAACGTCGGGACGAACCTCCCAACCTGGAGTTGGGCGGCACCAAGTACCACTACCTGGCCACCCAGAAAACCACCGATGGCGATTTTGGGCTCTACCGCGTCGATATCGCCCCGGCCGGAGGTGGGCCGGGTCCGCATTTCCACAAGACGATGTCGGAGTCCTTCTTCGTCCTGTCCGGGTCGATGCGCATGCACGACGGGCGAGACTGGGTCGACGCATCCGCCGGCGATTACCTCTATGTACCGCCCGGCGGAGTGCACGGCTTTCGCAACGAGTCCGACCAGCCGGCATCGATCCTGATCCTGTTCGCCCCCGGCGCCCCGCGCGAGGACTACTTCGAGGGGTTCCCGGGCCTGGCCGACATGACCGACGACCAACGCCGGGAGTTCTTCGTCGCGCACGACAACTTCTGGGTCCAATAGTTCTGGCGCCGGGGCCGCCCGGGCCGGAAGTGAGTATGTTCTGGCCATGAGTGCTAACGGGAAAGCCAAGAGTCATTGGTCGTCCTCCGACATCCCGGATCAAAGCGGCCGGGTGGTGGTGGTCACCGGCGCCAATACCGGGCTCGGCTACCACACGGCCGAGGCGTTGGCCGGCCGCGGCGCGCACGTCGTGCTGGCGGTACGCAACCCGGAGAAGGGCAATGCCGCCGTGGCAGAAATCGTTGCGGCCAAGCCCCAGGCCGACGTCACGTTGCAGGCCCTGGACCTGAGCTCGCTGGACTCGGTGCGCAGCGCCGCCGATGCACTGCGTTCGGCCTACCCACGCATCGACCTGCTGATCAACAACGCCGGCGTGATGTGGACACCGAAGCAGGTGACCAAGGACGGCTTCGAGATGCAGTTCGGCACCAACCACCTGGGCCACTTCGCGCTGACCGGGTTGTTGCTGGATCACTTGCTGCCGGTACCCGGCTCGCGGGTGATCACGGTCAGCAGCCTGGGCCACCGCATTCGGGCCGCGATCCACTTCGACGATCTGCAGTGGGAACGCAGCTACAACCGAGTCGCGGCATATGGACAGTCCAAGCTGGCCAACCTGCTGTTCACCTACGAGCTGCAGCGCAGGCTCGCGGCGGACTCCCAGGCCGCGACGATCGCCGTCGCGGCCCACCCCAGCGGCTCCAATACCGAACTGGCCCGAAACCTGCCACGGATGTTGGTTCCGCTAGCCAACATTCTCGGCCCGGCGCTGTTCCAGAACGCGCAGATGGGTGCTCTGCCGACGCTGCGCGCCGCCACCGATCCCTCGGTGGCCAGCGGCCAGTACTACGGTCCGGACGGTTTCGCCGAGCAGCGCGGCCACCCGAAAATCGTCCAGTCCAGCGCTCAATCTCACGACGAGGACCTGCAACGTCGGCTTTGGACGGTCTCCGAGGAGCTCACCGGGGTCAGCTTCCCGGTCTAGCGGGCCGATAATGGCCGCATGCGGTCGGTCGAGGAGCATCAGCGGGTCGTCACCAACATGGTCCGGGCCCGTCCCGTCGCCAAGGTCCCATTGCAGCAAGCGCAGGGCCTGGTGCTCGCCGACGACGTGGTCGCCCCGCTGCCGCTACCGGTGTTCGACAACTCCGCGATGGACGGCTACGCGGTGCGGGCCGAGGACACCGTGGGCGCGAGTGCGCAGCACCCGGTGGTGTTGCCAGTGGCCGAGGACATTCCGGCGGGGCGCGTCGACCAACTGAGGCTGCACCCTGGGACGGCGCACCGGATCATGACCGGGGCGCCGGTACCCACCGGCGCGACGGCGATCGTGCCGGTGGAAGCCACCGACGGGGGCCTCGAAACGGTACAGATCAGCCAGCCCGCTGTCGCGGGCAAGCACGTCCGGCGCGCGGGTGAAGATGTCGCCGCCGGTACCACCGTCCTGCAAGCCGGCCAGCTGGTGACACCGGCAGCGCTGGGCTTGGCCGCCGCGCTGGGGCTGGCCGAGCTGAGCGTGATCCCCCGCCAGCGCGTGCTGGTGGTCTCCACCGGCACGGAGCTGGTACCGCCGGGCACGCCACTGCAACCCGGACAGATCTACGAGTCCAACGCGGTCATGCTGGCTGCCGCGGCCCGCGACGCCGGTGCGGTCGTGGTGGCCACCGACACCGCTGGGGACGATGTCGCGCAGTTCGTCGCGATTCTCGACCGACACGCGGGTGCCGCGGACCTGATCATCACCAGCGGGGGGGTCAGTGCCGGAGCCTATGAGGTTGTCAAAGACGCCTTCGGCCGCGAAGGCGATCAGGGCGTCGAGTTCGTCAAGGTGGCGATGCAACCGGGAATGCCCCAGGGCGTCGGCCTGGTGGTCGGCACGCCGATCGTGACCCTGCCCGGCAACCCGGTCAGCGCGCTGGTGTCCTTTGAGGTGTTCATCCGTCCCGCGCTGCGCCTGGCCATGGGTCTGCCGGATCCGCGGCGACCACAGCGGACCGCGGTACTGACCGAGACGGTCACCTCACCGCGCGGCAAGCGGCAGTTCCGGCGCGCGATCCTCGACATCGGCACCGGACAGGTCACCAGCTACGGGCCGCCGGCCTCGCACCACTTGCGCTGGCTGGCCTCGGCCAACGCCTTGCTGGAGATTCCGCAGGATGACGTGGAGGTGTCCGCCGGAACCCAGGTGCAAGTCTGGGATTTGACCTAAACCGCGGCGACCGCGCCCGATATCGGTCCAATGCCCGACTGATCGCACCCCGGATCCAGGCCGGGAGCCCGCGGATCGACTATCCCCAGAAAATGAGATACCGAACGCAAAAATGAGACGATATTGTCTCGTCAATTACATTTATGGATCTGGCGTAAACCCGCCTTTGTAAAAAGGCTTTATATTTAGCTTACTAAATAGACCGTTTTGATAAATCTTTGCAGATCTCCAGAGTGATCAAGAATGCGAAACAAATACGATCCGTTCGACTGCTGCTTAATCGCCAAAAGCCAGGGAAACGGACGGGATACGCATGTCTTATGTGATAGCGACACCAGATTTATTGAGCGCGGCCGCAACGGATTGGGCCGGCATTGGCAACACCATCGGCCAGGCCAGCTATGCGGCGGCCGCCCCGACGACCGCGGTGATATCCGCCGCCGCCGATGAGATATCAATGCAGATCGCAGCGCTTTTCGGCGCGCACGGCCAAGCTTTCCAGGCGGTCAGCTCACAAGCGGCACTATTTCATGATCAATTCGTGCAGGCCTTGACCACCGGCGCGAGCTCATACGCGAGCGCCGAGGCGGCGTCGCAAAATCTGCTCAACTTGGTGAACGCCCCCACCCAGGCGTTGCTGAATCGCCCGTTGATCGGCAATGGAGCCAACGGGGCCGCGGGAACCGGCGCGAGCGGTGGCGACGGCGGAATACTGATCGGCAATGGCGGGGCCGGCGGATCGGGCGCGAGCGGCGTCACCGGCGGGGCCGGCGGGGCCGGTGGCGCCGCCGGGCTGCTGGCCGGCACGGCCGGCGCGGGAGGCTCGGGTGGGCTCGGAGCGGGCGGCGCCGGCGGAGCCGGCGGCCAAGGCGGAACCGGTGGGCTATTCAGCGCGGGCGGGGCCGGCGGCATCGGTGGGGTGGGCGCCAGCGGTGGCACCGGCGGTGCGGGCGGCCTCGGGCTGTTCGGCGCCGGCGGGGCCGGCGGACTAGCCAACAGCGCGGTCGGCGGTGCCGGCGGGGCCGGCGGGGCCAGTCTGCTGTTCGGCAACGGTGGCGCGGGCGGGCTCGGCGGCGGCGGAGCGACTGCCGGGGGCGCGGGCGGGCAGGGCGGCGACGCCGGCACCCTCTACGGCGACGGCGGCGTCGGCGGGGCCGGCGGGGCCGGCGGCAACATTCCCGGCAGCAGCGGCGGGGCCGGTGGGGCCGGCGGCAACGCCGGCCTGTTCCACGGCGACGGCGGGGCCGGCGGCACCGGCGGAGTCGCGACCAGCGCCGGCGGTGCAGGTGGGGCCGGCGGGGCCGGCGCCATCGGCGGCGCTGCTGCCGGCGGCAAGGGGGCGACGGCGGGGATGCCGCAACGCTCTTCGGCTCCGGCGGGACCGGCGGCCACGGCGCTGCGGGCCCTGCCGCCGGCGGCGATGGCGGCCGCGGAGGCACCGGTGGCGGGCTCGCCGGATCCGGCGGAGCGGGCGGCAACGGCGCCGTGGGCACCGTCAGCGGTGTCGGCGGCGACGGCGGCAACGCCGCCGGCCTATTCGGCGACGGCGGGACCGGCGGCAACGGCGGCCTGGCCACTGCGGGTGGGGCCGGCGGCGACGGTGGGGCCGCGGGGCTGCTGTCGGGCGGCGCAGGGGTCGGTGGCACCGGCGGAATCGGGGCCGTTCTCGGTGGGGCCGGGGGCACGGGCGGCATGGCAGGTCTATTCGGGGCCGGCGGTAATGGCGGCACCGGCGGGTTCAGCCTGGCGAATGGCGGGGCCGGCGGAGCCGGCGGGGCAAGCCTGCTGTCCGGCAACGGCGGCGCCGGCGGGACCGGGGCCGGTGGAGCCGGCGGCGACGGCGGTGCCGCCGGGGCGTTCTCCGGCAACGGCGGGGCCGGCGGCGCCGGTGGCATCGCTCCCGCAGGCACCGAAGGCGGGGCCGGCGGAGCCGGCGGCAACGCCGGCGTGTTCTCCGGCACCGGTGGCGCCGGCGGGGCCGGCGGAGCCGGCCAGACTGTCGGTGGCGCCGGCGGCACCGGGGGCGGCGCCGCCACTCTCTTCGGCGCCGGCGGTGCTGGCGGAGCCGGCGCGATCGGCCTCGACACCGGCGGGGCCGGCGGAGCCGGCGGCTCGGCTGGCGCCCTCTCCGGTACCGGAGGGGCCGGCGGGATCGGCGTCGGCGGCGGCGGAGGCGGCGGTGGTGTCGGCGGGGCCGGCGGCAACGCCGGCGTGGTCTATGGCGACGGCGGCGCAGGAGGCGGCGGCACGGTCGCTGCCGGTGCGGCCGGCGGATCCGGCGGCAACGCCGCCATGCTCTTCGGCAACGGCGGGGCCGGCGGGACCGGCGCGGTCGGCGCGGCAGTCGGCGGGAACGGCGGAACCGTAGGCGACGGCGGCGGGCTCAGCGGGTCCGGCGGGGCAGGCGGAAACGGCGCAGGTGGCGGCACCGGCGGGACCGGCGGCGACGGCGGCAGGGCTCGCGGGCTCCTTGGCGACGGCGGGACCGGCGGCGACGGAGGCTTTGGCGGTATCACTTCCGGAGACGGCGGCAACGGCGGCACCGGCGCCCTGATCGGAGACGGCGGCAACGGCGGCGCGGGCGGGATCGGCCTCGGGGCTGCGCCGGGTGGTGACGGCGGCAAGGGCGGCGACGCCCAGCTGGTCGGCACAGGCGGCAATGGAGGCATTCTCGGTCTTGGTTTGCCACCGGGCACCGCCGGAACGGGCGGCACTGGCGGGACACTGATCGGCGAGAACGGGCACGACGGCGCATGACGTTGTTGACGGCGCCCCGGTGTGCTCAGGCACATCGGGGCGCCGTCCGTACACTGACCGCCACGGCGCTCCGTAAGATGGCCGCGTGGCACGACGTCCCCGCCGTTCCGACTCATCCTCCGCGGAACCGACTCTGAGCCCGCAGCATCTGCTGGCGTTGGTGCGATCCACCATCCCGCCGATACACCCGGCCGGGCGCCCCTTCATCGCTGCGGGCCTAGCCGTGGCCGGTGTCGGATACCGGCACCGCTGGGCGCGCCGGACGGGGCTGCTGGCCGCCGGCGCCTGCGCCGGCTTCTTCCGTCACCCGCCCCGGGTACCACCGAGCCGGGCCGGCGCCATCGTGGCACCCGCCGACGGCGTGATCTGCGTGATCGACACCGCGGCACCACCGGCCGAACTCAGCATGGGCGACGCGCCGCTCCCCAGGGTCAGCATCTTCTTGTCGGTATTCGACGCCCACGTGCAGCGGGCCCCGGTCAGCGGCGAGGTCGTCGCCGTCCAGCACCGGCCCGGCCGCTTCGGGTCGGCCGACCTGCCCGCGGCGAGCGACGACAACGAACGCAACAGCGTGCGCATCCGCACCGCCAACGGTGCTGAAGTGGTCGCGGTGCAGGTTGCCGGGCTGGTAGCGCGCCGCATCGTGTGCGACGCACACGTCGGAGACAAATTGGCGATCGGCGACACTTACGGCCTGATCCATTTCGGCTCTCGGCTGGATACCTACCTGCCACCGGGCACCGAGCCGGTGGTCAGAGTTGGCCAGCGCACGATTGCCGGCGAGACCATATTGGCTGACCTGCCATGACGACCAAGCCTCGGAGCAGGCGCGCGGTAAACCTGCAGATCTTGCCCAGCGCAATGACGGTGCTGTCCATCTGTGCCGGGCTGACCTCGATCAAATTCGCCCTCGAACACCAGCCGGTGCCGGCGATGGCGCTGATCGCGGCGGCGGCCATTCTGGACGGACTCGACGGCCGGGTGGCCCGCATTCTGGACGCCCAGTCGCGCATGGGCGCTGAAATCGACTCCCTGGCCGATGCGGTGAATTTCGGCGTGACGCCCGCGCTGGTGCTCTATGTCACGATGCTGTCGAAGTGGCAGGTCGGTTGGGTTGTGGTGCTGCTCTACGCGGTGTGCGTCGTGCTTCGGCTGGCGCGCTTCAACGCGCTGCTGGATGACGGCACCCAGCCCGCGTACGCACACGAATTCTTCGTCGGAATGCCCGCACCGGCGGGCGCGGTTTCCATGATCGGTCTGCTGGCCTTGAAGATGCAGTTCGGTGAGGGCTGGTGGACCTCGGTGTGGTTCCTGGCGTTCTGGATCACCGGCACTTCGATGCTGATGGTCAGCGGGATCCCCATGAAGAAGATGCATGCCGTGGCGGTGCCGCCCAACCTGGCCGCGGTGCTGCTGGCGGTGCTGGCCATCATGGCGGCCGCCGCGGTGCTGGCTCCCTACATCTTGATCTGGGTGATCATCATCGCCTACGTGTGTCACATTCCGTTCGCGGTGCGCAGCAAGCGCTGGCTGGCCGAGCATCCCGAGGTGTGGGGCGACAAGCCCAAGCAACGACGCGCCGCGCGGCGCGCGATTCGCAGAGCGCAGCCGCATCGCCGGTCGGTGGCGCGCCGTTCGGTGGCGCGGCTGGGGCTGCGCAAGCCGGGCGGGCGGTTGTGACCAGCCCCTATGGGGCTCCACAGCTGACGCTGACCGCCCGGCTGAACACGTCGGCGGTGGACTCACGTCGAGGCGTGGTGCGGTTGCACCCGAGCGCCATTGCCGCCCTCGGGATCCGGGAGTGGGATGCGGTTTCGTTGACCGGGTCCCGAACGACCGCGGCGGTGGCCGGCATGGCTGATGACCAGGTCCCGGTCGGCACCATATTGCTGGACGACGTGACCCTGTCCAACGCCGGACTACGCGAAGGCACTGCGGTGCTGGTCAACTCGGTCACCGTCTACGGTGCACGGACCGTGACGCTGAGCGGCTCGTCGCTTGCCACCCAATCGCTTTCGCCGATCACCTTGCGCCAGGCGCTGCTGGGCAAGGTGATGACCGTCGGCGACGCGGTGTCGCTGTTGCCCCGCGACCTGGGCCCGGGCACCTCGACTTCGGCCGCCAGCCAGGCGTTGGCGTCGGCGGTCGGCATCAGCTGGACATCGGAGCTGTTGACCGTCACCGGCGTCGATCCCGATACGCCGGTCAGTGTGCAGCCGAACACGTTGGTCACCTGGGGCACCGGGGTACCCCACACCGCGCAGTCATCCCAGGCCGAGCGGTTCAGCGTGGCCACCCCGGAGATCCAGGTCGAGGAGCTCAAGGGTGCCCAGCCGCAGGCGGCCAAGCTCACCGAATGGCTCAAGCTCGCCCTCGATGAACCTCACCTACTGCAGTCTTTGGGTGCGGGCACCAACCTGGGCGTGCTGGTGTCCGGTCCGGCCGGAGTCGGCAAGGTGACGCTGGTGCGTGCGGTGTGTGCCGGACGCCGGCTGGTCGAACTCGACGGTCCCGAGGTTGGTGCGCTGGCCCCGGAAAATCGGCTCAAGGCCGTGGCCTCAGCCGTCGCGACGGTTCGCGACGGCGGCGGGGTGCTGTTGATCACCGACGTGGACGCGCTGCCGCCGGCCACCGCGGAACCGGTAGCCGCGCTGATCCTCGGCGAGCTGCGCACCGCGGTCGCCACCGATGGCGTGGTGCTGATCGCCACTACCGCCGCGCCCGACCAGCTCGACGCCCGGTTACGCGCGCCCGACCTGTGCGACCGGGAATTGGGGTTGCCGCTGCCCGACGCGGCCACCCGCAAAGCCCTGCTGGAAGCCCTGCTGCGGCACGTACCTACCGGCGACTTGGATATTGACGAAATAGCCAGCCGCACACCGGGGTTCGTAGTTGCCGACCTGGCCGCGCTGCTGCGCGAGGCGGCGCTGCGGGCCGCTTCGCGAGCTAGTACCGATGGCCAGCCACCAGAGCTCAACCAGGAAGACCTGCTTGGCGCGCTGACCGTCATCCGCCCCCTGTCGCGCTCGGCGAGCTCGGAGGTCGCGGTGGGAAGCATCACCCTCGACGATGTCGGGGACATGGCCCAGGCCAAGCAGGCCCTGACCGAGGCGGTGCTGTGGCCCTTGCAGCATCCGGACACGTTCGCCCGGTTTGGGGTGGAGCCGCCGCGGGGGGTACTGCTCTACGGCCCACCCGGGTGCGGCAAGACCTTCGTGGTCCGGGCATTGGCCAGCACCGGGCAGTTGAGCGTGCACGCGGTCAAGGGCTCCGAGCTGATGGACAAATGGGTTGGCTCCTCGGAGAAAGCCGTCCGTGAGCTTTTTCGTCGGGCCCGCGATTCGGCGCCGTCGTTGGTGTTTCTCGACGAGGTGGATGCCCTGGCGCCCCGACGCGGGCAAAGCTTCGATTCGGGTGTTGGGGATCGGGTGGTCGCCGCCCTGCTGACCGAGCTCGACGGCATCGAGCCGCTGCGTGACGTGGTGGTGCTGGGGGCGACCAACCGCCCCGATCTGATCGATCCGGCGCTGCTGCGCCCGGGCCGGCTGGAACGGCTGGTGTTCGTCGAGCCGCCCGATGCCGAGGCGCGCCTCGAAATCCTGCGCACCGCAGGCAAATCCATCCCGCTCAGCGCCGACGTCGACCTGGACGAGGTGGCCGCGGGTCTCGACGGCTACAGCGCCGCCGACTGCGTGGCATTGCTGCGCGAGGCGGCTCTGACCGCGATGCGCCGTTCCATCGACGCGGCCGACGTCACCGCCGCGGACCTCGCCGCCGCGTGCCAGACCGTCCGCCCGTCATTGGATCCGCTGCAGGTGGATGCGTTGCGCGCGTTCGGCGAAGAGCTCTGAGCCGGACTAGGTCCTGTCTGCTAATTGCGGACGCGGTGGTAGGTGATGATGGCGGCCAGGGTGACACCGCCGAGGTAGGTCAGGGCGTATTTGTCGTAGCAGGTGGCGACCGCGCGCCAGTGTTTGAGCCGGTTGAAGCTTCGCTCGACGGTGTTACGGTGCTTGTAGATTCGGCCTGAGAACCCCGGAGGCCGTCCTCCGTTGCGGCCTTTGGCTTTGCGGCGGGTGATCTGGTCGCTGCGCTCGGGGATGGTATGGGCGATCTTGAGCCGGCGCAGCTGTGCCCGCGTCGAGTCATGGGAGTACGCCTTGTCCGCCAGCAGGCGAAACGGGGCGTATGAGTTGCTGCACCGGGCGGCCAGCAATGGCCAAAGCATCGGATTATCACCGGCTTGACCGGCCGACAGTGCCAGGGTGACCGGACTGCACAGCTGGTCGGTCAAGGCGTGGATCTTGGTAGTCAGCCCGCCGCGGGAACGCCCAATGGCGTGGTCATCGGGCTCATCGAGATATTTCTTGTAATTCGACAGATCCCCCTGTGCGGCGCCCGGAGCGCGCTCCGGCTGCGTGTTGGTGGGCGCGCACACTGGTCGAATCGACCGACAACAGTGCGCCCAGGTCGGCGTCCTCGGCGTCGAGGTCAGAGGCGATCGCCGCGAAGATCCGCGCGTAGATGCCATCGACCGACCAGCGTAGATGCCTCTCGGCCACCGATTGCCAGGGACCGAAGTGCTCGGGCAGGTCACACCACGGAGATCCCGTACGGTAACGCCAGATAATGCCCTCCAGAGTACGTCGATGATCGTTCCACGGCCGGCCACGCCGCCGCCCCGCAGGCAACACCGCCACGATCAGCGACCACAAATCATCAGAAATCGCATGCGTCCGCATCACCCAAACAGCATCAGCCAAAACACCATTCACATTAAGCAGACACGCCCTAGTCGGACAGCTGGAAATCGACCATCGCCTCGACCGAATCCACCGCCTCGGCGAGCGCGGCCAGCCGTTCACCGGCCGACGGCGCCGACAACACCGCGTAGCCGTCGGCCGGGCCCATCGGAACCCGAGACGCCAACTCGTACAACAACGTTCCCGCGTCAGCGGCGATGTCGTCGGACTGGTAGTCGAACACCACATCGCGATCCGGCAACTCGATGCCACGGGCGGTGGCGATCCTTTCGAACAACGCCATCACCCGGTCTTCGGTGGCGCGAAACTGGGCCGCACTCACCGCTGCGCCCGGCTCATCTGGCCAGATCTGTACCGTCGCGCGCGGATAGGGCTCGTCCGGGAGCCAGTCGCACACCCGAATCCGTTCCCCAGTGCGGCACAACAACTGATAACGACCCGCGTCCTCGTCGACGTATTCGGTGATCCGGGCCAGCGTCCCGACGTCGTATCGCGACTCACCGCCACCCACCTCGCGCCCACCGGCGATCAGGACCACACCGAACGGATCACCAGTATCGAGGCAGTGTCGCACCAGCGCGCTGTAGCGAGGCTCAAAGATGCGCAATGGCAGATCCTGGCCGGGCAGCATCGCCGCCTCCAGCGGAAACATCGGTGATTCGAAGGGCTTCGGAACGGCCACCATGCCCCCTCAATCCGGGTCTGCCACACCTGCCAGACAACAGTCGCGGTCCACACCACGATCGCAGCGCTGTGCAGAAACGCAGCGTATCGCGCAAGGCGGTGTGATCACCAAGGCCCGGCTCACCGGCCGGTCGCGCGGTCACGAGCAGCTCGTCGAACACTCCGGCAGCAGTTCTCCCTCGACAACGTCCTCGACAGCGTCCGACCCCGACTTCCGGGAAGGGGTCAACGTGTCTTCCAGATAGCGGGGCTTGCAGGCATGATACCCACCGGCCAGCAGTGCGATCAGCGGGACCAGGAGAAATCCAAACGACAGTTCCCACCGTCCAGTGGCGTTGTAAAGGATTCCGAAGATCAGTGGTCCTGGGCTGGCCAACAAATAGCCCATGCCCTGGGTGAAACCGGACAGCGCCGCGGAACCGGTTTCGGTGCGCGACCGCAGATTGATGAGGGTGATTGCGGCCGGGAAGGTGCTTGGGCCGAGCCCGAGAAATATCGCCCAGACGATGGGTGCGGTCAGCGGAGCCCACAGCAATCCCGCGAAACCGACGAGAAAACACAACGCAGAAGCGGCGACAATGGGGAACGGGTTGGCAGCCCTAGCGCACAGCCTGGGTGTCACCAGCGTTGCAAGGAACCCGACGCCGGAGAACGTCGCAACCATGGCGCCTCCGAGCGCTTCGCTGCCTCCGGCAGATGTCACGATCACGGGAAGCCAGGCAAACATCGCATAGGTGATCAGCGACGTCATGCTGAACATGAAGGTCAGGCCCCAGGAGATCGGCGAGCGCCAGATCGGCCCGATCGTTTTCCCGTCCGGGCAGCGCGATCGGTGCCATTGGTGCCACGGCGGACGAGGACGAGTATCCACGGTAGAACCGCAACCGCGGGAATCAGCGCCCAGATTGCGAGCGAGGCCCGCCATCCATAGGACTCGGCCAGTGGCACCGCGGCCACGGCCGGCATGATGGTGCCCAGCTGCAGGCAGGCGAGGTAGACCGCGCTCATCAAGGCGACGCGATCGTTGAAGTACTTCTTGACCAGCGGCGGGATCACAATGTTTGCGATGCCCATGCCGACGAGGGCAAGCGTGGTGAACGCCATCAGCTCGGACGTGTCGGACGCCATCGAGCGGCCGGCAGTCCCCGCCGCTGTGGCCAAGACACTGAGCAGCGCCAGACGTTCCGGGCCGAACCGGCGGCTCAGGGGCGCGGCGAACCCGGCCAAGGCGAACATGGCGGTGGGGAGCATCCCGAAGACGCCGATGACGGTACCGCCGAAGCCCATCGTGTCTGCGACCCTCGCCAGCAGGGGCGCCATCGAGGTGACGGCGGACCGCATGGTGAAGGCGGACAGTGCGATCGCCAGCAAGACCGTCACCCTGCTGGCAAACAACGACCGGCTGGCGGTTGGGTCGTGGATCGCCGGTGCCGCCACAGCAGTCATCGGAATTCCCCCAATCCAGTGTTGGACAACGGTAGGAATCACAGAATGAATGGACGTATTGGGCAAACTGCCTATGCTGGTGGCATGCAGACAGTGCGCCGACGGACACTCATCGCCCAGGTAAGCGATCAGCTGCGCGATGAGATCACGTCAGGGCGCTGGAGAGTCGGTGATCGCATTCCCACCGAACCCGAACTCTGCGAGATGACCGGAACCGCCCGCAACACGGTGCGCGAAGCCGTGCAGGCCCTGGTACACGTGGGGATACTCGAACGACGACAAGGGTCGGGCACCTACGTCATTGCCGACGTAGAACAAGGCAGCGCCCTCGCCGAATATTTCGCGGCCGCCCGCGAACGTGATCTCTGGGAACTGCGCGAGGCGGTAGAGGTCACCGCCGCCGTCCTGTCCGCGCGCCGGCGTGATGCCGCCGATATCGAGGACCTTCGGGTCCTGCTCGCCCGGCGCAACGAACTGTGGAGCCGAGAGCCGGCGAACGACAAAGAACGTACCGAGATGACTTCGGCCGACACGGCGTTGCACCGCGCCATCGTCGCGGCCAGCCACAACGAGATATATCTACAGTTCTATGACCTGCTGTTGCCAACCATCCATCGGGCGGTGGAAGCGGGCCCGGTGGGGACATGCACCTCATACGAGCGCGAACACACCGATCTGGTCGAGGCCATCATCGCCGGTGACCCACAGCGGGCAGAGGCGGCAGCACAGGTTTTCATCGCGCGACTGCGCCCCTAAATCCGGCGGCAGCCCGGATCCGGTCGTGCCCCGACCGCATTGCGGTGGCGACCGTCGTGGTCGAACTACCGCGCGAGTCCATCCGACGGCGTGCCCGGCACCTCAGATATCCAGCTCGGCGATCAGTGCGTCGACCACCGCCCGCAAGTCTCCGTCGTGTTCCTCGGCCACCCGCCGCTGGCGCTGGTAAGAGGCGCCGACTCGCGGGATCTCTGCGACCGCGGCCAGCTCGTCCGCGCAACTCAACGACCGCGCAACCGGCTCCAACCGCGTCAGCACATCGTCGAGGTCGTCGGTGACCAGCCGTTCGTTGCTTTCGGCGTCCAAGATGATCACCGCGTCCAGGCCGTAGCGCGCCGCGCGCCACTTGTTCTCCTGGACGTGCCAGGGCGGCATCGTCGGCAGCGTCTCGCCGGCGTCAAGCCCGCGATCCAGGTCCACCACGAGACAATGCATCAAGGCCACCAGCGCACCGAGTTCGCGCAGATTGGAAACGCCGTCACAAATCCGCAGCTCGATGGTGCCCAGGTGCGGCGAAGGCCTTATATCCCAACGTATTTCGTTGATGTGGTCGATGATGCCGGTTTTCTTCTGGTCATACACGAAGCCTTCGAACTCCGACCAGGTCTGGAACTGGAACGGCAGCCCGGCGGTAGGCAACTGTTGAAACATCATCGCCCGGTTGCTGGCGTAACCGGTGTCTTCGCCGCCCCACCAGGGCGAGGAGGCGGACAACGCCAACAGGTGGGGGTAGTAGTTGAGCAGCGCAGAGATGATCGGCATCACCTTGTTCGCCGAGGAGACGCCGACGTGGACATGGACGCCCCAGATCAGCATCTGGCGGCCCCACCACTGGGTGCGCTTGATCAGCTCGGCGTAACGCGGTGCGTCGGTGAGCTTCTGGGTGGACCATTGCGCGAACGGATGGGTGCCCGCACAGAACAGCTCCATGCCACGGGCATGCACGATCCGGCGGGCCGGGCCCAGGGTGGTGCGCAGGTCCTCGATCGCCTCGCCGGCAGAGCCGCACACACCGCTGACCACCTCGACGGTGTTGCGCAGCAGCTCCTTGTGCACCCGGGGGTTTTCGCCGATCTCGGCGATGACCGCGGTGGCTTCATTGCTCAGATCCCGGGTCTCGGCGTCGACCAGGGCGAACTCCCACTCCACTCCTACGGTCGGCCGCGGCGAACGCGCGAAATCTATCCGGTTTGCGGTCCGACCCGCCGACGAGCTAGCCGGAGCCGATGACACCGCACGCCACCCGCTTACCGGCATCACCGGTGGCGAGCGTGGTCTGATCGGGACCCGCGGTCCCGTTGGTCTGGCTATAGCGATCGGCCGGAATGTTGGCGAAGTTGTCGGCGCCGGCGTGAATGATGATCGCGGTTTTCTGCCCGCTCGTCAGGTCATCCATGGTGAATGCATCGGTCGTGGTCACCAGCGTCCCGCTGCCGTCACTACGCACCTGCAGCGACGTCAGGTCACCACTGGACTGCCCGGGTACGGGGCGCCCGGACACCTGCAAGTGTCCTCCCGCAGACAGAAAGTCACCCACCGGGCCGCCGGTCGGACCGGCCGAATTGGCCTCGCACTTGCCCACCTTGTGGATGTGCACTCCATGAAAGCCAGGGGCCAGGTAGCCGGTGCCGGTAGTCACGATGGTGACGGTGGCAAATCCGTCCGCGAAATCGAACTTGGCCGTGGCAACCTCGGTGCCATCCGGTGCCCGCAGCTGAGTCGCCAGACCCTCCGATTCGGACGCCCCCTCGCGGTGCTCGTTGGTGCCGGCCGGCGCGGGTGAACCGGTCCACACCGAGGGTGTGGTGCCCGGAACCGTCGACGCATGTTGAGGCGACGAACACCCGCTCAACAACGCGACACAAGCGGTCGCGGACAGAGCGGACATGGTGACAACTGCGACATTGCGATGACCGGCTGGCTTAGGCATAGCGAGAGCCTAACCTGGCGACCCTCGAGTCATCGAGCGGGCCGAAACGACCCGGGCTGGTGTCGCGCCGGCTCACTCCGTGACCAGGACAATGACGCCGGGGGGCTGGTCGGAAATTTCGGCTATCCGCCGTTCGACGGGCGCGCCCAGCTTCTCACCCACCGCTTCGGCGGTGGCCTGTTCGCCTTCGGCATCGCCGAAATAGACGGTGGTGACCGGCACGTCCGATACCGAAAGATTGGTGACCTCAGTCACATTGAAGCCGGCCTCTTTGAGTTGGTCGGCGGTGCGCCCAGCGACACCCTCGAGACCAGAGACGTTGTAGACCCGCACCTCCGCCTGGGGGGCAGCGGGTTTGGCACTCGTCGAGGTCGGCGACTTCGTGGCGCTGGACGACGTCGGCATCGTGGTTAGCGACGATGAGTCATCCACCGCCTTCCCGGACGAGTCCAGGGCCTGCCAACCCAGCAGCAAGAAGATGACGCCCAGGAACAGCAGCACCATCACCATGGCCCGCAGAGGAAGCCCCGAAGAGTCGGGTACGCGCTCGTTCATCGAGCCCACTGTAGCCAGGAGACGCCCAGAACTTGAAAAAGCACGGACAAAACCGGGACCGGTGTCAGGTCACCTCGAAGCCGAGCCGCCGGGCGGCGCGCGCCTTCTGACGACTGGCCCGCAGCCGGCGCAACCGCTTCACCAGCATCGGATCCGCCGCCAGCGCCTCCGGCCGATCAACCAGCGCATTGAGCACCTGGTAGTAGCGCGTCGCCGACATCGAGAACAACTCCTTGATGGCGTCTTCCTTGACACCCGCGAACTTCCACCACTGGCGTTCGAACGCCAGGATGTCATGTTCCCGACGGGTCAAACCGTCGGCGATTTCAGAGTCGTCCCCCGCTCGATTTGCCCGCGCCATAGCGCCGTCCATATCGCTTCCCCTGGACCCTTCCGGCGAATGCTTATTTGCTTTATTTGCTCGAATGACTTGACCTACAAAGGGGCATGTTCCGACGTATTCAACCACGCCGGGAACTGTTGCCCCGTAACCGCGACCCGCGAGTCGGCAGATTGGGCGGATTGCCTCCGACCCGGCGTCGCGCCCAACCACCCGACTCCTCCGCCGCCGAGCGGCGGGCGTCGTCACCGGGCCCAGTCGCCCCGCATAAGCTAGCCGACCATGGCAGTGGTTCCTATTCGGATCGTGGGCGATCCAGTCCTGCACACTCCGACTTCTCCCGTCCCGGTCGGAGCCGACGGTTCGCTACCTGCCGATCTGCCCGAGTTGATCGCCACCATGTACGAGACCATGGATGCCGCGCACGGCGTCGGCTTGGCCGCCAACCAGATCGGATACGGCCTGCGGTTGTTTGTCTATGACTGTGCCGACGATCGCGGAAAAGCCGCGCACCGCCGGGGCGTGGTCATCAACCCGGTGCTCGAGACGTCCGAGATTCCCGAGAACATGCCCGACCCGGACAACGACGACGAAGGGTGCCTGTCGGTTCCCGGCGAGTCGTTTCCTACCGGCCGCGCCACCTGGGCCCGCGTTACCGGGCTCGATGCCGAGGGGAACCCCGTCGAGCTCGAAGGCTCCGGCCTGTTCGCGCGTATGCTGCAGCACGAAACCGGGCACCTGGACGGCTATCTATACCTGGACTGCCTCATCGGCCGGCATGCCCGCAGCGCAAAGCGTGCGGTCAAGTCACACGGCTGGGGGGTTCCCGGCCTGTCGTGGTTGCCGGGCGAGGGGCCCGATCCGTTCGGTCACTGATGACGGCGCCATGGCCGGACCTCGGAACGCGAGTCACGATTCGCTACCGCCGACCCGCCGGGTCCGTCCCGCCGCTGACCGATGCGGTGGGACATCTGCTCACGATTGCCCCGACGGTGCGCGTGCAAACGAAGACCGGAGCGATCGCCGAGTTCGCGCCGGCCGACGTGGTGGCACTGCGGGTGCTCACCGATGCGCCCATCCGCACCGCCGATATCAGGGCCCTGGAACATGCGGCGGCCGCGGCGTGGCCCGGCACCGACCGGAGCTGGCTGGACGGCTGGCTGCTACGCGCCTGCCACGGAGCCCCGCTATGCGCTAATTCGGCGGTCCCGCTGGATATTTCGGCCCGCCCCGACGCGATACCCGCGATCCTCGACTGGTACACGCAGCGCGGCCGCACGCCTCGGCTGGCCATTCCCGACCGGCTCATGCCGGATCCGGCCGGCCTGACCGGTGAGCACACCGAACGTGTCCTGGTCGGCGAGGTCGCGGCCCGCCAAGCCGACCCGTCGATCACGGTGTCGCCCCGGCCCGACGATGTGTGGCGAGGCCACTGCGACCGCGAGATCGCCGGGCATGCCCTCACCGCGGTCATCGACGGCGAGCTTGCATTCGGTTCCGGCCCGCAAGCGGTGGTCGCACGCGCGGCGGTAACCGACGCACCGGACGGCACCCGCTGGGTTGGGGTGTCGGCCGCCTGCACCATCGATGACCAGTCCCCGACCGGTCCGGCCGCCCTGCTCTACACGACGTTGCTGGCCTGGGGCGCCGGCCGAGGTGCGACCCGTGGCTACACCTGCGTGCCCGGCACCGCCACGCCCGGCTGGGCCGAGTCGCTGGGGTTGCGGCTGCACCATCGTCGTCGCTATCTGCGGACACCCGCTAGCCTCTAGCCATGCCCGATGGCACCCTGCGGCTTGCCACCTGGAACGTGAACTCCATTCGCACCCGCCTACCCCGCGTCCTGGACTGGCTGGAGCGCGCCGACGTCGATGTCTTGGCCATTCAAGAGACCAAGTGTTCGGACACCCAGTTTCCGACCCTGCCGCTGTTCGAACTCGGCTACGAGGTCGCCCATGTTGGTTTCAATCAATGGAACGGCGTGGCCATCGCTTCACGCGTCGGCATCGACGACGTCCAGATCGGCTTCGATGGCCAGCCCGCCTGGAGCCGCAGGCCAGAGGTCGCCGCGGCCGCCGAAGCTCGCGCGGTGGGCGCAACCTGTGGCGGCGTTCGGGTGTGGAGCCTGTACGTGCCGAACGGCCGCACGCTGGAGGATCCGCACTACACGTACAAGTTGGATTGGCTTGCTGCGCTGCGGGATACGGCCCAATGTTGGCTGAAATACGATCCCGGCGCGCCGATAGCGCTGGCCGGCGACTTCAACATCGCCCCCACCGATGAGGACGTCTGGAGCACCGAGTTCTTCACCGGGGCTACCCACGTCTCCGAGCCAGAACGCAAGGCGTTCAACGCCATTGTCGATGCACAGTTCACCGATCTGGTACGGCCCTTCACCCCTGGTCCGGGTGTCTACACCTACTGGGACTACGCGCAGCTGCGGTTCCCCAAAAAGCAGGGAATGCGCATCGATTTCATCCTGGGCTCGCCGGCATTGGCCGGCCGCGTGGTCGACGCGCAGATCGTTCGGGGCGAGCGCAAAGGCAAAGCCCCCAGCGACCACGCACCGGTTTTCGTCGACCTGCGCCCCGGCCCAGCCGCGTAGCCGCTGGACACTCCCTAACAATGTTCGTTGTCTGCGCGTTTGTAACGTGGCAGGCTTCTAATAGATGCATGCTGAAGACAGCGCTGTCGATGCTGTGCAGCGTGGGACGCAACGATAGATCGGTGAGAAGTCAGGGAGCAATTATGGGAGTCGTCGGCGGAGCAGTCCGCAACGTTGGTCAAACGGTGAATCGGGCCGCGACGGCGACCACGGCGGCCGCGGGTGCGGTGGGCGGCGCGGCGGTCAGCGGCGTCGTCGGTGGCGTCAAGGGAGCCGCCGAAGGCATCCAGCGCGGGCTCAGCACCGGCAGCAAGTCGACACCGGCCGCCGCCTTGGCCATGGGCGCGCTGGGCGTCGCGGGCATCGCGGAATGGCCGATCCTGCTCGCCGTCGGCGGCAGCGCGCTGCTGTTGCGCCGGATGAGTCAGCAGCCCGAGGCCTCCGCACCCGCGGCAAAGGCGAAACTCGCGCCGGTACCCGACCAGGAGGAGCCGGCCAAGGCCGCCCCGCAAAAGGCGCCGGCCAAGACCGCGGCCAAGAAGTCAACCGGCCGTCGAGCGGGCGCCGCCGAACTGCGCAGCACCAATTGATGGCGGCGCTGAGCACCCATTGAGCATTGCTACATCCATAAAAGGGGCTTTGCCGCTGCGCGCGCTCGCCACGGGCATCCAGGCAACCAGCGCGATGGCCACCGCGTCGGTGATGGCCACCGCAGCCGTCGCCGCAACCCTGGGCAGGACGACCGGTTCGGTAACCAGGGCGTGTTTGGAGTTCGGTGCCGCGCCGCTACGCGAGGGCGCCAAGGCGCTCTCCGGTGAGCTGTCCCCCGAGACACTCACCCGGCACTGCTGGCGCGGTGCGGGCCGCGCCTGGATCGAGGTTCGGGGCCTCAATGACACACCCGACGATGAACTCGCACGCATGGTGCGCGAGGCCATGCGCACCCACCCGGGCATCGCGTCAGTTCGGATCAACTATCCGCTATCGCGGGTTGTCGTGGACATCGATGCGGCTACCTCGTTGCCGCAGCTGTGCCGCCTAGTCGAAGACACCGAAAAGCGTTATCGTGCAACGCAAGAAAATTGCCGGGCAACGCCCGCGATCAGTCTGCCGGGCGACAGCGTGGTACTGGTGAACCGGGCCGTGACCGTCGCCACCAACGCCGCCGGGCTCGGGCTGGCACTCACCGGCCGGGCGCTGCGCTGGCCGCGGGTGCCAATCGCCTTGCTGGCCGGCGTGGTGGCGGTCGACTACCAGCCCCGGCTGCGCAGCCTGCTCGAGGACCGCATCGGCGGGCCGGCGACGGACACGGTCATGACATTGGCCGTAGCCGCGGCAGAAACGCTCACCCAGGCACCGGCATCGTTGTCGGTGGGGCTGGCGATGCAGACCCTCAAAGCCGCCGAAGCCCGGGCGGGGGCACTGGCCTGGCAGCACCATGAACCGGAGTTGGCCCGGTACGCGGAGCAACCGGCGACCAGCGCGCCCTACACCGCGCCCCGGCCGGCACCGGCGCGTGCCGCCGAACGAAATGCCGATCGCTTTGCGCACATTCAGACGATCAGCGCGGGGCTGGTCGGGCTGGCCACCCGCAACATGGACATGGCGGCGACCGCCGCGCTGGTGGCGACCCCGAAGGCCAGCCGAACGACCCCGGAGGCGTTTGCCGCTGCGCTTGGTCAGGGTCTGGCACAGCGGCACGGGGTCTTGCCCATGCGGCCGGATTGCCTGCGCCGCCTCGACGAGGTCGACGCGGTCGTCATCGACCCGCGAGTGCTGTGCACCGCCAAGCTACGGGTCGCCCGGATTCGCGGCGCGGATGAGGACCAACTGTCGGCGGCGTGGAACCGGGCCCAGTTGCTGCTGGAGCGCGGCGATCTGAGCCCGGGGTGGCATGCGGTCCCGGAAAATCCGGGTAGCACCGGGGTTTTCGAAGCCGAAGCGCTCTTTTTACCCGCGCATGATCCGCTCGCCTCGGCCGTGGTCGCCGAGGCGCATCGCACCGGAGCGGATCTGGTGTCGGTCGATGACGACTCGCTGGGCGAGCTGCGGCCGGCATTCGACGACATCCGGCCGCTGCGACACGGATCCATCGATGACGCCCTGACCGACGCGGTGGTCGCACTCAGGCAGGCGGGGCGCACCGTTGCGCTGTTGTCGTCGCGGAGCCGGGCCATTTCGTTGGCCGACGTGGCACTTGGTGTACTGCCGCAGACCGCCGACGCCGTCCCACCCTGGTACGCCGATGTGCTGCTGCCCGATCTTGGTGGCGCCTGGCGGATCATGCATGCGATTCCGGCCGCCAAGGCGGCGCGCCGGCGGGGTATCGAAATATCCGGTGGTGCATCGGCTTTGGGCGCCCTGCTGATGGTGCCGGGCGTTCGCGGACTCGGCCCGGGACCGGTGACCACCGGCGCGGGCGCCGGACTGCTGTCGGGGTATCTGCTGGCGCGAAAGGTTGTCGGCGCGCGCCCGCCTCGACCCGCCGCGTTCCACGAATGGCATGCCATGTCCGTTGAGCAGGTCCAGAAACTGTTGCCGCCAACCGGCACCTCGCCTCAACCGGGCGCACCCCATTCGACGTTGGCGACCCGCGCCCTCAGCAGCGGCGCGCACGCGGCAAAGCGTGGTACACAACTCGGCACCGAGCCCATGCAGGCGATCGGACAGTTCCTCGGCGCGGTCCGCGCAGAACTTTCCGACCCATTGACACCGATGCTGGCTCTGGGAGCAACGGCGAGCGCGGTATTGGGCTCACCCGTTGACGCGGTAATGGTGGGGTCAGTGCTGACCGGTAACTCGATACTGGCCGCAACGCAGCGACTCCGCGCCGAGAGCCGGCTCAACCGCCTACTGGCGCTGCAAATTCCGCCCGCGCGAAAGGTGGTCACCGGCCAGGACGGACAGCCTGGCTACGTCGACGTCGTCGCCGAACAACTGCGGCCCGGCGACGTTATCGAGGTCCGGACCCACGAGGTGGTTCCCGCCGACGCCCGGGTGATCGACGAAACCGATGTCGAAGTCGACGAGTCCGCGCTCACCGGCGAATCGCTGTCGGTGACCAAACAGGTCGAGCCCACACCCGGAGCCGATCTGGCGGACCGTAGCTGCATGCTCTATGCCGGCACCACCGTGGTAGCCGGGACCGCAGTTGCGGTGGTGACCGCGGTCGGGGCGGACACCCAGGAGCGGCGGGCCGCCGACCTGGTGTCCGGCGACCTGTCCAACGTCGGTCTGCAACACCAGCTCAGCCAGCTCACCAACCGGGCCTGGCCGGTCAGCATGACCGGCGGCGCCGTGGTCACCGGACTCGGTCTGCTGCGTCGCCAAGGCCTGCGCCAAGCGGTGGCCAGCGGCATTGCCGTCACCGTGGCCGCGGTGCCCGAAGGCATGCCGCTGGTGGCGACTTTGGCGCAACAAGCCTCGGCGCGCCGGCTCACCCACTTCGGCGCCCTGGTCCGCATCCCGCGATCGGTGGAGGCGCTCGGTCGCGTCGACATGGTTTGCTTCGACAAGACCGGAACGCTCAGCGAGAACCGGCTGCGCGTGGCGCAAGTACATCCCGGCCCCGGCTTTTCGGATCACGATGTGCTGCGCTGCGCGGTCCATGCCGCGCCGGCCACCAACGGTGGACCGCAGGTACACGCCACCGATGTCGCGATCGTGGCAGCGGCACCACCGGAATTGGCCGCCGAACTCGACCGGTCCGACGCTCACCTGCCGTTCCGCTCCGGCAGGTCGTTTTCCGCCTCGGTGTCAGACACCGAACTGAGCATCAAAGGCGCCCCCGAGGTGGTGTTGGCCGCCTGCGGAGCCAACGGCCCGAGCATTGACCGCCAGGTCGCTGAACTGGCCGCCGACGGGCTGCGGGTGATCGCGGTGGCGCGGCGCGAGCTGAGCCCACAGCAGGCTCGGACCGTTCTCGACGACCCGGACGCCATCGCTGACTTCTGCCACGACGGCTTGTCCCTGGTGGGCTTTCTAGGGCTGTCCGACACGCCGCGCCCCACGGCAGCGGGTCTGCTCGCCGAGTTGAGCGGACACGGACTGGACGTGCGGCTGATCACCGGTGATCACCCCATCACCGCCGCGGCCATCGCCGAAGAGCTGGGCCTGCGGGTGAGCGCCAAACAGATCATCAGCGGCGCGCAGTGGGATGCCCTGTCGCGCATGGACCAGGAGCGTGCGGTCGCCGAGCGCGTGATCTTTGCCCGGATGACACCCGAGAACAAGGTGCAGATCGTGCAGACGCTAGAGCGCGTCGGACGGGTGTGCGCGATGGTCGGCGACGGCTCCAACGACGCCGCCGCGATCAGGGCGGCCACCGTGGGCATCGGTGTCGTCGCGCATGGCAGTGACCCCGCCAGCGTGGCCGCCGACATGGTGTTGCTCGACGGTCGCATCGAATCACTGCTCCCATCGATCCTGGAAGGGCGTGAACTGTGGCAGCGGGTGCAGGCGGCCGTTTCAGTGTTGTTGGGCGGCAACGCCGGTGAAGTGGCATTCGCCATCATCGGCAGCGCCATCACGGGAACCTCGCCGTTGAACACCCGGCAACTGCTGCTGGTGAACATGCTCACCGATGCGCTGCCCGCCGCGGCGCTGGCGGTCAGCAAGCCGCGCGGCCAGACCGACCCCAACGCGCGCGGACCGGATCAGCAGGCGCTGTGGCGAGCGGTCGGCGTCCGCGGAACCACCACCGCTGCGGCCGCCACCGCCGCCGCCTGGATGATGGCCGGGGTGACCGGATTGCCGCGTCGGGCATCCACGGTGGGATTGGTCGCCCTGGTGAGCGCGCAGCTGGGTCAAACCCTGCTGGACTCACACGACTGGCTGGTGGTTCTCACCGCGCTGGGCTCACTGGCCGCGATGGGTACCCTGATCAGTATTCCTATCGTCAGCCAACTGCTCGGTTGTACCCCGCTCGACCCAGTCGGGTGGGCGCAGGCCCTGGGAGCCGCCGCTGCTGCGACCGCCGCGATGGCCGTTGTGGACCGTGTTCTGGATGGTCGTGCTCAGCAGCCGGATCCTCCAGCCCCTCCTGCACCCAACACGAGCACGTCACCGACACCCGAACCCGCGACGGCTCCCGCTGGACGATCTCCACGAGCCCGACGCGCCACAACAGCGCATAAATCTCCCGCAACGGCACAGTCAGCACCGCAGCAAACGACGAAACTAGCGGATCGGCCAGGGCGTCGGTCCTCGACATACTTCAGACGGTGACCGCACGACCCTGCTCGGCGGCAAACCCTTCGTTACTGAAAGGCAAATGATGGTGGAAAAGCAGGCGCGCAGAGCGGTTTCACAGCGCGATGCCGTGAAGAAAATCAGGGAAGGCGAGACTTTCGTGGTGAATCTGCCATTCGTCGGCCAGGTTGAGGTCCCCCGGCCTGAGCAGCTGGCCTACTACGGCGGTCTGGCCGCACTGGCCGCACTCGAACTGATCGAATGGCCGGTAGCGGTGGTCATCGCCGCCGGTCACGTCATGGCGAGCAATCACCACAACCGGCTCCTCGAGGAGCTCGGCGAGGCGATGGAGGAGGCCTAGCTAGTTCACGGCCAGTTCACGGCCAGTCCACGATCAGTCCACGGTGGCGGCGTCGAACTGCAACACGACTCGTGTGCCCTGCGGGGTACGGACGGTTTCGACCTGGTTCGCGAGCCCGCTCATCAGGGTGAGACCGCGCCCGCGCCGCTGGCTGCGCAGGCTGGCCGACGAGTCTCCGGTCCACCGGCCCTGGTCACTGACGGTGACCGCAATCGCATCCTGATCCAGGAATGCCTCGACGGACACCGTCTTGCCGGCGTCACAGCCGCTGCCGTGCTCGATCGCATTGGTGACCGCCTCGCCCGTCGCGAGCAGGATGGCACCCTTGCGCACGAGGTCGACCCCGATCGCGGTCAGCCACTGCGCCATCCGCCGGCGCGCCACCGGGATCTCGGCCGGGACGGCGGTCAACACGGTGGCGAAGCTGCGCGGACCGGCATGGCTGGGACGCAGCGCCAGCACCACGACATCATCGCGGTAGCCCTCGGCCGGGCACATCCGGTGCAGGAGTTCGGCGCACACCGCCGCCACCGGCATGGCGGAGCAGTCCGCCGCCGCATCCGCCAGCCGGGCAAAGCCGTCGTCGAGAGTCTCCCCCGCCCGCTCCATCAACCCGTCGGTATAGAAGATGATCAAACTTCCCGCGGGCAGGTCCGCACGCGCGGTGACGTCGGCCGAGTCGGTCCCACGGGTGGCCACCGGCGGACGCCGTCCCGACTTGAGGAAGACCGGGCCGGCATTTGGGGAGACCACCAACGGATACGGATGTCCCGCGCAGATGTAGCTCATGGCGCCGGCACCCGCCGGTGTGGTGTCGATCAGGGCGTAGGCGACCGTGGCGCAGCTGGCGCCGGGAACGGTTGCCGCATATTTGTCCAGCGCTCCCAGAACATCGGCGGGTTCGGCGGTGTTCAGCGCGGAGACGGCCACGGCGGCACGAAGTCTGCTCATCACGATGGCCGCTGCCAGGCCGTGACCGACGACGTCACCAACGGATATCGCGATCCTGCCCGGATGCCGCAGCGGCGTCACCGAATACCAGTCACCGCCCACGCGCATCGCTTCGCCGGCCGGTTGGTACACCGCCGATACCACCGCGCTGGTCGATCCCCGGTCCAGGTCCAGGAGGTGCTCCTGGAAGTCGACGGCAATGCGATGTTCGCGGGTCATGACGCGCACCCGATCCAGTGCGATCTGGGTAATCTCGGCGGTCCGGGTGAACATCTCGAGTTCGGACGCGTCGAATTGGCGTGGCGTGGGCCACAGCAGGGTCAGCACCCCGATCACACGTCCGTCGGCGTTGCGCAACGGTTGGGCGACACAGGCCCGAACAATTTCGGCGGTGTCCTGCACCGCGTGCTGATAGCGCGGGGGCAGGTCCAGCGTGTCGGTGATCAGCATCGGCTCTCCGCGGTGAATGACGTCGGTTCCCACCAGCGGGCTGTCCAGCCTGGCCACGTGGTAGCGATCGCGCAATTCCGCGGGGATTGCGCCGGCATATTCGAACCGGACATAGTCCCCGTCGACAACTCCGATTGCCGCCGCGGCCGCGTCACCCGACGCCAGGCGGTAGTGCAGGACGGCCGCGAGGATTCCGGCCACCGAGTCGGTGGCCTGTAGGGCGGCGTCGAGCTGCATGAGCCTGGCGGCGAGTCCCTGACGGGTGCGCTCGCGGGCAACGGCGGCCAGCCGCGAGGTCACCCGCTCCACCAGCTCTTGGGAACGGAAGGGCTTCAACAGATAATCGTCGGCGCCACCGGCGAAGCCGTTGCTGACGGCCTCCGCTCCGGCCCTGGCCGACAGCATCAGGACTGGCGTGGCCGCCAGCACCGGATCCGCGCGGATGGCGGCGATGAACTCGAAACCGTCCAGACCGGGCATCATCACATCGGTCACCACCAGGTCGGGGTGCAGGCTGCGGGTTGCGTTGAGCGCGGACTCACCATCGGCGACCAGAACGGTCTCCCAATGCGGCGATAGCACTCGATGCAGATGGGCCCGCATGTCCGCGTTGTCGTCGGCGATCAGCACCAGCTGGCGGGGCTGTTCCGGTGCCGCCTGTACCTGCGCGGGCGATGAGACCAACCACTGGCTGGCCTCCTCCACGTACGGGTTGGTCTCATCGAGCAAGGCGGCCGGCGACTGATCGGCGGCCGCGCCGGTCGGCGACCGCGGCAGCCGGATGGTCACCGCGGTGCCGCGCCCCGGTTCGCTGTCGATGTGCACGGTTCCGCGTTGCAGCTCAACCAGACCGCGTACCAGGGACAGCCCGATCCCGCTGCCCTCGGCACTGCGGCCGCCGGCATTCTCGGCGCGATAGAACCGCTCGAACAGACGCTGCAGGTCGGCCGGCGCAATCCCGGTTCCGGTGTCACGCACCACGAATCGGCAGTGCGCGGCCTCGCTGCGCACCTCGACGACGATCGATCCTTTCATTGTGTATTTGACCGCGTTGGACAGCAGATTGAGCACGATGGTTTCCCACATGCCCGGATCGACATCGGCCAGCGCTGGAGCGCAGTCCAGCGCAAGGTCGAGCCCGGCGCGGGCGCAGAGTTCGGTGAACGACGACGCGATATGCGACGTCAGCGTGCCCACGTCGGTGCACACGAGCCGCGCGGTTGCGCGACCGGCTTCGATCCGCGAGAACGCGAGCAGCGAGTCGACCATCCGTTGCAGACGCCGCGCATTGCGTCGTGCGGTATCGAGCCGATCGGCCAAGACGGTGTCGCCGCCGCCGTCGGCGAGCGCATCCTCGACCGGACCGAGCAACAGGGTTAGCGGAGTGCGGAACTCGTGGCTGACGTTGGTCAAAAACGCGGTCTTGGCGCGATCGAGCTCCGCTAGCGCATCGGCTCGCTGCCGTTGCCGTTCGTAGGAGACCACCGATGCCAGCGCCGCCGACAGCTGATCGACGAGCAGCTGGCAGAAACCGCGATACAGCGCATCCAATGGGCGCCGCGGGCTGATGCCGATCACCACCGCCCCGGGGGTCGAGCCCTCACTCAACGGCAACACCAGCGCCTGGGTCGGGCAGTCGTCGGTGAAAACCTCGCAGATGCCGGGAATCACCCGGGCAAGCTCACCGACCACATGCGCCGACTCCCGTGACCGCGAAGCCATGTCCCAGTCCGTCAGCTCGGCGAGCAGCTGGGGCAAGACGGGCAACACCGACGGCGTGGCTCCCCGAAGCGTGATCCGATGCTGGCCGGCGCCGGCATCGGCACCATCGGCGGCCACATACACCGCGATGAACGGAAGGTCCGCGGGCTGCGCGGCACACGCGGTGACGGCCGCACCGATCGCGTCATCGATGGTGTGGGTCTCCAGCACGGCCGACGCCACCGCATTGAGCAGATGCAGACGCCGATCGCTCAACACCCGTTGCGTCGTTTCGATGACCGCACAGAAGATGGCCGGGACGGCCCCGCCACTGATGATCGGGCTGTAGGTGAAGGTGAAGTAGCGCTCTTGCGGAACGCCTGCCGTCATCAACAGCAGCATCAGATCGGTCGACCAGGTGGCCTTGCCGGTCGCAACGACGCCGGCGAGCATCGGCCCGATCGCCGTCCAAATCTCGGGCCACACCACCTTTCCGGCACTGCCCAGCGCCGCCGGGTGCTTGTCGCCCAAGATCTGGGCATAGGCGTCGTTGTACATCAGGAACAGGTCGGTCGGGCTCAGCCACAACACGATGGGAAACCGCGAAGTCAGGGTCATCGCCACCGCCGCACGCACTTCGGGTGCCCAGTCCCCGGGCGGGCCCAACCGATGGTGTGCCCAGTCGAACTCGGCGAAGCGGCGCCCCATCTCGCCGCCCAGGGCGACCGCGGCCTGCAGGTCCTCGGGCAACGGTTGCCCGTTGGGCGTCCCCGGGGCCGCAGCGTTGGCGTTCATCGTGGCCGCTCGACATCCTCGGGGTCGTGCTCACCGGGTTTGCCGGGCCGCAATGCCCCGGCCAGCGTCGGGTAAATCTCGAAGATGCGATCCAGCTCGGTAACTTGGATCGGCGCAAGCACCTGCCCGTGGTCGGCCACCAGCCGCACCGATGTGCCCGCCGCCTTCCCCTGTTCATGACACTCCAGCACCGCGTTCAATCCCGCGCTGCCGAAGAAGGTCACCGGCCGCACATCGATGACGACCAGGCGCGCAGGGTGGGTCGCCGCCAATTGCATGGCAGCCGCCAGATGGACGACGAGCTGCTCGACGGTGCTCGAATCGACATCACCCTTGGCCCGCAGCACGACGGTGTCTTGGCGAACCTCATGCTCGACCGCCAGCAGGTCCATGGCCTTCACCGCCCGCGAATGTGTCAAACGTTAGGCGGCCGAGACGTGGAGCCCGATCCACCGTCTGCACCGTCCAGGATTAGCTAGAGCCTAACCCGATCCCCACCGCGCGGGCCGCAACCCGCGACGATCAGCTCGCGGACTCGGCGGGAATACGCTCGTGCACTGTTAAGAGCAAGTGGTCGAACTGGCTTTGGACCAACGCCGACACCGGCGGCAAGGACGCGACTTCGGCGACCACTTGTTTGGCCAGCGCACGGAGCTTGGTGTTTGTCTCCTGCGACCGCCACTGCAGCACCCGGAAGGCCTGCTCGGCGCTGACCCGGTAGACGGCCATCAGCACACCTTTGGCTTGCTCGATCGCGGCGCGGTTCTCGAACAGGTCGGGCAGCGCCTCGTCGAGCACCTCCTGACGCGTTTCGTCGAAGGTGTTGGTGAGGTCGATGTAATAGCCGGATGTTCCCTGGACCACGCCGGATTCGTTCACCATGCGGTCAGCCACCACGATTGCGTCGTGCACCACGCCCGCCGTGTCGACAAAGCGATGGCGACCGGAAAACGACTCCCCCGACCGCAACGCATAGTCGAGCAAGTCCTGGATGTGGGCACGGTCGTCGGGATGCTTATGCGACAACAACAGTTTCGTCGTCGGCACCACGGCGCCGGGCTCATATCCGTGCATCCTGGCCACCTCGTCGGACCAATCCCAGCGCTGGCCGATGAACCAGAAACGGAAACTGCCGATGCTCAGATGGTTATCGACCGCCCCCGATATCGGGGTGGCAAACGGCGACGTACCGCGGTCAGGGTGTTCCTCGCCGGTGTGGGCGGTCTGCTGCACGTCTGAAATCATCGCACCCGACCCGCCTGGCAGCCACCACGATCCGAGACGCACCTGCACACCGGCGCCGCACTGCGCTAGCGTGGAGGCCGACCCAATTAACGCACGCGGGAGCGCACACCAACTGCGCTGAGAGGACGGCAGGAGGCCGTCGACCGTAGGAACCTGACCGGGTAATGCCGGCGTAGGGAGATGACAGGGAGATGACAATGACCGTTACTGTTGAGCCGTCCATCACGACTGGCCCCATCGCGGGCAGCAGCAAGGCCTATCGCGAGGTGGCCGGCCCCGACGGGGTTACGCTGCGCGTCCCGTTGCGGCGGGTGCACCTGTCCACCGGCGCCGACTTCGACTTGTACGACACCTCCGGGCCGTACACGGACCCGAATGCCGTGATCGACCTTGCCGTCGGCCTGCCGGCCCGGCCGGGGCTGATCCGCGACCGTGGCACCCAGTTGCAGCGCGCCCGCGCCGGCGAAATCACCGCCGAGATGGCCTTCATCGCCGCCCGTGAGGGCATGTCCGCCGAGCTGGTGCGCGACGAGGTGGCCCTCGGCCGTGCGGTGATCCCGGCCAACCACAACCACCCCGAGAGTGAGCCGATGGTGATCGGCAAAGCCTTCGCGGTGAAAGTCAACGCGAACATCGGCAACTCCGCGGTGACGTCCTCGATCGCCGAGGAGGTCGACAAGATGGTGTGGGCCACCCGCTGGGGGGCCGACACCATCATGGACCTGTCCACCGGCAAGAACATTCACGAGACGCGGGAATGGATCCTGCGCAACTCGCCGGTGCCGGTTGGCACGGTGCCCATCTATCAGGCGCTGGAGAAGGTCAAGGGCGACCCGACCGAGTTGACCTGGGAGCTCTACCGCGACACCGTGATCGAGCAGTGCGAGCAGGGTGTGGACTACATGACCGTGCACGCCGGGGTGCTGCTGCGCTACGTGCCGCTGACCGCCAAGCGGGTCACCGGCATTGTTTCGCGCGGCGGGTCGATCATGGCGGCATGGTGCCTGGCACACCACCGGGAATCGTTCCTGTACACCAATTTCGAGGAACTCTGCGACATTCTCGCGCGCTACGACGTGACCTTCTCGCTTGGTGACGGGCTGCGGCCGGGCTCCATCGCCGATGCCAACGACGCCGCGCAGTTCGCCGAGTTGCGCACCCTGGGCGAGCTGACCAAGATCGCCAAAGCCCATGGGGTGCAGGTGATGATCGAGGGGCCCGGGCATGTTCCGATGCACAAGATCGTCGAGAACGTGCGGCTGGAAGAAGAGCTGTGCGAGGAGGCTCCCTTCTACACGCTGGGCCCGCTGGCCACCGATATCGCCCCGGCATACGACCACATCACGTCGGCGATCGGCGCGGCGATCATCGCGCAGGCCGGCACCGCGATGCTCTGCTACGTCACTCCCAAGGAACACCTCGGACTGCCCGACCGCAAAGACGTCAAGGACGGGGTCATCGCCTACAAGATCGCCGCGCACGCCGGCGACCTGGCCAAGTGCCACCCGCATGCGCAGGAGCGCGACAACGCCTTGTCGCAGGCGCGTTTCGAGTTCCGGTGGAACGATCAGTTCGCACTGTCGCTGGATCCCGACACCGCGCGCGAGTACCACGACGAGACACTGCCGGCCGAGCCCGCCAAGACCGCCCACTTCTGCTCGATGTGCGGGCCGAAGTTCTGCTCCATGCGCATCACCCAGGATGTCCGCGACTACGCGGCCAAGCACGGGCTGGACAGTGAGGAAGCCATTGAGGCGGCCCTGGAAGCGGGGATGGCTGAGAAGTCAGCCGAGTTCGCCGACCACGGCAACCGGGTGTACCTGCCGATCACCCAGTGAGTTGGTTGCCGTTGGCGCCGCCCGGGGCGACGCCGTTGCGCGCGCTGACAATCGCCGGCTCTGATTCCGGTGGCGGTGCCGGCATCCAGGCCGACATGCGGACCATGGCACTGCTGGGCGTCCACGCCTGTGTTGCGGTGACCGCGGTGACCGTGCAGAACACGTTGGGCGTCAAAGGTTTTCACGAAACACCCGAGGACGTGGTGGCCGGCCAGATCACCGCGGTGGTCGAGGATATCGGCATCCAGGCAGCCAAGACCGGGATGCTGGCCTCGCCCCGCATCATCGATGCGGTCGCGGCCACTTGGCGTCAGCTCGAAGTGGCGGTTCCGCTCGTCGTGGACCCGGTCTGCGCATCCATGCACGGCGACGCGCTGTTGGCCGCGTCCGGGCTGGAATCGCTGCGGGAACAACTCTTTCCGCTGGCCACCTTGGTGACACCGAACCTCGATGAGGTGCGCCTGCTGGTCGGTATCGACGTGATCGACACCCAGTCGCAGCACGCGGCCGCGCGGGCCTTGCACGGGCTGGGCCCGCAGTGGGTACTGGTCAAGGGCGGACACCTGCGATCCTCGACGCGCAGTTGCGACCTGCTCTTTGACGGCACCGACTTCTTCGAGTTCGACGCGCCGCGAGTGGCCACCGGCAACGACCACGGCGGTGGCGACACCCTGGCGGCCGCGACCGCGTGCGCACTGGCACACGGGTTCACCGTGCCCGACGCGGTCAGCTTTGCCAAAAAGTGGGTGACCGAATGCATTCGCGCCGCCTATCCGCTGGGCCGCGGCCATGGCCCGGTCTCACCCCTGTTCAGGCTGTCATGAACCTCGATCAGATCGCCGGCATCGCACACGAACCCGTGACCGGCCCCGGCCAACCACCGAACGGCATAGTCGTACTCACCCACGGCGCCGGAGGAAACCGGGATTCACTACTGCTGCAACAGTTTTGTGATGAATGGGCACAACGCGGCTGGCTTGCGGTCAGATACAACCTGCCCTACCGACGCCGGCGCCCCAAGGGGCCGCCATCGGGGTCAGCGGCCACCGACCGGGCCGGCATCGCCGAAGCGATCGAGTTGTGCCGCGGCCTGGCCGAGGGCCCGTTGATCGCCGGCGGGCACTCCTATGGCGGTCGGCAGACATCCATGGTGGTGGCCGCCGCACAGGCCCCGGTGGATGTGCTGACGCTGTTCTCCTACCCCGTCCATCCGCCCGGCAAGCCGGAGCGGGCCCGCACCGAACACCTGCCGGACATCACCGTGCCCACCGTCTTCGCCCACGGCACGTCGGATCCGTTCGGCACGCCCGCCGAGGTCCGCGCCGCCGCGGCGCTGATCGCCGCACCTACCGAGATCGTCGAGATCACCGGCGCGCGACATGACCTGGGTTCGAAGACCCTCGACGTCGCCGGCCTGGCGGTGGCGGCGGCGCTGCGTCTGCTTGGGCCGGCGTAGGGCCAAACAAGGTGAGCTCCATCAGCTCCCGCACACATGCTTGCACGTAGGCGGACTGTCCCGCCGAGTCTTGCGGGTCAACCATCCGGCCCAAGTCGACCACCAACGCCATGGCGGCATGCACCAGGAAGCGCGCCCGCGTCGCCGACAGCGACGGGCGCACCGAAGTCAGCAGCCGCACCCACGAATCGATGGTCGACAGCTGAATATTGTGCAGCAGCATCTGGTCAGCAGGTGTCAGGTTGGCCCGCTCGGTGTAGTAGACGGCCGCCAGTTCCGGGTTGGCGAACGATGTCGCCACATAGGCGTCGATCAGCAGCGTCAAAGCCTGGCGCGGTTCGGTGAGCGCGCCCACGATCGGCGAGAGCTGGCCGGACACCCGATCGGCCGCCCGGCGCAGTCCGGTCGCCAAGATCTCGCACTTTCCGGAGAAATACCGATAGATCCCCGACACCGGCACCCCCGCCGCCGACGCGATCTGCGCCATGCTGGTCTGGGCGTAGCCACGGTCTTTGAACAAGACCATCGAGGCGTGCAGCAACGTTTCATAGACGCTGGCATCCTCGGCGAAGATCCGCCAACTGGCTCTGCGCACCGCGACGTCTCCTGGCTCCGGAAGCTCGGCGCAGACAATCGCCGACGCCGCCTCGCCCAGCAATGCCCGGATCTCGTCGGCCGCCAGCCGCGCCGGATGATCGACAATGCTGCCGATCACGCTCAGCACGCCCGCCGACAGCATCCACCGCTGGGCGGGCCGCAATGACGGACGAATCACCGTGAGCGGCTTTTGGATTCTGCGGTTGACAACCTTGAGCACATCGGCCACCGCGGCCTGATCCTCGGCCCGCAGATACCGGGACTGCCAGCGGTACAAGCCGCCGGACAGGCGGTTGTCCAGCGTCACCTCGATCAGCGACGCGATCAACCGGTCCAGCAGCTGCGCCGGATCGTCGGAGTCATCCAGTTGCGTGCAGTCGACCAGTTGTTGACTCAGCGCCAGCACGGCACCGCGGAACAGCTCGTACTTGCCGGCGTAGTGCCGGTACAGCGCCGGCGCCGAGACGCCGACCTTCGCCGCGATGGTCTCCATGCTCACCGCGTGATAGCCCTGCGCGCTGAACGACTCAGCTGCCGCACGGGCGATCTGCGCCTTGCGGTCCTTGGGCCGCCGGCGAATACCGTCTGCGGCCGCGCCGGGCGAGACGCTGGCAGCGGACATCACCTCACCATAACCCGAATCCGTCCCGGCCAAACCCTCCAACGACCTATCGCGGTTGCGGAATCTCCATTAACATAATTCCCCACCCGGGGGCCGCAGGCGGTTTCCTGGACCTATCGCCGGAGGGACCAAGCGTGTTGGAGAACGTACGCCGAGTGCTGGCCTACCAGCTCTCCATCGGCCAACTTCTCGGCATTGCACTGGCCTTCGGCACGCCATATCTGCTGTTGGGTGTCATATGGTCAACCACACACGCCGAGCATTTACACCAGATGCACGGAATGGATCTGGTGGTGTCGTTCTTGGGGTCGATCGTGTCGTGGCCGGTTCTGCTGTTCTCGAATGTGTGCATGACATGACCCCAACGGCAGGATCAGACATTCACATAGAGAGCCGTGGAGAAGCTGTGAGTCATCGCCAGTTGTACCTGGGAATCGCCGGCGTTGTAGTGGGGATCATCGGTCTGTTCGCGCTATGGCTGCCGGTCTATCTCGATCACTACGACCTGTATGGCATGAAGGTCAGCTGCGGCCGGGGCTTCACCTCAGACCTCACCCAGGCGACCCAAGGTGGCGGTGGCGCCCTGGTGGATCAGTGCGACAGTGCGTTGTTGTTCCGCCGTGCCTGGGCGATTCCGGCCGTTGCCATTGGATGGCTGCTGGTCACGGCGTTCCTGGTGAGCTGGGTGCACCACGGTCAGCGCGAAGAACAGCTCAGCTGAGCGAGTTGGCGGTGCTGGGGGCTGCCAGCGCCCGGCGGACATCGTCGGAGACCGACGTGAACACCGCCATCAGTTCGCAAATCCCGCCATCGACGCCGCAGTCGACGACCTTGGCAAATACCTGCGCGCCGGCCACATCGAGCACCAGGTCGCAAAACGGCGCGACCTGCAGGCCGGTGCGCACCCGAACCGCGCCGTCGCCGCTGCCGACCACTTCCGCCGGATGCGCGGCGCCGATGATCTTGTTCTCGATGACCGCGATACCGATCGGCTTGGGCACCACAAGCGGAGTTACCTTCCGGTCGATGCTGGGAAGCCGAAGGTTGTACCTGCCCGCCAGCCCGGTGATGTCGTGCACGGTGATGGGTTCGGTGAGCCCCTTGACCCGCACTCGAGTTGAGCCCCAAGTGTCGGCGATCGCGCAGATCTCGTGATAGGTCGACTCGGAAACCAGCACCTGCCCGCCGACGGTATTCGACTCGATCCGGGCTACCAGATTGACGTTCTTGCCGATCGCCGTGTACTTCTGCCGGCGCGGTGAGCCAATGGTGCCGACCACGGCCTCGCCGGTGTGAACACCGATCCCGATCCCCAGCTCGGGAAGCCCTTGTTCGCGGTGGCTGACGTTGAGCTCGCCCATCGCCAGCTGTAGCTCCAGAGCGGCCGCTACCGCATGCTCCGCCGCTTCGCCGTCCGTATTGGGCACACCGAAGAAGACGAGCAGACCATCGCCGAGGATTTCGTTGATCGTCCCGTTCCAGCGGATGACGACATCGGTCGCGCGTTCCAGGTATGCGTTGAGCACCTGCAGCGCTCGTTCGGGCGAGAGTATCTCCGACAGTCGGGTGAAACCTCCGATGTCGGCCATCAGCATCGTCAACGTGCGCCGTTCGCTGTTCTGGTGTCCTTCCGGGCACGCCAACAGGTGCGTCTTCACCTCCTCGCTCACATAGCGGCCGAAGATGTTTTCCACCCGGCGATTTTGGTCGGCGAGTTCGACGGCGCGCTGGCGTGCCGCTTCACCGGCCTGCAGTTCCCGCACAATCGTGACCGCCTTGGAGATCGTGACCCGCAGATCTTCCAGATCCAGCGGTGTCAGCTGAAAGTCGAAGGCGCCGCGCATCATTGCCGCTCGGATGTTTGCCAGGTCATTGCAGGCGGTGAGCACGATGGTCTTCAGCGGGCGCCCGAGTTTGGCGACCTCCGTCAGCAGGTCGAGTCCGTTCATCTGCGGCATGTTGAGATTGGTGACCAGGACCTCGATGTCGGGGCTGTCCCCGACCATCTTGAGCGCCTGAACCGGGTCGTTGGAGAAGCTCAAGTCATATTCGTCGCAGCGCAGCTCAGTGCGAAAGCGGGCCCCGAACAGCGTCTCCACACCGTCGGCATCATCGACCACGAGAAGTCGCACCGGCGGCTGGGGACCCGGTATCGCGGATCGCTCGTCCAGGGGCGCACAGCAGATCGGCGATGCGGCCACCTGCTGCGCCGCGAGGCCTCCAAAACCGTTCACGTGCATCACACGCCCCCTACGGCGACTGGGTTCTCCGCGTGGTCGCAGCAACCCTGATTTGGTTGTTGCGCAGAATACGTTCAACCTAGCCCAAATTCCACTCGAAATATTGCTTTTTTATTCCCAGTACGATGAATTCTAATTCCAGCTACGATGAATTATTACTGGGCCGAAACGCGGCGTATATGCACTGTTCACCGGCCGATCTGGACGTCGGAAATTCACCAGAAAAAGAATTATGAAAATGATTTAAAGGGGTTTACTTACGCGCTGTCAATCGTAGACTACCGGCCACCCAGTCCGATTCACGATAGACACGAGGTGAATGGAGACAATGGTGAATTTGTTTAGCTTAGGCACCGATCTCGCATCGTCAAAAAGAGAAGTAAAAATGGCAACAACACCAACATCAATGACCATCAAGACCGCAGATAGGATGGCGCCCCGTCACCGCACGAGCGCGGGCGGAACACCGGCGCGAGTGCACCTATCGGCACCAGCGGAACGCAGCGCGCTCACCAGCCGCCGCCAACCTTCGGCCACCGCCGTGCTGCTGGTGGCATCGTTCGGGGCATTCCTGGCGTTTCTCGACTCCACCATCGTCAACATCGCCTTCCCCGACATCCAGAGATCGTTCCCGTCCTACGACATCAGCAGCCTGTCCTGGATCCTCAACGGCTACAACATCGTCTTCGCGGCCTTCCTGGTCACGTCGGGTCGGCTGGCCGATGTGCTGGGCCGCAAACGAATGTTCGTGTTCGGAGTGGTGCTCTTCACGATCGCATCCGGGCTATGCGCAGTCGCCGGTGACGTCGAACAGTTGGTGGGCTTCCGGGTGCTGCAGGGCATCGGCGCGGCGGTGCTGGTACCGGCCTCGCTGGCTCTGGTAGTCGAGGGATTCGATGCCTCGCACCGTGCGCATGCGGTTGGGCTGTGGGGAGCGGCGGCGGCCGTCGCATCCGGCTTGGGCCCGCCGGTCGGCGGGATGCTGGTCGAGGCATCCAGCTGGCGATTGGTGTTTCTGGTCAACATTCCCCTCGGCATCGTCGCGGTGTTGGTGGCCGGTCGTGTGCTTACCGAATGTCGCGCGTCGGGACGGCGGCGGGTACCCGACTTGCGGGGTGCGATGCTGCTCGGTGTCGCCCTGGGCCTGATGACCCTCGGATTGGTCAAAGGCCCCGAGTGGGGCTGGATCAGCATCGCAACCATCGGGTCGTTTGTCGCCAGCTCCGTCGCCCTGGTCGCATTCGTCGCGAGTTCGCGGTCTCATCCCACGCCGCTGATCGACCCGGCATTCCTGCGGGTCCGCTCGTTTGTGGCAGGCAACCTACTGACCCTGGTCGCGGCGGCCGGCTTCTACTGCTACGTCCTGACCCACGTGCTCTACCTCACCTATGTATGGCACTATTCGCTGCTCAAGGCGGGTTTCGCGATCGCACCGGCGGCGCTGATCGCCGCGGTGGTCGCGGCCGTGCTGGGGCGCATCGCCGACCAGCGCGGGCACCGGCTGGTCGTCATGGCCGGCGCGATCATCTGGGCCGGCAGCCTGGTGTGGTACCTGCAACGGGTCGGGACCGAACCCGATTTTCTGCGGGAATGGCTGCCGGGCCAGCTGTTGCAGGGGATCGGAGTCGGCGCGACCCTGCCGGTGCTGGGCAGTGCCGCGTTGGCAGGTCTGACCAAGGGAGGCAGCTACGCCACGGCGTCGGCTGTGGTCAGCACCACCCGCCAGCTCGGTGCCGTGATAGGCGTGGCGCTGCTGGTCATCCTGATCGGCAAACCGGCTCCTGGCACCGGCGTCGACGCGCTGCGACACGGTTGGGCGCTGGCGGCGGTGTGCTTCGCCGCGGTGGCGGTCTTGGCCGGTTTTCTGGGCCGCACCCAACAGGGCGCCGACATCGCCGGTGCGCCCGAGTCCGGCGTCGCCCGTGCGCCGGCCCGGCCGCAGCCGGTTACCCCACGGCCCGCCGCCGCGCCAGCGCGGCCGCCTCAGACCACGGCCGACGGCGACCTCCTCAGGCAATTGACGCTGTTTGCCGGACTGCCCGCGGCCACCATGGCCGAACTCAGGCACCACACCGATGAGATTGAGCTGCAAGCGGGTTCGTACCTGTTTCACGAGGCCGACCCATCCGATGCTCTTTACGTGGTGCGCAGTGGCCGCCTACGGGTGGTGCAGCGCGACTTGGTGCTTCGCGAACTGGGCCGTGGCGAAGTCGTCGGCGAACTCGGGCTGCTCATCGATGCGCCGCGCTCGGCGTCGGTTCAGGCGATGCGTGACACCGTGCTGATACGGCTGAGCAAGGCGCAGTTCAATCGGATTGCCGACCGGGGCGTATTGGCGGCACTGGTCGGCACGCTGGCCACTCGGCTGCACACCGCGCCACCACCCACCGTTGGCCGCCCGGCGTCGCCGGAAGCGGTCATCGCGGTAATCGGTCTCGGCGCCGCGGTGCCGGTACGACCAGTGGCCCTGGCGCTGTTCAATGCGCTCTCAGCGCGGGTCACCGCGGTCGATCCCGGTCGGGTCGACCGCGCCGGCCTGGAGCGCGCGGAAGCCTCCGCGGACAAGGTGGTGCTGCATGCCAGTGCCAATGACACCGGCTGGCGCGACTTCTGCTTGCGCGCAGCGGATCGAATCGTGCTGGTGTCGGAGGGGCCGGCGCCGCGGGGCACGCAGCTGCCCGCGCGTGCCGTGGGCGCTGACCTGGTTTTGATCGGTGCCCCCGCCAGCCAGGAGGATCGCAGCCGGTGGGAAGAGCTGATCTCACCGCGCTCGGTCCATTCGGTCAGCTACCGCAGCCTCAAGGACGACGTGCGCCCGCTCGCCGCACGCATCACCGGCGGCTCGATCGGGCTGGTGCTCGGCGGCGGCGGCACGCGGGCCTTCGCCCACCTGGGTGTTCTCGACGAACTGGAGGCCGCCGGAATCGTCGTCGACCGCTTCGCCGGCACCAGCATGGGGGCGGTGATCGCCGCGCTGGCCGCCAGTGGCCTCGACGCGGCCGGAGTGGACGCGCACGTATTCGAATACCTGGTGCGGCACAACCCACTCGGCGACTACACGCTGCCGAGCAAGGGGTTGGTTCGTGGCCGGCGCACGATGGCCCTGCTGCGCGAAGCCTATTCGGGACGGATGGTCGAGGAGCTACCCACGGAGTTCCGTTGCGTCAGTGTCGATTTGCTCGCCCGGCAGGCCGTCGTGCACCGGCGTGGGCCGGTCGCCGAGGTGGTCGGGTGTTCCCTGCGGGTGCCGGGACTCTACCCACCCCAGATCTACAACGGCCAGCTACACGTGGACGGCGGAGTGCTCAACAACCTGCCGGTCACGGCGCTCACCCGCGCCGAAGGCCCGATGATCGCGGTGAGCGTGGGGTATGGCGGAAACCCGTCCGGTGGCCAGCCCCGACGCAGCGGCCCGATACAGGTGCCCGGCATTGGCGACACCCTGATGCGCACGATGATGATGGGCAGCCGCACGGTGGCCGACGCCGCACAAGCGGAGGCTCTGGTCGTCATCCGGCCGGACACCCGTGCGGTTGGACTGCTGGAATTCCACCAGATCGACGCCGCCCGCGAGGCCGGGCGCGCCGCGGCCCGCGCGGCACTGCCACAGATCATTCCGTTGCTGCGATCGGGGCCGGCCGGTCAGACCACCGGCCGCGCCATTGACCGCAGCGCCCGCGTGCTCCGCACCGATGCGCGGCGGCCGGCCTGATATCGTCCCCGTTGATCGCGCGCCGAAGCGTTATCCCGGATACCGCGAGTAGCACGCCTCCATGTCGCCACTGACTCCGGCACGGAACGCGGCGATCCGGGTGAACCCGGCCGGCACGCTGATTCCGTCGGCATCACTGGCGACCATGCGGTTGGTAAGCAGCCCTGAAACCGCTTCGTCGAGGTCCCCGGCGGTGAGGACGAGTTGCTGCCCGGACGGCAACTCGATGGGCTCGGCCATCTCGCGGTGCACGACTCCGGTCAGGCACGCGGTCCGCAGCGCAGTCCACGGGCTCTGCATCGGCAAATCACGTTGATGCTGCACTGACAGCGCGTATCGCGACATCACGATGGACAATGCGGTGTCGTCGCCTTGCGGCAGGCTGTGCTGTTTGGAGTCGGCGACCTTGCCGATCGCGGCCAGGGCGGGCAGGTCGACCGTAATGGTGTTGGTAGCCGGGCAATAGGACGCCGGTGGGCTGGGTTTCGCATCCGGACAACCGGCCTGCTGATAGGACAACGTCGGCGGATCCGTCGGCGAGAATATCTTGCCCAGCAGCTCCATCAGCGTGGTCAAGGTGTCCTGATTGATCGGTACCTCACCGGTCTCCGGGTTCCCGCTGCTGTCCACCCGCAAGCCGGTCGGCAGATCTCCGCGGCGTCGCACGATCTCCGACTCGTTGATCGCCGCACAGGCGGGGGTGCCGCTGAGAAAGCCCATCTGAAACGCGCTGACCCGGTCCAGCGCCGACCCATGCTCGTCGTCGTTTTGCTCATCGGTATCCATAACCGGGTCCCGCGTCGTGATGATCCCGGCGAGCACGTGGTCAAGCCCGTCCGCGGAGCTCAACCGGAACCGGGGCGACTTACCTTCGGCCACCCAGTACAGATAGATGCCCGCGAAGCAGTCCGCCTGCTGCTCACGGACGATGGTGGGGTCGCGCCTGGTGACCAGCTTGGCCATCACCTGCAGAGCATGCCCAAACTCATGCGCCAGCACGCCAGTCACCGAGATCTCACCGAAATACTCCTGCGCCACCGGCATGAAGACGCCGCGGTCCCAGGCGATCATGTTGCAGCGGGAGGTGAAGAAGGCGTTGACCAGCTCGTAGGTGTCGTTGTGGCAGACAATCGGGCTGTTGGGGTCGTTGGAGTCGTAGGATACCAGTTTGCTGACCGGCCTGAACGTGCCCTGCAGGGGCTCGTAGTTGGCTTTCCAGTAGTCCTGGATGTCGTTGACCGACAGTAGCGAGAGCTTGTCGATCGGGCCGTTGTTGGTATTGATCACCGTGCCGGTAGGCGGGGGTCCATCCGGCCGAGGGCCGCTAGGCCCGTTGGTCGCGGGTAGACCCCCGACCCGGAACGGATCGTTGAGGATCGACAGCGCACGTCCGTCGACGATCGTGGTACAGCCAGCCACCACCAACAGTGCTGTCAGGAAGGCGGTGGCCGCCCACAGCGAGGCGATCAGCCCGCTGTGGCGCGACCGACGCACACCAAGCCATTTCCGCCCGCGATCATCCATTCGACCAACCCCGTCCCACACTGGTCTGCACGGCAGCAACAAAGGAGATTATCCTAGTTCGGTTGCCCTGCGGTTACCGTCGGAATGCGCCGACGAGCGATGTCGGCCATCATCACGACACTCGCGCGCGGTGGCGCTTGTCGTGCGGGGTGACGCCGTTGACACCCCTGATGGACTCCGCATAAGCCCCCACCGCGAACGCCACTCCCGAGCCCATGACCTCCAATGCCTGTTTGTTGATGTTGTCGATGGTGTCGCCGACGCTCAGATACTGGGGATCGAACGCGACGCCGGCCTGTCCATCCCAAAGCCTGGCCTGCACAGTAGTTTTCGTCTGCGAGGCACCGGTGGTCACGCCCCCGATCGGCACCCCCGCCACCAGAAACGGGTGGTAGTCGGACCTGATACTCAACGGCATGTCCGCTGGGCGCTTTCCCGCCAGGTTCAAATACCCGGCCAACGTCCGCTCAATGGCCGCTGAGCCTTCCGGCACATCCGCCGATCTCACGCCGGTCCCGGGCAGACCTGACTGATCACCGTCATCGGTGAAATAGCCGGCGTTGGGGGATCCAAGCATGTCGAAGTTCAAATATAACGCGATGCTGTTGAGCCCTTCGCTATCCATTCCGAAGACGTAGTCCATGGCGCCATTGATCCCGTCCCCCCCAGAAAGCGAACCGCACCGCATTGGTCACCGGCGGCAGCGGACCCAACTGCAACGCCGTTTCCAGCACAGCGGCCACCCCGGAACCCGCGGAGTTGATCCCTGGACTTCCCGGCGGGCTGTCCAGGCGCGCGCCGACCATGACCACCTCATCCGGCGTGCCGGTTTTGGTTTTTGCCAGCACATTCCGGGACTTGATCTGGATGTTCTCGGTATCGAGCACCAGCCGGATCGGCGCGTTGGTGCGGGCCAGGGCGGCGGCGCCGCTGGCGCCGACCACCGCGACCGGCACCTTGAGTTGGTTGTAGTAACCGGGACCGAACAGGTTGGCCGAGCTTCCCCGATCCTGTGCCGCACTGATCACGATCAGCCCGACAGCGCCCTTGGCCACCGCACTGTTGTGCTTATCGACCACCGAACACCCCGTATCGTCGACCACGGCGATCGCATTGTCGGGCAGCGCTGGCGGGTAGTCGGCTACGGCGCAACCGTCTGACCGGCTGGGCCGGACCGGCGCTCCGGCCAGCCCGCCCGGTGGCGTCTGGACCAGCAGCGAGGCCTGGTCCACCGAATAGCTGCGGCCGGCGACCGTCAGTGTCGGTTTCCCCTCCGACACGGTGTACAACCGTTGGAATTCCGGGGTGGTTACCTCAAATCCTTTGACCTTTAACGCTTTCACCACATAGTCGACGCTTGCGTCGTAACCCGGTGTCCCCGTTGCCCGATTTCCGCCGTTTGAGTCGGCGACTGTCTGCAGCGCCCGCAGGTGCGCAAACATGCCGTCGCCGGTGACCTTTGCCTCCAGGTCACGACTGAGGTCCGGCGCCGCGGTCGGGGGTAGTGATTTAGGCGCCGCGCATCCCGCCAACGCACAAGCCAGTGCCAGTGTCGCGCCGAAACGCAGCACCGTTGCCCGGATCATGGTTTGGCGAGCACGTGGCGGGTACGGTCCCCGATGACTGGAACGCCGTTTCGGCCGGTCAGGTCTTGCGCGTACAAGCCCACCGCGTAGGCCACACCGCCTCCCTGGATGCCCAGCGACGTGCGGTCGATGTGGTCGATGGTGTCGGATTTCTGGTGATAGTTGGGATCGAAGGGTTCGTCGGCGGTGCCGCCCCACAGCTTTGCCTGTTCCTCGGTCATTTTGACCTCAGCACCGGAAAACAGGCCACCCGACGGGATCCCCGCCAAGGTGAATCCGTCGTAGTCGGAACGACCGTCAAACGAGGTGTCCTGCGCGATCTTGCCGGACAACCTGAGATAGGAGACCAGAGTGCGCTCGATTCCCGCCGAGCCTTCGGGCACCACCGGCTGGCCGCGCTCATCCAGCGGTAGCGACTGATCACCGTCATAGGTGAAATATCCGGGATTGGGCGAGGCCAGCATGTCGAAGTTCAGATAAAGCGCAATGTTCTTGAGCTCATCGAGGTCCAGCGACTGGACGTAGTTGCGCGCTCCAATCAGGCCCAGCTCTTCGGCGCCCCAGAACGCAACGCGAACGGCGTTGTGCACGTGTGGCGAATTGCCCAGCTGTACCGCGGTTTCCAATACCGCAGCCACGCCCGAACCGTTGTCGTTGATGCCTGGCCCCTGCGGCACGCTGTCCAGATGCGCACCCGCCATCACGACATCTCTGGTAGACCCCGTCTTGGTCTGAGCAATGACGTTGCGGGCCTTGAAGCTCTGACTGCTCGCCGTGAGCTTGATCGTCGCGGGCCCGGACTTGCCGCGCAGCTGCAGCCCCACCGACTTGGTGACACTCACTATCGGGATCTTGACGTCGGTGTTCACCCCCAAGGTGCCGCCCATCATCTGCTCGTCGACATTGTCGGCGATGATCAGTGCAACGGCGCCGCGCTGCGCGGCGGCGTCTTCTTTCTGAGCGAACTGACACTCGCCGCGGTCCACCAGTACCACCGCGCCTTTGACCGGCAGGTTGTCGTAGTCGGAGGGAGTGCAACCGGGGCTGTCATCCGACGGCGCGAGCAGCAACGGCCCGGTTACCCCGTCCGGCGGGGTGCCGAGGCTGTACTCCAGCGCGTGCGCCTCCGCGGTCATCCCGCCGACGTCCACCGATCCCTTTTCGGAATGGAACACCCGGGCCGAAAACTCGGGCGTCTGCACGTCAAAACCACTGTTGCGCAGGATGTTGACCACATAGTCGACGCTGGCCTCATAGCCAGGCGTGCCCACCGCCCGCGTGCCGTTGTTCGCGTCGGCGATCTCCTGCAACTTGGTCAGGTGCCCCATCATGGCCTCGGTAGTCACCCGATTGCGTAACGCCTCGGCGAATTCGGCTGCGGCGGGGTTGCTGGTAGCAGGCTGCGGTTGGGTCTGCGTCTGCGTCGACCAGCGAACGCAACCCACCACAAGGAAAGCAACAACAGCCACGGCAACCATCGCCGGCATGGTCCGTGATTTTTTCACCATCGCGCCCAGATTAGACCTCATCGGATACGCTTCGCCGCTTGACCGGCCGCCGGACCGGGGCGTGAATCCTTCCCTATTGCGAAAGCCGCACCCGCATAAGCGGATACGGCTTTCGTAGCGTACCAAATCAAATCAGACGAACAGCGCGTTGAACGGCGCAACCGGAATGTTGCGCACCACGAACCAGACCAGCACCAGCGACAACGTCACTGGTGCCGCCCAGCGACTGCGTTGCCAACCGCCTATGCGCCGGCCAACCAAACGACCGTAAGTCCAAACCAGGTAGGCCCACACCAAGAGCGCTGTGGCCGCCAGACCAAGCGCGTTGAATCTGGCTGCGGCCAACAGATCGCCGTGCATCAGGCTGTACAGCATTCTCAGGCTGCCGCAGCCCGGGCAGTCAATTCCCAGTAGTGCCTTGGTGGGACACACCGGTAGTGGACCGTGCGGAGTGGTCGGATCCCCCACCCAGATGGCGGCGCACACCAATGTCGTAGACGCCGCCACCAACAGCGGCGCGCCCAGACTCAGCCGGACCGCCCCTTGGTGGGTCACCATGAACTCAACCCTGCTTAGAACATCCCCGCCGCGAACATCGCAGCGTTCGACGTCCCCGCGTTCAGCGCGCCCACAGCCATCAGGATGCCGTAGATGACGAACACGATGATCCCGGCGATGGCCGACCACATGGTGAACTTCTTGGCAGAGTCAGCAGCAGCTTGGGCCTCCGCGTAACGCCCTTGCGCCCACAAGCCACTCACCTGCGTGGACTTGACGATCGCAACGATCCCGAGGGGAAGACAGCAGAACAACGTCACCAGAATCGACCAGACCAAATAGTTGTCGGGTTGCTGCCCGGCAGGCGGCTGCTGCGGCGGGTATCCGGGCGGTGGTGGCTGTGTCATGGATTCTCCAGATCAAGAGAAGTTAGCTGACGTAAAGCGGTGCTTACCATACCGGAGTGACCGTCTCGATGGCAGCATCTACGAGCAAATTGTGCGGCCACGGATCTGCGGTCCGGGCACCCATGCACTCGCCGAAATTTTCGGCCCCGCCGCGCCGCCGCGCCGACGCCCGAACCAGGCACGTTCGGCCGGGCATCGGCGCCGGTTTCAGCGCCCCGGAGCATCCACTAAATAGACTGTCCCCCTTATCATTTCAGCGATACATCAGCTCACGTCGAGGCTCGCCCGGAGGTGCCTCGAAACAGTCGCGAATACGAACGCGTCCACCGCGTATCACTATCGATTCCAAGACAGACAATTGCTATCGGAACATGTTGCATGGTCACATCCTCATGCCGCCAATTGCCGGAAGGGGTCCGTGATGCATCAAGTCAAGATGCCTGCGAAACCTGGTTCATGCATCAGGTAAGGAATGCCCGCGAAATCGGGGTCAGGTGGTGGTCTTGCTTTTGATGCGGATGCCGGCTTTGAGGGCGGGTAGAGCGGCGGGTATGGCGGCGAGGTAGAGCTGTTCGGTCTTGTCTTTGGCGAGTCTGAGCAGGGCGGCTTGCAGGTCGGCGATCTGGTGGGCGATCGCGGCGGGGTTGAGGCTGTTGCGGTAGGTGAGCAGCTCTGTTTGTTGGGCCGCTGAGAGGACTCCGGCGGCCAGCAGCCGGTCCAGGGGTCTGGGGCTTGTCGTAGAGCCGGCGGCGGTGACCGTCGCGGCTGCAGCCGTAGCTGATGGGTTTGATGGTGGGGGTCAGGTAGTTGAGCCGGTCGTTGACCAGGTGCCACAGCCGGTTGAGCACGGCGCGTTCTTCGTCGGTGTCGTAGCGGTAGTAGAACCCGTAGCGACGCACGAGGTGGTTGTTTTTGGACTCGATGGTGGCCTGGTCGTTCTTCTTGTAGGGTCGTGAGCGGGTGAAGAAGATCTCCATGTCCGCGGCCCACTTGATGACCGCCTTATTGAGGAATTCGGTGCCGTTGTCGAAGTCCAAACCCGTTACCTTATAGGGATTTTAGTAATTCCGGTTTTGAGGGCGCCCAGGATGTGGGGTGGGCGTTGTTGCGCACCGTGCGGGTGAACACCCAGCCGATGTGCATGTCGGTGAGGTTGACCGTGCGGGCGAACTCACCTTTCAGTGTCGGGCCGCAGTGCGCCACGGTGTCGCCTTCGAAGAACCCCGGAGATTCTTCGGCCTCATCGCCTGCTTTGCAGATGGTGATCGAGGACCGCAGCAGCGGGAGGGTTTCGTCGTCGACACACCCGAGATCTGGTCGCGGGCCTTGGCGCCGCGCAGGTAGCGGTCGATCGTGGCGCTGCTCATCGCCAACAGCTCGGCACGCACCGCCGGGCCGTAACGGTCACGGCCGTCCACCAGTTCGCCGTGGCGTTCTAGGGCGTGTCTGCTTAATGTGAATGGTGTTTTGGCTGATGCTGTTTGGGTGATGCGGACGCATGCGATTTCTGATGATTTGTGGTCGCTGATCGTGGCGGTGTTGCCTGCGGGGCGGCGGCGTGGCCGGCCGTGGAACGATCATCGACGTACTCTGGAGGGCATTATCTGGCGTTACCGTACGGGATCTCCGTGGCGTGACCTGCCCGAGCACTTCGGTCCCTGGCAATCGGTGGCCGAGAGGCATCTACGCTGGTCGGTCGATGGCATCTACGCGCGGATCTTCGCGGCGATCGCCTCTGACCTCGACGCCGAGGACGCCGACCTGGGCGCACTGTTGTCGGTCGATTCGACCAGTGTGCGCGCCCACCAACACGCAGCCGGAGCGCGCCCCGGGCGCCGCACAGGGGGATCTGTCGAATTACAAGAAATATCTCGATGAGCCCGATGACCACGCCATTGGGCGTTCCCGCGGCGGGCTGACTACCAAGATCCACGCCTTGACCGACCAGCTGTGCAGTCCGGTCACCCTGGCACTGTCGGCCGGTCAAGCCGGTGATAATCCGATGCTTTGGCCACTGCTGGCCGCCCGGCGCAGCAACTCATACGCCCCGTATCGCCTGCTGGCAGACAAGGCGTACTCCCATGACTCAACGCGGGCACAGCTGCGCCGGCTCAAGATCGCCCATACCATCCCCGAGCGCAGCGACCAGATCACCCGCCGCAAAGCCAAAGGCCGCAACAGAGGACGGCCTCCGGGGTTCTCAGGCCGAATCTACAAGCACCGCAACACCGTCGAGCGAAGCTTCAACCGGCTCAAACACTGGCGCGCGGTCGCCACCCGCTACGACAAATACGCCCTGACCTACCTCGGCGGTGCCACCCTGGCCGCCATCATCACCTACCACCGCGTCCGCAATTAGCAGACAGGACCTAGAGCATCCAACTGAAGTGCCATGGAAGCGGCCAGGTACCGGCCGCACTGCCCGCCTGAGGCCGCCCACACCTTCTGCAACACCTTGAGCGCATCCTAGGAGTACTTCGGATTGCGTTGCCGGCGAATCCGTTTGGCGACCTGCCGACCCGCTCCCGGCGGCGCGGCCGCCGCCCTCAACCGCCGCCGGGCGTTGTCACGCGACCAGCCGGTGACCGCCACCACCTGATCCAGAATCTGCCCCTTGCCCGCCTTCGGCGCCCCCACATACGCCCTGGCGAACTTCGCGGTGATCTCGGCCCGAGACGACATCGACAGCCCACTTCCCATGCCTGCCAAGGATCGACCGTTTCGCGGGCATTTTTACGTGATGCACCGAGGGCGCTTCACGGGCATTTTTCGTGATGCTTGCCGGGGTCTGTTTTCCCATGTGCAACACAAATAAACTCCTAAGTGCCAGCGCGAATCCGCCTCGCCCCGACGACCCGAAGGAGTCATGGATGACTCACCTCACCACCGTGCTGCGCGCCGCCACGGCTGCCGCACTGATGGGAAGCTTCGCCTACCTAGGTATTGGTATCGGTATCGGTACCGCAAGCGCAGAACCCGACAACGGCAACCCGGCCGATGTGGACACGCTTGCCGAGTCATTGTCGAAGGGCTACGACCTCACCAATTGCGCCCCCCAACCCATCAACCCAGGCGAGCTGGCCGAACTCGTGTGCGACCAGAGCGCCGACTCCGCCGGACCCGCGGAGCCCAGGTACGTCCTGTTTGCCAACACCGACGCCATGAACGGCAAGTTCAAAGCGGGTCTCAACGACGAGACACTGACCTCCTGCGGGGAGAGCCAGTCACCCACCACCTGGCACCAGGGCACCTCCGGGACAGCTGGACAGGTGGCCTGCGGCACCCACGACGGTGCGGCCGAGATCATCTGGACCACCGATGCCAAAAACGTTCTCAGCGACATACGTGGCGCCAATACCGACGTGCCCTCGCTCTACCGGTGGTGGCAGAACAACGGCTGACCTCACCGCCCCCACTGCGCTGTGATTGCCCGCGCCACCGCGTGCATCCCGGCCTCCTTAGGGTGAAGTGGCGCAGGCCGACCCGGCAGCGGGACAACGTATCTCGCGAGTCTCCCGGTTTTTTCCGCCCAGGGTTGCACCGACCACGCGTGATGGTCGCGGCTGGCCGCCGCGGCACGCACGATCTCGCAACCCGTCTCGACGGCGGCCTCGGCGGTGAGTCGCTCCAGCGTCTCGGCGACATGGCGGCCAAGCGCCGCGTCGTCCTCGGACAACGGCGGGGCGCCAACTCCCGCCGGCGGCAACAGCGTCAGGTAGTCGACAAACAGAACCCGGGCGTTTGGAGATCGCTTACGTATCGAACGCCCAACCTCACACAGTGAATCGAATACCGTTGCCAGGGCACGATCCCGGGCGTCACGGTCAAGCAGATCTGCTACCCACCCGCGAAGCATCGGTAGTCGCCGCGCGAAGTTGGGCAGCGAGGCGACTACCAGCAACGGGATGTAGCCGACGTCGTTGCCCCCGATGGTGACTGTCACCAGGGCTTCCGATCCGTCCAATGCGCAGATCTGGGGCGGCGCCCCCCGCTGGTAGTCGGTCAGCACGGCAGCGGTGGTCGCACCCGAGTAGGTGACGTCGACCAGATCCAGATTCAGTCGTTCGGCCACCAGGTGCGGGTAGTTGCGTGCCGATCGACCCGATCCCCGAGGCGCGCCCGGTGCACGCGGGGAGATGCCTGGACCTGCCGCCATCGAACTACCTAGGGCGACATAACGTTTCATCGCCGTGGGGATGGAACTCAATTGTCCAACTCCGCACCGGGCGACTGCGTTGCCAGGGTGGGGCTCGACGCCTGGGCCCAGAAGCGCTTCGGTATCCGGCCGGCACGACGCGCCAGGTAGCCGGCGGTGACGGCGGCCGACATCGCCGCGGCCATCGCCGCCGGGTCCGCCGCCCGCGTCACCGCGGTGGCTAACAGCACAGCGTCACAACCCAACTCCATCGCCAGCGCCGCATCACTGGCGGTGCCGATACCCGCATCCAGAACCACGGGAACACCCGCGCTGGCAACGATCATCTCGATGTTGTGCGGGTTGGTGATCCCCAGGCCGGTCCCGATCGGCGATCCCAGCGGCATCACTGCCGCGCAACCGGTGTCTTCCAGGCGGCGGGCCAGCACCGGGTCGTCATTGGTGTAGGGCAGCACGACGAAGCCGTCGTCGACCAACTGTTCTGCCGCTCTGACCAATTCAATCGCATCGGGCAACAGGGTGCGTTCGTCGGCGATCACCTCGAGCTTTACCCAATTGGTGTCGAGCGCCTCGCGAGCCAATTGCGCGGTCAGCACCGCCTCGGCCGCGCTGCGGCACCCGGCGGTGTTGGGTAACGGCGTGATCCCGAGCCGGTTGAGCAGGTCGAGCAGTCCGGTGCCGCCCTCGGCGTCAACCCGGCGGATCGCGACGGTGGTGAGTTCGGTACACGAAGCCACCAGCGCCTCTTGCAGCACCGCCAGATTGCTCGCTCCCCCGGTGCCCATGATGAGCCGCGAAGCAAAGCTGCGGTCGGCGATCGTCAGCTTGGACTCAACCACCTTGCACCGCCGTTACCACCTCGAGTCGATCACCTTCGGAAAGCTCTGTCGCCCAGTCAGATCGTGGCAGTACCGCCAAGTCCAATGCCACCGCGACGCCCCGATCGGGGAAACCCAACGACTGCAACAACGCGGCCACGGTGGTCTGCTCCTCGACCTCGACATGGCGCTCGTTGACAACGACGATCATGAGTGCGCTCCAATCGGAACAAGCTCGGACACGATCTGCTCAGCGGTCCACGGTGCCAACAGGAATCCCGATCGGCCTAGGCCCGCGGCCACCAGCGTGCGTGCGTCCAGACGGCCCACGATGGGCAGGTTGTCCGGTGTCATCGGACGCAATCCGGCCGTGCACTCAGCCAACTCGTACTCGCCGAGTGCCGGCATTACCGCACAAGCATCCTCGAGCAGATCACGCACGCCCGACACCACCGGGGCCAAGTCACGTCCGTGCTCATACTGGGTCGCCCCCACTACGACCCCATCCGCGCGCGGCACCAAATACACCTGGCGCCCGTGTACGCGGGCGCGTACCACCCGCTGCAGCAAAGGCATACAACCCTTTCTCCAACGCAACCGCAGCACCTCACCCTTCACCGGACGAACCGGCAGGCCCGGCCACAAGGCGGGAGCGTCGATGCCGTTGGCAATCACCACCACGTCACCGGTGGCATCGGACAAATCGGCGACCGGCCCCGCCCAGGTGACGCCACGTCGCTCACAGTCGACGGCCAGTGCGTCGAGCAAGGCGCGATTGTCCACCGCCAGCTCGGTCGTGGCACGGAAGCCGTGCCGGATGCCCTGGGCCAGCAGGGGTTCGACATCGCGGGCGGCCGATTCCCAACTCACCGGGTGCCCCTGCTCGGACAACCAATCCACGACGGTGCGCAGGTCAGCGACGTCGGCTCGGTCCACCGCCACCACCAGCGACTCCCGCGCGGTAACCACCTGCGGTGGCAGCCCGTCCAGAAAGCCGCTCTCGTGCCACAGCCGCAGCGACTCCAGCCCGAGCCGCAGCAACCGTTCTTCACCGGGCCAACCCTCGCTGTGCGGGGCAAGCATTCCACCGGCGGCCCAGGAGGCGCCCGGTTCGGCACGGCGATGTACCCGCACCGCCCATCCGCCCTGTGCTGCCCGCCGTGCCACCGACAGGCCAATAACGCCGCCACCAATGACAGCCAGCGACCCCATGGATGGGGATGACATTTACTGCTCCCTTCGCCGGCATGACCCGGATCAGGTGTGACGGTCAGGACAGGCCCGGTTGTGCACCGGCTGTGCCCACTCTCAGCCCCGCTGGTTACCCGGGACTCCCGTGTTCTTCAGGGTTGCGCTCCGGTTCTAAGCTAGCGCGCTAACGTCTCGGTGTGCACTCCCGACTGGCTACCGCAAGGCTTTATCTGTGCACCGATGCCCGCCGTGAGCGCGGTGACCTGGCTGATTTCGCTGACGCCGCCCTGGCCGGCGGCGTCGACATCATCCAGCTGCGCGACAAAGGTTCGGCCGGTGAGCAGCGGTTTGGCCCCCTCGAAGCGCGTGACGAGCTCACCGCCTGCGAGATCCTGGCCGACGCGGCCGCTCGACACGCAGCCATGTTCGCGGTCAACGACCGCGCCGATATCGCCCGCGCCGCGCGCGCCGACGTGCTGCACCTGGGTCAGCGCGACCTTCCGGTCGACGTGGTACGCGCAATCACCGGACCGGCCACGCTGATCGGCCAATCCACTCACGACCGCGACCAGGTTTCCGCGGCGGCGATCGGGGCGGTCGACTACTTCTGCGTCGGGCCCTGCTGGCCCACCCCGACCAAGCCGGGCCGCACGGCCCCGGGCCTAGGCTTGGTCCGTTTCGCCGCCGACGTCGCCGGCGCCAAACCGTGGTTTGCCATCGGCGGCATCGACGGGGTGCGCCTGCCCGAGGTTCTCGCCGCCGGCGCCCGACGGATCGTGGTGGTGCGGGCGATTACCGCGGCCGACGACCCGCGAGAGGCCGCGGCAAAGCTCAAGTCAGAGCTTCTAGCAGCGATATGACCCGCGGACTCAGCTGCGAGGGCACCTGATCGGCGTCCCCGGGCATGCACCAGACGAACACGCCCGGCTCAACCTCCACAGTGCGCGGCAGGAGTTCACGACGTTGATCGCCCCGCTCCAGCGGCACGGTCACCGGGGCGCAGCGCAGCCCCTGCCAACTGGCGGCAAATCCGGGATGCAACGGAAAGTCCACCACTTCGCCCTCGGCAACCCAGCGCAGCTCCGCGCTCTCCCGATCGGGGACCGCGTGCAGCAACTCCCGGGTGTCGGCGATCACCGTCGTGTAGGTCCATGCGGTGCCGCTGGGCCTGGCCGTCACCGTCACCGCCCGCACGGTCAGCCGCTCGGCCGGCAGTCGCGCCTCTTCGTGGGCTTCGCGCAGCGCCGTCTGTTCCGGAGTCTCGTGGCTGTCGCGGGCGCCCCCCGGCAAGCCCCAGGTGCCGCCTTGATGGCTCCAGAACGCTCGATGCTGCAACAACACGGCTGGGGTGCCGTCGGGTCGCGGCGCCCGAAGCAGCAGCCCGGCCGAGCCAAATCGGCCCCAGTAGTGCACACCGCTCTCGGAGATGACCCAACCGTCGCCGTCGCCCCGCACGGATCAAGGATAGGTAGGCGGAGGTTCAACGAAGTTCCGGGGAATTTGGGGGCCAAATTTGGTCCGCCGCCACCGGCATCTGTCGGAACATTCTCTTAGAATCCGCTTATACGGTTTCCTGACACGGCCGAAAGACGAGGTCCAAGCAGACGTGACGGTTGAGTTGGCGCACCCGTCGACCGAACCGCTGGGATCGCGGTCACCGGCCGAGCCGGCCCATCCCCGCTGGTGGTTCGTCTCGACGACGCCCGGGCGCATTCTGACGATCGGCATCGTGTTGGCGGCGCTCGGCGTTGCCAGCGCGTTTGCCACCTCGACGACCATCAACCACCGCCAGCAGGTGCTGACCACCGTGCTCGACCACACCGAGCCGCTCTCGTTCGCGGCCGGACGGCTCTACACCACGCTGTCGGTGGCTGACGCCGCGGCGGCCACCGCATTCATCGCACAGGCCGAACCCCGCGCCGTCCGGCTCCGCTACGAACAGGCCATCACCGACGCGTCGGTGGCGGTGACCCGCGCGTCCAGCGGCCTCACCGATGAATCGCTGGTGCAGCTGCTGGGCCGAATCAACGCCGAGTTGTCCGTCTATACCGGTCTCGTCGAGATCGCGCGCACCAACAACCGAGCGGGTAACCCGGTCGGGTCCTCATATCTGTCCGAGGCATCGGGACTGATGCAGTCGACGATCCTGCCCGACGCGCAACAGCTCTACGAGGCGACATCGACGCGAGTGGACAGCGAGACCACCGCGTCCACCCAGATCCCGGCTCCGGTGATCCTCGTCGTTGCCACCACGGTGGCGTTCGGCGCGTTCGCGCACCGCTGGCTGGCCCGCCGGACCAGGCGACGAATCAACCCCGGCCTTGTGGTCGGAGCGCTCGGTATTCTCGTCATGGTGGTGTGGGTAGGAACTGCGCTGACACTCTCAACGGCCGCGAGCCGTATCGCTAAAGACACCGCGGCCGAGTCCCTCAAGACGGTCACAAACTTGGCCATCACCGCCCAGCAGGCACGAGCCGATGAGACGCTGTCGCTGATCCGGCGCGGTGATCAAGAGGTCCGCAAGCAATCCTTCTACCAGCGCATCGAGGACATGCATCGCCAGCTCGACGAGTACATGGCCCGCCCCGATGCGGTCGACAAGCCCGACTTACAGGGCGCCGAACAGCTGTTGGTGCGCTGGCAACAGGCCAACGACCGGATCAACTCCTACATCTCGGTCGGCAACTATCGTGCCGCTACCCAGGTGGCACTGGGCGAGAGTGAGGACGATTCCACCCCGGCTTTCGACAAGCTCGACGAAGCGCTGACCAGGGCCATGGATCAAAGCCGCAATCACCTGCGTACCGATGTCCGCAACGCGCGCCGAGGATTGGCCGGTGCCCAAATGGGTGGTGTCGTGCTGAGTTTGAGCGCCGCGATCGCGGTGGCCCTCGGTCTGTGGCCCAGGCTGAAAGAATATCGCTGATGAGGCGCCTGCCCGGACTCCCGAGGGCGGCATCTGCGCTCGCAGTGCTCGCCCTGGTCATCACGCTGGACGGGTGTGGTCACTCCGAGCCGCTGAAAGTCGAGTCGACGCCCACCCTGCCGCTGCCCACCCCGGTCGGCATGGAAGTCATGCCGCCGGAGCCTCCGCTTCCAGCGGACAGCTCCAGCCAGGACTGCGATCCCACCGCCAGCCTGCGTCCGTTTCCCACCAAAGCCGAGGCCGACGCCGCGGTGGCCGACATCCGCGCGCGGGGACGGCTGATCGTCGGACTCGACATCGGCAGCAACCTGTTCAGTTTCCGCGACCCGATCACCGGCGAGATCACCGGCTTCGACGTCGACATCGCCAGCGAAGTGGCACGCGACATCTTCGGCGGCCCCACCCATGTCGAGTACCGGATCTTGTCGGCGGCCGAACGCATCACCGCGCTGCAGAGCTCCCAGGTCGACGTGGTGGTCAAGACCATGACGATCACTTGCGAGCGGCGCAAGCTGGTGAACTTTTCCACCGTCTACCTCGACGCCAACCAGCGGATTCTGACCTCACGCGACTCGCCGATTTTCAAGGTGTCCGATCTGTCCGGCAAGCGAGTCTGCGTGGCCCGCGGCACCACGTCGTTGCGCCGCATCCGCGAGATCGCACCGCCGCCGGTCATCGTGTCGGTGGTGAACTGGGCTGACTGCCTGGTGGCACTGCAGCAACGCGAGATCGACGCCGTCAGTACCGATGACACGATCCTGGCCGGGCTGGTGGAAGAGGACCCCTACCTGCATATCGTCGGGCCAAACATGGCCAATCAACCTTACGGCATCGGGATCAATCTGGACAACACCGGACTCGTCCGATTCGTCAATGGCACGCTGGAACGCATCCGCAATGACGGGACCTGGAACACGCTCTACCGCAAATGGTTGTCGGTGCTCGGGCCGGCGCCCGCACCGCCCCGGCCTAGGTACGTGGACTGATGGCCGAGGCGGTCAAGAAGGGCCTGCAAGAAACGTCGGGAACCGAAAATCCGCGGCCCGACGAAGACGAACAGGAAGCGGGCCCCGGAACGCAGCCGGCCGACGTGCAGACCGGCGCGGCCGCCTGGAGCCGGCCGGTCGGCACCCAGGCACTGTTCCGGCCGAATTTCGACGATGACGACGAAGACGACATCACGCTGGGCACCCTCGATATGCAGCCGCAGGGACCGCGGGCGGCCGCGACGCGAGCGCGGCTACCGGTCCGACGACTCGGCGGCGGCCTGGTGGAGATCCCGAGGGTGCCCGATACCGATCCGCTCAAAGCGCTGATGACCGATCCGGTAGTCCCGGAAGCCAAGCGGTTCTGCTGGAACTGCGGGCGTCCGGTCGGCCGCAGCGACTCGGAGACCAAGGGGGCATCGGAAGGCTGGTGCCCGTATTGCGGCAGCCCGTATTCCTTCTTGCCCCAGCTCAGCCCCGGTGACACCATTGCCGGCCAGTACGAGGTCAAGGGCTGCATCGCGCACGGCGGAATGGGCTGGATATACCTGGCCCTGGACCGCAACGTCAACGACCGGCCAGTCGTACTCAAAGGCCTGGTGCATTCGGGCGATGCCGAGGCCCAGGCCATCGCAATGGCGGAGCGACAGTTCCTCGCCGAGGTGGTCCACCCGTCGATCGTGCAGATCTTCAACTTCGTCGAGCACACCGACAAGCACGGGGATCCGGTCGGCTACATCGTCATGGAGTACGTCGGCGGGCGGTCGCTCAAGCGGCGCAAGGGCGAGAAGCTTCCGGTCTCCGAGGCGATCGCCTATCTCCTGGAAATCCTTCCGGCATTGGCCTACCTGCATGCTCTCGGCCTGGTCTACAACGACTTGAAGCCGGAGAACATCATGCTCACCGAAGAGCAGCTCAAGCTGATCGACCTGGGTGCGGTGTCGCGGATCAACTCCTTCGGTTACCTCTATGGCACTCCCGGCTTCCAGGCGCCAGAGATCGTGCGGACCGGCCCCACCGTGGCCACCGACATCTACACGGTGGGGCGCACGCTGGCCGCGCTCACCTTGAACCTGCCTACCCGCAATGGCCGCTACCTCGATGGATTGCCCGACGACGATCCGGTGCTGGCCAGCTACGACTCGTTCGGCCGCCTGCTGCGCCGCGCCATCGACCCGGACCCACGGCGGCGGTTCGCCAGCGCCGAGGAGATGTCCGGGCAGCTGATGGGTGTCTTGCGCGAGGTGGTTGCCCAAGACACCGGGGTCCCCCGCCCCGGCCTGTCGACAATGTTCAGCCCCAGCCGCTCGACGTTTGGGGTTGACCTGCTGGTCGCGCACACTGACGTATATCAAGACGGTCAGGTGCATTCGGAAAAGCTGACCGCCAAGGAGATCGTGACGGCACTGCAGGTACCGCTGGTCGATCGGACCGACGTCGCGGCCTCCGTCCTGCAGGCGACGGTGCTCTCCCAGCCCGTCCAGACCCTGGACTCACTGCGCGCCGCCCGGCACGGCGCGCTGGACTCCGACGGCGCCGACCTCTCCGAATCGGTGGAACTGCCGTTGATGGAGGTTCGTGCCCTGCTGGATCTCGGCGACGTCGCCAAGGCCACCCGCAAACTCGACGACCTGTCCGAGCGGGTGGGCTGGCGCTGGCGGCTGGTCTGGTATCGGGCCGTCTCGGAGTTACTCACTGGCGCCTATGACGCCGCGATCAAACACTTCACCGAAGTTCTGGACACCTTCCCGGGCGAACTTGCGCCCAAACTGGCGCTGGCCGCGACCGCCGAACTGGCCGGATACACCGACGGGACCAACTTTTACCAGACCGTGTGGAGCACCAACGACGGCGTCATCTCGGCGGCATTCGGACTGGCCAGAGCCCTTTCCGCGCAAGGCGAACGAGCCGGTGCGGTACGCACCCTCGATGAAGTCCCTCCTAGCTCGAGGCATTTCACCACGGCGCGGTTGACCAGTGCGGTGACCCTGCTCTCGGGACGGTCGCACGGCGAGATCACCGAAGACCAGATCCGCGACGCCGCACGCAGAGTCGATGCACTGCCACCCACCGAACCGCGTGTGCTCCAGATCCGCGCCCTGGTGCTGGGCGGCGCGATGGACTGGTTGCAGGACAACGAGGCCAGCACCAACCACATCCTTGGCTTTCCCTTCACCGATCACGGGCTCCGGCTGGGCGTGGAGGCCTCGCTGCGCAGCCTGGCCCGCGTCGCCCCCACCCAGCGGCACCGCTACACCCTGGTCGACATGGCCAACAAGGTGCGGCCCACCAGCACGTTCTAGGGTGCGCTCACGCTCTTTGCATCGGGTGTGTGTCGGTGGACTCGGGTGTGCGATCCTGGCGTAAAAATCCGGGAACCGGATCCCTGCCGGCACCTTCGAAGCCGCACACGCGCAGTCAAACTCGCTACGGCACGGCCGATCTGCGTTCATCCAGGGCAGCGGTGACCCGGCGCAGGATATCGACGCGGCGGTCCTCGGCCACCACCCGAATGACGATCCACCCCATCCGCTCGAGCATTTCACCGCGCCGAATGTCTTTGACGTACTGCTGGCGGTCGCTGCGATGGTGATCGCCGTCGTATTCGACGGCCACCATGTACCGCTCCCACCCCATGTCGAGATACGCGACGGGCACACCGTTGACGCCCAGCACGGGCAGCTGGGTCTGAGGGCGAGGGAGTCCGGCGTCGATCAGGAACAGCCTCAGATAGCTCTCTCGCGGCGACTGTGCTCCCGGGTCGACCAATTCCAGCGCGGTCTCCAGTTGCCGCAATCCACGAGTTCCGCGGTGGTTTCTGGCGACCTGCAGCACATCGGCCACCGTGAACCCGGTTGCGCGCGCCAGCGCGTCCAGCCGTACCACCGCCGAGCGCATGGCTCCGCGGCGGCCGATGTCGAAAGCGGTGCGCTCGGCCGTGGTGACCGAGTACCCGCCCAGGAACTGAGTTTCGCCATCGATCAGCACGTCGCGGCGGGTCAGCACGCCAGGAGGTGGGCGGGAGCGAGCGCAGATCAGCTCAACCGGGACGTCCTCGGGAATCCACTTCGCGCCGTGCAACGCCGCTGCCGCCGCACCGCCGACCGTCGCCGAACCGCGCGACCACAGCCAGGCGGCGGCAATCCTGCTCTGCAGACACGGGTGCACCCCGGCGGACAGATAAACGTTCGGCAGGACCGGCCGGTACCGGGTCCGCAATTGATGGCGCGTAACCGCTCCACACGCCAGTGCCTTACTGCCGATAAACGGGGCTCTCAAATCACACATGACGCGAAGACTCGCACGCCAACCGCGTTCGGCGTCTTCGTCTTTGCACAGGTTCGGCATCGAGTGTGTGCTGTGGGCTTCGGGCGTGCGCCGACGGCGCCATGGCTGGGCAGATTCCGCCCGACAGGCACGCTCAAAGCCCTGGGCGCAAGCTCACAGTTCTCCCGCGCTCGGCTTCCTATACGGCGACCAACACCGAGCAGCAATGCCGGGCAATAGCCAGTTCTTCGTTGGTCGGTATCACCAAAACGGTGACCGGCGAGTCGTCGGCGGAGATCCGGCGCGCGCCACCGGACGGGCAGGCGTTGCGCCCCTCATCCAGGCTGATCCCTAGTTCGGCCATCCCGGCCAGGGCGTCTCGGCGCACCGCCGCGTCGTGCTCGCCGATCCCGGCGGTAAAGCTCACCACGTCGGTGTGGCCCAGCACCGCCAGGTAAGCGCCAACGTACTTGCGCAGCCGGTGAATGAAGACGTCGTAAGCCAATTCGGCCGCCGGGTCGCCGGCGTCGATCATTGCCCTAAGCCGGCGAAAGTCCCGCTCGCCTGCCAACCCCAACATCCCGGACCGGTGGTTGAGCATTGATTCGATCTCATCAACACCCAACTTTGCGGTGCGCCAAAGGTATCCAATAACCCCGGGGTCCAAGTCACCGCTGCGGGTGCCCATCACCAAACCCTCAAGCGGCGTCAGACCCATCGACGTCTCCACCGGCCGTCCTCCCGCAACCGCTGAAGCCGACGCGCCGTTACCCAGATGCAGCACAATCTGATTCAGATCACCAATAGGCTTGCCCAGGAATTCCGCGGCCTGTTGGCTGACGTACTCATGGGATGTCCCGTGGAAGCCATAGCGGCGAATTTTCCAGACGTCCGCCAACTCGCGATCGATGGCGTAGGTGGCCGCCGCGGGCGGGAGCTGGTGAAAGAAGGCGGTGTCGAAGACCGCGATGTGCGGGACGTCGGGCAACAACGCACGCGCCACCCTGATGCACAACACCGCGGGCGGATTGTGCAGCGGGGCCAGCGGCGATAGCTCATCGAGCTTGCCGATCACCGCATCGTTGAGCAGCGTCGGTTCGTAAAAGTCCTTGCCGCCGTGCACTACCCGATGACCCACCGCGACCAGGCCGCAGGACTGAAGGTCGATGTCGTCTTCGGCCAAGATCTCGAACACTCGGCGCAGGGCCGCGTCGTGGTCGGGCACCGATGACGATTCTTCGCCGATGCGCTCGATGTTTCCGGTCGCCCGTGACATACCGGAATCGGGTTCGACGAGCTGAAACTTCAGGGATGAGGATCCAGAGTTGAGGACCAGCACAACACGATTCGGACGGCTAGCGCTCATGAACACCCTGAGCTTGAATTGCGGTGATGGCGACGGTGTTGACAATGTCCTCCACCAGAGCACCCCGGGACAAGTCGTTGACCGGCTTGCGCAGGCCCTGCAGTACCGGGCCGATCGCCACCGCACCGGCGCTGCGCTGCACCGCCTTATAGGTGTTGCTGCCGGTGTTGAGATCCGGGAAGATCAGCACCGTCGCCCGGCCGGCAACCGCAGAATCGCGCATTTTGGTAGCCGCGACCGACAGGTCCACCGCGGCGTCGTACTGTATGGGGCCTTCCACCATTAGCTGCGGATCCCTTTCGCGCACTAGTTCGGTTGCCGCTCTTACCTTGTCGACGTCCACCCCGGATCCTGATGCGCCGGTGGAGTAGGAGACCATGGCCACTCGCGGCTCGACGCCGAACTGCGCGGCGGTGCGCGCCGAACAGATAGCGATATCGGCCAGCTCCTCGACGGTCGGGTTCGGGATGATCGCGCAGTCACCGCACGCCAGCACCCGATCGGGCAGGCACATCAAGAAGATGCTGGAGACGGTGGACACGCCCGGAACGGTTCTGATGATCTGCAGCGCGGGGCGAACCGTGTGGGCCATGGTATGTGCGGCGCCGGAGACCATGCCGTCGGCCATGCCGTTGTATACCAGCATGGTACCGAAATAGGTTGCGTCGTTCATGATCTCGCGGGCCTGCTCGTGGGTGACCCCCTTGGCCTTACGCAGCTGCGCATACTGATCGGCGAACTCGTTGCACAAGCTACTGGCACGCGGGTCGATCACCGTGGCGCTATCCAGGCTGACTCCGAGTTCAGCTGCACGCAAACGGATTTCGGCCTCGTCACCGAGAATTGTCAAATCGGCGACGTTGCGCTGCAATAGCCGACCAGCGGATTTGAGAATCCGGTCGTCTTCACCTTCGGGCAAGACGATGCGCTGGCGATCCGAACGCGCCTGCTGCTGCACGCGGTACATGAACATCTGCGGTGTGGTGACCGTCGGGATCGGGATCGCAAGCTTCGCCAATAGATCCTCGATGTCAACGTAGCGGTCCATCAATCCCAGCGCGGTGTCGATCTTGCGCTGCGACGTCGCCTTGACCCGGCCGCGAGCCGTCGCGGCAGCGCTGGCGGTGTCAAAGGTACCCAGATCGGTTCCGATGATGGGCAGTCGCAGCCGCAGTCCGGCAACCAGCGAGGCGATCGACGGGTGCAACTCGAACCCGCCGTTGAGGACGATGCAGGAAAGCGATGGAAAGCCCTCGGCCGCATGGGCACTGGCCACGGCGAGCACCACATCGGAGCGGTCACCGGGAGTTATCACGGCCATGCCGTCGCGCAATCGCTCCAGTACATGATCTGCGGTCATCCCGGCGACCAGCAGGCTGGTGATCTCCCGGCCCCACAGCGAGGTATCGCCACTGATCGGTGTTCCGTTGACGGACTTCTCCAACTCAGACACCGTCGGCGCGGACAACAACTGTTCTTCGGGCAGCACATAGCTGGGCGGGGCGAAGGCCCGCAACGCATCACCGACGGCCGCCAACTGCGCGGGCTCACATCGGTTGGCCACCACGGCCGCGGTGTGGGCGTGCTGTGCGGCCAGCTCGGCCAGGCACACCGCGACGACTCCGGAGACCTGATCCGCGTCACGGCCTTTTGCCCTCACGGCCAGCAGCACCGGGGCTCCGAGGTTGACCGCGATGCGCGCGTTGACCGACAGATCGGTGGGCGTGGTGACGTCGGTGTAGTCGCTGCCGACGATCACCACCGCGTCGCACGCATCGGCCATCGCGTGGTAGGCGGCGACGATGTCCGCTATCGCGGCCTCGAGGTCGTCGTGCAGCTGTTGGTAGGTGACGCCGACGCATTGCTCGTAGGACAGTCCGGCAGTGGTCTACTCCAGCAGCAATTCGAGAATGTAGTCACGACGCTCGCCGCGGCGGGTGATCGGCCGGAACACGCCGACCTTGGCCACGGTGGCGGCCAATCTGTGCAGGATCCCCAGGGCGATCGTTGACTTGCCGCTCTCCGGTTCCGGGGCGGCGATGTATATGCCGGTGGCGCCCGAGCCGGTCGACACCTGTTGGTCAGCCAAGTCGCCGCAGCCTGGGGGCCAGGTCCTTTTCGAACAGTTCCAGGAACCGAAGCTGGTCGTGGCCGGGCGCGTGCAACACCAGATGGTTCAGACCCCAGACCACGTACTGGCCGACCTTCTCGACGGCTTCGTCGGGGTCCGAGGCCACGATCCAGCGCTTGGCGATCTGCTCGATGGGCAGCGCTTCGGCGGCCGCCTCCATCTCGATCGGGTCCCCGATGCTGCGCTTCTGCTCGGCGCTCAGCGACAGCGGCGCCCAGAACCGAGTGTTGTTCAAGGCCAGCTCGGGATCGGGATCGTAGGAGATCTTGATTTCGATCATCTTGTCGATGTCGTCGATATTGCGGTTGTTGATCGCGGCGCCTTCGCGGACCGCTGGCATCAGCTTCTCGCTGTAGAGCTCCTCGCCCTTGCCGGAGGTGCAGATAAAACCGTCGCCGGCACGGCCCGCATACTTGGCCACCGCCGGACCGCCCGCGGCGATGTAGATCGGCACTCCCCCTTCCGGCACGTCGTAGATCGAAGCCCATCGGAGCCGGTAGTACTCGCCGTCGAAGTCGACGCGGTCGCCGCGCCACAGTTCGCGCATCAACCGCACCGATTCGCGTAGCCGGGCGAATCGCTCCTTGAATTCGGGCCAGACGCCCTGGTAGCCGGTGGCAACCTCGTTCAGCGCCTCACCGGTACCCACTCCGAGAAAGATCCGGTCCGGGTAGAGACAGCCCATGGTGGCAAACGCCTGGGCGATGACGGCGGGGTTGTAGCGGAAGGTGGGGGTCAAAACCGAGGTCCCCAGCTGCAGCCGTTTGGTCCGCTCGCCCACCGCGGTCATCCAGGCCAGCGAGAACGGCGCGTGCCCACCTTCGTGACGCCACGGCTGAAAGTGGTCGCTGACGGTGGCGCTGTCCATGCCGTGCGCTTCGGCGGCCACGGCAAGCTCGACGAGCTCACGCGGCGCAAATTGTTCGGCCGATGCCTTGTATCCGAGTTTCAGTTCAGCCACTAGTTCTTTCTACTCCTAGGCCCTCGGCCTAGGAGTAGGCCCTCGGTCGCAACCCGCCGCGCCCGGCTCCGCCGCGCTCGCGATCGCTCCACGCCCTCGGTCGCGACCCGCCGCGCCCGGCTCCGCCGCGCTCGCGATCGCTCCACGCCCTCGGTCGAGACCCGCCGCGCCCGTCCTACACTCGCGGGCATGCCCCACCAGCGCACGGAGCTCGTCCAGGTCACCGACAAGGTCCATCTCGCCCAAGGACCCGCGGTCAACTGGGTGCTGGTCACCGACGAGACCGGTGTGATGCTGATCGATGCCGGCTATCCCGGCGACCGCAACAACGTGCTGACGTCGCTGCGCACGCTGGGCTACGGCCCCGGCGACGTACGCGCGATCCTGCTGACTCACGCCCACATCGATCACCTGGGCACCGCGATCTGGTTCGCCGCCCAGCACGGCACCCCGGTGTACTGCGATGCCAACGAAGTCGGTCACGCCAAGCGTGAGTACCACGAGAGCGCCTCACCGCTCGACGTCGTGTTGCGCAGTTGGCGCCCGCGCACCGCGTTGTGGGGCATTCATCTGGTGTTTAGGGGCGGCCTACGCCGCGCCGGCGTTCCGAGCACGCAGGCCCTGAGCGCCGAAGTGGCTGCGGCCCTGCCAGGTCACCCGATACCCATTCCCACTCCGGGTCACACCAGCGGACATTGCTCATATCTGGTCGACGGCGTCCTAGCCAGCGGCGACGCACTGATCACCGGTCATCCCATGCTGAGCCATCGGGGGCCCCAACTGCTACCGGCGGTGTTCAGCAAGGTCCAGGAAAGGTGCATCCGCAGCCTGTCCACGCTGGCCCAGTTGGAAGCAGACACCTTGGCGCCCGGCCATGGGAGCCTCTGGCGCGGGCCAATTCGGTTGGCCACAGAGGAGGCCCGGGCTCGCGCCCAGCGCTGAGCCAGCATCTGCGATCACGCCCTTTACCCGGCGCGGATCAACCCAGAAATCCACCCGTGAAGCGCCGTCGTTGTCGCATCACTGGATGTGGTGATCATGTCGAAATGATCACCGGGGACTTCAACCACAGAGTAGGAAGCCTCTGCGGTGGCGACTCGCCAGCGATTGATCCGTTCTTCGCGCACCCGCTCGCAGGCAGCTGTTTCGTCCATCGCGATCATGTTGAGCAGCGGAACAGCCGACACGACGGGTTCCCAGGTACCAAAGAGCGCGGCGTAGCTTGCGGCAGCGGTCAACCGGGTCGCATTCAGTTGATCCAGCTCGCGGGCCATGCTGGTCACCCGCCGGGAAAAGAGGGCTCCTGTTTCGTTGACGCCGACCTGATCGGGGTTGTCGGCGTTCACGATCTGGCTCGGCAAATAGGTGTCGATGAGGGCGACTCCCAGCGGTTTCCGTTGGTGTCGCTCGGCCAGATAGGAAGCGAGGGCATGGGCCAACACCCCACCCGAGGAATAGCCGGCCAGCACCAAATGCGGATGGTCGCCCACGGCATGAAGGATTGCCTGGGCGGCGCCTTCGAGAACCACCTCTCGGTCTTGGGGCAACGCGTCGTCGGGGTCGAAACCAGGTAGCGAAAGAGCGTGGAATGAATGGCGGCCCGCCATCGCACGCGCAACATCGAGATACGCATGCGGACTGGACAGGACTGTCAAGGTGGGCAGGCACACCACGGCCACATCCGATCGGCCGCCCGCTAGCAGGACGACCTCTTTCCACTCCCGCTTTGGGACCGGCGTGGTCATCCGCTCGCGGCCGTTGGCCGCCAGCGCGACGATCTTCCAGCCGTCGTCATCCCGACCCGCGTCGCACGTTTGAAGAAACAGGTCGGTGAGCGCATCGACTCGATCGAGTTCTGGCGTTGCACCGGTGGGGTTTTGGTGGTGTAGGTGCGATAGCAGGTGATCGGCTAGTTGGGTTGGGGTGGGGTAGTCGAAGGCGGTGGTGGCTGAAAGTGTTACCCCGGTGAGGGTCTTGAGCCGGTTACGTAACTCGACCGCGCTCAGCGAGGTGAGCCCGGCGTCGCTAAACGCCTGCCCGGCATCGAGCTGGGCTGCCCCGTCACGACCCAACACCGCCGCGGTGTGTTCACACACCATCGCCAGCACCGCCGCCTGCTGCTCGGCATCGGACAAACCCTGCAACCGGGCGGCAAACCCCTGGCCCACCGCCGCGCCCGCAGCCTCGTGGGCGCCCGGACCGGCCTCATCGGCGAGCACCTGCCCAACACAAACCTGCTGACCCACCCCGAACCGATCGGCCAGCCAAAACCGTTCATGGGCAAAGGCATAGGTCGGCAACCCCACCCGCTGCCCCCCACACCCGGCCAACACCGAAGCCCAATCCACACCCGCACCCCGGACAAACGCCTGCGCCACCGCGCCCACCACAGCGAAAGGCTCGGGCCGATCCTTACGCAACGTCGGCACCGCCACCACCGGCGCCTGCGCCAACGACTCCTCGATCAATGACGTCAAACCACCGGCCGGCCCCACCTCCACAAACCGGGTAGCCCCCGCCGAATGCGCGAAAGCCACACTGTCGGCAAAACGCACCGCCTCCCGAATGTGGCGCACCCAATAATCAGCCGACCCGTAATCCTCAGCCACCAACTGACCGGTCACATTCGAGATCACCGGAATAGCCGGCCGCCCCGCATACACCTCATCAGCCACCGCCCGGAACTGCTCGAGCATCGGCTCCATCAACGCCGAATGAAAAGCATGCGACACCGCAAGCTGGCGCACCCGCCGCCCCTGAGCCGCCAACCGATCCGCGATCACACTGACCGCCTCCCGGGCACCGGAAAGCACCACCGACCCCGGACCATTGACCGCGGCCACACTGACCTGCTCACCCAGCAACGGCCGCAGCTCCTGCTCGCCAGCCTGCACCGCATACATCGCCCCACCACCGGGCAACGCCTGCATCAACCGCCCCCGCATCACCACCAACAACGCCGCATCCGCTAAATCCAGCACCCCACTGACATGAGCAGCACTCAACTCCCCCACCGAATGGCCCATCACCAAACCCGGCCGCATCCCCCACGATTCCAACAACCGATACAGCGCCACCTCCACGGCAAACAACGCCGGCTGCGCGAACTCGGTGGTGTTCAACAGCTCCGCGTCAGCACCCCACACCACCTCACGCAACGGACGAGCCAAATGCCGATCCAACTCAGCAACCACCGCATCAAAAGCCGCAGCGAAAACCGGATACCCCGCACACAACTCCCGACCCATACCCAGCCACTGCGCACCCTGACCGGGAAACACGAAAACCGTCTTGCCACCCGGCATCGCCACACCACTAGCCACCCCAACACCCGGACGGCCCTCAACCACCTCAGCCAACCCCGCCAACAACTCATCACGGTCCGCACCGACCACCACCGCCCGATGCTCAAACAACGACCGCGTCGTCACCAACGAATACCCGACATCCCCCGCATCAAGCTCCCGACCAGCCCGCACAAACTCCAACAACCGCCCCGCCTGAGCACCCACCCCCGCCGCCGTCCGCGCCGACACCACCCACGCCAACACACCCGCACCCGAGGACACACCCCCGCCAACAACACCCCCACCCACCTCAACAGCCTGCTCAACAATCACATGCGCATTCGTGCCACCAAAACCGAATGAGGACACCCCCGCCCGCCGCGGCCGCCCTACCACCGCCGGCCACTCCTGAAACTCTTCGACGACCGCAAGTCCCAATTCTGCGAACGGAATATTGGGGTTCGGAACCTCAAACGCGCCGCTGGGCAACAACTGTCCGCGCTCCAGCATCAAGACGGTCTTTATCAGGCCGGCGATTCCGGCTGCGCCTTCCAGATGCCCGATATTGGGCTTGATGCTGCCAATCATCAGGGGCTTGGCCGCCTGTCGCCCGCGCCCAAAGACTTGGCCTAGCGCGTGCGCCTCGATCCTGTCGCCCACCGATGTTCCGGTGCCGTGGGCTTCGACATAGTCGATTTCCGCGGGATCGATGTCGGCACACTTGCAGGCGCTATCAAGAACAGAAATCTGCGCTCTGGGATTGGGGGCCATGATCCCGTTGGACCGGCCATCCTGATTGACTGCCGAACCGGTCAGGACCGCCAGCACGGTTCGCCCGGCACGTCGCGCATCACTGAGACGTTCCAGGACGACAACGCCACACCCCTCACCGCGCACCATTCCGTCGGCTCGCGCGTCGAAAGCGCGGCAGGATCCGGTGGGCGACACCACGCCGGCTTCTTGAAATCCGCGCCATACTTCCGGCGAGATAAGAACGTTTGTTCCCGCCACGACGGCCAGGTCGCATTCCCCCGAAGCCAGGCTCTTGCGGGCCAGGTGTGCGGCGACCAGCGACGATGAGCAAGCCGTGTCGATAACGAGGGACGGCCCGTTCACGTCCAGGAAGTACGAAAGCCTGTTGGCGATGATGCTTGACGATCCACCCGTGTTGTCCCAAATGGTGGGCTTTCGCCCGCCGGGGAACAAGAGCCGCACATAGTCGGTCGACGAGACCCCGACAAATACCCCGGTGTGAGAAAGCTTCAATGTCTTGGGAAGAATCCCCGCGTGCTCCAGCGCGGCCCATGACGTCTCCAGCAGCAAACGCTGTTGCGGATCCATCAGCGCGGCTTCATCCGGCGGAATGTCAAAGAACTTGTTGTCGAATCCTTCGACGTCTTCCAAGAAACAGCCGTAGATCGTCTCTTGTTCGTCGCCGAGCCAGTCCGCCGCCGCCGCACCCAACCTGCGAGCTGGATATTCGGTGATTGCCGATTTCTTCTCGGCGAGAAAGTCCCATAGCGGCTCTACGCCGTGGACTTGTCCGGAGAACCTGCATGCCACACCGATCACGGCGATCGGCTCGTTTGTTGGTCCATTGCCCAGCACAGCGCAACCGGTATCGCTGTCTGCAGATCGTTGCGAGCCGTCGCCGCCCAGGACGCTCTTGATCACGTCATGCGCACTCGGATTGTCCCAAACAGCCAAATCGGGCACGCAAATTCCAAGGACGTCGGAGAGTTCACCGGGGATCGCCAGGACATCAATTGATCCCAGACCCAGATCCCTGAGCGGCAGATCGAGATTGACCTCGGCGGAGTCGCAGCCCGTTCGTGCCGCTATGTAGTGGGTAAACCATTCTTGAAGGGCTTCTGCAGAGTGCAGGCCGTCCGTCACTGCGGCACCTCGAGCTGCTCAAACCCAGCGGACAGATAGCGTTTGGCGCAAGCCGATCGACTGATCTTTCCACTGGTTGTCTTCGGAAGCGCTTGCGGTGGAACAAATAGGAAATCCGCTACGTGTAGACCATGCAGCCGCGACAATGCCGCCATCGCACGTTTCTTGACCAGCGGCAGCTCCACGCCGGATGAACCGGATGCGGGGCCGGTCGGTTTTACCTCGGCGACAATCACCAGCCGCTCGCTGCGCTCATCAGCTATCGAAAACGCCGCGACGCGACCTCGGGTAAATTCCTTGACGGTGTTTTCAATATCGTCTGGATAGTGATTGACACCATCCTGAATTATCAAATCTTTGCTGCGGCCGACTATGTAAAATCCTCCATCCCATTCGAACCCCAAGTCCCCGGTACGAAGCCACGGAGACCGGGGAGTTCCCGGCGACTTGTCACGTATCGTCGCATGAAACTTCTCTTTATTGAGGGCGTTGTCCACGTTGTGATATCCGCTGGATAGGTTGCCGCCATGGACCCAAATCTCTCCGATGCCCCCGGGGCTCAGTTCGACACAAGACTCGGGATCCACAATCCGCACCAATGGGTCCGCATCGAGCTTGTGATACCGAACTAATCGCGTCGTGTGTTCGGCGTCTGGGCCTTTTAGCTCAGCATGGCCGTTGGCCAGGCTTTGAGCATCGAATTCAGTCGATACCGGCGGGGTCCCAACCTCCGAGATCGCCACGTACACCACCGCTTCAGCCATTCCATAGGACGGCCTTACGGCCTCAGGCCGTAGGCCATACCGGCTAAACCGCTCCAGAAAGCTGTCAACAGTATTGGGCTGCACCCTTTCGCCACCGTTGAAAATGGCACTCAGATGCGCCAGGTCTAAGCCCGACATATCCGCGTCGGAAATTCTACTGGTCGCCAAGTCGAACGCAAAATTCGGCGCTGCAGTGGAAGGCTGATCCTGCTCGGCGAGCATCCGCATCCATCGAATCGGCTTGCGAACAAATGCCGCCGGACTCATAAAAAAAGATGGACAAGCACAATAAACCGGAGTGAGTAGGCCAATCATCAGCCCCATGTCATGGTAGAGCGGCAGCCAGGAAACTGTAGAACGCGGAAGACTCACCTCAGTTCCCTTGAACGGGAAAGCCGCTTTCGCGAACTGCCGGAAGTTTATCTCAACGTTTTCCAGAGATATTCGCGCGCCGCGGGGATTTCCAGTGGAACCGGAGGTTTACTGCAGATACATCCCGCCTTCAGGGGGCCGAAAGTCGTAAACGTCACTGGCGCCGGACGGCGAGAAATCCGCCACCTCAAAGGCATCCAGCGCTATCACAGGAGTGGTCACTGCCAGGCTATATGCGGCCAGCGTGGCCCTAACGGCGTCCTCGCCTTTGACAGTAGTGAGAACCACGGCGGCCGAGCAGTCGAGCAGGGCGAGGCCGGTGCGCTTGTCCTGCAGACCGCCCTGCGGTTCCGGCAGCGGAACGGGGCACCAGCCAGCGAAAAGTGCGCCGAGGAATCCGACAATATACTCAATCCCCTGCGGAGCGCAGATTGCCGCGAATTTCTGCCGTTCAAGATCGTCGTTGAGGCTGTTCAAGTATCTAGCTAGATTGGAGGCACGCACATAGATCTGTCGCCAGGTCAGCGCGCTGGTCCGGTCACCACTTCTCGTGTCGTATTCTGTGAACACAAAGCCTTCATGGTCGGGCTTGGCTTCCGCGAGTTCGCGCAGCTTGGAAATAAGAGACATATGAGTAAAATCCTCCAACTTCTTTTGCCCACGTTCTGATACTAAAATGCCCCGAACTACCCCCCGGCGAAATGCGCAGAAAGACCACCAACACGATCGCGTCGGCAGGCCCGGAGGCGCTGGCAACACCGCGGTGGCCGACGTGGATCTAGGCGATTGCGGTAGGTCATCATCGCGGCACACCTCATAAATTCATCGCGACATGCATAAACAGAAAATTCGTCGCCGAGTGTATATCACACACTCCGGTGCATCCACAATCCCCCCCTCGCCCCAAAACCACCACCACTAAGCGCCGCTCGTACCACGCCGCCCGGCGCGATGCCCCTACCGCCCCTGCGCCAATCAACTCTTACACCGCCCTTGGCGCTCGCGGCAAGTCACCGGCAAGCATCACGAAAAATGCCCGCGAAGCGCCCTCGGTGGATCACGTAAAAATGCCCGCGAAACGGTCGATCCTTGGCAGGCATGGGAAGTGGGCTGTCGATGTCGTCTCGGGCCGAGATCACCGCGAAGTTCGCCAGGGCGTATGTGGGGGCGCCGAAGGCGGACAAGGGGCAGATTCTGGATCAGGTGGTGGCGGTCACCGGCTGGTCGCGTGACAACGCCCGGCGGCGGTTGAGGGCGGCGGCCGCGCCGCCGGGAGCGGGTCGGCAGGTCGCCAAACGGACTCGCCGGCAACGCAATCCGAAGTACTCCTAGGATGCGCTCAAGGTGTTGCAGAAGGTGTGGGCGGCCTCAGGCGGGCAGTGCGGCCGGTACCTGGCCGCTTCCATGGCACTTCAGTTGGATGCTCTAGAACGCCACGGCGAACTGGTGGACGGCCGTGACCGTTACGGCCCGGCGGTGCGTGCCGAGCTGTTGGCGATGAGCAGCGCCACGATCGACCGCTACCTGCGCGGCGCCAAGGCCCGCGACCAGATCTCGGGTGTGTCGACGACGAAACCCTCCCCGCTGCTGCGGTCCTCGATCACCATCTGCAAAGCAGGCGATGAGGCCGAAGAATCTCCGGGTTCTTCGAAGGCGACACCGTGGCGCACTGCGGCCCGACACTGAAAGGTGAGTTCGCCCGCACGGTCAACCTCACCGACATGCACATCGGCTGGGTGTTCACCCGCACGGTGCGCAACAACGCCCACCCCCACATCCTGGGCGCCCTCAAAACCGGAATTACTAAAATCCCTATAAGGTAACGGGTTTGGACTTCGACAACGGCACCGAATTCCTCAATAAGGCGGTCATCAAGTGGGCCGCGGACATGGAGATCTTCTTCACCCGCTCACGACCCTACAAGAAGAACGACCAGGCCACCATCGAGTCCAAAAACAACCACCTCGTGCGTCGCTACGGGTTCTACTACCGCTACGACACCGACGAAGAACGCGCCGTGCTCAACCGGCTGTGGCACCTGGTCAACGACCGGCTCAACTACCTGACCCCCACCATCAAACCCATCAGCTACGGCTGCAGCCGCGACGGTCACCGCCGCCGGCTCTACGACAAGCCCCAGACCCCCCTGGACCGGCTGCTGGCCGCCGGAGTCCTCTCAGCGGCCCAACAAACAGAGCTGCTCACCTACCGCAACAGCCTCAACCCCGCCGCGATCGCCCACCAGATCGCCGACCTGCAAGCCGCCCTGCTCAGACTCGCCAAAGACAAGACCGAACAGCTCTACCTCGCCGCCATACCCGCCGCTCTACCCGCCCTCAAAGCCGGCATCCGCATCAAAAGCAAGACCACCACCTGACCCCGATTTCGCGGGCATTCCTTACCTGATGCATGAACCAGGTTTCGCAGGCATCTTGACTTGATGCATCACGGTCACCACACAATTCGTAGGGGTAGCATAATTGCAGAGCCAGCGCACTGCAGCATGAATGGCGAAGTACCGAACACGTTGACTCCCCCGCGGTAGGGTAATCTCTCGTATCGCGATGCTGGCTAATGTGGCGTGACCAGGGAGTGCAATGATCGGCGTTATCAGGCGCATGTGGATACCGACCGTGATGATCATCGTTGTCGCGGTTGGGGCCGCCGTCGTTGTGCGACTACACGGAGCATTCGGCTCGCCTCGGAATCGGCCGGGCTCCAGCAATGCCGATTCGATTGTTGCATTTAATCCGAAACGCGTCCTATACGAAGTCACCGGCCCGCCAGGATCGTTGGCCACCATCAACTACCTGGACGCCGAGGCCCAACCACACGAAGTCACCAATGCGGCGATACCGTGGTCGCTTACCGTCGTGACCACACTTTCAGCCGTCATCGCAAATGTGGTGGCGCGAAGCGACAGTACATCTTTGGGTTGTCGCATCACCGTCAATGGCGTGGTCCGCGCCGAACGGGAAGTCGAGTCATACAACGCTCATACAAGCTGCCTGGTGAAATCGGCATGAGTTCCTTGAATTCAACCGGGTACCTACTTGGCGCCGCCCGGTGGGTGCGGAGATTGTCGCTGCCGATCGTCTTGTTCTGGGTGGGACTCGCCGTCCTCGTGAATGTCATCGCACCGCAACTGCAAGCGGTCGTCAAGGCGCATTCGGTGGCGCTGGGGCCACACGACGCTCCGTCGCTACTCGCAATGAAGCGCATCGGCAAGAACTTTCAGCAATTCGAGTCCGACACCATAGCGATGGTGGTGTTGGAAGTGCAGCACGAATTGGGCGAGGACGCGCACAGCTACTACGACAGGCTCGTCGGCAAGCTGGCACAAGACAAGATTCATGTCGAACATATCGATAACTTCTGGGGCGATACGCTCACCGCGGCCAGCTCGCAGAGCGCCGACGGCAAAGCCGCCTACGTCCAGCTCTATCTCGCCGGGGATCAGGGCGGCTCGCAAGCCAACGAGTCGGTCACCGCTGTGCAACGCATCATCGGCGACATGCCGCCGCCGCCCGGTATCAAGGCATATCTAACCGGCCCGGGCCCGCTAGGCGCCGATCGCGTCATCTACGGCGACCGAAGCCTGCAAGTGATTACCGGTATCAGCATCGCGGTGATCGCACTGATGTTGGCAATTACCTACCGCTCACTTTGGACGGTTCTTTTCACCCTACTGACGGTCGGGATTGAACTCATCACGGTCCGGGGCGTCATCGCGATGCTTGCCACCAACGGCTTGATGGACCTGTCGACGTTTACCGTCAATGTCCTAGTGGCACTGGCGATAGCCGCATCAACGGACTACATCATCTTTCTGGTCGGACGCTACCAGGAGGCGGTAACTGCTGGCCAGGATCGAGAACTGGCCTACTACACCATGTTTCGCGGCACTGGTCACGTGGTCCTGGCCTCGGGGCTGACCGTCGCCGGCGCGATGTACTGCCTGAGTTTCACCCGGCTTCCCTACTTTCAAACCCTCGCACTGCCGTGCTCGATAGGTCTGTTCGTGGTAGTCCTGGCCTCACTGACCTTCGCGCCCGCCGTGATCGTGCTCACCAGCCGCTTCGGTGCGTTCGACCCCAAGCGCGCGACCACCACCCGCCGCTGGCGACGCATCGGAACCATCGTGGTCCGCTGGCCCGGCCCGGTGCTGGTGGCCACCCTGCTGATATCGCTGATCGGGTTGCTCGCCTTGCCCAAGTACGAGACCAATTACGACGAGCGCCATTACATCCCCGCCGACGCACCCTCCAACATCGGCTACCGAGCGTCGGACCGGCATTTTCCACCAGCCCGCATGGAGCCAGAGCTTCTGATGGTCGAGGCGGACCACGACCTGCGCAACCCCACAGACATGCTGATCCTGGACAGAATCGCCAGAGGCATCTTCCACACCCCCGGCATCGCCCGAGTACAGGGCATCACCAGGCCGTTGGGTTCCCCCATCGAGCACAGTTCGATCCCGTTCCAGCTCAACATGCAAAGCGCGGTGACACTCGAGAACCTCAGCGACCTCAAAGAACGCGTCACCGATCTGTCCACGCTGACCGATCAGATTCAACGCATCATCGACATCACCCAGCGTCAGGAATACCTAACCCGACAGCTCACCAAGGCAAACCACGACATCACCGCTCATACCCGGCAGATGGAGCAGAACACCAACGAGTTCCGTGACCAACTCGCGGACTTCGACGACACGTGGCGGCCGATTCGAAACTATCTGCACTGGCAACGCCATTGCTTCGATATCCCGATCTGCGCGTCGCTGCGGTCCCTGTTCGACGCCATCGACGGTGTCGACAAGCTCAGCGAGGACGTCGGCGGTATGGCTCGTGCCACGGATCGAATCGACATGATCCAGCCACAGCTGCTCGCGCAACTACCCCAGTTGATCGCCACGATGCAGACCGTCAAAACGCTTGCCCAAACCCTGGCCAGCACCTTCTCGGCACTGGTCACTCAAATGGAGGACATGACCCGCAACTCGACCCAGATGGGCCAGGCACTGGACGGGTCAAAAAACGACGACTCCTTCTACCTGCCACCGGAAGCCTTCCAGAACCCAGACTTTCAGCGCGGACTGACGCTGTTCCTGTCCCCCGACGGCGCCTCGGCCAGATTCGTCATCACCCACATGGGTGATCCCGCTACCGCCGAAGGCATCTCACATATCGACAAGATCATGCTGGCCGCCGACGAGGCCGTGAAGGGAACGCCGCTGCAGGCGGCTCACATCTACCTGGCCGGCACCGCGGCGACATTCAAGGACATCCACGACGGCACCACGTATGACCTGATGATCGTGGTCGTTGCCGCGCTCTGCCTGATCTTCATCATCATGCTGGGCATCACCCGAAGCCCGGTCGCCTCCGCGGTCATCGTCGGCACAGTCGCCCTCTCGCTGGGCTCAGCGTTTGGGCTGTCCGTGCTCATCTGGCAACACATCCTGCATATGCCCTTGCACTGGCTCGTGCTACCGATGGCCATCATCGTCATGCTGGCCGTCGGTTCGGATTACAACCTGCTATTGGTCGCCCGGTTTCGGGAGGAAATCGGTGCCGGCCTCAAAACCGGCATGATTCGATCGATGGCCAGCACCGGGCGCGTCGTCACCACCGCCGGCCTGGTGTTCGCTTTCACCATGGGCTCGATGCTGTTCAGCGATCTGCGCGTGGTGGGCCAGATCGGCACCACGATCATGATCGGGCTGCTGTTCGACACCCTCGTCGTGCGATCGTTCATGATGCCCGCCGTCGCAACGCTATTGGGCCGCTGGTTCTGGTGGCCACGCCCACTAGCTTGGCAAACCCGCAAGCCCCAGATGGTCTCGCAGCGTCTGACCGGTGTAGGCAGTGCGAAAGGCGCCGCGCTCCTGCAGTAGCGGCACCACCCGGTCGACGAATTCATCCAGACCGTGCGGTGTCAGATGTGGCACCAGGATGAACCCGTCACAGGCATCGGCCTGGACGTAGCGGTCGATCTCGTCGGCGATGTGCGAGGGGGTACCGACGAACTGCTGACGGCTGGTCACCGCGATGACCAGCTCACGGATCGAGAGGTTCTCGGCCTGGGAGCGCTCGCGGTACCGGCGGGCGACGGCGACCGGATCGGCATGGCGGACCCGCCCCTGACTGATGGCGGCATCGGCGGTCGGGTCGATGTCGGGTAGTGAACCGTCCGGATCATGATCTGAGAGATCACGACCCCATACCTGCTCGAGCATCGCGATCGCGGTCGCGCCACTGACCTGCTGGTAACTGATCTGGCGGGCCTTTTCCCCCGCCTGGTCCGGGGTATCGCCGATGACAAAGGTTGCCGCCGGAAAAACCTTGAGCTGGTCGGGATCTCGCCCGTAGGACCGCGCCCGCCCTTTGACGTCGGCGTAGTAGCGTTGGCCGTCCTGCAATGACGGGTGCAGGGTGAACATGGCATCGGCATGCCTGGCGCCGAAAGCACGCCCCTGCTCGGAATCGCCGGCTTGCAACAACACCGGGTGCCCCTGCGGTCCCGCCGGCAGGGTGGCGAATCCACGCACCTCGAACTGCGGGCCCGAGTGTTCGACGCTGCGTATCCGCTCCGGATCAACGTAGTCGCCGTTCTCGATGTCGGCCAGCACCGCGCCGGGCGCCCAGCTGTCCCAGAACTTTCGGGCTACGGTCAAAAACTCCTCGGCCCGCTGGTAGCGGTCAGCATGATCGAGATAGCCGCCGCGCCGGAAGTTAGCCCCGGTGAAGGCGTCCGACGAGGTGACGATGTTCCAGCCGGCGCGCCCCTCGGACAAGTGATCCAGCGTCGCGAATTGCCTTGCCAATTCGAATGGTTCGTTGAAGGTCGTGTTGATCGTACCGGTCAGACCGATCCGGTCGGTGACCCCCGCCAGAGCTGCTAGCAGGGTAAAAGTATCGGGGCGTCCCACCACATCCAGGTCGTGCATTCGGCCACGGTGCTCACGCAGCCGCAGGCCCTCGGCCAAAAAGAAGAAGTCGAACAACCCGCGTTCGGCGGTACGGGCAAGGTGCACAAACGATTCGAACTCGATCTGGCTGCCCGCGCCGGGATCGGCCCACACGGTGGTGTTATTGACGCCCGGGAAGTGGGCGGCCAGGTGAACCGGTTTGCGGATCATGACCACAGCCCCCAACGCCGTGCAATCAGCTCATGGGAACGAAGTCGGTCTTGGTGCCCGTGCGTTACCGAGGTCACGACGAGTTCGTCCGCGCCGGCGACCCGCTGTAAGGCCAGCATCCGCTCGGTAACCTCGTCCGGGTTACCGACGAATTGCGTCGCCAGTCGATCGGACACCTCCGCAAGCTGGTCATCGGTCAGCGCGGCGCAGTCGTCGGGATCCGGGTAGGGGGCGGCGCTGCCAACAGCCCGAATCGAATACACCCAGTGGCCGTAGCTGGATGCCAACCGCCGCGCGGTCGCCGAGTCTTGGGCAACAACGATGTCGGCCGACACGACGACGTATGGGCGCTGCAGCGCCGCCGACGGAACAAACGCATCGCGATAGGTCTCGATGGCTTCCAGCGCGGTGGCCGGGGTGAGGTGATAGCTGGCCACGAAGGGCAGCCCCAGCGCGCCGGCGAACTGGGCGCTTCGCCCCTTGCTGCTGCCGAAGATCCACGGAGTAAGTGCCGCATTCTCACCCGGCACCGCATGTACGTCAAAACCCTCCGCCCGGTAGGTGCCGGCCAGCAGCGCGAGGATGTCGCCGACCTGCTCAGCGAAGTCGGGCGCGACGGCCTCGGGTTGCTGCAGGATCGCCATGGTGGCTTGGACCCGGCCGCCCGATATCAACGTACGCAGGTCGAACGGCGGCGGGATCACCACGCCATCGATTTCCCGCCACTCCCAAGCAGGTTGTGGGGCAAGGGATTTGGCTGGGTCTCTCGGCTTCACACCGCGTCGCTGCGCCGATCGGCCGACGCCCAGGTCGATCCGTCCGGGATGGAAAGCATCAAGCATGCCGAAGCTCTCGACGACCGCGGCCGCAGTGGTGTGGCTGAGTTGAACGGCCGCCGATCCCACCCGGATTCGATTGGTGGCCGCGGCGATTTGTCCGATCAGTACGGCCGGTGACGCACTGGCGACAGCCACAAAGTGGTGCTCGGCGACCCAAAAGCGGCGATAGCCCCACCGCTCGGCGTGCTGAGCCAGCTCGATGGTGTTGCGCAGCGCGGTCGCGGCAGTGCTGCCGGAGCTGATCGGCGACAGATCCAGGATGGACAGCGGGATCATCGGCTCACCGCCGCATAGCGGTTGGGCGCCGGGGGCAGGCCAAGTCGCTCCCGCAGTGTTTCGCTGTCCCGATAGCCGGTGCGGAAGCACCCCGCGCGCTGCAACAGCGGCACCACCTCGTCGACAATGCCGGCCAGGTCGGTGGCGTTGACGGCGGGCCGCAATCGGGCTCCGTCGATGCCGAGGCGTTGCCAATCCAGCAGCATCTCGACCAACTCGGTGGGGCTGCCCGCCCAGACCAGCGCATCAGATCTGAAGTCGGCGCCATCATGCAACGAAACCACCACGTCAGCAAACACTTTCAGCGCCGCACCGGTTGCCCGCACTTCGGCGAGGATGCTGCGCAGCGAGTCTTCGTCGGTGGGCGTCATGAACACGACGTCGGCGTTGGCCGCGGCAAATTCATAGATGGGCCCCGCATGCGCCAGGGCAGCCACCACCGGCTGGCCTTGCGGCGGGCGCGGGGTTATCGAGGGGCCCTTGACCGAGAAGTATGTTCCGACGAAATCGATGTAGTGCACCTTGTCCCGGTCGATGTATCGACCGGTGGTCACATCGCGGATGACCGCGTCATCCTCCCAGCTGTCCCAGAGCTTGCGCACCACTTCGACAAAGTCGCGGGCCTCGCCGAAAGCCTCGGCGGATGACTCGCCGCGGTGCACAATACGACGGCCGAACAGGGCCGCTTCGTGCGTCGTTGCGCTGACCCGAGCCTGCCAGCCCGCCCGGCCGTGCGAGACATAGTCAAGAGTGGCAATGGCTTTGGAGATATGGAAGGGCTCGGTATGGGTTACCGTGGCCACCGGAATCAGCCCGATGTGCCGCGTCAGCGGGGCAATGCGGGCGGCCACCAGCACCGCGTCGGCGCGCCCCGCCAGCCGCTTGGGGTCGATCCGCTCGCGGCGGCCCGGCTGCGGCATCAAGGTGTCGTCGATGGTGAGGAAGTCGAGCAGCCCGCGTTCGCCTGTGATCGCCAGATCGGCCCAGTAGTCACCGCTAAGCACCGACCGGGTCTGTGCGTCGGCGGCCAAAGTCGTTTGCCATGCCTGCGGGTGCCACCCGTACCCGTCCAGCGCCACGCCCAGATGCAGCGGGCGCGTCATGGCAGCACCTTGCCGAACGCGATGGGCAGAACCGGGCCCTCCGAAGGCAGCGGTGCAGGCAGCCGGGTGTATCCGCAAGCCCGGTAAAGCTCTTCGGCCTCCGGCTGACGATTGCCGGTCACCAAATAGACCTTCCGATAGCCGCGATCGGCGATCTCGCCCTCCAACCTGGCCAGCAATGCTCGAGCGTGTCCGCGGCGGCGATGTTCGCGGTGCGTCCAGATGCGCTTGAGTTCGGCCGTGTCAGGGTCAAGTCGGCAAAATGCTCCGCCGGTGACCGGGCGCCCATCCTGCAGCCCGATCAGCATGCCGCCATCGGGCGGGGCGAACTCGAGCGCCGCGCCGTCCTGCAGCCAGGCCAGCACGGCGGGCGGCTCGACACCGTATCGCTGCGCGTATTCGGCGGCCAGTTCCGTCAGCAACGGCCGAGCCAGCGGATCCCCCAGGGCCACCGGGACAAATCGCAGCTCGACGGCTCCGGTTGGCTGGGTGGCTTCGGGCATCGGTTATAGCTCCAACGCTTTCACTCGCCGCTAGTCCAAGAGCCGAGTGGGGGTGCGATCAGGTCCATGGGTGGGCGCACCGCCCTGGCGGTAGCGCCGAAGATCGCGGTGATCCCGGCACCGGTGGCCGCACCCCGCTCCTCGCCCGTCCGAACCATCAGACTCGGCTTCGTCAGGCATTCGGGCGGTGTCGCAGACTGAGCCCGGCGACCGCCCGCCAGCCGAGCAACAGCACCGCGGTGACCGACGATGCCACTATGACGAAGCTGGTAGCCACACCCGCCGAACTGGCCTTGCGCAACGCCATCCCGACGGTGACGGTGGATACCCACACGATCACCCCGGTTGGAGCCACGCTGGTAGGTCGGCGCCAGCCGCGCGCCACCAGCCAACCCAGGATGGTCCCGGTGAGAAACGGCCAAGCCGTGCTGGCAACGCCTCCGATGGTGACGCCTTCGGCATGACTGCGGCGACCGACGGCACAAGAAACCAGTACCCCGACGATGTCGGCGGCCAGCCAACCCAGCCAGGAGAGCCCGCGGCGTGGTTGCATGCAGCGAGACTACCGGGCCCAGGCAGGATTGAGTCATGAGCACCGAGACATCGCCCACCTTCGACCCGCACGACCCGCTCGGACTGGATGCTTCGCTATCCGACGACGAGATCGCGGTCCGCGACACCGTAAGAAAGTTCTGCGCCGAGCACATCACTGCCCATGTCGCCGAATGGTTCGAGAACGGGGACTTGCCCGCCGCGCGCGACCTGGCCAAGCAGCTGGGCGGACTGGGCCTGCTCGGAATGCATCTGCAGGGCTACGGCTGCGGCGGCGCGTCGGCCGTCCACTACGGCTTGGCGTGCCTGGAATTGGAAGCCGCCGATTCCGGGATCCGGTCGCTGGTATCGGTGCAGGGATCGCTGGCAATGTTCGCGATCGCGCACTTCGGCTCCGAGGAGCACAAGCAGCGGTGGTTGCCGCCCATGGCCGCCGGTGAGCTGATTGGCTGCTTCGGCTTGACCGAACCCGACGTCGGTTCCGACCCGGCCGCGATGAAAACCCGGGCGCGCCGCGATGGTTCGGATTGGGTGCTCAACGGCCGCAAGATGTGGATCACCAACGGCTCGATCGCCGACGTGGCGATCGTGTGGGCCGCCACCGAGGGGGGAATCCGCGGCTTCGTCGTGCCCACCGAAACGGCCGGCTTCGCCGCCAACACCATCCACCACAAACTGTCCCTGCGGGCATCGATCACCAGCGAGTTGGTCCTCGACGATGTGCGGTTGCCGGCCGAGGCGATGTTGCCCGGCGCGAGCGGCATCAGGGGACCGTTGACCTGCTTGTCGGAAGCTCGCTACGGAATCGTCTGGGGAGCGATGGGCGCGGCGCGTTCGGCCTGGCAATGCGCGTTGGACTACGCCAAAGAACGCACCCAATTCGGCCGTCCCATCGCCGGGTTTCAATTGACCCAGGCCAAGCTGGTCGACATGGCGGTCGAACTGCACAAGGGGCAGCTCCTAGCGCTACAGCTCGGCCGCTTCAAAGACAGTGTCGGCCTGCGGCCCGAGCAGGTCAGCTTCGGCAAGCTCAACAACACCCGGGAGGCGATCAAGATCTGCCGGACCGCCCGAACCATACTGGGCGGCAACGGAATTTCGCTCGAATACCCGGTAATTCGGCACATGGTCAACCTGGAATCGGTATTGACCTACGAGGGCACACCCGAGATGCATCAGCTGGTGCTAGGGCAGGCTTTCACCGGTCTGGCCGCCTTCCGCTGAGCCGGTCCGCGATGACCTCCCGGCCCGAGTACACACCCGAGCATCACCAGTTCCGGCAATTGGTCCGCGATTTCGTCCACCGCATCGTCGTCCCGGCCCACGAAACCGGGGAACGCCGGGGGCAGTGGGATCGGGCACTGTTCACCGAAGCCGCGAGGCTGGGGCTGCTGGGGTTCTCGGTTCCGGAACGGTTCGGCGGACCGGGAGTGAACGACTTCCGCTACAACGCGATCGTCATCGACGAACTGCAGCAAGCCGGCGCCGCATCCGAAGCCATCGCCTTCACCCTGCAAAACGATGTCGTGCTGCCCTATCTCACCGACCTGACCACACTCGAACAGCAACAACGCTGGCTACCCGCCGTGGTGACCGGTGACACCGTGCTCGGCATCGCGATGACCGAACCCGGCGCCGGCAGCGACCTGGCCGGCATCCACACGACAGCGGTACGAGACGGTTCGCAGTACGTTGTCAACGGCGCCAAGACATTCATCTCCAACGGTCAAAGCGGCGACCTGTTCGTCATCGCGGTGCGCACCTCACCGGAACGCCACCAGGGGCTCTCGCTGCTGGTGGTGGACGCGACCACACCGGGCTTTCACCGCGGCCGCAGTCTGGAGAAGATCGGCCTGCACGCCCAGGACACCAGCGAACTCAGTTTCACCGATATGCGGGTTCCCGTGGAGAACCTGTTGCAGAACGAGGGCATGGGGTTCTACCAGCTCATGCGGAACCTGCCGCAGGAGCGACTGGCCTTGGCAGTGGGCGCGGTCGCCGCCGCCGAAGGCATCTTGGCCGAGACTCTGGACTACGTGCGGCAGCGCAAAGCCTTCGGTTCGCCGATCGCCAGCTTTCAGCACAGCCAGTTCCTGCTGGCCGAACTAGCCACTGAGATCGACATCGCCCGAACCTATCTCGACGACTGCCTGGCCCAACACCTCGCCGGCGAGCTGACCGCCGCCCGCGCGGCACGGCTGAAATGGTGGACCACCGAACTTCAGGTGCGTACCGCAGACCGCTGCCTACAACTGCATGGCGGCTACGGCTATATGCGGGAATACCGGGTGTCGCAAGCATTTGTCGATGCCCGCATCCAGACCATCTACGGCGGCACCAACGAAATCATGAAGACCATCATCGCCAAGGACTTGGGTATCTGAAATACCCCGAAATCGGTGTGGTCGGGTGGGTTGCGGTAGAACAAAGCACATGCTAATTCTGCGGCGAGTTGCTGGTGTGGTGTTCGGCGTCTGTCTTTTGGCAGGGTGCGCGGCGCTGCACCCACCGCAACAATCCTCCGCACCGACCGGACCGGACGGCAAGGGCACCAAGGCAGATGCGGTGATGAAGGTCGTCCGTGGCTTCATGGGGCCAGCTCACCTGCGGTCGGTGATCGTTCGAGTCAGCGTGGACGGCAAGGAGATCGTCACCGAGGCCGTGGGCGATTCGATGACCGGTGTACCGGCCAGCACCGACATGCACTTCCGCAATGGCGCGGTCGCCATTTCCTACGTGGCGACGCTGTTGCTCGAGCTGGTCGACGAACACAAACTGAGCCTCGACGACAAATTGTCGAAGTGGTTGCCCGATTTTCCGCACGCCGACCGGGTCACTTTGGGCCAACTCGCCCAGATGACGTCGGGGTATCCGGACTACGTCCTGGGTAACGATGAATTCGGCGACGCGCTTTACGCCGACCCGTTCCGGCAGTGGACACCCCAGGAGCTCCTTGCACAGATATCCTCGCGGCCATTGCTCTACGAACACGGCACGAACTGGAATTATGCGCACACCAACAACGTGCTGTTGGGGCTGGCACTGGAGAAGGCCACCGGCCAACACATGGCGACGCTGCTGAAACAGAAGGTGCTTGCGCCACTAGGGCTGACTGCCACCGCCAACTCCGAAACACCCAGCATCCCCGACCCGGCCCTGCACGCGTTCAGCGCGGAGCGTCGCGCGTTCTTGAAAATCCCGGCGGATACCCCATTTTCCGAGGAGTCGACGTTCTGGAATCCGTCCTGGACCATCACCCACGGAGCCATCCAAACCACCACTATCTACGACATGGAGGCCACGGCGGTAGGCATCGGTTCAGGCAAGCTGCTCTCGGCGGACTCCTACCAGAAGATGGTGTCCACTGCGCTGCGTGGCAAGACCCGCGCCCAGCCCGACTGCCCCACCTGTTTCGAGCAAAGCGAGGGTTACACCTACGGCCTGGGGATCGTCATCTCCGGCCACTGGTTGCTGCAGAACCCCTTGTTCTCCGGGTACGCGGCCGCCGAGGCGTACCTGCCATCGCAACGAGTCGCGATCGCCGTCGCCCTCACCTACACCCCCGAGGCCTTCGACGACGAGGGCAACTACCCCAACCAAGCGGATATCTTGTTTCGCAAGATCGCCGCGGCACTAGTCCCCGATGACGCCCCACCGATGCCGCCAGGGAGATAGCCAATGAAAGTTGTCGCACCTCGGATCAGATGCATTGCCACCGTCGCCACCTGCGTCCTGTCGCTAGCCACGTTGGCGGTGCCGGCCACAGCGGCGGCCGATCCGACCGTGACGCTGCCGCCGATGACTTCAACCGGCAGCGGACCGATCATCGGCGGCGGCAGTACATCGCTTGGGCAGCTGATCTCGCAGCAACTGATCAGCTTCGACAAACCTGACATCCAGGAGGTCGACGGCTCCGATGCCGCGCAATTCGTTGCGGCCGCGGCCGGGGTGGACGACCGTGAACTTGCCTCCGTTTTCCTGCTGCTGCAACGGGCGTTGGGATGCCAGCCGGACCCAGCAGGATCTGGTACCGGATTCGGGGCCCGCGCCTACCGTCGCAGCGACGGGCAGTGGGGTGGAGCGATGCTGGTCATCGCCAAGAGCACCGTCACCGACGTCGACGCCCTCAAGGCCTGTATCAAGTCCGGTTGGCGCCGGGCCACCGCGGGCGGACCAGATTCGATGTGCAACAGCGGTTGGACCTATCCCCCCTTCACCGGCCGCCGCGGCGGCGAAGGCTACTTCGTCTTGTTGGCTGGAACGGCCTCGGACTTCTGCAGCGTGCCCAACGCCAAATACCGAACCACGGCCAGCTCCTGGCCGATGTGACGCCGAACTGAGGGGATCGGCCACCGCCGGGCGGTCCGGTACCCCATACCCGTACTAGGAATTTGGCGGCTACGACGCCCGCCCGCCACACTCATCGCGGCAGGTGGCCCGAGGGCACACCCTCAGACCGGCGCTCGACAACCGGTGCCGAGGCCAGGAGAACCTGCCCGCACGTTTCTTGAGACATTCGGCTATAAAAATTGACATTGTCGTATCAAATTAGACATTCTCGTTTCGAGATTTTCGATATGACTTCAATGTCTAATCATTTGACTAATAGTATGAATTCCCTATTCGTGATGTCAGCGAAACCATTCATTGAAATACTGCTGCCCAAGTCAGCGAAACACGGAGGGTACTGTCAAATGTTGAATGCATTATCGCCAGACGCGCAACAGGAATCGGGTGCCGCCTGCGCCATCCCCTCCAGCGGCGGAGCCCAACCCCAGTCCAGCACGGAGTCGGGCGGGCCCGCGAGTCACGACTACACCGACGCCATGACCCGTGACTTCTACGACCACGAGGACTCGACCTACCGCGGATTCTGGGATCCAGACGGCAGCCTGCACTGGGGTGTCTTCGAGGACGACGACACCGGGTTCATCGCCGGCTGCCAGCACTGGAACGAACAGATGCTGCGCGCCGCACGCATCGGGCCGCAGTCGCGAGTACTCGACCTTGGCTGCGGCAATGGGACCGTCTCCGCATGGCTGGCGCGACAAACGGGTGCACAGGTCACGGGAATCGACCTGAGCGCCGTGCGGATCGCCAACGCGCAACGGCTGGCGGCGGACAATCCGCAGTTGCAGCTCGAATTCATGGCCAGCTCGGCGTCGGCGCTGCCATTCGCCGACGGCACGTTCACCCACGTCTTCAGCCAGGCCGTCCTCTACCACGTGCACGACCGCGAGCGGGCGCTTGCCGAGGTCGCGCGGGTACTGCAACCCCAGGGCCTGTTCGTGTTCGACGATCTGGTGACACCGCAGCGCCCGGTGAGCGCGCTCGCCCGCGAGGTGGTCTACGACCGGCTGCTATTCGAGCCAACGTTCTCGGCCGACGACTACCGCAAGGCCCTCGCCCGGCACGGCTTCGTCGTCTACGAGACCCGCGACCTGAGCCCACACCTGGCGCAAAGCTACAAACTGCTGGCGGATCTGGCCGAGCCATCGTGTCCACGGCTGGCCACGGCCTACCGACAGATCCCGGAAGTCATCCAGGACGCGGAGGTCGGCTGGAGCTTCTTCCTCGGCAAGAAAGTCGTCGACCGGCTGGAGTGGATCTACAACAGCGATCCTGACCTCAGCCTCGAACAGAAATATGACGCCTGGGCCGAAAGCTACGACTCCGACCTGCGCGGTAACTATCAGGCGAATCCCCGTCGGGCGGCGGCGTTGTTGGCGGCGCACCTGCCCGAGCGCAGCGGACCCGTGCTCGATGCGGGTGCGGGCACCGGGTTGGTGGGCGAGGAACTGCACAAGCTCGGCTATGACAACCTGACCGCGCTGGATCGCTCACTCGGCATGCTTTCCCACGCGCGCGCCAAAAATGTCTACTGCCACGTGGTTCACGGCGCGCTGGCGGCAGCGCCAACCCTGTTTCCGGATCAACGTTTCGCGGCGATCGTCGCTGTTGGCGTCTTCACGTTCGCCCACGCCGGGCCGGAGGACCTCGCGGCACTGGACCGGGTCCTCGAGCCCGGCGGCTGGCTGGTCATCGCGGTGCGCGCCGACTACCTAGACCAACATCGCACGCTAGAAGAAACGCTCGCCAAACTCGGCTACCGGATCGAGGCACGCGACGAATACGAGATCTTTGACGCCGAGCCAATGGTCGCGCTCGGCTGCCGCAAGCCCATCGACGACGACGGCGCATCGCGATGAGCCGGATCAGACTGTTGCGCGCCAAGCTCCATCAGGTGCGGGTGACGCACCGCGAACGCGACTACGTCGGCAGTATCGCCGTCGACGTCGACCTGATGGAACAAGTCGGGATGCTGCCGTTGGAGGAAGTCGAAGTCGTCAACCTCGAGAACGGCAATCGGTGGTCGACCTACCTCATCCCGGCCGACCGTGGATCTTCGCGGATCTGCCCGAACGGGGGCGGGGCGCTGCTGTGCGAGCCGGGCGAGCGGTTGATCATCTTCAGCTACGCAACCATGCGCAGCGGCGCGCTACGTCGCCGCCCGCACGTCGCGCGGGTATTGCTCAGCGACGCCGATAACCGCGTTGAGAGCTTGTTCGAACAAGTCCTCGAGCAGGACGACGACCGTCTTCGATACAGCGTGCGCGGCTGTTATGGGGACATCCCGGCCCAGCCCGATCTGCTACTGCGCGCCGAAACACAGCTGCTCGACGGGCCGCACTGATGGACAGCGACGTGGTCCTCGAGGTCTCCCCGCTCGGATCGGTTCGCTTGGACTTCGATGGGCGATCAACCGAACTGAGCCCGTGGTGGCTGCGAAGCCAATGCCCCTGCCGGCATTGCCGAACCGAAAGCGGACAGCGCACCACGGCAGCGGCGGCGCAGGACACCCGGCTGGCCGAGCTGCGGCGTGGTCGAGGCCGGGTAGTCGAGGTCCTGTTCCGGGACGGACACCGCAGCACCTTTGCCGAAGAGGAGCTGATACGGCACGCGAACTGGCGCGAGCAACCACTGCCGTTCGGATTCGCCAGCAGATCCGCGCTTGGGCTCGAGCGGCGGCGCTGGGAACCCGACCCCGATGCGGCCACCATCGGTGACTAGCTCGGCGCCCTGGCGGACAACCGGGTTCTGGTGCTCGAGGGAGCCCCTACCCGGGTCGGAGTGGTAGGCCCGACGGCGGCCCGGATCGCGCCCGTCATGCCGACCATCTATGGCGACACCTGGCTGGTGCGGGTCGAAGACAGGCCGGTCAACATCGCCTATACCGCCTGCGCGCTGCCATTTCACCAGGACTTGTGCGCCTACGAGACGCCCCCCGGCCTGCAGCTGCTGCACTGCATCGAGTTCGACGCCGCGGTAACCGGCGGGCAGACCTGGTTCTGCGACGGACTGGCCGCCGCCGAGCGGGTGCGGGTCCAAGCACCCGACAACTTCGAGACGCTGTGTCAGGTATGGGCGACGTTTGCGACCGTGAATCGCCAACAGCACATGGTGGTCCGAAAGCCCCACCTGGTGGTCGACGATCGCGCCAATCTGGTCGGCATCAACTGGGCGCCCCCGTTCGAGGGGGCGTTCGCCGGCGACCCGGCCGACGAGGAGCGCTACCGCCGCGCCTACCAGACCTTCACCAGCGCCGTCGAGGACGGACCACGGCTGGCACTGCGGCTGCAGCCGGGCGAGATCGTGGTGTTCCAGAACCGTCGCACGCTGCACGCACGCCAGGCATACACCCAGCCGACCGCATCGGCCCGACGCGTGCTGGAGGGCTGCTACCTGTCGGCGGACGACGTCGCAAACCGATCTCAGATGCTGGCGCGGACCCGTCCGGCACCGGTGGGGACGGGGCCGACGACATGACCTACCTGGGTCTACGCATGGAACTACTGCGTCGGCTGCTCACCTGGCAGGGCTGGATGGACGCTCCGTCATCGCGGCGCACCAAAGCATGGGGGGCGGCGGTGCGCGCCCTGAGTCCGAACCAAAGCGGGCCAGGCGCACTCGACCGGTTCGAGCAGGTACTTCCGCGGCTGCCACTTCCGTCGATCGAGGAGACGCTGCAGACGTTCATCGCCTCGGTGGACCCACTGCTGGACGCCACCGGACGGGCCGAAGTGCGCGCCGCCGCGGACCAATTTCGCGGCAGTGACACCGCCGCATACCTGCAGGCCCGCCTCGAGACACGGCGAGCCCTGCACGAAAACTGGCTGGCGGAGTACTGGGAGCACTACGCCTACCTCATCGACCGCCGCTCGATGCTCTACAGCACCGGCTACACGGTCGACTCCCCGACGATGGCTCGCCTCGGCGTCTCCCAGCTACAGCAGGCCGCCATGACAACGGTGGCCTTACTCGACATTCGCCGCCGCCTCGCTGCGGGGCAGGTCGCGCCCCAGCGAATTCAGGGCGTGGTGCCGCTGTGCATGAAACAGCTCCGCAACTGCTATTCGACCGTTCGACTGCCCGGCATCGACGTCGACACCATCGAGCGCTTCGACGACCAACGCGCCATCGTGGTGCTGATCAACGGACACTTCTTCGAGGTCGGGGTGATCTTTGACGAGGGCCGACGCGACATCTCCTACCCGCAGCTGTTGGCGGCCCTAGAAGAGATCCAGCAGGTGGCCACCGCGCTGCCGCCCGGTCCATCGATTCCCGCCCTGACTCTGGAACAACGCGATGTCTGGTCCCGGGTGCGGGCGGGGCTGATCCGGGACGGCGGGGTCAACGCCGACAGTCTCGACCGCATCGAGCGGGCTCTGCTGGTCGTCATCCTCGATGACGCCGAGCCCGAGGGGCTGACCGAGCTGGGGCGCACGTCGCTGTGCGGTACCGGCGCCAACCGCTGGCTGGACAAGTCGATGAACCTTGTTGTGTTCACCAATGGGCGAACCGGCGGCATCATGGAGCACAGCAGAGGCGACGGCGAAGCGATGATGCTGCTGTGGGAGGAACGGCTGCTCTATGAGCGCCGCTTTGCCTCCGCGTTCGACCAGAAGCCGACGCCACCGCCATCGCCCCCGCGCCGCCTGGTGTTCGAGGTGACCCCACCCTGGACCGGGCCATCAGCGCTGCCGTCGCCAATGCCCGCACCCTGATCGACGACGTCGACGTCTACGCCGATGATCTCGGCGCCGCCGGGGCCGCGGCGATCAAGGCGGCGCGCTGCTCCCCCGATGCCTTCATACAGCTGGCGCTGCAGCTCGCTTATGGCCGCCTGCATCCCGACCGGGGACCGTGCCTTACCTATGAGACGGCCACCACGCGGCTGTTCGCGGCGGGACGAACGGAATGCTTGCGCTCGGCAACCGCCCAAAGTCGGGCCTTCGTGCTGGCGATGATGGACCCCACCTGCACCGGGGCCCGCCGCGCCCGCCTGCTCCGGGCCGCCGCCAGCGCCCACCGCGCCAATCGGCTGCAGGCGATGCGTGGACGAGGCTGCGATCGCCACCTCCTCGGACTTTTCATCGAAGCACTGCGCGAGGGCAAGGATGTTGCGCTGTTCGGCACGGACGCGTGGAGCCTGCCGTTCGAGCTCGCGACGTCACAATCACCCGTGCGCCAGACGGCCGCCTGGCGCCCGGAGAGCTCTTCGCGCGGGGTCGGGTTCCTGCCCATAACGCAAACGGGCTACGGCGTCTCATACGCCTTTGTCGGCGACGACGACGTGTACCTGTTCGTGAGTGCGTCCAACGGCTGCGACCAGACCTCCGCTCAGCGGTTCTGCGACGCCGTCGGGGCAGCCATGCGTGACATGCTGCGCGTCTTGAGCGGCCACGCCGAGCTGGCGACCCCCCGGCGCCCGCACCGGAATTACAGCTGCAGTGACCGACGCCCTCAGACATCGCTGACGGCTCGCCGGACCACTGCGGCGTGGACGAGTGCCGCCAGCACACCGCAGGTCAACGTCACAACGGCGATCAGCATCGCGGCATCTTGAAATGAGCGAAGGTCGGCCATCCAGCCGGCAAGCGGGCCACCTGCCACCGTGCCGGCACTGAAGGCGAGGTTGTAGGCGGCCGCGGCCGTCCCGGGCCGCTGGGCTCCCCCCGCCGACTCCATGGCATCGGCAAGGGCGGGCATGATCGTCGCGATCATCGCCCCGAGGCCGGCCCCCAGCAAGACCAACGCGGCCGCTTGGACGCCCACCGCCGACGGCACACCCATGACGGCCAAGGCGACACCGAGGGTGACCCAGCCCGCCGCCAGGACCGGCGCCCGGCGCCCGGCGTCTGATAGTCGGCCGGCGTACTGCCAGGTGACGATGAAGGCCACCGTGGTCAGCGCGAACAGCAACCCAACGGTTACCCCCGAGGCGTCGAAGCGGGCGACCAGGTCGATCGGCAGTGTTGCCTCGACGGCGCCCAGCGCGAGCCCCACCGCCAGGCCCGCCACCAACCACGGGACCGCCAGGCCCGGAAACGCCCGCTCACCGGACCACATGGCCGGCCCCGACGCCTGGCCGCCCGGTGCCTGCGGTAGCGACGCGGCCAGCGCGGCCACCGCCAGCGCGGACAACCCGGCCGCGCCTAGAAAGGGCGCGTGGGGTCCGCTGGCTTCATAGGCCAGGCCGCCCAACGCGGGTCCGAGAAGCGCGCCCAGCGCGGTACCGATGCTCGCCAGCCCCACCGCGCGACCGCGCTGCTCACGCGGGAATATCTCGACCAGGGTCGCGTAGCCCGCCACCCAGGTTGCCGCCGCCGCACCACCCTGCAGTACCCGGCAGGTCACGAGTCCGACGGGGCTGCTGGCGTAACCGAACGCGAGCGTCGCCAGCATCAGGATGATGGCCCCGGACAGGAACACCGACCTGCTTCCGCGACGATCGATCAGCCATCCGGCCACGGGGGTCAGGACGAAATACGCCAACCCGTAGCACGCGAAGACCACACCCACACCCAAGAACTCGAGCCAGGCGGGTTGGGCCAACCTCGGTAGTACCGGCACGACGATGCCATACACCAGCGTGTCGATGAAGAACGTGAAGCCGACGGCGGCTAGGACCACCAGCCGCGAGGAGTCGGTCATCGTCGCGGTGACCGGCTCAATCCGCCCGATCTGGTGGCACCACCCGGAACTTCGCGACTGCTGCCCCCGGCCTTCCGGCCCGGAAAGTGTCGGGCACCCGACCCGTGGTCGAGGCGAAGCCGCTTTTGAGCCGACCCGCTCGCTGTAGCGGTGACGCTGCTTTGATAACCGAGCAAGGAGCGTCACCACCATAAGAGAATATTGTCGTGGAGCGTCGGCATGGAAGTGGGGTTATCACCGAAAAGGATGCCCGAATGATGGGACAACGACCCGATCCGGAAATCCATTTCGTAAGCACTCCGTAAATTGCGTGTGACGCCATACCGCCGTCAGCCCAAATATCGGCACCACTCACCGGCCGGCAGCTGTCCGAGCATCTCCCCGAGCATCGATGAGCTGTCCTGGCCAGCAAGCCGCCGCAGTTTGTTGGACAGTCCCAGCTCGGTGCGGTGATGCCGGATTTCGGACATACCGCATACCCGTATGTGGGTGCGGCCAAAGGTCTCGGGCAGGCATGGGCGCGACTATCGCGCCCAGCATCGGCGGACGCCGCGGCCAAACGATCGACGTGGCCACGGCGGAGTCGTACGGTGTACATGCGCCGCAGTGATCACCACGGCTGACGGAGAACTGAAGGAGGACCATGACGCCCCCATCCAGCGAATCCTCGGCCGCAGGCAGGCGCCATCACGTCGTCATCATCGGAAGCGGATTCGCCGGACTGAGCGCGGCCAGGGCGCTCAAGCGGGCCGACGTCGACACCACCCTCATCTCGAAGACGACCACTCATCTGTTCCAGCCGCTGCTATATCAAGTGGCCACCGGGATCTTGTCCGAAGGTGACATCGCCCCGACCACGCGGCTGATCCTGCGCAGGCAAAAAAACGTGCGGGTCTTGCTGGGTGAGGTCATGGCCATCGACCTGAACGCGCAGACGGTCACCTCGAAGTTGATGGACATGACGACCGTGTCGCCCTATGACAGCCTCATCGTGGCGGCCGGCGCGCAGCAGTCCTACTTCGGCAATGACGATTTCGCCATCTTCGCCCCCGGCATGAAAACCATCGATGACGCGCTGGAGCTGCGCGGCCGCATCCTCGGCGCGTTCGAAGCCGCCGAAGTCGCCACCGATCACGACGAGCGCGAGCGGCGCCTGACCTTCGTCGTGGTCGGGGCCGGGCCCACCGGTGTCGAACTCGCCGGAGAGATCGTGCAACTCGCCGAGCGCACCCTGGCCGGGGCATTTCGGACCATTACCCCCAGCGAATGCCGCGTCATCCTGCTGGATGCCGCGCCAGTGGTGTTGCCGCCCATTGGCCCGAAGTTGGGCCTCAAGGCGCAGAAAAAGCTGGAAAAGATGGACGTCGAAATTCAGCTCAACGCGATGGTGACCGCCGTCGACTACAAAGGCATCACCGTCAAGGACAAGGACGGAACCGAGCGCCGCATCGACTGTGCGTGCAAGGTGTGGGCGGCGGGGGTGCAGGCCAGTCCGCTGGGCAAGATGATCGCCGAGCAGTCCGATGGAACCGAGACGGACCGCGCCGGACGCGTGATCGTGGAACCCGACCTCACCGTCAAGGGGCACCCGCACGTCTTCGTGATCGGCGACTTGATGTCGGTACCCGGCGTACCCGGGATGGCCCAGGGCGCGATCCAGGGAGCGCACTACGCCACCAAGACCATCAAGCAAGCGGTGAAAGGTCACGACGACCCGGCCAACCGCAAGCCATTCCAGTATTTCAACAAGGGCAGCATGGCACTTATCTCCCACTACAGTGCCGTCGCCAAAGTCGGCAAGGTGGAGTTCGCCGGCTTCATCGCCTGGCTGGCATGGCTGTTCCTGCATCTGCTGTAACTGGTGGGCCACCGCAATCGCGTCGCCGCCGCGTTCTCTTGGGGGCTGGCCTTTTTGGGCCGCACTCGCGGTCAGATGGCGATCACCAGCCAGATGGTCTACGCCAGATTGGCGATGCGCTATCTTCAGGCGCGGGCCGAAGAAGACGCGCTGTCGGCGGCCGAACACGCCGAACAGGCCGAGCAACGGGCGACCGGTTGATGCGGCGAAATTCGCCCTAGCACAACGGCTTTAGCGGGTGCATCCGCGTTGCCACTAGCCGAGTGCCTGATCAATATCGGCGATCAGATCCTCGGCGCCCTCCAGCCCGACCGAAATGCGCACCACTGCGTCACCGAGCCCGATCGCGGCGCGGCCCTCCGGGCCCATCGCCCGGTGCGTCGTGGTTGCCGGGTGGGTGATCAACGATTTAGTGTCGCCGAGGTTATTGGAGATGTCAATCAATCTCAGCTTGTCGAGCACTTCGAAAGCGCGCCGCTTGGCCGCACTTTCCGGGGCGTCGAGTGCAAACGTCACCACGGTTCCGCCGCCAGACATCTGACGCTTGGCCAGGTCGTACTGCGGATGTGAGGGCAGATACGGATACCGCACCCATCGCACCGCGGGGTGGCCCTGCAGAAACTCGGCGATGCGCAGCGCCGAGGAATTACTATGCTGAACCCGAACCGCAAGCGTCTCGAGACCTTTGAGCAGAATCCAGGCGTTGAAAGCGCTGAGCGCCGGACCGGTGTGGCGCATCAGCTTCTGCACCGGCCCGTCGATGTAGGCCTGGTCGCCAAGAATGGCACCGCCCAGCACCCTGCCCTGACCGTCGATGTGCTTGGTACCCGAGTACACAACCACATCGACCCCGAGCGGAATTCCCTGCTGCAGCAGCGGAGTAGCAAAAAACGTTGTCCAGCACAACTTTTGCGCCCGCGGCATGCGCCAACTCGGTCACCGCGGCGATATCGACCAGCGATTGCATCGGGTTGGACGGCGTTTCGAAGAACACCGCCTCGGTGGGCACCGATAACGCTTGCTCCCACTGCTCGAGGTCGTCACCGTCAACGAACACCGTTTCCACGCCCCAGCGCGGCAGGATCTCGTTGCACACCACAAAGCACGACCCGAACAGACTGCGAGACGCCACCAGCCGGTCGCCCGCACCCAGCAGCGCACCCAGCGCGGTGAATACCGCTGCCATGCCGCTGGCGGTGGCGAACACGGCCGGAGCTGCTTCGATCAGCCGAAGGCGTTCTTCGAACATGGCCACGGTCGGATTGCCGTAGCGCGAGTACAAAAAGTGGTCGAGTTCGCCGGCGAACGACTGCTCGGCCATCGCGGCCGACTCGTATACGTAGCCCGAGGTCAGATACAGCGCTTCGGCGGTCTCGTCGAATCCAGACCGCAACATGCCCCCGCGCACGCCGATGGTGGCCTGGCTGACGCCATCGGGCAACTTCCGGGGATTCTTGGGCTGCTCGGCCTCTGGCACCGATCGATCGTCGGTCACCCGCGCAGTCCTGCGACACAAGCCGTCGTCGGCATCGCCAGCATCGGCAGCGCCCCCACGTGCTTGTCGACGCAGGTCATCGCGGCTTCATCCCTGCCGCCAGGGCAAGCCGAACGCCCGCCAGCCCACCACACCTCGATGCCCCTGGGCGTCAAGGTGTCCTTCGAACCCGTCCAGCACGTTGTAGGCCGGCGTGATCCCCGCCGCGGTCGCGGCTGCTGCGGCGCCGATCGAGCGGGCGCCGGAACGACACAGGAAAACGACGGGCCGCTCCCCCTCCGCGGTGGAACCCGCTGCCGCGACGGCATCCTGCAGTTCGGTGAGGAAGTCCGCGTTGGGCCTACCGTCGAGAGTGCTCCATTGGATGTAGATCGCGTCCCGGCCAAGGCTCGACAGGTCCGGTACGCCGACGAAATGCCACTCGGCGGTGGTGCGCACGTCGACCAGCACCGCCGCAGCGTTGTCGCGCAGCATCGTCCAGGCCTCGAGCGGCGTGATATCTCCCGCGTAGCTCACCCGCGTGAGTCTCGCACATTCAGCCGGTCCACGACCTCGCGCGCGCGATCGCGAGCGACAGCGACATCGGGTGCGGTGGCCAGTGCAACGCCGAGGCCGGAGGAACGGGCACGCGGACGCCCGAACACCCGGACATCACTTTCGGGCACGGCGAGCGCAGCGGCCAGCGCATCGGCGCCCAATACCGGATCGACGGTCGCCACACCGATCAACCGAGCGGCACCGGGTGACACCATCAACGTGTCCACCGCAAAGCCCAAAATCGCCCTTGCTTGCAACTCGAATACAGAAAGACGCTGGCTACGCAGGGTAACCCATGCGGCATCTCCCGGGAATGGTTGGACGTCGCCAAAGTAGACCTCGTCGCCGTTGACCATTAACTCGACACCGAAAACCCCACATCCCCCCAGCGCCTTGACGATGCGGGCGGCGATCGACTTCGCCGCATCGAGCGCGGCCACACTCACCTTCTGCGGCTGCCAGGATTCCTGGTCACCACCGTCGGCAGCGTGGCCGATGGGTGCACAGAAGTCGATGCGCGGACCTTGCGGCCCCTGGCTGCACACCGCGATCAAAGTGACCAAAAACTCGACCTCGACCTGGGTCTCGACCCACACCCGGGGTGGGGCTCCCGCAGGCCCGCCCGCGACGGCCCGCTTCCAGGCGGCCTCCACTTCGTCGGGCCCACGGACCAAAGACCGCCGCGGACCGTCAGCGCCGGCTACCGGTTTGACGAGCAGCGGGTAACCCACGTGTGCGGCGACCGCCTCGAGCTCACCAAGGGATCCGACGAACCAGAACGGCGCGGTGGGCAGGCCGAGCTGGTCGGCGGCCAGCTTGCGCAAGGCCTCACGATCGCCGGCAAGCCGGACACACCGGGCGCTGGGCGCAAGCCCGATTGACCCACCTTCGGAGGGCGCGCGGTCAGCCAGGGCGTCGAGGGCAGCGACGCTGACGGCGTCGGTGAGCGTCACCACAAAATCCGGCCGTAGCCGCGTGAAGACCACCTTCAGCTCGTCGGCATCGGGCATCGCCACCACCAGCGCCTGATCGGCGACGCGGTGCGCGGGCGCATCGGCGTCTGCGTCAACGGCGATCACCTCGGCTCCAAGGTCCTGCAGCGCGATCGCCAGCTCGCGGCCCTGCGCGCCACCTCCCAAGAGCACGACCCGAGGCCTGACATGGGCGTCGGCTTCGGCCGGCGGCGCCGTCACAACGGGCGGAACCGCCATGGTGGTCGTCTTGTCGCCCTCGGGACCGTTGTCGTCGCGTTCAGTCGCCGGGCGTTGATGCTTGCCGATGGCCTCGTCGTGTCCTTCGGTCAAGCCGTCAGTCACCAGCTCACCCTCTCGCTCGGAATTTCATCCCTGCCGCTCAAGGATAGGGGCGCGAGATGGAGCAGCGAACGGCGCTAGGACTCCCCTACCAGAGGGCTCTATAAGAGAACGCCGCTTCCGTGCTCATTTCTTGACAAATTGTGTAACTCTGCAAACAACTCGCTGTGTAACTTGGCCATAAGGAGGTGGGGGCGAGTGAGCGACGAGCGATGGTCCGAGGTACCCGAAATCTGACCGCCGCAGGCGCGGCCTGAACCGGTCAGCGCGGTCCGATCCGATTCAGCGGCAACGGGGGCCTTCGCGGTCCCGCCTAGGTCCTGTCTGCTAATTGCGGACGCGGTGGTAGGTGATGATGGCGGCCAGGGTGACACCGCCGAGGTAGGTCAGGGCGTATTTGTCGTAGCAGGTGGCGACCGCGCGCCAGTGTTTGAGCCCGTTGAAGCTTCGCTCGACGGTGTTACGGTGCTTGTAGATTCGGCCTGAGAACCCCGGAGGCCGTCCTCCGTTGCGGCCTTTGGCTTTGCGGCGGGTGATCTGGTCGCTGCGCTCGGGGATGGTATGGGCGATCTTGAGCCGGCGCAGCTGTGCCCGCGTCGAGTCATGGGAGTACGCCTTGTCCGCCAGCAGGTGAAACGGGGCGTATGAGTTGCTGCACCGGGCGGCCAGCAGTGGCCAAAGCATCGGATTATCACCGGCTTGACCGGCCGACAGTGCCAGGGTGACCGGACTGCACAGCTGGTCGGTCAAGGCGTGGATCTTGGTAGTCAGCCCGCCGCGGGAACGCCCAATGGCGTGGTCATCGGGCTCATCGAGATATTTCTTGTAATTCGACAGATCCCCTGTGCGGCGCCCGGGCGCGCTCCGGCTGCGTGTTGGTGGCGCGCACACTGGTCGAATCGACCGACAACAGTGCGCCCAGGTCGGCGTCCTCGGCGTCGAGGTCAGAGGCGATCGCCGCGAAGATCCGCGCGTAGATGCCATCGACCGACCAGCGTAGATGCCTCTCGGCCACCGATTGCCAGGGACCGAAGTGCTCGGGCAGGTCACACCACGGAGATCCCGTACGGTAACGCCAGATAATGCCCTCCAGAGTACGTCGATGATCGTTCCACGGCCGGCCACGCCGCCGCCCCGCAGGCAACACCGCCACGATCAGCGACCACAAATCATCAGAAATCGCATGCGTCCGCATCACCCAAACAGCATCAGCCAAAACACCATTCACATTAAGCAGACACGCCCTAATCCGTCGAGGAGAAGTCGATGTCTTTCCTGACGACGCAGCCTGAGACGCTGGCCGTGGCCAACGTCGCTCGGGTCGTCACTGACACGGCTTCCCACGCCCAAGACACCGTCGCCGGCGCCGCCGCGGCCAGCCGGGGAGGTAGGCCGCAATGACCATGGGGATGGACTTCGGGGCGCTGCCCCCGGAGATCAATTCCGCCCGGATGTATGTCGGTCCGGGCTCGGCTCCGCTGGTGCAGGCGGCCCGGGCCTGGGGGCGGTTGGCAAACGAACTGAACGCCACAGCCGCCTCGTATTCCTCGGTGATCGCCGGGCTTGCCGCCGCTGACTGGCAAGGCCCCTCGGCACTGTCGATGGCGGCCGCGGCGGCCCCCTATGTGGCGTGGATGCGGTCCACCGCCGCGCAGGCCGAGCAGGCCGCGGCCCAAGCCCTCAGCGCCGCCAACGCCTACGAGTCCGCGCACGCGGCGATCGTTCCTCCTGGCCAGATCGCGGCCAATCGCAGCACCATGCTTTCGTTGGTGCGGAGCAACATTTTCGGGCAGAACACCCCGGCGATCGCAACCAGCGAAGCCGACTACAGCGAGATGTGGGCCCAGGACATCGTCGCGATGGACGGCTACGCTGGCACCTCGGCGGCCGCGACGGACTTGGCGCCATTCACCTCGCCACCTGCAACAACGACGGGGACCCAAGCGCTCAGCGCGGCCACGGTGCCAGCGGCCGCCGCCGCTGCCACACCGGCGGAAACCAGCATTTTGCCCCTCCTTCAGTCGTTTCTGCCCGCCCCGTTCAACGCCATACCGAACCCGTTCGAGGACCTCGACCTGCTGGTCCTCGCAGCCGTGGTGGTCTCCCTGGGCGCCCTGGGCGTCTCCGCGATTCAGCTGGGCGAGGTGTACCGCCACGACGTCGTCGACGAAGACGAGAACGCCCCGGTCTGTGGCGGGGAGTACGACGAGCTACCGGCGGCGGGCCTGAGCAACCCTGATCGAGACACCATCACCACTCCGGGCGGGCAACGGCTGGCGAGCCCGCCGTCGCCGCCGATCGCTGCACTTTCGGGCTACTCGGCCAACATCGGCGGACTCTCGGTACCACCGGCCTGGAATCTTCCTCCGACGGTGCGGCAGGTGGCGGCGATGTTCCCCGGCGCAACCCCGATGTATTTGACCGGCGGGTCCGATGGCCAATACACCGGTATCGCGGCGGCGGGGATAGCCGGGGCCAGCCTGGCCGGTTTTGCCGCCCGGGGCAGCGGCTCGGCCCCCACCCCAACCACCGGAGCCCCATCAGCCGGCGGCGGCGGGGCCGCGGCGGCCGCCAGACCGGCCGCGAACACCCCATCGGTTCCGGCCGCCGCAGCCGCGGCAAACATTCCGGGGTTGCCCTCTGGTCTACCGCCGGGGATGGTCGCCAACCTGGCGGCCACCCTGGCGGCAATTCCCGGAGCGACCATCATCGTGGTTCCGCCCGATCCGAACGCCGCCCAATAACCCCACCGCAATGGCTGGCGATCGCCCGAGCTGCTGCACACCCGCCTGCAACTCGGTTGCCGGCCTCTAGATAGTTTGTCAATTACGGTTGCCTACTCCAACGACTGCCGTTACCATGCATAGTCGGATGCGCATGTATCCATGCGTAACCGTCCCTATAAAATAGCTTCGCTATGCATTTATGTGCCCGAGGCATGGTTGGCGGACATTGATTCAGGTCGTCGGAGCCAGCCGAGTGCACGGTCTAGCGTGCGAACGACCGCGTCCAATGGACCGCAGCGTGGAGATTCGAAGGAGTACCGAAGTACCAATGCCCCGAAAAGCGCAACGTTTCGCAAAGTACCCACCCAGGATCGGTCGAAAGATACCGTCAAACGGATCCTCGACGCGGCCAGAATGCTTCTCGAAGAACGCGGCTACGACGGCACGTCCACGAATCGCATCGCTGCAGCGGCAGGCATTAGTCCGGGCTCGCTGTATCAGTACTTCGCCAACAAGGACGCCATCTTGCACGCGGTGGTAGCCGAATACACCCAGCAGCTGCTGGACCAAGTCACGGGGAACCTGGCCTCGCTAGTCCGGTCCGAACACGATGTTCCGCTGTCCGCCGCCATTGAGGCGCAGGTCGATGCCATGCTGGAACGGCCTCAGATTCTCCGGGTGATCTCCGGTCAGTTGCCCGGACGCACCAGCGCGGACGTGCTCAGGCCCCTCAGAGAACTGATGACGGAGACCATCAAGGGATACGCGATTGCGCCGCCGGACCAATCCATCGACATGGACGTGGATGCCGCGACATGGATCATCGTGCAGCTTCTTGGCTCGATAATTCGCTACGTCGTCGAAGAACCACCCATCGCCAAGGATGTATTCGTCGCCGAGATGACCCGATTCGTGCTGAGCAGTCCCGTCGCCTGGCGCTGCTCGGCACGTCCCGCAGCAGTTCCGACTGCCTAACCGCCCGTAACCGATTGCGTCACGCAAGCTTTCAACGTCAAGGGAAGTCTGAAGGCGCGCACTGGCGTATGGGCGGCCGGGCGGCCGAGTTCGCCAATCCGACCATGAACAGCGCGGCGCTCAGGCCCAACAGCGCCACCGATGCTGGCAGCATTATCGACTGTGACATAGCGGCCGCGAACGGCTCCCACAAGATCTGGGGCAGTTGGCAATGCGGTCCAAAGAAGGCCCATCCCAACATCAAGTCAGACGCGATGTTTCCCGCCAGGGCCCCGTACCCTCATCCACGCCTCTGGGGCCGAAGCACTCTTGCACGACTTCCAGGTGGCCGCGCCGATGCTGCCCGAGGCGACGTACAGCCTGCGCCAGATCGGCGAGTACATCCGCCAGGCGACGGGCTAGGGCTGGTCCGGTAGCAGTCGCACCATCAGACCGTTGGCTTCGGCCAACAACACCTCGTCGGCGTCGACCAGTTCCGCGGCCACGAACGCCTTGCGGCCCTCGATGCGGGTGACCCGCCCACCCACCAGCAACGGGGTATCGATCGGGGTGATCTTGCGGTAGTCGACGTGCAGGAAGGCGGTTCGGCTAATGGGCCGCGCCGCCGCGTGCGAGATCATGCCGAACATGTGGTCAAACAACAGCGGCAGCACGCCACCGTGCACCGCCGAGTTGCCGCCGACATGGAATCGGCTGAATGATCCCCGCATTTCCACACCGTCGGGGGCGTAGCGGGTCAATGTCCACGGCGGCAGCAGCAGGCTGCCCATGCCGGGCAGATCGGGTGTTCGCCCGGCGGGCCCTTGTCCCTCATCGGCCTGGAACGGGCCGAGCAGGCTTGCCAGTGCGTCGGCCTGCTCGGCGGCTTGGTCCCACACGCCGTCACCGGGATCGGCAGACACGGCCAGATCCTGCAATCGGCGCATCGCTGCCATGAATCGGCCAAAGCCAGGACCGGGGCTGGCGGGTCCGTACTCCGGGAACCCGCCGTGATGCTCGTATTCGGGATCGACTTCTTCCCCGGACCCTTCCGATCCGAGCGAAGAATAATGGGTCACGCGCGTTCCTGCAGGATGTCCCGTCGAACGATGGTCTGGTCCCGTCCGGGACCGACACCGATGCACGAAACCGGCGCTCCGGCAATCTCTTCGAGCCGCAGCACATAGTCGCGGGCCTTGGCCGGCAGGTCGTCGAATTCCCGTGCCGCCGAGATGTCCTCCCACCAGCCCGGTAGCTCCTCGTAGACCGGTTTGGCACGGCACAGATCGCTTTGGGTCATCGGCATCTCACTGGTGCATTTGCCGTCGATCTCATATCCGACGCACACCGGCACCGTTTCCAGGCTGGAGAGCACGTCGAGTTTGGTCAAGAAGTAGTCGGTGATGCCGTTGACCCGGGTGGCGTAGCGCGCGATGACGGCGTCGAACCAGCCACAGCGGCGGCGCCGGCCGGTGGTGACGCCGAATTCGCCACCGGTCTTGGACAGGTATTCGCCGCTCTCGTCGAACAGCTCGGTGGGGAACGGGCCGGAGCCCACCCGGGTGGTGTACGCCTTGAGAATCCCCAGCACCGTGCGAATCCGGGTGGGTCCGATGCCGGAACCAACGGCAGCCCCGCCGGCTGTCGGATTGGAAGACGTCACGTACGGGTAGGTGCCGTGGTCGACGTCGAGCAGGGTGCCCTGGGAACCTTCCAGCAACACCGTCTCGCCGGCCTCCAGCGCGTTGTTGAGCAGCAAGCGAGCGTCGGCGATGCGATGGCGGAAACCCTCGGCCTGCTCCAATAGCGACTCGACCACCTGGTCCGGATCCAGCGCCTTGCGGTTGTAGATCTTGACCAGCACCTGGTTCTTGAATTCGAGGGCCGCCTCGACCTTGTGCGCGAGTTGGTCGGTGTCGAGCACGTCAGCCACCCGAATGCCCATTCGGGCGACCTTGTCCTGGTAGCACGGGCCGATACCGCGACCGGTGGTCCCGATCTTCTTGCTACCCATGTAGCGCTCGGTCACCTTGTCGATGGCCACGTGGTAGGGCATCAGCAGATGCGCGTCCGCGGAGATCAACAGCTTGGAGGTGTCGACCCCGCGATCTTCCAGCCCTTTCAGCTCGCTGAGCAGGACCCCTGGGTCTATCACGACTCCGTTGCCGATCACGTTGGTGACCCCCGGCGTCAGCACGCCGGACGGAATGAGGTGCAACGCGAAGTTCTCGCCGGAGGGCAAGACCACGGTGTGCCCGGCGTTGTTACCGCCCTGGTAGCGCACCACCCACTGCACCCGTCCACCGAGTAGATCGGTGGCTTTACCTTTGCCCTCGTCGCCCCACTGGGCTCCGATGAGGACGATTGCCGGCATGACGCGCTCCCTGGTCTCACGGGTTAAGCCCGCTTATTGTGTTCCAGCCGGTGACCTACCCTACCCAGGAGGTCAGGAGGAGCTTCAAGAATGGGCAGCAATATGGGGGTGAAATCGGCCGCGAACACGCCAAGCATGGCGGTACTGGTGTTCGATGGTCAAGCCGTGCCCGCCCCACTGACCGGCCTGCCGACCCATCAAGTCGGCGATTCCGCGTCCATCGACGCCGCGCTGGCCGCCTACCAACGGCTCGCTGTGATCGGCGGTGATGCCGACCTGGCCGCGGTGCTGACCCGGCTACTGCGGACCGACCGACTCGACATCGAGGTGGCCTACGTGCCGCGCCGGCGCACCACAGCGACCCGGGTGTACCGGTTGGCCGCGGGACGCCGCGGCGCATGGCGCGCCCGGCGCGGCAGCGCGGGGCGGGTGCCGCTGATTCGCGACGAAACCGCGACGGTGATCGTCGGGCGCGCCCGCTGGCTACCCGCCGATGACCAGCAGACGATCCACGGCGAGGCGGTCGTCGACGACAACACGCTGTTCAACGGCGACATTGCCGGTGTCTACATCCAGCCGACGCTGGAGCTTCCCGGCCTGCGGGCCGCCCGGCACGACCGCAGACCATGGCGACGCTGGATTGGCGGACGCGCCGCCCAGCTGGGCACCAGCGGCGCCCGAGTGATCCGCGACGGTATCCCGGCACCCCGGGCCGTGCGGCGCTCCACGTTCTACCGCAACGTCGAAGGCTGGCTGCTGGTCCGGTAGCTTTCGACCGGTGAGCGAAATGGGCCTGCACGAGTCGGTGCGACCCAGCCCGATCTTTCTGGGCCTGGTCGGGCTGACGACAGTTGGAGCGGCGCTGGCCTGGCTGGCGGGATCCAGCGTCCGTCCCTTGGCGTATGCCGGGGTGTTCGTCTTCGTCATCGCCGGCTGGCTGGTCTCGCTATGCCTGCACGAGTTCGGGCATGCGTTCACCGCCTGGCGATTCGGCGATCACGACGTCGCGGTGCGCGGTTACCTGACCCTGGACCCGCGGCGCTACAGCCACCCCGCGCTGTCGCTGCTGTTGCCGATGGTTTTCATCGCGTTGGGCGGAATCGGACTACCGGGTGCCGCGGTGTACGTGCGGACGTGGTTCATGACGCCGACCCGACGCACCTTGGTCAGTCTGGCGGGGCCGGCCGCCAACGTGGTGCTGGCGGTGTTGCTGCTTACCGCAACCAGATTGTTCTATGACCAGGACCACTGGGTGTTGTGGGCCGGAGCGGCGTTCCTGGGTTTTCTGCAGATCATGGCGGTGGTGCTGAACCTGCTGCCGATCCCCGGTCTGGACGGCTACGACGCATTGGAGCCCCATCTGAGCCCACAGACTCAGCGCGCGCTGGCACCCGCCAAGCAATTTGGCATCTTCATCCTGCTGTTCTTGCTCTTGGCGCCGGTGCTCAACCAGTGGCTGTTCGAGTTTGTCGGCTGGGTCTTCGACTTTTCCGGGGTACCCCACCTACTGGCGATGGTCGGCAACTCGCTGACCCGCTTCTGGAGTCAGTGGATCTGACCACGGTTGCAATATATGCATAAATACGCATATATGGCTCTGCCGTGGGCGCTGGACACAATCACACCCCCGTTACGGCCTACGCCTCACGGATGATTCCCCGGATGGTCTGTGCGTCGACGATCCTGGCGATGTTTTTCGTGGTGGAACTGACCACCGCATGGCTGATCAATTCGATCGCGCTGCTCGCCGATGCGGGCCACATGCTCACCGACGTGGTCGCGGTGTTCATGGGACTGGCCGCCGTCATCCTGGGCAGGCGGGGCAGCTCGTCGCCAAACCGCACCTACGGCTGGCATCGCGCCGAGGTGTTCACCGCGGTCGCCAACGCGGCGCTGCTCATCGGGGTCGCGCTGTTCATCGTCTATGAAGCGATCGATCGCCTGCGCGAGGCGCCCTCGGTGCCCGGCCTGCCGATGATCGTGGTGGCACTCGCCGGCCTGTCCGCCAACATCGTGGTTGCGCTGCTGCTGCGTTCGCACGCCGACAGCAGCCTGGCGGTCAAGGGCGCCTACATGGAAGTCGTCGCCGACACCGTCGGCAGCCTCGGCGTGCTGGCCGCGGGCGTGGTTACCGTCACGACCAGCTGGCCTTACGCGGACGTTGTGGTCGCCGTGCTGGTCGCGCTGTGGGTGGCGCCGCGGGCGGTCTCGTTGGCCCGCGCCGCGCTACGAATCCTTTCCGAATCCTCGCCGAGACATATCGACGTCGACGAGCTTCGTTCGGCGCTGCGCGCCATGGACGGCGTGACCGAGGTGCACGACCCGCACGTGTGGACGCTGGCCCCCGGCAAGGACATGGCTACCGCCCAACTGACCAGCAGCGCGGACTCCGCGCGGGTGCTGTACGACGCGCGCGCCGTGCTCTCCGACCGTGGGCTGCACCATGCCACGGTCCAGATCGAGCACACCGCGGGCATCCAGGAATGTCCCGATAGCTGTTCGGACGCGGTGCCCGCGATCGGCTGATCCAAGCGGCCCGCTTCGGCCACCCTGCCTACCCGACGGCGGGGTCGCGGGCCTGCCGACCGCCGTGCGCCCAGGCGGCCAAATCCGGCGGAGCCAGTGCGGCGACACGCTCCTCGTATCGCTGTTGCTCAGCCCCACAAAGGATCTCCCGCCACTCACCCCGACCCCCCGCCCGAAAGAAGCGCTCGTTGCTACGCCACACACCGTCTGTGACGTTGGGAGCGAAGTCGAAAGCGCGCTCCCGCATAGCATCCAGCGTGGCGTAGGCGGCCAGCTCCCGGGCGCGAGCACACCCCAGCTCAATACCGAGCACCTCGGCCAGCCGGATCAGCTCACCCACCAAATCCGCTTGATAGTCGGCAAAGTGGAACATGGCGACGTTGGGCAGGTGGCGCCGCTGCCAGAGCGAGCCGAAGTGATGCAGGATGGCGGCCAGGGATCCGATCTCGGTCGGCGGCTGAAACCGCATCTCCGACGACGGCACGGCCGCCGCGTCCATCCAGCTTCGGAACGCCTCAATCCGGTCATGGGCGCAATCGAAGGTGAGCCGGAAGTCGGCGTCTGACTGAACAAATCGCTGGTGCGGCATCGCCGTCACTTCGGGGGTCCGCAATGCGCTGGCTTCCACGTTGGCCCACTGGAACAGCTCCGATACCGCGGCGTCACGCGGATCGCGGCCCACCCCGATGTAGGTAACCCGATCGTCGAGCACCAGACCATCCAACGGCGTGTGAGTCTTGATGAACCGGCGATGCCGCTGCGCATCCAGGGCCCTCACCACATCCTCGATCGGGCGAATCGTCTGGTCGAGCCACGGTGACACCCTCGACATTGGCGCCGGCAGCTGCGGGCCCTCGAAGACGAGCAGTGAGACCAACCGCTGGGTCCAAGTCACGCCGCATTTCCACGGCGCGGAAATGACGATGTCGCCCTCGCGCAGTTCAAGCGCGTACCAACGCAGGTTGTCGCTCATCAATGAGCGGTACAGGACAGGTCCGGCCATCTAGGGCAACTTCTCTCGATCGTGGCCCCACTCGCCACGAAGCATTTGCACTGACTTGTTGCCGATACCGACGGGATGTGAGCCCAACTTGCCCACATCCCGTCGGATCGGCGTCTCACTGTGCCGGTCAGAAGCCAACTCTCACTCGGTGAGTTCGTTGGCGCTGAACACGTAGCACGAGTGGGTGCTCTCTTTCTCGCAGAACAACACTTCGTGGGACATACCCTCACCTCCTGTCGGTGCTCGACGATGCACGTCGGCGCAGCCTATATACAAAAACGTATGGTTCTCCATACGAAATTGTTTGGGCCAGGGCAGTGGAGGCAGCACCCGACGGGCGACGATGCCGCAGGATGGGCCGAGATGGGCTTGCAACCTGAGTGATTCAGTTTCCGTCGGCAACCCGCCGACCGGCCTTAGAGTGGCTTGCGGGCCTCAATGAGTACCCGGGTCAAGTGTGTGACAAACGAGCCTTCGGACTGGATATGGTTGTGCAGCGCCCGCAGCTGATCGTGGTAGCACTCGACGGTGAAGTCCGGCAGAAACCAGATCACCTTTCGCAGAAAATAGATGACGGCCCCGACGTCGAAGAACTCCACCCGAAGCCGCTCGATCCGCATATCGACGATCTCGAGGCCGGCGCCGGTGATTTCCGTGCGCATCCGGTCGGCGTACTGATCGGGCCCGCCGTGCTGTCGCGGCCCGAGGAAATGCTCGCGCAGGCTCCACAATGTCGCAGGCCCGACGTGCTGGGCAAAATACGTGCCACCCGCCTGCAGCACCCGGGCGACCTCTCCCCAGCACAGGTTGGACGGGTGACGGCTGGTCACCAAACCGAACGCGGCGTCCGTGAACGGCAATGGCGGCTTGTCACCGGTGGCGACCACCACCACACCCAACGGATGCAGCAGCTTGGTGGCCAGAGCCGCGTTGGGCGGCCATGATTCGGTGGCGGCCATGGTGGTCGGGAAGTTGCCCGCGCCGGCTAACATCTCGCCGGCGCCGGTTTCCAGGTCCAAGGCGGCCGTCGCGTTCGCCAGACGCTGACCTAGCAATCGTTGATAGCCCCATGACGGGCGCTCTTCGGTCGCGCGGCCATCCAACCAAGAGAAGTCCCAGCCGGCCACGGGCGCTGACGTAGATTCGGCCACCAGATCGTCGAACGTTCTTGCCACGCCTCACGTTATCAAGGCCTCTCAGGGCTTCGGGGCTCCTTATTGGATGGCGAACCGCACGAAGGGTGCCGCGAAGTGGCTTCGGTGCATGACGCACGGATGCCCGCGAAGCGGCTAGCGTCGCCAGGCTCGGAAGTGTCGGGACAACGCCTGGCCCGGTTCGCAGCCTCGACGGCCGGTGCCAGTTGGCCAGCAAGCCGCCCAGCAAGAAGAGTTGCTCGCCTAGAACCCAAGCACCGAACGGGCCGTCGGGTCGCAATCGTCGAGCAGGTCCAAACACCGCCGGTACTCGTCGGTCTCGCCGATGGAGTCAGCGGCACGCGCCAGAGCGGCCACGCACCGCAGGAAGCCTTGGTTGGATTCGTGCGCGTAGGGCACCGACCCGAAGCCTTTCCAGCCGTTGCGGCGCAACTTGTCCAGGCCACGGTGATAACCGGTGCGCGCGTACGCGTAGGCAGTGATGACCTTGTCGTCGTCGAGCGCCTCCTCGGCAAGCGCCGCCCAGGCCACCGACGCCGACGGATGGGCGGCGGCGACGGTGGCGGGACTTTCGTCTGCCAGCAACTTCTGCTCAGCCTCACTGTCGGGGGGCAGCAGAATAGGATCGGGCCCCAGAAGATCACCCATCGACGTCATGGGCGTCATTTTGCCAACCGCTCTGGGCGTAGCCAAACTCGCCTGCCTGGCCGCCACTCAAACGGTTCCTAGCTCGGCAATCACCCCAAGCGGGGGTATGGTCGCTAAGCTCCAACCTACCCGCTCAATAGCGGGAGGAAAGCAGCACTCATGCCCAACGCACCCGAGCCCGACCGCGACGGGACCGAAACCAGGGACGCAGCGGCCGGGGAAGAAGGCACCGAGAGCTTTCCCCTGATCCCCGATGACACTGAAACCGAGACTGTGGTCATCTCCAAGGCCGATCCCGTTACCGATCCCGAACCGTCAGGCGCGGACGCGCAACCTGAGCGGCGCTTCACCGCGCCAGGCTTCGACGCCAAGGAGACTCAGGTCATTGCGACCGCACCCGAGCCGGCCACCGAGGTGTTCCAAACCCACCAAGCGCCGCCCGCTGGCCCACCACCGATCGGCATGCCGCCGAAAACTGCGGTGCCGCAATCGATCCCGCCGCGCGATAGCGGCAGACCGGTTGCCCTGAAACAGCGCAACTGGGGCTGGGTACTGGCAATTGTCGTGATCGTGTTGGCGTTGGCGGCGATCGCCATCCTGGGCACCGTCCTACTGACCCGCAACAAGCACCCGAACGTGTCCCAGGAAGACCGGGTGCGCCAAACCATCCAGCACTTCGACGCCGCGGTGCAGACCGGCGATCTAACCGCTCTGCGCAGCATCACCTGCGGCACCACCCGCGACGGCTATGTGGACTACGACGAACGCTCGTGGGACGAAACCTACCGCCGGGTCTCAGCGGCCAAGCAATATCCGGTCATCGCCAGCATCGACCAGGTCGTGGTCAACGGCCAGCACGCCGAGGCCAACATCACCACCTTCATGGCCTACGACCCGCAGGTTCGTTCGACGCGCAGCCTTGATCTGCAGTTCCGCTATGATCAGTGGAAGATCTGCCAGTCACCGAGCAGCTAGTAGCGCACGCCGCAGCTTCCACCGGGCAACAATTCTCCCGCTCGACCCGCCCGCACTTCGCGCAAAATCTGTTGCACTGCAATAACTTTCAAATATGACCGCGGTTAGCACTGGCCCCGGGTCCGCCAGCGCGCATTTTCCAGGTCCAACCATTTGTGGCCAATTCCCGGACTCGATCAAGAACAGATTCGCCGCGGGGGCTTTCGGCGGCGACCGGTTGCGCTGTTCGTCGAGGGAACCACGACTCCCCCGAGACATTCCCCATCCAGCCCCATCCAGCGGGACCCAAGTCGCACCGGCCGCGCCGGGTAAGCTGCGTCCCGCCAGGATTGAGGCAGGCTTCACGACGGTAAAAGGCGCGCAGTGATCCGCTCGCAATGACCTCGACTATTCGTTTACCACCGCCGGGGGTCTACCCTGTGAGTCGCGGCGGCTACTGCATATTCGGATGTCTCCACAAACACCGAAGAATGCCGCGGTCACCGCCCCCCCCATTAGTGCAGACATGCCAGAACACGCGAACCACGGTTGCGGAACTAGCCGAACAATTGGCCCATTCGTTACCTGTAGTTTCGGGCTAGTTCCGGCCCGCACCACCCGTTCGTCAAATTGACGGAGTAGCTCGGTTTCCAGCGTGGGAGATCGACTGCTGCCGAAATGCGCCGACATGCATTCTGTGGCAGGGTGTTGGCGAATTGCCTGCTCCTGCGGGGATTTCGACCCGATTCGCTGTTCCAGGAGAGGCAGGTGAGTTTCACGTGAGCATCCACTACCCGACCGTCGAGCAATCGACTATTGATATCCGACAAGTCGTCGGCATCGGGACGCCCAAAGCCGTCGATTTGTGGCTCGATGTGGTCACCGACGCGCCGGATCGCGTCCGTGAACTTGCCTCCTTGTCCAAAGCCGAATTGGCCAAGCTCGGTGACCTGCTCGACACCACCAGCGGCGTTGAGTTGTTCGAATCGGTTGACGACATGCTGGCTGCCGAGGCGCTGCAAGCGATGGACTCGGCGGTGGCGGCCAGCCTGCTGGATGCGCTGGACTCCGATCACGCCGCCAACATTCTGCGCGAGTTCAAGACCGCCAAGCGCGATGCCCTGCTGGCCTCGCTGCCGCTGAAGCGCGCGGTTGTCCTGCGTGGCCTGCTGAGCTGGCCCGAGGACTCCGCCGCGGCGCACATGGTGCCCGAAACGCTGACCATTGGCGCCAACATGACTGTGCTGGATGCCATCGCTACCGTGCGCGAGCACGCCGCAGGATTGCGCAGCGACTCCCGGACCACCGCCTACGTCTACGTGATCGACGCCGACTCGCATCTGTTGGGCGTCGTCGCCTTTCGGGCCCTGGTTCTGGCCGACCCCGAGCGCCTGGTATCCGAATTGATGACCGAGGATCTCATCGTCGTCTCACCGCTGACCGACAAGGAATTGGCGGCACAGACGCTGATGACCCACAACCTCATGGCGGTCCCCGTCGTCGATGGGGAAAATCGCCTGCTGGGCATCATCGCCGAGGACGAAGCCCTCGACATCACTCAGGAGGAAGCGACCGAAGACGCCGAGCGTCAGGGCGGGTCGGCCCCGCTGGAGGTGCCGTATCTGCGTGCGTCGCCATGGCTGCTGTGGCGCAAGCGCGTGGTGTGGCTACTCGTGCTCTTTGTCGCCGAGGCCTACACCGGCAGCGTGTTGCGGGCGTTCTCCGACGAGATGGAGGCGGTGATCGCGCTCGCCTTCTTCATCCCGTTGCTGATCGGCACCGGCGGCAATACCGGCACCCAGATCGCAACCACGCTGGTGCGCGCGATGGCCACCGGTCAGGTCAGGTTCCGCGATGTCCCCGCGGTGCTGGTCAAGGAACTGTCCACGGGGGCACTGGTCGGCTTCACCATGGCGGTGGCCGCGGTGATCCGCGCTTGGACGCTGAACGTGGGCACGCAGGTCACGGTGACGGTGGCCGTCACGGTGGCCGCCATCGTGGTGTGGTCATCGCTGGTGGCGGCGATCCTGCCGCCGCTGCTCAAGAAGTTGTGCATCGACCCCGCGATCGTTTCGGGGCCGCTGATCGCCACCATCGTCGACGGCACGGAGCTGATCATCTACTTCATAATCGCGCACCTGACCCTGACGCAGCTGCAGGGCCTCTGACCGGCTCCGCTCAGCCGGCTCCGGCTCAATTCGCCGACTTCGCTCGCCGGCCAGCCGGCTCCGCTCAGCCGGCCAGCCGGCTCCGCTCAGCCGGCTAGCGACTTCCCAGCGCAGTGCAAGTCGTTGCAGGCCTCGATCACCCGTTCGGTCATCCCGGCCTCGGCCTTCTTGAGGTAGCTGCGCGGGTCGTAGACCTTCTTGTTGCCGACCTCGCCGTCTACCTTGAGAACGCCGTCGTAGTTGGTGAACATGTGCCCGACGATGGGTCGGCTGAACGCGTACTGGGTGTCGGTGTCGACATTCATCTTCACCACGCCGTACCGAAGTGCCTCCTCGATCTCGGACTTCAGGGAGCCCGAGCCGCCGTGGAAGACGAAGTCGAACGGCTTGGCGCTGTCGGGCAGCCCGAGCTTGGCGGCGGCCACCTTTTGCCCCTGGTCGAGAATGTCGGGGCGCAGTTTGACGTTGCCCGGCTTGTAGACGCCGTGCACGTTGCCGAAGGTCGCCGCCAGCAGGTAGGCGCCCTGCTCACCGGCGCCCAGCGCGTCAACCGTCTTCTCGAAATCCTCGGGTGTGGTGTAGAGCTTCTCGTTGATCTCGGCCTCGACGCCGTCCTCTTCGCCGCCGACCACGCCGATTTCGATCTCGAGAATGATCTTGGCGGCCACGGCCGCCTTGAGCAGCTCCTGCGCGATGACCAGGTTCTCATCGATCGGGACCGCCGAACCGTCCCACATGTGCGACTGGAACAACGGGTCTTTTCCGGCCGACACCCGTTCGGCGGAGATCGCCAGCAGCGGCCGTACGTAGGTGTCGAGCTTGTCCTTGGGGCAGTGGTCGGTGTGCAGCGCCACGTTGATCGGGTACTTGGCCGCGACGATGTGAGTGAATTCGGCCAGCGCGACGGCGCCGGTCACCATGTTCTTGATACCTAAGCCGGAACCGAACTCCGCACCACCGGTGGAGAACTGGATGATCCCGTCACTGCCGGCGTCGGCGAAGCCTTTGAGCGCGGCGTTGACTGTTTCCGAAGATGTGCAGTTGATGGCCGGGAAGGCGTACGAATTCTCTTTGGCACGTCCCAGCATCTCGGCATAGACCTCGGGCGTTGCGATGGGCATGAAAGACTCCTCCTGAAGGCTGGGTGTACCCAGTATTGCAAGACCGGGGAATGTGTCCACTCCGGTGCGCCACCTGTTCAAGCCGGTATGTTGAGACACCATGAACACCGCCGAGATGGCCTTGCCGGACATCCTCGACCCGATGTATTGGCTGGGCGCCGACGGAATTTTCGGGTCCGCCGTGCTTCCCGGCATATTGCTCATCGTCTTTATCGAGACCGGTTTGCTGTTTCCGCTGCTGCCGGGCGAATCGCTGCTGTTTACCGGGGGTCTGTTGGCCGCCAGTGCGCATCCGCCGGTCACGATCGGTGTGCTCGCCCCGGCCGTGGCTGTGGTGGCGGTCCTGGGCGACCAGACCGCATATTTCATCGGGCGCCGGATCGGACCCGCGCTGTTCAAGAAGGAAGATTCGCGGTTCTTCAAGAAGCACTATGTGACCGAATCGCACGCCTTCTTCGAGAAGTACGGGCCCTGGACCGTCATCCTGGCCCGCTTCGTGCCGTTCGCGCGAACCTTCGTGCCGGTGATCGCCGGCGTGTCCTACATGCGCTATCCGGTCTTTCTGGCATTCGACATCGTCGGCGGGATCAGCTGGGGTGCCGGAGTCACGCTGGCCGGCTACTTTCTGGGCAATGTGCCATTTGTGCACCACAACCTGGAAAAGATCATCCTGGGCATTCTGATCGTGTCCCTGATCCCGGCCATGACTGCGGCCTGGCGGGGCTACCGGTCGCGGCGGCGCTCCCCCAACAACGAGTCCGACTCCTCCGACCCGGTAGTGCTACCCGAGTGAGCTGACCGCCGCGACACTGTGGGCCGCCTCCATCAGCATCCAGCCCGACAGTTGCACCGACAGGTCTCGCTCGGCGATCTCCGAGCCCTGCACCGCGCCCTCGACAAACTGTGCCTGCTGCCCCTCGGCGGTGGGCAACTCGGCGTCGCGGTCCCAGAACGCCCCGAACACCGGCAGCCCGTCCGCTGTTTGCCGGCAATCCCACGCTGATTTCGCCGACGCGAGGACTATCGCTCGGGCGGTGTCGCGCGCTTGCGCGTCGTCGGCGGAATCACCCGGCAGGGTGGTGGCCACCAGAGCCAGATACCGGGCGGTGATTCCCGCGAAGAGGCCGCCTTCTCCACCGCCCGCCCCCTTCAACACGCCTGCGGAAGCCATGTGTTCGGCAACGGCGGCGACCAGTCGATGGACGTGAGGCGCGTGCCGATCGTTTCCGGTCCGCGCCGCCAGCTCCGTCTCCAAGCCGAGCACCACCCCCTGGCAATAGGTGTACTGAGCGCGGACCAGCGACCCGCCCTTGATGCCGTCGAAGACCAGGTGCGTCTCCGGGTCGATCAGCGTGCGGTCGATCCAGTCACCCATCTGCTCAGCGCGAGCAAGCCGGTCGTCATAGCGGGCCAGAAATATCCCCGCCGGACCATTGGCAGGAGCATTGAAGAACTGATCCTGCTTGCGCCACGGGATGCCGCCACCGTCCTCGGGCACCCAGGCCTTGACGAACTGGTCGGCGAGCTTGGGCAGCGCCCGGCGCCGCTGCACACCTGCTATCCGCGCCGCCCGTTCCAGTGCCAGCGCCAGCCAGGCCATGTCGTCGTAATAGCTGTTGGTCCAGGAGAAATTGTTGCGCAACCGGTGTGAGCGAACCTGCCGATTGATCCTGCTGCGCCGCTCGGCCTGCGGGTCGCGCAACTCCGCGTCGATCAGGCAGTCCAGCAGATGCGCCTGCCACCAGTAATGCCAGGTGCCGAACATGCGATCTTTGCGTTCCGACGGCCATGACACCACGCCCAACTGGGTTCCCGGTAGCCCCCACAGCCGCTTGAAGTGACGCCCGGTGATGGCGGCTTCAGAACTCGCGGCCCGGTTCGCCCATAGCTGGTCCATAGCCCCCGATCCTGCCTCAGACATTCCGGGCCCACGCCGCCAGTGCGGCACCAGCCGGCTTGGCATCCAAGAACCAGAGTCGCAGACGTGGACGCTCGTCAATCACCGGCGGCCACTACGGACCCACCCACCGGCGATGACTTGGAGGTGCGCTCGCCGACCAGAAACCAGGTGTGCAGCATCCCCTTGCCCTTCACCGCCACGGTGCCGCGCTCCTCGAAGACAAAACGCTCCCTGAGGCGCTCGTACACATCCTGCGGAACCTGAATGCGTCCCGGGAAACCCGTGGACTCCATGCGGGCAGCGACGTTGACGGGATCGCCCCAGACGTCATAGAAGAACCGGCTGGTGCCGACCACGCCGGCCACCACCGGACCGGCCGCCAGGCCGATGCGGATCGATACCGTCTCACCGGTGTGATCGGTAAGGTGACCCACCGAATCCGAGAGGCTGAGCGCAAACCGGGCCAGCGCCTCCAGGTGGTCCGACTTGGGCTGCGGCACACCGCTCACCACGATGTAGCAGTCTCCGGAGGTCTTGACCTTCTCGAGCCCGTGGCGCTCGACCAGGTCGTCGCATTCGCCATAGAAGCGGTTCAGAAACTTCACCAGCTCCTCCGCAGTGGCGCGACTGGCGCGGTCGGTGTAGCCGGCAATATCGGCGAACAGTATCGAGACGTCGTCGTAGTTGTCGGCGATGATCTTGGTCGCCGGGTCCTTGAGCCGGGCCGCCACACTCGCCGGCAAGATGTTGGTGAGCAACGACTCCGCACGTTCGTACTCGAGCTCGATGGCCTCCTTGGCCCGCTCAATCTCATTGAGCGCGTACCAGATCGTCGCCATGACTACCACCGATGCCGAAATCGTGGTGACCGCAAAGCCCGCATCGGTGGCCCAGACCGGCATCTTTCTGGCATGGAACGGGGCCACGACTCCCGCCGCGATGTTGATCACGACCCCGAAGGTCACCACCGCCGCCGCCAACATGAGGTGATCGATGCCCAGCACGAGCGCCGCAACCAACACCGACATCAGGAAGTAGAACGCGATCCCGACGTGCGAGTCGATCATCCAACTGACCACGACCAGTGACACGTTGGCGGCAATCACCAACGCCAGCGCCGGAACCAGCTCGCCGAGCCGGTGTAGCAGCGGTATCACCGCAAACACCACGGCCATTACGGCGTTGAGCGAGACCACGTACCACTGACTGGTGGCCAGCACCTCGATCACCGCGAAACTCGCGCTGACCAGCGAAGCGGTGCACGCAACGATGGCAACGACGCGACGACGCCTGGTCAGGCTATCGGCGTATTGGCGGTCGCGATCGACAATACGCCGACTTCAGCCACAGCAACGGCCCGCTGAACGACCAACCGGCCGGCTCCGCTGTCAGCTCCGTGGATTCGACATCGACGTGAGCCACACCGGAAGCCTATCGGAAAAGGCCCCGAATTAACCGGCTTCACCTCGACAATTCGCAGTTCGGCCACTACCCGCGCACGATCGACGCCAATCGCCGATCCGATTTATCAAGCCCGACACGCACCCTCGCCGCGGCCGCCAAATACCGAGACCGCTGGTCCCAGAATGGATCCGGACCGCCCGCCGCGCACCGCCTCGATCCGCCACTCCCCGAAGGGTTCCCAGCGGCACCCACCGTCGTCTAAGGTGGCGCGCAGCCGATGGCGGACTGGGGCTCACGACCCCGGTTTGCCCGTGCCCGGTCACCACCAACCGGGCCGGCTGCACCGTTGACCCAGGCGTCCCAGGCTCACTCGTAGGACCGACCGCCAACCCTTGTCGGCCCGGCGCAAAAAGTTAAGTCTGTATTGCACCGGTTGGCTTTCCCACGGGCCGGAACAGATGCTGAAGGCCCATCGATTGAACGGAGGTCGACGAGGTGGCAGGCGATCACGAGGTTGCACACCTCGCGGGGGGACACTTGGCTGGCACCGACAGCCACCTGGAGTCACCGACCTACCTGCAGAAACGACAGTTGCGGACCGGCAGTGCCGGCTGGCTGCTGCTGGCGGGGCTGGGCGTGAGCTACGTGATCTCGGGGGACTATTCGGGTTGGAACTTCGGGCTGGCGCGCGGCGGCTTCGGCGGATTGGCGATCGCGGCCGTGGTGATCGCCGCGATGTATCTGGCCTTGGTGCTCAGCATGGCCAAATTGTCCTCGGCACTGCCGGCCGCGGGCGGCGGGTACACCTTCGCCCGGCGCGCGCTGGGGCCGTGGGGCGGATTCGCAACGGGCACCGCCGTCCTGATCGAGTATTCGATCGCACCGGCGGCGATCGCCACCTTCATCGGCGCATACGTGCAATCGCTGGGCCTGTTCGGCATTCGCAATGGATGGTGGGTTTACCTGACCATTTATGCACTCTTTATCGGCATTCAGCTGTCGGGTGTGGGTGAAGCGCTGAAGGTAATGTTCATCATCACCGGTGTGGCACTGGTAGGCCTCGTCGTTTTCGCAATCGCCGCGGTTGGCCACTTTCGACTGGCAAATCTGGTGGATATCACCCCGTCCGACGCGGTCGGCGCATCCGCTTTTCTGCCGCACGGCTATCTGGGTGTGTGGTCGGCGCTGCCCTTTGCGATTTGGTTCTTTCTCGCCGTTGAGGGGGTGCCGCTGGCCGCCGAGGAGACGGCAGATCCGGCCCGCAACGTTCCGCGCGGCATCACCGCCGCGTTCAGCGTCTTGGTGTTGACGTGTGCGGCCGTGCTGCTGTTGGCCACCGGCGCGGGCGGAGCCGCGGCCATGTCGTCTTCGGGCAATCCACTGGTAGCGGCGCTGGGGCCGACCGTCGCGGCCACCGTCGTCAACTACATCGGTCTGGCCGGTCTGGTCGCCAGCTTCTTTTCCATCATCTATGCCTACTCGCGGCAACTGTTTGCGCTGTCGCGGGCGGGTTACCTGCCGACCGCGCTGTCGATCACCAACTCCCGCAAGGCGCCGACGCTGGCCCTGATCGTTCCCGGCGTCATCGGTTTCGCGCTGTCGGTCACCGGTGAAGGTGATCTTCTGCTGAACATGGCGGTCTTCGGAGCCACTCTCAGCTACGTGTTGATGATGATCAGCCATATCGTATTGCGGCGGCGGGCAGCCGATATGGCCCGCCCGTACCGCACCCCGGGCGGTATTGCCACGTCCGGCTTCGCATTGCTGGTCGCCGCGACCGCGCTCATTGCCACATTCCTGGTGGACACCGTGGCCGCTTTGTGCTGCCTGGGCGTATTCTGTGCGTTCATACTGTATTTCGCCTTATATAGTCGGCATCAACTGGTCGCCAATTCTCCGGACGAAGAATTGGCGGGCTCGCAAGATTTCGAAAGCGAACTGCAATGAGCTACCGGCAGACTATTTCGGGTACCACGTATGCCTTCGACGGGCTGGTCGACGTGTTGGCCAAGGCAACGCCGCTGCGCTCTGGTGACCAGCTCGCCGGCTGTGCCGCCGAACATGACGCCGAACGCGCCGCCGCCGCTTGGGTACTCGCCGACATGCCGCTGACAACGTTTCTCAGCGACGTGGTCGTGCCCTACGAAACCGACGAGGTCACCCGGCTCATCATCGACAGCCATGACCGCCAGGCATTCGCTCCGATCTCCCATCTGACGGTCGGCGGCCTTCGCGATTGGTTGTTGGACACCGCGGCTCACGACGACAGTGCGGCACGCATCGCGGCGATCGCGCCGGGCCTGACCCCGGAGATGGTTGCCGCGGTCTGCAAGATCATGCGCAATCAGGATCTGATTCTGGTCGCCGCGGCCACGACCGCCACCGCCGCCTTCCGCACCACCATCGGATTACCGGGCCGGCTCGCCACCCGGCTGCAGCCCAACCATCCCACCGACGACCCGCGTGGAATTGCGGCCGGGATGCTCGACGGCTTGCTGATGGGCTGCGGCGACGCCGTGGTCGGCATCAATCCGGCGACCGACTCGCCTCAGGCAACCGCGGACCTGCTCCACCTTCTCGATGACATCCGGCAACGTTTCGAGATCCCCATGCAATCGTGCGTGCTGTGCCACGTCACCACCACCACGGAGTTGATCGACAAGGGTGTGCCCGTTGACCTGGTGTTCCAGTCCATCGCCGGCACCGAGGGCGCCAATTCCAGTTTCGGTGTGAACATCCCAATGTTGTTGGAAGCCAACGAAGCCGAGCGGTCGCTGCGCCGCGGCACCGTTGGCGACAACGTCATGTACCTGGAGACGGGACAGGGTTCGGCCCTGTCTGCCGGTGCGCACCTGGGCACCGGCGGCAAGCCCGTCGATCAGCAGACATTGGAGGCGCGGGCCTATGCGGTGGCCCGGACGCTGCAGCCGCTGTTGATCAATACCGTGGTCGGATTCATCGGTCCGGAATACCTCTACGACGGCAAACAGATCATCCGGGCGGGGCTCGAAGACCACTCCTGCGGGAAACTACTGGGCCTGCCGATGGGCGTCGACGTCTGCTACACCAACCACGCCGAAGCCGACCAGGACGATATGGATACGCTGCTCACCCTGCTGGGCGTGGCGGGCGCGGCCTTTGTGATCGCCGTCCCCGGCGCCGATGACATCATGCTGGGCTATCAAAGCCTGTCGTTTCACGATCCGTTGTACGTGCGACAGGTGCTGCGGCTGCGCCCCGCACCCGAATTCGAAGCCTGGCTAACCGGTCTGGGCATGGCCGACGCCAACGGACGGATTCTGCCCATCGATCTGGCGACCTCGCCGCTGCGGGCATTGGCAACCGGTGCATGAACGCACCGGACGCACGGGCCGCCGATGAGGTGTGGGCATTGCTGCGCGACGTCACCCAAGCGCGCATCGGACTCGGCAGCGCCGGCAACTCATTGCCCACCCGGCGGGTCCTGGAGTTCCAGGCCGCCCACGCCGCCGCGCGGGACGCCGTGCACGACCCGCTCGACGTCGCAGGGCTCACCGAACAGATCCGCGACCTGGGCCTCGGCGCACCGCTGGTGGTGCGCAGTCAGGCCAGCTCACGTAGCGAGTACCTGCGCCGGCCTGATCTAGGCCGCGCTCCGGCGGACCTGTCCATCCTGCCCAACGCCGGCGCCGACATCGGCATCGTGCTCGCCGACGGCCTATCGCCTCGCGCCCTCACCGATCACGGCGCCGGCCTGCTGGGTGCGCTGGTGCGCGAGTTCCATGACCGCTATCGCATTGCCCCGCCAGTGATCGCGACCCAGGCGCGCGTTGCCCTCGGCGACCACATCGGTCAGGCGCTGGGAGTGCGCACGCTGCTGGTGATCATCGGCGAACGCCCCGGGCTATCGGTTGCGGACAGCTTGGGCATCTACCTGACGCACCTGCCGAGACCGGGTTTGACCGATGCGGATCGAAACTGCATCTCCAACATCCACCCGCCCGACGGCCTCGACTACCAGACCGCCACCGGCATCGCCGCTGCCCTGGTCACCGGGGCCCGTAAACTCGGCCGCTCAGGGGTAGCCCTCAAAGACACCTCGCGCACCGAACTCACCGCCGACGACACGCTCGGCATCGGCTGACGTCACCGCAGATCGCCGCCCAGCGCCCGGAGCAACTGCTGTACCCCGGTCAACGAATGCGCCGGCAAGAACAAGTCACAGTAGGGCAGCGCCGCGGCCATCGAGCCGGTCAGCGGCTCGAAATCGCTCTGTGCCGCACGCGGATTGAGCCAGACCAGCAACTGGGCGCGCCTGCGCACGCGAGCCAGCGCGTGACACAGGACCTCAGGTGCTTCGCTGTCCCAACCGTCGGAGGCAATGATCACCACCGCGCCGCGTAACGCGTTGCCGTGCGGCGGTTCCAGCAGCGCACCGACACTACGACCGATAAAGGTGCCGCCATACCGGTCGGCTACCTTCGCATTGGCCCGGTCCAGGGCCACCTCCGCCGAACGATGAGCCAGCACCGGGGTGAGCCGGGTCAGCGAGGTCGAAAACGCGAAGACCTCCGGGCGAATGCCGGGTTGGCGCGCCACCAGCGCCCGCATGAGATGCAGATAGATCGCCGCATAGGGCTGCATCGAGCGGCTTACGTCGCAGAGCAACACCACCCTCCTGGGCCGTCGGCGCGGCCGGATCCGCGCCAGGCGCACCGCTTCCCAGCCGGTGGCGCGCGAAGCGTTCATCGTGGCTCGCAAGTCGATGCGCTTGCCGTGCGGGCTGGACTCGAAGCGCAGGCTGCGCCGGCGCGGCCAGCGCGCCACCGTCGACTCCAGCCAGCCACCAATACGCCGCAAGTCTTCGGCGTCGAATTGGTCGAACGGTTCCTCGGCGAGTGCGGCGATCCGGCTGGGCAGCAAGTCGGGCAACTGGACGCTGGGTCGAACACTTCCGTCCTGATCCCCGACCCGGCTGGCCCAGGGCAGCGGTTGGCCGCCGGCGGCACCGGAGGGCCCGCCGTTGCGATGCACGATGCCGGCCGCCGGTGTCTTGGGGCCGGGCAGCATCGGCCGCCTCAGGCCCGGTCGCATCGAGCGCGCCGAACACGGCGGCAAAGGCGAGGTCAAAGGCAACCAGATCCTCCATCCGATTGACCAGGGTCAACCTCGCGGCCCAATACAGCGCGGACCGGGTGTCGGGCACCAATTGCCGCATTGCCTGCACAAAATTCGCCTGACCGCTGGCCGACACCAGCACCCCGACCCCGCGCAGCCGTGCCACTAGCGCGGCGGCGAACGCCGCCAGGTCGACGCCGCGCAGCAGCAACGGAGCGGTCATCGGCGTTCAGCGCCGTCTGCGCAGCACCCAGATCAGCACCAGCACGGCCAGCACAGCCAGCACGGCGGGGCCGTACTTCTTGAGCTGGTCACCGCCCGCGAACTCGAGCAGATCGATCGGCTCGGGCTCCGCAGACGTGGTGGGCTTGCTGGCCTCGACGGGCCGCGGCTGCGGGCTGGCCGGGCTTTCCGGACTTCCGGGGCTTTCCGGGCTTTCGGGAGCCGCCGTCGCGGCATTGCGGGAGGCCAGTTCGGCTTCCAGCGAGCCCACGAATTGACCGAGCAACTTCTCCGACACCTGCTGCAGCATTCCGCTGCCGAACTGCGCCAGCTTGCCGACGATCTTGAGGTCGGTGTCGACGGTGACCTGGGTGCGCTCGCCCGCCTCCGCCAACTGAGCGGTCACCGTCGCGGCCGCGTTGCCGGTGCCGCGCGACTCCTTGCCCTTGGCGTCGATGACCGCGCGATGCTGATCGCGATCCCGCTCAACGAAATGCACCTTGCCGCTGAACTCACTGGTCACCGGCCCCACCTTGACCTTGACCTTGCCGAGGTAGTCGTCGTCCTGGTGACCGGTCAGCTGCGCGCCGGGCATCAGCGGGATCACCTGCTCCAGGTCGCACAGCACATCCCAGGCCTGCTCGATCGGCGCGCTGACGGTGAACTGGTTGGCGATCTTCATTCGATGAGTCCTCTCATGTTCGGCTGTATTCGGTCAACGCGTCGCATACCAGGGTTCGGTCATCAGGAGTCTTGGCCAATGCCCCGAGACTGGCCAATGCCGATGCGTCAACGAGGTCCGCGACACCCAGCGAGACCAGTGCGGCGACCCAGTCGATAGTCTCGGCCACGCCCGGCGGCTTGTCCAGATCGAGATCTCTGGCGCTGCCGACGAATTGAGTGGCATGCTCGATCAGTGCGGCGCTGGCCCCGGGAACCGTCCGCCGCACGATAGCGGCCGCCCGCGCCGGCTCCGGGTAGTCGATCCAGTGGTACAGACAACGCCGGCGCAACGCGTCATGCAGATCGCGGCTGCGGTTGGAGGTCAGCACCGCGATCGGCGGCAGCGGCGCGACGAAGGTGCCCAATTCGGGAACCGTCACCGCCGCCTCACCGAGGAACTCCAGTAGCAGCGCCTCGAATTCATCGTCGGCCCGGTCAATTTCGTCGATCAGCAGCACCGGCGGTGTCGAGCCGCGATGCCGCACGCACTGCAGGATGGGCCGATCCACCAGATACGCCTCGCTGTACAGATCGGCCTCGGAGATATCGGCGCCACGCGCCTCGGCGAGCCGGATGGACAACAGCTGGTGCTGGTAGTTCCAGTCGTAGAGCGCCTCGTTGGCGGTCAGCCCTTCATAGCACTGCAGCCGGATCAACGAGGTATCCAAAACCGCGGCAAGGGCTTTCGCAGCGGTCGTCTTACCCACACCGGGCTCACCCTCGAGCAGTAGCGGGCGCCCGAGGGTGACCGCGAGATAGATGGCCGATGCGGTCCCGGTGTCCAGCAGATAGTTCTGCGCGTCGAACCGGCGAACCACATCTTGGGGGTCTGCAAAGGTCGTCACGCTCATTCAAGGCACCGATTCGACGAGCCGCCGATAGTCGTCCCAGGTATCCACGTCCAACGGTACCGAATCGTCCACCACCAGTTCCCGCACCGGGTGGCGACCGGATTGGATGAGCTTCCACACTCCCTTATCGCCATGTAACTGTGTTAATTCACCGAATAGTCTGCGGCTAAACCAGAATGGATGCCCGATTCCATCGTTGTAACGGCACACCATGAGGTCGCAGCCCGGCCCCCGGCCGACCAGGCGGACGACGGTGGCCGGGTCGACGCCCGGCTGATCCCCAAGCATCAGCACAATGCCGGCGGATTGCGGATCCACCCGTCCCAGCGCAACGCGCAACGAAGCCGAACACCCGGTACCAAAGTCCTCGACCGTCACCACCTCGGCCTCATCCAGCGGCACCAGCGCGCGGACCCGTTGGGCGGCCCCGCCCAGGGTCACTATCAGCTGATCGAATCCGGCGCCCCGCGCTACCCGCAGAGTCGCCCCGAGCAGCGTCGTATCGCGATAAGCCAGCAGCTGTTTCGGCGTGCTCAGACGACGGGATCCGCCGGCCGCCAGCACCACACCGGTGATGCTAGGCGCCCTCACGCGCCGCCGTTTCTGTCGCTGAACGCCGTTCGGCATGCGGGGCAGCAGAACCAGTAGTCGGCACCCGCCAGCCGCAGGTGTTCGGTAGCCGGCCCGATCAGGACCGTCATCCCGCACACCGGATCCACCGCCTCGGCGGCAGTCGCATCCACCGGCGCGGACCGGCCCCCGCCGCCGGCGCGCACCGCCGCAATGATTTCGGCGGCGATGGCCACAGCGATCTCGGCGGGCGTCTTGGCACCGATAGCCAATCCGACCGGGGTGCGGATGCGCGCCCGCTCGGTCGCCGAGAGGCCCAGCGAGTCCAGGACCGCGGCGCCACGGACCTTGCTGGCCACCAGACCGATGTAACCAACGCCGTTATCCAATGCCGCGCGGATGTTTTCGGCTTCCGGACCGCCATGGCTGGCGATCACGACGGCAGTCGGCAAGGCGGCAGCGCCGACCGGGTCGCTGTCGCGGCGGGCGTCGTAGCCCAGCACCCCGCAGACCTCGATCAACGCCTCGGCGATAGGCGTGGCACCGTAGATTCGGACCAGCGGCGCCGGCAGCTGCGGGGTCAAGAAGATCTCCAGCGACCCGCCCGACAGGCACGGATTGACCACCACGCATGCGCCGGGGGCTTCGGGGAAGTGCACGTCCCCATCGGGAAGCACGCGCAGCAGCACACTTTCGCCCGCCTGAAGCACCCCCAACGCCGCCTTGCGAACGGAGTTCTGCGCGCACTGCCCGCCGACGAAGCCCTCGATAGTGCCATCCGCCAACAGGATCGCCTCGTCACCGGGGTAAGCCGAGGTCGGCGGCTGGGCTCGGACCACCGTGGCATGCACAAACGGTGTCCGCGCAGCCAGCAGCTGCGCGGCCCGCTCACTGATGGTCATCTGCAACCCCTAGATCGGAGGTGTGGCCCGGCCCTGCATGGCCTCCCAGACTCGGGACGGCGTCAGCGGCATGTCGGCATGGCGAACCCCGCATGGCGCCAACGCATCCACCACCGCGCTCACCACCGCCGGGGGCGAACCCACGGTGGCCGATTCACCGATTCCCTTGGCCCCGATCGGGTGATGCGGCGAGGGCGTCACCGTATGCCCGGTTTCCAGGTGCGGCACCTCGAGTGCGGTCGGGATCAGATAGTCCATCAGCGAGCCGCCCAGACAGTTACCGTCCTCATCGAAGGCGATCATCTCCATCAACGCCATGCCGATGCCGTCGACGATGCCGCCATGCACCTGGCCCTCGATGATCATCGGGTTGATGCGGGTGCCGCAGTCGTCGACGGCCAGGAAGCGCCGCACCTTGACCACCCCGGTGCCCGGATCGACGTCGACCACACAGAAGTACGCACCGTACGGGTAGGTCAGGTTCGACGGGTTGTAACACACCTCGGCGTCCAGGCCGCCCTCGATGCCCTCCGGCAGATCGCCGGCTCCATGGGCCCGCATCGCGATGTCGGCGATGGTGACCGAAGCCGACGGATCTCCCTTGACGTGGAATGAGCCCTTCTCCCATTCCAAGTCGGCAACCGATACCTCGAGCATGCCCGAAGCGATTATCTTGGCCTTGTCGCGCACCTTGCGGGCCACCAACGCCGCTGCGGCACCCGAGACCGGGGTCGAGCGGCTGCCGTAGGTACCCAACCCGAACGGGGTCTGATCGGTGTCACCGTGCACCACGTCGATGTCGTCGGGCGGGATCCCCGGCTCCTCGGCGACGATCTGGGCGAACGTCGTCTCATGGCCCTGGCCCTGGGTCTGCACCGACAGTCGCACCACGGCTTTGCCCGTCGGGTGCACCCGGAGCTCGCATCCGTCGGCCATGCCCAGCCCGAGGATGTCCATGTCCTTGCGCGGGCCGGCGCCGACGGCCTCGGTGAAGAAGGAGATGCCGATGCCCATCAGCTCACCGCGATCGCGCTTTTCTTTTTGTTCGGCGCGCAGGGCGTCATAGCCGATCATGTCCATGGCCTGGCGCATGGTGGACTCGTAGTCGCCCGAGTCATAGACCCATCCCGTTTTGGTGGTGTACGGGAACTGCTCGGGCTTCAGCAGGTTGCGCAGCCGCACTTCGGCGGGGTCCATCTTGAGCTCGAAGGCCAAGCAATCCACTAGCCGCTCAACGAAATACACCGCCTCGGTGATGCGGAACGAACACGCGTAGGCCACCCCGCCGGGCGCCTTGTTGGTGTACACCGCGGTCATGTGGCAGTAGGCGGCTTCCAGGTCGTAGCTGCCGGTGAACACGCCGTAGAAACCGGCCGGGTATTTCGTCGGTGCCGCCTGGCCGTTGAAGGCACCATGATCGGCCAGCACGTGAGAGCGCAGCGCCAGAATCTTGCCCTCGTTGGTCGCGGCGATCTCACCGACCATGATGTAGTCGCGCGCGAAGCTGGTCGAGGTCAGGTTCTCGCTACGGTCCTCCATCCATTTGACCGGTTTGCCGAGCACCAACGAACCGACGATGGCACACACATAGCCGGGATAGATCGGCACCTTGTTGCCGAAGCCGCCGCCGATGTCGGGCGAGATGACCCGGATCTTGTGTTCGGGCAGCCCGGCGACCAACGCATACAGCGTGCGGTGGGCATGCGGCGCCTGCGAGGTGGTCCACAGCGTGAGTTTGCCGGTGACCGGGTCCAAATCGGCTACCGCTCCGCAGGTTTCCATCGGCGCCGGGTGCACGCGCGGATAGACCATCTCCTGTTTGATCACCACGTCAGCCTTGGCGAACACGGCGTCGGTGGCTGCCGCGTCACCGGTCTCCCAGTCGAAGATGTGATTGTCCTGCTTGCCGTCGAGGTCGGTGCGGATCACCGGCGCCGACGGGTCCAAGGCCTTGCGCACGTCGACAACCGGGTCCAGCGGGTCGTACTCGACGTCGATCAACTCGAGCGCGTCGCGGGCCGAATAACGGTCCTCGGCAACGACGAAAGCCACCTCCTGACCCTGGAAGCGCACCTTGTCGGTGGCCAGCACGGCCTGCACGTCGTTGGACAGCGTGGGCATCCAGGCCAAGCCATTCTCGGCCAGATCCGCGCCCGTCACCACCGCCTTGACCTTCGGATGGGCAAGGGCCGCAGTCACATCAATGCTGACGATGCGGGCGTGCGCATACGGTGAGCGCAAGATCGCCAGGTGCAACATGCCCGGCAACGCGACGTCATCAACATAGTTGCCGCGGCCGCGGATGAAGCGAGGATCCTCTTTGCGCAGCATCCGGCCGTGTCCGCAGGGCTTTTCGTCGTTGTCGGCCAGGTCTTCTGGCCGTGATTCGATGGTGGTCACGAGCTGGCCACCTCCTTGGCGTTCTTGGCGGCCCACTGGATGGACCGCACGATGGTGGTATAGCCGGTGCACCGGCAGATCTGCCCGGAGATCGCCTCGCGAATGGTCTCTTCATCGGGGTCCGGATTGCGGTCGAGCAGGGCGCGGGCGGTGATCATCATTCCCGGCGTGCAAAAACCACACTGCAGTCCGTGACAACGCATGAACCCTTCCTGCACCGGGTCGAGTGAGCCATCGGCCGCCGCTAGCCCTTCCACGGTGCGAATGCTGCGCCCGGAGGCCATGACGGCCAGCATGGTGCAGGACTTCACCGGCACACCGTCGACATCAACCACGCAGGTCCCGCAATTGCTGGTGTCACAACCCCAGTGGGTTCCGGTGAGCCGCAGCTGATCCCGCAGGAAGTGGACCAGAAGCATTCGGGGTTCGACTTCGGCGCTGACCGGTTCGCCATTGACGGTCATGTTCACCTGCATCATTAGTTCCCTTCCGGTGCGGGCTGGTTGCGCACTCGCCCGACGGCGCTGCGCAAGGTTCGTATGGTCAGTTCCGCGGCCAGATGCCGCTTGTAATCGGCGGTGCCACGGATGTCGGTGACCGGCTCGCATGCCTGCCCGGCACGGCGGCCCGCCTCGGCGAACGTGTCTTCATTGGCCGGCCGACCAACCAGCGCCGCCGCGAGTTCGGCCAGCGCGGCCGGGTCCGGATTGACCGCGGTCAATCCCACCCGGGCGGCGGTAATGGTGTCGTTGTCCAGCGTGACGGCCGCCCCGGCCGCCGTCACCGCCCAATCACCGACCCGCCGCTCCACCTTCGCGTAGGCGCTGGACGTGTTGTGCCGGACCGGGATGCGAACCTCAACCAGCATCTCGCTCGGAGCCAGGGTGGTCTCGTAGGGCCCGGCCTGGAATTCGTCGATGGCGATCTCACGCTCCCCCGAGGACCCGCGGGCCAGACACACCGCGTCCAGCACGGTGCAGACCGTCGACAGGTCCTCGGCCGGGTCGGCCTGACACAGCGAACCCCCCAGGGTGCCGCGATTACGCACCACCGGGTCGGCGATCACCAGCTCGGCGTCGCGGAAGATCGGGCACACCGCCGCCAGCGCCTCGGACTCGAGGATCTCGCGATGACGGGCCATCGCCCCGATGCGCACCAGCGTCGGATCGGTGATCACATACCCCAGCTCGGGCGCCAGGTCATTGATATCGACCAGGTACTCGGGGTTTGCGATCCGCAGCTTCATCATCGGCAGCAGGCTGTGGCCGCCGGCGACGAGGCGCGCCCCCTCCCCCAACCGGTCCAATAGTCCGATGGCGTGATCGACGCTGGTCGCACGCTCGTATTCGAAGGACCCAGGTACTTGCATGTCGAAAGTGTCGGCCCCGCCCGAAACGGCCGTCAATATCGAATTAAGTAATCGTTGAACTTGGCCAGCACTTGCTTCGAAATCGTCTGCGACCTGCAGATCTCGGTGGATGCGCCCCGATGTCTCGGCCAACGGGCGGCCACCGCCGCCCCAACGCCGGGCGATGATGTCGGCCGCGATCGAGACCGCGGTCTCCTCTGGGGTGCGGGCTCCCAGATCCAGGCCGATCGGGCTGGACAACTGGCTCAGCTCGGCGTCGGTCAGCCCCGCCGCGCACAGTCGGCTCATCCGATCGTCATGGGTTTGGCGTGATCCCATGGCCCCGATGTAGCCGATCCGGGGCAGGCGCAGCGCTACCTCGAGCACCGGGACATCGAACTTCGGATCATGGGTGAGCACGCAAATCACCGTGCGTTCGTCGATGGCACCCGCCTGCACCTCGGCGGCGAGATACCGGCTGGGCCATTCGACGACAACCTCGTCGGCCGTCGGGAAGCGCGCCCGCGTCGCGAACACCGCGCGGGCATCGCAGACGGTAACCCGGTAGCCAAGAAACGAACCCTGCCGGGCCAGCGCCGCGGCGAAGTCGATGGCACCGAACACCAGCATCCGCGGGCGCGGCGCGAAGCTGGATACGAAGATCTCCATCCCTTCGCCGCGCCGCTGCCCATCGGGCCCGTACTCGAGGATTTCGCTACGCCCCAGGGCGAGCAGACCCCGCGCATCATCGGTGACCGCAGCGTCGGCACGCACCGAACCCAGCGATCCCGCCGTCGGCCTGCTGGGGTCGGTCCGGACCACCAGCCGGCGGCCTACCCACTGCGGGTCCGGGTGCGCGATGACGGTGGCGACAGCGACCGGCACATTGGCCGCGATATCCTCGGCCACCGCGACCAGCTCGGGAAACGTCGCCGGCGAGACGGCTTCGATGAAGATGTCGATGATGCCGCCGCACGTCAGGCCCACCGCGAACGCGTCGTCGTCGCTGACACCGTAGCGCTCCAGCCTCGGTACACCGGTGCGCGTCACCTCGCCGGCGCTCTCGTATACCGCGCGCTCCACACAGCCACCCGACACCGAGCCGCTCACCGAACCATCCGGCGCCACCACCATCGACGCGCCCGGAGGCCGGGCGCCGAGCGCAATGTGCGAACCACCGTGGCCAGGCCGGCCGTGTCACCCGCGCGCCAGATCGTTATCAGGTCGGTAAGCACATCCCGCACACATCCCAAAGTAAGCTCAAACTCGTGACCACGGCTCAACTTCGGGCCTATTCGGCGGTGGTGCGCTTGGGCTCGGTGCGGGCTGCCGCCACCGAACTCGGCCTCTCGGATGCCGGCGTCTCGATGCACGTCGCGGCATTGCGCAAAGAACTCGACGACCCGCTGTTCACCAGGACCGGCGCGGGGCTGGCGTTGACTCCTGGCGGCCTGCGGCTGGCCAGTCGCGCGGTGGAGATCCTGGGGCTGCAGCAGCAAACGGCGATCGAAGTCACCGAGGCGGCTCATGGCCGCCGGTTGTTGCGCATCGCGGCGTCCAGCACTTTCGCCGAGCACGCGGCTCCGGGGCTGATCGAGCTGTTCTCGTCGCGAGCCGACGACCTCTCCGTCGAGTTGAGCGTGCATCCCACCAGCCAATTCCGCGATCTGATCTGCTCGCGGGCGGTGGACATCGCGATCGGCCCGGCCAGCGAGAGTTCGATCGGTTCGGACACCTCGTTGTTCGTGCGGCCCTTCCTGAAGTACCAGATCATCACCGTCGTGGCACCCAACAGCCCACTGGCCGTGGGGATTCCAACGCCCTCCCTGCTGCGCCAGCAACAGTGGATGCTTGGCCCACCGGCGGGAAGCGTGGCCGGTGAGATCGCAACCATGTTGCGCGACTTGGCGATTCCGGAGTCACAGCAGCGCGTCTTCCAGAGCGACGCCGCCGCGCTGGAAGAGGTGATGCGCGTTGGTGGCGCGACGCTGACCATCGGATTTGCGGTCGCCAAGGACCTTGCCGCGGGGCGACTGGTGCACGTGACGAGTCCGGGGCTGGACAAGGCGGGTGAGTGGTGCGTGGCGACCCTGCCGCCGGCCGCACGTCAACCCGCGGTGTCTGAGCTGGTCCGCTTCATCACCACGCCGAGGTGCATTCAAGCCATGATCCGGGGCAGCGGGGTCGGTGTGATGCGGTTCCGGCCGAAGGTGCACGTCACGCTGTGGAGTTAGCTATACGCTTTACCCCCATGAGCGTGTACAAGGTGATCGACATCATCGGGACCAGCCCCTCGTCATGGGAGCAGGCCGCGGCCGAAGCGGTGCAGCGAGCGCGGGAAAGCGTCGATGACATCCGCGTAGCCCGGGTCATCGAGCAGGACATGGCGGTGGATTCCAGCGGGAAGATCACTTATCGCATCAAGCTCGAGATCTCGTTCAAGATGAGGCCTTCGCAACCGCGCTGATCCCGCCGAATGCGCGTCCTGGGCCTTGAGGGTGCGCCGGGGGCGGTGGAATCACGAAATGCCCGCCGCCGGCGCACACTCGAAGCCGTCAGCGCAGAGTCGAGTCACTCACCAGGCGTGTGAGAGGTCTCCGTGCTGGCGGATCCAGGCGTGCATCGCGATCCCGGCCGCAACTCCGGCGTTGATGCTGCGTGTTGAGCCAAACTGGGCGATCGACACGGTGACCACGGCCCCGACCCGGGTGTCGTCGGTGATGCCGGGCCCTTCCTGACCGAACACCAACAGGCAATCCCGAGGCAGCGTGGTCTCTTCGAGTCGCGCCGCTCCGGGCACGTTGTCGACCGCCACCACGGTCAACCCGGCCCCCACGGCGAACTCCAGCAACTCGGCAGTGCTGTCATGGTGGCGCAACCGCTGGTAGCGATCGGTCACCATGGCGCCGCGCCGGTTCCAGCGCCGACGCCCCACGATGTGCACGGTGTCCACCGCGAACGCGTTGGCGGTACGCACCACCGAGCCGATGTTGGCATCGTGGCCGAAGTTCTCAATCGCGATGTGTAGCGGGTGCCGCCGCTTGTCGATGTCGGCAACGATCGCCTCGCGCGTCCAATACCGGTAGGCATCGACGACATTGCGGGCATCGCCGTCACGCAGCAGGTCCGGGTCGTATCTCGGGTCGTCCGGGTGCTCACCCGGCCACGGGCCGACACCGGCGGCCGACGCCCCCCACTCGGTGGGCCCAGGTTCGCTCATCGCGACGTCCACACCGCGGCATGCGTGCCCACCACCGCCACCGTGGCATACAGCAGCGCGTCGTTGATTTCGCCTTGCGTGCACAGCGACGCGTTGACCTGCACGGCGTCCATCGATGCGTCCGGCAGGATCAGCACCGAGGAACCGTAGACCGCACAGGACGGGCTGAGCCCCCGGCCGGGCAGCGTCGGCGAGGTGAGCAACATCATCGGACCGCCGCGGGCAGCGGAGTCGTCGCGATAGCGGGCCGCCAGGGCGTCCACCTGCAAGCCGAGCAGCATGAACCCGTTGCCGGTGAAGGCCGCCGGGTCACCGAGCTGCGCCTTGGTCAGCGGCGTACCGTCCGCACGCCATGCCGACAGGCTGGTGGTCTTGACCGTAAGACCGGTGTCGTTTTGGTTGGTCGGCAGCATTCCCACCGGAAAGGCAGCCGGATAGGCAGCCGCGGTCTTGGCGATCCGGTCATGAGGTGAATACGCGTAGACACCGCGGACCGCGCTGCGATCGGTGAGCGGGCCCAGACACACCGTCCCAAGGAGCCGATCCTGTGCCCCCGAGAGCGGCGAGCCAATGTCGCGCACCTTGGTCATCGCGTCGTCACAGCTGCCCAGGCCGTTGACCTCCATCGGGTGCGATAGCGCTCCGTAGAGGCCGTAGCGAACATCCTCGGGTTTGGCGTGGGGTGTGTCCTGCTGGGTCGGCGATGCGTCGACATTGACCAGTACGTAGTCCCCCGACCAGCGCAAATTTGACACCCGCATGTTCCAGCCCAGCACCGGCAGCCCCTGGCCGAACCGCGCGCGCTGGGCGCCGTAGACCAGATCGGACTCCGATCGCGAGCAGGCCACCAAGCAGGACATAGCGATGGCCAGCGCAATCAGGAAACGCACGGCAGGCGGCCTAGCCCAGCCCCAGATCAGCAAGGCCCAGCACACTGCGGTACGGCAGTCCTTCTACTTGGATCGCCTCGGCCGCGCCGGTGGCCCGGTCCACCACGGTGGCGACGCCGATGACCTCGCCTCCGGCATCTTGAACGGCATGCACCGCCGTCAGCGCCGAATTGCCGGTGGTGCTGGTGTCTTCGACCACCAGCACTTGCTTGCCCGATACCTCGGACCCTTCGATAAGTCGTTGCATGCCATGCACTTTCGCGGCCCTACGGACCACGAAGGCGTCGATCGGGCGGCCCGGTGCGTGCATCATTGCGGTCGCCACCGGATCGGCCCCCAGGGTCAGACCCCCGACGACCGCATAGTCCCAGTCCTGGGTCAGTTCGCGCATCAGGCTGCCGACCAGCGCCGCCGCCCGATGGTGCAGCGTCGCGCGGCGAAGGTCGACGTAGTAGTCGGCTTCCTTCCCCGACGACAGCGTGACACGGCCGTGCACGACCGCCAGCTGGCGCACCAGCTCGGCAAGCTCTTCACGCTCACGTACGGCCACGACCACCACCTACTCGTTTCATCACGGCCCGTAGCAGGCCTCGGGGAATCATTCGTCCGGCACCGACCAGCGCCTTGTACTGCACACCCGGAATGCTGATCACCTTGCCGTCGGCGATGTCGGCCAGGCTTTCCTGGATCACATCGTCAACGTCGAGCCACATGAACGACGGCAACTTGGTCATGTCGATACCGGCCCGGGCGTGAAATTCGGTATGGACATAGCCCGGGCAGACGGCGTGCAGGCCCACGCCGGTGCCCTCCAGCCCGGTGGAGAGCCCTTCGCTGAACGAGATGACCCAGGCCTTGGACGCGGAATAGGTAGACCCCCGCCCGGAGAGCAGCCCGGCAACGCTGGCGATGTTGATCACCGTGCCCGCACCGGCGGCCAGCATGGGCGGCAGCGCCGCCCGGGTCAGCTGCATCACCGCGGTCACGTTGACATCGAGCTGTGCCTGTAAAGCGGCGGGCTCGGTTTCCCAGAACTCCCCGGAGGTGGCGAACCCGGCATTGTTCACCAACACCCGGACTCCACGGGAGAGCCGCTCGGCGACTTTGTCGCGACCGGCCGCGTCGGCGAGATCGGCAGGCAGTATCTCCACGTTGCCGGCATCGTCCTCGAGCTCGACCGCTAATTGCTTCAACCGGTCGACGTCGCGGGCAACCAGTATCAGGTCGTAACCGTCTTGGGCATAGCGGCGCGCATAGCCGGCGCCTATCCCGGACGTCGGCCCGGTGATCAACGCAACGGGGCGTGACATGAGCGTCAGTCTACTGACCGGGTGCTGGCGTCCCCGGCGCGCTATCAGCGCTGGTACTTCGTGGCCTGCTGGCCGTTACGGCCCCCCAGCGGTGGCCGCCGGGAGCCCTCGGAACGGCCCTCCTCGCGACGCATCGGCTCGGGGGCGCGGCGCGACGCGTCGGGCAACAAGCCGGCCGCGGGATCGACCTGAGCACGCCGCGGCGGCAGCTCGGGGCGACGGGACGGAGTCAACGAGCGGTTCCCACTTTGGGCCGGCTCGGATTCCTCGGCCTCCTGAGGGCTCTCCTGCGGCAGCGGCGGCAATACCCGCAACAGGTCGTTGAACTGGCGCACGGTGCGCAGGCCCTCGTCCCACTGCGCGCGCGAGCTGGCGATCGGCATGCTGACCAGCGTCCAGTTCTGCTCGTTCCACATGATTTCGGCACAGTCCGGAGCGGTGTGCGCGAAGGTCACCATGCGCCGGTCGCAGGCCCGCCGGGCGGCATCGAGATTGGTGGAATACACCATCCGCGGCCCGATCGCGCCGAGCAGCCAGATGTCGCTCTCGCGCGGCTCCTTCAGGCCCTTGAGCCGCAGGTCAACCACGACGTTGGTGCCCACCTTGCGGTGCAGCGCGATCACCGTGGCGACTTCCTCGAGATCGAAGATGTACACGGCCTCGCCCCGAATCTGACCAAGCACCATGTTCTTGGCCGGGACTTCGCCGACCGTGGACATCACGCCGCGCGTCCAGCGCTGCAGGATGTCGGTCGACTCGCGCTCGTAGTCAAATCCGTGCGACCGCGCCCAAGACTTGCGACGTCTGCTGCGCCCGCGGCGTCGATCGATGTCGACGTATAACAGCACCAGCGCACTGACGAAGCACAGTGCGGAGAGCGTGAACCAAAGCGGGACCATTCCGCACAGCCTATCTGCTCTGCGGACCCAGTAAATAATCCGAGCAGGTCACAACCCAATAACAGGACTTTATACCCCGGCCTGCCCCCACCCGGTAACCCGCCTTTTCGGGTTTGATGTGCCGGGTTGGACACCCGTTGCGGTGCGCTGATGTGAGCCTTGGGTGAGCCGATGTGAGGTTTGTCGCCTTGCAACAAATCGCAATGCTGTGCGCGCGGCGACGGGAGTTTGGCCTGGTGAGCGACGCCGGCAGGGGCTCCCCGGGTGACGCAATGGGCGAACTCTTTGCCGCAGTAATGGCCAGACACCACGGCGATGGCAATATCGGCGGTACGTGAATTTCTCGGAGGCCTAGGGATGCACCAGGATTTCCGGCTCTTACGAGTCGTCAGCGCCGACGGGATTTGCCGGGCCACCATCGACCACCCGCCGGTCAACCTCTTAGACGTTGACCTGCTGACCGAAATCGAACTCCTCACCAACCAAGTCGCGGCCGACAACGAGGTGCGGGTGTTGATCGTCGACTCGGCCGATCCGGAATTCTTCATCGCGCACGCCGATGTCTCGCTAACCATTGACTTGCCGGCCGACGACACCGCCCGCCATGACGAGCTGTCGCGATTCAATGCCGCCATGCAAGCGTTGCGCGGCCTGCCCAAGGCCACGATCGCCGTCATCGAGGGCGCGTGCCGCGGCGGCGGCTGCGAGTTCGCGATGGCGTTCGACATGCGCTACGCCGCGCTGGGCACGACGGTGCTGGGCCACCCCGAGGTGTCGGTGGGCATAATCCCCGGGGGCGGCGGCACCCAACGGCTACCGCACCTGGTCGGCCGTGCACGGGCGCTCGAGGTGATCCTCGGATGCCGGGATATCGACGCTGCGACGGCCCAGGCCTGGGGGTATGTCAATCGGGCGCTACCGGGCGAGGAGCTGTGGCGATTCGTCGACAAGCTCGCCGGGCGCATCGCGTCGTATCCCAAAGAGGCCATCGCGGCGGCCAAACGCGCCGTGGACGTCGCGCTGGACCAGCGAACAGATCTGACTACCGGTCTGCGCATGGAGGATCAGCTCTTACGCGAAACGCTCGCGCTGCCCGACACCCGCCGGCGATTGCAGGCGGTCATCGAGGCCGGCGCCCAGACCCGAGAATTCGAGCTGGGCGCCGCCCCGAAACCTCCTGCGACTTAACCGAGGACCAGCGATTCGCCGTCGGCGCTGACATTGACCGGCACCGTGTCGCCGTCGTGCACCTGACCGGCCAGCAGCATCTTGGCCAACTGGTCGCCGATCGCCTGTTGCACCAACCGGCGCAACGGGCGGGCGCCGTACACGGGGTCGAATCCGCGCTGCGCCAGCCATTCCTTGGCCGGCAGCGACACCTCGAGTTGCAGACGACGCTGGGCCAGCCGCTTGTCCAGCTGTTGGAGCTGGATGTCGACGATCTGCACCAGTTCGTCGGGGTTGAGGGCGTCGAAGATCAGCACATCGTCGAGCCGGTTGATGAACTCCGGCTTGAAGGCCGCCCGCACCGCCGCCATCACCTGGTCCGGGGTGCCGCCCGACCCGAGGTTGGACGTCAAGATCAGGATGGTGTTGCGGAAGTCGACCGTACGGCCCTGCCCGTCGGTCAGCCGGCCCTCGTCGAGAACCTGCAGCAGCACGTCGAACACGTCCGGGTGGGCCTTCTCGATCTCGTCGAACAGGATCACCGTGTAGGGACGCCGCCGCACCGCCTCGGTCAGCTGACCGCCCTGGTCGTAACCGATGTAGCCGGGAGGGGCACCGACGAGGCGGGCCACCGAGTGCTTCTCGCCGTACTCGCTCATGTCGATGCGCACCATCGCGCGCTCGTCGTCGAACAAGAACTCCGCCAGCGCCTTGGCCAGCTCGGTCTTGCCGACACCGGTGGGGCCGAGGAACATGAACGAGCCGGTCGGCCGGTTGGGGTCGGCGACCCCGGCCCGAGAACGCCGCACGGCGTCAGAGACGGCCTGCACCGCCTTCTTCTGCCCAATGACGCGGTGGCCCAGCTCGTCTTCCATTCGCAGCAGCTTGGCCGTCTCGCCTTCGAGCATGCGTCCGGCGGGAATGCCGGTCCATGCCGACACCACCTCGGCGATGTCGTCGGGACCGACCTCTTCCTTGAGCATCACCTGCTCGCGGGCTTGCGCGTGCGGCACGGCAGCGTCGAGCTTCTTCTCCATCTCCGGTATGCGCCCGTAGCGCAGCTCGGCTGCCTTGGCCAGGTCACCATCGCGCTCAGCGCGCTCGGATTCCCCACGCAGGGCGTCCAACTGCTCTTTGAGCTCGCGGACGATCTCGATGGAGTTCTTCTCGTTCTGCCATCTGGTCGTGAGTTCTGCCAGCTCTTCTTTCTTGTCGGCCAGCTCGGCGCGCAGCTTTTCCAGCCGATCTTTGGAGGCGTCGTCCTCTTCCTTGGACAGCGCCATTTCTTCGATCTCCAGCCGGCGCACCAGCCGCTCGACCTCGTCGATCTCGACGGGGCGCGAATCGATTTCCATCCGCAGCCGGCTAGCGGCCTCGTCAACGAGGTCGATGGCCTTGTCCGGCAGGAACCGCGCGGTGATGTAGCGGTCGGACAGCGTCGCGGCGGCCACCAGCGCGGAGTCGGTAATCCGGACGCCATGGTGCACCTCGTAGCGGTCCTTGAGTCCGCGCAGAATGCCGATGGTGTCCTCCGCCGAGGGCTCACCGACGTACACCTGCTGGAAGCGGCGTTCCAGTGCGGCGTCCTTCTCGATGTGCTTGCGGTACTCGTCGAGCGTGGTGGCACCGACCAACCGGAGCTCGCCGCGGGCCAGCATGGGCTTGATCATGTTGCCGGCATCCATCGCGCCTTCACCGGTCGCGCCGGCACCGACGATGGTGTGCAGTTCGTCGATGAAGGTGATGATCTGCCCGGCCGAGTTCTTGATGTCGTCGAGGACGGCCTTGAGCCGCTCCTCGAATTCACCCCGGTACTTCGAGCCGGCCACCATCGAGCCGAGGTCCAGCGCGACGATCGTCTTGTCGCGCAGACTCTCTGGGACGTCGCCGGCCACGATGCGCTGGGCCAGACCCTCCACGATCGCGGTCTTGCCGACGCCGGGTTCACCGATGAGCACCGGGTTGTTCTTGGTGCGCCGCGACAGGACCTGCACCACGCGGCGAATCTCGTTGTCTCGCCCGATCACCGGGTCGAGCTTTCCTTCGCGGGCCCGCGCGGTCAGGTCGGTCGAGTATTTCTCCAGCGCCTGGTACGTCGCTTCCGGTTCGGGGCTGGTCACCCGGGCGCTACCGCGTACCTTGACGAAGGCCTCGCGCAGCGCCTGCGGCGAGGCCCCATGCCCGGTCAATAGCTTGGCGACCTCGGAGTCGCCGGTGGCCAGCCCGACCAGCACGTGCTCGGTGGAGACGTACTCGTCGTCCATCTCGGTAGCCAGTTGCTGGGCGGTGGTGATGGCGGCCAGTGACTCGCGGGATAACCGCGACTGCGTGCTGGCCCCAATGGCCTGCGGCAACCGGTCAACTAGGCGCTGCGCCTCGGTGCGGATGGTGGCGGGGTCGACGCCAACGGCCTCGAGCAGCGGCGCGGCGATGCCATCGGCCTGCGTCAACAGGGCCATCAGCAGATGCGCCGGCCGAATTTCGGGATTGCCGGCGGCCGAAGCCGCCTGCAGAGCCGACGTCAGGGCCGCCTGCGTCTTGGTGGTCGGGTTGAAAGAATCCACGACAGCTCCGTTCGGGGTAAGTATCTGAAAAAATGGTTCTCGGGTTGTGTAACGCCGTCAAGGTTGAGTCTGTTCCGCTCAACTCTAGCTTTTTTGTCCGCCGGTAATCCAGGGGCGGGTCCGACCTACCGGCCAGCGCGCGCCAAATAGCTCGGCAACCCTGCCCGCCACCGACCGTCGGCGCGAGAGGCCACGTTGGCGCCAAGTTAGCTAGGCCACACCGCGACCCAAAGTCGTTGGCCAGCAACCCGTTCGGGCAAACCCCACGTTGCACAGCGAAACCCCAGATAGCTTGTTAGGAAGCATAAGTATCTCACTGCACGAAGTCCGGTTTGCTGGACTTAGGGGGGTTCGCGATGTCTTTTTTGGTTGCGCCGGAGGCCTTGGCGGCTACGGCGGCGGACGTGGCTGGAATCGGTTCGGCCCTGCGCTCGGCCACCAGCTGGGCCGCCCTGCCGACCACCGAGTTAACGGCCGCCGGCCTCGATGAAGTGTCATCGGCAGTCACATCGGTGTTCACCGCCTACGGCGAGCAGTACCAACTGCTCAGCGCGCGAGCCGCGGTATTCCACGACGAATTTGTCCGAGCACTCAGCGATGCGGGGGCGGCCTACCTGGGTAGCGAGGCGGCCAACACCGCGCCATTGAGGGCCGCCGGACAGGCGCTATTGCGCGAAGTCAATGCCCGTAGCCAAGAGCTACTGGCGCGTCCGATGATCGGCGACGGCGCTGCCGGCACAGCGGCCAATCCCAACGGCGGGGCGGGCGGTTTGCTGTACGGCAATGGCGGCGCGGGCTACTCGCAGCCGACCCCGGGACTGGCCGGTGGTGCCGGCGGAGCGGCCGGCCTGATCGGCAACGGCGGGGCCGGGGGAACCGGTGGTGCCGGGGCGGCCGGCGGGGTCGGCGGAAACAGCGGATGGCTCTACGGCAACGCCGGTAACGGCGGTCTCGGCGGAGCGGGCGCGGCCGGCGGGGCCGGCGGAAGGGCCTGGCTGATCGGTAACGGCGGCGCCGGCGGCGACAGTGGCGCCGGCGCGGCCGGCGGGGTCGGCGGAAACAGCGGATGGCTCTACGGCAACGCCGGCAACGGCGGTCTCGGCGGAGCGGGCGCGGCCGGCGGTGCCGGCGGCAACGGCGGAACCGGTGGAGCCGGTGGAGCCGGTGGAACCCACAGCGGAAGCGGCGGTGAGGGCGGAAGCGCCGGCACCGGCGGCGGCGGCACGGGCGGCACCGGAGCTGGCGGAGCAAACGCCACCGGCCCGGCCGGCACCGGTGGCGACGGCGGCGACGCTGGCGCCGGCGGCAACGGCGTGGGTGGCGACGGCGGGGACGGCGGGGCCGGCGGCTACGGGCTCACCGGCGGAGGAGAAGGAGGCGCCGGCGGGCATGGCGGCGCGGGGTCGGGTGGGCCCGGCACAGGCGGCCTGCCGGGGACGGCGAGCACCAGCCAGAACGGCGGCCCAGGCGGCCCCGGCGGCCCCGGCGGCCCCGGCGGCGTCGCATGACCATCTCTGGTCGGCGACTAGCTGCGAGTTCCAGCGGCACCGCGGACCACCTTGGGCCGTGCACCGCGCGCCAGTAGCCCAATCGCGATCCCCGGTGCGTCCCGGCAAGCCTAGAATCGTGGTCCGTGGGCCTTGAGGACCGAGACGCGCTGCGGGTGCTGCGGGACGCCTTCGCACCGCAACCCGACTTAGACCACAAAACGCAATCCAGCGAACTCGTCCGCAGCTTCTACACCAACTGGTTCTCCCTGGACAGTTCGGTGCGCGACTTGTTCCCACCCGAAATGAGCGGCCAGCGCGCAGCTTTCACACGTGCACTGCACTGGGTGTACAGCGAGCTCGTCGCACAGCGCGCCGAGGAGCCGATTGCCTTCCTGGCACAGCTCGGCCGGGATCACCGCAAATACGGTGTGCAGCCAACCCAATACGAGACGTTGCGGCGCGCCCTGCAGACCACGTTGCGCAGTCATCTCGGCAGTTCCTGGACCGATTCGGTCGCGCGCGCCGCTGAGCAATCTCTCAATCTGATCGTCGGGGTGATGAGCGGCGCGGCCGATTCCGAGGACGGACCCGCGTGGTGGGACGCAACGGTAATCGAGCACATCCCGGTGTCGCGCGATCTGGCGGTGATCAGGCTGCAACTGGACCGCCCAATGCCCTACCACCCCGGCCAATACGTCAATGTCCAAGTCCCGCAGTGTCCGCGCCGCTGGCGTTACCTCAGCCCCGCCATTCCGGCCGACCTCGAAGGGCGGATCGAATTCCATGTCCGCGTGGTGCCCGGCGGGCTGGTCAGCACCGCGATGGTCAACGAAACTCGGACCGGCGACCGGTGGCGCTTGGCGAGCCCGCACGGCGGCTTGCACGTCGACCGCACCGGCGGTGACGTGCTCATGGTCGCCGGCAGCACCGGTCTGGCCCCGTTGCGGGCGCTGATTTTGGATATGGGCCGCTTTGTCGACAATCCACGAGTGCACCTGTTTTTCGGCGCGCGCTACTTCTGCGAACTCTATGACCTGCGCACGCTTTGGCAGGTTGCGGCGCACAACCCGTGGCTTTCGGTTTCTCCGGTCGCCGAATACAAGCTCGACCCGTCCTGGGCCACCGACTATCCCGATGTATCACCGCCGCGCGGCCTGCACGTGCGCCAGACCGGCCGGCTGGCCGAAGTGGTCACCAACTACGGCAACTGGGGCGATCGGCAAATCCTGATCTGCGGCGGGCCGGCCATGGTTCGCACCACCAAGGCCGCACTGATCGCCAAAGGCGCTCCGCTGGAACGCATCCAGCATGATCCACTGCCCTAGCGGCAAGCCACGACTACCAGGAAAGGCCCCGCACTCAGCCACCGCAGCGGGGCACGCAGGCTAGTCTGGCCGGCGTGCATGCCGTAACTCTGCGCGACCCGTTGTCATCGGTGGAAGCACAGTTCGTGCCCGCGGCTGGAATGATCGGCACCTCGCTGACCGACGCCGGAGTGCAACTGCTCGGCCAACGGCGCGGCCTGGACGGCTACCTTGCCGCGGGCAAGACAATGGGAATACCGATTCTGTACCCCTGGGCAAATCGACTGGGCAAGAACACATATCACGCCGAAGGCAAGGAGGTAACACTGAACCCCGGCGCAAACGGGGTTCGGGTGGACCCCGCCGGCTTGCCGATCCATGGGGTCCTGGCCGCCTATGCCGGCTGGCGGGTCACGGCTCAATCGGGCAACGAGCTCACCGCAGAGCTGGACTTCGGGGCCGACCCGGTGCTGCTGGCCAGCTTTCCGTATCCGCACGTGCTGTCGTTGACGGCGCGGCTGACCGAACGGGTGCTGACACTGCGCACCACGGTGACCCCAACCGGTGACACGGCCGTGCCGTTGTGCTTCGGCTTCCACCCGTATCTGCAGTTGCCGGGTGTGCCCCGCACCGAGTGGGTCATCGAGACACCCCCGCTGCGGCAGCTCTGCCTCGACCAGCGCGGACTGCCCACCGGCGAGTCGGAGCACCGGCCGGCGAAGACAGCGCCCCTGGGCGACAGCACCTTTGACGACGGTTATGACCAGGTGACCGAGGGAGCGGTGTTCGCCGTGTCCGGTGGCGGCCGCCGCCTGGAGGTGCACTTCGAACAGGGGTATCCCGCGGCGCAGATCTTCGCGCCGATCGCCGAAGACGTGATCTGCTTCGAACCGATGGCCGCACCGACCGACGCGCTCCGGCGCGGCGGCTACCGTTGTGCGCCGATTGGCGAGTCGGCGGTCGCGGTGTTCTCAATCCACGTCTAGCCAGAACAAGTCGCCTAGTGTGGTTTCGCCTCGCGGCGGCGGATATCGAGAGCGCGGCCGAAATTGAGCGCTGGGCGCAACAACCGATCACCGCGGCTCGCATACTTCGGCGTCCATCAATATCTGCCAAACCCAGGTTATTTTCACAAAGGCTGCAATACCGGGTTGATGTTTCCGTTTCCTGCCGCACAGCCCATTTAGTATCACTCCGGATATCTATGCGCATCACCGTTGACCGCTCGGATACGGCGCGTTTGCCGATATTGACCAAAGCCAACGGCGCCGAAATGAACAGGGCAGCCGCGCAGAATTCGGACCCCTCGATTCGGGCTGGCTGCACCGCACTCCCCATCCGCTGCGCTCGGCGGGCGGCCCGATCTCAGACATTTCCGAGCCCTGACAATGCGCGTGATGGGACCGATGCAGGCGCCGTCGACAGCGGCCAGATCACCTAGCCCCGCGATACCTGCGACCACACGGCACGAACCGTCACGCGGGGGTGCGCGAACCGCCTAAGGTCGCGTGGCACAGTGCGCCCAACACCTACCGATTAGAGCATTGTTCTAGAACTAGCTTCGAGTACTGGCGCCCTGGAGCCATGGGGCACTGCACCATTCGGCGCCGACACTGATGAATATTTTGGCTGATCCAGTCGCTTGAATGACGCGGCTACCTCAACCCGCACGACCGACCGGGAGCATCCCCATCGCCGACGCAATGGCGGTCCCTTCGCCGGCCTGGGGCGACTTGGCGCACAACGCGCCCTCGTTCGAGCCCGCGCGGTGCCGCTGGTTGCTGGGGCCTGAACCTCACGCGCAACGATGGCGGGCCCGCGCGCGCCAGGCCCGTAGCCAACACCGAAAGCCGTTCACACTTGCGGTGCTCGAATTTGCCTCGTTCGACGACATTTTTGACAGTTTTATTTATACCTGGATGAATTTCGCGGGGCGATAGATGCGCACAACGCGCATGTCAACGTCGCGTGTTTGCCCCAAACCCTGGAGCATGCCGACGGCACTCAGAGTCGAATCCGGCGGGATTAAGAAACCCAGATTTTTTTGAGCAAATCAGTGGCTTTTTCGCCGTGCGCAACTGAATAATCTTGCTGCTGTCGGCACCGGACTCAGGGAGGTCGTGCGGATGCCGTAGCGCGACTGCGCGTACCGGTCAAACGGTTCGAGTTAAGGATCTGAGTTAGGGACGGGTGATGAATTTCGCGGTGCTGCCGCCGGAGATCAACTCGGCGCGCTTGACCATCGGCGCCGGGCTGGGACCGATGCTGGAGGCGGCCAATGCCTGGCAGGGTCTGGCTGGTGAGCTGGGCTCGGCCGCCTCGGCGTTCTCGTCGGTAACCACCGATCTGGTGAGCGGCGGCTGGCAGGGTGCGGCGTCGGCAGCGATGGCTAGTGCGGCGGCGCCGTACCTGAAGTGGCTGACTACCGCGGCAGCTCAGGCCGGGCAAGCCGCGACGCAAGTCCGATTGGCTGCGGCAGCATTCGAGGCGGCGCTGGCCGCGACGGTGCACCCAGCCGCGATCTCCGCCAACCGCTCCCAATTCGTATCCCTGGTGGTCTCTAACCTATTGGGGCAGAATGCCCCCGCGATCGCCGCCGCTGAGGCCGCCTATGAGCAGATGTGGGCCCAAGACGTTGCCGCGATGTTTGGCTACCGTTCCGGAGCGGAATCGATCGCCGCGGCGTTGACACCATTCCCGCTGCAGGCCGCCGGGTCGGTCGTCACCGCCAACCTGGGCTTTGCAAACGTCGGCTTCCGCAACTTCGGTAATGGAAATGTCGGCGACTACAACCTCGGCTCGGGAAACCTCGGCTCGGAAAATGTCGGCAGCTCCAACATCGGCAGCGGCAACATTGGTTTCGGAAACTCGGGGCCCGCACTGACAGCGGCCCTCAACAACATCGGCTTCGGGAATACCAGTAGCAACAATATTGGCTTCGGCAACACCGGCGACAACAACCGCGGCATCGGACTCACCGGCACCGGCCAATTCGGGTTCGGCGGCCTGAACTCGGGCAGCGGCAACATCGGGTTGTTCAACTCGGGCACCGGCAATTTCGGTATTGGGAACTCGGGAACCGGCAACTGGGGAATCGGGAACTCCGGCAACAGCTACAACACCGGCATCGGCAACTCGGGTGACGCCAACACCGGCATCGGCAACGTGGGCAGCTACAACACCGGTGGCTTCAACCCTGGCGATGCCAACACCGGCGGTTTCAACACGGGTAGCTACAACACGGGTTACCTGAATCGCGGCGACTACAACACCGGCGTTGCGAACTTCGGCAATGTCAACACCGGCGCCCTGAACACCGGCGACTACAACAACGGCTTCCTCTGGCGCGGCGACAACCAGGGTCTGATCTTCGGAGAGCCTGGTTTTGGGAACTCGACCACCGTCCCCTCCTCGGGTTTCTTCAACAGTGGCGACGGTAGCGCCTCAGGGTTCTTCAACTCCGGCGCCAACAACTCTGGCTTCTTCAACGATTCCTCGGGGCCCGTCGGCAACTCGGGTTTCGCCAACACCGGCGTGCTGCAGTCAGGTCTGGTGAACTCGGGCAACACCATATCCGGTTTGCTCAACTCGAGCCTGGTGCCCATAACGACGCCGGCCTACATCTCCGGTGTCTTGAACACCGGTAGCAAGCTAGCCGGATTCCTGCTTGGCCCAACACTGTTCAACATCGGCTTCGCCAACGACGGCGTCGGAAACATACTGGCCAATGCCAACGTTGGCAACTACAACATCGGCGGAAACGGCAACGTCGGCGACTACAACATCATCGGCAGCGGCAATGCCGGCAGTTACAACATCTTCGGCAGCGGCAACATCGGCAGCCTCAACTTGGACAGCGGAAACTTCGGCGGAACGAATTTCGGCAGCGGCAACATCGGCAGCCTCAACCTCGGCTCGGCCAATATCGGCAGTTACAACATCGGTTCGGCAAGCCTCGGTAGCTACAACGTCGGATTCGGAAACCTCGGTGACTACAACACCGGCTTCGGCAACGCCGGCAGCTACAACCAAGGTCTGGCCAACACCGGCAGCAACAACACCGGGTTCGCCAACACCGGCAACGGGAACATCGGCATCGGACTGACCGGTGACGGCCAGATCGGAATCGGCGCACTGAACTCCGGCATCGGCAACGCGGGCTTGTTCAACTCGGGAACCGACAACGTCGGCCTGTTCAACTCGGGCAGCGGAAACATCGGGATCGGAAATTCGGGCAGCGGGAACACGGGCCTGCTCAATGCGGGCGTTGCGAACTGGGGCCTGGAGAATCCCGGCACCGCGAACACCGGTATCGGCAACGCCGGCCAGTACAACACGGGCCTGCACAACGTCGGAGCGGCCAACACCGGCTTCTACAACAACGGTGGCTTCAACGTGGGCAACACCAACACCGGCAGCTTCGATGCGGGTAGTGCGAACACGGGCAACTTCAACCCCGGTGACACCAACACGGGCTCCTACAACCCCGGGAACGTCAACACCGGCTTCTTCGACACCGGGAACTACAACAACGGCTTCTTCGTGACCAGCGACAACCAAGGTCAGGTCGCGATCAACCTATCGGTCACCACTCCGCACATTCCCATCGATGTGCAGTCGATCGTGCCGGTGAATCAGGTATACACGCTGGGCGGCAACACGATACAAGTCAGCGAGGCTGGAGCGGTCTTCCCCAGGACCTACTATCTGGGCGGCCTGTTCTTCCTGGGACCGATCAACCTCGGCGCCTCCACCCTGACGATTCCCACCGTGACAATCGCCCTCGGTGGACCGAGCACGAACATACCGATCAGTATCGTCGGCGCCGTCGAAAGCCGCACGATCACCTTCCTGGACATCCCGGCAGCGCCCGGCTTCGGAAACACCACCGCCGGCCCGTCGTCAGGCTTTTTCAACGCCGGCACCGGAGGCAACTCCGGCTTCGCCAACTTTGGCGCCGGCAGTTCGGGCCTGTGGAACAGCGGGGTGGCGGCGGTCGGAAACTCGGGCGTGCAAAACTTCGGCTCGCTGGCATCAGGCTGGGCGAACCTGGGCAACACGCTGTCGGGCTTCTACAACACCAGTACGGCGAACCTCGCTGCACCAGCCAATCTTTCGGGTCTATTCAACGTCGGCACCGACCTGGCGGGTGTGCTTCGCGACGCCAACGGAACAATCTTGAATCTGGGCCTTGCCGACCTGGGCCACCTCAACGTGGGCAGCGGAAACGTCGGCGACTTCAATGTGGGCAGCGCAAACATCGGTAGCGCGAACTTCGGATTCGGCAACGTCGGCTCCGACAACCTCGGCAGCGGGAACATCGGCAGCGGCAACATCGGGTTCGGAAACGCCGGAGCGCGGCTGACGGACGCGTTCAACAACATCGGCTTCGGCAACACCGGCGACAACAACATCGGCTTCGGCAACACCGGCGACAACAACATCGGCTTCGGCAACACCGGCAACGGCAACTTCGGCGTCGGCAACACCGGCAACGGCAACATCGGCATCGGCCTTACCGGTGCTGGCCAGCGGGGCGTGAATTTCGCCGGCGGGCTGAACTCGGGCAGCGGCAACATCGGGTTGTTCAACTCGGGCACGAACAACGTCGGGATCGGAAACTCCGGCACCGGAAACTGGGGCATCGGCAACAGCGGCAGCCTCAACACCGGATTCGGCAACGCCGGCAGCACCAATACGGGCCTGTTCAACACCGGGATGGTCAACACCGGTATCGCCAATGTGGGTGACTACAACACCGGCTGGTTCAACACGGGTGACGTCAACACCGGCGCCGCCAACCGGGGCGACTACAACACGGGCTGGTACAACACGGGCAACTACAGCACCGGCTTTGCCAACGCGGGCAACATCGATACCGGCCTTCTGATCAGTGGTGACATGGGCAACGGCTTCGCCTGGCGCGGCGACCAGCAGGGCCAGGTGAGCGCCAGCTATGTCATCCACGTTCCGGAGATTCCAGCGCATGTCGACGCCAGCGCCCCCATCAACATCCCGCTCACCGCCAACTTCACCAACACGCTGTACAGCGGAATAACGATGGAGGACATCAACTTCGGTTTTACCGTCGCGATTAGGCCGCTACCTGTCTTGACCGGAACGATCGACTCCGTCACCCTTGCCCCGATCACGGCCACCGGTCCGGCGATTTCGTTCAACATCGGCGACCCCAAGGGGACGACGGTGGTGTCGATCCCCGCCACGGCCAGTCTCGGCCCCGTCGACTGGACCATCTTCGACATCCCGGCGGTCACCGGCTTGTTCAACTCCACCAGCAGCCCGTCATCGGGTTTCTTCAACGGCGGCACCGGAACGGTATCGGGGATCGCGAATTTCGGCGGCGACATCTCCGGCTTCCAGAACTTCGGGACCTCGGCAGTATCGGGCTTCAAGAACGTCGGCTCGCTGCAATCGGGTCTGCTGAACATCGGCGACACCGTCTCCGGCCTGTTCAATACCGGCATCGGGACACCCGCCAATGTCTCGGGCGTGTCGAACATCGGCACCACCCTCGCGGGCATCTTCGCCGACCAGGCGTCTGGAATGTCAACCTTCAGTTTGGGACTGGCCGACATCGGCCAGGCCAACGTGGGCTTCGGCAACACCGGCGACTTCAATCTCGGCTTTGCCAACCTTGGTGACGAGAACCTGGGCCTTGGCAACAGCGGATTCAACAGTCTCGGCTTGGCCAACCTCGGCAACTTCAACGTCGGCTCGGCGAACCTGGGCGGCTACAACATCGGCTCGTCCAACCTCGGCGACTACAACGTCGGATTCGGCAACGCGGGCGGCTTCAACCAGGGCCTTGCCAACAGCGGCAACAACAACATCGGCCTGTTCAACACCGGCAACAACAACATCGGTATCGGGCTCACCGGCGACAACCAGCAGGGCTTCAATTTTGGTGGCGGCCTGAACTCCGGCACCGGCAACACCGGACTGTTCAACTCCGGCACCAACAACACCGGAATCTTCAACTCCGGCACCAACAACACCGGAATCTTCAACTCCGGCAACGCAAACTGGGGCATCGGCAACACCGGCATCACCAATACGGGCGTCTTCAACTCGGGTCAGATCAACACCGGATTGTGGAATGCGGGCAACGTCAACACCGGAATCGGCAACCCGGGCAACTACAACACCGGAAGCTTCAACACCGGAAGCTTCAACACGGCCGGTCTCAACCCGGGCGACTACAACACCGGCTACCTCAACAGCGGCAACTACAACACCGGTTTTACCAACTCCGGCGACGTCAACACCGGCGCATTCATCTCGGGCAACTACAGCAACGGCTTGTTGTGGCGGGGCGACTATCAGGGCCTGTGGGGCATCGATTACGCGATCACCATTCCCGACACCGCCATCCCACTGAACCTGGATGTGCCAGTCTACCTCGACATCCCCATCACCGGCACACTCGGGGTCTTCACCGTCGACGGATTCACCATCCCGGCGTCCACCGTCGAATTGGACATCGTCGGCATCGGGTTCAAGGCCGTCCATGTCAGCGCGATCAAGTTCCCCAACCTCGAGCTGGGCCTACCCGCAATTGACATCAACATCGGTACCGGACCGGAACCGTTGATCCACATCGTCGGCACCGGCGGCCTGCTGCCGATCAAGATCCCGATCATCGACATTGCGGCCGCCCCCGGTTTCGGTAACTCCACGACAACTGCGTCCTCGGGCTTCTTCAATACCGGCAGCGGCACCGCCTCCGGGTTCGGTAACACAGGCGGCAACAATTCCGGGTTCTTCAACCTCGCTTCGGGCAGCTCCGGAATATCGGGCTACCAGAACCTCGGCGATCTGGTGTCGGGCATGTCCAACCTAGGCAACAGCGTCTCGGGCTTTTTCAACACGAGCTCGCTGGGCGTATCGATACCGGCCGACATCTCCGGCGCCGCCAACATCGGCACCAACATCGCAGGGTTCTTCAATGACAACCCAATCGGCAACCTGGGCATCGCCAACCTCGGCAACGGAAACATCGGCGACGGAAACATCGGCAGCAACAACGCCGGTTTCGGCAATGTCGGTGCCAACAACTTCGGCAGCGGCAATATCGGGAGCTTCAACTTCCTCTCCGGTAACCACGGGACATACAACTTCGGGCTGGGAAACCTGGGCGACTACAACGTCGGCCTGGCAAACCTGGGCGACTACAACGTCGGCTTCGGGAACGCGGGCAGTCTCAACCAGGGCTTTGCCAACACCGGCGACCACAACATCGGCATCGGCAACACTGGCAACAACAACATCGGCATCGGGCTCACCGGCGACAACCAGGTAGGTATCAACCTCGCCGGCGGGCTGAACTCCGGCACCGGAAATGCCGGCCTGTTCAACTCGGGCACCAACAACACCGGCATCTTCAACTCGGGCACCGGCAACACCGGCATCTTCAACTCCGGCAACGCAAACTGGGGCATCGGCAACTCCGGGACCGCCAATTCCGGCATCGCCAACTCGGGCAGCACGAACTGGGGCCTGTGGAACCCGGGCACCGGCAACACCGGCATCGCAAACGCAGGCGACTACAACACGGTTCTGTACAACGCCGGCCACACCAACACCGGCCTGGCCAACCCCACCGACTACAACACCGGCTTTTTCAACACCGGCGACTACAACACCGGCCTGGCGAACGCAGGCAACTACAACACCGGTTTCTTCAACACCGGTGACTACAACACCGGCCTGGCGAACACGGGCGACGTCAACACCGGCGCATTCATCTCCGGCAACTACAGCAACGGCATGTTCTGGCGCGGAGACTACCAAGGGCTAGTGGGCGCCCACTACGAGATCTTCATTCCCGAATTCCCGGTGCTCAACTTCGATTTGAACATCCCGGTCGACATCCCGATCTACCTCGATCTCGGCAGCCTGGCCCTCAACGGCTTCACGATTCCCACCATCACGATCGACGCCCTGTCGATCACCGATTTCAAGATCGGGCCGATCACCATCCCGACCATCAAGGGCATTCTGCCGGTCATCGATATCAACATCGGCAACCCCGACGGTTCCAGCTCGATCCCCGTCGCGATTCGCAGCGGCTTGGGACCCATCAGCATTGTCTTGCTCGACATCCCCGCGGCGCCCGGGTTCGGAAACTCGACCTCGGCCCCGTCGTCGGGCTTCTTCAACTCCGGCACCGGAACCGCCTCGGGCTTCAGAAACGTCGGCGCAAACAATTCGGGCTTCTGGAACACCGGCTTCGGCGACATCGGCAGTTCCGGCTTGCAGAACTACGGCCAACAACTCTCCGGCTGGGCGAACCTGGGCAACACCGTCTCGGGCTGGTACGACACCAGCACGGCGGATCTTCCGACCGCGGCCAACCTCTCGGGCTTCTTCAACATCGGCACGGAGCTATCGGGGGTGCTGCGCGACTCGGCCGGCACGATCTTCAACGGCGGGCCTGGGCGATTTGGGCCAGCTGAACCTGGGCAGCGGAAACGTCGGCGACTTCAACGTGGGCAGCGCAAACATCGGCAGCTTCAATGTCGGATTCGGAAACGTCGGCGCCGACAACCTCGGCAGCGGGAACATCGGCAGCGGCAATATCGGGTTCGGAAACGCCGGAGCGGGGTTGACGGAGGCGTTCAACAACATCGGCTTCGGCAACGTCGGCGACACCAACATCGGGTTCGGCAACACCGGCAACGGCAACATCGGCTTCGGCAACACCCGCAACGGCAACATCGGCATCGGGCTCAGCGGCGACGGCCAGATCGGGTTCGGCCCGCTCAATGACGGCGTCGGCAACGCGGGCCTGTTCAACCTGGGCGACTTCAACACGGGACTGGCCAACGCCGGCAACGACAACCAGGGCTGGTCGAATACCGGAGACAACAACATCGGGCTGTTCAACACCGGGGACAACAACGTCGGCATCGGGCTCACCGGCGACGGCCGAGTCGGGTTCGGGTCGCTGAGTTCGGGCGCCGGCAACACCGGCTTCTTCAACTCCGGGACCTCGAATGTCGGCATGTTCAACTCCGGCACCGACAACGTCGGCTTCTTCAACTCCGGCACCGGCAACGTCGGCATCGGGAACATGGGTACCGGCGGCATCGGCATCGGTCTGCAGGGTGACAACCTGATGGGCATCGGCGGCCTGAACTCGGGCAGCTTCAACGTCGGCCTCTTCAACTCCGGAACCGGCAACGTCGGCATCGGCAACTCCGGAACCGGCAACGTCGGCATCGGCAACTCCGGCACCGGCAACTGGGGCATCGGAAACTCCGGCAGCCACAACACCGGCATCGGCAACACGGGTAGCTACAACACCGGCCTGTTCAACTCCGGTTCCTTCAACACCGGCATCGCCAACCCCGGCAATTTCAACACCGGCTTGTTCAACATCGGCGTCTTCAACACCGGCATCGCCAACCCCGGCGATTACAACACCGGCTTTTACAACACCGGCGACTACAACACCGGCCTGGCGAACATCGGCAACTTCGACACCGGCGCGTTCATCACCGGCGACATGGCCAACGGCGTTTTCTGGCGGGCTGACAGCATCGGGCAGCTGTCCGCCCACTACGCCATCACGGTCAACAGGATTCCGGCATTCCTGACCATCGATGCCCCGGTCAACATCCCTATCACCGGCACCATCACCGACATCTCGATCCCGGCCGTGACCTTCCCGAAAGTGCCCGCCACGGGCAAGGTCGACCTCGCCATCATCAGTGGCACGGTCATCGCACCGATCGGCCCCATCACCATCCACGGTGGCGACGCGTCGGCCCCGTTGAACACACCCATCGTCATCGACTTCGGCACCCAACCGGCGTTGCAGCTCAATCTCGGTAATCCCGATGGTTCCACCGTCGTTCACGTCGGGGGCTACTTCAACTTCGGCCCCGGCCAGATTCCGCTCATCGACATCAAACCGGCCGCCGGCTTCTTCAACGCGACCACCGGCCCGTCGTCGGGCTTCTTCAACCTGGGCGACGGAAGCGCGTCCGGCTTCGCCAACGTGGGTGCCAACAACTCGGGCATCTGGAACGTCGCCACCGCCGCCCTGGGCAACTCCGGCTTCCAAAACATCGGGTCGCAGCAATCCGGCCTGGCCAACCTCGGCAACGCCATCTCCGGTTTCCTCAACACCGGTGGCGCAACGCCGGCCAACCTCTCCGGATTCCAAAACATCGGCACCGACCTGGCCGGCTGGTACCGCAATGGGCCGGACGCAACGACCTTCAGCTTCGGCATCGCAAACCCCGGATTCTGGAACGTGGGCAGCGCCAACATCGGCAGCTACAACCTCGGAAACGCCAACATCGGCGATTCCAACTTCGGCTTCGGCAACATCGGCAGCGCCAACCTCGGCAGCGCCAATCTCGGCGGCTTCAACCTCGGCAGCGCCAACCTCGGCAGCTACAACTTCGGCTTCGCCAACACCGGCCCGGCGCTGTCGGACGCCATCGGCAACATCGGGTTCGGCAACACCGGAAGCTACAACATCGGGTTCGGCAACACCGGCAACGGCAACCTCGGCTTCGCCAACACCGGCGACGGAAACATCGGGATCGGACTCACCGGCGACACCACGACCCGATTCGGGGGCTGGAACTCGGGCAGCGGCAACATCGGCTTGTTCAACTCCGGCACCAACAACATCGGCTTCGGAAACTCCGGCACCGGCAACTGGGGCATCGGCAACTCCGGCAGCTACAACACCGGCATCGGCAACACCGGCACAACCAACACCGGGTTCTTCAACTCCGGCATGGTCAACACCGGCATCGGCAACGCGGGCAACTACAACACCGGCTGCTACAACACCGGCTGCTACAACACCGGCGACTTCAACACCGGCAGTTTCAATCCGGGCGACTACAACACCGGCGGGTTCAATCCGGGCAACTACAACACCGGCTACTTCAACGAGGGCAATTCCAACACCGGCCTGGCCAACTCCGGCAACGTCAACACCGGCGCGTTCATCTCGGGCAATTACAGCAATGGGTTGCTGTGGCGCGGCGATTACCAGGGCCTGCTCGGCTTCACCTACGAGTCCACCGTTCCAGCGATCCCGTGGAATATCGGGGTGCACTCCGACATCGACATACCGATTACCGGCGCGATCAACACCATCACCCAGGACATGTTCACCATCGCCGAATTCGAGATACCAATCAGTCTGGAGACCACGATCTTCCTGATCTATGTCCCCTTCGTCGGCTGTGTGTTGCACGTGTCGGTCACCGTTCCGATTACCACCGAACACGTCGGGCCGTTCGTCATCGATCCCAGTGTGATCAACCCACAAAGCCCGATAAAGACGGCCATCACGGACACCATCGACTTCTCCGACGCGGGCACCGTCGGCCCCGCCACCTTCGGCTTCAACTGGCAGCAGAGCCCTGGATTCTTCAACTCGTCGGACACGCCGTCGTCGGGCTTCTTCAATTCCGGAGCCGGAGGCGCGTCGGGCTTGCTCAACGACGCCCAAGGGGCCGTTTCGGGGATCGGAAACGCCTTTTTGGAGAGTTCGGGATTCTTCAACGCGGGCGGCCCGGGACTGTCCGGCCTCCAAAACGTCGGCACGCTCGAATCAGGCTGGGCGAACTTCGGCAACTCGCTGTCGGGCATCTACAACACCAGCATTCTGAACCTGATGGCCCAGGCCTTTGTCTCCGGCTTGGGCAACACCGGCCATGAGCTTTCCGGCTTCTTGAACGACGCGATGGCGTAGCGGCACCCGGATGCGCGATCGGGGACGTTGCTCAATCCACCTGCGGCACCGCCTGATCGGCCCCGCCTCCCGCACGTCGGCCCAGCGGGCAATTCGAGGTGCGGCAGCGGACAAAGCCGAACCGAATATCCCGCCGATTCCTGCCGAACCAATCCAAATCCAAAACGGACAAGACAAATCGGGCTAGCCTGGCCAGCAGAGAGTGGCCATTGGAAATTGTGAATAGGCTTCACATTTTGCTATGCGAATGTTTTTCGCATTTGCAGTGTTCGCGGGGAGTGTTATGAGACAGCTCGCCATCCGCTTAGTAGCGGCGAGTAGGCGTTTCCGATGAGTTTTGTGTTGTTGCCGCCGGAGATCAATTCGGCCCGGATGCACCTCGGTGCTGGGCCGGGGCCCATGCTGGCGGCAGCGACGGCCTGGGATGGGCTGGCGGCCGAGTTGTTCGCCGCGGCAAGCGCGTTCGGGGCGGTGACCTCCGGCCTGGCGGGCGGGACTTGGCAAGGTCCGGCGTCGACCGCGATGGCCAGCGCCGCGCAGCCCTATCTGGCGTGGCTGACCACGGCAAGCGCCCAGGCCGAGCAGGCCGCCAGTCAGGTCCGGGCGGCGTTGGCTTCTTTCGAAGCGGCGCTGGTGGCCACGGTCAGTCCGCCGGCTATCGACGCAAACCGCACCGTCCTGACCGCACTGGTGAATGCGAACGTGCTGGGCCTGTCCGCGCCGGCGATCGCGGCCGTCGAAGCACAGTACGAGCAGATGTGGGCCCAGGACGTCGCCGCCATGCTGGATTACCACGCCGGCGCCTCGGCGGCCGCCTCAGCATTGACGCCCTTTGCCGTCAGCGGATTGGTGCGCCAGCTTGGCAACGCCGCCGCCGCAAGCTTGGCCAGCGCGGCCCCGGCCAGCGCGGCGGTGGCCGCTGCCGCCGAGGCCGCGGTCACCGACCCGGTGAGCGCGCTGGGGCTGCCCAGCTTGGGCCTAGCCGCGGCGAGCCCGTTGAACCTGGGGGCGGCCAACGTCGGCACATCCAACCTGGGCTTCGGGAACATCGGAAACGGCAATAACGGCGATGGCAACCTCGGTGGCGGCAACCTCGGCAGCCATAACCTCGGCTGGGGCAACCTAGGCGGCGCCAACCAGGGCTTTGGCAACGCGGGCAGCAACAACCAGGGCTTCGCCAACACCCGCAGCAACAACCAGGGCTTCGCCAACACCGGCAGCTTCAACGTCGGCTTCGGCAACACCGGCAGCAACAACATCGGCATCGGGCTCAGCGGTGACGGCAAGATCGGGTTCGGCTCCCTCAATTCCGGGAGCGGCAACATCGGGCTGTTCAACTCGGGCACCAACAACATCGGCTTCTTCAATTCGGGCACCGGTAATTTCGGTGTGTTGGACTCGGGGAGCTACAACACGGGCTTCGGCAACTCGGGTGAGGCCAGTACCGGGGTGTTCAACCCGGGCAACGCCAACACCGGCTGGGCAAACACCGGCAACCACAACACGGGCGGCTTCAACGCGGGGAACACCAACACCGGCGGCTTCAATCCGGGCAACCTGAACACCGGCTGGGCCAACACCGGCGATGTTGATACCGGCGCATTTATCTCGGGCAGCTATAGCAACGGCCTTTTCTGGCAGGACGATTACCGGCTGCTCGGCATCGATCTCAGGATTAACTTCGGCGGAACCAGCGGCGACTACGCCGTCAGCATCCCCCTGGACAACACGTTCGGCGCCACCGTGCCCACCATCACCACCCCGGGCACCACCATTCCCAAGCAGACCTTCCTCAACGGGGGGTACATCGGCCCCATCACCATCCCATCGATCACGATTGTCGGTCCCCCGATCAATGCCACCGTGGGCCCCGCAACGCTGGATCTGTCCCTTTCCTATGACGTCAGCCCCATCCAGCTGCAACTTCTCTACATCCCGCCGACCACGGGGCTTGGGAATACGAGCTCGAGCCCGTCGTCGGGATTCCTCAACCAGGGCGACGGCGGCTCGTCGGGCTTGTTCAACACGACCTCCGGCCCGTTCGGCGTCTCCGGGCTGCTCAATTACGGCGATCTGGAATCGGGCGCGCTGAACTTCGGCAACACGATCTCGGGCATTCACAACACCAGTGGGCTCGAACTCGCGACCCTGGAGCCGGCCCGGATATCGGGAGTCGGCAACATCGGCAGCGATCTGGCCGGTGTGTTTCGGGACGGCCCGGACGCGACCACCTTCAACGTGGGCGTCGGCAACGACGGCGGGCTGAACTTTGGCAGCGCAAACATCGGCGACTACAACTTCGGCAACGCGAACATCGGCAACCTCAACCTCGGCAGCGCCAACATCGGATTCGGCAACATCGGCGGCGGCAACGTCGGCGACTATAACCTCGGTAGCGGAAACCTCGGCAGCGCCAACATCGGATTCGGCAACGCGGGTCCCGGGTTGACGGCCGCCTTCAACAACATCGGATTCGGCAACACCGGCAACGGCAACATCGGCTTCGGCAACACCGGCAACGGCAACACCGGCATCGGGCTCAACGGAGACGGCCTGCAGGGCTTCGGCGGCTGGAACTCGGGCAGCGGCAACATCGGCGTGTTCAACTCCGGCACCGACAACGTCGGCATCGGCAACTCGGGCACCGGAAACTCCGGCAGCTACAACACCGGCAGCTACAACACCGGCATCGGCAACGTGGGCCTGGCCAACACGGGCCTGTTCAACGTCGGCAACCTCAACACCGGCATCGGCAACCCGGGCAACTACAACTCGGGTGCGCACAATGTGGGCAGCACCAACACCGGCGGCGCCAAACAGGGTGACTACAACACCGGCTGGTTGAACCTGGGCGATTACAACACCGGACTGGCAAACGTCGGCAACGTCAACACCGGCGCCCTGATCAGCGGCAACTACGACAACGGCATCTTGTGGAGATCCGACTACCGGGCGCAAGGCGGATTGAGCTACGCGATTGGCCTGGTGCCCATCACCACCAGCCTCAACCTCAGCGTCCCGATAGACATACCCATCAGCGCCACCGTCGGCAACACCGTGATCGAGGGCTTCACCATTCCGGAGATCCCGATCGGCGCGTACGGCGTGGTCAGCGGCAACATCGGGCCGGAAACCTTCCCGACCATCACGATTGTCGGTCCAACGATAGACATCGGCGTGGGCGGGACACAGTCCGTGTTCACGCCGAGGTTTGTTGTCGACACGGGGCTGGTCCAGGCGATCGTCCTCGACCTCCCCTCTGGCCCGGGAGTCGGCAATTCGACCAGCGTCGAGTCGTCGGGTTTCTTCAACTCGGGTGACGGTAGCGCGTCGGGCTTCGGGAACGGGGGCGGCAGCAACTCCGGCTTCCTGAACTTTGCCACCGACAGTCTCGGAAACTTCGGTTTCAAGAACTACGGGATGCTGGAGTCCGGCATCGCGAACCTGGGCAACAGCGTTTCCGGTGTGTTCAACACGAGCGCGCTGGACCTGCTGACGGCGGCCAATGTGTCGGGTGTTTCAAACTTCGGCAGCAACCTTTCGGGCTTCTTCCTCGCCGGCGACTCCGCGGATCGAATCTTCAACGTGGGCGTGGCCAATGACGGCAGTTTCAACATCGGCAGCGCCAACCTCGGCGACTACAACTTCGGTCTGGGCAACGTCGGTAACACCAACTTCGGCCCCGGGAACCTCGGCAGCGCCAACTTCGGCTTCGGCAACATCGGCGACACCAACTTCGGCTTCAGCAACACCGGCAACGGCAACACCGGCATCGGGCTCAACGGAGACGGTCTGCAGGGTTTCGGCGGCTGGAACTCGGGCAGCGGCAACATCGGCGTGTTCAACTCCGGCACCGACAACGTCGGCATCGGCAACTCCGGCACCGGAAACTCCGGCAGCTACAACACCGGCATCGGCAACTCGGGCCTGGCCAACACGGGGTTGTTCAACTCCGGTTCCTTCAACACCGGCATCGGCAACGTGGGCAGCTACAACACCGGGACCTTCAACGTCGGCGACCACAACACCGGCAATTTCAACACAGGCCAAAGCAACACGGGGTCGCTGAATGTGGGCGACCTCAACACGGGTTGGGCCAACACCGGCAACGTCAACACCGGCGCCCTCATCTCCGGCGACTACAACAACGGCCTGTTGTGGCGCGGCGACTACCAGGGCAATCTGGGTGCTTTCAATTACACGGTCACGGTTCCGACCACCACCGCGGACTTGAATCTGAGCTTCCCGATCAGCCTGCCGATCAGCATCGACATCGGAAAGATCGTCATCGAGAGCTTTACCCTGCCCAAAATCACAGCCAACCTCGACGGAAAAATAGAGTACAAGATCCCGGGTGTCGGCAAGGTAAATGTCAAGCTCTATTGGGACCTGAAAATCAGTCCCATCACGTTCTCCGACATCACGATTTCCGGGCCCACGCTGACCAGCACCATCGGAAACACCGACGGTTCCACCGTGTTGGGGGTAGACACCGACGGCACCATCGGCCCCTTGACGATCCCACTCATCGATATTCCAGCGGGTCCCGGCTTCGGCAACTCGAGCACCAGCCCCTCGTCGGGATTCTTCAACTCGGGCGATGGCAGCTCGTCGGGCTTCGGAAACGTCGGCATCAATAACTCGGGCTTTTTCAATGTCAGCTTCATCGACGGAAATTCGGGCCTGAGAAACTACGGAAACCTCGAATCCGGGCTGGGAAACCTCGGCAACAGCATCTCGGAATTGCTCAATACCAGCACGTTGGACATCGATACGCCGGCCGCCGTCTCAGGTATTGGAAACATCGGCACCAACCTGTCCGGCTTCTACAACGACGCCTCGGGCAATGCGCCCGATTCGACGTTCAACTTGGGCTTCGCCGACGTCGGCATCTTCAATGCGGGTGCGGCCAACACCGGCAACTACAACCTGGGCTTCGGCAACATCGGAGACGGGAACGTCGGCGCCGCCAACGTCGGCAACTTCAACTTTGGCGGCGCAAACATCGGCGACACCAACTTCGGCTTCGGCAACATCGGCAACAACAACTTCGGCTTCGGCAACTCCGGCGCCTCGTTGACCAACGGCAACCACAACATCGGCTTCGGCAACACCGGCAGCAACAACTTCGGCTTCGGCAACACCGGTGACGGCAACATCGGCTTCGGCAACACCGGCGACGGCAACATCGGAATCGGGCTCAGCGGCGACGGTTTGCGCGGGTTCGGCGCCCTGAACACCGGCAGCGGCAACATCGGCCTGTTCAACTCCGGCACCAACAACATCGGCCTGTTCAACTCGGGCAGCGACAACATCGGCATCGGGAACTCGGGCATCGGCAACGCCGGGCTGTTCAATTCGGGCAACTACGACACCGGCGTGTTCAACGCGGGCATCGTCAACACGGGCATCGGCAACGCCGGAGACTTCAACACCGGAACCTTCAACGCCGGCGACGCCAACACCGGCAACGCGAATTCGGGCACCTACAACACCGGTGGCTTCAACTCGGGTAACTACGACACCGGTTGGGCCAACACGGGCGATGTCGACACCGGCATCTTCATCTCCGGCAACTACAGCAACGGCATCCTGGCAAGGGGCGACTACCAGGGCTTGGTCGGCGTCCCACTGTTCGACATCGCCGCCGCGCCGGGCTTCGGAAACACGACCACCAGCTACTCGTCGGGCTTCTTCAACAACGGTGCTGGCAGCGGATCGGGCTTCTTCAACTCCGGCACCGACGTATCGGGCTACGGAAACCTGGGCGCGGTGCAATACGGCCTGGCCAACTACGGCAACAGCGTCTCGGGCCTGTTCAACACCAGCAGCCTGAACACCGCGACGGCGGCCTACGTCTCCGGCGTCGGAAATGCCGGCGCCAACCTTGCCGGGTTGTTCCGGGACTCCGCGGGCGGCACCACCCTGAACGTGGGCTTCGCCAACCTGGGCGTCCTGAACCTCGGTGCCGCCAACGTCGGCGACTACAACGTGGGCACCGCAAACGTCGGCGGCATCAACTTCGGTGGCGCAAACATCGGCGACCTCAACTTCGGCGCCGGAAACCTCGGCAGCACCAACTTCGGCTTCGGGAACCTGGGCAGCAATAACTTCGGCTTCGGCAACACCGGCGACGGCAACATCGGAATCGGGCTCAACGGTGACGGGTTGCGCGGTTTCGAAGCCCTCAACAGCGGCACCGACAATGTCGGCTTGTTCAACTCCGGCACCGGCAACGTCGGCATCGGCAACTCGGGCACCGGAAACTGGGGCATCGGAAACTCGGGCAACTAAAACACCGGCGTCGGGAACACCGGCGCCGCCAACACGGGCATGTTCAACTCCGGCATCGCCAACACCGGCGTAGCCAACGCGGGCAGCTACAACACCGGCAACCTCAACGCCGGCGACATCAACACCGGCTCGTTCAACACCGGTGTCGGCAACACCGGCTACTTCAATGTGGGCGACACCAACACCGGAATTGCGAACCTCGGCGATATCAACACCGGTGGTTTCAACTCCGGCAGCATGAACAACGGGTTCTTGTTGAGGGGCGACGAGCTAGGCCAACTGGGCTTCAACTACACGCTCAATATCCCGACGCTGCCCGTGGAACTGGATATTTATGCCAACTTCCAGACACCGATCAGCCTCGACGTCGGCGGAACGACCATCCACAGCTTCGACATTTCCTCGTTCACCATCTCCGGAAAGTACGGCTACTCGTACAAGATCCTCGGAATCAAGTTCAACTACCCGTTCCCGTATTCCTTCGACATCCCCCCGATCACGATCCCGAGCATCCAGATCGGCGGGTCCAGCCAGAACTTCACCGTGGGTCCCCCGGCTCTCAATACCACCATCAATTTCGATGGCAGGCCACTGAATATCGCGGTCGACATGGACCCGGCGCCGGGCTTCTTCAACTTCACCAACAACGACTCGTCGGGATTCTTCAACTCCGGTAAAGGCTTCACGTCAGGGCTTGGCAACATCGGCGCCTACGACTCGGGTTTCCTCAACGGCAGCATGGATCCGTTCGGCTCCGGAAGCAGCCAGACCTCGGGCGTCTACAACTTCGGCGACCTGCAATCGGGCCTGGTGAACGTGGGCAACACCGTCTCGGGTTTCTTCAACACCAGCAAGGTCAAAGACGCCGCAGCCTACATCTCGGGCTTCTTCAATACCGGATCCAACCTCTCCGGGTTCTTCAATACCGGCACCGGGCCGTAACCCGCCGGGGTGTGGCGGGCGGCCGGCTCAGCGGGGCCGGCGCGGCTGCCACACGACCAGCGCCGTGCTCTTGGGCACCAGCGCCACCTCGCGGCGCTGCTTTGCCCGCATCGTCTCGAGCTCGTCGGCCATTTCCTGCAACCTCGACTGCAGCGCCTCGACCTGGTTGGTCAGCTCGATGATGCGCTTGATGCCAGCGAGGTTGACCCCCTCTTCCTGAGAGAGCTGCTGAACCTGACGCAGCAGATTGACGTCATGTTCCGAATAGCGGCGCCCGCCACCGGTTGTCCGGCGCGGGCTGACCAGACCGAGCCTGTCATAGGTGCGCAGCGTCTGCGCGTGCATTCCGGCCAGCTCCGCCGCCACCGAAATCAGAAACGTTCGGGCTTCCCCTTCTCTCGAGTTCTTAGCCATCTAGCGATTACCTGCCCAACCGGCCCTGGGATCGAACCCACTGGACCGCTCAGCCGCCGCGTAGGCTTCCAGCGCCTCCTTGGCGGCCCCTTCCAAATTCGGCGGGACGGCCACCTTGACCGTGACGAGCAGGTCGCCGCTACCGCCGCTGCGTTTGGGCACACCACGCCCGCGAACCCGCAGGATGCGCCCGTCCGCGGTGCCCTGCGGCACCTTGACACCGACGCTACCGTCCAGCGTTGGCACTGAAAGCGTTGAGCCCAAAGCTAATTCGGTGAAGCTGACCGGAACCGTGACGGTGAGGTCATCGCCGTCACGGCCGAAGACCTTGTGCGGCCGCACGTGCACGGTGACATAGAGATCTCCCGACGGTGCACCGCGCAACCCGGCCTCGCCCTGCCCGGCCAACCTGATCCGCTGCCCGTCCTCCACGCCGGGTGGAATCCGCACATTGATGGTGCGGGTGCGGGTCGTGACGCCGGTGCCTTTGCACTCGTCGCAGGGGTGCTCGATGATCGAGCCGCTTCCCCGGCAATCGGTGCAAGGTTCAGAGAAACCGAACGCGCCCTGGTTGCGGTTGACCACACCGGCACCGTTGCAGTTGGGACACACCTTCGGGCTGGTACCCGGCCGCGCGCCACTGCCGTGGCAGTTCGTACACGGCGCCGGACTGGTCAGCCGCAGTGGCATCGCCACGCCTTTGGCTGCCTCCACGAAGTCCAGTTCGGTCTCGGTCTCCAGGTCGTTGCCGCGGCGAGGCCGGCTCGGACGAGCGCTGCCGCCGCGTCCGAACAGGCCGCCGAACAAGTCGCCGATGTTGGTGCCCCCGGACCGGCCGGCGGCGTCGAACAAGTCATTGAGGTTGAACTCGGCGCCGTCGGAGCCATATGCGGGCCCCCCTGTGAAGCCGCCAAAGCCACCCGTGTCGAAGCGGCGGCCCCCGAATCCGCCTCCCGCAAAAAGCCGACGAGTCTCGTCGTACTCCTTGCGTTTGGCCGGATCCGTGAGCACCTCTTTGGCCTCGGATACCGCCTTGTAGCGGTCCTCGGCCGACTTGTTCCCCGGGTTGCGGTCGGGATGATTCTCGGCGAGCAGCTTGCGAGCCGCCCGCTTGATCTCTTCAGGTGCGGCGTCGGAGGAGACGCCCAACTCCTTGTAGAAGTCCTTCTCGACCCATTCACGCTGGGCCATGCCGCGTCACCTCCTTACCTTCATGTCCATTTTTTGTTGTCGTCCTGATTCTGGGCCCTATTCAGCTGGGGCGTCGGCGTTATCGGCGGTGTCGGGTCGCCCGGCTTCGCCGCTATCGGCCGGCTGCTGAGTGGATCCCGCCTCGGAGGTGTAGTCGGCAATCGTTTCGACGACCGCGACCAGCGCGTTTCGCAACACGTGCTCACCGAGCTGGTAGCCCTGACGCATGACGGTGCCGATCACCGGTTTGGCATCCTGCCCGCCGTCGCCCTCGTGTTGCACGGCCTCGTGGAGCACGGGGTCGAAGTCCTCGCCCTCGGCGCCAAACGACTTGAGCCCCAGCCCGGTCAACACACTCATCATCTTGTCGGCGACCGCCTTGAGCGGACCGGAATCCAGGTCTCCGTGTTTGCGCGCCCGTTCGATGTCGTCAACGGCATGCAGCAATTCGCTGACCACCGACGCCTTGGCCCGATCCGCGGCGGCCTGCTGATCGCGCAACGCCCGCTTGCGGTAGTTGGCGAAGTCAGCCTGCACGCGTTGCAGATCGGCGGTCAGCTCGGCGACTTTGGCGGCCGAACTGTCCGCGCCCGCCGGAGGCGTCCCTCCCGGCGTATCGCCGGGAGGGACGTGCCGGACTTCACCCGTCTCGGGATCGACCCGCCGCTTGTCGGTAACAGTTACCTGTTCCTGTGGATTACCCTCGCTCACTTGGACTCCTGGTCGTCGTCGACCACCTCCGCGTCCACCACGTCGTCGGCGCCGGGCTCGGCACCGCCGGGTTGGCCGCCGGGTGCGCCTGCAGCCGCCGCGTCAGCCTGGGTGGCTTCGTAGATGGCCTGCCCCAGCGCCTGCGACTCCTGGCCGAGCTTCTCCATCGCCGACTTGATTGCGGAAATGTCGGTGCCGGCCAGCGCCGACTTGGCTTCCGCCACGGCTGCATCCACCTTGTTGAGCGTGTCCTCGGGAACCTTGGACCCGCCCTCGGCTTCGCGCTGTTCCTTGACGAACTTCTCCGTCTGGTAGACCAGCGTCTCGGCCTGGTTGCGGACGTCGGCTTCCTCGCGACGCTTGTGGTCCTCGGCGGCGTGCGCCTCGGCGTCCTTGATCATCCGGTCGATCTCGTCCTTGGACAAGCCCGAGCCTTCCTGGATTCGGATGGTGTTCTCTTTGCCGGTGCCCTTGTCCTTGGCCGTGACGTGCACGATGCCGTTGGCGTCGATGTCGAAGGTGACCTCGATCTGGGGCACACCGCGCGGGGCCGGCGGGATGCCGGTCAGCTCGAAGGACCCGAGCAGCTTGTTGTGCGCGGCGATCTCGCGTTCACCCTGATACACCTGGATCTGCACCGAAGGCTGATTGTCATCGGCGGTGGTGAAGGTCTCCGACCGCTTGGTCGGGATCGTGGTGTTGCGCTCGATCAGCTTGGTCATCACGCCACCCTTGGTCTCGATACCGAGCGACAACGGCGTGACGTCCAGCAGCAGAACGTCTTTCACCTCACCCTTGAGCACACCCGCCTGCAGCGCGGCGCCCACGGCAACCACCTCATCGGGGTTGACGCCCTTGTTGGGTTCCTTGCCGCCGGTGAGCTCCTTGACCAGTTCGGTGACCGCCGGCATACGGGTCGAGCCGCCGACGAGCACCACGTGGTCGATGTCGGACACCGAGATGCCGGTGTCGGCGATGACCGACTGGAACGGCTTGCGGGTGCGGTCAAGCAGGTCTTGCGTGATGCGCTGGAACTCGGCGCGGGTCAGCTGCTCGTCGAGGAACAGCGGGTTCTTGTCCGCGTCAACGGTGATGTAGGGCAGGTTGATCGAGGTGCTCTGCGAGCTCGAGAGCTCGATCTTGGCCTTCTCGGCGGCTTCCCGAAGCCGCTGCATGGCCATCTTGTCCTTGGTCAGGTCGATGCCGCTGGTGCCCTTGAACTTGTCGACGAGCCACTCGACAACGCGGTCGTCCCAGTCGTCGCCGCCCAGGTGGTTGTCACCCGAGGTGGCGCGCACCTCAACCACACCCTCGCCGATCTCCAGCAGGGAGACGTCGAAGGTGCCGCCGCCGAGGTCGAAGACCAGGATGGTCTGTTCCTTCTCGCCCTTGTCCAGGCCGTAGGCCAGCGCGGCCGCGGTCGGCTCGTTGACGATCCGCAGCACATTGAGGCCGGCGATCTGACCGGCATCCTTGGTGGCCTGACGCTGGGCGTCGTTGAAGTACGCCGGGACGGTGATCACCGCGTCGGCGATGTCCTCACCGAGGTAGGCCTCGGCGTCGCGCTTCAACTTCATCAGCACGCGGGCACTGATCTCCGGCGCGGTGTACTTCTTGTCATCGATCTCGATGGACCAGTCGCCACCCATGTGGCGCTTGACCGAGCGAATAGTCCGGTCGACGTTGGTCACCGCCTGGTTCTTGGCGGGCTGGCCGACCAGCACTTCCCCGTTACGAGCGAACGCCACGACGGACGGAGTCGTCCTAGAGCCCTCGGAGTTGGCGACGACGACAGGGTCGCCACCTTCTAGAACCGCGACGACGGAGTTGGTGGTCCCGAGGTCGATACCGACCGCACGAGCCATAGTGATTCCTCCTGAGTAGGTAGATCTTGTTACTGCACTATGCTGAGTGAACCCCGCTCAAGCCTGCTCCGGCCGCAGCAAGGCTGTCAACCTCAAGGTTGAGTATGGTTCGCTCAACTTGTCGAACATGTTAACGCCGGTCCTTCGCGTCTTGTTCCCGGGGGTACGTACTCCCCCATCCGGCCCGCCGCAGCGCATGGGTCGGAGTGAGCCCAGATGGCGAAATGTTCCGCGCTGGTTAACGCTGGGCCATCAGCGCAATCGTGCGCTAGCCTGACACCCATCCGTTGCTTGGGGGTGTTCGCGTCGACGCGTTCCGGGGAGCCATGACAGCAGGAGCTTGATGCCACCGCTAGACACCGCCGCGACCGCGAGACTCACCCGCGAAGACAGGGGCTATCACAAGTCCCTCAAGAACCGCCAGCTGCAGATGATCGCGCTCGGCGGGGCGATCGGGACCGGGCTCTTCCTCGGCGCGGGCGGTCGGCTCGCATCCGCAGAGCCCAGCTTGTTCCTGGTCTACGGGATCTGCGGCTTCTTTGTCTTCTTGATCCTGCGAGCGCTGGGCGAACTCGTCTTGCACCGCCCCTCGTCAGGATCTTTCGTGTCCTATGCCCGCGAATTCTTCGGCGAGAAGGTGGCCTTCGTCGCGGGCTGGATGTACTTCCTGAACTGGGCCATGACGGGGGTCGTGGACACCACCGCGATCGCCCACTACTGCCACTACTGGAAAGCGCTGCAATTCGTCCCGCAGTGGACATTGGCGCTGGTCGCGCTGGTGAGCGTGTTGTTGATGAACCTAATCTCGGTCAAGCTCTTCGGCGAGCTGGAATTCTGGGCCGCCTTGATCAAGGTGATCGCGCTGGTGATATTCGTGATCATCGGGTCGATCTTCCTGGCGGGGCGCTACCACGTCGACGGTCAGGAGACCGGGCTAGGGCTGTGGCGCAGCCACGGCGGATTCTTGCCGACCGGCCTGGTGCCGCTGGTGCTGGTCACTTCGGGGGTGGTGTTCGCCTATGCCGCCATCGAATTGGTCGGCACCGCCGCCGGAGAGGCGGCCGACCCCGAGAAGATCATGCCGCGTGCGATCAACTCGGTGGTGTTCCGCATCGGGCTGTTCTATATAGGGTCGACCGTTCTGCTGGCCCTGCTGCTGCCCTACACCGCCTACCGTGAACACGTCAGCCCGTTCGTGACGTTCTTTTCCAAGGTCGGAATTGAGGGTGCGGGCAGCGTGATGAACCTCGTCGTGCTCACCGCGGCCCTCTCGAGCCTGAACGCCGGCTTGTATTCGACGGGCCGGATCCTGCGATCGATGGCCATCAACGGCAGTGGCCCTAAATTCACCGCGCCGATGTCGAAGAATGGGGTGCCATACGGCGGAATCCTGCTGACCGCCGGGATCGGCACGTTGGGCATCGTGCTCAACGCCGTCAAACCCAGTCAGGCCTTCGAGATCGTGCTGCACATCGCTGCGACGGGGGTGATCGCGGCCTGGGCCACCATCGTTGCCTGCCAGCTGCGCTTCCACCGGTTGACCACCAGCGGCGTGCTGCAGCGGCCGAGTTTCCGGATGCCGTGGTCTCCCTACAGCGGCTGGATCACGCTGGCTTTCCTCGCCAGCGTGCTGATCCTGATGCTGTTCGACGAGGTCTACGGTCGCTGGATGCTGGCCGCCATCTTGGTGGGTGTCCCCGCGCTGATCGGCGGTTGGTATCTGGTTCGAAACCGGGTAAAAGTGGCCGCCCGCGATACCCTCGAACCGGCCCAGCCGGAGAGTGGTCACACCGGTTTACCCATGTGATGCCCGCTGGGCTCCACCAGCCGCACGTCCGTCGTGGCCACCGCCGGTAGACCCGGGCATCCCCGCAACGCCGAAGCCGCGCCCACCGACGGCGCGGGGAATATTTGACCTTGGCAAGAACGCGAGCGCCCGCGGCGCCATCGGCTAACTGGCGACCTATCGTGATTTCTTCGACATGATCGACGGGAGATCGTTACGTCGTTTGTGGTTGCCACGCCGGAGATGTTGGTGGGGGCGGCGACGCAGATGGAGCGCATCGGCTCGGCGCTGGGCGCGGCCAATGTGGTGGCGGCGCCAGCGATCACGAGCGTGGTCGCCGCCGCCGAAGATGAGGTTTCGGCAGCCATTGCGTCGTTGTTTTCCGAGTGCGCCCAGGCTTACCGGGTGCTCAGCATCCATGCCGCGGAGTTTCATGGCTCGTTCGTGCAGGCCGTGAAGTGCGCAGCGGAACGGTATCAAGCCGCTGAGGCCGAGTTCTACGCCCTGCTTGCGGCCCGGCAAGCCGAGCGCGCGTCCCTTCCGAGCCCGCAACCAGACCCCAATCACGCCAGCCCCGCCGGTGGCGGCGGCTAGCGCCCACGAACCAGGTCAGACGGGTCGGTCAATGTCGCTGCCGCTGGCCAGATCAAGACAGTCAACGTTTTCGACGTCTCGCCGGGCAGCCAGGTAGGCGGCCGCGCCATGGTCGCCGGTCATGCGGGCCAGTATCTCCGGCCAGTGACGGCGGGCGATAACGACGGGGCGGCCGGGGCTATCCCCGAAGTACGCCCGCGCCAGACCGCTACTTGATCCCAACGCACGACCAACAACTCGTGCTACTACCGCCGCATCGACATCGGGTGTATCGATCACGTGCAATACGGCGTAATCGGCCTTCATCCGGTCGGCCTGCACCAAGCCGGCGCGAACCGACGCACTCAGGCCCTGCTGCCAATCCGGGGCGGTGACGGCGGTGACGCCCGATGGAACGGCCGCCGGGGCCGCGCCCAGCACCACCACCACATCGGCACAACCGCCGCCGCGCAGCGCGGCCACCGCGGTCTCCAGCCAACCCTCAACCAGAACTTTCGGCTTCCCGTAGCGCCGGCCGGCCCCCGCGGCCAGCAACACCGCTACGACGCGGGTCAGCTCGCACATCGCCGGCGACTATCAACTCCGATCACCACCACACCGCCCATGATGTCATCGCGCCCCCAACCTGCGACGGCACGCGCAATGGCGACTATCGACTAAGATAACGGTACTCTCCTATGACGACATTGAGCTTCTCGTTGGGCGACAATCGGACGGAGCGGCATGACCCAGGACATGCAAGAGGCCCCCGCACCCCGGTACGCGGGGACCCGCGTACCGCGCGTTGAAGACGGCCGGCTGCTGACCGGTCACGGCAGCTTCGTCGACGACATCTCGCGGCCCGGCATGCTGCACGCCTGCTTCGTCCGCAGCCCCTTCGCCCACGCCCGGATCAACGGCATCGACACCACCGCGGCACTGGCCCTACCCGGCGTGCACGCGGTATTCACCGCGGCCGACCTCAACGCAGACGTCAAGGAGGCCTGGCACGCCGTCGCGGGCAGGGATGTTGCGGACACACCCCGACCGCCGCTGGCCGAGCGGGACGCGAAATTCGCCGGGGACCCAATTGCCCTGGTCGTCGCCGAGAGCCGCTATGTCGCCGAGGATGCGATCGAGCTCGTCGACATCGACTACGAACCGCTGCCCGCGATCACCGATTTCACCCGAGCCCAATCGTCGGATGTGCTGGTGCACGAGAGCTACCCCGACAATGTCGCGGGTGGCCTGGCCGGGGCGCCGCCCGACGAGCAGACCTTCGCCACATCGCCGTGCGTCGTGACCGAGAACATCTACCAGCAGATGTACGCGCCGGTGCCGATCGAGACCCGCGGGCTGGTCGCCGAATGGGCGCCCGCCTCCGAAGAACTCACCCTCTGGGCTTCCACCCAGACGCCCCATGAGCTCCGGGCATTCTGCGCACGCCTGTTAGGCATGGCCGCACAACGGGTTCGAGTCATCATGCGCGATACCGGCGGCGGCTTTGGCCAGAAGGTCGTCCCGATGCGCGAGGACATGTGCATCATGCTGGCGGCCCGCAAGGTACCCGGGGCGCTGAAGTGGATCGAGGATCGGCGCGAAAACCTGATGTCGGCCGGGCAAGCCCGCCACGTTGACGGCACCGCACGGATGGCCTTCGACAGCGACGGCAACATCCAGGCGGCCGATGTCGACTTCATCATGGACATCGGCGCGTATCCGACGCCGTACCCGGTGTTGACCACCGCCGCCATCGGCATGTTCTTCCCTGGGCCATACCGGATACCCAAAGCCAGCTTCAGCTACAAGACGGTCTTCTCCAACACCAGCGGGTTGGCCGCTTACCGAGGTCCCTGGCAATACGAAACGCTGGCGCGCGAGATCCTTCTCGACATCGCGGCCCGCAAGATGGGTATCGATCCGATCGAACTGCGCCGGCGCAATCTGCTGCGGCGCGAAGAAATGCCCTACGTCAACCCCAACGGCATGACCTACGACCACGTCGCCCCGATCGAGACGTTCGAACAGGCCGTGAAAATCCTTGACTACGAAGGCTTTCGTCGCGAACAGCGAGAGGCGCTGGCACACGGCCGCTACCTCGGTCTCGGGCTTTCGGCCTACATCGAGCCAACCGGCGCCGCCACCGGCCATCTGGCCACCGAAGGGGCCACAATTCGCATGGAACCGACCGGCAAGGTCAACGTCTACGTCAACGGCGGGTCAAGCGGAAACAGCCTGGAAAACACCGTCATTCAGTTGACCGCCGACGCGCTCGGCGCCGAAATCGATGACGTGGCCACGATCCAGGGCGATACCGCGATCACGCCCTACGGCGCCGGGACCCAAGGCTCCCGTAGCGGCCCGATGACCGCCGGAGCCGTCAACGAAGCGGGAAAGATCCTGCGCGAGAAGATCGTGGCGCTGGCCGCGCACCACCTCGAGGTGGCCGAATCCGAAGTGGAGTTGGCGCATTCGAAAGCAGCGGTGCGCGGCGATCCGGCAAGGCAGGTGACCTTTGGCGAGCTGGCCTATACCGCCTACTACTCGCCGCAGCAGTTGCCGTCAACGATATCGACCGAGTTGGAGGGGACCGCTCGGTTCAAGTCGCCCAATCCCATTCACTGGGCCAACGCAACACACGCCTGCACCTGCGAAGTCGATACCCAGACAGGCAAAGTCACGTTGCAGCGCTACGTGGTCAGCGAAGACGTGGGACCGATGATCAACCCCGCGGTGGTAGAGGGCCAGATCGCCGGCGGCACGGTGCAGGGCATCGGTGGCGCGTTGATGGAAAACCTCGCCTACGACGACGACGGAAACCCCCTGGCCACCACGTTTGTCGACTACCTGCTGCCGACCGCCACCGAGGTCCCACCGATCGAGTACGGCCACGTCGAAATACCCGGCCCGGGGCCGGGCGGCTACAAGGGCGCCGGCGAAGGCGGGGCGATCGGTTCCGCGCCTGCGGTCATCAACGCCATCAACGACGCCCTGGCACCGTTGGGGGTGACCGTCACCCGGTTGCCGGCCAGCCCCGCATCGGTGGCCTCGCTGCTGGCCGGAGCGTCCCGATGAAGCCGGCGTCGTTCGACTATCACCGCCCCGATACGGCCGAGGAAGCCGTGGGCCTCCTGGCCGAATTGGGTGAGGACGCCAAGATTCTGGCGGGCGGGCAGAGCCTGGTGCCAATGCTGTCGATGCGCCTGGCCTTCTTCGACCATCTCATCGACATTTCCCGGTTAGGGGAACTGCAGGGGATCCAGCTCCGTGACGATCAACTGTGGATCGGCGCGGGGACGCCAGACAGCAAGGTGGGGACTAATTCCCAAGTGCACCAGTCGGTTCCGCTACTAACCCGGGCAACCCCCTACATCGGGCACTTTCAGATCCGCAACCGAGGCACGTTGGGTGGTTCGATCGCGCATGCCGATGCCGCGGGCGAATACCCGACGGTGGCGCTCACCCTGGATGCGGTCATGGAGGTGCTGTCACCGCGCGGACACCGCGACATCCCCGCAGCGGAGTTCTTCACCGGGCTCTGGGAGACCGCGATGGAGCCCGATGAGGTGCTCACCGGGGTCCGCTTTCCCACCTGGACGGGCAAGTCCGGCTTCGCGATGCGGGAATTCTCGCGCCGGCACGGCGACTTTGCGATCGCCGGCGCGGCGGTCGCCGTCCAACTCGACGACGAGCACCGGGTATCGCGCTGCGCGATAGGGCTACTCGGCCTGGGCCCTACCCCTCGGCGGGCGACGGCGGCGGAGGCGGCCGTACTCGGCAAGCCGATCGACGAGCTGGTACCCGAGCAGATCGGCCAGAGCGCCATGTCCGGCCTGGATGACATTGCGTCCGATCTGCAGGGGTCAGCGTCCTACCGCGCCCAGGTGGGTGCGGTCTGGACGGCCCGCGCCTGATCGCGGGCCGTCCAGGAAGCGAACGCGGAGACCGCCCATGCATGAACGATCAGTCCAGTTGTCAGTCAACGGCAGTCGCGTTGCCGCCAGGGTCGAACCGCGGATGACATTGGCCGACTTTCTGCGGGAGAAGTGCGGACTCACCGGTACCCATCTGGGCTGCGAGCACGGGGCGTGCGGCGCCTGCACGGTGTTGGTGGGTGGCGAAGCCGTGCGCTCGTGCCTGCTGTTCGCGGTGCAGGCGGACGGAGCCGAGGTGACGACGGTGGAGGGTATCGGGTCAGCTGACGGCGAGCTCTCGCCGGTGCAGTCGGCTTTGCGGGAGTGCCATGGACTTCAGTGCGGCTTTTGCACCCCTGGTTTCGTCGTGTCGATAACCGCCCTGTTGCGCGCAATTCCCAATCCCACCGACGAGCAGATACGTGAAGGCCTGTCCGGGAATTTCTGTCGTTGCACCGGCTACCAGGGTATTGTCGCGGCTACCCGACGGGCCTCGGAGCTGATGTCGCAATGATGGGCTGGTCCCAAGGTGCGTCACTGCGGTGGCTTGCGTTCGCTCGTGCGTAATCTGAATTCTGATATCTGGATTTCTCGGGGAGTAACGCGTGCGTTTACCGCAAAAAACACGGTGGGGCCTGCTGGCCCTGTCGGCTGCTGCTGTGCTGGCGGCCGGGTGCGACGCCACCATCGACGGCAAGCCGATCGCTACTCCGGGAGCGGGGCCAACCGAGCCGTCTTTTCCGACGCGCCGACCAACGACGTCGCCGCCGACCAGCACGTCACCCAGCCAGCCCACGTCTCCGGCCAGCCCGACCTCGCCCGCCGGCGCCATCCCGTTGCCGCCCGACGACAACGGTTATGTCTTCATCGAGACCAAATCCGGCCAGACACGCTGCCAGATCAACCACGACAGCGTGGGCTGCGAAGCGCCGTTCACCAATTCCCCTATCAAGGACGGGGAGCACGCCAACGGTGTGCACATCACCTCGGCCGGCAACGTGCAGTGGGTGCTGGGCAACCTCGGCGCGATCCCGACCGTCACCATCGACTACAAGACCTATGACGCGCAGGGCTGGATCATCACCGCCACCACCGACGGCACCCGCTTCCAGAACAACGGCACCGGGCACGGCATGTTCGTCAGCATCGACAAGGTAGAGACGTTCTGACCTGACTGGCGCCGCGGCGTCAGTACCATCGGTTCCGTGGCACGCTACGGCCCACCTGACGACTTCCACAGCCAACCGACCCAATACGGCGGCTACCCAGCGGGCGGAAGGCCGCCGGCCGGCCCCCCACCCCCGCAGGCCCCGCCAGGCCCCGATTCCCCCAATCCGTCCGAGCAGTTCGCATCCGCTGAGGGCTACGACCAGGAGAAGCCGGAGTCCGAGCCCAAGCCGTGGTATCGCAATCCGGTGACGCTGACCGGCTGGGCACTGCTGGTCATGATCCTGATCGCGCTGATCGTCTAAGGCATCATCGAGCTGATCAGCGACCGGCAGGGCACCGGCAACCCGAGCACGACGACGCCTTCCACCACCACGTCGACCACCACCGCCGAGACGACCACCACAACCCCGCCGACCACCACGACGACGACGGTCGCGCCGGCCACCACCCCCCGGGTCCAGCCTCCACCCCAACAACCCACGCATCCCCCGACGCATCGCTTCCCGCATCTGCCGCCGCTGCCGTCTGTGATCACCATCCCGGGAGTGCCGACGACGATCACCCTGCCGCCCCACCTGCCCTAGCCATCAATGCCCAGGCCGACCGGCTAGAGACGCAATTGGGCTACCGTCCGGTAACGAACCGCGTTGCTGCGGGGTCGGGCTGACCGCAGCGGCTACCATCAGCGGCCGTGACAAGGCACGATCCGCCGGACTACGGCGCCGGTGATCCAACCGCGTACGGCAACTACGGCTACGGCGACCAAGGTGGCGGCTACGGCCAACAGCCACCGCCCGAACCCACCCCGGGGTGGCGCAAGCCCCTGGCGTTGGCGGGTTGGGGCGTGTTGATCGCGGTCCTGATCGGGCTGATCATTTTCGGCATCATCCAGCTTGCCCATGGTCGCCCCACCCCCGCGTCGGTGACCAAGACGGTGACCGCCACCATGACCACCACGACGCCGACCACCACCACCACGGCGCCGACCAAGACGACCACCACAACCACCACCACGACGACAACCACCACGACCACAACGACCACCACGACGCCGACCACCACCACGACGACCACCACGACGCCGACCACCACCACGACGACCACCACGGCGCCGACCACCACGACGACGACCACGACAAACCCGATGTCCCCCGGAGCGATCCCAACTTTTCCTTCGCAGCTCAGGCCGTCGATACCCACCGTGATCAATTTGCCGCCGGGCCTGTGAGCCGATTTCGCCGCATCGGCGGCGGCTATGGTGGGGAACGGCCAGCGGCCAGCGATCGCTGGCAAAGACAAGGGACACAGGGGTGTGGGATATGAGCGAGTCGCTCGGGCTGTCGATCGGGGTGGCCAACCTGGTCGCTACCCGGGCAGGCGGCGCCCCGCTGCGACGTGCTTCGGTGTTGCATCTGTTTCAGCACCAAGCGGCCGAAGTCGGTCTGCCAGAGGAAAACCCCGGTCTCGCCGGCGCTGGCCTGGTGCTACGGGGATTCGTCGAACGAGTTGGGGATCAGTCGCCGCTGATAGCGGCCGACGGCACCAAATACCTCGGCGAGGCGCTGGCCGTGCAAGCCCTGAGCGCGTTGGCGCGCACGGTCGGCTATGGTTCGCCGGTCACAATCGCCGCACCCGCGTATTGGTCAGGGGCTCAACTTGGCGCGTTGCGCGGGGCGTTGCTGACCGAGCCGGCCTTGGCACCCAACGGTGTTGCTGCGGCGGTGGTCTCGGATGCGGCGGCCGCACTGGCAGCGCTGCGGCCCACACCGGGATTCCCGGCCAGCGGCGTGGCGGCGCTGTGCGATTTCGGAGCCGGCGGCACCAGCGTAACGCTGGCCCAAGTTGGTTCGAGTCTTCAGCAGATCGGCCCGACCTTCCGGTACCGGGAGTTCTCCGGCGACGAGATCGACCAACTCATCTTGAGTCATCTCCTGACGGTCACCCCCGGTATCGACAGCGCCGAGGTTTCCGGTACGGCGACCAGCATGGGGTCGGTCACGCTTCTGCTCTGCGGGTGCCGGTTCGCCAAAGAACACCTGTCGGCGGCGCCGGTGGCCACCATCGCAACGGGCGCGGCGGGGCAGCCGGGTGCCGATATCAGGTTTTCCCGCAACGAGCTTGAACAGCTCATCACCCAACCCCTGGACCGATTCATCGGCTCGGTCGAAGACATGCTGCAGCGCAGCGGAGTGCCACGGCCCAGCCTGGCCGCGGTGGCGGCCGTGGGCGGAGGCGCTGCCATCCCGCTGATCGGCAACCGGCTGTCGGAACGCCTGCAGGTACCCGTATTCACCACGGCACAGCCGATATTCAGCGCGGCCATCGGCGCGGCGATGCTCGGCCAAAATCAATCGTCGGCCGGTGCTCCCACCGGCGCCGGGCCCGCGGTCGACATGCCAACCAACATTGTCGGCGCCGCCGGCACGATCGGCGCCATGACCGAGGTCTCGCCCACAGCGTGGGCGAACCAGGCCGGCAGTGCGGCGGCCTCCGAATCCGCCTCTGACAACGCCAAATCGGCGACATACCGAGCCCTCGCCTGGTCCCAGGACGCGGACACCGGCAACGAACCGGTGCCCTACACCGGCCCCAACGCCACCGGCGAATACGGCCGGGAGCCAGCCACCGACTACGCGCCCCGCTACGACTACCCCGATCAGGACCGCTACGCCGAGGCCGCCCCCTTGCCGTGGTACAAACGCGCGGCGGTGGTGTTCAGCCTGGCCGCGGCCGGGCTAGCCATCTTGGTCGCGGTGGTGTTGGGGCTGACGCTGGGCACGTCCAACAACAAGCCGGTCAACACCACGGTTCCGGCGCCCCCACCGGAACCCATCACGACGACGATCTTGGGGCCCAACAGCAGCCCCACCGTGACCGTGATAACCCCGACGCCGCCCTCCACGACCACCAGGTCGCCGTCGGCGACCACCACGACCACCCAGCCCACCACTACGACCACGACCACGACCACGCCGACCACCACGACGACGACTACGACCACTCCCCCGACCACCACCACGACCACCCAACCGACCACCACCCGAACCACGACCACGCAGGCAACGACCACCGCCCCGCCGACCACCACCCAACAACCGTCGACGACGACGGCCGCGCCCATCACGCCGACCACCGAGGCGCCAGGGGCCTAGGGCGTGTCTGCTTAATGTGAATGGTGTTTTGGCTGATGCTGTTTGGGTGATGCGGACGCATGCGATTTCTGATGATTTGTGGTCGCTGATCGTGGCGGTGTTGCCTGCGGGGCGGCGGCGTGGCCGGCCGTGGAACGATCATCGACGTACTCTGGAGGGCATTATCTGGCGTTACCGTACGGGATCTCCGTGGCGTGACCTGCCCGAGCACTTCGGTCCCTGGCAATCGGTGGCCGAGAGGCATCTACGCTGGTCGGTCGATGGCATCTACGCGCGGATCTTCGCGGCGATCGCCTCTGACCTCGACGCCGAGGACGCCGACCTGGGCGCACTGTTGTCGGTCGATTCGACCAGTGTGCGCGCCCACCGACACGCAGCCGGAGCGCGCTCCGGGCGCCGCACAGGGGGATCTGTCGAATTACAAGAAATATCTCGATGAGCCCGATGACCACGCCATTGGGCGTTCCCGCGGCGGGCTGACTACCAAGATCCACGCCTTGACCGACCAGCTGTGCAGTCCGGTCACCCTGGCACTGTCGGCCGGTCAAGCCGGTGATAATCCGATGCTTTGGCCATTGCTGGCCGCCCGGTGCAGCAACTCATACGCCCCGTTTCGCCTGCTGGCGGACAAGGCGTACTCCCATGACTCGACGCGGGCACAGCTGCGCCGGCTCAAGATCGCCCACACCATCCCCGAGCGCAGCGACCAGATCACCCGCCGCAAAGCCAAAGGCCGCAACAGAGGACGGCCTCCGGGGTTCTCAGGCCGAATCTACAAGCACCGCAACACCGTCGAGCGAAGCTTCAACCGGCTCAAACACTGGCGCGCGGCCGCCACCCGCTACGACAAATACGCCCTGACCTACCTCGGCGGTGCCACCCTGGCCGCCATCATCACCTACCACCGCGTCCGCAATTAGCAGACAGGACCTAGCCGGTCAGCGGCGTGCGGCGAACTCCGCCACCATCGCCTCGGCGCTGCGCACCGCGGCGCGGCAGGCTCTGGTGGTGAAAGGGTCGTTGAGCGGATGATCCGCACGTCGGCGCCAGCGCCGCGCCGCGGCGAAAGCGGCCCGTGGACCGTCGTGCCGGTGCTGCGGATCCAACCCCAACCGGGCGGCGGGACTGGTGCCTGAGCCGCCAATGATGCGCCGCAGCGAGACGAGTTCTTCGTCATTCAATATCGTTGCCTGCGAGGGCAACAGGCTCAGAACACGCAGTTCCTCAAAGGCGTGTGTGTCGGCCAGCAGTGGATCGATATCGGCGATCACGTACGGCGTCGCCATGACCGGGTGCGCCTGCACGAACCGGCGCAGCGAGACCAGCGCCGTATGTGCCTTGAGCATGTCTGAGCGCTGCGCGAACTGCTGATCGATCACCTCCCGCAGGGCCACCAGCCCACTGCGTTCGAGCAGTTCGGCGGCCAGCCCAGCCGAATCCGCGATCCCCGCCGCCAGGCCAGCGATCGAGATACGGATTCCGAACATGCCAAACCGCTCCAGCAGCTGCGCGCGGGTGCCCGCGTCCACCGGCAACGGACTATCCGGCCGGACAAAGCGATCCACGCTGAGCAGTGCCTTGTTGAGTTCGGTGCTGTCGGCGCCGGCCAGCTTCTTCAGCGCGGCGAATTCACTCTGGCGCAGCGTGCGTGCGGTGAGCGCGAGCAGTCCGGATACCGGCACCACGGCCTGACAGATGCCCGTCTGACTCAGCTCGGCGGTGAATCGCTTCGCCACGTCTTGGGCCGAGGACATGGCATCGATCCGGCCCGCACCGATCTCATCGGCCCGCGACGCGACCCCGATGATGCCCAGCGCTCCCGCCGAGTCCCCCACCAAGCCGCCAATCTGTTTGAGCAGCGCGATATCCGCGGCGTTGAGGGTTCGCAGCAGGAAGACCACGGCATCCACCCTGGGCACCCCGTCCGCGGGCACCAATAGCCGCAACGTGCGTTCGGAGGTATCCCGGTTCAACGACGATGTTCCGGGAGTGTCGATGATCGTGGTGTTGACGAGTTCTTCTGCTGGCCATTCGACGTCCAAATCCGCGATCTCGGCCGGGTTAAGCCGGCGCAGATCGAAGCTGAGGCCATCCCGGTGGGTGATGGGCACGTTGACGCGGCGCCCGCCACGGTGGTTGGCCGTCACCCTGGGAGTCGGGCCGTGCCGGAACCCGGTGACGATACGGGTGGCCTCGGTGGCGTCGGTCGGCGCGATATCGTCGCCGACCAACGCGTTGACGAGCGTGGATTTGCCCGCCTTGAGGGTGCCGGCCAGGGCGATGCGGATCGGTTCGCTCAGCCGGGCACCAATGCGGTCGAGTTCATAGAAAACGTCCGCGCGCTGGCGGTAGGCCGGCTCACCACGGTAGGCCTGAATGGTTCCGCCCAGAATTGCGCGGACCCGATCGCTGGTGCTCACGCTCGTCCTAGGTTCGCCCGGGGGCTCACGCCAGGGCCCAATTTCAGCAGGTTGTCGGTGACCTGGCCGAGGATGTTGCGCTGTCGCTCGAGTTCGCGAACCCTGTTGTCGCGCTTGGCTTCTTCCAAGTGCGAGGCGGTGACCGTGGCCTGCAGCGATTCGTTCAACGACCGAGTGATCTCGTTCTCGATTTCGCGGTAGTGGTCACGCAGGGTCCGCTGGATCATCTTGAGACGGTCGCGCGATTCCTTGCCAACCACGAACGAGACATCGTCGACGAAGCGCCGCACGTTGGTCTTGGCCTCAGCACGCGCGCGCAGCAGCCGATTTTCACGGTCTTCCTTGTAGGCCATCCGGCCGAGTATCAACCCGGCCCCCAATGACACGGGATTGAACAGACCCAGCCCAGCCACCGAGGACAACATGCCGATCATCACGACGCCGCCGTAGGAACCCCGCAAGCCGGTCACCACTTTCTGGGCCTTGCCGGCCGGCTTGGCTTCCAGTTGGGCGGGGGCCTTGAGCTGACCGAACTCGGCACCCATGGCCCGCTTGCTCAGTTCCGGGGACAGCACCGAGTCCAGACCGGCGACGGCGAAAGACCTGGCAACGTCGTCGGCCAATGCCTCGCCGCGCTGATATGCCCAGACGACGTTGTCGCCGACGGCGGTGGCGATCGCGTTCTCCACGTCGGTGCCGATCTCCGCCCAGTGCAGGGTCGGATCGCAGGAATCTATCTGGCGCTCAGCGTCTTCGGTAACGGCACGGAACCGGGCCCGCAGATCATGATCCACATCGGTACTCAGGTCGGTGAATCCGTCGTTGAGCACCTGCTGCCACAGTGCGGTCTGCTGCAAGGCATCGTTGGCTTCGCGCTTGCGGCGCTCCAGGTCGCCCGCCAACCTGTCGCGCAGTGCGGGATCGTTGATGACCGCTAGCTCGGAGTCCACGGAGATCGTTAATTGCTCTGCAGCCAAACGCATTTCGCGCAGCACCTCATCGCGCACCCGGTCGGTTTCACGGGAGAGCACCTTTTCGCTGAGGAATTTGACGATCGCCGGGAAGTTGGATTCCTCGTTGAGTTCCTTGTCGTTGAGCGTGACCGCATGACTGCGCAATAGCGACGAGACGGGAATGATCGGCATTGGCACCCGAGCGCGCTGCAGGTGCGCGGCATTGGTGTTGACGATCTCGCGCCAGTGCGGATAGAGGTCGGTCTTGGTCGCAACCACCACCCCGGCCGGACAGAGCTGATGCGCCTTTCGCAGAAACCACACCTCCGGTTCGGTGAATTCTTGGCTGGCGTCACTGACCATCAACATGGCGTCAGCGTCTGGCAACAGCCCCAGAGTCGCAGACAGATGGGGCTGCCCGTGGCCGCCGACGCCAGGGGTATCGATGAAAGCCAACCCGCCTTGCAGCAGCGGGCTGGGTGCGCCGATCTCGACCCGCAGGACTTCGCGGCCGCCCGCCTGCGGCGCCCGGCGCAAGTCGGTGTTGATGTCGTCGACTGGGACGTCGATCGAGGTGGTTTCGCCGTTGGGCCCGGCGGCCACGATGATCCGGGCCGATGGCTGCGGGCTGTAACTGACCACCGTGACCACCACGGTGGCCTCGTCATCTCCCACTCGCGCCACGGGCAGGTTGAGCAGAGCGTTGAGCAGTTGGCTCTTGCCCTGTTTGAGCTGCCCAGCGATCACCACGCGGATCTGTGGATCGGTGATCCGCTGGCGAGCACGGCGCAAGCGCCCCACCAGGTCATTGCGCTCGTTGAGTTCTGCGATCGCGATGGTGTGGTCGATGAGTTCGACAATCACGCCGACCCGACGCGGGTCATCGGGTTGGGTCACCGCATTGCCCCACTTTCTCGGTCGCTGTGTATTTCAGATCACGGTATGCGCATAAACCGGCGGGGACCACGAAGGTCCCCGCCGGTTTCGCGATTACGGCTCAGAACCCGTGCGGGTCAACCGGACCGTGTGACGGCGGATCGACATGCACCGGCGGTGTGTGGGTCACCGGAGGCTCGTGACCGAACACCGAGGGGCTCGGCGGCTCGTGATGCGCCGGCTGTTCGGCCGGCACGTGCGGTTGCGGCGTCACCACCGGCGCGTGCTCAACCGGCGGAGTGTGCGCCGGCGTCGGCGTCGCGACGTGCGGCGCGGGCGCATTGATCACCGGCGGGTTCGCGCCACCGTGGCCGGCACCGGCGCCCGGGCTCTAGATGACGGGACCGTTGCCCGACGGTGGGCTCACCTGACCGCCGGCCCCGGCTCCGGCACCCCCGCCGCCCTGGATGACGGGCCCTTGACCGGTAGGGATGGTCGGCCCGTGCTCTACCGGCGGGATCCCGCCGGTGACGCCGCCGTTGCCCCCGAGGGTGGTGCCTTCCTGGCCAAGGATGTCTCCGTGGCCCATCGATCCACCCGAGGTGCTCCCGCCACCGAGGCCGGCCTGGCCGCCAGCGGTGCTCCCGCCGCCGACGCCTACCTGGCCGCCAGCGTGTGTGCCACCGCCAACTCCGGCGCCCATTCCGGCTCCCGGGCTACCCGCCGTGCCACCCAGCTCCGTTCCCGCGCCGCCCGCCGCGCTGCCGCCCAGCCCGGCCTGGCCGCCAATGTGGGTACCGCCACCAAATCCGCCAGCCGCCTCGGCGCCTGCACCGCCCGCGGCGCTGCCGCCAAGTCCCACACCAGCGCCGCCGGCGGCGCTGCCGCCCAGCCCGGCGGCCATTCCGCCGCCTGCACCGGAATGGGCCCCTATGCCCGTACCACCGGCTGCCCCCAGGGCGGCGGGCTGCGGATTGGGATGCCCGCCCAAGGTGGTGCTGTCACCACTCAGGATGCTGCCCCGGCTGCCAGCCCCGAGGCCCAAGCCCGCACCGCCGGCTGCACCGGCCTGACCGCCAACTCCCACACCGCCCAACGGGCCTGAAACATGTGGGTTGGCAGCACCATTGAGCGCGGCGCCTTCGCTGGCAATCAATCCGGCTTGACCGGTGGCTCCCAGCGATGCGTTGCCACCGATGCCGGTCAGGCCGCTGACGTTGCCGACGCCGGCAAGCCCGCCACCGACCGCGGCACCCGCTTGACCGCCCAGCGCCGCCTGGCCACCAATACCCAGACCGGCTTGGCTAGCGATACCTGCCGAACCACCGGCAGCAAGACCGGCCTGGCTGGCGATACCGGCCTGGCTAGCGATGCCCGCTTGACCGGCAAGACCGGCCTGACTGGCTATGCCCGCCTGACCAGCAAGACCGGCTTGACCAGCAAGTCCGGCCTGACTGGCGATACCCGCTTGACCGGCAAGACCCGCCTGACTGGCGATACCCGCCTGACCAGCAAGACCGGCCTGACCAGCAATGCCGCCACCTGCCTGGCCAGCGATGCCGCCGCCCGCTTGGCCCGCGATGCCACCGCCTACCTGGCCACCGGCGCCAACCTGGCCATTGCCAACGACGCGGCTTCCAAAGCCCGCACCTGCGCCAACCGCACCGCCGGCGCTACCGCCGATCGCACCACCAGCACTACCGCCAGCCTGACCACCCACGCCAGCCCCACCACCGAAGCCACCGCCAATCGCACCACCAGCACTACCGCCAGCCTGACCACCCACGCCAGCCCCACCACCGAAGCCACCACCGATCGCACCACCAGCACTACCGCCGACCGCACCACCGGCCTGGCCACCAACACCGGCACCAACACCGACGCCAGCCTGACCACCCAGCTGCCCCTCAAACCCAGCCTGGCTCACAAACCCACCCCCCAAACCAAGCCCGGCCTGACCACCCACGCCAGCCCCACCACCGAAGCCACCGCCGATCGCACCACCAGCACTACCGCCGACCGCACCACCGGCCTGGCCACCAACACCGGCACCAACACCGACGCCAGCCTGACCACCCAGCTGCCCGTCAAACCCAGCCTGGCTCACAAACCCACCCCCCAAACCAAGCCCGGCCTGACCGCCGAGCGCGCCACCAACATCAAGACCAACATTGCCGCCGAGGCCAAGCCCGGCCTGACCCCCCAACCCGCCGCCGAGTCCAAGTCCGAGCCCACCACCGACAGCGGTCTGACCGCCAAGGCCCACTCCCAGACCCGTTTGCGCGCCGATCCCAAGGCCCAAACCGGCGCCAGCCTGACCGGCAAATCCCCCCTCAAAACCGGCTCCGATGCCCAGGCCGGTTTGTGCGCCCAGGCCGGTCTGGGCGCCGAACCCGAGCCCGAGACCGGCACTGGCTTGCGCACCGAACCCGGCCTGAATACCGGCCCCGAAGCCCAGGCCGACCTGGCTGGCAAGCCCAACCTGGCCGCCGAAGTCTCCGGTTGCCTGCGTGTAGGCAAGGCCCGGAACAACTCCGCCGACACCGGTCTGCCACCCGAGGCCACTCTGGTTCCACAACCCAGCTCCCAGACCGCTTGTCAGCCCGCTGGCCAGGCCTGCCCCAATGTCGGCCGCAACGACATTCGCCACCGAGGCACCGATGTCTGCACCGGCAAAGCCCGCATCAGCCGCAACGACTCCCGCGTCACTCACGACCGCGGCAGCGTCTTGAGCAACGACAGCACCCGCATCTTGAGCAACGTAGCTCGACGCGGCGCCCACCTCCGAGGCCGGCGCAAGCCCGTATTGGTCCGCCACCGCTTGCTGCAATCCCCCAATCGGGTCCCCAGCACCAAGGTTGAGAAATGCCAGCGCATTGGCCGCGGCCGACGAGATCTCCACCGGAGACACGTTGACCAGTCCGGCGTTGGTCATGGCCTGCCCGGGAGATGCGACGAACGACCGTGCCGCGTCTTCGCTGCGAAACAGGCTCAGGATGTAGTCGACAAGCGAGTTCATCTTCATTGTCCCTTCAATCGAATGTGTGTAGTTGTTCGCCGAAACGACCGGCGCTCTGCCATAAACGCTATGGATTTGGCCCTTCCTCGAAATCGGGGCCAGATCCCCCAGACCAACGAGTACCCACCGGGATCAACCGGGTCACCCCATTAGGGGATTAGGGGAAATCGAGCACCCTCAACGCACATGCGGGAACCGCCTCAAAAACCAGCATTTCTGCACGTCACATTCCAATGAAGGGCCGCCAGAGGCGGCCAGCTAGATCACTAGCGAACGGAGTTCACCCGTGGATACCGAAGCCGTGGTGATCGGGCTCGGTGACATGCGGGTGATCGACTGGGTGATCCCAGATAGCCGGATCAGCCGCCGGCAGGACGCCGTGGTCAAAGGTCGGGTCGGGCGTCTCGGCACCCGTGAACAGCACTGGTGGCTGATGGGGTTCGAACCCTACGGGATGCGGATCGGCGGTTACCTCACCGGAGGCGACGGGTGTTGGTTCGTTGATCACACCGCCCGACGGTTGGTGCTGTGGGACGACCGCCCCGGCAACCTGCGGTGAGAACGAGTCCAGCGCGGCCGCCGCCGCACCGCTCGCCCAAACGTTGCCGTGATCGGCAGGTTGTGCACCGGCAATCGCCCCGCTCGGGCTGTCCATGGACAGTGAATCCGACACCATCGGGATCAGATTGTTGACGTCGGCGCTGGTCACGTCCGTAAGGTGGGCATCGGCGATAGCCTGCGCGGGGTTGGCCGCATACCGTGCGGCCGCCGCGGGGTCACGCACCAGCGCGATGACGAAATCGAGCAACGAGTTAGCCATCTCGCGCCTCCAAATCGCACATTTTCCGCGTCGGGGACGATGCTATCCGGTGATGCCACCAATGTGTTCGGTGTCCAACCCGCGTATCCCACGACCCCATTAGGGGGTGGCGCGTTAGGGGATTTTGGGGTTCCGGGGTAAGAAACAGTATGGCCAGAAATCCGCTGCCACCCGCAGATCATGCACGGGGAGAGCGAGATGGGGTGTCCAAAGGCCACGCTTCACGCGACGACACGTCGGCGCCCCCTAACTCGGCCGCGGTTCCCGCTCCCGCACGCGGGCTGATCGATGAACTCGCAAGCGGCGGCGCAACCCCGGTGAAGGCGTTGATCGGCGGCGGCATCGGGACCGGCAAGACAACCGTGCTGGGCACCGTCCGCGACGCCCTGCGCCGCGCCGGGGTTACCGTCCGTACCCATCCCACCGGGGACTGCGAACCCTCCGAGGTGGCGCTCGTGGTCGACGACGCCCACCTACTCGCCGAGGACGAACTACTGCTCCTGGCCGAGTGGGTCGCAGATCCCCAGGCCACCGTGGTGGTGGGCACACAGCTTTATCAGCAACACCACGCGCTGCGTGCGCTCGCGACGACCATCGAACGCGAACGACCTCAGATATCGCTGGGTCCGTTGCCGCTCGCCGACCAACTTCGGGATAGCACCACGGGTATGCCGTTCTTGGTCGAGGCGGTATCCCGCGAGACCGACTCCCCGGTCCCGGCGGCCAGGTTTGCCCTCATCGAGCGGTTGCGCCGACTCGACGAACCCACCCTGGATGCGCTGCTCATCATGTCGTTGACCCAGCAATCGGGAGCCACTGACGTGGCCGCCGCACTTGATGTGTCCACCTCGGACGCGCGTCAGCTCGTCGATCGTGTGCACGCCAGCGGACTGGTCGAGCCGTCACATCCGCCCGCCTTCCTGCGGCTGGTACATGAGGCGGTCGTACACATCGTCGGCAACACACACCACCATGAGGTCGAGACATCCCTGCTGCGATCACAACTCGACATCTCGCCGATGTCGCAAGATCTCGCGCTGCGACTGGCCGAGCACGGGCTGCACGGTGAGCGATTGGCGACCGCCCTCGCCGGATACGCCTCGGCCGCGCGCGGTGACCCCGCGCAGACGGCGCGGCTCTACCGGGCGGCCGTCAGTGCCGGCGCAACAGAACTGAAATCCCAATTGGCCGATGCGCTGGCCCGAAACGGCGACTGTGCGGGCGCGGCGGCGTTGGCCGACGAGCTGCTCGGCTCCGCGGATTCCGCGCAACGCGCCGCGGCGGTGCGGATCACGGCCAGCGTGGCGACCCATGAGGGCAACACGGGTCAAGCGGCCGAGCTGTTCGGGTGGTTGGGCCCCTACCCGGATGCGGTCGTTGGTTCGTCAGCGGCGATCGTGCTCGCTGCGGTGGGCGATCTGCAGACCGCCCGCGCAGCGCTGGACGTGAAGGACACCGGCCCGCCGACCATGGCGGCGCGGGCCGCGCGCGGTCTTGCCGACGGACTGCTGCTGACCATGGGTCAGCCGTATCCGGTGGCCATGGCGAAGCTGGGGCAGGCCATCGCGGCGGACCAACCGATCACCGAGGCAATCCCCGACAGCCCGGCCGCGCTGGTGACGTTGGCCGCGATTCATGGCGGTGATCCGGTCCGCGCACGCAGCGTGATCGGGCGTGCGGTGCGCTCCGGAACCGACCAGGTGTTCCATCAGCGCCACCTGCTGCTATCCGGCTGGATCAAGATGCAAGAGGGGCAACTCCCGTCGGCCAGTGCTGATGTCGCCGCGGCTTGCTCCGGTGCACCAATGCATCGACGCGACGCACTGTGGGCCGCGGCACTTGAAACCGCGATCGCACGCCGCAGTGGCGATGCCGGTGCACTGCAAAAGCATTGGAATGCGGCCATGGAGGTGCTCGGCGAGTATTCCCTCGACCTGTTCGCATTGCTGCCGTTGGGCGAATTGTGGGTAGCGGCCGCCCGTAATCGCCAGGTGGACCAGCTTCAACACACTTTGGATCAGGCCTTTTCGCTGCTGAATTCACTTGGCAACCCGGTCTTGTGGTCAAACTCACTTCATTGGGCCGGGGTGCATGCGGGAATCCTGGCCAACTCGCCAGGTGCTGTTGCACCACACGGACAGGCGCTTGGCGCGGCCGCTGCCGGGAACGCTCTGGCGCATGCCCTGTCGGTCGCCGGACGGACGTGGCTGCGGGTGCTGGCCGACCAGGTGGATGTCGAGGAGGTCACCGTCGCCGCCCGGTCATTGTCGGGGGTGGGACTGACGTCTGACGCGACCAGGCTGGCCGGTCAAGCCGCCCTGCAGACGCCCGATGCCCGGGTCTCTGGAGCCATGTTGCAACTGGCTCGAGACCTGAAGCTGGCCAGCGGCTTTGACGATCCCACCGATGCGGAACCGGTCGCCGGTGCGGCGCCCGCACCCCGCCGGCCAGCGGCCGGATCCCCCATATCCGATCGGGAACGCGAAGTCGCCGAGCTACTGCTGTTGGGCATGCCTTACCGCGACATCGGCGCCCAGCTGTTCATCTCCGCGAAGACGGTTGAACACCACGTCGCGCGGATCCGTCGTCGCCTCGGCGCGGGCTCTCGCTCGGAGATGTTGTCGATGCTGCGGGCGATGTTGACGGCACCGGGCTGAGACAAAAATGTCCTAAAGCGAGCGAGCCTAGGTTAGGACAGCCTTTCTCGCGGCGAATTAGGCAAAGATGTCAGTATGAGCAGGTTGAGCTGCCAGTAAGCACACTGAAATGCATTGGAGAGTACTTCGGTGACCACGCAGATGCTCATCAGACTGACAGTTGGAATGGGCATGACCGCGGTCGTGGTCGTGCTCGCTTTGCGTCGGGTCTGGTGGCTGTACAAGCTGATCATGTCTGGGCAACCAGCCTCGGGACGTACCGATGACATCGGCGCCCGGATCTGGACGCAGATCGCCGAGGTGTTCGGTCAGCGGCGGCTTCTGAGATGGTCGATCCCCGGCATCGCGCACTTCTTCACCATGTGGGGCTTCTTCATCCTGCTCACGGTCTACATCGAGGCCTACGGGTTCCTGTTCGTGGAGAACTTCTCCATCCCGGTGATCGGCCACTGGGACGCGCTGGGCTTCCTGCAGGACTTCTTCGCCACCGCGGTGTTCCTGGGCATCGCTACCTTCGCCATCATCCGGATCAAGCGGAACCCGCGCGAGATCGGTAGGGCGTCGCGGTTCTATGGCTCGCACAACAGCGGTGCGTGGCTCGTTCTGTTCATGATCTTCAACGTCATCTGGACTTACGTCTTGGTCCGGGGCTCAGCGGTCAACAACGAAACGCTTCCTTACGGCAAGGGCGCATTCCTGTCCCAGCTGTTCGGGGCGATCCTGCGCCCGCTTGGTCAGCCCGCCAACGAGATCATCGAAACCACGGCGCTGTTGGCGCACATCGCGGTCATGCTCGCGTTCTTGATCATCGTGCTGCACTCCAAGCACCTGCACATCTTCTTGGCTCCGATCAACGTCACCTTCAAGCGGCTGCCCGACGGGCTGGGTCCGCTGCTGCCGGTGGAAGCCGACGGCAAGCCGGTCGACTTCGAGAACCCGCCCGACGACGCCATTTTCGGCCGCGGCAAGATCGAGGACTTCACCTGGAAGGGCATGCTCGACTTCGCGACCTGCACCGAGTGCGGGCGCTGCCAGTCGCAGTGTCCGGCCTGGAATACCGGCAAGCCGTTGTCGCCCAAGCTGGTCATCATGGACCTGCGCGACCACTGGATGGCCAAGGCGCCTTACATCCTGGGTGAGAAGACCGCGGATCCGCTCGAGGGTCTTGACCTCGAGACCGCCGCCGAAGAAGGCCACCACGTGCCCGAATCCGGCTTCGGCCGGGTGCCCGGAGACGGTCCCGAGCAGGCCGCGCGCCCGCTGGTCGGTACCGCCGAACAGGGTGGTGTCATCGATCCCGACGTGTTGTGGTCCTGCGTGAGCTGCGGCGCCTGCGTCGAACAATGCCCGGTGGACATCGAGCACATCGATCACATCGTCGATATGCGCCGCTACCAGGTGATGATGGAGTCGGAGTTCCCCTCCGAGCTGTCGGTGCTGTTCAAGAACCTGGAGAACAAGGGCAATCCGTGGGGCCAGAACGCTTCGGACCGGACCAACTGGATCGACGAAGTCGACTTCGATGTCCCGGTCTACGGCGAGGACGTGGATAGCTTCGACGGCTACGAGTACCTGTTTTGGGTGGGTTGCGCCGGCGCCTACGACGACAAGGCCAAGAAGACCACCAAGGCCGTCGCCGAGTTGCTCGCCACCGCGGGTGTGAAGTTCATGGTGCTGGGCGCCGGGGAGACCTGCAACGGTGACTCCGCCCGCCGGTCCGGCAACGAGTTCCTGTTCCAGCAGCTGGCCCAGCAAGCCATCGAGACCCTAGACGGCGTCTTCGAAGGCGTGGAGACCGTCGACCGCAAGGTCGTCGTCACCTGCCCGCACTGCTTCAACACCCTGGGCAAGGAATACCGGCAGCTGGGCAGCAACTACAGCGTGCTGCACCACACCCAGCTGCTCAACCGGCTGATCCGCGACAAGAAGTTGGTCCCGGTCACCCCGGTTTCCCAAGATGTCACCTATCACGACCCGTGCTACCTGGGTCGGCACAACAAGGTCTACGAGGCGCCGCGTGAGCTGATCGGCGCCGCCGGGGCCAACCTTGCCGAGATGCCACGCCACGCCGAGCGCAGCTTCTGCTGTGGCGCCGGCGGGGCCCGCATGTGGATGGAAGAACACATCGGCAAGCGGATCAACCACGAACGCGTCGACGAGGCGCTGGCCACCAACGCTTCCACCATCGCCACCGCGTGCCCGTTCTGCCGGGTGATGGTGACCGACGGTGTCAACGACCGGCAGGAAGAAGCGGGCCGTTCCGGTGTCGAGGTACTCGACGTGGCCCAGGTGCTGCTCGGCTCGCTCGACCGCGAAAAGGCAACGCTGCCGGAGAAAGGCACGGCCGCAAAGGAAGCCGAAAAGCGGGCGAAAGCTGCGCCTAAGGCCGCCGCCCCGGCCGCGCCCGCCCCGGCGCCAGCCGAGGCACCCGCGAAAGCTGCGGAGGCCCCGGCCGCCGCCACAGCGGCCAGCCCGGCCGCACCGGCCAAGGGGCTGGGCATGGCGGGTGGCGCGAAACGACCGGACGCCAAGAAGGCGGCTCCGGCGCCAGCAGCCGAAACCGCGGCAGCTGAGGCCCCGGCCGCACCGGCCAAGGGCCTTGGTATGGCCGCGGGCGCCAAGAAACCCGGCGCCAAGAAGGCGGCCGCGCCCACCGGCGAAACCAAGCCGGCCGAGGCGGCCGCACCGGTCAAGGGGTTGGGTATGGCCTCGGGCGCGAAGCGACCTGGGGCCAAGAAGGCAGCGCCACCAGCTGCTGCGGCACCGGAAGCGGCCGCGACGGCACCGGCTCCCGAGGCCGCGGCCGCGCCCGCGGAACCTGCCGCACCCGCCGCCCCGGTCAAAGGCCTGGGAATCGCCACCGGCGCCAAGCGTCCGGGGGCGAAGAAGGCACCCGCGCAGGCGGAAGCGCCCGCCGCGGCGGCCCCCGCCCAGCCGGAGCCCGAGGCAACACCGGAACCCGAGCCGGCCAGCAAGCAGGATGGGGAACCGACTCCAGCTGCGGCGCCGGCCGCCCCGGTCAAGGGTCTGGGCATGGCACGGGGCGCGCGTCCGCCGGGCAAGCGCTGACCGTGGCTTGACACCTGTCAGCAAATATCAGTAGACAGCGATGAGACCATGGTTGACGTGACCACTCACCAGCTGCCCTGGCACGCCTCCAGCAACCAGCGCCAGCGTTCCTTCGCGCAGTCGTCCAAGCTTCAGGACGTCCTGTACGAAATCCGCGGTCCGGTGCACCAGCAGGCCGCGCGGCTGGAGACCGAAGGGCATCGGATCCTCAAGCTCAACATCGGCAACCCCGCGCCGTTTGGCTTCGAGGCGCCGGACGTGATCATGCGCGACATGATCCAGGCGCTGCCCTATGCGCAGGGGTACTCCGACTCGCAAGGGATCCTGCCGGCCCGACGTGCCGTGGTCACCCGCTACGAGCTCGTCGACGACTTTCCCCGATTCGACGTCGACGATGTCTACCTGGGCAACGGTGTCTCCGAGCTGATCACCATGACGCTGCAGGCCTTGCTCGACAACGGCGATCAGGTGCTGATTCCCGCACCCGACTATCCCCTGTGGACGGCGTCGACCTCGTTGGCCGGCGGCACTCCGGTGCATTACCTATGCGACGAGACACAGGACTGGCAGCCCGACATCGCCGATCTGGAGTCCAAGATCACCGAGCGCACCAAGGCGCTGGTGATCATCAACCCCAACAACCCCACCGGCGCGGTCTATAGCCACGAAATCCTCACCCAGATGGTGGAGCTGGCCCGCAAGCATGAACTGTTGCTGCTCGCCGACGAGATCTACGACAAGATCCTCTACGACGACGCCAAGCACATCAGCGTGGCCACGCTCGCCCCGGACATGCTGTGCCTGACCTTCAATGGCCTGTCCAAGGCCTACCGCGTTGCCGGATACCGGGCGGGCTGGCTGGCGATCACCGGTCCCAAGGAGCACGCCAGCAGCTTCATCGAGGGAATCAGCCTGTTGGCCAACATGCGCTTGTGCCCGAACGTCCCGGCCCAGCATGCGATCCAGGTCGCCCTGGGCGGCCACCAAAGCATCGATGATCTGGTGCTCCCCGGCGGTCGTCTGCTCGAACAGCGTGACGTCGCCTGGTCCAAGCTCAACGGAATTCCCGGGGTGTCCTGCGTCAAGCCCAAGGGTGCGCTGTATGCGTTTCCCCGGCTGGACCCGGAGGTCTACGACATCGCCGACGACGAACAACTCGTGCTCGATCTCCTGCTGTCCGAGAAGATCCTGGTCACCCAGGGGACCGGGTTCAATTGGCCGGAGCCGGATCACCTGCGCCTGGTGACCTTGCCGTGGTCGCGTGATCTGGCAGCGGCCATCGAGCGCCTGGGCAACTTCCTGGTCAGCTACCGGCAGTAGCACCGAATCCGGAGTTGCGGCACCCCCCCGCTCGTCGTCGATTCGGCCCATCCGCCGGTGTCGACCCCGTCTTGCACCGCCGGTGGCGCACTGCCGGCTATACGACGGTGCCGTCCGCGCCGTTCGGGCCGAGCTTACCCCCGGGTCCGGGGTCACCGCCTTTGCCACCGACGCCGGGGATGGGACTGCCCACGGGCGCGTGGGCATTACCGCCAACCCCGCCGGTGCCGCCGGTGGCGAAGGTTGCCGTACCGTCGCCCCCGCGACCACCATTGCCGGCACTAGCGGTTCCGGTTCCCGTGGTCGAGGCATAACCGCCGGCGCCGCCGTTTCCGCCGTTGGAACCGTTGGCTGTGCCACCGTCGCCGCCGTTCCCGCCGACGCCGCCGGTGGCCGTGGCAGTTGAGGCGCCATTAAGGGTGTATGCGGCACCGCCGGCACCGCCGCTCCCCCCGACGCCGGTGGCGGCGAGCACTGAGGCGCTGCTGTCGATTTCCGTGAATCCACCGGCACCGCCGGCACCGCCATCGGTGGCGCCATCGCCGCCGTGACCGCCGGCACCGCCCTGCGGGATAACCGTGGAGGCGCCGTTGTTGATGTCCGCGCCGCCACCCGAACCGCCGATCCCACCGACTCCGGTGCTGCCGGTGCCACCATCACCGCCAACGCCGGCGATGATCTTTCCGGTCCCGAAGGTGAAGGCAAAACCGCCCGACCCCCCGTTTCCGCCGTCGGTACCGTCGCCACCGGCACCGCCGCTGCTGCTGGTGGCAGTGGCGGTCGAGGCGCTGTTGAGGACGCTTGCAGCGCCGCCGGACCCGCCGGACCCGCCGGCTCCGGTAGTGCCGTCGGTGCCGGCCGCGCCGTCGGCTCCGGTGGCGTTTCCGGTTCCGTAGTTGTACGCAGCACCGCCCGAGCCGCCGTTGCCGCCGACGACACCGGTGCCGCCCTTCCCGGCGGCGCCACCGAAGGCGTCGCCGGCTCCGTAGTTGATAGCGGTGCCGCCGGAACCGCCACCCCCACCGTGGCCGGTACCGCCGTTGCCGCCGTCCCCTCCTGTGCCGCCGGTGGCGGTGGCCCTGGAGCCAGCGCCATCGATAGTGGTCCTGCCGCCATCCCCACCGGCGCCGCCGTCCGTGGCGCCGTCCCCACCGTGGCCACCGGCGCCGCCGACAAAGGAAACCGTAGAAGCGTCGTTATTGACTTCGACGTTCCCGCCGTCACCGCCGGAACCGCCGCTGCCGGTGCTGCCAGTGCCGCCATCGCCGCCGGTGCCGCCGGTGACGCCGGTGACGTTTCCAGTCCCCCTAGTCGACGCAGCACCGCCCACACCGGCGTTGCCGCCATCGTTCCCGTCGCCACCGGCACCCCCGGCACCGCCCGTGGCAGTAGCGGCCGAGGCGCCATTGAGGATCTGCGCGGCGCCGCCCCCACCCCCGGCACCGCCAGTGCCCCCGGTACCCCTGCTACCGGCGCCGCCATCGCCACCCGCGCCACCGGTGGCGTTTGCGGTTCCGTAGCTAATTGCGTTGCCGCCGCCGCCACCGGCCCCGCCGTTGGTGCCGACGCCGCGATCGCCGCCCCGACCGCCGCTGCTGCCCATCGCACCACTGTCACCGCCGGTGCCGCCATTGCCGCCGTTCCCGCCGCCGGGTGCGGAGTTACCACCGGCCCCGCCAGCACCACCGTTGCCGTAGAAGCCGCCCGCGCCACCGTGCCCGCCGTCGCCACCGTTGCCGATGGCGGGGCCGGCAGGACCATCGGCGGCATAGCCGGCCCCGCCGGCACCGCCATTTCCTCCGTTGCCGGCGATGATGGTGCCGGCGGCACCGCTGGCACCGGCGACCGCACCCGCGCCACCGGCCGCGCCGCCGTTGCCGCCACCGCCGACCGCGCCGGGGTCACCACCGGTGCCGCCCATGCCCCCGGAGGTGGCCGCGTCGGGGCCGACCCCACCGGTACCACCGTTGCCGGGCGCCCCCGGGTTTCCGCCGGCGCCACCGGCCCCGCCGTTGCCGTTCGCGCCGGCCGCGCCAAACAAGGCCGACCCATGCCCGCCGGCCCCGCCCGCGCCCCCGTTACCGCCAGCGCCCCCGCCACCGCTGTCGCCGCCGTCGCCTCCGGTGGCCGCAAGCACTCCGGCGGCGGTGGCGTCCCAGCCTGCGCCGCCAGCCCCGCCGGTCCCACCGGCCCCGCCAGCGCCGCCGTTGCCGCCGGCCCCGCCGTTGCCGGCATTGCCCCCGTCACCACCGACACCACCAACACCGCCCGCCGAAGTCGAGGTCCCCGCGGTACCGGCGGCGCCCACGGCGCCGTCCGCGCCGGCCCCACCCATGCCCCCTGCCCCGCCGTTGCCGAACAGCACCGCGTTGCCACCGGTTCCGCCGACTCCACCGCTCACACCTGCGCCGCCGACTCCACCGGCCCCGCAGGCCCCGCCGTTGCCCAACAACCAGCCGCCGCTGCCGCCCATCCCGCCGGCCCCGCTGCCGGCCCCACCCATACCCCCAGCACCCCCGGTGCCGATCAGGCCGGCCGCTCCCCCGGCCCCGCCGGCCTGGCCAGCCGCGCCGGATCCGCCGTTGCCGCCGTTGCCCCACAAGAGCCCCCCGGCACCACCGGCGGCTCCGGTTCCCGCCAGTCCATCGGTGCCATTGCCGATCAACGGACGCCCCAACAACGCGTTGGTGGGTGCGTTGATCACCGCCAGCACCTGCTGCTCCGCGGCCTGCAACGGTGAAGCATTGGCCGCTTCGGCGGCCGCGTAGGCGCCGCCCGCTCCGGTCAAGGCCCGCAGAAACTGGTCGTGAAACGCCGCCGCCTGGGCACTGATCGCCTGGTAAGCCTGGCCATGGCCGGAAAACAACGCCGCAATCGCGACCGACACCTCATCATCGGCAGCGGCCATCACCCCGGTCGTCGCCCCCACGGCCGCGGCGTTGGCCGCGCCGACCGATCAGCCGATGCCCGCCACATCGGCGGCCGCCGATGCCAGCATGTCCAGTATTGCCACCACATACGACATCGCAAGTCTCCCAACCGATTAGCCGTCGACTACTGGTGAATCGCGCTCGGAATCAGCAGAGGGTAACCCCGGCAAACTCAGAGTTTTGACCACACAGGTTCTTTTGCGAAATGACACAGCAAACTCGCAGCAGAAACCTCGCGGCGCAGGTCAGAACCGAGGACACGACCGGCTTGAATCCGCTCCCGACACGGCCCTCGCATTCCTCGGCCGGGGCGGCGCGATCGCGAGGAATCTTGTGCGTGCCGCATTAATACTTGCGAATTTGCCCAATCGGCCGCGCCCAGCAGCAACGATGGGTCTAGGTCCTGTCTGCTAATTGCGGACGCGGTGGTAGGTGATGATGGCGGCCAGGGTGACACCGCCGAGGTAGGTCAGGGCGTATTTGTCGTAGCGGGTGGCGGCCGCGCGCCAGTGTTTAAGCCGGTTGAAGCTTCGCTCGACGGTGTTACGGTGCTTGTAGATTCGGCCTGAGAACCCCGGAGGCCGTCCTCTGTTGCGGCCTTTGGCTTTGCGGCGGGTGATCTGGTCGCTGCGCTCGGGGATGGTATGGGCGATCTTGAGCCGGCGCAGCTGTGCCCGCGTCGAGTCATGGGAGTACGCCTTGTCCGCCAGCAGGTGAAACGGGGCGTATGAGTTGCTGCACCGGGCGGCCAGCAATGGCCAAAGCATCGGATTATCACCGGCTTGACCGGCCGACAGTGCCAGGGTGACCGGACTGCACAGCTGGTCGGTCAAGGCGTGGATCTTGGTAGTCAGCCCGCCGCGGGAATGCCCAATGGCGTGGTCATCGGGCTCATCGAGATATTTCTTGTAATTCGACAGATCCCCCTGTGCGGCGCCCGGGGCGCGCTCCGGCTGCGTGTTGGTGGGCGCGCACACTGGTCGAATCGACCGACAACAGTGCGCCCAGGTCGGCGTCCTCGGCGTCGAGGTCAGAGGCGATCGCCGCGAAGATCCGCGCGTAGATGCCATCGACCGACCAGCGTAGATGCCTCTCGGCCACCGATTGCCAGGGACCGAAGTGCTCGGGCAGGTCACGCCACGGAGATCCCGTACGGTAACGCCAGATAATGCCCTCCAGAGTATGTCGATGATCGTTCCACGGCCGGCCACGCCGCCGCCCCGCAGGCAACACCGCCACGATCAGCGACCACAAATCATCAGAAATCGCATGCGTCCGCATCACCCAAACAGCATCAGCCAAAACACCATTCACATTAAGCAGACACGCCCTAGTTGGTCAGGGCGGTGACGGCGGCGCCGGCGGAAACAACAACTCGGGATTCGGCACCGGGGGTTCCGGCGGTAAGGGCGGTGACGCCGTGCTGATCGGCAATGGCGGCAACGGCGGCAACGCCGGTTCCGGCGGGGTGGGCCCGGGTATCGCCGGCGCCGCCGGCATCGGCGGACTGCTCATCGGCGAGGACGGAATGGCGGGGCTGACACCCTGATCGCCCGCATTCAGCGGCAGCAAAATGTCGCCACGAGTGGTCGCGTTACGCGCTTGAATAATGTTCGCGAAAGACCACTACGTGGTGCCGCTGCCAGCATACGATGCGCTTCTATCCAGTCGTTAGTGACCGGGCGGTCCCCCCGCTGTGTGTCACGCACTGAGCTGAAATGGGAGGGATCACATGGCGTTTCTGTTCGTGGCACCGGAGACATTGACGGCGGCAGCAGCGGACATCGCCGGGATCGGGTCGACGCTCGGCGAGGCCGGCGCGGCCGCGGCCACCCCGACCACCGCGGTACTGGCGGCCGGCGCCGACGATGTGTCGGCGGCCGTTGCGACGTTGTTCAGCTCCTACGGACAGGCCTATCAGTCGCTCAGCGCCCAGGCCGCCCAGTTTCATTCCCAATTTGTGCAGGCAATGCAGGCCGGCGCCGGCTCGTACGCGACAGCTGAAGCAAGCAACGTCGCGCAGACCGCGCTGGACCTCATCAACCAGCCCGTCCTGACGCTGACCGGGCGCCCACTGATCGGCAACGGCGCCAACGGGGCGGCAGGCACCGGCGCCAACGGAGGCGCCGCCGGCTGGTTACTCGGCGACGGCGGGGCGGGCGGGTCCGGAGGGTTGGAACAGCAGGGCGGCACCGGCGGCGCGGCCGGACTGTTCGGTAATGGCGGCGCGGGCGGTGCCGGCGGGGCTTCAACGGTGGGCACCGGTGCGGCCGGCGGCGCGGGTGGGGCCGGCGGACTCTTGTGGGGCCAGGGCGGCATCGGCGGTACCGGTGGATCCGGAATCGACGGAGGGGCCGGCGGCGCCGGGGGTGCCGGCGGCGCACTATTCGGCATCGGCGGCGCCGGGGGCCAGGGCGGCATCGCCAGCACCGGATTGACCGGGGGTGGCGCCGGCGGAGACGGTGGCGCCGGCGGCCTCTTCGGCAACGGCGGGATCGGCGGTACCGGCGGTCTGGCCAGCGTCGGGCCTGGCGGGGTCGGCGGCAACGGCGGCGCGGCCGGCACCCTGCTCGGCAACGGCGGTGGTGGCGGCGTCGGCGGGTTCGGCGCTACCCAGGGCGGCGACGGCGGCGACGGCGGCACCACCGGCATCTTCGGGGGTACCGGCGGCGTCGGCGGGGCCGCCTACACCAGCAACATCCTCATGAACGCCACCGGCGGCAATGGCGGCCAGGGCGGTACCGGCGGCACGCTATTCGGTAACGGTGGTGGCGGCGGCACCGGCGGAGCCGGCTTCGTCGGCCCCAGTTCCGCCGGTGACGGCGGCAACGGCGGTGGCGGTGGTAGGGCCGGGCTGATCGGAAACGGCGGGGCCGGCGGCGCGGGCGGGGCGCCCGGCCCGAACGGCGGCTTCTCCGGCGGAAACGGCGGAAACGGCGGCGATGCCGTGCTGATCGGAAATGGCGGAAACAGCGGCGACGTCGGGCTATCGGGCGCCGGCACCCCGGGCCTTCCGGGCAACGGCGGGCTGTTGATCGGCACGATCGGGAATACCTGATAGTACGAGCCTTCGAGCACCAGATTGGCGCTGAAATCAGTTCCTTTCCAACAACTCCAGCAAGTAGCTGCCGTACCCGGACTTGACCAGGCTGCGTGCGCGCCGCATCAGTTGTTCGTCGTCAATCCAGCCCAACCGCCACGCCACTTCCTCGGGAACACTCACTTTGAGTCCCTGCCGCCGCTCCAGCGTCCGGACGAAATCGGCGGCGTCTAGCAACGAGTCGAACGTGCCGGTATCCAGCCAAGCCGTTCCGCGGGCCAGCATCTCGACGTTGAGCCGGCCGTGGTTCAGATAGGCCTGGTTCACCTCGGTGATCTCATACTCGCCGCGCGCGGATTTCTTCAAGCCCCGCGCGATCTCGATCACGTCGTTGTCGTAGAAATACAAGCCTGGCACCGCATAGTGCGACTTCGGGGTGGCCGGTTTTTCCTCCAGGGAGAGCGCGGTCCCGTCGGCGCTGAACTCGACAACACCGTAGGCAGTTGGGTTTGCCACCCAGTACGCGAAAATCGTTCCGCCACTGATGTCTTGGAATCGGCGCAGGCTGGTGCCCAAACCCGGGCCATAAAAGATGTTGTCCCCCAACACCAATGCCACCGAGTCGGTGCCGATGTGGTCAGCGCCGATGACGAATGCCTGGGCCAGACCATCGGGCTGATCCTGGGTTGCATAGGTGATGTTCACGCCGAAATGCGTTCCGTCGCCCAGTAGGCGGTGAAACCCGGCAGCGTCATGGGGGGTGGTGATCAGCTGGATGTCGCGGATTCCGGCCATCATCAGGGTGGTCAGCGGGTAGTAGATCATTGGCTTGTCATAGACCGGCAACAGCTGCTTGCTGATGCCCATGGTGATCGGGTACAGGCGGGTGCCCGAACCGCCGGCCAAGATGATCCCGCGCATGAGTGGCTCCTAGTTGCCTTTCGTCGAACTCAATCGACCAGGTCAGCCTCGGTGAGTTCGGTGGCCGCCAGCGCCGACACCAAGTCGTCATGGCGGAAAACCGAGGTGACGTGATCGCGGACCACCCGGAATGCCGAGGCGGCGTTCACGACGCTGTCGGGGTCGTCGCGGCCGATGATCCGTTGCTCGACCACCACAACACCGTCGTGCACGTACATGCGGCCCATCTCGGCGGTCGTCTGCAGCGAGCTGGCCCAGCGCCGCAGCGCCTCGTGGCCCTGGGCTGCTCCGTGCACGTCGCCGATGTCGATATCGTCGCTGGACAGGGCCACCAGGGTGTCAATGTCAGCGGCGTTGAGTGCGTCGCTCCAGGCCAGCACGGAGGCAATCTCCGATGTGGTCATGGCCTGCAAATTACCGTGTTCGCCTAGCCCGCACGCTAAAGAGGCGTGCGCTCCAGCCATTTCTGCCATACGGCCTGGTCTCCGAACACCTCGATCCCGGTGTCGGGCACCGAGACCCGCCGCGTCGTCGCCAGCAGAAGCTCCGCGGCGCCGCCGCGCACGGCCACGGTGCCTTTGCCGTGCTCATGCGACCAGGTGATGTGGCCGTCCTCGACGGCGGCGGTCCATTCCCCGACGTCACCGAGACCGGGATCGGTGGCGTGCAGATGCACGGTGTCGCCGTCCTCGATCGGCAGCGGCGCGCCGTCGCGTCCCGCCTGGACCGCAATGCGTTCCAGAAACTCGCTGATGCCGTCGGCCGCGATCTCGGGTTCCAGGACGAATTGCTGGCCGAGCGCGATGGCGGCGTCAGCCCGATGCACCACCACCTCGTGCAGCCGGCGCCTAACCCACCAGTGCGCCGGGCGCGGCCCAAGAAATGTCCACACCGGCGTTTCCGCGCCCGCCTGCTCGACGGCGTCGACCATCAGCTGCGCGCCGTCTTGCAGCCAGGCGATCGCGTCGTCCACAGCTGCCGGCGGCTTTCCGCCTGCCACACTGCGGGGATCCAGAAAACTGTCCAGCCGGTCGCGCACGATCTGGGCCGCCCACCGGTCGCCGCGTCCGACATGACGGAACAGCTGCCCGAGGTTCCATCCCGGGCAGCTGGGCACTGGCGTGGATTGGTCATTGTTGCCGATGAGTTCGCCGAAAGCACGAGTCTGGTCAAGGTATGCCGCCACCTGGTCCACCCCGGTAACGCTACTCGTGCCGGTTGCCCGCAGCCCGCATTCGCCGACGGACGCGGCCGACTAGGACGCCGCCCGAATCCGCGCCCCCAGCCGGAACACCCGCCAGCCGGCCCGCTCCCAGCGGGAGACATCAAGGCAGTTGCGGCCGTCGACAATGACGCGGGCCCGCACCCGGTCGGCCAGATCGTCGGGGTCGAGGTCGACGAACTCCTGCCATTCGGTGAGTATCAACACGGCGTCGGCTCGCTCGCAGGCCTCGGCAACCGAGACCGCGTAGTTCAGCGTGGGAAACAGTCGGTTCGCGTTATCCAGGGCCTTGGGGTCATAGACATTGACCGCCGCACCGTTGAGCTGTAGCTGTCCGGCGACGTTGAGCGCGGGAGAATCTCGAACGTCGTCGGATTCGGGTTTGAACGCCGCGCCAAGCACCGCGAGGTTGGCTCCCAGCAGCGAACCGCCACACGCGGTGGTGGCCAGTTCCACCATCCGGGTACGCCGCCGCATGTTGATGCTGTCGACCTCACGCAGGAAGGTCAGCGCCTGGTTGGCACCGAGCTCACCGGCGCGGGCCATGAACGCGCGGATATCTTTGGGCAAGCAGCCGCCACCGAATCCCAAACCCGCATTGAGACATTGGCGGCCGATGCGGGTGTCATAGCCGAGGGCGTCGGCCAGCAGACTGACGTCGGCACCGGCGGCCTCGCATACCTCCGAGATCGCGTTGATGAACGAAATCTTGGTAGCCAGAAAGGCATTGGCGGAGACCTTGACCAACTCCGCGGTCTGCAGATCGGTCAACAAGAAGGGCACCCCGGCCTCCAGCAACGGTCCGTACAGTTCTCGGACGAACTGCTCGGCCAGGATCGAATCCTCCTGCACACCAAGCACAATCCGATCCGGAAGCAGCGTATCGCGGACCGCGAAACCTTCGCGCAGAAACTCCGGGTTCCAGGCGATCTCCACGCCAACGCCGGCCACTGCCAGCCCGGCCGCCCGCCGGGCCAACTCGGCCGCCGTTCCCACCGGAACCGTCGATTTGCCAATGAGCACCGACGTTCTGGTCAGCAGCGGCACCAGGGTATCGATGACGGCGTGAATGTGCCGCAAGTCGGCGCCGTATTCCCCCCTTTTCTGGGGTGTGCCAACACCCAGAAAGTGCACATCGGCGAACTCGGCGGCCATGTCGTAGTCGGTCGTGAAGTGCAGACGTCCAGCAGCAAGGTTGTCCCTCAACAGCTTTCGCAGACCCGGCTCGTAGAAGGGGATATCGCCCCCGGCCAGCTTGGCCACCTTGCCCGGATCAATGTCGACCCCGACAACCTCGTGCCCAAGTTGCGCCATTCCAACGGCGTGGGTGGCGCCTAGATAGCCGGTGCCAAAGACGGTGCATCGCATAACACCGTGTGTAGGCGACTGCGATGAGCGAACTGCATCGCGACGCTGAACGGCAGATGACAGCTACCCGGCAAGATCAGATACCCGGGATAAACGGGATGTTGAACCCGCCGCGCCCGTGCCCACCGCCGTGACCGCCGCCGTGCCGGCCGCCGCGTCCACCACCACGTCCGCCCCGGTCATCGTCACCGCCGGGGAACCCGCCGCCGCCACCGGGACCAAAGATCTGGGGAAGCGGGATCTGAATGGGCACCGGAATGGGCACCGGAGCCTCCGGCGCGGGTGCGGGAGCCTGAGGCACCGGAACCGGAATCGGCGCGGGAGCCTGCGGCACGGGCACTGGCGCTTGGGCAACCGGTACCGGCACCGGCGCCGGGGCCTTAGGAGCCGGAGCCGGAACCTGCGCCTGGGGGGCCGGGGCTTGCGGCGCCGGCGCCCGCGGGGCGGGGGCTTGGGGCGCCGGGGCTGGGGCTGGAACCTGGGCCTGGGGCGCCGGAGCTTGGGCTTGGGGCGCCGGAGCCTGCGGTGCCGGGGCCCGGGGCTGAGGGGCCGGGGCCGCGTGCGCCGGCGCGGGCAGGTGTGTGACGACGCTCTGGCCGGGATCGGGGCGGGTGCCGGGTTCGGAGCGGATGCTGACCGCCAACGACACGGCCAAGGCACCCACACCGATGATGAAGATTGACCCCATGATGCTGGCCAGCAGCGCGAACGGCCTTCGCTCATGCTGCTCTTCGGGCACCGCGCTGTAGGCCAGAGCCTGCTGGCCCGTCCCCAACTGGTCCGACACATCGTCGAAGTAGGCGGCATCGAGCCCGTACGGCGCGTGAGAGTAGAGCACCCCGCTGCCGGGATCCTGGGCCCACGCCTGCGCCGCCGTGGATGACGCGAACAGGGGGCTGCTCGCCGCCGCGAGCGCGGCACCGCGGGCAAGCGCGGTATCCGGTTCCTCGGCCGCGGTAACCGGCAATGTGGTCGACGCCTCGAGCGTCGGCTTGATCAATGGCAGATCGATACCCGAGCCCACCAGAAACACCGCGTCGGGACGGGTCGGCAGGCTCTCGGCCTGCGAAATCAACTCCGTCAACTGGCCCACGGCCGTGTCATCGTCGTCTAACAGTGAGAGTCGATGAATGTCGGTAACCGAGCCGTCCGCGCTGTCGACAACCGCCAGCGTGGCGGCCTCGGGTTCGATGAACAGCAACGCGGTCTGCGCATAGTTGGTTTCGCTGCCCACCGCGTGAGCCAGCGCGGCGGCGGCCAGGAACGCCGAGACCAGCACGACGTTTTCGATCTTGCGCCGGGCCATGACGTCGCGCAGGGCGGCGGCTTGGGCCGGGTCTCTCCAGGTCACCCCGGTTGAGGTCAGCTGGTAGCCGCCCTCGGAGGCGCCTTCCCTGGTTCCCAGGATCGCCGAGATCACCTGTTCGGCGGCCCCGATGGTTGCCGCGTCGCCATCACCGCTGACATCGAACGCGTCTTCATCGACCAGCGCGCCATCGCAGTTTTCGCCCTCGACCAGCACCAACCGCACTGCCGTCGGTGCCACAGATACTCCGAGCACGGTGTCCAAGAGCTCCCCCAATACCTGTTCGACCATCGCATACAGCGGGCCTACGCGGGTCCCCCAACCCTGTAGCCGCCGATTTTACGCGCCTCCCGAGGTGCATACCGGAGCCTTGGTTGCCGGATCGGCGTGGGTCAGCACATTTCAGCAGTAAAAGGATTGCCTAACCGTCGAACAGACAATTAGCTGTCAACGTCCCCCGTGCCCGCCACCGAAACCACCACCGTGGCCCCCACCGAAACCTCCACCGTGGCCGCCACCACCGTGGCCGCCACCGAATCCTCCGAACCCGCCACCATGGCCACCGCCACCGCGGCCACCGCCGAACCCACCGCCGTGACCGCCGCCGCCGAACTGGCCCCCATGGCCGCCGCCGCCGGACGGACCGCTACGGCCGGGAGCGCCGCCGCCGAAGTGCCCGCGCCGGCCAGGACCGAGGCTGCCGCCAGCGGGCCCACGACCGGGGTTGGGGATCCGGCCCAGCCCGGGCAGCCTCAGACCGCCGCGCCCGCGCGGATTCGGACTCACCACCGGCGGGGGCGAGGCTGGAACTTCAACACGGGGGGCGGGCACCTTGGGCTGCTGACGTGGCACCGGCGCTTGGATATTGGGGACAGAGGGGCGCAGGAAGGTGTCGACCCCGCTGGGTACCCGCACGGGCGGCACGACGATGGGCACCAGCGGCGGCACGGCCACCACCGGTTCGGGAGCGGTGGGGGCGGGCAACACCGGCACCTCCGGCGCCCTCTGCACCGGCGCGGCCGGGGCCGGTAGTTGCGGGCTGGCCGCGCGCGGCGCCACCCGGGGGCGCGGCAGCTCGATCTTCGGCTCGGGAGCGGCCACTTGCGGCGGCGGGGCCGCCTGCGGAGGCGGGGCGACCAGGTGATTCTCGTTGGGTCTGGGCTATAGGGCGACCGTCGGGCGGATGTCGATCGCCAGCGCGACTTCCAGGGCCACCACCGCCGCGGTGGCGACCACGGCCAGGCCGCTACCGATCAAGAGCCCGGATCGGCGCCCGGCGGGTTCCTGATCGGTCGAGAGCTCGTCGCCCAGTTCGCTCTACCCCAGCGGGTCAGGATCATTGAGGTCTTGCGCATATGCCAGGGCGGCGGTGGTGGCGGCAAACAGGGGCGCATTGCCGCAAGCCAGCGCCGCGCCCCGGGCGAGCGCCATTTCCTGTTCCTCGGACACGCTCACCGTCAGCGACGTCGCCGCATCCAGTGCCGGCTTGATCATAGCGACGTCCACACCCGTGCCGACCACATAGACACCGTCCGGACGCGCCGGCAGAGACTCGGCCGCGGCCACCATGGCGACCACCTCGGCCACCGCCGCGTCGTCGTCTTCGGCCAATAATTGCTGGCACACCTCGCTGACCGAGCCGTCCGCAGTGTCGACGACTGCCAGGGTCGCCGTATCGGGCTCGATGAACAACACCGCGGTCCGCGCATAGCTGAGGGCGCCGCCGACCGCCTGCCCCAGGGCGGCCGCAGCCAGAAAACCCGAGACCAGCATGACGTTTTCGAGCTTGTGCCAGGCCAGCGCATCGCGCAGGGCGGCGGCCTGAACCGGGTCGGTCCATGTCACGCCGATAGAGGACAACCGCAAGCCGGCATCGGCCGCGCCCTCCCGGGTGCCCAGAATCGCCGCGACCACCTGATCGGATGCGCTCGACGTGACCGGATTGCGGTCGAGGTCGAAACTGTCTTCCTCGACGATCAAGCCGTCGCCGTCTTCGCCTTCGACCAACGCCATCCGGACGTCAGCCGCTGCCATCGATACCCCAAGTACAACGTCCAAAACCCCTCCCAAGGTCTTGCAACCCACCACGGTCGCTGCGGAGGAGAACACGGCGCGGATGGCTCCGGATGGCCCGGCAATGGCTCTTGGATAGCCAAGCCAACGGTCTACTAAACCTTATCGCGCAAGCTATGCGGCAGTACTGCCGCAGCTATGTAGACCTTATGAAGTTCTGGTACGAACGAGACGGCGTGGGCCCCCGCTGACCCTGGTATTTCGACCCTACTCCGGAACTCCCGTAGGGATGCTCGGACGGACTGGTCAATTTCAAGATGCACAGCTGGCCGATTTTCATGCCGGGCCACAACGTGATCGGGAGGTTGGCGACGTTGGACAGCTCCAGCGTGATGTGCCCACTGAAGCCGGGATCGATGAAGCCGGCAGTGGAATGGGTGAGCAAGCCCAGCCGGCCCAGCGACGACTTGCCCTCCAGCCGCCCGGCCAGGTCACCGGGCAGGGAGAAGATCTCCAGCGTGGAACCCAGCACGAACTCGCCCGGGTGCAGCACGAACGGATCCCCCTTGGTCGGCTCCACCACGCTGGTCAACTCGTCCTGGCGCTGCGCCGGGTCAATGTGGGTGTACCGGGTGTTGTTGAACACCCGGAACATGCAGTCGAGCCGGACGTCGACGCTGGACGGCTGAACCAGGCTGTCATCGAACGGGTCGATACCCAACCGCCCGGCGGAAATTTCGGCTCTGAGGTCTCGATCAGAGAGCAGCACGCGATGAGCGTATCTGCTCTCGGATCGCTGCCGCCGCGCGACGAGTCAGCGGAGGTAGATTTCCTTGCCAGTGGGGTATCCGCCACCAGTGGTGGTGACGTGGACGTGGTCATAGTGACCGAGGCGGCTTCTGGTTGCACCGGTGGGCGTGTAGTAGACGCCACGCCAAATCGCATCCTGCATCCCGAAGCGCTCGGCGTTGGCCAAGACGTAGGCGACGATCTCGTTGCCCAGCGCTATCCCCTCAGAGCTGCCGGGGTTGGGGATCATCACGTCGAGCGCCAATCCGTTCGGATGCCAGCGCAACGCATCGGGGCGCACCCCACCGATTTCGTGAATCTCCGGGAAAACCGCGCTGATGCTGCGCGCCGCCAGGATGGTCTTGACCTGTAGCCCGCGTTCCGGTGCCACCCCGACCGGCAGCAGGCGCGCTGACCTGTCCACCCGCAATCTCGATGCCGCGGCAAACTGGCCAGCCGCAAAACCCATCCCCACCGCACCGCTGGATATTTTCGACGACAACTCGATGGGCGTTGCCGCGACAATCTCCACACAACACGCTCCATCACCGACGGCCATTTGGCCGATGCGATCACGCGCGGACGATGGAGCGATATCCCCTGCCACCGCGAAGAAGGCGGCCGCGGGCGCTACCACTGCAGCCAGCAGAAAAGACGGCTTGCGCCGCTTCCTGGCTAACTCGTGCCGACCCACGGAAGCAGATTACGACACGATAACGAAATAATAAACACCGGATTGGCTAATAATCCTGTGGCATAGATCGCAGTTTGCCAATTGTCAAGACGATAATGGCACACGACTTGACGCGGGGCCATTTATCCTGCTCAGCGCGGCATTTCTTGAGTCACAAGACACAGCCGAACAGGATTGTCTGCCCGCCAAGAGATTAGTGCCCTCAGATCTGCAAACGTGACGGGACGGGTTCGCGGGTATCGGCCGAATGGTGCACGGCCGCCTCGATGCCGGCGACCAGTCCGGCGACCGCGGTCTCCACCGACATGCTCGGGACACCGAGGTTGCGATCCAGGGCGGCGACCATCGGCAGGCAGGGCAAATGGACACAGCCGGCGCGGATGGGCAGGTTCTGCGTGGCGATGTGGTGCAGCACGCCGTACATGAGGTGGTTGCACACGAAGGTGCCCGCCGCGTCGGAGACATCGGCCGGGAACCCGGCCGCGCGCATCGCCAGCACCATCTCGTGGACCGGGACGGTGGCGTGGTAGGCGACCGGGCCGTCCGGATCGGTCGGCTCGCCCACCAACACCTTGCCGGCGGTGTCGGCGAGGCCATAGCGCCCGCAATCGTTGATGTTCTGGGCCAACCGCTCGACGGTCAGCATGGCGCGCCCCGGGTATTCGCCCAGCATGATCACCAGCTGCGGATCCACCTCGGCGATGGCCTGCTCAGCCGCCGCGATCGAGTCGAAATAGGCGCCGGGCACAATCCGCGAGACCACCGTCGCCCCGGCGATGGTGCGTCCGTCCAGCGCCTCGGCGGTGAACTGGGCCGGATTGTCCGGCGTCACGCCATACGGTCCGAACCCGGTAACCAGCACTTTGGTCATGTGGTGTTCCTTCCTGGTCGAAACTAAGCGAGCGGACGTTCGGCCATGGGTATCACCCTGGAATCCTCCAGCATCGCGAACCGATGCGGAAGATCGGCCTGCACCTGTTCGCTGGACATCAGCGCAATGAAGGCTTCCAGGGATGGATACCGCACAAATTGAATGACGTCCCAGCGCTCCTCGGGCGGGCCGATGAAGCAGCCGCCGGCGTCGGCCACAAAGACCCGCTCGGCGCCGACCTTCGCCAGCGCCGACTCCATCCCGGCGGCGTAGCGCTCGAACAGTTCACGACCGCTGACCGGCGCCGGGGGCGCAAGCTCGGGGTTCGCCGAGTAATCGGCGACCTCGCGGATGCGGTAGAGGTTGAGCATGACGAAGGGGCCGGGCGGCATTGCGGTCACCATCGCCTCAGCCGCTTGCGGTGTCGGAACGATGTGCACGATCGACCTCCCTCGTCGCCTCTATTTGTACGTGGTGTTGGCGATTCCCGTTGGTCGCGTTGCGGCCAGCGCTCGGCGCCACGGCATCAATTCGGGCGCTCGGCAGCCGTCGGGGAGCCCGGCACGGCGCGCAGCAGGACCACCACAAAGGCTGACATCAGCATCATGGCGCCCACCGCCCACATGCCCGCCTTGTCGGTCCCGGTCACCTGCTCGAGCGCCCCGGTCAGATCGGGCGCGGCGAACCCGCCCAGGTTGCCCACCGAATTGATCAGCCCGATGGCGCCTGCCGCCGCGGTGCCGGTCAGGAAGTTTGACGGCAACGCCCAGAAGCTGGGGATGGCAGCGAACACCCCCATCGCGGTGATCGCCACGGCCACCATCACCAGCACCGGGGTGTGCAGGTGCAGCGCGACGGGAATGGCCAGCCCACCAAGCAACATCGGGACGGCGACATGCCACACGTGCTCACCGGTGGCGTCCGCGTGCCGCGACCACAGGTACATGGCCACGGCCGCACAGGTGTACGGGACCGCCGCGATGAGTCCTACTTGCACGATCGAGAAGTCGATCCCGAAGCTCTTCTTGAAGCCCGAGATGATGCTCGGCAAGAAGAACGTCAGCGCGTAGAGGCCGTAGGCGATGCCGAAGTAGACCAGGGCCAGCGCCCAGATCCGTGGGCTGGTCAGCGCGCGGCGCAGCGGAAAGTGAAAGTCGCCGGCAACCTGGCGCGCCTCCTCGGCCAGCGTGTCGACGAGCCATTGCCGTTCGTCGGGCTCTAGCCATGCGGCGTCACCGGGCCGGTCGACCAGGTAGTACCAACAGGCGAACCCCAACACGATCGCCGGGACACCGACGGCGATCATCATGAACTGCCAGCCCGCCAGTCCGAACACCCCGTTGCCGAGGTGGATCAGCAACGCCGCCAACGGGGTTCCGAGCGCTGCCGCGATCGGGCTGGCCATCATGAACAGCGCGACGACCCGGGCCCGGTAGTCGCGCGGGAACCAGCGACTCAGGTAGTAGATGACCCCCGGGAACAGGCCCGCCTCGGCCACCCCCAACAGGAACCGCAACACCAGCAGCGTCGTCGCGTTGGGTGCAAAGCCGGTGGCCACCACCACGATTCCCCACGACACCGCGATCCGCGCCAGCCAGCGTCGGGCGCCGTAGCGATCCAGCGCGAGATTGGACGGAACCTCGACCAGCACATAGCCGATGAAAAAGATGCCCGAGGCCAGGCCGAACATCGTCGCTGTGAGCTGTAGGTGCGCGCTGATGTCGGCGCGGGCGATGCCGAGGTTGGTGCGGTCCAGGTAGTTGACGAAATACAGGGCCATCAGGAACGGCACGATGCGAATGCCCAGTTTGCGGATCGTGCGCGCTTCCAGCGAGCGTTCACCGGTGTCTAAAACGGCCATCGTGTCTCCTGCGTGAGGGACCCGATGCCGTCGAGTTCCGCAACGCTCGTGTCTGCTGGATATCGGGGTCGTCACGGTGGCCCGCGAGGCCAGCGTGCGTCACGTCGGAAACGTACGAGCCGAGGCGCCGGTGCCGTCGGCCGGTCCGCCGAGCACTGTATACGCCGGCGCGCCATCCGGCCTCCGCCGGTACCGGCCGATCGAGCGCAGCCGAGTATGTTCGTCTCAATCGGCCCCGGGAGGTTTGGCGTGAGCACCCTGACAACGGCGGCGGCTTTGGTCGCCTTCCCGGTGATCGCCGGAATTATCGGTGGCGCTGTGGCAGTCGTGCGCACGCCTTCGGCGGCGCTGGTCAGCGGTGTGCAGCATTTCGCGGCCGGTGTGGTCATGGCCGCCGTGGCCACCGAGGTGCTGCCGGACCTGCGGGCGCGGGGGCCGCCGTGGCTGATCATCCTCGGGTTCAGTGCGGGTGTCGCGCTGCTGGTCGGATTCCGCCAGTTCGAAGACCACGGACCACACGGCGAGGACGAGGACGGCCACGACGACGACCGCGCGGGCGGTCAAGTGCCGGTGGGTTTTCTCGCCGTGGTCGCCGTCGACCTGTTCATCGACGGGCTGCTGGTGGCGACGGGTGCGACCGTCTCCCGGCGCACCGCAATCATCATCACCATCGCGCTGACCGTCGAGGTGCTGTTTTTGGGGGTGTCGGTGGCGCTGCGGCTGACCCGCTCCGGAGTACCCAAGGCCCGCGCCGCCGCACTCACCGGCGGGGTCAGCCTGGCGACCGCCGTGGGCGGCGTGCTGGGTGCGCTGGTGCTCGCCAACGCCGGAAGTACCGTGCTGACCCTCGTGCTGGCGTTTGCGGCGGCGGCGCTGTTGTGGCTGGTCGTGGAAGAACTGCTCGTCGAAGCCCATGAAGGCGAGGAGCGGGCGTGGATGGCGATCATGTTCTTCGCAGGCTTCCTGATCCTCTACAGCCTGGGAGTGATGGAGTGAGGCGGATCCCGCACACCGCGCCCGGTGCTGAGTGCTAGCCTTTCGGGGCAACAGCGCCGATGTAGTTCAATGGCAGAACATCAGCTTCCCAAGCTGAATACGCGGGTTCGATTCCCGTCATCGGCTCCACCTTGACCAGCAAGGACGTCGTTCGAAGGTGTTCGAAAGCCCGTTCCGGTGTCACAGAATGTCACAAGTCCGGGATAACTCGGTTGTGCGATTCCGGTTCATGCTTGACGTTTGGGTTGCGGTTGCTGTTTGACGGTTTGGGGACGCGGTTTCGGTAGGTGTGCGACAGTAGTTCCGGTAGGTGGTTTACACCCGGCGTGTTGCCGCTGGTGGCGGTGAGTTCTTTCGTGGTCGTGGGTGGACTGCGGAAGGGGCCGGCATGTTGCAGGAGCTGCGGATGTCCGAAATGCGGTATCGGGCGGTGCTGGAGGTGTTGGACGGAGCGCCGGTGACCGCGGTTGCCCGTCGGTTCGGGGTGTCGCGCCAGACGGTGCATGCCTGGTTGCGCCGGTACGCCGAGGAGGGTGCGGCGCTGAATTTGGAGGACCGGTCTTCGCGTCCACATCGGTGTCCGCATCAGATGCCAGTCGAGGTGGAGGCGCGGGTGTTGACGTTGCGTGATGCCCATCCGCGGTGGGGCCCGACCCGCATCGTCTACGAGCTGCAGCGCGACGGTGTGCCGGTGGTGCCGGGTCGTTCCAGTGTGTATCGGGCTTTGGTGCGCAACGGTCGTATCGATCCGGCCAAGCGTCGCCGGCGGCGCAGCGATTACAAGCGCTGGGAGCGGGGCCAGCCGATGGAGTTGTGGCAGATGGACGTGGTCGGCGGGCTGCATCTGCGCGATGGCATCGAGGTCAAGGTGGTGACCGGCATCGACGACAATTCCCGGTTCGTGGTGTCGGCGAAGGTGGTCGCGCGGGCGACGGCACGGCCGGTCTGTGCGGCGCTGTTGGAGGCGCTGCGCCGCCACGGGGTGCCCGAGCAGATCCTGACTGACAACGGCAAGGTGTTCACCGGCCGGTTCGGCCCAGGTGGCTCCAGTGCGGAGGTGCTCTTTGACCGGGTGTGTGGAGAACGGCATCGGGCATTTGTTGACCGCTCCGCGCTCACCCACGACGACGGGAAAGGTTGAGCGCCTTCACAAGACGATGCGGGCGGAGATTTTCGCCGAGGTGGACGGGGTGTTCGACGCCATCGCCGATTTGCAGGCCGCGATAGACCGGTGGGTGCAGTACTACAACACCGCGCGCCCGCATCAATCGTTGGGGATGGTGGCGCCGGCGGCCCGGTTCGCGTTGGCGGCCGGTCCGGATCTCAGCGTCGTCGAGCCGGTCGCGGCAGTCCCAGCCGAGGGGCAGCACCCGGGGGCGCCGGTGGATCTGCGCGATGCCGGCGTGCGCCGCTGGGTGAATCGGCATGGGTCGATCAGTGTGGCGGGTTTTCGGTACCGGGTACCAATCGTGCTGGCCGGAGAGCCGGTGTCGGTGGTGGTGGCCGACAACCTGGTGTCGATCTATCACCATGACGTGCTGGTGGCCTCGCACGTGCAGCACCGCAAGACCGACAACACGACGGGAGTGGTCCGGCAGGGCCGGCGGACGGCGCGGCCGGTCACCAGCGGGATCGTGGTGACCCGGGTGGTCGACAGCAACGGTGATGTCTCGTTCGCGGGGACGATGTATCGGGCCGGAAGGGTGTGGCGGGGAAAGCAAGTCGAGGTGTCGATCGTGGCGGAGTCAGTGCAGATCGCGTGCGCGGGAGCGATCGTGCGGACCCATGCCATCCGCCATGACCGGGCCAAGGAACACGGCGCCTTCGCCACCCCGCATGGCCGTCCCCGCAAGCCGCGCCAGGATGCACCGGAGGGTCCCGGGGTCAAGGCCACGCCGCTGCGCGGTCGGCCCGAGGGCCGAGCCTTGACCCCGGCCCCTTGACCGGCACCCACCACACCGACGCGGGAAACGCCCTTAACCACCAAGGCCCACGCCCTGTAACGCACCTACCGGAACTCATCCGTCAAGCGGGTACCGAAACTTGACAAACATGTCCGCCACGGCTGTATGGACTCGCCCGCGGGCCATGTAGCGGTCCTGGGTCATCGAGATCCGGGTGTGGCCCAGGTGGTCGGCGCCGATCCTGGCCGACAACCCGGCGTCGTCGATCAGAGTGGCCACCGTCTTGCGGAAGCTGTGACTGGTCGCATCGGGCACACCGAGCGCTTCCCGGACCTCGCGCCAGCGCGCCCGGAAGTTGTCCGGGTCGCGCCACGTGCCGGCGGTCGACGGGAACACCATCGGCTGCTGCCCGAGGAACCCCACCCCGCGGCGCGCGGATAACACCGTCACCGCGAAGCCCGGCAGCGGCAGCGTGCGCCGGCCCGCCGCAGTCTTGGTCTCGTCTATGCGCATCAAGCCCTTACCGGCCGCCCTGATCACCTTGCCTGTGACGGTCAGCGTCGCGGCCATCTCGTCGAAGTCGGCCCAGCGCAACCCGAGCAGCTCCGATATCCGCAGCCCCGTGGCCACGAACAGGCTGATCGGGTCCACCAGGTCGTGACGCTGACACGCCTCAGACACCCGTAGCTTCGCCAATAGGCCGCGCAGGTCGTCGGCAGTCAACGCGCTGGCGCCCTTTGGACGCGCCTTGCCTCGCATCGGCGACACGTCGCGCACCGGATTCGACCCGATCACGTTCGCCATCACCGCGAGGTGTAGACCACCCTTCAGGATCGTCTTGGACTGCACTGCCATCACATCGCCGTGTGCTCGGCGCATCGAACGGATCGCAGCGTCGATCCTGGCCGGCGTCGCCTCCCCCACTCGAACCCCGGCAATCACCTTTCCCAACAGCTTCGCGCAATACCGGTAGGTGTCGATCGTCCTGACCGCCCGGCCATCCTCTTCCAGGAGATCAATGTGCTGATCCACCAAAGCCATAATCTTCGTGTCGAGAGTGACCTCGTTCGCCCCAGCCGCGCGCCGCTGGGCAAGAGCCTCAATCAGCACGTCTTCGGCCAGTTTGCCGTACTGATCCTCAGCGGGACCGCGTCGCTCGACAATGCGCGTAACCCCATCCGGGTCACGAAAACGGCACCGCGCCAACCACACTCCCCCACTAAGAGAAGTCCGACTGATCTTCCCATGTTCACCGATCCGCAACGGCGGCCTACCCGCCATCGTCGACGCCTTCCAGGCCAAGCTGGCCACGCAATAAGTGAACCTGGTCGTTGTAAGCGTCCAACCGAGCCTCTATCGCCTTGCGTGCATCAGCGGAGGCATTCCGTGGTATCACCACCGAAGAGATTTTCTTGTAGACGTCGAAAAGTTCTCGCCACAAACGCAATTCGCGGATGTTCTCGCGGTACTCATTACGCAACCCCGCGGATTGGGAACCATCTGCTGAGTCGGTGAAGCCATGGTCTCGAATGCCTGAAAACCATTGCACCGCCTCGATTTGGCGTTCCTGGACGCCCGGCAAAACCTCGATAGGCGCGTTGTAGTCCGGACCCGGATAGATCAGCCTGATTGGCGCCACGTTCAACGCGGCCGCCAACACCGCCAGCTCAGCGGTAGTCACATACCTCCGCCGGCCGTTTTCGAGGTCGGTAATCGTCTGCCGCGTCATCTTCATGCCCAACTCGGCCGTGCGATCAGCGAGCCACTGCCCCGTCTTCTTGCCTCGAAGATCCTTGATCTCCGTACCAATCCGGGCGGCCTGCTCCACTTCCCATGTGTCCACAAAACATATACTTGCACGACTTGTGTTTCTATGCGGCCTAGGTTACAAAGAACACAGAACACTTCGGATTATGTTCAGTAAACACAGCAGGAACGGGAAGGAATCGCCATGAACGACAGGTGGCTCACCAGGCCACAACTCGCTGAACGACTGCAGGTGAGCGTCAAGACGCTCGCGATGTGGGCATCTGCCAACAAGGGTCCTCGGTACGCGCGACCGGGCGGAGGACAAGCCCGCTATCGGTTGAGTGACGTCGAGGCCTGGGAAGCAACGCAATTCGGCGGGGACGCCGCGTAGTGAACACCACCAACAAGGGCGAAGGCCCCTCGGCGGCAACCGGGGGCCTTCCGAACCAACTACTCACCCGTGCAGGAGAGAGAGGAACGACAACGATGTTACAACCACCCCCCGACGACGACCAGAGCACGGCAAGCATCACGAAAAATGCCCGTGAAGCGTCCTCGGTGCATCACGTAAAAATGCCCGCGAAACGGTCGATCCTTGGCAGGCATGGGAAGTGGGCTGTCGATGTCGTCTCGGGCCGAGATCACCGCGAAGTTCGCCAGGGCGTATGTGGGGGCGCCGAAGGCGGACAAGGGGCAGATTCTGGATCAGGTGGTGGCGGTCACCGGCTGGTCGCGTGACAACGCCCGGCGGCGGTTGAGGGCGGCGGCCGCGCCGCCGGGAGCGGGTCGGCAGGTCGCCAAACGGACTCGCCGGCAACGCAATCCGAAGTACTCCTAGGATGCGCTCAAGGTGTTGCAGAAGGTGTGGGCGGCCTCAGGCGGGCAGTGCGGCCGGTACCTGGCCGCTTCCATGGCACTTCAGTTGGATGCTCTAGAACGCCACGGCGAACTGGTGGACGGCCGTGACCGTTACGGCCCGGCGGTGCGTGCCGAGCTGTTGGCGATGAGCAGCGCCACGATCGACCGCTACCTGCGCGGCGCCAAGGCCCGCGACCAGATCTCGGGTGTGTCGACGACGAAACCCTCCCGCTGCTGCGGTCCTCGATCACCATCTGCAAAGCAGGCGATGAGGCCGAAGAATCTCCGGGTTCTTCGAAGGCGACACCGTGGCGCACTGCGGCCCGACACTGAAAGGTGAGTTCGCCCGCACGGTCAACCTCACCGACATGCACATCGGCTGGGTGTTCACCCGCACGGTGCGCAACAACGCCCACCCCCACATCCTGGGCGCCCTCAAAACCGGAATTACTAAAATCCCTATAAGGTAACGGGTTTGGACTTCGACAACGGCACCGAATTCCTCAATAAGGCGGTCATCAAGTGGGCCGCGGACATGGAGATCTTCTTCACCCGCTCACGGCCCTACAAGAAGAACGACCAGGCCACCATCGAGTCCAAAAACAACCACCTCGTGCGTCGCTACGGGTTCTACTACCGCTACGACACCGACGAAGAACGCGCCGTGCTCAACCGGCTGTGGCACCTGGTCAACGACCGGCTCAACTACCTGACCCCCACCATCAAACCCATCAGCTACGGCTGCAGCCGCGACGGTCACCGCCGCCGGCTCTACGACAAGCCCCAGACCCCTGGACCGGCTGCTGGCCGCCGGAGTCCTCTCAGCGGCCCAACAAACAGAGCTGCTCACCTACCGCAACAGCCTCAACCCCGCCGCGATCGCCCGCCAGATCGCCGACCTGCAAGCCGCCCTGCTCAGACTCGCCAAAGACAAGACCGAACAGCTCTACCTCGCCGCCATACCCGCCGCTCTACCCGCCCTCAAAGCCGGCATCCGCATCAAAAGCAAGACCACCACCTGACCCCGATTTCGCGGGCATTCCTTACGTGATGCATGAACCAGGTTTCGCAGGCATCTTGACTTGATGCATCACGGAGCACCAAGCTGGTCCGCTGCGAGCGCTGCGGGAAGTTCGGCTGGCACACAACGGATCGGTGCCCCGACGCCGACCGCTACACCTGCACTTCATGGTGCACGGACGGCGGCGGGCACACGAGTGACATATTCCTCGACGACCAGGAATGCACAGGCACCCAGCACAAGGTCGTGCTCAGCCTGGAAGAAGGCGCGCCGGCCATGCCCATCAACCCCGCTGAGTTGCACTCAGCGCCAGGAATCACCGTCTACGCATCCCAGAGGTGGTACCACCTGCCCACCGTCACCGCCAACGTCTACGCGATGAGGGGCCATCTCGACTACGACCTGAACCTCACCCCATCGGAGGCTGTCAAGCTGGCGCGCGCGTTGGTCGCAGCAGTCGAACTGATCGCCGGAGGTCAACGGTAAATGACCGAGCAGAAACCCGACGAGTGGCGGCCATACACACCCGGCCGCCGCTGGCGGCCACCGCATCTCGGCATCAAAGCCGAGGGTTTCCAGTGGGGCCAGCGCATGGGCCGAACTGATGCGTGCCGCCGCTTGTGGCAGCACCTTGACGAGAAAGGCCGCCAGCTCGCCGCCGCAATCGCGACCGAGGGAGACGATGCCGATGACTGACGCCTTCTGGGCGGCCCGGCCGGCCCTGCAGCACGCGCTTACGTTGGCGCGTGCCCGCGGGGTCGGCCCCTGGGCCACACTTGGCAACGTCTTGAACCGCGCCGCCGCCACCATCCCCTGCGAAGTCAAATTGCCGGGCATCGTCGGAGACCGCATGTCCTGCAACCTGTTCGTCGCCCTAATCGGCCCGAGCGGAGCAGGCAAAGGCGCATCCGAAGCCGCTGCTGCCGCCGGATTCACCTTCGGCGGCCCCATCGTCCAAACAGTGCTCTTGGGCAGCGGCGAAGGCGTCGCGAGGACCTTCCGCCCAGTCGGCACCAAACCCGACTCACCCAACCCGGTCACGACTGCGATCTTCTCAGCCGCCGAAATCGACACCCTCGCGGCGATCGCCAGCCGCCAAGGCAGCACCCTGTCCGCCGAGCTACGCAAGGTCTACTCCGGCGAACAGCTCGGATTCGGAAACGCCGGGAAAGACACCCGCAACATCGTGGCCGCCGGCAGCTACCGAGCGTGCCTGACCATCGGCCTCCAGCCCCTACGGTCACACGCGCTCCTCGGCGCCGCCGACGGAGGACTACCCTAGAGATTCGTCTGGCTACCAGTCTCCGACCCCGACGCCCCCGACGAACCACCACAAGACCCTGGCATCTGGAAAGTCAGCCGCCCCGCATGGCTCCGCGCCGTCGGCAGCACCGTCGACCTGATCGTTCCCGAAGCAGCCAGCAAAGCCATCCGTGCCCACCGGCTAGCGGTCCTCCGGGAAGACCCAAGCGTCGACCCGCTCGACGGCCACGCCCTACTAACCCGCCTGAAAGTCGCCGCGGCACTCATGGCATTAGACGGCAGAACCGTCGTCAGCGCCGAAGACTGGAACCTTGCCGGATACGTCATGGACGTGTCCACCTACACCCGCGAACGCTGCCAACGCGCCCTGATCGAGCAGTCCCGAAGCGCCAACACAGCCCGAGCACTCGCCACCGCAGACCGCGAAGAAATCATCTCCGACCGCAAGCTCCAGCGGTGCAAGGAAAGCATACTCCGCGCACTGTCGCGGGTACCGGACAGTCGTCCCGTGCCACACAACCAGCTAAGGCGCAGCCTCAAGTCAGATGTACGTGACTACTTGGACGCAGCCACCACGGACCTGACAGCCGAACAACGCATATTCCCAGTTCGCACCCCCAAGGGCATCGCTTATCTAGGTCCACCCGTGGACCGCACGTCCACCTCACCTGACCAGCACAAACAAGGGGTGGACCACAGGTCCACGGGTGGACCACAGGTCCACGGGTGGACCCAAACCCAACCACCGACGCCAACGCACACGCGGCAAGAACCGCCCCCCCTCAGCAAAAAGGAGAAGCAAGCGCATGAGCACCGAGATTTACACCGCCCGGCCGCCAGACGACACGATCGTCGTCATCCCGACATCGCTCGAATTCGTTTACGAGCACGCCAACGGCAACGACGTTCTGTGTCTGCTGATGGACACCAAGCGACACGGCCCGATGCTTGTCGCGCTGACGCCCGATAGCGCCCGGCATGTCGCCGCGCACCTTCACGGCATGCTCGGCCAGCTCGACGAACTCCGCCACGAACACAACGAGAGGAACAAGTGATGAGCGACGAAACCACCCGCCAAGAACAACCCGATACCGACACTCAGGCCGACACCAACACGGACGAGACCCAGCAAACCGAGGCCACGGACAAAGAGCACACGCTGAGTTGGCTTCTCGCCGAAGCACACCACCGACTCGACAACCCCGACGTCAACCGTGAAGCCGCACGGCACCGGGCCGCCCGCCGCGAAGCCGAAGCCCAAACCACAGCCGTCACGGCACAACTGGAAGCAATGCAGCGCTCGGTTGTCGATGACCAGGTGAAGCGGCTCGACATGAAGCCCGAAGCCTTCTGGGCCGTCAACACGCTGGCCGACGTGCTTGGCGAGACCGGCCTACCCGACCCGGCCAAGGTGGAGCAGGCCGCCGCGTCTGCGCGCGAGAAGCTCGGCATCATCAAACTCACGGCCGAACAGCGATTCGCCGGCCTGCGTTCCGGTGCTATGGCGGTCAGCCCACCCCGTAAGACGGGCTTCGCCGAGGCATTCAGCCCAAAGGATCGCGAGCGCTAGAATCGACATACGTCCGCGATAGGGCCAGGAGCCCCGAGCGCACGCAACGTGACTCCCCAGCGGGGAGCACGGCAGAGCCCAGGTCGGCAGCCGCGAAATCCTAAAGCCCTTGCGCAGCATGGCCCTTTTCGCGATTGCTGCGCTGACCTGAAAGCGAGAAACCGTGACCACCCAGACGACCACCACCGCCGAATACGCCTGGCGCCCCGACGCAACGACCTTCGCGGCCGCCGACGTCGTACCCGAAGCCCTGATCATGCAAACCAGCACCGTCGCCGGCTCCATCGAGGGCGACAAGCCTTCGCTGCATGTCGCCTATGTCGACGACGCCGACGCCGAATTCGTGGCCGAGGCAGTAGAGATCGACGAATCCGATCCCGACATGTCCGAAGTATTGGTGCACACCGGCAAGATCAGCCAGCTGATCAAGTTGTCCACCGAGCAGTACAACCAGGAAGGCACCGCCGGCCAGCTAGCAATGTCGGTATCGCGGGCCATCATCAAACGCGCCGACCAGGCCTACATCTCCCAAGTCGCACCGACCCCGCCCGCGGTACACCCGCCGGCCGGCCTGCTCAACATCGACAACATCGTCGAAGGCCAAGAAATCTTGGGCGACCTCGACGCGCTGGTCGACCTGATCGCCGAACTCGAGGCCGAAGGCTCCATGCCCTCACACATCGTCGTCGACCCGCGAGGTTGGGCTGCGCTGCGGAAGCTCAAGACGGGCATCGAGTTCAACAGCTCACTGTTGGGCGCCGGAACCACCGACGCCGTACCGATGCTGCTGTCCCTGCCCGTCCTGGTCAACCGCTGGGTACCGGCCTACTCCGGTCTGCTCCTCGATCGGACGGCAGTCGTCTCCGCAGTCGGCCCCGTCCGCATCGCCAGCAGCGAGCACCAGTTCTTCAGCAGCGACAGCGTGGCTCTGCGTGCAACCTGGCGCATCGGCTGGAACGTCGTACGCCCGAATCGCATCGGGAAATTCGTGATCAACGACGGCGAGCCCGGCGGCTCCTAGATCGTGGGCCAGGCCGGCCGCCGACCACAACGTCTGCTGGCCGGTCCCCGACGCGGCGAAACGGGACCGGCCAGCAGACACCCAACCGAAATACACTGGACCAGCAGGAGGTGAGCAAGGTTGGCCAACGTCGATTGGGTGATTGTCGGGGCCGGCCCGTCGCTCACCGACATCACGGCCGCGGTCCAGGCCGCCACCGGCAGCGAGCTGGTCGACGGCGTGCTCCGCATCGCCGATGATGAGCGGGCCAGCTTGCGCGTCTACCCAGGCCCGGCCATCGACGGCGGCGGTCACGTGGTGCGTATCCGATACGCCGGCGGGCCATACCAGTTGCAGCACGACCTCGCCCGCACCGTCTACGACGCGCTGGTTGAAGGAACCGACTGGGACCTCGTGCTCGACAGTGACGAACTCGAAGACATCGTGGCCACGCGAATCAGATCGACACCGCGATGACACCGGTGCGCGTCACCCACATGCTCAACACCGGATACCGCGCCGCCGAGCTGGCCCCCGCCGTATTCGGAATCGAATCAGTCAACCAAGACGGCACCGTCGGCGGCGTGCGATCCGGTGCATCGATGGCCCGCTGGAACGTGTCAGTCGACCCCATCGACGCCGGCCACGCCACCCTCGAAGCCACCACCGAACAGATCACCCGCGCACACGAGATCGCCGACAACGCACGCGACGTGAACGACTTCATCGCAGCCGCCACGCGCGACAGCCGCAACCACCCCTGGGGGGAGACCCCCTCCGGGTAAGGGAGCAGCGCCGGTGGGCATAGCGTCTGCCTGTCTGTACGAAACTCGAATGTTTTTTCGCCCGGAGTTTCATACACCTCAGCAAAGCCGGACGGGACTGTCGGCAAAGTTCACGGCGGCCTGGAAGCCCCCAAAATTGGGCCGATTTGAGGCCAAAGTGCCCCCCTTTATTGCGTGTTTCGCCTCGGTTTTCAGCACTGTGCTGACAATGAGTCCCATGACGACGCACGATGGCTGTTCTTGGGACTACCCGCGTGAAGTGGTGTTGGCGTTCGGCGAGGTACGCGGTCTCAAGTTGGCATTGGCAAGTGTGCAGGACGACGACGCGGCTTCAAGCGCTGTGCTCGATGAGATCGGGGACTGCGTCGAATGTCTCCGGTGTATGGCGCGTTTCTTAGCGGGGATGGCTGGTTCAATCGGCGTTGCCCTAGCCGAGAACGCGGGTGCAGACGAACAGGCCGTCGTTCGGCAGTTGGAAATGCAGCTGGCGGAAGCGATCGCGAAGCTGCCCTGACGCCCGACGCAATCTGGCGCGGGGCCGTCAGCGCGCTTCGCGTGGTGTCTACGCGCACGTGCGGCAGGAACGGCGCGGTGGTTGCCGCCCGGGACGCACCCCAACACCGAAGTCGTGGTCGTGCATCCCAACGACCGCGTACAGGAGACCGACGACAATTGGGCGCGACTCTGGCTCGAAGAGAGCGGGCTGTAGGGCCGCGACCCGGAGGGAGTTGGGCTACTTTCCGCGCCCCAGCTCGTTGATCTTGGTTGGCGTTGTATTCAGCTGGGCGGCAGTTCCCACCCCAATTCGCTGACAAACTGGGCGACATTGGCGCAGGTGGAGGGGTAGCGGTTGCTTCTCTGGTGTCCAAGGTGAAGGACGCCCGGCAGGATACCGGCCTCCAAGAGAAGCAGGGCCCGCAGGAGCCATGGTGTGATGTGGGTGACGACCAGCCATCGGAGTTGCCGGGCGCCCAGGGGCTCTTTTTCCTCGTCGAGCAGCAGTTGGTGGGCCATTTCGTTGCGTGAGTTCTTGAGGTGCTCCGCGAGGTCAGCGACCGACACCGATTCGAGGAGCTCCGGTATTGCGGCTGAGACTCTGGTTATTACATCGGTGGCCCGCTCGGTGTACTCGACGTCTGCGAAACGGCTGACAGATTTCATCACAGCGTCGTGAACCTTCTACGGGTCCAGATTCGAGTCGCCTCTGGATGCCGCCTTGTCTTTTGCAGCGCCCCGAGCAGCTTTCTTGATGCTGTCTAGAGCGGAGTTGGATGCGTCCGGGAACTTGGACTGCTTGAAAGTCGTATGCAGCCGGCGGTGCAAGCCCTCGAGCAACGCAGTGACCACCATTGCCTGTATCTACAGAAATCCATCGATGGAGCGGGCCGCCGCCCGGCCGATTCCGTCCAGAGTGTCGTTGATCGGGATCCAGTTGGCGAACCGCTCAAGTGTGAGTTCCTCGCGAGGCAGAAGCGTGCGGTACTCGAATTCCTTTGGGGGCGTGTTGGCACCGGGCCCGTGGACAGTAAGCCAGGCATCCCCGTCGTTGATCCGCACCTGAGTGTCCCGGGCGTGGAAATCCTGGTCTAGCGCCAATTCGGCTAGCGTCAGGCAGCCAGATATGACCACCGTGTGAAGTCGTTGCTGTGTCACCGGGCTCGCTGAGGTGTAAAGCAGCCAGTTGCCGTCGTCGGCGGCATCGACGCTAAGTGTGGACCCGTCCAGACCTACGGCGGCGGTTTCGCCGTCCTGCAGGAGGCCTAGCCAATAGGGGTCCCCGAAGCGAAAACGCGTGCAGCTGAATAGCTGACCGGGACCGCTTATGTTGCGGTCGCCCACGATCGCGTAGTGCGCTAGGTACTCGGGAAGACCGAACGGGGGGCCGGGATGGCCCCAGTTCTGCGCGTTGATCATGGTGACGGAAGCACCGGAATCGAGTCGGCCTTGTATCGTGATCGGCAGCGATGCCTTTACGCCTCCGGCGTCCCCCCTCGTGTACACACTGCTGGTACCCGAACGGGTCACCCGTGGATCTTCGACCAAGGCGCCGTCGAGCACTGCCTCAGGTTTCTCTCCGACATCCGCCCTGAATGCGCCGCGCACCGTAACGCCGGGCCTCATCGGTAACCAAAACTCGCCGCTTGAGGCAATATTCATCGTCTTCCGCCCTGTTTTGCAGGAAACGTTCGCGCAACCGGCGGATACCGGCCATACGTACCGCGGGGATCACCGTCGAGGTACCAGCGGTGCTATAACTCGGCGCGCGCCGCGATCTCTGCCCGGCGGTGACCGAGTTCATCGACTCGCGCGCAGTGCTCGCGCCACAGCCAGCGCCCCAGGTAGCAGATCCCAGATACAACTCCAACGACGACAAGGAGCCATAGCACCGTCGCCGCGACACCGATTATCACCGCGGCGGTGATCAATGCAGCTGCAAGACGGACCATCATGTCTCCCAGGCTAGGACGCACCACTGACAACAATCCATCGCTTATTCAACGTTTATAAGGCGGAATCGGCGAGACTACGCGAGAACGCAACGGCCGCAATAGATGTCGAATCGCCAGGTAAAGGCGTGTAACTGGGCATCATCGAGAACCCGCAGGATTTGCTGGTTGCAAAAGCCGGTGTCGCAGGTTAGAATCCTGCCGGTAGCACCATCTGACCAGCGCAGATACGTGTCCGCACAAGATTCGCGCAACAAGGGCAATCGGCGTGGCTCCAACCGAATGGAGCCCACAATGCCCGCCACAACCGCCCCCAACGTGCCCCTACCCCCCCGGCGCCGAATACGCCGATCCATGGGGCGCCGTCGACAGCGACCCCCGCTAGTACCGCGTCATCAACGGCGCGACCCGCAGCGTCGAGGGCAACTCCGACGTCGAGGTGTGGACCGCAGCCGTCCAATACGACGACGGCACCCTTGAACAGGATGCGCTGGACCGGCCGAACGTCTGGATACAAGCACACCAGGAAGGCTTGAGTAGTGCGCAGGCGGGCGAGCTGGCTGCCGCGTTACTCTCGGCTGCCGACGAGCTGGACGGGTGGACACGGCGATGACCACCAACGACAACGACCAACTCTCTGCCGCCGGCCAGAGCTGGCTTGACCGCCCGACCACCGACATGGGCCCGGCCACCCCGGCACCGGAATGGTGCCTGCCCGGCACCGAGCCGGAATGGGAGCAATTGACCGAGCAGTACGGCGGCGGCCAAGAATGCGGGTGGTATCGCTACTTCCCGAACAACGATGACGGCATCGGAGCCGACGTGTGGATACGCGCCTATGACCGCATCACTGACGGCCGGGTGCTGCGCACGCCACCGGAGATCTGCTACGTGGAGCCGCCGGCGCTGGGCATCACCCCGGAACAGGCACGCAAGCTCGCGGCCGAGTTGCTCAACGCAGCCGACACCCTCGACCCCACTGAATAACCCAACTACCCCGCGTTCGGCCCGTCATCCTGATTGGGGTGGCGGGCCGGCTTTCAAATCGTTGGCAACACAGGGACGTGGCTGCTGGCTACCAATGCGTACCCAGCGCCGCCCACGAACGTCCGTGTAGACGAAAGTTAGCGACTCTGCCATCTGCTGGGGGTCGCCCACGGCCACCGCCTTGGTGTGCTCATGCGGCGGGAGCACTTGTTGACGAATCGAGGATTCGCCTTTGGTATTTGCCCAAGCGGCCTCGACGTCGAACACCGGCGACTCACTGCGGTTGCTTATTCGTATGGCGCCGGATTGCCATATCACGCCGTCTTCTGGCCGCGGGCCAGCGTCAAGCGGCACGAGAAAAACGAGCCTCGCCTGGTCCGCTTCTTGGTCTCGCCTCTCAGACTGCCCTCGCCGCCACTCCATAACGGCGACCAGCAACGCACCAAACGCTGCGATAGAGCCGACACTTGCGACCCATCCGGCCATGTTGCCTCACTCCACCCCAAGATGTCCTTGTTGTAACTCGACGCGCTGAATGCCAGCCACGACCGCGAACGTCCCGGCGAGACACCACCCCAAGAGTGCAACTACTGGCAAGTGAATCCGTCTCATCGTGGTTGTGAGATTATCGGTCTCCGCGCCCGGTCAGAACCCCTAGGCGCAGGTAGAACCTAAGCGGCGCGCGCCTACCGCGCCTCGTCTGAACGGCGGGGGAAGCCGGGGCCGGGCGGCGCGCAACCCTTCGGGCCGGGCAAACGCTGACGACCAGATTCACGTGGCGGCGGCCTACGCGCGTGGTCGTAAAGGCATCCTTTACGCGACCACCCTGGCGAAGGTAACGTTTACACGTGTGGAGATAAGGGCTAGCGCCCGCAAACACGGCATCAGCGACGAAGCCATGCTCCACGCCTACCGCAATGCCCTCCGTTATGTCGAATTGGAGTACAACGGTGAGGTTCAACTGCTGGTGATCGGCACAGACCAGACCGGGCGCCTGATCGAGCTGGTCATACCGGCAGACCAACCACCAAGGATTATTCACGCGGACGAGCTGCGGCAGAAGTTCTACAGCTACCTGAGGTGATGACTATGAATGTGAAGCACAAGACCGACATCGATGAATGGCTCGACACCATCGTGCCCAACCCGGCCGATGCGCGCGATGCTGGCCACATGCGACGCATCATCGCCGCGAAGGACAGGGTTGGAGCGGCAGAGTCTGAACTGCGGGCCGCAGTGGATGCCGCCCGCGCCGCCGGTGACACTTGGGCAGCAATCGGTGTTGCCTTAGGTATCACCCGTCAGGCCGCGTTCCAGCGATTCGGACAAAACGTCACATCGTTCAAACGAGGCCAGAAGATTGTGGCCGCTTCGTCAATCGTGGTTGGCGACCAGATTTTTCGAACAACCAAGGAACACGGTGACCTGATGATGGTTGTGAAATCCGTGAACCGAAGTACCACCCCCAACGGTATCGAAGTAATTATTTGTCGCGGTGACGTTTTCAAACTCATGGGTGATGGCGCAGGCGAAGACGCCAAGTTCCTCGGAGACATAACCGGCCGGCGCGGGGGACGCGGTGAGTGGAAGATACCGGTCGACGGACAGGTAACTAAGGCAGTCCCAGCCGAAGAGGCTGATTACAGCTATAAGGCCGAGCTAGCGGGGACCGGAGAAGCATCAATGATGACCCCCGACGACGCCCGCACCGGAATCCAAGCCATGCTCAACCAAATCCCGCCGACGATGGAAGCGAGCCATGCAGTCCTCAACAACCTTGGTTCCCTCGGCTCTGTTGTCGAGGAGGATCAGGGCATATCCATAGAGAAGCTGCAGCAGGTCGTTTCGAAATGGATCGCCACCACCATCGCCTGCATCATCAGCCTTGAGAACCGCATCGAACGCGCCGCCGGACGCCCGGGCGTCCCCGAGGACACGCTGGACGCCATCATCACCGAGTTCACCGGCGTAGACCGCTAACTCCTCGCGCACAATCTCACGTACACGGGCCTCGTCGACCCCAGCGGCGTTCATATCAGGTCCGGATCCCAAGGCTCGTCACCGATCTTCGCCGGCAGATCAGCTTCGTCGACACCGTGTGCCTTCGCCCACTGCCGCCGGGCGGCTTCCCACTCCTCAAGTCCCACCTGCCAGGCCGCCGGGGTCGTCAGTCCGTCGCGGATGCCGTCATACTCCAACAGCTCGGGCGGCGGCTGCATGTTGTCGTCGCGGCGCCACATCACGCCTCCCTTTCAGCGTCGTCGCGGCTGACCAGCGCCAGCAACCGGCGCCGACGCTCCCGCCACGCATCTACAGACCGCTGATATTCAGCCTCGGTGGCGTAACGCTTGCCGTTGAACAGGAACCCGGCCAGGTCTATAGGTCGGCGCCGCATCAGACCGAATCCCGAATCGAGTACACGCCCCTGGCAGCTCCCCGGCGCTGCGGACGACGCGACGCCGTCACCGTTGGCGAGCTGCTGCGCTCTCTTCATCGGCGGGTGGCTTGCCGCCGCAGCAACTTGCTCGCGGAATCGGCAAGGCGCCGACGCAGCGGAATCGCTGGCACCCAGCATCCGGTTGACGTCAAACGGCCACGCGCACGGTGGCATGGCAACTGCTGATTTGAATCAGGCGCACGTGTCGGGGAGGCCCGCGCCTCTCGGGCGTGATCAGCCGTCAACAGCGGTTCGTCGCGAGGCCCCGGCGGCCTCCAGAAGCATGGCTAGTTGGCGGCTTTGGACCACGACCTGACCGGTGGCGTCGAGGATGACGTGGTCCTGCTCGAACCAGCTATCACCGATGACGGTCGAGCTGGCCATGACGCGCATCCAGCCGGGGGCGGGGCGGCGCCGCAGGTAGGTGGTGAGTTGGACGGTGGGGGTCCAGCCGAAGATGCCGCAGTTCACGGTGACGCGCGGGGCGATATCGCCGGCCATGATCGCAAACAGCGTTGCGGCGGCGGGGTCGGCTTCGTCAGAGGCGAACGGGCGGACCCACATCCGGCTGATCGGTGCTCCGCGTTGCCCGACGAGGAAACCGGTGGTGGCGGAATCCATCGCAAGCTCGCATCCTTGGCTCACATGGAGGATCTGGGCCAGGGGATGCTCGGCTGAGACGGGTATGGCATCAGCGGAGGGCTGGACCGGCATCTCCGACACGGGCAGTGGTTCGCTGTGTCGTGGTGGGTTTGTATCGGCGGGACCCAGGGTGACCGAGCAGGTTACCGCGGTGCGGCTGTTCTGCGACAGTTCCACATCGACGAGACATACCTGCCGTCCGCGCCGGCGGACCTTCGTGGTGAGCTGCACCTCGCCCGGGTTTGGAGCGCTGATGTAGTTGGCGCTCAGGGCGACTGGCGCCAGGTCGACCGCATCGCCGATCGTCCGATGCGCGGTCGCTGCGCAGACCGCCATCATGCAGCCACCGTGCACCTTAGGTCCGATAGTCCACATGGGATCGATGGTGGCGCTATACGCTCCGTCACCGAGGTCATGGACGGTGGTGAGGTCGGTGAAGGGTCGGCTACTGCTCATGGTTTCGGCTGCATTCCGATTCTGGGTGAGTGGGTCTGTGCTGGCGGGCATGATCGGTCATCTGTTTTCCTGCGCGGTATCGAATCCTACGAAGGCCATCCGCCGGTGGCCGGCTGGCGACGGGACAGATTCTGGTGCAGGCGATTTGGGCCGCCAGGACCACCGGCCACGCGGTAGGGGTGTTCAGCAGATCGATCCGATCGTGACTCCAATTTCACCGTGTTACCTCCGCGCCGTCCAGACTAAGCCGCCCGATCCCTCAGCACCTACGCAGCGTGTTGCCTTCGCTTCCGCCCAGCCAGCGTCACAACTACGTCGCGGATGACCAGCGCGTCCCGGACGCTTACCCGCCGGCATCGCGGTTTCACCGACACCCGGTTGCCGTTGTGGGCGCCACCGTTCCGCGGATATCGACCACCCCACGGGCGCAGCGGCGGAGTGGCTCGGCGCTAACCGGACTGGCCCTGGCCGCCTTGTGCGGTGGCGCTGAATTCGTAGGCAGTGGCGCCATGCCCACCCACGCCGGCGGCATCGCCGCCTGGGCCGCCGTTCGCCCCTAATCCGAAGTCGCCGCCGAGTCCGCCGTGGCCGCCTTTGAAGCCATCTTCACCGGGAGTTCCATCGTTCGAGAGATTTGGTTGTGCAAATCCGCCGCCACCACCACCGACGCCCCCGGGCGCCCCGGACCCGACCCCGGCGGCACCGCCGGTCCCGCTGAAGCCCGCGGCGAAGGCGTTACCGCCAACCCCGCCGTTTCCGGCCGTACCGCCTGGGCCGCCGGCGGCACCACCGCCACCACCACCGCCGCCTACTGCAAAACTAGCGGTGGCGCCGCCGGCACCACCACCACCGCCACCGCCGCCGGTGCCGCCCGCCGCACCGGTGGCGTTGCCACCACCGCCACCGCCACCGCCGGTGCCGCCACCGCCAATGCTTCCGGTGGTGGGACTTACCGCGGTTCCTCCGAACCCGCCGTCGCCTCCGGTGCCACCCTGGCCACCGGAGGCACCGCCACCGCCGCCGTTGCCGCCGTGGCCCCCGGCACCACCACCCCCACCGCCACCGCCGAATCCGGGTGACGTGCTGGTGCCGGAGTTGTTCGTGCCGCCAGAGCCGCCTTTGCCACCCTTGCCGCCATTACCTCCCATGCCACCCGTGGTGCTGCCGGCACCGGGTGTCCCACCGTCGCCGCCAGCTCCGCCGGTACCGCCGAGGCCACCGGCCGCGCTGCTCCCGGGTCCGGTACCGGTGTAGGCGCCGCCTATGCCTCCGTTGCCGCCAGCACCACCCTGGCCGCCCTGGCCGCCGGCACCACCACCAACCCCACCAATGCCGGCACCACCGTCGCCACCGGTGCCGCCCGCACCACCCTGGCCGCCTGGTCCACCAACGGCAGGCGTTATCCCGGATGCGCCGGCAACGCCGGTGCCGCCGGACCCACCCTCGCCTCCGGTGCCGCCAACCCCGCCGGTGCCGATACTGCCCGCCGCGCCACCATCGACCCCCACACCGGCCGCACCCGCGGTGCCACCCGTGCCACCCTTACCTCCGTCAGCGCCGACCCCGCCGGTGCTGGCGGTATTGCTACCACCGGTGCCACCGGTGCCACCGGATCCGCCGACGCCGCCGTGGCCTCCGGCACCACCGCCGACCCCGCCGATGCCGGACCCGCCGTCGCCGCCCTGACCGCCCTGGCCGCCTCGGCCACCGCCGGTCGGGTTGGTGCCGTCGGTGCCGAGGGTGCCGGTGCCGCCGGACCCACCGTCGCCGCCCTGGCCGCCGACGCCGCCGGTGCCGATGCTGCCCGCAGCGCCGCCGTCGACCCCCACACCGGCCGCACCCGCGGTGCCACCCGTGCCACCCTTACCTCCGTCAGCACCGACCCCGCCGGTGCTACCGGTGTTGTTACCGCCGTTGCTACCGGCGCCACCGGATCCGCCGATACCGCCGTGGCCGCAGGCACCACCGCCGACCCCGCCGATGCCGGACCCGCCGTCACCGCCCTGACCGCCTTGCCCGCCCTGGCCGCCTTGGCCACCCGCGGTGGGCGCAATACCCGAAGTGCCATTGACGTCATTGTCGGCGCCGGCGCCGACATTGCCGCCTTGGCCGCCAACCCCGCCGGTGCCGATGCTGCCCGCAGCGCCGCCGTCGACCCCCACACCGGCCGCGCCCGCGGTGCCCCCCGTGCCCCCCTTACCTCCGTCCGCACCGGGCACCCCGGTGGTGCCGGAAATCGCGCCGCCCTGAGCGCCGGCGCCGCTGTCTAGCGCACTGGCGATACCGCCCGTGCCGCCCGGACCACCGCCCTGACCGCCGGTGCCGCCGGCACCGCCGACACCGCCCTTGCCGCCGGCACCACCACCGACCCGCCGATGCCCGCCCCGCCGTCACCGCCCTTGCCGCCCATACCGCCCTGCCCACCCTGATGACCCGCGGTCGGACTGACCAGGTCGTCGGTGCCCGCGATGCCGGTTCCGCCGGCACCGCCGACACCGCCCTCGCCGCCGGCACCACCACCAACCCCGCCGATGCCCGCCCCGCCGTCACCGCCCTTGCCGCCCATACCGCCCTGCCCACCCTGATAGCCCGCGGTCGGACTGACCAGGTCGTCGGTGCCCGCGATGCCGGTTCCGCCGGCACCGCCGACACCGCCCCGCCGGCACCACCACCAACCCCGCCCACCGCCCTTGCCGCCCATACCGCCCTGCCCACCCTGATAGCCCGCGGTCGGACTGACCAGGTCGTCGGTGCCCGCGATGCCGGTTCCGCCGGCACCGCCGACACCGCCCTCGCCGCCGGCACCACCACCGACCCCGCCGATGCCATTGGCCCCGTGCGCGCCGGCATTCCCCAAAGGATTGATTGAGCCAGTCACCGCCCCACCCGCGCCGCCGGCTCCCGCCTGACCGCCGACCCGCCGGCCCCGCCGTCACCGCCGGTCGCGCCCAGGCCTGCGCCAGCGCTGCCGGTGCCGCCCAGACCGCCAGCCCCGCCGGATCCACCGACCCCGCCCGCCCCACCTGACCAACCGATCAGCGCCCGGTCGACCCCGCCGACCCCGCCGGTCCCGCCGGTCCCGCCGTCACCGCCGACCCCGCCGACCCCGCCGACCCCGCCGGTGGTGCCGGTCGCACCGTCACCGCCGACCCCGCCGTCACCACCGGCGCCGCCGTTACCGCCTCCGACAAGCCCATTGGCGCCGCCGGCTCCACCGGCACCGCCTGCCCCACCCGGGGTAGCGCCGGCCCCACCGGCGCCCCCCCGCCCCACCGGCACCCCAGAGGCCCGCCGAGCCGCCAGCCCCACCGTTCGCCCCGGCTCCTCCGGCCCCGCCGGTGCCGCCGTTGCCCAACAGACCAGCGGCGCCACCAGCCCCGCCCGCTTGGCCGACGGCATCTGGCGCCCCGTTGCCGCCGTTGCCGATTAGCAGCCCGGGCGCAGTGCCGTTGGCACCATCGCCGATCAACCCGCGTCCGAACAACACCTGTGTCGGTGCATTCACCGCGCCGAGCAGGTCTTGCTCGATGGTCTGCAGTGGCGTGGCGTTGGCGGCCTCGGCACTCGCATACGACCCGCCGGCGCCCGCCAGGGCGTTCATGAACCGATCGTGAAATGCCGCCATCTGTGCGCTGAGTGCCTGATAGCTCTGCGCATGTTCCGAGAACAATGTCGCGATGGCGGTGGACACCTCGTCACCGGCCGCCGCAACAAGGCTCGTTGTCGAGGGCGCCGCCGCCGCGGTGGCCGCCCGCAGCGCTTCCCCGATCCCCGTCAAATCTCCCGCCGCGGCGGCCAACGCCTCAGGCGCTGCGGTCACGTAAGACAACATCTGGGACCCCTTAACTCGTAAACGATTTCTTCTCTGAGACCAAGCGGGTGCTCGCAGACGCGGCGCGCGGCCGAGCAAAACGCCCGCACAAACTCTTCGTGGAACACCGGCACCCGCGCACTGAGCGCCGGATATTCAGCCCGTAGCTCCCGAAGGTCCCGGTGATCGCCACGTTGCAGTACAACGACTTTCGCGACTTTTGCGGCTTTCGCGTCATGAACGACGCCCCTTGCCATCGGCGCCTCAGGTCGCCAGTGGCCATCGCGGTGTTTGTCGCCCATCAGCGCCCCAAAGCCCGGCGTTGCGATGAGAAACGACATGCGCTGTCCCCAATTGGCCATCGAATAGCAGACAGCCCGAGCAGCTTGAAGCAGCTCGCGCCGACGGTATGCAAAGTCTCGTCGCCGAAACTCCTGCTGGGATGAGTCATATGACCTAACCGGTCCGGCGAGCTCGCGCCAGCTCCCCATCTGCACCAACTGGCCGCCGACAGCACCCACGGCCACGGCGATCATCGCGTTGCTGGCAAATCTGAACGCGATCTAGGAAGCGGCCGCGGCGCGCGGCACGTGAATTCGGCTAGCGCACCGGATGCGCTACCAATCGAAAACATGGCGATTGGGCAATTGATTGCATCCGTTAAGCCGCGCGAAGTGGTGTCATTTTCTATCCCACTTCGGCGGATCGGGCCACTCGCAGGTGGCGAGAACACCATGGGGCAGGTCTGCGCCGAGCTCGGTACCGAGTTGATCGAGTTCGACGGCGAAGCCGACCACATGGGCTGCTCGTCGCCTACCCACCCACTTTGGCGATCTCCACACCGGTCCAGCGACTCGAAGGCCACACCGCCCACGCCGTGCACCGCGAATACACCGAAGCCTGTGTGCCCGCCGCTCGGACACCTCTGGTCGCCGTCCCACTTCGCCGGCTGCTACGGAGGCGCACCACTGCACACAGCTGAGCCCAACAATGTGTCGCGTCTGCTCCGCCCGCTATCGTGTATCGAATATCTCTGCCGGTGCCGCGTACCGCACGGCCCAATCGCTCCAGGCCAAATCAGTCGGCCCAATGGCGCTATCGACACGAGTCCAGCGTTGATTAGCATCACCGCCGCTGGCCTGGAATAGGCCCGCATAGGTATCGGTCTTGAGCCCGTTGGCGGCCGCATCCGCGAATGGGGTAGCGCTGTAGTCCAGTTTGCCCCCATCGCCAGCGACAATCTGGCCATACAGGAACACCCACGTTCCCGAAGCGTTCAGGCGCCTGACGTTGAGACCGACTGGAATGCCAAGCTGCGTTGAGATGTCCGAAATTGCAAGGTCTACGATTCGGCGCTCCAGGGTGGAGGAAACATCTTGCGCTGGAGAGGTGCTGATTGGTTTGGTGGCGTGTTCATGTCGATCGCAGGCTGCCGTGCCAATAGCTAGCGACAGTGAGACTGCGACGATCAAGCGAGGTACCCACACATTTGCGTCACGCACCTCCTCACCGTACCCGCAACTATGGTCGCATCAGACAAGGGGATTGACCGAAAGATGCTACACGGCAAAGAGTTCCAGCAGTCCCTCTCGCAGGATGGCCGAGCGATGATGGCTACTGGTTGGCCCCTGCCCGAGGTTGTACCACCGGTGAGTCACTACCAGGTCCGGGGCAAGTAGGCGGGTGGGTGCTGGATGGGTCGGCGTTGTGGCCGCGCCAGCCACACTGAGAGGGTGACGATGCACTGGCCGTAGCACGGCCAACAAACCACCATCAAAGCCGATCACTTCGACCAACTCAGATCCCACGACGACGGCAACACCGGCACCCGCAGGCCCCCCGACTCAGCACCCAACACCGACAAGCCCGATGGCTCCCCTCTCGCTGAACCCGACGTCCCGACAAACCCCCACGACTGCACATCCCCCGCACCCGCCGATCCTGCCAACCCATGCCTCACAGAATCTTGATCGATACCCGCCGCGGCATCATTCGGCCCAGGCACCGACTGAACACCGGCAAGACCTCCCAGTTGCGTTGGAGTGTGAATGTTTTGCGTCAGCGACGACACACTCACACTCCGCAAACCAGCGTCTGCCACGCCCACACCGAGGTCCGATGAACCCCGGACATACGCATCAATGCCCAACGGCAATGCGATCGGCAATGCGATTGGCACAGCGATCGCGGCGGCAAGTGGCACGGCAACGGCGCTGAGCACCATCGCGGTCACTGCAAAATCGAGCGCAAGCACGCTGGCGAAAGCGAGCAAGATCGCCATGGCCTCGGACACGCTGTGCGCCAACAGAAGCCCAGCCACCGCTTCATACACAGCTCCATACGCGAAGCCCCCAAAAAAAGCCGATGACCGCCGCTATCAAGAAGCCGATGGGATCACCCAGGTACTCGCCGATATCCATGCCGAGCACCACCATGGAATCCCAGGCATAAGAGAAGATCTCGCCGAGGTTGTATAAGAATTCTTCCCAAAACTCCGACCAGCTGCCCAGCACGCTTGCAGCCTGCGGCAACACATTCGGGGCGTTATCGCTAAGGGAGTGGATTAGTCGTGGTGCAGGGGTCGTTTGTGGCGCTCGCGCCGAAAACACGGTTGAGGCCGCGTCATAGGCGGACATGGTAGTTGCGGCTTGGACCCACATGCGCGCGTAGTCAGCCTCGTTGACGGCGATCGGAACGGTGTTGATGCCAAAGAAGTTAGTCCCGAGCAACACACCGTGAACGAGATGATTCTCGGCCAACTCGCCCATCGTGGGCATCGCCGCCAGCGCGGCGCAATACGCGGCGGCCATCGCCTCATGCTCGGCCGCCATCGCCTCGGCTTCGGCTCCGTTCCTCATCAACCACGCTACACACGGCTGGTGCGCAGCCGCATAACTCGCGGCACCCATCCCCTCCCACACCTCGGTTTCACCAACGACCACCACGGCGGTGAGTTCGTCAGCCGCCGAGGAATACACGGCGCCGAGCGACGTCCACGCCGACGCCGACACCTGCAACGACGCCGCACCCGGACCCGAACTCAGCAACGTCGAATGCACCTCGGGCGGTGAACCCATCCATACTGGCGATGTCATGATCGATCACCTGCGAGCTGGACGTCGCGGCCACGATGAAGGACGCCTGCCGATCGCAGGCGACCACGTAGACCCGCCAGCCGCTGACCAGTCACAACGTCGACCGTTACTCGGCTGGATGTGCGCGCGGGTGGTATGTGATGAAAACTGTTACACAACAGACGCTTACCTTTCTCTCAAGGAAGTCGCGGGCTGCCGAGGCGTCCCACTCGGGAGCTTCGGCGGTGTCGCGGGCGACCATGGTCATGGCGTTCGATTCATGGATGTCGACCGCCGACTGAAAAGCCCAGGTGAAACGGGTGCGTCAACCCGGGATCACCCTTGTCCAACTATTGGACAAGCACGGCCTATGCGCTACAAGCTATCATCCACCAACACACTTAGGTGTTTCACCATGCCCGGGACTGGCTGTGCGGCAACCATTGTGCGGCGCGTTCACAGCCCTCGGCCGCAGCCGGGGCCACGCTCGTTGCGGAGCCCGAAATCGAACGCCGATCTGCGCTCGGTGCTCGGTCGGTGAACCTGCAAACCGGCATGGTTTCACGCGGTACCGATTGGCGCATATCGCCGGTTCAGGACCTCATTCGCGACCAATACCAGGTGAGCTTGCAGGCTCCCCCAAAGCCGGTGTCGCAGGATTGATCTTTGACACTCCTTGGATGAGGGGGTATGCATGGCCGCGCGGCGGTATCAGTCCGTTATTGCCGGTGGTTTGTCGATTCGTTCGAGTCGACCTGAAAAGCTCGACCGTCGGATGCCGGGCACGGGCCCGGCCGGAGACGGACGTGACCCGCTTGTCCGCGGGCAGGCTGGCGTTCTGGTCTGCGATGCTGTCGCCGATACGGGGCAGGCCACGACAGCAAACCAATCATCCACTGCATCCACGCCTGGCGAGAGGAACTTGCGGCTGGGTGCGAGTCGGGGAGCGGCTTCCGCGCATGCAATCCTGTCGGCATGGATGACGTGTCACAACGTCCGATGGCTGCCAGTTGGCGCAGCCTGAATCTGGCGAATTGGGAGTCGCGCGTGCCGCTGCACACCGGGCCCAATGGATACGACCTCGACAGCTTCGACGATCCCGATTTTCTGTCTGCAGAAGTTCGATATGAACTGCCGAGGCTCGGACAACTCGATGGCCTCGATATCGCCCATCTGCAGTGTCACATTGGCACCGATACGGTCTCGTTGTCTCGGCTGGGGCCACGATCAACGGTGGGCTTGGACTTCTCCCCGCCGCGCTGCAAGCCGCCCGGGACCTGGCGATGCGCGCCCGAGCCGATGTCGGTTTCGTAGGGGCCAACGTCTATGACGCGGTGCAAGCACTCGGTGTTGAGCGTTTCGATCTCGTCTACACCGGCCTCGGGGCATTGTGCTGGATTCCTAGCATCAGCCGCTGGGCCGATGTTGTCGCAAGCCTGCTCCGGACCGGTGGAAGGCTGTTCATGCGCGAGGGCCATCCGTTCTTGTGGGCGCTGAGCGATCCGCGACCCGACAGGCTTGTCGTCGTTGAATACCCATACTTTGAAACTAGTGGCATCCCGTTCGTCGAGCATGAAACCTATGCCGGTAACGGAACTGTCGCCTCACCCCAGATCATCCATTTCAATCATGGGCTCGGCGAGATCTTCACCGCGCTCAACGACGTCGGACTGATGGTTACCGGCCTCGAAGAGCATCGCGAAGTCCCATGGAATCCGTTGGTAGATGCCATGATCCCCAGCCCGGATTACGACGGCGAATTCATCCTCGCCGAAGATCGCGACCGGATTCCGATGACCTACACCGTTCAAGCAATCAAGCGTTAACCACTTCGACGCAAGACCCGCCGCTTCGCGACCACCTGTCTCAACACCTGCACAATGGGTCATGCACTGCTGCCAGCCGGTTCGCCTTGGCGCTATGTCGACGCCTACGACTGTACTCAAGCTTCCAGCGTCGGGGTCGTGACCACAACCCGTATCGGTGGAACCCGCGCCGAAACCGCCGCGATCGGTCAAATCACCGCTGGCCCGACTGCGGTCGCTGCCGGGCTGGACGCAACCGACCATGCCGAGAGCGCGCGGACTCGCATGCAACGATGACTGGCGTGCCCAATCCCAGCCGCGCCAACGACGACCAGGATGCGCGCGGGACGAGGAAACCCCAGTACAGCGCGACGTTCTACGCAGCGATGTCCGGGCTAGCGCTGGTCCTGTTCGCGATCAATGTGTGCAGTCACGGCTCGGCCCTGGGCCTGATCAGCACCGGAGGACTCGCGGTGTTGATGTTCTACCGAGCCTGGTCCGCCAAGCGCCACAGGAACTACCAATAGGGCCGGCATTGCAGTCTGGCGCCCGCCTTACCCCGCCCGCGTGACCAACGAACCGTCGACACCCACTCGAACAACCCGCGATAGCCCACCCCTTCAGCGCCGCCCCGGCGGACAGCCCAGCGATTCTCCCCCGCGCTCTCATAACGATTTCGACAATGTCTTGGCGCACTGCCTTTTCGGAGTCCGCGACCTCCAGCCTGTGATCTAACGCACAGTTCGTGCCCGTTAGTGGCCAGATCAATGCGGCATACCTAGCTTCGAAGGCATGAGGAGCCCACAAACCTTCGACATAATTGACGACCGCGACGATTCGACGGCGGCGCAGACACTGCCGGACTGGGCTCGAAGTCTGGACTTATCCCCCCATCCCGAGGTCGGCTGGTTCCGCGAAACTTGGCGTAGTGCACTGACACTCGGTCAGTCCTCGTTGCCAGCCGAATACGACGGCCCACGCAGCGCCGGCACCGCGATCCTGTTCCTGCTCATGCCAAACCAGCACTCCGCTTGGCACCGCGTGACCAGCGCCGAGCTGTGGTTCTTCCATCGCGGCAGCCCACTGGCGGTGGACGTCGGAGACGAAAAATCAACTGCGACAAGACATGTAATTGGCCAAGACGTCGGAGCCGGACAACGTCCGCAGCTTCTCATTCCACCCGGACATTGGCAACGCGCCTGGCCCCTCGGCGACGAACCCACCCTGGTCAGTTGTGTGGTGGTGCCGGGCTTTGACTTTGCCGACTTCACGCTGGACCCATCGTGATACGCACCAGCCAGTCCGATCACGACCACTAGAGGACGGAGCCACTGCGAGCGTCCGGCTCGATGCCCCGCTCCGCCAGGGGCACCTCCAGTAGGTCGATGAGCTGGACCGACTGGCGGTGGAAAATCTTCGGATGCGGTCGAATACAGGCCACGGCGCCCGTCCACGGCGTGGTCCTGCAATGTTGCCGATAGCGAAAATGCCCACCGACAACTGTCATTCATCCCCATCGATGCCGGATACGAAACGTCGGTGGCGTGCCCGATCCTCTGCGCCGCCCAGCTTCCCGTTCCACGCTTGTCGTCCCAGCTGCCGCACAAGAGCACTGAGCAGCATGATCCACATCGAGAAAGGCAGCCTTTCAACAGTGCGCGACGCAGGGCACGAATTAGGTTACAAGCCAGTCAAGTTCAGCCATCAAGCACTCCATGTGCGCGCAACCTCCCCGGACCGTTCTCGCTTCGCGCTCACGGTACCCGGATTGGTCGCGCTTTGCGGACGCAAGGTCCTCCACGTCGCGGCGCTGTTGCCGAAGGAGCATCAGAGCAGGAGCTAGCCATCGCGGCCGCCCGGTCCGGCTCGTCACCCGGAGATCGTGATGCATCGAGTCAAGATGCCTGCGAAACCTGGTTCATGCATCAGGTAAGGAATGCCCGCGAAATCGGGGTCAGGTGGTGGTCTTGCTTTTGATGCGGATGCCGGCTTTGAGGGCGGGTAGAGCGGCGGGTATGGCGGTGAGGTAGAGCTGTTCGGTCTTGTCTTTGGCGAGTCTGAGCAGGGCGGCTTGCAGGTCGGCGATCTGGTGGGCGATCGCGGCGGGGTTGAGGCTTTTGCGGTAGGTGAGCAGCTCTGTTTGTTGGGCCGCTGAGAGGACTCCGGCGGCCAGCAGCCGGTCCAGGGGTCTGGGGCTTGTCGTAGAGCCGGCGGCGGTGACCGTCGCGGCTGCAGCCGTAGCTGATGGGTTTGATGGTGGGGTCAGGTAGTTGAGCCGGTCGTTGACCAGGTGCCACAGCCGGTTGAGCACGGCGCGTTCTTCGTCGGTGTCGTAGCGGTAGTAGAACCCGTAGCGACGCACGAGGTGGTTGTTTTTGGACTCGATGGTGGCCTGGTCGTTCTTCTTGTAGGGTCGTGAGCGGGTGAAGAAGATCTCCATGTCCGCGGCCCACTTGATGACCGCCTTATTGAGGAATTCGGTGCCGTTGTCGAAGTCCAAACCCGTTACCTTATAGGGATTTTAGTAATTCCGGTTTTGAGGGCGCCCAGGATGTGGGGTGGGCGTTGTTGCGCACCGTGCGGGTGAACACCCAGCCGATGTGCATGTCGGTGAGGTTGACCGTGCGGGCGAACTCACCTTTCAGTGTCGGGCCGCAGTGCGCCACGGTGTCGCCTTCGAAGAACCCCGGAGATTCTTCGGCCTCATCGCCTGCTTTGCAGATGGTGATCGAGGACCGCAGCAGCGGGAGGGTTTCGTCGTCGACACACCCGAGATCTGGTCGCGGGCCTTGGCGCCGCGCAGGTAGCGGTCGATCGTGGCGCTGCTCATCGCCAACAGCTCGGCACGCACCGCCGGGCCGTAACGGTCACGGCCGTCCACCAGTTCGCCGTGGCGTTCTAGAGCATCCAACTGAAGTGCCATGGAAGCGGCCAGGTACCGGCCGCACTGCCCGCCTGAGGCCGCCCACACCTTCTGCAACACCTTGAGCGCATCCTAGAGTACTTCGGATTGCGTTGCCGGCGAGTCCGTTTGGCGACCTGCCGACCCGCTCCCGGCGGCGCGGCCGCCGCCCTCAACCGCCGCCGGGCGTTGTCACGCGACCAGCCGGTGACCGCCACCACCTGATCCAGAATCTGCCCCTTGTCCGCCTTCGGCGCCCCCACATACGCCCTGGCGAACTTCGCGGTGATCTCGGCCCGAGACGACATCGACAGCCCACTTCCCATGCCTGCTGAGGATCGACCGTTTCGCGGGCATTTTTACGTGATCCACCGAGGACGCTTCACGGGCATTTCTCGTGATGCTTGCCGGAGATTTGCTTGGTCGACGGCGTTGCGTACGATCCAAATGTCGAGTGCCCACACGCTAGCGATAACGAATCATTGAATCCTTTTGCAGCGCTTCCGATCCCAGCACGCCTTGCATCCCGGGCTGCCCAAGTGTCGCGAATGTTGAGCGCCGCAATCGCGATCGCGCTGCCCGCTGCGGGCCTGGTTGGGTGCGCGCCCCAGACCGCCTCACCGCCGACGACAGCCGCCTCCTCCTCGACGAGCGAGACGGCGACGACGTCGCCAACCACCGCCGCGGCCGCCGGCGCGAAGTCCGGGGTGTCCAACGGCGACACCTACGAGGTGACAATGGTCTCGGTTACCGGCGCCACCCCCGACAATCTGGGCCGATGGGATGTGAACATCGGTCAGCTCGCCGGCGGCGATGCCGGCGTCAGAGACGCCTTCAACCAGGCCAGCGACGCGTCGGGGCATCAGCAACTCGATCAGATGCGCGCCGAGACGGGCCCCGATACCCAGTGGGACTTCGAATCACATTCAGCGGTCACATTCCGCCCCGTCGCCATCGCAGAAGTCATCACCGGCGTTCACTCGGCCAAAGAGGCCGCGCACCCGAACAACTACGTCAGCACCATCGTTATCGATAGCCGAAGCGCCAAGCCCATCACCCTTGCCGACCTGTTCGCAAACGAACAGGCGGGATTGGAGCGGCTTTCCGAGCAAACCAAGCTGATCTTTCCGAAGGTGTGGGGCGGCGGCCCGAGCCCAATGCTCGACGAGCCTGGCAACAGGCCCATCGCGGAGAACTTCGCCAACTGGATTCCGACATCGCAGGGCATCGAGCTGCATTTCTTCGACTACCAGTTTGGCCACGGGCTTCCGGTGATCACGGTGCCCTGGTCGGCGCTCACCGATGTGCTGGCGCCCGACATGGTGGCACTGGCGCACGACTAGGGGCCCAATCCACCGCCGCGGGGGCTTTGCTGTGGACGCACCTCGCGAGCCCAACCCAGCGTGCGACGACGCCACATCGACCTGTGCCGGACGCACCGAGAGCAGAATTCTTCAAATCCAATAACGATCGAGGCCAAACCCGGGCCCGTCGCGCACCAGAGCAAGTACCCTGCAGCCAGGGAGTTGCTTTGCTGTCCGGGTTCTCAACCATGCCGATCGCGTGGCTTCAGACCAGCGGCTTGGCGCTTCTGATGGGACCGGTGGGAACTGGCGGCTGGTCGGTGATGGGCGATGGGAGTTGGGAGGATCTGGTGAGCTTTGTGGTCACCCAACCGGAGCGGCTGGCGGCGGCGGCCGGGAGTTTGCAGGAGGTCGGTTCGGCGGTCAGCGCGCAGAGCGCGGCCGCCGTTGCTCCCACCACCAGCGTGGCGCCAGCGGCGGCCGACCAGGTGTCCGCGTTGACCGCCGCGCGGTTCAGCGCACATGCCCAGCTCTATCAAATGGTGAGCGCCCAGGCCGTGGCGATTCACGACAGGTTTGTCGCCGCGCTGGCCGCCGGTGCGCAGTCCTACGAGGCCGCCGAGGCCGCGAACGTGATTGCGGCTGGCTAAGGAAGGTGTTGGCAACGGACTTCGGGGCTTTACCACCTGAGGTTAACTCGGGCCTGTTGTATACGGGCCCGGGGGCAGCGCCCATGCTGACCGCGGCCACCGCCTGGGATGGGCTTGCCACGGTATTGAATTCCGCCGCCGCGTCCTATGCCTCGGTGGTCTCGGGCCTCACGCTCGAATCGTGGATGGGTCCGGCATCGGCGTCGATGGCGGCCGCGGCCGCGCCGTATGCGACCTGGTTGGCCGTTGCCAACGAGCAGGCTCGGCAAACCGCCGCACAGGCCCGGGCGGCGGCGACGGCATTTGAGACGGCGTTTGCGGTCGTTGTGCCACCGCCGCTGATCGCGGCCAATCGCAGCCAGGTGGCGTCATTGGTGGTTGCCAACGTCCTCGGACAGAACACTCCGGCAATCGAGACGCTGCAGGCCGAGTACGCCGAGATGTGGGCCCAGGACGCCGCGGTCATGTACCAGTACTCGGCGGCATCGGAGGCCGCGTCGACGTTGGCCGCGTTCACCTCGCCCATGCAGTCGACCGACCCAAGCGGCGCGCAGGCGAGCACGGCAGCGGGCGCCGCGGCCGCCGGCACAACCGCGCAAACCACCGCGAGCCAGCCGACGACCACGGCTACCGATACGGCCCAGGGACTCGCGGCGGAGGTACCCACAATCCCGGCCGGTTCGGACCTGGCGGCACCGGCCGCGATCTCCATCCCCACCCCGGTCGGCGAACTGGACCTGTTGGCCGCCTACATCGCGGTCGCCGCGACAGCCAGCTTGAGCCTTTCCGCCGTGAACACCGCCAGGCCCTGGAGCTACAGCACCAACAATGACCACGCCCAACCGAACGGCGGTGGGGTGGCACCGACACAGGGCAACACCCTGGGTACGGAGCGGCCCGACGCCGAGGTGTTGGTGTCCGCGCCCAACGTCGTGCCCACCTCGGCGTTTGTGGGACATGCGGCATTGGTCGGCGCCCTGTCGGTGCCGCACAGCTGGGCCATGGCCGCCCCCGAGATCAGGTTGGCCGTCGAATCGCTGCCCAGCGCGGGCGGGCTGAGCGCGCCTGCCGGTCCCGACATCGGCGGCGTGGCTCCGACCGGCCTGCTCAGCGGGATGGCGTTGGCGAGTCTGGCCGGACGCGGCGCAACCGGCGCGGGCAGTCGTAGCCCCAGCGAGTCGGCGACCAACGAAGACGAACAGCCACAGCGCAAGCCGACGGTGGTGGTTATCCAGAAACCGCCGCCGGCCGGCGGGCCACCGGCCGCCCGCCCCTGACCAATCCCAGCCATCGATTCCCCCCAATCCTAGCCGGGTTCGCCGAACATGTTTGTCATCGGCCGCGGATGGCAATGTTTCCCCGAAGGGGGGCGTATCGGCCGGCCTATACGCCTACCTAGGTCCCGTCGGTTCAGCCCGAGAGCCGACGGGACCGACTTTTTCCGGCCTATTCCCGACGCTTTTGCGGTCCTCGACACGGCTCTCGGGATATGAAGGAGCACGCACGCCGACCAGGAGTACCGTGCCGCTTATGGACGGCACAACGGGTGTGTGGATTCTGGGCGGCTATCAAAGCGACTTCGCCCGCAACCTCATCAAGGAAAACCGCGACTTTGCGGACCTAACCGCTGAGGTGGTCCCGAGCACGCTGGCCGCGGCCCAGATTGATGCCGCCGACATCCGGGTCGTACATGTCGCCAATGCCTTCGGCGAGATGTTTGCTGGGCAGGGCCATCTGGGTGCGATGCCCGCGACGGTGTCCGATGGCCTCTGGGATACCCCGGCCTCCCGTCATGAAGCGGCGTGCGCGTCGGGCAGCGTGGCAACGTTGGCCGCGATCGCCGATCTGCGATCGGGTTTCTACAACAGCGCGCTCGTTGTCGGGCTCGAGCTGGAGAAGACGGTGCCCGGCGACACCGCGGCACAGTATCTGGGCGCGGCGGGCTGGACCGGACACGAGGGTGCCGAAGCGCGTTACCTGTGGCCGTCGGTGTTCACGCAGGTTGCCGACGAATATGACCGACGCTACGGCCTGGACGACACGCACCTGCGCAGCATCGCCCAACTCAACTACGCCAACGCGCGCCGCAACCCCAACGCCCAAACTCGGGGATGGACGATCCCGGATCCAATCACCGACGACGATGCCACCAATCCCATCACCGAAGGCCGGCTGCGGCGGTTGGATTGCAGTCAAATGACCGACGGTGGCGCGGGATTGGTCCTGGTCAACGATGCCTATCTGCGCGACCATCCGGGTGCGCGCCCGATCGGCCGCATCGACGGCTGGGGGCATTGCACCGTGGGGCTGGGTCTGCAACAGAAACTCGACCGCCCGGCCCAAGGTGAGTCGGGTCAATACGTGCTGCCGCATGTGCGGAAAGCGGCGCTCGACGCCTTGCGCCGCGCACACGTGAGCCTCGATGACCTCAACGGGTTCGAGGTCCATGACTGCTTTACCCCCAGCGAGTACCTGGCCATCGACCACATCGGGCTGACCGGCCCGGGGGAATCGTGGAAGGCCATCGAAAACGGTGAGATCGAGATCGGCGGACGTCTGCCCATCAACCCGAGCGGAGGACTGATCGGTGGCGGCCACCCGGTCGGAGCTTCCGGCGTACGAATGCTGCTCGATGCGGCCAAGCAGGTCAGCGGCGCGGCCGGCGACTATCAGGTTGAGAACGCGACCAAGTTCGGCACGCTGAACTTCGGCGGCAGCACCGCCACCACCGTCAGTTTCGTTGTCAGCACAACCAAGGACGCATGACATGGATGTCGAGATCGTCGGTAAGTATCTGTCCACTCTTCCCGAAGACGACGACCACCCATATCGCACCGGGCCGTGGCGGCCGCAAACCACCGAATGGAACGCTGACGACCTGACCGTGGTCGAGGGCGAGATCCCCCATGACCTCGACGGCATCTACCTGCGCAACACCGAGAATCCACTGCATCCGGCATTCAAGACCTATCACCCGTTTGACGGAGACGGCATGCTGCACGTGGTCGGCTTTCGTGACGGAAAGGCCTTCTACCGCAACCGTTTTATCCAGACGGATGGTTTCCAGGCGGAAAACGAGGCGGGCGAACCGCTGTGGCCCGGACTGGCCGAGCCAATACAACTGGCCAAGCGTGACCAGGGCTGGGGTGCTCGCACGCTGATGAAGGACGCGTCCAGTACCGACGTCATCGTGCACCGGGGCATCGCACTAACCAGCTTCTACCAGTGCGGGGACCTCTACCGGGTGGATCCGTCGTCGGCCACCACGCTGGGCAAAGAGACCTGGAGCGGACACTTCCCGTTCGACTGGGGCGTATCCGCGCATCCCAAGGTCGACGGCAAGACCGGCGAGCTGCTCTTCTTCAACTACAGCAAGCAAGAACCGTATATGCGCTACGGCGTTGTCGACCAGGACAACGAACTGGCGCACTACGTCGACATCCCGCTGCCCGGGCCCAGGCTGCCGCATGACATGGCCTTCACCGAGAACTACGCCATCCTCAACGACTTCCCCCTTTTCTGGGATCCGCAGCTGCTCGAACACAACCTTCATCTGCCGCGCTTCTACCCGGACATGCCGTCGCGCTTCGCGGTGATTCCCCGCCGGGGCAGCACTGCCGACATCCGGTGGTTCGAGGCGGATCCGACCTTCGTCCTGCATTTCACCAACGCTTACGAGGAAGGCGACGAGATCGTGCTCGACGGCTTCTTCGAGGGCGCGCCCCACCCCCTCGAAACCAGCGCCAGCAGCACCAAGTGGGAAAAGCTGTTCCGCTTCCTGGCGCTGGATCGCCTGCAGACCCGATTGCACCGATGGCGGCTCAACCTGGTCACCGGCGCGGTCAAGGAAGAACGGCTGTCCGAGTCCATCACCGAGTTCGGGACCATCAATTCCGACTATGCCGCCCGCCAATATCGCTACGCCTACGCGGCGACCGGTAAACCGGGCTGGTTCCTGTTCGACGGTTTGGTCAAACATGATCTGTTGACCGGCAATCAGGAAAGCATTTCGTTTGGGGAAGGTGTCTATGGCAGTGAGACCCAAATGGCTCCACGGGTGGGCAGTTCGGCCGAAGATGACGGCTACCTGGTAACCCTGACCACCGACATGAACGACGACGCCTCGTATTGCCTGGTCTTCGACGCCGCCCGAATCGCCGACGGCCCGGTGTGCAAACTGGAACTGCAGGAACGCATTTCCAGCGGAACCCATTCAACATGGGTGCCGGGTAATGAATTGCGCCGCTGGCACCATGCCGACTCGGCGCCCAGCGCTATCGGGCTCTAACCGCCAAGGAACGGACATGAAGCGACGCCGGCACACCCATTGGCCCCATGAACTTGCCTCGATCGGCGCCATGCGGTTTGCTCGCCGCTCGTCGAACTTCGAAGAAACCGTCCGGTTTTACCGCGAACTGGTGGGCCTTCCGCTCTTCGAGACGTTCGGGGACAGTTTCGGCAGCAACGGCGCGATATTCGGGCTACCCAGCTGGAATCTGACGCTCGAGATCGTCGAGTCGGTCGACACCGTCGCGGTCGATCACCACGAACAGCTATGCCTTTACTTCCCCGACCAGCCCGCACAGCAAGCGGCTATCGCACGCCTCAGGGAGGCGGCGATCGAACCAGTCCAGCAGCACCCGTACTGGGAAGCCTTGGGAGCGGTCACCTTCCGTGATCCGGATGGACGCGAGGTGGTGTTCGCACCCTTCGTGTGCGGAGTCAACGAACCCGGTGAAAGCGCCGCGTCGGGAATTCGCGAATTCCCTTCCGGCTGAGGACTTTAGCGCGTCGATCGACCGCCGAACGCGGCGGCGGCCACCGCCCACAGCGAGCATGCCACCGCGCACACCGCACTGCCGATACCAACATAGAGCCCGTACTCCGCCGACACCGGTGGATTGACGTTGAGTTTGTAGTACCACGCCGCGAGCGCCACGATGAGCAAGGAAATAACCAGGGCAGCAATCGAAGAGAGCCTGACCGACAGACCGCGGCCCACCATGGCGCCAGCCACCAGTAGCGTCGAGGACAGCAACACGATCAGCTGGCCGGCGCCGAAGCCGGTCGGTAGTTCCAGGTTGCCGTGCGCAACGCCGATGGCATTCGCCCAACCCCCGCCACCAACCGCCGTGGTTAGCCACGGCATCCAGGCGCTGGCTCCCATGACCGCGGCAAACAGGGCGACCAGCCAACCAGGGCGCAACCGGCGAGTCATGATTGCGAGATTAGTCGAATGCCACCTAGGCCCGGGCAACCGACCGCCGGGCCAGCGTGGTGTCGTCGGGCTAGGCCCGCAGTGACGAGAGGTTGAAGTTCGCCCCGGTCGGATCGCTGGCCGCGGCCAGCCGGCCGTAGGGCGTGTCTTCGGCGCCGCGCACCACCGCTCCACCGTTGCCGGCGATCATCCGCAGCGTTTTGTCGACATCCTCGGCACCGAAGAAGATGCTCCACTGCGATGGCACCCCCTCGGGCAGCAGCCTAGCGCCGTCCATCACCCCGAGGAGCTGTTCACCGTCGAAGGACGCGGTGGTGTAGCGGAATTCGTCGGTGTCACCGACTTGTTCGTTTTGCCACCCGAAAAGTCGGCGGTAAAAGTCGATCGCGGGGTGGTAGTCACGGGTCGTCAATTGGTGCCAGACCGCAGCGCCCGCCTCACCGATGATCTCGAATCCACGGTGCCCAAGCGGCTGCCACAGCCCAAAGAACGCGCCGGCCGGGTCGGTCGCCATGCTCATGAAGCCCTTGGCGGGTATCTCCATGGGGTCCACGCACCTGGAGCCGCCCGCTGCGGTCACCGCGGCGGCCGCCGCGGTGATGTCAGCGGTGTGGAAGTAGGTGGTCCAATTGTCCGGCGCCTGCCACTCGGGATTGTTGGCCATCAGGCCGGCGACCGGATGGCCGTTACGGGCGGCATTGACGTAGCCCCCGTATTCGGGTCCCGCCGACTCGAACGTCCAGCCGAAAACCGTGCCGTAGAAGTCTTGGGTGCGGTCGATGTCTGATGTCGTCAGGTCGATCCAGCAGGGGGCGCCTAGCGGCGCGGCGTTACGGATGGGCACGATGACCTCCCTAGTGTGTGGGCCCGGATGCGGGTTCACAGATATGGACCACGACCGATCCAGAAACTCATCGGCAGTCGCGAAGTTTAACCCGATCCGCCATCGATGAGGGGCCGTCATCACCCACCCCTGATCACCGAATGACGTTCTAGTACTTACGCATCCGCGCTGACCAGCTTGACCCAGGCCACCCTGACGAGCATTCTCTTCGATAACGCACCGCGGTGGTCCTATCCCCCTGGCAGGCGACCGGAAAGGCAACCCGTGGACATTTGGCAGATCTTTTGCGATCTGGCGCAGGAAACGTGGCTGGAGCATTCGCGGGAGTTGGCTGAGTGGCTACTCGAACGAGAAAGGTCGGTAGCAAGCTCCGCGGAGGGCCGGCGCGGATCCAGCGTTTGCGGTTGGACTATGCGATTTATGACCGCTCTGGAGCTATCGCTTGGCGACGGGCCCCCGGACAACGGCGATCGCTTGGCGGCCAGCGGCGCCAAGTTCGATGAACTCAGTGCCCAAATCGCCGCTCTTGGCCCCGACGACGGCTGGCAGGGCCTGGCGGCGCAGGCCTACCTAGCCCAAAACCTCGCACAGTCACAGCGCGTGAAGCTGATGGGCGATCTCGACCATGAAACCAGCAAGCTGGTTTCCGCCCAAGCCAAAGCGATTGAAAGGGTTCGCGATGTCTTGATCGTAGAGAGGATCGCGCTCATCGGTACCTTCGCGCTTTGCCTTTGGTATGAACTGGCAGATGGCCCCGAAGGCCAAGCTCTTTCGATGGAAGTCGCGATAGCCGCATGCGCGGTTGCGTTGATCGTCCTGAGCGGCTTCCTGGTCGATCTGTGCAACACCATATCCCAGGACCACAGTGAATTGCATTCCGCGACAAAAAAATTGACCGACATGCTGGCGACCCTGCCAACTCTGTCCGACCCGGTTCCCGGGCTGGCGGGTGCGCCCCTGCCGCCGTCACATTCCGATCCGGAATTCGATGTCGCCGGTCTGTTTGACCGCACCGGGCAGCTCCCCGAGACAGCTGAGATCTCGGTCGCTTTGGCCGACTTACCCGGCTCTGTTGAATTCAGCGTGCCCACGCTGCCGGGCCCCGGCTTTCCCGATTTCGGTGCACCCGACTTGCCCGTCCCCGGCTTGGCCGGATTGCCGACACTGCCCGAACCGGCCGCCTTGGCCACGCCACCCGCGATGGCTCAGCTAGCCGCACCCTTGCGCCGGCTCACCGGGCTCTCGGGGACAACCGGAGCGCTCGCCAAACTCACCAACACAGCCAGCCAACAGGCACAGTTAATCGCCGCACTGACCCACGACAGACCCGGCACCGCGGAGGGCCCCACCGGCGCACCGCGCGCTCCGGTGGGCGCCAGGACCGGGCACCCAGGAGGGCCCCAGCAGCGCGTCCAATAACGCACCTGAGCACTCGAAGTTGCCTTCCGCGGGCCCCGACGGAACGGATTTCGGCCTCCGCGTCAACAAGGTGGCTACGCGCCCGCGACGTGCGCCCGGAGCCGCCTCGGGTTAGCCGGCGGCCGACGGGGCGAATACGGTGACGAAGTTCCGCAGCGATGCGTTGATATCGGTGCGCAGCGCCGCGGCGACGACCATACCGATCGGACCGAACAGAGCCGGCCCACCAAGGTGCACGTCGAAGCTGACGACCGAGCCTTCTTCTCCGGCTGCAACCTTGGCCATCAGCTTGACCTTGACGCCGCCGACCCCGTCACCGTTGAGGGTCATGCCTTCCGGCGGCTGGTAGCGCACGATGGTCCATTTGATGCGGTTGTGCATGCCCTTGACCTGCACGATTGATTCGACGACCGCACCCTTTTCGAGGGTTTCGGACAACGTGCTGCGCCACACTCGGTGGATCGTCAGCCACTCCTTGAAGCGGGAGAGATCGGATGCGTGCATCCATGCCTCGTCCGGAGACAGCGGCACGTCGATCGACCCGGAAAGTTTCGCCATGTGATCAGTTCTGCTGCTCGCCCGCGGCGCCGGGACCAGCGACTTTCTTGGCCCCCTCTTGCACCTTGTGGATGGTGTCGGAGTACTTCCCCTCGGTCTTCTCGTCGACGAATTCGCCGGCCTTGTCGATGACCGTCTCGACCTTGTCGGCGTTCTGCGCCAGCAGGTCTTTCGCCTTGTCCAGGATTCCCATGTGCAACCGTCCGTTTCGCTCGGGGATGGTCAGCGTCTGCCCGGAAACCCTACTTGTCAGCGTCAGTGATGTGACCGGTGACTACCGCATTCGACAGCCGGTTAGGGCACCGAGCCCTCGAGGAAAAGACCGGACAGTTGACTGCCGACATTCCCGATACCGGAGATAACGCCTGCTATCGCCAGGCCAAGGTCGCTGGTGTTGCCGAGGCCAGAGGTTGCGCCACCCAGGTTGGTGATACCCGAGAGGAGGCTGCCGCCATAGTTCTGCAGTCCGGAGGCATAGGAGCCGAAGTTCCACACTCCGGAGAGGGTGTCGCCGACGTTGCCGAAGCCCGATACACCCCCGGGAGCCGAGTTGAAGAATCCCGACGAAGGGCTACCGGTCGCGTTGCCGAAGCCAGGTGCCGTCGGCAGATCGAGAATCGGAATGGAGATGGGGCCGATGCCCGCGCCGATCGCGGTATTGAGCAAGGTGGAGTCGCTGCCCAGCGAAAGAACGATGGGGATTCTGCTGATGGGGATGTCCGGAACCACGATGGGACGCACCTCGGAGTCAAGCGGCAGATCCAACGTGATCGGTAGCCCGTCCACGTGGACGTCGAAGCTGACATCCGTATTCGGGATGTGGACGCTGACCGTCGCCCCTCCGGACTCTCCATCGACATTGAGGTGCAAATTCACCGGTATCGGTGTGGCGGCGCTCCCGACCCCGTGCACTGTGAAGGACTGCACGGTGAGGCCGGTGATGGGGATGTTGAGAATTCCGCCTCCACCGATGGTCAGCGGGATCTGCGGGATGGTGATGGTGTAGTCGGCGCCGATCAGGCCTTGGCCGGTGCCGCGCCAGAAGAAGCCGTTGTTCATGTCCCCGGAGACAAACGCCCCGGTATTGATGTTGCCGCTGTTGCCCAGCCCGGTGTTGGTGTCCCCGGTGTTAAACCAGCCGGTGTTCACATGACCCGGGTTAAACGAACCCGTGTTGTAGGCACCGGCGTTGAACCCACCAGAGTTGTAGGCACCCGCATTACCCCACCCCGTGTTGGCCAGCCCCGAGTTGAACCAGCCCGTGTTGGTCAAACCCGCATTCGCGATCCCGGTGTTGAAACTGCCCGAGTTAGCAATCCCGAAGTTGCCCGACCCAGAGTTGAAGAACCCGATATTGCCGTCACCGGAGTTGAACAACCCCACATTCCCGCTCCCGGAGTTCCACCCACCAAACCCAACCTGATGATCCCCGCTCAGCCCAATCCCAATGTTGCCCGACCCCTGATTCCCAAACCCGAAATTACCCACACCCGTGTTACCCCAACCGATGTTCCCCCCACCGGTATTCCCCCACCCCCAGTTACCATCCCCGGTATTCGCCCCACCCACATTGGCCCCACCTACATTGGCGCCACCCACATTGCCATCACCCACATTGGCCACACCCACATTGCCATCACCCACATTGCCGCCACCCACATTGGCGCTACCCACATTCGCACTACCCAGGTTCGCATCACCCACATTGGCGCTACCCACATTCAGCCCACCATGGTTAGCCACACCGAGACCAAACACACTGATCTTGTCGGCCCCCTGCGAGAACAACCCCGCCAAACCATCACCCACATTGCCCACACCCGAACCCATGCTCGGAATCGTGTTCACCCACCCCGACACCCCATCACCAAGGTTGAACACACCCGAACCCAACGCCCCCACATTGCCCACACCCGAATACCCCACACCCCCAGACGCAAAGTTCCACCACCCCGAACCACCACCCACATTCCCAAAACCAGACGAACTAACCGTACCGCTATTGAAGAACCCCGACGACGGCGCACTAGTCGTATTCCCAAACCCCGCCACCGCCGGCACATGCGCCACCGGAATCACCACCGGATCCACACCCGGACCCGACAACGCCAACTGCAACGACTCCCCCAGACCCCCACCATCAAATCCACCTGCGGACCCGTAATCGTGATCGGATCCACCACAATCGGCCCAATCGTCCCGGTCAGGCTGTTTCCGTCGACCGGATTGAGGTGTATCGGGGGCAGCATGAATTCGCTCAGTCTGATCTCGCCAAGATCGCCGGATAGCGGGATGTCCAGCGGCACTTGGACGTTAAAGCCCACTGCGATCTCGGGGATGGTGATGGTGTAGTCGAAGCCGATTTGGCCTTGAGCGTCCCCGCGCCAGAAGAACCCGTTGTTCTGACTGCCCTGGTTGAACCCGCCGGTATTGAGGTGACCGCTATTGCCGAACCCGGTGTTGATGGCCTGACCCCGTGAACTGGTCCGCGGCGAACGAGAGTCATTCATCGGTGGGTACAGGCGGCAGCATAGCGGGCAGGCGGTAGGTAGCCCAGCGATGAATGCCGCCGATGATGGTTGTACTCGTGCTTCCAGTCGCCGATGACGACACGGGCCTGGGCCAGTGACCAGAAGCTATTGATGTTGAGGCACTCGTCGCGGATGCGGGAGTTGAACGACTCGACATAGCCGTTGCGCCATGGCTCGCCGGGCGGGATGAAGTGGAGTCCGACCTGGCCCTCGGCCCAGTCTGCCATTGCGCTGCAAAATTCGGGTCCGTTGTCACACCGCAGCACCGCGGGTAAGGCCCCGCGCCCGGCGGCTATGCGGCCCAACTCCTCGGTGAGGTGATCACCGGTGATGCTGCGCTCGACCATACCGCCGAGGCATTGGCGGGTGTGCTCGTCGATGATCGACACGATCTTGATCGGCCGCCCATCGGTGGTCACGTCGAACTGGAAGTCCACCGCCCACACCCGATCGGGTGCATCGGCGACTACCTCTGGCGGGGCGGTGGAGGTGCCGTGCCGTTTGCACTTGCGACGCTGCGGGACCCGCAGTCCTTCCTCACGCCAAAGCCGTTGCACCTTCTTATGGTTCACTTCCCAGCCTTCGCCGCGGGCATCGTGGTAGGCCGGTCGGAACCCGCGACGAGGATGCTTGTTGGCGTAGTCGCGTAGCCACTCCCTCAGAGCGGCGTCCGGATCGGCCGGCGTGCCCGCAACCGGTTCGTGGCGTTGGGTGGCGCGGTGCTGCCCGGTGACGCGGCAGGCAAACCGCTCGCTGACCCCAGCACGCGCTGGAGATGACGAACGGCCGCCCGCCGGCGCTCCGGGCCTAAAAGTTTCCCCGGGCGATCTCCCACAGCGCGTCCTTCTCCAACTAGGCATCGGCCAACAACCTTTTGAGTGCGGCGTTCTCGCGTTCGAGGTCCTTGAGCCGTTTAGCGTCCTCGGCCTTCAGGCCGCCGAACTGGTTGCGCCACCGGTGGTAGGTAGCCTCAGAGACCCCCAGCTCGCGGCAGACCGCCGCGGTGTCCTTGCACTCGGCCAACAGCCCGTCCGCGGTCATCAGCTTGCGCACAATCTGCTCCGGACTGTGCCGTTTCCTCGTCGCCATGATCTTGTCGAGCCTTCCTGCCCACAACGTGGGCCACAAGACTCTCACAAGCCGTGGATCAACCGATCGGGGTCAGGCCAAGAACACGACGGCAAGTAACAACCCATAGAAGCCGGCCCCGAAGATCGCGGTCGCCGCATTGGCGGCGAAGAAACGGCCCTTGTCGAAATCGTGTATCGGCTCCGCGCGGCGGTGGTGGCGTGCCACCCCCACCATCGCCGCGGCCAGCAGGATGGCACCCGCAATCAGCAACAGCAGTGTCCTGGGGCTGGCCCCAGCCCCAGGACGGGCCTTCAAGGATGCCTGCCGTCAGCGCCCCCACACCCGAAGCGATCAGGACGATCGCGCTCGTGTTCACCAGCTGCCCCGCCACGGCATCGCCGCGGTTGTCGACATTGCGCAACCCGGCAAGCACGGCCAACCCGATCGGCACGTTGATGAGGAAAATCCCGCGCCAGCCCACGGTATCGGCGAGAAACCCCCCGAGGGGTGGCCCCAGTGCCGCCGCCAACGCCGCCGAGGTACCCCATAGCGACACCGCAGTGGCCCGAGAACCCCGACCAAAATAAGGAAGAATCAGCGCAAGCGAAGCCGGCCCCATCAGCGCGGCACCCACCGCTTGTGCCGCTCGAGCCGCAACCAGCGCGCCCAACGTGGGCGCGACCGCGCAACCCACAGACGACTGAATGAACGTGCTGACACCGATGGCGAAGACGTTGCGGCTACCGAACTGATCTGCCCAACGCCCGCCCGGCACCATCAACGCGGCAAACACAATGAAATACGCGTCAAGCACCCACGACCGGGCGGATGAGGATGCCTCCGGAAAACTTGCCGAAATAGCACCGAAAGCTACAAGTAATACCGTTGTATCCAGGTAAACAATAAATCCCGCGGTAAGCCCCCCGCCAACGCCCGCCCTCTACCCGTAACCAATACCACTCCCCGCGCCCGCGCGCCCATTCAACCCGAACCAACGATCCTCAACCGCACCCGCCGGCTGAAGCCATCACAGACCCCTGCGTAGTTGATCTATCTACAAACTCGCAAAAATTTCTCGGGATCGAGCGCGTTGCCGCTTCCATGGGCCGCGGCGCCGACTTTCGTCTCGAGACGGTCGCAATAGCGCGATTTGATGTATGGGATAGCCATCGAACTGCATGAACCACCAGCTCAGGATGGGTGCGGGCGCCAATGGGTTTGCCGGAGATGGCGGTGTGGAGGTGAACGGTGTTGCCGCACCATGCCATCCGCAAGGGCCGGTGTGCGCAATGTTGCCGGCGCGCCGTCATGACATCCGGTCGTTGTGGGGAATCCGATGGTGGCCAGCTGCGCAGCTTGCAGTGAACGCGGCGCCGTTCGGGGTGGCGGCCCCGATTAGCAACGGCAGCAACCGATCCTGCTTCGGCAAGCCGATGCGAGAGCGGGCTCGCTGGATGGTCGTGGGGCACGTAGCTGACCGTACTGCTGAAACTTGACGGTGTCCATATTAGGCGTTCGCTTCTTATTCAAAAGGGGAATTTTCCTTACGATCCTCAGTGTGAGATTTAACATGCATGTCTCAAAAGAGATGTAAAGGAACAGGATTGGACAAGTTTGTCTCATGGAGCCGGTCTCTCGCCGGGTGGCGGCGATGCGGCTGCGCCTCCGTAGTGACCTGCGCACGTTGGCGGAATGGTGCAATCTCTGCGGTAACGGCCGTGGGTCTAAAAATCGATCACCGAGCTCTCTCACGGGTGCTAGCCAGATCCTGGTCGGTAAAAAGAGGCTGTTGTAAGAGAAATTGAATTCGAATTGGACTCTCGCGGCAGCTTAGAATGATTCCTGCCGTGCGGGGTAGGCGGTGCTGACGGGAGAATCGAGCGAGCTGCGCAGACCCAGCATCACATTACCGAACCGGCCTTGCTGATTCTCCCGTGCCTCCGCCACGCATTCGATCCTGGCTAACCTGCCACACCAAAATCGCCGCAGCGGGGCCGAAGCCCGACCGCTAAACGGCACCGCCGCAGGTCAGCGGTCGCGCTGGAGCCCGATGCTGCGGTACCGCGCGAGTCGAGCCGTCATGCGCTGGGCGTCGGGTATCTCACGCAGCGCGGCAACCTCGGTCGCGATGGCGATCGAAAGTCGTTGGGCGAACTCGACTGGCTCAGCTGCGGCGTCGGGGAGTTCGGGAACTATGACGTCGACGATCCCGGCGGCCAGCAGGTCCGCCGATCGAATGCCTTGCGCTGCGGCGAGCTCGGCGGCGTGGGTGGTGTCGCGGAAGACGATCGCGCTGGCGCCCGCCGGCGGAAGTGGAGCTAGCCAGCCGTGTTGGGCGGCCAATAACCGGTCTGCGGGCACCATCGCCAGCGCCGGCCCGCCGCTGCCCTGCCCCAACAGCACCGACACCGTCGGGGTGCCCAGCGTCACCAACTCGGCCAGACATTGGGCGATCTGGCCGGCCAGCCCACCCTGCTCGGCATCGGCGGACAATGCGGGGCCGGCGGTGTCGATGACCAGGACCAGCGGCAGCCGCAGCTCGGCGGCCAGTGCCATGCCGCGGCGAGCCTCGCGCAGCGACGCCGGTCCGATGATCCCGCCACCGATCCCTTGCTGGCCAAGCACCACCATTGGCTGACCGGCCATGCGGGCCAGCGCGAGCAGCGTGGTCGCCGCGTCGCCGTAACCGGTCCCGGAGAGCAGCACTCGGTCGGTGGCCCCGTAACGCAGCAGGTGTTCCACCCCCGGCCGGTCGGGTCGTCGCGATGCCAGCACCGAAGTCCACGCCGGAACATCCGGTATCGCAGTGGGAGCTGGCGCCGCTGGCGCTGGCGCTGGCGCGTCGGTGAGTACCGTCAATGCGCGATCCAGTGTGCGTCGTAGCTCGTCTAGCGTGACCACGCCGTCGATGACACCATGGCGCTGCAGGTTCTCCGCGGTCTGGACGCCAGCGGGAAACGGTTCGTCGTAGAGCAGCTCGTAGACCCGGGGACCCAGGAAGCCGATCAGGGCCCCCGGTTCGGCCACCGTCACGTGGCCCAGCGAACCCCATGACGCGAACACCCCGCCCGTGGTCGGATGGCGCAAATAGACCAGGTAGGGAAGGTGGGCCTGCTTGTGCAGCCGGACGGCCGCGGCGATCTTCACCATCTGCAGGAACGCGACCGTGCCCTCCTGCATGCGCGTGCCCCCGGAGCTGGGCGAGGCCAGCAGCGGCAACCGTTGGCTGGTGGCGCATTCCACGGCCGCGGTGATTCGCTCCGCGGCCGCCACGCCGATCGAGCCGGCGAGAAAGTCGAATTCGCACACCACCACCGCGACCCGGCGCCCCAACACGCGGCCCTCGCCGGTCAGCACCGATTCGTCACGGCCGGTGGCGGCTCGGGCGTCGGCCAGATCGCGCGCGTAGGACTCCGATATCGGGACCTCTAGCGGGGGCGTATCCCAGCTGATGAAAGAGCCCTCGTCCAGTACGGCGTCGCGCAGTTGGTCGGTGGTGATACGACTCACTCGATGAGGCTATATAGGCTTGCCCCATGATCGGTATCTCCCAGGTCGAAGCCGTTATGACCATCGAGTTGCAGCGCCCGGAGCGTCGCAACGCCCTGAACTCGCAGCTGGTCGAGGAGCTGCGGGAGGCCATCCAAAAAGCCGGCGACGGGTCGGTTCGCGCGGTCGTACTCACTGGCCAGGGCACCGCGTTCTGCGCGGGAGCGGATCTATCCGGTGATGCGTTTGCCGCTGACTATCCCGATCGGCTCATCGAGCTGCACCGCGTGATGGACGCAGCCCCGATGCCGGTTATCGGTGCCGTGAATGGGCCTGCCATCGGCGCCGGTTTGCAGCTGGCCATGCAGTGTGACCTGCGGGCCGTGGCTCCCGAAGCGTTTTTCCAGTTCCCTACGTCTAAATATGGCCTGGCCCTGGATAACTGGAGCATCCGCCGACTGTCGTCGCTGGTAGGGCACGGACGGGCGCGCGCGATGCTGCTGACCGCGGAGAAGTTGACCGCCGAGACGGCGCTGCACACCGGGATGGCCAACCGCATCGGCACGTTGGCCGATGCACAGTCCTGGGCCGCCGAGATCGCCGGTCTGGCGCCGTTGGCGATCCAGCATGCCAAGCGAGTGCTCAATGACGACGGTTCCATCGAGCAACCGTGGCCGGAGCACAAGGAGCTGTTCGACAAGGCCTGGGGAAGCCAGGACGTCATCGAGGCGCAGGTCGCTCGGGTGGAGAAGCGGCCGCCGAAGTTCCAGGGGGCGTAATCCAACATGGTCGGCCGGGCACTAAGACTGGCCGCCGGCACCGCTTCGCTAGCGGCCGGCGGATGGCTGATGCGGGCGCTGCACGGAGCGCCAGCTGCGTTGGGTGCCGATCCTGCGGCGATCGAGGCCGCCTCGGATGGATCGCCGAACTATCGCGACGGTGTATTCGTCAACCTCGACCCCGCCTCGGTGTTCACTCTGAATCGTGAAGAAATGCGGCTCCTTGCTTGGGAGCTACTCGCGAATCGAGGTGGGAGCCGCCCGGCCAAGCCGATCCCGCTGGCTGCTCCGCAGGTGTACCAGGGCGACGCGAGCCGGCTGGCCGTGAGCTGGTTCGGCCACTCCACGGCGATGGTCGAGATCGACGGCTACCGGGTGTTGACCGACCCGGTGTGGAGCGACCGGTGCTCGCCCTCGGATCTGGTCGGCCCACAGCGGCTGCATCCGCCGCCGGTCCAGCTCGACGGGTTGCCCGCCGTAGACGCGGTGGTGATCAGCCATGACCACTACGACCATCTCGACATCGACACCGTGATCGCGCTGGTCCGTAGTCAGCGGGCGCCGTTTTTTGTGCCGTTGGGGGTGGGGGCACATCTGCGGTCGTGGGGCGTCCCCGAGGATCGCATCATCGAACTCGACTGGCACCAGAGCGCCCAGGTCGGCGAGCCCAGCATGATCTGCATGCCGGCACGGCACTTTTCCGGGTGCTTCATGAGCCGCAACAACACCCTGTGGGCGTCGTGGGCCTTCGTAGGACCGACGCATCGCGCCTACTTCGGCGGGAACACCGGCTACACCAAGAGTTTTGCCGAGATCGGGGCCGATCATGGTCCGTTCGACCTGACCTTGATGCCCATCGGCGCCTACAACACTGGGTGGCCGGACATCCATATGAATCCCGAGGAGGCGGTCCGGGCGCACCTGGATGTCAGTGACACGGGTTCGGGGCTGTTGGTGCCGATTCACTGGGGGACTTTCCGGTTGGCGCCGCACCCGTGGGCGGAACCGGTAGAGCGACTGCTCAAAGCCGCTGAATCAGACCAGGTCCAGGTGGCCGTGCCACTGCCCGGTCAGCGCATCGATCCTGCCGGGCCGTTGCGATTCAACCCCTGGTGGCGGCTCTGATCGAGGCGATGCCGAAATCGGCTTCATGCCAGCGGTATCGGCGCCGCAACCTTGGCGGTGGTGATGTTTGCGTCCCACCGCAGTAAGGGACGGCAAGGGGATATCCTCGGCGGACATCGGGGACATGAACGCCGCAGCGAACTGTCATGACCGCATGCCCGCTGGTCACCAGCGGTGCTGGCGGCACGTGGCATGGGGCCTACCCGGGAGGGCGACGTTGCCCGGCTAGAGTGCGGCAATGACCAAACGCGCGGCGACGACAGCAGTGGTGATGATGTTCCTGGCGTTGGTGGGATGTGCTCCCAAACAATCAATTTCCAACCCGCCATCGACGCCGTCGCAGCTCCCGCCCAATGAGGTCTCCGGTATCGACATTCCCCCGGGCCGGATCGACGAAGCGGTCGCAAAGGTTGACGGCTTAGTGGCCGAGCTGATGAAAAGCACTGGTATACCCGGCATGGCGGTGGCGATTGTCCACGGTGGAAAGACGCTGTATGCCAAGGGATTCGGGGTGCGGGACGTCAGCAAGGGCGACGGTCAGGACAACAAGGTCGACACTGACACGGTCTTCCAGCTGGCCTCGATGTCCAAGCCCATCGGGGCGACCGTGGTCGCGCACGAGGTCAGCACCAATGTCGTTTCTTGGGACACGCCCGTCGTTTCGAAGCTACCGGAGTTTGCCCTCAGCGATCCGTACGTCACCGACCACGCCACGATCGCTGACCTGTATTCGCACCGGTCCGGGTTGCCCGACCACGCCGGGTATGCGCTCGAAGATCTGGGCTACGACACAACGCAGGTGCTCGAACGGTTGAAGTACCTGCCGTTGGACCCCTTTCGAATCAGCTATGCATACACCAACTTCGGTGTGACCGCCGCCGCCGATGCGGTCGCGGCAGCAGCCGGCAAGGCCTGGCCGGACCTGTCCGAGGAGGTGCTCTATCGCCCGCTGGGGATGACCTCTACGAGTTCCCGATTCGCCGACTTCCTGGCCCGGCCCAATCACGCGGTCAACCACATCAAGGTGGGGGACCGGTGGGAGGCCCGGTTCCAACGGGACCCGGATGCTCAAACGCCGGCGGGCGGGGTGAGTTCGTCGCTCAATGACATGGCCCACTGGCTGACCATGGTGCTGGCCAACGGCGAGTACAACGGCCAGCAAATCGTGTCACGGGAGGCGTTGCTCCCCGCCATCACACCGCAGGTCATCTCGTCGGCGGCGCGCTCACCGAAAGCTCGCGCCGGTTTCTACGGCCATGGGTTCACCGTGTCGGTGAGTTCCGCGGGCCGCACCCAGTACGGCCATTCCGGGGCGTTCGGGCTGGGGGCCGCTACCAACTTTGTGGTCCTACCCTCCGAAGACATCGCCATCGTCGCGCTGACCAATGCCGCGCCCTACGGCATACCCGAAGCGCTCACCGCCCAATTCATGGATCTGGTGCAATACGGCGAAGTCCGCGAAGACTGGACGAACCTATACCGACAGCAAATGGGCCCCATCAATACCCCGGAAGGATCTCTGGTCGGCAAGCAGCCCCCGGTCAACCCTGAACCGGCCCGGCCGCCAATCGACTACATCGGGGTATACGCCAACGACTATTGGGGCCCCGCCACCGTGACGGAGCGCGATGGCCAGCTGCAGTTGTCTATGGGGCCAAAGAACCAGACGTTTGACCTGACGCATTGGGACGGCGACACTTTCACGTTCGCACTGTCGACGGAGAACGCTTTGCCCGGTTCGATTTCGAAGGCGACCTTCGCCGGTGACACGCTCAATCTCGAGTATTTCGATTCGAACAAGCTCGGAACGTTCACGCGATGACGGCCATCGGCTTGACCGATGCCGAAGAGGCGGCACGCTTAGCCGAAGGTAAGAGCAATGACATTCCCGAGCGGGCGACTCGCAGTGTGGCCCAAATCGTTCGGGCCAACGTATTCACCAGGATCAATGCGATTCTGGGCGTGCTGCTGCTGATCGTCCTGGCGACCGGTTCGGTGATCAACGGGATGTTCGGCCTGCTGATCATCGCCAACAGCATCATCGGAATGATCCAGGAGCTGCGGGCAAAACAGACACTGGACAACCTGGCAATCCTCGGCCAGGCGAAACCGTTGGTTCGGCGGCAATCCGGCACCCGCACAATGTCGCCCACCGAGGTGGTGCTCGACGACGTCATCGAACTCGGACCTGGCGATCAGGTCGTCGTTGATGGCGAAGTCCTCGAGCAGGACAACCTCGAGATCGACGAATCCCTGCTCACCGGTGAGGCCGATTCGATCGCCAAACACGTGGGCGAACAAGTCATGTCAGGCAGCTTCGTGGTTGCAGGTAGCGGGGCATACCGTGCGATCGAGGTGGGGCACGAGGCATACGCTGCCAAGCTTGCCGCAGAGGCGAGCAAGTTCACCCTGGTGAAATCCGAATTGCGCAGCGGCATCAACAAGATTCTGCAATTCATCACCTATCTGTTGATACCTGCCGGGTTGCTGACCATCTATACCCAGCTGTTCACCACCCACGCGGGTTGGCGAGACTCGGTGCTGCGAACGGTGGGTGCGTTGGTGCCGATGGTCCCAGAGGGCCTGGTGCTGATGACCTCGACAGCGTTCGCTGTCGGCGTCGTCAGGTTGGGGCAACCCCAGTGCCTGGTACAGGAATTGCCCGCCATCGAAGGACTGGCCCGGGTCGACGTGGTGTGCGCCGACAAGACGGGCACGCTGACCGAAACCGGTATGCGAGTGTCCGATGTCGACGAACTCATCGCCGATCAGCATGGGGCCGTCGCCGACGTGCTGGCCTTCCTGGCTGCCGCCGATGCTCGGCCCAACGCCAGCATGCAGGCCATTGCTCAGGCCTTTCCGTTACCACCGGACTGGACCCCCACCGCAACGGCGCCGTTCAAATCGGCAACCAAGTGGAGCGGCATATCATTTCGCGACCACGGAAATTGGGTGATCGGTGCACCCGATGTGCTGCTGGATTCGGCGTCCGAGGCCGCCCGGGAGGTGGAACGGATTGGGGCACAGGGGCTGCGAATCCTGCTTCTGGGGGTCGCAGACGTGGCGGTGGACGATCCCTGCGCACCGGGCCAGGTAACTCCGGCCGCCTTGGTGATTCGGGAGTAGAAAGTACGGCCCGATGCGCGCGAAACGATGGAGTACTTTGCCGCTCAGAATGTTTCGGTGAAGGTCATCTCTGGGGACAACGCGGTATCGGTCGGCGCGGTCGCCGCCAAGCTCGGGTTGCAGGGCCAAACCATGGATGCGCGACAGCTGCCATCGGAGCAGCCCGAGTTGGCCGACGTCCTGGATACCTACACCATTTTTGGGCGGGTGCGGCCGGACCAGAAGCGCGCCATAGTGCATGCGCTGCAGTCCCATGGGCACACGGTGGCGATGACCGGCGACGGGGTCAACGACGTACTGGCCCTCAAGGATGCCGATATCGGCGTGGCGATGGGAACCGGCAGTCCCGCGTCGCGCGCGGTGGCGCAGATAGTCCTGCTTGACAACAGGTTTGCCACGTTGCCCTACGTCGTCGGCGAGGGTCGGCGGGTGATCGGCAATATTGAGTGCGTCGCTAATCTATTTCTGACCAAGACCGTGTATTCGGCGTTGCTGGCGTTGCTGGTGGGTATCGAATGCTTGTTCGCCAAGCCATTGGGCGCAGATCCATTGCTGTATCCGTTTCAGCCAATACACGTCACGATCGCGGCGTGGTTCACGATCGGAATTCCGTCCTTTATTTTGTCGCTGGCGCCCAACGACGAGCGGGCCTATCCAGGCTTGGTACGGCGGGTCCTCACCTCTGCGCTGCCATCTGGACTGGTGGTCGGCGTCGCGACCTTCGTCTCCTACCTGACCGCCTATCCTGGGCGACATTCGACGTGGCAGGAGCAGACGCAAGCCTCAACCGCCGCCCTGATAACTCTGCTGGTAACCGCGTTGTGGGTACTGGCGGTGGTGGCCCGGCCCTATCGCTGGTGGCGACTGGGTCTCGTAATCGCTTGTGGCCTAGCCTATGTGGCGATCTTCAGCCTCCCGCTGGCGCAGCGGAAGTTCTTTCTGGATCCCTCCAATCTGGCCACGACTTCGATCGCTTTGGGGATCGGTCTGCTCGGGGCCGCGCTGATCGAGGCCATTTGGTGGCTGCGGGCCAGAGCCCTGGGGTTGCGTCCGCGGGTATGGCGATAGCTGGCTAGGGCGACGCCGGCCTCGATTCGCTGGTAGCTGCGAATCTGATTCTTCTTCTCGACTCGCGCTAGCTCGAGTCGCGCGGCCGCGCGACAAATTGGTGATGTGGACAAAATGGTGTCCGGGCGGCCAAAGCGACGATTTTGTACAAAGAGTTTACATTGCGAGTGAATAACCCGGTTTATGACCACTGGTCACAGTTTTTTGTTAAAGTTCCCGTGTCCCCGTGGTAACCGCCGTATGCTGATGCGATACCAGTCAATGGGCGACGACCGGGTGGATCCCGTGGATCGTCGGGTTGTCGGGGGGGCAGGTGGCCTCCGGCTTGGCGGCCGCCTGAGAAGGGCTGCGGCGATGAGTTTTTCGGTGTCGCCACCAGAAATAAACTCGGCTCGGATATTCAGCGGTGCCGGGTCGGGCCCGCTGTTGTCCGCGGCAGCGGCCTGGGATGGACTGGCTGGCGAGTTGGGATCGGCGGCTGCCGCTTTCCCCTCGGTGACCTCCGCGCTCACCGGTTCTTCCTGGCAGGGGCCGGCCTCTGCCGCGATGGCAAACGTCGCCAGCGGCTATCTGGGTTGGCTGGCATCGACCGGAGTGCAAGCAGGGCAGGCGGCCAGCCAGGCCCGGATCGCGACGGCGGCCTTTGAGGCCACCGTAGCGGCGACGGTGCATCCGGTGGTGGTGTTGGCCAACCGGACGCAGTTGGTCTCATTGGTGACATCCAACCTGCTGGGCTTCAACGCTCCCGCGATCGCGACGGTCGAGGCCGAATACGAACAGATGTGGGCCCAGGATGTGGCCGCCATGTTCGGCTACCACACCGGGGCGTCAGCGGCAGTGGCGGCGCTGACACCGTTCACCCAGGTGCTGCAGAGCCCCGCAGCGGCGGCGGCGGGAGCGGTGCAGACGGCCATCATCGATTTCCCCGGGCGGACCAACATTTTTAATGCTGGGTTGGGGAATTTGGGTGTGGGGAATGTTGGGTTTGCGAGTGTGGGTGATGGGAATGTTGGTGGGGGCAACCTCGGTGATGGGAATGTTGGGTTTGGGAATGTTGGTGGCCTGAACTTTGGTTCTGGGAACTGGGGTGGTTTCAACCTGGGTGGCCTGACCCCGATCGGTTGATCCACGGCTTGTGAGAGTCTTGTGGCCCACGTTGTGGGCAGGAAGGCTCGACAAGATCATGGCGACGAGGAAACGGCACAGTCCGGAGCAGATTGTGCGCAAGCTGATGACCGCGGACGGGCTGTTGGCCGAGTGCAAGGACACCGCGGCGGTCTGCCGCGAGCTGGGGGTCTCTGAGGCTACCTACCACCGGTGGCGCAACCAGTTCGGCGGCCTGAAGGCCGAGGACGCTAAACGGCTCAAGGACCTCGAACGCGAGAACGCCGCACTCAAAAGGTTGTTGGCCGATGCCTAGTTGGAGAAGGACGCGCTGTGGGAGATCGCCCGGGGAAACTTTTAGGCCCGGAGCGCCGGCGGGCGGCCGTTCGTCATCTCCAGCGCGTGCTGGGGGTCAGCGAGCGGTTTGCCTGCCGCGTCACCGGGCAGCACCGCGCCACCCAACGCCACGAACCGGTTGCGGGCACGCCGGCCGATCCGGACGCCGCTCTGAGGGAGTGGCTACGCGACTACGCCAACAAGCATCCTCGTCGCGGGTTCCGACCGGCCTACCACGATGCCCGCGGCGAAGGCTGGGAAGTGAACCATAAGAAGGTGCAACGGCTTTGGCGTGAGGAAGGACTGCGGGTCCCGCAGCGTCGCAAGTGCAAACGGCACGGCACCTCCACCGCCCCGCCAGAGGTAGTCGCCGATGCACCCGATCGGGTGTGGGCGGTGGACTTCCAGTTCGACGTGACCACCGATGGGCGGCCGATCAAGATCGTGTCGATCATCGACGAGCACACCCGCCAATGCCTCGGCGGTATGGTCGAGCGCAGCATCACCGGTGATCACCTCACCGAGGAGTTGGGCCGCATAGCCGCCGGGCGCGGGGCCTTACCCGCGGTGCTGCGGTGTGACAACGGACCCGAATTGGCTTGCAGCGCGATGGCAGACTGGGCCGAGGGCCAGGTCGGACTCCACTTCATCCCGCCCGGCGAGCCGTGGCGCAACGGCTATGTTGAGTCGTTCAACTCCCGCATCCGCGACGAGTGCCTCAACATCAATAGCTTCTGGTCGCTGGCCCAGGCCCGTGTCGTCATCGGCGACTGGAAGCACGAGTACAACCATCATCGGCGGCATTCATCGCCGTGATGCATCAAGTCAAGATGCCTGCGAAACCTGGTTCATGCATCAGGTAAGGAATGCCCGCGAAATCGGGGTCAGGTGGTGGTCTTGCTTTTGATGCGGATGCCGGCTTTGAGGGCGGGTAGAGCGGCGGGTATGGCGGCGAGGTAGAGCTGTTCGGTCTTGTCTTTGGCGAGTCTGAGCAGGGCGGCTTGCAGGTCGGCGATCTGGCGGGCGATCGCGGCGGGGTTGAGGCTGTTGCGGTAGGTGAGCAGCTCTGTTTGTTGGGCCGCTGAGAGGACTCCGGCGGCCAGCAGCCGGTCCAGGGGTCTGGGGCTTGTCGTAGAGCCGGCGGCGGTGACCGTCGCGGCTGCAGCCGTAGCCGATGGGTTTGATGGTGGGGTCAGGTAGTTGAGCCGGTCGTTGACCAGGTGCCACAGCCGGTTGAGCACGGCGCGTTCTTCGTCGGTGTCGTAGCGGTAGTAGAACCCGTAGCGACGCACGAGGTGGTTGTTTTTGGACTCGATGGTGGCCTGGTCGTTCTTCTTGTAGGGTCGTGAGCGGGTGAAGAAGATCTCCATGTCCGCGGCCCACTTGATGACCGCCTTATTGAGGAATTCGGTGCCGTTGTCGAAGTCCAAACCCGTTACCTTATAGGGATTTTAGTAATTCCGGTTTTGAGGGCGCCCAGGATGTGGGGGTGGGCGTTGTTGCGCACCGTGCGGGTGAACACCCAGCCGATGTGCATGTCGGTGAGGTTGACCGTGCGGGCGAACTCACCTTTCAGTGTCGGGCCGCAGTGCGCCACGGTGTCGCCTTCGAAGAACCCGGAGATTCTTCGGCCTCATCGCCTGCTTTGCAGATGGTGATCGAGGACCGCAGCAGCGGGGAGGGTTTCGTCGTCGACACACCCGAGATCTGGTCGCGGGCCTTGGCGCCGCGCAGGTAGCGGTCGATCGTGGCGCTGCTCATCGCCAACAGCTCGGCACGCACCGCCGGGCCGTAACGGTCACGGCCGTCCACCAGTTCGCCGTGGCGTTCTAGAGCATCCAACTGAAGTGCCATGGAAGCGGCCAGATACCGGCCGCACTGCCCGCCTGAGGCCGCCCACACCTTCTGCAACACCTTGAGCGCATCCTAGAGTACTTCGGATTGCGTTGCCGGCAAATCCGTTTGGCGACCTGCCGACCCGCTCCCGGCGGCGCGGCCGCCGCCCTCAACCGCCGCCGGGCGTTGTCACGCGACCAGCCGGTGACCGCCACCACCTGATCCAGAATCTGCCCCTTGTCCGCCTTCGGCGCCCCCACATACGCCCTGGCGAACTTCGCGGTGATCTCGGCCCGAGACGACATCGACAGCCCACTTCCCATGCCTGCCAAGGATCGACCGTTTCGCGGGCATTTTTACGTGATCCACCGAGGACGCTTCACGGGCATTTCTCGTGATGCTTGCCGATCGCTGGGCTACCTACCGCCTGCCCGCTATGCTGCCGCCTGTACCCACCGATGAATGACTCTCGTTCGCCGCGAACCAGTTCACGGGGTCCGGCCATTCTTTTCTGACGTCGCACTGGCACTATTCCACTTTCGAGGCGGGACTGGCCATGATGCCGATCTTTGTTGCGGCCGCGCTTGCGGCTATCCCGGCCGGAAGGATCGCAGATGCGCGGGGACACCGATGGGCGGTGATCCCCGGTTGCTGGGTTTTCGCTCTCGGCGTTTTGCTGTTCTGGTTACTGACAACGAGCCGAGCCGACTATGCGTCACGGTGGCTGCCCGGATCGATCCTCTGCGGGATTGGCATCGGGTGTGTCATGCCGGTTCTCGCAAGCGCTGCGATCGATGCGATGCCCGGCCAGCTCCTCGGCACCGCCAATGCACTCAATTCCATGTTGCGGCAATTCGGCGCGGCCCTGGGCACCGCCGCGGTGGGCACGTTGCTTGTTGAGCGTTCCGGGCACTCACCCATCGACGTGGGCAGCTTCCGGGTCGTATGGGCATTTCTGGGGACTTTGGCCATCGCCACGATTCCGTTTGCGCTGCGCCTGATACGACCGGCGTGGCAACGACCGGTCGAGGAGCCTCAACCGGCAGCCGCCGAATGCGCATCGCCACCCTAGCCGTCTCACGGAGCACTTTCAGGAAGAAACACCTCAGGGCAAACGATCAATGACAGGGATTAGGGGCACAAATCATGGATCTCTTCGATAAATTTGTTGCGGTAGACGAGCCGCTGCTACACATTTCTCGTGCCACACATGGCATAGCGACATATCCCAAGCTGGATGGGCCCGTCGGCGCCCACATGAGGTGGCAAGACCGCGAGCAGATCGTATGGAGCATCAACAACTATCTCGGAATCGCCAATCTTCCTGAAGTACGGGAAGCCGATGTCGAGTTCGCTCGACTCTACGGATTCGCAAGACCCATGGGCTCACGAATGATGCGCGGCGAGAGGGACATCCTCGAGCAGTTGGAAGAGGAGCTGGCCAATTATGTGAAGAAGCCGGCGGCGCTCTTTCTCAACTATGGGTATCAAGGCATGGCCTCACTCATCGACTCACTCACCACCTCCTCAGACTGGATCGTCCTGGACTCGCAATGCCACGCGTGCATCATCGACGGGGTCCGGCTGAAGAAGAAGGGCGGCCTCGACCAGACACGTACGTTCTCGCACAACAATATTGACGAACTCCAAGCATGCCTGGCCGAGATCGATCGGGTGCGCAGTGCCGACGCCGGCGTGTTGGTGATCACCGAAGGGGTTTTCGGCATGTCCGGCGACCAGGGTGCACTATGTGAGATCGTCGAACTCAAGAAGACCTACGATTTCCGATTGCTCGTTGACGACGCACACGGGTTCGGCGCCCTGGGCGCAACCGGCAGCGGAGCCGGGGAAGAACAGGGCGTCCAAGATGGTATCGACCTATATTTCAGCACCTTCGCCAAAGCGGCCGCCGGCACTGGGGCATTCGTCGCATCAGAGGCCAACGTAATTTGGAAACTGCGCTACACAATGCGCTCGCAGATCTTCAGCAGAGGCCTACCCCTGCCGATCATCGCCGGAAACATGTTCCGCTTCGAGTTGCTGCGCACCCGCACGATCTGCGCCAGCGAGCCCATGCCATCGCACATGAGCTTCAAACATCGTTGACCGACAAGGGATTTGACATCGGCAACACCCAGAGTCTGGTCACACCGGTATTCCTGCAGATGGACCCGTTGCTAACCCTCGAATTTCTGAACCGAATGCGCCACGAGCACAACGTATTCTGCTCGGGCGTGATGTACCCGGTGGTCCCCCCGGGGTTGTCCAGCTACGACTGGTGTCCACCGCATCACACGACACCGCCGACGTGGAACCGACAGTAAACGCCATCGCGTCGCTCTACGACGAGCTAGTCCCCAACCGGGATCGTGACCTATCACCGGCACCTGAGCTCGGCGCGGTCTAACACCAGAATCCTATTGGGCGGACACGATGACAACTCACAGCCTCGCCGAATCACCATCTCGCCATCACAACCACTGGCCCCCAACCACACGATGTAGTAACGGGCCAGCTGTGATCGTCGACCTTCGCACCCGAAGAAGACCCGCACCCGCAGCGCCGACCAGCGAGCGCACCCCATGACCCGCTACGACTCACTGCTGGCCACCTTGCGCGATACGCCCCTGGTTGGCTTACCACGACTCTCACCAGGCTGGGACAACAGTCCGCACGTGCGGTTGTGGGCCAAACTCGAAGACCGCAACCCCACCGGGTCGATCAAAGATCGCCCAGCTCTGCGGATGATCGAGCAAGCCGAGGCCGACGGTTGGCTGCGGCCGGGCGCGACGATCCTGGAGGCCACCAGCGGCAACACCGGCATCTCCCTGGCGATGGCCGCCAAAATGAAGGGGTATCGGCTCATCTGCGTGATACCGGAAAACACCTCGATCGAGCGCCGTCGGTTGCTCGAGCTCTACGGGACCGAGATCATATTTTCCCCCGCCGAGGGCGGATCCAACACCGCGGTAGCGCTCGCCAAACAACTGGCCGCCGAACACCCCGAATGGGTCCTGCTCTACCAGTACGGCAACCCCGCCAACTCCGACTCCCACTACCGCGGCACCGGCCCGGAACTGCTCGCCGACCTGCCCGAGATCACCCACTTCGTCGCCGGCCTAGGCTCCTCGGGCACTCTGATGGGCGCCGGCCGATTCCTGCGCGAACACGTCGCCAACATCAAGATCGTGGCCGTCGAACCCCGCCACAACGAAAAACTCTGTGGGATGCGCAATCTCGACGAAGGATTTGTGCCCGAACTGTATGACCCCACGCTGGGGGCCGTGCGCTACCCGGTCGCCACCGCCGATGCCGAGCACCGCATCCGCGAACTCGCACACACCGAGGGCGTCCTGGCAGGCCTGTCCACGGGCGCGGCCCTACAAGCCGCATTGGAGATCGGCACTCAAGCTCTGCGAGCAGGCGAGCGTGCCGATATCGCGTTCGTCGTCGCCGACGCCGCGTGGAAATACCTCTCCTCCGGCTGGCCTGACCCCGTGAACTGGTCCGCGGCGAACGAGAGTCATTCATCGGTGGGTACAGGCGGCAGCATAGCGGGCAGGCGGTAGGTAGCCCAGCGATGAATGCCGCCGATGATGGTTGTACTCGTGCTTCCAGTCGCCGATGACGACACGGGCCTGGGCCAGTGACCAGAAGCTATTGATGTTGAGGCACTCGTCGCGGATGCGGGAGTTGAACGACTCAACATAGCCGTTGCGCCATGGCTCGCCGGGCGGGATGAAGTGGAGTCCGACCTGGCCCTCGGCCCAGTCTGCCATTGCGCTGCAAGCCAATTCGGGTCCGTTGTCACACCGCAGCACCGCGGGTAAGGCCCGCGCCCGGCGGCTATGCGGCCCAACTCCTCGGTGAGGTGATCACCGGTGATGCTGCGCTCGACCATACCGCCGAGGCATTGGCGGGTGTGCTCGTCGATGATCGACACGATCTTGATCGGCCGCCCATCGGTGGTCACGTCGAACTGGAAGTCCACCGCCCACACCCGATCGGGTGCATCGGCGACTACCCTGGCGGGGCGGTGGAGGTGCCGTGCCGTTTGCACTTGCGACGCTGCGGGACCCGCAGTCCTTCCTCACGCCAAAGCCGTTGCACCTTCTTATGGTTCACTTCCCAGCCTTCGCCGCGGGCATCGTGGTAGGCCGGTCGGAACCCGCGACGAGGATGCTTGTTGGCGTAGTCGCGTAGCCACTCCCTCAGAGCGGCGTCCGGATCGGCCGGCGTGCCCGCAACCGGTTCGTGGCGTTGGGTGGCGCGGTGCTGCCCGGTGACGCGGCAGGCAAACCGCTCGCTGACCCCAGCACGCGCTGGAGATGACGAACGGCCGCCCGCCGGCGCTCCGGGCCTAAAAGTTTCCCCGGGCGATCTCCCACAGCGCGTCCTTCTCCAACTAGGCATCGGCCAACAACCTTTTGAGTGCGGCGTTCTCGCGTTCGAGGTCCTTGAGCCGTTTAGCGTCCTCGGCCTTCAGGCCGCCGAACTGGTTGCGCCACCGGTGGTAGGTAGCCTCAGAGACCCCCAGCTCGCGGCAGACCGCCGCGGTGTCCTTGCACTCGGCCAACAGCCCGTCCGCGGTCATCAGCTTGCGCACAATCTGCTCCGGACTGTGCCGTTTCCTCGTCGCCATGATCTTGTCGAGCCTTCCTGCCCACAACGTGGGCCACAAGACTCTCACAAGCCGTGGATCAACCGATCGGGGTCAGGCCACCGGCACCTAGCAAGTTACTGGCCCCATCACGCCACGATGCGAGCCCGCAAGTACGACGCGAACACCCAGAACCGGACCATCGGATTTCTTCCTCATATCGAATCAAACGAAATTCGGCAGGAGGGTGAACCCGTCTCCCAAATACTAAAAACAACGCCACGGCTCGCACCGGCCACGATCGGCACAACCCCGGCCGCACAGCATGAACACCGCGAATTAATCCGGAAGTCCGCCAACCCCCGACACCACGCCTACAGCTAAGGCATCACTGACATGACTACTGCGATGAGCGTCTTCGACGCACTGCCAGACAGACTGCAGGACCCGGTGGTACTGACCGCCCCATTCCTGATACTCCTGATCGTTCTCGAATGGATAGCCGCACGCAAACTGCTAACCACCAGCGCGCCCGCTGCCGACGACTCGAGAAACGCGCCCGGGGCCCACTTCGGCCCCGACACCATCGCAAGCCTGTCCACCGGGTTGGTCTCACTGGTCACCGGCGCCACCTGGAAGACCATCGCCGCAATCGGCTACGCCGCCATCTACACCTACGTCGCGCCCTGGCATCTTTCCCCACACCAGTGGTACACGTGGGTTATCGCGGTCCTGGGCCTAGACCTCATCTACTGCGTCGATCACCGCATCGCCCACAGAGTCCGGCTGATCTGGGCCGCACATCAGCCACACCACTCCAGCGAATACTTCAACCTGGCCACCGCGGTACGCGTGGAATGGAACAAGAGTGGCGAGATCATCATGTTCGCCATACTGCCGCTGTTGGGAGTTCCTCCGTGGGTGGTGTTCTTCAGCTGGTCAATAAATCTGACCTACCAGTTCTGGGTCCACACCGAACGGATCGGCAAACTACCGCGCTGGTACGAATACCTCTTCAACACACCGTCACACCACCGGGTGCACCACGGTATGGATCAAATGTATCTGTCCGTGGCCATGAAAAAGTAGCCACTGGTGGCCAAGTCGAGGTATCCAGTTTTGGCCAGATAAAAGTATCCACCCCGTGTTCGTCGTGTCGATCAGGAACTGTGGGCCCCGATGGTGACGGTGAAGGCGCCAACCAATGGCCATCACCACCGGGGAGTTCCATTGAAGTCTGTGAAGGACCGCATGGACATCATTTCTGCCGATCAACAGCTCGGGTCGTACCGGGCCGCCGCCGACGCGTGCGGCACCACGCATCGCACCGTCAAGAAGATCATCGACAAATTCGAGGCCGACCAGGCCGGCATACCGCCGGCACGGCGGGCCGAACGAGGGCACAACTACGATTCGGTGGCCGAGCTGGTCGCCGAACGTGTCGAGAAATCTGGAGGCCGGATCTCGGCCAAGCGGCTGCTGCCGATCGCCCGCACCGCAGGCTACCAAGGCTCGGATCGCAACTTCCGGCGTCTTGTTGCCGAGGCGAAGACGTTGTGGCGCAGCGCCAATCACTGCGGGCGCCGTCCAGCGGTATGGTCACCAGGGCAGTACCTGGTGATCGACTGGGCCCAAGCGGCACCGGGATTGTTCCTGTTCTGCGCGGTGCTGGCATTCTCCCGGTGGCGATTCGTGCGTTTCGCCGCCGACCAGAAGGCCTCGACCACGCTGGCGTTGATCGCCGAAACCCTGTCGGCGATCGGCGGGGTCCCGGCGTGGGTGCTGGCTGATCGGATGGCCTGCCTCAAAGGCGGGTAGTCGCCAATGTGGTCGTCCCGACCCCGGATTACATCCGACTGGCCACCCATTACGGGTTCGCCCCGGACTTCTGTCACGCCAACGACCCACAATCCAAGGGCATCGTGGAGAACCCGTGCGGCTATGCCCAACGCGACCTGGCGGTGCCGCTGCTGACCCAGTCCGCCGTCGACGGCGTGCCGATCGACATCCGGGCCGCCAACGCCGCTGCGGCGGCGTGGTGCGACGAGGTCAATGCCCTGGCGCACTCGGAGATTCAGGCGATTCCCGACGAACGGTTGGTCTCCGAACGCCAAGTACTGCAACCACTTCCATCGTTGCGCTTACAGATCGGGGCGCCCACGGTGCTGCACAAGGTCGACCGACTCTCCTGTGTGCGCTACGGCTCGGCCCGCTACTCGGTACCCACCCGGCTGATCGGCACCACCGTGGCAGTGGTGGTCGATCACGGCGCGGTCTGCCTAGGTCCTGTCTGCTAATTGCGGACGCGGTGGTAGGTGATGATGGCGGCCAGGGTGACACCGCCGAGGTAGGTCAGGGCGTATTTGTCGTAGCAGGTGGCGACCGCGCGCCAGTGTTTGAGCCGGTTGAAGCTTCGCTCGACGGTGTTGCGGTGCTTGTAGATTCGGCCTGAGAACCCCGGAGGCCGTCCTCTGTTGCGGCCTTTGGCTTTGCGGCGGGTGATCTGGTCGCTGCGCTCGGGGATGGTGTGGGCGATCTTGAGCCGGCGCAGCTGTGCCCGCGTCGAGTCATGGGAGTACGCCTTGTCCGCCAGCAGGCGAAACGGGGCGTATGAGTTGCTGCACCGGGCGGCCAGCAATGGCCAAAGCATCGGATTATCACCGGCTTGACCGGCCGACAGTGCCAGGGTGACCGGACTGCACAGCTGGTCGGTCAAGGCGTGGATCTTGGTAGTCAGCCCGCCGCGGGAACGCCCAATGGCGTGGTCATCGGGCTCATCGAGATATTTCTTGTAATTCGACAGATCCCCCTGTGCGGCGCCCGGAGCGCGCTCCGGCTGCGTGTCGGTGGGCGCGCACACTGGTCGAATCGACCGACAACAGTGCGCCCAGGTCGGCGTCCTCGGCGTCGAGGTCAGAGGCGATCGCCACGAAGATCCGCGCGTAGATGCCATCGACCGACCAGCGTAGATGCCTCTCGGCCACCGATTGCCAGGGACCGAAGTGCTCGGGCAGGTCACACCACGGAGATCCCGTACGGTAACGCCAGATAATGCCCTCCAGAGTACGTCGATGATCGTTCCACGGCCGGCCACGCCGCCCCGCAGGCAACACCGCCACGATCAGCGACCACAAATCATCAGAAATCGCATGCGTCCGCATCACCCAAACAGCATCAGCCAAAACACCATTCACATTAAGCAGACACGCCCTAGACGGGTCCCCGGAGGCGGCGGTCACCGGGATCGATCACGTCGTGGTCAAGACGTCCGACGCCGATGCCGCAATCACGCTCTACCGCGACCAGCTCGGCCTGCGCCTCGCGCTGGACCGCAGCTTTGCCGACTGGGGCATGCGGCTGGTGTTCCTGCGCGTGGGCGGAGTCACCGTCGAGATCGCGCAGTCACTGAGCGACGCGCGGCTTCCAGCCCGAACCGATCAGGTGTGGGGGCTGTCCTGGCGCGTCCCCGACGCCGATGCCGCGCGCAGGCGCCTCGCCGAAGCCGGGTTCGACGTCTCCGAGGTTCGGGTCGGACGCAAGCCGGGCACCCGCGTGGTCAGCGTGAAGGACGGTACGTGCGGCGTGCCGACACTTCTGATCGAGCCCGCCGCACCGGCGTAGCAGGGGCTCCGAGGACAGCGCAATCAGACAGCCTTGGTGGAGCCGACGTAGGACAGCACCACGTCGGATTCATCGGTAATCCGGGTTAGGGTCGCGTACGAGCGGACGAACGATTGACCAACGCACCCATCGATCTTGAGATGGAAGGCGCTGATCATGATCCAGGGATTTGCCCCCTTGAACTCTTTTCTGACCACTGGCACCACGACGACGAACCCGGGCTTGAGCCCCACACTGACCACGTTGTTGTATTGCCCGGTTATCAGCGGAATGAGAATCGGCGGCTGGCCGGGCCCCAGGGGTAGTTCGGCGCCGATCGAGGGGGCGACACCGCCGCTATTGGCCATGACGAAGCCGTTGGAGGTGCTCATGTCGATGCCGCAGCCGATCTCGTAGCCGACCTCGAGGATGCCCCGCGGGGTTTCCGGCCCGGTTAGCGAAGCGCCGAAGATCCCGCTGGAGAGGTACTCCCGAGACGAGATCGCGGTGGTTCATCGGCGCCACCGGAACGTGTTTCTCGTCTTTCGCGCCGAGGGCCAGGACCCAGCCGTCAGGGGTGGTGATCTTGGCGGGTGTGCAAGGCGGCACCGCCCCGTCATCCGGTGGCACGGCACCGGGCGGGGGTTGGGCGTCCGGCTCCGCACCTGCCGACGGCGCGGAAATCGATGCGACGAGGCACACAGCGAGAACCACGGCACGACGAATCACCGCGGAAATCGGCATCACAGCCGATACGCTAGGCACCGCCCGATTAGCCCTACGGCTTTGCTGGTTGAAGAAATCAGAGTTGTTTCCCGTTTGTAGCTGGTTCGCGACGCAGACACGTCACTCTGGACACGACCCGGTCGGTTTGTGGCCGGTGGTTGTGCAATTCGTGTACTTACTTCGTTTGCCGTATCGCTTATGGCTGCGCTTGGCGACTAAACTTCAAACTTAGCCAGAAATTCGTGGCAGGCGGCAGAGAGGTTGATCAAGGCCCCTTCGGAGAATCGCTCACGCAGTGTCGGCAATCCTGATTGCGCTGACGGCTCTGGTGGGTAGCAGCGAGATCGCCAACGCGGACCCAGAAGATGCGACTCCCCCGATAATCGACGATTTGCTCATCCTCACCCAGCCACCCGCCCAGGATCCACGCGCGTTGCATCAGAGCCATCCGGAGGGCGCCCTGGAAGGCCAGGGCCGGATCGGAATGGTCTGTCAGAATCACAATGTGAGATGCCAAAAAATGGGCTTCTAGGCTTCACTGCCGGCGTTCAAACGCGTCGACCACGCCCCGATCAGGGGCACAAGAACGAAATGGGCGGGCACCGCACCGCGTCCGGCGGAAGTGGCCCCTCCGCGTACACCCCACCGGATACCTGGTGAAAGTCATGGCAGACGTTCATGCCCCAGGTTTGGGCCAGCTCCTGCACCGCCCACGGCACCGGTTCGCCTGGGCACCAAGTGCCGTGACAGATCGGGTCACATCTCGAATCGGCCTGGGCCGTCCCCGCGCCCAGCACCAGACCGGCAAGCCCCAGGCCCAGATAGACGAACACAGTCATGGCCGAGCCCACGGCTAGTGGTCTCAGCCGCGACACCGCACCCACCAGGGCCGTCGTGGGCTTGCTGGAACTCGAAGATCCGCACATCATGGAACCTCTTTCGCTCAAGTCCCCTGACGCCATTGTCCGGCGTCGTCACGCGAAAAGTAGCGGCGCGGAGCCGCTACCGATCCCAATCAGCGGGATTGTTCGCCTTAGCTGTCCGGGGTGCAGCGACCGCGAATCCCAACCGGACGTTCAAATCAGAGACAATCACTGTCATGGACTCCGAAACCCCACCGCCTGCCCCGGCAAAACCTCCTCGGGTGCGCGTCACACCCGAGGACCTGGACAGGTTCGGCGATGAGGATCTGATCCGGCGGGCGTCAAACGACGAATGGCTGCGCAACGAGGCACCACCGCACCACGGTTGAGGCGCGCGCCGATCAAACCGTCCGCCAAAGAAGATGCCGTCAGCGTAGCATCACCCCCACCTGGGAGGTGCGGCATGGCCAACACCTGCGTGTGTGCGCGGTGCGCAATCGCGCCGGATCCCAATGCCGGCCGTCGTCTACGCCGCACAACACCACCTTTGCCCGGACACACCGCATTGAAATTGGGGCACTCGGAAACGACGAAAAGCGCCGACTGTCTCGGAATCACTGGGGATACCTCGACGAGACAGCCGGGGACGTGGACAACCATGACAGGACGGGGGTCGGCGTGGCGCAACTGAGCGTGGCCCCACCGTGGTTGGTATCGGCAGCGCAGGATCTACAAAGCATCGGTTCGACTCTTGCAGCGGCCAATGGGGCCGCTGCCGGCCCAACCACCGTTCTCGCAACCGCTGCCGCCGACGAAGTATCAACGGCAATTGCAGCGCTATTTGCGGGGCACGCGCGCGAATATCATTCCCTGAGTGGGTATTTCGGCGCTTTTAACCAGCAGTTCGTGCAAGCGCTGAACTCGGCGTCCGGCGCATATGCCTCCGCTGAGGCACAGAGCGCGTCGCTGTTGCAGACGGTCGGACGCGACGTGCTGGGAGCCATCAATGCACCCACTGAATTCCTGCTCGGGCGCCCGCTTATCGGCAACGGCGCCGACGGCACCGCGGCCAACCCCAATGGCGGCGCCGGCGGCCTGCTCATCGGCAACGGCGGCAACGGCTACTCGCAAACCACTCCTGGCCTCACCGGCGGCACCGCCGGACTCATCGGCAACGGCGGATCCGGGGGTGCCGGAAGTTCCAACGCGGCGGGCGGACCAGGAGGCCTCGGCGGCTGGCTATACGGCAACAACGGGCCCGCTGGCACCGGGTCACCGGTCAACGCATCTGTCCCACTATACCTCGACAACAACTTTCCGGCGGTAAATGTCTCCATAAACGGCGGGCCCAGTGTGCCTGTGCTGCTTGACACCGGATCTGCTGGTCTTGTCGTCCCCATCTGGGACATCGGATTACAAAACCTCGGACTGCCCACCGGATTCGATGTGATTCGGTACGGCAACGGGGTCAACATCCTCTACGCCGATTTCAACACAACAGTGGACTTCGGCAGTGGGGCTGTGACTGCCCCGACCAGCGTTCAGGTCGGCATCCTCCCGTTCCCGACATCTCTGCAAGGCCTGACCCTGATTGCGATGGGGAACGGCTTCGGCCCGACGGGGCACGGCGTACTGGGCATCGGACCGAATATCAACGCCGCCACAGGAGGGCACGGCAACGTCGTGACCACGGCGCTGCCGGGTCAACTCAATGAGGGCGAACTGATTAACAGTCCTCAGGGATACATGCAGTTCGGGCCCAACACAGGCACACCCATAACCTCGGTGAGCGGAATACCGATCACCACCCTGGATGTCCAGTTCGGCGGTTATGACCCACTCGGCACCTACTATCCGGTCACCTCGATTGTTGATTCCGGCGGAAACCACGGGACGATTCCCGGGATCATTCTCGGGACCGGACAGACATCCGGAGTCGTCCCTCCGGGAACGGTTATCTCCATCTCCACGAACGACAATCAAACGCTGCTGTAATCCTACACCACGACCGGCACCGACAGCCCAGTAGTCACCGGAAACATTCCAATGAATACCGGGCTTCTGCCCTTCGCATTGGGCCCGGTGTACATCTCGAACAGTCCGAGCGGTGTTGGGACGGTGGTATTCAACTACCCACCGCCGTGACCGAGTGCTTGCGCAGGTTCAGTTGCCACGAGAATGCGCGGGTGGCGTCGACACCAACTACCCTGCGGGTCCGGCCACAGCCGTGACCGGCAACCGATTAGCGAATCAGGCATGGTTCGTACGCGATAGTTGTGGCGTACGACCCGCCATTCAGTTGTGGAGCTGCCGGGAATCGAACCCGGGTCCTACGGCATTCCCTCAAGGCTTCTCCGTGCGCAGTCCGCTATGTCTCTGCTCGGATCTCCTGGTCACGCGAACTAGCCAGGATGACGATCCCAGTCGCTGTTGATGTCCCGATGAGCCCCGCGACCGATATCATCGGTTGATCCCTCTAGCTGATGCCGGGGTCCGGGGCGAGGACGTTCCCGGTCCGACAGACTAGCCGTCGCTTAGGCAGCGAGAGCGTAGTCGCGCTGATGTGAATCGGCGCTTATCTAGTTGCATCGACGCTTACGGTGGTCTCTTGCCTGCACCGGCACGCTTCCCTTGATTCGATGCGCGAAGTCGAAACCGTTCAGCCCCTCGCATCCCTGCCGATCTTCGGCAGGACAACCCATGGTACGCTCTGAAAAACCAGCGGCAACCGAATTATGTTCCCGATCAGATCACGAAGTTGAGACGCTCGACGATGTGGGCGGCCAGGTCCTTGTCGCCGCCGAATTCGATGTCCTGGCTGCGCGCCGGACTCTTCGGGCGACCACGGGCAAGCCGAGTGAACTGCAGGCCGTCCATCCGGATCGTCGCGGTCGGTTCTTGTCCCCCAAAGTCGTCGACAACCTGCGCACGACCCTCGACGTTGACGCGGATCTCGCGGGTCAGCGGTCCGGTCAGCTCGAATAGGACGCGTGAGCCCTCGGGAGCTTTGGCCAGCTTGCCGACCACAAACCCCATCGAGGTCGAGATCTCGTCGAGGGACAGGCGCGAAGCCGGCCCCGCAAGCTGCTCGTCGGACGATTCCTGCTGCAGCGCGTGGCGGATGTCCTGCTCGTGCATCCAGCAGTCGAAGGCACGGATCCGCATGAACCGCCCGTAGCTGTCGGGTCCGGCCGGCGTGGTGGTCGCGGCATTCCATTCTTCGTTGGAAAGGTCGGTGAGAGCCTTGCGCCGTTTCTCGGTCACGTTGCGGAAACGTTCCAGCAGGCTGGCGCCGGACTCCCCGCAAAGGTGGCGCACCCAGAACTCGTTCATCACCCCGATGGGGTTGCGCACGTGCCCCAGCGCGGAAACGTCGACGTCGGGCTCGGGCGCGGCGACGCCCATCAGGAAAGACTCGGTCCCGATCAGGTGCGCCACGACGGCCTTGACATCCCAACCCGGCAGCGGGCTCTTGGCCTGCCAGTCGGCCTCGGGCAGCCCGTCCAGCAGCGCGTCGATGGAGTCCCACACGGCGAACAGCCCAGCCAATACGTCGGATTTATCGAGTTCGGTAAGGGGTCGGGAGGCCATGGTCGGATACTAGGCCGGTCAGCTTCAGTAGCTGAGGCCGACCCAGAACAACAGCAGCCCGCTCAATATCAGCAGGCCGCACACCGCGATGATGCCGGCGGGCCAGGCCAAGATGGTGGCAATCGCCCCGACCAGCACCGCCAGTAGCGCGTGCAGCACCCGGAGATAGGTCAGGCGCTGTTCGCGCAACGCCGAAGCCAGTACCCGACGGGGCGCCGAGCGCAGCATCCAGATGAACCCGACGATCAGCACCCCGGTGAGAATTCCGGTGACCACCCGCAGCCCCGCCGTCGACTGCGCCTTGGCGTTCAGCTTCAGCACCATGGCGGCGAAGAACGCGAGCACCCCGGCAACCACCGTCACCCCGCGAAACACCCGCTCCAGGACCACACCGATGTTACGGCGGGCCACCGCACCGATGGTCGGGTCGGTGCCTGCCGCATCGAGAAACCCGCGCAGCGCGTGCGCAAATTTGCGCCGACGAAGCCGGTTGATCGCCAGGTTGTTGAGCGCCTCGGCGTTGCCTGGGTCCAGCGCCAACGCGGCTCGATAGGCCTCGGTGGATTCCTCGATTCGGCGCACGTCGTGCAAGATCGAGCCGCGCAGAATGTGTGCGTCAACATTGCCGGGATCGAGCCGTAACGCTTGGTCGATGGCATAGAGCGCGTTGGGCAATTGCCAGGCCTTCTGTAACAAGCTCGCGTAAGTCCGATGCACCAGTGGCTCATTGGGATGAGCCAGCACCGCCCGCCACGCCATGCACAGGGCGTCCCAGCTGCGCCCCAGCTGATCGAGGGATACCGCGTAGAGCCGCATGGCGAATTCCGATTCGGGCGCGGCCGCCAACGCGCTGTATGCGCTCCACGGGGCATTGTCGTAGTTACCCAGCAGGTATTCAGCCCGAGACAGATGCGCCAACAGGTTCGGGTCATTGGGATTTTGCGCCAACGAACTGCGCAAGACCTCTCGGGCGCGTTCGTAATTCCAAGTGTCGCAGTGGATGCTGGCGATGTGGATGGCTTCGTCGCGCTGATCGGCGGCGGGGCCTGGCATCACCGAATCTTTCTGCGGCGCAGATACTTTGCCAGGTCGTCGTAGGTTCAGTCGTTGTTGGCGAACTCGACGACATTGCGCGCGGTCTCGAACCAGGGTCCAGTGCTGAGGCGGATCTGTGCGGCGGCCGCGTCGATGTCTGCCATCATCACCGGACGAACCTGTCCGGCACGCATCGATTCGGCCATCGCTATCTGGGTTGCGCTGTCACAGATGTGCGCCAGGTCTGCGCCGGAAAACCCTTCGGTGCGGTTGGCGATCGCCCGGGGGTCGATCCCCGCGACCGGCCGATCCCGCAGATGAACGCGGACGATCCCCGCCCTGGCTTCGGCGTCGGGCAACCCGACAAAGATCATCCGATCGAAACGGCCGGGCCGACGCAGCGCCGGGTCGACGTCCCAGGGCGCATTGGTCGCTCCGAGCACATAGACGCCATCGTTGGAGGACGCCGCCGAGTCGAGTTCTTCGAGAATGGAATTGACCACCGTGCGCAACCCCGCACTGCCGCTGAGCGCGGAACGCCGATGCCCCAACGCGTCCACTTCGTCGAAGAACAGCACACACGGAGCGTTGCGGCGGGCATTGTCGAAGACCGCGCGGATGCTGCACTCACTATCCCCGAACCAGCGATGCAGCACATCTGCGATTCCCACCTGGTAGAAGCTGGCGCCTAGCTCCCCCGAAACCGCCTTGGCCAGATAGCTTTTCCCACAACCGGGCGGGCCGTATAACAACAGGCCACCGCGTGCGGAGACCTTGTACGCCTTCATCAGCTCGGGGTTGCGTAGCGGCCCAAGCAGCGAAAGCTCCAGTTGCTGTTTGGCATCGGCCATACCGGCGATATCGGCCAACCGGACCTGGCTGCGCTGCACCACGTCGAAATCGCCCTCGCCGGCAACGTCCGGGGGCGCCTCCACGAATGCGGGCTCGATGATGTCGGCGACCTGTTTTTCCCGCCTTGGACCAGTCAAAGCCGGCAGTGTCGGGAGCGTGCTGTTGCTGTTGCGCCGGCACCACCTCGGCAGGCGCTGCCAACGCCGCGCTGCAACGCTGCAACAGACTCAGCGCCTCGGCATTGGCGGCATCCTTGGCAAGTACCGCACTGCAATGCCCCAGCGCCTCCGCGTGGCGTCCCCTGTCAGCCAACAACGCGGCCAGATGCAGCCGAAGTTCGACAACCTCGGGGCTGCGCTCCACCGCCGCGGACAACTCCCGAATCACAGGGTCTTCAGTCACCGCCATCTCCCGTACGTACCGCAGCTTGCGCGTGCGCGCCAGTCAGCCCATGCCTTGTCCATGTTCGCCCACCTCGATAGCGACCGACAACGAGATCCAGGTCTCTGTGTTGTCTATTGGGGTTGTCTCTTGGGCCGATGGTGTCAGGTCGACCCGGCCGGAGCGAAATGCGCCCGTAGCGCCGCACCGACCGGCCATCGCCAAGCGAATTGACCACCCGGCTCGCGACAGTATCCTGTGTCCCCGGGCCGAGAAGGGACGACGATGCTGATCAATTCGGGTTTGTTCCATTCGAGCGCACGAACCAATCCCAGCGCATGGACAACCACGCTCGAGGTGAGGCAATGCAGCTTAGGTACAGAAGCGTCCCGGCGCTAGTCGCCTATGCCGGAGGTGATCCCTGGGCGATCAACCAAAGCCTCCAGGCTGGTCGCCCAGCTCAGATTTCCGACTTGGCAACCGCGTTTCACGCTGCGGGACGCAGCACTGCCGAGTCGAACATTACGTTTGAGCAAGCCCGCCGACGCTTTGAAGCGGCCTGGAATCACCAGAACGGCGAGAACCCCATCAACGATTCCGCCGAGGTGCAGGGCACAGCCCAGGCGCTGGGCGCTCAATCCGAGCAGTTGCCCCAGATCGGAGTCCATCTGGAGGAGGTCACCGCAGCGCTGGCTGAGGCGCAAAAAGGCGCTGCCGGAAGAATCGCCACCCTCGAAATTCAGTTGCAGGACCTTGATGACCTGATCGCGCAGGCGATGGAGATGGAAAAGGACCCCCACCTCAGCGCGGCGGATAGAAACGCACTCGATGCCATCATCACGGCATGTGAAGACGATGCAATCCGCGACACAGAGGACGCCCTGAGACGACTGCACTCAATCCGAAACTGCTACTCAGACATTCTGCAAAAAGGACAGACCAGCCTCGCCACCGATGGATACGACCCGGCTCGGGTTCGGGGGGCCGACGGCCATGAGGCAGAGACACCCCGCCAGGCCGAGCGAGACGTACATGACGCGCTTGCCGGTGACCTGGGAGCGGCCGCTCGCGTCAGCGGGGTGCTGGGTTCCATCACCCCGGATCAGCTGGCCGGAAAGACGCCACTAAACGCGGAGCAGGCATCGGTGTTGAGCCAACTACAAGCTCAAGAGCATGGCATGTCTGTCGATGCGCTCAAGACCGCCGAACAACGCCTGGGAGTCGAGCGAGGCATCATCGGCGACTCGTGGCAGTTGATGAGCAACCCGAACCTCAATTTCCCCAAGACCGATACCAAAGTAGGAGCCCAAGAGGGTTCGGAAACGATGCAGGGCGGATTTGATCAACTGCCGCAAAGTTTGCAGAACGCACTCACATTCAACGAACCCTCGCACTCGAATTCGGCCAACGACATCCCGGAGATCGCCAAGGTCGCCGGTGATGGCAGCCCAAGGCTGCAGCACGGCACGGAGCTGGACAAGGCCATGCTTGACTGGGGCACGCGAGAACTCCACGAAGAAATGCCGCACGGGCAAATCGTGGACCATAGTTTGCTCCATGGCGCCCAGCGGAACATCCTCGACGATGTGTTCCGGGTGGCCGGGCGCGATCACGTGAGGGTGACCGACCTGCTCACCAGCAGTGGCCACGATCAGTTCTTGTTCGATGTGACCCACAATCGGTGGGACGACGGCGGCAAGGGCATCGGCTCATTGTTCAGCTGGACGCAAAACCCTGGGGGGCTGAAGCCGAGCTCGCGGGTAAAACCGCACATGCATACGCAAGCTACTTGGGCCAACACCCCGGTGACTTACTGAACTTGCCGAACGGATTCAGCACCACCACGCTGGGCGAAGCAAATCCCGAGCTGGTCCAATCTTTCGCACACGGTCTGGCGCCATACATACCCAACATCGCAGGCGAGCACAATGAATTTTCCCAGTTTTTTGCCACCCCAGATTCGGCCGAGAACCAAGAAAACGAATCCTGGCCGGCAGCGAAAGGGATCTTCTCGGTTCTGAGTACCGATAAGTCGGCTTCGGATTATTTCAATGGCGCGGCCGACCGCAATATCATCCAGGCTGAAAAGCATTTCGCTCAATCCGCGGCCAACCAGGTTCCCGACCTGATCAATCACGACGAAGATCTCAAGTACGCGGCCAGATTGAAGGGGCTCATCGACGTCGGCACCTACAACGCTTCCAACGCCGATCTGACGGCCGCATACAACCTGAAGAAATCAGCTTACGAAAGTCTCCTCAAGGGCGGCACCTTCGGCGTCGACACTCTGCCGATCCCCGGAGCGGGAATCGTAGGCGGCGGAACAAATCTCATCGGCTCGGCCATAGAGCACGACATCGTCGGTCCCGCGCCGACCACGACGTCGATTCCGGACATGCCCCACACCACCCCACCGCGGCTGGTGCTCGACGGATTTCTGGCGTCCGGCCAACCGCTGTCTGGATTGGAACCGGAGCTATATCGCCCAGTCGATCCGCAGCATCCTGACGGCCCGATGCGAATTGCCACCTCTGCCGAGATGAACGAGGATTGGCGCAAGAGGAATACTCCGCAAGCCTACGACAGCGTGCTTTCAAGCGCGCTAAGCCAGACACTCGGCAACGACACGGTGACACGGATCGACTCCGATATTTCGACCTACTACAACAATGTTGTGCACAACCCAAAACCATGGAAAAAATGAGCGCAACACGTCGCGTATCCCGGGCGCTGGCCGCGCTACCCGTTGTCATGATGGCAGCCATCGGCTGCAGTCACTCGGAACCCGCGCCGCCGCTATCAAAGGTCCCCTGGACCGGACTGCTGGCACAAGAACGAGAAGTGTGGAGCGCGGAACCGGGAATCGACCTTGTGACCGGACCTGCGGTAGTCATCCGCGCGTACCTGGAGTCGCGCTCACTTGCCAGTCAGATGGGCGACATCGACTATGTCTACCCCGGGTTCAAACACGCGGTCGCACCCAACGACCCAGCCGAGCCCGACTATTCGCTGAACCCACCCCCCATCACCCAAGACCTCTGGCCTGAGCCACGCCCCGACAGCAGTCCGCTCCCGTATCCAGCCGTAGGTACGGGCCGCTCCCACATCCTGCGTATTGACACCTCCGGCCGCCAGGTCACCGCCGTGGTCTGCGGATGGGACTACGGGACCGCCTACGACATCGGAGATGGCCGATACAGCAACGATCCGACCAACCCTCTGGGCACTCACAATCCCGACGGCGGCATTTTCGCGCAATGGGTCGCAATGACCGCCCCCGCACCCGACACAAGCCCGCCGTTGCCACCTCAGCGGGGGCCGGCCCCCGCACCGACAACAGATGTGTTCGACGGCTGGCGGATCGTCGGCTACGCCATCCACGGATCGACCGACACCCTGCGGCTTGCCCCGCCGCAATGGCCAACCAGGCAAGCCGACACCAACGCGTGCGTCACCAAAGCACCCGACCCACCCCAGCGGCGCGTGTTTCTAGCCGATGGAGTCCACCCGCGCTCCGATTTCCCGACGCAGCACCCCTACCCCGGCTGGCCAATCGCAAGCCCGGCGTGAGCCCAAACGCGACGCCTACCGTCGCACCGCCAGTCAGCCCATGCCCTTGGCCCGGCGACCCAGTTCGCGAATCACCTCACGCTGGGCATCACGCCGGGCCAGGTCCTGACGCTTGTCGTGGGCGTGCTTACCGCGCGCCAACGCGAGTTCGACCTTGACCTTGCCGTCCAGGAAATACATCGACAGCGGAACCAGCGCGAAATTGCCTTCGCGAATCTTGCCGAACAGGGTGTCGATCTGGCGGCGATGCAACAGCAGCTTGCGGTTGCGCCGCGGTTCGTGGTTGGTCCAGGTGCCGTGCAGGTACTCCGGGATGTGCAGGTTGCGCAGCCAGACTTCGCCGTCGTCGACGGTGGCGAAGGCGTCGACCAGCGACGCGTGCCCCTCCCGCAGGCTCTTCACCTCGGTCCCCTGCAGTGCGACGCCGGCCTCGAACACCTCGATGATCGAGTAGTTGTGCCGAGCCTTGCGATTGGTGGCGATGATCTTCTTGCCACCCTGCTTGCCGGACGGTTTCGCCTGCTTCGACTGCGCTGCCATCGCTACCGCCGCACGTATAGCCGTAACGTCACGTACGCCGTGGCCCCGGCCATCGCAACGCCCAGCGCCAATAGGGCCGGGGAGATGAAGAAGATGTCGGCATAGTCGATACGGGCGATCAAATTGGCCTGGTAGAACTGGTTCAACGCGTTTTCCAGGAACATCGCCCGCACGAATATCAGGCCGCCGATGGCGATGACGACCCCGAGCGTCGCGGCCAGCATCGCCTCCATCAGGAACGGCAGCTGGGTATACCAGCGGCTGGCCCCCACCAATCGCATGATGCCGATTTCGGTGCGCCGCGTATACGCGGCGACTTGGACCATGTTGGCGATCAGCAAGATCGCACCGACGGCCTGGACCAATGCCACGGCAAACGCGGCGTTACTCAAGCCATCCAGCACCGCGAACAACCGGTCGATCAGATCCTTCTGGTTGAGCACCGAGAGCACCCCGGGCTGGCCCTGCATGGCGGAGTCGAAGTCCTTGTGCTGCTCCGGGTTCTCCAGCTTCACGATGAACGATGCCGGGAATGAATCCTTGCCCGCAACGTCCTTGTACTGCGGAAACTTGCGGATGGCATCGTCGTAGGCCTGCGCGCGGTTGAGGAATCGCACCGCTTTGACGTCTTTGCGCTTTTCGATCTTCTCGCGCAACGCCTTGCACGGGTCGGAATCGCAGTTGGGATCGTTGGCCGATACGTCGTCGGTGAGGAACACCTGGGTTTCGACGCGGTCCAGATAGATGGCACGCGAGTTCTCCGCCAGGCGGACCACCAGCAGACCACCGCCGAACAGGCCGATCGAGATGGCGGTCGTCAAGATCATGGCGACCGTCATGGTGACATTGCGACGAAGTCCGGTCAGGACCTCGTTGAGCAGGAAGCCGAAGCGCACTTAGCGATCCATCCCGTAGACACCGCGCTGTTCATCACGAACCAGCCTGCCCAGCGACAACTCGACCACCCGCTGCCGCATCGAGTCAACGATGTAGTGGTCGTGCGTTGCCATCAGCACCGTCGTCCCGGTGCGGTTGATTCGCTCCAACAAATCCATGATGTCCTTACTGGTATCTGGGTCCAGGTTGCCGGTGGGCTCGTCGGCCAGCAGCACCAGCGGCCGGTTGACAAAGGCGCGGGCGATCGCGACCCGCTGTTGCTCGCCGCCGGACAGCTCGTGCGGCAGGCGGTTGGCTTTGCCCGACAAGCCGACCGTCTCGAGCACATCGGGCACCACCCGATTGATCGCGTCCGCACGCTTGCCGATCACCTCTAGGGCGAACGCGACGTTTTCGTACACCGTCTTTTGCTGCAGCAACCGAAAGTCCTGGAAAACGCAACCGATCACCTGCCGCAGTTTGGGCACATTGCGACCACGCAGCTTGTTGACGTGGAACTTCGACACCCGTACATCTCCGGATGTCGGCGTCTCCGCCGCCAGCAACAACCGCATGAACGTCGACTTGCCCGAACCCGACGGACCGATCAGGAAGACGAACTCACCCTTGTCGATCTTGACATTGATGTCATCCAACGCCGGGCGCGCCGACGATTTGTACTGCTTGCTGACATGGTCCAGGGTGATCATCACGGCACGCCAGTGTAGCGGTGCGCTTCGCCTACAGGAGAAAATTAGCTGGCCGGTGGTGTCGGAGTCGGCCCCGACGATACCGGCCCCGGCTCCGGCTCAGGGGTCTGTGACGGTGACGGAACCGGTGTTGGCGGGGTCGTGGTGGCGGGACAGAACGGCGGCGGCAGCAGACACGGCGGCGCCGAGGGGCCGGGCACCGGAGTTGACGTGGTCGGCGTCGGAGTCGGCGTCGGCGATGTGGTGGTGGGCGTGGGCCGGGTGGCCGTGGTCGGTGGCTGCACCCTGGTGCGCGGCACCCAGGTGTAGTTCGGATCGGGCACAAAGCCGGGCGGTACCACCTGGCTGGGGGGTGTGGTCTTTCCAGCCGAGTGCTGCGGGTTGTAGGTGTCATAGAGCCACCACACCGCCAGGAAAGCCACCATCAGTACCACCGTTGACAGACGGATCCGGCCGCCGAACAACTGACGGGGCGTACCGCGCTTGCGGTTGCCGTTCGACTGACCGTTGCGCCGCAAGCGGGTCGGAACAAATGTGATTTTCATCGCTACCGCTGCTGCTCCGCTCCCGCAGGTGCGTCCGCTGCCCCACTGACGGTGGCCGGGTGAGCCATGACCCCCACCGCGGCCTGGGCGTCGACCGGGGTGATGATCCCGGCGCCGGTGAGCGCGCGGATCACCAACACCCGCAACTGCCGACCCGCCGCGAACTGCTTTCCGGGCAGCGTGCGCGCCGCCAGCCGCAGCGTGACGGTGTCCATTTCGAGTTTCTCCACGCCCATTACCGTGGGCTCATCCAGCAACAGGTCGCCGAGGATGGCGTCTTCGCGCGCATGTTGGCATTCCCGGTGCAAGACCTCGTTGACGCGGTTTAGGTCAGCGCCGGTCGGGACCGGGATGTCGATGACCGCGCGCGCCCAGTCCTTGGACAGGTTGATCGACTTGACGATGTTGCCGTTGGGAACGGTGTACACCTCACCGTCGCTGGATCGCAGCTTGGTCACACGCAGCGTGACCTCCTCCACCGTGCCGGCCGCATTCTCCGGCGACCCGACCATGCTGAGCTCCACCAGGTCACCGAACCCGTATTGCTTCTCGACGATGATGAAGAACCCCGCGAGCAGGTCCTGGACCAGGCGCTGGGCGCCGAAGCCCAGCGCCGCGCCCAGCACCGCGGCCGGCCCTACCAACGACCCGACCGGAAACGGCAGAATGTCGACGATCTCGTACAGGACGATGACGTAAATCAGGACGATCGAGACCCAGGAGATCACCGACGCCACCGCCTGGCGGTGCTTGGAGACCTCCGATCGCACGAGCGCGTCGCTTTCGGTGAACCCCAGGTCGAGGCGCTGAGTCACTCGCTTGGCAACCCAGGTCACGAAGCGCGCGGCCAGTACCGCCGCGATCAGCACCATGACGATGCGCAGACCGCGGGTGATGATCCATTCGCCGATTTGCCCGCGCCAGAAGTCGTGCCAATACTGGGCCGGCGAGAATGTTGCCAGGGCAAAAGCTGTGGTGTTAGTCGTCATCTTTTCGGTTGCGCCACCGGATCCCCGCTTCCAGGAATCCATCAATGTCTCCATCTAGCACGGTCGCCGGATTACCAACCTCGTACTCGGTTCGCAGATCCTTGACCATCTGGTAGGGGTGCAGCACGTAGGAGCGCATTTGGTTGCCCCACGAGCTACCGCCGTCGCCTTTCAATGCGTCGAGCTCAGCGCGTTCTTCTATACGCTTGCGCTCCAACAACTTTGCCTGAAGAACCCGCATCGCCGCCACCTTGTTCTGCAGCTGCGACTTCTCGTTCTGGCAGGTGACCACGATGCCGGTCGGGATGTGGGTCAGTCGAACCGCCGAGTCGGTGGTGTTCACCGACTGCCCGCCCGGCCCGCTGGACCGGTAGACATCGACCCGCACATCGCCTTCGGGGATGTCGATGTGATCGGTGGTCTCCACCACCGGCAGCACTTCGACCTCGGCGAACGACGTCTGTCTGCGGCTCTGATTGTCGAACGGGCTGATCCGCACCAGCCGGTGGGTGCCCTGCTCGACCGACAGCGTGCCGTAGGCAAACGGCGCGTGCACGGCGAACGTGGCGCTTTTGATCCCGGCTTCCTCGGCGTAGGAGGTGTCGAACACCTCAACGGGGTACTTGTGCTGCTCGGCCCACCGGACATACATCCGCATCAACATTTCGGCCCAGTCCGCGGCGTCGACTCCCCCTGCGCCAGAGCGAATGGTGAGCAGCGCCTCACGCTCGTCGTACTCGCCGGAAAGCAGCGTGCGCACCTCGGTGGCCTCGATGTCGGCACGCAACGCCTTGAATTCGGCGTCCGCCTCGGCCAGCGCTTCTCCGGCCGCGGCACCCTCTTCCTCGGCGGCGAGCTCGTAGAGCACCGGCAGGTCCTCGAGACGCCTTCGCAGCTCCTCGACCCGCCGCAACTCCCCCTGGGTGTGAGACAACTCACTGGTCACACGCTGGGCTCGGGTTTGGTCGTCCCAGAGCTTCGGGTCGGACGCCTCGTGCTCGAGCTTCTCGATGCGACTGCGCAGACCTTCGACGTCGAGCACCCGCTCCACCGTGGTCAGGGCGGAGTCAAGGGCAGCGATCTCGGCTTGACGGTCGGGTTCCACAGCCGACAAGGCTACCGGTAGTCGCTGGCATCAGCGTCTAGCATCAGGAGACGAACATGTGCACCGCGCGACTGCGACGCTGTCAGCCCATGTACCCCCTGCGCGCAGCCGGGCACGAACAGAGGGCAGAACCATGCCGCAAAACCAACGTCCGTACCACGTCGCCGTCGTCGGTTCCGGGCCATCGGGGTTCTTCGCCGCAGCGTCACTGCTGAAGGCAGCCGACTCCTCCGACGAGATCGAGGTGGCCGTCGACATACTCGAGATGCTGCCGACCCCGTGGGGACTGGTGCGTTCCGGCGTCGCCCCCGACCACCCCAAGATCAAGTCGATCAGCAAACAGTTCGAGAAGACCGCCGAAGACCCTCGCGTCCGATTTTTCGGCAACGTGGTGGTGGGCGAACACGTCACCACCGCCGAGCTGACCGAACGCTATGACGCCGTCATCTACGCCATCGGGGCCCAATCCGACAAGCCGCTCAACATCCCCGGGGAGAACCTGCGCGGCAGCGTGGCCGCCGTCGATTTCGTCGGCTGGTACAACGCGCATCCGAACTTCGAACACTCGACACCGGATCTGTCGGGCCGTCGCGCCGTCGTCATCGGCAACGGCAACGTCGCGATCGACGTAGCCAGGATCCTGGTCACCGATCCCGAAGTGTTGGCGCTCACCGACATCGCCGACCACGCACTGGACTCACTGCGCCCGCGCGGGGTCGAGGAAGTGGTGATCATCGGTCGGCGCGGGCCGCTGCAGGCCGCATTCACGACTCTGGAGTTGCGCGAGCTCGGTGAGCTCGAAGGGGTCGACGTGGTGGTTGACCCGGCCCAGCTGGAGGGCATCAGCGACGCGGATGCGAAGGCGGCCGGCAAGGGGATCAAGCAGAACATCAAGGTGTTGCGCGGCTATACCGAGCGCGCACCACGTCCGGGCCACCGCCGAATCGTGTTCAAGTTCATGACTTCGCCGGTCGAAATCAAAGGCACCGACCGGGTGGAGCAGATCGTGCTCGGTCACAACGAACTCGTTACCGATGAGGACGGGTGGGTGTCGGCCAAGGACACCGGAGAGCGAGAGGAACTGCCGGTTCAGCTGGTCGTGCGATCGGTTGGCTACCGTGGGGTCCCCACTCCCGGGCTGCCGTTTGACCAGAAACGCGGGATCATCCCCAACACCGCCGGCCGGGTGCAAGGCAGCAGCAACGAGTACGTCGTGGGCTGGATCAAGCGCGGACCGACCGGGGTGATCGGGACCAACAAGAAAGATTCCCAGGACACCGTCGACACCTTGATGGCCGACCTGACGGCCGCCGAGCTCAACACGTTCCCCAGCAGCCACACCGCCGACCTTGCCGACTGGCTGAGTTCACGCCAGCCGGAGCTGGTCACCGCCGAGCACTGGAAATCCATTGACCACTTCGAACGGGCCGCCGGCGAGGCCCTCGGACGTCCGCGCGTGAAACTGCCGAACGTGACCGAGATGCTGCGCATCGGGCACGCCTGATCAACGGTCGAGAAGCACCCCGGGGTTGAGAATCCCGGCCGGGTCCAGTGCGGTCTTGGCCGCGCGCAACGCCGCCATAAAGGGATCGGGGCGCTGCCGGTCATACCAGGGCCGGTGATCGCGGCCGACGGCGTGGTGGTGGGTGATGGTGCCGCCGGTCGTGCTGATCGCTTCCGAAACGGCCGCCTTGATCTCGTCCCATTGCGCATCCAGGGATCCCCAGCGCCCCGCCGCGTAGACGCCGTAATAGGGGGCCGGACCATCCGGATAGACGTGGGTGAAGCGGCAGGTCACCAACCCGACGCCACAGACCCGCTCGATCGCCGCGCCGGCCGCGTCGGTGATGGCGGCGTGCAGGGTGTCGAATCCGTCCCAGGTGCATGCGGTTTCGAAGGTTTCCGCGATCACACTGCGCCGGGCCAGAGCGTCGCGCTGGTAGGGCATCCGCAGGAACGCCGAACGCCATGCCTGAGAGACGTCAGAGCCACTCTGCGCCGCGGCGGCTTGGCGGGTTTCGCGTCCACGCCGTGCGGTCACGGTGCCGCCGTAGCCGGCGGCTATCTCCACCGCCCGGTCCAGCCACGGGTCGATGGGATGATCGGCCGATTCAAAAGCCAGCACCAGCAGGCCGCCGCTGACCGCGGTACCGGTGTTGAGGAACGCCTCGGCAGGATCCAGCAGCCGGCAGTTCGCCGGATAGAGGCCCGCTTGCGCGATGGCGCGGGTCGCGGTGACCGCCCCCGCCCAATCGTCGAACTCCACCGATGCGGTGAGCTGCCATCGCGGGCGGTCCTGCAACCGCATCCACGCCTCGGTGATGATGCCCAGGGTGCCCTCGGAACCGAGGAACATCCGGTCCGGAGAGGGCCACGCACCCGAGCCCGGCAGCCGCCGCGACTCGCCGACTCCCGCCGGACTGACCACCCGCATGGATTCGGTCAAGTCGTCGATGTGGGTGTAGAGCGTCGCGAAGTGCCCGCCCGCGCGAGTGGCAAGCCAGCCGCCCAGGCTGGAGAATCCGAAGGACTGCGGGAAATGGCGCAACGTGAGACCGTGCGGGCGGAGCTGATCTTCGATCGAGGGCCCCAGCGCGCCCGCCTGGATCCGTGCCGCCCGACTCACCTTGTCGATCTCGAGCATCACACCCAGCGCACCGATGTCCACCGTGACCGCGGGCTGGTCGAAGCGCGGCTCGACACCGCCGACCACCGAGCTGCCACCACCGTATGGGATCGCCGGAATCTGTTCTCGGGTACACTAATCCAGCACATCGACAACGTCGCGTTCGCTGCGCGGCCGCGCGATCAGGTCGGGAACATGGTCGAGGTGGCCCAGCAGGTTGCGGGTGACGTCACGAAAAGCCTTGCCGCGCGCATGACCCGCACGGTCTATCGGATCGGACGAGCAGATACCCGCCAGCGATTCCGGCGGACTGACCCGGGCCGCGGGCAGCGCGAGCGCGGCCGGGTCCGGCGGCTGATGATCGGAAAGGTCATGGCCGGGAAGCAACGCCGATACGCGCGATACCAACGCGTGCGTCTCCGCCTCGGTCAGAGCATCCTCGACGTTGCCCCAACCCCACCATGACCGCATCGTGGCGCGATCAGCGTTTGCGGACCACGACGGCAACACCGACGACCAACACCACCAGGGCCGCGGCGATTGCCCAACCGGCACCAGCCAGCCACCAGATGACAGCCAACAGCGCCAGCGCCGGCGACAACACGAACAGCACCATCGCGGGGTGCTGCTTGATCACCGCCAGCGCGCTCGTCACGCGGACCCGATCGATTTCCTTGCCTGCCATGGGTTCAGCATGCCAGACAACGGCGCAATCAACCCCCCTCTTCGCCTTCGTCGTCTGCGCTGTCGCGGAGCAGCTTTTCGGGGTGGTGGTAGGTGTTGGTTCTTGGCTGTCCATGGTCGAAGTGCGGCGGTGGCAGCCATTCGGTATCACCGTGGGCGTTCTTGCGAGTGCGCCAGCCCTGCTCGAGCAGTTTGTGGTCAGGCCCGCAGGCCAGAGTGAGTTGATCGATGTCGGTGCGCCCGCTGGTGGCCCACGCGGCGACATGATGCACCTCGCATTGATAGCCCGGCACATCACAGCCCGGACGGGTGCAACCACGGTCTTTGGCGTACAACACCAGGCGCTGCCCCGCAGTGGCCAGCCGTTTGGCGTGATACAGCCCCACCGCCTTGCCCCGATCAACCGCCGCCAGATAGTGATGCGCGTGACGGGCCAACCGGATCACATCCGATATCGGCAACACGGTGCCGCCCCCGGTCAGCCCCCGACCGCAGGCCCTTTGCAGCTCACCAAGGGTGGTCGTCACGATGATGGAGGCCGGTAACCCGTTGTGCTGGCCCAAGTCTCCTGAGGCCAACAACGCCCGCACCGCAGCGTTGAGCCCATCATGGTGACGCTGCCCAACCGAACGCCGATCACGACTCACGGCGTCCGCACCGGCCGGGGCTTGCACCACCGGACTCTCGTCATCGGGGTTGCACATCCCCGGGGCCGCCAGCTTGGCCAGCACCGCATCCAACCCCGCCCGCGCTTCCGGGGTCAGCCAGCCGCTGATCCGCGACATCCCGTCGCGTCCCTGCCGCCCCAGCGTCAAGCCGCGTCGCCGGGCCCGATCCTCATCGCTATAGCGACCATCGGGATTCACACAATCCATCAACCGCTGCGCCAATTTGGCCAACTGATCGGGGCGGAACTGCCCCGCCAACCGCGCCAGATGCGATTCGGCGCGCTCGCGGGTCTCTAGGTCCACCTCGGCGGGCACCTGGCCACAGAACTCCCGGATCACCCGCACATGACCCGCACCGATACGCCCTTGACGCACCGCGGCCGCGGTCGCACTCAATAACGGCGCCAGCTGTTCGCCCGTCAACGCCCGGCGCGGACCCAGATCAGCGGCCTCCCCCAGCCGCCGAATGGCGTCCCCGCGACTGACCCGTAACCGACCGGCCAACACCGCCGCCAGTTTCCCACCCAACTCCTGCTCACCGGCCTGCTCCACCAGCTGATTGATCAGCGGATGCTCGATGCTGGGCAACCGACGCCGCGCAACCTCACAACGCTGCAACAACGCCAACCGCTCCGGCGTCGTCAACCCGTCAAAACACAAGTCCTGCAGCCGCGCCATCACCGCATCGAGCACGTCGAAAGCCGCAACAACCTCTTCCCGACTCATCGAACTCATGTTCGAATAATATGAGCGACCACCGACAGAATCAGAGCCCGAACGAGCAGCAACTCCACCCTGAACGCACAGTGGCACAAGGTATTTGCGCTGGATGACGAATGACCCTAGCCAGCCACTTCAGGCCGTCCGTAGCCTCGAGGGTGTGGACATGGAGGTGCTCAAAACCGCAGTGCTGCTGGCCTGCCGGGCGCCATCCGTACACAACAGCCAACCGTGGCGGTGGGTGGCCGACCGCGACCGCGATTCCGGTTCCGAGGTCGTGGCTGTTCACTTGTTCGCCGATCGCGGCCGAACCGTTCCCGCCACAGACCATTCCGGCCGGGAAACCCTCATCAGCTGCGGGGCGGTGCTCGACCATCTGGGCGTAGCCATGACGGCGGCGGGCTGGCAACCCAGCATCACCCGCTTCCCCACCCCCGATGACCCCAACCATCTGGCCACGGTCGACTTCAGCCCCATCGAGGAAGTCACCGAGACCGAACTCAAACGGGCCGAGTCGATCCTGCAACGGCGCACCGATCGACTTGCGTTTGACCGTCCTCGCTACTGGGACCTGTTTGAAGGGGTGCTGAGGAACACCATCGACAACGACATCGCGATGCTCGACGTGCTCACCGACGAACAACGGCCACAACTGGTGCAAGCGTCGCACCTCTGCGCGGCGCTGCGGCGCGATGACTTGTCCTATCATGCCGAACTGGATTGGTGGACTTCACCGTTCGTGCTGACCGATGGCGTGCCACCGCTGGCGCTCGCTTCCGACACCGAGCGCCAGCGGGTAGACCTGAGCCGCGATTTTCCGGTTCGCAGTCACCAGGACCGCCGGCCCGAAATCACCTCGGACTGGTCGAAAATCCTTGTTCTATCCACCCTCGGCGACACTCGGGCCGACGTATTGCGGTGCGGTGAGGTGTTGTCCAGCGCTCTGCTCGAATGCACCATGGCCGGAATGGCAACGTGCACCTTGACGCATCTGATCGAGTCGAACGAAAGTCGCGACATCGTCGCCGACCTGATCGGCCGACGCGGTCAACCGCAAGTCATGATCCGCGCTGGTATCACTCCGCTGATCGAAGAAATTCCCGCTCCGACGCCGCGGCGAGGACTAGGTCCTGTCTGCTAATTGCGGACGCGGTGGTAGGTGATGATGGCGGCCAGGGTGGCACCGCCGAGGTAGGTCAGGGCGTATTTGTCGTAGCAGGTGGCGACCGCGCGCCAGTGTTTGAGCCGGTTGAAGCTTCGCTCGACGGTGTTGCGGTGCTTGTAGATTCGGCCTGAGAACCCCGGAGGCCGTCCTCCGTTGCGGCCTTTGGCTTTGCGGCGGGTGATCTGGTCGCTGCGCTCGGGGATGGTATGGGCGATCTTGAGCCGGCGCAGCTGTGCCCGCGTCGAGTCATAGGAGTACGCCTTGTCCGCCAGCAGGCGAAACGGGGCGTATGAGTTGCTGCACCGGGCGGCCAGCAATGGCCAAAGCATCGGATTATCACCGGCTTGACCGGCCGACAGTGCCAGGGTGACCGGACTGCACAGCTGGTCGGTCAAGGCGTGGATCTTGGTAGTCAGCCCGCCGCGGGAACGCCCAATGGCGTGGTCATCGGGCTCATCGAGATATTTCTTGTAATTCGACAGATCCCCCTGGCGCCCGGGCGCGCTCCGGCTGCGTGTTGGTGGGCGCGCACACTGGTCGAATCGACCGACAACAGTGCGCCCAGGTCGGCGTCCTCGGCGTCGAGGTCAGAGGCGATCGCCGCGAAGATCCGCGCGTAGATGCCATCGACCGACCAGCGTAGATGCCTCTCGGCCACCGATTGCCAGGGACCGAAGTGCTCGGGCAGGTCACACCACGGAGATCACGTACGGTAACGCCAGATAATGCCCTCCAGAGTATGTCGATGATCGTTCCACGGCCGGCCACGCCGCCGCCCCGCAGGCAACACCGCCACGATCAGCGACCACAAATCATCAGAAATCGCATGCGTCCGCATCACCCAAACAGCATCAGCCAAAACACCATTCACATTAAGCAGACACGCCCTAGACAGTATTTTTGAAGTTCGCCAGAAGCCCGAGAAAGGTTGAAACGATGCCCGACCGACCAGTCACGTTTCTGTCTGACGATCAAAGCTGGAAGCTGCTGAGCAGCGCGGCGCTGGGGCGGTTGGTCACCAGCATCGCCGGCGAGCCGGAGATCTTCCCGGTCAACTACGTGGTGCAGGATCGCACCGTGCTGTTCCGCACCGCCGAGGGCACCAAACTGTTTCTCGCCGTGACGAGTAGCCCGGTCGCCTTTGAAGCTGACGATCACAGCGATACCGAAGGCTGGAGTGTGATCGTCAAGGGTCGCGCTCAGGTACTGAGAACCGACGCGGAGGTGCAACGAGCAGAGCGCGCCAAACTGTCACCGTGGATCCCGACCTTGAAGTTGCACTAAGTGCGGGTGATCCCGACCGGAATCACCGGACGGCACTTCAAGTTCGTCCCGGAGCCAGACCGCAACGACACCTTCGCCTGACCCCCTTCTGCGCCGAGCGTCACGCCAGCGTGGCGTTCGGCATGGAGCGTCACTCTGGCGTGACGCTCGGGGCGTTACCTCAGCGGCCGACGAGTGCGTCGAGTTCGAGGGCATCCACTCCGTTGAGCCGGCGATGCATCGCCCAGGCGATCCTGGCGGCCTGAACTTTCGCATGCTCGGCCACCGGCCCGCGATACATCGCATCAACGGTGTCATTCCAAATGGTCAGCCAGCGGACGAAATGGCGGGCGCGCAGCGGGGTCTGCCGGTGTAGATCCCGGTGGGCTGTCAGCGCGCTACCACGATAGCGACCGGCACGGAACAACACCGTCTCCCAGAAGTCGCACATGACCGGAAGGTGCGAGTCCAGCCCGCTCGACCGCAGTTCGGTAAACGGCTCCGCCAACACCTCGTCGTCCAAGGCTCGACCGTAGAACCGGCGCAACAGTGCCGCGACATCGGTGCGGTTTGCCAGGTCGCTAGCAGAATCGCCCATCCTCACACCACCAGTGACAACGGTCCGCGAGCGCGACGGGCCTTGCGCCGCTTGCTGATCGCCACCAGCCGGGCCACCGCGGCTTCGATCCCCCGCGCCAGCTGATCCGCGTCTGCGACCGCGTTGTAGTCGGTGAGTATGCCGAAGTACAGGTCGTTGGCGTAGCTGAGCATCGCGACGCCGGTGCGCAGGTGCATCGCCAGCGGCGGCACCGGGAATACCGCGGCCACTGGCCGACCCATGATCTGCAGTGGTTCGCGTGGACCGGGCACATTCGTCGCCACCGATGCGACTCCGCGTTGCGGTAGCCGCATCAAGACGCCAACGGTCCAGGCGGTCAGTGCGAACGGGATGCGATTGGCCAGAGATAGGAACAGGTTTCCGGCTTGGGGCTGGCCGCTGGCCTTGGTTTGCCCCAACCGGGCATGCACCTTGCGCAACCGCTGAACCGGATCCTCCTCGTCCACGGGCAAGTTCGGCAGCATCGCCGAGACCCGATTGTCGGTCTTGTCGAAGGCGTTGTCGGCCCGCACCGAAACCGGCACCAGTGTTCGCAACGAACCCTGCTGCGGTTGCTGGCCCCGCGCCAGCAGCACGTTGCGGTAGCTCTCGGTAATGGCAGCCAGCGCGACGTCGTTGATGGTGACGTCGAATGTCTCACAAACCAGTTCGAGGTCGGCCATCGGCACCCGAGCCCCGCTGAACCGGCGCAGGTCGCTGAGCGGCCCGGTCAGCGCCGACGCCGCCGGGGTCAGCACGCCGGTGACAAGTTCGCCCGCCCCTTGGGCCAGGCGGACCACCCCTGAAGCGATCGCGGCGGGCGCATTCCACAGCCCACTTAGCCCGCTGCGGGGGCGGGCGGCGGCCGCTTTCAGCCGCTGCTCGGCGCGGCAGCGGGCCGAACCGTCGGCCGCGCCGCCACCATCGCGGTCGCATAGCCCGGTAAGTATGTGGGTTGCCGCGATCCCGTCGGCCATGCAGTGGTGCACCTTTGTCAGCATCGCCCACCGCTCTCCGGCGAGGCCCTCGATAGCCCAGAGTTGCCACAGCGGCCGATCGCGGTCCAGGCGCCGCGCCATCACGTCGGCAACCAGCCGGTACAGCGCACCATCATCGCCGGGATGGGGCAGCGCCACGCGCCGCACGTGCCGGGCGATGTCGAAGTCGGGGTCATCCACCCACTGTGGTGCGCCGAGGTCGAACGGGTACCGACGCAGTCGTTGGGCAAACCGCGGACAAGCGCGGATCCGCTCGGAGAACACCGACACCAGGTCATGCTGCTCGGGTGCCGGCCCCTCGATGACAGCCAGGCCACCGATCGCCAGACTCACCCGCGGGTCCGCATCTTCGGCCTTGAGGAACCCGCTATCGAGCGTCGTCAGATGGTTCATGAGCGCTTTTCCCAACCTCCCGCGGTTTATCTGCAACCCGCAGTACCACTATTCCGGTGCGGCCACGGCTCGGAGCAGGGCCAAAGGTCCCTCGTTGCCGGTGGCTTCATCCTCTGCCACGATCAGAGATCGCACACCGATCCTTGACGTATGACAGCGATGGGACGGCTTGTCTGACCGGAAAGGCAGCGATGAACGCCCAATTCCCAGACTTGGGCACCCTGCGAACGGTCCTCACGCTGGCCACCCGCGCACCGTCCATTCACAACACGCAGCCGTGGCGCTGGCAGGTCACCTCGAGAAGTTTGGAGCTCTTCTCCGAGCCGGATATGCAGCTGCACAGCACCGACCCGGACGGCCGCGACCTGATCATCAGCTGCGGCGTCGCACTGCATCACTGTGTCGTCGCCCTGGCGTCGATGGGCTGGCAAGCCACGGTGACCCGCATTCCCGACCCGGACAACTCCCGTCATCTGGCGAGCCTCGAGCTGCAGGCGAAGCCACCGGATCAGGGCGACATCGCGCTTGCGGCGGCCATCCCGCGGCGGCGAACGGACCGGCGGGCCTACAGTTCCTGGCCAGTGGCCGCCGGCGACATCGCCCAGATGGCGGCCCGGGTAGCCCGCTGCGACGTGGCGCTGCGCCAGGTCGCAGCGCTGGACAAGATGCGCGAAGTTGTGGCGCAGGCGGTCTGGGACCACGCCACCAATGACGAGTACATGCGCGAACTCACCAAGTGGAGTGGACGATACGGCGCGGTAGCCGGAGTTCCGGCCCGCAATACACCCCCGTCGGATCAGGACGCCCCGATTCCCGGACGCCTTTTCGCTGGGCCTGGGCTGGCCCAGCCGTCGGGGGTCTCACCGGCCGCCGACAGCGCCGTGATCCTGGCGCTAGGCACCGAGGAAGATGACCGGGCATCAAGACTTCGCGCGGGCGAGGCGACCAGCGCTGTCCTGTTGACCGCGACGGCGATGGGGTTGGCCTCCTGTCCCATCACCGAACCGCTGGAGGTCCACAAGACCCGCCAAGCGATTCGCAAGGATGTATTCGGTGGCAGTGCCCATCCGCAAATGCTGCTGCGTGTTGGTTGGGCACCGATCAATGCCGATCCGCTGCCGGCAACGCCGCGTCGCAACCTTTCCCGGGTGGTCGAATGGCCCGAACAACTATTGGATGAGCGGGGCTGACCAGCGCAACAACGTTCCGCCGCCAGCGGCCGGGCTTTCGATGGTGAACTGGCCGCCAGCCTCCTGGGCGCGCCGCCGCAGATTCGTCAGCCCGCTACTGGTGTACGTCTTGGGCATCCCGCGCCCGTTGTCACTGACCTCAATGCACAAGTCGTCGTCGACCTTGACCCGAACGGTCAGGGTGGTGGCCTGCGCGTGCCGGACCGCGTTGCTGACCGCTTCCCTGACCACCGCCTCGGCGTGGTCGGCGAGCACGTTGTCAACCACCGACAGCGGCCCGATGAATTGGACGGTGGTGCGCAATCCCGAGCTGCCGAACGCAGCGACGGCGGCATCGATTCGCTGCCGTAACCGAGTGACGCCCTGCGATGACCCATGCAGGTCGAAGATGGTCGTTCTGATTTCCTGGATCACCCCCTGCAGGTCATCGATCACTTCTGAAAGCCGTTGCTGCACTTTGGGTTCACGCGTTCGCGGCACACTGCCCTGCAACGCCAGACCGATGGCGAACAACCGCTGGATCACGTGATCGTGGAGATCGCGTGCGATGCGATCGCGCTCGGTCATCACGTCAAGTTCGCGCATTCGACGCTGCGAGGTGGCCAGCTGCAGAGCCAGCGCGGCCTGGTCGGCAAAGGCGGCCATCATCTCGAGCTGCTCTTCGGTGACCGACTCCGGACTGCTGGGATGCAGCAGCACCACGACACCTGCCACGGCATCGGTGGCGCGCAGCGGCAAGACCAGCGCCGGACCCGTGTCGCCCAGTTCGTCCACACCCTCGACAGCGATCTTGTCGACTTGCCGTGGAGCGCTGTCGGGCAAGACCTCTGCCAGGGCGGTACCCGCTACCGCGATGGTGCACCCCTCGGCCGCAGCCACCGCATTGCCGACCGTTTCAATCACCAGTAGCTGTGCCACCTCGGAAGCAGGCACGTCCTCGTCGACGGGAACGGCCACCAGCGCGGCGTCGGCCGACGTGAGCTTGAGCGCCTCCTCGGCGACGAGCCGAAACACACTCGCCGGTTCGGTGCAGGACAACAGTTCGGTGGCGATGTCACGGGTGGCCCCGATCCACGCCTGTCGCGCTTTGGCCTGTTCGTAGAGGCGCGCGTTGGCGATTGCGATACCGGCCGCCGCCGCCAGTGCCTGTACCAGCAATTCGTCGTCGTCGCTGAACGGTTGCCCGTTGGTCTTGTCGGTCAGGTACAGAGTGCCCAGCGACACGTCGCGCACCCGAACCGGAACCCCGAGGAAGGTCCGCATCGGCGGGTGATGCGACGGAAAGCCGATCGAGGCAGGGTGCTGGGAAATATCTTCCAGCCGTACGGGTTTGGGCTCATCGATGAGAAGACCGATGACGCCCAGGCCCTCGGGCAGGTGCCCGATACGGGCAACCGTGTCCTCGTCGATGCCCTCATAGACGAACTGCAACACGCGCTTATCCCGATCGTGCACCTCCAGGGCGCAATATCGAGCGTCGACAAGATTGGTGGCCGAGTGAACGATCGTGCGCAAGGTGGCGTCCAACTCCAGGCCCGACGTGACCACCAGCATGGCCTCCACCAGTCCGTCCAGACGGTCGCGGCCCTCGACGATCTGCTCGACCCGTTCCTGCACCTCGACCAGCAGCTCACGCAGCCGCAGCTGAGACAGCTTGAGGCGCAACGGACGTAGACCGTCACCTGAGGGCACGCCCAGGGATGGACCCGCATCCTGCGGATGTGGTTCGTCGGTCATGGCCGCGCCGCCTATCGATGGCCTGCCGAGCGCGCGCGCTTCAACTCCGCGGCGAACACCGCGGCCTGCGTCAGGCGCTCCATCCCCAGTTTGGCCAGCAGCCGCGAAACGTAGTTCTTCACCGTCTTCTCGGCCAGGAACATCCGGTCGGCGATCTGCTTGTTGGTGAGCCCCTCGCTGAGCAACCCCAGCAACGTCCGCTCCTGATCGGTAAGGCCGGACAGCGGGTCCGGCCTCTCGACAACGCCGCGCAATCGGGACATCAGTGCGGCCGCGGCACGGTTGTCCAACAGCGAGCGCCCCGCACCGACCTCCTTGATGGCTCGAGCCAATTCCATCCCCTTGATGTCCTTGACAACATATCCGCTGGCTCCCGCCAGGATGGCATCCAGCATCGCCTCATCGGACGTGTAGGACGTGAGGATCAGACAGCGCAGATTCAGCACGCGAGACAACAGGTCCCGGCACAGTTCGATGCCGTCTCCGTCGGGCAACCTGACGTCGAGCACCGCGACGTCGGGATTGGCCGCGGGAATCCTGGCCATCGCCTCCGATACCGAACCCGCCTCACCGACAACGTCAAGTTGGGGATCGGCGTCGAGCAGGTCAATCAGGCCGCGCCGCACCACCTCATGATCGTCGACCAAGAAGACCGTTACCAACGGACCACTCCCCGCTCTGCTGCCTACAGGTTGCCGCTACGGACCGTCAGGACCGAGCATCCAGCGCCGTACACGCTGCACACCTGGGCTGCGTGCGAATCCGTGACGTACAGTTCGTCCGGCTTGGCATTGGCAGCCATGTAGCGGCAGGCATGTCCGGCGATGATCGCCGACTCCACCCGAACATCGGGGTATAGCCGTGTCCATCGGGTCAGCCGCCGGGTCAGTTGCGCTGTCGCCAAACGGTTTCCGTCCTCGTTCCGGTGACCTGTGGCAACGCGTGAGGAGATGGCCCGTAATGGGACATTGCGCAGCCTGGCCTCCTCGAATGCATGCCGCAGCACCGAGCCGTTGTCCACTTCCGCGACGACTTCGCCGACCTTGGGCGCCCCCGCAGCACCCGCGGGTGACTGAATGACGGCCACCGGGCACAACGCCGAACCGGCCAGAGTTCCCGCCACCGAGCCCTCCCCCCGGCGTGCGTGGTTGAGTCCGATCGACCCGACACAGACCATTACCGCCGTGCGAGACTCCTCCAGCAGCTTGGTAAGCGGCCGTCCCCACAGAATCTCGGTTTCGATCTTGACCGGTTGTCCGGTTGCCTCGACGGCGCGCTGAGCGTCGAACAGCGCCGCGCGCGGCGCTTTGCCGGCCATCTCGATCACCGGCAGGAGCCTGCGCGGGATCGATGATGTACACCAAGCGCACGGGGATATCGCGGCTGACCGCCTCATCGACTGCCCACACAGCCGCATGGGTGGACGCCCGCGATCCATCGATACCGACGACGATTGCCGGGGCTGCCTGGTTGCTAATCGTGGCCTCCTCTACTGGGCCGCTCGGCTAGTCAATACGTTATCGGCGGCGAGCCAGAGTTCCCAGAGGCGTTGGTCCCGATTCCAGTGCCATTGGTCCCTACGAATCCGGCCGTAGTGAGAACACAGCTACTAAAGCGACAACAGACGAATTGGGGGTTCCCGTGTCTCATCCACGCATGAGCGCTCCACAGGAACCAGAGAATTACGTTCATCGCCAACTGGCGGAACGTAATGACGGTGCAATCACGCGGTAATAAACATCGCCTGGCGACTCCCGGTGCACAAGCATGCATCACGGCCCGGTAGGTTGGCAATGGGTCGGCAAGCATCACGAGAAATGCCCGTGAAGCGCCCTCGGTGGATCACGTAAAAATGCCCGCGAAACGGTCGATCCTTGGCAGGCATGGGAAGTGGGCTGTCGATGTCGTCTCGGGCCGAGATCACCGCGAAGTTCGACAGGGCGTATGTGGGGGCGCCGAAGGCGGGCAAGGGGCAGATTCTGGATCAGGTGGTGGCGGTCACCGGCTGGTCGCGTGACAACGCCCGGCGGCGGTTGAGGGCGGCGGCCGCGCCGCCGGGAGCGGGTCGGCAGGTCGCCAAACGGACTCGCCGGCAACGCAATCCGAAGTACTCCTAGGATGCGCTCAAGGTGTTGCAGAAGGTGTGGGCGGCCTCAGGCGGGCAGTGCGGCCGGTACCTGGCCGCTTCCATGGCACTTCAGTTGGATGCTCTAGAACGCCACGGCGAACTGGTGGACGGCCGTGACCGTTACGGCCCGGCGGTGCGTGCCGAGCTGTTGGCGATGAGCAGCGCCACGATCGACCGCTACCTGCGCGGCGCCAAGGCCCGCGACCAGATCTCGGGTGTGTCGACGACGAAACCCTCCCCGCTGCTGCGGTCCTCGATCACCATCTGCAAAGCAGGCGATGAGGCCGAAGAATCTCCGGGGTTCTTCGAAGGCGACACCGTGGCGCACTGCGGCCCGACACTGAAAGGTGAGTTCGCCCGCACGGTCAACCTCACCGACATGCACATCGGCTGGGTGTTCACCCGCACGGTGCGCAACAACGCCCACCCCCACATCCTGGGCGCCCTCAAAACCGGAATTACTAAAATCCCTATAAGGTAACGGGTTTGGACTTCGACAACGGCACCGAATTCCTCAATAAGGCGGTCATCAAGTGGGCCGCGGACATGGAGATCTTCTTCACCCGCTCACGACCCTACAAGAAGAACGACCAGGCCACCATCGAGTCCAAAAACAACCACCTCGTGCGTCGCTACGGGTTCTACTACCGCTACGACACCGACGAAGAACGCGCCGTGCTCAACCGGCTGTGGCACCTGGTCAACGACCGGCTCAACTACCTGACCCCCACCATCAAACCCATCAGCTACGGCTGCAGCCGCGACGGTCACCGCCGCCGGCTCTACGACAAGCCCCAGACCCCTGGACCGGCTGCTGGCCGCCGGAGTCCTCTCAGCGGCCCAACAAACAGAGCTGCTCACCTACCGCAACAGCCTCAACCCCGCCGCGATCGCCCACCAGATCGCCGACCTGCAAGCCGCCCTGCTCAGACTCGCCAAAGACAAGACCGAACAGCTCTACCTCGCCGCCATACCCGCCGCTCTACCCGCCCTCAAAGCCGGCATCCGCATCAAAAGCAAGACCACCACCTGACCCCGATTTCGCGGGCATTCCTTACGTGATGCATGAACCAGGTTTCGCGGGCATTTGACTTGATGCATCACGCGTCAGTTCCCAACACCGGCCCAACCGCGATGGCGGGGCACGCCCGGGGGCGGCGCGTGCCCGCTGCGAGTTCGACATCCGCTGGGCCCGCCCGGCCCATTGGAGCTGGGCTTTCCACCTCCCCGTTCGTCGATGCGGCCCGACTCGGCCAAGCGCGCGACATCGGGCAGCAAACAGCCCTGAGCCCCAGCTAGCCGGCACGGCAAACCGGAACCATGCGCCGGAGACAAGCCGGCCGGCAAACGTCGCATCATCGTTTAAATTCATCGTGACCAAAAGTCAACAAACGACTCAGGGCCAACGCAGCGAATGCCCAATAGCGCCCTTTAATAGCCGCTATACAGCTATCCCACAGTGCAATTTCAGGTGCAAGCGGCGCCTGTCCCGCAAATTGCCGCGCACTGGCGCGACCGCCGGCCGGTTGTAAACTGGGCGCGACGCTAGCCAGCTCCCACTCGGACGCGAATTCAGCGTTTCGCACCCCGGCAGTTGCTTAGCGCTTGTGACCCTCCCGAGAGCCAGTGTCGGCTCGGAACGCCCACCCACGTCCAACGCACGTACAACCCACGCACACATACCGCCACATACGGCCACAACCAGTCAAAGGGGCTGTGGAGCAATGAACTACGGATTCTTGCCGCCCGAAGTTAACTCAGCGCGGATGTACAGCGGCCCCGGTTCTGCGTCGCTACTGGCCGCCGCGGCAAGCTGGGACATGGTCGCGATCGAGTTGGCATCGGCGGCCGAGGGCTACCGCTCGGTGATCTCAACCCTCAGCGGTATGTACTGGTGGGGCCCCGCCTCTGCGGCAATGCTGGCCGCGACCGGTCCGTTTATCGACTGGCTCGAGATAACCGGCGCGCTGGCCAGCGAAACCGCCAACCGGGCCGCCGCGGCGGCCGCGGCCTACGAACAGGCCTATGCGATGACGGTTCCGCCGATCGTTGTCGCGGCAAATCGCGCCCTGCTGGTAGCGCTGGTCGCTTCAAACTTCTTCGGGCAGAACACCGCAGCGATCGAGGCTACCGAGTCAGAGTATGCCGAGATGTGGGCCCAGGACGCCGGAGCAATGTACGACTATGCCGCCACCTCGGCCATGGCTACCGCGTTGGTGCCGTTCTCCGCTCCCGGGCAGGAAACCAACCCCGCCGGGTTGGCCGCCCAAAGCGCCGCGGTCAGCCAAGCCGCCGGCAACGCCCCGGCCAGCGCCCAGTCCGTGTGGTCGCAGTTGACCTCGCTGGTGCCCGACGCGCTGCCGTCATTGAGCAACTGGCCAAACATCCTGCCCGCCGACTTCAGCATTCTCGACGGCATCTTCGCGATGTATGCGACGGTCGGCGTCACCCAGGATGTCGAATCGTTCTGCGCCGGAATCATCGGCGCCGAGAACAATCTGGGTCTAATCGGCGCCGCTTCGGAGAACCCCGCCGAAGTGACTCCTGGTGCCCTCGGACTCGGCGCGATGTTCTCCTCCGCAGAGCGCAGCGCCGTCGGGGGCGCGACCAATGCGGTGACCGTCAGCATGAGCCGGGCGGGTTCCATCGGTCAGTTGTCGGTGCCCCCGTCTTGGGCCGCCCCTTCGTCGGGCCCCGCCTCGGCGTTGTCGGTCAGCGGATTGACCACGATCCCGGGCACCGAGGTGGCCGAGCAGGGCGCACCGGGCATGCCGGGTATGCCGGTGGGAACTGGAAAGCGAGCCACCAGCGTCATACCCCGATACGGGGTCCGGCTCACGGTCATGGCACGCCCGCCCGCGGCCGGCTGACACCCCGCGGGCACTCGAACCCGAATAGCCGGATTACGCTGAGCCACTCCGGCTGGTGAGACGGCCAGTAGCAGAAAGCAATTCCGCCTTTCGACGATTGTTGAACGGCTGGCTGGATCGCCGGACTTTTGTCTATCGCCGGCAGCGGCGCGGAATTCACTGGACTATTACCAGGAATTTACTCAAACGGTATGCGCCGTCACCCGCACCTTTGCGACTTTTAGGGCAAGCCTGAACCGAAGGTCGCCCGCATGCCACGCGCAAGAGGCCCGCCAACGATTGGCGGACGTCACCTGCCCCTGGCGGCGACTGGCGCCTGATTGCGCCTGGTTACGCCCATCACGACGCCCACTGCCGTGGGCGCGCCAACCCACCGCGGGTGGCATTTCACGTGATTCGCACATTTTGCGTCAATCCCCCACCGCAAATGCGGAAATTCTAGATATTTGAGTAACCCTCGCCCACCACAACGGCCGCCGACGACGCCGCCGATCGCGAAGGGTTCAACACTCACATCAACTAAGGAGCTGTGTACCAATGGATTTCTCGCTATTACCGCCGGAAGTAAACTCCGCCCGCATGTACACCGGCCCTGGTTCGGGCTCCCTGCTGGCGGCCGCGGCCAGCTGGGATGCGCTGGCAGCCGAGCTGGGTACCACGGCCGAAACGTGTGGGTCGATCCTGACGGGTCTGACCGACTTGAGTTGGCGTGGCCCGGCATCGGAATCGATGGCGGCCAGCGCCGCCCCCTATGTCGGCTGGCTGTATCGGACGGCCGAGCAGACGCAGCAGGCCGCAATCCAGGCCAGGACGGCAGCGTTGGCCTTCGAGCAGGCATACGCCATGACCGTGCCGCCACCCCTGGTCGCGGCCAACCGCGCGCAGCTGCTGGTGCTGATCGCGACGAACTTCTTCGGACAGAACACCTCGGCGATCGCGGCCAACGAGGCGCAGTACGCGGAGATGTGGGCCCAGGACGCCGCGGCGATGTACGGCTATGCCACCACCTCGGCGGCAGCGGGCATGCTGACGCCGTTCTCTTCTCCGAACCAGGCAACCAGCCCGGCTGGGCTTGCCGCGCAAAGCACCGCGGTCACCCAAGCCAATGCCACCGCCGCTGCCACAGATCCGATTACCCAACTGGTTTCGTCGCTGACTCAGTCGCTGGGGACAATACAGGCGATACCGAGCATCCTCCCCGATGACTTCACGATCCTCGACGGCGTCTTCAGCGCCTATGCGACGGTCGGCGTCACGCAGGACATCGAGTCGTTCTGCGCCGGGGTCATCGGCGCCGAGAACAACTTGGGCTTGATCGGCTCATCAGAAAATCCCGCCGAGGTAACGCCCAGCGATTTTGGGCTCGGCTCGCTGATTTCGTCAACCGCTCCCGCCAGCGCCGCGTCCGGCGGCGGGCTGGGCAGTGCGGTGGCCGCCAGCGTCGGACGGTCGGGCTCGATCGGCCAATTGTCGGTTCCGCCCAGCTGGTCCGCGCCGTCGGCGCGGATGGTCTCGGCGCTGTCGCCGTCCGGGCTGACCACCATCCCGGGGACCGAGGAGGCTGCCGCCGCGGGTTCACCGGGCTTTCCGGGCATGGTCGCGCCGCCCGCAACGCGGGCCTCGGGCGTGCTGCCCCGCTACGGCGTCCGGCTCACCGTGATGGCACACCCCCCGGCGGCCGGGTGAGATCGCGTGCCAAGCCCGCTAGTCCTCGGGCGGTTCTTCAAGCGCGAAGTTCCAATTGTCGGGGTTCTTGGGGGAATACACGACCGGCAGCACCTGCCCGGTGGACGGCCACTGATCTACGTCAACGGCCATCCGCCCATACACCGTGTATTCGTTGACGGTTGGCCCGTTGATGACGCCGGTGATGGTCACGTACTGCTCGCCGACGGCGTCGTCTGGCCGCGGGCTGACTCCGGTGACCAACAAGGTGCCGCTGGCCAGGGCACCGCGGGGACCACGAGGAATGAACCGCGGGGCAAGAAACGCCAAGAGCACCGCGACCAATATGAGCAACACGCCGAATTCCCATCCCACGCTGCCATGGTAGGACTGCTGGCATGAGTGAGCAGGATCTGCACCTTGCGCTGGCACTCGCCGACCGTGCCGACGCAGTGACGCGCGCCCGATTCCAGGCGCTCGACCTGCGGGTGGACACCAAACCGGACCTGACCCCGGTCACCGACGCAGACCGGGCGGTCGAGACTGAAATACGTGCGGCGCTGCAACGTGAGCGCCCCGGCGACAGCGTCTTGGGCGAGGAATACGGCGGTACCACGACCCTGCGCGGACGCCAGTGGATCATCGACCCGATAGACGGCACCAAGAACTTCGTCCGCGGGGTGCCGGTGTGGGCCAGCCTGATCGCGTTGCTCGAAGACGGCGTCCCATCCATCGGGGTGGTCAGCGCTCCCGCATTGCAGCGACGATGGTGGGCCGGACGGGGTCAGGGCGCATTCACCGCGGTCCAGGGTGGACCGCCGCGCCGGATAGCGGTTTCTTCTGTGGCAGAACTGAATTCGGCCAGTCTCTCCTTCTCCAGCCTGTCCGGGTGGGCCCAACTCGGATTGCGCGGACAATTCGTCGACCTGACCGATGCGGTATGGCGGGTGCGCGCCTACGGCGACTTCTTCTCTTACTGCCTGCTCGCCGAAGGGGCCATCGACATCGCCGCCGAACCGGAGGTGTCGGTGTGGGATCTGGCCCCGCTGGACATTTTGGTGCGTGAAGCCGGCGGGCAATTCACCAGCCTGGACGGCACCCCCGGCCCGCACGGCGGCAGCGCCGTGGCGACCAACGGCCTGCTGCACGAACAGGTCCTCAACCGGCTTCGCAGCAACCGGGTGTGAATTAACTAACAGACCCCTATCTATCTTACTCAGGAGTAAGATACGGTTATCGCACTGCCCCAACGACAGAGGCTTGCTGACATGACCGAAACACTTCCCGCCCCTTCCGCCAAGCGCTCTCGCTCACGCGACGACCGCCAAACCTCGCTGGGGGTGCAACCCCACAAACGAACCGGAATCGACGTGGCACTGGCATTCCTTACCCCGATCATCGGCCAGGAATTTCTGGACAAGTACAACCTGCGCGATCCGCTGAACCGGGGCCTGCGCTACGGGGTGAAGACCATGTTCTCCACCTCCGGCAAGGCGAACCGTCAATTCCAGCGGGTACAGAACCTGCGCGGCGGCGGCCCGGTCCGGCTCAAGTCCAGCGGCAAGGACTACTTCGACCTCACGCCCGACGACGACCAGAAGATGATCGTCGAGACGGTGCAGGAGTTCGCCGCTGAGATCCTGCGTCCGGCCGCTCACGACGCCGACGAAGCCATCAGCTATCCCGCCGATCTCATCGCCAAGGCCGCCGAACTGGGCATCACCGCGATCAACATTCCCGAGGACTTCGACGGGATCGCCGAGCAGCGCTCCACGGTGACCAACGCATTGGTGGCCGAGGCCCTGGCCTACGGCGACATGGGGCTAGCGCTGCCGATCCTGGCGCCCGGCGGCGTAGCATCGGCACTGACCCACTGGGGCAGCGCCGACCAGCAGGCCACCTACCTCAGCGAGTTCGCCAGCGAGAATGTCCCGCAGGCCTGCGTGACCATCGCCGAGCCGCAACCGCTGTTCGATCCCACCCGGCTGAAGACCACCGCGGTGCGCACCCCGTCCGGCTACCGACTCGACGGCGTGAAGTCCTTGGTCCCCGCTGCGGCCGACGCCGAATTGTTCATCGTCGCCGCCCAGCTCGACGGCAAGCCGGCACTGTTCATCGTGGAGTCCTCGGCCGCCGGACTCACCGTCAAGGCGGACCCGAGCATGGGCATCCGCGCCGCCGCCTTGGGCCAGATCGAACTCTCCAAGGTTTCGGTACCGCTGAGCGCCCGGCTGGGTGAGGATCAGGCCACCGACGCCGACTACTCGGAGGCCATCGCCCTGGCCAGGCTGGGCTGGGCCGCGCTGGCCGTCGGCACCTCGCACGCGGTGCTCGACTACGTCATCCCCTACGTCAAGGAGCGCGAAGCCTTCGGCGAGCCGATCGCGCATCGTCAAGCCGTTGCGTTCATGTGCGCCAACATCGCCATCGAGCTCGACGGTCTGCGGTTGATCACCTGGCGCGGCGCGTCACGGGCCGAGCAGGGTCTGCCGTTCGCCCGCGAGGCCGCACTGGCCAAGCGGCTCGGTTCCGACAAGGGCATGCAGATCGGCCTGGACGGCGTGCAGCTGCTGGGCGGGCACGGCTACACCAAGGAGCACCCGGTCGAGCGCTGGTACCGCGACCTGCGGGCCATCGGCGTCGCCGAGGGCGTAGTCGTCATCTAGTCCGCAACCAGTCGTCAACCAAGACTTTCCGGCCTTTCAAGCGAAAGATCAATCATGGCAATCAATTTAGAAATCCCGCGCAAGCTACAAGCGATCATCACCAAGACCCACCAGGGCACGGCGGAGCTGATTCGGCCGATCGCGCGCAAGTACGACCTCAAGGAACACGCGTACCCGGTCGAGCTGGACACCCTCATCACGTTGTTTGAGGGAGCCTCGGAGTCCTACAACTTCGCCGGAGCCGACGCGCTGCGCGGCTCCGAAGACAGCAAGGACGAGAACCACAACGGCGCCAACATGGCGGCCCTGGTGCAGACCATGGAAGCCAGCTGGGCCGACGTCGCGATGATGCTCTCGATTCCCTACCAGGGCCTGGGCAATGCCGCGATCTCGGCGGTGGCCACCGACGAGCAACTGGAGCGCCTCGGCAAGGTGTGGGCGGCGATGGCCATCACCGAGCCGGCCTTCGGCTCCGACTCGGCCGCCGTGTCGACCACGGCCACCCTCGACGGCGACGAGTACGTGATCAACGGCGAGAAGATCTTTGTCACCGCGGGATCGCGCGCCACTCACATCGTGGTCTGGGCCACCCTGGACAAGTCGAAGGGCCGGGCGGCGATCAAGTCGTTCATCGTGCCACGCGAACATCCCGGCGTCATCGTCGAACGGCTCGAGCACAAACTCGGCATCAAGGGTTCCGACACCGCCGTAATCCGCTTTGACAACGCGCGCATCCCCAAAGACAACCTGTTGGGCAAGCCGGAAATCGAAGTGGGCAAGGGTTTCTCCGGGGTCATGGAAACCTTTGACAACACTCGCCCGATCGTGGCCGCCATGGCTGTCGGCATTGGCCGCGCCGCCTTGGAGGAGATCCGCAAGATCCTCACCGATGCCGGCATCGACATCGACTACGACCGGCCCGCGTACACCCAGAGTGCCGCCGCGGCCGAGTTCCAGCGGATGGAAGCCGATTGGGAAGCCAGCTACCTGCTTTCGCTGCGCGCGGCATGGCAGGCGGACAACAAGATCCCCAACTCCAAGGAAGCCTCGATCAGTAAGGCCAAGGCTGGCCGGATGGCCAGTGACGTCACCCTCAAGGTGGTCGAGCTGGCCGGCACCACTGGCTATTCCGAGCAGCTGCTGTTGGAGAAGTGGGGCCGCGACTCCAAGATCCTGGACATCTTCGAGGGCACCCAACAGATCCAGCAGCTGGTTGTCGCTCGTCGACTGCTGGGCATGTCGTCCGCCGAGCTCAAGTAGCCCGGGGATTCAGTCGAGCACCCCGTCATGCAGTTCGGCAAACAGTTCGATGTTGCGGCTGTAGTCGACGGGCACATCGATGAGCGTGACGCCGGGTTCGGCCAGCGACATCCGGAACACTTCGGCGAACTGGTCCATGCTGTGGATCCGGATTCCCTTGGCTCCAAAGGCTTTGGCGTAGTGGACCACGTCGTAGTCGGCTAGCTCGATACCCGATGTGCGGCCGTATTTGAGCACTTCCTGGAAACCAACCATGTCGTAGCTGTTGTCGCGCATGATGACGTGGGTGAGATCCAGCCCCAGCCGGGTTGCGGTCTCTAGCTCCTGCGCGCTGAACAGGAAGCCGTTGAGGGATTCGCGGCCGGCTGGAACCGGCGGAGGCTCTGGCCCAAGGCCTACATCGGCGACAACCCACTGGCCGAGGTATCTATGTGTACGGCATGGCGGCGTTTCCCGTTGGCCCAGTATCCCTTACGAGCTGTTTGCGAAAGTGCCCATCCGGCAACTGTCCGCCCCTGATGTGCGCCGCTAGCAACGGAGGGGCGCAAAGATCAGGGGAAACCACACGTGTTCGCGGAATCGCGGTGCACCGATCTTCGTCATCCGTGCGCAGCTCTTTCGGTCCAGTGTCATCACGGGCGGGAGGACCCCGCCCGCGGCGGGCAAAGTCGGGTTCGGCGCTTGGCGGAGCCTGGGTTCGGCAATGAACAATCTTTTTATACAACGGTTTTCGGGTCACCGGATTGTCCTGGATGGACTGCGGCCATCACGGTCAGTCTATTGTCGTGGTACTGCAGACGTTGCGGTGTACCTGGTGTTGGCATGACTTCGCCATGAGTCGCAGTTTAATAATGCTGCATTGCAGTGCATTTCATTTGCCCCGCCCTCGACCTCGTCTCGTTCCGGGCAGGCGTCCGCCCTCTTCCAGTCGCTGGCCCCGCCCGAGGATCCTTGCCTGGCATAGCTGTTCGACTGCGCAACCGGGCTACGCCCCGTCTGATCTATGCCACTGACTATCAACACTATTCATACAAGCGCAACTGCGCGCCTACGGCGCATCGAGTCCGCCTCTCACTCGCCTCACCTACCGTGACACCCCAGGCCCCCGCCCCCCGTTGCTCGACCAACTATCGTTCTCACTACCTGAGGGTCCGCCCAGCGACCGCGCGCCCCCACAGCTTCCGCCACAAGTCCCCAATAGGTTGAAACACACCCAACCTCTGCAGCCGCTGCGGGTCCCGATTGGCACCGCATGCCCCCCATGCAGGCCAACCATTAGTGCCGCGGATCCCTGGCCATAGCGTCCGACAGCGTTGTGATCGCGTCATACCAGAGCACAGCCATCTCCAGAGCCTCTTCATCGGTGGTCAGCCGGTCGCTCCAGCGCCAGTAGGTCACAATCTGCGGACCCGCTGCGCTGCCCTGCACCAATGCGCTCACGTCGAACACATGGCGCAGCGGTAGGTCCGATTCAGGCGCCGCTGGCGAGCTTGCGTTGAGCGCACTGCCGGTACCCAGACTCCACGGTGACACATAGGACTGATCTCGCCCACTCGAAGGCCATTGGTGGGTCTGCTGCATGAATAGGTGACATCTGATGTGTCTAGGTCCTGTCTGCTAATTGCGGACGCGGTGGTAGGTGATGATGGCGGCCAGGGTGACACCGCCGAGGTAGGTCAGGGCGTATTTGTCGTAGCAGGTGGCGACCGCGCGCCAGTGTTTGAGCCGGTTGAAGCTTCGCTCGACGGTGTTACGGTGCTTGTAGATTCGGCCTGAGAACCCCGGAGGCCGTCCTCTGTTGCGGCCTTTGGCTTTGCGGCGGGTGATCTGGTCGCTGCGCTCGGGGATGGTATGGGCGATCTTGAGCCGGCGCAGCTGTGCCCGCGTCGAGTCATAGGAGTACGCCTTGTCCGCCAGCAGGCGAAACGGGGCGTATGAGTTGCTGCACCGGGCGGCCAGCAATGGCCAAAGCATCGGATTATCACCGGCTTGACCGGCCGACAGTGCCAGGGTGACCGGACTGCACAGCTGGTCGGTCAAGGCGTGGATCTTGGTAGTCAGCCCGCCGCGGGAACGCCCAATGGCGTGGTCATCGGGCTCATCGAGATATTTCTTGTAATTCGACAGATCCCCCTGTGCGGCGCCCGGAGCGCGCTCCGGCTGCGTGTTGGTGGGCGCGCACACTGGTCGAATCGACCGACAACAGTGCGCCCAGGTCGGCGTCCTCGGCGTCGAGGTCAGAGGCGATCGCCGCGAAGATCCGCGCGTAGATGCCATCGACCGACCAGCGTAGATGCCTCTCGGCCACCGATTGCCAGGGACCGAAGTGCTCGGGCAGGTCACACCACGGAGATCACGTACGGTAACGCCAGATAATGCCCTCCAGAGTACGTCGATGATCGTTCCACGGCCGGCCACGCCGCCGCCCCGCAGGCAACACCGCCACGATCAGCGACCACAAATCATCAGAAATCGCATGCGTCCGCATCACCCAAACAGCATCAGCCAAAACACCATTCACATTAAGCAGACACGCCCTAGTCCTGCGGGGCTGGGCTGGAAGGATGTCACTGTGTCTAAGCCGTACCCTCAGGAGTTCCGCGACGACGTTGTCCGGGTCGCCCGCAACCGTGATCCCGAGGTTCCGTTGGAGCAGATTGCCTCGGATTTCGGGATCCACTACACGACGCTGTACGGGTGGCTGAAGAAGGCCGATGTCGACGACGGTAAGCGGGCCGGGACGACCACCAGCGAATCAGCCGAACTGAGGGAAGCGCGTAAGCGAATTCGTTTGCTAGAGCATGAAAATGAAGTGCTGCGTCGGGCGGCGGCCTATCTCTCGCAGGCGCATCTTCCGGGAAAATGATCTACCCGTTCGTCCGTGAGTTGGCCGCCGACGGTATCCCCGTCACGGTGACGTGCCGGGTCCTCAACATCGCTCGCGCGCCCTACTACCGCTGGCTCGACCAACCCGTGACCGACACCGAGTGGAACCGGGCGCATCTGGCCAACGCCCTGTTCGACGCCCACCGCGACGACCCGGAATTCGGCTACCGGTTTCTGGCCGATGAAGCCAAGGCCGCCGGGTTCTGTGTAGCGGAGCGCACGGTGTGGCGGATCTGCAGCGCCAACGGCTGGTTCAGCGTCTTCGGCAAGAAGAAACGCGGGAAGAAGGCCAAAGTGGGGGCTCCGGCGCATGACGATCTCGTGCGCCGGGACTTCACCGCCGCGGGCCCCAACCAGCTGTGGCTGTCCGACATCACCGAGCACCCGACCCGGGAAGGCAAGCTCTACCTGTGCGCGATCAAGGACGTGTGGTCCAACCGCATCGTCGGCTATTCGATGGCTGAGCGGATGGAATCCTCCATCGCTGTTGCCGCAATCGATTCCGCGGTTGCTCGCCGCGCCGCGAAGGTGGCCGGCTGTGTGCTACACAGCGACAGCGGTAGTCAATTTCGGTCAAGGAAGTTGCAGCAGAGCCTGTTTCGTCACCGCATGCTTGGCTCGATGGGCCAAGTGGGCTCGGCCGGCGACAACGCCGCCATGGAGTCCTTCTTCTCGCTGCTGCAGAAAAACGTCCTGAACCGCCGAACCTGGGACACCCGCGAACAGCTGAGGATCGCGATCATCACCTGGATCGAACGCACCTACCATCGTCGTCGCCGTCAGACAGCACTCGGCCGATTGACGCCCATCGAATTCGAGACCATCATGACCCAGACCGCCGAACAGGCGGCCTAACCGCTGTCACCTATCTGTGCAGCAGACCCACCGGTTGTCAGCGGCGCCTATGTTGCTTGGCTCGAGTGGTCCTGTGCGTCTCCCCTAACGCGGCTTTGGTCGGCCCGGAGTCGGCTGAAGACGACTCTGGCCAGACGGCGTTTGAGTGACCACCTCGAGTTCGCTGTCGCGCAACGCATCGAATACCGAGTCGATCTTGGCCCCGGGCACACCGAAGAGGTATCGAACCCCGTAGGCGCTCAATGTCTCGACCACCCGTTGCGCCGAACGCACGCCGCCGTCGCTCATGCTCAATCGCCCTCCGTCCGCCGAATCTGGCCATCCAGATCGTCCTGGTCGAGTTCGGCGTTGAGAAAAGCCGGGGTGTGCTGCAAGCTCAGATGCAGTTCGGATCGGATCCCGATTTCCACGGTCCCGGCCATCAGCCGATAGTCGAGGGTATGCCCGCCGCGGCGACGCTCGCTGTCGATGAAGTGGGAATGGTAACCGGCCACCGAAATGCCTTGTTCGTAGTCCGGCATCCGGAATCCCGCCAGCGTGCCACTGACGTCGGTGAACGTCACCTCCCGCTGGTCTTGGGTGGCTTCGGTGAAGGGGCGAAAAGGTGGCCGCTGCTCGCTGACGGTGCGGGTGCGGATGGAGCTGAACTGGCCGCTAACCCGCACGGCCACCATCAGATTCGCGCTCTCTAGGGCCGCGTCGATGAACGACTTCAGGTCGGCGCGATCACATGGAGCCGAAACGTCGATCGTACGGTCGGGGCGAAACCAGGTCACCGCGGCAAACGGCGTGCGTTCGTCCAGATCGGCTACGGTGGCGCTGCCGCCGCTGCGGAGCTGGTAGCAGACGCCGTCGAGGACCAGCATCTCCCCGTCCAGCCGGTTGAAAGTGCCCAGACCGAAGTCACCGTGGCGCAATAGCTCACCGATGGTGACATCACCCTCGTAAACCCCGTTGAGCAACGCTCCCATGGTCGATGTCTGGTAGATCTCACCGTCGCGACGCCGGTTCAGGATCGCCTGGACCCAACGGCGCAAGGCGCCAAGCTCGCTGTCAAAGGCCGGCATCTTTTCGGGTCTCCTTCCAGACGAGCAGGCAGCGGCTCCCCTAACCCATCATGGCGCACCGTGGGCCAACGGCTCGGCCGGCCCGACCAGATCCAGAGCGATATCGACGAGCAAGTCCTCTTGACCGCCGATCAGGCCGCGGCGACCGGCCTCCTCGAGCAGACTGCGCGCGTCCACCCCGTAACGCCCGGCGGTGATTTCGGCGTGCCGCAGGAAGCTCGAATACACCCCGGCGTAGCCCAGCGTCAGCGTCTCGCGGTCGATGCGCACCGGCCGATCCTGCAGCGGCCGGACCAGGTCGTCGGCGGCGTCTTCCAGGGCGTTCAGCTCGCATCCGTGCGTCCAGCCCAGCCGGTTCACCACGGCGATGAGCACTTCCAGGGGCGCGTTTCCCGCCCCGGCACCCATGCCCGCCAGCGAGGCGTCGATGCGGCGCGCACCATGCTCGACGGCCACCACCGAGTTCGCCACGCCCAGCGACAGATTGTGGTGCGCATGGATTCCCAATTCCGTCGCCGGATAAAGATTCTGGCGCAGCGCGTCAAATCGCTGCGCAACGGCGGCACCGGTCAGCGCACCTCCGGAGTCGACGACGTACACGCAGGACGCCCCGTAGCCCTCCAGCAGTTTGGCCTGTTCGGCCAACCGTTTCGGGGTGGTCAGGTGGCTCATCATCAAGAATCCGACCGCGTCCATACCGAGGTCACGGGCGGCCCCGAGGTAGCGCGCGGCCAGATCGGCTTCGGTGCAGTGGGTACCCACCCGCACCACGCTCGCGCCGGCGCGGCGCGCGTCCTCGAGGTTGGCGACGCTGCCAATCCCGGGCAGCAGCAATGTCGCCACCCTGGCGCGATCGACAGCGCCGGCGACAGCTTCGATCCATTCCAGGTCGGTGTGCGCGCCAAAGCCGTAACAACAGCTCGACCCGCCCAGGCCGTCACCGTGGGCGACCTCGATGGAGTCGACCCCCGCATCGTCGAGCGCCCCGTGATGCATCAAGTCAAGATGCCTGCGAAACCTGGTTCATGCATCAGGTAAGGAATGCCCGCGAAATCGGGGTCAGGTGGTGGTCTTGCTTTTGATGCGGATGCCGGCTTTGAGGGCGGGTAGAGCGGCGGGTATGGCGGTGAGGTAGAGCTGTTCGGTCTTGTCTTTGGCGAGTCTGAGCAGGGCGGCTTGCAGGTCGGCGATCTGGTGGGCGATCGCGGCGGGGTTGAGGCTGTTGCGGTAGGTGAGCAGCTCTGTTTGTTGGGCCGCTGAGAGGACTCCGGCGGCCAGCAGCCGGTCCAGGGGGGTCTGGGGCTTGTCGTAGAGCCGGCGGCGGTGACCGTCGCGGCTGCAGCCGTAGCTGATGGGTTTGATGGTGGGGGTCAGGTAGTTGAGCCGGTCGTTGACCAGGTGCCACAGCCGGTTGAGCACGGCGCGTTCTTCGTCGGTGTCGTAGCGGTAGTAGAACCCGTAGCGACGCACGAGGTGGTTGTTTTTGGACTCGATGGTGGCCTGGTCGTTCTTCTTGTAGGGTCGTGAGCGGGTGAAGAAGATCTCCATGTCCGCGGCCCACTTGATGACCGCCTTATTGAGGAATTCGGTGCCGTTGTCGAAGTCCAAACCCGTTACCTTATAGGGATTTTAGTAATTCCGGTTTTGAGGGCGCCCAGGATGTGGGGGTGGGCGTTGTTGCGCACCGTGCGGGTGAACACCCAGCCGATGTGCATGTCGGTGAGGTTGACCGTGCGGGCGAACTCACCTTTCAGTGTCGGGCCGCAGTGCGCCACGGTGTCGCCTTCGAAGAACCCCGGAGATTCTTCGGCCTCATCGCCTGCTTTGCAGATGGTGATCGAGGACCGCAGCAGCGGGGAGGGTTTCGTCGTCGACACACCCGAGATCTGGTCGCGGGCCTTGGCGCCGCGCAGGTAGCGGTCGATCGTGGCGCTGCTCATCGCCAACAGCTCGGCACGCACCGCCGGGCCGTAACGGTCACGGCCGTCCACCAGTTCGCCGTGGCGTTCTAGAGCATCCAACTGAAGTGCCATGGAAGCGGCCAGATACCGGCCGCACTGCCCGCCTGAGGCCGCCCACACCTTCTGCAACACCTTGAGCGCATCCTAGGAGTACTTCGGATTGCGTTGCCGGCGAGTCCGTTTGGCGACCTGCCGACCCGCTCCCGGCGGCGCGGCCGCCGCCCTCAACCGCCGCCGGGCGTTGTCACGCGACCAGCCGGTGACCGCCACCACCTGATCCAGAATCTGCCCCTTGCCCGCCTTCGGCGCCCCCACATACCCCCTGGCGAACTTCGCGGTGATCTCGGCCCGAGACGACATCGACAGCCCACTTCCCATGCCTGCCAAGGATCGACCGTTTCGCGGGCATTTTTACGTGATCCACCGAAGACGCTTCACGGGCATTTCTCGTGATGCTTGCCGCGCCCTGGCAATCGCCACGGCTTCGGCGATACTGTACTGGTGACGCACCGCGTGCATGCCGTCGCGCAAGGTGACGTCGCTGATGTACAGATCGCGATTCATAGTTCCGCCTTTACCGTTTGGGCGTGGCGTTCGACGATCGCCTCGGCGGTGGCCTTGGCCGCCGACGTCACGATGGCGACGTTTCCGGCACAGGCTGGCAGGTAGCCCCCGGCGGCGGTGATCTCGAGCAGAACGGTGACCCGAGTGCCACCGAACTCCCCCGTCCCCGGAATGTAGAGCGTGTTGCCGCTGCCCAACCGCTCGAATTGCACGCGATGCTTGAGCCGATAGCCGGGCAGCAAGGCTTGGACTCTGTCGACCATGGCCAGTACATCCGCCTCGACCCGAGCCACCTCGTCAGCCTGGTCAACCAGGCAGAAGACGATGGTGCGCATCGGCATCGGTGGATCGGCGGGGTTGACGATCGTGAGCGTCTTGGCCCGGCACGCGCCGCCCAGCTCTTGGACCGCGTTCGTGGTCAGTTCGGCGAATTCATCGAGGTTCACCCGCTCACCCGGCCCCAGGGCCCGCGAGGCGATGGCAGAAACCACTTCGGCGTAGCGAACCACTGAATGCCGGCGCACCGCGGCGACGATGGGCACCGCCGCCTGTGCGCTGCAGGTCGCCATGCGCAGGTGCGGCGCGTCGAGTTGGGCATCGAGATTGACTGACGGCACGCAGCATGGGCCGATCGCGGACGCGGTGAGGTCGAGCATCCGTACGCCGGTATCGGCCAGCCGCGCCCAATTGCGCTGGTGTGCGCCGGGGTTAGTGGTGTCGAAAACCAGGCGGATGTGCGCAAATTCGGGCATCCTCAGCAGCCCGTCAACCCCACCTGGGCTGGTCGAGATCCCTGCGGCGGCCGCCCGGGCCAGGCCGTCACAGTGCGGGTTGGTGCCAACCATCGCGCTCACCCGCAGCCGTCGGTCGCCATTGCCGATCCTGCTCATCAGATCGGTGCCGACAACACCGGAGCCGATGATCGCCACCGGCCAGTTGTCCACTGCGCCCGGATGCTGGCCGGGCGGACCCGCGCCAGCACCGTCGTCGGCGGCGCCCAGGCTCATCGTGTTGCCCCGTCTTCGATGAACCGGCGGGCCATGTCGTAGAGCGCGCGGCCGTGCAACTCGAACATCTCGATGAGATTGACCGCGTCGCCGTCGATTGCCTTGGCGATGAACAAGCCGTCGGCACCCGCCATTGCGTAGGTCGCGAGCTGGTAGATCTGCGCTTCGGTCAACCCCGGCATGAACCTGCCGAAGTTTCCGATGAGCTGCCCGAACGCCTGGGCACGGACTTCCAGGAACATGGTTCGGGCCCGCGGCTCGGCCGGCCGACGCTCCAGCGCCAGCATCAGGCCCAGCCGGATGAAGTCCGGTGAATCCAACAAGGCCTTGGCGGTCTGTGTTGCCAGGCCCACGAATTGCTCAGTTCCCTGGATGGTTTCGTCTCCGCTTTGCCCCTCGGGAAGCTGCCACGCCGCCAACCAGGCACCGAAGCTACGCTCGATCACGGCAGCGATCAGATCGTCCTTGTCCTTGAAGTGCCAGTAGATGGAACTGGCCGGCAGCCCGCATTTCGCGCTCACCAACGCAATACTGGTGCCTTCATAACCGCGCTCGGCCGCAATCTCGATGGCCGCGTCCAGAATCCGGGCCCGCGACAGTTCCCCGTCGGCGCGGCCCCGGCGCGGTGCGCGCTTGAGGGGCCGGGATTCGGTTTCCTTGGCCATGAAGCCTCCTTCGTCGATCACCCCTTGACTCTGTAGTGATCACTACGCTAGCGTAGCGATCACAACAGTACAAGCTCCGGCGGAGCCCAGGCGGATGTGAGACGGCAATGACAACAGCGGCAATGACCGAAGCGACGTCTGAGGCAGCGACCTACGACGTGGCGATCATCGGCTACGGACCGACCGGCGCCACCGCGGCCAACCTATTGGGTCAGCTTGGCATGAAAGTGGTAGTCATAGAACGTGATCCGGACATCTATGGGAGGGCCCGGGCCATCTCCACCGACGAAGAGGTGATGCGCATCTGGCAGTCCGTCGGCCTGGCCGAGCGCCTGCAGTCCGACATGCTGCCGGACCGGCCAATCGCGTTTGTCGACGCCCACGGCGTGCCCTTCATCGAGATCAAGATCAAGCCGCGCGGCAGTGGCCATCCACCCCAGCAGTTCCTGTATCAGCCCGCGGTCGACCAGGTACTGCGCGCGGGCGTGGCCCGGTTCGCCAATGTCGAGGTGCTGGTCGAGCACGAATGCCTGCGGGTGCTGAACAACGACGCGGCGGCCGAACTGCTGCTGGCCGACCTGCGTACCGATACATTCAAGCGGCTCCGCGCCCGCTACGTCATCGCGGCCGACGGCGGCTCCTCACCCACCCGGGGTCAGCTCGGCGTCGGCTACACCGGCCGCACCTACGCCGAACGATGGGTGGTCATCGACACCAAGGTGCGGCGCGCCTGGGATGCACACGACCGCTTGCGATTCCACTGTGACCCGGCCCGCCCCACCGTAGAGTGCCCGACCCCACTTGGCCATCACCGCTGGGAGTATCCGGCCAGTGCCGATGAGGCCGATCAGAAGCTAGTCCGCGAGGAAGCGATCTGGCGAGTCCTCAACGCACAAGGCATCACCGAGAACGAGGTCGAGATCCTGCGCGCGGTGATCTATTGCCACCACGTCCGCGTCGCCGACCGCTGGCGCATCGGACGCGTCTTCCTGGCCGGCGACGCCGCCCACGCCATGCCGCCGTGGATCGGCCAGGGCATGTCCGCAGGGGTGCGGGACGCGGCCAACTTGTGCTGGAAGCTTGCCGCCGTGTTGAACGGAAACGCACCGGACTCGCTGCTGGACTCCTACCAGCACGAGCGCAAGCCGCACGTCACCGAGGTCACCCGGCGCGCGGTCTTCACCGGACGCCTCATCACCGAGCGCCGCCAGGCAGTTGCCGCCGTTCGAAATGGCCTGGGGCGCGCCCTGACCCGGTTCCCGTCGGCGATGGCCCGGCTGCAGCGGGCCATGTGGATCCCACCCGCCCGGTATCAGGAAGGCTTCCTGGCCAGCGGACATCGCGCGGTCGGCTGGCAGATTCCGCAGCCATGGGTCATCGATGGCAATGGTGCGAACGCGCGCCTGGACGACATTCTCGGCAGCCAGTGGGTGCTGCTGCATACCGGAGACGCCCCAACGGGTAGCCAGGCCTGGACCCAACGCGGTGTGCCCGCGGTGCGATTGGGCACGCCCGAATCGGGTGCGCGCCCGGACGGCATTCGCGATTCCGGTGGCACGCTGTTGCGCTGGCTGGCGCGCAAGCACGCGAGCGCCGTGGTGTTACGCCCGGACGGATTCATCTATGCCGCGGCCGAATCCGGGAGTCCACTGCCACCACCTCCGGCCGGCCACTTCGGCAACACCCTCCCCACCTCCATGAAGATCGGGGCACTGGCATGACCACCACGACGCTGGCCGAACGCACCGTCACCGTCGATGGAAAGCCGATCTTCTTCGCCGAGGCCGGCGGCGGGCCCACCGTGGTGCTACTACACGGCGGAGGTCCCGGCGCAACCGGCCTTTCCAACTACGCGCGCAACATCGACCGACTCGCGCAGCGGTTCCGACTGATCATTCCCGATATGCCCGGCTACGGCCGCTCCGGCAAAGGCGTGGATCAGTCCGACCCGTTCGGCTATCTGGCCAGCGCAATCCGCGGACTGCTCGACGAACTGAGGATCCCGTCGGCACATCTGGTCGGCAATTCCTAAGGCGGTGCCGCCGCACTGCGGTTGGCCCTCGACACCCCGCACCGGGTCGACCGGCTGGTGCTGATGGGACCCGGTGGGATCGGCACCACGCGCAGCGCGCCCACGGCGGGACTCAAGACCCTGCTGTCCTACTACGCCGGCGACGGGCCGAGCCGGGCCAAATTGGCGCACCTGATCCGCAATTACCTGGTATACGAGGGAGATTCGGTGCCCGACGAGTTGATCGACCTGCGTTACCAGGCCTCCATCGACTCGGCCGTGATCGCCGACCCGCCGCTACGGCGCCCGAACGGGCTTCGCACCCTGTGGCGCATGGACCTCACCCGCGACCGCAGACTCCGGCAGTTACCCACGCCAACCCTGGTGTTATGGGGCCGCGACGACAAGATCAACCGCCCGGCCGGCGGTCCGATGCTGCTGAACCTGATGCCCAACGCCGAGTTGGTCATGACCTCGCGCACCGGTCACTGGATGCAGTGGGAGCGCGCCGAACTGTCCAATCAGCTGGTTGCCGAATTCCTCTCGCAAAGATCGGCTTTCGCATCATGAGCACCGCGGGACGCTCGGTGTTCGGCAACGTGCAGCTCGGCTACATAGTCATCGAGACCAACCGGTTCTCCGATTGGCGCAGGTTCGGCCGAGACGCGATCGGCCTGCACGTCGACGACTCACTCGCCGATACCATGCGGTTTCGCCTCGACGGCAACGAATGCCGCTTCTTGCTACAGCACGGACCGGCGGAGGACGTCACGGCCCTGGGCTGGCAACTCGACGACCACAACACATTCGAGGAAATCATCAATCGGGTTCGGCGCCAAGGCGTCCCGATCATCGAAGGTTCGGCCGAACAAGCCGCCCTGCGCGGGGTGGCGCGGCTCGCGCGATTCCCCGGGCCCAACGGCCTGACCCAGGAGATCTACGCCGAGCCGCGCCCATGCCCAGCGCCATTGAACATCGGCGCGCGAGGCGGCTTCGTCACCGGCGCCGGCGGCATCGGACACGTGGCCATCACGTCGAAGAGGCCAGACCAAGTCCGCGGCTACTTTGACACCGTGTTCGACGCGCGACTGAGCGACTTCATCGATGAGACGATCAGCGGCATCAAGTTCAAGATCCGATTCCTGCGGGTCAACCAGCGACATCACTCGGTAGCCATCGCCGCAGCAAACCGCCTGCCGATCAACCCGATCCGCACCCGAGTGCAACACGTCAACGTGCAGGCCGCCGACCTCGACGATCTCACCGCGTCCTATCAGCGCATCAGGGAACTTGGGTTTGGGCTGGCGCTCAGCGTCGGACAGCACACCAACGACCGGGAACTGTCCTACTACGCGGTGACACCGTCAGGATTCGAATGGGAACTCGGCTGGAACCCCATCGTGGTCGACGAGTCCACCTGGGAGCCGACGACTTACCAGGGAATCAGCATTTGGGGCCATACTCCAGAGGGACAGCACATCATCGACAAGTTGGCCCAGTTCAAGACGGCGGGGCGTTCGTTGCTGCGGCGCGAGGACAACGTGGCGCCGCTCTGCGGCCCGGCAAGGAGTTCGCGATGTGGCGAATCGATACTCACCACCACATGATTCCGCCCGACTATCGTCGCGCGCTGCGCAATGCGGGCATCGATGGTGCGGGCGGGCGAGCGCTGCCGGACTGGAGTCCAGCGGGGTCGCTGCAGGCAATGGCCGAACTCACCGTCGGTGCAGCGATCTTGTCGGTATCCGCACCCGCAACCGTCTTCCTACCCCAGGCCAGCGATGCCGCGGCGCTAGCGCGCGACATCAACGACTACGCGGCCGATGTCGTCGCCGGCCGGCCGGCGCAGTTCGGGTTCTTCGCTACCGTACCGATGCCCCATCTCGACCAGAGCGTGGCCGAAACCGTTCGTGCACTTGATGATCTGAAGGCTGACGGTATCGTGCTGCTGGCCAACCACGCTGGCATCTATCTCGGCGAAGACGGCCAGGACGACCTGTTCACCGCGTTGAATTCGCGCGCCGCGGTGGTGTTCGTCCATCCCGCCGAACTGCCCGGCCCGGCGGTTCCCGGAGTTGCCCCATGGGCCGGCGACTTCTTGCTCGACACCACCCGGGCGGCCCATCTGTTGGTGCGCAATTGCATCCGTCAGCGGTATCCGGATATCAAGTTCGTGCTCAGCCATGCCGGCGGGTTTGTCCCCTATGCCAGTCATCGCCTGGCGTTGGCGATCACCGCCCACACCGGCCGCAGCCCCGCCGATGTACTAGAGGAGTTCTCCAGCTTCTATTTCGACACTGCCCTATCGTCGAGCGCGGCGGCGCTGCCGACGCTGATTGCCTTCGCCAAGCCGGGGCACATCACGTTTGGATCGGACTGGCCGTTCGCGCCCACGGCGGCGGGAAAGCTCTTCGCCGCCGGTCTGGAAACCTACCCCGCACTCGACGCCGCTGCCCGCGGCGCAATAGACCGCGGTAACGCGCTGAGTTTGTTCCCCCGGTTCGGCGTCGCGGCGCCGCCCCCGCAACCATCGGCCGCCCAACGGATCCGGCACACGCTGAGCCGCACTGCGATGCGTGGCGTTGCGCGGCTGATGAATTCGGGCGGCTAGTTCCGCACGCCGGACGTGTCGCCACCGCGCGTTCGCACCGGCGCCCGGTGAGGTTAGCGTAGGGCGCTATGGACACGTTTCATGCGCTGGTCGCACATCAGGACGGGGATCGGATCACCGCGTCGATCCGGACGCTGACACCTAACGATCTGCCCCCTGGCGACGTGACGATCCGGGTGCATTTCTCGAGTGTCAACTTCAAGGACGCGCTGGCGTTGACGCCCGGGGGCGGTGTGGTGCGTAAGTACCCCGTAGTTCCGGGCATCGACCTGACCGGAGAAGTCGTCGAATCCCACTCGCCCGAGTTCAGCGTTGGCGACCTGGTGCTGGCGCACGGCTATGAAATCGGCACCGGCCGCCACGGTGGCTACGCCGAATACGTTCGGCTGCCCGCAGATCAGGTGGTGGCACTGGGCACATTGAGTCCGCGTGCGGGCGCGGCCATCGGCACCGCCGGTTTCACCGCGGCGATGAGTGTTCAGGCGCTGATCAACTGGGGCGTGGCGCCCGACGCCGGGCCGGTCGTCGTCACCGGCGCCTCGGGCGGGGTCGGCTCGATCAGCGTCGACCTGCTGGCGGCCGCCGGCTACCAGGTGGTGGCCTCCACCGGCAAACCTCAGGCCGCCGAGCTACTGAAATCGTTGGGGGCCGCCGAGGTCATCGGCCGGCTGCCGGCCGATCCCGATGCCAAACCGCGACCGTTGGCCAAGGCCCGCTGGGCCGCGGCGGTGGACTGCGTGGGCGGCGCAACGCTGGCCGACGTTCTGAGCACCATCGACTACGGAGGCGCGGTGGCCGCCAGCGGCCTCACCGGCGGGGCGGCGCTGCACACCACGGTCATGCCGTTCATCCTGCGCGGCATCGCGCTGCTCGGTATGGACTCGGTGTTGATGCCCATAGGCCCGCGCCGGCAGCTGTGGTCACTTCTCGGCGATTCGTTACGGCCGCGCCGTCTGGACGATCTCACCACCGATATCGACATCAAAGACGTGGTCGGTGTGCTCGATCAACTGCGCGCGGGCGAATTCACCGGCCGGGCTGTGGTGCGGGTGGCCGGCGCGTTCTAGATTGGGGCCTCATTGGGGGTCGAAGCTGACAACGGAGGTGGCATGCGCGCGATACGGGTGACTCGGCTCGATGGTCCGGACGCGGTCGAGGTGGCCGAGGTCGACGAACCAACCGGCGACGGGGTGGTCGTCGACGTGCATGCCGCCGGGGTGGCATTCCCCGATGCGTTGCTCACTCGCGGCCTCTATCAATACCGACCGCAGCTTCCCTTCGTGCTCGGGGCCGAGATCGCCGGCGTGGTTCGGCGCGCCCCACCGGACTGCCACGTGTGCACCGGCGACCGGGTCGTCGGCTTGACCATGCTTTCCGGCGGCATGGCCGAGGTCGCGGTGCTCGCGCCCGACCGGGTGTTCCGGCTACCCGACAACGTCAGCTTCGAAGCCGGAGCGGGCTTGCTGTTAAACGATCTGACCGTGTACTTCGCCCTGGCCGTCCGGGGCCGCCTACAGCGCGGCGAGACGGTCCTGGTGCACGGCGCGGCCGGCGGCATCGGCACCTCGGCGCTGCGGCTGGCCCCGGTGCTGGGCGCGTCTCGCACCATCGCGGTGGTCAGCAGTGAGGAGAAGTCCGCAATCGCGACGGCCGCCGGTGCCACCGACGTGGTGCTCGCCGACGGGTTCAAGGACACGGTCAAAGAACTCACCAACGGCCGCGGCGTCGACGTGGTTGTCGACCCGGTCGGCGGTGACCGGTTTACCGATTCACTTCGCTCACTGGCTCCGCCCGGGCGGTTGCTGGTGATCGGCTTCACCGGTGGGGAGATACCGACGGTAAAGGTAAATCGGTTGCTACTGAACAACATTGATGTGGTCGGCGTCGGTTGGGGCGCCTGGGCCGGAACCCACCCCGGCGCGCTGGCCGAGCAGTGGGCCGCCCTCGAGAGTCTGCTGAGTTCGGGCGCGTTACCCCCTCCCGAGCCGGCGGTCTATCCGCTCGAGCAGGCCGGCGCGGCGGTGGCGTCGCTGGAGAATCGCACCGCCCGCGGCAAAGTGGTGCTGCGGGTACGGGGCTGAGTGTCATCGCGAGCGACTCAGAGGACCCCCGGCAAGATCTTGTTGAACGCGTACAAGTAGGCGTAGAGGTTGAAGCCGGCCAGCAGTGTCACCAGCGCGGTGTCGGCGGCGATTGGCGCCCCGAGTGCATAGATCAATCCGGCAGGATCACCATCGAGGACCTGCAGAATTCCGTCCAGGAATAGCTTGAGGTTGTAAGCCGGAAGCGTCGTAACCATCGCGTTCACCACATCCGCGGTTGGCAGCAAGGTTGCGTACGCCGTGGTGGCATCGAATGAGATAGTATTGGCGATATCGGTAGTCGCGGTCTGGACGCCCTTGACGGCGTTCTCGATCGTCGATACCGAAAGCATGCGCAAGGTCGCGTTGCTCAGCGCCGACCATGGATCCGAGCCAAGGGCGTTGGAGATGCCCGAGAGCGAAATGTCGGGCAACGACGGCAACTGCCACGCACCGATATCGGCCGCCGCATCGCTGATGCCCTGCTGGGTGCCGGCGACCAATGCGTCGAACACCGTGGCTGGGGCGACATCCGGGAACAAACCAAACGGCGTCGGCACATTGGCCGGTCCGGTCGAATAGCCATAGTTGGGGTCGCCATAGCCTAGGTTGACCAGCACCTTCAGGTCCGGTTGCACCAGATCTGCCAGGGTATTCCCGATAAACGGAACCCCACGTAGCGGTTCCAGCAGCGGCAGGTTCTCGGTCGGAATCATGTGGTATGTGGTCATCGCTGCCCCCTCCGTCGGCAAGGTGAATGCGGTAGCAACTTGCGCGGCGGTGAGAGTCGGATATTGGGTGTGCACGTAGTAAATGCCCATAATGGCGTTCAGGTCGGACACGAAGTTGAGCGGGTACCGGGGGAAGTCCGCGAAGCCGTCGTATTCGAGCGTGTAGACGTCCGTCGTGTAGTAGTTGTCAGGCGTTACGCCCCAGAATGTTTTGCCCAGACTTGGTGAAACCAGGCCGGCGAAACGCTCATATAGCCCCCCGTTGGGGTTCATGGCGTTACCGATCAGCGAGAAACTCACCGACCCGGTCGGCACCCCCGCCGCTTTGAGGTTGGACATCTCCAGCGACGCGATCCCGGCGCCCTGCGAGTAGCCCTGGACGACAACGTTGTTGCCGGCGGCGAGCTGCGCTTTGATCGCGGTATCGAGGATGGTGAGACCCTCGGCCCGCGACGCGTCCTCGGTCATGGTCTTGATGCCGGTAATCCAATACGACTCAGCGGGAGTAAACAGGGAGATCGCGTTGCTCACCGTGAAACTCGGGAAATTGGGGGTAACGAAATTGTTCACCACATTGTCCACATAGCTCTGTGATGGAATCGGGAAGCCGCTGCCGCCAATCACCAAAGTGACGTCGGTCGCGGCGGCCGGTAGCGCGCTGCCCGCCGCCGTCAGCGCGGTGGGGCCAAGCGCCGCCACGGCGGCCGCGGAGGTCCCTTCCAGCGCGCTCGCCACTCGACCCGACACACCCGACAGCACCTCCTGCCACGGCGCGAGCCCAGAGAGCGCCTCCGAGACTCCGACGTGGTAGCCGAACATCGCACCCACATTTTGAGTCCACATCTGCTCGTACTGCGCCTCGATCGCCGCGATTGCCGGTGCATTCAGCCCAAACACGTTGGCGGCCACCATCGACATCAACGCAGATCGGTTCGCCGCCACCAGCTCCAGCGGAACCGTGGCCGTGCGCGCTGCCTCGAACACCGCAGCCGACGTCGCGGCTTGACGCGCAGTCTGCACCGCGCCGGACGCCGCGGATCCCAGCCACCGGACATACGACGTCCCGACGCTGGCCATCGCCGCCGCCGACGGGCCCTGCCACGCCGCCCCGGCCAGGTCGGAGGTCAGCGAAGAAAACGCGCTTGCCGCCGCGGCCAGCTCTTGGCCGATCCCATCCCAAGCTGCCGCCGCAGCCAACAACGGTCCCGGCCCCGGACCGGAAAGGATTCGAGCCGAATTTGCCTCCGGCGATAGCACGGCGAAACTCACCTAACCCACCTCGTTCATCCGGATCGAGCAGGACCAGCAATACGCAAGCGTATGGCGCGAACGTTAGCCCAGGCGGCCGAATGACGTTCACGTTTCAGCCCAATGTCGCCGGCGCAATTGCGGTCGCACAGACATCGAAATGCGCAGGCATTTCGAAATTGAACGTTTTCAGCCGATCGACCGGCGCCCTGATGGTGCGGCGTTGCCGAGGCCGGCCCCCGACTCGCGCGAAGCTGCGCGCAGGGCCCTTGTTCACCACCAAAAGAGAAAATAATGTCACTTTTAGTTTTGTATCCGACGAGTCCCGGAGCACCCATGGAATCGTTCGTTCACCTGCGCAAAGGCAGGACACCGCGGCGCCTGCACGCCGACCTCGACGGGCTCAAGGACGACGAGCTCGGCCGCGGCGGGTTCACCGGCCGCACCGCGAACCTCTACCGTCGCCATGCCCCCACCGCCTACCGCGCGGTGGGACCGTTGCGCCCCGTCGACGTGCTGGCCGACCAGCTCGAGCCCAGCGATGCCACCGACGCCAACGGCGGCCCGCTGCTGATGTTCAGCAACGCCGACTGCCGCATCCTGCTCAGTCGCCGCCACCAAGTGATGCCGTTCTACAACCGCCATATCGACGGCGACCTGCTGTGCTTCGTGCACGACGGCGCCGGGCTGCTGGAAACCGAGTTCGGGCCGTTGCGTTACCGCACCGGCGACTGGGTGTATATCCCGAAGGCGACCGCCTGGCGCCAGCTGCCGGACACCGAGACGACGCTGCTCATGGTGGAGGCCACCGACGAGTTCCGCGTCCCCGCCCCGGGCGCGCTCGGCCGGCACTTCCCCTTCGACCCATCCCAAGCCGTGATCCCCGAACCGGCCCCCGTCGAGAACCCGCCGGGGTTGGCGGCGCGCGACGAATACCAAGTCCGGCTGGTACATGAGGGTGGCCCGACAACGCTTTTCTACCAACATAATCCGATTGACGTCGAAGGCTGGCGGGGCGACAACTTCGCCTTCACCTTCAACATCGCCGACTACAACGTGATCACCTCCGACAGTGTGCACCTGCCCCCGACGGTGCACCTGTTCATGCAGGCCACCGGCGTATGCGTGATGAACTTCCTGCCCAAACCCGCCGAAGGAGTTCCGGGGACCGAGCGCACACCCTGGTATCACCGCAACGTCGACTATGACGAGATCGCGTTTTTCCATGGCGGCTCGCTCTACGGCATCCCGATGCCGCCGGGGCTGATTTCCCATACACCGCAAGGGGTTCATCACGGCGCACCCGAACGTGCCCGGGAACGGGCCCGGCGCAAGTTCGCCGAATATTCCCGCGTCGACTGGCAGGTCATGGCCGTCGACACCCGCCGGCGCCTGACACCCTCGCCCGCGGTGCTGGCCCACGACCTGGGGCAACACTGACCATGGCGACCCGACACGAATACGATCGAATCCCCTATCTCGTTGCCTTCCAGAACACTTCCGGGGTCCGCGATGTTTATGGCGGACTCGCCGAGATCACCGTCCTGGAGAGCAATCTGCTCAAGCCGAAGGACAAACCGTCGGACACCGTGCTGGTGTTCATGCACCCGATCGGCGGCGGCGCATATCTGCCGATGATCAACGCACTGGCCCGCGCCGGCCACCACGTCATCTACTGCAACAGCCGGTTCCGCGGCACCGACTCGGCGCTGCTGATGGAGAAGGTGGTCGAAGATCTCGGCGAATGCATCAAGGACGCAAAGAAGCGGCTGGGCTACTCCAAGGTGGTACTGGCCGGATGGAGCGGCGGCGGCTCGCTGTCGGTGCTCTACCAGCAGCAGGCCCAGCGGCCGACACTGACGGCCAGCCCCTCCGGCGACGGCCCCGACCTGACCCAACTGGACCTGCCCGCCGCCGACGCCATCATGTTGCTCGCCGCGCACATCAGCCGCCACGGCACGCTCACCGAACGGCTGGACGCCTCGATCATCGACGAATCCGATCCGAGCAAACGCGATCCCGACCTGGATCTCTACGACCCGAACAACCCCAACCAACCGCCCTACAGCGCGCAGTTTCTCACCCGCTACCGGCAGGCCCAGATCGACCGCAACCGGCGCATCACCGCCTGGGTGAAAGACAAGCTGGCCGAACTCGAGGCCAGCGGGCGACCCGACTCCGATGTTGCGGAGTTCTGCTTCGTGGTGCACAGCACCATGGCCGACCCGCGCTGGCTCGATCCCAGCGTCGACCCCAACGAGCGCACGCCCGGCACCTGTTATCTGGGTGATCCGCAGGTGGTGAACATGAGCCCGGTCGGGCTTGCGCGCTTCTGCACGCTGCGCAGCTGGTTGTCGCAATGGAGCTACGACGATGCGCGGGGCGACGGCGTGGTGTGCGGCCGGGATCTTGCCGTCCCGGCACTGGTCATCGGTAATCTGGCCGATGACGCTTGCACGCCCAGCCACACCCGACGACTCTTCGAGGCCATCGGGCATGCCGACAAGGAGATGTACGAAATCCCTGGTGCTACTCACTATTACGCGGGCCCCGACCAGCGCGACAAGCTAGGTCAGGCCGTCGACATTGCCACCGACTGGCTGCTGCGACACGACTTTGCGAGCAGGCAATGACCGCACCCGGGGCACTGGACGGTGTCCGGGTGCTCGAACTGGGCACCCTGATCGCCGGCCCCTTCGCCGGCCGGCTCCTCGGCGACATGGGTGCCGACGTCATCAAGGTGGAACCACCCGGCGCCCCCGACCCGCTGCGGACCTGGGGCCAGGCCGAAGTCGACGGACACCACGTGTTCTGGACGGTGCATGCCCGCAACAAACGGGCCATCACGCTCGACCTGCGCCGGCCGCAGGGCCGGGAGCTGTTCCTGGAGCTGGTCGACAAGTCCGACATCGTGGTGGAGAACTTCCGGCCGGGCACGCTGGAGAAGTGGGACCTGGGCTACGACGTACTGCGCGAACGCAACCCCGGCATCATCCTGGTGCGGGTATCGGGTTACGGACAGACCGGCCCGGATGCCCACAAGGCCGGTTACGCGTCGGTGGCCGAGGCGGCCAGCGGGTTGCGCCATCTCAACGGCTTCCCCGGCGGCCCCCCGCCCCGGCTGGCCCTGTCCCTGGGCGACAGCCTGGCCGGGATGTTCGGCGCCCAGGGTGCGTTGGCCGCCCTGTATCGCCGCAGTGTCACCGGGACCGGCCAGGTGGTCGATGTCGCGCTGACCGAATCCTGTTTGGCTCTGCAGGAGTCCACCATTTCGGACTACGACGTGGGCGGGGTGGTGCGTGGGCCGTCCGGTACCAGGCTGGAAGGTATCGCGCCGTCCAATATCTATCGCAGTGCCGACGAATCGTGGGTGGTGATCGCGGCGAACCAGGACACCGTGTTCGCGCGGCTATGCCAGGCGATGGGATGTCCGGAGTTGGCCACCGATGACCGCTTCGCCACCCACCGCGCCCGGGGCCGCAACCAGGACGAACTGGACAAGATCATCGGCGCGTGGGCCGCGCAGCGCCAACCCGATGAGATCATCGAAACGCTCTCGGCCGCGGGGGTGATCGCCGGGCCGATCAATACCGTCGCCGAAGTGGTCAAGGATCGGCAACTACGCGCCCGCGGCATGCTGGTCGAGCACTACGACGAACGAATCGGGCGTAACGTGCTGGGCCCCGGGATTGTGCCGGCGCTGTCCGAATCCCCCGGCCAGGTGCGTAGCGCCGGGCCGGCGCGGCCGGGACAGCACAATGACGACGTCTACATCGGCTTGCTGGGCAAGAGCAGCGCAGAGCTCGAGCAGCTGCGCGCCGAGGAGGTGCTATGACCGCCCACGTCACCATTCGCGAGGTAGCGCTACGCGACGGATTGCAGATCGAGAAGCCGGTGCCGTTGTCCGCCAAGCTGGAGCTGCTGGCAGCGGTGGCCGCAACCGGAGTCCGTGAAGTCGAGGCGACGGCGTTCGTGTCGCCGTCGAAAGTGCCGTCGATGGCCGACGCCGCCGAACTCGCCGCGGAGCTGCACAGCTACCCCGACATCGAGTTCTCCGCGCTGGTAGCCAGTCCCAACGGGGCCAGGCGGGCGATTGCCGCGGGCTTGCACGCGATCGAATACGTGGTGGCGGCCAGCAATTCGTTCAGCATGGCCAATGTCGGACGGAGCACCGCCGACGCGACCGATCAGATCAGCGAGATCATCGCCATCGGCCGCGACGGCGAGGTCACCGTCGAGGTGATCGTGGCCACCGCTTGGGACTGTCCGTTCGACGGGGCCATCGCGCCACAGCAAGTTCTCGACATCGCGGCCACCGCTGTTGACCAAGGGGTGGACCGGTTCTCGATCGCCGACACCATCGGCACCGCCACGCCCGGCCGGGTCAGTGCGCTCATCGCGCAGCTGGGGCCGGTGCTCGGCGACATGCCGCTGGGCGCGCACTTCCACAACACCCGCGGCTCCGGGCTGGCCAGTGCCTATGCGGCGGTGTGCTCCGGTGTCACCCGGCTGGACGCCTCGGTCGGCGGGCTCGGCGGTTGCCCCTTTGCACCCGGAGCCACCGGAAACATCGCCACCGAGGACCTGGTGTACCTGCTGGCCGACAGCGGCTTTGCCGTCGACGTCGACTTGGCCGCCGCCATCGCCGCGGCCGAGGTGGCCAAGGCGGTTGTTGGCCATGACCTGCCAGGCGCACTCTTGCGCGCAGGAGACCGGATTCGCAGCTGATGCCCGCCCGGCAAGAGTCACGAGAACTCAGCTCCAAAGGCCGCCAGACCCGGCAGGCCATCGAGCAGGCCGCGCGCAAGCTGTTCGCCGAGCGAGGATTCCACGGAACCACGCTGGCCGACATCACCTCCGCCGCGGGCAAGTCCTCAGCGGTGTTCTACCGATACTTCACCGACAAGGAAGACCTACTGGCCGCCCTGGCACAGTCGTTCTTACACGATGTGGTGACTCCCTCCGGGGTCAGCCTGCAACTGCCGGACTCTCCCGACGATGACACGTTCTTCACCGCGGTGGTGACCGGCTACTGGAACATCTTCAAACAGAACATCGGCATCATGATCGCCGTCGACCAACTGGCCGCCACCCAGCAGCGCTTTGCCGCGGTGCAGAACCAATTCCGGCGCTTCGGCATGGACATCATCGCCGCCTCGGTACGGCACGCGCAGGATCAGGGCTACGGAACCGAACTCAACCCGGACCACACCGCGGTGGCCATCGCGTTGTTGTTCGAGAACTTCACCTCGGTCCTGGTCGGCACCTCGGGATCCTCGGGACCCGGCGGCCTGGGTGTCACCATCACCGACGAGGACGCCATCACCACGCTGTCGCGGATCTGGAAGAAGACCCTATACGGTTTCTAGCGGCACGACAGGAGGAGATTCAACGTGGAATTCACTCTGCCGGAACATCTTCAGAGCCTACTCGCCCAGATGGACGAGTTCATCGAGGCCGAGATCAAACCGCTGGAACACGAACACATTCAATACTTCGACCATCGTCGCGAGCACGCCCGCACCGACTGGGACAACGATGGTGTCCCGCGCCGGGAATGGGAAGAACTGCTAGCCGAGATGCGCAGGCGCGCCGACCAGGCGGGCTGGCTGCGCTACGGGCTGCCGGCCCGGTTCGGCGGTCGCGACGGGACCAACCTGGACATGGCCGTCATCCGCGAACATCTGGCGCACAAAGGCCTTGGCCTGCACAACGACCTGCAAAACGAGTCCTCCATCGTCGGCAACTTCCCGCAGGTCATCATGATGGATCGCTTTGGCACCGACGCTCAAAAAAGCGAATGGACCGAGGTGCTCATCACCGGCGAGCGGTCGATGGCGTTCGGGCTGACCGAGCCGCTGCACGGGTCGGATGCCACCTGGATGCAGACCCGGGCCGAGCACGCCGGTGACGGCTGGATCATCAACGGCGCCAAGCGGTTCAACACCGGTGTGCATCGCGCGACCCACGACCTGGTGTTCGCCCGAACCTCGGGTGAGCCGGAGCAGGCCCGGGGCATCACCGCGTTCCTGGTCCCAACCGACACCGCGGGATTCAACGTCCCGTACTACTGGTGGACGCTGAACATGCCCACCGATCACGGCGAGGTCGAGCTCACCAACGTGCGCGTCCCCGATGACGCGGTGCTGGGCGAGGTCGATCGGGGCCTCGAGGTGGGCCAGACTTTTCTACACGAGAACAGGATTCGCCAGGCGGCCAGCAGCCTGGGCGCGGCCCAGTACTGTATCGACCGGGCAGTCGGCTACGCCGGCGAACGCCGCGTGTTCGGCAAGCCGCTGTCGGTGAACCAGGCCATCCAGTGGCCGCTTGTCGAACTGCAGACCGAGGCGCAGATGGTGCGGCTGCTGGTGTACTACGCGGCCTGGCATCTGGACCGAAATCACCATATGGAGGTGTCCGACAAGGTCTCGATGGCCAACTACCGCACAAACCGACTGGTGTGCGAGGCCGCCGACCGGGCCATGCAGGTGTTCGGCGGCGTCGGCTACAGCCGGCACGAACCATTCGAGCACATCTATCGCCACCACCGCCGATACCGGATCACCGAGGGCGCCGAGGAAATTCAGATTCGCCGGGTCGCGCAGCGGCTGTTCAAGTTTGGCCAGAAGTGACCGAGTTGGCCGACCGCCTGGCCACCGTGTTGCGCCCGATGCTGGGCACCGAGGTGGCCATCGACAAGCTGCGCGCACTGACCGGCGGAGCCAGCAGGACCACCTGGGCATTCGACGCCGTTACCGGCCACCGACGCCGATCGCTGATCCTGCGCACCGGGCCGCCCGACGATGTGCACGCCGGCATGGAGCTCGAAGCCCGCGTTCAGGCCGCCGCCGCGGCCGCCGGTGCACCGGTCCCCCACGTGCTGGTCGCCGACGACTCCCCCGCGGCACTGGGCAATCCGTTCCTGATCTGCGACGAGGTCGGCGGCGAAACCATCGCCCGGCGCATCCAACGCCAGCTCGACGACGCGGGCCGGCAGCGGCTACTGGGTGAATGCGCGCAGGCGCTGGCCGCGATTCACCGCGCCGACGCCGGCGACGCCGGCCTTGTCCACGAAGACCCGGTGGCGCACTGGCGTGAACGGCTCGACGCGATGGGTGAGTCCACCGCCACCTTCGAATGGGCGTTCCGCTGGCTCGATGCCCATCGGCCGGCCGAGTCGGCACCGGTTCTGGTGCACGGCGACTACCGGATGGGGAATCTGATCGTCGAGGGATCCGGGCTTGCCGCCGTGCTGGATTGGGAGCTGGTGCACGTCGGTGCGGGATACGAGGACCTGGCCTGGTTCTGCGTGCGGGCCTGGCGGTTCGGGGCTCCGGCCAGCTACGGCGCCGGCGGGATGGGCAGCATCGAGGACTTCCTGCGGGCCTACGAGCGGGCCGGCGGCACCGCCGTCGACCGAGGCGCTTTTCACTGGTGGCTGGTGTTGGCCACGCTGCGTTGGGGTGTGATCTGCCAATACCAGGCATGACGCCACTTGAGCGGGCAGGCCCGCTCGGTGGAGTTGGCGACGATCGGCCGACGGGTATGCGAGAACGAATGGGATCTGCTGGACCTATTGGAGGTGCCCTGATGCGCACCGGCGACTACGGGCGTCCAACCGCGGCCGAGCTCGTGGCCGCCGTCGCCGAGTTCCTGGAGGGCGATGTCCGGGCGGCGACCGACGGGCAGGTCAACTTTCATGCCAGGGTGGCCACCAATGCCCTGCGCATCGTCGAGCGAGGGCTGCTCGGGCCCGGTGACGCCGAGGTGCGGACCGCGCTGGGCGAGTTGGGCTTCGCCGACGAGGCCGCTCTGGCCGCGGCCATCCGGGCCGGCGAACTCGACGGTCGCGCCGAGGTGGTCATCGGGTGCCTGCGCACACTGGTGCGACATCGATTGGCAGTTGCCCACCCCGGATACGACAGCGAATAGGAGCCCGGCGCATGCCCCCACCGCCCCTATCCAGCACCGAGGCGATCACTGAGGTAGCCGACCGATTGTTCACCGCGATCGAGAACGGCGACCGGGCCGAAGTCGACCGGATGTGGAGCCCCGACATTGCGGTCTGGCGGGTCGGCGCGCGCCGGGACAACGACAAGGCCCGCGCGCTGCGGGTGATCGATTGGTTCCTCTCGGCGACCACCGAGCGCCGCTATGAAATCCTGGACCGTCGGGTGTTCAGCGACGAATCAGCCAGCGGCTTCGTCCAACAACACACGTTGCACGCGACCGGCCGAGCCGGCCAGGTGATCGCGATGCGGGTCTGCATCGTGATCAAGCTGGACAGAGATGGTGTGATCAACCGTATCGACGAATACTTCGACCCCTCCGAACTCGCGCCCCTGCTCGACTAGGGCGCCGACGAGCTCGACAACCGTGAGGAGCGATGATGACGACCCTGGAAGCTCTGCTGAGCGATCCCGACGCCCAAGGCCCATGGCATCTCGTCGCCGATCGCTCGACCATCACCTTCAAGATCAAGAACATGTGGGGTCTGCTGACCGTCAAGGGCGAATTCACCAACTTCGGCGGCTACGGCGAGTTGGCCGACCACGGCGCGGTCTCCGGTCATCTGGAGATCGAAACGGCCTCGGTGCGCACCGGCATCGGCAGCCGGGACAAGCATCTGCGCTCAGCTGACTTCTTCGATGTCGAGCGTTTCCCGCAGATCCGCGTGGTGGTCACCGGACTGCAGCCGACCAAGGGCCGCGGGGCCGACCTGCGAGCGAACTTCACCATCAAAGGCGTCGGCGACCCGGTACCGCTGCCGGTGACAATCACCGAGTTCGGCGACGGCTCGGTGCGGATCTGCGGCGAGGCCGAAATCGATCGCGCGCAGTTTGGCCTGGACTGGAACAAGTTCGGGGTGATGGCCAGGACGGCGACCGTGTCGGCGGTGTTGGTCTTCGCCCCGGCGCGGGTCGTCTGATTCAACGCGGGTCCAGCGCACTTGCCGTGGTGCCACCCGGCGCCGGGCAACCGGAGACCAGTAGCATCTGCACCGTGGCCGACTCCAGCGAAGACCTGCGGATCCTCGTCTACAGCGACAATGTCCAGACCCGCGAACAGGTAGTGCGGGCGCTGGGCAAACGGCTACATCCGGACTTGCCCGCGCTGACCTACGTCGAGGTGGCGACGGGCCCCATGGTTTTGCGGCGAATGGACGAAGGCGGCATCGACCTGGCCATTCTCGATGGTGAGGCGACACCCACCGGGGGCATGGGAATCGCCAAGCAGCTCAAGGACGAACTGGATAACTGCCCGCCGCTGGTGGTGCTCACCGGCCGCCCCGACGACGCCTGGCTGGCCAGCTGGTCGCGGGCCGAGGCCGCGGTGCCTCACCCCATCGACCCGATTGTGCTGGGCCGAACGGTGCTGGGTCTGCTCCGCGCGCCCGCGCTGTAGCCCAAGCGCTTGGTCCGGCCCGGTGTGGCCGGCCGGTCAGCAAGGCCCGCTGGGGATCCCGCGGGCGGGGGTGGTTTCCTGCGACGGCAGGGACTGTGGGAACGGCACCCGATAGGGAATTCCCTGCGGGGAGCCGGTGTAGGGATTCGGGTTCACCCCCACCGTGCCCAACCACACGTTGGGAATGCACTGCGGCAGCTTGGGCAGGGCGGCCAATCCCGGATGACTCAGGCTGGGCCGCGACGGGTTGGGCGGGACGGCGAAGTTGAATGCCGAGGTCATGTCGCCCACCGTGCTGTCGCGCCAGGGGGTGAGATTGGGGACCGGTACCGAAAACCGCTTGCTGATCAACTTCAGCTGCGAGGTGTGGTCGAACACGTCGTGGACCATCAAGCCGCCGCGGCTAAACGGCGAGATGACAATGCCGGGGACGCGATAACCCAAGCCGATCGGCCCGCGTATGCCACCGGCCCCCGAGACCGAATTGATGTCCGGCACGGTGAGGTATTCGCCGGGAGTTCCCTCCGGCGCGGTAGGCGGAACGACGTGATCGAAAAAGCCGCCATTTTCGTCGTAACCGACGATCAGCGCCGTCTTCTCCCATACCGCCGGATTGGATAGCAAGATCCTGAGCAGGTTCACGATGGCGACGGCTCCGACGGCCGGCGGGAAGGCGGGGTGTTCGGATTGAGGGGTGTTGGGGACCACCCAGGAAACCAGCGGCAGCCTATTGGCCTTGACGTCGGCCATGAATTCGAAGGGATAGGTGGGGGCCATTCCGAAGCGAGCCAACTCTGAGCGCGGGTCCTGCGCTTGCTTGAAGAACATCACTATGTCGTCGTAGGTGTAGTTGAAGTACTGGTTGAGGACCGGCCCCAGGGTCTTGTTTCGATACAGCTTCCAGCTGATGCCCGCGGCGCTGAGATTCTCCGGCATCGTGGTCCAACTGAACCGGCCGATCGGGTCGGTCGGAGGGCTGGTCAGCTGCGGGCCGCCCTGGGTGCCGTCGGCACCGAGGCTGGCGCTCAACCAGTACAGCCGGTTGGGCAGGGTGGGACCGAGCACCGAGGAAAAGTACCGATCGCACACCGTGAACGTGTCCGCGAGCAGGTAGTGGATCGGTATGTCTTTGCGGGTGAGATAGCCCATCGTCACCGGGACGTTGCCGCCGTTGGGCAGCGGACTGTGGCCGACCTGCGCCGGCAACCAGTTGTCGTTGGCCCCGCCGTTCCAGGACTTGTGCATCGCTTCCCAGGAATGATCGGGGTCGCTGAGGCATTCGCCGTCGACGAACGGTCCCCGCGTGGTATCGAAGCGGTAGGGCATCGTGATGCCCGCGGGGTCAATTGTCTGGGTCTGCGGGTTCCAGCCTTTCTGCTGGAAAAGTGGTGAACCGCTGTCGAAACCGTCGGTGGCCGAAAGTGTGCCGAAATAATGATCGAAGGACCGGTTTTCCATTAGGAAAAACACAAAGTGTTCTATGTCGTTCAAGTGACCGGAGCAGGGCCCGGCTCCGTAAGCCTTTTCTATCACCGGTCCAGCGAAGGACATTAGCGCTCCAGTGCCGCCAGCAGATGCTTTGGCCAAAAACTTGCGACGCGACATACCGCTGAGTTTGTTCATCTCCCCTCCCACGTATTTCACGTCAAGTTAGGGGAACGCGGGCATAAAGCGCCGCAGCGACATAGTCACGTGTCGCAGTGCACGAATTTGTTTACCGAGTAGCTACCCGGCCGACAGTTAAAGTTTGCGCAAAGCCCGGAGGACGGGCTTTCGCGGGTGAGCGCGCTTGGGCGCCGGTTGTTCAGCCACCCCGCATTTGAATGCCGGACGGTTCCTGCACGCGAGAGCGCAATTCCCCGGCCACCGCCTCCGGCCGCAACGGCACCACGGTGTCCTCGGCAGCTGTCTGTTCGGCACCATCTTGTTGATCCTGCGTTGGCGCCGACCGCTTCGATTCCGTTCCGGCCGGCGAATAACGCAGCGGCGACGCGGGAATTCCGGTAGTACCGGTGGCCCGCGCTGCCTGAGGCTTTGATCCCGGTGCGGCCGCCGCGGCAATGCCGGGATCCGCCGTCGGCAAGACCGCCATTTGCGGTACCGGCGCTTCGACTTCCTCTGGCGCCGGAGCCGCTGCTTCGGGTTCTGGAGCCGCGGGGGCGGTCTCTCGGACCGGCGGGCCGGCATTCACCGGCCCGGATTGACCACCACTGGCCGCCATCGCGGCGCGGGCGGCAGCCATGCCAGCGATCGGCATGGCCATGGCTCCCATCCCGGGAGTCGCCGCGCCGGCACTGGCGGCCATCCCGCCACCGCCGCCGCCGACACCGCTACTCGCCCCATCGACGGTGCCATTGGCCGCACCGCCCGGGGCCACCATGGCACCGGAATCTGCGCCGCCCCCACCACTGGCGTAACCGCCCGCACCAACCAAACCGGCACCTCCGGCACCGCCACCAGCAACAACGCTGGAGCTGGCGTCACCACCAGCATTGGCGCCGGCGGTGTCGCTGCCCGCACCCGCGCCACCTTGGCTCCCAGGGCTCCCCGCGGCGCCGCCCACCATGCCGGACCCGCCGGCAAAACCACTACCGGCACCGGCGCCGCCCGCCAGGCCGGAGGCAAGCCCCGGCAAGCCCTTCAGCACGGATTGCCACGGCACCACTTGCGCCGCCACCGCCGACACCCCGGAGTAGTACCCGGACATCGCCGCAACGTCGGCGGCCCACATCTCTTCGTAGATGGACTCGGCAGCCGCTATCGCCGGTGCGTTCTGACCGAACAGATTCGACATCACCAGCTGCACGAATGCATTGCGGTTGGCCGATATCGATGTCGGAAGCACCGTTGCGGCCTGCGCCGCCTCGAACATGCTTGCCACGGCCCGGGCGTTGCCCGCCGCTCCTGCCGATTGCGCCACGGCCGCGGCCAACCAGCCCGCGTACGGCGCCGCCGCCGAGGCCATCGCCATCGCCGCCGAACCCTGCCAGGCCTGACCCGCCAACCCGGCGGTCACCGAAGCAAACGATTGCGCCGCGGTTCTCAGCTCCTCGGCAAGCCCCTGCCAGGCCGCGGCCGCCTCCAGCATCGGCGCTGTGCCAGCACCAATAAACATTCGCAGAGAATTGATCTCCGGTGGCAGCACAAAGAAACTCACGGCATCAATCCTCCCAGATCGCGGGGCAGTATTGCACTGCCTTTCGCGAACTCCCCAGCGACAACCCGCCAGCAGCAAACATTAGCAACAAGTGGTGCCAGTTATCCGACGGTTTACCTGACTTTCATAGGAATCCGCACCGGCACTCGACGGCAACCAGCTACGTCAATCGGCGGCAATCGCCGATGACGCGACCCCGCGCTGACCCTGGCCGCTCATCACCGTGACCAGCAAGCCAGGCGCGACGCGGCCGCGCATCCTGGGGATGTCCACCAGGTTGACCCCCCGGCATGTAGCCCCGCCGAAGCGCGACTATGTTGAAGGTCACTGTGACGGTCCACACGCCCGGTCCGTCACAGCAGCCCAGTCAGCCGCCCGGCCGCCGTGCTGGCGGCCCGTACGACGGATCATGGAGCGACTTGAACGCTTACATACCCATCTTGGTACTGGCGACGCTCGCCGCCGGCTTCGCCGTGGTCTCGGTTGTGATCGCAAGCCTGGTCGGACCGACCCGCTTCAACCGGTCGAAACTTGCCGCCTACGAATGCGGAATCGAACCCACCGAGGCGCAAGCCGGGGCCAGCGGCCGCGAAACGGCGAGCGGGCAGCGGTTCCCGGTGAAGTATTACCTGACCGCAATGTTGTTTATCGTCTTCGACATCGAAATCGTGTTCCTCTATCCATGGGCGGTCAGCTTCGATGCACTGGGGACGTTTGCTCTAGTTGAGATGGCGATATTCATGCTCACGGTGTTCGTGGCGTACGCATACGTGTGGCGCCGCGGGGGCCTGACGTGGGATTGAGGTAGGTCGTGGGACTGGAAGAACAACTACCCGGCGGAATCCTGTTGTCGACAGTCGAGAAGGTAGCGGGCTATGTCCGCAAGAACTCACTGTGGCCGGCGACGTTCGGGCTGGCATGCTGCGCAATCGAGATGATGGCAACCGCGGGGCCGAGGTTCGACATCGCCCGGTTTGGGATGGAGCGGTTTTCGGCGACGCCACGCCAAGCGGACCTGATGATTGTGGCGGGGCGGGTCAGCCAGAAGATGGCGCCGGCGCTGCGCCAGATCTACGACCAGATGGCCGAGCCGAAATGGGTTCTGGCCATGGGCGTGTGCGCATCGTCGGGCGGGATGTTCAACAACTACGCGATCGTGCAAGGCGTGGACCACGTTGTTCCGGTCGACATCTACCTGCCCGGCTGTCCACCCCGTCCGGAAATGCTGTTGCACGCAATCCTCAAGCTGCACGAGAAGATTCAGGAAATGCCGCTTGGCGTCAACCGGGAACGCGCCATCGCCGAAGCCGAAGAGGCGGCGATGTTGGCCAGGCCCACTATCGAGATGCGTGGATTGCTGCGATGAGCTCGCCAGACCAGAACCCATCAGACGCAGCGGGCCAAACCGGCTCCTCCAATGAAGAAGTGGTCGACGTGCGTCGCGGCATGTTCGGCGTCAAAGGCACCGGCGACACCTCCGGATACGGGCGATTGGTGCGCGAGATCGTGCTGCCGGGCAGTAGCCCCCGCCCGTACGGCTTCTACTTCGACGAGATCGCCGATCGCCTGGCCGAGGCGCTGAACCGCGACGGCGTCGAATTCGAGGATGCCATAGAGTTCGAGGATGCCATAGAGAAAGTCGTGGTCTATCGCAACGAGTTGACCCTGCACGTTCGCCGCGAGGCCCTACTGCGAGTCGCACAGTCCCTCCGCGACGAGCCAGAATTGCGCTTTGAGCTGTGCCTGGGAGTCAACGGGGTGCACTACCCGCATGAGACCGGCCGCGAACTACACGCGGTTTACCCGCTGCAATCGATCACCCACAACCGTCGCCTGCGGCTGGAAGTGTCTGCCCCCGACAGCGATCCGCATATCCCGTCGCTATACGCCGTCTACCCGACCAACGATTGGCATGAGCGCGAGACATACGACTTCTTCGGCATCATCTTCGACGGGCATCCCTCGCTGACGCGAATCGAGATGCCTGATGACTGGCAGGGGCACCCACAGCGCAAGGACTATCCACTCGGCGGCATCCCGGTCGAATACAAGGGAGCGCAGATACCCCCGCCCGACGAGCGAAGGGGTTACAACTCATGACGAAACAAGAAGAGAAATGACCGACACCGAAACCGTGCTGGTCGCGGGCGGACAGGACTGGAACGAGATCGTCGAGGCCGCCCGCGGCGCCGACCCCGGGGAACGCATCGTCGTCAACATGGGGCCCCAGCACCCTTCCACCCATGGGGTGCTTCGGCTGATCCTCGAGATCGAGGGTGAAACCGTCACCGAGGCCCGGTGCGGAATCGGCTACCTGCACACCGGAATCGAGAAGAACCTCGAATACCGGTACTGGACTCAGGGCGTCACCTTCGTGACCCGGATGGACTACCTGTCGCCGTTCTTCAACGAGACCGCCTACTGTCTGGGTGTCGAGAAACTCCTGGGCATCACCGACGAGATTCCCGAGCGGGTCAACGTCATCCGGGTGATGATGATGGAGCTCAACCGGATCTCCTCGCACTTGGTCGCTTTGGCCACCGGCGGCATGGAATTGGGTGCCATGACACCGATGTTCGTCGGTTTCCGGGCCCGCGAGATCATTCTCAGCCTGTTCGAGTCGATCACCGGCCTGCGGATGAACAGCGCCTACATCCGGCCCGGCGGTGTGGCACAGGACCTGCCACCGGATGGGCCTACCGAGATCGCCAAAGCCATTGCGGATCTTCGCCAGCCGCTGCGCGAGATGGGGGATCTGCTCAACGAAAACGCTATCTGGAAGGCGCGCACCCAGGACGTCGGCTACCTGGATCTGGCCGGATGCATGGCCCTGGGCATCACCGGCCCGATCCTGCGATCCACGGGGCTGCCCCACGATCTGCGCATGAGCGAGCCCTATTGCGGCTATGAGAACTACGAGTTCGACGTGATCACCGCTGACGGTTGCGATGCCTACGGCCGCTACATGATTCGTGTCAAAGAGATGTGGGAATCGATCAAGATCGTCGAGCAGTGTCTGGACAGGCTGCGACCCGGGCCGACCATGATCGAGGACCGCAAACTGGCGTGGCCGGCCGATTTGAAGGTGGGGCCCGACGGCATGGGCAACTCACCCGAACACATCGCCAAGATCATGGGTAGTTCGATGGAAGCCCTGATCCACCACTTCAAGCTGGTCACCGAAGGGATCCGGGTGCCGGCCGGTCAGGTGTACGTGGCTGTGGAATCACCGCGCGGCGAGCTCGGCGTGCACATGGTCAGCGATGGCGGCACCCGCCCATACCGCGTGCACTACCGCGACCCCTCGTTCACCAACCTGCAAGCGGTTGCAGCAATGTCCGAAGGCGGGATGGTTGCCGACTTGATTACCGCGGTCGCCAGCATCGATCCCGTGATGGGAGGGGTGGATCGGTGAACGCGCCACAAAGTCAGCCGGTATTCGTCCGGCTCGGACCGCCGCCCGAGGAGCCCAACCAATTCATGGTTGAGGGTGCCCCGAAGTCCTACCCGCCGGATGCGCTGGCACGGCTGGAGATCGAAGCCAAGGAGATCATCGGCCGCTATCCCGACCAGCGCTCCGCGCTGCTGCCGTTGCTGCACCTGGTGCAGGGCGAGGACTCCTACCTGACCCCCGCGGGCCTGCCGTTCTGCGCAAATCAGTTGGGCCTGACCGGAGCCGAGGTTTCGGCGGTGGCCAGCTTCTACACCATGTATCGCCGTGGGCCGACCGGCGAATACCTGGTCGGCGTCTGCACCAACACCCTGTGCGCGGTGATGGGCGGCGACGCAATCTTTGAGACCCTCAAAGACCACCTCGGCGTCGGCAACGACGAGACCACCTCCGATGGCTCGGTCACCTTGCAACACATCGAATGCAACGCGGCGTGCGACTACGCGCCAGTAGTGATGGTCAACTGGGAATTCTTTGACAACCAGACACCGGAATCGGCGCGCGAACTCGTTGACTCGCTGCGCTCGGGCGAACCGATCGCGCCTACCCGGGGCGCTCCACTGTGCGGCTTCCGCCAGACATCGCGCATTCTGGCCGGCTTGCCCGACCCGACCCGACCAGGGCCAGGGCGGTGCGGGTGCCGCGACATTGGCCGGACTGCGGGTGGCGCAAGACAACGACATGCAGGCACCGCCGGCACCTGGAGGGCAGTGATGACTTCCCAGGCAACACCTTTGACGCCGGTCATCAGTCGTTACTGGGACGACCCCGAGTCGTGGACGCTGGCCACCTACCGTCGTCACGACGGGTACCGGGCGCTGGAGAAGGCCCTGGCCATGGGGCCCGACGCGGTGATCGGAACGGTGAAGGATTCGGGTCTGCGCGGACGCGGCGGCGCCGGCTTCTCCACCGGCACCAAGTGGTCGTTCATTCCGCAGGGCGATGCCGGTCCCGCGGCCAAGCCCCACTATTTGGTGGTCAACGCCGACGAGTCCGAACCCGGCACGTGCAAAGACATTCCGCTGATGCTGGCCACACCGCACGTGCTCGTCGAGGGCGTCATCATCGCCGCCTACGCGATCCGGGCCAGCCACGCGTTCATCTACGTGCGCGGCGAGGTGCTGCCGGTGTTGCGCCGCCTGCAGAACGCGGTGACCGAGGCATACGCCGCGGGATTGTTGGGCCGCAACATCAATGGCTCCGGATTCGATCTGGAACTGGTGGTCCACGCCGGCGCGGGCGCCTACATCTGCGGCGAGGAGACCGCGCTGCTGGATTCGCTCGAGGGCCGGCGCGGTCAGCCACGCCTGCGGCCCCCCTTCCCCGCGGTTGCCGGGCTCTACGGCTGCCCGACGGTGATCAACAACGTCGAAACGATCGCCAGCGTCCCGTCCATCATCCTCAACGGAGTCGACTGGTTCCGCTCGATGGGCAGCGAGAAGTCGCCCGGCTTCACCCTGTATTCGCTGTCCGGCCACGTCACCCGGCCCGGCCAGTACGAGGCCCCACTGGGGATTACCCTGCGCGAATTGCTCGACTACGCCGGCGGGATACGGGCCGGGCACCAACTGAAGTTCTGGACGCCGGGCGGATCGTCGACCCCATTGCTCACCGACGAGCGCCTCGATGTGCCGCTGGACTACGAGGGCGTCGGCGGCGTGGGGTCCATGCTGGGCACCAAAGCGCTGGAGATCTTCGACGAGACCACCTGTGTGGTCCGTGCGGTGCGGCGCTGGACCGAGTTCTACAAGCACGAATCATGCGGCAAATGCACCCCGTGCCGAGAAGGCACGTTCTGGCTGGACAAGATCTACGCGCGCCTCGAAACGGGCAAGGGCACCCGCGAGGATATCGACAAGTTGCTCGACATCTCGGATTCCATTTTGGGAAAGTCGTTCTGCGCCCTGGGTGACGGAGCTGCCAGCCCGGTGATGTCCTCGATCAAGCACTTCCAAGACGAGTACATCGCCCACGTCGAACAGGGCGGTTGCCCCTTCGATCCCCGGGACTCCATGCTCACAGCAGGCCGGAACACCGCGAAAGGGACTGGGCCACAATGACAAGTGCGGCCAATACCAAGACCGGCGACGGAGTGAGCCAGCCGGAGCTGGTAACGCTGACTATCGACGGTGCCGAAATCAGCGTTCCCAAAGGGACTTTGGTTATTCGGGCCGCCGAGCTCATGGGTATACAGATCCCACGGTTCTGTGATCACCCGCTGCTCGAGCCGGTCGGCGCGTGTCGGCAATGTCTGGTCGAGGTGGAGGGGCAGCGCAAGCCGTTGGCGTCGTGCACCACCGTGGCCACCGACGACATGGTGGTTCGCACCCAGCTCACGTCCGAGGCCGCCGACAAGGCGCAGCACGGTGTGATGGAATTGCTGCTGATCAACCACCCCTTGGACTGCCCGATGTGCGACAAGGGTGGTGAATGCCCGCTGCAGAACCAGGCCATGTCCAACGGGCAGCCCGAGTCGCGGTTCACCGACGTCAAGCGCACCTTCGCCAAGCCGATCAACATCTCCGCGCAAGTGTTGCTGGACCGCGAACGCTGCATCCTGTGCGCCCGGTGCACCCGGTTCTCCAACCAGATTGCCGGGGACCCGTTCATCGACATGCAGGAGCGCGGCGCCCTGCAGCAAGTCGGCATCTATGCCGACGAACCGTTCGACTCCTACTTCTCGGGCAACACCGTGCAGATCTGCCCGGTGGGTGCGCTGACCGGGACCGCCTACCGGTTCCGGGCGCGCCCATTCGATCTGGTCTCGAGCCCCAGCGTCTGCGAGCACTGCGCATCGGGGTGTGCGCAACGCACCGACCATCGCCGCGGCAAAGTGCTGCGCCGGCTCGCCGGTGATGACCCTGAAGTCAACGAAGAGTGGAACTGTGACAAGGGCCGCTGGGCGTTCACCTACGCGACCCAGCCGGACGTCATCACCACTCCCCTGATCCGCGATACCGACGGCAACCTGGTCCCGGCATCGTGGTCGCACGCCATCGTGGCAGCGGCCCGGGGCCTGCAGGAAGCCCGCGGCCGCACCGGTGTGCTGGTCGGCGGCCGGGCCACCTGGGAGGACGCCTACGCCTACGCCAAGTTCGCGCGAATCACCCTGGATAGCAATGACATCGACTTCCGGGCCCGGCCGCACTCGGCCGAGGAGGCCGACTTCCTGGCCGCACGTATCGCGGGACGGCCGGTAACCGTCAGCTACGCCGACCTGGAATCCGCGCCGGTGGTGCTGCTGGTCGGGTTCGAGCCGGAAGACGAGTCGCCGATCGTGTTCTTGCGACTGCGTAAGGCGGCGCGCAAAAACGGTCTTCCCGTTTACGCTCTCGCCCCGTTCGCCACCCGCGGCCTGCAGAAGATGTCGGGCCGGCTGATCAAGACCGCTCCCGGCGCCGAGCCCGCGGCGCTGGACGCCCTGGCCACCGGCGAGCTAGGTGACCTGCTGGCGACGCCGGGCGCGGTCATCATGGTCGGCGAGCGCATGGCCACGGTGCCCGGTGGATTGTCCGCCGCGGCACGGTTGGCCGACAGCACCGGCGCCCGGCTGGCCTGGGTACCACGGCGGGCCGGGGAACGTGGCGCACTGGAGGCCGGCGCGCTGCCCACGCTGCTGCCCGGCGGCCGTCCGCTGGCCGATGACACCGCCCGCTCGCAGGTTCGTGCGGCATGGCACGTTTCCGACTTGCCGACCGCCCCTGGACGTGACGCGGCCGGCATCCTGGCCGCCGCCACCGACGGGGACCTGGACGCCCTCCTGGTGGGAGGCTTGGAGCCCGACGACTTCGCGGACCCTGACGTGGTGCTGGCCGCGCTGGAAGCCGCCGGGTTCGTGGTCAGCCTGGAACTGCGGCACAGCCCCGTCACCGAGCGGGCCGACGTGGTGTTCCCGGTCGCGCCGACCACGCAGAAGTCCGGAGCGTTCGTCAACTGGGAGGGCCGCTACCGCGAATTCGAACCGTCGCTGCGGGGCAGCACCCAGCAAGCCGGCCAGTCAGATCACCGGGTCCTCGACGCGCTGGCCGATGAGATGGGCGTCTATCTAGGGATGTCGTCGGTCGAGTCGGCGCGCGAAGAGCTCGCGGCGCTGGGCAACTGGGATGGCAAGCACGCCGCCAGCCCCCATATCACTGCCGCCGGTGCGGCCCAACCCGCGGCGGGTGAGGCCATCCTGACGGGCTGGCGGATGCTGCTCGACGCGGGGCGGTTGCAGGACGGCGAGCCCCATCTGTCCGGCACCGCACGGCCACCGGTGGTGCGTCTGGCGGCAGAAACTGCCGCCGAGATCGGCGCCGCCGACGGCGACGCGGTGACCGTCAGCTCGTCACGCGGCTCGATCACCTTGCCGCTGAACATCACTGACATGCCCGAACGGGTGGTGTGGCTGCCCCTCAACTCGCCTGGTTCGGCGGTGTATCGCCAGCTGGGCGCGGGGATCGGCAGCGTCGTACGAATCGGCGCCGGCTCATGACCCGCGCCGGCGACGATGCAGAGCGAAGCGATGAACAGGAGTGGCGCCGATGACCGATTTCGGACATGACGTCTGGTGGCTGGTCGTCGCCAAGGCGATCGCCATCTTCGTTTTTCTCATGCTGACGGTGCTGGTGGCGATCCTGGCCGAACGCAAGTTGCTGGGCCGGATGCAATTGCGCCCCGGCCCAAACCGGGTGGGGCCCAAGGGCTCGCTGCAAAGCCTGGCCGACGGAATCAAGCTGGCGCTCAAAGAGAGCATCACCCCCGGCGGCATCGATCGATTCGTTTATTTTGTCGCCCCGATCATCTCGGTGATTCCCGCGTTCACCGCGTTCGCATTCATCCCGTTCGGTCCGGTGGTGTCGGTGTTCGGGCATCGCACGCCGCTGCAGTTGACCGATCTGCCGGTGGCGGTGCTGTTCATCCTGGGCCTGTCAGCGATCGGGGTGTACGGCATCGTGCTCGGCGGCTGGGCATCCGGATCAACCTACCCGCTGCTGGGTGGGGTGCGTTCGACCGCACAGGTCATCTCCTATGAGGTGGCCATGGGGCTGTCGTTCGCGGGCGTGTTCCTCTATGCCGGCAGCATGTCGACCTCGCAGATCATCGCCGCGCAGGATCGCGTCTGGTACGTCTTCCTGCTGCTGCCGTCGTTCGTGATCTACCTCATCTCGATGGTGGGTGAGACCAACCGGGCCCCCTTCGACCTGCCCGAGGCCGAGGGTGAGCTGGTGGCCGGTTTCCACACCGAGTACTCGTCGCTGAAGTTCGCGATGTTCATGCTCGCCGAGTACGTCAACATGACCACGGTTTCGGCGCTGGCGGCCACGTTGTTCCTGGGCGGCTGGCACGCGCCATGGCCGTTGAACATGTGGCACGGAGCCAACGCGGGCTGGTGGCCGGTGCTGTGGTTCACCGCCAAGGTGTGGGGATTTTTGTTCATGTACTTCTGGCTGCGCGCCACGCTCCCTCGGCTGCGCTACGACCAGTTCATGGCGCTGGGCTGGAAGCTGCTGATTCCCGTCTCGCTGGTGTGGGTGCTGATCGCGGCGGTGATCCGGTCCCTGCGCAACCAGGGCTACCAATACTGGACACCGGCGCTGGTGGTCAGCAGCATCGTCGTGGCAGCAATCCTGGTGATGTCGCTACGAAAACCGTTCAGCACGCCCAACTCCGTGACAAAGGCCCGGCGGCGCGGCAAGCAGCCCGCCGCCAGCCCCGACGAGCAAGGCGCCATGGAGCCGCTGTTCCCGACGCCGCCGCTGCCCATGAAGCCGCTGGCTCAGCCAGTTGGTGCGAGCAAGGAGAACGCCCGTGGCTAAATTCTTGGACTCCATTGCCGGATTCGGCGTGACCTTCGGGTCAATGTTCAAAAAGACGGTCACCGAGGAGTATCCGGAGAAGCCGGGTCCGGTAGCGCCCCGGTATCACGGCCGCCATCAGCTCAACCGCTACCCCGACGGCCTGGAGAAATGCATCGGTTGCGAGTTGTGCGCTTGGGCCTGCCCGGCTGACGCGATCTACGTCGAGGGCGCCGACAACACCGACGAGCAACGGTTTTCCCCGGGTGAACGCTACGGCCGGGTGTACCAGATCAACTACCTGCGCTGCATCGGTTGCGGTCTGTGCATCGAGGCTTGTCCGACCCGGGCGCTGACCATGACCAATGACTACGAGTTGGCCGACGACAACCGTGCCGACCTGATCTATGAGAAGGACCGGCTGCTGGCCCCGCTGCAGCCCGAGATGACCGCGCCGCCGCATCCCAGGGCTGCCGGCGCCACCGACAAGGACTACTACCTGGGCAACGTGACCGCCGAAGGCTTGCGCGAAACACAGAAAACCGGAGAGTCGCGGTGACTTCGACCCTGGCTTCCAGTCTGGCCGCGGACACCATCACCGTTACCTCGACCGGTGAGGCGGTGACCTTCTGGATCCTGGGTGCGCTGGCGCTGGTCGGCGCGCTCGGGGTGGTGATGGCCGTCAATGCCGTATACTCGGCGATGTTCTTGGCGATGACGATGATCATTCTGGCCGTGTTCTACATGATCCAGGACGCGCTGTTCCTGGGGGTGGTCCAGGTCGTCGTCTACACCGGCGCGGTGATGATGCTGTTCTTGTTCGTGCTAATGCTCATCGGTGTGGACTCCGCGGAGTCGCTCAAAGAGACGCTGCGCGGGCAGCGGGTCGCCGCGGTGGTGATCGGGGTCGGATTCGGCGTCCTGTTGATCGCCGCTATCGGCAATGTGGCGGCCGGAGGCTTCGCGGGGTTGACGGCCGCCAACGCCAACGGCAACGTCGAGGGCTTGGCGGCGCTGATCTTCTCGCGCTATCTGTGGGCCTTCGAGTTGACCAGCGCACTGCTGATCACCGCGGCCATCGGCGCGATGGTGCTAGCCCACCGGGAGCGCTTCGAGCGCCGCAAGTCCCAACGCGAACTCTCCCAGGAGCGCTTCCGCCCCGGCGGTCACCCCACGCCGCTGCCGAACCCCGGCGTCTACGCACGCCACAATGCGGTCGATGTCGCCGCGCTGCTGCCCGACGGCTCCTACTCCGAGTTGTCGGTCCCGGGGATCCTGCAGACCCGCGGGGCGGATGGACTCCAGACGCCTTCGCCCGAGGCCATCACAGGTGGTGCGTCATGAATCCCGCCAACTATCTGTATCTTTCGGCGCTACTGTTCACCATTGGCGCCTCCGGGGTGTTGTTGCGCCGCAATGCGATAGTCATGTTCATGTGTGTCGAGCTAATGCTCAACGCCGTCAACCTCGCGTTTGTCACGTTCGCGCGAATGCACGGGCATCTGGACGGACAAATGGTCGCGTTCTTCACGATGGTGGTCGCAGCCTGCGAAGTCGTCGTCGGTCTGGCCATCATCATGACGATTTTCCGTACCCGCAAATCGGCGTCGGTCGACGACGCGAACCTACTCAAAGGCTGATAGCGCCACAGTGACGAACTTTCTGGGGACTCAACACACCTGGCTGCTGGTGGCGCTGCCGCTGGCGGGTGCCGCGATCTTGCTGTTCGGCGGTAGGCGGACCGACGCGTGGGGACACTGGTTGGGTTGTGCGGCGGCCCTTGCCTCATTCGGCGTTGGCGCGACCATGCTCGCCGACCTCGTGGGGCGCTCCGCCGACGATCGGCTCATCCACCAAACGGTCTTCACCTGGATGCCGGTGAGCCAGCTGCAGGTGGACTTCGGACTGCAAATCGATCAGCTGTCCATTTGCTTCGTGCTGCTGATCACCGGAGTCGGATCGCTGATCCACATCTACTCGGTCGCCTACATGGCCGAAGACCCCGATCGCCGTAGGTTCTTCGGCTACCTCAATTTGTTCTTGGCCTCGATGCTGCTGCTGGTGGTCGCCGACAACTACGTGTTGCTCTACGTCGGGTGGGAAGGCGTGGGCCTGGCGTCCTACCTGCTGATCGGCTTCTGGTATCACAAGCCGTCGGCCGCCACGGCGGCCAAGAAGGCGTTCGTGATGAACCGGGTTGGCGACGCCGGGCTGGCTTTGGGCATGTTCGTCATGTTCAGCACCTTCGGCACGCTGTCCTACGCCGGGGTCTTTGCCAGTGCGCCGGCCGCCAGCCGGGTAGCGCTGACCGCGATGGGTTTGCTGCTGCTGCTGGGGGCGTGCGCCAAGTCCGCCCAGGTGCCGCTGCAGGCCTGGTTGGGCGACGCGATGGAGGGCCCCACCCCGGTGTCCGCCCTGATCCACGCCGCCACCATGGTGACCGCCGGGGTGTACCTGATCGTGCGGTCCAACCCGCTCTACAACCTGGCGCCGGACGCACAGCTGGCCGTGGTCGTGGTGGGCACCGTCACGCTGCTGCTGGGGGCGGTCATCGGGTGCGCCAAGGACGACATCAAACGCGCGCTGGCCGCCTCGACGATGAGCCAGATCGGCTACATGGTGCTGGCCGCCGGCCTGGGCCCGGCCGGTTACGCGTTCGCGATCATGCACCTGCTCACCCACGGTTTCTTCAAGGCCGGACTGTTCCTGGGATCCGGATCGGTCATCCACGCGATGCATGAGGAACAGGACATGCGCCGGTACGGGGGGCTGCGCGCCGCCCTGCCCGTCACCTTCGTCACCTTCGGGCTGGGCTACCTGGCGATCATCGGTGTGCCACCCTTCGCGGGCTTCTTCTCCAAGGACGCGATCATCGAGGCAGCGCTGGGCGCCGGCGACACCCGCGGCTATGTGCTCGGCGGTGCGGCCCTGCTGGGAGCAGGGGTCACCGCGTTCTACATGACCCGGGTGATGCTGATGACCTTCTTCGGTGAGAAGCGGTGGGCGCCGGGAGCCCACCCGCACGAGGCTCCGGCCCTGATGACCTGGCCGATGATCCTGCTGGCCTTCGGCTCCGTCTTCTCCGGTGGTCTGCTGGCGATGGGCGGCACGCTGCAGCGTTGGCTCGAGCCCGTCGTCGGAGCCCATGAGGAAGCCACCCATGCGCTCCCGAACTGGGTCAGCACCACGGTGGCGCTCGGTGTCGTCGCCGTCGGTATCGCGGTCGCCTACCGGATGTACGGCACCGCTGCCATCCCCCGGGTGGCCCCCGTCCGGGTTTCGGTGCTGACGACGGCCGCGCGCGCCGACATGTATGCCGATGCCTTCAACGAGGAGGTGTTCATGCGCCCTGGCGCGCAACTGACCGACGCGGTGGTCGAGGTCGACAACGCGGGTGTGGACGGCTCGGTCAACGCTTTGGCCGGATTGGTGAGCATGACGTCGAATCGGTTACGACGAATGCAAACCGGCTTCGCCCGCAACTACGCGTTGTCGATGCTGGCCGGTGCGGTCCTGGTGGCCGCGGTGCTCTTGGCGGTGCAGCTGTGGTGAACTCACACGTACCGTGGCTGACGCTGCTGTGGCTGGTCCCGCTGGCCGCTTCGGTGCTCATCATCTTGTTGCCCCCGGGGCTGCGCCAGCTCGCCAAGTGGACCGGCCTGATCGCCAGCGTCGTGACGCTGGCGGTGTCGGTTGTCGTCGCTACCGGGTTCAAGCCGAGCGGCGAGCACTACCAGTTCGTCGAAAACCGTTCCTGGATACCGGCGTTCGGCGCCAGCTACACGCTCGGGGTGGATGGCATCGCGGTGGTGCTGGTGCTGCTGACCACGGTGCTGATCCCGCTGCTGCAGATTGCCGGCTGGAATGACGGCGGCGAACGCACCAGGGGTGTGCACGCCTACGTCGCGTTGACGCTGGCCATCGAGTCGATGGTGCTGATCTCGGTGGTCGCGCTGGACGTCTTGCTGTTCTACGTGTTCTTCGAGGCCATGCTCATTCCGATGTACTTCCTCATCGGGGGTTTCGGGCAGGGCCGCACGCGCTCCGCGGCCGCGGTAAAGTTCCTGCTGTACAACCTGTTCGGCGGGCTGATCATGCTGGCAGCGGTTATCGGGCTCTATGTGGTGACCGCCCAAAACGGGTCTGGAACTTTCGACTTCCGCGACATCGTGGCCGGCGTGCAGGGCGGACATTACGGCGAACATCCGGCGGTCTTCAAAGCCTTGTTCCTCGGATTCATGTTTGCGTTCGCCATCAAGGCCCCGCTGTGGCCCTTCCACCGCTGGTTGCCCGATGCGGCGGTGGAGTCCACGCCGGCGACCGCGGTGCTGATGATGGCGGTGATGGACAAGGTCGGCACGTTCGGCATGCTGCGCTATTGCCTGCAGCTGTTCCCGGACGCCTCAACCTATTTCCGTCCGTTGGTCGTGACGCTGGCCATCATCGGCGTGATCTACGGCGCAGTCGTGGCGATCGGTCAGACCGACATCATGCGACTGATCGCCTACACGTCGATCTCGCACTTCGGGTTCATCATCGCGGGGATCTTCGTGATGACCACCCAGGGCCAGAGCGGTTCGACGCTGTACATGCTCAACCACGGACTGTCGACGGCCGCGGTCTTCCTGATCGCCGGCTTCCTGATCTCGCGCCACGGCAGCCGGGCGATCGCCGACTACGGCGGTGTGCAGAAGGTGGCTCCGGTGCTGGCCGGCACCTTCCTGGTTTCGGCCATGGCCACCCTTTCCTTGCCCGGCTTGGCCCCATTCATCAGTGAATTTCTGTTGCTGCTTGGCACTTTCAACCGCTACTGGCTGGCCGCGGCCTTTGGCGTCACCGCGCTGGTGCTTTCCGCCATCTACATGCTGTGGCTGTACCAACGCGTGATGACCGGACCGGTGGCCAAGGGCAACGAGCGCATCGGTGACCTGGTGCCACGCGAAATGATCGTGGTCGCGCCGCTGATCGCGATGTTGCTGATCCTCGGGGTCTATCCCAAACCCGTGCTCGATGTCATCAACCCGGCGGTCGAGCACACCATGAGCACCATCGGCCAGCACGATCCCGCGCCCAAGGTGCCACACCCGGTTTCGGGTGTGGGCGCCCCCCGGACAGCCGAAGGACCACACGAATGATCTTGCCCAGCCCAAGCATCGAATACTTCCTGCTGTGTCCGATGCTCATCGTTTTCGGCATCGCCGTCGTCGGCGTGCTGGCCGAGGCGTTCCTGCCGCGCCGGCTGCGATACGGCGCGCAGGTGACGCTGGCCCTGAGCGGGTTGGTGGCCGCATTCATCGCGCTCATCGTGGTGGCCCGGTCGATTCCGGTGACTGGCCGCCGCGCCGTGCTCGGGTCGATGGCAGTGGATCGACCAACGCTGTTCTTACAGGGCACGGTGTTGCTGGTGGCGGTGATGGCGGTCATCTTCATCGCTGAACGCAGTACCCACCGGGTGGCCGCCCAGACCAAGACGGCGGTCGCCGCGGGCAGCGGCGGACTCGACTCCTTCACGCCGCAGGCTTCGGCCGTGACCGGCAGCGACGCCGAACGCGAGGCGCAACGTGCGGGGGCAGCGCAAACCGAAATCTTCCCGCTGCTCACGCTTTCCGTCGGCGGCATGATGGTATTTCCCGCGGCCAACGACCTGTTGACCATGTTTGTCGCGCTCGAAGTGCTCTCCCTGCCGCTGTATCTGATGTGCGGACTAGCGCGACACCGCCGGTTGCTGTCGCAGGAATCGGCGCTGAAGTACTTCCTGCTGGGCGCGTTCTCTTCGGCGTTCTTTCTCTATGGTGTCGCGTTGCTCTACGGCGCTACCGGCTCGCTGACGCTGACCGGTATCCGGGATTCGCTGGCGGCACGCAGCGATATGTCCATGGCGTTGGTGGGCGTCGGTCTGCTGTCGGTCGGTCTGCTGTTCAAGGTTGGCGCTGTCCCCTTCCACTCGTGGATTCCCGATGTGTACCAAGGCGCACCCACGCCGATCACCGGGTTCATGGCGGCGGCCACCAAGGTTGCGGCTTTCGGCGCCCTACTTCGGGTGGTCTACGTGGCGCTGCCTCCGCTGCACGATCAGTGGCGGCCGGTGCTGTGGGCGATTTCGATATTGACCATGGCGGTTGGCACCATCACCGCGGTGAACCAGACCAACGTCAAACGGATGCTTGCCTATTCGTCGGTCGCACACGTCGGCTTCATCCTGACCGGCGTGATCGCCGACAACTCGGCGGGTCTGTCGGCGACGCTGTTCTACCTGGTCGCCTACAGCTTCAGCACGGTGGGCGCATTCGCCATCGTCGGCTTGGTCCGCGACGCGAAAGGGGTCGAGGACGCCAACCTGTCCCATTGGGCCGGGCTGGGTCAGCGCTCCCCGATTGTGGGCGTGATGCTGTCGATGTTCCTGCTGGCGTTAGCCGGCATCCCGCTGACGAGCGGGTTCATCAGCAAGTTCTCCGTGTTCAAGGCCGCCGCCGAGGGCGGTGCGGCGCCGTTGGTGGTCATCGGTGTCATCTCCAGCGGAGTGGCCGCCTACTTCTACGTCCGGGTGATCGTGTTGATGTTCTTCACCGAAGAGTCCAGCGACACACCGCAAGTGATGGCGCCCGGCATCTTGAGCAAGGCGGCGATCGCGGTTTGTGCGGCGGTCACTGTGCTGCTGGGGATCCTGCCGCAACCGGTGCTCGACCTCGCCAACCAGGCCGCCCACTTGCTGCACTGAACCAGCTGTGGGGTGACCCGGCTGGCGACTCACGGGGGTAATCGCCCCTACCAGCGGGCTAGAGGTGGAAGAACCCCGACTGGTTGTCCATGGTGTTGAAGAAGCCCGAAGTGAAGGCTCCTGAGCTGAAGACGCCCGAGGTGAACGAAATGGCGAATAACGGCGCCACGTACACAAAACCGTTGTCACCGGAGTTTGCGATACCGATGTTCAGAAAGCCGTTGTTGAACAGCCCCCTGTTGAGGCCGCCCCCGGAGTTACCGATGCCCGCGGTGCCGGGGCCCATGTTGAAAAAGCCCGATGTCCCCTGGTTGAAATGAATGGGGAACGGCGGCGCCGGCGGCGGAAGCGTCTTGGTGGTTTCGTACTGGGCGTTTTGGATACCGGAGGTATCGACACCGGAGTTGTTGAAGCCGGAGAGTCCGGTACCGGTATTGCCGAAGCCCGAGTTCGGGCCAGCCTGGGTGGCGGAACTCGCGATGGACGTGTTCAGGTTGCCCGAATTGAGCAGACCGGTATTGATGTCCCCCGAATTCCCCCATCCGGTGTTGGTGCTGCCCGAGTTGAAGTCACCGGTGTTGACGTCGCCAGCGTTGAAGCTGCCGGTGTTCGACAGGCCCGAGTTTCCGAAGCCGAAGTTGCCGCCGCCAACGTTGCCGAAACCGAAATTGCCGCCTCCCGCGTTCCAGGCGCCGAAGTTGGCGGCACCAGCGTTCTGAACGCCCGTATTGACGCTGCCGGAATTTTCGAATCCCGTGTTGGTATCACCGGAGTTCAAGAAGCCGTAGTTACCGTTGCCCGAGTTGAAGAAGCCCACGTTGTGATCACCAGAGTTGAAGAACCCGATGTTGTTGCTTCCCGAGTTGCCAAAACCCGTGTTGGCGAGTCCGGTGTTCAACGCGCCAATGCCCATCTGGTTGTCGCCGGTGAGCCCAAAGCCAATGTTGTTGTTACCGGTGTTGGCAAACCCCACGTTGCCATCTCCGAGATTGGCGAAGCCAAAGTTGTTGCTGCCAAGGTTGGCAAAGCCGCGGTTGGTGTCGCCGATATTTCCGCTGCCGATGTTACTGCTGCCGGTATTACCGTTGCCGAAGTTGTGACTGCCGAGGTTGCCACTGCCGACATTACTGTCACTGCCGACCGATGAGAGCACCCCGTTTCCGCTACCCAGATTCGAATTGCCGTAGTTGCCGCTGCCCAGGTTTCCGTCGCCGTAGTTGCCACTGCCGACGTTGGAGCCGCCGGTGTTTCCGCTCCCAAGGTTGAGGTTGCCGATGTTGCCGCTGCCCAGGTTGTTATCCCCGGTGTTGCCGTTGCCCAGGTTGAAGTCGCCAATATTGCCCAGCCCCAGGTTGAAAGCGGGAATTGCCGATGCGGCGGCCTGTAGCTCACCTACCCCCGGTAGGCCCGAGATCCATTGCTGTAGCCCCGCCTCCCAGGACGGCAATGCTGCCGCTGCCGCCGACGCCCCACCGTGATAGCCCACCATCGCCGCCACATCCGCGGCCCACATCTGCTCATAGGCGCCTTCGGTCGCAGCGATCGCCGGCGCATTCTGCCCAAACAGATTCGACATCACCAACTGCACAAACACATTGCGATTGGCCGACACCGCCACCGGATGCACCATCGCCGAGCGCGCCGCCTCAAAAACCTCGGCAACCGCCCTGGCCTGGGCCGAAGCCCCCACCGCACGCGCCGCAGCCGCGCTCAACCAACCCGTATAGGGCGCCGCCGCAGCTGCCATCGCCGCGGCCGCCGCACCCTGCCAGACCTGACCCGCCAGCCCCGAAGTCACCGACTCAAACGACCGCGCCGCGGTCCCCAATTCCTCAGCCAGCCCACCCCAGGCCACCGCGGCATCCAACATCGGCGCAGCCCCAGCACCGGCAAACATCCGCACCGAATTGATCTCCGGCGGCAGCAGCAAGAAGCTCATCACTCAGTCCTTCCGTGAACCACACCAAGCGTCTGTCCGCGGCGGTTTGCCATGACGCGTGGCCATGCGCTCCGCTCGACCAGTAGCAATAGACTGTAGGCAAAACTTGCCGCTTTGCCAGCGGTTCTGTCAAATTCCGTCGGTTTCTGGGCAATTGCACGAGAAATTGCTGGAATCCGGCTGCCGATCGTGCACACAATTCCAGAATGCCATTTCAATTTCTCGCGTGCATTGGCGCGGCCACCGAAATATCCCAGCCCGCATGGCCGGCCCGACGTTGTGGCGGTGGCCGTCGGTGCACCGGCTCCTACCAAACCGCCCCGCCACCCTCACCGCGGCACCAAGCGACATGGGCATGGGCATGGGCATGGGCATGGGCACTGCAGCTTCACCAGTGCGGGCTTCCCGAGACCCACGCTAGCTGAGTGGAAATCCCCGACATTGCGGTTGCCTGCGCTTTTAGAACCCGCGTTGTAATCGCCGGAATTGTCATGGCCCGCATTCTCCGCGCCACCGTTGCGGCAAACCGGGTGGCCATCTCCCGGATTGGAAAAGCCCACATTTGGTCTCCGGAGTTGAAACTCAAATATTGCTGTTCCCAGGGTTGCCGAACCCATATTTCTGCCGCCGGTTTTCAGTGAACCAATAAAATTCAAGGGCCGATGCTTTCGCCGCCAAAGTTCCATTCGCCAGCGTTTGCCCGAGCCGGCGTTGACGGTGGGCGACGTGAACAGCGCCCGCTTCGACCGTGTGCACGGGCACGCGCCTCATGAGCAACCGACTAGGCAGCGCAGATTGCTGGGCGCCACCGGGCGTGACCAATGGCTGGCGCGGAGACGCCGGACGGATCTTCCGATACGGGAGCCCCTAGGACTGCCCGAAGAAGCCCGCCGTGTTGTCGGTTTCGTTGAACGCTCCTGATGAGCTATCACCCGAGTTGGCAAGACCGGAGCTGCCGTCGCCGGAGTGCCCGAAGCCCGAACTACCCGAACCCGTCACATTGAAGCCCGTGTTGAACGAGCCGGTATTCCCGACTCCGGTGTTGAATCCGGTCCCGGCATTGTTGAAGCCGACCTGATACTCACCCGTGTTCCCGAAGCCCGAGCCGACGCTGAAGAAGCCCGTGTTCATGTTCTGGAAGCCGGATACGCCGCCGCCGAACGTCGCATCGTTGGTGTTGTTGAAGCCGGACTGGGTGGCACCGGCTGGGGTGTCGGCGCTGCCCACGGTGGTGTTGAAGTCACCCGAGTTGAGGAAGCCGGTGTTGACGCTGCCGGCGTTGCCGCCGCCAGTGTTGAGGTCACCCGAGTTGAAGAATCCCGTGTTCCCACCGATGAACGTGGCTGAGCCCCCGGAATTGAAGAAACCGGTGTTGCTGTAGCCGGCGTTACCGGAGCCCATGTTTGAACCACCGGCATTGCTATCACCCACATTGCTGGAGCCCGCGTTGCTGAAACCGAGGTTGTTGGCGCCCGCGTTACCGAAACCGGTGTTGAGCCCGCCTGAATTCCAGAAGCCGGAGTTCACGCCGCCGGAGTTGCCAAAACCGGCGTTGCCGTCCCCGGAGTTGAACACCCCGACGTTGCCGCTGCCGGAGTTGAAGAATCCGATGTTGTTGTCACCGGAGTTGCCGAAACCGAAATTCCCGGTGCCCGCGTTCAACGAACCGATGCCGACCTGGTTATCTCCGGTGAGACCGAAACCGATGTTGTTGTTACCCACGTTGCCGAATCCGAAGTTGTTATTTCCGATATTCGCCAACCCGATGTTGGACAAACCGATGTTGGCGCTGCCGAGGTTGAAGGCACCGAGGTTTGCGTCACCGATGTTGTTCCCGGTGCTGAACGACACGGGGTCCATGCCGTTGGCGTTGCCGAAGTTTCCGCTCCCAAAGTTGCCGAGACCGAAGTTTCCGTTCCCCAAGTTTCCGCCGCCGAAGTTGAGGTTGCCGTTGTTGCCGCTACCGAAGTTGGTATTGCCGATGTTGCCATTGCCCAGGTTGAACGAGCCGTTGTTTCCGCCGCCGAGATTCCACTGGCCCGAGTTGCCCAGGCCAGTGTTGACGGTAGGCAAGTTGAACAACGCTGCCGCGGGCGCCGCCGCCGCTTGACCTATGCCGGGCAACCCCGACAACGCCTGCTGCCACGACGGCAGCCCCGCCGCGGCAGCCGAGGCGCCACCGTGATACCCGACCATCGCGGCCACGTCCGCGGCCCACATCTCCTCATACGTGCCTTCGGTCGCCGCGATCGCCGGCGCGTTCTGACCGAACAGATTCGACATCACCAACTGCACAAACACGTTGCGATTGGCCGCCACCGCCAGCGGATGCACCATCGCCGACCGCGCCGCCTCAAACGCAGACGCCACCATCTTGGCCTGCCCGGCCGCCCCCACCGCCCGCGCCGCCGCCGCACTCAACCAACTCGAGTAGGGCGCCGCGACCGCCGCCATCACCTTCGCCGCCGCGCCCTGCCACGCCTGACCCGTCAATCCCGAGGTCACCGATGCGAACGACTCCGCCGCCGTCCCCAACTCTGCCGACAGCCCATCCCAGGCCACCGCTGCCTCCAACATCGGCGCGGACCCCGCGCCAGCGAAGATTCGCAATGAATTGATCTCCGGAGGCAACACCGCAAAGCTCATCAGCCCATCCCTTTCTCGAAGTCGCTACAGACCGCGGCCCCGCACCCGGACACGTCCATATCTGGCCCTGCTCAGACGGTCGGCCCCTGGACCCAGCCTGTAGAACAGGACTCTAGGAAAATCGGAGTCCGATATCCGGGGTTTCGCGAAATTTCTTTTACGTGCCGGAAATACGCCGGTCCGCGCCGGCCCGCAATCCTCGCCGGCGCCGCAAAAACGTTCAGTGCAGAAACGGACGGGTGGCCAATACATAGATTGCCAGCACCGCCAACGGCGCCGCCAATGGCAACCACGGCACCTGCAGCGGAAATGCGGTGGCCGCCAGGCCTGCGAACGCAAATCCAAGGGCGGCAACGATAGTCGGCCAGGTAGCCATCGCGACGCCGGCGGGATCCCCGGCCGCGTGCCGGCTCACCAGGTAGGCCACGGCGCAAAGGCCACACAGTGCGGCAAGCAATTGCGACGGCGCCGACAACACCAGCGCCAGCACCGTCAGCAATACCGCAACCGTTGCCGCCGCACGCACCAAGATTCCCGCTACCAAGGCAATGACGGCTCCGGCCAGAGCGACGATTACCGGCCCGCGAGCTCCGGCACCGGCGGCGCCCACCATCAGCAGCCCGAATACCGGGGAAAGGACTCGACTGCCGGTTCCGGCCACCGATCCCATGTCAGGCGCTCCCCCGCAGCCGTCCGCGGATCCGACGGCGGCGATCGGGCAAGGCCGCCATCGACTGCTCGAGTGCGCGGTTTCCCGGCCAGTCGAGTACGTCGACGCCCACCGTTGCGATGTCCCGATACATCCCGGCACGCTGCAGCGCCCACATCCGGACCACGAGCGGGTCCTGCTCCCCCTCGAAAGGAGCGCTGTCGAGTACGTCCACGGCAACCACGACATGGCCCCGCTTACGCAAGTCGATCAGCGCCAGCGCGAATTCGGTGTCCAGCAACGTGGAGAACGCGATGACAATGGCCCCGGCCGGAACGGCGGCACGCGGAGCGAGTGTCCCGGTCGTCTTCTCGAACCGGTCGCCGCTACCGAGCACGGTGTCGAGCACCCGATAGAACTGGCGTTGGCCGATGTCGGCTCCCATCCACCGCGGGCGATTGCCGCCCAGCGCGATGATCCCGGCCCGATCACCATTGCGCAGGGCGGTCTGAACCACCTGAGCCGCCCCGCGCGCTACTCGCTCGGTGGCTTCGCTGGCCGGGCCCGGCGGCTGCCGGTAAGTGTCGATCAGCACGATGACGTCGGCGGCACGGTCGGTCAACCGTTGCGTCACATGCAAACGTCCGCGCCGCGCGCTGACCGCCCAGTTCACCGCCCGCAGCTGGTCCCCCGGAACGTAGGGGCGAATGTCGGCGTATTCGACGCCTGGGCCGATGTACCGGGTGAGGTGGGCACCCAACCGGTCCAGCAGCTCGGTCTGTGGAATGGCCGTCGGCTGCGGCGGTGTGAGCGGAAAGACGACCACCTGGGCGGCCTCGACCGTCCCATCGACCATCAACAGCCCGCCGCGCGCGACGACATCGACGCGCGCCTCGATAGGATAGCGGCCCCACCGCTGTGTCACCACCTCAACGCTTTTTGCCTGGCGTGAACTCGACTCGTCGATGTCGAGCTGCATGCCGGCCGGCGCCCGGACGGTGACCAGGACCGCCTCGCTCCCCTCCCCGGCCGCCGAATCCACTGTTGCCCAAACCTTCACGCTCACCCGCTCGTCTTCAAAGCAACGCTGCAGATCGGGCTCGGCGTGCACATGAACGGTCGGGACCGGCCGCTCCCAGTAGATCGAGCACAGCACGCCGAGCAGTGGCGCCGCGAACGCGATCAGTTGCCACCGGCCGGCAATGACGGCGGCGGCCAGGGCCACTCCGGCGCACGTGGCGACGGACAGCGTCAGTGGCGAAGCACGCCAGCGCAACTCGACATCACGAGTTTGGATCACATCGCGCCGTCGCTCATCGGCTTCCCGCATTGGTGCGCGGAACGGGCAAGCGCCGCAACAGTTCTGCGATGATATCGGCTCCCTGGATCTTGCGCACCCACATCTCCGGACGCAAGGTGATCCGGTGCGCGATTGACGCGGTAGCCAGCGCTTTGACGTCTTCGGGGATCACATAGTCGCGCCCGAGTAGCAGCGCCCGGGCACGGGAGAGCTGGACCAGGTCGAGTTCGGCCCGAGGGCTGGCACCGACGGCGACCTGCGGATGGTTGCGGGTCGCGGTGGCCAGCGACACCACGTAGTGCAAGACATCGTCGTGAACGGTCACCTGCTCGACCGATTCCCGCATGGCCAACAGGTCGTGCAGGTCCACCACCTGGTTCACCGTCGCCTCGGCTGACCCGCGTTCGAGCCGGCGCCGCAGCATCGCCGTCTCATCCTGTTCGGAGAGGTAGCGCAGTTCGAGCCGGATGGCGAACCGGTCCAGCTGCGCCTCCGGCAGTGGATAGGTGCCCTCGTACTCGATCGGGTTGTCCGTGGCCAACACGATGAACGGCATGGGCAACTTGTGCGTTTGGCCGTCGATACTGACCTGTCCTTCGGCCATCGCCTCCAGCAGCGCTGCCTGGGTCTTGGGCGGCGTGCGATTGATCTCGTCGGCCATCAGCAGGTTGGTGAAGATCGGCCCCGCCCGAAACTCGAAGCGACCCGATTGCATGTCGTAGATGGTGGAGCCGAGCAGGTCTGCCGGCAGCAGATCGGGAGTGAACTGCACCCGTTTGAACTCCACCCCCAACGCGGCGGCAAACGAGCGCGCGATCAACGTCTTACCCAGGCCGGGGAGGTCTTCGATGAGAACGTGGCCCCGAGCCAGTACCGCGGTGAGTATCAGGGTCAGTGCCGCGCGTTTGCCGACCACGACGCGTTCGATCTCGTCGATCACCGCCTCGCAGGCAGCGGTCGTCAGCGCGGCCGGCATGGTCATGTTCGGCTCACATCCGCTCCCGCTTCAACTCCCGATGCCAAGGGCCTGTCACACCTGCTCCAACCGCTGCAGTATCGCTTCGAGGGTCGCACGGCCGGGACCGGGCTGGCGATCCCCGGTGCGCGCGACATTGTTCGGATTGACCCACTCCCACAGGTCCTCCCCGAACAGCATGCTCCCGGTGGCGTGAAATGCCGCCGGATCTTTGGCTTGCCGCTGCCCGGTCGCGATTTCGTATCGTCGCGCCAGCATCGGACGCAAATGCCGGTCCCAGTCCGCCCGGGTGGATTCCGACCTACGGATCGTGGTCTCGGTACCCGACAGCCAGCGACGCAGTCCGTCGCCCACATCATCGGGGTCCGTCTCGGCCGGCGGCGCCATTGCGTGCCCTACCACTCGACGAATGTTGAGCAGCACAAGGGCGACGGCCACCCCCGATGCCGCCAGGACCAGTCGGTGGTCACGCACGGCCAGCGTCAGCAACTCCACCGCGACAATGAGCAAAACGCCCAGCACAATAAGCCTTTTCACATTTCATCGCCTCGGCCGGTCGAGGCACCCACGGGCGCCGCGAGTTCGTCGAGCACTAGCCGCAGAACGCGCACCGCCATCTCGCGGTGGCCCTCGTTCATGACATGCGTGCTGAACCGCGCTTCAGCGAACAGGTTCACCAGCTGTACGGCGTTATCGGCCTGCAGCGCATGATGTTGCACTGCGCGCGCTAACACCTCGGTTGGGGTGTCGAAGTCCTGCGGCGCGGCCGCGGGGACATTGGCCAGTTCGCGTTCCATGGCCGCATAGCAGGCGATGATCGCCTCGCGTGGATCGCGCTCGAGGTCGGCCATCTCGGCCAGTCCGACTTTGGCCGCCCGCACCAGCAGCTGCGAACGTTGCGGCGGGTCCGGGGATTCGCCGGCAACGTCGGTGTGGGTATTGGAGGTCTCGGCACGCCATCGGCGCCGCCACAGAACCGCCACCGCAGCCAGGATGGTCATGAGCAACGGGGCTGTTGCTGCGAGCAGAATTTCGAGGGTATTGATGTTGTCGTCGGAAGGCTGTTGTGGGTGTTGCGGCCTGGGCGCACCGTCGCCGGTCGGCGCCGGCACGCCGGGATCGGAAGCGGGCGCCGACTGCACGACTTCGTCCGGGGTAAACAGGCGCGACAGCAGCAGCGTGAGCAGTAGATAGGCGGCAATCACCGCTAGGTCCTGTCTGCTAATTGCGGACGCGGTGGTAGGTGATGATGGCGGCCAGGGTGGCACCGCCGAGGTAGGTCAGGGCGTATTTGTCGTAGCGGGTGGCGACCGCGCGCCAGTGTTTGAGCCGGTTGAAGCTTCGCTCGACGGTGTTGCGGTGCTTGTAGATTCGGCCTGAGAACCCCGGAGGCCGTCCTCTGTTGCGGCCTTTGGCTTTGCGGCGGGTGATCTGGTCGCTGCGCTCGGGGATGGTATGGGCGATCTTGAGCCGGCGCAGCTGTGCCCGCGTCGAGTCATGGGAGTACGCCTTGTCCGCCAGCAGGTGAAACGGGGCGTATGAGTTGCTGCGCCGGGCGGCCAGCAGTGGCCAAAGCATCGGATTATCACCGGCTTGACCGGCCGACAGTGCCAGGGTGACCGGACTGCACAGCTGGTCGGTCAAGGCGTGGATCTTGGTAGTCAGCCCGCCGCGGGAACGCCCAATGGCGTGGTCATCGGGCTCATCGAGATATTTCTTGTAATTCGACAGATCCCCTGTGCGGCGCCCGGGCGCGCTCCGGCTGCGTGTCGGTGGGCGCGCACACTGGTCGAATCGACCGACAACAGTGCGCCCAGGTCGGCGTCCTCGGCGTCGAGGTCAGAGGCGATCGCCGCGAAGATCCGCGCGTAGATGCCATCGACCGACCAGCGTAGATGCCTCTCGGCCACCGATTGCCAGGGACCGAAGTGCTCGGGCAGGTCACACCACGGAGATCCCGTACGGTAACGCCAGATAATGCCCTCCAGAGTACGTCGATGATCGTTCCACGGCCGGCCACGCCGCCGCCCCGCAGGCAACACCGCCACGATCAGCGACCACAAATCATCAGAAATCGCATGCGTCCGCATCACCCAAACAGCATCAGCCAAAACACCATTCACATTAAGCAGACACGCCCTAGTCCGATCGGCAACACCCGCCAACTGGTTCGTCGGTGTCCGCCGCCAAGCATTTGGGCGAGGTCCCCCGCGCTGGGCACCACTGCCCGCGGATCCCGCAGCCGCGCAATGATGGCGAATGCCATCAAGTCGACACTGCCGCTCAAGACCGCTATGACGAATACCAGCGCCGGACGGCTGTTGGCCGGTTCGGTGTGCGAGGTGCCATCGTCGTCCGGGAGATAGCCGCGCAGGGCAGCGGCAACCAGAATCAGCAACACGATCAGCGCAACAACGCGTCCCGTCGGCTTGTCAATTCCGGGCATCGGCACACACCTGCCTGCCGCCATCTGCGGCATGGTCTTTGTTCATAGTTGCACGTCAGGAGTCCCCGCCGCCAGGAACACGCACAATATCGCTGGCCGCCTCGGCGCCCTGGGCGCTAGTCGCGCCCGAACGCCCGAAAGCTACCGTCGAGGACTTCGTGATGGCCGATGGTGCGCCCGGTGACCAGGTCGGCATCCACCGACGCCAGCACCACGGCCGCTCGCGCGAATTCCTCCGCCGAAGCGGTGTCATCGAATTCGCGTGCGTAATAGGACAGCCCCGGGGGTCGGAATCGGCTTCGAAGGCGCCAGCGCGTTCACCGCGATGTGGTGGTCGGCGAGATCGAAAGCCGCACATTGGGTCAGGTGTTCGAGCGCGGCTTTGGAGCCGCCGTATCCGGGCAGGACGCCGCCGCTGCGGTCGGGATAGGGCCCGTCGCCGGGTAGCCGGGATGCCACCGAAGTGATGTTGATGATCGAGCCGGCCCCGGCCGCGATCATGTCGGGGCAGCTCAGTTGCATCAACTCGTATGCGGCAAAAACCGAAGTCTCGAAGTGCCGGCGGTACGCCGCCAACGGGACGCTGACGGATCCGGGCCAGCCCGGCTTGGCGACCGCGGCTCTGCTGGATTTGGCGCGCGGTGCCGCACCGGGCACCGGTGGCCGTCCGGGGGCGGTGAACGCGGCGTTGTTCACCAGAATTGTGATGGGGCCCAGGCTGTCCCGCGCCGCCGTCACCAGCGCCGCGACATCGTCGCGGTCGGTCAGATCGGCGCGCACCGCCACCGCACGTCCCCCTGCCGCCTCGATCTGGGCGACGGTGTCACCGATGGTTCCGGGCAAGCGGCTGTCCCACACCTGCTCGGTACGCCCGGCCACGACAACGGCGGCCTCTTCGGCGGCCAAGGCAAGCGCAATGGCGCGCCCCAGCCCACGGCTGGCGCCGGTGACGATGGCCGCCCGCCCGGCGAGCGCACCCGTCACCGGGTCACACCATGCACGAGTATCGCGGTGGTCTGATCCACCCACGCCTCGTCGAGCATCTGGTCCGGGTACAGCAGCACCCGCAGCATCGTGGCTCCCCCGATCAATTCGATCATCCGGTTCGGATCCACGTCGGGATGCGCCTCGCCACGGTCGACGGCCTCCTGCAGCCGGATACGCACCGTGGCGAACAACTCGGTGAAACGCGACAGCACCCGGGCGTTGAGGTCGGCGTCCGCGGTCATGTCGGCGACCAGCCCCGGCAATGCGGCTCGAACCACCGGGGTGGTGAAGACATCGCGCGTCGCCGCGACCATCATCCTGATATCCCCGGCGAAGTCGCCGGCCGGAGCCGACAGCGCGCTGGGCGTCACCGGAAACGCGGCCTCATGGACCAGCTCGGCCTTGCTCGACCACCGCCGGTACAACGCAGACTTGGTGGTGCCCGCCCGCTCCGCGACAGCAGCCAGGCTGAGGTTGGAATAGCCGATTTGCACAAGCAGTTCCATGGTCGCGCTCAAAATGGCAAAGTCGATGCGGGGATCCCGCGGCCGCCCGGCGCCGGGGGCCTTGTCAAGGGAAGAGGGGTCCGCTTTCATAACGCTACCTACCGTATCGTAATTGCATCTTGAAGGAAGCAGCTGTGGCCAACGAAACGCCGGTCGAAGATGTAGCCCACCTACAGCGCTCCAGCCGCGACATGACGACTTTGCCGGCAGTGATGGCACGGTGGCTGGCGGGCGTGCTGCCCGGCAACGCGGCACCCGAGGTGACCGTGGAAAGCGGTGTCGACTCGACGGGGATGTGTTCGGAAACGATCATCCTGACCGCACGTTGGCACGAGGATCACCGGCCGGTGCAGCAGAAGCTGGTGGCCCGGGTGGCGCCGGCCGCCGGCGACGTGCCCGTGTTCCCCAGCTATCGACTCGACCACCAATTCGAAGTCATCAAGCTGGTGGGTGAACTCAGCGACGTCCCGGTGCCCCGAGTGCGCTGGATGGAACCCACCGGAGAAGTGCTGGGGACGCCGTTTTTTCTGATGGACTACGTCGAGGGCCTGGTACCGCCCGACGTGATGCCCTACACGTTCGGCAACAACTGGTTCGCCGATGCGCCGGCCGAACGGCAGCGTGAGCTACAGGACGCCACCGTCGGACTGTTGGCCATGCTGCATTCAATACCGAACCCGCAAGACATATTTGGATTCCTGTCCGACGGTCCGTCCGGTGACACCGCGCTGCGCAGGCATTTCGACTGGGTGCGCTCGTGGTACGACTTCGCGGTACCTGGCATCGGCAAATCCGCGCTGATAAAGCGGACCTTCCAGTGGCTGCAAGAGCACTGGCCCAGCGAGGTGGCCGCACGCGAACCGGTGCTGCTTTGGGGCGACGCCCGGGTGGGCAACGTCTTGTACCGCGACTTTCGGCCCGTGGCGGTACTGGACTGGGAGATGGTCACGTTGGGACCCCGTGAACTCGATGTCGCGTGGATGATATTTGCGCACATGGTTTTTGAAGAACTTGCCGGATTGGCGACGTTGCCCGGGCTGCCCACGGTGATGCGCGAGGACGACGTACGCCGCACCTACCAGCGACTCACCGGTACCCAACTTGGTGACCTGCACTGGTTTTACGTCTATTCCGGAGTCATGTGGGCCTGCGTCTTCATGCGCACCGGGGCGCGTCGGGTGCATTTCGGTGAAGTGGAAAAGCCCGACGATGTCGAATCACTTTTCTACCACGCTGGATTGATGAAACGTCTGATCGGAGATGAGCGCTGATGCCGCAACCACTTGGCCCCCTCGACGAGTACCCGGTACATCAACTTCCCCAACCGATCGCCTGGCCCGGCTCCTCCGACCGCCATTTCTACGACCGCTCCTACTTCAACGCCCATGACCGCACCGGAAACATCTTTGTGATCAGCGGTATCGGCTACTACCCCAACCTCGGCGTCAAGGAAGCGTTCCTGCTGATCAGGCGCGGGGATACCCAAACCGCGGTGCACCTTTCGGACGCGATCGATCAGGACCGGCTGCACCAGCATGTCAACGGCTACCGGATCGACGTGATAGAGCCGCTGCGCAAGCTGCGCCTGGTGCTGGACGAAACCGAAGGCGTGTCAGCCGATCTCACCTGGGAGGGGTTGTTCGACGTCGTTGCGGAGCAGCCGCATCTGCTGCGGTCCGGCAACCGGGTGACCCTGGATGCGCAGCGCTTCGCCCAGCTGGGCACCTGGAGCGGCCAAATCCAGGTCGAGGGGCAGCAGATCGACGTCGACCCGGCGACCTGGATCGGTAGTCGGGACCGATCGTGGGGCATCCGGCCGGTCGGCGAGCCCGAGCCGGCTGGGCGACCCGCTGACCCGCCGTTTGAGGGCATGTGGTGGCTGTATGTCCCCATGGCGTTCGACGACTTCGCGATCGTGCTGATCATTCAAGAGGAGCCCAGCGGATTCCGCTCGCTCAATGACTGCACCCGGATCTGGCGTGATGGCCGCGTCGAACAGCTGGGCTGGCCGCGGGTAAAGATTCACTACCGCTCGGGCACCCGCATCCCGACCGGGGCAACCATCGACGCCACCAGACCCGATGGCACGCCGGTGCACTTCGATGTGGAATCCAAGCTGGCGGTTCCGATTCATGTCGGCGGTGGCTACGGCGGCGATTCGGACTGGCTGCACGGCATGTGGAAGGGCGAGAAGTTCGTCGAGCGGCTGACCTACGGCATGACCGATCCGGCGATCATCGCGCGGTCCGGCTTCGGCGTCATCGACCACGTGGGCCGCGCGGTATGCCGTGACGGCGACACGGATCCGGTGGAAGGCTGGGGCCTCTACGAGCACGGGGCGCTGGGACGCCACGACCCGTCGGGTTTCTCCGACTGGCTCACGGTTGCGCCCTGACCGCACCGCGCGTTGCTCGACGCCCGGCGTACGCGATCAGAGCGCCAAGAACCCGTGATGCATCGAGTCAAGATGCCTGCGAAACCTGGTTCATGCATCAGGTAAGGAATGCCCGCGAAATCGGGGTCAGGTGGTGGTCTTGCTTTTGATGCGGATGCCGGCTTTGAGGGCGGGTAGAGCGGCGGGTATGGCGGCGAGGTAGAGCTGTTCGGTCTTGTCTTTGGCGAGTCTGAGCAGGGCGGCTTGCAGGTCGGCGATCTGGTGGGCGATCGCGGCGGGGTTGAGGCTGTTGCGGTAGGTGAGCAGCTCTGTTTGTTGGGCCGCTGAGAGGACTCCGGCGGCCAGCAGCCGGTCCAGGGGGGTCTGGGGCTTGTCGTAGAGCCGGCGGCGGTGACCGTCGCGGCTGCAGCCGTAGCTGATGGGTTTGATGGTGGGGGTCAGGTAGTTGAGCCGGTCGTTGACCAGGTGCCACAGCCGGTTGAGCACGGCGCGTTCTTCGTCGGTGTCGTAGCGGTAGTAGAACCCGTAGCGACGCACGAGGTGGTTGTTTTTGGACTCGATGGTGGCCTGGTCGTTCTTCTTGTAGGGCCGTGAGCGGGTGAAGAAGATCTCCATGTCCGCGGCCCACTTGATGACCGCCTTATTGAGGAATTCGGTGCCGTTGTCGAAGTCCAAACCCGTTACCTTATAGGGATTTTAGTAATTCCGGTTTTGAGGGCGCCCAGGATGTGGGGTGGGCGTTGTTGCGCACCGTGCGGGTGAACACCCAGCCGATGTGCATGTCGGTGAGGTTGACCGTGCGGGCGAACTCACCTTTCAGTGTCGGGCCGCAGTGCGCCACGGTGTCGCCTTCGAAGAACCCCGGAGATTCTTCGGCCTCATCGCCTGCTTTGCAGATGGTGATCGAGGACCGCAGCAGCGGGAGGGTTTCGTCGTCGACACACCCGAGATCTGGTCGCGGGCCTTGGCGCCGCGCAGGTAGCGGTCGATCGTGGCGCTGCTCATCGCCAACAGCTCGGCACGCACCGCCGGGCCGTAACGGTCACGGCCGTCCACCAGTTCGCCGTGGCGTTCTAGAGCATCCAACTGAAGTGCCATGGAAGCGGCCAGATACCGGCCGCACTGCCCGCCTGAGGCCGCCCACACCTTCTGCAACACCTTGAGCGCATCCTAGGAGTACTTCGGATTGCGTTGCCGGCGAGTCCGTTTGGCGACCTGCCGACCCGCTCCCGGCGGCGCGGCCGCCGCCCTCAACCGCCGCCGGGCGTTGTCACGCGACCAGCCGGTGACCGCCACCACCTGATCCAGAATCTGCCCCTTGCCCGCCTTCGGCGCCCCCACATACGCCCTGGCGAACTTCGCGGTGATCTCGGCCCGAGACGACATCGACAGCCCACTTCCCATGCCTGCTGAGGATCGACCGTTTCGCGGGCATTTTTACGTGATGCACCGAGGACGCTTCACGGGCATTTTTCGTGATGCTTGCCGGAACCTGGTATTTCACACCGCATCCGCAGTAGGCTCCAGTTTGTCGAGCGTATCGATGGAGATCCGAGCCGCAGCCCGGGTGTAACGACCCAGCGGAGGTGTGACATGACGCTTGTTGACGTGGTGCCCGGCATGGTGTAGGCCGCGGCAAACGATCTGGCAGGCCTGAATTCGACCCTCAATGCGGCCAATTCGGCCGCCGCTACCCGGATAACAACGGTCGTGGCCGCGGCCCAAGACGAGGTGTCGGCGGCGATCGCGGCGCAGTTTTCCGGCCATGGCCTGGCCTATCAGCAGCTCAGTACCCAGGTGGGGGTCTTTTCTGACCAGTTCGTGGCGGCCCTGAGCGCCAGCGCCAGCGGCTATTCCGCCGCGGAAGCGGCCAACACCGGCCCGCTGCAGCAGCTGTTGACCATCGTCAACGCGCCGTTGCTGGCGGCCACGGGGCGCCCGCTGATCGGCAACGGCGCCAACGGGGCCCCGGGGACCGGAGCCAACGGTGGCGATGGCGGCTGGTTGCTCGGTGACGGCGGGATCGGCGGCTCGGGCACACCGGGCACCGTCGCCAACCCGACCGGCGGGGTCGGCGGGGCTGGCGGGGCGGCGGGACTCTTGGGCTCGGGAGGCGCCGGCCGGGCCGGCGGGAGCTCGCCGTTGGGCGACGGAGGTGCCGGCGGGGTCGGCGGAGCCGGCGGATCGTTGTCGGGTAACGCCGGGGCCGGCGGGGCCGGCGGGCCCGGCTTGTTCGGCTTCACCGGCGGCGCCGGTGGGGCCGGCGGGGCCGGCGGACTGTTGGGTGCCGGGGGCCTCGGGGGTGCCGGCGGGTACGGCCCCGGCGGGGTCGGCGGGACCGGTGGGGCCGGTGGCGCCGGCGGGCTGCTGGCCGGGCTGGTCCGTGCCGGCGGCGGCCATGGCGGGACCGGCGGGTTCGGTGCCGGTGGGACCGGGGGCGATGGCGGGGCGGGCGGCAACGCCGGACTGTTCGGTGGCCCGGGTGGGGCCGGCGGCACGGGCGGAGTCGGTACCGGCGGGGACGGGGGCAATGGTGGGGCCGGCGGCAACGCCGGCGCGCTGTTCGGCACGGGCGGGGCCGGTGGGGCCGGTGGCAGCGGAGTTGCCGGCGCCGGCGGGGTCGGCGGGGCCGGTGGCAACGCCGGGTTGCTGTTCTCGGCCGGCGGCGTCGGCGGTGCCGGCGGGTACGGCTCCTCCGACGGCGGCGCGGGCGGGGCCGGCGGCAACGGCGGGCTGCTGTACTCCAACGGCGGGGTCGGCGGGACCGGCGGGTACGGCGCTGCCGCCGCCGGTGGTGCCGGCGGGGCCGGCGGCAGGGCCGGCCTGGCGATCGGCGGCGGTGGGGCCGGCGGTGCCGGCGGCGAGGGCGCCACCACCGGCGGGGACGGTGGTGCGGGGGGCACTGGGGTGCTCATCGGCAACGGCGGCAATGCCGGTGTCGGCGGGACCGGCCCGGCGGCCGGCGCGACGGGGGTCGGCGGGACCAGCGGGCTGTTGCTGGGGCTGGACGGATTCAACGCGCCAGCCAGCACCTCGCCACTGCATACCTTCCAGCAACAGGCACTGGGCGCGGTCAACGCGCCCGTCCAGACCCTCACCGGGCGCCCGCTGATCAGCAACGGCACCCCCGGGGCCGCGGGCAGCGGCGCCGCCGGGACCGCGGGCGGATGGGTGTTCGGTGACGGCGGGGCCGGCGGGTCCGGCGCGATGAGCACCGGTGCCGATGGCGGGGCCGGCGGTGTGGCCGGGATGTGGGGCACCGGCGGGTCCGGCGGGAACGGCTCCGCCGGGATCGGCGGTGGTCTTACCGGCGGCGCCGGCGGGGCTGGCGGCGCCGGCGGATGGCTGACCGGCACCGGCGGGGCCGGCGGTTCCGGCGGCTACTCATCGACCGCGGATGGCGGCGTCGGCGGGGCCGGCGGCGCCGGCGGGCTGTGGGGCGGCGGAGGGATCGGCGGGACTGGCGGCTTCGGCGCGTTGGACGGCGCGGCCGGTGGTGTTGGCGGAGCCGGCGGGCTGCTGGGCGGGCTGGTCGGAGCCGGCGGCGGAGACGGTGGGGCCGGCGGTTACGGCCTTACCGGTGCTGGTGGCGCCGCCGGGGCCGGCGGCAATTCCGGGCTGCTCGGCGGCCCGGGTGGATCCGGCGGAGCGGGTGGGGGCGGCGCCTTCTCCGACGGCGGTGTCGGTGGGGCCGGCGGCAGCGCCGGGTTGCTGTTCGGCAGCGGCGGGATCGGCGGCGACGGCGGGTTCGGCAGCAACACTGGCGGTGCCGGCGGGGCCGGCGGGAATGCCGGGTTGTTGTTCTCCAGCGCCGGGGCCGGTGGCTTCGGCGGATTCGGTGTCGCTAACGGCGGCGGCTCCGGCGGTGCCGGCGGCAATGCCGGCTTGCTGGGCTGCGGCGGGGCCGGCGGCACTGGCGGAATACTGCTGGGTACCGGCCGGGCCGGCGGGTCCGGCGCAGAATCGTTGAGCGTCGGCGATAGCGGCGGGGCCGGTGGCATGGGCGGCAACGCCGTGCTGATCGGCACCGGCGGCAACGGCGGCGTGGGCACCAGCACCGGCACTCGCGGCGCCGGCGGCTCCGGTGGGCTGCTGCTCGGCCAAGACGGAAGCGACGGCCTGCCCTAGCCGATGCGCCCGCCCCCGAATCCATCAGGGCCCTGAAGCGCGTGACAGACAACCCAATTGGTTCAGCGCAGCTCATCGATGATCGCAGCGAGCGTGCAAAGCCCAATGGGTGCGGCCTGATACAGGCACACGGTGTCAGAGATCCCATCCACCCGATCGCGGATGTGCGCCGCAACGTCGGCGGGTGTGCCGCAGGCCGCCAAGGTGTGCATCATGGTGTCGTCGATCAGCGCGCCCATTTCCTGCCAGCGCCCCCGCTTGGACAGCGCGTTGAGTTCGGGCTGCAGGTCTTCCCAGCCGTGCGCCGCCAGCACCGGCCGGTACGCGGGGGTAGACCCGTAGAAGGCCAGCAGCCGTCGGGTGCCCGCGGCGGCCTGTTCCCGGTCGGCCTCGGTGTCGCCGGCCGACACGATGATCTCCGGAATAATCGTGAATTCGTCGGCCTGACGCCCGCCGGCGCGCAGCCCCTCGTGCACCGCCGGCATTGTGTTGGCATGCAGAAAACGCTTGGAGCCAAACGGCATTACCAGCAGACCGTCGGCATGCTGGGCGACGGCCCGGGTCAGCCTGGGCCCGAGCGCACCGACGTATATCGGGGGCGGGCCAAAGGGAATTGGGCCGGGGTTGAAAGTCGGTGTCATCAGCGTGTGCCGGTAGAACTGTCCGCGAAATTTCAAGCGGTCACCGCAATTCCAAGCAGCAAAGATTGCCCGCAAGGCAGCGATCAGCTCGGTCATCCGGGCGACCGGGTGGTCGAACGCGGCGCCGAACCGATTCTCGATCTGGGCGCGCACCTGGGTGCCAAGGCCCAGGATGAATCGGCCGCCGCTGAGCAGCTGGTGGTCATAGGCCTGGTGGGCCAGGTGTATCGGATTGCGCGGAAAAGCGATCGCCACGTTGGTCATCAGATCCAGGCCGCCTACCGTGGCGGCGAGGGTCAGTGGAGCGAATACGTCGTGTGGGCCCTCAAAGGTGGCCACGCCAGTCGCACCTGCGTCCCGCAGCTCCCGGGCCCGCTCGGCCGCATCGGCTAGGGCGTGTCTGCTTAATGTGAATGGTGTTTTGGCTGATGCTGTTTGGGTGATGCGGACGCATGCGATTTCTGATGATTTGTGGTCGCTGATCGTGGCGGTGTTGCCTGCGGGGCGGCGGCGTGGCCGGCCGTGGAACGATCATCGACGTACTCTGGAGGGCATTATCTGGCGTTACCGTACGGGATCTCCGTGGCGTGACCTGCCCGAGCACTTCGGTCCCTGGCAATCGGTGGCCGAGAGGCATCTACGCTGGTCGGTCGATGGCATCTACGCGCGGATCTTCGCGGCGATCGCCTCTGACCTCGACGCCGAGGACGCCGACCTGGGCGCACTGTTGTCGGTCGATTCGACCAGTGTGCGCGCCCACCAACACGCAGCCGGAGCGCCCCGGGCGCCGCACAGGGGGATCTGTCGAATTACAAGAAATATCTCGATGAGCCCGATGACCACGCCATTGGGCGTTCCCGCGGCGGGCTGACTACCAAGATCCACGCCTTGACCGACCAGCTGTGCAGTCCGGTCACCCTGGCACTGTCGGCCGGTCAAGCCGGTGATAATCCGATGCTTTGGCCACTGCTGGCCGCCCGGTGCAGCAACTCATACGCCCCGTTTCACCTGCTGGCGGACAAGGCGTACTCCCATGACTCGACGCGGGCACAGCTGCGCCGGCTCAAGATCGCCCATACCATCCCCGAGCGCAGCGACCAGATCACCCGCCGCAAAACCAAAGGCCGCAACAGAGGACGGCCTCCGGGGTTCTCAGGCCGAATCTACAAGCACCGCAACACCGTCGAGCGAAGCTTCAACCGGCTCAAACACTGGCGCGCGGTCGCCACCCGCTACGACAAATACGCCCTGACCTACCTCGGCGGTGTCACCCTGGCCGCCATCATCACCTACCACCGCGTCCGCAATTAGCAGACAGGACCTAGACGCCCAACAACCGGTGATCTTGACACCACACCAACAATCTGAACTATTATCTGCGTATACATGCAGATAACAGATCACAGCCCTTGCCGGACGATCAGGTGGGCTTGGTGGTCGAGGTGTTTCGGATGCTTGCCGACGCCACTCGCGTGCAGGTCCTATGGTCGCTGGCCGATCGCGAGATGTCGGTCAATGAACTCGCCGAACACATCCACAAGCCCGCACCGTCGGTCTCCCAGCACCTGGCGAAGCTGCGGATGGCGCGGCTGGTGCGCACCCGCCGGGACAAGACGACGATTTTCTACAGCCTGGAAAACGAGCACGTGCGGCAGTTGGTGATCGATGCGGTCTTCAACGCCGAGCACGCCGGCCCCGGCGTCCCCCGCCATCACCGATCCGACGGTGGGCTGCAGGCCGTAACCGACGCCTAACCGAGCCCCTCAGAACCACAACATGTTTCACACAAAAAGAAAGGAGATGAATCCATGTCCGATGAGCACACCCACCACGGGCCGCATGCGCACGAACACCGGCACGGCGAGGTGACCCACAGCCACGCGCACAGCTGACACCGCGCCGGATCAGACCTCAGGGCAGTAGTGCATGGGGTTGTCACGCTCGTCCAGCGGCGGCAGGTTGCGCGCCGGAGTCTGCACCAATGGCGCGTCGGCTGGGATACGCCCCATGGCCCGATCCCAGCCGGCGCGCCCCCGCGGATGCTTGCGCATTCGACGCGGCACCAGCGCAAAGATCAGGCGCACGAGGTCCCCGAAGCGCCGGTGTAGCCACTCATCGCGCCGCGACCACTGATAACCCATCAGGGTTCGTACCGGTGGGTCATAAAGACCGACGGTCACCCAGACAAAAAACGGGGCCAACAACTTTCGCTGCAACGCCCACAGCCGGTCCGGAACCCGTTGCGCAAATGGCGGTTTGGGCAGTTCGGTCAGATCGAGCACGGCGCGCGCGGCGAAGTTGTTCTCCAGCACTTTGCAGCACATGTGGTCCCAGTAGACCTGGAATTCCTCCCAGGACGCCGGAACGGGCCGCATGCTCATGCCATACATCCGGTACCACTGCACGTGTTCGTCGAACAGCTGGCGCTTCTGCGCTTCGGTCAACCCCCCACAGAACCGTTCGGCCACGTGAATTGTGCCGACAAAGAACGTGGCGTGCGCCCAGTAGAAGACGTCCGGGTTCAGGGCGTGGTATCGGCGGCCCGCCGCGTCCACCCCTTTGATGTTGACGTGATAGTCACGGACTTCGGCGCCGGTGACCGGGGCGCGGTCGCCGTCGAACACCACGCCGCCGATCGGATAGAGCGACCGCAACAGCCTGGGCCAGCGCTCACGAAAAAACGTCGAGTGATCCTCGACGGCTGCGCCCAGTTGAGGGTGCATGTTCTGCATGGATCCCGCCCATGGCCCCTGCAACATGCCGCGCCAGTCGCCGAAATACCGCCACGTCAACGAGTCCGGCCCCAGCGGGATCGGCGGCGCCTGATAGCCCAGCGGCGAAACCGGACAACCGGTTGCTGCGGGTTGCGAATCGCCGGGCGCGGCAACCTGGCCGGCGGAGTTCGTCGACGACTTCGGCTCGGCGCTGGTCAGCGGGCAGGCCGCGGACGTATCTTGGGTCACTGGTGTCCCCCGGGCGGTTGGGTGATGTCAGCAATTTTGACTACACGCGTTGTCACTTGATTCTAGGAGGGATGTGCAGGCGGGTCAAAGACGCGGCAAGCATCACGAGAAATGCCCGTGAAGCGTCCTCGGTGCATCACGTAAAAATGCCCGCGAAACGGTCGATCCTCAGCAGGCATGGGAAGTGGGCTGTCGATGTCGTCTCGGGCCGAGATCACCGCGAAGTTCGCCAGGGCGTATGTGGGGGCGCCGAAGGCGGACAAGGGGCAGATTCTGGATCAGGTGGTGGCGGTCACCGGCTGGTCGCGTGACAACGCCCGGCGGCGGTTGAGGGCGGCGGCCGCGCCGCCGGGAGCGGGTCGGCAGGTCGCCAAACGGACTCGCCGGCAACGCAATCCGAAGTACTCTAGGATGCGCTCAAGGTGTTGCAGAAGGTGTGGGCGGCCTCAGGCGGGCAGTGCGGCCGGTATCTGGCCGCTTCCATGGCACTTCAGTTGGATGCTCTAGAACGCCACGGCGAACTGGTGGACGGCCGTGACCGTTACGGCCCGGCGGTGCGTGCCGAGCTGTTGGCGATGAGCAGCGCCACGATCGACCGCTACCTGCGCGGCGCCAAGGCCCGCGACCAGATCTCGGGTGTGTCGACGACGAAACCCTCCCGCTGCTGCGGTCCTCGATCACCATCTGCAAAGCAGGCGATGAGGCCGAAGAATCTCCGGGGTTCTTCGAAGGCGACACCGTGGCGCACTGCGGCCCGACACTGAAAGGTGAGTTCGCCCGCACGGTCAACCTCACCGACATGCACATCGGCTGGGTGTTCACCCGCACGGTGCGCAACAACGCCCACGCCCACATCCTGGGCGCCCTCAAAACCGGAATTACTAAAATCCCCTATAAGGTAACGGGTTTGGACTTCGACAACGGCACCGAATTCCTCAATAAGGCGGTCATCAAGTGGGCCGCGGACATGGAGATCTTCTTCACCCGCTCACGACCCTACAAGAAGAACGACCAGGCCACCATCGAGTCCAAAAACAACCACCTCGTGCGTCGCTACGGGTTCTACTACCGCTACGACACCGACGAAGAACGCGCCGTGCTCAACCGGCTGTGGCACCTGGTCAACGACCGGCTCAACTACCTGACCCCCACCACGGCAAGCATCACGAAAAATGCCCGCGAAGCGCCCTCGGTGCATCACGGGCATTTTTCGTGATGCTTGCCGCAAACTTGATGCTACCGATCGACACAGATATATTGACTGCAACCCACAGACACAGATAAATCCGCAAAACCACAGATACTGGAGGGCGCCATGTCGGCCCCGCTGACCGACCTACACCTGCTGCACGAGCTTGAACCGGTCGTTGAGAAGTACCTCAACCGGCACCTCAGCATGCACAAGAACTGGAACCCGCACGACTACATCCCGTGGTCGGACGGCAAGAACTACTACGCTCTGGGCGGCCAGGACTGGGACCCCGAGCAGAGCAAACTTTCCGATGTCGCCCAGATCGCGATGGTGCAGAACCTGGTCACCGAGGACAACCTGCCCTCCTATCACCGCGAGATCGCGATGAACATGGGCATGGACGGCGCCTGGGGCCAGTGGGTCAACCGGTGGACCGCCGAGGAGAACCGACACGGCATCGCGCTGCGCGACTACCTGGTGGTGACCCGCTCCGTCGACCCGTTCGAGCTGGAAAAGCTGCGGCTCGAGGTGGTCAACCGCGGCTTCAGCCCGGGCCAGAACCACCAGGGCAACTATTTCGCCGAGAGCGTCACCGACTCGGTCATCTACGTGAGCTTCCAGGAACTGGCCACCCGCGTTTCGCACCGCAACACCGGCAAGGCCTGCAACGATCCCATCGCCGACCAGCTGATGGCCAAGATCTCGGCCGACGAGAACCTGCACATGATCTTCTACCGCGATGTCAGCGAGGCCGCGTTCGATCTGGCGCCCAACCAAGCGATGAAGTCGCTGCACCTGATCCTGCACAACTTCAAGATGCCCGGGTTCCAGGTGCCCGAGTTCCGGCGCAAAGCGGTGATCATCGCCGTCGGCGGCGTCTACGACCCGCGCATCCACCTCGAAGAGGTCGTCATGCCGGTGCTGAAGAAGTGGCGCATCTTCGAGCGCGAGGACTTCACCGGCGAGGGCGCCAAGATGCGCGACGAACTTGCCCTGCTGGTCAAGGAACTCGAGATGTCCTGCGACAAGTTCGAGGAGTCCAAGCAGCGCCAACTCGATCGGGAAGCCCGTACCGGCAAGCGGGTGTCGGCCTTCAAACTGCACAAGACAGCCGGCAAGCTGCCGATGAGCCGGCGGTAGTTCCGGCTTTGCGCATCGGCCCGATCGAGCTGGCCAGCCCGGTTGTATTGGCGCCGATGGCTGGTGTGACCAATGTCGCATTCCGCACGCTGTGTCGTGAACTAGAGCAGGCCAAGGTCGGCACGGTCAGTGGACTGTATGTCTGTGAGATGGTGACCGCGCGCGCGCTGGTCGAGCGCCATCCGGTCACCATGCACATGACCACGTTCGCCCCGGACGAGTCGCCCCGGTCGCTGCAGCTCTACACCGTCGACCCCGACACCACATACGCTGCGGCCCGCATGATCGCCGAGGAGGGCTTGGCCGATCACATCGACATGAACTTCGGCTGCCCGGTCCCCAAGGTGACCAAGCGTGGCGGCGGGGCCGCCCTGCCGTACAAGCGGCGGCTGTTCGGCCAGATCGTCGCCGCCGCGGTGCGCGGGGTCGAGGGCACCGGCATACCGGTGACGGTCAAGTTCCGCATCGGCATCGACGACGCGCACCAAACGCACCTCGATGCCGGCCGCATCGCCGAGGCCGAAGGCGCCGCCGCGGTCGCACTGCACGCCCGGACCGCGGCACAGCGCTACTCGGGCACGGCCGATTGGGAGCAGATCGCGCTGCTCAAGCAACACGTGCGAACGGTCCCGGTGCTCGGCAACGGAGACATCTACGACGCCAGCGACGCGCTGGCGATGATGGCCGCCACCGGATGCGACGGCGTTGTCATCGGTCGCGGCTGCCTGGGCCGGCCGTGGCTGTTCGCCGAATTGTCGGCGGCTTTCACCGGCAACCCGGCACCCACGCCCCCCACCCTGGGCGAGGTGACCGACATCATCCGCCGGCACGGCGAACTACTGGCCGCGCACTTCGGCGAGGACAAGGGCATGCGCGATATCCGCAAGCATGTCGCCTGGTACCTGCACGGATTTCCGGCCGGATCCGACCTGCGCCGCGCGTTGGCGCTGGTCAAGACCTCCGACGAACTCGACTCCCTGCTGGCGCGGCTCGACCCCGACGTCCCCTTCCCCGAAGCCGCCAACGGCCCCAGGGGCCGGCAGGGTTCACCCTCCCGAGTCGCCCTTCCCGAGGGGTGGCTGGACGACCCCGATGACTGCCGGGTGCCCGACGGCGCGGACGTCATGCACTCCGGTGGCTAGCCCCCACGACGTCCGGCAGTCGAACTGAGACGCTCTCGAAATCGCGTGTGCGCCGATAAGTCAGTACGATGTGGGCTTTATTGCATTGCGAGGCGCCATCACCTTGGCGCTGCGCTGTGGTATTCGCACGGACAACACTGATGTCTTCATCAGACTTTCGGAGGCCGGTAGGACATGGGTGATGGCAAAAGGGACGCCACTCCTGGCCATCGGCGCGCCTCCGGCACCCACCGGGGTGATGAATTGATTACCCCAAACCGAGAGGAAATGCGAGGCGCCGCGCCGTGGGAACGGTTCTCGGCCGCACCTGTCGATGACGACCTCGTTCGATGGTCGAGTGCACGATCCGCCGACCTGGCGCAGGCCGCCGCGGCGGTCGACACCCGGGGTGGCGCGCAACCGCGCCAAGCCCACGACGACGTCGAGCGCACCCCGAAGGTTGGCTCTCACATCGACGGCGGTGTCAGCGTCGCCGAGTTGATCGCCAAACTCGGGGCCCCCGTTCCCGCCCATCCGGCCCACCACCACAGCGCACCGGAATCCGGGCCCGACCCAACCCCCGCGGATGCCGCCCCCGACATCGCGGACCAGGTCCACGAGCCTGACGAGCAGCTGGACACCGAGGTCATCGCTATCCCGGCCTACACGCTGCAACTGCTCTCCGAACTCCCCGACCTCGGGTCTGCCAACTATCCGCACGACGAGTCCGACCCCGAATCGCCCGGCGAGCAGCCAGCCGCACCGGCGCGGGCCCGGCGGCCGCGGTTGCGTCGCAGGTCGACCGCAAAGGCTCCCCGGCCCGGTAAGGACGCGCCGAAATCGCGCCGGCTCCCGATACTGCTGGCCGGGCGGTCGCTGGCGGCGCTGTTCGCCGTGCTGGCGCTGGTGCTCACCGGCGGGGCGTGGGAATGGAGTTCGTCGAAAAACAACCGGCTCAACACGGTGAGCGCGCTCGACCCGCACTCGGGCGACATCGTCAACCCCAGCGGGCAATACGGCGACGAGAATTTCCTGATCGTCGGCATGGATACCCGTGCCGGCGCCAATTCCAATGTGGGCGCCGGTGACACCGAGGACGCCGGCGGGGCGCGGTCGGACACCGTGATGCTGGTCAACATCCCGGCGAACCGCAAGCGAGTGGTGGCGGTCTCGTTCCCCCGCGACCTGGCGATCACCCCCGTCAAGTGCGAGGCCTGGAACCCCGACACCGGCAAGTACGGGCCGATCTATGACGAGACGACGGGACAGATGGGTCCCCGGATGGTCTACACCGAGACCAAACTGAACTCGTCGTTCTCCTTCGGCGGGCCCAAGTGTCTGGTGAAGGTGATCCAAAAACTGTCCGGGTTGAGCATCAACCGGTTCATCGCCATCGACTTCGTCGGCTTCGCCAAGATGGTCCAAGCGCTCGGTGGTGTCGAGGTGTGCAGCACCACGCCGCTGCGTGACTACGAAATCGGCACGGTGCTCGAACACGCTGGGCGCCAGGTGATCGACGGGACGACCGCCCTGAACTATGTGCGAGCCCGCCAGGTGACCACCGAGAGCAACGGCGACTACGGCCGCATCAAACGTCAGCAGCTGTTCTTGTCGTCGTTGCTGCGTTCGCTGATTTCCGAAGACACCCTGTTCAACCTCAACAAGCTCAACAACGTGGTCGACATGTTCATCGGCGACAGCTACGTCGACAACGTCAAGACCAAGGATCTGGTTGAGCTGGGTCAGTCGCTGCAGGGCATGGCAGCCGGACACATCACGTTCGTCACCGTGCCCACCGGTATCACCGATGAGAACGGCGACGAGCCCCCGCGAACGGCCGACATGAAGGCGCTGTTCAGCGCCATCATCGACGATGAGCCGCTGCCGCTGGAAAACGATCACAACGCCCAGACGTTGGGAAACCGGCCGACCACGACGGCACCGACCACGGCCCCCAAAGCGCCGCCGGCAAGTCCTGCCGACGAGGTTCAGCGCCAACAGGTGACAACCACCTCGCCGCAAGAAGTCACCGTGCAGGTCTCCAACGGAACCGGGACCACGGGTCTGGCCGCCACCGCCGCCAGCCAGCTCGAGCGCAACGGCTTCAACGTGATGGCACCCGACGACTACCCGAATTCGTTGCAGACCACGACGGTGCTTTTTGCCTCCGGCAACGAGCAAGCCGCCGCGACGGTGGCCGCCGCGTTCGGCAACAGCAAGGTTGAGCGGGTCACCGGGATCGGCGAGATGGTGCAGGTGGTGCTCGGCGCCGACTTCAAGGCGGTGACCGCTCCCCCGCCGAGCGGCTCGTCGGTCAGCGTGCAGATCAGCCGCAATTCCACCAGCCCACCGATTAAGCTGCCGGAAGACCTAACGGTGACCAACGCCGCCGACACCACCTGCGAGTAGGCGCCCTTCGGGTCGCCCTTCGCGGCGTTTAGGCGGTCGAGAACGTAGGCTTACCACATGCGGACGGCCTACCATGAGCAGCTCTCGGAGCTATCCGAGCGGCTCGGTGAGATGTGTGGGCTGGCAGGTATCGCGATGGAGCGGGCGACTCAGGCCCTGCTACAAGCCGATCTGCTGCTGGCCGAACAGGTGATCTCTGACCACGAGAAGATCGCGACGCTGAGTGCCAGGGCCGAGGAGAGCGCCTTCGTGGTGCTGGCCTTGCAGGCACCGGTTGCCGGTGACCTCCGGGCGATCGTGAGCGCAATCCAGATGGTGGCAGACATCGACCGGATGGGGGCCCTGGCCCTGCACGTGGCCAAGATCGCCCGCCGGCGTCATCCCCAACACGCGCTACCCGAAGAGGTCAACGGCTACTTCGCCGAAATGGGCAGGGTTGCAGTTGAATTGGGGAGCAGTGCGCAAGAAGTGGTGTTGTCCCGCGACCCGGAGAAGGCGGCCCGGATCCGCGAAGAAGACGACGCGATGGACGATCTGCACCGGCATCTGTTCACCGTACTGATGGACCGGGAATGGAAGTACGGCGTGGCGGCCGCCGTCGACGTGACGCTGCTGGGCCGCTTCTACGAACGTTTCGCCGACCACGCCGTGGAAGTGGCGCGGCGGGTGATCTTTCAGGCCACCGGGAGATTCCCCGAGGACGAATCGCCAACGTACTCACGCTGACCAGCGATCGGCCGTGGCGGCCGGGCCACCCGGGTCAGCCGAAACGGCCCGAGATGTAGTCCTCGGTGGACTTCTCCCGCGGGTTCGAGAAGATCTTTTCGGTGTCGTCGATTTCGATCAGGCGGCCCGGTTTGCCCACGGCTTCCAGGTTGAAAAACGCTGTCTGATCGCTCACCCGGGCGGCCTGTTGCATGTTGTGGGTGACGATCACGATGGTGTATTCCTGTTTCAATTCGCTGATCAGATCCTCGATCGCCATCGTGGAGATGGGATCCAGCGCCGAACACGGCTCGTCCATCAGCAACACGTCGGGTTGTACCGCGATGGCCCGCGCGATACACAACCGCTGCTGCTGCCCACCGGAAAGCCCGCCGCCGGGCCTATCCATCCTGTCTTTGACCTCATCCCACAAGTTGGCCCCACGCAGGGAATACTCGGCCGTTTCGTCGAGCACCTTTCGATTGCGCATGCCCTGCAGCTTGAGGCCGGCAACCACGTTGTCGCGAATCGACATCGCGGGAAAAGGGTTGGGGCGCTGAAAGACCATCCCGATCGCCCGGCGCACCCCCACCGGGTCGATACCGGGACCGTAGATGTTTTCGTCGTCGAGCAGCACGGAGCCCTCGACGCGGGCACCCGGGATGACCTCATGCATCCGGTTCAGCGTGCGCAGCACCGTCGTCTTGCCGCAGCCGGAGGGGCCGATGAACGCCGTCACACTGCGGGGAAGAATCGACAGCGACACCTCAGCGACGGCGTGAAACGACCCGTAGTAGATGTTGACGTCCTTGAGGTCTAGCCTCTTGGCCACTTAGCGCTCCTGCCCTTGACTACTTGGCGACGAGGATTCTTGTGAGCACCCTGGCCCCGATATTGATGATGGCAATCACCAAGATCAGCGTCAGCGCGGCGCCCCACAACCGGTCCGTGGGTACCGGGTTCATTCCGGCACCCATCGTGGTCTGGTCATACATCATGCCGGGCAACGAGCCCATGTACCCGCTGAAGATGTCAAAGTTCATCGTCCGTGCATATCCGACCAGGATCAGCAACGGCGCCGTCTCACCCATCACCCTGGCCAATGCCAACAGGATCCCGGTGATGATGCCGGACAACCCGGTGGGAATGACGATCCGGACGATGGTCTTCCACTTCGGTAGCCCCAGCGCATAGCCGGCTTCGCGCAGATCCACCGGAACGATACGCAGCATCTCCTCGGTCGCCCGCACGATCACCGGAAGCATCAACAAGACCAGCGCCAAGGACACCGCGAACTCGGAACGGGGAAACCCCAACACCCCGACCCACAATGCGTAGAGGAACAGCGCGGCCACGATTGACGGCACGCCCGTCAGGATGTCGACGGTGAAGGACACCAGCCTGCCCATCAGCCCGCCACCGTCGTATTCGACCAGGTAGATCGCCACCATAATGCCGATCGGAATGGACAGCGCCGCACACACCAAGCCCTGCAGCACGGTGCCGACGATCGCGTGATAGGCGCCACCGCCGGCCACGAATGCCGTCATCCCCGCCTGCGAATGAGTCCACCACGCGCTGGAAGACACCGCTTTGAAGCCTTTGGCGATCACCGAACCCAGTACCCAGATCAACGGCGTCAGGGCCACCAGCATCGACAGTGTCACCAGCACGGTCGCCAGGCTGTTCACCAGCCGACGGCGGCGCGCCAGTCCCGAGAACGTGCGCGCCTTGACCGGCCGGTCCAACATCGAGGTCATCGGTGCACCCTTCTGGTACCGATGAGCGCGGTGCGGGCGATGGCGTTGACCACGAGGGTGAGCAGAAAAAGCATCAGTCCCGCGGCCAGGTAGGCCCCGGCCTGATATTGGTCGTCGAGATCCGAGGCCGCGCCGGCAATCTTGGTGGCGAAGGTGGAGCCACCGTCGAACAACGACCATCCGAACGCCTGCTCGGTGCCGCGCAGGATGATCAGCAGCGCGACCGTCTCGCCCAAGGCCCGGCCCAGACCCAAGATCGCGCCGCTGACGTATCCCGAGCGCCCGAACGGCAGCACGGTGGTCTTGACCGCTTCCCACCGGGTGGCGCCGAGCGCCAGCGCGGCCTCGATCTGGTCCTGGGGAGTTTGAGCGAAGACTTCCCGGGTGACGGCGGTGATCATCGGCAAGATCATCACCGCCAACACGATCCCCCCCGGTGAAGACGGTGCCGCCCTCGTCGACCGGGCCATCACCGCTGGCGAACAGGAAACACCAGCCCAGGGTGCGATTGAGCCAGGCAGCGGCCGGTTGCAGTTGCGGCGCCAGCACGTATAGACCCCATACGCCATAGACGATCGACGGCACCGCGGCCAGCAGATCCACCAGGTAGGCCAGCGAGCCGGCAACCCGCCGCGGCGCGTACTGAGTCAGGAAGATCGCCACGCCCAGCGCGACCGGCATCGCCAACATCAGCGCAAACAGCGAGATGAAGACCGTGACCTCGAGCAGGTCGAGGATTCCGAAGTGCATCGCCGACGTATCGGAGGTCACCCAATTCCCGCCGTAGGTCAAGAAGTTTTCTTTGTTGCGGGCCAGTGCGGGAATCGCGCGCCACGCCAGGAAGACGCCGATCGCGATGATCAGGGCGACGACCAGGACTCCGGCGCCCTGCGCCAGCCAACGAAATATCCGGTCCACCAAACCCGGTTTGCCGTTGCCCCACGGATTGATGGAGATGATCGGCGATTCCGGCAGGGGTGCCGCAATGCCCTTCCCCGCACCCACGTCGGCCGGGTCAGGTGCTATCACTGCTGTCCCATCGATGCCATCACCCTTGTGCCTACCGAGCGCTGATCCTCAGGCGGTCATTGCAGAGCGTTGATCGCGGTCACTAGGCGCTGTTTGACATTATCGGGCACCGGAACGTAACCGGCCGCAGCAAGGCCGCTCTGACCGCTGTTGACGGCGGTCGCGAGGAACGCCTTGACCGCGGCCCCGGTTTCCGCGTCATATCCGTTCGAGCACACGATCTCGTAGCTGGCCAGCATGATTGGGTAGGCGCCCGGGTCGCGCAGCCCGTAGATCGAATTCAGCTCCAGCACCAGGTCATTGCCGCTGGAGGCAAACGTCACCGCATCGACGGCACTGCGGGCCGTTTCGTTGGTCAGCGGTACGACGCTGATGCCGTTGTTGATTTGGGCGAACGGCAGGCCGGCGCTGTCGGCGAAACCCTTCTCGACATATCCGATCGAGTTCGGGGTGGACTGCACCGCGGTGATCACCCCCGCCGAGCCGCGTGCACCCTGGCCGACACCACCGCGAAACTCCCCACCGACCCCGTTGGTCCAGCTCTGCGGCGCCGCGGCGGTCAGATATTTCTGAAAGTTGTCGGTGGTCCCCGACGATTCCTGTCGATGGATCGGTGCGATCGGGGCGTTGGGCAGCGCCACACCGGGGTTGAGCCCAAGCAGGATCGGATCATCCCAGGTCCGAATCAGACCGCTGAAGATCTTGGCCAGTGCATTGGCATCCACGATCAACGCCTTGACGCCAGGCAGGTTGTACACCAACGCGATGGGACCGAAAACCAGTGGCAGGTCCCAGGCCGGATTGCCGCCGCAACGGTCGGCGGCCGGCCCAATCTGGTCGGCGACCAGCGGTGAGTCCGATCCCGCGAAATCGACACGCCCCGCGATGAACTGTTCGCGGCCGGCACCGGACCCGGTGGCCTTGTAGGACACGCTCTTGCCCTGACAAAGCTCGCCCCACACCTGGTTGAACAGCGCCATGGCGTCTTCCTGGGCGGTGGACCCCTCGGCGGTCAAGGTACTCCTGCCGCCGCACTCCACCCGTCGCGAAACCGCTCCGGAGTTCGCCGACGAGCCCCGGCGGTCATCGCCACCGCACGCGGTCAACACCCCGGCGCAAAACGTCGTTGCGGCCATCACCGTCGCCAAGGCTCTGCCCACCATGCCGAGTCTCACAAATCTCGCTTCCTGCACGCGTTCTCGACGGTTTCCGGCGGCGCTCGCCGTCTCCCAGACGGATTGCCGACCCACCCGGCCAGTATGCCCTTCGGCGCACACGCAACCGGGCCGACCACCGACGCTAGGCCAACGCCGCGTCCGGTGCCGCCAGGGCGTAGGCCGTATCGACGCTATGGGTGGAAAAGCCCAACCCCTGATAGGTCCGCACGGCGGCGATATTGTCCGACTCCACGTAGAGCATGACCGTGGATTCGTGGCCGAGATCGCGATCCCCCAGCCGCTGAGCCAACGAGCGAAGACCAATCATCGTCAACGTGCGGCCCAGCCCGCGCCCCTGTGCGGCTGGATCGACAGCCAGGACATAGACCTCGCCGAGGCCGGGATCATCGAGGTGAATCTTGGTCCAGTGAAAGCCGAGCAGCCTGGACTGGCCGCGTGAGGAGTCCTCGGCGCCTTCGGATCCTTCCAAGGCCAGAAACAGGCCAGCGGGATCGAACCATGGCTCACCTCGGCGCTCGGCCAAGTCTGCTTCGGTCCATCCGCCCTGTTCGGGGTGATAGGCGAAGGCGGCGTTGTTGACCCGCAACAGCTCGGCGTCGTCTTCCGTTCCGGCATACGTGCGGATCTGCAGTCCGTTCGGGATCACCGGTTCGGGAAGCTGGCGCAGCGACCGCCGCATCTGCACCAGTTCGCGGACCGGGGTCAGCCCCAGCGCGGACGCCGTGGCCTGAGCGGGCGCCAGGGTTCCGTGCGCCCAGAACTGGTTTCGTCCGCCCGTCTTCGCCAAGGCCGCACGCACCATTGCGGTCGCGATCCCGCGCCGCCGCGCCTGCGGATGCACCACCAGCTCGGCCATCGCGGCATCGGCCCCATGGGCGGGGCTGAGATTCAGATAGCCGATGGCGGATTTCCCTGGTGATTGATCCTCGACTAACAGGTGCTCGGTGCGCTGCTGGGCCAATTCCCGCAGCACCTGCTCGCCCACGGGAGCCACCCCGTCGACTTGTGTTGCCGCCGTGACGAGATCACGCACCTGCCGCTGTTGATCGTCGGTCAGATGCGAGCGCCATTGCACCGCCGTCACGGACTGCGCAACGGGTCAACCAGTGGCTCTTCATAACCGTCGTGATCCGACTCGGCCTCTTCGTCGTCGGCCTCGACGGCCACTGACCGTCCGCGCGCCGGTCGAACCGCTTTGTAACCCACGTTACGTACCGTGCCGATCAACGCCTCGTGCTCGGGGCCGAGTTTGGCCCGCAAGCGCCGCACGTGCACATCGACGGTGCGGGTGCCACCGAAGAAGTCGTACCCCCACACCTCGTGTAGCAGCTGCGCGCGGGTGAACACGCGACCGGCATGTTGCGCGAGGTATTTCAGTAGTTCGAACTCCTTATAGGTGAGGTCGAGGGGCCGGCCGCGCAGCCGGGCGGTGTAGGTGCCTTCGTCGATGACCAGCTCGCCCAGGCTGACCTTGCCGACGCTCTCCTGATCGGCCTGACCTCCGCGACGGCCGACCACCAACCGCAGTCGGGCGTCGATCTCAGCGGGTCCGGTGCTGGGCAGCAGGATCTCGTCCAAACCCCAGTCGGCGCTAACCGCCACCAGGCCGCCCTCGTTCACCACCGCCAACACCGGCACCGACCTGCCGGCCGTGCTCAATAGACGACAAAGGCCACGAGCCGCCGATAGATCGTTGCGAGCGTCAACAAGCACCGCATCCGCGTTGCCCGCTTCCAGTAGCGAAGAAGCCTCCGCTGGGGCCGTCCGTAAATTGTGAGGAAGCAACGACAGTGCCGGCAACACAGGGTCGGGATACAGCTCCGAGGTTAGTAGTAATAACTCCAACAAGCCCCTCCAGCGTCGTGGGAAAGGCATCCCCCAGATTCATCGCGACATGTGACGTTAGCGCCCAGCACATCTAACGATAACTTGCCACCTGGTCTTTGGCCCGACGATAAGGCGTTGCGCAAGGCAGAAACGGGTGGCCGGAGGGCCCCGCGGCGCCTCGCGCCGGCCGCCCGGGGCTGCGCCGCCCAGGATCTGCCCAGGGCGCGCTCTTTGCCCGCCGTGCAGCGACAACCGCCAGGTAGCGGTCGTGCTAGCGCCCTGGCGGTTCGGCTGACCGGCGGGCGCATCCTGGGCCGACCCACCCAGGTCTGTTCCGGTAACTGTGACCAAGCTTACAGTTCATGACCGGGGCGCGGCCCAGCACGACGATCCGATCGGATCAATCCAGCCGGTAGGCCACAATATGCGGATGCGCATGGTGCTGGTCGGACTCACTGCAACCGCGATCGTCCTGGGCATCGTCATCCTCGGTGCCGTCGGCGTCGACTTCGGGGCCAGCATCTACGCCGAATACCGGCTGTCGACCAGCGTACGCAAGGCGGCGCACCTAGGGTCGGACCCGTTTGTCGCCATCCTCGGCTTCCCGTTCATTCCGCAAGCGATGAGGCATCGGTACTTCGAGCTGGAGATCAAGGCCATTGCCGTCGAGCACGCCGTGGTCGGCGTGGCCACGCTCGAAGCCACCATGCATTCGATCGACCTCTCCCAGGCTTCCTGGCTGATCGAGCCGAATTCGCGGATGACGGTGCACAAGCTGGAAAGCCGCATCATCATCGACTCGATGCACCTGGGCCGCCACCTCGGCATCAGCGATCTGATGGTGCAGGCGCCCCCGCACGAGAGCAACGACGCCACCGGAGGCACGACCGAGTCAGGGATATCGGACGGTCACGGGTTGGTGCTCAGCGGAACGCCGACATCGGCCGACTTTGATCATCGGGTCAGCGTCTCGGTGGACGTGTCCATCGCCCCCGAGGACCAATCGACCCTGGTGATCACCCCAACCCGCGTCGTCACCGGCCCCGATACCGCCGACCAAACCGTTCCGGACGACAAACTCGGTGCGGTGCTGCGCGCCTTCAGCAGCCGGCTGCCGAACCAGAAGCTGCCGTTCGCCGTGGCCCCCAACACGGTAGGGGCCCGGGGTTCGGACATCATCATCGAAGGCATCACCAACGACGTGACGATTTCCCTCGAGGGGTTCAAGCAGTCGTGACCCCGGCGGCGTGCGCGCCGCGCTGGTGGCTCGATCACGATGTCGTTGGGTTATTGGGTAAGCTGACCGGCGTGTCAGCCCGCCTTGAGCCTCTGCTCACCAAGCGTCGCGCAGTAGATCTGTGCCGCATCGCGGGTTGTTGCTGTTGCTGTAGCTGCTGAGTAGCTGCGTCGTCTACGCAGTTCACTCGGGGCAGCTGCGGAATCTGACCGTGGCCTATCTCCCCACTTCGCCCTATATCGCCATATCGCCCGAAGTGCCCTGCATCGCCGCGCAACAGCCATTTCCAGGAGCAATCCGTGTCCAGCACCAACACCCGCACCGCAGTCGAGCTGGTAGACGTTCGAGGACCCCGGTTCGCCGCATGGGTCACCACCGCGGTTCTGCTGGTGGTCCTGATCATCTCGGCACTCAACCCCGCCGCCGCCGCGGTTGTGTTGGGCCTGCAGGCCACCGCGTTCGCCGTCGGTGCCTTCGCCGGACCGCGCCGGCACCCATATGGAGTGCTGTTTTCGGCGTTCGTCGCACCTCGCATCGCGGCGGTTCGGGAGCGTGAGCCGGTCCCCCCGCTGAAGTTCGCCCAGCTCGTCGGGCTGGTGTTCGCGGTCTGCGGCGTCGCCGGCTTTGCCCTCGGCCCGTTCCTGGTCGGCGCGGTCGCGACCGCACTGGCACTGGTGGCCGCCTTCCTGAATGCGGCCTTCGGCATCTGTCTGGGCTGTGAGCTCTACCCGCTGGCCGCACGCCTGCGACGCGATCCCCACCCCGCCTAACTGCTGTTCACCTGAAGAACCTGAAAGGACCGACACCATGGCACGCACCGACGTCCTGGTCTCCGCCGACTGGGCTGAAAGCAATCTCGGAAACTCCGGGGCCGCCAACGTCGTCTTCGTCGAAGTCGACGAGGACGCCAGCGCATACGATTACGGCCACATCGCCGGTGCCATCAAGCTGGACTGGCGCACCGACCTGCAGGATCCGATCAAGCGCGACTTCGTCGACGCCCAGCAGTTCTCCAAACTGCTCTCCGACCGCGGCATCTCCAACGACGACACCGTGGTCCTCTACGGCGGCAACAACAACTGGTTCGCCGCGTACGCCTACTGGTACTTCAAGCTGTACCGACACCAGAACGTCAAGCTTCTCGACGGCGGCCGCAAGAAGTGGGAGCTCGACGGGCGCCCGTTGTCCACCGACGCCGTGAGCCGGCCGGCAACCTCCTACACCGCGGTGGCACCGGACAATTCGATCCGGGCATTCCGCGACGAGGTGATCGCGGCCATCCACGTCAAGAACCTGGTGGACGTGCGATCCCCCGACGAATTCTCCGGCAAGATTCTCGCGCCCGCGCACCTGCCCCAGGAGCAGAGTCAGCGGCCCGGCCACGTTCCCGGCGCCATCAACGTGCCCTGGAGCAGGACCGCCAACGAGGACGGCACCTTCAAAACCGATGAGCAGCTGGCCAAGCTCTACGCCGATGCCGGTCTCGACGGTGCCAAGGAAACCATTGCGTACTGCCGCATCGGGGAACGGTCCTCACACACCTGGTTCGTCTTACACGAACTGCTCGGGCACAAGAACGTGAAGAACTACGACGGCAGTTGGACGGAATACGGCTCCCTGGTGGGCGCCCCGATCGAGTTGGGAAATTGATATGTGCACTGCGCCCAAGCAAGGACTGACGTTGCCCGCCAGCGTCGACCTGGAAAAGGAAACGGTGATCACCGGTCGCGTCGTGGACCGAGACGGGCAGACCATTGGCGGCGCGTTCGTGCGGCTGCTGGACTCCTCCGACGAGTTCACCGCCGAGGTCGTGGCATCGGCGACCGGCGACTTCCGGTTTTTCGCCGCGCCGGGATCGTGGACCGTGCGCGCCCTGTCCAAGGCCGGAAACGGTGACGCCGTGGTCAGACCGTCGGGGGCGGGCATCCACGAGGTAGATGTCAAGATCGCCTGAGGGTCCCCGGACCCTCCGACACTCGCCGACCCGCATGGCCGAATAGAATCATCGGCGTGGTGCTGTTCTACGAGATCTTGCTGGTCCTTGCGACCGTGGTCATCTCCTGGTTCGCGCTTTATGCGCTGTATCGGCTTATCACTGACGAGTCGTGACGTCTGACGCGAGCCAGGACGGACCGGATGCAGTAGCGGGCTCGGGTGATCGCGCCGTCGCCGCTGCGGCCGAACGCGCCAAGTTGACCGCCGCCCGCAATATCCCTACGTTCGACGACCTACCGCTACCCGCCGACACCGCAAACCTGCGGCACGGCGCCAACCTGCACGACGCGCTGCTGGCGCTGCTGCCGCTGGTCGGAGTGTGGCGTGGTGAGGGCGAGGGCCGCGGACCCCACGGCGACTACCGGTTCGGCCAGCAGATCGTGGTTTCCCACGATGGTGGCGACTATCTGAATTGGGAAGCCCGGTCATGGCGCCTCGACGAGGACGGGCAGTACGAGGAGCCGGGCCTGCGTGAGACCGGCTTCTGGCGCTTCGTCAGCGACCCCGAGGACGATCCGAGCGAATCGCAGGCCATCGAGCTGCTGTTGGCGCATTCGGCCGGTTACGTGGAACTGTTCTACGGCCGCCCGCTCACCCAGTCATCTTGGGAGCTGGTCACCGACGCGCTCGCCCGAAGCCGGTCCGGCGTGCTGGTCGGCGGCGCCAAGCGGCTCTACGGCATCATCGAAGGCGGCGACCTCGCCTATGTCGAGGAACGAGTGGACGCCGACGGCGGCTTGGTGCCGCACCTTTCGGCCCGCCTGTCGCGCTACGCCGGCTAGTAGCGCCCGGCGCCGGCCCGGCAAAACCAACCCCCACCTCTAGTTTCTTATTGCCTTTCGCCGACGGTTCTGCGTGTACTTGTTCCACGTTTCAAGCAGCCGCTCAGCCGCGAAGGGAGCCGGCCGATGTTGCGCAGCAGGAAGGCCGCGCCGCTGGCACGTTGGGTCCTCTCGCTGGTCGGTCTGCTCCTGATCGGCTATCTGGCCGCTGTCGCGTTACAGCCCGCCATCCTGGACCAGGTGCCGAGTCCGGTGAGCTGGTTCGGCCGGCCGGGATCGATGGCGACCATCGCAATCGTGGTGGGTGTGCTGGGAGCGGTCAGCGTGCTGACCTTCCGGTCCAGTCCCAGCCACCGGCTGGTGGGGGTGTCGTTCACCGTCATCGCGCTGCTCGTTTCGGCAAGCGCCGTGCTGGGACTCAGCGCGTATTGGAGCTGCCACGACGACAACCATCCGGCCGTCTTCACCCCGCTAATGTGGACCGCCCAATTGGTCAAAGGCGGTGTCGGTGATACCTCGCTGAGCGGACGCACCTGCCCCAATCCCACCCCGGTCGCACTCGAATTGGCCCGGTTCGCCGCACTCTCGGCGATCTTTACTGGCCTGGGCGGTGTGGTGGTCGGCATCTTCCGTTCCCAGGTGGACCGGTTGCGGGCCAACCTCGCCGATTCGGTCACCGTGATCGTGGGGGGCGACGACGACACCCAACCCATGCTCAGCGGTGTGGCGCGGGCGCTGGACCGTCACGGCACCCTGGTGCTGATCACCGACGCCGACAACGAACACGTGCAACGGGCTCGCCGGCAGGGCGCCCGCGTCGTGCTGGTGGACTTCAACGCGCCGTCCTCGCTGGCTTCGTTGCGCCTGTGGCGCCACCTGGGGCGGCTTTGTCTGATGTCGCCCGACCCGTCGACCAACCTGCTCTGGCTCGATGTGATCGGTCGCCGAGTCTCCCAGCTTGGCAACAAGCAACGGTTGCCGCTCATCGTGCGTATCGATGACCCATGGCTGGCCGAATCCTGGCGCGCCAAGCAATTCGGCGGATCCGATACCCGATGGGCGGCCGATGTGGTCGGCAAGTACGAGGTGACGGCCATCCGGCTGCTCGACGGGGTCATGGCGACCGGCCGGATCACGCGCGTATTCGTCTGCGGCTCTTCACAGTTGACCCTGGCGCTGTGCGCCGAGCTGACCCGCCGCGCCCTGGAGCGTGACTTCTACACCGCACCCGGCGCGCCCCCGCTGCCAGCTCTTACCCTGGTCGAGACGGACGCCGAGGATTACGTGCGCGATCACGAGTTTTACCGTCAACAAGCCGGATTCGCATCATCGACCGGACCGGCAGTCACTGCGGTTTCGGCGGCGCCCACGGTGCCGACCATGTGGCGGTTGATCTCCGACGCCGACCCCACCAACTGCGGGGTGATTCTGGCCGGTCCCGACGCCGCGACCCGCGGGACCAGGCTGGCCGCCCGCTTTCCCGAGATGCCCGTGTACGCCTCGGACCTCGGCACCAACATCACCGACGACTCGATCCAGGTCGTCGGATTGCTACAGTCCTACTCCCTGGTGCTCGACACCCGGGAGGGAAGGATCCAAGACGTTTGGGACCGGGCGGCACGGCTGATCCATGAACACAAGGTCGCGGGGATCGGCCCGACGAAATCGCGCTCACCCGCCACGGTGCCGTGGGCCGAGCTCAACGAGTTCTATCGTGAGTCCACCCGGCGCCGGGTACGCAATGCGTTGTGGATGGTCAAACAGATCGCCGGACATACCTGGAACACCTGGGGCAACCCGGCCAAACCACTGTCCAGCCAAGAGATGGCCGAATCACCGCTACTGGAACAGCTTTCGCTGATGGGCTTTGACCGCCATGCGGCGCTGAGCATGGCGCGGGCAGAACACGAAGACTGGTGTCGTTACTACCGGCGCAACGGCTGGAGCTACGGCGCAGCCCGCGACGACGCCCGCAAGCTCCACGACAGGCTCGTCGACTGGGCGGTCGTCGAAAGCGATCCGGATCTGCTCAACGCCGCGTTGGCCAGCTTGGCGGACACCCTGTGGAGCCTGCGCCGGCTCGGCTACCGGTCACGTCCGTTGTGGCGACCGTTCACCCGGGTCGGAACCGTCAGCGCGCAACAACGAAACGCGCCCTGGGCATGGACGTCGGATTCGGGGCGCACCAGGCACGCCGACGCCGGCGACTGGGCCGTTGCGGCGGATGGGAAGACGTGGTCGGTGCGCGACGATGTTTTCCGGGCCAGCTACGAACAAAATGGCGACGGACAGTGGCGTCGCAAGGGGCCGGTGCAAGCCCGCCCGGCGCACGCCGGGGAGGCGATCAGCACCCCGGAAGGTCCGGCTACCGCGGCCGACGGCGACTGGGTGGTGCGCGACGGCGACGGCGAACAGTGGCCGGTTCCCCGCGACGAGTTCGCACGTCGGTACCGCGAGTTCGATCCGGCGGCGCGGACCAGCGAGCGCGGATAGCCCGGCAGCTCGAGCGGTTGGGTTTCTGCGGAAATGGAGCGGCCCCCGAGCGAAGTTCCGGTTGGACAGACCGAAAGCTCGGGGGCCGGGTGGCTACGGGGGGATTCGCCAGCGCGCGTAACGCCAGCTCTTCCGAGCCAATGCAGCTAGCGCGTAGCCACCTCACATGTCCATGAAGTACTCAATTCGCGGACCACCTCCTTCCCTGTGTACGGCCGACCGTACCCCCGCATCGGCGTGCCCACAACAGATTTTCTGGCTTCAGCGGTCGCTGACGACGGCGGCGTCAACCAGTTCGGAGAATGCCTCGGAGATCGGGGAACGGGGCAACCGCCGACCGTTGAGGGTGTGCACGCGGGCGGCCAGGGTCATGCTCGACACCAACCAAATTCCGTGTGCGTCAGCGAGATCGTTGACGCGCAGTGCCCGATAGTCGCAGTCGTAGCCCTTGGCGCGGGCGACTTCAAACAGAGCCTGTTGCGTGGTGCCGCGCAGGATCGGGTACCACGGCGGGGGTGTGAGCAGGCACGGATTTGCGCCGGCCCCGCCGTCGCAGTCGGTGGCGATGACCACCGTCGAGCGCGGCCCCTCCAGGACGTAACCGTCCGAACTGACGAAGATGACGTCTCCGGCGCCCTGGTTGGCCGCATGACGCAGGGCAGCCATGTTGACCGCGTAGGACAGCGTCTTCGCCCCGGCCAGCAGCCAGGGCATCGCGTCGGCGCCGACGGCCGGCAATCCGCGGTCCAGCGTGATCGCGGCGACGCCGTCGCGCCGGACCGCCGCAACGCGCTCGGGTACGGGGTTGACCATCACGTACGCGGTGGGCGCCGAACCGCTCTCCCGGCCGCGGCTGTAGATCAGGCGCAGCGATCCCTCGGCACCGGTGGATGCCACCCAGCGCCGGGCCGCCACGTCGATCGCGTGCCGCCAGCGCGCGAGATCGGGTGCGGGCAGATCCATCAATCGAGCGGAGGTGGTCAGGCGTTGTAGATGCGGCTCGACCAGACACGGCGCACCGTCGCGCACCAGCAGGGTCTCGAACACGCCGTCGCCCCGGACCGCCGCAAGATCATCGGCGTGCAGTAACGGGGTCCCGGGCTCGGGAATCTCCCCATCAAGCGTGACGACAACACCCGTCTGCCCTGTCATGTCCCAGCAGCCTAGTGGCCCGCGGCGGGCGTACTCGCGGCAGTGCCTGACGCCAGCGGACGGCCCACCAATCGCGCCTAATCCACCCCGGGTGGGGTGGAGTATGCTGGAATCGTGCGGAACTGGTACCGGCCATGAGCCACGAGCTGACCGACAAGAAACGTGCGGCGCTGAACCGGCTGAAGACGGCTCGAGGGCACCTCGACGGGATCATTCGGATGCTGGAATCCGATGCCTACTGCGTGGACGTCATGAAGCAGCTCTCCGCGGTTCAGTCCTCGCTGGAACGGGCAAATCGGGTGATGCTGCACAACCACCTGGAGACCTGCTTTTCCGCGGCGGTGCTTGATGGGCGCGGCCAGGCAGCCATTGACGAGCTGATCGACGCGGTGAAGTTCACGCCCGCTCTGACGGGCCCACAGGCGCAGCTGGGCGGCGGCGTCGTCTGCGAACCCCGCGACGACCAACCGGTGCAGAGCCGGCCATGACGGTCCCCGGAGGGATCGCCGCGGTTCGCACCTAGCTGTGGCTGCCAGGCCCGGCGCCTGTCCGCAACTTGTGACGAGGCAAGAAGGGAAGGGAGCGCGAGATGACGCTGTGGCATGGACTGTGGACGAAGGCGGTGCACTCGGTGGTGACCGGCGTGGTGGGTGTCGCGACCTACGAAGCGCTGGCGAAAGCTCCGTGGCGGTCGGCAACGGTGACGGCGACGGCCTGGGGCCTGCGGACCGCGCGTACCACCGAACGCAGGACCAAACAGGCAACCGAGCGGGATCGCCTGGCGGCTGCCGATGTGCTGGCCGAAGCGGTCGAGCGGGTGGGCGCCGAAGTTGCGCCACCACCGGCCAAGGACACGCCGCCGAGCATCGTCACCAAGGCCAACAATGCTTGCCACTGAGCTGGCCTGCACCGCCGATGCCACGGTCACCGTGGTGTCCGCGGCGGCCGGACGGATGCGGGTGCATGCCAATGGGTTTGCGATCGACGCCACCCGGGCTGCCGCGATCGAGGAGTCGGTGGGCAGGGTCGGCGGTGTGCGTGCGGTCCGCGCCTATCCGCGAACGGCATCGGTGGTGATCTGGTACTCACCCGCCCACTGCGACACCGCCGCCATCGTGTCGGCGATCGCCGAGGCCGAGCACGCGGGTGACGCATCGGCGCCCGCGCCCACCGCCCGTGCGGCCAGCGTCGCCGACGGCGGCGTCGTGGGCAGGGTCATCGGCGGGCTGGCACGAGCGCTGCTGGGTATGCGCACCGACGACAACGACGACGATCCCCCGCCGGAGATCGCGCGACTGCGCGCGGCGTTGGATCGCATCGGCTACTCGCCGGAGCAGGACACCGCGACTCAGCTGTCGCCGAGTGAGCAGGCCCGGAGCGAAATTCGCTTCTGGTCGCGGCGGGCCTGGTTGGCGTGGCCGTTGGGTCTGCTGGCCTCTGGCTTGACGATGTTCTTCGGCGCATACCCGTGGGCGGGATGGCTGGCGTTCGCCGCGACCATACCCGTGCAATTCATCGCCGGGTGGCCGTTCCTGGTGGGGACGGTGCAGCAAGCGCGGGCCCGCTCGGCGAACATGAACACGCTGATTTCGTTGGGCACGCTGACCGCGTTCATCTACTCCACCTATCAGCTGTTCGCCGGTGGCCCGCTGTTCTTTGACACCGCGGCGCTGATCATCGCGTTCGTCGTGTTGGGCCGCTATTTCGAGGCCACCGCCCACGGCAAGACCCGGGAGGCGATCAGCAAGCTGCTCGAGATGGGCGCCAAAGAGGCCCGGCTGATCGTGGACAGCGAGGAACACCTCGTGCCGGTTGACCGGGTGCAAGTCGGAGACCTGGTGCGGGTCCGGCCCGGGGAGAAGATCCCGGTCGACGGAGAGGTGATCGACGGGCGGGCAGCCGTCGACGAGTCGATGCTGACCGGCGAATCCGTTCCGGTCGAAAAGGGAGTCGGCGACCGGGTTGCCGGCGCCACCGTCAACACCGATGGGCTGCTGACCGTGCGCGCCACCGCTGTCGGCGCCGATACCGCGCTCGCGCAGATTGTGCGCTTGGTCGAGGAGGCGCAAAACGGCAAGGCCCCCGTGCAGCGGTTGGCCGATCGGGTCTCGGCGGTATTCGTGCCGGTGGTCGTCGGCATTGCCGCCGCAACCTTTGCCGGGTGGACGCTGCTCGCCGCCAACCCGGTGGCCGGCATGACCGCGGCCGTCTCGGTGCTGATCATCGCCTGTCCGTGCGCGCTGGGCCTGGCCACGCCCACGGCGATCATTGTCGGCACCGGCCGGGGTGCGGACATGGGGATCCTGGTCAAAGGCGGCGAGGTCCTGGAGGCTTCGAAAAAGATCGACACCGTCGTGTTCGACAAGACCGGAACCCTCACCCGGGCCCAGATGGAGCTCACCGATGTCATCGCCGGAAAGCGGCGCCAACCGGATGCGGTGTTGCGCATCGCCGCCGCGGTGGAGTCGGGTTCCGAACACCCCATCGGGGCCGCGATCGTCGCCGGCGCACGTGAGCGGGAGTTGGAGGTTCCGCCCGCCACCGAGTTCACCAACCTGGCCGGGCATGGGGTCCGAGGCGAGGTTGGCGGTAAGTCCGTGCTGTTCGGGCGGCGCAAGCTGGTCGACGAGCAACACCTGCGGCTGCCCGAGCAGCTGGCCGTGGCGGCCGCGGACCTGGAAGAGCGCGGCCGCACCGCGGTGTATGTCGGCCAAGATGGCCAGGTTGTGGGTGTGCTCGCGGTGGCCGACACCGTCAAGGACGACGCCGCCGACATGGTCCGCCAGCTGCACGCCATGTGCCTGCAGGTTGCGCTGATCACCGGCGACAACGCCCGCACGGCCGCCGCGATCGCGGCTCAGGTGGGCATCGACCGGGTGCTCGCCGAGGTGTTGCCGGCGGACAAAGTCAACGAGGTTCGGCGACTGCAGGACGAGGGCCGCATCGTCGCGATGGTCGGTGACGGCGTCAACGACGCCCCCGCCCTGGTGCAGGCCGATCTGGGCATTGCCATCGGCACCGGCACCGATGTGGCCATTGAAGCCTCCGACATCACCCTGATGTCGGGGCGCCTCGACGGTGTCGTATGAGCGATTGAGCTGTCGCGGCGCACACTGCGCACGATCTACCAGAACCTGGGCTGGGCTTTCGGCTACAACACCGCCGCGATCCCACTTGCCGCACTCGGCGTACTGAATCCCGTCGTGGCCGGCGCCGCAATGGGGTTGTCCTCGGTCAGCGTGGTGACCAATTCGCTGCGGTTGCGCCGCTTCGGCCGCGACGTGTGACGGCGACTTGCATCCCCACCGATCCCGAATCACCGCATGATTCACGACCTGACGCTGCGTTGGGTGGTGACCGCGTTGTTCGCGCTGTCCGCGGCCGAATGCGGCCTGCCGATCATCACCGTGCGCCGGCCGTGGACGCTGGTCGTCGGTCATGGGCTGCACTTCGCGATGGCCGTTGCGATGGCAACCATGGCCTGGCCCTGGGCCACCCGGCTGCCGACCACGGGGCCTGTCACGTTTTTCCTGCTGGCGACCGTGTGGTTCGCGGTGATGGCACTGCGCGCAGCCCCAACGACCGCGGTACGGGTGCGGTATGGCTATCACGCGATCATGATGCTGGCGACAGCCTGGATGTACGCCGTCATGTCAATGCCGGGCACAGCCATGACCGCGATGAACATGCCGGCTACCAGCGGGGCACCGATCTGGTTCAGCGCGGCCAATTGGCTGGGTACCGTCGGCTTCGCGGGCGCGGGGGCGTTCTGGATATTGCGGCGCCTGTCCGACCGGCGGCGGGGCGCGCCACGGTACAGCTGGCTGGGCGACTCGGTTCAGGCGATGATGGCCGGCGGGATGGCTGTCTTGTTCTTGGCCATGCTTTTTCCGATCTAGGCCGCTCCGTAGAGTTGTGGTGTGTCCGCAGTTCCCGCTCCTGATCCTGGTCCCGACGCCGGCGCAATCTGGCACTACGGCGATCCGCTCGGCGAACAGCGCGCCGCCGAAACCGGCGCCGTGCTGGTGGACCGCTCGCATCGAGCCGTGCTCATCCTCACCGGAAAAGACCGCCAGAGCTGGCTGCACAACATCTCCACGCAGCACGTCAGCGAGCTACCCGAGGGGGCCAGCACCCAGAATATGAGCCTGGACGGACAGGGCCGAGTCGAAGACCACTGGATCCAGACCGAGTTGGGCGCAACCACCTATCTGGATACCGAACCCTGGCGCGGCGAACCGCTGTTGAACTACCTGCGCAAAATGGTGTTCTGGGCGGAGGTGACCCCCGACACCGCAGACCTGGCGGTGCTGTCGTTGATCGGGCCGCAGTTGTCCGACCAAGCGGTGCTCGACGCACTCGGTCTCGATGCGCTGCCCGCGGACCTGATGGCGGTCCCGTTGCCAGGCCGCGGCTTCGCCCGCCGGATGCCGTCGAGCGCCGGCCAGATCGAACTGGATCTGCTGGTGCCGAGTGGCGACACCGCCGACTGGAAGCACCGCCTGACGCAGGCGGGGGTCCGACCGGCCGGCATCTGGACCTACGAGGCGCATCGGGTGGCGGCCAAGCGCCCGCGGCTGGGCGTCGACACCGATGAACGCACGATTCCCCATGAGGTCGGCTGGATCGGCGGCCCCGGCATCGGAGCCGTGCACCTGGACAAGGGCTGCTATCGGGGCCAGGAGACGGTCGCGCGGGTACACAACCTGGGTAAACCGCCCAGGATGCTGGTCCTGCTCCATCTGGACGGTTCCACGGACCGACCGTCCACCGGCGACTCGGTGTTAGCCGGCGGGCGTTCGGTAGGACGGGTAGGAACGGTGGTCGATCACGTGGACCTCGGACCGGTTGCCTTGGCCTTGGTCAAGCGGGGGCTGCCCGCCGACACCGCGCTGATGACCGGCGCCGAAGCCACCATCCCGGCATTGATCGATGCGCAGTCTCTGCCACCGGCGGACGAAGTGGGCGCCGGAAGGCTGGCTCTGGACCGATTACGGGGCAGTGCGCGATGATTCCCTGTGACGTCCGCCATTCTGGCCGGGCCCGCTGGCAGGGTGCCCCACGCGCGCTCGCGCGGCACGGTAAGCTGTCCGCAGGACAATAACGACACTAAGAGATCGGAGCCGCCTACTTGTTAGGCCGCTCCGTTATTTCGCGAGGGGGTTCCCCCATGGGCCGCGGCCGGGCTAAGGCAAAGCAGACCAAGGTTGCTCGAGAACTGAAATACAGCTCCCCGCAGACCGACTTCCAGCGCCTTCAGCGCGAGCTGTCGGGTGCAAGTCCCGACACATCCGACCAAGTGGACGACACCGAAGACTCGGGGGACGACGAGGAGAGCTGGCGCCGCTAGGCGCACAGGTCGCTTTCCCGCTGACATTCCAACCCTAGGGTTCGGTCGCCACCGGCTACGCCGGTGGCGACCGAACCCTAGGGCTTGTGGTTTCTAGAATCGCGGGTGCTGGCCCACCAGCGTGGCACGTGGACCCTCTTTGCCACCCTTGCAGACGGTGCCCAGCACCCAGCAGTCCAGGTGGCGCGCGGTCAGTATGGCCAGCGCCCGGTCGGTGTCTTCAGGGGCTACGACGGCGATCATGCCGACGCCCATGTTGAAGGTCTTTTCCATCTCCTCGCGCACCACCCGGCCGCGCTGGGCAATCATCGCGAACACCGGCGCGGGTGTCCAGGTGCCGCGGTCGATCTCGGCGACCAGCCCATGCGGGATTACCCGCTCCAGGTTGCCGGCCAACCCGCCACCCGTGACGTGACAGAACGTTCGGACATGCGTCTCAGCGGTGAGCGCCAGACAGTCCTTGGCATAGATCCGGGTGGGCTCCAATAGCTCTTCACCCAACGTGCGGCCGAACTCCTCCACATAACCGGCCAGATTCATCCGGTCGATCTCCAGCAGGACGTTGCGGGCCAGCGAGTAACCGTTGGAATGCAGCCCCGACGAGCCCATCGCGATGATGACGTCGCCGGGTTTGACGCGTTCCGGCCCCAGCACGTCGTCGGCTTCGACCACACCCACCCCGGTGGCCGAGATGTCGTAATGGTCGGGTGCCATCAGCCCGGGATGTTCAGCGGTCTCACCCCCCAGCAGGGCGCAGCCAGCGCGGACACAACCCTCAGCGATGCCGCTGACGATCGCGCTGACCCGTTCCGGCACGGTCCGGCCGACCGCGATGTAGTCCTGCAGGAACAGTGGCTCCGCGCCACACACCACCAGGTCATCGACCACCATCGCGACCAGGTCAAGACCGACAGTGTCGTGCTTGTCCATCGCCTGCGCGACCGCCAGCTTGGTGCCGACCCCGTCGGTGGAGGCGGCCAGCACCGGTTCGCGGTAGTCGTTGCGCAGGGCGAACAATCCGGCAAATCCGCCGAGCCCGCCGCGCACCTCGGGTCTGGTGGCCCGGGTTGCCAACGGCTTGAACAACTCCACGGCTCGGTCGCCGGCTTCGATGTCCACACCTGCCGCCGCGTACGTGACGCCTTGGCTGGCTGGGCCTCTTCCGGAGCTTTCTGGACTTTTTTCGGGATCCGTCATCGCGATAAAGGCTACCGGGCGGCGCTCACCGCCGGTATCGGCAACTCTCGCGCCGCGCACATCTCAGTGCCCGATGGGTACTTCGTCGGTCGCAACGTCGCCCAGCTCGGCTCCGCGCGCCGCGTTGGCGAGCATGTGCTCGATGACGTTCTTGCCCAGGGCGGTCTCGCCGGGCAGCTCGATCGGGTACTTGCCATCGAAACAGGCGGTGCACAGCCGGGAGATCGGTTGCTCGGTGGCCGCTACCAATCCCCGCAGCGAGATGTAGCCCAGCGTGTCGGCGTTGATCACGTGACGCACGGCTTCGAGCATCTCGTTTTCGTCCTCGACGGCGTTGGCGATCAGTTCGGCCGGCGAGGGAAAGTCGATACCGTAAAAACAGGGCCACTTCACCGGCGGCGAGGCGATTCGCACATGCACTTCGACGGCACCGGCCTCACGCAACATCCGCACCAGGGCCCGCTGCGTGTTTCCCCGCACGATGGAGTCGTCGACGACGATCAGGCGCTTGCCGCGGATCACCTCTTTGAGCGGGTTGAGCTTCAACCGGATACCGAGCTGGCGGATCGTCTGTGACGGCTGGATGAACGTCCGCCCGACATAGGCGTTCTTCATCAGCCCTTGTCCATAGGGGATGCCGGATTCCTGCGCATAACCAACCGCGGCAGGGGTACCCGACTCCGGCACGCCGATCACCAAATCGGCCTCGACCCCGCGCTCCTGGGCCAGCCGACGACCGATCGCCGCCCGGGCGGCGTGCACGGACCGGCCGTTGAGCATGCTGTCCGGGCGTGCCAGGTAGACGTACTCGAAGACGCAACCCTTGGGGGTGGGGTTAGCGAAGCGGGTGGACCGCACCCCGTCGGCATCGATTGCCAGCAGCTCGCCCGGTTCAATGTCACGCACGAACGACGCACCGACGATGTCGAGCGCGGCCGTTTCCGATGCCACCACCCAGCCACGATCGAGCCGGCCCAGCGACAACGGCCGCACCCCGTGCGGGTCGCGGCAGGCATACAGCGTGTTTTCGTCCATGAAGGTCAGACAAAAGGCACCAAGCACCGTCGGCAACAGCTCCAGGGCGGCCTGCTCCAGACTGGAATCGGCGGCGCCGTGGGCCAGCAGTGCGCCCAGGATGTCCGAGTCCGTCGTGGCGGACGCCGAGGATCGGTTTCCGATCAGTCCCTCGTCCCGGGCGCGCGCCGCAAGGGCGGCCGCGTTGACGAGATTGCCGTTGTGACCCAATGCAACTCCGGTGCCCGCAGCGGTATTGCGGAAGACGGGCTGGGCGTTTTCCCAGGTCGTGTCGCCGGTGGTCGAATAGCGGCAGTGCCCGATGGCGACATGCCCCTGCATGGCTGCCAGCGTCTGCTCGTCGAATACCTGACTGACCAGGCCGAGGTCCTTGAAGACCAGCACTTGCGAGCCGTCGGCGACGGCAATGCCTGCCGCCTCCTGGCCGCGATGCTGCAGCGCGTAAAGGCCGTAGTAGCTGAGTTTGGCAACATCTTCGCCCGGGGCCCAGACCCCGAATACACCGCATTCTTCACGAGGCGCGTTGAAGTCTTCTTCGGACTGCTGTGCGGTCACGGTTTGGCGACTCCCTGGGGCGCGGTTGGTGACGAGTAAGAGTCTACGGCCACCATGGCCGTGGGGCCGAATCAAACCTGCGTTTTCCTTTTGGCCATCTTCCGCGTTGAACAATAATCACAGGCCAGGACATAAAATTCAGCCGAGATCAATCAGCGGCAGCCAGTGTCCGATTTCATCTGCCCGCGAACCGGACAAAGTCAACGCGCCGGTCGCCGTCGCCTCGGACAACCTCAACAGCCCCGTGGCCACCAACAACCACGTGCGCGGATCGGTTTCGACGACATTGGGCGGAGTGCCGCGGGTGTGTCTGGGCCCGGGAATGCACTGCACGGCGACAAATGGTGGGATCCGGACTTCGACGGCCGCGCCGGGTGCCACCGCACCCAGCGTGCGCGCGGTGAGCCGAACCGCCGTTGCCAGCGCGGTGCGGCCCGGCGCTGGATGGGATTCGTCGCGCAGCCAGTCCGCAATCTCCAAGACAATCTGGCGGGTCTTTGCCGGATCGGTTCTATCGCGGGCGGCCATACCTTAGGGTCTCAGAATCATGGACCCGCGATCGCGGCCGCCCTACAAGATCATCGGTCTAGCGGCCCTGACGGTCTTGGTGTTCTTCGGTGCGATGCTGTACTGGCAGTTTCGTGGGACGTTCATCCCCAAGACTCGATTGACCATGATTGCTCCGCGGGCCGGTTTGGTAACCGATCCGGGCGCGATGGTCACGTTCAACGGTGTGCAGATCGGCCGGGTGTCCAGCATCACCGAGGTCACCCATGACGGCGCGCCAGCGGCCAGATTCGCGTTAGACGTCACGCCGAAGTACATCGGGTCAATTCCGGCGAATGTGTCGGCAACCATCAAGGCGACGACCGTTTTCGGCAACAAATATGTGTCCCTGACCTCGCCAACAGACCCGGCACCGCAACACATCACGCCGGCCCGTGTGATCTACGCGACCTCGGTGACCACGGAATTCAACACGCTGTTCGAGAATGTGACGGCGATCAGCGAGAAAGTCGATCCGGTCAAGCTCAACCTGACGCTGAGCGCGGCCGCGCAGGCCCTGAGCGGCCTGGGCGATCGGTTGGGCACCGCACTGGTCAACGGCAACGCCATCCTCGATGACGTGAACCCCCTGATGCCGCAGGCGCACCGCGACATCAGGGGGCTGGCGGCGCTGGGTGACATTTATGCCGACGCCTCAGCGGACCTTTGGTATGCCGTCGACTCCGCGGTGACCGTCGCGCGCACGGTCAACCAACGACGTAGCGATTTGGATGCGGCGTTACTGGCATCGGTCGGTTTGGCCAACAACGGCTCGGAGGTGTTCGAGCGGGGCGGCCCCTACCTGACCCGCGGCGCCGCCGATCTGGTGCCCACCGGCCAGCTGCTCGACGAGTACAGCCCGGAGATCTTCTGCACCATCCGCAACTACGACGAGGTCGCCCCCCGGATCCGCAACGCGCTGGGCTTCAACGGCTACTCGCTGGGAGCAGCCTCATCGGGCGCCATATCGGGTGCGCCGAATCCGTATATCTATCCGGAGAATCTGCCGCGGGTGAATGCGCGGGGCGGCCCCGGCGGGCGACCCGGGTGCTGGCAGACGATCACCCGCGACTTGTGGCCCGCTCCGTATCTGGTGATGGACGTCGGCGCGAACATGGCGCCCTACAACCATCTCGAGATCGGACAGCCCCTGCTCAACGAATATGTCTGGGGACGTCAGTTCGGTGAGAACACCATTAACCCCTAATGTTGCGATCACCGAAACCCACCGTGCGAGAGACGAGCGATGAGACTTTGGCCTGTGCGGGTACTTGCTGCTGCGGCGATGCTGGGGCTGGCCGGTTGTAGCGGCGGCGGCGATCATTCGGGCACCGCTTCGACCAGCTCGACCGGGACTGCCTGCCGGACGCTGGCCGCCGATCCCGGATGGTACGGCGACAATCGGGACCGGATCAACGAGATGATCGGCCGGCTCGGCAGCTGCGGCAAGTCCGGTTCGGTGGCCGACGGGGCTCCGGTGGCGTTGTTCGACTGGGACAACACCATGGTGCGAAACGACATCGGCAACGCGACATTGTTCTGGATGATCCGCAATTCCAAGGTGCGTCAACCCGCGGCCGGCGACTGGACCAGCACCAGCCCTTATCTGACCCCGCCGGCGGCCTCGCGGCGCCCGGCCAGCCCTTGCCGACCGGCTCCGAAACCGGATGCGCCAACGAGCTGATTTCGGTGTACACGAGCGAAAAAACCCGATCCGGGGCGGCCGCATTCGCCGGGTTCAACCATCGGCGCATGCAACCCGCCGATGCCTGGGCCGCGCAGTCATTGGCTGGCTGGACCGAGGCAGAGATCACCGGATTTGTCACCGCGGCCCGGCAGGAGAACCTGGACGCGGCCGAGAATGCCGAACAGACGGTGGGCAGCACTCAACAGATCGCCTGGGTGCGTTACTACTCGCAGATGCGGGACCTGGTGGCAACCTTGCAGGCCAACGGATTCGATGTGCGGATCATCTCCGCATCGGCCGAGCCGGTGGTGCGGGTGTGGGCGGCGGACGTGGGTATCGCCGCCGACCACGTGATGGGTGTTCGCACCGAACACGACGGCGAGGTGCTCACGGCGCGCCTGGCCCAGTGCGGCGGTGAGCCGTCGATCCCCTTCAACGAAGGCAAACGGTGCCGGGTCAACGAGCAGGTTTTCGGGGTTGCGGGGCCGGCCGCGTTCGACCAACTCCCCGAACAGCGCCGCCAATCGTTCGCGGCCGGAGACTCCAACGGGGACGCCACGTTCCTCACCGACGCCACCGCGTTGCGCCTGGTGATCAACCGCAACAAGATCGAGCTGATGTGTCGCGCCTACGCGGACGCCGACGGGCGCTGGCTGGTCAATCCGATGTTCATCGACCCGCTCCCGGCACACCCGCCGTATCCCTGTGCGACCCAGGGTTTCGACGATCCGGATGGCAGCCGGGCTCCGCTGCGGCAACCCGACGGCAGCGTCGTCGCCGACCAGCCGGATCGGGCGCACTGAAACAACGCCTCAACGAACCCAACATCATAGGTCATGCCGGAAACGGTGAGGTGTCCGGCGGATGTCGGCAAAGTGCTAAATCGTCTGCGGCGCAGTATTTGTCGACGCAGCTAAAGGTACCCGGAGCTGCTCGGTGCCGCCGGGCTCTCTCGCACTGCGGGGGCGCCGGAAGTGTGAGATCCTCGCGGTGCCGAAATCACTCTTACCTAAGGCGGTGTTCCGATGCCCAAGATCCCTTCACGTGACGGCAGTCGGCCCGCCGCGCGCGGCCTGGCGCCCATCATCGTTACCCGGGGCGGCAAGATTGCCCGCCTGGAATCGAGCCTCACTCCCCAAGAGGCACAGATCGAGGACCTCGTCTTCCTGCGAAAGGCGTTGAACCGGGCCGGCATTCCATTCCTGCTGATTCGCAATCACAGCGGCCGTCCGATTCTTGCGGTCGACATACAGTTGCGTCCCGCCCTCGAACGCGCTCTCGCCGCGGCGTGTGCCACCGAACCGATGTACGCCAAAACGATTGATGAGAAAGGAATTTCTCCCGTCTTGCTGGCTAATGGCCATCTTTCCAGGGTGGCCGATCCGCAAATTCTGCGTTTGTATCGCCGGCGGATTGCGCCGGGCGGATTTCGTTATGGCGCAATGTTTGGTGTCGAGATCCAATTCTGGGTCTTCGAGGAAACGCTCATCCGGTGCCCGATAGAAAACTCCCTCACCCGCAAGATACTGCCGCGCGACGAACTTTCGCCTTCGTCGGTCAAACTATATGGATACAAGTGGCCAACGCTGGATGGGATGTTCACACCTCATGCCAGCGATGTGACGTTCGACATCGATCTGGTGTTTTCCTGGGTGGACGGCAGCGACCCGGAATTCCGGGCCCGACGCGCCGCACAGATGTCGCAGCATGTGGTGGGAGAAGGCGACGACGCCGAGGCGCGGATCCGTCAGGTCGACGAGCTGAAATACGCGCTGCGATCAGTGAACATGTTCGCGCCGTGGATCCGTCGCATTTTCATCGCGACGGATTCAACCCCACCCCCGTGGTTGGCTGAGCACCCGAACGTCACGGTGGTGCGCGCCGAGGACCACTTTTCCGACCGGGCCGCATTGCCGACCTACAACTCGCACGCGGTGGAGAGTCAGCTGCACCATATCCCCGATCTCAGCGAGCACTTTCTGTATTCCAATGACGACATGTTCTTTGGCCGGCCACTCAACGCCAGCATGTTCTTCTCCCCTGGCGGCGTCACCCGGTTCATCGAGGCCAACACACGGATCGGGCTCGGGGCAAACGATCCGACTCGCAGCGGCTTTGAAAACGCGGCCCGGGTGAACCGCCAGCTGCTGTTCGCCCGATTCGGTCAGGTGATCACCCGTCACCTCGAGCACACCGCCGTGCCACTGCGCAAGAGCGTGCTCGTCGAGTTGGAGCGGGAGTTTCCGGAGGAATTCGCGCGCACCCAGGCCAGCGCCTTCAGGTCCGGCACCGACATCTCGGTGACGAATTCGCTGTACCACTACTACGCACTGATGACCGGCAAGGCCGTCCAGCAAGAGAAGGCCAAAGTCCTCTATGTGGACACCACCACCCGCGCCGGGCTCGGCCTACTTCCCGAATTGCGCAGGCGCCGCAACTATGACTTCTTCTGCCTCAATGATGGCAGCTTCCCCGAAGTCAGCGGCACCGAGCGGGCGGAGCGCGTGGTCGATTTCCTGGAGCGCTACTTCCCCATCCCCGCGCCATGGGAAAAGGTTGCCGCAGATATCAATCCGCAGGACTTGGCCGAACCGATGGCGTCAGCACCATCGGAGGGTGGCTGAACAGCGAATCCCGCCGTGACGGCTCGATGAACATCCCGCTTTCGGCAATCTGCCGTTTCGCCTGCGCGGGCGAGACGAAGGTGCCCACGGTTTTGCCGGTACCGATCGGAATCACCGAGTGCACCACGGTGTCGGGGTACACGTGCACCAGGTTGCAGGCCTGCGCCGCGTCTCGGCCCCGGGTTCCCCCGACCTCAACGGTAAGATCCTGGGTGTAGCAGGTGGCCGAGGCCACCGAGACCGGGATCCCCACGAAGGTGGCGTTGGTCGAGTAATGCAGGTGGCCGGCCAGAATGGCCCGGACATCGCTGCCCTCGAGCACCCGTCCCAGCCGGGCTTGGTCGCGCAGTTCCACCGTTACGGCCAGGTCCAGGACGCTGGGAATCGGCGGATGATGCAGCGCCAGGATGGTGCCGTGCGGTGCGGGGGTCTTCAGCTCTTCAGCGAGCCATCTCAATTGGGAATCCCGGACCTCGCCGTAGTGATGCCCGGGCACCGAGGTGTCCAGCGTGATGATCCGCAGGCCGTCGATCATGGTTACCCGGTCCAGCGGCGCCATCGACGGGGCCTCGTCCAGCAGGAACCTGCGCAGGGCGGCCCTGTCGTCGTGGTTGCCCATCACCCAGATCAGTTCGGCGTCCAACTCGGCGGCGAAAGGTTCGACCACCGCGCGCAGCTTGCGATAAGCCGCCGCTTCACCGGTATCGGCCAAGTCGCCGGTGAAAATGACCGCATCAGGGCTCGCCCCTGAGTGCTTGAGCTGTTCAAGTAGTTCAGCCAGCCTGCTGTCGGCGTCTACCGCGCCATAGAGAGGGTCATCCCCTCCGACAAGATGGGTGTCGCTGATATGCAGAAGAACGTAGTCCGGCCGCGGATGCTCCGCGGCCCTAAGTCTGTGCACCTGGGGTGCCAAGCCTCTCGGTCGAGTCGTTTGCTGCGAAAAGCCAGCGTGTCAAGTATAGCGGCGCCGCGGCGTGATTTCGGCACCGTTGATCCAGCGACGCTGGACCGTCAGCGCCGCAACCGCCCCGGCCTCGTTGATCGCCAGGTGCAGCACCATCGGTGCCGCCAGGCTGCCGCTGCGCTCTGCCAGCCGCCCGAATAGCCAGCCGGCCAGGCCGGTGACCAGCACCGTAGGCACCGGCGGCGCACCGGTCGCGCGCGCATCGGCGACGTGGGACAGACCGAAGGTGGCCGCCTGTAGCAACCGCCCACCGACGTGACCAAAACCTCTGGTGCCCATGGTGGCCAATGCCGCACGAAACGCCGCCTCCTCGGCCCAGACCGTCCCGAACGGAATCTGCAGCCCGAGCCAGCCCGGCACCGATGCGGGCAGGTCGCGTTCGGACATCGACAGGCGCACCATCGACACCGGAGTCGTCGCCGCGATCGCGGTGGCCACCGGGGCGGCGGCCACCGCGCCCAGTCGCAGCCCGGCCCACAACCGGGGCGGCGCAAGCCCCAGTGGTGCACGGGTCACCAGCACAAGTACGCCACCCAAAACGGCCTGCAGCGCCACCCGCCACCGCGCCGGCAGCCGCGGACTGGCCAGGCTCCAGCCGACCAAGCCGGCGGCCAGAGCCAGCGCGCGCAGCCGACTTACCCGAAAAATCTCGGCAGCACCGCCTCAGACGTCGCGCGCAGTTCGGCCAGCGAGACCGTGAACAAGCCCTGCACCTCGATGTCATCGGATGCCTGGTCGACGACCCCGATACGCACCGCGGGCAATCCTCGCGCTGCACACATGGCCCGTAGCCGGCTCTCTTCGGTGCGCGGCACCGCCACCAGCACCCGGCCGGCCGATTCGGAAAAGAGCATGACAAACGGGTCGGCGTCGTCGGGAAGCACAATGCGGCAGCCGGTTTCACCCGCCAATGCCGATTCGACGATGGCTTGGGCCAGTCCGCCCTCGGACAGGTCGTGCGCCGCGGAGACCAGCCCGTCCCGCGATGCCGCGCGCAGCACGTCAGCCAGCAGCTTCTCCCGCGCCAGATCGACCGCGGGGGGCGTGCCGCCCAGGTGCTCGCCGGTGACTTGCGCCCAGATCGAGCCGTCCAGCTCGTCTCGGGTATCGCCCAGCAGCATCAGGGTTTCGCTGGGCTCAGCGCCCATCGCGGTGGGGATGCGACGAGTGACATCGTCGATCACGCCGAGCACCCCGACCACCGGGGTGGGCATGATCGCCGTCGACCCGGTTTGGTTATAGAAACTGACGTTGCCGCCGGTCACCGGAATTCCCAGCGCCACACAACCATCGGCCAAGCCGCGCACCGCCTGGGCAAACTGCCACATCACGCCGGGATCCTCGGGCGAGCCGAAGTTGAGGCAGTTGGTCACCGCCACCGGGGTCGCGCCGGTCGCGGCGACGTTGCGGTAGGCCTCGGCCAGTGCCAGCTGGGCACCGGTGTAGGGGTCAAGCAGGGTGTAGCGCCCCGAAGCATCGGTCGACAACGCGATACCGCGACCGGTGGCCTCGTCGATACGCAGCACGCCGCCGTCCGCATGTTCGGCGAGCACCGTGTTGCCGCGCACGTAGCGGTCGTACTGCTCGGTGATGAACGCGCGACTGCACAGGTGCGGACTGCCAAGCAGCGCAAGCAGAGTCGCGCGCAGCTCGTCGCCGGTAGCCGGGCGGGGCAGGCTCTTCGACGAATCGGCGTTGAGCGCATCCTGGGTGTCGGGGCGGGCGACCGGACGCTGGTACACCGGGCCCTCGTGGGCCACCGTGCGCGGTGGCACGTCCACGACCTTCTCGCCGTGCCAGGTGATGCGCAACCGGTCGCCCTCGGTGACCTCACCGATAACCGTGGCCAGCACGTCCCACTTGCGGCACACCGCCATGAACGCGTCCACGTTCTCCGGCGACACCACCGCGCACATCCGTTCCTGCGACTCGCTGCAGAGTACCTCGGCGGGCGTCATTTCCTTGGCGCGCAGCGGGACGGTTTCCAGGTTGATCGCCATGCCGCCATCCCCGGCGGAGGCCAACTCCGATGTGGCGCAAGACAACCCTGCGCCGCCGAGGTCCTGGATGCCGATCACCAGTCCGTCCGAGTAGAGCTCGAGACAGCACTCGATGAGCACCTTTTCCATGAACGGGTCGCCCACCTGGACCGACGGCAACTTCTTGCGCGCGCCCTCGCCCTCGCCATCGGAGCTGAAGGTGTCCGAGGCCAGCACCGACACCCCGCCGATGCCGTCCAGGCCGGTCCTCGCGCCGAACAGGATGATCTTGTTTCCGGCGCCGGAGGCGAACGCCAGGTGCAAGTCCTCTTGACGCAAGACGCCCACGCACAGCGCATTGACCAAGGGGTTACCGGCATAGCACGCGTCGAAGACCGTCTCGCCGCCGATGTTCGGCAACCCCAGCGAGTTGCCGTAACCGCCGACACCGCGGACCACACCGTCGAGCACCCGGCGAGTGTCGGGGGCATCGGCGGCGCCGAAGCGCAGTTGGTCCATCACCGCGATCGGCCGCGCACCCATCGCCATGATGTCGCGGACGATGCCGCCGACACCCGTGGCCGCACCCTGGTAGGGCTCGACGTAGGAGGGGTGGTTGTGCGATTCCACCTTGAACGTGACGGCCCACCCGTCACCGATGTCGACGACGCCGGCGTTCTCGCCGATCCCGGCCAGCATCCCGGCGCGCATTTCATCGGTGGTGGTCTCGCCGAAATAGCGCAAATGGACTTTGGAGGACTTGTAGGAGCAGTGCTCGCTCCACATCACCGAGTACATGGCGAGCTCGGTGTCGGTGGGCCGACGGCCCAGGATGTCACGAATCCGCTGATACTCGTCGTCTTTGAGGCCCAGCTCGTGAAACGGTTGCGGCTGGTCGGGGGTGGTGGCGGCATGTGCGACTGTGTCAGTCTGGTGGCTGCGAGCGCTCGTCACGCAGACAGTCTAGAGTCCCGGGCCGCATCGCTCCCGCCGGAGACCCGCGGCAGGAAAACCGGCTGACAGCGGTCGGCCTGGTCAACATAATGGGGCTATGTCTCGTCACTGGCCGCTGTTCGATCTGCGAATCACGACCTCGCGCCTACAGCTGCGACTGCCCACCGAAGAGCTGTGCGACCAGCTGATCGACACAATTCTGGACGGCGTGCACGAGCCGGACCGGATGCCGTTTTCCGTCCCCTGGACCCGAGCCCCTCAGGCGGAGCTGCCGTACAACACCTTGTCCTTCCTGTGGCGGGAGCTGGCGGGATTCAGCCGCAATGACTGGGCCCTGCCTCTGGCCGTCGTGGTCGAGGGTCGGGCCGTCGGTGTGCAGGGCTTGCGCGCCAGCAACTTCCCGATCGCCGGCGAAGTCGAATCCGGATCCTGGCTGGGACTGTGTCACCAAGGAAACGGCCTTGGCACCGAGATGCGGGCGGCAGCATTGCATTTCGTGTTCTGTGAGCTTGGAGCCCAGGCCGCTACCTCGGCAGCGTTCGCCGACAATCCGGCCTCGATCGCGATATCCCGACGTCAGGGCTACCGGGAAAACGGCGTCGACCGAGTGGCGCGAGAGGGCGCCGCGGCACAGCGGGTGCGCTTCCGGTTGACTCGTGACGACTGGCTGCGCCAGCGCCATGTCGAGGTTCAGGTTGAGGGGTTTGACCGCTGTCGAGAGCTGTTCGGCGTTTCGCGCGCAGCCTGACCGTCGATGGGCGGTGCGCTACTGGCCGACGACGCAGAAGACGTTGCCCTCGGGATCGGCCATCACCACCCACCGGAAGTTCTCCCCGAATTGGTGCCGCTGCACCTCGGTCGCTCCGGCGGCCGCCAGCCGTGACACTTCACCGTCCACGTCGGCGGCCGAAAAGTCCAGGTGCACCCGGTTTTTTCCGGGTGTTGGATCGGGCACCTTCTGAAATCCGAGCCGCGGCCCCGCCGGACGCGTCACCGCGATGAACTCGCCGGGCAGCAATTCGTGCGCCGTCCCGCCGAAGTGCTCGGCCCACCAGCCGGCCAGCCGGGCGGGATCACTGCAGTCGAAGGTGACCATCTCGACACTGAGCGTCATGCCAACCGAGTCTATTGCCGCCCACTATTCGGGCACGTAGAACGCCCATAGCGCTGCCGAATACGCCGCCACGTCGGCGGCGCCCATCAGCTCGCGCGCGGAGTGCATCGCCAGCTGCGCGGCACCCACGTCCACGGTGGGGATACCGGTGCGGGCCGAGGTCATCGGCCCGATCGTCGACCCGCACGGCAGGTCGGCCCGATGCTCGTAACGTTGCAGATTGACACCGGCCTGCTGACAGGCCAGCGCAAAGGCCGCGGCTGTCCGCCCCTCGGTGGCGTAGCGCAGATTGGGGTGCACCTTGAGCACCGGCCCCGCGTTGACCGCGATCTGGTGGCTGGGCTCATGGCGCTCGGGGTAGTTGGGATGAGTGGCGTGCGCCATGTCCGCGGACGCCAGCAGTGAAGCCGGCAACAGCCGCAACAGGTCTTCCCGGACCCCGCCACCGGCCAGCACGATCCTTTCCAGCACCGTGTTCAGCAGGTTGGACTGCGCGCCGTGGTCCGAGGTCGAGCCGACCTCCTCGTGGTCGAAGATCGCCAGCACGGGCAGCACCTGGTCCGATTCGGCGGCCAGTAGCGCTTCCAGTCCCGCGTAGCAACTGGCCTGGTTGTCCAGCCGCGGCGCGCTGAGCAGGTCGGCGTTGGCACCGATGACCGCGGCCGGGATCAGGTCATGGGTCATCAGATCGGCCGCCAGCACATCACCCTCCGCCAGGCCGGCGCGCTGGGCGACGTAGCCGAAAAAGGAACCCCGCTGCGCACCGACGCCCCATACCGCGTTGACGTGCCGCTGGGGATCCAGCGTGAGCGACTTGCGATCCTCGGCCAGGTGGATGGCCAGCTGAGGTACCCGCAGGATCGGCTCATCGATCCGGACCAGCCGGTGACTGATGCCGCCGCGAACACCGGGCGCCCGCACCGAGAGCCGCCCGCTGACGCCCAGGTCGCGGTCCAGCCAGGAGTTCAGCCACGCTCCCCCGTACGGTTCGAGCGCCACCACCTGCCAGCCGGCGACCAACCGATCCGGGTGCTGTTTGACCCGCAGGTTCGGGCTGTCCGAGTGCGCCCCGACAATCCGAAACGGTGCCTGCGCGGTCCCGACGCCGCCGCTGTCCCAGGCGACCAGCGAACCGGCTCGAACGGTGAAGTAGCGGCCCGGTTGCTGCGGCCAGCGGTCTATCTCACTCAGTTCGGTGTACCCGGCATCCAGCAGACGCCGGGCCACCGTGGCGCACAGATGAAACGGGGAGGGCGACGCGTCGATGAACTCGCCGAGGCCTCGAGCGGTGGCTGAAGTTGTGGGCGCATCGGACATGCTCAACATCATGGCTGTTGGGGACTGCGGGATTCACGCTAGGGTCGGCAGGGTGCCTTCGGTTCAGCCGCAACCCATCCTCGCGCCCCTGACGCCAGCCGCAATCTTTTTGGTGGCCACCATCGACGCCGGCGGCGAGCAGACCGTGCATGACGCGCTGACCGAGATATCCGGATTGGTGCGGGCCATCGGATTCCGCGACCCCACCAAGCACCTGGCGGTGGTGGCCTCGATCGGCTCCGACGCGTGGGATCGGTTGTTCTCCGGCCCAAAGCCGGCCGAACTGCATCCGTTCGTCCCGTTGACGGGACCACGCCACAACGCGCCGGCCACACCGGGGGACCTGCTGTTGCACATCCGGGCCGAAACTATGGACGTGTGCTTCGAGCTGGCCGGCCGAATCCTCAAGGCGATGGCCCCAGCGGTCACCGTCGTCGACGAGGTGCACGGCTTCCGCTTTTTCGACAATCGCGATCTGCTGGGCTTCGTCGACGGCACCGAAAACCCCGGTGGCGCAATCGCGATCGGCGCGACCACCGTCGGCGACGAGGATCCCGACTTTGCCGGCTCCTGCTATGTGCACGTACAGAAATATGTGCATGACATGGGGTCATGGGACTCGCTGTCGGTCACCGAGCAGGAGCGGGTGATCGGCCGGACCAAGCTGGAAGACATCGAACTCGACGAGAGCACCAAGCCGGCCAACTCGCACATCGCGCTCAACGTCATCACCGACGAGGACGGAGTCGAACTGAAGATCGTTCGGCACAACATGCCGTTCGGCGAGGTCGGCAAGGGCGAATACGGCACCTATTTCATCGGATATTCGCGCACTCCCACCGTCACCGAACGGCTGCTGCGCAACATGTTTCTCGGCGATCCGCCCGGAAATACCGATCGCGTGCTCGACTTTTCCACGGCGACAACCGGCGGGTTGTTCTTCTCGCCGACCATCGATTTCCTCGACGATCCACCGCCCTTGCCGCTGGCACCGGCGGCCGTCCCAACCGCGGACGACGGCTCACTCTCGATCGGCAGCCTGAAAGGAACCTCCGAATGAACAACCTCTACCGCGATCTGGCACCGGTCACCGAAGCCGCTTGGGCCGAAATCGAATTGGAGGCCACCCGGACATTCAAGCGCCACATCGCGGGCCGTCGGGTGGTCGACGTGAGCGACCCCGGAGGTCCGGTCACCGCGGCAGTGAGCACGGGCCGGCTGATCGATGTGAAGGCTCCTACCGACGGGGTCATCGCCCATCTGCGGGCGAGCAAGCCCCTGGTGCGACTGCGGGTCCCGTTCACCTTGTCACGCAACGAGATCGATGATGTCGAACGCGGTTCCCAGGACTCGGATTGGGACCCGGTCAAGGCGGCCGCCAAGCAGCTGGCGTTCGTGGAGGACCGCACCATCTTCGAGGGTTACGGCGCCGCATCGATCGAGGGCATCCGCAGCTCCAGCTCCAACCCGCCGCTCACGCTGCCCGAGGACCCGCGCGAAATCCCGGACGTCATCACCCAGGCACTGTCGGAACTGCGGCTGGCCGGCGTCGACGGACCCTACTCGGTGCTGCTGGCCGCCGACGTCTACACCAAGATCAGCGAGACCACCGAGCACGGCTATCCCATTCGTGAGCATCTGAACCGGCTGGTCGACGGTGACATCATCTGGGCGCCGGCCATCGACGGTGCGTTCGTGCTGACCACTCGCGGCGGGGACTTCGACCTGCAGTTGGGCACCGATGTCGCGATCGGGTACACCAGCCACGACGCCGACACCGTGCAGTTGTACCTGCAGGAGACGCTGACCTTCCTGTGCTACACCGCCGAAGCCTCGGTCGCGCTCAGTCCGCACTCGGGATAGCTGACGGACCGACGGCGGACCACGAGCCCGGCGCCGCCTGGGGTTTCCCAGCTAACTTGCAGCCGGCGAACAGCGCCAGCTGCGACTGACTGACTATCACTGGATACAACCGCGCGGCCCGAAACCTCCGTGGCCGGGCGCCACACCCACTACGGCTCGCCACCGATCTAGCACGACGCTGGAAGGTAGCCAAACAGTCGTGCACCGCCAACGAGAGGTACGAAGCTGACGTGCTAGGCCCGGACCAAATACCTTCGGAGAAATGGGACTTGCCGCCGACCGTCACACCCAGCGGCGAGCGCTTCGGCCCGAGACGCCGCCCGCGGCCCGGTCGTATGGACCCCGCGGGCTGGCACCCCGGCATGCCCTACGGCCGCCAGGCGTGGGATCAGTACCGGCTGGAGTCCCACCGCACCAGGGCATTGGTGGGAGCGGGCCAGTAACAACGCGGCTGAGTCGTCGAGAAGAACAGGACGAACTCAGCCCACACTCGCCGGTAGCGCACCAGAGTGCGGGGCGTAGCGTCGCAGAGAGAGTCGACGGAAGGATCTGCGACCGTGACCGAAGACGAACGCGCCCGGATGCCGGCCGGCGAACCCGATCTTTCGTTCGACGTGATAGTGCTCGGGGCCGGACCGGTCGGGCAGAATGCCGCTGACCGCTGCCAGGCTGCGGGGCTGCACGTTGCGGTGATCGAGCGTGACCTCGTCGGCGGTGAATGCTCGTACTGGGCATGTGTACCGAGTAAGGCGCTGCTACGTCCGGTGATCGCCGTTGCCGATGCCCGCCGGGTGGACGGTGCGCGCGAGGCAATCAGCGACTCAATCAGCGCGGCAGCAGTTTTCGATCGCCGGGACCGGTACGTGAGTAACTGGGATGACGGCGGCCAGGCCGACTGGGTCAGTGGTATCGGCGCGACGCTGATCCGCGGCCATGGGCGGCTGGCGGGTCCGCGTCGAGTCAGTGTGTCCGATCACGACGGCCAGACGCTGATGGTCGCGGCGCGGCATGCGGTTGTCGTCTGCACCGGAAGTCGCCCCACCTTGCCCGACCTGCCTGGGATCACCGAGGCCTGGCCGTGGACCAATCGCCAAGCCACCGAGGCCAGTTCGGTGCCCCGCCGGCTCGCGATCGTCGGCGCGGGCGGTGTGGGTGTCGAAATGGCTACCGCCTGGCAAGGATTGGGGTCGTCGGTGATCCTGCTGGCGCGATCCCGATTGCTGAGCCGGATGGAACCGTTTGTCGGCGACTTCGTCGGCCGCGGCCTCACCCGCGCGGGCGTCGATGTGCGCGTGGGGATCTCAGTGCGCGCACTGCACCGGCCGCATCCCGATGCACCGGTTACCCTCGAACTCGATGACGATACGGGGCTCGAGGTCGACGAGGTGTTGTTCGCTACCGGCCGCGCACCACGCACCGACGACATCGGCCTGCAGACGGTCGGGCTGGCGCCGGGCAACTGGCTCGATGTCGACGACACCTGCCGAGTGAACGCCGTCGATCGCGGTTGGCTTTATGCGGCCGGCGACGTCAATCACCGCGCACTGCTCACCCATCAGGGCAAGTACCAAGCCCGCATCGCCGGTAGCGCTATCGGTGCCCGCGCCGCCGGAGACTCGCTGGACACCGCACCGTGGGGTGCGCATGCGACCACCGCCGATCATCACGCGGTGCCACAGGCTTTCTTCACCGACCCCGAAGCCGCCGCGGTGGGACTGACGGCCGAGCAGGCGGCGCGGGCCGGTCATCGGATCAAGACGATCGACGTCGAAATCGGCGATGTCGTCACCGGGGCCAAGCTCTTCGCCGACGGCTACGCCGGCCGGGCCCGCATGGTCGTCGACGTCGACCGAGGTTGCCTCCTCGGTGTCACCATCGTCGGCCCGGGCGCCGCGGAGTTGCTGCACGCCGCCACCATCGCCATCGCCGGCCAAGTGCCCATCGACCGGCTGTGGCACGCCGTACCATGCTTTCCAACGATCAGCGAACTGTGGCTGCGACTTCTCGAGGCCTACCGCGATTCGTTTTTCGTCCTTGTCTAGCACTCACCCAACAATCGGAGCAGCCATGGCAACCTCGGACGGATTCCATCCCGACTTCCCAGCCGAAACAGCCGCCCCGGACCGCCGTCGCGCGCAGGTACACCACATCAAGGCCTCCGAAATCAGTTCCGATACCGCGCAATCGGAGGGATTGCGCCGGTTTGCCGCGCTTAGCGGAAGGTCGGTGGGCGCGGAGAAGATCTGGATGGGTGAGACGCATGTCCTGCCCCGGACGGTCTCGGCCAACCATCACCACGGAGACTCCGAAACCGCAATCTATGTGCGAAGCGGACGCCCGGAGTTTGTGTTTCACGACGGCGAGCAGGAGGTGCGTATCGCTACCGAACCCGGCGACTACATCTTCGTTCCGCCCTATCTGCCACACCGGGAAGAAAATCCCGACCCGACCATACCCGCCGAAGTGGTCATCGCGCGCAGCACCCAGGAGGCGATCGTGGTCAACCTGCCGGGGCTGTATCCGCTCTCGTAACCGACAAGCAGCAGCCACTCAGGAAATTCTCAACTGATTCTTTGGATCCGCTTTCCTTGGCTCCAAGGATCTGCATAGCCGCAGCGCGGAGCATGGATTCATGACCGAGCCACTGTGCGCAACCCTGATCGAACGCTACTTGTGCACCCGTGGAAGGCGGTATTTCCGCGGCCAGCACGACGGCGAGTTCTTCTTCGTCACCGACGCCCATCCCCAGCGGCTGCACGTCCACCTGGAGATCTCACCGGCGCATCCGGAAGTGTTCGCGATTCGGGTCGCTCCCGCATGCTTTTTCCCCGCGCGCGACCGTGCGCTGCTGGCGCGGTTCGCCGACCGCTGGAACACCCAGCGTCGCGGAGTCACCGCGATAGTGCACAACTCGTCTGACCCACAGCGCATCGGCGTCACCGCCTACAAGTCCCAATGGATCGCCGGTCCGGTGGACTTCAGCGAATTCGCCGTATTAGTGGACCGCGCCATCGGCGCATCGATCGAGCTGTTTGGCGAGTTGAACCGGGTCGCCGAGCTGCCGCAGACGCCGCCGCTGATGCGCGACGCCGGCTGATCCGGCCGACCTCAGGCGGCCAGCACCGCGTCCAGCGCCGAATAGAACAGTCCGAGCCCGTCATCGGAGGGGCCGGTCAGCGCCTCTATCGCGTGTTCGGGGTGGGGCATGAGCCCGACCGCCCGGCCATTGGCGGAGCTGATCCCGGCGATGTCACGCAGCGAGCCGTTGACATTGTCGTGGTAGCGGAACACCACCCGGTCTTCGGCTTCCAGCTCGTCGAGCACCTGTTCTGAGGCCACATAGCGGCCCGCCCCGGACTTGAGCGGCACCAGCAAGTCCGCCGCCGGTTCGAAACGCGATGTCCAGGCGGTCGACGTCGACGCCACCCGTAACCATGCGTCGCGGCAGACGAAGTGCAGCCCCACATTGCGGGTCAGCGCGCCGGGCAGCAGGCCAGCTTCGCACAACACCTGGAAACCATTGCATATCCCCAGGACCGGCATGCCTCGCTGCGCGGCGCTCACCACTTCGCCCATCACCGGGGCTAACCTGGCGATCGCACCCGCCCGCAGGTAGTCGCCGTAGGAGAAGCCGCCGGGCACCACCACGGCCTCGACGCCTTTCAGATCCGCGTCGGCATGCCAGAGATTCACCGCCTCGGCGCCCACCAGCCGGATCGCGCGGGCGGCGTCCACGTCGTCCAGCGTTCCGGGAAATGTGATAACCCCGATCCGAGCTGTCACTGCGGGTCCCGGCTTATCGTCCAATCCTCGATCACCGTGTTCGCCAACAGCGACTCCGCGATTTCGGCCAGCGTGGCATCGTCCACGCTGTCGTCGATCTCTAGCTCAAATCTCTTGCCCTGGCGGACATCCGAGATTCCGGGATGCCCGAGACGCCCCAGGGCGCCGACGATTGCCTGGCCCTGCGGGTCCAGAATCTCCGCTTTGGGCATCACATTGACGACCACCCGGGCCACCGGCATTCCTCCTCAGCTCCGATTGCTCGGCGCCAACTCTACCGGCGATGGCCTCCGGGGCGCGTCACGGGCGCGAGTCCGCTGCTGCCGGCCCGTGAGAACAACCGACCGAAGACGCGCTGTTCGCCGATCCGGTGACGGCATAGCCATCGAGATCGGTGTGCGATCGCACCGGAGCCACCCGACGGTTTCGCTGCGTTGTGTCGCTTCGCCGGCCCCGGTTCACCGACGCGACGCCCGCACCCCGATGCCGGCAACCAGCTAACCCCGTTTGTTCACCAAGCGTCCGTACTGTGGCGGCGACTTGTCGGATTTCGGGAGGACTTTTATGACGGCGTCTGTTTGGATGGCCTCGCCGCCGGAAGGGCATTCGGCTTTGCTGAGCGCGGGCCCGGGCCCGGGTCCACTGCACGAGGCCGCCGCGGCATGGACGTCGCTGGCCGCCGAACACGCCTCGGCCGCAGATGAACTCACCACCATGCTGGGTGAGTCGGCCGTGGCGTGGGAGGGGCCGAGCGCGCAGAGTTATGTCGATGCCCATGTGCCGTATCTGACGTGGTTGACCAAGACCAGCGCCGACTACGCGGCGACGGCGGCCGAGCACGAGGCGGCGGCGGGGGCCTACGCCAGTGCGCTGGCAGCAATGCCGACACTGGCGGAGTTGACCACCAACCGCACCACCCACGCGGCGCTCGTCGCGACCAATTTTTTTTGGACTCAACACCATCCCCATCACGCTCAACCAAGTCGACTACGCGCGGATGTGGATTCAAGCGGCCACCACCATGAGCGCATATCAGGCGGTCTCGGGCACGACGCTGGCCTCGATGCCCCACACCACACCGGCCCCGCTCATACTCAAGGCCGAAATCAGCACGCCCGCCACCGCCCAGAAAATCGACATCATCGATTTAATCATGTGGCTAATCATGAATATTCTGTACTATTCGATCATCTTGGGCGTGTATTTATATGTAATCGTCTATTTGTCGATGATCATTCTGCTGGCGTTCTGGCACACATTTCTCATGGTGTATTTGTACGAAATTGCCTTGGCGGTGGGCGTCCTGGCGGCACCGGCCTTGGCCCTGGCCGGCCCAACGCTGCTGCTCATCGCAACGGCATGCGCGTTGTCCGGGACTTTGCGCGGGTTATCGGACGCGTTCAATATTGATATTGGCCCGAACCTCCCGTTCTTGCTGAGCTTGTACGCACCGCCCGCCGAGGCTGAATCTGAAATTGCGGGCGCTAAACCTGTTGCCGCGCCTTCCGCAATAGCGTCGGCGATAGCGCCCGAAGCGGAGCTGGTGTCGCCTGCGGCTTCTGTTTCCGCAAGGGCGGCCGCCTTGGCGGCGGCGCGTGCACAGCATGTGGAAGCACTTGGCATGACCGCCTAGATCCCCGGTGAAACGGCGCGGTCAGCTCAGCTGCACGAGGCGATATAGGCCTCACACAGCGGCGCAACCATGGCGTCCAGGACGGTGGAATCGTTGATCACCGGCCATTCCACCTGCGCCGGTCCGGAAGTCCACAGCGTGAGCTCGCTGACGGTGCTACTCGCCGGGTGCGCAATCAGGTAGGTATGCATGATGACCGGACCGCTGATCACCGCGGACATCCGGGTGGGTTCGTCGTCGGTCACCGACGGGGATTGCTTGGGCGCCCCCAGCTGACACGCGCGCAGCGCGGTGACCGCGGCGCCGAACACGGTCGCGGCGATGGCTCCACCGCGGGCCGTGTCGCCCCGCCAGTGCAGTATTTGGGCCTGCAATTGCCACTGACTGTCCGGGTGAGTCACCGACGCGCGGCCCGCAACGGCCGATTTGCGGATGTCGTCCGGAAAGGCCGGTGTGGCACAGATTTCCTCGAACCGGAACCGGGGTGTCGTCCTGGTCAGGGCCGTCGCCACCGCGCCCAGCGCGGGCCAGCGATAGACCGCGTTCATGGGCACGGCGCGTCGCTGGATCCACGCGGCACCGGGAATCTGGTCGCATACCGGTGGGCAGGTTTCGGGCTCCGCCGCTGCCGGCGTGGCCACCCCTACCGTGATCACCAAGCTGCCGGCGACCAGCATTGTCGCCAGCAACAGTCGCATCGGCAGGGCTGCCATCAGGGCACAATCGTAGACATGCAACTGACGCATTTTGGGCATTCCTGTCTCTCGCGGATTTCGGTCAAACCCGAGTGCTGTTTGATCCCGGGACCTTTGCGCACGGGTTCGAGGGGATCACTGGCCTGGCGGCGATCCTGATCACCCACCAGCACCCCGATCACGTCGACGTGAGCCGGCTGCCCGCGCTGCTAGCGGCCAACCCCGATGCCGCCCTGTATGCCGACGCGCACACCGCAGCCGTACTTGGCACCGAATGCCGGGAGGTCCACGTCGGCGACGAACTGGCGGTCGGCGAGCTGGCGATCCGGGCCGTCGGCGGACGTCACGCGGTGATTCATCCGGAAATCCCAGTCATAGAAAATATTTCGTACCTGGTCGGCGACGGCGACCATAGCGCCAGGCTGATGCATCCCGGCGACGCCCTGTTCGTCCCGGACGAACCGGTGGACGTCTTGGCCACGCCGGCGGCCGCCCCGTGGATGAAGATCTCCGAGGCCGTCGACTACCTGCGATCGGTCGCGCCGGCCCGCGCCGTACCCATCCATCAGGGGATCATCGCCACCGAGGCACGTGGCATTTACTACGGCCGGCTCGCCGAGATGACCGATACCGACTTTCAGGTGTTGCTCGAAGAAAGCGCGGTCACCTTCTAGCCTCGAGACACCTTGCAGCCATATCATTTTCGACTTCACCCAAGGGTCTTTCGGGTCAAGATGTGCGACCCAAGCCCAGATCAGGCCAGTGCCCCCACCGCCGGTCCGTGCGTCCGCACCGCCTGTTGATGGATGAGTTCGAGCACCCGGCCGGCGACCACATTGTTACGTGCGCGTTGGTGCCGGCGAACCACAATGGTGCGCCGTGCCGTCGGTTCGGAGATGGCGACGGTGCGTACTCCGGCAGGTAGGTCGACGAGGGCAAGCCTGGGTACCACGGTGAGACCGACACCGGCGGCAACGAATCGCACCGCGGTCACGTAGTCGTGTGTTTCGACACGAAAGCACGGCGTGAATCCCGCGGCAGTGCAGGCACGCAGGAGATTCTCCCGACAGTTGCCGCGCGCAACGTCGTTGTCGATCCACGGTTCGCCTGCGAACTCACGCAGGGTCACCGAATCCCGTTCAGCGAGAGAGTCTCCGGCGCCGACCACGACCACGTAATCCTCGGTGACCAGGGCAGCGGTGTCGTAGTTCGATAGCTCGGTGCCGGGCATGCCGGCGACATTGATCTCGACGTCGGGCGCCGCGTCGTCGGCGTCGGCGAGTTCGACCAACCGTAGATCCAGCCGGACAGCGGGATATTCCGAGCTGATGGTCGCGATGACCGCCGGCATCCAGGCCGCTCCCGCCGACGCGAAGTAGCCCACCCGCAGGGTGCCGGCGCGGCTATGCCGAAGATCAGCGACCAGACCGTCGAGACGCGACAGCCCATCGAAGACCGCCGCCGACTCCGCCGCGAGGGTTGCGCCCGCATCCGTGGGGGCGATTCCACGCCCGACCTTCTCCACCAGGCTGAGTCCGATCTCACGTTGCAGCACAGCGATGTGCTGACTCACCGCGGACGGTGTTCACCCCAGCGCGGCGGCAGCACCACCGATGGATCCCTCCGCGACGACGGCACGCAGGATGCGCAGGCGATGAGGATCGATCACGCGCAACGACTATACGGTACTGCTAATCATTAGTTTAGAAATATTCAACGTGATGCATCGAGTCAAGATGCCTGCGAAACCTGGTTCATGCATCAGGTAAGGAATGCCCGCGAAATCGGGGTCAGGTGGTGGTCTTGCTTTTGATGCGGATGCCGGCTTTGAGGGCGGGTAGAGCGGCGGGTATGGCGGCGAGGTAGAGCTGTTCGGTCTTGTCTTTGGCGAGTCTGAGCAGGGCGGCTTGCAGGTCGGCGATCTGGCGGGCGATCGCGGCGGGGTTGAGGCTGTTGCGGTAGGTGAGCAGCTCTGTTTGTTGGGCCGCTGAGAGGACTCCGGCGGCCAGCAGCCGGTCCAGGGGGGTCTGGGGCTTGTCGTAGAGCCGGCGGCGGTGACCGTCGCGGCTGCAGCCGTAGCTGATGGGTTTGATGGTGGGGGTCAGGTAGTTGAGCCGGTCGTTGACCAGGTGCCACAGCCGGTTGAGCACGGCGCGTTCTTCGTCGGTGTCGTAGCGGTAGTAGAACCCGTAGCGACGCACGAGGTGGTTGTTTTTGGACTCGATGGTGGCCTGGTCGTTCTTCTTGTAGGGCCGTGAGCGGGTGAAGAAGATCTCCATGTCCGCGGCCCACTTGATGACCGCCTTATTGAGGAATTCGGTGCCGTTGTCGAAGTCCAAACCCGTTACCTTATAGGGATTTTAGTAATTCCGGTTTTGAGGGCGCCCAGGATGTGGGGGTGGGCGTTGTTGCGCACCGTGCGGGTGAACACCCAGCCGATGTGCATGTCGGTGAGGTTGACCGTGCGGGCGAACTCACCTTTCAGTGTCGGGCCGCAGTGCGCCACGGTGTCGCCTTCGAAGAACCCCGGAGATTCTTCGGCCTCATCGCCTGCTTTGCAGATGGTGATCGAGGACCGCAGCAGCGGGGAGGGTTTCGTCGTCGACACACCCGAGATCTGGTCGCGGGCCTTGGCGCCGCGCAGGTAGCGGTCGATCGTGGCGCTGCTCATCGCCAACAGCTCGGCACGCACCGCCGGGCCGTAACGGTCACGGCCGTCCACCAGTTCGCCGTGGCGTTCTAGGTCCTGTCTGCTAATTGCGGACGCGGTGGTAGGTGATGATGGCGGCCAGGGTGACACCGCCGAGGTAGGTCAGGGCGTATTTGTCGTAGCAGGTGGCGACCGCGCGCCAGTGTTTGAGCCGGTTGAAGCTTCGCTCGACGGTGTTGCGGTGCTTGTAGATTCGGCCTGAGAACCCCGGAGGCCGTCCTCTGTTGCGGCCTTTGGCTTTGCGGCGGGTGATCTGGTCGCTGCGCTCGGGGATGGTATGGGCGATCTTGAGCCGGCGCAGCTGTGCCCGCGTCGAGTCATAGGAGTACGCCTTGTCCGCCAGCAGGCGAAACGGGGCGTATGAGTTGCTGCACCGGGCGGCCAGCAGTGGCCAAAGCATCGGATTATCACCGGCTTGACCGGCCGACAGTGCCAGGGTGACCGGACTGCACAGCTGGTCGGTCAAGGCGTGGATCTTGGTAGTCAGCCCGTCGCGGGAACGCCCAATGGCGTGGTCATCGGGCTCATCGAGATATTTCTTGTAATTCGACAGATCCCCCTGTGCGGCGCCCGGGCGCGCTCCGGCTGCGTGTTGGTGGGCGCGCACACTGGTCGAATCGACCGACAACAGTGCGCCCAGGTCGGCGTCCTCGGCGTCGAGGTCAGAGGCGATCGCCGCGAAGATCCGCGCGTAGATGCCATCGACCGACCAGCGTAGATGCCTCTCGGCCACCGATTGCCAGGGACCGAAGTGCTCGGGCAGGTCACACCACGGAGATCCCGTACGGTAACGCCAGATAATGCCCTCCAGAGTACGTCGATGATCGTTCCACGGCCGGCCACGCCGCCGCCCCGCAGGCAACACCGCCACGATCAGCGACCACAAATCATCAGAAATCGCATGCGTCCGCATCACCCAAACAGCATCAGCCAAAACACCATTCACATTAAGCAGACACGCCCTAGAGCATCCAACTGAAGTGCCATGGAAGCGGCCAGGTACCGGCCGCACTGCCCGCCTGAGGCCGCCCACACCTTCTGCAACACCTTGAGCGCATCCTAGGAGTACTTCGGATTGCGTTGCCGGCGAGTCTGTTTGGCGACCTGCCGACCCGCTCCCGGCGGCGCGGCCGCCGCCCTCAACCGCCGCCGGGCGTTGTCACGCGACCAGCCGGTGACCGCCACCACCTGATCCAGAATCTGCCCCTTGTCCGCCTTCGGCGCCCCCACATACGCCCTGGCGAACTTCGCGGTGATCTCGGCCCGAGACGACATCGACAGCCCACTTCCCATGCCTGCCGAGGATCGACCGTTTCGCGGGCATTTTTACGTGATCCACCGAGTACGCTTCACGGGCATTTCTCGTGATGCTTGCCGTTCAATTGTGCTGAAGTGTTTTTCCGGGGACGATATCCGCCATGACCTCCTCGACGACCTCCTCGCAACGCACCGTGAACATGCCCGCGTTGGCCATGGGGGTCACGGTCACGTTGTGGGCGTTCGCGTTTGTCGGGGTTCGGTCGGCCGGGCGCGTGTTTTCCCCCGGCGTCCTGGCGCTGAGCCGGCTCTTCATCGCGGTGATGGTGATGGCGGTGATCGCTACCATCGCGGCGACGTACACCGCCTGCGCCGGTCGCGCCACGACCAGGCGTCTGCGTCCGCCGTCGGCCGCCGCGCTCACCCTTGTGATCGCCTACGGCGTGGCATGGTTCGGCGCCTATTCGATTGTGATCAGCTGGGCCGAGCAACACATCGATGCCGGAACAACGGCACTGCTGGTCAACTTGGCCCCGATTCTGGTGGCCGTCTTCGCGGGTTTCTTTCTCGGCGAGGGCTACTCGGCGCGGCTGTTGACTGGCATTGCCATCGCCTTCGCTGGCGTTGTGCTCATCAGCGCTGGCGGGGGCGGGTCGCAGACCGACTGGCTGGGCGTCGGTCTCGGGTTGCTCGCCGCGGAGCTGTACGCCGCTGGGGTGCTGTTGCAGAAGGTGGCACTGCGGACCGTCGACGCGCTGAGTGCCACCCTCTGGGGAACGCTGGTGGGCTTCATCGTGACGCTGCCATTTCTGCCGGCAGCGGCCCGGGAACTGAGCCTGGCCTCCGCCGCCGATCTCTGGTGGCTTGTGTTCCTCGGGGCGGGCCCCAGCGCCATCGCGTTCACCACATGGGCGTATGCCTTGGCGCGCACCAACGCGGGAGTGACGGCCGCGACCACGCTCATGGTTCCCGCGTTGGTGATCGCGTTGTCGGGACTGTTGCTCGCCGAGGTTCCCAACCCGCTAGGGCTCGCTGGCGGGGGAGCATGTTTGATCGGGGTCGCGTTGGCTCGCGGACTGCTGCGGCTCCCAGCGCGTAGTCGGCGGCGCACCGGCAGAGGTGATCAATTGCAGGGCGTTGAGAGCTTGCCGGTGGGCCTGAGCGACTATGCGGCGTCGAGCACCGCACCATCTGGGCGCCAGTTGTAAACCGTCGGTGCGCAGCGGTACATCAGCGCCAGATCGATGGCATCCAACATGGCTTGGCGCGGTCCCGGCTTGCGCAGCTGACGGGCTGACACCGCGATGCGAACGACACCGCCCCGCCGGGCGACTCGGTCGGCTGACAACACCACCATCCGGCACCACCACGGTTCGGAGAGGAAGCCCTCCCCGATGCCCAGTACGCGGGTCCGCACAGTCGTCTTGCGGACCAGGTCCGAAATCCCGTGACAATCGGCGAGCAAGCGGAATCCGTTGCCCGGCAATGCCTTGACCACACCCGGCGAGACAACCCAGCCCGGCGCCGCGAACAAGCGGGTACGTAGCCCGAGATGTTCGAGCACCCGGTCGGCGGCCATCACCCGCAGGTTGGCCTCATGGGCATGAAGTGTCGCGAACTCGCCCCGGCGCTTCTTGGTCGCCGCTTCGTCATACCCGTGCAGCACCAGGGCATCGCCACCATTGCGCCGTCCGGCCAGCCAGTCGACGGTGTGCGGATCGCGATCGAGCCGGTAGCCCCCCTTGAGCCGCGGCGCGACCAACAGCGACAACGGCACCGAGCGTTCGTCCATCTGCGCGCAGAACGACTCGACGCCGGCCAGGGTGCGCTCGCCTATCCCCGAAACCGAGACGATCAGTTTTCCAGCCACGCTTGCAGTTTGCCGAATGCAGGTTTCGAGACGGTGAAGGACATGCAGACTTAAAACGTCCAACCAGCATGCCTGACGTGCGGATATTCCGATTACGGCCGAGTTAACCGGCAAGCCGGCGGGCCACCGGCGCGTCACCGCCGATGACATGGCGAGATATGCCTAGATATGCTCAGTAACGCCATGGACGAGGCGCATTGCACACCGGCGGAGGCAGCACCGCCCGATACCCGCACGGGGACAAGCAGCCCCGGCGAACACGTCTACCCCGACCGGCTCGACGCGGCACTGCTGCGCATTGCCGGCGTTTGCGTACTCGCCTCGTTGATGTCGGTACTGGACGCCACCGTCGTCGGCGTCGCACAGCGCACGTTCATCATCGAATTCGACTCCACCCAGGCTGTCGTGGCATGGACCATGACCGGCTACACACTGGCACTGGCGACCGTGATCCCGGTGGCCGGGTGGGCTGCCGACAGGTTCGGCACCAAGCGACTGTGGATGGGCTCGGTCCTGGCCTTCGCCCTGGGGTCGCTGCTATGCGCGCTTGCACCGAACATCCTGTCGCTCATCTTTTTTCGGGTGCTTCAGGGTGTCGGCGGTGGCATGTTGATGCCGCTGGGGTTCATCATCCTGACTCGGGCCGCGGGCCCAAAACGGCTGGGTCGCTTGATGGCAGCGACCGGCATACCGATGTTGCTAGGCCCGATCGGTGGCCCCATCCTGGGCGGCTGGTTGATCAGTTCCTTCGGCTGGCACTGGATATTCTTGGTGAACCTGCCCATCGGGCTGGCAGCGTTCGCCCTGGCGGCAATCACCTTTCCGGCGGGTCGTCCGGCACCCTCGGAAAGTTTCGATGTCATCGGTGTGCTGCTGCTCTCGCCAGGCCTGGCGGCATTTCTGTTGGGCCTGTCATTGATTCCCGACCGGGGCACCGTGGCCGATCGCTACGTGTTGATACCGGTCATTGCCGGCTTGTCACTGCTCGGCGGGTTCGGTTGGCATGCGTGGCACCGTGCCGATCACCCGCTCATCGACCTGCATCTGTTCAACAACAGCGTGGTCACCCAGGCCAATCTGACGCTGCTGGCCTTCGCTGCGGCGTATTTCGGCTCTTCGCTGTTGATCCCCACCTACCTGCAACAAGTGCTGCACCAGACGCCGATGCAATCGGGGCTCTATCTGATCCCCCAGGGCCTGGGCGCCATGCTGACCATGCCCATCGCCAGTGCCTTCATGGACCGGCGCGGGCCGGGAAAGAGCGTGCTGCTCGGCATCGTCCTGATCGCCGTGGGCCTGGCCATGTTCACCTTCGGAGTCGCCACCCGGGCGCAGTACCTACCCACGCTGCTGGTCGGGCTCGCGATCATGGGCATGGGCACGGGATGCACGATGATGCCGCTCGCCGGAGCAGCGGTGCTGACCCTGAAGCCGCGAGAGATCGCGCGTGGTTCGACCCTGATCAGCGTGACCCAGCAAGTGGGCGGATCGATCGGCACCGCACTGCTGGCGACGATACTGACCAACCAGTTCAATCGCAGCGATAACATCTGGGTCGCAAACAAGGTGGCCACTTTGGAACAGAACGCGGCCGCACGGGGAGTCACGGTTGACCCCTCCGGGTTACCGCCCCAGGCCCTCACCCCCGACTTCGCCGACAACGTGATGCATGATCTCTCCCACGCCTACACGGTGGTTTTCGGGGTTGCCGTGGTGCTGGTGGTGTCGACCCTCATCCCGGCGGCATTCCTGCCCAAAACGCCGGCAGCCGCTCCGGCTAGCTTTTGAACAGCATCATTGCGATACGCAATACGGTGTCCGTCGGGTCTAGCGCTCGCACTTGCGCATCGAGTGCGTCGTTGAGCCACAAGGTCGAGAAGCCGTGCACCAAGGACCAGGCGGCCAACTGCGCGCCCTCCGGATCGGACCGCGCGCCCGGGTCACGCAAGGTCGCTACCCCGGCGGCCAATTCGGCAGCGGCAGCGGCCTGCGCCGCGGCCAGGTCGGCGTCATCGGCGTCATGCAACGACCGGTTGAACATGACCTGGTAGTGGCCGGGATGCTCGATCGCGAAGCGTACGTAGGCCAGGGCAGCATCGGCGAAGCGACCACGGGCCGCCACGAGGGCGGCCGCCAGCAGTTGAAATCCCTGCGTTGCCAGCGCGGTGAACAGGCCTCGCCGATCGGTGAAGTGGTGCGCGGGGGCCGCATGTGACACGCCAGCGTCGCGCGCCAGCTCCCGCATCGACACCCGGTCCGCGCCCCGCTGCGCCACCAATCGCGCCGCCTCGTCCAGGATTACGGCCCGCAGGTCACCGTGGTGATACGCCGGACGATTCATCCCACCAGCATACAAGCCAATCTTGACAGTGGATAGTTTCGCGAGTTAGCCTGACGGTCAATCTTGTCATCGACTAGATTGTTGGGAGGCTCAGATGGCACCGATGATCACCCTGGTGCTGGGCAGCATCGTGGCCCGCATCATCGGCCAGCTCGGCGTCGCTTACCTGGACAGCTGGTCCGCCGCGATCGCGGTCGGACTGGCGGCAATGTTCACCCTGACCGGCATCGCGCATTTCGCGCCGCCGCTACGCGGCGACCTCGTCGCGATCGTGCCGCCCCGGCTGCCGGCGCCCGGGCTATTGGTCTCCATCACCCGAGCGCTGGAACTGCTGGGCGCCGCCGGCCTGCTGCTGCCGGCCACCCGGGTGGCAGCGGCGCTGTGCTTGCTGATCCTGATGCTGGCGATGTTCCCCGCCAACATCTATGCCGCTCGGATGCCCAGCCCACCCAAGTCGATGACGACGCGGTTATCTGTGCGCAGCGCCGAGGAGCTCGTATTCCTAGCCGCCGCCGCTATCGTCGCAACCGGCGGCTGCCAGTAACCACGCGTATTGGAAGGCGGTTTCCTTCCAGCGTTCGTATCGCCCGCTGATACCGCCGTGCCCGGCGTTCATCTGCGTCTTCAGCAGCACCTGATTGCCGTCACCGTTGGCATGACGAAGCGCGGCAACCCATTTAGCCGGCTCCACGAAGTACACCCGGGTATCGTTGAGCGAAGTCATCGCCAAGATGGCCGGATACCGCCGGGCCGCGACATTCTCATACGGCGAGTATGACTTCATGTAGGCATAGACTTCGCTGTCGCTCAGCGGGTTTCCCCACTCGTCCCATTCGGTGACGGTAAGCGGTAGCGACGGATCCAGAATCGTGGTCAGCGGATCCACGAAGGGCACCTGGGCAAGAATTCCGGCGAAGAGTTCCGGAGCCATGTTGGCCACCGCACCCATCAGCAGCCCTCCCGCGCTGCCCCCCAATGCCACCAGACGTTCCGGCTGGGTCAGGCCCGATTCCACCAGATGCTCCGCCACCGCGATGAAGTCGGTAAAGGTGTTCTTCTTCTGCAACAACTTTCCGTGTTCGTACCACAACCGACCCATCTCGCCACCGCCACGAACGTGGGCGATGACGAACACCATTCCCCGATCCAGCAGTGACAATCGCGCGATGGAAAAGCTTGGGTCTTCACATATCTCGTAGGCGCCGTAGCCGTAGATCATTGCCGGCGCCGGAAGCTGGATGCCGCCGCGATACACGATCGAGATCGGGATACGGGTGCCGTCTTCGGCATGAGCCCAGTCACGGCGCTCGACATAGTCTTCGCGACGATAGCCACCCAGCACCGGCTGCTCTCGCAGCAAGGCGCGCTCACCACTGCGAAGGTCGATGTCGTAGATGCGCACCGGGGTGATGAAAGATCCTGCGCCTAACCGCAATTTGGGGGAATCCCAGTTGGGATTGGCGCCCAGGCCGGCCGACACTAGCTCGGAGTCGAACATGACGTCTTCGACCTCGCCGTAATCACCGTCGGCGGTCAGCGGCCACAGCTGGATACGGGGCAACGCCTCGATCCGGTAGCTGACCACCAGGTGGGCGGCAAAGGCGTCCACGCCGTCCAGGCGCACGTCCTCGCGATGCGGGATGAGGGTGCGTTGCCGGGTCGGGTCGTCGACGGGTGCCTCCACCAGGGTGGAGTTCACCGCGCCGTCGTTGTGCAGGATGAGGAACCGGTCCTGCCCACCGATCACGGCGTGTTCCACCGAATACTCGACGCCCTCGCGGCGCGGCAGCACGATGGTGAATTGGGCGCTGGGGTCGGCCGAATCCGCGTAGCGCATCTCGGAGGTCACCGAGGAGCCCGCCGCGATGAAAATGTACTTGTTGCTGCGGGTACGTCCGACGCCCAGCCAGAATCGTTCGTCGGGCTCGTGGTAGACCCGTTCCGACGATCCGGGTGAGCCGAGCCGGTAGCGCCACACCGTGTCCGGGCGCCAGGCGGCGTCAACGGTGATGTAGTAGACGGTGCGGTGGTCGGCGGCCCATGTCGCGCCCGCGCCGATGTCTGCGATTTCATCCGGGTAGCGCTGACCGGTACGTAAGTCCTTGAACCGCAAGGTGTAACGCTCGTCGCCGACCACATCTACCGAATAGGCCAGCACGTTGTCGTCCAGGCTGACACTGGCCGCGCCCAAGGCGAAGAAATCATGGCCTTCGGCTTCCTCGTTCTCGTCGAGCAGAACCTGTTCGCCCGGTATCTCGGTGTGCTCGTCGAATTGCGGCGGATTCCAGTCGTCCGGGTCTGCGGCCGGGCAACGACAGTGCACGCCGTACTGTCTTCCCTCGAACGTGCGGGCGTAGTACCACCAGTTGCCGCGCCGCGTCGGAACCGAGAGATCCGTTTCCTTGGTGCGGGCTTTGATCTCATCGAAGATCTTCTGCCGCAACGGCTCGAGATGCGCAGTGGTCTGATCGGTATAGGTGTTTTCGGCCTCGAGATGTGCGATGACTTCGACGCTGTCCTTGTCGCGCAGCCACTCGTAGGGGTCCACAAAGACGTCGCCGTGGTGCTCCCGGCGAGTCTCGACGCGCTTGGCGACGGGGGGAAGGGTGTGATCGGTCATGCGCCCGGCCCGATCCATTCGCCGAAACTGAGACCCGAAATTCGTTCGTAGGCTTCGATGTAGCGCTCCCGTGTGGCTTCGATGATGTGATCCGGCAACGGGGGTGGCGGCTGATCACCGCCGCGGTCCCAACCGGATTCCGCACTGGTGAGCCAGTTGCGGACGAATTGCTTGTCGAAGCTGTTCTGGACCACCCCGGCCCGGTACTCATCGGCGGGCCAGTACCGCGACGAATCGGGGGTGAAGATCTCATCGGCCAGCAGCAGGTTACCGTCGCGGTCGGCGCCGAATTCGAACTTGGTGTCGGCGATGATGATTCCTCTGGTCAGGGCGTGGTCGGCGGCCTTGACGTAGATCTGCAGGGTGCGGTCGCGCAGCTGGTTGGCGCGTACCCCACCAACCGTCTCGATCACTTGGGCGAAGGAAATGTTTTCATCGTGGTCACCCAGCTCGGCCTTGGTGGCCGGGGTGAACAGTGGCTCGGCGAACTTGCTGGCCTCGACCAGGCCAGGCGGCAGGGCGATACCGCAGACCTTCCCACTCGCCTGGTAGTCCAGCAGCCCTGACCCGGTCAGGTAGCCGCGGGCCACGCATTCCACCGGAAGCATCTCCAGCTGGCGCACCACCAGCGCGCGACCAAGCACCTCGTCGGGGATCCGCGGGTCGTCCGGGGGGCCGGCCAGGTGGTTGGGGGCGTCGACCAGGCCGAAGAAAAACACGCTCATCGCGGTCAGGATGCGGCCCTTGTCCGGGATCATGCTGTCGAGCACGTAGTCGTAGGCCGAGATCCGGTCGGAAGCGACCAGCAGCAGATGCTCGTCGTCCACGCGGTAAAGCTCGCGAACCTTGCCGCTGGCCAGGTGCTGGTAGTCGGACAATTGGGGGCGCATCGGGCCAGCCTATCGGGCAACCAGACCGCCCCATTCTGCCGGGAGCTGTGCTGGTATCAGTGGTATGAAATCGCGGTTCTTGCCCTACTCCACCAGGCCGCTCCGGTTGGCGATCCAATTGTTCAGCGATATCACCGTGGCCGTCTGGACCACGTTGTGGGTATTCGTCGGCATCGCCGTGCACCGCGCCATCTCGGCGATCGCCGAAGCGGGGCACCAGATCGAGACCGGCTCGCAAGGGGTCGCGGGCAACTTGGCCTCGGCGGGGCACGGCGCCCAGCACATCCCGTTGGTGGGCGATGCGGTCAGCAAGCCGATTGCCGCCGCGGCCGACGCCGCACTCGGCATCGCCGAGGCCGGACACAATCTGGATTCCACGGCGAGCTGGCTGGCGATCGTGCTCGCACTCGCGGAGGCCGCCACGCCGATCCTGGCCGTGGCCATGCCGTGGTTGTTCCTACGGTTGCGGTTCTTCCGGCGCAAGTGGACCGTGACGGCCCTGGCCGCCACGGCGGCGGGTCAGCAGCTGCTGGCCCTTCGGGCGTTGACCAACCGTCCAGCGGCCAAACTGGCGGCCGTCAGCGCGGATCCGGTTGGTGGCTGGCACCGCGAGGATCCGGCCATCATCCGCGGCCTGGCCGCACTTGAATTGCGGGCGGCCGGGGTCAGGCTTCGCTACCGGTAGTCGATGACGACGCGGCCGTCGATCTGGCCGCGCTCCATGCGCTCGAAGACGTGGTTGATGTCTTCGAGCAGGGCGCCTTCCACCGTGGGGTGAATCAAACCGCGGGCGTAGAAGTCCAGCGCCTCGGCCATGTCCTGGCGGGTGCCGACAATCGAACCGCGAATCGTCAGGCCCTTGAGCACGATGTCGAAGATCGGCGCCGGGAAGTCCCCCGGGGGTAGCCCGTTGAACACGATCGTTCCGCCGCGCCGCGCCAGCCCGATGGCCTGCCCAAACGCCTGCGGATGCACGGCGGTGACCAGGACGCCGTGCACCCCGCCGGTGGCTTCTTGCACCTGCGCGACGACATCGCTGGTACAGGCATTGACCACCAGTTCGGCGCCCAGCCGGGCGGCCAGCGCGAGCTTGTCGTCATCGATGTCGATGGCCACCACCCGCAACCCCATCGCGCGGGCGTACTGCACGGCAACATGGCCGAGCCCGCCGATTCCTGAAATGGCGACCCACTGGCCCGGCCGGGTGTCGGTCACCTTGAGCCCCTTGTAGACGGTGACACCGGCGCACAGGATCGGCGCGACCTCGAGCGGGTCGGCACCGTCGGGGATGCGTGCCGCGTAGTCGTAGACGGTGACACCGGCGCACAGGATCGGCGCGACCTCGAGCGGGTCGGCACCGTCGGGGATGCGTGCCGCGTAGTCGGCGTTGACCAGCATGTGGGTGCCGAAGCTGCCGTTGACGGTGTAGCCGCCGTTGCGCTGGTTTTCGCACAGCGTTTCCCATCCGGTACGGCACTGTTCGCAGCTGCCGCACGCCGACCACAGCCAGGCATTGCCCACCTTGTCGCCGACCTTCAGGTCGGTGACGCCGTCCCCGAGCGCGACCACGGTGCCGCAGCCTTCATGCCCGGGAACGAACGGCGGGGCCGGCTTGACCGGCCAATCTCCATGTGCCGCATGCAGATCGGTGTGGCACACACCCGAGGTCTCGAGTTTGACAAGTGCCTCACCGTAGCCCGGGGTGGGCAACGCGAGTTCCTTGATCTGCAACGGCTCGCCGAATCCGGTAACGACCGCCGCGCGCAGGGTTTCGGTCGCCTGCGTTGCACCTGGGTTAGCCAGTGTCTGGGTCATGACGGTTCCAATCGTTGACGGTCTTGTTGGTGGGTCTTTTTAGAACGCGATCAGAAGAAGCCCTGGGCCTTGCTGCCGTAGGACACCAGCAGGTTCTTGGTCTGCTGGTAGTGGTCGAGCATCATCTTGTGGTTCTCGCGTCCGATGCCGGACTGCTTGTAGCCGCCGAACGCCGCGTGGGCGGGATAGGCGTGGTAGCAGTTCGTCCAGACGCGGCCGGCCTTGATGTCACGCCCGGCCCGATAGGCGGTGTTGCCGTCACGGCTCCACACACACGCGCCCAGCCCGTAGAGGGTGTCGTTGGCGATGCGGATCGCGTCGTCGTAATCGGTGAACGAGGTGACCGAGACCACCGGGCCGAAGATCTCCTCCTGGAAGATGCGCATGTTGTTGGTGCCCTCGAAGATGGTGGCTGCACGTAGTAGCCGCCGTTGAGGTCGCCGCCCAGTTCGCAGCGCTCACCCCCGGTGACTACCCGCGCACCCTCCTCTTTGCCGATCTCGATGTAGGACAAGATCTTTTGCAGCTGGTCGTTGGAGGCCTGCGCGCCGATCATGGTCTCGGTGTCGAGTGGATCCCCCTGGCGCACGGCCTTGGTGCGGATCGCCGCCAGTTCCAGGAACCGGTCGTAGATGTCGGCCTGAATCAGGCCGTGGGACGGGCAGGTGCACACCTCGCCCTGGTTGAGGGCGAACATGGTGAAGCCCTCCAGCGCCTTGTCCTGGTAGTCGTCGTGGGCGGCCAGCACGTCGGAGAAGAAGATGTTGGCGCTCTTGCCGCCCAGCTCCAGCGTCACCGGGATCAGGTTCTGGCTGGCATATTGCATGATCAGCCGTCCGGTGGTGGTCTCGCCGGTGAAGGCGATCTTGGCGATTCGGTTGCTCGATGCCAGCGGCTTGCCGGCCTCGACCCCAAATCCGTTGACCACGTTGACCACACCGGCGGGTAGCAGGTCACCGATCAGACTCATCAGATACAGGATCGAGGCCGGGGTCTGCTCGGCGGGCTTGAGCACAACGGCGTTGCCGGCGGCCAGGGCGGGGGCCAGCTTCCAGGTGGCCATCAACAGCGGGAAGTTCCACGGGATGATCTGGCCCACCACGCCCAGCGGTTCATGGAAGTGATAGGCCACGGTGTCGGAGTCGATTTGGCTCAGCGAGCCTTCCTGGGCGCGGATGGCCCCGGCGAAGTACCGGAAGTGGTCGATCGCCAGCGGAATGTCGGCGTTGAGCGTCTCGCGGATCGGCTTGCCGTTGTCCCAGGACTCGGCCAGCGCGAGCGCTTCGAGGTTCGCCTCCATCCGATCGGCGATCTTGTGCAGAATCGCTGCCCGCTCAGCGGGTGCGGCCTTGCCCCAGGCGGGCGCCGCGGCGTGGGCCGCGTCGAGTGCTTTTTCGACATCGACATCGGCGGAGCGGGGAACCTCGCAGAATGGAGCGCCGGTTACCGGGGTTAGGTCCTCGAAGTACTCGCCTGCGGCCGGCGCGACTCACTCGCCGCCGATGAAGTTGCCGTAGCGGGACTCGAAAGTCATCAATGAACTGTGTGCGCCCGGACGTGCGAACACGGTCATGGTTTCACCTGCCTTAACCTGGCTTGATGGGGCTGTATGGAGTTTGTGCCACCCCGAAAATGTGTCGGTCGTCATAAATCTAGGAACGCGAGGGTTGCAGCACCGTTGCACGCCCCCGCAACGGCGAAACCTCAGGCCAGATCGAAGTCCAGGCCAGCCAGGTGGCCCTGGGCCTGCGCCCGCCGTGGCGAGCCGGCCGGCGAGCGGTCGTAGAGCATTCGCCAGCCTTGCCGGTCATCGCGCGCCTCCGGCAGTCTGAGCCAATTCGCCAGGAGATCGGCATCGTTGGATGCGACAACGGCGGCCCGCAAGGTGTTGCTGAGCTCGGTGCGCACCCGCGCGATGCCCGGGGACACCGATTGCGGCAGCAACGCACTGGCGTAGTGGCGCAGCGCCTGCGCCAGGTCGCCGCGACGCACGGCGTCGAAGACATCGCCGACATCGGTGGCGATGGGTTGGGTGAGCCGGTAGGGACGCGAGGCGATCAGATGCTCCCCCACCACGCGACGCAGCCGTGACATCTCCGCGCGAATAGTCACGACATCGAGTTCGCGGTCATCGAGCAGCACGGCGAGGTGATCGGCGCTGAGCCCCTCGGGGTGCCGGTCGAGCAGGACCAGGATGTCGGCGTCACGACCGGTCAACATCGTCGGGCCCATCCCCGCGACCCGCCAGGTGGGTCGCTGCGCACCCAGCACCGACAGTTGCGCCTGTCGCGCCAGCTGCGGCTGCACAGCGCCGCTGCGCAGCAGGGCCAGCTGGCTTTCCACGGCGACGCCGGTGGCCCGCAACAACGCCAACGTCTGGGGTGAGGCGACGCTTTCGCCGCCGGTGAGGTCGATGGCCCTGATCAGCGCACCGGTCGACGGGTCGTGTACCGGCACCGCGATGCAGTTCCACGGTTGCACCAAGCGGGAGAAGTGTTCTGATCCGCGAATCTGAAGCTCTCGATCCAGCGCCAGCGCGGTTCCGGGTGCGTTTGTGCCGGAGCCGCGCTCACTCCAGTCGGCCCCGGGCACGAAGTCCATCGACTCGGCTTTTCGACAGGCGCGGCGGTCACCGTTCACCCACAGCAGGGTGCCGTCGGCGGACGTCACCGCGACAATAACGCCCGAGTCGGCAGCATCATCGATCAGCAGGCGACGAATGAGGGGAAGCACGGGCGCCAGTGAGTGCGCACTGCGCAGCCGCTCCACGGTGTCGGAGAGCTGCGCGATCTGCCCACCACCGCGGTCCGGGTCCACGCCGGTGGCCAGGCTGCGCCGCCAGCTGTCGGCGACGATACGCCGCACCGGAGTGGAATCCAGATATGTCGAATCGACCCGACCGGCAACGAACCGGTCCCGCAGGGCACGCAGCGCCGGCATCGAAAGCCGTGCTGCGGCTATCTCATTCGCAGTCCTCATCGTTGCCACCAGCAATACCTTCGCGGTGCGCTCACCTGCGACTCAGTGAGCGCGCATGACTCACGATAACTGAATCCGCGCCCACCAGGCAGGGGCCTTTGGCCCCGCCACCGAAGGCGCCGACCAGCAACGCCGACCGCCCGGCCGCGCCGCGTCGTCCCTACCGGGATGCGACCCTGGCTAACCCAAGTCGCGAGCGCCCTCGCACCCGCCGCGCCTCAGCCCGCGACGGTAGCCAATGCCGGCCCCCAAGTGGCCGGCAGCATCGGCATTGCCGGGCCATCGCCAACCTCGGCGCCAGCCAACGTGGTAAGTCCGCTCGGCTGCGCCACGATCCCCTTGCTGGCGGTGCTGACAAATCCCCACGGGGCGGCACCCTGATCACTTGCCGCCACCGCCGGCACATCCACCGAAGCCACCGTCGATGCCGAATCGGACAGCGGTTGGGGCGCTATCGCGTGATGCGCGCTGACCAGCACCTCCCTGGATCTCTCCGCAACCCGTTCGCCCTCGGCGAGGTCGGCATTCGCCATCTGCACGTCATAGAGGTGGCGCCCCACACCGAGCGGCACGCTCACCGGCACCGCAATCTCGGCGCCAGAAGTGAGCACCGGAGCTGCCGCGAGAAATCCGACAAAGTACCCGATGATGATTTGGGCATACGACAACGAAATTACGGGAATCCACGAAAAGAATTGACCGAGAAGAGTGCTGAAGAAAAATACGACCGCTTGCACTGGAAATGCAACTATGGCCACCAGCGCCGCAAGGACGGTGGCAATGCTGGGAGTCTCTATCGCAGCAAGGATCAATGCGATCAGCGCCGCAAGCGGTGGTGTCGCGGCAGCTGCCGAGGCCGCGGGGCCGACGACCGCGGCTGCTTCACCGCCGGGTACAAGTATCCACGGGGCTGGGGCAATGTTTGGCGCCGCTAGCAACTCCCCCTGCGTAATCATTTGGTAGGTGCCCATCACGGCGGCCGCTTGGACCCACATCCGCACATAGTCCATCTCGTTCACGGCAATCGGGATCGTATTGACCCCGAAGAAATTCGTCGCCGACAGCACCGCGTGAACGGTGTGGTTTGCCGCCAGTTCGACCAAACTCGGCATGGCCGCCACCGCAGCGCCGTACGCAGCCACCACCACGTCGACCAGGGCGGCCTGGCGCGCGTAATCCGCGCTGACCTGGGTCAACCACGCAAGATAGCGCTCATTGGCAGCAGCATAACTCTGCTCGGCCGGGCCCCACCACACCTGGGGAACCGCACCCACCATGCCAGCGAGCTCCGCTGCGGCAGAGGCGTACTCGCCGCTCAACGACTTCCATGCGGCAGCAGACGCCAGCATCGGACCGGCGCCCGGGCCACTGCTGAGCAAGCCCGAGTGCACCTCCGGCGGCGAGGCCATCCAGATAATCGCCGTCATCGAGTCCTCTCCCCTCAGCGGCCCATCCCAAGAGCCGCGTCGCACACTACCTACCGCGAACTATAGGTACCCAAAGCAACCTTAGGTACCCGAAGCGACTTGTCTCACTTGGGGTTTGACCTGTGACGGTGGACACCCGGCAGATGAGAATAGTAGCCGATATCGGACACTACGTGATGCATCAAGTCAAGATGCCTGCGAAACCTGGTTCATGCATCAGGTAAGGAATGCCCGCGAAATCGGGGTCAGGTGGTGGTCTTGCTTTTGATGCGGATGCCGGCTTTGAGGGCGGGTAGAGCGGCGGGTATGGCGGCGAGGTAGAGCTGTTCGGTCTTGTCTTTGGCGAGTCTGAGCAGGGCGGCTTGCAGGTCGGCGATCTGGTGGGCGATCGCGGCGGGGTTGAGGCTGTTGCGGTAGGTGAGCAGCTCTGTTTGTTGGGCCGCTGAGAGGACTCCGGCGGCCAGCAGCCGGTCCAGGGGGGTCTGGGGCTTGTCGTAGAGCCGGCGGCGGTGACCGTCGCGGCTGCAGCCGTAGCTGATGGGTTTGATGGTGGGGGTCAGGTAGTTGAGCCGGTCGTTGACCAGGTGCCACAGCCGGTTGAGCACGGCGCGTTCTTCGTCGGTGTCGTAGCGGTAGTAGAACCCGTAGCGACGCACGAGGTGGTTGTTTTTGGACTCGATGGTGGCCTGGTCGTTCTTCTTGTAGGGCCGTGAGCGGGTGAAGAAGATCTCCATGTCCGCGGCCCACTTGATGACCGCCTTATTGAGGAATTCGGTGCCGTTGTCGAAGTCCAAACCCGTTACCTTATAGGGATTTTAGTAATTCCGGTTTTGAGGGCGCCCAGGATGTGGGGGTGGGCGTTGTTGCGCACCGTGCGGGTGAACACCCAGCCGATGTGCATGTCGGTGAGGTTGACCGTGCGGGCGAACTCACCTTTCAGTGTCGGGCCGCAGTGCGCCACGGTGTCGCCTTCGAAGAACCCCGGAGATTCTTCGGCCTCATCGCCTGCTTTGCAGATGGTGATCGAGGACCGCAGCAGCGGGAGGGTTTCGTCGTCGACACACCCGAGATCTGGTCGCGGGCCTTGGCGCCGCGCAGGTAGCGGTCGATCGTGGCGCTGCTCATCGCCAACAGCTCGGCACGCACCGCCGGGCCGTAACGGTCACGGCCGTCCACCAGTTCGCCGTGGCGTTCTAGAGCATCCAACTGAAGTGCCATGGAAGCGGCCAGATACCGGCCGCACTGCCCGCCTGAGGCCGCCCACACCTTCTGCAACACCTTGAGCGCATCCTAGGAGTACTTCGGATTGCGTTGCCGGCGAGTCCGTTTGGCGACCTGCCGACCCGCTCCCGGCGGCGCGGCCGCCGCCCTCAACCGCCGCCGGGCGTTGTCACGCGACCAGCCGGTGACCGCCACCACCTGATCCAGAATCTGCCCCTTGTCCGCCTTCGGCGCCCCCACATACGCCCTGGCGAACTTCGCGGTGATCTCGGCCCGAGACGACATCGACAGCCCACTTCCCATGCCTGCTGAGGATCGACCGTTTCGCGGGCATTTTTACGTGATCCACCGAGGACGCTTCACGGGCATTTCTCGTGATGCTTGCCGCCCTTTTGCGCAGGTGCGGCCGTTAATGGCACACTCTTCTGGTGCTCAACACGCAGCGTCGATTTTTCTACGGGTACCCGCCAGCGGTACCCGAGGCGTAGCTGCTTTCGCAGAGCCCCGTGGTCCGCTTCGGCGATCGGGGCTCGTCTCTCGCGTGAGGCCTGATGCCGGATGAGACCAGAACCCCCACCTCACGAGAACGCGGAGTTAGAAATGAACACCGAAACAATCGACACTGAAAATCGCCCCAGCATTGACGAGCTGCGCGAAGAGATCGACCGGTTGGACCGCGAGATCCTGGCCGCGGTCAGGCGGCGCGCCGAGGTGTCTCAGGCGATCGGCAAGGCCCGGATGGCCTCCGGCGGAACCCGACTGGTGCACAACCGCGAGATGAAGGTCATCGAGCGCTACAGCGAGCTGGGACCCGAGGGTAAAGACCTGGCAATTCTGCTTTTGCGGTTGGGTAGAGGTCGACTCGGCCACTAAACGGTCACTAACGCGGCTCATTGCCGCGGATTGCGGCAATGCTGCGGTACATTTCCGCCGAAATGGATGTAGCAAAGCCGGCTGGGATTTCACGGGCGCGCCGTCTGACGTGGATGTCCGCGGCCGCCCTGCTAGGTCCTGTCTGCTAATTGCGGACGCGGTGGTAGGTGATGATGGCGGCCAGGGTGACACCGCCGAGGTAGGTCAGGGCGTATTTGTCGTAGCAGGTGGCGACCGCGCGCCAGTGTTTGAGCCGGTTGAAGCTTCGCTCGACGGTGTTACGGTGCTTGTAAATTCGGCCTGAGAACCCCGGAGGCCGTCCTCTGTTGCGGCCTTTGGCTTTGCGGCGGGTGATCTGGTCGCTGCGCTCGGGGATGGTATGGGCGATCTTGAGCCGGCGCAGCTGTGCCCGCGTCGAGTCATAGGAGTACGCCTTGTCCGCCAGCAGGCGATACGGGGCGTATGAGTTGCTGCACCGGGCGGCCAGCAATGGCCAAAGCATCGGATTATCACCGGCTTGACCGGCCGACAGTGCCAGGGTGACCGGACTGCACAGCTGGTCGGTCAAGGCGTGGATCTTGGTAGTCAGCCCGCCGCGGGAACGCCCAATGGCGTGGTCATCGGGCTCATCGAGATATTTCTTGTAATTCGACAGATCCCCTGTGCGGCGCCCGGAGCGCGCGGCTGCGTGTCGGTGGGCGCGCACACTGGTCGAATCGACCGACAACAGTGCGCCCAGGTCGGCGTCCTCGGCGTCGAGGTCAGAGGCGATCGCCGCGAAGATCCGCGCGTAGATGCCATCGACCGACCAGCGTAGATGCCTCTCGGCCACCGATTGCCAGGGACCGAAGTGCTCGGGCAGGTCACACCACGGAGATCCCGTACGGTAACGCCAGATAATGCCCTCCAGAGTACGTCGATGATCGTTCCACGGCCGGCCACGCCGCCGCCCCGCAGGCAACACCGCCACGATCAGCGACCACAAATCATCAGAAATCGCATGCGTCCGCATCACCCAAACAGCATCAGCCAAAACACCATTCACATTAAGCAGACACGCCCTAGTCCTGCTCGTCGCGCTGTCCTCGACTTCGGCAACCTCTTCCGCGTGGTCGCGTCACGGTCAACCCATCGAGTATCTGACCGTCCCGTCGCCGGCGATGCACCGCCAGGTGAAGGTGGAGTTCCAGCGCGGCGGCCCACACGCGGTGTACTTGCTCGACGGCATGCTCGCCCACGACGACTACAACGGCTGGGACATCAACACCCCGGTGTTCGACTGGTTCGATCAGTCGGGATTGTCCGTCGTGATGCCCACGGGTGGAATGGCCAGCTTCTACTCCAACTGGTACCGGCCTGCGGTCGGCAACGGCGGCACCTGGACCTACAAGTGGGAAACGTTCCTCACCGAGGAACTGCCCGCCTGGCTGGAGAACAACAAAGGCGTCAGCCAGATGGCCAACGCGGTGGTGGGCGCGTCGATGGCCGGATCCGCGTCGCTGATCCTGGCGGCCCGCCACCCCAGCAACTTCGTCTACGCCTCGTCCATGTCGGGCTTTCTGAACTTGTCCGCGGGCAAGTGGCCGTCGCTGGTCAGTGTCGCGCAACTGGGTGCGGGTGGCTTTCACTCCGATGCTAGGTGGGGCCCTGCGGAGGATCCCGCATGGGCGCAAAACGATCCGACGGTCAATGCCGCAAAGCTGGTCGCCAACAACACCCGCATCTGGGTCTATTCCGGCAACGGCACCCCCTCGGCAGAACTGGGCGGGGACAAGCCCGGGGCCAGCCTGCTGGAAAACGCGACCCGAGTGAGCAACAAGGCATTCCAGAGCAAATACAAAGCGGCCGGCGGCTACAACGGCGTATTCAATTTTCCCGACAACGGGCTACACACGTGGCAGTACTGGGGCGCGCAGTTGCAGGCCATGCTGCCGGATCTGCGACGTGTGCTGGGCGCGGGCTAGACGCCCCTACTAGCACGAACCCGACCGCATTAGGGTCGAACCATGACCTCCGAGCAATCAATCCCTGACATCACCGCCACCCCGGCGTGGGAAGCCCTGCGCAAGCATCACGATCAGATCGGAGAAACCCACCTTCGGCAGATCTTCGCCGACGATCCCAATCGCGGCCACGATCTCACGGTCACCGTCGGCGACCTCTACATCGACTACAGCAAGCACCGGATCACTCGCGACACAATAAGTTTGCTGGTCAATCTGGCGCGTACGGCGAATCTGGAAGCACACCGTGACCAGATGTTCGCGGGTTCCCACATCAACACCTCAGAGGACCGGGCGGTTCTGCATACGGCGCTGCGGCTGCCCCGTGACGCCGAGTTGATCGTCGATGGCCGCAACGTGGTCGAGGACGTGCACGCGGTGCTGGACGCGATGGGCGACTTCACCGACCGGTTGCGCAGTGGGGAGTGGACCGGCGCCACCGGGAAGCGGATCAGCACCGTCGTCAACATCGGCATCGGCGGATCAGATCTGGGCCCGGTCATGGTCTACCAAGCGCTGCGCCACTACGCCGACGCCGGGATTTCAGCCCGTTTCGTCTCCAACGTAGACCCGGCCGACCTCATCGCCACGCTGGCCAACTTGGACCCGGCCACAACACTTTTCATTGTCGCGTCGAAGACGTTTTCCACCCTCGAGACGCTGACCAACGCGACCGCCGCACGGCGTTGGCTAACCGACGCACTCGGCGATGCGGCGGTGTCGCAACACTTCGTTGCGGTCTCCACCAACCGGCGTCTGGTCGACGACTTCGGGATCAACACCGACAACATGTTCCGATTCTGGGACTGGGTCGGTGGACGCTATTCGGTCGACTCCGCGATCGGACTCTCGGTGATGGCCGCGATCGGCCGGGAGGCCTTCGCCGACTTCCTATCCGGATTCCACATCGTCGACGAGCATTTCAGGACCGCTCCGCTAGAGTCCAACGCGCCCGCGCTGCTTGGGCTTATCGGGCTTTGGTACTCCAACTTCCTGGGCGCGCAGTCGCGCGCCGTGTTGCCCTACTCCAATGACCTGGCGCGATTCGCCGCCTATCTGCAGCAGTTGACCATGGAGTCCAACGGAAAATCGACCCGCGCCGACGGTACAGCGGTCACCGCCGATACTGGTGAAATCTATTGGGGCGAGCCAGGGACCAACGGTCAACACGCCTTTTACCAGTTGCTGCATCAAGGCACCCGGCTGGTACCGGCTGACTTCATCGGTTTCAGCCAGCCCATCGATGACCTGCCGACCGTCGAGGGCACCGGCAGCATGCACGACCTGTTGATGAGCAACTTCTTCGCCCAGACCCAGGTGCTGGCGTTCGGCAAGACCGCCGAGGAGATCGCCGCCGAGGGCACCCCCGCCGCGGTGGTGCCGCACAAGGTGATGCCCGGCAACCGGCCGTCGACTTCCATTCTGGCCAAACGGCTTACGCCGTCGGTGTTGGGACAGCTGATCGCCCTCTACGAACATCAGGTGTTCATCGAAGGCGTGGTGTGGGGTATCGATTCGTTCGATCAGTGGGGCGTGGAACTGGGCAAGACTCAGGCAAAGGCGTTGCTTCCGGTGATCACCAGCGATGGCTCACCGCAGCGGCAGTCGGACAGCTCCACCGACGCGTTGGTACGTCGATACCGAACCCAACGCGGACGCACCGGCTAGAGCGGTGGCGCGAGCGTGCGCAATTGTGCACAAGCGAACGGCGTGTCGCGCACAGGCACGCACGCTCGCGCACCTAGGGCGTGTCTGCTTAATGTGAATGGTGTTTTGGCTGATGCTGTTTGGGTGATGCGGACGCATGCGATTTCTGATGATTTGTGGTCGCTGATCGTGGCGGTGTTGCCTGCGGGGCGGCGGCGTGGCCGGCCGTGGAACGATCATCGACGTACTCTGGAGGGCATTATCTGGCGTTACCGTGCGGGATCTCCGTGGCGTGACCTGCCCGAGCACTTCGGTCCCTGGCAATCGGTGGCCGAGAGGCATCTACGCTGGTCGGTCGATGGCATCTACGCGCGGATCTTCGCGGCGATCGCCTCTGACCTCGACGCCGAGGACGCCGACCTGGGCGCACTGTTGTCGGTCGATTCGACCAGTGTGCGCGCCCACCAACACGCAGCCGGAGCGCGCTCCGGGCGCCGCACAGGGGGATCTGTCGAATTACAAGAAATATCTCGATGAGCCCGATGACCACGCCATTGGGCGTTCCCGCGGCGGGCTGACTACCAAGATCCACGCCTTGACCGACCAGCTGTGCAGTCCGGTCACCCTGGCACTGTCGGCCGGTCAAGCCGGTGATAATCCGATGCTTTGGCCATTGCTGGCCGCCCGGTGCAGCAACTCATACGCCCCGTATCGCCTGCTGGCGGACAAGGCGTACTCCTATGACTCGACGCGGGCACAGCTGCGCCGGCTCAAGATCGCCCATACCATCCCCGAGCGCAGCGACCAGATCACCCGCCGCAAAGCCAAAGGCCGCAACAGAGGACGGCCTCCGGGGTTCTCAGGCCGAATCTACAAGCACCGCAACACCGTCGAGCGAAGCTTCAACCGGCTCAAACACTGGCGCGCGGTCGCCACCTGCTACGACAAATACGCCCTGACCTACCTCGGCGGTGCCACCCTGGCCGCCATCATCACCTACCACCGCGTCCGCAATTAGCAGACAGGACCTAGGGGCGCGAGCAGGCGCTAGGCGAACTTCTTGGCCAGCGGCGGCGGCAGCACCCGCATCAACTGCACCAGCGGCGCCCACGGCCACCAGGGCACCGCGGCCCGGCCAGGTTCGCGTTCAATGGCGGAGACCAGCGCGTTGACACCGGTTTCGTTGTCCACCATCAACATTGTGCTGCCCGATTTCGCCGTCATCTCGGACTCGATGTAGCCCGGTTCCATCACCGAGACGGTGATCGGGCCCTTGTCGTACTCGGCGCGCAAGGACTCGCCCAACGAGCTCAGGCCGGCTTTGCTCGCTGCGTAGGCGGCTTTCACGCCCGGCACTCCCTTGCTGGCGAGCACCGAGGAGATGAGCACCAGGTGGCCAGAACCGCTCTTGTGAAACATCTCCAGCGCCGTTTCGATCTGCACCAGCGCCGCCACCAGGTTGGTCTCGATCGTCGCCTTGTTCGCCCACAGTTTGCCCGAGCCCAACGGTGCACCCTTGCCGATGCCGGCGTTGACGATGACGCGATCGATGCCGCCCAGTTCATCGCGCAACTCGGCAAATACCTTGGGCACTTGGTCGTGGTCGTTGACGTCCAGCTCGGCTATCGCGATCGTGATTTCTGGATGCTTTTGGGCGAGTCCGCTTTTCAATTCTTCGAGACGATCGGTGCGTCGCGCGCACAACGCTAGGTCGCGGCCTCGGGCAGCGAAAGCGCGGGCCATGCCCGCACCCAGCCCGGAACTGGCGCCGGTGATGAGAATTTTCTGGCGGGTCATTCGCGCAGCATATCGGCTGCCCGCCCAGCGTCGAGTTGTCGGGCCGACGGGCGGTTACCCCGCGCAGCGTCGCGATGCTCGAGCGCCACTACTTGAGCAGCCGCGACATGCGCCGGTCGGCCAGCACTTTGCCGCCGGTCTGGCAGGTCGCGCAATATTGAAATGACTTGTCCGCAAACGAAACCTCTCGCACGGTGTCCCCGCACACCGGGCACGGCAGGCCGGTGCGCGCGTGTACCCGCAGGCCGGAACGCTTCTCCCCTTTGAGCGTGGCGGCGCCCTGGCCGACGGAACGGCTGACCGCGTCGGTGAGAACGGAAACCACCGCGTCGTGCAAGGCGGCAAGTTGTTCTTCGGACAGTTTTGCGGCCGCGGCGAACGGCGAGATCTTCGCGACGTGCAGGATTTCGTCGCTGTAGGCGTTGCCGATGCCCGCGATCACCTTCTGATCGGTGATGACCGTCTTGATCCGGCCGGTGTGGGGCCCAAGACGCCGGCCAGCGCCTCGGGCCCGAGTTCGAGCGCATCCGGTCCGAGCGTGGCGATGCCGGGCACCTGCCGCGGATCCTCGACCAGCCAGACTGCCAGGCGCTTCTGGGTCCCGGCTTCGGTGAGATCGAAGCCGGGTGCCACCCCGGGGGGTGCCGAGATGGACGCGCAACGCGATCGGGCCTTTGCCTGGGCGCAGTGGGGCCGCCACCAGCTTGTCCGACCAGCGCAACCAGCCCGCCCGCGAGAGGTGCGCGATCAACCACAGCGGCCCCGCCTGCACCCCCAGGTATTTTCCCCACCGGCCCGCACCGGTCACGGTCTGGCCGTGCAGGGCATTGATCGGCGGGTCGAAGGTTTTCAGCACCAACAGCGCGGCCACATCGACGCGGCCGATGGTGGTCCCGACGGCGTGCCGGCGCAGGTGGTCGACCAGCGCTTCGATCTCCGGGAGTTCGGGCACCTGTTCAGTGTGCCGATGGTCGCAACGGGGTGTCCATCCGCCGGCAAGCATCACGAGAAATGCCCGTGAAGCGTCCTCGGTGGATCACGTAAAAATGCCCGCGAAACGGTCGATCCTCAGCAGGCATGGGAAGTGGGCTGTCGATGTCGTCTCGGGCCGAGATCACCGCGAAGTTCGACAGGGCGTATGTGGGGGCGCCGAAGGCGGACAAGGGGCAGATTCTGGATCAGGTGGTGGCGGTCACCGGCTGGTCGCGTGACAACGCCCGGCGGCGGTTGAGGGCGGCGGCCGCGCCGCCGGGAGCGGGTCGGCAGGTCGCCAAACGGACTCGCCGGCAACGCAATCCGAAGTACTCCTAGGATGCGCTCAAGGTGTTGCAGAAGGTGTGGGCGGCCTCAGGCGGGCAGTGCGGCCGGTACCTGGCCGCTTCCATGGCACTTCAGTTGGATGCTCTAGAACGCCACGGCGAACTGGTGGACGGCCGTGACCGTTACGGCCCGGCGGTGCGTGCCGAGCTGTTGGCGATGAGCAGCGCCACGATCGACCGCTACCTGCGCGGCGCCAAGGCCCGCGACCAGATCTCGGGTGTGTCGACGACGAAACCCTCCCGCTGCTGCGGTCCTCGATCACCATCTGCAAAGCAGGCGATGAGGCCGAAGAATCTCCGGGGTTCTTCGAAGGCGACACCGTGGCGCACTGCGGCCCGACACTGAAAGGTGAGTTCGCCCGCACGGTCAACCTCACCGACATGCACATCGGCTGGGTGTTCACCCGCACGGTGCGCAACAACGCCCACCCCACATCCTGGGCGCCCTCAAAACCGGAATTACTAAAATCCCTATAAGGTAACGGGTTTGGACTTCGACAACGGCACCGAATTCCTCAATAAGGCGGTCATCAAGTGGGCCGCGGACATGGAGATCTTCTTCACCCGCTCACGACCCTACAAGAAGAACGACCAGGCCACCATCGAGTCCAAAAACAACCACCTCGTGCGTCGCTACGGGTTCTACTACCGCTACGACACCGACGAAGAACGCGCCGTGCTCAACCGGCTGTGGCACCTGGTCAACGACCGGCTCAACTACCTGACCCCCACCATCAAACCCATCAGCTACGGCTGCAGCCGCGACGGTCACCGCCGCCGGCTCTACGACAAGCCCCAGACCCCTGGACCGGCTGCTGGCCGCCGGAGTCCTCTCAGCGGCCCAACAAACAGAGCTGCTCACCTACCGCAACAGCCTCAACCCCGCCGCGATCGCCCACCAGATCGCCGACCTGCAAGCCGCCCTGCTCAGACTCGCCAAAGACAAGACCGAACAGCTCTACCTCGCCGCCATACCCGCCGCTCTACCCGCCCTCAAAGCCGGCATCCGCATCAAAAGCAAGACCACCACCTGACCCCGATTTCGCGGGCATTCCTTACCTGATGCATGAACCAGGTTTCGCAGGCATCTTGACTTGATGCATCACGTCCGCGCCAGGTTACCTACCCGGACCGTCGGCCCCGGCCTTGCCGAACAGCAATCCACCGTTGCCGCCAAAACCAGGGAAGCCGAATGCGGCCGCGGCACCACCGTTGCCCCGTCGCCGATCAGAAACGCATTCCCGCCATCGCCGCCATCACCCTCGCCCGCGATGCCGAGTGAGCCGAATGGCGACTGACCGGCGCCGGGGCTGCCGGCGTCGGCACCGTTGCCACCGTCGCCGTAGAAAAATCCTCCGTTGCCGCCGTCGCCACCGCTACCGGCGCCGCCACCGTGACCGTCGCTACCCACACCATTTCCGCCGTCGCCACCGAGCGCCCCAGCACCGCCGCCGCCGAACAGCCCCGCGGAGCCGCCGGAGCCGCCATCGCCCCCGGCCCCGCCGTTGGTGCTCTGACCCGTACCCACCGTGCCGCCGTTGCCGCCCAAACCTCCAGCCGCGCCGTTTCCGGCAACCCCTTGCAGCAAGCCGGCGTTGCCACCGTTACCGCCGTTACCGCCGGCCTGGCCGGGGTGGCCCGGTCCGCCTTGGACACCTTCACCACCGAGGCCTCCGTTACCGCCGTTGCCCCAGAGGCCGGCGGAGCCGCCATTGCCGCCCTTCTGGCCGACGCCGCCGGAACCGCCCCTGCCGCCGCTGCCGATCAACCAGCCGCCGTCGCCGCCGTTCTGCCCGGTTCCTGCCGCGCCGTCGGCGCCGTTGCCGATCAGCGGACGCCCGGTCAGCGCCTGCGACGGCGCATTCACCGCGTCCAGTACCGGTTGCAGCGGGGAAGCATTTGCCGCCTCGGCGCCGGTGTAGGCGCTAGCGCCGGAGTTCAGCAGCTGCACGAACTGTGCGTGAAACAGTTCCGCCTGGGTGCTCAGCGCCTGATATGCCTGAGCGTGTGCGGCGAACATTCCGGCAATGGCCGTAGACACCTCGTCGCTGCCGGCGGCCATTATCCCGGTCGTCGGCGCGGCGGCGGCAAAGCTGGCCGCATTGATCGACGAACCGATACTGGCCAAATCGGTGGCCGCAGCGGCCACGAAATCGGGTGCGGCGTAGAGAAACGACACTTAACGACCTCCTGTGAGATCCCGACATATCCGCGGGATTTTTCGCATTGCAGCCCGAGTCAGACGCTACGGGCTGGGCCCGACATCGGGCTCGGCAAATACTCGTGTGTGTGGCGGGCTATGCGGGCCCCTCCAACCCGGGCAGGCCCAAGAGCAATCCGCCCGTTCCACCGGTGCCGCCGGTGCCCCCCTGGTCGCTAACGGCACCGGCACCGCCGTTGCCACCGTTGCCGATCAGGAAGGCGTCGCCGCCGTCACCACCGATACCGTTGAGCGAAGGCGCCATGAAGCCGGCGGGCACATTGCCGGCCGCACCACCGTTGGCGCCGTTGCCCAAGAAGATGCCTCCCTGACCGCCGTCGCCGCCATTGCTGGTCAGGTACACGGTCCCGGTGCCGCCGCCGCTGAGCGTCCCGGGGGCACCGGTGTTTCCGCCGTTGGCGCCGTTGCCGCCGTTCCCGAACAGCAGCGCGTCGCCGCCACGGCCGCCGAACCCGCCGGGACCGGCGTCGCCGTTTTCGGTGCCGCCGCTCCCGCCGGCTCCCCCGGTGCCGCCGTTGCCGATCAGACCCGCCTGGCCGCCGGCGCCGCCCCAGCCGCCCATGCCGCCGGCACCGTTGACGGCAGATGACGTGCCGGAGTTGTCTCCGCCATTGGCGCCGTTTCCGCCGAAGCCGCCATTGCCGCCGTTGCCGTAGAAGAAGCCCGCCTTGCCACCGTTGCCGCCCTGCGCGCCATCGCCACCTACGCCGCCCTGGCTATCGTCGCCGCTCGCGGCCTAGCCGAGTCCGCCGTTGCCGCCGTTGCCGCCGTTGCCGCCACTGCCACCGTTACCGAACAGCCCGGAATTGCCGCCGTTACCGGCAGAGGCGGCGAAACCACCGCCTTGCGCGCCGCTGAGGACGGAGCCCCCGGCGGTCTCGAAGGTGCCACCGCTACCGCTGTTTCCGCCGTTGCCACCGTTGCCGTACAGCCACCCGCTCTGACCGCCATTGCCGCCGTTGCCACCCGAGCCCGCGAGGCCGCCACTGAATGTGGCGGTGCCGCCGGTGGCGTCGCCGCCGTCGCCTCCCTGACCACCAACTCCACCGTTGCCGAAGAGCAGTCCGCCCGCGCCGGCCAGGCCGCCGTTACCACCATTGCCGCCGTCGGTGCCGGTTCCGATGGCCGCGCCGCCGTCGCCGCCGTGGCCACCGATCCCGCCATTGCCGCCGAGGCCGTACAGAAATCCTCCCGCGACCCCGATTCCCCCGTTGCCGCCGGTCAGGCCACTGTCGCCGGCGGCCCCGGACGCACCGGCGCCACCGGCACCGCCGGCACCGCCGTTGCCCAACAGCCCGGCCGACCCGCCGTTCCCGCCGGCCTGACCCGCCGCGCCGGACCCGCCGTTACCGCCGTTACCGAGTAGCCAGCCGCCATCACCGCCGCTTTGCCCCGTCCCGTTGATCCCGTCGGCGCCGTTGCCAATCAGGGGCCGGCCGGTCAGCTGTTGTACCGGCGCATTAACGGCTTCAAGGGCTTGTTGCAGCGGCGACACATTAGCCGCCTCGGCGCCGGTGTAGGCGCTAGCACCGGAGTACAGCAGCTGCACGAACTGTGCGTGAAATGTGTCCGCCTGCTGGCTGAGGGCCTGATAGGCCTGCGCGTGTGCGGCGAACATGCCCGCAACGGCTGCAGAAATCTCATCCGCCCCGGCGGCCAGTACCCCCGTCGTCGGTGCCGCCGCGGCAACGCTGGCCGCGTTGATCGACGATCCGATGTCCGCCAAATCCGTTGCTGCAGAAGCAACTAACTCGGGCGCAGCGAAGAGGTAAGACATCGATGGCTCCTCTGACGGCTACCAAGGGTTTCAATCGCGATCCGGATGGGGCGGCACCTGCCTGGCAATCGGCGGCTACGCCGGTCCGGGCGCCCCAGCCGTGCCGAACAGCTTTCCGCCGGAACCGCCCAAGCCACCGATACCGCCCTGGGCGGCGGGGGCACCGGCCCCTCCGTCCCCACCGTTGCCGATCAGCCCGGCGTCACCTCCAGTACCGCCGATTCCGTTCTCGCTGGGAGCCGTGAAGCCCGCCGGGATGCTGCCCGCCGCGCCACCCTTGCCTCCGTTACCGAAGAAGAAGCCGCCGTCGCCGCCACCACCGCCGTCACTGGTCTGGTAGACGCTGCCGGTACCGGTGCCATCGCTGTAGGTGCCGGGCGTCCCGGTAGCACCGCCATCTCCGCCAGCGCCGCCGTTGCCGAACAGCAGCGCGCTGCCACCTTGGCCGCCGAGCGCGCCCGGACCGGCATCTGCACCGTTGCGCGCACCCGCGCCGCCGTCGCCGCCGTTACCGCCGCTGCCACCGTTACCGCCGTTACCGAACAGACCGCCTTGGCCGCCGACACCGCCGAAGCCGCCACCGCCGGCATACGATTGGAAGTTGTTGGTGCCCGCTCCGCCGGCCGCACCGTCCCCGGCGTCGCCGCCGACGCCCCCGTTGCCCCAGATGAACCCGCCGTTGCCGCCGTTACCCCCGAACGCGCCGTCGCCACCAGCACCGGCAAAGGTAAAGTCGCCGGCGGCGGCCTTGCCCGCCCCACCGTTGCCGCCGTTACCACCGGCGCCGCCCATGCCGAACAGCCCGGAGTCGCCGCCATTACCGCCGGTTACCGCAAAGTTTCCACCTCCGGCACCGGACACGATGGTGTCGGCGCTGGCCTGGAATGTCCCCCCGTTGCCGGTATTGCCGCCGTTACCGCCGTTGCCGTACAACCATCCGCTGTGGCCGCCGTCGCCGCCGTTGCCGGCGGAGCCCGCGGTGCCGCCGGTACCTGCTGCGTTGCTGGAACCGGTGGCATCGCCACCGTCGCCGCCCCGACCCCCTACCCCACCATCACCAAATAAGAATCCGCCGCGCCCGCCCAGGCCGCCGTCGCCGCCGGCACCACCATTGGTGCCGGCCGTGGTGGCGGCGCCACCGTTGCCGCCAAGGCCACCCAGACCGCCGGTGCCGCCCAGGCCGTACAGCAACCCACCGCTGCCACCCATACCGCCGCTACCACCGGCCTGGCCGGATACCCCCGAGGCACCGGCGGCGCCCGCTCCGCCGGCGCCGCCGTTTCCGCCATTGCCCAACAGCCCGGCCGACCCACCGTTACCACCGGCCTGGCCCGCCGTACCCGAGCCGCCGTTGCCGCCGTTGCCGTACAGCCAGCCGCCATCACCCCCGGCCGCCCCGGTGCCCGCGGCTCCGTTGGCACCATTGCCGATCAACGGACGCCCGGTCAGACCCAGCACCGGTGCATTTACCAGGTTCTCGACCTGTTGCATCGGCGTCACGTTGGCCGCCTCGGCGGCGGCATACTCCGTGGCACCGCCACTCATCAGCTGGACGAACTGCTGGTGGAACGACGCAGCCTGCGCACTGAGCGCCTGGTACGCCTGGGCGTGCGCACCGAACAAGAACGAAATCGCAGCAGACACCTCGTCGGCGCCCGCGGGCAACACCGTGGTGATCGGTGCCAACGCGGCCGCGTTGGCCTGAGCAAGAGTCGAACCGATACCCCCGAGATCGTTGGCCGCTGCTGCCACATACTCGGGCGCTGCGATCACCCACGACATTGAAAAACCTCCCGACCCCACGACAGCGCAATCGCCAAAACGTGATCTTTGACACAAGTTGAGTAGGACGCCGCTGCTAGCGCGATCCAGCGCCCGATACTGGCGCTTAAACCAAATCCTTAATTCATCATCGAGCCAGTGCAGTTCAGCGCGCTCGCCTACGCAAGCCCTTAATAAGTTCGAATTAGATAGGTATCCATGATCCAGCCGTGCCGCGCTCGAGCCTCGGCACGCAATGCCGCGATGCGCTCGCCAACTTCGCCGACCGTGCCCGCAACGAGCAGTTCGTCTTCGGTGCCCAGATAGGCGCCCCACCAAATGCGAGTCTGCGGCGGGCAGGCCCGAAACGAGCAATCGGCGTCGAGCATGACTACCGCCGTGCCGGCGACTTGGCGGGCGCGCAATTGCCGGCCCGTGGTGATGACGACGGGCGCGCCCACATCGTTGAGGGGAATTCGATGCCGGGCCGTTAACGCCTGAACTGCCGTGATGCCCGGGATGACGTCATAGCTGAAGTCCACCTCGGCGGACACCGCATCCAGGATGCGCAGGGTGCTGTCATAGAGCGAGGGGTCGCCCCAGGCCAGAAAAGCCCCCACCCCACCGGGCCCCAGTTCGGTGCTGATGGCCCTCGCCCAGATCCGTGCCCGCTGCGCGTGCCACTCCGAAACCGCCTCCTCGTAATGGGCATCCACCGCACGCTTGGGGTCGGGCAACTCGACGAAGCGATATCGCGGCTCGCGGATAAATCGTGCGCATATCGCCCGGCGCAACTCCACTAGCTCACTTTTGGCCTCGCCTTTGTCCATCGCGAAAAACACTTGCGTGTCATTGAGCGCGTTGATCGCCTGGACGGTCACATAGTCGGGATCACCGGCGCCGATACCGATGACGTGAATATGCCGACTCACCATGGCGTCCTTCCGGGAGGTCGTCCGGGTCTTGCAACACAACGTAATTGAGATCCCGAAATACCTATCCGTTACCCGCGGTACCCAGTACCATGGGTATTGACTATCGAGTGTGATCTCCCTAACGTCTGAAGCACCTGATGAAGGGACGCCAAGCGATGACCACTGCGGTGAAACCAAGTGGGCCGGGTCGTGAAGAGTTCTCCGAACGCCTACTCAGAGGCTCGGTCAAAAAGTCCTACGAACCCATCGTCGACATCGACTGGGATGCCCTGCTGGACCCGGACAAGTTGTACCTGCCCCCCAGGCTGGTGTCGCTGTACGGCACCGAGATGTGGGACGAAATGACCCGCGAGCAGCAGATCGAGCTGTCCCGCCAAGAGCTGGTCAATACGCTCTCGGCCGGGATCTGGTTCGAGAACATGCTCAACCAGTCGCTGTTGCGCACCATCCTGCACGAGGACCCGACCAGCCGCTCGACGCATTACAAGCTGACCGAGCTGGGCGACGAGACCCGCCACATGGTCATGTTCGGCAAAGCCATCGAGCGCATCGGCGCCAAGCCGGTACGCCCACGGCGATTGCATCGGATGGTCATCAACACCCTTCCGCTGGCCTTTCAGCGGGGTTCGATGCTGTGGGTGGCCGCGCTGATCGACGAGGAGATCTTCGATTCGCTGCAGCGCCAGATGATGGACGATCCGGAACTGCAGCCAATCATCCAGCGGCTCATGCGGATTCACGTGACCGAGGAGGCGCGCCACATCCAGTTCGCGCGGGATGGCGCACGCAAGCGGGTGGGCGAGATGCCTCGGGTCAACCGGTGGTTCATGGCCAACATCAACGGGCCCGGCGGGTACTTCTTCAACTATCTGTTCAGCAATCCGATCCCGTACACACGAGCGGGCCTGGACCCCAAGCGGGCCCGCCGGATCGCGCGCAGCAGCCCACATCGGCGCGAAATACAGATCGCCGGCTTCGCACCGCTGGCCACTTTTCTGACCGAGGTGGGCCTGCTGGGACCGATCGCGCGGCGCGGCTGGAAGCGCAACAGGTTCTTGTGACCCACACCCCCGGTGTCGCGCGGGCCCCCCGCGACTGCCACGACGTCGTCATCATCGGGGCGGGGTCCCGCGGCCGGAGTGTGCATGCGGCACTGCTGGCGGCCGGCGTCTGCGACGTCGTCATCCTCGACCATGCCCCCGGCCTGCCCGCCAACTCGCAGCTGCGGCCTGGCCAGGTCATCGGCGCGGCCTTCGACGACGACACCGACACCTGGGCGGTGCGCACCGCCGATGGCGCCACCGTGTGCGGGCGCGTGATCGTGGCGGCCTGTCGGCCGGTGTACGTGCCCTGGACACCCGACCTTGCCGGGCGTAACGATTTCCGGGGCGAGTCATTTCACGCGGGCGCACCCGACCCGGCTTTCCGTCCGGCGGGCAAGCGCATTGCGGTGGTGGGCACCGACTCCAACGTCGCTCATTGGATCGATGAGTGGGCGGACTCCGCGGCATCGGTCACCGTGTTCGCCCAGGGACCACGGCGCGTGGTCACTGACCTTGCACGCCGCCCAACCCAGGCCAAGCGATGGCTGCTCGGCCGCATCGGCGCCAAGCAACCGCGGCGGGCGCCCACGATCGCAGCATCAGCCATCGAAGCGCTCACCTCGTCGGGCATCCGGACCAACGATGGCATCGAGCACCCCGTCGACGCCGTCATCTACGGCACCGGATTCACCATCCCTGAGCAGACCGTTGAACCGACACTGGTAGGCACGCGCGGACTGACCATCCAACAGGCCTGGTACCCGGGCATGGAGGCCTTCCTGGGTGTTGCCGTGCACGGGTTTCCCAACTATTTCTTCATCTGCGGTCCCGACGTCGCCGCGCGGATCAGCTACGTCGCCGAGTGCGTGGAACTGCTGCAACGCACCGCCAGCACCCGCATCGAGGTGCTGCGCAGCAGCCAGCAAGTGTTCAACGAGCGCGCCCAGCTAAGGCCGGTGCAGCCATACCAGCCGCTTCGGGCGTTCGACCTGTCCGCCGGGGCGCCCGAAGACACTGGCATTCCCAATATCCCCAACATTTATGACGGGGCGGCCACGTTGGAGATTGGCGGCGTCCGCCATGCGGTGCATGTGCGCCTTGCCGGCCACCTTGACCCGATCGACGGCAATTACCACTGGCAGGGAACGGTCCTTGATCCGCTTCCGCAGGACACGCTCAAGCAGGCCAGGGCGGGCACCCTAACCGTAGGTGAACGAAGCGCCGCGGTACGTGTCATCGAGCAAACGCCGTGGGGCACCCATTCGGTCGCGGGACTGGGTGCACCCCCCCCTATGCGGACAGCGGCCGGTAGGCGTCGCTGCGTCGGCCGTTGGGCGCGTAGTCGTCGCGCTTGTCCGATCCAAGCCCGATAGGCTTGACCCATCCCAGACTTGGGTTGGCCGCGCACGTGTGTGGGTAACCATCCTGGGTGGCTCGTGCGGTGGCGGACGACGACACAAGCGAGAACGGCATGGTCTGCGATAGCGGTCGGCAGTTCGGGCGGGCGCGGTGGCAGGATCCGCCCGGCCCGCCCTTGGCATGCTGCACTGATTTGCCGGCCGCGCCGATCTACCCGGTCCGGGTACGAACCATCGATAGCCGACGAAATTTCCCGTCTCTTGGCCATGGGCAGGACAGATGGCACCCGATGTACCCAAAGCGTCCGCATTGGCCGAAAATGGAAGTTTGCGCCACCGATGTAGGCGGTGTCCTCTAACGATTCACGGGCGGGAGTTCGAGGAGCACGACATGGAACCGGAGGACAGGATGCAGCTGGCATACCGGTTCGGGATGTCTGCAGATCGGCTAGCCAGGCACCGGCCGCCGGTCGGGGCGATGATCAGCTCGCGGAAGCGGGAGCGGGTCCAGTGAACGCGACGGCGAAGTCTCCCAACGCCTTGGCCATCGAGACGCGCAGCGAAGACTCGCTGGTGGTCCTTTCGGTCGAGGGCGCCATCGACTCCACCAACTGCGCGGCGCTGCGCGATGCCATCATCAAGGCCACGCTCGACGAGCCGTCCGCCGTCGTCGTCAACGTCAGCGCCCTGCAGGTACCCGACGAAGCGTCCTGGTCCATCTTTGTCAGCGTACGCTGGCAGGTCGATACCCCGCAGCATGTCCCCATCTTGCTGGTGTGCGCGAGTCGCGCCGGCCGGGAACTGATCACCCGAACCGGAGTTACCCGTTTCATGCCGGTGTACCCCACCGAGAAAGGCGCCATCAAGGCCGTCGGCCGGCTCGCGCGACGCAAGGTGCGGTATGCCCAGGTGCAATTGCCCGCCAACCTGGGCAGCCTTCGCGAGTCCCGCAAGCTGGTCCGCGAGTGGCTCACGTCGTGGTCGAAACCCGGACTGATACCGGTCGCCTTGGTGATCGTCAACGTGTTCGTCGAGAACGTGCTGGAGCACACCGGAATCGACCCAGTGATCAAGGTCCAGTGCGACGGCACCGCGGCCACCATCGCCGTCTCCGACGGCAGCAATGCCCCGGCTATCCGGTTGCAGACTCCGCCAAAGGGCATCGACGTGTCCGGCCTGGCCATCGTGGAAGCGCTGTGCCGCGCGTGGGACAGCACTCCCACCGCGACCGGCAAGACGGTGTGGGCGATCATCGGCCCGGAGAACCAGCTCTAGCCGACGACGGTGTGAGCCGGGCCCTCATCCCGCGTGCTTGCTGGGCGCCGGCCGACTAGGTCCTGTCTGCTAATTGCGGACGCGGTGGTAGGTGATGATGGCGGCCAGGGTGGCACCGCCGAGGTAGGTCAGGGCGTATTTGTCGTAGCAGGTGGCGACCGCGCGCCAGTGTTTGAGCCGGTTGAAGCTTCGCTCGACGGTGTTACGGTGCTTGTAAATTCGGCCTGAGAACCCCGGAGGCCGTCCTCTGTTGCGGCCTTTGGCTTTGCGGCGGGTGATCTGGTCGCTGCGCTCGGGGATGGTATGGGCGATCTTGAGCCGGCGCAGCTGTGTCCGCGTCGAGTCATAGGAGTACGCCTTGTCCGCCAGCAGGCGAAACGGGGCGTATGAGTTGCTGCACCGGGCGGCCAGCAATGGCCAAAGCATCGGATTATCACCGGCTTGACCGGCCGACAGTGCCAGGGTGACCGGACTGCACAGCTGGTCGGTCAAGGCGTGGATCTTGGTAGTCAGCCCGCCGCGGGAACGCCCAATGGCGTGGTCATCGGGCTCATCGAGATATTTCTTGTAATTCGACAGATCCCCCTGTGCGGCGCCCGGAGCGCGCTCCGGCTGCGTGTTGGTGGGCGCGCACACTGGTCGAATCGACCGACAACAGTGCGCCCAGGTCGGCGTCCTCGGCGTCGAGGTCAGAGGCGATCGCCGCGAAGATCCGCGCGTAGATGCCATCGACCGACCAGCGTAGATGCCTCTCGGCCACCGATTGCCAGGGACCGAAGTGCTCGGGCAGGTCACGCCACGGAGATCCCGTACGGTAACGCCAGATAATGCCCTCCAGAGTACGTCGATGATCGTTCCACGGCCGGCCACGCCGCCGCCCCGCAGGCAACACCGCCACGATCAGCGACCACAAATCATCAGAAATCGCATGCGTCCGCATCACCCAAACAGCATCAGCCAAAACACCATTCACATTAAGCAGACACACCCTAGCCGCGGTTGTCCAGACTCGCCGCGATTGCACTAGAACACGTTCTAGTATCGATCTGGATGCCCGCTCACAGAAGGGAGGGATGACGTGCGGCTCAGCTACGCCGAGGCGATGACCGACCCGTCGTTTTATGTCCCGCTGGCACAGGCCGCCGAGGCGGCCGGCTACCACAGCATGACGATCGCCGACAGCCTCGCCTATCCCTACGAGTCCGACTCTAAGTATCCGTACACACCCGACGGCAATCGCGAGTTTCTCGACGGAAAGGAGATCATTGAAACCTTCGTCCTGACCGCGGCATTGGGCGCGGTCACAAAGACACTGCGGTTCAACTTCTTCGTCCTCAAACTCCCCGTCCGGCCCCCCGCCCTGGTCGCCAAACAAGCCGGTTCACTGGCCGCGCTGATCGGCAATCGGGTAGGGCTGGGCGTGGGCACCAGTCCATGGCCGGAAGACTACGAGCTGATGGGTGTGCCCTTTGCCAAGCGCGGCAGAAGGATTGACGAATGCATCGAAATCGTCAAAGGTCTCACCACCGGTGAATACTTCGAGTTCCACGGCGAGTTCTACGACATTCCCAAGACGAAGATGAGCCCGGCCCCGACTGCGCCGATCCCGATCCTGGTCGGCGGCCATGCCGATGCCGCACTTCGGCGCGCGGCGCGCCTGGATGGCTGGATGCATGGCGGCGGTACCGATCCCGACGAACTCGACCGCCTGATCAGCAAACTTCAGCACTTTCGCGAGAAAGAGGGTCACACCCGCCCGTTCGAAATCCATGTGATCTCAATGGATGCCTACACCGTCGACGGCATCAAGCGGCTGCAGGACAAAGGAGTCACCGACGTCATCGTGGGCTTCCGGATGCCCTACATCAAGGGTCCCGACACCGAGCCGCTACAGACCAAGATCGCCTACCTGGAAAAGTTCGCCGAGAAGATTATCTCGAAAGTTTAGACGCTACAGCGAATCCCATGCCGGCGGACGCTTCTCCTGATGCGCGCGGGCGGCCTCGGCCGGGTTGTTGGTGAAGCCGCTGATGATCTGGGTACGGTTCTCGATTTCCTTGGCATGCCGCAGGCTGGGGGCATCCAGCGCCGCGTTGAGCCCAATCTTGTTCTGCCACACGCCATACGCATTGTTCTCGGCGATCGACCCGGCCAGCTTCTGCGCCGCAGTCAACAACTCGCCCGCTACCACCACCTCGTGCACCAGCCTGATCCGATAGGCCTCCGCAGCGTCGATGATGCGGCCGGTCAGCATGAGTTCGCGCGCCACCCCGGCACCGACGATTCTGGGCAGCAGATAACTGGTGCCCATGTCCATCGACGAGAACCCGGCCTTGATGAACACCGATCCGAACCTGGCGTCCTTGGTAGCGATCCGGATATCGCAATGCAGCGCAAAGGCCAGCCCACCACCGACCGCGACGCCGTTGACCGCCGCGATCACGGGAATGGGCAGCTCGTAGAGCCGGGTCAGTTGGTCGGCCAGTCTGACCTGGGCATCGTAGGTGGCCTTGAACGGCGGGGTGGTGGGTGTGGCCTTCGTCCAAGGCTCTCCGGTGCCGCTCAAATCCGCTCCGGCACAAAATCCGCGCCCGGCGCCGGTCAGGATCGCGGCCCGAAACTCGCCCCCACTCAGCGCGTCGAGGGCGTCGTCCATCGCCTCGAGCAGCGATCCGTCGATGGCGTTCAACCGGGTCGGCCGGTTCAAGGTGACGCAAGCAATGTTGTGCTGAAGAGTTTGCAATTCCACTGCAGCCATACCCGAACGGTAGGCGACGTGATCGTTTACCGACACGGCCTACGGTGGATTGACGCCTGCCCAAGCCGAAGGAGAAGAAGATGGCACGAACCGAGGGCGATAGCTGGGACCTGGCCAACAGCGTGGGCGCCACCGCCACCATGGTCGCCGCGGCGCGGGCCGCCGCAACCCGGCGGTCACGGCCGATCATCGCCGACCCGTTTGCCGAGCCGCTGCTCCGCGCCGTGGAGCTGGACTTGTTCACCCGGGCGGCCTCCGGCGAGGTTGATCTCGACGAGGTTGCAGCCGGTCTCGGATTTGCGCGCATGGTGGACACGTTCGCCGCCCGCGCACTGTTTTTCGACAAGTTCTTTGCCGATGCGATCGCCGCGGGACTGCGCCAGGTGGTGATCGTGGCCTCCGGCCTTGACGCGCGCCCCTACCGGCTGCCCTGGCCGACCGGAACGAGGGTGTACGAAATCGACCAGCCGGAGGTGATCGAGTTCAAGACCACCACGCTGGCTCGACTCGGTGCATCCCCAACCGCCGACCACCATCCGGTGGGCATCGATCTGCGCGACGACTGGCCGTCCGCGCTGCGTGCAGCGGGTTTCGACGCCGCCCGCCCGACCGCCTGGCTGGCCGAAGGAGTTCTCATCGGTTTCCTTCCGCCGGAGGCCGAAACTCGATTGCTGGACAATGTCATTGAGCTCAGCGCCGTCGGCAGCCGGCTAGCCGCCGACTACGGAACTATCAATGGGTCATCGGCGGAGTCCCAGCAACTGGCGCAGCAGATGAGCGAGGGATGGCGAGCCCATGGACTCGACATGGATATCGCCGGCTTGACCTATCCCGGTGAGCACACCGACGTCGCGGCCTATCTGCAATCACACGGCTGGGAGACAGCCACCGCCGACCATGGCGATCTGGTCCTGGCCGCCGGGCTTGCGGAACTGACCGCAGCCGACCGGCAGAGCCCGGCCAGCACGATCGGCTTCGTGACCGCGGTCCGCTCCACCGACTAGCAACAGCACGGCATCCAGAAAGCAAGTCCGACAACGATACTCGCAGAACACGACGACGCAGTTCGGTATCGCGATACGCTGCACTTTCCCGCCTACTCACCAGAACACAAGGGACAAACATGTCGTATGTGATGGCAGTGCCGGAACTGTTGGCTTCCGCGGCGGCTGACCTGGAAGGAATTGGCTCGGCCCTGAGCACCGCCAATGCTTTGGCACTGCCCTCGACCAGCGAGATCCTGGCCGCGGGTACCGACGTGATATCGACCGCGGTGGCGTCGCTATTTGCCGACCATGCCCAGGCCTATCGAACAATCAGTTTAGAGGCCAACGCATTTCACCAACAGTTCTGGCGATCGTTGAGCGGTGCGGCGGACTCCTATTCCGCCGCCGAAGCCGCCAACGCATCCCCGCTGCAGGAACTGCTGAACGTGATCAACCAGCAGAGCACGGCCTTGCTGGGGCGCCCGCTGATCGATAACGGTGCTGACGGTGCCGCGCCTGGGCAAAGCGGCGACGACGGCGGGCTGCTGTTCGGCAACGGCGGCAACGGTGCGCCCGGCACGAACCAGGGTGTGGCCGGCGGTAACGGCGGAAGCGCCGGGCTGATCGGCAACGGCGGGGCCGGCGGGATTGGCGGGCCGGGCGGCGCCGGCGGGGCCGGTGGGCACGGCGGAATGCTGTTCGGCGACGGCGGCGCCGGTGGAAGCGGCGGGGACAGCCCGTCGTTCGTGATCGGCGGCGGTGCCGGCGGCAACGGCGGTAACGCGGGGTTGTTCGGCAATGCCGGCGCGGGTGGTGCCGGCGGCGCGGGACAGCAGTTCTTTTTCAATGGTGGGGCCGGCGGAGACGGCGGGAGCGTGGGTCTGATCGGCAATGGCGGTGCCGGTGGCGAAGGCGCCAATGGCGCGGCCGGCGGTGCCGGCGGTGACGGCGGCATGCTGAGCGGCAATGGCGGTAACGGTGGGGCTGGCGGCAACCTCAACGACCCCGCAGTACCCACAGGCAGCCAGGTCGGCGGTCGTGGCGGAAACGCCGGACTGATCGGCAACGGCGGTATCGGCGGCGACGGCGGTGTGGCCGCAAACGGGGGCGCCGGCGGGCAGGGCGGTCTGCTACGCGGCGACGGCGGTGATGGCGGAGCCGGCGGTGCCGGTCGGCCGGCAAGTTTCAACAGTAATGGCGGGCCGGGCGGCAACGGCGGCAACGGGGGCTCCGCCGGGCTCTGGGGCAACGGCGGCACCGGCGGGGCCGGCGGTGGTCCTGGAACCCAAGGCTCTGATAATTCCGCCTCGGGAGGCAACGGCGGTAACGGCGGCAACGCCGGATTGTTTTCCGGTATCGCCGGCAACGGCGGCGATGGCGGACAGGGCGGCGAGGCCAACCGGACTGGCGGAGTCGGCGGCATCGGTGGGGCCGGCGGGGCGGCCGGGTTGTTCGGCAGTGGCGGCACCGGCGGCACCGGCGGCACCGCCAGCGGCGGGAGCCCCGCTGGCGCCGGAGGCACCGGAGGTACCGGGGGCGCCGCCGGGTTGATCGGCGTCGGCGGCTCCGGGGGCGCCGGGGGCGATGGCCTGCTGTTCTCCGACGCGGGAGTGGGCGGCAGCGGTGGCACCGGCGGAGCCGGCGGATGGTTCTACGGTACGGGCGGTGGAGGGGGCGCGGGCGGCGTCAGTGCCACCACGGGCAATGGCGGCAACGGCGGCAAAGCCGGTCTGATCGGGGACGGCGGTGCCGGCGGCGCCGGCGCGATCCCCGGTGCCGGTGGCGCCGGCGGCCGGATATTCGGCGCACTCGGGTTACCCGGCTAGGGCGTGTCTGCTTAATGTGAATGGTGTTTTGGCTGATGCTGTTTGGGTGATGCGGACGCATGCGATTTCTGATGATTTGTGGTCGCTGATCGTGGCGGTGTTGCCTGCGGGGCGGCGGCGTGGCCGGCCGTGGAACGATCATCGACGTACTCTGGAGGGCATTATCTGGCGTTACCGTACGGGATCTCCGTGGTGTGACCTGCCCGAGCACTTCGGTCCCTGGCAATCGGTGGCCGAGAGGCATCTACGCTGGTCGGTCGATGGCATCTACGCGCGGATCTTCGCGGCGATCGCCTCTGACCTCGACGCCGAGGACGCCGACCTGGGCGCACTGTTGTCGGTCGATTCGACCAGTGTGCGCGCCCACCAACACGCAGCCGGAGCGCGCCCCCGGGCGCCGCACAGGGGGGATCTGTCGAATTACAAGAAATATCTCCATGAGCCCGATGACCACGCCATTGGGCATTCCCGCGGCGGGCTGACTACCAAGATCCACGCCTTGACCGACCAGCTGTGCAGTCCGGTCACCCTGGCACTGTCGGCCGGTCAAGCCGGTGATAATCCGATGCTTTGGCCACTGCTGGCCGCCCGGCGCAGCAACTCAGACGCCCCGTTTCACCTGCTGGCAGACAAGGCGAACTCCCATGACTCGACGCGGGCACAGCTGCGCCGGCTCAAGATCGCCCACACCATCCCCGAGCGCAGCGACCAGATCACCCGCCGCAAAACCAAAGGCCGCAACAGAGGACGGCCTCCGGGGTTCTCAGGCCGAATCTACAAGCACCGCAACACCGTCGAGCGAAGCTTCAACCGGCTCAAACACTGGCGCGCGGTCGCCACCCGCTACGACAAATACGCCCTGACCTACCTCAGCGGTGCCACCCTGGCCGCCATCATCACCTACCACCGCGTCCGCAATTAGCAGACAGGACCTAGCCCGCTAGACGCCCTTGGCCGCCCACTCGGCCTGCATGACCAGCAGCGCCAATCGCTCTACCTCCGGGGTGTGGGGATCGAGTTCGCGGTAGCGCTGATAGATGTTGACCACGATCCGCTCTGAGTCCAGCCACGCCGCATACTCTCCAAGCTCGACGGTCTCGATTGCCTCGGCGAAGGACAGACCCTTGCGGTAGGCAGCCTCGGCCTGTTCGTTGACATGCTCGAAATAGCCTCGGAAGGACCGGATTCCATCCGGGTCGGTGACTGGACCATGGCCGGGGACCACGATGGGCGCGTCCAGCGCGATCATCGTGTCGCAGGCCGCTATCCAGTTCGCGATCGGCCCGTTCCAGACGATCGGTGTGCAGCCGATGAACAGCAGATCCCCGGCGAACAGCACGCCGGCATCGGGCACATGCACCACCGAGTCCGCGGCGGTGTGCGCGGGACCGAGGTTGATCAGATCGACCCGCCTACCACCAACATCGATCGTCAGCTCGTGGTCGAATGTCTGATCCGCGTTGCGCAGCCTTATGCCGCTGAAATCGAAGTGCCCGAAACGATCCCGCATGAATCTCGTCGCGACCGGACCGAGGTCGATGGTCTGCATCACCGTCAGCAAGGTGGGACCGGTGTCTTCGGCAATCTCCTCGGCGGTGCCTTTGGCCGCGATGATGCGCACCGCAGGATCCAGCAATTGGTTGCCGTGGGTGTGATCGCCGTTGGAATGGGTGATCAGCGCATCGGTGATGGGCGCCGCATCGGTGATCGGCCGCATCGCGTCCAGCATCTCGCGCGTGAGCGCCAGATCGAACAGCGTGTCCAACAACAGCGAGGCACCGTCTCCGGCGACCAGCCCGGCGTTGCTCCAGCCGAATCCGCCGTCCGGCAATGTCCACGCCCATACCCGATCGGCGACCTGGTGCAGCCCACGGGTATAGGGCACCAGCGGCGGCGCCGGGTTGACCCGGGCGGCCTCGGGCGCTGCATCCGGATTGACGCGGGCAGCCAAAGGCTGCGGTGGCGGGGTCGCGCATACCCGCTGCCGCGTCTGCCCCAAACCCTCGACCTCGAGGGTGACGACGTCGCCGTCATGTAGCCAGCCGGGAAACGAGTCGGGGTGGGTCAGGTGCTCGACGAGGGTGCAGGTGGGCACGGTGCCGGAGCCGGTCACATCGCCCGGTGCCAGCATCACCCCGCGCGAGACATAGGAGATGACTTCCCCGAAGGTCCAATCCATCGCCGCGGTGGATCCGGAGCCGATGACCGTGTCATTGACCAGCGCGCTCACCTGCAGACTCAGCTTGCCGTCGCGGCGATAGGCCTGCAGCTCGTCGGCGGTAACCAGATACGGGCCCAAGGTGACTCCGCTGTCTTTGCCCTTGGCCTGCCCGATGCGCAGCTAGCCTTCCAGTTGCTGCAAGTCACGTGCGGACCAGTCGTTGAAGATCGTGTAGCCGATGATGGCCTGCTCGGCCTGCTCGACGGACAGATCCTGGCCGCCGGTTCCGATCACCGCCGCGATCTCTAATTCGAAGTCCTGCCAGGCGCTTCCGGGGGCCATGGGCGCATCGTCGTAGGGCCCGAGCACGGTGGCCGGACAGGCAAAGTAGAACGCCGGGATGCGATACCAGGTATCCATCAGTACCCGGCCGCCTCCCACCGCTTCCTGACAGTTGCGCATGTGGTCCAAGAAGCACAGTGAGTCGCGGATCGATGGCGGGCGCGGTATCGGCGCCGCCAGCGTCACCTCGTCGAGAGCCACCACCTCACTCGGTGAGCGCAAGGCGTTTTGACCGGCTTCGCGTAATCCGTCGGCGCCGCGTGCGATCAGGTCGAGCAGGGCGACTCCCGGCGCCATGGCGTAGATCGAACCGTCGGACAACACCCCGACACGCTCACCGTCCGCACTTCGATAGGTCACCCATTTCATTCACGCACCACCTCACTCGGGTTTTTGTCCGGGCGCAACCCACGCCAGCTGGATTGCCGCAATCGGTCATCGGGGGTCCACTCGCTATAGCGCACCTCCCCGACCAGCGTCGGCGCGACGAACGTAACACCCTTGGCCTCGCGTGCCGGAAGCACAGCGTCGAATGGGGATTCGTCGGTATGCAGCGGCGCCAGCGTCTTCTTGAGGTTGGCCAGGTCACGTTCGGTGAAGCCGGTTCCAACACGGCCGGCGAAGTGCAAACCGCTCGGGCCGGGAATGCCCATGAGCAACGATCCAATCCCGCTGCTGCGCCCACCCTCCCCAACTCGCCAACCGCCGATGACGACTTCCTGGGTGTTCCAGTGTTTGTCCTTGATCCACGCCGACGAGCGCCGCCCGGGTTGATAGCCGGAGTCGCGGCGCTTGGCAATGACTCCCTCCCAACCGCGCTTGTGCGAGTAGGCCAGCGCCTCGGCGCCGTCACCGGGCAACGACTCCGGAACAATCAGATTGCCCGCACTGCCCAGGGTTTCCAGTAGCTTGCGCCGGTCGCGGTATCTGGCCCGCAATAGCGAGCGACCGTCCAGAAAGAGCAAGTCGAACGCCCAGAACTCGATGCGGGTGGCGCGCACCCGGTTCTGCATCTCGTTGAAGCTGGGCACTCCGGAGGAGTCGAGGGCCACCAATTCACCGTCGAGCACCACGTGGTGATCAGCGAGATCGGTTGCCATTGAACTTAATTGGGCGTATTCCGCGGTGACGTCACGTCCGCTGCGGGAGCGCAGTCGCAGTGCGCCATGGTCGGCTTCGACCAGCAGCCGGTAGCCGTCCCACTTGCCTTCGAACGCCCACTGACCCGACTCGAGACCTGCCACCGAACCGTGGGTGGTGAGCATGGGCGCGAGGGTGTCGAAATCGAAGACCGTCTGGTCCTTCATGCGATGCGCCAGCCATTGGTCCCCGTTGGTCTGAATCAGCCTGTACCGCGCCGAGATTCGACTGCCGTGCAGGTTGACAATCACCTCCCCCTTTTCCGCACCGTTTCTCGAGTCGTCGCAGAACTTCTCGGTGCCATAGGTGCCGGAGTCCCAGATGATCACCTTGCCGGCGCCGTACTCCCCTTTCGGGATGTTGCCCTCGAACGTCGCGTATTCCAGCGGATGATCTTCGGTGTGCACGGCCAGGTGGTTCACCGACGTGGTTTCCGGCAGGTTTTTCGGCACCGCCCATGACACCAGTACCCCATCACGCTCCAGCCTGAAGTCGTAATGCAGACGGCGCGCGTGATGCTCTTGGATCACGAAGGTATTACCCCGCCCGACAACGGGTCTGGCTCGGGGCACGGGCTCCGGCGTTTTCGACGCGTTGCGCATGCTTCGATATTTGAGCAGCCGGTCGTCACCGGGGAGGTCCGCGTCCAGCGCCGCAATCAGATCCCCATCGCGGGTGAGGCGGGCAAGCACCTCGTCGTAGGTCAGCTGGCGCAGCCCCGGGTCGTCGAGCTCCTCCCAGCTGCGTGGTGCGGCGACGGTCGGTTGTTCGCGCCCACGCAGCGAATACGGCGCGATGGTGGTCTTCGAACCACTGTTTTGGCTCCAGTCCAGGAACACTTTCCCGGCCCGCAGACTCTTGGTCATGGTCGCGGTGACCAACGCCGGCATCACCGTTTCCAGTTGCTGCGCGACCCGTTTGGCCAACACCGTGGCGCCCTTGCTGCTCACCGGCTCGTCGAGCGGGGTGTAGAGGTGCAGGCCCTTGCTACCGCTGGTGAGCGGGAGGGTACTCAGGCCGATGTCGGCGAGCAGATCGCGCACCGCCCGCGCCACCTGCGCGAGTTGGGCCATCGTCACGCCCTCGCCCGGGTCCAGGTCGAACACCAATCGGGTGGCCGGCCCGGGCGTGAGGATTTCACCTTTCGACGTCCACTCGGCAACGAACCGCCACTGCGGGACGTGCACCTCGAGGGCGGCCTGTTGTGCGATCCAGGCCAGCCCGGTGGCGCTGTCGATGATCGGATAGGTCGTCGTTCCCGACCGGTGCACCACGCTGGCACGCGGCAGCCAGTCCGGCGCCGACGACGCCAGCTGCTTTTCGGAAAAGGACGCCTGATCGACGCCGTTGGGCCAGCGTTTGCGAGTCGCCGGGCGCCCGGCGATATGCGGGATCATCACCTCGGCGATGCCGGTGTAGTAACCGAAGACGTCAGACTTGGTGGTTCCGGTAGCCGGGTACAGCACCTTGTCCGCGTTGGTCAGTGTCACCTGCGGACCATTCGCCTGTCCAGGGTGCGGCAAGCATCACGAGAAATGCCCGTGAAGCGTCCTCGGTGGATCACGTAAAAATGCCCGCGAAACGGTCGATCCTCAGCAGGCATGGGAAGTGGGCTGTCGATGTCGTCTCGGGCCGAGATCACCGCGAAGTTCGCCAGGGCGTATGTGGGGGCGCCGAAGGCGGACAAGGGGCAGATTCTGGATCAGGTGGTGGCGGTCACCGGCTGGTCGCGTGACAACGCCCGGCGGCGGTTGAGGGCGGCGGCCGCGCCGCCGGGAGCGGGTCGGCAGGTCGCCAAACGGATTTGCCGGCAACGCAATCCGAAGTACTCCTAGGATGCGCTCAAGGTGTTGCAGAAGGTGTGGGCGGCCTCAGGCGGGCAGTGCGGCCGGTACCTGGCCGCTTCCATGGCACTTCAGTTGGATGCTCTAGAACGCCACGGCGAACTGGTGGACGGCCGTGACCGTTACGGCCCGGCGGTGCGTGCCGAGCTGTTGGCGATGAGCAGCGCCACGATCGACCGCTACCTGCGCGGCGCCAAGGCCCGCGACCAGATCTCGGGTGTGTCGACGACGAAACCCTCCCGCTGCTGCGGTCCTCGATCACCATCTGCAAAGCAGGCGATGAGGCCGAAGAATCTCCGGGGTTCTTCGAAGGCGACACCGTGGCGCACTGCGGCCCGACACTGAAAGGTGAGTTCGCCCGCACGGTCAACCTCACCGACATGCACATCGGCTGGGTGTTCACCCGCACGGTGCGCAACAACGCCCACCCCACATCCTGGGCGCCCTCAAAACCGGAATTACTAAAATCCCTATAAGGTAACGGGTTTGGACTTCGACAACGGCACCGAATTCCTCAATAAGGCGGTCATCAAGTGGGCCGCGGACATGGAGATCTTCTTCACCCGCTCACGGCCCTACAAGAAGAACGACCAGGCCACCATCGAGTCCAAAAACAACCACCTCGTGCGTCGCTACGGGTTCTACTACCGCTACGACACCGACGAAGAACGCGCCGTGCTCAACCGGCTGTGGCACCTGGTCAACGACCGGCTCAACTACCTGACCCCCACCATCAAACCCATCAGCTACGGCTGCAGCCGCGACGGTCACCGCCGCCGGCTCTACGACAAGCCCCAGACCCCCCTGGACCGGCTGCTGGCCGCCGGAGTCCTCCCAGCGGCCCAACAAACAGAGCTGCTCACCTACCGCAACAGCCTCAACCCCGCCGCGATCGCCCACCAGATCGCCGACCTGCAAGCCGCCCTGCTCAGACTCGCCAAAGACAAGACCGAACAGCTCTACCCCGCCGCCATACCCGCCGCTCTACCCGCCCTCAAAGCCGGCATCCGCATCAAAAGCAAGACCACCACCTGACCCCGATTTCGCGGGCATTCCTTACCTGATGCATGAACCAGGTTTCGCAGGCATCTTGACTCGATGCATCACGGGAGGCCAGGCCTGCGCCGAACCCATATGGCCAACGTAACCTGTCGCCATGGCACGTGGGCTGGTGATCGGTGAAGCCCTGATCGACATCGTCGATGGGCCGGACCCGGCCGAGTATGTCGGGGGCAGCCCCCTCAACGTCGCGGTCGGACTAGCCAGATTGGGCCGCGACGTCGATCTGCTGACCCAAATCGGCCGCGACGCCCGCGGACGACGGATCGCCGAGTACATTGAATCCTCAGGTGTACAACTTGTTTCGGGAAGCCAGACGGCTGATCGGACGCCCACCGCGACGGCCAGGATCGGCCCCGACGGCTCGGCCACCTACGCGTTCGACCTGGAATGGCAGATACCCGACACGCCCCCCGTGGCGCCGCCGCTTCTCGTGCACACCGGTTCCATCGCCGCCGTGCGGGAACCAGGATGCTTGGCGGTCGCGGCACTGCTCGACGCCTATCGGGCCGCGGCCACGGTGGGCTTCGATCCCAATGTGCGTCCGTCGCTGAGCGCCGACCCGGACCTGACCCGGGAACGCATCCAACGCCTCGTCGAGCGCAGCGACATCATCAAGGCCAGTGCCGAAGACTTGCACTGGATTGACCCCACCCAGCCACCGGAGCAGACCGCGCGGGCCTGGCTGGCCTGCGGCCCCGCGATTGTCGCGCTGACGTTGGGCGATCAGGGTGCACTGGCGTCCTGCGCGGCCGGCCCGGCAAGTGTGCCCGCCCAGCCGGTTCGCGTGGTCGATACCGTCGGGGCCGGAGACGCGTTCATGGCCGGTCTGCTCGACACGCTCTGGGAGCAGGGCTTGCTAGGTGCCGACCGGCGCACCCAGTTGCGCAAGATCGGGGTGTCGGCGCTGACCTCTGCCCTCGAAATCGCGGCCCTGACCTCGGCGTTGACCGTTGCCCGTGCCGGCGCCGATCTGCCCTATCGGGCCGACCTGCGGCAGTCGCGATGACCACCGCACGCCCACAATCGGGCCCGGCGAGGGTGCACGAAATGCCGCGTGACGCGGCGTGTCGCCGTACCGACACGCACGCTCGCGAGCTGACCGGGGCTGGGACAGGCAGCAGGACTCCGGTGCCGCGGCACACCGTGATGCATCAAGTCAAGATGCCCGCGAAACCTGGTTCATGCATCACGTAAGGAATGCCCGCGAAATCGGGGTCAGCTGGTGGTCTTGCTTTTGATGCGGATGCCGGCTTTGAGGGCGGGTAGAGCGGCGGGTATGGCGGCGAGGTAGAGCTGTTCGGTCTTGTCTTTGGCGAGTCTGAGCAGGGCGGCTTGCAGGTCGGCGATCTGGTGGGCGATCGCGGCGGGGTTGAGGCTGTTGCGGTAGGTGAGCAGCTCTGTTTGTTGGGCCGCTGGGAGGACTCCGGCGGCCAGCAGCCGGTCCAGGGGGGGGTCTGGGGCTTGTCGTAGAGCCGGCGGCGGTGACCGTCGCGGCTGCAGCCGTAGCCGATGGGTTTGATGGTGGGGGTCAGGTAGTTGAGCCGGTCGTTGACCAGGTGCCACAGCCGGTTGAGCACGGCGCGTTCTTCGTCGGTGTCGTAGCGGTAGTAGACCCGTAGCGACGCACGAGGTGGTTGTTTTTGGACTCGATGGTGGCCTGGTCGTTCTTCTTGTAGGGCCGTGAGCGGGTGAAGAAGATCTCCATGTCCGCGGCCCACTTGATGACCGCCTTATTGAGGAATTCGGTGCCGTTGTCGAAGTCCAAACCCGTTACCTTATAGGGATTTTAGTAATTCCGGTTTTGAGGGCGCCCAGGATGTGGGGGTGGGCGTTGTTGCGCACCGTGCGGGTGAACACCCAGCCGATGTGCATGTCGGTGAGGTTGACCGTGCGGGCGAACTCACCTTTCAGTGTCGGGCCGCAGTGCGCCACGGTGTCGCCTTCGAAGAACCCGGAGATTCTTCGGCCTCATCGCCTGCTTTGCAGATGGTGATCGAGGACCGCAGCAGCGGGGAGAGTTTCGTCGTCGACACACCGAGATCTGGTCGCGGGCCTTGGCGCCGCGCAGGTAGCGGTCGATCGTGGCGCTGCTCATCGCCAACAGCTCGGCACGCACCGCCGGGCCGTAACGGTCACGGCCGTCCACCAGTTCGCCGTGGCGTTCTAGAGCATCCAACTGAAGTGCCATGGAAGCGGCCAGATACCGGCCGCACTGCCCGCCTGAGGCCGCCCACACCTTCTGCAACACCTTGAGCGCATCCTAGAGTACTTCGGATTGCGTTGCCGGCAAATCCGTTTGGCGACCTGCCGACCCGCTCCGCCGGCGCGGCCGCCGCCCTCAACCGCCGCCGGGCGTTGTCACGCGACCAGCCGGTGACCGCCACCACCTGATCCAGAATCTGCCCCTTGCCCGCCTTCGGCACCCCCACATACCCCCTGGCGAACTTCGCGGTGATCTCGGCCCGAGACGACATCGACAGCCCACTTCCCATGCCTGCCAAGGATCGACCGTTTCGCGGGCATTTTTACGTGATCCACCGAGGACGCTTCACGGGCATTTCTCGTGATGCTTGCCGCACACTGTTAACCGACCCGGGTTCTGGGCATACTGACTCCATGCGCTCCATCTGGAAGGGTTCAATCGCTTTCGGGCTGGTGAATGTGCCGGTCAAGGTGTACAGCGCCACTCAGGACCACGACATCAAGTTCCATCAGGTGCACGCCAAGGACAACGGACGCATCCGGTACAAGCGGGTATGCGAAGTCTGTGGCGAGGTGGTCGAATACTCCGACCTGGCCCGCGCCTTCGAATCCGACGATGGCCAGATGGTGATCATCAACGACGACGACCTCGCCACGTTGCCCGAAGATCGCAGCCGCGAAATCGAGGTGCTGGAATTCGTCCCAGCCGAAGAAGTCGATCCGATGATGATTGACCGCAGCTACTTCCTGGAGCCCGACTCGAAGTCCTCTAAATCGTATGTGCTGCTGGCCAAGACGTTCGCCGAGACGGAGCGGATGGCGATCGTGCATTTCACGCTGCGCAGCAAGACGCGGCTGGCGGCGTTGCGGGTCAAGGACTTCGGCAAGCGCGAGGTCATGGTGGTGCATACCCTGTTGTGGCCAGACGAGATCCGCGACCCGGATTTCCCGGTGCTGGACAAGGAGGTGGAGATCAAACCCGCAGAGCTCAAGATGGCCGGCCAAGTGGTGGAGTCGATGGCAGAAGACTTCAACCCGGACCGCTACCGCGAGACCTATCAGGAGCAACTGCAGGAGCTGATCGACGCCAAACTCGAAGGCGCGGAAGCATTTACCGCCGAAGAACAACCCGCAGAGCTGGACGAGACCGAAGATGTCTCCGACCTGCTGGCCAAGCTGGAGGCGAGCGTGAAAGCGCGTTCGGGCGAAGGGAAGTCAGCGGCGAAGAAGAGCACCGCCGAAAAGGCGCCGGCCAAGAAAGCCCGGGCCAAACGAGCTGCCAAGTCCTGACCAGCGCCCGACTTGTTCACATATGCTCGTCGTGCCGCCGAGAGGAGTTTTTGCGTGAAGTCCAACCGATCTGGCGTCGTGCTCAGCCTGCTGCTCGCCAGCACATTGGCGTTGTCGGCATGCGGAGGCCATTCCAGCAATACCTCGTCGTCGACCGGATCCAGCACGCCATTGGTGCCGGTGGATTGCGGCGGTAAGAAGAAGCTGCTGGCTGCGGGCTCCACCGCACAAAAGAATGCAATGGAACAGTTCGTCTACGCCTACATCCATGCCTGCCCGGGCCACACGCTGGACTACAACGCAAATGGATCCGGCGCCGGAATGAAGCTGTTCCTGGGGAATCAGACCGACTTCGCGGGGTCGGACACGCCGATGAACCCGGCGAAGAACGAGCCCCAGAAGGCCTCCGAGCGTTGCGGATCGGAAGCCTGGGACCTGCCGGTCGTGTTCGGTCCGATTGCGGTCACCTACAACCTCAAAGGCGTGAGCGCACTGAGCCTGGACGGCCCGACGCTGGCCAAGATCTTCAACGGCACCATCGCCAAGTGGGACGATCCGGCGATCAAGGCGCTCAACACCAGCATCAACCTGCCGCCGACGCCCATCCACGTGGTCTTTCGCAGCGACCAGTCCGGAACCACGGCCAACTTCCAGCAGTATCTCGACGCGGCGTCGGACGGAGCGTGGGGCAAGGGGGCCGGCCAGACCTTCAACGGTGGCGTCGGCGAGGGTGCTGCCGGCAATGACGGCACGTCGCAGGCGCTGAAGCGAACCGACGGATCGATCACCTACAACGAATGGTCGCACGCGGTGGGCCATCAATTGAACATGGCCCAGATCATCACGTCAGCGGGCCCGGAGCCGGTGACCATCACCGCCGAGTCGGTGGGCAAGACGATCGCCGGAGCCACCTTCAAGGGGAAGGGCAACGACCTGGTGGTGGACACCTCGTCGTTCTACCGGCCCACCCAGGACGGCGCCTATCCGATAGTGCTGGTGACCTACGAGATCGTCTGCTCGAAGTACCCGGACGCGCCGACCGGCACCGCCGTTAAAGCCTTCATGCAAGCGACAATTGGTGACGGCCAGGTTGGTTTGGATGAGTACGGATACATCCCGCTTCCGGAGTCGTTTCGCTCGAAATTGATCCCGGTGGTCAACGCCATCGCGTAACCGTCTCCTGCGCCGCGGACCATTCGAATCCTCAAGAGTCCGATCTAGTTTCACCGGCCTCAGCGCTACTGGCTCAGCCCCCTTCGGGCCGTTTCGGGCCCGTTGCGGGGCTCTCTCGCGCACGAATCGGTCCGCTCACATCTTCGTCTCAGGATACAGAAATCGCTGTGAGTAACCGGTTTTTGTTGTCTGCTCACTCTCCGACGATTTACCGTGTGTTAACCACCGGTTTCGGCGCACCAGCATCACGGGCGTCGGTAGCGTGAATATGTAGGGTCGGCCCCGGTGGAATGGGCGCCCACGCGAAGGGAGCGTTGACCGTGAGCGAGACCGGGCCGGGTTCACGGGTTGGGTCGCGCTTTGGGCCCTACGAGTTGGTGCGGTTGATCGGCCGTGGCGGCATGGGCGAGGTCTACGAAGCCGAAGACACCCGCAAACGCCGGGTGGTGGCGCTCAAGCTGATTTCGACGCAGTACTCCGGCAATCCCACGTTTCGCGCGCGGATGCAACGCGAAGCCGACACCGCGGGACGGCTGACCGAGCCCCACATCGTGCCGATCCACGACTACGGCGAGATCGACGACCAGTTCTTCGTGGAGATGAGACTGATCGACGGTGTCTCGCTGCGCGCCATGCTGACGCAGTTCGGCCCACTGACCCCGGCCCGGGCGGTGGCCATTGTGCGCCAGATCGCCGCGGCGCTGGACGCCGCGCATTCCAACGGCGTCACCCACCGCGACGTGAAGCCGGAGAACATTCTGGTCGCCGACAATGACTTCGCGTATCTGGTGGATTTCGGTATCGCCAGGGCCGCCGCCGATCCCGGACTGACCCAGGGCGGGATGGCCGTGGGGACCTACAACTACATGGCCCCGGAACGATTCACCGGCAACGACGTCACCTACCGTGCCGACATCTATGCGCTGGCGTGCGTGCTGGGGGAATGTTTGACCGGTGCACCGCCCTATCGCGCAGACAGCGTGGAGCGATTGATTGCCGCGCACCTGATGGAACCTCCCCCGCGGCCCAGTCAGCTCCGTCCCGGACGGGTTCCAGCCGCGTTGGATGAGGTGATCGCCAAAGGCATGGCCAAGAATCCCGACGAGCGCTACATGAGCGCCGGGGACCTGGCCATCGCTGCGCACGAGGCGCTCACCACCCCCGAACAGCGCCAGGAAGCAACCATCCTGCGTCAGGGCGACAACATGGCCCTCATGACTCCAGCCGTTGACCCTGGCGCGGGAGGAAGCTGGACCAACTACAGCGGATCGGGCGCCCAGCCACCGGCGCCGCAGCCCGTTGCGCCGCCGCCGCAATATCCGACGGGCGATGAGACGGTGGCTCGGCCGGTGCCGGCAAGCACCACCGGATGGCGCTCCCGCCCAGACGTATCCGACCAGCGCACGCAGGCCGCGCCCGTCATCACCGGCACAAGCTGGCCCAGCCAGTCCGGGATCCGGCCCGCCGTCGGCACCGGATCCAGTCCGAGCGCGACACCGCCGGCCAGTCAGCCGGCCACCGCGCCGCCGGCAAGCCCGAAAAAGAGCCGGAAGAACTGGATAATCGGCGCCGCCGTGGTGGCGGTGCTGCTCGTCGTCGCCGGCGCCACCGCATTCGTGCTCGCCAAACCCAAAGGCTCAACCGAGCCGCGAGGGCAAGTAGTGCTGCCGTTTACCGGTCTCAACTTCCGCTTCGCCCCCGGCGGGGTTGCCGTGGACGCCAACGGCACCGTGTATGTCACCAACCAGACCATGTACGGCCGGGTGGTGGCCTTGCCCGCGGGATCCAGCACGCCGACGGTGAAGCCGTTCAACGGACTCTACGAACCCCAGGGCGTGGCCGTGGACACCTCCGGCAAGATCTACGTCACCGACTTCAACAACCGGGTGGTGGCCCTGGCCGCCGGGTCGAACAACCAGGTTGAACTGCCGTTCAACGGCCTCAATTACCCCGAGGGAATCGCCGTGGACGCCCAGGGCAATGTGTACGTCGCTGACCGGGGCAACAACCGGGTGGTGAAGATGCCGGCCGGCTCCACCAGCCAGGTCGTGCTGCCGTTCAACGGGCTCAAGAACCCCGACGGGGTGGCAGTGGACAGCGACGGCAACGTCTACGTCACCGACACCGACAACAACCGGGTGCTGCAGCTCGACGCCGGCACCAGCAACCAGTCGGTGTTGCCGTTCTCCAACCTGACCGCGCCGTGGGGAATCACCGTGGACAGCGCCGCCAATGTCTACGTCACCGAACACGACAACAATGCGGTGGCCAAGCTGGCGGCAGGGGCCACCACCTCCACCGAGTTACCCTTCACCGGCCTCAACACCCCCCTGTCGGTCGCGGTGGACAAGAAGGGCAACGTCTACGTCGCCGATCGCGGTAACGGCAGGGTGCTGAAACTGGCCCAAGGATCCTGAGCGGGGGCTATCGCCTTCGGGTGGCCAGGAACCGGATCCCCCCGGCGATGAGGTTGATCGCGGCCACGATGATGATCAACGTCAGCGCCGCTCCCCACACGCGCAAGAAACCGGCATGCTCGGGGTTGGTGAGCTCGGTGTAGATCAGCAGCGGCAAGGACGCCATGTTGCCGTGCAGCACGTCGAAGTTGATCGAACGGCTGTAGCCGACCAACACCAGCACCGGTGCGGTTTCGCCGATGACACGCGCCACCGACAACAGCACACCGGACACGATGCCGGGCATGGCGATCGGGACGACGATGCGCACGATCGTCTTCCACTTGGGTACGCCCAACGCGAAGCTGGCCTCGCGCAGTTCGTCGGGCACCAGCCTGAGCATCTCCTCGGTGGAGCGCACCACTACCGGCAGCATCAGCAGAACCAATGCCAACGACACCGCCAGGGCGCTCTGCTGGAATCCCAGGGTGGCGATCCACAGGCTGAAGATGAACAGCGCCGCCACGATGGAGGGCACCCCGGCGAGCACGTCGACCATGAACGTGGTCAGCCGGGCCAATCGTCCCGAGCCGTATTCGACCAGATAGATCGCTGTCATCAAGCCCAGCGGTACGGCCAGCAGGGCCGCGATTCCGGCCTGCACCAATGTTCCGTACAACGCGTGATAGACGCCGCCGGCAAACTCCTCGGGCAACACCCCGCGAAGGGAGTGCGTCCACCAGTCCGGCTGGACGACGGCGTACCAGCCGCGTTCGATCACCACCCACAGCAGCCACACCAGCGGCACCAACGCGACGGCGAACGAGGCGAAAAACAGCACCGTCGCCACGCTGTTCTTGATCCGCCGCACCAGGCTCAGTGGCCGAAACACCACCACTTTGACCGGCTGATCGAGCGCGTTGGTGGTCATCCGTTGACCTTCCCGCCGGCGACGGCGCGGGCGAGGGCGTTGACCACGAAGGTCAGGACGAACAACGCGAACCCCGCGGAAATATAGGCACCGGTCGGCAGCGGTTCGCTGAACTCGGAAGCCGCAGAGGCAATTTTGGAGGCGAACGTGTACCCGCCGTCGAACAGTGACCAGTTCCCCGGTTTGGCCGCCGAACGCAGGATGATCAACACCGCCACGGTTTCACCCAGGGCACGCCCCAGGCCCAGCATCGACGCCGCAATGACACCGCTGCGACCGAAGGGCAGCACGGTCATCCGCACCACTTCCCATTTCGTCGCCCCGAGCGCTTGGGCTGCTTCGATCTGAATCTGTGGGGTCTGGCGGAACACCTCGCGCGATACCGAGGTGATGATCGGCAGGATCATCACCGAGAGCACGATGCCCGCGGTGAAGATCGTGCCGCCGCCGGCTAACGAGACATTGCCCTTCTTGAACAAGAACAGCCATCCCAGGTTGCGATTGAGGAATTCGGCGATGGGCTCGAGCTTGGGGGCCAGCACGAAGATGCCCCACAAGCCGAAAATGATCGACGGCACCGCGGCCAGCAGGTCCACGATCGCGCCGAACGGACGCGAGAGCCGCTTGGGCGCGTACTGGGTGAGAAACACCGCGATTCCCACGGCAATCGGCACCGCTAGTGCCAGTGCGCAGATCGAACTCAGCATCGTGACCATGAATAGATCGCGGATGCCGAACGCCAACTTCTCGTCGTCGGAGGTGTCGAACACCGAACTGGTGAAGAAATTGGCGTGATTCGCGCGCAACGACGGGATGGCGCGGATCAACAGGAATACCGCGATCAGCGCGATGGAGACGACGATGGTCATCCCCGCCGTGGACGCGAAGAGCTTGAACAGCCGGTCGGCTCGTCGCGATGAACTCGCGTCGACCGCCGCTAGCTCAGGCTTGGCCGGCCGGCCTTGGACCACGTCGACCTCAGATCAGGCGATGGCGTTGACTGCGGTCGACAACCTTGACTTGAACTCGTCCGGAATCGGGATATACCCGTTGTCCGCCAAGCCATTCTGCCCAGCACCGATGGTGGACTGCAGGAACGCCCGCACCGCGGTACCCACTTGAGAATCGGGATACTTCGAGCACACGATCTCATAGGTCGCGAGCACGATGGGGTAGGAACCGGGCTTGGTGGGCTTGTAGAACGAAACCGTGTCCAGCACCAGGTCGTTGCCCTGGCCCAAGATCGCAGCGCCGGCGATCGTCTTTCCGACCGATTCGGTGCTGATCGCCACGGGTTCCGGGCCGGCAGAGGTGATGACCTTCGCCATGTTCAGGTGCTGCGCCTGCGCGAACGACCATTCGTTGTAGGTGATCGCCCCCTCGGTGTTCTTGATCGCCGCCGACGTGCCGTCGTTGCCCTTCGCGCCCTCACCGACACCGCCCTTGAACGACTTGCCGGCGCCCTTGCCCCAGGCGCCGTCCGAAGCCGCGTCAAGGTAACGCTGGAAGTTGTCGGTGGTTCCGGACTCGTCGCTGCGGAACACCACGTGAATCGGGGTGTCGGGCAGGCTGGTACCCGAGTTGAGCGCGGCGACCGCGGGATCGTTCCACGTGGCGATGGTGCCGTTGAAGATCTTGGCCAGCGTGGTGCCGTCCAGGTTGAGCGGACTGACGCCGCTGATGTTGTAGGTGACGGCGATCGGGCCGAACACCACCGGCAGGTTCCACGCCGGCGAACCGCCGCAGCGCTGCTCGGCCGTCGCCGCCTCATCATTGCTAAGCGGTGAATCGGAACCACCGAAATCGGTTTGGTTGCCCTTGAATTCGCTAATACCGGCGCCGGAGCCGTTGCCCGTGTAGTTGAGGGTCTGTCCTGGGCAGGCTTCCTCGAAGGCTTTGACGAAGCGGGTCATGGCATTGGCCTGGGCGGTCGATCCGCTGGCCTTGAGGGTCTTCTTCCCCCCGCAGCTCACGTTGCTCGATTGGCCGGCCGGCGAACTTCCCCCGCTTGCGTTGTTGTCGCTACCGCACGCCGATAAAACCAAAGCGCCCGAGGCCAGGACACTCAGCGCGGCGCCAACTCGGTTGAGTTTCAATTCAGTTCCTAACGGTAGAGATGAAACACACTCCCGCCGCAACCCTCGGGCGCGACACGTCAACCAGCTTTCTTCGCAGCCTGCAGGCTACATTAGCAACAGGGAACCTTCGATTACAGGACGTTGAACACTCGCCCCTGGGCAGGCAGCATTTCGTCGCGATTTCAGCCACGGCCGGGGCTGCGGTAGGCGAGGTTGTCGCGGAGGTTCCACTTCGCGGGGGTCGTTACAATTCGACGCCGCTATGCCAAACTAGAACCTGTTCCAGAAACTGCCCCACCCGAGACGGCGAGGGTTGCTGCCGTCTCGGTCGACAATTGAAGCGAGGCCGCAGTGATCCTCGACAGGTTCCGTCTCGACGACCAAGTTGCCGTTATCACCGGGGGTGGCCGCGGCCTCGGTGCGGCTATTGCGCTGGCCTTTGCCGAGGCTGGTGCGGATGTGGTGATCGCCTCCCGAACGCAGTCCCAACTGGACGAGGTCGCCGACACGGTCCGCTCAATCGGGCGTCGCGCGCACGTCGTCGCCGCCGATCTGGCCCATCCGGAGGCCACCGCGGAGCTGGCCGGGCAGGCCGTCGAGGCGTTCGGAAGACTAGACATCGTTGTCAACAACGTCGGCAGAACGATGCCCAATACGCTGCTGACCACCTCGACGAAGGACCTCAAGGACGCATTCACCTTCAACGTGGCAACCGCCCACGCGTTGACCGTCGCGGCGGTTCCGTTGATGCTCGAGCACTCCGGCGGCGGCAGCATCATCAACATCACCTCGACCATGGGCCGGGTGGCGGGACGAGGGTTCGCCGCCTACGGCACCGCAAAAGCCGCCCTGGCGCACTACACGCGGCTGGCCGCACTGGACTTGTGCCCACGGATCCGGGTCAATGCGATCGCTCCCGGATCCATCCTCACCTCCGCACTGGAAGTGGTGGCCGCCAACGACGAACTGCGCGCACCGATGGAGCAGGCGACACCGCTGCGCCGCCTCGGCGATCCCGTCGACATCGCCTCCGCCGCAGTGTATTTGGCGTCCCCGGCGGGCAGTTTCCTGACCGGCAAGACATTGGAGGTCGACGGCGGCCTCACCCATCCGAACCTCGACATACCAGTCCCCGACCTGTGAATCCGCACTCCTTAAGGAACCAGCCATGGCAATACCCGTCGTTCAGCTCGGCACCGGCAACGTCGGCCTTCACTCGCTGCGTGCGCTCATCACCAACCCCGAGTTCGAGCTCACCGGAGTGTGGGTGTCATCGGACGCCAAAGCCGGCAAAGACGCCGCCGAGCTGGCCGGCTTCGCCGAATCCACCGGAGTGAAGGCCAGCACCGATCTGGATTCCGTACTGGCCAGCGGGCCGCAGTGCGCCGTCTACAACGCGATGGCCGACAACCGGCTGCCCGAGGCACTCGATGACTATCGGCGCGTCTTGGCGGCCGGCGTCAATATCGTCGGCAGCGGCCCGGTCTTTCTGCAGTATCCGTGGCAGGTACTGCCCGACGAACTCGTCAAGCCGCTCAAAGATGCTGCCCGCGAAGGCAACTCGAGCCTCTATGTCAGCGGTATCGATCCGGGCTTCGCCAACGACCTGCTTCCGATGGCACTCGCGGGTACCTGTCAGAGCATCGAGCAGATCCGCTGCATGGAGATCGTCGACTACGCCACCTACGACAGCGCCGTCGTCATGTTCGACGTCATGGGATTCGGCAAGCCGCTCGACGAGATCCCCATGCTGCTACAGCCCGGGGTGCTCAGTTTGGCCTGGGGTTCGGTGGTCCGCCAGCTTGCGGCGGGTCTTGGCCTTTCCCTCGACGTGGTCGATGAGATGTACGTGCGCGAACCCGCCCCGCATGCCTTCGACATCGCCTCCGGTCACATTCCCCAGGGCAGCGCCGCCGCGCTGCGCTTCGAAGTCCTCGGATTGGTCGACGGAGCTCCTGTCGTGGTGCTCGAACACGTCACCCGGCTACGCGAGGATCTGTGCCCCGATTGGCCCCAGCCCGCCCAGCCCGGCGGCTCCTACCGGATCGAGATCACCGGCGAACCGTCCTACGCCATGGACCTCTGCCTGAGCAGCCGCCGCGGCGACCACAACCATGCCGGATTGGTCGCCACCGCGATGCGGGTGGTCAACGCGATCCCTGCGGTGGTGGCCGCCCCGCCCGGCATCCGCACGACCCTCGAGCTGCCGCTGGTTACCGGCAAGGGCCTGTACCCACCGCCGGCAGGGGCCGCCTAGGTCCTGTCTGCTAATTGCGGACGCGGTGGTAGGTGATGATGGCGGCCAGGGTGACACCGCCGAGGTAGGTCAGGGCGTATTTGTCGTAGCAGGTGGCGACCGCGCGCCAGTGTTTGAGCCGGTTGAAGCTTCGCTCGACGGTGTTACGGTGCTTGTAAATTCGGCCTGAGAACCCCGGAGGCCGTCCTCTGTTGCGGCCTTTGGCTTTGCGGCGGGTGATCTGGTCGCTGCGCTCGGGGATGGTATGGGCGATCTTGAGCCGGCGCAGCTGTGCCCGCGTCGAGTCATAGGAGTACGCCTTGTCCGCCAGCAGGCGAAACGGGGCGTATGAGTTGCTGCACCGGGCGGCCAGCAGTGGCCAAAGCATCGGATTATCACCGGCTTGACCGGCCGACAGTGCCAGGGTGACCGGACTGCACAGCTGGTCGGTCAAGGCGTGGATCTTGGTAGTCAGCCCGCCGCGGGAACGCCCAATGGCGTGGTCATCGGGCTCATCGAGATATTTCTTGTAATTCGACAGATCCCCCTGTGCGGCGCCCGGGGCGCTCCGGCTGCGTGTTGGTGGGCGCGCACACTGGTCGAATCGACCGACAACAGTGCGCCCAGGTCGGCGTCCTCGGCGTCGAGGTCAGAGGCGATCGCCGCGAAGATCCGCGCGTAGATGCCATCGACCGACCAGCGTAGATGCCTCTCGGCCACCGATTGCCAGGGACCGAAGTGCTCGGGCAGGTCACGCCACGGAGATCCCGTACGGTAACGCCAGATAATGCCCTCCAGAGTACGTCGATGATCGTTCCACGGCCGGCCACGCCGCCGCCCCGCAGGCAACACCGCCACGATCAGCGACCACAAATCATCAGAAATCGCATGCGTCCGCATCACCCAAACAGCATCAGCCAAAACACCATTCACATTAAGCAGACACGCCCTAGCCCGCCTTTCCCAACGCGCCAAGCCGCGGAATCGACCCCTGCCTGGACTACGATCACGGCCGTCGGCGACAACCGACGCCGGACTGCGACGACAACGATAGGCAGGTTGGCATGACGGCGACTTCCGATGACAGTGCTGCGGTTCCGCGGTTCGACGGCCTGCGCGCCCTGTTCATCAACACAACCCTGAAGCGCTCCCCGGACCTCAGCCACACCGAGGGGCTGATCGCGCGTAGTTCGCAGATCATGCGCGAGCACGGTGTCGAGGTGGACAGCTTCCGTGCCATCGACCACAACATCGCGACCGGCGTGTGGCCGGACATGACCGAACACGGCTGGGAGGCCGACGAGTAGCCCGACCTGTATCAGCGGGTCCTGCGGGCGAACATCCTGGTGCTGTGCGGACCGATCTGGCTGGGCGACAACAGTTCGGTGATGAAGCTGGTGATCGAGCGTCTCTACTCGTGCTCAGGCCTGCTCAACGAGAACGGACAGTACGCGTACTACGGCCGGGTGGGCGGTTGTCTCTTCACGGGCAACGAGGACGAGGTCAAGCACTGCGCGATGAACGTGCCGTGATGCATCAAGTCAAGATGCCTGCGAAACCTGGTTCATGCATCAGGTAAGGAATGCCCGCGAAATCGGGGTCAGCTGGTGGTCTTGCTTTTGATGCGGATGCCGGCTTTGAGGGCGGGTAGAGCGGCGGGTATGGCGGCGGGGTAGAGCTGTTCGGTCTTGTCTTTGGCGAGTCTGAGCAGGGCGGCTTGCAGGTCGGCGATCTGGTGGGCGATCGCGGCGGGGTTGAGGCTGTTGCGGTAGGTGAGCAGCTCTGTTTGTTGGGCCGCTGAGAGGACTCCGGCGGCCAGCAGCCGGTCCAGGGGTCTGGGGCTTGTCGTAGAGCCGGCGGCGGTGACCGTCGCGGCTGCAGCCGTAGCTGATGGGTTTGATGGTGGGGGTCAGGTAGTTGAGCCGGTCGTTGACCAGGTGCCACAGCCGGTTGAGCACGGCGCGTTCTTCGTCGGTGTCGTAGCGGTAGTAGAACCCGTAGCGACGCACGAGGTGGTTGTTTTTGGACTCGATGGTGGCCTGGTCGTTCTTCTTGTAGGGTCGTGAGCGGGTGAAGAAGATCTCCATGTCCGCGGCCCACTTGATGACCGCCTTATTGAGGAATTCGGTGCCGTTGTCGAAGTCCAAACCCGTTACCTTATAGGGATTTTAGTAATTCCGGTTTTGAGGGCGCCCAGGATGTGGGGGTGGGCGTTGTTGCGCACCGTGCGGGTGAACACCCAGCCGATGTGCATGTCGGTGAGGTTGACCGTGCGGGCGAACTCACCTTTCAGTGTCGGGCCGCAGTGCGCCACGGTGTCGCCTTCGAAGAACCCCGGAGATTCTTCGGCCTCATCGCCTGCTTTGCAGATGGTGATCGAGGACCGCAGCAGCGGGGAGGGTTTCGTCGTCGACACACCCGAGATCTGGTCGCGGGCCTTGGCGCCGCGCAGGTAGCGGTCGATCGTGGCGCTGCTCATCGCCAACAGCTCGGCACGCACCGCCGGGCCGTAACGGTCACGGCCGTCCACCAGTTCGCCGTGGCGTTCTAGAGCATCCAACTGAAGTGCCATGGAAGCGGCCAGGTACCGGCCGCACTGCCCGCCTGAGGCCGCCCACACCTTCTGCAACACCTTGAGCGCATCCTAGGAGTACTTCGGATTGCGTTGCCGGCGAGTCCGTTTGGCGACCTGCCGACCCGCTCCCGCCGGCGCGGCCGCCGCCCTCAACCGCCGCCGGGCGTTGTCACGCGACCAGCCGGTGACCGCCACCACCTGATCCAGAATCTGCCCCTTGTCCGCCTTCGGCGCCCCCACATACGCCCTGGCGAACTTCGCGGTGATCTCGGCCCGAGACGACATCGACAGCCCACTTCCCATGCCTGCTGAGGATCGACCGTTTCGCGGGCATTTTTACGTGATGCACCGAGGACGCTTCACGGGCATTTCTCGTGATGCTTGCCGCGTGCTTTACAGCCTGCAGCATCTGGGGTAGACTATCCCCCCGAAGGCCGATGCGGGCTGGATCGGCGAGGCCGGCCCCGGTCCGTCGTATCTCGACCCCGGTTCGGGCGGGCCGCAAAATGACTTCACCAACCGCAACACCACGTTTATGACCTTCAACTTGATGCACCTGGCGCAGATGTTGGCGCGCGCCGGTGGTGTCCCGGCATACAGGAACCAACGCACCGAATGGGACGCCGGGTGCCGCCCGGACTTCGCCAATCCCGATTACCGCTAAGCGGCCTGCTGGCGGCGCGCCGAGTTGTTTCGGCTAGCCTCACTTTGTTGTTCGGTGGTGCTGATCGAAGTCCGGTGAATTAGCGCAAGACACTCAGACCTCGTTCAAGACGAGTTGGTATCTGCTCGGACCGGCTTTCGTAGCGGCGATCGCCTACGTCGATCCCGGCAATGTCGCGGCCAATGTCAGCTCCGGCGCCCAGTTCGGCTACCTGCTGTTGTGGGTCATCGTGGTGGCCAATGTCATGGCCGGCCTGGTGCAGTACCTGTCGGCAAAGCTCGGGCTGGTCACCGGACATTCGCTGCCGGAACAAATCGGCAAGCGAATGGGGCGCCCGGCCCGGCTGACCTATTGGGTGCAGGCCGAGATCGTCGCAATCGCCACAGACGTGGCCGAAGTCGTGGGCGGCGCCATCGCCCTGCGCATCCTGTTCGGCCTGCCACTACCGATCGGCGGGATCATCACCGGTGTGATTTCGCTGCTGCTGCTGCTCATCCAGGACCGCCGCGGCCAACTCCTGTTCGAGCGAGTCATCACCGGACTGCTGTTGATCATTGCCGTCGGCTTCACGGCCAGCTTCTTCGTCGCAACACCTCCCCCCGATGCGATGTTCACCGGACTGGTGCCGCACTTTCAGGGCACCGAAAGCGTGCTGCTGGCCGCCGCGATCCTGGGGGCCACGGTGATGCCGCACGCGGTATATCTGCACTCGGGCCTGGCCCGTGACCGCCACGGCCATCCCGAGCCCGGGCCATACCGGCGCCGGCTGCTGCGCGTCACCCGCTGGGACGTGGGTCTGGCAATGATCGTCGCGGGCGGGGTCAACGCCGCGATGTTGCTGGTTGCCGCCCTCAACTTGCAGGGCCGGGAGGACACCGCCTCGATCGAAGGCACCTACGCTGCCGTGCACGACACGCTGGGCGCGACCATCGCGGTCCTGTTCGCGATCGGATTGCTGGCCTCCGGTTTGGCGTCGACGTCGGTGGGCGCCTACGCGGGCGCCATGATCATGCAGGGATTGCTGCATTGGTCGGTCCCCATGGCGGTGCGGCGTTTGGTCACGTTGTGCCCCGCCGTGGCGATCTTGGCGCTGGGCCTGGACCCGACCCGCACCCTGGTGCTCTCACAGGTCGTGCTGTCCTTCGGCATACCGTTCGCGGTGCTTCCGCTGGTCAGGCTCACCAGCAATCCCGAGGTGATGGGTAGCGACACCAACCATCGCTTGACCACCTGGATCGGCTGGGGGGTGGCGGTGCTGATCAGCGTGCTCAACGTGGCGCTGATCTATCTGATGCTGACCGGCTGACGGCTTCCCGACACCCGCCAAACCGCGAACAATGGGTGCTTGACGGGCCAGGACTCGCAAACCGTCGGTGCCCGGCTTCCCGGTTGGGATCGGTAGCGAATCCGAGCTTGTGTACTTGCCGCGACTACGCCTGGCGAGGCGGGGCATGAACAGAGGAAGCTCACCATGAACACCACCGCAAACCTGAAGCGGATGTTCACCGCCGCGCTGGTGTCCGGGGGTGTCGCGGCAGCCGGGTTCGGGTTGACCGCGGGCACCGCACACGCTGGGCCCGGAGCCCATGGACCGGTGCCGCAAGCGCCGCGAGGCCCCTACGAATGGTGTCCCGGGGACCCGGTGCCGGCGGGCGGTGTCAACTGGGACATGAACGTCTGCCACACCTGGTATTGGGTGGACTACCGATTCCAGGCCAATCGCGGCGGATTTGTCTATGAAGGCGACGCGCCCCCGGCGGATCTGGGCTATATCCCGCTGCTGTGCCTGCCCGGGCTGTGAGCGCGGCGACAATACGGCAGGATGGATTGCGTCGTCGTCCGTGCTGGCCCGCGGGGAGTTGGTTTGCGTCAAAAAACACCGCGTCGAAGTCTGCCGAGCCGATGGTGACCCGCTAAATGCTCACCGGCCGGCATCTGTACTTCGCATACGGTTCCAACCTGTGCGTACGGCAGATGTCGGCGCGATGCCCCGACGCGAGCGACCCGCGTCCGGCGGTCCTGTCCGATCACGACTGGTTGATCAACGAGCGCGGGGTGGCCACCGTTGAGCCGCTCACCGGCGGCCAGGTGCACGGTGTGCTCTGGCAGATCTCCGATCGGGACCTGGCCACGCTGGACAGCGCCGAGGGGGTTCCGGTCCGCTATCGGCGTGACCTGCTGTGCGTGCGCACCCACGACGGACCGACGACGGCCTGGGTGTATATCGACCACCGGATCACCCCGGGTCCGCCCCGGCCGGGATACCTCAATCGCGTCATCGACGGCGCGCTACATCACGGACTACCGCAACGCTGGATCGACTTTCTGCACCGCTGGGATCCGGTGCATTGGCTCCAGCCGGTATCCGCGGCGGCTTCCGGCGCTGGGCCACAATCGCTTTCGGCATTGTTGAGCGAGCCCGGCCTGAGCGAGATCAGCCAGCTACGGTCGCGCTTCGGCTTCCTCGCCATCCACGGCGGCGGCCTGGAGAAGATGACCGACGTCATCGCCGAGCGAGCCGCCGATGCCGCTGGCTCATCGGTGTACGTGCTGCGACATCCCGACCGCTACCCCCACCACCTGCCATCGTCGCGGTTCGACCCCGGCGAGTCGCCGCGGCTCGCGGAGTTCATCGACCACGTCGACGTCGCGGTCTCACTGCACGGCTACGGCCGCATCGGACGTGGCACCCAGCTGCTGGCCGGCGGCCGCAACCGCGAGCTGGCCGACCACCTGGCGCGCCACCTTGAACTGCCTGGTTACCAGGTGGTCACCGATCTGGACGCCATCCCGGCGGAGCTACGCGGGCTGCATCCGGACAACCCGGTCAACCGGGTCCGCGGCGGTGGGGCGCAATTGGAACTGTCCATCCGGGTGCGAGGGCTCAGCCCCCGCAGCCCCCTGCCCAGGGACGACGGTTTGTCGCCGGTCACCGCCACCCTGGTACAAGGCCTGGTGGCTGCCGCGCGTGCTTGGTAAGTGTCGATGGTGGAACGGAGATTGTTGGTGGCCAAAGATTTTCGCTTCGGGTTGAGCGTCCGCTTCATCAAATCGCGCGCAGCGCTGCAAGAGCTGGCCAAACGGGCCGAAGATCTCGGTTTCGACGTTCTCTGCGTGCCCGATCATCTCGGTGCCGCGGCGCCGTTTCCCACCCTGACCGCCGCCGCGATGGTGACCACGAAGATGCGGTTGAGCATGTATGTGCTCAACGCCGCCTTCTACAAGCCGGCCCTGCTGAGCCGCGACGCCGAGGCCCTGGATCTGCTCAGCGAAGGTCGTCTCGAGCTCGGCCTGGGCACCGGCTACGTCCGGGTAGAGTTCGATGCCGCCGAGCTGCCCTACCCCAGCGCCGGAGCCCGCGTCGACTATCTCGAACACATGACGGCCTACCTGAAGCAGCATCACCCGACGGTGCCGATCCTGATCGCCGGCAACGGTAACCGGGTGATGACGTTGGCGGCCCAGCAGGCCAACATCGTCGGGCTGACCGGGTCCAACGTCCACGGGGCAGACGATCCGCTGGCCGAACGTGTGGACTTTGTCCGCCGGGCCGCCGGCGACCGGTTTGACGCGCTCGAGCTCAACCTGGCGATCACCGCCCTGCCCAACGAAGGCGAAACCGCGCCCGACCTGGCGATGACCCGCCGGTACGCGCCAGAGCTGTCCGACGAACAGATACTGGCGCTGCACTCGGTGCTCGGCGGGTCACCGCGCGAAATTGCCGACACCTTGGCAGGCTACCGCGATATCTATGGGGTGACGTCGTTCACCGTGCAGGACAATCACCTGGATAACTTCGCAAAGGTGATCGCCGAGCTGCGCTGAGTCGCCCCCGGTAAGCTCAGCGAAGCCGCCCCCGTAGCTCAGGGGATAGAGCACGGCTCTCCTAAAGCCGGTGTCGCAGGTTCGAATCCTGCCGGGGGCACCATGTGAACAGGACATATGGATGTCCGCACAAGATTTGCGCAACTAATGCGGCGTGGCTCCAACCGGAATGGAGCCCACGATGCCCACCACACCCCACGACAACGATGGTCTCAGCCCTGCCGGCCTGCGCTGGCTTGCCCGCCCGACCACCGACGTCGGCCCGGCCACTCCGGCACCCGCGTGGTGCGCACCCGGCACCATGCCGGTGTGGGAGCGACTATCCGAGCAGTACGGCGGCGGGCAGGAGTGTGGCTGGTACCGCTATTTCCCCGACTATGACGATGGCGTCGGGGCTGATGTGTGGATCCGCGCTTATGACCGCATCGTGGACGGACGCTTACTGCGCACCGACGCGGAGATCCACTACGTGGAGCCGTCCAGCCGCGGCGTCACCCCAGCGCAAGCTCGGCAGTTGGCCGCCGAGCTGCTCAATGCCGCTGACGTGCTGGACGGGCGGCCGTGAACAACACCAACCGGGCGCGGGTGGCCCGCAAACGCGCCCAGCGGCTGGGCCTGGCGCTGACTCAGCGGGGCGTCGTGTTCACGCTCCGCGACGAACACGACGTAACCCTCGCTGTCGGCCCGCTCGGTGTGGTCGAGGTCTACATGATTCAACAGGCTCAGCCCAAGCGCCCCGGGCCGCCACCGAGCACCTCGGCGCCCGAATCGTGGCGCCGCGATCTCGACGACTATTTGTTGGCGTTGGCCGCCGGCGGGCAACGCGCGTTGACCATCCGACTGCGGAAGGCGATCTTGCGTACTGCCGCCCGGGGGGTGGGCTGCCCGCCTGCTGAGATCACCGCCGAGCAGCTCGTGAATTGGCTCGGCCGGCAACAGCACCTGTCTCAGGAGGGCAGGAAGAGCTACCGAACAACCTTGCGAGGGTTTTTCACGTGGCTGTATGAATTGGACCGGATACCCGTGTTTATCGGAGATTCCCTACCCAAGGTGCGTTTCCCCAAATCGCCACCCCGACCGGCGACCGACGACGCCTGGTGGACGGCGTTGGCGAAGGCCGACCGGCGCACCGAGATGATGTTGCGGCTGGCCGGTGAGGCGGGGCTACGGCGGGCTGAAATCGCGCAGGTGCACACCAGCGATTTGATGGACGGGGGTGCGCTGTTGGTCAAGGGAAAGGGCGGGAAACAGCGCGTAGTGCCGATCAGCGACCACCTGGTCGCGTTGATCCGCGAGGCACAACCGGGGTGGTTATTTCCAAACGTGGCGGGGCAACACCTGACCCCGGGGCATGTGGGCAAGCTGATGAGCCGGGCACTGCCGGATCATTGGACCGCCCACACCCTGCGCCACCGCTTCGCATCCCGCGCCTACCGCGGATAACACAACCTGCGGGCAGTGCAGGCGCTATTGGGGCATGAGTCGATCCTGACCACCGAGCGATATGTCGCCATCTGTGACGATGAGGTCCGCGCGGCTGCTGCGTGCGCGTTGGGTGACCGGTGACCGCCGCGCCGGGGTCGTCCCGCGACCAGGGTGACAGTCCCTCGAGGCCCGTGGCGACGACCTTCACGGAGATTGTTGCCAGGTTCGGTGAGCAGCTGCGGTGTGAGGCTATGACCCAGCTCAGAGGCCGCTGCCTGCGGCCCGTGCGCTGGCGGCTCAATCTCCATGGCTGCGAGCAGGTGCTGTTGTGCGGTCACCGGTCACCAGTGATGACAGCGGCCACCTGCCGCCGCTGGGTCGGGACGCGCGGAGCCGGCCACTCCGAGCACACGCAGCGTACAATGCAGAATTATAGTTGCATTTGGCAGGAATTTAGATGGTAGTCTCGCGTACATGAGGAGTAGACGGGCAATACCACATGATCCAACCCGAGTTTCTGCTGCAGCCGCAAAGGAATCATTCCAGCATTCTGCATGCTCAAGACTAGTGCGACTCCGACAAAAACCCCCAGCGCAGCTTCGAGGGGAAACCGAGCTTATCTACGTTAACCAACAGATGGCGCACGACCACGCCCACACCGACGCCCCTATGACAACAGGCCCCTCAGGCACGGCCTCAAGAATTAGAAGTGGTGACAGCCCAATGCCCGACTTGGATCTCGCCAGTGACCAACACATCCGTACCACGCTGCTCAACGTCCATGAGCTAGTGCGCCAACTGAATGCCCACCTTGGCCCCACCCTAGTGGCCACGCTTGCTGGCGTCCGTGATCGCGGACTGCCCTTGAAGTGGGCTACAACGGATGGCCCCACGCCCCGCGCAGAACCTGAAAGGCGTCTACGCATGGCGCACCGAGTGTGGGGCCATCTCAGCAGCGCCGAGAACGAACATGTCGCCCGGGCATGGTTCATCGGCGCGAACCCGCGCCTGGGCGAGGAAAGCCCAGTGATGAAGCTTCGGGAAGGTGACCTTCCCGCAGTTATGAATGCCGCCAAGGCCTTCATGGAAGGAACCGACGACTAGGGCGTGTCTGCTTAATGTGAATGGTGTTTTGGCTGATGCTGTTTGGGTGATGCGGACGCATGCGATTTCTGATGATTTGTGGTCGCTGATCGTGGCGGTGTTGCCTGCGGGGCGGCGGCGTGGCCGGCCGTGGAACGATCATCGACGTACTCTGGAGGGCATTATCTGGCGTTACCGTACGGGATCTCCGTGGTGTGACCTGCCCGAGCATTTCGGTCCCTGGCAATCGGTGGCCGAGAGGCATCTACGCTGGTCGGTCGATGGCATCTACGCGCGGATCTTCGCGGCGATCGCCTCTGACCTCGACGCCGAGGACGCCGACCTGGGCGCACTGTTGTCGGTCGATTCGACCAGTGTGCGCGCCCACCAACACGCAGCCGGAGCGCCCGGGCGCCGCACAGGGGATCTGTCGAATTACAAGAAATATCTCGATGAGCCCGATGACCACGCCATTGGGCGTTCCCGCGGCGGGCTGACTACCAAGATCCACGCCTTGACCGACCAGCTGTGCAGTCCGGTCACCCTGGCACTGTCGGCCGGTCAAGCCGGTGATAATCCGATGCTTTGGCCACTGCTGGCCGCCCGGCGCAGCAACTCATACGCCCCGTTTCGCCTGCTGGCGGACAAGGCGTACTCCCATGACTCGACGCGGGCACAGCTGCGCCGGCTCAAGATCGCCCATACCATCCCCGAGCGCAGCGACCAGATCACCCGCCGCAAAGCCAAAGGCCGCAACAGAGGACGGCCTCCGGGGTTCTCAGGCCGAATTTACAAGCACCGTAACACCGTCGAGCGAAGCTTCAACCGGCTCAAACACTGGCGCGCGGTCGCCACCTGCTACGACAAATACGCCCTGACCTACCTCGGCGGTGCCACCCTGGCCGCCATCATCACCTACCACCGCGTCCGCAATTAGCAGACAGGACCTAGACGCGGTGCGGTCCGAATGGCATCGGCGGCGCGAACGTGACCCTCGTCGCCGGCATCGACTCGTCCACCCAGTCCTGCAAGGTGCTGGTATGTGACGCCGACACCGGTGAGGTGGCCCGCAGGGGCCAGGCCGCGCACCCCGATGGAACCGAAATCGATCCTGCCGCATGGGAATCCGCCGCGCAAGCAGCGATCGCGGCCGCCGGCGGATTCGACGACGTCGAGGCGGTGGCGGTGGGCGCCCAGCAACACGGCATGGTGTGCCTGGACATGGCCGGAGCGGTGGTGCGGCCCGCGCTGCTGTGGAACGACGTCCGCTCGGCCGACGCGGCCCTGGCGCTCATCGACGAACTCGGTGGCCCACAGGCGTGGGCACAAGCCGTCGGCCTGGTGCCGTTGGCCGCGGTCACGGTGGCCAAGCTGCGCTGGCTCGCCGACAACGAACCGCAACATGCCGACCGCACCGCCGCGGTCTGCCTGCCCCATGACTGGCTGACGTGGCGGTTACGCGGGGACACCGATGTCGCCACGCTGACCACCGACCGCAGCGACGCCAGCGGCACCGGCTACTACGACGCCGGCAGCGATCGCTACCGCTTTGACCTACTCGAACTCACCATGCACGGCCGCCGCCCCAACCTGCCCAGGGTGCTCGGCCCGTCGGCGCGAACTACCCGCGGCAGCAAAACATTCGGCGCGGGCCTGGGCGACAACGCCGCCGCGGCGCTGGGCCTGGGCGCCTACGAAGGCGACGTGATGGTCTCGATCGGGACCTCGGGGGTGGTGTGCGCCGTCGCGGCCGATCCGGTTCGCGACGAGGCGGGTCTGGTTGCCGGGTTCGCCGACGGCACCGGACGCTATCTGCCGTTGGTGTGCACGCTCAACGGTGCCCGGGTGCTCGATGCGGCGGCGGCGATGTTGCGGGTCGACCACGACGAGTTGTCCCGGCTGGCGCTGTCGGCGCCGCCCGGCAGCGCCGGACTGGTTCTTGTCCCGTACTTGGAAGGCGAGCGAACCCCTAACCGTCCCAAGGCAACTGGCGCACTACATGGCCTGCGGCTGGCCAACGCCACGCCCGCGCACCTGGCCCGGGCAGCGGCGGAAGGGCTGCTGTGCGCATTGGCTGACGGCCTGGCGCAGCTCACCGAACACGGCGTGGTCGCACGCCGGGTCCTGCTGATCGGCGGCGGCGCCCGATCGCAGGCGCTGCGCGAGATCGCGCCGCTGATATTCGGTGTGCCCGTGCTGGTTCCGGACCCCGCGGAGTACGTCGCCCTGGGGGCTGCCCGGCAGGCCGCGTGGGCGCTGCGCGGCTCGACTCGGCCACCCTCGTGGCAGCCACCGGCAACCGACGAGTACACCGGCGAGCCGTCACCCGCCGTACGCCAGCGCTACGGGCAGGTCCGCGAGCTGACCGAAGGAGTGGCTAGCGTCCCGGGCCCGGGCGAAACACCGCCAGCACCCGATACTTCGCGGTGAAACTGGCCTGGTCGTATTGCTCACCCACCTCGCCGTCATGAGCAAGCACGGTCGGCGCGTCCACGGTGCTGAAGCTGAATTCGGGCACCTGCAGTTCGTGGTAGAGCGGGCTGCGCTGCAGCCGGCCCAGGGCCAGCGCGGTGAGGATCCTGACGGTCGCCAAGCGGCGTCCGGTCTCGAGGATGCGCACATCGATCAGGCCTACGCCGATGGCAAATGCGGCGGCGCTGGCGGAGTGTCCGGACGGCAGCGAATTGGATGTCGGCCGTCGTCGGACTCGTCTGGCCAGCGGCACCGAGTCCGAGAGCGGACGCGGGCGCTGCCGGATCCGCTTGGCCACCTGGTTAGTAAACAAGCTGGCCGCCCCCAGCGTCACCACCCCGCGCACCGCGCCCCGTTGCGCGGACTGACTTGTCGACGCGAGCAGGCCCGCGGCCATCGCGAACCACAGCTTGGAATGGTCGGCCGCGCGGGTCAGCGGCGGCATCACCGTGTCGAGCAGCGGGGTGGGTGTGTCGGCAATCGCTTCGAACAATTCCCGATCCAGCGCCCCCAGGCCCCGGGTGATCTGTTTGATGCTGCGCGCTCGTTGCCACGGCCGCCCGTTCATTCGCTCCACCCTAACCAGCGCCCGGGCGCGGGCTTCAGCACTGGCGGTTCGGTTCGCGCCCGCCCCCCGCGCGGCGCGCCCAAGACAGCCGGATCGGGTCGCTGGGGTGCGGTCGCAGCGGGGTGGTTTCGATGGTCATCCACCCCGAAAGCGGGAGCGACTCCACCACGGCCATCAGCTCGCCGGGGTCGTGCGCACGCCATAACCCCAGCATCCGCGGGCCGTCCGGGCCGGCCGGTAGCGCCCAGAACCGCACCAGGTGACCGGCCTCGGCCAGCTCGTGACAACGGCGGGCCTCGCGCTCGGTGGCGTCGTCGACAACCCGCGCCGACGTGCCGGACGGGACGGTGAGCGTGGTCGTGATCAAGAACTCCGGCCCCTTACCGGGCCGAGGGGTTACCCCAGCACCGAGCGGGTCGTTGGGGTGGGCGCCGAGCACGGCGACCTCGTCGCTGCGCCAATCCTGCAGCGGCACCGTCACCAGCAGCTTGCGCTGTGACGGCTCGTCGCGCGCGGCGAACAGACCCAGGGTGCACCATTGGCCCGGTCCGCACGGCGGACGCCACAACCGCAGCAAGCGGCCCTGGGCACCCAGCTCACGCCAGCCGGCATTCTCGCTCACACGGGCCCAATCGATCTCAGCCGCCGGTGTGCCCCGGGGAACCTCGATGGTCATGCTGACCAGAAATTCCATGCTGTCTCCCGGTGCCACCGTTGCGCACCGGATGCCTACAGCGCAAGAACCGCCAGGAAATTCGGGTACCGCGGTCACGCGGTAGAGCGTGCGAAGCCCTTAGAAGACGCGCACCCAGTCGACGAGCATTTCCTGGGGATACGTACCCGCCGCGGGGTCACCGCCACCGGAACCACCGACCGCAAGGTTCAACACCGGGAACACGGTGTAGTCGGGGTCGTTGAACGGCCATTCACGGATGGGCTCGTTCAAGTCCTCGATGCCGGTGGCCGGAACGCTGAAGTAGGGCTGCATGCCGTCGGCATAGTCGAGCCAGAAGTACATGCCGGTCACGTTCCAGGTGACCCGCCAGTTGTGCCAGTTGTCGTCCACACCGATCGGGAAGGTCTCGAATGCCGTTCCGTCGGGGTTGGCGTGCACGGTGGTCCCCGACGGCCAGGAGCCATTGCCGTACCACTCGATCAGGTCGATTTCGCCGCTGCGGCCGGGATCGTCGTTGGACAGCCACCAGGCCGGCCACATACCGGGCGCCAGGCAGTTGAACTTGATGCGGGCTTCCCAGGTGGTCACGATGCCGCCGCGCCAGAGGCCATGCACCAGGCCCCCGAAGTAGTCGTTGCCGCTCCTGGTGGCGCGCAGGACCAGGTTGGAGTTGCCGTCGAGGAAGACGTTTTGACGGTTGTCGCGGTACTGCCCCCAAAATTCGGGCCGGTCAAAGCCCACTGGGTTGCGGATTGGCGTCCGGTGGTTGGACACCTGCCACTTGGACGGATCGGGGGCAGAGCCGGCCGGGCCATCAAACTCGTCGTGCCACAGAAATATGGGGCCGGCGCCCGCCGCGGGGGCGGCGGGGGCGGGTTCCGGTGCGGCGCCGGCAGTCGGGGCCGGGATAGCGGCCGCAAGCGCGCCAAATCCTGCCATCATGATCATGCGACGGCGATCAATCTCCTGCATGAGCATGGGACGATAGCAGCTAACGCCCCGCTACGTTGACTCCGAGCGAGCAATCCTGGGATAACCGCAGTTCACAGCGCTAACCGGGGAACAATTCCGCGGCCCGCCAACGAATGCCGGTCGCGGCGGGACGGCTCGGTTCCGCGATCGGTCCGCGAAAAGCGAATCAGCACAACGCATCTCGGTACATCGCGAAGTCCACCAACCCCAAAGCGCCCTAGCCACTTGAGGGTTCGCCGAGCTTGACCAGCGTCTTGCCGATATTTGCCCCGGTGAACAATCCGTTAAGCGCATCTACGCAGGAGTCAATACCTTCGTAGACGGTCTGCCGATGCTTGAGACGCCCCTCGGCCTCCCATTTGCGCAGGTTGGCGAAGGCTTCGTCGAAACGGCCCCATTGATCGAGCGCGTTGAACCCCTGCATCAGCGCGGTCTTGGACAGCAGGTTGACGTAGTTGGCCGGCCCCGGATGTTCACCGGTCAGATAGCTAGAGATAACCCCGCACAGCACAACTCGGGCCTTGGGAACGAGCCGGCCCAGCACCGAGTCGAGGATCGGGCCGCCGACGTTGTCGAAATAGACATCGACGCGCCGGGGGGCAGCGCGCTTTGAGCGCCGCGTCCAAGTCGTCGTTCTTGTAGTCGATGCACGCGTCGAAACCGAAGTTCTCGACCACCGCCCGGCATTTCTCCCGCCCACCGGCAATGCCCACCACTCGGGCGCCGGCGATCTTGGCGATCTGCCCGGCGATCGACCCGGTGGCGCCGGCCGCGGCGGAGACCACCACGGTCTCCCCCGGCTGCGGCCGGCCGATGTCGGTCATGCCGAAGTAGGCGGTGGCGCCGGTGGGGCCGTACACCGACATGATCGCCAACTGGTCATCCTCGCCCGGAATCGGCGTGCTGAACACGTCGTCGCGGATGATCACGTACTCCTGAAACCCCGTCAGCGTGGTCACCACATCACCGACGGCGTAAGCGTCGCAACGTGATTCGACCACTTCGCCGATCCCGGCGTCCCGGATCACCTCGCCCAAACGCACCGGCGGCAGGTAGCCGGGCTGGTCATCGAGCCAGGTCCGTGCGGCGGCATCGATACCGACGTAGGTGGTACGCAGGAGCGCCTCACCGTCGGCCGGTTCGGGTGCCGGCATGGTGACCAGCATCGTGTCTCCGGGTTGGACCAGGCCGCTAGGGCGACGACGCAACACGATCTGACTGTTCAGCAAGTCCGACACATACCGAAACTACCCAAGGAAGAGGCCCTATTCGGCACGAATCCGGTGTGGGAGCATCTGTGCATGAATCCAGAGGATGACCCCGAAGCTCGGATCCGCCAGCTCGAGCAACCGCTGGCCGATGCGGCGCGCGCATCCGAACTGGGCAGCTCACAGCCGGCCGGCGAGTCTGCCTACCAGAACTACCAGGGTTATCAGGGTTACCAGGGTTATCCCGGTTACCAGCCGCCGCCGGGCTCGGTGCCACCGCCACCACCGACTTATGGCTATCAGCCGGCCTTCCCCGGGGCCACGCCGCGTTCGTCCTCGGGCAACCGGGCGTTCTGGATAATTGCCGCCGTTTTTGTCGTCGGCGTCCTGGGGGCGGTGGCAGCGGTCGCCCTGTTCGCGGTAAACCGGGTTTCCGAACCGTTCACAACTTTGTCGCCCGGCACCACGGTGATCTCTACCCCACCGGGGCCGATGTCCCCGGGGAACAAGACCCAAACCCCGACCGCCGAGCCATCGACGTCGGCCGGGCCGCCCGCGGGCAGCACGATCAGCGTTGTGGATGTCAACCAGAGCCAGACGATTACCTGCAATGACAACATCGTCAATGTCAGCGGAATGTCCAACACGGTCACCATCACCGGCCACTGCGCCAGCGTTTCGGTGTCTGGGCTGCAGAACACGGTCACCGTCGAGACCGCCGACCGCATCACGGCCTCGGGCCTCAACAACAAGGTGACCTACCAGTCGGGCTCACCCAAGATCAGCAAGTCCGGCAGCGGGAACGTCATCGAACAAGGCTGACCAGCACGGCACCAACATCTCGCGGGCCGGCACCGGCGCCGGACCGACTACTCGGGCTCGCCGGACGAGTCGTCCAGGACGCTGACCGCGATGCCGTACGGCAAGAAGCGGACCTTGCGCCTGGAATCGGTGTTGTCCTTGTTCGCCCGCAACGCGTCCAGTTCGGTCGCATAGACCTGTTCGACGCGGGCACCGCTATCGGCATCCACCGTGTAGATGGCCCACACGCCGTCGCCGGCTTCGCCCGCGGTTTCCGGCGCGGGGCGCCGGCGATGCCCGAGATCTTCGAAGATCATCGACCACGCGGGCCGGTCACCCGGGCCGGAGACGAACCTGCCGATTCGCTCGAACGCGTCGCGCAGCCCCTCACTTCCCTCCCTGATCACCCGATCGAAGTCGTCGGGATCAAATCCGAAACCACCGTTGTCGCCCACACCATCTCCTCGCGGTTCATGCCCTTGATGCCCAGTCTGCGCGCACCCAAGCCGATGCGCCACGTGCCTACGGCCCCGGTTCGGGCGGTGGCGGCTCGACCGGCGCCGGCTCCGGCGGCGGTGCTGGGGGTGGGGGCGGGTTGATCGGAATGGGAATCGACACGAACGGCAGGTGCAGGTACATCGTCATCGGGGCTTGGGTAGGCACCGGTGGGGCCGGGGCGGGTTCGGGCACCGCGACCGGCGGCGGCACTTCCGGGGCCGGGGCCTGCACCGGGGTCAGTGCCGGAGCCTGCGGGGCCGGAGTCCGCCGGGGCTGCGTCGCCGGCGCAATGTATTGCGGCGGTGGCTTGACCACCGTTGGGCGCGGCGCCCGCACCACCGGGGGTGGCTGTACCACCGACGGCGGGGCGGCCACCGGAACCGGGGCGGCCACCGGAACCGGGGACGCTGCCGGCGCCGGACCAGGGGCGGGCACCTGCGCGGGCGCCTTGGCCGGCACCGGAGCCGCCGTCTTCGGCGGAGCCGCCGGCGACGCTGGGGTCAGAACCCCTTCTCGCGGGCTTGGCTGGGTGGCCGCAGCGGGACGGACGTCCGAGGTGAGCGTCACCACCATCAGCCCAGCGGCAAAGGCGGCAATCCCCAGCATCGCGCTACCGGCCAGCACCAGCGGCCGGCGCCGGCCCTCGACGGCGTCTTCGCCGTCATCGGCGAGGGCACTGTAGGCCAGCGCGCCGGCGCCGCGGTCCGCGTTGGCGCAGACGTCGAGGTAGCTGGGGGCGAGCGCACGAGGATTCACCTCGCCGGTGCCCGGATCCAGCGCGTAGGCCAGCGCCGAGGTGGACGAGGCGAACAGCGGCGCATTGGCAGACGCCAGCGCCGCTCCCCGGGCCAGCGCCATGTCCGGCTCCTCGGGAACGCTCACCACCAGCGACGTCGCTGCCTCCAGCACGGGCTTGAGCGCGACGATGTCGACCCCACAGCCGACGACGAACACGCCCTCGGCCACCGACTGCGCGGTCGCCAGCCCGCCCACCAGCGAAGTCAGATCGGCCGCCGTGGATTCGGCGCCCAACGACCTGCGGTGCAGGTCGACGATCGAGCCGTCGCCGATGTCAACCACGGCCAGCGTCGCGCTGTCGGCCTCGACGAACAGCATCGCGATGTATTCGTAGTCGAGCACGCAGCCAACCGTCTGGGCCAGCGCGGCGGCGGCCAGCAGGGGCGAGACCAGCATGACGCTGCCGGCATCATGTCCGGCGAGTTCGGCACGCAGCGCCGCGACGTCGGTGGGGTCTGTCCAGGTCACGCCCGCCGACATCAGCCGGTAGCCGCCTTCGATCGCACCCTCGCGGGTGCCGATCAAGGCGGCCACCGCCGCAGCGGGCGCGCCTTGCGAGCGGTCGGCCGTGTCGAGCTCGAACGTGTCTTCCTCGACCGTCACCCCGTCCGCATCAATGCCTTCGACCAGCACCAAGCGAACCGCACCGGGCTCCATCGACACCCCAAGCACGATGTCCATAGCCCCTCCAAGCCGGGTGATAGCCAGCCATGGAGTCTGGGGCGGACGAGCGCACCGCGCGGGCCGCCGTCGACAGTCTTCGCGCCGCAATGCGGGTGCGACGAGTTACATCCGGATCAGCTGGCGCGTATGCAGTTTTGCCAGCTCAAACACTACTCGTCCGGGCCAGGACGCGGACCGATTCTGATCAAGCTCAAATCGGCCGGCGCTGCGGTGCTAGCTCAGGGGGTGCCGGGGCTCATGAAGGGGTTCTGCGGGCCGGGGTTCTGCGAGACGGGACTCGGCGGCGCCTGACTGGCCGGCACCCGGATGGGTATCGGGATCGGCAACAGCGGGACATGCAACCACTCCGTGGTCATCTTGACCGTCGAAGTGGTGCTCGGCGGCGCGGTCGTGGTTGGGGGCGCCGTCGTGGTCGGCGGCGGCGTGGTCGTCGGGGTGGTCGCCGCGGTGGTGGTGGGCGGCACCGTCGTCTTGGTGGTCGTCACCGGGGGCGCCACCGTGGTTGTCGCCGTTGCGACCGGACGCGGCGGTGGCGGCGGCGGCGCGACGCTGGTGGGAGCGGGCGCGGCGCTGGGCGCCCGTGCGGCGCTGGCGGGCGGTGGGACAAAGCTTGGCTCCAGCGCCTTGGGCGGCGCGGAGCTCGCGGCAATGGATCGAGATGGCGCCGGCAGCGGCCCCACACTGGGCACCACCGGACTCTGGCGGCGCTCGATGGCCGTCAACGTGAATGCCACGCCACCGATCGCGGTCATCGCCACCACGGCCGAGAGTCCGATCAGCACCTGGGACACCCGAAATCGCCGCCACGCCGGTTCTTTGAGCGGTTCGATCATGTTCAACCGCATCGACCAGCAGGGGCCCTCTTCGCTGTAGGAATCGCCCTCGAATCGCACCAGCCCTTCACTGGGAAAGTCGGTCTGTGACCAGGCCAATTCGCGATCGGTCAGGGCGTCCTGGTCGATCACCATGACGTCGCCGGCCGGCGGCTCGATCACGGTCGTTGCGGCGGTAGCCGCCGAAGCCGCCGAAGCCGCCGACAAAACGATCGACGTTCGGGTCCGGAAGTCGAGTTCCTTGCCGCGGGCGGCCAGCACCAGCGCACCGTTTGCCGCCGCGCACGCAGGTTCCGGCACGGCCAGCACGGGTAGCCTGGTATGGACGGAAAGACGTTGTGTGACGAGCGGAATACTAGCGCCGCCGCCAACGGTGACCACCGCCGAGAGATCGGCCCAGCTGGCGTTGTTACGGGCGAGCAGGTCATCGAACGCGTAGACGAAACCGGTGAGCTGATCCTGGATCAGGTCTTCTAGCTGATCTCGCGTGACTTGAATGGTCGCAGCGGATCCAGCGAGATCGACGGCCAATTCCGTTACCGCGTCGATGGACAACCGCTCTTTGGCCGCACGACACTGCTCTCTGAGTAGGCCGAGTTGACTGGCCGCGGCGGTCCCGGCCTGGTCGACGCCGTTGGGGCCAAGTTCCTCGATGACGTGCAGCATCAACGCCTGGTCGATCTGATTGCCCGAGAAGTCCTCGTAACGCATTGTGGCGCAGACGGGCTCGAAATCCGTCTTGGCCTCCATCAGCGTGACGTAGGAGGCCGAGGCACCGAAATCCAGCAGGCCCACGACCCCATCGGCCGGAATACCCAGTTCCGAGTTCGCCGCCGCCATCGCCGCCACCGCATCCGGGACCAGCCGAGGCGCCATGCCACTGCGGACAAAGCCGACGTGTGTCCGCAAGCCGTTACGCAGCGCCTGTACCGCTGTCGTTTTCCAGTGCGCCGGAACAGCAATCACAATTTCGGAGGAACTCGAATCGGCCCCGGCAGCAACAACCATCGCGTCCAGCGCCTCGACCATCAGAAGATCCGGATCATGAGCCGATCCGTCCGGAGACACCAATGCGACCGAGTCACCGATGCGCTCGACAAAGCCGCTCATGAAGGCGCCGGGCTGGTCCAGACTCGGGTTCTCGCCGAGCACACCAATTTTGGGGGCGCAGTGCGGGTACAGTGTGAGCACGGCACGGCGAATAACGGCAGGCTTACCGTTTGACGCCGCAACCAAGTTCATGGTCCCGATCGACAACCCCAGCGGGTCGTACATATGAGAATACTTTCGTCGAAAGGGTCGGTGGCCAGCGTTAACCATAGTCGTGAACGGGCCGTATATAGTTCCTTGCCAATCTGATTGGTATGCGCTCGAGGCCGTGTCGTCATCAAAAAGGTATAAACGCCACCTTGACAGGCGGCGCCAAATCAGACCACGGTGAGGGGCAGCGAACGCCTGGGCTGGAACTGAAACTGTGCACCATGACTTACCTTGGCTACCAACATCTCCGGCAGCTCGTCGGCCGGTTTTTCGGTTCGCACCAGCTCAGCAGTCCAGTCGGTGTTCGTCCCGGCCACCCGAACCTCGAGGTGGGGATCGACGGCGGTGGCGATCGCCTGCAGCGGCCGCACGGATTCCGGCGTGCACAGCGAAATCCATGCCCCGTCGTCGTGGGCCGGCGAGCGATGAACCAGCAGTCGGTCCGCAACCGTCTCGGCCACAACGTAACCAGTGGGATTGAACAGTGGATGCAGTTCGAACACCCGCAGCACCCCTTCGGCGCCGCCGGGTAGTCCCAGCGCCCGTTGAATACGTTCGGCGGCCAAACCGGCCACGCCGGTCAACTGGCGGGTGCCCACGGATACGGCCAGTTCGGCGTCCGCCCCGGCCCGTTCGCGCACCGCGATGCCGAACGACAGATTGAGCAGGTGCATCTGCAGACACACTTCCTCCGCCATCCGCACCAGCGCGGAGTGCGAGAAGGCGGTGAAGTCCAGATCGGACAGGAGCGCACCCGAGTAGTCCGCCAGCCCCTCCTCGGAGGGATCGATCGCAGCTAATTTCCAAGCGGCGGCCTTGGTTTCACGGACCACGTCCAGCGCCGGAATTCGCTTGACCTCGGGATAGGCCTCGTCGATGATGACCGTCCAGGCACAGTGCGGATGCCGGTCCGCTGGGCTACGGGGCGGGCGGTGAATCGGACGCACCTGGGCGAGTGGGTTGGTTGCGATCGCGGTCGCATCGAACGTCGGGTCCTCGATGGTGTGACACATCCCGAAGACGTACTCATCGCCCATTGGTTCGACGTCGAGCAGGGCGCCGCAATGGTCCAGGTGGAATTCACCGTGCCAGCGATCATGGAGCGCATAGCGGAAGTCCATGAACTGCGGCGGAGCGCCGATGTCCAGCTGGAGGCCTTTGAACTGGAGGCCTTTGAAGATGGTGGGCACGTCGGTGCCCTCGAAGTTGAGCGCCCGCTGCATGCGCTTGGTGTAGATCGGGCTGGCACCCGCCCATTCTTCGATGGCGATCTGCAGCATCTCCTCGCGGCCGAACGCCTGAATGCACCAAGCCATCCCCGAACGGTCGATCAACTGGCCGATCAGCAGCAGCTCAGGTACCAGGATTGCCAGCTCGCTGCGGGACAACCCCGCGTACCGGGATTGGCTCATACTCCCAAGGTAAGCCACCGCGGGCCGAGTCCAAAGACGCGGGGCGCGGTGGGCAGCAGTTGTGCTGCAATGGCGTGATGAGCCGAAACGATGTCTCGCCCGATGTCACCGCCGACATTGCCGCGATCCAACAGGTCAAATACCGCTACCTGCGCGCGCTGGACCCCAAGCATTGGGACGAATTCGCCGACACCCTGACCGAAGATGTCGTCGGCGACTACGGGTCGTCGGTCGGCACCGAGCTGCACTTCACCAACCGCACCGACTTGGTGGACTACATGCGCTCAGCACTGGGCCCCACCATCATCACCGATCATCGGGTTACCCATCCGGAAATCACCGTCACCGGCGATACGGCGACCGGCCGCTGGTATTTGCAGGACCGGGTGATCGTCGCCGAAGCCAATTTCATGCTCATCGGTGCGGCGTTCTACCGCGACCAGTATCGGCGCACCGCGGCCGGCTGGCGGATCAGCGCCACCGGCTACGACCGCACCTACGAGGCGACGATGTCGTTGGCCAATATCGGCTTTCAGGTGAAACCCGGTCGCGCTCTTGCCGATTGACCTGAGGGTCACTTGGCGATTGCGATCACCGCGCCGGGACGCAGCCAGCGGATGATCTGCACCAGCGTGGCATCGTCGATCGCCACGCACCCGGCGGTGGGGCCGCCGTCGGTGGTGTGAAAGAAGAACGCCGAGCCGCCCCCGGGAACCTTGTTCTTGTTGACGCCCATGACCACCGAGTGCTTGTACTGCGGAATCTGCAGGTTTTCGCTCGCGGCCGTGCTGAACGGACAGTCGGACTTCTTACACACCTGCATGGAGTTGAAGGTGGGGCTGTTGTCGTCGCCGCTCCACCAGTGATTGGGCCCGACTTGGGTATAGGGCAGTCCCCCACCGGGATTCGGGGCGGTGCCGAACGCGGAGTCGAGGCTGTAGACGCCCATCGGGGTTGCCGGATAACCGCTCTTGGCCTTCGGCGCCATCCCCGCCGAACCGACATGGGTGGTGATCCCGGCCTTGAGCGGCTGCCAGCCGGCGGTGGTGCGCTGATAGATATCCATCTTTGCGTTCGAGCCGCCGGTTGAGACCACCGAAACCACCTGGGTGGCGTTGCCGACCGAGTTGGCAAACCACGGATTACCCGCCGCCGCGGTCACCGGCGCGAGCCCTACCGCCACACCGACGGTGCACACTCCAGCGAACAGAACAGCTACCAGTCGACGCACCGTTTCATCGTCAAGGTTGCCAAACCTGAAGGTCAAGTATAGGTTTCGTTCCGGTTGGGTCACTGCTCCGAGATCACCCGGCGAAACCCGCAGCGCGGTAAGGCGTTAACCCGCGCTGACCAGCTCGGCCGGCTCCTGCTCAGCTACCGGGACCGGCCGAAGCACCCACAGCCAGAACAAGAAATACACGTAGCCCAGCGCCCAACCGGCGATCACGTCGGAGGGGTGGTGCACGTTCAACGCGACTCGGGATATCCCGACCAACAACACGCTCAGCGCACCCACGACCACTGCCAGGATGCGCATCCGGTGCACCCGGATCATGGGAAGCAGGAAGGTCAGCATCGCCAGGACACTGGCCGTGAGCTCCAGGGCGTGCCCCGACGGGAACGAGGCGGAATGCGCAGCGACGAGCTTGGTCACCGGTCGCGGCCGGTCCGCCAGTCCCTTGGCGATCATGGTCACGATCCAGTTCAACGGCACACAGGCCAGTAACAGCAGCGCCATCCGCATCTTGCGCTGCACCAGCGCGATCGTGATCGCCACCAAGCCGACGATCCGCGTGGTGATCGGGCCCAGCACAAACGAGACGGCGAACCAGAAGTTGACCCATGCCGGGTGCTTGACCCCAATGTCATGGGACGCGTTCAACAACGACCAGTCCATGGCGTGCAGCCAGCCCCAGTCCTGGCGATAGCCGATCCACATCAGTGCGTAGACAACGATGGCGGCCAGGGCGAGCAGAAGAGGCAAAGTCATTCGTGGGCGGGTCATGCTCAACGGATACCAGCATCGATGCAGCGCCGCGAAAACGGGCCCATACTGGCGGCATGGCGGTGATCATTCGGCGGCTGTTCGGCATCGGCAAGCTCAGCGAGGATTTTCGGGCTCAGGTCGAGGCCGAAGGGCTCATCTACCTCGAGGAGTATGTTCCGGTCACCAGGCGATTTACCGGAACCATCCCGGGCGTGCGGGCCTCACACAGCGTCGCGAGCTATCCGGGCGCCTTGGCGTTCACCCAGGAGCGGGTACTGGGCACCCTCTCCTCGCTGCCCAAGCTAGCCGGCCGGGCCATCGACGTGCGCTGGGACGCACCCCACAGCGGCGCCGCGACGGCCGAGATCTCGTCGACGGGGGTGCAGGTCGATATCGATGTCGCCAAGGTCGACCCGCGGTTTCACGGCGACCTCTCGCTGCACTTCAAAGCGGACATCCCCGGGGACGTGCTGGCCCGGCTGCCGCTGCGTTCACTCGCCTTCGACGTGCCGCCGGAGTACGTCTTCCGCGCGGTCGGGGTTACCTACAGTCCCTGATGGTGATGTCGGGCCACGGCGGACGCCGCAGCACCGCGAGGCTGCCGATCACCGCCGCGAACAGGCCGGTGAGCACTCCGACCAGCGCGATGCGGTTCGCATCGACGGCAGGCACCCATTTCGCGTCGCCGCCGTGGATGACGAACACGCCGATCGGTACCGCAGCCAGCCCGTAGGGCTGCCCGGAGTCGGCGTCCGGGCCGCGGCGGAGCCGGCCGCGGCCTTCCTGGATCTTGGCCACCGGAATCACCGTCGCACCGTCGGGGGTGACGTGTGGCTCGCCATAGACACGTCTGACCGCCGGGTCGGCGGGCAGGTCGTCGAAAACATCGGGAACCTTCACGGGCCACCCTTTCGTTTGTCTGCCTTCGCAATGCTCGTCTTAGTGTTCGTACTTCTTCCTAGTCTTCACATTTCTACGATGGCTGTGTGGCTGACTACGCATTCACCGCCCAAGAACGGCAAGCGGTGTATCGCGTGATCACCGAGCGGCGGGACATGCGCCGCTTCGTCCCGGGCGCCGTGGTGCCCGAGGACGTGCTGACACGCCTATTACACGCCGCGCACGCCGCACCCAACGTGGGCCTGATGCAGCCCTGGCGGTTCATCCGGATCACCGACACGGGGCTGCGCAGACGCATCCACGCCCTGGTCGACGAGGAACGGGCGCTGACCGCCGGGGCGCTGGGCGAGCGGGCCGAGGAATTTCTCGCACTGAAAGTCGAAAGCATTCTCGAGTGCGCGGAGCTGATGGTGGTGGCCCTGCGCGACGGGCGCGACGGGCACATCTTCGGACGGCGAACGCTGCCGCAGATGGATCTCGCCTCGGTGTCCTGCGCGATCCAGAATCTGTGGCTGGCCGCCCGCGCCGAAGGCCTGGGCATGGGTTGGGTGTCGCTGTTCGACCCGCATCGGTTGGCGGGTCTGTTGCAGATGCCCGACGGGGCCGAACCGGTGGCAGTCTTGTGCCTGGGCCCGGTGCCCGAGTTTCCGCAGCAGCCGGCGTTGGAGCTGGACGGATGGGCCGTTGCGCGGCCACTGCCGGAGTTCGTTTCGGAGAACCGGTGGGAACAGCCGTGACCTTCGGCGCATCCGCTGCACCCGGTATCGTCGCCGCCGCGAGCGGGCTGAAGGGGTGAGGCCAAGATGACGGGTGCGGGCAGCGGCAGCAACGACGGCGGGCAAAATGTGCTGATCGTGCACTGGCACGATCTGGGGCGCTACCTGGGCGCCTACGGCCACTGCGATGTCGACAGCCCGCGGTTGGACCGGCTCGCCGGCGAGGCAATCCTGTTCACCCGCGCCCACGCCACCGCCCCGCTGTGCTCGCCGTCGCGCGGCTCGCTGTTCACCGGCCGCTACCCGCAGAGCAATGGCCTGGTAGGTCTGGCCCATCACGGCTGGGAGTACCGCTCCGGTGTTCGGACCCTGCCCCAGTTGCTCGGTGAACATGGCTGGCATTCAGCGCTTTTCGGGATGCAACACGAGACTTCGCAGCCGAGTCGACTGGGCTTTGATGAGCTGGACGTCTCGAATTCTTACTGCGACTATGTGGTGGACAAAGTGCAGAACTGGCTGCATGAGGGCGTCGCAGCCCTTGCCGGGCAGCCGTTTCTGCTCACCGCCGGGTTCTTCGAAACTCACCGCCCCTACCCGCACGAACGCTACGAGCCCGCGGACAGCTCGACCGTCGACCTGCCCGACTACCTGCCCGACACCCCGAGAGTGCGTCAGGATCTTGCGGATTTCTATGGTGCCATCACCACCGCGGACGCGGCCGTCGGCCGCATCCTGGACACGCTCGAGCAGACCGGGCTGGACGCCAGCACCTGGGTGGTATTCCTCACCGATCACGGCCCGGCCTTTCCCCGCGCCAAGTCGACGCTGTATGACGCCGGTACCGGCATTGCAATGATCGTCCGTCCGCCCAAGCGCCTGGCGGTGCCACCTCGGGTCTATGACGAATTGTTCAGCGGGGTCGACCTGCTACCAACCTTGCTGAGCCTGTTGGGAATCGACATCCCCGCCGATGTCGAAGGCCTCTCCCACGCGCACGCGCTGATCTCGCCTAAAGCCGATGCCGGTGGCCGGCCGGTTCGTGAGCATGTCTACACCATGAAGACCTACCACGACTCGTTCGATCCCATTCGGGCTATCCGCACCAAGGAATACAGCTACATCGAGAACTACGTCTCGCGGCCAATGCTGGATTTGCCCAAGGACATCGAGGAAAGCCCGTCCGGGCTGGCGGTCGCACCCCTGGTTTCATCACCGCGACCGGCGCAAGAATTGTATGACCTGCGCAGCGACCCCACCGAGACCACCAACCTGCTGGCCGGCGAGGGCGCCGCGTCCGCGGATACCGTCGCGGCCGAACTGGCGGCGCTCCTCAACAATTGGCGCCAGAGCACCGGGGACGTGATCCCTTCGGATTTCGCCGGTTCCCACATCGCGGCGCGCTATACCGAAACCTACCTGAAGAGCCATCAGCCGACGCCACGCGAGGACTCGTCAGCCGCAGCGGACCGTGACATCGAAAGCTAAGTCGCACGAGACAATAACTAGGAAACGTCAGCGGAGCGGCGGGCGCCACCCACCTCGGCCACGATGAACAGCCGCCGGAAGGGGAACATGGTCGTGCCATCGGACCGCGGCGGATAGGCGTCATCCAACAGCGGAATCAGTTCTTGGCGGAACTGTTCCCAGCTCACGTCGTCGAGCCGTTCCCGCACCGGAACCAGCGCGGTGCCGGTAATCCATTCCAGCACCGGATTCTTGCCGGTGAGCTGGTGTAGATAAGTCGTCTCCCAGGCATCGACCTTACATCCGGCGTCCATCAACAAACCTGCGTAGTTTGCCGGTGAGCCGACCACAGCGCCAACCCGAAATGGTACGTCGCGCATCAGTTTTGCATAGGGTTCGCGGCGGGACAGCGCACGCACCACGGCGTGCGACGGTGTTTCGAAGTTCCCCGGAACCTGAACCGCGATCCACGATCCGTGCGGCAGCTCCGTTGCCCACTGGACCATCAGGTCGGCGTGTTCGGGCACCCAGTGCAACGCGGCGCTGCTGATCACCACATCGGTGTCGGGCTTCGGCTTCCACGTCCGCAAGTCGCCTGTAGTGGCATCGATTCCACGTTCCCGGGCGGCCGCGACCATCTGCGGCGAACTGTCCCACGCTTCGATGATCGCCTCGGGCCAGCGTCGCGCCAGGTATCGGGTCAAGTTGCCCGGTCCGCAGCCGAGGTCGACCACTCGGCGCGCCCGTTTGGCACCTATCCGCGAGACCAGGTCATAGAACGGGCGGCCGCGATGATCCGCAAAGGCTAGGTAGACGTCGGGATCCCACATATCGGTCCTCCTGATCAACACCGTCGCCAGCTGGGTGCCATAGGACAAACCTACTTACCGAAAACGCCCCTAACACGCACCCAAACCCACGCAGAAATTGACGATACTGTCGGAACAACCCACACTCTGGGATATCGACGCGATAGCATCGACGGGATGTCGGAGATTTCGGAGACGTCCGGGACTTCTGAGGCCGATCCCATTGATCCGCCGGTCCCGATTCCCGATGTGCCCGGCGGGGAAGCCGGTGCCGAAGGCCTGCCCCCACTGTAGGCGCTGTCGCTTCGGCAACGCCTCGTTGTCGAGTCATCGGCAGTCGGCTATATCGCGCTGCGCACCTACGCGTCCTCACTGCTGTCCACCACCGTGGCACCCGCCGTGGTCGCTCACGCACTGCGCCGCCTCGATTCCGGTGGTGAGCGGGCAAACCTGAATTTCTATGCCGAGCTCGCGGCCGAACACGACCCGCGCAAGTCCTTTCCGGCGCCCACCGAATTGCCCAGGATTTCGGCCCGCCCGGCCAGCCCGCTGGCGGAGTGGATCGCCCGTGGCAGCGTCGATGACATCTCGTTCACCAGCGGCTTTCGCGCAATCAATCCCAACATGCGCCAGCACTGGAGCGCACTGACCTCCAACAACGTCGTACGCGCACAACACTGGCGCCACGACGACGGGCCACGGCCCACCCTGTGCGTCATTCATGGCTTCATGGGGTCGTCGTACTTGCTCAACGGACTCTTTTTCTCACTGCCGTAGTATTACCGATCCGGCTATGACGTGCTGTTGTACAAGTTGCCTTTTCATGGGAAGCGAGCCGAAAGATTCTCGCCATTTAGCGGTTTCGGATTCTTCGCAAGCGGGTTGAGCGGTTTCGCCGAGTCGATGGCCCAAGCGGTGTACGACTTCCGGTCTATCGTGGACTACCTGCACCACACCGGGGTCACGCGAATAGCACTGACTGGCATATCGATGGGCGGCTATACCTCCGCGCTGGTGTCGTCGGTCGAAAACCGGCTAGAGGCCGTGATCCCGAACTGTCCGGTCGTCACACCAGCAAAGCTATTCGAGCAATGGTTCCCGGCCAGCAAACTGGTCCGGCTCGGACTGTGCCTGTCCAGCATCAGCCGCGGCGAGCTGGATGCGGGGCTGGCGTTTCACAGCCCGCTGAACTACCTGCCGCAACTACCCAAGCACCGCCGGATGATCATCGCCGGCCTGGGCGATCGGATGGCTCCACCCGATCACGCGGAAACGCTTTGGGAACACTGGGATCGCTGCGCGCTGCACTGGTTTCCCGGCAGTCACGTGCTACACGTGAGTCAGTTGGACTATCTGCGGCGGATGACCGCGTTCCTGGGCGACTTCATGTTCGACTAGCGGTTTCGGTCGGCGCAGCGCGGTGCAACCCGGCACCCGGGGTGGACCACACCAGCCGCATCAGCAGGTTCTCCGGCGCGTCGGCGTACCCGTCGAGCGCACGGGTGGAGGACAGTTCCATGGCCGCAAGCGTGGGCCCATGGTTTCCCCGTTGCGGGATCAAGGTGGCCAACGGTGCTGCGACGGCCGGTTGCTCATCGGTGCGGAATGCGCACGCGGCGGCGACCGAATAATCGGCTCCCGACCGACCGCGCGCGGCGATCTCGATGGCCATCCAGGTTTCCAACGCCGGATGCGACCAGATCTCGGCCAGTGTGTCGGGCAGCGCAGCGTCCACAATCACCCGATATGAGGCCAGATACTCCGAGTCGCCGTGCTGCACGCCCCGCCAGGTCTCGCGGAGAGCGTGATCGGAGTCGGGATCCAGCAGCGACGGCAAGTCCTCGGCCGCGACCAAGCTGACCTCCCAGCCGATCTCGCGCAGGTGATCAGCGAGCCGGCGGGCGGTAACCCGGGCGGTCTCGTGCAACGGGATGCGCGCTGCGCGAGCCTGCAGCGCCGCCAGGTTGGTGGCCGCCGAAACCGTCAGTCCGATCCAGGTCTGAGTTTCACCCGACCCGGTGGTGCGGCCGGTGATGCGAATCGCGTCAACGCGGATGCCGTAGCAGTTCAGGTATCGAGCTATTACCGGCAGCGGCAGCACGTCGATGTCGGAGACCGGCGGCCCGATGCGCAATGTCACCGTCGTGCTGGTGTCGGCTTCGGCCCCTGGCTCAGCGGGCCGACGGCGCATCATCGCCACTCGCCGGTGCAGGATGGTTGTCAAGTAAAGCCCGCGCCACCAGGCGAAGAGCACGATCACGACGAAGGCGGCGATGCCGATCAGCCAGTAGTCCCTGCGGCAATGCCAGGGATAGGCCATCACGGCGGGCACCACCGCGAGCAGCGCCAGGGTGATCCGCCCCGAACCCGGCCGAAGTATAGATCGATCAAAGCTCACGCGCAGTCCTTCCTTCGGCGTCCTTGCGTCGGCGCGCTATTGCCACGATCGCCGCTACACCCGCAACGAGCACCGTCAAGGCGGCGGCGCCGGCGAAAGCCACGTTTCGTGGGGTGGTGTTCCGCGGCTGCGGTGCCGGCGGAACTGACACCGGCTTTGCCGGTGCCACCTGCGGCGCACCCCCGTCGGCGGCAGGCAGCTCCCAGGTCAGCGCCGCCGCTGGGTCCAGAATTCCGCCTCCGACGACGTTGGACGGATCCCTGGCACCGTTGTGTGCCGTGGCGGTGAGGCGATGCATCACCTGCGCCGCGGTCAGTTCGGGATACTTGCTGCGGACCAGTGCGGCGACGCCGGAGACGTAGCCCGCCGCGTAGCTGGTGCCGCTGAGCGGCGTCAGTTGCTGGCGCTGGTTGGGCAGGCCGTTGGCCAGACCACCGCCGTCAGCGTTGGTCACCGAGACGATGTTTTCGCCGGGAGCGGCGATGCCCACCCACGGCCCGGCCATGGTGAACTTCGACGGCTGTCCACCCGCAGTCAACGATGCCACCGACAGCACGTAGGGCTGCCACAGCGACGGGATCGACACCGAGGTGACGCCGGCCCAGTTGCGCGGATCGTCCGGATGGCTCAGGTCGGTCAGCGGATTGGACTCACACGAGCCGCCGCTGCCCGAGCCACCAGCTCCGCTGTTGCCGGCGGCGGCCACAATCACCACGTCCTTGTCCACGGCCGCATAGCGGATCGCGGCGCCGAGCGCGGCCTGGTCGACCTGGCGGTCCGCCGGCAGACAGGTGATCGAGGAAATGTTGATCACCCGCGCGCCCCGGTCGGCGGCATGCACAATGGCCCGCCCCAGGGCCGCGACGTCGATCGTCGCTCGCTCCACCGAAGGATCCCCGCCGCTCGAGCGGGCCGAGAACTTGTCCGATGTCACTCTGATGGACAGCAGGCGTGCCGCGGGTGCCACGCCCGAGAAGCCGTCGTTACCGGGCTGGCCGGCGACGATCCCGGCGACCAGGGTGCCACGGCCATCACAGTCGGTCAGCCCGTCCGTCGAATCCACGAAGTCGCCACCGGCATCGACGTTGGGTAGCCGTGGGCCCGGCTGCACGCCGGTGTCCAGGATTGCCACCAGCTGACCTTCACCACGCGAAAACTGCCATGCGGCAGGAAGGTTCAGCATCGCTTGGCTGGCTCCCGGGACGCTGATGTCGGTACCGGGGATCAGCCCCGAGACGCTGCACGCGCCACGTTGCTCCATCGTCTGCACGGGCCCGAGGGTGCCGCTTGGCGGCTGAACCGAGTCATCAACCACCGGAGGGCTGATCGCCGATACCGGCGGCGCGGCCCACAGCGCACCCGTGGTGAAAATGGCCAGAATTGCTGTGAGGCAGGCCGAACCGGCCCGCTTCATCGATTGAGCACCGAGGTGAACAAGCCCACCAGATACGCCATGACCGGGATGAGCGACGCGTCCAAGCCCGCGGCGAGGAAGCCCAACAGCCGCCGCAGCGGCAGCGAGTAGCTTTCCGGCGAGCCGATGACGGGATTCAGTGCGACCACAACCCAGGCCACCGCCAGCACCGCCAGCACCACCAATGCGCCGAAGGCAGCAATGAAGTGGCCGGTCGCGGCGTAGAGCACCAACAGCGTCCCGCCTACCAGATAGGGCTGGGTGAGCAGCCATGCCTTGCAGGCGGCCGAATCCCAAATCCGGGCGCGCAACGTGGCGGTCGCCGCGGTTGCCGCGACCACGTACCAGCCCAGAGCGCTCACCGTGTCCGAGCGCAGCGCGATTGCCACCGACCCCAGCACGCTGAGCAGTACGGCCGCGGCGATGAAACCGCTCTGGTGGGCGTCACTGACCCGCACCCGCCGCGGCAGGTCTTCCAACACTCGCAGCGATGGAGCCGACGGGGTGGGGTCCCCCGGCGCCGGGATCACCGGCAACGGGAAGCGCGCCCACACCGCGGAGAGCTGAGCAGCCTGGATGGTGACCAGCAGCGCCGACACGATCAACCCGCAGCCAATGCTCGACACCGGCAGCTGCCAGAGCAGTTCGGCACCGGCCGCAAGCAACAGCGCGGCCCCGACCACAGCCACGGCGGTGAACAGCGCGACGATGCGCTCACGCTGCTCACCGGGAACCATCAGACAGATCAGCGACCAAGCGGTCACGCCGGCGGCCGCGAGCAGCACCTGCGCGGCACCAAACGATCCGGGCACCGCCAGCGCCAGCGCCGCGCCGACGGGCGCCAACGCGGCGATCGACAATGCGATACCGGTTAGTGGCGAACGGGCGCCCAACAGCAGACCGGCCAACGCCATGGCCACCGCGATCACACTGACGATGAGCAGTCCGGCCAGTGCACCGGTGGCCGCCCGGTAGGCGACCGCCAGGCCGGATCCCGCCAGCGCCACACCGATCAACGCCGCCAGCGCGCCGCGTTGCAGATGCCGGGCGTCCCAGGGCCGCAACCGCGAAGTCGAGAAGATCATGGCCGCGTCGGCGATGTCCTCGACGATTCCCGGCGCGGCCGGACCGGTGGGTACCGGCTGCAGCACGAGCAGATCGCCGTCGACCACCCCGACGGTGTCCAGGCTGGCGTCCAGGCTGAACGGCGCCCCACCGACGGGCGCCAGGCTCAGATGTCCAGCTATGCCCAGGTCGGCCGATCCAGCGTCACCGTCTTCGGCCACCGGAATCACCAACCGCTGTACGGCAGGCAGGATTTCGCGTAGCGGTAGCTCCGCGGGCAGCGCAACTTCCGTCAGCCGGCTGTCCGCCAGAATCGCGACGCGGACGATCGGCATGACGGTGCCGGACATCATTGGGCCCTCGAAAGGCGCTGCGGCCGTTGCTGGGACATCATGCTCTCTTTCTCATTGCTAGGAGGTCACTAGGAGGGTTGACTCGAGAAATCTCGGGACAACCTTTGGCCGGGGAACCACTGGCCGTCCGGCAGGTTGGCGATCAGTTGGTCTATCGCGACCGCTGTCGCGAAGGGAGTCCCGGCGCTGAAGGTGGAGACCCATTCCCCGTCGAAGGCGCGCGACGGGCTGACCAGCACTCGCCCCGCGGTGGTATCGACGATGCTCAGGCCGACGTCGGTGGTGGTGTGCTCGCCGTCGCGATTGCAGCCGGCGACAATCTCGACGTAGCTGCGCGGCCCGGAGAAGACGGCCTGGACCACCGGCCGCGCCGAAACTGGAATGCCGAGGTAGTCGAGAACCTCGTCGAGCGACTCGCCGGAGCGCAACCTCTCATCGGCCCTGGCACCGACCCGCATCGGCATGCTGAATTCCTCGAAGCGGGCCGGCGGCCGGGCCGACAGTCCGACCCCGAGCACCGGAACCAGCACCCTGGGGTCGTCGATGTCCATTGCCGTGAAGGTGACCAATTGGGCATTACGCAGCGCGACAACGGTGTTGAAGCTCGGGTGGGCCTTGCCGGCCTTGCCCATGATTCCGGCATTTTGCGCCACGATGCCACGCAACAGATCCTCGCCGCCGTTGCCCGTGCCTGGACCCACGTAACGCAGGTCCAGCCACCGCTCGGGAAAGCAGACCACTTTGATCCACTCGGCCACCGCCGGATTGACCACACCGTCCGAGGACAACAGACCTAGCTGGGTCAGCTCATCTCGTTGCCGCGCGAAAAAGGCACTGCGCTGGGCCTCATCGCTGTAGGGCGTGGTGATCGCGAGCACCCACGGAAAGGTGCCCGCGCCAACCATCTCCGCAATAAACCACGCGTTCTCGACCGTGAGTTCAACTGCGTTGGGCATTGACTCCATTTAAAGGATTAGCCGCCCCATTTTGCGGCTTCGGACGTGTCGCGAGCCAGCATGGCCATGGTGTTGGCTTCGTGGGTTCTAGACATCGACTGGTAGGCCCGCACCAGGTCTTCCATCGCCTGGTTCCACTGTGCCTGCCACGCCTGGTAGGTCACCCCGGTGTCACCCTGCCAGGCGCTGGACAACGCGGCCTGCTCGGCGGAGATGTCGGCACCCAGCCCCTGCATCGTGCCGGCGTAGCCCGACATGTCCCCGGCGTGGGCCAGCATCGCCGGGTAGTTGTACATGATCTGTGACATCACAAACCCTTTCGTTCTATGACTGGACTCAGAAACCGGTGTACGCAGAGGCGGCCGCAGCGTCGGCAGCCACATAGGTGCCGGCGGCTTCGCCCATGTTCGTCTGCGCGATATCCAGCAAGGTGTTCACCTTGGCGGCTGCCGCAACGAAACGCGCGTGGGCGGCCTGAAAAGATGCCGCGGACTCGCCCTGGTGAAACGCCTGCGCCGACAGCGCAGCCTGCTCGGCCTGGCTGATGATGTGGCGCATCAATCCGGCCTTCGCGCCAAACGCTGCCTGCGACGCCACCAACTGTGGAATGTGTGCATCCAAAAGACTCATAACTATCTCCTTGTCTCCTCTCGGCGTGGGTTTCGGTCACTCACTTTGTAAACCGTCTTCTCTCCCTTCCTGGGGGCTGTCCCAGCTGCCCGGCACCATCGGCATCCGGGGACCGTTTCCAAATTCGTCCACCACGAGCCCCGTCAGGCCCGCGGCCTGCAACACCGCCTCGGTGGATACGGTGCCGGCGAAGCCGAATTGCCCGGCCCCACGCTCGGACGCCCGTGCGGCGTCGTCGGTCACCGCCGGCCCGGTGACACCATTTGCGTCCATATCCAGGAATTCGTCTCCGTAGTCCCGCATTTCGGTTCGCCGACGTCGCCGGCTGCGCGCGGAGGCTCGGCTGGCCGCCGCCGCGCCGGCCGCCGGGATGGTCGCCGCCGGCGCCTTGGCACCGCTTCGACCGCCTACCGTTGGCCCCAGGCTGGGACCCCAATCACCGCTGCCACCAACGGCATAGAGAAAACTCGCCGGCGCCGGAGCCGCCGGGCCCGGTGGCGCACTTCCGGGTGCGCCGGCGCCGGCGCCCGATGCAGGAGCCCCCGCGGAGCCGGTGCCCGGCGAAGCGAGGCTGGCCGCCGGGAACACAGACTTGGCAGTGACGGCCGCGGCGGCCAGTGGCGCGGCCGCGGCCGGCACCTCCGCCGCAATCTGGATGGGCGTGAACGCTATGGCGCTCAAGGCCAGACCCAGCGCCGCCGGCAGCAGGAAAGGAGAACTCAAGATCAGGGCCCAGGTCGGCCAGCCGACGAGGTTGAAGAAAATCTGATAGCTCAACGCGAACAACAGTGGGCCGTAGGTGATGATGGCCTGCAACGGGTTGGTCAGGAACGCGATGATGATTTTGATCGTGTTTCCGATTGGGTCCTGCAGGAATTCCCAGATCAAATCGAACATCCAGGTGTTGAACCCGGTGTAGGCATTCCACAGATATTGCAGCAACTGCCAAAGCAACTGCCAGGGGTCAGAGCCCCCTGCCGCTGCGGCACCGGACTGCGCCTGGGCCGCGTCGGCGGCAAGGTGAGCCACCTGCCCACCGCCGGGGTTGACCACCTTCGGCGGCGGACCGGTGCGCGGCGCCGAGGCCAGCGCCGCACCCGCAGTCGCCTGATACAAACCCATGGTGGTAGCGGCCTGCACCCACATCCGGACGTAGTCGGCTTCATTGAGCGCGATCGGAATCGCATTGAGCCCAAAGAAGTTCGTTGCGACCAGGACACCGTGCAGGGCGTGATTTGCGCCCAGCTCGGTGAGCGTCGGCATTGCCGCCAACGCGGCCGAGTAGGCCACCGCAGCGGCCTCGTGCTCGGCCGCCTGGCCGGCACCATCGGCGCTGGCCTGCAGCAGCCATGCCACATACGGAAGATGCGCGGCCACGTACTGGAAACCGCTTGGCCCCTGCCAGGCTCCCGCTTGCACCGCCGCCAGTACCTCACTGAGTTCCGCCGCCGTCAAGGCATACTCGGCGCTGAGCGCGCTCCAGACTCCGGCCGCTGCAAGCAGCGAAGCCGGGCCGGGACCGCTACTCAGCATCGCCGAATGCACCTCGGGTGGCGACGCAATCCAGATAGGACCGGCGGCAACAGCCATTGTCAGGCGCCTGCGATCCCGTAGGTAGCAGCGGCAACCGCATCGCCGGCGAGATAGCTCACGCCGGACTCACCAACGCCGAGACCGGCTCGTCCCAACTCTTCGACACCCTCGGCCGCCACCGCAGCGTGCTCAATGCCTTGGGCGCTGAACCCGGCCGCGGTCTGCAACGACACCGGATCGACCGCGGCGGGCACCACCGCTGAGATCACTGGGGATGCGCTTGCGTGCGCAGCCGCCAGCCGGGCCGTCAGCGCTTCCACCGCAGCACTAGCCGCGTCCAATCCCTCCGGAACCACTCGCAACGTCATGACTAATTTCCCTTCTGCTGCGTTTCAGTAACTGTCGTGGCCTCACCGACAAGCGGATTGACCAATTGCACGTACGTCGGATCATCACTGTCGCCCAACAACATCGCTCGTCCCGCCGGCAGGCGACTGAACCGTTGACCGCGGATCTTGCCGCTGTCTTGCGGGTTGCCCGCCAACATCAACGTGGTCGCCTGCAGATCGTTGAACCGGCGCAACAGCGGGCTGGTCATCAGCGCGTGCGCCGATCCGGACGCGCGCGCCGTGACGATCACCCGCAACCCGAGATCTGCGGCTTGGGCCAGCAGACCGATCAGCGGTGTCCACGGCCGCTGCCCGGCAAAGGGACCCGACATCGCGGCCGTGTCCGGGATCTGGTCAACGTCATCGATGATCAGGTAGTGGGTGTGGCCCTGATAAGTCCACCGGGCCAGCTCCGCGGCAGACATGCCCGCCGGCGGCCGTCGTGAGTCGATCAGGTTGGCCAGGCCCAGCATCGCCGGGACGATCCGATCGATGTTGGCGGTGTACTCGTTTTCGGGGAATAACGGCTCGTCAACGAGATGCAGCCGTCGATCCAGCACGGTGAAAGCCACCTGATCCTCGGTGGAGTGCTCACGTACGGTGCGGATGATGTGGCGCAGCAGGGTCGTCTTGCCCGACTTGCTGTCACCGAACACCATCAACAGCGGGTTCTCGGCAAGGTTGAGCACCACCGGCGCCAAGTCTTCTTCGCGCTGACCGATGACGATCTGATCCGGGCCGCGATAGAGGTTTCCGACCGCGTCCGGGGCAAGGTCGATCGGCAACAGCCGCACCGGTGGGGCGGCCATGCCCGGGTAGCGCGCGTTGATTGCCGGCACCTGATCCAGCTCTGGCGCGGCGAACAGGAAATGCTCGGCGGCCATGGTCAGCCCGCGGCCGGGCTGGTCGTGCGGAACGGATTCAGCCGGTCGACGTAGCGCGCCGACCACCCGCACGTTGCTGTCCCGCGCGTCGTGCAACCGCAGTTCGAGACGCATCCCCAGACCGTCGCGCATCGCCAACGGCACTTCCAGCCAGCTGGGGGTGGTGATGATGACGTGGATCCCGTACGCCATGCCGACATTGACCAACTCAGTCACCCTGGCCAGCAACGGGTTACGAGTGTTGAACTGGTCGGTGTTGTCGCGGCTGAACGCGTACAGGTTGTCGATGACCAGGAATACCTCGCCGAAACCGTCGTCGGGGACCGAACCATGGGCCTGACCGTTTCCACCCCGGTCCCGGAACACCTCGCGCTGCTGACGCGCCAGCAGCAACTGCTCCAACTCACCGAAGGTGCGCCGAATGCGTTCGGGTTCCAGTGCGGATGCGACGCTACCGACGTGGGCCAGATCCTGCAGCGCCCGCAGTTGCCCGCCGCCGTAGTCCAGGCAATAGAACGTGACCTCGCTGGGCGAATGCAGGCTGGCGGCCGACAGCATGAACGACTGCAGCGCGGTGGACTTTCCGGATTTGGGACCACCATGGATCACCAAGTTCCCGGCCGACGAGTTCGCATCGAACACCAGCGGGTCGCGGCGCATCTCGAATGGCTTGTCGATCTCGCCGAGGGGCCAGCGCCACTGTCGTTGCGCCACCCCGGCCGTGGCCAGCAGCGTGCTCAACGGGATGGGCTCGTCCAACGGCGGCAGCCACAGCCGTGGCGCCTGCGGACCGTAGCAGGCCAGCTGTTCGCCGATCGTTGCGATCAGCTTGCGCGGCGGACCAACCGGGTGCTCCTCTTCGACCTCGGAGATGACGGTGTCCGGATCCGGCTCCACCGCGGTGGCGGTGAACAACTTGGGCTCCGGGATGTTGTGCACAACCCGGGTCTTGGTCTGCTGGGGCGGCTCGTAGATGCCGTCGACGTAGGTGCTGCGGAACCGGATCGGGGCCGCACCCGGCGCCGGAACCAGAAAGCCGACGCCCTTGTGCTCTTTGCCCGCCTCGATGTGGTAGGCGTCCTCCACCCCGATGATCTGGCGAGAAACGCTGGCGCTGGCCACTTTCAGCCCGATCCGATAGGAGGTGTTCTTGTCGATGTCCTTGATCTTGCCGACATCGAGGGTCTGGGACGCGAACAGGATGTGGATGCGGAACGACCGGCCTTTACGAGCCACGTAGTCGAACAGCTCCGCGTACTCGGGATGGTCGGCCAGCATCAGGGTGAACTCGTCGGCGACCACGAACAGCGTCGGGATCGGGGGAAGGTCAAGTCCGGCAACGCCCCCCGATTCCCGGGCGTTCTCGTACTCGAGCACCGAGTTGAAGGCGCTGCCCTGGATCTTGCGGCCGGCCTCGCGCAACAGCGTCTCGCGACGAGCCACCTCACCGCGCAGGGTGTCGGCGAACCGGTCGGCCAACGACTTCTTCTCGGCCATGTTGGAGATCACCGCGACGACCTGAGGGAAATTCCGGAAGCTGTCCGCCCCGGCCTCACCCTTGAAGTCGGCGTAGATGACGATGAGCCGCTCCGCTGAGTGAGTTGTCAACAGCGACAGCAAGATCGACATCAGGGTCTGGGATTTCCCGGACCCGGTCATGCCGATCATCAGGCCGTGCGGCCCCATCCCGCCTTCGGCTTCGTCCTTCAGGTCGAACATCAACGGCTCGCCGCTGGCGGTGATGCCGATCGGCACGCGCAACTCGTCGTCGCGGCGGCGCTGACCCCAGATTGCCTGTACATCCAGCTGTGAAGCGTCCGGGATGCCCAGCAGCGTGGTGAAGCTCGCGCCGCGGGTGGCCGCCGAGCGCAGCCCGGCATGCGTTGGGTTGGAATCCCACCGTGACAGCCGGCGGGCCAGGTGCGAGGCTTCGTCGGCACCCAACTGGTCCGCGTGGTCAATGTAGGCCTGCCAGCCGCCGCCGGTCTGCCAGCGGGTGATGGCGCCATCCTCGATGCGCAGGATCGGCTTCTCCGGATCCGAATACTGCTCGCGGTGCGGAAGGGTGGACGAACAGTGCACCACGGTGACCCCGGCGCGGCCCATCGCCAGCATCGACGCGTTGATGTCGTAGTCGGGATCGTCGACCACGATCAGCAAGTGCCGCAACGCGTCTGCTGCCGATCCAGCGTAGGCGGGTCGATCGAGTATCGCGGGAGCCAACATTTCGACCAGGTCATCGGGGTCGGCCGCCAGGTAGCGGGCCGGGCCCACGCCGTCGGCCTGACCGGGGATGTCGACGTGCGGCAACCACTTCAGCCAGGACCACTGGCCGCTTTCCAGGTCGCGGGTGGCCAGCGCCACTCCCAGCACCGTCGGGTCGTGCCAGGTCACCGCTTGGGCAACCCAGGCCCGCAGCGCGTCGCGCACCTGGGCACGGTCCCCGACGAGGGTGACCCGCGAGACCTCGGTCAGATCGATCCCGGTCGGCACGTCACGAACCGTGCGTTGGGTGTCGAGCAGGCTACGTAATGCACTGTGCGACACCGGCTCCAAGTCGATTTCATCCGCGGTGTCGCTAACCCGCAGGGTGGTGGTGAGCGGCACGGAATGGCGGCCGGCCCGCAGCACCAGGAAGTCGGGATCGTGCGGGTCGCGCTCCCACTGCCGACGGGATCCGGGCACCGCGGCCAACACGTCCGGGTCGGGATGGGACCACTGCGCCGCGGCCCGCTGCTGAGCCGCCTGGGCCCGGATGTTGTCCCGCACCACCGACAGATAACGCAGGTAATCGGCCCGTTCGGCGTCGACTTCCTCGGTGCGCATCTTCTTGTCGTTGCCGCGGAAGAGCGCGGTCGCGGCCAGCAGCAGCACGAAGGGGAAGAACAGGGTCTGCGGGGAAATCATCTTCATGCCGGTCGCCACCAGGGCGATGATCATTCCGACGATGAGGATCACGATCAGAACAGGCATCGCACGCCGCAACATCGACGGCGGAATCACCCGGGGCAACTCCGGCGGAGCCTCGATGGTGATGGTGCCCTTGCGGGTATTCGGCGGCGCCAGCCGCCGGCGGGCCTCGAAGATCAGTCTGCTCATCGGGGCTCCCCCTCGGCCGATACCGGACGACCCGGCTTGCTGTCAGGTGCCAACCCGTCGTGGGCCATCAGTGCGTCGGCGCGGGACAGCGTCGGGCCTGGCGCGAACAACGACAGGACGGACCACGGAATCAGTACCGGGGGATCTTGCAGCCCAAGCGCCTCAACCGTCTTGCGGCCGCCTTCCCCTTCGGTGTCGATGCCGTAGCGCACCCCGGTGTCGGAGACCCAGAACAACGACCCGGTGGGCGGCGCCGCGGGGCCACCACCAGCGGTCTGGGTGAAGTAGCCGGTACCTGGCGCCAGGGCAACTCGGGTTGCCACAGCACCGTTTTGCGATCCGCCACCCACCAAGTCGACGGTGTGGACCGCGTCGAGCACCGGCAACGCCGCTCCGGACAACAAGGTCAGCGAGCTGGTCGTCGCACCGACCGGTTTGCTCCAGTAGGCGCAGGTGATGGGATTGCTTTCGGTGTCGACAAGGTGCATCGGTGTGGCGGGATAGCGGGTGGTATCCAGCATTCGCGCCACCGGCAGCTTGGCGACGTCATCGGCACCGATCCGCGGCGGCTGCTGCAGACCGTAGGAGTTGGTGTTGCGCAGGATGGCAGCCAGCACCGGCGAGATCGGCTGCAGTCCGTCCGGCAGCACGGCATAGTACTGAATGCTGTTGTCACCCAGGGTGTAAGCCTGAACCACTGAGCCAATAGGCCCGGGCACGGCAAAGGCCGCCGGATTGCCTGCGTCGGGAATAGCCGGTGCCGCCAGCGGTGCCGCCTCCGGTATCGCGTTGAACAAGCCCGGCGCGATGGGTCGCGGCGCGGGCAGGTCGGTGCCAAATCCCAGCGCATTGGTGACCGCATGGTCGGCCAGGTCCATCCGGCTGCGCTTGCCGTCCCACAGCAGCCAGCTACTAGTGCCGTCATTGACCAGAATCACCTGCCCGGCGCCGAGCGCGGTTGCCCGGTGGCCGCTGGGCTCCGGCGAGCCGGCGATCACCGTAACGCCGGTGCTGTGGGCGGCGCTGCCGCCTTGCGACCCACTGCTGATGGCGTCGCACACCGTCCAGTCGGAGTCGCGGGCCTCGCTCTGCACCATCCGCTCGGGGGCACCAGGAATGCCGATCAGGTTGCCGCGCGGAAAACGGTCCAGCTCAGTACTTTTCACCGTCGTGGGGTTGAAGGGGTGGCCGACGATCAGCCGAGCGGAGGTCAGGTTGAGCACCGGGTGCAGGGTGTCTCCGACCCGCACGTACAGCGCGGCGCTGGACCGATCGGCGAGTACCGCGTTGCTCCCCACCTGGCCGTTGGGCCGGATGAGCGAGAATACGAAGCAGCCAACCAAACCGGTGATGAAGATCAGCACACCCATCAGGACCGAACGCGACTGGGTGCGCAACGGGTCGACCAGCATCCGGGTGTCGTGCAACGCGATACCCGAAGCGATGCGGCGCATCACGAACCGCCAACCGGTCACCTGGTGACGGGTGACGAAACCGCGCCGGTACTCGACCTTGTCGGGGTTGTCGTTGACCGGGGTACGCGACGTGAACGATCGCCGGGCACCGGCCCATTCGCCATCGGGCTCATTGGTCGTCATGCGGGCACCGAAAGACCCAGGCCGCGCAGCAGCGGTTCAACCGACCTGCCCACGTCGGAGCCGGTGATTGTCATTAGCTCGTCATCGCTGAACTCGCCGGATCCAGCGTGCTCGGAGTGGTCGAGCCGGAATTCGCGTTCTTCTTCGGAACGTTCGACGATGTTACGCACGAACCGGCCGTTGCCGGCGATGTCGAGGCTGCGCCGCGAGACTCCGTTGGAGTCCGGAGTTGAGCCGGCCGCCAGCCTGGCGAACAGCCCCTCCAAGTCCTGCAGCGCCGCCGGTTCGAAGATGCTGTCGCGCTGTTCGGCCATCTTGTGTGCGATCTCCACCAGCTCATGTGAGGTGTACGAGGGGAAGTCGATGCTGCGGGTGAATCGCGAGCGCAAGCCCTCGTTGGTATCCAGAAACTTGTCCAGATCGGCCCGGTAACCGGCGATGATCACCACCAGCCGATCACGGTCGTTTTCCATGCGGGCCAGCAAGGTGTCGATGGCCACCAGCCCGAAGTCGTTCTTGGCGCCGGTTGCTACCAGCGCGTAGGCCTCATCGAGGAACAGCACCCCATCCAGTGCGCTGTCGATGATGGCGTTGGTCTTGGCCTCGGTTTCGCCGATGTGTTGGCCGATGAGGTCGGCGCGGTGCACCTCCCTGATGTTCTCCCGCTTCAACAGACCAAGGCCGCAATAGATCTTGGCAACCACGCGCGCAATCGTCGTCTTACCGGTCCCAGGCGGGCCAGCGAAGATCAGGTGGTGGGTGCGCTGAGCTACGGCAAGCCCCCGCTGCTTACGCACCAGCTCCATGGCCACCGAACTCTTCAGCCGGGAAACCTGGTTTTTCACCTCTTCCAGTCCGATGAACTCGGCCAGCTGAAGCTCGGCCTCGTGCAGCAGCACGCCCTTGCGCTCGTGGGCGGCGGGGTCGACGAAGTCGTCGGCGCTGGGCTCGGTTTCGGGATCCCAGGGGTCGGTACGAGCCTCGATCTGACCTGTCGTGGTGGTCACAATCCCAAAGCTGGTGTCGGAGAGCGCGTGCTCGATTTGCTCGTTCTCCGGATGGGCGGCATACAGGTCCTGCAGGACTTCGCTCGCCGACTCCTCGTCCACGTGGGCACGCAACACCAACGCCTTGGCCAGTGCGCCATCGACCGCGGCGACCGGAACGGGGCCGTCCGGTTCCTCGAGGTAGGACAGCGCCGGGGCAAACATGCCCAACCGGGCCAGCGCGGTGCCCAGGGTGATCTTGGCCGCGTGCGCAAAGGCCTCGTCAAGTTCGGAGTCGTTGACGATCGGGGTCAGCAGCTTGACGACATCCGACCAACGCTGGGCGCGGTAGTTGATGACGACCGCGAGCCAGCGCGCGTCGCGCCAGCTCGGCCGGCGGTCGACAATGCCCGACACCAACTCGTTGGCCTTGGCGAATTGCGCCGACTCTCCCGCCAGCGCCAGTGCCGCCGCGTACGCGAGATGAAAGCCATCCGGGTCGGTCGCCCGAAACCACAGATAAAGGCCGGTGTCGTAGAGGAAGCCCAACGACCCGGCCGCCAACTCCACGTGGCGCTGCAACGTACCGGCCGTACCCGCGGTCCGCGAGACCGCCTCGAGGACTCCAATTGACTGATCTCCGGCGGCCGCCAATCCGGTCCATGCGTCACACTGATCGCTGGCGACCCGGGTCAGCGCACCGAAACCCGATCGTGCGGCGTCCAGGTCAGCTGGGCGCTTGCGGTCATAAACCGCGATGCCAAGCGCGCGGCAGCAGGTCGCGAACCGACTGACAACGTCAGCGTCTACCCGGCCGCTTACCCGCGACGTAGGGGACTGAGCAGCAGGCATGCCGTTATCACCACGTTTCACGCTTCTGCTGTCTCCTGAACCTCGCGTTGCTCTAAACTACCGTCAAAATCAGCCCTGAAGTTAGCATTGCATAAGCTAACTGTCGAGGTGATTGCGAGCACGTTACTCACCACCGGACCTCGCGCCCCAGTGCGCTGAACTGCAACTTATAGTCCCCCGGCGGACTACTGCACACAGCTTGCATTCGCATGATGAATATTTCCTCCCCAGACGAGCCCACCGCGCGTCATCAAGCACTCCAGAGTAGTGAACATGATTTTCATTATCAAACCTTGGTCGACGCCAGGACCACCCACCAGCCGACCCCTCACCACGGTTGATCACCCGCAGAACGCATCGCCTGGGCGGCGTAAACCACAAGCCGCCCAGTGGTCGGATCCAGGCATCCAGAAGTTCCGAGCCGAACCGAATCCGGCATCAATAACGGCATCGGATCGCTGATCAGGGCTTGGTGGCGCTCATCAGGGTGTTGCGCGCGAACATCGCCGCAACCTCGGACCCGGGACCGGGTACCGGTCGGCCCACCTCGCGCAGGTAGTTGTTCAACCGGGTGCCCAGCGCGGTCCAGCCGTGTTCGCTAAACCAGTCGGCGGCCGGAGCACATCGCTCGTTGTAGAGCAGCTGGAAAAACGGCCGCTCACCTCCAGCAGCCAAGGCGGCGCGTTCTTCCTCCAACTTGGCGGCGAACTCCGCGTCGGGCAGCGGTGCACCATCCTCCACCGCAACATGACTGCCGAGGCAGGCCAGGCTGTCGATGCCGGTAAACAGTTGCTCTTGCGCCGCAGCGGGCAGATAAATCAGCAACCCTTCGGCGATCCACGCCGACGGAGCTTCGGCATCAAAGCCGCTGTCCCGTAGTGCCTGGGGCCAATCGTCTCGCAGATCGACGGCGATCTCCCGACGCTCGGTGCGCGGCCGAACACCATGGCCACCGAGCACCTCACGCTTGAAATCGAGGACCTGAGGTCGGTCCAACTCGAAGATGGTGGTCCCGTCCGGCCAGGACAATCGGTAGGCGCGCGAATCCAGCCCCGCCGCCAAGACCACCACCTGCCGCACCCCCGCCTCGACCGCGCGGCGGAAGTAGGCGTCGAAGTACTTGGTGCGGGCACCCTGGAAATTGACGAAGTGCTTGCCAAAGTCGTCGCTCTGCAATTCGTGGTCCGCTGCGTTGCCGTCCAGGGCGTCGGCCCAGGAACCGCCGACGGCGCGGCAGAACAGCTCCGCGTACGGGTCCACGGCCAAGGGGTCGGGCTTCAGCGCCTCTAGTGCACGTGCCGTGGCGACGAACAGTGCCGTCGACCCAACACTGGTGGTGATGTCCCAGCTATCGCCTTCGCTACGCACCCAACCGACATTACGCGGCTAGGTCCTGTCTGCTAATTGCGGACGCGATGGTAGGTGATGATGGCGGCCAGGGTGGCACCGCCGAGGTAGGTCAGGGCGTATTTGTCGTAGCAGGTGGCGACCGCGCGCCAGTGTTTGAGCCCGTTGAAGCTTCGCTCGACGGTGTTACGGTGCTTGTAAATTCGGCCTGAGAACCCCGGAGGCCGTCCTCTGTTGCGGCCTTTGGCTTTGCGGCGGGTGATCTGGTCGCTGCGCTCGGGGATGGTATGGGCGATCTTGAGCCGGCGCAGCTGTGCCCGCGTCGAGTCATGGGAGTACGCCTTGTCCGCCAGCAGGCGATACGGGGCGTATGAGTTGCTGCACCGGGCGGCCAGCAGTGGCCAAAGCATCGGATTATCACCGGCTTGACCGGCCGACAGTGCCAGGGTGACCGGACTGCACAGCTGGTCGGTCAAGGCGTGGATCTTGGTAGTCAGCCCGCCGCGGGAACGCCCAATGGCGTGGTCATCGGGCTCATCGAGATATTTCTTGTAATTCGACAGATCCCCCTGTGCGGCGCCCGGAGCGCGCTCCGGCTGCGTGTCGGTGGGCGCGCACACTGGTCGAATCGACCGACAACAGTGCGCCCAGGTCGGCGTCCTCGGCGTCGAGGTCAGAGGCGATCGCCGCGAAGATCCGCGCGTAGATGCCATCGACCGACCAGCGTAGATGCCTCTCGGCCACCGATTGCCAGGGACCGAAGTGCTCGGGCAGGTCACACCACGGAGATCCCGTACGGTAACGCCAGATAATGCCCTCCAGAGTACGTCGATGATCGTTCCACGGCCGGCCACGCCGCCGCCCCGCAGGCAACACCGCCACGATCAGCGACCACAAATCATCAGAAATCGCATGCGTCCGCATCACCCAAACAGCATCAGCCAAAACACCATTCACATTAAGCAGACACGCCCTAGTCGCTCGGCGCATCCGAGTCGGTGTCCCAGGTACCCGGAAGCATCGGCATCTTCGGACCGCCACCGAACTCGCCGGCGACCAGGGTGGTCAACCCCGCCGCCGTGGCGGCCGATTCGCTGTGCACCGTGCCGGCGAATCCCAGTCGCCCGGCACCCTGCGTCGAGGCCACCGGCTCATCGTCACGGGGTCCGCCCCAGTCCGGATCGACCTCCACGTCCATGAACTCCTCGCCGTAGCCACGTTCCGTCTTACGCTTGCGCCGACGCCGACGTGCCTCCTCGCGCGCGGCCGCCGCGGCGGCCAGCGCCGCGGAATCCGGCTCCGGCGCCTTTCTCCTGGCGCTCGCGGCCGCGCTGGCGCTCATACCCTCGCCATAGCCGATACCGGGACCACCCCCCACCAGGAAGGGGAACCCGAAGCCCCCTGCGGCCGGGGCGGGCGGGGGCGGCGGCGCGGCGTTGGCCACCGTGCTCGTCGCGGACGGCGGTGCAGATGGCGGTGTGGGCGCCGCCACCGACGCGGCGACCGTGGGGGCCAACACAACGCCGGGCGGCATCGGCGGGGCGATCGGCGCGATGGCGGCCGGAAGGGCGGCCGAATGCAGACCGGCCAGCCCGGATAGCCCGGCCAATCCCGATATCGCCCCCAGATTGGCAACAACGCCACCGAGTGCAACGGCGAGCAACTGCGGGGATTGCGCCAGCGCTTGAATGATCTGGGCGATGTGCGTCGGCCAATCGAACAAGACGAGTTCGACCATGAACTCGATGGCGCCGATCGGATTGGTGAACAATTCCTTGATGAAGGTCTGAAAGTCCTGACCGAACTCCAGGGCACGAACCAGCCACCAGATCGGTTGGGCTGCGTTGACGTAGTCGTCGTAGGGGATGCCGTTCACGGTCCCTTCGGCGGGATCCCAGATGATCCTGCCGCCGCTGATGATGCGCAGTACCTCGGCAACGAAGTAGTCGATCGGGGTGGGATCGCCCCCATGGTCATGGTCATGGTCATGGGCGGCGGCCGGCGCTGCCAGGATGCGCGGAGCCGGAGTGCTCGGTGGCGTCGACGCCACGGCGGTCGCGGATACCGCTTGATAGGTCGACATGGTGGTCGCCGCTTGAATCCACATTCGGACGTAGTCGGCCTCGTTGGCGGCGACCGGAATGGTGTTGATGCCGAAGAAGTTCGTCGCCATCAAGACCCCGTGGATGACGTGGTTGGCGGCCAACTCCGGCATGGTCGGCATGGCCGCCAATGCGGTGGTGTAGGCGGCGGCCGCCGCCTCATGCTGTGCAGCCGCCTGCGCACTGGTCGCGCTGGCCCGCATCAGCCACATCAGGTAAGGCACATGGGCGGCCACATACAGCTCTGCGCTCAACCCCTCCCAGGCCCCGCCCTGCACCGCTGCGAGCACGCCCATGAGTTCGTCTGCCACCGACGCGTACTCGGTGCTCAACCCCGCCCACGCCGCTGCCCCCGACAGCAGCGACGCCGGCCCCGGGCCGCTGCTGAGCAGGGCCGAATGCACCTCAGGCGGCGAGGCGAACCACACCGGAGCCACCACGGCCAGCACTGCCAGAGATGAATATGATTGTCATTATCGACATAATGACACCACGGACGGCCACATTGCAAGTCCGGCGGGAAACCACTTCCTGGGGGTTTTGGAGGCCGCCATCAGGTCCATAAACGCCGGTGGGCGGCCCAACGGATCGGGCCGAACAGATCTGGTCAGGGCGCGCCGAAGTCCACGCCCCTTCCGCAAGATAGAGAGTCAGCCGCGTTGGCCGGACCGCCCGCTCGGGCGTTACACCAACCGACGGCCGGTCCTGATCCGGCGGTCCAGGTCCCAGAGCATCAAATTGAACGGGAACTCCCGCACGATTCGCGGCATCATCCGATTTAGCGCACCCACCACGGCAATCAACCGATCGAACCGCCGTTGCTTGGCCGCATCCCAGGGCAACCGCATCTCGTCACGGAACCGCTGCGGCAGAAAACCGGTGGTGATCAGCAGCGCCAAGCCTTCCGACCACCGCCGCAGCGGGCCCGGCAGGGCAACCCCGCGCACCCGGGACGCGGCGATCGGATAAAGATATTCGCGCACGGCGTCATCGATGTGGATCTTCTGCAGCGACTCCTGCCAGTACCGATCAAAGGCGGCCCGATCCGGCGGCCACAGCTCGGCGGGCACCTGCAGGGTGGTGCCCATCGACATGCCGTCGCGATAGTGGCGATCGGCCTCCTCGTCGTCCATCTCGCCGACGAAGGTTCGATAGATATCAACGCCGCCCTTATACAGGCAGGCCGCCACCCAAAGCTGCAGCTCCACGTCGAAGGCGCTGTAACTCACCGGGCTCTCCGGTGTCGAGTAGACCTGGGCATGGACCCGGTTCACGGCACGGCGAAAGGCGGCCTTTTGCTCGTCGGTGCCGGCGCTGGCCAGCGCAACGTAGGTGAAGGTGGTTCGGGCCCGTTTTATCGGATGGCGGTCGATTCGACCGCTTTCGACCCGACTTTCCATCACGCCGTGTCCAACTCCAGGACGCGCCAACTCCATGATCACGTTGGCCGGACCGGCCAGCAGCGCCACCCCCATCAGCCCATCCCCGAAACCGCCGCGTTTTCGCCGCCTGACCTGGCGCGGCGGGTCAGAGATCGGCCGCTCGACATGCGGCGCAAGTCGGCCCGCCGCCTCCTGGATCGTCACCGAAACCCCCTGCCCGCGGGTATCAATTATGAAAACACCCGTTTCCCGATGGTGTCGTGCTACCGCTTTAATGTCAAGATATTTGGCAATGACTAGTAATACCGAGGGGTCCAGCGCCCCAAGCATGCGTCCGTACCGGGGAGTGGAGGCGACCGAACGGCTCGCAGCTCGCCGCAGCCAGCTACTCGAGGCCGGGCTGGAACTGCTCGGTTCCAGCGATCGCGATATCGCCGAGCTAACGGTGCGGGGCATCTGCCGCCAGGCCGGCCTGTCGGCACGCTATTTCTACGAGAGCTTCCCCGACAAGGATGAATTCATCGGCGGGGTCTTCGACTGGGTGGTCGGCGATCTGGCCACCACCATCCAGGCCGCGGTTGCGACGGTGCCCCCTCCCGAGCAGGCCCGCGCCGGGATCGCCGAAATTGTGCGCACCATCGTCGGTGACGCCCGCATCGGGCGGCTGCTCTTCAGCACCCACCTGGCCAATCCCGTGGTCGTGCGCAAGCGCACCGAATCCAGCGCACTGTTCGCCATGCTGTCGGGCCAGCATGCCGGCGATGCGCTCAGAATCCCGGCCAACGACCGGATCAAGGTGGGCGCGCACTTCATCGTCGGCGGCGTTGCCCAGACCATCAGCGCCTGGATCGAGGGCGACGTCGAACTCGAGCCCGGCCAGCTCGTCGACCAGCTGGCTTCGCTGCTCGATGAACTCTCCGATCCCAGGCTTTACGGCCTCAGGGGAACAAGGGCAGGTGCCACAGCCGCGTCCCCGGCTCAATAAGCCACAGCCGCGCCAGCGTGAGTCGCATGATGCGTTGCGCCCCGGTGATCATCACGACGGCTATCGGTAGCTCGATGAACAGCACGGACCCCACCGACCACCAGCGGTCGTTGGGCCCCGCCGTCATCAGATCGAACCAGGCGTCACAGATCAGCAGCACACCGGTGGTGAAAGCGGTCAGCAGCAGCAGTTGGCGGCGCAGATAGCCCAGCACCGCGGTAGCCGCCATGAAGGCCACCAACAGGATATCGAAGCCCACCCAAGTGGCCGGCCAGTTGTGCGCCACGTAGTTTCCCGGCAAGGTCAGCCCCAGAAATACCGTCCACGGGATCAGCACCAGCGCGCAACTGATGATGAGCCGCAGTCGGATACGACGAGTCCGGGAGAGGATCGTCGGGTCCACCAACTCGCCAAGCGGCCGTTCCAGCCGGGAAATCAGATCACGCCGTTGCTGCGGGCTCAGTGCCGCGATCTGATCGTCGGTCAAGATAGCGTCGGTCACGCTTGCCTAGTGCCCCGCTGCCACCGGAGGCCGCCGGTCTGCCGCCGTGCGGGGCACCGCCGGCGTGTCGTCGGCAGTGAACTCCTTTATCCAGCAGGCGAATTCCAGCGTGATGCCATCGGGATCCTGGAAGTAGAAGGAGCGAACGTACACCCCCGGATGCACCGTCGCCGACACCTGGAACTCGCTGTGGTCGTGATTGAGCACGGGGCCGACCCGCACGCCCTTGTCCTTCAACCGTTGCCGGTAGGCGTCGAACTTTTCCGCCGGTACGTGAAAGGCCAGGTGGTTCATGGTGCTCACGGCGCTGGTGATGTCGCCAATGCCGGGGATAGCCCCCGGCGACGAGATGCCCGGGACGCGATCGGGTGCGTCGGCGAACCAGAAGAAGGCGACGCAGTCACCGTTGCCCGCATCGAAAAAGAAGTGCTGGCCCTGGCCGCCGGGCAGGTCGAGCGACTTGATCAGCGGCATCCCGAGGATGTTGCTGTAGAAGTCCACGGTACGAGCCATGTCCGAACAAACCAGCGCGACGTGGTTGATTCCGCCGAACTCGAATTCGGTATTGGTGTTGTGCGGCTTGATCATCTGTTGACTCCGATCAAGTGCGTGGCCTGGCCACGATTCAAATCTGAATCTAACATCAGATTCAGATTTGTTCCAGAGGAGGTACGCCAGGTGCCGGAGTTCCCGACGCACCGCGGACGCCAGACGCAGGCCGCGATCGACACCGCCGCCCGGACGGTTATTGCGCGCAAGGGCGTCTTGGCCACCACGATTGCCGACATCGCCGCCGAGGCCGGCCGCTCGGCGGCATCCTTCTACAACTACTACGACTCCAAAGAAGCAATGGTCCGCCAGTGGGCACTGCGGTTTCGCGATGAAGTCAACCAGCGGGCACTGTCGGTGACCAGCCACGGTCTCTCCAATCGGGAGCGCGCCTATGAAGCCGCCGCCGCGCACTGGAACACCTATCGCAACCGCCTCGCAGAGATGGTCAGCGTGTCGCAGTTGGCCATGGTCAACGAGGACTTTGCCCAACAGTGGGCCGATATGTGTGCAGTCCCCATCAGTTTCATCAAGGAAACGGTCAAGCGCGCCCAGGCCGAGGACTACTGCCCGGGCGACGACCCGCAGCTGGTCGCCGAGGCGATCGTGGCAATGTTCAACCAGTTCTGTTACATCCAGCTCAGCGGGTCTCGTACCAAAGAGCCCGACGACCTGGCCTGCATCCAGACCCTGGCCAACATCTACTACCGAGCCATCTACGGCGTGGAGGTCTCCTGAATTGTCCGCTGCAACCGGCACACCCGAGATCAACCGCGAGTTCGTCGGGCTGAGTTCGCCGACCGCCGGACGAGCCGGTGCCGGCGGACACCCGTGCCAAGGGCTCTATCACCGTGCCGCGGGAACCAGGCCAACGGTGGCGATGATCGCCACGCACTACCAGATCGATTTCTCCGAGCACTACCTCGCCGACTACATGGCCGCCCGCGGCATCGGGTTCCTGGGCTGGAACACCAGGTTTCGCGGCTTCGAAAGCAACTTTGCGCTGGACCACGCGCTGGTCGACATCGGGGTCGGGGTGCGCTGGCTGCGCGAAGTCGCCGGCGCGGAAACGGTGGTGCTGCTGGGTAACTCCGGAGGCGGGTCGCTGATGGCCGCCTATCAGTCACAGGCGGTGGATCCAAACGTAACGCCGCTGGCGGGAACGCGCCCGGCGGCCGGCGTCAACGAACTACCCACCGCGGACGGCTACGTGGCCACGGCCGCCCATCCCGGCCGCCCGGAAGTGCTGACGGCCTGGATGGACGCCGCCGTCATCGACGAAAACTACCCCGTTGCAACCGATCCCGACCTGGACCTGTTCAACGAGCGCAACGGGCCGCCATACTCCCCAGAGTTCCTCAGCCGCTACCGGGCGGCGCAGGCGGCGCGCAACGAGAGCATCACCGACTGGGCCGAGGACGAACTCAAACGCGTACGCGCCGCGGGATTTTCCGACCGGCCATTCACCGTGATGCGCACCTGGGCCGATCCGCGCATGGTCGACGCCAGCATCGAACCGACCAACCGAGAGCCCAATCTGTGCTATGCCGGAAAACCGGTGCGGGCAAACCGCTCAGCGCGCGGCATCGCCGCGGCCTGCACGCTGCGCAACTGGCTGGGCATGTGGAGCCTGCGGGTGGCGCAGACCCGGGCGGCACCGCACCTAGCCCGGATCACGTGTCCCGCCCTGGTGATCAATGCCGACGCCGACACCGGAGTGTTCCCCTCCGACGCGCAGTGCATCTACGACGGGCTCGCCAGCACGGACAAAGCACGCGCCTCCATCGATACCGACCACTACTTCACCACCCCCGGCGCACGCGACGAACAAGCCGACACCATCACCGACTGGATAGCGAAGCGGTGGCAGTGAACCAGCCGTTACGAGTTCTGGCCCACTTCGTCCCCGGCGAGAAGGTACTTGAATTTATTGCCGCACAGCGTGATTGGCTCGACATCAGATGGTGCGCCGAAGACGACGACAGTGGCTTCTATCGGGAGTTGGACCACGCCGAGGTAATTTGGCACGTCTTGCGCCCACTCTCGGGCGCCGACCTGCAACGCGCGCCGCGGTTGCGGCTGGTCCAAAAGCTCGGCGCCGGAGTGAACACGATCGACGTGGCGACCGCGACCAAGCACGGCATCGCCGTCGCCAACATGCCCGGCGCCAACGCGCCTTCGGTCGCCGAGGGCACGGTGCTGCTCATGCTGGCAGCGCTGCGCCGGCTGCCGGAGCTCGACGCGGCGACCCGGCAGGGACGGGGCTGGCCAACCGACCCGCAACTGGGCGAATCGGTGCGCGACATCGGCAGTTGTACCGTCGGACTGATCGGTTACGGCAACATCGCCAAGCGGGTGGCCACCATAGTCTCAGCGATGGGCGCAACCGTGCTGCACACCAGCACCCGAGACGACGGGCGGCCCGGCTGGCGGCCCCTGCCCGAACTGCTGGCCACCAGTGACATCGTCTCGCTGCACCTGCCGTTGACGCCGCACACCGATCGGCTGCTCGACGCCGACGCCCTGGCCCGGATGAAGCCGAATTCATTGCTGATCAACACTTCTCGCGGCGCCGTCGTCGACGAAGACGCCCTGGTTGACGCGCTGCGCAGCGGATCGCTGGCCGCCGCCGGGCTCGATGTGTTCGCCGTGGAGCCGGTGGTGCGCGAGAATCCGTTGCTGCGCCTGGACAACGTGGTGCTCACCCCCCACGTCACCTGGTACACCGTCGACACCATGCGGCGCTATCTGACCGAGGCCGTCGACAACTGCCGCCGCCTGCGCGACGGCCTGTCACTAGCCAATGTGGTCAACTGCAAAGCCGATTGTTAGCTTGGAGGTGCTTGGCCGATACGGCGGTTCAGCAACAAAGCAAGGGAAGGCGAGCAATGCCGATCGCGATAACCCCTGAGCATCGGGACCTGGCCGATTCGGTGCGATCACTGGTAGCGCGCGTGGCGCCGTCGGAAGTGCTGCACGCGGCTATGGAAACTCCGGTCGAGAATCCACCGCCCTACTGGCAAGCGGCGGCCGAACAAGGCTTGCAGGGTGTTCATCTCGCCGAGTCCGTCGGCGGACAGGGTTACGGGATCCTCGAGCTGGCTGTGGCGCTGGCCGAATTCGGCTACGGGGCGGTCCCCGGTCCGTTCGTCCCGGCGGCGATCGCCAGCGCACTGATTTCGGTGCATGACCCCGAGGCCAAGGTGCTTTCCGAGCTCGCCAGCGGTGCCGCCATCGCGGCCTACGCGCTGGACTCGGGGCTCACCGCAACGCGCCAGGGGCTAGAGGACGGTGGCGTGCTAGTCATCCGCGGCGAGGTCCGCGCGGTTCCAGCCGCAGCCCAGGCCTCCATTCTGGTGCTGCCAGTCGCCATCGATAGCGGCGACGAGTGGGTGGTGCTGCGCGCCGAGCAACTTGAAATCGAACCGGTCCGCAGCCTGGACCCGCTGCGCCCCGTCGCACACGTCCACGCCAACGCCGTCGAGGTTGGCGATGACGTGGTGCTGAGCAATCTGAGCATGACCACCGCCCACGCGCTGATGTCCACCCTGCTCTCGGCCGAGGCGGTGGGTGTAGCCCGCTGGGCCACCGATGCCGCGTCGGGCTACGCCAAGATCCGCGAACAGTTCGGCAGGCCGATCGGCCAGTTCCAGGCGATCAAGCACAAATGCGCCGAGATGATCGCCGACACCGAGCGCGCCACCGCCGCCGTGTGGGACGCGGCCCGCGCGCTAGACGAGGACAGTCCGCACATCGAGTTCGCCGCGGCCGTCGCCGCGACACTGGCACCGGCCGCAGCCCAGCGCTGCACCCAGGACTGCATACAGGTGCACGGCGGCATCGGCTACACCTGGGAGCACGACACCAACGTCTACTACCGCCGGGCCCTGATGCTGGCGGCCTGTTTCGGCCGCAGCGTCGAGTACCCACAGCGGGTGGTGGACACCGCCACCACCACGGGCATGCGAGCGGTGGACATCGACTTGGATCCCGACACCGAGAAGCTGCGGGCCGAGATTCGCGCCGATGTGGAGGCCCTCAAGCAGATGGATCGGGAGCCCCGAAAGGCCGCGATCGCCGAAGGCGGCTGGGTGCTGCCATATCTGCCCAAGCCCTGGGGACGGGCCTCCAGCCCGGTCGAGCAGGTCATCATCGCCCAGGAGTTCAGCACCGGTCGGGTAAAACGGCCCCAGGTCGGCATCGCGGCTTGGATCCTCCCGTCGATCGTGGCGTTCGGTACCGAAGAGCAGAAGCAACGATTTCTGCCGCCCACCTTCCGCGGCGAGATGATCTGGTGCCAGCTGTTCTCGGAGCCCGGCGCCGGCTCGGACCTGGCCGGCCTGAGCACGAAGGCGACGCGGGTAGACGGCGGCTGGCGCATTACCGGACAGAAAATTTGGACCACCGCCGCTCAGTACTCGCAATGGGGAGCACTACTGGCCAGAACCGACCCGAACGCACCCAAGCACAACGGCATCACCTACTTCCTGCTGGACATGAAAAGCGAAGGCGTACAGGTAAAGCCGCTGCGCGAGCTGACCGGCCACGAAATGTTCAACACCGTCTACATCGACGATGTGTTCGTCCCGGACGAGTATGTCCTGGGCGAAGTCAACCGGGGCTGGGAAGTCAGCCGCAACACCCTGACCGCCGAACGAGTATCGATTGGCAGCACCGACAACAACTTCCTGGCCACCTTGCCGCAGTTCGTCGAGTTCGTCCGGGACGGCCAGTTCGATCAGGTCGCCCAGCACCGCGCCGGACACCTGATCGCCGAGGGGCACGCCGCCAAGGTGCTCAACCTGCGCTCCACCCTGTTGACCCTCTCGGGTGGGGACGCCATGCCGTCGGCGGCGATATCCAAGCTGCTGTCGATGCGCACCGGTCAGGGCTACGCGGAGTTCGCCGTGTCGTCGTTCGGCACGGATGCCGCGATCGGCGACACCGACGAGTTGGCCGGTAAGTGGGGCGAGTACCTGCTATCCAGTCGCGCCACCACGATCTACGGCGGCACCTCCGAGGTGCAGCTCAACATCATCGCCGAGCGGCTGCTAGGCCTGCCCCGCGACCCGTAGGCCGCAAGCGGTCTGTCTGCGATTCGATTCGATCCGCGGCGGGGTTCGCGCACCGGCCAGTTCCTTGAACCAAGGCTCGATCAGGTTCAGCCAGCAACTCGACGTCGCCATGAAATGAAGATGCCGGCGGCGACCTGTTGTGCGCCGCATATTTCACGATCTCTGCTGTGGGATCCGCCGACAGTTTCATCGATGCCGGTTGCTCGCCATGGGCCCCCGCTGTCTAATGACTTCGATGGAATTGATGATGCCGACCGATGCGTCCTTCCTGTTCACCGAGTCCCGCGAGCACCCCATGCATGTGGCCGGTTTGCAGCTGTTCGACCCTCCCGACGCGGCCGGTCCGGGATTTGTCGATGAGATATATAGATGCCTGGCGGCAAATCGGGAGGGACAACCCGCATTCCGTAAGCGCCCCGCAACATTATTGGGCGGTATTACCAGCCTGGGCTGGCAGTACGACAACGAGATCGATACCGATTATCACGTGCGACGTTCGGTGCTTCCGTATCCCGGGAGGGTACGCGAGCTGCTCCAATTGGTTTCTCAGCTACACAGCCACCTGCTCGATCGCCATTACCCGTTGTGGGAAATGCATGTGGTGGACGGGTTGGCAGACAGCCGGTTCGCGATCTACTCCAAGTTCCACCATGCCCTGCTCGACGGTGCCTCGGCATTGATGCTGCTGCAGCGCGCACTTTCGGATGACCCTCGCGACACCGAAGTGCGGGCACCATGGAATCTGCCCCCGCAGCCCGATCACGCGGTTGGCTCCTCCAGGCTGGGATCGCTGGCCAACACGGCGGGATCTCTGATGGCACTCGGTCCATCGACAGTGTCCTTGATCCGCGCTGCGCTGGTTGAGCAGCAGTTGACCCTGCCATTTGGGGCTCCACGCACCCTGTTCAACGTAAAGGTCGGCGGCGCGCGCCGATGCGCAGCGCAGTCATGGTCGTTGGATCGGTTCCGGGCCGTAGCGAAATGCGCGGAGGTCACCATCAACGATGTAGTGCTGGCAATGTGCGCCGGTGCGTTGCGCCAGTACTTGCTCGAGCAGAATGCGCTACCGGATGCGCCGCTAGTTGCCTTGGTCCCGGTTAGCCTGCGCTCGCAAACCGATGACTCCGGCGGCACCATGGTCGGGACCGTGCTTTGCGGTCTCGCGACCGACAACACGGATCCGGCGAAACGACTGGAAATGATCAGTCAGTCGATGCGCCGAAACAAGAAGGCATTTTCCGAATTGTCCCCGCTGCAGGCAAAAGCGTTGTGGGCCTTCAATATGGCGCCTTTGACGCTGACAGCTGTTCCGGGCTTCGTCCCATGGACAAAGCCGTCGTTCAATGTCATTGTGTCGAACCTGCCGGGACCGACCAAACCCATGTACTGGCACGGGGCCCGGCTGGACAGCATCTATCCACTGTCGATCGCTCACGACGGTCAGGCGCTGAGCATCACTCTGCTCAGCAACGCCGGCACGCTCGAATTCGGCCTAGGTCCTGTCTGCTAATTGCGGACGCGGTGGTAGGTGATGATGGCGGCCAGGGTGACACCGCTGAGGTAGGTCAGGGCGTATTTGTCGTAGCAGGTGGCGACCGCGCGCCAGTGTTTGAGCCGGTTGAAGCTTCGCTCGACGGTGTTACGGTGCTTGTAGATTCGGCCTGAGAACCCCGGAGGCCGTCCTCCGTTGCGGCCTTTGGCTTTGCGGCGGGTGATCTGGTCGCTGCGCTCGGGGATGGTATGGGCGATCTTGAGCCGGCGCAGCTGTGCCCGCGTCGAGTCATAGGAGTACGCCTTGTCCGCCAGCAGGCGATACGGGGCGTATGAGTTGCTGCACCGGGCGGCCAGCAATGGCCAAAGCATCGGATTATCACCGGCTTGACCGGCCGACAGTGCCAGGGTGACCGGACTGCACAGCTGGTCGGTCAAGGCGTGGATCTTGGTAGTCAGCCCGCCGCGGGAACGCCCAATGGCGTGGTCATCGGGCTCATCGAGATATTTCTTGTAATTCGACAGATCCCCCTGTGCGGCGCCCGGAGCGCGCTCCGGCTGCGTGTCGGTGGGCGCGCACACTGGTCGAATCGACCGACAACAGTGCGCCCAGGTCGGCGTCCTCGGCGTCGAGGTCAGAGGCGATCGCCGCGAAGATCCGCGCGTAGATGCCATCGACCGACCAGCGTAGATGCCTCTCGGCCACCGATTGCCAGGGACCGAAGTGCTCGGGCAGGTCACACCACGGAGATCCCGCACGGTAACGCCAGATAATGCCCTCCAGAGTACGTCGATGATCGTTCCACGGCCGGCCACGCCGCCGCCCCGCAGGCAACACCGCCACGATCAGCGACCACAAATCATCAGAAATCGCATGCGTCCGCATCACCCAAACAGCATCAGCCAAAACACCATTCACATTAAGCAGACACGCCCTAGGCGGGTGCCGTCGCAGTGTCCCGCACTTGCAGCGACTCCTGCTACACCTGGAGACGTCACTGCATGGCCTGGAACAGGCCGTCGGACTCTAGAAGTTCACTGCCAGCGTGGCGCGCCCGGCGAACTGCTTATCACGGATCGTCAGACGGGCAAGAATGAGTCGATCACTGATGAATTCGGCATGCCTCCATCCTCGTTTCCAAAGCGAGGCGCCTCCCCGGCTCAGCCGAGCACTGAGCATCGACGTGCTCCGCCCCGGATTGTTCACCGGTGATTGAGGTCGTCGTCCTCTAGATACACGGAAGTGTCTGTCCGGCAGGAGATTCGCGGGACTGCGGCGGCTCAGGTTCTCGACCGGAAGGCACTTCGTAGGTGCAGGGCAGTTCGTGGTGGTGGACACCGACCGCTCGGTGCGATACCGGTGGGGATGTCGTCGACGGCCGGGCGATACCAGGCGGTCGTCACCAACACCGCCACCTGACAACTAGCGCAGCCGCTACGGGCAGCGATGAACTGCGGAGCCAATGACCGGCTACTCGATCTCCATCTCACGCAGCTCGCGTTTGAGGATCTTGCCGGTGGGGTTGCGCGGCAACTCCTCGAGGAAGATCACTTCCCTGGGAACCTTGTAGCGGGCCAGGTGGTCGCGCACGTAGTGCTTGACGGTCTCCTCGTCGAGGTCGGTGTCGGGCTTCTTGACCACGAACGCGCGCAGCCGCGCGCCCCACTCCTTGTCGTCGACGCCGAGCGCGGTGGCCTCCACCACGTCGGGATGCCCGCTGATCAGATCCTCGACTTCGGCCGGGAACACGTTTTCCCCGCCGGAGACGATCATCTCGTCGTCACGACCGCTGACGTAGAGCAGCCCGTGCTCATCGAAGTAGCCGACGTCACCTGAGGACATCAGACCGTCGATGATCTGCTTGTGGCCGCCACCGGTGTAGCCCTCGAAGGGGAAGGCGTTGCCCACGAAGATGCGGCCGACTTGGCCCTGCGAGACCTCGTTGCCGTTGTCGTCGAGGATCTTGACCTTGACGCCTTTGACGACGGGTCCCACCGTCGCGGCGTTGCGTTGCAGATCCTCGGGCCCGGCGATGGTGGCAAACGCGATCTCGGTCGAGCCGTACATGTTGTAGATAACCGGACCGAGGTCTTTGAGTGCGCGGCTGGCCAGTTCGGCGCCCAACTGGGAGCCGGATACGAACACGATCTTCAGGCTGGACAGGTCTGGCTTCTTGTCTATCTTCTCCACCGCGTCGAGAAGACGCGACAGCATCACCGGCACCACGACCATGGCGGTCACCTTGTGCTTCTCGATGTCTTCGAGCACCAGCTGCGGCTTGAACTTGCGTCGCAACACCAGCGTCGAGCCCAGGAACATCGCGATGGTGGCGTGCAGGTACCCCAGCGCGTGGAACATCGGCGCCGGCAGCGAGGTCACCTCGTTGGCCTTGAACGGGACGTGCGACAAGATGCCCCCGACCGGCGCCAGCGTCGGCGGGGTACTGCGGTTGGCGCCCTTGGGGGTGCCGGTGGTGCCACTGGTCAGAATGATGATCGACGCATGCTTGCCGGCCTTGGGCGCCGGCGCGGTGCTGCTGCGGGCGATGAGTTCGGCCAGCGTTTCGTCGGTGCTGCCCGAGTCCTCCTCGGAATCGGGATTGACGCCCAGCGCCCGCAGCTTGCCCAACGGCGGCTCGGCTTTGCTGACCGCGCCGGTGTACTCGTCGTCATAAATGATCAGCTTGGCGCCTTCGCGCTCCGAGACCTCTTTGATTTGTGGGCCGGAGAACTCGCTGTTGAGCAAGATGATGCGGGCGCCTGCCCGGGCAGCACCATAGTTGGCGATCAAAAACCAACGGTGGTTGCGCGCCAGGATGGCGACCCCGTCGCCGGCGGATACCCCCTTGGCCAGCAGGGCGTTGGCCACGGCGTGGGCGGCTTCGTCGAGCTGCTGGTAGGTGAATTCGCCCTCTTCGTCGATGCACGCCGCGCGGTGCGGATGACGTCTGGCGTTGAACGAGGGCAGCATGCCGAACTCGCCCCACTTCGCGATTTCGGTTGCCATCGCGGCGTAGTTCAGCGGCGACTCCAACCGGAACGCACCTGATTCGATGATCTTGCGCACGTAGTGCAGTTCGGCCGCCCCGCGGTCGACGTATTGCTGAATTTTTGCGACCCCGGGCAGGTCACTGAGGTTAGGCATAAGTTCACCATATGTGACGCCGGTCGCACCGCGACCATAGAGTGCATCGGAATTACGATTGATTCCCATGACCGGCCCGGTGTCACTGGAGTTGGCCGGTCGGCAGGTCAAGATCACCCACCCAGACCGAGTGGTCTTCCCCAGCCAGGGCGACCGGCCGAGCCGCACCAAGCTCGATCTGGTCCGCTACTACCTGTCGGTGGCCGATGGCGCGCTGCGCGGGGTGGCCGGCCGGCCGATGATGCTCAAGCGCTTCGTCAAAGGGATCGACGTGGAAGCGGTGTTTCAGAAGCGCGCCCCCACCAACCGCCCCGACTGGGTGGACGTTGCCGAGCTGCGCTACGCGTCAGGCACCTCCGCCAAGGAAGCGGTCATCCACGATGCCGCGGGACTGGCCTGGGCGATCAACTTGGGCTGCGTCGACCTGAATCCACATCCGGTGCTTGCCCGCGACCTCGATCACCCCGACGAACTACGGATCGACCTGGACCCGATGCCCGGTGTCGAGTGACGCCGCATCCTCGATGTCGCGCAAGTGGTCCACGAAGTGCTCGAAGATTATGGGCTCACGCCCTGGCCCAAGACCTCTGGTTCGCGGGGCTTCCACGTCTATGCCCGGATCGCGCCACGGTGGTCGTTTTCCCAGGTTCGGCTGGCCGCGCAGACCGTCGCGCGCGAGGTCGAACGGCGGATGCCCGGCGTGGCAACCAGCCGTTGGTGGAAGGAGGAACGCGAGGGAGTGTTCGTCGACTTCAACCAGAACGCCAAGGACCGCACGGTCGCGTCGGCCTATTCGGTGCGGGCCACCCCCGATGCCCGGGTGTCCACGCCGCTGCACTGGCACGAGGTGGCCGACTGCGATCCGCAGGACTTCACCCTCGACACCGTCCCCGACCGGTTCGCAGAAATGGGCGACCCGTGGTCGGGCATGGACGACGCCGCGGGCGCGCTGGACCGGCTGCTGATGCTTGCCGAGGAACTGGGCCCGCCCCAGCGCGCTCCCACCGGCGCGGGCAAGCGCAGCGATGGCCGCCGGCAGCCGAGCATGCCGCTGATCGAAGTCGCCCGCACCAAGACCAAGGACGAGGCGATGGCCGCCCTGGACACCTGGCGCGCTCGCCATCCCGCGGTGGCGGATCGGCTGCAACCCGCCGATGTGTTGGTGGACGGCATGCGCGGGCCGAGCTCGATCTGGTACCGCATCCGGATTAACCTGCAGCACATACCGCCCGAGGCGCGTCCCCCGCAGGAGGAGCTGATCGCCGAGTACAACCCGTGGCACGGCTACCGGCCCCCCGATGGCCGGGGCAGGCCCGGAGCCGACGGCTGATCACACCCCTAGCTGCGCCATCGGAGTCTTGCTGCGTAGGTAGCAGTGCCAGGTGACGAATAGCAGCGCGAGGAAAAAGACCACATAGAAGCGCAGCGCGGGTTCGATATTGCCGAACTGGGCCTTCGACCACGCGTAGGCCAGGGGCACCAGGAACCCACCGAAGGCGCCGACCGCCGAGATGACACCCAAGGCACCGGCGGCTTGGCGGCGCATCTGCACCATCGTGTCGGGGTCACCGCCCGCGAGCTCACCTTTGACCTTGAAGATCCGCGAGATCATGCGATAGGTCGATCCGTTTCCGATGCCGGTGGCCACGAACAAGAACATGAAGCTGGCGAAGAACAGCGGCAAGTTGACGATCTGCACCGACCACAGCGCGGCGGCCGCCCCGATCGCGAGCATCAGAAAGCTGACCGCGGTGACGCGGGCGCCGCCAACGCGATCGGCCAGCCTGCCGCCCAGCGGCCGGATCACCGATCCGATGCCCGCCCCCAGAAACGCCCAGCCCAAGGCGATGTCGCCGCGATCGAAGACGGTCTTGAGCAGTGTCGGAAACGCCGCCGAGTGGCCGATGAAGGATCCGAAGGTACCGATGTACAACAGGGCCAGGATCCAGGTGTCGGCGTGGCGCAGCGACTGCCAAACCGGCTTCACGTCGGCCTTCGCCTCGGCGAGGTTGTCCATGAACGCAAAGGCGCAGACCGCGGCGACGACCGCCAGTGGCACATAGAACAATCCGGCCCGCGCCAGCGCCATCCCGCCACCGGCGACCACGATCGGCGGAATGATCTTTTGCACTACCGCGACGCCAATGTCGCCTCCGGCCGCGTTGAGGCCCAGTGCCCAGCCTTTGTCCTTCTCGGGGTAGAAGAACGAAATGTTGGCCATCGACGAGGCGAAGTTGCCGCCGCCCACACCGGCGGTCGCGGCGATCAGCGTCAGCAGCACAAAGGGTATGCCGGGGTGACTTACCGCCCAGGACAGCAGCAGACAGGGAATCACCAACAAGCTTGCGGAGATGGTCGTCCAGTTGCGGCCGCCGAAAACCGGGATCGCGAAGGTATAGGGCAATCGCAACAGTGCGCCGACACCGCTGGGAACAGCGACCAGGCACAGGGCTTGGCTGGGCGAAAGTGCCCAGCCCGACGCGGCGGGATGGCTGGGATGCCCCGGTGCACCAACGGCCATCATCTGCACGACCACGATGCTCCACAACATCCACACGCTGAACCCGATGTGCTCGGCGAAGATGGAGAAAACCAAGTTGCGCCGGGCGATCGGCCGGCCGATCGTGTCCCAGAATTCGGGATCTTCGGGGCGCCAGTCATGAATCCAGTGGCGTCCGGCGTGCTGCTCGCGCGGTGCGGTGTGCTGGCGTACCGGGGTGATGGTCATCTACGTCTCCTGTGCAAGAAAGCGGCCAATCCGCGGCCGAATGGGCCGAGGACGCACGAACGAGTCGACACTAACGACGGGCTGTTACCGAACTAGGTGGTCGCAGTTACGTCGTCGCAACGCAAAAATCACAACGGTCGCGGCCCCGCTGTTAGAAACATCGCCGCACCCACGCACGCGCGGTGCCCCGGCCAAGCGTGCACCAGCCGGTGCTGTGGCGGGGTGAGGGTCAGGCACGCGATAATCTCACGCGATGCAACAGGGATGGAGTCGGCGCGGATTCCTGCAGGTCGCGGCGGCCACAGGGCTGCTCGCCAGCGGGGTCGCGGCGTGCTCGTCATCCAAGCCGCAGGCGGGCACCGCTGATACCGGGGCGGTGACCATCACCCACTTGTTCGGCCAGACCGTCATCAAGGAGCCGCCCAAGCGCGTGGTCAGCGCCGGTTTTACCGAACAAGACGACTTGCTCGCGCTGGGGGTCGTGCCCATCGCCGTCACCCGATGGTTCGGGGACCAGCCGTTCGCGGTGTGGCCCTGGGCGCAGCCCAAACTCGGCGCGGCACAGCCGGTGGTGTTGAGCCTCGACGACGGGATTCAGGTCGACCAGATCGCGAACCTCAAACCCGATCTCATTGTGGCCATCAACGCCGGAGTCGACGCCGAGACCTATCAGAAGCTGTCTGCGATCGCCCCCACCATCCCGCAATCGGGCGGTGACGCGTTCTTCGAGCCCTGGAAGCTGCAGGCCAGCACAGTCGGTGAGGCGGTGTTTCAGAGCGCGCAGATGAAGTCCCTGATCGACGCCGTCGACCAGAAGTTCGCCGCTGTGGCACAACAGCATCCGCAATGGATGGGCAAAAAAGCACTGTTACTGCAGGGGCGGCTTTGGCAGGGCAATGTCATCGCAACGATGGCCGGCTGGCGGACCGACTTTCTCAACGAGATGGGTCTGGTCATCTCCGAGGACATCAAACCCTTCGCCGTCGATCAACGCGGTGTGATCCCGCGCGATCACATCAAGGAGGTGCTCGATTCCGCCGACGTGCTGATCTGGCTGACCGAGAGCCCCGAAGACGAACAGGCGTTGCTGGCCGACCCCGAGATTGCGGCATCAGCGGCGACCGAGCAGAAACGCCATGTCTTCACCACCGACGATCAGGCCGGCGCGATCGCGTTTGCGTCGCCCCTGAGTTATCCCGTGGTGGCCGATGAATTGCCCGCGCTGATCGCGAAGGTATTGGGCTGAGATTGCCGATTATTCGGCCACCGACCGCGCGGGTCTGAGCATCCGCTAAGGCCCTTCTGGCAGTGCTCGAAAATTTCTCGCCCACCGCCGAATCCGGGGCTAACGTCGAAGAATGAGTGTGACCGATATCTCAACCGAGCTTGCGGCGGACATGGTGACGCGCAACATTTTCGACTACGGCGATCAAGCGCTGATGCTGGAGTGTGACAGCACCGCGCAGGTGTTGGCGTGGACGCAGACCCTACGCGCCGCTGCGCTGCCCGGCGTGGTCGACATCGTCGGGGCCTCCCGCACGGTGTTGGTGAAGCTCGCCGGTCCCCGCTTCCAAGGGGTTACCCGGCAGCGGATACGCCGGCTGCCCGTCGACCCCGACCTGCTCGCGTCCGAGCACCAGGGCGAACCGCTGCCGGCGCCGGTCATCGACGTCATCTACGACGGTCCCGATCTTGCCGAGGTCGCCAGCCATACCGGTCTGACCACCGCACAGGTCATCCACGCCCACACCGCCACCCGGTGGCGCGTCGGGTTCAGCGGATTCGCGCCCGGGTTTGCCTACCTCATCGGCGGCGATCCTCGGCTGCAGGTGCCCCGCAGGTCCGAGCCGCGGACCTCGGTGCCGGCCGGGTCGGTCGCGCTGGCAGGCGAATACAGCGCGGTATACCCGCGGCACTCCCCCGGCGGGTGGCAGATCATCGGCCATACCGACGCAGTGTTGTGGGACATTGACCGGCCCAACCCGGCCCTGCTCACCCAGGGCATGTGGGTACAGTTCCGGCCGGCGTAGCGAGGAGGATCCGTCGTGATAACCCTGGAAATACTGCGCAGCGGGCCGTTGGCCATCGTCGAGGACCTCGGCCGGGCCGGTCTGGGCCACCTGGGAGTCGGGCGGTCCGGGGCGGCCGACCGTCGCTCGCACACGCTGGCGAACCGCTTGGTCGCCAATCCCGACGACTGGGCGACCGTCGAGGTCACGCTGGGAGGCTTTTCGGCCCGGGTTCGTGGCGGCGACATCGACATCGCGGTGACCGGAGCCGACACCGACCCAACCGTCAACGGAACGTTGTTCGGCACCAACAGCATTCATCATGTCCGCGATGGCTCGGTAATCTCACTGGGAACTCCCAATGCGGGACTGCGTACCTATCTAGCGGTGCGCGGTGGTATCAGCGTCACCCCCGTGCTGGGTTCACGCAGCTATGACGTGATGTCGGCAATCGGCCCGGCGCCATTACGGACCGGGGATGTGCTGCCGATCGGCGACCGTTCGCAGGATTATCCGGAACTCGACCAGGCGCCGGTGGCCGCCATCACCGACCGAGTGGTCGAACTGCGGGCGATACCGGGACCGCGCGATGACTGGTTCGTTGATCCCGAAGCGCTGGTAAACACCGACTGGGTGGTCTCCGGTCAAAGCGACCGGGTGGGAACGCGATTGGTCGGCCGCCCGCTGACGCACCGCAATCCAGACCGCCAGTTGCCCAGCGAAGGGACCACTCGCGGCGCAATCCAGGTACCGCCCAACGGATTACCGGTGATCCTGGGGCCCGATCACCCGATCACGGGCGGCTACCCGGTGGTGGGTGTGGTGATCGATGACGACATCGACAAGGTGGCCCAGGTGCGGCCCGGTCAGCACGTATGGCTGCACTGGGCACGCCCTCGCCGCTGACGCGCGGGCACTGGTAGACAGAAATAGTGCATACAGAGGTTCACACGGCTCGGCTGGTCCATACCGCCGATCTGGACAGTGAGACGCGTCAGGGCATTCGCCAGATGGTCACCGCCGCCTTTGCCGGCGACTTCACCGATAACGATTGGGAACACGCCCTGGGCGGTATGCACGCCCTGATCTGGCATCGCGGCGCGATCATCGCGCACGGCGCCGTGGTGCAGCGGCGTCTTATCTACCGCGGTAGCGCCCTGCGTTGTGGCTATGTCGAAGGTGTTGCGGTGCGAGAGGATTGGCGTGGCCAAGGACTGGCGACTGCGGTGTTGGACGCCACCGAGCAAGTGATTCGTGGCGCCTACGAACTGGGGGCGCTCAGTTCCTCGGCGGGCGCCCGCCGGCCGTACACATCTCGAGGCTGGTTGCCGTGGCACGGCCCGACATCGGTGCTGTCCCCCACCGGCCCCACTCCCACACCCGATGATGACGGAACCGTGTTTGTGCTGCCGGTCGATGCCAGCCTGGACACCTCCGCCGAATTGATGTGCGACTGGCGCGCGGGAGACGTCTGGTAATACCTCTCGGCGCCGCGTCTTCCTGCCAGCCAGTTTTCAGATAACTGCGATTCAACTTTCAGCCCATATCCGCCCCTTCGAGTTGACCGGCTTGCATGATCGATGTGAGCATCGAAACAGGCGGTGGCGCATGCCTCTTCATTCGTGATTCATCTCGAGACTCGCCTGACTTCTCAACGCATGATTGCCGGAAAAGCGGCGCCACCGTCGGCGAAAGGTGCAGACGCCAACATGAACCGCAACCATCGGATCGAGCACTGGGATCCCGAAGACGCCCAGGCTTGGGAGGCCAGCAACCACGCCGTCGCTCGCCGCAACCTGCTGTGGATCACCGCATGCGAACACGTCGCCTTGGGGTTTGGACGCTCTGGCCGGTGTTGGTGCTGTTCATGCCCTACGACGTTTACGGCTTCTCCGCTGCGGACAAATTCCTGCTCGGCGCCACAGCCACCTTTGTTGCGGCCTGCCTGCGCATCCCGTATTCGCTGGGTATCGCCACCTTCGGCGGCCGGAACTGGACCGTGTTTTCGATTGCGGTGCTGGCCATTCCCACCATCGGCACGATCTGGTTGCTGAGCCACCCGGGTTGCCGCTGTGGCCGTATCTGGCATGCGCCGCATTGACCGGATGCGGTGGCGCCAACTACGCGGCGTCGATGACCAACACCAACGCCTTCTACCCGCATCGGCGCAAAGGCTTCGCTCTCGGGTTCAACGCCGGCGCCGGCAATCTCGGCGTCCCCATGATTCAGCTGGTGGGGCTGCTGGTGATCGCGATCGCCGGCTATCACCAGCCGTATTGGGTGTGCGGACTGTATCTGTTGCTGTTGACGGTCGTCGCCGTCGGAGCGGCCCGCCAGATGGATAACCTGGCGCACGCCACCTATGACGTGGGCCATTTGCGGGCCATCCTCACCCAGCGCGACACGTGGGTACTGGCCCTGCTCTATCTGGGCACTTTCGGCTCCTGGATCGGGTTCTCCTTCGCGTTTGGCCAGGTGCTGCAGATCAACTTCGTCGGTAGCGGACAAAGCCACGCACAGGCCGCCCTGCACGCGGCCGAGTTCGCCTTCATCGGGCCGGCACTGGGCTCGCTGGCCCGGATCTACGGCGGCCGACTGGCGGATCGGGTCGGCGGCAGCCGGGTCACCCTGGCGGTCTTCCTCACGATGGCGTTGTTTACTGGGCTGTTGGTGGCCATCAGTACCCACGGTGACCACACCCCTGGTCCGGCCACCGTGGCGATGACTGCGGGCTACATCGGCGGCTTCCTGGCCCTTTTTGCGCTCGCCGGCCTGGGCAACGGTTCGGTGTACAAGATGATCCCCTCGGTCTTCGAGGCGCTCAGCCACCGGAACCAGATCAGCGAATACGAGCGACGCCGCTGGTCATAGGCCATGTCGGGAGCAGTGATCGGATTTGTCGCCGCCTTTGGCGCCCTCGGGGGCGTGGGCATCAATCTGGCGCTGCGACAGTCCTATCTGAGCACCGGAACAGACACCTCCGCCTATTGGGTCTTCCTGCTGTTTTACGTCGGCGCCGCGCTTCTGACCTGGTCGAGATACGGGCGCCGAGCGGTCCCGGTCGCCGGTACCGCGGGGACGGCATCCGGATCCCGGCTGGCCCGAGTGTGACTGGGGTCGCAGAGGTGGGCAATGCGGCAGCAATTGCTTGGTAACGCATCCGAAACCTCACACGCTTAGACACGACATATGGCCCAGCAAAAATCTGAGCCACTGCGGGGCTACCGGATTGCGGTGACGTCTTCTCGCCGGGCCGAGGAGTTGTGCGCACTTCTGCGCCGCCACGGTGCCGACGTCTCCAGTGCCCCTGCGATCAACATGATCGCGCTGCCCGAAGACTACGAACTCCAGGGCAATACGGAGGCGTTGATCGCCAACCCACCCGACATCCTGGTGGCCCACACCGGTATCGGTTTCCGGGGCTGGGTAGCCGCGGCCGAGGGGTGGGGGCTGGCCGGCGAACTCGTTGATGCGTTGTCGGTAGGCCGGACCATATCGCGCGGACCGAAGGCGACCGGCGAGCTACGCGCGGCGGGCTTGCGCGAAGAATGGTCGCCAGAATCGGAATCCTCGCAAGAAGTTCTGGAATACCTGCTTGAATCCGGGGTCGCCGGTCAGCGGATCGCCATTCAGCTACACGGCGCGGCCGATGGCTGGGATCCCTTCCCCGAGTTTGTCGGCGGCCTCCGCGCGGCGGGGGCCGAGGTGGTGCCCATTCGGGTGTACCGCTGGAAGCCAACGCCATTGGGCGGCGCATTCGACCAATTGGTCACCGAGATCGCCCGGCGACAGTTCGACGCGGTGAGTTTCACCTCTGCGCCCGCCGCGGCCGCGGTGCTCGAGCGTGGCCGCGAGCTGGATATCGAAGAGGAACTGCTCGAGGCGCTGCGCAACGACGTACACGCGATGTGCGTCGGCCCCGTCACCTCTCGCCCCTTGATCCGCAAGGGGGTGCCCACCTCATCGCCGGAGCGAATGCGGCTGGGCGCCTTGGCCCGTCATATCGCCGAGGAACTTCCGCTACTTGGCTCCTGCACCGTGAACGCCGCGGGCCACGTCGTCGACATCCACGGAACCTGCGTGCTCGTCGATGGCTCCATCAAGACACTGTCGGGGTCGGGCATGGCGATATTGCGCGCCTTGACCAAGCGCCCCGGAGACGTCGTCGCCCGCAGCGAGCTGCTGAATGTGCTTCCCAGAAACGGCGACGACACTCACGCGGTAGACACCGCCGTATTGCGGCTGCGCACGGCGCTGGGCGACAAAAACATCATCGCGACGGTGGTCAAGCGTGGTTACCGGCTGGCGCTCGACACCCAGGACGACACCGCATGCACCTGATACTCACGGCGCACGGCACCCGCCGGCCGGCCGGTGTCGCGATGATCGGCGACCTGGCGGCGCGGGTGAGCGCGCTGCTGAAGCAGACCGTGCAGGTGGCATTTGTCGACGTGTTGGGTCCCACACCCAGCGAAGTGCTCGGCCGACCTGCGCCGGGACGGGGCTCGGCGCAATCGGCAATCGTGGTACCCGCCTTCCTGTCCCGCGGCTACCACGTCCGCATCGACCTGCCGGCGCACGTCGCGGCCAGTGGCCACCCCGACGTCACCGTCACCCCGCCACTGGGCCCCAGCCGGGAGATCGCCAGAATCCTCATCCAGCAGCTGCTGGAATCCGGCTGGCGCCCGGATGATTCGGTGATATTGGCCGCGGCTGGGACATCGGATCGACGGGCGCTCGACGACCTGCGCACGGCGCGCGCGTTCCTGTGCGCACTTACCGGTTCACCGGTGACCCTCGGGTTTGCCGCAACCGGCCGTCCCGACCTCCGCACCGCTGTTCGCGCCGCGCGGCGCGACGGGGCCCGCCGGGTCGTGGTCGTCTCCTATCTGCTGGCCGAAGGCCTGTTCCAGGAGCGGCTGCGCGCCTGCGGCGCCGACGTGGTGACCCCCCCGCTGGGCAACCACCCCGGCTTGGCCGAACTGATCGCGACGCGGTTCCACAGCGCCATCTCGGCTGCGGTGCCTACGGTTCCACGATCACCGATGCACACCCGAGCCGAATCACATGAAACACAAAGCATTGTTGGTTGAGAACGCCGACGTGGACAATGCTTGATCTCGTGATGCATCAAGTCAAGATGCCTGCGAAACCTGGTTCATGCATCACGTAAGGAATGCCCGCGAAATCGGGGTCAGCTGGTGGTCTTGCTTTTGATGCGGATGCCGGCTTTGAGGGCGGGTAGAGCGGCGGGTATGGCGGCGAGGTAGAGCTGTTCGGTCTTGTCTTTGGCGAGTCTGAGCAGGGCGGCTTGCAGGTCGGCGATCTGGTGGGCGATCGCGGCGGGGTTGAGGCTGTTGCGGTAGGTGAGCAGCTCTGTTTGTTGGGCCGCTGAGAGGACTCCGGCGGCCAGCAGCCGGTCCAGGGGGGTCTGGGGCTTGTCGTAGAGCCGGCGGCGGTGACCGTCGCGGCTGCAGCCGTAGCCGATGGGTTTGATGGTGGGGGTCAGGTAGTTGAGCCGGTCGTTGACCAGGTGCCACAGCCGGTTGAGCACGGCGCGTTCTTCGTCGGTGTCGTAGCGGTAGTAGAACCCGTAGCGACGCACGAGGTGGTTGTTTTTGGACTCGATGGTGGCCTGGTCGTTCTTCTTGTAGGGCCGTGAGCGGGTGAAGAAGATCTCCATGTCCGCGGCCCACTTGATGACCGCCTTATTGAGGAATTCGGTGCCGTTGTCGAAGTCCAAACCCGTTACCTTATAGGGGATTTTAGTAATTCCGGTTTTGAGGGCGCCCAGGATGTGGGGGTGGGCGTTGTTGCGCACCGTGCGGGTGAACACCCAGCCGATGTGCATGTCGGTGAGGTTGACCGTGCGGGCGAACTCACCTTTCAGTGTCGGGCCGCAGTGCGCCACGGTGTCGCCTTCGAAGAACCCCGGAGATTCTTCGGCCTCATCGCCTGCTTTGCAGATGGTGATCGAGGACCGCAGCAGCGGGAGGGTTTCGTCGTCGACACACCCGAGATCTGGTCGCGGGCCTTGGCGCCGCGCAGGTAGCGGTCGATCGTGGCGCTGCTCATCGCCAACAGCTCGGCACGCACCGCCGGGCCGTAACGGTCACGGCCGTCCACCAGTTCGCCGTGGCGTTCTAGAGCATCCAACTGAAGTGCCATGGAAGCGGCCAGATACCGGCCGCACTGCCCGCCTGAGGCCGCCCACACCTTCTGCAACACCTTGAGCGCATCCTAGGAGTACTTCGGATTGCGTTGCCGGCGAGTCCGTTTGGCGACCTGCCGACCCGCTCCCGGCGGCGCGGCCGCCGCCCTCAACCGCCGCCGGGCGTTGTCACGCGACCAGCCGGTGACCGCCACCACCTGATCCAGAATCTGCCCCTTGTCCGCCTTCGGCGCCCCCACATACCCCCTGGCGAACTTCGCGGTGATCTCGGCCCGAGACGACATCGACAGCCCACTTCCCATGCCTGCCGAGGATCGACCGTTTCGCGGGCATTTTTACGTGATCCACCGAGGACGCTTCACGGGCATTTTTCGTGATGCTTGCCGGATCTTTGACCATACCCGGGTGATCCTGACACCATGGCCAATAACGAAGAGCCCTCCCGCGGGCTCCTCGATCCGGTGGCGAAGATGCTGCGTTTGCCCTTCGGCACACCGGAGTTCATCGACAAGATTGTCGCCGGCAGTGTCAACCAGGTCGGCCGCCGGACTCTGTACATGCTGATCACCACTTGGGACGCGGCGGGCGGCGGCCCGTTCGCCGCCAGCGCTGTCGCCTCCACCGGCCTGGCCAAGACGGCCGAAATCGTCCAGTCGATGTTCATCGGGCCCATCTTCAACCCACTACTCAAAATGCTCGGCGCGGATAAGATCGCCGTCCGCGCGTCATTATGTGCCTCGCAATTGGTCGGCTTGGGCATCATGCGCTACGGGTTGCGCTCCGAACCAATGCATTCAATGTCAGTGGATGCGTTGGTGGACGCCATCGGCCCCACCATGCAGCACTACCTTGTCGGCGACATCAGCCGGGGGTAGGCGCCCAAGCCGCCTGCCACGATATCGGGCGGGCATCCTGGGGCTTGACCGTGCGCATGGGGCGTCACATCGTAAGCTGGACGGCCCCGGCTGCACCGCCGGATCCGTGGGCTCACGCCCAAATCCGTAGACCCGGTCAGGCGGCCAACCGCGCGACCTGAATCTTGCCTTCCGCAGTGACACGCGCCGGGTACACCGGCACCGAAACGCGTGGATCATCAAGGCAGCTGCCGTCGTCGAGCGCGAACGCCTGTTTCTGAATCGGAGATTGAACTGCCGCACGGCCGTCCCGATCACCGACGATGCCACGGGACAGCACGGCCGCACCGGAGAACGGGTCGATGTTTCCCAGCGCGTGCACCGAGCCGTCGTCCAGCCGGAACAGAGCCGCCTGACTGCCGTCATCGAGCAGCACACCCACACCCCGGCCGGGGATCAGATGGTCGTATGCACAGGCAGTGGTCCATACCTGAATGTCGTTGAGAAGTGTCACACTACCTCCTAGAATCTTCGCGACTTCATGATCGGACCCGCGGAATGCCGATGAAGACAGGAACTTTACGTCCCGCACGCTCGGTGAATGTCACTGTCGGGTCGGCGGCGTCGGGGGCATTGACGAAAGAGACAAACCGCGACAGCTTGTCCGGGTCCTCCAGCACGCCCTTCCACTCGCACTTGTAGTTGGCGGCGTGGCGCTGCACCGCCGCTTCGAACTCTTCGGCCAGGCCCAAGGAGTCGTCACACACGACCTCGCGGACGTGATCGAGTCCGCCCTCGAGTGATTCGACCCACGGCGCGGTGCGCTGTAGCCGATCGGCCGTTCGGACGTATTACATCAGGAACCGGTCGATATAGCGGACCAGCGTCTCAGTGTCGATGTCGCTGGCCAGCAGCTGAGCATGCTTGGGGGTCATGCCGCCATTGCCGCCGACGTACAGGTTCCAGCCCTTTTCGGTGGCGATGACGCCGACGTCCTTGCTGCGGGCTTCGGCACACTCGCGCGCGCAACCCGAAACGCCCAGCTTGATCTTGTGCGGCGCCCGCAGGCCTCGGTAACGCAGTTCCAGGTCGATGGCCAGCTGCACCGAATCCTGTTGCCCGTAACGACACCAGTCACTACCCACGCAGCTCTTCACCGTCCGCAACGCCTTGCCATAGGCGTGGCCGGACTCCATGCCCGCATCGACCAGCCGCTTCCAGATCAGCGGCAGCTGATCGACTCGCGCACCGAACATGTCGATCCGCTGGCCGCCGGTGATCTTGGTGTAAAGCCCGAATTCCTGAGCGATTTGGCCGATCAGAATCAGATGCTCGGGCTTGATGTCGCCACCAGGGACCCGCGGCACCACCGAGTAGCTACCGTTCTTCTGGATGTTGGCCAGGAAGTGATCGTTTGAGTCCTGCAGCGAAGCCTGCTCGCCGTCCAGGATGTGGTCGGACCCGGTGGACGCCAGGATCGACGCGACCACGGGTTTGCAGATGTCACAACCCTTTCCGCGACCGAAGCGTTGTAGCAGTCCCGAGAAGGTCCGGATTTCGGTAGCCAAAATGATCTGGAAGAGTTCCGCGCGCGATTGGCTGAAGTGCTCGCAGAGCGCCTTGGACTGTTCGACCCCCTCGGCTTCCAGCAGTTGCTTCAGCAGTGGCACGCACGAACCGCACGAGGTACCGGCCGCGGTGCACGCCTTGAGCGCGGGCACATCGGCGCAGCCGTCGGCGATCGCACACTTCAGCTCGCCCTTGGTGACGTTGTTGCAGGAACAGATCTGTGCCGAATCGGGCAGTGCGCCAATGCCCAAGGCACCAGCACCGTCGCCAGAGGCGGGCGAGATCAGCGCCAACGGATCGCCGGGCAACTCACTGCCGACCATCGGGCGCAACACCCCGTACGCGGAAGCGTCGCCCACCAGCACGCCGCCAAGTAGCGTCTTGGCGTCATCGGAGAGCACCAGCTTGGCGTAGGTGCGATTCACCGCGTCGTTGACGGCTACCTCGAGGCAGTTCTCGGTAGCGCCCATCGCGTCGCCGAAGCTGGCCACGTCAACGCCGAGCAACTTGAGCTTGGTCGACAGGTCGGCTTCGGGGAACTCCGCGACACCGTTGAGCAACCGGTCGGCCACCACCTCGGCGCTGGTGTAGCCGGGCCCGACCAATCCGTAGCAGCGCCCCTCGATGGCGGCCACCTCACCGACCGCGTAGATGTCGGGATCGCTTGTCTGACAGGACAGATCGGTGAGCACGCCGCCGCGCTCGGCGATCGCGAGGCCGGCCGCCCTGGCCAATTCGTCGCGGGGCCGGATACCCGCCGCGAAAATCAATGCGCCGGCGTCGATGACGTCGCCGCCGGCCAGCCGCACCCGTAGCGACGTCGCGCCATCGGAATGCTCGACAGACTCAATCGAGTCGGTGCCCGTCCCGACGTGCACAGCGATCCCGAGGTCGGAAATCATCCGGGCCAGTAGCGCGCCCCCGGCCTCATCGATCTGTTGGGCCATCAACCGCGGCATCATCTCGATGACGTGCGTCTGCAACCCGAACTGGCGCAACGCGTTGGCGGCTTCCAGCCCGAGTAGGCCGCCGCCGATGACCACGCCGGCGCCACCGTGGCCATCGCGCAGTGCACGTTCGGCGCAGGCATGGATAGCGTCGAGGTCATCGAGCGTGCGATACACGTGGCAGCCGGGCAGGTCATGGCCGGGCACCGGAGGGACAAAGGCGTAGGACCCGGTGGCCAGCACCAGGGCGTCATAACCGTGTCGCGTGCCGTCGGCGGTGACCACCGACTTGGCCGCGCGGTCGATCTCGGTGACCCGCGTGTTCAGCAACACCCGAACCCGCTCGTCACCGGCGTAGTCGTTGCCCGGCAATGCCAGCTGAGCCCGATCCCAGGTTTCGGTGTAGGAGGTCGGGCCCACGCGGTCATATGCCGCATCCGCTTCCTCGGCCAGCACCGTGACCCGCCAGCGATCGTCGGTGTCGCGGGCCCGAAGCGCCTCGACCATCCGGTGGCCCACCATGCCGTGTCCCACCACGATGACGTGTCGCGGGACACCGGGGTTCGCATCGTGCGCACGCACAGTTCCGCCTGGGGCCATGGCATGAAGGCTAGGGGCGGGAAATTACCGAAAAATCGCCAAATGTGACACGTGGGTGACGTGGCGCTCACACCTGCCAACGGACTGTGTGACCCCGTTCGCTCTGGGCGAAGCCCCAGGTGGAACTTTAGCGTGGTCGACTCATGTTCTTGCTAGTAGCCGACCGGCGAGGAGCCGGACACAGCTAACTCACACGGAAGCATAAGGAGAAAATGATGAGCAATCTCGCGTTGTGGTCGCGTCCGGCCTGGAGCACCGATCGCTGGCTGCGGGACTTCTTCGGACCAGCGGCGGCATCCGATTGGTACAAGCCGCTGGCCACCGGATTCAATCCGGCCGCAGAGATCGTCAAGGACGGCGACGACGCGGTGGTCCGCCTCGAGCTGCCCGGCGTGGACGTGGAAAACGACGTCAATGTCGAGGTGGAGCGCGGCGAGCTGGTCATTCGCGGCGAACACCGCGACGAGCACGCCCAGGAAGCTGGGGAAGCCGACCGCCGCACGTTGCACGAAATCCGGTACGGATCGTTCCGCCGGTCGTTCCAGCTGCCCGAACACATCACCAGCGAGGCCGTCTCGGCTTCCTATGACGCGGGCGTGCTGACCGTGCGGGTGCAAGGCGCCTACCGGGATCCGGCGGCGAGTGAGCCGCAGCGCATCGCAATCACCAAGTAGGTCCGGCCGGCTCGCCGGGCGCGCTGATCCGGCGGAGTGAACGGCTCCGCCGGATCAGCGGCATTCGACTCCGGTCAGCGCCAGCGGGCCAGCAGCTCGGTCGCCCGGCCGGACAGGGCGGCCTGCAGAAAGGGGCCGAAGCTGATCCGGGCGACACCCAACCGGCCGAATGAGGCTGGATCGTCCTGGTCGGGCAGCGCGATCGCGTTGATCGGCAGCGGCAACTGCGCCGCCAACCGCCGCAACGTATCCGGGTCGTGACGGCCCACCGGGTACAGCACATCGGCGCCGGCGGCCGCGGCCTCGGTCAACCTCGCCACGGCCCGCTCGAAGCGGTCTGCCGGGTCACCGTCGCGACGCAGGAAAAGATCGGTGCGCGCGTTGAGGACGACATGCACGCCGGCCGCGTCGGCGGCCGACCGTAACGCGCCGACCAGCTCGGCGTGTTCGCGGCGAGACCTCAGTCTTGCGCCTTCGGAGTGCACCGTGTCTTCGATGTTCAGCCCAACAGCGCCCACGCTCAGCAAGCCCTCGATCAACCGCTGCGCATCCAGCCCATACCCGGATTCGATGTCCACCGACACCGGGATGTCGACGGCCGCCGTGATCTGCGCAACCCGGGCGAGCACGTCGTCGAACGACATCCCCTCGTTATCAGGTTTTCCGATCGAATCGGCCAGTGGGTGGCTGCCCACCGTCAGGGCGGCGAAGCCCGCGTTCGCGGCCAGCCGCGCCGACCACGCGTCCCACACCGTCGGAAGCACCACCGGGTTGCCGGGCTGATGCAGCGCGAGCAACGCCAGGGCGCGCTCGGCGGTGACATTTAAACCTTGCTCGGATGGCATGGCGACCTTGGTTTCCTGCCCGCGCTATATCTTGACTGCCGTCTGGCAGAGACTGTGGATAGTATCGGTGGGCGTACTGTGATCCGTAACACCATCAGCCCGTAGGGAGCATGCGTTGTCCCCCACAAACGAACTCGCCGAACTGCACGATCTCATCGGCGATCTGAGGCGGTGCGTGACCTCGCTGAAGTCGCGATACGGCGACGATTTAGGCATGCGCCGCGTCGTCATCGATGCCGATCGGATCCTCACCGACATCCAATTACTCGACACCGATATCGCAGAATTGGACCTGGATCGAGCTTCGGTGCAGCAATCCGTCGAGAAGATCGCCATCCCCGACACCGACTATGACCGCGATTTCTGGCGCGATGTCGACGACGAAGGTGTCGGGGGTCACAGTAGATACTGACAATCAAGCCCCGCCGAAATCAGGGTCCTCTATCTGTGTACCCTTCGACGAGATACCACTCGAAGAGGATCACACTAGATGAGCGCACCCACGGCGAACCGTCCTGATGCTGGCGTTTTCTCACCCAGCCGGGCCAAAATCCCGCAGCGGACGCTACGTACCGACCTCTGGTGGTGGGCGCCGCTGGTCACCAACATCGGATTCCTGGCGTTCATCGTCTATGCCACCAACCGGGCGTTTTGGGGCAGTGGCTACTGGGTGGAGAAATACCATTACCTGACACCCTTTTACTCGCCGTGCGTCAGCGCGTCCTGCGCACCGGGCGCAAGCCACCTTGGTGTCTGGTTCGGGCACTTTCCCTGGTGGATTCCGTTGGGAAGTCTGGTATTACCGTTCCTGCTCGGTTTCCGGCTCACCTGCTACTACTACCGCAAGGCTTACTATCGTTCGGTATGGCAATCGCCGACCGGTTGCGCGGTACCCGAGCCACGCGCGCACTACACCGGGGAAACCCGTCTGCCGCTGATCATTCAGAACAGCCATCGGTATTTCTTCTACGTTGCGGTAGTGGTGTCACTTATCAACACCTACGACGCAATTATGGCCTTCCACTCGCCCACGGGTTTTGGATTCGGTTTAGGCAATGTCATTTTGGTGACCAACGTGCTCTTACTCTGGGCCTACACCATTTCCTGCCATTCATGCCGGCACGCAACCGGCGGCCGTCTAAAACATTTCTCCAAACACCCAGTGCGTTACTGGATCTGGACACAAGTGAGCAAGCTCAATACCCGGCACATGCTATTCGCGTGGATCACGCTGGGCACCCTGTCGCTCACCGACTTCTACATCATGCTGGTGGCTACTAACACCATCACAGATCTCAGATTTATTGGCTGACAAGCCGTTTCAGGATTTATCAAGAAATAGCTGAGCGAGGTTTTCAATGGTTGATGTCGAACGGCACTCCTACGACGTTGTCGTGATCGGTGCCGGCGGCGCGGGGCTGCGGGCGGTCATCGAGGCACGCGAGCGCGGCCTGAAAGTCGCGGTCGTGTGCAAATCGCTGTTCGGCAAGGCCCACACGGTGATGGCCGAGGGTGGCTGCGCGGCCGCGATGGGTAACAGCAACCCCAAAGACAACTGGAAGACCCACTTCGGCGACACCATGCGAGGCGGGAAGTTCCTCAACAACTGGCGCATGGCCGAACTGCACGCCAAGGAAGCCCCGGACCGGGTCTGGGAGCTCGAAACCTACGGCGCGCTGTTCGACCGCCTCAAAGACGGCAAGATCAGCCAGCGCAACTTCGGTGGGCACACCTATCCGCGGCTGGCCCACGTCGGTGACCGCACCGGCCTGGAGTTGATCCGCACCATGCAACAGAAGATCGTGTCGCTGCAGCAGGAGGACTTCGCCGAGGTCGGCGACTATGAGGCTCGGATCAAGGTGTTCGCCGAATGCACGATCACCGAGCTACTCAAAGACGGTCCCGAAAACGGCGGGCGGATCGCCGGAGCCTTCGGCTACTGGCGGGAAAGCGGCCGCTTCATCCTGTTCGAGGCGCCCGCCGTGGTGATGGCCACCGGCGGGATCGGCAAGTCCTTCAAGGTCACGTCCAACTCCTGGGAGTACACCGGCGACGGGCATGCCCTGGCACTGCGGGCCGGCGCGACGTTGATCAACATGGAGTTCGTTCAGTTCCACCCGACCGGCATGGTGTGGCCGCCCAGTGTGAAGGGGATCCTGGTCACCGAAGGTGTTCGCGGCGACGGCGGGGTGCTCAAGAACTCCGATGACGATCGATTCATGTTCGGTTACATCCCGCCGGTGTTCAAAGGCCAATACGCGGAGACCGCCGAAGAAGCCGACCAGTGGCTCAAAGACAACGACTCGGCCCGTCGCACCCCTGACCTGTTGCCACGAGACGAGGTGGCCCGCGCCATCAACTCCGAGGTCAAGGCGGGCCGGGGCACCCCGCACGGCGGCGTCTACCTCGACATCGCGTCGCGGCTGACTCCCGAGGAGATCAAGCGCCGGCTGCCGTCGATGTATCACCAGTTCATGGAGCTGGCCGCGGTCGACATCACCAAGGAGCCGATGGAAGTCGGGCCGACCTGCCACTACGTGATGGGCGGCATCGAGGTCGACGCCGACACGGGCGCGGCCACGGTCCCCGGGCTGTTCGCCGCCGGCGAGTGCTCGGGCGGCATGCACGGCTCCAACCGGCTGGGCGGGAACTCGCTGTCCGACCTGCTGGTCTTCGGTCGGCGGGCCGGCCTGGGCGCCGCCGACTACGTGCGCGCGCTGAGCAGCCGTCCGACCGTCTCACCTGAGTCCGTCGACGCCGCCGCCAGGCTGGCCCTGGCGCCGTTCGAAGGGCCCACCGACGGCACCGCTCCGGAAAACCCGTACGCGCTGCAGATGGACCTGCGGTTCCTGATGAACGACCTGGTCGGCATCATCCGCAACGCCGACGAGATGAGCAAAGCGTTGACCCTGTTACGGGAGCTGTGGGCACGCTACGAGCATGTGCAGGTCGAAGGCCACCGCCAGTACAACCCGGGCTGGAACCTCGCGATCGACATGCGCAACATGCTGACCGTCAGCGAGTGTGTGGCTCGGGCCGCGCTGGAACGCACCGAGAGCCGGGGCGGGCACACCCGCGACGACCATCCCGGCATGGACCCGAACTGGCGCAACGTCTTGTTGGTCTGCCGGGCCGCCCAGGAAGCCACCGACGGTTCCCACATCACCATCACCCGCCAGCCGCAAGTACCAATGCGGCCGGACCTGCTGGACCTCTTCCAGATTTCCGAGCTCGAGAAGTACTACACCGCCGAAGAGTTGGCCGACCATCCAGGACGGAGAACGTAATGGGTTACAACGCGAGCTTGCGCGTGTGGCGCGGCGACGAGAGCAACGGCGAGCTGCGCGACTTCACCGTCGAGGTCAACGAGGGTGAAGTGGTGCTCGATGTCATCCACCGTCTGCAGCAGACCCAAACGCCCGACCTGGCGGTGCGCTGGAACTGCAAGGCCGGCAAGTGTGGATCATGCTCGGCGGAGATCAACGGCAAGCCGCGACTGATGTGCATGACCCGAATGTCGACCTTCGCCGAAGACGAGATCGTCACCGTGACGCCGCTGCGCACCTTCCCGGTGATTCGCGACCTGGTCACCGATGTCTCGTTCAATTACGAAAAGGCACGCGAGATTCCCTCTTTCGCGCCTCCCAAGGAGCTGCAGCCTGGCGAGTACCGGATGGCCCAGGTCGACGTCGCGCGCTCGCAGGAGTTCCGCAAGTGCATCGAGTGCTTCCTGTGCCAGAACGTCTGCCACGTCATCCGCGACCACGAGGAGAACAAGAAGGCGTTCGCCGGTCCGCGGTTCTTGATGCGCATCGCCGAACTGGAAATGCATCCCCTCGACACTCGGGACCGGCGCAACGAGGCACAAGAGGCGCATGGCCTGGGGTACTGCAACATCACCAAGTGCTGCACCGAGCTATGCCCGGAAAACATCAAGATCACCGACAACGCACTGATCCCGATGAAGGAGCGCGTGGTCGACCGCAAGTACGACCCGGTCGTGTGGCTGGGCAACAAGCTGTTCCGACGCTGACTTGGCGGCCCTGGCGTTAGACCCGGGGCCGCGCCGGGTACCCCGCAGTGATGCGAGAAACGACCAGCATTAGCGACATCCGAACCGCGATCCGCGAGTTGACCGTCCGCGCTGAACTCGCGCACAAGCAGGGCCGCCACGATGACGCCGCGGAGATCGAGCGCCGTATCGCGGGCTACCGAGACGAACTCGGGGACCGCCCGTAGCGGATTGGCAGAGGACAGAAATCGGGTAGCCGAGGCGGGCCTAGGGCGTGTCTGCTTAATGTGAATGGTGTTTTGGCTGATGCTGTTTGGGTGATGCGGACGCATGCGATTTCTGATGATTTGTGGTCGCTGATCGTGGCGGTGTTGCCTGCGGGGCGGCGGCGTGGCCGGCCGTGGAACGATCATCGACGTACTCTGGAGGGCATTATCTGGCGTTACCGTACGGGATCTCCGTGGTGTGACCTGCCCGAGCACTTCGGTCCCTGGCAATCGGTGGCCGAGAGGCATCTACGCTGGTCGGTCGATGGCATCTACGCGCGGATCTTCGCGGCGATCGCCTCTGACCTCGACGCCGAGGACGCCGACCTGGGCGCACTGTTGTCGGTCGATTCGACCAGTGTGCGCGCCCACCAACACGCAGCCGGAGCGCGCCCCGGGCGCCGCACAGGGGGATCTATCGAATTACAAGAAATATCTCCATGAGCCCGATGACCACGCCATTGGGCATTCCCGCGGCGGGCTGACTACCAAGATCCACGCCTTGACCGACCAGCTGTGCAGTCCGGTCACCCTGGCACTGTCGGCCGGTCAAGCCGGTGATAATCCGATGCTTTGGCCACTGCTGGCCGCCCGGCGCAGCAACTCATACGCCCCGTATCGCCTGCTGGCGGACAAGGCGAACTCCCATGACTCGACGCGGGCACAGCTGCGCCGGCTCAAGATCGCCCATACCATCCCCGAGCGCAGCGACCAGATCACCCGCCGCAAAGCCAAAGGCCGCAACAGAGGACGGCCTCCGGGGTTCTCAGGCCGAATCTACAAGCACCGCAACACCGTCGAGCGAAGCTTCAACCGGCTCAAACACTGGCGAGCGGTCGCCACCCGCTACGACAAATACGCCCTGACCTACCTCAGCGGTGCCACCCTGGCCGCCATCATCACCTACCACCGCGTCCGCAATTAGCAGACAGGACCTAGACCAACCTGGGTTGCACGGCAGCCATCTCGGCTGCTGAGGTCGTTTCGTTGGTGGCATACCGTGTCGCACCGGTCTCGACGGCAACGATTGTCTCTTGGGTGCGGGTCGTAAGCGCTGCTGCGGCGAGGCCAATAGCTGTGTGGGCACTGCTCACCGCGGCTGTGGTGGGCTGAAACGGCTGTCCTGGTGAAGGGGGTGTTAAGGCGGCCGGAGTGGCGCTTCGTTGACTCCATTCGCCGGCCGTGGCTTCTAGCTGAGGGACCTCGACCCGCAGCTGACCCGGTTGCATTCTCGGGGGTTTAACGGCGAGCTCATGGATAACAACTCACATCGCAAGCCAGATGGCCATCGCGCCACAATGGCTCAATCACGCGCGGTTCCGTGCCCTGCGGTCGCGCGGGAGTCTTGCTCGACGTGACGCTACTTAGACCAGCTACGGATGTCTCTTTTCTAGAGATTCGAGACAGCCAACCTCGGACCACTCCCCTTGACTATCGGACCAAGTCGCGGTGTCTCATTTCCTGTCTCACGGCGCGTGTCTCGAATCCCCGCCGTCGGTGGACACTGAGACATTTCGGGGTCTGACAGCAATCCTGGGCTACGCCTGCGTCAGCACCACCGGTCAGGACCTCGACGCCCTGCTCGTGGCGCTTGCTGCGACCAGGCATGCCTTGGAACGCGTCACTGCCGACAAACTGTGGGGTCGGCCAAGGCTGCCCGACCGGGTTGTCGGCGATGCCCGACTATTCGCGCCTTGGAGACACCGTGGTCGTTGCTGCCATCGACCGGCTTGGCTGCTTCGTGACCGACGTGCCCCGAACGATCACCGACCTGAGTGAGAATCGAATCTTGTTGTCCCCAAATTGTTTCCCAAAAGCGCCCGGTCCACACGGGGGCATTTGGAGCGCTTACATGATCCCGCGCGGCCCGCTGACGCGGTGATCCCTATTTGTCATCTTTGAGTCCTCGTGATTCCACGATCGCCCGAACAATGCCCCTTTGGGACGAGTTCGGGCAACAGCCCCTCTTTACGCAGTCGCCGTTGCTGCTCGGGGAGCGGGCCGTTCCTTGGTGGGTAATTCTCTACAGAACGAGTCAAACATTGGCCCCACAGCCGTCCCGTGGTGAACTCCATGACTTCAAGTAGTTCCCGCCGCGCGTTCTAATTTGGTTGAACGTCAGGCTTCCTGTTGGGGGTCCGTTTACTCTTCGGCAGGATGGGAGCCGCCGAATCGAGGAGTAGTAGACGTGGCCGGTTTTGCCGTCCTGGACTTCGAGACCACCGGATTCGCCGCCGAGTACGACCGTGTGGTCGAGGTTGGCCTCGTGCTGCTGTCGGCGGAGGGGGACATCGAGGACGAGTGGTCAACTCTGATCAATCCTCATCGCGATGTTGGTGCTACCGAGAGGCATGGGATCCGGGCGCGTGACGTACTCGGCGCGCCCGCCTTCGAGGCGATCATCCCGAGGTTGTTGCGGGACCTCCGTGGGCGGGTTTTCGTGGCCCACAACGTCAACTTTGATCAGCGATTTTTGCTGGCAGAGTTGCGTCGGGCCGGAGTGCCGTTGGATAACCCGTGGCTGACCGGATTGTGCACGATGAGGTGGGCCGGTCGCCTGCTTCCGGCTGCGTCGCGGAAGCTGCCGGATTGTTGCGATGCCGCTGGCGTCGTCCTCACTGACGCCCATCGCGCGCTCGCGGATGCCCGGGCTACGGCGAGTCTGCTGAAGTACCTCATCGACCATTGCGGGAGCCCGCCGCCGTGGGCTAAGGAGATAGACGGCGCCGAGGACTTCGAGTGGCCGCAGGTGGCCGGCCCGGAAGTGCGGTTGGTGGCGCGCGCGGCGTGGGGGGCAGCGCCTCCACGTCCCCCGGCAGGGTGGCTTGATCGCATCGTCGCGCGCATGCCCCACGAGGACGACCCTCGCGTCGAGTCCTACCTCGAAATCCTCGAATCCGCCCTCCTCGACTGTTACCTGTCCTGCCACGAGGAGGATGCGCTGGTTGAGATGGCCGACAGCTTGGGCCTCTCGCGTCGGCTGCTCGACGAGATCCACCACGACTACCTGCGGTCGATGGCGAGGGTTGCGGTTGCCGATGGGGTTGTCACCGACGACGAGCGCGCTGACCTGCTTCAGGTCGCTGAACTCCTCGGGCTGTCCGCCGACCGCGTGGATGCCTCTCTGGCAATGGCTTCTGCACGTTCGGCCTGCACCGAGTTCGCGTTGGCGGCGGGCGACGTTCTATGCCTCACGGGGTCGATGCGGCGCCCCCGGTCTGAGTGGGAGGCAGAACTAGCTCAGCGCGGCATCGAGGTCGGGTCGCTTACCCGCAGGGCGCGCCTGTTGGTCGCTGCCGATCCCGACTCGGCCACTGGAAAGGCAAGGAAGGCGCGCAAGTACGGCATCCCCATCATTAACGAGGATGCGCTCAGTCGTCTGCTAGGAGCTCGAACCTCTGGCGAATGAAATCCTACCCCGCGGCTTCAGCAGCACACGCAGCCCACCCTGCTAAGCGGACCCGTTCGACCCGTTCTGGCCAAGCAGCAGCCCGCCGTAGCCGCCGGTACCAGCGGTGCCCCGAATTGCCCCGATTCCCGCATGTCCGCCGTGGCCGCCGTTGCCGATCAGCTGGGCGTTGCCGCCGTTGCCGCCGTTCCCGCCGGCCCCGCCGCTTCCGCCGCCGCCGATCAGGCCGGCTTTGCCTCCAGCCGCGCCGTTTCCACCCACGGCACCCGTGCCGGTCCCGCCGCCCCCGCCGTTGCCACCGGTGCCTAGCAGCAGGCCAGCATCGCCACCGGCCCCGCCGTTCGCGCCGGTGCCATTGATACCGTTGCCGCCCTGTCCGCCATCGCCGCCGTTGCCGATGAGCAGGGCCGCGCCGCCACCGGCTCCGGCGTGCCCGCCGCCGGTGGTTCCTATCCCGCCGTCGCCGTCGTCGCCGCCGGCTCCGCCGTTTCCGATCAGCAGGCCGGCGCTGCCGCCGCCGGCCCCGCCGCCGGCCCCGCCGCCGGCCCCGCCGCCGCCGACGCTCGCCTTTCCGCCCGCCCCGCCTTGCCCGCCGTCACCCAACAGCAGGCCGCCATTGCCGCCCGCTCCACCCGTGTTGTTGTTGGATGCGCCTTCGCCGCCCTGCCCGCCCGTGCCGAACAGCAAGCCGCCGTCGCCGCCTGCTCCGCCGCTGCCGCCAGAGCCGCCAAGGCCCCCCTGCCCGCCGTCGCCGCCCATACCGAACACCGCGCCGCCCGGCCCACCTACCCCGCCGTTGCCGACGATACCTGCTCCGCCGTGGCCGCCGCTGCCGCCGGCGCCGCCCGGGCCCCAGAAGGTGCCGCCGGCTCCTCCCGCCCCGCCGGTACCTCCGCCGTCGCCGCCGTCGCCGCCGGGTCCGCCGACGCCGAACACCAGGCCGGCATCCCCGCCGAGTCCGCCGGCGCCGCCGCCAGCTCCGCCGCCGCCACCGCCTCCGCCGTTGCCGAATAGCCCAACGGACCCGCCGGTCCCGCCGGTTTGGCCGGCTCCTCCGTTGCCGCCGTAACCGCCCTTGCCCAACAGCCCGGCATCCCCGCCGTCGCCGCCGCGCTGGCCGGGCGCGCCGGAGCCGCCGTTGCCGCCGTTGCCGCCGTTGCCCCACAGGATGCCGCCGTCGCCACCGTCTTGTCCGGTCCCGGGCGCGCCGTCGGCGCCATCGCCGATCAGGGGCCGGCCCAGCACCCTCTCGGCGGGCATGTTGAGCGCGTTGACCAGGTTCTGGCTCGCGTTGGCGGCCTCGGCACTCGCATACGAGAACGCGCTGGAGTTGAGGGTCGTGACGAATTGTCCGTGCAGGTTTTCGGCCTGGGCGCTCAGTGCCTGAAATGCCTGGCCGTGTGAGCCGAACAGTGCGGCGATGGCCGTCGATACTTCGTCAGCCCCGGCGGCTAGCAGCGTGGTGGTGGGGGCGGCCGCGGCCGTATTGGCCGTGCTGATGGTCGAACCGATGTTCGCCAGATTTGTTGCTGCTATTGACAGTTGCTCGGGAATCGTGACCACAAAGGGCACGCTGCTACCCCTCTCTTCTCCCGCTTACCGACCATCGTGCCTGGTCAGCTGGATTGAGTATTCGGCCGCGCGGCGAGCATATCGCATTCCGGGTTGCCGATCCGGCGCTTCGCCGGACTTCGATGAATTTGCTGGCTTATCCGTGGACGCGCCTGGAGCGGGGACGCGTCGCTACTGGTAGCCGCCCTGTCGTTCAAAGATCCGGCGCGGATTGTCCACCAGCATGGTGTGCACCTGTTCGTCGGTCGCCCCTCGTTCTTTGAGCGCCGGGATCACGTCGTTGTAGATATGTAGGTAGTGCCAGTTCGGCGTGGCCACCGCTGTCAGTTCCTCGGGCAGCGCGTCGAAATAGCAGTTGGCGTCGTGGGAGAGCACCATCTTGTCGGCGTGGCCACGCTCGCACATCGTCGCCACGATGTTGACTCGGTCCTCGAACGGCAGGATCAGGTCGATGCCGAAGCGGTCCATCCCCAGGTAGGAGCCAGCGGCGATGAGCTCCTCGAGGTAGCCGACGTCGGTGGTGTCACCGGAGTGTCCGATGATCACCCGGCTCAGGTCGACACCTTCTTCTTCGAACTTCTTCGAAGATGCGCTGTTGCTCGAGTCCGCGTCGCAGCCCGGCGTGGGTGTGGGTGGAGATCGGCACCCCGGTGCGCTTGTGCGTCTGGGCCACCGCACGTAATACCCGCTCGACACCGGGGGTGATGCCGGGCTCGTCGGTGGCGCACTTGAGGATGCCGGCCTTGACGCCGGTGTCGGCGATGCCCTGTTCGATGTCCCGGACGAACATGTCGGTCATGATCTCCGGGCCGTCGAGCATCCCACCGGGGCCTTGATAGTGGAAACGATATGGGACGTCGTTGTAGGTGTAGAGGCCCGTCGCCACGACGATGTTGAGGTCGGTGGCGGCGGCGATCCGGGCGATGCGCGGGATATAGCGGCCCAGGCCAATCACGGTCAGGTCGACGATGGTGTCCACACCGCGCGACTTCAATTCGTTGAGCCGGGTGATCGCATCAGCCACCCGCTTCTCTTCGTTACCCCACGCCTCGGGGTAGTTCTGGGCGACTTCGGTGGTCATGATGAACACGTGCTCGTGCATGAGCGTGACGCCCAGATCAGCGGTATCGATGGGTCCGCGAGCGGTATTTAGCGCTGACACATTAGCGATGCTAGGTCGATAATGGCCTGGCCAACAGGGGTGTTTGCCTGGCTTATTTCCGTGCTCGAACCGGCCAAATCCTTCGCGCCGCGCGGCCGCACCGGGGGCCGGGAATGGCTCACCGCTATTACGGTGTGGTGGATGTGGCGACCGCCGGAATACGCATTCGTGGCGGCTGGAAACGGAAAGAACGCAGCGAATTTCAGCCGAATTGCTGATTGGCTTTAGCCGTTCGACCTGGCGTTATCGACGGTTTGTGCCTACCGGCGCGGTCGCGGTGAGGCGCGTGGCGTACCGTCTAAGCTCGTCCTTTTCGAAGTCAAGTCATGGGAGCTCCCCTCATGCTGCTCAACCCCAACCGCCTGCAACGCAAATACCCGGACACACGCTCGGCGGAGATCATGGCCGCGACAGTGGACTTTTTCGAGTCCCGCGGAAAGGCGCGCCTCAAGCGCGACGACCACGACCGGGCCTGGTACTCGGACTTTCTCAACCACATCGCCGAGCACCGCATCTTCGCCTCGTTGTTGACGCCGTCCGAATATGGCGCTGACGATTGCCGCTGGGACACCTACCGGATCAGTGAGTTCGCCGAGATTATCGGTTTCTACGGGCTGAGCTACTGGTACCCGTTCCAGGTGACGGCCTTGGGCCTGGGCCCGATTTGGATGAGCGACAACGAGGACGCCAAGCGCAAGGCGGCCGCGCAGTTGGAGCAGGGTGAGGTCTTCGCCTTCGGATTGTCCGAGCAGGCCCACGGAGCCGACGTCTACCAGACCGACATGATCCTGACGCCGTCCGAGCACGGCTGGACCGCCAGCGGCGAGAAGTACTACATCGGCAACGCCAACGTTGCGCGGATGGTCTCGACCTTCGGCAAGATCGAGGACTCGTCAAAGGAACCGGAGTACGTCTTCTTCGCCGCCGACTCGCAGCACGATCGGTATGAGCTGAAGAAGAACGTGGTGAATTCGCAGAACTACGTGGCGAATTACGCGCTGCACGACTACCCGGTCACCGAGGCTGACCTGCTGCACCGCGGGATGGGGGCCTTCCACGCCGCGCTCAACACGGTCAACGTCTGCAAGTACAACCTGGGCTGGGGCGCGGTCGGCATGTGCACCCACGCCTTCTACGAGGCCATCACGCACGCGGCCAACCGCCACCTTTACGGCACCGTCGTCACCGACTTCAGCCACGTGCGCCGGTTGCTGACCGACGCCTATGCGCGCCTGGTCGCCATGCGGCTGGTGGCCAGCCGGGCCAGCGACTACATGCGCAGCGCCTCGGCCGAGGACCGCCGCTACCTGCTCTACAGCCCGCTGACCAAGGCCAAGGTCACCAGCGAGGGCGAGCGCGTGATTGCCGCGTTGTGGGACGTCATCGCCGCCAAGGGAGTGGAGAAGGACACCTTCTTCGAGACCGTGGCCCGCGAGATCGGCCTGCTGCCCAGGCTGGAGGGAACCGTCCACATCAATATCGGGTTGTTGGACAAGTTCATGCCCAACTTCCTGTTCGCCCCCGACGCCGCGCTGCCGCTGATTCCCCGTCGCGACGACGCGGCCGACGACACCTTCCTGTTCAACCAGGGCCCCACCGGCGGGCTGGGCAAGGTGCGCTTCCACGACTGGCGCGCCCCGTTCGACAGCTATGGTCACCTGCCCAATGTCGCGCTGCTGCGGGAGCAGATCGACGTGCTGACCGAGATGCTGGCCAGCGCCACCCCGGATGCATCCCAACAGAAGGACATCGACTTCGCGTTCGGCGTCGGCCAGATCTTCCTGCTGGTGCCCTATGCGCAGCTGATCTTGGAGGAGGCGCCGCTGTCGGGCGTGGACGAGGCGCTGCTCGACGAGATCTTCGGCCTGCTGGTCCGGGACTTCAACAGCTACGCCGTCGAACTCAATGACAAGGCGGCCACGACCGACCAACAGGCCCAGTTCGCGATGCGGATGATCCGCCGCCCGGCGCATGACGCGGCGCGTTACGACCAGGTCTGGAAGGAACACGTCCTGCCGCTCAACGGCGCCTACGAAATGCGCCCCTGATTCGGTAAAACCGTGGCAACCTCGGTGCGGGGCGGTAATCGTTGACCGTGAGCCCCGCGCAGTGAAATGACCAACGGTCATTGGCGCGAGGAGGCTTGATGCCGACGGTGACTTGGGCGCGGGTGGATCCGGCTCGTCGGGCGGCCATCGTGTAAGCGGCAGAGGCCGAATTCGGGGCACACGGCTTCTCCCAGGGCAGCCTGAACGTCATTGCCCGCCGGGCTCGGGTCGCCAAGGGCAGCCTGTTCCAGTACTTCGCGGACAAGCGTGACCTATATGCGTACATCGCCGACATCGCCAGTCAGCGGGTGCGCACCCACATCGAAGGTCTGATCCGGGAACTCGACTCCAGCCGGCCATTCTTCGAATTCCTCACCGACCTACTCGACGGCTGGGTGGCCTACTTCGCCGAGCACCCGCGCGAGCGCGCGCTGCACGCCGCCGCGACCCTAGAGGTCGACACCGATGCCCGCATCAGCGTGCGCGGTGTCATACATCGTCATTACCTGGAGGTGCTGCGGCCGCTGGTGCGAGACGCGCTGGCCCGCGGGGATCTGCGTGCGGATTCGGATACCGATGCGTTGTTGTCGCTGCTGCTGATGATTTTTCCGCACCTGGCGTTGGCGCCCTACATGCGTGGTCTGGACCCTATCCTCGGGCTCGATGAGCCCACCCCGGAGCAGCCTGCGCTGGCCGTGCGCCGACTGGTGGCGGTGCTGACGGCGGCATACTCCCCGAGCCTGACCGTCGAGGTTCGAAAGGTCACCTGACGCGCGTGTGGGCGCGCGCGCCGCTGGCGGCATTAGGCCGTCGCCCCAGGGCGACGTTTCGCAGGACGTTGCTCGAACCTTCCTGCAAAACGTCGCCCTTAAGCCGAAGCTGGCGCGCCTCTAACCGACCCAGACGGTCTTGATGTTGCAGAACTCGCGGATCCCGTGCCCGGCGAGCTCGCGGCCGTAGCCGGACCGCTTGATGCCGCCGAATGGGAGTTCGGGGTAGGAGACCGTCATCCCGTTGATGAAGACCTGGCCGGCTTCGATGTCGTTGATGAAACGGCGCTGCTCCGCCTCGTCCTGGGTCCAGGCATTGGATCCCAGCCCAAAGGTGGTGGCGTTGGCGATCTCGATCGCTTCATCGATGTCGGCGGCCGGGTACACCGAGGCGACGGGGCCGAAGACCTCTTCGGTGTAGAGGTTCATGTCCTTGGTGATGTCGGTGATGACCGTCGGCGGGTAGTACCAGCCGGGGCCGGCCAGGGGCTTGCCGCCGCAGCGGATCACGGCCCCGGCCGCGGCGGCGTCATCGACCTGCTGGGCGATTTCGTCGCGGCTTTGTTCGGTTGCCAGCGGACCGACCTGGGTTTGCGGATCGGTCGGGTCACCCACTGTCAGCGCCGACATCTGCTCGACGAACTTGTCGACGAACGCGTCGTAGATGTCGGCGTGGGCGATGAATCGCTTGGCGGCGATGCAGGATTGGCCGTTGTTCTGCACCCGTCCGGTCACCGCCGTGCTGACCGCCTTGTCCAGGTCCGCCGACGGCATCACGATGAACGGGTCGCTGCCGCCGAGCTCGAGCACGGTGGGCTTGATCTCGTCGCCGGCGATGGCGCCGACCGACTGACCCGCGGGCTCGCTACCGGTGAGCGTGGCCGCGGCCACGCGGGGGTCACGCAGGATGCCTTCCACCGCGCTGGCGGAGACCAGCAACGTCTGGAAGCAGCCGTCCGGGAAGCCGCCGCGGGCAATGACGTCGGCGAGGTAGAGCGCGGACTGGGGCACGTTCGAGGCGTGCTTGAGCAGCCCGACGTTGCCGGCCATCAGAGCGGGCGCGGCGAACCGGACGGCTTGCCACAACGGAAAGTTCCACGGCATCACGGCCAGCACCACACCCAGCGGCTGGTAGCGGGTGTAGGCCTGAGAGGCGCCCACCTTGCCGGCGTCCGCGGGCTCGTCGGCGAGCAGCGCCGCAGCGTTGTCGGCGTAGTAGCGAAAACCCTTGGCGGACTTGAGGACTTCGGCCTTGGCCGATGTGATCGTCTTGCCCATTTCAAGCGTCATCAGGGCGGCAGTCTGGTCAGCCTCGGCCTCTATCAGATCGGCCGTGGCGTGAGCCCACTCGGCGCGCTGGGCGAACGTGGTGTTGCGGCGGTAGTCCTGGAACCGCGCGTAGGCGCGCGCTATCGCTGCATCGACCTCATCGTTGGATGCTGCAGTGAAAGTCTTGACTGTCTCCCCGGTCGCCGGGTTGGTCGTGGCGATTGGCACGCTGACTTCCTTATCGCTGGGTTGATTACATGAATCGGGCCAGTATCCAGCCTGCCACTACGGCGCTTGCAGAGAGGTGCCAGATGCGGGCGCGGCCGGGCCAACGGTGCCCGGAGATCGGGCCGGTGGCCGAGGCCGCCTGCGCTCATAGTTTTTCTTTATCACGTTAAAACGAGAACGAATTAACCAGATCTTGCAGGCATTGCGAACGGATTGTTTAGATCGATTCGAAATACGCGATCCGTGATTGGCTATTCCAGCGCCGGCGGCCCGGTGCAGCCTGCGAATATGACACATCTCGAGGACAAGTTTTGGGCGTTCAAGCAGATCCCGGTGGGTCGCTGACTGTCGGTTCGGCGACGCGGCCGCCGTTGCGGGCGGCAACGGCGTTCGGGGGCCGCGGTGAGGGGCGAAGCGCGGGCCCGGCGGACTCGACATGACAGCGCCGCTGTGGATGGCTTCTGCGCCGGAGGTGCATTCGGCGCTGCTGAGCGCGGGGCCGGGACCAGGTTCACTGCTGGCGGCGGCGCAAACCTGGACGGAGCTCAGCGCCGAATACCTGGCGGTGGCCGAAGAACTGGCCGCGATATTGACCGGTGTCCAAGCCGGCGCCTGGGACGGCCCCAGCGCGCAGTGTTGCATCGCGGCCTATGTCCCGTACCTGTCCTGGTTGATGCAGGCCAGCGCCGACAGTGCTGCAACAGCAGCGGCCGATCAGGCCGCCGCGACGGCCTACACCGGCGCCCTGGCCGCGATGCCGACGCTGGGCGAGTTGGCGGCTAACCATGCCACCCACGCGGTGTTGGTGGCCACCAACTTCTTCGGCCTCAATACCATCCCCATTGCGCTCAACGAGGTCGACTACGTGCGGATGTGGATCCAAGCCGCCACCACCATGAGCGTCTACCAGGCGGTTGCGGCTGATGCGCTACTCGCCGTACCGCGCACGCCCCCGGCGCCGGTCATCATCAAGCCCGGGGCCGATGCCGCAGCGCAATTCGCCAGCGCCGTCGTCCAGGCTGTCGCTGAAACGCCGATCCAGCGGTTATTGCTCGAGTTGGCGACGCTGGTCGGAGCCGAATTCATCAATGTATTTGAATTGATTGTCGGCATCGTTGTGCTGTCGACGTACGGACTGAAACTCCCGCTGCTGGCGCTATTGGATTTCTTGACCGGCCACTTTTCCGTTGCGCTTTCCCTGCTATGGAATTACGCGATGCTCTGGTTTGGCTTTGTCGTACTGCCGGCGCTGCAGATCGTGTTCGATCCGTTGTTGGTCGTCGCCGTGGTGATCGAATGGATTCTCGGTGGCGGTGCGGCTTTGGGCTCGGTTGGGGCGTTGGGTGCCAATCTTGCCGCGGGGTTGGCGCTGCCGGCCGTTGCGGCTGCGCCGGTCGCGGATGCCGCGGTGGGTTCACTGGGGGTGCTGACGAGCGCGGCAGCGGTGACCGCCGCAGCCGCCGCGGCGCCCGGTCAAGGCGTTGGCCTGGTCGGATTCGCCGCAACCATGCCCAACCCGACAACCCTGCCGGCCGGTGGGTTGGTCACCGTCGGCGGCGCCTACCCGTGCGCCGGCGCGCGGGTGCCGATGCTGCCGGCCAGTTGGGTAGCACTGGCGTAAGCGCGGTCAGCATCAAACCATCCAGTCCTGCAAGGAGTTTCAATCCAGGCCCCGTGCCGGGGGCGGTGCTGGCCGGTGCCACGAAGCCGCGGCTGCGTCGGCCGGAGTACCTGTCAGCGCAATCCCCGGATAGGGCACCGGAGTTGTGCTTGAATCTGGATCGACGGCTGGCCGGGGTAAGGGGAGCTCATGTCTGGTGTGATCGCGGCCCTGGACACCTTGACGGCGGCCGCCACGGATGTGGCCTGTCTCGGTGCGGCTATCAATGCGGCCAATGCGGCAGCCGCGGTTTCGACCACCCGGCTGATGGTCGCTGCCGGTGATGAGGTGTCGGCCGCCATCGCGGCGTTGTTCTCCGACCATGCCCTGCAGTACCAGGCCGTGAGCGCTGAGGCGGTGGCGTTCCACGGTCGGTTCGTCCAGGCGCTGACCGGTGGCGTTCGGATGTATGCGGCCGCCGAGACCGCTAATACGGCGCCGTTGCAGACCCTCGGGCAAGACCTGCTGGGGATGGTCAACGCGCCCGCCGCCGCCGTGTTGGGGCGCCCCCTGATCGGCAACGGCACCAACGGTGCCCCGGGAAGCGGGGACGCCGGCGGACCCGGCGGGCTGTTGTTCGGCAACGGCGGCAACGGCGGATCGGGTTCGGCGGGGATGGCCGGGGGTGCCGGTGGATCGGCCGGGCTGATCGGCAACGGCGGGGCTGGTGGTGCCGGAGGCGCCGACGCGGCAGGCGGCCCCGGCGGCGCCGGCGGATGGTTGTGGGGCGGCGGCGGGGCCGGGGGACTCGGCGGGGCTGCCAGCGGTGCCGGCAACGGCGGGGCCGGTGGGGCCGGAGGCGCGGGAGGGGCATTCATCGCGATCGGCGGAGGCGGTGGCGATGGCGGCGCCGCTAGCAGCGGAACCGGCGGAGTCGGCGGCGCCTGAGGCAACGCGGACGGCCTGATTGTCAGCCTCGGCGGGGCCGGCGGACACGGCGGCGATGCCACCACGGGAATCGGCGGTGCCGGCGGCGCCGGAGGCATGGCCACCGCTCGTATCCCCGCGGGGATCAATTTCAACGTCGGCGGTGCTGGCGGGCACGGGGGCGCCGGCGCTACGGGCGGTGCCGGAGGTGGCGGTGGTTCCGCTTATTCGGGCTACGTCGTAATCGCCTTCGGCCAGGGCGGCGGTGGAGGCATCGGCGGTGCGGCGAGCACGGGGATGGCCGGGGCGGGCGGTAGCGGCGGCAGCTGCGTCGCACTCGATTTCGTCGGCTTTGCCGCGGCCCATGGCGGTGCTGGCGGCACCGGTGGGGCCGCCACCGGCGTGGGCGCCACCGCTGGGGCCGCCGGCAGTGGTGGCCTCGGCGTGGCGATCGTGGGCTCGGGCGTGGGCGGAGTCGGCGGGGTTGGTGGGGCGGCCACCGGTGCCGGCGCGACCGCCGCGGCCGGCGGCGCTGGTGGTCTCGGATTGGCGGCCGTGGGCTCGGGTGCCGGCGGCGCTGGCGGTCTCGGCGGGACGGGTTTCGGGTTGATCGCGGCGGGCGGCGACGGTGGCGGCGCCGGTACCGGTGTCGGCAGCAACGGCGGTGACGGTGGTGGGGGCGGTAGTGCCCACGCAGTGCTGGCCGCCTTTGCCGGATCCGGAGGTCAGGGTCAGGCCGGTACCAGTGGTTTCGGCGGGTTCGGTGGATCCGGTGGCAGTGCGGAGAGCCTGTTTTTCAGCATCGGTGGGGCCGGCGGCGCCGGCGGCGATGCTTCCACCGGCGGCGGTGGACTCGGCGGCAACGGCGGAGTGGCCGTCGCCCACAGCCCCATCGGGATCGACATCGGTATCGGTGGTGCCGGCGGGCACGGCGGTTCGGGTACTAGTGGCGCCGACGGCGGCGCGGGCGGCGTCAGCATTTCCGAGGGCATCTTTGCCATCGACGTGAACCTGGGCGGTGCGGGCGGCGACGGCGGCACGGCGACCACCGGGACCGCTGGGAGCGGCGGAAATGGTGGCGTCGTCGAGAATTTCGACTTCTTTGGGTTCGGTGTGGCGCATGGCGGCGACGGCGGCTCCGGTGGTGGGGCCTCCGGTGCCGGTGGAATCGGCGGGGCCGGCGGCAATGGTGGCTCGGGGACGACGCCGCTCTTCGGCGCCTACAGCGGCGGTGCCGGCGGAGACGGTGGAGCCGCCATCGGGACGGGTGGGGTGGGCGGCAACGGCGGTGCGGGCGGGGCCGCCAGTGGATTGGGGGTTGGCATCGGCGGTGCCGGCGGGCACGGTGGCGCGGCGCCCACGGGTAACCGCGGCAGCTGAGGCGCCGGTGGTGGCGGGCTCGGGCTCATCGGCGCGGGCGGCAATGGCGGCGATGCCGGTGCCGGCGTCGCGGCCGCCGACGGCGGTGACGGCGGCAACGCCGGGTTGGTCATCAACGGTACTTACGAAGCGTCGCCGTACGGCAACGGCGGCAACGGCGTCAACGGCGGAAGCGGCGGCAAGGGCGGCAGCGCCGGCCAGGTTGGCGGCACACCGGGTCAAAACGGGTCGCCCTAGCGGGATATGTCCTCCGGACCGGGCGCCAGCCGCCTTGCCGGGCGGTCGTTTCAGGACAACGGGATCCGTTCAGGGCTGGGTCAGTCCAGCGACATCGGGGCGGAATACTTGCCGATCAGCGTGCGATGCCACCAGGCGTGATCACGGCGCAGCTCCTGCAGCGTGGTGAAGCGGTACTGGTAGAGCTGGGCTCGCACATAGCGTGGTGGTGTATCGGGAAATGGATTGCGACGCAACAGCCGCAGGGTGGCTCGATCGTTGCGCAGCAACCGGGTTAGCAACGGCGTCATCCACGGCAGCGCGTAGCCCGGGGAAATGGCCGCGAACCACATCAGCCAGTCCAGGCGCAGATGGTAGGGCGCCCACTGCCGGGGCAGCCGCCCCACCCGGCCGGGCTTGCCTTTGAATTCGTACTCTTGCCATACCGTCTGCGCGTTGAGCTCTGCCTCGCTGGTGCCCTCGATCACCACCTCGCGCCGGGTGCGGCAGATGCTGCCGAACAAGCCGTAGGTGTTGACCAGGTGCACGGGGTTGAACGACATGTTCATTCGCTGCCGGGGGGAGAGCATGTTGCGTGCCGGCCAGTAGCTGAGGACCAACACTGTTGCCGCGAAGATCAGCACGAGTGCGGCAAACCACGTTGGCGGCGGCGGCAGTGCGGCCCGCACGGGTATGGGTAGCACCTTGCGCGCGGCTGACTGCTCGATCGCGCTGCACGCCAGCAAGATCGTCAGCCAATTGAGCCAGGAGAAGTTGCCCGACATCACCAACCACAGTTGGGTGACGATGATGATCACGGCCGCGATGCTGGCGATCGGTTGCGGAGCGAACAGTCCAAACGGCACCACGAGTTGAGCAAAGTGGTTGCCCGCCACCTCGATACGGTGCAGTGGTCGGGGCATGCGATGAAAGAACCAGCTCAGCGGTCCCGGCATCGGCTGTGTCTCGTGGTGGTAGTACAGGCAGGTCAGGTTGCGCCAGCATGCGTCACCGCGCATTTTGATCAGTCCGGCGCCGAATTCGACCCGAAACAGCAGCCAGCGCACCAGCCACAGCATCACCAGCGGTGGGGCAACCCGGTCATTGCCGAGGAAGACCATCAGGAAGCCGGTTTCCAACAGCAATGATTCCCAGCCGAACCCGTACCAGACCTGACCCACATTGACGATCGACAAATACAGCACCCACAGCGTCAGCCACATCAGCATTGCGCCCCACAGCGGCACCAGGTCGGCGGTCCCGCCGACCAGCGCCGCCGACAGTGCTGCGCCCAACCAGCAGACTCCGGCGAAAAGCCGGTCAGAATAGTGGAAGTGGAATACGCTCGGCGTTCTCCAAAAGGACCGGTGGGCCAGATACCTCGGCACCGGCAGCATGCCGTGCTCGCCGATGAGGGCCCGGAACTGCAGTGCCGAGGCGACAAACGCGGTGAGATAGATGGCCGCAACGCCACGTTCGAGCACGAGGCGGCCCAGCCAGTATTCGGATGCCGAAAACCATTCCATGGCAGTACTCCTCAGCCGGTGACAGCCCTAGAAGCCCATAACAAGTCAAAGCGTGCTTGCCGAGTGCCCCGGCACGTCGGTCCAACAGATCAATCATGTCTGTTGCTCCAGGCGGTTTCGCGCTACCACTCTCCCCGCGCGCCGAGCACATCACACAGCACATCCGCGCGATCGGTGATGATCCCGTCCACGCCGATGTCGAACAGCGCGTGCATCATGGCCGGGTCATCAATGGTCCAGGCATGAACCTGCCGCCGCGATGCGTGAACCGACCGCACCAGTGCCGGGGTGATGACGGGCAGGCCGCCGAATCGCGCGGGCAGCTGTAGGCAGTCACTGTCGCGCAGCATCCGCATCGCCGATGCCCGTCGACCGGCCGTTCGCGCGGCCATGAACCCCAGGAATGCCCCCATGCCGGCCGCGCTGGCGACCCGCTGGGACATCAGACGCAGCGCGCGTTGGCGACGGCGTTCGGAGAACGACGCGATCAGCACTCGGCGATGTGCCTGCAACCGCTCGATGACCTCGACCGTCGGCTCGACCGCCGAATCGGCTTTGATGTCGATATTGAACCGCATCTGCGGCAGCGCCACGAGCAGCTCCTCGAGGGTCGGGATCGGTTCTCCGCCCCCTAGGTCCGCGGTGCTGACCTCCGGCCAGGTCAACTGGTCGACCGCGCCGGCCACTCCCGATTCGGGTGCCAGCTTGCGGTCATGCTGGATCACTGCGACGCCGTCGCGGGTGGCCCGAACATCTGTCTCGATGTACCGGAACCCGATCTTGGCCGCCTCGTGGAACGCTCCCATGCTGTTCATGGGAAACCTGAACGAGGTGAATCCTCGGTGCGCCATGGCAATCCGCCGCGCATCGCGAAGGAATTCCACCTGCTGCGGGTGAGCATCTCCGCCCATCGGCTAAGTATCTCCCATGCGGCGGCGGCAGCCAACGGCATGATCGGCGGCCGCGGTGTTGCCAGACTCATCTCGAGGCCAGCGCATGTGGGGTGTTACCCCTTTGCTAGGTTTCATCATCCGCGTCGTTTGATCGTTGATGGAGGGGAACGTGAACAGCGCTGAACACATTGGCTTGAAATTGGGGCGCCGGCGATTGCTAGCGCTTGGCGCCGGGACTCTCGGGCTGGGTGCGCTGGCTTCCAACGCGCCGGGCAACGCGACAACCGACCCGCCGCCGGAGGGCTACGAAGCGTTGCTGCTGATGTGTATCGACCCCCGCTTCGTGCACCCCACCAACGAGTACATGGTGCAGCGCGGTCTGCTCAACCGGTACAGCCAGTTTGCGTTGGCCGGGGCTGCCGCCGGAGCCGTTTCCCAGCACTGGGAGTCGTGGCACAACACCTTCTGGGATAACCTCGCGGCCTCGATCGAGCTGCACTCGATTGACGGAGTGATTGCGGTCAATCACCGCGATTGCGGCGCCGTGCAGATCGCTTACGGCGAGGATTCGATCTCCACGCCGGAAATCGAGACCGCCACCCACGAACGAATCCTTGGCACTTTTCGGCAGGAAGCGCTCAGGCGCCATCCGGGTATCGATGTGGAGACCTGGTTGATGGCACTTGATGGCACGGTCCAGAAGATCGGCCCGTAGCGCTCACTTTTCCCCACGCGTAAGGCCTGGCGCCACCGTGGCCGCCACCAATGCGGCGATCGAAATCAGTGCCAGCAGTTGCACGATCGCGGAATGGCCGGAATAGCCGTCCACCGAGCGCCAGGGGTGACGGGATAGCGCCGCGCCGGCCAAGATCAGCCCACCCGCACTGGTTGCGATGGTGAGTCGGTCACGCAGGCGCTCCCGTCGGCGCAAAGCGTAGCAGACACCGAGGGCGGCTCCCACCAACACCGCTCCGAGGGGCCCGGCAATCAGCGCACCGGCCGCCAGGGCCGCGACCGCGGCCGCCCACCCGGTTGTCCATGGCCGCGCCGGTGGGTCGTCCGGACCGCGTCGGCGCGCCCGCCACAGGACGAGCAGAACCAATACGGGCAGCAAGGACAACCCGATCGCCAGGCCGGCGCGGTACAGCGAGTTGGCGGCAAAGCTCAGTGTGATGGTGCCCGGGTCTCCGGCGGGTACTACCCAACCCTGCTGCCATCCGTTGACCGCGACGGGTGTCAGCTGGGCTCCGGCGCCGGTGCGGGCCACCCAGCCCGGATTGATGCTTTCCGGGATGACCAGCACCCGGGGGGTTTGTGACGCGGGGGCCCGCACCTCGCGACGAGTCGCACTCCAGGCGCCGGTCTTCGCGGGTACCGCCGCGGCGCCGGGTAATTCGCCAGCCGCCGGCGGCGTCAGCTGGGCGCCGTCGACGACGAACTGGGTGCCGGGGCTGATCAACAGCTCTTGCTGGCCGGGCGGCAGCGCAATCGGCTCCGGCTCGCATGGCTGCGCCTGAATCGGTTCGTCGTCCAACAGTGCGCCGACCGTGGTTCGCACCGACATGTGCACGAAACGGCCGGCCACCGCGATGACCGGGCCATGGTCACAGCCGATCCTGACCTCGCGCGCGCGGTTGTGTGCGGCATCGGCAGGCGCGATTGGGCGACCGCCCGCACCCAGCACTACCAGCTCGGCCAGCCCGGGGGGCTTGAGCTGGTCGAAGCCCAGAGCGTTGCGGTCGATGACGTCTTCCCAGTCGAGCAGGCTGACGGTGACGGTGCCGGTGACGCGCGGATGCAACGAGACGGTCTGCGGCCCGCCGTCGGGGCTCAGGCTCCGGATCTGCGGACCGTCGCCCAAGTTGACGGCCACCATCGTCGGATGGGCGGGCAGTGCCGACCGGCTGGGAGCCACCCGCAGCCCGGTCACCTTGGTGGGCCGCGGCAGGGTGAGCGTCAGCGTCGGCGGCGTTTTGCGCTGTACCATCCGCTGCGGCGCCGTCCACGAGGTTGCCCGATCGCCATCGGTGGCCGCATACGCCGAGCCGAGGACTTCCAGACCGTCGGAATCGCCGCGGGCGCGGGTGGTGTCCGGTTGGGCGATCAGATCGGCCAGCTTTGGGCCCTGACGTGGTCGCACCCAGACCGTCGGGGTCACCGTCATCGGGTGCGGCACCGTCAGCGTGCGGCTCAGATTGACCGGCTCTTCCGGCGCCAGAGCCATCGACGCCGCACAGCGCATCGTGTCCGGTGCCGGGGCGCAACCCGGCCGGCCCAACAGTTCCGATCCCAGGTCCCAGCGTGCGATTTCCGCGCCCGGTGGGGGCCCTGGCACCAAAACGGTATGGCGCAACTGGACCGAGTGTGCGAATCCGGATGCGTCGTATTGGGTGATCGTCAGGTCGGTGATGCCGAACTGCACCCCGGGGGATCCGTCATCGGTACCGGCCGCGGTGATCCGCACCCACGGAGTCTCCCCGTAGGGCAGCGCCGCGGTCAGGGGCTTTCCCGCGTCGTCGAACCGCAGGGTGGTGCTGCCGTTGACGGTCTCGACCAGGATGCGGCGCACCTGGGCGCCGACGGCGGTCGGGCTGGGCGTCAATGTGATGACGGCGTTGGTCACCGGATGGTCGAAGTCCACCTGCAGCCACTGCCCGACCGCGGCTTGAAGCGCGTTTGACACCCACGCGGTCGCCGGGTCGCCGTCGACCGCGGCCGCCGCCGAGGCCCCCGGGGCGACGTCGGGCATGGCGGTGGAGTCCGACGACGAACTCGAAACGGTGATGCGGCCGCCGGTCCACCCCCCGTAAACCACCTCGGCGCCGGGTACCGGATAGTCGGGTACCCGGTTGTAGGTATGCCGGGCGTCGCCCGGGGCCCGGACCGCCGAGGAGTGCTGATCGACCCGGCCATAGTCGGTTTCCCGTGCGACCGGAGTGTCGGTGACCGTGACGACGGGGACCGGCAGCTGCGCGGCCCGAGCATCCTGGGTCAGCAGCACCGGGCCCAGCGCCGTCTGTCCCAAGAGCCGTCGGCGTTCGTCGAGGCGCAGCAGCACCTCGGGGCCGCCATCAACGCGCGGCAGCGACGCGGTGTCGGCGAAATACGGTGCGCCCGGATTGCCGGCGCCACCCACCTGGTCGATCACCCGGAATATCTCGATGGCGGAATACCGGGGCCGCAGTCCGCTGTCGTTGACGAAACCCGCCAGCGAACCCGGCCCCACCGGTTCCCCGAACTCGGCCACCTTCTGCAGTCGCGGTGATCCCGTGATGGCGCGATGCGCCAGGATCGGACGGGTCGACCGGGACGATTCGGGATCCAGGTCGTTGCGTAGCACCAGATATGAGATTCCCTGGCGGGCAAGGCTATCGGCCAGCCCCACCGAGGGGCGTCCGGACGCGATCAGGCGCTGCACCGAATCCAGGGCGCGGATGGTTTGCGGCGGGGTCAGCGGAATGGAGTCGCGCACACCCCATGGACTCGCGCCCAAAACCTGCAGCACTTCGTCATGGCTGGTGCCCCAGACCTGGGTGGCGAACGGCGCGCCCGGGACCACCAGCACCCGCCCCGGCGCCGGAGCGCCGGTGTTGTGCTCGCTGAGCCAGTCGGCGGCCTGGTGCCAGTACGCAGGTATCGCGGTGAACGTGCCGGGCGGGGTGAGCCGGCCCGTCCATGCCAGCGAGGTGCTGACCAGCAGCGCCGTCAGCGCGACGATTCCCGCCGCGACCCGTTTGTCCCGTTCGGGGTGGGCGAATGCGCCCAGCCACACCGGCTTCGGTGCGCTGCCGGGCAGCGGAATGCGCCCCAGCAGCTCCGCGAGGCCCAGCACCAGTGGCAGCCGAATCACCGGCCCCAACTTGTGCACGTTGCGCAGCGGTGTGCCCTCGGCGTCGAGAAACGCCTGGACTTGATGGGCGAGTGGCGAACCCAGGCCACCGCTATAACCGACGGCCAGCAGGACCACCCCCACCAGCAGCATCTTCACCAGCCGGCCCCGGGCCGGCATCTCCCGGCTCACCAGACCGGCCAGTCCCGCGGCCGCCACCAGGCAGGTACCCAGTATCGCGACGGACCCGGTCACCAGCGGTGCGCCGGCGGTGGCGTTGGGCGCCACGAACGGAGTCCAGCTGTCGGTGCCGCGCAGCATCTCGACCAGCGAAGACCACTGGGTCGTCACACCGGAGGATTCGATGAAGTCCAAGAACGGCGGGCTGGCACCACGCAGTTGGGTCAATGCGACCAGCCACCACAGCGTCGCCAGGAGCAGCGCCAACATGAACCATGCGGTGTAGCGCCACCACCGCCGATTGGGCCGATGGCAGGCCAGCCAGATCATCGCGGGTAGACAACCCGCCAACGTCGCGATGGCATTCACCGCGCCCATCAACGCGACCGCCAACCCGGCCTGGGCGGCCAGCGTTCGTAGTGGTCGCTCCGATGTCGCCCGCAGGGCCAAGATCGTGGGCAGCAGCACCCAAGGCGCCAGCATCATCGGCAGGGTTTCCGACGAGATCGAGCCCAGGGTGGTCAGCACCCGGGGCGACAGCGCGAATGCCGCGGCCGCGATGATGCGCGAGGTCGGGCTACCGATGCCCAGCGCCTCGGCAACCCGCAGCAACCCCCAGAAACCGATTGTCAGCAGCAGCGCCCACCACAGCCGTTGGGTAATCCACCCGGGTATCTGCAGCAGGTGTCCGACCAGGAAGAACGTGCCGTGCGGAAACATGTAGCCGTACGCCTGGTTCTGGGATTGGCCGAACGGGAGTTCGCTGTTCCACAGGCTGGTTGCGCGGGCCAGGAACCGCAGCGGATTGGCGGTGAGATCGAGCTTGGTGTCGGGGGAGACGCGCCCGGGGGATTGGGCGAATGTCAGCGCCAACGAGACGGCTGCCACCAGCAGCAGCCATCGGCGCGAAAGCGGTGTGACCGGCGGGCGACCTGCCGTTTGTGCAGCTCCGGCCTCGGGGGCCTGCGCCGCCGGACTAGCTACGGTTGCCGTACTCGACCCGGTTGAGCACTGACGACGACGGATCGCCCCCGGGAAGTGGCGGTTTCGTGTCCTGCTGCACCATCACGGTGATCCCGAAGATTGCGGCCGCGCCCAGCAACAGACCAACCACCACGCTCGCGGCGGCAGGCGCGACGATCCGGTTCATCGAATGGCTCCTTGAGGCGTGGGGTCGTGGCTAGAAAAACCTAGCCGTCAACCTAGCAGAACAAGCGCTCATGGCTGCCGGGAGCGATCGGCCGGGCGTTGTTGACTGTTCAAACACGGTGTCGTCTCACCGCATGGGGGTGGGCAGTAGTCATGCAGGCAACGGTCCCCGTACTCCACGAGGGTGGGCGCTGCGGGATCCGACGGCACACCGGTGGAGACCGTGCTGCCGCTGTGCACCACGAGGGTTAGGCCAACGGTGGCCGCGGCACCGATCGACAGGCCGGCCGCGATGCTGGCCGCCGCGGCCAGGGTGAACCCGGGCATACCGCTCGTCCCTCTAGCCCCACTTCGGTACGGGGTCGGTCGAAAACGTAACAGGGGTTGCCCCCCGGGCCCGCGATGAAACACAGCGTGACAGCATGTCCGGATGGCTTTTCCGCGCACACTGGCGGTACTTGCCGCCGCGTCAGCGCTGGTGGCGGCCTGCAGCCACGGCGGAACACGCACCGGATCCTCCTCGACCACGACCTCGGCGGGCGCTAGCCCGTCAGCCACCAGCTCGACCCCGATGGCCGCTGCGGCCCCCCGGATTTGTGCTGACCCCGCGGCCGTGCCGGCGGCGATGCCCAACGTTCGAGACAAACTGGCCCAGTTGCTCATGGTCGGCGTCCGCGATGGCGATGACGCCAGGGCCGTGGTCACCAACTACCGCGTGGGCGGGATCCTCATCGGTAGCGACACCGATTTGTCGATCTTGACCAACGGTGTGCTGAAGGACATCGTTGCCGGTTCCGGCCCGCTGCCGGTGGCGGTGAGCGTCGACGAAGAAGGCGGCCGGGTGTCCCGGCTGAAGTCATTGCTCGGAGGCCGGGGGCCCTCGGCGCGGGAGCTGGCCCGCACCGACACCGTTGACCAGGTCTACGGCGTGGCGCTGCAGCGGGGCCGCAAGATGAAGGAGCTGGGCATCACCGTTGACCTGGCGCCGGTGGTTGATGTCACCGATGCCCCGGACGACACCGTGATCGGGGACCGGTCGTTTGGTTCTAACCCGGAGACGGTCACCGAATATGCCGGTGCCTACGCGCGCGGCTTGCGCGACGCCGGGCTGTTGCCGGTGCTCAAACACTTCCCCGGGCACGGGCGTGCCTCGGGTGATTCGCACACCGGCGGGGTCGTTACGCCGCCGCTGAGTGACTTGCAGGACAGCGATCTGGTGCCCTATCGGACGCTGGTGACCCAAACCCCGGTGGCGGTGATGCTCGGCCACCTCCAGGTCCCGGGTCTGACCGGCGACGAGCCGGCCAGTCTCAGCAAGAACGCGGTGGACCTGCTGCGTAACGGCACCGGTTATGGCGGACCGCCGTTCGATGGCCCGATCTTCAGTGACGACCTATCCAGCATGGCCGCGATCTCCGACCGCTACGGCGTGACCGAGGCGGTGCTGCGCAGCTTGCAGGCCGGTACCGACATCGCATTGTGGGTAAGTACTGAAGAGGTGCCCGCCGTGCTGGATCGGTTGGAACAGGCGCTGGCCGCCGGTGAGCTGCAGATGTCGGAGGTCGACGCATCATTGGTCCGGGTGGCGCGGATGAAGAACGTCATCGCCAGCTGTGGGCACTAGCGGGTGTCCGGCGAGGCGGTTATTGCCTACTCTAGGGTCAGATAGACCGGCTAGTGAGGCCAAGAAAGGGCCAAAAAGGGGATAGCAATGGCAGGTGGCACCAAGCGGCTACCGCGCGCCATCCGTGAGCAGCAGATGCTTGATGCGGCCGTGCAGATGTTCTCGGCTAACGGGTACCACGAGACCTCGATGGACACGATTGCCGCCGCGGCGCAGATCTCCAAGCCGATGCTCTACCTGTACTACGGCTCGAAGGAAGATTTGTTCGGCGCCTGCCTGAACCGTGAGATGAGCCGGTTCATCGATGCGGTGCGCGCCGACATCGACTTGAGTCAGAGCCCCAAGGACCTGTTGCGCAACGCCATCGTGTCCTTCCTGCGCTATATCGACCAAAACCAGGCGTCGTGGATCGTGATGTATACCCAGGCGGTCAGCTCACAGGCCTTCGCTCAGACGGTGCGGGAGGGGCGCGAGCAGATCGTCGAACTGGTGGCCGGGATGCTGCGCGCCGGCACCCGGAGCCCGCGCTCCGACGCCGAAATCGACATGATGGCGGCCGCCCTGGTGGGCGCGGGCGAGGCCGTGGCCAACCGGCTCAGCGCTGGTGACACCGATGTCGACGAGGCGGCCGAGATGATGATCGATCTCTTCTGGCGCGGCCTCAAGGGCGCGCCGTCGGATCGGGAGATCGGCTCGAACTTCGCCGCGGGCTAGATTCGGGCGGTGACCATATTGCCCGCCTCCTCCTCGGGTCGCTTCGCGTCCCGCATCGTCGGCGAGCGGTGACCATATTGCCCGCCTCCTCCTCGGGCCGCTTCGCGTCCGTCCTCAGGCGAGCATCCCGGCCCGATGTCGACTTCTTCTGTGCGGTAGTCATTGTCGGGCTGCTGGCCGGGGTCGCCGGATTGTCCACCACCGTGGTGCTGCGCTTCGTCGAACCCCTCACCTACCACTACGCTTTCGGCTCCCTGCTGGAAGGCATCACTGGCAGCAGCCCCGTTCGCCGGGCGCTGGGGCCGATGGTTGGCGGAGCGTTGGCGAGCCTGGGCTGGTGGTTACTGCGCCGCAGAACCGATGTGCCGCCGCTGGCGGGAACCATCGCCGATCACGCCCGGATACCGCGGCGGACCTGGAGCATCGATGCGCTGCTGCAAGTTGTGTTGGTCGGCTCGGGTGCTTCGCTGGGCCGAGAGGGCGCCCCACGTCAATTCGCGGCGGCGTTAAGCGATTTCGCGACTACGTGGTTGAGGCGGCTGTCACCCGGAGATCGAGAGATTCTGCTGGCCTGTGCGGCCGGGGCCGGGCTGGGGGCGGTCTATGCCGTCCCGTTGGCAGGGGCGCTTTTCGCGTTGCGGATCATGTTGAACACCTGGAATATCCGGGCCCTCGGTGCGGCGTTGATCACGTCCAGCCTGGCCGTCGCGATCGGTTCGCTCGTCACCCACGATCGGCCCGAACTCGATTGGCCCAGTGCGGAATCAACGTATCTACTGAGTGCACATGCGTTGGCGTTGGCCCCGGTGGCCTTCGTGGTGGGTGTTGCCTTCAATCGCATCATGGCCGCGGCGCGACCGGCCAGCCTGGTGCGGTCCTGGACGTTGATCCCCGGCCTCGCCGCCGCCGGGCTGGCGATCGGCGTCTGTTCGCATTGGTGGCCGGAGCTACCCGTCAACGGCAAGAGCATCCTCACGGTCAGCCTTGCCAGCGGGATGACGCTGTCGGCCGCGGCCGTGATCTTGGTGCTCAAACCGCTGCTCACCGCGCTGTTCTTGCGGGTCGGGGGAGCGGGCGGCATGCTCACGCCGTCGTTGGCCACCGGCGCCGCCGCCGGATCATTGCTGGTCCTGGCAATCGACGCAGTCGCCGGAACCCACCTGCATGGGCCGGTGATCTCGCTGGCCGCTGCCGCCGGAGTGCTCGCGGTCACTCAGGGCTCACCCATCTGGGCGGCGATCTTCGTCTGGGAGCTGGCCCGGCCACCGATTTGGATGCTGGTGGTCTTTCTGGTCACCGCGGTGGGCGCCCACGGGCTCAAGACGCTCGTGCTGTGGCGTCGACTGCCCCTGCGCGACCACCGGGCGGGCTGAGCCCCACCGCCCTAGAGCCGCTTAATGGTCGCGGTCAGGTGCGGGTAGCCCTTGGACATGTTGCGCAACGCAATTTCCCAGCCGGGGTCGGCCGCGTCGGCCTCGTCGATATAGATGCCCGCGGTGGCCGGCAGCAACACCGGCTTTCCGAACCGGACCGAATACCGCACCGCATCCGGGATCTTGGCTTCGATGTTCGCCAATACCGCTGCAGCGCTGAAGATCCCGTGCGCAATAACGGTAGGGAAGCCAAACAGTTTCGCCGCGATCGAATTGGTGTGGATCGGGTTGTGATCGCCGCCGACCGCCGCGTAGCGGCGGATTTGGGCAGGCGTGATCCGCAGCACCGCTGCCGGCGGCGGCAGCTTGGGCTGCTTCTGCGGCGGCGGCTTGGGTTCGCCGGACAGGCTCGTGCGTTGCCGGTGCAGGAACGTCGTCACCTGGTGCCAGGCGAGTTCGTTGCCGACGTTGATGTCGGTCACCAGGTCGACCATCAGGCCCTTGCGGTGCTCTCGCAGGTTCTCGGCGTGCACCTTGACGCCGACGGTGTCGGTCACCGCGATCGGCCGGTACTGCGTGATGTGGTTCTGGGTGTGCACCGATCCCATTGCGGCAAAGGGAAAGTCAAACCCGGTGACCAGTGCCATCACCGATGGAAAGGCCAGCAGGAACGGGTAGGTCAGCGGCACGTTGTTGCGGTACCGCAAGCCGGTGACCGCCGCATAGGCCGCCACGTTGGTGTGGTCGATGGGAAGTTCCTCGACGCTGACCGTGCGGTTGGGCAGCGCGTCCCCACGCGGCACCACGGGCAATGCCCCTGCCGCCGCGCGCAGCATATTTTTTAGGCCGCTTGGCTGGTTCACTTTGATTCCCCTTCGCGGTCAGGCACCGATCATGGCCTGGCCGCAGACGCGAATGACGTTTCCGGTCACTGCGTTTGATGCCGGGCTGGCGAAATACGCGATGGCTTCGGCGACATCGACGGGCTGTCCACCCTGCAGCAAGGAGTTCAGCCGGCGTCCCACCTCGCGGGTGGCCAGCGGAATGGCGGCAGTCATCTTGGTCTCGATGAATCCCGGCGCGACGGCGTTGATCGTGATGTCCTTCTCGGCCAGGCTCGGTGCCAGCGCCTGAGCGATGCCGATCATGCCGGCCTTGGTGGCGCCGTAGTTGGTCTGCCCACGGTTGCCCGCGATTCCGGCGATCGAGGACAGCCCGATCACCCGGCCACCCGCACCGATGCTGCCATTGCCGACCAGGCCCTCGGTGAGGCGCAGCGGGGCAAGCAGATTGACGGCGATGACCGAGTCCCAGCGGGCGTCGTCCATGTTGGCCAGCAACTTGTCTCGGGTGATGCCGGCGTTGTTGACCAGGATGTCGGCCTTCCCGCCGTGGTGGTCGCGTAGATGCTCGGTGATCTTGTCCACGGCGTCGTCGGCCGTCACATCCAGCCACAGCGGGGTGCCGCCGACGCTTGCGGCCGTCTCGGCCAGCGCGTCTGCGGCGGACTCCACGTCGATCGCGACGACGCTGGCGCCGTCACGGGCGAACACCTCGGCGATCGTCTGCCCGATGCCGCGCGCGGCGCCGGTCACGATGGCGACCTTGCCCTCTAGCGGCCGGTCCCAGTCGGCCGGCGGTGTGGAGTCGGCCGCGCCCACGTAGAAGACCTGGCCGTCGACATATGCCGACTTCGCCGACAAGATGAATCGCACGGTCGATTCCAGCCCGGTGGCGGCCGGTTTGGCCTGCGGCGACAGGTAGACCAGCGCCGCGGTGCTGCCCCGGCGCAATTCCTTGGCCAGCGACCGGGTGAAGCCCTCCAGCGCCCGCTGCGCGATCCGCTCATGACTGTTGTCGATGGCGTCGGGTGTGGTGCCCACCACCACCACCCTCGCGGAGGCGCCCAGATTGCGCAGGACGGGCTTGAAGAAGTCGTGCAGCCCTTTGAGTCCGGCCGGGTCGGTAATGCCGGTAGCGTCGAAAACAAGGCCACCGAACGAGTCGTCCCAGCGCCCGCCCAGGTTATTGCTCACCTGGTCGTAGTCCTTGGCGAGGGCGGCGCGCAGCGGCTCGGCCACCCGGCCCTCACCCCCGATTAGCAGCGAACCGGCCAGCGGCGGGTCCCCCGGGCGGTAACGGCGCAGCGTCTCGGCTTGCGGAACACCAAGTTGCTTGGCCACAAACGTTCCGGGGCCGGAGTTGACGACCTGCGAGAACAGATCGGACGAGAGCTTGGGTGCCACTGAGCTGCCTTCCGTGTCGGGTGTGCGATGTAGGAGCCACCGTATCGAGGACGAACTTACTTCAGAGTAAGAACAGTGGGTAGTATGGCCCCCGACTGCCGATCCCCCAAAACCCAAAGCTCAAGTACATAAGTACATACCGAGAGCTCAAGTACCTACGGAGAGAAAAGTGGCCCCTGCTGCTGAGAAGAATGCCCAGACCAAGCGGCGAGTCGCCGTCCTGGGGGGTAATCGAATCCCCTTCGCCCGGTCCGACGGCGCTTACGCCGAAGCGTCCAACCAGGACATGTTCACCGCGGCGCTGGCCGGGCTGGTGGACCGGTTCGACCTGCGCGGGCAACGGCTGGGCGCCGTCGTCGGTGGTGCCGTGCTCAAGCACAGCCGCGACTTCAACCTGATGCGCGAATGCGTGTTGGGATCAGAGCTGTCCCCGTACACCGCGGCGTGTGACCTGCAGCAAGCCTGCGGGACCGGCCTGCAGGCCGCGATCGCTGCCGCTGACGGGATCGCCGCCGGACGTTATGAGGTTGCGGCGGCCGGCGGCGTGGACACCACCTCGGACCCGCCGATCGGGCTGGGTGAGGACCTGCGCCGCACTCTGCTGCGGCTGCGTCGGGCCAAGTCCAACGTGCACAGGCTGCGCCTGGTGGGTGGGCTGCCGGCCAATCTGGGAGTCGAGATCCCGGCCAACAGCGAGCCCCGGACCGGGCTGTCGATGGGCGATCACGCCGCCATCACCGCCAAGCAGATGGGTATCAAACGCGTTCACCAGGACGAACTGGCCGCGGCCAGTCATCGCAACATGGCCGACGCCTACGACCGCGGATTCTTCGACGACCTGGTGACGCCATTTTTGGGCCTGTACCGCGACGACAACCTGCGCCCCAACTCGAGCGTCCAGAAGCTCGCCTCGCTGCGCCCGGTATTCGGCGTCAAGGCCGGCGACGCCACCATGACGGCGGGCAACTCGACTCCGCTGACCGACGGTGCCTCGGTTGCGTTGCTGTCCAGCGAGCAATGGGCGCAGGAGCATTCGTTGTCGCCGCTGGCCTACCTCGTGGACGCCGAGACGGCCGCGGTGGACTACGTCAACGGCAACGACGGTCTGTTGATGGCGCCCACCTACGCCGTGCCGCGACTGCTGGCCCGCAACGGGTTGACGCTGCAAGACTTCGACTTCTACGAGATCCACGAGGCCTTCGCCTCGGTGGTGTTGGCGCACCTGCAGGCGTGGGAGTCCGAGGAGTACTGCAAGCAGCGCCTGGGACTGGACGCCGCGCTTGGTTCGATCGACCGGTCCAAGCTCAACGTCAACGGTTCATCGTTGGCCGCCGGGCACCCCTTCGCGGCAACCGGCGGACGGATACTCGCGCAGACCGCCAAGCAGCTGGCCGAGAAGAAGGCCGAGCGCAAGGGATCGGCCCAGCCCGTGCGCGCGCTGATCTCGATCTGCGCTGCCGGCGGTCAGGGCGTGGCCGCAATCCTGGAGGCCTGAACCCCCAGTTAACGCCGGCCGCTCGGCGGAACTTCGGTGCCCGCGGTTTGTAACCCCATCTGATGGGTATCTAACTGATTGGAAAGCCCCGTGTTGTGGTCTGACCCCCGACCCCGACCGCAACGCGGGGCAATCTGTTAGATCGACCGCCGGTCATCGGTATTGACGGGCGTACGAAAAGGGCCGCCGCTGGAACGAGGGGAGCCAGCGGCGGTCTTTTTGGTTGAGAAAATAGTTGAGCCCCCGTTCCTGGAACGGGGGCTCAACTGTTGATCGGGGTGCTCTAGAAGGCGGCTTCGTCGAGCTCCATGATGTCGTTGTCCAGCGTGTCGATCACCTCGCGGGTGCTGGTCAGCAGTGGCAGGAAGTTCTTGGCGAAGAACGACGCCACCGCCACCTTGCCCTCGTAGAACGACCCCTCGTCGCCGGTAGCGCCCTCGTCGAGTGCCGCGACGGCCACGGCTGCCTGACGCTGCAGCAACCAGGCGATGACCAGGTCGCCGACACTCATCAGGAAGCGCACCGAACCCAGGCCGACCTTGTAGAGGCTGTTGATGTCCTGCTGCGCGGCCATCAAGTAGCCGGTCAGGGTCGCTGCCATTGCCTGCACGTCGGTGAGCGCCTTGGCCAGCAGTGCGCGTTCGGTCTTCAAACGGCCGTTGCCGGTCTCGCTGTCGACGAACTCTTGGATCTGGCCGGAAACGTGGGCCAGCGCCACACCCTTGTCGCGGACGATCTTGCGGAAGAAGAAGTCCTGAGCCTGGATGGCGGTGGTGCCTTCGTACAGGGAGTCGATCTTGGCGTCCCGGATGTACTGCTCGATCGGGTAGTCCTGCAGGAAGCCGGACCCACCGAGGGTCTGCAGGCTCTCGGTGAGCTTGGCGTACGCCTGCTCGGAGCCGACACCCTTGACCACCGGCAGCAGCAGGTCGTTGATCTTGACCGCCAGCTTGGCGTCCACACCGTGCGCGGCCTCGGCGACCGCGGTGTCCTGGAAGGTGGCGGTGTAGAGGTACAGCGCACGCAGGCCCTCGGCGTATGCCTTCTGGGTCATCAACGAACGACGCACGTCGGGGTGATGGGTGATGGTGACCCGGGGTGCCGTCTTGTCGGTCATCTGGGTCAGGTCGGCGCCTTGTACGCGGGACTTGGCGTACTCGAGTGCGTTGAGGTAGCCGGTCGACAGCGTGGCGATCGCCTTGGTGCCGACCATCATGCGGGCCTGCTCGATGACCTCGAACATTTGCGCGATGCCCTCGTGTACCTCCCCGATCAGCCAGCCCTTGGCCGGCACGCCGTGCTGGCCAAGCGACAGCTCGCAGGTCGCGGATACCTTCAGGCCCATCTTGTGCTCGACGTTGGTGACGAATACGCCGTTGCGCTCGCCCAGCTCGCCGGTCTCGAAGTCGAACAGGAACTTGGGCACGAAGAACAGCGACAGCCCCTTGGTGCCCGGACCGGCGCCCTCGGGGCGGGCCAGCACCAAGTGGAAGATGTTCTCGAACAGGTCGTCGGAGTCACCCGAGGTGATGAACCGCTTGACCCCGTCGATGTGCCAGGAACCGTCGGCCTGCTCGACGGCCTTGGTCCGCCCGGCGCCCACGTCCGAGCCGGCGTCCGGCTCGGTGAGCACCATCGTCGAACCCCAGCCGCGCTCGCTGGCCATCACGGCCCACTTCTTCTGCTCCTCGGTACCGAGGTGGTACATGATCTGGGCGAACCCAGCGCCGCCGGAGTACATCCACACCGCCGGGTTGGCGCCGAGAAGGTGCTCGTGAAGCGCCCACATCAGGGCCCGGGGCATCGGCATGCCGCCGAGTTCCTCGTCCAGGCCGGCCTTGTCCCAACCGGCTTCGATGACGGCACGCACCGAGTCCTTGAAAGACTCCGGCAGAGTCACCGTGTGGGTCTTCGGGTCGAAAACCGGCGGGTTGCGGTCACCCTCGATGAACGACGCGGCGACCGGGCCTTCGGCCAGCCGGCTGATCTCGGTCAGCATTTCGCGGGCGGTGTCGGTGTCCAGATCGCTGAACTGACCTTCGCCCAAAGCCTTGTCAACGCCCAGCACCTCGAAGAGGTTGAATACCTGGTCACGGACGTTGCTCTTGTAGTGGCTCACTACGGTCCTCCTCGTTGAAGAATGCCACATGATGGTTGGGTACTACGTTCTAAGTTACCCACCAGTAACATTGATAAAATATGTCGGTTTGATACTTGTTTGCAAGTTGATGTGAGCTACATTGCACGACCAACCCAACCAACCGGTTGGGATCATGGTTTCCGATCCACCGGCGGTGGCCTCTAGCTGCTGTGATGGCGGCAGCATGGCGGATGTGGGGCGCGTCACCACGGGGTCGAATGGCGGATCTGCGGGCCGACCGGGCCTGCGTAATGGCCGCCGCGTGGCCGCCCACGCACTGCGTTTGTGCTATTTCCTCGGAGGCGGTGCGCGCGACCCGTTTATTGGTGTCGGTCAGCGATTCATGCCTAATTCGGCTCCCCCGATCGGGGCGGCGGGCTCAGTTGGGGGTGCGGACTCGCGCCGCCAGGTCTGGACAGCCCGATTCCCGGTCATCCCGATCTGGCCACTGCCCGCGGGTATCCGGCGAGTAGGGTCGGTGACCAGAAATTGTCCTCGGCTCAAGGGGCGCTTGAAGTCTGGTGAATCCACAGAGCAACCTGACACCATCGTCGCTGCGCGAAGCGTTTGGCCACTTTCCATCCGGTGTGGTGGCGATCGCCGCGGAGATCAATGGCGCGCGGGAAGGCCTCGCGGCCAGCACCTTTGTTCCCGTCTCGCTGGATCCGCCGCTGGTTTCTTTTTGTGTGCAGAACGTTTCGACGACCTGGCCCCAACTCAAAGGCGCACCCATGCTGGGTATCAGCGTGCTCGGCGAAGCTCATGACGAGGCGGCGCGCACGCTGGCCGCGAAGACGGGGGACCGCTTCGCCGGTTTGGAGACGGTGTGCAACGACAGCGGTGCCGTCTTCATCAAGGGCACCAGTTTGTGGCTGGAAAGCGCCATTGAGCAGCTGATTCCCGCCGGGGACCACACCATCGTGGTGTTGCGGGTCAGCGAGGTCACCGTGGACGCGCAGGTGGCGCCGATCGTATTTCACCGAAGTGTGTTTCGTCGCCTGGGCGTGTGACCAGTCGAACTTCTCGAACACGATCCGCCGTGTTCTGGTGGGGAATCACGGGTCCTGACCTGGCGGTGATGATCCGGCGCACCATTTTCGGGCCGGCGTAGCGCGCGGGGGTCGCTTCCTTTTCGTGCGGGTGCGGGTGCGGGTGCGGGTGTGGGCCGCCAAATTGTGGACACGAATGCCTGGCGCCGCGGCGGTACTAATTAGTACCCTGTTTTTTTTGCGTTTCCGTGCAGGAGGTGCAGATGGGAATCGACCGCGACTTCGCCCACTCGATTCCTGGTGCCCCCGATACTGCAGATTCGGATGCTTTTGCGTCGATCATTGGTGGGGCTGAGGGCGTTGCCGGATTGATCGCGTCACCCATGCGCTGGAAGGGCCCCTCGGACCATTCGTGCTGGTTTGCGAATGCGCCCGACGTGGGGGCGACCCGGGTGGCCGGCGGGTAGCAGAACGTGGTGGAAACATCGCGTCCGGAAGGACGCATCGATGGCCTGAGCAAGCGTGTTCTGTGGCTGGTCATCACGCAAAGTGGCTTCTACCGGACGGCACTTCAGCTTGGCAATGTCCCCATCGTTTTGCCGTTTGTGGTGGCCGAACTCCACGCGGAATTGTGGATGGCGGCACTAATTTTTCCCGCGTTCACAGCCGGAGCGAAAATTGGAAATATGCTCGCGCCCGCCGTGCTCGCCGCGGTCCCGAGACGCCGCCGATTGGTCATTATTGTGTTCGGGCTGACCGTCCTGGCCGCCGTCAATGCGATGGGCGCAACCATGGGCGACGGAAACGAAACCGGATCGCTGTTCTTGGTGAATGTGCTCTTTATCGGGGCGGTGTCGGCCTTCTCCTTCGTGGCGTTCGCGGATTTGGTGGCAGCGATGCCGTCGGGAACCGATAGGGCGCAGGTGCTGCTCACCGAAGCCGGCGTCGGCGCGGCGTTGACGGCGATCGTCACCGTGGCGTTGTCCTTCGTGCCCCATGAAGACCACTTGACCAACAACATCCGCCTGCTGTGGACCGCCACTGCGGCGATGGCAATCTCCGGGCTGATTTGTCTGGGGTTGCCGCAGCGGATCGTCCCGCTCGTGCACAAGGCCCCGGGGCTGAACAAGGTCGTGCACGTCGGGCTGGCGGCCCTGCGTCGCGAAAGTTGGTATCGCCGCTACCTGGCAGTTCAGCTGCTGTTCGGATCGGTCGTGCTGGGGAGCTCGTTCTACAGCATCCGCGTTGCCGCAATACCCGGGGACGAGCACGACAACGTCGTCGTCTTGGTCTTGTTCGTCTGTGTCGGACTCGTGGGTGGGATACGAGTGTGGAATCGGATCCGCGAAAGATTTGGGCTGTTCGGCTTGTTTGCGGGCAGTGCGATTCTCAGCATCGCCGCGGCAGTGATCGCCATCGCGTTTCAGCTGGCCGGATCCTGGCCCAACCTGGTGGCCATCAGCCTGGTGATCGCATTGGCGTCAATCGCCAACCAAAGCGTGTTCACCGCGGGTCAACTGTGGATTGCCCACAATGCCGATCCCACGCTGAGAATCTCGTTGATCGCCTTCGGGCGACTCGTCATCAGCGCGTGCCTGGTGGGGTTGAGTTCGCTGCTAGGCATCCTCGCCCAGTTCCACGATGTGGTGTGGCCGGTGATGATCGTTCTGCTGCTCAATGTGGCGGCGGCCTACTCGGCCAAGCGGCTCGCTCCCGCCGACTAGGGCGTGTCTGCTTAATGTGAATGGTGTTTTGGCTGATGCTGTTTGGGTGATGCGGACGCATGCGATTTCTGATGATTTGTGGTCGCTGATCGTGGCGGTGTTGCCTGCGGGGCGGCGGCGTGGCCGGCCGTGGAACGATCATCGACGTACTCTGGAGGGCATTATCTGGCGTTACCGTACGGGATCTCCGTGGTGTGACCTGCCCGAGCACTTCGGTCCCTGGCAATCGGTGGCCGAGAGGCATCTACGCTGGTCGGTCGATGGCATCTACGCGCGGATCTTCGCGGCGATCGCCTCTGACCTCGACGCCGAGGACGCCGACCTGGGCGCACTGTTGTCGGTCGATTCGACCAGTGTGCGCGCCCACCAACACGCAGCCGGAGCGCGCCCGGGCGCCGCACAGGGGGATCTGTCGAATTACAAGAAATATCTCCATGAGCCCGATGACCACGCCATTGGGCATTCCCGCGGCGGGCTGACTACCAAGATCCACGCCTTGACCGACCAGCTGTGCAGTCCGGTCACCCTGGCACTGTCGGCCGGTCAAGCCGGTGATAATCCGATGCTTTGGCCACTGCTGGCCGCCCGGTGCAGCAACTCATACGCCCCGTATCGCCTGCTGGCGGACAAGGCGTACTCCCATGACTCGACGCGGGCACAGCTGCGCCGGCTCAAGATCGCCCATACCATCCCCGAGCGCAGCGACCAGATCACCCGCCGCAAAGCCAAAGGCCGCAACAGAGGACGGCCTCCGGGGTTCTCAGGCCGAATCTACAAGCACCGCAACACCGTCGAGCGAAGCTTCAACCGGCTCAAACACTGGCGCGCGGTCGCCACCCGCTACGACAAATACGCCCTGACCTACCTCAGCGGTGCCACCCTGGCCGCCATCATCACCTACCACCGCGTCCGCAATTAGCAGACAGGACCTAGCCGCAGAGCTGGAGATCCTGCTCGCCCTGGGGGCCGCCCACGGCACCGACGCGCTGATCGCGGCGCTGCACCGGGCGGTGGCGTTTCGCCGGTTCCGGGCCGCCGACGTGCGCTCCATCCTGGCCGCGGGCACCGGAACCCCACAACCCCGCCCTGCCGGGGATGCGCTGATTCTGGACCTACCGGTCGCCCCGATGCGTTCCCTGGACGCCTACAAGATCGGACCCGTCGGAGCCGATGACGAGGTGATCTCATGACCACGACATCACCAACGACTGCCGTCGAACCCGTGGCGCCGCCGTCGGTGCCGCCGCTGGCCGCTGATCTGGATGCCGGGCTGCGGCGGTTGAAGTTGGCCGCGGTGCGGCGCAGCGCACCGAGGTCTTGCTGACCGCCAAGACCCAACGCTGGACTCCTGAGGAAGTGCTGCGCACGCTCGTCGAGACCGAACTGGCCGCCCGGGATGCCTCCAACATCGTCAACCGGCTCAAGGCCGCCGCGTTCCCCGTCTCGAAAACGTTGGAGTCCTTCGACGTGGCCGCCTCGTCGATCCCGCCGAAGGTTTTCGACTACCTGTCAAGTCTGGAATGGATACGGGCCCAACAGAACCTGGCGATCATCGGCCCGGCCGGCACCGGCAAATCCCACACCCTGATCGGGTTGGGGACCGCGGCGATCCACGCCGGGCTCAGGGTCCGCTACTTCACCGCCGCTGATCTCGTCGAGACCCTCTACCGCGGCCTGGCCGACAACACCGTCGGCAAGATCATCGAATCGCTGCTGCGGGTCGACCTGATCATCTTGGACGAACTCGGCTTCGCCCCACTCGATGACACCGGTACCCAACTGCTGTTCCGCTTGGTCGCCGGCGCCTACGAACGCCGCAGCCTGGCCATCGGGTCACACTGGCCCTTCGAACAATGGGGCCGGTTCCTGCCCGAGCAGACCACCGCAGTCAGCATCCTCAACCGCCTGCTACACCACGCCACCCTCGTCATCACCGACGGCGACTCCTACCGCATGAAGGACGCCCAGCACCGGAAGGAGCAACCCACACCAACCTAGGAACTACCGCCCGGGGTGGATACTTCTATCTGGCCACCAGCGGATACTTCAACTTGGCCATTGACACCATGTTGTGCTCAGACGCGGCTACTACAACGCAGCTAACGACAAAGGCTTCGGTTGGGACAAGATCTACTGGAAGCACGGGCTGATCAACCCGAACGTGTTCAAGGACCTGATCTCGCATTCTCGTCCGATAAGAAATCAAGGTGGTTCTCTGGTCTATGAGGTGCCGATCAACAAGGCCCATTGCACGTCGGGCTTTCTCGGTTTACCCAGTTACACCGACACCGGCGAGAGTCTGACGATGAGAATCGTGGCGAACACTAACCCCAGCTACGACGTACCCGGTGGCGGGCAGAAAGGAATGATCACGATGTTTCCCCTCCCTGGGGGCAGCGGAGTCGTTGAAGTACAAAAGAACTGGACTCTGACACCGCCATGGGTGAACAACTATGCACCCATCAACTGAATCCTCACCGAGCCAGCCGCCCCCGACCGACGCAGAGTGCGACTTTGCAGCCAGGGTCCTCGACGAGCTGCTTCACCACATAGAGGTAGGCAACGCCAATGCTGCCGCCTACCCGCGGCCGGGACGTTGCACGTTCCTTGTGTCGCACGCGTGGACAGCCGGCGCGGTGATGCACTTGGTTTACACCGCGCCGCCATCGGATCGCACCTGGGGCTTGGCCCGCGACACCCGAGAATCGTTGATCAACCCGTCCCCGTGGAACGAGGCCGACAATCCTGCCCTGTACTATTACCTGCTCGATCTCGAAGAGAACTGGCCAGGGGCGCACTCCCGAGAGCCCGGCGAGAATCCCGACCGGATCTGGTGGGCAGGTGATCCACTTACAAACCTCCCCGCACGTCTCGCCAAGCTTCCCGAGGACCACCGCTACACCCCTCCACCGCCGGACCCGGCGTGGATCGACCACACCCCGCCAGTAGTCAACGAACCGCGCCGCTACGTGGACCCGAACGAACTACAACCGCCGCCAGATGCGCTTCGCCCGACTCAAGTAAGAACAACGGATTAGGGGCAATCTCGGGTGTCTCCCACATTGCTCTCTGCCAGAGGCTCTCCGTCAGAGCGGATCACAGCCCAGGAGGGTACTGTCGCCCCCGCTGCTCGCTACGTATTTCTTCCCCCCACCGCTCGATATTCTCGATTTCCTCGGCGCTACGGGTCCTCCCGCCATTTGGGAATAAAAGCTTGGCGCGCTCGCGACCGCCGATTTTGCGGCGCCGCTGCAGACCGCGCAGTAGGCCAATCGCCTCGCTGTCAGAGAACCCGGTGACGATCGCAAAGTCCAGTCCAGCACCGACAAGTCCGCTGGGCCAGGTGATTTCAGTTAGAAACAACACTCGCGCCCAGTCCAGATTGGTCAGCGGCTCATCACCTTGCACAGCACGCTGAAGGCGAAGAGTGAGTTCTCCGAACTCCTCCCACGTCGACAGCCCCAGCATCTGAAACGGAAACGGTGCACCAGATGCTGCCCCTCCCCACTGTTGCAGGACCTGTTGAATGAACTCGCGTTCCCTCTCGGTCAGATCGACCGCCACTAACTCGGATGAGCTTGTCATCGAGTCGATCGTACGACCGGCACCTGACGTACGAGGGTGTCGACTGCCACGATGGTGGGAACCAAGTTTTGGCCAGTCCAGCAATCGAGCGACTTCCGACGACAAAGTTCCAACCGGAGCCCGAAATCCCACCGATTTGTGATGGTGGCGTAGGCACGAAGTTGCGTCGCACGGCCCGGGCCAGGTGGTCTGATTACGAGGCTGCACGATGGCTCGGCCTACGATGGGTGCCCCTGAGCCCGCCGTCACACTTTCCGGGGATGGAGCCGGGTCTGCTGCGGGTCGCTGTCCGATAGCTGCAAACCACCGCCATTCAATGGAGTCAACAAGCCGTTGAACTTGCCGCTGCCTCCCTCACCAGGGGAGCCGCTTCAACCCGCCGCGGCGGCGGGCAGGGCCGGGAGCGGTTGGCGCGTTCCACTGGGGTATCAGCGTTCGGGCCCCAGGTCCGGCCGGCGGTGACGACATGCCCGACTATCAGCGCGTCAACGTTGGATGAACTGCCCATCGCGCCCACCAGATCGCGATACGCTGTATTCCTGACTGATTCCTCGACCCACTGACCAGGCGGCGGCCGGTGAGCTGACGAGAGGACTGGCTCATGTCGTTCGTTTCCGTCATCCCTGAAGAGCTGACTGCGGCAGCCACGAACCTGGCCGGTGTCGGATCGACGATCAGCACGGCCAATGCCGCCGCGGCAGGCCCCACTGCCGCGGCGTTGGCCGCCGGCGCCGATGATGTTTCGGCGGCCGCCTCATCATTTTTCGGCGCCTACGCGCGGGACTACCAGGCGTTCAGCGTGCAGGTCGAGGCCTTTCACGACCAGTTCGTGCGCGCCGTTACCTCCGGTGCGACGTCGTATGCGGGTGCCGAGGCCACCAGCGTCCAACAGATCCTGCTCGACGCGATCAATGCGCCCACCCAAGCGCTGCTGGGACGCCCGCTGATCGGCAACGGCGCCAATGCGGCCCCGGGATCCGGCGCAAACGGGGACGACGGCGGCATCTTGTACGGCAACGGCGGCGCGGGTGGCTCCGGAGCGGCCGGCAGCAAGGGCGGTGACGGCGGCGCCGCCGGATTCGTTGGCAACGGCGGCGCTGGTGGAGCCGGTAGGAACAATGCCGCGGGGGGCTCCGGCGGGGCGGGAGCCCTGCTGTACGGCAATGGCGGAGCTGGCGGCATCGGAGGCACCAGCGCCGGCTCGGGCGGAGCCGGCGGCACTGGCGGGTTCGGCGGCGGCCTAATGACCAGTGGGGGCGTCGGCGGGACCGGCGGGGCCGGTGGCCTGCTGTTCGGCACTGGCGGCGCCGGCGGCGCCGGCGGCGGCAGCAACGCCTTCACCGGGGGTGACGGCGGGTCCGGCGGGGCCGGTGGCCTGCTGTTCGGCACCGGCGGAGCCGGCGGCGACGGCGGGCTCGCTCAAGGCGCCATGTTCGGAACCGGGGGTAACGGCGGCACCGGCGGGGCCGGCGGCACGTTGTCCGGCATCGGCGGGAACGGTGGAGCCGGCGGGCTCGGCCAAGTCAGCGGGGGCGCGGGCGGGGACGGCGGAAACGGCAGCGTGTTCTTCGTTGGGGGCGGCGACGGCGGTAGCGGCGGGCACGGCACAACCGGTAGCGGCGGCAGCGGCGGCTTCCTGCCCGGCGGCGCCGGAGTCGCCGGGCTGATCGGCGATGGCGGAGCGGGCGGACACGGCGGCAGCGGCGGCAGCGGCGGCGGGACCGGAGGAAGCGGCGGGAGCGCCGGCACGCTATTGGGCAATGGCGGGGCCGGCGGCGGCGGCGGATCGGGCAGCACCACCGCGGGCGGTGGCGGCAGCGGCGGCGACGCCGGCGCGCTGTTCGGCAATGGCGGGGCCGGCGGATCGGGCGGATCCGGTGCCGCCACCGGCGGATCCGGGGGAACCGGCGGCTCCTCCGCACTCCTGTTCGGCACCGGCGGGGTCGGCGGAAGCGGCGGGACCGGCGGGGCCGGCGGACAAGGGGGCGCGATGTTCGGCAACGGCGGGGCCGGCGGAGCGGCCGCCACACTGTTCGGCAGCGGAGGCACCGGTGGGGACGCCGGAAACGCCGGCGCCGGCGTCACCTTCGGGGGCTCCGGCGGGGAGGGCGGGGCCGCCGCCCTGCTCGGCGGGAACGGGGGTTCCGGCGGGCATGGCGGAATCGGAAATGTCGGCGGCAAGGGCGGGGCCGGGGCTGCCGGCGCGATGCTGCTCGGCAATGGCGGCGACGGCGGCGATGGTGGAAATTCCCTTGCCAGTCTCGCCGGTGCGGGAGGAGCCGCCGGTAACGCGGGGCTGATCGGCAGCGGCGGCACCGGCGGGGCCGGGGGCCAGAGCTTCTCCGGCACCGGCGGTAAGGGCGGCGATGGCGGCAGCGCCCTGTTGATCGGCGACGGCGGCAACGGCGGCAACGGCGGGACCGGGGCTACCGCTGGTGTCGGCGGCACCGCGGGCACGGGTGGCTTCCTGTTCGGACTGGACGGGATGAACGGGTCGCCGTAGCTGTGCGGCGCTCAGGGCGCGATCGCGTCCGCTTCCCGGTCGATGTCCTGCCCGGCGCTGTGCTCGGTCCGTTTCTCCCAGCGGCGCAATGCTTCTCGACAGGGTGACTCGACCAGCGCATAGCTGACGGCGGCGATCGCGAAGCCAAAGATCAACGTCAGCACCAGCACCGTCGGCATCCGTCCGGTGAACGCAAAGGTGCCGATCACCGGGAACACCATGTCCAGGGCGGCCAGGTGCCAGATGAACAGCCCGTAAGACCAGCGCCCCAGGGTCACCATGGTGGTGCTGCCCAGTAGCCGGTGGGGCGTGCCGGGCCGGTCCAGCACCAACGGGGCCACCAGCGCGAACGCCACCACGGCACCCATCGCGGTCTTCACCGCGAATTGCGTCGCCGAGCCCTGGACCAGGCCGGCCGGACCGGCCAGCGGTGATGCCGCCACCAGATACGCCAGCACCGCCACCACACCGATCAGCACGCGGTGGCGCGCCAACCGGTGTACCAGCCCGATCGGGCTGTGCACCCACTCGGCCAGCAACATGCCGGCGGCGAACCAAGAGAAGAAGGCCGGCGGCCAGTTCAGCGGGTTCATCCCGAAACCGGCGGCCACCGGCAACCACACCCAGGCCAGACTGAGCGCGGCCGCGGCGGCGATGACGGGCACCCGGGCCCCGACTGGCACACGGCGGGCCAGGAACGCGAGCAGCGGCAATGCCAAGTAGAAGCCGACCTCGACGGACAGGCTCCACATCTGGGTGAGGCCCCCGGTCAGCGTCAATGGCACGTAGATCTGGGTAAGGGTCAAGTTCGCCAGCCACACGGTCAAACTCGCGTGGTCCGAATCCGGCAGCAGGGACAAGATCACAACCACCGCGACCACGTAGGCAGGCATGATCCGGACCGCCCGCGACCGCGGATAGTGACCCGTGCGGGGACGCGGTGATCCGCCCCGAGCGGCCGCAGCGTGCCCCCGCCACAACAGAAATCCCGACAGCGCGAAGAACACCGCCACCGCCAGATCGAAGCGGCCGAACAGCCGGCCGGCGACTCCACTGGAGTGGCCGGTCTGGAAGGCGACATGGGTGACGACCACCCCCATTGCCGCGCAGGCACGCATGCCCTCCACGGGAGGCAGAAAGCTGCGTGTCCCCCCCACCTGCTGGCCGTCGGTCACCATCACAGTCTGCCCGTCATCGACTGGCGGCCGAATCGGGTACACCGGCAAAGTTGGGGCAGGTTCGCACACCGGGACCATACGTTCTGCTGTTAGGGTCAAACGGGTTTGACTGCCTTCTTATTCGGGTGGGAACAGGTCGCGGCCAACGAGTCTTTGGTCCAGAAGGAGGTCACAGCAACGTGAACCGAGCAGTCATGTTGCGGATCGCCGCATTGGGAACGATCGGACTCGGGTCCGCTCTCCTGATCGCCGCGCTGCTGCTGTCGACCTATACCAGCAGCAAGATCACCAAAATCCCGCTCGATATCGATGCCACCCTGATCAGCGAAGGCAAGGGATCGGCGCTCGACTCGGCCTCGCTGGCCACCGACCACATCGTCATCAACCAGAACGTGCCGTTGGTGTCCCAACAGCAGATCACGGTCGAGTCACCGGCCAATGCCGATGTGGTCACCCTGCAGGTCGGAACCTCGGTCCGGCGTACCGACAAGCAGAAGGACACCGGTCTGCTGCTGGCGATCGTGGACACGGTCACCCTCAACCGGCACACGGCGATGGCCATCTCCGACGACACCCACACCGGGGGAACGGTCCAGAAACCGCGTGGCTTCGGCGACGAAAGCCCGCCAACCGCTATCCCGCTGCGGCACGAGGGCTTGTCCTACCGCTTCCCGTTCCACACCGAGAAGAAGTCCTACCCCTACTTCGATCCGATCGCGCAGAAGCCGTTCGACGCCAACTATGACAGCGAAGAGGACGTCAACGGCCTGACCACCTACCGGTTCACCCAGAACATCGGCTACAACTCCGAAGGCAAGCTGGTCGCACCGGTCAAGTACCCGTCGCTGTACGCCGGCGACGAAGACGGCAAGGTCACCACGACCGCCGCGATGTGGGGTGTTCCGGGAGAGCCGGACGAAGAGATCACGATGACCCGCTACTACGCGGCGCAGCGCACCTTCTGGGTGGACCCGGTCACGGGCACCATCGTCAAACAGACCGTGCACGCCAACCACTACTTCGCCCGTGAGGCGATGAAGCCAGAGGTAACCCTGGCCGACTACAAGGTCACCTCCAACGAAGACACGGTCGAGACCCAGGTCAACACCGCCCGCGACGAACGTGACCGGCTGGCGCTGTGGTCGCGGGTGCTGCCGATCACGTTCACCGCAATCGGCTTGGTCGCGCTGGTCGGCGGCGGGCTGCTCACGTCGTTCAGCCTGCGGACCGAAAGCATCCTGATGGATCCGAGCCTGGACCGCGACGACACCGACTTCCTGCGGCGCGTCGGACTCGAGCAGCCGGTGCCGGGAGCCGAAGCCGAGACCGAGAAGCTGCCCGCGCAGCGTCCAGACTCGTCGGACGACGGTCCTGACTCGGACAAGACTCCGCCCGATTCGGCCGAATCGTCGTCGGAGTCGGGCTCGGGTGAGCCCTCTGGTCCCGAGGAACGGACCTAGCCCGCCGACGATGCGGGCCAAGATGGCCCGGGGAGAAGGCGCAGGTTGGGCCTCGCCGCGCAGCGCCTGCTGGTGGCGGCCGGGGTACGCGCTGGTGCTGGCGCTGCTGGTGGTCGGGCCGGTGCTGGGGCCCGGATATCTGCTGCTGCGCGACACGGTATCCACCCCGCGGTCATATCTCTCCGACAGCGCCCTGGGGTTGATGGCTGCGCCGCGGGCGACGCCGCAGGATTTCGCGATAGCGCTGGCCTCCCAGGCGATAGACGGCGGGATCCTGGTCAAGGCACTGCTGGTCTTGGGGCTGTGGCTGGCGGGCTGGGGCGCGGCCGTGCTGGTAGCGCGGGCACTGCCCGCGGCCGGCGCCGGAGGCCAGTTCGTCGCGATCACCCTGGCGATCTGGAATCCCTACGTGGCCGAACGCCTCCTGCAAGGCCATTGGAGCCTGCTGCTCGGCTACGGCTGCCTGCCCTGGGTCGCGGCCACCATGCTGGGGTTGCGCGCACCGGAGGCAAGCCTGACCGGATTCTTCGGGCTGGCCTTCTGGATCGCGCTCGCCGGTCTCACCCCTACTGGGTTGCTGCTGGCCGCGACGGTAGCCCTGACCTGTGTGGCTGCTCCCGGTGGCGGCAAACCACGGTGGCTGTGCGCAACGGCCGCGCTAGCGGCCGCGCTGGTCGGTGCCCTGCCTTGGCTGACGGCGTCGGCCCTCGGTTCGTCGCTGACCACCCACACGGCCGCCAACGGACTCGGCGTTGCCGCGTTCGCGCCACGCGCCGAACCGGGTCTGGGCACGCTCCTCAGCTTGGCCAGTCTTGGTGGCATCTGGAACGTCGATGCCGTGCCCGGTTCGCGAACTACTCTTTTCGCGGTGGCCTCCGCCGCGGTCCTGTTGGTCGTGGTGGCGGTCGGACTCCCCACCGTGGCGCGACGGCCGGCGCTGGTGCCGCTGCTAGTGCTGGCCGCGGTGTCGGTGCTGATGCCCGCCGCCCTGGCAACCGGCCCGGGCCTGCACATCTTGGCTGCCGCGGTCGATGCCGCACCCGGTTTGGGGGTGCTCCGCGACGGGCAGAAATGGGTGGCACTGGCGATGCCGGGTTATGCCATATCCGCCGCGACAGCGGTGTCGACCCTGTCACGCTGCAAGACGGCCGCAACGCCCCTGAAGTCGACACTGGCGGCGTCGGCGTGCTGCCTGGCGCTCGTGCTGGCCCTGCCCGATCTGGCATGGGGCGTGCTGGGCCGGGTTGCGCCGGTGCATTACCCGCCGGGGTGGACCGCCGTGGCGACCGCGATCAACCATGAGCCTGGGACCGTCGCGGTCTTGCCCATCGGCACCATGCGGCGATTCTCCTGGTCCGGTCGGGCGCCGGTGCTCGACCCGCTCCCCCGCTGGGTTCGACCGGACGTGTTGAGCAGCGGCGATCTGGTCATCTCCGGGGTGCTGGTGCCCGGCGATGGCGTGCGCGCCCGAACGGTGCAAAAGTTGCTGCTCGCCGGGGCCGATCCGGCGGCCCTGGCCCAGGCCGGGGTGGGCTGGCTCGTCGTCGAAGTGCACGGCGGCGGCGAGATGGGCGAAGCCGGACGCACACTGGACCGCCTGACGCCGACCTACCACGACGACGAGCTGGCCCTGTACCGGATCGGTGGCCGGTCCGCGGGTGTCCCGGCCGGGGATCGTCGGGCAATGATGCTCGCGCATTGGGCGTGGTTGTCGATGTTGCTCGCGGGTGGCGCCGGGATGGCCGCCAGCCGGGTGCGCCGACACTTAAGCGGTCGCGAGGAATCGCCGACAGATCTCGCAGCGGATTAAGTCTCGGGGCTACACAACGCCGCTGACGAACCGACCGGCTGGTACGGCTTCCAGGACGCTACGCATCCCGTCGACACTTTCCTGCCAGGAGAACTCGGCACTGCGCACCTGAGCCTTGGCGCCGAGCTGATCGCGCAACACCGGATCGGCCAGCAGTCGTTCGAGCTGATCCACCAGTTCGGCGTGGCTGTCGACCAGGATGCCGGTCACTCCGTCGATGATCGAATCGGATAGACCACCCGAGGATCGATACCCGATGGTGGGCACCCCGTGTTGGGCTGCCTCGACCACCGCCAGCCCCCAGCCTTCCTTGCGCGACGGCAGCAACTGCACCCATGAGCTCTGCAGCACGTGGTGTTTGGTCACGTCGTCGACGTGACCGTGGAAGGTCACCGCGTCGGAAATGCCGAGCCGGTGCACATGATCGATCAGCCGTTGTCGCCACCAGCCGCCGCCGACGACGTCGATGTGCAGATTCGGGCTGCCCGGCGTGCGTCGCCGCAGCTGCGCGACAGCCTCCAGCGCGTCCTCAATCTGCTTGTGCGGCACCAGCCGGGACAACGCCACCACCCGCGGCGTCGCCGCCCGCGGTCCGGACAGGGTTTGCCCGGGCGCCTCGTCGAGGCCGTTGCGGACCACGGCAATTCGCTCGTTGTCGACACCGAGCGCGACGAGATCGCGGGCCGAGGGCAGCGACACCGTCACGTACTGGTTGCGCCGGTTCAGCCATGGCGACAACTTCGACTCCACGAACCAGCCCAACCGCCCGAGCACCGGACCCGCCACCGGCCACTGCTCGCGATGACAGTGGTGCACAAGCACCACCACCCGCCGGCCGAACACCAGCCGGGCCAGGAAAGGGAGCCCATTCTGGGTGTCGATGACCGCCGCGGGCCGCACCCGTCGCAGCGGACCCAGACCCATTCGCGCCGCGACCATCGCCAGCAGCGCCCACACGTATACCGAGTAGCGGCCACCCGCGCGGTTGACCCGCACCCCGTCGACCAGCTCCCATCGCGGAGCACCCGGGTAACGGGCGGTGCGCAAGGTGACCTCGATCCCCGAGGCCGCCAGTTGCGCGCCGATGCGCTGCAGATATGTTTCGCTACCGCCCCCCTGTGGGTGTCCGGTGTCGCGCCAACACAGCAGCAGCACGGAGCGCAGATCAGACATCAGTGGCTAGCCTAGCCCGCGCGAGCGTCCCCAACGCCAGCCGTAGGGTGTGCCGATGGCCGTCACCGACAGGTTTGCGCGGCGGGCAACGCTGTCCCGGTCGCTGCGGTTGCTGTCCGAATTCCGCTACGAGCAACCCGACCCGGCGCGCTTCTACGGAGCACTCGCAGCCGACACCGCGACGTTGGTGAGCGACTTGTGGCTGGCCGCCCGCGGTGAATCGGTGGCCGGCCGCACGCTGCTCGACGTCGGCGGGGGTCCCGGATACTTCGCGTCCGCGTTCGCGGCCGCTGGTGTCGGGTACATCGGCGTCGAACCGGACCCCAACGAAATGCATGCGGCCGGGCCCGCGCACGCGGGTGGGCCCGGTTCGTTTGTCCGCGCCTCGGGCATGGCCCTACCGTTCGCCGACGACTCGGTGGACATCTGCCTGTCTTCCAATGTCGCCGAGCATGTGCCGCGCCCCTGGCAACTGGGGGCCGAGATGTTGCGGGTGACCAGGCCGGGTGGGCTTGCCGTGCTTTCCTACACCGTCTGGCTGGGCCCGTTCGGCGGGCACGAGATGGGCCTGAGCCACTACCTGGGCGGCGCGCGAGCCGCCGCACGGTATGCCCGCAGGCACGGCCATCCGGCAAAGAATAACTACGGGTCGTCGTTGTTCGCGGTGTCAGCCGCCGAGGGCCTGCGATGGGCGGAGGGCACGGGAACCCTGATCGCCGCATTTCCCCGCTACCACCCCCGATGGGCCTGGTGGATGACTTCGGTGCCAATGCTTCGCGAGTTCCTGGTGAGCAATCTGGTCCTGGTGCTGTCGCCCCGGTAATGGAACGTGTTCTTGTTTTGCTTTCGCTTGGGTAGGGTGGCGCCATGGGCGAGAAGACCGAATACGACAAACTCTTCATCGGCGGCAAGTGGACGGAGCCGTCGACCTCGGAAGTGATCGAGGTGCACTGTCCGGCCACCGGCGAGTACGTGGGCAAGGTGCCGTTGGCGGCCGCCGCCGACGTCGACGCTGCGGTTGCCGCCGCGCGCGCGGCATTCGACAACGGTCCGTGGCCATCCACGCCGCCAAAGGAACGCGCGACCGTCATCGCCAATGCCCTCAAGCTGCTCGAGGAGCGCAAAGACCATTTCGCCAAGCTGCTCGCCGACGAGACCGGCCAACCGCCGATGACCGTCGAAACGATGCACTGGATGGGCTCGATCGGGGCGCTGAACTTCTTCGCCGGCCCCGCCGTGGACCAGGTCAGGTGGAAAGAGATCCGCAACGGGTCCTACGGACAGACCATCGTCCACCGGGAGCCGATCGGTGTGGTGGGCGCGATCGTGGCCTGGAACGTGCCCCTGTTCCTGGCGATCAACAAGCTGGGTCCGGCGCTGCTGGCGGGCTGCACGGTGGTGCTCAAACCCGCTGCCGAAACACCGCTGACCGCAAACGCGTTGGCGGAGGTGTTCGCCGAGGCGGGTCTGCCCGAGGGCGTGCTGTCGGTGGTGCCAGGCGGGGTTGAGACCGGGCAAGCCCTGACCTCCAACCCCGGGGTAGACCTGTTCACCTTCACCGGCAGCTCGGCCGTCGGCAAAGAGATCGGGCGACGGGCCGCGGAGATGCTCAAGCCGTGCACCTTGGAACTCGGCGGAAAATCGGCGGCCATCCTGCTCGAGGATGTCGATCTGACTACCGCGGTCCCGATGATGGTCTTCTCCGGGATCATGAACACCGGGCAGGCCTGCGTGGGCCAGACCCGCATCCTGGCCCCCGGTCCCGCGCTACGAGGAGATCGTGGAGGCGGTAAGCGCCTTCGTACAAGCACTACCGGTCGGGCCGCCGTCGGACCCAGCCGCCCAAATCGGGTCGCTGATCTCGGAGAAGCAGCGGGCCAGGGTCGAGGGCTACATCGCCAAGGGCATCGAGGAAGGCGCCCGGCTGGTTTCCGGCGGCGGCCGCCCGGAGGGTCTGGACAACGGATTCTTCGTGCAGCCCACCGTCTTCGCCGACGTCGACAACAAGATGACGATCGCGCAAGAGGAGATCTTCGGGCCGGTGCTGGTGGTGATCCCCTATGACACCGAGGAGGATGCGATCAAGATCGCCAACGACTCGGTGTACGGTCTGGCCGGCAGCGTATGGACCTCCAACGTGCCCAAGGGCATCGAGATCTCGGAGAAGATCCGCACCGGCACGTATGCGATCAACTGGTACGCCTTTGATCCGTGCTGCCCATTCGGCGGCTACAAGAATTCCGGCATCGGTCGCGAAAACGGGCCCGAGGGCGTCGAGCACTTCACCCAGCAGAAGAGCGTGCTGATGCCGATGGGTTACACGCTCGAAAGCTAGCCCACTTCGGTAGGAGGCCGAATACCACCGCAATTCGCCGCCGTTTGGAATCAGGAGCCTGGGCTTAGCGGCCGGTGAATCGGGCCTGCCGGCGTTCGATGAAAGACTGCACTCCCTCGGCGGCATCTGCGCTGGTGAATAGCGCCCGAATATCGGGGACCAGGCGCTCGATCGCCGCGGCCTCACCTTCCCGGCGAGCCAGATGCGCCGACGCGAGGGTGGCTCGCACGCCCAACGGTGCGGCACGGTCGGCGATCGTCTGCGCGATCTCCCGAGCCCGGGTCAGAGCCGTCGCCGCATCGTCGGCCACCTCTTGGACCAGCCCGATGCGATGCGCTTCGGCGGCATCGAACTCGTCGCCGGTGAGCAACCAGCGCATCGCGTTACCCCACCCGGCGTCACGGGTCAGCCGGATCGTCGCGCCTCCGAACGGGTAGATCCCGCGCTGTACTTCGAGTTGACTGAATCGGGTTCCGGCCGCCGCGATGCGAATGTCGGAGGCCAGCAGCAATTCGATGCCCAACGTCATGCACCAGCCGTGTGCGACAGCGATCAGCGGTGTGCGCCACGGGCCGTCCAGCCGCCACGGGTCGCGACCATCCGCGGGGAACGGGGACTGTCCGGCCGCGATGCTGGGCGCAACGTCAACCAGATCCAGGCCGCCGGTGAAGTGGTCACCATGGGCGAACAGAACGCCGGCCCGCACCGAGTCGTCGGTTTCCAGCAGCGCGTAGGCGCGCGACAGGTCAGCAAACATTGCCCGGTCGAACGAATTGCGTTTCTGCGGCCGATTCAGGCCGATCAGCAGGACGTGGCCATCCCGCTCGAGGGACACGGTTGCCAGTTTGGGCAGGGAAGTTTCCGTCGTAGTCATCTGCACAGTGAACCGCAGAAATATGCCATATGCAATAGTTCATACCGTCCAATTATCGGGACATTACGAGTTGGTTGCAGGGGCGTGATGCATCAAGTCAAGATGCCTGCGAAACCTGGTTCATGCATCAGGTAAGGAATGCCCGCGAAATCGGGGTCAGCTGGTGGTCTTGCTTTTGATGCGGATGCCGGCTTTGAGGGCGGGTAGAGCGGCGGGTATGGCGGCGGGGTAGAGCTGTTCGGTCTTGTCTTTGGCGAGTCTGAGCAGGGCGGCTTGCAGGTCGGCGATCTGGTGGGCGATCGCGGCGGGGTTGAGGCTGTTGCGGTAGGTGAGCAGCTCTGTTTGTTGGGCCGCTGAGAGGACTCCGGCGGCCAGCAGCCGGTCCAGGGGTCTGGGGCTTGTCGTAGAGCCGGCGGCGGTGACCGTCGCGGCTGCAGCCGTAGCTGATGGGTTTGATGGTGGGGGTCAGGTAGTTGAGCCGGTCGTTGACCAGGTGCCACAGCCGGTTGAGCACGGCGCGTTCTTCGTCGGTGTCGTAGCGGTAGTAGAACCCGTAGCGACGCACGAGGTGGTTGTTTTTGGACTCGATGGTGGCCTGGTCGTTCTTCTTGTAGGGTCGTGAGCGGGTGAAGAAGATCTCCATGTCCGCGGCCCACTTGATGACCGCCTTATTGAGGAATTCGGTGCCGTTGTCGAAGTCCAAACCCGTTACCTTATAGGGATTTTAGTAATTCCGGTTTTGAGGGCGCCCAGGATGTGGGGGTGGGCGTTGTTGCGCACCGTGCGGGTGAACACCCAGCCGATGTGCATGTCGGTGAGGTTGACCGTGCGGGCGAACTCACCTTTCAGTGTCGGGCCGCAGTGCGCCACGGTGTCGCCTTCGAAGAACCCCGGAGATTCTTCGGCCTCATCGCCTGCTTTGCAGATGGTGATCGAGGACCGCAGCAGCGGGGAGGGTTTCGTCGTCGACACACCCGAGATCTGGTCGCGGGCCTTGGCGCCGCGCAGGTAGCGGTCGATCGTGGCGCTGCTCATCGCCAACAGCTCGGCACGCACCGCCGGGCCGTAACGGTCACGGCCGTCCACCAGTTCGCCGTGGCGTTCTAGGGCGTGTCTGCTTAATGTGAATGGTGTTTTGGCTGATGCTGTTTGGGTGATGCGGACGCATGCGATTTCTGATGATTTGTGGTCGCTGATCGTGGCGGTGTTGCCTGCGGGGCGGCGGCGTGGCCGGCCGTGGAACGATCATCGACGTGCTCTGGAGGGCATTATCTGGCGTTACCGTACGGGATCTCCGTGGTGTGACCTGCCCGAGCACTTCGGTCCCTGGCAATCGGTGGCCGAGAGGCATCTACGCTGGTCGGTCGATGGCATCTACGCGCGGATCTTCGCGGCGATCGCCTCTGACCTCGACGCCGAGGACGCCGACCTGGGCGCACTGTTGTCGGTCGATTCGACCAGTGTGCGCGCCCACCGACACGCAGCCGGAGCGCGCCCGGGCGCCGCACAGGGGGATCTGTCGAATTACAAGAAATATCTCGATGAGCCCGATGACCACGCCATTGGGCGTTCCCGCGGCGGGCTGACTACCAAGATCCACGCCTTGACCGACCAGCTGTGCAGTCCGGTCACCCTGGCACTGTCGGCCGGTCAAGCCGGTGATAATCCGATGCTTTGGCCATTGCTGGCCGCCCGGTGCAGCAACTCATACGCCCCGTTTCACCTGCTGGCGGACAAGGCGTACTCCTATGACTCGACGCGGGCACAGCTGCGCCGGCTCAAGATCGCCCATACCATCCCCGAGCGCAGCGACCAGATCACCCGCCGCAAAGCCAAAGGCCGCAACAGAGGACGGCCTCCGGGGTTCTCAGGCCGAATCTACAAGCACCGCAACACCGTCGAGCGAAGCTTCAACCGGCACAAACACTGGCGCGCGGTCGCCACCCGCTACGACAAATACGCCCTGACCTACCTCGGCGGTGCCACCCTGGCCGCCATCATCACCTACCACCGCGTCCGCAATTAGCAGACAGGACCTAGAGCATCCAACTGAAGTGCCATGGAAGCGGCCAGGTACCGGCCGCACTGCCCGCCTGAGGCCGCCCACACCTTCTGCAACACCTTGAGCGCATCCTAGGAGTACTTCGGATTGCGTTGCCGGCGAGTCCGTTTGGCGACCTGCCGACCCGCTCCCGGCGGCGCGGCCGCCGCCCTCAACCGCCGCCGGGCGTTGTCACGCGACCAGCCGGTGACCGCCACCACCTGATCCAGAATCTGCCCCTTGTCCGCCTTCGGCGCCCCCACATACGCCCTGGCGAACTTCGCGGTGATCTCGGCCCGAGACGACATCGACAGCCCACTTCCCATGCCTGCCAAGGATCGACCGTTTCGCGGGCATTTTTACGTGATGCACCGAGGGCGCTTCACGGGCATTTTTCGTGATGCTTGCCGAGGGGTTGCCCTATCTCCGCCCACGCTTATATGCTGCTTTGCATAATCATGGGCCGGCGGCCCCGGCGCATGGGATAACGCAGATGCCGGGAGATACCATGTGGATCATCGAGCTCAACGTTGCCGGCTATCGCTTCACCCGCGAGATGCCCGATCTGCCCCGCAAGCAAGCCCGGTTGCGCCCCCGCCACCTGCATTGGCCGGTACTGCGCCACTCGCACGGACATTCCCCCGCCGCATGACACCGCCCAGCACATCGGCGCCGAAGCGTGGCGGCACCCGCGAGAAGATGTTGATCAGCGCCGCTCAGGTGATGCGCGAGCGGGGCGCGGCCGGGGTCACCATTGATTCGGTGCTCGCCCGCAGCGGCGCCCCCCGCGGTTCGGTCTACTACCACTTTCCCGACGGCCGAAATCAGATCCTGATCGAGGCGCTGCGTTATGCCGGCGATTCCATCACCGCGGTGATCGACAAGGCCGCCGACAAGGGCGCCCGGGCCCTGCTGCGCGAATTCGTCAGGCTGTGGGAGCACCTGCTCACCGACGGGGACTTTGCCGCCGGCTGCCCCGTGGTGGCAGCCGCCCTCGGCCCCGCCGACGATGAAGTCGAGCTAGCGGCGGAAGCCGGCACTATCCTCGACAGCTGGTGCGCCGCATTGGGCCGGGCCTTTGTTTCCGACGGATTCGACGAATCGACCGCAGCATCGCTGGCGGTGACCTCCATCGCCGCGCTGGAAGGCGCCATCATGCTGTGCCGGTCCACGCGTAGCGCCGAACCGCTGCGCCAGGTCGGCGAGCAGCTCGAATTCTTGGTCAAAGCAAGGGGATTCGTCGCACAAAGCAGACTGGATAGCGAGTAGAAACCGCAGCGGTAGCCACTGGTCCGCGGTCACGATCGGTCAGAAACGTCTCGATCGTCTCCGCGGCAGTGTGCCCTTCAGCACTTCCCCCTCACGATGCGAAACTCCCGCGTGGCGCCCGGGTTACGCACCTTTCGCGTTGACTCGAAAACCGCTGTGCCCCGGGCGATGCGCTGGTCATTCTTCCACCAGCCGCGGCCGGAGCGCTGTTCGATGTCGATCGTCACGTCCGCCTCGTCGGTGAAATGGGTGTAAACGTATTCGTCACCGGGCAATGGGCGGACCGACAGCAGCATGCGCGCCGGGTCCGCTTTGACACGCACCACGAAGCGGAGGTCGCCACGCTCGGCAACGAAGTCCCAAGAGTCCGTGGCTGAATCCAACTCGCGGTTGTGATGAAAAGCATCGATCAGGTTGCTCTCGATGCACTCGCCCTTGTAGCTGAAGGTCAGCCATAGCGAGGTCTGAGACCAATCGTTGAAGCGGGCGCCGAAGCCTTCGATGAGGAAGTCAGGATCACCCTCGAAGTTGGCGCAATGCACCCAGGCGGACTCGCGCAGATTCTTGGTGTTCCAATAGTGCCCGTCGCTCGCCACCGTGCGGCCGATCTCGTATGTCTGGCCACAAACCGTGACAACACCGCGAAGGTGCTGTCTTGCCCCGTTCGACTGGAAGTGTGGAAGCAAGTCGTAGGCCGAGGCTTCGGGTAGGCGATCTAAGGAGATCGCCTCGCTCCGGTCCAATTCGAGATCCCACTCGATCACCCCGTCCGCAGAATCCACGCGGCCCCATACCTTCTCTTCGCCATAGCCCGAAGGACCGATCTCAAGACGTACTTTCGCCGAGTTCTCGAGCCGGGCATGACCTAGTGGATAACGCTGGCGGATGGCCAACTCCGTACCCGGGCGCTGGCGGTCGCGGAACGTAGACCACACCTCCGCGAGTTTGTCGGACTCCAGAAAGCCGTTGTGCAGCACGTAGCGCGCCATAAAGCTGAGGCCCCGCACCGGATCGTTGAAGAGGACGTAATAGGTCTCGACGAAATCCAGCTGGACGCCATCGAAGCGCAGGCGATCATCCAAAGTCTGCCCGGATTCTCCCGGGGGGTGCAGCACCAACGCAGGCTCGTCGGATAGGCCGGCACGCGGGTTGCTGGGCAGTTGGTCGTAGTAGTCGCATGCCACAAAATGGCGCGTGTAGCGGGCCAACAGCTCCAGTTGATCGGGCACGTCGAAGTCCAGATCCGCTGTGGCGGAATCAAACAACGCGCGGCCGGTGGGCGGAAAGAATACCTGCTCCTCGGAGAGCGCGCGGATGAAGTCCACGAAGGGGAAGAGCGCGTTTTTCCGCAGCCCCTCAGTACCGAGGCCGAGCAACTCCCGCTTCCAGACATCCCACGGCAGTCCACGAATGTCGTAGCCCACCTCGCGGTGCCAGTCGATGTAGTCCGAAACCTGCCTGGAGCGCGGATGCACTACAAAATAAGCCTGATTGAGGTTCTGCGGGCGTTTTGCGATGTGCACGATAGCCTTGGAAGTGACGTCCACGGGCGCCATCTCCCAGGTGGTGTCCAGCAGCGGCCAGGCACCGAGCTGGATGCATCCCTTGAGGAACTGGGGCAGGAATTCGTCGATCTTGTGATAGGTACCGTCGGATAGTCCAGACACCATGCCCGGCCGGTAGATGGCACCGAGTATACCTCGTTCGGTGAATGCTTGCCACATCATCACATCGCTGACGTATTTGGTCTGCTCGTAGCCGTTTAGCAGGTCGTCGCAGTGGGTGATCTCCTCCCGGTCCTGCACAACGGAGTGTCGACCGTAACCGGTCGACATGATCACGCCAAGGGTTGAAACAAAGTGCACCTGGATGGGGGCCTCGCTGGACACTGCCAATCGCAGGATCGTCTCCGTGGACTCCACATTGGTGGCCTTGAGATGCTGGTAGGGGTAGACGAAGTTGACCCATGCCGCGGAATACACGATGGTGTCGATGGAGCGAGCAAGCGCTTGGAACGGCGCCAGGCCGTCCAGCCCCAGCCAGGGGGCGGTCAGGTCGCCCAACACGACGTCAACCCTCGATTCGAAGGTGACATCCCAGAGCCCGTAACGGCAAAGGTTGTTGAGAATGCGCTGCCGCCCCTCCTCGGGGGTTGACGCACGCACCAAACAAGAGATGCGAGCCTCGGTTTGGATCAACAGCTCGCGGATGAGATATGCGCCCAGGTAGCCAGTACCGCCGGTCAGCAGAATGTGGTGCATGGGCCGGTCGTAGGTACTGGGGTCATAGCCCGGCCGACAAATGTCAGCGGCAAGATGGCCTTCTTCCTTGAGCGAGAAGGAATCAGCAAGCAGCTGCGGGGCGCGGCCTGCCTCCACGTCCCTTATCGCCTGGGCCAGCACGGCAACAGTGGGCTCGATGATGGTCTGCAGCGAGATTGACTCTGCTACATCCATGTCCCACATACGGGCAAAGGCCTCGGCGGCGCGCAGGGAGTGGCCGCCGAGTTCGTAGAAGTTGTCGTTCACTCCCACCCGGTCGATGCCCAGCACATCGCACCAGATGCGAGCGATCGCCTTCTCCTGGCTATCACGGGGTGTGACGTAGGGCGTGGCAAGCGCCGGACGACGCGCGTGGGCGGTCACCGCCAAGGCGGTCATCAGGGCATCGACGTTCGAGCCAATGCGGGCAATTTCAGCGTAACCACCGGCGGCGCGGGTCCGGGCGCCAGACCGGGACGGCACGGGCGCGGACTCATCCCGCGCCGGGTCGGTCTCCTCCCGCAAGATCACCCGGGTGGAAGCGAGCAGGTGAGCCTCGATATCGGCCACCTCGAGAATTATCTTCTGTACGTCGCCGACCCCCGCGGGCACACTGACGCCGGCAAGGCTGTCGTAGAAGCTGCGAACGGGAACGTTGCGCGCACTGGTCTCCACCTCCAGCAAGAGCTGGTCGCAACCGGCCTCGCTGGCATCCACTGCCAGCCTGCGCACCAGCGCCTGCTCCACCCGACGGCCCAGTACGCGACAACTCATCAGGAAAAGATCGCAAACTAGGGCGCTGTCACGGGACACCGCGGATACCAGACCGACGAATCCATAGTCGCCGAAGCGATCACTGACGCGAGCGCGCCACGTGCGCCGGCCCGGCTCGCGACAGAACGCACGCAGCTCCGCCTCGGACATCGATCGTTTGCGGGCGTTGAACTGGTTGGTGCGGTGAGTGAGCTGCGCGGCGCGCGCAAGCTCGTCTTCCAGCGAGAGGGTTGCGAGGTCGATCTCGAGATCCAGCCGGGAAAGAAAATCATCGATGGTGGGCGCACTCGCCTCGATCTCGGCGCGCTGGACGCTCTGGCGCATCATCGCGGTGCGACTCCGATCCTCTTCGGTGGTACGCGCCGCGTCGAAGGCCCAATGGTGGTTGAGGAATGACTCGAAGCACTCGGGCTGCGGCAGCTCGATGACGAGCACCTGCGGCAACGCCTCGCTGACCTCGGCGACTTCCATGGCACTGTCGTCTATGAAGATAAATGTGTCCAGCCCCAGTCCGAGTTCGTCAGCGAGCAAGCGCATGTTCTCTGATTTGGGTAGCCAGTTGATCCGACGAAGGCAGATGTGTTCCAAGCCGAGCGGCATGGCAGGGTGAGCGGCGAAGGCGGCCAATACATCGGCATCGTTGTTCTTGCTGACAATGCATAGCAGCTTTCCTGCCTCTGCTTGGGCGACCATGAAACGCTGGAGGACCAGAAAATGCTCGGAGAGCGTGATGCCCTCCGGACCGTCTTCCCCCACCACGCCGCCCCACAAGGTGTTGTCACAGTCCAGCACGATCACCTTTGCCGGTTCGCTGAGCACGGCAGCGATGCGCCGGGCGATACAGGCCCCGATGGCACTGAAACACCCCTGAGTGAAGGGCAGGTGACCAAGGCTGTCACGGGCCTCATCCCAGATGCGCACAACCGGCCAGTCCTCGTAAACTCGGCGCAGGTCCACGGGGAAGAGACTGTGGTGGGAGCCAGCCGCGGCGATGATGCGTTGGTCCAAATCCTCCAGCAGCTCTGCCAGACCGAGTGCGCGTACCGAGTGGGGGGAGTGCGGCGCCAGAGCGACCAGAGTCGGCGCACCACTTCGGTCAGCATGGCCGAGCAGTGCGTCGCAAAGCTCCGCGACGGCACGCTCGAGTTCCTCCCGGCCGGGAGGCGTGTTGTGGTGCCGAAAGAGGTCCTCCACGCGCATGAGCACGACATTTATGCCGCCCTCGCCTGCGAATACACCCTCGGGGTTGAGCAAGGCCTGGAACACCTGGTTGTACCCGGCGAATTGGACGTTCGCCGGCATGCCCAAGCGACCGAGCAGGTTGCACACGGTCGGCTCGATCAGCTCAGCGGTGAATGAGGCGGCGACACGCACCGTTTGCACGTAGGGCGCGTTGGTGTCGCGGTTACGCATTCCCTCGCGCATACGGAAGAGAGTGACGCACATGGCATCGATGCTCTCGAATTCGGCGAGCAGGGTTGGCTCGATGTCGATTTCCAGTAGCTTTTCCAGTTCGCCGGCCAGACGTACGGTATGAACCGAACTGAACCCCAAGTCGGCTAGCGAGCGTGAAAAATCGACACCGGTGAAGCCGGCGTCGCTGCTCTTGGCTATCTCATGCCGAAGCCAGTCGCGGAACGTCTCCAGACTGCGCACGGTCGTCGTGTTTCCACCGCTGGCCACGAAATCGACATCTTCCTTGAACATCGCGCTCCTTAGGAGTGTGTGGGTTTGACTTCGGGTGCTTAATCTCTTCGAGCCACTCGGCTACCCGCCGTGGGCACCGGAGCTCAACGCCTCAGGCCCAATCGGCCTGTCTCATTTCTCCAACGCGCCGTGCAAAGCGAGGCCACCCTGGCGCAGCAGCTCTCGGCACAAGGACCGCTGGATCTTGCCGCTGGTGGTCTTGGGAACCTCGCCGCATCGCGCGAGAAATACCGCGTCGACCGATACCTCGTGCTCTCGGGTGATGGCGAGCGCGATGCGCTGCCCTACGTCGCGCGGGTCCAGGCCCCGTTCTGCTTCCCGGCGGATCTCGGCAACGACAATGAGGGCCTCACGCTCCTCTCGCTCCTCGGCGAACACGGCCACGAAGTGTGAGCGCACAGCCGGATGGGCGCCCTCTGCGGTCTCTTCTAGGTCCTGCGGGTAATGGTTGGCGCCATGCACGATGACGAGGTCTTTCAAGCGACCGACAACAAATAGTTCATCGTCGCGGCAGAAGCCGAGATCTCCCGTACGCAGATAGCGGGCAGGATCACCGGGTAGGCGCGCCGCAAAGACCTCCTCCGTCTGAATGTCCCTGCCCCAGTAGCCCTTCGCGACGCTCCTGCCGGTTAACCAGATCTCGCCCACCCGGTCCGGGCCCACCGGGTGTCCGGTCTCGGGGTAGACGATCTTCACCATCGTCCCCGCCAAGATGCGCCCGCTGCTCACCAGCCGCCGCGACGGGGCGTCACCGCGAGGTGCACACACCTGTGACTGCCGCAGAGCCGCGACGTCGATCTCCACAACGGTTGGCTCAGTCGCAGGAATCTTGGTAGAGACCGCCAGGGTGTTCTCGGCGAGGCCGTACGAGGGCTGCATGCAGGTTGGAGCCCAGCCCAAGGGGACAAGGGCCGCATTGAAGCGTTCCAGAGTGGTAGCGCGGATGGGTTCTGCGCCGTTGAGGGCGACATTCCAACAGGAGAGATCGATACCGCTGAGATCGGCGTACGAGGCGGCGTCTGCGCAGAGGTCGTAGGCGAAGTTGGGGCCACCGGTGAAGGTGATGCGGTAGTCGGAGATCGCACGGAGCCAGAGGTCGGGACGCTTGACGAAGCTGAGCGGATCGGCGAGCACAACCGGGAAGCCTGCGAAGATGGGCGTGAGCACTCCGAGGATCAGGCCCATGTCGTGATATAGCGGAAGCCAGCTCAGCGCAAGGTCTTCCGCGGTAAGCCCGAAGCCGTTTTGTATTTGGGCACAGTTGAACATGAGGTTGTCGTGGGTGACGACCACCCCGCGCGGTGCGCTTGTGGAGCCGGAGGTGTACTGCAGTAGGCATACGTCTTTGGATGCCGGTGCGACGGGTTGCCAGTCTTCATCAGGGATGGCCAACAGCCAGTCGAGGCGCAGTACCGTCAGGAAGTCCAGGCGCAAATCCGCAGCCACGCTTGCCGTCAACTCTTTCGCCTCGGGCCCGCTTGTGAGCAAGACTTCCGCCCCACAGTCGGCCACGACGTGGGCGAGCCGATCCAGGTGTTTGGCACGGCGCGGCACCGGCAGATTCACCGCAACACGGCGAGCATAAGCACATGCCAGGAAGCCGACGACATAGTCGAGACAGTTGCCCATCACGAGTAGCACGCGATCACCTTGATTGCCAGGGCTTTTCAGCTGAAATGCGATTGCCCGGGCGCGAGCGTCGAGCCGCGCGTAGGTAGCCTTGTCCGTCTCGCCACGCATGCCTCGCAGCTCGACCATCGCCAGCTCGTCAGGCTGATTGCGCGCGCGCCATGCCAGTCGCTCAACGAGATTGAGGTGGGGGGGAGGGAGGAAGGTGCGCCACTCGTCCCCCTGGAATCGATTCGTTCACAGTGTCTCCCTGACCTTCCTGCTTGATCGATGGCTTGGACGAAGCCCCGAACCGTGAGCAGCCGCGGCCCACCCCTCCTTGCTCAGCATCAGGCTCGATGCTTTGCACCAACCCAACGACAACGCCATCTTGACCATGAAAACAATTGCTGCTCAATGAATTCTTAACTGGCGCCGCCGGGGTTTCACCGCCCTTGGCGTTAGATCAGTTCGAACACAACCACTCTCGCGCCGGTAGGCCGGCGGGCTGGGGGACTAACGACGGCGCGGACAGCCAAGACCCCGGCAATGGCGGGGCGGCGACAACGGTGAGTGGCTGCAACAGTGGGGTTGGCGACGACGGTGGGTTCGGTGGGAACGCCGAATTGGGCGCCTTTGCGGCCATAGCCGCCTACGGAGGCAACGGTGGAACCGGCCGGCTGGGTTTCCAGGCCGGGTTCGGTGGTACCGGCGGTGGAGCCGGATTCGGCGGGTTGTTGCTAGACCAAAACGCCAGACCTGGAGCACAAACCCTGATGCGCGGGGGCACCGATTGCCATCGGCCGGCTGGATCAGTCGCTGGCCAGAAGCGGCTTGACCTCCTTGAGCGCCAGCTTGGTGGCACCGACACTCAACGACCCGGCGCCCGGTTTGGTGACCAGCAACTCGGCACCGGCCTCATCGACATAGCGTTTGCCCAGCACCGAGCCGTCGGCGAACTCGGGATCGAGTTGGCCCGAGCGCTGCACGCCAATCTCCACCATCGGCGCGCCTCCGCACCGCAGGTCGTCGAGGGTGTCGGCGCTTCTGACCACGATGACCTGGGTGTCACACACCTGGCTGGCCAGCCGGGTTCCGTTCTTGATCATGATTTCGTACCTGCCAGTTCCTCGATGATCTCCCGGCGAAGGATTTTGCCGGTGGCGGTGGTGGGCAGCTCGTCGCGAAACACTACCCGGTCCGGGGTGCGCGACCCCCGCAAACTTCTTCGCACGAATTCACGTAGTTCTTCCGGATCTGGGTCGACGCCGGCGACGGGCACCACGACGGCCACGATCTCCTGGCCCCACTGGGCATCCTCGACTCCGACCACGGCCACGTCACGCACCTGCGGGTGCTCGATCAGCACTTCCTCGAGTTCGGCCGGCGCGATGTTCTCCCCGCCGCGGATGATGGTGTCGTCGGAGCGTCCGCCGATGAATAGGTAGCCGTCTTCGTCGAGCATGGCGATGTCCTTGGTGCCGAACCAGCCGTGGCCGTCTAGCACCGAACCGATTCCGGTGTAGCGTCCGGACACCTGCTCACCCCGCACAAACAGTTCGCCGGTCTCACCGGGCCCGAGCAACCTGCCGTCCTGGCCCCGGATCTGCAGCTCGACGCCGGGCACCGGCCGCCCCACCGAGCCCAACCGCCTGGCCAGGCCAGCCGCCGCCGCGGACTGCGCGGCGCGATGGTCATCGGGCGTCAGCACGGCGATGGTCGAGCTGGTCTCGGTCAGCCCGTAGGCGTTGACGAAGCCCACGTCCGGCAACAGCTCGAGGGCCCGGCGCACCAGTGGCAGAACGACTTTCGAGCCACCGTAGGCCAGGTTGCGCAACGAGGGCAGCTTGTGTTCGCCGGTCTCGAGCACGGCGACGATGCGGTCCAGCATGGTCGGCACCACGGTGGCGGTGGTGACCTGTTCCGCATTGGTCAGCCGTACCCACTCGTGTGCGTCAAAGTTAGTCAGGTAGACCATCTTTCGTCCGGCATACAGATTCAACAGGACCGCACTTACCCCGGCGATGTGATACGGCGGCACACAGATCAGCGCCGCGTCGGAGGGCGCGGCGCACCCGAACTCGACCGTCGTGGTGACATAGCTGGTCAGGTTGCTGTGGGTCAGCTCGACGGCCTTGGGTTGCGAGGTGGTGCCCGAAGTGAACAGCACGATGGCCACCGAGTCCGGGTCGGGAAACTCCGCGACCGGTTCGGCGCGGCCGGCTAGCTCCAGAAATTGCTGGGAGCTCAGCGACTGGTCGGCTGCGATCGTGTCCCGGTAGCGTTCGTCGACGACCACCAGGGGCCGTGGCAACCGGCGGATCAAGGCTGCGATGCCGTCAGCGGACAGCCGGTAGTTGATCGGGGTGAAGGGCAGCCCCGCGCGCGCCGAGGCGAAGATCAGCAGCGGCAGCATCGCCCCGCCGGTGCCGACGTACACCACATGCTGGGCATCGGATGCGGCGATGGCCCCCGCACCCCCGTCGGCGAGATCGCTGAGCTGCTGAGTCGTCAGCCGCAAGTCGCCCGAGACGACGGCGATGCGGTCAGGACTAGCTGACGCAGCCATTTCGAGCAGCAACGAAACGCTCATCCGGGACCCTTCAGGAAGCCCTCCCTTTACAAAACTTGGCCTCAGTGTAACCCATCGGCGGGCCCGGCTTCCCGGTGGGAAGCCGTGGTCGGCACCGGTCAGGTACCGGTCCAGCGGGGCGGACGTTTCTCCGCGAACGCGATCGCACCTTCCTTGGCGTCATTGGAGGTGAAAATCGGGAACAGGATCTTCATCTGCTGGGCGAATCTGGTGTCCAGACTCCAGCCGCGGGATTCGGTGATGATCCGTTTGGTGGCGGCCACCGCGAGCGGACCGTTGGCAGTGATCTTCTCCGCCAACGCGATCGCCGCATCCAGGGCTGCCCCGGGTTCGGCCAGCACGTTGACCATCCCGAGTGCGTGGGCGCGTTCGGCGGACAGGTTGTCACCGGTGAGCGCCAGTTCCATCGCGATCGCGTAGGGAATGCGCTCGGGCAGCCGCAGCAATCCCCCGCCACCGGCCACCAGACCCCGTTTCACCTCCGGTATTCCGAACGCCGAATCCCTGGCCGCCACAATCAGATCGGTGGCCAAGGCCAGCTCGGTGCCGCCGGCCAAGGCGTATCCTTCGACCGCCGCGATCAGCGGTTTGGCCGGTGGGCGCTCGGTGAACCCCAGCCCCCGGCCCTCGACCACGACGTTCTCGCCGCGGGCAAACGCCTTGAGGTCCATGCCGGCACAGAACGAGCCACCCGCTCCGGTAAGGATCCCCACCGAGAGGCCGGCGTCGGCATCGAGGCGATCCATCGCATCGGCCAAGGCCCGGCTCACCGCGGCGTTGACCGAGTTCTTGGCCTTGGGCCGATTGATCGTGATGATCAGGATTCGGTCCCGCTGTTCGACCAGGACTTCGGGTTCGGTGTCGCCGTTTAGTTCACTCACGCGCTCCCAGCTCCTTCATTCATTGATCGAGCTTGCGCCATCGCTGCCTCGATGACCGTCAGCTCTGCGGAAAGCTCAGCCGCCCTTCGAATCTCGACGAAGTCAGCCATCATGGCTTCAGTCACTTCATGCGGATCCTCGACGGTGGCACCGTCTGTCAAGACCGAGATATTGAGCTGGTCGACATAGCTCCACACGGTGATGTTCAGGCCGCTACCCGCGGTCAGCGGCCCCACCGAATAGATCTCGGTTACCAGCGCACCACCCACCCTGCCGTGCTCGCGCGGGCCGGGAACATTCGAGATGTTAAGATTCAGGACCTTGTTTTGCCCGTCCCGGCTCGACGCCCACCGGAAGGCCGCTTCGGTTGCCCCCGGCGGCCAGTACGCCGCCCAGCGACTGATCAGCTCGGTCCCCAGCAGCTGGTGACTCTCCTTGGCCGATAGCGCATTTTCGTGACAGGCCTGTACCCGCTCCAATGGGTCCGCGCAGTCGGTGGGCAGCGCCACCATCATCCCGCTGAAGTAGTTCCCGCTGATGCGGTCCGGCGAGAAGTCGTAGTTCACCGGGACCGAGGCCAGCAATGGCTCGGCCCGGCCGTCATAGCGCAACAGCAGGTTCCGCAGCGCTCCGGTGGACATCGCCTGCACCATGTCGTTGATGGTCGCGCCCAGCTGCTTACCGGTCTGCTTCACGTCGGCAAGCGCCAACGTCGCGGTGGCGAATCTGCGCTGCGGGGTGAGCATATGGTTCATGAACGTCGGTGGCGGGGTGAACGGGCGGGTCAGCTCGGGAGACAGCTTTCGCGAGCTGCGTCTCACGCGGGCCAGGCCCTGCGCGGTGTAGCGCATCGTCGCGGGGATCCGGCCAAGGTGGCGCAGGTGATCCAGGAACGCCGAGCTCATCAATTCCCGCTTGGTAGGAGCCGGGTCGCTCACGTACGGATCGCCCTCGGGGCCGGGCAACAAGTCCATGCCGCGTGCCATCAGGTTCGCCGAGGCGACCCCGTCGGCGAGGGCATGATGGATCTTGCCCACCACCGCGACTCGATGGTTGGCCAGGCCTTCGACGAAGTACATCTCCCACAACGGGTACCTGCGGTCCAGCGGCGTGCTGGCGATCTCACCGATCGCCTCGTCCAACTCGCGCCGACCCCCTGGGGGTCTGAGCTGCCAGGGGCGGATGTGGTAGTCGAGGTCAACTTCACAGTGCTCTCGCCACATCGGGTGATGGAACTTGAACGGGATGTCGACGAGCTGATACCCGAAAGGTTCCAGTTTGGCCATGCGTTCGCCGATGACTGCCCGGAACGCGTCGACGCCGAACGCGCGGCGGTCCGGATCGAGTTCGATAACAGCAACTTTGAGGGTGTGCATGTGCACGTTGGGCGTTTCACTGTACAGCAGTACCGCGTCCCAACCGCTGAGCCGTTTCATCACAGCCCTCTAGTCATGGCGTGACCTCACTGTCGACCGACGCGTTAGATGACCTCTTTCGACAGCTGCGCCCGAGTGCGATGAATCTGGTTGAGGAACAACGAAATCGCGTGCGTGGCAGAGCCTGTGCGGGCCCCGTCCAGCAGGTCGAAGCCGTGGCCGGCCCCGGGCAGTTCGACGTAGGCGACCAGTGAACGCGACACCGCACGCAACCGCTCGACGAAGCTGCGCGCTTGCGCCACCGGGATGACACCGTCGCGGCTGCCGTGAATGACCAGAAACGGCGGCGCGTTGGTGTGTACCCGGGCAACCGGTGATGCGTCGCGGAACACCTGCGGGTGACGTTTGATCGAGCGCTTGACCACCACTAGCTCTAGGAAGTCGACGAACCGCGCCCGTTCGGCGGTGGATCGATCCTCCCAGTCGTAGCGACCGTAGATCCCGACGGCCGCGTCCACCGACGTGTCGGACCCTTCGGGAAGCTCACTTTGATAATCCGGATCGTTGGCGGTCAGGCCGGCCAATGCGGACAGGTGACCGCCGGCCGAACACCCCGCCACCGCAATGAAGTTGCGGTCACCGCCGAACTTGTCGACATTGGCGCGGGCCCAGGCGATGGCCGCTTTCACGTCGTGGATGTGGCGGGGCCACCGGTGATGCGGCGCGACTCGGTAGTCGATCGACAGGCACAACCAGCCCTGTTCGGCCAGCCGCGAGAGCAATGCATACCCCTGGATTGCTCGACTGCCGTGTATCCAGGCGCCGCCGGGAACAAAAATCAGCACCGGCGCGGGCTCGGTGGGCAGGTCGTCCCGGCGCCACACGTCGAGCACCTGGGCCGGGCTGTTGCCATAGTGAACCCCGCCCCGATGTAGGTAGCGGCGGTGACGAAATGCTTCGCACACTGGCGGCGTGCGCTGGGGCACCGGCCATTCGACATCCAAATCCGCCGTTGAGACGATCCCGCGCAACGCCGCCGCCGAGACTTCGTTCGTGCTGTCCCGGTCGCGCTGACGTGTCACGTTGATACCCGGAGTGAACAGATCCTTTGCCCTCGCCGCGACGAACTCCGGGGTATGGCGCGCGCCCCAGACCCCCATTGCGGTGACGCAACCCAGCGGCTCGAGATGCTTGCCCACCACCGGTAGCGAAGCCCCGGCGACACTCATGGCCAGCAGATAGTCGGCAGGACGCGCGCGCAGCATCCATTTGACACGGGACATCATCGACGTCATCGACATCGTTGTCGGGCCGGTGGCAGCCATGTGGGGGAGCGTACTCCTGTTGGCCGCCGCTGCACCGGCTCGCGTCCGGGTTGGGTCCGACGGCAAATGATTGCGCCCGACCGATGATTTGCCAGGGTCGCCAACCCCGCTATTCAACGGCTGAGCTGGACTTCGCTCACGCGCCGCCGATGCGCGAGCACGAGTCGGACGGCGTAGGTGGCCGCACTGAGCGCGAACATCACCGCAGTGAGCAACAGCCACCTACCCAAAAACGGCTGCTGGGTTTCGCCGGTGGCCGCGTGGTAGGTCGCCGCACCTTGCTCGATGATGCCGGGCAGGAATATCAGCAGCGTCAGGGCGGACCCCATCGCCGGGATCCGCAGGTAGTTGCGGACCGAGACTTCTCGACTTCCGGAGCGGGCGCGGCCCCAGCGCACCGCAAAGATGCGATCAACCAGCGAATAGACCGGGAATGCGACGAGGTCGTGGCCGATGACGGCGGCCGCGAACCACACCGCGATCGACTGCCACCAGGTACCCGGATTCCACAGTGTGGCGATCTTGAAGGTCGCCACGATGTAGCCAACCAGCGCGAGGCCGGCGAGCATGGTCAGCAGATGCAGCGGGTGTGCGCCGTAATAGCCGCCGCAGCGCCTAGTGAGTTCGCGCATCTCAACCAGCCTCGAAATTGATCGAGGCGACCCATTTGGTGTTGTGCACGCCGGGCAATGCGGGAACGATGATCCGCGCCGGATAGCCGTGATCGAGCGGCAGGTCTTCGCCGTTGACCCGCAACGCCAGCAGCGCATCCGGAGCGCCGACCTGATTGCCCTGCAGCGTCGCCTCACCAAAGGCGCCGCCGCGTTGCAGCGACGTCACCCGCGCCGACCGGGGCGCGGCCACTCCGGCCCTGCGGGCCAGCTCCGACAGTCGCACCCCGGTCCAGGTCTGAACCGTCGACCACCCTTCAACACAGGCGATCGGTAGGCGGGCGGTGTGTTGCGGCAAACCGGCCAGGGCGGCGCGGTCCAGCACGACCTCGTTGGGACCGCCACTGAGCACCAGCCGCCACGCCGGCCCCACGGCCTCGGGGGTGATTCCGGCGACCGCCGCGGTCTTGTTGACCGGGAATTCCCGGTTGCCCTGTGCGGGCCGGCCTCTTGGCAGCAGCAGGGCGATGTTGCGCAGTGGCCCGCCCAAGGTTTGGCCGACGGTCAAGACGCCGAGCAGCAGCACACCCGAACCGACCAGGGCCAGCGCTCCGCGCCTGCTCACGGTCGGTTCGGCGGGATCTTCGGACACCAGCCCCGATGCGTCGGGCGACTCGGGGCGCGTGTCAGTCACATTGGTGTGCAAGACTTCTCGTATCGAGAATGACCGCAGTCCGGTGATCATCTTCGGCATCTTGACCGCGATATGCATGAGGAAACCGGCGATGAAGACCCAGGCACCGAAGTAGTGGCCGTCGTAGAAGCTGAAGCCGAAGATGTAGTCGTACTGGATGTTGAGCACGCCGGTGACGATCTCGAATAGCACCCCACCGACCAGCATCAACAACGACAGCCGCTCCAGCAGTGTGGCGATCGACCGCGCCGGCGGCCAAATGAACAATTTCGGGATCACCGACCAGAGCTTGGCCAGCACTACCGGGATGAGCACCAGCCCCAGTCCTACATGCAGGCCCTGGGTCAGTCGATACAGCCAAGACGGATGAGCGGACCAGTCAAATCCCGGCAGGCGCAGCCAGCCGACATCGGCCGGGATCGCCTGCCCGAACTGCGGGGCATAGGCAATGTAGGACAGCAATCCGGTGAGGATCACGATCGGCATTGCCACCAACAGCACCAGCCCGAACACCGAGGTCAGCCACGGTCCCCGCAGCGGACTTCGAAAGGCGCCCAACCGCCGCACACCCGGCGGCGGATGTTGTTCCAGGGTGCGCCACAGCCGGGCCGGAAACCCGTGGGCCGGCCCCGGTTCGAGTTCCTGCTCAGGGTCGCCTTCGGCCGGACCGTTCACAGGGCCGCCAGATTTGCGATCACCCGTCCGCCAAGCATCCTGACACCGATCAGTGTCAGACCTACCTGTCCGGCCAGCATTGCGGCGCTGTCCACGCCGACCGACGCCCATCGGAACCAGGGCCCGACATCGCGCGCCGACTCCAGACGAACCCAGCGGGAGCAGACCCCGATGGTCTGGGCATCGAATTCGACCACGCACCGCCCGCCGCGGGACAACAACTCGGCGGCCCGGCCCAGGATCCGCAACGGGTCCCCACCGAGGCCGACGTTCCCGTCGACCAACAGCACCGTCTGCCAACGCCCCATACCGGGCAACGGCTCGAAAACATCGCCGAGTATCGCCGGCGCACCGCCGCGACCGGCCAATCGGATCGCGGTCACCGACCGATCGATGCCCAGCGCGGGGATTCCCCGCTGCACCAACCGGGCCACCAGCCGACCCGGTCCACAGCCCAGCTCGATGGTCGGCCCGCTACACATCTGCGCCACGGCTTCATCGAAGTCCTCATCGGAGGCGGCGTCGTCGTCGCCGGTGCCGACGTCACCGAAAGAAGAACCCTCGGCCGAAGCGCAACCGCGCTCGGTTGCCCCGGCCCCCAACCAACGGTGAGTCGGCAACGGGCGCAGCTCACCGTCCTCATGGCGGATCCAGCATCGCTCGCCACCTAGCGCCCGCTCGTACAGATGCCCCAGCAATTCACGCCCCTTGCATCGAGCCCGACCAGGCCGGACGTCCACGCCCGGGTAACACGCTGACAAGAACCTCCTGCGCCAGCACTTCCACCGGTACCCCGATCTTTTATCGACTACGCCATGCCTGCAAGAGCTACGTAGACAAGGGGCGGAATGGTTCAGCAAGTAGGCAAATTTGGGCGCAACTCACACTTTCCGAGGCCGAAATCCAAGATCTGCTGACACATCGCTGGCGGTAGGGAAGGATTCATCGCCCGGTCCGTCGGCGACTGCGCCGTTGTCAGAACTTTGTGAGCACCGCCAGGCCGGCGACGGCGGCGCTAAGCCGCATAGGCGACTTCGCCGCCGATGATCGTCGCACTTACCAGGCTGGCGTCGAGCTCGGTTAGTACCACCGCCGGTGTCTGTGCCAGCACGCAGAGGTCCCCAGGCTGACCGGCCGCCACGGCACGCACCCGCCCCGGCTGGTCCGGCCGGCCCAGAAACATCGTCAAAGGTGCACGCTCCGTGATGCATTCATCGACGCCCAGAACGACCCCGCTAGGGGTCATGCGATGCACCGCGGCGCGCATCGCCGCCCACGGGTCGCCGGACCCGAACGGCATATCGGTGGAAAAGGCCACCGGCACGTTTGCATTCAACAGCGAAGCGACCCGCCACAGCTGCCCGTGCTCGGCGGCGGGGATCTCGTCGAGGTACTGGTCGCCGCGCTCGGCAACGAAGTTGGGCTGCGTCACCACCGTCAGCCCGAGCCCGGCCAAGTCGGCCACCAGGTCATCGGGCACCACCGCGGCGTGCTCGATTCGATCATGCGGATGACGGCCCACGGCGCGCACCGCCGCAATCGTCACGACCAGCTGAGCCGCGGTTACACAGTGGATGGCAACGGGTTGTCCGGCGCCATGCAAGTCCGCGATCCAGGCCATCAGCGCTTCCAGGTCCAGGTGATCGTCACGCAGGATCTTCTTGCCGGGAGAAAGAAACCGAACCCGCGGACGAAACTCCCCGCGCTGATGCGCAACGGTGAGCGCGGCCATGTCCTCGGTGCTGGGATCCAGCGTGGCATCGGTGACTCCGGTGACGCCGACCGCGGTGAGCCGGTCACCGAGCGCCGCGAGATCGGTCTTGCGCCGCGGCAAGGCATCCGACCAGTCGGAATCGGCGCTGCGCAGGCGGCCGTCGACATGACCGGCCAGCCCGATCCGGTTCAGTGCCACCGAGTTCAGGATCCACAGCGCCCCGCTGCGATGCTGAACACGCACGGGAAGGTGCGGCACCAGCGCATCCAGCACGGTCCGGTCCAGTGGTCCGGCAACGGATTCGTGATAGCCGACGGCGCGGATCCATCCGTCCGGACCCGGCCGCGCGCTCGAAAGGTGTTGCCGAAATTTCTCTTTGGAATCGACTGTGGGCGGACCCAGAGTCAGCGAATCCAGGGCCGAGGCGGCCGAGCGCAGGTGCACATGATGGTCGTGCAGGCCGGGCAGCACGGTTTGGCCGGCGGCATCGAGCACCCGCTCCCCCGGCCGTGCGACCAACCCCTGACCGACCTCCTGAATGCGGGCACACACCCGGATGTCGGCCGTGGCCCCATCCAGCAAGGTGGCTCGCCGAATCAGCACTAGCGCCCATCCCTTTCGCGGACCAGCCGCCGCACCAGGTCACCGTCGGCCCCCAGCGCGGCGGCCGGTCGCGACGGCGGCGCCGGGGGCTGCGGCGGCAACGCCCGATGCGTGGCAGCCGACGCCCCAACGGGCAGTGCGGCATACGTCGCGGCAACGCCGGCCATGGCGACGTCGATGAGCTCACCACCCCCGCGCCGTAGCGATTCGGTGATGGCCCGGGCTGACTCCAGTCCGGCCAGCGGGTCGGCTATGGCATCCGCACAGAACACCGGGCCGTCGGCCGCAACCCCGACCAGGCCACCGGCCACCGCGGCATCATCGCCGAAAGCGGGCCGTCGGGAGTGCTCCCCATATCCGCTGATGCGTAACCAGATTCGCCCGGACCGCGCTGCGATGTGCTCCGGGCCGAGCCGGCGTCGCGCCAGGGCAGCGGGACGCGAACCCTCGATCACGATGTCCGCGGCCTGTAGCAGCTCGCGCAGCTCTTCCGCATCGTCGTCGAAATCCAGTCAGTAGGAGAGCTTTTGCGCGTTCATCCAGTTGAAGAAGGCGCGGTTGCCGGCGCGTGTGCCGTCCGGCCGGCGCGGGCTTTCGACCTTGACCACGGTAGCTCCCGCCCGGGCCAGCAGCTGACCGCACAACGGGCCCGCCCACATGGACGACAAATCGGCAACGAGCAGACCAGCGGGGTCACGCGCGCGAGCTCGCGCTCCGGCCCGACGGATTCGGGGCGGGGCGGGGTAGGCCTCCCCCAGGGGCGGAGGCCGGGATGTCGAGCAATTCGGTTCGTTTGATGATGGCGGACTTGGGACGCGTTGTGGCCCACCTCTGCAGCGATCCCCATGGGTCGTCGGGCACCTCGTCGGCCCACAGCAGCGCGGGGACCGCATCGACATCGTCCGGGCGCGACAGTGTGATCGCGAACCAGCCGCCGGCGGCCGCGAGCAGCCGGGTGGCGCCGCCCGCCGAGACCCGGCCCCGGCGAGTCAGCCCGAGCAGACCGGCCCGCCCGGTCAGCAAGGTGGCCGCGTCGGCGGCAATCGTTTCGGCGCGTCCCAAAATGTTGGCACACGAAAAGTCGGGCAGCCCGCCGGGCAGACCGGTCAGGTAGGCCAGCCCACTACTTCCCCACTTGCTGGCCCAGCGGGATGGCACCGCACTCACACCACCATGTTGCTTGCAGTCCAGGCCGGTGCCACCGGAATCGCCGGTAAACAAGCCCGGGAGTTCAGCTAGTACTGCAGTGCGGTGAACCGCCAGTCCAGCACCTGGCGGTCGGGCTCCGAGTCGCCGACGGCGTAGACCAGCGAACGCAGGCCAAGCACGCCCCCGTTGGCGGTCGGCTCCGCCGACTCGACGTGCAACTCGCTGTAGAGGGTGTCGCCCTCCCGTACCGGCCCGGTGTGGTCGCAGTGCTCCCACCCCAGCACCGTGACCAGGTTGGGCATCAGTCGGCTCGCCTGCGCCAAGGCCAGGCCGATGGTGTGCCCGCCGTAGACCAGCCGCTGCCCAGCCACCCGCGAATCATGATGTGTGGCAGCAATGTTGAGCGTGAGTCGGGCGAGCTCGGGCGCGCTGCTGACCAGATCTCCGGTGCTGCGCATGACCTTGCCCGCAATGCCGGCATCAAAATGGGGCCCCGGCACCCGGGTTCGGTACGCCTCGGCATCCCAGTGCGCCGTCGGATCGATCGCCGGTGGCTTCGCGTCGGCGCCGATGCCCGACAAGTCGTCGTCGGCGGCGCCGGCGGGATCCCAGTCCGCGCTGGCCGGCAGCATCGCGCAGCGATAGAAGTCGAGCACCAGCCGATCGGCCTGGTCGATGGTGATCATCCGCAACGCGGCCATTCCGGTCGGCGCCCGGCCCGGCTTGGCCGTGTTGGCCCGGAGCGCCACAACCTCGGTGCGGGTGTAGATGGTGTCTCCGATCAGCGGGAACCGGTGAAAGGTCAGCCCGCGGTAGAACAGGTTGGCTTTGACCCGCTGGGTGACCAGGGTCGACTGCCCGATCGCCGCGTTGCACACCAACCCCGGATGCGCCAGTGCCGCCGGTGCGCCGGTTACCGCGCCACACAGGCTGCTGTCCAGGGCCAGCCGCAGCCGGTCCCCCAGAATCGCCTGATGGGCGGCCGCCAGCCCAGCCGACAGGGTCAACGCCGGCGCCCAGTCGAACACCTGACCTACGGACAAGTCGTCAAAGTAGGGCCCGCCCTCACGGATGCCCATGTACCCGGTATGCACAACGCCACATGCTGGCAGGCTGTCGAACCGAGGGTCAATACGGAGGGCAATATCGGTGGACAACCAACGGGCAGACAGTCAGCTTGATGAGGACGAGGCCATGCTGGTGGCTACCGTGCGGGCCTTCATCGACCGCGACGTGAAGCCCAGCGTGCGCGAGGTCGAACACGCCAACACCTACCCGCAGGCCTGGATCGAACAGATGAAGCGCATCGGCATCTACGGGCTGGCCATCGGGGAAGCCTACGGCGGATCGCCGGTGTCGATGCCGTGCTACGTCCAGGTCACCCAGGAGCTGGCCCGCGGATGGATGAGCCTGGCCGGCGCCATGGGCGGACACACCGTGGTGGCCAAGCTGCTGATGCTCTTTGGCACCGACGAACAAAAGTCCACCTACCTACCAGCCATGGCCACCGGCGAACTGCGCGCCACCATGGCCCTGACCGAACCCGGCGGCGGTTCAGACCTCCAAAACATGTCCACCACCGCGATGGCTGACGGGCCCGACCAGCTGCTGATCACCGGCGCCAAGACCTGGATCAGCAACGCCCGCCGCAGCGGGCTGATCGCCCTGCTGTGCAAGACCGATCCCCACGCCGCACCCCGCCACCACGGCATCTCGATCGTGCTCGTCGAACCGGGCCCCGGCCTGAACATCTCAGCTGAACTGCCCAAACTGGGATACAAGGGCGTGGAAGCCTGCGAACTGTCCTTCGACAACTACCGGGCACCGACCTCTGCGATATTGGGAGGCCAACCAGGTCAAGGGTTTTCACAAATGATGAAAGGACTCGAAACCGGCCGCATCCAGGTCGCCGCCCGCGCCCTGGGCGTGGCCAGCGCAGCACTCGACGACGCCCTGGCCTACGCCCAGCAGCGCCACAGCTTCGGCCAACCGATCTGGAAACACCAAGCCATCGGAAACTACTTGGCCGACATGGCAACCAAACTCACCGCCGCCCGCCAACTCACCCACTACGCCGCCCAACGCTACGACAGCGGCCAGCGATGCGACATGGAGGCCGGCATGGCCAAACTCTTCGCCTCCGAAACCGCCATGGAAATCGCGCTCAACGCCGTCCGAATCCACGGCGGCTATGGCTATTCCACCGAATACGACGTCGAACGCTACTTCCGCGACGCACCCCTGATGATCGTCGGCGAAGGCACCAACGAAATCCAGCGCAACGTGATCGCCAGACAACTGATAGCCCGCCGCGGAATCTAACTGCCACCGCAGCGCCCGTGCAGTATATTTGCTGCCTGACCTCGCCCACCAGCAAAGCGGCACGGCACAACACTGTTGGACCACAGGTAACCCGAGGGAAGGCAGCCGCCATGAGTTATCCGCCAGGGCCCTACGGAGGTTCCCCAGAGTGGCAGGGTCAGCAGCCGGGCTGGCAGCCACCGCAACCCGGCTGGCCGGCCCAGCGGCCGGGCTACGCACCGGAGCCGGACAATTACCTCATCTGGGCGATCTTGACCACGCTGTTTTGTTGCCTGCCCCTCGGGATCGTCTCGATCGTCTACTCCTCCAAGGTTTCCGGCTTGTGGGCGCAAGGGCGCTACGCCGAGGCGCAGGCCGCCTCCGCCAGCGCTAGGAAGTGGGCCATCATCAGCGCAATCGGCGGAGTGGTGGTCGCGGTGGCCTTTGCGGTGATTTACATCGCCCTTATCCTGGTGGCGGTTTCGGTGGACCACAACACTCCCTCCACCATCACCACGTATTCCGACTTCTGATCAACACGGCTAGGGCGTGTCTGCTTAATGTGAATGGTGTTTTGGCTGATGCTGTTTGGGTGATGCGGACGCATGCGATTTCTGATGATTTGTGGTCGCTGATCGTGGCGGTGTTGCCTGCGGGGCGGCGGCGTGGCCGGCCGTGGAACGATCATCGACGTACTCTGGAGGGCATTATCTGGCGTTACCGTACGGGATCTCCGTGGCGTGACCTGCCCGAGCACTTCGGTCCCTGGCAATCGGTGGCCGAGAGGCATCTACGCTGGTCGGTCGATGGCATCTACGCGCGGATCTTCGCGGCGATCGCCTCTGACCTCGACGCCGAGGACGCCGACCTGGGCGCACTGTTGTCGGTCGATTCGACCAGTGTGCGCGCCCACCAACACGCAGCCGGAGCGCGCCCGGGCGCCGCACAGGGGGATCTGTCGAATTACAAGAAATATCTCGATGAGCCCGATGACCACGCCATTGGGCGTTCCCGCGGCGGGCTGACTACCAAGATCCACGCCTTGACCGACCAGCTGTGCAGTCCGGTCACCCTGGCACTGTCGGCCGGTCAAGCCGGTGATAATCCGATGCTTTGGCCATTGCTGGCCGCCCGGTGCAGCAACTCATACGCCCCGTATCGCCTGCTGGCGGACAAGGCGTACTCCCATGACTCGACGCGGGCACAGCTGCGCCGGCTCAAGATCGCCCATACCATCCCCGAGCGCAGCGACCAGATCACCCGCCGCAAAGCCAAAGGCCGCAACAGAGGACGGCCTCCGGGGTTCTCAGGCCGAATCTACAAGCACCGCAACACCGTCGAGCGAAGCTTCAACCGGCTCAAACACTGGCGCGCGGTCGCCACCCGCTACGACAAATACGCCCTGACCTACCTCGGCGGTGCCACCCTGGCCGCCATCATCACCTACCACCGCGTCCGCAATTAGCAGACAGGACCTAGACGGCAGCCACCTTTGGTGAGCTAGTCGCTGTTGACCGCGATCGCGTCGATCAGCCCCCAGTCCAGTGCGGTGCCGGCGTCAATGGTTCGCCCGGAAAGCACCAGATATGCGCCGCGCCAGCGTCCGATTCGACGCGTCACGCTGACGGTGCCGCCGGCGCCGGGGATCAGTCCCAGACTCAGTTCCGGTAGTCCAAATACCGAATCCGGATGCGCCCGCACCCACCCGCAGAACGCGGCCATTTCCAGGCCACTACCCAGCACCCGGCCATGTACTTCGGCGCGACAGGCCCGGCCCAGCCGGGCGGTGAGCGCAGCCAGCGCCAGCGCCGGGCTGTGCCTGGTGCGCGCCAGATGAGCGCTGGCGGGGTCGGCGAAGGTACCGAACTCGGCCAGATCGCCGCCACTACAGAACGATGGACCGTTGCCGCTCAACACGATCCCGCTCACCGAGGGGTCCAGCTGGGCTACGGTCAGCGCTTCCAGCAGCGCGGCCCGCGCATCGCCGGAAAATGCGTTGTGCCGTTGGGGCCGATTGAATCTGATTCTCAGGGTGTCATCGTCGCGCTCGGTCTGCACGGGATCGGCGATGTCGGGCAGGTCAGCGGGCCCGCGTTCGTCGAGCCAGCGAGCGAACTCCGGCCCGGCCTGCAATGTCGAGTAGGCCAGCGATTCGGTCAGCACGCCGGCCAGTGTCGGGCCGTCGGGATCTATCGTGCGCAGCACGTCGTCGCAGACGGCGCTGGCCTGCGGCCACCGTTGGCACCGCTGCCTTAGCTCGGCCAAAGTCTGTGACACCGACTCCACGGTGATCACCCTGCGGTCGGCACACGGGCCTTCGGCCAAGGTGAAAGTTGCCGCACTCAAGCATGGTTCGGCTTCGGCGAGCTCGGTGGCCCAGCCGTGCGCCACGGTCACCCCCGGAGCCGAGATTTCGCCTGCCGCACGGGTGGCATCCGGGGCACGTGAGAGGTCAACCACACCGAACATGGTTATCCCGAATACTTTTCGATCAGTCCGTTCTTGTAGAGCTTGCCGGTATCGGTGCGGGGCAGCTGCGCCTCGAAGGCAACCGATCGCGGACACTTGAAGTGCGACAGACGATCTCGCAGCCATTCCATCAGTTCGTCACCGAACTGGCTGTTCGCATCGGCCGGGTCGACGGTCTGCACGACGGCCATCACGCGCTGGCCCATCTCGTCGTCGGGTACGCCGAACACCGCCGCATCCATGACCTTGGGATGGGTCACCAAGATGTTTTCGGCTTCCTGCGGGTAGATGTTGACCCCGCCGGAGATGATCATGTGGTGGCGGCGATCGGTCAGAAACAGGTACCCCTGGTCATCCAGGTAGCCGACGTCGCCCACCGTCACCCAACCATGCTTGGCCCGGGAGGCGGCGGTTTTCGACGGATCGTTGAGGTACTCGAAGGAATAGCCGCCTTCGAAGTAGATTTCGCCGGCCTGGCCCGGCGGCAACTCGACGCCGTCGGCGCCGAGGATGTGCACGCCACCTTGCATGGGTTTGCCGACCGAACCCGGGTGCTCGAGCCAGTCTTCGGCGGTGATCAATGTCGAGCCGATCGCCTCCGCAGAGGCGTAGTACTCGTCGATGATCGGCCCCCACCAGTCCATCATCTGTTTCTTGATCTCAACAGGACACGGGGCGGCGGCGTGCATGACTCGCTTCAGACTGGATACGTCATACGAATTACGAATGCTCTCAGGAAGTTTCAGCATCCGAGTGAACATGGCCGGCACAAACTGTGCGTGCGTTACCCGGTGGCGCTGGATCGCCTCGAGCGCCCCCTCGGGGTCGAACTTCTCCAGCACGACCGTGGTGATTCCGCCGGCCTGCGCACTCATCGACCACACCGACGGCGCGGTGTGATATCGCGGCGCCGGGCTCAGATAGATCGAGTCGGCGTCCATCCAACAGCCAACCAGGGCCGACATCATCCCGGGCGCAGCATCCGGGGCAACGTGGAGTAGTTCGCGCTTGATTCCCTTGGGCCGTCCGGTGGTTCCCGACGAATACTGCAGCAGGTCACCCTCGAGCTCGTCGTCGATCGCAGTATCGGGTTGATCGGCCACGCATTGCGGATAGGGCTCCCAGCCGGTCAGGCAGCCTTCGGGCCCGGCCAGGATCAGCAGCTCGGGCGGGCCCGCCCGAATATGTTCGCCCAGACCGGCACAGGTATCGCGCAGCGCCGCCGAACCGACGATGGCCTTGGCACCGCTGTTCTCGATGATGTAGGCGGCTTCGGCCGCGGTCAGATGGGTATTGATGGGTACGTCATACAACCCGCTACGTCGAGCCGCCCACATGACCGCGTGGATGTGCTCGTTGTTTTCCATCAGGATGGCCACGGCGTCGCCCTCGCGCAGTCCCGCGCGGCGAAACCGATGCGCCAGCCGGTTGGCCCGCGCTTCCAGTTCGTCGAAACTGACTACCGTCCCCGACGGATGCAGAATGACTGCAGGCTTATCCGCCCCGACGTGCTGGCGAATCTGCATGCTGCGACGTCATTCGGCGTCGCGCAGCCGCTCCTTGAGCGCGTCGAACTCGTCCTTGATGCCGGTCGGCAGCTTCTCACCGATGAACTGCAACCACTCCTCGATAAGGGGGAGCTCTTCGCGCCACTCTTCGGCGTTGACCGCCAGCGCTTCACTCACGTCGGCGGGGTTGGCGTCCAGCCCCTCCAGGTCCAGGTCCTCGACGGTGGGAACGGTGCCGATCGGTGTGGTCTTACCGCCGGCCTTGTGCTCGATGCGATCGACGATCCACTTCATCACGCGGCTGTTCTCGCCGAAGCCGGGCCACAGGAAGCGGTGGTCTTCGCCACGACGGAACCAGTTGACGAAGAAGACCTGCGGCAACTTGGACTCGTCGGAGTTCTTGCCGATGTCGATCCAGTGCTGGACGTAGTCGCCGACGTTGTAGCCCATGAACGGCAGCATGGCCATGGGGTCGCGCCGCACGTTGCCGACCTTGCCCTCGGCGGCGGCGGTCTGCTCGCTGCCCAGGGTGGCGCCGATGAACACACCGTGCTGCCAATCGCGTGCCTGGGTGACCAACGGAACGGTGGTCTTGCGGCGGCCGCCGAACAGGATGGCCGAAATCGGCACGCCCTGGGGGTCATCCCACTCGGGGGCCAGGATCGGGCATTGCGACATCGGGGTGCAGTACCGCGAGTTCGGGTGCGCGGCCGTGGTCTCGGTCTCGCGGAAGTACCATTCGTTGCCCTTCCAGTCGACCAGGTGCTGGGGGTCGCCCTCCAGACCTTCCCACCACACCTCGCCGTCGTCGGTCAGCGCGACGTTGGTGAACACCGTGTTGCCCGCGGCGATGGTGCGCATGGCGTTGGGGTTGGACTTCCAGTTGGTGCCCGGGGCCACCCCGAAGAAACCGAATTCCGGGTTCAGCGCGTACAACCGGCCGTCCTTGCCGAACCGCATCCAGGCGATGTCGTCGCCGAGGGTTTCGGCGCGCCAGCCCGGGATGGTGGGCTGCAGCATCGCCAGGTTGGTCTTGCCGCAGGCCGACGGGAACGCCGCCGCAATGTAGTACGCCTTGTTCTCGGGCGAAATCAGCTTGAGGATCAGCATGTGCTCGGCCAGCCAGCCCTCGTCACGAGCCATCGCCGAGGCGATCCGCAGTGAGTAGCACTTCTTGCCCAGCAGCGCGTTACCGCCGTAGCCGGAGCCGTAGCTCCAGATTTCCCGGGTCTCGGGGAAGTGGGTGATGTACTTGGTGTCGCTGCAGGGCCACGGCACGTCCGCCTGACCGTCTTCCAGCGGCGCGCCGACCGAGTGCAGTGCCTTGACGAAAAAGCCGTCCTGACCCATCTTCTCCAGCGCGGCGGTGCCCATACGGGTCATCACCTTCATCGAAACCACGACGTATTCGGAGTCGGTGATCTCCACCCCGAGCTTGGGGTCCTCCGCACCCAGCGGACCCATGCAGAACGGCACCACGTACATGGTGCGGCCACGCATGCAACCGCGGTACAGGTCGGTCATGAGCGTGCGCATCTCGCTCGGGTCCATCCAGTTGTTGGTGGGGCCGGCGTCGATCTCGCGCTCGGAACAGATGAAGGTGCGTGATTCCACCCGCGCGACGTCGGAGGGATCAGACAAAGCTAGGTAGGAGTTCGGGAATTTCTCGTCGTTGAGCCGGGTGAAGGTACCGGCGTCGACCAGTTGCGCGGAGAGCCGATGAAACTCCTCGTCGGAACCGTCAGCGAAAACAACCCGATCGGGCTGGGTCAGTTCGGCGACCTCCTGCACCCAGGACAGCAGCCCCTGGTGATTAGTCGGCGCGGTGTCCAGACCGGGGATGGTCGCTGAGGTCATCGAACTCTCCTGGATTCTGTTACTTCGGTTCTTTGGTTTACTTACTTGCCATCGACTTCTTGGGATGCGATAGGTCTGCTCAAGCTTTTGCCGGCACGACTTTCGACCCGGTAGTGCTTTCATACAGGTTATCGCGCATCACTTGTGGGGGAAGCCGTGGGCGGGTATAAGCCTCCTCACAAGACCGATTCAGAAAGCCTCACTAACTCCCGAAATCGCGGCCATTTGCCTCAGAATGTCGCGGAAGCCCGGCCCCACCACCGGCCGTGGCGGTTCCCGGCGTAGCGGTACCCGATGATGTACCCGATTCGCCCAGTTCCGCGCACACCGCCTCGAGCGCGGCCCGGATTGTCGGCATCTCGCGGTCGCGTCGCGCGGCGGCACGAGCCGCCGCCCTGGCATGCTCACGCAACTCGCTGTCGATGGCGCTGACCTGCGCGGCCGCCCGCGCGTTCGCGGCCTCGTCGCTGCCCCAGAGTGCGGTGGCCAACAGTGTTTCGGCGGCAAGCACCCGGCTGGCGACCAGTTGCTCCAGCGTGCAGCCCAGCGACGACAACACGTCAGCGGTCCAGCGTTCCAACACCGCACGGTCGGCGAGCAGGGCGCGGGTGCGCACCACCCATAGGGCCACGGCCAGGCCCACCACGACACACCCGAGGATTCCGGCCAGGGTCAGCCCCAGATCCAGGCCCGGAGCCAACCCGGCCAGCAGCCGGCTCAGCGTGAGCGCCACACCGAGTCCAAAACCGACACCCAAGACCATCATCAACCGCGTTTCCAGCCGCCGCGACGCCACCGGCGGGGCGGGCATCGCAACGGCCGGCAGCGGGTCGGCAGGCGGGAAATCCACCGGCAAACTCATCTCTCGCGAGACGTCGACAAGCTGGGCGGCGATGCCATCGCCCACCTCGGTGACGATCTCGTCGATCCGGCCCCGGGCATAGCTCTGGAAATCGACCAGCCGCCGCCGGGCCAACCCCGCGATGTCCTCCTGCAGTTCGGTGCGCACCGACGCACAGCGGCTGCGCGCGAAATAGCACAACTGGACCCGCGCCTGCTGGATCTGACCGCGCAGCGCGATGGTGCGCCCAGTCCGGTCCTGACGCCGCCGCTGCAGGACAGAGCCGCGCTCTTCCCGCAATCCGTCCACGCGCGCCCACCTGCCGGCACCCGCGGCGTCGCGGTTGAACCGCTGCCCGGCCAGCAGCAGCCCGGCTTGCCAGGCGCGCAGCCTGTTGCGCCGGGCGATATCGGGGGCCGCCAGCTCGGTTCGCACGGTCGCCACCAGGTAGTCCACCCCCGGTGGGCCCAGCTGTGGCGCGGCGGCGACGCCCACCCAGGGCACCGCGCCGTAGCGCGGCGCGTGGGCGGCGAGCTTGGCGCGGTTCGCCGCCAGCACCTCCCGCCAGGTGCGGTGCAGGTCGATCTTCGTCACCGCGGCGATCACCACATCGATGTGACCGGCGGCGGCATCCAACAGTGCGCAGTCGGATTCGGTCATCGCAGTCGCCGCGGACACCACGAACACCACCGCTGTCGGCACAACACCGGCTCCCAGCCGCGGCGATTCAACAAATCTGTGCTGTGGCAACCGCCGCCGCAATGCCGTGATCACACTGCTCGTCCCGGCCAGCCACGGACCGGTCACCAGCACCACATCGCGCCGGTTGATCGACGGCGCACCCAGCTTCGGCCCGATCGCTAGGACCAGCTCGTCAACCCGGGCCACCGCCTCGTGGTGGGCGCTGCCGATCACCGCGGCCGCCCGCCCTCCGGCGGACCCGCGCACGCCAGCGATCCCGCGGCCCGGGACCAGAGCCGCAGCGATCCCCTGACGATGTCGGCACCGCACCAACGCCGTAGGTCACTGTCCGGGCTCTCAGCGGCGGGGCCGCGCTGAGACCGGTGGCGCCGCCAGCGCAGCGCCCGCTGCAGCTGGGCGCCCGGATCGTCAGGGGGCACGGCCGCACCAAAGGGGTCGAGCCCCCACGTGGACGCAGCATCCAGGGCGGCCGACATGCGGGCCAGCACGGCGGCCTCACCGCCCAGGAACTCGCTGACTTGCTCGTCCGCCACGGCCAGGACCTCGAGTGCGGCGACTGCCTCGAGTACCCGGCCGTAGCGCACACCGGCACCGGCGGCGACCGCCTTCGCGACGACGGCATCGATTCCGCTGATCTTGCGCAACAACGCCCGTACCTGCGTCCGGGCCGCACCGCGCCGCAACGCTTCGATGGCGATCGCGACCCCGAACAGATCGAGTGACTCCAGCAATCGCAGCCGTTGCCCGGTGGGCACCCCAAGATCCGCGGACAGAAAGCCGGCATGGGAGCCATCGAGGGCGGCACCGGCCGCTAGATGGGCGGCCAGCGCGCGCAAGGCGCACCAGGACCGCTCATCGAGATCGTCGAGCGCGGCCACTGCCAACAGTGCGCTCATCGGCTCCACCGGCAGGCCGGCCAGCGTCGACAAGAGCTCGCACCGCTGCAGCGCCCCGGCCATCGGCCCGACACCCGCGAATCCGACGACATCGGTCTTGTCGGCCATGGTCAGGACCGCAAGCACCGGACGCTCGGTCGGCTCGAGCACGGCGATCCCTGCGCGATCCTCGGGCTTGAACACTTCGGCAAGGGCGTAGACCACCACGTCGGCGGCGTCGCCGCCGGACGTCGCAGCCAGCCCCGCTGCGCTTCCCGCGCCGTCCAATGCCCGCACCAGCGTGTTGCGGCCGACCCCGCGTCGTCCCCGCACGGCCACCCGTAAAGGTCGCGCGGCCCGCTCCGCGATCGACCGAATACGCTGGTCAGCGGTGCTGGCGGCGAGACAGATGAGCTCATCGACAAAAGCTTGATGCCCCGTCTGCATCGCAACCATCACCCCCATGGCACCCCCCTCGCGGCCACTCGCATGGTGACAGTTGCGGCGGGACGGCGCGAGTCACAGCTAGTTAGACATGTGCCGGCCGCTACCACCCGAAGACAACTGTTGGGTATCAATCTGGACCAGGAGCGGCTACGGCCGGGCTTCATGCGCCACGATGGACCAATGCATGTCCAGCCCGGGGTGGGGCTCCAGTCCGACACGTCGTCTTCGACCGGCACGGGGTCAGGCCCGGCGGACGAGCCAGAGGCCGAGAAGAGCGCGTGGGGCTATCTTCCCCCGACCGCCTTTCGTTCGCGCCATTCGGCACTGTCGAGCATCCAGCAGCAGACCTGGGAGCGGCTATGGCCGCAGCTGGGCCGGCAGGCAACGGCACACTCCCAGCCATCGGCACGCGGCCATGAGCCCATCGACCCCATCGACGCCCGGGCCTGGTTCGGCCGGGAGGCACCGGTGGTGCTGGAAATCGGCTGCGGCAGCGGCACCCCGACGCTGGCGATGGCGCAGGCCGAGCCCAACGTCGATGTGATCGCGGTGGAGGTCTATCGCCGGGGGCTGGCGCAACTGCTCTGCGCGATCGACCGGGCGGACCTGCAGCGAATCAACATGCGGTTGATCCGCGGTAACGGGATCGACGTGCTGCGCGATCTGATCGCCCCGGAATCGTTGACCGGAGTGCGCGTCTTCTTCCCCGATCCCTGGCCCAAGGCGCGCCATCACAAGCGCCGGCTGATACAGCCCAGCACGGTTGCCCTGATCGCCGACCGGCTACTCCGTGGAGGTGTTTTTCACGCGGCAAGCGACCATCCCGGCTACGCCGAGCACATCATCGCCGCCGGCGATGCCGAGCCCGCGCTGGCACGAGTGGATCCGGGCGTCGATTCGCTTCCCATCTCGGTGGTCCGTCCGACCACCAAGTACGAGATGAAAGCCCATAACGCGGGCAGCAGCATTAACGAGTTGATATGGAAAAAGCAGCGTTAGACGTGGCCGATAGGGAAACCTGAAATTAGATGAGCAAATGAGCCTGACCGAAGATGTGACCACACAGGGGTCCGATCCTGTGGCGGAGCCGCCGATGGTGGCCGGAGATTTGTCGCGCGACGGCCTGTCCGGCTCCGCGGCGCCGGCGGGCCGGGTCCTGTTGGTGTGGGATGCCCCGAACCTGGACATGGGGCTGGGTTCCATCCTCGGGCGACGGCCGACTGCGCTGGAAAGACCCCGGTTCGACGCACTCGGCCGCTGGTTGTTGGCCCGCACGACGCAGGTGTCCGCCACGGCACCGGACGGCCCGGACGTCAGGGTCGAACCCGAAGCAACCGTCTTCACCAATATCACGCCCGGGAGCGCCGAAGTGGTTCGCCCATGGGTGGACGCGCTACGCAACGTCGGATTCGCGGTCTTCGCCAAGCCCAAGATCGACGAGGACAGCGACGTCGACCGTGACATGCTCGAGCACATCGATCAGCGGAACCGGGAAGGACTCGCGGCGCTGGTAGTTGCCTCCGCGGATGGCCAGGCATTCCGGCAGCCGCTGGAAAAGATTTCGCGAGCCGGAACCCCTGTTCAGGTGCTCGGATTTCGTGAACACGCCAGTTGGGCGCTAGCGTCGGATACCTTAGAGTTTGTCGACCTGGAGGACATTGCTGGTGTTTTCCGCGAGCCGCTCCCGCGAATCGGCCTCGATTCGCTGCCTGAGCAGGGAGCTTGGCTACAGCCGTTCCGGCCGCTGTCCTCGCTGCTGAACTCGCGGGCGTGAGAATCGCGTGTGTGTGAAAAGGCCACGTCTCACCGACAATCGAAAAGCGCTGCGAAGCAAAGCAGAGCAATGCGCGGGTCGTTAACGATCCAGTAAGGAGCTCACGTGTTCGCCTGGTGGGGTCGAACTGTGTACCGCTACCGATTCATCGTAATCGGTGTCACGGTGGCACTATGCCTCGGCGGCGGCGTCTTCGGGCTGAGCCTGGGTAAGCACGTCACGCAGAGTGGTTTCTACGACGAGGGCAGTCAATCTGTGACGGCCTCGATCCTTGGCGACGAGGTCTACGGCCGCGACCGAACCGGCCACATCGTCGCGGTCTTCAAGGCCCCGGACGGCAAAACCGTCAGTGACCCGGCGTGGTCGAAGAAAATCACCGACCAGCTGAACCAGTTTGTGAAAGACCACCCTGATCAGGTGCTGGGTTGGGCCGGCTACCTCAGGGTACCGGACAGCACCAGCCCGGTCATCAAGGGCATGGCCACCGATGACAAGAAGTACACGTTCGTCTCCATCCCACTCAAGGGCGACGACGACGACACCATCCTCAACAACTACAAGGACATCGCGCCGTCGCTGCAGAAGCTCGACGGCGGCACGGTCCAGCTCGCCGGCCTCGAGCCGGTGGCCGAGGGGTTGACCGGCACCATCGCCACCGACCAGCACCGGATGGAAGTGCTGGCCCTGCCGTTGGTGGCCGTGGTGCTGTTCCTGGTCTTCGGTGGCGCGGTGGCGGCCTGCCTCCCGGTGATGGTGGGCGGGCTGAGCATCGCGGGCGCCCTGGGCATCCTGCGGCTGGTGGCAGTGTTCGGGCCGGTGCACTTCTTCGCCCAACCCGTCGTCTCCCTGATCGGTCTGGGTATCGCGGTGGACTACGGGCTGTTCGTGGTCAGCCGGTTCCGAGAAGAGATCGCCGAAGGCAATGACACCGAGACGGCGGTACGCCGAACGGTGATGACGGCCGGGCGCACGGTGGCCTTTTCCGCTGTCCTGATCATGGCCTCGGGGGCGAGCCTGCTGATGTTGCCCCAGGGCTTCGTGAAATCGCTGACCTACGCCCTGCTAGCCGCGGTCGGCCTGGCCGCCCTGCTGTCGATCACACTGCTGCCCGCGTGCCTGGGCGTGCTGGGCAGGCACGTCGACGCGCTCGGCGTCCGGACCGCGTTCCGGGTGCCGTTCCTGCGGAACTGGAAGGTGTCGCGGGCCTACCTGAACTGGCTGGCCGACCGGCTGCAGAAGACCAAGACCCGCGAAGAGGTCGAGGCCGGCTTCTGGGGCAACCTCACCAACCGGGTGATGCGCCGCCCGCTGGTGTTCGCCATCCCGATCGTCCTCGGCATGATCCTGCTGGTCATCCCGCTGTTCAACCTGTCGCTGGGCGGCATGAGCGAGAAGTATCTGCCACCCAACAATGCGGTGCGCCAGTCGCAGGAACACTTTGACCAACTCTTCCCGGGATACCGCACCAATCCACTGACCCTGGTGATCAAATCGACCAACAATCAGCCGGTCACCGACCAGCAGATTGCCGATACTCGCAGAAAGGCGATGTCGATCAGCGGGTTCATCGACCAGGACAACGACGCGGACAGCATGTGGCAGGAGCGCAGCTATGCGCCCGGTGGATCCAAGGATCCGTCGGTCCGGGTCCTACAGAACGGGTTGATCAACCCTGGTGACGCGCCCACCATACTCGCGGAGCTACGCGCGATCACACCTCCCAAGGGCCTCGAGATATTTGTCGGCGGGACCCCGGCGCTGGAACAGGATTCGATTCACAGCCTGTTCGAGAACATGCCCGCGATGCTGGTCATCCTGCTCACGACCACCACGCTGTTGATGTTCCTGGCGTTCGGTTCGGTGGTGCTGCCAATCAAGGCGGCGGTGATGAGCGCGCTGACGCTCGGGTCCACGATGGGCATCCTGACCTGGATCTTCGTCGACGGACACGGGTCGGGCGTACTGAACTTCACCGCCACCCCGCTGACCGCGCCCGTCATCGCGCTGGTGGTGGCGGTCGGATACGGCCTCGCCACCGACTATGAGGTGTTCTTGGTATCCCGCATGGTCGAGGCGCGCGAAAACGGCATGTCGACTCAGGAGGCGATCCGGATCGGCACCGCAACCACCGGTCGCCTCATCACCGCGGCCGCACTGGTGCTCGCCGTGGTCGCCGGCTCGTTCGTGTTCTCCGACCTGGTGATGATGAAGTATCTGGCGTTCGGGCTGATGGCGGCGTTGCTGCTGGATGCGACCGTGGTCCGGATGTTCCTGGTGCCGTCGGTGATGAAATTGCTCGGCGATGACTGTTGGTGGGCGCCGCGTTGGATGCGCCGCCTGCAGACCCGCATCGGGCTCGGCGAGATCCAGTTGCCCGACGAGCGGAAGCGCCCGGCCAACAACGGCAGCGCCCGCCCACCCGTCAAGGCCGCCCTGGCCGCGGCCACGGCCCGCGCACCGCATGACCCCACCCACCCGTCGGCCCCCGAGTCGGCTCGGCCGTCCCGTTCGGGCGGGCCCGCGCGAACTGAGCTCGGGTCGGCCCAGAGCGGTCCGTCCAGCGCCGGCACCAAAGAGATCCAGACCAGGGCCAGTCAGCCAAGCGACCCCCCGACCACCCGGCTCACGGCACCGGGGGCGCCACCCGCTCGCGGATCCAGCAATCCGGCTCCACCGGCGCAGACCCGGCCCACCACGCCGGCGCCTCCCGCACCGGCCCCGCCGCCGGCGCCATCCGCCGGTCAGACGCGAGCCATGCAGATTCCGACAAACCGTTCCAGCGACACCGGCGGCGACCCGGCCGATCCAACGGCCGCGCTACCGATCCAGCGCCCGGAAGGGACCGACTCGGAGGCCGCCACCGAGCAGCTGAATGCGCGCGGTGGGCAACCAGACGGCCGCGAGAATCCGCGGCCACGCCGCCGCGGAGCGGGTGGGGCCGGCGGGCTCAGCGCCCAGGATCTGCTGCGTCGTGAGGGACGCCTGTAGCAACGCCCCGGCGCCCGCAACCGGGCGCTGCGGGTACGGCCAGCGGTTCTACGCGACCGCCTAAGGGCGAGTTTGGTCAGCGCCGGCTTCGGCCTCAGTACCCTCGTCGGGCTCGTCGGGTTGCGCCGCGATGAGGGCCAGCGGATCCTGGTCCTGCTGCTGCGCTTCCGCGATCGGATCCTCGGCCAACAACACCCGGATCGCATTGTTGAGGAATGCGACGGTGGGGACCGCCAGCAAAGCACCGACGATCCCGGCCAGCACGCCGCCGGTGGAAATGGCCAGCACCACACCCAGCGGGTGAATCGAGACCGCGCGGCCCATGACCAGGGGCTGAAGCAAATGCGCCTCGAGTTGATTGACGGTAATCAGCAAGGCCAGTGTGAGCAGGGCATACACCAGCCCCTTGGCCAGCAAGGCAACCACCACCGCCAGCAAGCCGGAGATCAACGCACCGATCAGCGGGATGAACGCGCCCAGGAACACGATGGAGGCCAGCGGCAGGGCGAGCGGAACACCCATCACCGCCACCCCTGTCCCCACGCCGGCCGCGTCGGTCAGGGCCACCAGGAAGGTGGCCCGCACATACCCGATCAGTGACCCATAGCCCGCGCGTCCGGCTGCCATCGCGCGGTCACGGACATGGGCCGGGATGATCTTGGCGACGTACTGCCAGATGTTGCGGCCGCCGTAGAGGAAAAAAATCAGCGTGAACAACACCAGCACCGCGGCGGTCAGCAGTTCGGTGATGGTGGCCGCGGTGGAGATCGCGCCGCTGGTCAACTTCGCCTGGTTGTTGTGCAGCGCTTCGATCGCGGCGTTGCCCGCGTTGTCTATCTGTTCACGGCGCAGGTGCGGCGGCCCCTCGATCAGCCATTTGCGGCTGGAGTCGATGCTGTGCTCCACCTGGTAGGCCAGATCGGGCAGACCAACGATGAACTGGCTGATGACGAACGTCAGGATGCCACCGAGGATGGAAAACCCGCCCAGCAAGACGAGCGACACCGCCGCACCACGTGGCAGCCCCCGGGCGTCCAGCCAGTCCACCACCGGCACCAGCAATGCGCTGAGCATCAGCGCCAGCAGCACCGGCACGACAATGATTTCGAGCTTCTTGATCACCAGCAAGAGGGCCACCAGAGCGGCCAGGATGACAAGTAAGCGCCACGACCAGGCCGCCGTCTTGCGGACCAGCGGGGCTACCGAGGCATCGTCGAGGCTCGCCGACATCCGGCAAGCCTAACCGGGCGCCGGACCCGGCTCTCCCGCAAATTCCCCCGAGCTGATCGCGGGCGCCCGCGGCGCTTCGGGCTGCCACCGCCACCACGATCCGGTCACGACCCCAGAACGAGGCAGACACGGTCAGTGACGTGCGGCGATCGTGGCATCACCTGCGCGGTTACCCTTATTCGATGTCGTTTGACGCCCCCGTCCGCAAACTCCGCCAGCGTGTGGGGGCGCTGCCCCGCGCTCGCGGGACGGAGGCACCCCGTGGCAAGTACTGGTGGCTGCGGTGGGCTGTGCTCGGCATCGTCGCGATCGTGCTTGCCGTCGAGGTGGCGCTGGGCTGGGACCAGCTGGCCAAAGCCTGGATGAGCATGTATCAGGCCAAGTGGTGGTGGCTGCTCGCGGCGATGGTGGCCGCGGCGGCGTCGATGCACAGTTTCGCGCAAATCCAGCGCACCCTGCTGAAGTCCGCGGGTGTGCACGTCCGCCAACTTCGGTCCGAAGCCGCGTTCTACGCCGCCAACTCGCTGAGCACCACCCTCCCCGGCGGTCCGGTGTTGTCGGCCACGTTCCTGCTGCGCCAGCAACGCATTTGGGGCGCCTCTACGGTGGTGGCGTCGTGGCAGCTGGTGATGTCGGGAGTGCTGCAGGCGGTGGGCCTGGCACTGCTCGGCCTGGGTGGTGCCTTTTTCCTGGGCGCCAAGAACAACCCGTTCTCACTGCTGTTCACCCTGGGCGGGTTCATCGCGTTGCTGCTGCTTGCCCAGGCGGTGGCCTCACGTCCGGAGTTGCTCGAGGGAATCGGCCGCCGGGTGCTGGCGTGGGTCAACTCGATCCGCGGCCGGCCGGCCGCGACCGGCATGGAGAAGTGGCGTCAGATTCTTATGCAACTCGAGTCGGTGAGCCTGAGCCGGCGCGATTTGGGAGTGGCATTTAGCTGGTCGCTTTTCAACTGGATCGCCGACGTCGCGTGTCTGGGCTTCGCCGCATACGCCGCGGGCGACCACGCGTCGGTCGCCGGGTTGACCGTTGCCTATGCGGCGGCCCGCGCGGTGGGCACCATCCCGTTGATGCCGGGTGGACTGTTGGTGGTCGAGGCCGTGCTGGTGCCTGGTTTGGTATCCAGCGGCATGGCCCTGCCCAACGCCATCTCCGCGATGCTGATCTATCGGCTGATCAGCTGGTTGTTCATCGCCGCGATCGGCTGGGTGGTGTTCTTCTTCATGTTCCGCACCGAGAAGGCCGCCGATTCCGACGCTGACGACCCGCCAACCGACCCAAATCTGGCGATCGTCATCCCCATCCCGGGCGAACTGTACGAGGACCCGGCCGAAACGGCCCTGCAAGGTCCGCTACCGCCCCCCGACCGCGGGTGCGAGGGCAACCCCGGACGCGTCGGCTAGCTCAGCCGGCGCGGTTCGCCGGCGCCGGCCCGGGCAGCGGGCCCGCCGCCACGGGCAGATTCCCCGGCGTCAGCGGCAGCCCAACGGCCGGTAGTCCCGACAAAGCACCGCCATCTTGGGCCGCCTGCGCCAGCCCCACCGCCTGCGACAGCGTGATCGGCAGCCGGCACTGCGTTGAGAGATTGGTCAGCGGCTGCGACAGCGACTGCAGGTCGCTAGCGACTTTGGGATTCTTCTCCAGATAGCTCTTCAGCGATCCGAACGATTGCGGGCCCGCGGAGCCCTGGAAGGCCGCGGTCATCGCCTGATTGGTCTCCGGATGCGAGTCCAGGTAATCGCCCGTCTGCTTGGCGACCGAACCGATCGTTCTGGCCACTTCACTGGCGGCACATGGATCGGTAGCACCGGTGGCCGTCGGCTCTGCCACCGTCACGAGCGCGAGGCCCGGCAGCCCGACGGCGACCAATGCGGCGAACAGCCCGCGGCGCTTTGTCGCATTGCCTGACTTCATGGATAACTCCTCATGGATTGCATAACGTACGAATTCCCTTGCCACGCCAGTGGCGGCGATCAGCGACGCATTCCGTCGCGATCTGTCTGGACTGTCCCGGGTTGGTACTCGGATCGACCCAAGTCCCCCGCGTGGACATCAGCCATACTGCCATCTCCGGCGCGGGCACCGCCAACTCGCGCCGCGGCCCTGCGGCCACCCGGTGAACTTCACAGTGTCTTCCGAGCGTCCTGGCAGTGTCGGCATCGTTGCAGCTCAGCAACCAATAAACGGACCTACTCCTCATTTGTCTGCGGTAGGCTCGCGAGCAACGCGTCGCGTGAGAATTACGGGGAGTCCGACATCCAGCAGTTCATGATGCGCCTGAGCCGCAACCTGCGCAGATTCCGCTGGTTGGTGTTCACCGGATGGATGCTGGCTCTGGTCCCGGCAATCTATCTGGCGCTGACTCAGTCAGGGAATCTCACCGGTGGCGGCTTCGAGGTCACCGGGTCCCAGTCACTTCAGGTACACGATGTGCTCGAGGCGCAATACCCCGACCAGGGGGCATCCTCGCTGGCCCTGGTGGCGACCCTGCGCCCGGATGCCAGCTACCAGGACATCACCGACGCGGTCGCGCAACTGAGACGAATTGCCGGCGAATTCCCCGGGGTCTCGGAGGTGCCCGACCCCACCCAGCGGCCCCCGCAACCCGATCGGCCCTACGTGGTGTCGCTGCGCCTGGACGCCCGCAACGCGGGCACCAGCGACCTCGCCAAGAAGCTGCGCGCGCGAGTCGGCGTGGAAGGCGACAAACCGGGACAGACGGCGGATGGCCGGGTACGGCTCTACGTCATCGGCCAGGGTGCGCTCAGCGCCGCTGCGGCGGCGAACACCAAGCACGACATCGCCGCCGCGGAGCGCTGGAACCTGCCCATCATCCTGATCGTCTTGTTGGCGGTGTTCGGCTCGCTGACCGCCGCGGCCATCCCGCTGGCGCTGGGGATCTGCACCGTCGTGGTCACGATGGGCCTGGTCTACCTGCTGTCGATGCACACCACGATGTCGGTGTTCGTGACGTCGACGGTGTCGATGTTCGGCATCGCGCTGGCCGTCGACTACTCGCTGTTCATCTTGATGCGTTTCCGCGAGGAGTTGCGCTCCGGCCGTCAGCCCCAGGAGGCGGTGGACGCCGCCATGGCCACGTCCGGGCTGGCGGTGGTGCTGTCCGGCATGACCGTCGTCGCCTCGCTCAACGGTATCTACCTGATCAACACCCCGGCGCTGCGATCCATGGCCACCGGGGCGATCCTCGCGGTGGCCGTCGCCATGCTGACATCGGCCACCCTGACGCCCGCGGTGCTGGCCACCTTTGCCCGGGCCGCCGCCAAGAGGTCGGCCCTGCTGCATTGGTCGCGCCGGCCGGAAAGCACCCAGTCCCGGTTCTGGACCCGCTGGGTGGGCTGGGTGATGCACCGGCCCTGGATCACCGCGTTGTCGGCTTCGGTCGTGCTGCTGCTGATGGCGGCACCGGCGGCGTCGATGGTGCTGGGTAACAGCCTGTTACGCCAGTTCGATTCCTCGCACGAGATCCGTGCCGGGGTGTCCGCGGCGGCCCAGGCCCTGGGGCCGGGCGCGCTGGGTCCGGTCCAAGTGCTGATCAAGTTCCCCGACGGCGGCGCCTCCACGCCCGCACACAGCCGGACGGTCGGCGCGGTCCGCCAGCGGATGGCCCAAGGTCCCAACGTCACCACGGTGGCACCGCCGAAATTCGCCGAGGACAACGACAGCGCGCTGCTGAGCGCGGTGCTGTCGGTGGATCCCGAGGACATGGGTGCCCGTCACACCGTCGACTGGATGCGCAGCGAGCTACCGCAGGTTGCCGGCGGCGCCCAAGTCGACGTCGGCGGATCGACCGCGCTGATCAAGGATTTCGATGACCGGGTGTCGGCGACCGAGCCGCTGGTGCTGGCCTTCGTCGCGCTGATCGCCTTCGTGATGCTGTTGATCTCGATCCATTCGGTGCTACTGGCGCTCAAGGGCGTGCTGATGACCTTGCTGTCGGTGGCGGCGGCCTACGGCAGCCTGGTCATGGTGTTCCAATGGGGCTGGGGGGAACGGCTCGGCTTCCCCCAGCTGACCTCTATCGACTCCACGGTGCCGCCGCTGGTCCTGGCGATGACCTTCGGGCTGTCCATGGACTACGAGATCTTCCTGCTCACCCGAATCCGGGAACGCTTCCTGCACACCGGCCGGACCCGCGATGCGGTGGCCTACGGCGTGAGCACCAGCGCACGCACCATCACCAGTGCGGCGCTGATCATGATCGCGGTGTTCTGCGGATTCGCCTTCGCCGGCATGCCGCTGGTGGCCGAGATCGGCGTCGCCTGCGCCGTCGCGATCGCGGTGGACGCCACGATCGTGCGGCTGATCATGGTGCCGGCCCTGATGGCGATGTTCTCGCAGTGGAACTGGTGGTTGCCCAGATGGCTGGGCCGGATCCTGCCGTCGGTGGACTTTGACCGGCCGTTGCCCGAGGTCGACCTCGCTGACGTCGTGGTCATTCCCGAGGACATCGCCGCGACGATTCCGCCCGGCGCCGACTTGCGCATGGTGCTCAAGTCGGCGGCCAAGCTCAAGCAGCTGGCACCCGACACCATCTGCGTGGCGGACCCCCTCGCATTCACCGGCTGTGAGCGGGTCGGCAAGGGGCCGGAGCGGATTCCCGAGCTCGTCAAGGACGGCCTCAACCTGGCCGGCGGCACCGACACCGCGGGACCGGGCGGTGCCGCTGAGGCCAAGAACGGTTCCAACGGGCAGTCGGCCGCGCGAAAGGCCGTCGGCCTGGCCTACCGCAGCGGCATCGCGCGCGCGATGTCGTGGGCGGAGCGCCCCGTCCATCCGGTCACCGTGTGGCGCGGGCGGCTCTCGATCGCACTGGACGCGCTGGAAACCAACGCCTCCGAGCGGCGGGCCGGCCCGGGCGGCGGGCGAGAGCCCAGCTACCGGCGGCGCAGCCCGGTGGAAATCACCAACGTCCAATTGCCCACCGGGGACCGGCTGCTGATCCCGACCGGGGCCGAAACGTTGCGTCTCAAGGGCTACCTGATCATGAGCCGTAACAGCAGCCGGGATTACGCCGAACTTGCAGACATGGTCGAAGCGATGGAACCCGAGACCGCGGCCGTCGTACTGGCGGGGATGGACAGGTACTACTGTTGTCAACCGCCAAGGCGGCAATGGATCGCCACCCAGCTGGTTCGGCGTCTTGCGGATCCGCATCCGTCTGATGTCGACGTTGAGTGGCCCCAGCCCGACGACAAGGCAGACTGGGAGGAAGTCCAGCAACGCTGTCTGGCGGTGGCAGTAGCCATGTTGGAGGAGGCGAGGTGACGTTGGCAACCGACCAGCGGAAACCTGCGCAAGTACAGCCGCCGCACCGCCCCGATGGTGACAACCGCGAGCACTTCGTTGACCAGCCGGTGGAATTTTGGCCGACGGCAGCCATCCGTTCCGCGCTACAGAGCGGCGATATCGCCACCTGGAAGCGCATCGCCGCCGCGCTCAAGCGCGACCCCTACGGTCGCACCGCGCGCCAGGTGGAAGAGGTCCTCGGCGGAGCCCGGCCGATTGGCATCTCCAAAGCGCTGTGGGAGGTGCTGGACCGGGCCCGAGCCCATCTGGAAGCCAATGAGCGCGCCGAGGTCGCCCGTCACGTCAAGCTGCTGATGGATCGATCGGGTCTGGGCCAACAGGAATTCGCGTCCCGCATCGGCGTTTCGCCCGAGGACCTGGCCGCCTACCTGGACGGCAGCGTGAGCCCGTCGGCTTCGCTGATGATCCGGATGCGTCGCCTGTCCGACCGGTTCGTGCGGGTCAAGAACACCCGCGCGGCCGACTCCGACCAGGACGCGGCTAGCGGGAGTTGATCGGCACCACGTCGAGCACCAGCCAATCGTTGCCGCGCTTGGTCAAACTCACCCGCAATGCGGGCGCGGCCTGACTGGGCGGTTGACCGGGCGAGTTCTGGGTCACCCGCAGAATCACCGCGACACTGGCCGCCGACGGCCCCAGCGCCTCAACCCCGGCCGACAGCGTGTCGGCCTGGGCGGTGATCTTGTGTTGCACCAGATCGGCGCTGGATTTGGCGTACTGCGCTTTGAACTCCGCGACCCGCTCGGGCACCATCATCGCGGCGGCCCGGTCGGCTGACGCGTTGGGCGCGCCCGGCGAGAAGGAGGCCACCGCCTCGGCCATTCCGGTGGCGATCGCGACCACCCTTCGCGAGTCCCGGTTGAAGTCGCGGTCGGGGGACGTCCAGTGGGTGTATCCGGTCAGCACCGCGGCCACCAACGCAGCAGTGCACAAAAAGACCACCGCCAGGCGCAGCCCGGGCGCCTCGTCGTCGGTGCCTACGGTGACCGCATCGCGGCGGAACAGCCAAAAATTGACGGCCACCCCTTCCAGGACCAACAGGACCAGGACCGAGCACACCGATATCCACCACCATGGCCAGCCCAGGATGAAACCGATCATGACCAGCGCCGCGATCGCGACCAGCGGGGCCAAGATGTCGAATGCGGCAAGCCGCCATGCGTTTCTCATCGGATCGAAGCCAGCCCGGAGACCAACAGCTTGCCGTCGACATCGGAGACTTCCACCCGCAGGCTCCAATGCACCGTCTGCGGCTTGACTCCGGCGTTCTCGGCGACCGATGTCGCCACCAGCAGCACCGAGTCTGTTCTGCTGGCAAACGGCGGCAGCTTGGTGGTCACCACCGGCCGAGCGGTACCGGGCCGGGTGTCCAGATCGCGGTGCACCGTTTCGATCGCCACCGCCTCGATCCGGCCGCTGCTGTGTGTCTGCAACTTCTCCACCACCTGCCGGTAGGGCTGCACGGCCGCGTCGAAGTCGGTGTTGAGCTGTCCGACCGTGCCGTCGTGCAGCTGCTGCAGGCTGGAGTCGATGTTGCCGGCGTTCATGTTGATCAGCACATCCGTCCATTCGGCGGCGGCCTGCATGACGCGGGTCAGGTAGACGCGCTCGGAGATTTCGTCGCGGTGGCCGATCCAGATCAGCACACCGAGCACCACCGCGGCCACCGACAACACGCCGAGGAAGGCCGAGCCGACGCCATAGCTGGAGAACATCCCTTCTCCGGACGACTCCCCCTCGGTAGCGGCGGGCGCTGAGTCTGCAGAATCCGGATCGGAGTCTTTGGCGGTATCGGCCGCGGCGTCGTCTGGCATGGCCCGATCGTCGCACTTGAAATGAGGTGAAAAGATGGCGGGGTGACGTATGCGGCTGTTCGCTCGGGTATCGACCTGAGCCATGTAGATCCTGATGCCCGTCCGCAAGACGACTTGTTCGGCCACGTCAATGGCCGCTGGTTGAAGGAATACGACATACCCGCGGACCGGGCGACCGACGGCGCATTTCGCCACCTGTTCGACCGCGCCGAGGAGCAGGTGCGCGAGCTGATCATCGAAGCCAGTCAGCAGGGCGCCGCTACCGGGACCGACGAGCAGCGCATCGGTGACCTCTACGCCAGCTTCCTCGACGAGGAGACCGTCGAGCGCGTCGGCCTGCAGCCGCTGCACGACGAAGTGACCGCGATCGATGACGCCGCCGATCGCGACGCCCTGGCCGCGGCTATCGGGGCCCTGCAACGCACCGGGATGGGCGGTGGCGTCGGGCTGTACGTCGACACCGATTCCAAGGACTCGACCCGCTATCTCATGTACTTCTCCCAATCGGGCATCGGCCTGCCCGACGAGTCCTACTTTCGGGAGGAGCGCCACGCCGCGGTGCTGGCCGCCTACCCCGGGCACATCGCCCGGATGTTCAGCCTGGTGTTCAGCGGCGACAGCACCGACCACGCCGACGTCGCGGCGCGCATCGTGGCGCTGGAAGCCAAACTGGCCGCGGCCCACTGGGATGTGGTCAAACGCCGCGATGCCGAACTCACCTACAACCTGCGCACGTTTGCCGAACTGCAGACCGAAGGGTCGGGATTCGATTGGACGGGCTGGGTCACCGCCGTGGGCACCACCCCGGCCGCCGTTGCCGAACTGGTGGTGCGCCAACCCGATTACCTACGGACCTTCGCGTCGCTGTGGACCAGCGAAAGCCTCGAAGACTGGAAGTGCTGGGCACGCTGGCGGTTGATCCGGGCCCGCGCTCCGTGGCTGACCAGTGACCTGGTTGCCGAGGACTTCGAGTTCTACGGCCGCAGGCTGACCGGCGCCGAGCAGATTCGGGACCGCTGGAAGCGGGCGGTGGCACTGGTGGAGAGCCTGACCGGTGACGCCGTCGGCAAGCTCTACGTGCAACGGCATTTCCCGCCGGACGCCAAGGACCGCGTCGACAAGCTGGTGGCCAACCTGCGGGAGGCCTACCGGGTCAGCATCACCGACCTGGACTGGATGACCCCGCAGACCCGCGAACGGGCATTGACCAAGTTGGCCAAATTCACCACCAAGGTCGGCTATCCCGTCAGATGGCGCGACTACTCCAAGTTGGTGATCGACCGCGGCGACCTCTACGGCAATTTCCAGCGCGGCTACGCGGTCGACCACGACCGGGAGCTGGCCAAGCTCGGCGGCCCGGTCGACCACGATGAGTGGTTCATGACGCCGCAGACCGTCAACGCCTACTACAACCCCGGGATGAACGAAATCGTGTTCCCGGCAGCGATTTTGCAGCCACCGTTCTTTGATGCGCAGGCCGATGACGCCGCCAACTACGGGGGAATCGGCGCGGTCATCGGACACGAGATCGGGCACGGATTCGACGACCAGGGCGCCAAATACGATGGCGACGGCAACCTGGTCGACTGGTGGACCGATGCCGACCGTACCGAGTTCGCACACCGGACCAAGGCATTGATCGACCAGTACGAGGCCTACGTGCCGCGGGATCTGGCGGCTTCCGAGGGCCCGCCGCATGTCCAGGGCGCGTTCACCGTGGGTGAGAACATCGGCGATCTGGGCGGACTGTCCATCGCCCTATTGGCGTACCAGCTCTCGCTGCAGGGTAAGCGGGCTCCGGTCATCGACGGTCTCACCGGCGTGCAACGGGTGTTCTTCGGCTGGGCTCAGGTGTGGCGCACCAAATCACGTGACGCCGAGGCGATCCGGCGGCTCGCCGTGGACCCGCATTCCCCGCCGGAGTTCCGGTGCAATGGCGTCGTGCGCAACCTGGACGCGTTCTATGACGCGTTTGACGTCGCCGAGGACGACGAGCTGTTCCTGACTCCGCACAGCCGGGTCAGGATCTGGAACTAACCCCTGACCCCGGCGAGCAGACACAAACTCGCACGGTTTCGCGGCTGGATATGCGATTACGCGTCTGCTCGGCAGGCCTCGATTCGGGCCGGCACATGCTTGTGCCAGGGCGTCCCGGCGTAGGGGTCGCGCCATTTGGTCGAGGTGAGCGCGTTCGGGGCGACTCCTGGAACAACGGTTCGGCCGTCGCCGTCGACGTAGTCCAGGCCGAAACCGTTGGGCAGCGAGGCATGCCCGGGCAGCATCACCTCGATGACCTCCACCGTCGCCTCGGCGGCGCCGGCCGCGGTGGTGATCCGGGCCCGGCATCCGTCGGTAAGCCCGAGAGCCTGGGCATCCTCGACGCTGACACGCAGTGCGCCATCGGCGTCGCGTTTGCGCCACGACGGGTCACGGAAGATGTCGTTGGCGGTGTAGGCGCGCCGCTCGCCCACCGACAGCACGATCGGCAGCTCTGTGATGGTCAACGACATCTTCAGGTCGGCGAGTGACCTTATCTCGTCCAGCATTTCGGGAATGCCCAGTTCGATCTTGTGATCGTCGTTATTGATGAGTTCGAAGTCGTCCTCGTAGTTGTGGGCGGTGAAGGTGACTCCGGAGCGACCGTTGAGGATCGCGTCGAACAGCGCGTTCCCGTCGGCGTGCCCAGCCCGCCGAACCGCATCCGGGTAGGTCATCGCCGTCTTCTGCGCCAGTCCCCACAGCGCGGCGGCGCCGGCCATACCGTCGGGCAAGGTGGGGCCCAGCGTTTCGTAGAGCACATAGGGAAGCAGTTTGGCCACGCTCGGATTGGAGGCCACCGCCACCAGGAACGCCTCGCTGTACGCCTGACGCCCCCGCTGCGCCGCCTCCCGCAGCGGCCGCAGATCATCGTCGGTGACGAAACCCAGGGCGCGCACCAACCGGGCCCAGATCTCGGGTTCGGGCAAAGTGCCCGGCAACGGGTCCAGCAGTGGGTGCCGTAGATGCACCGCGTTGTGCGGGAATTCCAGGTTAAAGAAGATGGCTCCGGGCTTCTCGAATTGCGAAGCGGCCGGTAGCACGTAGTGGGCGAGCCTGGCGGTCTCGGTCATCGCCACATCGATGACCACCATCAGTTCCAGCGCCTCGAACGCCTGCCGGCAGGCCGCCGAATCGGCCAGGGAGTGAGCGGGATTGGCGCTCTCGACGATCATGGCGCGGAATCGGTCGGGGTGGTCGGTGAGAATCTCCTCGGGAACCACGTTGCCCGGCACCAGTCCGGCGATGATCCGTGCCCCGGTCACCGGGGTGCGCCCGGAGGTCATGCTGAACAGCGGGGCGAACGACGAATGCAGATGCTGGCCGCCCTTTTTCGCGAAATTTCCGGTGAGAATCCACAGCATCTTGTTCAGGTAGGAAACCAGCGTGCTGTTGGGCGCCTGCTGGACGCCGAGGTCCTCGAACACCGCGACGCTGGCGGCGCCGCCGATGCGCCGCGCCGCCGCGCGCAGCAACTCCTCGTCGACCCCGCAACGCTGCGCGAACTCGGCGACCGGCACCTCAGCCAAGACCTCGCGGACTTCGTCCACACCGCGCACATGATCGGAGAGAAATGCTTCGTCACAGAGGTTTTCCTGGACTAGAACCGCCGCCAATGCGGCGACGCACCACGCGTCGGCGCCGGGGCGCACCCGCAGGTGAAAGTCGGCCATCTTCGCGGTGTCGGTGACGACCGGGTCGATGACGATCATCGACCGGGCGGGATCTTTGGCGATCTCGTTGAGCACCACCCGCGCCCTGGGGAAGCTTTGCGACATCCAGGGGTTCTTCCCGATGAACACCGACACCTCGGCGTGTTCGAACTCACCACGGGTATGACCGCCGTAGAGCTTCCCGTCTATCCACGCCTCCCCGGTCTTCTCCTGTGCCAACGCATTTGACCGGTAGCGGGAGCCCAGGGCTTTCAGGAAGGCGCCACTGTAGACACCGCCGAGGTGATTGCCCTGGCCCCCTCCGCCGTAGTAGAAGATCTTGTCGCCGCCGTGCACATCCCGGATGCGCTTGAACCCCTCGGCGATCTCGACAATGGCGGTGTCCCAGTCGATCTCCTCGTAGGTCCCATCCGGGCGGCGCCGCAACGGCGCCGTCAGCCGGCCTCGGCTGTTTTGATAGTGGTCCAGCCGCAAGGCCTTGTTGCAGGTGTAGCCCCGTGACGCCGGATGCGCTTTGTCGCCACGAATGCGCGCCAACGTACGATCCTCGACCTGTACCACGATGCCGCAATTGCATTCGCACAGGATGCAGGCCGTGGGCTGCCAGTCAGTTGTGGCCATTGCGATTTCCTTCCGGCAGTTGCGCCAGCAGCATGCTGCGCAGTTGGCGGTGAACAACATCCAGCGGCGTCAGGTCTCGCCGCACTCGAGCCAGCAGGAGTGCGCCTTCCAGCGTCGACATCGCCGTCACCGCCAACTCGCGGGCGCTATCCAGGGGTATGCCGTCGCTGACGAACCGCTGCGCGATCAGATCCGACCAGCGGTCGAACACCGCTGCCGCGTGCTCGACCACCGGAGCCATCCGTTCCCGATCCGATGGTTCGCCGGCTTCGACCGAGACCGCCGCGACGGGGCAGCCAGCGCGAAAATCGTTGGCGCGCAGCTGCTCACGATACTGATCGATGAGGGCGTCAAGCAGGCGGCAAGCATCACGAAAAATGCCCGTGAAGCGCCCTCGGTGCATCACGTAAAAATGCCCGCGAAACGGTCGATCCTTGGCAGGCATGGGAAGTGGGCTGTCGATGTCGTCTCGGGCCGAGATCACCGCGAAGTTCGACAGGGCGTATGTGGGGGCGCCGAAGGCGGACAAGGGGCAGATTCTGGATCAGGTGGTGGCGGTCACCGGCTGGTCGCGTGACAACGCCCGGCGGCGGTTGAGGGCGGCGGCCGCGCCGCCGGGAGCGGGTCGGCAGGTCGCCAAACGGACTCGCCGGCAACGCAATCCGAAGTACTCCTAGGATGCGCTCAAGGTGTTGCAGAAGGTGTGGGCGGCCTCAGGCGGGCAGTGCGGCCGGTACCTGGCCGCTTCCATGGCACTTCAGTTGGATGCTCTAGAACGCCACGGCGAACTGGTGGACGGCCGTGACCGTTACGGCCCGGCGGTGCGTGCCGAGCTGTTGGCGATGAGCAGCGCCACGATCGACCGCTACCTGCGCGGCGCCAAGGCCCGCGACCAGATCTCGGGTGTGTCGACGACGAAACCCTCCCGCTGCTGCGGTCCTCGATCACCATCTGCAAAGCAGGCGATGAGGCCGAAGAATCTCCGGGGTTCTTCGAAGGCGACACCGTGGCGCACTGCGGCCCGACACTGAAAGGTGAGTTCGCCCGCACGGTCAACCTCACCGACATGCACATCGGCTGGGTGTTCACCCGCACGGTGCGCAACAACGCCCACCCCCACATCCTGGGCGCCCTCAAAACCGGAATTACTAAAATCCCCTATAAGGTAACGGGTTTGGACTTCGACAACGGCACCGAATTCCTCAATAAGGCGGTCATCAAGTGGGCCGCGGACATGGAGATCTTCTTCACCCGCTCACGACCCTACAAGAAGAACGACCAGGCCACCATCGAGTCCAAAAACAACCACCTCGTGCGTCGCTACGGGTTCTACTACCGCTACGACACCGACGAAGAACGCGCCGTGCTCAACCGGCTGTGGCACCTGGTCAACGACCGGCTCAACTACCTGACCCCCACCATCAAACCCATCAGCTACGGCTGCAGCCGCGACGGTCACCGCCGCCGGCTCTACGACAAGCCCCAGACCCCCTGGACCGGCTGCTGGCCGCCGGAGTCCTCTCAGCGGCCCAACAAACAGAGCTGCTCACCTACCGCAACAGCCTCAACCCCGCCGCGATCGCCCACCAGATCGCCGACCTGCAAGCCGCCCTGCTCAGACTCGCCAAAGACAAGACCGAACAGCTCTACCTCGCCGCCATACCCGCCGCTCTACCCGCCCTCAAAGCCGGCATCCGCATCAAAAGCAAGACCACCACCTGACCCCGATTTCGCGGGCATTCCTTACGTGATGCATGAACCAGGTTTCGCAGGCATCTTGACTTGATGCATCACGGCCCTGGTCAGAAATCGACATCGGGAATTTGCGGTGGATTCAGCAGTCCCCGACATGCGAGCGCACTCGCGAAATTGGGCGCCGGGCGCGATTCAGGGCCGATCTAGGGCCGGTATTGCGCCCTCAGGCGCGCACCAGCACCGGCCACCGCTAGATCTGCCAGTCTTGCGCGCCGTCGTTCTTGTTGTAGATCCCCACCGAGTTCTTCACCACGATCGGGTCACCGCTGCCGAAGTTGTCGAAGAACCACTTGGCGTTGGTCGGGCTGAGGTTGATGCAGCCGTGACTGACATCGCGCTTGCCCTGGTCCCCTACCGACCACGGCGCACTGTGCACGAAGTTGCCGCTGTTATCGATCCGGACGGCGTCGGCGACGGTCACCTTGTAGCCCTGCGGCGAGTTGACTGGCACACCGTAGGTCGAGGAGTCCATCACCACCGTGGGCATCTTCTCCAGCACGTAGTACGTGCCGTTGGGCGTCTGGTGGTTACCGGCCGCCATGCCCATGGACATCGGGAAGGTCTGCTCGACGACCCCGTTGCGGGTGATCGTCATCTGGTGCGTGGCATCGTCGGCGGTGGCCACCAACGAGTCACCGGTGCGGAAGCTCGATTTGGTGTCCGCCGCGTCGATGTTCACCGCGGTGTTGGCCGGCCAGAATTGGAACGGCCGCCAGCGCACCTGCGTCGGAGTCATCCAATAGAACTTGCCCGGCACCGGCGGAATCGACGAAATGTGGATGGCGCTTTCGGCCATCGCCTGGTCGGCGATCGGCACCTGGAAGTTGATGATGATTGGCTTGGCCACTCCAACCATCGCACCGTCAACCGGGTTGAACGACGGCGGCCGGAACGGGGGCGGGCCGAAGAACGGAGTCGGGTCCTGCCCGGCCACCGGAACGGCAGCGACCGGCACCAATGGCGGCGGGGCCAACGGGTCGGGGAACGGCGGCGGCGCCAGCGGGTCGGGCATCGGCGGCAGCGCCAGCGGACCCGGCGGCGGGGCCAACGGGTCGGGGAACGGCGGCGGCGCCAGCGGGTCGGGCATCGGCGGCAGCGCCAGCGGACCCGGCGGCGGGGCCAACGGGTCGGGGAACGGCGGCGGCGCCAGCGGGTCGGGCATCGGCGGCAGCGCCAGCGGACCCGGCGGCGGGGCCAGCGGGTCAGGCGCGGGTACGGCCGGGGCAATCACCGGCGGATCGCCGGGAGCGTCATCCGGGTCGGCAACAGCGGGGCCGGCGCCCAGCAGCAGCACGCCAACGACTCCGGCCGCATTGACAGCGGCGAAGAGGCTTCCCCTGATTCGGCCTCTCGTCCAGCGCGACATATGACATCCCTCCGGTCACGTCCTGGAACCCAGTGTGGCATAGCACAGCCACCCGATGCCCATTCCGCGACCGTCCAAAACCCCGTCAGCCGACGATTCCGATTCTTTGACCTGCGACTTTACTGGTTGTGTGAAGTTGCGCCAGCAACCGCGACCGGAGCCTCGAACACGCGGCGAGCCGACGTCATCCCGACCAGCGCCACGCCCATCAAGCCCGCGGAAGCGGTCAGCATCATCGCCACACTCCGCTCATAGAGCAGCCCACCGATCAACGAGCCGGCCATGATGCCCACCTGAAATGCCGTCACATAAAGGCCGGAGGCGCCGTCCGGATCGTCGGCCCCGCTGCGCATCGCCGCGGATTGCAGCATCGGCGACACCGCGGTCGCAGCGGCGCCCCACAGCGCGATCGCCCCCGTCCCGACCACCAACGCCGTCATCGGGGCCAGGTGACCCCCGAATGCCAGCGCGGTCAGCAGCACGAACGCAAACGTCAGCCCGGCCACACAGAAAATGATGGTGCCCTTTGGCCGGCGGTCCAGCGGTCGCGCCACCAGCGCCACCGCGACGACACCCGCGACACCGTAGGCGGCCAACAGCCAAGCCAGGCTGGGCCCACGCACACCGACGACTTGCCGGATGATCACCACGATGTAGGTATAGGAAACGAAATGGCCGGTGACGCCGACCATGGTGATCAGGCTGACGATGATCAGCGCCCGGTTGCGGTGATGCCGCGACCGCGGGCCCACATACTGCAACTGATCGGCGCTAAGCACCATTTCGGGGAGCAACAGCCGGGCGGCCACCGTCACAACGGCGGCCGCGACCGTCACACAAACCGCGGCCAGCCGCCAGCCCCACATCAGGCTCAGGGCCGCGGTGAGCGGGCTGCCGATCACCAGCGCCAGGCTGGTCCCGATGTAGATCGAGGTGGTGGCGCGTCCGGCGTGGCTGGGCGGCACCAATCGGGTAGCGATCGGGGCGATCACCGACCACAGCAAGCCATGGGTGATCGCGCACAGCGCCCGTCCGGCGGCCAGCACCGCAAAATTGGGCGCCAGCGCCGAGATGAGCTGCGAGATGGTCAGACACACCAGGCTGACCATCAGGGCGTGGCGGCGCGGCCAGTGCGCGGTCCAGCGCACCAGCGGAACCGTCGTCAGGGACGCAACCAGCGCGTACCAGGACAACAGGGTCCCCACCAGTACCACGCTGATGTGCGGGTTCCGCGCGATGGCCGACAAGGCGCCAACCGGCAGGATCTCCGCGGTCACATAGATGAAGGCCGCCGCCGCCAGCACAGACAGTTGTGCAGCGACTCGTGGCGTCCACGGTCGCGCTGCGGTGGTTGCGGTTCGGGCTTCGGAAGTCATGGCGGGTGCGACGGGATCGGCCGGTAATGCGGTAGTGCTACGACCGATCACGCTGCTCTCACCGTACGCACCACACCGGCGGCATTAAACCCGGTGGCCCCGCAACACACCCTCGCGTTACGAACGGACAAGACGTGCGATGGCCGCGGACGCCTCCGCGAGCTTGCCGTCGGCGTCGGTGCCCCCCTCGGCCACCGCGCGGGTGACGCAGTGATTCAGATGTTCGTCGAGCAGGTTCAAGGCCACCGACCGCAGTGCGCTGTTGACGGCGCTGATCTGGGTGAGCACGTCGATGCAGTACTTGTCCTCGTCAATCATGCGGGCGATGCCGCGCACCTGACCCTCGATCCGGCGCAGCCGCTTGGCATAATTTTCCTTCTGCTGCGAATACCCGTGTGCGGTTGTCATAACTCTCCATACGCTCGGAACGCTCCCCCGACGGAAGTCTCTGATCACACTTGCCGGAGGGACTCAGTTGCATGATATACTCCGTTGGGGTATAAGGTCCCGATTTTGGCGACGATGACCCTGCGAGCATACTTGGGCAATGCCAGAAGCCGATATCAAGCCCCGTAGCCGCGACGTCACTGACGGACTGGAAAAAGCCGCTGCCCGTGGCATGTTGCGGGCGGTAGGCATGGTCGACGAAGACTTCGCCAAGGCACAGATCGGGGTTGCCTCGTCCTGGAACGAGATTACGCCGTGCAACCTCTCGCTGGACCGGCTGGCCAAGTCGGTGAAAGAGGGGGTGTTCGCCGCGGGCGGCTACCCGCTTGAGTTCGGCACGATTTCGGTCTCCGACGGCATTTCGATGGGTCACGAGGGCATGCACTTCTCCCTGGTGTCGCGCGAAGTGATCGCCGACAGCGTGGAAACCGTGATGCAGGCCGAGCGCCTCGACGGCTCGGTGCTGCTGGCCGGATGCGACAAATCCCTGCCCGGAATGCTGATGGCCGCCGCCCGTTTGGATTTGGCGTCGGTGTTTCTCTACGCGGGCTCGATCCTTCCGGGGGTCGCCAAACTCTCCGACGGCAGCGAACGCGAGGTCACCATCATCGACGCGTTCGAAGCGGTCGGCGCGTGCTCGCGCGGGTTGATGAGCCGAGCCGACGTCGACGCCATCGAGCGCGCGATCTGCCCCGGCGAGGGCGCCTGTGGCGGGATGTACACGGCCAACACGATGGCCAGTGCGGCTGAAGCACTTGGCATGTCGCTGCCGGGCAGCGCGGCGCCCCCGGCCACCGACCGCCGCCGCGACGGGTTCGCCCGGCAAAGCGGTCAAGCCGTCATCGAATTGCTGCGCCAGGGCATCACCGCTCGCGACATCATGACCCGGGAGGCGTTCGAGAACGCCATCGCGGTGGTGATGGCATTCGGCGGCTCGACCAATGCGGTGCTGCACCTGCTGGCGATCGCCCATGAGGCCAACGTCGAGCTCTCGCTCGACGACTTCAGCCGGATCGGCTCGAAGGTGCCGCATCTAGCCGATGTCAAGCCGTTCGGCCGCCATGTGATGTCCCACGTCGACCACATCGGCGGCGTGCCGGTGGTCATGAAGACTTTGCTGGATGCCGGCCTGCTGCACGGGGATTGCCTGACCGTGACCGGCCGGACCCTGGCCGAGAACCTGGAGGCGATTGCTCCGCCCGACCCGGACGGCAAGGTGCTACGCGCGCTGAACAACCCGATCCATGCGACCGGGGGCATCACCATCCTGCGCGGATCCCTGGCCCCCGAAGGTGCCGTGGTCAAGACGGCCGGCTTGGACACCGATGTATTCGAAGGAACCGCACGGGTTTTCGACGGCGAGCGGGCCGCGCTGGATGCCCTCGAGGACGGCACCATCACCCACGGTGACGTGGTGGTGATCCGTTATGAGGGACCCAAGGGCGGCCCCGGGATGCGGGAGATGCTCGCCATCACCGGCGCGATCAAGGGCGCCGGGCTCGGCAAAGACGTGCTGCTGTTGACCGACGGTCGATTCTCCGGCGGCACCACGGGCTTCTGTGTGGGACACATCGCACCCGAGGCGGTGGATGCCGGACCGATCGCGTTCGTGCGCGACGGCGACCGGATCCGGCTCGACGTTGCCGGCCGTACGCTCGACGTTCTGACCGACCCGGCAGAGTTCGCGGCCCGTCAACAGAATTTCACCCCTCCGGCGCCGCGTTACAAGACCGGCGTACTGGCCAAGTACGTCAAGCTGGTCGGCTCCGCCGCGATCGGCGCGGTCTGCGGCTAACCCGATAAGCCCGGATGGCTTGTGGTTGAGCGGTTCTGGAACCACCAGCCGGCCGGGCCGGTTCCCGCCACCCGGGCCGTACCCACGGCTGCGCCAAGGGCTCCCTGGGATGCCGCGCGTTTCCGCGACAACCCGTGATGCATCAAGTCAAGATGCCCGCGAAACCTGGTTCATGCATCACGTAAGGAATGCCCGCGAAATCGGGGTCAGGTGGTGGTCTTGCTTTTGATGCGGATGCCGGCTTTGAGGGCGGGTAGAGCGGCGGGTATGGCGGCGAGGTAGAGCTGTTCGGTCTTGTCTTTGGCGAGTCTGAGCAGGGCGGCTTGCAGGTCGGCGATCTGGCGGGCGATCGCGGCGGGGTTGAGGCTGTTGCGGTAGGTGAGCAGCTCTGTTTGTTGGGCCGCTGAGAGGACTCCGGCGGCCAGCAGCCGGTCCAGGGGTCTGGGGCTTGTCGTAGAGCCGGCGGCGGTGACCGTCGCGGCTGCAGCCGTAGCTGATGGGTTTGATGGTGGGGTCAGGTAGTTGAGCCGGTCGTTGACCAGGTGCCACAGCCGGTTGAGCACGGCGCGTTCTTCGTCGGTGTCGTAGCGGTAGTAGAACCCGTAGCGACGCACGAGGTGGTTGTTTTTGGACTCGATGGTGGCCTGGTCGTTCTTCTTGTAGGGCCGTGAGCGGGTGAAGAAGATCTCCATGTCCGCGGCCCACTTGATGACCGCCTTATTGAGGAATTCGGTGCCGTTGTCGAAGTCCAAACCCGTTACCTTATAGGGATTTTAGTAATTCCGGTTTTGAGGGCGCCCAGGATGTGGGGGTGGGCGTTGTTGCGCACCGTGCGGGTGAACACCCAGCCGATGTGCATGTCGGTGAGGTTGACCGTGCGGGCGAACTCACCTTTCAGTGTCGGGCCGCAGTGCGCCACGGTGTCGCCTTCGAAGAACCCCGGAGATTCTTCGGCCTCATCGCCTGCTTTGCAGATGGTGATCGAGGACCGCAGCAGCGGGAGGGTTTCGTCGTCGACACACCCGAGATCTGGTCGCGGGCCTTGGCGCCGCGCAGGTAGCGGTCGATCGTGGCGCTGCTCATCGCCAACAGCTCGGCACGCACCGCCGGGCCGTAACGGTCACGGCCGTCCACCAGTTCGCCGTGGCGTTCTAGAGCGTGTCTGCTTAATGTGAATGGTGTTTTGGCTGATGCTGTTTGGGTGATGCGGACGCATGCGATTTCTGATGATTTGTGGTCGCTGATCGTGGCGGTGTTGCCTGCGGGGCGGCGGCGTGGCCGGCCGTGGAACGATCATCGACGTACTCTGGAGGGCATTATCTGGCGTTACCGTACGGGATCTCCGTGGTGTGACCTGCCCGAGCACTTCGGTCCCTGGCAATCGGTGGCCGAGAGGCATCTACGCTGGTCGGTCGATGGCATCTACGCGCGGATCTTCGCGGCGATCGCCTCTGACCTCGACGCCGAGGACGCCGACCTGGGCGCACTGTTGTCGGTCGATTCGACCAGTGTGCGCGCCCACCAACACGCAGCCGGAGCGCGCCCGGGCGCCGCACAGGGGATCTGTCGAATTACAAGAAATATCTCGATGAGCCCGATGACCACGCCATTGGGCGTTCCCGCGGCGGGCTGACTACCAAGATCCACGCCTTGACCGACCAGCTGTGCAGTCCGGTCACCCTGGCACTGTCGGCCGGTCAAGCCGGTGATAATCCGATGCTTTGGCCATTGCTGGCCGCCCGGTGCAGCAACTCATACGCCCCGTTTCACCTGCTGGCGGACAAGGCGTACTCCTATGACTCGACGCGGGCACAGCTGCGCCGGCTCAAGATCGCCCATACCATCCCCGAGCGCAGCGACCAGATCACCCGCCGCAAAGCCAAAGGCCGCAACAGAGGACGGCCTCCGGGGTTCTCAGGCCGAATCTACAAGCACCGCAACACCGTCGAGCGAAGCTTCAACCGGCACAAACACTGGCGCGCGGTCGCCACCCGCTACGACAAATACGCCCTGACCTACCTCGGCGGTGCCACCCTGGCCGCCATCATCACCTACCACCGCGTCCGCAATTAGCAGACAGGACCTAGAGCATCCAACTGAAGTGCCATGGAAGCGGCCAGGTACCGGCCGCACTGCCCGCCTGAGGCCGCCCACACCTTCTGCAACACCTTGAGCGCATCCTAGGAGTACTTCGGATTGCGTTGCCGGCGAGTCCGTTTGGCGACCTGCCGACCCGCTCCCGGCGGCGCGGCCGCCGCCCTCAACCGCCGCCGGGCGTTGTCACGCGACCAGCCGGTGACCGCCACCACCTGATCCAGAATCTGCCCCTTGTCCGCCTTCGGCGCCCCCACATACGCCCTGGCGAACTTCGCGGTGATCTCGGCCCGAGACGACATCGACAGCCCACTTCCCATGCCTGCTGAGGATCGACCGTTTCGCGGGCATTTTTACGTGATGCACCGAGGGCGCTTCACGGGCATTTTTCGTGATGCTTGCCGCAACCGCGACAGGCGCCACACCTTGGCGATACCATCGTGGAATCCATCGCCCAGCACCTGCTGGGCGATGGATTCGTGAGGTACAGCGAGGTGCGCGATGACGTTTGTACTGATCTCCCCGGAAGCCATGGCGTCGGCCGCGGCCGACATAGAGCGCATCGGGGCGCTACTGACCCGGGGAAACGCCGCCGCGGCCAGCCCGACCATCAACGTGGCCAGCGCCGCGGCCGATGAGGTGTCGACAGCGATCGCGGCACTGTTTTCCCAGCACGCCAAGACCTATCAGCTGCTGGCCGCCGAGCTGGCCGCCATTCCTGACCGGTTCACGAAAACCGTTCTGGCTAGCGCGAATTCATATGCCTCTGCCGAGGCGACCAATGCTGCCGACGCCCTGCTCGGGGTGATCAATACGCCCACTCAGGCACTGCTGGGCCGGCCGCTGATCGGCAACGGCGCCAACGGCACCACGGTCAACGGGGTCGGGACGCCGGGCGGAGACGGCGGCATCTTGTACGGCAACGGCGGCAACGGCGGAACCAGCACCAACGCTGCAACGGCCGGCGGCGCCGGCGGATCCGCCGGCCTCATCGGCAATGGCGGCATCGGCGGCCAAGGCGGTGCCGGCGGGATCGGCGGCGCCGGCGGGTCCGCGGCATTTTTCGGCAATGGCGGTGCGGGCGGGCACGGTGGCGCCGGCGGGGCCGGTGGAATCGGGGGCAACGGCGGGTTCTTCGGCAACGGCGGGTTCTTCGGCAACGGCGGGGCCGGTGGCGCCGGTGGCAACGGCAGCACCGGTGGGGTCGGTCTGGCCGGCGGGGACGGCGGTGCCGGCGGGGCCGGCGGGCGGGCCGGATTGCTTGGCTACGGCGGCGCCGGCGGGGCCGGCGGACTCGGCGGTAGCGGCGGCGCGGGGCTGCCCAATCAACAGAGCGGGAACGGCCGCGGCGGTGGCCACGGCGGGGCCGGCGGAGCCGCCGGGTGGTTCGGGCACGCGGGTGTCGGTGGCGACGGCGGCACCGGAGGTGCGGGAGGTAATGGACAGGCCGGCCAGCTCAGCAACGACGTCGGCGGCGATGGCGGCCGTGGCGGTGCCGGCGGAGCCGCCGGGGCGGGCGGCGACGCCGGTCTGTTGGGTCTCAATGGCACCGGCGGCCACGGTGGCGGCGGCGGGATGGGCAGCACCGGCGGTACCGGGGCGGCCGGTGCCGCCGGGATCAACGCGGCCGCCGGCGGCACCAGAGGTGACGGCGGCGCCGCGGGCGCGGGCGGAGCCGCCGGGGTCGGCGGGTTCGGCGGATCGGCCGGTAGCTACGGCAATGGCGGCGGGGGCGGAAACGGCGGCACGGGTGGGGCCGGGGCCAACGCGGTGGCCGGAACCGGCGACAACGGCAGCGGCGGCGCCGCTGGTGGCCAGCGTGGCTCCTGCGGCAACAGCGGCACCGGTGGGACGAACGGCAGCGGCGGCAACGGCGGCCTCGGAGGCGCCGGTGGCGACGGAGGCAGCGGCACCGCCGACACCGGCGGCGGCGCGGGCAACGGGGGCAGCGGCGGCAATGGCGGTACCGGAGGGGTCAGCGGCGTCGCCGGTAGCGGAGGCGCGGGCGGCACCGGAGGCACCGGAGTCACGGGAGGGGCGGGCGGCACCGGAGGCAACGGCGCAGCGGGCAAGAGCGATACCGGAGACATCGGCGGCAGCGGGTGCTACGGCGGCGACGGCGGAAACGGCGGCAACAGTCTTCCCGGGGGCACCAACGGCGCGGGCGGCACCGGAGGCACCGGAGGCGAGGGCGGAGGGGGCGGCACCGGCACCGGCGGCGGTAATACGGCGGCTGCTACGGGGGTGGTATGGGATGGCGGACGGCGGGCGGCGGCAGCGGGCGGCGGAACGGGGCGGCGACGGCGGTGGCGGCGGGGGCGGCGGCTACGGGGGCAACAGCATCCGGGGGACCGGCGGGTTGGCGGCGATGGCGGCACCGGCGGCAACTCCGCTACCGGCGGCACGTCCGGCGACGGCACCCAGGTGGCCTGGGGCCGGGGCGGCGATGGCGGCGATGGTGGACAGGGCGGCTACGGCGGCGCCGGCTCGTTCGAGCAACCCGGCGGCACTGGCGGCGATGGTGGACAGGGCGGCTACGGCGGCGCCGGCTCGTTCGAGCAACCCGGCGGCACTGGCGGCGCCGGCGGCACCGGTGGCAATAGTGGCACCGGCGGCACCAGCGGCAACGGCGGCACCGGCGGCACCGGCGGGGGCGGCGGCTACGGCGGCCCGGGCGACTACAACGAAAACGGCTATGCCGGGGGCAGCGGGGGGACCGGCGGCACCGGCGGTGACCCGGGGACCGGCGGGACGGCGGCCGTCGGCGGCGACGGCGGCACCGGTGGCATCGGCGGAGGCGGCGGCTACGGGGGCACCGGCTTTGATGCGGCGGGCGCCATGGGCGGGATCGGTGGAACCGGCGGCACCGGTGGCAACCCGGGCCCCGGCGGTATCGGCGGCAACGGTGGCGATGGCGGCACCGGCGGCTCCGGCGGGTACGGCGACACCGGCTTCGGAACGGCGGGATACGCCGGCGGCACCGGAGGCACCGGCGGGACAGGCGGTGCCCCGGGCCCGGCGGTAGTGCCGCCGGCAATGGTGGCGCCGGCGGCATCGGCGGCATCGGCGGCAGCGGGGCCACCACAGCGGGGTTTGCCGGCGGAGATGGCGGCAAGGGCGGTACCGGTGGCACTGGCGGTTCGGCCGGTGCCGGTGCCGCTAATGGCAGCGGCGGCAACGGTGGCCAAGGCGGATACGCCGGCAAGGGCGGTTACGGCGGCATCACCAACGGCACCTACGAGGGCATGCCCGGCGGCGTCGGCGGAACCGGCGGCGCCGGCGGCGAGGGTGGATTGCCCGGCACCGGCGCGGGGACCGCCGGCCGCATCGGAAGTGCCGGTAACGGGGGCGAAGGCGGGTTCGGTGGCACCGGCGGCAACAGCTACTACGCCGGAAACGCCGGCCCGGGTGGCCAGGGCGGCCAGGGCGGAGCCGGCGCCAACGGCGCTCCCGGCCTGGCCGGCGGCACCGGCGGCGCCGGCGGGTTCAGCGGCACCGGGGGAATCGCGAACGGCACCGGAAACGGCGGAACCGGCGGTAAGGGCGGAACCGGCGGCGACGGCGGGACAGGCGGCACCGCAACCACGGCCGGCCAGACTGGCGGCGACGGGGGCGACGGCGGCAAGGGCGGGGGCGGCGGCACCGGCGGCAAAGCAAACGGCGGCGACGGCGGCGACGGCGGCGCAGGCGGGGCCGGCGGCAACGGCGACGGCGCTGTGGGCGGCATCGGCGGCGGTGGTGGCACCGGCGGCACCGGCGGTACCGGCACCCCGCCCGGCGGAGCCAACGGCGGACCGGGCAAGACCGGCGCGGACGGCCTCGGCGGCCACACCAGCTGAGCCCGACGACCCGATCGGCTACCCCAAAATCGCCCACTATGCTTTACCGGATACCCCTATAGGGTATAAAATCTTGCGGAGGTAAACCGGAGGGACTTCAGTCCCATGACTTGGATGAGGGAGATACCGATGGCAACTCACGAGGCCGGGACCATGTTGACCTGCGGCCACGAAGGCTGCGGCTGTCGCGTTCGGATCGAGGTACCGTGCCACTGCTCGGGCTCCGGCGAACCCTACCGCTGCACCTGCGGTGACGCCCTGGTTCCCGTCCAGTAGGCATGAGGGGCCGGCCGGATCCCGGGAAGTCGTCGATTCCGGCGATCAGCGTCCGAATGTCCGGCCGGCCAGCTCCACCTCGGCCACCGCGCTCAGCGCAACCGCCGAGGCACCCACCGCGACCGCTTAGCTGCCCGCCTCGATGCGCCAGCACCCGGCGGCCCCGTCGTAGCAGGCCAGCAGTCGTGGATCGGCAACGATCTCCACGGCACACGACTGGCCCGGCTCGAGTTCAACTCGCTCAAACCCCAATAGCCGCAGCCGCGGCTCGCCGGTGACCGCGGTCAGGTACACCTGCGGGACATCCGCCCCGCTTCGATCGCCGGTGTTGGCAACCCCGAACGTGACCGTCACCGTGTCGCCGCCGCTGACCACCAGGTCCCGATAGTCGAAACTGGTGTAGGTCAGCCCATGCCCGAACGCGAAGTTCGGAACCTCTCCGGTGGTAGCGAACCAGCGGTAGCCGATGTCGGCGCCCTCGCGGTAGTGGATGCGCATCGGTGCTCCCACCGGCGCCCCGTAGCCGGGGAGATCCGGGCGCGGTGTCTGGCCGAGGCCGACCGGAAACGTGATCGGCAGCCGCCCGCACGGATTCACCCGGCCGGCCAGGACTTCCGCGATGACCCGGGCACCCGCCTGGCCCGGATACCGGGCCTGCACGATCGCGTTCACCGAGTCTTGCCACGGCATGGCCGCCGGGTTGCCGGTCTCGAGCACGACCACCGTGTTCGGGTTTGCCGCCGCCACCGCACTGATCACCGCGTCCTGCCCCCACGGCAGCGTCAAGTCGGCGCTGTCGAAGCCTTCGCCCTCGGCCCGGATTGCGAATACCACCGCGACGTCGGCCCGCCGGGCCACCGCCACCGCCTCCGCTGGGTTGATCCCCGGATCGAATTCGAGCTCAGCGTTGCCAAACTGGGTACGCAACTCATCGAGCGGGCTTGACCCAAGCAGATAGAGGTTGCGCACGCCCGCCGTCAGTCCTGCCCCGCCGATCGGAATCACCTCGGCGTAGCCGCCGGGGGGAACCACAGCGCTGGAGCCGTAGCCGGCCACCACTCCAAGCTGCGCGTAGCCGCCGATGACGGCGATGCGGGTGCCCGGCGCCGGCGTCAGCGGTAGCACTCCCCTGTTCTGCAGCAGCACAATTCCCTGGCGTGCGATCTCAGCGGCGACCTCGTCGTGGGCATCCATGTCGGGCGCCGGTGCCGGCTCCCAGCGATCGACACCGACCGCGAACATCGACCGCAGGATGCGTCGGACCATCTCCGAGAGGCGAGCTTTGGGAAGCCGCCCCTCGTCGTACGCGGCCCGCAGCGGATCGCCGAATGCCTCTGATTGCCAAAGGATCGCATCGATCTGGGCGCCGCACTCCTGATCCAGGCCACCCAGCGCGCACTCCCATCCCGGCGTGCCGCCCCAGTCCGACATCACCCAACCGCGATATCCCCAGGCCCCTTTGAGCACCTCATTGATCAACTCCCCGTTGGCGGCGGCATATACACCGTTGACTTTGTTGCACGCCGCCATCACCGCGCCGGGCTGGGCGCGTTCGATGGCAATCTCAAAGGCCAGCAAGTCCGATTCGCGGTGGGCATCGGGATCGATGACGGCATCCAACCAGTGCCGGTTGGTCTCATTGCAGTTCAACGAATAGTGCTTGACCGTTGAGATGACACCCTGTTGCTGGATGCCGATGATCGACTCTGCGACCATGGCCGCCGTCAAAAACGGGTCCTCGGACAGATATTCGAAGTTGCGCCCGTTGCGCGGGTCACGAGCCAGGTTCATCGCTCCCGCCAATTGGACGTTGAACCCGCGGCTGCGGGCCTCGCGACCGATCACTTCACCCGCGCTACGGGCGAGCGCAGGGTTGAACTGGCCGCCAGCGCAAGTCCGGCCGGCAATGCGGTGGCAGTGTCACCGGGGCGATACCCGGGATTGGTGACGCCCAGGCCGGCATCGCTCATCAGCAACGCCGGCACCCCGAGCCGCGCAATCCCCGGCACGTACCCGGCAGACATCGGCACGTCCGCGGGTATGCGTTCATCACGCAGCGGCCACAGGTCGCCGGCCCCCATCACGCCCAGCAACAGCGAGAAGCGCTCCTCGTCGGTCATTTCGAACTCAACTTGGCGGGCACGGACGTCAGCGGGGGCATCGTGGCCCGACGAACTCACCGCACACCCTCTTTCGCGTACACAACCCGCAGCACGTGACCGAGTTCGGGCCCCATCACCAACTCGGCCAGGGTGCACATCGTCGCCACGAACTCCGGGCCGTGCGGCGGCGGCACCTGACAGAGATGATGCGCCACTTCATGCAGCACCACCAGCTCGCGCATCGCCCAATCGCCGGCGCCACGGCCGGGACCAGCGCCGGGAACAGCAATGGTTCCCACGCCACCGCGGTTTTCGTAGTGCGCCGCGGTGGCCGCCTGGCGCGCCCGCACCCGCAGCGGTGACACGGCGGGCCAGCGTTGCCGCACCGCGGGCAGCCCCAGCACGGAATCGACATAACTCTGCACCGACGACACCGACGCAAACCGGCCTTCCGGCGGCAGTGTCAACTGCGTTCCGAAGAACTCCACGCTGGGTGTGCCGTGTTCGGCGGCACGATCGAACAGGGTCCGGACGAACTCCTCGGCCGCGTACACCTTGGCACGCTGGAAGTCCCTGTTGGACGACTCCGCCGCTGTCACCGATCCAGGGCGGTCCTCGCCCCGGGCAGTTCGGGGCTTTGCCCGAGCCGCGCCTGGCGCCCGGCCCGGTCGCCCGCGCGCCGCGCCGCCGATGAATACCCGGCAGAGGCCCTGGTGGCCCGCCAGGTACCACGCGCCTGCGACGCACTGCGGTAATGGTCGCGCAATTCAAGTTCCTTGTCCCGCAGCGCGATCTCGGTGCCCGGCGCCCGGCTTCGGTCCATGGCAACTTCGGTCTTCGCCTGCTCGCGCGCCTCGGCCAGGCGCTGACCGACCCGCGCCCCGAACGCCAATTGAAAGTTGAGCCGGGCGGTGATCGTCGGGGTGGGCCGGTGCGCGCCCGTGGCCAGATAGCTATCCGACGCCCGCACCATCTGGACTACCAGGCTGGCGTACAGCGCGTGGGTCGCATCGATGTCCTCGGTGAACCCATAGGCGTAGAGGAACGTCGAATTCGTTGCGATGTCACAACGCACGTCATTTGCCGCGCCGATGAGCACGAACAACTGGGCATAGGTCCGCAGACCGCGGGTGCCCGCCGTCCCGATGGTGATGGTGCGCTGGGTCGGCGCCGAAGCGGCGGATCGGTGGGCCGAATGAGAGCGGGCCACGGCCAGGTCGATGGAGGCCGCGGTGGCCAGCCGTTGGGCAGCGCTCATGAAAGCATCGGCTTCGTGGGTGTTGTCGGTGCCTTCGGCCTGACGCAGCAGGGCCGCGATACGGGCCAGCATCTTGTCGTCGGTCATGGCGCCAAACTACGGACGTGCTCCGACATTTCCGGGTCCATGCGGTTTACAGCCGCGTAGTGATCCAGGAGACCACATCGTCGAGCACCTGATCACGCTCCGGCTCGTTGAAGGCCTCGTGGTAGAGCCCGGGATACTCCTTGAGTTCGACGTCGCCGGATCCGACATGTTCAACCAGGCGACGACTGCCCTCGATAGGAATCAAACGGTCATCGGTGCCGTGTATCACCAGCAGCGGCGCCGTCAAGGCTGGAGCCCGCCGGGGCATGGTCTCCCCCACCTGCAGCAGCGCCCGACCGATTCCGGCCGGGACTCGACCGTGGTAGACCTGCGGATCGTTCTGGTAGGCCGCCACCACCTCCGGATCGCGGGATATGGCGGTGAAGTCAAGTTCCTGTACCGGCAGCCCGGGCACCACCACGCCAAGAACTTTGGCGGCCGCCGCGATCACCGGTGACACCAGATCCTGGGCCGCCACCGCCGGCGCCGAGAGCACCATCAGATCGTAGTTGTCCGGGCGCTCGACGCCGTAGGCGAACACGATCCCGCCGCCCATGCTGTGTCCGAGCATGATGCACTTCAGGCCCGGGTTGTCCCGGGTGGCGATGCCCACGAGGGTGTCGAAGTCGGCGGTGTACTCGGAGATGTCTCGAACCAGCACCCGCTTGCCGCCGGAGCGGCCGTGGCCACGGTGGTCAAGGGCATAGGTGACCAGCCCAGCCGCTCCCAACCGTTGGGCGACGTGATCGTAACGGCGGGCATGCTCACCCAGCCCGTGCGCCAGCACGACGACCGCCTTCGGCGCGGTATCCGGCGTCCAGACGTCGTAGACGATGTGCACGCCGCCGACACAGTCGAAGGTCCGTTCAGTGCGGGTCGTATTCATTACCGGCAGCGTAGTTGCTCGAGGACTAGGAATGTCAGCGACTCTGCGTAGGCTCATTGACGTGAGTGCGCTCGCCGGGAACTCCACGCAGAACTCCATAGCGAACTTCACCGCCCCCACCGCCGAACGCGAGCGGCCGGCCGGCGACGAATTCGCTGTCCACGCCGAGCCCTACCGGCGTGAGTTGCTGGCGCACTGCTACCGGATGACCGGGTCAGTACATGACGCCGAGGATCTGGTGCAGGAGACGCTGCTGCGGGCGTGGAAGTCTTACCACCGCTTCGAGGGAAAGTCCTCGCTGCGGACCTGGCTGCATCGGATCGCCACCAACACCTGCCTGAGCGCGTTGGAGGGTCGGCAAAGCAGGCCCTTGCCGACGGGGCTGGCGGCCTCGGGTTCGGATCCGACGGCACCGCTGGTCGAGCGCGCCGAGGTGCCCTGGCTCGAGCCGTTGCCCGATTTGATGGCCGATCCGGCGGATCCATCGGTGATCGTCGGCTCCCGGGAATCGGTCCGGTTGGCCTTCGTCGCCGCGTTGCAGCATCTGTCTCCCCGGCAACGAGCGGTGCTGCTGTTGCGAGACGTGCTGCAATGGAAGGCCGCCGAGGTGGCCGAAGCGATCGGCACGACCACCGTCGCCGTGAACAGCCTGCTGCAACGGGCCCGGGCACAGCTCGAGACCGCTCAGCCCAGTGCCGATGACGGACTGGTCGCACCCGATTCGCCGGAAGCCCAAGACCTGCTGACTCGCTACATCGCCGCATTCGAGGCCTACGACATCGACCGGCTGGTGGAGATATTCACCGCCGAGGCGATCTGGGAGATGCCCCCCTACGCCGGCTGGTATCAGGGCGCGCGCGAAATCATCACGCTCATTCACCAGCAGTGCCCGGCCGAATGTCCCGGCGATATGCGACTCATTCCGTTGGTCGCCAACGGCCAGCCCGCCGCGGCCATGTACATGCGGGCGGGTGAGACCCATGTGCCTTTTCAGTTGCATGTGCTGGATATGGTTGACGGCCGAGTGTCACATGTGACGGCCTTCCTGCACGGCTCACTGTTCCCGAAATTCGGCCTGCCGGCTTCGATTTGACGATGGCCGGTTCGTTGCGCGTCGCGCCCGTGCCCGGCAAGCCGGCGCTGCTGTTGGGCGCCTTCGATTTGGGCGGGCTGGGCTACGTCGCCGAGGAGTTCTTCGTTTCCGGAACCGCGCATTCCTATGTCCCCGCGGCCGAGCTCGGCGCCGATGGCCGTTGGGACGTAATACCGGCGGAGACCGCCGATTACACGACCCGGATGGTGGTGCTGACTCCGGCGGATCCGGCCAGGTTCAACGGCACGGTGCTGCTGGAATGGCTCAACGTCAGCGGCGGCATCGACGCTCCAGCGGTATGGATGATGGCGCATCGCGAAATTGTTCGCGCCGGATACGCCTACGGTGCGATCTCGGCCCAACGGGTCGGCGTCGAAGGTGGCCCCAGCCTGCTTGGCGCGGACCTGTCACTCAAGAACCAAGACCCACCGCGCTACCGATCCCTGCACCACCCCGGCGACGCCTTCTGCTACGACATCTTCTCCCAGGCCGGCGGACTGCTCCGGGATGCCGATCGTCGTGACCTGCTGCGCGGTCTGCGCCTACAACACCTGGTGGCCATGGGCGAGTCCCAATCGGCGATGTTCTTGACGACCTACATCAATGCCGTCGACCCGCTGGCCGAGATCTACGACGGATTCCTCGTGCATTCGCGATTCGCGTCCGCCGCACCGCTGGACGGTGGCTCCGTATTCGAGGAATCCGAAACACCACAAGCGGTCACCTTCCGTCCGGATCTTCGGGTCCCACTGATCACGATCATCACCGAAACCGACCTGTTCGGGGGTGTGCGCCAGGGTTACGTCTACGCGCGTCAGCCCGACAATCAGTGGCTGCGGGTCTGGGAGATTCCCGGGGCCGCTCATGCCGACAACTACACGATCCAGGTCGCACCGATCGACACCGGCGACGCGCCGCTGGACGCGATCGTGGCCGCCTACGCGCCGACCGACACCCTGATGGGGCGCCAACTTGACTACTACATCAACTTTGCGCCGCAGCACCACTACGTGGTTCAGGCGGCGGTGAGCGCGCTGAGCTCCTGGGTCCGCACCGGCGAGCCGGCGCCCCACGCGGCTCGCATCGCGATGCACGACAGCGATCTGCCCCGGCCCGTGCTGGATCGCAACGGCCTGGCCACCGACGGCATCCGAACCCCGTGGGTGGATGTGCCGATCGCACGGACATCCGGCCACGGCGCCCAGGACAGCATCATGGCCGCCATCTTCGGCTCCGGCGAACCATTCGACGCCGCCACCTTGGACCGGCTCTATCCGGGCGGAGCGCAACAGTATCTCGACAACTTCAGCGCCGCGCTGGACCGGGCAATCGAAAGCGGATTCATCTTGTCGACCGACCGTGACGAGATCCTCCAACTCGCGACCGCCACCTTCCCCGGCTCCGGATCGCAGCGCCCAACGCGCCGCTAGCGTCGGGCGCATCGCCGGCCAAACCGTCGGGTAGCAAACGATATTGATGCCATTCCCGCGGCGCTGCGGCAGCACGCGTTCACCGGAAGGAAGGGCGGTTCGACTGAAGTGAATCTGAATCATCCACGGCAACAAATTGATTCGACGCACGATGCGGGGCGCACGCGCGGGGCCCCTGCACCGGATTACTGTGGAGACCATGCCCGCCACCGTGCAGACTCGGCGCGCGGCCGACCGGGCCGTCACCACCACATCCTGGCTGACGTCCAAACATTCGTTCTCGTTCGACGACCACTACGACCCCGACAACACCCACCACGGCTTGCTGCTGGTCAGCAACGATGACGTGGTGCAACCCCGAAGCGGCTTCGACACGCACCCGCATCGGGACATGGAAATCGTGACCTGGGTACTCGAAGGCGAACTGACACACCGGGACTCCACGGGCAATCACGGCGTGATCGATCCCGGCCTGGCCCAACGCATGTCGGCGGGCAGCGGAATCCTGCATTCGGAGACCAACGATTCGCAGTCACAGCCGGTGCACTTCGTGCAGATGTGGGTCGCGCCCGACGAGACGGGCATCACACCGAGCTACCAACAGCGTGAAGTCGATCACCGGCTGTTCGACGGCGGCCTGGTCACCGTCGCCTCGGGTATCCCCGGCCAGGACGCCGCGATCACCCTGCACAACCGCCATGCCGCGCTGCATTGTGCGCGGTTGCGCCCGGGCGACACCATTGACCTGCCGTCAGCCGCCTACCTGCACTTATTCGTTGCCCGGGGACGGCTCGGACTGGATTCATTCGGTGATGTGAGCACCGGAGATGCGGTCCGCTTCACCGGCGTCGAGGCGCCGCGCCTGAGCGCGCATGCGCCCGCGGAGGTATTGATCTGGGAGATGCGCTCGATCCTGGGCAGCTGAGGATATCCAGCAAGGCCACATAGAGTGGGCACGACAGACAGGAGCCCACATGTCTCAATCGCAGCCGCGCCATGCGGCGCCGAACCCCAAGCGAAGTATCAAGTCGCTTCGGACCGTGCGGTTCTGGACGGCGCCGGTCGTCATCACCCTGGCCCTGATGTCCGCGCTGGCGGCGCTGTACCTGGGCGGAATCCTGAACCCGACCACCAATCTGCGCCAGTTCCCCATCGCCTTGGTCAACGAGGACGCCGGGCCCGCCGGCAAGCAGATTGTCGACGGCATCGTCGCCGGATTGGACAAGAACAAATTCGATGTCCGGGTGGTCGACCACGAACAGGCCCAGCGGCTGCTGGACCGGGCCCAGGTCTACGGCTCGGCGGTAATACCGCCGACCTTCTCCTCCCAGCTGCGCGACTTCGCGGTAAGCGCGGTCCAGCCCGGTTCCACCGACCGGCCCGTGATCACCATCTCCACCAATCCGCGTGCCGGCACCCTGGGCGCCAGCATCGCCGGCCAGACCCTGACGCAGGCGATGGCGGCCGCCAATAGCAAAGTCGGCGAACGTGTTACGGCCGAGGTGGCGGCGCAGACCGGCGGCGCGCCACTGTCCGGCGCATCGGCGCTCGGGCTGGCCAGCCCCATCGACGTCAAGACCACCGTGTACAACCCGCTGCCCAACGGGACCGGCAACGGCTTGTCGGCCTTCTATTACGCACTGTTGCTGCTGCTGGCCGGCTTCACCGGCAGCATCGTGGTGAGCACCTTGGTGGACTCACTACTGGGATACGTGCCGGCCGAGTTCGGCCCCGTCTACCGCTTCGCCGAGCAGGTCAACATCTCGCGATTCCGCACCCTGTTGCTCAAGTGGGGATTGATGACGGTGCTCGCATTGCTCACCTCGGCGGTCTATATGGCCATCGCCCATGGGCTCGGCATGCCCATTCCGGCGGGCTGGAAGTTATGGCTGTACGGCGTGTTCGCGATCACCGCGGTGGGCGTGACGTCCAGTTCCCTGATCGCGGTGCTGGGCTCCATGGGCCTGCTGGCCAGCATGCTGGTCTTTGTCATCCTCGGCCTGCCGTCGGCCGGCGCCACGGTCCCACTGGAGGCGGTGCCGCCGTTCTTCCGCTGGCTGGCCAAATTCGAGCCGATGCACCAGGTATTTCTGGGCGTGCGATCGCTGTTGTATCTCAACGGTCAACCGGAATCCGGGTTGTCGCACGCGCTGTTGATGACGGCGATCGGCCTGGTCATCGGCCTGTTGCTAGGTGGCCTCACCACCCACCTCTATGACCGCAAGGGCTTCCACCGGATTCCCGGCGCGGTGGAGATGGCGATTGCGGCGGAGCACCAAGCGCAGCATCAGGCCAAGGAGCGCGCCCGCGACCGTGATTCAACTGAAAGCTTAAGCGAGGAAACGTAATTAGGGTGCGGCCGTGCCGTCACCCCGCTGTGACTTTTGTTGACAGTGGGGCGGATGTGTCTGATGCTAGGGGGGTTGCTCCTCGAACTGGGCCGAAAGGGCTACCTCGTGCTGACGGCATTTGCCAGCCTGCGCCGACTCACGGCCTGCTTTGCCGTCCTGGCGGTGTGCGCGACGTTGGCCACCACCACAGGACGGCCGCTGGCCCGCGCCGCTGACGGACGCGAGATGCTCGAGCACGCCATTGCCACCACCCGGGGCTCCTATCTGGTCTACAACTTCGGCGGTGGCCATCCCATGCCGCTGCTCAACGGAGCCGGCCATTGGTATGAGATGAACAATGGCGGGCATCTGATGATCATCAAGAATGCGTCGCAGCGGTTGCAGCCGCATCTGTTGGTTGACACGCACACCGGCGACCAGGCCCGCTGCGAGCGCAACCCGGGAGCCCGCACCAGCGAAGGGCTATGGCAGGCGTCGGAGATCTACCCGCCACTTCAGGCGTTGCAGCGGATGGGACAGCCGACCATTGCCATCAACGCCAATTTCTTCGACGTGCGGGGGCAAAAGGGCGGTTCGTGGCGGACCACGGGTTGCAGTTCGCCGCTGGGCGCCTTCGTGGACAACACCCACGGGATGGGACGCGCCAACCAGGCCGTGACCGGCACCGTCGCCTACGCGGGCAAGCAGGGACTGTCCGGCGGAAATGAGGTTTGGACGTCCCTGACGACCATGATCATTCCGGTCGGCGGCGCACCATATGTGTTGCGCCCCAAGGGTAGGCAGGACTACGACCTCGCCACCCCGGTGATCCAGGATCTGCTCAACAAGAATGCGAAATTCGTCGCGGTCGCGGGCATCGGCCTGCTGTCCCCCGGCGATATCGGACAGCTGCACGACGGCGGCCCCAGTGCGGCGCGGACGGCCCTTGCCTACTCCAAGCCGAAAGACGAGATGTACATCTTTGAGGGCGGCAGCTACACCCCGGACAACATCCAGGACCTGTTCCGAGGCCTGGGCAGCGACACTGCCATCCTGCTCGACGGCGGTGGGTCATCCGCGATCGTGTTGCGCCGCGACACCGGGGGCATGTGGGCCGGGGCGGGAGCACCGAAAGGCTCGTGTGACACCCGCCAGGTCCTGTGCGATTCACACGAGCGGGCGCTGCCCAGCTGGCTCGCGTTCAACTAGCCCGCCGCGCCAGCACCTGGCCGTCACGTTCACGTTCACCGTCGGCCGTCGGTCAGCCGCGGGTGGACTAGGTCCTGTCTGCTAATTGCGGACGCGGTGGTAGGTGATGATGGCGGCCAGGGTGACACCGCCGAGGTAGGTCAGGGCGTATTTGTCGTAGCAGGTGGCGACCGCGCGCCAGTGTTTGAGCCGGTTGAAGCTTCGCTCGACGGTGTTACGGTGCTTGTAGATTCGGCCTGAGAACCCCGGAGGCCGTCCTCCGTTGCGGCCTTTGGCTTTGCGGCGGGTGATCTGGTCGCTGCGCTCGGGGATGGTATGGGCGATCTTGAGCCGGCGCAGCTGTGCCCGCGTCGAGTCATAGGAGTACGCCTTGTCCGCCAGCAGGCGATACGGGGCGTATGAGTTGCTGCACCGGGCGGCCAGCAATGGCCAAAGCATCGGATTATCACCGGCTTGACCGGCCGACAGTGCCAGGGTGACCGGACTGCACAGCTGGTCGGTCAAGGCGTGGATCTTGGTAGTCAGCCCGCCGCGGGAACGCCCAATGGCGTGGTCATCGGGCTCATCGAGATATTTCTTGTAATTCGACAGATCCCCCTGTGCGGCGCCCGGAGCGCGCTCCGGCTGCGTGTCGGTGGGCGCGCACACTGGTCGAATCGACCGACAACAGTGCGCCCAGGTCGGCGTCCTCGGCGTCGAGGTCAGAGGCGATCGCCGCGAAGATCCGCGCGTAGATGCCATCGACCGACCAGCGTAGATGCCTCTCGGCCACCGATTGCCAGGGACCGAAGTGCTCGGGCAGGTCACACCACGGAGATCCCGTACGGTAACGCCAGATAATGCCCTCCAGAGTACGTCGATGATCGTTCCACGGCCGGCCACGCCGCCGCCCCGCAGGCAACACCGCCACGATCAGCGACCACAAATCATCAGAAATCGCATGCGTCCGCATCACCCAAACAGCATCAGCCAAAACACCATTCACATTAAGCAGACACGCCCTAGACCCGCGGTGTCAGGTCCAGTGAGGTGATGGTCGTCATCCGGGTCACGAACCAGCGGGACCGGTCCCGCTTCATGATCAGCCGATAGGACAGGTACTTCATCGACGGGATGTTCTTGGTGAGCGGGCTGGTCGTCGTGGTGTTGGTGTAGACAATCGCGATGGCGTTCGGGCCATCCAGCGATTCCACCGCTACCCCGGTGACCTCGGTGTTGTTGGTGATCTTGGCCTGCTTGTTGGGCGCCACGATGGTGTCGACGAACTTGCGGTACTGGGCTCCGAAGTCGCCACTGAGATAGGTCGCGGCGCGATCGGGCAGGCCATCCATGTTCTCGGGGTTATAGGTCCACAACGTGGTGATCGCGTTCGCGGCGGTGCGGGCCACGTTGAGCTTGATCGCCACCACCGCCCGATCGGCCAGGTAGGGCCGCACGGCGGCACCCGCGAATGCCGCGGAACCCACAAAGAGCAGCGCAGTGATCGCCGCGCCCACCGCCGCTAGCCGACGGCCGGTCAGTCTCTTGGGGCGGGCCCGGCGGGCCGCGGCCTTGCCCTTCGCGCCATCCGCTTCCGCATCCGTATCCGGGTCGGTGGAGTCGGCGCTGGCTTCGCCCGTGTCTTCCACGGAATCGGTCGTGGCCTCGTCGTCAGCGGCCCCCTCGGCGGGCTCGGCCTCGGCGGCCGGCGTCTGGACGGCCTCGTCCGGTTGAGCTTCGTCGTCGGATGCCGCGGCAGCAGCCTCGGTCTCGCCGTCGGAGACGGCGTCGGTCAGATCACCTGCAGCAGGTTGCTGATCTTCCACTGATTCCCTTCCCACTTTGCCGTGGCAGCCCAGCGATTCGTGTTCTCAAAGACCTGTTTGCCATCCGGTGACTTGGAGGTCACCTCGGTAGCCACCAGCACGTTGGCGCTGCCATCGTCATTCCACCGCTCCACGCCGGCATCCAGCACGGTGCCGGTGGCCGGCTCGGCACGGGCGATCTGTATCAGGATCTCGTTCGCCTTTTCGCGGTACTGCTTGGCGAAATCGCCGGTCGCGTGCGCCAGTATGCCCTCGATGTACTCGTTGGCGTGATACGGATCGACGGAGGTGAACTCGCTCATGAACGACTTCACCGAGTTGACCACCTCATGGTCTTTCCTGGCGGCGTGGTAGCGCGAGACGTGCGAGGCGAACATCAGACTGCACACGGTGATCGCCGCCGCCATCAGCACGGCGGCGGCGGTGGCCGCCAGTGGCAGCCCCCACTGTCGTTTCGGCACCTCCGGATAGGACGCGACCAGTAACGAGGCCTCGCCGGGAACAAACTTGCGCCGCGGACTCATTTCCCATTCCCAGGGGGTTTGGGCTTGGTCAGGACGGTGAGATCGTCCACCCGCCACTGGTTGGCCCCGTCTTTGGCGAAGCTCACCCGCACGGTTGCGCTGATGTAGCGGATCTCGGGTGGGCTGCCTCGACGGCCCTGCATGAACATCAACATGGTGGCGTGATCGGGCGTCGCCGCCTGTATCGAGCTGTCGGTCACCCAATACTCGTTGAGGACGGGGTGTCCCTTGGCCACGGTCTCCTGCTGAACGGCCAACTGCTCGCGGTACTTGTCGGTGGTCAGCGACCGGGCGCGGGCGAAGTCCTCTTGCAGCGTGCTCGGGTCGTAGGTCAGCATCTGTGCGACGATCTTCGGCCCCTGCGTCGCGATCTCCGCGCGGGTTTGATCGGTCGCCTGGTCCCTGGCGTAGACCAGGCCGTAGCTCAGCGCGGAGCCGCCGACGCACAGCGCCGCGGCGGTGAGCAACGCCGCCACCGTCCACTGCCTGACGTGGGCCGGGCGCTGCTCGGGATCGCGGTAGCGAACCTCGGTGCGTAGCAGCAGGTCGGCGAACGTGCGCCGCCGAGAGTCCCACAGCGGCCACAGCCACCCGATCAACAGCGGAAGGGTATCCAGCAGGTGAGCCAGGTCTCTGACCAGCAGCAGCCACGGTCCAAGGGCATCATCGCCGTCGTGGCTGTCGCGGCGCACCACCGTGATTCCGCACAGGGCCCGTCCCAAGCTCCAGCCGAGGATCGGCGGCAGCAGCAGCCGGTTGGCCGCCATGACCAAAACGACCAGCGCCAGAAGGGAGACGCACACCCACCACCAGACGCTGTCCGGCGGCACAGTCTCGGCGACCAGCCCCAACGTGGCCAGCACGGCGGCACCGGACAGCACGTCGACGGCGAAGGCTCCCAGCCGCAGATGCCAGGGGGCGAGAACCTTCTGGGGTAACTCTGCGACGACGTCCGTGGTCTCGATCTTGTCGACCACCACCGTCACTTCGCCACCTGATCAAGCTTGGAGATCTTGTACTGCCCTTCGGTGGGCGTCATCCGCACCCGCAGCCGGTAGCCGGTCTCCTGATTCTGGTCCTGATCGTTGGACATCTTGACGCGCAGCGCGACCAGCACGTCCACCGAGCCGTCCGGGTTGTTGCGCTCAACGGCTGCACGCATGTCGGTCAGTTGCACGTGCACGTTGGCGGCCTGGTAGGCCTGCACCAGCATGCTGCTGTAGAGCACGGCCTGAGAGCGGTACTGATCGGTGCCGCAATCGATGATCTTCTGCTCACTGGCGGCCATGGCGCTGGTGTCGGGGGCCTGGGTAGCCGCGACACAATCCTTCGCCGCCTCCAGGGCCGCCGCATCGTTGCGCGCAATCACCTGGCTCTCCTGGTGCGAACGCAGCGCCAGGTAGCCGCCGGCGCCGATGCCACCGGCGGCCAACAGCAGGACCGCGCTGATGCCCACCAGCCAGCCCCGCCCCAGCCGCGAAGGTCTGCGCTCGACACCGGGCTCGACAGCCTGGCCATCGCCGGACTGCTCGGTGTCATCGGCTTGCTCTTGGGCAGCGTCGTCCGATTCGGCCGCGGCCTCGGGTTCGGCCGCGGCCTCGGGTTCCGGTTGGTCAGTCGAATCCGGTGCAGCCTCGGATTCCGCTGAATCCTCGGTCGTCACGTCGTGACTGATCTGTACGGCTTCGGCCTCAGATTCCGACGAATCCTCAGCTGTCGCCTCGGTACGCAACGAATCATCCGCGTCGGTGGGGTTCAGCCGGCTGGCGCCAGCATCTCCTTCCATCCGTCGTCTCCTGTTTTGGTCGAGTTTTCGACGGAGTATTTGACTCCGTCGGGCCCTACCAGTTCACCGCTCTGGGGACTGTAGACAGCCGTCGGGGGGCCCGGAGTGTAGACACACGGGTTGGGCTGCTGGCCGTTGCACTGCACCGTACCCGATCCCGGTCGCTGCAGCGGATCGCTGATCGGAGGTGGCGTTCCGCCCGGAGGCAGCTTGTCCGCCGGTGCCGGGTTCATCCCGTTGTTCACCGATGGCGCCTGCGCCACCAGGCCGGGCTTAACCGGCTGGTCGCAGCGCGCGCCGGGCGCCGGGCAGGTCAGCAGCTGGTTGGGGTCGCCGTACCACGGGTTGGTACCCGCCGGAACGTACGGCTTGGGGTCACGGCACTCACGCGGGGTCGCTGCCCGCTTGCCGGGGACGTCCACACACGGGATGTTGCGGGAGCCGCGCACACTGTTGGCCGGCGTGTCCATCGGAATCTTGCAGTAGGTGCCCTTAGGCAGCGGCTGCAGGCTGGTGTCGGCGAAGGAACGCCACTGCTCGGCCGGGATGAAGCCGGTCAGACAGGGTGGTGGCTGGTTGATCGCCAGCGCCATGTCCAGGGCGGCCATGTTCGGGAATGGCGCGGCCACCGTCTGGGTGATCGAGGCACCCTGCGGCAGGAATACCAGCACCTGCTCTAGGCCCTTGTGGTAGCGCTTGAGCAGGTCAAACACCACTTCCAGGTTCGCCAGCGTCTGCGGCAGCGAGTCGCGCACGTCGCTGAAGACCGAGTTGAGCTGGTCGGCGGTGGGCGCGGCTTGAGAAAGGATGCTCTTCACGTTCTGGTCCCGCTCGGCCGTCTGGGTGGCCAGGACGTTGAGGTTGTGCGCCCAGCGCGAGATCGCATCGCCCGAGTTGACCTGACTGTCCAGGATCGGGCCCGAGTTCTGGATGATGTCGTTGACGTCGTTGATCTGGGTGTGGAAGTCCCCGACGATCGCCTGCGTGGCGTCGACCAGCCGCTGCAGGGCGGGCCCCAAGCCGCCGACCGCTTGCGCGGTCTCATCGAGCAGCACCGGGATCTTGTCTGCCGGCAGCACCTCGAGCCCGCGGTTGGCGGTGTCCAGCGCCGGACCGATTTCGCTGGGTACCGTTCCCTTGGTGATGGTCTGCCCGGGCGAGAGGAACTTCGCGGGGGCGCCGCTGGACACCAGGTCCAGGTACTGCTCACCGACCGCCGACACCGAATGCACGTTGGCGGAGGCGTCGACCGGGATCTTGTAGCGGCTGTCGATGCTCATCGTGGCTTCGACACCGGTTGCCGTGGGTTCGACGCCGGTCACCTTGCCGATCGTGATGCCGCGATAGGTGACGTTGGCCGTGGGATACAAACCACCCGAGGCCGGCAGCTCGGCCTTGAGCGGGTAGCGCCCCACCCCCAGCAACGCCGGGATCTGCAAGTAGTAGACGCCCAGGACCAGCAGCGATAGGACGGTCAGCGTCCCGAACATGATCAGCTGGCGCTTGATGAATGGAGTCAGCACTGCCTGTCACCCCTTTCCACCAGCGGACCGCCGGGTGCGTCGTTCGGGTTCGGGGTGTAACGGACGTCGGGAATCATCGTCTCCGGGTCACGGCCGAACGACTGCTCCAGGGCGCGCAGCGCGCCGGAGAAGCCGGTACCGGTGAGCACCGCGTTGTCCATGGCGCTGAACGTGACGTCCAGGGTGGCCGAGACGTTCTGATAGTCACCGCGGAAGATCTTCGGCACGGCGTCGATGTCGAACGGCTGGGTGAGGATCAGCTTCAGGGCCCCGATCAGGTACTGCGAGCCGCGACCGAGTTCCTTGAGCGGACACTGCAACGACTGCAGATCGGTGTGCAGGTTGCCCCGCGCCTCCGACAGGTAGCGGCCGGTGACGTCGCTGAGCTGTCCCACCGAGTTCACGGCGTTGATCAGCAGATCGCGGGTGTCAGCGAAATGCTTGATCAGCGGCGGCAGATCGGTCAGCGCGCGATCCACCACGTCGGCCCGGCCGCCCACGTAGGCCATCAGTCGGTTGGTGGAGTCGATGGCGTGAGTGATGTCATCGCGTTGCTCGTTGAGCTGCCGCGTGAACGTGTCAAGCCTGGTGAGGAAGCCCCGGATCTGATCACCGCGCCCGTGGAAGATGTCATAGACCTCGTTTTGCAGCACTTCCAGGTTGGGGATGCCGCCGCCGCGCAGGATCAGCGAGATGCTGGCCAGCGTTTGCTCGGTATTGGGGTACGCCGAGGAATTCTTCAGCGGGATGGTGTCGCCGTTCTTGAGTAGCTGCGACGACGGGTTGGGCGGTGCGGCCAACTCAACGTGCTGGGAACCCAGCAAACTGGTCTGGCCGATCTTGGCGAGCGCGTTCTTGGGCAGCTTGACGCCCTGGTCGATGCCCAACGTCAGGGTCGCCACCCAGTTCTTGAGCTGGATGTTGCGAATCGACCCGACGGGCACGTCGGCAACCATCACCTTGCTGTTGCCGTTGATCGCCAGGGTGTCGGGCACCTGCACATAAACGGTGTAAGACCCCTTGCCGGTCCCCGGCGCACCCGGGATCGCGACATTGGAGATGCCACGCCAGCCACAGGAGCTCAGGACCAGCGCCACCATCAGCAGTGCCAGGCCCTGCCAGGCCCGGCGCGATACCGCGCGCATCGCGCCGACACCGCGTCTGGCGGCCGATTGCTTCGACTTACCGATCGCACCCATCACGCTCACGCCGCGCCTCACTGTCCTGCCCCTGCCTCAGCGGGCAAAGGTGCTCCAACTGGTGCCGGTGCCGGTCCGGGCGCCGGTGTCGGGGCGACGGGACCTGGGATCACTTCCGGACCCGGCGGCGGTGGCTGTATTGGTACCGGAGCCTTCAAGCCGATCGGCGGCAGCACCGGGTACTCGTCGTCGGCGTTGGTCGGTCCGGGCGGTGTCTGCAGGGTCGACTGGACGGGCTCGATGTCGGGGCCACCCATCAGCTCAGAAAGCGACTCGGGAGTCATCAGGCTCGCCGTGATCGGCCCGACCTGCTGGCCCTGCATTCCCGGAGCGACGATCCAGCCGGGTTGGGTGTTGCGGTGCGACAGCGGAGTGTCCGGCACCCAGATGCCCGGAACGGTCGTGTCCTTGTATCCGTTCGGCGGCTGCAGCCGGGGCTCGGAGTAGGCGACCTGCTTGGGCAGCACCTCGGCGGTGTTGAACGCGTTCAACCCGAACGGGAAGTAGTTGAACTTGATCGCATCCAGCACGGGCGCCAGATACTGCGCACACAGCTCGGCGGACTCCTGGTAGCCGAGCCGGCTGCCGGCCTGAATCGAGCTGCAGACGAACTGCATCGGGTTCGCGAAGGACGTGATTTCCGGTACGGCGACAACCGAACCGTGCGCCGGGTGGTAGATCTGGTTCACGTTCGACGCGGCCGTGGGAAGCACGTGCAACGCCGTCTCCAGACCGTTCAACGGGTCAGGCTGCAGGAGCGTGTTGGTCGCTTCGGCCAGGTTGTTGACGTCGTAGGTCAGCACTTCGCGGTTCTTGTCCAGGAACGGCCGCACCGTCGACAGCAGGCTGTCGAACTGCTGCAGCGCATTGGACAGGTCGCGGTCGTAGCCCACCAGCCGGCCGGTGACGTCGGCGAGGTTCTGGTTCAGCGCCACGAACTGTTTGTCGTCCTGGTGCAGCGCGTTGACGAACAGCGCCAGGCTGCGTACCACCGCGAAGAAGTCGCCACGGCCTTCGTTCAGCGCGGTCAATGCCCGCGACAGGCTGTCCAGCGTGGTGTTGATCTGCTTGCCCTTGCCCTCCAAGCCGTTCGCGAAGGATTCGAGAACCTCGCCAAACGGCCCGGTCGGCTGATCCTTGGTGGGGCCCAGCTTGTCGATGATGTTGGTGATGCTGTTGCGCAGCTCATCCCACTCAACGGGCACCTGGGTGCGTTCCAGCGGGATCACCGCGTTGTCGGCCAGCACCGGGCCACCCTTGTAGGGCGGCTCCAACTGGATGGTGCGCGATGCGACCAGGGTCGGGTTGAGGATCACCGCGGAGGCGTTGGCCGGCACCTTGTACTTGTTCTGGTAGTGGAAGGTGACCTTCATCTTGTCGCCGGCCGGCTCGATGTTGTCGATCTTGCCTACCTGCAGGCCCATGATCTGGACCTTGTCCCCCGGGTAGAGGGCATTCGCACTCGGGAAGTAGGCGACCACGGTGTTGTTGGTCAGCTTCTGATACAGCTTCAAGCCGACGAACGCGGCAACCAGGCCGAGCACCAACACCAGGGACCCGATGATGACGGTCGCCCGGGAAACCTTGGGTAGCCGGATGTTGCGGATGTCAAAGATGGTGCTCAATTCTGGCTACCTCCCGTCGCACCACTACCTACCGTGCCACCTGGGGGGATGTACGGGTCGGGCAGCTGCGGCCCGGGCCCAGGCGGTGCGGGCGGACCCGGCGGCAGCCCGGGAGCGAACGTTGACGGGGGTGGCGTCGGCCCGGCCGGTCCGACCGGCTCGGTGCGGGCACCTGGCGGCGCATCCGGCGGCAACGGCACCGGGGTAACGGGAGCATCCGGCGCGGGTTCGCCCGGCCGCCCGGCGATCGGAATACCCGGCGTCGGCGGCAGGCCGTTCGGATTCGGCGGTGACGACTCGACACCGTCCAACGGAGCCGGGAAGCCGAACCCACCGAACGGACCTTCCAGCACACCCGCGCAGGGCAGCGGGTTGTCCGGCCGGGGCAGCGCGTCGGCGGCCGGCGTGTACGAGCAGGGTGATCCGGGTGGCACCGCGGGAAGCGGGTGGTCCGGGGTACCTTCGAGCACCCGAGGTCCCGGGGGCGGAGCGCCGTTGGGGAACCGAGTGCCGTTGGGGTCGGGGAACCTGTACTCCGGCAGCCCAGCACTGCGCCAGAAGTCCTCTGGGGACAGGCCACGCTTCTTGAACGCCGCATCGATGAACGGCTGCAGGATCTGGCCCGGGACCAGGTTGTGAATGACGACCTTGAAGAACGGGCCCGACGCGATGGACTCGTTCAGCGATGGCAGGAATGCGCCGACCATCTCAAGGCCCTTGGCGAGATCTTCTTTGCGTTCGATCAGGACGTCGCTGACCGTGCGCAGTTGTTCAAGCACGTGATTGAGATTGGGGTTGTCGTTGATCAGCCCCTGGACCTGCGCTGAAAACGATGCGATGTTCCCCAGCAGCGCGTCGATCGCGCGGCCACGTTCGTTGAAGGCGACCAGCAGGGTCTTCGCGTTCACCAGCAGCCGGTCGACCTGGGCGCTGCGGTCCCCGAGGACGCTGGCCACTTGGTTGGCCTGGGCGAGCAGGTGCTTGAGCTCGTCGTCGCGCTTACCCAGCGTGTCGGAGAACTTGGCGACACCGTCGAGCGCGGAACTCAGGTGCGGATAGGTCTGATCGATCGTCTCCGACAACACGTGCAGCGACTTCTTGACCGTGTCGATGTCCCAGCCGGTGGCGGCCCGGGTGACGTCGAAGAATGCGTCGTAGATCTGGTACGGCGTGGTGCTCTGGCCCAGCGGCAGCGTGCCACCCGGCCGCAGCGGCTGGTTGCCGCGCGCCTCGATCTCGAGGACCTTCTTACCCAGAATCGTGTCGGTACGGATCGACAGCCGGCTATCGGTGCCGATGGTGTTGGTGCCGATCGAGAACTTCATGACGATGTGGTCACCGTCGATCCGCAGGCCCTCGACCTTGCCGACGTCCAGCCCGGCGATGCGCACCTTGTCGCCGTTGTTGATTCCGCCGGAGTCGGTGAACTGCCCGTAGTAGCTCGGCCTGGCGAAAATCATCGGCACGCTGGTGAAGCTCTGACCCACGCCGACGACCACGAGCATCACGACGATGCCCATGAGCCCGATGCGAAGCCGGTTGGGGGGTTCTAGTGTCCTCATTGCGGTGCGCACCTACCCGTCGGTTGCGAGAAAAGTCGAACCGTTCGGACGGGCCCACCAGGCTGCAGCCCGTTGATCTTGAGGCTGATGTCGCAGGAGTAGAAGTTCACGAAGTCTCCATAGGACCCGATCGCGCGCCCAATCATGTTCAATGCCGTCGGCAACTTGTGCAGGAAGTCTGCGAGCTCTTGGCGCTGGTCGATCAGCGGCTGCTGAACGGCGTCCAGGTAGTTGACCGTCTTGTGCAGCAGCGCACGGTCCTCACCCAATAGGTCGGCCACGGTTCCGGCCGCGTTGCTGACATGCGCGATGCCACCGGAAAGATCGTCGCGGTGCTCGTTGAGCCCGGTGATCAGCACCTCGAGGTTGTTGACCGTCTTATCGAAGTCCTTGCGATGCCGCACGGTCGCGTCCAGGACGGTGTTGAGGTTCTTGATCACCTCACCGATCGCCTGGTCGCGCTCGGCAAGCTGCGAAGTCAGCTGAGCGGTTTGGTCGAGAATGTCGTTGATGGTGCCGCCTTGCCCCTGAAATACGGTGACCAGGGCCGAGGCGATGGTGTTGACCTTGTCGGGGTCCAGCGCCCGGAACACCGGCTTGAAACCACCGATCAGGGCGTCAAGGTCCAGCGCCGGCGAGGTCCGCGACAACGGGATGAAGCCACCCGGCGGCATGATTCGATCCGAGCCGTCGCCCTCGCCGCGTTTGAGCTCGAGGCAGCGATTGCCGATCAGGTCGAGGTAGCGGATCTGCGCGCTCGTCGACTGGTACAGCGGCACCGATCGGTCGACGTCGAAATTCACCCGCACCCGTTTGCCGCCGTCGATCAGCGATACCGACTTCACCTTGCCGATCTCGACCCCGGAGGCGCGAACAAACTGGCCCGGCCGCAGACCACTGGCATTGCTGAACTCGGCCGAGTACGCATACGTGCGGTCAAAGCGGATCTGACCGAACACGATGATGATCATCACGCTGAAGAGCATCAGCACCAACGAGAAGATGCCGAGTCTGATTGCGGTACCGGTGATTTTCATGGGTTGATCGTGTAATCCCCTACTTGACGGCCCCAGACATATTCCAGTGCGAAGGGCGAACCGGTCTCCAAGTGGTTGTAGGGCGCAAGACTGTTGCCGGTGTCCATGACCAGCTCCGGCGCGGGCCAGAAGTCATGGGTGATGCTCTGCCAGCAGCCCGGCGCACCCCCAGGCCCGCCGTGCGCATTCACCCGTGGCAGGTTCTCTGGATACGTGGCAGGTTCTCTGGATAGATGTAGGGGTTGGGCGCCCCGCCGACCAGACCGGCAGCCAGGCCACCGACCTGCGAGATCAGCAGGGGCACAAGTGAGGCGGGGTTGAGCATCATTCCCAACGCGGAGAGCGGCGTCGTGTGGCTGTTCAGCGAGTAGCCGTTGCCGCCCAGGAACTTGTAGGCCTGCGGCTCGACGTCGTGGTAGTTGCGCAGGGTGCAGAACAACTCCGGGCTGTAGGTATCCAGCAGCTGGGCGCTTGGCACCAGGTCGGCGGCGCCGCGCGCCAGATAGGGTCCACCCCGCTCGAAGACGTCCGCGCCGGTGTTGCCGAATCCGACCGCCGCCAACAACGCCGCGTCCAAGTCGTGCTGCTGGGCATTGATGGTGCGTGCGGTCGGCACGGAGTTGTTGAGAAAGTCGAACAAATCCAGTGCGGCGTCGGCGTACACGTCACCTAGGGCCGCCAACTGTTGGATGTCGCGCCGTGCCTGAGGCATCTGCGGATTGATGTCGTCGAGGATCTCGTTGCCGTTGGCGATCGCCTCGCCGAACCGGTTACCCAGTCCGGTGAGGGCTTCCGCGGCGGCGCTCAGCGTCAGGTTCAGCTTGACCGGGTCCACCTTTTCGGAGATCGAGGTCAGAGTCTCGAACAAGGTGTTGATTTCGGTGGTCACCGCCGAGGCGTTGATGACGCTGTGGGCCGAAAGCTTCTTGTTCGACGGATGTTCCGGCGTTGTCAGTGACACGTACTTGCCACCGAACACCGTGGTCGCCTTGATCTGCGCGTCCACGTTTTCCGGTATCAGCGGCAGGTATCGCGGATAGACGTTCAAGACGAATTTTGCTGCCGGCTTGCCGTCCCTGGTGATCTCCGAGATGGTGTCCACTCGCCCGATCTGGACCCCGTTGTAGGTGACCTTCGAGCCCGGATCCATCACCAGGCCCGCGCGCTCGGAGAACATGGTCAGCTTGACCCTGCGATCGAAGTCGCCACGGAACTGGAGGTAGACCAAGGACAAGATGAGCAGGCCGACCAAGAACAGGGCGATGCCCGCGATCTTGTACGGCGGTTCGTTGACCTTGTTGAGCTTGCCCGGTTTTGTCATGGCGCTACACCGTCAGTGCGAAGTTGGGGTTGACGCCGTAGAGCGCCAACGCGGCACACAAAACAACAACATTGACCGAGACCAGGGAGAAACGCATCGAGCGCCCCACCGCCTCGCCCACACCCACCGGTCCACCGCCGGCGTTGTAGCCGTAGTAGCAGTGCGTGACCATGACGATCGCCGCGATGATGATGGCCTCCAAGAATGACCAGAAGACGTCGTCGGGACGCAGGAACGTCCGGAAGTAGTGCTCGTAGGTGCCCGACGACTGTCCGTAGAGCACCGTCGTGACCATCTGCGGGGAGAAGAACGACATGATCATCGCCAACGCATACAGCGGGATGATCACCACCAGGCCGGCCATGATGCGAGTGGACGCCAGGTAGGAAATGGACTTGATGCCCATCACCTCCAGGGCATCGATCTCCTCGCTGATCCGCATGGCTCCCAGCTCGGCCGTCGCGCCGGCGCCGACGGTGGCCGCCAGCGCGACCCCGGTCACCACGGGACCGGCGATACGCACGTTGACCAGTGCGGAGAAGAACCCTGTGAACGCCTCCACACCAATGTTTCCCAGGGACGCAAAACCCTGGATGGCGATCAGCGAGCTACCGGAGAGCGTCACGAAGCCGACGATCGCGGCGGTACCGCCGACGACAGCCATCGCGCCGGTACCCATGCCGATCTGGGCGATCAGCCGCAGAATCTCTTTGCGGTAGTAACGCAGCGCGTGACCCGACTGCCCGAGGCTGGTCAGAATGAACCACCCCAGGCGCCCCGATTCATCGAGTCCCCGGGTGACCGAGCCGGCGTAGCGATTGAAGTTCGCAATCGCCCTCGGGAAGCGGGCCCGCAGTACTGCGGCTGTCGACATGTCAGTGCCCCGTCCCGAATCGCACGCCGATCGTGGTCAAGATGACGTTGACCGCGTAGAGCGCGACCACGCACAACACAACTGTCTCGTTGACGGCGGTACCCAGACCCTTGGAACCGCCGCGCACCGTCAGCCCGCGGTAGCACCCGACCAGCCCGGCGATCAGGCCGAACGTCGCCGCCTTGACCATCGCGATCGTCACCTCGGGCATGCCGGTGATGGTGGTCAGCGTGGCCAGGTAGGCGCCTCCGTTGATGTTCTGCAGGTAGACACCGAACAGGTAACCACCGACCAGGCCAACGGTGATCACCAGGGCGTTGAGCAGGGTGGCGACGAAGGTCGCGGCGATGACGCGCGGCACCACCAGTCGGTGGATGGGGTCGATGCCCAGCACTTCCATCGCGTCGATCTCTTCACGGATGGTGCGAGCTCCCAGATCGGCGCAGATGGCCGTCGAGCCGGCACCGGCCACCACCAGCACGGTGGTCAGCGGGCCGAGCTGGGTGACCGCACCGATCGCGGCACCGGCGCCGGAGATGTCGGCCGCACCGAACTGGGCGAGCAAGACGTTCAACGTGAAGATGAGCAGCACCGTCAGCGGGATGGAGACCATGATGGTCGGCAGCAGCGCCACCCGCATGACGAACCAGCACTGCAGAATGAGTTCCCGCCACTGGAACGGCCTACGGAATAGCGCCTTTCCGGTCAGCACACACATCCGGAAGAACCCGCCGACCATCGTCAGCGGTGTCTCTAGCTGGTCGCGAAGGTAGCCCATCAGGTGGGGGCCAGAAGACGTCGTCACCGTTGCCCCTTCCCGATAGGAGCACGCGGATCGCGGCTACACGGCCGATCTCGTCGCACGCCTCCTCCTTGCCCCGTCCCTAGGTGTGTGACCGACGGCTCACTACCGGCAGGCAGTAACCGAGACCACAGGAATGTACCTGATGCCTGTCTACGTGTGAACCGCATCCACACAATTAACACATCGTCTGCAACCAGCGAACATTTTCGACCTTCTTAGCTTCCCTCTCTAGATTGAAATGACCTTGACAAAGAACGGCTTTCACAGTATGAGCCCACTCCGTAGCGCAAACGCAATTCAGTTTTGAGTACCTTCCCGGAAGGGTTTCGCGGTAGTGCGTCTACAACCTCGAGCGCCTTCGGGTGCTTGTAACGCGCAAGCCGCTCGGTCAGGTACTCACCTAAGTCTTCGATGCGAAGGTGGTCTTTCGTTACAGCCGCGACCGCTATCGGTACCTCGCCCCACTTTTCGTCGGCTCGGCCGATCACCGCGACCTCGACGATGCTGGGGTGACTGGCAAGCACGTTCTCCACTTCGGCGCCGTAAACGTTCTCTCCGCCGGAGATGATCATGTCCTTCTTGCGGTCCACCACCCAGACGTAGCCATCCTCGTCCATCCGGACCAGATCCCCGGAATGAAACCAACCGCCGGCGAACGCTTCTGCGGTCGCTTCCGGATTGTTCCAGTATCCGCTCATCAGTGTTGGTGCCCGGTAAACGATTTCGCCGACCTGACCGATGGGCACGTCGTTCATCTCGTCGTCGACGACGCGAGCGGAGACGGTCGGGATCACTTTGCCGACCGAACCTCGCTTTCGGATCGCATCTTCGCCGAGCAGCATGCAGGTGACCGGAGACATCTCGGTCTGACCGAACGCCGCCATGATCTGCGTTCCCGGGAAAACCTCTGACATCTGACGCAGCAACGCATCCGGTGCCGGTGCGGCCCCCCACGACATCACCCGCAAGCTCAGTTCACGTGGCCGGGCTTGTTGTTCGGCGCAGACGGCCTGCCACTGGGCGGGCACCAGAAAGATGCCGCTGACCCGTTCGGCCTCCAGCACGTCGAGCAGCTGGCCGGGGCTGAACGCGCCCAGTGGGTAGATCACGGTGGGGACGCCGAGCAGCATTCCGCTGAGCATGTTGCCGATCCCGGCGATGTGGAAAAACGGTACGCCGATGAAACCCACGTCGCTGTTGATATTGGCGCCGCCGGTGTAGAGCGCCGTCATCACCTGGCCGGTGAGGTTAGTGTGTGTCAGCACCGCGCCCTTGGGCCGGCCGATGGTGCCGGAGGTATACATGATCAGCGCCGGCGAGTCATTGGGGATGTCGACCGGTTCGGGTGGGTCCCCGGTCTCACTGATGAGCTCGTCGTAGCCCACCACGGTGGGATCGGATGCGCCGCCGGCTACCACGATCGTGCTCAGCGCGGGAGCGATCTCGCGGACGCCCACGGCGACCTGGGCCAGCACTTCTTCGGTGATGACCAGACGCGGTGCGCAGTCCTCCACCAGGAACGCAATTTCGGACGGCGTGAGCCGGAAATTCAGCGGAACCGCGATGGCACCCAGCATGTTGGCGGCCAGAACAGACTCGACGAACTCGGTGCGGTTGAGCATCAGGATCATCACCCGGTCCCCGAAGCCGACCCCTCGGCGGCTTAGGGAACCGGCCAGCGCGGCAACCCGATATCGCAGGTCAGCCCACGTCACGGTGTGACCGAGGTACCTGATCGCGGTGGCCCGCGGCTGCATCATGGCATGCCGCTCGAGTTGGTTGACCCAGTTCTGCCGGCGAGCCAAATAAGGCTGCTCCAGGGCGTGAGCGGCCTGCGGCAGGTGGCTGGCCAGTTCCGCGGTCAACTATGCAGTCCCTTCACTTGCGCACCGCTTGCGTCAGACTCATATTTGATAAAACATGGTGTTGCCTGGGTCACATTAATGTGCCCGGCGGCCCCAAACAAGACCCGAGACAAGACCACGCAAAGCCCCGCCACGCTCCGGAAAGACCTGGCAGGCCGTATAAACATACCGCTGTCCGCGCGTCGCAAAAGCCGGCGGCCACTACGCCGCGCGCAGTTGTCCGACGAAGTCGCCGGCCATCTGAGAGCGGCCATCATGTCCGGAACCTTGCGACCGGGAACGTTCATCCGCCTCGATGAGACCGCGGCCGAACTCGGGGTGAGCATCACCCCGGTTCGCGAAGCCCTACTGAAGCTGCGCGGTGAGGGCATGGTGCAGCTGGAGCCGCACCGTGGTCATGTGGTGTTGCCGCTGACCCGCCAGGACATCGACGACATCTTCTGGTTGCAGGCCACCATCGCCCGCGAACTTGCGGTCACCGCCACCGAACGAATCAGTGAAATCGACATCGGGGAACTCGAGCACATCAACGATGCGCTCACCGCGGCGGTCGGGGCCGGCGATACCGAGGCGATCGCCGCGCTGGAATTCGCGTTCCACCGCGTCCTCAACCAATCCAGCGGGCGGATCAAGTTGGCCTGGTTTCTGCTCAATGCCGCGCGCTACATGCCCGCGCAGCTCTACGCCAGCGACCCGCAATGGGGTGCCGCAGCGGTGGACAATCATCGGCAATTGATCGCGGCATTGCGGCGCCGCGATACCGCGGCGGTGATCGAGCTCAGTGTCTGGCAATTCACCGATGCCGCGCACCGGCTGACGCAAATGCTGGAGACCAACGGAATCTTCAACTGACCCCGTAGAATTCCGCCGAATTTTCTAGCCGGCGGTCAATTGTTCGGCACGCAATTTGAGATTTGCGGCGAGTTGCTCGAGCACATTGTTGAGTAGCAGCTTCACCATCGGCGGCGGCACCGGCATGCTGGGCTCGACGTCAATGTCCACCGTCAGCAAACTGGCGGCACCGGCTTCCACCACGCTGAACAACTGCTCCTGCTTGAGGAACAAATCGCCCTGCTGCATGACGGTTTGAATCTGATTCTCGCCCGGGTAGTACACGGCGTGGATGTAGACGCCCTCGAAGCCTTGAACCGAGGCGTCAAGCCGCACCTGGCTGGGACGGCCGTCGTCGTAGCGAGCCAGCACCCAGGCCCCTTTGACCCCTTCGTTCCATTCGGGGTACCGCTCGATATCTGCGACGATCCCCATGATCGATCCGGCGTCGGCGCTGACTTCGACGGTCTTGCTCAAAACTGGCATTGGCGAAGCATACCTGGGCACTCGGCAGGCACCGGGCGTGCAGCCAGGCCGGTGATTAGGGTGTGCCGGTACCTAATTCACGCACGCGGTGGCCAGCAATGTGCGGATGGTCTCGGGGATCGGAACGGGTTTGCGGCTGACGCGGTCAACGTAGACGTGCACCCAGTGCCCCAGCGCGGCGATCGGCCCCGGCCCAGCCGGTCCCTCCCCGGCCTCGGGACTGGCGTTGAACACCGCAAGGCGGTAGGTGACGCTGCTGCGGCCCAGCCGCGTCACCGCCAGACCCACCACGAGCTCTTGCGGGAAATGCAGTTCGGAGAAGTAGCGACAGCCCGACTCCGCGACGATGCCCAGCGCGGCGGTGGCGAGCGGGTCAAGGCCGGTGCGGGTGTTGATCCAGGCGTTGATGGCCGTGTCGAACAGCTGGTAGTAGACGGCGTTGTTGAGGTGGCCGAACATGTCGTTGTCGGCCCAGCGGGTGAGCACCGGCCAGAGCACCGGAAAATCACCGCTGGACAGCTCGTCCGGGGACGGCCCCGCAGGCACCGATGGAACTGGGACTTCAGCCATGGTTGTATTCCAACATGATTCATATCCGGGGTGCGGTCCTGGAGCGAATCGGTTCGCCCCGGCCGTACGCCCAATCTCGTCCCATCAGCGTCGTCGATCTCGATCTCGATCCGTCGGGCGACGACGAGGTGCTGGTCCGCATCGAGGCCGCAGGCGTGTGCCACTCCGACCTGTCGGTGGTCGACGGCAATCGGGTGCGGCCGGTGCCGATGCTGCTGGGCCATGAGGCCGCCGGAATCGTCGAGCGGGTCGGCGACCGGGTCGACGATCTGGCCGTCGGCCAGCGGGTGGTGCTGGTGTTCCTGCCGCGCTGCGGCCACTGCCCGTCCTGCGCCACCGAGGGCATCACCCCCTGCACACCGGGCAGCGCGACCAACGCCGCCGGAACCTTGCTCGGTGGCGGCATCCGGATCAGCCGTTCTGGGCAACCCATCTACCACCACCTCGGCGTCTCGGGTTTCGCGACACATGCCGTGGTGAATCGGGCCAGCGCGGTTGCGGTGCCCGACGAGGTGCCCCCGCAGGTGGCCGCACTGCTGGGATGCGCGGTGTTGACCGGCGGAGGCGCGGTGCTCAATGTCGGCAAGCCGGTCGCCGGGCAGTCGGTCGCCGTCGTCGGGCTCGGGGGGGTCGGGATGGCCGCGGTGCTCACCGCCTTGACTCGGGACGGCGTCGCGGTAATCGGCGTCGACCAATTGCCCGAAAAACTCTCGGCCGCAAAAGCCCTCGGGGCCAGCGCCACCTATACCCCACAGCAGGCCGCTGCCGCCGGCGTGAAAGCCGACGTGGTGATCGAGGCGGCCGGGCACCCGGCGGCGCTGGAGACCGCGATCGGGCTGACTGCACCCGGCGGCCGCACCGTCACCGTCGGCCTGCCCCCGCCGGATGCGCGGATCAGCGTCGCACCGTTGGGCTTCGTCGCCGAGGGGCGCTCACTCATCGGTAGCTACCTGGGCTCGGCGGTCCCCAGCCGCGACATCCCGCGGTTCGTGTCGTTGTGGCAATCCGGACGCCTGCCGGTGGAATCGCTGGTGTCCGCGACGATTCGGCTGGACGACCTCAATGAGGCGATGGACCACCTGGCCGACGGCACCGCCGTGCGTCAAATCATCGTCTTCTGACCCACTAATCCGGGTAGAACGCGTCCGCCAGGGCATGGCCCTGCATCGCGAACAGCCGCTGCGACGTCGTCCATTCCGGTATTAGCGAATCGAACCCGTGGCAGGCGCGCGGGAAGATGTGCAGTTCGGTGGAAACCCCGGCCCCCAGCAGCCGCTGCGCGTAGTCGAGCACTTCGTCGCGAAACGGATCGATCTCGCCGCAGGTGATCAACGTCGCTGGCAGGCCTGCCAATTGACCGCGCCGGCCGGGGACCGACTCCGGTGAAGGCGTCTGCCCGGCCAGGTAATGACGCCACATGAGACTCGCCGCCTCACCATCGAAGGCCGGGGTGGCGCGGAACTCCGACCGGGATGCGGTGGGGCGATCGTCGAGCACCGGCTGGTGCAGCAGCTGGAAGATGACCGGTGGCAGCGACCCGTCGGCGGCGCCGTTCGCCAGGCCGGCGGCCAGGGTGGCGCCGGCGCTGCTACCGGCCACCGCCAGCCGCCGCGCGTCGAATCCCAACCGTGTCGCGTTGCCAACCACCCACGTCAGCACCTCGATCGCGTCGTGCAATGCCGCCGGGTAGGGGTGTTCGGGCGCCAGCCGGTAGTCGACCGAAACCACCGCACAGCGGGCACGACGGGCCAGCTCCAGGCACTGCCGGTGGTCGGTGTCGAGATTTCCCAAGGCGAAGCCACCCGCGTGGCAGTAGACGACTACCGGCGCCGGCGTCGGGGCAGCCCGGTAGATGCGGACCGGCACCGGCCTGCCGGCCTCCCCGGTGGCAACATCGTCGGCCACCGCTACCCCGGCGGCGGCCGTCTCGGTCGCGGCCGCCTCCCGGCGGCGCTGGTTCATCGACTCGCGGATCGTCAGGATCGACTCCGCGGTGAAGTCGATTCGCGCCGTCGCGACGGCGCGCAGCACGGGGTCCAGCCGATCGACGGCCTCGGGTTGGGTCACCGTTGCCCCGCGTTGCGGTCGCCACCGTCCGCGCCGGACACGGCAGCGGGCTGGAAGCTGAAGTCTGCGGGTTTGAAGCGGCGCGTCATCCCCCAAAAGCTACGCGCGCTGCGCGGCCATTGCGTGACCACACGCCCGTGGGGCGCACGAAAGTAGTTGCTGCACTCGGTGGTCCAGACCGTCCCTGTCATCCACCGGTCGACCTTGGCCATGAATTCGGCCAGCACCCCCGGACGCACCGCGATGTAGGTCTTGGATTTGCGCCGCAGATGGGCCAGCGCCGCCACAATGTAGCGGGCCTGGGCTTCGAGCATGAAGATCACGCTGTTGGAGCCGACATTCGTATTGGGTCCGTAGAGCATGAAGAAGTTGGGAAAGCCGGGCACGGCCATCCCCAGATAAGCGTGCGCCCCGTCCCGCCAGACTTCATGCAGCCCAGCACCGTCCTCTCCGAGGACTTCCAGCTGACCCAGATAGTCGGCCGCGCCGTAGCCGGTGGCGCACACCACGACGTCGACGTCGTATTCGGCGCCGTCCGCGGTGACCAACGATCGTTTCCTCAGGTAGCGGGCCGGGCTGGCCACCAGCTCAACATTCGGGCGGGTCAGGGCGGTCAGAAACTCCGATGAGAACACCAGGCGCTTGCAGCCCATCGGATGGTCCGGGGTGAGTTGGCGACGCAATTGCGGTTCGCTGACCGTGTTTTCGAGCAACCGCAACGCCAGCTCCGTGAACTCTTTGGTCTTCGGGCTACCGTGCTCGATCACGGAGATAATCGACTCGCTGCGGAGCCACAGCCGGGTCCGGTATAGCCGCGCGGCAAACGGAACGTGGGCGAAGACCCAGCGTTCCCAGCGGGAGTAGGGCCGATCCGGCTTGGGCAATATCCAGGTCGGCGATCGTTGTACCGAGTACACCCGATCCGCGACCTTGGCCAACTCCGGCACCAGCTGCGCCGCGGTCGAACCGGTGCCCAGCACCGCGATTCGGGCGCCCGCGAGCGGCACCGAGTGATCCCACCGCGACGAGTGCATCACGGTTGCGGTGAAGCGCTGCTGCTCAACGAGATCCGGATAGGCCGGCCGGCTGAAGATGCCGACGGCCGATACCACGACACTGAATTGGTGCTGTTCACCGTCCGCGGTGCTCAGGGTCCACTGCCGGGTCTGGCTTTCCCAACGTGCGGATCGTATTTCGGTGCCTAGCCGCAGATGGGGTCGCAGCCCGTACCGATCGGCGCAGCGCTGAAAGTATGCCAATATCTCGGGCTCTCCGGACCACAGCCGTGACCAGCCCGGATTGAGGTCGAACGAGTACGAGTACAGGTGCGACTTCACGTCGCAGGCCAGTCCCGGATAGGTGTTGATCTGCCAGGTGCCGCCGACGTCGGATTCTCGGTCGAAGATGGTGAAGTTCTCAAAACGACTGTTTTTCAGCAGAATTCTCAACGCCAGCCCGCCGGGGCCCGCGCCGATGATGCCGACCGATAGCGGGCTGGTCATCGGACCTGCAGGCACTGTCCGCCGTCGACCACGAGTTCGGATCCCGTGATGAATGATGAGTTCTCGGAGACCAAGAACGCCACCGCATCGGCGACTTCGGCGGGCCGGCCCAGCCGGCCGAACATCGAAACCGCCGCCAGCCGAGCCTGAGTCGGCTCATCGAGCATGGACGTCGCGATCGGCCCCGGGAACACCGCGTTGACCCGGATGCCGGCGGGCGCCAATTCGGCCGCAGCGGTTTGGGTCAGGCCCCTTAATGCCCACTTGGCCGCACCGTAGGCGCAGTGGTGCGGGAATGGCCGGATCGCCCCGGTGCTGCAGATGTTGACAATCACCGTGCTTTCGGCGGCGCTCAGCGCGCCGAGCGCCGCCCGCATGCCAAGGAAGGCCCCCAGACAGTTGACCCGCCAAGCACTTTCGAAGCCGGCGGTCGTCTCATCGACCAGCGCCGCACGGTGCAGCACGCCGGCATTGTTGATCAGTGCGGTCAACGCCCCGAATCGGGTGACGGCGCGCTCGACGGCCTCCTGCCATTGCGCTTCATCGGTCACATCCAGGGCCAGGGAAATCACGGCATCGTCGCCCGACTCGGCGACCAGCGCATCGAGTCGGTCGGCGCCTAGATCGCATGCCGCCACCGAGTGGCCTTCGGCGCGAAGTCGTTGGACAATCGCCCACCCCTGCCCGCCGGCGGCTCCGGTTACCAGCGCGACGCGCCCGCCGCCGGTCATCGGGTGCCCGCCGTCGCCTCGTTCAAGTATTCCGTGGCTCCCCGGCGCAGCGCTTGGGACTCGGCCGCCAGGGTGATCATCTCGAATCCCAGCTGCGCCATCGCTTTACCCGCCTTTGCGGCGCCGGCGTGGATGCCGGTGTGTAGGCCCGCCGCCGAAGCCGCGCGGTGGATTCCGACGACGGCCTGCCGGACCGCTGGGTGATCGAGGGCGCCGACGACGCCGGTTCCCAGCGAAATAGCCAGATCCGCGGTTCCGACATAGATTCCGGCCAGACCGTCGACCGCGCAGATGTCATCGATGGTCGAGAGCGCCGCGGCGGTCTCGACCATCGCATAGACGCCCGCCCGGGATTGCAGCTCGGCGGGGTCGGTGCCCAGGCTTGCCCGCAGCGGGCCGTAGCTGCGCACCCCGGCCGGCGGATAGCGGGTGGCGGCTACCGCCGCGGCGGCCTGGTCGGCCGACTCGATCATCGCGATGATGACGGCATCGGCGCCGGCATCGAGCACCCGCCCTGTCGGCGCCGGATCCGCATTCGGCAACCGCACCACGGTGGCGATGGGCACACCTTCGAGTCGCCGGAGCAGGCCGGCAACGTCGGCGTCGTCAAGGTAACCGTGCTGGGTGTCGAAACCGACGTAATCGTAGCCGGCCCTGGCAAATTCCTCCGACCCCAGCCACGTTGGACCGGTGATCCAGCCGCCCCAGAGCGGCGTGCCCCGGCCGAGCCGCTGTTGGAGGTTGCTGACGACCTTCATGCGGTGATCGCGATCTTCACCCGTTCGGGCACCGGCCGGCACGCCAGTTCGAACGCCGCCTGCACGTCTTCGACGTCGAAATTGTGCGTGAGATAGCCGCTGAGCAGTTCTGGGTGCTCGGCGGCGAACTTCCCGGCGAGTTCGAGCATGCACCGGCGATCCTGGGTGACACCGGATTTCAGGGTCAGGTTGTTGCGCAGCATGGTGCGCATGCTGATCGGGTAGGCGTCGTCGTCGGCGACGCCGAAATAGAACACGGTGCCCCCCGGCGCCGCGGCGTCGATGGCGTGCCCCAGGGTAGCGACCTGATGTCCAACGGCTTCGATGACGATGTCGGCACGATCGCCGGCGCCCAGCTGGCTCACCCAGCGATCGCTGGTCGCCCGGACGGCGTTGTCGACTCCGAAGGTTGCCGAAAGGTTTTCCCGGTCGATGGGATCGACCCCGGTTACCAGGCGGGCCCCCGCCGCTTTCGCGGCATAGGAGAAGAGCAGCCCGATCGACCCCTGTCCGATGACGGCGACGTGCCGACCCGCCAGATCCGGTAGTTGCGCGCAGGCGTACAGCACACAGGCCAGCGGCTGCAGGCCGACCGCTTGGGCGGGAGTCAGCCCCGGGGCATAGGGCGACAAGCCGTCCCCATCCGCGATGACCCGCTGAATCAGGCCGTCGAATCCCGATGCCCAGCCCACCACGCGGTCGCCCTGGTGGTGGGCGCGATGCCTGCTGGCGATGACTTCACCGGCCACTTCGTGAATTGGGAAGCCGTCCTTGGCCGCCGCGCTGTGGCCGTCATCTCCGGGCAGGTGTCCCCTGGCACCGCGAAAGGCGGGCAGGTCGCTGCCACACACCCCGGCGGCCTGAAACCGCAGCAGCACTTGCCCTTCCGCCAGGCACTCGGGTGTCTTGTCGGCGATCGAGGTGCGCTCGAACAGGTAAGGAGCATTGATTCGATAGGACCACACGTCAAACCTCCACCGGGATCTTGTTCCATCCCCACTGGAAGCTGGATGGCAATCGGGTGGCCTGCGCTGCGCAGATCTGGAATTCGGGCACCCGCCAAAACCATTCCTGCAGTAGTACTGAGATTTCGAGCCTGGCCAGGTGATACCCGATGCAGAAGTGCTGACCACGGCCGAACGCCAGGGAGCGCCGGATCGGCCGATCCCAGATGAACTCGTCGGGATCCGGGTACTCACGCTCGTCGCGGTTGGCCGAAGCCAGCAGGGTGATGACGCGCTGGCCCGGCTCGATGGTTTGGTCGCCTATGGTGAACGGCTTGCGTGCGGTTCGGGCAAACCATTGTGCGGGGGCGAAATAGCGGATCATCTCCTCGCGCGCGACGTTCACGTTGGACTGCGGGTCGGTGCGCACCGCCGCCAACTGGTCGGGACGCCGGCTGAGCTCCCACAGCCCGTGCGCCACGATCTTGGGCACGGTCTCGGTGCCCCCGATGAAGATGCAGAGCATCTGGGTGGCAACCTCGGTGTCGTCGAGCGCACTGCCGTCGGGCAATCGGTAGCGCAGCAGGCCGTCAACAACCGGAAGCTCCCCGGTCGGATCCGCCCGGCGCTGCCGCACGACCGGGACCAGAAACTCCAGATAGTTGGGCCGAGCCTCGGCGGTGTCAACGCCGACGCCAGGTTCGGTGAGGCTGCCCGCATTGACGGCTGCAAGCACCTCCGGCGCCAAAGATGCTGGCATTCCCAGTAGTTCGCATACGATGCTCGCCACCACCACGCCGCCGTAGTCTTGGGTGAGGTCGAATGAGCCTTGCGACAGCAGCCGGTCGAGTCGTTCGTTGGCTAGCTCGCGGATTCTGGCTTCGAGCCCGGCCACGGACTTGGGCCGAAGCGGTGGGGAGTGCGCGCGGCGGATCTCGCCGTACAACGGTGCGTCGAAGACCGCATGAAACGGCAACGGATGCCACGGCGGGTCGTCCACCAGGCCGCTATTGTGCCGGGCCAGCACCGACGCAGCCGGCAACGTCCCCTCCGACGCGACGAACGTTCCGTCGTTGACTTCCAGTACCCGCCAGATGTCGTCGAAGCGCGAGATCGCGAAGGTATCCCATTGCGGCAGGTAGTACACCGGGTGTTGGTCGCGCAGGACGCGGTAGTAGGGCAACGGGTCGGCCATCACCCGGGCGTCGAAAGGGTCGTAGCTGAAGTTCACTGCAGCGGCGAAGGCGGTAGGGACTGCAGAATGGAGTCTTCCCAGCTGTCACGCAGCGCCGGGGCCACACTCATCCAGGTGACGATCTCGGCGGGCGGGCTCTGTTTCCAGGACGGGTAGTGGTTGGCAAAGCACTCCCAGCCGCCTTCGAGCGCCCAGTAGTGGATGACCTCGTTGTAGCGAAACGTCGTGGTGAAGGAGCCAAGCCAGTGTTTGCCCGGGCGCTCCGACCAGGGCACGTAGAGTCGCTCCAGTTCTCGGATGTAGTCATCTTGGCGGCCGGGCTTGGTTTGCATGATCTCTTGAATCACCAGCGGGGCAGTGAAATTGGATGAGCGTAGCTGTGCCAGGGTCTTGTTGGCCGGACCCGGGTACATGATCCGCCCCTCGCCACGCGCTCCAATGTCCGCCAGGAATGCGGCCCACTTCCCGGCCGCGGCCTCCTGGCTGCCGCCTTTGGCCTGTGCGGTACCAATCCTGGAATAGTCGGCGAAGCCATCTATCTCCCAGATGATCGTCACCTCTGGCCAGTGCCCGTTGTAGGGGGTGGACTCCCAGATCGCGAACAGCCGGGCGCCAAGCTCCTCCATCATCGGCTGACAGACTTGGACAAACACTTCGGTGAAGCGGTCTCTTCGCCCGGATCCCAGCTTGATCGTCTCGTGCAGATACAGCAGCGTATGCCCGTAATATTTTTTCATCGACCCTCAGGTTCCTCGGGTTCACCGCTTCCCCGGCTAGCCCGACCACGCCGTGTCGGCGAGTAGCTGCTCGACGGAAACAACACAGCCGTAAGGGATTCCGGCCGCCGTTAGCGCCTCCCTCTTGAACGCCAGTGCCGCGGCACTGAGCACGTGTTGCACCGGCTCGATCGCGCGATCGACCCCCAGCGGCCACCCCTGACCCCACAGCGCAACTTCGGTCCACCGGCGCTGCAGGGCTTCGGTTACCTTCGCGCGCACTCGCCCATCGGCGGCAAAGGCGGCGGCGCCGACGGCCAGGCTGTGGCCGATCGGAGCGCAGCCGGTCAGACCCGCTTCCAGGTCCGTCGCGGTTGCCCCGAGGATCTGCAGTGGCCGGATATCGTCACCGCCGGGCACCAGCGGCAAGCATCACGAGAAATGCCCGTGAAGCGTCCTCGGTGGATCACGTAAAAATGCCCGCGAAACGGTCGATCCTCAGCAGGCATGGGAAGTGGGCTGTCGATGTCGTCTCGGGCCGAGATCACCGCGAAGTTCGCCAGGGCGTATGTGGGGGCGCCGAAGGCGGACAAGGGGCAGATTCTGGATCAGGTGGTGGCGGTCACCGGCTGGTCGCGTGACAACGCCAGGCGGCGGTTGAGGGCGGCGGCCGCGCCGCCGGGAGCGGGTCGGCAGGTCGCCAAACGGACTCGCCGGCAACGCAATCCGAAGTAATCCTAGGATGCGCTCAAGGTGTTGCAGAAGGTGTGGGCGGCCTCAGGCGGGCAGTGCGGCCGGTACCTGGCCGCTTCCATGGCACTTCAGTTGGATGCTCTAGAACGCCACGGCGAACTGGTGGACGGCCGTGACCGTTACGGCCCGGCGGTGCGTGCCGAGCTGTTGGCGATGAGCAGCGCCACGATCGACCGCTACCTGCGCGGCGCCAAGGCCCGCGACCAGATCTCGGGTGTGTCGACGACGAAACCCTCCCGCTGCTGCGGTCCTCGATCACCATCTGCAAAGCAGGCGATGAGGCCGAAGAATCTCCGGGGTTCTTCGAAGGCGACACCGTGGCGCACTGCGGCCCGACACTGAAAGGTGAGTTCGCCCGCACGGTCAACCTCACCGACATGCACATCGGCTGGGTGTTCACCCGCACGGTGCGCAACAACGCCCACCCCCACATCCTGGGCGCCCTCAAAACCGGAATTACTAAAATCCCTATAAGGTAACGGGTTTGGACTTCGACAACGGCACCGAATTCCTCAATAAGGCGGTCATCAAGTGGGCCGCGGACATGGAGATCTTCTTCACCCGCTCACGGCCCTACAAGAAGAACGACCAGGCCACCATCGAGTCCAAAAACAACCACCTCGTGCGTCGCTACGGGTTCTACTACCGCTACGACACCGACGAAGAACGCGCCGTGCTCAACCGGCTGTGGCACCTGGTCAACGACCGGCTCAACTACCTGACCCCACCATCAAACCCATCAGCTACGGCTGCAGCCGCGACGGTCACCGCCGCCGGCTCTACGACAAGCCCCAGACCCCCCTGGACCGGCTGCTGGCCGCCGGAGTCCTCTCAGCGGCCCAACAAACAGAGCTGCTCACCTACCGCAACAGCCTCAACCCCGCCGCGATCGCCCGCCAGATCGCCGACCTGCAAGCCGCCCTGCTCAGACTCGCCAAAGACAAGACCGAACAGCTCTACCTCGCCGCCATACCCGCCGCTCTACCCGCCCTCAAAGCCGGCATCCGCATCAAAAGCAAGACCACCACCTGACCCCGATTTCGCGGGCATTCCTTACCTGATGCATGAACCAGGTTTCGCAGGCATCTTGACTTGATGCATCACGCCCCGCCCGGCCCACCTCGCCCGCCAACGCCGTCTCGGCCACGCCCCTGTTGACCTAGGGTGAGGCCCATGCCGGATACCGGGATCGAAACCCTGGCGCCAGTCGCCGGCCTCGAGGTCAAGCTGCGCGGCGGGGTGCTGTCGGTGACGATCGACCGTCCCGAAAGCCTGAATTCGTTGACACCTGAGGTGATGGCCGGGATCGCTGACGCGATGGAGGCCGCGGCTACCGATTCGCGAATGCGAGTGGTGCGCCTGGGTGGAACGGGTCGCGGGTTCAGCTCCGGGGCCGGGATGAGCGCCCAGGATATGGGCCGCAAGACCAGCACTTCCAGCCTCACCGAGATCAACCGGGCGGTGCGGGCAATCACGGCGTTGCCGCATCCAGTTGTCGCCGTGGTCCACGGACCCGCCGCCGGGGTCGGTGTCTCACTAGCCCTGGCGTGCGATCTGGTGCTGGCCTCCGAGAGCGCCTATTTTCTGCTCGCGTTCACCAAGATCGGATTGATGCCCGACGGCGGAGCCTCGGCATTGATCGCCGCTGCGATCGGCCGGATTCGGGCGATGCGGATGGCCCTGCTGCCCGAGCGGTTGCCGGCCACCGAGGCGCTGTCCTACGGCCTGGTCAGCGCGGTCTATCCCGTCGCGGACTTCCAAAACGAAGTGGATGCGGTGATCTCGAGATTGCTGTCCGGCCCGGCGCTAGCGTTTGCCAAGACCAAGGACTCCATCAACGCGGCCACACTCACCGAGTTGGATCGCACCCTCGATCGCGAATTCCAGGGCCAGTCGGCGCTGCTGCGATCACCCGACTTCGCCGAGGGCACCCGCGCATTCCAGCAGCGCCGCACCCCAACCTTCACCGACTCCTGATCCGTTGAGCTGAATCGGCAATCCTCAGCAACACCGGATCCGAATAAGACATGGGGACAGAATGGAGATCCGATGTCGGCTGGACAGGTGAACTGCCTGGTAACCGGGGCGACCGGCTACATAGGCGCCCGGCTGGTTCCGCGACTGCTCGACGAGGGCCACCGGGTGCGAGCGTTGGCCCGCGATCCGGGCAAGTTGGCGGACGTGCCGTGGCGGGACCGGGCAGAGGTGGTGCGCGGCGATCTGGGCGACACCGACTCGCTGGAGGCGGCCTTCGCCGGGATGGACGTTGTCTACTATCTGGTCCATTCGATGGGCTCGGCAAAGCATTTCGCCGACGAGGAAGCCCGCGCTGCCCACAACGTGGTACTCGCCGCGCGGCGCAGCGGTGTGCGCCGGGTGGTGTACCTGAGCGGGCTAAATCCAGAGCAGAGCAAGCTTTCGCCGCACCTTCAATCACGCAAGGCCGTTGGCGATGCGCTGATTGGTTCCGGCATCGAGACAATCGTGCTGCAAGCCGGGGTGGTGGTCGGATCCGGATCGGCATCCTTCGAAATGATCCGGCACCTCACCGACCGGTTGCCGGTGATGACCACACCCAAGTGGGTGCACAACCGGATTCAGCCGATCGCCATTCGTGACGTGCTGCACTACCTGGTCGCCGCGGCCACGGCCACGGTGCCCGACACCGCCAGGGCCCGAACGTGGGACGTCGGCGGCCCCGACGTGCTCGAGTACGGCGACATGATGCGGGTGTACGCGGAGGTCGCCGGGCTGCATCGGCGCTACCTGATCGTGCTGCCGTTTCTGACGCCGACGATCGCCAGCTTGTGGGTTGGCACGGTGACCCCCATTCCTCCGGGCCTGGCCCGGCCGCTGATCGAATCGCTCGAATGTGACGCGGTGAAGCGCAACTCCGACATCGACACCATCATCGCGCCACCGGCGGGGGGCCTGACCAATTACCGTCGTGCGGTCGAATTGGCACTGAATCGTGCCGCGCACGGGCTTCCCGACGCCACATGGGCCTCCCTGCAGTCGGAACCGGCCGAGCCACTGCCCAGCGACCCGCGGTGGGCCGGCGAAATCGTTTACACCGACGTCCGCGACGCGACGACAACTGCTGCGCCCGAAGATGTTTGGAAAGCGACCGAGCGCGCCATCAATAGCCGGAGTTGGTACTCGCTGGCGCTCGCACCGCGGTGGCGGGTCGCGCAGCGCACGCCAACCACACTGCGACTGGGCGCGAGCACCCGCGTGCCCGGGCCAACGTGGTTGGAGGTGACGCTCACACCGCGAGGCACCGCCGGCAGCACCTACCACCAGCGGGCGATCTTCTTTCCCCGCGGGATTCCCGGCCGGCTGTCCTGGCTGGTGCTGCGCCAACTCTACGCCGCCGCGCTGCGCGCACTGGCACGCGACATCACCGCCGCCGACCGATAACGGGGTCAGACCCCAAACAACGGTGGCAGCGCGAGCACCATGATGAGTCCCCAGACCAGGTGGGTGAGGATCGGTGCCAGCACTCCGCCGGTAGAGCGCCGTTCCCACGCACACACACCGCCGAGGATGACAGCGGCAAAGCCGAGCATCAGGTTGGCGCTGGCCATGATGGCCCCGATGTACACGACGGTCGAAACGGCCACCGGATAGAACCGACCCAACGCGGTGTAGAGCGCGCCGCGAAAAAACATCTCTTCGGCGATCCCGTTGATCAGGGTGATCACCACGACCAGGAACAACGATCCCTGGCTGGCAAACTGCAGCACGCGGACTATCAGCTCGGCGGCGGCCGGAATCTTACGGACAACCAAGGCACCCAACACAAAGATGCCGCCCAGCAGCAGACCGATGGTGGTCCCGGTGATCACCGGGCGCTGGTTGCGACCGCGCCAGCGAATGCCACCCAGATGCAGGGGGCCGGAGGCCAGCGCGCCCAGCGCCCATGCCGCGGCCAGAGTCAGCGTCAGCCAGTAGAAGGTCGACTCCCCCGGCTGGCGCCTCATCGACAGTCCCATCACCACCGCGCCGATCACCAGGACGACACCGACGACGATGCGGCGCCGTAGCACCACCGAAGGCGCCTCATGATGTGGCACGGCCACATTCGTGATGGCGCGGCGAATGTCGTCGATGGCGCTGAATTGGGGCGCTGTTGATTGGCTCATGCGAACAGAACTTTCGGAGTCAGGGCGATCAGGATGTCGAGGCTGCTTCGTAGCGCACCGGCCAGTGGACCCGGGACGATGTTCACCCATCGCAGAGAGGGACGCGCGATGGGCGGCGTCATCGCCTCGGCGATCCGGCGAATTCGCAGCGCGTCACCGCCGGCCCACGCCGGATCGGTGGCTGCGAGTTGGTGGGGATCTGTCAGGGCGTCGACGGGCAACGGGGGCCCGTTCGCGTGGCCGGCCAGCGCCAACGTAATGGCATCTTCGATACTCACTCAGTAGTCCTCCTGGTGGCTCGGGGACCTTGTCTTGCAGGCCGACCCCGGATGCCCGCATCGGGTGATCCAGCGATTCCACCAGGTCTGCGACCAGACCATGCGGGACCGGCAGGGTGACCGCCGTGATCCGGGACGCTACCGCGGTATCGAGCCTGCCGACCGGCAATGCGGCATGCCATCTGCCGCGGATGCGCGCATACGTCTTGAGTAGCTCGCGGTACGACGTGGTGTCGGGGCCGCAGATGTCGTAGGCACCGGCAGGAACCTGGTCGACGTCGGCGGCGGCCACCAGATAGTGCAGAACGTCTCGGATGGAGATCGGATCGATCGAGTTGTACATCCAGTCCGGCATCGGCAGGACGGGGAATCGATCCCCGACGTAGCGCAGCATCTCAAACGACGTGGAGCCGGCTCCGATGATCATTGCCGCGCCCAGCCACACCAGTTCCGCGCCATCGTCGACGGCCAGTGCCTCGGCGAACTCGGCCCGGCTGGACAGGTGTTGGGATAGCGCTTCACATTCGGGGACGAATCCGCCCAGGTAAACGATGCGCCGCACCCCGGTGTCACGGGCAGCGACGGCCAGGTTGGCGGCGGCGGTTTTGTCCCGGTCGCGAAAATCCGGTTGGCCTATGCCGTGGACCAGGTAGTAGACCACGTCGATCTGACCCGCGGCATTCATCGCGGCTTGCGCCGAGGCCCGGTCCGTCGCGTCGAGGATCACCGGGGTGACGTCGTCGAACCAAGCTAAGCGACTGAGGCGCGCCATGTTTCGGGTGGCCGCCAACACTTCATGGTCGTCGGCCAGCAGCGCGGTAACCAAGCGGGATCCCACATAGCCGGTGGCGCCGGTCACCAGAATCCGCATGGTTTCGACACTAGACCCGAGACGGTGGGGCCGCGGGGAAGCCGGGCCATCCGGCAGGAGCCGGTCTGAACCGATCCGGAAGCGACAGCGTGACTGACCACATGAACACATTCACCGGGGGTAGATCATCGTGCTTCAACTTGCACCGGCCAGCGGGCACGCAGACCTCGAAGACAGATCCGCATGTGGCGGGGGTGGCCGTGAAGTTCCCGCCGAACCGCTACCACCAGGCCGAGGCGATCGGGGCGCTCACCGAGTTCGCCGGTCCGGAGTTTCGCCGGTTCGCGCTCAGCAGCGGGGTTGAAGCCCGCCACACCGCATTGCCGCTGGAACGCTATGCCGAGCTCAACGGTTTTACCGAGGCCAACGACGCCTTCGTCGACGTCGCTCTCGACTTGGGCGAGCAGGCCCTGCGGGCGGCGCTGGAAGAAGCAAAGGTCAGGCCCTCCGAAGTCGATGTCATTTTCTCCACCACCGTCACTGGTCTTGCCGTACCCACCCTGGAGGCGCGACTGGCTCACCGAGTGGGGTTGCGCGAAGACGTCAAACGCATCCCGTTGTTCGGTCTGGGCTGTGTGGCCGGGACCGCCGGGGTGGCCCGCATGCATGACTACCTGCGCGGATTCCCCGATCAGGTGGGCGCTCTGCTCGCGGTGGAACTCTGTTCATTGACGATTCAGCGCCACGACAACTCGGTGGCAAATCTGGTTGCCTCCAGCCTGTTCGGCGACGCCGCCGCAGCCGTGGTCACCAAGGGGGCGCACCGAGTTCCCGGGGCCGGTGCGGCGTCAAACGGATATGCCGGCCCTCGAGTGCTGGCCACCCGCAGCCGGATCTACCCCAACACCGAGAACGTCAAGGGCTGGAAGATCGGCACCAGCGGCTTTCAAATCGTTTTGTCGGTCGACGTCGCCACTGTCACCGAGAAGTACCTGGGCGAGGACGTCCGCAGTTTCCTGGCCGACCACGGGTTGACCCCCCAGGATGTGACGACGTGGGTCTGCCATCCTGGCGGGCCCCGCGTGATCGAGGCCGTTGAGACCGTGCTGGGGCTACCCGAGGATGCCCTCGCTCACACACGAAACTCGCTACGCAACAACGGAAATCTTTCTTCGGTGTCCATTTTGGATGTATTGCGGGCCAACCTGGCCGACCCGCCGCCGCCCGGTTCGATCGGACTGATGATCGCGATGCGCCCCGCGTTCTGTTCTGAACTAGTGTTGCTGACGTGGTAAGTCCGTATTACCTGCTGATTCTGGCGATCGTCGTCGAACGCGTGGCCGAGCTGGTGCTAGCCCAGCGCAATGCGCGGTGGTCTTTCGCGCGGGGCGGCAAGGAGTTTGGCCAACCGCACTACGTGGTGATGGTTGTCTTGCACTCGCTGCTGCTGGTGGGCTGCGTCATCGAACCCTGGGCCCTGCATCGGCCGTTCATCCCATGGCTCGGCTGGCCGATGGTGGCCGTGCTGGTGCTCAGCCAGGGTCTGCGCTGGTGGTGTGTGACGTCGCTGGGGCGACGCTGGAACACCCGGGTGATCGTGCTGCCCGACGAACCGCTGGTGCAAAAAGGGCCCTACCGGTTCCTGCGCCACCCGAACTATGTTGCAGTGGTGGCCGAAGGGTTTGCCCTGCCGCTGGTGCACACCGCGTGGGTGACCGCGCTGAGCTTCACCGTGGCCAACGCCATCTTGCTGACCGTGCGGTTGCGGGTGGAGAACTCCGTGCTGGGCTACTCATGACGACCTACGACACCGACGTACTGGTCGTCGGCGGTGGCCCCGGCGGACTCGCCACCGCATTGAACGCACGAAAACGGGGGCTCTCGGTCATCGTCGCAGACCCGCGGGAGAGCCCGATCGACAAGGCGTGCGGCGAGGGACTGATGCCGGGTGGTCTAGCGGAGCTGAAGTCCCTCGATGTGGACCCGGCCGGCGTCCCGTTCCAGGGCATCGCGTACGTAAGCCAGCAGCGCCGGGCCGAGGCGCGGTTTCGCACCGGGCCGGGCCGGCGCGTGCGCCGCACCACATTGCACGCAACGCTGGCGGCCCGCGCCAAAGAGCAAGATGCGGAATGGATCAGAACGCGGGTAACCGATGTCGTCCAAGACGCGCACGGCGTGACCGCTGCGGGTGTGCGCGCCAAATGGTTGGTGGCAGCCGACGGCCTGCATTCCGCGGTACGACGCGCGGTCGGAATAACGGTGACGGCCGGTACTCCACGCCGCTACGGCGTGCGCCGGCACTACCGCGTGCCGGCTTGGTCGGAGTTCGTCGAAGTGCACTGGTCCCCGTGGGGCGAGGCGTACGTCACCCCGGTAGAACCGGATCTGGTCGGGGTGGCGATCCTGTCCCGTCAGCGACCTGAAATCGATCGGTTCCCATGGCTTGCGCAGCAGCTGCGGGGCGCCAGTCCCGGGGCCGCGCGGGGCTGCGGCCCGCTGCGACAAGTGGTCTCGCGCCGCGTCGCCGGACGCGTGCTGCTGGTCGGCGATGCGGCCGGTTACGAAGACGCGCTGACCGGTGAGGGTATCAGCCTGGCTGTCAAGCAAGCGGCCGCCGCGGTGGGTGCCATCGCCGATAACGACCCGGCGTCGTATGAGGCTGCGTGGCATCGGGTTACGCGCAGTTACCGCTGGCTCACGCGCGGGCTGGTGTTGGCCAGTGCGCCACGCCCGGCGCGCCGTGCCATCGTGCCGGCATGCGCACTGTTACCCCCGGTGTTCCGGTATGGGGTAAACATCCTGGCAAGCTGACGGCCCAGCCGGGCGGGTGTCAGGCCGGCGCTGTGCACCCCGGCCACCGGTCATTCCGGCGCCAGGAAACCATCGTTGCCCGCCCGAATCCAGATCGGGCCGATCTCCTCGGCAGCTCACTGTCAGCCGTCCGCGCCGGGGGTGCCGTTATTGCCATCGGCGCCGGCGGCCCCATTACCTAATTCGCCATATCCGCCCGCGCCGCCAGAGGCAGCCCCACCGCCGGCGCCTCCGGGCCCGCCAGGCTGACCGTTCCCGCCGTCGCCACCGTCGCCACCGTCGCCCCCGGCACCGCCGTCACCTCCTTTTCCAGGCGAAAGAGGCACACTGCAATCGCCGCCGACCCCACCCGCACCGCCATCGACACCAATCCCGCCGCTCCCGCCGAGACCGCTGGTGCCGGTACCGCCGACCCCTCCGAAACCACCGACACCGCCGGCGCCGCCGGCACCACCGAAGTTGGCCGACTGGATGCTGCGGGTCAGATTCTGCGCACCTACGCCGCCCGCACCGGCAGCCCCTCCGCTACCACCGTCGCCGCCGATCTGCCCGTTGCCACCAATACCGCCGTTGCCGCCGACGCCACCTACGCCTCCGGCACCGCCGACGGATCTCGATGTGTTGGGAGAATCGCTCACGCCTCCGGCGCCACCGGTGCCGCCGCCACCGCCACTACCGGCGGCACCGCCCGTGCCCAATGCAGCAAAGCCGCCATTGCCGCCAACTCCGCCAGCACCGCCCGCACCACCAACGCCAAACACACCCGTACCACCACCAACACCCCCAACAACACCCACACCACCGGAACCACCAACACCCCCGGACCCACCATCTCCGAACACCCAGCCACCACGACCTCCCACACCACCAGCCCCACCCGCAACGCCAACATCGCCAGCGCCACCAGCGCCACCGGAACCACCACCGCCAAACAACACCGCGCTACCTCCGGCACCGCCGATAGCACCCACTCCACCAGCACCGCCAGCGCCACCCACACCGGCCAACCACCCACCGCTACCTCCCACACCACCCGCACCACCCGCACCACCACGGCCACCAGCGCCACCAGCACCGATCAGACCCGCCGAGCCGCCCGCACCACCCACAGCACAGGGGTTAGTACTCACCCCACCCGCGCCACCATTGCCCCACAACAACCCACCAGCCCCACCCGACTGCCCCACCCCACCCACAGTGCCCTCGTCGGCACCATCACCAATCAGCGGTCGCCCCAACAACATCTGCGTAGGAGCGTTGACCATCCCCCAGACATCGCGCTGCAAACCCTGCAACGACAGCACACCTGAGGACTCAGCCCACCCATAGGAATCTGCCCCCGCACCCAACAGCGCCGCGACCCGAGCGTGAAATCCCTCCGCCTCAACAGCGATCCGCTGATAGTCACGCCCGTACATGCCGAACAACTCCGCGATCGCCGCCGACACCTCGTCACCACCAGCAGCCAGTAACTCGGTAGTGGCCGCCGCCGCAGCAGTGTTCGCCGCACCCACTGCCGACCCGATACCGGCCACATCGGCCGCAGCCGCACTCACCAACTCCGGACTCACCCACACAAACGACACCTCACAACCGCCTTCCCCAAGCGACAGAGACCCAGCAAAGCGCATCCAACAACCGCGACCTCAATGCATTCACAACAAAACCGCGCGATCACCCGCCACAGGGCGCAGGGACCCGCAGACGGCTAGCGGACCGCCAACCCCCCACCCACCGACAAAGTCTGAGCCGAAACACCAGACAGGACAACCGGTCTGGCGTCACACAGATCGCACACATCGAGGTGCCGAACGCACCAGAACATCAAACCGGGGCCGCTTGACCTGTAGAAGTCACACCGCCAGGGCTGAGACGAAATCCCGATCAAGCCATGGCGGTGCGCCCGGGCAAACGGGGCGCCGCGTCTAGGTCCTGTCTGCTAATTGCGGACGCGGTGGTAGGTGATGATGGCGGCCAGGGTGACACCGCCGAGGTAGGTCAGGGCGTATTTGTCGTAGCAGGTGGCGACCGCGCGCCAGTGTTTGAGCCGGTTGAAGCTTCGCTCGACGGTGTTGCGGTGCTTGTAGATTCGGCCTGAGAACCCCGGAGGCCGTCCTCTGTTGCGGCCTTTGGCTTTGCGGCGGGTGATCTGGTCGCTGCGCTCGGGGATGGTATGGGCGATCTTGAGCCGGCGCAGCTGTGCCCGCGTCGAGTCATAGGAGTACGCCTTGTCCGCCAGCAGGCGAAACGGGGCGTATGAGTTGCTGCACCGGGCGGCCAGCAATGGCCAAAGCATCGGATTATCACCGGCTTGACCGGCCGACAGTGCCAGGGTGACCGGACTGCACAGCTGGTCGGTCAAGGCGTGGATCTTGGTAGTCAGCCCGCCGCGGGAACGCCCAATGGCGTGGTCATCGGGCTCATCGAGATATTTCTTGTAATTCGACAGATCCCCCTGTGCGGCGCCCGGAGCGCGCTCCGGCTGCGTGTCGGTGGCGCGCACACTGGTCGAATCGACCGACAACAGTGCGCCCAGGTCGGCGTCCTCGGCGTCGAGGTCAGAGGCGATCGCCGCGAAGATCCGCGCGTAGATGCCATCGACCGACCAGCGTAGATGCCTCTCGGCCACCGATTGCCAGGGACCGAAGTGCTCGGGCAGGTCACACCACGGAGATCCCGTACGGTAACGCCAGATAATGCCCTCCAGAGTACGTCGATGATCGTTCCACGGCCGGCCACGCCGCCGCCCCGCAGGCAACACCGCCACGATCAGCGACCACAAATCATCAGAAATCGCATGCGTCCGCATCACCCAAACAGCATCAGCCAAAACACCATTCACATTAAGCAGACACGCCCTAGCCCACCCCGTAGAGATTCACTCGACACACGGACCCAAAGCGGCCCAGCCAAACCCGTCCGGCCGCATCCGATGTCGTCGCGCGCTTCAGCGCGCCTTCCAGACCGGCTCCCGCTTCTGCGCAAACGCCAGCGGCCCCTCTTTGGCGTCTTCGGATCGAATCAGGGATCGCATCTCACGCATAGTGCGTTCCCAACCCCGTTCTTCATCGGCGACAACTCCGTCGTCGACCCCGTAGGCGATGCGCTTGCTCGCCCGCACCGACCGCGGCGCGTTCACGGTGACCCGGGCGGCCAATGCCAGGGCCGCATCCAGCACCGCCCCCTGCTTGACGACCTGGTTGATCAGGCCCCACTCATAGGCGTCGGATGCCGTGATCGGCTCGCCGGTCAACAACATCTCCATCGCCACCTTGCGGGGCAGCTGGTTCACGATCCGAAAGACTCCCCCGGCGGCCGCGATCAACCCACGTTTGACCTCGGGCAGTCCGAACTTGGCGCGTTCGTCGGCCAGCACCAGGTCGCTGGCAAGCGCCAGCTCGGTGCCGCCGACTAGGTCCTGTCTGCTAATTGCGGACGCGGTGGTAGGTGATGATGGCGGCCAGGGTGACACCGCTGAGGTAGGTCAGGGCGTATTTGTCGTAGCAGGTGGCGACCGCGCGCCAGTGTTTGAGCCGGTTGAAGCTTCGCTCGACGGTGTTGCGGTGCTTGTAGATTCGGCCTGAGAACCCCGGAGGCCGTCCTCTGTTGCGGCCTTTGGCTTTGCGGCGGGTGATCTGGTCGCTGCGCTCGGGGATGGTATGGGCGATCTTGAGCCGGCGCAGCTGTGCCCGCGTCGAGTCATGGGAGTACGCCTTGTCCGCCAGCAGGTGAAACGGGGCGTCTGAGTTGCTGCACCGGGCGGCCAGCAATGGCCAAAGCATCGGATTATCACCGGCTTGACCGGCCGACAGTGCCAGGGTGACCGGACTGCACAGCTGGTCGGTCAAGGCGTGGATCTTGGTAGTCAGCCCGCCGCGGGAACGCCCAATGGCGTGGTCATCGGGCTCATCGAGATATTTCTTGTAATTCGACAGATCCCCCTGTGCGGCGCCCGGGCGCGCTCCGGCTGCGTGTTGGTGGGCGCGCACACTGGTCGAATCGACCGACAACAGTGCGCCCAGGTCGGCGTCCTCGGCGTCGAGGTCAGAGGCGATCGCCGCGAAGATCCGCGCGTAGATGCCATCGACCGACCAGCGTAGATGCCTCTCGGCCACCGATTGCCAGGGACCGAAGTGCTCGGGCAGGTCACACCACGGAGATCCCGTACGGTAACGCCAGATAATGCCCTCCAGAGTACGTCGATGATCGTTCCACGGCCGGCCACGCCGCCGCCCCGCAGGCAACACCGCCACGATCAGCGACCACAAATCATCAGAAATCGCATGCGTCCGCATCACCCAAACAGCATCAGCCAAAACACCATTCACATTAAGCAGACACGCCCTAGGGCGGTGCCGTTGACTGCCGCGATGGTGGGCTTGTCGATGAAATGATGGACGTAGCCCGCGAAACCCCACTCGTTGTGGTCGGAGTGGTAGATGTTCTCCCGCCGCGAGATGGCCAACAAGTCAGCTCCGGCACAAAACGACTTATCGCCGGCGCCGGTGATCACCACGGCGCGGACCTCGGGGTCATTTTGCGCCGATTCCAGCGCATCTCCGACCGCGACGCTGACCGCCCCGTTGATGGCGTTACGGGCTTCGGGCCGGTTTATCGTTACGACCATGACATTGCCGCGGTGTTCGACCAGCCCGGCGGGCTGGTCGTCACCGGCGTCTGTCACAAGAGCTCCAAGACAGTGGCGTGGGCTTGACCACCACCCTCGCACATCGTCTGTAAGCCATAGCGAATTCCGTTGTCCCGCATGTGGTACAGCAGCGTGGTCATCAGCCGAGCACCCGATCCTCCCAGCGGGTGGCCCAACGCAATCGCACCCCCGTTGGGGTTGAGCCGGTTCTCGTCGGCGCCGATGTCACGCAGCCAGGCCAGCGGATCCGGAGCGAATGCCTCGTTGACCTCGTATGCCCCGATGTCGCCAATACTGAGCCCGGATCGCTTGAGCACCTTCTGGGTTGACGGGATCGGCGCGGTCAGCATGATCACCGGGTCGGCCCCCGCAAGTACCGCGGTGTGCACCTTGGCAATCGGCCTCATCCCCAGCGACTTAGCCTTTTCGGCGACATGAACAAGAGTGCCGCCGAACCATCGGAAATCTGCGACGAGTTACCGGCATGGATCACGCCGTCTTCCTTGAACGCCGGCTTCAGCGCTGCCATCTTTTCCATCGGCGTTCCGCGCCGGATACCTTCATCCTTGAGTACGGGGTTGCCATCCTGGTCCTTGATGCCGACGATCTGATCATCGAATGCCCCGGAATCTTGTGCGGCAGCTTCTTTTTCGTGCGACATCAAGGAGAACTCGTCGAGCATGGTTCGGCTCAATCCCCACTGCTCGGCAATCATCTCGGCACCAAGGCCCTGGTTAGGGATGCGGCCGTCATAGCGTTCCAGGAAGGTCTGCGAATACGGCCGCCCACCATTGGCCAGCGAAGAACCCATAGGGGTTCGCGACATCGACTCCACCCCGCCGGCGACGACGACGTCATAGTGCCCGGCCACCACGCCGGCCGCGGCGAAGTGCACCGACTGCTGACTCGAACCGCACTGGCGGTCGACCGTCACACCCGGGACCGTTTCGGGCCAGCCGGCCGTCAGCAGCGAGGTGCGGGCGATATCAAGCGCCTGCTCGCCAGCTTGCATGACGCAGCCCCAGATGACGTCATCCACGATCTCCGGGTCGATGCCGGCCTTGTCAGCCAGTCCGTTGAGAACCTGCGCAGATAGATCCGCGGGGTGTACGCCGGATAGCGCGCCATTGCGCTTGCCGACCGGTGAGCGCACCGCTTCTACGATGACGGCTTCAGCCATGATGATGTCTCCTTTGACATTTTCCGTACGTCAGGCACTTCAGGAACACATTGATCTTCAATCTATTGAAGCCCAGGCGGGTGGACGGCGCCCGACCGGGGTAGTTCAGCCGGCGCACCGCGACGGCACCGAACTCCCTTGCACCACGTAATCGGGCGAGCAGCCCCTTGGGCAATTGGTCTCGGACGTGCGCGTCGAGTCGCGCAAAATCTCACAGGCGTCGCCCGCGGCGACACAAAGATAGGCGCTTTGGCGAAAACGCAAATGTCGTCCCGCAATTGTCATAGTGTCTTGTCTGCCAACGCGCATAAGGTGTGACGGGATTGGCCCGATGTCGTATGCGGGCGAGACTGCAGTTTCTGCGGCCGCACCCGCAATGGCCGCCAGCCGCAACCTAATCCGGCTATGGGAGGTCGCGGTGCGCTTGGCAGACAGGGGACGGGCGATTGAGATGCGCGCGAGGCAGCTTGCGGGGTTTGTGATTTCGCGAACATAGCGGCCGTCTCCGAGTGTGCGGCCAGCGGAGAAGGGAAGACCTGATGAACTTCATGATGTTGCCTCCGGAGGTCAACTCGGCGCTGATGTTCACCGGCGCCGGATCAGCACCAACGCTGGCGGCCGCCACGGCCTGGGACGGACTGGCCGCCGAGCTGGGCGAGGCAGCTGAGGCGTTTTCGTCGGTCACCTCGGGGTTAGCGAGCGGATCCTGGCAGGGGCCCGCTGCCGCCGCGATGGCGGCAGCGGGCGCACCGTATGCCGGTTGGCTGAGCGCGGCAGCAACTCAGGCGCTGGGCGCTGCCACGCAGGCCAAGGCGGCCGCGGCGGTATTTGAGTCGGCGCAAGCGGCCACCGTGCACCCGGAGTTGGTGCTGGCCAACCGCAATCAGCTGGTGTCGCTGGTGCTCTCCAACCTGTTTGGCCAGAACGCGCCGGCCATCGCCGCCACCGAATCTACCTATGAAGAGCTATGGGCCCAGGACGTGGCAGCGATGGTGGGCTACCACGGCGGTACGTCGGCCGTGGCCGCGCAACTGACACCGTGGCAGCAGGCAATACAGGCCCTACCGCGCCGGGTCGCCGCAATGGCCACAACTGGACCGGCCGCGTCAGCGGCAGCTGCACTCGCGTCCGGCCCGGCCGCGGCGCTGGGCATTGGCAACAACGGCAGCGGGAACTTCTTGAGCATCGGCAATATCGGCAACAACAACTTTGGCAGCGGAAACACTGGCTCAGCCAACCTGGGCGGCGGGAATATCGGCAACGGGAACCTGGGCAGCGGCAACACCGGCAACGTAAATCTGGGTAACGGAAACAACGGTTTCTTCAATTTCGGTAACGGGAACTTGGGCGATACCAACTTCGGTTCGGGAAACTCAGGAAATCTCAACCTCGGTAGCGGCAACCGCTTCGGCAGTGGAAACATCGGTTTCGGGAACCGCTTCGGCGATGGGAACTTCGGTAGCGGCAACGCCGGCAGCTACAACTTCGGCACCGGGAACAACGGTTCCTTCAATATCGGCAGCGGCAACAACGGTGACTCCAACATCGGCTTCGGCAACTTCGGCACCAACAACCTGGGCTTCGGCAACAACGGCAGCAACAACATCGGGTTTGGGCTCAGCGGCAGCAATCAGATCGGCATCGGCGGCCTGAACGCCGGCATAGGCAACATGGGCTTCGGGAACGCGGGCGACAACAACGTCGGCTTCTTCAACTCGGGCAGCAACAACATCGGCTTCTTCAACTCAGGCGACGGCAACTTCGGCTTCGCAAACGCGGGTTCCACCAACACCGGATTCTGGAATTCCGGCGGCACCAATACGGGCTTCGGGAACGGGGGCAGCCTCAACTTCGGCTTCGGCAATGGTGGCGTGGAAAACATGGGGCACGGCAACGCAGGTAGCTTCAACATGGGCTTTGGGAACGGTGGAGGCGGCAACACGGGCTTCTACAACTCGGGCACCTACAACACGGGCTTCTCCAACGCGGGTGAGACCAATACGGGCTGGGAAAACTCGGGCAACGTCAACACGGGTGGCTACAACTCGGGCGGCTTGAACACCGGCATCGGCAGTCCCGACACACAAGCCGGACCGAACTCCGGCTTTGGCCACTCCGGAAGCGGCAACTCCGGCTTCTTCAACTCTGGCGACGGCAACTCCGGCTTCCAGAACAGCAACACCGGCGTCTCTGCGAACGGCCACTCTGGAGTGCGCAATTCCGGTGACGCTACCAACGTCGGGTTCAGCAACTCAGGCAGCAATAACACAGGAATATTCAATACCGGGACCTTCAACACGGGGATAGCCAACTCGGGCAGCGACAGCTCGGGCCTACTGATTTCCGGCACCAACAGCTCGGGCGCGCTGAACTCTGGAGACGATCAGTCCGGTTTCAACAACTAGCCATCGTCACTTCGCCCTAAATCAGATTTCAATTCTAGTATTTGCCACCGAGGGATTCGCCCGCCTAATCGGCTCCGCACCGGGTGCGTCGGACTTAGGCGCGAAGATGCCATTACCCCTGCTCAGAATGCGTGCGGGATTTCCGCACGCGGCATCGAAGGCCTCGAACATAAAGCTAGAATAGAACTCTAGTTTATTAGTTTATCGAAACTAGAATTACTTTCCATTAATTGCACCCCTTGCTTAAACAGTAAGAAATCGGCGAAAACCAATAATCGCGACGGACTTCGTATTACGTTGCCAATACCGCGTGGCTTACACACGGGGCTACGAGCACAGCGCTATTGACAGAAGGCACGCCAGATAGCCGCATTCCGGGCTGCGGACGGTTGGGGAGACGCAGGGCCGGCCGCTGCTGGTTCCCTTTGCCGACGTCGGCCTAGATCAACACAGAAGGGGTGTCGTGATGAACTTTATGATGTTGCCGCCCGAGATCAATTCGGCACGAATATTCGCCGGTGCTGGGGGCGGCCCAACGCTGGCCGCGGCGGCGGCGTGGGACGGGCTGGCCGCCGACCTGGCTTCAGCAGCCCAGGCATTCTCCGCTATCACCATGGGACTCGTGGGCGAGGCGTGGCAGGGCGCAGCGGCGACGGCGATGGCCGCTGCGGCCAGACCTTATGCGAGCTGGCTGGGCACCGCAGCGGCGCGCGCCGCGGTGACGGCCGCCCAGGCTAACGCGGCCGCTGCCGTCTTTGAAGCGGCGCAAGCGGCGACGGCGCATCCCGAGCTAGTGGCGGCCAACCGCAATCAGTTGGTGTCGCTGGTCGTGTCAAACCTGTTCGGCCAGAACGCCCCTGCAATCGCCTCGACCGAGGCCGCATACGATCAGCTGTGGGCCCAGGACGTGGCAGCGATGGCGGGCTATCACAGTGGAGCCTCAGCGGTGGCCGCGCAGCTGGCACCGTGGCAGCAGGCGTTGCGCACCCTGCAGAACCGGGTGGCCGGGGCAACGACGGCACTGCCTTCGTCCGGGCCCGCGGCCGCCGCGGCGCTGCCCGGCGCGGCCGCGGTTGGGTTCCCGGTTCTGCACATCGGCAACATCGGTTTCGCGAACCTAAGTGTCGGCAACATCGGCGACTACAACCTGGGCAGCGGCAACACCGGATCGTTCAACCTGGGCAGCGGAAATATCGGCGACGCCAGCCTGGGCAGCGGAAATGCGGGCAACGCAAACCTGGGCAGCGGGAACCAGGGCTTCTTCAACCTCGGCAGCGGAAACACCGGCAACATCAACTTCGGCAGCGGAAACCGCTTGGGCAGCCTTAACTTTGGCCTCGGCAATGCGGTGGGCGACGCGAACTTCGGCTGGGGCAACGCCGGTAGTTCAAACCTGGGCCTCGGAAACTTCGGATCCCTCAACTAGGGTAGCGGGAACAACGGCAGCACGAACTTCGGCAGCGGCAACACTGGCACACTGAATCTGGGCAGCGGAAACGCGGGCGACTCCAATGTGGGCTTCGGCAACTTCGGTAGTAACAACGTTGGATTCGGCAATAACGGGAACAACAACATCGGCATCGGCCTCAACGGCGATGATCTGATCGGCATCGGAGCACTCAACTCGGGTGCCGGGAACCTCGGTTTTGGAAACTCCGGCACCAACAACATTGGCTTCTTCAACTCTGGCGACAACAACATCGGATTTTTCAACTCCGGAAGCGGAAATTTCGGGTTCGAGAACGCTGGCGATATCAATACCGGCTTCTGGAACGGGCGCGATACCAACACCGGTTTCGGGAACTCCGGCCTGAGCAACTTTGGTTTCGGCAATTCTGGCGTCAACCACGTGGGCGCAGGAAAAGGCGGCTCTTCGAATGTGGGCCTCGGGAACGCAGGACTGCTCAATACGGGAAGTTTCAATTCGGGCAACTTCAATACTGGCGATTTCAATTCCGGCAGCGTGAATACCGGGTACTTTAACTCGAGCGGCCACAACACCGGGCTGGGCAACTCGGGTTTCACCAATACGGGTTTCTTCAACTCTGGTGACCTCAATACAGGAATGGGAAGTCCGGAGGACCAGTCCGTGGCGAACTCGGGATTCCGGAATGCCGGTTCCGGAAATTCGGGCTTCAATAATACCGGCAGCTTCAGTTCCGGGTTCTTCAACAGCACCAACAGAAATTCCGGATTCCTGAACGCAGGCGGGACCGTTAACTCCGGTATCAACAATTCAGGCAATACCAACGCGGGCATCGGCAACTTGGGCGACGACAACTTCGGTCTGTTCAACAACGGGACATTCAACACCGGAGCGGGGAACTCCAGCGGCGGCGCCGTGTTCCCCTACACCTCGGGACTGTTCAACTCCGGCAACGGCAGCTCGGGTGTATTCAACGCCGGCGACGAGCAGTCCGGCTTCTTCGGCACCTCTGGTCTTGTGCTCACCGGCACGGACGGCCTGGCCGCCGCGACGACGTCAGGGTTGCCCGCATTAGACCTACCGGCTCCCAACTTGGGCATCGGCAATGCCGGCGTGGGCAACCTCGGTTTGGGCAACATCGGCGATTACAACCTGGGCAGTGGCAACACCGGCGACGCCAACTTCGGATTCGGCAATATCGGACAGGCCAACCTGGGCAGCGGCAACGCCGGAAACACGAACCTGGGCAGCGGAAACATCGGCTCCACCAACTTCGGTAGCGGCAACATCGGAGCACTCAACCTGGGCAGCGGGAACCACGGTGCCGGCAACATCGGCAGCGGAAACACCGGAAGCAGAAACCTGGGCAGCGGAAACGCCGGCTCCACCAACTTCGGTAGCGGCAACCACGGCAACTCAAATGTCGGGTTGGGCAATTTCGGCAACAACAATCTTGGCCTGGGCAACAACGGCAGCAACAACATCGGCTTCGGGCTCACCGGCGACAACCTGGTCGGCATCGGCGCGCTGAACTCGGGTGCCGGAAACCTCGGTTTCGGCAATACCGGTGACAACAACATCGGGTTGTTCAACTCGGGCGACAACAATGTGGGCTTCTTCAACTCCGGCGACGGCAACTTCGGCCTGGCGAACTCCGGTAACACCAACACCGGTTTGTGGAACGCCGGATCCACGAATACCGGCTTTGGCAATGCCGGCAGCGCCGACTTCGGCTTTGGCAACGCCGGCGACCGCAACATGGGCTTCGGAAACGCGGGCGCGGCAAACATGGGCGCCGGAAACTCCGGCTCCTACAACGCCGGCAGCTTCAACTCAGGCACCCTGAACACCGGCGACTTCAACGGGGGCGACCACAACACCGGGTGGGGCAACTCCGGCAACACCAACACCGGCGGGATCAACGCGGGCGACCTCAACACGGGGTTCGGCAGCTCGGCCGACCAGGCCGTCACAAACTCCGGTTTCGGAAACAACGGAAGCGGCAATTCAGGATTCAACAACACCGGCGACACGAACTCCGGTTTCCACAACGCCAACACGAGCGCGCTGTTCAGCGGTCACTCGGGTCTGCTCAACGCTGGCGGCAACCAAAGCGTGGGAATCAACAACACCGGCAGCTTCAACACCGGCCTGTTCAACACCGGTTTCCGGACCGCGGGCATCGCCAACTCGGCCACAAACGGCCTCCTTACCGCGACTTCGGGCGTGGCCAACTCGGGCAACAACAGCTCCGGAGGATTCAATGCCAACCCCGACCAATCGGGGTTCTTCAACTAGCCCCCGGGCCGCACGCCGCCGCTACGCCACGGCAACCCTGCGATGGTGCGGGATCTCCCGCGGGTCAGGGAAGCGGATGTGGTGTCCCGAACAGGATCGTGTCGAGTGCGTACGAGATGACTATTAACTGGAATCCGCCGGCAAGTGTGATCAGTCCCGTGCTGGCGGCGATCGGATTGCCGATCGCGTTGATCAGTCCCTCTATGGGCTGGCCGTTGATTGCCTGGATCAATCCGTCCAGGAACAGGTTGAGGTTGTAGCTGGGCAGAGTGAATACAAGCTCACTGGCGATATCCATGGTCGGCAGCAATGTCGCGTAGGCCGTCGAGAGCGTCTTGACGAAGCCACGCGAGATCGAGCTATTCGCCGCCTGCACCGCCAAGATGAAGTCCTCGATTGATGAGGCCGGAGATGTCGAAGGCGGCAACGCCGGCGTACCTGCCCATGGCGGATTCGCCGTCAATGTGTGCGCTATGTCCGATAGCGGAATGCTGGGCGGCCCCTGGGCTTGGAGCGCAGCGCCCGAGTTGACGATTCCCTGCTGCGTCCCCGCGGCTAGGTGCTCGGCCACCGTGAGCGGGCTGACCGGCGGGAACAAGCCAAACGGTGTGGGCACATCAGCCGGCCCGGTGTCGTAGCCGTAGGCCTGGTCGCCATAACCCAAGTCCACCAGCACCCTCAGATTTGGCTCCAGCAGTTCAGCCAGCGGGTCTCCCACGTAGGGGATGAAGCGCAGCGGCGCCAGCAACGGCAGGTGCTCAGTTGGAATCATTTAGTACGTGCTCTGGGTTGGGCTCTCGGTGGGCAACTGAACGGCTGAGTCGAGCTGCGCCTGCGTGAGATGCTGATAGTCAGCGTGCACGAACGGGATACTCATAACTGCGTTGATGTCGGCAAGCAAGTTGATCGGGTAGCGCGGGAAGTCGGCGAAGCCGTCGTATTCGAGCGTGTAACTGACGTTCGGAAAAGCATTGTCTGGAGTCGCACCGTAGAACGTGAAACCCAAGCTCGGCAACGTGAGGTCGGGGAACCGAGCAAGCACGCCGCCGTTGGGATTCATTGGGTTGCCGAGCAATACGAAATTGACTTGTGAACTCGTGACGCCTTCGGCCAAGAGCTTCGGCATCACGAGCGAGGAGAGCACCGCGCTTTGGGAGTAGCCCAAAACAGCGACGGAACTCCCGGCGGACAGGGCAGCGAGCTGCTGCAGGATCGCGTCGTTGAGTATCGTTGCACCCCGGGCCAGCGATATGTCCAGGGTCAAATCCTTGATGCCAGTAAATGGGTATAGCCCGTTAGGGGTGGATACGCCTTGCGGGGCGGTCGCAGAGGGGAAATTCGGCTCGACGTACTTGGTGTAGACGTCGCTGATGTAGCTTGCCGAAGGTGTCGGCACACCACTTTCACTCAGGATCAACGCGGCCTCAACGGGTTTCAGAGGAGCCCCTGCCAGCAACGCTGTCGCTGATGCCGCCACACTTTCCGGTCCGCTGAGCACCGGCGCGAACAGGTTCGCGACTGGTTCGGTGAGCCACGCAAGCGCCTTCACGGCCGCCGCCTCGGCGCGCACATAGGAGTCGCTGGCCGCGAACAACTTCTGCGCAAACGCATCGTGAAAAGCCGCCGCTTGCCGGCTGACCGCCTGGTACCCCTGGGCGTAGTTGTCGAACAGCGTCGCTATGGCCTCAGACACCTCATCGGCGGCCGCCGCAGCCAGGCCGGTTGTTGGCCCTGCCACGGCCAGATCAGCTTGATCGATCGCTAGACCGATTTCAGCCACTTCCGTAGCCGTTGCGGTCATCGCCTGTGGGCTCACGAGCAGATCGGTCACTGCCAATCCTTCCTTAGCGCTGGAACTGGGCATAGCACGCTGGCCACGGTCACAAGCTGAGCAGCGCTGGGGATCTCAACTTCTTCCGGCGCCGCCAGGCCACGAACACCCGCCCCGCATGCAGGTCCGCATACGTGGTTACGTCCTTGGCCAAAATCCTTGAATCGCAGTCGAACATCGATATTCAAGCGTTCTCGTTGTGGGCACTGATCCGTCTTCCGCCGGTGTCCCTACCTGGCCGATGTCAGGGTTTGGTTATCGTTCTCGCGTCGACAACCAGACCGACCCGATCGACGTCCATCGCCGTCAGTCGGTTCGTCCTTTCCCTGGTCATGGCGGGGCACCGTGCATCGATTAAACAGCGAAGCCCTCTATGAATTCTCAACACTGCTTGAATTGGCCTAGATGCCGCGGCTATTGCCACGGGACCGCTACCCGGTGGTCTGAAGAACTTGCGGCCTATGCGATGCCCTGGGACGGATCGAACACGACCCGCATCTCGAGCCGGGCCAGGTGCATGCCGAGGCAGACGTGGACCCCATGCCCGAAGCCGATATGCGCCCTCACCGGGCGCAAGATGTCGAAGCGATCCGGATCGGAGTAACGGTCCTCTTGCCGGTTGGCGGCGCCCAACATCGGCATCACCGAGGATCCGGCAGGGATGGGCACCCGGCTGATGGTCAGCAGCGGCGACTCCCAGCGCACCGCCTCCTCGATCGCCTGCGGCACCAGTGACCGATCGGCGCGAACCGCGTCGAGTTGATCCGCATTGCTCAGCAAGCCGTAGAGCAGGTTGCCCAATGAGCGGTAGGTGGTTTCGACGCCGGCCGGAAGTAGCAGTCGCAGAACGAAAAGATCTCCTCATCGGAGAGTTTCTCCCCGTCGATGTGCGCTTGTGCCAGCTCGCTGATCAACTCGTCGCGGGGCTGTTGGCGCCGTGCGGTCAGAATCGGAGCGAAGTAGTCCTGCAGCGCCACCGCTGCTGCGCGCCCCCGCTGCGGGTTGACGGTGAAGCTCAGCAGCGAGATCGACCAACGCTGAAATTGTGGATAGTCCTCGCGCGGCAGCCCGAGCAGCCCTGCGATGATCTGGGTGGGATAGGGAAAGGTGAATTCCTTCACCAAATCGGCACGGCCGCGGGCGACGAGCCGGTCGATCAGGCTATTGCCCACCCGGCCGACCAGCTCGTCCTCCCAGCGCGCCAATGCTTTCTGCGAGAACGCTTTTGCCATCAAAGCCCTATGCCGACCGTGCTCGGGCTCGTCCATCCCGAGCATGACATGGCTGCCCAGCACGTCACCGAAAGCGTCGATGATGATGGCCGAGGAGAACGTCTCGTTGTCACGCAACAGCTGAGCGACGTCCTCATGGCGGTAGACGATGAAAACCGGCTTGGACTGCTCGTGCGGCATGGCCGAGAAGTCGATGCGTTGCACTGGTTCCTCGCGCCGCAGCCGGGCCAACTCGGTGCAGGGGTCCCGGACGTCACCAGAGACCACATCGTCGAAGGCCCCGAAGTCTTCAAGATTATCGAACAGCTGAAAAACGCGACTCCCTTATCCGGCCGGATAACCCACCGATTTGATCTGGGTGTACTGGTCGAACCCCGCGACACCGTTCTGTCGTCCCACCCCGCTGTCCTTGTATCCGCCGAACGGTGTGTCAGCCCCGTAGGGAGCACCGCCGTTGACGCCTATGAAGCCGGCCCGCAGCCGCCGGGCCACCGCCAGGGAGTGTGCCAACGAACCCGACATCACGTTGCCGGCCAACCCGTACACGCTGTCATTGGCGATCCGGATCGCGTCTTCTTCGGTGTCGAATGGGATCACCGAAAGCACCGGGCCGAAGATCTCTTCCTGGGCGATGGTCATGGAGTTATCGACGTCAACGAAAAGCGTTGGCCGCACATAGAATCCCCGGTCGAAACCGGTCGGCGCATCCGGCCCGCCAACCAGGCACGTGGCGCCCTCTTCGACACCCTTGTTGATGTAGCCGAGCACGCGCTTGCGTTGTTTGGCCGAGATCACCGGACCACACAGGGTCGCGGGGTCCTGGGGATCGCCCGGCATGACGTTGTCGTAGATGCTCTTGAGGATCGCCACCCCTTCGTCGTAGCGCGATCGCGGCAACAGCATCCGGGTCGGGTTGGCGCAGCCCTGCCCAGCATGCATGCAGGGGGCGATGCCGATTGCGCACGCCAGCCCGAATTCGGCGTCTTCCAAGACGATGGTGGCCGACTTACCCCCCAGCTCCAAGAACAGCCGCTTCATGGTGGCCGCACCTTTTTCCATGAGGTGTTTGCCGACAGCGGTCGAGCCGGTGAACGAGATCATGTCGACCTTGGGCGAAAGGGTGAGCTCCTCCCCCACCAAGTGGTCCGAGGCGGTGACCACGTTGACGACCCCCGGTGGAATGTCCGTCTTTTCCGCGATCAGCCGGCCCAGGCGGGTCGCGTTGAACGGGGTGTCCGGCGCCGGTTTGAGCACCACGGTGTTGCCAGTGCCCAGCGCCTGGCCGAGCTTGTTAATGGTGACTTCGAACGGGAAATTCCACGGCACGATCGCACCCACCACACCGACGGGCTCCCGCCAGACTTTGCGGGTGGTCAGTTGACCGGTGATGCTGACCAGCACGTCGCCCAGGTCGGTCTCCCACGGGTATTCGTCGATCAGCTTGGCGGGATAGCGCAGCGCGTCGGCTAGCGGCGCATCCAACTGGGGCCCGAAGGTGATCGCGCGAGGCGCCCCGGCCTCAAGAATGAGTTCTTCACGTAGCTCTTTCCGTTCGGCCTCGATGGCCTGCTGAAGTTGCTCGAGACAGCGCTTGCGCAACGCATGGTTGGTTGACCAGTCGGTCTCATCGAACGCCCGTCGGGCCGCGTCGACGGCGCGGCGCATGTCGGCTTTCGACGCGTCGGCGACTTCCCCTAGCGGCTCCTCGGTGGCCGGGTTGATACTGGTGAAGGTGCCGGCCTGGCCGTCGACGAGCTTGCCGTCGATCATCATCTTGGACTCGAACCGAACCTCGACAGCCTCGGTGGTGTCAGCCATGTTTGTCGCTCTCTGTAGATGGGACGCTCAGCAGAGCACCGGGCGGCGGGATGCCCATCACCAGTCGGGCCACCCTATGGGAAGCCTTACCGGAAAGCAGCCGGTTGGCAACCACCAGCATGCGGGCATCCTGGCCCACCGCGTGGCGGGTGAACGGCGCCCGGTCTTCGACGGCTCTGGCCAGATGTCGCGCGAACCGATCTGGCTCGGCCGCGAACCGCATCGCGAAGCGGCCCCGGCGCTCGATCGCGACATGATGAGCCGCGTAGGGTCCGGCGAAGTCGCGGTGGTCCGACGTCCCGGCGTCGGTGATGATGTCGGTGTTGAAGGTTCCGGTCACCAGGACTGTGACGCCCAAACCGATGGGCGCCACCTCGCCGGCCAACGATTCTGCCCAGCGTTCCAGTGCCCCTTTGGCCGCAGAGTAGGCCGCAATCTCCGGCATCCCCCGCACGCCGGCCTGACTCGAGATCATGACGATCCGTCCGCGGCCTGCGGTACGCATCGCGGGTAACAAGGCCTTGGTCAACTGCACTGGCCCCAGCACATGGGTAGCGAACATCCGCTCCCACAGCTCGATCGGTGTCTCCTCGACCGTGCCCGCCGCGGAGATGCCCGCATTGTGCACCAGCACCCGGGGAGCCCCGACGGCCTCTTCGATCACCTTGGCCGCCGCCGCTACCGACGCGGCGTCGGTCAGGTCCAACTGGACCGGTATCAGTCGCGAATCATCGACCACCCCAGCGACCTTGGCACGCAATTGGGCCATGCCCGACTCCGGTGCACGCATAGCCGCCAGCACCCGCCAACCCTGCCGATACATCTGCGCCACCGATGCCAGGCCGAGCCCGCGAGAGGCGCCCGTAATCACGATGGCCTTGGGCTCACCCATGCGCCGGCCCGCAGCGTCCACCGTCGCCCGGTGCCACCACCTCGGGGCGCCCGTGTGGCTGAGCACTCATCCAGGTGGACCAGACGCCAACCGAATACGGTCCCGGTTGACCGTTACGTTCGTAAAATCCCTGCGGGTCATAGACTTTGGCTTCGGGTAGGGGGGATCCGCGATTGGGTCGTGGCCGCGCGCGACGGCCAGCGCGTCGCTCGGCGATTCACTGCGTGCGGCGATATCCCCGTCGATCAGGTTTCGCATGGACGGGGGTAGCCAGCCCTCATTCGCGGCGAGTGCCCGGTTCGCATCTATTGCCAGATAGCGCTTGGCCAACGCGGGGCGCCGCCCCAGTACCCGCAGCACACCCGGTTCCAGACTGCCCGCGGCGAGCATTGCCGCTTGCACAACCAGCGACTCGAGCTGATTACGTTCCGGCAGCTCGGTGTCGACGAAAATCGCGCGGCCATTCGTCCAGGCCAGCGCTCCGCTGGCCGCCGCGGAAACACGCAGCCGACCGGCGATGGCCGAGGCCAGCGAGCTCCAGCGCGCCAGCCGATCCGAGCTCGGTTGGTCGTCGGTTAAGTCGTCGGTTAAGCGGTCGGTCATCGTCGTTACGCCCGGCGTTCTTGTTGACCAAATATCTGTTCCAACTTAGGGTCCGGCTCCCGGCGCGGTCAATCGGCCGGGCAGCAACAGCCGAGCTACTGTCGCCCGGACCTGCAAGGCCGTGACTTCGAGCCGACCGGCGCGCTATCCGATTCCCGTCCTGGGCACCACGCTGGGCCGGGACTGTATTGGGTTCGGGCTGGCACCGCCCCGGCCCAGCATTCCACCGGGCATCCCGCCACCGGCACCCGCACCCGCACCCATCGGCATCGACATCATCGGCATTCCGGCGGGTCGTCCCGCCGCGGCCATCTCAGCCTCGTTGGCGACACCGGCCGGGCCCAACCCCGCCATCGCCGAGCTAGCCATCCGAGAGGGCATCGATCCCTCCCAGGTCGGCGGAACCGATACCGCGCCGACCATCCGCGCTTTGCCCAACCCGGCCGAAATCGATGAACCCAGCCCCGCCCCGCCCATCGCCTTCACTCCGCTGACCGGTGCGTCCACCAACTTCGCTGCGCTCGCGGGGATTCCGGCGGCGGTTGCGCCGGCCACCACGGCGGTCGACCCGCGCAGCGAACTACTCATCAGGTTCATCAGCGGTCACATCGCCATGCTGAACGGGTACATCAGCATCGACGCATTCTGCAGTGGCAATGACTGCAGCGTCGTCAGCGCCGCCGGGACGGCCGCCATGACGCTTTGCACCGGTGTGGCGAGCGCCGAGGAGGCGGATGTGACCATCCCGAGCGCCTGCGTTCCGATCTGGGATGCCAATCCCGCCAGGTCCACGGGCGGCAGACTGAACGGCACCAGGGCGGCCGCCACCGACGACGCCCCACCGTGATAACCCACCATGGCTGCGACATCCTGGGCCCACATCTCCAAGTAGTCGAATTCGTTGGCCGCAATCGCGGGTGTGTTCTGGCCCAGAATATTGGTTGCCACCAACGACACCAACGACATCCGGTGGGCGGTGACGGCAGCCGGGTGCACGGTCGCCGACAGTGCGGCTTCAAACGCCGTCGCCGCCGTCCGAGCCTGATTGGCCGCCGACTCGGCCTGGCCCGCCGCTGCGCTCAGCCAGCCCACATACGGTGCCGCGGCGGCCGCCATCGACACCGACGCCGGACCAGACCAAGACCCACTGGACAGCCCCGAGACGACCGAATCAAATGATGACGCCGACGCATACAGATCCTGCGCCAACCCTTCCCAGGCCGACGCCGCGGCGAACAGCGGCCCCGAGCCCGCGCCGGAGAATATCCGAGTCGAATTTATCTCTGGCGGTAACCAAGCAAAGTCCAACATGATCACACCCCAAACCGTTCAGCCGCCCCAACGACCCGGACAACTCGCCTGTCGACAACCTCCGAAACTGCATTTGACCCCTTAGGCAACAGTCGCCATTCGGCGACAATTGCCAATACGGCCAGATGCTAGGACGGGGTCGGCGCCGGCGTCCGGGCTTTCACATGGGACCCTGCTGTCAATAGCCTGCCAAGCCGCTGCCAGCTCGGCCGGGCCCCTCTCACCGGGCGTGCGCCGGCTACGCCGCGCCAGCGCAGTCAGCAAGATCAAACCACGGGCCGGGCCGCCCCTGGCGCAAGTCGCTGCAAGCCGATCGCGCGGCCAACCGGCAGTTCGACAGGACCGGGCAGCCGGCCCGCACCGGCACGCTCGTGACCACTGTCCGAGCACCCAGTCTGCTAGATTTAACAAAAATTTGGTTGGCAGGAGGGACGAAGGCATATGTTTGCTAGGTCGCAATTCTGCCGACCCATATACCGGTAGCCTATGGCGAAGGTCAATGCAGCGGCGAAAAGCCGGTGGATGGCTGATCACCGAGATCAGGCCGGGACGGACGACTCCGGGACGCGCCGGACCGAGATTCTCCAGAACGCGGCGGCGTTGATAGCCTCGTCGGGTTTGAGGACGTCGCTGCGGGAAATCGCTGACGCCGCAGGCATTCTGCCGGGCAGCCTCTATCACCATTTCGAGTCCAAAGAGGCGATCCTGATCGAACTGATCCGCCGCTATCAGGACGACTTACATCAGATCGGGCGAAGCTGGCAAGCGAAGCTGGACCAACCCGATTCGCGAACCGTGGCCGAGAAGATCACCCAACTGGGAGCCGCGATCGCCAACTGTGCGGTAGCGCATCGGGCCGCGCTTCAGATGTCGTTCTACGAGGGCCCCAGCGCGGATCCTGAACTGATGAAGCTGACGTCGCAACGTCCGCTAGCGATACAAGAAGCCATGCTGCAAACGCTGCGCGCGGGGCGGAGGAGCGGCTACATCAGGACCGAAATCGACCTCCCCACGTTGGCCGACCGGATCTGTCAAACAATGCTGCAAGTAGGTCTGGACGTGATGCGTCGCAACGCATCCGCCGACCAGGTCTCCGGGTTGATGTGCCGAACCATCCTGCAAGGCTTGGCAATCCACGCACCAATCGACGTGGATCTGGACGGTTCCAATGCGCTGTCCGCAGCAAACGACGTGATCGCAACATGGATCGACGACAAGGACGCCAATCCCAGTGACAAGGCCGCCCACGTTCGGGCGGTGGCACGAATGGAGTTCGGGCGCAAGGGTTACGAAGTCACCACGATCAGAGACATCGCATCTGCGTCCGGACTTGGCACCGGGACTGTGTACCGGGTGATCGGATCCAAAGACAAGCTGCTGTCGTCAATCATGCGTTCGTTCGGACAGAAGGTCGAAGCGGGCTGGGTCGCCGTGCTGCGCTCGAACGCGACGCCGATCGAGAAGCTGGACGCGCTTAGCTGGGTGAATATCAATGCGCTGGAACAGTTTTCCGACGAGTTCCGGATTCAGCTCGCGTGGATGAGACAGTCGCCACCGGATACTCCCAACCCGGGGTGGCTCTACGCCGCGCGGCTGCGACAGATGAAATCGCTTCTGTCCGAAGGTCTGCGGTCCGCAGAAATACAGATCGAACCGCCGTCCATCACGATGCTGGCCCGATGCGTCATCGGTTTGCAGTGGATACCGGAGAACATCTTGCACTTCGTCGGCACCCGTGCGGCGCTCATTCACGCCCGTGACACGGTGTTGCGTGGCGTCGCCGTGCGCGGCCAGTAGCGGCACCGCTTTCTCCGGGGCGATTGAACCAACTGCGCTATTGAACCAAATATATGTTCCCCTTAGAGTGAGGCGGGTAACCGGGGCCGGGGAAAGGGACCTTGATGACAGTTGTGGATCGGTTGCGGTACGACGGCAAACGAGCGCTGATCGTCGGCGGCGCCACCGGGATGGGCGCCGCGGCCGCCAAGTCAGCGGCCGAACTCGGCGCCGAAGTCATCGTGATGGACTACGCGCCGGTGGGTTATGACGCCGCCCAGACGCTGAGCGTTGATCTGCGCGACCCGGCATCCATCGACTCCGCTGTCGGGCGGCTGGGCGGGCCGGTCCATGCGGTGTTCTCCGCGGCCGGTGTCGCAGGCGGACCAGACCTGATGAAGATCAATTTCATCGGCCACCGCCATCTGATCGACCGCCTGCTGGCCAATGACCAGCTCCCTTCGGGATCGGCGGTCTGTTTCGTCTCGTCGGTCGCGGGCATGGGCTGGGAGAACGACCTGCCGCGGCTGACCGAGTTCCTGGCCACTCCTGACTATGGAGCGGCCCAGGACTGGGTATCAGCGCATGAAGCCGAGGGCATCATTCACTACGGCTTCAGCAAGAAGACCATCAATGCCTACGTGGCGACCAGGGCCTATCGCCTGCTGAAAAGGGGGATCCGCATCAACGCCATCTGCCCAGGCCCCACCGATACCCCGTTGGCGCAAGCCAATGCCGACTTGTGGCTTACCTTCGCGCAGGACTACCGCGACAAGACCGGCTCCAAAGTGCACACCCCGGAGCAGATGGGCGACGTGATGGTGTTCCTCAACAGCGCGGCCGCCTTCGGGATCAGCGGGATCACGCTATTGGTGGACTACGGGCACACCATGTCGTCACTGACCGGCGCCTACCCGCCAGGCAAGCCCATCATCGACCTCATCATGGGCCGCGTCCCGATGCCCTAGCGGTAGCGTCGCTGCTATGACGCGTGTTGTTGTCTTCGGTGGCCACGGCAAGGTCGCTCTGCTGCTGGGGCACATCCTGGCCGACCGGGGCGACCAGGTGAGCTCGGTCTTCCGCAACCCCGACCACCGCGATGACATCGCCGCAACGGGCGCCACACCGGTGCAAGCCGATATCGAAGGGCTAGATACCGCCGCGCTGGCCGGACTGCTGACCGGGCACGATGCGGTGGTGTTCTCCGCCGGCGCGGGTGGCGGCAATCCAGCGCGCACCTATGCCGTCGACCGCGACGCCGCCATCAGAGTCATCGATGCCGCGACGCGGGCGGGTGTGCAGCGGTTCGTGATGGTCTCCTATTTCGGCGCCGGCCCTAATCATGGCGTATCGGTTGATGATTCGTTCTTCCCGTATGCGCAGGCGAAGGCGGCCGCGGACGCCCATTTGCGTGCCAGCAAACTGGACTGGACCGTGCTGGGGCCGAGCCGGCTCACCCTGGAACCGGCGACCGGGTGGATCTCAATTGGCACGGGCAAGAGCGGCAAAGCCACGGTGTCGCGCGCCGATGTCGCGCGGGTGATCGCCGCCACGCTCAACGACGACTCAACCATCGGCCGGACCATCGACTTCAACAACGGCGATGTGCCCATCGCCACGGCATTGGCAGACTAACCGGCCAGTACGCGACCGCGGGGCGGCAGAGTAACCTGGACCACGCAGCTGGTCTGCCGTCATCGCCCCACGCGGTGTCGGCATCGAGCGAGGCATCAACGATGCGTCGTAAGAGGGAATCCGGTGAGAATCCGGAACTGTCCCGCAGCGGTATGCAGGAACGACCGCCGTCATGAACTAAACAAGCACTGGTCCTTCACGACTGGGAAGCGACGGCCACTAGGAGCACCACCGGGTGCGCGCCTGCGAGTCCGAAGACCTGCCAGTTGTGCCGGGCGCGCCGCGCCCGGCGGCTCATCGCCTCGTGGAATGGGCGTTCGGCCGAAGCGGTTGTGCTCGTGCGGTCAAGGCATGGCGCAATCGGGTCGGTTGTGCGTCCGAGGGCGGTGATCACCCCGTCAATTGAAGGACGCGCTGTGACTCAGCTAGTAAGCCATCAACCATTTTTCGCAACCATTACCGGCTCTCCCCGTATTGGTCCGCGCCGCGAACTCAAGCGCGCAACCGAGGGCTATTGGGCGGGACGCACCAACCGAGCAGAGTTGGAATCCGTCGCCGCCACCCTGCGTCGCGACACCTGGACGGACCTGGCCGCGGCCGGTCTGGACTCGGTTCCGGTGAACACCTTCTCCTATTACGACCAGATGCTTGACACCGCAGTTCTGTTGGGCGCCTTGCCCACCCGAGTAGCCGGGATCTGCGACGACCTGGACCGCTACTTCGCCGCGGCGCGGGGCAATGCTGAGGTCGCGCCCTTGGAGATGACCAAGTGGTTCGACACCAACTACCACTACCTGGTCCCCGAGATCGGGCCGGACACCCGGTTTGGGCTGCATCCCGACAAGGTGCTCGCCGAATTGAAAGAGGCGCAGGAGCTCGGCATCCCGGCACGGCCCGTGGTCATCGGCCCGGTCACCTTCCTGCTGCTCAGCAAGGCCGTCGACGGCGCATCCGCGCCGATAGGGCGGCTCGAGGAGCTGATGCCGATCTATTCGGAGCTATTGTCACTGCTCACCGATAGCGGTGCCCAATGGGTACAGCTGGATGAACCGGCGCTGGTGACCGACATCTGCCCCGACGCGCCCGCGCTTGCCGAACGGATGTACACCGCGCTGGGGTCACTGGCCAACCGGCCGGCCATCCATGTCGCTACCTACTTCGGCGACCCGGGCGCCGCGCTGGGGGCGCTGGCCCGTACCCCCATCGAGGCGATCGGCGTCGACCTGGTTGCCGGTGCGCGCACCGCGATCGCGTCCATCGTCGCGGCTCCTGAGCTGGCCGACAAAACGCTGGTGGCCGGCATCGTCGACGGTCGCAACATCTGGCGCACCGACTTGCAGGCGGCGTTGAGCCGGCTGGCGACCCTGCTTGGTTCGGCAGCCAGCATCGCGGTGTCCACGTCGTGTTCGACCCTGCATGTGCCGTACTCGTTGGAGCCCGAGACCGACCTGGACGCTAGCCTGCGCAGCTGGCTGGCATTTGGCGCGGAGAAGGTGGCCGAGGTCGCGGTTCTGGCCCGCGCTCTGCGCGAGGGGCGCGAGGCGGTCGCCGCTGAGATCGCGGCGTCCAACGAAGCGGTGGCCTCCCGCAAGAAGGATCCACGGCTGCACAACGGGCAGGTGCGGGCCCGCATCCATGCCATCCTCGCCTCGGGTGTGGATCGGGGCGATGCCGCCGCACGCCGACTCAGCCAGGAGGCACGGCTACAGCTGCCGCCGCTACCCACCACGACGATCGGCTCCTATCCGCAGACCACGGCGATCCGAACCGCCCGTGCGGCACTGCGCGCCGACGAGATCGACGAGGCGGAGTACGCGCGCCGGATGGAGAAAGAGATCGCCGACGTCATCGCCCTACAGGAAAAGCTGGGACTCGACGTACTGGTACACGGTGAGCCGGAACGAAACGACATGGTGCAGTACTTCGCCGAGCAGTTGGACGGCTTCTTCGCCACTCAGAATGGCTGGGTCCAGTCCTACGGCAGCCGCTGCGTGCGTCCGCCGATTCTCTACGGTGACGTCGCGCGCTCCCATCCGATGACGGTCGACTGGATCAGCTACGCGCAGTCGCTGACCGCCAAGCCGGTCAAGGGCATGCTGACCGGCCCGGTCACCATCCTGGCGTGGTCTTTCGTGCGTGACGATCAGGCGCTGCCCGATACCGCCAATCAGGTGGCGCTGGCCATTCGTGATGAGACCGTGGATCTGCAGTCGGCCGGCATCGCGGTGATCCAGGTCGACGAGCCGGCGCTGCGCGAATTGTTGCCACTGCGGCGCAGCGAGCAGGATGTGTACTTGCGTTGGGCGGTAGCCGCTTTCCGCTTGGCGACGTCCGGAGTTGCCGACTCGACCCAGATCCACACTCACCTGTGCTACTCGGAATTTGGTGAGGTGATCGGGGCCATCGCGGACCTTGATGCCGACGTCACCTCCATCGAGGCGGCACGCTCCCACATGGAGGTGCTCGACGATCTGAATGCGATCGGTTTTGCCAACAGTGTGGGCCCCGGCGTCTACGACATTCACTCACCACGGGTGCCCAGCGCCGAGGAGATGGCGGATTCGCTACGTGCCGCTTTGAAAGCCGTTCCGGCTGGGCGGCTCTGGGCCAATCCCGACTGCGGGCTCAAGACCCGCAACGTTGATGAGGTGACGGCGTCCCTGCAGAACATGGTCGCCGCCGCACAGAAAGTACGACCCGAGGCGTAGGGGTCTGTCGGGTGTGACGCCACTGCGAGTTTCGCGATGAAATCTCGCAGTGGCGTCACGCTCGACGCTCGACGGCCTTACTCCGACTGCACCTGGACTGGTACGTCATCGGCCCAGGGCTGCCGCGTCACCATGTCCGAGACCCGCACCCATCCCCGCTCGAATTCGCCGGTGGCCGCATCCACCAGGCGGTAGGCATGAGTCTGCTTGTGGATGGGTTGGGCGTCGAGCAGCACGATACGCACCTCCCCCGGCTCGAAGTTGCAGCGCTGCTGCATCGCGGCGATGAGTTGCTCGTTGTGCATGTGTCCGTCGCCGAAATTCCAGCCGACGGCGGTGCTGCAGATCCGCTCCCCGTCGGTGATGACATAGTCGTCTTCGTCCTGGCCGGCCATTGCCCGGTGGGCCAGGGTGAACAGCGCCCTGCCGTGAGTGTTCATGGCGCGGAACGCATATCCGAGATACATCGGGATCTGCGCCCGGTCCTTGCCGTAGAAGCGCTCCAGCTGAGCCTGCGGCATGCTGGCGATTGCGACGATCCCCCGCTTGATCTTGGCGTCAGCCGAGGGTTTGATGCACCACAACGTGGTGTCCCAGTTGCCGGCGTAATAACGCATCCCGGGCAGAAAAGAGATCTTGCGCGGGAACAAGTTGCCCAAGATGACAGTTCCTGACACCACGGCAAACAGAATCGCCACCGGCACAGGGTTTTTCACATCGGTTAGGCCGAGGTCAGCATGGCCGACAAACAGCGCCAACACGCCGAAGATCATGAATACGTTCCACTCCAGCGGTACCCCCATCGGAATCGCCGTCAGAATTCCCAGGTGGAAGCAGACCATCGCGATCGCCGCCGCGGTGGTCGGCCAGCCGCCGTGCGACAGGAACAACGCCACGGGAACGAACATTTCGATGAAAGTGCTGAGGTGCGCGAGCATGCGTGACAGCAATCCGGGCCGCAGATCGTCGGGAAACTTTGCAAAGAACATCCGCTTGATGAAGCGCGGCCGGAACAAGGGGTTGTTGGACATCATCGTGGAGATCACGAATGGGAAGTGCCGGTTGAGCTTGGAGGTCGCCGCACCCATCCAGATCACCAGGAACACCAGCTTGGCGGCCACGATCATGTCTATCCCGCCGAGCAGAAAGGTGACCGTCAGCGTCCCGTAGACCTCACCGCGGGCGGCCAGGAAGATCACCTTGTCGCGCAGCCCCACCATCGCCAGGAGCAGCAGGATCATCACGATCTCCCACATCGGCAGCAGCCCCACCTTGCTGCCCAGCTCCGGCATCGAGCCGGAGCCATCGGTGAACAGCGCCGTCACCAACATGATCAACAACAGCGCATAGAGCGCGACATCCACCGGCTTGCGTTTGGTCCCCGCGGTCCACGGGACGCGCTCGGGCCAGGGTGGCAGCCGGATGGTGCCGAATCGTAGCCAGTACAAGCTCGAGCCCATGGGCGGGAAGAACCGGTTGTTCAGCGGGCCGAACCCGCAGCCCAGCCCGACGACCTCGAACAGCATCGTGTAGAGCACGACCTTCTGGAACACGATCGGCTCGGTGTACCACGACTTGACGTCGGTGAATCCTTCGATTCCTTTGGTGCTGAACACGATCAGCCAGCCCACCAGGATGTAGAGCAGGATCTTGCCGACGTAGAACAGGTGCATCACGACCGGAGTGCCAAAGCCGACCTCGGCCCAATGGCGGGCCATCGGGCGGATCTTTTCACTGCGGGTGCCCTTGCCCCATTCGACAATGTCGACCTGCGGCAGCACGGGCTTGAGAAATCCCATGGTTTCACACACTAGAACGTGTTCTAGTGTTTCGCCGCGCAGCCACGGCAACCCGGGTTTGCGCCCGTCGGCTATCCGGCCTGCCGAGCCGGCGGCCGGTAAAAGATCAGCAACTGGCCGAAGGCCCCGGCCAGCCCAAGCCCAAGCGATGCCACCAAACCCGGCCAGCCATTGAGCCAGTTGTTCCCGAATATCACCCAGTCCAGGCTCAGTTTTCCAGCACCGATCGTGGCCACCGCGACGGCGCTGAGGGCGAGCACAAGGTTGTACTCCCAGCCCTCTTTGACGATGAAAAATCCGTTGGGTCGGTGCACGGTCCAGGCCGCGACGAACATCAGCGAGACAAAGCCCGCCGCCGGGATCGGAGTGAGCAGGCCGGCCGCAAGTCCCAAGCCCGCGGATACCTCGGTGATCGCGGCCACCGTGGCGTGAAACTTTCCGGGCTTCATGCCGATGCTTTCAAACCATCGTGCCGTGCCCGGAATCCGGCCGCCGCCGAAGAACTTGTTGAATCCGTGCGCGGCCATTGTGAGGCCCAGCACCAGCCGAAGGATCAGTAATCCGACATCGTAGGGAGCCATGAGTGCAAACCTAGATCATTCGGCGCATCCCACAACAGCAGCGCCGAGCCGCGGATGCTACTGAACCGTGTGGAAACATAGCGAGCGTTCTGGGAGTTTGCCGAAGACCACAAGGGGGTGCACCACGACTCGTTTCTCACGAGCCGGGGGCATCCCGTTCACCGGCCCCGCCGTGGTGTTACTGGACGGCCGCGCACATCAGCCTCGGGAGGTCCTGGGCAACAAGGGCCACGGTATCGACTCAATGCGCCGGAACAATCTGCCGGTGCCGCCTGCCTTCTGCATCACCAGCGAAGTGGGCGTGCGCTACCTGGCGGATCCAGCACCAACACTGGACGCGATCTGGGACGACGTCGTGAACCGGATCAGATGGCTGGAGGCCGAGACGGGACGCACCTTCGGCAGCGGGCCGCATCCGCTGCTGGTCAGTGTGCGCTCGGGAGCCAACCAGTCGATGCCCGGCATGATGGACACAATTTTGGACCTGGGCATGAACGACACCGTCGAGGAGGCCCTGGCCTCCCCCGGCACCGGCGACTTCGCGCGCGACACCAGGCGCCGGTTCACCCGCATGTATCGGCGAATCGTGGCGGGAAGTGATCCCCCCGACGACCCCTACGAGCAGCTACGTGCTGGCATCGGCGCCGTGTTCGCCTCCTGGAACTCTCCGCGCGCCATCGCCTACCGCAACCACTACAGTCTCAACGACCAGGGCGGCACCGCTGTCGTGGTTCAGGCGATGGTGTTCGGCAACCGCAGCGCCGATTCCGGCGCCGGGGTGCTGTCGTCGCGCAATCCGATCACCGGCGCCAGCGAACCGTTCGGCGAATGGCTACCCGGCGGTCAGGGTGATGACGTCGTCTCGGGTCTGCTCGAGGTAGAACCGATCGCCGCCCTGCGCGACCGACTGCCGAAGATCTACCTCGAATTGTTGGATGCCGCGCGCAGCCTGGAACGGCTCGCGGCCGAGGTGCAAGAAGTCGAGTTCACCGTCGAAAGCGGAAAGCTGTGGCTGCTGCAGACGCGATCCGCCGAGCGGTCCGCGCAGGCCGCGGTGCGATTGGCGCTGCAACTGCGCGGTGCCGGCCTGATCGACGATGCCGAGACGCCGCGCAGAATCACCCCCACCCACGTGGAGACCCTCTTGCTGCCCACGCTGCAGCCGGAAGAGCGTTTGGCCGCATCGCTTTTGGCAAAGGGCCTGCCGGCGTGCCCGGGAGTGGCCGCGGGCCTGGCCTACACCGACGTGGACGAGGCGCTGGACGCCGCCGACCGGGGCGAGCAGGTGATCCTGGTGCGTGACCACACCAGGCCCGAAGACGTCTCGGGAATGCTTGCCGCGCAGGGCATCGTCACCGAGATCGGTGGCGCTGCCAGCCACGCTGCGGTGGTCAGCCGTGAGCTCGGCCGGGTGGCGGTGGTCGGTTGTGGTGACGGGGTTGCGGCCTCGTTGGCCGGCAAGCGGATTACCGTCGACGGCTACACGGGCGAAGTGCGCGAGGGCATTTTGGCGCCGTCCGCGTGGTCGGAGGACGACACACCCGAGCTACGCGATCTCACGACGATCGCGCTGAAGATCAGCCCGCTGCGCGCGCATGCGAGCGGCGACTACCCCAAGCTCGACGATCCTTCCGAGGCTGGGGTGCTGACCGCGATGGCCGCCGGCTACACCGATGTCGTCTCGGACGCACCGCTGATCACCATGTTGAACGCGCTACGTGTGCAGGACGGTGTATGACGGAATTGGCGATACTGCAAGCAATCAGGTTGAAGGGGCGGGTGAGCCCGCCCGACCTTGCCGAGACGGTGAGCCTGGACCTGGCCGAAGTCGCGGACACGGTCGCGCGGCTGACCGCGGCAAACCTGTTGGTCGGCGACACCACATTGCGCATCAGTCCCGAGGGCCGGGTCCGGCTCAGCGAATTGCTAACCGAGGAACGCAACGCGGCGGACGCGACCACACTGGCCAACGTCTACAGCGACTTTCGTTCCGTGAACGCCGATTTCAAGGCTCTGGTGACAGAGTGGCAGCTCCGAGGCGGCAAACCGAACAGCCATGACGACGCAGACTATGACGCCGCAATCCTGGCCCAGCTTGATGATGTGCACCAGCGGGTGGAGCCGATCATTGCGACCGCGGCGACACAGCTGCCGCGGCTGTATGCTTACTCGAGAAAGTTGAGTGCGGCGCTGGGCAGGGTCAAGGCCGGCGAGACCGCCTGGTTGACCCGCCCGCTCATCGACTCCTACCACACGGTGTGGTTCGAATTGCACGAAGAATTAATCCTGGCCGTCGGGCTGACCCGCGAGCAGGCGGCTAGATCCGGTGACGCCCAGTAGTTTTCGCTACAAAGCCTGGTCAAGGAGTTCCAGGTAGGAGTCGATGTCGGCCACCGCTGACTGTGCCGCGTGGACACTGACCGCAATGGTGTCGCCGATGCCGTGCACGCCATGGGTCAGCCCCATCACCGGTGACAGCGCCGGATACCCGGCCGTGAGCACCACCGGAGCTTCCCCGAAGCTCAGATCGGCAGCGCCGCGGTGCACGCTGGACATCACCGTGTTTCCGGCCACCTGATCCGGCCGCATGTCCGCATCGAATTGGCTTACCCCCCAGCGCAACAATGCGGCGGGGACCCTCGCAAAGGCTAGATCGGACGCGCTGGCCGCCGGATGCTGCATGCGACGACGGGCGTTGGCCAGATCGGCGGCGATTCGATGCATCCGCTCGCCGCGTTCGAGCTGCGGATACAACCCGACAACGCTGTTGCCGAAGTGGTTGTTTGCTTGCCGCAGTCCCGGTTTGGCCATCGGGACTTCGGCGCCCAACTGTTCGGCGTTCCCGTCGGGTAGCCGTGACAGTGCGGCCGAAACCGCGGCCAGCACCGCGACCGTGACCGTCGGACCGCAGATCTGGGAGCGATGTCGCACCAATGTGCGCAGCTCGCGGGCGCCCTCGGGCCTGGCGTTGGTGCTGCGCAGCGGCCGCGATCCGGCGCCGGGTGCCAACAATCCGGCTTCGGTGTCACGTACCAGACGGCGGTGCGTACAGACCGCATCGGCCGCCACCCTGGGCAGAAAGCCCCGCCGCCGGGGCTCCGCCGAGGGGATGGGAGCGCGGCGCCCAAACAGCCGGGCCGCCAATGCCGAGGCGCGCACGCCGTCGCCGAGCGCGTGGGCGACCTGCACGACGACAACGGTGCCCGGTGCCTGGACGCCCGGAATTCCGCTAACGGGGGCAAATACATGTGCCCGCCACGACATCAGCCGAATATCCAGCTGGTCGCGGGCCAGCCCGACCACCGCCGCGAGGCAGCCGTGCCAGCTGTCGTCGTCAAGGTTGTGCCGGACCACCTGTTCGGACCCGACGTCGGTGGCTAGCCACCGCGGATAGGTCAACACAGCGCCGTCGTGGACGCGTATCCGCAGCTCCGGACACGCGCGGGCCCGGCGGAAGAGCTGATCGATGGCGCACTCTGGTTCGGCCGGTCGACCGTCGAATGCATACAACAGGAATTGATCGTTGGGCATTTTCGCCGACATCCAATAGAACTGCGCATCGACGGCCGCCATCGGGTGCGCCGCCACCGGTTCAGCCCGGCGGGGCAATGAACGGCAGGATCAGCTTGGCCACCGCTTCGGGCTGTTCGAGCTGCAGGAAGTGACCGGCTTGTTCGACGACCGCCACCTCACTGCCCGGCGGCAGCACCCTTTCCGTCCAGTGCGTGAAAGCCACTGCGGCACAGCCATCGTCGCGACCGTGTAGGTAGAGCACCGGCAATTGAGGCGCCTCGGTCCACCAACGGTTCAATTCCGCGTAGCGGGCCGGCGGCCGGGTGTTGCGAATGGTTGCCCGGTAGGGACCCAACGCCGCGCGCCACCCCTCTGCCGTCCCGATGGCAGCGTCGACGTGGCGCAGATCCTCCTCGGCGTAATAGTTGGGCGACCATCGTCGCCACAGCAGCCGGGGCACCCACGAGGCCGACCGCTCGGGCAACCAGGGCAGCTGGAAGTAGAGGATGTACCAGCTTCGTAAGAGCTGGTGGGGCAGCTCGCGGGCCAGACGGCCGCGGTCGGGCACCCGGCCCAGCGGGCGAAACGCGGCCGCCGGTGGCACCGACATGATGACGGCCCGGGAAAACGGGCTGTCGGGCATTGCCGCCAATCCGGCCACGGCGATAGCGCCCCAGTCGTGGCCGATCAGCACGTCACCCTCGGTAGCGCCAGCAGCGGATCGCACCCGCAGTGCGTCATCCATCAGCGCACCAACGTGATAGCTCCCGTCGGCGGGAATCGCCGACGGCGCATAGCCCCGCATGAACGGTGCAACGACCCGCCACCCCGAGTCGACCAGAATCGGGGCGAGCTTGCGCTAACCGTAGGCCGTGTCGGGAAAGCCGTGCAGGCACAACGCCATCGGCGCCTCGGGGCGACCCCAGGTCAAGGCTTTCAGATCACCGTTGGGCCCGGGCACATCAACCCAGCGCGGCTCAGGCATCACGGGCCTTGTCGTGGTCATCCGCGGCGCCGGCACAACCTTCGACAGCTGGCTCGATGGGCCCGCTGACCCACCGAGCGGCATCGTCTTGCATGTTGACTCCTGTTCGCCACGTGCAACCCTTATGCACCAACGTAACTGGCGCCGAATGAGGACAACACCACCGATCGGAGACACCGCCGTCGTCTCCCGGCACGGTCGCTGAGCCTACGCACTTGCTCGACGCGACGGCGAGATCGCGGCCCGCAGGCGGATCCAAGTCGATGGTGTTCGCCACGTTACCCCAGGGGACGGCGCGAACCGGATGCATGTCCGTGACCGCCCAAAGGCACGCCAGGCCGCTCCGATACCGGGTCTGGCCGGGGTGGCGCTGCGCGACGCGCCGGCCGCGATACAGCCAGATTGTCTGGTACCTATCCGGGGGCCGTTTGGGGCCGAACTCGCTGGGCATGCGCATTCGAGCCCACACCGAGCCCGCCAACATCTGAAACCGCCGGGCTGACATGCGATGAATTTCTTCGCACGACGATGATCCAGCGGCTAATTTCTAGATATGTCGACCGACTCGCACGGGCGCCGCTGGGCCAAAATAGACGCCACCCAGCGCCGGATCCTCGACGCAGCGACCGAGGTGTTCGCCACCAGAGGCTTCAATGCGGCCACCATGGCCGAAGTGGTGGCTAGCTCCGGGGCCAGTATCGGCAGCATCTATCACCACTTCGGCGGTAAGACCGAACTGTTTCTGGCGATCTTCGAGCAGATGGCCAGCGCCGTCGAAGGCAAGATCGAGGAAGCGCTTCAGCAAGCCGGCGACGAAACCGACCGGCGTCGCATCTTCGAACTGGGTGTACGGGCTTACCTCGATGGGCTCTGGGAGCACCGGCGGGTAGCCAGATTGCTCGCCTCCGGAGATCGACCAACCGACTTCGGAATCACCCGTCGCGATCGCATGACCTCTGCTTTTCGCAGCTGGATGGCGGTGCTAGAACTCGATTCCTCGCTGCATGGACAATTCCTCAGCCGCGCTCTATTGGCGATCATGGAGGAATCGTCACTGCTGGTTGCGGTATGCGAGGAGCCCGAACAGGTCAAACCGGTCATCGACGCCACGATCGAATGGATTGGCCGCCTCACCGAGTGAGCTCACCCGCGGCGTTCACCGCCTCTTCCAGCTCGGCGACCACAATCTTGCGCATGCCGAGCATCGCGGTGGTTGCGGCTGCCGCCCGTGCCGGGTCCGGATCGCTCAGCAGCTCATACAGCCGGTCGGGAACGATCTGCCAGCTCAGGCCGAACCGGTCCTTGCACCAACCGCACTGCGATTGCTCACCGCCCTGGGTTAGCCGATCCCAGTAGTAGTCGACCTCATCCTGGTCTTTGCAGTTGACCGCGAACGAGACCGCCTCGGTGAACGAGAACTGTGGACCGCCGTTGATTCCAATGAACCGGACCCCGTCTAGGACGAAGGTTCCCGATATCACCGTGCCGGGTTAACCCGGCCCCGCCTCGGTGTACCGATTGAATCCCTCGATCTGCGAGTTCGGGAACACCGACGTGTAGAACTGTGCGGCTTCCGCCAGATTGTGGTCGAACCACAGCGAGGGCGTGATAGCTGGCATTGGCGGCTCCTGGTCGTTGGGATCTCGTCATTTCAATAGACCCCGGCTGGGCGGCAAACTCATCGCGACCGCGCTATCGGCCCCGCAACAGCGGGTGCTTAAAGCAGCTAGGTAACGTCAGAACGCGTGAGCGCCATGAGCAACAACCCCCGAACGGTCGAGTTTTCCGGTACTGAGGGGATTACCCTGGTCGCCGACGAATGGAACCGCGACACCGCCGCGTCCGGTCGCCCCACCATCCTGATGTTCCACGGTGGCGGCCAAAACCGGTTTTCCTGGAAGAACACCGGCCAGATTCTGGCCGATACGGGCCTCCATGTGATCGCGCTCGACACCCGCGGACACGGCGACAGCGACCGGGCGCCGGACGCGGACTACGCGATCGAAACCTTGACCTCTGACATCCTGCACGTCCTCGACGCCGTCGGACACCCGGTCGTGCTGATCGGCGCCAGCATGGGCGGGCTGACCGGCATCCTCGTCGCGGACCGCGCCGGCCCCGACCGGGTGACCGGGTTGGTGCTGGTCGACGTGGTGCCGAAATACGAAAAGGACGGCAGCGCCCGCATTCGCGACTTCATGTTCACCAACCTCCACGGGTTCGCCACGCTCGAGGAGGCCGCTGACGCCGTCGCCACCTATCTGCCGCATCGGACCAAGCCGCGCAGCCCCGAAGGACTGAAGAAGAACCTGCGCCTACGCGACGGCCGCTGGTACTGGCACTGGGATCCGGCGATGATGACGGCACCTGGGGACGACCCGGAGTTGCGCACCGAAAACTTCGAGCGCGCCGCGATGAACCTGACGATCCCGATCTTGCTGATTCGCGGGAAGCTCTCCGATGTGGTCAGCTCCGAGGGCGTCCAGGATTTTCTGGACAAAGTGCCGCACGCCGAATTCGTCGAGCTGTCCAACGCCGGCCACACCGCGGCCGGCGATGACAACGACGCCTTCACCGAAGTCGTGGTCGACTTCGTCAAGCGGAGGGCCGCGACCGGCTAGTTGACCGGCTTTTCCGCGTGGCCACCGAACTGCTTGCGCATCGCCGATCGCGCCTTGTTGGCGAAATCATCGAGGTCACGCGAGGCAAAGCGCGACTGCAGCGCGGTGGTGAGGACCGGTGTGGGCACACCTTCGTCGATCGCCGCGATGGAAGTCCACCGCCCCTCGCCAGAGTCGGAAACCCGTCCCGAGAACTCTTGCAGCTCAGGAGATTCGTGTAGCGCGATCGCGGTCAGATCCAGCAGCCAGGAGCCGATCACGCTCCCCCGGCGCCACACCTCGGCTACCTCGGGAATGTCGATGTCGTACTGGTAGTACTCCGGGTTTGCCAGCGGCGCGGTTTCGGCGTCACCCTGCTGCACCCGGGAGCCGACATCGGCATTGCGCAGGATGTTGAGGCCCTCCGCCAACGACGCCATCATCCCGTACTCAATTCCGTTGTGCACCATCTTGACGAAGTGCCCGGCGCCCGTCGGCCCGCAATGCAGGTAACCCTTTTCCGCCTCCGCGACCTCACCATCGCGGCCCGGCGTTCGGGGTGCCGCCTGCACCCCAGGTGCGACGGTGGCCAAGATCGGCTCGGCATGCGCAAACGCGTCCGGCTCCCCGCCGACCATCAGACAGTATCCGCGGTCAAGACCCCACACACCGCCGCTGGTACCACAATCCAGCATGTGAATACCTTTGCCAGATAACAGCTTCGCGTGCTTGATGTCGTCGCGGTAGTAGGTGTTGCCACCGTCGATCACGATGTCTCCCGCGTCGAGTGTGGTGGCCAGCTCCTCGATGACGCCGGTGGTGATGGTCCCGGCGGGCACCATCACCCAGATGACCCGCGGGGCCGAAAGCTTGTCACGCAACTCGCTCAGCGAGGACACCCCGGTGGTGTTGTCCTCCCCCGCCATCGCCTTGACGGCGTCGGGGTTGTGGTCGTACACCACGCACTCGTGTCCGCCTTTGACCAGTCGGCGCACGATGTTCGCACCCATCCGGCCCAGCCCAATCATCCCTAGCTGCATATCTGTTCGTCTCCTTACTGTCGTGCCTCGGCACTGCGGGGTAGCCACGGCTGTTGCCAATTGCGGTGGCCACGCAGCAGCGTCTGTGCTGCCTCGGGCCCCCAGGAGCCGCGATCGTACGGGTGAATTTCCCCCGGGTCGTCAAGAACCGGTTGCACGATCCGCCACGTCTGCTCGATAGCGTCCTCGCGAGCGAAAAGCTGGCGATCGCCAATCAATCCGGCATACAGCAGTCGTTCATAGGGCCGGATCGGTTCACCGAGGTCTTCGGCGAACGAGGAGTCCAGGTGAACGCCCTGCCACGAGTCGCCGGTTTGCGCGGATATCTGCAGGCGCATGCCCGGATCTGGGTCGATGCGCAGCACAATCTGGTTCGGCTCGGCCGGCCTGCGGTTGGGCAGGAAAGCCAACCCGGGAACATGGTGCAGGAACATCCGCACCTCAGTCACCCGCTCTGGCAGAGCTTTTCCGGCCCGCAAGAAGACCGGCACCCCGGCCCAGCGCCAGTTGTCGATCTCGGTCCTGAGTGCGACATAGGTCTCGGTCTGCGAGTCCTTGGCCACCCCCGGGACATCGCCGTAACCCTGGTACTGGCCCCGCACGTAGTGCGCCGTCTGCAGCGCCGGCATGGCACGGAACACCTCGGCCTTCTTGTCGTTGAGGTCGTCGGCACCCGGACCCACCGGAGGCTCCATCGCCACCAGCGCCAGCACCTGCAGCAGGTGATTTTGCACGACGTCTCGCAGGGCGCCCACCGCGTCATAGAACTTGCCACGGTCCTCGACGCCGAAGTTCTCGGCCATGGTGACGTGAATCTCGGAAACGCTCTTGCGATCCCACAATTCGGCCAGGCCGCGATTGGCGAAGCGCAAATACTGCAACTCCACGACGGGTTGCTTGCCCAAGAAGTGATCGACGCGCAGGATCTGATCTTCGTTGAGCACGGCACGTAGCCGGGAGTTGAGTTCCCGCGCGGAGTCCAGGTCATGGCCAAATGGCTTCTCCACCGCAACGCGCGCGCCGCGCAGCAAGTCTGCCCTGGCAAGATTCTCGACGATTGGGGCGAACAGCGCGGGCGGCATCTCCAGGTAGTACAAGGCGTGGCGGTCATGACCGATCTGCTTGGCCAGCGCCGTGTACAGGGCGGGGTCGGTAACGTCACCGGGCAGATAGGACCACCGACTGGCGAATCGCTCGAATACCGCTTCGTCGAACAGCTCACTGGACCCTCGAATGACCTCCCGCGCCCGATCGACCAACTGCTCTACCGACATGTCGTCACTGGCGACGCCCACGATCGGGCAATCCAGCAGTCCCCTGCGTTCCAGCCTGTACAACGCGCGAAAAGTCATCTTGCGAGCCAGATCGCCGGTAATTCCAAAGATCACCAATAGATCTGAGGCCGGAACTCCGCCGTTGGCCAATCCCCCACCTCCAGGACGTCATCTGGGCTAAAGCCGCTGGTCGGCTTACTCGAGATCTGCTTCCCCGCGGGGGCTGAACTCAACCCTAGACATTGCCCGATAGCCCGACAAGGCAGGCTTGGGCAGGTCCTGCAAGGATGGGCGGGTGTCAGGCATGACCGGTGCACTGCACATCGCGGTCTACGTGCTGGCCGGCATCGCCGCCCTGGAAGCCGCCGCCCTGATCGCGCTATGGCGATTACTGGCCCGCGCTCGTCAGGAAACCGATGAGTTGCGCCAGCGCGCCGACTCCCGCAACTGGCTGCTGACCGGGGGGCGCGAGGCCGTCAAGACGGTTTGGCACACCGCGAACCTGATGCGTAAAGAGGGCTTTGGCGCCGCGGTTCGCAGCTCGATCGAGGACCTCGCGGACTGGGCCGAGGTGGAACGGCCGGACCTGGCGCGAGTCACCCCCGACGGCCGGGTGGTGATTCTGTTCTCCGACATCGAAGCGTCCACGGCCCTCAATGAGCGGATCGGGGATCGTGCGTGGGTGAAGCTGATTGGCGCGCACGACAAGATGGTTCACGAGTTCGTGCACCGCCACGGCGGACACGTGGTCAAGAGTCAAGGCGACGGATTCATGATCGCCTTCGCTCGTGCCGAACAGGCGGTGCGATGCGGTTTGGATATCCAGCGCGCGCTAAGTCGAGAGGCAAAAAGGAAACCGTGCAACGGCATTCGGGTACGGATCGGGATCCATATGGGCCGCTCGGTGCGCCGCGGCGATGATCTGTTCGGCCGCAATGTAGCGATGGCGGCCCGGGTTGCGGGTCAGGCCGTCGGCGGCCAGATCCTGGTGAGTGAACCGGTTCGCGACGCGGTCCGCGAATGCGGAGACATCCGGGTGGACGACGGCCGCGACGTCGAGCTCAAGGGATTTTCCGGCAGCTATCGGTTGTTCGGCGTCGAAACCGCCCCCGAGTGCGAGCCGGACTAGGGCGTGTCTGCTTAATGTGAATGGTGTTTTGGCTGATGCTGTTTGGGTGATGCGGACGCATGCGATTTCTGATGATTTGTGGTCGCTGATCGTGGCGGTGTTGCCTGCGGGGCGGCGGCGTGGCCGGCCGTGGAACGATCATCGACATACTCTGGAGGGCATTATCTGGCGTTACCGTACGGGATCTCCGTGGTGTGACCTGCCCGAGCACTTCGGTCCCTGGCAATCGGTGGCCGAGAGGCATCTACGCTGGTCGGTCGATGGCATCTACGCGCGGATCTTCGCGGCGATCGCCTCTGACCTCGACGCCGAGGACGCCGACCTGGGCGCACTGTTGTCGGTCGATTCGACCAGTGTGCGCGCCCACCGACACGCAGCCGGAGCGCGCTCCGGGCGCCGCACAGGGGGATCTGTCGAATTACAAGAAATATCTCGATGAGCCCGATGACCACGCCATTGGGCGTTCCCGCGGCGGGCTGACTACCAAGATCCACGCCTTGACCGACCAGCTGTGCAGTCCGGTCACCCTGGCACTGTCGGCCGGTCAAGCCGGTGATAATCCGATGCTTTGGCCATTGCTGGCCGCCCGGTGCAGCAACTCATACGCCCCGTATCGCCTGCTGGCGGACAAGGCGTACTCCCATGATTCGACGCGGGCACAGCTGCGCCGGCTCAAGATCGCCCATACCATCCCCGAGCGCAGCGACCAGATCACCCGCCGCAAAGCCAAAGGCCGCAACAGAGGACGGCCTCCGGGGTTCTCAGGCCGAATCTACAAGCACCGCAACACCGTCGAGCGAAGCTTCAACCGGCTCAAACACTGGCGCGCGGTCGCCACCTGCTACGACAAATACGCCCTGACCTACCTCGGCGGTGTCACCCTGGCCGCCATCATCACCTACCACCGCGTCCGCAATTAGCAGACAGGACCTAGACGCCCTGCGTCTCAGACTCGTCCAACCGCTGGTGCAACCGGGCCCGGACCTCATCGGCCGAGTAGGAACGGCGTTTCCGTTGGTCGCGTACCACCAACGCGCCACCGGCGACGACGCCGGCGACACCGGCCAGTCCAAGCCACTTCCACACGCTGCGCATGACGACAGGCTATCTCTGCCTATGGTGCTGGGGTGGATTCAAACAGCCTGACCTTGGACCAAGCGCTCAATGAGACCCGTACTGGCGACCTCTGGCTGTTCCGCGGCCGCTCCCGCCCCGACCGCGCCATCCAGACCTTGACCAATAGTCCGGTGAACCACGTCGGCATGACGGTGGCCATCGGTGACTTGCCGCCGCTGATCTGGCACGCCGAGCTGGGCGACAAGCTGGTCGACATGTGGACGGGCACCCACCACCGCGGCGTACAGCTCAACGATGCGCGCGACGCGGTCCGGCGATGGACCGAGCGCTACCACCAGCGCTGCTGGCTGCGGCAGCTGACCCCGTACGCCAGTCGCGAACAAGAGAACCAACTGTTGCGAGTCATCGCACGCATGGACGGCACTCCGTTTCCCGCCACCGCACGCCTCACCGGGCGTTGGCTACGCGGCCGGCTTCCCACCGCCTACGACTGGACCAGAGGACTGCCGTGGGTGGACAAGAAGATCCGCGAGTCCACCCAGCGACGCAAGGAACACCAAAAGGTCGGCCTGGAAGCGGCGTACTGCGCGGAGACGGTGGCAATCACCTATGAGGAAATGGGTTTGATGGCCACCGAAAAGTACTCGAACTGGTTTGACCCGGGCTCCTTCTGGAGTGGCGATACGCTTCCACTCACCCCGGGCTATCGATTGGGTAGCGAAATCGCGGTCACCGTCGGTCAGGCCGACTAGCCGACCGAACGGCGGCAATCGCCTGGGCCCGGCCACCGGCTACAGACTCCGGGGCCGGGAGACACCATCGGAATAAACGGCCTTCGGTCGCGGGGCCTACGACTCGTCGACCGACATCTCCCCCATGGCCGACCACCCGGTCGCGTCGAGGGTCTGACTGATGATATTGGGCGTAGCCGCGAGGGCCTGGGGCAACTCCTGCATCGCCCGCTTGAAGTGATCGCTGTTGACGTGGACACTTCCGGCATCACCGTCGCGAAAGGCCTCGACCAAGACGTACTCGGCCGGGTTATCCAGACTGCGCGACCACTCGAACCAGAGGTTGCCGTCCTCGGCGCGCGTGGCCGCGGTGAATGACGCGACGAACGCCGGCCAGCGCTCGCTCCACTCGGGTTTGGTTTCGAACTTGACGACGATGAAGATCATTTGCGGTCCCCGCCCCTCTCGCTGACTTGATCATCGACCTCGGAGAGCAGGGTCAGGATACCCAGCACGCGTAGGTCAGGCGATCTCCACCCGGGTGTGCACCGGAGTTGCGTTACGCGTCAGATCGAGCACCGGGCAGTGCGCGTCGACCGCCGCCTGCAGTTGGCGGTAGCGCTCCGCCGGTTCCGGCCCGGTCACCGTGATCACCACCCGCACCTGCTGGAATCCGGAGCGAACGTCGTCGGCGAATCCGAAGAAGCCCTGCACGTCGAGATCGCCCTCTGCGGTCGCGGAGATGTCATCGACCGAGATTCCCAGCTTCGCGGCCCAGAAACGCCATGTCACGATCTGGCACGAAAGCAGCGAGGCCAAGTAGTATTCGACGGGGTTCGGGGCCTTGCCATCCCCACCGAGCGGCGCCGGCTCATCGACCTCGACCCGGTAGCGGCCGAGGCTGACCGTGCTGGCAACAGCGTCATGCCCGGTGGCCGAAGCCCGGAACACCACGCGCGCCTGGGCCGGATCCGTGGTTACCGCGCGCCGATTTGCCGCGATGATGCCGCTCAGGTGATTCGTCGACTCGGTAGTTGTCATGGCAAAGCTCCTTCCATCGGGAGAAATGGTACGGAGCGCCGTCCTGCAGAATCGATATTCTAGCTCAGCGTGAACCGAATGCGAATCGCATCCGTGTACACCACGGCATACCGACTGCAATGGCGACCGGGAACGTTCCGGATGAATAGTCCAGCGCAGATTTGACGCTCAAATAGTTATTGCAGCCACACCCGAACCGAATTGTGATCCAGCACACAATGCATGTGTCCGGGGTGGCTGCAAGGTATCACTGCACCCGGGAATGTGATCCAGGTCGCAGCGTCTTTTGTTGGCCGACTTACTTACCGCAGATTGTTATGTATTCGAAATTTCGAGATCGTCGACGGGCACCGGATCTTCGGACGGCGGCGGTAATTCATCCGGATTCACGACATCCTCAACCGCAGGAGGGTCCTCGGGCGCGGGCAGGTCAACGTCAACCATGTCCTCATCCATCGGGAGATACATGTGGTGAGTGAATTGTGCCTGGTAGGCACCCGCACCACCGACCCGGACGCCACCCCCTTCACCGCTGGACACCGAGGTGCCGTCAGGCAATGTCACCGCGGTATGGCGACCATTCCAACCGATTACCAAAGCATTGGGGGCGGTGCCATGTTGGAACCCGCGAGCAGCGAGCGCGGCCTCCTCATTACCCGTATTAAATCGATCTCCGAAAACGGGCCTATCCGTTGCTGCATTAGATACCCAGGAAGCCAAACCCGAGCAGTCGGTCCCGGCGGGCGAATCGCCGCCGACAATATACGGCGTACCGGAAACCTGATTGATAAGCGTCAACAGCGTTGCGAGAACAATCATGAGGACGGACGCTACCGAAAATATCCATAGGAAATCAAAATTTGTGGCACTTATCACGATTAATCGAATAACACTCTGACCTGCATATACAGCGTCCAGGTCACGCAATAATCTACATATTGAAACAGAAGTGACTACTGAGTAATCAGCAAACAATCAGCAATCGCTCGAACCACTTTGATGAGGTGGTTGACCTGCGAAAATGCCGACCAGCGAGATTGCGTCCGATTAGCGGCGCAACTGTGCATTTGCGGATCGGAGACCGATCGGAGACCACCCGCAGTCGAATTGGGCCGCATCAGAGGCTGATCAGCCGTGTTTCCCGGGCCAACGCGTGGCCTGGCTCACACGAACGCCTGGTGGTTGCGGTGTGCTCGCCAAAATGCAGGCGGGCGGCGCCCCGGTGACCGGGGCAGCCTCAGATCGGTCACTTATCGGCCGGTTGGCACCGACGCCGGGTAGTCGCCGGTGTGACGTCGGGCAGGGCCCGAGTGGCCGCCGATTCGGCGCTGACCGCGGCCGGTCCCATCGCCACGGTGGGTTTGTCAAGCAAGCCGGCCAGCAGCGGTGTGTGCGCCGACAAGCCGCCTGCGCCGGGCAGCGTATCCGCCCGCATCAGTCCCGCCCCGGCACTGGGACCCGAGCCACCGGCCAACGGATGGTGGGACAGCGGACTGGCCCCCAACAAACCGATCTGCGCGCCCTCGCCCAGGTCCAGTCCCGAGCCAGTGCCGCCGGGATGGCCAAACAGCGACGTTACCTGCGCCGGCTGCGGTATCGAGCGGCCCATACCCGAGGTCTGGGTCAGCGTTTGCCGGATCGCTTCTTTGGCGGGCAGGGCCACGTTGCGGGCAATCGTGGCGACCCGATCCAGCCCGTTGGCCAGGCCCCAGACACCAAGATTGGTCTTGATCGGGTCGGGCTCGCCGGAACGCGTGTTGACGGCCGTTTGCGCCTGGTAAGCATCCATTGCCGCGGCGGCCTGATTCCACATCCGGGTGAAATAGTCCGTTTCACTGAGCGCTATCAGCGCCGTACTCATACCCAGAAAGTTGGTAGCCGTAACGACCGCGGCCGTGATGTGGTTCATCGCGATCTCGGGCAGCGGTGGGGTGGCCGCCAGCGCGTCGGCGTGCGCGGCGGCTTGCGCCAACGCCTGCGTGGCACGCGCCTTCGCCCGCGCTGAGGCTGTGGCCAACCAACTCACCATTGGCACGGCCGCGGCAATCGCTCGGTCGCCGCTTTCCCCGCTGCACACCTCACCCGCGGATTTCAGCCGTGCCGACACCTCGATGGCCTGCGCGTCCAGGGCCGCTGCCCAGTCCTTCCGCCCCGTGGCGACTGCCAGCATCGACGTTGACCCCGCCCCGGCCATCAACCGCGCGGTGTTGAGTTCCGGTGGCATCGCGTGCCACAGCATGATGACCCCTGTCTTCTGACGTATCTGGAACGGACAGGCCACCCCGCACTGGCCGACAGCGCCGTCGCGCACGTTGCCGACCCGCGCCGCCGGCGCCGGGACCGGCTTGCCGCATCAACACATGGCGGCGCTGCGCGGCACTGCCATTCATTTCAGAAGCCGTCAGCAGATGGCGGGCCAGAATAGTTATAGATGAGCCACCCATATTAGACAAGATCGTTTGCATATCAGTTTATTCCAGAAGGCGATTCGGCTTTATCCTGGAAACCGGTTCTGATTTATTTTCAGAAGACCGTTCTGCTTTATCTTGGAAGCCAGTTCTGAAATAGAGTTTACAAAGTTTTGTGCAAGAAGCAATGAAATTGTCGACTATGATTTCCAAAGCACGAAGGAGGAAGATTCGGTTTATGTCTCAGCCGCGCATGTTGACGGTGAATCGGAACGAGATTTTGGCTAGGGCCGATGAGATCGACACCCCGATAGCCAACCCGCCAAGCGATCCCGTCAAGGCCGCATGTGGCCTCGAGACGGCGGTCACCGGGGCCAAGCAGATCAAGTTGTCCGCCGACAATCTGCGGACCCGCCTTGCGGTGGGCGCTCAGGAGCGACACCGCATCGCGGAGTTCATGAGGAGCGCGGCCAAGGCCTACGAAGACGTTGACGAGCATGCCGCGGTCGCCTTGCGCAACGGCGGCAACGGTTCCGTGTCGCCCGCAGCACTCGCCGCGAACCCAGCCGCAGATCCACCGGCCCTGGCCGATACCGAGACGGTGTCATCAACACTGCTACCCGACTTCACCGATCTCAAGGCGGCCGCAAACAAAATCCACAACAAAGGCGACCAGGCAAATCGCTGCTGCACTTTGCGGACGAATGGACCAAGTACGCCCAAACGATTCGGGACTCCTTTTCCAGGTTCCGGGAATTCGAAGACTGGGACGGCGACGCGGCCGAGACCGTTCAGGACGCACTCCTTCAGCACTGGGACTGGCTGAGCGGCATGGCGGAATTGAGTATCAAAATAGCTAAGCAGGCCTCAGATCTCGCGCAGGTGCAGCACTCCGCCGTACAAAAACACCCCACGCTGCACGATGTCGTCGTCCTTGAAAGAGAAATCTGCGTCGCGTACGACGCGACCAAGTACGACATCACTGGTACCGCGTTGGCGACTCTGTTGATTCTCAAGTCGAAATACACAAAGAAGCACGAGACGTCGGCAGAGGTGCTTTCCGACTACTCCGAGAAATCAACCATCGACCCACTGCATCCGACCACCCCGCCGCACGCCCCCACCCCAACCGACCCGCAACCCCACGGCGATATCCCGGTAATCCCTGGCGGTGGGCTGCCGAGCACCCCCACGATGCCCACGATGCCGACCCTGCCGACGATGCCCTTCACCGGGTCACCGGGCGGCGACGATATGGGGACCGCGGCCGATGCGCTACGCCGCGCATCCAGGGTGGCCCCCGGCACGGGGGTCAAGCCGGCGTCGACCGGCGGAGGCGTTGGCGGCGGTGCGCTGGCACCACCGCCCGCCAACGGAATCGATGCCAGATCCGTACCGACCGGCGCGGCGGGCAGTGCGGGAAGCCTGGACCGGGGGAACGTGCCCCGCGGCCCCCTGATGGGCGGCGGCATGCCGATGGGCGCACCCGGTCAAGGTCAAGGAAACGCCGAAACCAAGTCCTCGCAACAAGAACAGGAAGTGCTTTACGCCGAGAACCGAGCCTGGACCGAGGGACTCATCGGAATCAGCCCGCTCGAAGACAGCAAGGAGCAGTGACCATGAAATTGGACCCCACGGCGGCCCGGGCGCTGACCTTGATGTCGCAGTTTCAATCCACCCTGCAGGGGCGGTTCCACCACATGAACAACGGGGTTTTCAAAGCCTCCGACGAGACCAAGTCCGTGCAGGTGACGCTCAATGGCTACCAGTGGCTCACCGGCATCCGCATCGAAAACGGTCTGCTGAAAGAGGTGGGCGCGCAGGGGGTCGCTGAGCGGGTCAACGAGGCGCTGCAGAACGCGCAGCGAGCGGTGAGCGTCTTTGACGAACAGTCGGGCCAAACGCTTGTCGACACACTCGCCACCATTTCCGCTGCGATCAGCCAACCGCCGGCCTGACCGGCAATACCCCCGAAGCGGCCACCGGCCCACAACAACGCCCCTACCCGTCGAACCGAGAGGAATAGCTCAACCCATGAACGAAATCCTGACCCTGCAGCCCGATGTCATCAGCAGACTGTCGCAAGGGCACGACGCTACGGTCACCGGTCTGCAGGCCGCGACGGCGGCGCCCGCCGGGATCAGCGCGAATGTTGCCACCACCCACGGCACGTTCACGTCGGAGTTCAACAATGCGCTCAGCGAATTCGAAGCCGTCCGCGCCCGCGCCGGTCAGGCTCTGCAAGGGGTCGCAACCGGACTTTCCAAGAACCTGAACAAGGCGCTCACCGCGTACGTCAACACCGACCGAGCCGGCGCCGAGATCCTCGACCAACAGGTTGATCGCTGATCATGCCCGGTCGGCTCGCTGCGGATGGCACGGGCCCCACGCTGCCAGCTGGCGCCCAGTGAGGGGCTCCAAACAGCTTTCACCACGCCCGCCATGCACCTCAGAAAGGAACCTCTCCATGGTCCAGCCCAGATCAGATGCCCACAGCAATCTGGACGCCCTGAAATTCTCGCGCACCGCCGACAACAAGGAATCGGCAATTGACGCGTTGCGCGCTTTCGCGCCGACTCAACCCGAGGAGCCGATGTTGATTTGAGGGCCCTCCATAAGCGGGCAAAGGACGACAAAGCAGAGGAATGCGACCTGTTCACGGTGACCAATCCGCAGGGAACCGTGTCGGTGTCGGCCGTGTTGGGCGGCAAAATCCGCCGGGTCGAACTGTCCGAGGAAGTCACCACCATGGCTGAACCGAACCTTGCCGCAAAGATATATGTGATTGCCGACCTGGCCCGGCAGAAAGCGCGGGCAGCTCAGCACACCCTCATGGTGCAAAGCATGAAAGACATCGAGAGCGAAGAACACCGCGCCAAGCTGCGCGAATTCCTCGGAACCATGTTGAACCTACCGACGCCAGAGCAGGCCGCCGCAGCACAGAAAGAGGTTTTCGCCACCCGATACGGTCGCGAATCCGCCCGAAAATCTCGCGGCAATGGCCTAGACGGCGTTCCGGTATTCGCGAGGAGAGTAAGCGATGTGCATCGCGAAGCCGACTGGTGAACATGTCGGGCTGATGCTCGACCCGGGTGAGTGGCCGGAGGCCGATGGGGACATCTTTTATGTCCGGGCCCAGCAGTACAGCCAGACATTGCGCCAAATCACCCATGTCTTGGACACGTGTCGGCAGCAGCGGCTCCACGTCTTCGAAGGCGGTGTCTGGTCGGGGGGTGCCGCTGATGCCGCCAACGGCGCGCTGGGCGCAAACATTGATCAACTGATGACGGTGCAGGATCATCTCGCGACGGTGATTGTCTGGCATCGGTACGTAGCCGATTTGATTGGGCAAGCCAAGTTCGGAAATCGGTAACCATGTCGATGCCGCTCAACGAGAAATCAACATCGTGGAGCGGGGTCAGACCCTCGACGCCGAACAGAAGACCGCCGCGATCGATTCGCTGATCAGTGTGGCGCATGCGGCCAATGTCGGCGTCGTTTCCAGCACCGCTGAGCAGGTGCTGGAGTTCAAGCATTGGAAGGCGCCGAAGAACGCCCTCGACCAGCTGCTGGTTCAGAAGACGCCACCACCACTGCCGGACACACCGCCAGTGAGTGCGCTCCCGGAGACACCGCCGCTGGGCGCACCGGCACCGACGGAACCGCCGCTGGCCACCCCCGGTATCGGGGCGAACCCGGCACCGGAAGGGGCTGCGAGTCCGGTCCGGCCGGTCGCGCCGGTCAGACCCGGTACTGCGGCACCGCCTACTTTGGGGGCGGTACCGATCGCGGCGTCACCGATCCCCGCAGCCACCCCGCGTCCGGCTCCGAGCCGGCAAGCCGTACCGGCAGCTGCGCTCAGACCTGCGACGTCGACCGATCAGACGCCCGTCACGGGTGGGCTTACCGATCAGCCGGCGCAGGCAGATCCGTCACAGTCCGGCGATCAATCGGGGGTTGGTGTTGCGCCCGCCGCAATGACCGGCATGGCGCCCGCGCGGGTGGCCGGCGCAGCACCGAGCGGGGCCGGATTCGGCGCGACCGCGGATTCGGGCAGCGCAGGCCCGGCCACGGGGTGGGGCGCGCGGTCACGAGTTCCGGCTGGAACACCCCGGTTGGGCGGGTCGGTCCGGGGGCGCGCAGCGGCCCCCCGAGCGTCCGCGTATGGCGCGTCAGCCGCAGGGTCGTGGGCGACCGATCACACCAATGGCACCGATCAGCGCGAGTCAAACGATGCGCCCATGGCGGGACCGATGGTCCCGGTTGCGGCGGCCCGGGCGGCGCGCGATGCCGTGGCCGCAGGCTTCACCACCCGCGGTAAGGACCGGGATGATGCGCTGCGCTTGGCGCGCCGGATCGCGGCGGCACTCAACGCGCCCGGCGGCGGCGCCGACCACGATTTCGGGTTCTTCTGGATCACCGCGGTGACCGTCGACGGCCAGATCTCGGTAGCCAACAGCTATGGGCTGGCCTTTATCCCGGACCGGGTCGAACTGCCCGACGTCGTGCAGATGGCCAGCGCCGATCACGCCATCCCCGCCGGCGAGCGGGCGCGCTGTGCTACCTATCCGCTGCTGGCCGTGCAGGCCTGGGCAACCCACCATGACACCACGCTGCCCGCGGTGATCGGCACCGCGGAGCAGCTGGCCGACTGCGATCCCGGGGTCGCCAAAATCATCCTGGAGCCCGACGACATCCCGGAGAGCGGCAAAATGACCGGCCGGTCCCGGCTGGAGGTGGTCAATCCTGCCGCCGCGGCTCGGCTGTCCGACACCAAAGATCCGAGTTTGATCAAGCTGTTGCCGCCAGCCCCGGTTGCCGCGGATGTCCCGGCAGATCAGGACGGGATGTTGTGGTTCGAGGTGACGGCACCCATGGCCAGCAGCGCCGCTGGCCGCGAGGCCGCACATCTGAGGGCCTTTCAGCCTATGCCGCGCACGCGCAGGAACTCGCCCTGCACCTGGCACACTGCGCGGCCGATCCCGACACCGCGCGTGCCGCCATCGCCGACTGGCTGTACTGGCAACACGTCGCCGGGCTGCTCGGCAGCGCCCTGTGCAACGCGGCGTGAGACCGACCGCGAAGCTCAGAGCACCGTGACGTCGGGACCTGCCGACTGATTGTCGGCGGTCGTGCCGGTTCCGCCCTCGATCGGGGCACCACCCAGAGTCTGGGAGCCGGGTGCCGCGCCAGCGCCGTCCGCCCCGGCCTTGGCGTCGCGCTCGTCGTCGGCGTCATCGTTTTTCGTGTCGTCGACCAGCAACCCGTGTTGCGCCGGTGCGGCACCGCCGGCCTGTGATGCCGTCGAGACGATTTGTTGCGTACTTTGACCGATGGATTGCGCCATCGGAGACGCGTACTGCGCTACGAAAGCGGCTTGCGACCCCAGTTGAGCGAGTTGCGGGCCGGCCTCGGCGACCTGTGCGGCCACCTCGGAAATCTGTGGTGACAGCTGATCGATCAGCGTCTCTACGCCCTGCCGTGCGCGGTCCGCCCACTGCCAAGCAGACGTGGCCATCGACTGAACGAACTGACCTGCCTGATCTGTGACCGTGCTGCCGGTCAGAATTGGGGCCGAGCCGCGGAATTGATGCTGGCTTAGATTTTCGCCGAGCGACTCATCGACCTTCGTGTAAATGTCGGCCGCGGTGGCCATGCTCGACGCAGTATTTGCCATGTCAGCTTTTGCGCTGGGCAGTAAGTCGGTCACCGATGATTCGATGTTGGGCATCGCCGTATTGATCGCGACCGATAGCGCATCCGTTCCAGCCGCGATAATCGGCGCCGGCGGCGTCGGAAAAACGAGGCCGCGCAGTCTTGTCCCCGCAGCACCTAAGCCAGCCGGATCGACGGCCAGTGGTTCAGCCATTGCCGAATCCCTTCTGTACGTTCACTACCGAGCGAATTCCGTCTAGGTCCTGTCTGCTAATTGCGGACGCGGTGGTAGGTGATGATGGCGGCCAGGGTGACACCGCCGAGGTAGGTCAGGGCGTATTTGTCGTAGCAGGTGGCGACCGCGCGCCAGTGTTTGAGCCGGTTGAAGCTTCGCTCGACGGTGTTGCGGTGCTTGTAGATTCGGCCTGAGAACCCCGGAGGCCGTCCTCCGTTGCGGCCTTTGGCTTTGCGGCGGGTGATCTGGTCGCTGCGCTCGGGGATGGTATGGGCGATCTTGAGCCGGCGCAGCTGTGCCCGCGTCGAGTCATAGGAGTACGCCTTGTCCGCCAGCAGGTGAAACGGGGCGTATGAGTTGCTGCACCGGGCGGCCAGCAATGGCCAAAGCATCGGATTATCACCGGCTTGACCGGCCGACAGTGCCAGGGTGACCGGACTGCACAGCTGGTCGGTCAAGGCGTGGATCTTGGTAGTCAGCCCGCCGCGGGAACGCCCAATGGCGTGGTCATCGGGCTCATCGAGATATTTCTTGTAATTCGACAGATCCCCCTGTGCGGCGCCCGGGCGCGCTCCGGCTGCGTGTCGGTGGGCGCGCACACTGGTCGAATCGACCGACAACAGTGCGCCCAGGTCGGCGTCCTCGGCGTCGAGGTCAGAGGCGATCGCCGCGAAGATCCGCGCGTAGATGCCATCGACCGACCAGCGTAGATGCCTCTCGGCCACCGATTGCCAGGGACCGAAGTGCTCGGGCAGGTCACACCACGGAGATCCCGTACGGTAACGCCAGATAATGCCCTCCAGAGTACGTCGATGATCGTTCCACGGCCGGCCACGCCGCCGCCCCGCAGGCAACACCGCCACGATCAGCGACCACAAATCATCAGAAATCGCATGCGTCCGCATCACCCAAACAGCATCAGCCAAAACACCATTCACATTAAGCAGACACGCCCTAATGCGACGGCGCGCCAATCACGCCGATATTCACGACCGGGTGTGACCACTCACGGCGCAAACCTAACGGCGCTCTGATCGCAGAAATCAAAATCGAATGACTCGGTCGATATCATCGATGTCCACGATCATAGTAGCAGGAATAATTGAATCGACACCGCACCGAACAATTTCAGAATCCCATTTCATAATTGCCGTACCCCGACAAATATGCGACGCTGCGCCCGCCAAGAAAAAGCATGATCGCGGCTGCCTTTGGGCAAATCCCCGGTTGCGTCCGGTCACAGTGCGGTGCAGAAAATCGCGTCGACCGGCCCGCACCCGAACAGTCATCCGAGCGCGCCTGTCCTGCCACGAGCACACTGACCGGCGCCGGATTCCTAACCTCGGATCTTCGGACCGAATCCGCGCTAGCGCCCTGCTGCCTTACCGCCGGAGCTGGTCTGGAAACGGAACTCGACCACGTCGCCATCGGCCATGACGTAGTCCTTGCCCTCCATCCGGACCTTGCCGGCGGCTTTGGCCGCGGCCATCGACCCGGCGGCCAACAGGTCGTCGAAGGAAACGATCTCCGCCTTGATAAAGCCCTTTTCAAAGTCGGTATGGATCACCCCGGCCGCCTTGGGCGCGGTGTCGCCGCGGTGGATGGTCCAGGCCCTGGCCTCCTTGGGCCCCACCGTCAGGTAGGTCTGCAGGTTGAGGGTGTGGAAGCCGGCGCGGGCCAGCGCGTCCAGGCCACGCTCGGTTTGTCCGATCGACTCCAGCAGTTCGGCGGCTGATTCCTCGTCGAGCTCGACCAGCTCCGCCTCGATCGCCGCGTCCAGGAAGACGGCGTCCGCCGGCGCGACCAGTTCACGCAGCTGGGCGACCCGCGCGGCATCAGTGAGCACCGACTCGTCGGCGTTGAACACGTACAGGAACGGCTTGGTGGTCAGCAGGTTCAGTTCACGCAGCAAGGAAGTGTCCATGCCGGCGGCGAACAGTGTCTTGCCACTGTCGAGCACCTCCTGGGCCGCCAGCGCCGCTTCGTGGACGGGCTTGCGCTCCTTGTTGTTGCGAGCTTCCTTCTCCAGCCTGGGCACGGCACGTTCGAGGGTTTGCATGTCGGCCAGGATCAGCTCGGTCTCGACGACTTCGATATCGGACCGGGGATCGACCCGGCCGGACACGTGGGTCACGTCGTCGTCGTGGAACACCCGCACCACCTGGCAGATCGCGTCGCACTCGCGAATGTGCGCCAGGAACTTGTTGCCCAGTCCAGCGCCCTCCGACGCTCCCTTGACCAGTCCGGCGATGTCGACGAAGGTCACCGGTGCCGCGACGATACGTTCCGATCCGAAAAGCTCCGCCAACTTGTCAAGTCGCGGGTCCGGCAGCGAAACGACCCCCTCGTTGGGCTCGATGGTGGCGAACGGATAGTTGGCTGCCAACACGTCGTTGCGTGTCAGCGCGTTGAAGAGTGTCGACTTGCCCACATTTGGCAGGCCCACGATTCCCAGGCTCAAGCTCACAGGGAGCCAAGTCTAAGGTGCCGCGATCTAGGCTTATGGGCGCCCATCCCCGTAGCGGATGCCGGGGGCACGCCCGTGACTACTGTCCAGGTATTTACGGGCCTTTGGGCGCATTGCCGGTACGGTCTAGATGTGTCAGCGGACCGGGCGAGAACAGCGGTGCCACCAAGCCACCGCTCAATCGTTCCCAATATTCCAGGTGCTCCGTGGTGGGGCGCGGTTCTCATCGCCGTCAGCACGACGGCACTCGGGTACGCGTTCGACGCCGGCCACAAGGATCTGACACACGTTTTCGCCGGCTTCTACATCGTGGGCTGCATCGCCGCGGTGCTGGCGGTCCGCCAATCGGGCGTATTCACCGCGGTCATCCAGCCGCCGTTAATCCTCTTCATCACGGTGCCCGGTGCCTACTGGTTGTTCCACTCCGCCAAGATCGGCAAGTTCAAGGACCTCCTGATCAATTGCGGCTATCCGCTGATCGAACGTTTCCCATTGATGCTGGGCACCGCCGGTACGGTGCTGCTGATCGGCTTGATCAGGTGGTACATCGGGATGGCGCAACGAACGAGCGCGCTGGCCACCGGTGACGACGGCGAGCCCACCACCGCCACACGAACGCCGATTTTGCACAGCCTCGCCGAAAAATTGAGTGCCCTGCTGGGCGGTGACTCCGACGACCCCGACGACGTGGCCGATGCGGCCCCGCCAGCACCCGAAGCGGGCAGACGGTCGTCGAGAAGCGGCCGCAGCTCCACCCCGGGCAATCGGTCCACCACCCGGCGCACCGACCGCACCCGTTCGCGACGCACCCAACCACCGGTAGAAGATCAGCCGGACCCGGGTGCCGAACGTCCGCGGCGCCGCCGTCCGACACCCCCTCCCGACAACGACGCGGCCGAACCGCCCCGGCGGGCGCGTCGCCGGCCCCGCCCACCGGGTGACTCGGACTTGCGCGCCACGCCGCCGCGCCAGCCGCGGCGTGATCCGCACACGCGGCGCAACCCGTACGAGTCCTACGAGCGGCCCGCGCCCCGCACAAGTCGCTTCGATCCCTACAGCGGATACGAGCCACCCGAGGCCCCGGAGTCCTTAGATCGGTATGAACGCCGGGCCGGCCGCTACGAGCCCTATGAGCCGTTTGAACCCTTCGGGCCCCCACGCCGGCGCGGCAGCACCGGCGGGCCCAACAACGCCAACCCGAAACACCACCCGATCTCGCAGGTCCGCTACCGCGGGGCGGCGCCCCGCGACGAGGGCCGCGATCAATACCGCGACGAGCCTCGCCCGGATCGCCGGAGTCGTCCCCGCGCACCGCGCCGGCCCCAGGCCGAATCCTGGGAGTACGACGTCTGACGCCGTAACGCGGCGGAATCGCTAGCGCGCCGGCCGGATTTCCCGGGGCAGGGCGAATACCAATGTCTCGTTGGCCGTGGTCACCGGCTGCACCATGTCGTAACCGCTCTCGGCCAGCCGTTCCAGCACACCACGTACCAGCACCTCGGGGACTGAAGCCCCCGACGTCACGCCGACCGTGGTGACACCTTGCAGCCACGACTGATCGATGTCGTCGGCCCAGTCCACCAGGTAGGCGGCTTGGGCGCCCGCACCCAACGCCACCTCGACCAGCCGTACCGAGTTCGACGAATTGCGCGAGCCGACGACCAGCACGAGGTCGCATTCGGGTGCCATCGCCTTGACCGCGACCTGGCGGTTCTGGGTCGCATAGCAGATGTCGTCGCTGGGCGGATCCTGCAGCTTGGGGAAGCGTTGGCGCAGTCGCGCGACAATCTCCATGGTCTCGTCCACTGACAACGTGGTTTGCGAGAGCCAGACCACCTTGTCCTCGTCGCGGATCGTCACCCGCTCGGCGCCGTCGAGCCCGTCGACGAGCTGTACGTGTTCGGGAGCCTCACCGGCAGTTCCGACGACCTCCTCATGGCCCTCATGACCAATCAGCAGGATGTCGTAGTCGTTACGGGCGAACCGCCTGGCCTCGTTGTGCACCTTGGTGACCAGCGGGCAGGTGGCGTCGATGGTCTGCAGGTTGCGTTCGGCGGCTGCCGCGTAGATCGCCGGGGCGACGCCGTGGGCAGAGAATACCACGATGGCTCCCTCGGGAACCTGATCGGTCTCCTCGACGAATACCGCACCCGCCTTGGCCAGGGTGTCCACCACGTGGCGGTTGTGCACGATCTCGTGACGCACGTAGACGGGCGGACCGTGCTTTTCCAGCGCTCGCTCGACCGTCTCCACGGCGCGATCCACGCCCGCACAGTAACCTCGCGGCTCGGCCAATAGCACCCGTCTAAGGGTCGGGACGTGCGCTACCGAACTCGAGGCACCGGGAATTCCCATGTCGATAGTCGGCACCATGCCATTCAGGGTACTTTCTGCCGCCACGGCTAGGCCATTCCCCGGCAAGCATCACGAAAAATGCCCGTGAAGCGCCCTCGGTGCATCACGTAAAAATGCCCGCGAAACGGTCGATCCTCAGCAGGCATGGGAAGTGGGCTGTCGATGTCGTCTCGGGCCGAGATCACCGCGAAGTTCGCCAGGGCGTATGTGGGGGCACCGAAGGCGGACAAGGGGCAGATTCTGGATCAGGTGGTGGCGGTCACCGGCTGGTCGCGTGACAACGCCCGGCGGCGGTTGAGGGCGGCGGCCGCGCCGCCGGGAGCGGGTCGGCAGGTCGCCAAACGGACTCGCCGGCAACGCAATCCGAAGTACTCCTAGGATGCGCTCAAGGTGTTGCAGAAGGTGTGGGCGGCCTCAGGCGGGCAGTGCGGCCGGTACCTGGCCGCTTCCATGGCACTTCAGTTGGATGCTCTAGGTCCTGTCTGCTAATTGCGGACGCGGTGGTAGGTGATGATGGCGGCCAGGGTGGCACCGCCGAGGTAGGTCAGGGCGTATTTGTCGTAGCAGGTGGCGACCGCGCGCCAGTGTTTGAGCCCGTTGAAGCTTCGCTCGACGGTGTTGCGGTGCTTGTAGATTCGGCCTGAGAACCCCGGAGGCCGTCCTCTGTTGCGGCCTTTGGCTTTGCGGCGGGTGATCTGGTCGCTGCGCTCGGGGATGGTATGGGCGATCTTGAGCCGGCGCAGCTGTGCCCGCGTCGAGTCATAGGAGTACGCCTTGTCCGCCAGCAGGTGAAACGGGGCGTATGAGTTGCTGCACCGGGCGGCCAGCAATGGCCAAAGCATCGGATTATCACCGGCTTGACCGGCCGACAGTGCCAGGGTGACCGGACTGCACAGCTGGTCGGTCAAGGCGTGGATCTTGGTAGTCAGCCCGCCGCGGGAACGCCCAATGGCGTGGTCATCGGGCTCATCGAGATATTTCTTGTAATTCGACAGATCCCCCTGTGCGGCGCCCGGAGCGCGCTCCGGCTGCGTGTCGGTGGGCGCGCACACTGGTCGAATCGACCGACAACAGTGCGCCCAGGTCGGCGTCCTCGGCGTCGAGGTCAGAGGCGATCGCCGCGAAGATCCGCGCGTAGATGCCATCGACCGACCAGCGTAGATGCCTCTCGGCCACCGATTGCCAGGGACCGAAGTGCTCGGGCAGGTCACACCACGGAGATCCCGTACGGTAACGCCAGATAATGCCCTCCAGAGTACGTCGATGATCGTTCCACGGCCGGCCACGCCGCCGCCCCGCAGGCAACACCGCCACGATCAGCGACCACAAATCATCAGAAATCGCATGCATCCGCATCACCCAAACAGCATCAGCCAAAACACCATTCACATTAAGCAGACACGCCCTAGAACGCCACGGCGAACTGGTGGACGGCCGTGACCGTTACGGCCCGGCGGTGCGTGCCGAGCTGTTGGCGATGAGCAGCGCCACGATCGACCGCTACCTGCGCGGCGCCAAGGCCCGCGACCAGATCTCGGGTGTGTCGACGACGAAACCCTCCCGCTGCTGCGGTCCTCGATCACCATCTGCAAAGCAGGCGATGAGGCCGAAGAATCTCCGGGGTTCTTCGAAGGCGACACCGTGGCGCACTGCGGCCCGACACTGAAAGGTGAGTTCGCCCGCACGGTCAACCTCACCGACATGCACATCGGCTGGGTGTTCACCCGCACGGTGCGCAACAACGCCCACCCCCACATCCTGGGCGCCCTCAAAACCGGAATTACTAAAATCCCCTATAAGGTAACGGGTTTGGACTTCGACAACGGCACCGAATTCCTCAATAAGGCGGTCATCAAGTGGGCCGCGGACATGGAGATCTTCTTCACCCGCTCACGACCCTACAAGAAGAACGACCAGGCCACCATCGAGTCCAAAAACAACCACCTCGTGCGTCGCTACGGGTTCTACTACCGCTACGACACCGACGAAGAACGCGCCGTGCTCAACCGGCTGTGGCACCTGGTCAACGACCGGCTCAACTACCTGACCCCCACCATCAAACCCATCAGCTACGGCTGCAGCCGCGACGGTCACCGCCGCCGGCTCTACGACAAGCCCCAGACCCCTGGACCGGCTGCTGGCCGCCGGAGTCCTCTCAGCGGCCCAACAAACAGAGCTGCTCACCTACCGCAACAGCCTCAACCCCGCCGCGATCGCCCGCCAGATCGCCGACCTGCAAGCCGCCCTGCTCAGACTCGCCAAAGACAAGACCGAACAGCTCTACCTCGCCGCCATACCCGCCGCTCTACCCGCCCTCAAAGCCGGCATCCGCATCAAAAGCAAGACCACCACCTGACCCCGATTTCGCGGGCATTCCTTACCTGATGCATGAACCAGGTTTCGCAGGCATCTTGACTTGATGCATCACGTTCCCGACCATTTGCGCTCGTCCCACCGCGGCTAGCTTGGACTTCGCCGCCGCTTGAGGCAGTCTTGGACCCATGGCAACTGCACCGTATGGGGTTCGGCTAATTGTCGGCGCGGCAACAGTCGCCGTCGAGGAGACCATGAAGCTGCCGCGGACCATCCTGATGTACCCGATGACATTGGCCAGCCAGGCGGCGCACCTGGTGATGCTGTTTCAACAGAACCTGGCCGAGTTGGTCATCAAGGGCGATTCCACCCTGGAGTCACTGTTTCCGCCGAAGGACGAACAGGCCGCGTGGGCGACCTTCGACGAGGACTTGCCGGATGATGCAAACGCCTTGGAAGGGTCCGCCACGGCATTGGCCGACAGCATGGACGCCGATCGTCGCACCGAGGGACGGTTCGCGTTGTATTCGGTGTCGGACCCCGCCGTATCCCGGGAAACCAGCCCGCCGGTCCGCAAGGCCCCGGCCAGGCAGCCGAAGTCGGCCGCCAAGCCGAGCACCGAGATACCTGCAGTCGCCGGCAAACTCGACTATGCGTCATTGACCCTGGCCCAGCTTCGGGCCCGGCTTGCGTCGCTCAGTGTCGAGGATCTGGAGGCCCTGCTGGCCTATGAGCAGGCCACCAAGGCTCGTGCCCCGTTCCAGACGCTGCTCGCCAACAGGATCACCCGCACGACCGCCAAGTGAGCCCAGCCACAGCATCGAATTCGGCCGAGAACCCGTTCCCGGTACGCGCGGTGGCCATCCGGGTCGCCGGCTGGATCGACAGGTTGGGAACGGTCTGGGTTGAGGGGCAACTAGCCCAGATCACGATACGACCCAACTCCAAGACGGTGTTCATGGTGCTGCGCGATCCCGCGGCGGACATGTCGCTGACCGTCACATGCCCGCGCGACCTGGTACTGAGCGCACCGGTGAAATTGACCGAAGGCACCCAGGTGGTGGTCTGCGGAAAGCCCTCGTTCTACACCGGGCGTGGCACATTTTCGCTGCGACTCAACGAGATTCGCGCTGTCGGGGTGGGTGAGCTGCTAGCCCGGATCGAACGGCTGCGCCGGCTGCTGGACGCCGAAGGACTCTTCGATCCGCGCCTCAAGCGGCCAATTCCTTTCTTGCCCAACACTGTCGGCCTGATCACCGGCAGAGCCAGCGCCGCCGAGCGTGACGTGACGACGGTTGCCGCGACGCGCTGGCCCGCAGTGCGATTCACCGTCCGCAACACCGCCGTGCAGGGGCCCAATGCCGTCGTTCAGATCGTCGAAGCGCTCCGTGAGCTCGATTCAGACCTGGAAGTCGATGTGATCGTGGTGGCCCGGGGTGGCGGCAGCGTCGAGGATCTCCTGCCGTTTTCCGACGAGACACTGTGCCGCGCGATCGCGGCGTGCCGCACACCCGTGATCAGTGCGGTCGGCCACGAACCCGATAATCCGCTGTGCGACCTGGTCGCCGATCTGCGCGCGGCCACCCCGACCGACGCGGCCAAGAAGGCCGTCCCCGACACTGCCGCCGAGCAACGCCTGGTCGCGGACCTGCGCCAGCGCAGTGCACAAGCGCTGCGCAATTGGGTTTCTCGGGAGCAGCGGGCGTTGACCCAGTTGCGCAGCCGCCCCGTTCTTGCCGACCCGCTCAAGGCGCTGATCACCCGCTCCGATGAAATCCAGCGGGCCCGGTCAGCGCTTCGGCGTGATGTCAGCCGGCTGATCAGCACCGAAACCGAAAACATCGGCCACCTGGGTGCGCGGCTGGCCACCTTGGGTCCGGCGGCCACACTGGCCCGCGGATACGCGGTGGTGCAGACGGTTTCAGCCGCCGGTCAACCAATGGAAGTGCTGCGGTCGGTCGATGGCGCGCCCGCGGGCACCAGACTACGAGTGCGGGTAGGCGACGGTGCCGTTACCGCGGTAAGCGAGGGACGTGTTGATGGAGCTTGACGACCACAGCGGGGAAACCGACTCGGTTACACCCATTAGCCAGCTCGGCTACGAGGCGTGTCGCGACGAACTGATCGAAGTCGTGCGCCTCCTCGAACAGGGCGGACTGGACCTCGATACGTCGCTGAAGCTATGGGAAAGAGGCGAGGTACTCGCAAAAAGGTGCGAGGAACACTTAGCTGGCGCACGTCAGCGGGTGGCCGATGCGCTGGCCGCCAGCGAGGCCGAGCAGGACTGATCTTGGCCAGTATTGGGTATCGAACCATATTCCAAACTGGAACACGTTTTAGTTATGCTTCGGCCCATGGGTGATGCATCACTGACAACCGAACTCGGCCGTGTCCTGGTTACCGGTGGCTCAGGATTTGTCGGGTCCAACCTGGTGACCACGCTGCTCGACCGTGGACATCACGTGCGTTCGTTCGACCGCGCGCCCTCGCCACTGCCCCCGCATCCGCAGTTGGAGGTGCTACAGGGGGACATCACCGACGCGGCCACCTGCGCCACAGCGGTCGACGGCGTCGACACGATCTTTCACACCGCGGCCATCATCGAGCTGATGGGCGGCGCATCGGTGACCGACGAGTACCGCAAGCGCAGTTTCTCGGTCAACGTCGGCGGTACCGAGAATCTGGTGCGCGAGGGGCAGCAGGCCGGGGTGAAGCGGTTCGTCTACACCTCCTCGAACAGCGTGGTGGTGGGCGGGCAAATCATCGCCGGCGGCGACGAAAAGCTACCCTACACCAATCGGTTCAATGACCTCTACACCGAAACCAAGGTGGTTGCAGAGAAATTCGTGTTGTCGCAGAACGCCAACAATGAAATGCTCACCTGCGCAATCCGTCCTAGTGGAATCTGGGGAACGGGCGATCAGCTGATGTTCCGCAAGTTGTTCGAAAGCGTGATCAAGGGCCACGTCAAGGTGCTGGTTGGGCCCAAGTCAGCACTGCTGGATAACTCCTACGTAGACAACCTGATTCACGGTTTCATTCTGGCGGCCCAGCATTTGGTGCCCGGCGGCAGCGCACCCGGTCAGGCCTACTTCATCAACGACGCAGAGCCGATCAACATGTTCGAGTTCGCCCGGCCCGTGGTGGAAGCGTGCGGGGAAAAATGGCCCCGAGTAAGGGTTTCCGGCCCGATGGTGCACCGGGCGATGACTGGTTGGCAACGACTGCACTTCCGGTTCGGATTGCCCGCGCCGCTGCTGGAGCCACTGGCCGTGGAACGGCTGTACCTGGACAACTATTTCTCAGTCGACAAGGCCCGCCGCGACCTCGGTTATGAACCCAAGTTCACCACCGAACAGGCGCTCAAAGAATGCCTGCCCTATTACGTGGACCTGTTCCGCCAGATGAAAAGCGAAGTCAAAGCCGGCGGCCGGTGAATTAGCCTGCGGCCAGCAAGTCACGGTAACGCCGGTTGGCGCGACCGTGGTGATGATTCACCAGAGGCGGGCTGACTAACCACCACGTGATCGATCGACACCAACCAGGCACCGGTTTGACCACCGTCAGGCTCGGGCATCCTCGGATGGGAGTCCCATCATGCCAAGGAGGTGATCATGCCGAACCCCTCGATCAAGAACGAGAAGCTATACCAGGATCTGCGTAAAGAAGGCAGCTCCAAGGAAAAGGCAGCGCGGATTTCCAATGCTGCAGCTGCCCAGGGTACTTCCTCGGTGGGCCGTAAAGGCGGCAAGGCCGGGCCCTATCCGGACTGGACGGTGCCAGAACTGAAGAAACGAGCCAAAGAGCTTGGCATGTCCAGGTATTCGAGCCTGACAAAAGACGAGTTGATCAGCAAGCTGCGCAACCACTGAGCCCCATCGGTGCCGTGCTCCGACACACGTAGCGCCCGGATGGTGGCAGGTGCTCTCCGCACGGAGGGGCACCTGCCATCGTTGAGCACCCGGATCAACCAGCCATGAATTCGTGGTAGGCCGATTCGAGATCCGGCGGCAGCGCCGCCACATCGCATTGGCGCTCGGTATCACCGACTGGCGCCAGAATGGCACGCAGGTCGTGGTACTCCTGCGGATGCGCCGTGAAATAGCTGCGCAGGCTGGCAGCTGCTGGTGCATACGGTTGCCCATAGGCAGCCATGACTACCTGGTTGGCGCCTTCGTGGGCCGCCAAATATTGGCGCGCCGAAGCGGTCACCGACGACACGTGTCCGTGGCCATGAAAAAGTAGCCACTGGTGGCCAAGTCGAGGTATCCAGTTTTGGCCAGATAAAAGTATCCACCCCGTGTTCGTCGTGTCGATCAGGAACTGTGGGCCCCGATGGTGACGGTGAAGGCGCCAACCAATGGCCATCACCACCGGGGAGTTCCATTGAAGTCTGTGAAGGACCGCATGGACATCATTTCTGCCGATCAACAGCTCGGGTCGTACCGGGCCGCCGCCGACGCGTGCGGCACCACGCATCGCACCGTCAAGAAGATCATCGACAAATTCGAGGCCGACCAGGCCGGCATACCGCCGGCACGGCGGGCCGAACGAGGGCACAACTACGATTCGGTGGCCGAGCTGGTCGCCGAACGTGTCGAGAAATCTGGAGGCCGGATCTCGGCCAAGCGGCTGCTGCCGATCGCCCGCACCGCAGGCTACCAAGGCTCGGATCGCAACTTCCGGCGTCTTGTTGCCGAGGCGAAGACGTTGTGGCGCAGCGCCAATCACTGCGGGCGCCGTCCAGCGGTATGGTCACCAGGGCAGTACCTGGTGATCGACTGGGCCCAAGCGGCACCGGGATTGTTCCTGTTCTGCGCGGTGCTGGCATTCTCCCGGTGGCGATTCGTGCGTTTCGCCGCCGACCAGAAGGCCTCGACCACGCTGGCGTTGATCGCCGAAACCCTGTCGGCGATCGGCGGGGTCCCGGCGTGGGTGCTGGCTGATCGGATGGCCTGCCTCAAAGGCGGGGTAGTCGCCAATGTGGTCGTCCCGACCCCGGATTACATCCGACTGGCCACCCATTACGGGTTCGCCCCGGACTTCTGTCACGCCAACGACCCACAATCCAAGGGCATCGTGGAGAACCTGTGCGGCTATGCCCAACGTGACCTGGCGGTGCCGCTGCTGACCCAGTCCGCTGTCGACGGCGTGCCGATCGACATCCGGGCCGCCAACGCCGCTGCGGCGGCGTGGTGCGACGAGGTCAATGCCCTGGCGCACTCGGAGATTCAGGCGATTCCCGACGAACGGTTGGTCTCCGAACGCCAAGTACTGCAACCACTTCCATCGTTGCGCTTACAGATCGGGGCGCCCACGGTGCTGCACAAGGTCGACCGACTCTCCTGTGTGCGCTACGGCTCGGCCCGCTACTCGGTACCCACCCGGCTGATCGGCACCACCGTGGCGGTGGTGGTCGATCACGGCGCGGTCTGCCTGGTCGAACCGGCTACCGGGATGATCGTGGCCGAACACGAACTGGTCGCCCCAGGCTCAGCGTCGATCCTCGATGAGCACTACGACGGGCCAAGGCTGGCACCGAGTCGGGGCCCGCGGCCCAAGACCAGCGTGGAGAAGCAGTTCTGCGCCCTCGGCGCGGACGCCGAGGCATTCCTCGTCGGCGCCGCGGCGATCGGCAACACCCGCCTAGGGCGTGTCTGCTTAATGTGAATGGTGTTTTGGCTGATGCTGTTTGGGTGATGCGGACGCATGCGATTTCTGATGATTTGTGGTCGCTGATCGTGGCGGTGTTGCCTGCGGGGCGGCGGCGTGGCCGGCCGTGGAACGATCATCGACATACTCTGGAGGGCATTATCTGGCGTTACCGTACGGGATCTCCGTGGCGTGACCTGCCCGAGCACTTCGGTCCCTGGCAATCAGTGGCCGAGAGGCATCTACGCTGGTCGGTCGATGGCATCTACGCGCGGATCTTCGCGGCGATCGCCTCTGACCTCGACGCCGAGGACGCCGACCTGGGCGCACTGTTGTCGGTCGATTCGACCAGTGTGCGCGCCCACCAACACGCAGCCGGAGCGCCCCGGGCGCCGCACAGGGGGATCTGTCGAATTACAAGAAATATCTCGATGAGCCCGATGACCACGCCATTGGGCGTTCCCGCGGCGGGCTGACTACCAAGATCCACGCCTTGACCGACCAGCTGTGCAGTCCGGTCACCCTGGCACTGTCGGCCGGTCAAGCCGGTGATAATCCGATGCTTTGGCCACTGCTGGCCGCCCGGTGCAGCAACTCAGACGCCCCGTTTCACCTGCTGGCGGACAAGGCGTACTCCCATGACTCGACGCGGGCACAGCTGCGCCGGCTCAAGATCGCCCATACCATCCCCGAGCGCAGCGACCAGATCACCCGCCGCAAAGCCAAAGGCCGCAACAGAGGACGGCCTCCGGGGTTCTCAGGCCGAATCTACAAGCACCGCAACACCGTCGAGCGAAGCTTCAACCGGCTCAAACACTGGCGCGCGGTCGCCACCTGCTACGACAAATACGCCCTGACCTACCTCGGCGGTGCCACCCTGGCCGCCATCATCACCTACCACCGCGTCCGCAATTAGCAGACAGGACCTAGCCGCAGAGCTGGAGATCCTGCTCGCCCTGGGGGCCGCCCACGGCACCGACGCGCTGATCGCGGCGCTGCACCGGGCGGTGGCGTTTCGCCGGTTCCGGGCCGCCGACGTGCGCTCCATCCTGGCCGCGGGCACCGGAACCCCACAACCCCGCCCTGCCGGGGATGCGCTGATTCTGGACCTACCGGTCGCCCCGATGCGTTCCCTGGACGCCTACAAGATCGGACCCGTCGGAGCCGATGACGAGGTGATCTCATGACCACGACATCACCAACGACTGCCGTCGAACCCGTGGCGCCGCCGTCGTTGCCGCCGCTGGCCGCTGATCTGGATGCCGGGCTGCGGCGGTTGAAGTTGGCCGCGGTGCGGCGCAGCGCACCGAGGTCTTGCTGACCGCCAAGACCCAACGCTGGACTCCTGAGGAAGTGCTGCGCACGCTCGTCGAGACCGAACTGGCCGCCCGGGATGCCTCCAACATCGTCAACCGGCTCAAGGCCGCCGCGTTCCCCGTCTCGAAAACGTTGGAGTCCTTCGACGTGGCCGCCTCGTCGATCCCGCCGAAGGTTTTCGACTACCTGTCAAGTCTGGAATGGATACGGGCCCAACAGAACCTGGCGATCATCGGCCCGGCCGGCACCGGCAAATCCCACACCCTGATCGGGTTGGGGACCGCGGCGATCCACGCCGGGCTCAGGGTCCGCTACTTCACCGCCGCTGATCTCGTCGAGACCCTCTACCGCGGCCTGGCCGACAACACCGTCGGCAAGATCATCGAATCGCTGCTGCGGGTCGACCTGATCATCTTGGACGAACTCGGCTTCGCCCCACTCGATGACACCGGTACCCAACTGCTGTTCCGCTTGGTCGCCGGCGCCTACGAACGCCGCAGCCTGGCCATCGGGTCACACTGGCCCTTCGAACAATGGGGCCGGTTCCTGCCCGAGCAGACCACCGCAGTCAGCATCCTCAACCGCCTGCTACACCACGCCACCCTCGTCATCACCGACGGCGACTCCTACCGCATGAAGGACGCCCAGCACCGGAAGGAGCAACCCACACCAACCTAGGAACTACCGCCCGGGGTGGATACTTCTATCTGGCCACCAGCGGATACTTCAACTTGGCCATTGACAAGCTCCAAGGGCGCCAAGACGTTCGCGATTGACGCCGCTTCGGCCTACTGCCCCGAATACGTCACCTCGAGCTAGCAACAACCACAGTGTGGGGACCCCGGACGACGGGTCCCCACATTCGTCTGCGCCGTCGACCGCAATCCCAACCTCCACCCGCCCAGCGAGCCGGCCGTCACCGTGGCCCGTGCCCCGATTCCAGACCGGGGCGCTTTCGCGAAACGAACTGCCGGTGCGCCCCCTCGGTTGCGGCCATATGACTCCGGCAAACCTCCCACGTGAGCTATCGGACGGGTGCATGCTGGATCGGTGAGCGCAAATAGCCTGATCAGCCGCCGCAAAGCAATACTCGACTACCTGCAGGGCACGGTCTGGGTGCTACCGCTGGTCGGCGTGGTGGTCGGCCTGGGATCCGGCGCCATCCTGTCCCTGATTCCCGTCAAGCCTGACTCACTGATCGACAAGTTGATGTTCCAGGGCACGGCCGGCGATGCCCGCGGCGTACTGATCGTGGTGTCCGCCACGATGCTTACCACCACCGGAATCGTCTTCTCGCTGACGGTCCTGTCCCTGCAGATCGCGTCGAGCCAATTTTCGGTGCGGTTGCTGCGCACCTTCCTGCGCGACATGCCCAACCAAATGGTGCTGGCAATCTTCGCCTGCACCTTCGCCTACAGCACTGGCGGGCTGCACACCGTCGGCCAGCACGCCGACGGGAGCGCGTTCCTTCCCAAGGTCGCGGTCACCGGATCACTGGCGCTGGCATTCCTCAGCATCGGGGCTCTCATCTACTTCCTGCACCACCTCATGCATTCGATCCAGCTGGACACGATCATGGACAACGTCGGGCAGCGAACACTGGGGCTGATTGACGACTTGTATCCCCGCCCGGACACCCCGGATCGTCGAAGGGAAACACCGCCAACCCCTCCCACTGAGGCGGTTGCACTGCTGGCCCCGCAATCGGGCTATCTGCAGATCGTCGACACCCACGACATTGTGGCGGCCGCGGCGGCCAGTGGGCACACGGTGCTGCTGGTCACTTTCGTCGGCGACTACGTCACCGCCGGGGGCCTGTTGGGTTGGTGCTGGCGCCGCGGCAGCCCGCCGAGCCCGGCGGGGTCGAACTTTCGGCAGGACTGCTTACGCCACCTGCACATCGGCTACGAACGCACCCTGCAACAGGACGTTCGGTTTGGCCTGCGCCAGCTGGTTGACATCGCGCTGCGAGCCCTGTCCCCAGCGGTCAACGACCCGTACACGGCAATCCAAGTCGTGCATCACCTTTCGGCCGTCGAATCGGTGCTGGCGTCCCGTGCGCTGCGAGACACGGTGCGTCGCGATCGCGCCGGGGAGCTGCTGCTGTGGCTGGTCCGACCGGATTTTGCCGCCTATCTGCACGTCGGATGTTCTCAGATCCGCCGCTACGGGGTGCGTGAACCGCTGGTGCTGACGGCGCTGCTACAGCTGTTGAGCGCCGTCGCCCAAAACTGCGCGGACCCCGCACGCCGGGCCGCCGTGCAGACCCAGATCGCCCTGGTGGTGCGGGCGGCCCAACGTGAATTCGCCGACGAATCCGACCGGGCCATGGTGCTCGGCGCAGCCGCCCGGGCAACCGAGGTCGTCGACAGACCTGGGACGTTAGCGCCGCCGTCCTCCGCGTTCGGCCAAGTGGCCGCCGCTCAGGCGGCAGCGTCGACGGTCGCGCCAGCCAACGCAGCGTCGTTGGCCAGGGACCGCAGAGACCTGGGCCGCCACAGCGCGGTGCCTCCGGCCGGCCGCGCCTAGGCTGACCAACCCCCGATCGGATCAGCGGGGGGTCTTGGCGCTACCCAACCGGCGCCCAGTCGCTCCACGAGTTGCCGAAGTCGAGCGCGACCAACGATGACCGGTCCACGTTGACGATCTCGCGGAAATGGTCTTGCCACCCCCACCACGCGCTGACGAAGAACACATGATCAAACCAGCTGAGCTGGTAATCGGGGGGAATCACTTCGCCCTTGTTCTCCGGGGCAAACACCGCGATGGCCAACAGCCCCAGGATGGCAGTTTTCGGTAGCTGGATCTTCCCGTCACTGGCGACCCGCAGTGCCGCACTCCCGTTCACGTACGGAGATACTTCGAACCCGGTAGCCGATTCCTCATCGTGTCCGTGCAACCAACGGTGAATCCCCTACAGGACGTCCGCGATGTCAGGGCGCATCTCGGGCGTCAGGTCCGATCTCACCGCAACCGGAAAGCGCGTATTTTCCAGGTCGACCCCGGGGGTGGCCATCACACCGTAAATGTCGACCGCATCTCGGATCACCCGCCGAAAGCGCGTGCCGGCGCCGAGCGAGGGATAGCGCTTCCTGCTGGTGTCATCCACGGCGTTACATGCGTGAAGCATCGCCACATCCCACATTTTGCGGTCCCACTGTTCGAGCGACTGCTTGACTGATGCACCGACGGTCATGCCGAAAAGGGTATCGGCCGCCGGCAGTTACCCCGATATTGCACCCACCCCACGCCCATTACCGTGTCGCCGCTGGATGGCGAATCACTGCCACTCCGACGGGCAGCGACGTCCTCACGATCCAGCGGGAAGCGCCGCTACCGGCATTTGCACCGTGCCCTGGCATGGGCCGCCGACAATGTCGGTGTGCCAGGTGCCGCGCAGCGACCCGTCCGGCTGAGGCGCGTAATAGGCCCACGACCTCGCCGGTGCCCACACCTTGGCAGCGCCTTCACCCATGTAGCAGTCCCATTGAAAGTCGAAGCGCTCCACCCACTTGGCCCCATCCCAGGAGTAGCGGGACGGCTGGGGCAAGGTCGGATTCTTCGGGGTAGGCCCGTTGGTGGCGGTGGCAACGCACTGTTCGCCCGAACAGGCGGTGACAAAGACGTAGTCGGCGCTAAACGTTGGTTCCATCTGGCTGGCGGCCATGCTGGTGCCGACTTTTTGTTCGGCGTAGCGCACGAGCGAGTATTTCCCGTTCCACACCGGCATGGCCGCGTGTGCCGGAGTGGCCGGGAGCGCGAACATCGCGGCCGCGATGCCGCCGAGCACCCCTAACACCTGAAGGCGAAGCCTCGATCGCGCACACATCGTGTCCATGGTCCGGTTTACAGGACGCGGTGCGATCTCAGCGGGGACACGATCGTGTGCAACAACTACGGCCGGATGGGTGGGGCACGCACGCGACAACTCCGATCGCGTTGGCGCAACGAGGTTGCGCCGCCAGCCAGACGCCGGCGGCAGGACTATCCCCGATGCAGCAGGAACATACCGTAGGCGGCGATCGACTGGGAGTCGACGATCCCTCCGGTGCGGATCATCTGCTCGACTTCGTCGCGCGCAAACCACGCACTGCGCATGTCCTGTTCTTCGTGCTCGCGTTCCGACTCCCCTCGGTTATTCCGGTAGCCAGGAACACCCAACCGCGCTGGCTGGTCATTCCCGGGGCGGTATCGAGCTGACCGAGCGACACAAACGACGCCGCTCGTAGTCCGGTCTCCTCACGCAGTTCGCGCGCCGCCAGCTCGGCCGGCTCGACGTCCGACAAGTCGGGAGCGGTCCCTTGCGGAAACTCCCACCGCCGCGCACCGACGGGATAGCGGAACTGCTCGACCAATCGGAAGCGGTTCCCATCGTGCGCGATAACCAGCGCATAGGCCGGTTTGTCCACCACGCCGTAGATGCCGGGACTGCCGTCCGGGCGGCGAATGTCGTCCTCACGGAGCACCATCCAGCGGTTGCGGTAGATCTCGCGGGAAGCGACGGGTTCGATGCAGGGCACACAGCCAGTATCTCTACCGACACTCGTGGCGCCGGCAACCGCATCGGGTGGGACCCAGGCGGGGTCGAGAAGGCCCCCTCGTCGCCGATCCGGCGGCGCCGGCACGTTGCGCCCGTCTCTGAGCGGCGGTTGCGGTTGCGGTTGCGCAAACCGTGCGGTCTGGTTGAAATCTGTACGGTGCGCATAAGTGAGCGCGAACAGCGAGCACCAACAAAGGTGGGTGTACCTATGCCGGACGATCCCGGACCACGGCGGGACCAGTGAGCATGCGCCGTCACATCATCGTCAGCGGCGACGACGCGCTAGCGAACACGATTGTCGAGGAGCTGAACAGCGCCGGCGTCACCATCCTCAAGCTGGCCAGCGACGAGCTCAATGACGCCCAGCTCGCCCAGGCCATCGCGGTCATCTGGGCCGGCGACGACGACGCGCGAAACCTCGAAATCGCATTGTTGGCAAGAAGAGCCGACCCACACGTACGAGTGGTGGCCCGATTGGCCAACGATGTGCTGCGTGAAGCGATGGCCGCTGACAACGGTCCGGGTGCGATCCTTGACGTTGCCGAACTTGCCGCGCCATCGGTCGTCGAGGCATGTCTGGCCCGCACCGTGCACCCGTTCGAGGCCGCCGGCATCGAGTTCGTCGTCTGGCGCGCGGAGGCACCGCGAGACGCGACCCTTCGTGAGATCTACGGCGATCTGGCCCCCGTGGCGGTGGTCCGGGGAAAAACGCGCCCACCCCCGGAGAGGTATTGACCTGCCCGGGGCGCGACCTGCGGGTCCATGCCGGCGACGAGACGGCGATGATCGGCACCGCAGCAGACCTAGCCGCCCACGGCATCAAGGTTCCCCGACCAACCTCGGCTCGCTTTCGGCTGCTGCGGTTACGACAAATCTCCGATGCGGCACGCACGCTGCGCAACGACGTCAACCCGATGTTCTTCAAGGCTTTGGCCGCGATGGTGACGCTGCTGGCCGTATCGACGACCTTGTTGCGCTTTGCCTACCGCCACCCACCGGGGATGACGTGGCTCGATGCGCTGTACTTCAGCACCGAGACCATCGCGACAGTAGGCTACGGCGACTTCAGCTTCTCCCACCAGCACCCCTGGCTGCGAGTATTCAGCATTACGTTGATGTTCGCCGGTGTGACCACCACCGCCATCCTGGTGGCATTCATCGCCGACCTGCTGCTGTCGCGCCGCTTCACCCGCTCAGCGGGCCGGCGGCGGGTACGCCAGCTGCGCAACCACATGATCGTCGTCGGACTGGGTTCATTCGGCATCCGGGTGGTCAGGGATCTGATCGCCGCCGGTTACGACGTCGCGGTTATTGAGCTCGACGAAAACAGCCGCTTTCTGGAGTCTGCGGCCGAGCTGGACGTGCCCGTCATCTTCGGCGACGCAACGCTGCCGCAAACGCTGGAATCGGCTTGCATCGCCCACGCCCGCGCGATAGCGGTACTGACCCAAGATGACATGGTCAATATCGAGACCGGCATCGTGCTGCGGGAAATGTTGGGCACGGTGAAAGCCAAACGTCGCGATGTCCCGCTTGTCCTGCGCGTCTATGACCGTGAGCTGGGAGGCGCGGTTGCCCAGCGGTTTGACTTCGAGAGCGTGCGCTCCACCGTCGAATTAGCCGCGCCCTGGTTCATTGGCGCCGCGATGGGGTTGCAGGTGCTGGGCACGTTTTCGGTAGGACAAAGCTCATTCATGGTGGGTGGGATGCACGTGTCAGCGCAAAGCGAACTCGATGGTCTGTCAATGCGTGAGCTTGTCACCGGAACCCGCGTCATTGCGATCACCCGTCCGGACGAGCCGCCACAGTTGCATCCGCGCCGCGACACCCGGCTGCGGGCCGGAGACACCGCCTATCTCGTCGGCCCGTATCGCGAACTGTTGGCGACGTTGCGCAAGGGACAGCCTCCCCAGCCGCCCGCCAGCGGCGATGGGCACTGGCCAGAAGTGGCGACGGTCGACAACGTTGGCCCGCTGGACCGACCGAACTGAACCGGCTCTCACCCCGATGCGCCGGTAGCGCCGGGAGTACCGGACAGCGTTCCGCCGGCACCGCCAACCCCGCTGTCGCCGGGCGGCGCGCTGTTGCCGCCGGGCGCCCCGGCTCTACCGTCGCCACCGTGGCCGATCAGCCTGGCATCACCACCGCGCCCGCCGGACCCGCCAGTGCCACCGCTCGTCCCGAATCCGTCCGCACCGGATCCGCCGGCACCGCCGCCGCCGCCGTCGCCATAGAGCCACCCACCCGTGCCACCCGCCCCGCCATCGCCGCTGAACCCACCTGGCCCCACGGAAATGCTGAGGTGGCGCCCGCCGTCGCCACCAGCGCCTCCAGCCCCGCCGGCACCCACCAGCAGACCGCCCGCGCCTCCGCCGCCACCGTTGCCGCCGTCCTCACCCAAGACGCCCAGACCGGCCCCGCCGTTCCCGCCGGCGCCTCCGGCGCCCACCAGTCCGGCCGCCCCGCCGCCACCACCAGCTCCGCCGGCGCCGCCCACCCCGCCGTCCCCACCGAATCCGCCGTTCCCGCCGGCGCCATAGAGCAGCCCACCGTGGCCTCCGGCGCCGCCAGCGCCACCGGCAAAGTGCGAACTGGCAGGACCGCTCGTCGCACCCGCACCACCGGTCCCAGCAGATCCGCCGGCGCCGAGCAGCCCGGCGTCCCCGCCTGCGCCACCGGCTCCGCCGTTGCCGCCTTTGGCGAACCCGCCGTCACCGCCCGTGCCGCCACTGCCGTACAGCCAGCCGCCATGGCCACCAGCGCCACCGGCGCCACCGGGACCGAGACCGGTGGCGGCTCCTCCGAGGCCGCCGTTGCCACCGGCGCCGAACAACCAGCCCCCGTTGCCTCCGGCGCCCCGGCCGCACCGCCGCCGCCGGCGCCACCGGAGCCGCCGTTGCCGATCAGCCCGGCGTCCCCGCCGGCTCCCCCGGCCACCCCGGTGTTTGTGCCCGCCGCCCCGCTACCGCCGTTGCCGTACAACAGTCCCCCAGCGCCGCCGCCTTGCCCGGGTGCCGTCCCATCGGCGCCGTCGCCGATCAGAGGACGTCCCAGTAGCGCCTGGGTGGGCGCATTGAGCACGCCAAGCAGGTCTTGCTCGAGGGTTAGCAGTGGCGAGGCATTGGCCGCATCGGCGGCCGCATAGGCGCCGCCGGAAAGGTTCAGCGCCCGCACGAACTGGGTATGAAACGTGCTCGCCGCGGTGCTGAGCGCCTGATAGGCTTGCGCATGGCCGGCAAACAACGCCGCGATTGCCATGGACACGTCATCTGCGCCGGCGGCCGGTATCCCCGTCGTCGGGAGCACCGCGGCCACGTTGGCAGCGCTGAAGGTCGTGCCGATGCTGTCCAATTCCGTTGCCGCCAGCGCCAACTCGTCCGGTACAGCAATGAAATAGGACATCGCTAGCCTCCTGGCTGGGCCGCCGCGAGCAAAAACAGCGTATCCCCGCGCACCCGCCACAGCCAGGGTCTACCTGACGCTCGCCGACCCGGGACTCAGGCCGCGCCGAACCCCGCTACCACATCGATTGCCCGTCGAAGTTGCTCGACGTCAGAGGACGTCGGGATGAGCTGGACTTCGTCGGTGCCGACCTCTTCGAACCGTCGCAGCACGGCAAGCAGCTCGTCTTCGCTGCCCGCCCAGCCTGTCGTGGGCGCCATCGCATCGACGTACTCGGCCGGGATCCAATTCATGTAGCGCCGCAGATGCCGATGCACCTGTGCGCGCGCGTCGGCCTGCGGCCCGAAGGCGAACCAGAACGACGTCGCCAGGTGCGGTTTGGGCTTGCCGGCCTGCGCCCATACGGCCCGCGCGACGTCGAATAGCTCATTTTGCTTGGCGACATCGAGGTCCAGGGTGGTATCCGCCAGACCGTCGGACCAGGGTGCGGCACTGCGCAGGGTCTTGGGCCCGATGGTGCCGACAAACAGTGGCGGGCCTCCCGGCTGGACCGGCAAGGGTCCGACGGGCCGCACCGACTCGCTCATCTGCTCGCCCGCCCACACCCGCTTCATGACTGCCACCCGCGTTGCCATTGCGCCCATCGTCTGGGTCTTGGGGTCAGCCCCGACAGCGAGGTAGTCCTCACGCCTACCACCCACCCCGATTCCCACGGTCAACCTCCCACCGCTCAACATGTCGCCGGTGGCCAGCGCTTTGGCCAGCATGACCGGGTAATGCAACTGCGGCACGATAACGGTCGTCACCAACCGCACCCGATCGGTCCAGGCAGCCAATGCCCCGAGCAGGGTCGAGCTGTCGGGGTTGTCGAATGCGATCCGCTCGCCCCAGCACAGCGACGAGAACGGGCCTTCGTCGACGGCACGCGCCCAGTTCTTCAGCACATTCGCATCCAGATCGGGCTCCATTACGGGCATCGTCATAGCTATCTGCACAATCGCGATTCTGGCAGCATGGGCTGGATGGGTGTATCGAGCACATCAATTGGGCACGTCCGACTCACCGTTACCGACATCGAGCGATCGCGGCAGTTTTACGAGAGCGTCTTCGAGTGGCCCGTGCTGATCGAGCTTCCCGCGAACGCCGGCGAGGCAACACGGCGTCAGCTGGCGTTTCTGTACGGCGGGGTGATCTACGACCTCGGCGGGGCACTACTGGGGTTGCGCCCGGTCGCCAATGACAGCTTCAACGAGGATCGAGCCGGCCTGGACCACATCGCCTTCCGCGTAGGCGGCATCGACGAACTAAATAGTGCGGCAGCGCATCTGGATGACCTCGGCATTGCCCACGAGCCGGTCAAGGACATTGGTCCGTCCTACATCCTGGAGTTCCGCGATCCCGACAACATCGCTCTGGAACTCACCGCACCCAAGTAGCCGGCCGGGCGGCTTGCGAGCGTGCGCGAAATGACAGCGTTGACGGCGTGTCGATGTGCCGACACGCACGCTCGGTACGGACAGGGGTAACGATGGCCATCAGCTTCAACCACACCATTGTCGCGTCACACGACAAGCGAAAATCCGCGGAGTTTCTGGCAGAACTGTTGGACCTGCCGAGTCCAGTGGCATTCGGCCCCTTCCTGGTGGTCGCGCTCGAGCACGACGCCAGCCTCGATTTCGCGGATGTGCCCGAGGACGTGGAGATTCACCCCCAGCACTATGCGTTCCTCGTCTCCGAGCAGGAATTCACTGAGATCTACGGCAAGATCTCCTCGCGGCTTGCCGCACTGGGCCGACCCGGGTGCCCGACGTCCCGGCGAAATCAACCACCGCGATGGGGGTCGTGGGGTGTATTTCCCCGACCCGGCCGGGCACTCGATGGAGATCCTCACCCGACCGTACGGCTCAGGCTCCTAGGTCCTGTCTGCTAATTGCGGACGCGGTGGTAGGTGATGATGGCGGCCAGGGTGACACCGCCGAGGTAGGTCAGGGCGTATTTGTCGTAGCAGGTGGCGACCGCGCGCCAGTGTTTGAGCCGGTTGAAGCTTCGCTCGACGGTGTTGCGGTGCTTGTAGATTCGGCCTGAGAACCCCGGAGGCCGTCCTCTGTTGCGGCCTTTGGCTTTGCGGCGGGTGATCTGGTCGCTGCGCTCGGGGATGGTATGGGCGATCTTGAGCCGGCGCAGCTGTGCCCGCGTCGAGTCATGGGAGTACGCCTTGTCCGCCAGCAGGTGAAACGGGGCGTCTGAGTTGCTGCACCGGGCGGCCAGCAATGGCCAAAGCATCGGATTATCACCGGCTTGACCGGCCGACAGTGCCAGGGTGACCGGACTGCACAGCTGGTCGGTCAAGGCGTGGATCTTGGTAGTCAGCCCGCCGCGGGAACGCCCAATGGCGTGGTCATCGGGCTCATCGAGATATTTCTTGTAATTCGACAGATCCCCCTGTGCGGCGCCCGGAGCGCGCTCCGGCTGCGTGTCGGTGGGCGCGCACACTGGTCGAATCGACCGACAACAGTGCGCCCAGGTCGGCGTCCTCGGCGTCGAGGTCAGAGGCGATCGCCGCGAAGATCCGCGCGTAGATGCCATCGACCGACCAGCGTAGATGCCTCTCGGCCACCGATTGCCAGGGACCGAAGTGCTCGGGCAGGTCACACCACGGAGATCACGTACGGTAACGCCAGATAATGCCCTCCAGAGTACGTCGATGATCGTTCCACGGCCGGCCACGCCGCCGCCCCGCAGGCAACACCGCCACGATCAGCGACCACAAATCATCAGAAATCGTATGCATCCGCATCACCCAAACAGCATCAGCCAAAACACCATTCACATTAAGCAGACACGCCCTAGTCGCCGCTGCGCGCCGAGCCGTGCCGCTCTAGCTCCTGCGCCCGGTAGGCGTCGGCGAGTTTCGCGACGTGTCCGGGCAGCGCCCCCGTGGCGACATCGGCCAGCGTCGTCTCTTCCAACACTGATCGCATGCTGGCGCGCAGGGCCCGCCAGACATCGGTCAGCGCCGTGGTGGGTCCGGAGTAGGGCAGGTCGCCCAGCCCGATGTCACGAACGCTGGCCAGGGGCCCGTCGATGCAGCGCAGCACGTCGGCGATGCTGATGTCGGTCCCGGGACGCGCCAGTTCATAGCCACCGTCGCGCCCGCGGTGGCTGCGCACCAGGCGGTCGGTCCGCAGGTTGGTCAGGATGTCGACGAGGAACTGCGGCGGTATGCCTTGAGCCTGCGCCAGGTCCTCGGTCTTGATCACCGTCCCGCTGTCGGCTGTCGCAAGTTGAACCATCGCGCGCACCGCATATTCCGCTTTGGCCGACATCCGCATGCTCAGGATTGTGCCATCCACCCCCCGCTACCAGACGCGACGCCAGACGTTGCTGCAAAGAGCCGGGGAATCCGGCGCGCCGAGGCGACCGAACTAGGACCGCAGCTCGAGCAAGTCGATGACGTCTTGCGCTTGCTGGTCGAGGCTACGTGCCGGCGTGAGGCGCAGGTCAGGATGCTTCGGGCGCTGGTAGGGGCTGTCTATCCCGGTGAAATGGGTGATCTCACCCGCGCGCGCCTTCGCATACAGACCTTTGGGATCGCGCCGCTCGCAGTCGGCCAGCGGGGTGTCACAGAACACCTCGACGAAGTCGAATCCGGCATCGGTGTGCACCTTGCGAGCTAACTCACGATGCTCGGCCAGCGGACTGATCGCCGGAACCAAGACGACATGACCACAATCCGCGAGCAGCACCGCGACATGGGCCAGCCGGCGCAGGTTCTCCGCGCGATCGGCCATGCTGAAGCCCAAGTCCGCGTTCAATCCGTGCCGTAGGTTGTCGCCGTCCAGGACATACGCGGCGACGCCTTCTTCTAGCAGCTTGCGCTCGACAAGCATGGCCACCGACGACTTGCCCGCACCCGACAGGCCGGTGAACCACACGGTCCTACCCCGCGGCCGCTCCGTCGTGGTGACCAGCGACTGGTGGCGCACCGTGTTCGGACTCGGTGTGTGAGTCGAGACGTCGCGCAACACCATGCCCGCCGCGACCGTACCGTTGGTGTCCGGGTCAATGAGAATGAAAGAACCCGTGCTCGAGTTTCGGGTGTATTCGTCGAGCAACAGCGGCACCTGGGTACGCAGCGAAATGCGACCAAGTTCGTTGAGCTTCAGTGCTGTTGCCGTCTTGTCGCGATGCAGGGTGTTGACATCAAGCCGGTAGTCCAGCGCGGTGACCCTTGCGCGGGTGGTTCGGGTGGTGTGCTTGATGACGTAGTCACGCCCTGGCTCCAACACCCCCGAATCCGCCATCCAACACACGGTTGCGTCGAAGTCCTGCGCGATTCTGGGCTGGTTGTTGGTTCGGGCAATCATGTCGCCACGCGAGATGTCGATCTCGTCGGCCAGGCTCAGCGAGACGGCCATCGGCGGAAATGCTTCTGGCACCGGACCGTTGGGGCCGTCGATCGCGATGATCCGGGTCGTCTTGCCGATCGGCAGGACAGCGACCTCATCCCCTGGGCGCATCACCCCACTGGCCACGGTGCCCGCATAGCTGCGATGGTCCTGGTGCTCCAAGGTGTGCGGCCGGATGACGTACTGAACCGGGAATCGCACGTCGACCAGATTGCGGTCACCGGCGATGTAGACCTCTTCGAGATGGGACAGCAGCGAGGGCCCCTCATACCACGGCGTCTTATCCGATTTGGTCACCACGTTGTCGCCATGCAGCGCCGACATCGGGATGGAGGTGACGTCTTGCACATCCAGGCGCGCGGCAAAGGCGTGGAACTCGTCGCGAATCGCCTCGAATTTTGCCTTATCCCTACCGATCAGGTCCATTTTGTTGACGGCGAGGACAAGGTGGCGAATGCCCAGCAGCGATGCCAGGAAGGCGTGCCGGCGTGATTGTTCCAGCAGGCCGTGCCGGGCATCGACCAGCACGATCACCAACTGCGCGGTGGACGCACCGGTAACCATGTTGCGGGTGTATTGGATGTGCCCCGGTGTGTCGGCGATAATGAATTTCCGCTTGGGAGTGGCGAAATAGCGGTAGGCGACATCGATGGTGATGCCTTGCTCACGCTCGGCCCGCAAGCCATCGGTGACCAGCGCAAGGTCGGTGTATTCGTGACCACGTTCCTTTGAGGTCTGTTCCACCGAGGCCCATTGGTCTTCCATCACGGCCTTGGAGTCATACAGCAGGCGCCCGATCAGCGTGGACTTACCGTCGTCGACGGAGCCGGCGGTTGCCAAGCGCAACAGCGTGGTGGATGCGGACATCAGAAATACCCCTGCCGTTTGCGGTCTTCCATTCCAGACTCGGAAATGCGGTCGTCGGCCCTGGTCGCCCCCCGCTCGGTGAGCCGCGCCACGGCGGTCTCAGCGATGACCTCCGCAACGGTTGCGGCCTCCGATTCCACACATCCGGTGCACGTCACGTCCCCGACGGTGCGGAATCGCACCGTCGCCTCGAACACCGGGTCGTCCGCGCCGGGCTGCATGTGCCGATCGACGGCCAACAGCATGCCGTCTCGCTTGAACACCTTGCGCCGATGCGCAAAGTAGATCGACGGCAACGTGATGTGCTCGGCGCCGATGTAGGACCAGATGTCGAACTCGGTCCAGTTGGACAGCGGGAACACCCGGATGTGCTCGCGTTTGTGGTGGCGTCCGTTGTAGAGATTCCACAGCTCCGGCCGCTGCGCCTTGGGGTCCCACTGGCCGAACTCGTCGCGGAAACTGAACACCCGCTCCTTCGCGCGCGCCTTCTCCTCGTCACGCCGGGCGCCCCCGAACGCCGCGTCGAACTTGTTCTCCCGGATGGCACGCAGCAGCGTCACGGTCTGCATCGGGTTGCGCGACGGGAAGGTCTCGACGACCCGTCCGGCGTCGATGTCGTCCTGCACCGATGCCACCACCAACCGCACTCCTGACGCTGCGACCAGCTCGTCGCGGGTCGCGATGACCTCGTCAAAGTTGTGGCCGGTATCCACGTGCATCACCGGGAACGGCAGCCGCCCAGGACGAAACGCCTTGATGGCCAGGTGCAGCATCACGATGGAGTCCTTGCCGCCGGAAAACAGCAGCACCGGACGTTCGAACTCGGCGGCCACCTCACGAATGATGTGCATCGCCTCGGCTTCCAACGAGCGCAGATGACTCAATTCGTACTGGCCGACGGCGGGGCCCGTTGTTACACCACTGGTGGTCATGACTTCACCTAACATGCAGAATCAGAAACTCAATACCTGATAATTCTGGTAGCACTGACCATATTTATTGCTATTGTTGCCTATGGAACCAGTCCTGCCCTGCCGCTGTCAATGAAACTTTTGGGAAGCGCGTGGGCAGCTTTGGGAACTTCTTTTCCAGCCGTCGTCGATACGCCAGCATGGACGGATGTCCATTGCTTCAGGTTCAGCCGATAATGCCAGCGGTCGCGACGTCATCGCGCAGTTTCTGCCGCAGTCGCCGTTCGTCACGAAACTGGGAATCGTCGCAGATCACCTCGGTGCCGATGAGGTGCGGCTTCGGCTGCCCTGGGACCCGTCCAACGTCACGATCGGCGACATGGTGCACGGCGGGGCCATCGCTACCCTTGCCGACCTGACGGTCATGGCCGCCGCTTGGTGCAGCGGGCAGGCGCCGCCCGAGCTGCGCGGCGTCACGGTGTCGCTGGCGCTGGACTTCATGGCGCCGGCACGGACCACCGACGTGATCGGGGTGGGTCGGGTGCTGCGGCGCGGGCGCTCCTTGGTCAACTGCGAGGCCGAGATCGTCGACCCCGAAGGCACGCTGCTCGCCAAGGCCCTGGCGACCTACAAGGTGGGTTGATGTCGCGCTAGAGCGTGACCTCGTTGAGTTTGCCGGTGGCGACGTCGAAAACAAACCCGCGCAATGAGACGTGCTTGGTGACAAACGGGCTGTTCTCGATGCGGCGCAACGACTGCTTGACGTCCTCCACCGCATCCGGGAACGCCTCGGCCGCCCACGGGGGTTTGACTCCGGTCTCGTCCTGGATTCCACGCTTGAAGTCGTCGTCGGTGAAAGTGAGCATGCCGCAGTCGGTGTGGTGAATCAGCACGACTTCTCGGGTCCCCAGCAGCCTCTGACTGATCGCCAATGAGCGAATGGCGTCGTCGGTGGCCACGCCGCCTGCGTTGCGAATGACGTGCGCTTCGCCTTCGTTGATGCCGAGCAGGCGATAAACGTCCAGGCGCGCATCCATGCAGGCCAAGATCGCGATGTGTTTACTCGGCGGCATCGGCAGCGAACCTTCGAAGCCGCTCGCGTAATCCGCGTTGTTAGCCAGGTAGTCGTCGGTAACCGTCACGCACGTCTCCTTATATGTCCCGGCAGAAAATTTGCTGCACAAAGCGAAGCCGCGCAGGAGTTTAACAACCGAATGCCGGAATTTCACCGGTGAAAATCAGCAGGATCGCAAAGCGATCGACCCATCTCCGGCGTTGCCGTACCGGCCGCCGCCCGCATCACACGAACCCATCCCACCGGAATTGAGCGGCAACGCATGCAGTTGCTGCCAACACCGAAATCATCGAGGTCCGCCGACATCGGGGGCCGTCTGGTCGGCGTTGTCAGCGGCGCGACACACCCGCTTCTCGCTACCCTGTCCCAATGCAACACGGTGGATGGGCATGACACGATTTCTGGCGCGCCGGTTGCTCAACTACGTTGTCCTCCTCGCGCTGGCCTCGTTCTTGACCTACTGCCTGACCTCGCTGGCCTTCTCGCCGCTGGAGAGCCTGATGCAGCGCAGCCCACGCCCACCTCAAGCGGTGATCGACGCGAAGGCCGCCGAGCTCGGATTGAACAAGCCCATACCGGTGCGCTACGCCCACTGGGTCACCCATGCCGTTCGCGGCGACTTCGGTGTCACCATCAGCGGTCAGCCGGTCTCCGCGGAACTGGGCCGTCGCATCGGAACCAGCTTGCGGCTGCTGCTCATCGGATCGGTAGTCGGCACAGCGCTCGGCGTGGCCATCGGCGCATGGGGCGCCATCCGCCAATACCGGTTCAGTGACCGGGTGATCACCATGCTGGCATTGCTGGTGCTGAGCACCCCGACCTTCGTCGTGGCCAACCTGCTGATTCTGGGCGCACTGCGGGTAAATTGGGCGCTGGGATTTCAGCTGTTCGACTACACCGGCGAGACCTCACCGGGCGTGGACGGTGGAACCTGGGCAGCATTCGGTGACCGCCTCAAACATTTGGTCCTGCCATCGTTGACGCTGGCGTTGGGCGCCGCGGCGGGCTACAGCCGATACCAGCGCAATGCGATGATCGACGTGCTGGGCCAGGACTTCATTCGCACCGCCCGCGCCAAGGGCCTCACCCGCCGGCGCGCGCTAATCAAACATGGGCTGCGAACCGCACTGATTCCGATGGCAACGCTGTTCGCCTACGGGGTTGCCGGACTGGTCACCGGCGCGGTGTTTGTCGAAAAGATCTTCGGCTGGCACGGCATGGGTGAATGGGCGGTCCGGGGCATCGCGACCCAGGACACCAACATCGTCGCAGCGATCACGGTGTTCTCCGGGGCCGTGGTCTTGCTGGCCGGCCTGCTCTCCGACATCTTCTATGCGGCGCTTGACCCGAGGGTCCGGGTTTCATGACCGATCAAGCCACGCAAGTCGAGTTCACCTCACGCCGCACGCTGGTGCTGCGCCGGTTCCTGCGTAACCGGGCCGCGGTGGCATCGCTGGCGGTGCTGGTGGTGCTGTTCGTGGGGTGCTATGCGCTGCCCTCGGTGCTGCCCTACTCCTACGAGGACCTCGATTTCGACGCGCTGCTACAGCCACCGAGCACCCGTCATTGGCTGGGCACCAATGCGCTCGGTCAGGACTTGCTCGCGCAGACGTTGCGGGGCATGCAGAAATCCATGCTCATCGGCGTCTTTGTGGCGGTGATCTCCACCGGAATCGCAGCCACCGTCGGTGCCGTCTCCGGCTATTTCGGCGGGTGGCGAGACCGAGCCCTGATGTGGTTGGTGGACCTGCTGTTGGTGGTGCCCAGCTTCATCCTGATTGCGATCGTCACTCCGCGTACCAAGAACTCGACCAACATGATGTTCCTGGTGCTACTGCTGGCCGGATTCGGCTGGATGATCAGCTCCCGCATGGTGCGTGGTATGACCATGAGCCTGCGCGAGCGCGAGTTCATCAGAGCGACAAGGTATATGGGCTTTTCCAGCCGGCGGATCATCACCGGCCACGTGATACCCAACGTGGCATCGATTCTGATCATCGACGCCGCACTCAACGTCGCGGCCGCCATCCTGGCCGAAACAGGCTTGAGCTTCCTCGGTTTCGGCATCCAGCCCCCGGACGTATCGTTGGGCACCCTGATCGCCGATGGCACCCAGTCGGCAACCACGTTCCCGTGGGTGTTCCTGTTCCCGGCCGGGGTCCTGGTGTTGATTCTGGTCTGCTCCAACCTGACCGGTGATGGTTTGCGCGACGCACTGGACCCGGCCAGCAAGACGCTGCGAAGTGGTGACCGATGAACCCGCTGCTCGAGGTGACCGATCTGGCCGTCACCTTCCCCACCGAGAACGATCCGGTCACCGCCGTGCGCGGCATCAGCTACCAGGTAGCCCCCGGCGAAGTGGTCGCGATGGTGGGCGAATCCGGGTCGGGCAAGTCCGCGGCGGCTATGGCCGTAGTGGGTCTGCTACCCGAGTACGCCAAGGTCCGTGGCTCGGTCCGGTTGCAGGGCACCGAGCTACTGGGGCTGGCCGACGACGCGATGTCGCGGTTCCGCGGCAAGGTGATCGGCACCGTGTTCCAGGATCCGATGTCCGCTTTGACCCCGGTCTACACCGTCGGCGATCAAATCGCCGAAACCATCGAGATACATCAGCCCACTTTCAGCAAGAAGGCGGCGCGGCGGCGTGCGGTGGAGCTGCTTGAACTGGTTGGTATCGCACAACCCGAGCGACGCGCCCGCGCGTTTCCGCATGAGCTTTCCGGCGGTGAACGCCAACGGGTGGTCATCGCCATCGCGATCGCCAACGATCCCGACCTGTTGATCTGTGACGAACCCACCACCGCTCTGGACGTGACCGTGCAGGCCCAGATCCTCGACGTGCTCAAGACGGCTCGCGATGTGACCGGGGCCGGAGTGCTCATCATCACCCACGACCTGGGTGTGGTTGCCGAGTTCGCCGATCGAGCGCTGGTCATGTACGCCGGGCGAGTTGTGGAAAAGGCTACGGTCAACGACCTCTACCACAATCGCCGAATGCCTTACACCATCGGACTATTGGGTTCAGTCCCCAGGCTCGATGCCACGCAGGGCACCCGATTGGTGCCAATCCCGGGTGCCCCTCCGTCACTCGCCGGCCTCGATCGGGGTTGCCCGTTCGCACCCCGTTGTCCCTTGGTCATCGATGAATGCCGCTCCGACGAACCCGAGTTGATCGAGGTCGGCCAGAATCACCGGGCTGCCTGCATTCGCACCGATCAGGTGAACGGGCGCAGCGCCGCCGACATCTATGGCGTGCAGACCGAGGCCACCGAGCTGGCGCCCGCCGACTCATCGGTGGTCGTCCGGGTCAGCGACCTGGTCAAGACATATCCGCTGACCAAGGGCGTGCTGCTGCGCCGATCGATCGGCGAGGTGCGCGCGGTCGACGGCGTGAGTTTCGAGCTCCGCGAGGGCCACACGTTGGGCATCGTGGGTGAATCTGGATCAGGAAAATCCACTACCTTGCATCAGATTTTGGAGCTCGCCGCGCCACAATCGGGATCGATCGAAGTTCTGGGCACCGATATCACCACTTTGACCGCGTCGAGTCGCAGAGCGCTGCGACGCGATATCCAGGTGGTCTTTCAAGATCCGGTCGCCTCACTGGACCCACGGCTGCCGATCTCCGATTTGTTGGCCGAACCACTGCAAGCCAACGGCTTCAACAAGACCGATACCCAGGACCGGGTTGCCGAACTGCTTGACATCGTCGGGCTGCGCCGTAGCGATGCCAGCCGCTATCCCGCCGAATTCTCCGGCGGACAGAAGCAACGGATCGGTATCGCACGAGCGCTGGCGCTGCAGCCCAAGATTCTGGCGCTCGACGAACCGGTGTCCGCCCTCGACGTCTCGATCCAGGCCGGAATCATCAACCTGCTCCTGGACCTGCAAGCGCGGTTCAAACTGTCGTACCTGTTTGTCTCCCATGACCTCTCAGTGGTCAAACACCTCGCCCATTCCGTGGTCGTCATGTTTGCCGGCAGCATCGTCGAGCAGGGCAACAGCCAGGAGGTTTTCAGCAATCCGCAACACGAGTACACACAGCGTCTGCTGGGCGCGGTGCCACAACCGATTCCGGGCAATGCTGACTAACGCAGATCGGTATGACGGCGTCCCGCCCGGTCCTGGCGCGAGGTCGCGGCGGCCGAATCGCCCCTGGGCACGGCGTCGAATGCGTTGTGCCGGTGCCGCATTGCTCACCGTGACGCTCCTGCTTGCCGGCTGTTCGGCCAGCACCCAACTCCCCGCCGCGACCAGCGGGTCCACCGCGGTCGGCAGCAGCAACGATATCAACCCGCAAAATCCCGCCACCCTCGAAGACGGTGGTGACCTGAGGCTCTCGCTCACCGACTTCCCGCCCAATTTCAATATCTTGCATATCGACGGCAACTCGGCGGAGGTTGCGGCGATGGTCAAAGCCACTCTGCCGCGGGCCTTCATCATCGGTCCAGACGGTTCGACGACGGTCGACCACGACTACTTCACCAGCGTCGAACTCACCAAGACCAACCCGCAAGTGATCACCTACACCATCAATCCCAAAGCATTCTGGTCTGATGGCACGCCGATCACCTGGCATGACATCGCTAGTCAGATCCACGCGACCAGCGGCGCGGACAACAGATTCGAAATCGCCTCGAGCGGGGGCTCCGACCGTGTCGCGTCAGTGACCCCGGGAGTCGATGACCGTCAAGCCATCGTGACGTTTGCCAAACCCTACGCGGAGTGGCGTGGGATGTTTGCCGGCAACGGGATGCTGCTGCCCAGCAGCATGACCGCCACGCCCGAGGCGTTCAACAAAGGACAACTCGCCGGACCGGGCCCCTCCGCAGGCCCATTCATCGTCACCTCACTGGACCGCAGCGCACAGCGAATCGTATTGACTCGCAACCCTAAATGGTGGGGAAAGAAGCCGCGCCTGGACAGCATCACCTACCTGGTTCTCGATGACGCCGCGCGGATACCCGCCCTGCAGAACTTCACCATCGACGCGACCGGGATCGGTTCACTCGATCAACTCACCATCGCCGAGCGCACCAAGGGGATCTCGATCCGGCGCGCGCCGGCTCCCAGTTGGAGCCATTTCACCCTCAACGGTGCCCCGGGAGCGATCCTCTCCGACCCGGCGCTGCGGTTGGCCGTCTGCAAGGGGATCGACCGCCGGACGATAGCCAAAGTGGCACTATACGGCCTGACCAATGATCCGGCGCCGTTGAACAATCATGTTTTCGTCGCCGGGCAGGAGGGCTATCAGGACAACAGCAGTCCCTACGATCCGGAGCAGGCCAAGCGGGAACTCGATGCCCTGGGCTGGAAGCTCAACGGCAAGTTCCGGGAGAAATACGGCCATCAGCTCGTCGTCCGCTTGCTGTTCTACGAAGCTCAGAGCAGTCGCCAATTCGCGCAGGTCGCTCAGTACAGCCTGGCCCAGATCGGCGTCAAACTCGAACTGCAATCGAGGTCGGGCAGTGGCTTTTTCAGTAACTACGTCAATGTCGGGGCCTTCGACATTGCGCTGTTCGGCTGGGTCGGCGACGCTTTCCCCCTCTCCTCGCTCACCCAGATCTACATGTCCGACGGGGAAAGCAACTTTGGGAAGATCGGCAGCCCACAGATCGATGCGGCGATCGAGCGGACGCTGCAGGAGCTGGATCCGGCCAAGGCCCTCGCGCTAGCCAATGAGGTGGACAAGCTCATCTGGGCCGAGGGGTTCAGCCTGCCGTTGACCCAATCACCGGGAACGATTGCCGTCCGCAGCACGCTGGCAAATTTTGGCGCCAGGGGCCTCGCCGATCTGGATTACACCGCGATCGGATTCATGCGGAGCTGACCCGGCGATGCAGCAGCGGCGCCGCCGGTAGCGCGTGCTCCGCCATAGCCGCCAGTTCGATCGCTTTCCACAAGGCGCGGATCGGCAGCCGCGCCGGCATTGCGTCCAGCTCCTCCCCTCGACCGGTGAGCGCGCCGAACTCCCCCCGACATACCGCCCCGGCAATGGCCAGTGCCGCGGGCTCACGGAAGTCAAGGGCGCTGTGCGCCATGGTCGGTAGCTCTATCAGCACCGCGTTGGGCAGCAATGATGCGATATGTTCGGCGACCATGGCCGGGGTAGTGAGATCGTGCCCGCCCGAAACAACCACGGTTGGCCAGCCGAATCTGGGCATCTCGGCCACCAAGTCGTACGGCTCGGACTCGAACTGATCTGTCGCCGCAATAGTTTCGCGAATCGCCTGAGCGGGATCGAGCGGTAGGCCGTCGGGCTCGGCCGCGTAGTCCAGTTCGCGGAACGCGATGCGACCGACCAGGTCCATCTCGTAGCGGTACGGCACCTTGCGTGCATACATGGCAGAGAACCGGAAAAGCAAGTGCCACAAGATCATCCGGCCGCACAGCAGGAGATCCAATTGGCGTTCCAGAAGCCGCGCTCCGCCGTACCCGTAAACCGCCGCTGCGACCTGGGATGCGCGGGCCGTCATCACCCCGGCATCGACCAGCTGCCGAACCTTGGCCGCCAGCGCGGCGGTCTCCGGGCTATCCCCGTCGAGTAGCCGCCTACGAATGGTCTCGCGCGCAAGCGCAATGTCATCGCGAGACAGCAACGGCGAATCGAGGATCATCGACCGTACCCGGGCCGGGTGACGGACGCCGACTCCAGCGGCAATGTAGGTGCCGTATGATGTGCCGTAGATGACAGCCGAGTCGACATGGGCGTCATCGAGCACCACGGCAATATCGTCGACGACCTGATCGATTGTGAAAGCTTCTGGCGGTAGGTCGGCTCCGGAGTCATCGTGGCGCGACATCCCCACTCCGCGGTGCTCGATCATGATGACATCCAGACCGGCAGCGGCGGCACGCCGGCGCAACCCCTTGTACACCAGCATCGACGCCACTCCCGGCCCTCCCGGGATGATGACCAGCGGGTGCGCCGACTTTCGGCCGGCGCGCACGTAGTACAGATCAAACTCACTGTCGTTGCCCGGCGACACCGGCCGGCGCACCGGCCGCACACCCGGCATTCCCGCGAGTTTCTCGTGCGCCCGGCGCCGTTTGTCGCTCATCGTCATCGGCGTCGGCCCATCATGGGCAGTATTCTGCCCAGACGGGCTGTCGTCGGCAGCTCAAGGGGCCGCCGGTTGGGCCCCTAGGGCGTGTCTGCTTAATGTGAATGGTGTTTTGGCTGATGCTGTTTGGGTGATGCGGACGCATGCGATTTCTGATGATTTGTGGTCGCTGATCGTGGCGGTGTTGCCTGCGGGGCGGCGGCGTGGCCGGCCGTGGAACGATCATCGACGTACTCTGGAGGGCATTATCTGGCGTTACCGTACGGGATCTCCGTGGCGTGACCTGCCCGAGCACTTCGGTCCCTGGCAATCGGTGGCCGAGAGGCATCTACGCTGGTCGGTCGATGGCATCTACGCGCGGATCTTCGCGGCGATCGCCTCTGACCTCGACGCCGAGGACGCCGACCTGGGCGCACTGTTGTCGGTCGATTCGACCAGTGTGCGCGCCCACCAACACGCAGCCGGAGCGCGCTCCGGGCGCCGCACAGGGGGATCTGTCGAATTACAAGAAATATCTCGATGAGCCCGATGACCACGCCATTGGGCGTTCCCGCGGCGGGCTGACTACCAAGATCCACGCCTTGACCGACCAGCTGTGCAGTCCGGTCACCCTGGCACTGTCGGCCGGTCAAGCCGGTGATAATCCGATGCTTTGGCCATTGCTGGCCGCCCGGTGCAGCAACTCATACGCCCCGTTTCGCCTGCTGGCGGACAAGGCGTACTCCCATGACTCGACGCGGGCACAGCTGCGCCGGCTCAAGATCGCCCATACCATCCCCGAGCGCAGCGACCAGATCACCCGCCGCAAAGCCAAAGGCCGCAACAGAGGACGGCCTCCGGGGTTCTCAGGCCGAATCTACAAGCACCGCAACACCGTCGAGCGAAGCTTCAACCGGCTCAAACACTGGCGCGCGGTCGCCACCTGCTACGACAAATACGCCCTGACCTACCTCGGCGGTGCCACCCTGGCCGCCATCATCACCTACCACCGCGTCCGCAATTAGCAGACAGGACCTAGAGCCCGGCTCAATTGCGGATCAGGTCGGCAGCCTTGGCGCCTATCAGCACCGATGGGGCATGAGTGTGTCCACGCACCGTGCTCGGCATCACCGACGCGTCGGCGACGCGCAGGCCGTCGACCCCGCGCACCCGTAACTGCGGATCCACCACGCTCGCCTCGTCGCTGCCCATCCGACAGGTACCCAAGGGGTGATACAGGGTGTGCGAACAGGTGGTGAGGGCCAACTCGAGGGTTGCTTCATCGAGCTCGCTGCTGTTGTGCGGCCGCGCCACCGGCCCCAGCAGGCCGCGGAGCGCGGGCGCCTGGGCGATACGTGCGCAGATCCGCAGGCCTTCCATCATCGCGGCACGGTCCACACCGCCGGGGTCGGACAGGTAGCGGGCTTCGATGATCGGCTTGGCATGGGGATCGGCAGACCGAAGCGTGATCTGGCCGCGGCTCTGTGGGGCAACCAAGATCGGCCTGAAAACCACGCCGTGGCCCGGCGGGTGCGCGGGCAGTCCCTCGTCGTAGAACGGTGCCGGCGCGAAGATCAGCTCCAGGTCGGGTAGGTCCAGACCCGACCGGCTGCGGACGAATCCGTATGCTTCGCCGACGTTGGAGGTCAGCATGCCCCGGCGCCGCAACAGATAGTTGATCAGCTGCATGGGCTTTTCGGCGGAGGCCAGACTGTCCCCGGCAACGTCGAAGCCCAGCGGCGTGATGAGGTGGTCCAGTAGATTCTGGCCCACTTCTGTCGCGTGGTAGACGGTTTCGATTCCGTGATCGGCGAGATGACTACGGTCTCCGATGCCCGAGAGCATCAGCAGCTGCGGGCTGTTGACCGCGCCGCCGCAGAGCACGACCTCCCGGCGGGCATGCACCGTGCAGTGTTGCCCCTCGCGCTGGTACTCGACGCCAGTCGCCCGGGTACCGTTGATGACGATTCGGGTCGCCGTCGCACCGGTGAGGATGCTCAGGTTCCTGCGCCCCATCGCCGGTCTGAGATACGCGTCGACGGTGCTCCACCGGGAGCCGCGGCGCTGAGTGACGATCGTTTCGCAAAAACCTTCCGGCTCTGCGGAATTCGGCTGCACCGGCGGAAACCCACAGTCGCGTGTGGCGGCCAGCCAGGCCGCAGTCAGCGGACTCGGACTCCGTTGACGGGAGATCTGTAGTGGACCTGTCACACCGCTGTCGTTACCATTGACGAAGTGCCAGGCGGCGGTGACGTCTTCAATCTGGCGGAAGTAGCCGAGCAGCTCGCCGTAGGACCAGTGCAAGCCGGCGAGCCGAGCCCATTCGTCATAGTCGGCGGCAAAGCCGCGCACCCACATCATCGCGTTCATCGAGGACGAGCCGCCGAGCACCTTGCCCCGGGGCCAGTAGATCTCGCGCCCGCCCAGCTGCGGCTCCGGTTCGGTCGTGTAATCCCAGTCGACTTCGCTGCGGAACAGCTTGGGAAACGCCGCCGGAATCCCGATGAAGCGATTCTTGTCGCTCGGCCCGGCCTCGAGCGCCACCACCGAGGTGCCCGAATCGGCGCTAAGCCGATTGACCACCGCCGCCCCAGCTGAGCCCGTACCGACCACTACGTAATCGCACTCAATGTCCACCGCTCATCCCCGTTTTGGGATCAGTGTATGACGCGGGGCGGCCCGATCACTAAAGATTCAGATCGATCCGGTGCGCGCCGGCGACACCGTCGTATCGGTCAGGGCTGCACGTCAGCACGATCACCTGACCATGGGTTCCCACGGTATCGAACACTCCCCCCATCTTGGCCAGGCGGTCTGGATCGGTGAATCCCAGCGCATCGTCTACCACCACCGGAACGGTGTCCTCCTTGGCCACCAGCGCCGCGCCCGCAAACCGGGCCAATATGCCGAGCTGCTCTTTGGCGCCGCCGGACAACGACTCGTAAGGCACCGTGACATCGTCGAGAGTCCGGCTGCGGATCCGTAGATCGCTACCGACATCGACCTCGAACGTGGGCCCGAACACCGGGCGCCCGAGTCGCTGTAGCTCCATTCGATAGGGCTCGACGTAGCGCTGTCGGGTAGCATCGCGATGCCGTGTCATCACCGATCGCAACAGCTGGGCGGCTCTGGCGCGGCGTCCGATGCGGGCGTGCTGACTAGCGGCATGCTCACGTTCGGTCTCTGCCGCATCAAGCTTGCTCTGCCGACCTTCGCTGCCGAACACCGAGAGTTCGACGCTGATGTCGCGCAGCGCGGCGACAACGGCATCGTGGCGCTCATCCAGTGACTGCGCGATCTCGGCGGCTTCCCGTAGCTCGGCGGCTACCGCCTCGGGCTCGGCCGCGTCCAGCACTTCGGCCAGTTCGGCGAGTCGACGCTGCGACGCCTGCAGCACGTGCAGATCGGCATCGGCCGCCGACGCGAGGTCGGCATCGCTAACCGCGGCCCGCGCGGTGGCCAGCCGCGAGGTGGCCGCTTCGACTTCGGCCCGCCCGTTTTCCAGCCTGCTCTGCAAAACCGTGGCCGAAGTAGAGGTTTCGGCGAGACGCCGGCTTGCCGCGAGAGCAAGCTTGCGCTGATCCTCGCACTGCTTGCCGGCCGTTATCCCGGCGGCCTCGGCCGCCTCGAGTTCGGCGCGGGCAGCCGTGGCATCGGTCGCAAACAGATCGGGCTCAGCGGGCTGGCTGGCCTGCAGCTGTGCAAGCCGGCAGCGGAGTTGGTCTACCTGCTCGTCACCACACAGCCCGGCCAGGGTGGCGCTCAACTGGTCGCGGCGCCCCAACAGTTCGCGGCGGCGCTGTTCGACCGATCGGGCCTCCGCCAAGGTTGCCACGCCGCCCGCGGCCAATGCCACCGCAAGTTCTTCTTGTGCTGCAACATATTTGGCCTGCGCCTCCAGCGCGGTCGCCCCCTGGGTGATCCGCGCCGTCAGGACCCCGGGGACCTCGACCTCCGCGAGGCCGGTGGCCGTCATCGACCAAATCGAACCCGCCGACAACTGCACCCGTTGACCGCCAACCACCAGCTCGATGTCGGCGGCCGCAGTGAACTCCACCGCCGCGGAAATCAACGCGAGTTGCCCGTCCACCCGATCCACGCTCGCCGCAGCGGATTCGATTCGTTTCAGCAGCGCCTCGGTAAGTGTCACCTCGGATAGCTGGGCGCAGACCCGGTCATGGTCACACTGGACCTCTCCGATCCTGGCCAGTCGGGCGCTCAACCGTTGCGCCTGTTCGCGGTCGGCGATCTGGTCGAGAGAGCGCCGGGCGGCTTCGGCACGGCGTTGAACCGCCGTCAGGCTAGCCGTAGCTTCCTCGACCGCGACGTCGCACCGCTGCGCATCGACGCTCGCCATCGCCCGCTGGTCGCCGGCGTGCTGCGCATCGATTTGCAGGGCCTCGAGCGCCTTGGCGCGATTGTCGATTTCCTCGCACAGGGCACGCCGTTCAGCATGAGCGGCCGCCGAAGCCGAGCTGGTTGCGGCCTTCGCAGCGGTGACGAGCTTGGCCTCATGCGCTTCTGCCTTCAGCCCCGCGACCTTGTCGGCGGCCTGCCGCGCAGCCGCCAGCCGGGAACCGGCTGCAGCCAACTGCGGCGCCAATTCGGCTGCCTGCCTAGTTAGTTCACCATGGCGACTGATGCGCTCGTCGACCTCGGATACCGCCGCGGCGCACTCCGCTACCGCAGTCTCGGCTCCGCTCAGCCGAGCGAGGGTTGCCGCCCATTCGCCGGTGGGACGTCCGGTTGGGGTGAAGTAGCGCGAATACTCGGCATCGATGCGTTCAATCAGCACTGGCTCGGCACCCGAGAGCGCCACGTCGGTGGCCGAATGGGCGGCGGCGATATCGAGCGCGCGGGAAAGCGCATCACAGCTGGACAGATCCACCGCCGTGGTCGAAGCGGCCTGCAGCACCCGCTGGGCACGCCACAACTCGGTGTCCACCGTCTCCGCCAAGATCGCCCGGACCCGCTCATGGGCTTCGTCGCCGGTCAACTGTTCGCGACGAGGCGCCAGCACCGTCAGCTGTGTTTCACACTTCTTGTGAAAACGCTTCCGGTAGACAAAACGATAAGGACCACTGCTTATTTCGGCAGTGACCTCGGATCCGACGTCGGCATTGGTCGGTTTGACCTGCTTGATTTCCTTTTTCGCCGAGCGATCCTTGAATTCCAGTAGGAGATCCAAAGCCTCGATCATCGAGGACTTTCCAATCTCGTTGGCGCCGCACACAACCACCACACCGTGGTCTGGGAACTCGATCTCCCGATGCGCGATCCCCCGGTAGTTGGTCAGTACCAGCCGGTGCAACTTCATGCCGCGCCCCGATCTGTGAGCCGCAGCAGCAGAGCCAACGCCGCCTGAGCATCGACTGCGGATCCGTCGGCACCCGAACGCGCGGTTGCGACCAACTCGTCAACGGCGGCCGCAGCGAAACCGCCGATGCCGAGGTCGCTGAACTCACCATCCGCCGGAATCACGGCCAGGTCGGTGTGGCGTTCCCACAGGCCCAGCCAGGCGAACAACCGCGCATACCTGTCCAGGCACGCATCCAGCGCGGCACGGTCGGTGACGGTCAACGAACCGGTCAGGGCCAACCGCACCACGGTGCGGTCCTTGTCGGTCATCAGATCCAGATTCAGATCGAGGTCGGCAATGTCGCGGCTGGTGTCCACTTCCCAGCGCAGCGTGACAAACTGCCAGCAGCCGACCCGCCTGGCTGTCACCGAGACCGGGCGGCACGGGTCGGTTTCGTCAATGTCGACGACGAGGACGTGGCCGGGGTCAGATTCGACGTCGTCGAAGTTGGTGACTTCCGGCGATCCCGAGTACCACACCCTGCCGCTGCCACCAACCTGAGTCAGCGAATGCTTGTCCCCGAGCGCCACATAGTGCAACATTCCTCGCGCCACCGCGTCCTCGAGCCCAGCGAGCCGGATCAGCGAGGGCTTGCCGGGATCCGGGTCCAGCGCATCGACTCCCCCGTGGGCGACCAGCACCCGGGTGCCAGCCCCTTCGGACAGTCCCGCCAACACGTCGGCGACAAGATCGGTGGTGGGAGCCTTGGACCGCCACGGAGCGGCGACAAGCTCCACTCCCGGACGCACTTGGTGACTACCGCAGCGATCGAGAACGACAACGTTGTCTGGACATTCAGTACGAAACAGTGCGCCGGTGTATACCGAAGAAGCGTCCAACGGGTCGTGATTGCCCGGAAGCAGGTAGACTGGAACACCGATGGCGCGCATGGCCTCCAAGGACTGGCTGATGACCTGGGGCGTGAGCTGATTGTGTTCGAAGACGTCACCGGCCACAACCACGAACTCGGCACCCACCTCGGCAGCCAGCGCCCCCAGACCGGCCACCGCATCGCGGCGCGCAGCCGAATAGCGCGGCTGCGCGTCACCGGCGAGAAAGTGGCGGGTCATGCCCAGCTGCCAGTCGGCGGTGTGCAGGAATCGCATCCTGGTGACCTCCTAGCGAAAAAGCGTGTCTATCAGGGCAACGCGAGTGTAGGTCTGGGCACCGACAAGACGCGGGACCTCGCCCGGCAGGTTCGGCTCGCAAGCGGTCGGCCCGGGATCGAGGACCCACGCCGCCCGCCGTAGTCGAACATTCATTCGCATCGCGGCAGCGCAGGGCGGGTAGCCATCTGGTGCGCGGCGAAGTGCGCACGGTGTTCGCCGCCGAGCTGATGATTCGCACGCGCGTCGGTGCCGCCAACCCGGTTGGCCTTAGGGTGGGCCGAATGAGTGACCGGCACACGCTGTTGTTGATGCGGCATGCGAAATCCCAATATCCGCCGGGTGTGGCTGACCATGAGCGACCGTTGGCACCGCGCGGGCGTCGCGAGGCCGGATTGGCCGGAGACTGGCTGCGCGGCAATGCGCCAACGGTCGACGAGGTGTTGTGCTCCACCGCGATCCGTACCCGAGAGACGCTGGCACGCAGCGGCATCGATGCACCGGTGCACTATTCCCAGCGGCTCTATGGCGCCGTGCCCGGCACGCTGATCGGCGAGATCAACCGGATTGGCGAGGACGTCGCGACCCTGCTCGTCGTCGGGCATGAACCAACGATGTCCGAGGTGGCACTGGGCCTCGCCGGCGCCACCGGCACCGACGCTGCCGCCGCCGAACGGCTCTCGGCGAAATTCCCGACGTCGGCGATTGCGGTGCTGCAGGTGGGCGGCCGCTGGGAAGAACTCGAACTCGGTGGCGCTGCCCTCATCACGTTCCACGTGCCGCGCTAGCGAACCGTCGCCCGACGCGGATACCCCGGGGGGGGTAGCACCATCCCCGGGTATCCCGCCAGTCAGGAGTTGGTGGCCAGCGTCAGCTCCATCAGCTTGATGGCCTGCGAGCAGGCATCGATACCGGGGGCCTGAGGATTGACCCACCAGCCGACAACTCCGGCGGCGTCGCTTGCGACGCCGCATGCGCCGTTGGGGTCATTGGGTCGCATCACAATCGAGTCGACGCCCTGAATGGTGCGACTCTCGACCTGATACTTCAGTCCCTCGGCCACCTTGCGTTCGTTGCTCAAGCTGCCCTGCTCGAACCAGTACCGGGTGATGTCGATCAGCCCGGCCGGGTTGGCCGCCTGCCAGCGGCAGATCGCGCCGACGAACGTGCTCTGAATGTCGAGCGGATCGGCGCCCACCGTCTTGGCCAGGATGTCGGTGGTCAGCACTTCACATTCTTTGAGCAGGTTGGGGTACTGCTGCTCGGAATTGTTGTTGCGTGGGACCCCACCCCCGCCCGCTTTGATGGCGTTGCCCGAAATCGACCTCGAGCAGCCGGTTATCGACACCAGCACCGCCAGCAGCACGGCCGCCGCGCGCAGGCCTGCACCATTACCGCGCCGAGATCCACGACGCATCCAACCGCTCATTTCGAGTTCGCAATCGACTGACGAGTGAGTTCCCTGGCGACGTCACACGGCGGCGGGAATGGCTTCTGGTTGAAGCTCACCGACCATTCGATGAAGTCGTCCTGGAACTGGATCCCTACCTCACACAACGAGTCGCCCAGGGTGGGCTCGTTGCCGATGGCGATGAAGCCGCTGTGGCCGTCGATGTTGATGTCCTCGACACTCCCGCGGGAGAGCTCCTCGGTCTTGCGCTCACGACCGATTGGACTGCCGCGGTACCAGGAGAAGGAGAAGTGCGGGCCCATGATGCCGCCGCCCGCCAACCACTGGCACCCCACCGAGTTCTGAGCCGTGTTGATCAGGCCACTGATCCTGGTCAACTGTGTCACTGTCTGGTCGCTGACACCACCGCACTGCGGAAAGAACGGTCCGTGACGGCCCTCGGAGCTGCCCGGGGTCGACGAAACCGTCGCACCGGGATTGTTGTCACCGGAATTGGAGCACCCTGCAACTGCGGGACTCAGAGCCATCAATGCCGCCGCAGCCAGGGCCAGCGTCGTCAAATTACGCCGCACCGCTTACCTCTCTACTGCTGGTCACAGCATGCACTGTAGCCGCAGCCCCGCGGGTCAACCACCGACACGCCACCTGATCAGGCATTTCGTCCTGACCGATGCGGCCGGCCCCAGCACCGGGCCGACACGGTATGCAACAGTTACCCCATGCTCCTGGCACTGCTGCGCCAGTACATCCGGCCGTACCGTCGGCTGGTCGCCGCGCTGATGGCGCTGCAGCTGATCAGCACCCTGGCCTCGCTGTACCTGCCCACGGTCAACGCCGCGATCATCGATGACGGAGTCGCCAAGGGCGATACCAACACCATCATCCGGCTGGGTGCGGTGATGCTCGGCGTGACCGGACTACAGGTGCTGTGCGCGGTGGGTGCCGTCTACTTCGGAGCCCGCACCGGGACCGGCTTCGGCCGCGACCTGCGCGCCGCGATGTTCGAGCATGTGATCACCTTTTCCGAACGCGAGACGGCCAGATTCGGCGCGTCGACGCTGTTGACCCGCAGCAGCAACGACGTCCGCCAGATCGTGTTCCTGGTGCAGACGACTGCCACCGTGCTGGTGGCCGCGCCGATAATGAGCATCGGCGGCATCATCATGGCGGTTCATCAAGAGGCCGCGCTGACCTGGCTGCTGCTGGTCAGCGTTCCGATCTTGGCGCTGGCGAACTACTGGATCATGACCCACATGCTGCCGTTGTTTCGCAGCATGCAGGCGTTGATCGACGGCATCAACCGGGTGCTGCGCGACCAGCTGTCCGGCGTCCGGGTGGTTCGCGCGTTCACTCGGGAGCCCTTCGAGCGGGACAGGTTCGCCCAGGCGAACACCGCGTTGGCGAGCACCGCGTTGCGGGCCTGCAATTGGCAGGCGCTGATGCTGCCGGTGACCACGCTGACGATCAACGTGTCCAGCGTCGCGGTGATCTGGTTCGGCGGCCTGCTGATCGACCAAGGCCGGATGCAGGTCGGCTCGCTGAGCGCATTTCTGTCGTACTTCGCCCAGATTCTGATGGCGGTGCTGATGGCAACGATGACCTTGGTGGTGCTGCCGCGAGCCGCCGTGTGCGCGGAGCGCATCACCGAGGTGCTCTCGACTCCCGCCGCACTGAACAACCCGCAACACCCCAGATTCCCCGCTGCCGGCATCACCGGCGCGGTCCGGTTGGAAAACATCACCTTCAGCTATCCCGGCGCCGACTGCCCGGTGCTGCAAGACATCTCCTTGTCAGCACCGCCGGGAGCCACCACCGCGATTGTCGGCAGCACCGGTTCGGGCAAGTCGACGCTGATATCGCTGATCTGCCGGCTCTACGACGTTACCGGCGGCGCCGTGCTGCTGGACGGGATTGATGTCCGCGACTACCAGACCGAGCGGTTGTGGGCGGCGATCGGGCTGGTGCCCCAGCGCGGTTACCTGTTCTCCGGCACCGTCGCCGACAACCTGCGCTACGGCAAATCCGACGCAACCGACGAAGAGATGTGGGAGGCGCTGCGGGTCGCGGCCGCAGAGGAATTCGTCCGGGCGCACGGACTGCAGATGCGTGTCGCGCAGGGCGGGATCAACTTCTCCGGTGGGCAGCGTCAACGACTCGCGATCGCCCGGGCGATCATCGGCCGACCCGCGGTCTATCTGTTCGACGACGCATTCTCCGCCCTTGATGTGCACACCGATGCGCGGGTCCGCGCAGCGCTGCGAGAACTTGCCACAAAGTCGACCATTATTATTGTCACACAACGCGTTTCGACTGCCGCACAGGCCGATCAAGTGATCGTGATCGACGATGGCAGAGTTGTCGGGGCGGGCACCCACGATTCCCTGCTGATCGATTGCCCCACCTATGCCGAATTTGCCGTCTCGCAGTCGGTGACCACCGACATCAGGGGCGTCTCGTGACCGCGGCACTCAACCAGCGACCCCGAGGCGGCGCCCCGGCGCCAACCCGATCGCGCGACTTCTGGGGTTCGGCTACGCGGCTGGTGAAACGGCTCGCCCCACAACGACGGCGCAGTCTTGCGGTGATCGCCCTGGGCATCGTCGGCACCGCGATCGGGGTGGCCGTTCCCAGAATCCTCGGCCACGCCACCGATCTGCTGTTCAACGGCGTGATCGGACGCCAGTTGCCCGCCGGAATCTCCAAGGCGCAAGCGATTGCCGGCGCCCGGGCCCGCGGTGACAATACCTTCGCCGAACTGCTGTCGGGAATGAAGGTAACCCCCGGCCAAGGCGTGGACTTCGGTGCGGTGGTACGAACCCTCGCCCTGGCGTTGGCCCTGTATCTCATTGCTTCCCTGCTAATTTGGGGGCAAGCCCGGTTGCTCAACGTCACCGTGCAGCGCACCGTGGCAGCGTTGCGCGCCGATGTCGAGCACAAGCTGCACCGGCTGCCACTGTCCTACTTCGACGGACGTCAGCGTGGCGAACTGCTGAGCCGGGTCACCAACGACATCGACAACATTCAGTCGTCGCTATCGATGACGATCAGCCAGCTGGTGACCGCGATCCTGACCGTGGTCGCGGTGCTGTCGATGATGGTGTGGATCTCGCCGCTGCTGGCACTGATCACCCTGCTGACCGTGCCGTTGTCGTTGCTGGTGACGCGAGCGATCACCCGACGTTCACAACGGCTGTTCGTTGCGCATTGGACCAGTACCGGACGCCTCAACGCACACATCGAAGAGACCTACAGCGGCTTCACGGTCGTCAAGACCTTCGGCCACCAGGCCGCAGCACGCGAACAGTTTCACAACCTCAACGATGACGTCTACCAGGCCAGTTTCGGCACCCAACTGCTCTCTGGCCTGGTGCAGCCGACGACCACGTTCATTGGCAACCTGGGCTATGTAGCGGTCGCGGTGATGGGGGGCCTGCAGGTGGCCACCGGTCAAATCACATTGGGCAGCGTGCAGGCGTTCATTCAATATGTCCGGCAATTCAACACACCGGTGTCGCAGGTGGCGGCCATGTACAACAGCCTGCAGTCCGGTGTGGCCAGCGCAGAGCGGGTGTTCGAGCTGCTCGACGAACCCGAAGAAGCCGCCGACCCCGCGTCGGCGCTGCAACCGGCGGTCAGCCGGACCGGCCGCGCCCCGGCCCTGACCGGTCGCGTGGAGTTCGAGCGGGTGAACTTTGCCTATCACCCGGGCCATCCGGTGATCCACGACTTGTCACTGGTGGCCGAACCGGGCAGCACGGTGGCGATCGTCGGACCGACAGGTGCCGGCAAGACCACGCTGGTCAACCTGCTGATGCGGTTCTATGAGGTCGATTCCGGCCGCATCCTGGTCGACGGAATCGACATCACCACGGTGAGCCGGCGGTCACTGCGGTCGCACATCGGCATGGTGCTCCAGGACACCTGGTTGTTCGACGGGACGATCTCGGAGAACATCGCTTACGGGCGTCCGGAGGCCAGCCCGGACGACATCCTCCAAGCCGCCAAAGCGGCCTACGTCGACCGGTTCGTCCACATGCTGCCGGCCGGCTATCAGACCCGGATCAGCGGAGACGGCAGCAACATCAGCGCCGGCGAGAAGCAACTGATCACCATCGCCCGCGCATTTCTTGCCCGCCCGCAGTTGTTGATCCTGGACGAGGCCACCAGTTCGGTCGACACCCGCACCGAGCTGCTCATCGCGCGGGCAACCGCCGAACTTCGCCGGGATCGAACCAGCTTCATCATCGCCCATCGCCTTTCGACGATTCGTGACGCCGACCAGATTCTGGTGGTGCAGGCGGGCCAGATCGTCGAACACGGCACCCACGCGGAGCTGCTAGCCAACCGGGGCGCCTACTACGCCATGACGCGGGCCTAGAACGATTCTGGCGATGCAGCCCCGCTGGCGGTGGTGGCGCCAAAGCGCCCGGTAACCGTACCGGGTCAGCCCGCTGCGCCATCGGCGCCGGTACCGCCCTGCACGCCGTTATGGCCGCTGATTCCGTTGTAGGTTGTCCCGACGCCTGGATCGCCACCCACGCCACCGTCGCCACCGACAGCGCCGGCGCCGCCCGCACCGCCAGTCCCACCGATGCCGTTGGTACCCGAGTGACCGATCAACCACCCGCCAGTGCCACCGGCACCGCCGGCGCCGAACCCGCCGCCGGAGCCGCCGTCGCCCCCGGTTCCGCCGTCGGTGGCGCCGCCGCCGAAGCCGCCGGCCCCGGTGCCAGACGAACTGCCGTCACCGCCAACTCCGCCATTCCCCCCGGCGCCGCCGATGCCGCCGGTACCGCCGGCGCCGCCGTCGCCACCCACACCACCGCCGCCGCCGTTGCCGATCAGCAGCCCACCGTCACCACCTTTGCCGCCAACCCCGCCAGTCCCGCCGGTCCCGCCATCGCCGCCGGTGCCCGCAATGCCGCCGTCGCCGCCAATATTGGCGTCTGCCACGCCGCCGTCAGTCGAGCCGGCGGAACCACCAACCCCGCCGGTCCCCCCGGCGCCCCGGTCGCGCCGGTGCCGCCGGTGGCCCCGGTGCCCCCGGTACCGCCGATGCCGCCGATGCCGCCGTCGCCGACCAATATCCCGCCACGACCACCGTTACCCCCGCCGCCGCCGGTCCCGCCGGTGCCACCGGAAGCGCCGCTGGCTCCATTGCCGCCGGTCCCGCCAATACCCGCATAGGCGCTGCCGCTGGAAGTGACGGCAGGCCCGCCCTGTCCACCATCGCCGCCCGAAGCTCCGGGAGCCCCGCCGTTGCCGCCGGTCCCGCCGAAACCTCCATAGGCGTCACCGCTGCCGTCATTGATGGCGAACCCGCCGACCCCACCGGTGCCTCCGGTCACCCCCGAGCCCCCATCGGCACCGCTGCCACCGTTACCGCCGTTGGCATCACCGGTCGAGGTCGTAATGCCGTTGCCCCACGTGCCGAGGGCGGCTGTGCCGTTGGAGGTGTTCACGCCGTCCGCGCCGGCCAGGCCGGTGCCACCTTTCCCGCCGCTGCCGCCGTTGCCGAACAGGTAGGCGTTGCCACCGTTGCCCCCTTGCCCGGGGTCGCCGCCACCGATACCCGCCGCGGCCGCCCCACCCTGCCCGCCGGCGCCGCCATCGCTGTAGAGCCACCCGCCGTTGCCGCCGGCACCCCCGGCCGCACCGCTACCGCCGATCCCACCGGCCCCGCCCTGGCCGAACAGCCAGCCACCGTTGCCACCGGCACCCCCGGCCGCGCCAAGCCCCCCGGCCCCACCTGTTCCGCCGGCGCCGATCAACCCCGCGCTTCCACCGGTACCGCCGATCTGGCCGGACGCTCCGGAGCCGCCGTCGCCCCCATTGCCGTACAAGATCCCGCCGTCGCCTCCACTCTGTCCAGTCCCCGCCACCCCATCGTCGCCGTTGCCGATCAACGGGCGCCCCAACAGCGCCTGGGTGGGCGCATTGACCACGTCGAGCGCTGCCTGCAACGGCGAGGCGTTGGCGACCTCCGCGCTTGCATACTTCCCCGCAGCCGCGTCAAGGGCGGTTACCAACTGGTCGTGAAACGCCGCCACTTGGGCGCCGAGCGCTTGATAGGCCTGGGCATGTCCGGAAAACACTGCGGCGACCGCCGCCGACACCTCATCGGCACCCGCGGCCAGCGCGCCCATGGTCGGCGCCGCGGCGGCGACGTTAGCCTGACTGATCGCCGAGCCGATGCTTGCTAGATCCCTGCCCGCCACCGCCAATACCTCTGGCGAGACAACGACAAACGACATCACAACCCTCCCACCTGCTCGTGTTCACCCCAGCAGCCGCGCTGTCTTCTTCGCACGATGCGCCGAAGCGGATCGTATCGTCTTCCTAAGCAACATATGTCGCATTTTGGTTAACTTGTCATCGCCACACAAAATGTGAAAAGCATTCACGTTCAGCAACATTGGCCACGATAGCCATCCAGGCAGTGACCAGCAGATACTTCGCACTCCAACCGCCAAACTCGAAAACCACTCGCATTGCGCCACACTGACCGCCAACCGCAGTCGACACCGACGACAGCCCAACTTCGCTGCCTAGCCATCAAACGCGAAAATTGCTCGCATTGAGCCACACTGACGTCCACTATCGTCCACCCCGAAGCCAGACTAACTGTGCCGAGCACCGCAACTATCACGGTCGGACACAACGCCTACCACCAGAATTCGGTTGCTCTCCTTGCTTATAGATCCATCAGGGCATTTGCCGGGAGGAACCACGCAGGAGCGGCCGCGAAGTCGTGATCCAGGTCAACGATGCAGCGCTACAGCCCAATGCCGGCAACGGGAGCGGCATATGACCAATGGCGCGGATCGAGCTCGCGCGGGCTAGCCACGGTGCCGGCGCGCAGCCGCCGCGACGCCACCACTGGAGTGCGCCAAGAAGTTGTTGAGAATCCTTGGAGCGGCCGGCCCGATGCTGGGGTCATCCAGCCAGGGAAACCAGAGCAAAGGACCTCAGCAATGTTCTCAACCCGCATCGCCGCAGCCATCACCACCGCAATCGGCGCAGCCGCCGTCGGGCTAGCCATCGCGACCGCAGGCAGCGCTGCGGCCAGCACCGACGACACCGCCTTCATCTCACAGATGGAGTCGGTCGGGGTCACCTTCTCCTCACCTCAGGCGGCCGACCGGGAAGGTCACCAGGTTTGCACCGAATTGGCCAGCGGCAAGACGGGCACCGACATCGCCGAGGAAATCCTCAGCCAGACCGACCTGACCTCCAAGCAAGCGGCCTACTTCGTGGTCTACGCCACCAAGGACTACTGCCCGCAGTACGCCAGCCAGCTCGCCTAGCCCTTCGCCAACCACGCGGGGATCCCGGCCCGGGATCCCCGCTTCGGCCTGCTATCGGCGAGTTCAATTATGCGACAGTGCTTTTCAAATCAATCTCAGTGTACCGATCATCGCCGAGGCGGGTTGGCGGACGGGCGCCAAGAACTTGCCAAGAACTTATTTAGAATCCGCCAAGGCGCCGGCCTCAAGGTGAAATCACCAACGGAAAATCACCGACAGAGGATCGCCACCATGTTCTCACCGCGTATCACCGCAGCCATCACCACCGCAATCGGCGCCGCCGCAATCGGCCTCGCCATCGCCGGCGCCGCGAACGCCAGCACCGGTGACGAGACCTTCATCGCCCAGATGAAGGGAGTCGGCGTCACCTTCTCCTCAACTCAGTCGGCCGTGCGCCAGGGCCACGAGGTCTGCCAGGAATTGGCCAGCGGAAAGACGGGCACCGACATCGCCGAGGAGATCCTCAGCCAGACCAACCTGACCACCAAGCAAGCGGCCTACTTAGTCGTGGACGCTACCAAGGTCTACTGCCCCGAATACGCCAGCCAGCTGACCTAGGACCAACCGACCGGGCGTGCGGGGATCCTGATTTCCGGATCCCCGCATCCGTCGTTTCCGGTCCGAAAGCGGAGCTTGGGGACTTGCCGGCGGATCCGCAATCCCAGTGCCCGCAAGGATCTGCACCCAAAGCTTTCACACCCACTCGGGCCCTTCGAGTTCGGTGGTGGATTGTTGACTGTGCTGCTCACAGATTGCTAAGCAGGACAATGCCGTGGGCCAACATAAGGAGAATTCCGATGAAGCATCCGCCTCGTTCCGTTGTCGCCACCGCCGTCACATTGGCAGTCGTGCTCGCGATAGGGGGCTGCTCGAGCAACGGTGGTTCCGGCGGACCCGGGACGGCCACCGGCACCACCGTCACCACCAGTAGCGCCGAGGCGGCCACCATCCTCAAGCAGGCCGCCGAGGCCATGCGCAAGGTCACCGGAATGCATGTGAACCTCACGGTGGACGGCGACGTGCCGAACTTGCGCGTGACCAAGCTCGAGGGCGACATTTCCAACTCACCGCAGACCGTGGCCACCGGAAGCGCGACGATGCTCGTCGGCAACAAACAAGAGGACGCGAAGTTCGTCTATGTCGACGGTCATCTGTATTCGGACCTCGGACAGCCCGGCACATATACCGATTTTGGTGACGGGGCATCCATCTACAACGTTTCGGTGTTGCTTGACCCCAACCAGGGGTTGGCCAACCTGCTGGCCAACCTCAAGGAAGCATCCGTCACCGGCAGCGAGCAGGTGAACGGTGTGGCCACCACCAAGATCACCGGGAACTCGGCCGCGGACGACATCGCCACGCTTGCCGGCTCGCGGCTTACCTCCGCGGACGTCACCACGGTGCCCACCACCGTCTGGATAGCTACCGACGGCTCCTCTCACCTGGTGCAGATCAAGATCCTGCCGACCCCGGCCACATCGGTGACGCTGACCATGTCCGACTGGGGCAAGCAGGTCACCGCAACCAAGCCGGTCTAGCCATTGTCGTGAGCGCAGTTCATCGCAGTTCATCGCAAGCCGTTGAAACCGCCGGAGCACCGGCACTTGGAGAGGACTCACCAATGACGACGATCTCCCGTCGGCGGCGGTTAGCGGTGGCCGTCGCCAGTGTGGCTACCGCCACGGCAACTACCCTGACGCTCGCACCCGTCGCTGATGCCGCCGACCAATACGGCGCGATCGCCTACTCCGGCGACGGCTCCTGGGGACGAGCGTCGCACTACCCGACCCGAGCGGCCGCCGAAGCAACCGCCGTCAAACTATGTGGCTACTCCGACTGCAAAGTGTTCACCACCTTCACCGCCTGTGGGGCGGTGGCTGCCGACGGCAAGACTTTCGAAGGCGGTGTCGGGCCCACCCTGAGCGCCGCGATGAAAGACGAGCTGAGCAAGCTCGGGGGCGGCTACATCGACACCTGGGCATGCAACTGAACCTGCCCGACCCATGCGATGACCACCGTCGACCGGCGGGCAGCAGATCACCCCAAGAATTCGTGGAGATAACAAAAAGGCCTACATAAGAACCTTTTCTCAACGCCCACTCCGCACCCGCGGAACTGAGAAAAGGACAGACGATGAAGATCAACAAGATCGCCACCGCCCTCAAGACAGCCACCTTCGCGATCGCCGCCGGTGCCGTTGCACTGGGACTGGCCAGCCCGGCCGGTGCAGCGTCCGGCACGATGTACGGCGACCCAGCGGCTGCCGCCAAGTACTGGCGCTACCAGAAATACGACGACTGCCTCATCATGGCCGTCGCCGACGTGGTCGGTCAGGTGACCGGCAGGGAGCCCTCGGAGCAGGCCATCATCAAGGTGGCCCAGACGACCCCCAGCGCCGTGCACCCCGGGTCGATCTACACCAAGCCGGCCGACACCAAGAACCCGAACTCGGGCCAGGGCACCAGCCAGGCCGACATCGCGACGTTGCTGGCGCACTACGGCATCGACGCTGTTCTTACCGACCTGGACAACGCCCCGAGCAACGGAGTCCTCACCGGCATGGAGGCCCTCGAGCACCACCTGGGCAACGGTCGCGCGGTGATCGTCAGTGTCAACGCCGAAATGATCTGGGGCGTGACCATCGACAACAAGGACGAGGCCGGCAACCCGGTTTCTGACCACGCGGTGGTCGTGACCGGTGTCGACACCGCCAACGGGGTCGTGCACCTCAACGACAGCGGCAGCGACGAGGGGCGCGACGAGCAGGTCCCGATGGCCCTGTTCATGCAGGCATGGGCCACCAGCCAAGACTTCATGGCCGTGACCACCCAAGCCAGCAATTGACCATCGATCACCACCGCGGGCGGCCTCACCCGGTGCACACGCACCGGACCGGCCGCCCGCACTGGCATGTTCGCAAGCACACCAAGACAATTCGCATGCAACACCAGTGATCGTCTTGGCAGCGCGGGCATTTCAACGGCCATCGTGGTAACCATCTGCGGCCAGAACCAACGGCCGACACCGATGCCGGACGGCCCCGACACCTCGCCGACGTGCCGGGATCCCCGGTTCTCACCGCATCGGCGAACTTGGTACCACAATAACCAGTAACGACAAACCAGTAATGACACCCGACTGCTAGGGATGCGAACGCGAGTGAAGCCGCGGAGGACCCGGAATGGCTGGTAGCGCAATGGTGGACAAACGTCTCGAATTCGGTCTGCTCGGACCGTTGGAGATGACTATCGACGGCGAGCTGGTGCCGCTGGGCACACCCAAGCAGCGCGCGGTTCTGGCCATGCTGGTGATCAACCGCAACCGGCCGGTCGGGGTCGACTCACTGATCACCGCCCTGTGGGAGGAGTGGCCGCCGGCGGGGGCGCGGGCCAGCATTCACTCCTACGTGTCCAATCTGCGCAAGCTTCTCAGTGGCGCCGGGGTCGATCCACGGGCCATGCTGGCCGCCGCCCCGCCGGGCTACCGGCTCAGCATCCCGGATAGCACGTGCGATCTGGGGAGGTTCATCGCCGAGAAGACCGCCGGCGTGCATGCGGCCGCGGCCGGCAAATTCGAGCAGGCCAGCGGGCACTTGTCGAGGGCGTTGGCCCAATGGCGTGGACCCGTACTCGACGACCTGCGAGACTTTCAGTTCGTCGACGCGTTCGCCACCGCACTGGTCGAGGATAAGATCCTTGCCCATACCGCGAAGGCGGAAGCCGAAATCGCCTGCGGCCGGGCGGCCGCGGTGATCACCGAACTTGAAGCGCTGACCGCCGAGCATCCCTACTGCGAGCCGCTGTGGACGCAGTTGATCACCGCCTACTACCTCACCGATCGCCAATCCGACGCGCTAGGTGCCTATCGCCGGGTAAAGACGACCCTCGCCGAAGACCTCGGCATCGATCCCGGCCCGACCCTGCGGGCCCTCAATGAACGAATCCTGCGTCAGGAACCACTCGACGCCAAGATGAACGCCAAGTCCACCGCCGTTGGCACCGTCACGGTGCTCGACCAGCGCACAATGGTGTCGGGCCAGCAGGCCGTCGCCTACTTGCACACCATCGCGTCGGGTCACGACTACCCGATTCGGACCGCGGCAACCCGAATCGGGCGGCTCAGCGACAACGACATCGTCCTGGACAGCGCGAACGTCAGCCGCCACCACGCCGTCATCATCGACACCGGAACCAACTACATCATCAACGACCTACGGTCATCCAACGGAGTGCATGTACAGCACCAGCGGATCCGCGGCGCCGTCACGCTCAACGATGGCGACCACATCCGTATCTGCGACCACGAATTCACCTTCCAGCTCACCGCACGAAACCCCCGGTGAGCCAGCTCATCCAACCGGTTTGTTTAGCAATGCTTTTCGGCGCGCAACGCTTGCCCGACGGGCTAGCCTGCGACGCAATCCGAGATCGCGACAAGGCTTTTGGCCAAAGCTACCTCCGTCTCCGCAGCCGTTCCGGCCGGCCGCACCAGCCCGGCTGCCCCACTGACGCCGTCCCACCTTTTGACCGCGTCCGGTCGGCACCCGCGAACCCGGGCGATGTGGCCGTTTTCATGCGAGCCGACTAGCGAGGGCTTACCGTCAATGGTTGCTGGGCCGGTGATTGGACTCGGGACGACACGTCGGGCCTGTTGATAAAGTCGGCAGGATTCGGGTTGGGTTGAGGAGATCAGCGATGGGCGAGGCGCCAGACTCGCGTGTGGGGTCGATGTTCGGCCCTTACCACCTCAAACGGCTCCTGGGCCGGGGCGGCATGGGCGAGGTCTACGAGGCCGAGCACACCGTCAAAGAGTGGACAGTGGCGGTCAAGCTGATGACCACCGAATTCAGCAAAGACCCGGTGTTTCGCGAGCGGATGAAGCGCGAAGCGCGCATCGCCGGACGTTTGCAGGAACCCCACGTGGTGCCGATCCACGACTACGGCGAAATCGACGGGCAGATGTTCCTGGAGATGCGCCTGATCGAGGGCACCGACCTGGACAGCATCCTCAAGCGCTTCGGCCCCCTGACCCCGCCACGTGCGGTGGCCATCATCACCCAGATCGCCTCGGCGCTGGACGCCGCGCACGCCGACGGGGTCATGCACCGCGATGTCAAACCGCCCAACATCCTGATCACCCGCGACGATTTCGCCTACCTGGTCGACTTCGGGATCGCCAGCGCCACCGGCGACGAGAAACTGACCCAGTTGGGCACCGCGGTGGGCACCTGGAAATACATGGCGCCCGGGCGGTTCGCCAACGAAGAGGTCACCTACCGCGCCGACATCTATGCGCTGGCATGTGTGCTGTTCGAGTGCCTTACCGGATCCCCGCCCTACCGGTCGGACAGCGCAGGCACGCTGGTCACCGCCCACTTGATCGATCCTGTCCCGCAAGTAAGCACGGTGCGCTCGGGGATCCCCAAGGCCTTCGACGCGGTAATCGCCCGCGGCATGGCAAAAAAGCCCGAGGAACGCTATGCGAGCGCCGGGGATCTGGCCCGCGCCGCCCATGACGCACTCAGCAACCCCGATCAGGACCACGCGGCCGACATCCTGCGGCGCAGTCGGGAATCCACGCTGCCCGGCACCGCCGCGATCACCCCCCAACCGCCGACCATGCCCGCCGTCACCCCGCCACCGGCCATGCCGTATGCCGATCCGGCCAGTTCGGGGCCGTTGCCGCAGTCCGCACCGACCGGGCAGCCCGGGTGGGCGCCCGCGAGCGGTCCCATCCCGGCCGCACACCAACCGGCCCAAGTCCCGCAGTACTACCAAAGCGGCAGCTGGGCAAGCACGCCGCCAGGCACGCCACCGCAACAACCCGTCGGGCCGACGCCGTGGAACCAGCCGCCACCCAAACGCAATCCCTGGCCGATCGTTGCCGGCGTTGCCGCACTGGTGTTTGTCCTCATCGTTGGCGGGATCGGCGTCTGGCTGGTGACCAATTCCGACTCCACCCCCAAAGCGGGCCCCGGCACTACGGGCAGCACCACCACTACTTCCCCCAAACCGGAGACCACCAGCCCCGAGACGACGACCACCCCGGCCGGTGACCCTCAGGCCCGGTTGCTGAGTTACCTGCCGTCGGGCTACGCCAGTGGTGTCTGCACCGCAACCACGCCCAAACCCAACAGCGTTTGGACGGGGGCGGTGGCGATGTACAACTGTGGGCAGAACACCAACGATGGCGGACCAAGTCGCGCTGTGTATGGGCTGTTCCCGAGTCTGGAAGCACTCAAGCAGGCCTTCAACGACGACATTGCCGCGGTGGATCTGGCCAATTGTCCGGGCGAGGGCCCGTCTCACGACGGGTGGCACTATGACCGGACACCGGACGTGACGGCCGGAATGATCGCCTGCGGGACCTACAAGAACCACCCGAACGTGATCTGGAGCAACGACGACAAGCTGATGCTCAGCGACGCCTTCGGAAACCCGGCCACCCTCGACGAACTCCACACCTGGTGGGCGAAGTACGGGTGAACCACGCCTCGCCGGTGCGCCGATCGGCGCTGCGGTAACCGGGTGGCGTTCCGGAACAGACGGCCGTGGCCCACTAGTGGGGCAGGCGACCGCCAAGCATCCTCGTGGCTTGCGCCGCGGCGCTTAGCACGTCGGCGAGCAACCCTTGGGCCCGCTGCGGGGCAGCCGGAAGCTGGGTCCGCTGATCATCGAACACCGGCGCGGACAGTCCGGCGGCACCTTCGTCACGCTTACCGGCGGTAAACGAGAAACCGCTCCGGCAGGTCTGCCAGGTTCGCCGCCAGTCAGTGCACGGTAGACGCGGGAAAGCCGGTGCGAGAATGGATTTCGGCGAGAGTCAGTGCCGGCTCGGCAGGGGTCAATGCATCGAGAACCCCGCGGATCTTCGACCTAATCTCCCGCGGCAGAAACCCGGTGACCGTAGCAGCCAAGGGCTGTCTCGCGGAATGCGACCGCCGACGAAAGCAGACATCTGTCCGCGATCCACCCGATCGCGATGGGCCTGACCAGTTGCGCATCATCAATCGCGATTTCGACGATGTCAGTGGGCCTTGCCGTCGCCTGCGGCAGCACCCCGACCCCGAGATTCGCTCCGATCAAGCCACGCAGCGTCCCGACGTCGGTCCCTTCGAACGCCAGGGTCGGATCTATGCCGTGGCGGGCGCACGCCGCATCAACGATGCGACGCAAAGTGTGGTCACGGTCGAGCACCACGAACGGATAGGCGGCCAGTTCGGGAAATCTGATCATCCGGCGACCGGCGAGTGGATGATCGGTGCTGACCACCGCATAAAGTTGCTGAGTGAATAGCGTCTGCCAAGCTATCTCGCCGTAGCCTTCGAAGGCGGCCGGAAAACTCAAGCTCACATCGGTAACACCGCTGACCAGGTCGCTGAGCACACCTTGACCGGAACGTTGATGCAGTTCGAACCGCGCCTGCGGAAACCGGCTGTGATGCAGGCGAATCAGGTGCGGCACCGTCTGCATCCCCAGGGAGTGAAGAAAGCCCAGTGCTACCGTCCCGCCGCTGACACCGGCGAGCTCACGCACGTTGTCGATTGCCGAAGAGACGCTGCGTTGGGCCAGCCGGCTGCCCACCAGTAGAGCCTGTCCATATCGATTGAGCTCGTTGGTGCGGCCTCGCCGGGTGAACAGTTGCACGCCGATCTCAGCCTCGAGCAGCGTGATGGCACGACTCACCGCAGACTGCGACACCAAGAGCTGCTCGGAGGCGCCCCGAAGCGTGCCGCATTCCGCAACGGCCTGAAAGTAGCGCAATTGATAGAGCTCCACCGGCCCAGGATACTTGCGCAAAACTGAACAGTTCTTCGAAACCTTGTGCTAGACGCAAACCTGGTTGGTTCCTAGCGTGTTCGTAGACCCGGAGGAGACCACAAGATGAAACCCATTCCGCGCAGTTTGTTGTTCACACCGGCAACCAATACCCAGCACTACCCGACCGCGGCAGCGGTGCATGCCGAGGCACTCATCCTCGATCTCGAGGACTCGGTGGCCCCCCGCGACAAGGCGCAGGCTCGCCGGGACGCGCTGAATTTTCTTTGCACCACAACGCCGGCGAAGACGATGGCGGCCATCCGGGTCAATGCCCCCGATACCCTGGATGGCTGGCGGGACCTCACCGCGTTGCTCGACTCTGCGGCCGACCCAGATTTTCTGATGCTCCCAAAGGTGCAGTCCGCGGCCGAGATCGGCCTGGTCAAACGCCTGCTTCGGCAGTCACAGAAGACAACTCGACTCATCGCGACCGCCGAAAGCGCTGTTGTGGCGGCAAATCCGGACTGCGCGCTCGACCCGCGCCTGGTCGACGCAGTCATCTTCGGCAGCGCCGACATGGCAGCCGACCTAGGCGCAGAACCCTCCGCCGCCGTTGTGCGACATGCTCGCAGCACCATCCTCAGCCACGCCGCCGCCGCAAAGATACCGGTCATCGATGCCCCGTTCTTCGACATCGACGACATACCCGGACTGCGCCAGGCCGTCCGCGAGGCCGTCGCAGAAGGATTCGCCGGGAAGGCGGCAATCCATCCAGATCACGTAGCGCTCATCAATTCCGGATTTCTTCCCGGTCAATCCGAAATCAATTGGGCACGTGAGGTATTGAAGTCTGCTCAGGCAGGCGCCGGGTCCGTTGGCGGTCGAATGGTGGACGAGGCGATGGCCCGCCGCGCGCGCGGCATACTTGCCAGAGCTCAGGGTGTGAACGAGGAGGAACCATGCATGAGCTGATTTCGGCCTATCGGGAAGTCGCACCCGGCGTGTACCGGGAAACCGCGGGCTTGTACTACGAAGATTTCGTCGTCGGCGACACTTTCGAGCATCGACCAGGCCGAACGATCACCGACACCGACAACATCTGGATGACCCTGCTGACCATGAATACCCAGCCCGTGCATTTCGATGCACGCTATGCGGCAGCTACCGAGTGGCAGAAGATGCTTGTCGATTCCACGTTGACCATCGCGATGCTGACGGGGATGAGTGTTCGGACCGTCAGCGCCAAGGTGGTTGCCAATCTGGGGTGGGACAACGTTCGCGCCTGCCACCCCGTTTTCGCAGGCGACACGCTTTACGCCAGCTCCACCGTGCTCGCCAAACGCGAGTCGAAAAGTCGTCCGAGCCAGGGCATTGTGTCGGTTCAAACCCAAGGGACCAACCAGGACGGAGTCGTCGTGATGACCTTTGAACGCACCATGCTGATCTACAAACGTGCCGGTTCACCCGCGGGTGAGGCGAATTACTGATGGAAAATTGCGTAGAAGTCAAGGACCACGCCGCCCTATACCGTGCCAAGCTAACCGATCCCGACACCGCCATACTGGCGGTCACCTCTGGATCGGCGGTGGCAATCGGCCAAGCCGCCTGCCAGCCACCCGCGCTGCTCCAGGCTCTCGCGGCCCGCGCCGAACGCCGCGAGATCGATCGCGTCCGGCTCTTCTACTACCACGCCGAGCGGCCGATGGCCGATACCGTACTGCGTTACAAATTGATGGGGCGGCTCCTGCCCAACTCGATGTTCCTGCAAGCCGCCGAGCGAGACTTGATCGCCCACGGCGAACACGACGGACGCAAAGTTGTGCATTTCATTCCGAATTCGTTCAGCGATGCGGTACGGCTATTCACCGAAACCATCTCTGTCGATACAACTATCGTGACGGTCTCCCCGATGGATGAGCAAGGCTACTTCACATTCGGAACCAACAACGACTACACCAGTTCGGTGGCCCGGCAGGCCCGCCACCTCATCGTCGAGGTGAACCCCAACATGCCACGAGTCTTCGGACACTCGATGCTGCACGTCGATGAGGTCGACGCCATCGTCGAAAACGACGCCCCCTTACCCGAGCTGCCGCAACGCCCTATCAGCGAGCTCGATCGGGTCATCGCAACCCATGTCGCCGCGCTAGTGCCCGAGCAAGCCTGCCTGCAGATCGGCGTGGGTGGACTGCCTCAAGCGGTATGCGAACAGCTAAGAGACCGTAACGATCTTGGTATCCACTCAGAGGTATTCACCCCTGCGCTGGCCGACCTGGTGCGCCGAGGAGTTGTCACCGGGCGACACAAAGCGATCAATCGGGAAGCAGCCGTCTTCACTTTCGCGCTCGGCGATCGCAAGACCTACGAATTCATGGACAACAACCCCAAGTTGGAGAGCTACCCCGTCGACTATGTCAACGATCCTGCGGTGATCGCCCGCAACGACAACGTTGTCTCGGTGAACTCGACGATCGAGATGGACCTAACCGGCGCGTGCAACTCCGAGCATGTCAATGGGCACCAGTTCACCGGCGCGGGCGGTCAACTGGACTTCGTGCGTGGTGCCTATGCCTCGCGCGGGGGCAAGTCGATCATCGCATTCGCATCGACCACCCGCGGCGGGACGATCAGCAAGATCGTTCCGCGACTTTCCGGACCTGTAACCACGCCGCGCAACGAAACACACTATGTGGCTACCGAGTTCGGAACCGTCAATCTGAAGGGCCTGTCGAGTTCCGCCCGCGCCGAGGCGCTGATCGGGCTCGCGCATCCCGACTACCGACCGTGGCTAGCCGAGTGCGCACAACACATGCACCTCATCTAGAAGAGAACCTTGCACCGATGATTAACAACGACAGCCCGGACAGCCAGCTTGATGAGGACGAGGCCATGCTGGTGGCTACCGTGCGGGCCTTCATCGACCGCGACGTGAAGCCCAGCGTGCGCGAGGTCGAACACGCCAACACCTACCCGCAGGCCTGGATCGAACAGATGAAGCGCATCGGCATCTACGGGCTGGCCATCGGGGAAGCCTACGGCGGATCGCCGGTGTCGATGCCGTGCTACGTCCAGGTCACCCAGGAGCTGGCCCGCGGATGGATGAGCCTGGCCGGCGCCATGGGCGGACACACCGTGGTGGCCAAGCTGCTGATGCTCTTTGGCACCGACGAACAAAAGTCCACCTACCTACCAGCCATGGCCACCGGCGAACTGCGCGCCACCATGGCCCTGACCGAACCCGGCGGCGGTTCAGACCTCCAAAACATGTCCACCACCGCGATGGCTGACGGGCCCGACCAGCTGCTGATCACCGGCGCCAAGACCTGGATCAGCAACGCCCGCCGCAGCGGGCTGATCGCCCTGCTGTGCAAGACCGATCCCCACGCCGCACCCCGCCACCACGGCATCTCGATCGTGCTCGTCGAACCGGGCCCCGGCCTGAACATCTCAGCTGAACTGCCCAAACTGGGATACAAGGGCGTGGAAGCCTGCGAACTGTCCTTCGACAACTACCGGGCACCGACCTCTGCGATATTGGGAGGCCAACCAGGTCAAGGGTTTTCACAAATGATGAAAGGACTCGAAACCGGCCGCATCCAGGTCGCCGCCCGCGCCCTGGGCGTGGCCAGCGCAGCACTCGACGACGCCCTGGCCTACGCCCAGCAGCGCCACAGCTTCGGCCAACCGATCTGGAAACACCAAGCCATCGGAAACTACTTGGCCGACATGGCAACCAAACTCACCGCCGCCCGCCAACTCACCCACTACGCCGCCCAACGCTACGACAGCGGCCAGCGATGCGACATGGAGGCCGGCATGGCCAAACTCTTCGCCTCCGAAACCGCCATGGAAATCGCGCTCAACGCCGTCCGAATCCACGGCGGCTATGGCTATTCCACCGAATACGACGTCGAACGCTACTTCCGCGACGCACCCCTGATGATCGTCGGCGAAGGCACCAACGAAATCCAGCGCAACGTGATCGCCAGACAACTGATAGCCCGCGGCGGAATCTAACCGCCGCCGGGCGTCATCAGCGGCCCGTTGTTCATCGCGCCCAGTGTTGGGCTTCCCGAGGCGAGTCGACCAGCACGGCGTCGAGTCCGACCTTCTTGGCGAGCTGGTAGTCGTCGGCAGTCTTGACGGCGAAGCCCATGACGTTCATTGGGGATCCCGACTTGAAGCACTCGACGGCGGCCGGGTCCCATAGCTGCGCGTCCACCTTTGAGGTCCCAACGCCCAACGTGAATTCTTCGGTGATCGTGATGCTCCGGTGCAACTCAAAGCCGGCCCACTTGCCAGGATCCGGCGCTGGGTCACAGTGATGGTTCAGCGCCATGGCGAGAAGTCGCTGGCGGGTGATGTCACGGCTTTCGGCGACTCGCAGATGCTGCTGAGCCGCTGCCTCGGTGATGGTCGCATCGGTGGAGTAGACGGTCGCCCGTTCTGCCGCACCGGTCTGGTTCAGCACCCGCGCGACCGCCGATACCACCGGCTGTGCGGGAGTCTGCTTGAGATCCAGAAACAGCGCGATGTCTGGCGGGACCGCGGAGATTGCCTGTTCGAGCGTGGGTATGGGCGTAGGCCGCTGCCGGTAGGGATAGCCGTCGACGCCCGGCTCGGTGAAATTCCAGCCCGCGTTGAGCTGCTGTAACTGCCCGGCGGTCTTGGAATTCACTGGTCCCGCTCCGTCGGTCAACGTCGCCAGATCACTCGGCCGGTACAACACCGCCACCCCATCCTCGCTGGCCTGCACGGTCAGCCACACACCGTCGACACCGGATGAAACCGCGTTCGTTATCGCTAGCAGGGTGTTTTCCGGGAAGTCGGCCGCGCCCGCGCGATGGGCGATGATCATCGGCCCAGAGGCCGCAGTGGACGGCGCCGCCCCTGCCGCGCAGCAAGCGCCTCCCAGCACGGCAACCGCCGCGACCACACCCAAAATTGCCGATCTCAATCGTCGAATCCCTTCACGAGTCCCCGCCCTACAGCGCCACATCGCTGCGCAGCGAGGGTCAACCATGCGCGGTCATTGTGACCAAAGTAACTGCCCGACAGCGCATCTGCCCGGACCGGACCGCTCTTCGAGCCATACCCTAGCTGCCGGATGGAAACGGTGACACAGTCCGCTCCCGCAATGGGTTTGGGTTCAGTGCTGGGATCGCAGTGCGATGCGTGTTTGGGTTTGGGCCACCCCTGCGGCGGCTTTCAGCCTGCGCAGGAGGCGATCTAGGTCGGCGGTGTCGCGAACCCGGATGTGCAGGAGGTAGTCATAAGGCCCGGTTACGTGGACAGCGTCGCTGATGGTGGGGTCCTTGGCCGCCCATGCCAGAAACTGGTCGCCGTCCTGTTCTGATCGAAGACGCACGTCGACGAATGCCTCGATTCCTCCGCTCGGAGCGTTTTCTGCGGCGAGCACTGCCCGGTAGCCGAGGATGACGCCGGTGGTCTCTAGCCGTCGGACTCTTGCCCCGACGGCGTTCGTGCTCAGTCCGATGACGCGCCCCATGGCACTGAAAGATGCTCTGCCATCCCGGCCCAGGATCTCGACAATTTCACTGTCAATGTCGTCTATACTGAGAATTTACTGGCTGAGCTGAGACATTTGTCATCGCAAGGTTGGACTCGGCGCGATAGTGGGTAGCCATGTCAGCTGTTGCGGGGATTGCCTCGGCGTTCGGAGTCGGACTGGCCGCCGGGCTTGGCGTCGCGGTGCCGTTAGGCGCGATTGGCGTGCTGCTGCTACGAGAGGGAGTCGAGCGAGGAGTTCGTCGCGCCGCGGTGGCGGCGGCCGCGGTGTCGTGTGTCGATGTGACGTATTGCGCCGCAGCGATGCTGGTCGGACGTCTTGCGGCGCCGGCGGTCGAAGGCTTGGGCTCCTGGCCCGAAGTCATCGGCGCACTCCTGCTGGTTGTGGTGGCCGCGGCGGGGGTTGCGGCGTTGCGAGCCGGCGGCTCAGCACTGGCAATCACCGCGCTCTGGCAATCGATTCGCGTTCTTTTTTGGCCTGACCGCGATCAACCCCGTGACGTTGGTCTATTTCACCGCGATAGCCGCCACGCTGGAACAGTCGCTGGGGGGCGGCGCGGCGATCGCCGTTGTCGCCGGCGTCGGGCTGGCGTCACTGCTGTGGCAGTTGTTGCTGGTCTGGATCGGTGCGGTCGTTGGCGCTGGTAGCACCGCGCGCACCCGGCGCCTGACCATCCTGGTGGGTAACGTCGTCGTCGGCGCCCTCGGGGTAGTCATGCTGGCCTCCGCGGCCCGGTGATGCCTCACCGGCCGGCGCCACACGGACAAACCGACCGACGATGTCCACTGATGTCCACGGATGTCCACGGACGAATCGTCAAACGCCAGTGAGCCGTTGGTCCGGCCCGCCATCAGCGTCCAGGTAGTTCGACAGTTCGACGAGGTTATTGTCGGGATCGCGCACATACACACTGATGATCGGCCCACAGACGCCGGTTCGCTGCACCGGCCCGTCCACGATCGGCACTCCCGCCGCGTGCAGTTGCGCCGCGACCGCGTCCATCGGATCCTCCACGATCAGACAGAGATCGGCGCTTCCGCGGGTGGGACGCTGGGCTTTCGGCTCGAACTCGGCGCCCCGCTGGTGCAGGTTGATCTTCGACCAGCCAAATCGCAGCGCTCTACGCCCGCCGCCAAACGTTTCCTGCTCCATGCTGAGCACCCGCGTGTAAAACCTGATGGTGGCGTCGATGTCGGCAACCGTGAGCACTAGGTGGTCGAGGCGGTGAATCTTCATGGCTTCCCTATCCGTCTGTGCCCACTGTTACTCGGCAGGCCCCGAGGGGGGACGGGACACGGCGCACGGAGCACGGCTGGCGGCGCGGTGCGGGTGCGATGTGACGGCCCAACCCGAGGGCGCGCCTAGCACCCGGTGCAACGCCGACGATGTCGCCCGCAATCGGCCCTGTCGACCACATTGGGTAATGCAACCCACAGTATGGCAACGGACTCCTCCGGCCACCCGCCCGTCTGGCCGGCATGTCCGGCACGCCCCCGGCATCGTTTGGGCACCGGGTAGCCCGCAGAGGCCGCGAACTCACCCGCCAGCGAGCCACGGCCGGCACGGAGCAAAGCTGCACCCCAACCCTTTTCGGCACGACGACGCGGCGCAGCGGCGACAGCCCGGATGGGTTTGCTGCATTCATATCATTCACACATACATCGCTAGCAGCTCTCAGGATCTGTGTCCCATGGCAACATTTGCCTGCGAGTCACGCCGCACCGCCTAATGTGATCTTGATCGCTGATCTTCTGGCCAGCAGCGACGGTAACTGCACCTGGGTGAAACCCAGGCCTCGCGCGAGGCCCGCAAGGCCGAGACTCCATTGCAGCCCAGCACGTCGCAAACCCGTCCCACCATGCAGAACTGCCACAATGGCTTGGTGGCAAACCGCCACGGATATCGGGCACCTCGGCACGTAAACTCCAAAGCCTTTCGAGTTTCCGGTTGCTCGCGGAACCCGCTAAACGCGAACCACAGCTGCATCAATTCGCAATGGTATTCGCCGCGAGAATTCGCGACAATTATACACCAGAGATCGATAATCGTTAATAGTTCGATGCCATTAATAGTGTGCCTCGAAACTCTGTCGACCCAAATACCGAGACGGACGTCAGCCGCGGACACTTTCCCCATCCACAAGGTATTGCGGACCATTCCGGCATCGGCCGAGTCGCCCAGCGCACGCGACGCCCGGGTAACTGGGACGGTCGTACAGCGCAACTCCGCCACCGGCCGCTAGCGTGACGCCGAGGCGGCTCGGCCGAGGACGCTTCCCCAGGCCGCTGCGCCGGCCCCACGAACGCGCGCTGCCCGTGAAGCCGCCGCGAGAAGCGGCCCCACCAGCGCCTAAATCAACTCTATAGCAACATATCTCGCGCGCGCGACCGCAATAACTGATGTATCGCCTCGAAGCGGATACCGATTCCGATACGCCCGCCAATGCCCCGCGGATCGGTTGCCAGCGCCCGGGTCCAGCAAATCCGACACGACACTCAGCGAAGTCACAGCAAGGCACCTGGCAACCGAAGCCCATCGAGTTGATCACCAAGCCGAGGACGATGCCAGCTTCAGGATCGTCAACAAAAAAATCGTTGACATCTGCCGGAATCAGGATTATTAAGAAAGGCCAAGCCTGTAATTCAATCCGCGCATGCGGTGTGCGCGGAATCGACAACCGTTGGGCAGGTAGTAGCCATGAGCAGAGCCTTCATCATCGATCCCACGATTAGCGCGATCAACGGTTTGCACGCCCTCCTTGGGATTGGATTGCCCGAAGACGGCGGCATCATCGACTCCGCACTGTCGTTCTTTGGCAAGGCCCTAGATGACCTAGGGTCGGCGTTTCCCGGCGATGGTTGGCTGGGTTCGGCCGCCGATCACTACTCCGGCAAGAACCGCAAGCACGTCAATTTCTTCAAAGAGCTGGCGGAGCTGGATCGTGAGCTTCAGAAGCTGATCGCCGATCAGGCCAGCGCGGTCAAGACAACGCGCGAGATCCTCGAGGACGCGAAGAAGGGCCTCGAGTTCGTCCGTCCGGTCGCCGTGGACCTAACCTACATCCCGATTGTCGGGTGGGCCATGTCGGCCGCGTTCCAGGCACCGGTGTGCGCGACGGCGATGGCCGTCGTCGGCGGAGCGCTTGCCTATCTGGTCGTGAAAACCCTGATCAACTCGATGAAGTTGGTCAGCCTGCTGGCCCAACTCGCCAAGTTGTTAGCGGAGGCCGTGGCGGACGTCGTTTCGGACGTGGTCGACATCATCAAAGGCATCCTCGAAGAGGTGTGGGAATTCTTGACCCACCCGTTCGAATTCCTCAAGGACCTGCTGAACAAGCTCGTCTCCTGGGCTTCCTCACTGCTGTCGCAATGGGGATCAAAACTGCAGTCCTTCTTTGGCGGCATCCCCGGCTTGAGCGGTATGGGCGGCGGCTTGTCCCAATTGACCAGCTTCTTCAGCTCAGCCGGGGCAGCCGGTTCGGCCGGGGCAGCCGGTTCGGCCGGGTCGGTCGGCGCGGCGGATTCAGCCAGCCTGGTCAGCTCGGCCGGCTTGCCCGGAGGGCTCGGCCTTGGCGGCGGGTCCGGCTTCGGCTCCATGCCCAACGTGGCCCAGCTGCGTTCGGCCGCGACACGCCAGGATCCGCGTCTGACCAGCGAGGGCCCAACCCGAGTCTCCAGCGAACCGGTCGGCGAACATGCGCAAGCGGCTTCCGCGCAGGGGGGCCAGGGCATGGGCGGGATGCATCCCGCGTCGGCCGGATCGAAAGGCGCGACCAGCAAGAAGTACTCGGAAGGCGCCGCGGCGGGCACCGAAGATGCCGAACGCGCGCCAGTTGAAGTTGGGGTGGGTGCCGCTGCGCGGATCGCGGAGCGACGCGCCGGCTAGCCCCATCTGACCAGCCGCATCGACCGCGCAAAGCAACGCTAGACGGAAGGGATACCACCAATGACGGAGAACCTGAAAGTGCAGCCCGAGCTCCTCGGTGTGCTGGCGTCGCACCACGACAATGCGGCGGCCAGCGCCACCTCCGGGACCGAAGTCACCTCTGGGCTAAGCGAATCGGTGACGGTCACTCACGGTTCGTACTGCTCGCAGTTCAACACCACGTTGAAGATGTATGAAAGTACCCGTTCCGCCCTTGGCTCCTCGCTCAATAACGCCGGTATCGACCTCGCCAAGAATTTGCGCACGGCGGCACGCGTATACACCGAGACCGACGAAACGTGGAGCAAGGCGCTCGGATCGTTATTCAGCTGAACAGCTTCGGTGCGTGCGTCGCGCTGCGGCGTACGCACCGGGCAGCTTTTCGATTTGGCCGACGCGTGCGCGCGAAGCCAACTTCGCCATGCTCGACACCAAGGTCAGAAGGGACGCGGTGGTGAACTTGCCCGGAAACGACTTCGACAGCGATGATTTCGATGCCGTAGATCTCTGGGACCCAGATGGAAAGCAGCGGTGGACAGCCGACCCGATTGTCGGCTTCGCCGGGGCAGGGGCCCAGGACAGCGAAGCCAGCGCGGATGACTCCCCCGCACCACAGGAGCAACCGGAAGAAGACGAGATCGCGGTATTCACCGTAACGAATCCTCAAGGAAGCGTAGCGGTTTCGGCGTTGATGGACGGCAGGACCGAAGATATAGAGCTGTCGAAGAAGGTGGCACGGATGAGCGAGTCGCAGCTCGCCTCCGAGATCCTGGTGCTGGCAGACTTGGCTCGCCAGAAGGCGCAGGCGGCGCAATATGCCTTCATCCTCAACAAGCTCACGCACGCCGCGGACGGAGATCAACAACGCGTCCAACAGTTGCAGGACTTCGTTGGCAACACGTGGAGCTTGCCATCGCCGGAGGAAGCGGCCGCCGCGGAGGCTGAGGTGTTCGCGACCCGCTACGGCGACGACCGCTCCGCCCACGACAGCGCCAGCGAGCAATGTGGTTTCGCCTGACCAACGAGGTTGACCGCCGCAACGGGTGCGGGCCCGCTCGCTGACCCGAGCACGGCGAACTCGAGCCCGCATGGTTGCCCCGACCGAGTAGCCACCGCGACCCGACACAATCCTGACACCCGTTTCCTGGGTCCAACGTTGATAGTGTCGGCTGGATCGCGGTTGGTTTGGAGGGTCAACGATGAGCGAGGCGCCCAGTGCGCGCGCAGGGTCGATGTTCGGCCCCTACCGCCTCATCCGCCCTCTGGGCCGTGGCGGGATGGGTCAGGTCTACGAGGCCGAGCACACCGTTAAAGGGTGGGCCGTCGCGGTCAAGTTGATGTCGGAAACCTTCAGCAGCGATCCGGTGTTTCGGGAACGCATGAAGCGCGAAGCCCGCATCACCGGCCGGTTGCAGGAACCCCACGTGGTGCCGATCCACGACTACGGCGAAATCGACGGGCAGATGTACCTGGAGATGCGCCTGATCGAGGGTACCAAGCTGGACAATTTACTCAAGCGCTTCGGCCCCCTGACCCCGCCACGCGCGGTAGCGATCATCACCCAGATCGCCTCGGCACTGGACGCCGCGCATGCCGACGAGGTGATGCACCGCGATGTCAAACCGCCCAACATCCTGATCACCCGCGACGATTTCGCCTACCTGGTCGACTTCGGCATCGCCAACGCGGCCACCGACGAGAAACTCACCCAGATGGGCACCGCGGTCGGCACCTGGAAATACATGGCCCCCGCACGGTTTACCAATGACAGGGTCACCCACCACGCCGACATCTACGCGCTGGCATGCGTGTTGCACGAATCCCTGACCGGGTCTGCGCCCTACCAGTCCAACAACGCCGGGTTGTTGATCAGCGCCCACATGATGGAGCCCATCCCCAAGCCCAGCGCGGTCCACCCGGAAATCCCCAAGGCCTTCGATGCGGTGATCGCGCGGGGCATGGCCAAGAAACCCGCAGACCGCTACGCCAGCGCCGGGGACCTGGCCCGCGCCGCCCACCAGGCGCTCAGCACCCCCCAATCAGAACCAGGCAGAGACCATATTGCGGCGCAGCCAGCAATCCACCCTGCCGGGCCAGGTCGTCGAGCAACCTACCCTCGAACACCGGCGGGAGCCCCGTTCCGGGCCGGCCAACCCCCAGCACAGCTCTGGCCCAATGCCCGCCTACAGCTCCGAACCGATCCCCAGGTCGGGGCCCTCAGGGCCGACCCACCCGCCGTCGGGTCCCATCGGCCAGCCGGCCTGGTCCCCCGGCGCGCATCCCGCTGCCCCGGCACACTCCCCCGTTGCGCCCCCGCCCTGGGATGGCGGCATGTCCCCCGGCGCGGCGCCACGCGCGCTGGCGCCACAACAGCTTGGCGGTACGCCGGCATGGAATCCGGGTGTCCCACAGCGGCCGCCGCGTGCTCGCAATCCCTGGGCGATTGTCTCCGGCGTCGCCGTAGCAATCCTGGTCATCATCCTCGTCGCGATCGTCATCTGGGCGGCCACCCACGATGACAACCCGCAACCAACCGGACAACGAACCACCTCCACCACGGCGCGAACCACAACCGGCAGCACGGCCACAACCACACCCGCACCGTCGACCACATCGCGGCGCCCCGACGCCCAAACCCGCTTGATGGGCCTGCTGCCGTCGGGCTACCCCGCTGGTGCGTGCACGCCGGAGACGCGGCCGATGCCGGGCGCAGTGGCATCGGTGAAGTGCAAGAAGAACACCGATGCCGACGGGCCTACTATGGCCGCCTACGGGCTGTACGCCAACCTTTCGGCGCTCAAGAACGCATTCACCGCGTTCATCGGAACCTTTTCGATCCTCACCTGCCCCGATGGAAAGGCGTCACCAGGAACATGGTGGCACACGCAGGACCCCAACACCGTCCTCGGCCAGGTCGCCTGCGGCATCTACAAGGGTGCCGAACCGCAGGTGATGTGGAGCAACGAGCGAACGCTGGTATTCGCACTCGTCGCCGCAAAGCCGCCCGGACCCAACCTCGACCAGCTCTACGACTGGTGGTCCTCACACTCATGAACAACCACGACAATCGGAGCTGGGTAGACGCACCGGAGGCGATGCATGCACGACAGGATCGGTGACGCGACGACGAATCCGCCCCGCCTGGAGCTCCGGGCCGCCGGACGCACCTGGCATGCCACACCGAACCAGGCATGGACCATCGGTCGGGCCGCCGAAGCCGATATCCGCCTGGACAATCCACGGGTCTCGCGACTGCACGCGGTCCTCGAGCCGACGCCGGCGGGATGGGTGCTGGTCAACCGCAGCCGCAACGGATCGTTCGTCGGCGGCACGCCGGTGCAGCGCGTGCCGATCCACCAGCCCGTCACGGTGCTGCTGGGGTCCGCGTCTTCCGGACAGGCGATCGAGCTCCACCCCGCGATCCAGGCACCCGATGCGCAGCCGGGGCGCAACGTCGCCGCTGCGCCAGACCCGCTGGACGGAACGACAGTCGCCCGGGCGCCGACCACGGTGCACGCCATCGACCAGCTCGTCGTCACGATCGGCCGCGGAGCAGACAACAACGTGGTGTTGAGCGACCTGCTGGTGTCTCGGCGCCATGCCGTGTTGCGGCGCTCCGGTGACCAATGGGAGCTGGTCGACAACCACAGCGCCAACGGGACCTACGTCAACGGCAACCGCATTACCCGCGCGCTGATCGGCCCCAACGACATTGTCGGCATCGGGCACCAGCTGATGCACCTCTCCGGTGACCGGTTGGTGGAGTACGTCGACACCGGCGACGTCTCCTATGAAGCGTCCAACCTGCGGGTAGTAACCAAGAAGGGTCGGGTGTTGCTGTCCGACGTGAGCTTCGTGCTGCCACAGCGCAGCCTGTTGGCCGTGGTGGGGCCAAGTGGCGCGGGCAAATCCACGCTGCTGGGCGCCCTAACCGGATTCCACCCGGCGACCAGCGGCACAGTGCGATACGACGAACGCGACCTCTACAACAACTACGCGGAGCTGCGACACCGCATCGGATTCGTTCCCCAAGACGACATCCTGCACACCCCACTGACGGTGCGGCGGGCGCTGAATTATGCGGCGCAACTTAGGTTTCCCCAAGACGTCTCCGCTGAGGAGCGCCGACAGCGCATCGAAGAAGTCCTGGCCGAGCTCGGGCTCACGACCCAGGCCGACCAGCGCATCGACAGCCTGTCGGGGGGCCAGCGCAAGCGCACCAGCGTCGCACTGGAATTGCTGACCAAACCGTCGCTGCTGTTTCTGGACGAGCCCACCTCAGGGCTGGATCCCGGCTATGAGAAGTCGGTCATGCAGACGCTGCGCTCCCTAGCCGATGATGGTCGCTCCGTGGTGGTGGTCACCCACAACATCGCCCATCTCAACATGTGCGACCGGTTGCTGATCCTGGCTCCTGGCGGACGTCTGGCCTATTTCGGTCCGCCGCAGCAAGCGTTGAGTTACTTCAACTGCACAGACTTCGCCGACCTTTTCACCCTTCTCGAGCAGGACAAAGCCACCGACTGGACGGCCCGGTTCAATGCCTCACCCCTGCCCGCGGCGCTGACCCCGCACCCGGCCCAACGCCCGGCGCACCCCGCCGCCGCGCGCACCACCAGGCCGGTCGCACAGCAAAGCGCGTTCGCGCAATTCGCGATCCTGTGCCGGCGATACGTGGCAGTCATCGCTGCCGACCGTCAGTATGCGGTGTTCCTGCTGGTCCTGCCGTTGCTGCTGAGCCTGTTCGCCCATGCCGTGCCCGGCAAGGCCGGGCTCTCGCTGGCCAAGGCGATCGAGCTGCGGTCGACCCAGCCCGCGCAGTTGCTGGTGTTGCTGATCATCGGCGGCGCGCTCATGGGCTGCGCCGCGTCGATCCGCGAAATCGTCAAGGAGCAGGCAATATATCGCCGCGAACATGGCATCGGCATGTCCGGCGGCGCCTACCTGGCCTCCAAGCTGGTTGTCCTCACCGCGCTGACCACCGCGCAGGGCCTGATCCTCGGGTTCCTGGGCCCGGCGTTTCTACCCGCGCCCGACCAGTCCATCGTCATGCCCTGGCCGACGGTCGAAGTGGCCGTGGCGGTCGTCGCGGTCACCGTCGTGTCGATGATGATCGGCCTGCTGATTTCGGCGATGATCGGCAACGCCGATCGGGGCATGCCGCTGCTGGTGCTCGTGGTGAGGGCCCAGCTGGTGCTGTGCGGCGGAATGTTCGGCGTCAAGGGCCGGCTCCCGCTGGAGCAGTTGGCCTGGCTGTCGCCGTCGCGCTGGGCCTACGCGATGGCCGCTTCCACCGTCGACCTCAACGACCTGCGCCGCGCTGCGGGCGGCGACCAGGATCCGTTGTGGGATTAAAAGGTCAGCAGCTGGCTGATCGCGGCCGGCGCGTGTGTGGTGCAGGCGGCGGTACTAGTGACCCTGATCGCCTGGCGACTCAGGAAGCTCGATCCGCAACGAAAAGCCCGCAGGTGAAACCGGGCTGTCACAGACGTGCTTCACGACGAATGGGACTGCGCACACGGCCAGCGACCCGCACAACAGTTGCAGCGACAACAGCCGATACCCGACGTTGTAGACAACGTATGACCAACCGCGCCCGCCAAGGCCACCCCACCGCAGCGACAGCATCGTCTTTCCTTCCAATAGCGGGTCCGCCAACAGGGTCGGCGGGGTTCGGCGTTCGGGAAAGCATGTGCCGCAGCGCTTGCCGCATTCTTGACGGATCCTTGCCAGCCCATCGGTCAGCCGAGGCCAGGGATTTCGGGCGCGGCGCTGCCCGTCTTGCGCGGGTCGAACGGTCGCTGCTCGCCGCCGGCGGCTTCCCCCTTGGTGATTTGCGAGTGACGCCGCCGTTCCCAGGAAATTGGTAGGGTCGCGACATTGCGAGTTGATTGGGAGGATCAACGATGAGCGACGCGCAGGGCTCGCGAGTGGGGTCCACGTTCGGGCCCTACCGCCTGACGCGGCTGCTGGGCCGTGGCGGGATGGGCGAAGTCTACGAGGCCGAGCACACCGTCAAAGAGTGGACCGTCGCGGTCAAGTTGATGTCGGAAACCTTCAGCAAGGACCCGGTGTTTCGGGAACGCATGAAGCGCGAAGCCCGCATCACCGGCCGGTTGCAGGAACCCCACGTGGTGCCGATCCACGACTACGGCGAAATCGACGGGCAGATGTACCTGGAGATGCGCCTGATCGAGGGCACCGACCTGGACAATTTACTCAAGCGCTTTGGCCCCCTGACCCCGCCACGCGCGGTAGCGATCATCACCCAGGTTGCCTCCGCGCTGGACGCGGCCCACGCCGCGGGCGTGATGCATCGCGATGTGAAACCGCAAAACATCCTGGTTACCCGCGAGGATTTTGCCTACCTGGTCGACTTCGGCATCGCCAGCGCCACCACCGACGAGAAGCTGACCCAACTGGGCACCGCGGTGGGAACCTGGAAATACATGGCGCCTGAACGGTTTTCCAACGACGAAGTCACCTACCGCGCCGACAGCGCCAGCATGCTGGTCACCGCGCACATGATGGATCCCATCCCGCAGCCCAGCACCGTTCGCGCCGGCATCCCCAAGGCCTTCGACACGGTGATCGCGCGCGGCATGGCCAAACAGCCCGGGGACCGTTACGCCAGCGCGGGAGATCTGGCGCTGGCCGCCCACGAAGCGCTGAGTAACCCCGATCAGGATCACGCCGCCGACATCCTGCGCCGCAGCCAGGAAGCAACCCTGCCCGGCCCTCCCGACCCCGCCGCTCCCCCGACCATGCCGGCCACCGCGGCCGCTCCTCCCGCCCGGCCCGGCCCGGCGGCCACCCCGCCGCGGCCGGCGCCCACGCCGCAACAACCGCCCTACTACCCGGCCGCCGCAGCTCCGGCTGCCGGCTCGCCCCCTTCAGGCCCCTCGGCGGTCGCCGGGCCGCCCCGCGGCGTGGGGCCGTCCGGACCCGCGGGACCGTCCGGGCCGATACCCCGGCCCCGGCGGCCGGCCAGCCCGGCTGGCAGCAGGCGAGCGGCCCCATCCCCGCGAGTCAGCCCACCCCCAGCCCGCCGTACTACCAGGGAGCCGGTTGGGGCGGAGCACCGCCGCCCGGCCAACCCGCCGGCCCATCGACCTGGAATCAGGGCCCGCAGGGTCCGGGACCGCGCGGCCGCAACCCATGGCCGATCGTGGCCGCCGTGGCCATCGTGCTGGTTCTCATCGTCGGTGGAATTGGTGTCTGGATGATCACCCAACCGCCCAAGCCCTCGCCGCCGCCCAAACCGATAGCCGAGGACCGGCTGAGTTCTCTGCTGCTGAGCCCCGCCGAAGTCAACTCCGTGATGGGGGCATCCAATATACAACCAGGTAAACCCATCACCTCGATGGATGCGTCACCGGTGACGCTGTCGCTGCCGGAATGCCAAGGGCGCCCTGTATACCAGCCAAGACCCGGTCTACTCGGGCACCGGATACACGGCTATCAGTGGCCTGGTGGCCTCGGAACCCGGCGACAACAACGACCACTGGGTCAACCAGGCCGTGGTGTCGTTTCCCTCGGCCGCCAAAGCCAGCTCGTTTGTGGAGACCACAGCGGGCAAGTGGAAGAACTGCGCCGGTAAGACGGTGACGGTGACGAACAAGTCCAAAACCTACCGATGGACGTTCGCCCAGGTTGTTGGTAGCCCGCCGCGGATCACCATGCTCGAAACCCAGGAAGGCGCCGAAGGCTGGGAGTGCCAGCGCGCGATGAGCGTGGCCAACAACGTGATCGTCGACATCAACTCGTGCGGCTACCACATCACCGACCAGGGCGGTGCACTCGTCGACAAGATCCACAAGGAAACCAAGTACTGAGCTTGGGGCGGTCAGCCCTGCAGATCAGGCCCCTGCGCGCGCAGATCATCGACCGCTGACATCGCGGTCCGCAGCTTGTCCAGCCACTCCTCGGTGTGCTCACCGACCAGCTTGACCGACCACGCGAGAGCATCGGCGCGGGACCGGGCGACGCCGGCGTCGACAAGTGTGTCCAACACCTGGCGTTCCGGCTGCTTCAGGCGCGTCATCACCGGAACCGCGATGTGGGTGAACAGGATTCGCTCCGTGCCGGCGTCGGAGACAACATCGACGCCCCAGGACACCTTGCGCGCGTAGCGCTCCTGTGCCTCGTCGGCGATATTCATCCGTTCGGCCCGGGTCTCTTCGCGGAATCGCGAGGCTCGCCCTTCTGAATGTGCCTTGCCCTGCTCCGATCCGGAATCCTCGGGTGCCCCCAACGTGCCGATCACGGTGATCTCCTCCCGGTCGACAACGACGGCGGGGGCGCCCTCGAACCAGTCCTCCGGAAGCCGTCCAGCAAACCAATCGGCGGCATCGCTGGCGTCAGGTTGCTGGGATTGCTGCCAGCCGCCGGAGCGCCCGTGCCGGCGCCCGTGCATGTGATGATGTGCTTTCATGATTACATGATTACATAGTTACTACCAAAAGCAATCGTTGTTCGCCGGCGGCGAACCGCCCAACGGCCCACGACCACCTCGCAAATGTTGCAGCCAACAGCACAAAAACCCCGTGATGCATCAAGTCAAGATGCCTGCGAAACCTGGTTCATGCATCAGGTAAGGAATGCCCGCGAAATCGGGGTCAGGTGGTGGTCTTGCTTTTGATGCGGATGCCGGCTTTGAGGGCGGGTAGAGCGGCGGGTATGGCGGCGAGGTAGAGCTGTTCGGTCTTGTCTTTGGCGAGTCTGAGCAGGGCGGCTTGCAGGTCGGCGATCTGGTGGGCGATCGCGGCGGGGTTGAGGCTGTTGCGGTAGGTGAGCAGCTCTGTTTGTTGGGCCGCTGAGAGGACTCCGGCGGCCAGCAGCCGGTCCAGGGGTCTGGGGCTTGTCGTAGAGCCGGCGGCGGTGACCGTCGCGGCTGCAGCCGTAGCTGATGGGTTTGATGGTGGGGGTCAGGTAGTTGAGCCGGTCGTTGACCAGGTGCCACAGCCGGTTGAGCACGGCGCGTTCTTCGTCGGTGTCGTAGCGGTAGTAGAACCCGTAGCGACGCACGAGGTGGTTGTTTTTGGACTCGATGGTGGCCTGGTCGTTCTTCTTGTAGGGTCGTGAGCGGGTGAAGAAGATCTCCATGTCCGCGGCCCACTTGATGACCGCCTTATTGAGGAATTCGGTGCCGTTGTCGAAGTCCAAACCCGTTACCTTATAGGGATTTTAGTAATTCCGGTTTTGAGGGCGCCCAGGATGTGGGGGTGGGCGTTGTTGCGCACCGTGCGGGTGAACACCCAGCCGATGTGCATGTCGGTGAGGTTGACCGTGCGGGCGAACTCACCTTTCAGTGTCGGGCCGCAGTGCGCCACGGTGTCGCCTTCGAAGAACCCCGGAGATTCTTCGGCCTCATCGCCTGCTTTGCAGATGGTGATCGAGGACCGCAGCAGCGGGAGGGTTTCGTCGTCGACACACCCGAGATCTGGTCGCGGGCCTTGGCGCCGCGCAGGTAGCGGTCGATCGTGGCGCTGCTCATCGCCAACAGCTCGGCACGCACCGCCGGGCCGTAACGGTCACGGCCGTCCACCAGTTCGCCGTGGCGTTCTAGAGCGTGTCTGCTTAATGTGAATGGTGTTTTGGCTGATGCTGTTTGGGTGATGCGGACGCATGCGATTTCTGATGATTTGTGGTCGCTGATCGTGGCGGTGTTGCCTGCGGGGCGGCGGCGTGGCCGGCCGTGGAACGATCATCGACATACTCTGGAGGGCATTATCTGGCGTTACCGTACGGGATCTCCGTGGCGTGACCTGCCCGAGCACTTCGGTCCCTGGCAATCGGTGGCCGAGAGGCATCTACGCTGGTCGGTCGATGGCATCTACGCGCGGATCTTCGCGGCGATCGCCTCTGACCTCGACGCCGAGGACGCCGACCTGGGCGCACTGTTGTCGGTCGATTCGACCAGTGTGCGCGCCCACCAACACGCAGCCGGAGCGCCCCGGGCGCCGCACAGGGGGATCTGTCGAATTACAAGAAATATCTCGATGAGCCCGATGACCACGCCATTGGGCGTTCCCGCGGCGGGCTGACTACCAAGATCCACGCCTTGACCGACCAGCTGTGCAGTCCGGTCACCCTGGCACTGTCGGCCGGTCAAGCCGGTGATAATCCGATGCTTTGGCCACTGCTGGCCGCCCGGCGCAGCAACTCATACGCCCCGTTTCACCTGCTGGCGGACAAGGCGTACTCCCATGACTCGACGCGGGCACAGCTGCGCCGGCTCAAGATCGCCCACACCATCCCCGAGCGCAGCGACCAGATCACCCGCCGCAAAGCCAAAGGCCGCAACAGAGGACGGCCTCCGGGGTTCTCAGGCCGAATCTACAAGCACCGCAACACCGTCGAGCGAAGCTTCAACCGGCTCAAACACTGGCGCGCGGTCGCCACCCGCTACGACAAATACGCCCTGACCTACCTCGGCGGTGCCACCCTGGCCGCCATCATCACCTACCACCGCGTCCGCAATTAGCAGACAGGACCTAGAGCATCCAACTGAAGTGCCATGGAAGCGGCCAGATACCGGCCGCACTGCCCGCCTGAGGCCGCCCACACCTTCTGCAACACCTTGAGCGCATCCTAGGAGTACTTCGGATTGCGTTGCCGGCGAGTCCGTTTGGCGACCTGCCGACCCGCTCCCGGCGGCGCGGCCGCCGCCCTCAACCGCCGCCGGGCGTTGTCACGCGACCAGCCGGTGACCGCCACCACCTGATCCAGAATCTGCCCCTTGTCCGCCTTCGGCGCCCCCACATACGCCCTGGCGAACTTCGCGGTGATCTCGGCCCGAGACGACATCGACAGCCCACTTCCCATGCCTGCCAAGGATCGACCGTTTCGCGGGCATTTTTACGTGATCCACCGAGGGCGCTTCACGGGCATTTTTCGTGATGCTTGCCGAACCGTTGCTATCAGCGTTTCATGGTTGTATTTTTGTTAGCGAAGCAGGCCCGGAACAGACCGAACTCAAGTGCCGGAGGATGGGGTGGAATCCGGCCGCGTAAGCGCCGCGTAAGACGGACCAAACGCCCCCGGGAGTCGCTCCGGGCCTGCCCATATGACGTCGAGTCAACCTCAGCCCACCGCTAACGGCCCTCTGTTGCGGTGTCGGCCGCAAGGTCCGCAAGGTTTCGCCGGACCCGGAACAGCTTGGTTTCGTTCTTGATTCCCTTCAGCCGCCGCGGCCCGGCAAATGACCACTCGAATCCAGCACCGGCGGCCGTGTCACGAACGGCGTCACACACCGAATCCGCGGCCAGCACCGTGCCGGGTCTCGCGACCCCGGTGATCCGGCTCGCCGCGTTCACCGGGCTGCCGAACCAGTCGCCGGCCCGGCTCACCGCCCGACCACACGCAACCCCGGCCCGCAGCCGAGGGAAGGCATCGTCGGTGTCGACGACCTCGACCAGATTCAGCACCGTGTCCAACAGCGGCGCCGGATCCGGACAGACCAGCATCACGGCGTCGCCGATCGTCTTGATGAACCGCACCGGCGGGGCGGTCAGTTCCCGAGCCAGATCGGCCAGCCGGCCGGCGAGATGGCCCAACTCCTCGGCCGATACCACCTCACCCAGCTTGGTGAAGCCGACCAGGTCGGCGAAAGCGACGCTGACCTCACGTGCACCTGGCAACGGCTTGCCGGCCGCCCGCTCACCGGCGTTGACGGCTTCGGTCTCCATCATGTGCCGCAGCTGCATGAACAGCATCTCCTGGATCATCGGCCCCAGCAATGGCGCGATCTGACTCACCAGCGCCTTCGACCCCTTCGCGATGTCCAGTTCGGTGGCTCCCGGGTGCATGATCGCCTCCAACGCCGTGTAGCGCATGACTTCGGCCGCGCGGGAGAGGCCCTCGGCGAGCACGCGCACCACGAGCACGATCTGATCTGGGTTCAGCCCCAACTCAATGAACCTCTGCGTGTATGCGGCGGCTTCACCGTCTGCGCGCATGTAGACGACGGCGTCCGGGTCATCCACTCTGGCCAAGCCGACCGCACGCTGTACGCGCTGCAGCAGATCCAGGTCGATGCCATAGGTTTCGCTGATCTCGCGGGTGGACACGTAGGTGCCGTCATCGCCAATGACGTGGCGAGTGGCCAGCAGCAGCGGCGGGTTGGTCGTGCGGATCTCAGCTGCGGTGATGCCCTGGCTGAACAGCCAGTCGATCAGCTCGGCACGTTCCGCGCGGACGGCGCCCTCAAGTCCTTCGAGTAGATCGTCGGTGTTCTCGCCGGCCGGCTCGGGTGCCCGGTCCACGCTGTCCTCCACGACGTCAACGTATAACGCCGCGACGCCACTGGACGCGCTAATGCCCGCCCCGCGGCGCGACACCGCCCCCCGGGCCGGCCGGCGGCGGTAGCATCCGATCATGCCGTTGTCCCCCGGCACCGTTTTTGCCGGATACACCATCGTGGGATTGCTCGGCTCCGGCGCAATGGGCGAGGTATACCTGGCGCAACACCCCCGATTGCCCCGCCGTGATGCGCTAAAGGTGCTACCCCCCGACGTATCCGCGGACACCGCGTTCCGCGAGCGATTCCAGCGCGAAGCGGATCTGGCCGCCACCCTGTTGCACCCTCACATCGTCGGAGTACACGGCCACGGCGAGTTCAACGGCCAGCTGTCGATCTCGATGGATTACATCGAGGGAACGGACGCCACCGCGCTGATCCGCAGCCAGTATCCGGCCGGCATGCCCGTCGCCGAGGTGGTCGCCGTCGTGACCGCCGTAGCCGAAGCACTCGATTACGCCCACCAGCAAGGCTTGCTGCACCGCGATGTCAAACCCGCCAACATCTTGCTCACCGAGCCGGACAACGCCGGGGATAGGCGGATCTTGCTAGCGGGCTTCAGGATCGCCGGCCAGCTTGGCGACACCAGCGCAATCACCGCACCAAACGTGACGGTAGACATGACCGCATACTGTGCGCCAGAACAGTTGGGGAGAGCTGACATCGACGGCCGTGCCGACCAGTATGCGTTGGCCGCCACAGCATTTCACCTTCTCACGGGGGCTCCTCCGTATCAGCATGCCGATTCGGCCGCGGTGATCAGCCAGCATCTGAGCGCACCGCCACCGACGTTGAGCGATCGGCGCCCCGAGCTCGCGCCATTGGATCCAGTGTTCGCCTCCGCCCTGGCCAAACATCCCAACGAACGCTATTGGCGATGCCGCGACTTCGCGCAAGCGCTATCTCGAGTCGCATCACCCCAGGGCGCGGCCGCGGCGGTTTCGCCGTTGGATCCCACCTTGCCCGCCGCCATCTCCGTGCCTCCCGAATACGCCGCCGCCACCCAAGCCGCCCCCGCACCGATGCCGTGGTACCCGACGGCACCGGCGCGGCCACGGCGCCAAGTCAGCACGATTGTGGTCCCTGTGGTTCTGGCACTGCTGCTGGTATCTGCCGTCGCGTTCGCCGTCACCCAGGTGTTACGGCCGGACCCGCGGCAGACAACCGCGGCCCCGGCCGAGGCGCCCCAGTGGCAGCCCTACGTCGACCATGCCAAACAGTTCGCGATCTCCTTGACGAGCGTCAACCCGCAGACCATCGATGCCGACATCCAACGCATCCTGAACGGGTCGACCGGAGCATTTCACAGTGATTTTGCCGACAAGAGCGCCCAATTCAAGCAGTCAATAGTGGACGCGGGCTCGGCGACCCAAGGCAAGGCCACCGGCGCAGGCCTGGAGTCCATCAGCGGCACCACCGCCCACGTAGTCGTCTCGGTGACCTCGAACATCACCAAAAGTACCGGCGTACAACAAGAGCCAAGGCAGTGGAGGTTGCGAATCCAGATCGAGAAGATCGACGACGCCTATCTGGCGTCGCGGGTGGAGTTCGTCACGTGACCCAGCATGGAGCACCGCGGGCCGCCTGGTGGGTGGTCGTCCTCGCGCTCACCGCCGCGACGATGATGGCCGCAGCACTGGGCGGCTGGCAGATGCTGGCCAAGAACCGGCAGTTGCCGCCCGTCGCCGGCCCAGCACTGGTCGCCGACCAACCCGCGGCCCGAGAAGCCGTCCTGAAGGTCGCCAAAACCAATGTGGCCAAGATCCTGACGTACACACCTCAGAACGTGGAAGAGGTCGCGAGCGCCGCCGAACGGCTGTTGACCGGCGAATTCCTGTCCTATTACCGGCAATTCACCGGCCAGACAGTGGTCCCCACGGCCCGGCGCGAGGGCATCAGCACCACTGCCACCGTGAGCGGCGCCGGAGTCGAGTCCCTGACCAGCCAGCGGGCCTCGATCTTGGCGTTCGTCGACCAATCCACCACCACTCGGGACCAACCGTCGCCGAAAAAGGCTACCAGCTCCGTTCGGGTCGGCCTGACCAAGGTGGAGGGCACCTGGCTGATCGACTCCTTCAAACCGACCTAACCGCACCCCGCTGTCACGACACCGGAGGTCGCCGACCAGCCCACGGTCGGGCGGCTTCGATCTGCGCGGACAACGACAGCAGTGTCGCCTCGTCGTAGGGCTTGCCCACCAGCTGTATCGAGATCGGCATGCCGTCGTCGTCGAAGTCCCACGGGACGACGGCGGCGGGCTGGCCGGTCAGATTCCAGACCTGCAGATACGGAACCCGCTGCGCTACCAGAAGCAGCGTCGACACCGCGCCCCGGCGCTGGTAGGCGCCGATTCGGGACGGACCGTTGGCAGTGCCGGGAGTGATGACGACGTCGACGTCGTCGAAAATCGACTGGATCCGTTTGTTCAGCGCGGCTTCGGCGGCTCGCAGGGCCGCCATCCGGCGGTCCGAGAAGAACGAACCCATCCGCGCGATGGCACGGGTGCGCGCTTCGAGACGATGCGGGTGGGCCAGCGCGTCCGCGTCGTCGCTGATACCGCGAAGGTAGCGGGGCAGGTAATTGGCGTAGAGGGCGGCCGGATAGTCGGGGTCGCGGTTGATCACCTCATGGCCCAGCTCACGCAACAACCCACCGGCCCGATACACGGCCGCCACCTCGGCCTGGCCGACCCGGACCGGAAGCGGCGTAGGAATCTTTGCGCTCAGGGCAATTCGCAGTCGGCCGGGCTCGCGCTGAGCAGCGTCGGCAAACTCGGCGTCGGGACCCGGCACCGTTGTCGTCGCGTCCAGCAGCAGCGCAGCGTCGAGCACCGAACGCGCTATCGGCCCGTTCACGCTCAATCCGTACCAGGCACCGTCGTGGGGCTCTAGCGAGATCCGATCCCGCTGGGTCTTCAAACCGAACACACCACACCAGGTCGACGGGATGCGGATTGATCCGCCGCCATCGGATCCGAAGGCCACCGGCGCCAGGCCCGCGGCGACCGCGGCGGCGCTGCCCCCGCTGCTTCCCCCAGGTGTGCGAGCGGGGTTCCACGGATTGCGGGTGGCCCCGAAGGTCAGCGACTCGGTGTAGGGCATCATCATCAGCTCGGGCACATTGGTCTTGCCGATGATGACCGCACCCGCTGCCCGCAACCGCCGCACCATTTCCGCGTCGGAGCCCGCCGGCGCGCCATGCCCGCCGCTGCCGTAGGTCGTCACCTCACCGGCGACGTCGACGTCGTCTTTGATCGCGATCGGAACACCGAGCAGCGGAAGCCTTTCCCCGGCGTCGAGGCGCTGTTGGGCGACCTCGGCCTCCTCGCGCGCGGCGTCGTAGCGCACCACCCGATAGGCCCGCAGCTCGCTGTCGAGGCGTTCGATCCGTTCCAGGTAGACCTCGAGCAGCATGGGCGCGGTGACTTCACCGTCAGCGAGCATTCGGGCCTGGGCGGCCGCTCCAGCGAAGGCAAGATCGGACGGGTCCACTGCCGCAGCGTATCCCGCTGCACCAACCGACAAATCGGCCATCCCCGACCGGCTCGGCGGGGCCAGCCCCGGCCCCCGCCACCAGAGCAGTACCGTGGCGACATGTCCTGCGTGTTCTGCGCGATCGCTGCCGGCGAAGCTCCGGCCATCCGGATCTACGAAGACGACAACTATCTGGCCATCCTGGACATTCGGCCGTTCAGCCGCGGACACACCCTGGTGCTGCCCAAGAAACACACCGTGGATCTGACCGACACTCCGCCGGAAACCCTGGCTCAGATGGCCACCATCGGACAGCGGATCGCAAACGCGGCCCGGACCACCGAGCTGGCCGATGCAACCAATATCGGCATCAATGACGGCAGTGCGGCGTTCCAGACGGTGTTCCACATCCATCTGCACGTGCTACCGCGGCGCGACGGGGACAAGCTATCGGTCGCCAAGGGCCTACTGTTGCGCCGCGACAACGATCGGGAAGCCACCGGCCGAATCCTGCGCGACGCGCTGGCCCGCATCGAGGCCAGTCAGTAAGACTGGCCTCATGAACAATCTCACGCCGTTCGAGCGATCCGTGGGCATCCCCATCCTGCGTCTGCACGACACGATCTACCGCAAGACCAACGGCCGAATCGGCCATCGCATCCCGGGTGTGCCGCCCAGCCTGCTGCTGCACACCGTCGGCGCCAAGACCGGCCAGGCGAGCACCACGTCGCTGACGTATGCGCGTGACGGCGACTCGTATTTGATCGTCGCCTCCAACGGCGGTGACGAGCGCTATCCGGGCTGGTACCACAACCTGCGTAAGCGTCCCGATTGTGAAATCAACGTCGGCCCGAAACGAATCGCGGTGACCGCGCGGCGGGTCACCCCCGACGATGCGGACTACCAGCGGATGTGGCAGCTGGTCAACAAGAACAACGCCAACCGCTATGACAGCTACCAGCGGCGGACGTCACGGCCCATCCCCATCTTCGCGTTGACACCGGCGGCGTAGGGCTGCGGCTAGAACAGTTCCTTGGCCAGTAGCTCGCACGTCGCCACCCGCGCCGGTGCGGTGGCCGGGTCGGTGCCGCGATGCGCGGAGGCAACGGGGTGGACCATGACCTCATCAACACCGAACCGCTGCCCCAGAGCGCGCACCTGCTCGGCGGCCTCCTCGGGTGAGCGACGACGGCCCGCTCGAGTCCGCTGTCCACGATGCGTTGCTGCTCGGGGGTCAACCTCGCGTCCTGGGCTTCTTCGACGAGCTGCACGGCCCCGAGCGGCTGGCCGGTGCGCAGCCGCGCCATCATGTGCAGATTGGGCATCATCAATGCGGTCGCTTCCTCGCGGGTATCGGCCACCGCGGCATTGACGGTCAGGAACGTCACCGGCCGGGCGGCCAGCGCACTGGGGACGAAGCGGGATCGGTACAGCTCGAGCGCCTCTTCGGTGCCCTTGCCGGAGAAGTGATGCGCGAACACGTAGGGCAGCCCCTTTGCCGCGGCCAGCCGCGCCGAATACATCGATGATCCCAATAACCACAGTCGCGGCTGGGTGAGCGCCGCCGGTGTGGCCTTGACGATGTAGTCACCGGATTGCAGCGGTACGCGCACGCCCCGCGCACTCATCAGTGCGACCACATCGTCGAGGTAGTCGGGAAAACTCTCGATGTCGCGTTCCTGTTGCGCCGGTGAGCGGCCGCCTCGCAGAGCGTAGGACGTGACCGGGTCCGACCCGGGTGCGCGGCCGATGCCCAGATCGATACGACCGGGGGCGGCCGCCTCCAGCAGAGCGAACTGCTCGGCCACCGCCAGCGGCGCGTGGTTGGGCAGCATCACCCCACCCGATCCCAGGCGCAGGTGCGTGGTCCGCGCGGCCAGGTAGGCGATCAGGACCGGCGGGCTGGTAGCGCCCACCGATGCCATGTTGTGGTGCTCAGCAACCCAGTAGCGCGTGAAGCCGAGGCGCTCGGCAGTCTGTGGCAGCGACACGGTGGCCGCCAGCGCATCCCGGGTCGACTGATCGGTGCGCACCGGGACGAGATCGAGAACGGAAAGACGCACGCTGCCCACAACGCCTACGGCAGCCCGAACCTTCCCACTGATCCGATCAGCCCTGCCGGTAGTCCTCGAGCTCCAACGAGTTGACGATGCGTTCGAACGCTTCCTCGGGTATCGGCTCTCCGCCGGGGATGTTGTCGGTGACCAGCCATTGATTGCGCTCGACGAAGCCGCTGAATTCGGCATGGTAGTTCGCGAAACCGCGCTGGTAGTCGTTTCCGGCGGCGGCCAGCTCACCGGCCAGGATGTAGGCGCCCAACACGGCGACACTGGTCCCTTGGCCCGACAGCGGCGAGCAGCAATAGGCGGCGTCGCCGACGAGCGCCACCCTGCCCTTCGACCAGCTATCCATGACGATCTGGGCCATTTCATCGAAGTAGAAGTCCGGTGCGCTGCGCATGTAGTGGAGCAGCTGCGCACGTACCCAGCCGTCCTCGATCATCCGCCGTTCCAACTCTGCGAATTGAGCCTCGGTATCGCGGTAGTCGATCTGCAGCTCGGTGTCCATGAAGCCCAGCGCCGCGCGAGCCTCGGAGTTGTCGCGGGCGCTGTAGACCCCGGCCATGGTGTTGTCGCCGTAGTGCCACTTCTGCCAGTAGTCCAATTCCAGGAAGTTGGGCACGGTGAAGATCGCCGCGTAGGTGCCCAGCCGCTTGATGAACTGCTCCTCCGGGCCGAAAACCTTGCGGCGCACATTCGAATGCAGACCGTCGGCTCCGATCAGGAAGTCGAAGGTGCGGGTACCGGACCGGACGAAGGTCACCTCGACGGCCGCGCCGTCATCCTGCAATGTGGCAATGCTGTCGTCGAAGATGAACTCGGTCGTCGATTGGATTGTGCCGTAGAGCAATTCGATGAGATCGTCCCGCAGCAGCTCGATGTTGGGGCTGTCGATGGGACCGCCGGTGGGGGTCGACTCGGTATCCTGGGAGAGCTCGTTTCCGTCCCGGTCGACCACCGAAGCTCCCGGGATGCCGGTCTTTCGCTCCCGGGCGGCGTCCAATATCCCCATCCGATCCAGCACAGTCAGCGCCGGGCCTCGGACGTCAATCGCTTGGCCGCCGGGCCGCAGCCCAGGGTGGCGCTCCACGATCGTGACCGAATAGCCTTGTTGTTCAAGCCAATATGCCGTCGTCAAGCCAGCCACGCTGGCTCCGGAAATCAGAACTTTTTGCACCCCGACCACTTTCTACCCAATCCCGCCAAGTTTCTTGGCATCGCGGAACACGTCATCGAGCATCGCCGGAGTCAACCTACCCGTGAACATGTTCTGTTGGCTCGGGTGGTAGCACCCGAGCAACTGCACACCCGACCCCAGCTCAGCCACGACACCGTGGCCGAAGCGGGGTCTGGGAGCACCCAGCGACCCAGGCAATCCCAGCGCGATCTTCCACGCAAATCCGCCCAGCGCAACGATCACGCGGACGTCGTCGGACACCAGCCGCCATTCGGCGTCGAGCCAGGGCGCGCAGGTCATTCGTTCGGCCGGCGTCGGGGCATTGGCCGGGGGTGCGCAGCGCACCGGTGCGGCGATGCGGATCCGTTCGGCCCGCAAGCCGTCGGCGGCGTCGACGCTGGTCGGTTGGCTGACCAGGCCGGCGCGGTGCAACGCCGCGTACAGCTGGTCACCGGACCGGTCACCGGTGAACATCCGCCCGGTCCGGTTGGCGCCGTGAGCGGCAGGCGCCAGGCCCACGATCAACAGCCATGGCCGCTCCGATCCCCAGCCCGGCACCGGGCGTCCCCAATACGGTTGGTCGGCGAAGGCGCGCCGTTTGGCCACCGCGACCTCTTCACGCCAGGTCACCAGTCGTGGGCAGGCCCGGCACACACTTATCGCAGCGTCGAGTTCGGCGATCGAGCCCGCCCGGCCGGCCAGTTCGGCGACACGCGCCGCCTCGGCCGCGACCGGGGTCTGCGATGACGCCGGATCCCCCGGCCAGCCGGTGCCGGGACGAACCGGCGACCCGAACGGCTGGCCCGTCCTCGGATGGGTAAGCACACGATCATCCTGCATGGCGCCATCGGTCGCCGCGATAATTCGGTGGCTCCGATGGTGGATCGCCGCTAGATTCAGCCGCGATATCCATTAGAAACAGCAGCCGAGGCCCCGCATTCCTGATCCTTTTCGCCACCTTGGCGGCCTGCGCCGGCAATGGCATTTCGATAGTCGCGTTCCCGTGGCTGGTGCTCGAGCGCGAAGGCAGCGCGGGGCAGGCGTCCATCGTGGCCGGAGCGATCACCCTGCCGCTGCTGTTCTCTACGTTGGTCGCCGGCACCGCCGTCGATTACTTCGGACGCCGGCCGGTATCCATGGTTTCCGACGCCCTGTCCGGGTCGGCCGTGGCCATCGTTCCGTTGATCGCGTGGGTGTTTGGCGACGACGCGGTCAGCGTCGCGGTGCTGGCAGCGCTGGGCGCCTGCTCGGCCACCTTCGATCCGGCCGGGATCACCGCCCGGCAGTCGATGCTGCCCGAGGCCGCCGCCCGTGCGGGGTGGTCGCTGGATCGAATCAACAGCAGCTACGAGGCGATCCTCAACCTCGCGTTTGTCGTGGGCCCCGGGATCGGCGGCCTGATGATCGCCACCGTCGGCGGGATTACCACGATGTGGATCACCGCCGGGGCATTCGGGTTGTCCCTCCTCGCCATTGGCGCGTTGCGGCTCGAGGGAGCGGGCAGACCGCACCACGAGACACGACCCGACGGGCTGGTTTCCGGCGTCACGCAGGGACTGCGTTTTGTGTGGAACCTGCGGGTGTTGCGGGCGCTGGCGCTGATCGACCTCACCGTGACGGCGCTGTATCTGCCGATGGAAAGCGTGCTGTTCCCGACGTACTTCAGCGACCGCCAACAGCCCGCGCAGCTGGGTTCGGTCCTGGTGGCGCTGTCGCTGGGCAGCCTGGTCGGCGCGCTGGGCTACGGGATGCTGTCGAACTACGTGTCGCGGCGCACGATCATGCTGACCGCGGTGCTGACCCTGGGTGCCGCGACAACCGGCATCGCGCTGCTGCCCCCGTTACCGGTCATCCTGGTGTTGTGCGCACTGATCGGCGTGGTCTATGGCCCCATCGAACCGATCTACAACTACGTGATGCAGACCCGGGCGCCGCACTATCTCCGTGGCCGGGTGGTCGGCGTGATGACGTCGCTGGCTTATGCCGCCGGCCCGTTGGGCTTGCTGCTGGCGGGTCCGGTGGCGGACGCGGCCGGGCTGAAGGTGGCTTTCTTCGCCTTGGCACTGCCCATCGCCATCACCGGGCTGATGTGTATCCGACTGCCGTCGCTGCGCGAATTGGATCACGCGCCCACCCAGGACATCAGCGAGACATCGCTGCTGTAACCGCGCTCGCTGACCCCGCGGGCCGCAGGCCCCGTAGGATCGGGCCGTGAGTGCCTCGTGAATGCGGATGTGCTGGCCAGCCTGATCGCCGGCTTGCCCGACGGCATGGTGGTCACCGATCCCAACGTCACCGAGGGCTACCGACAGGACCGTGCCCTTGACCCGTCGGCGGGCAAGCCGCTGGCCGTGGTCCGGCCACGATGCACCGAAGAAGTGCAGACCATCCTGCGGTGGGCCGGCGCGAACCGCGTTGCCGTGGTGACCCGCGGAGCCGGTTCCGGATTGTCGGGCGGGGCCACCGCCCTGGACGGCGGAATCGTGCTGTCCACCGAGAAGATGCGCGATATCACGATCGACCCGGTCACCCGCATCGCGGTCTGTCAGCCCGGCCTGTTCAACGCCGAGGTGAAGAAGGCCGCCGCCGAACACGGACTGTGGTATCCGCCGGATCCGTCGTCGTTCGAAATCTGCAGCATCGGGGGCAACATCGCCACCAATGCGGGCGGATTGTGCTGTGTGAAGTACGGCGTCACCACTGACTACGTGCTGGGCATGCAGGTCGTGCTCGCCGATGGCACCGCGATGCGGTTGGGCGGTCCGCGGCTCAAGGATGTCGCCGGGCTGAGCCTGACAAAACTGTTCGTCGGCAGCGAGGGCACCCTGGGCGTCATCACGGAGGTGACGCTGCGCCTGCTTCCCGCGCAAAACGCGGCCGCCGTCGTGGTGGCCAGCTTCGCGTCGGTGGAATCCGCGGTGGACGCGGTGCTCGGTGTTTCCGCGCGGATTCGTCCCTCGATGCTCGAATTCATGGATTCGGTGGCGATCAACGCGGTGGAGGACACGCTGCGCATGGACCTGGATCGCGGTGCCGCAGCGATGCTGGTGGCCAGCTCCGACGAGCGCGGACAGGCCGGCCGCGACGATGCCGAACTGATGGCCGCGGTATTTGCCGAACATGGTGCAACAGAAGTGTTTTCCACCACCGACCCCGACGAGGGTGAGGCGTTCGTCGCGGCCCGCCGCTTCTGCATCCCGGCGGTAGAGGCCAAGGGATCCCTGTTGCTCGAAGATGTCGGCGTGCCGCTACCCAATCTGGGCAAGCTGGTCACCGGAATCGCCCGGATCGCGCAGGAGCGCGACCTGATGATCTCGGTGATCGCGCATGCGGGTGACGGCAATACGCACCCCTTGCTCGTCTACGACCCCTCCGACGCCGCCATGGCCGAGCGCGCACAGCTCGCCTACGGCGAAATCATGGATCTTGCCGTAGGCCTGGGCGGAACGATCACGGGCGAACACGGCGTGGGCCGGTTGAAGCGGCCGTGGCTGGAAGGCTATCTCGGGCCCGATGTGATGGACCTCAACCGCCGCATCAAACAGGCGTTGGACCCCCTGGACATCCTCAACCCCGGTAGCGGGATCTAGATCTCTGCGTTCTCCGCTCGGCGCTCGACGCGGTGCGGGCGCTCGACACGGGTGCGGCATCGAGTGTGCCGTCACGGCCTTGAGGGTGCGCTCAGGTCGGGAATCTCGGGCAGGTTGCGCCCGGACTGCACGGTGGAAGCCAAGGATGCACACCGGCTATGCGCAGGTGTTGACATCTATACAACTCTGTCGTACCAATAAGACATGTCAGTGGATGTGTCTCACCGCGCGCCTGTTGCGTTCCAGTTGGCCACCGCCGCAACCTGGCCGGATCCCTGGCCGATGTACCGGGCGCTGCGAGACCAGGATCCGGTGCACCACGTCATCCCGACCCACCAGCCCGACCAGGACTACGACGTGCTGTCGCGCCACGCCGACGTGTGGGCAGCGGCCCGCGACCACCAGACCTTCTCCTCGGCGCAGGGCTTGACCGTCAACTATGGCGATCTGGAAATGATTGGGCTGCAAGATAACCCGCCCATGGTCATGCAGGATCCACCAGCCCATACCGAGTTCCGGAAGTTGGTGTCACGCGGTTTCACCCCGCGCCAGGTCGTAGCGGTGGAGCCCAAGGTGCGCGATTTCGTCGTCGAGCGAATCGAGCGGCTGCGCGCCCAGGGGGGCGGCGACATCGTCACCGACCTGTTCAAGCCCTTGCCGTCGATGGTGGTCGCACACTATCTCGGGGTACCCGAACAGGACCGGGCACAGTTCGATGGGTGGACCCAGGCCATCGTCGCGGCCAACACCGCCGAGGGCGGCATCGCGGGCGCGTTGGCCACGGTCGGCGATGCGGTCGGGTCGATGATGGCCTACTTCACCTCGCTGATCGAGCGCCGCCGCGCCAAACCCGAGGACGACACGATTTCTCACCTGGTTGCCGCCGGAGTCGGCGCGGACGGCGACATCGCGGGCACGCTGTCGATCCTGGCGTTCACATTCACCATGGTCACCGGCGGCAATGACACCGTTACCGGAATGCTCGGCGGCTCCATGCCCCTGCTCCACCGGCGACCCGACCAACGCCGGCTTCTGACCGACAATCCAGAGCTCGTCACCGATGCGGTCGAGGAACTGCTGCGGCTCACCTCGCCGGTGCAGGGCCTGGCCCGCACCGTCACCCACGACGTGACGATCGGGAATGTCACCATCCCCGCCGGTCGCCGAGCGCTGCTGCTCTACGGTTCGGCCAACCGGGATGAGCGCCAATACGGTTCTGATGCCGGCGAACTCGATGTACGGCGCTGCCCGCGCAACATCCTGACGTTCAGCCATGGCGCGCACCACTGCCTGGGCGCGGCCGCGGCCCGGATGCAGTCCCGGGTCGCGCTGACCGAACTATTGGCGCGCTGCCCGGACTTCGAGGTCGACGAGTCACGCATCGTGTGGTCCGGCGGCAGCTACGTCCGGCGCCCGCTGTCGCTGCCGTTTGAAGTGAGGTCTTGATGGGCCGAACCGACTGGCTGGCAGCGCACCGCAGCGAGGTCGCCGCCGACCGGATACTCGACGCCGCCGAGCGGCTCTATACCGAGCACGACCCGGCTTCGATCGGGATGAACGAAATCGCCAGGGCGGCAGGCTGTTCCCGGGCCACCCTGTATCGATACTTCGAGAGTCGTGAGGCGCTCAGAACCGCCTACGTGCACCGCGAGACGCTCCGGCTGGGGCACGAGATCATGCAGCAGATCGGCGACATCGATGATCCACGCGATCAGCTGATCACTAGCATCACCGCCACCTTGCGAATGGTCCGCCAGCGGCCGGCCCTGGCGGCGTGGTTCGCCTCCACCCGACCACCGATCGGCGGTGAGTTGGCCGGACAATCCGAGGTGATCGCGGGACTGGCCGCCGCATTCCTGCAGTCTTTGGGCCCCGAAGCCCCCGCCGCGGTGGAGCGCCGGGCTCGTTGGACCGTGCGGGTGATCGTCTCGCTGTTGATGTTCCCCGGCCAGGACGAAGCCGACGAGCGGGCGATGCTCGAGGAATTCGTCGCTCCGGTTGTAACACCGTTTCCCACCCGCCGCTAGGCCACAAACGCCCATGATCTGGGCATGCCCCCGGTGGCCGGCGTACGCCTGGGCCGTCCCGACGAGGGAATCGGGGACCGAGTTGTCCATCGGGTGACAGTCGGCCAAGTCTCTTGGGCGAGAACAGAGCCGCGCCGCCAGTGGCTGATCGGACTGATCCGCGAAGTGCACGTCGCCTTCCGTGGCACGTGTCGGTCCTGCTGACCCAGGCTGGCATCTGCGGCCTGCCTGACCCGGTGCGCCTCAACGGCTGCAGGGATTGGCCACCGCCGATGATCTGGTCAACCGCAAGTTCCACCGGCTTCGGCCAAATGAGTTGTGGGTTAACGACATCACCCAACCCTGCACCTGAGAAGGAGGGCTGTCCTGCTGCGCAGTCCTCAACGCCTTCAGCTGCAACGAAACTCGACCTGTGGGATGGCTGGGAAGTGCCTGATAGCGGCGCTGGGCCGCTGGGAGTGAGGTTATCTTGCCGAAACGCCTGGGGCGATGAGAACTTGATGGGAGACGGGCGATGGCGTATTTGACGGTATTCCCTGACATGTTGACGGGCGCGGCAGGTGATTTGGTCGATATCGGCTCACAACTGGCGGCGGCGAACACCGCGGCTATTGGCCCTACCACCACGGTGCTGGCTGCTGGTGCTGACGAGGTGTCAGCGGCGATCGCGGCGGTGTTTTCTGGTCATGGGCAGGCCTATCAGGTGCTGAGCGCCCAGGTCGCGGCGTTTCATCAGCGGTTCGTAGAGGCGTTGAACGCTGGAGCGCAGTCCTACGTCGGAGCCGAAGCGGCCAATGCCACGCCACTGCAGACCCTGGAGCAAGACGCACTGGGCATCATCAATGCACCGACTCAGGCTCTGGTGGGCCGCCCGCTCATTGGAAACGGCGCCAATGGCACCGCGGCGAACCCCAACGGCGGTGACGGTGGCCTGTTATATGGCAACGGCGGTAACGGGTTCACGCAGACCGGGAACAACAATGTCGCTGGCGGCAATGGCGGTAATGCCGGGCTGATCGGCAACGGCGGAGCCGGCGGTGGCGGCGGGACGGCCTTCGCTGGCGGCAATGGCGGTCACGGTGGCCTGCTGTACGGCAACGGCGGGGCCGGTGGGATCGGCGGGGACGGGACCGGCAACGGTTTCGGCAGTCTTAGTGGCGGCGGTAACGGCGGCAGTGGCGGCGGCGCTGGACTGTGGGGCGTCGGTGGCGCCGGTGGCAATGGCGGCGCCGGTGGAAGCCCCACAGTCCCCGGGCACGCCGGCGGCAACGGCGGTATCGGAGGTACCGGAGGTACCGGCGGCAACGGCGGTATCGGCGGCAACGGCGCTGCTGGAGGCGAGGGAGGGTTGTGGGGGGACGGCGGCGTCGGCGGGAATGGTGCGGTCGGCGGTAACAGTGGTGGCGGGTTCGGTGTCATGAACGACGGTGGCTCTGGCGGCCATGGCGGCGACGCCCGCCTGTTCGGGAACGGGGGCAACGGCGGGGCAGGCGCGGTCGGGGGTGCCGGCGGCAACGGCGCCGATAGCGGCATCGGCGGTCAGTTCTTTGGCAACGGCGGTGATGGTGGGGCCGGAGGCATTGGCACTGCGGGTCTAGGGCGTGTCTGCTTAATGTGAATGGTGTTTTGGCTGATGCTGTTTGGGTGATGCGGACGCATGCGATTTCTGATGATTTGTGGTCGCTGATCGTGGCGGTGTTGCCTGCGGGGCGGCGGCGTGGCCGGCCGTGGAACGATCATCGACATACTCTGGAGGGCATTATCTGGCGTTACCGTACGGGATCTCCGTGGTGTGACCTGCCCGAGCACTTCGGTCCCTGGCAATCGGTGGCCGAGAGGCATCTACGCTGGTCGGTCGATGGCATCTACGCGCGGATCTTCGCGGCGATCGCCTCTGACCTCGACGCCGAGGACGCCGACCTGGGCGCACTGTTGTCGGTCGATTCGACCAGTGTGCGCGCCCACCAACACGCAGCCGGAGCGCCCCGGGCGCCGCACAGGGGGATCTGTCGAATTACAAGAAATATCTCGATGAGCCCGATGACCACGCCATTGGGCATTCCCGCGGCGGGCTGACTACCAAGATCCACGCCTTGACCGACCAGCTGTGCAGTCCGGTCACCCTGGCACTGTCGGCCGGTCAAGCCGGTGATAATCCGATGCTTTGGCCACTGCTGGCCGCCCGGCGCAGCAACTCATACGCCCCGTTTCACCTGCTGGCGGACAAGGCGTACTCCCATGACTCGACGCGGGCACAGCTGCGCCGGCTCAAGATCGCCCATACCATCCCCGAGCGCAGCGACCAGATCACCCGCCGCAAAGCCAAAGGCCGCAACAGAGGACGGCCTCCGGGGTTCTCAGGCCGAATCTACAAGCACCGCAACACCGTCGAGCGAAGCTTCAACCGGCTCAAACACTGGCGCGCGGTCGCCACCCGCTACGACAAATACGCCCTGACCTACCTCGGCGATGTCACCCTGGCCGCCATCATCACCTACCACCGCGTCCGCAATTAGCAGACAGGACCTAGCCGGGTCCGGGGGTACGGGTGGCAACGCCGTGGGTCTGGTGGGCAACGTTGGGACCGGAGGGGCCGGAGGCCTTGGTCCCATCGGTGGGGCCGGCGGCAACGGCGGCTGCGGTGGCGTAATTGGCAACGGCGGCAACGGCGGTGCGGGTGGCGCGGCGAGCGCCACTGTGGGAACACCCGCGCCAGGCGTCGGCGGGAATGGCGGTGCAGCAGGGCTTTTCGGAGATGGCGGTAACGGCGGGGCCGGGGCTCCTGGCTTGTCTGGGCTCGGCGGAGCCGGCGGCAGGGGCGGATACCTGATTGGAAGCGGGGGTAACGCCGGTGCCGGTGCCGGTGGCGCGGATGGCGGCTACTTGTCCGGAAATGGCGGCAACGGCGGCGACGGCGTCATTGTTGGAAATGGATCGGCTGGCGGCGCGGGCGGCAACGCACTCGGGTTGTTTGGCCACGGTGGCGCAGGTGGAGCCGGTGGCCATGACGTCACCACCCAGGCGGGTTTGACCGGCGGGAATGGCGGAGTCGGCGGCAAGTTGATCGGGTACGGTGGTCTCGGCGGCGACGGCGGCATTGGTCTGGCCGGTACCGGAGGCAACGGCGGCAACGGTGGCGATGCTGTTGGTGTCATCGGCAACGGTGGGGTGGGCGGGGCCGGCGGAGTCGGTGCTTTCGGCAGCGGTGGCACTGGCGGCAACGGCGGCGCAGGCGGTGCAGTCGGTAACGGCGGTGCTGGTGGCGACGCCGGTAGCAGCGGTAACTTGAGTCCGGCTGGCGGCGGTAAGGGCGGCAACGCAAAACTGGTGGGCAACGGCGGTGATGGCGGAGCTGGCGTCTTTGGCGGGCTCGGCGGCGACGGCGGCACGGGTGGTCAGCTTTTCGGCAATATGGGCTTGAACGGACCCGCGTAGCCTGACAAGACACACCTACGGTCGTTCGTTGGCCGTTGCCCGTCCTTGTCGCATCAGCAGCGCTGGCGCTTGTTGGTCCGCCCGTTTTCCCGAGCTACCAGCCAGAGTTCAATGATCGTGATCATCTGCCTGCGGCCACACCGGTCGACGAAAGCTACGAAGCCGCCGCACGCCACTTCTCACCGAACCGGCTCAATCCCGACATTCTGACGGCCGCAACGATCCGCACCAACACCGGATCACGAAACATGCTGTCGTCCTTGGCTACTGACTCGAATTCCAGAGGCCGATCGCCCTCCCCCACCATGCGCTCGTCTGCGACGACGGGATCTGCAACGCGCCTGCCCCCAGAATGACCGGACACAGTCACCGGCACAGAACAGCCTGTCAACATATTTCGTCCAAATCGCTGACGAACTCACCTAGCGGCGATATCTTGTGACTGATCGGCCACCGTCAGGCGGCCGTCAGAAGTGCAATGTCGTCACGGAGGTGCAAGACGACATGTCAGCGGTATACCGGAAGCCGTTCCCGCTCAGCTCATCTCACATTGCATCTGCGCCCGGGAGCCGGATAGCCGACGATCAGGCAGCCGGAAAATGCGGCCACTCAATTGGGTCCGTACGGTAAGGATTAGCGATGACCTATCCCATGTTTCCTCCGGAAATCAATTCGGCGCTCATCGAGGCCGGCCCGGGATCGGCGCCAATGCTGGGAGCGGCGGCGGCGTGGTGCGGGTTAGCCAGCGAGTTGCGCGCGGCGGCGGAGTCCTTTGCATCGATCACGTCAGACCTGGCCAGCGGGGCATGGCAAGGCCCCGCTGCGACCGCGATGACACAGGCTGCCGCACCGTATGCCGCGTGGCTTTGCACCGCGGCCGCCCAGTCCGAGAGCGCTGCCAGTCAGGCGGGCGCGGTGGCGACGGCATTCGAGGCGGCCCGTACCGCCATAGTGTCCCCGGTCATCATCAACGCCAATCGCGCGCTAACCGCCCTGCTGGCCAATACGAACTTCTTCGGTTTGAACTTTCCCGCGATCGCGGCCGCCGAAGGTCTTTATGAGGAGACGTGGGCCCAGGATGTCGCGGTGATGAGCGGCTACCACGCCACCGTGTCGGAGATATGGTCACAGCTGTCGCAGTGGCCCCCGCTTCAGCAACTGCTGCGCCTGCTGCCCGGTTGCAAAGCGCCGTCTTCGTCGGGCGGTTCCCCGTCGCCGACACCGAACCCCAACCCTGATCCATCACCCACACCTGACCCGACGCCGACACCGACACCGACACCTGACCCGACCCCGACACCTGACCCGACACCGGCACCCACGCCCGAGCCGACCCCAGCGCCCGCACCCGAGCCCGCGCCTGAACCGACACCGGTCGAACCGGCGCCGGTGACGGTGCTACCCACGATGTAGTCGGCAGTGCTTGACGTTGCGCCCGTGATCCGCTGACCCACCAGACCCGCCACTTGATTTCGGATGAGCTGGCCCGCCGTCGCGATGGGTCTACTCGGACCTGACCCGGGTAAGGCGGTGTAGCACCCAGGCCAGCGGGATCGTGATGACCATGGTGGCGATGAACAGGTTCAGCATGGAGCCGGTGTACACCCGGTACCGGACCACGTAGACCATCGCGAATTCCATCGTCACCAGGTGGACCAGGAAGATCTCATAGGAGATTTCACCGAGCCAGACCATCGGCCGGCTGGCAAGAAGTTGGGAATACCAGCCCTGATCCCCCAGGGCCAATGGCGCTACGGCCAGCGTGGCGATCACGGTATAGAAGCAGACTTTGACCACGGCTTCGGTCAGCGCCGAGGGCGACGTGGTGGGGGCACCCGCGATCGGCGTGGCGACGATGAAATAGCAGATGGTGGCCAATGGTAGCGCCGCGAGTGCATAGCATTGCACCTTCATCGCCTGTAGGACCGTCAGCAACATGCCGCCCAAGAACCAGGCGAGATAGCTGGGCAACCACAGGCGAGCTCCGTCGGGAAACAACGAAACGGTGTGTATCAGCACCAGCCAGCCCGGGGTGATGGTGGCCATCGCGAGCAACGCACCGACCACCAACTTCGGCTGCCAGCGGCGTCGGCTGATCACCACCAGCAGCAGGTAGGCCAGGAACTGGAGCAATACGTAGAAGGAGGCCTCCACCGCCAGGCTCCACATTTGGGTCAATCCCTGATGCAGGTATGAACCCAGGTACCCGTCGGTGTAGATCTGGGTCAGCGTGAGGTTGCGCACCAACCCCATCCAGCTGTGTCCGGGGTTCGGTCCGGCGATGCGGTAGTGGTAGATCACGTAGGCGATCAGCACGACGACCACATAGGCAGGCATGATGCGGCGCACCCGGTGTGCCGTGTAGCGGCGCAATGAAGGCGGAGGAGCGCCGGTGACCGCGGAGTGCACCCACGGGCGGAACAGCAGGAAGCCGGATAGCACGAAGAAGATCGGCACGCCGATCTCCATCCGGGCCGAGACCAGGCCCCAGTAGCCATGGGTGTACTTGCCGGTGGTGTAGGCCGCGTGGGTGGCGACCACCAGCAGTGCGGCGACCGCACGGATTCCGGTCAGCGACGCAACCCGATCCACGTGCGAGATCTGCTCAAGTCCGCCTTGGGCGTCGGTGGCTTCGGGCAGGGTCATCCGAGGCGTTTCCGCCGAGGTTTGCCACCATCGTTGCGGCGCGCCTTGTACGCCTTATCGGCGGGGCGGTCGGGGCGAAGGTTGATCAACACACCCGAAATCCTGGTTTGTTCGAGCTTTTTCAGTGTTTCGCGGGGCAGTTTGACCGGCAGCTCCACCAGCGAGAAATCCGGCCCGATAGTGATGTGGCCGAAGTCGCTGCGGTGCAATCCGCCCTCGTTGGCGATGGCGCCGACGATCGCGCCCGGACCGATTTTGTGCCGTTTGCCAACCGAGATGCGATACGTGCTGAAGGCGCCGCCGCTTCTGCGCCTCTCCGGACGTTCCTTGCGCTCATTGCGGGGATGGCGCTCGCGCTGATCTGGTGGCGGATCGGGCGCCAGCAGGAATTCCTCGCCGTCGCGCGACTGCAATGCCAGCGCCGCAGCGATGTCAGCCATCGGGACGTTGTGCTCGCGCTCGTAGTCCTCGACCAGCCTGCGGAACAACTCGATGCCCGTATTGCTCAGCGCATGGGTGATGGAATCGGCGAACTTCGCCACCCGCTGGGCGTTGACGTCTTCCACGGTGGGCAACTCGGCCTCGGTCAGTGTTTGCCGAGTGGCCTTTTCGATCAGTTTGAGCAGGTGTCGCTCCCGCGGGGAGACAAACAACAATGCCGCACCCGAACGCCCGGCCCGACCGGTGCGCCCAATTCGGTGCACGTAGGACTCGGTGTCGTGCGGGATGTCGTAGTTGAGCACATGCGATATCCGCTCGACGTCCAGCCCGCGCGCGGCCACGTCGGTGGCGACCAGGATGTCGATGCCGCCGTCGCGCAGCGCCGTGATGGTTCGCTCGCGCTGTCCCTGCGGAATATCGCCGTTGATGGCCGCCGCGGAAAACCCTCGTGCCCGCAGCTTCTCGGCAACCTCCTCGGTGGCCTGTTTGGTGCGGACAAACACGATCATCGCCTCAAACGGCTCGACCTCGAGCACCCGGGTAAGCGCATCCATCTTGCGCGGACCGGCCACCTGGATGTACCGCTGCGAAATATTTTCGGCGGTAGCGGTTTTCGCTTCGGATTTGACTTCCAGCGGATCGTGCAGATATCTAGTGGTGATTTTTCGGATTGCCGGCGGCATGGTCGCCGAGAACAATGCGACCTGCTTGTATTCCGGGGTTTCGGACAGGATGCGTTCAACGTCTTCGGCGAAGCCCATGGTGAGCATCTCGTCTGCCTCGTCGAGCACCAAGTAGTCCACCCGGGACAGATCAAGCGTTCGTCGTTCCAGGTGGTCGATGACCCGCCCGGGTGTCCCCACCACAACCTGCGCGCCGCGCCGCAGACCGGCCAGTTGTATGGCATACGACGATCCGCCATAAACCGGAAGCACGTTGAGGCGCGATAGATGGGCGCCGTACCGACTAAACGCCTCAGCCACCTGAAGGGCCAGCTCGCGGGTGGGGGCCAGCACGAGCGCCTGGGTTGCGGTGCTGGTGGTGTCGATTTTGGACAGAATCGGGATCGCGAACGCCGCCGTCTTGCCGGTGCCGGTCTGCGCCAGCCCCACCACGTCGGAACCCGCCATCAGCGCGGGGATGGTAGCGGCCTGAATCCCCGTCGGGGACTCGTAACCGACGTCGGCGATTGCTCGCATGACCGACGGATGAATCTGTAGGTCGGCGAAGGTGGCAGGGGGTACCGCAGGCAGGTTTTCGGGGTTGGCCATCAAGACATGGAGTTTAGTGGGGATCGCAAGCCCGGCGACGCCGGGCGCCGCGGGTCGCCACCAGAAGAGGGTGATCGCGCGGCCACGCCTGCCACACCTGAGGGCCCCGCGACGGTACGGTGCGCGGTGTGAAGTCGCTCCCGTGCCCAGTCGCGCCGCTTACCGGCGCGCTCGCATTGGTTACCGCGACACTGACCGGTTGCGGCTCGGGAGACTCGATCGTCGCCAAGACCCCAGAAGCCAGAACCACCACCTCAGCCGTCAATTCCAACGAACCGAATGCGGCCGACCCACCCCCGGCGGCCGCCGAGCCCCCGAGCAGCCCCGCGCCGGCCGACCCCTGCGCCGTCAACCTCGCCTCGCCCACCATCGCAAAGGTTGTTTCCGAATTACCCCGCGATCCGCGCAGTGAGCAGCCCTGGAATCCCGAACCGCTGGCGGGCAACTACAACGAGTGTGCCCAGCTGTCGGCGGTAGTCATCAGGGCCAACACCAACGGCGATAATCCGACCACCAGAGCGGTGCTGTTCCACCAAGGCAAATTCATCCCGCAGGGCGTGCCCGATACATACGGGTTCAACGGCATTGACACCTCGCAGTGCACCGGTGACACGGTTGCGTTGACGTACGCCACCGGCATCAGCGGGTTGGGCAGCGTCGTGAAGTTCCGATGGAATGGCAACGGCGTCGAGCTGATCAGCAATAAGACCGGGTAACCAAACCGGCCGCACCCCTGAGCGCTAAGCCGCCGAGGCCGATGCAGATCGGTCTCGACCGGCCCTCATTAGAGTGGCTGCTGTGTTCGTCGCCGACGACGTCGTCTTCTACAGCGCCTCGGATCTTGCTGCCGCCGCGCGGTGCGAATTCGCGTTTCTGCGCCATTTTGACTCGAAATTGGGCCGGGGTCCCGCCATCTCCGCCGAGGACGATCTGCTGGCGCGCACCACCGAACTCGGGAATGAACATGAAAGACGCACACTCGACCGGCTGCGCGACCAGTTCGGTGAGATCGCGGTCATCGGCCATCCGGCATACACCCTGGCTGGGCTGACAGCCGCCGCTGAGGCCACCCAACGCGCCATCGCCGACCGCGCGCCCGTGGTGTATCAAGCCGCGATGTTCGACGGCCGCTTCGTCGGGTTTGCCGATTTCCTGATTCGCGACCGCGAACGCTATCGGATCACCGACACCAAGCTGGCGCGCTCACCCAAGGTCACCGCGCTGATGCAGCTGGGGGCCTACGCCGATGCCCTGACCGGCGCGGGTGTACCGGTGGCCCCGGAGGCCGACCTGGAACTTGGGGACGGCACGGTGGTGCATTTCCGGGTCAGCGATCTGATCCCGGTCTACCGGGCCCAGCGTGCCGAGCTGCAGCGGCTGCTCGACGAGCACTAAGCCGCGGACACCGCGGTGTGCTGGGACGACCACGGTGTGCAGGCATGTTTCCGCTGTGAGCTCTGCATCAAGGAGCTGCGTCGTCGCGATGATCTGCTGCTGGTCGCGGGGATGCGGGTCAGCCAGCGAGAAAAGCTGCTGGACTCCGGCATCACCACAATCGGCGGGCTGGCAAGCCACACCGGTGCGGTGCCCGAACTCTCAGCGAACGCCCTAGCCAAACTTGCCGCTCAAGCCAAAGTGCAAGTGCGGCAACGCAATACCGGTACAACGCAGTATGAGATCAGCGACCCGCAGCCGTTGGCGCTGCTACCCGAACCAAATCCTGGCGATCTGTTCTTCGACTTTGAGGGCGATCCGCTGTGGACGGCGGACGGCCACGAGTGGGGCCTGGAGTACCTGTTCGGGGTGTTGGAAGCGGGAAAGAAGGGAGCCTTCCGCCCACTGTGGGCGCATGATCGCAGGGACGAACGCAAGGCGCTCACCGACTTTCTGGCTTTGGTGGCCAAACGTCGCAAGCGTCACCCCAACATGCACATCTATCACTACGCGCCGTATGAGAAGACGGCGCTGCTTCGGCTTGCCGGCCGCTACGGAGTCGGCGAGGACGCCATCGATGATCTGCTCCGAAACGGAGTGTTGGTTGACCTATAACCTGTGGTGCGCAAGTGCTTTCGGGTTGGCGCAGAGTCGGTCAGTTTGAAGGCGCTCGAGCCGCTGTACATGGGGGCACAGCTACGTTCCGGCGAGGTCACCACCGCCACTGACTCGATCACTTCCTACGCCCGCTACAGCTAACTGCGTGCCGACGGGCGGTTGGATGAGGCCGCGACCGTGCTCAAGGAGATCGAAGACTACAACCAATATGACTGCCGCTCCACCCGCGAATTGCGGGACTGGCTGCTGATCCGCGCTTGGGAGGCCGGAGTCACACCGATCGGGGTGCAACCCGTTCCTAGGCGGGACGCGATCGAAGACCACGACGAACTGGCGGCAACGTTGTCGGATTTCGCCGGCGACGCAGCGGCCGGCAACCGCACCGCCGAACAGACGGCGGTCGCACTGCTGGCTGCCGCCCGCGGCTATCACCGCCGGGAAGACAAGCCGTTCTGGTGGTCTCACTTCGACCGGCTGAACTATCCCATCGACGAATGGTCGGACAGCACAGACGTTTTCATTGTCGATCACGCCTCAGTCACCGTCACATGGCATACGCCTGCGCGAGCTCGCAAACCACAGCGACGAGTCCGATTGACCGGAGAGCTCGCACGTGGAGATCTCAAGACCAGCGTGTTTGCGCTCTACCAACCCCCGGCTCCGCCCAGCATGACCGCCGACCCCGACCTGCGAGCCGCAGGCCACGCCGAGATTGTGGAACTCGACGATCCGAGTCTGCCCACCGACGTGGTCATCCTTGAACGGACCGGCGCAGACGGCGCGACCTTTCAGCAGCTGCCGTTCGCACTGACCCCCGGGCCACCGGTACCGACCAGGGCGTTGCGCGATTCCATCGAAGCCACCGCCGCGGCCGCGGCCGCTGAGTTACCGCGGCTCCCCCGCACCGCGTTGATCGACGTGCTGCTGCGATGTCCGCCGCGCACCCGCAGCGCGGCGCCACTACCGCGTAGCGGCGATACGGTCGCCGACATCACCGCCGCGGTGCTGGACCTGGATTCGTCCTACCTGGCGGTGCACGGGCCGCCGGGCACCGGCAAAACCCACACCGCCGCGCGGGTGATCGGGCGACTGGTGCAAGAACATTGCTGGCGCGTGGGCGTGGTCGCGCAATCGCACGCCACCGTGGAAAACCTGCTGGACTGCGTGATTGATGCCGGGCTCGACCCGGCACGAATAGCCAAGAAGCGTTACGACCACGGCGCACCCCGCTGGCAGGAGATCGACGGCAACCACTACGCGGCCTTCATCGCCGACCACCCAGGATGCGTCGTCGGCGGTACGTCCTGGGATTTTGCCAACGGCAATCGGGTGCCTCCGGGCAGTCTGGATCTGCTGGTGGTGGATGAAGCCGGCCAGTTCTGCTTGGCCAATACCGTCGCCGTGGCACCGGCGGCGGCGAACTTGTTGCTGCTGGGAGACCCGCAGCAGCTACCGCAGGTCAGTCAGGGTAAACATCCCGAACCCGTCGATGTCTCAGCACTGGAATGGCTGGTTGACGGCCAGCGCACACTACCCGAGGAGCGGGGATACTTCCTGGATCGCTCGTTCCGCATGCATCCCGCGGTCTGCCATGCCGTCTCGATGCTGTCCTACGCGGGCAAGCTGCATTCCCACACCGAGCGCACCACCGCGCGTCGGCTCAGCGCAAGCCCGCCCGGCGTCCACGTGCTTGCCGTCGAGCACCAGGGCAATTCGATCGAGAGCGCCGAGGAAGCCGAGGCGATCCTGGCCCAGATCCAGCGCCTACTCGGCTCGCCCTGGACCGACGAACACGGCACCCGCCCCCTGGCCACCCGCGACCTGCTGGTGCTGGCACCGTACAACGCCCAGGTGGCCCTGATCCGGCAGCGACTGCTGTCCGCCGGCCTGAATGGGGTTCGGGTCGGCACCGTCGACAAGTTCCAGGGCGCGCAGGCCCCCGTCGTGTTCGTCTCGATGACGGCCTCATCTGTGGACGACGTTCCCCGCGGAATCTCGTTTCTGCTCAACAGGAATCGCCTCAACGTCGCCATCAGTCGGGCGCAGTATGCCGCGGTGATCGTGCGCTCCGAGCTGCTGACCCGGTATCTGCCCGGCACACCGGCCGGCCTGGTGGATTTGGGCGCATTTCTGGCGCTGACCGAACCGGGCTGAGAACGCGCTCAGGGCGACGAGTGCCCGGACCCGGCGGCGTCGTCCTGGTCGGGGGCCGGCAAGAAGTCGGCGACCGGACGAAATCGGCGCCTGCCATCGACCCGGGCGCCATTGTGTTCGATCGGGGCAGCGTGACCGTCGGCGGCATCGTCGCGCCACTTTTCGAACCTGGCCGAGTGTGGTTGTTGCCCGCGGCCGGCCACCGCTGGCCCATTCCCGCTCACCCCGCTGAGGGGACGTCGGATTTCGGTGTGCCGGTGTGTCCCGACGGCAGGCTCCAGCCGCAGGACGAACTCGTCATAGTCGTCATAGTCGTCTTGCTCGCCAAAGTCGTCTTGCTCGCCAAAGTCGCCATAGCCGTAGTCGTCGCGATCGACATGGTCGTCATCGACGTGGCTGGCCCGATCGTGCGCGCGCACCAGCGCCGTGCGCGAGCGGACCAGGAACAGGGCGGCAATGATGCCGAACACGGCGATGAATGCGGGCAGCAGCATCGATTGCGACATCGCCGCCGAGAACGGCGTGCGCACCACCTCAGGCAGTTGCAGCCCACCGTCGCCGCCGCTGAATCCGCGGTCTGCGTCGAACTCCGGCGGCATCTCGGCGGTGATCCGCCACGTCATGAACGCAGCCATGCTGGCACTGCCCAGTACCGCCCCGAGCTGGCGGGTGGCGTTGTAGACACCCGAGCCCGCACCGGCCAGATGCGCCGGCAGATTGCGAGTCGCGGTGGCGGCCAACGGAGACCAGACGAACGCCATCCCGGCACCCATCGCGGCAAACGGCAGCACCAGCCGCCAGACTGGCGTTTCGGGCGCCATTTCGATCGAAAGCCAGGTCATCGAGATCGCCAGCGCGGAGAAACCGAATCCCAGCACGGGCAGCGGATGCGACCGATCCACCAGCATTCCGACCACCGGTGCGAGCACACCGCTGGCGAGCGCCACCGGAGCTATCAGCACCGCCGCCCGAGCCGGCGACAGCCCACACACCGACTGCGCATAAAACGTCAGCGGCAACATCGGCGCCGTCGTCGCGAATGCGGTGATCCCTACCCCGATGTTACACAGGCTGAACTCCCAGTCCCGAAAGATCGCCAGCGAGATCAACGGCGCCCGATGGTTGAGCGCCTGCCAGTAGACGAACATCGCCATGAACCCCACCCCGGCGACCAGCACCGCCCAGATCCACGGCGCCCAGTCCGCGGCCCGACCTTCCTGAAGCCCGAAAACCAGCAAGAACATGCCCGCCCCGGACAACCCGACTCCGATCAGATCGAAGCGCTGCGCGTGCACGGGCAGATCCGGGACCAGCAAATAGGCCACCACCAGGCCGGCCAGGCCGATGGGGATCTTGACGAAGAAAATCCACTCCCAGCCCAGACCGCTGACCAGGACCCCACCAATCAGCGGTCCGACCAGGCTGGCGACGCCGGCCGCGGCTCCCCACAGGCTCAGGGCGGCGCCGCGGCGGGTTGCCGGGAAGATGCGGGTGATGGTCGACAAGGTCTGCGGCGTCAGCAGCCCGGCACCGATGCCTTGCACCGTCCGAGCGGCGATCAGCATGGCGGCGGTGCCGGCCAGGCCACACCACATCGATGCGGCGGTGAACACCGACAAGCCGATCAGGTAGAGGTTCTTGGGACCGAACCGGTCGCCGAGCCGGCCCGCCACCAGCAACACCACCGCATAACCCAGCAGGTAGGAGCTGGTCACCCAGACGACGTCGGCATAGCCGATATGCGGCTCAGCCATGATGGTCGGGTTGGCGATCGAGACGATGGTCGAGTCCAACATGATCATGAAGAAGCCGATCATCATCGCCGACAGCGCGTTCCACGGGTTCCCCGAGTAGCCGTTGTCGAGCACTCGACTGGTCACCGCGGTCATGTACGCACCTCGTTTCGGCTCCTGACGGTTGGTCTGAGGTCGCCCAGGAGTACAGCGTGCATTATTCCGGGTGTGCCAAGGGGCCGTTCGGTCACCCAGGGGCCGCCGAATCATTGCCGCGGGCGACTCTTGCCCGTTCCGTTACTTGAGTCGGTCTGCAATTCGCGCGCCGGGCGCTAGCCTGAAGGGAAGTCGTTCTCTAGAGAGGCAACATGAGCGCCCGACGAACAAGACAGTCCGAGCCGGCCGCGCAGCCGACCGGGATCATGGGCCGGCCCAAAGCGTCAACGCGGGCATTGGCGCAGGTCATCGAGCGGAGTTCGCACATACAGAGCCCGGCGGCGGAGGCATATGTGGCCCGACTGCGTCGCGCCCATCCGGCGGCCAGCCCGGCCGAGATTGTCAGCAAGATCGAGAAGCGGTTCCTGGCTGTGGTCACCGCCAGTGGAGCCGCCGTGGGCGCGGCAGCGACGTTGCCCGGGATCGGGACCCTGGCCGCGTTGTCTGCGGCCGCCGGAGAGACGGCGGTATTCCTCGAGGCCACCGCGCTGTTGGTACTCGCGCTGGCGTCGGTCTACGACATTCCGCTCGATCACCGGGAACGGCGGCGCGCGCTGGTCTTGGCGGTGCTGGTCGGCGACAACAGCAAGAATGCGGTGGCCGAGGTGATCGGGTCCGGCCGCACGAGCGGGGTCTGGGTATCGGAATCGATGGCCTCGCTGCCGCTGCCGGCCATATCGAAGTTGAACACGCGAATGTTCAAGTACTTCGTCAAGCGTTTCGCGCTCAAGCGTGGCGTGCTGTTGTTCGGCAAACTGCTGCCCGCCGGCATCGGGGCGATCATTGGCGCGATCGGCAATCGCTTGGTCGGCAGGAAGCTGGTCCGCAATGCCCGCTCGGCGTTCGGCGCCCCGCCGGCACGCTGGCCGGTGACCCTGCATGTACTGCCCAACGTTCGTGATGCCAGCTAGCGCTGCTTGACTGGTCTCTCTGGCGAATCGCCAGCAAAGCGTTAGCCTTTATGGGGCGAGACGTTCCGAACCGCCGGGGATGTGAAGCGCCCCGCCAATCCGGGGCTGGAAGAAGTCGCAGGCGTCGCGCGTTGGCGCTTGCAGGACGTTTAGAACAAGGAATTGAGGCGAACAGCGGCCGTGGCCAACATAAGTTCACCATTCGGACAAAACGAATGGCTGGTCGAGGAGATGTACCGCAAGTTCCGCGACGACCCTTCGTCGGTCGATCCAAGCTGGCACGAGTTCCTGGTTGACTACAACCCCGAGTCGACTCAGGAAGCGACGGAACCCACCGTGGAAAAGCCCGCCGTAGCCCCGGCGAAGCCCGCCGCCGCTCCGGCGAAGCCCGCGCCCGCACCGGCGCCCGCCAAACCAGCCGCCGGCCCGCCCGCGGCGGGTAACGGCTCGCCCGCCGCGGCACCCAGCGCCAAGCCAGCCGCGGCTCCAGCAAAGGCTCCCGCGCCGCCACCCGCCGAGGGCGACGAGATGCAGGTGCTGCGCGGCGCCGCCGCGGCGGTGGTGAAGAACATGTCCGCATCGCTGGACGTGCCGACCGCAACCAGCGTCCGCGCGGTGCCGGCCAAACTGTTGATTGACAACCGGATCGTCATCAACAACCAGCTCAAGCGCAATCGCGGCGGCAAGATCTCGTTCACGCACCTGCTGGGCTACGCCCTGGTGCAGGCGGTCAAAAAGTTCCCCAACATGAACCGGCATTACCTCGATGTCGACGGCAAGCCAAACGCGGTCACGCCGGCGCACACCAATCTGGGCCTGGCTATCGACCTGCAGGGCAAAGACGGCAAACGCGCGTTGGTGGTGGCCGGGATCAAGCGGTGCGAGACCATGCGGTTCGCGCAGTTCGTCACCGCCTACGAGGACATCGTGCGCCGGGCCCGCGACGGCAAACTGACCGCCGAAGACTTTTCCGGCGTGACGATTTCGCTGACCAACCCCGGAACCATCGGCACCGTGCATTCGGTGCCGCGGCTGATGGCCGGTCAGGGCGCCATCATCGGTGTCGGCGCCATGGAATACCCGGCCGAGTTCCAAGGGGCCAGCGAGGAGCGCATCGCCGAACTCGGTATCGGCAAGCTGATCACTTTGACCTCGACGTATGACCACCGCATCATCCAGGGTGCGGAATCCGGCGACTTCTTGCGCACCATCCACCAGATGCTGCTCGCCGACGAGTTCTGGGACGAGATCTTCCGCGAGTTGAGCATTCCCTACTTGCCGGTGCGCTGGCGCCCCGACAACCCGGACTCGATCGTCGACAAGAACGCCCGGATCATCGAGCTGATTGCCGCCTACCGCAACCGCGGTCACCTGATGGCCGACATCGATCCGCTTCGCCTGGACAAGACTCGCTTCCGCAGTCACCCCGACCTGGACGTGTGCACCCACGGGCTGACGCTGTGGGATCTGGACCGATCGTTCAAGGTCGGCGGCTGCTTTGCCGGACCGCAGAACATGAAGCTGCGCGACGTGTTGTCGATCCTGCGCGACGCCTACTGCCGTCATGTCGGCGTCGAGTACACACACATCCTCGAACCCGAACAGCAGCAGTGGCTGCAGCAGCGCGTCGAGGACAAGCATGTCAAACCGACTGTGGCCCAACAGAAATACGTGCTGAGCAAGCTGAACGCCGCCGAGGCTTTCGAAACGTTCCTGCAGACCAAGTACGTGGGCCAGAAGCGTTTCTCACTCGAGGGCGCCGAGAGTGTCATCCCGATGATGGACGCCGCGATCGACCAGTGCGCCGAGTACGGCCTGGACGAAGTGGTCATCGGCATGCCGCACCGCGGCCGGCTCAACGTGCTGGCCAACATCGTCGGCAAGCCGTACTCGCAGATTTTCAGCGAGTTCGAGGGCAATCTGAACCCGTCGCAGGCGCACGGCTCCGGCGATGTGAAGTATCACCTCGGTGCCACTGGCGTCTATCTACAGATGTTCGGAGACAACGACATTCAGGTGTCGTTGACCGCCAACCCGTCACACCTGGAAGCCGTGGACCCGGTGCTCGAGGGTCTGGTCCGGGCCAAGCAGGACCTGCTCGAACATGGCGAGACCGACACCGAGAATCAACGCGCTTTCTCGGTGGTGCCGATGATGCTGCACGGCGACGCCGCCTTCGCCGGACAGGGAGTGGTCGCCGAGACACTGAACCTGGCGAATCTGCCTGGTTACCGTGTTGGCGGCACCATCCACATCATCGTCAACAACCAGATCGGCTTCACCACCGCGCCCGAGTACTCGCGGTCCACCGAATATTGCACCGACGTCGCCAAGACAATCGGGGCACCGATCTTCCACGTCAACGGCGATGACCCCGAGGCATGCGTGTGGGTGGCCCGGCTGGCGGTGGACTTCCGGCAGCGGTTCAACAAAGACGTCATCATCGACATGCTGTGCTACCGCCGGCGCGGACACAACGAGGGCGATGACCCGTCGATGACCAACCCGCGGATGTACGACGTCGTCGACACCAAACGCGGGGTCCGCAAGAGCTACACCGAAGCCCTGATCGGCCGTGGCGACATCTCGATCAAGGAAGCCGAGGACGCCCTGCGCGACTACCAGGGCCAGCTGGAGCAGGTGTTCAACGAGGTCCGCGAGCTCGAGAAGCACGGTGCCCAACCCAGCGAATCCGTCGAATCCGACCAGATGATTCCGGCGGGGCTGGCGACCGCGGTGGACAAATCGCTACTGGCCCGCATCGGCGACGCGTTCCTGGCCGTGCCGGACGGGTTCACTACCCATCCACGGGTCCAGCCGGTGCTGGAAAAGCGCCGGGAGATGGCCTACGAAGGCAAGATCGACTGGGCCTTCGCCGAATTGCTGGCGCTTGGTTCGCTGGTTGCCGAAGGCAAGCTGGTGCGGTTCTCCGGGCAGGACACCCGGCGCGGCACCTTCTCGCAGCGTCATTCGGTGATCATCGACCGCCACACCCGCGAGGAATTCACCCCCCTGCAGCTGCTGACCACGAACAAGGGCGGCAGCCCGACCGGCGGCAAGTTCCTGGTCTATGACTCACCGCTGTCGGAGTACGCGGCGGTGGGCTTCGAGTACGGCTATACGGTGGGCAACCCCGACGCCGTCGTGCTGTGGGAAGCGCAGTTCGGCGACTTCGTCAACGGCGCGCAATCGCTCATCGACGAGTTCATCAGCTCCGGCGAGGCCAAGTGGGGCCAGCTGTCCAACGTGGTGCTGCTGCTACCGCACGGGCACGAGGGGCAAGGCCCCGACCACACCTCCGGGCGCATCGAACGCTTCCTGCAGTTGTGGGCGGAGGGCTCGATGACCATCGCGATGCCGTCGACTCCGTCGAACTACTTCCACCTGCTGCGCAGGCATGCTCTCGACGGGATTCAGCGCCCGCTGATCGTCTTCACGCCCAAGTCGATGCTGCGCAACAAGGCCGCGGTCAGTGACATCAAGGACTTCACCGAGATCAAGTTCCGCTCGGTGCTCGAGGAACCCACCTACGAGGACGGCGTCGGCGACCGCAACTTGGTGAACCGGATCCTGCTGACCAGCGGCAAGATCTACTACGAGATGGTGGCCCGCAAGGCCAAGGACAAGCGTGAGGACGTGGCGATCGTGCGGGTCGAGCAACTCGCTCCACTGCCCAGGCGCCGGCTGCGCGAAACGCTGGACCGCTACCCCAACGCCAAGGAGTTCTTCTGGGTGCAGGAGGAGCCGGCCAACCAGGGGGCGTGGCCACGGTTCGGCCTGGAGCTGCCCGAGCTGCTGCCCGAAAAGCTGAGCAGCGTCAAGCGCATTTCCCGCCGGGCCATGTCGGCACCGTCATCAGGTTCGTCGAAGGTGCACGCCGTCGAACAGCAGGAGATCCTGGACACCGCGTTCGGCTGAGGACATGCCGCCCGCGACCTGCCCACCATGGGCTGGACGTGCTCCCGGCGTCAGGAGTCCGGCTAAGGGCCGGCTCCTGTTCTCACCCCTACTAAAGAGGACCGCCGGTACCGGTTAACCTCGATCACAAGTGGGCTGACGCGAGGAAGGGTGTTCATGGAGGGCTTCGCCGGGAAAGTCGCCGTCGTTACCGGGGCGGGATCGGGTATCGGGCGGGCGCTCGCGATCGAGTTGGCCCGGTCCGGTGCCAAGCTAGCGATCAGCGACGTCGACACCGAAGGATTGGCGCAGACCGAGAAGCTGGTGACGGCGCTCGGCGCTGAGGTCAAGACCGATCGACTCGACGTGACCGAGCGTGAGGCATTCTTGGCCTACGCGGACGCGGTCAACGAGCACTTCGGCAAGGTCAACCAGATCTACAACAACGCCGGCATCGGCCACACCGGCGATGTCGAGGTCTGCGCGTTCAAGGACATCGATCGGGTGATGGACGTCGACTTCGGCGGCGTGCTCAACGGCACCAAGGCGTTCCTGCCCTATCTGATCGCCTCAGGAGACGGCCACGCCATCAAAGTTTCGAGCGTGTTCGGGTTGTTCTCAGTTTCTGGACAGGCCGCCTACAACGCGGCCAAGTTCGCGGTGCGCGGCTTCACCGAGGCACTGCGCCAGGAGATGATCCTGGCCGGCCATCCGGTCGGGGTCACCACCGTGCACCCGGGCGGCATCAAGACAGCGATCGCCCGCAACGCCACCGCCGCCGAGGGACTGGATTCCGACGAACTGGCCAAGATGTTCGACAAGCGGGTGGCCCGCACCAGTCCGGAACGAGCCGCCAAGATAACCCTGGGGGCGGTCCGCAAGAACAAGGCCCGCGTGCTGGTCGGCCCGGACGCCAAAGCCCTGGACATCGTGGTGCGTCTGACCGGTTCTGGATATCAGCGGCTGTTCATGCCGGTGCTGGGCCGGCTGGTGCCGGCCTCGCACCGCTGAGGTCTGCGGGCCCCGCACTTAGGACGGCGAAACCGCTCAACGCCCCAGCGGATGCTCGCCCAGCCAACCGTCGGCCACCGCCTGCGGGTCCGCACCCCCGGCAACCTGGCGGCGCATGTCCACCAGCGCCGCGGTGTCCAGCACACCGCCCACCTCGTTGACCGCCAGCAGCTGACGTTCGTTGAGCGCGTTGCGCCGATACAGCGGCACCACGTTCTCGGCCCGGATCAGCGCGGGCTTGCCGTCGGTCAGCATGACCAGGCCGGCGGGAACAGCGGGGTTGGCGGTGCTGGTCCATGCGGCGGTCAGCCGTCCGTCGCGCAGCCGGGCGAACATCGCGGCACCGTCGGGAAATTCACCCGCCGCGGGCAGCCGGCACGGGCCCACCATCGCCGGGGTGGCGCCGCCGCCGACCTTCCCGACCACCAGCCCGTCGCAGTGGCGCGCCAGCACGGACAGTTCGCTGCCCCCCCACCTGTCGGCGGTGGCTTGGGTGATCATCAGTGCGGGTTTGTCTTCGGCGGCGGTGGCGTAGTCACCAGCGGTAATGCCTTCCGGCAGCGCCGAGACCATGGCCCGGTAGACCTCTTTGTCAGAAAGCACCGTGGCGCTTGGCTGAAGCGCCCGCAAGACCTCACCGGTGAAGGCGGGGACCACGGTAAAGTCACCGGAGTCCAATTTCGCCATCGGGTCGGCGGCGGTTGCGGCCCGCGCCGGGAATCCGTATGACCGCAGGGCCGCGACGTAGATGTCGGCCAGCAGCGTCGACTCGGAGTCGGCCGTGGCTCCGACCACCAGCTCCGCAGCGCCGCGACGGTCGCCACCCCCACAACCGGCGACCACAAGCGCCGCCGTCAGCAGCAGCGCGGCCAGCCTGCCGATTTTCACACCCGGGCGCCTCAGACGTCGGAAGCGATCGCCACTGCGGCGGCGACGGCTTCCCCGACCCGGGGATCCAGCGGACTCGGAACGATCTTGTCGAGCGCGAGATCGTCACTGACAACCGAGAAGATCGCCTCGGCGGCGGCAACCATCATCCGTTGGGTGATCCGGCGCGCACCGGCATCGAGCGCGCCACGAAACACCCCGGGGAACGCCAGGACGTTGTTGATCTGGTTGGGGTAGTCGCTGCGGCCGGTAGCCACCACCGCCGCATACTTGGCGGCAATATCGGGATGTATCTCCGGGTCCGGGTTAGACAGCGCGAACACGATGCCGCCGGGAGCCATCGTGGCAATCAGTTCTTCGGGAATCAGGCCCCCCGACACCCCGAGGAACACATCGGCCCCGTCGAGCGCTTCGGCCATACCGCCGCTGAGGCCACGGGGGTTGCTGCGCCGGGCCAGGTCGAGTTTCACGCTGTTCATGTCGCCGCGCGAGGTGTGCAGAATGCCGCGCGAGTCGAGCACGGTGATGTCGAAGACCCCCATGGCAAGCAGCAGGTTGGTACACGCGACGCCGGCGGCTCCGGCGCCGGAAACCACCGCCCGCAGCGAGGTCATGTCGCGGCCAAGCAGCTTGCTGGCACCCATCAGCGCGGCCAGCACGACGATCGCAGTGCCGTGCTGGTCATCGTGCATGACGGGGCAATCCAGCGCCTCGATGACCCGGCGTTCGATCTCGAAGCAGCGCGGTGCGGAGATGTCCTCGAAGTTGACCGCGCCGAAAGTGGGCCGCAACCGCACCAGGGTTTCAACGATCTCGTCGGGATCCTTGGTGTCCAGCACGATCGGGATCGCGTTCAAGCCACCGTAGGCCTGGAACAGCGCGGCCTTACCTTCCATTACCGGCAGCGCTGCGGCCGGCCCGATGTCGCCGAGACCCAGGACCGCGCTGCCGTCGCTCACGACGGCAATCAGCCGGTTGGCCCAGGTGTAGCGTGCGGCCAGAGCCGGATCGGCGGCGATCGCCCGACTGACCTGCGCCACCCCCGGGGTGTAGGCGATCGACAATGCGCGCTGGGTGTCCAGCGGCGCCTTGAGCGCTACCGAAAGCTTGCCGTCTACGTGGGCCCGGAAGATCTCGTCGTTGTCGATGACAACCTGCGGGCTCAGTGAGGATGGGCTACTCAGGGCTTTCGCTGGTTTCAGCGCTGAAGTCGCGGTATCTGGCACCGCCCTAGGGTACTGGCCGCATAGGCGAAACTATACACTGGTCACATTATGCCTGATCAGAGATCGATAGTCGGGAGAGCCGGCGCGCGGGGCCGAAACGGCAACACCGGCCACGTCGGGTGATGCCTACCCCGTCATGGCCGGTGCTGCGCGAAGAACTAGATCAGGCCGAGCTCGGTGACCGCCTTGCGCTCGTCGGCCAGTTCAGCGGTCGTCTTGTCGATGCGGCCGCGGGAGAATTCGTCGATCTCCAGGCCCTTGACGATGCTCCAGTTGCCGTCCTTGGTGGTGACCGGGAACGAGGAGATCAGGCCCTCGGGCACACCGTAGGAACCGTCGGAGAGGACAGCCATCGAGACCCAGTCGTCGGCGGGGGTGCCGAGCAACCAGGAACGGGCTGCGTCGACGGTCGCCGACGCGGCCGAAGCGGCCGAGGACGCGCCGCGCGCGTCGATGATCGCCGCACCACGCTTGGCGACGGTCGGGATGAAGTACTCCTCGATCCACGCCTGGTCATTGACCACCTCGGCCGCGTTCTTGCCCTTGACTTCGGCGTGGAAAAGGTCGGGGTACTGGGTGGCCGAGTGGTTGCCCCAGATGGTCATCTTCTTGATGTCGGTGACCGCGACACCGGTCTTGGCGGCCAGCTGCGAGATCGCGCGGTTGTGGTCCAGGCGGGTCAGCGCCGAGAACCGCTCCCGGGGGATGTCGGGGGCGTTGGTCATCGCGATCAGGGCGTTGGTGTTGGCCGGGTTACCGGTCACTCCCACGCGGATGTCGTCCGCGGCGACCTCATTGAGCGCCTTACCCTGAGCGGTGAAGATCGCGCCGTTGGCCTCGAGCAGGTCGCTGCGCTCCATGCCCGGACCGCGCGGACGCGCACCGACGAGCAGGGCCAGATTCGCACCGTCGAAAATCTTGTTCGCGTCCGAGCCGATCTCCACGCCGGACAGCAGCGGGAACGCACAGTCGTCAAGCTCCATCACGACGCCCTCGAGCGCCTTGAGCGCCGGCTCGATCTCGAGCAGGCGGAGCTCGATCGGACGATCCGGGCCCAGCAGCGAGCCGCTGGCCAGGCGGAACAACAGGCTGTAGCCGATCTGGCCGGCGGCACCGGTGACGGCAACCTTGAGGGGACTTGCGCTCACGTCGGGGTACTCCTTATGGAGAAGTCTGCATATTGGGGTTTGGGTTTCGGGTCGAAACTAGCGCACCCGCACCGACCCGAAGTATCCAGACCCATGCCGATACCTCCGGTCCCACGTTGACGTGCCGAAACGGCGTAGCATGGAGCACCGCCCGGTCAAACCTGCACTGCGATCGGAGGTGACATGTTCCAGGGATTTGACGCGCTGCCCGAATCGCTTAGGACCGTCGCACGACCTCGACCACAACAGACTGATGCCGAGCCCGCGCCGCGGGCCCAGACATTGGTCGACTGTGGCGTCTACGTCGAAGGTCGGCGAATACCCGGCAAGTATGAGTACGCCGATGCCTTGAACGAGGTGCGCGAGATCGAACTGGCGGGCCAGGAAGCATTCGTCTGGATTGGGCTGCACGAGCCCGACGAGAAACAGATGCAAGACGTGGCCGATGTTTTCGGTTTGCACCCGCTGGCGGTCGAGGACGCCGTGCACGCCCACCAGCGGCCCAAGCTGGAACGCTATGACGAGACGCTGTTCCTGGTCTTGAAGACCGTGAACTACGTTCCGCACGAATCGGTGGTGCTGGCCCGCGAGATCGTCGAGACCGGCGAAATCATGATCTTCGTCGGGAAGGATTTTGTGATCACCGTGCGCCACGGTGAACACGGCGGCCTGTCGGAAGTGCGCAAACGAATGGACGCTGACCCAGAACATCTGAAGCTGGGGCCTTTCGTGGTGATGCACGCCATCGCCGACTACGTCGTCGACCACTACTTGTCGGTCACGTCTTTGATGGAAACCGACATCGACAGCATCGAGGTAGTGGCCTTCCAGCCGGGCCGCAAACTCGACGTAGAACCGATCTACCTACTAAAACGCGAAGTGGTGGAACTGCGCCGGTGCGTGCACCCGCTGTCGGTCGCCTTCGGGCGCATGCAGACCGACAACAAAGATCTGATCTCCAAAGAGGTCCGGCGGTATCTGCGCGACGTCGCCGACCACCAGACCGAGGCCGCCGAGCAAGTTTCCAGCTACGACGAGATGCTCAACTCGCTGGTGCAGGCCGCACTGGCGCGGGTCGGCATGCAGCAGAACATGGACATGCGCAAGATCTCGGCCTACGCGGGCATTATCGCGGTACCCACCATGATCGCCGGCATCTACGGGATGAACTTCCATTTCATGCCCGAGCTGGATGCATGGTGGGGCTACCCCGCGGTGATCGGCACCATGGCCATCATCTGTCTGATCCTCTACCGCAGCTTCCGGCACCGAAACTGGCTGTGAACGCTCAGTTGACCGACGAGTGAGCCACCGGCAGCGCAGCCGAATGCGGCGATGACCCGTGCGGCCGATGCCATAGTCGTTTGCGTTCGAGGATCGGCAGCACGCCCTCACCGAACCAGTAGGCCTCTTCCAGATGCGGATATCCGGACAAGATGAAGTGGCTGATTCCGAGCCGGGCGTACTCGATGACGCGTTCGGCGACCTCTTGGTGCGAGCCGACCAGGGCAGTCCCGGCTCCCCCACGCACCAATCCCACACCGGCCCACAGGTTGGGCGCGATCTCGAGTTGATCGAGGACGCCCCCATGTAGCTCGGCCATCCGTCGCTGTCCCTCGGACTCACTGCGCGCCAGATTGGCCTGCATCCGTTCGATGTCGGCGGGATCGATTCCGGCCAGCAGCCGGTCTGCCACTCGCCACGCCTCTTCGGCGGTATCTCGGGTGATCACATGGATGCGCAGTCCGTACGACAGCGCCCGACCATGGTCGGCGGCCAGACCCCGGATCCAATCGATCTTCTTGCCTACCGCGATGAGGGGCTCACCCCAGGTGAGATAGGTGTCGGCGTAGCGGGCCGCCACTGCCCCGGCGCTTTCCGACGAGCCGCCGAAGAACACGGGCGGCGGCGGGTCGGGCAGGCGTCCCAACTCAGCCTGGTGCACGTGGATGTGCTCGCCTTCGAAGGTAACCGGTTGACCGGAAGCCCAGAGTTGGCGAACCACGTGCAGGAACTCCCCGGTGCGGCGGTAGCGCTGTTGCTTGTCCAGGAAGTCGCCGTAAGCGCGCTGCTCGTGTGCCTCCCCGCCGGTGACGACATTGAGCAGCAGCCGTCCCCCCGACTGTTGCTGAAAGGTCGTGGCCATCTGCGCGGCCAAGGTCGGGCTGACCAGTCCGGGCCGCAGTGCTACCAGGAATTTCAACGTTTCGGTGGTCCCAACCAGCATCGCCGTGGTCAACCAGGCGTCCTCGCACCACAATCCGGCCGGCGTCAGGACCGCCTCGAAACCGTTGCTCTCCGCCGCGGCCGCAATCTGATTCAAATACCGCAGGGTCGCAGGCCGATTGCCCGACATCGGCAGACCGTGCCCGCCGGCGACCAGCCCGCGTGAATCGCCGTAGGTGGGCAGGAACCAATGAAATGACAGTGCCATGTACCTAGTTCTCCTAACTTCGATCGACCCATGCTGGCTTAGCCAGCCGGCGTCGTCACGATTTCAAATCTGTACGGATGCAATCCGAATGGGCGTCAGCGATGCCGCCGGCACGGGATATTCGGCACGGTTTGGCAGACCCGGCGCATCGGGTTGTCTGAGATGCCAAGCCCTGCGGCCGGTAACGCCGGCGCCGCGCCCGCGCCGACATCAGGGTGGATCACTTCGTCTGGCACGCCGGTTACCCGCATCTTTGCGCACAGGCAGGCATCGGCACGCCCGGTTGGAACGCCCGCGCCGCGACGGTCGCGTTCCTGGCGACCGCAACCCGGCGCCGGCGACGGACCTCGTAGGTGGCCAGAATGAGCACCAGGGTTACCCCGCTCATCAAGAACTGTGACCGGGTGGCCGACAGCGCCGCCATCGCCAGGATCACGCTGGCCATCAGGGCGATGGTGGCGTAACTCAACCACGGGAAAAGCCACATCTTCAGCCGCAACCCACCGGGGTCTTCACGTTCGGCGCGGCGGCGCAGGATCACCTGCGAGATCGCGATGATCAGGTAGACGAAAAGCGCTACCGCACCGTAGGAGTTGACCAAGAACTCGAATACCACATCGCCCCAGACGTAGGTCGCAACGACCGACGCATAGCCGACGGTGGTACCCAAGATGATCGCTCGCCGCGGCACGCCGCTGCGGGAAAGCTTGGTGAAAAACCGTGGTCCGTCACCGTGGATGGTCAGGGCGAACGCCATCCGCGAAGTGGTGTACAACGCCGAATTCAGGCAGGACAGGACCGCAGTCAGAACGATCGCGTTCATGACCGTGGTAACCCCGGGAATGCCGGTGACCGCGAGCGCGGACGCATACGGGCTCACCCCAACGCTTTTGGTGTTCCACGGCACCACGGCGACTACGACCAATATGGACCCGACATAGAAGGCGATGATGCGCGCGACGATCGATTTCATCGCCCGCGAAACCGCGCGCTCCGGCTCGGCGGACTCCGCGGCGGCCACCGTGACGATCTCGGCACCGGTATAAAACGCGACGCACGGCACCACGGCCGCCAGCACCGCGCCCCAACCCAGTGGCGCGAAACCACCGAAGTCGACCAGCTTGCCCAATCCCGGTGTGGCAGAGGGCCATAATCCCATGGTCCACAACAAACCCAGACCCAGAAAGACAACTACCGCGATCACCTTGATGGACGAGAACCAATATTCGAATTCGCCAAAAGACCTGGCCGACACCAGATTCGTTGCGGTCAACGCCAACAGCAAGCCAAGGCTGAGCACCCATAGCGGAATCTGCGGCACCCACAGTTGCAGGATGCGCCCACCCGCGACGGTTTCAACCGCGACCACCACAACGAAGAAGTACCAATACATCCAGCCGGTCACGAAGCCCCCGCGCGGGCCTAACGCCTGGCGCGCATAGACGTAGAAGGACCCGACCACAGGCTGAGACGCCGCCATCTCGGCCAGCATCCGCATGATCAACATCGTGATCAGACCGGCGATGAGGAAGGAGATGACCGCCGCGGGTCCGGTGCCGGCAATCACCACCCCGCTTCCGACGAACAAGCCCGCTCCGATGACCCCACCCAGTGCTATCAAGCTCAGATGACGCTGGCGCAGGCCCTTGCCCAACGCGATCTCGTGCTCGGTATCCGCACCTGCCATGTTGCCTCCATCGGATCCCCTGCGCACGGAACGAATCCGCGCGGCCAGGTTTTGAGGGAAAGCTGTCAAGATTGGCCAGGCTAGACAACCCATCGGCTCAGGTCGCGCGAAACTCCGCCACCGCCGGACCTGCCGGCCAGGCGCCCGGGTGCCGGCGTTTTGGCAGTTCAGCGTGGGTCAGGGCCCGTTGACCCGCGTCGGGCATCGCCCACCCCGCGGCAGCGTCCTGTGGCGGATCTAACTGCTGATCAGCGCCGAATTCCGGGTCCGCGCCCGGCAGGGTCAGCCAGGTTGGACGGCCTTGCGGTGCGGGTCCAGCACATCCACCCCATCGTTGCGCCACGCCTGGCGCATGGCCTCAGCGCCCTTGAGCCGCACCCAGGCCGCCTCGGTCGCGGTGATGGGCGTCGCGCAGAGAAACTGCACCGGGTCGCGCGGTTGCTGCTGCGGCAGATCCGGGATGTCGCTGCGGCCCAGCAAGACCGCGGTGAAAGCGACCCGCTCCGATGCGCGTGCCCACAACGGGGTGCCGAGATCGATCAACGCGTCCGCGACCAGCACCACGCCGTCGACCGCGGGGGTCGCAGCCAGTATCGCGATGCTGCGTGCCAGACCGCTGGCCGGCTCCGGATTGCGCAGGCTCAGCACAATTTCGGCGCGTGGTCCACGGTGAGGATCGGCGACCAGCTGGGTCGGATCGTTCATCGGGTGACGCGAACACCCTAGCGACACATAGTGGACCAATCCGCTCGCCGCGGAGCGGAACCGAAGTACCTCGACCGGATCAGCGCCCAGAAACGTCACACTCGCCGTGTCGGGCTCGGACTCGAAGTAGCCGTGCAGGTGAGTGCGCACCTGGTCCAGAATCTGGGTCACTGGACCGCCGCGATCGGGTTGGTCAGGTTGGCACCCGTGTCGGCATCGAAAACGGTGAGCCTGGTGGTGTCGAATGCCAACTCGATCGGCCTCCCCAAGGTCGCCCTGGACTCGGCAGAAACCCGTGCCACGAAACGATTTTCGATCACTTCCGACTCCCCCTCCAGGCCTGCCAGCTCGTCGAGCTGAGCCGAGTGCACATCACAACCCGCGGTCGAAAAGTACACGTACTTGTCCGAGCCCAGTGACTCCACCAAGTCCGTGCTGACCTCGAAAGTCAGCGCCCGAATACGTTGGTAGGCATCGATCAATGCGGCGTCTTGGATCTGCTCGGGCCGGATCCCGACGATGATGTTCGCGGGTCGAGGATGCTGGGCAATCACTTGCTGAACCTGCGGATCCAAGGTCACCTCGCCAAATGGCAGGGTCAGCCCCGTCGGCGTCAGAACCGCTGGGAAGAAATTCATGGCCGGTGAGCCGATGAACCCGGCTACGAACAGATTGGCCGGCCGTTCGTACAGCTCTTGGGGAGTGCCGATCTGTTGTGCCGCGCCGGCGTGCATGACCACAACCCGATCGCCCAATGTCATGGCCTCGGTCTGATCATGGGTGACATAGACCGTGGTGGTGCCCAGCCGCTTCTGCAGCCGGGCGATCTCCCCACGCATCTGGACCCGCAACTTAGCATCCAGGTTCGACAGCGGTTCGTCCATCAGGAACGCCTTGGGATGGCGCACGATTGCCCTGCCCATGGCGACGCGCTGGCGCTGGCCGCCGGACAGCTGCGACGGTTTGCGATCGAGAAAGCTGGTCAGATCGAGGATCTTGGCCGTCTCTTCCACCTTCTGCGCAATCGCCGCCTTCTTCATCTTGGCCAGCGTGAGGGGAAAGGCGATGTTTTGTCGCACCGTCATATGCGGATACAGCGCATAAGACTGAAAAACCATGGCGATGTCGCGGTCCTTGGGCGCCTTCTCGTTGACCCGCTCGCCGCCGATCCGCAGTTCCCCCGAAGAGATATCCTCAAGGCCGGCAATCATGTTCAGCGTCGTGGTCTTACCGCAGCCGGAAGGTCCTACCAGGATCAGGAATTCTCCATCGGAGATGGTGATGTTGAGGTCTCTTACCGCCGTGTGGCCGTCGGGGTAGCTCTTGTTGACGTGCTCGAGCACTATCTCGGCCATTGCGCTACCCCTTCACAGCGCCAGAGGTCAACCCGGCGACAATCCGTCGTTGGAAGATCAGTACGAAGACGATAATCGGCACCGTGATCACCATCGCGCCCGCCGCGATCGATCCGGTCGGTTCCTCGAATTGAGAGCTACCGGCGAAATTGGCGATCGCAACCGGTGCGGTGATCGATGCTTTGGTCGCGGTCAGCGACAGCGCCAGCAGCAGATCGTTCCAGGCGAAGATGAACACCAGAATCGCGGCCGTCACCAGCCCGGGCGCGGCCAGCGGCACAATCACCTTACGAAACGCCTGATACGGTGTCGCCCCGTCCATTTGCGCCGCCTTCTCCAGGTCCCATGGAATCTCCCGGAAGAACGCCGACAGCGTGTAGATGGCCAGCGGCAGTGCGAAAGTGATGTAGGGCAGGATCAGTCCGGGCCAGGTGTCAAACAGCCCGATCCGGCGTTCGATGTTGAACAACGGGGTCACCAGCGAGATCGCCGGAAACATGGTGATCAGCAGTGTGACCCCGACGAGCAGTCGTTTGCCCGGAAAATCGAGCCGCGCGACGGCATAGGCCGCCATGGCACCGAGCAGCACCGCTATCACGGTGGTGGTCAATCCGATCCCGATCGAGTTGATCAGCGCCGAGCTGAACAGGTCTCCGCCGAAGACGCCGCGATAGTTGTCGAGGGTGACCGACGACGGAATCAGTCTGCCGTCCTTGACCGTTGATGTCGGCTTGAGCGACAGGCTCAAGATCCACAGCACCGGGAGCAGGGCGTAGACCACGACCATGGTGTCGATGACCACCCAGAACGTTCGCCGCCCGCTACCCGTCGTCACGGTCGCAGTCTCAGCGCGCATCGGTGACACCACCTGGCGCAGAATGGAATTGATGGGCGCCGAACAGCGTGATGAAGACAACCGCAATGAGAGTGACACAACCGAAGATCAACACGCTGATCGCCGAGCCGAGGCCCACATTGAATCCCTTGAACAGGTTGTCGTAGCCCAGAATCGATACCGACGCGGTGTCGTTGTCGCCCCCGGTCAGCACGTAGATGTTGTCGAAAATCCGGAAAGCGTCCAGGGTGCGGAACAACAGCGCCACCAGCACAGCCGGTTTGATGAGCGGCAGAATGATCTTGGTCAGTCGTCGCCAGGCGCCCGCACCGTCGACCTGCGCCGCCTGCAAAAGGTCTTCGGGAACCATGGCCAACCCGGCCAGAAGCAGCAGCGACATGAACGGCGTGGTCTTCCATACCTCGGCGATCACGACGATGCCCAGCGACGGAATCTGCTGGGTCAGTGGCGCACTCCCCTGCGGCAGCAAGTTCGCCAGATAGCCGGTGCCCGGCGTCCACGCGTAGTACCAGCTGTATGACGCGACCACCGTGACGATTCCGTAGGGAACCAGCACCGCCGTACGCACCAATCCTTTGGCCACCAGGCTGCGGTGCATCACCAGCGCCAGAGCCAGGCCCAGCACGAATTCGCACGCCACCGAGACCACCGTGATGGCGGCGGTCACCGCAAGAGCCGTCCACCAATAGCGGTCGACCAAGATGGTCTGGTAATTGCCCAAGCCGATGAACCGGGTTTCGTTCGGGGTGGCCAAGTTGTTGCGCTGCAGACTCAGCCACATCGCGTAGCCGATGGGATAGCCGATCACCAGCAGCATCAATATCGTCGCGGGCGCCACCAGGGCGAACGCCAGGCGCCGTTCCGCACGGCGTCCCCCGGAGCGCATCAAGGCGGTCACGGAAGCAGGCCCTTGCCGTCAATCGCCTGCTGGACCTGCGCGGCGAGCTTGTCGGCCGTCCGTTCCGGGTCGATCTCGGTGACCGGACTCAGTTCCGCCGACAACCGCAGCGACACGGCCTGATAGACCGGCGTCGCGGGCCGCACTGCGGCCTCGGTGAGCTGCTGACGAATGATCCGGTACATCGGATACTTCGCCTGAAACTGTGGATCGGCGTACAAAGACGTCCGCACCGCCGGCAGACCGCCTTCGATGGCGAGACGTTTCTGGCTCTGCAGGTCACGCAAGCACCTGACGGCCTCGAACGCCTCCGCTTTGTGGCGACTCGTGCTGGCCACCGCCAGGTTCAGCCCGCCGATGGTCACCCTGGCCGGCCGTCCCGGTAATACCGCGGGATAGGGCGCAAAGCCAAACACCTTCTGGCTGGCCAGATATGCGATGCGGAACTGCTCGTCGGTAGGCACAAACGTCCCGACGTCGTTGATGCTGCCGGCAAGTTCGGGAAGCCGGTCAAGCGGCAGGAATGACACGCCCCCCTTCACCGCGTTCTCGAGCATCGAGGCGAACACATAGGGCCAGTTGAGCTCCAGGGCCGCCTTACCCTGTTCGAAAGCCAACCGGGCCGTTCCCGCCTCGGCGCGCGTGATGGACGGGTCGGCTCCGGGCGCCGTCGCCACCGATTTGAGGACCCGCAGGGCCGCAACGGTCGCGGCGCGATGCGCGGGGGTATCGGTCAGGGTGACCCGGGTGCCGTCGTCGGAAAGCACTTGGCCACCAACGCTGCTCAGCACGGTGTTGAACCAGACCATCAAACCCTCGCCCTGGTTGGCCTGCACCGCGATCCAGGTTGGCTGACCGGCCGCACGCAGCCGACCCGCTTCCGCCACCACCGCGTTCCAGGTCTCCGGCGGTTGAGCAACCAAATCTGCTCTATACCAAAGTAATTGGATGTTGGTGGTGACCGGAGCCGCGTATAGCCGATGCTTCCAGGTGGCGGTCTTCAATGGCCCCGGCAAGGTATCGATCGTCGCGTCCGTCTCGGCGAGTCCCGCCGGGTCCTCCGACAGCGGCAGCGCCCACCCCGCTTCGGCGAACTCGGCGGTCCACATCACGTCCAAGCCCATCACGTCGAGAGTGCGGTCGTTTCCGGCCAGCCGCCGAGCGAGTTGCAGCCGCTGCTCATCGGGAGACCTGGGCAAGCCGACGTACGCGATGGTGTACCTGCCGGCGGCTCGTTCGCTACAGCGCTGCGCGACCGCGGCGAACGTGGTCGCATCGGCGGACGGCGTGTAGAAGCCGATCACCAGGCCACTGTTGCCGGACCGGCAGGCAGGCAGCGCCAACAGCGCCGATGCGATGGTCAGCGCCGCCAACACGGCCGTGCCCGGCGGCCACACCCGCCCGCGATGGCTGCGAGGTTGACCTGCGTGCATCCGGCGGGTGTCAGATTGCCAGGCGCGCCAGCAGATCTCGCGCCTTCTCAGCATTCTGCGGATCGCAGAGCACGTCATAGCGGCCGGCCACCAATTGCATGGTGGAGCTGAAGTCTCTGGTCCCGCGCGCCATTGCGTACGGAACCGCTGAGGTAATCAGGCCGAAGAACACCCCGGCAACCAAGCCGGTGACCAGAGCACCCCATGGGTTGGGACTGAAGAAACCGAGTACCAGGCCAATGAACAGACCCAGCCACGCTCCGCTGAGCACCCCACCGCCGAGCACCTTGGGCCAAGTCAGCCGACCGGTGACCCGCTCCACCTGCATGAGATCGACGCCGACGATCGTCACTTGGTGGACCGGGAAGTCCTGTTCAGACAGATAGTCGACCGCGCGTTGCGCCTCGGCATAGGTGGGATAGGACCCCACCGGCCAGCCCTTTGGCGGGGTGGGCAATCCAGGCACACCGCGCCGGCCCGCAGCGCCGGCGGGCGACGTTGAGCCGGGAACCTGTCCGGGCTGGAAGGGGCTAGTCATCGGTCCTCATTGGTCCTCATTGGTTCTTGTCGGTCCGTATTAGTCCTCATTTTTGTATGTCTTGGCCATCGTTTCACCTTCGGGATGTCCGTGCACGCATCGCATGACCCCGAGCAACCGGTAAACCGCCTGGACCTGGCCCATCATGCCTGGATAGGGCCCCGGGCCGGCGGCGCGGGAGGTCGCTTGACGGACACAACCCACGGCGTATAGATAGGTTAGGTTGTCACCATGACAGCACCCGGCGGCTCCTTCGACGAGGGTGCCCACGACGGCGCTGCCTCACCCCCACCCGGTGAGCAGCCTTCCGAACAACCCTTTTCCCCACCGCCCGACGCCCCCCTGGGCTGCCCCGGAAGCGGCATTACCAGCCGACGACTACCCAGCGCCGTCCTATCCGCCGCCCGCCTACCCGCCGAAGCCGGTCGGACCGGGCGGATATCCACCCGACTACGCGACCGGGTACCCACCCCCGCCCGGCTACCCACCGCCCGGGTACCCGCCCTACGGCGCGGCCGCGGGCGAGTACGGGGGCACTCCGTACCCTCCGCCCCCGCCGCCCCCCGCGCCCATGGCGGCACCTTACGGCGCGCCGCCACCTAACTACCCGCCGCCGTCCTACCCCGGCGGGTACTACCCGCCACCGGATCCGATGGCGGGTTATGGACCGGCGCTGCCGGCATGAACACCATGGCGATCGTCGCGCTGGTGTCGTCGTTGGTCGGTGTGTTCTGCTGCATCGGCTCGGGCGTGGCGATCGTGGTCGGCACCATCGCAATCAACCAGATCAAGCAAACCCGCGAAGATGGCTACGGCCTGGCGGTGGCCGGCATCGTGATCGCGGTCGCGACGCTGTTGATCTACCTGGTAGTCGGAATCTTCAGCATTCCCTCTCACTAGCGGTTCATCGGCGCGACAGCGGTCAACTAGCGACACGTTCGCGGCAATCGGCAACCCGGCTCGGCACCCCGCCGAGGGGGGCTGCCTACGCTTTCCACCATGGGATCGGTCAACAGGGTGTACGTGGCACGGCTTTCACGAATGATGGTGCTGGGGCCATTCGGGGAAACCTTCGGGCGGGTCCGCGACGTCGTGATCAGCATCAGCATCGTGCGCCAGCAACCGCGAGTGCTGGGGTTGGTCGTCGATTTGGCCACCCGTCGCAGCATCTTCATACCGATGCTGCGGGTTGCCGCAATTGAGCCGAACGCGGTGACACTGAGCACCGCGAGCGTGTCGCTGCGCCACTTCGAGCAGCGGCCGGGCGAAGTGCTGGCGATTGGCCAGGTGCTTGACACGCCGGTGCGGGTGAACGACCCCGACCTGCCGGAGCTGGCCAACGCCGACATCGTGATCACCGACCTGGGGATCGAGCAAACCCGAACACGCGACTGGATGGTCACCAGAGTCGCCGTCCGCAGCCCGCGACGGCTGGGACGCCGCGGGCCGCTACACGTCGTCGACTGGCAAAACGTGCGCGGGCTGACTCCATCGGCCCTAGCGATGCCCGATCAGGACGTTGCTCAGCTGCTCGACCAGTTCGAGGGGCGGCGGGCGGTCGACGTCGCCGACGCCATCCGCGGGCTCCCGTCGAAGCGCCGCTACGAGGTGTTCAAGGCTCTCGACGACGAGCGGTTGGCCGACATCCTGCAGGAGCTGCCCGAGCTGGATCAGGCCGAGGTGCTCTCCCAGCTGGGTACCGAGCGCGCCGCGGATGTGCTCGAGGAGATGGATCCCGACGACGCCGCGGACCTGCTCGGTGTGCTGAATCCAACCGATGCCGAGGTCTTGCTGACTCGGATGGACCCCGACGACTCCGACTCGGTGCGCCGCCTGCTGCAGCACTCTCCCGACACCGCGGGTGGGCTGATGACCTCGAATCCGGTGGTGCTGACCCCAGACACCTCGGTTGCCGAGGCGCTGGCCCGGGTGCGTGATCCGGACCTGACCCCAGCGTTGTCATCCATGGTTTTCGTGGCGCGCCCGCCCACGGCGACGCCCACCGGCCACTATGTGGGCTACGTGCATCTGCAGCGACTACTTCGCGAACCACCGGCCGAGTTGGTCGGCGGAATCGTGGATACCGACCTACTGACCCTGACACCAGAGACCCCCTTGGCCGCCGTGACCCGCTACTTCGCCGCCTACAACCTGGTGTGCGGGCCTGTGGTCGACGACCAGAACCACCTATTGGGAGCCGTCACCGTCGACGACCTGCTCGACCACTTGCTGCCCCATGACTGGCGGGTGGACGTCCAGCAGCTCGACCCCGCCGGCAGACCTGCCAGATCCGGAGGAGCCTTGTGAGCAAGACCTCAGCGGCACGACGGCTGTACACCCCTCGGACATCACGCGCCTTTGCACCGCGACTGGATCCCGAGGCGGTCGGGCGAACGACCGAGTCCATCGCACGCTTCTTCGGTACCGGGCGCTACCTGCTGGTGCAGACGCTGATCGTGGTGATCTGGATATCGCTGAACCTGTTCGCGGTCAAGCTGCGCTGGGATCCGTACCCTTTCATCCTGCTGAATCTGGCTTTCTCCACTCAGGCCTCCTATGCGGCACCGCTGATTCTGCTGGCCCAGAACCGGCAGGAGAACCGCGACCGTGTCCTGCTCGACGGTGATCGCCGCCGCGCCGCGCAGACCAAGGCCGACACCGAGTATCTGGCCCGCGAGCTGGCCGCCTTGCGCCTGGCCATCGGCGCGGTACCGACTCGGGACTATCTGCGCCACGAGCTGGACAGTCTGCGCGACCTGGTCGCGGAACTGCAGTCGGACCAACCCGATGCGGAAACCGACGGGACCGAGCGGCGGGCCAAGAAATCCCACTGAGATCCGAGTACCCCATTGCGCCACTCGCGTCACAGGAGTTATGTATGGTGATCTAGTTCACGAAGTTATCGATATGTAAGTTTCCCGACGCCATACATAAACATCGAGGACGGTCGAGGTGCGCATAGGGGGCCGCTGGGTTGCTCACCCGGCCGTCGCATCGGTGCGGCAACGAGCACTCCGTGCGAAAACGCCGGTATTCGGCATCGCCATGATCACCCCATTGGTATTCGCGGGCGCGGTCGGCGCCACGGCTCCCGCGTCATACGGGAAGACACCGGCCGTTCGGGCTGCCATCACACCGGTGGCGGCGGTGGCACCGTCGCCCGCCATCGACCTGTCCGGCCCGAGCATCGTCGCCGTCGAGCGCCCTCCGACCAACTTCCACATCGCTGCGGGCACCACCGCGGCCCCACCGCCGGCGAGAGTCGTGAATGCCCCCGGAGCCCTGGGCATTCCCATCATGGCGCTGACCGCCTATCGCAATGCCGAGCAGAAAATGGCCACCGCCGCTCCGGCCTGTGGCATCAGCTGGAACCTGCTGGCCGGCATCGGCCGCATCGAATCGATGCACGCCAACGGCGGGGCCGTTGACGAACGCGGCACCGCGGTAAACCCGATCTATGGGCCCGCCCTGGATGGCACCCTGCCCGGCAACGAAGTGATCATCCAAAGCAAGGTCGGCAACCGGGTCACCTACGCCCGGGCAATGGGCCCAATGCAGTTCCTGCCCGGCACCTGGGCGCGCTACGCCTCCGACGGCGACAGCGACGGGGTGCCCGACCCACAAAACATCTTCGACTCCACGCTGGCCGCCGCCCGGTACCTGTGCAGCGGCGGGCTGAACCTACGGGATCCAGGTCAGGTCATGGCCGCGATCTTGCGGTACAACAACTCGATGCCCTACGCACAAAACGTGCTGGGCTGGGCCGCGGCGTACGCCACCGGCGTGCTGCCCGTCGACCTGCCGCCGATTACCGGGCCGCCCCCACCGATTGGCGACGCTCACCTGGAGCATCCGGAAGGCCTCGGCCCGAATTTGCCGTTGAACGCCAACGGCTTGGGGCCCGCCGACCCGCTCTCCCACATGCCGTTGATCGACTTTGCCCCGCCGCAGATGCCGGCGCCTCCCCCGCCGATGTTCCCGTGGATGCAGCCCACGCCGCAGCCGTTGGCGCCACAGCCCGGGTGCACCCTGATCTGCGTCACCAACCCGCCCGAGGCGGTCCCGCCACCCGCTCCGATGCCGTTCGGACTCATGCCGCCACCGCCTGCCCCCGCCGCGCCGCCACCGCCAGATCCACTGGCTCCACTGGGCGCTCCCCCGGTCGGCGGTCCGCCGGCGGCTCCCGCACCCGCACCGGCTGGCCCGCCGGTACCCGGTGGTCCGGCACCGGCCGGCCCGGCACCTGCACCCGCTGGCCCGGCACCGGCACCCGGCGCACCGGCGCCGGCTGGGCCTGCCCCCACCCCCACACCCAGCGGGCCGGCTCCCGGCGAACCGGTACTCACCCCGGTCCACTGACCACTTGGCTGGCCGCAGGGCCGTAGCCGCAGCCGCATAGACTCGGCAGTGATGTCCGGAACCCCAGATAACGCCGCCGATCAGTCCTCGACAACCCAAGCCATCCGGGCCGCACTGGCCAAGGTGGTTGATCCCGAGCTGCGCCGCCCCATCACCGAACTCGGAATGGTCAAGAGCGTCGAGGTCGCCCCCGACGGCGCGGTGCACGTCGAGATCTACCTCACCACCGGTGCGTGTCCGAAAAAGACCGAAATCAGCGAGCGCGTCACCCAAGCGGTGGCCGACGTGCCCGGTACCGGGGACGTGCGGGTCAGTCTGGATGTGATGAGCGACGAGCAGCGCACCGAGTTGCGCAAGCTGCTACGCGGGGACGCGCGCGAACCGGTCATCCCGTTCGCCCAACCCAGCTCATTGGCGCGGGTATATGCGGTCGCCTCGGGCAAGGGCGGCGTGGGGAAGTCCACCGTCACCGTCAACCTGGCGGCCGCAATGGCCGCCCGCGGCCTGTCGGTGGGCGTCCTCGATGCCGATATCCACGGCCACTCCATTCCGCGGATGATGGGCACCACCGACCGGCCCACCCAGGTCGAGTCGATGATCCTGCCGCCCATCGCCCATGAGGTGCGAGTGATCTCGATCGCTCAGTTCACCCAGGAAAACACACCGGTGGTGTGGCGGGGACCGATGCTGCACCGGGCCCTGCAGCAGTTTCTGGCCGACGTGTACTGGGGCGACCTGGATGTGCTGCTGCTCGATCTGCCGCCCGGTACGGGCGATATCGCCATTTCGGTGGCTCAGCTGATCCCCAATGCTGAGATCCTGGTCATCACGACGCCGCAGCTGGCCGCTGCCGAGGTGGCCGAACGCGCCGGCAGCATCGCGCTACAAACCCGCCAGCGGATTGTCGGCGTGGTGGAGAACATGTCTGGGCTGACGCTGCCCGATGGCACCACGATGCACGTATTCGGTGAGGGCGGTGGCCGGCAAGTGGCAGAAAGGCTGACCCGCGCGGTCGGCGCCGACGTGCCGCTGCTCGGACAGATCCCGCTGGACCCGGCACTGGTGGACGCCGGGGATTCGGGAATGCCGATGGTGCTGCGCGCACCCGACTCCGCGGTGGGCAAGGAGCTGCTCAGCATCGCCGACAGCCTGGCCTCGCGACGCCGTGGGCTGACCGGCATGTCGCTGGGATTGGACCCGAAGCGGCGCTGAGCGCTCGCTTACGGTCTAGGTTGCGTCGGAATCAAACGGCGGGCGAACCGGCTCATCCGGCGCCTCCTGGGCGGATGCCACCGCATCCACGGCCGGAGTTGCAGACGCCGCCTTGTCGAAGTTCCCGGTGAAGATCGAGTAGTCGCCGTCGAGCAGGTGTTTGGTCAACGCCGCACGCGGCGTCATCCCCCGCAGCTTCTGTAACCCGCCGAGCTGCCCGCGCAGATCATCGAACTCAGGCCCCATGTCGTCGCGGAGTTGGCTGGTGACCCCGCTGAGATAGTCACGCGCCTGACGCAACGCGCCCGAACTCCAGCGGATGGCGCCCGGGAGCCGTTCCGGCCCAAGCACGACCAGCCCGACCACGACGAGCACGAGCATTTCCCCCCAGCCGATGTTGGCGAACACTAGCTGGAATCGGGGTCGGGTTTGACGGTCAGCGTGACATGGCGACCATCGCGGACGACCTCCACCGGGGCGTCTTGCCCGATGGTCAGCTGACGCACGGCGACGACGAATTCATCGGAGTCGGCAACACTGCGGTTGCCGATCTTTACGATCACGTCGTTTTCCAGGATTCCGGCCTTCTGCGCGGGGCTTCCGGCCTTTACGTTGGCCACCTGCGCACCCGAGGCAATCGCGTTGCTCACCGAGCGCGTCGTGATCCCGATCGTCGGATGCACGATCTTCCCGTCTTTGATCAGGGTTTCGGCGACGAACTTCATCTCATTGATCGGGATTGCGAAACCCAGCCCGCTGGCACTGTCCGACAGCGACTTGCCGGCGGTATTGATGCCGATCACCTGGGAGTCCATGTCGATCAGCGGACCGCCGGAGTTGCCGTGGTTGATCGAGGCATCGGTCTGGATGGCGTCGATGACCGTGTCGGTGTCGGAGCCCTCCCCCGACAGCGGGACCGGGCGATGCAGCGCACTGACAATGCCTTCGGTCACCGTGCTGCGCAAGCCCAGCGGCGCACCGACCGCCAGCACCTCATCGCCAACCCGGACCTTGTCGGAATTGCCGAGGCGGGCCACGGTCAGATTGTCGACGTTGTCGACCTTGAGTACCGCCAGGTCGGTCTTGGGGTCGCGGCCCACCAGGCTGGCCGGCACCTCCTTGCCGTCGTTGAACACCACGGTCGTCTTGAACTGGCTGGGGTTGTTGGCGGCCTCGGAGATCACGTGGTTGTTGGTGACGATGTAGCCACGCCCATCGACGATGACACCGGAACCCTGCATGCCCTCCTGGTCGCTCTTGGTCTCGATGGTTACCACCGAGTCGGCGACCGCGGCCGCCACCTTGGTGAACCGGCCCGCCGGCTCTTGGGCGTTGCCGTTGGTGGACAAGGTCACCTTCGACGTTGTGAACGCCTCGACGACTTCGGCCGTCTTGCGGCCGATGACACCGCCGAGCGCCCCGATCACCAGCGCGATCACGGCCAGCACAATCAGCGCCAGGTAGGAAACCTGGCCGCCGAACAACACGTCACGAACGCCGAGCTTGCCGGTTCGGCCCAGCGCGCCCTGCGGTAACGGCCCGGCTACCGCGGGGGTACCCAATGCTGCCGCAGCACCCGGATCGCGCCATGGGTCATCAGCCTCGTCCGCCTGGCCGCCGTCTTTCTCGGCATCCAAGGCGCCGGCGTCGATGGGGTGGCGCTGCAGCGAGTCGGCACCGCCGACGGGACGGCTGAAGGCCTCCTCCAATACCGGGTCCGCCGGTTGATCGTGGGGCTCGTACTCGGACTGGTCGCGATACCGCTGCGGGCGCACCCGCTCAGCCACAAACGATCCCTGGACCCCCGATGGACGCCCGAACGTTTGCCGCGCCGCGGAATCGACTGGTGGCCGGGAGATGGGACGGGGCGCCAGGCGGGGGCCGCCGTCTTGGCCACTGTTGTTGCCTTGGTCGGAGGTCACGTGATCCTCTTCTACATCCTCAATTGAGCGTTCGAGACGGGAGTCAACACGAGCCGTCCTATTGGCACGACGTTGTCGGTGTCCACCCTAGTATCCATGGATCCCGGCTAGTCGGCATGAACCCGCACGCAGCAACTCCCGGGCCGTGCGTATCGGCGCGCAGCTGCCAAGCTAGCGCCGCTTCCGCTGATCACGGGCCTGGCGCTCGGCGAACGAGTCGGCGAGCCCGGTGGTGTCCTCGGGGGCGCCCTCCGACGGATGATGCGGAATCTCCGACAGCATTCCCAGCAGCGCGGTTGGGATGCGGATGGGATGGGAGTCACGCAGCGCCGCCCGCGCCCGGGTGTGGTCCTCTACCTCGGCCGCGCATTGCGGACACATCGACAAATGATGCGCGGCCCGCAGGTGTGCGTTCATCCGCAGCTCACCGTCGACAAACGCCGCAATCGCCTCGATGGACAGGTGCTCGGTAGAGCGGAAGCGACGAGGCGCACCTACCGGCGCATCGCTTTGAGAAGCGAACTGAGCAGGAAGCCAAGAGAACGCGCGCCGAAACACATGCCCCCGGTCGGCCATGACCAGCTCCTTCCCGCCATCGATATACCGAATGTAGCGCGGTCCGGTGCCTGATAACCATTATTGGCCAGTAGAACCCCAGGATTTGGGATCAGTTGGCAACCATGCGGAAGCCAAACCGATGGTTCGACGCACGTTCGACGAGCTATCGGGCGGTACCGACAGGCCTCGGGCTCAGTTCGCTGTGTTCGGGATGCGCGGCGAGGTAGTCACGCAACGCCTGCCGTCCGCGGTGAATCCGGCTACGCACGGTGCCCAGCTTCACGCCCAGGGTGGCGCCGATTTCCTCGTAGGACAGACCTTCGATGTCACACAGGACGACCGCGGCGCGGAACTCAGGCGGCAGTGAATCGAGCGCCGCCTGCAAGTCGGGTCCCAGCCGTGAGTCGTGGTAGATCTGCTCGGGGTTGGGGTCGTCGGCAGGCACCCGGTCGTAGTCCTCGGGCAACGCTTCCATCCGGATGCGCGACCGGCGGCGGACCATGTCGAGAAAGAGGTTGGTAGTGATGCGGTGCAACCAGCCCTCGAAGGTGCCCGGCTGGTAGTTCTGGACGGACCGGAACACCCTGATGAACGTTTCCTGAGTGAGATCCTCAGCGTCCTGTTGATTGCCCGACAGGCGATAGGCCAGCCGGTACACCCGGTCGGCGTGCTGGCGCACCAACTCATCCCACGACGGCATCGCAGCCTTGTCACCGGTCGCATCGAATACCGCGGTGCCCAGCAACCCATCAGAGGTTTCGGCCCACTCGTCGTCGCGGACCAGTTGGGGGTGAGACATGGTCGTGGTGCTCAAGGTGGTGATGGTGTGTTCCTCCGGCATTTCCCTGCCATCAGACATCGGCAGTTCGTCACCGGCGGCAACGCGCAGTTGCCATTCTGTATTCCCGAGCCCGCGTCCTCCACGTTCCATGCCGTTAGCGTCGCGTACCGGCGTATGGGCGGCATATGAGCAAACTGAGGTTTAGCTGAGAAACCAATTCGTTACCTGCGTTATCCTGCAGTTATACACTCGTTATGAAGCTCGATTGCATCGTCAGCCTTGGGCGTGTCGGCTTGCGCGATGTCGCGACGCCACTCCTGGCAACGGGCGCGCCTGCCCGACTGCGTCGCCAATCCGACATACGCTGCGGGCATGCATGGCACCGATAGCAGCTCAGACGCCCCAGGCCAGCCGGCCCCGAGTCGAGCCGAATTGCTGTCTGCCCACGCTGAGGGATCGATCTCAGAAGACACGATCCTCAAGACCGCCAGGGACCGGGCTGTCGACATCGGCGTTGGGGCGGTAACACCCGCGGTCGGCGCGCTCTTGAGCATGCTGGCCAAGCTCAGTGGCGGCAAGGCGGTGGCGGAAGTAGGCACCGGCGCCGGTGTCAGCGGCTTGTGGTTGCTATCCGGCATGAGCGATGACGGGGTGTTGACCACGATCGACATCGAGCCCGAGCATCTGCGGGTCGCCAAGCAGGCGTTCACCGAAGCCGGTATCGGACCCTCGCGCACCCGGCTCATCAGTGGCCGCGCTCAAGAGGTGCTGACGCGACTCGCCGATGACTCTTATGACCTGGTGTTCGTTGACGCCGACCCGATCGATCAGCCCGACTATGTGGTCGAGGGTGTGCGGTTGCTGCGCTCCGGCGGGGTGATCGTGGTGCATCGGGCCGCTCTTGGCGGCCGGGCCGGCGATCCGGCCGCGCGCGACGCCGAGGTGACCGCGGTACGGGAGGCGGCACGCCTGATCGCCGAGGATGAACGGCTCACCCCGGCGCTGGTGCCGCTGGGTGACGGTGTGCTGGCCGCGGTCCTCGACTAGGTCCTGTCTGCTAATTGCGGACGCGGTGGTAGGTGATGATGGCGGCCAGGGTGACACCGCCGAGGTAGGTCAGGGCGTATTTGTCGTAGCAGGTGGCGACCGCGCGCCAGTGTTTGAGCCGGTTGAATCTTCGCTCGACGGTGTTACGGTGCTTGTAAATTCGGCCTGAGAACCCCGGAGGCCGTCCTCTGTTGCGGCCTTTGGCTTTGCGGCGGGTGATCTGGTCGCTGCGCTCGGGGATGGTATGGGCGATCTTGAGCCGGCGCAGCTGTGCCCGCGTCGAATCATGGGAGTACGCCTTGTCCGCCAGCAGGCGAAACGGGGCGTATGAGTTGCTGCACCGGGCGGCCAGCAATGGCCAAAGCATCGGATTATCACCGGCTTGACCGGCCGACAGTGCCAGGGTGACCGGACTGCACAGCTGGTCGGTCAAGGCGTGGATCTTGGTAGTCAGCCCGCCGCGGGAACGCCCAATGGCGTGGTCATCGGGCTCATCGAGATATTTCTTGTAATTCGACAGATCCCCCTGTGCGGCGCCCGGGCGCGCTCCGGCTGCGTGTTGTTGGTGCGCGCACACTGGTCGAATCGACCGACAACAGTGCGCCCAGGTCGGCGTCCTCGGCGTCGAGGTCAGAGGCGATCGCCGCGAAGATCCGCGCGTAGATGCCATCGACCGACCAGCGTAGATGCCTCTCGGCCACCGATTGCCAGGGACCGAAGTGCTCGGGCAGGTCACGCCACGGAGATCCCGTACGGTAACGCCAGATAATGCCCTCCAGAGTACGTCGATGATCGTTCCACGGCCGGCCACGCCGCCGCCCCGCAGGCAACACCGCCACGATCAGCGACCACAAATCATCAGAAATCGCATGCGTCCGCATCACCCAAACAGCATCAGCCAAAACACCATTCACATTAAGCAGACACGTTAAGCAGACACGCCCTAGTTGAGGCGGGCTTGCGGTTCTCGCCGTGAGCGCGGCGATCGACGGTCGCACCGACTAGGACGTCACGAGCGGCCGAAGAAGGCCGACTGGTAGTCGCCCGCGTTGAATCCGCCCGAGTTGTAGTGGCCCGAATTGCCGAAGCCCGAGCTATTGCTGCCCTGGTTGCCCACGCCCGTGTTGTGGTCGCCCGAGTTGAAAAGACCGGTGTTGTAGTAGCCGGTGCTGGCCAAGCCCACGACGTGGTCCCCGGAGCTCAGCCAGCCGACGTGTAGGCCGCCGTCGCCGTAGTTGAAGAAGCCGGTGTCGGTGCCACCGGCGCTGGAATTGAAGAAGCCCACGTTGTATCCACCGCCGCCTGAGTTTCCGACACCGGAGCTGTACCCCCCGGCCGACGAGTTGATCAGGCCCGAGTTGTAGCTACCGGAGTTGAAGAAGCCGGAGTTTCCGGTTCCGGAGTTACCGAAGCCGGAATTGCCGCTGTGGGTGCCTGTGCCGCCCACACCCGTGTTGACGTTGCCCGTGTTCCACAGACCGGTATTACTGTCGCCCGCATTGAAAAGTCCGGTGCTGGCGTAGCCGGCATTGAAGAAGCCAGTGTTGCCGGCCTGTCCGATGGTTCCGGCCCCAGTCACCGGGTTTGCGTCGTTGCCACCGACGTTGAAAGCGCCCGTGTTGCCGATACCCGCGTTGGCCCAACCCACGTTGGCGAAGCCCGCGTTGAACATGCCTACGTTGTGGTTGCCCGCGTTGAAAAAGCCGATGTCATGACCGAAGAGCGCGGAGGTGCCGCCGCCGGAGTTGAAGCCGCCCAGATTGCCGTTCCCCGAGTTCGCCAAGCCCAGGTTGGCGTTGCCCGCATTGAATAGGCCGTCGTTGACACTGCCCGCGTTCCACCAGCCGGTATTGGTGCTGCCGGTGTTGCCGATGCCGGTGTTGGGGCTGCCCGAGTTCACTACGCCCCAGTTGGTGCTGCCCGTGTTGGCAAGGCCCCAGTTGTCAGAGCCCGAGTTGAAAAAGCCACTGTTACCGGCGCCCGAATTGAACAAGCCAGTGTTGCCGGCGCCGGAGTTCCAGCCCCCGAAACCGATTTGGTTGTCCCCGGTCAGCCCGATACCGATATTGCCGTCGCCCGTGTTCGCCAGGCCGATGTTGCCGTTGCCGGTGTTGCCGAGACCGATGTTGAAGCTGCCGTCGTTCCCGAACCCGAGATTCCAGCCGGCACCGTTGGCGTTGAACCCGCCGATACCGATCTGATTGTCGCCGGAAAGCCCGATACCGATGTTGTTGTTGCCGACGTTGCCGAGGCCAATGTTGTTGATACCGATGTTGCCAATGCCCCAGTTATGGCTGCCGATGTTGGCGGCACCCACGTTGGACGCAGACGGGTTCCCGGCCACGGCGGTGACCAGATTCCCGTTACCGAAGCCGATGTTGCCGCTGCCGAAGTTGCCCAGACCGATGTTGAACTGTCCGATGTTGCCGGCACCCACGTTGTAGGAGGACGCCCCTGGGTAGGACGAGCCGGGGACGCCCAGAGCCGCATTTCCGTTACCGGCGCCCACGTTTGAGTTGCCGTAGTTGCCGAGACCGATGTTGCCGATGCCCCCACTGGTGGAGCTGGGACCGCTGTTGCCGCCACCGAAGTTGTAGCTGCCGAAGTTGCCGCTACCGACGTTGAAGTTCCCGATGTTGCCGATGCCGAGATTGACACCCGACAGACCCGGCAGGTTTTGCAGCGCTGTTTGCCACGGCGCCAGCGCTGCCGCTGAGGCCGAAACCCACGCGTGGTAGCCGGACATCGCAGCCACGTCCTGCGCCCACATCTGCTCGTACTGGGCTTCGACCGCCGCGATCGCCGGCGCATTGAAGCCGAACAGATTCGAGCGCACCAGCGACACGAACTGAGATCGGTTTTTTCCCACCGCGACTGGATGAATCATCGCCGCCCAGGCGGCCTCGAATGTCGACGCCACGGTCTTGGCCTGACCAGCCGCGGACTGGGCGCGGGCCGCCGCCACCGATAGCCAAGCCGAATACGGGGGCCGCGGCGGCGGTCATCGCAGCTGCCGCCGGCCCCTGCCAGGATCCGCCGACGAGCCTCGATGTCACCGACCCAAAAGAGTCGGCGGCCGAACTCAGTTCCGCCGCCAGCCCATCCCAGGCGGCCGCGGCCTGCAGCATCGGGCCGGATCCCGCCCCGGCAAAGATTCGCGCCGAGTTGATCTCCGGCGGCAATATCGAAAAGTTCACCGCTCCCCCGAACTTCGTAGACCGGCCTTCGCCGATATTGGCGATATCAAGATCGGTAACGCGAGTTACCATACCCCGCTCGGGGCGAGCTTTGGCCGCGTTTGATCAAAGTTCACCAGCCGCATTCGGGCTATTGCGACGCCGGCGATTTCCACCAGGTAGCCAGTCCCGTGATGCATCAAGTCAAGATGCCTGCGAAACCTGGTTCATGCATCACGTAAGGAATGCCCGCGAAATCGGGGTCAGGTGGTGGTCTTGCTTTTGATGCGGATGCCGGCTTTGAGGGCGGGTAGAGCGGCGGGTATGGCGGCGAGGTAGAGCTGTTCGGTCTTGTCTTTGGCGAGTCTGAGCAGGGCGGCTTGCAGGTCGGCGATCTGGCGGGCGATCGCGGCGGGGTTGAGGCTGTTGCGGTAGGTGAGCAGCTCTGTTTGTTGGGCCGCTGAGAGGACTCCGGCGGCCAGCAGCCGGTCCAGGGGTCTGGGGCTTGTCGTAGAGCCGGCGGCGGTGACCGTCGCGGCTGCAGCCGTAGCTGATGGGTTTGATGGTGGGGGTCAGGTAGTTGAGCCGGTCGTTGACCAGGTGCCACAGCCGGTTGAGCACGGCGCGTTCTTCGTCGGTGTCGTAGCGGTAGTAGAACCCGTAGCGACGCACGAGGTGGTTGTTTTTGGACTCGATGGTGGCCTGGTCGTTCTTCTTGTAGGGCCGTGAGCGGGTGAAGAAGATCTCCATGTCCGCGGCCCACTTGATGACCGCCTTATTGAGGAATTCGGTGCCGTTGTCGAAGTCCAAACCCGTTACCTTATAGGGATTTTAGTAATTCCGGTTTTGAGGGCGCCCAGGATGTGGGGTGGGCGTTGTTGCGCACCGTGCGGGTGAACACCCAGCCGATGTGCATGTCGGTGAGGTTGACCGTGCGGGCGAACTCACCTTTCAGTGTCGGGCCGCAGTGCGCCACGGTGTCGCCTTCGAAGAACCCGGAGATTCTTCGGCCTCATCGCCTGCTTTGCAGATGGTGATCGAGGACCGCAGCAGCGGGGAGGGTTTCGTCGTCGACACACCCGAGATCTGGTCGCGGGCCTTGGCGCCGCGCAGGTAGCGGTCGATCGTGGCGCTGCTCATCGCCAACAGCTCGGCACGCACCGCCGGGCCGTAACGGTCACGGCCGTCCACCAGTTCGCCGTGGCGTTCTAGAGCATCCAACTGAAGTGCCATGGAAGCGGCCAGATACCGGCCGCACTGCCCGCCTGAGGCCGCCCACACCTTCTGCAACACCTTGAGCGCATCCTAGGAGTACTTCGGATTGCGTTGCCGGCAAATCCGTTTGGCGACCTGCCGACCCGCTCCCGGCGGCGCGGCCGCCGCCCTCAACCGCCGCCTGGCGTTGTCACGCGACCAGCCGGTGACCGCCACCACCTGATCCAGAATCTGCCCCTTGTCCGCCTTCGGCGCCCCCACATACGCCCTGGCGAACTTCGCGGTGATCTCGGCCCGAGACGACATCGACAGCCCACTTCCCATGCCTGCCGAAGATCGACCGTTTCGCGGGCATTTTTACGTGATCCACCGAGGACGCTTCACGGGCATTTCTCGTGATGCTTGCCGAGTCCTTGACGACGCCCTGAACGTACGTTAAGTGTGTTGAACATGCGTTCAGTCGACTTGACTGCGGCGGCGCGCATCAGGGATGCGGCGATCGAGCAGTTCGGTCAGCACGGCTTCGGTGTCAGCCTTCGCGCCATCGCCGAAGGCGCGGGAGTGAGCGCGGCGCTGGTCATCCACCACTTCGGCTCCAAGGAGGGCCTGCGCAAGGCCTGTGACAACTACGTCGCCGAAGAGATCCGCAGCGAGAAGTTGACGGCGATGCAGTCCAACGACCCGGCCACCTGGCTCGGCCAACTTGCCCAAGTCGAGTCATACGCACCGCTGATGGCCTACCTGGTACGCAGCATGCAGTCCGGCGGCGAGCTGGCAATGATGCTGTGGCAGCAGATCATCGACAACGCCGAGGAATACCTTGCGGAGGGTGTTCGAGCCGGCACCATCAAAGCCAGCCGCGACCCGAAAGCCAGGGCGAAGTTTCTGGCCATCACCGGGGCTGGGGGGTTTCTGCTGTATCCGCAAATGCACCAGACGCCAACCGATTTGCGTGCGGTATTGCGTGACTACGCGCGGGACATGCTGCTGCCATCGCTCGAGATCTATACCGAAGGCCTGATGGCCGACAGCACCATGTACGACGCCTTCCTCGCGCAGGACAACGAAGGAGAATCTGATGGCCACTGACATCGGCTCGACACCCATCGAGATCCGGGGTCTAACCAGGAACTTCGGGTCGGTGCGCGCACTCGATGAACTGGACTTGACGGTGCGCGAGGGAGAGGTTCACGGCTTCTTGGGCCCGAACGGCGCCGGGAAGTCGACGACCATCCGCATCCTGCTGGGCCTGGTGAAGGCGGATAGCGGAAGTGTGCGCCTGTTGGGCGGCAATCCGTGGACCGACGCAGTCGAGCTGCATCGCCAGATCGCCTACGTGCCCGGTGATGTCACACTGTGGCCGTCGCTGACCGGCGGCGAGATCATTGATCTGCTCGCACGGATGCGCGGAGGTATCGATCAAGATCGTCGTGCGGAGTTGATCGAGCGCTTCGGCCTGGACCCGCACAAGAAGTCCCGAACGTACTCGAAGGGCAACCGGCAGAAGGTTTCGCTGATCTCCGCCTTTTCCTCACGGGCCCGGCTGCTGCTGTTGGACGAACCCTCCAGCGGCTTGGACCCATTGATGGAAAACGTGTTTCAGCAGTGCGTCGACGAAGCGCGCGGCAGGGGGGTGACGGTGCTGCTGTCCAGCCACATCCTGGCCGAAACCGAGGCGCTGTGTGAGCGGATAACCATCATCCGGGCCGGAAGAACCGTGGAGAGCGGTTCGCTGGCCTCCATGCGCCACCTCAGCCGCACCTCGATCAAGGCTGAAATGATCGGCGATCCAGGAGATCTCACCAGGATCCAAGGAGTCGAAGACGTCACCGTCGACGGCAACACGCTGCATGTCCAGGTCGACAGCGAGAGCCTGGGCGAGCTGGTGCGGATACTGGGCGAAGCCGGCGTACGCAGTCTCGTCAGCCAGCCACCGACTCTAGAAGAGCTGTTTCTGCGTCACTACAGCGTTGGCCCCGATGGCGAGGCCCAACACCGCAGCGGCACCGGAGTCGCAGCGCGATGAGCACCACGGTCCTGGATCGGCCAAGCCGGCCCGCACACCGCGGACCGCAACGCGCATCGGGGCTCGCCGGGACGCTCCGGCTATTGCGCCTGTACCTGCGCCGCGACCGAGTTGGGTTGCCGCTGTGGGTGATGCTGCTGTCGGTGCCGCTGGCCACGGTCTACGTCGGCAGTATTCAAGCGGTCTACCCCGACCAGGCGGCCCGCGCCGTCGCCGCGGCCGCCATCATGGCCAGCCCCGCCCAGCGCGCGCTCTACGGCCCCGTCTACAACGACAGCCTCGGTGCCGTCGGGGTCTGGAAAGCCGGGATGTTCCACACCCTCATCGCGGTGGCCGTCATCCTCACGATGATTCGTCACACCCGAGCCGACGAAGAAACCGGCCGTGCCGAACTGGTCGAGTCCACCGCGGTGGGCCGGTATGCGAATCTCACTGCCGCACTGCTGCTGTCGTTCGGCGCGTCGATCGCCACCGGTGCGATCGGCGCGGCGGGCCTACTCACCACCGACGTGCCCGCGGCCGGGTCACTGGCGTTCGGTGCCGCCCTGGCCGCCTCCGGGCTGGTCTTCACCTCCGTTGCCGCGGTTTGCGCACAGCTGTCGCCAAGTGCCCGGTCCTGCCGCAGTGCCGCGTTCGCCGTGCTGGGCACTGCATTCACCTTGCGGGCGATCGGTGATGCCGGTTCCGGCGCGCTGTCCTGGTTCTCCCCGCTGGGGTGGTCCCTGCTGGTCAGACCCTATGCAGGTGAGCGGTGGTGGGTGTTGCTGTTGCCCTTGGCGACAACGGCGGCGCTGACCGTGCTGGCCTATCGGCTGCGTGCCGGCCGCGACGTCGGCGCCGGGCTCATCGCCGAGCGCGCCGGCGCCGGAGCCGCCGCGCCCATGCTGAGCAACACGTTCGGGCTGGCCTGGCGGCTCGACCGCGGCGCACTGCTGCTGTGGACCATCGGGCTGTGCCTGTACGGCCTGGTGATGGGCAGCGTGGTGCACGGAATCGGCGATCAACTGGGCGACAACACCGCGGTGCGTGAGATCGTCACCCGGATGGGTGGCACCGCTGCGCTCGAGGAAGCCTTCGTCACGCTGGCCTTCACCCTCGTCGGCATGGTTGCCGCCGCATTTGCCATTTCGCTGACCCTGCGCTTGCATCAGGACGAGACCGGCCAGCGCGCCGAGCCGCTGCTGGCCGGATCGGTTTCCCGGACTCGTTGGCTATCAAGCCATCTGGTGATGGCACTGACCGGGTCGGCCGTGGCAACCGTGCTCTCCGGTTTGGTCGCCGGAATCGCCTATGGCATCGCGGCCGGGGATGTCGGAGCCAAACTAGCGACCGTTGTCGGCGCCGCTGCGGTACAGCTTCCCGCCGTGTGGCTGCTGGCGGCGGTAGCCGTTGGGCTATTCGGTCTGGCTCCACGATTCACGCCGGTCGTGTGGGGCGTGCTGATCGGATTCGTCGCACTGTACCTACTTGGTTCACTCGCGGGATTTCCACAGTGGCTGCTCGACCTGGAGCCGTTCGCCCACGTTCCACGAATCGGCAGTGATTTCACCGCCGTACCGCTGCTGTGGCTGCTGGCCATCGATATCACGCTGATCTTGCTGGGCGCCCTGGCTTTGCGGCGGCGCGATCTACGTTGCTGAACTAACGGCCGACCTGACTGGGAGCAAGATGAAAACCGTTGTTCGAGTGGCGCTGTCATCAATCGTCGGCCTGGTCGCGTTCGGCCTCATCGTGTTCATCCCGGCCGGCACATTCGACTATTGGCAGGCCTGGGTCTTCATGGCAGTCTTCGCCGTCGCGACGTTGGTACCCAGCATCTACCTGGGACCAACGAATCCCGCTGCGCTGCAGCGACGTATGCACGCCGGACCTCGAGCGGAAAGTCGAGGTATCCAAAAGGTCATCATCACGGCGGCATTTGTTGCGCTGTTCGCGATGGTGGCGCTCAGCGCGCTCGACCATCGATTCGGCTGGTCGTCGGTCCCGACGGCGGTGTGCCTGATCGGCGACCTGCTGATCGCGACCGGGCTAGGGATCGCGATGCTGGTGGTCATCCAGAACGGCTATGCGGCGGCGACCATCACCGTCGAATCCGATCAAAAGGTGGTATCCACCGGCCTCTACAGCCTGGTGCGACACCCAATGTATGTCGGGAATGTGATCCTGATGCTGGGCATACCCCTGGCACTGGGTTCCTACTGGGGTCCGGTGATTGTCCCGCCGAGCGTGCTGGTTCTGGCCTTTCGCATCCTCGACGAGGAGAGCGCACTGGTTGACCAACTGGACGGGTATCGCGACTACATGCAACAGGTGCGGTATCGATTACTGCCGCGGGTGTGGTAGCGAACTGGGATCAGCGCCAGGAAAGCCGCTTGCCTGCCGACAGCGCCTAACGGGCACACCCCTCCCCCAGCACACAACGACGTTTACGAAGCACCCACCCACACCCGGCGCAGCGGATATGAGTCTGGCGGAATCACCAGACCACCGTTGCAGGTCGCGCTACGTTGTTGCTCGTAGCTGGTCCGTTGCGGACCGTTCGGTGGAGGTCAGCGATGTCGTACCTGGTGGCGGTGCCCGAGATGTTGGCCTCGGCGGCATTGGATCTAGACAACATCGGTTCGACGATCACCGCGGCCAATGCGGCGGCAGCGGCGCCGACCACTGCGGTGCTGGCGGCCGGGGCCGACGAGATATCCGCGGCGGTCGCGGCGCTATTCACCGGGCACGCACAGGCCTACCAATGGCTGGGTGCCCAGGCCGGGGCTTTTCATTCCCACTTCATCCAAGCCTTGACCGGATCGGGAAGCGCGTACGCGGGCGCAGAAGCGGCCAACGCCTCGCCATTGCAGACCGCGGCACAGGAGCTGCTCGCGGTGATCAATACGCCCACCCAGACGTTGTTAGGGCGCCCGCTGATCGGCAACGGCGCTGACGGGGCCCCCGGACAAGCCGGCGGGGATGGCGGCCTGCTCTTCGGCAACGGCGGCAACGGCGGCAACGGCGGCAACGGCGGCACCAGCACCACCGCCGGCGTCGCCGGCGGCGCCGGCGGGGCGGCAGGGTTGATCGGCAACGGCGGTGGCGGCGGGGCCGGCGCCCTCGGCGGCAATGGCGGGGCCGGCGGCTGGCTCTTCGGCCAAGGTGGCGCCGGTGGCAATGGCGGCACCGCGACTCTGGCCGGAGGAGCCGGCGGGGCCGGCGGCGTCGGTGGCAGTGCGGGCCTCTGGGGAACCGGCGGGGCTGGCGGCAACGGCGGCTTTGGTGCGCTCAACCTGGCCGGCGACGGCGGGGCCGGCGCGGGTGGCGGTGACGGCGGTCGCGGTGGATGGCTGTATGGCAACGGCGGAACCGGCGGAACCGGCGGAACCGGCGGAACCGGCGGGATCGGCGGGATCGGATTACAAGGTGCCAGCGTCGGCGACGGAGGGGCCGGCGGCGGCACCGGGCTATGGGGTACCGGCGGCGCCGGCGGCAACGGCGGCACCGGCGGCATCGGTCTGGATGGCGTTGCCGGCCACATCGGCGGTGGCAACGCCGGCAACGCAGGCAATGGCGGCACCGGCGGCAGCGGCGGGCTGCTGATCGGCAACGGCGGCGATGGTGGCCACGGCGGCACCGGCGGCGGCGGTCGCGGCATCAACGGCGGCGACGGCGGCCACGGAGGCGATGGCGGCACCGGCGGCGCCGCCGGTAGCGCAGGGCTGCTGTCCGGAGACGGCGGTACCGGAGGACACGGCGGCGCCGGCTTCGGCGGGGGCAATGGCAGCGACAGCCCCCAAGGCGGCCAGGGCGGCAATGCCGGTGTCGCAGGTAATGGCGGCGCCGGGGGCAGTGCGGCGATGCTCTTTGGCAACGGAGGGGCTGGTGGCAACGGTGGCTCCGGCCGCGGCGGCGGCCACGGCGGCAACTCCACCGCTTCTGTGCCCGGCGGCATTGGCGGCGATGCCGGTGCCGGCGGCACCGGAGGTTCCGCCGGGAAGTCCGGGCTGTTGTTCGGCGCCGGCGGGGCCGGCGGGCAGGGTGGCAGTGGCGGCACCGGCGGAGACGGCGGTAACAACATCATCGGCGCCAACGTCGGCGGAGACGGCGGTGCGGGGGGCGCCGGCGGCCTGGGCGGCAACGGCACCGACGGTGGCTGGCTGTCCGGCAACGGCGGCGACGGCGGCGCAGGCGGGCAAGGCGGCGAAGGAGGGCACGGTGGTAGCCCCGGCGGATTCGACGGCAAGTCAGGAGTCGGCGGCGACGGGGGCGACGGCGGCAACGCCCAAATCATCGGCAACGGCGGCAACGGCGGCAACGGTGGCAACGGCGGCAACGGCAGTACCGACGGCGAAGGCGGGCAAGGCGGCGCAGCAGGGCTGTTGTTCGGCCAACCCGGTTCTATGGGGACCTAGCCACCAGTTCCCTCGGCGAGCAGACACAAAATCGCCCATTTTCGCCCCGGCCAATGCGATGTTGTGTCTGCTCGCGGTGGTGAGCCGCCGGGCAGCGGGAACTTTGCCGGCACGCCGGAAGCCTGGGAATCGATGAAGTCCGCGTGAACCAGCGGCGGGTGGGACCAGGTCGGGATTCGTTGTTTTCACCGTTTTCACCGTTTTCACCGAAGGTTCGACCACGACCCAGGGGGGCCGGTCAGCAATGTCGTTTTTGGTAACCGCGCCAGAGATTTTGGCGGCGGCAGCAACAGACTTGGACGGTATCGGCGCAGCGATCGGCGAGGCCAACGCCGCGGCTGCGGCTCCCACTACCGCGGTACTGGCCGCCGGCGCCGACGAGATATCCGCCGCGATGGCGTCGCTGTTCACCGCTCATGCGCAGGCCTATCAGGGTCTCAGCGTTCAGGTGGGGGCGTTTCATACCCAGTTCGTACAAGCGTTGACCGGCGCGGGGGGCGCCTACGCGGCCGCCGAGGCGGCGAACGTCTCGCCGTTGCAGGCGGCGGCGCAAGACATGCTGACGGCGATCCGTGCCTCCGCCCAGGCGTTGCTGGGGCGCCCGCTGATCGGCAACGGTGCCGACGGGGCCCCCGGACAAGCCGGCGGGGATGGCGGATTGCTCTACGGCAACGGCGGTAACGGCGGCACCAGCACCACCGCGGGCGTGGCCGGCGGCGCCGGCGGGTCCGCGGGACTGATCGGCAACGGCGGAGCCGGTGGCGGCGGCGGGGCCGGCGCCGTCGGCGGCAACGGCGGGGCCGGCGGGTGGCTCTTCGGCAATGGCGGGGCCGGTGGAGCCGGCGGCGCGACACCGGGCATCGGTGGGGGCGGTGGGGCAGGCGGGGCCGGTGGGATCGGCGGGGCCGCCGGATTGTTCGGCAACGGCGGGGCAGGCGGTGTCGGCGGCGACGGAGGACTCAACTACTACGGCGACGGAGGTGTGGCCGGGGCCGGCGGCAACGGAGGCCGCGGCGGGTGGCTGCACGGCGACGGCGGTGACGGTGGCGCCGGGGGTGACGGCGGACGGGGCCTGCCCGGCGGTGACGGAGGAAGCGGTGGCGCCGGGGGGGGCACCGGGCTATGGGGCTCCGGCGGACAGGGCGGTACGGGCGGCACCGGCCTCAACGGCAACGCCCCCTTCGCCGACGGCCAGCATCCGGTGATTCTTGACGGCGGCCACGGCGGCACCGGTGGCAACGGCGGGTTGCTGTTCGGCAACGGCGGCAACGGCGGGCTGGGCGGCATGGGCGGCGGCGGCAACGGCCTCCCCTCGACAGGAGTCGGCGGAGATGGCGGCGACGGCGGCAACTGCGGCACCGCCGGCAATGGGGGCTGGCTGATTGGCAACGGCGGGACCGGAGGCCAGGGCGGAGCCGGTTTCGCCGGCGGGACGGGAGCCGACAATGTCTCGGCCGGAAGACCCGGCGGGGCCGGCGGCGCCGGCGGCATCGGTGCCGGTGGCGGCAACGCCGGGCTCATCGGCACTGGCGGCAGCGGCGGCAATGGCGGCATGGGCGGCCACGGTGGCGACAGCGGCTACGGCGACCAAACGGGCGGCCAAGGCGGAAATGGCGGCATGGGCGGAGCTGGCGGCGCCGCCGGCAACAGCGGTCTACTGCTTGGCAGCGGCAGCCGCGGCGGCGACGGCGGCACCGGCGGCAACGGCGGCGAAGGCCGCGGCGGATTCTCGGTGCCCCAGCACGGTGTCGGCGGGCAGGGCGGCACCGGCGCCAACGGCAGCGACGGCGGCTGGCTTTACGGAGACGGCGGGGCCGGCGGTGCTGGCGGCAACGGCGGTTTCGGTGGATCAGGCGTTCAGAACGGCGCCGGCGGCGACGCCGGCAGCGGTGGCGACTCCCGGTTGATCGGCGATGGCGCCGCCGCCGGCGCCGGCGGAACCGGCGCACCCCCCGGTGCCGACGGACACAGCGGCGCCGATGGGTTGTTGTCCGCGGCGCTGGGGGCCTGAGCCAGCAGATCCGCGTCGCGAGCAGACGCAAAATCGCCCTGTTGAGTTCGAAAAGGCGCGATTTTGTGTCTGCTCGCGCGGGAAAGGTGACCTAGATCCAGACGCCCTTGCCCACGGCCACCACGCCGCCGGCGCTGATCGCGAACCTTTCCCGGTCCTTGTCCAAGTCCACGCCGACCATCTCGCCGGGCCCGACGACGACGTTCTTGTCCAGGATCGCGTGCCGCACCACCGCGCCGCGGCCAACCCGCGCGCCCGGCATGATCACACTGCCCTCCACGATCGCGCCGTCCTCGACCACGACGTTGGACGACAACACCGAATTGCGCACCGAGGCGGCCGAAATGATGCTGCCCGCACCCACCACCGACTCCTGCGCAGAGCCGCCGTTGACGAACTTCGCGGGCGCCAGGTTCTCCGACTCACCGCGGATCGGCCAGCGCTTGTTGTACAGGTTGAACACCGGATGCACCGACACCAGGTCCATATGCGCGTCGTAGAAAGCGTCCAGGGTCCCGACGTCACGCCAATATGCCCGGTCGCGGTCGGTAGCGCCCGGTACTTCGTTGTTGGAAAAGTCGTAGACCGCCGCCATCCCGTCGGCGACCAGTCTCGGGATGATGTCTCCACCCATGTCGTGGTCGGAATGGTCGTCGTCGGCGTCGGCCCGAATCGCATCGATCAGCACCTTGGTAGTGAAGACATAATTGCCCATCGAGACGAACGTGCTGGTGGGGTCGTCGGGTGTGCCGGGCGGCTCCAGCGGCTTCTCCACGAAATCACGGATGGTCCCCGCATCGTCAGCGTCGATACAGCCGAACGCGCTCGCATCAGCACGCGGCACCCGGATACCGGCCACCGTGACCCCGGCCCCGCTGTCGATGTGAAACCGAACCATCTGTTCGGGATCCATCCGGTAAACGTGATCGGCCCCGAAAACCACTATGTAGTCCGGATCTTCGTCGTAGATGAGATTGAGTGACTGGTAGATCGCGTCGGCGGAGCCGGTGTACCAGCGCGGACCGAGTCGCTGCTGGGCCGGAACCGGGGTGATGTATTCACCGGCCAAACCCGACAACCGCCAGTTCTGCGATATGTGCCGGTCCAGCGAGTGCGACTTGTATTGGGTGAGAACACAGATCCGCAAATACCGAGCATTGACCAGGTTGGAGAGCACGAAATCGATCAGTCGGTAGGCGCCGCCGAAGGGAACCGCGGGCTTGGCGCGGTCGGCAGTCAGCGGATAAAGCCGCTTGCCCTCACCGCCGGCCAAGACGATGCCAAGCACGTGTGGTGCTTCCCTCATGGCCTCAAACCTAACGGCACCCGCGAAGCGCTGCCAGCGGACGGCAAGCATCACGAAAAATGCCCGTGAAGCGTCCTCGGTGCATCACGTAAAAATGCCCGCGAAACGGTCGATCCTCAGCAGGCATGGGAAGTGGGCTGTCGATGTCGTCTCGGACCGAGATCACCGCGAAGTTCGCCAGGGCGTATGTGGGGGCACCGAAGGCGGACAAGGGGCAGATTCTGGATCAGGTGGTGGCGGTCACCGGCTGGTCGCGTGACAACGCCCGGCGGCGGTTGAGGGCGGCGGCCGCGCCGCCGGGAGCGGGTCGGCAGGTCGCCAAACGGACTCGCCGGCAACGCAATCCGAAGTACTCCTAGGATGCGCTCAAGGTGTTGCAGAAGGTGTGGGCGGCCTCAGGCGGGCAGTGCGGCCGGTACCTGGCCGCTTCCATGGCACTTCAGTTGGATGCTCTAGAACGCCACGGCGAACTGGTGGACGGCCGTGACCGTTACGGCCCGGCGGTGCGTGCCGAGCTGTTGGCGATGAGCAGCGCCACGATCGACCGCTACCTGCGCGGCGCCAAGGCCCGCGACCAGATCTCGGGTGTGTCGACGACGAAACCCTCCCGCTGCTGCGGTCCTCGATCACCATCTGCAAAGCAGGCGATGAGGCCGAAGAATCTCCGGGGTTCTTCGAAGGCGACACCGTGGCGCACTGCGGCCCGACACTGAAAGGTGAGTTCGCCCGCACGGTCAACCTCACCGACATGCACATCGGCTGGGTGTTCACCCGCACGGTGCGCAACAACGCCCACCCCACATCCTGGGCGCCCTCAAAACCGGAATTACTAAAATCCCTATAAGGTAACGGGTTTGGACTTCGACAACGGCACCGAATTCCTCAATAAGGCGGTCATCAAGTGGGCCGCGGACATGGAGATCTTCTTCACCCGCTCACGACCCTACAAGAAGAACGACCAGGCCACCATCGAGTCCAAAAACAACCACCTCGTGCGTCGCTACGGGTTCTACTACCGCTACGACACCGACGAAGAACGCGCCGTGCTCAACCGGCTGTGGCACCTGGTCAACGACCGGCTCAACTACCTGACCCCCACCATCAAACCCATCAGCTACGGCTGCAGCCGCGACGGTCACCGCCGCCGGCTCTACGACAAGCCCCAGACCCCTGGACCGGCTGCTGGCCGCCGGAGTCCTCTCAGCGGCCCAACAAACAGAGCTGCTCACCTACCGCAACAGCCTCAACCCCGCCGCGATCGCCCACCAGATCGCCGACCTGCAAGCCGCCCTGCTCAGACTCGCCAAAGACAAGACCGAACAGCTCTACCCCGCCGCCATACCCGCCGCTCTACCCGCCCTCAAAGCCGGCATCCGCATCAAAAGCAAGACCACCACCTGACCCCGATTTCGCGGGCATTCCTTACCTGATGCATGAACCAGGTTTCGCAGGCATCTTGACTTGATGCATCACGGCGGATCCCCGGCCTGTGCCCGTTCTGTCCGGCTGTCCGTCAGGCCAATTGACCACTTCGACGGGTCTGAATCCAGCCGATTAGGCGCATTTTGTCGCTCTTTCCCGCAAAGCCGCCGACCGCGGGTCGGCCCGAGGTGCGAGCGGTGCACTACGGTGCCGGGTATGCGGGTGGCGATGTTGACTCGGGAGTACCCACCGGAGGTCTATGGCGGAGCTGGGGTACATGTCACCGAGCTGGTGGCTCGATTACAGCGCCTGTGCACCGTCGACGTGCATTGCATGGGCGCACCCCGCCCCGACGCATCGGCCCATCAGCCCGATCCGCGGCTGGCGAACGCCAACCCGGCACTGGCCACATTGTCCGCGGATCTGGTGATGGCCAATGCCGCCGACGCAGCCAGCGTGGTGCACTCACATACCTGGTACACCGGTCTGGCAGGGCATCTGGCCGCCCTGCTCTACGGCATTCCGCACGTCTTGACCGCCCACTCGCTCGAACCGATGCGGCCCTGGAAAACCGAGCAGCTCGGCGGTGGCTATCAGATCTCGTCCTGGGTTGAAAAGACCGCCGTCCTGGCCGCCGACGCGGTAATCACGGTCAGCTCCGGAATGCGTGATGACGTCCTGCGCCTGTACCCCGGGCTGGATCCAGGGATGGTGCATGTCGTCCGCAACGGCATCGACACCGAAGTGTGGTTTCCGGCCGGACCGGTTGGTACCGCTTCGGTGCTCGCCGAACTCGGGGTCGACCCGAACCGCCCCATTGTGGCGTTCGTCGGGCGGATCACCCGGCAAAAGGGCGTACCGCACTTGCTGGCAGCGGCACACCAGTTCAGCCCGGACGTCCAGTTGGTGCTGTGCGCGGGTGCTCCCGACACCCCGGAAATCGCCAATGAAGTGCAGTCCGCGGTGGCTCAACTGGCCAGCACTCGTAGCGGGGTGTTCTGGATCCGCGACATCCTGCCCGTGCAGAAGCTTCGCGAAATACTTTCGGCAGCAACAGTTTTTGTTTGCGCATCGATATACGAGCCATTGGGCATCGTGAACCTCGAAGCAATGGCCTGCGCGACCGCGGTGGTGGCCTCCGATGTCGGCGGCATCCCCGAGGTGGTCGCCGACGGAATCACCGGCTCGCTGGTGCATTACGCGGCCGACGACCCCGCCGGTTATCAATCCAGGCTGGCACAGGCGGTAAATGCACTGGTCGCGGACCCAGCCAAAGCCGAACGCTACGGCCAAGCCGGACGGCAGCGTTGTATCGAGGAATTCTCCTGGACACAGATTGCCGAGCAGACGCTGGATATCTATCGAAAAGTGTGCCGATAGGGCACACTTTTCGCGATCTGAGCTAGCTCGTCACACCCTTGAGCTCGTCACCCAGCGCCGCGGCTTCATCGGGTGTCAGCTCGACGACCAACCGGCCACCTCCCTCAAGTGGTACCCGCATCACGATGCCGCGCCCCTCTTTTGTTGCCTCCAGAGGACCGTCGCCGGTCCGGGGCTTCATCGCCGCCATCGAGTGCTCCCTCCAGATTCGAGCTGGCCTGCCGTGGCAGACCTGGCCGGCGCCGAGCATGCCCCATGAATGGATTTCCAGCCATACCCGACATTGAACTGCCAAATCACCCCCCCATTGTTCCCTATCCAGGTCACAACGTGCACAAGACCCGACTTGTGGCGTCACCGGACTATCGGCGGGACCCAGCAACCACGGAGGTGATCGTCGACCATTCCGGTCGCCTGCATCAGTGCATATGCGGTGGTGGGGCCCACAAACCGGAACCCGCGGCGTTTCAACTCGCGCGCCATCGCTTTCGATTCGGCAGTGGCCGAGGGTATTTCAGCCAGTGTCGCGGGCCGCGGCCGCGCCGGGGGCGCGAACGACCACAACAGCTCCGACAGGTCTTGCTCCGATCCGAGGCCGATCACGGCGCGCGCGTTGGAAATGGTGGCCTCAATTTTTGCCCGGTTGCGCACAATCCCCTCATCAGCAAGCAGCCGCTGCACGTCGGCGTCGGTGTAGCCGGCCACCTTCTCAATGTCGAATCCGCAGAACGCCCGCCGGAATTTCTCCCGCTTGCGCAAGATGATCAACCACGACAGGCCGCTCTGGAAGGCCTCCAGGCTCATCTGTTCAAACAGCGCGACCTGTCCATATAGCGGGCGTCCCCACTCCTGGTCGTGATAGTCGCGATAGGTCTGCGCGTCGGGTCCCGGACGAATCTCGGCCCAGTCACAGCGCCGCAGGCCATCGTTCACGTGGAATCGGCTCCATTCGAAACCGCGGGTTGGCTACCCGGCGCGTCGCTGTCTTCGGGCCCGGCCGGACTTTCGCTGGTCGACGAGGCGTGCACCGCGGCGAGCTGCCCGCGTAATTCCTCCAGCTCACGCCCCAATCGATCCAGCACCCAGTCGACCTCGCTGGTCTTGTAGCCGCGCAGCACCTGGGTGAACTTGACCGCGTCGACGTCGGCGCGAGTAACGCCATAGGCGGGCAGCACGGTCGAGGTCGTCGCCCTGGGCAGCGGCGGCAGCTGCTCACCATGCCCGAACAGCAGGCTTGCCACGCCGAACAACACGACCGCCACCAAGACAAGTACCACCAGGTACAGCAACACCAACGCCACGCCGTCGATCTTGCCCTACCGGACCGACAGGTCAGCGTAGGCCGGGGCTCACCGAGGGCGAAGCACACTCATGGGGGGCCGGTCGGCCAGCGACACCGGCGAGGTGCATTCGGTGTAGCCGTCGCCCTCCGCGAAGAACTGGGTCAACCCGACCCCAGAATCGGGGATCCCGCACCGGGACAGCAGCGTGGCGATGACCTGGCGACTCATCACACCCAGCTCGGCCAGGGGCCGGTTACGGTGCGCCCGCACACCCAGGTTGACCTGCGTGATCGCGTCCAGCCCCAGCCGGTCGAAGGTGTCGACCAACAGGCCGATTTCCACCCCGTATCCCGGAGCGAAGGGCAGCGACGTCAACAGCTCGCGGCTGGCCGCATACTCACCGCTCAGCGGCTGCAATACACAGCCCAGCTCGGGTCGCAGCGCCGCCAACAGGGGCCGCGCCACCAGTTCGGTGACGCGCCCGCCGCCGGTAGCGCCCGCGGCGCCGCTAGCGTCACCGACACTGAGCGGGCGTCGGTAGAAGCTCTTGACCAGGTGGATCCCCTCGCCGGTGAGCAGCGGGCCGACCAGCCACGGCACGAACATCGGGTTGGGGTTGACCAGATCCGAGTCGATGAATACCACGATGTCGCCGCTGGTGGCCGCCAACGAGCGCCACAGCGCCTCGCCCTTGCCGGGCTGGGGCGGCACCTCCGGCAACGCCTGTTCGCGGCTCACCACTCGAGCCCCGGCGGCAATCGCTCGGATCTCGGTGTCGTCGGTAGAGCCGGAATCGAGCACGATCAGTTCGTCGACCAGGCCATCCACCAGCGGTGAGATGCTGTCGATCACCGATTGGATGGTTTCTTCCTCATCGAGAGCCGGCAGCACCACCGAGATCGAGCGCCCGGCCTTGGCCTCGACCAATTCGTCGATCTTCCAGCGCGGACGGTTCCAGCTGCGGTCGCATAACCAGGTGTCCCCCGGCCGGGCCGGGATGAGGACTCCCTCACTGGTGAGGTCCCCGGTGACCAGATCCGATGCGGTCATGCGAGTCCCCTCACCGTGCGTGTCGGCGGGCGGGTCCCCTGGATCGACGCCACCATTTCCAGGACCCGGCGGGTCGCTGCGACCTCATGCACCCGAAACATGCGCGCACCGGCGGCCGCCGCCAATGCGGTGGCCGCCAGCGTTCCCTCGAGCCGTTCGGTCAGATCCACGCCCAGAGTCTCTCCGACAAAGTCCTTGTTGCTCAAAGCCATGAGTACTGGCCACCCGGTCTTAACAAGATCGGCCACGTGCCGCAACAGCAGCAACCCGTGCCAGGTGTTCTTGCCGAAATCGTGAGCCGGGTCGATCAACACGCGGTCGCGGGCAACTCCGGCCGCAACCGCCCGCTCGGCGGCCGCTGTGACCTCGCGAATCACGTCGTCCACCACGCCGCGGGTAGTCGTACCGTAACTCACCCGGAAGGGACGCGTGCGTGGTCGCGCTCCCCCGGTGTGCGCGCATACCAGGCCCGCACCGAATTCGGCGGCCACCTCCACTATCGCGGGGTCCACCCCGGCCCAGGTGTCGTTGATCAGGTCCGCACCTGCCGCACATGCCCGCCGGGCCACCTCCGAGCGCCAGGTGTCGACGCTGATCACCTGCTCGGGGTAGGCGTCACGGAGCCACTCGACAAACGGCACCAACCGAGCGATCTCGGTGTCGGGGTCGACGTCCTGGCCGGGCCCGGCCTTGACACCTCCGACGTCGATGACGTCGGCGCCTTCGGCGACCGCTCGATGTACCGCGTCGCGAGCAGCCGCGTCAGAAAAGGTCGCGCCCTTGTCATAGAACGAGTCCGGGGTGCGGTTCACGATCGCCATGATCAGCGGGCGGTCCCCTGCCACCGGGCGGCCACACAGCGTTGCCTGCACGCCTACATAGTGCCTGGTGCACGAAGAGCCATCGAGCCTGCGTCCACGGCTAGCCGCGGTCTGGCCCGGCCTCGGCGCGCCGAATCACGCTAGCCCTGGGGCCGCTTACCTGCCGCTACCTCGTCGGGATACGCGTCGTAATAGGGCACATAGCCCTTGCTGCGGCCGGCCAATACGTACAGCGGGTCATCGACGTCGGCGCCGTAGGCCTGCTCGCGCAGCTCAACCTTGCGGCTCTTGAACGTCGTGGTGTGCGCCATCGCCTGCACCAGCCGCACGAACAGCGGCAGTGCGTATGCGGGCAGCTGATCGTAGACGGCGCGGGCCAGGGACTGACCGTCGAACTCGGCGCCGTCGCGTAGCTTGACCGCAGCCATCCCGGCGCGACCTCCGGTGTTGGGCACCTCAACCCCGTAGACCGTGCACTCCTCGACGGAGGGGTCAGACGCCAGCGCCGCCTCCACCTGAGTGGTGGCCACGTTCTCGCCCTTCCAACGGAAGGTGTCACCCAGCCGGTCGACAAACGCCGCGTGCCCCATCCCCTGCGGGCTCATCACGTCACCGGTGTTGAACCAGCAGTCTCCCTTCCGGAAGGCATCACGGACCAGCTTTTTCTCACTGGCGGCCGGGTCGGTGTAGCCGTCGAACGGCTGCAGCCTGTTGACCCGGCTCAGTAACAGTCCCGGTTCACCGGCAGGCACCCGACGGACCCGACCGGACTCGTCGCGCAGCGGGGCGCCGGTGTCCGGGTCGTAGGCCACGTAGGCCAGCGGCATCGGCGAGATCCCGGTGCTTTTGGGCACGTTGAAGATGTTGATGAAGGCCGAGTTGCCCTCGCTGGCGGCATAGAACTCGCACACCCGGTCAATGTCGAACCGTTTGGTGAACTCACCCCAGATCTCGGGCCGCAACCCGTTGCCGGCGATCACCCGCACCTTGTGCTTGCGATCGGTCGGTTTGGTCGGCTGGTTGAGTAGGTAGCGGCAGACCTCGCTGATGTAGATGAAGGCGGTGGCGTTGCTGGCGATCACCTCGTCCCAGAAGCGCGACGCCGAGAACGACTTGCCCAGCGCCAACGTCGCCCCGGAATTGATCACCGAGGACACCGCCACCGTGAGTGCGTTGTTGTGATACAGCGGCAGACAGCTGTAAAGCGTGTCGGAGCTCTTCAGCCGTAGTCCCAGCCCACCGAAGACCGCCAGGGCCCGAAGCCACCGGTGGTGGGTCATCACACTGGCTTTGGGGAATCCGGTGGTGCCCGACGTGAAGATGTAAAACGCCGTGTCCTGAGCCTGCACGGCCGACGCCGACGCCGGGTTGTTGGCCGGGGCGGTCGCGGCGAAGCGCTCCAGGTCTTCGATGGTGACCACCTCACCGGCCGCGCCACCGCTTTCGCTGACGGCGCTGACCAGATCGGACTCCGCCACCAGCACCTTGGCATCGAGCAGTCCCAGACTGTGCGCCAGCACCTCGCCGCGCTGGTGGTAGTTGAGCATGCCGGCGATGGCGCCACACTTGACGACAGCCAGCATCCCCACCACCGTGTTGGGCGAGTTGCGCAGCATGATTCCCACGACGTCGCCGAGGCCGACGCCACGCGCGGCCAGCACCGCCGCATAGCGGTTGGCGGTCGCGTTGGCTTCGCCGTAGGTCATCTGCTGATCGCCGAACTTCAAGAAAACCCGGTCCCCGAAGCGAGCGGCCCGGTCCTGGAACACGGTGCCGATCGACGCCTTGGACTTGGGCCGGGGCAACAGGCCGGTCACCACCCCCCGCATGATCGACGGCGCGTCGATCAGTAGACCGGGCACCCGCGCAGCGACGTCGGTGAACTTGACTCGCGTGCGGACATGACTTTGGCGATCGGACAACCTGATCCCTCGATTCGTTCTCAGAGTTCGGCGGCCAGCCTAATCGGGAGCGAATGGTCGTCAATAGGCCTCAGCCGGGTGCGCACGCCTGCAACGCGTCATCGAGGTTATCCACCACGATCAACCGCTCCATCGCTGTCCGCGAGACGTAGCCGGTATCGGCCAATTCGGACAGCCAGGCGCGCAGCCCATCGAAGTGGCCCCAGGGATCCAGCACGACGATGCTCTTGTCGTGCATGCCCAGGTATCCCTCGGTCCACACGTCCAACAGCTCGTCGAGGGTCCCGACGCCGCCCGGCAGGGTGATGAACGCGTTTGCGCGGTCCTCCATGACCTGCTTGCGCTCCCACATCGTTTCGGTGACGACCAACTCGTCCGCGTCATGGTCAGCCAACTCGCGATGCACCAGCATCTTGGGAATCACTCCGACCGTCCAGCCGCCGTGCGCCCGCGCCGCCGACGAGACCGCCCCCATCGCCGAAACGTGGCCCCCGCCCCACACCAACGTCCAGCCCCGGGCGGCGATCGCCGCACCGACGGCTGCGGCGAGCTCCAACAACTCCGGATGTGTCGGCGCGGCTGCACAGTACACCGCCACTGTCCAACGGCCGGGTTCGTCGCTTTTCGCGGTCACATACCGAAACGTAGACCAGCGCCCCCACCCCGGACAACTTTGGGCCCTATCGCCACGCGCACCCTTGACGCCATAAACTCCGGGCAATGCCAATTCGATGGAACGTCCCCCAACACGCGGCAGCCTTGGAGCAGTTGGACGTTGCGTTGAGCGACCTGGCGCGCCCCGGCGCCGTCATCCTCGGACCTGACGGCGTCGGAAAATCCACCCTGGCGCGATTGGCCGCCGAGCACTTCGCCCAACGGCACCCGGCCACCGTCATCCGCTGGGTCACCGGAACCCCGACCGAACGCACGGTCCCGTTCGGCGCCTTCAGCCACTTGGTGGAGATCGCCGAGCTGGGCAAGCCGGCCGCGTTGTTGCGAGCGGCCCGAGCGTCGTTGGGCCGCAAGGTGCGCCAGGGCGAGCTCCTTCTCATCGTCGACGATGCCCACGATCTGGACATCCTGTCGGCCACGCTGGTGTACCAGCTGGCGCTGGCCGGCGCGGCCCGGATGATCGTCACCGCCCGCGCCGAGGCCGCGCCCGACGCCATCGCGGCCCTGTGGACCGGCAACCTGCTGGATCGGATCGATGTCGCACCGCCGGACGGCAAGACCAAGCAATCCGAGCCCGCCGACGTCGACTAGGGCGTGTCTGCTAATTGCGGACGCGGTGGTAGGTGATGATGGCGGCCAGGGTGACACCGCCGAGGTAGGTCAGGGCGTATTTGTCGTAGCAGGTGGCGACCGCGCGCCAGTGTTTGAGCCGGTTGAAGCTTCGCTCGACGGTGTTACGGTGCTTGTAAATTCGGCCTGAGAACCCCGGAGGCCGTCCTCTGTTGCGGCCTTTGGCTTTGCGGCGGGTGATCTGGTCGCTGCGCTCGGGGATGGTATGGGCGATCTTGAGCCGGCGCAGCTGTGCCCGCGTCGAGTCATAGGAGTACGCCTTGCCCGCCAGCAGGCGAAACGGGGCGTATGAGTTGCTGCGCCGGGCGGCCAGCAATGGCCAAAGCATCGGATTATCACCGGCTTGACCGGCCGACAGTGCCAGGGTGACCGGACTGCACAGCTGGTCGGTCAAGGCGTGGATCTTGGTAGTCAGCCCGCCGCGGGAACGCCCAATGGCGTGGCCATCGGGCTCATCGAGATATTTCTTGTAATTCGACAGATCCCCCTGTGCGGCGCCCGGAGCGCGCTCCGGCTGCGTGTTGGTGGGCGCGCACACTGGTCGAATCGACCGACAACAGTGCGCCCAGGTCGGCGTCCTCGGCGTCGAGGTCAGAGGCGATCGCCGCGAAGATCCGCGCGTAGATACCATCGACCGACCAGCGTAGATGCCTCTCGGCCACCGATTGCCAGGGACCGAAGTGCTCGGGCAGGTCACACCACGGAGATCCCGTACGGTAACGCCAGATAATGCCCTCCAGAGTACGTCGATGATCGTTCCACGGCCGGCCACGCCGCCGCCCCGCAGGCAACACCGCCACGATCAGCGACCACAAATCATCAGAAATCGCATGCGTCCGCATCACCCAAACAGCATCAGCCAAAACACCATTCACATTAAGCAGACACACCCTAGGTGCTCAGGTAGCGGCGCAACGTGTCCGCCACAGTGGTGATCGTGGCGACCGGCACTCGCTCGTCGCGGCAATGCGCCAGATTGGGGTCCCCGGGGCCGTAATTGACCGCGGGGATGCCCAGAGCCGCGAAGCGGGACACATCCGTCCAGCCGTATTTCGCTCGGACCTGCCCACCGGCAGCCTCAACCAGTGCTTTGGCGGCGGGTTGCGCCAGACCCGGCAGCGCGCCCGCCGCCGCGTCGGTCTGCTCGATCTGCACGTCGAGCCCGTCGAATACCTCACGCACGTGCTGCAGGGCGGCCGGAACCGACCGGTCGGGCGCAAAGCGATAGTTGACCGTTACCGAAGCCGCGTCCGGAATCACGTTGCCAGCCACGCCACCGTCCACGCGTACCGCCGACAAACCCTCTCGGTATGTGCAACCGTCGATGTCGACGCTGCGCGCCGGGTAGCGCGCCAACCGGTCCAGCACGGCACTGAGCTTGTGGATTGCGTTGTCCCCCAACCAAGAACGCGCCGAGTGCGCGCGGGTCCCGGTCGCGCTGATGACCACTCGTAACGTGCCCTGACAACCGGCTTCTATGTAGCCCGACGTGGGCTCTCCCAGGATGGCGACATCGGCGGACAGCCACTCCGGGAGCTCCCGCTCGATGCGCCCCAAACCGTTTGCCGCCGCCTCGATTTCCTCACAGTCGTAGAACACCAGCGTCAGGTCGTGCACCGGTTCGGCCACCGTGGCCGCCAGATGCAGAAACACCGCGTCACCGGACTTCATATCGGCCGCGCCACAGCCGTGCAGCTGCCCGTCGGCGCGACGGCTGGGCAAGTTGTCGGCCACCGGCACGGTGTCCAAATGTCCGGCCAGCAGCACCCGCGAGGGCCGGTTCAGCCGGGTCCGGGCAAGCACCGCGTTGCCGTTGCGGATGATCTCGAAGCCCGATGTCTGCGCGCGCAACGCCGCCTCTAGCTCATCGGCGATGCGCGCCTCATCCCGAGATTCGCTGGGGATGTCGATCAGTGCAGCGGTCAGGTCGATCGGGTCCCCGCGCAAGTCCAGCACACACCAAGCCTAGTGGGTCCGCCGTCGCGCCGAGCAGACGCAGAGTCGCACGCGGCGGCCGCGCCGGCGTGCGACTCTGCGTCTGCTCGCGGGCGTCAGCGCATCTAGTAGCGTGTCGAGGCGTGACTGGAGCAGCAGGCATCGGACTGGCAACCCTGGCTTCCGACGGATCGGTCCTGGACACCTGGTTTCCCGCGCCGGAGTTGACCGAGTCAGGTACCAGCGCGACATCACGCCTGGCGTTGTCCGACATTCCCGCGGAGCTGGCCGCATTGGTAGGCCGCGACGACGATCGCGGCGCCGAGGTGGTGGCGGTCCGGACCGTCATCGGCTCGCTAGACGATGCCGCCGCCGACGCGTACGACGCCTACCTTCGCCTGCACCTGTTGTCGCATCGTCTGGTGGCGCCGCACGGGCTGAACGCCGGCGGCTTGTTCGGCGTATTGACCAATGTCGTGTGGACTAATCGCGGACCATGCGCAATCGAAGGTTTCGAGGCAGTGCGGGCACGGTTGCGCCGCCACGGAGCGGTGACGGTCTACGGTGTCGACAAGTTTCCCCGGATGGTCGACTACGTGATGCCCAGCGGCGTGCGCATCGCCGATGCCGACCGGGTGCGACTGGGCGCCCACCTGGCGCCGGGCACCACCGTGATGCATGAGGGTTTCGTCAACTACAACGCCGGAACCCTGGGCGCTTCCATGGTCGAGGGCCGAATCTCCGCGGGCGTGGTGGTCGGCGACGGCTCCGACATCGGCGGTGGGGCCTCGATCATGGGCACGCTCTCCGGTGGGGGGACCCAAATCATTTCCATGGGCAAGCGCTGCCTGCTCGGCGCCAACGCCGGGCTGGGCATCTCCCTGGGCGACAACTGCGTGGTGGAAGCCGGCTTGTACGTCACGGCCGGCACCAAGGTCACCACACCCGATGGCATCACCGTCAGGGCACGCGAACTGTCCGGCAGCAGCAACCTGCTGTTCCGCCGCAACTCGGTGACGGGCGCGGTCGAGGTGGTGGCCCGCGACGGTCAGGGCATCGCACTCAACGAGGATCTGCACGCCAATTAGTGGGGCCGCATGGGCCGGTAGGCGCATGCCGTTGCGGTGCGCGGTTGCGCACCATCACCACAGGTCCGGCTCGCGATAGAGGTTGGCGGGATCGAATTCCACCGCCCCGCGGGCAGCTTCACCGACGGCGTCGAGGATCAGGTGCAACTGCTCGACTCCGTCGGCACCGACGCGCTGTTGGATCGCCCGGTCGAGTGCGGCAGCCGCACGCTGACGCGCGGCCAAGTACTCCATCGCCTTTGGCGTCAGCTCCACGACCTTCTCGCGCTGGTCCGTCGGCGACGGGGCGGTCTGCACGTAGCCGCGATCGCGCAGCTCGGCGACGAGTTTGCTGGCCGCCTGGCGGCTGACGCCGAACTGCCTGCCCATCTGCGATATCGTCATAGGTCCTGGCAGCGCATAGAGGGCGAACACATAGTTCATGGAGAAGCGCCGCCGCTCGAAACCCGCGGCCTCCATGTCGGTGTCAACCCGATGAACGTAGCTCCACCACGCAATCCGCAGCGCCTGGCCGAGCGGTGTTTGCGGCGACCGGTAGCCATTTCTGTCAGCCATGGTTGACAATCTAGCCGATTGGCTCTAGTCTTCAAATTGTCAACCATAGATGACAGTTAGGTGGTGAGGATTCCACAACCTGGCATGCAACGACCGGATCTCCCGGCCACCCATGTCAACAAGCCCGAGTTCTTCAGCGTCGACAGCGCGAGCTTTGTTGGGGAAGCCCCTGCCACCCAGAAAGGAAAGTGAAATGTCAAAGATTCGCACCTTGTCGGCAGGTGTTCTGTGTGCAGTTGGCTTAGCGCTGGCGGGAGCCGTGGTGGCACCCGCAGTGGCGTTCGCGGACCTGGGCCCAGGCCCCGCTCCGCACCCGGGCCCAGCGGCCCCCGTCCACCCGGGGCCGGCCGCCGCGCCCCATCCAGGTCCGGGCGCCCCGGGAGACCCGATGCATCCGGAACCGGGAGTTCCGATGCATCCCGTCCCTCCCCCCACTCACCCGATCTACCACTACGGCGATGACATGACCCACCCGGTCTGGTCTGCCACGCACCCGGTCTGGGCGCTGGCCCCCTAATTGCCGCCTGCTCGGCATCGATGTTCTGCCCCGGTCACTGCTAGCCCCAGTGGCCGGGGCAGAACCTTTTGCCGCGACTGGCGGAGACGTTGGCGGGCTTGCTAATCAGCGTCAATTCCGATTCCGGACACCTCCCCCGCCGGTGAAATGACCCCGTACGGCATCATGACATTCCAACCTCCACTCGAACTGGCGCCGGCCGACCATCATGGGGCGCTCGGATCCACCGAACTGCTTACCCTGCAGGCGAATTCATTGAAGTGGAGACCGGCGCCCGGCGGGCCCGCGATCCCGTGCTCCACGCCAAGGTCCGGGTTGTGTTTGGCAACGGCCAGCACCCGCCGCGCCGCCGGGACGGGCGCCGCAACTAGGGCGTGTCTGCTTAATGTGAATGGTGTTTTGGCTGATGCTGTTTGGGTGATGCGGACGCATGCGATTTCTGATGATTTGTGGTCGCTGATCGTGGCGGTGTTGCCTGCGGGGCGGCGGCGTGGCCGGCCGTGGAACGATCATCGACGTACTCTGGAGGGCATTATCTGGCGTTACCGTACGGGATCTCCGTGGTGTGACCTGCCCGAGCACTTCGGTCCCTGGCAATCGGTGGCCGAGAGGCATCTACGCTGGTCGGTCGATGGTATCTACGCGCGGATCTTCGCGGCGATCGCCTCTGACCTCGACGCCGAGGACGCCGACCTGGGCGCACTGTTGTCGGTCGATTCGACCAGTGTGCGCGCCCACCAACACGCAGCCGGGCGCGCTCCGGGCGCCGCACAGGGGGATCTGTCGAATTACAAGAAATATCTCGATGAGCCCGATGGCCACGCCATTGGGCGTTCCCGCGGCGGGCTGACTACCAAGATCCACGCCTTGACCGACCAGCTGTGCAGTCCGGTCACCCTGGCACTGTCGGCCGGTCAAGCCGGTGATAATCCGATGCTTTGGCCATTGCTGGCCGCCCGGTGCAGCAACTCATACGCCCCGTTTCGCCTGCTGGCGGACAAGGCGTACTCCTATGACTCGACGCGGGCACAGCTGCGCCGGCTCAAGATCGCCCATACCATCCCCGAGCGCAGCGACCAGATCACCCGCCGCAAAGCCAAAGGCCGCAACAGAGGACGGCCTCCGGGGTTCTCAGGCCGAATCTACAAGCACCGCAACACCGTCGAGCGAAGCTTCAACCGGCTCAAACACTGGCGCGCGGTCGCCACCCGCTACGACAAATACGCCCTGACCTACCTCAGCGGTGCCACCCTGGCCGCCATCATCACCTACCACCGCGTCCGCAATTAGCAGACAGGACCTAGGCGGCGGTCAGTGAGGCGCCGGCGGTCTCGGGGAGCAGATAGGTGCACAGCAGGCTGGCGGCCACCAGCGCGGTCATCATCAGGCCGACCGCGGAGCTGCCATAGCTGGCCAGCAGGGTACCGGCGATCAATGGCGGCGCGGCGCCCCCAACGATGCCCGCCACGTTGAGCACCAGGGCCGTGCCGGTGTAGCGGTAGCGGGTAGCGAACAGTTCCGGGATAAGCGAGGCTGCAGGCCCAAATCCACTGGCGGCCGCGGCATACAGCCCCAGCAGCGCCACCGTGAACCCGACGGTATCGCCAGAGCCGATCAGCGGCATTACCAGCGGCGACCAGAAAAGGCCCACTGCCCAGCCGACCAGCATGACGCGCCGGCGCCCGAAGCGATCGCACAGAATGGCCGACAGTGCGACAAAACCGATGCAGACCAGCCCGCCCAGCACACCGATCAGCAAGACGAGGTTTCGCGAATACCCCAGGTGCAGTTGCGCGTAGGAAGGCAGGAAGGTGCTGGCCAGATACAGGCACCCGAAGGCCGCCAGCATGGCGCCCGCGGCCAGCACTATCTCACGGCGTTGCCGGCACAACACCGCCGCCAGCGGTGCCCGCGCGGCGGCGGTTGATTCCTGATCATCGGCCTGCGCCATCGCAAGAGCGAATACCGGGGTCTCGTTGATCTCCAAGCGGACGTACAAGGCGAAGGCAATCAGTAGCGCGCTCAACAGAAAAGGGACACGCCAGCCCCACTGCAGAAACGCCGAACTGCTCTCTCCGATGGTGTAGTTCACCCCGAGAAAGATCAGACCGCTCACCACAAGCGCAACACCGCCACCGAGCACAGTGAACATGCCGTAGTACCCGCGCTTGTGCGCTGGCGCGGACTCGATACTCAGCAGCGCCGAACCAGCCCATTCGCCGCCGACGGCAAAACCCTGGAGCAACCGTAAGGCGACCAGGATCAGCGGGGCGGAGACCCCGATGGTTGCCGTGCTGGGCACCACCCCCACCGTCACCGTCGATAGGGCCATGATCAAAAGGGTGGCAACGAGAGTCTTCTTACGCCCCAGCCGGTCCCCAAAATGCCCGAAGACGGCCCCGCCGAGCGGCCGGGACAGAAACGCCGTGGCAAAAGTCCCCATCGATGCGATAGTCGCCAGAGCTGGACTGAGACCGGGGTAGAAGACCGCCGGAAAGACCAGCGCCGCAGCCGTGCCGTAAATGCAGAAGTCGTAGTACTCGACTGTTGAACCGACGACACAGGCGAGGGCGACCCGACTCATGGGTGTTGCTCCCGAGCTGGGGTCGCCGGTCCCGCCACCGGCCGTCGCGAGGCCAGCTGCATCCACAGTTGAGTACACAGCGACGACGATATGCCGCGACTAGGAGCTTAATCCGTTCTCACGCCGTGAGTTTGCTGCCAACATGCTGGACGGTATGCGCCCGCGCCACCAGCTCGCGCCGCAACTCGTCACGCATCCCGACCCGAAATACCCTACCCCCCTCGTTAATTAGCTGCGCTCACCAAGATTCGAATCCCGGTCGATCAGCGGGTGTGCTCGCACCCGATTCCGCGCCCGGGCGTCCGCCAACCGGCGGCTCGAGCCGCACCAAGCGCCACCCGCAAACTTCCCGACCCTCCGGAATTCCGTTGCCCCCTAGCGTGTTACGATTCGAATCCAAATGACGCGGGCGGGTCCGCCACCACACCGTCGGCGACACCCGACGACGCATGATTCGCCAACCGACCAACCAACCTGTCAATCATAGTTGACAATGATGGAAAACGGTCTTACTCGCAGATTATCAACCACATATGACATTCATCGGGTTGGCGGTGACCTCAACACGGCGATGCAGCCATTGGGCCCGAGTTCTTCGGTGTCGACAACACGGGCTCCGTTGAGCCAAACACCCCAGCCCGGAAAGGAGTTGGAAATGTTGAGAATTCGCACCCTGTCGGCGGGTGTCCTGTGCGCCCTGGGCCTCTCTTTTGAAGGGGTACTGGTGGGACCCGCCATCGCCTCCGCTGCCCCCGGGAACCTGGGGCCGATACACCCCGGCGGAGGACAAATCCACCCCGGCACGGGTCTCGTGCACCCGAGCGAGGGCCCGCTGCGTCCCGGCGAAGGCCCGCTACGCCCTGGCGAAGGCCCGTGGCGACTGGGTGAAGGCCCCTGGCGCGAAGGCGAAGGCCAGTGGCGCGAGTTGTCGCCGCAGAACCACCCGATCTACCACTACGGCAATGACGTGACCCACCCCGTTTGGTCTGCCGCCCACCCGGTCTGGGCGCTTGCCCCCTAGTCCTTTGATCTAACTGGCACACTGCCCCCGACCATCGCTTAATGGCCGGGGGCAGACCCCGTTGGCCGGCCGGGTGACCATCCCGACGTAGGCCGCCGAGCCGGCAAGGCCGCAATGTTCGCCCGCAGCCGGCACATCACGAACCCGCCATCGGCACTATCCCGCGGCTGGAGGGCGTGGCATCACATAGGCCTTGGGCGTGACTCGCAGCACACCGCTAACGCCGTTGCCCCCGTTGCCGGCCAGCTGCCCAAATGGCATGCCGGGCAGCGGGGCCCCGTGAGCGCCCTCAACAGCACCGGTTACCGGCGAGATCGGCAACGCCCGGGCCGCCGGGACAACCGACTGGTTTGCTTCGGCCCATGCCTGCGGCACCTTCAGTCCGCCAACCGACAGCGCCTGGCCTACGCCGCCCTGTGGCGCCCAACCCCCGATCCCCGCGGGACCTCCCCCGCCAACCATCGACACCGCGTTCCTAACCGCGTGTTCGACCGCGGTTTCGACAGCCTTGCTAGCCGAAGGAATGAAACCCTTGACGCTATCGCCCATGGTCTTGAAGATCGATGCGCCTGAGTTCGCCATCGACAAGTGGGTGTTTTCCATCCCCACGATGGTACTGAGGTTCGACAAGGAAAAGCTCGAAGTAACGCTTTGAAGCAGCGACTTCGGTGCGGTCGCGGTCGACGCCCCTTGCGGAGCAGGCGCGGCGAGCTGTTGCAGGGCTTGGGGAACGTTGGACATCAGCTGGCCAGCCGCGGCGGAATCGATGGCCTGACCGACGGCGGCGGTCTGGTTGACGAGCCCACCAGCGTTGGCGACTTCCGGAGCCTCTTCAAACGGCGTCAGCGTCTCGGCTACCATCGCGGCCGAACCCGCGTAGCCATACATCGCGGCGGCGTCCTGGGCCCACATCTCGCCGTACTCAGCCTCGGTAGTCGCGATCGCCGGGGTGTTCTGGCCGAAGATATTGGTTGCGATCAGCGTGACCAATTGAAGGCGGTTTTCGAGGATCAACGCCGGGGGCACCGTGGCCGCGAACGCGGACTCGTAGGCCACCGCCGCTCCCCTGGCCTGGTTGGCCGCGAGTTCGGCCTGCGTGGCGGTGGCACCGAGCCACGCGACATATGGCGCGGCGGCGGCCCCCATCAAACTTGCCGACGCGCCCACCCACTGCCCGAACGCCAGCCCCCAGATCACCGATTGGCAGGAGGACGCGGCGCTGTACAGATCGACGGCCACGCTGTCCCACGCCTCAGCGGCGACCAGGATCGAGCCCGAACCCGCACCGGCGTACATCTTGGCGGAATTGATCTCCGGTGGTAGCGAACCGAAATCCATCAATGTCTGTCCCTCTCCTCGAATGTCGTCAGGTCAGGTCTATTGAGATGCCACGGCGTTGGCGGTTTCGGTGCTCACGTACGAGGCGGCACTGGTCGCCAACGTGGCCGCGAAATGCTCGTGAATCGCGGCCGCCTTCGCGCTCACCATCTGGTACATCGCCGCATGCGTCGCAAACTGCGTCGCAAGCAGTGCGGAAACCTCATCGGCGGCAGGCGGCAACACCCCGGTCATTGGAGCGGCGGCGGCATTCCCGGCGCTCAATGCCGCTCCGATAGACCCCAGGGTGCCTGCCGCTGCAGCCAACGCTTCGGGTCGAACCGTAACAGAAGACACGTGCATACCTCCTCGTGGAGCCGGGTGGTGGCCCGGCGGTACGGGTTATCGCTGAGCCGGCGTTGGCTCCCGTCCTCCGCCACTGGATGGGGGTTGGCGGCAACGAACTGACGACAATACTTGCCAACTTGCGGCGCCCGGAATAGGTACATTCCCCCCGAACAGTGCGGACCGAAGGTGCACAATGCACCCGCCCGTCGGGCCGGAGGTGAATTGTTCTCAATTCACCGTTGCGCGCGGTGCAAATTGCACACAGCTATCTAGTGGAAGGTCACACCAGGGGTTCGGCCGGCGCAACGAGGTTGCCCACCACGCAGGGGTCTATCAGATCGACGAACAAGAATTCGGGGGTGTACCGGGCTGCCCCGTTGGCCACTAGCCCGCGGCGACGGCGGGGTCTACCAGCGCTCGCCAGGCGCCGCGATTGCAGCAACAGCCCAACCAGCAAAAGGAATTACGTCCCAGACGCCTAACTCAAACGCACCAACCCGACCAGGTTTCTATTTGTTCACCAATTGTTTCCATATCATTCACGTGGCAGTCGCTGAAGCTCATGGGTCCGTCCCCCGGCCCAAAGCCGACCGCGGTGGCGACCCGCCCCGGCCAGTGAGACAGCTAACATCGAACACTCTGCTGTGACCGCGCCCTCACCGACCTGAGCCCGCTTGGGACGCAACGCGTTAATTCCACTCGAACACTCGAGGACATGCACTGCGCCCCACCGCCGCCGTGACTAGGATCGGCACGTGCCCTGGCAACGACCCTCGTCCCGGATACGCGAACTGATCCGGGAGGGAGCCCGCAGGGCACTCAACGCCGGACCGGAATGGATCGAAGAACTAGACCGGGAAACGGTATCGGCCAACCCGACCATCGCCAACGATCCGGTGCTGGCAAAGGTGGTCAAACGAGCCAACCGCGCCAATCTGGTGCACTGGGCGGCGGCCAACGTGCGTCATCCCGGCGCACCGGTGCCGGCCAATCTCGGCGGGGAGCCGTTGCGCATGGCCCGCGATCTTAGTGCGTCGCGGGCTGGAGACCCTGACGCTGGACATATATCGGATCGGCCAATACATCGCCTGGCGGCTCTGGATCAACATCGCTTTCGATCTCACTTCCGATCCGCAGGAACTGCGCGAGCTGCTCGACGTTTCCGCCAAGTCCGTCAATGAGTTCATCGAGGCCACGCTGGCCGGCATCGCCGCACAAGTGCAACTGGAACACGACGAGCTGACCCGCGGTAACCATGCCGACCGCCTGGAAGTGGTGGGTCACCTGCTAGGGCGTGTCTGCTTAATGTGAATGGTGTTTTGGCTGATGCTGTTTGGGTGATGCGGACGCATGCGATTTCTGATGATTTGTGGTCGCTGATCGTGGCGGTGTTGCCTGCGGGGCGGCGGCGTGGCCGGCCGTGGAACGATCATCGACATACTCTGGAGGGCATTATCTGGCGTTACCGTACGGGATCTCCGTGGCGTGACCTGCCCGAGCACTTCGGTCCCTGGCAATCAGTGGCCGAGAGGCATCTACGCTGGTCGGTCGATGGCATCTACGCGCGGATCTTCGCGGCGATCGCCTCTGACCTCGACGCCGAGGACGCCGACCTGGGCGCACTGTTGTCGGTCGATTCGACCAGTGTGCGCGCCCACCAACACGCAGCCGGAGCGCCCGGGCGCCGCACAGGGGGATCTGTCGAATTACAAGAAATATCTCGATGAGCCCGATGACCACGCCATTGGGCGCTCCCGCGGCGGGCTGACTACCAAGATCCACGCCTTGACCGACCAGCTGTGCAGTCCGGTCACCCTGGCACTGTCGGCCGGTCAAGCCGGTGATAATCCGATGCTTTGGCCACTGCTGGCCGCCCGGCGCAGCAACTCATACGCCCCGTTTCACCTGCTGGCAGACAAGGCGAACTCCCATGACTCGACGCGGGCACAGCTGCGCCGGCTCAAGATCGCCCACACCATCCCCGAGCGCAGCGACCAGATCACCCGCCGCAAAACCAAAGGCCGCAACAGAGGACGGCCTCCGGGGTTCTCAGGCCGAATCTACAAGCACCGCAACACCGTCGAGCGAAGCTTCAACCGGCTCAAACACTGGCGCGCGGTCGCCACCCGCTACGACAAATACGCCCTGACCTACCTCAGCGGTGCCACCCTGGCCGCCATCATCACCTACCACCGCGTCCGCAATTAGCAGACAGGACCTAGAAGGCGCCCCAATCAGCCGCGAGCGCGCCGAGACACGGTTGGGCTACTCCCTTATTCGAGCCCACACCGCCGCCATCATCTGGAGCGACGACTTCGACGGCGACCACAGCAATCTGGATAGAGCTGCCGACGCGTTTTGTCACGCCGTGGGATCGTCGCAAGATCTGACCGTGGTCGCCAACGCGGCTACCCGTTGGGTGTGGTTGGCCGAGGCCACCAACCTCGACATCGATACGATCGAGCAGGCGGTGGACAACGCATCGGATGCCCGAATTGCCATCGGCACCAAGGCAAGTGGAATCGAGGGCTTTCGGCGCAGCCACCTCGAGGCGCTCACCACACAACATACCCTGGCGCGACTGAAATCCGACCAACGGGTGGCCTTTTTCTCGGACGTCCAGATCGTCGCCCTGATCACCCAAAATCCGCAAGCCGCTGACGAATTCATCACGAGCACGCTCGGTGAACTGGAATCGGCGGCTCCCGAACTTCAGGCCACGTTGCTGATGTTCATCAACGAGCAATGCAACGCTTCCCGCGCCGCAAAGCGCCTCTACACCCACCGCAACACGCTATTGCGCAGAATTGAAGCCGCACAACGACTCTTGCCGCGACCGCTGGCCCATACCTCCGTCCACGTCGCTGTCGCTCTGGAAGCACTGCAGTGGCGTGGCGACAACATCGCCAAGCTCCCCACCCCCACCAGCCAAGACGACGAAGTGTCGGCCTAGGGCGTGTCTGCTTAATGTGAATGGTGTTTTGGCTGATGCTGTTTGGGTGATGCGGACGCATGCGATTTCTGATGATTTGTGGTCGCTGATCGTGGCGGTGTTGCCTGCGGGGCGGCGGCGTGGCCGGCCGTGGAACGATCATCGACATACTCTGGAGGGCATTATCTGGCGTTACCGTACGGGATCTCCGTGGTGTGACCTGCCCGAGCACTTCGGTCCCTGGCAATCGGTGGCCGAGAGGCATCTACGCTGGTCGGTCGATGGCATCTACGCGCGGATCTTCGCGGCGATCGCCTCTGACCTCGACGCCGAGGACGCCGACCTGGGCGCACTGTTGTCGGTCGATTCGACCAGTGTGCGCGCCCACCAACACGCAGCCGGAGCGCGCCCCGGGCGCCGCACAGGGGGATCTGTCGAATTACAAGAAATATCTCGATGAGCCCGATGACCACGCCATTGGGCATTCCCGCGGCGGGCTGACTACCAAGATCCACGCCATTGGGCATTCCCGCGGCGGGCTGACTACCAAGATCCACGCCTTGACCGACCAGCTGTGCAGTCCGGTCACCCTGGCACTGTCGGCCGGTCAAGCCGGTGATAATCCGATGCTTTGGCCACTGCTGGCCGCCCGGCGCAGCAACTCATACGCCCCGTTTCACCTGCTGGCGGACAAGGCGTACTCCCATGACTCGACGCGGGCACAGCTGCGCCGGCTCAAGATCGCCCATACCATCCCCGAGCGCAGCGACCAGATCACCCGCCGCAAAGCCAAAGGCCGCAACAGAGGACGGCCTCCGGGGTTCTCAGGCCGAATCTACAAGCACCGCAACACCGTCGAGCGAAGCTTCAACCGGCTCAAACACTGGCGCGCGGTCGCCACCTGCTACGACAAATACGCCCTGACCTACCTCAGCGGTGTCACCCTGGCCGCCATCATCACCTACCACCGCGTCCGCAATTAGCAGACAGGACCTAGGCTCAGCCCTCTGCCAACAGCTGCTTCTTGAGCACCTTGCCCAGCGCGTTGCGCGGCAACGACTCCACAATCCGCACCTCGCGTGGCCGTTTGTGGACCGAAAGCTGTTGCGCGACAATATCGATCAATACGTCGGGATCGATGCGGTCCGAACCCACGATGTAGGCCACGATGCGCTGGCCCAAATCCTCGTCAGGCAATCCGACGACAGCTGCCTCTTGAACCTCCGGATGCCCCAGTAGCACCGTCTCGATCTCCCCGGCGCCGATACGGTAGCCACCAGACTTGATCAAATCAACCGACTCACGGCCGACGATGCGATGCATGCCACCGTCGTCAACGACCGCAACGTCGCCGGTGCGATACCAGCCGTCGGCATCGAATGCCTCAGCCGTGGCCTCCGGCCGATTCAGGTAGCCATCGAACAGTGTCGAGCCCCGAACCTGCAGCTTCCCAACGGTTTCCCCGTCATGCGGGACCGGTTTGCCGTGATCATCGACCAGCCGGGTCTGCACTCCGGCCAGCGGCAGGCCCACCCAGCCCGCGCGGCGCTCGCCGTCAGCCCGGATAGACAGGGTGATCAGCGATTCCGAAGACCCATAGCGCTCGATAGGGCGGTGCCCGGCGAGGTGCACCAGCTGATCGAACACCGGGACAGGTAAGGCCGCGCTGCCAGAAACCAATAGCCGAGCCGGCCGCAGCGCCTCGGCGGCCGCCCGGTCCGCAGCCACCCGTGACCACACCGTGGGCACCCCGAAATACAGCGTTCCGCCTGCTTGCGCATATCCCGCCGCCGTCGGCTTTCCGGTGTGCACGAAGCGATTTCCAACTCGCAGCGATCCCAGCAAGCCGAGTACCAGACCGTGCACATGGTAGAGCGGCAAGCCATGCACCAAGACGTCTTCTGCATTCCATTGCCAGGCCTGGGCCAGCGCGTCCAAGTCGGCTGCAATCGCCCGCCGGCTCAGCTGCACGCCCTTGGGCAGCCCCGTGGTGCCCGAGGTGTAGATCACCATCGCAACCGAATCCGGCGGCGGCTCGGGGTAGCGGTGCCATGATCGTGCGTGCAGACGCACCGGTATCTGCGGCAGTCCGTCGGGCTCCGCGTCCTGGGCGGGCGCCCGGCCCATCCAGGCCACGGCGCCGGAGTCGGTCAGCATGTGGCGGCGTTCGGCCACACCGACATCGGCCGGCACCGGGACCACGGGCACCCCGGCGATCAAGCATCCGGTGACCGCCAGCACCGTCGATACGGTGGGCGTTGCCAGTACGGCAACCCGATGCGCGCCAGCGATACGCTCCGCCACCGCCGTTGCGGCGCCGAGCAGATCGCTGCGGCTGAGGTCGACGCCGTCGATACGAACCGCGTCGGCGATGTCGTCAGCCGATACGGCGGCGGGGTTCAGTGAGGCCAGCAGCACGTCAGCGAGGCTACCCGTGGGACCGGCCGCGGTCTCAACGCAGGCTAGCTCGCGGCGTGCAGAGTATGTGGCCGGGGAAACAGCGGCCGCAACACCGTCGGGGGCCGGAACGGGGCCCAGGTATCCACCGGCTGGGCCAACCGATCCGCGATGGCCCAGACCGTGGCCGGGTGATGACCGTAGCCGATGTGGCTGCTCAGCACCGCGATGTTTTCCGCGCGTTCCGACGGCGTGTCGAGGCAGGTCTGCCAGGCGACCATGCCGTCGTAGCGCGAATAGATCGCGGTGCTGGGCACCGGAAGCGGTTCGGCTTCGGCCGGCAACGGCAACTCGTGTCGCTCGGCGTGCAGGCGCTGGAAGATCCTGAAGTGCCGCGCGGCCCGAGATTGGGATTCGTCTTGCATTCGGAACGGGCTGCCAAGGGTGATCACCTGACGTACCGCCTCGGGGTGACGCCGCGCCAGGGTGCGCGCGAAGATCCAGCCCAGACTCCAACCGACCAGACTGACGGGTGTGTTGTAGCGGGTGTGCAGCGCCTCCAGGCGCGCGCTCATCCCGTCCACAACCTTGCTGGTTGGGCCAATGTTGAGGCCCAGCCGCCAGCCATACGCCCGGTAACCGAGGCGGCCCAGCAGCCACCGCAGTGTCCAGGTGGAGCCGTCACCGGCCAACAAGCCGGGCAACACCAAGACCGGGTGCCCGTCACCGACCGGCAACGCCTTCTGCAGTGGGAACAGCGAAACCAGCTGCCCGTACTCGGCCACCGCGCGGGGTATGTCGCTGAGATAGAGCCCCATTTTCGGGGCACCCGCGGAGACAACGTGGGGGGCGGCAGTGGGGAATTCCACAGCCTCAGCAGCCACAGACATCGATCAAGCCTCCTCATCCCAAATCTTCATTAGCGTAGCCAGGATTTCCTCGCCGCGCCCCAGCCCGGCGAGGTGACTTTCACCCGGTAAGTGGAACAGCTCTGCATTGGGCAGTCGCGAAACGACGTGCTCACCATGGGAGAACGGGATGATGTGATCGTGGTCACCGTGCCACCAACGGACCGGTACCGACACGTCCTCGAGCCGGAATCCCCAGTCGCGGGCGAAAACGATCACGTCGTTGAACGGTGCGGCCAGCTGTTTGCGGCTTCCGTTGAGCAGATCGTCAAGAAACATGGCCTTGAACTCCGGCCGGGCGAGTAGATGCCGGTCCGCTTGTGGCGACATCAGCCCATAGACATCCAGGGCCGGGGAAGCCACCGGGCGAGCCATCCGGATCAGCACGCTGGCGCTCAGCCGTAGCGGGCTCCCACCGACTCTCAGTAGCGGCGCCACTCGTCGACCCAGGTCCATCAGGCCGCCACTGATCGCATCCGGTCCGCGGGTCGGCGCCACCCCGCCGAGCACCCCCGCTGCCACTATCCGGTCCGGCAGACCGGCAGCACAGGCCAGGGTGTAGGGGCCGCCCCCGGACAAGCCGACGACCGCCATTTTGTCGATCCCCAGCGTGTCGGCGATGGTCCGCAGGTCGTCGGCAAAGGCCGAGACAGTCCCGTACTGGTGGGGTGTGGACGAGCCGATGCCGGGACGATCGACGCCGATCAGGCGCACGTCGTGGTGTTCGGCGTAGACCCGCGCCTCGGTCGGTATCTGCCGGCGGGCGCCCCGAGTGCCATGGAACCAGAACACCGCACGCCCTTGCGGCGCTCCGAACTCGGCAAATCCGATCTGACGGTCTTCGCCGACGGCGATGTTTCCCTCGAGCTTGGGTCGGGCGATAGCGACGGCCATGCCCAGCAGCATCGCATGCGATGACGCGCCGATGCACCTTTTTGGTAGGGGATGCAACGATTCGACAACGAATGCCTATCAAGCGCGCTGACGCTGAGCACCGAGCCCCCTTGTCCGAGCGTCACGCCAGCGTGGCGGTCGTTTCCCACGGCCACGCTGGCGTGACGCTGGCCGCCGCAGGTCAGCCAGGCATGCCGATGGCCTTGGGCTCCATGTACTGGTGCAGCCCGGCAATTCCGCCGCCCTCCCGCCCCAGGCCGCTCTGCTTGAAGCCGCCGAACGGCGCGTCACCAGGACCGAAGCCGTTGACCGCGATCTGGCCGGTCCGGATCCGGCGGGCGACCCTGACGGCGCGGTCAGCGTCGCCACCCCACACGGCGCCAGACAGGCCGTACTGCGAATTGTTGGCGATCGCCACGGCGTCGTCGTCGTCGCGGTAGCGCAGCACGCTCAACACCGGCCCGAAGACTTCGTTTTGGGCGATGTGGGCGTCTGGTGTGACGCCGGTAAGGATCGTCGGCTCGTAGTAGAAACCTGCCTCCGGCGTGGCCGGTCGCCTGCCACCGGCCGCCAGCGTGGCCCCATCCCGCAGCGCGCGGGCTACGTGGTCCTCGACCCGGCTGCGCTGAGCGGCGCTGATCAGCGGCCCCATCTGCACATCCGGATCGGCGGGATCACCCACCCGGACCGCACGGGCCAGCGCGACGAGCCGGTCAACGATCTCATCGTGCATCGCCTCGGGTAGCAGCAGCCGACTGTGCAAGATGCAGGCCTGCCCGGCATGCAACAACCAGGATTCGAACAACATTCGCGCCAGGAGTTCGTCACTGCACTCAGCGTCGTCTAGGACAATGCTGGCCGACTTCCCGCCACACTCGAGCAAGACGCGTTTCATCGTGCCGGCCGCCGCGGCCATCACCTCGCGACCGACCGCCGAACTCCCGGTGAAACTGACCATGTCGATACGCGGGTCGACGGCCAGCACCTTGCTGGCCTCGATGCCGCCGGGCGTGACGACGTTGACCACCCCGGGTGGGATATCGGTGTGCTCGTGGATGATTCGGGCCAGCGCCAGGCCCGCGAGCGGCGTGAGCGGGGACGGTTTGAGCACGACGGTATTGCCGCCGGCCAGCGCCCGGCTCAATTTCATGACGTTGAGGCTGTGCGGGAAGTTCCAAGGCGTCAGGATCGAAACGACACCGAGCGGCTCATGGCACAGCACCGCGGCGCCGGACGCTGACTGAATGGACTGATCGCCAAGTGTGCCCGCAAGATGACCCGCACGCCGGGCCGCGCTGGCCGAGGCGTCGATCTGCAACCGCCGCTCGTTGGCCGTGCAGCCCCATTCGACCTGAGACAGCGCAAAATACGCGTCGGCGTAGTCCTGCAGCGCGGCGCCCAACTGGGCAAGGCAATGGCCGCGCTCCTGGTGGGACATGGCCGGCCACGGGCCCGCGTCGAATGCGCGACGCGCGGCATCAACCGCATCGCCTACCTGGCTGACGCTCGCATCGGGTGCGGTCGCGATGACCATCCCCGTCGACGGTGACACGTCGTCGTAGCGGCCGTTTTCCGGTTCGACGCAACGCCCGTCGATATAAAGTCGATATAAAGCTGATACGTGTCGACCAGGGATTCCGGAAGTGCCCGCTCAGCCATCTGATTCCTAACCCGTAGGCGTCGGTCATATACGCACTTGGTGTACACCGGGGGCGTTCAGGCGTCAATGACCTCCCAGGATGAATCGCCACCAAATTCGATGATTTACAGATGCATTGACACGCCGCCGGGCCCGGGAGTAGACACGACTCGGCAGACATATTGCGCAGATGTGTCCGATCAGCGGCGATCAGGGAGGTGCTGGGTGGCGTGGGTACGGCGACCCGCCCGATGACCAGACGCCGTTCTGACGCGTCAACAAGTCAGGAGGACAACCGGGTGACTGACTCCGAAACCGAGTTTCTCTCCAAACTGCGCTCACTCGTCGGACAGCCGACAGGTGGAACGGGACGGCCCTCAGTGGCACCGGATCCGGTGAACCAGCCGATGATTCGGCACTGGGCGCATGCGCTCGACGACATGAATCCCGTCTACCTCGATCCGGAGTTCGCGGCCGCATCCAGGTTTGGCGGCATCGTTTCACCGCCGGTCATGTTGCAGACGTGGACAATGCCGGCACCGAAGCTGGAAGGGATTCGGGAGCGCGGCGGCGCCCCCGTTGAGATCAAGACCAACCCAACCGCGTTCCTCGACGAGGCCGGCTACACCAGTACGGTGGCGGTGAACTCGGAGTTCGAGATCGAGCGCTACCCACGCCTGGGCGACCTGATCAGCGCGACGACGGTGTATGACGACGGTGTATGAGGACGTCTCCGAGGAGAAGAAGACCGCACTGGGAACCGGCTTCTTCCTCACCTGGGTCACCACCTATGTCGACCAGCACGGGGAGGTGCTCGGGCGGCAGCGGTTCCGGGTGCTGCGATTCAGGCCTCAACGCTGATGGCCTCCCGACTGGCGCCGGCAATCAGCCCGGACACCGAGTTCTTCTGGCACGGGCTGCGCGAGCACAAACTGCTGATCCAACGCTGCGCCGAATGCGGGGAACTACGTCACCCGCCGCGCCCCATGTGCCCCAAATGCCGCTTTCTGCACTGGGATACCGTCGAGTCTGGGGGCCGCGGCACCGTCGAAAGCTTCGTGATGCCCCACCAACCGAGGCTTCCGTTCTTCGATTACCCCTACATCGTCGTGCTGGTCGAACTCGATGAGGGCGTCCGGCTGGTTTCGAACCTGTGTGGCATCGATCCGGCTGACGTCACGGTCGGGATGGCGGTCGAGGTGTTCTACCAAGACTTCGATGGGCCAGACGGAAGCTTTGTGCTGCATCAATTCCGGCCCGTCGCCCTTGACTCGGAGGCAGTTCGATGACCACTACCACCGGCCGCTACCAGACCCTTGGATGGAACGACATCGCCGTCGGCGACGCGGTGACTGCGTTGGAGATCCCGATCACCACAACGGTGATCGTCGCGGGGGCAATCGCGTCACGGGATTTCATGCCGGTACATCACGACCGCGACTACGCCAACAAGCAAGGCTCGCCGAATCTGTTCATGAACATCCTGACCACCAACGGGCTTTGCGTGCGTTTCCTCACCGACTGGGCCGGACCAGAAGCGATGGTCAAGAAACTGTCGATTCGCCTTGGCGTGCCCTGCTTTCCGGATGACCCGCTGCACTTCACCGGCAGCGTAACCGGCAAGTCGGCCGGTAAAGACGGGGAAAACTTCGTTGAAGTCACTTTCCAGGGCGCCAACAGCCTTGGCAATCACGTTTCCGGAACCGCGGTGCTCAGCCTCCTCGATGAGGCCCAGCCGTGACTGCCCCGCTGGCCGGTGCCGCCGCGATCGTGGGAATTGGCCAGACCGAGTTCTCCAAGGAGTCCGGTCGCAGCGAGTTGCAGCTGGTGTGCGAGGCGGTCAGCGCAGCCCTTGACGATGCCGGGGTGACACCCGGCGAGGTCGACGGCATGGTCACGTTCACGATGGACGCCAGCGACGAGATCGATGTCGCACGCAATGTGGGTATCGGTGACCTCAACTTCTTCAGCCGGGTACCGCACGGCGGCGGCCACCGGGGTCGCCGAGGTGGTGGTGTGTTATCGCGCCTTCAACGAACGTTCCGGCATGCGGTTCGGGGGTAGCGGGCGCACCAGCACCGAAACCCCGCTCTTCATGGCCCATTACGCGCCCTTTGGACTGCTGACTCCCGCAGCATGGGTCGCGCTGCACGCACAGCGCTACATGTCGACTTATGGAGTCACCAACGAGGACTTCGGCCGGATCGCCGTCGTCGACCGTGCCCATGCGGCACGCAACCCCGACGCCTGGTTCTACCAGCGCCCGATCACGCTGGCCGACCATCAGAATTCGCGCTGGATCATCGAACCCGTACTGCGCCTGCTGGACTGCTGCCAGGAAAGCGATGGCGGCGTCGCTCTGGTCGTGACGAGTACCGAGCGGGCGCGGGATCTGCGCCAGCCGGCGGCGGTCATCACCGCGGCCGCCCAGGGGGCGGCCGCCGAGGGCGAGATGATGACTAGCTACTACCGCGAGGACATCACCGGACTACCGGAGATGGGGGTGGTGGCCAAGCTTCTGTGGCGCGATTCGGGCCTCAAGCCTGCCGACATTCAAACCGCGTTCATCTACGACCATTTCACCCCGTTCGTATTCACCCAGCTCGAGGAACTCGGCTTCTGCGGACGCGGTGAGGCCAAGGAGTTCGCCAAAGTGGAGAACCTGTCGCTGGGTGGGTTGCTGCCGATCAATACCAACGGCGGCCTGCTCGGCGAGGCCTACATCCATGGCATGAACGGCATAACCGAGGCGGTGCGTCAGGTGCGTGGCACTTCGTACAACCAGGTCGAACACGTCGAACACGTACTGGTCACCTCGGGAACCGGGGTACCGACCAGTGGACTGATTCTTGCCCCGCCGGATGAGCTCGTGATGCCCCAGTCCGCCACCCTGCCTCAGGCAACCGACACCCGCGAACTCATCATCGGGTCGGCGTATGTGTGCTTTCGCCGGCAGGGCTTTCAGAAGACCACGATTGTCGACATCGCCAGACTGGCGAACGTGTCTCGAAGCACCATCTACGAGTACTTCCGCGACAAGGCCGCCATCATGGAAGGCTGCGCCGAACGCGCTTCCGAACAGTTCTATCGCGAAATGTCCAAAGCGATGGACCGAGGTGGATCGCTGCAGGAAAAGCTCTGCCAAGCCGCCGTATTCGTGACTCAGTCCCGGCAGGCGATCGCTTCGGCCAAGTACTTCGACGAGGACGCGATCGGCCTGTTGCTGACCAAGGATTCCGCCGTGCTGCTGCGCGAATGCATCGACTTTTTCGCCCCTTACCTCGCCGCGGCCAAGCTCACCGGCGAGGTCCGTAAGGACCTCGACGTCCAAGCGGCCGCCGAATGGTTCGCGCGCATTTTGTTCTCGCTGTTCAGCACGCCATCACCGATACGCGACATGGATGACGCCCAGGCCGTCACCGAGTTCGTCCGCGCGCACGTGGTCGACGGATTCTCCGATAGCCGTTGGCGACCGGCCCGCGGCGTTTCGAAAGTACACTGACGGCTGCGAATACCCTCAGCTCGAGGTCATTTCACCAGTGCGCGCAGAAAGAAGCCGAGATTCGCCGGGCGTTCGGCCAGCCTGCGCATGAAGTAGCCGTACCACTGGGTACCAAACGGCACGTACACGCGCACCTGGCTACCGACGCCGACCAGTCGCCACTGTTCCTCGTCACGAATGCCGTACAACATTTGGTATTCGAAATCGTTTGCGCTGCGCCCTGACTCGTGGGCCATACCGGCAACAGTGGCAATGATCTCCGGGTCGTGCGACGCAACCATGGGATACCCGGAACCTGCCATCAGGACCTGCAGGCACCTCAGATAGGAGTCGGTGACCTCGACCCGGTCGCGGTATGCCACCGATTCGGGTTCGTCATAAGCGCCCTTGCACAAGCGGACCCGGGCCCCCACCGACGCGAGCTCCTGACAGTCGTCGAGCGTGCGCCTCAGGTAGGCCTGAACAACGGTACCCAGCCAAGCAAAGTCGACACGTAGGTCGCCGGCGATGGACAACGTCGACTCGGTGGTCGTGTGGTCTTCGGCATCCACGGTGACCCAGACACCGACCTGCTCGGCCCGCTCGCAGATGGTGCGGGCGTTGTCCAACGCGATCTTCTGCCCGTCGCGTTCCAGGGCCTGCCCCAGGGCCGAAAGCTTGACCGACACCTCCAACGGCCGCACTCCATCGCGCCCGGCATCGTTGCGCCGCCCCATCACGTCGAGCAAGTTCAGGTAGGCCCGAACCGTCTCGGCCGCGTCATCGACATCGGTGACGTTCTCGCCGAGATAGTCGATGCTGACGCAGCGTCCCGAATCACGCAGCGCACCAACAACATCAAGGACACTGTCGACGGTCTCACCGGGCACAAAACGGCGCACCACTCGACGGGTTACCGACGAGTGTTCCAGGGTGCGCCGCAACCGGTCGGCCCGGCTGGCCGCGAGCATGGCGGGGCGGACCGTGTGGGCGAATAGGCGGGTCATCAGTCCGACTCCATGTGCGGGTAGGTGTGGTCGGTCGCCGGGACGAATGTCTCTTTGATGGTGCGTGTCGACGTCCAGCGCAACAGATTCTGTGGCGATCCAGCCTTGTCGTTGGTGCCCGAGCCGCGCGAGCCACCGAAGGGCTGGCGGCCAACGACCGCACCGGTCGGCTTGTCGTTGATGTAGAAGTTTCCTGCCGCGAACCTCAGCCGGTTCTGAGCGGTCAGCACGGCATTGCGGTCGTCGGCGATGACGGCGCCGGTCAGCGCATAGCGGGAGCCGGTGTCGATGACATCGAGGATCCGTTCGTACTGGTCGTCGGGGTATACGTGCAGCGACAGCACCGGTCCGAAGTACTCGGTCGCAAAGGACTCATCGGTCGGATCGTCGGATAGCAGCACGGTCGGTCGCACGAAATATCCAACGCTGTCGTCATATTCTCCCCCCATGGCGATGGTGACGCCGGCTGCGCCCTTCGCTCGTTCGATTGCGTCGACGTTCTTGATGAAGGCGCGGCGATCGATGAGTGCGCCACCAAAGTTGGACAGGTCGGTGATGTCGCCGTATTTCAGCCCGGCGGCGGTGTCCAGGAAAGTGTCGCCCATCTGTTGCCAGACCGAGTGTGGGATGAATGCTCGCGATGCCGCCGAGCATTTCTGCCCCTGGTACTCGAAGGCACCCCGGATCAGCGCCGTAGCCGCCACCTCCGGGCGCGCGGAGGAATGAGCAACCACAAAGTCCTTGCCGCCGGTCTCGCCGACCAACCGGGGGTAGCTCTGGTCGGAAGCGATGTTGGCGCCGACCTGTTGCCACAGGTGTTGGAAGGTCGCCGTCGACCCGGTGAAGTGGATGCCGGCCAGCCGCGGATCGGTCAGCGCGACATCCGAAACCGCCAGTCCGTCACCGGTGACCAGGTTGATCACCCCGGGCGGCAATCCGGCGGCCTCGAGCGCCTGCATGGTCAGATAGGCCGCCAAGGTCTGGGTAACCGACGGCTTCCACACCACGGTGTTGCCCATCAGTGCCGGTGCGGTCGGCAAGTTCGCGGCGATCGCGGTGAAATTGAACGGCGTGATCGCGTAGACGAAGCCTTCCAGTGGGCGGTGATCGGTGCGGTTCCACTCCCCCTTGGCGCTGACCGGTTGCTGGTCCAGGATCTGGCGAGCAAAAGCTACGTTGAAGCGCCAGAAGTCGACCAACTCGCACGGTGCGTCGATTTCGGCCTGGTATGCCGACTTCGACTGGCCGAGCATCGTTGCCGCCGCGATCTTTTCCCGCCATGGCCCGGCCAGCAGGTCGGCCGCCCGCAGGAAAACCCCGGCGCGCTCGTCGAACGGCATGGCGGCCCAGCCGTTCTTGGCGGCCATGGCGGCCTCTATTGCCGCCGTGGCGTCAGCGTGGACGGCGTTGGTCAAGGTGCCCAGCCGTTCGGCGTGCCGGTGTGGCTGCACGACGTCGATACGTTCGCCGTCGCCCATCCGGTGTTTACCGCCGATCACGTGCGGCAGGTCGATCGGCTGTTGCGCCAAAGCGATCAACTCGCTTTTCAGGCGAGACCGTTCGGGTGAGTGCGGCGCATAGCTGTGGACCGGCTCGTTGGCGGGGATCGGCACCTGGGTAATCGCGTCCATGCCTGCCAGCATCCCCGCCGGCAGGCTCGAATCGATTAGCCGATCGGACAAGATTAGCGATCAGCACTAGTACTATCGGACAACATGGGAGTGGCTGGCGTCGGCTTGGGCCAACTGCTGCTCGCCCTGGATACGACGCTGGTCAGCCTGGTGGAAGCCCCGCGTGGCCTAGACCTTCCGGTGGCCTCGGCAGCCTTGGTCGATTCCGACGATGTGCGGCTGGGTCTGGCGGCGGCTGCTGGCTCGGCCGACATCTTTTTCCTGCTCGGTGTCACCGACCACGAAGCGTTGCGGTGGATCGACGGGCAGGCCGGGACCCCGGTGGCGATATTCGTCAAGCAACCGTCGGACGCGGTGGTGGCCAAGGCCGTCCGCTCCGGGGCAGCTGTGGTGGCGGTGGAGCCCCAGGCCCGCTGGGAGCGGCTGTACCGTCTGGTCAACCACGTACTCGAGCACCACGGGGACCGGACCACCGATGACTCGGGCACTGATTTGTTCGGCCTGGCCCAGTCGCTGGCCGACCGTATCCACGGCATGGTCAGCATCGAGGACGCCCAGTCACACGTACTCGCCTATTCGGCTTCCAGCGACGAGGCCGACGAGCTGCGCAGGCTCTCCATCCTGGGCCGTGCGGGTCCACCCGAGCATCTCAAGTGGATCGGCCAGTGGGGCATCTTCGATGCGCTTCGCTCCGGCAGCGAGGTGGTGCGCGTGGCCGAGCGCCCCGAACTAGGACTGCGTCCGCGATTGGCCATCGGTATTCATCAGCCACCGGTCGCCGCACGGCGCCCACCGGTGTTCGCCGGATCCATCTGGGTTCAACAAGGCTCCCAGCCGCTGGCCGAGGACGCCGAAGAAGTGCTGCGCGGCGCGGCGGTTCTAGGCGCCCGCATCATGACACGCCTGGCATCGCGCCCATCCACGCACGCCCGGCGAGTGCAGCAGCTACTGGGCCTAGGGCGTGTCTGCTTAATGTGAATGGTGTTTTGGCTGATGCTGTTTGGGTGATGCGGACGCATGCGATTTCTGATGATTTGTGGTCGCTGATCGTGGCGGTGTTGCCTGCGGGGCGGCGGCGTGGCCGGCCGTGGAACGATCATCGACGTACTCTGGAGGGCATTATCTGGCGTTACCGTACGGGATCTCCGTGGTGTGACCTGCCCGAGCACTTCGGTCCCTGGCAATCGGTGGCCGAGAGGCATCTACGCTGGTCGGTCGATGGCATCTACGCGCGGATCTTCGCGGCGATCGCCTCTGACCTCGACGCCGAGGACGCCGACCTGGGCGCACTGTTGTCGGTCGATTCGACCAGTGTGCGCGCCCACCAACACGCAGCCGGAGCGCCCGGGCGCCGCACAGGGGGATCTATCGAATTACAAGAAATATCTCCATGAGCCCGATGACCACGCCATTGGGCATTCCCGCGGCGGGCTGACTACCAAGATCCACGCCTTGACCGACCAGCTGTGCAGTCCGGTCACCCTGGCACTGTCGGCCGGTCAAGCCGGTGATAATCCGATGCTTTGGCCACTGCTGGCCGCCCGGCGCAGCAACTCATACGCCCCGTATCGCCTGCTGGCGGACAAGGCGTACTCCCATGACTCGACGCGGGCACAGCTGCGCCGGCTCAAGATCGCCCATACCATCCCCGAGCGCAGCGACCAGATCACCCGCCGCAAAGCCAAAGGCCGCAACAGAGGACGGCCTCCGGGGTTCTCAGGCCGAATCTACAAGCACCGCAACACCGTCGAGCGAAGCTTCAACCGGCTCAAACACTGGCGCGCGGTCGCCACCCGCTACGACAAATACGCCCTGACCTACCTCGGCGGTGCCACCCTGGCCGCCATCATCACCTACCACCGCGTCCGCAATTAGCAGACAGGACCTAGTCGGCCCGCAGGCCACGTCTCGCGACCTCATGGATTGGGTCGTGCAGCATCGCCCGTCGGAGGAGTCACGCGTATGACATCGCTCGCCAAGAAAATAGATCACCCATTTTTCGCCCGGATTTGGCCGTTCATCGTTGCCCACGAGGCCGAGCCGGTGCGTGCGTTACGCCGAGAGAATCTGGCCGGCCTATCTGGGCGGGTCCTCGAAATCGGCGCCGGTATGGGGACAAACTTTGCGTTCTACCCGCAGACGGTGACCGAGGTGGTTGCCGTCGAGCCGGAGCCCCACCTGGCGCTTAGGGCCCGCGCGGCCGGCGAAGATGCGCCTATTCCGGTTACCGTGACCGCCGATACGGCCGAGCAGTTCAGCGATCAGGACCCGTTTGACGCGGTGGTTTGCTCGCTGGTGCTGTGCTCGGTCACCGACCAGCTCGGGGTGTTGCAGCACCTGCGTTCGCTGCTGCGCCCGGGCGGGGAGTTGCGCTACCTCGAACACATTGCCAGTGCCGGCGCCCGTGGGCGGCTGCAGCAATTTGTCGACGCGACCTTCTGGCCCCGGATTGCCGGAAACTGCCACACGCATCGTGACACCGAGCGCGTGATCAAGGCTGCCGGATTCGACGTGGAGAGCACGCGACGGGAGTGGACATTGCCGACGTGGGCGCCGGTCCCGGTGGCCGAGTTGGTGTTGGGCCGGGCCCGCCGTCCCTGATCGGGTGCCGTGACTGCGCCTTGCCATGTGTGAGGGCGCATTGGCTCAACAGGCCGATTCGGCGGCTATGGCGTGAATTTGTGAACCGACCGCGCTGCGGGTGTAGCTCAATCGCGCAGCAGCGCGGGCAGCCGCTCCAGCAGTCCGGGCAACGCTTGACTCGCCGACTCGCGTACACAAAGCGTCGCGCTTCGCGACAGCGGCGTGGGCTCTGGGTTGACCTCGATCACGATCTTGCCGCGCGCCAAAGCCAACTCCGGTAGACCGGCCGCGGGGTAGACGATCGCAGACGTGCCCACCAACACCATCACATCGGCGGCCTCGGTTGCCTCGACGGCGCAGTGCCACGGCCGCTCCGGCAGCGGCTCGCCGAACCACACGATGTCGGGGCGGATCAGTCCGCCGCAGCCGCAGACCGGCGGTTCGACTTCCAGTGCGGGTTCAGGCATCTGGGGCAACGAGTCCGTGTAAGGCTTATTGCAACGGGCGCAACGGAATTCAAAAAGACTGCCGTGCAGGTGGTGTACCGGTGTGCTGCCGGCGCGTTCATGCAGATCGTCGACATTTCGCGTGACAACGCTGACTTCGGCGTGATCTTGCCACTCGGCGATCGCTTGGTGGCCGGGGTTGGGTGCGACGTCGGCCACCAGATAGTGCCGCCACAGATACCAGCCACACACCCGCTCGGGGTTGCGTTCCCAGCCCTGTGTGCTGGACAGCTCGTACGGGTCGAAGCGGGCCCACAACCCGTTCTTGTCGTCACGGAACGTCGGTACTCCGCTTTCCGCGGAGATGCCCGCGCCGCTGAGCACCGTCACTCGCATCCCACAAAGATAGCCGTGCTTGACCGGATACTGGGCAATACTGGGTGATACTGGGATCGTGGAGCTTCGGGATTGGCTACGGGTCGACGTGAAGGCGGGCAAACCGCTATTCGATCAACTCAGAACCCAGGTTATCGACGGTGTGCGAGCGGGCGCGCTGCCGCCTGGCACCCGCCTCCCGACGGTGCGCGATCTGGCCGGGCAGCTTGGTGTTGCCGCCAACACGGTGGCCCGCGCGTATCGAGAGCTCGAGTCGGCCGCAATTGTCGAAACACGGGGCCGCTTCGGCACCTTCATCTCTCGGTTCGACCCGACCGACGCGGCGATGGCGGCCGCGGCCAAGGAATACGTGGAAGTGGCCCGCGCGCTGGGGCTGACCAAGTCCGATGCGATTCGCTACCTCACCGCCGTGCCCGACGACTAACGGCGTTCGCTAGCCGAACTCCAGCAGAGTCAGGCACGGGCGCAACGAGTCCAGGGCCGGCAACCGGTGGACCGTCGATAGCGCGGCGTTGAACATCAGGCCGCGCCCAGCCGGCAGCTGCACGTCCCGGACCGCCCGAATGCTTGGAATCGTGTTCACCAGGTCCGCGGCTTGAGCCACGGACAGGCTGAACGGCATTGGCGGGATCTTGTAGCGGATCGAGGTTCGCATGCCCAGGCGGGTGAACAAGGAGAACCAGCGCGGCGGCAGATCAAAGAGCATCTGAGCGCCGGGAAATCTCTTGGCGCACTGGGCGATCAGATCCAGCGCCTGATCCGGCTCCAGATACAGCAGCAGTCCCTCGGCAGTGATGAACACCCCACCGGAGGTGTCGACGGAGTCCATCCAGCCGTAGTCCAACGCGGACTGCGCGCACACCGATACCCGTGGTGAATTGGGTAGCAACCGCTTTCGGATGTCGATGATCGGCGGCAAATCGACTGTCAGCCAACGGAATTTCTTGCCGGGAAGGGCTGAATCCAAACGCCAGAAACTGGTCTGCAGGCCCTCGGCCAGCGCCACCACGGTGGCCGAGGGGTGCTTATTCAGGTAGGCCAGCGCTCGAGTATCGAAGGCCAGGGCCCGCAGTGCGATGTCTTGGCGGGTAGGGCCGAATTTCGCGAAGTCAAAGTCGATGGAGTCGACCAGCCTGACTGCCATCGGATCCTCGATGATCGGGTCACGGCGGCGCGCCTCTGCGGCCCTGGCGTTGAGCGTCAGCAGGGCGGTCTCCGAGACGCCGGTGAGGGCGACCTTTTGTTGGGCGAATTCGTCGGCAGGGGTCATTGGAGCAAACCTACCTACCGCAAGACCTTGTCCAGCGTGCGCAGGTTGCGGGTGGTGGTCGAGGCCTTGTAGCGCTTCTTGCCCATGGTGCGGCCGATGGTGCTGTCCAGCGTGGCGCCCTTGGGCACCTGCCAGTAGATGACGCCGTCGCCGCGGTGGATCTTCTCGTTGGCGCCGGCGGTCAGCGCGGCCAGTTCATCAAGCACCGAGTCGTCGGACACGAACGTCACGTAGGACTGCAACCCGTCGACTTCTCGTTCGAACGGATACGCCTCGTTGATGGTGTGTACCGTCTCGATGTCGTAGACAAGCACCCAGGCGTCGTAGCCGAACTTGTTGCGCAGCGTGCTCTCCGCGCTCTGCCGCACCGTCGTGGCATCACCGGGTGCCTCCAATAGCACATTGCCGCTGGCCAGGATGGTGCGCACATTCGTAAATCCGGCATCGGTCAGGGCGGCGGTCACCTCGGCCATTTTCAGGTTGACGCCCCCGACGTTGACGCCGCGCAGGAAGGCTGCGAATTGGGTCATGATTCGATTGCACCAGGCCGTTAGGGAACCGCGCACGGCAACGTAGGCTTTCGGGCATGGGACGCCAGGTCTTCGACGACAAGCTGTTGGCTGTAATCAGCGGTAACTCCATCGGAGTGCTGGCCACCATCAAACATGACGGACGTCCGCAGCTGTCCAACGTGCAGTACTACTTCGACGCCCGCAAATTGGTGGTGCAGGTATCGATCACCGAGCCGCGGGCCAAGACCCGTAACCTGCGTCGCGACCCACGTGCCTCGATCCTGGTGGACGCCGACGACGGGTGGTCCTACGCGGTCGCGGAAGGCACCGCAGAGCTGACGCCTCCCGCCGAGGCCCCCGATGACGAAACCGTTGAGGCGCTAATTGCCTTGTACCGCAACATCGCTGGGGAGCATCCGGATTGGGACGAGTACCGCGAAGCGATGGTCACCGATCGGCGGGTGCTGCTGACGCTGCCCATCTCGCACGTATATGGCCTGCCCCCAGGTAAGCGGTAGCCGGCCGGGATAAGCTGCCGGTATGGCTGCATCGAAGTCCCCGGAAAGCTCCGCCCCGGACGACGACAACAAGCGCAAGTTCCGGGAAGCCCTCGAACGCAAGATGGCGAAGTCCTCGGGGGCGACCGACCACAAAGACGGCGGTGGCAAGAAGCCGCGGGTGCATGGGCCCGTGGAGAACCGCCGGGAATTTCGGCGCAAGAGCGGATAGCCGCAACCCCGGCAAACTGGCGCCAGATGCCGGACTTGGGCGCCTCGCCGCGGCCCAGTCGTAGACTGGCCCGGTGCCGAAGCTGCAGCTTGTCCAAGATCCGGCCGCCGACGCGTTGCTGGAATCGAATCCATTCGCACTGCTAGTGGGGATGCTGCTCGACCAGCAGGTTCCGATGGAAACGGCCTTTGCCGGCCCCAAGAAGATCGCCGATCGGATGGGCGGTCTGGATGCCGGCGACATCGCCGACTACGACCCGGACAAGTTCGCCGCATTGTGTTCGGAAAAGCCTGCAATACATCGTTTTCCGGGATCGATGGCTAAACGCGTCCAGACGCTGGCCCAGATCGTGGTGGACCGCTACGGCGGGGATGCGGCCGCGATATGGACCGCCGGTGAGCCCGATGGCAAAGAATTGCTGGGCAGGCTCAAGGGGCTACCCGGGTTTGGTGAACAAAAGGCGCGGATCTTTCTGGCGTTACTGGGCAAGCAGTACGGTGTGACGCCCGAGGGCTGGCAGTCGGCGGCCGGGGACTACCGCCGGCCCGGCACCCACATGTCGGTGGCCGACGTTGTCGACGCCCGTTCGCTTGGTCAGGTGCGATCGCACAAGAAACAGATGAAGGCAGCGGCCAAGGCGGCAAAGCAGTAGTTAGTAGGAGGGAAGGGCGACAACGTGAAGACACACATAACGTGTCCGTGCGGCGAAGCCATCGTCGGAAAGGACGAGGACGAGTTGGTCGAGCTCACGCAGGCCCACCTCGCCAGCGTTCACCCCGGTCTCGAATACGACCGAGACGCGATCCTGTTCATGGCGTACTGAGGCTCGCGTCTCGGCCGGCTCAACGGTGGTGCTAGGGCACCACCGTTGAACCGATGGTGGGCATGAACTGGCATTGCCGTTCCTTGGTGGTGACCTGCCCGAAGATCGTCGACATGATGCTGCCCGAACCGGTGTCGGCAATCCCGGTCAACGTTGTGGGCCCCTCCGGATTGATGTCGGAGCGCGGCTTGAGCGTCACGCTTCCGGATTTGCCGGTGGTCAGGTTCACCCAGGTGACGTTCAACGGCAGCCGCTGTACCTCGGCGGGGCCGGGGGTGCCGACCGCGGTGAACACATAGGCGGTCTGGCCGGGCCCGGGGCCGGGCGTCGGGATGGTGGCCGGGCCCGCAACCGAGAGGGCGGTGGCGATGATGTTGCTGCCGTCCGCCAGGCAGTTCGTGCCGATCGAGGGGTACATGAAGTCCTGCGTGGGCGGGGCGTCAGGGCCAAAGCCCGGTGCCGCGGCCGGTGCCGGCGCGGGTGCGGCCGCTTCGGGTGCGGGAGCGGCGGCGGGGGCAGGAGCCGGAACGGGCGCAGGTGCGGCCGCGGGCGCGGCCGGCGGTGCGGCGGGGGCAGGTGCGGGTGCGGCGGGGGCAGGTGCCGGCGCTGGTGCGGCCGCGGCCGGTGCTGGTGCGGCCGGTGCCGGTGCTGGTGCGGCCGCTGGTGCTGGCGCGGTGCCAGGCGCCGACGCGGGAGCTGCGGCCGCCGGTGCGGGCGCGGACGCGGGCGGTGCGCCGGCCGGCGCCGCCACAGGTGCTGGCCCTGCTGCATGCGCGGGATCAATACCCGCAGGCAGGTGCGCGAGTGTCCCAGGCTCGGCGCCCGGGGCCGGCACATGCGGCACCGGGGCACTGGCCGGCGGGGTGACCTCAACCGGGGCGGCGGCCGGAGCCGGCACGCCTAGCGGAGGTGATCCGGGGGCCGGGTTCACTGGCTCCTGGACGAACTGGTTGACCGAAGACGCGACGTTGCGGGATTCGGTCGGCGCCGCCGGGTTGTGCGCAAATGCCTGCGCAGCTGCCATCAGCAACTGCGTCGCCTGCTCGGGATTGCCGGCCGCTTGCTGGATTATCGGACTCAGTTGAGCCAACGCCGGCAGACCCGGTAGCTGTGGGTTGGGGTTGGGCTGCGGCGCCGCCGGGTCGGCTGCCGCGCCCGGGCAAAGCCCGAACGCGGCAGCCGAGGTGACGACGACAGCGGCCAAACCTTTGGACAGACTCCAAGTGCTTGCCACGTTATTTCTCCCGGTCCTAGATGATGTTGTTAGCCGTCGGACGAGTCGTTCAGGGCAGGGCCGCGAGCAACGTCTGGGGCTGGTTTGCTGGTCCGGCCGGCGCAGCGCCGGGGGCCGGGAGTCCCGGAATGGCGCCTCCGGTCAACCCCGGCAGAGCGGCCTGAGCCAGACCGGGAATTGCCGACGCCAACCCCGGAAGTGCGGCCGCAGGTGCCGCCGGAGCAGCGGGTGCCGGTGCGGTGAGCCCCGGGATCGGGGCGTTCACTCCGGGGATGGACGGCGTTACCGCCGTCGCGGGGGACGGCGCAACCGGCGCGGCCAGCGCGGTAATCCCCGGAATCGGTGTGTTCACGCCGGGAATCGCCGGGCTGACCGCCTGGGCGGTCGCCGGGGCAGCCGGGGCCAGCCCGGGCAGCACGGAGCCAAGACCGGGTGCGGCGGGTACCGGCTGCGGAGCCTGAGGGGCACCGAGCAACGGCGTGGTGCCCAGGGCCGTCGCCAGGTTCTGCAGGATTTGAGGCGCATTGGCGGCCGAGCTGATCAGCTGCTGCGGGATGTTGGGAGCAGGCGCCGGCGCCGGCGCCGGGTCTGCATGGGCGATTCCGCCCGTCAGTAGTGCGGCGGACGAACCGACCAAGACGGCGGCGGCGCGTACGTAGGTCCAGATGGTTGGCATGACTCTCCCTGGTTATGAGTGACAGGTCCCGGGTGCTGGGTTGGTAGTGACAGGTCCCGGTTGCCGAAGCTATCGCGGTACGGATGTGACTCAAGTGACACGTGTGGCATTTACTTGATCGTTATGGATATGAGCGATGGCGGTGACCGGTCACCTGGGCGATTGGGTCGGCACTAGAGTCGGTCGCATCGACACGACCTCGGCCGCCCCGGCGGCAAGCACCGCTCGGCAGAAGGCGGCATCGCCGGATGTCTGGGGGCGCCGTGGCGCGCCGTTGCTGCTGGTGTTCAGCGTCGCCGCGCGACTCGCCTGGACCTACCTGGCGTCCAACGGGGCGAACTTTGTCGACCTGCATGTGTACGTCGGTGGCGCGGCGGCCCTTGACCATCCGGGCAGCCTGTACAGCTACGTTTACGCAGATCAGACGCCGGACTTTCCGCTGCCCTTCACGTATCCACCGTTTGCGGCGGTCGTCTTCTACCCGCTGCATCTGCTGCCGTTCGGGCTGGTCGCATTCCTATGGCAGCTCGCGACCATCGCCGCGTTGTACGGCGCGGTCCGGATCAGCCAGCGTCTGATCGGCGTGCCGGCCGACCGCGGTCACCGCGCCGCGATGGTGTGGACGGCGGTCGCCATCTGGATTGAGCCGCTACGCAGCACCTTCGACTACGGGCAGATCAACGTCCTGCTGATGCTTGCGGCGCTGTGGGCGGTCTACACCACGCGATGGTGGTTATCGGGCCTGTTGGTTGGCGTGGCGGCCGGCATCAAACTGACACCGGCGATCACCGCCGTCTATCTGGCCGGCGTCCGGCGCTGGCGCGCCGCGGTGTGTTCGGCGATCGTGTTCCTTGTCTCCGTCGGTGTGTCGTTGCTGATCGTGGGTGATCAGGCTCGCTACTACTTCACCGATTTGCTGGGCGACGCACACCGGGTCGGGCCCATTGCGACGTCGTTCAATCAATCCTGGCGCGGCGCAATCTCGCGGATCCTCGGCCATGACGCGGGCTTTGGCCCGCTGGTGTTGGCCGCCATCGCTGTCACGGCGGTGCTGGCAGTCCTGGCCTGGCGAGCGCTCGAGCCCGCCGATCACCTGGGCAAGCTACTGGTAGTCGAATTTTTTGGTTTGCTGCTCTCGCCGATCTCGTGGACTCACCATTGGGTGTGGCTGGTGCCATTGATGATCTGGCTTCTCGGCGGCCCGCTGCACGATCGCCTCGGCGCGCGGATCCTGGGTTGGGGTTGGTTGGCGCTCACCATCATCGGCGTGCCGTGGTTGCTGAGTTTCGCCCAGCCGACCATCTGGCAGATCGGCCGACCCTGGTACCTGGCGTGGGCCGGACTGGTCTACTTGGTGGCAACGCTGGCGACCCTCGGCTGGATTGCGACGACGCGTCGGCGGGCGCGCTAGTCCCAGCCGCGTGGCGAGGTGCTGGTCAGTCGCCGACGATGCCGTTGATGTCGCGGGCCATGTCGATGTCGTTTTGCGTGATGCCGCCCGCCGAGTGTGTAACGAGAACGAAAGTAACTGTCCGCCAACGGATGTCGATGTCCGGGTGATGGTCCTTGCTTTCCGCGTGCTCGGCTACTCGGCGCACGGTATCGATCCCATCGAGAAAAGTTGCAAACTTGATGGATCGGCGTAGCGCTCCGTCGGCCCGTTGCCAGCCGTTGAGGCCGGGCAGTTCGGCGTCTACTTGCTCATCCGTTAACACAGCCATGTGGCCAACGGTACGCCGTGGGTTCATGGGTGCTGCCTAGGGCGTGTCTGCTTAATGTGAATGGTGTTTTGGCTGATGCTGTTTGGGTGATGCGGACGCATGCGATTTCTGATGATTTGTGGTCGCTGATCGTGGCGGTGTTGCCTGCGGGGCGGCGGCGTGGCCGGCCGTGGAACGATCATCGACATACTCTGGAGGGCATTATCTGGCGTTACCGTACGGGATCTCCGTGGTGTGACCTGCCCGAGCACTTCGGTCCCTGGCAATCAGTGGCCGAGAGGCATCTACGCTGGTCGGTCGATGGCATCTACGCGCGGATCTTCGCGGCGATCGCCTCTGACCTCGACGCCGAGGACGCCGACCTGGGCGCACTGTTGTCGGTCGATTCGACCAGTGTGCGCGCCCACCAACACGCAGCCGGAGCGCGCCCGGGCGCCGCACAGGGGGATCTGTCGAATTACAAGAAATATCTCCATGAGCCCGATGACCACGCCATTGGGCATTCCCGCGGCGGGCTGACTACCAAGATCCACGCCTTGACCGACCAGCTGTGCAGTCCGGTCACCCTGGCACTGTCGGCCGGTCAAGCCGGTGATAATCCGATGCTTTGGCCACTGCTGGCCGCCCGGCGCAGCAACTCATACGCCCGTTTCACCTGCTGGCGGACAAGGCGTACTCCCATGACTCGACGCGGGCACAGCTGCGCCGGCTCAAGATCGCCCATACCATCCCCGAGCGCAGCGACCAGATCACCCGCCGCAAAGCCAAAGGCCGCAACAGAGGACGGCCTCCGGGGTTCTCAGGCCGAATCTACAAGCACCGCAACACCGTCGAGCGAAGCTTCAACCGGCTCAAACACTGGCGCGCGGTCGCCACCCGCTACGACAAATACGCCCTGACCTACCTCGGCGGTGCCACCCTGGCCGCCATCATCACCTACCACCGCGTCCGCAATTAGCAGACAGGACCTAGCCCATCCGGGTTCTGCGACATCGGTATCGGTGTGCCAGTTCGTCGTTGCGCGCCATCATGTTTCGCTTGCCCGAAGCCGGCCTGGCGCGCAGCCAAGGCTGCGGTGGCGCAGGCTCGGGGGTGTTGGGGCAACACGGCTTCGGCCGAATCGCAGTCCGCCGGATCTGGGAACTGGCGCTGCCGGGTCGACTCGGGGAGATACCGTCACTGGCGATGCCGAATCAGCCGAATCAGATCGTTGTTGCCGGAGCCATCATCTGCGGCGGCACCGTATTGGTGGCGCAGCGGGTCCGGCCGCCGGAGTTGGCTGGTCGATGGGAGCTTCCCGGCGGAAAGGTTGCTGACGGCGAGACCGAGCCTGCCGCGCTGGCTCGCGAACTGGGCGAAGAACTCGGACTCGGTGTCGATGATGTCGCGGTCGGCGAGCGGTTGGGGGCCGACGTCGTGCTGGATGAAAAGACCATATTGCGGGCATACCGGGTGCGGTTGCTGCGCGGGCACCCATGCGCGCGACCACCGTGCGTTGCGCTGGGTGATGGCCGATCAACTAGACGATGTCGACTGGGTACCGGCCGATCGGTGCTGGCTTGCCGACCTGGACCGGGCGCTGCGGCCAGTCCCGCCGACGGGTTAACCCGCCGCCTGCCATGCCCTGATCGGGATGGTGTTGCTCACGCTGTGACCCGTATCCGGCCGGTGCCCGATGTTGCCGCGCAAACTGGTTCGGTGGCGCTGCGACGCGGGTGGTACGCCCTTTTTGGCCGATTCCCGGGGCTCACCGGGGGCGACACGTCGAGCGCGACAGCCCGAACCGGGGGCTCGATCAACGGGGCAACTCACCGGCCCAGTTCGCCTTCCGCTGGTTGCGCTGCCACAATCACCGACGTGCTATTCCGCAATGTCGCCATCGTCGCTCACGTCGACCACGGCAAAACCACCCTGGTTGACGCGATGTTGCGGCAATCCGGTGCCCTTACCGAACGCGGTGAAGTCCAGGAACGTGTCATGGACAGCGGTGACCTGGAACGGGAAAAGGGCATCACCATCCTGGCCAAGAACACCGCCGTGCACCGACACCATCCGGATGGAACGGTGACGGTGATCAACGTCATCGACACCCCGGGCCACGCCGACTTCGGCGGCGAGGTCGAGCGCGGGTTGTCCATGGTGGACGGGGTGCTGCTGCTGGTCGACGCTTCCGAGGGCCCGCTGCCACAGACCCGGTTCGTGCTGCGCAAGGCGCTGAGCGCGCATCTGCCGGTGATCCTGGTGGTCAACAAGACCGACCGGCCTGATGCCCGCATCAAGGAGGTTGTCGAGGCCAGCCACGACCTGCTGCTCGATGTCGCGTCCGATCTCGATGACGAAGCGGCCGCGGCGGCTGAGCATGCTCTGGGGCTGCCGACGCTGTACGCATCGGGGCGTGCGGGCATCGCGAGCACCATCGCGCCGGCCGATGGTCAGGCGCCCGACGGCACCAACCTGGATCCGTTGTTCGACGTCCTGCTCGAGCACGTTCCGCCGCCGCAAGGCGACCCCGAGGCTCCGCTGCAGGCCCTCGTCACCAACCTGGACGCGTCGGCCTTCCTCGGCCGGCTCGCCCTGGTCCGCATCTACAACGGCAAGCTGCGCAAGGGCCAGCAGGTCGCTTGGCTACGTGAGGTGGACGGTGTGCCCGTGATCACGAGCGCCAAGATCACCGAATTGCTGGCCACCGAGGGTGTCGAGCGCAGCACCACCGACGAAGCGGTCGCCGGCGACATCGTCGCTGTGGCGGGGTTGCCGGAGATCATGATCGGCGACACGCTGGCCGACTCGGACCATGCGCATCCCCTGCCGCGCATCACCGTCGACGAACCGGCCATCTCGGTGACGGTCGGCACCAATACTTCGCCGCTGGCCGGGAAGGTCTCCGGGCACAAGCTGACGGCCCGCATGGTCCGCGGCCGCCTGGACACCGAACTGATCGGCAACGTCTCGATCCGGGTCGTCGACATCGGGTGCCCGGATGCCTGGGAAGTGCAGGGGCGCGGTGAACTTGCATTGGCCGTGCTGGTCGAGACGATGCGCCGGGAGGGCTTCGAACTCACGGTCGGCAAGCCGCAGGTGGTCACCAAGACGATCGACGGCAAGCTGCACGAGCCCTTCGAGGCGATGACCATCGACTGTCCGGACGAATTCGTCGGGGCCATCACCCAGCTGATGGCCGGACGCAAGGGCCGCACGGAAGAGATGACGAATCATGCCGCCGGTTGGGTCCGGATGGACTTCATCGTGCCCAGCCGCGGGTTGATCGGCTTTCGCACCGACTTCCTCACCCTGACGCGGGGGACTGGCATCGCCAACGCCGTGTTCGACGGTTACCGACCGTGGGCGGGGGAGATCCGGGCCCGGCACACCGGGTCGCTGGTGTCGGATCGCTCCGGGGTGATCACCCCCTTCGCGCTGCTCCAGCTGGCCGATCGGGGTCAGTTCTTCGTCGAGCCCGGCGAGGACACCTACGAGGGCATGGTCGTCGGCATCAACCCGCGGGCCGAGGACCTCGACATCAACGTCACTCGCGAGAAGAAGCTGACCAACATGCGGTCATCGACCGCGGAAGTGATAGAGACGCTGGCCAAGCCGCTCGAGCTCGACCTGGAGCGGGCCATGGAGTTCTGCGCGCCCGACGAATGCGTCGAGGTGACACCGGAGGCCATCCGGGTTCGCAAGGTCGAGCTGGACGCCACCTCGCGGGCTCGCAGCCGGTCCCGGGCCAAGGCCCGAGGTTAGCTTGGGGGCGCCCCGCGAACGCGAGCGTGACGCCAGTGCGAAATCCGGCCCGGGTTTTCGCAGCTGCATCACGCGCGAGGACCGCCTCGATACCCTGGTGGGTGTGTTCAGCCCAGTACGCCGCCTTTGCCTGACGGTCGGCGTGCTGATCACAGCGCTAGGTGTGGCGCTGTCGGGTTGTACGGTGAGTCCGCCTCCGGCGCCGCAGAGCACCGACACCACCCACAACACCCCACCGCCGCCGCCGCATCCGACCCAGATCATCATGGGCATCGACTCGATCGGCGCGGGGTTCAACCCGCACCTGCTGTCCGATCTGTCGCCGGTGAACGCGGCGATCAGCGCGCTGGTGCTGCCCAGTGCGTTCCGGCCGGTGCCGGATCCGAACTCGCCAACCGGCTCGCGCTGGGATATGGACCCCACCTTGCTGGTGTCCGCCGAGGTGACCAGCCAATCGCCCTTCACGGTCACCTACAAGATCCGTCCGGAAGCGCAATGGACTGACAACGCGCCGATCGCTGCCGACGACTTCTGGTACTTGTGGCGGCAGATGGTCAGCCAGCCTGGTGTCGTTGATCCGGCCGGCTACGACCTGATCACCGGCGTCCAATCGCTAGAGGGGGGCAAGCAGGCCGTCGTCACCTTCGCGCAGCCCTACCCGGCCTGGCGAGAGCTGTTTGACAACCTGCTGCCAGCGCACATCGTCAAGGACGTTCCGGGCGGTTTCGTCGCGGGGCTGGCGCGCACCTTGCCCGTCACGGGCGGGCAGTTCCGGGTGGAAAACATCGACCCGCAGCGCGACGAGATCTTGATCGCCCGCAACGATCGCTATTGGGGGCCTCCGGCCAAACCTTCCCTGATCCTGTTTCGCCGCGCCGGGGCGCCTGCGGCGCTGGCCGACTCGGTGCGCAACGGCGACACGCAGGTGGCCCAAGTTCACGGTGGGTCGGCCGCGTTCGCCCAGTTGTCGGCCATTCCCGACGTGCGGACCGCCCGGATCGTGACCCCGCGGGTCATGCAGCTCACGCTTCGGGCAAATCAGCCCAAGCTGGCCGAAGCGCAGGTGCGCAAGGCGATTTTGGGTTTGCTCGATGTTGACCTGCTCGCCGCTGTGGGGGCTGGCAGCGACAACACCGTCACCTTGGACCAGGCCCAGATCCGTTCACCGAGCGACCCGGGCTATGTACCGACCGCGCCGCCGGCGCTGAGTACCTCCGCAGCATTGGCGCTTCTTGAAGGAGCCGGCTACCAGATCGAGAGCAACACCTCGGTTTCGCCGGCGCCGCCGGGGCCGGGCTCCACCACCACGCCGGTCAGTACGGGGCCGCCGGAAGTTATCCGCGGCGGCATCAGCAAGGACGGCAGACAGCTGACGCTGGTCATCGGGGTGGCGGCCAACGACCCGACGTCCGTGGCGGTCGCCAACACGGCGGCCGACCAGTTGCGCAACGTGGGGATCGCGGCCTCCGTACTGCCGTTGGACCCGGTCACGCTCTACGGCGACGCCCTCAACGACAACCGGGTCGACGCGATCGTGGGCTGGCACCAGGCCGGCGGAAACCTCGCGACATTGCTGGCGTCGCGCTATGGCTGCCCGGCGTTGCAGACCACGGAGGTCTGGGAGCCGACGATACCGACGAACACACCCGCGGCAACCACGGGTTCGATGCCGTCTGCGGTGCCCAGCGCCGTCACACCGGTGCCGCCCGCGCCCAGCGAGCCGCCCGGCCCGAACGCACTGTTTCGGGCGCCGTCGAACCTCACCGGCATTTGCGACCCCAGCATCCAGTCGAATATCGATGCCGCACTCAACGGAACCAAGAGCATCAACGACGTGATCACCGCGGTCGAGCCGCGATTGTGGAACATGTGGACCGTGCTGCCGATCCTGCAGGACACCACCATCGTCGCGGTCGGCCCCAGCGTTCGAAATGTCAGCTTGTCTGGCTCGGTGCCGGTCGGCATCGTCGGTGACGCCGGGCAGTGGGTGAAGACCGGCCCCTAACTTCCGCCGTTGCTCCCGTAAAGCTATGGGAAATGGCCATTTTCGCTTTCTTTCTGCGCGCTACTGGGCCAATCATCAATGGATTGTGCAGAAACCGCGCAGTCGCCGCCCACATCGCGATACGCTCCGCTCAGGGCTGCCCTGATCGGGCCGGGGATGGCCAGCAATCAAGCTAGCGAAGCCATTGAAGCCGTGGTGGGGAGGCCCGAAATGTCTTTTGTATTTACGGAACCGCAGTATTTGAGTGCCGCAGCAACCGATTTGGCAAGTATTGGCTCGACGATAAACACGGCGGGTAGCGCCGCAGCGTTGGCGACCACCGGCGTGATCCCGGCAGGTCTCGATGAGGTGTCGGCGGGCATCGCGGCCTTGTTCGGTGCACACGGCCAGGCCTATCAGGACCTCAGCGCCCGGGCTGCGCTGTTCCATGATGAGTTTGTCCGAGTGCTCAGTGCCGGCGCGGACGCTTATGCGAGCAGCGAAGTCGCCAATGCGCAAGCGGTGCTGGCGGCCGGGCCGAGCGGGCTATTTGAACAGGTTGGCCGGGTGCAGGCTGGCTTCACCGCCAACCTGGTCAGCGGCGAGCTCGCGTTCAACCAGGCGCTGGTGGCCAATGAGGCGGCCGTGGTTGAGGCGGTTGGCGGCGCCAACAGTTTCGTCGGTGGGGTGATCTACGGCGGCTTCAGCGCCACCAACTTGGTGGTGGGGACCGGCCAACAATTCGTGAACACCCTTGTAGGGGAACAGATTCCGGCGAGTCTGAGCACCAGCTTGCTGCTCGGTGGACAGGTGCCCGGTGCTCAGATCGGTGCCGGCCTTTCTGGAGTGGTGCAGACCGGCCAGTCGTTGGCCGGCAGTTTCAACGCTGCGCTTTCGGGCATGGGAACCCAACTGAGCGCCGCTCTGAGCGGGAGCCTCAGTGCTGGGCTCCCGGATCTGTCGAGCCTGGGTGCCCAGCTCGGCGCTGGGCTGTCGGGCGACTTGAGCGCAGGATTGCCCAGCGTTTCCGGGCTGGTGCAGACGGGGCAGGTGCTGGCCGGCAGCATCAACGACGCCGTCAGCGGGCTGGGTTCTCAGGTGGCCGGTGTCCTGTCGGGCGCCGTCGGCGGTGAGCTTCCAGACTTGTCCGGCCTGGTGCAAGCCGGGGCGGTGCTGATGGGCGGCTTTGGCACTGCCCTTACGGGTTTGGGCGCTCAATTGGGCGCGGCTTTGTCCGGGAGTTTGGGTACGGCAGTGCCCGGGCTCGCTGCGCTGATCCAGACCGGTGAATCACTGGCCGGCGGCTTCAACGCTGCGCTTGGCACGTTGGGCACCCAGGTGAGTGGGATGTTGTCGGGCGGCCTGGGTGGTGGGTTACCGGGGCTTGCCGCGCTGATCCAGACCGGTGAGTCGCTGGCGGGTGGTTTCGGCACCGGACTCACTGGGTTCATGGGTGGTGTTGACGTGCTGGGCAACTTGGGTGGTGAGCTGTCCGCTGTGGGCGCTCAGTTCAATGCCGCCGTCGCGGCCGGATTGACCGGTGACTTCTCCGGGTTCCCGGTACTGGTGGACACCGTGTCGGGCCTGCCCGGTGCGGTGCTTGCGCAACTGGGTCAAGCCCAAAACGGGGTATTGGCCGGTTTTGTCGACGGCCAGCTCGCGTTCAACCAGTCCTTGGTTGCCAATGAGGTTGCGCTGCAACAGGCCTTGTTCGGCACCGATGCGGCGCTCAACGGCGCGGTCAACCACGGGTTCAACGCGGTGAACCTACTGGTGGGTACGGGAGAGCAAGCCGTCAATGCCGTGCTGGGTGCCCCGACGCCGGCCAGCTTTACCGGCAGCCTGCTCGTCGGCGGCTCGCTCGAGGGCGACATACCGACCGGTGGTCTGCCTGGTGTGGCGCACCAGTTGCTGTTGCTCAACGCGGCTTTGGGAAGCCCAGCACTGGTCGATGCGTCGTGGTTGAGCCAGTTCGGCCAAGCCCAAGCGGCTTTCAATGCTGATGTGCTCAGCGGTCAACTGGCCTTCAACGAATCACTGCTCACCAGTGAGATGGCTTTGCAGCAGGCGATTTTCGGTACCGACAGTGCCCTCAATGGCGCGGTGAACCACGCCTTCAACATGGTCAACTTCACTCTGGGTGCGGGACAGCAGACCGTCGACGCGGTCTTGGGTGTCCCGGTGCCCGCGGACTTTACCGGCAGCCTGCTGGCCAGTGGTTCGGCCGATGCCTTCGGTGGCGTGACGACCGGTGGCTTGCTCGGTGCGGTGGAGCAGAAATTCCTGATGGATGGGGCCTTCCTGAGCGTCGTCGGTGTTCCGATCCAGGTGACACTCGACGGCCGCCTGCCGGAGTTGATCGGTCAGCTGACCGGCTCCGCCTCGGGCGGTGTTGAGGTAGGGGCCGAGGTCGGTGGTGAAATTCCTGAGTAGCTATCGCTAGGGGCGCGATCGTGGCGGCACTAACCCGGCACCAACGTTGATGTGCGTCAGATTTGAATATTTATGGATCAATTGGTGAAAACCCGGCATGTCTGCACCGGAGCGGGGCTAGGCTCTGTGCATTCGCAGTAGCCGCACGACCGGGCTGTGCGCTCAGTGGTCGTGCGCTTGAACCGGTGGTGATGCACGATGTCGCTCTTGACAACCGCTCCGCAAGTACTGGCCTCGGCCGCAACAGATTTGGCGGGTATTGGTTCGACGATCAACGCGGCCGGCACAACGGCGGCGGTGGCGACGACGAGAGTGTTACCGGCGGCCGCCGACGAAGTGTCGACGGCAATCGCCGCGTTGTTCGATGCGCATGGCCAGGCCTATCAACGGCTCAGCGCGCAGCTTTCGGAGTTTCACGATCAGTTCGTCCGAACCTTGAACGCGGGTGCGCAAGCCTATGCCGGCGCGGAATCGGCCAATGCCTCGCCACTGCGGGCAGTGGCTGCAGTCGCGGCGTCCTCGAGCCCCTTGGAGCAACTCGAGCAGCTGCAGATCAGCTTCAACACGTCCCTGGTCAACAACGAGCTCGCGTTCAACCATGCGCTGGTGGCCAACGAGGTCGCGTTCGAGAAACTAATCTTTGGTACCAACAGTGCTCTCAATGGGGCACTCAACCGGGGCTTCAACGCGGGCAATCTGTTGTTGGGAACCGGCGAGCAAACCATCAACACCCTCCTGGGCGCTCCGGTGCCAACGAACTTCACCTCCAGTCTGCTGCTGGGCAGTTCGGCTCAGGTGTTCAACGACGGCCAGATCGGCGGCCTGCTCGGCGCCTTCGATCAGAGCCTGATGGTTCCCACCGACTTGGTTGGCATCTTCGCGGGCAGTGGGTCGCTGCTGCCGTCGGCGTCAAGTGTGTTCCCGGCCGCTGCACAGGCGCTGTCAGCCAGTCCGGTAGGTGATTTCATGGAGCAGCTGGAAGCGGCTCAGATTGGCTTCAACACCGCAATGGTGAACAATCAGCTCAGCTTCAACCACGCCCTGGTCGCCAACGAAGTGGCGTGGGAGCAGCGTGTCTTCGGTATCGATAGCGCCCTCAATGGTGCGCTCAACCGCGGCTTCAATGTCGCCAACCTGCTCATTGGAACGGGCGAGCAGGCCGCAAACACCCTCGTTGGGGCGCAGGTCCCGGCAAACTTCACCTCTAGCCTGCTGCTGGGCAGTTCGGCTCAGGTCTTCAATAGCGGCGAGATCGGCGGTCTGGTGGGCGCCTTCGACCAGAGCTTGGTGATGGGCGCCGACTTGGTCGGCTTGATCACTGGCGCATAGGTACAACGCCGCGGTTGTGTGCGTTCGTTCAGTTGTCCGACGGCGCGGGGCGCTTGGGGGGGATGACCGTGTCGACGATGAGTGCCAATTCACGCCGATTCGGCGGCGTCCCGGTGAGGATGAAGTGCTGGTTCATCAACGCGGGCCCGATGCGTGCGGTAAACGGGGTAACGGTTTCGGGATCCAGGTCACCTTCGCGGATGGCGGCCCGCAGAACCGAATCGATGATCTTGAGTCGCGGATGGACCACGGAGTTGGCGAAGATGGCACGCAGTTCGGGCTCGTGTATCAGCTGGCCGATGGCCACTAGGCCCGGGAACTCGGTCTTGCCGGCGAGGACATCGCGGTGTGCGGTGAAGACGGTCAGCAGGTTCTCTCGGGCTGACCGGCCGGGGCGCGGTTCCGGGGGTGGCGGCACGGCATATTGCAGCGCGGCCTGGACCAGGTCATGTTTGCTCGCCCAACGCCGATACAGCGCGGCCTTGCCGGTCTGGGCGCGCGCCGCGATCCCTTCCATGGTCAGCCTGCCGTAGCCGACTGCGATGAGCTCGGCCAGGGTGGCCGAATACAAGGCCCGTTCGAGTACCTCGCCGCGTCGGCGGCTCCGGTAGGGGGTTAGCATGGGTTCGGACAGCTGCGCCATCATTCAATAGTAGCCGTTAGCGTCTCTTATTTCTCGGAATCGAACGCAATTGCGTTGTTGACGCTTGTCACTGCAAATATTACAAGCGGCCACGCGATTTCTGGACGGGCCGCGTGGCCGGGATGGGCCGCGGCCGTGTGTGTGGCGGGTAGGGAAGGTGGGGAAGGAATCCATGCCTGAGACACCGCGTCTGCTGTTCGTCCATGCACACCCCGACGATGAGAGCCTCAGCAACGGCGCGACGATCGCCCATTACGCCGCGCGCGGGGCGCAGGTCCACGTCGTCACCTGCACCCTGGGTGAAGAGGGTGAGGTTATCGGCGACCGATGGGCCCAACTTGCGGTCGATCACGCCGACCAACTCGGCGGCTACCGCATCGGTGAACTCACCGCGGCATTGCAGCGGCTGGGGGTCGATGCGCCCATCTACCTTGGTGGTGCGGGCCGCTGGCGGGACTCGGGCATGGCTGGCACCGAGCAGCGGGGTCGGCGCAGATTCGTCGACGCCGACGACCGGGAGGCGGTCGGGGCGCTCGTCGCGATCATTCGGGAGCTGCGCCCGCACGTCGTGGTGACCTATGACCCCGACGGCGGCTATGGCCACCCTGACCACGTCCAGGCACACGTCGTCACCACTGCCGCGATGGCCGCGGCGGGCTCGGTGGGCGACTGTGATTACCCGGGTGACCCCTGGGTGGTGCCGAAGTTCTACTGGACCATCTTGGGGCTGAGCGCGTTCCTGGCGGGCCGGCAGGCGCTGACGCCCGACGATCTACTGCCTGAGTGGGTGCTACCGCCCGAAGACATCCCCTTTATCTACCCGGACGAGCGCATCGACGCCGTCGTGACCGGCGATTCGGACGCGCGGGCGGCCAAGATCGCCGCGCTTGCGGCGCACGCGACCCAGGTCACCGTCGGCCCGTCCGGACGCGCGTGTGCGCTGTCCAACAACATGGCGTTGCCGATTCTGGCCGATGAGCACTACCTGCTTGTCGCTGGTAGGGCGGGGGCCCGCGACGAGCGTGGCTGGGAAACAGATCTCCTTGCTGGTCTGGGCTTCACCGGGTTTGGCACGTAGGCTGCCAATCAGGCAGCCATGGAAGGAAACCCGTATGGACCCCGACCTGGACCCCAACTTGCAGCATTGGCAGGACAGGCTGGACAGTCTGCAGTGGGTCATCGGTTCGATCTTGTCCCAGATCGATAGCGTCCCGACCTGACCGCAACCCAATCGCGCGTCGTCTCGAGTGAAGAGGCCGGCGCAATCGATCCCGCGATACGTGCCGTAGTGCTGACGTTGTTGGCCGTGGACGGCGTCCTGTCTGCATTGATGGGGGCTCTGCTGCTGCCGACCTACTTGGGTTCGGTGCCCTTTCCGATTAGTGCACTGATCAGCGGACTGGTCAACGCCGCCCTGGTTTGGGCGGCCGAGCGATGGACCACATCGCATCGGGTGGCGGCGCTGCCGTTGTGGACATGGCTGGCGACCGTGGCGGTGCTGAGCTTCGGTGGGCCCGGCGACGACGTGGTGCTCGGTGGGCGTGGAGTGATGGCCTACGGCGCGCTGATCCTGATCGTGCTGGGGGCCCTGCCGCCGGGATGGGTGCTCTGGCGGCGCCAAGTCCGCGACCGCCCCAACGGTGCCTAGCCGCGCGGACCGAGGCGGTGCTCAGCTGCTCAGAACGGCAGCGGCGGGAACGGCGGGAAGAAGTTCCGTATCCAGTTGATCTCGGTTTGGATGAATTGGTTGACCGACGCCGTGGTCGCCGACCAGAAGTTGCTCAGCCCCTGACTGAACGTGATGGTGCCGTCTAGGGCGTGTCTGCTTAATGTGAATGGTGTTTTGGCTGATGCTGTTTGGGTGATGCGGACGCATGCGATTTCTGATGATTTGTGGTCGCTGATCGTGGCGGTGTTGCCTGCGGGGCGGCGGCGTGGCCGGCCGTGGAACGATCATCGACATACTCTGGAGGGCATTATCTGGCGTTACCGTACGGGATCTCCGTGGCGTGACCTGCCCGAGCACTTCGGTCCCTGGCAATCAGTGGCCGAGAGGCATCTACGCTGGTCGGTCGATGGCATCTACGCGCGGATCTTCGCGGCGATCGCCTCTGACCTCGACGCCGAGGACGCCGACCTGGGCGCACTGTTGTCGGTCGATTCGACCAGTGTGCGCGCCCACCAACACGCAGCCGGAGCGCCCCGGGCGCCGCACAGGGGGATCTGTCGAATTACAAGAAATATCTCGATGAGCCCGATGACCACGCCATTGGGCGTTCCCGCGGCGGGCTGACTACCAAGATCCACGCCTTGACCGACCAGCTGTGCAGTCCGGTCACCCTGGCACTGTCGGCCGGTCAAGCCGGTGATAATCCGATGCTTTGGCCACTGCTGGCCGCCCGGTGCAGCAACTCATACGCCCCGTATCGCCTGCTGGCGGACAAGGCGTACTCCTATGACTCGACGCGGGCACAGCTGCGCCGGCTCAAGATCGCCCATACCATCCCCGAGCGCAGCGACCAGATCACCCGCCGCAAAGCCAAAGGCCGCAACAGAGGACGGCCTCCGGGGTTCTCAGGCCGAATCTACAAGCACCGCAACACCGTCGAGCGAAGCTTCAACCGGCTCAAACACTGGCGCGCGGTCGCCACCCGCTACGACAAATACGCCCTGACCTACCTCAGCGGTGCCACCCTGGCCGCCATCATCACCTACCACCGCGTCCGCAATTAGCAGACAGGACCTAGCCAGTCGAGCGTATTGAACAGGCCGCTTTGCACTATCGGCTCAAAAAGATAGTAGAAGAAATTGATCTGAGGCGCCAGGATGCGGCAAGCATCACGAAAAATGCCCGTGAAGCGTCCTCGGTGCATCACGTAAAAATGCCCGCGAAACGGTCGATCCTTGGCAGGCATGGGAAGTGGGCTGTCGATGTCGTCTCGGGCCGAGATCACCGCGAAGTTCGCCAGGGGGTATGTGGGGGCGCCGAAGGCGGACAAGGGGCAGATTCTGGATCAGGTGGTGGCGGTCACCGGCTGGTCGCGTGACAACGCCCGGCGGCGGTTGAGGGCGGCGGCCGCGCCGCCGGGAGCGGGTCGGCAGGTCGCCAAACAGACTCGCCGGCAACGCAATCCGAAGTACCTAGGATGCGCTCAAGGTGTTGCAGAAGGTGTGGGCGGCCTCAGGCGGGCAGTGCGGCCGGTACCTGGCCGCTTCCATGGCACTTCAGTTGGATGCTCTAGAACGCCACGGCGAACTGGTGGACGGCCGTGACCGTTACGGCCCGGCGGTGCGTGCCGAGCTGTTGGCGATGAGCAGCGCCACGATCGACCGCTACCTGCGCGGCGCCAAGGCCCGCGACCAGATCTCGGGTGTGTCGACGACGAAACCCTCCCGCTGCTGCGGTCCTCGATCACCATCTGCAAAGCAGGCGATGAGGCCGAAGAATCTCCGGGGTTCTTCGAAGGCGACACCGTGGCGCACTGCGGCCCGACACTGAAAGGTGAGTTCGCCCGCACGGTCAACCTCACCGACATGCACATCGGCTGGGTGTTCACCCGCACGGTGCGCAACAACGCCCACCCCCACATCCTGGGCGCCCTCAAAACCGGAATTACTAAAATCCCTATAAGGTAACGGGTTTGGACTTCGACAACGGCACCGAATTCCTCAATAAGGCGGTCATCAAGTGGGCCGCGGACATGGAGATCTTCTTCACCCGCTCACGACCCTACAAGAAGAACGACCAGGCCACCATCGAGTCCAAAAACAACCACCTCGTGCGTCGCTACGGGTTCTACTACCGCTACGACACCGACGAAGAACGCGCCGTGCTCAACCGGCTGTGGCACCTGGTCAACGACCGGCTCAACTACCTGACCCCCACCATCAAACCCATCAGCTACGGCTGCAGCCGCGACGGTCACCGCCGCCGGCTCTACGACAAGCCCCAGACCCCCCTGGACCGGCTGCTGGCCGCCGGAGTCCTCTCAGCGGCCCAACAAACAGAGCTGCTCACCTACCGCAACAGCCTCAACCCCGCCGCGATCGCCCACCAGATCGCCGACCTGCAAGCCGCCCTGCTCAGACTCGCCAAAGACAAGACCGAACAGCTCTACCTCGCCGCCATACCCGCCGCTCTACCCGCCCTCAAAGCCGGCATCCGCATCAAAAGCAAGACCACCAGCTGACCCCGATTTCGCGGGCATTCCTTACCTGATGCATGAACCAGGTTTCGCAGGCATCTTGACTTGATGCATCACGGGATGCCGATCCATGGCACCCAGCCCACCGCCCACGAGGCGAGGTTGAAGCCGTACTGCACCCACGGCTCGACGGCGAGGTAGAAGTTCTGGATGGCGGTGGCCACCGACACGGGCAGGATTGCTGCCGGCGCGGCGGCGGCGCTGGCGATCGGTCCCAGCAGCGAGCCCGAGGCCGCCGCGGTGGCGGCGCCGCCCGTCGGCGCCAGCGCCAACATGCTGGCGTTGGCGCCCAGCGCGTTGGAGCCGGCGCCCGCGAAAACACTCTGGACCTGGCTCACCGCGTTGGCCACGATGCCGCCCTGGCCCATCAGCGGCTGCCCGAGCAGCTTCTCGGCGGGGCTGTTCACCGCACTCAGCAGGGTCTTGGCGGCGTTGGCCTCGGCGGATGCATAGGAGTTGGCGCTGGTGTTCAACGCCGCGGCGAATTGGTCGTGAAAGGTCGAGAGCTGCGAACTGAGCCGCTGATAGATCTCGCCATGTGACGAGAAAAGAGCCGCGACCTGGGCTGATACCTGGTCGCCGGCGGCTGCGAGCACTCCGGTCGTCGGAGCCGACGCTGCGGCGTTGGCCGAGCTGATAGTTGTACCAATACCGGCTACATCCGAAGCGGCTGCCGTCAGCGCCTCCGGCACGGCGGCCACATACGACATGGCGTAACACCCCCTGCTGTACCTACTTGGCTGCTAGCGTATCGCGATCGGCGGCGGTTCGCCCCGGACTCACCAAACACATGGCGCGTGCTGGTCCGTCGAGTGCCGGCCCGGCCCTGCCGCTACTGTTGCGCATATGGCACCCGCCAAGGCTCGAATTGTGGACGCACGGATGAAATCGGGGCGTGGGGAAGTTACACCAACGTGCCGCTGACCTCGCGCCAGGAGCCCACCGCCCTGCCCAGCCCCGTCGTTCCGCCCAAGCCCAGTGCATCGGCGCTGCGGCGGGTACTACGGCGCGCGCGAGACGGTGTTGCGCTCAACATCGACGAGGCCGCCGTCGCGATGTCGGCGCGCGGCGACCAGCTGGCTGAGCTGTGTGCCAGCGCGGCCCGAGTGCGTGACGCTGGTCTGGAATCGGCCGGACGCCGCGGCACGGGCGGTGGTCCGCCGATCACCTATTCGCGCAAGGTATTCATCCCGGTCACCCATCTATGCCGTGACAACTGCCACTACTGCACGTTCGTCACCGTCCCGGGCAAGCTGCGGGCCCAGGGCGCCGGAATGTATCTGGAGCCGGACGAGATCCTCGATATCGCATGGCGGGGGGCCCAACTCGGCTGCAAAGAGGCCCTGTTCACCCTTGGGGATCGTCCCGAGCAACGTTGGCCAGAGGCGAAGGAGTGGCTGAGCGAGCGCGGCTATGACACCACGCTGGCCTATGTGCGGGCCATGGCGATCCGGGTGCTTGAAGAGACCGGGCTCTTGCCGCACTTGAATCCGGGGGTGATGAGCTGGTCGGAGATGTCGCTGCTCAAACCGGTTGCGCCGTCGATGGGCATGATGCTGGAGACGACGTCGCGGCGGCTGTTCGAAACCAAAGGCCTCGCGCACTATGGCAGCCCGGACAAAGACCCGGCGGTGCGGTTGCGCACTCTGACCGACGCCGGTCGGCTTTCCATACCGTTTACCACCGGTCTGCTGGTCGGCATCGGTGAGACGCTGGCCGAGCGGGCTGACACGCTGCATGCGATTCGTAAGTTGAACAAAGAGTTTGGCCACGTCCAGGAAGTGATCGTGCAAAACTTCCGGGCCAAGGAACACACCGCAATGGCAGCGGTTCCGGACGCCGGAATCGAGGACTACCTGGCGACGGTCGCGGTCGCCCGGCTGGTGCTCGGCCCGGGAATGCGCATTCAGGCGCCACCGAATCTGGTTTCCCAAGATGAATGTGCGGCGCTGATCGGTGCCGGTGTCGACGACTGGGGTGGCGTGTCGCCGCTGACGCCCGACCACGTCAACCCCGAGCGGCCGTGGCCCGCATTGGACGACCTGGCCGCCGTGACTTCGGGAGCGGGCTACGAACTGGTGCAGCGGTTGACCGCGCAACCCAAGTACGTGCAGGCGGGGGGCGCCTGGATTGACCCGCGGGTGCGCAGACATGTTGTGGCGCTGGCTGATCCGGCGACTGGTTTTGCACGTGAGGTCAACCCGGTGGGTCTGCCGTGGCAGGAGCCTGACGATGTCGCGTCGTCGGGTCGGGTGGATCTCAATGCGGCGATCGACACAGAGGGACGCTGCACCGAGGCGCGTAGCGACCTCGACAGCGCTTTCGGTGACTGGGATGCGGTCCGTTCACACGTGCACGAGCTGGCCGCCCGTGGTCCCGAACGCATCGACACCGATGTCCTGGCCGCTCTGCGTTCCGCCGAGCGTTCTCCCGCGGGCTGTTCCGACGAGGAATATCTTGCGCTGGCCACCGCTGACGGGCCCGCCTTGGACGCTGTTGCCGCGCTTGCGGATTCGCTGCGAAGCGATGCGGTCGGTGACGACGTGACCTTTGTGGTCAACCGCAACATCAACTTCACCAACGTTTGTTACACCGGCTGCCGATTCTGCGCGTTCGCGCAGCGCAAGGGCGACGCCGACGCCTACTCACTGTCGGCGGACGAGGTCGCCGATCGCGCCTGGGAAGCCCACGTGGCCGGAGCGACCGAGGTGTGCATGCAGGGGGGCATCGATGCCGAACTTCCGGTTACCGGCTACGCCGACCTGGTGCGCGCGGTCAAGGCGCGGGTGCCCTCGATGCACGTGCACGCGTTCTCTCCGATGGAGATCGCCAACGGTGTGACCAAGAGCGGGCTGAGCATCCGCGAGTGGCTGACCGCTCTGCGTGAGGCCGGTCTGGGCACCATCCCAGGCACCGCCGCCGAGATTCTGGACGACGAGGTGCGTTGGGTGCTCACCAAGGGCAAATTGCCGACATCGCTGTGGATCGAGATTGTGAGTACCGCGCACGAGGTGGGGCTGCGGTCGTCATCGACCATGATGTACGGCCACGTCGACAGCCCGCGGCACTGGATTGCCCACCTCAATGTGCTGCGCGATATCCAAGACCGCACCGGCGGGTTCACGGAATTCGTGCCGTTGCCGTTCGTGCACCAGAACTCGCCGTTGTACCTGGCTGGCGCGGCCAGGCCGGGCCCCACTCATCGCGACAACCGCGCGGTGCATGCCCTGGCGCGGATCATGCTGCACGGCCGCATTCCCCACATCCAGACCAGCTGGGTCAAACTTGGTGTCGAGCGCACTCGAGTGATGCTGAGCGGCGGCGCCAACGACTTGGGCGGGACGCTGATGGAGGAGACGATTTCGCGGATGGCCGGTTCCGAACACGGATCGGCAAAGACCGCTGCCGAACTTGCGGCTATCGCCGCGGGGATCGGTCGGCCGGCGCGCCAGCGCACCACAACGTACGCTTCGTTGGCCGCCTAGCGAGTCGCCGGCACCCGGTGGTTTCCTCCGGAGATTACGTTAATGGGCGCCGCGCCGACTGCTGTGGAGTTATACTGCCGCGCAAGCTATTAGAGTTGTCCGCGGATATCGTCGGACATTTCTACGCCGCTGCGCCGAACGCGCGTAGCGGGCATCGCGGCTGGGCAATCACGAGCTCGGCGGAAGAAAGCTCAATTGCGTGCGGTGTCATTTGTCGCCGATGTGTGTTCTCGCGCACCGCACTCAGGAACGGCACTCATCTCACTCATCGGAACTGATCGACTGGACTGCGGCGGGCGTCCGCAGGTAGATGGCATTGCCGTGCAGGAAGTTTGAGTGTCTGCCCCGATTGGCGCGATGCTTGCCGGGGTGGCTGTTTGGGCAGCGCGGAGTCGGGGCACTCGCGGGCGGTTGTCGTGTTGGTAAACCCGGGCAATGTGGCGAGTTTGTCGAATAACCGACAAAAGTGCGCCGGGCCTTGTCGGCTGAGAATGTCGATGTTAACAATCGACGCTTCAACACTTCTCAATACCTAGCTGGGTCGCGGCACACCGATCGGCAAGGACGGATTATGTCTTTTTTGATCGCAACTCCCGAGTTATTTATCAGGGCAGCAACGAATTTGGAGGCCGTTGGCTCGGCGGTGAATGCGGCCAATTCGGCGGTGAGTTGGACGGAGAAGGTAGCCGCAATGGCTGCCGACGAGGTTTCGGGAGCCGTCGCATCTTGGTTCGGCGGGTTTGCCCAGGAGTATCAAACGGCGACCGCTCAAGCGGGGGCGTTTCACGAGCGCTTTCTGCAGACCTTGGCGGCGAGTGCGGCATCCTATGAGCATGCCGAAGCGGCCAACATCTCCTCGATATCTCGCATCCTTCGATCACTGATGGGTGGTGTTGGTGCGCAGGGTGATTCGACTGCGCAAAGCGGTGGCGGCGGCAACGCTGGTCAGGCGGCCGAGGGCGCAAGTAGCGGGCAGGCCGCCGCCAGTGGTGGGGCGGTGAGCCCGAATTCCATCGCTGCTGTTGCGACCAACACCACGACCGCCAGCGCTGTGATGAGCGGAGGAACCGGCAACGGCGGGGCAATCAGTGGCGGTGGCGCTGCCGGCAGTGGTGGCGCCAGCGGTGCGACGACCGCTGCCGCGACCGGCGGTGGCGAACTTGGTGGAAGTGGTGGCGTTGCCGCGCTGAGTAGCGCAGCCGCTACCACCGCCGCAGTCAATAGCGCCAGCACCGGAGACGGCGGTGTGGCGGCGGCGTACTCGCTGACATCGCAATGGGACAGCGGCTTCATCGGGCGCTATACGATCACGAACTCGGCGGATACTGCGGCGAGCGACTGGCAGATCGAATTCGATTTGCCTGCAGACGAATCCATTACCAATGTGTGGAATGGGCAGCTCGTCCAGACTGGCACGCACTACACGGTGACGCCTGAGTCTTGGACACAGACGATCGAGCCGGGCGGGTCGGTCACCGTTGGCTTCCAGGGTGCGCAGACTGGGTCTTACTCGGAGCCTACGAATCTCATCGTCAACGGAGTATCCGTTGGCGGCGGTGGTTCCGGCGACGGCGGTGGCACTGGCACCGGCGGTACTGGCAGCGGGAGCGGCGGTACCGGTGATACGGGTGGTACGGGGAGCGGTACTGGTGATACCGGGGGAACCGGAATCGGAACCGGTGACACGGGCGGTACCGGTGACACGGGTGGCACCGGTGGCGGCACCGGCACTGGCGATGGTGGTGACACTGGTGGAAGTGGTACCGGCGGCACGGTCGGCGACGGAAAGGTTGCCGCAACGTACACGGTGACATCGCAGTGGGACAACGGGTTCGTTGCGAACTACACGATCAGCAATTCCGGGGATACCGCGCTGACTGACTGGCAGGTGGAATTCGATTTGCCTGCAAACGAATCCATTACCAGCGTGTGGAGCGGGCAGCTCACGCAGACTGGCACGCACTACGCCCTGACCCCGGAGTCCTGGACGCAAACGATCGAGCCAGGTGGTTCGGTCGTGGTGGGCTTCCAAGCGATGCACACTGGCGCCTATTCCGAACCGACGAATGTTCTGGTTAACGGACAACCTGCCAGCGGCGGCGGCACCAGCACCGGTGGTGGCACCAGTACCGGTTGTGGCACCAGTACCGGTGGCGGAACCGGCACCGGTGGTACCGGAACCGGCACCGGTGGTACCGGCACCGGCGGCACCGGTACTAGCAGCGGAGGTGCCCCGGTGGGTGAGTTTTCTCCATACGTCGATATGACACTTTGGCCGAAGTTCGACCATGCGAGTGCAGCCAACGCGGGAATCGATTACTTCACACTGGGCTTCATCGTCACCGGTGCCGATGGCAATCCGTCCTGGGGCACTTTTTATTCGCTGGACGACCCGTGGATTACCTCCGCGATGGCCGAGATGCAGCAAAACGGTATCGACCCAACCATCTCCTTCGGTGGCGCAGCCAACCAGCCGTTCGCTGTTTCGGCTCCCAACGCGACCGCGCTAGCGTCGGACTACCAATTGGTCACCGACACCTACGGAATCTATAAGTTGGACTTCGACATTGAGGGTGCGGCGTTGTATAACATTCCAGCACTGACCAACCAGGCCCAGGCGATCGCCATGCTGCAGGCGGAGCAGGCCGCTGCCGGGACCCCGGTCCAGGTTTCCTACACCCTTCCCGTGATGCCGACGGGTCTGACCTCCAACGGGGTGCAAGCACTGCAGATCGCCATCGACAATGGCGTGGATGTTGGCCGCGTGAACATCATGACCATGGACTACTTCGACCCCAGCCTGCAGTACGAGGGCAGGATGGGTGACTACGCAATTCAAGCCGCCGAGAGCGTCCACGGCCAGTTGATGACGCTGTATCCGTCGATGTCCAGCGAGGACGCGTGGGCGATGATCAAGGTGACACCCATGATCGGCGTCAACGACGATCCGAGCGAGGTCTTTACCCTCGCCGACGCCGAAAAGCTGGCTGCTTTCGCCGATGAGAACAACCTCGGCGGGCTATCCATGTGGTCGGCAAATAGCGATTTCCCGGGAGCGGTGGGGCAGCTGTCGAATACCAGCAGCGGAGTGAGCCAACAGGCGTGGGATTTCAGCGAGATCTTCGATGAGTTCGCGGAGGATGCCGCCGCCGAGCAGGCCGCTTTGGACTGACCCGACCCCGGCACTGCGCAGGCACCGGATGAGATCCGCAATCACGCTGACGAGAGGTCGCAGCGGCGACGGCGCGATGAGAACGGCTACGGCTGCCCAAAAACAGCGCGACACCTAGCGCTCAGACGTCAGCGATAAACGCGGAAGCCCTCGCGAGCGCTAGGTGACGTGGTGTGCGGCCCCCGAAACGTGGGAGGCGCCTAGGTCCTGTCTGCTAATTGCGGACGCGGTGGTAGGTGATGATGGCGGCCAGGGTGACACCGCCGAGGTAGGTCAGGGCGTATTTGTCGTAGCAGGTGGCGACCGCGCGCCAGTGTTTGAGCCGGTTGAATCTTCGCTCGACGGTGTTGCGGTGCTTGTAAATTCGGCCTGAGAACCCCGGAGGCCGTCCTCTGTTGCGGCCTTTGGCTTTGCGGCGGGTGATCTGGTCGCTGCGCTCGGGGATGGTATGGGCGATCTTGAGCCGGCGCAGCTGTGCCCGCGTCGAATCATGGGAGTACGCCTTGTCCGCCAGCAGGCGAAACGGGGCGTATGAGTTGCTGCACCGGGCGGCCAGCAGTGGCCAAAGCATCGGATTATCACCGGCTTGACCGGCCGACAGTGCCAGGGTGACCGGACTGCACAGCTGGTCGGTCAAGGCGTGGATCTTGGTAGTCAGCCCGCCGCGGGAATGCCCAATGGCGTGGTCATCGGGCTCATCGAGATATTTCTTGTAATTCGACAGATCCCCCTGTGCGGCGCCCGGGGCGCGCTCCGGCTGCGTGTTGGTGGGCGCGCACACTGGTCGAATCGACCGACAACAGTGCGCCCAGGTCGGCGTCCTCGGCGTCGAGGTCAGAGGCGATCGCCGCGAAGATCCGCGCGTAGATGCCATCGACCGACCAGCGTAGATGCCTCTCGGCCACCGATTGCCAGGGACCGAAGTGCTCGGGCAGGTCACGCCACGGAGATCCCGTACGGTAACGCCAGATAATGCCCTCCAGAGTACGTCGATGATCGTTCCACGGCCGGCCACGCCGCCGCCCCGCAGGCAACACCGCCACGATCAGCGACCACAAATCATCAGAAATCGCATGCATCCGCATCACCCAAACAGCATCAGCCAAAACACCATTCACATTAAGCAGACACGCCCTAATCCGCTCAGTAGTTGTTGCAGGACGAGGCGACTGACTCGACCAGCCCGACGTACTGCGACGCCCCAGGCATGGCCTGCAGCTGCGCGGCCATCTGCGCGCGCCGCGGCGGCGGCGACGCCAGGAACGAATGCAGCCAACCCTGCGCCACCGGCGAGGCGTTGAACTGCGCGCCGGCCCCAGGGTCGGTGGCGTTCAGCGCCGCCATCACCTGGCCGTAGTTGCAGGTTGTGTTGATGACCGTATCCAGTGGGCTTGCGGATGCGACCCCCGCGCCGACGCTCAACGACAACGCGAAAGCACCAGCGGCGACACCCAGTCCCGTTAACGACAGCCTCATTTTGTGGACACCTTCCCCAGCTATTGCACTGCCAACGCGGCGACGACATCTGCCCAGCGGTTGCCGCCTTTGAATCAAGACTAGCAGGCCCCGCGGGTTTGCTCCTATCAAACTTTGTATCGGAGGACTCTCGCCGGCTATAACTATCCGCAGTTCAGAGCCGTGGTTGGGGCAGTTTCACCGTAGGCGAAATGGGGTAGCCGGGTAGCCATCACAGGCGGGCGGCAAGCTCGGTGCCCTGTTTGATGGCTCGTTTGGCGTCCAACTCCGCGGCCAGTGCCGCACCGCCGATGATGTGTGGGTCAACGCCGTCGCTGCGCAGGTCGGTCTCCAGGTCGCGCACCGGTTCCTGGCCCGCGCAAATCACCACGCTGTCCACCGCGAGCAGCTGCGGCCGCTGCCGGTCCGGGCCAAAACTGATGTGCAGGCCGTCGTCGCTGATCCGCTCGTAGTTCACCCCGGAGAGCTGGTGAACCCCTTTTGCCTTGACCGAAGCGCGGTGCACCCAGCCGCTGGTCTTGCCCAGGCGCTTTCCCTGTGGCCCCTTGGTGCGCTGCAGCAGATACACCTCACGGGCTGCCGGAGTCGGCAGCGCAGTGGTCAGGGCGCCGCGGGCCTCCTGTGGATCGACAACGCCCCACTCAGCCTTCCATTCCTTGAGGTTCAGGGTGGGCGACGATTCGGTGATCAGGAGTTCGGTGACGTCAAACCCGATGCCGCCCGCGCCGACGACAGCCACGCTCGGCCCGACCGGCTTGGCGCCGGTGATCGCCTCGGTGTAGGTCAATACCTTGGCGTGCGCAATGCCGGGGATGGCCGGTATCCGGGGTGCCACGCCGGTGGCCAGCACCACCTCGTCGTAGCCGGTCAGCTCGTCGGCCGTGGCCCGGGTAGCCAGCCGTACGTCGACGCCGTGCTTGGCCAACATCGTGGAGAAATACCGAATGGTTTCGTTGAATTCCTCCTTACCCGGAATGCGACGGGCCAGGTCGAACTGGCCGCCGATGAAGTCGTTGGCCTCAAACAATGTCACCCGGTGGCCCCGCTGGGCGGTGGCGACCGCCGCCGCCAGGCCGGCGGGGCCGGCCCCGACGACGGCCACGGTGCGGGCACGTTGGGTGGGGGACAGCGTCAACAGCGTTTCGTGTCCGGCTCGGGGGTTGAGCAGACAGGACACCTTCTTCTTGACGAAGACATGATCAAGGCAGGCCTGATTGCACGCGATGCAGGTGTTGATCTCGTCGACCCGGCCGGACTGCGCTTTGAGCACCCATTCCGGGTCGCTCAGCATCGGTCTGGCCATCGATATCAGCGCCACGTCGGTGTCGGCCAGGATCTGCTCGGCGGCCTGAGGCATGTTGATCCGGTTGGATGTCATCACCGGGATGCTGACCTGCTCGGCTACCGCATTGCTGATGTCGACGAACGCGCCGCTGGGCACCGAGGTGACGATCGTTGGAATTCGCGCCTCGTGCCACCCGAAACCGGAGTTGATGATCGTGGCACCGGCTGATTCCAGTTCGGTTGCCAACGCCACGATTTCGTCCCAGCTCTGGCCGCCCTCGACATAGTCGGCCATCGACATCCGGTAGCAGATGATGAAGTCGGGGCCGACCGCGGCGCGGGTGCGCCGGACGATCTCGACGGGGAATCGGCGGCGCTTGGCCGGTGTCCCGCCCCACGAGTCGGTGCGCTTGTTGGTTCGGGGTGCCAGAAACTGGTTGAGCAGGTACCCTTCGCTGCCCATGATTTCGACCCCGTCGTAGCCCGCTTCTTGGGCCAGCTGTGCGCATCGCGCGAAGTCCGCGATGGTGGCTTCCACGCCGCGCGAGGTCAGTTTGCGCGGCCGAAACGGATTGATCGGGGCCTTGATCGAGGAAGCGCTGACCGAAAGGGGGTGATACGCATAGCGTCCCGCGTGCAGGACCTGGAGCAGGATCTTGGCGTCCGCGTCGTGCACCGCACCGGTGATGCGGCGGTGCCGCCGGGCCTCGGCCGGCGTCACCAGTTCGGAGGCGAACGGGTAGAGCCAACCGGTGCGATTGGGTGCGTACCCGCCGGTGATCAGCATTCCGACGCCACCGCGGGCCCGCTCGGCGAAGTACTCGGCGAGTCGGTCGGTGTCCTTGGACCGGTCCTCCAATCCAGTGTGCATCGAACCCATGACCACGCGGTTACGCAGTGTGGTGAACCCGAGATCCAACGGAGACAACAGATTTGGGTAGGGACTGGTCATCATTTCTCCTCGAGTGCTTGAGCTACCTCGCCGAGCCATTCGATGGCACTTTCTTCGGCCCGGATTCCGCCGCGCAGCACGACGTACTGATGCAACGCGGCGCCACTGAGTGCCGACGGATCCGGAAAGCTGTGCTTTTCGATTCCGCGGTAGGTGTCTAGCGCCTGGACACGTTCGGCGCGCAGCGCGGCGACTTGGCTGCGCAGCGTTTCCCTATCGCCATATACGGCACCGCGCAGCTTGACCGCGATGTCGCGAGTGCTGCTGTCGGTCAGCGCGCTCGCGCGGCCAGGACGGGTCGGGCTGGGTGGCTCAGCGATCCAGCGGGCCAACTCCTGGCGACCATTGTCGGATACCGAATAGACCTTCTTATCGGGTCGGCCGTGCTGGACCACGGGCTTGGCATGCACCCAGCCGTTGCTCTCCATCAACCGCAATGTGCGATAGATCTGCTGGTGGGTGGCGGTCCAGAAGTGTCCGATGGAGCGATCGAATCGGTGGGCCAGTTCATAGCCCGAGCCGGCCTGTTCGGACAGCGATACCAATATCGCGTGTGGTAGTGCCACCCGCGCAGCATAGATCGCACCCCGGGGCGCTATGCAACTAGGTGCATATAGGCGGCGGACCCCGACGAGCGTGCCAATTAGTTGTGTTGTATATGCAACGTCTAGTATCAGTAACCGAACGCTCGGCCTAACCGTGGCTCGGAAGAAGCCCGGGTCCAGGCGAGTAACAGCCCACATCAAGCAGTACTCAAAGGACACGTTGAGGAGACGTCCGTGACGTACACGATCGCCGAACCTTGCGTCGACATCAAGGACAAGGCATGCATCGAAGAATGCCCGGTCGACTGCATCTATGAAGGTGCCCGGATGCTCTACATCCACCCCGACGAATGCGTCGACTGTGGGGCCTGCGAACCGGTCTGTCCCGTCGAAGCGATCTACTACGAAGACGATGTGCCTGAGCAGTGGAGCCAGTACACGCAGATCAACGCAGATTTCTTCGCAGAACTTGGCTCTCCCGGCGGCGCCGCCAAGGTCGGTATGACCGAGAACGACCCCCAGGTGGTCAAGGATCTGCCGCCGCAGGGCGAAGAAGACTGAGCGGGCCACTAGATCCCCGGAGCCGCAGCTTGCGCGTTTCAGCGTCACTACCGGAATTCCCCTGGGACACGTTGGCCGAGGCGAAAGCGCGGGCCGGGGCGCATCCGGACGGCATCGTCGAGCTCTCCGTCGGTACCCCGGTGGATCCCGTCGCGCCGCTGGTCCAAGAAGCGCTGACGGCCGCCGCCTTCTCGCCGGGCTATCCCGCCACCGCGGGCACCGCTGGCCTGAGGGAATCCGCAGTGGCCGCCTTGGCTCGCCGGTACGGCATCACCGAGCTGGCCGAGTCGGCGGTCCTGCCGGTGATCGGCACCAAGGAGGTCATCGCCTGGTTGCCGACACTGCTGGGTCTGGGGTCCGCGGATGCGGTGGTGGTTCCGGAGCTGGCGTACCCGACCTATGAGGTGGGTGCGCGGCTGGCGGGCGCGCGGGTGCAGCGGGCTGACTCGTTGACTCAGTTGGGCCCGCAATCGCCGGCCCTGCTCTATTTGAACTCTCCGAGCAACCCCACCGGCCGTGTGCTGGGCATGGAGCACCTGCAGAAGGTAGTCGAGTTGGCGCGCGGACGGGGCGTCATCGTGGCCTCTGACGAGTGCTATCTGGGCTTGGCCTGGGATGCCCAGCCGCTGTCGGTGCTGCATCCGGCGGTGTGCGGTGGCGATCACACCGGGTTGCTGGCAGTGCACTCGCTGTCGAAGAGTTCGTCGTTGGCCGGGTACCGCGCGGGTTTTGTCGCCGGGGATCCGGAACTGATCGCCGAGCTGCTGGCGGTGCGCAGACATGCCGGGATGATGGTGCCGACGCAGGTGCAGGCCGCCATGGTCGCAGCCCTGGACGATGACGATCACGAAAAGCAGCAGCGGGAGCGATATGCGCAACGACGTGCGGTGCTGCTGCCGGCGTTGACCTCCGCGGGGTTCAGCGTCGACCATTCCGAGGCTGGCCTGTACCTCTGGGCGACACGCGGCGAAGGATGCCGGGACACGGTTGCCTGGCTGGCCGAGCGCGGCATTCTGGTGGCCCCCGGTGAGTTCTACGGTCCGGCGGGGGCCCAACATGTGCGGGTGGCGTTGACCGCCACCAAGGAGCGGATCGCCGCCGCGGTACGGCGGCTGGGCGAGCCGTGACCGCACCCGTAATCACGGTGATCGGACGCGCTCGATCTGACAAGACCTGACAACGGCGCCGGCTCACCGCCAGGTCGTGCGCAGCTGCGTGGTCACCGACAGCGGGTTGTCGCCGCGGAACAGATCGAGAATCGCCTGGCCCTCCGGTGAATCCGCCGGCAGCTGTCGGGGCGGGCCGATGTGACGTCGCCACGACTGGGCCAGGCTTTGCCTGCGATCTTTGCGTCGGGCAAACCACCTCGGTACCGCGTGCCAGGCGATCGCCCCGGGCAGCGGAAGCCCCATGGCGGCGCGGGCGGCGAAGATTCCCCGGGCGAAACGTCCGACCGGCGGTGTGAGGATCTTGCGCCCGATCAGGTAGCGCGGTTCGGTCAGCGGCGCGAGCAGCTCGTCGAGGGCTTCGGCAAACCGGCGAGACTGCTCGGTGGGCACATCGCCCAGCTCGCACCGGATCCATCCGTCCTGATCCGTAGTGATCCGCAGTGCTTCGGACCCCCTTTCGGCGCCGCCTGCCGCGTAGAGCCCATCCGCGACGGCGGCGGCGAGTTGCTCGAGAGCGTTGGGTGCGTGGGCGAGGCGGCGACTTTCGGCGGCGGCGGCCGTCGCCAACAGTGCGGCGCCCGCTGCGATGATGCCGCCCGCGGTGGTGGCCCCCGCCAGCGGACCGAAGTTGACCGCGGTGACGGCGGCGCCGGCACTGGCACCGATGGCCGAGACGCCGGCAAGCGCACCCCTGGCAAACCGCGCCGGACTGGGGTGACCCGGTACCGGCGGGGTCAATGCCGAGGCCGCGATGCGGGGTGCGGCGACGCCAAACGGGTGCGCGGCTCTTACTCGGATGGTCGCGACATCGACACCTTCATAGGGCTCGCCGATCCGCCACCAGGTCCTCGCTTCGGCCCGTTGGGTGGCGCGTTGCAGGGCGCGCGCGGTGATGGCCTGGGCATCGGCGGCCGGAGGACCGTATGGGGACAGCGCCGGGTCGCAATGCGTTACCCCGGATTCGATGAGCCCCTGTGGGCTGGCCGCGTAGTACCCGTCGTGCTTGCGGACCAGCCTCAGGTAGTCGGCGTCCCCCCACGGATGTTCGGTGGTGAAGCAGCAGACCGACCAGTTGTTGGCGACTTTCTGAGCGTCGTTGGGGTCCTCGCGAATTGCCCGGCCCCGCATCTGCGTGATCGCAGCTTGGGTGGTTGCACTCGTCAGGTCGATGTTGACGTTGACCGCCGCGCAATCCCATCCCTCTCCGAGCAGTGCGCGGGTGCCGACCATGACGCGGGAATGTCCGGCCAGGAAGTATTCGGTAGCCAGCGCCACCCAGGTTCGGGGAGTGAAGGTGCCGCCACCGCGCAGCGTCCGCAGGGCGGGTTGGGTGTCGAGTGGCTCGGCGGTCACGAGCAGGCCGCACTCGGCGCAGAAGTCGATCAGCTGTGTTGCGATCGCGGCCGGGCAGGCGGAGGTTTGGCCGGTCACCAAAAGCGCGTTGAGGGGGCTGTTCCGCCGGCTGTCGGACGCCGCGAGCATGGCGGTGACCAGCTGGGCCGAACCCGACTGGTTGCTCAGCGGCGCACCCTTCAGCGACGTCGGGAGGGTGCCTGACATCGATTCGAAGTCGCACAACACCAGCGCCCGCAGTCCCGATCCCAGGACGGCGTCTTCGGTGTCGAGGATGTGTGTGGTGGCGGCGATCTTCGACTCCGACAGTGCGCACACCCGATCTAGCGGGGAGGTGGCCACTCGTACGCCGCGACTGGTCAGCCGGTAGCCCAAGCCGGGTAGCACCCGCTTGATCGCGGCAAGTGCCTGCGCGTCGCGTGGATCGTCGCTTTGCTGCAGGTGCCCGACGCTGAAGTCGGTCAAGACATTGACCCAATCTTGGGCATCGGGGGGAACCCGGTGTTGTTCGCGCAGGCGGGCACCGTCGGGCAAGGGAATCAGACCGTCGTAGGCGAAGCGCAGACCGCTGCGGGCGAGATCGGGCTCGGCGCGTTCGAACGTCGACCAGGCGATCTGATTGCCGTCACGTGTTGATCTGTCCACGATCCGGGTAGGCAGCCAGGAGGCCAGCGACATGCTGCCCACCTGTTGGTCGATGAGTGCCAGTATGAGCTCGGCGAAGCGAGCCCGATGGGTTGCCACCCAGGCCTGTTCCTCCGGCGTCGGTTCGGTGAGATAGATCAGCTCCTGATAGGGCGCGAGGTCGCCCTCCTTGACCAGAGCGGGTGTTGGAACCGCGAAGTCTGCGGTGCCGAACAACTCGTCATGCAAGGTGTGCTGCCAGGCGGTGAGTTCTGTTACCGGGGTTGCGGTGAGCCCGATCAGTGCGGTTTGCGGGCCCAGGACCGACCCGAGCGCGGCGACAAGCGCACCCCAAGTGGCCAGCAGGTGATGGCATTCGTCGAGCACCAGCGTCCAAGGGCCCAACGTTGCCGCCCGCTCGATCAACGCCCTGCCGTTCGGGTGCAACAGCTCCAACAGGGCCTGCTGTTCACGGCTGTGCAGCACTTCTCGCCGGACGGCCGAATCCGTTTCGTCGTCGATGACCGCAAGGGACTGGTAGGTCAGCACGTTCATCGCCGACGCCAGGTCGCGCTCGGTTCCACACCTGGCCGTGGACGGGTCCGTCGAGGGAAAGCGTCCATCCCAGGTGGCGGCCCACTGTGCCTGTACCGCCGTGTTGGGCACCAACACCAGGGTGCGCCGGCCCAGCCGGCGCGCCGCTTCCAGTCCGATCATTGTCTTCCCGGCACCTGGCGGCAGGACCAGATAGCACCGGTTGTCCCCGCCGGCGACGTCAGCGTCAAACGCGTCCAACGCTTGCTGCTGATAGACCCGCCAGGTACCGGCGAAGCTCCTCGATTCAAGATCCTGGCGCGGCTCCACGAGAGCCCACCCTAGCCAGCGGTGTGTGCGGGTCACTGGCAATCGGCACGCATCGTGGCGGCCGCCGGCCGTGGAGACGCTCCCGGGCCCGCCCAATTGTTGGCACCGCTACCCGATGACCCGCTGGACGCGACTGACGGCAAGGGAAAGTGGCAAGCCCTAGTTGCCTCCCACTCTCAATTTATAGGGCACTGGGGGGCTTGCGGCAAGACCGGGGGTGGGGCGCAAAATCGCTGGCCAAGAACGGGATCTGTGGGAATTGGGGGTTGCGAAATGCCAAAGCCGTCGTCGCCGGATCGATCGCGAAACGGGCTCGAACCGATGGCTGACCATGCGGTGGTGGTTGTCGGTGCAGGACCGACAGGGCTGATGTTGGCAGGTGAGTTGGCGTTGGTAGGGGTTGACGTTGCCGTCGTCGAGCGACGGGTCAGCCAGGATCTGGTTGGCTCGCGTGCCGGCGGCCTGCATTCACGCACCATCGAGGTTCTTGATCAGCGCGGCATCGCCGACCGGTTCCTCGCGCAAGGTACTGCCACGCAGGTCGCCCGATTCGCCGCAATCCCGTTGGACATCAGCGACTTTCCCACCCGACACAACTATGGCCTGGCGTTGTGGCAAAACCGCATTGAGCGGATCCTCGCCGAATGGGTTGCCGAGCTGCGGGTTCGGATCTATCGCGGATGTGAAGTTACTGATATCACCCAGGACGACAACGGAGTCGACCTCACGCTGTCTGATGGCCCGCCATTGCGTGCGGACTACGTCGTGGGGTGCGACGGAGGACGTAGCCTGGTCCGCAGGGCGGTTGGTATCGACTTCCCTGGCTGGGATCCGACAACGAGCTCGCTGATCGCCGAAGTCGAGGTGGCGGTCGGGTCTGAATCGGGCCCGAACCTCGGCCAGGTCCGCCACGACGCCCTCGGCGTCCACGGCTTCACCAGGTTGCCGGACGGTGGTCCGCTACGGGTGGTAGTGACCGAGCGGCAGCTCGAAGCCGTCGGGGAACCCAGCCTGGGCGATCTCAGCGCGGCGCTCACCGCCGTGTACGGCACCGACTACGGGATTCACAGTCCCACTTGGATTTCCAGATTCACCGATTTGACGCGGCAGGCCGCGATGTACCGACAGGGACGCGTTCTAATCGCCGGCGATGCCGCACAGGTGCATGATCCAGTCGGCGGGCAGGGCCTCAACACGGGCGTCCAGGATGCGGTGAATTTGGGATGGAAGCTGGCCCAAGTGGTCAATCGCAGGTCGCCGGAAAGCCTTCTCGACACCTACCATGCCGAACGCCATCCGATCGCCGCTCGCGTGCTACGCACCACGATGGCCCAAGTCGCGCTGCGTCGTTTGGACGACCGCAAAAAAGCGTTGAGCGACACCATTTCCGAGCTCCTCATGATGGAGGAGCCGCGAAAAAGGTTTGCCGCGATGATGTCCGGGCTAGACATTCGTTATGACCTCGGTGGGGGACACCCGCTACTCGGTCGCCGCATGCCCGATCTGGACCTGGCTACCTCCGATGGCCCGCGGCGGGTCTTCACCTACCTGCATGCGGCCCGGCCGGTGCTGCTCAACCTCGCTGAGCCCGGCCGCTTCGACATCGCGGGATGGCAGCATCGAGTCCTGCCGATTGACGCGAAATATGCTGGTGTTTGGGAGCTTCCGGTACTAGGCGCGATCGCTTCTCCGGATGCGGTGTTGATTCGACCCGACGGGTATGTCGCCTGGGTAGGAGATGACCTCACCGACCGTGGACTCTTCGATGCGCTTACCGCCTGGTTCGGGCGGCCAGCGGTCCCGAGCCCGCGACTGCGGGCATCGGCACCCTGATCAACCACTATGCGGGGTGCGCACTCGGCAGGTATCAGGCCATGCCGCCGGGATCGCCGGGGTCCCCGTCGGTCCCGTTCATGCCGTCGGCGCCCGCACTTCCGGTGCCCGCACGCCCGGTCGATCCGGGGTCACCCCCCTGCCCGCGCAGGCCACCAGTTCCGCCGGAGCCCCCGGCGGCGTTGCTGCCAGCGCTACCGGCGGCGCCTAGCAGGCTGCCCGAACCGCCCTCGCCGCCGGCGCCGCCATCGCCACCGTGGCCGCCGACTCCGCCGTTGCCGCCGGTTCCGCCGTTGCCAATAATGCCGTCGTAGGACAGGTTGTCGCTGTTGCGCACGCCGCCGTTGCCGCCGAGGCCGCCTTGTGCGCCGTCGCCGCCCACCCCGCCGGTCCCACCGAGGCCGCCGTCGCCGCCGGCGCCGCCAAGACCGGCCAGCAGACCGGCGCGGCCGCCCGCACCGCCCTGTCCGCCGGCGCCACCGTCGCCACCCAGCCCGCCGTCACCGCCGATGCCCCCGGTGCCGCCATCGCCGCCGCTACCTCCCGCGGGAATCTTTTCCCCAAATGGGCCGTGGCCGCCGTTGCCTCCGTTGCCCGCTACGCCGCCATTGGCACCAGCTGCGGCCGCTCCGCCTTGGCCGCCCAGGCCGCCGGCGCCGCCATCGCCGGCCAGCAGTCCGCCGTTCCCGCCGGCTCCGCCCTGGCCACCGCTACCGCCCGCTTGCCCGTTGCTGCCGGAACCGCCATGGCCACCGTCGCCGCCGGCACCGCCAGTGCCGGGGCTGGGAGTGAAGAAGCCACCACTACCGCTGTCGCCGCCTTTGCCGCCGTTGCCGCCGGTACCGCCCACCGCACCGGTGCCGCCGGTGCCGCCGTCGCCACCGTCGGCGCCCGAGCCGGCGTTGGAGATCTTGGACGTGGTGGTGCCGCCGCTACCGCCGTTGCCGCCGGCCGCGCCGTCGCCGCCGGCGCCACCGTTGTTGCCGTCACCGCCGGCGCCCCCCGATGTTGCGGACCCGCCCGAAAAGTTGTTGGCACCGGCGCCGCCATTGCCGCCACCGCCGCCGGTGCCGCCGGGCGCGCCGGGGCCGCCGTCTCCGGCTAGGTCCTGTCTGCTAATTGCGGACGCGGTGGTAGGTGATGATGGCGGCCAGGGTGACACCGCCGAGGTAGGTCAGGGCGTATTTGTCGTAGCAGGTGGCGACCGCGCGCCAGTGTTTGAGCCGGTTGAATCTTCGCTCGACGGTGTTACGGTGCTTGTAAATTCGGCCTGAGAACCCCGGAGGCCGTCCTCTGTTGCGGCCTTTGGCTTTGCGGCGGGTGATCTGGTCGCTGCGCTCGGGGATGGTATGGGCGATCTTGAGCCGGCGCAGCTGTGCCCGCGTCGAATCATGGGAGTACGCCTTGTCCGCCAGCAGGCGAAACGGGGCGTATGAGTTGCTGCACCGGGCGGCCAGCAATGGCCAAAGCATCGGATTATCACCGGCTTGACCGGCCGACAGTGCCAGGGTGACCGGACTGCACAGCTGGTCGGTCAAGGCGTGGATCTTGGTAGTCAGCCCGCCGCGGGAACGCCCAATGGCGTGGTCATCGGGCTCATCGAGATATTTCTTGTAATTCGACAGATCCCCCTGTGCGGCGCCCGGGCGCGCTCCGGCTGCGTGTCGGTGGGCGCGCACACTGGTCGAATCGACCGACAACAGTGCGCCCAGGTCGGCGTCCTCGGCGTCGAGGTCAGAGGCGATCGCCGCGAAGATCCGCGCGTAGATGCCATCGACCGACCAGCGTAGATGCCTCTCGGCCACCGATTGCCAGGGACCGAAGTGCTCGGGCAGGTCACGCCACGGAGATCCCGTACGGTAACGCCAGATAATGCCCTCCAGAGTACGTCGATGATCGTTCCACGGCCGGCCACGCCGCCGCCCCGCAGGCAACACCGCCACGATCAGCGACCACAAATCATCAGAAATCGCATGCGTCCGCATCACCCAAACAGCATCAGCCAAAACACCATTCACATTAAGCAGACACGCCCTAGACCCGCCACCATGTGGCCACACAGGACTGCGCCCAGCACGCGGTCGGCAAAGGCCGCGACATCGCCGAACGGCAGGTGTGGCTTGGCAATCAACAGGGCCGCCACCCCGTGAGCGGCCGTCCACAATTCCAGCGCGATGGTGGTGGGGTCGTCGGCGCGGTAGATGCCTTCGTCCATCATCGCCTGCACCGAGGCGCACATATGCCGGAAAGCCGAGCTGTCCAGGGCGCTATCCACGTTGCTGCCCGAGCGCCACTCACCCATGGTGGCCAACCGATACAACTCCGGGGTCTGCAGAGCGAACCGCACATAGGCCGTGCCCTGGGCTCGCAGCACCTCCACCACGCAGGTGTGGCCCATCGCCGCCCGCTCCATTTCCTCATCGAGTCGTGCCAGATAGCGGGCGCACACCGCATCCAACAGCGCATCTTTGTCTTGAAAATGCAGGTAAATGGACGGCGGTGTGACCCCGACCCGCTCGGCTACAGACCGGATCGACACGGCCCTGGCCTGGCGCGTCTGCAGCAATAACTCGGTGGCCGCATCCAGGATCTCGTGGCGCTGCAGGTCACCTGATCCACGCGGCGCACGTGCACGTCGCAAGCGTCCCATCGACACGCTATCCACGACCACTCAGCGCCGCCGGGATGGTCGGCCGGTCGCGGCGGTCCGCCGCCTCGGTGGCGGCGGCGTCAGCATCCCCAACCGCGCCGGTTTCGCTGATACCGAATCGCTGGTGCAGCCACACCAGGGGTTTGGGAGCCCACCAATTCCACCTGCCCATCACATGCATGAACGCGGGCACCAGAACCATCCGGACCAGCGTCGCGTCGGCAGCCACGGCGAGCGTCAGTCCCAAGCCGAACATTCGCATGAAGGACACGTGCGCGGCGATCAGCGCGGCGAACGACATCGACATGACCAACGCGGCCGCGGTGATCACCCGCCCGGTGCGTGCCAATCCAAGCGCCACACTCTCGTCGTTGGCGGCGTGGGCTTGGGCCGGGCTCGGGGTCGCCGGACGTGCGGCCCCCGAAGCCAGCCAGTACTCCCGAATTCGCGCGACCAGGAACACCTCGTAGTCCATGGACAGCCCGAACGCGATGCAGAACAACAACACGGGCATGTTGGCCACCAGGGTCCCGCTCGGGGTCGTGCCCAGTGCCCCCAGATGACCGTCTTGGAAGATCCAGACCAGCGCACCGAACGCCGCGGTCAGCGAGAGCACGTTGCAGATCAGCGCCTTGGCGGGCAGCACGACACTGCAGGTGAGCAGGAATAGCAGGACAAAGGTGATGGCGGCCATCAGACCCAGCACCAGCGGCAGTCGTTCGGTCACCGCGTCCACGCTGTCCCGGTTGACCTGCGCCACACCGGCCATCTCGACGGTCCGGCCGGCCGGGCCGGTCACCTGGTGCAACCGTTTGAGCTGGATGTCTGAGGCGTGGGAAAACAGCGGCGCGGTGCTGTCCAAGGTCAGAAAGGCAATGCCATCGGAAAATCCGGTAGCACCCGCCGGCGGCCCCACCCGGCTTCCGTTGACGAACGTCCCGCTGGGGGCGGTCACAGATGCCACGTCGGGCACACGCGACAGGTCGGCGACGTAGCCGTCCAGGTCGGCTGGGACCAGACCGCACCCGTCAGGCACGACCACCGGAACAGCCATCGCGAGATCGTGTGCGAAGTTGGTGCGCAACTCGTCACCGACCTGATGCGAGGACGCCGTGGCAGGCAACACCCGATCATCCGGGAAGCCCCACTTCACCGAGAAGAACGGAAGTCCCAATATCACCAGCACCGCAACAACAGCCAAGCCGACCGGAAGCGCCCGGCGATCACGAATTTGGTCGACCGATACCAGAACAGTTGATCTACCGGCTTGTGCTGGGGTTCCGGACGACCCAACATCCGGCGCGCCAGCCGGTGCACATTCAAGGCATCCAGCCGCGGCCCCAGCAACACGATCGCGGCCGGTGTCACCACGATCGACGCCGTCGCGACAAAGGCCACCGTGGCCACGCCGGCGTAGGCGAACGATTTCAAGAAGTACATGGGAAAAGCCACGGTCGCCGACATCGACAGCGCGACGGTGACCGCCGAGAACAACACCGTGCGGCCGGAAGTCGCCATGGTCCGGACCAGAGCTTCCTGGCGTGAGCTGCCCTCGGCGAGCTCGTCACGATAGCGACTGATGATCAGCAGCGTGTAGTCGATGGCCAACGCCAACCCCAGCGCCGTGCTGAGGTTGAGGGCAAAGATCGAGACGTCCGTCGTGAACGTCACCGGCCTCAAGACCGACATCGAACCGACGACGGCCAGCGCACCCAGCGCCATCGGCAACGCGGCCGCCAGCAGCCCGCCGAATACCCAGACCAGCACCAGGAAGCTGAGCGGAATCGCGATCAACTCCATGACCAGCAGGTCGTCCTGATTCTGCTTGTTGATCTGCGCGTACTCCATCGCCGAACCACCGGCGCGGACGGTGACGCCGTCGCGATCGTGAACGATCTCGTCGGCGAGGGTCTGCGCATTTTTCTGCGCGTTGCTTTCGCCGCCTTTGATGTTGAACACAATCAGTCCGGACTTGCCGTCCTTGCTCACCAAGTCGGGAGCACTCTTGGGATCAGCCGACGGCCCCGTCCACGGCGAGGACACGTTGAATACCAGTCGGGAGTGGTTCAACTCGGCGGCAATGTCGGTGCCCACCGCGCGCCCGCTCCGTGCCGACGCCGCCGGGAGCGGTCACCAGAATCAGCATTTGCTGACCGCTCTGGCCGAACTTGTCGGCGAGCACCTTGATGGCGCGAGCCGACTCGGCATTGGGATCCTGGAAACCGCCGGGAGACAGACTGCTGGCGACTGGGATGCCGAAGACCGCTGCTGCGATAAAAACCAGCAGCGCCACCCCGATGATTCGACGCGGCGCTGCTACGGCAAGTCGAGCGATCCCCTGCAACATCGTGCGTCCCCTCCACCGCGAGTGCAGCCGTCCCGGGCGGCCGCACCATATCCGCGGTAACTTATCAGCGATAACTTAAGGGCGTCAAACAACACCTGCCGTAGTCACGAGGCCCGACGCCCCGACGGTTCACCGCGCTGCAGACAAACCGAGATGCGGACAAACCGCGATACGCCCGGCGGCGCCACCAGTAGCGACACATTTACTTCCCGATACTTCTCGACCGCTGGCCAGGCCCCCGAGTTACGGCATACCGTCGGGCCCGCCCAAAGCGGCTGGCGAGCACTTCGGCATCGGCACCCTACCCACCGTTAAGAATTGCCACGATTTTCCGAATCGTGACTCAATGATTCCTTAATAGCGACTTCTACGCTCAGTGTCATGTGGATCGACGACTCGAGTGCCGACGTCATCAAGGCCGACTTCGAGGCTATCTACCACGGCGACATGCTGGTGGAGGGCGAGACCTCGGAGCAGGTTGAAGAGTGGCACCCCCTCCCTACGGCGAGCTGAGCACACCATGGTCATGCTTGCACGGTTGCTAATTGCCGAACCAGCCGTCAGTCGTTGGTTCCGTCGATAACCAATTCGCGTCTATTGATGAAAGCCCCCCGCCTGTGCGGGGGCTTTCATCGTTATTAACGGCCCTTAGCGCGGCGCCATCCGGATCGCGCCATCCAAACGAATGACCTCCCCGTTGAGCATCGGGTTTTCAATGATGTGCACAGCCAGCGCCCCGTATTCGTCGGGGTTTCCCAGCCGGGACGGGTGCGGCACCTGCTTACCCAGCGACGCCCTGGCCTCCTCGGGCAAAGACGCCAGCAGCGGGGTATCGAACAGTCCGGGCGCAATGGTCATCACCCGGATGCGGTGACTGGCCAGATCGCGGGCGATCGGCAGGGTCATACCAACCACGCCGCCCTTGGACGCCGAATACGCAGCCTGGCCGATCTGGCCATCGAATGCAGCCACCGAGGCGGTGTTGATGATGACGCCGCGCTCTTCCCCATTGGGGCCGACGGGTTCGGTTTTGGCGATTCGCTCGGCGGCCAGCCGCAGCACGTTAAAACTCCCGACCAGGTTGATGTCCACAATCTTGCGGAACGCCGCCAACGGGAAGACGCCGTCGCGGCTCAGCACGCGTATCGCGTTACCGGTCCCGGCGCAATTGACGACGATGCGCAGCGTGCCCATCGTTTCGGCCAGATCCAGCGCACTGGCGACGGCGGCCTCGTCGGTCACATCCGCCGCCGCGAACCGTGCCCGGTCGCCCAAATCAGCAACCACGTCTTCACCCCGGATGTCGAGCACCACAACCTGAGCCCCGGCGTCCAGCAGACGCTTGGTGGTCGCCAGGCCCAGCCCCGACGCGCCCCCGGTGACGACGGCAACGGCGTCCCTGATCTCCATGCGAACCCTTCCTTGATTTCTCCGCTCAAAATCAACCAACCTACTGGTTGGTTGGGACTATACCGAGTCGCTCAAGACGGCTTCGACGTCCGTCAGCGGTGCGGCCGGTGGGAGCGGCCGGCTCGGCACGGTGCGTGAGAACCGCGGCGCCGGCATCGGCTGCGGCCCGCCGTCATCGCCTTCGTAGAAGGTGTTCCGCTCGGCGATATGCGGTTCGGTGTGCACCTCGCCGAACGACAGCACCGGGGTCACGCAGGCGTCCGAATCGGCGAACACCTTGGCCCAATGATCGCGGTCGTACCTGCCGAACGCCTCGGTCAGCACCGCCCGCAGTTCCGGCCAGCGGGCGACGTCGTTTTGCGGGGGCAGGTTCGCCGCATCCATACCCAGCCCGGCCAGCATCGCCGCGTAGAACTGCGGCTCGATGGAGCCGACGGCGACATAGCCGCCGTCGGCGCATTCATAGGTGTCGTAGTAGGGCGCACCGCCGTCGAGCATGTTGGTGCCCCGAACGTCGCTCCATATGCCGATCCCCCGCATCGCCCACATCATCTGCACCAGCACGCTGGACCCATCGACCATCGCGGCGTCGATCACCTGGCCCTTGCCCGAGTTGTGCCGCTCCCACAGTGCCGCCAAGATGCCGACCAGCAAGAACATCGAACCGCCCCCGAAGTCGCCGACCAGGTTCAGCGGTGGCACCGGCCGCTCGCCGACCCGGCCGATCGCGTGCAGGATGCCGTTGAGCGAGATGTAGTTGATGTCGTGACCGGCTTGTTGGCTGCGCGGACCGGCTTGACCCCAACCCGTCATCCGGGCATAGATCAGCCGGTCATTCACCTTGGCGCAGTCTTGCGGGCCGAGGCCCAGCCGCTCGGTGACTGCGGGCCGGTAGCCCTCGATCAAGACATCGGCCTTGGCGACGAGCTTCAAGACAAGTTCGCGCCCCTGGTCGGACTTCAGGTCGGCGGTCACGATCCGTCGGTTGCGCAGCATGGCGTCCTTCACGCCGCCCCAGCGCCCCCCCCGGCAGAGGACGATGGCCGGTCGATGCGCACCACGTCGGCGCCGAGATCCCCGAGAATCATCGCGGCGTGTGGGCCCGGTCCGATCCCAGCCAGTTCAACGACCCGCAATCCGTTCAGCGGTCCCGACATGATGTACCGACCTTTCGTCCACTCTGACGATCTCGCCCGGGCCGAACACCGACAAATAGTATCTTCGCAGGCCGCGGAAATCCACCCCGCGGCAAGCATCACGAGAAATGCCCGTGAAGCGTCCTCGGTGCATCACGTAAAAATGCCCGCGAAACGGTCGATCCTCAGCAGGCATGGGAAGTGGGCTGTCGATGTCGTCTCGGACCGAGATCACCGCGAAGTTCGCCAGGGCGTATGTGGGGGCACCGAAGGCGGACAAGGGGCAGATTCTGGATCAGGTGGTGGCGGTCACCGGCTGGTCGCGTGACAACGCCCGGCGGCGGTTGAGGGCGGCGGCCGCGCCGCCGGGAGCGGGTCGGCAGGTCGCCAAACAGACTCGCCGGCAACGCAATCCGAAGTACTCCTAGGATGCGCTCAAGGTGTTGCAGAAGGTGTGGGCGGCCTCAGGCGGGCAGTGCGGCCGGTACCTGGCCGCTTCCATGGCACTTCAGTTGGATGCTCTAGAACGCCACGGCGAACTGGTGGACGGCCGTGACCGTTACGGCCCGGCGGTGCGTGCCGAGCTGTTGGCGATGAGCAGCGCCACGATCGACCGCTACCTGCGCGGCGCCAAGGCCCGCGACCAGATCTCGGGTGTGTCGACGACGAAACCCTCCCCGCTGCTGCGGTCCTCGATCACCATCTGCAAAGCAGGCGATGAGGCCGAAGAATCTCCGGGGTTCTTCGAAGGCGACACCGTGGCGCACTGCGGCCCGACACTGAAAGGTGAGTTCGCCCGCACGGTCAACCTCACCGACATGCACATCGGCTGGGTGTTCACCCGCACGGTGCGCAACAACGCCCACCCCCACATCCTGGGCGCCCTCAAAACCGGAATTACTAAAATCCCTATAAGGTAACGGGTTTGGACTTCGACAACGGCACCGAATTCCTCAATAAGGCGGTCATCAAGTGGGCCGCGGACATGGAGATCTTCTTCACCCGCTCACGACCCTACAAGAAGAACGACCAGGCCACCATCGAGTCCAAAAACAACCACCTCGTGCGTCGCTACGGGTTCTACTACCGCTACGACACCGACGAAGAACGCGCCGTGCTCAACCGGCTGTGGCACCTGGTCAACGACCGGCTCAACTACCTGACCCCCACCATCAAACCCATCAGCTACGGCTGCAGCCGCGACGGTCACCGCCGCCGGCTCTACGACAAGCCCCAGACCCCCCTGGACCGGCTGCTGGCCGCCGGAGTCCTCTCAGCGGCCCAACAAACAGAGCTGCTCACCTACCGCAACAGCCTCAACCCCGCCGCGATCGCCCACCAGATCGCCGACCTGCAAGCCGCCCTGCTCAGACTCGCCAAAGACAAGACCGAACAGCTCTACCTCGCCGCCATACCCGCCGCTCTACCCGCCCTCAAAGCCGGCATCCGCATCAAAAGCAAGACCACCACCTGACCCCGATTTCGCGGGCATTCCTTACCTGATGCATGAACCAGGTTTCGCAGGCATCTTGACTCGATGCATCACGGACTCGCGCGCGGTCAGGACTTGCGGCGCGCCGCCAGTTCACCCAGCACTTGGTCGGTGTGCTGACCGAGCTGCGGCGCCACCGAACGTGGCGTGCATGGTGTGCCGTGAAAGTCGGCGGGGGTTGCCACCATCGACACACTCGAGGCCCCGTCCGGCACGTCAACGATGCCGCCAGCGGCATGGAACTGCTCGTCGGCGACGATGTCTTCGAGGCTGTTGATCGGCGACCAGAAGAAATCCGGTTCAGCATCGAAGATCTCGGTCCAGTCGGCGAGAGACCTGGTCGCGAAGATCTGGTCCAGTTGCGCGATGAGCTCTACCGCGTTGGTCGCACGCCCGCGCGCATCGCCGTAGCGCGGGTCGGTCAGCCAGTCGGGGCGTTCAACGACGCGACACAGGGCGGGCCGGTGCCGGTCGATCTCCAGTCCGACGATCCAGAATCGTCGCCCGTCGCCGGCGGTGTAGTTGTTCATGCACGGGTTGCCCATTGATTCACGTTGTCCGATTGCGATCTGCTGACCGGTGAGCAGGTAGGTGTTGAGGTCAAAGCTCACGGTGTAGGCCCCCTGGCCATACAGCGATGTGCCCACCAGCTGGCCCGTCCCGGTCCGCTCCCGCGCCAGCAGCGCGGCACAGACGGCGGCGGCCAAGGTCATGCCGGTCGTGTGGTCCCCCATGCCGCCGCGCTGAAACGGCGGCGTGCCCCCAGGCCGGGTGAGCAGATGCGCGAGGCCACCGCGCGACCAGAAGGCAGCCACGTCATAGGCGGCGCGATCGGCGTCGGGCCCGGTCTCTCCATACCCGGTGATGAGCCCGTAGACGAGGCGTGGGTTGCGACCGGACACCGCAGCGAAGTCGAGCCCCAGCCGTCGCAACGCCGCCGGGCGCACGTTGGTGATGAAAACATCAGCGTCGGAGAGCAATTCGTATGCCAGCTCGCGGCCGGTGTCGGTGGACAGATCCAGCACGACGCTGCGCTTGCAGCGGTTGTCCATCTCGAACGGCGGGTTCATCCCGAGATCGCAGCCCAGCATCCGGCCGAACAGCCGGCCCGGATCGCCGGCCGGCGGTTCTATCTTGATCACGTCGGCACCCCAGTCGGCCAGAATGGCGGCCGCGGCCGGCGCCGCGACCCAGACCCCGAGCTCGACAACCTTGATGCCTTCCACCGGTCCCGCCATGGCTCCTTCCTACTCCGGCAGGCACGCGGCATCGCGCCCGCATCGGCACCCGGGCCGTGCATTTACACTGTTTGCAGCATTTGTAACGTAGGGGTGGTGCCTTGCCGGAGAACAGGGTGATCGCGCTGGCTCGCCTAGCCACTCATCTCGGTCGTGGCCTCGGCCGGGTGGCAACCGACGCCGTGCTGCGCAACGCCAGAGCATTCCCCCGCCGCATCGACGACCTGGATGCGCCGGCGTTGTCGGCAATCATGGGGCGCAGGGTGTCCTCGGTGTCGGTGCTCGATGACAGCAATGGGACGACGTCGCGGGCCCGACTAGCGCTGAGCGGCAACGACGTTCCCGAGTCGGTGTTCGTCAAGATGGCGGCGGCTACGGCCGCGACCAGATTTATCGGCGAGCTGGGCCGGCTGGCCGAGACCGAGGTGAGTTTCTACCGCGACCTGTCCCCCGAGTTAGCGCCCGACGCGCCAACGGCATACGGCTGCGCGTTCGATCCGCTGACCGGCCGATTCGTGCTTGTCCTGGAAGACTTGGCAGCTCCCGCCGAAGGGCCATGCGATTTCTCGGACACGCTGCATCCGTTCAACAACGATCAGGCCGCCCTGGTGGTCGAACTGCTCGCCCGCCTGCACGCGACGTGCTGGGTACGGCTCAATCACGGCGGTGGCCGACCATTTGGATGGCTGTATGCGGCCTCGCGTGATCCGAGCGTGCCGCTGGTTCCCACCATGCTGCGGGCCTCGTGGCGCAGGTTGGGCGGGCACGCCGCGGCGCTCCTGCCAGGTCGCGACTTTGTCTTCGAGCACTACCGGGCGATCACCGGACTCATCGACGCACCGCGACACACCGTGCTGCACGGCGACGCGCACCCGGGTAATTGGTATTTCCGCTCATCGGTCGGCCCGCTCGCGGCGGGTCTGCTCGACTGGCAGGCGGTCCGGCTCGGCCACCCCGCCCGCGATCTCGCTTACACGCTGATCACCGGCATGGCCACCACCGACCGTCGGGTCACCGAGCGCGAACTGCTCGACGTCTACCGCCGCGCATTGGCAGCCGTCGGCGGGCCGGAGCTGGACCGCGAAGAGCTATGGCTGCGCTATCGACAAGCCGCCGTCTACGCCTATGTCGCAACCACGATCGTGGCCGGCCTGGGCGGCATGCAGGCCGCAGACATCGCGCTCACCGGCCTGGACCTGACAGTCGCGGCCTTGCACGACCTGCAGACCGTGGCCGCGTTACGGACCGCCGATCTAGGAGGAACGTCATGAGCCTGGCCGCCGGGCATGGCCCGCTCAGCAAGCATCCGGCCGGGTGCTTCTGCCCGCCGGTGCCCGATGGTTTGGTCTACGTCGAGCCACATCCTCGGCGTATCCAGGCATTTCGCAATGGGCGCCTGGTAATCGACACCGAGCGCGCGCTGATGGTGCACCGGCGGGGCCACCCGCTGCGCTACGTGTTTCCCACCGACGAGATCGCCGACCTACCGACTCAGCCCGAGACCGCGGCGCCCGGCTTCGTCCATGTTCGGTGGGATGCCGTCGACATGTGGCTCGAAGAGGGCCGCCAACTCGTGCACTACCCGCCGAACCCCTACCACCGCGTCGACTGCCGCCCGACCACGCGACAGCTGCACGTCGAGCTGGCCGGCACCACGCTGGTGAACACCCAGGACACGGTGATCGTCTTCGAAACTTCGCTGCAACCACGTCTGTATGTGGCGCCCGCGCTGGTCCGCACCGACCTGCTGGTGAGGTCACAGACCTCCAGCTACTGCAACTACAAGGGCGTGGCGACCTACTGGTCGGCCGTCGTCGGCGACATGGTCACCCCTGACATTGCCTAGAGTTACGAAGATCCGCCGCCGGAAAGCGTTCCGATCAAAGGGTTCTTGAGCTTCGACGAAGGGGCAGTGCAGGTCACCGCGGAGTTGCCAGCAAGGTAGCCGGCACATCGGGGCGCCAGGCTCAGGCCGCTTCGATCACCTGGGCGCGAAATCGGTCGATACATTCCAGCGCGTGCGCAAGGCCGTCACCGGGCAGACCGACGTGCACCCACGTCACCCCGAGCGTCGCCAGCTTTTCCAAACCCCCCAGATAGGCGTCGGCATTGAAGTCCGCGCTTGCCGGACCGCCGCCGTCGAAGTTGGTGAAGGTGACATCGATCGCGGAGAAATCCCGGCCCGCCGCGTCACATTTGCGGCGCAAATCGTCGATACCGGCGGCGAGCCGGTCCGCCGAGTCGATGGCCGCAGTGCCCGCGGTCTGCGCCAGCGGTGCCGGCGCGAGGAAAGGACACCAGCCGTCCCCGTGGACGGCGACGCGTCGGCGCGCTGCCGCCGTGTTACCGCCCACCCAGATGGGCGGGTAGGGTTTGCTGGCCGGGCGGGGGTGCGCGGTGATTCCCCGCGCGCTGAAATGGCTTCCCTCAAAGGATATGTCGTCGCTGGTCCAGACCGTCCGGATCACCTGCAGTGCCTCGTCGAACAGCTCGGCGCGTTCGGCATGGTCCACACCCAGCGCCGCGAACTCCCGCTTGAGATAACCCACGCCGACCGCGAGGATGAACCGACCACCCGACAGTAGGTCCAGCGTGGCGGCGGACTTCGCCACCACAAACGGGTTGCGATACGGCAACACGACGATGTTGGGAATCAAGCACAGTGACGTCGTTTGTGCCGCCGCAAAGCCCAGTGCGACAAAGGGATCCAGTGCGTCGTGGCCTCCCGCCTCGAGCCAGCGCTGCGACGGTGCCGGGTGGTCGGTGAAGCCGAAGCCGTGGAAGCCGGCCCGCTCGGCTGCCGCCGCGACGGCCGCGACGCCGGCGCCGGAGGCGAGTTCGGGGTGGTAGGGATGACTGTGCATCGGGTGGGTGATGATGAAGCGCAACGATATTCCCGCCGCTAGAACCGCGACCGGGCATCGATCGAGGTGTCACTGGTGCGAAGCGGCCGGATCAGCGCCTCCTGGGCGAACGAGGCGATGAGGGCGCCCTGTTCGGTGTGTACCGTGCCGCGCACATAGGACATTCCCGCGCCGACCTGAGTGCTCTCGTGGCTGTAGAGCAACCAACCGTCCCAGCGCACGGGTTCATGGAAAGCGATCGAGATCGTCATCGGCGCGGTCGACACGCTCAGATGGGCTTGGCTGGTGCCGATGCCCGGATGCGCCCGCATGGTGGTTGAAATCCCAAGATGGCCGGTGAAATACGCGATCAGCGCCTTGGCCAGGTCGTCGCGGTCCGGAATTGGTTCGTAGTGCAGCCACGCATACAGTTCCGGCGGCCCCACCTCGTCGGGACTGTTGACGTCGACGACATCGACGAGCCGCAACTGCCGGCCGGCCATCGGCATGTGCGAAACGTTGGCGCCGGCGGGTGCAACCACCGGTGAGCGCGGCAGGTGATGCTTGATCACATCCCCGGTGGGGATGTCGGCCAGCACCGTCACGGTCAAGCAGCGCTTGCCGTTCTGATTGGCCGCGACGATCGCGGTGGCCGTCGAACGGCCTTCATGGACGACGTCGAGGACGAGTTCGAGCGGCGGGCCGACGATGACGGCGCGGCAGAAAACGGCGTGCGCCGAGCGCACCGACTTGCCCTCGAACCGGCTCGCCACGGCCATGATGGCCTGCGCGACCACTTGGGTGCCTTCCACCACCTGCCGCTCGTCGTGGCCGGCGATTCCAGTGTCGGCGGTGAACCGATCGACCCCCTCGGCGCGCACCTGGAAAAGTTCGAGCAGGCCATCGACTGACCATTGGGCCTGTTCAGAATCTGTGGTCAATGCGCTCACCTCGCTGTCAGCTCCCGGCTCAGCGTGACATTTTGGATATTGTTTGTAAAGCACGGACGCCGGGTCGCCCCGCGTTGACAGCGACACCCAAAGTGCATGACACTTTTGCCGTGATTTGTAACGGCACGCGTCGAGAGGTAAGCCCGCTGGCCCGCGGCTTCTGTTTCGGCGAGGGGCCGCGCTGGTTCGAGGGGCTGCTCTGGTTCTCCGACATGCTGGGCGAGGCCGTACACACCTCGGACATGCACGGCTCGCTGACCACCCTGCCGCTGCCCGGCCACTCCCCTTGCGGGCTGGGGTTCCGGCCCGACGGGACACTGTTGATTGCGTCGGCGCACGACCGGCTGGTCCTGCGCTACGACGGCGACACCGTGGTCACCGTCGCCGATCTGCGCGACCTTGCACCCGCCGACCTCGGCGACATGGTGATCGACCGTGCGGGCCGCGCCTATATCGGGTGCCAGTCCTTCTCGGGCGGCGTGATCATCCGGCTCGATACCGACAACAGCGCACAGGTCGTCGCCGAGGACCTCGACTTCCCCAACGGGATGGTCATTACCCCCGACCACGACACGCTCATCGTCGCCGAGTCGGTCGGCCGCCGGCTCAGCGCATTCACCGTCAGCGCCGATGGCGCGCTCAACGACCGCCGGGTCTTCGCCGCGGGCCTGGACGGACCACCCGACGGCATCGCCCTCGACGCCGAGGGCGCGGTCTGGGCGGCCATGACGCTGGCTCACCAATTCGAGCGGATCGTCGCCGGCGGGGTGGTGACCGACCGCATCGACATAGGTGATCGGGTTGCCATCGCATGCGCGTTGGGCGGGCCCGGGCGCCGCACGTTGTTCCTGCTGTCCAGCACCGACGCGTATGCCAAGCGGCTGATCGGCACCCGGCTTTCCCAGCTGGATGCCGTCACCGTGGCCACCCCCGGCGCCGGCCTGCCTTGACCGGCCCCGGCCCCGGCCCCAACACGGAAGAGTGGTGATATGACCGACTCCTACTACGAGCTGATCGATGACGCCGATCCGCTGGGCGAGAAGTTTGCCGCGACCGACCTGGTGCGCGGCACCTGGTCGGCCTCGATCCAACACGGCGCGCCGGTGTCGGCGCTGCTGGTCCGAGCGCTGCAGCGATGCGCCTGGCGTGAAGACACCCGGCTGAGCCGGGTGGTCGTCGACTTGATCGGAGCGGTGCCGGCCGACGGCGACCTCTGGGTGAGTTCGCGGATCGAACGCGGCGGCAAGCAGATCGAGTTGGTCAGCGCCGAGCTGGCCGCGCCAGGCCCCGATGGCCGGCCCCGGACGGTGGCCCGCGCCAGCGGATGGCGATTAGGGCGTGTCTGCTTAATGTGAATGGTGTTTTGGCTGATGCTGTTTGGGTGATGCGGACGCATGCGATTTCTGATGATTTGTGGTCGCTGATCGTGGCGGTGTTGCCTGCGGGGCGGCGGCGTGGCCGGCCGTGGAACGATCATCGACGTACTCTGGAGGGCATTATCTGGCGTTACCGTACGGGATCTCCGTGGTGTGACCTGCCCGAGCACTTCGGTCCCTGGCAATCGGTGGCCGAGAGGCATCTACGCTGGTCGGTCGATGGCATCTACGCGCGGATCTTCGCGGCGATCGCCTCTGACCTCGACGCCGAGGACGCCGACCTGGGCGCACTGTTGTCGGTCGATTCGACCAGTGTGCGCGCCCACCGACACGCAGCCGGAGCGCGCTCCGGGCGCCGCACAGGGGGATCTGTCGAATTACAAGAAATATCTCGATGAGCCCGATGACCACGCCATTGGGCGTTCCCGCGGCGGGCTGACTACCAAGATCCACGCCTTGACCGACCAGCTGTGCAGTCCGGTCACCCTGGCACTGTCGGCCGGTCAAGCCGGTGATAATCCGATGCTTTGGCCACTGCTGGCCGCCCGGTGCAGCAACTCATACGCCCCGTATCACCTGCTGGCGGACAAGGCGTACTCCCATGACTCGACGCGGGCACAGCTGCGCCGGCTCAAGATCGCCCATACCATCCCCGAGCGCAGCGACCAGATCACCCGCCGCAAAGCCAAAGGCCGCAACAGAGGACGGCCTCCGGGGTTCTCAGGCCGAATCTACAAGCACCGCAACACCGTCGAGCGAAGCTTCAACCGGCTCAAACACTGGCGCGCGGTCGCCACCTGCTACGACAAATACGCCCTGACCTACCTCGGCGGTGTCACCCTGGCCGCCATCATCACCTACCACCGCGTCCGCAATTAGCAGACAGGACCTAGCCCAGTTGGACACCCAAGAACTCCGCCACGCGGCCGAACAGCCGCCCCGCCCGCTCGCCGAGGCCCGCAACCGCAAGCTGGCGCCGATGAGTTGGGACCGCAACTACGTGCACAGCCTGGACTGGCACTGGCTCACCGAGCCGATGGCCCCGGGCCCGGGTGAATGCTGGATCAAGCCGACCGTGGATCTGGTCAACGGCGAGACCATGACGCCGCTAGAACGGCTGTTCGCGGTGGCGGACTGCGCCAACGGCATCGGGAGCAAGCTGGACATCACCAAGTGGACCTTCCTCAACACCGACCTGGCCGTGCACGTGATCCGCATCCCGGCCGGGGATTGGATCGGCATTCGCGCCGAAACCAGCTACGGACCCGACGGAATCGGCACGGCGGCGGGCACCCTGTTCGACCAGCAAGGTGCGGTCGGCACCATCGCGCAATCGGTCCTGGTGCGCCGGCGGGCCCGATGATGTTGGAAAGCAGCGCCAAAATCGGTGACACCCGCGGATCTTTCGTAAGGTTTCAGACATGAGCCAGGCGTTTGGGGCAATCGACACCACTGACGGCGACACGTCGACGCGTCAGCGCATCCTCGCGGCCACCGCCGAAGTGCTGGCGCGCAGCGGCAAGACCAAGCTCAGCCTCTCCGAAGTCGCCGCCCAGGCGGGCGTATCGCGCCCCACGCTCTACCGCTGGTTCGCCTCCAAAGAAGAGTTGCTCGCCACGTTTTCACGCTACGAGCGCCAAGTCTTCGAAAGCGGCTTGAGCAAGGCCACCGCCGGATTGAAGGGCGTCGACAAGCTCGACGCCGCTTTACGATTCATTGTCGATTACCAATATTCCTACTGGGGCGTGCGGATGGTCGACATCGAACCGGAGCTCGTCATCTCCCAGATGTCGGGTGTGATCCCGGAAATGCGCGAAGGGCTGCAGCGGTTGTTGCCCGGCCCCAACGCCGCCGTCAAGGCGGCAACAGCGATCCGAATTGCCATCTCGCACTACATTGTTCGAAGCGATGACGCCGACCAGTTCCTCGCCCAGCTGCGCCATGCCGTCGGCCTCAAGGGCGGCTGAACGGGATCAATCGAACAGCACCGCGGGGTTGAGGTAACCGGTCGGGTCCAGCGCCGCCTTGACGGCCCGCATCACCGCGATGTCGGTGTCCTCGCGGGACATCTGCAGATACGGTCGCTTGCGGCTGCCGATTCCGTGCTCCGAGCTGACATTGCCGCCGCACTGCGCGATGAGCGACATCATCTCCTGGTACAGCGCCGGCTCGCGCGGCACCGGGCAGCGCAGCACATTCAAATGCAGGTTGCCCTCGCCGATGTGGCCGAACAGCAGCTGAATCGCCTCGGGCACGTGCGCCGCGACCAACGTCGCCGCTGCGGCGGCAAATTCGCTGATCGCCGCCAGGGGCAGCGAAACGTCGAACTTCAGCGGCGGACCATATACTCCCAACACCTCGGCCAAGGATTCCCGGATGCGCCACAACCGTTGCTGCGCAGCAACATCCACGCCCACCGCCGGATCACCGCACAACCGTACGCCGTCGAGCAGATCGGCCAGCCGCTCGGTTTGGTCGTGGTCGGCGGCCAGTTCCACCAATAGCAGCCAGTCCCCCGGCACCGGAGCCGGCACCCCGAGATGCTCGCGGGTCAGCGCCGCGGCCCGGCCGTCGATCAGTTCCAGTGCCGCAATCCCGCCGACATCACGAAACACCCGGCCGGCATCGACGAGTGCCTCGAGGTCGGCGAAGCCGCAGACCGCGGTCAGCCGATGTGACGGGGTGGGGTGCAGCCGCAGGTCCAGCGCGGTGATGACACCGAGAGTTCCCTCGGCTCCCACGAATAGCGCTGGCAGGTCATAGCCGGTGTTGTCGCTGCGCACCAGGCTGTGCCGGCGTAACACCGAACCGTCGGGCAATGCCACGTCCAGGCCGACGACCTGCTCGCCCATGTTGCCGTAGCGGACCGTCCGCAGCCCGCCGGCGTTGGTGGATGCCATCCCGCCGATGGTCGCGGACTCCCGCGCCGACAGATCCACACCGAACACCAGTCCGGCCGCGGTCGCGGCGCGCTGCACCGCCGCCAGAGTCGCCCCCGCGCCCACCGCGACTCGGCGCTCGAGGGTGTCGACATCGGCGACGTCGCAAATCCGTTCGGTGGACAACAGCACGTCGTCGTGTTCGGGCACGGTCCCGGCGACCAGCGAGGTGCGGCCGCCCTGCACGGTGACGTGCGCCCCGGCATCCCGGCACACCCGCAGCACCTCGGCCACCTGATCGGCCGAAGCCGGGCGCACCAGCGCGCTGGCCCGGCCCCGATAGCGGCCGGTGTGGTCGACGCTGCGGCCGGCCAATATGTCCGGATCGGTGAGGACATGACTGGAACCAACCACATTCGCGAGACTGCGCAGCATGCTCGTGGTTATAGCAAGTGCTAAAACTGCTTGTGCGGCACGTCGGTGACCAGGCCCCCATCCATCACAAATTCGCTACCGGTCGCGTAGGACGCATCGTCACTGGCCAGGAACACGACGAAGGTCGACACCTCACGGGACTCCGCCGGTCGCCCCAGCGGAATGGTGACCATGTCGTCGGGCAGGTTGGCCGTCATCGGCGTCCGAATGAAGCCGGGGTGAATCGAGTTCACCCGGATGTTCAGCGGCGCCAACTCCAAGGCCGCCGACTTGGTCAACCCGCGCACCGCCCACTTGGACGCGACATAGGGGTGTACCGCCGGAGCGCCGCGCAGGCCCTCGATCGACGACGCATTGATGATCGAGCCTGAACCGGCAGCGGTCATGGGTTCGACCGCCGCCCGCATGCCTAGGAACGTCCCGGTCAAGTTGACGTCAATCACCTTCTGCCACTTGCCGAGATCGAACTTCTTGAGTTGCCCGAGCGCGACGATCCCGGCGTTGTTGACCAGCACGTCGAGCTTGCCGAACTCGTCGACGGCCGTCGCGACCGCGGCCTCCCACTGGTCGGGCTGGGTGACATCGAGGTGCACATAGCGCACCGCGTCCCCGATCTCCTCGGCCAGCGCCTTGCCCTCCTCGTCGAGGATGTCGCCGATCACCACCTTGGCGCCTTCTTGCACCAGCAGTCGCGCATGTGAAGCGCCCATGCCCCGGGCGCCGCCGCTGATGAGTGCAACCTTTCCGTCTACCCGTCCCATGCCGTCGTGATCCTTTCGGTTAGTTGGAGACCATGGGCGTGTACAGCCCTTTACCCGTGATTAGGGGCAAGTCCAGTGTCGTCCTGATGCCCGGTGTCGCCGTGAGGACCGCCGGGATCGCGTTGACGATGCGGCCCGCGGCGCCGACGATGGCGGCGTGGTTGTGATCGCCGTTGCGGCTGCTCGGAACGATGTACACGGCATAGGACGGCTCGCCGGTGATTTCGATGCGATAGGACCCTCCACCGGAGGCGGGTTGGGGCCAATCGGGTCGTAGGTCGGGCCGCAGCCGGGTGATGTGCTCGATGACGATGGCGGCCTGCCCGTCGACCATGCCCCGGATCTCGAATTGCAGCACGGCTTGGGTGCCCTTGGCCACCGGCCCCACCGCGATCTCAAAATCTTCCGGCGCCGGTTCACGCTGATACGACTCGGTGATTTCGTCAACCTCGATACCCAGGCCGGCCGCCAACTGACGGATCGCCGTCCCCCAGGCAATGCCGAGCACGCCCGGCTGCAGCAGCATGGGCACCTCGTCCAGGGATCTGCCGAACCCCATGTAGTGCATGACCTCTGCGCCGTCATAGGAGGCATAGTCGTGGATCTCCATGCAGCGCACCTGCTCGATGCGCTGACAGGTTCCGGCCAGGGCAAACGGCAGGAGGTCGTTGATGAACCCCGGGTCGACACCGGTGATGAAGATGCTCGAGTTCCCCTGCTCGGCAACGCGTTGCACCCGAGCAATGTATTTGTCGGGGATAACGCCCCAGGGGTATTGCAGCAAGCCGGGCGAAGAGCCCACGACATTGCTGCCGGCCGCCAGGATGCGCATCACGTCCGCCATTGCGTCGGGCAGCCGGGTGTCTCCCATCGCGCAGTAGACGACGCACTCGGGCGCGGTGGCCAGCACCGCATCCAGGTCGTTGATCGCCGCGATCCCGGTCTCGATACCCACCCCGGCGAGGTCGCCAGCGTCACGGCCCACCTTCTCGGGCGTGGATACACACACCGCGGTCAGCTCGAACGCCGGGTTGGTCACCAGCTCGCTCAGGGCCAGCCGCCCGACGTTTCCGGTTCCGACGTGAGCAACCCGGATCGCCATGGGGTGTCCTCCATCCCGCCGCAACGCTGCAAATTTTCTAGACAGTAGTCCATAATTCTTTGAGGTGACGGACGCCGTCGGCCCCTGCCGCAAAGGAGAGCCCCGATGACACAGCGCCAGGACGTGCGGTTCCCCTGCGGCGAGGAGATGATCAGCGCGTGGCTCTACCGGCCCGCCGGCGCCGACCCCGCGCGCCCGGTGCCCATGCTGGTCATGGCGCATGGTCTGGGCGCGGTTCGCACCATGCGCCTGGACGCCTACGCGCAACGGTTCAGCGCGGCCGGCTACGCCTGCCTGGTGTTCGACTACCGCAACTTCGGCGACAGCGAGGGCCAGCCCCGCCAGCTACTCGACATCAGAATGCAGCTGCAGGACTGGGCGGCGGCGGTGGCCTACGCGCGCACCTGCGACGGGGTCGACCAGGCCCGGATCGGCCTGTGGGGCACCTCTTTCGGCGGCAGGCATGTGATCGCGACGGCGGCCCGGCTACCGGGCATCGCCGCGGTGGTGGCGCAGTGCCCGTTCACCGATGGCATCGCCTCGGTGCTCGCGATCGCGCCGACCACGGCCATCCGTGTCACGGCGCGGTCGATGCGCGACCTCATCGGATCCCGGTTGGGCAGGCCGCCGGTGATGATTCCCGCCGCGGGCAAACCGGGCGAGGTTGCCCTGATGACCGCTCCGGACGCCTACCCGGGCTACCTGGGCCTGATGCCGCAGGGCGCCCAGGTGCCCAATGAGGTCGCGGCCCGGATCGGGATCAAGGTGCTTGGCTACCGTCCGGGACGCAGCGCGCGCAAGATCGCCTGCCCAATCCTGTTCTGCGTGTGCGAAACCGATTCCGTCGCGCCCGCCGGTCCCACCCTGCGCTACGCCGCCCGGGCTCCTCGCGGTGAGGTCATCCGTTATCCAGAGGGGCACTTCGCCATCTATCTCGGCGACGCCTTCGAACACGTAGTGGCCGATCAACTCGCTTCCTCGACAAGCACCTGAAGCCGGCCGGCCAGCCCTAACCGGCCAGCCCTAAGAGGTTGCCCAAACGCCGGAATTAACGGCGACACCGTTTTACCCTCTGATTGATACCTAATACCCGCGGTTCCGGGTTGGTCCTGATCGACCGGGCCTGGGCCCGGATTGCGGGGAAGGACGGGGAGATGTCGTACGTTCTCACAGCGCCCGACCTATTAGCGTCGGCGGCCACCGATGTAAACGGAATCGCCGCGACGCTCCAGGTGGCCAATTCGGCGGCCGCGGCCCCAACCTCGGGCCTGCTGGCGGCGGCACAGGACGAGGTATCGGCAGCGATCGCGAAGGTCTTCAGCGCCTACGGCCAGGAGTACCAGGCGGCCATCGCCCAGGCGTCGGCTTGCCACACCGAATTCACTCGCGCGCTGGCGGCCGCGGGAGCCGCCTATGCGCAAGCCGAAGCCGCGAACGCGAGCCTGATAACCGCCGGGGTGTCTGACGCGCTCACCGCCATCACCACACCGATCCAGTCGCTGTTGGGGCCGGCGGCGATCGGCACCGGAGGCGCGGGCAGCGCCGGTGCCCTCACCGCGGTCAGTTCGACCCTGATGGCCGATCCGGTAGTCGCGCTGATCATGGGCGGCACCAGCGTCCCACTGCCCGGGCCCGGCTACGTTTCGGACATCAACAACAACTACATCCAGCCGCTGTTCTCCGGAGCCATCCCACAAGCGTTGTTTACTCCCGAACAGTTCTGGCCGGTGACTCCCGGGCTGGGCAACTTGACGTTCAACCAGTCCGTCGCGCAAGGCGTGACGCTCCTGAAAGATGCCATCAACACGCAGCTGGCTCTGGGCAACAAGGTCGTCGCGTTCGGCTACTCGCAGAGCGCCACCATCGTCAACAACGAAATCCTGGCGCTGATGGCGATGGGGACCGGTGCCCCCGACCCCGGCGACCTGTCATTCATCATGGTCGGCGCCCCCAACAATCCCGACGGCGGCCTGCTGGCCCGCTTCCCGGGCTTCTACATCCCGTTCCTGGAAGTGTCGTTCAACGGTGCGACCCCGGCGGCCAACCCCTACCCGACCTCGATCTTCACGGCGCAATACGACGGGATCGCGCACGCTCCGCAGTACCCGCTGAACATCCTGTCGGACATCAACGCCATCATGGGGTACTTCCACGTGCACGGGAAATACCCGGATCTGATGTCGGGACAAGCGATCCAGTTGCCGACGTCTCCGGGTTACACCGGCAACACCGATTACTACATGTACCTGACCCAGGACCTGCCGCTGGTCCAGCCGATTCGCGACATCCCCTATGCCGGACCACCGCTCGCCGATCTGATCCAGCCCCAACTTCGGGTGCTCGTCGACTTGGGCTACTCCGATTACGGACCGGGCCTGAGCTACGCGGATGTGCCCACCCCGGCCGGACTGTTGTCGGTGCCCAACCCCTTCGCCGTCAGCTACTACCTGCTCAAGGGGAGCCTACAAGCGCCCTACGGTGCCGCGGTGGAAATCGGGGTCGAAGCCGGATTGTTGGGACCGGAGTCCTTCCCCGACACCTACCTATGGATGCCCTCGCTCAACCCGGGCCTGAATTTCTACCTCGGCCAGCCGAGCGTGACGCTGCTATCGCTGCTCAGCGGTGGCCTCGGAGACATATTTCATCTGATTCCGCCACCTGTCTTTCCATGAGTGGCGTCCATGAGTGGCACTAGCAATAGCTTGCGGAAAATGCCGCGCTGGCCCGCGGATTCGCTCTACTGTCGGTTGCGTACCTCAGCTCCGCCGGTTCCGGGTTTGTCCCGGCCCAGCCGAGCGGCCCCGGTCTAGAAAGGGCGCGGATATGTCGTATGTGATCACGGCGCCCGAGATGTTGACGACCGCGGCAACCGACCTAGACGGGATCGGGTCGGCGATCAAGGCGGCCAGCGCCGCCATTGCGGGTCCGACCACCGGTGTGGCGGCCGCGGCCGCGGAGGAGGTTTCGGGAGCCATCGCAAAGCTGTTCGGCATGTTCGGCCAGGAATACCAGTCCGTCGTCGCGCAAGCCGGCGCTTTCCAAACGGAGTTCACCCGGTTGCTGGCGACCGCGGGGGATAGCTACGCGATCACCGAAGCTTCCAACGCGCTTGGTGCGCTCAACACGCAAGCCCAGACGTTGCTGGGCGGAGCCTTCGGCACCGCCGCGGGGACTTCGGAGACGGCCCCACTGGCCGCGGGCACCCACGTCGCGTTCGTCATGGGCGGCACCGCAATACCCTGGCCCGACGCGACGTATGTGACGGCGGTCCAAGATCTCTTCATCGATCCCCATTTCCCGGGGTTCAGCACACAGGTCCTCTTCACGCCGGAGCAACTCTGGCCATTTACCAGCAATCTGGGCAGCCTGACGTTCGGTCAATCCGTCGCCCAGGGTGTGGCCATATTGCGAGATGCGCTCAGTGCCCAACTCAGCGACCCGGCAAATACCGCCGTCGTCTTCGGCTACTCGCAAAGCGCCACGATTGCCACCAACCAAATACGCGCTTTCATGAGCCAGCTGAATCCGCCCGGTCCCAGCCAGTTGTCGTTTGTGCTGACCGGCAATCCGAACAACCCCGACGGCGGCGTCCTCGAACGCTTCAACGGTCTTTACCTCCCGATTGTGGATGTGTTGTTCAATGGCGCGACCCCGCCGGATTCGCCCTATCCCACCGCCATTTACACCGCCCAATACGACGGCATAGCCAACTTCCCGCGCTAACCGCTCAATGTGGTGTCGGACGTGAACGCGATAATGGGCTTCCTTTATGACGAGCACTACTACGCGGGCCTGACATCGGACCCGAACGCCATAGGCTCCGGGCCCACCGTTGCCAACGCGGTGCAGCTGCCGACCTCGCCCGGCTACACCGGCAATACCGAGTACTACATGGTCCTGGCCCAGCATCTACCGCTTACCGACCCGCTTCGTCAGATCCCGTACGTGGGAACACCCATCGCCGATCTGATCCAGCCCTCGCTGCGGGTGATCGTGGACTTGGGCTACAGCGATTACGGACCGGGACAGAACTATGCGGACATCCCCACCCCCGCCTCAATGTTCTCGCTGCCCAACCCGCTCGCGGTGAGCTATTACCTGGGCAAGGGTGCCGTGCAGGGGGTGGAGGCATTCATGGTGGATGAGGGATGGTTGCCGCAGTCCTACCTGCCCGACACCTACCCCTACGTGGCGTCGTTGTCGCCCGGGCTGAACGTTTATCTGGGCCAGCCGAGCGTGACCGGACTATCGCTGCTGACCGGCGCCCTGGGAACGGTGGCTCGCGACCTGGGATGGATTCCGTCCTGGGATTGATTCCCTCCGCGGTGTGAGGCGGCCGCGCATTCCAGCCGCACCGACAACAAGCGCGCAATGTGCCATTGGCGTAAAAGCTTTTTTAAATCGCCCCAACTGTCGACTAGAACCGTTCTACGCTCGCATTAGAACTCAGGTTGCGTGATGACCGGGTTGAGTGTCGTCTCTGAACGACGGTGAAGCGCCCGGAGTGCGGGGAAGGCGGCGATATGTCGTATGTGCGAACCATCCCTGAATTCTTGAGCACGGCGGCCGCGGACATCGGCGGCATCGGATCGGCGCTCACCGACGCCAGCTCGGCCGCCGCCGGCCCGACGACCAACCTTTTGGCGGCGGCTGCCGACGAAGTGTCCACCGTCGTCTCGAAGTTATTCGGCGGCTACGGGCTGTCGGCCCAGGCGGTCCTGACCCAGGCCAGTGCGTTTCACGACGAATTCACCGAACTGCTGGCCAATGCCGGGGGCATATACGCCCAGGCGGAGGTCGACAACGCCGAGGCACTGACGAACGCGGTGGGCGAATTCAGCGAGCCGTTCATACAGCTGTGGGACCCGGCTTACACCTATATCGGCTCCAACATCGCCACCGGACCGAATCCACAACCAAACGAGCCGTCGCTGACCCCCGAATTCGCGTTGATCATGGGCGGAACCTTCGACCCGCAACCGTTCCCCTTGTACGTGACGACCATCAACAACGCATTCATCCAGCCCTTCTTCCCCGGCGCGACCTCGGTGGGCCTGTCTTATCCCGCACAGTTCTGGCCGCTCACCTCGGGCCTGACGCTCAATCAGTCGGTCGCCGAAGGCGTCATCGATCTGAACAACGCACTCAGCGTGCAGATCAACGGGGGCCAGCACGTCATCAATTTCGGATTCTCACAAAGCGCGGTGGTGGCCACCCAGGAAATGCAGCGCCTGATGGCCCTGCCCGTCGGCATGCGACCCGACCCCAGTGACCTGTCCTTCGTGCTGGCCGGCAATCCAGCCACCCCCAACGGAGGGATCTTCACCCGCTTCCCCGGAATGCATATCCCCTTCGTGGACTTGACGTTTACCTCGCCGACCCCGCCGGACACCCCTTACCCGACCACCATCTACGCCACCCAATACGACCCCACCAGTGATTTCCCTCGATACCCGCTCAACATCCTGTCCGACCTCAACACCTTGATGAGCCTCGGCCAACACGAGCTGTATCCGAATCTCGACGTCAGTAACGCCGTCCAGCTGCCAACCTCACCCGACTACACCGGCAACACCACCTACTACATGTTCATGACGAAGAACCTGCCGCTGCTCGAACCGGTTCGCGCCATCCCCTTCATCGGCAACCCGATAGCCGACTTCATCCAGCCCGACCTGCGGGTGCTGGTGGACCTGGGCTATTCGGATTGGGGATCCGGCCAGGATTACGCGAACGTCCCCACCCCGGCCACGCTGTTCCCGATACCCAACCCCTTTGTGATCGGCACCGATCTGGTCATCGGGGCCGTGCACGGATCCACCGCCTTGGCGGTGGATCTTGGCCTGCTGCCGGCATCGGCGCTACCGAATGCCTATCCGTATCTGCCGTCCCTGGACACGGATCTGAATTTCTTCCTGGGCCAACCGGGCGTCACCGACATTTCGTTGGTCACCAATGCCATCGGGCCGGTGCTGCAAAGGCTTCCGGCGATCAACCCCGGCTAGGAACCTGCCGGTTTCAGGACCCCAGCGGCGACTGGTTGCGAATGGATTCATCGCGTATGAGCCCGCGCAGCAAAGCGGTGCTGAACTCGGCCGCGATCTCTCTGGCCGTACGCCGACCGTGTGGCCGCAACCAGCGGTAACTACCCAGCGTCATCCCGATATAGCCCAGCGCCACCACGTGCGAATCGCACTCGTAGAACTCCCCGCTGGCGATCCCGCGGTCGATCAGGCCATGCACATGCTCGTGAACCTGGGCTTCCTTTTCGCGGACCTCGGCAACCTGTTCGGGGGTAAACCACTCGGCGATATAGGGCTGCTCCTGGAAGTACACCGCGGCGCGCTCGGGGTTGTCGGCGATTCCGGTGAGCAACCGGACGGTGTATTGATAGAGCGCCTCGCGAGCCGTCCACGACGGCTCTGCGTGCAACGCGCCCAGGGTGCCTTCGGCGGCCTGGCGGTAGATGTCGAACAGGATCAGCGACTTGCTGGCGTAATAGTGGTAAACCGTCGCCTTGTTCAGCCCGATCACGTCGGCGACGTCGTCCATCCGAGTGCCGTGATAGCCCCTGGCAGCAAACAACTTAGTCGCTACTGCCAGCAACTCCTCACGACGTGAAAGTCCAGTTTCGGACGGCATTTGCCCTCGCTATCGTCACTGCCTGGCCGGGCCGGGCGGGCCACAGAATCAGGCATTTACCAATCAACTGGTTGGACAGTCTATGCAACGGCTGCACCGCCTGTTGCACCGGCGCGGTTGGGGCTAGACTCGCTAGCGGACGAAGTCGCGAGTCGAGAGGTGGAGTAATGGATCCGAGTCCTGACTACGACGCTAGCGACGAGATCGAGTTCTTCTTCAACTACCTGACGTGGGGCTTACGCGGGGTAACCGACGGCAACGGCTACCCGCCACCGGCCTACCCGCCCGTCTAGGCGCCTCGAGTTCTTCGGCGACCTCCGTGACCGACTTCTTCGCGTCACCGAACAGCATCGTGGTTCCCTCGCCGTAAAACAGCGGGTTGTCGATCCCGGCGAACCCGGAGTTCATCGAACGCTTCAGCACGATCACCGACTTGGCCTTGTCGACGTTGAGAATCGGCATCCCGTAAATCGGGCTGGACGCGTCGTTGCGCGCCGCCGGGTTGGTCACGTCGTTGGCGCCGATGACGATCGCCACATCAGTGCGGGCGAACTCGTCGTTGATGTCGTCCATGTCCTTCATGGCGTCGTAGTCGACCTCGGCCTCGGCCAGCAGCACGTTCATGTGCCCGGGCATCCGGCCGGCGACCGGGTGGATGGCGTACTTCACCGCCACACCCTTGTCCTCGAGCAGCGAGGCCATGTCCTTGACCGCGTGCTGCGCCTGCGCGACGGCCAGACCGTAGCCGGGCACCACGATCACCTGGTTGGCGTAGGCCATCTGAATCGCCGCATCGGCGGCCGAGGTGGCCTTGACGTGCTTGTCACCGCCGCCGTCAGCACTGGGGGACACGCCCCCGCCACCGAAGCCACCCGCGACGATCGCGGGGATGTAGCGGTTCATCGCCTTGGCCATCAGGTTGGTCAGGATCGAACCCGAGGCGCCCACGATCATGCCGGCGACGATCATCGCGGTGTTGTTCAGCGCCAGACCCGCCGCTGCGGCGGACAGCCCGGTCATGGCGTTGAGTAGCGAGATGACCACCGGCATGTCGGCACCGCCGATCGGCAGCACCACCATCAGACCCAGCACGCCGGCGGCGGCCAGCAGGCCGATCATCCACCACAGCGACACCCCGCCACTGCCCGGATGCGCATCCAGACCGATCACCACCGCGGCCACCACGGCCCCGACCAGCAGCAGCAGGTTGACCGGCTGCTGGGCCTTACCGAAGCCGATCGGCGCGCCGGAGATGAGCTCCTGCAGCTTGCCGAACGCGATGATCGAGCCCCAGAACGAGATCGACCCGATGATCGCCGCAAACAACGAGGCCACCACGATGTGCACGGTCGGCGACTCGCCGTGCTGGAACGCCGAGAATCCCTTGGTCTCGATGAACTCCGACAGCGCGATCAGCGCGACGGTGCCACCGCCGACGCCGTTGAAGAACGCGACCAGCTGCGGCATCGCGGTCATCTTGGTCAACCGGGCCGGCGGCACACCCAGTGCGACACCCACGACCAGGCCCGCGATGATCAGCACCCACTGATCGGTGTGCCTGATCTTGACCAGCGTGGCGGCCACCGCAATAGCCATGCCCACCGCGGCGATCAGGTTGCCGCGCACCGCGGTCTTCGGCCCGGTCAGGCCCATCAAGCCGTAGATGAACAGCGAGAACGCCAGGATATAGAGGCCGATCACCAAGTAGTTCATTTGGCGGCGGACCCTTCTGCCTTTTCGGCCTTGACGGCCGCGACTTTCTTCTTGCCCTTGAACATGCCCAGCATGCGGTCGGTGACGATGAAACCGCCAATGACGTTGAGCGTGCCGAACACCACGGCGACGAACAGGATGATCTGTACCGCCAGCGACGGATGCTCGACCTCGCCGAACACCACCAGCGCGCCGAGCACGACGATGCCGTGGATGGCGTTGGTCCCCGACATCAGCGGGGTGTGCAAGGTGTTGGGCACCTTGGAGATGACCGCGAACCCGACGAACCCGGATAGCACCAGGATCGCCAGGTTGGCGAATAGCTCGTCGTACATCGTTGAGCAGTCCTCTCAGTCGTCGCCGCGGGTCACGCAGGAGTCCGCGATGACTTCGTCGTCGAAGTCCGGGGCCAGTTTGCCGTCGGTGAGCAACAGATCCAGCAGCGCGGTGATGTTCTTGCTGTAGAGCTCACTGGCGTGCTCGGGCATCGTCGCCGGCAGATTGAGCGGCGAGGCGATCGTGACATCGTGCTTGACCACGACCCGCCCGGGCTCGGTGAGTTCGCAGTTGCCTCCGGTCTCGCCGGCCAGGTCCACCACCACGCTGCCGGGCTTCATCGCCTCGACGGCGGCGGCGGTCACCAACCGCGGCGCGGGGCGGCCGGGAACCAGCGCCGTGGTGATCACCACGTCGAAACAGCTGATCGCCGCCTCCAGCGCCTTCTGCTGCTGGGCACGTTCCTCGTCGGTGAGTTCGCGGGCGTACCCGCCCTCACCGGCGGCATCGATACCGATGTTGAGCCACTGCGCACCCACCGAGCGCACCTGGTCTGCCACCTCGGGACGCACGTCGTACCCGGTGGTCCGGGCGCCCAGCCGCTTGGCCGTGGCCAGCGCCTGCAGACCGGCCACCCCGACGCCGAGCACCAGGACGGTGGCCGGCTTCACCGTGCCCGCCGCGGTGGTCAGCATCGGGAAGAACCGGGTCGATTCCGAAGCCGCCAGCAGCACGGCCTTGTAGCCGGCCACGTTGGCCTGCGATGACAACGCGTCCATCACCTGGGCACGCGAGATACGCGGGATAGCTTCCAGCGCAAAGGCCTGGACACCGGCTTGCTTCAACGCACCGATCGAGTTGTCGGCATTGCGGGGGGCCAGAAAGCCGATCAGGGTCTGCCCGTTGCGCAGCTTGCCGACCTCGTCGGCGCTCGGCGGTGCGACCTTGACGACTACGTCGGCGGCCCACGCATCGCCGATGGTGGCGCCGGCTTCGGTGTAGAGATCGTCGGGCAGCAGCGCTCGCTCACCGGCGCCGGATTCCACCACCACGGCCACCCCGCTGTTCACCAGCGAGCCGACCGCCTTGGGTACCAGCGCGACGCGGCGCTCGTCGGGCGTGGACTCGGCCACCACGCCCACCGTCGTCTGCGGATCTGTCATGGCGCGTCTACTTCCTCTAACTCTCCGGCGCGATTCATCTGCCGTTTTGCTCGGCTGCGCGCTTGGCTACCTTAACGTGTGCCAGCCGAAACACCGATTTGCGCTGTCCACGGGGAGCTGATCGCGAAGCATCAACTCAACGCTTGATGGTGCGCCGTTCACCCGGCCTTCGGTACCGGTCGAGGTGTTGTGGCGCCACAAGATGGCGTTGTGTTTTCCGCCACGTCACACCGGCTGGCCACTCACCACATCGGGATCTCTTGGCCGTGCTCAGCGGCCGGTCGCGGGCCGAAGAAGCGTCGCTGCGATTCGGTGATCGCCACATCGTTGATGCTCGCCTCGCGGCGGGCCATCAGCCCCGAGGGGGTGAATTCCCACAGTTCGTTTCCGTAACTGCGGTACCACTGTCCCGTGGCATCACGCGACTCGTACTGGAACCGCACCGCAATGCGGTCCTCACCGAAGCTCCACAGGCTCTTTCGCAGCGAGTAGTCGAGTTCGCGCTGCCACTTGCGGGTCAAGAAGGCGACGATCTGTTCCCTGCCGACGACGTACTCGTCGCGGTTTCGCCACCGCGAGTCCACCGTGTAGGCCAGGCTGACCCGCTGCGGGTCGCGGGTATTCCACGCGTCCTCGGCGGCTTGGACCTTCTGGGTAGCGGTTTCGAAGGTGAACGGCGGAAATGGCGGCCGGCTCTCAGTCATGGGGTTCATCGTGCGCCTCGACCGACACGACACTGAAGCGGTTGCGCGAACACGCCGCAGCAAGTCGCAACCGCTTATGTCTCGCGATGGCCCCGCCGGGCCAGGGCTTGGCGGACCCGACGGACGACGTCTTCGGGTGCGTCCCCGGCGATCACCCGGATGACGATCCAGCCCAACTCGTCGAGCTTGCGCAGCCGCCACTGGTCGCGGGCATACTGCCGGCGGTCGAAGCGATGCTGGTCACCGTCATACTCGGCAGCCACTTGGTATGTCTGCCAGCCCATGTCGAGCACTGCGACCAGACGCCAGTTCTGGTGCACCGGTATTTGGGTGACGGGAACGGGCAGGCCCGCATCGATCAGGACCATCCGCAGCCAGGTTTCCCGGGGCGAGGCGGCGCCCGCGTCGACCAGCGGAAGCGTGGCGCGCAGCCGCCGCAGCCCGCGCGCTCCCGAGTACCGCTTGGCGAGCAGCAGCACATCCTCTCCGGAGAACGCCGTCGCCCGCATCAACGCGTCCAGCCGCGCCACCGACTCGTCGCCGGGTAGCTGCCGCCCCAGGTCAAAGGCCGTCCGCGCCAGCGTGGTCACCGCCAGCCCGGCAACACGCGTCACCTCGTCGGGCTCGATTCGCAGATTGCGCGTGATCACCCCGGCCGGGGGATGGGGGTTGCGCCAGATCAACTCGACCGGCTCGTCGTCGCCGATCCAGTCCGAGCCATGCAACCCGGCGGCCGCAAGCCCGGCCAGCACGCCCCGCCGGCCCGTCCATAGCCACGCCGCCTTGCAGCGCGTTCGAAACGACGGTGCGGCGTGGGCGGGCAGGTAGACGTCGGGGTAGATGGCGCGGAATTCGGTTCGCAGCCGATACGGGCTCAGCCTCCCCCGCCGCACCGCCTCGCTGCCCACGAACACGTCTTCGTCCCTGGCAGCCCTGGCGTCCATGACCAGACCCTGGCAGGACCCGCCGACAGCCCCGCCCAGACTTAAACCATTGCGATACCCAACGGGGTGTCTTGGCAGACGTTTAAGTGTCGCGTTGACGACCTAAGAATCAGCGCCGTGACACGTGTCCTATGGTGGCGGAATGGACTTCGCGATGTCGGCCAAGGCCATCGATTACCACCAGCGGTTGTCCGACTTCATGACGGAATACGTATTTCCGGCCGAGGCGGATTACGACAAGTACCGCGAAGACGCCGGTCCGCACGATCACACCGTCCCGCCCGTCGTCGAGGAACTCAAGGCCAACGCCAAGGCGCGCGGCCTGTGGAACCTGTTTCTCCCGGCCGAGTCCGGCCTGACCAACCTGGAATACGCGCCGCTGGCCGAGCTGACCGGGTGGAGTCTCGAGATCGCGCCAGAGGCACTCAATTGCGCGGCGCCGGACACCGGAAACATGGAGATCCTGCACATGTTCGGCACCGACGAGCAGCGCAGGCAGTGGCTGGACCCGTTGCTGCACGGCGAGATCCGCAGCGCCTTCTCCATGACCGAGCCGGCGGTGGCCAGCAGTGATGCCCGCAACATCAAGACCACCATCTCGCGTGACGGCGCCGACTACATCATCAACGGCCGCAAGTGGTGGACGTCGGGTGCCGCCGATCCCCGCTGCAAGATCCTCATCGTGATGGGCCGCACCAACCCCGACGCGGCCGCCCATCAGCAACAGTCGATGATCCTGGTCCCGACGGATACCCCGGGGGTGACGATCGCCCGGTCGACGCCGGTGTTCGGCTGGCAGGATCAGCACGGCCACTGCGAGGTGGAATACGACAACGTCCGGGTGCCGGCCACCAATTTGCTCGGCGAAGAGGGAACCGGGTTCGCGATCGCGCAGGCGCGCCTGGGACCAGGGCGCATCCACCACTGCATGCGAGCGCTGGGCGGGGCCGAACGCGCGTTGGCGCTCATGGTGGACCGCGCCCGCAACCGGGTGGCATTCGGCCGGCCGCTGGCCGAGCAGGGCGTGGTGCAGCAGGCGATCGCCAAATCCCGCAACGAGATCGACCAGGCCAGACTGCTGTGCGAGAAGGCGGCGTGGACGATCGACCGGCACGGCAACAAGGAGGCCCGCCATCTTGTGGCGATGATCAAGGCGGTGGCCCCTCAGGTGGCCTGCGACGTCATCGACCGCGCCATCCAGGTGCACGGCGCCGCGGGCATCAGCAACGACACCCCGCTGGCCCGGCTGTACAGCTGGCATCGCGCGATGCGAATTTTCGACGGCCCCGACGAGGTGCACATGCGATCCATCGCACGTGCCGAACTCGGACGGGAAAAATCCGCGTTCGCGGCGGCGGTCACCTCCCATGGCTGAGACCGGTCCCGAACTTCCGGGCGCCTGGAATTTTCGCGACGTTGCCGACAGCACGGCGGTGCTGCGCCCGGGACGGCTGTTCCGGTCCAGCGAGCTGAGCGGTCTTGACGATCAGGGCCGTGCCGCCCTACGCCGATTCAAGATCACCGACGTCGCCGACTTGCGCTCGTCGCGCGAGGTCGCCCGGCGCGGTCCGGGGCAGGTGCCGGCCGGGGTCGACGTCCACCTGTTGCCGTTTCCCGATCTCGCCGACGACCAAGCCGGCACCGACGAAAACGCGCCCCAAGAGACGGCGTTCAAACGACTCCTGACCGACGGCGACGCGGGTGAATCCAGCGAGGCGATCGATCAGGTCGCCGCCCGCTACATGGCCGACGAATACCGGCAATTCCCGATGCGCACCGGGGCCCAGCGCGCGGTACACCGCGTGTTCACGCTGCTGGCCGCGGGGCGCCCGGTGCTCACGCACTGCTTTGCCGGCAAAGACCGCACCGGCTTTGTGGTCGCCACGGTGCTCGAAGCCGTCGGCGTGGACCGCGACGTGATCCTGGCGGATTACCTGCGCAGCAACGACGCGGTGCCGCAGCTGCGTGACCGGATCTCGGAAATGATCCGAGAGCGCACCGACGTCGAACTGACGCCCGAGGTAGTGACCTTCACCAAGGCCCGGTTATCCGATGGCGTCCTCGGCGTCCGCCCCGAATACCTGGCCGCGGCATGGCAGACAATCGACGAGACTTTCGGCTCACTGGATGGCTATCTGGCCGACTCCGGCATCACCGAAGCCGACCGGCACCAGCTGCGCAGCGCGTTGCTCGGCTGACGCACCACGGGTCGGCGCTGATTGCTCCAAAAGCCCGAACGCGAGCGTGGAATCGCTTTACGCTCAACGGGTACCGGCATTGCGGGTGAGTAACCGTCCCCGCTTGCCAGGAGGGACAGCGCGTTGTCGTACGTAGTTGCGCAACCGCCGGCAATAGCGGCGGCGGCTACTGAGCTGGCGGGTATCGGTTCGGCCCTGAGTGACGCCACCGCCGCTGCGGCGGGCCCCACCACCGCGATCCTGTCGGCGGCAGCCGACGAAGTGTCGACCGCCATCGCGCAACTGTTGGGCACGTTCGGCGCCAAATATCAGGGGATCAGCACACAACTGGCCGCGTTTCACGCGCAGATCGCCCGGCGGCTGGCCACGGTTGCGAATTACTACATCAATGCCGAAGAAATCAACAACGCCGCCCTGCTAGAAGAAGCGACCGCTGGACTTTATTCGCCGAATTCGCCGCCGACTGTGCCGGCCGTGTTCAACGACTACGTCGCGATCGCCATGGGCGGAACCGGAACGCCAATTCCTTCGACCAGCTACCTCGACGCCGTCAACACGCTCTACATTCAGCACATTGCGCCCGGCGCGATCGCCAAGGCGCTGTTCACCGCCGAACAGCTGTACCCGATCACCGGCGTCAAGAGCCTGCCCTTCCAGACGTCGGTACAAGAGGGCCTGAAAATCCTCGACATCTCGATCTGGAACGAAATCAATGCCGGAAACCATGTGACGGTTTTCGGCTATTCCCAAAGCGCGGTCATCGCCTCGCTGGAGATGCAGCATTTCATCTCCCTGGGCCCGAATGCCCCCGACCCCAGCCAGATCAATTTCATCCTGACCGGCAACGAGATGAATCCGAACGGGGGCATCCTGGCGCGTATCCCCGGTCTCAATGTCGCGAGCCTGGGTCTGCCGTTCTACGGGGCGACGCCGGACAATCCCTACTACACGACGACCTACACCCTCGAGTACGACGGCTTCGCCGACTTCCCGCGCTACCCGCTCAACGTCCGGGTCTGCTGCATGAATAGGTGACATCTGATGTGTCTAGTCCTGCGGGGCTGGGCTGGAAGGATGTCACTGTGTCTAAGCCGTACCCTCAGGAGTTCCGCGACGACGTTGTCCGGGTCGCCCGCAACCGTGATCCCGAGGTTCCGTTGGAGCAGATTGCCTCGGATTTCGGGATCCACTACACGACGCTGTACGGGTGGCTGAAGAAGGCCGATGTCGACGACGGTAAGCGGGCCGGGACGACCACCAGCGAATCAGCCGAACTGAGGGAAGCGCGTAAGCGAATTCGTTTGCTAGAGCATGAAAATGAAGTGCTGCGTCGGGCGGCGGCCTATCTCTCGCAGGCGCATCTTCCGGGAAAATGATCTACCCGTTCGTCCGTGAGTTGGCCGCCGACGGTATCCCCGTCACGGTGACGTGCCGGGTCCTCAACATCGCTCGCGCGCCCTACTACCGCTGGCTCGACCAACCCGTGACCGACACCGAGTGGAACCGGGCGCATCTGGCCAACGCCCTGTTCGACGCCCACCGCGACGACCCGGAATTCGGCTACCGGTTTCTGGCCGATGAAGCCAAGGCCGCCGGGTTCTGTGTAGCGGAGCGCACGGTGTGGCGGATCTGCAGCGCCAACGGCTGGTTCAGCGTCTTCGGCAAGAAGAAACGCGGGAAGAAGGCCAAAGTGGGGGCTCCGGCGCATGACGATCTCGTGCGCCGGGACTTCACCGCCGCGGGCCCCAACCAGCTGTGGCTGTCCGACATCACCGAGCACCCGACCCGGGAAGGCAAGCTCTACCTGTGCGCGATCAAGGACGTGTGGTCCAACCGCATCGTCGGCTATTCGATGGCTGAGCGGATGGAATCCTCCATCGCTGTTGCCGCAATCGATTCCGCGGTTGCTCGCCGCGCCGCGAAGGTGGCCGGCTGTGTGCTGCACAGCGACAGCGGTAGTCAATTTCGGTCAAGGAAGTTGCAGCAGAGCCTGTTTCGTCACCGCATGCTTGGCTCGATGGGCCAAGTGGGCTCGGCCGGCGACAACGCCGCCATGGAGTCCTTCTTCTCGCTGCTGCAGAAAAACGTCCTGAACCGCCGAACCTGGGACACCCGCGAACAGCTGAGGATCGCGATCATCACCTGGATCGAACGCACCTACCATCGTCGTCGCCGTCAGACAGCACTCAGCCGATTGACGCCCATCGAATTCGAGACCATCATGACCCAGACCGCCGAACAGGCGGCCTAACCGCTGTCACCTATCTGTGCAGCAGACCCTCCTGTCCGACGTCAATGCCGTGTTCGGCATTCTCACGGTGCACCGAACCTACCCGGACCTCACTCCCGAACAGATCGCCTCGGCCACGCTGCTGCCGACCGAAGGTCCGACGACGGGCACCTATCACATGATCCGCACCGAAAATCTGCCGCTACTGGACCCGGTGCGCGCGATCCCCGTGATCGGAGAGCCGCTGGCCGCCCTGGTCCAGCCCGACTTGAAGGTGCTGGTCAACCTCGGCTACGGCGAACCGAACTACGGCTACTCAACGAGCCCGGCAAACGTGCCCACCCCATTCGGCCTGGTCCCGGACGTCTCCCTGCAGGTTGTCGCCGATGCGCTGGTCGCCGGAACACACCAGGGCATCAACGACTTTGGCGCCGCCCTGCCGACCGCGCTGAGCACCACACCCCAGATCGCTCCGCTGGAATTCCCGCCGTACGTGCAGTCGGTGCTGCCGCCCGCGCCGCCGCCGGCCACGCCGATCAACATCGCCAACACGCTTGCCTCTGTCGTCTCGACCGGCTACTCGGTTCTGCTGCCGACCGCGGACATCGGTCTGGGATTCGTCACCAGCCTGCCCGCCTACAACCTCACCCTGTTCCTGAGCCAGCTGGCGCAGGGTGATCTCCGGGCCGCGATCGAACTGCCGCTGGCCGCCACGTTCGGGCTGGGCGCGCTGGGCGGCATGATCGAGTTCATCGCGGTGATGGAAGCCGCGGCCGAGATCGCCCAGGATCTGCAGAGTCTGTATCTCTAGTGGCCGCTCGGCGCCAAACGCCCGACAGACCGGCGAGACGGACTTAGGCTAGCTGGGCCACCCTTGCCAACCCTGGTTGTTGGGAGGACGAACGAACCCATGACGTACGTGTTCGTTGAACCAGAGACCATCACCACGATGGCCGCAGATCTCGAGGGCATCGGGTCGGCGATCGACGCCGCCAGCGCCGCGGCCGCCGGCCCGACGTCAAGGCTGGTGCCCGCGGCCGCCGACGAGGTTTCGACGGCGATTGCGGGCCTCTTCGGCGGTTACGGCCAGCAGTACCAGGCCGTCGTCGCCCACGCCGCCGCGTTTCATCAGCAGTTCACGCAGACCGCGGCGGCCGCCGGGTTGGCCTATGCCCAGACCGAGGCTTCGTCGGTCGCCGCAATCTCCAACGCATTAGAAGCGTTTGGGACACAAGCCTATTCGCTGCTGGGAGGGGGCAATGCCGCGGCATCGGCCACGCCGTCCGCCTCGATCACCACCACCCCACTGACGGGACCCACGGTTTCGTTGGTCATGGGCGGCAGCGGGAACCCGCTGCCCGGGCCCGACTACCTGGCGGACTTCTTCAACTACATCACCCCGCAATTCGGTGTCACCACAAGTCAGGCACTGTTCACTCCCGAGCAGCTCTACCCGCTCACCGGCGAGAAGAGTCTGCCGCTGGCCATATCGGTGAGCCAGGGCGTCCAGATACTGCACAACGCGATCCTGGGTCAGATCGCCGAAGGCAACAGCGTCGTCGTCGGCGGCTATTCACAAAGCGCGATCATCGCTTCTCTGGAGATGCAAAATCTTGCGGCCATGCCGCCCGGCACCGCTCCGACCGCCGACCAACTCGGCTTCTTACTGCTGGCCAACCCGATGAACCCCAACGGCGGCCTGCTATCGCGCTTCGCCGGGCTGACCCTGCCCAGTCTGGGCGTGGACTTCTACGGCTCCACCCCCGCCGACACGATCTATCCGACCTCGATCTACACCCACGAATACGACGGGTTCGCCGACTTCCCGCGCTACCCGCTCAACGTCGTGTCGGATCTCAACGCCATTGCGGGCATCGCGTTCGTGCACACCGATACCCCGACGATCAATCCCGAGACCCTTCCGCCCGGCGACCTGATCAAACTGGACACGTCTGCCGATTACACCGGCAACACCTCGTATTACCTGATCCATACCGAGCGACTGCCACTGTTGGAACCGCTGCGGTTCATCCCGGTAGTCGGAAATCCGTTGGCAGATCTACTGCAACCGGACCTGACGACGATCGTCAATCTCGGCTACGGAGATCCCCGGTACGGCTACTCGACCGCGCCGGCCAACATCGAGACACCGTTCAGCCTGTTCCCGGAGGTCGACCCGAAGTTGGTCGCCCAACAGCTGGTCATCGGCACTCAGCAGGGATTCCACAATGCCGCATACGATTTGGTCGCACCGCAGCCATCGCCACCCACCCCGCGCCTGTTCCTGGACATCCCCAATCCGCTAGCGTCGATCGCGTTGCCACCGCCGGCCAGCTTGGTGGCACCAACGTCAATCGACGGCTACATCAATGCCCTGCAGACGGCAAACACAACTGTCACCAACGCTTTCACCGACGTCCTGGCAACCAGCTACGCGAAGCTGCTGCCTACCGCTGACATCATCAATGCCGGCCTCACCACGGTTCCGTCCTACAACGTCAATCTATTTCTGGATGGGATCGAGCAGGCGGTCGATGGCAATCCCATCGGACTGATCAACGCCATCGGGTATCCGATCGCGGCCGACGCGGCGTTGCTCGGACTGGCGGGCGGCCTTGAAGCCCTGGTGCTCTTGGGCGCCATTGTCACCGACTTCTAGCCGCCTACCAGCGGTAAAGCCCGGGGGCGAGACTCCTCCCGAAAATGCGACGCCGGGGTTCTCGCTCCCGCTAGGCTACTGAAACCGCCCCGCCGCCATTGCGAATTGCCGGCAATTCGCAAGGCAGCAACAGGCCAGAAAGCCTGGGTCGTCGGGAAGGACGAGGCCAATGTCGTATCTGCTCGCTGAGCCGGAATTGCTGGCCTCGGTCGCCACCGAGATCGACGGGATTGGATCGGCGATCCGCACCGCCGGCACGGCCGCGGCCGGCCCGACCTTGAGTCTGCTGGCGGCCGCCGGCGACGAGGTATCGGGGGCTATCGCCAACCTGTTCAGCGTTTATGGCCAGGAGTGCCAGGCCGTCCTCGCGCAGGTCGAGGCGTTTCGCAGCGAATTCGCCCAGACATTGGCCGCCGCGGGGGTTGCCTACGCGCAGACCGAGGCCGCCAGCCTCGCCGCCCTTCGCGGCGCGCTGGGAATACCCAGCGCCGCGCCGGCCGTATCGAGCGCGAGCACAATTCCGCCATTCACGGCAAACCTCACCTCATTGTTCTTGGGGCCCACCGGAGTTCCGATTCCCGACGAATCGTATGTGCAAGCCGCCAACAATCTTTTCGTCCGCTCATCCGATATTTTGCGCCCGCTGTATACACCGGAAGAGCTTTATCCACTCACCGGCGTGAAGAGCTTGACCCTCAACGCCTCGGTGGAGGAGGGCCTGACCATTCTCGACAACGCGATCATGGCGCAGCTCAGCATCCCCGGAAACACCGTCACCGTGTTCGGCTACTCGCAAAGCGCGATAATCGCTTCGCTGGAGATGCAAAAGCTCGCCGCCCTGGGGGCAAGCGCACCGACCGCATCCCAACTCAACTTTGTGCTCGTCGGCAACGAGATGAACCCGAACGGCGGAATGCTGGCCCGCTTCCCGGACCTATCCTTGCCGAGCCTCGGTTTGACGTTCTATGGCGCCACACCTTCCGATACGATTTACCCAACCGCGATTTATACCCTCGAATACGACGGATTCGCCGACTTCCCACGCTATCCACTGAATTTCATCGCCGACCTCAATGCGGTGATGGGCATCCCCTTCGTACACGTCAAATATCTGGACCTCACCGCGGCACAGGTCGACAGCGCGATCGAATTGCCGACTTCGCCGGGCTACTCGGGCGTCACCAGCTATTACGTGATCCCGACGGAGAATCTGCCGCTGCTAGAAACGCTACGAGCGATTCCGGTGATCGGCAACCCGCTGGCAAACCTGATCCAGCCGGACTTGAAGGTCATCGTCAATCTGGGCTACGGCGACCCGAACTACGGCTACTCGACCAGCTACGCCGATGTGCGCACGCCGTTTGGCTTGTTCCCCGACGTCAGCCCGGGCACCATCGTGGACGCCCTGGCCGCGGGAACCCAGGAAGGGATCCAAGATTTCACCGCCGACCTGCAAGCCATGTTCGGACAACCGATTCCGACCCCCGAGATCATGCTGCCAACCCCGGCCGACATCCTGGGCAAGTTGTCAGAGCTGCCGTCACCGGCACAGGTGGTGAATACCTTGACCGCGGTGGTCGCAAACGATTACGCGGTGCTGCTACCCACCGCCGACATCGGGCTTGCCGTTGTCACCACGTTGCCCTTGTACAGCACCCAACTTTTCTTCGACCAACTCCTGCAGGGCAACCTCATCGATGCGTTCGGGTACCCGATCGCAGCCACGGTGGGGTTGCTCACGATCGGCGGAGCGGTCGAATTCCTCACCATCGCCGCGGCAGCGCAGACGACTGTGCAAGACATCGGCTCCCTCATCCCCTGAGACCGGCCACGGGCCCACCGGCACGCACCTCCATGACTTCGCCGCACCATGTTTCCGCTCAATCTCACAGAAATGACATCCCGGTTAACGCAAAACCCGGACGCGGGCCCCGGTAGCGCCATAATCTGTCCCTGGCCGCTTCGGCCGAGGTGCGAGTCGCGGCGCGACCGGAAAAGAGGTCCGCTCGCCGGGTAGGACAACCGCCAGGTAGCTACTCGACAAGCCGCAGCCCATCGGCACCCCAGTTCGGGCCGGCCCAACACATCTGACGCACAACGCGCAGCAACACTCACAGGGAAATACACGATGCGGTCGACCGGACAGATTTGCCCCGACAACATGGCGAGCTGCGCGACGACCGGCGCCGGACCAAGCGAAAAGCCCTGTATCTGAAGGGAACCCGTCGATGACGTACATGATGGCGCAGCCGCAGCTGTTGGCCTCCGCGGCCGCAGATGTGGAAGGTATCCGTTGGGCGCTGACACAGGCCAATGCCGCCGCGGCCGGGCCGACGACGAGTTTGGTTGCCGCCGCCGACGACGAGGTGTCCACGGCCGCCGCGAAGCTGTTCGGCGGGTACGCCCTGGAATACCAGTCCGTCATCGGCCACGTGACCGCATTTCATGAGGAATTCGTCCGGACCTTGGCTGCCGCCGGCACCGCATACGCGGGGGCCGAAGCGGTCAATACGGCAACGATCTCCGGTGCACTGGACGCGCTGACCGCCCCCATCCAGTCCCTGCTCGGCGGAGGTGCGGCCTCAACGGTCGCGGCGGGCGGTGCGGCGGTGGCGCCCGCGGCCCTGGCCGACCCGTTCGTCGCATTGATCATGGGCGGCAGCGGCACGCCGATTCCGCCGCCGGATTACCTGCAGAACGTCGCCCCCTAAATCCCCGGCGTGCCCACCCAATTGCTGCCGCTGAACACACCTGAGGGGCTGTATCCGCTCATCGCCATCAAAGATCTGCCGCTGAACACGTCGGTGGCCAACGGCGTTCAAATACTGGACAACGCGCTGTTCGGGCCGCAGGGCCTGATCACCTTGGGCAACAACGTCAACGTCTTGGGCTACTCGCAAAGCGCCGTCGTCTCTTCGCTGGAGATGCGCAATCTGCAAGCACTCGGCAGCCCGAACACCGACAATCTCGCCTTCACCCTGCTGGGTAATCCGATGGCCCCCAACGGCGGCCTGCTGTCGCGCTTCCCCGGGTTGTCGCTGCCTGCGCTGGGTCTGGACTTCTACGGAGGGACACCGTCGAACACCGGCTACGAGCTGAATCAGTACACACTGCTTTACGACGGATACGCCGATTTCCCGCAGTACCCAATCAATTTGTTGGCCGACCTCAACGCATTCGCCGGCATCCAATTCGTCCACGGCGACTACCCGGATCTGGATCCAAACAACCTTCCTGCGGGCTACAACCTGGTGCAGTTGCCGGTCTCCCCGGGCAACAACGGCCTCGAGAACTACTACATGATCACCTACCCGGGCCTGCCAATCCTGGAGCCGCTGCGGGAAATCCCGGTGATCGGCAATCCGCTGGCGGATCTGGTCGAGCCCAATCTCACCTATCTGGTCAACCTCGGTTATGGCGATCCCAATTACGGCTACTCGACCGGGTATGCCGACGTAACGACACCGTTTGGTCTGCTTCCCCCGATCGACCCGGTGGACTTCGCCGGTGCCATGGTCAACGGCACCCAACAGGGTGTGACCGCCTTCGTCAACGACATCAGCGCAATTCCCGCGACACTGCCCAGCCTTTCGCTGCCGGACTTTTCGCAGACCGGCGGTTCGTCGGTGCCGTCGACCTTGCCGGCCGTGCCGACCGTCACGAATGCCTCGATCAACGGATTCATCGACGCCCTCCAGGCGGCCAACACGAATATCGCCAACGCCATCACGAATGTGTCCGCCGACACCTATGCCGCGTTGCTTCCGACCGCCGACATCATCAACACCGTGTTGACCACTGTTCCGTCTTACAACGTCAACCTGTTCCTGGACGGAATCCAGCAGTTCGTCAACGGTGACCCCGTCGGGCTGATCAACGCCATAGGCTATCCGATCGCTGCGGATGTGGCCGTGGCGGCGCTCGCCGGGGGCTTCGAGGTCATCGTCCTGGCCGAAACCGCCCAGGAGGTGGTCAGCGACATCGTCGGCGCGTTCTAGGACGGCACGGGCCGGCCCGCACCCGCTACGGCTCCAGAACGATCTTGCCCAGCACGGCGCCGTCGGCCAAACTCTGCAGCGCGGCTTGCGCCTCGCTGAGCGGAAAACGCTGCGGCGGAGGCGGTCTCAGCCCCAGGGAAACCAGGTGATTGAGCCCCCAGGAGAACAAGTACACCGAACCGGGCACCCGGTTGAGGTATTCACCCCACGCGACACCCAGCACGCCGACGTTGCGCCGCAGCAAGCGATTGACCGCGAGCGTCGGGATGCTGCCCGCGGCGAAGCCGATCGCCAGGAGCTTGCCGTCGATCGCCAGCGCGCGAATCGCATCATCGAAGACCGGGCCACCAATCGGGTCGACCACGATATCCACGCCCCGCCCGTGCGTGTGCTTGTGCACTTCCTCGACCCAGCCCTCGGTCAAGGGCAGCACCACATCGGCCCCCACCGAGGCGACATAGTCGATCGCACCCTCCCGGTGCACCACGGCTATCACCTGGCCGGCGCCCATCGCCTTGGCGATCTGGATGGCCGCCATGCCAACTCCGCCGGCACCACCGAGCACCAACACCGTCTCACCCGGCCGCATCGCGGCCCGGCGAGCCAGCGCGAAGTACATGGTGTTGTAGTTGACCAGCAATGACACCGCTTCGGCGTCATCGAGTTCGGCCGGGCTGCGCACCACGTTGGAAACCGGAACCGCCACTTGTTCGGCGTAGCCACCGAGTACGCCGAACGCCGAAACCCGTTCTCCCACCCGAAAGCCCGACCTCGCGGGCGCCGACCGCACGACACCCGCGGTTTCCAGCCCCGGCACGAACGGCGGCGGCAGCTTCAGCTGATATTCGCCCTTGGTCAGCAGCAGATCCGGAAAGCACACCCCGGCCGCCCGAACGTCGATGACGACGTTGCCGCCGCCATCTGAAACGTCGTCTACCTCGGTGTAGACCAGGCCGGACGGACCAGAAAGCTCTTGTACGACACAAGCTTTCATATAGTTACAGCTTGAATCCGGCTTTTTGCGCGCCGGACAGATCGGTGATCTGAGCCCACTGCGCCGCAATGTCCTGCACCGACGGCGGCGTCTGGAAGTTCGCGCCGTCGTTCTGGAACAGCGCGGCGCGCTGCACCTTGCCGCCGCCGACGATGAACACCGACCCGTTGTCGGCGCACTCCTCGGTGCACAGGTAGGCCACCACGGGCGCGACGAATTCCGGCGTGAGCTTCTCGAGCACCTCGGGGGGCATGATGTCTTGGGTCATCCGGGTGGCCGCGATCGGGGCCACCGCGTTGGAATGGATGTTGTACTTGGCGCCCTCCAGCGCCAGGGTGTTGATCAGGCCAACCAGCCCGAGCTTGGCCGCGCCGTAGTTGGTCTGCCCGAAGTTGCCGAACAGGCCGCTGGTGGAGGTGGCAACGACGACCCGGCCGTAGCTCTGCTCGCGAAAGTGCGGCCATGCCGCACGGACGACGTTGTAGCCACCGTAGAGATGCACCTTCAACACGGCGTCCCAGTTCTCCGACGTCATCTTGTGGAAGGTTCCGTCACGCAGGATGCCGGCGTTGCTCACCACACCATGCACGGCGCCGAACTCGTCGAGCGCGGTCTGGATGATGTTCGCCGCGCCGTCTTCGGTGGCGACGCTGTCGTAGTTGGCGACCGCGCGACCGCCGCCCTCACGGATCTCGGTAACAACCTGATCGGCCATCGCCGATCCGGCGCCCGTGCCGTCGCGAGCCCCACCGAGGTCGTTGACGACCACGCTGGCTCCCTCGCGGGCAAGGCTGAGCGCGTATTCGCGGCCCAGTCCCCCACCGGCTCCGGTGACGACGACGACGCGATCCTGTACTCCGGGCATCAGGTTCCTCTCTGTTGACACGGTCGGGTTCGGCCCGGCACCAGGCCGAAGCCGTTGGGCATGGGCGTCAGGCTAGAACAGCCTGCGAGTCAGCTTGAAGGCCCGCTCGGTGTAGGGCGGGTAGATGATGTTGGAGAGGTCGGGGCGAGTCGGCTTGGTCAACACCGACTTGCGGTGACTGAACTCATCGAAGCCCCACTTGCCGTGATAGGCGCCCATGCCCGAGGCGCCGACACCGCCGAATGGCAACTTCGCCGTCGACACCTGGAAGGCGAGGTGGTTGACCATCATGCCGCCCGCGGGCACCTCGTTGATCACCCGTTCGCGGATTTCGCGCGACTTGGTGAACAGGTATGCCGACAACGGCTTAGGCCGTGAGTTGACGAAACCGATGGCCTCATCCAGCGATTTGACGGTGAGCACCGGCAGGATCGGCCCGAAGATCTCGTTGGTCATCACCGGACCGCTCGGATCGGGGTCGACGACCACGGTCGGCTGAATACGCAGGCTCTCCGCCGTGCACTTGCCGCCCACCTCAACCTTGCACTTACCCCCGGCCTTGGCTTCGGATTCGGCCGCCGCGATGTAGCCGCTCAACCGATCGAACTGCCGCCGGTTGACGATCCGCAGCCCGTCGGGGTCGTCTTGGGAGCGGAATTTGGTGACGGCGGCGCCGATCTTGCCCACGAGTTCGTTCCGAATCGTTGCGTCAGCCAGCACGTAGTCGGGAGCAACACAGGTCTGGCCGCCGTTGAGGAGTTTGATCCAGGCGATCCGCTTGGCCGCGACATCGATGTCGGCGTCGGCGGCGACGATCACCGGGCTCTTGCCGCCGAGTTCGAGGGTGACCGGGGTCAGATGCGGCGCGGCGCCTTCGTAGACCTTGCGGCCGATCTCGGTGCCGCCGGTGAACATCACCCGATCCAGGCCCTGCCCAATCAGCTCCTGGCTCACCGCGCCGTCGCCTTCGATCACCGCAATCGCGTCACGGTCCAGATAGCGGGGCACCAATTCGGCCATCAACCGCGACGATGCCTCGGCGATTTCGGAGGGTTTGAGAACGACGGTGTTGCCGGCCGCGATCGCACCGACCGCCGGCCCCAGCGTCAGATAGAACGGATAGTTCCAGGCGCCGATGATCAGCACGGTGCCGTACGGCTCGTACTGCACCCACCCCCGGCCGGGCAACTGCGGCGCTTCGAGCAAGACGTGCTTGCGCCGCATCCACTTGCGTACCTTCTTGGCCGCGTACTTCGCTTCGGCGATGGTCGTTGCGATGTCGGCGATGAACGCCTCTACCGGGTTGCGGTCCAGATCCTCGACCAGCGCTTTGGTGATGGCGTCTTCGTTTTCCTCCATCAACCTTTGCAGCTGCAGCAGTTGCTGTTTGCGCCACTGCACGTTGCGGGTCCGCCCGGAGGCAAACGTCTGGCGCAGCCGGGCGACGGTGGCACCGACATCGGTTGGCTTAGAATCGTCGGACGGGGCTCGAACTCCGCCGGCTCCGTTTGCTCCGCGCTCCTGAGCTTTGGCTGCAACCGATTCGGTGGTCATCATTGTCCTTCCCTTCCGGCGGTGCCCAGGCGACGTCGCGTGGTCGCACACCGGTGATAACCGCGATCCTAGTCACCCGGCCAGCGCAGCAGTAGAAAGATCGTGCCGGATCCGAGCATCCGCCCGCACAACGCCAACGGTCGACGGATTCGTCAGGGCTTACCCGCGGTCACGAAACGGTTGACGAACGGCCCTTCCTGCGAGTGCGCCGTCCGGCCCAGCAGGAGGGCTTCCGCGCCCGCCTGGACCGAATCCGTCGTCCAGCCGTGCGCGGCGACCCAATCGGCGGGGTCGGTCTGGCCTTCGTCGTCGAACCACAGGTCAAAGGGATCAAACGAGGTGTCCTGACCGCGGGCCTGGCGTTTGGCGCGCTGCCGGGCCCACCTTTGGGCCCGTTCTTCGGCCGCTCGGCGAGCGTCCTCGTCGACCCCGAACATCTCGACGGCCACCCGGCTGCCGGTCGCACTGTTGGCGTCGATGGCGGTGAACAGCGCGTGTTGGGCGGCCGCCGGCAGAAACGGCAGCAGTCCTTCGGCCAGCCAGGCCGTCGGAAGCGACGTCTGAAAACCCGCGTCACGCAACGCCTGCGGCCAGTCGTGGCGCAGGTCGACCGGTACCGCCCGCAGCGCAGCGACCGGTGCGGCGCCATGGCGGGCCAGGGTGTGTTCCTTGTAGTCCAGCACCTTGGGCAGATCAATCTCGTAGACCGTGGTACCGCCCGGCCAGTCCAGCCGGTAGGCGCGGGAATCCAGACCGGCCGCCAGAATGACCACCTGGCGGATCCCGGCCGCTACCGCATCGATGAAGTAGCTATCGAAGAAGTGGGTGCGCACGGCCAGATAGTCGGTCATCTGTTGGGAGTCGACGGTGAAGTCGGGATCATCGTCGTCATCGGTCTGCGCCCACCAGGCGGCGACCTGTTCGCGAACCGCCGCCAGTTCGGGGGTGGAGACCAGCGGCTCGGCGAACTGGTCGCGGATCAGTGGGGCCTCGCTGGCGGTCTCGGCGGCCCGAGCCAGCGCGACCATCACCGCGGTCGCTCCGACGCTGGTCGCGATGTCCCAGGAATCGTCGGCGGTGCGCGGCATTACAGCCGTTCCGCGGTCACGAAGTCGGAGTAGGCCTGCTTGTCGTCGGCCATCGGCACGCCTTCGACCCAGCGCCCCACCCGGTGCATCTCGTCGCAGGAGTTCTGGGCGGTGGCCCGCCAGCCATGCTCGTTGAGCCACTGCCCGAGCAGCGCGCGGTCCGGGTCGTGGTAGATCAGCTCGTGCACGTCGATGGTTTGCTCGAGGCCGAGTGTCTGGGCGACCTTTCTGAATCGCTCCCGCATTTGTTCGCGCCGCTCATCGGCGTGGTTGCCCGCGGTTTCGGCCGCAATGCGGCTGCCCGCGCAGCTGAGTTCGCCAATTTGGGTGAACAGCCGGTCTTGCGCCTCGGCGGGCAGGTACATCAACAAGCCCTCGGCCAGCCATGCGGTTCGCGCGCTCGGATCGAACCCGGCGGCGCGCAGGGCACTCGGCCAGTCCTGGCGCTGGTCAATGGCCACCTCACGGCGCTCGGCCGCCCGCGTTACCCCGTTTTCGGCCAGGGTGGCCGACTTGTAGGCCAGCACCTGAGGCTGATCGATCTCGTAGACGGTGGTGCCCGCCGGCCAGTCCAGCCGGTAGGCGCGCGAATCCAGCCCCGACGCCAAGATCACCACCTGCCGGATCCCGGCCGCGACGGCGTCGGCGAAGTAGGTGTCAAAGAAGTTCGTCCGGACCGCCTGGTAGCTGCGCATGTGCTCGACGGTGGCGGCGGTTTCGGCATCGATGGCCTCGACTTTGGCCACCATCTCCTGATCGAGCATCGCTTCCCAGATGACGCCGGCATTGGCGTTGGTGACCAGCATCCTGGCGTACGGGTCGCGGATCAGCGGCTCGGGCTTGCTGGTTTCGACGGCCCGGGCCGCTGCCACCATGACAGCGGTCGCGCCGACGCTGGTTCTGATGTCCCACGTGTCGTCGTGGGTGCGCATTGTGCTCATCGCGTCCTCCGCTCTATCGCGAAATCTCGAGTGATACTCGTAGCAGTGTGGTCGTGATCGCCTCGTCCACCAGGTCCTCGGGAACCGGCCGACCCAGCCGGGCCATCTCTTCCCGGTTGCTCACGCTGTACACCTGCCAGCCGTGATTGGCCAGCCATTCGGCCGCGTCCGCGCGGCCCGGTTCACGATAGGTCAACGCCTCGACGTTGATGTCCAGACCCAGCCGGTCGCGCATCCGATTCCAGCGTTGCTTGTTGCCGGTCAGGTTCATCGTGAACGACTCGACGGCGATGCGGCTGCGCGGCGCGCTGAGGTCCGTGATCATCTCGAAGAGTCGGTCCTGGGCATCGCCGGGCAGATATGGCAGCAAGCCCTCGGCCAGCCACGCCGTCGGCCGGTCCCGGTCGAATCCGGCGCGCAGCAGCGCGGCCGGCCAGTCCTCACGCAGATCAACCGCGACCCCATGTCGTGTCGCGGCGGCGGTCACCCCGTGTGATTCCAGGATCTGGGCCTTGTACTCCAATACCTTCGGCTGGTCGATTTCAAAGACCACGGCCTCGGGCGTCCAGTTCAAGCGGTAGGCCCGGCAATCCAGCCCCGCAGCCAAGATCACCGCTTGTCCGATCCCGGCACCGGCAGCGGCGGCGAAGTACTCATCGAAGAAGTGGGTACGCACCGCCTGGTAGTCACAGCCGAGCCGGTGCAGACGTTGCCCGTGCGGGTCGTCATCGAGCCAGCCGATGTCGGGATCGACCAACCGGGCCCACGCCGGGCCGGCCGATGACACCAGGATCGGGGCGAACTCGTCGCGAATCAGGGGATTGGCACCGGCCGTCTCGACCGCCCGGGCGGCGGCGACGCCCAATGCGGTCGCGCCAACACTTTCGGTGACGGTCCAGCTGTCACCATCACTACGCAGGGAGTCGACCTCATCAAGTTCTGTCATGACCAAACCATGCTACCTAGTAAGTTAGGCAACCTATACTCTGTGTGGCCCAGGTCACGGCAAGCGGATCCACCGTTGGGGCTACAACCGGGCCTACACCGGCAATTGGCCAGTAATCCAGCAATTACGCCTGCGACCGCTCCGCTAGGACCGCGGCTTCCACAGCGTGCCGGCCATCATCTTGCACAGCGTGTCCAGGATGTTTTCCATGTCCCGGTAGCTGCCCACAAACCCGGCATAGAAGCCCACGCCGCACAGCAGGAGCAACAGCGCCTCCGCCAACTGAGACGCGTCAACCCCCGCCTCGAGCTCCCCCCGCTGGATCGCCTCGCGAACGGCGGTGTCCAGAAATTCGCGGGTGGCCGCGACCGCGTCGTGGTCACTGCGCCGCAATTCCGGATGCCGCTGCGATTCGAGCACCGCCGTGGCCAGGAACGCCGTGGTGGCGGGATGGGACGCATCGGCCTCCTTCGCCACCATCACGAACGTGCACAGCTGCCCCAGCAGGGTCTGCACCGCGCGAGCCCGTTCAACACCGGTGGCGACGACCAGTTCGTTGGCCTGAACCACCACTTCGCGATACAAAGCCTGCTTGCTGGCGAAGTAGTGATTGATCGCCGGCCGGGTCAAATCGGCACTGACAGCAATCGCTTGGAACGTCGCCCCGTCATATCCGCGTTCACTGAACACTTCGCGGGCAGCACCAACGATGCGCCGGCGGGTGTCGTCAGCTTTCGCGGCGGGGGGACGGCCTGGACCTCGGCTGGCCGTTAACTGCATCACTCAAGTGTGCCACCGCCGCGATGCGGCTCCAGCGCGTTCGCCGGGATGCTACGGAACTTCCCAGATTCATAATCCTCGAAGGCCTCGATCACTTCAGCCTTGGAATTCATCACAAACGGCCCGTAGTGAACGACCGGTTCCCGGATCGGGCGACCGCCCAAGATGAGCAGTTCAAGAGCCGTACCACGATATTTGTCCGACACAGAGTCGGCGACGACGGTAATCCGGTCCCCGGCACCCATGACCGCCAGTTGCCCCTGGTGAATTGGGTGGCCGGCCGGACCCACCGCGCCACGGCCGGCCAGAACGTACACCAGCGAATTTAGATCACGCTGCCATGGAATGTTCAGCTGAGCACCAGCGTGGACAGTCGCATGCGCGAGGGTGATCGGCGTATGGGTGATTTCGGGCCCGCGATGGCCGTCGATCTCACCGGCGATAAGGCGAACCAGAGCCCCACCATCCGCGGACGCGAGCAGCTCAACGTCGCCGCCTTCGATGGCCTGGTAGCGCGGTGGCGTGAACTTCCTTTTCCGCGGCAGATTCACCCACAGCTGAATGCCGTGGAACGTTCCGCCGCGCAAGACGGTATCGACAGGTGGTGTTTCTATATGTATGACTCCCGATCCGGCCGTCATCCATTGCGTCGCACCGTCGGTGATCAGGCCTCCGCCGCCATGAGAATCCTGGTGCGCGAGTTTCCCGTCGATCATGTAGGTGACCGTCTCGAACCCTCGGTGCGGATGCCAGTCGGTGCCCCGAGGCTCTCCCGGCTCGTACTCCACTTCGCCGATCTGGTCCATGTGCACGAACGGGTCCAGGGCGGCCATGCCGACCCCCGCAAAGGCCCGGACCACCGGGAATCCCTCACCCTCGTAGCCGCACGGGCCAGATGTGATCGAACGGACCGGACGCTCCGTGTCGACGGGCCGGGGCGGACGCACCCGGGGCAACGTGAGCGTGTCTGCGGTAACAGCGGGCATCACTACCTCCTATTCAAACGACTACCGGTACAACCGGACTAGAGTCCGTTTATTCCGGTCTGTCATAGGATGGCCAAATGCTTGTCAGGGCCGTGCTGTGAGCGACCAGAAACCAAACCCCAACGAGTCAACAGAGGTGTCTCCCGCCGCCGCCGGCGGGAGATTCGGCGCCTCGATCAGGAATGCCGGCTACCTACAAAAATGGTTCCTGTTGGGCATCACGATCGGTGGGATCGCCGGACTTGGCGCGGTGGTCTTCTATCTCGCGCTGAAATACACCGGCGAGTTTCTGCTCGGTTACCTTGCGGGCTACCACATCCCGACGCCGGTCGGGGAGGGCGGCAGCCACGGCTCCAGCGGTTTCGTGCGCCCCTGGGCGATTCCGCTGATCACCACCGGTGGTGCGCTGCTCTCGGCATTCATCGTGGCCAGATTCGCGCCGGAGGCCACCGGGCATGGCACCGACGAGGCCATCGAGGCGGTACACACCAATCCCCGCAGCATCCGCAGCCGGGCGGTCCTGGTGAAGATGGTGGCCAGCGCGCTGACCATCGGATCGGGTGGTTCAGGTGGCCGGGAAGGCCCCACCGCACAGATCTCGGCCGGCTTCTGTTCCTTTCTGACCCGCCGGTTGGGCCTATCCGACGAGGACGGCCGGACCGCGGTGGCCCTCGGTATCGGTGCGGGCATCGGCGCTATCTTAGCCGCGCCGCTGGGCGGAGCGGTGCTGGCCGCATCGATCACCTACCGCGATGACTTCGACTACGGCAGTCTGTTGCCCGGTTTCATCACCTCCGGCACGGCGTACGCGGTGCTGGGCGCGTTCATGGGTTTCGACCCCCTGTTCGGCTACATCGACGCCGAGTATCGCTTCGAAAAGGCCTGGCCCCTGCTGTGGTTCGTGGTGATCGGGGTGGTCGCCGCGGCCATCGGCTACCTGTACGCGCGGGTGTTTCACGCGTCGGTGGGACTTGCGCACCGCCTGCCCGGTGGTCCGGTCATCAAGCCGGCGGTCGGCGGACTGCTGGTCGGGCTGATGGGACTCTTGATTCCCCAGATCTTGAGCAGTGGCTACGGCTGGGCGCAGCTGGCGGCTGATCGCAATGCACTCATGGCAATCCCGTTGTGGATCATCATCGTCTTGCCGGTCGCCAAGATCCTGGCCACCTCCCTGTCGATCGGAACCGGTGGCTCCGGCGGGTTGTTCGGCCCGGGAATCGTCATCGGCGCCTTCGTGGGGGCCGCGATCTGGCGACTGGGCGAGCTAACCGGGCTGCCCGGTGTGCCAGACGCACCGGGAATCTTCGTCGTCGTGGCGATGATGACCTGTTTCGGCAGCGTCTCACGTGCCCCACTGGCCGTCATGATCATGGTCGCGGAAATGACCGGCTCCTTCTCGGTGGTGCCCGGGGCCATCCTCGCGGTCGGGATCGCATCGCTGTTGATGTCTCGCACCAACGTCACCATCTACGAAGCGCAACGGCTCAATCGCGAAACCGCCGAAGCCGAACGCGCAGCTAGGGCCGCCGACCGCGGAAACTGACGCGACACCGCGGGATTGGGCCGCACATCGGCGCCGGTTGCCGGGTCTTCGCGTCTGAGCCCCGATGGGGCCCCGACGGCTGCCGCGACATCTTCAGAGCGAGCGGATGTTCTGCACCGGTAGCCGCGGCCCGCGGCGGGGCTCGCGCGCCAGTCCGCTGGCCTCGAGCAACCGAACCACCCGATGCCGGTGAGTCCGCATCGGTTCCAGCAGCTCGAGCATGCCGGCGTCATCGACCGGATGGCCCAGCAACGTCCAGCCGATCATCTTCGGGATGTGGTAATCCCCCACCGATACCGCATCAGCATCACCGAACGCGCGTTGCACGGTCTCGGCGGCAGTCCACACCCCGACGCCGGGCAAGCTCGTCAGCGCGGCCAGGGCCTCCCCCGCGGGCCGCGTGACAAGCCGTTGCAGTGCCGACGCCCGCTGCGCGCAGCCCACGACCGTCCGTGCCCGCCCGGGATCGACGTTGGCGCGGTGAAACTCCCAGGACGGAATGGCCCGCCACGCATCCGCCGACGGCGGCACCCGCATCCCGTCCGGCGCCGGACCGGGGGCCGGGGTCCCATACCGCGTGACCAACAACCGCCAGGACCGAAACGCCTCCGCGCCGTGCACCCGCTGCTCGATGACCGCGGGAAGCACCGCCTCCAGCACCTGTCCGGTGCGCCCCAACCGCAAATTCGGCAGCCGTCGGTGCGCGGCGGCAACCGTCGGATCCCGCGGAACGAAATCCGCGGCGTCGTCGTCGGCACCCAGCAACGCCGGTAGCCGATCGATGAATTCCTCGGCGCCGCTCCCCCAGGCCTCGCAATGAGCGGTATCGGGCGCGCAGCGGCTGAACCGGGCGGCGACGGGGCCGGAGCCCAGCAGGCTGGTACGCCAGATCGTGCCGTCCCCCGGGACCCGAAAGCACGGGTCCCCGCGGCCGCGGGGAAGCGGCGCCAGTGTGTGCCCGAACCCAGCGGCCCCAGCGAACGTGACCGTGCGCTCAATCTTCACCTGAGAACTCCGTATTCCGACGGCCCGGTCAATTGACCGCAAACTGGCTTCCGAGACAGGATGACTTACGTGATGACGCCGTTCGATGACCCGCAGGCAGAACTGGCGTGGATGTTTCTGCAAAGTATGTGCGAGGGCGGGGATCTAGACGAGGGTTTCGCACTGCTCAGCGACGATTTCACCTACTGGAGCATCATCACCCGCAGCGCGTTCGAAAAGGATGCGCTGCGCCGCGCGGTGGAACAACGCAAGAAGGTCTTCGAGATCAACATCGACCTGCGGCGCTGCGTCAACGAGGGCGAAACGGTGGTGATCGAGGGACAGTCCGAGGGCATGACGGCCACCGGCGTGCGCTACGACAGCCCGTTTGTCTGCATCTTCGAGACCAAGGACGGGCTGATCGTCTCGCTGCGGGAATACAGCGACACCCAGTCCTTCGCGGCGGTGTTCCCGGCCGGCGCTAATCCGGTATGACGCTGATTTCTGCCTTGTTGGGGTAGAAGGCGACGTGCCCGGCGATCTCGGCAACCGCGGGATAGGGCTGTTCATAAGTCCAGATCACATCAGCGACGGTGTCGCCGGTGCTGGTGGTCACGCTGTAGTAGCTGGCATCACCCTTGAACGGGCAATAGCTGCTGGTGTCGGTGCGGGTCAACCGGTCGGCAACCACGTCAGCACGCGGAATGTATTGCACCGCAGGCAAAGTAGCCTCGCGCAATTCCAGTGCCGCGGCGGTGTCGGCAATGAGCTCGCCGTTGACCCGCACCTGAACCCGTCCCTTGGTCGGCTCGATGGTGATCGGGTGCCCCGCCGAGGGCTCTAGAACTTTTCGATGGCTCATGGTCAGTACCTCCTCGGATCCGAGTCTTTGGTCTGCAACGCTCGATGGCGTTGCAGACTTCCCACCTTTGGTCCGGTGTTCGCACCGCTCGGGCGACGCGAGCCCGCGCGGCTACTCCGACTGTCCCGTCCTGGCGCCTTGGGTGTTCTTGCGCATCGACGCCCAGAACCGCGCTGCCTCGCGTATCGATTCCTCGACGGGCCGCGGCTGCTAGCCCAACTCGCGCACCGCCTTGGCGTGGTCGACCTCGGCCTCGGCGCGCATCATCCGCACCGATTCCAGGCTGAGTTCGGCGTCTTTGCCGGTGAGCCGCGCCCGCAAGCTGCCCAGCGCACCCAGGGCATAGAGCATCGGCACCGAGATCGTCCGTTGCGGCGGTGCTACCCCGGCCTCGTCGGCCGCGATCCGCACCACCTCTTTCAACGCGATCATCCGCTCGGAGATCAGATAGCGCTGGCCGCTGCGCCCGCGTTCGGCGGCCAGGATCATCGCCCTGGCCGCATCGTCGACACCCACCACTTCCAGCTTGATGCCGTTCATCAGGAACGGCAGCTTGCCGAACACCGCACCGGCGATGAAGGCGCCGTGGGGGGGTGCGGCCCCAGTCGCCGCTGCCGTAGGTAGTCGAGACGCACATCGCCACCGCGGGCAGTCCATGTTGGGCCACGTAGTCCATGACGAGATCTTCGGCCTGAACCCGGGATTGGACGTAGGACGAGACCCGCCGTGACCCGATCCGGTCCTCCTCGGTCGCCACGTACCCATGCCGACGATCCACCGTCGCATAGCTGCTGGTGAACACGAAGCGGCGCAGGCCGGCGTTCTTGGCGACGTCGAGGACATTGCGCAGGCCTTCGACGTTGGTGTGAAAAAGCGGCGCCGGGTCGCGTAACCAGGCGCGCGCGTCGACCACGCAGTAATAGACGTCGTCACAACCTTGCATCGCCTCGCGCACCACGGCCGTGTCGAAGATGTCGCCATGGAATCGGGTGACCGGCAGGTCGTCGATGCTGCGGGTGTTGGCGGTGGGCCGCACCATCACCCGTACCTGCGCGCCATCCTCGATCAGCATGCGGGTGACGTGCCAGCCGAGAAACCCATTGGCGCCGATGACGAGTTTGGGCCCCGCACTCATTGCGAGCCCCCGTACCGCTGCATCCAGTTCGCGGCGGCTTCATCGATCGTGCCCAGCTCCGCGGCCTTTGGGCACCACTTCAGCCCGGCTCGCAGCAAGCGCAGCGGGTTGTAGATATCTTCTTGACGGCACCACTGGCCGTCGCCGGCATAGGTGATGATCGAAATGTTGGTCGCGCTGATCACGCTGCCGTCACCCGGATCGCGCATCGGGTTGTCCAGTTCCAGAATGATCCGTCCGGTGGACTCGTCGATGACCGACCACAACGACGGGAACGCCACCATGTGACTGCCCGGAAAGGTCGTCATCGTTTGCCAAATCCAGGCGCGCACTTGCTCGCGGCCGTGCATCGTGCCGGCCGCATGTTCGATGTACTCGACGTCTGGCGTGTAGTGCTGCACCCAGGCATCCCAATCCCGCGACGCGGCCGCGCGGGCAACGGTGTCCTCGAACTTCTCGAAGGCCGCCGCCAGTTCGCTGCGAGAAAACTCCGGCCCACTCACGACAAGACCAATCTGCTGGAAAAGCGAATTTCTTGGCCGGCATCGGATCTCACGTCAAGCTTTCTGACACCGTTACACCGCATCGCCGGAGTGTAGCCTGGGAACGGCCTGGGTCCCTGGGGTACCCGGAGTACCCGGCTGGCGAGGAGGACCACGATGACGAGCCCGCAAAAGGCAATACTGGCCGGTGGCTGCTTCTGGGGAATGCAAGACCTGATCCGCAAGCAGCCCGGTGTGATCGCGACGCGAGTCGGCTACAGCGGCGGCGACGTCGCCAACGCGACGTACCGCAACCACGGAACTCATGCCGAGGCCGTCGAAATCATCTTCGACCCCCAAGCCACCGACTACCGCACACTGTTGGAGTTCTTTTTCCAGATCCACGATCCGACGACGCCGAACCGCCAGGGCAATGACCGCGGCACCAGCTACCGGTCGGCCATCTACTACCTCGACGACGAGCAGAAACGAGTCGCGCTGGACACCATCGCCGATGTCGAAGCGTCCGGCCTGTGGCCCGGCAAGGTGGTGACCGAGGTAAGCCCGGCCTGGGACTTCTGGGAGGCGGAGCCCGAACACCAGGATTACCTGCAGCGTTACCCCAGCGGTTACACCTGCCACTTCATCCGGCCGGGGTGGAAGCTGCCGCGACGGGCCACCGCCGGCCAATAGCCGCGGCGCCGCTGGCCCTGAAGCCCGGCCCCGGGATCAGCGACGGTGCACCACAATCCGGCCACCGTTCTTGGGGGTGTAGGCCACACCCCGGCAAAACAGCCGCTCGCCGGCAGCGGTGGTCGGTTCGATGGTGAAGTTGCGCAGCACCGCTCGCAGCACCACGTCCATTTCCATGTTGGCGAACGCGGCACCCACGCACCGCCGGGTTCCGCCACCGAACGGGATCCACCCGGAGGTGGACGGTCTACCACCGATGAAACGCTGCGGATCGAAGCGCTGCGGGTCTGGGAAAATGTCGGGATTGGCATGCATCTGCGCGATGTTGACGAGGATCGATTGCCCGCGCGGAATCATCCACTGGCCAAGCTGGTACTGAGGCGCATAGACGTGCCTGGCCTCGAAATCGATGACCGTCCTGGCTCGCTGCACTTCCAAGATGGTGGCCTGGCGTAGCTCGCCCCCCGCATTTTCGGCCTGTCCGGCATCGCCCGCCTCTGCCACCAGGGCCGCCAGCAGATCAGGGTGGCGGGTCACCCGCTCAAACGCCCACGACAACGTGGACGCCGTCGTTTCATGCCCCGCCGCCAGCAATGCCAGGAGCTCGTCGCCAATATCCTTGCGCGACATGCGTGAACCATCGTCGTAGGTGCTGCGCAGCATCAGGGCCAGCACGTCGGTCCGATCCGGGAAGTTCGGGTCCGACCGCTCCTGGTCGATCAGCCTGTCGATGATCACGTCGTACTGGCGCCGATACTCGGCGAGCCGACCCCACGGGCTGAAGCGGCCGTATCGCCGCTTCGGCTTCGGCATCGACGCCAGCCGTGAGCCCAGTGTGGTCCAGGGCGGAATGATCCGGCGCAGTTCGTCGAGTTCGGCGCCATCGGCACCGAAGACCGCGCGCAGGATCGCGTTGAGGGTGATACGCATCACCGAGGGCAGCGTCGGGAAAAGTTGCCCCTCAGGCCAATTGGCGGTTTCGCGCAGGGTCTCTTGTTCGATGATGGTTTCGTAGTTCTTCATGCTCTTGCCGTGAAACGGCGGCGGTGGTCGTCCCCGTCGAGCCCGAACACCGAGCCAGACCCGAACATCCGACTCAAATTGGGCTGGATGTCGCCTAGGTCCTCCGGGCTGGCGGTGAAGACCTGCTTGGCCAGTTGCGGGTCGTTGACCACCACGATGTGGCCATAGATCGGGACGTTGAGTGCGAAAACGTCGCCGTTGCGGCGGCTCAGCCAGTCCGTCATCCGCCGCCGGGAGGTGGCAAAGGCCAGGCCCTGTAACAACTTCGGAATTCGGGTCGCTTGCGCCATTTTGACCGCCGGCACTGCCGGTGCGTCGGAGATCGCTTGATTCATGGGGGTATCGCTCCCAACACTCGCCCCCGAAACGGGGTTGGTACCACCGTGTACCACTCGCTTTTCTAGTACGGTACTCTTTGGTACCAGTCCTGACAAGGAGTTCGGGTCGACCGAGGAGGCGCGCTCGTGACGGCAGCTGCTAGCAGCCCGGCGGCCCTGGACAGCGACCCGTTTCGGCAGCGCCTGCTCGAGGGCTTGGTCGCCTCGATCGGCGAACGTGGCTACCACGCCACCACCGTCGCCGACATCGTGCGCCACGCGCGAACCTCCAAACGCACGTTTTACGACCGGTTCGAAAGCAAGGATCAGTGCTTCCTGGACTTGCTACGGGCCGACAACGAGCGACTCGCCAAGCGGATCCGCGCGGCCGTCGATCCCGAGGCGGACTGGCAGGCCCAGATTCGCCAAGCCGTCGAGGCCTACGTGAGCCACATCGAATCCCGGCTGGCAGTCACCTTGAGCTGGATCCGCGAATTCCCCTCCCTGGGGCCCATCTCCTACCCCGTCCAAAGGCACGGGATGAACCTGCTGACCAGCCTGCTCGTCGAGCTCAGCGCCAGCCCCGGATTCCGGCGGGCCGGCTTGCCCGCGGTGCCCGGGCCGCTGGCGGTGATCCTGCTGGGGGGTTTGCGTGAACTGACCGCGCTGACCGTCGAGGACGGACGAGACATCCGGGAAATCGTCGAACCGGCGGTGGCTGCGTCCATCGCATTGGTCGGCCCACGGCACTAGGCTCGGTGCCCGACTGTGTAGCTCTAGTAGACGGAGGACCCAACGATGCGGCTGTCGACCCGAAACCAGCTCAAGGGCACCATCATCGAGGTGGATCTCGGCGCCGTGATGGCGGTTGTGAAGGTGCGGCTCGACGGCGGCGACCAGGTCATCACCTCCTCGGTCACCAAGGATGCCGCGACCGACCTCGGCCTCGCGGTCGGCCAGCCGGCGACGGTGTTCATCAAGTCCACCGAAGTCACAATCGGGGTCGAGTAGTCCGACATGGCGGCCACGATGCGAGCCGAGCGCTTCTACGCCGATTCCAAAACAGTTGTACTCGAAGATGTTCCGATACCGGAGCCGGGGCCGGGCGAGGTCCTGGTCAAAGTGGCCTACTGCGGGATCTGCCACTCCGATCTGAGTCTGATCAATGGCACCTTCCCCACCCAGGCACCGGTGGTGACCCAGGGACACGAGGCGTCGGGCACCATAGCCAAACTCGGCCCCGAGGTTGACGGCTGGTCCGAGGGCGACCGCGTCGTGGTGGCCGCCGGCCGGCCGTGCCAGAGCTGCCCGAATTGCCGCCGCGGCGACACCGTGAATTGTCTGCGGATCCGGCTGATGGCGTTCGCTTACGACGGGGCCTGGGCCGAGTACACCGTGGCACAGGCGGCCGGTCTGACCCGGGTGCCCGACAACGTTTCGCTCGACCAAGCCGCGATTCTGGCCGATGCGGTGTCGACACCGTTCGGTGCGGTGGTGCGGACCGGCAAAGTGGCAGTCGGGGAATCGGTCGGGGTGTGGGGAGTGGGCGGTGTCGGAACCCACATCGTGCAATTGGCCCGTTTGGTCGGCGCGGTGCCGGTGATCGCCTTGGACATCAATCCCGTGGTGCTCAACCGCGCGCTGGAACTGGGCGCCGACTACGCCTTCGATTCCCGCGACGACCAACTGCACGACAAGCTCGCCGAGATCACCGGCGGCCGCATGCTCGACGTGGCGTTCGACGCGGTTGGCCTCAAAGCCACCTTCGAGCAGGCGCTCGGATCGCTGACCGCCGGAGGCCGGCTGGTCGGTGTTGGCATGAGTGCCGAATCACCGACCGTGGGACCCACCTCGATGTTCGGGCTGACCCACAAGCAGGTACTCGGTCACCTCGGCTACCAGAACGCCGATATCGAAACCCTGGCGAAGCTGGTTTCACATGGGCGCCTGGATCTTTCGCGCTCCATCAGCGAGATCGTCCCGCTTGAAGACCTGCCGTTGGATATCGAGAAGCTGGAACGCCAGGACGGCAACCCGATCCGCATCCTGGTCTAGCCCTGACGAGCACGCGCCTTCACGACACTTAAACCACGCACCCGACGCGCCGAGAAGTGTTGCAACGGTTTAAGTCTCGATACGAAGGAACGCGCGCAGCCGGTCCAGTACCAGATCCGGCCGCTGCTCGACGATCCAATGACCCACCCCGTCGACGAACTCGACCTCGAAATCGCTGATGCGGTCCTCGTATCCGCGCAACAGCTGCGGGGTGAGCACCGGGTCTTCAATGCCGTGTAACCAGTGCACCGGAACATCGACCCGAGCGTCGGCGTATTCGCCGCGCATCCAGGGCAACGCTTCCGAACTCTGGAACGTGCGATACCACCGTGAGCCCGCCACCGCGTGCCCCGGCTGGCGCATGCGTTCGACATACATGCGAACATCCTCGTCAGCAATGGTGAATCCCCCACCGACCCAAGACGTCAGCACCCGAAAGTAGCGAGCCTTGGGATCCGCGATCACCCGGGGCCGATGACCGGCAGCAAGATGGGGATCTGATACCAAAACCGCCAGATGTCGCGCACCATGCCAAGATCGCGCGGGAACCACGGCGCCGCGGTGTTCATTCCGAAGAATCCGGTCACCTTGGCCGGGTAGCGCAGCATCATGATGAACGCCACCGGGCCACCCCAGTCGTGGGCGACGAGGCGCACCGAGGCGATGCCCAGCTGATCCAGCACACCCGCCAGATCGTCGGCCATCTCCTTTTTGGTGTAGCGCGAGCGCGGAGCCGAACTCCATCCGGCGCCACGCAAGTCGGGACACAACACCCGATACCCGTCCGCGGCCAGCGGACCGATCAGCTCGTGCCATTCCCACCAGTTCTCCGGAAAGCCGTGCACCAGCATCACCGCCGGGCCATCGGCGGGGCCGGCGTCTGCGACATGGATGGTGATGCCACCGTCGAGATCGACAAACCGGTGCTCGACACCGTCGAGGGCGGGAAGAGTGCTCATGTGTTGAGAAGGTAGTGGACGCGGCGGATCCCGGTCGGCTAACTGAGGAACCGCTTCAGGTAGGGCGCAAAGCGTTCCCGCAGACTCTCCTCGGTCAGCCCGAACATCTCGCAGGATGTCTGCACGGCGCCCAGCCGGCCTCGTTGGTGGCCCGCGAGGTAGCCGGCCGTTGCGGTGCGCACCGAGTCGGTGAATGGCTCGCCGGCCAGCGCATATATCCGCTCCGCGACGCCGACCTCGTCGGCCATGAAGTCGTCGAACCGGATATCGATCGAGCGCTCGGGACCGATGGTGTCGCGATCGCGCACGAGTGTGGCGAGCATCCGGTCGAGGCGATCGACCCAGTAGTGGGCGATCCGCTCGACCGCGACCGGCCAGCGGTGCATCCGGGCCGAGTAGGTGATCATTGCGAGCATCGACAACGCCACCGGCACCGGGTCACGGTGCGTGAACAACACGATGCTGCCCGGGAACACCCGATCCAGCACCGGAACCTGTTCCAGATGCTGGGGCGACTTGAGCAGCCAGCGCCGGCCGCCACGCAGGAATTGCATCGCCTTGAGCTGGGTAGCCAGGTATTGATAGTGCGGCGTCTGGTCGTGGGTCTGGTAGTAGTCGCGCCAGCGGGGAACGTGGCCAAGCGTTTCGAAGAGCATCGTCGAGAAGTCATTGGCCAGCAGTTGGATCTCTTCGTGGACGTGGTCGGCGGTCATCTCGTGCATCAGCGCAAAGTGCGGCATCACGGTGTTGATGATCCCGACCGCCACATCCATGCGGACCCGCCGCGGGTCCGGCTCCACCCCCGCCTCTTGGCGCAGGGGAAACGGCTCCACGCTCTCCCAGTACGGCATGGTCCGGAACGTGGTCGGCGCCGCGAGTATGTTGTGCAGGTGGGTGGTGCCGGTGCGGGGCAGACCAGCTATCACCACCGGCGGTTGCAGTTCGATGTCGTCGATCTCCGGATGCCGGTGGCGCAGGTCGCTCAACAACAGCCGGTTCTTCAGCAGCTGCAATAGCTGCCCATAGAAGTTGACCACTCCGGCCGGCTGCATCCCGTCGATCTCGGCCAGGGCGGCCAGATAGACGTCGAGCCTTTCCCGGTAGTCGCCTTCGCCGAAATCGTGCAGCCCGGTGTCGGCGCTGGCCTTTGCGTGCAGCGCGTCGGAATCCAACGAACAGTCCGGGGCGAGGGCGGCCATCATGTCGAGGATCTGCTGAGCCTCGGCGCTGAACCGGGGCCGGGACAGATCGTCGAGGCGCACGAGCGCGGCTTTCGTCATGGCAACTTATGTTACTCTGAGTTTCGTAATGGTAGTTGATTTTGGCCGGCCCCGTGACCCGCGCATCGACGGCGCCGTGCTGCGCGCGACGGTCGAGCTGCTCGCCGAAACCGGATACGCCGGGCTGTTGGTCTCCGCCATCGCCAAACGCGCCGGCACCAGCAAGCCCGCGATCTACCGGCGCTGGCCCAGCAAGGCGCACCTGGTGCATGAGGCGGTTTTTCCGATCGACGCCACCACCGCAGTCCCCGATACCGGATCACCGGCCGACGATCTACGCGAAATGGTGCGGCGCACGACGGCCGTGCTGAGCACCCCGGCCGCGAAGGCGGCCCTGCCGGGGCTGATCGGCGAGATGGCCGCCGACCCAACGCTGCATTCCGCGCTGCTGGTGCGATTCGGCGAGATCTTCGGGCGTGGGCTCACCACCTGGCTGGACAATGCCGCGGCCAGGGGCCAGGTCCGGGCCGATGTCACCGCACCCGAACTGGCCGAGGCGATCGCCGGCATCGTCCTGATCGGTCTGCTGACCCGCCCGGGCGAACTCGAGCCCGGCGTCGGGGACGCCTGGATCGACCGCACGACGACGTTGCTGCTGCAAGGAATCCGGAAAGGAACCCCGCAATGACATACGAGTCGACCGCCGCGTGGCAGGAGCTGCTGGACACCCTGCGGACTCTGGACAGCTCGTTCCTCGAGGGAGAGCGCGCCGTCACCGACGACCGTCACGTCGCCGACGGCTACCGCATGCTCGCCACCACGCTGGGCGTCGCCTTCGACGCCTACCTCTTTCCCGAGCCCGGTCGGCCCCAGTTCGTCGCGGTGAACACGCCGTTTCGCCGCGACCGCAGGTGGGGCGGCGACAACACCGACGCCTACTACTTCATGTGCCCGGTCGACCCCGATCGCCGCTACCGCATCAGCGGCAACAAGGGCGACAGCGTGTACTTCTCGGTGACGGCCTACAACGAACCAGCACCGGGCGCGTGGTCAGACCGGATCGTTGCGATCGTTCGCGATAGCGATCTCGACGTCGACGCCGACGGCAACTTCTACTTCGAACTGGGCCCCACCCCCGACGCGGCGGTGTTGATGACCCGCGACTACCAGGCCAACCCACTGACCGGGCGCCCGATCACCTGGCACATCGAGGCGCTCGACGAGCCCGACCCGATCCGACATGCAGATCCGCAGACCGCTGCCGGCCTGCGGTCGGTTGCGACCTGGTTGCGCACCATGTTCGCCATCATGCCGCTGCCCGTTGGGACACGGGACCAGGACTTGCCAGACGAACACGCGCTTGGGCACAACACCGCCCACGCCGCGAACCAATTCGCCGACCCCTACCAGGTGCCCGACGCTAACTTCGGCTGGTCGGCACGCGACGCCTGCTACTCCTACGGCAGTTTTGTGCTCGACGACGACGAGGCGATGGTCATCACGCACCGACCGCCGTCGTGCCGGTTCTGGAACCTGGTGGTGTGGAACCAGTTCATGGCCACCTGTGGCGCCGCCGATGCCCGGTGCTCGGTCAACGGCCACAGCGCCATCGCCAACAGCGATGGCTCGGTGACCGTGGTGCTCTCCCGCGGGGTCACCGCACACCCGAACTCGCTGACCACGCTGGACTATCCCCGCGGCAATCTCGCCTTCCGCTGGTTTCTCGCCGACGGCGTGCCGGAGCGGCCGGAGGTGAAGCTGGTGAAGCTCGCCGATGCCCCGACCGAGGTGGCTTGAGTCACCCGACCGCACCGACCAACTCGATGGCCCGGCCCAGCGTGGAAAGCTTGGCGTCCATCGTGTCGCCCGCGGGATAGAGCCGCACCGTGTTCACCCCCGCGTCGCGCCACGCCACCAGCCGGGACCGGACCACCTCCTCGGTCCCGATCAGCGTGGTGGCCAGCACCATCTCGTCGGTGACCAGCCTGGCCGCCCCCTCGCGGTCGCCCCGTTGCCAGCGCTCGCGTACCGCGGCCGCGACCTCCGACCAGCCCTGCCTGCTGTAGGCCTGGTTGTAGTAGTTGGTGCTCGCCGACCCCATCCCGCCCAAGCTGAATGCGAGTTCCGTCTTGCGCGCCGCGACCATGTCCCGCAGCTCTTCGGCATCGGATACGAACGCCACTTCAGCGCCCTGGCAGAAGTCGATGTCGGATCGGCTGCGACCGGCAGCGGCCAGCCCGGCATCCAGGTGCGTGAAATACGCGTCACCGGCGCCTTCGGGAACGAAGCTGGTACCCAGCCAACCGTCGGCAATCCGCCCGGTCAGCCGCAACATGGCCGGCGACAATGCGGCCAGGTAGATCGGAATGTCGTACTCGGGACGAGTCGACAATCGCATGGGCCGTGCCTCCCCGCCCCGGCGGGGAATCTGAAACTCGCTGCCGGAGTATGTGACTTTGCCGCCCGCGAACACCTGCCGCACGATCTCGACCGTTTCCCTGAGCCGAGCCAGCGGCCGGTCGAAAGCGACGCCGTGTAGACCTTCAATCACCTGGGGACCCGATACCCCCAACCCGAGCAGAAAACGGCCGCAGGACAGATTGGACAGGGTGATCGCCGTTTGCGCGACCAGCACCGGGGATCGGGTACCAACCTGCAGCACCCCCGAACCGAGCTGCATCCGTTCGGTCCGGGCCCCGATGTAGCCGAGCGCCGATGGCGCATCGCTGCCCCAGGCTTCGGCCACCCAGCAGGTGTGTAGGCCGAGCTTTTCCGCCTCGACGACGAAGTCGACCACATCCTTGCCGTCCTTGCCGCCGGACAGCTCGACCGTCGTCGCCGTACGCATCAACGCACTCCGTGCTCAGCCAACCTCTTGATCGCGGCCAGGGTCTTGTCGATCGCCGCCTCGAACTCCCGCAGTCGCACGAAGACGATCTTTTCTTCCTTGTCCGGCATCGCATCGATGGCGTTGGACAATCCCGAGCGCCCTGGCCCGATCTGCGTCCGGTAAGTCAGGTTGGTGCCACCGTCGCGGGGGACCAGACGAAACCGCCACACCACGGCCGGATAGTCGGGTTCACCGACGGCCCAAGCGAATTCGTGGGGCGGATCGCATCGGACAACTTGGGATGTGCTGGTCCATTGCCCGAACGCCTCGTGTTGGTTGTGTCCGATGAACCGGGCGCCGACGCGTGGTTCGCTGGCGCCGCCAACCCACTCCACGGCCTGCAGCTCGTTGCTGAGCGTCGGCATCAGCGCGATGTCGGAAATGAGGCTCCAGACCCGTTCGGGCTCGGCGTCAATCCACGTCGAGGCCTCCACGGTCGGCCTGTCCGCATAGCGTGCGCCCGTCCACTCCACGGATCCCATTGTCCTCCAGCGGGAACGTGCAATAGACGTGAGCGTCGCCACCACGGCCGCTCGCCGGGGATTTCAGGCCTGCGGGTTCGCCGGCGATGCACGCGACGATCTGCGAGAACTCATCTGGCGTTAGGCAATTCCGCTGCCGGTGACCACGCTTGGGCCCAACGTACCGGTTTGGTCACGATTGGGGGAGCGCATCGGCAGCTCGCCGATGTCCACTTTCTGGACAAGGCTTGGTGCGGGTGCCGGCGTCGTCGGTCACCACCGACACGGTGCTAGGCCAACGCGTGCGCTTCCTGTCGATCGGAGCCACGGAATGCCAGTTTGACGATCTTGCGAACAACCGTGCCGAACTGGCGCAGCAGCGGGCCCCGGTTATAAGGAATGCCGTAGCGTTCGCAGATCTCCTGCACCTCGGGGGCAATCTCGGCGTACCGGCGGGCCGGGATGTCGGGGAACAGATGGTGCTCGATCTGGTGGGACAGGTTGCCCGACAGCAGGTGGAAGGTCTTGCCGCCGGTCAGATTGGCCGAGCCCAGCACCTGGCGGAAATACCACTGCCCCCGAGACTCGTTCTGGGTTTCTTCGACGCTGAACTCCTGGGTGCCGTCGGGGAAGTGGCCGCAGAAGATGATCATGTACGACCACACGTTGCGCATCAGGTTCGCCGTGAGATTTCCGGTGAAGACGAACGGCGCAAACGGCCCGGCCAGCAGCGGGAAGGCGACGTAGTCCTTGAGGGTCTGACGTCTGGTCTTTTTCCAGATCTCCGTCAAGGTCTCACGCTTGTCGCGGAGCGTGATCTCGCCGGAGCGAATGCGCTCGGTTTCCAGTTCGTGCAGCGCGACGCCGTACTGGAACAGCACCATCAGCAGGAACGCGTAGACGGGGTTGCCCAAATAGTACGGCTGCCAGGGCTGGTCTTCGCTCATCCGGATGATGCCGTAACCGATATCGCGGTCCATTCCCACGATGTTGGTGTGGGTGTGGTGCATGTAGTTGTGCGAATGCCGCCATTGATCGGCGGGGCAGGCGGTGTCCCACTCGAAGGAGCGCCCGGATATCGCGGGGTCACGCATCCAGTCGTACTGGCCGTGCATGACGTTGTGGCCAATCTCCATGTTGTCCAGGATCTTTGACAAGCCCAGCATTGCGGTGCCCGCCAGCCAGGCCGGTGGCAGTATGCCGGCGAACAGCAGTGCGCGTCCACCGACTTCCAGCGCCCGCTGAGCCTTGATGACGCGGCGGATGTAGTCGGCGTCCGCTTCGCCGAGGTCAGCGATCACGCGTTCCCGGATGGCGTCGAGTTCGCGGCCGAATGCCTCGGCTTGTTCGGGCGTCAGGGCGAAATTCGCGCGGGTTGCGGTGTCTGCGGTTTCTGCAATGGTTGCGATGTTGTTGTTTCCCATGGGTTTCCCCTCCGAAGGTTGATGTGGATTGATGGCTAGAGCGATAGGTCGACGTCGCCGACCGGAACCGATACACAGATCTGGACGTCCTCGTCCGGAGCGACCGATACCGCGCCGGTGACCAGGTTGCGTACCGTGCCGGAGGTCTTGCGCCTCGTGCAGGTGTGGCAGATGCCCATCCGGCAGCCGTTTTCCGGTGCCAGTCCGGCCGATACGGCCTGTTCGAGCAGCGAGCGGCCGTCGTCGACGACGTCAATGCCGCTGTCTGCGAACCTCACCCGGCCGCCGGATGGTTGCGCGGGCGCTTCGATCGGCGCCGGCACGAAGCTTTCGGTGAACACGTTTTCACAGTTCTCCCGCACGGCGTCCACCAAAGTGGTGGGACCGCAAACGAACACCGCGTCCGGGGCGTCCATCGCGGCGGCCAGGTGATCCGGGCCGAATCGGCCGACGAGGTCGCCGCCACCCGATTGGGTGTAGCCGTGCAGAACCCGCACCCCGGGCAGTGCGGCCAGCTCGGTGCGATAGCAGGCCTCGGCGGGATTGCGCGCGTAGTGGATGAAGGTGATCTCGGCACCGTGAATGTGCAGATGGTGCTGGGCAACCAGGGTGCGCAGCATCGCCAGCACGGGCGTGATGCCGCTGCCGCCGGAGACGAACAGGATGCGGCGCGGCCGGCGCTGCGGCAGCACGAAGTCGCCGCCGACACCGGCCAGGCCCACCACCATGCCGCGGCGGGCATGGTCATAGAGATAGGTCGATACCAGCCCGCCGTCGTGGCGACCGATGGTCAGCTCGAGAGTCTCGCCGCCTTCGGCGTTGGCCGGCGAATAGCACCGGGTGTGACGTCGGCCGTCGATATCGACGGTGAGGTTGACGTACTGACCGGCCAGGGGGCCGGTACCCGCCGCCATGGCCGAGCGGAACGTGTCATTGGGGGCCAGCGTGAGGGTGACGCTGCGCGGCGTGGTGCGCCGCACGTCGATGAGCTTGGCGCGGGCCTCGCCCAGCGTCCACGTCGGCTCCACCAACTCGGTGTATCGATCGATTCCGTGCGGACCGGTGAGCAGGTCGACCAGGCCGGAACCCAGGACCCGCTTTGCCAGAGTTTGGGTCAAAGTTTGAGTGAACATATGTACACGATGCGACGGGACGACGCTGTTCGTCAAGGTTTTTCCGCAGCTCTGTGGTAGGGTTCACATAGTGAACGAACGTACTCTTAGCTCACGCCCGCACCGATCGGGCCGCTCCCGGGACAGCCCGTCACGCGAGGAGCGCAAGGAGGCCACCCGGCGCGCCATCATCGCCTCCGCCCTCAAGCTGGTGCATGATCGCAGCTTCAGCGCGCTGAGTCTGCGTGAAGTCACGCGCGAAGCCGGAATCGTGCCAGCCGCGTTCTACCGCCACTTCGAATCGATGGAAGCCCTGGGCTTGGTTCTCATCGACGAGTCGTTCCGAACGCTGCGCGACACCCTGCGCGGCGCGCGGGCGGGCCGCCTGGACCCGAACCGGGTGATCGAATCGTCCGTCGAGATCCTGATAGGCAGCGTGGCCGAACGCCGCGAGCACTGGCGATTCATCGTGCGTGAGCGCTCCACCGGCCTATCGGTGCTGCGCTACGCCATCCGTACCGAGATCCGGCTGATCACCTCGGAACTGGCCACCGACCTGGCGCGGTTTCCCGGGCTCAATGAGTGGAGCACCGAAGACCTCAACATCCTGGCGACGCTGTTCGTCAACGCCATGATTGTCACGGCCGAGGCGATCGAGGACGCGCAGAGCTCCGAGGCGCTCGAGGAGATCCGAAGGATCGCGGTCAAACAGCTGCGGATGGTCGCAATCGGTGTCGCCGGCTGGAAAAGCAGGCCCTGAGTCCGTTTCGGGCTGATGCCGCTTGATCACCCAGGCCCCGAACCGCGTTCGGGCGGCTACCGCTCGAGGTGCGCGGTGGCCCCTCGGCAAACGAGCACTGCGCCAGATTCAAGCCGCTATAGTTCTACGCGTGGCTCTGGCCGCGACTCGCAAGTTGGTGCGCGATCCTCAGCTGCGCAGACTAATGGCGGTATGCGCCACCTTTCTCACCAGTAATTCCGCGCACGGCGTGCTGCTCACCGTCTTCGCCTTCTCGGTGGGCGGTGCCGCCACCGTCGGCGTGGTGACCCTGGTCCGGATGCTGCCCAGCGCACTTCTCGCGCCGCTGGCGGCAACGCTGGCCACCAGTCCACGCCCCCAGGTACACCTGGCAATCGGGGTTGGCGCCCGCGGGATGACAACGATCGCCACCGTCATCGTGGTGGTGTCCGGGGCGCCGCTCGGTGTCGTCTTGGTGGTGCTGGGCGTGGACTCGCTGATGTCGGCGGCCGTGCGTTCCCTGCATGCCGCGCTGGTGGTGCGTCTGGCCACCAGCGTGGCCGAGGCGGCAACCGCCAACGCGGCGACCGGGGTTCTTCTCTATGCCAGCGCCCTGGCCGGGCCGGCGCTGGCCGGGGTGATGCTGGCCTTCGTCGGCGTCGGCTGGGCCTTGACCCTGCCGGCGGCGCTCTTCGTCGTCGGCGCCCTGACGGCGCTACGGATCACCGTGGCGCCCATCGATGACATGCCCGATACCGGCGGTGCCCGGCCATCCGGCGGTGTCGCGCGCGTCCAGCTCAGGGCGGTCGGAGCCGGGTTTCGCGCGATCATCGAAAGTCGTCCGGCCGCCGCGGCGACGACCCTGTTCCTTCTCACCACGACGCTGCTCGACGGCTTCTGGTACGTCGCGAGCGCGCCGTTGGCCGCGGACCAATTTGGGCTCGGCCCAAGCGGTGTCACGACGATCATGACCATCTACGGCGTCGGCGGCCTGCTCGGTGCGGTGGCAATGCTGTCGATCGCGGGACGGGGCGGGCTGGCCCGCATGTTCACCTTGGCCCGGCTCAGCGAGGCGCTCCTGCTCGCGGCGATCGGTGCGGCCAGTCTGCCCGCACTGGGCCTGGTGCTGGCCGCCGGCGTGGGTGGGGGAAGCGCGGCCTCGTGGGCCATCGCACCGACGCTTGTTCAGCGCAGCGTCAACAGAGCCTCGATGGTGACCGCGGCGGCCAGTCTGCAGAGCGTGTCACAGCTGGCGATCGCCGCGGGTGCGGGGATCGCGGCGGTGCTGGTCGACTCGTTGGGACTGACCGGCGCCCTGGCCATCGTCAGTGGCGCCGCGGCGCTGATCACGGTGCTGGCCTGGCCACAGGTGCGCCGCGCCGACAAGCTCAGCGACGACGACAGCGCCAAGCTTGCGGTGATCCGGGCGACCCCGGTGCTGGCCCCGCTGCCCGCACTTGCTCTCGAGCAGCTCGCGCGCACGGCGACGCGGATGGCCGTGCCTGCGGGCTCCGACGTGATCCGCCAGGGCGACCGAGGCGACCGGTTCTACATGATCGCCAGCGGCCTGGCCGACGCCACCGTCAACGGTCGCCGGGTGGCCACCCTTGGTCCCGGCGGGTCGTTCGGGGAGATCGCCTTGCTGCACGACGTGGCGCGCTCGGCCACCGTGACAGCGCGAAAGGACCTCGACCTGGTCGCGGTGGATCGTGCCGAGTTCCTCGCCGCGCTGTCCAGCAACACGGCAGCGGGTCTGCGGCTGGGCGGGCTCGCCCGGACCCGGCTGGGCACCGTGCCCGTCGAGGAGCGCCTCATCGAACTCGGCCCGGATCCCGCACTGAACAGCCATCCGCTGTCCGAGCTGCTCGCCGCGCAGCCGGCGCTGGCGGGCATCGGCGACGGCGCGCTGCGCGAACTCGCCGACACCGCCAAGGTGCTGGCCGCCCCCGACGGTGCGCTCATCACCTGCGAGGGCGACCACGGCGATACCTACTACGTGATCCTCGAGGGCGCAGCCCAGGTCCTCGACGACGGCACCGCGGTGCACCACCTCCGCCCCGGCGAGGGCTTCGGCGAGCAGGCGATCCTGCGCGACGTCCCGCGTACGGCGACCGTGCGAGCGGTGGGCGACACCATCCTGGTGGCCGTGGATCGCGAGGCGTTTCAGCGCGCGCGGCGTTGACACCGGCCGCAACGACGGTGCCGTGACTGGGCCGGCCTACCGCGGATCACGCCACATCGGCCAGATCGACGGGCCACCGTGCGGCAGCGCGATCTCACCGGTAACGGTGAAACCGAAACGCTGGTAATAGGGCACATTTTCGGGCTTGCTCGACTCGAGGTAGGCCGGGCAGTACTCGGCGTCGCAGCGGTCCAGCCGCGACCGCAGCAGCGCCTGACCGAAACCCTGTCCGCGAACCGTCGGGTCGCTGCCGATGGCGGCCAGATACCAGTGTGGTTCTTCGGGGTGTGCGCGCTTCATCGCCGACTGCACGGCACGTCCCACCCCCGTTCGGAACCCGAACACCCGAAGCAAGGCCGGGGTCATCGCCAGTTCCCCGAGCCGTGTCTCGCGCCATTGGTTCGGCGGATCCCACAATGCCGCCGCGCCGATACCCGGTCCGTCGCAGGCCACCTCAACGCCACCGCGGGCCAGATGGTGGTGGCGTGTCATGGCCGCGAACAACCGGCACAATTGCGCGGTCCGGGCCCGGTCACCGGGAAACAGCCACGTCATCACGGGATCGTCGTAGAAAGCCCGGGCCATGGTTCGGGACAGCTCACGGATATCGGCCTGCTGTACCGGACGCGCCTGTGGGGTCATCTCAGCGAGGGTATCTGGGACCGCCATGGCATCGCCGGGTCACCGTACCGCCGGGCGGCCCGATCCCGCCTGATACCCAGCAGCTCCACCACGCCCTTACGATGGGGTGGCTCCATCATCGATGCCGGTGCGGCGCTGCGCCGGGGAACGGTTGACCTACGGTGTGGGACTTCGAAACAGACCCCGAATACCAGGCGAAGCTGGACTGGGTCCAAGAGTTCATGGTCAACGAACTCGAACCACTGGATCTGGTAGCTCTCGATCCCTATGACAAGAAGAACCCCGAGACGATGGCCGTCCTGCGGCCGTTGCAGCAGCAGGTGAAGGACCAGGGGCTCTGGGCCGCTCACCTGCGACCGGAACTCGGCGGGCAGGGGTTTGGCCAAGTCAAGCTTGCGCTGCTGAACGAAATCCTCGGACGCTCGCGCTGGGCGCCCTCGGTGTTCGGTTGTCAGGCACCAGACTCGGGTAACGCCAAGATCCTGGCGCTGTTCGGCACCGAGGACCAGAAGGCCCGCTACCTGTAACCGCTGCTGGACGGCGAAATCACCTCCTGCTACTCGATGACAGAACCTCAGGGAGGTTCGGATCCAGGGTCGTTCGTCACGGCCGCCACCCGCGACGGAGACAGCTGGATCATCAACGGGGAGAAGTGGTTTTCCACCAACGCCAAGCACGCCTCGTTCTTCATCGTGATGGCCGTGACCAACCCGCAGGCCCGCACCTACGAGAAGATGTCGCTGTTCATCGTCCCGGCGGAGACACCCGGTATCGAGATCGTCCGCAACGTCGGCGTCGGGACCGAATCGAGCAAGCACACCAGCTACGGCTACGTCCGCTACCACGATGTTCGGGTGCCAGCCGATCATGTACTCGGCGGTGAAGGCCAGGCGTTCATGATCGCGCAGACGCGACTCGGCGGCGGTCGCATTCACCACGCGATGCGCACAATTACATTGGCACGCAGAGCCTTTGACATGATGTGCGAACGCGCCGTATCCAGGCAGACCAGACACGGCCGGCTTTCCGACTTGCAGATGACGCATGAGAAGGTCGCCGACAGCTGGATCCAGATCGAGCAGTTCCGACTACTGGTGCTGCGCACGGCGTGGCTGATCAACAAGCACCACGACTATCAGAAGGTGCGTCGCGACATCGCGGCGGTAAAGGTCGCAATGCCACAGGTGCTGCACGACGTGGTGCAGCGCGCCATGCACCTGCACGGCGCGCTCGGCGTTTCCGACGAGATGCCGTTCGTCAAGATGATGGTGGCCGCCGAATCGCTGGGCATCGCCGACGGCGCCACCGAACTGCACAAGATGACGGTGGCACGCCGGACACTGCGCCAATACGAGCCTGTTACAACGCCGTTCCCGTCACAGCACATACCCACCCGGCGAGCGGCGGCCGAGGCGCGGCTGGCCGAGCGCCTGGAACACAGCATCGCGGAGTTCTAACACCGGACGCCGGCCGCTCGGCGTCCGGATGCCGAAAAGTGGTGCGGCGACTGGATTCTCACGGCCCCCGCCCCGGCCGGTCAGGTGACGTACCGGACGACGCTTTCTGCCACACAGGCCGGCTTACCGGCCCCTTCGACCTCGACGGTCGTGGCAACCGTCGCCTGGACCGCGCCGTTGCCGACGTCTTCAACACCGACCAGCGAACTCTGGGCGCGCACCCTGGAACCGACCGGCACCGGGGCGGGGAATCGAACCTTGTTGAGCCCGTATTTGATTGCCAGCTTTATGCCCTTGACCGTGTACATCTCGTGCTGCAGGCGAGGTAACAGCGACAGGGTCATGAAGCCATGTGCGATGGTGGTGCCGAATGGCCCCTTGGCCGCTCTTTCCGGGTCGACATGGATCCACTGATGATCTCCCGTCGCATCGGCAAACAGGTTGACGTCTTCCTGAGTGATCGTCACCCAGTCGCTTTGCCCGATGGTTTCACCCGCAGCGGCAGCAAGGTCGGCGACGGATTCGAAGGTGCGCATGGCTGTCTCCTCTGCTCGTGGGTAAGCATAGAACTTGTGAAGCTACTGCTGATCGCCGATACGCACGTCCCCAAGCGCGCCCGCGACCTACCCGACCAGGTATGGAAGCAAGTCGCCCGGGCAGACGTGGTGATCCACGCGGGCGACTGGGTAACCGTCGAGTTGCTCGACGAACTGCAGAGCAGGGCGGCCCGGCTGGTGGGCTGCTGGGGAAACAACGACGGACCCGATCTGCGCAGCCGGTTACCGGAGCGGGCGGACGTCGTGCTGGCGGGTCTGCGCTTCACCGTCGTTCACGAGACCGGCGCGGCGGGCGGTCGCGAGGCCCGGATGTCTCGGCTCTATCCCGATAGCGACGTAATGGTGTTCGGTCACAGTCATATCCCGTGGGACACCACAACCAGCACCGGTTTACGGCTGCTGAATCCGGGGTCTCCCACCGATCGTCGCCGAGCTCCCCATTGCACTTACATGACCGCGACAGTCGAAAGCGGCGCGCTTGCCGGGGTCACCCTGCACAACATCGAAAAGTAGCCGCTTCCATCGCGCATATTCTTCAAATATGCACGACTACAATGGTTTTGAGTTGCGCACCAAAGTAGCTCGAAAGTGCCCATGACGGGCAATGAACACCCGAAACATCGCAAATTCGCGTTACCGAATTACGAAGCAAATAGCGCATCGCGGCCGAATTCTTCAAGTTTTCAACACCAATCTGAGCATCAATCGTTATCGTGTCGAATCGACTCGGCGCCGATTCTCAATCGTTAGATAACCGCGACATTCTTCTCCGGCCGCGACAGACGAATTGGGGCGCGGCCCTGTGTTTCACTCGCCCAGACAGATTTGACCGTGCCGTGCGGCAGATGAAAGTTGGGTAGGAGCTATGAAGTTCGTTGAGAAGTTGCGTGGCGCAGCGGCCGGCGCTCCGCGCCGGCTGACCATCGCGGCCATAGGGGCTGCCCTGTTGTCCGGACTTGTTGGGGCCGTGGGTGGCGCGGCGACCGCCGGGGCATTTTCCAGGCCGGGTCTGCCGGTGGAATACCTGCAGATTCCGTCGGCGGCGATGGGCCGCGACATCAAGGTTCAGTTCCAGGGCGGTGGAGCGCACTCGGTCTACCTGCTCGATGGGCTACGGGCGCAGGACGACTACAACGGTTGGGACATCAACACTCCCGCCTTCGAGGAGTACTACGACTCCGGGTTGTCGGTGGTGATGCCCGTCGGCGGCCAGTCCAGTTTCTACAGCGACTGGTACCAGCCCTCTCAGGGCAACGGTCAGGGCTACACCTACAAGTGGGAGACCTTCCTGACCCGGGAGATGCCCGCCTGGTTGCAGGCCAACAAGGGCGTCTCGCCAACCGGCAATGCGGCGGTGGGCCTTTCGATGTCGGGCGGTTCGGCGCTTGTTCTGGCTGCCTACTACCCCCAGCAGTTCCCCTACGCCGCGTCCTTGTCGGGATTCCTGAACCCCTCCGAGGGCTGGTGGCCGACGCTGATCGGTCTGGCGATGAACGACTCGGGTGGCTACAACGCCAACAGCATGTGGGGCCCGTCCACCGACCCGGCCTGGAAGCGCAATGACCCGATGGTCCAGATTCCGCGCTTGGTCGCCAACAACACCCGCATCTGGGTCTACTGCGGCAATGGCACCCCCAGCGACCTCGGTGGCGACAACATGCCGGCGAAGTTCCTGGAAGGCCTGACGCTGCGCACCAACCAGACCTTCCGGGACACCTACCTGGCCTCGGGTGGGCGCAACGGGGTGTTCAACTTCCCGACCAATGGCACGCACTCGTGGCCCTACTGGAACCAGCAGCTGGTTGCCATGAAGGGCGAAATCCTCAAGGTGCTCAACGGGCCTGCGGTCCCGGCGGCTCCGGCTGCCCCGGAGGCTCCCGCCGCCCCGGTCGCTCCGGCCGCCTGAGGGCTCGCTAGCTCCAAAACCTGTATCGGCAGCAGCGCAACGGCCAGCGCTGCTGCCGATGCTTTTTTGGTGGCGCGGCTACTTCAACAGGGCCCGACGGTCGGAGTGAAAATAGGTGAAGCCGGTTGTCAGCGCGCACACCGTTGAGGCGACCGCGAGCATCTGGGTTCCGCTGACCACCAAGCTGATGGTCCCACCCACGGTGGCGCCGAGAATGAAGCTGCCGAGCAACATGAAGTAACCCAGCCAGTCCGCCGCCTGTCCACCGGCGATATGGCGTTCGATGCCCTGCCCCATCTTGACCAACGTCCCGGTCACGTAACTCAACGGTACCGACACCTGGCCGTCCTTGACGAACGACGTGTTCAGCGAACCCACACCGAAGACCACGAGCATGATCGGCAGGAAGTCCAGCTGGCCGCCTTCCCATCCGCCGATGACGATGTCCAGGGCCGTCGCGGCGACCAGGCTGAAGGTGGTCAGCACGGTCGGGCCGTGCGGGTGATCCACCCAGAAGTGCCGTCTGCACACCGATGCGACCACGACTCCCACCAGGAAACACACCATTAGCAGCCCAGCCGTGACCGAAAGCCACACGTCGTCCCGAAAGTAGCCCAGCACGGCTCGTTGGGCGTTTCCCGTCATGAACGTCACGAAGTAGCCGGCAGAGTGGGTGAAAGCGGTTGCACCCAGCACGCCGGCCAGCACCGCCAGCACCCAGGACAGTCGCGCCTCGCTGTCGAAAATGTCACTCCTCACCCAGCCATGCTGTCAGACCCATTCGACGACCGCAGAAATCAGCAGGCCAGACCATGCCCGTTCGGGCGCGCCACAGTCACCGGCCGGGCGCCGGCGGCCGGTGCGCCCGCCGACCTAGGTGGCGGTGAGCCGCGCGATCGAGCGCAGCGGGATCGGCAGCCAGCCGGGCCGGTGCCGCGACTCATAGCCGGCCTCATAGACGGCCTTGTCGAGTTCGTAGGCGGCCAGCAGCAGCTCCGAATCCCGCGGATCGTTTCCCGAGGCGGCCGCATAGCCTTCGCAGAACGCGGTGCGGTTGCGGGTGATCCATTCCCGGGCGCGAGCCGCCAGCTGCTTATCGTCGGCGTGGTCGACCAGCGGCCCATAGGCGGCGTACTCGAACGAGCGCAAGACCCCCGCGACGTCCCGCAGCGGCGAATCGGGGGCCCGCCGCTCCCGCAGCGGCTGCCCCGGTTCGCCTTCGAAGTCGATCAGCACCCAGCTCTCCGGCGTGCGCAGAACCTGCCCCAGATGCAGATCCCCATGCACGCGCTGAACGCTGATCGTCTCGTCGACCAGCTTGACGAACCGTTCTTCGATGGTGCCGGCGTACTGCTGCAGTTCGGGCACCGCCGCAGCGGTCGACGACAACCGCGCCAGCACTTGGTCCACCGGGAAGGTGGCCTGTGCCGTCCCCAGCTGCTCGGCCAGGGTCGCGTGCACCGACGCGACCGCTTCACCGAGCCGGCGGGACTCGCCGGCAAAGTCGCCGCCGACTTCGTGTGCGTACAGGTCGCCCTCGGCGAACAGGTCACGGACGCTGGCGGTGGCCATCGCCCAGCCTCCGGCCGCGTTGGCCGCGTAGGCGGTTGCCATGCCCAGCGGGCACGCGGCCTCCGGGGGCTCGCCGGGGATGCCGATTTCGTAGGTGCCCAGCAGCCGCGCCACGTGCGGATTGTGCGCCCGGCCCAGCACCCGGTTGAGTTCGATGTCGGGATTGATCCCGCTGCTCACCCGGCGGAAGACCTTCAGGATCGCGGCCTGCCCGCGGTCGAATATCACGCTGGTATTGCTTTGTTCGGCGTCAGAGACCCGCGGGTAGGCATCCAGCGGCAGCTCGACATCGGGCTCGCGAGCGAAGCTGACCTGCCCGTCGGACGAACTTCGCACGGCCGACGAGTCGATCAGCGAGAGCAGAACCTGCGGCGCCACCGGGTCATAGAGGGCGTCGAAGCCGGTGTGGTCGTCGGCGGAGCCGATGGTGGCCAGCGTGCTGAATTCCGAGACCGGCCCGGCATCCCAGCGCACCAGCACCTGGTAGCGCTCCGCGAAGCCCTCCGTGTAGCTGACATCCACAAGCACCAGGTCCAGATCATCGCGCAGCGCCACCACCGCACCCGGTTCGGCGGCGACCAGTTCGCGGTTGCGTCCGGCGTACCAGCGTTGCTGCGGGAGCCATTCCGACCAGGGCAGCTTGGCTGCAAGCGTGGCTGGCGAGTTCATTTAGCGCCGCTCCTTCTCATTGCTTGGTCCCCCGCAAGCGGGCGGTGCCCCCAGTGCATCGTCACCGGCGCGGTCATCGTTCCTCCTCGGATGCGGACAGCTGAAACCAGTAGAACCCGTGCCCCGGAAGGGTGAGCAGGTAAGGCAGGTGCCCGATTTTGGGAAATTCCACCTGCCCGGTCAGCTCGACGGGCGTGTAGCTGTTCCACTGCTGCAGGTTGAGCTCGATGGGCTGCGGGAAGCGCGACAAGTTGTTCACACACAGCACGACGTCCCCATCTTCGCCGGCCGGTCCCGGGGCCTCGCGCACGTAGGCCAGGATCGACGGGTTGGAGCCGCCCAGCTCCTGGAACGTGCCGACGGCGAACGCGTTGTGGCGGCGTCGTACCGCCAGCATGGTGCGGGTCCAGTTCAACAGCGATGTCGAGGTGTCCCGTTGCGCCTCGACATTGACCGCCTGATACCCGTAAACGGAGTCCTGGCTTGGGGGCAGGTACAGCCGGCCCGGGTTCGCGGTGGAGAAACCGGCGTTGCGGTCCGGGGTCCACTGCATCGGAGTCCGCACCCCGTCGCGATCCCCCAACCAGATGACGTCGCCCATGCCGATTTCGTCGCCGTAGTAGAGCACCGACGAGCCGGGCAGCGAGAGCAGCAGCGCATTGAACAGCTGGATCTGGTTGCGGTCATTCTCCAGCAACGGCGCCAGCCGGCGGCGGATCCCGACGTTCGCTTTCATCCGCGGGTCCTTGGCGTACTCCGCGTACATGTAGTCGCGTTCTTCGTCGGTGACCATTTCCAGCGTCAACTCGTCATGGTTGCGCAAGAAGATTCCCCACTGTGCCATATCGGGGATGGGCGGGGTCTTTGCCAGAATCTCCGAGATCGGAAACCGCGATTCACGGCGGACCGCCATGAAGATGCGCGGCATCAGCGGGAAGTGAAAGGCCATATGGCATTCGTCGCCACCGGTGCTGGCCTCACCGAAGTACTCGACGACGTCGGCCGGCCACTGATTGGCCTCGGCCAGCAACACCCGGCCCGGGAATTCGTCGTCCACTACCTTGCGGACGCGCTTGAGGAAGGCGTGCGTCTCGGGCAGGTTCTCGCAGTTGGTTCCTTCCCGCTCGAACAGGTAGGGAACGGCGTCCAACCGGAATCCGTCGATCCCCAGGCCCAGCCAGAACCGCAGGACGTCGATCATCGCCTCTTGCACGGCCGGGTTGTCATAGTTCAGGTCCGGCTGATGGGAGAAAAACCGGTGCCAGTAGAACTGGCGGCGCACGGGATCGAAAGTCCAGTTGGACTCTTCGGTGTCCACGAAAATGATCCGGGCGTCGGTGTATTTCTCGCTGCTGTCGCTCCAGACGTAGTAGTCCCCGTAGGGGCCGTCGGGGTCGTGCCGAGACTCCTGAAACCACGGGTGCGATTCCGAAGTGTGGTTCATCACCAGGTCGGTGATCACCCGGATGCCGCGCCGGTGGGCCGCGTCTACCAGGGCAACGAAGTCGCCGACGGTGCCGAACTCCGGCAAGACCTTGTAGAAGTCCCGGATGTCATAGCCGCCGTCACGCAGGGGCGAATCGTAGAACGGGGGCAACCAGATGCAATCGATACCCAGCCACTGCAGATAGTCCAGGCGCTGCATCAGGCCGCGCAGGTCGCCGGAACCGTCGGCGGTGCCGTCGTAGAACGCCCGGACCAGTACCTCGTAGAAGACCGCGTGTTTGAACCAGGTTGGGTCGGCGGGCAGCGCGGCCGCGTTGCCGAAATCCTTGGCATCGGGGTGTTCGACCACACCTCCCTCGACGTGGCTGCCCTCGGCTGGATTGTGCTCGATGGTGTTGGTTGCCTCGTTCATCAATTCCACGATGCCACGGGTACCCGAGGCGCAACCACAAGAATCACGCCAAGATCGATGCGCGCAATCACGCCCGGTGCCATGCGAATTGGCTGACCGACGCGAAGAAGCCGCAGCGAGATCAGGCGGGCGGGCCCTCGGCAAGCGTCACGTTTTCGGTGCGCTGCCCACCCGAATTGGATGTCCAGCTGATCGAGACGATGTCGCCAGGGTGGTGCCCGTTGAGCGCATCCGACATCGCGGTCGCCGAGTTGATCGGGGCGCCGCCGAGTGCGGTGATGATGTCGCCGGTGGAGATGCCGACCACCGCCGCCGGAGCGCTGCCAACCACGCGCGCAACCTTGGCCCCGGTGCCGTTGTTGTCGACGACACCCACACCGAGGAAGGCGGTGGGCCCGATGTGCACCGTGGGCGACCCGCCGCCGGAGCGGATCTGTCCGGCGATGCCCATCGCCTGTCCGATCGGGATGGCGAAGCCCGCTCCGCCACCGGACATCTGGAAGTTGTCGGAGGCGGCGGTGTTCATGCCGACCACCTGACCCATGTTGTTGACGATCGGCCCGCCGGAGTCACCGGGGGCGATCGCGGCGTCCACCTGAATCAACCCGTTGAGCGTCTCTTCGGCGCCGGTCAGCGCGTCGGATGCCTCGACGGTCTGGTCCAGTGCGACCACGCGTCCGGGCACCGCGCGGGGCGTACCGCCCTGCCCGCCGGTGTTGCCCATCGCCACGATCGGCTCACCAACGGAGACGCCGCCGCCGATCGCGGCGGCGGGAAGGCCACCCGCGCCGCGCATCTGCAGCACCGCGACGTCGCGGGTGCGGTCGTAACCGACCACGTCGACGCCGTAGGTGCGGCCGTTACCGACACTGAAGACGGAGATGTCGGTGGCGCCCGAGATCACGTGGTTGTTGGTCAGCACGACGCCGGCGGGATCGATGATGATGCCCGTTCCGGCCCCGACCGCGTTGTTGTAGCCGAGCTTGGTGTTGACGTTGACGACCTGCGGGCCGACCTGCGCGACCATCGCTGAGGGGTCAAGCGGCAGTGTCGGGAAGTCGGCGAACCGATCCAGCGCCAGGTTCGACGGCGCCGCGTGCGCCGGCGCCGGCACGGTGGCCAGGCCCAGTCCCAGCACGGCCAGTACCGCCACTAGCCATGACCACCTCGGTGAGTGGTGGCGCAATTTACTCATCCCGCATCCTCCTGCGTCGGGGTAAGAATCAGAGAATTGTCCCAGCCTTCAGGTCCGGGCAGCAAAAACTAGTCTTACGAGAATAGTCCAAGGATAGCGATGTGTGGCCTTGCTAAGGCCCAGATCGCCGGTTATTCGCCGAGGTCGACGGACCGGGCTCCAGCGCATACCTGAGGTGGTGGCTGACGTCACCCACCATGTCGATCAGAGTCAGGTCGCGGTAGGAAAACCGCCATTTGCCGTCGACGCAGGCGAAACGGTCGTGGTAGCGGCCCGTGACGATCGGCTGTAGCGGGAAGTCGTCGACCTGCTGAAAAACGGTGTAGTAGCTGCGACAACGAGCGATTCCGCACTGCGGGTCGATCTCGATGATCGGATTGCTGACCACGTGCTTGGTGCGCGGCGTCCCGTTGGGATACACAATGATCAGGGCCTCCCAGATCTTCAACAATCCCGCCGCATCGACGGTGTCCTGACCGCCGTCCTGATCACCGTCCGCGGCGATTCGGATGCGGGCGTGCTCGAAGAGCGCGGCGGCCGCCGGCAAATCGCCGGCGTCGATGCATTCGGCATAGCGATAGAGCAGGTTGGCGATCTGAGTCTCCGCCCGCATCGAGCAACGGTAGCGCGCCGGCCAGACCGACCGGCCCCACTCCGGGCCGTAGGCTGGGCCGGTGGGCGAAGTGTTCGACCCCGCGGTCAGGTTCACACAATCCCCGGTGGCGCGGTTGGCAACGGTCAGACCCGAGGGCATTCCCCATGTGGTGCCGGTGGTTTTCGCGGTCGACAACGACCTGATCTTCACTGCCGTCGACGCGAAGCCGAAATCCACCCGCAGGCTGCGCCGGCTCACCAACATTGAGCGCACGCCGCAAGTCAGCCTGCTGGTCGACCATTACGACGACGACTGGACGCAGTTGTGGTGGGTCCGCGCCGACGGAGTCGCCCAAATCCATCCAGCCGGAGCGGTGCTGCACACGGGTTACCGGCTGCTGCGCGCAAAGTACGCCCAATACCAATCGATGCTGCTGGATGGGCCGGTTATCTGCGTAGCCGTGCGGCGCTGGTCCAGCTGGCACGCGTGACCCGCCCCGCGCGTGGTGGCATCTGGTCTCCGGTCCGCTCCGGTAGGCGCCCGTTACCGACCCTTATGTTGCGGGGCAGTTGAGAGAAAAGTTGCTACTGCGTCCTGTGGGCTGGAACACACCGCGTACGGGAGTGGGCGGACAACCCCGGGAAGAACGGGAGGCAAGTCATGGCCGACAGAGCGGGTAGTTCCTCGGGTTCGGGAACTGCGCCTACCGCCGAAGGTCCGGACGCTATCCGCAACGTGGTTCTGGTCGGACCGTCCGGGGGCGGGAAAACCACCCTCGTAGAAGCGCTTTTGGTGTCCGCCGGAGTGCTCTCTCGCCCCGGCTCGGTAACCGACGGCACCACGGTCTGCGACTTCGACGAAGCGGAGATCCGTCAACAGCGCTCGGTCGGCCTGGCTGTCGCCGCACTGTCACACCAGGGCATCAAGGTCAATCTGGTCGACACCCCCGGCTATGCCGACTTCGTGGGTGAACTGCGCGCCGGGCTGCGCGCCGCGGACTGCGCGCTATTTGTCATCGCGGCAAACGAGGGTGTGGACGAGCCGACGAAGTCGCTCTGGCAAGAATGCAGCCAGGTTGGCATGCCGCGGGCGGTGGTGATCACCAAACTCGACCACGCGCGAGCGAACTACGCGGAGGCGTTGGCTGCCGCCCAGATCGCGTTCGGGGACAAAGTACTGCCGCTGTATCTACCGACCAGCGACGGCTTGATCGGCTTGTTGTCCCAAACCCAGTACGCCTACGCAAACGGCACGCGCTGCGAGACGGCACCCGGAGCTTCGGACGTCGACCGGATAGAGGAGGCCCGCGGGTCCCTGATCGAGGGAATCATCGAAGAGTCCGAGGATGAGTCGCTGATGGAGCGCTACCTCGGTGGCGAGCAGATCGACGAATCGATCCTGATCGAGGATCTGGAGAAGGCCGTTGCGCGGGGCTCGTTTTTTCCGGTGATCCCGGTGTGCGCCAGCACCGGTGTCGGCACGCTGGAACTGCTCGAAGTTGCCACGCGGGGCTTCCCCTCGCCCCGCGAACATCCGCTGCCGGAGGTCTTCACCCCACAGGGCGCCACCCACGCCGACTTGGCCTGCGACGTTGACTCGCCGTTGCTCGCCGAAGTGGTCAAGACGACGTCGGACCCCTACGTCGGCAGGGTCAGCCTGGTCCGGGTCTTCGCCGGAACCATCAAGCCCGATGCCACGGTTCACGTGTCAGGTCACTTCTCATCCTTTTTCGGCAGTGCCAACGGGAACGGCGCGGCCGCCAGCACACACCCTGACCACGACGAGGACGAACGCATCGGGGTGCTGTCGTTTCCGCTCGGAAAACAGCAACGTCCGGCCACCAAAGTGGTGGCCGGTGACATCTGCGCGATCGGCAGGCTGAGCCGGGCCGAAACCGGCTACACCCTGTCGGACAAGTCCGAACCGCTGGTGCTGAAGCCCTGGACCATGCCGGAGCCGCTACTACCGATGGCCATTGAAGCCCATGCCAAGACCGACGAGGACAAACTCGCGGTCGGACTGAGCCGGCTGGCCGCCGAAGACCCAACGCTGCGCATCGAGCAGAACCAGGAGACCCACCAGATCGTGCTCTGGTGCATGGGCGAGGCCCATGCCGGCGTGGTACTCGACGCGCTCGCCAACCGATACGGCGTCACCGTCGACACCGTCGAGCTGCGGGTGCCGTTGCGCGAAACCTTCAGCGGCAACGCCAAGGGGCACGGCCGGCACGTCAAGCAGTCCGGTGGGCACGGCCAGTACGGGGTCTGCGACATCGAAGTGGAACCGCTTCCGGAGGGCTCGGGGTTCGAGTTCCTCGACAAGGTGGTCGGTGGAGCGGTGCCACGTCAGTTCATTCCCAACGTGGAGAAGGGCGTCCGAGCCCAGATGGCCAAGGGCGTGCACGCCGGGTACCCGGTTGTCGACATCCGGGTGACGCTGCTCGACGGCAAAGCCCACAGCGTCGACTCATCGGATTTCACCTTCCAGATGGCCGGTTCACTGGCGCTGCGAGAGGCGGCCGCCGCAACCAGGGTGACGCTGCTGGAACCGATCGACGAGATCGCGGTGCTCGTGCCCGACGATTACGTCGGCACCATCATGGGCGACCTGTCCGGACGTCGCGGCCGGGTGCTCGGCACCGACACGGTGGGCCACGAACGCACGGTGGTCAAGGCCGAGGTGCCGCAGGTCGAATTGACCAGGTACGCCATCGATTTGCGCTCCCTGGCCCACGGGGCGGCGTCGTTCACCCGCTCCTTCGCCCGCTATGAGCCGATGCCCGAATCCGCCGCCGCCCGCGTGAAGACTCACGCATAGCGGCCCGGCGGATTCATGTCGACCATCAACGGACTGCCCGCGCACATCCTGCTCAATCACCTGGTCGTGGTGCTGGGTCCGCTGACCGCGATCCTGGCCATCGTGTGTGCCTTGTGGACACCGGCACGGCAGCGATTTGTCTGGCTGACGCTGCTGCTGGCGGTCATCACACTCATCGCGACCCCGATCACCGCTGACGCCGGTGCATGGCTTCAGGCTCGGCTGGGCCCGTCACCGCTGGTAGAAAAGCACCAAGAACTCGGTGAGACCCTGACCTATTTCATGGCGGTCCAGGCGTTGGCCGTCGCCCTGCTGGTGGTCATGCATGTTCGCCGGGAACGGGGGCGTGCGGTCAACACCGCGACGCACCTGACGATCACCGCGCTGGTGATCGTCGCCGCCGCGGCCACGCTCGTCGCGACCTACCGGGTCGGCGATTCCGGCGCGCAGGCCGCCTGGGGTTCCATCGCTTCGGCGCCGGGACCCTACTTAGGCCTGCCCGCCGAACTGTTGGGCCACCGCGCGCCGGTCCAGCGACCCCTTCGCGGTATGCGGCAGCTCACTGGCCATCTGGAAGGTGGCCGGAATTTCGAAGGACGCCAGCTTCTCCCGGCAGAATTCGGTGAGTTCCTGCGCAGTGGGCGCGGGCTCACGCGGCACGATCACCGCCGCGACCGCTTCCCCGTAGAGCGCGTCGGGGACGCCGAAGACCGCGTTCTCCAGCACCCCGGGGTGGCTGGCCAGCACCCCTTCGACGCGTTCCGGGGAAATCTTCTCCCCGCCCCGGTTGATCAGTTCCTTGATCCGGCCGCGGATGCTGAGGTCGCCCGCCTGCGACAGGGTTCCGAGGTCGCCGGTGCGTAGCCAGCCGTCGGTGAAGTTTGCCGCGGTGATCTTCGGGTCACCGAGGTAGCCGCGCACCACCGTGGGGCCGTGCAACCAGACTTCGCCGACGGCGCCGGGCCCGACCGGATGCCCGTCGGGCCCGACGATCCGGATTTCGGGCCCCGTTGATCGACCGACCAGACCGGTTGACTCAGCGGGGTTTTCGTCGCAGCCGCTGCCCTCGACACCGGTGCTTGCCACCTGGTGGGTGGCCTCGGTCATGCCGAATGCGCACAACACCGGGGCGGAGAACTCGTCATGCAACGCTTGCGCGGTTTCGGGCGTGAGTGGCGCGCTGCAACTGCGGATGAAGCGCAATGCGGCGCGAGTCCGGCCGGACGAGTCGGCTTCCCGTTCCGTCTTGGCGCGCTCCAACAAGATCTGGTGGATCGTGGGCACCGCGGTGTACCAGGTGGCGTGCGCGACGTGAATGTCGTCCCAGAATGTGTGCGCCGAGAATTTTCCGCGAGCCGGCAGCAGCACCGTGCCCCCCGAGACCAGGGTCGACAGCAACGCGGCCATCAGGCCGTGGCCGTGGTACAGCGGCATCACCGCAACCGTCGCGTCCTGTGGACTCAGCCGATATCCCGCGATGATGGAGCGTATCGAGGTGGCGATGTTGGCGCGCGTCCAGGGAACCATCTTCGGCAGCCCCGTGGTTCCCCCGGTGAACATGATCATGGCGTCGTCGGCCCGCAGCCCCTGGGGCGCCGACGCCACCGCGGTAGGCTCGCCGGCGGCGTCCAAATGGACCGACAGGATGCCGGTATCGCGCGCCACACTCACCGCGATCGGCCACCATCGAACCGCCGGTTCATCCCGGTCGCCGGGTCCGGTGCCGTCGATGAGCACCACGCGTGCCCCTGCGGCCCCGGCGCGGGCGCGTTGGTCAGCGACCGGCAGCGCCGGATCCAGCGGAACGACGATCAGATTCGCGCGTGACGCGGCCAGCAGCGCGACCACGAACTCGAGGTTGCTGCCCGAGCGCAACGCCACCCGCTCCCCCGGCCGCAGGCCGGCCCGAGTCAGCTGCCCGGCGAGGTCGTCGACCAGGCGGACCAGGTCGCGATAGCTGACCGCGACACGATCGGCGGTGAAGATGACCGCGGTTGCCTCCGGCAGCTGGGCCGCCGCCAGCTCCACCAGGTCCGCCAGCCGAGGGCCGGCGGCCGAGTCGCAGGGTTGAGTCCCGACGTGCGCGGCCACTGCCTGGCCGCTGGTGATCGAGTCCGATGCCATCGCGTGCACTCCCTCCAGGTATTACCGGTGCAGTTGGCACCTGATCAGCACCCTGCCGGTGATCGGTACGCGTTGTCCAATACTGACCGGCTACCAGTCGATAGCCGACGGCTATCGAGTCGCGGTGGTGCCGGCCTACGCCGTGGCCGCCGCTCGATAGACGGAGTGAATCGTCGGATAGAGAACCGGTCTTGGACACAGCGGGGGCACCCGATAAGAGTGGTGATCAAGCCACCGGCCACCAACACACCCGAGGAGTCGCCACCATGACCACACAATCGGCATCTCCCAGCGACGCGACAGCCGCAGGCGGATTGACCGATGGTTTCCATCTGGTGGCCGACGCACTCAAAGCCAACGACGTCGCCACGATCTACGGAATCGTCGGCATCCCCATCACCGACCTGGCGCGCACCGTGCAGGCCCGCGGAATCCGCTACATCGGATTCCGCCACGAAGCCTCCGCCGCCAACGCGGCGGCCGCCGCAGGCTTCCTGACCGCCCGGCCCGGGGTGTGCCTCACCACGTCGGGCCCGGGTTTCCTCAACGCGCTGCCCGCACTGGCCAACGCAACCGCCAACTGCTTCCCGATGATCCAGATTTCCGGGTCCAGCCAGCGGGCGATCGTGGATCTGGCACGTGGCGACTATCAGGAGATCGACCAGCTCAACGCGGCCCGCCCATTCGCGAAAGCCGCGTACCGGATCAATCGGGTCGAAGATATCGGGCTTGGCATTGCCCGCGCGTTGCGCACCGCGATCTCGGGCCGCCCGGGCGGGGTCTACCTCGACGTCCCCGGCGAGGTACTCGGTCAGGCGATGGACGCGACGGCCGCCGCGGCGACCGTTTGGCGCCTCGTCGACCCGGCCCCGCGGCAGTTGCCTGCACCCGAGGCCGTCGATCGCGCACTGACCATCCTCAGCCAGGCCCAACGTCCGCTGATCGTGCTGGGCAAAGGCGCGGCATACGCACAGGCCGACAACGCGATCCGGGAGTTCATCGAGACGACCGGAATTCCGTTCCTGCCCATGTCGATGGCCAAGGGGCTACTGCCGGATTCGCATCCGTGCTCCGCGGGGGCGGCTCGCTCGCTTGCCATCGCCCGCGCCGACGCTGTCCTGCTGATCGGGGCTCGGCTGAATTGGCTACTCGGCCACGGCGAGTCACCGCAGTGGTCGGCCGACGCCAAGTTCATCCAGGTCGACATCGCGGCATCGGAGTTCGATAGCAACCGCCCGATTGCCGCGCCACTGACCGGTGACATCGGCTCGGTGATGGCGGCATTGTCCGACGGCCTGGCCCGGCATCCGATCGCGACCAGGGCCCCGTGGACCACCGAGCTCGCCGAACGCAAGGCACGCAACGAAGCAAAAATGCTGCAACGCTTGGCCGAGGATCCGCACCCGATGCGGTTCTACAACGCGCTTGGCGCCATTCGCACTGTGCTGCAAGATAATCCCGACGTGTATGTGGTCAATGAAGGCGCCAACGCGCTAGACCTGGCCCGCAATGTCATCGACATGCAGCTGCCGCGTCACCGTATCGACACGGGAACGTGGGGGGTGATGGGTATCGGCATGGGCTACTCCATCGCGGCCGCGGTGGAGACCGGCCGGCCCGTCGTCGCAATCGAAGGGGATAGTGCATTTGGTTTCAGTGGCATGGAGGTCGAGACCATCTGCCGCTACCACCTTCCCGTCACCGTGGTCATCCTCAACAACGGCGGCGTCTACCGTGGCGACGAGGCCACCAAGGCCCAGGCCACAGACGCCAGTACCAACGACCCCGCCCCCACTGTGTTGAGCGCCCACGCACGCCACGAGCTGATCGCAGAAGCATTCGGCGGCAAGGGATATCACGTCACCACCCCGACTGAGCTGCGGTCGGCGCTAACCGCGGCGCTCGCATCCAACGGACCCACCGTCATCGACTGCGAACTCGACCCGGCCGCCGGTGTGGAGAGCGGGCACCTAGCCAGCCTGAATCCCACTAGCGCGGCCACCCCAGCGCGGGTCAGCGCCGGCGGCTGATCTCCATCAGCCGCGTTTGGAAGAACTCATCCAACGCGAGCCCCTGGGCGCTGGTCATCAGCGCCCTGGCGACGGGAGATCCAGGCCCGGTGGAACTGGTAGCCAAGGCGACCTGGGCTTTCACCACCGGGCTGACCAGTTGGACCGGGCGTATCTCACCGCCCGCGGGTGTGGTCCATAGCCAGGTGTGCGGCACAATGGACGCCGAATTCCCCGTGGCGACCTGAGCGAACAGCGAAGCAACGGAATCGGTTTCAACCTGCGGACTGACCGTGATGGCGTGGTCGGCGAAGGCCGCGTCGATGATTTGCCGGTCTCGCATATCCGAGGAGAGCAGGGCCAGTGGTAGCTGCGCGGCATCGAGCCAGCTCAGCGTCGACACGCCAGGGGGCAACATCTCCGGCGGCGCCAGCAGCACATAGCGCTCCTCGTACAGCGGCACCAAGTCAACGTCATGACCATCGTCGGAGGACGTATACACGATGGCGGCGTCCAGCTCGAAGTCACGCAGCCGCCGGTACAGCTCGGTGACCGCCAACCGGGAACAGATCTGCGCCTTCACCAACGGGTGCGCCGAGCAGAAGTCCGACAGCACCAGCGACGCAGTTATCGAGGCAGACGGAACGGTGCCCAAACGCAGCGTTCCGGTGATCCCCGATCGCACCGCGTCCACCTCTGCCTTGAAGGCGTCGTGCTCGGCGATGATCCGCTTGGCCCAGACCACCAACCGCTCACCCTCCGGGGTGAGCCCCTCGAAGCTGTGGCCCCGATTGATCAAGGTGACGTTGAGTTCACGTTCGAGCTTGGCGATTGCCGAGGACAAGGCGGCGGCAAGCATCACGAGAAATGCCCGTGAAGCGCCCTCGGTGCATCACGTAAAAATGCCCGCGAAACGGTCGATCCTTGGCAGGCATGGGAAGTGGGCTGTCGATGTCGTCTCGGACCGAGATCACCGCGAAGTTCGCCAGGGCGTATGTGGGGGCACCGAAGGCGGACAAGGGGCAGATTCTGGATCAGGTGGTGGCGGTCACCGGCTGGTCGCGTGACAACGCCCGGCGGCGGTTGAGGGCGGCGGCCGCGCCGCCGGGAGCGGGTCGGCAGGTCGCCAAACAGACTCGCCGGCAACGCAATCCGAAGTACTCCTAGGATGCGCTCAAGGTGTTGCAGAAGGTGTGGGCGGCCTCAGGCGGGCAGTGCGGCCGGTACCTGGCCGCTTCCATGGCACTTCAGTTGGATGCTCTAGAACGCCACGGCGAACTGGTGGACGGCCGTGACCGTTACGGCCCGGCGGTGCGTGCCGAGCTGTTGGCGATGAGCAGCGCCACGATCGACCGCTACCTGCGCGGCGCCAAGGCCCGCGACCAGATCTCGGTGTGTCGACGACGAAACCCTCCCCGCTGCTGCGGTCCTCGATCACCATCTGCAAAGCAGGCGATGAGGCCGAAGAATCTCGGGGTTCTTCGAAGGCGACACCGTGGCGCACTGCGGCCCGACACTGAAAGGTGAGTTCGCCCGCACGGTCAACCTCACCGACATGCACATCGGCTGGGTGTTCACCCGCACGGTGCGCAACAACGCCCACCCCACATCCTGGGCGCCCTCAAAACCGGAATTACTAAAATCCCTATAAGGTAACGGGTTTGGACTTCGACAACGGCACCGAATTCCTCAATAAGGCGGTCATCAAGTGGGCCGCGGACATGGAGATCTTCTTCACCCGCTCACGACCCTACAAGAAGAACGACCAGGCCACCATCGAGTCCAAAAACAACCACCTCGTGCGTCGCTACGGGTTCTACTACCGCTACGACACCGACGAAGAACGCGCCGTGCTCAACCGGCTGTGGCACCTGGTCAACGACCGGCTCAACTACCTGACCCCCACCATCAAACCCATCAGCTACGGCTGCAGCCGCGACGGTCACCGCCGCCGGCTCTACGACAAGCCCCAGACCCCCTGGACCGGCTGCTGGCCGCCGGAGTCCTCTCAGCGGCCCAACAAACAGAGCTGCTCACCTACCGCAACAGCCTCAACCCCGCCGCGATCGCCCGCCAGATCGCCGACCTGCAAGCCGCCCTGCTCAGACTCGCCAAAGACAAGACCGAACAGCTCTACCCCGCCGCTCTACCCGCCCTCAAAGCCGGCATCCGCATCAAAAGCAAGACCACCACCTGACCCAGATTTCGCGGGCATTCCTTACCTGATGCATGAACCAGGTTTCGCAGGCATCTTGACTTGATGCATCACGGGCGGGCTGCGACACGTAACACTTCTCCGCCGCCCGGGCGAAGTGGCGTTCCTGAGCTACCGCGACGAAGTACTCCAGTTGACGGAAGAGCACTGACACCTCCTCGGTCATGGGTACCGATTCGCTGAGGCTACCGCCCCGCCGGACCGTTGTCGCCCGCCGGTCCCCGATTGGGCCGCCAGGTCCTGCACCGTCGCGACAAGATCCGCGCGCCATTGGGCGGTTCTCGTTACCCCGCAGCGCGGTTGGACCGCAGGCGCGGCGCGACGAGCCAGCCCGGACGTACGCGGAATCGGTATCGCTACCAGCGAATCCGACCCCGGAATCTGCGTCAACGTCAATTCCGGATTGATTTTCGGCGCACCGAGGGGTTTCACCCGAGACCCCGAATATGGGCCCGAATCCCGACCCCCAGGCTAACTGAGAATTGTTTGCTACACCCCGCGAGTGGGCACCTAACAACTAGAATGCGTTTAGTTGCTCGCACCATCTCGAAGGGCGGACGCCATGCGTCGAATAATTCGTTATCTATTCGTTATGGTTGCGATTACAGTATTGGCGGTCGTGGCAGCGGGCAGTCCCGCCACCGCGGCCCTGCCGGCCGCAGAGCCGAATCCGGGCGTTGCTTCGGTGTTGCCCGCGAACGGCGCGGTGGTAGGAGTGGCGCACCCCGTGGTGGTGACGTTCACCGCGCCAGTGACCAACCGCCGCGCCGCCCAACGGACCATTCACGTCCTTTCACCGAGCAACATGACCGGACACTTCCAGTGGGTCCAAAGCAACGTCGTGCAGTGGGTGCCGGACCGATACTGGCCCACCCACACGCGCGTTTCGGTGGGGGTGCAGGAACTGACCACCGGCTTCGAGACCGGTGACGAGCTGCTCGGTGTGGCCAGCATCTCCGCGCACACCTTCACCGTCAGCCGCAACGGTGACGTGCTGCGCACCATGCCGGCGTCGATGGGCAAGCCCAGTCGCCCCACTCCGATCGGCAGCTTCACCGCCTTGTCCAAAGAGCGCACCGTTGTCATGGACTCCCGCACCATCGGCATCCCGCTGAACTCGTCGGACGGGTACATGATCACCGCCTCCTACGCGGTTCGGGTCACGTGGAGCGGAGTGTATGTCCATTCGGCGCCGTGGTCGATGAACTCACAGGGCTACGCCAATGTGAGCCACGGGTGCATCAACCTGAGCCCGGATAACGCGGCGTGGTACTTCGACAGCGTCAACGTCGGCGATCCGATCGAGGTGGTCGGCTAGTCTTTCCGGCGCGCACAACGGTGCTGGCTGCCGGCTGAATCATCCGGCCGGTCAGCCGATCCCGGCCTGCACCACCTTGACAACCACCAGCACCACCGCGACCACGAGGTAGGCCCGCAGGGTGAATAGGCCCAGCCGGTGTGCCTGCGACATGGCCGGGCGGGCAAGGTCGGTCAGATTGGGGGTACACCACTGGGCCCGGTCCTGTTGGCGAATGGCACGCCGTTCGGCACGGCTGAGCAACTTGGCGTCGTTGATCTCATCGACCTCCCCGGGATCTAGCCCGCCGCCCAGGGATTTCGAGATGGCCTCCGCGTCGCGTCGGTCGCTGCGCCGGCGGCCGGTGATAAGCACCGCAGCGCCACCCATCATGCCGATCGCCGCGCCGGCCACCAGACCTATCTCGATGGCGGCGGTCGACAGGCGCGGAAAGAAGGTCGTTACCGTCAGCGCCAGCGACAGCAAGACCAGACACCAGACCGTGGTCCAAGCAATGATGTTCTGCCGCAGGGTGTTTACCCACGGACCCAGTACCGCATGGTCGTTGCAGAGCAACACCAGAAATACCGTTGCCGACGGTAGCAGGATGCCGGCGAGGGCCTGCACACCCTGGGTCACCAAGCCGAGCACGTAGTCGGGGCTGAACGCTACCGCGGCTAAAATCGCAAGTAGCGCCGCGTAGCCGCCGTAGAACAGCGGGGCCTCACTGATCTTCCAGTGCAGCGAGTGCCTTTTGCCCATCGCGTCGCCGACGGCATAGGTGGTGGCCAGCCCGATGGCGTTCGCGCCGATCAGCGATGCGTCGAGTAGCACGACTGCGAACAGGATGCCCACGGTGGAGCCGAAGTGGTTGGTCAAACTCGTTGCGACCGCTCCCGCGTCACTGAAGTGGCCGACGTCGGAGGTGCCGGCCAGGCCGAATGCGGTCACCGCCATCAGCGCTGTCGCCCCGACGATCACCACGACGATGCCGAGTAGCAGATCCGCTCGTGCGTAGGGAATCCAGCGCGCCGTGATGCGCTTGTCCACCACGTTGGACTGCTGAAAGAACAACTGCCATGGTGCGATCGTGGTGCCGACGATCGCCACGATGAGCAACAGCACCGTGGAGTCCAGTCCTCCGGGGAAGCGTGGCACCAAACCACCCACCGTCCCCGAGAACGTCGGATGCACCAGTAGCGCCATCGGAATGATCACCACGTTGACCGCGATCAGCAGAAACATCATCTGCTCCCAGCGGCGAAATGAGCCGCCGGCGACCACCGCGAACAACAGCACCGCGGCGGCCGGGATGGCGACCGCCTTCGGGCAGCCGAGAAAGCCGAGGGCCATTGATACGCCGATGAATTCGGTGACGATGGTCAGCGCATTGAGGATCAACAGGTCGCCGACGCTGAACGCGCCCCAGAACTTGCCGAAGCGCTCGAAGATCAGCCGCGCGTGCCCGACCCTTACGACCGCACCCAGGCGCAACACCATTTCCTGGTTCACGTACAGCACCGGGATCAGCAAGGCCAGGGTCCAGAGCAGGGTCATCCCGTAGTTCTGGCCGGCCTGAGCGTAAGTGGCGACACCACCGGCGTCGTTGTCGCCGACCATCACGATCAGCCCGGGCCCGCTGATGACCATCAGGGTCCGCAGACGCTGCCATCGCCGGGAAGCTACGCCGTCGCCATCCCGCCGGATCCGGCCGAACGCACCGACGATGTCGCCGGTATGGGCCGAATCCAGGACGGCGGCGTCGGCGGAGTGCACAGCGGAATTCGGGGCACCGCGACGCGAAGTGGATATCGAGGTCATCAACGTCTCGCTATCGATACAGGGGTGGCGAACCGGACAGCGCAAGCCACTCCCGGCGACGGACACCGGGTCAGCGTCCGCCGCCGAGTTCGTTGCGGCTCAGGGAATTAGCGGTAGTTGTTGGTGCCCAGATCTGGATGTCCACCCAGCGACGCGGTAACCACCGCGATCGGCATCCTGGACACGTAGCGGTTGGCGCGCTCCTGCGGTGTCAGGACGAAGTGGGCGGACCACTTGTTGGTCAGCCGCCGGCCCGCACTGAGCAGCGAACGTCCCGGAAAACCGGTCATGTAGGGAATACGTTGTGTAGCAACCAAAGCCATGATCTTACTCCTGGTGGAAAACCGATCGGCTTACGTCATTCAACGCGTCAAGGTGTCCCGGGCCTTCATGGCGCTGGTGCCCCACGGATTGGGCACAGATCCTGGTGAAGGCCCGACAAGGCTTAGGCGGTAGAAGAAATGCCGGAACCGGATCGGGGGAAGACGGATTTCGGATAGGGACTATCGCCCGGACTGATGTCACTCATATCTCGCCCTCACCTCCTCACGGCCATGACACACGGGGGTGTCGTCACATCACCTATGCAAGAGGGATGACCGTACGGCGACGCATCGTCGAACGCACCCCTCTCGTGGGAGCTTCGGCACTGCACGGCGTATCCGGACTATCCGGAAGCCACTTGGGCTCAACCCTTAGGCCGGGAAGAGCTGTCCTGACCCGGGGCGTCTCTCGACGTTCGGGGTCAGTGGCCTGTATCCATGCAGACTCATCGCCTACCGAGGTGCTTGCGGGAACCATGCTCGCACCGAAACCCGCTGCTCGTCAAACGGCCGGCAAGCATCACGAAAAATGCCCGTGAAGCGCCCTCGGTGCATCACGTAAAAATGCCCGCGAAACGGTCGATCCTCAGCAGGCATGGGAAGTGGGCTGTCGATGTCGTCTCGGGCCGAGATCACCGCGAAGTTCGCCAGGGCGTATGTGGGGGCGCCGAAGGCGGACAAGGGGCAGATTCTGGATCAGGTGGTGGCGGTCACCGGCTGGTCGCGTGACAACGCCCGGCGGCGGTTGAGGGCGGCGGCCGCGCCGCCGGGAGCGGGTCGGCAGGTCGCCAAACGGACTCGCCGGCAACGCAATCCGAAGTACTCTAGGATGCGCTCAAGGTGTTGCAGAAGGTGTGGGCGGCCTCAGGCGGGCAGTGCGGCCGGTACCTGGCCGCTTCCATGGCACTTCAGTTGGATGCTCTAGGTCCTGTCTGCTAATTGCGGACGCGGTGGTAGGTGATGATGGCGGCCAGGGTGACACCGCCGAGGTAGGTCAGGGCGTATTTGTCGTAGCAGGTGGCGACCGCGCGCCAGTGTTTGTGCCGGTTGAAGCTTCGCTCGACGGTGTTGCGGTGCTTGTAGATTCGGCCTGAGAACCCCGGAGGCCGTCCTCTGTTGCGGCCTTTGGCTTTGCGGCGGGTGATCTGGTCGCTGCGCTCGGGGATGGTATGGGCGATCTTGAGCCGGCGCAGCTGTGCCCGCGTCGAGTCATAGGAGTACGCCTTGTCCGCCAGCAGGTGAAACGGGGCGTATGAGTTGCTGCACCGGGCGGCCAGCAATGGCCAAAGCATCGGATTATCACCGGCTTGACCGGCCGACAGTGCCAGGGTGACCGGACTGCACAGCTGGTCGGTCAAGGCGTGGATCTTGGTAGTCAGCCCGCCGCGGGAACGCCCAATGGCGTGGTCATCGGGCTCATCGAGATATTTCTTGTAATTCGACAGATCCCCCTGTGCGGCGCCCGGGGCGCTCCGGCTGCGTGTCGGTGGGCGCGCACACTGGTCGAATCGACCGACAACAGTGCGCCCAGGTCGGCGTCCTCGGCGTCGAGGTCAGAGGCGATCGCCGCGAAGATCCGCGCGTAGATGCCATCGACCGACCAGCGTAGATGCCTCTCGGCCACCGATTGCCAGGGACCGAAGTGCTCGGGCAGGTCACACCACGGAGATCCCGTACGGTAACGCCAGATAATGCCCTCCAGAGTACGTCGATGATCGTTCCACGGCCGGCCACGCCGCCGCCCCGCAGGCAACACCGCCACGATCAGCGACCACAAATCATCAGAAATCGCATGCATCCGCATCACCCAAACAGCATCAGCCAAAACACCATTCACATTAAGCAGACACGCTCTAGAACGCCACGGCGAACTGGTGGACGGCCGTGACCGTTACGGCCCGGCGGTGCGTGCCGAGCTGTTGGCGATGAGCAGCGCCACGATCGACCGCTACCTGCGCGGCGCCAAGGCCCGCGACCAGATCTCGGGTGTGTCGACGACGAAACCCTCCCCGCTGCTGCGGTCCTCGATCACCATCTGCAAAGCAGGCGATGAGGCCGAAGAATCTCCGGGGTTCTTCGAAGGCGACACCGTGGCGCACTGCGGCCCGACACTGAAAGGTGAGTTCGCCCGCACGGTCAACCTCACCGACATGCACATCGGCTGGGTGTTCACCCGCACGGTGCGCAACAACGCCCACCCCACATCCTGGGCGCCCTCAAAACCGGAATTACTAAAATCCCTATAAGGTAACGGGTTTGGACTTCGACAACGGCACCGAATTCCTCAATAAGGCGGTCATCAAGTGGGCCGCGGACATGGAGATCTTCTTCACCCGCTCACGACCCTACAAGAAGAACGACCAGGCCACCATCGAGTCCAAAAACAACCACCTCGTGCGTCGCTACGGGTTCTACTACCGCTACGACACCGACGAAGAACGCGCCGTGCTCAACCGGCTGTGGCACCTGGTCAACGACCGGCTCAACTACCTGACCCCCACCATCAAACCCATCAGCTACGGCTGCAGCCGCGACGGTCACCGCCGCCGGCTCTACGACAAGCCCCAGACCCCTGGACCGGCTGCTGGCCGCCGGAGTCCTCTCAGCGGCCCAACAAACAGAGCTGCTCACCTACCGCAACAGCCTCAACCCCGCCGCGATCGCCCACCAGATCGCCGACCTGCAAGCCGCCCTGCTCAGACTCGCCAAAGACAAGACCGAACAGCTCTACCCCGCCGCCATACCCGCCGCTCTACCCGCCCTCAAAGCCGGCATCCGCATCAAAAGCAAGACCACCACCTGACCCCGATTTCGCGGGCATTCCTTACCTGATGCATGAACCAGGTTTCGCAGGCATCTTGACTTGATGCATCACGACGGCTATTTGGTAACGGCCACCACCAACGATGGCACTGGCGATGGTGGCGGCCTACCCTCGCCGGCATGGGCACCACTTTGCAGGACGCCAAAGTCGCCGCGGCGCTGGACCGGATGTACGCCGCAGCCGCAAACGAAATGACGGCGCTGCGCGAGCGACGCGCTGAAATCGAACGGCTGTGGTCTGGGGATGCGCAGCAACGGGCCGACGCGATGAGCGAGTTCTACATCCCGGTGACACCGGAGGCCGGCCGACTCATGTATGCGCTGGTCCGTGCGATCCGACCCACGACCGTCGTCGAGTTCGGAATGTCTTTCGGCATATCCACCATCCATCTCGCGGCTGCGGTTCGCGACAACGGCAGCGGCCGGGTGGTGACCACCGAACTCAACGCCAGCAAGATCGCCGCCGCCAAGCAGACCTTCACCGACACCGGGCTGGCCGACGTGATCACCGTCGCCGAAGGGGATGCGCGCGCGACGCTGACAACCGTGCCCGGACCGGTCCAATTCGTGCTGCTCGACGGCTGGAAAGACCTGTACCTACCCGTCGTCAGGCTGCTGGAGCCGGTGCTGCCGGCGGGTGCATTGATCCTTGCCGACAACACCGAGTCCGCCGGTTCCCGGCCTTACCTGGACTACATCCGGGACCCCGCCAACGGCTACGTGAGCTTCAACTTTCCCGCCAGAAGCAGCGACAGCATGGAAATCAGCTGTCGCACGGCCGATTAACGACTAGCGCAACGACTCCTCGAGCCACGGTATCAGCCACTTCACACCCTCTGGGGTGAGGTGAACGCCGTCACTGCGCACCTGAATCCCGTCAACCTTGGCCGTATAAACCCCATCTGGGGACAGCTTCTTGTTGAGGTCAATGATCCCGACGTTTCGGTGTTGGCTAACTGTCTTGCGCAACATGTCGTTCCATTGCCTGACCCGGTCCGGCTGGTCCTCCGGGTACAAGCGGCCATCCGGCTTCTCGCCGCCCCGGCTGTAGGGCACCGTGGCCACCATCACCCGGACACCGCTGGATCCGACGATCTTGAGCGCCCGCTGCAATTCGAAGTTGAGATACCCATCGAAGGTCGGGTCTCCGATGTGAGTCCACTTTCCTTCGTTCACCCGGTCCACGGTCTCCCAGCGACCGATGATCAGCAGCCCGACATCGGGCCGGTCTTGACTGACCTGGGCGGACCATCTGCTGGGCCAGGTATCGCACTCCGGCCGTTGCTCCAATGTCTGACCGATGTAGCGATACGGCGTGCCCCGCACCAGGCTGCAACCGATGACGGTGTGGTCGATGAATCGGAATCCGGGTGTGGCAGGCAGGTAATGCATCATGGTCCAGCCGATCGAGTCACCGAACACCGAAACGGTGAATGGCCGGTTCGGATCTCGTGGCGCGGCGGCTGGTCCCGGCGCGACCGGCTCCGGCGGTGACGGTGAGACCGCGGCGACCGCCGAAACGCCGGGTGGCAGGCCTACCTCACGCAGGCCCGGGCCGGTGCCGACCGGGATAACCAGCATGGTGGCGGCGGCCGCGCTGGCGACGGTGGCCGCCGCCAGGGGTAGCAGCGGTACTCGCGCCGGGCGCCAGCGCCGGATCGGTTGCTCGAACAGCCACCACGACAACGCGGCGATCGCCACGGTGAGGGCACACCGCGCGGCGAACAGCCGCATTCCGGTCCACCCGGTGCGCTCGCCGTTGAGGGCCAAAAAGATCGGCCAGTGCCACAGGTAGATGCCGTAGGAGATGGTGCCCAGCCAGACCAGCGGGCGCCACGCCAGCAAACGCGCGACCGCTCCGCGTTGTTCCAGCGCAACCGGCGCCACCACGAAGACCGCGGCCAGGGCGACCAGGATCAGCAGACCGTGGCGGAACTCGTTGACGTTTCCGGTGGCAAAGTGGGTGAGCGCCGCCAAGCCCGCCACCCCGATGACCGGCAGAAAGCGGACGACGCGCCGCCCCCACCGGGTCCGGACCAGGCACCAGCCGTGGTTGAGCGCCGTCCAATCGCGCACCAACAACGCCGCCGCGGCGGCGCCGACCAACAAGGCCTGGGCCCGAGTATCGGTGCCGAAATAGATCCGGTCACGCGTTGACTCGGACGCAAAGACAATGGCCGCCGCGCCAGAGGCCAGGGCCCCCAGGATGCCTATCACGAATACGGTGAACCGGACGCCGCCGAGGGTGGCCCGCTGGAAATAGCGCCTGGCCCGGGCCGCCAAGAGCAGTGTCACCGCGATCAACAACAGCGGCCATACGATGTAGTACTGCTCCTCCACCCCCAACGACCAGGTATGTTGCAGCGGCGAGGGGGGCGCGCCCTGGGTGAAATAGTCGGTCTTCTGTGCGACGAACCGCCAGTTGGCCATCCACAGGAAGGCCGCCAGCGCGTCGTTACGCAGTCCGGTGAGCGCCTGGTAGGGCAACAGCTCGCGGGCCGCGGCGACGGTGAGCACCATCAGCACCAGCGCCGGCAGCAGCCGGCGCGCGCGGCGAATCCAGAACCCGGTCAGATCGATCCGACCGGAGCCACCCAATTCGTCCAAGAGTAGCCAGGTGATCAGGAAGCCGCTCAGGACGAAGAAGATGTCCACGCCGATGAAGCCGCCGCCCACTCCGGGAACGCCGCCGTGCCCGACGAGCACCAGCGCGACGGCCACCGCGCGCAGGCCGTCCAGCGCAGGAATTCCGCGCTGTCGCCCCGCGCGGTCCCAGATTGCGGTGCGGCCCGCACGTCGCACCGGAGCAATCCAACGTTTGCGGGTAGCAGAAGACTCCGGCACGAGGTCATACCCGCCCGGCTCAGTGCTTGCTGTTAGCGTGCCCGGAGCACCCTGTCGCCCCGCGCCAAAGTTGCTGCCGATACGTCGCTGCCCCTCCTCGTGATGCCAGCAAGCTTAGATGCGGCAGCGGTGGATCCTTTTGCAGACACGCCTAGGTGTAGCAAGGTTTTTCGACGACTTGGCCGCTATTTCGGGCTAGGCCGGGCCGGCTGGTTGCGCATCGGCAGCGTTGATGCCCAGTTCCTCCAACACCGCGCTGGTATCGGCGTCCAACTGCGGGGCCGGACCCGATACCCGGCCCGGGGTCCGGGAGAACCAGGTCGGCACTCCCGGGAAGCGAACCGGTCCGTGGGCAGTGTCGATGGTTTCGAAGAATCCGACGGCATTCAGATGCTGGTTGTCGAACAATTCCGCCGGACTCGACAGCGCTGACGCGGGTATCTCGAGCTCCTCGAGCAGATCCAGCCATTCCTGGGTGGTCCGCGCCGCAAAGGTCTCGGCCAGCAGCGCGTACACGGTGTCGATCTGGCGGGCCCGGCCCTCGAGGGTGGCGTACTGCTCGCTGGCCCATGGGGGCCGTACCGCATCGACGAAAGCGGCCCAGTGTTTGTCGTTGTAGATCAGCGCGGCAAGGTAGCCGTCGCTGGTGCGATACGGCCGCCGATTGGGCGCCACGGTGCGCGGATAGACCGCCGGGCCCAGCGGCGGATCGAACATCGCGCCGTTGGCATGTTCGACCAGCATGAACGACGCCACGGCCTCGAACATCCCGATCTCGACCTCTTGGCCCTGCCCGGTACGTTCCCGGTGGAACAGGGCCATCATGGTCGCGTAGAGCGCGGTGAGTCCGGCGACCTTGTCCGCCATTATCGTTCCCACGTAGCTGGGCTCACCCGTGAGCTGCTCTTGCACGGACGGCAGTCCGCACGCCGCCTGAATGGTGTCGTCATAGGCCGGCAGATCCCGGTTGGGGCCGCGCCGGCCGTATCCGTAGCAGTTGGTGTAGACGATGGCCGGGTTGATGGCGGCGACCTCCGGATAGCTCAGCCCAAGCCGGGCGATCGCCTTGGCGCGCATGGAATGGATGAAGACATCGGCCCCTTCGATCAGGGCCCGCACGGCGGCCTGGCCGGAATCGGACTTCAGGTCGATGACGGCGCTGCGCTTGCCCCGGTTGACGTTGACGAACACGCCGCTCATGCCGGCGGCCGGCCCAACCGAGACGTACCGGGTGTCGTCGCCTTGCGGGGGCTCGATCTTGATGACATCGGCCCCCATGTCGGCCATGATCTGGGTGCAGTAGGGCCCCATCACCATCGCGGTGAGATCGACGACGCGCACGCCGGACTGGGGGCCGGTGCGCTTCACGGCACCGGCCCCCAAACTAGAGTCGCAATCGGACCCGCAATCAGACATGGTGCGCGCTTCCTCGATTCGCCCACGCGGCCGACTCGAAACTGTAGCGGATGTGGTCTGAATGTCCGCTGGGGACCGCGGGAAAGACCAGTGGTGCGGCCAGATCTCGGATGGCGTAGAGCCCTTCGGCAACATCTTCCATCGACCAGGACAGGCGCTGCACGCCGAGACTTTCGGCGACCACCGCCCGCGCCACCCGGCCCGCGATGGCGATCAACATCTCACCGTTGACCGGACAGGACTCGTGCGCCAGCAAACCGACCACCGGGGCCACCAGCTCGGTGCCCATCGGCGGGTACGACGAAATATCCAGGCCGTCAGCCATTCTGGTCACCGCGGAGGGAACGATGATGTTGCACAAAACACCACTGGCCGCGCCCTCGACTGCGGCGACATTGGACAAGCCGATCAAGCCGGCTTTTGCCGCGGCGTAATTGGCGGCCCCCTGGTTGCCGTACAGGCCGCCGATCGAGGAAGCCAACACGATGCGGCCGTAAAGTTGGTCACACATCAACCCGAATGCCGGCCGCACGACGTGGAAGGCGCCCCGAAGATGCACGTCGATGACGGCATCGAAGTCTTCGTAGCTCATCTCCTTGAGCGGCGCGCTGCGCACGTTGCCGGCATTGTGGATCAGGATGTCGATCCGGCCGTAGCGCTCGAGCGCGGTTTCGATGATCGCCTGACCACCGGCGGGTGTCGTCACCGAGTCCAGCGACGCGGCCGCCTGCCCGCCGAGCCCGGTGATCTCGGCCACCACCTGGTGTGCGGGAGCGGGGTCGCCACCGGCACCGGCCAGCGAACCATCGGTGTCGTTGACCACGACTTTGGCCCCTCTGGCCGCCAGCAGCAGCGCGTACGCCCGGCCCAGGCCCCGGCCGGCGCCGGTCACCACGGCGACCCGATCGTCGAACCTGAGTTCAGTCATCACGATTCCAGAATGAGGCCATTCAGATCGCCTTTGCTTCGCCATTGGGCAAGCAGATCACCGAATGCGTAAAAACCCGGGCCGTAGGGTTCGCCGATGTGGGAACGGATTCCCTCGCCTTCGGCCGCACCGGGGCCGCCGCCTTCGTTGTTGTAGTAGCCGGGCGTGCACTCGAGATCGAACTGGGTGTTGTCGATCGCGGTTTCCCGAATGGTCCTGCACCACTGGTCTTGTGCCTGTTGGCTGGGTTCGACGACGGTCGCACCCCGGGCCAGCGCTTCGGCGATGATGTAGGCGATGTGCTCGCCCTGCAATTCGTAGTTGGCGGCGATGTTGGCCGAGATGCCTACCTGGGTGAATCCGGTGAAAAACTGATTGGGAAATCCGCGGCTGGTCATGCCGTGCAGCGTTTGGTACCCGTTGCGCCAATAGTCGAACAGCGACACGTTGTCGCGGCCCCTGATCTCGTCGATGGAGTAGCGGCGGCTGATCTGCGTGGTGATCTCAAAACCGCTGGCGTAGATGATGCAATCGAGCTCGTACTCGGTGTCATTGGCCACCAGCCCCGTTTCGGTGGCCCGCTGGACACCCCTGGTCTGCGAGACGTCGACCAGGGTCACGTTGGACCGGTTGAACGTCTGCAGATAGTCGTCGTTGGTGCACGGCCGCTTACATAGAAATCGGTAGTAGGGCTTGAGCGCCTCGGCGGTCGACGGGTCATCGACGATGCTCTGGATTCGGCGCCTCAGCCGCTCCATGACTTTGTAGTCCTCTTCCTCACGGATCGCCATGAACTGCTCGGGGCCGAGTGCGGCCGGATCCTCGAGCGCCAGCACCCGCGCGGCGGTATTGCGACCCAGCTCGGTCCAGAAATCGCACACGTAGTCGGGTTGGCCCAGCGCCATCCCCTCGAAGGTCCAGGAATGGAAATTGCGCTGCCGCTGTTTCTGCCAGCCCGGCCGCAGTGACTTCGCCCATTCCGGGTCGGTGGGTGTGTTGTTGCGCTCCCCCACTGACGAAGGCGTGCGCTGAAAGACGTACAGGTGCTTGGCATACCGGCCCAGGAACGGCACTATCTGCACAGCCGTCGCCCCCGTTCCCACGACCGCGACGCGCTTGTCGGCCAGCCCGGTCAACCCCCCGGTGCTGTCCCCGCCGGTGTACTCATAGTCCCAGCGTGCCGAGTGGAAGCTGTGACCCCGGAAATCTTTGATGCCCGGGATGCCCGGCAACTTCGGCCGGTGAAACGGGCCCGAGGCCATGACCACAAAGCGGGCCCGGACGTTATCGCCGCGGTTGGTGCCGACGCGCCAGCGCCTGATCGCCTCATCCCAGTGCAGCTCCCGTACCTGCGTGCCGAATATCGCGGAGTCATAGAGGCCGTAGTGCTTGCCGATGCGCCGGCAATGCTCATAGATCTCGCTACCGTCGGCGAACTTCTTGCTCGGCATGTAGTTCAGCTCTTCGAGCAGCGGTATGTAGCAGTATGACTCGTTGTCACACTGCAGGCCCGGATAGCGATTCCAATACCAGACGCCTCCGAAGTCGCCGCCCAGTTCGATGATCCTGACGTCAGCGACGCCGGCCTTCTTCAGGTGGGCACCGCAGAGCAGACCGCCGAAACCACCGCCGAGTACCAGCACGTCGATGTCGGCCGATATCGGATCACGCTGTAGCGGTGGCGAATAGGGATCGGTTTCGTAGTATCCGGCAAAATCGTCAACCAGCTCGATGTACTGCCTGGAACCTTCCGGGCGCAGCCGCTTCTCGCGCTCATGACGGTATTTCTCGCGCAGCGCGGGAAGGTCGATGTCGCCGGGTGTCTGGGTGGGTGGGCAGTCAGGGGCGGTCATCTCAGTCACGCGAGGGCGTTGGCCGGCAGCGCCGCGGGGTGTAGCGGTGCGTCCATCCGGTGCACCGCGGGTAGCACCTCTTGGGCGAACAGCCGAGTGCTGGCCATCGCCTGCTCGTAGGGCATGGTGCCGAATTGCACAACGATGGTCAGCTCGCAGAACGAGCACGCCGCCTGGGCGGCGGTGATTCGGTGGTAGATCTCCTCCGGCGTCCCGATGAGCAGGTTCGATGCGTGATAGCCGGGGGTTTTAGGGGGACCGCCCTTGGCGTCACCGGTCACCGACGAGGCCAGCACCGCAGTCGCACTGGCCTCACGTGCGGCATAGGCCTCATAGCCCTTGACCCCCTTGAAGTTCGAGGCGTCGGCGAATCCGTAGTGCACGGTGACATCGCGGTTGGCCGTCCAGATCCACTCCTCGGATTCTGCGGCCTGCTCGGCGTTGGCCGTGCAGTACATGAACATGACATTCTTCGGCTGGCACGGCGGCAGTCCTTCCTCCTGACGGAAGGTGTTCACTTGCTGCACCTCTCGCCCGGCATCCTCGATCGGCTTGTTGCCCACGAACAGCGGGACCATGCCGCGGCGGGCGAGGATCTCCAGGGATTCCGCGGTCGACGATGAGCTGTAGATCCGCGCGAAGAGGTGGGAGCTGAGGGGTTCGGGGCGAAGCGACATCTCTGGAACGGTGAAGATTTCGCCCTCATAGGCGAACCGCTTTCCGCTGAAGGCCAGGGCGAGGATGTCCAGGGTTTCGTTGAACCGCTGCCGGCTTTCTTCACGCGGTACGCCGACCGCGGCGAACTCCCCCTTGGACACCCCGCGCCCGATGCCAAGCGTCGTGTATCTCCCGTTGGAGATGATGTCCAGGTAGGCCATCTGGTGAGCCAGCCGGACGGGATGCCACCAGGGCGCCACGGCCACGAACGTGCCGAGATTGACCCGCTCGGTTCTTCCGGCGAAGTAGCTCAGCGCCTGAATCGGGTTGGGCGTCATGCCATACGGTGTGCCGCAGTGCTCGGACAACCAGATGCCGTCGAAGCCCAGTGGTTCGGCCAGGTCTCCGAGCGCGAGCGTGGCCTGGACGCATTCCCAGTCCGCAGTGCTGGGCGGGCGATCGTAGTCCTCGGCGAGCACCCGCTCCCAGTCCAGTGAATTGTGGGCGCCAAGTCCGATGTTGACCTTCATTGATCCGATCCCCTTCAGAGTTCTCGTGGTGCGCCGGTGCCCATGTATTCGGCAAGGTTGCGATGCAAGTTGGCGGTGCTGCGCTCCATGTACGGGTTTGGCTTGGGGCCGCCGAAGCCCCCCGACTTCATGCCCTGCTGGACCGCGGCCATGTTGGAGAAATCCTGTGGCAGCACGCTGCGCCAACCCGGGTCATCCGGCGGCGCGTAGACCCACTCCGTGTGCGGCTCTTCGCCTTTGGGATACAGCTCGTAGCAGGACGCTTCGAAGACACATTGGTCGGGGTCGTATCCGTGTGGCCGGGCGCTGTAGCACAGGGCGGTGGTGAGGCCTTGACCGATCTGGAAGTTGGGAAAGATCTGCCAGGCGGTGCCGCTTTGGGCCAGGTGTTCGGGATCGATGGTCGGCCAGACCACGCCGCGGGCGGCGTCGTCACGCCGTGCCGACGTCAGCCAGTGATCGAGTACCTGACCCGCGGGTGCGTCTTCGGGCAACTCCTCGACCAGACGCAGCGCGGCGTCCACCAGCGTTCTGGTGGTGGACGCGTTGGTCTCCTCGAGCGTGTAGCGCTGCATTTCGGCGGTGGATACCCGCGGATCGGCTCCGGTTCCGAGCCGGATCTTGGACTTGGTCTGCGCCAGATCCTTCGGCGCGTCGTAGCCGATATTGCTGTGGCGGCCGTGGGCGGCCGCCCAGCCGCGGAAGTTGCCGAACGTGTTGAACTGCGGATGGGTGGTTGCGACGTGGTAAGTCTCGTTGAACGCCTCCATCGCCACCTTCCAGTTGCATTGGAAGGTCAGCCACTTTCGCCACTTGCAGCGCATGTCCTGCAACCGGAACGGGTCGAGCATGGTGGCCGCGGGCTCCAGGTACTGGCGCAATGGCTGCGCGGCCGGATCCATGTTGATCCAGATCCAGCCGCCCCAGGTGTCGACGTTGACCGCGGCCAGGTGGGTGTTCTCCGGGGTCAGCGCGCCTTGCCAGTCCGGCTTCTCGGGGATGTGGACGCAGTTGCCGTCCTGGTCGTAGGTCCAGCCGTGGAACCCGCAGACGAACGACTTCTTGTGGCCGCAAACGTTTTTGGCTCCCGGGGGAATGTCGACGAGCCGACGGCCCCGGTGCATGCAGACGTTGTGATGGGCCTTGAAGGTGTCGGCTGCGCTGCGTACCACCACGATCGAGTCGTCGAGAATGTCATAGGTGAGGTAGCTGCCAACCTTGGGAAGGTCTTCCACTCTGCCGACTTGCTGCCATACCTTGCGCCACAGCTTGTCACGCTCGGCTCGGGCGTAGTCCGCGCAGATGTACGCGTCGACCCCGAAGGCGACCGCACCGGTCAACGTCGCCTCGACATCGTCGTGGCGGGCCGCGTCCATCGGTTCTGCCCTCCCGTCGTTGTGGTCGGTCACCTCAGGCCTCGTCCCAGCGTTTGATCGCGGCCCGAAACGACTCGTCCTTGAGGAACAAGGAGGTGTTGTCGGCACCCAGATGTCCCCATTTGAGGTTCAGGCCGCCGTCGACCAGCAGCGTCTGGCCGGTGATGTAGCTGGACAGGTCGGAGAGCAGGAACAGGATCACCCCGGCCACCTCGTCCGGACGCCCCCGCCGCCCCATCGCAATGGCGCGGCGATCACGTTCGGGGTCGACGTCGGTATAGGTGTGCGACGCCGGCGTCTCGGTCACCCCGGGTGCCACCGCGTTGACCCGGATCGGGGATCCCGCCGCGGTCTCGTCGCAGGCGAGTTCGAGGGCCATGGTGCGGGTCGCCGCCACGATCGCGGCTTTGGCTGTGCCATAACCGATGTGAAAGGGAGCGGCGTTCATCCCGCTGATGGAGGACAGCGAAACAATCGAACCCGGCCGCTGGCGACTCTTCAGTTCCGCGGCGATCGCCTGGCTCATGAAGAACATCGCCTCCAGATTCCTGGCGAACAGCTCATGCCAGTCGCTGCGCCGGACCCGGGTGCTCGGCATCCAGCTCGACGGGTCGGCGCCGCCGGCGACGTTGACCAGACCGTGCAAGTCGCCGTCGGCACGGCGCACGGCCTCGAACGTGGCCTCGATTCCCTCATCGGTGCAAACGTCCGCGGCCACCGGCAACACCGCCAGTCCCTCGGCCACCAGCGGACCGACATGGCGGTCCAGATTGTCCTGGCCACGGCTCACCGCGACAACCGTCGCTCCCGCCCGAGCAACCATGCGCGTCACCGCCGTGCCGATACCGCCACCCGCGGCACCGGCGACCACGACGACGCGCCCGGAGAGGCTCAGCAGATCAACAGTCATTGACCTGGCCGCTATTTGTCCGGACAAGATAATGTCATGCACTCATTAGAGAGTATGATTCTCATTATTTTAGCGGCCTCGTCAAGGGCAATGTTCGGCATGGCCGCGGCTATTGTCTGGACCAGATTCCGATTGCTATGGTCCGAGCAGTGATACCCGTAACCCGACGGTTGCAGCACGCGGGCCGCTACCCGGTCACGCGGGCACCCAACGTTGCCGAAGGCTGGACCCTGACCCGGCTCACCGCGCCCAGCCGGCTGTTCGGCGCCAATGGGTTGTGCACCGGCCCGGATGGCAGGGTCTACATCGCGCAGGTGACCGGCAGCCAGATCAGCGCGCTGGACCTGAGCACCGGACGGCTGGACACCGTCTGCCCCAAGGGGGGTGCGATCATCGCGCCCGACGACCTGGCCTTCGACCAGGACGGCAATCTCTACGCCACCGAGGTGATGGACGGCCGGGTGAGCGTGCGCGCGCCCGATGGCCACACCCGGGTGCTTCGAGACGACATTCCGTCAGCCAACGGCATCACCTTTCACCAGGGCCGGTTGTTCGTCGGTGAATGCCGCGACGGCGGGCGACTGCTGGAGCTGGACCTCAACGGCGGGGCACCCCGAGTGCTGGCGCGCAACCTGCCCTCGCCCAACGCCATGGAGGTCGGCCCGGACGGCTTGTTGTACTTTCCGGTGATGGGCGCCAACGAGATCTGGCGCATCGATCCCGACGGCGGTGTCCCGCAGTGTGTGGCCGGCGATCTCGGAGTTCCCGACGCGGTGAAGTTCGACCCCCATGGCCACCTCGTCTCGACCCAGGTGCACAGCGGTGAGGTGCTGCGGATCAATCCCCGCACCGGAGATCGCACCGTGCTCGCGGCACTGCACCCGGGTCTGGACAACCTGACCTTCGTCGGCGAGCGGCTGTTCGTTTCGAGTTTCACCGGCGAGATCACCGAGATTCTCGGTACCGGAGAAACGCGGACCACGCTGCCGGGCGGGTTGACCTGGCCGCTGGGGTTGGCCGTCGACGCGGATGGCGACCTCTACATCGCCGACGGCACCTACTTTTACGTTCTGCTCGCCGACGGCACCCTGCGTGTCGGCGGAATGCTCTTCTCGGCGGGGTACCCAGGGTTTCTGCGCGGAGTGGCCGCGCTGGGATCCGGCGAATTCGCGGTGACCACGTCCAACGGCGAGGTTGCGCGCTACCGTCCCTGGGCGTCCGAAAGCGAGGTGGTGGCCACGGGTTTGGACCAGCTCTACGGGGTGGCCGTGGCGGGTTCGGGCGCCCTGTTCGTGGCCGAGCGGGGCGCCGGACGGGTGCTGTCGGTCCGGCCGGACGGGGTCAAGGTGATGGCATCGGTCCTCAGCGATCCGGTTGGCGTGGCCGTCACGGCCGACGGGAGGTGCGTGGTGACCGAAGCCGGCGCCGGCCGGGTGCTCACGCTCGGCGATACCGGCACCTTGTTGGACGGATTGCAGTGTCCGCAGGGCGTGGCCATTTGCGACCGGCAGGTCTACGTCATCGACTCCGGAGCAAAGCAACTCGTCGCAGTCGATCTCGGCTCGCGCACCCGCCACACCATCGCTTGGGATCTACCGGTGGGAGCACCCGCCGGCGTCACCCCCAAGCCGCTGCGCGGAATGCCGCCGTTCTCCGGCCCGCAGGGACCGTTCGCCGCAATCACGGCCGGGCCGGACTCAACCCTCTACGTGTCCGCCGACGCGGATGGCAGCGTACTGGCATTGCGCCGGGAATCCTAAAGGGCGCCAAAGTTGTCCGAGCCAAAGATCCTCGACCACCGCTATCTTCAGGTGGCGCGGACGCTACGCAAAGAGATCGTGGACGGTATCTATCCGGTGGGCTCGCAGTTGCCGACCGAACACGAGCTGTGTGATCGGTTTGCCTTGAGCCGGTACACTATTCGGGAGGCGCTGCGCCGGCTGCGGGAAGACAACCTGGTTTCCTCGCGCCCGCGCACCGGGACGCTGGTGGTACCGCGACCGTCGTCGGATTCGTACGTGCAGCATGTGATGTCGATCAACGATCTGCTGGCCTTCGCCACCGGCACCAGATTCGTGATCGAATCCATCGCCATGGCCACCATCGACGATGAGGTGAGCGCACAGACCGGGCTGGCCAGCGGCGAGCAGTGGCTGAGCGTCTGCGGGTTTCGGCGGGCCGAGAACGCCGAGCCGGCCGAACCCGCACTTTGCCGCACCCAGTACTACATCAACCGCGCATTCGCGGCGGTCGGCAGGTTGCTACACCGCCACGACGGGCCGATCTTTCCGTTGATCGAGGACCTATTCGGATTGGGCATCGTTGAGGTCCAACAGGAAATCGCGGCCGTGTCAATCTCACCGGCGCTGGCCCACGGCCTCCAGGTCGAACCGGGATCTGCGGCCTTGCAGATCCGACGCGCCTATGTGACATCCGACGAGCAGGTGGCCCAGGTCACGCTCAACACCCATCCGGCGTCCCGGTTCCGTCACTCGATGACGATGCGTCGACTCCGCGGTGAAACCGGATCCTCCGGTGTGACAGACCAATAGCGCCAGCCGATGGGAGGGCCGAAAGTTCCACGACGCAGGCTCATCGATGGGCGCTGGGTTCGCTGGGATGCCGATCGCGCCGCAGGCGCCTACGCGCACCGCTGGTGGGTCCGGCGCACGCTCGCCGATGCGCTGCGCGAGGCCGCGCAGAGCACCCCGCAGCGGGTGGCGCTGGTCGATGCCGATCGGCAACTGGACTGCCAGGAACTGCACCGCCAGGCCATGGCCCTGGCGGTGCACCTGCGCTCCCGCATGCCGGCGGGCAGCGTGGTCAGCTTCATGCTGCCGAACTGGCACGAAGCCGCGGTGATCTATCTGGCCAGCACGCTGGCCGCAATGGTGGCCAACCCCGTCCTGCCCTCGCTGCGCGAGCACGAACTGCGGTTCATTCTCGACGATGCGGGCAGCCGGATGATCTTTGCCCCGGCGGATTTTCGCGGTCACGATTACACCTCGATGCTGCGGCGGGTGGCCGCACAGTTGCCGTCGCGCCCGGAGGTGATCGAGGTGCGGGGGCAGTGCCCCGATGGCGTTTCGACCTTCCAATCCCTACTCGTCGGCCGGGAGGCCGCCGCGCCCTTGCCCACGGCGGATCCCGATGCGGTACGGATGATCTTGTACACCTCGGGGACGACGGGACGCCCGAAAGGCGTCCTACACCGCCACAACTCGATCCACGCCCTGATCTGTCAGATCCGGGATCACTGGATGGTGGAGCCCGGTGACGGGTTCCTGGTCGCTTCGCCTATCGCACACATCGGCGGCTCGATCTACGCCTTCGAATGCCCACTTCTGCTCGGCACTACCGCCGTGCTGCTGGACCGATGGGACGCGGACCGCGCGGTGCAACTCATGACATCGAAGCGGTGTACCCACATGGCCGGAGCGACACCGTTCCTCGAGCAGCTGCTTGCCGCCGCACAGCGGGCGGGAACCAGATTGCCCGACCTGAAATTCTTCGTCTGCGGCGGCGCATCGGTGTCGCCGTCGTTGATTCGTTGCGCGACAGACTATTTCGACAAGGCCGTTGTCACCCGCGTGTACGGTTCCACCGAGGTTCCGGTGACGACGATCGGCGCACCCGACAGTAGTGCGCACGCCGCAGCCACCGATGGCCGGGTCGGTGCCGCCGACGTCAAGCTGGTTGCCGGTGAAATCCGGGTGCGCGGGCCACAGATGCTGGTCGGCTACCGGCACCCCGAGGACGAAGCCGGATCTTTCGACGCGCAAGGCTATTTCCGCACCGGAGACCTCGGACATTGGGTCGACGACGAGTATCTGGTCGTGACCGGACGAGCCAAGGACATCATCACCCGCAACGGCGAGAACATCTCCCCCAAAGAGATCGAAGACATCCTGATCACCCACCCCGGAATCGCCGACGTCGCGATTGTCGGCCTGCCCGATGACCGCACCGGCGAGCGAGCCTGCGCCGTCATCGTTGCCGCGGCTGACCCCCCGCCCGGCCTCCCAGGCGTGCGCGCGTTTCTCGAAGGCGCTGGCGTTGCGCGGTTCAAGATCCCCGAGCAAGTGGTTATCTGGGACCACCTGCCGAAGAACGACGCAGGCAAGATCGTGAAACACCGGATCAAAGCAGCGCTCATGAAGGCAGAGCAGTGACATGCAGGTAGCAATCATCACGGGGGCAACGGGCGGAATCGGATTCGGTTGCGCAGCAAAACTCGCCGAAATGGGTATGGCGGTGCTGGGCACGGGCCGCGACGAGCGCAGGCTTGCCGAGCTGACCCAGCTGCCCGGCGGCCCCGACCGGATAGCCACCCACCCGGTCGATCTCACCGATGATGACGCACCCGGCCAGCTCACCCGCGCCGCCCTGGACCGGTGGGGACGCATCGACTTCCTGATCAACGCCGCCGGGGTGGGCAGCCCCAAACCGGTGCACGAAACCGACGACGAATCCTTGGACTACGTCCTGAGTTTGATGCTGCGCGCACCGTTCCGCCTGACCCGTGAGGTGCTGCCACATCTGCGGCCCGGATCGGCGATCATCAACATCACGTCAACGTTTGCCGTGGTAGGAGGTCTTCGTGGCGGAGCATATTCGGCCGCCAAGGGCGGGCTCACCGCGCTGACCACCCACATCGCCTGCCAATACGGGGCACAGGGAATACGGTGCAACGCGGTGGCCCCCGGCGTGATCCAGACGGCGATGACCCAGCATCGCCTGGCCGATGAGCGATTCCGGCGGATCAACGTTGAAATGACACCGCATCAGCGGCTGGGCACCGTCGACGACGTGGCAAACACGGTGGCATTCCTGTGTTCTGAGGGCGGTGCCTTCATCAACGGGCAGACCATTGTGGTCGACGGTGGGTGGAGCTCCACCAAATACCTTTCCGACTTCGCGCTGACCGCGCAGTGGAGCCCCGCTCAGGACGACTCGAAATAGCTGCGGATCCCGGCCAGCATCGCCGCGTGCGCCTGCACCGCCGCGCGCGTGGTGTAGGAGGCCAGCGGACGGGGCGCGGCGATCGCTATCCGCTCGGTGAGCCTGGTACCAGCGGCGACCGGCGCAAAGGTCACCGTCGCGCGCAGCCGCACGCGTGGGAACTGATCGGCCTCGGTGTGCACCGCACCGTGCACCGGGACGTGCAGCCGAGCCCGGTAGCGCACCTCGAGATTCAACGGTCCCATCGGAATGCGATCTATCACGCGGTAGCTCTGCCGGTAGCCATCCCGGGTTTCGGTTCGGGACAGCGCTTGCACCGCGACGATCAGAGGGTGCACCAGCTTGAGGTTGTCCAGGTCCACATAGAAGTCGCGCAGCCGCTCCGGTGGCGCGGGCACATCTTGTGACAGCGCCCGCTCAGCGTGGGCGATCCACCACGTCATGGCGACCAACCTAACCCGGCCCCGCCGCCGGGCATCAGCCCAAGTTGAGGTGCCCACCGAACATCGCGAGCAACTCGCTGGTGCGCCACCAGATCAGCACCACGAACGCAACCGCAACGGTCAGGGTCACCGCACCTTGGATGAAATTACGGCGTTCTCGAGGCGCGTAGACGTAGGCCGCGGCAACCAGGGCGCCGGTAATCAGCCCGCCGACGTGCCCTTGCCAGCTGATCAGCTGCGAACCAACCGCGGGCGCGACAAACGTGATCGCGAGGTTGATCGCGATCAGGGCGACCACCCAGCGGATGTCGAGATTGAGCCGTTTTGCCACGACAAAGGTGGCACCGAACAAGCCGAATATCGCTCCCGATGCACCGGCGGTCGCCGTGTTCAGCGGCGCAATCAGGTAAACCAGCACCGAGCCCCCCAGCGCGCTCAGCGCGTAGAGGCCGCCAAACCGCAAGCTGCCCAGCCACATCTCCAGCGGCGGGCCCACGATATATAACGCCCACATGTTAAACACCAAGTGCAACGTGCCGTAGTGCATGAATGCCGAGGTCACCAGCCGGTATAGCTGGCCGTCGGCGACCGCCGGTGGCCACAGGGCCAGATGTGGCCCCAGTCCGGCAACGACCAACTGCAGAACGAAAACCAGCACGCTCACCGCGATCAGCGAGAACGTCACCACCGGGGTGACCGAACGCTGTCGACCGCCGAATTGAGTACGGGGCTGGCGCACCGTGCAGGCGTCCGCGCGCACGCACTCGACGCACTGATGGCCGACGGCGCCCGAACGCATGCAGTCACCACAGATGTACCGATCGCAACGGGTACAGCGGACATAGGTCGGCCGCCCGGGGTGCCGGTAGCAGGCGGGCGACTCCGGCGCGCTGGGGCCACTCATCGCACCATTGTCGCGTGCGCCGCCCGGCTTGGTACCAATGCGGTCGCCCCGCGCCGCCGCCGAGTAGACCAACACGCAGGTCGGGGGCCGTTGTTACGGCAGCGGGCCCCGGCTCGCGTGGCGATCAGCTGGGTCCGGCAGCGCCGGGGACTCCGGCCAGGGTGCCGCCCTGACCGCCGGTGCCCCCGGTGCCGCCGAAGATGCCGGGTCCGCCGTCGCCGCCGTTTCCGAACAACCGCGCATTGCCACCGTTGCCGCCGCTGGCCGACTGGCCGATGCTGGTTCCCGCTGCGCCGCCGTCCCCGCCATTGCCGATGAGGGCACCGGTGCCGCCGTCACCCCCGTTGCCACCATGGTTTCCGGCGCCCACCGCCGCGCCGCCGGTGCCGCCCACACCGCCCTGCCCGAACAGGCCGATGGCGTCACCGCCCTTGCCCCCGGCGGCCGCCAGCACCCCCCATCCACCGACGCCGCCGTCGCCGCCGTCACCGATGACCCGTCCCCCGTTGCCACCGATACCGCCCGCCGACGATGCTCCGACGCCGAACTGGCCGCTACCACCGGCGCCGCCATTTCCGAAGAAACCCGCGTCGCCGCCATTGCCGGCGGCCCCGGCGTTGGCCAGGACATAGCCGGCGCCGCCGTCCCCACCGGCGCCGCCGCCACCGAAGAACCCACCCTGGCCGCCATCGCCGCCATCACCACCAGCCAGGTTCAGACTCGACCCTCCGGCACCGCCGTGTCCGCCATAGCCGAACAGCGTGGCGTTGCCGCCCTGCCCGCCGTTGCCGCCATCGCCACCGGCCGGGTCGAAACTCACGCCCCCGGCTCCGCCGTGTCCGCCGTCGCCGAACAGTCCCGCGTTGCCGCCGAGCCCGCCGTTACCACCATCGAGGTTGGCGCCAGCGCCTCCGGCTCCGCCGTCGCCGCCGTTACCCAACAGCGCCGCGTTGCCGCCTTGACCACCGTCGCCACCGGTGGCGCCGCCCAGCCCACCAACCCCGCCGGCCCCGGCGAAGCCCAGCAGCGCGGCGCTTCCGCCGGCACCCCCGTTGCCCCCGGTGCCGGTGGTGTTCTGGCCGACCCCGCCGGCGCCACCGATGCCCCCGTTGCCGAACAACCCCATCGCGTTGCCGCCGGCACCGCCTGTCCCACCCGTCGTGGTGGTGCCGACGCCCCCGCCGCCGCCAGCCCCGCCATTGCCCCACAGCCAACCGCCGGTACCGCCCATCCCGCCCGATGTGCCGGCGAAGTCCGCACCACCCGCGCCGCCGGAGCCACCGTTGCCGATCAGCCCCGCCGCACCGCCGTTACCCCCGGCCTGCGCCAGCCCACCGGATCCCCCTTTGCCGCCATTGCCGTACAGCAGACCGCCCGCGCCGCCGTCTGCGCCGGTGTTCGGCGATCCGTTGGCACCGTCACCGATCAGCGGACGGCCCATCACGGCCTGGGTCGGCGCGTTTACCGCGGCGAGCACGTTTTGCCCCAGGTTCTGTACCACCTGAAGCGGGGACGCGTTGGCCGCCTCGGCCGCGGCGTAGGAGCTGGCACCGGCGTTGAGCATCTGGACAAACTGATCGTGGAACACCAGAGCTTGGGCACTGAGTGCCTGATACGCCTGGGCGTGGGCATCGAAGAGACCCGCGATCAACGCCGATACCTCGTCCGCGCCGGCCGCCATCACTGCCATGGTGGGGCCGGCCGCCGCCGAGTTCGCGGCGCTGAGTACCGACTGCACCCCGGCTAGGTCCTGTCTGCTAATTGCGGACGCGGTGGTAGGTGATGATGGCGGCCAGGGTGACACCGCCGAGGTAGGTCAGGGCGTATTTGTCGTAGCAGGTGGCGACCGCGCGCCAGTGTTTGAGCCGGTTGAAGCTTCGCTCGACGGTGTTGCGGTGCTTGTAGATTCGGCCTGAGAACCCCGGAGGCCGTCCTCTGTTGCGGCCTTTGGCTTTGCGGCGGGTGATCTGGTCGCTGCGCTCGGGGATGGTATGGGCGATCTTGAGCCGGCGCAGCTGTGCCCGCGTCGAGTCATGGGAGTACGCCTTGTCCGCCAGCAGGTGAAACGGGGCGTATGAGTTGCTGCACCGGGCGGCCAGCAGTGGCCAAAGCATCGGATTATCACCGGCTTGACCGGCCGACAGTGCCAGGGTGACCGGACTGCACAGCTGGTCGGTCAAGGCGTGGATCTTGGTAGTCAGCCCGCCGCGGGAACGCCCAATGGCGTGGTCATCGGGCTCATCGAGATATTTCTTGTAATTCGACAGATCCCCCTGTGCGGCGCCCGGGGCGCTCCGGCTGCGTGTTGGTGGGCGCGCACACTGGTCGAATCGACCGACAACAGTGCGCCCAGGTCGGCGTCCTCGGCGTCGAGGTCAGAGGCGATCGCCGCGAAGATCCGCGCGTAGATGCCATCGACCGACCAGCGTAGATGCTTCTCGGCCACCGATTGCCAGGGACCGAAGTGCTCGGGCAGGTCACACCACGGAGATCCCGTACGGTAACGCCAGATAATGCCCTCCAGAGTACGTCGATGATCGTTCCACGGCCGGCCACGCCGCCGCCCCGCAGGCAACACCGCCACGATCAGCGACCACAAATCATCAGAAATCGCATGCGTCCGCATCACCCAAACAGCATCAGCCAAAACACCATTCACATTAAGCAGACACGCCCTAGATCCGTTGCCGCGGCCGCCACCAACTCCGGCGTCGCGAATACATACGACATCTGCCCACCTCCACCGTCTGGGACACCATCTGGGGGCAACTCGGCAATTCATTCCCACACAACATTGGCGGTGCTCCGGTAATAAGCGTAAGACCGTTTCAGGGGTACCACTGACACCAATTTTGACGGTGCCGATAGTGCAAATTCGATTTGCGCGCTATCGCTTGCGCGGCAGGCATTTCCGAGTCGTCGCCCCTGGGGCCGGAAGCCGGCGAAGCGCCTCCTATCAGCGCACTGCCGCCGCACCAGCCCCGGCCCAACCGGCGAATGTGTCGCCAATTGTCGCTAGGACTCGCCGCGCCCAGCTGATCGGCAAGTTTGTTTCCCGCGCGGGGTGTTCCCTGGTCGGCAGGATTGCCCTACTGTATTTCGCGTGGAGTCACACGGAACCCCTGAATTGGTGGCCGTCGAGAATTTGCACTCTGGTGACCCGATCACCGATGTCAACGGTGGCGGTCAAAGGTACATCGTTTTGGAGTCGAAGGCCGTTGGCGACGGCTGCGTCGTCCTCGAACTCGAGTCCAGAGTGGACCATCAGCTGCAGGTCATCGAAAAATCCTTCCCGACCGGCTACCACGTCGGCAGGGCCAACCACCGAATTCTGTAAACCCGGTTTTCCACCCGAAAATCGCGGTACGGTACCCTGCGCGGCGATGCGCGTATCGCATTTTTGGGGTATCCAACCACCACCCGGTGATCGATGATCTCCGTGCCCAGCGGCGCAGATTCCGTGGACGTGACGAACTCGCCCGCCCCAGCCCCGAACCGTGGATGCGGATCACTGGGCCACCTTGGGCCCCAGCCTGCGGTTTCCGGCAAATCTGGGTAAACGGCTGTTGATTTGCGGCCCGCGGTCGCACCGGCGCGGCACTATTGATCCGGAGTGCCAGGCGGGCCGAAGCGAACACCGGGTCGGTTCCATCGGCTCCCGCCGCCCCCCAAGGTGGTGGCACCGGACCCACGGGGATCGATGCGCGGGCCCCTCACCAGAGGCCCACACACCTGGGGGTCCGTGTGGACAGGTTGGTAAGACGCCAGGAGGATTGGCGCGGTACACGTTATTGAAGGGTGGCGCATGAAGATTCCGGGTGTGGTCAACCCAGTGGCCAATCTGGTCGCTGGGGTGACCGGCGGAGCGGCACAGGTGGTGCGGGCCGGCGTGCAGACTGCCGCCGATGCTGCCGGTGTTTTGCAGACGCTAGCCAGCCCAGTGGTGGAGCTGGCCGGTCCGGTAGTGCAATCGGTGGCCCAGACGACCAACCGGGCGATCGGGCGAAACGGTGCTGCCGACGGGGCCCAGGACGGCGTCACTCCGCCGCTGCGCTGGCACAGCGGTCGCCGGGTGCATTTCGACCTGGATCCGTTGCTGCCATTCCCGCGCTGGCATGAGTACGCGGCGGTGGTCGAGGAGCCGGTCCGCCGCATCCCGGGCGTGGCCAAGGCCCACGTCGAGGGGGCATTGGGCCGGCTGGTGGTCGAGCTCGAGGACGGCGCCGACAGCGACACCGTGCTCGACGAAGTGTGCGACACCGCCGCCACCGTGGCCGCCGACATCGTCCTGTCCGGATCACTATCTTCGCCCAACTCGGCGCCCTTCGCCGACCCGGGCAACCCGTTGGCGGTGCTGGTCCCACTCACCGCCGCGGCGCTGGATCTAGCCGCCCTGGGCGCGGCGGTGACCGGCTGGGTGATCCGGCTGCCCGCCGCACCGCAGACCACCCGCGCCGCCGCAGCCTTGATCAATCACCAGCCACGCATGGTGTCGCTGCTGGAATCACGGCTGGGCCGGGTGGGTACCGACGTTGCGCTGGCCGCCACGACCGCCGCCGCCAACGGGCTGACCCAGGCGGTCGGCACCCCGCTGCTGGATCTGGTGCAGCGTGGCCTGCAGATCTCGGAGGCGACAGCACACCGGCGGGTATGGCGAGACCGCGAACCCGCGCTGGCCTCCCCCGGGCGGCCGCAAGCACCGGTGGTTCCGGTCATCTCGTCGGCCGGCGTGCAAGCGCAGGAACCCCGGCACAGCTGGGCGGCGGCCGCGGCCGGCGAGGCATCACACGTCATGGTCGGCGGGTCCATCGATGCCGCCATCGACACGGCGAAGGGGTCGATGGCCGGCCCGGTGGAGAGCTACGTCAATTCCGCGGCCAACGGCGCGTTGATCGCCGCGGCGAGTGCGCTGGTGGCCGGCGGCGGCACCGAGGACGCGGCTGGCGCCATCTTGGCCGGCGTGCCACGGGCGGCGCACATGGGCCGGCAAGCGTTCGCGGCGGTCCTGGGCCGCGGGCTCGCCAGCGAAGGTCAATTGGTGCTTGACCCCGGAGCGCTGCGCCGGCTGGATCGGGTGCAGGTGGTCGTCATCGACGGCGCCGCGCTGCGCGGTGACCACCGCGCCGTCCTACGCGCCCAGGGCGACGAACCCGGCTGGGATGACGACCGGGTCTACGAGGTCGCCGACGCGCTGCTGCACGGTGAAGAGGCTCCCGAACCCGACCCCGACGAGCTGCCGGCGACCGGCGCGCGGCTGCGCTGGGTTCCGCTGCGCGGCCCCTCGGCCACACCCGCCCAGGGGCTCGAACACGCCGATCTGGTGGTCGATGGCCAGACCGTGGGCAACGTCGACGTGGGGTGGGAGGTCGACCCCTATGCGATCCCGCTGCTGCAGACGGCGCATCGGACCGGCTCCCGGGTCGTTCTACGCCATGTCGCCGGTACCGAAGACCTGTCCGCCAGTGTCGGATCCACCCATCCGCCCGGCACGCCGCTGCTGAACCTGGTGCGCGAGCTGCGCACCGATCGCGGACCCGTCTTGCTGATCACCGCGCTGCACCGCGATTTCGCCTCGACCGATACGTTGGCCGCGCTGGCGATCGCCGACATCGGGGTCGCCCTGGACGATCCGCGCGCGGCGACCCCGTGGACTGCCGACATCATTACCGGTACCGACCTCGCCGCGGCGGTGCGGATTCTGTCCGCGATTCCGGTGGCCCGCGCCTCCAGCGTGTCGTCGGTGCACCTCGCCCAGGGCGGCACCACATTGGCGGGGCTGCTGCTGGTCACCGGCGAGCAGGCCAGAACCACCAACCCTGCCAGCTTCCGGCGCTGGCTCAACCCGGTCAACACCGCCGCTGCCACTGCCCTGCTATCGGGAAGCTGGTCGGCCGCCACCGTGCTGCGGCTCCCCGATCCCACGCCCCAACCGCTGACCGCCTGGCACGCCCTGGACCCCGAGATCGTCTATGCGCGACTGGCCGGTGGTGCACGCCCCATGGCCGTGGACCCCGGAACGCCGACCTGGCGTCGCCTCCTGGACGACCTGTCCTATGAACCGCTGGTCTCCCCGCTGCGTGGCCCGGCACACACGCTGGCCCAGCTGGCGGCGGCGACGCGGCATGAGCTCGCCGACCCGCTGACTCCGATCCTGGCGGTGGGCGCCGCGGCCTCGGCGATCGTCGGCAGCAACGTCGACGCGCTGCTGGTGGCCGGCGTGATGACGGTCAACGCGATCACCGGTGGGGTGCAGCGGCTGCGCGCCGAGGCGGCCGCGGCGGAGCTGTTCGCCGAACAAGACCAAATGGTGCGCCGGGTCGTCGTGCCGACGGTCGCGACCACGCGGCGCCGGCTGGAGGCCGCCCGGCATGCCACCCGCACAGCCACCGTGTCGGCCAAGTCGCTGCGCGTTGGTGATGTCATCGACCTGGCCGCCCCGGAGGTGGTACCCGCTGACGCTCGGCTCCTGGTGGCCGAGGACCTCGAAGTCGACGAGTCGCTACTGACCGGTGAGTCGCTGCCGGTGGACAAGCAGGTCGACCCCGTCGCCGTCAACGATGCCGACCGGGCCAGCATGCTGTTCGAGGGCAGCACCATCGTGGCCGGGCGGGCGCGGGCCATCGTGGTGGCCACCGGCGCCGGCACCGCGGCGCATCGGGCGATCTCGGCGGTCGCCGACGTCGAGACCTCGGCCGGGGTGCAGGCCCGGCTGCGCGAGCTGACCAGCAAGGTGCTCCCACTCACCTTGGCCGGTGGCGCCTCGGTCAGCGTCTTGGCCCTGATGCGGCGTGCCACGCTGCGTCAAGCGGTGGCCGACGGCGTTGCCATCGCGGTCGCCGCCGTGCCGGAGGGGCTGCCGCTGGTGGCCACCCTCTCGCAGCTGGCCGCCGCACAGCGCCTGACTGCGCATGGAGCGCTGGTGCGCGCGCCCCGCACCATCGAGGCGCTGGGCCGCGTCGACACCGTGTGTTTCGACAAGACCGGCACGCTCACCGAGAACCGGCTGCGTGTCGTGTGCGCCATTCCCAGCTCTACCAGTCCGCTGGATCCGTTCATCGACAGCGCCGACCCCCGCTCCACCGGGGTGCTGCGGGCCGCCGCCCGGGCCACCACCCAGCCCCACGATGGACAGGGGCACGCCCACGCGACCGACGAGGCAATCATCGTCGCCGCGAATTCTCTGGAAGCCCCGGATGATTCGGCCTGGACCGTGCTCGCCGAAGTCCCATTCGAATCCAGCCGCGGCTACGCCGCCTCGATAGGCACGACCGGGACCAGCAACGGCCATCCGACACTCATGCTCAAGGGCGCCCCCGAGACGATCCTGCCCCGCTGCCGGTTCGCGGACCCCGACGCCGACCTCGAACATGCGGAAGCCTTGGTACACAGCCTCGCCGAACGCGGGTTGCGGGTACTGGCGGTCGCCAAGCGCCCCTGGGAACATGACACGGCCGACGATGACGACACCGACACCGACGCCGACGCCGTCGATGCGGCGGCCCACGACCTGGAATTGCTCGGCTATGTCGGCCTGGCCGACACCGCGCGCCCGTCGGCGCGACCGTTGATCGAGGCGCTGGTGGATGCGCAGCGCAACGTGGTGCTGATCACCGGCGACCATCCCATCACCGCGCGGGCAATCGCCCGCCAGCTCGGCTTGCCCGAGGATGTCCGGGTGGTCACCGGAGCCGAACTGATCGGTCTCGATGAGGATGCGTGCGCCAAACTCGCCGCCGACGTGCAGGTGTTCGCCCGGGTGAGCCCGGAGCAGAAGGTTCAGATCGTGGCCGCGCTGCAGCGTTGTGGACGGGTGACCGCGATGGTCGGCGACGGCGCCAATGATGCCGCCGCCATCCGGATGGCCGACGTCGGCATCGGAGTGAGCGGTCGCGGTTCGTCGGCCGCCAGGGGCGCCGCCGACATCGTCTTGACCGACGACGATCTGGGTGTGTTGCTCGACGCGCTGGTCGAAGGCCGCAGCATGTGGGCCGGCGTGCGCGATGCGGTGACGATCCTCGTCGGCGGCAATGTGGGTGAGGTGCTGTTCACCATCATCGGCACGGCTTTCGGTGCCGGGCGCGCACCGGTGGGAACCCGACAACTGCTGCTGGTCAACCTGCTTACCGACATGTTCCCAGCGCTTGCGGTCGCCATCACGTCGCAATACGACGATCCCGAGGACGACAGCGATCTCAGCGATGAAGAGATCGAGGAGGCACGGCGCAGGCGCCAGCGGGCGGTACTGACCGCTCCGACCCCCTCCCTGGACGCGCCGCTGATGCGCCAGATCGCCAACCGGGGCGTCGTCACCGCCGCGGGCGCGACCGCCGCCTGGGCCATCGGCCGCTGGACCCCGGGTACCGAACGCCGCACGGCGACAATGGGATTGACCGCGCTTGTGACCACTCAGCTGGCACAAACCCTGCTGACCCGAAGCCACAGCCCACTCGTTTTGGCTACCGCGTTCGGTAGCGCCGGCGTCCTGATCGGCATCATCCAGACCCCGGTGGTCAGCCACTTTTTCGGATGCACACCGCTGGGACCGGTTGCCTGGACCGGGGTGTTCAGTGCCACCGCCGGGGCAACCGCGGTCTCGGTGCTCGCGCCCAAGTGGCTGGCCAAGACCGTTGACGTGGCCCTAGAACATCAGGACTGGGCTTCGGGTTCGGCGTAGCTCGCCAGCTGTTTGCGCAGCACCTTGCCGGCCGGATTGCGCGGAATGCTGCTGACCAGGTGGATGTCTCTGGGCTGTTCGAACCGCGACACCCGGCCCTTGAGGTAATCGCGGATCGCGTCCGCGTCGATGTCGCAGCCTGGGCGGGCGACGACGAATGCGGCCAGCCGTTGGCCGAACTGCTCGTCGGCAACGCCGATGACCGCGTTCTCGGCAATGTCGGGGTGGCTGGCCAGCGCGTTCTCCAGTGACCGCGGATAGACGTTCTCGCCGCCGGAGACGATCATGTCGTCTTCACGCCCGACGATGTAGAGCCGGCCCGATTCGTCGAGATAGCCCATGTCTCCGGTGCTGGCCATGCCATCGATGACGGCTTTGCCGCCACCGCCGGAATAGCCGTCGGAATTCAGTTCGCCGCCAACGAAGATCCGCCCGGTTACCCGCGGCCCGACGGGCCGTCCGTTCCGGTCGAAAATCCGCACCGGGCACCCGGCGACAGGTCTGCCCACCGTCTCGGGCCAGTCGCGCAGCTCGGCCGGTGTGGCCAGTGCGCCGATGCCCACTTCGGTGGAGCTGTACAGGTTGTACAGAACGTCGCCGTAGGCCTCCATGAAGCGGCGCGCCAGGCTGGGATCGAGTCGATCGCCGCTGGATATCACCACCCGCAAGCACGGCAGCGGATTTCGCGCCCGCACCTGATCGGGCAGATCGAGGATGCGTGCCAACATGATCGGAACCACGCTCACGCCGTCGGCGCGATGCAGCGATGTCTGGGCCAGCGTTGCTTCGGCATCAAAGTGCCGACGGGTCAGCACCGTTCCGCCCAGGCTGATGGTCAGCACCAGCATGCCAAATCCCAGACCGTGAAACATGGGCGTGGCCAGCGTCATTCGCGAACCGACACGCAGCCTGGTTCGCTCCAGAAGCGTCACGCTGACCCCGATCCCAGAAGTCACTTTGGGCTTGCGCGGCACCCCCTTCGGGACCCCGGTGGTGCCCGAAGTCAACAACACGATTCGTCCGGAGGGGGCGACCTTGGGCCGCGCGCAGTCCCGGGCGGTGACGGTGCTCGGATCGATGACCAACACCGATTCGCCAGTTCCGGCCACCTGGTCGACAAACTCGTCGTCGCACAACATCACCCGCATCTGGTGTGCTTCCAGCGCGGCGGCGAGCGCGGTGGCGCGGAACTCCGTGTTCACCAGCACGACGTCGGCACCGACCAACCCGGCGGCAAACGCCGCCGCGACAAAGTTGCGGCCATTGCGGCACATGACGCCCACGGCTTGCCCGGGCCCGATGCCAGCAAGGGTGAGCTCCCCGGCGACCGATTCGGTCATCGTTTGAATCTCGCGGTAGCTCAGCGCACCGTCGTCGTCGACGATTGCGGTCCGCTCCGGCCACCGTGCCGCCGCGATAGCGAGCGGGGTGTAGAGGTTCGTACCGCCCCGGTACAGCTCGCGTACCAGCCGCAGCGCGGCAGCCGGGCTGGACGGGCTGAGCAGCCCCGATCCCAGTAACGCCCGCGCCGCCGTTGTGACCACGCCTGCAGCCATCATTGTCAGCTCTTTCCTGCCTCGGCGGTTGGGGCGAAGAACCGGCGGTGCCACACCCGCGCCGCCTGCTCGGCGGGCCCGGCCAGCAATACCGAGGCCAGTTCGGCCGGCCACAACCAGGGCGGCTCGTTGGTGCGAGGCCGTTCGACGATCGCTTTCGCCACAGCGTCGGCGGCCTGATCGGGCTCGAGGCCGGGAAGCCGGCCCAGCATCGGCGTCGGTTCGATCATCCGGGTACGGACCAGGGCGAAGTAGACGGACGTCACGTCCACACCGTCGCCGTGTAGCTCCGGCGCCACGCTGCGCAGCCAGCGATCGAACGCCCCTTTGGAGGCCTGGTAGGCGCCCCACTGCGGGCCCGGCACCAGGCGTACGCCGACGCTGGAAACGTTCACCACATGGCCTCGGCCGCTCTCGCGCATCGCCGGCAGCAATCCGAGCAACAGCCAAATCGGACCCAGGTAGTTGATGTCGATGGTGCGCTGGAAATCGTGCGGACGGTCGTATTGGTCATGCAGCGACCGGCGCAATGACTTGCCCGCGTTGCTGACCACGATGTCCAGCGGTCCGTGATTCTGATTGACTTGCTTGGTCAGTACCCCGACGGCAGCCTCGTCGGTGAGATCGGTCGGGTAGGCGACCGCCGCTCCACCGCCCGCGGCGATGGCCGACACGAGGTCCTCGAGGCGCTCCGCTGATCGCGCCACCATCAGCACGGTGGCTCCAGCGGCGGCCAGTTTCCGCGCGGTTGCCTCGCCGATCCCGTAGGACGCACCGGTAACCAACGCGGTCTTGCCCGTAACTGCGCCGCGTAGCCGGTCGGGATCGGCCAGCGTCGCCGGGTTCGCCAGTCCGTTGCTGGCTCGTTCGAAGGCCTTCGCCAAGGCCTGCGTCGCCAGATTCATAGGAGCGGTTCCCCCGTTGCGGACTACTGTCTTGCCTATTGTGACCCATGGTCACTCTGGCATTTGCGGGTCCAGGGTGTGGGGGTTTGGCGACATCCGAGTCCCCGCCAGCGACCCGTGGCCGCGCGGCCGCGGCCACAATCAGCTCAGCCGCCCAGATTCGGGCAGGTCAGCCCGTTGCGGGCCGATCAGCCCGTCCATATCGTCGGTAAAACTTCTCGACGCGTCCCGCGGTATCGAGCGTGCGGCGGGTACCGGTCCAGAACGGATGCGAATCGGCGGACACCTCCACGACCACCAACGGGTAGGTGTGCACCCCCGAGGGGGTCTCCCAGTCAATGCTGCGAGAGCTGGTCAAGGTGGATCGCGTGAGAAAGCGGGTGCCGGTGGTCGCGTCCTCGAAGACCACCGGGTGGTAGTCGGGGTGAGTGTCGGATTTCATTCCAGTTCTCCTTTGTTGAGGTGCCCGGAGAACTGCCCGGATTCATCCGGCGTCTCGTGGCACGGGTCTTCATGCCAGTCGCCGAACGGGTCGTCGTAGGCCGGCCAATCCTGTGGCCGGGCCATCTCCCGGTCGGTGAGCAGCGCCCCGGTCAGCACCCGGGTGATCTCCGCCCGGTCGGCGCCGCAGGCCAGAACCGTCATCGCGGTGTGCCGGTCGCCGAAGCGGTATTCCCACATCAGCTCGGCAAACAGGCGTCGCTCCGGGTCGGCGTGGTCCACCTCGGCGGGTGACATCGCCGCCAGCCACTTGCCCGCCGAGGCGACCCGCAGGCCTCCACCCGCCGATTCGAGCCACATGACCTGATCGGGCCGATTGGCCAACCACAGGCGTCCACGGGTACGAATCACGCCATCGAGCAAGTGGTCGACGGCGTCATGCAGGCGCTCCGGCCGAAACGGGCGGCGGGCGTTGAACTCCACGATTCCGACCCCACCGTCGGTGCCCAACGGAGGCCGCCCGCCCAACAGCGAAGCGTGCGGATGGTCGCTGCGCCCCCTGCGTGAGTAGTCGTCGAGGTTGGCCAGCGCCAACTCGACCCGGTCGAGCCCGACGGTGATCCGCGCCCGCGGCGCCAGACGCGGCAACACGGCCAGCGTGACCGGGTCGGGGCGGTTGAGCACCAGCACGTCGGCGAATTCGGCCTGACCAACTGTCACCTGAGCGAACGTCCGTCCGTCGGCCAGTTCCTCGTCGCCGAGAGACTGCGCCAGCCAGTTCGCCGAGTCCACACACGTCACCACCGCGCCGATCCGAACGTCGCGGCCGGCCGGAGCGTCCGGGTAGCCGGGCCCGACCCGGACCCGCACGTGATTGATTGCCCAGCAGATGGGTTCGGGCTCCAGCCAGGGCGCCAGGTGCACCACTATCCGGTCCACGCCGTCTCGGCGGTGCAGCCTGCGCAGCAGAATCAGCAGATCGTTGCGGATGGTGCAGGAGACACATCCATGCGCCAACTCCAGCGCCTCTTCGGCAGCGCTCAGTTCTCCGCGGCGAAAGGTGATGATGTTGCGCCTCACCACGTGCCCATCAAACCGATGCTCGACAACGGCCGTTCCGGGCCGGCGCAGTAGTAGGCCGGTCACGTCGTCGGTATCGCCCTGCCCCGCCACCAGCACAACGGGAGTCCGCATCACCACTCCTTCCCGAGCTCTCCCGATCGTTATTGAAAACGATTTTCATTAAGATCGGACTCACGATACAGTGCGTCACACGGGGTTGTCGAAAATGATTTTCAATAAGCGTGCACTGAGGAGGCCCCCATGTCCGCACGATGCCAAGTCACCGGTCGCACGGTGAGTTTCGGCAATACGGTGTCGCATTCGCACCGCCGGAGCCGACGACGGTGGTCACCGAACATCCAGCTCAAGACCTATTACCTGCCGTCGGAGAACCGTCGCATCAAGCTGCGGGTCAGCGCCAAGGGCATCAAGGTCATCGACCGCGACGGCATCGAGGCCACGGTCGCGCGGCTCCGGCGGGCCGGTGAACAGATCTAGTGGCGCGCAACGAGATTCGCCCGGCAGTCAAGCTTCGCTCCACCGCGGGAACGGGCTACACCTACATCACCCGCAAGAACCGCCGCAACGACCCCGACCGGCTCATTCTGAGCAAGTACGACCCGGTGATTCGCAAGCACGTCCCATTCCGGGAGGAACGCTGAATGGCCAAGAAATCCAAGATCGTCAAGAACAACAAGCGCCGAGACATCGTCGCGCGCTACGCCCAGCGGCGCGCCGAACTCAAGCAGATCATCCAATCTCCCACCAGCAGCTACGAGCAGCGGCTCGACGCACAACGCGCCCTGAGCCGTCAGCCGCGTGACGCGAGTGCGGTACGGCTGCGCAATCGCGACGCCATCGACGGCCGTCCGCGCGGCCACCTGCGCAAGTTCGGATTGTCGCGGGTGCGAGTGCGCGAGTTGGCCCATGCGGGTCAGCTACCGGGTGTTCGCAAGGCGAGCTGGTAGCCGCAGATGAAAAAGAACCCCAAACGCACTCGGCGCCCCATCACAGCCCCGGCAACGCCCGCCAAGAAGAACCTGCTGGATTCGCTCGGGGTCAGCGAGGTCGACTACAAGGACATCTCGCGGTTGCGCACGTTCATCTCCGATCGCGGCAAGATCCGCTCTCGTCGGGTCACCGGTCTCACCGTGCAACAACAACGGCAGATCGCCACCGCGATCAAGAACGCCCGCGAAATGGCGCTGCTGCCGTATCCAGCCTCCCGGCCCCAGTAGGGCCTTCCTCGCGGCGGCCGTTATGTCGAGACGGCGCGGCGGTGGAGCCTGCGCGGGTCAACCCCCGAGCGGGTCCACGCCTGCGCCGCCCATGGCAAGTAGACCAACCTGACCGGCAGCCGCCCCAGCACCGGATTCAGCCCTCGTATGAGGGCGGCGAAACGCTGAAATCGCCTCTCCTTCTTGGCGTTCCAATCGAGGTCACACACCTCGCGCATCTGCGGCGGCAGGGTTCCGACAATCACCAACCGGGCGTAGGCGTTCAGGGGCGCAGACAGGATCCTCCAGATCAGCGCAGGCAGCTTGCGGGGGCCAGGGATCCCTTTGCGTAGATAGCCGGTCCCGTAGAGCACGGTCTTGTGCGGGACGAACCGGTCGAGCATGCCGTCCCAGTAGGCCACGAACTCGTCATAGGTTTGCGGCTGACTTCGATCGCTGACGCCGTAAAGGCCGTACCAGATCTTGCTCTCCTCGAAGATCTGCTCCTTTTCCGCGCGGGACAGCCTCCGGATGAACGTGTCGGTGTTGTAGAGGATTTGGTCGACGAACGTGGCGTGGGCCCAGTAGAACAACTCCGGATTCAACGCGTGGTACCGAGAGCCATCACCGATGGTGCCCTTGATCGGCTTGTGGAAATCCCGCACCGTGCGACCCCACCCATGGGGGTCCTCGGAATACACGGTCCGCATCAAGGGCGGTCCGGTGCGCTTGGCCCGGCCCAGGGTGTCGCTGAAGACCACCGAATGATCGAGGACTCCCTGACCGAGCTGTTCGATGCAGTTTTCGGTGCCGGCCGCGCGCTGGAATCCGAAGAGTTGAGTGCGCACGTCTCCATAGAATTTCCAGATCAGCGAAGTCGGGCCCAGCCGCTGCGCGACGATCTCGTCGTCGACGGGCCGGTCGATCGGCATGGGTAGGGCCTCCCGGACACCGGTGTCGAAATCCACGCCCGCGGTCAGCTCCGTTGCCATCCACCCTCCTTGACGAATCCATGTGTCGTTCTTGAACCACTGATACAAGTTCGTCTCTTTGTGTCACCCTAGCCACCGCGGCGGGCGGCCGCAAATGAGCGGTACCCCGCGTCAGGCTCCCGATCAGGGGCAGTGATCTGGGAAAACGCGGCATTCGGGGGGATCCGCAAGGCGGAGCCGATCTATCATGCAGTCCAGAATGGGCACCGAGACCAGCACCGACGGAGTCGAGTCGATCACCGATCTCGACCGCACCATCCTGGACACCGCACGCGCGGTTTTCGAGACCTACGGTGTCCGGCGGGCGAACATCGAAGACGTCGCCACCCGGGCCGGTGTCAGCCGCAGCACCATCTACCGACGCTTTCCCACCAAGGACGAGCTGTTCGAACGGGTCGTGCGGCGCGAGGCGGAGTTGTTCTTCGCCGCACTGGACCAGGCCACCAACGGCCACAACCCGCGTGAGGCGGTGATCGAGGCGTTCACCCTCGGGGTCCGACTCATCCAGGATTCCCCGCTGTACTCGCGGATAGCCGAAAGCGAGCCGGAGCTATTCGGCATGTTTTCCCGCTCCCACGTCTTCCCGATCGGCCAATTCGCCGACGGCATCGCCCACACGCTGCGGCGCTGCGGCGCCGATGCTCCCGACGCCGACCTCGCCAACATCGCCGACATTCTGCTGCGTGTTGCCGTTGGCATCATCATGTTTCCCACCGAGCGTCTCGATACCTCGGATGACGCCGCGGTCCGCGAGTACGCCGCCCGCTATCTGATTCCGATCATTACATTGTAGCCGTGTCGCAGGCGCCCCGAACTCCCCGGACTCGTTACGCCAGGTGCGGCGACCTGGACATCGCCTACCAGGTGATCGGGGATCATCCGATCGACCTGCTCGTCATACCGGGGGCCTCGATTCCGGTCGACACCATCGATTCCGAACCGTCGATGTACCGCTTTCACCGCCGTCTGGCGTCGTTTTCCCGCCTGATCCGGTTCGACCATCGCGGCGTCGGCCTGTCATCGCGGGTTTCGTCGCCGGATGCGCTCGGCCCGAGGTTCTGGGCCGAGGATGCGATTGCCGTGATGGACGCGGCCGGATGCCAGCAAGCCACGATTCTTGCCTCCGGGTTCACCGCGACGACCGCCCTGGTGCTGGCCGCCGACTATCCCGAGCGGGTGCGCAGCCTGGTGCTCATCAACGCCTCCGCGCGGACGCTGCATGCGCCCGACTACGAACTGGGCATCAGGTCCAACACCGCCGAACCATTCCTCACCCTCGGAACCGATCCCGACGCGGTCGAGCAGGGGTTCGACGTGCTGCGCATCATGGCGCCCAGCGTGGCCCATGACGACGCGTTCCGCGACTGGTGGGATCTGGCCGGAAACCGGGCGGCCTCGCCCAGCACGGCGCGCGCCTTCATCAACGCGGTTCAAGCCTCGGATGCGCGCGACTCGCTGCCCCACATCACCGCGCCGACGCTGATCCTGCATCGGGTGGGCACCAAGTTCGTTCCGGTCGAGCACGGCCGCTATCTGGCCGAGCACATTGCCGGGTCGCGCTTGGTCGAGCTTCCCGGTTCCGATTCCTTGTATTGGGTCGGCGACACCGCCGCGTTGCTCGACGAGGTCGAGGAGTTCATCACCGGCGTCCGGGGCGGCTTCGTCACCGAGCGGGTACTGACCACGGTCATGTTCACCGACATCGTCGGCTCGACCCAGCGCGCGGCCACCGTGGGTGACCTGCGCTGGCGCGACCTGCTCGATAACCACGACAACCTGGTCCGCCACGAGATCCAGCGGTTCGGCGGGCGCGAGGTCAATACCGCGGGCGACGGGTTCGTCGCGACGTTCAGCAGCCCGAGTGCGGCAATCAACTGCGCGGACGCCGTCGTCGACGCCGTAGCGGTGCTCGGCATCGAGGTCCGGGTGGGGATTCATGCGGGCGAGGTCGAGGTGCGGGGGGGCCGACGTCGCCGGCCTGGCCGTGCACATCGGTGCCCGGGTCTGTGCGCTGGCCGGCTCCAGTGAGGTGCTGGTGTCCTCGACGGTGCGTGACATCGTCACCGGCTCGAGCCACAGATTCGCCGAGCGCGGCGAACACGAACTCAAGGGCGTGCCGGGCCGATGGCGGCTTTGTGCGCTGGTCCGGGAGCACCTCACGGGCCAGCGGTAGAGATCTGATCGGCAGCGGTCCGGGGACGGGCTTCGGGCTGGCGATCGACGCCAAAGGGCCGCGGGTCTGCTAGACGCGCGATGACTTGGGTGCACCGACCACGCGGCTCACCCGTGAATGAATGGCCTGGTGCGCAAGCTCGCGCATCGTGGCGTCCACTCTGAGGACCTCGCTGAAGGCCGCGGCGTCCAGCGACCACAGCACTGAGGGCTGGCTCGCCCGCACCGTGGCCGCCCGCCGCCAGCCGCTGAGCAGAGCGATTTCGCCGAAGTGATCGCCGGCGACCAGCCGCAGCACCAGCTGGCCGTCGACAAACGCTTCGAGTTCACCGGATTCGACGACGTAGAAGTGTGAGGCCGGCTCCCCTTGACGGAACACGATGTCACCGGACCGCAGCTCGAGGCGACGGTACCCGCCGACCGAGAGCAACGGCACCCTGCCGAGAGCCTGCAGCGGAACATCGATGTTCAGAAACGACTGCACGATGTCGCCCTGGTCGGTCAGCCCGAGATGCGGATGATCGCAGTCGATATCGGCGGCTTCCGCGCTGGCTGCGTAGAGCACCGCCGCCGCCAGCAACGCCATGGTCAGCGACATGGACTCGTCACCGCACATTGCCGAGCCGTCGAAGTTGACCGGAAATCCCGAGTTCAGCAATGTCGCATCGAGCTTGCCGTCGGCGATGCGCAGGTCGGCATGGCAGTTGGGATCCGGAATCGCACGCCGGCGCAACGCAGCCCCCGAGAACTCGCGATCAGACGATGACGCCGACATCAACACCACGCCGGGGCGCAGTAGATCGTGCAACTCGGTGGGCACGCTGGTCGCTCCGGTGGCGCCGATGATCACGTCGTAGTCACCGATCGCCTGGGTCAGATCGATCGGGCCCGGGTGGCCCACGCGGGTGTCGTACACATCCACCCGCTCATGACGGGGACGCAGCTGCTCGGCCAGCGCGCTGCCGATCGCTCCCGCACCGGTGATCAGGATGGCGTCACCGCGGTCGAGGCCCTCGATGCGGTCGAAGGCGCAACGTGTCACGTTGCCCGCGATTATCGGCGACTCGTAGAGGAGCTTGGCCGACGAGCGGGCGATGTTGACGACGGGAAACCCGAGCGCGCAGTTGGCGATCTTGGCGTAGCCCGCCGACGTCTGCTCGATCCCGACGATGTTGGCCGTGCCGTCGAGTGCGGCACCAGCGGCGGCCAGCAACGAGCCACCGTCGTCGAGCAGCACGACTCGGCCGGCTCGGCCAGCCGCAAGCCGATCCCAGGATTGGGCGAAAAACCGTTCCACATGTCGCGTGTACTCGGTGTCGAAGGATTCGTGGGGCGCGTAGGCGGCGCTGAACTCATCGACGTGAACACCGTCGGCTCGCATGGCATCGGCGACTCCGAGATGAGTCGAGTAACACTTGCCGATCACCGCGACGTTGCGGGGGTCGAGCCCGACCCGAAACAACGAGCGCAGCATCGCGTGCGTCGTCTCCAGCAGATGCTGTGCGGCGATGACGACAACGCCGTCCAGGCTGCCACCCCGACGCGACACGATCGCGTCGACTAGCGGAAAAGTGGTGACCTGCGTCACCTTTGGTAAGTTAGCACGCACTTTCGGCCCGCGACGGCGAATCCGGAGCACAGCCATGCCGGCACACACCCGACCGCGACGACTCCCGCCGGTAGTGCCGCGGGCGCCGATTACCGCAACAACCCGCCGGGTGGCCGGTGACGCCTTCGGCCGTTAGCAGGGACCGCTGGGCGTCGGGCGGGCGGGCGTGGTCTCCTGCGTGGGCGGCACCTGCGGGTAAGGCACCCGATACGGGTTGGCCACCGCCGCTCCCCCCAAGGATCCCAATACCGCGTTGGGGACGCATTGGGGCAGCCTCGGCAGCGCGTTGAGCAGCGGAGGATCCAACTTGGGTCGCGATGGGTTCGGCGGGACAGCAAAGTTGAACGCCGAGGTCATATCCTCGGTGACACTGCGTCGCCAAGGGGTCAGGTTGGGCACCGGCACCCCGAACCGTGTCTCGATCAATCGCAACTGCGAGGTGTGGTCGAAGGTGTCGGAGACGACCAGCGGCCCACGGCTATAGGGCGAAATGACGATGCACGGCACGCGATAGCCCAGACCGATCGGCCCCCGGATGCCACCGGAGCCGGACACCGCGTCGATGTCGGGCACCGTGACATATTCGCCCGGCGTTCCCGGCGGCGCCGTGGGCGGTGTGACGTGATCGAAGAACGAACCGCATTCGTCATAGCTGATGATCAACGCGTTCTTTTCCCACACCGCGGGATTGGACAGCAAAGTCCGCAATATGTTCACAATCGCAACCGCACCGACGTTCACCGGCAGTGCCGGATGCTCGGATTGGATGATGTTGGGGACCACCCAGGAAACCTTCGGCAGCCTGTTGGCTTTGACGTCGAGAACGAAATCCTGCGGGTAGGTGGGGGCTGCCGAATCGAGCGAGATTCGACCTTGGATCGGCGGTTTGCTTGAAAGCCTGAACCAGGCCGTTGTCACTGATAGGCGAATTGAGGTAGTGCCCGAAAAACTTGTTTTGGTACACCTTCCAACTAATGCCGGCATCCTCGAGATTCTCCGGCATGATGCGCCAGCTGAACGGCTGCAGCGGCAGAAAATTCGGCTCGTTCAGCAGCGGCCCACCGTTGGTACCGTCCGGGTCGATCCAGGCGCTCAACCAGTACAGGCGGTTGGGCGCGGTCCCGGTCAACATCGAGCAGTAGTAGTCATCGCAGATCGTGAAAGTGTCGGCCAGCATGTAGTGGATCGGCAGGTCCGCTCGGGTGTAGTAGCCCATGCAGGCCGGGATGTTGCCCTGGCGTATCTGCGAGTACTGCGACGGCAGCCAGTTGTCGTTGGCCCCGTTGTTCCAGGCGGTGTGCATCGCGACCCACCCCTCGACCGGGTCATTGACGCACTCACCGTTGAGCAGGGGGCCCCGAGTGGTGTCGAAGCGGAACGGCGACGTGATGCCGGCCGGGTCGATCGACTGCGTCCGGGGGTCCCAGCCCTTTTGGTCGAATATCGCCGGATCGGTGGTGTCGTCGAACCCTCGCACGCCGGAGAGCGTGCCGAAATAGTGGTCGAATGAGCGATTCTCCTGCATCAACAACACAATGTGCTCGATGTCGGTCAAATGGCCGGAACAAAGCCCTGCCCCATAAGCCTTTTCAATCACCGGGCCGGCCAAAGACATCAGAGCGCCGGCGCTGCTCGCCGCCGCGACTTTGGCCATGAACTGTCGGCGCGACATTCCATCGACCGAGCCATTGCTCAACCCATAGCCTCCCTGAGCATTGGGCTCGGAGTATACGTATTCCGCCAGTTGAAACGGCGCGCCAACTCGCGTGTCGCGCTTATTCTTTGAATTTTTTCGTAGGAACTTAAATTCAATCACTAAGGGGCAATTGCCATTTCACACCCGTGGGCGGTGCCGTCACATGGGCGCCGACGACATCCGGTCCGGCCCCGCCGTGAGCACCTACAACCAGCACCACGTCATCGACGCGACCCCCGCACACGTGGTGACCACCATCACATTCGATGCTGCCGTAACCACCCCAACCTGCGGCGATGACCCCACCGCGGCGACGGTGTCCGAGCACACCCGTTCCGAACGGAACTGACTGCGGCCCGGCTACGACTTGTAGTCTGACAGGGAGAAATGTGCTGATCTGAGGAGGGCCGTGGCGGCTCCGATTACGGGAGACCTCGACCTTGGCTCCGCGCGGCGTATCCAGCTCGATGTTTCGGGTATGTCATGCGCGGCGTGCGCGAGCCGCGTCGAAACGAAACTCAACAAAGTCCCCGGCGTACGCGCCTCGGTGAACTTCGCCACCCGGGTGGCCACCATCGACGCCGTCGACGTCGCCGCCGATGAGCTCTGCGAGCTGGTCGAGAAGGCGGGCTACCAGGCTGTTCCGCACGCCGAGTCGGCCGCCGACGACCGCGATCCAGATGCTGAGCACGCTCGCACACTGCTGCGCCGGCTACTGGTGGCGGCGGTGCTGTTCGTGCCGCTGGCCGATCTGTCGACCATGTTCGCCCTGGTGCCCAGCACCAGGTTCCCCGGCTGGGGATACCTCTTGACCGCCCTCGCCGCCCCGATCGTGACCTGGGCCGCCTGGCCCTTCCACTCGGTGGCGATCCGCAACGCCCGCCATCGCACCGCATCCATGGAAACGCTGATCTCGGTGGGCATCACGGCCGCTACCGTCTGGTCGCTATCCACAGTCTTCGTCGACCGGCAACCACGCCAGAGCCGGGGGATCTGGCAGGCGATACTCAACAGCGACTCGATCTATCTCGAGGTCGCCGCCGGCGTGACGGTTTTCGTACTTGCCGGCCGCTACTTCGAAGCACGCGCCAAGTCCAAGGCCGGCAGCGCACTGCGCGCCCTGGCGGCGTTAGGCGCCAAGGACGTCACGGTTTTGCTGCCCGACGGCGCCGAGCTGGTGATACCGGCCGCCGAACTCAAAAAGCGGCAGCGATTTGTGACCCGCCCCGGGCAGACCATCGCCGCCGACGGCGTCGTGATCGACGGCACCGCGGCAATCGACATGAGCGCGATGACTGGTGAGTCCAAACCGGTGCGCGCCACTGCGGACGCGCCCGTCATCGGCGGCACCATCGTCCTGGACGGGCGTCTGGTCATCGAGGCCACCGCGGTGGGCGCCGACACCCAATTCGCGGCCATGGTCCGCCTCGTCGAGGAGGCACAAGCTCAGAAGGCGCGCGCGCAGCGCCTGGCGGATCGGATCTCCGCGGTGTTCGTGCCGGTCGTCTTTGCGATCGCCGGACTCGCCGGCGCGGCCTGGCTGCTCAGTGGCGCCGGCGCCGACCGGGCCTTCTCGGCAACGATGGGTGTGCTGGTGATTGCCTGCCCCTGCGCGCTCGGACTGGCCACCCCGACGGCAATGATGGTCGCCTCCGGACGCGGGGCGCAGTTGGGGATTTTCATCAAGGGCTATCAGGCGCTGGAAACCATTCACGGTATCGACGCCGTGGTATTCGACAAGACGGGCACGCTGACGGTGGGGAAGCTGACCGTCAACACGGTGACCACCACCGGCGGGCGGGTGCGCGAGGAAGTTCTGGCTCTTGCATCCGCGGTCGAGGCGGCTTCTGAGCACGCTGTCGCGACAGCGATCGTCGCGGCCTCACCACATCCGGCACCGGTCACCGACTTTGCCGCGGTGGCCGGCTGCGGCGTGTCGGGGATCGTCGACGGCCACCGCATCGAGGTCGGTAAGCCGTCCTGGATTACCCGCAACACAGCAGCCGACGAGGTATTGGACACCGCTCGTGCGCAAGGCGAATCTCGCGGCGAGACAATAGTCTTCGTATCGGTGGACGGTGAGGTCTGCGCCGCTGTCACGATTTCCGACACGGTCAAGGACTCCGCGGCCGACGCGATCGCCGCACTGCGCAGCCGGGGCCTGCGAACCATCTTGCTCACCGGCGACAATCAGGCCGCGGCCGATTCGGTGGCCACGCAGCTGGGCATCGATACCGCCATCGCCGATGTACTTCCGGACGGCAAAGTCAACGTGATTCGACAGCTCCGCGACCAAGGCCATACGGTCGCGATGGTCGGGGACGGGATCAATGACGGTCCCGCCCTGGTATCTGCCGACCTGGGATTGGCGATCGGTCGCGGCACCGACGTTGCGATCGGCGCGGCCGACATCATCCTGGTGCGCGACGATCTGCACATCGTGCCGCAGGCGCTCGATCTGGCGCGAGCCACGATGCGCACGATCCGAACGAACATGATCTGGGCGTTCGGCTACAACGTCGCCGCGATTCCGATCGCTGCCGCTGGCCTGCTCAACCCGCTCATCGCCGGAGCCGCGATGGCGTTCTCGTCGTTCTTCGTAGTGTCAAATAGCCTGCGGCTACGCAACTTTAGACCATCTACCGCGCGCATTGTCGCGTCCAATGGAGAAATAGATGACTGAACAGACATTCGCCGTTACCGGTCTGCGTTGCGAGGGATGCGTGGAGACCATCACCAACGCCTTGAGCGCGCTGCCGTCGGTCCGGACCGTCGAAGTAGAGCTGGACGCCGCCGGCGCGTCGGCGGTGCGAGTTTGCACCGACACCGAGCTCACCCGCGAACAGGTCCAGGCAACGCTGGCCGACAACGGCGATTTCGCCGTGGTCGGCTAGCGATCCGTCCCCGCCATCACTCCCGCATCCGCGCCAATTCGCGCAGCATCGCGTTGTAGGCCTCCAGGTCGTCGTCCGCGTAGCTGCTGTCGGCATGGCGATCCTGGCGGGCAGCCACCTGACGGTCCTGGCGCGCCCACTGGGCCACCAACGCCACGATCACGATGATGATCGGTAGCTCGGTTGCGCCCCAGGCGATTCCACCACCAAGGTGTTGATCGGATTCGATGCTGGCCAGCCAGGGCAGATTGACCGAACGGTAGAACGTGTCGCCGATCGCCGAATTCATTGTCATCAGCGCGATGCCGAAGAACGCGTGAAACGGCATCACCGCAAAGAGCAGCCCGATACGTCCGGGATAGGGGAGCCGCCGGGGCCCCGGGTCGATACCGATGATGGCCCAGTAGAAGAGGTACCCGACGATCAGAAAGTGCACGGCCATGAACTCGTGGCCCCAATGATACCGGACGAGGGTATCGAAAAGCGGCGTGAAATAGACGATGTACGGCGAGGCCACAAAGAGGATGAACGCGATGATCGGGTGTGAGAAGAAGGCCGTCACCCGCGAATGCAGCAGCCATGTCAGCCATTCGCGGGGCCCGGGCCGCTGTCCCTCACCGGCGGCGGGCAATGCCCGTAGCGCCAGCGTGACGGGCCCACCCAGCACCAGCAGCATGGGAATGAACATGTTCAGCGTCATGTGTTCGGCCATATGGACGCTGAACATCGCCGACCCGTAGGTCCGCACGCCCGAGCTACTCGTGATCACCAATACGGCACAACCGATCAGCCAGGACACCAGCCTGCTGACGGGCCAGGCATGGCCCCGCCTGCGCAGCCGGACGAAGCCGGCCACATATCCGGCGGCCAGCACCACCCCGGCGAACCCGACCAAACTGTCGAACCGCCACAGGGTGATCAACCTGCCCACATCGGGCGGTTGCGGCAGTTCATATCCCAAAAAGACGTCCCACGCAGTGAATTGATGGGCTACGAACCGTGGCGCGGTCTGAACGGCCATCGCGCCGATACCCGCCAGCACCGCCATCATCGCCAGTGCGGCCGCGGTGGCGCCGCGCGTCGATCGCGGAGGCCGGACGAAGAACTGCCAGCAGTCGAACACCCACACCAGCACCAGCAGGAGCCCGGCCAGTAGACCGATTCGGGCGAACTCGGAACCGAAGTCCCAGCCGGGAACGAACAGGTAGAGCAGCACCGCACCGTAGGACACCGCAAGCGCACCGCAAGCCACCTGCATCAGTTGAACGGTGCGGGTCGGCGTCGCCCCGGTCAGCGCCGTCGCGGCCTTCAGACCGGTCAACGTGGCAGCCGCCAACGCAAAAACGATCGCCGCGCTGGTCGCAAAGTCGTGGTCGGGCCCCTGTCCCGCGTTGCCGGTCACGGCCGTCGCGATCACCGCAATCACGGTGGGGATGAGCAGCACGACATGAGCGACCCAACGGGTGTTGAGCCGCAACGCCACCGCGACCACCAGGGCACAAATGGTGACGACAATCCAGGCGCGCGCGATCTCCGAGGTTGCGATGGCGTCGCGCACCGCCCCGCTGGCCAGCAGCCTGATCGGCGACAATCCGGAGTCGTGAGCGCCCTGGACCACCACCATCGACGCGGCCAGAACCAGCCATGCAACTGAAACCCGTTCTGTTACAAGGTGAATTCGGAATGCACCCGCATCGATCAGGCCGTCGTGCTCGGGCCGCGACATCATGACGACATAGATCAAACCGCCAAGACAGACAGCGCCGGACAAAGACGCGAGGAAGTAGCCGGTCGGCTCGGCGGCACTCAGAAACCAACCGGGGTAGGGGCTGCCCACCGTGGCATAGCGCCGGACGCCGGAAACCACCCCGTAGCTCGCCAGTACTGCCGAGCTGGCGAGCAGGCCCAGCAGCAGCCAGACCGACGTCAGCGAGCCGGACCGGGACGGCGGCGCAGCAGAAGACGCAACCACACCAGGCCCGTCAGTATCCATCCCTCGAGCTTACGACTGGATGTCGTAGCACACAGGTTTGGCTGGGAACCTCGGATCGGTCGGTAGCGACCTATAGAGCATGGACCGCATATCCTGCGGTGGCCATCGCCGCCGAGCCCGAGAGCGACACCGTGACCGCCCCACACCCCGGCAACTGAGTTCTACATGATCAATGACCTGCTGATTCGTTGGCTGGCCACCGGACTGTTCGTGTTCAGCGGTGCTGACTATGCCCTTCCAGCCCTTCCAGCCCTTCCAGCCTCTTCAGCCTTCTCCGGAGCCCCGACGGTCACCCAACAGCGAGCGTGGACCTCGGTCGTCAGCAATGGGTTGCACCTGGTGATGGCGATTGCGATGGTCGTAATGCTCTGGCCGGTGGGAGCGGCGTTGCCGACGACCGGCCCCGCGGTGTTCTTTCTGCTGGCGGCCGGCTGGTTCGCCGCGCTCACCGCGCTTCGGGCCAAGACCATCACCGCGCTCGTGGGATGCGGCTACCACGCATTGATGATGCTGGCCATGGCCTGGATGTACGTCGCGATGAGCCACCAGCTCCTAGCCTGCCCGGCCGCGCATCAAACGATGGCGCCCGGCACCTCGATGCCCGGTATGCACATGTCGGGGACCGACATGGCCGCCGGCGCCACCGCGCCGGGCTGGGTCAGCGCCGTCAATTGGTTTTGGTTGTTGGCGTTTGCCACCGCCGCGATCATTTGGGCGATCATCTCGGTGCGTGCGCGGCCACGCGCCGGGACGGAGTCCTGGCGCAGCTGCCTGACCCACGCCGGGCGGGCGATGATGGCGGCGGGAATGGCGATCGCTTTCGCCGCCATGGTGTTCGGCATCTAGGACCGCCCCGACGGCCAGCCAGCGAACGCATCGAACTATCCAGCCCGCTCGCCCTCTCGGGCAGCCCGCAACAGATCGTCGCGGGCCCGTGCCACGCGAGAGCGGATGGTGCCGATGGGCGAACCACAAATCTGCGCCGCTTCGGCGTATGAGAGGCCCAAGACCTGCGTAAAGATCAGTGCTTCGCGGCGTTTCTCGTCAAGCCCGTCGAGCAGGAGCCGAATCTCAACGATGTCCTCGAACCGGCTGCCGCGACGGGCTTGCCCAAGCGCTTCGTCGAGGTCGGCGACATACGCCGGGCGGGGCCGGCGCGTCTTGTAGCGGATCTGGTCGACAACCACGCGACGGGCGATCGCAAACAGCCAAGTGCGAGCGTTAGACCGACCGGCGAAGCGCGGCAGGGCACCGATCGCCCGCAGAAACGTTTCTTGCGTCAGGTCATCGGCGCTGGCCGGATCGGTGAGATAGGCGACCAGCCGCCACACATCGCGCTGGGTGGCCTCGATGAATTCCGCAAGAGCGGCCCGATCACCACGTCCGGCGGCCATGGCCAGGACAGTGATTTGCTCATCAGCGCCGCCGGTGACCACGATCGTTGAGCGTAGGCCATAGATTCGCGCAACGGCCAGGGAACTCCTGGGCTAGCGACAACGACCTGTGTGGAGAGAAGCTTGCATCGGCAAGCCACAGATCAGCAGGAGGTCAAGCCCCACGATGTCAGCGACGATCGTGACGACCGACAAGCACTTGGAGCGCGACCAACAGGTCCAGCGGTTCCAACTCGGGATCACCGGCATGTCCTGCTTCGCATGCGCCCGTAAGGTCCAGTCGACGCTCAACAAGGTGCCGGGGGTTCGGGCGTCGGTGAACTTCGGTACCCGCACGGCGACCGTGGAGGCCGGCGAGGACGTCGACGCCGCTGCGCTGTGCGAGGTGATCCAGCAGGCCGGTTACCAGGCCGAGGTGCAGCCGGACGACGGTCAGGGCGCGGGCGATCCCGATGCTGAGCATGCTCGCCACCTGCTGATCCGGCTAGCCGTCGCGGCCGTGCTGTTCGTGCCGCTGGCCGATCTCTCGGTGATGTTCGCGGTGGTGCCCAGCACTCGTTTCACCGGCTGGGAGTGGGTGCTCACAGCGCTGGCTCTGCCGGTCGTGACATGGGCGGCGTGGCCGTTTCACCGCGTCGCGCTACGCAACGCGCGCCACCACGGCGCGTCCATGGAGACGCTGATCTCGGTGGGCATCACCGCCGCCACGATCTGGTCGCTGTACACCGTGTTCGGTAGCCACCAGCTCGCCGACCGCAAGGGCATCTGGCAGGCGCTGTTGGGCAGCGACGCCATCTATTTCGAGGTCGCCGCGGGCGTCACGGTGTTCGTGCTGGCCGGAAGGTATTTCGAGGCCCGCGCCAAGTCGAAGGCGGGCAGCGCGCTGCGGGCGTTGGCGGCGCTGAGCGCCAAGGAGGTTGCCGTCCTGCAGCCGGATGGGTCAGAGCTGGTGGTCCCCGCCGACGAACTCCAAGAGCAGGATCGCTTCGTGGTGCGTCCCGGACAGACCATCGCCGCCGACGGCCTCGTCCTGGACGGTTCGGCCGCGGTCGACATGAGCACGATGACCGGCGAGGCCAAACCCACCCGGGTGCGTCCCGGCGGCCAGGTCATCGGCGGCACCGTGGTGCTTGACGGCCGGTTGATCGTGGAGGCCGCGGCGGTGGGCGCCGACACCCGATTCGCCGGAATGGTCCGCTTGGTCGAGCAGGCGCAAGCGCAAAAGGCCGACGCACAGCGCCTGGCCGATCGGATCGCCTCTGTGTTCGTTCCGTGCGTGTTTGTCATCGCCGCGCTGACCGCGGCCGGGTGGCTACTGGCCGGCGGTTCACCCGACCGCGCCTTCTCCGCCGCCATTGCCGTCCTGGTCATCGCCTGCCCGTGCGCCCTGGGCCTGGCGACGCCGACGGCGATGATGGTCGCCTCTGGCCGCGGTGCCCAACTCGGCATCTTCCTGAAGGGCTATCAATCCCTGGAAGCCACCCGATCCGTCGACACCGTCGTCTTCGACAAGACCGGAACGCTGACCTCGGGGCAGCTCAAAGTCAGTGCGGTGGTGGCCGCACCGGGCTGGGACGCAGACGAGGTGCTCGCCATCGCCGCCACGGTGGAGGCGGCGTCCGAACACTCGGTGGCCCTGGCAATCGCCGCGGCGACCACCCAGCACGACACCGTCACCGAATTCCGCGCCATACCCGGGCGCGGCGTCGGCGGTACCGTGTCCGGGCGCTCGGTGCGGGTGGGTAAGCCGTCCTGGATCGGTTCCTCCTCGAGTGACGCGGCCTTGCGCGCCGCTCGGCGCAACGCCGAGTCCCTGGGTGAGACGGCTGTATTCGTCGAGATCGACGGTGCACCTTGCGGGGTCATCGCGGTGGCCGACGCCGTCAAGGACTCGGCGGCCGATGCGGTAGCCGCGCTGCGCGAGCGCGGGCTCCGGACCATGCTTTTGACCGGTGACAACCCGGCATCGGCGGCCGCCGTCGCCGACCGGGTCGGCATCGACGAGGTGATCGCCAACATTCTGCCCGAAGGCAAAGTCGACGTAATCGAACAACTGCGTGACCGCGGCCATGTCGTCGCCATGGTCGGTGACGGCATCAACGACGGTCCCGCGCTGGCCAGCGCCGATCTGGGAATGGCCATGGGGCGTGGCACCGACGTTGCGATCGGCGCCGCTGACATCATCCTGGTTCGCGACAACCTCGACGTCGTGCCCCTGGCGCTCGGCCTTGCCGCCGCGACCATGCGCACCGTCAAACTCAACCTGGCCTGGGCATTCGGCTACAACATCGCGGCCATCCCCATCGCCGCGGCCGGTGTGCTCAACCCAGTTGTCGCCGGCGCCGCGATGGCGTTGTCATCGTTCTTTGTCGTCTCAAACAGCCTGCAGCTGCGCAACTTCGGTGCTGCCACCAGCCAGACGACAACGTCCACAACCGAACCCGGCGTCACCGAGTGATCCTGCGCCGCAGCGCCTGATCAGGCCGCCGATCCGTCGGTGGGCCACAGGTGGCCGTGACGACGTCCGCGAGATGCGTTCTGCGGCAGAACGATATCGGGCTCGTCTGCCAACACGTCCGGCGCCGGCCGAGGAGCACCGCAGCTTCGCCACACCATGATTGCCAGGACGGTGCCCAACAGCACCGGCAGATGGGTCAGGACCCGCGAAGTCGTCACGGCACCGGACAGCGCATCCACAACCACATAGACGCTCAAAACCGCCACGAAGACCATCAGCACACCGGCGAGCCCCTCGGCGGCGCCCGGCCATATCGCCGCGACCACCATGGCCACACCCAGCGCGATCGTCCACGCCGTGGACTCGTTGAGCAGATGGTTGCCCGACCCGATCACATAGTGGTGGCCCAGGCCGACGCTGAAGCCCAGTCCTTGCACGATTCCCACGGCGACCTGCGCGATCCCCACGAACAACAGTGCCCAGCGCTGCCAGCTCATTCGTTTGCGTTCCCGCGGCTGCGGCGTCGGCCGAATCCCGGTCAGATCAACCGCCCCGATGACCGGCCGGGATTCGATCAGGCGCTGCAGACGGCTAGCTTGGCCGGCCACCTGTTCGAACCAGAGACCACAGGCACCGCACTCATCCAGGTGCTCGTCGACTCTCGCCGAGGGCACCGGTTCTCGCTCGCCGTCGAGTCGGGCCGACAACGCTTCGCGCGCCACCTCGCAATCCATGACCTAATAGTCGCGTATTGCCGACGAATTGTTCCAGGGTGCGGCAAGCATCACGAGAAATGCCCGTGAAGCGTCCTCGGTGCATCACGTAAAAATGCCCGCGGAACGGTCGATCCTTGGCAGGCATGGGAAGTGGGCTGTCGATGTCGTCTCGGGCCGAGATCACCGCGAAGTTCGCCAGGGGGTATGTGGGGGCGCCGAAGGCGGGCAAGGGGCAGATTCTGGATCAGGTGGTGGCGGTCACCGGCTGGTCGCGTGACAACGCCAGGCGGCGGTTGAGGGCGGCGGCCGCGCCGGCGGGAGCGGGTCGGCAGGTCGCCAAACGGACTCGCCGGCAACGCAATCCGAAGTACTCCTAGGATGCGCTCAAGGTGTTGCAGAAGGTGTGGGCGGCCTCAGGCGGGCAGTGCGGCCGGTATCTGGCCGCTTCCATGGCACTTCAGTTGGATGCTCTAGAACGCCACGGCGAACTGGTGGACGGCCGTGACCGTTACGGCCCGGCGGTGCGTGCCGAGCTGTTGGCGATGAGCAGCGCCACGATCGACCGCTACCTGCGCGGCGCCAAGGCCCGCGACCAGATCTCGGGTGTGTCGACGACGAAACCCTCCCCGCTGCTGCGGTCCTCGATCACCATCTGCAAAGCAGGCGATGAGGCCGAAGAATCTCCGGGGTTCTTCGAAGGCGACACCGTGGCGCACTGCGGCCCGACACTGAAAGGTGAGTTCGCCCGCACGGTCAACCTCACCGACATGCACATCGGCTGGGTGTTCACCCGCACGGTGCGCAACAACGCCCACCCCCACATCCTGGGCGCCCTCAAAACCGGAATTACTAAAATCCCTATAAGGTAACGGGTTTGGACTTCGACAACGGCACCGAATTCCTCAATAAGGCGGTCATCAAGTGGGCCGCGGACATGGAGATCTTCTTCACCCGCTCACGACCCTACAAGAAGAACGACCAGGCCACCATCGAGTCCAAAAACAACCACCTCGTGCGTCGCTACGGGTTCTACTACCGCTACGACACCGACGAAGAACGCGCCGTGCTCAACCGGCTGTGGCACCTGGTCAACGACCGGCTCAACTACCTGACCCCCACCATCAAACCCATCAGCTACGGCTGCAGCCGCGACGGTCACCGCCGCCGGCTCTACGACAAGCCCCAGACCCCCCTGGACCGGCTGCTGGCCGCCGGAGTCCTCTCAGCGGCCCAACAAACAGAGCTGCTCACCTACCGCAACAGCCTCAACCCCGCCGCGATCGCCCACCAGAACGCCGACCTGCAAGCCGCCCTGCTCAGACTCGCCAAAGACAAGACCGAACAGCTCTACCTCGCCGCCATACCCGCCGCTCTACCCGCCCTCAAAGCCGGCATCCGCATCAAAAGCAAGACCACCACCTGACCCCGATTTCGCGGGCATTCCTTACCTGATGCATGAACCAGGTTTCGCAGGCATCTTGACTTGATGCATCACGGGGTGTTCGTTTCGCGGCGGCTCGGCGCGAACTTGCGCTGCCGAATCAGCCGAATTCGACCAGCGTCACCGGGGCCCGCAACCGGCCCAACCCGGGCAGCCGGTACGCCACCGGAAGCGCCCAGCGCAAGAACCTTCCGCGGCCCGCCGGCGCCGGCAACTCACGGACCGCGCGAACACCGGGGATGGCGCGCAGTTCGTCATAGTGGTCGGCGGTGAACCAAAACGGCATCGGGGGCGCCGTGTAGTGCTCACTGAGCCTGAACCCGCGCCGGCGCGAATACACGCTCAACAGCCAAGCGATGCTGTCGAAAACCAGCTGGCCATGGGGAAATCGTTTGGCGCAGGCCGCGATCAGCTCGAACACCACGTCACGGCGCAGGTACTGGAACAGCCCCTCGGCGGTGATCAGCACGCCGTTGGCGTCGTCCACCTGCTCCATCCACGAGTAGTCGAACGCGGACTGAGCGCAGTAGCGAAGTCGGTCGCAGGCGGGAAGCAGCTGCTCACGCAGCCGCACGATCGGCGCCAGGTCTACCGAAAGCCAGTTCAGCTCACCATTGTCGAGACGCCAGAAACTGGTCTGTAGCCCCTCCGCCAGTGCGACCACGGTGGCGCCGGGGTGGGTCCGCAGAAAATCCCGGGTGCTGTTGTCAAATGCCAAGGCACGCAGGGCGGTAGCTTGGTGAGTACGGCCGAAGTGGTGGTAGGGGTAGTCGATGTCATTGCGCAGGGCGATGGCCATCGGGTCGTCGATGATGGCATCGGGCCGGGCGGCCTCGGTCGCGCGCTGATGCAGGGTCAGCAACGCGGTTTCGGATATGCCGTCGAGATGACGGGCGTCAATGACTGGCATGGCTGCACAATATAGGGCACCGAGGTGCGGCAGCGCCCTCCCCGCAACGGGTGACGACGGGTGACGACGGCTGATTCCGAACCCGCTGCCGACCAGATGGATTCACCTGACCTCGCGAAATGACCGGCTTGCCCCGCCCAACCAGGGTGCGCCGCGCTCCTCCGGCAAGACCTGCCCAACCCGGATTCAGAACCACGGCGCCACGGTGGGAACTTTTTGCTCACTCGCCCCGACTAACCCTGGTAAAGCCAACCAGCGTCAGCCCGCCCACGGCGCGCGCACCACGCTTACGCAGGAGAGGGTAAGCCCTGACCGCCCCGATATGGATGGCCATACCTCCCGAGGTGCACTCGGCCCTGTTGAGCGCGGGCCAAGGCCCGGGGGCGCTGCTTGCTGCCGCCGGACAATGGCAAGAGCTCAGCGCGCAATACAGCGCTGCCGTTGTCGAGTTGACCCAGCTACTGGCCGAGGTTCAAGCCACCAGTTGGCAGGGATACGCCGCCCACCAGTGGTTGGCCGCGCATGGCCCCTACCTGATCTGGCTGGAGCAGGCCGCGATCGATAGCTCGGTAACCGCCGCGCAGCACAGGATCGCGGCCGCCGGCTACAGCAGCGCCGTAGCCACCATGCCCACGCTGGCAGAGCTGGCCGCTAACCACGCCATCCACGGCGTGCTGGTGGTGACCAATTTCTTCGGCATCAACGCCATCCCCATCGCGCTCAACGAGGCCGACTACGTCCGCATGTGGATTCAAGCCGCCGAGACCATGACCACCTATCAGGCGGTCAGTGAGGTCGCGGCCGCGGCGGTACCACCCACGCCACCGACGCCGTCCATCCTGCGGCCCGGCGGCGAGTGCCAGGCCGCCGCGTCGGGCATCGGGAGTTGGATCGGTCAGCTGTTGAGGGACATCCTGAGTTTCCTTGCCGATCCGTACAAGTATTTCCTGGAGTTTTTCCAGCGTATGGGCTTCAGCCCGGCGGTCGCGGTCATCCTCGCCATCATCGCTTTGCAGCTATACGACTTTCTTTGGTACCCGTACTACGCCTCGTACGGGTTGCTACTGCTTCCCTTCTTCACTCCCGCGCTCAGCGCGTTGAGCGCCTTGAGTGCGCTGGCCTACCTGGCGAACAGGACGCCGATAACGGCACCCGTTGCCGCTCCCGCGGAGCGCAGTGTGGCCGACCTGGCCGGCCCGCAACCGGTCGTTGGTCTGACGCCGGCGGCGTCGGCGTTCGCCCCGCCAAGCCCACAAGCCACCAGCCCCGCAGCCAGCGCCCCCGCTCCCGCCCCCGCCGGCAGCCCGCTCAGTTCACCAGCGATCAGCTACGCGGTGTTGGGCCCCGCACCCCCGGGGGTGAGCTCGGGCCCCAGGGCTACCACCGGCGCGGCCGCCACCGCCACCGACACCACCCGCGCCGCGGCTCCAGCCGCGCTGAGCAGCAGCCGAGCCAGTCGCAGAAAGCGCAGCAAGAACAGGGTGGGGGTGCGCGGCTACCGCGACGAATTCCTGCAAGAACCGGCCACCATGGATTCGCCCATCGATGCTCCCGGCACCGCCGAGCCCGCCCCCAGCCCGAGCAGCCAGGGCGCCGGTCCGCTCGGCCTTACCGGCACCGCGGCGTCGCACGACGGTGCCGCCGCGGGAATGGTCCGGCTGTCGTCGCACGGCACAAGCACTGCTGTCCCGTTGCTGCCCGCCACCTGGACCAACGACTCCGAAGGAAGACCGGAAGGCGAATAGGGGGAACTTTTCATCACCACATCCGACTCCTCCTGTAGCCGCACTCATCGCAGCGCCCAATCAGGAGGTACCACCGGATCGCCACCACCAGGGACGCCGAAGACCCGTTTGCGTGCGGCAGCCGACGCCGGCATGGCGCAGTCCCAGAAATCTGTCCGAAGCAGCAGCGAAATGAACGAGGAGAAGACGGCCGATGACGCTCAACGTGAAAGGCGAGGGACTCGGTGCACAAATCACAGGGGTCGACCCAAAAAACCTCGACGACATAACCACTGACGAGATCCGTGACATCGTTTATGCGAACAAGCTGGTCATCCTGAAGGACGTCAACCCGTCGCCCGAGGAATTCCTAAAGCTCGGCAAGATCGTCGGACAGATCGTTCCTTACTACGAACCCATGTACCACCACGAGGATCACCCGGAGATCTTTGTCTCCTCCACCGAGGAAGGCCAAGGGGTTCCGAAGACCGGCGCGTTCTGGCACATCGACTACATGTTCATGCCGGAACCGTTCGCGTTTTCCATGGTGTTGCCGCTTGCGGTGCCCGGCCACGACCGCGGAACCTATTTCATCGACCTGGCCAAGGTTTGGGCGTCACTCCCGGCCGCCCAGCAGGCCCCGGCCCGCGGAACCCTCAGCACCCACGATCCCCGGCGGCACATCAAGATCCGCCCGAGCGACGTCTACCGGCCTATCGGAGAAGTCTGGGATGAGATCAGCCGCGCCACTCCCCCGATAAAGTGGCCGACAGTCATCAGGCACCCCAAGACCGGCGAAGAGATTCTCTACATCTGCGCGACGGGCACCACCAAGATCGAGGACAAGGACGGCAACCTGGTTGATCCGGCCGTGCTGGCCGAACTCTTGGCCGCGACCGGACAGCTCGATCCCGAATACAACTCGCCGTTCATCCACACCCAGCACTATGAAGTCGGCGACATCATCTTGTGGGACAACCGAGTTCTCATGCACCGGGCAAAGCACGGGACGGCCTCGGGCACCCTCACGACCTACCGCCTGACCATGCTGGATGGTCTCGAGACGCCGGGCTACCCGGCATGAGCACCACCGATTTGACCTCGCCCGCTCACCCCGCTGTCGAGTCCGCCGGCACCACTGCGATCGCCGAGGATCTACTCGCCCGGGTTCTCGAGCCCTACTCCTACAAGGGGTGTCGCTACCTGCTCGACGCCCGGTACCACGCCGACGACGATTCGGTGCTGGCCTATGGGAATTTCACGATCAGCGAGTCCGCCTATATCCGCAGCACCGGTCACTTCAATGCGGTTGAACTGATTCTCTGCTTCAACCAACTCGCATACAGCGCGTTCGCGCCCGCCGTTGCCAACGAGGAGATTCCGCAACTGCGGGGCTGGTCGCTGGAGGACTACTTCCAGCATCAACTCGCCAGCATGTTCATCAGGAACTCGTCATCACGTTTCAACCGGCCCATCAACCCCGCGAAATTCTCCGCACGGCTGCAATGCCGGAATCTGCAGGTTGTCCAACGGACGTGGCGCTATCTCCTGGTACCGTGCGCCATCGAGTTTTGGGACGAGGATGGTGGAGCCGCCTCCGGCGAGGTCGAATTGGCGGCCCTGAACATCCCCTAGATCGCTGGAAGGAAAGCGCTTTAGAGCTATGTCCGACTTACCCGCTACCGTTCTGGAACGGATCATCGAGCAGGCTCAGCGGCGGCCCGAGGCGATCGCCTTACGCCGCTGCGATGGCACGAGTGCGCTGCCATATGGCGAGCTGGCCGCCGAAGTGGATCGCTACGCCGGCGCGCTCCGTGCGCAGTCGGCATCGCGAGGATCACGGGTACTGGTCATCTCGGACAATGGACCCGAGACCTACCTAGCGGTGCTGGCCTGCGCGAAGCTTGGTGCCATCGCCGTGATGGCCGACGGCAATCTTCCGCCGGCAACCATCGATCGGTTCTGTCAGATCACCGACCCCGTCGCGGTTCTGATCGCGCCCGGGAGCAAGGTCGGGTCCTCGTCGCTACCCGAAGACCTCGCCGCGATACCCGCTATCCGGGTCGACATCGGCTCTGGCACCGGGGAGTTCGCCCATTCGCCGGATACGGATCGCCCGGCGACCGAGCCCGGGCTTGGCGCCGACGATCCGCTGGCGATGATCTTCACCAGCGGCACCACCGGCGAACCAAAGGCGGTGCTGCTGGCCAACCGCACCTTCTTCGCCGTACCGGACATCTTGCGCAACGAGGGGCTCAACTGGGTCACCTGGGTCGACGGCGAAACCACCTACTCCCCGCTGCCGGCAACCCACATCGGTGGGTTGTGGTGGATACTTACCTGTTTGATGCGTGGAGGGTTGTGCATCACCGGTGGTGAGAACACCCCTTCGCTGATGCGGATTCTGAACTCCAACGCCGTCAACACCACATGCCTGGTGCCGACCCTGCTTTCGAAACTGGTTTCGGAGTTGAAGTCCGCGGCCACAACGGTTCCATCGCTGCGGCTACTCGGGTACGGCGGTTCGCGGGCGATCGCCGCCGATGTGCGGTTCATCGAAGCCACCGGTGTTCGCACCGCACAGGTCTACGGGCTGAGCGAAACAGGCTGCACGGCTTTATGTTTGCCGACAGACGATGGCTCGATTGCCAAGATCGAGGCGGGCGCGGTGGGCCGCCCCTACCCCGGTGTGGAGGTCTATCTGGCGGCCAACGACGACGCAGACGGAGCCGGCCCCAACGCCCCGGGTGCCGGCCCTTCCGCGTCATTCGGCACGCTGTGGATCAAGTCTCCGGCAAACATGTTGGGGTATTGGAGCAATCCTCAACGTACCCAAGAGGTCCTGATCGACGGCTGGGTGAACACCGGCGATCTGTTGGAGCGCCACGAGGATGGTTTCTTCTACATCAAGGGGCGGTCCTCGGAGATGATCATCTCGGGCGGCGTGAACATCGCCCCCGACGAGGTCGATCGCATTGCGGAGGGCGTTCCGGGCGTCCGCGAGGCCGCTTGCTTCGAGATCCCCGATCCGGAATTCGGCGCGCTGGTGGGCCTGGCCGTGGTCGCTGCCACCGATGTGGACGCGTCAGCGGCCCGCAAACTCAAGCACACGATTGCGGCTCACTATCGCCGCGAGTCCGAATCGGTGGCGCGGCCGTCGACAATCGTGATCGTCAGCGAGATTCCGCGAACACAGTCGGGCAAGGTGATGCGCACGTCGCTGGCGGCGGCGGCGAATCAGGTCCAAACCGGTGGCTGACCCGGTGCGCGAACGGATCTTGCTCGCCGTCTGTGACGTGCTCTACATCGACGAAACGGATCTGATCGACGGCGACGCCACCGATCTCAGGCATCTCGGACTCGACTCCGTTAGGTTCGTGCTGCTGATGAAGCGGCTGGGCGTGGACCGAGAGTCCGAACTGCCATCCCGATTGGCCGAGAACCTCTCGATCGAGGGCTGGGTTTCGGAGCTGTCGAAGTCCGAACTGGAAAGTCCTACGTGACCGAGCCCGAAATCGGCTGTGCGGAAGCCATTCCGCTAAGCAAATCGCAGCGGAACCTGTACAACGGGGTGCTCCAGGAGAACGACCCCGCGCTGTATCTGATCGGCAAACGCTATCGGTTTCACCCGCTGGCGCTGTCGAATTTTCTTGCCGCGCTGGAAGCATCGGTGCTCAACAACCCCGTTCAGCTGTGCGTTCTGCAGATGGCCGCGACGGGCGCGGACTACCCACAGCTGGTGCCGAGGCTGCAATTCAACGACCTTGTGCTCGTACGCTCGGCCGCCCAGGGCCAACCGGACGGGCCGGGCGCCGATCTGGAGCACACCTGGTCTTCGGGCATCCTGGACAGGCCGCTCGTGCGCTATGCCGTCTCGACCGACGAGGGCGGCGATGTTTGCGGCCTCGACGTTCACACGCACCACATCCTGCTTGATGGCGGGGCGACCGGGATCATTGAGGCCGATCTGGCGCACTTTCTGGCGGCCAGCCTCGAACCCGCCGGGGTGGGCAAAATGCCCACCCTCAGACAAGGATTGGCCAAGCTGGCGGCCGCGCATCTTCGTGAAACAGCCAAGGTGGCCGAAGCACTACGGCGACAAGCCGACGCCGTGCAGCGCGAGCTCACCGCCGAGGCCGGCCAGGGTGGGGGTGCGCAGGGCGCCAGCGGTACCTCCGGGGCCGCAGCCAAGGGCGTCCTGCAAGAGTCGATCGCCCTCTGCGGCCCAGCCTATGACACCCTGCGTGCCCTCTCGGAGGCTCAACAAGTACCGCTCAACGTTCTGGTGGCGGCGGCCGCGGTCGCGGTGCAGGCGGGGCTGCGGCAGAGCACCGAGAGCCTGCTGGTGCACGCCGTGGACAACCGGTTCGGCGACCCCGAACTCAATGTCGCCACGTGCCTGGTCAACTCGGTTGCGCACGCCCTCCGATTTCGGCCTTTCGCGTCGGTGCGGGAGGTGGTCCGCGACCTTGACCGCGGCTACGTCAAGGCGGTGCGACGCCGATGGATTCGTGAAGAGCATTACCGCCGAATGTATCTGGCAATCAACCGGACCTCTCATGTGCAGGCCCTGACGCTGAATTTCATCCGCGAATCATGTGCGCCCGGCCTTCGCCCGTTCCTCTCGGAAGCACCCGTTGCGACCGAGATCGGCCCGATCGAGGGCACCACCGTGGCATGCGTGCTCGACGAACAACGGCACACCCTCAACCTGGCGATCTGGGACCGAGCCGATCTGCCCGAGCGCAACACCGGCGCCGGGGTCGCCGCTCGTATCGGCGCGGCGTTGGAATCGATGGCGGCGCTGTGGGATCAGCCGATCGCCATGACCGCCAACGAGTGGTTCGAGGTGGGCGCCGACGGCCTGCCCTGCCGTACCGAGACCGCGGGGCGACCGCGGCCACCGTCGGCACCTGCGTGGTTTGTCGATGCGGCACCGGGCCTGCGCCAGTTTCTGGACCGGCGTCGCCAGGTTTACCCGTGGGTCGGCTGGCTGGTGTGCCATGGGGTGGTGCCCGGTGATGTGCTGGTGTGCACCGACGACGACACCGACAAGACCGTTGATCTGTTGTTGGCCTGTCACCTCGCGGGTTGCGGCTACAGCATGTGCGAGTCCGTCGACGATCTTTCGTTACGAGCCAAGACAATTGGTGAGCACTGTGAAGGGAGTTCGGCGCACCCGGTCGACGTGGCCGCGGTCCGGCTCGGGGCGGTCCCGGATCACGCCCTGCGGGAGCGCATTGACCAGCGCCTTGACCAGGTGGCACGAGATCCCCTGCTGGCCACCAAGGCGGCGTACATCATGCCCACGTCGGGGACGACCGGGCAACCCAAGCTGGTGCGGATATCGCATGGGTCACTCGCTGCTTTCTGTGCCGCAATCGGCCCCAGCTACGGCTGGAACAGCCAAGACACCATCCTGCAATGCGCGCCCTTGACGTCGGACATCAGCGTTGAGGAAATCTTTGGCGCCGCCGTTTGCGGGGCGGAGTTGGTCCGATCCGCGGCCATGAAGACCGGCGACTTGGGCGGGCTGGCGCGCGATATCCACGCCTTGGGGCCGACGGTCGTCGACCTGCCGACCGCGGTGTGGCACCTGTTGTGCGAGGACGGCGACGCCGTCGACGTCATCGGCCGTTCGCGGCTGCGCCAGATCGTCATCGGCGGCGAATCCATCCGCACCAGCACCGTCGAAAAGTGGGTCAATTCCCCCGTCTTGGCACCGATCTCACTTGTCTCCAGCTACGGTCCGACCGAAGCAACGGTGGTCGCCACACACCTTCCCATCGTATACGACGGCATCGCGGCCGCCGCACACACTCGACTCAGGGTGGGCCTGCCGATAGTGCCCAATACCGTGTTCATCGCCTTCGGCGAGGTGGTCATCGCCGGGCCCTTGGTCAGCGACGGATATCTTGGGATCGATGACAGCAGCTTCGGTGCCGTGGCCCCCGGCGACGGATCGCAACTGCGCGCGTTTGCCACCGCTGACCGGGTGACCATCGATGAAGAAGGCTTTCCGGTCTTCGCCGGACGCAAAGACACCATCGTCAAAGTCGCCGGCAAGCGGGTCGACACCGCCGCGGTCGCCAGGCGCATCAGCGCTGACCCTACGGTCTGCGATGTCGCCGTCGAGCCTCATGACGGCCGTCTGGGGGTGTGGTTCGAAACCGAGCGGACCCGCGAAGCCGCCGAGGACGGCGTGACCGCGGGACGGATCGGGCTCACCCTGGCAAGCCTGGGAGTGCCCGCGTTTTTCGTTGTCGGCGTTCCGGGTATCCCTCGCAAGCCCAATGGGAAGGTCGATGGCACAAGGCTGCACACACTGCCACAACTCGCCGACGCGGTACCAAGCGACGCCGAGGCCGGCGAGAGCGCGGCCGGCCTCGCGCGCGTGTGGAGTCGCCACCTCGGAAGGCCCCTCGCTGCAGACTCATCGCTACTCGGTGCGGGAATCGGCTCATTGGATCTCATCAGGATCCTGCCCGACACTCGCAGGTATCTCGGTCGGCACCTCTCGGTGCTGGAGCTGATCAGTGCCGATACCGCCGCGAACCTGGTTTGCGACCTGGGCTCAAACCCGGCCGCGCCCGCGACCGATGGTTGGCTCGACGCTGAAACGGCCGCCGCGATCGAGCGTGACCTGGTGTCGTTGGGGAGCCAGTGCACCCCGCAGCCGTTGTGCGCCGAGCCGCCGCCGCACGACCGGGCCGCGGCACCAGTCGTCGTGCTCGGGGCATCCGGAATTGTCGGCACCGGATTTGCCCGCGCCGTCTTGCAGCGCAAGCAGGCCGGACTAGCCTGTCCGGAAATAGTTTTGGCCAGTAGGTCAAAGCCCCCCGAGCATGGCCCGTGGTCGGCCCTGCGGGGTCTCGAAGGGATCCGGATCGAACAACTCGGCGCAGCGTTGGACGCGGCGGATCTCGATGCCCTGATACGCGACACCGGCGCACGGTCCCTGATCAACTGCATCGGCAACACCAACGTGCTGGTGCCCTACCGCGGCCTCCGGGCCGCCAACGTTGAGCTGGTTTCCACGGTTGCGCAGGTGTGCGCACAACGGGATGTGCGGTTGGTGCACCTGTCGACGTTCGTCATCAGTGCCGATGTCACCGCGCCGCGGGTCACCAACCCCCGCATGTCGCCCTATCCATACGCGGCGTCAAAATCACTCGCGGAGTTGATCGTTGCCGCATCATCGCCGGCTCTGGATTTCACCATCGTGCGCCTGCCCCGGGTGCTCGGCGAGGACTACCAGTTGCGCGAGTCCGCCGACATCCTGGTTTCGGTGGTCGATGCCTGTATGGCATTGCGTGCCTTCCCGACCCTGACTTTGACCGAAGAGGTCACTACTGGCCGAGCCGCCGCGCAGGCGATTTTGGGACTGTTGCCGCAATTCTCGGGCGCCGCCGGGCTGGGTCACGGAATCACCGTCGTGCGCGGCGCGGCGGTGCAATACCGGGAACTTCTCGGCGGCTATGCACTCGATGAAATCGACGCCGCCGAGTGGAAGCACCGGCTGGACCAAAGCGAATGGGCGAGAAGAAATCCGCAACGGTGGTCGGTGGTCGACGGGTGGGTCAGCCTCGGCATGAGGTTGGGTGCGCGCTCCTACTCGGAATACCTGGCCGGTTACCCGAGCATCCCCCTGCAAGTCGGAACCGTCGCCGAGATCCCCGCACCGCCAACGGCGCTGCGGGCCTTGCTGGAGCAAGGGTGCGCACAGCCGCCAAGACCCGCACTGGCCTAGCCCTCCACCCGAGTCCCCGCGATCTAGCTCCCGGCGGTGGCCGGGGCACTCTCCACCGGCGCCGGCTCGGTGTCGCCCTGGGCGGCTCGCTGGATGGCTCTGCGGTCAGGTCGTGAGCGCACCCGCAGCGGCCACCAGAACCACCGACCCAACAGCGCAGCAATGGCCGGGGTCATGAACGCCCGCACCACCAAGGTGTCGAACAGCAGCCCCAGACCGATGGTGGTGCCCACCTGTCCGATCATCCGCACGTCACTGACCACCATGGATGCCATGGTGAACGCGAACACCAGTCCGGCGTTGGTCACGACTTTGCCGGTGCCGCCCATGGATCGGATGATGCCGGTATTGATGCCGGCGGGGATTTCCTGTTTGAACCGGGAGACCAGCAACAGGTTGTAGTCCGACCCCACGGCCAGCAGCACGATGACCGACATCGCGATCACCAGCCAGTGCAACGGCATGCCGATGATGTGTTGCCACAGCAATACCGACAATCCGAACGAGGCGCCAAGTGAAATCGCGACCGTACCCACGATCACGCCGGCGGCCACCAGCGCGCGGGTGAGGATCAGCATGATGACAAAAATGAGGCAGAGCGAAGCGATTCCGGCAATCAGAAGATCCCATTTCGCGCCCTCGGAGACGTCCTTGAAGATGGCGCCCACCCCGGCCAGGTAGATGGTGGCGTTCTCCAACGGAGTCCCCTTGAGTGACTCCTCGGCCGCGGTGCGGATCTTGTCGATACTGGCGATGCCGCTGACCGAGGCGGGGTCGCTGCGGTGCAAGATGATGAAGCGAGCCGCGTGCCCGTCCGGCGACAGGAAGCTTCCCATCGCACGTTTGAAGTCCGCGTTCTCGAACACTTCTGGCGGCAGATAGAATGAGTCGTCGTTCTTGGCGGTATCGAACGCCTTGCCCATCGCGTTGGCGTTCTCGCTGAGCTCGGTCATCTGGTCGACCATGCCCGACATGGTGCTGTGCATGGTCAGCATCATGGTCCGGATGTGTTCCATGGATTCGATCATTGGCGGGAACGTCTCGGTCATCTGCGGCATCAGCCGGTCCACGTTCTCGAGGTCACCGACCATCACGTCGAGTTTCTCGTCGATCTGGTCCAGACCGTCCAGTGCGTCGAAGAGGGACCGGAATGTCCAGCAGTTCGGGATGTCGTAGCAGTGCTTCTCCCAGTAGAGGTAACTGCGGATCGGACGCCAGAAGTCGTCGAAATCCGCGAGTTTGTCCCGCAGTTCGTTGGTGATCTGCTGCATCTCGATGGTGTCGCCGACCATCCGGTGGGTGTTGTCGGCCAGCTGCGACGACAGCTCGTACATGCGCCTGGTCAGCGCGATCGTCTTGGCCATCTCGTCGGCCTGGGTCAGTAGGTCATTCATCCGCGCGCGCTGGTAGTGCAACGACTGCACCTGACCGGCGTTTTGCATGCTGAGCCGAAACGGGATGGTGGTGTGGTCCATGGTTGTTCCGGAAGGCCTGGTGATGGCCTGCACGCGGGAGATGCCCGGAACCCGGAATATGCCCTTGGCCAGCTTGTCCAGCACCAGAAAGTCGGTGGGGTTGCGCATGTCGTGATCCGACTCGATCATCAGGATCTCCGGGTTGATCCGCGCCTGGGAGAAGTGGCGGTCCGCGACCGCGAGGCCCTGATTGGCGGGGATGAAGCTGGGCAGGTAGGCCCGGTCGTTGTAGCTGGGCCGGTAGCCGGGCAGGGTGATCAGACCGACCAGCGCGACGGCGCACGTGACGGCGAGAATGGGCAGCGGCCAGCGCACGATGGCCGTGCCGACCCGCCGCGAGCCGCGTACCTGCAGCACCCGCTTGGGGTCGAACGCGCCGAACCGGCCGCCGACGACAAGGACGGCCGGCGCCAACGTCAATGCGACAAGCAGGGCCACCAGCATCCCAACCGAACAGGGGATGCCCAACGTCTGGAAATAGGGCATCCGGGTGAAGCTCAGGCAAAACGTTGCCGCGGAGATGGTCAGACCGGAGCCCAGGATGACATGGGCGGTGCCGCGGTACATGGTGTAGAAGGCCGATTCTCGGTCTTCGCCGGCCTGCCGGGCCTCCTGGTAGCGACCGACGATGAATATCCCGTAGTCGGTTCCGGCGGCGATCGCCAGTGACGTGAGCAGGCTGACCGCAAAGGTGGAAAGCCCGATCAATCCGCTGTGGCCGAGCAGCGCGACGGCCCCGCGCGCCGCGGTCAGTTCCAGGCCCACCGTGACGAGCAGCAGGAACACCGTGACGGGGGATCGATATACAAACAGCAGCATGATCAGGATCACCGCGACCGTGGTCAGGGTGATCTTGGCCATGGATCGGTCGCCGCTCTTGTGTAGATCCGCGGCCATCGCCGGCCCACCGGTGACGTAGGCCTTCACCCCGGGTGGGGCCGGGGTGGCGTCAACGATCTTGCGGACCGCCTCGACGGATTCGTTGGCCAGCAGCTCACCTTGCTTGCCGGCCAGGCTCACCTGGACAGTGGCCGCCATGCCGTCGTTGCTCTGGGCGCCCGCCGCCGTCAGCGGATCCCCCCAGAAGTCCTGGATGCTCAGCACATGCTTCTTGTCGGCGCGCAGCTTGCGGATCAGCCCGTCGTAGAACTTGTGGGCATCGTCGCCGAGTGGCTTGTCGCCCTCCAGGATGATCATGGCCACGCTGTCGGTTTCGCCTTCGTTGAAGACGTGGCCGATGCGGTTGAGGGCCACGACCGACGGCGCGTCGGTGGGGCTCAGCGACACCGAGCGCTCTTGTCCGACCACTTCCAGTGATGGGACGAACACGCTGAGCAGGACCACCACCGCCAACCAGAACAGGATGATCGGCACCGCGAGGGTGCGGATCATCCTGGCGACAAATGGCCGGTCGGCCGCAGTGGTGCCGGTCTGGCCGGGCACTGACTGTGTGGTACTCACGCGGTCTTCACCCTATCGAAAGTGGGCGCCCCGCCCGCACGCTACCGAAGCACAACTCGAGGACAACTCATTGCGCTGCGCTCACTGGCGCTTCATGGCGGGGTGGATGCGGGCCATGATCGAGCCCATCCAATCCGGTGGCGTTACCCGGATCAGTTCGGCCGAGATGCGGTTGGCAAGACCGGGGACGACGACGGCCTTGCCGGCTGCCAAACCGTCGATTCCGGCTTGCGCCACCTGATCGACGGACTTCCACATGATCTTGGGCAAGCTCTCGGTTTCCTGCTTGGTGAACCCGGCGACGTCGCCGAAGCTGGTGTCCACCGGTCCCGGGCTCAGCGCCGTCACCGAAACACCGCTGCCGTGCAGTTCGCCGCGCAGGCTATGGGTGTAGGACAACACGAACGCCTTGGCCGCGCCGTAGGCCGCCTGCCCGGGCAGGGGGGCGAATCCGGCCACCGACGCTACGTTGAGCACCGCGCCTCGCCCGCGTTCGACCATGGCCGGCAGAAACCGGCTACACAGGTCGACCACCGCGGCCACATCGACCTCGACCAGGTTGAGTTCCTGTTCGGGAACCGATTTCGCCACCGGACCCAGCGTCGACAGCCCCGCGTTGTTGATCAGGATGTCGGGCACCAGGCCCAGCGCCGCCACCCGGTCGACCAGGCCGGCGCGGTCGCTGCGCACAGACAGATCGGCGGGCAGCGGGTGGGTATCCGAACCCAACCGTCCCGCGAGGGCTTCGAGGCGGTCGGCACTGCGGGCCACCAACACCACCTGGTAGCCACGCTGGGAAAGGATCCGGGCGAATTCCTCGCCGATGCCCGACGAGGCGCCGGTGACGATGGCGGCGCGGTCTTTTCCTGGTGGTGGGAGAGCCATAGGGTGACCGTACCGGCCCACTGGGCCGGATAGGGAAAGCCGCGGCAACTGGGCCGACTCGGGGCATTTCCCGGCCGGGGTTCCCGGTGGTGGCCCGGTGATCAGTCGCCGGCCGCAGCGGCCTCGGAGTGCCCCGCGAGGCGGTCCAGCGAAGCGCGCAGCTGCACGGTGGTGGTGGCCCGCGCCCGGGGGAACCGCGCCGGGTCGGACAGCTCCGTCCAGTTGTATGTGTGGGTGACCAGGGTGCGGGTATCGCTGATCGGGGTGAGCTCCCAGCGCCAAAGATGGCCGGGCGGCGTTTTTCCGAGTTCTGATGGGCGCCAGGCGATCAACCGGGCTTCGGTGAACTCGACGATGTGGTTCTCGCGCACGCTGCCCAGGGTCAGCGTCATGCGGAAGACATCGCCGACCTGGTGTACCCGTTGTCCCGCGGCACAGTGGCCAAGATTGTCGTTGCCGTCCCAGTCGGGCTGGCGAGACGGGTCGGCGATCAGCTCGAATATTTGCGCCGAGCCGGCCGCAATTTCGCGGGTGGCACTCACCACACGTTCGGAGCGGTCGGGCAGCGGGGCGTCGGTATCAACCACCTACCCATCCAAACACTGCGCCGGCTCGGCGCGGGTACCGCGGCTGGCAATCGGTGAGGTGACTTTGGGCCGATCCTGGTGGGGACCTTTGGCCATCGACGCGCCGGTGTTTCGCTGAAATACTGGTTGCTAACAGGGCAACCTGGTGGTCTGTCCGAAGTGCAGTAAGCCCATTTTTGGGCGAGGCCCGCAAGGTCCTGCTTGACCCACCGTCAGAAGACGGGGATCTGCCTTCGGGCAGACCTCTTATGTGCGAGCGCCCAGATATACGTCACTGCGACGAGCCGCGGCGTTTCCTGTACATCAGTTATGTGTCGCGACGGGCACCACCCGCGCCGAGCCGCACCCGCGGATGGTTCAGTCCACCACCGACAGCAGGTGCAGCAATATCCGGGCCGAGCTGACCGAAACCTCGTCGACGAACCGATTGAAATCCAGCCCGGAACCGGCGCCGGCGAGGTCGGAGAGCGCGCGGATGACCAGCCAGGGGATGGCAAAGGACTCGCATACTTGAGCCAGCGCACCGCCTTCCATCTCGATGGCCATGCCGGAAAAGTCATTGTAGAGCTGGTCCCGGGTGCGCGCGGAATGCAGATACTGGTCGCCGGTGAGGATGGTTCCGTAGTTGATCCGCGGTGGGCGGGCTCCGCCCCCGGCGGCGGCCGACAGCGCTGGCAGGGTGAAGTCCTCGAGGCGGTGTTTGACCCGATCCAGCAGTTCCGGTTCCACCCGATAGCCCAGCTGTTCGGTGGGTTTGATGAACGGGACGTGGCCGGGCTGGTAGGGCTGCAGTCCGTCATCGGTGAGCAACCCGCAATCGTGCTGCACCACGCGATCGGCGATAACTATGTCGCCGATGGACAACGCCGGGTCCAGTCCTCCGGCGACCCCGGTGAAAATCACGGTGTGACAATCGAATCGGTCCGCTAGCAGGGTGGCGACCAGGCCGGCGTTTACTTTGCCCATTCCGGCCGCGGTCAGCACCACCCGCCGATCCCCCAGTTGACCGGCATAGAAACAAATTTGGGCGATCTCCTGTTGATCGGCGGCGACCAGATTGGTGCGCAGATAGGCCAATTCCTGCGGGATCGCGCAGATAACACCTATCGTCACCGTGAACCGTTGCCCTGCAAGTCAATCTCCCATCGCCGGCCAACTCCACCGGTGGCCCAAAAACCTGACCGCGATTGTAGCGACAGGCCAAAGCGGGCTCGGCCGGTCGATCAGGGCAGCGCGGCTACAAAGGTTTCGTTTGTCAGGCCGGCGACGAGCTCGTCGACGTCGAACGGCCGGTCCAGGCGAGCCCGAAACTTCGCCACATCGACGAGCAGACTTATCTCGTAGGTCTGGCGAGCGAAGAACCGTCCGACAACGGGGTACAGCCGGCGCATCGTGGCCCGGCCCGCGGCGTTGCAGCTTGCCGCGCAGTAGCCGACGTGGCCCAATTCGTCGGTGAGTATCTCGCTGTAGAGGCGCTCGATCCGGGCCGCCACCGCCGGTTCGTCGGCGAACAGTTCGACTCCGGCGCGTCGCAGCTCGTCGAACATGATGCAACCCGCCATCTCGCCCGCGCCCACGATTGGGAATGCGAGTCGATCCGGCAGGAACACGCTCATCTTGACGAACTGGCGCACCAGCAACGGTGGCGCAATCACCTGGAACGGCAGACCAAACATGTCCAGCACGTACGCCAGCAGCCGAGTGTGATAGTGCTCCTCGAGTTCGACGTAGACCCGCTCCGGCGGCAGGTCGGCACCGCTGTTGACTCCGTAGGTTTCGCCCAGGTTCACCCCAAACCGCTCAGCCTGGTTCAGCTTGGCGGTGGCCAGCAAGAACAACATCGCCCGGTCGAGTCCCGGCTCGGGTCGACGCCGCCGCAGGTTGCGCAGGAACACCTGCCGATCGACGTGGCGCGCCGAGCGAATGGGCTCGGCTACTAGCGCTGCAAAGAACGCTTCCCGGGTGGCAAGCCGGCGATGCAACAGGTCCGCCTCGCCGTCGCGTCGGGCCAGATATTCGCGGTAGCCCTCGATACCTGAACTGCTCATCGTGCCTCCATTCCGTGAACAACGGTCGTTACAAAGCGGTTCAGTAACGCGGTCCGCGCGTCCGGGGTCGTCGCGCCGGTGGCCAGCAACGCGAACAAACCGGTCAGGAAGATCGCCCCCAGCTCACCCGCGTCGGCATCCGGTGGGACCCGATCCGCCCGCTGCGCCTGCGCGATCGTCTCAATGACGAATTCGGCCAACGGGTGTTCGCCCAGCTGGTCCTCGACCGGCCGGGTTGGGGCAAAGTGCAATCCGAGCATGTCCCGGAACACAAGCGGGCCCAGCCGTCGCTCGACGGCAAACACCTGGTGCGCCACCGAACTCAATACCGATACCAGGTCGGTGGAATCGGTGGTTGGATCGCGCAGCTTTGCCACAATGGCGAGTTCCTCGGCGCGCTCCAACTCCACCAAGACGTGCTCCTTGGTGGGGAAGTGGAAGTAGAACGTCCCCCGTGCCACCCCGGCCGCCGCGGCGATCGCCGCCACATCCGCGCCGGCTAATCCGCGCCGACCTATCTCGGCGACCGCGGCATCGAATACCCGCGCCCGGGTGCGCAGCCGCTGAGCCGCGCGCACCTTTTGCTGCGGCGAGTGCGGCGCGGTAGTCGACGCGGTCGAGCCCACACCGATACCGTACGAGCATTAACTGACACCTGTCAATGACGCGGCAAGCATCACGAGAAATGCCCGTGAAGCGTCCTCGGTGCATCACGTAAAAATGCCCGCGAAACGGTCGATCCTCAGCAGGCATGGGAAGTGGGCTGTCGATGTCGTCTCGGGCCGAGATCACCGCGAAGTTCGCCAGGGCGTATGTGGGGGCGCCGAAGGCGGACAAGGGGCAGATTCTGGATCAGGTGGTGGCGGTCACCGGCTGGTCGCGTGACAACGCCCGGCGGCGGTTGAGGGCGGCGGCCGCGCCGCCGGGAGCGGGTCGGCAGGTCGCCAAACGGATTTGCCGGCAACGCAATCCGAAGTACTCCTAGGATGCGCTCAAGGTGTTGCAGAAGGTGTGGGCGGCCTCAGGCGGGCAGTGCGGCCGGTATCTGGCCGCTTCCATGGCACTTCAGTTGGATGCTCTAGAACGCCACGGCGAACTGGTGGACGGCCGTGACCGTTACGGCCCGGCGGTGCGTGCCGAGCTGTTGGCGATGAGCAGCGCCACGATCGACCGCTACCTGCGCGGCGCCAAGGCCCGCGACCAGATCTCGGGTGTGTCGACGACGAAACCCTCCCGCTGCTGCGGTCCTCGATCACCATCTGCAAAGCAGGCGATGAGGCCGAAGAATCTCCGGGTTCTTCGAAGGCGACACCGTGGCGCACTGCGGCCCGACACTGAAAGGTGAGTTCGCCCGCACGGTCAACCTCACCGACATGCACATCGGCTGGGTGTTCACCCGCACGGTGCGCAACAACGCCCACCCCCACATCCTGGGCGCCCTCAAAACCGGAATTACTAAAATCCCTATAAGGTAACGGGTTTGGACTTCGACAACGGCACCGAATTCCTCAATAAGGCGGTCATCAAGTGGGCCGCGGACATGGAGATCTTCTTCACCCGCTCACGGCCCTACAAGAAGAACGACCAGGCCACCATCGAGTCCAAAAACAACCACCTCGTGCGTCGCTACGGGTTCTACTACCGCTACGACACCGACGAAGAACGCGCCGTGCTCAACCGGCTGTGGCACCTGGTCAACGACCGGCTCAACTACCTGACCCCCACCATCAAACCCATCAGCTACGGCTGCAGCCGCGACGGTCACCGCCGCCGGCTCTACGACAAGCCCCAGACCCCCCTGGACCGGCTGCTGGCCGCCGGAGTCCTCTCAGCGGCCCAACAAACAGAGCTGCTCACCTACCGCAACAGCCTCAACCCCGCCGCGATCGCCCACCAGATCGCCGACCTGCAAGCCGCCCTGCTCAGACTCGCCAAAGACAAGACCGAACAGCTCTACCTCGCCGCCATACCCGCCGCTCTACCCGCCCTCAAAGCCGGCATCCGCATCAAAAGCAAGACCACCACCTGACCCCGATTTCGCGGGCATTCCTTACCTGATGCATGAACCAGGTTTCGCGGGCATCTTGACTCGATGCATCACGTGACGGATGTCAGCGAACTGTGGTGCGGGAGCCTCGCCGGAACTTCAGCAGGTAGCCGGGCAGCCGGCGGGCCGGGACCGGCCTCGGCCAGTCGTCGGCGCGAAAGTACGCGTCGGAACCGCCATCCACGAACACCACACTGCCGCAGAGGAAATCCGCAGAGTCGCTAAGCATGAAACATATCCAGTCGGCCATGTGGGTGACCTCGCCGAATCCACCGACCGGGATCAGGAACGACCGGACGCCCTTGGCCTGAGTCGGGTCCGACAGCTGTTCGGCCAGCAGCGGCGTCATGATCGCGCCGGACGCCAGAGCGTTGAGCCGCACCCCCGATCCGGCCCACTCCGGCAGCACCGCCTGGCGCCGAACCCAATGGCTCACCGCGATTTTCGACGCCGCATACATCAGCGAAGGCGCGGCTCTACCGAACAACCGCACCGCGCGCACCGCCTTGTCGGCATCATGGTCGAGCAGCGCCCGCACGCTGCGCCGCGGCACCATCGGAACAGTCGTCGTCGAATTGCTCGCGATCACAACCGCTTTGGCCCGTTCGGCGGCAGCTAGAGCGGGCCGCCACGCCTGCAATAGCTCCACCACACCCAGGTAATTGACCTGGGCGATGCGATGCAGCCGGCCCGGGCCCGGACTCGGCCCCAATCCCGCGGCCAGCACCGCGCCATCGAGCCTGCCGTCACAGGCCGCAATGACGTCGCTTGCGGCCCGTAACCGGCCCTGCCGTGTCGACAGATCGGCGACGACGTCGGCGCCATCGAGGTCGACGCCGATCACCCGATGGCCCGCTTCCCGAAGCCGACTCGCGGTCGCATTTCCCATCCCAGACGCCGATCCCGTGATCGCATAGGTCCCCATACCGACCTCCGTTCGTTGCTGAGCGCAGTATGCCTGCTCGCCGGCCCCGCAGCGCTGTTAGGTTGCGAGGATGCCCGACGAATGGCCTGGCACCGATTTCGACCTGCTCGAGTCGGTCTACGGGCCACTGACCGCATCGATCCGTCGCCTCATCGACGTCAGCATCCGCACCCAGGCGGATCCGGCGACGGTCACCGCTTCCATGGCCAAAATCGACAGTGCTGCCGAGGAATTGAGTGACGCGCTGCACCCGGGAGGGTTCGGCGTCCAGCTGACTCCGGAAGGTGAGACCGTCGCGTGGGGCAATGTTGTGGTGGGTGTGCGCAACCCGGTCGCACCACCGTTGTCGATCCATCACGAACCCGACGGACTGGTGTGGTCGGAGTTCACCTTGGGCGCGGCTTACGAGGGGCCGCCAGGCCATGTGCACGGCGGCGTGTGCTCGATGATCCTCGATCATGTGCTGGGCGCGACGGCCCATCTGCCGCGCCGCCCCGCCTATACCGGGACGCTGACCTTGCGCTACCGGCGCGGCACCGTGCTCGGACGGCCGCTACGCGCCGAGGGCCGCGTTGAACGTATCGAAGGGGTCAAGACGTTCTCGGTCGGCCACATCGCCGACGAAAGCGGCATAACGGTGGAAGCCGAGGGGATATTCATCCAGTCCAAGCAGATCCGGGCCTGAGCGTCGCCGCGCCGAGCCGGTCCGTCATGTCACCATGGCGGCGCGCTCCAGGTCCAGCAGCTGCTCACCATGCAGTTCCTCGTCATAGGCCTTGCGCCCACCGCGCAGACCGAACAGCCGCTTGGAGATCAGCAGGTACAGCACGGCGGCCACATTGATGCTGAAGGTGACCACCCGGGTCATGGTGATCCCCCTGGCCAGGTCGTGGATCTCCAGCGGCAGGAAGACCGAGGTTGCCACCACCGCGAAGTACTCGCCCCAGCGTTTGAGCAGCCACAGGCCCACCCCCTCGACCACCTGCAGGACGGCGTAGGCGGCGAGCATGAAGGTGATCAACGCGAGCGTCGATGGCTTTGCGGCCAGCGCCTTTTCCAGTTCCTGAACGACGAACATCTGATCGACCTTGAACCCGGCGGCGCGAAAGATCGGCAAATCCCGATCAAGGGTTGTCTGAATGGCTCCCCGCGCGCCGCGAAACTCCCATACCGCCCACGCCGCAAGCCCGAGCACCATCGCCCGAAACAGGCGTTCGACCGCCAACGTGCGAATGATGATGGCCTGACGCAGCGCCTTGCCACGCATGATCAACGGCGCGTCTTCCGGACGCCCGCGGCCACGCGGCGCACCGAGCGTGAAGTCACCACAGCGCAGACAGCGCCACACTTCACCCAACTCGGTGTCAGCGCTGAGCCGGTCCGCCAGTGCCCGGTCATCGGGTGCGTAGGTGGCATGACCGGTCACCGAGCAGACCAGCAGCTCCCAGCGATTCACACCATGATCTTCACGCTTGGTCACGAGCCGATCATTCAACGCGTTGCGCGAACCGTGCAAGCGCGCGCGCAGTGGCATTCCCAAGGCACCGACCAGCTTCGAAGTACGCCATGACCCAACGCAAAGATGGACAAGACATTTCCGAGACGGCCTGCGCTACCCGCTTGGCATCGCGTCTCGTCTTTGTCTCCACAGATCTCGTTTGCCCGCAACATCATTGCCATGCCGTTGTTACAGCGCACGATATGGAAGTGGGTCGCGCGCGGAGGTAGCTGCGGGCGGCGAGATCGGCAGCCGCACCGGCCACCGGGTGTAGGCTCGTGAAGACTATGGATGAGCCCCTGCGGTACGAGAAGCTCGACGGCGGTGTCGCTATCGTCACCAACACGGATGCGCCACGGAACCGGATGGGCCTGGCCTACGTTGAGCGGCTCAGCGAGGTGGTAGACGACATTGCCGCCGACGACGAGATCCGGACCTTCGTCATCACCGCGGACGGTCTGGAGAACTTCTCCTTCGGGATGAACCTCAAGGAACTGCCAACCGGCATCCAGGCGGCGGGCAGCGTCGACGCGTTCTTCGATCGACGCCTCGATCTCATCCAGCGCATCGAGAACATGGGCAAGCCTTCCGTCGCCACGCTGTTCGGCCACTGCCTGGGAGCCGGCCTCGAACTCCCACTGGGCTGCACCTTTCGCCTCGCCGCCGAGGAAGGGGCGTCGATCGGGCTGCCCGAGTTGCACCTGGGTTCGACTCCTGCCTGGGGAGGCTCGGCTCGGTTGGCCAAGACCGTGGGGCGCCAGCATGCCCTCGGCATGGTCTTGCGGGCCAAGACCGTGACCGGGCCGCAGGCACATGCCATCGGTCTCGTCGATGAGGTGTGGCCACTCGACGAGCTGAAGGACCGAGCGACGCAGCTCGCCCTGGAGTTAGCGGGGCAACCCGCTCTTGCCGTGCGGGCCATGCTGGGAGCCTTTCATGACTGCGAACACCGGACTTTGGACGATCTACTCGCCGCGGAGCGACGGGCCATCCACGCAACCTTGAGTTCCGATGATGCCCGCGAGGGGATGATAGCTTTTCTCGAGAAGCGCCCGCCGGTGTTCAACCGACCCAAACGGCCTCGGTGAGTCCGAAGCCGTTGCGCTGCTCACGCGGGCCAGCACCGTCGCCGTGAGCTCGGACGGTCAGCCGGGCGCCTGCCAGGTGATCAGCACCCGCCCATAGAGCAAGCGCCGCACTCGGGCCCCGGGCAGCAGTTCCCGAACTAGTTCGCGCAGCTGTGAAAACGTCACCGGCGGTGGCTATTTGATGGCGGCGGTGTGCTCCCATTTCCGTCTGACTCGATTGGCGACGCCAGTAGCCAGCCACGCGGTGAGGTGCCACAGGACGTTTCGCGGGGACGGTCTGACAAAGGTCACCACCGCCAGCGTTCCGCCGGGCAACACCAGCTCCGCAAGCCGGATCAATGCCCCACGGGTGTCCTCGATGTGGTGCAACGACGCGTTGGCGAGCACCGCGTCGAAGCCGCGATGCGGTAGCTCGCCGGTCATGACGTCGCCGTGCACCCACCGGATGGAGGTGTCGGCGAATCGGTGTTCTGCGCGTCGCAGCACGTCCGCGTCGACGTCCAAAGCGGTGACATCGGGTACCCGGTCAACCAGCCGGGCCGACAGGAAGCCGTCCCCGCACCCGACGTCGAGAGCGGTTTGGGTACCCGGCGCGACGGTGGCAGCCAACAACGCGTCGTAATGAATGTTGATGTTCCACGGTTGTCCCGCCGGCACCTGTCGAAGGTAGCCTCAGCCGCCCTATTGTTGGCCATTGGGGCGGCCCGGGCCGCGTTGCCAGTTCGCGCGGGTTCGGGGAGTAGGTCGGCGGGGCCGAAGAAGATGGGGTAGCTGTGAGCCGGAACGTTCTGACCGTGATCGGGGTCGGCGGCATGGGGCAGGCGATTGCCCGGCGGCTCGGCTCGGGCAAGACGGTGCTGTTGGCCGACAATAACGCCGACACGTTGGCATCGGTAGCCGAATCCCTTGCCGCGGAAGGACATGACGTCAGGAGCCGCGGCGTGGATGTCTGCGCCGCGGAGTCGGTTCACGATCTCGCCCAGTACGCCGCCACCCTCGGCGCCGTCACACAATTGGCGCACACCGCGGGGTTGTCTCCGGCGCAAGCGTCAGCGCAGGCAATCCTGGCCGTCGACCTAGTCGGCGTTGCGCTGGTGCTGCAGGAGTTCGGCGCGGTGATCGCCCCAGGGGGCGCGGGTGTGATCATTGCCAGCATGGCGGGCCATCTGTTGCCGCCGCCCAGCGCCGAAGAAGAACACGAGCTCGCCCACCGCCCGCCCGGACAGTTGCTCGAACTGGACTTCGTCGGCAGCATCGTGGAGCCGGCCTTCGCCTATCCGTTCGCTAAGCAGGCCAATAGCATTCGGGTCCGTGCGGCAAGCCGACAATGGGGGCAGCGGGAGGCACGAGTCAACTCGATCAGCCCCGGCATCATCTCGACACCCATGGGACAGCAGGAACTCGCCTCACCGGTCGGCGATGGGATGCGGGCGATGATCGCCATGTCCGGGACCGGTCGAATCGGAACCCCCGACGACATCGCCGCAGCGGCGGCCTTCCTGCTGGGCCCCGAGGCAACATTCATCACCGGGGCGGAGCTCCTGGTCGACGGCGGTGTCGTCGCCGCCATCAGGGCGAGCGGCTAGGTCCTGTCTGCTAATTGCGGACGCGGTGGTAGGTGATGATGGCGGCCAGGGTGACACCGCCGAGGTAGGTCAGGGCGTATTTGTCGTAGCAGGTGGCGACCGCGCGCCAGTGTTTGAGCCGGTTGAAGCTTCGCTCGACGGTGTTGCGGTGCTTGTAGATTCGGCCTGAGAACCCCGGAGGCCGTCCTCTGTTGCGGCCTTTGGCTTTGCGGCGGGTGATCTGGTCGCTGCGCTCGGGGATGGTATGGGCGATCTTGAGCCGGCGCAGCTGTGCCCGCGTCGAGTCATGGGAGTACGCCTTGTCCGCCAGCAGGCGAAACGGGGCGTATGAGTTGCTGCACCGGGCGGCCAGCAATGGCCAAAGCATCGGATTATCACCGGCTTGACCGGCCGACAGTGCCAGGGTGACCGGACTGCACAGCTGGTCGGTCAAGGCGTGGATCTTGGTAGTCAGCCCGCCGCGGGAACGCCCAATGGCGTGGTCATCGGGCTCATCGAGATATTTCTTGTAATTCGACAGATCCCCTGTGCGGCGCCCGGGCGCGCTCCGGCTGCGTGTTGGTGGGCGCGCACACTGGTCGAATCGACCGACAACAGTGCGCCCAGGTCGGCGTCCTCGGCGTCGAGGTCAGAGGCGATCGCCGCGAAGATCCGCGCGTAGATGCCATCGACCGACCAGCGTAGATGCCTCTCGGCCACCGATTGCCAGGGACCGAAGTGCTCGGGCAGGTCACACCACGGAGATCCCGTACGGTAACGCCAGATAATGCCCTCCAGAGTACGTCGATGATCGTTCCACGGCCGGCCACGCCGCCGCCCCGCAGGCAACACCGCCACGATCAGCGACCACAAATCATCAGAAATCGCATGCGTCCGCATCACCCAAACAGCATCAGCCAAAACACCATTCACATTAAGCAGACACGCCCTAGCCGCACGAGCCAGACCGGGCAACCGGTCAGACCGTCATCTGGATGCTAGACCGTGGATGGCGCATCGAAGTTGTGCAGGTTCTGGTTTGTCCCCTCACTCACGGTCACGTAGCCGTTGCCGTCCGGGTGAAAGGCTATCGCTTCGCCCTGCGACTCATCCGGTGTCGGGCCGGCAACCGCCGGCTGCGCCAACGCCATCCAAATGTCATGGGAAGGATCACGATTCCACAAGTAGACGTGGCCATAGGTGCGCACGGCCAGTTGCGTTCCGTCCGGCGATACATCGGCCCCGGTCACCAAGTAGCCAGAGCCGCTCGGCAATGCCAGCGTGCCCACGTCCTGCAGGGTGGTGGTGCTGCCGCTAGCCAGTCCAGTGGGCGCCGAATAGATCGCGGGATTGCCGCTCGAGGTCTTGTCAATGATGAGCATGCGTCCCGTGCGCGGGTCCACCATGAGCGCCTCCGCGTTGTGTGGGCCGTCGGGATATTTGAGATTGAGCGTGTCCACACCGGTCAGCGTGGTGGTGACGGGGTTGGCGGCGGTGCCGGTGACTATCGGCTCCGGTACCCGATAGACGGCTATTGCGCTGCGGGAGAGCCCACTATCGCCAATGTCGCCCAGGTAAAGGTAGGACTGGCCCGGCACCGGTCCGGGACCGATCGCGATATCCTCCCAGTCGGATGCCTTCGCACCGCTGAGCGTGTAGGTGCCCAGCGTGGCCCCGCTCTTGGCATCGATGGCGAATACCCGCGCCGTATCCCCGGAATCGTTGTGCACCCAATAGATGTTCGGGTTGGCGACGCCGGACTCGATGCCGGATATCTCGTCGAGTGAGGCATTCGTAATGGGTCCGGCGTTGGACGCCACCAGGTCCCTCCCGGCGGCCGCGTCAACCGCGTTCTGGCCGGCCCCAGAGCCCGGGTCCGGCGGATTGCCGGGGTCACCCGGCGCACCGACATGCGCGCCCTGGGCACCATCGGAACCGGCGTGGCCGTAGAGCCGGCCGCCGTTGCCGGCGGCGCCGCCGGCCCCGGGGTCGACGCCCGACCCGCCGCTGCCCCCGTTTCCCCCGTCACCGATCCATTGGGCCGAGCCACCCGGGCCGCCCGGGCCGCCGGTTCCGCTGGTTCCACCGGAACCGCCCTGCCCGCCCAACCCGCCGTTACCGAACAACAGTCCGCCAGATCCGCCGCGGCCGGCCGCCTGCGCCGACGTCGTGCTCACCCCCGAACCGCCCTGCCCGCCCGCCCCACCGGTGCCGATCAACCCCGCATTACCGCCGTTGCCGCCGACCTGACCGGCGGCGCCGGACCCGCCGTCGCCGCCATTGCCGTACAACAATCCGCCGGGGCCGCCGTCGCGGCCGCTGCCCGGCGCACCATCGGCACCATCGCCAATGAGTTGGCGGCCCGTTAGCGCCTGGCTCGGCACATTGATCACGCCCAGCAGGTCCCACTCGACGAGCTGTAGCGGCGAAATGCCGGCCTGCTCGGCGGCACCATACGCACCCCCGGCGCCACCCAACGCCTGCACGAATCGAGCGTGAAAGGCGGCCACCTGAACGCTGATCGCCTGGTACTGCCGCCCCTGGCCGGAAAGCAGCGTTGCGATGGCCGCCGAGACCTCATCACCGGCGGCCGCCAGCAGTGCGGTGGTGGAGCCGGCGGCCGCCACGTTGGCCGCACACACCGAAGAGCCAACGCCCGCCAGATCGGCCGCGGCACTGGCGAGCAGGTCTGGGATCGCGACCAGATGCGACATCGATGTCCCGTGATGCATCAAGTCAAGATGCCTGCGAAACCTGGTTCATGCATCAGGTAAGGAATGCCCGCGAAATCGGGGTCAGGTGGTGGTCTTGCTTTTGATGCGGATGCCGGCTTTGAGGGCGGGTAGAGCGGCGGGTATGGCGGCGAGGTAGAGCTGTTCGGTCTTGTCTTTGGCGAGTCTGAGCAGGGCGGCTTGCAGGTCGGCGATCTGGTGGGCGATCGCGGCGGGGTTGAGGCTGTCGCGGTAGGTGAGCAGCTCTGTTTGTTGGGCCGCTGAGAGGACTCCGGCGGCCAGCAGCCGGTCCAGGGGGGTCTGGGGCTTGTCGTAGAGCCGGCGGCGGTGACCGTCGCGGCTGCAGCCGTAGCTGATGGGTTTGATGGTGGGGGTCAGGTAGTTGAGCCGGTCGTTGACCAGGTGCCACAGCCGGTTGAGCACGGCGCGTTCTTCGTCGGTGTCGTAGCGGTAGTAGAACCCGTAGCGACGCACGAGGTGGTTGTTTTTAGACTCGATGGTGGCCTGGTCGTTCTTCTTGTAGGGCCGTGAGCGGGTGAAGAAGATCTCCATGTCCGCGGCCCACTTGATGACCGCCTTATTGAGGAATTCGGTGCCGTTGTCGAAGTCCAAACCCGTTACCTTATAGGGGATTTTAGTAATTCCGGTTTTGAGGGCGCCCAGGATGTGGGGGTGGGCGTTGTTGCGCACCGTGCGGGTGAACACCCAGCCGATGTGCATGTCGGTGAGGTTGACCGTGCGGGCGAACTCACCTTTCAGTGTCGGGCCGCAGTGCGCCACGGTGTCGCCTTCGAAGAACCCCGGAGATTCTTCGGCCTCATCGCCTGCTTTGCAGATGGTGATCGAGGACCGCAGCAGCGGGGAGGGTTTCGTCGTCGACACACCCGAGATCTGGTCGCGGGCCTTGGCGCCGCGCAGGTAGCGGTCGATCGTGGCGCTGCTCATCGCCAACAGCTCGGCACGCACCGCCGGGCCGTAACGGTCACGGCCGTCCACCAGTTCGCCGTGGCGTTCTAGAGCATCCAACTGAAGTGCCATGGAAGCGGCCAGATACCGGCCCCACTGCCCGCCTGAGGCCGCCCACACCTTCTGCAACACCTTGAGCGCATCCTAGGAGTACTTCGGATTGCGTTGCCGGCGAGTCCGTTTGGCGACCTGCCGACCCGCTCCCGGCGGCGCGGCCGCCGCCCTCAACCGCCGCCGGGCGTTGTCACGCGACCAGCCGGTGACCGCCACCACCTGATCCAGAATCTGCCCCTTGCCCGCCTTCGGCGCCCCCACATACCCCCTGGCGAACTTCGCGGTGATCTCGGCCCGAGACGACATCGACAGCCCACTTCCCATGCCTGCCAAGGATCGACCGTTCCGCGGGCATTTTTACGTGATGCACCGAGGACGCTTCACGGGCATTTCTCGTGATGCTTGCCGCGTCCTTCCGCCACGGGACGACCGGTCATATAATCAATCGATTGATTGTAAGAGACGGCCTGGCTTTCAGGACGAGATTGCGAAGCCACTTGGTGGCAAGGTTGTGCTGAGTTGTCGAGGCGACCTGCCAGAGGAGGACGACCTTTAATGAGAAGCCGCGCGGCCATCCTTTATGGGTACGGTCACCCCTGGACCGTCGAAGAATTCGAGCTCGACCCGCCGCGCGCCGGCGAGGTGCTGCTGCAACTGAGCGCGACCGGACTGTGCCACTCCGATGAACACATCCGACGCGGCAACCTCGCGCCACCACCGGAAACACTGCGCTCTTTGGGGCTGCCGACCATGTCCCCGACCATCGGCGGCCATGAAGGATCCGGCGTCGTGCTCGAGGTCGGCGAGGGGGTGACCCGGTTCGCACCCGGCGACCATGTGGTGACGTCTTTCATCGCGGTGTGCGGCCAGTGCCGTTGGTGCGCAACGGGAATGGAATACCTATGCGATACCGGATACGGCACCTTGGCACCCGGAATGCCCACCGACGGTACGTTCCGTCATCACAGCCTCGATGGACGCGACCTCGGCCACGTGTCCAAGATCGGCGCGTTCGCCGAACATACGGTGGTCTCGGCCGATTCGCTGGTCAAGATTGATCAGACGTTCCCGCTGGTGCCGGCAGCCCTGCTGGCCTGTGCGATACCGACCGGATATGGCTCGGCGGCACGACGCGCTCAGGTCCGCGGCGGCGACATCGCCGTGGTGATCGGCGCGGGCGGCATCGGAACAGCGGCCATCCAAGGCGCCCGTATCCAGGGAGCGACCCGCATCATCGCGGTCGATCCCGTTGAGTTCAAGCGCAAATCCGCGCTGACCTTTGGGGCCACTCATACCGCGGCGGCACCGGACGAGGCCGTTGAGACGGTGCGCGAGCTAACTCGCGGCGTGATGGCGGATGTGGTCGTGGTATCCTCCGCCACGATCGGCCCGGCCGACGTCGCGGCGGCACTGTCGCTGACCCGCAAGGGCGGAACCTGCGTGCTCACCGGTCTGCCGGACCCCGCGATGCACTCCATCGCCGTCGGTCTTCAAGACTTCGTGCTGATGAATAAGACGCTGTGTGGCACGGTCTTTGGCTCGTGCAACCCAAAGAGTGACATTCCGCTGCTGGCCACGATGTACCAGTCGGGGCAGTTACTCTTGGACGAGATGATCACCAAGCGCTATTCGCTCGACAGCATCAACGACGCCTACGCCGATCTGGTTGCCGGCGAGTTGATCCGCGGGGTCATCGATTTCAGTCTGAGCTGACGCCGCGCTCCCCGGCCCGCCCCGTTGCGCCGCCGGCGACACCCCCTTGTGGTGCAACCAGTCCCGTGGCCTGATCCGCCAGGTTCGGCGCGCGTATTCCAGCTCGGTGTAAGGCCACTGGGTGACGATGCGCCCCGAAGGTGAGCGGAAGTAGCTCTGGCACTGAGTCCAGATCGTGCGTTCCAAATCCGCGGAGATCTCGTCGTTGTAGCGCCTTTCCGACTCCGGACGGACATCGAGGTATCCACCGCGGCGCGCCAGCCGACTGACCGCGCTGGCCACCAGGCGCGCGCCGGCCTCGAGTATGTAGACGATCGAGTTTCCGCCCTGGTTGGTGTTCGGACCGTAGAGCATGAAGAAGTTCGGAAAGCCGCCGACTGCCGCACCCAGGTAGGCGGCGGGGTCATCACCCCACCGCTCGTGTAGGGACTGCCCTCCGGTGCCGATCACCTCGATGCCCGACAGGTAGCGCGACGTCTCAAATCCCTTGGCCAGCAACACCGCATCGACGTCTACGACTTGCCCGGCAGTCGTGACGACCGAGGTCTCGGTGACTCGCTCGATGGGATCAGTAACGAGTTCGACATGGTCGTGCTGTAGCGCCCGATAGAAGTCATCACCCAGCAGCACTCGCTTACAACGGAACGGATAACCGGGCGTCAGCGCACGGCGCAGCCGCTCATCGGCGACGACGCGCTCCAGGAAGGAGGTAGCGATCTGGGTGCGCGATGTCACCACCGGATCATCGGCGAAGGTAGCGGTGTTGTCATGCTGGAACTTCCAGATCTGCCAGCGGGTCCGCCGAATTGCCAGCGGGTTGCGCCGAAACTGCCTCAATTCGGTTGCGGTGTAGCGGCGATCGTCTTTGGGAACCATCCAAGGTGGGGTGCGCTGAAATACCGTCAGGCGCCCAGCGAGCTTCGCCAGTTCGGGGACGACCTGCACCCCGCTGGCCCCGGTGCCGATCACCGCCACCCGTTTTCCCGTCAAATCGACACGGTGATCCCAGCCGGCGGTGTGCATCAACGTGCCACCGAAATCGGTCAGCCCGGCGATGTCGGGCAGCTTGCGCGGCCCGAACAAGCCGGTCGCACAAACCACCACGTCGGCGGTCAAGGTAGCGGTCCCCCCGGCCCGGTCCACCTGGCAGACCCACCCCCACGTGTCCTCGTCCCAGCGGATCGAGCGGACCCAGGCGCTCAGCATCAGGTGGCGGTGTAGATCGAAATCGTCTACGACCGATTCCAGGTAAGCCAGGATCTCGGGTTGGCGAGCATAGGTGCGGCTCCAGAATTTGTTGGGCGCAAACGAAAATGAGTACAGATGACTCTGAATATCGCAGGCGGCTCCCGGATAGGTATTGCGACGCCAGGTCCCCCCAACGCCGTCGGCGCCCTCGATAATCACCAAATCATCAATGCCCGCGCCGCGCAGCGCAACGGCGGCGGCGATGCCGCCAAAACCGGCCCCGATGATGACGACCCGTGTTGGGCGCCCACGCCGGGTCGCCGCCCGGAGCCGGCCCGCGAAGTACCGTAGCCGGGCCGCCGGCCGGGTCATCGTGGCACCTGCGCACCACGAATCGCCAGACCTTCCAGGTCCCCTTTGGCCCGCCATGTCTCGAGGATGTCGGCGTATTCGGTGGGAGCGCCGAAGAAGAAGCTGCCCTGGCGAGTCTTGGCATCCGCCTTCCCCTCGCGGTTGTAATAGCCGGGGGTGCAGGTCTTGGCCCGCTCGGCGGTCGCCGCCGAACGGGTCACCACCGCCTCGACCCAAGCGGCCTCGGCCTCCGGCGAGGCCTCAACCTCGCTCACCCCGTGCTCGAGCGCCCAGGCGATGATCCATGCGACATGACTGGCCTGCACATCGAGCAGATATGGAAAGTTCACCGTGAGGCCGGCCTGGGCGATGCTTTCGATGAAGCAGTTAGGGAAACCGTTGGCACACAGTCCCTGAAAGGTGCGCACACCGTCGCGCCACCGGTCGGTCAAGGTGATGCCGTCCCGGCCGATCAGTTCGAAGCCGGTGCGACGGCAGTAGTCGGTGCCAACTTCGAACCCCGTCGCAAAGATCAGGCAATCCAGCTCGTAGGCCACCGAGTCGACCACCACGCCGGACTCGATGATGCGCGCTACGCCGCGCCCCTCGGTATCGACCAGGGTGACGTTGTCGCGGTTGAAGGTCTGCAGGTATTCGTCATGGAAGCACGGCCGTTTGCAGAAGTATCCGTACCACGGCTTGAGTGCTTGCGCGGTGGCACGATCGGTCACCAGCTGATCGACCCGCGCCCTGATCTCCTCCATCTTGGCGAAGTCGGCGAACTCGATTTCCCGCGAGCGTTTCTCCGGGTCCGTCGTGCCGGGGCTGTCGTGACGCATCACGGGAAGCTTGCGGGTAATGCTCGTCCAGGCATCAGCGACCAGATCTTCGGATGCCTGCCCTCCGGCGGTCAGAACTTGAAAGTTCGTGATGCGTCTGCGCTGCCAGCCCGGCTGTAATGTGGCAGCCCACTCGGTATCCGTGGGTTCATTGGCGCGCACATCCACCGACGAAGGCGTGCGCTGAAACACGTAGAGCTGCTGGGCCGCCGCCGCCACGTGGGGCACGCACTGCACTGCCGTCGCGCCCGTGCCGATGATGCCGACCCGCTTGTCGGCCAGATTCTGCAAGCCCTGGCCGGTGTAGCCGTAGTCCCACCGGCTGGTGTGGAACGTCTTGCCGCCAAAGCTGGCGATCCCGGCGATCCCGGGCAGCTTGGGCTTGGCCTGATATCCGTTGGCCATCGATACGAATCTGGCCCGCATCCGGTCCCCGTGATTGGTCCGAATGATCCAGCGGGATATGTCCGCATCCCAGCGGATTTCGTGGACTTCGTTCTGTAGGCAGGCATCTCGGTACAGGTCGTATTTCGCAGCGATGCGCTGACAGTGCGCAAAGATCTCGGCGCCCTTGGCGTACTTTTCGGTCGGAATGTAGCCAAGCTCCTCGAGCAGCGGCATGTACACATACGACTCGACATCGCACGCGATCCCCGGATACCGATTCCAGTACCAGCTACCCCCAACGTCGGCCGCGCGGTCGATCAGCCGCACACTTTGCACACCGAGTTGGCGCAGCCGTGCACCGGTCAGCAGACCGCCGAAGCCGGCCCCGATGATCGCCACGTCCACCTCGTCGGTAAGGGGTTCGCGCGCGAATTCTTCATCCGCCCAGGGATCCTCGCCGAATCGGGAGAACTCACCCGCGATCTCCACGTACTGCGCGATCCCGTCGGGACGCAGCCGCTTTGTCCGCTCTTCGGCGTACTTCTGGCGCAACACATCAACGTCGAACGCGCACCCGACGGTTTCGGTCAAGGTCTCAACTCCGCTCTACGCGAGATGACCCTATAAGTGATCGATTGATCATATCAAGCGATCACCACGTATTCGAGGCCCCACAAATCGCCAGTTCGACCATCAGCAGCGAAACAGCGTGCCCCTGATCAAACCCTTGGCCGCGCTCAGCGCGGCGTGGAATTGGTCCAGTGGCAGGGTGGCCGCCAGTTCGGTCAGACCGTAGATGAGCGCGTAGATCGCCTCTATCGCACCGGCCGTATCGGCCGTATCGGCCTGCTCGGCAAGCTCACCCCGGCGCCGGGCATCCTCGACCAGGCCCCTGATTATCTCTCGAAACGCGGTGAACCCGACTTCGCCGAGTTGGCCGCTCCCCTCCTGGGCGTCCAGAGCGATGCCGTCTTCGGCCCGGATGGCGAACTCGAAGGCGGCCAGTTGCGGGTATTCCCGGATCAACTCGCCGCACTCGTCGAGCACCGCTTCGATGCGATCAACGATGTTGCCGCCGCCTTCGGCGGCCCCGCCGCAGTCGCGGCATCGCCGCATCGGCCCTGGCCGCGATCGTCTCCTTGATCAGCTCGGACTTGTTCGGAAAGTAGTTGTACAAGCTGGCACTGGTCAAATTCGCGGTGCGAGCGATCTCCCGGATGGTGGCACGCGCATATCCCACTTTGCTGACACACTGCATCGTCGCGACGATGATCCGTTGACGGGTTTCCTCGCCACTGGCGCCCACCGGGCGGCCCAGCTGCGTGCGGGTCATTGCGGTCGGATCCTCACCAACGGGTCTTGCATATTCATCGGCCGTGGGCGCTTTGCGGGCATAGTCGAATATATTCGAATGATCATGACTTCCGGCGTCCGCGGGGCCGCGGTGAGTGATCGACAGCCCGATTGCGAGTGCCGCCTGACATGACCGTCCCCACCTTCTCGACGAGATCCCAGCTCGGCCGGCCGGTGGGCGCGCGCGGCGAACAAACCCGGCAACGGATCATCACCGCGGCAATGCGTTGTGTGGCCGAGGCCGGCCCCGCCCAGGCGTCGATCCGCGAGATCGCCAAGGCGGCCGACATGACCAGCGGCAGACCGTACCACTACTTTCCGAACAAGTCGGAGCTACTCAATGCCACCGCCACGGAGATCGAAGAGATCGTCTTGCCCCGGCTCCATGCCGCCGCGGCCTCTTCCGATGACATCGTCGACCGGCTCGACGCGGTGTTGGATGAGTCGAAACGGTTGATGCGCGACTATCCCTACCTGGCCGGGTTCCTACGAGCGGTGCGCGCCGAGAATGCCGACCAGACCGGTGGCGGCCGCCGAACCTACCCGGGCTCCAAGGCCCTTCGCGACGTCATCACCGAAATCGTCGACGACGCCCGGGGGCGGGACGTGCTGTCCGCCGGCATCGCCGCCGGCGCCGCGGTGGACGCCATCTGCGTACTGACGCGCGGCCTCACCGAGCAAGCGGCGAATCTGGGTCCGTAGTCCTACGACGTCACACTCGACTCGGCCAAGCAACTGCTCCGAGGATCACTGTTCGCGGGAGCCAAACCAACGGCCACGCACCGAACATGAGTTTGCTGACCGCGTTGCGGCTGAACATGACCAACATCGCCGATCCGGCGGCCGACCACGCCCAGCGCTATCGCGCCGCGCTCGACATGGCCGAATATGCCGACCACCACGGGTTCACCGCGGTCAGCGCCGAAGAACATCACTTGGCCGCGACCGGCTGGCTGCCGTCGCCGCTGATTCTGGCCGCCGCGGTGGCCGGACGCACCCGAAACGTGCGCATCAGCATCAATGCTCTGATCGTCCCGCTCTACGATCCGGTTCGGCTCGCCGAAGACATCGCCGTGCTCGACAACCTGTCCCTGGGCCGCTTCAGCTTCGTGGCCGGCATGGGCTACCGGCCCCAGGAGTACCACGCCGCCGGCAAGGACTGGTCGCGCCGGGGTGCCCTGATGGACCACTGCCTTTCGGTGCTGTTGCAGGCGTGGGGCGATGGTCCGTTCGAATACGACGGCCGGCTGATCAATGTCACCCCCAAACCGCGCACCCATCCACACCCGATCCTTTTCGTCGGCGGGATGAGCGTTGCGGCGGCCCGCCGGGCCGCGCGCTTCGGCTTGCCGTTCTCGCCACCGATGGCGATGCCCGAACTCGAGGCCGTATACCACCAGGAGCTGGCCCGCCGTAACCAGCGGGGATTCGTCTACCACCCCGAAAACGGCAGCACCGTAACGCTATTGCACGCCGACCCCGACGAAGCCTGGTCCCGGTTCGGCGGTTTCATCATGAACGAGGCCGCCGAGTACAGCGGCTGGAAGCGCGCCGGTGTCCCCCGCCCCAACGAAACACCGGCGGCTTCGATCGCCGAGCTGCGTGGCCTCGACAACGTGCAGATCCTCACTCACGACCAACTGGTCGGCCAGCTGCAACGGGGCAGAAAGGAAGTCGTGATGAATCCGCTCATCGGAGGGCTGCCTGTCGAGGTCGGCTGGAGCAGCCTGAGGCTGCTGGCAGAAGAGGTGCTACCCCGCGTTGCCGACATTCCCGAGTCCGCCACCACGAAGCCCTGACCCCTGGCCCGCCTACCCGAGAACAAGGATGGTTCATCATGCTCCTGCCCCTGTCAGCGCAGCCCTACACGGCACCTACCGACCGCGACATGCTGCCGTCCGAGCGCCGCGAGTTCGTCCGCACCCACCGCACGTGCGTGTTTGGATACCGTCGGCGCAACGACGGCCCGGGGATGTCGATCGTCTACTACATCCCCACCGATGACGACGAACTGTTGGTGGCCACCATGGCCGGGCGCGGCAAAGCCAGAGTCGTCGAGCGCGACGGCAAGGTCAGCTTGTGCGTCCTCGACGAGCGTTGGCCGTTCACCTATCTGCAGGTCTACGCCGACGCGATGCTAGATCCGGACCGTGAGCTGGCGGTCGACGTCATGATGGCCGTTGCCGGCCGGATGTCGGGGCAACCGCTCGACGCCCAGGCGCGCCCGAGCGTCGAGGCGATGTGCGAACGCGAGAACCGCGTCGTGATCCGCTGCCGGCCGTACTCCACCTTCGCGACGCCGCCACGACACCTGCACCGAAACGACCAGGTGGAGCAACTGACGCACTGGGTGTCGGGAGTCGTGCCCTGGGACGCCGCGGACCCCGCGTCATCACGGTGAGTGACGGCGGGGGCCGTTGTTGACCTATCGCGCGGCGTAGCGGTCACGCAGCTTGGCCAGCGTTGCTTCGATGCCGGCCGCGTTGGCCTTGCACGCGCCAATCCGCTCGTAGTACTTGAGCTTGTTCTTGAGCTCACCCGCCGCGTGGTAATCAAAGGTCTCGGTGACGCGGGTGACCGTGGGCGAGAGAGACTCGAACTCCCATCTCCAGCGGTGCCCGGCCGGATGCCGCCATTCGACCAATTCGTTGGGCTTGAGAGCGGTCACCGTGCTGGTGATGCGGTACGGCACGCCGAACATCCGCATGTTTGTCGAGAACTTCGTGCCGGCCACCAGGGTCACCGGCGCCTTGATGTTGTCGCGAACCGTGCCGGAGCCGTCCAGTTCGCTGTGGCGCCGCGGATCAGCAACGATTGCGAACAGCTCGGCCGCGGGAGCGGCCACTTCGACGGAACGACTGACCCGACGAGGGCCCGCATCGACAACCAGGACAGTCATCAGTTCTCCTCGCGTCACGTGAACTCGGCCCCAGCCTACATAACCCGCTAGCCCATTTGCCTTGCCACCGGCCGGTAGCCGCTCCACACCCGGGACACCCGCTGGAAAAACATCACGCCCGAAGCCCTTGACAGATATACCCTTTAGGGGGTATGTGGACAGAGTGTTTGTATACCCCCATTGGGTATAGATGGGAGAGTGATGAAGACCAGCGAGTACCAGGTCGCCGGGATGCGATGCGGGCATTGCGAATCCGCCATCCGAAGCGAGGTGGCCCAGATCCCGGGTGTCGCCACGGTCGCCGTCAGCGCGCGAACGGGCAGGCTGCTGGTTGCGGGGTCGGCTCCGATTGATCCGACGACGGTGTTGGGTGCGATCGGCGAGGCCGGCTACCAGGCGGTTCTGGTCGCATGAGCGCGCGCGCCAGACTAGCCCTGTACGCGACGAGCATGGCCGCGTTGTTCGGCGCGGCATTCCTGGTCGGGGGTGCGGTGATTGCGCACCCGATCTCGACATCCTGGGCTCGGTCCGGGCACGCCGGTCACCAGGCTGGGGCGCAACCGGTGCGCGGGGTGTCCCTCAGTGCGGGCGATCTGATGCTCGACGACGTCGCGGCCCCACCCGCGGTCGGAGTGCAGGGCACCTTGTCATTTCGGGTCCAGTCGCTCGGCGGCGTGCCGGTGACGAAGTATGCGATCGAGAACGCCAAGAAACTTCATCTCATCGTGGTTCGCAGCGACGGCACCGAGTTTCGCCATGTCCATCCCACGATGAGCGCCGAGGGCCGCTGGTCAATCCCATGGGCATGGAACGCCGCCGGTACCTATCGGGTGTTCGCCGACTTCCTCCCGGAAGGCGGCAACCCCACGGTCCTGACATATGCGCTCAATGTCGGGGGCATGTTCACCCCGGACCCACCACCGTCGGCGACAAACGTCAGCCGGACCGACGGGTTCACCGTGACCATCGACGGCCCGTTCACGGCCCAGTCACCGTCGCGGCTGATCGCAACCGTCACCCGGGACAGCCAGCCGGTCACGACCCTGCAGCCCTACCTCGGTGCATACGGACATCTGGTGGTGCTGCGCGAGGGAGACCTGGCGTATCTGCATGCACATCCCGAGAATGGCGCGGCGTCGGCCGGATCGGCTAGCCCGGCCCAGATTGCCTTCACCACCGAACCGCCCACCCCGGGCCGCTACCTGCTCTACCTCGACTTCCAGGTGAACGGGCGAGTGCACACCGCCCAGTTCGTGCGCTGCGCTGCAGAGCAATCCAGCCATCCGGCAACACATCAGTAAGGAGCACACCATGCCCGAGACGACCGGTTTGCCGGCCACACTGAGCAACGTCGAGCTGGACATCGCCGGGATGACCTGCGCGTCATGCGCGATGCGCATCGAGAAGAAGTTGAACAAGCTCGACGGGGTCAGCGCGACCGTCAACTACGCGACCGAGCGGGCCACCGTCACTGCCCCGGCCGGGTATGACCCGCAGATCCTGATCACCGAGGTCGAGAAGGCCGGCTACGCAGCGGCTTTGCCGCAGCACCGGCAACAGCCCGCGGCGGCGGCAACAACGGACACGCACGGCGTCGACCCCGAGCTGGCGTCGCTGCGCGGTCGATTGGTCGGCGCGATTGTGCTGGCCGGCCCGGTGATCCTGATGGCGATGCTGCCCGCCCTGCAGTTCCGGTACTGGCAGTGGGCATCGCTGGCGCTGGCCGCGCCGGTCATCGTGTGGGCGGGCCGACCTTTCCACCAAGCCGCGTGGGTCAATCTCAAACACGCCACCGCCACCATGGACACCTTGATCTCGGTTGGGACCCTCGCGGCGTTCCTGTGGTCGTTGTACGCCCTGTTCCTGGGTACGGCCGGAGAACCCGGGATGCGCCACCCCTTCGAGCTGACCATCACACCCGGTGACGGCGCATCCAACATCTATCTCGAGGTGGCCGCCGGGGTGATCGCGTTCGTGTTGGCGGGCCGGTATTTCGAGAAGCGCTCCAAGCGGCGCGCGGGCGCCGCCTTGCAGGCGCTACTCGAGCTCGGCGCCAAAGACGTAGCGGTATTGCGCAACGGCGCCGAGATCCGGGTCCCCGTGCAAGAACTCACCGTCGACGACGAGTTCGTGGTGCGCCCGGGCGAAAAGATCGCCACCGACGGCACCGTCGTCGCCGGCTCTTCGGCGGTGGACGCGTCGATGCTCACCGGGGAGTCCGTCCCGGTTGAGGTCGGCCCGGGGGACACCGTCACCGGCGCCACCACAAACGCCGGCGGGCGCCTCGTGGTGCGCGCCACCCGGGTCGGTGAGCACACCCAGCTGGCGCAGATGGCCAAGCTCGTCGAGGCCGCCCAATCGGGCAAAGCCGACGTGCAACGGCTCGCCGACCGCGTCTCCGGGGTATTCGTGCCGATCGTCATCGCCATCGCCGTAACCACACTGGGTGTGTGGCTCGGCGCGGGCTATCCGGTCAGCGCGGCGCTGACCGCCGCGGTGGCCGTGCTCATCATCGCCTGCCCGTGCGCGCTGGGACTGGCGACTCCGACCGCACTGCTGGTCGGCACCGGGCGCGCGGCCGCGCTGGGGGTGCTCATCAAGGGGCCCGAAATGCTCGAGTCCACCCGCAGAGTCGACACGATCGTGCTGGCCAAGACCGGAACCGTGACGACCGGCAAGATGACCCTGCTCGAGGTGATCACCGTGCCCGACACCGACCGGGCAACGGCGCTGCGTTACGCGGGCGGGCTCGAGGCCGCCTCCGAACACCCCATCGCGGCGGCAATCGTCAAGAGCGCCAGGGCAGAACTGGGCGCGCTGCCCGAGCCGGCGGACTTCGCCAACATCGAAGGTCAAGGGGTTCGGGGCATTATCGACGGGCACGCCGTCATCGTTGGACGCGCCGGCCTGCTAGCGGACTGGGCACAGCACCTCGACCCGGACCTGGCAGCGGCCAAGGATCGGGCCGAGAGCCAGGGCAAGACGGCGGTCGCGGTGGGTTGGGACGGTCGGGCGCGCGCCATCCTGGTGATCGCCGACACCGTTAAACCCACCAGCGCTGCGGCCATTCGGGAGTTCAAGCGGCTGGGGCTAACCCCGGTGCTGCTAACCGGTGACAACCCCACGGTGGCGCGCCACATCGCCGACGAGATCGGTATCGACGAGGTCATCGCCGATGTACTGCCAGCGGGCAAAGTTGCCGCGGTCAGGCGCCTGCAGTCCGAAGGCAAGATCGTCGCGATGGTGGGCGACGGCGTCAACGACGCTGCCGCGTTGGCCACCGCGGATCTGGGACTGGCGATGGGCACCGGCGCCGATGTGGCGATCGAGGCCGCCGATCTCACCCTGGTGCGCGGCGACCTGCGTGCCGCAGCAGACGCGATCCGGCTCTCCCGGCGGACCCTGAACACCATCAAGACCAACCTGTTCCGGGCCTTCGGCTACAACGTCGCCGCGCTCCCGTTGGCCGCTTTCGGTCTGCTCAATCCGATGCTCGCCGGTGCCGCGATGGCGTTCTCCAGCGTGTTCGTGGTGGGCAACAGCCTGCGGTTGCGCTCCTTCACCAGCGTCATCACGGACGCACCGCCATCCATGGGCAGTCCGACGCGATGGGACGCCACACCGGAATCGCCTGCCGAACTCTCATCGCTTTCCGGCGAACCCTCCGGTTGCCCACGATAGCCGCCTTCGGCCCGGACGCCTCGAAACGTCACCCGGCGGAGGTCAACCGAGCCAACCGCCTACCGAGGGTGGCATGGAAACGTCCGACCGCGCTCTCGTGCCGACCGAACTCGACGAAATCGTTTGCCCCGGCGGCGAGGCCACGTTGAACGCCCTCAGACATCTCGTTGTCCTCGGAGAGGCCCTGCCCGATGAAGCTGCCCGCGCCGGCCAAGTTGCTCGACGCGTCGAGCGAATCACGCTCGGCGACATCGGGGGTGACCATCGAATAGATGGTCACGGCGGTGCGATCGACGCTCACCGGATCGATCACGACCATGGCGATCACATCCGGGAACGTCGCCAACATGACGTTGGGGAACAGCTGATACAGATACGTCACCCTGGCACCCGTGGTCCAGGTGTGCTCAGGACGGTCTCGGAGCCGTTCAATATTGCGGTACGGGAAGGTGATACGAGTGTTGGGCCCGAATGCCTCCACCACATTGAGATCGTCGTACTGGACGGGAAAGAACGTGTCTTTGTGGGTCGACCGGATATGGTAGCCCTCTAGGAACTCCTCTACGAGAACCTTCCAATTGATCTCCCGCAGCGTTGATTCCACGACAATCAGGCGCTCGGCAGGGACGAGCTTCGCCCGCCAGGGGCTACCGTCGGTCAGCCAGCCGATCGCTCCCTCGTCCTCGATCAGGCCAGCGTCCACGGGGTCGAGTGGACCAATCACGATGAGCCCGTCCACCTCGTGGCTCTCCACCTCGATCAAGCCACGCGCGGACATGTCCAGGTCGGGGAAGGCCTCCGCGTGCGGGACATGCGACAACGACCCGTCCAGACGGTATATCCAACCGTGGTAGCGGCACACCAGCGCATGAGAACATCCGGCGTTCTCCACCAGAGCAAAGCCGCGATGCCGGCAGGCATTGCGGAACACCCGCGCTCGCCCGTCGGCCCCGCGCACCGCGAACAGGGGCACCCCGAAGGCGGTCCGTTCCACGTGATCGCCCTTGTTCGGGATCGCGGCCGACGGCACGAACACACTCGGCATGCCGCGCAGCAACCGTAACTCGGCGGCGAAGCGCTCTGGACTGACGTAGTTTTCGACCGGCTCGCGCCAAGCCTCGCCCTCGTCGGTGGTCCCGGCATCGATATGGGCAAGGACGCGCCGGACGATCTCCGCATCCTCGGCAACCAACGGCTTCGTCGGCGAGCTCACGTATGCCAGTATCACACCGTAGAAATCACGCGTCAACAATTCGGTGATATGGAGGTTAGGTGTCCCCGAAGTCCGCGGCCCGAGTACGCCGGCTGATCGGCAACCGGCCGCTCAGCGCACGTTCGGTGCTCGCATCGGCATTGCTGGGCGCCGACCAGGCCCGACTCACGGTGGCCGAACTGGTGGCGGTGGCCTCCCTGTTCGGCATCAGCGACGGCGCCGCCCGCACCTGCCTGTGGCGGATGGTCAGCAGCGGCGAACTGACCAGCGGCGAAGGCAGCTATGCACCCGCCGGGCACCTGCTGGAGCGGCGGCAGCGTGTCGACGAGGCGTCCCGGATCGCCGACACAGCCGTTGGCTCCTGGGACCGAACCTGGGAACTGGCGGTCGTCTCGCTGGATCGCCGCTCCGCGGCCGATCGCCTCGAGCTCAGAAAGGCAGCCATGGCTCTGCACCTCGCGGAGTTGCGCGAAGGCGTCTGGGTGCGACCGGATAACCTTGACCCGCAACGTCTTCCGATCTCCCGGTCGGTGCTGGACCGCCAGTGCATCCATTTTCATGGCGCCGCCACCGATATCAGTGCCGACAAGGCCAGCAGCCTGTTTTCCCTCGACCAGTGGGCGGCCGATGCCCTGGCCCTCATCCAGGCGATGGATGCCGAACTGGACCGGAGTAGCCGCGACGTTTCGGCGCAACGTTCCAGCTACCAGTTCGCTTTGTCGATCGCGGTGGTCCGCCACCTCCAACGCGACCCATTGCTACCGGCGGAGCTGATCGGCGACGACTGGCCCGGGCACCCATTGCACAGCACCTACCTGCGCCTCGACGAGGCATTCAAGCGGCGGATGAGTCACGCGTTTCATTGAACCCGGTGGCCGGCACGGCCTTCGCGCCGCAGCACCGGCGGCCCCTACGCCCCGGCCTCCGCATCGAGCAGGAGCTGCAGCGTCTCTCGAAGCTCGCCTAATCGTCGCGGTCCCAGGATCTTTTGCCACCGCCGCTGGGCATCGAGCGCGTTGGCGCGCATCACCCGAAGCGCGTGGCGGCCGCGTGGCGTCAACTCGATGATTCGCGCACGAGCGTCAGCCGGGTCCGGCGCCCGCAGGACATACCCGTGGCGTTCCAGTGCGGTTACCGCCTGGGCCACCGCCTGCCTGCTCACCCCAAGCCGGTCGGCCAGGTCCGAAGCGTGCAGGCCCTCGCCGGCCAGTGGAACGAGGCCGATCGCTTGTGCCGGCCGGATCCCATCGAGTCCGGCCGCGGCGAACGCCGACCTCAACCGGGGAGCCGTTGTGGCCGCGACCAATTGCATCAGGGCCGGCACCGTGGGCTCCCACGCCGCATCCAGAACACGTCGCATGACACCGAGTCTGCCATTCACGACACTAATGACAAGATGCTTGTCAAGTATGCGACTGGGTGTCACCATGTGGCCGTGGCGGTTCGATGCGCTCGGGTAGTCAACGTGTGCCTGCTGGCCGCCTTGATCTTCTTGGCCAACACCTGCGTAGTCGGCACGCGGCTATCGGCAACGCCCGATTTCCCGATCCCGGCCGGACGGTCGGTTCAGATCCTCAACTCGGGCGGGATTTTCCGGATCTATCGGGTGTACCGTCCGCGCGGCTTAACCGGTGCGGCGCCCCTTGTGGTGACGTTGCACGGCGGTTTTGGTGATGGCGCGCAGGCCCAGCGCGATTACCACTGTAACAGTCAGGCCGACAGCGGCGGTTTCGTGGTCGCCTACCCCAACGGTGTGCTGCGCGCCTGGAATGGCGGCACATGCTGTGGCGCGCCGGAGAACTTCGACATCGACGATGTCGGATTCATCACCGATATGGTCGCGACCATCCAGCGCCGGACCCCGATCGATCCGGCACGCGTCTACGCTACCGGCATGTCGGCCGGTGCCATCATGGCGCTTCGGTTGGGTTGCCAGTCGGACAAGTTCGCGGCGATCGCTCCCGTGGCCGGCACGCTGCTGACCGATGGCGCCCACGCACCGCCCACATCGGTGCTGCAAATCCACGGCACCGCCGACGATCGCGTGCCATACAACGGCGGGCCGGGCGTGGCCCGCTCGTTCGACGGCAGTGCGCGTGTCGACGGCCCCTCAGCGGCCGCGGTCAATGCCACCTGGCGCGCCATTGATGCGTGCGCACCGCCGACCTCAACCACTTCCGGAGTCGTGACAACCCAATCCGCTTCCTGCACCGACGCACGCAGGGGCACATTGATCTCGGTGGCCGGAGCCGGCCACCAGTGGCCCGGTGGCAGGTCCAAACCCGTCCTGGAAACGATCGCCGGCATCTCGCCACCGTCGACGGCGCTGGACGCCACCGCCACCATCTGGCAGTTCTTCAGTCAGTCCCACCTGTGAAAAGGCTTACAGCGCTTAGCTTCTCACCGTAAGCACATTGGCATCCCGGGTCAGCGCTTCTGCGCCAGGATGGCGCCGCCGACCCACCGCTTGATGAAGCCTTTCAGCTCATCATCGGAGCGGCTGGGCACATTGGGCGCGACAAAGAATGACAGCAACACCCGCAGAAGGAACTCCACCAGGTCGTGCCTGGCCGACTCGTCGGCGAATCCATACTCCGCCCAGTCGACGTCGAAGCGCTCCAGCATCCGCACCCCGAATACCTGTGCCTCTTCGGAGGTGAGATTTTCCGGGTGTGTGTGGGCGTACGGTTGCGCGATCAGAATGCCGAGATGGGGCGTGCGCACCGCGTCGCGCAGCGTAAACATTACCGCTGCGGCCATCGCCTCCGCGGGATCGCGCATGCCGCGCACGGCTTCGGTGAGCCGATCAAGAAAGCCGTCCACCGATGCGATTGCCGCCGCGCGCATGAGCGCATCTGCGGTCGGATAGTAGCGGTAGACCGTCTGCCTGATGACCCCCAGAGACGCTGCGACCTGGGCGAGACTGACATCGGATCCGGTCTCGGCGATCAGCCTCACCGCCGTGTCGACAATGCGCCGTGATGCCTCTTCGTCCGAGGCCGGCGGCGCTCCATTCCATCCGCGCCTACGCGCCACCGAACATCACCTCCGAGCAAAGCATTGGGTGAGCATAGCGCGACATGATGAATAGCACGAAGGCATACCTATGCTGCGGTAACCCGCAGCCGCGAACTCCCGCGACGTGTCCAGATCCTCGACAAACCTGCAGCTAAACGACGTGCGGGTGGCCACGAAGCGAACGCGCCAGCTGGCCATACTTGGACGTCCTGGCACCCACGATATTCATTGGACATTGATTCCAGAGCAAACAAGGTGAGACGTCGAAGATGTGGTCTGGCCACGGGCATTACCCCGGCGGTGCCGGCGGACTCCTCGCCCGATGCGTGAAACGCCCCGCCGCTTCGGACGGCGTACCACCAGCGGTGAGTGCTCACGGCCAGTTGGTGGCGAAATTTGCGTAGTCCTCGTCGAACTTGGCACAGAAGTCGGCGGCGGTGCCGGCCAGCAGGATGTGGTAAGTCTCAGGGCGGTGGTCTTGCCCTGACGTCGGATAGGTCCATCCGTGGGCGCACATCGCGTTGGATCCACCGGCGGTTGCCGCGGGCCAGACGGACCGGATGCAACCGGTCAGCGCCTGCATGTCCGATGTAGCGCTCTCGGCGATGACGAGCATCGCGCCACCCCACCCGCCATCGCTGCGCCGGTAGGCACGGGCTCCAAATGAGGTGTTGACCTTCTGACATCCCAACGCGCGCTGCAGGGGGACGAACGCGGAAGCCAGGCGTGAGTCGGCCACCCGCGCCGAGTCCATGATGAACGAGGCCGCGTCCGCGCCATCACCCTCTTGGACGTCGGCATTACCCACGCTCATGAGTTGTCGCGCGATGCGGCTCTGGGCAGCCTCATCACCGCCACCGATGATCGGCCCGCCACCCGTCGATGGGATAGGGGGCAAGACGGCGCCGGGTGCGGCCTGCACCGGGGGCGCACCCACGACCGCGCCGGCGCACAGCACCCAGGCCGCGATATTCATGCCGATTCGAAATGCCATTGATTCCCCCAGGGTGGGCCGATGATCCGGTCTAGCGTACCCACCCGGGTGCAGCGGGTGACCGTGGTTCGCCGCGGCCGGAATCGGCCGGAATGGCCGAGCGCGCCCGAATGCCAGCTGCTAGTCGTTCAGCATGCCGTCGATCAGCCGACGCAACACCTGTCGGCTCTCGCGGCGGGCACGCTTGGGATCATCGGCCGTCGCAATGAACATTGCCGCCTCGTCGAGCGCGCCGATCAACACATGGGCCAGTGGCCGCACCGGGTGGCGATCCAGCTGGCCCGCCCGGATGGCCTCGGTGATCAACTGCTCGGTCATGCCCAGGCTGTAGCGCTGTGCGACATCGCGGAAGCCCGCCCAGCCGAGCACCGCGGGTGCGTCCAACAGGATCAACTGGCGCACCTCTGGATCGCCAGACACCTCCAGCCAGGCATCGACGGCAGCACGGATCGCGTCGGCGGGCGTGGCTGCCCCCGAGGCAGCCACCGAGGTAGCCATCCGCGTCATCACGTCCTGTTCCACCGCCTCGACGACCTCACCGAATAGCGCCGCCTTGTCAGCGAATTGGTGGTACATGGCGCCGCGGGTGACGCCGGCTTCCGCGGCGATCTCCGGCGTCCCCACCTCGGCATAGCCGCGACTGCCCCACAGCTTGCGAGCAGCGGTGATCAGCGCCTCGCGGGTAGCCGCCGAGCGCTCCTCTTGCGTGCGTCTCTTGATTTTCATACAACCTGTTGGTAAGTTACCGGCAGCGTGTTTGTAAGTGTATCGAAATGGGAGTCATCCATGCCGACGATCGACATTAACGCCGGAACCATCCATTACGAAGTAACCGGACCCGAACACGGCAGACCGGTCATGTTCGTGCACGGGTACCTGATGGGTGGCCAGCTGTGGCGCCAGGTCAGCGAACGGCTTGCCGAGCGGGGCTTGCGTTGCTTCGCGCCGACCTGGCCCCTTGGCGCACACTCGAGGGCATTGGGCCCGGATGCCGACCGATCGATCACCGGCGTGGGTGACCTGGTCGCCGATGTGCTGGCAACCCTGGACCTGCATGATGTGGTGCTGGTAGGCAACGACACCGGTGGGGTCGTCGCACAGTTGGTGGCGGTGCATCATCCCGAGCGTCTTGGCGCGCTGGTGCTCACCAGTTGCGATGCTTTCGAACACTTTCCACCACCGATTCTCAAGCCGGTGATCCTGGCGGCCAAGTCCAAGAAGATGTTTCGGGCCGCTATTCAAACCATGCGGTCGCCGGCGGCCCGCCGGCGCGCCTACGGCGACCTTGCCCACGCCGACATCGATGAGCTGGCGCAGCGCTGGGTACAACCGGCGCTATCGAATCCGACGATCGCCGAAGACCTGCGTCAGCTAACCCTGTCATTGCATACCGACGTCACCAGGGGCGTCGCCGCGCGGCTGCCCGAGTTCAGCAAGCCCGCCCTGATCGCCTGGTCGGCCGACGACAAGTTCTTTGCACTCGAGGACGGCCGGCGCCTCGCCGCCGCCATCCCGAACGCCCGACTCGAGCTCATCGAGGGGGCCAGGACGTTTTCGATGCTCGACCGGCCAGATCGATTGGCCGATCTGCTATCAGCGGTGGCCATACGCACCTAGGGCGCAACGCGCTGGGGACTGACGACGATCCAGCACTGCAACCGGCGCCCGGTTGGACGCCATTCACGCGATGACAATCGCCGCCAACCCCTGTTGCACCCGATCCGGCAGCTAGCCACCCTGACCAAGCCAGTCATCCAGCGCGATGCGCACCACGGCCATCGCCAACGCACCGACCAGCCGCGGCCTCGGGTCTTGGGGTACCAAATTGGGTATCCTCGGTGCAATCAAGTCGGCGATCGCCGATTCGTACCGCACATATATGTGCAGCGTCCAGGCTTCCAACGTTTCCGAAGACCGGGTAAGCGTTGCCAATTCGCGTACTTGATCTTCCATCTCGGCAAATCCGACAGCGAGCCCACCGAAGGCGCCAACGACCGCCTCGACGGCGCTCAGATGCTCGGGTTGCGCCGCCAGAGCGGTAGCGATCCGGTCCAGCCAGTGCGCTGTCATGCCTTCTGCGACGGCGTCTTCCTTGGAGTTGAAATAACGGAAGAAGGTCGCCCGGCTGATGTCGGCGGTATCGGCGATGCGCTCCACCGTTGCCGCGGCCAGCCCCAGATCGGCAACCAGCTGCGCCGCGGCCGTGGCAATGCGCTGGCGGGTCGCGGTGCGCTTGCGCTCGGCAAGTGAGGTAGCTGCGGGGGGCGGAGACATTCGCCCACTATATTCACGCGAACCACTACCGAATGTGTGAGACATAGTCTCATCGTAAGACTATGTCTCACCACCTTGCCAGGCCTGTCGCAAGTGCCCCCCAGGCGCTTGCCGCGTGGCAGTTCTTTCAGCGCATGCTCGCAGACGTCACCAAGATCGTGACCGAGGACGCCGAGTCCGAGCCCGAACTCCTGGAAGGACTGCGGGTCATCGCCCGGGTGTCGTCGCTATGCGCGCAAATGTCGGTGGAGTCCGACCCCGCCCGGCCCGTGTTCTTCGATATGTGTCCGCCGAACCGCATGATTGGCGGCCCCAACCCGGAGGGCAACTACTTTCTGGCGATGATCCGCGGCGACCACCGTTACCGGATCACCGGTACCCGGGGCAGAAGTTGTTACCTGGGAATACAGATACTGGCCGGCACCGGACTCACGCCGCGGCGAATGGCCGGCTACCTCAGCGACGCCGACTTGGCGCTGCAGTCTGGTGAATTCACGCTGCTGCTTTCGGCGCTGGAACCCGACGAGCCCGGCGGCGGGCAGTGGGTGCAAATCCCCGACGACGCATCGGCGATCGTCGTCCGGGAGTACGTCGGCGATCGCAGCCGCGAAGAGCTGGCCAAAATGCGCATCGAGGCCTTCGACCCAGCCCCGGCGTCGCCACCAACCGACGACGAACTTGCGGGACAGTTCACGGCGCTGGCGTGGTCCTTGATGAAGCTCACCACGCTGCACCGCACCATCAAGCCCGAACTGCTCGACAACCCCAACACCCTGCTGACCGCCCAGGCCGCCGATCTTGGCGCCGCCGACACCACCCCGGACAACCTGTACATGATCGGGACCTTCCGGCTAGCACCGGGGCAGGCTCTGGTGCTGGACTTCGAGCCACCGGAAACGCGGTACTGGAGTGTCGCGCTGGAAAGCATCTGGCACGAATGTCTGGAGCCGGACAGCAGGCACAGCTCGGTGACCAATCGGGCGGTACGTGCCGGCGCGGATGGCAGGGTGCGTATTGCAATTTCCGAGCAGGACTTCGGTTTTGGACATTGGCTCGACACCGGTGGCCGGCATCGGGGGTTCGTGATCCTGCGCTGGCTGGACAATCCCCAAGCGCCCGACGTCGAGGTGTCGGTACGCCACCGGGAGCAGCGGGCATGAGCATGCCGCAGGATCGGTTCAAGCCCGAACGCCTGATCACCACCGCCTGCGAGGAAGCCGGAAGCGACGACTTCGGCGCCGACGGGTGGCAAGACGGATTGCAGCGGGTCACCGACGCGCTGATCCACGAGGCGCGGTTGTCGGCTATCGGCGTCGAGATCGCCCACCTGGACCTGATGCGCGCATTGCGTAACCGGCTCGGCGTCATCGCGTGGCGCCGCCAGCACCCCGAAATCGCCACGAAGGCAATCGATCAGCCCATCGTCATCGTCGGCCAGCCCCGCACCGGAACGACGATTCTCTATGACTTGCTCGCCCAGGACCCCGACCTTCGGGCACCGCTGACCTGGGAAGTCGATGCGCCGTGTCCGGTCCCCCAGCCCGACACGTATCTCAGCGATCCACGAATCGCGCAGACACAGGCCAGCATCGAGCTCTCCGAGCAGATCATTCCCGGCTTCCTGTCCTTTCACCCGATGGGCCCACAGGTCGGACAGGAGTGCGTCCGCATCACGGCCAGCGAATTCACCAGCATGATCTATTCGGTGCAGTACCGGCTACCCAGTTACTACCGCTGGCTGCTGTACGAGGCGGACCACCGCGGCGCCTACCGATTCCACCGAATCTTTCTGCAACACCTTCAATCCGGCGTCGCGGGCCAGTAGCTGCTCAAATCGCCCGCGCATCTGTGGCAGCTGGATGCGCTACTGGCCGAGTACCCCGACGCGTTGATCGTGCAGACACACCGTGACCCACTCAACGTCATCTCCTCAATCGCGGCGCTGACCCATCACCTGCGCCGGATGGCCAGCGACGAATCCAGCATCGCCGAATGCGCGGCCCAGTGCTACGAGGAAATCGTGGTCGGCCTCGACCGGGAGATGGCGCTGCGTGCCGGCGGCGCCCTCCCCGCCGGCCAGGTGATCGACGTGCTCTACACCGACTTCGTCAATGACCCCTGGAGCACGATCAGAGGCGTATATCGCAAGCTGGGCCGCGAGCTGGCGCCGGAAACCGAACAACGCATGCGTGACTTCCTGAGGGCTCATCCCGGTGATGGCGGGCGGGGTCGGTCCACGTGGTCGGATACCGGCCTAGGTCCTGTCTGCTAATTGCGGACGCGGTGGTAGGTGATGATGGCGGCCAGGGTGACACCGCCGAGGTAGGTCAGGGCGTATTTGTCGTAGCAGGTGGCGACCGCGCGCCAGTGTTTGAGCCGGTTGAAGCTTCGCTCGACGGTGTTGCGGTGCTTGTAGATTCGGCCTGAGAACCCCGGAGGCCGTCCTCTGTTGCGGCCTTTGGCTTTGCGGCGGGTGATCTGGTCGCTGCGCTCGGGGATGGTATGGGCGATCTTGAGCCGGCGCAGCTGTGCCCGCGTCGAGTCATGGGAGTACGCCTTGTCCGCCAGCAGGCGATACGGGGCGTATGAGTTGCTGCACCGGGCGGCCAGCAATGGCCAAAGCATCGGATTATCACCGGCTTGACCGGCCGACAGTGCCAGGGTGACCGGACTGCACAGCTGGTCGGTCAAGGCGTGGATCTTGGTAGTCAGCCCGCCGCGGGAACGCCCAATGGCGTGGTCATCGGGCTCATCGAGATATTTCTTGTAATTCGACAGATCCCCCTGTGCGGCGCCCGGAGCGCGCTCCGGCTGCGTGTTGGTGGGCGCGCACACTGGTCGAATCGACCGACAACAGTGCGCCCAGGTCGGCGTCCTCGGCGTCGAGGTCAGAGGCGATCGCCGCGAAGATCCGCGCGTAGATGCCATCGACCGACCAGCGTAGATGCCTCTCGGCCACCGATTGCCAGGGACCGAAGTGCTCGGGCAGGTCACGCCACGGAGATCCCGTACGGTAACGCCAGATAATGCCCTCCAGAGTACGTCGATGATCGTTCCACGGCCGGCCACGCCGCCGCCCCGCAGGCAACACCGCCACGATCAGCGACCACAAATCATCAGAAATCGCATGCGTCCGCATCACCCAAACAGCATCAGCCAAAACACCATTCACATTAAGCAGACACGCCCTAGACGCCAGCGTCGTTCGCGACCGGGTGCGTCCGTATCAAGACCGCTATGGGGTACCCACCGAGCAATTGCGTTAATTCACAAATGGCGTGAAGAAATTTGGCGCGGCGCTCCCTATAAGGGACCGAAACGGCATAGAATTCCGGCTTGTGACGACCTCGTCGAACCCGTGGGGCGACGAACGACGGAGACTCTCGCATCAGCTGCCGATGCGCGATCACTTATTTGGCCGAAGCCAGGCGCGACGGCTGAGCCGTCGATTCACCGGGGTGGGCGTGAGGATCTCGCCGCAGCGTCTTCGGGAGATGCACGCCGGCATGCCCGCCTCGGATAGCGAAATGATGAATATCAATTTTGCGTTGATCGCCATCCAAATAACCCGTGAAAAACGCGTCGCGAAATTGCACCGGCTGCAGCGCAAGTGCCGGCATGCATTGCTCTCGCTGGGCATGGTTATCGTCGCATTGAACTTCCTGCTCTGCGTCGGCTACCTGCTGTTCAGCCTGACGCTGCAGCGTTCGATGTAAATCGTTGGCCCCCAGCCAGATAGCTCACCCCGGCAGCACTGTTGCGCCCACCGTTCGGGTAGCTCTACCCGGGTAAGACGAGTAGAAGTACCCAAGCGGACCACCCGGCCCACCCGTGATGCTTCAAGCATGACATCGCTGACGGGCTTTCCCAGCCCCGCCGAACTTGCCGAACGCACCCCGGCCGACCGTGACCGCGCCATCGACGTCATCCGCATCACGGCCTTGGTCGGCGTGGTCGTGGGCCATACGGTGATGGCGACCAGCGTCATCCGCGGTGGCGTGCTCCGCTGGGACAACCTGCTGACCACCTCGACCACGTTTCAGGCTCTGACCTAGATTTTTCAGATCATGCCGTTGTTCTTTTTCGCCGGAGCGGCGGCGTGTGTCCCGTCCTGGCGCCCCGGAACGAACTGGGGCGGCGGGCTGATGAAGCGCGCCGCGCGGCTGTTTCGACCGGTTTTCTATTACCTGAGCTTTTGGGCGGTGGCGCTGGTCATCCTCTATCCGCTACTGCCCCAGCACGTTTACGAGCCGGTCGCCGGTGTGAGCATCCAATTGCTGTGGTTTCTCGGCGCCTACGTGCTGGTGCTGGCGGCGATGCCGGTGCTATCTCGAATCACCAGTACGGCGCGCCTGGCCGCCGGCGTAACCGCGGTCTACGCCATGATCGCGGCCGTCGACGCCGTCCGACTGCACTGCAGCGCCGCAGCATCGCTCGGATACCTCAACCTCGCGGTCTGGCTCATTCCCGCCATGTTCGGCGTGGCCTATCGCCACCGATTGCTGACACGAGCCCGCGCGATCGGCACCGCCGCGATATTTCTGGCTACCAACGTCGCGTTGCTGTGCTGGGGCCCTTACGAGCTGAGCCTGGTTGGCATCGAAGGCCAGCGGCTGCCCAACATGAGCCCTCCCTCACTGTTGTTGGCTGGTCACGCCATCATTCTGAGCGCGTTGGCAGTTGTGGCGGCACCGGCAATCGCCCGATGGGCTCGGCGCCCGCGGGTCTGGTGGTTGGCGGCGATCGGCAACTCCGGAGCCATGACTTTGTACCTGTGGCATATGCCAGCCCTGCTGGGCGTGCACCTGCTCTTCGACGGATTGGGAGTTCCCCACTATCCCGGCGAGCCGGGCTTCGCCGTGATCAGCGCTGCACAACTGTTGATCATGTGTGGTGCGGTGGCAGCGCTGTTCGTTGCGCTGCGGCCGCTGGAGAACAATCCGCTGCCCGGCTGGGACGGCGCACCCGCCATCACCTCGGTCTGGCACGGCGCGGGGGTCGGCGTACTGCTGTGTGTGGCCGGGGCGGCCATCCTGGCGTCGGTGAAGTGGGGCCTCAAGGACGACGGACTTGCCTGCATCGCAGTGACGGTCGCCGCCCTGGTGGCCGCTCGGATCCTGGCCGTGGCGCGACTCCCGCGGTAAGGAACGGCCCCGCCTGGAAGCCAGCCCCTCGCTTGATTGACAAGCTACTTGTCAATCCGGCAGAGGGCTGTCACCATGAGTTGATGGCGCGTGATACCGCTCGCATCCTTCGGGTGTTGAGCGCGGTTGTCCTCGGCTTGCTCGTCATCTGGACGGGCGGATGTTCCGCGGGTGGGCATGCGGCTGGAGCGCCCGCACCCGCGACGATCCCGGTGGGCCGGTCCACTCAGAGCATCCAGTGGGATGGCGCCGAACGGACGTTCAATCTCTACCGGCCGCAGGGATTGACCGGCGCTGTCCCACTGGTGGTGATGATGCACGGCGGTTTCGGCAACGGTGCGCAGGCCGAGCGCGCGTACCACTGGAACGACAAGGCAGATCAGCAGCACTTCCTGGTCGCCTATCCCGACGGTCTGCACCGGGCCTGGAACGCTGGAACCTGCTGCGGCCTGCCCCAGCGCAACAATGTCGACGACGTCGGATTCCTCACCGCCATGGTTGCCGAGATCGGAAAACAGATCCCGATAGATTCCGCGCGTGTTTACGCCACCGGCATGTCCAACGGCGCCATGATGGCGCTGCGGTTGGGTTGCCAAACGGAGATCTTCGCCGCGATCGCACCGGTGGCCGGCACGCTGGTGACCGATTGCGCACCCCCGCGGCCGACCTCGGTGCTGCAAATCCACGGCACGGCAGACCAGAGCGTCCCCTATGACGGCGGCCCCGGCCAAGCGGTGAAAATCAACGGATCGCCACGGGTGGATGGCCCGTCGGTGCCTTCGGTGAACGCGACCTGGCGCGCCATCGACGCATGTGGACCGCCCATCTCGAGCACTGCGGGCGTGGTGACAGCCGTGACCGCCGAATGCGCAGACGGCCACACCGTGGAATTGATCTCGGTGGTCGGGGCGGGCCATCAATGGCCCGGCGGTACGCGCGGCCCCCTGCTGGAGAGACTCGGTCTTCCCGAACCGTCGACGGCGTTGGACGCGAACGACACCATCTGGCAGTTCTTCGCCGGGCACCGGCGCTGACCCGCCAGCTCCGTCGCCGAATCAGTCGCTGGAAAGCTCGCGGTGCTCGATCAGGTCGCGCATACCGCCGATACCGAGCCGCTCACGAAACGCCTGCGCCGTGTAGCCGACGGCCGTCGCGTCGGTGCGGGCCCGCACCGTTGCCGAACGCGGCATGTGAAACAGCACCCCCATCTCGCCGAAATATTCTCCGGGCCCGGCAACTTTGACCAATTCTTCGCCGCCGTCGGCTAATTCGTGCACGATTTCGAACTCACCCGCCGATACGACATAGATGAGGTCGCCCATCGTGCTCTGTTCAAACAGCACGTCCCCGGACTTCAATTCGACGACTTCGGGCGGCCGGTTGGTCTCCGCGAAATCGGGCGTCAACTCCACAACACGGTCGGCCATCGGCACCATCCTGCTGTCGTGGGTGGCCACCACGACCACTCGGTCACCATCGGCGAGTTCGCGGATCAGCCGCAGCACTTCCTCTACCTGGATGAAGTCGAGGTGTGCGGTCGGTTCATCGGCCAGGATCAGCGGCGGGTCCAGCGCGATCGCGCGCGCAACCGCGACGCGCTGCTGTTGCCCACCGCTGAGGTCCCCGGGCCGGTGTTTCATCCGCTCCTCGAGGTTGACACGCTTCAACAACTCCTCGGCGCGCGCCCGCGCCGCAGCACGTGACATCCCGGCCGAACGCAGCGGAACCATCACATTCTCCAGCGCGGTCAGGCTCGGCACCAGGTTGAACGCCTGAAAGACGATGCCCACCTTGTCTCGCCGATATTTCGCCAGCGCCGTACCTTCGAGCGTGGTGATATCGATGTCCTCGAACTTGATCGCCCCGGACTTGGGTCGCAGAATGCCGCCCAGGCAAGACAGCAACGTTGTCTTCCCACATCCACTCGGACCGAGCAGGATGACCAGAGACCCGGCCTCCACGTCGAGGTTCAAACCATTGATCGGCCGAAGGGCATATCCACCGCTGTAGTACTCGACTACCAGGTCCTGAATGCTGAGATCGCCCACCGGCTAAGGACCTCCAAACGCGAGTGCGGGATCCACGGTCATCACCCGCTTGAGTCCGGCGACGCTGGCCAGCAGGCCGATCAGGATTGCCACCACCGGTAGCGCCAGATAGGCCCCGCCAGGTACCGCGACGATCATCGGGAACAACTGAGCCAGCAGTTTCGACAGGACGACACCCACAACAGCGGCAAGCAGCGAGACGACCAGCGCCTGCAACGCCAGTCCCGCCATGATCGAGTGCGTTGGCGTGCAGATCGCCTTGAACACCGCAAAGTCGCGCATGCGCTCCAGCGCGGAGAGATACACCACCGATCCGACGATCAGCACCGCCACAATCCACAGCAAGACCGCCACGATCGAAATTGAATTCACGGCGACCTTCAGCGGACGTATCAGGTCGTTGACCGCGCCCTCCCGATCGTAGGTCTGGTAGCCCTCCGGAAGCTCGCGGGGCGAGCCGTCGACCCCGATCGACGTGATCATCGGTTGCCCGTTGTAGGCCACCCGCTGCAGGCCCTCGGTGGTCAGAAAAATGTTGGGATCTTTGCCAGCGCCGTGGAGTTGGGCACGATTCCGACAATCCGCAGCTTGTGCGCTCCGAGCTGCAGGGTGTCATCGATATGCCGATTGAGCGTGCTGGATACCGCGACCTCATCCGGCTCGGACGGCGCTCGCCCGTCCGATACCTCGGGCATGCCCGGTCCGTGCTCCGGTGCACCGAAAGCCGTGACGTTTCGGGTTGACCGTGATGCATCGAGTCAAGATGCCTGCGAAACCTGGTTCATGCATCACGTAAGGAATGCCCGCGAAATCGGGGTCAGGTGGTGGTCTTGCTTTTGATGCGGATGCCGGCTTTGAGGGCGGGTAGAGCGGCGGGTATGGCGGCGAGGTAGAGCTGTTCGGTCTTGTCTTTGGCGAGTCTGAGCAGGGCGGCTTGCAGGTCGGCGATCTGGTGGGCGATCGCGGCGGGGTTGAGGCTGTTGCGGTAGGTGAGCAGCTCTGTTTGTTGGGCCGCTGAGAGGACTCCGGCGGCCAGCAGCCGGTCCAGGGGGGTCTGGGGCTTGTCGTAGAGCCGGCGGCGGTGACCGTCGCGGCTGCAGCCGTAGCTGATGGGTTTGATGGTGGGGGTCAGGTAGTTGAGCCGGTCGTTGACCAGGTGCCACAGCCGGTTGAGCACGGCGCGTTCTTCGTCGGTGTCGTAGCGGTAGTAGAACCCGTAGCGACGCACGAGGTGGTTGTTTTTGGACTCGATGGTGGCCTGGTCGTTCTTCTTGTAGGGTCGTGAGCGGGTGAAGAAGATCTCCATGTCCGCGGCCCACTTGATGACCGCCTTATTGAGGAATTCGGTGCCGTTGTCGAAGTCCAAACCCGTTACCTTATAGGGGATTTTAGTAATTCCGGTTTTGAGGGCGCCCAGGATGTGGGGGTGGGCGTTGTTGCGCACCGTGCGGGCGAACTCACCTTTCAGTGTCGGGCCGCAGTGCGCCACGGTGTCGCCTTCGAAGAACCCCGGAGATTCTTCGGCCTCATCGCCTGCTTTGCAGATGGTGATCGAGGACCGCAGCAGCGGGGAGGGTTTCGTCGTCGACACACCCGAGATCTGGTCGCGGGCCTTGGCGCCGCGCAGGTAGCGGTCGATCGTGGCGCTGCTCATCGCCAACAGCTCGGCACGCACCGCCGGGCCGTAACGGTCACGGCCGTCCACCAGTTCGCCGTGGCGTTCTAGAGCATCCAACTGAAGTGCCATGGAAGCGGCCAGATACCGGCCGCACTGCCCGCCTGAGGCCGCCCACACCTTCTGCAACACCTTGAGCGCATCCTAGGAGTACTTCGGATTGCGTTGCCGGCAAATCCGTTTGGCGACCTGCCGACCCGCTCCCGGCGGCGCGGCCGCCGCCCTCAACCGCCGCCGGGCGTTGTCACGCGACCAGCCGGTGACCGCCACCACCTGATCCAGAATCTGCCCTTGCCGCCTTCGGCGCCCACATACCCCCTGGCGAACTTCGCGGTGATCTCGGCCCGAGACGACATCGACAGCCCACTTCCCATGCCTGCCAAGGATCGACCGTTTCGCGGGCATTTTTACGTGATCCACCGAGGACGCTTCACGGGCATTTCTCGTGATGCTTGCCGGGGAGTGACAAGACGACGAGTCGGTGTGTATGTTGACTGCTCGTCACAACAAAATAGCCAACAACATTGCTGTTGACGCGACGCGGGAGAAACCTCGCTATCGAGGCGCCGTAGGAGCAATCTCCTCCCCGAGAATCTCTCAGGCCCCAGTACCGCATCGCCGAGGCGACTCTGGAGACAAGGATCGGTCACCTTGACCGTGCCTTACCGAAGGTGTACGACGTCGCTGTAATGGCGGCGCCACAGACTCTCAGGTTTCAGGACAGAGCGGGGAGGGAGCAACCAGCCCGGTGCGATCCGGGCCCACGGAAACCGGAGTTGCCCCTTGTCTGAAACATATGAACAACTGCACGGCGGTCGCGCTGTCGCTTCCAGTTTCGTGCCCCGTCACATCGGCCCCGATCCCGCGGCGATTGCGCACATGCTCGCCACGGTCGGCTACCCCAGCCTCGATGACCTCATCGATGCTGCCGTGCCGGCGCGGATCCGAAACACCGCGCCGATGGCCCTGCCCGCGGCTCGAACCGAACAGCAGGTGCTCACCGATCTGGCCTCGATGGCCGAACGCAACACGATCCGGGTGTCCATGATCAGCCAGGGCTACTCGCCGTGTGTGACACCAGAAGTGCTGCGCCGCAACCTCATCGAATCGCCGGCCTGGTACACGGCGTATACCCCTTATCAGCCCGAGATCTCGCAGGGCCGTCTCGAGGCGCTGCTGACCTTCCAGACCATGATCGAGGACCTCACCGGGCTGCCACTGGCCGGCGCGTCGGTGCTCGACGAGGCGACAGCGGTCGTGGAAGCGATGCTGCTGATGCGACGGTCCAGCAAGAGCCCGTCTGCACGACTGTTGGTCGACAGCGACTGCTTCACCCATACCCTGTCGGTGCTTCGGACCCGTGCGGCAGCGGTAGGCATCGACATCGAACTCGTTGACATCGAAAAGAAGCTGCCCGAGGGCGACTTCTTCGGCATCGTGCTGCAAGCACCCGGCGCCAGCGGCGCGGTACGGCACCTGGGCCGGTTGATCGCCACCGCGAAAGCCCGGGGCGCCATGACCACCGTCGCCGCGGACCTGCTGTCGCTGACCCTGTTGACCCCGCCAGGGGAACTCGGCGCCGACATCGCGGTGGGCTCGGCCCAGAGATTCGGTGTTCCGCTGTTCTTCGGCGGCCCCCACGCCGGGTATATGGCGGTCCGGAGCGGGCTGGAGCGGGCACTGCCGGGCCGGCTGGTCGGGGTGTCCAAGGACGTCAACGGCGCACCGGCCTACCGACTTGCCCTGCAGACGCGCGAACAGCACATTCGCCGCGACAAGGCCACCAGCAACATCTGCACCGCCCAGGCACTGCTGGCCAACGTCGCCGCGATGTACGCCGTCTATCACGGACCGGAGGGGCTGCGCAACATCGCTTCTCGAGTTCACGCCCATGCTGTGTCGATTGCGGCCAGCCTGCGCCACCACGGTTACACCGTGGCCAATGACCAGTTCTTCGACACCGTGCTGGTCGAAGTCCCAGGCCGCGCCGGCGAATTGATCGCACGCGCGGAAAGCCTCGGCATCAATCTGCGACGTGCGGGTTCTGACCATGTCGGAATCAGCTGCGACGAGACCACCACCACCGAGGTCATCACTTTGGTGCTCAAGGCCTTCGATGTCGAACGCATCGCGCCGAGCCGATCACCCCTGGGCTCGGAGTTGCTCAGGACAACGCCCTACCTGCAGCACGGCGTATTCCACGAACACCGCTCCGAGACCGCCATGATGCGGTTCCTGCACAAGCTCTCGGATCGCGACCTGGCCCTGGACCGCACCATGATCCCGCTGGGTTCGTGCACCATGAAGCTCAACTCCGCGGTCGAAATGGCCCCGATCAGCTGGCCGGAATTCGCGGCCATCCACCCGCACGCCCCGATTGCGCAGACCACGGGATATCGGGAGCTGATCGCCGATCTCGAGCGCTGGCTGGCCGAGATCACCGGCTACGACCGCGTCTCGCTGCAGCCCAACGCGGGATCCCAGGGCGAACTCGCCGGCCTGCTCGCCATTCACGGCTACCACGCCAGCCGCCGCGAGCAGCAACGCCGAATCTGTCTGATTCCACAGTCGGCTCATGGCACCAACGCGGCCTCGGCGGTGCTGGCCGGCATGCAGGTGGTCGTGGTGGCCACCGCCGCCGACGGCAGCATCGACCTAGCCGACCTGCGCGCCAAGATCAGCACCCATTCAGCGGAGCTGGCGGCCATCATGCTCACCTACCCGTCCACCCATGGTGTCTACGAGCCCGACGTCACCACCGTCTGCGATCTGGTGCACAAGGCGGGCGGCCAGGTGTACATCGACGGCGCCAACCTCAACGCGCTGGTGGGAATCGCGCGGCCGGGCCATTTCGGCGGCGACGTCTCACATCTGAACCTGCACAAGACATTCTGCATTCCGCACGGCGGGGGTGGACCCGGTGTGGGCCCGGTCGCGGTGCGGGCGCACCTGGCCCCGTTCCTGCCGGACGACCCGCACCAGGACACCAGTGACTCGTCGGTGGCGGCGGCGAACTACGGATCAGCTGGGATCTTGCCGATCACCTGGGCCTATATCGCTCTGATGGGTCCCGACGGCCTGGCCACGGCCACCAAGTCGGCCGTGCTGTCAGCCAACTACCTAGCCGCCAGGCTCAACGACCACTACCCGGTGCTCTACACCGGTCCACACGGATTGGTCGCCCACGAGTGCATTCTGGATCTGCGGGAATTGACCCGCCGCTCCGGAGTGACCGCAGAGGACGTCGCCAAGCGGCTCATCGACTACGGATTCCACGCCCCCACACTGGCGTTTCCGGTAAGCGGCACGCTGATGGTGGAACCGACCGAGTCCGAAGATCTGGCCGAGCTCGACCGGTTCGTCGATGCGATGGTCGCCATCCGCGGCGAAATCGACCTGGTCATGTGGGGCGAGTGGCCCTTGGAGGCCAGCCCACTGCGCCAAGCCCCACACACCGCCGAAATGGTGTGTGCAGATACCTGGGACCTGCCGTACCCGCGCAGTGTGGCCGCATTCCCGGCGCCCTGGCTGGTCACCGACAAGTACTGGCCTCCGGTGCGGCGCATCGATGGCGTACACGGCGATCGCAACCTGGTCTGCTCGTGCCCGTCGCCAGCGGCCTTCGAGTCAACGTTGCCGCCGAAATCCGCGTCACTTCAAGTACTTTGACCAGCAAGGGAATAGACATGACGACCAGCAGAATCACACCGGCCACTCCATTGCTGCAGCAGCACCATGAGCTGGGTGCCCGCTTCACCGACTTTGCCGGCTGGCAAATGCCGGTGCGCTACGGCAGCGAGCTCACCGAACATCACACCGTGCGCAGCGCCGCCGGATTGTTCGATCTGTCGCACATGGGCGAAATCGAGGTCCTCGGTCCCGGGGCCGCGGCCGCCCTGGACTACGCGTTGGTGGGCGCGTTCTCCGGCCTCAAGGTAGGAAAGGCCAAGTACTCACTGCTGTGCCGGGAGGACGGCGGTGTGATCGATGACCTGGTGGCATATCGGCTCGCCGAGGACAATTTCCTCGTCGTTGCCAACGCCGCCAACGTGGCGGCCGTCTACGAAGCGCTGGTCCAACGGGCCGCCGGATTCGACGCCACGGTCACCGACCGCTCCCAGGACACCGCGCTCATCGCGTTGCAGGGACCCGTCGCCGAGCGGGTGCTGTGCAAGGTGGTCGCCGAGGCCGACCGGGCCACGGTCACCGAGCTCAAGTACTACGCGGCCACGCAAATACAGCTGGGCGAGATACCAGTGCTGCTGGCCCGCACCGGATACACCGGCGAAGACGGATTCGAACTCTACGTCGACAACGCGCACGCCGCCCCGGTCTGGCACCTGCTACTCGACGCCGGTAGCGCCGACGGCGTCATCCCGGCCGGATTGGCCTGCCGCGACACGCTGCGGCTGGAAGCCGGTATGGCGCTCTACGGCCATGAACTCTCGCTGGAGACCAGCCCCTACGACGCGGGACTGGGCCGAACGGTACGACTCGAGAAGTACTTCGTCGGCCGCGATGCCCTCGCCGAACTGGCCGCGCAGGGACCGCGACGCACGCTAATCGGCCTGCAGGGACTCGGCATGCGCGCCGCTCGGGCCGGATATGCGGTGTACACCGAGGACGGCCAGCGGCAGATCGGGACGGTCACGTCGGGGGCTCTTTCTCCCACGCTGGGCTACCCGATCGCGATCAGCTATGTCGAAGCCGGCACGGTAGACACTGATTCTATTGTCGCCGTGGATATCCGGGGCAGCATGGAACACTTCCGGGTAGTCGCGACACCGTTCTACGTGCGACCGCGCCCAGCCTGATCCTCATGACCATCGCGACCGCCCACGCATCCCAAGAAAGGCGACCATGACCGACCGCAAAATACCTGGCGACCGCAGCTACACCGCCGACCATGAGTGGATCGACATCGCACCCGGTGCGGCCACACCCGACGGTCCCGTCCGCGTCGGCATCACCTCGGTTGCTGTTGAAGCCCTCGGCGACCTCGTCTTCGTGCAACTGCCCGAGGTCGGCGAGACAGTCTCCGCGGGCGAGTCCTGCGGGGAAGTGGAATCGACAAAGACCGTTTCGGATTTGATCGCCCCCGCCAGCGGTCAGATCGTCGAGGTCAACACCGCCGCCGTCGATGACCCGGCAACCATCGCCACCGAGCCCTACGGCGCGGGTTGGCTGTACTCCGTGCAGCCGACGGCCGTAGGAGAGCTGTTGACCGCCAGCGAATACGCCGGACAGAACGGACTAAGCTTGTGAACATCCTCAACGAATCCCTAAGCACCTTCGACCCCGACATCGCGGCCCTGATCGACAGCGAGCTCAACCGCCAGGAAACCGGGCTGGAAATGATCGCCTCGGAGAACTACGCACCGCTGGCGGTGATGCAGGCCCAAGGCTCGGTCTTGACCAACAAGTACGCCGAGGGCTACCCGGGCCGGCGCTACTACGGCGGCTGCGAATTCGTCGACGGTGTGGAGCAATTGGCCATCGACCGCGTCAAAGCGCTCTTCGGCGCCGAATACGCCAACGTGCAACCACATTCGGGTGCGACTGCCAATGCGTCCGCCATGCACGCGTTGCTCAATCCCGGCGACACCATTCTCGGGCTCTCGCTGGCTCACGGCGGCCACCTCACCCACGGGATGCGAATCAATTTCTCCGGCAAGCTCTACAACGTCGCGGCCTATGAGGTGTCCAAAGACGACTACCTCATTGACATGGATGCCATCGCTCAAGCAGCCCGCGATCACCAGCCCAAGATGATCATCGCGGGCTGGTCGGCATACCCCCGGCAGTTGGACTTCGCCCGATTCCGTGAGATCGCCGACGAGGTCGGTGCCGTGCTGATGGTCGACATGGCACATTTCGCCGGCCTGGTCGCCACCGGCCTGCACCCCAGCCCGGTGCCGCACGCGCACGTCGTCACCTCCACCACGCACAAGACGCTGGGTGGGCCGCGCGGCGGCATCATCTTGTCCAACGATGCGGCCATCGCCAAGAAGATCAACTCCGCGGTGTTCCCCGGCCAGCAGGGCGGGCCGCTCGAACACGTCATCGCCGCGAAGGCCACCGCCTTCAAAATGGCTGCGCAGCCCGAATTCGTGCAGCGCCAACAGCGTTGCCTAGACGGTGCCCGAATCCTCGCCGATCGGTTGAACCAGCCCGATGTCGCCGAACGGGGCATCACCGTGTTGACCGGCGGAACCGACGTTCACCTGGTACTGGTCGACCTGCGCAACGCCGACCTTGATGGCCAGCAGGCCGAGGACCGGCTCGCCGCCGTCGACATCACGGTCAACCGCAACGCCGTCCCATTCGATCCGCGGCCCCCGATGGTCACCTCCGGGCTGCGCATCGGCACCCCCGCGCTGGCCTCGCGCGGCTTCTCCCACGACGACTTCGGTGCCGTAGCCGACATCGTCGCGGCGGCACTGACCGCTGCTGACGACGACCAGCTGGGTGAGCTGCGCAAGCAGGTCCAGGAGCTCGCCGCGACCTATCCGCTGTACCCGGAACTGCACAAGCCATGACGATCAGCGTTTTCGAACTCTTCACCGTGGGCATCGGGCCCTCCAGTTCCCACACCGTGGGCCCGATGCGCGCGGCCAACGAGTTCATCGCTGCGCTGCGCAGCGCAGGGCAGCGCGATGCCGTCGCCGCGGTACAAATCGATCTCTTCGGCTCGCTCGCGGCCACCGGCGCGGGCCACGGCACCATGTCCGCGGTACTACTCGGCCTGGAAGGCTTTCAGCCCGAGGCGATCAGCAGCGAAGCCAAGGAGCGCCGGCTCGCCGAAATCGCCGAGTCCGGGGTCACCCGGATCGACGGCACCGTGGCGGTCCCCCTTACCGAGGGGGACGTCAAGCTGCATCCCGACGTCGTCTTGCCCACCCACCCCAACGGGATGACGCTGACCGCCACCGATTCCGGGGGGCGGGTGCTGGCCACCGAGACCTACTTCTCTGTCGGCGGCGGCTTTATCGTCACAGCGGGTTCCGATCACAGCGACGACCGCCATTCATGTCGCACCCCCCTGCCGTACTCCTCAGGCCAGGAGTTGCTCGACATCTGCGACCAATTCGGCATCTCGATCAGCGAGGTGGCACTACGCAACGAATCATGCCGTCGCAGTGCACAAAACGTCCGAAGCGGTCTGCTGCACCTACGCGACGTCATGGTGGAGTGCGAACAGCAGAGCATTTCGCGCGACGGTTTACTCCCTGGCAGCCTGCAGGTGCGGCGTCGCGCGAAAAGCTGGTATGAGCGCTTGAACGCCGAAGACCCGAACCGCAAACCCGAATTCGCCGAGGATTGGGTCAACCTGGTTGCGCTGGCCGTCAATGAGGAGAACGCTTCCGGCGGCCGCGTCGTCACGGCGCCAACAAACGGTGCTGCCGGCATTGTGCCCGCCGTTCTGCATTACGCCGCCCACTACACGCAAGCCGGTAACGCGGACTCCGAGGACGCCACGGTTCGTTTTCTGCTGACCGCGGGCGCCATCGGATCCCTATTCAAGGAGCGGGCGTCGATTTCCGGGGCCGAGGTGGGCTGTCAGGGCGAAGTCGGCTCCGCGGCCGCGATGGCCGCCGCCGGACTGGCGGAGGTCCTCGGTGGCACGCCGCGGCAAGTGGAGAACGCCGCCGAGATTGCCATGGAACACAGCCTTGGCCTGACCTGCGATCCCATCGCCGGGCTGGTGCAGATCCCCTGCATCGAGCGCAACGCGATCTCCGCGGGTAAGGCCATCAACGCCGCCCGAATGGCGCTGCGGGGTGACGGTTTCCACCGCGTGACCCTTGACCAGGTGATCGACACCATGCGGGCTACCGGCGCCGACATGCACGCCAAGTACAAGGAGACCTCGGCCGGCGGCCTGGCCATCAACGTGGCCGTCAACATCGTCGAGTGCTGAGGACGTTTCGGTCGCTCCCCATGCCGCCGGTGCAGCCCGCCTCGATCCCCTTCGCCGCGCATTGGCACCTGTTACAGTCACCCGCGCCGGCAAGCGAAGACTGATTGGGGTAGCCGCATGGCTGATGACACACCGGAGCACATTGTCGAATCCACCGACGTAGTCGTGATCGGTTTTGGCGCGGCAGGTGTGTCCGCTGCCATCACGGCACGCGAACAGGGCGTGCAGGTGGTGGCGCTGGATCGGGCTAATGGTGGTGGCGCAACCGCGATATCGGGCGGCATCATCTATGCCGGCGGTGGTACGGCGGTCCAGCAGCAAGCCGGTGTGCGCGACAGCTTCGAACAGATGCTGACCTATCTCCGCCTGGAAGTCGCAGATGCGGTCAGCGAGTCGACCCTGGAATCATTCGTGCGCAGTAGCCCCGAAATGATCGACTGGCTGAGCAACTACGGCGTGCCTTTCGACTCCACCGTTTGTCCCTACAAAACCTCGTTTCCGAATAATCACTACTACCTCTACCACTCGGGTAGCGAGAATTCCGGGGCGTTTCGCAGCCACACTCCGCCCGTCCAGCGCGGACACCGGGTCAAGGGAAAAGGCACCTCGGGCAAGCAGCTGTATGCGCCACTGGCCAAAGCCGCACTCTCCCTTGGTGTTCAGTTCTACCCCCACACCAAGGTGACAAAGCTGCTGCAGGACTCGACGGGTCGGGTGACCGGAATCGAAGCGATGACGATGCACGATGCGCCACCCCGTATTCGGCGGACGTATGCCGCGTTGGCGGCGGTGTCCACCAAGCCCGGGATCTACTATCCGCCGCTGCGAAACTTGATGGAGCGCCGCCTGCGTGCCCTCGAGCGACGCTACGCCCGCGCGGTTCAGATCCGGGCACGCCGAGGGGTGGTCGTGTGTGCCGGTGGCTTCATCGCCAACAGCGAATGGATCAAACGGTATGCCCCGCGTTACGTGACCGGGCTTCAACTCGGCACCAGCGGTGATGACGGCAGCGGTATTGCGCTGGCACAGAGTGTGGGAGCGGTCACCGAACGGATGGACAACGTGTCGGCATGGCGCTTCATCACGCCACCGAGCGCATTCATCAGCACCGTCATGGTCGACCAGCAAGGTCAACGCGTCATCGACGAGAGTCGGTACGGCGCTGCGGTCGGCAAAGCCTTGGTGCAAGATCACAACGCCAGGGCATGGCTGGTCGCCGATGCGGACCTGATGAATGAAGCTCGGCGCCAGATGCTCAAGCAGCCGTTGTGGTTTCAGCGCGCTCAAGCCGCGGCATTGATGGTCGCCGATTCGGTGAGGCCCGAGACGCTGGCGCGCGTGGCGCGCAAGGCGGGCGTCGATCCCGACGGCCTGCAGGCCACCGTCGACGCGCACAACAGCGCAATCGACGCCGCAGCGACAGACCCCGCCGGTAAGCCCGCGGAATTTGTGCGCCGGGTAGCCCGCGCTCCTTTCACCCTGCTGAACATCTCGGTTCGGCCCAGCCTGCTCAACCCCACCCCGATCCTGACCCTCGGCGGGATCAAGGTCGATGAACAGACCGGAGCCGTGCTCGACGCGTCCGGTGCGGCGATTCCCGGTTTGTTCGGTGCGGGTCGCACGGCAACCGGCATCTGCTCCAACTCCTATGTCAGCGGGCTGTCCATCGCAGATTGCGTGTTTTCCGGGCGTCGCGCCGGCACCCACGCCGCCATCGAATAGCCCACCGGCAGCGCAACGGGGAAGCCGGCTCGGGCAAGTTCGGATCCGGAAACGGTCGTCACGGCGCGGGGTCGGTCAGGTAATGCACGATCACCGGCCGCAGCCATCTGATGAGCTCCTCGTCGTCCATGTGCAGCAACGGCGGGAGGCCGATTACGTAGCGGGCCGTCGCCACACCGACCATTTGCGCTGCCACCAGCGCGGCGCGTTCGGGCCCCCGGTCCGGCACGATCGCCGATAGCGCTGGACCGACCCGGTCGACGAATACCTCGACCAGCGCGTCCGCCGCGTCACGGTTGGACGCGGCCGCGCGCAGCAGCGGGAGGAATGCCCCCCGGGGCCCCCAAACCCGCAGGAAATTGGGCAGCAGCGCGTCGGCGATGCGGTCCATTGGGATGCCCGAGAGATCCGGGAATTTGATGTCGAATCGGGTGGCTGCCGTGAAGAGCCCCGCCTTGCTGCCGAAGTAGTGCATGACCAGCGCCGGATCGACCCCGGCGGCCTTGGCCACCGATCGGATGGTTGTTCGCTCGAACCCGTTCTCCCCGAACTGGGACTGTGCGGCGACCAGGATCGCTGACCGGGTGGCGGTTGCGTCTCGCGTCTTCACGGGCATGCCAACCAGTTTATTCAACGATCGTTGACAGTGGGGATATTGAGATCTAACCCATAGCGGATTGCCATCTTGGCCGCTCAACAGCCCAGTGCTTCGCGTAGTGCCGCAGCACTACGCGCCGCCGCACTACGCGAAGCACTAGACTACTAACCAGCCAAGCCGGCAGCGGTCAATCACTCCACCTACCAACGCCCAACGCCGAAGACAACCAAAGGGATCCAGCAATGACCTCCCCTCTGACCGTCAGTATCCCCAGCCTGCGGACTGCGGCGGGTGAGCTGTTCGCGATCAGTAACGCAGCTGACTTTCCGAGGATTCCGCCGGGAGTCCTTGCGATCAGAACTGATCCGGCATCAGTACACTTCAATCGGCTTTCGCCGGCCATGTTGGGAACGTTGAACGCGAGGCTGCTGGCTATCCAAAAGGCTCTTTTCCAGCTGTCGAATGATATGGCTGCCGCGGCCCGCGCCTACCAAGAGGCCGATGCGGCCGGCAGGTAGGTCACCCCGGCCGGGCGGACGCGCGCCAGCTGACTAGGTCCTGTCTGCTAATTGCGGACGCGGTGGTAGGTGATGATGGCGGCCAGGGTGACACCGCCGAGGTAGGTCAGGGCGTATTTGTCGTAGCAGGTGGCGACCGCGCGCCAGTGTTTGAGCCGGTTGAAGCTTCGCTCGACGGTGTTACGGTGCTTGTAAATTCGGCCTGAGAACCCCGGAGGCCGTCCTCTGTTGCGGCCTTTGGCTTTGCGGCGAGTGATCTGGTCGCTGCGCTCGGGGATGGTATGGGCGATCTTGAGCCGGCGCAGCTGTGCCCGCGTCGAGTCATAGGAGTACGCCTTGTCCGCCAGCAGGTGAAACGGGGCGTATGAGTTGCTGCACCGGGCGGCCAGCAATGGCCAAAGCATCGGATTATCACCGGCTTGACCGGCCGACAGTGCCAGGGTGACCGGACTGCACAGCTGGTCGGTCAAGGCGTGGATCTTGGTAGTCAGCCCGCCGCGGGAACGCCCAATGGCGTGGTCATCGGGCTCATCGAGATATTTCTTGTAATTCGACAGATCCCCCTGTGCGGCGCCCGGAGCGCGCTCCGGCTGCGTGTCGGTGGGCGCGCACACTGGTCGAATCGACCGACAACAGTGCGCCCAGGTCGGCGTCCTCGGCGTCGAGGTCAGAGGCGATCGCCGCGAAGATCCGCGCGTAGATGCCATCGACCGACCAGCGTAGATGCCTCTCGGCCACCGATTGCCAGGGACCGAAGTGCTCGGGCAGGTCACACCACGGAGATCCCGTACGGTAACGCCAGATAATGCCCTCCAGAGTACGTCGATGATCGTTCCACGGCCGGCCACGCCGCCGCCCCGCAGGCAACACCGCCACGATCAGCGACCACAAATCATCAGAAATCGCATGCGTCCGCATCACCCAAACAGCATCAGCCAAAACACCATTCACATTAAGCAGACACGCCCTAATCCGGTCCGGCGTTGACCGGCTCTTCGGACTTGGTGGAGACCTGGTGTGCGGATCCCGTTGGCGATCTTGATCTGTGCCGCTCAGATCTCGGCCAGCAGCACCGTGCCATCGGCCCCAATGTGCAGGCCGAGCCCGCTGACCTTCAAGATGTTGCTCACATGCTGCGCCGCGATCAACGGCGGGACCGCTTCGGGTTGGGCCTCCCGTGTCGCCTCGATCAGCGCTTGAGTGCTGAGGACGCCGGCGAAGATATCATCCTTGACCTCCGTGGCGAATTCGCACACATCGAAGTGCCAGTCGGTGACAAGTGCGAGAGCGGCCAGCACGGACCTCATCTGTTCCAGGATTTCCTCGAACCTCACAGCGGCCGCGGCACCGGCCGGGCCCTGCCAGCGACCATCCTCAAAAAGCGCCCCCGCCTCCCAGCACGCCTCCCCCACGTCTTCGAGCTGCGCGCACGTGCGGCGCAACGTCACCGCCAGGTCCGACACGAGGTCTTCCTCAATGCCGGGCCATCCGTCAGGTTCGAGCATCGCCGGGGCGTCGGCAGTGGTCGGTCTTGGGATGGGCATCGCTTAGCTACCTCCGATGGTTGACGCGGTCAGCTGCGCCCCGAGGGACCACCTTGCCCACTCACACCCTGGCCGAGTGCCGGCTCGGCCAGGGCGTGAGCAGCCGACCCCCATCAGGCAGCGATTGCTTGTGCGCTGTCGAGTTGCGCGGTGATGTACAGCCAGTACAGCCAGTCGGTCACCGCAGCGCGCTGGGCGTGGGCGTCGGCGGCGTTGTGTGCCCGCCAAAGTAGAATCTCTTGGCTGTGGGCCGCGTAGTTGTAGAACTCGGCCACGTGCGCAATCTCGCGGCCCGCGCACTCGCTGCCCATCGGTTTGAGTACCTCGAACCACAACCTGTGGCGTCGATCGACCGGCGCATTGGCATCCACCGGTGCGGCGGGTAACAAGTCGATCAGACGCGCATCAACGGTCGCTGCCAGGCGCTTGGCTGCGCGTGGGTCCACCACCTCCAGCCGAGTTCGACCGCCCATCTGGCCGGTGTCGGGGATCTCGTCGAGTTGCAGCAGAATCTTCGGCACGCCGGGATCGCAGTTGGCCAGCTGTTCTTCGGTGGCGATGATCGCGCGCAGCGTGGCGTTGTGATGGGCGGCCCAGCCCTGCACGGCCATCACCGGGTAGGTGGCCCAGCGGGCCCGCTCGCTGGCGGCGATCCCCCGGTCGCTGCTGGCCATGTGCACCGCTGCGGGCAGGTGCACCCCGTCTGGGATGTAGGCCAGCCCGTAGCTGTTGGCCACCACGATCTCACCGTCGGCGGTCACAGCGGTGACCCAGAAGAACCCGAAATCATCGGTGCCGCCGACATCGGGTGCGTTCAGCGCCGCGGCGATGCGTCGGGCCAGGGCCAATGGATCGGGCGCCTCGCTGGTGCGTGGCGTCGAGGCCGCAGCGATCGCATCACGTTCCGCCAGCGCGGCGGCCACCGGAATCGCCACCAGCGCATCAGCATCCATCGTCTCGGCGGTGCCGGCGAAGTCCCCATCCGCAGTGGATCGGGCGTGCACCGGGGCCTTGTCCGCTGACTTGTCTGCTGCCGGTGTGATGGGCGTTCGACCCGATCGGGTGCCGGCTACCGGAGCACTCGAACGCACGCCCGGCCCCGCGGCGGCACCCCCCGACGCAAACGATGTCGTCGGTGCCGCCGAGGCTGACGAAGCGCCCGCCGCGGCGGCCGCCGGATCAGCCTGCGGCAGTGGGGAACTCGCCCCGATCTGCGGCCCCAAGAACTGGGGCCGGATCCCTTGTCCACCCGGGTGCGCGCCACCCCCCACCGGTGGGCACCGGTGCAGCGGCCGGCTCGGCTGCCGACGTGTCCGGCTCCGAGGAAGGCGGCCCTTGAGGGTCGGCCGCCGAGGATCCCGACATTCCCGCACCCGACATCGACGCCATCGACGCCATCGACGACAGTGAACTCAGACTCGACAGCGGGCTCAACGCGGCCGTCGCACCCGAGGTCGGCACCGAGGTGGCTGCCGGCGTGCTCCCCGACGTGGGTTGCACGGTGTCCGATGACGTCGAGTCCGAAGCCTGTTCTTGCTGGCCCAGTAGTGGCCTTATCGGTTTGGGGATGTTGTTGGAGATCGGCGCGGGTAGCGGCGGTAGCGGCGGGTCGAGATCGGGGAGGTAATCCGCGGGTGAGTTCATATCGATCGCCGGGAACAGGTCCTCCGGGATCAATCCCAAGCCCGTCTGCAGCGCCGTTGCGACGGTAACCACCATGGCGGTGTTCGACGCGTTGGCCTCAGCGAGCAGCGCCATGATCTGAAGGGGCGCGGCGGGGTTTTCCTCCGCGGAGGCCTCCAGTTCGTCCACCTCCGCTTCAGTCTCTATGACGAGCATGCAGATTCGCTTCTTGACCGTCATGAGCAGCGCGGCCATGTCGCCATACCAGATGTATACGCCCAACAGCTGTTTGACCACGGTTTCCAGCCGCGAGCTGAAGTCGCTGAGCTTGGCGTGGGCGGCCTCCGCAGCATCTCCCGACCAGACATCCTTGGTGAACATCTCGCTCATCTGCTTGAGACAAGCCGAGTGCACTTCGCTCAGTTGCTTGTGTGCCATGAAGTAATCGCGAGCCTGGTTGATCAGGTCGAGCTCGTACACGTTCGGCCACCCGTTCGGTTCGAGCATCGCCTCCGAGTTGGGGGTGTCCGGTTTCTTGACTATTTGCGGCATCGCCTAGCCACCTCTCACGATCTGAAAATCCTCATCGATCACGTCGGCCAAGGCCGACAGAATGCCGTGCAAGTGCGGCAGCGCTCGAGCCAGCCGCTCATCGAGTTCGGCTGGCATCTGCGGGTCGGCGGATTCCAGCACCTCTTGCAGGTATGCACGCCAGACCAGGGCCACTCGGTCGGTCCCCCGATAGTTCTTGGCCGCCCGCTCGAAACCCTGCGCAAGTTGTTGCGGCGCTTGGCTTCCGCGCGCACAGGAGCTCCGCCACGTGTCGCCCGAAAGGGTCAGGACTTCCGCCGCCCTCAGCACCTCCAACTCGGCGCCCGTCGGCGTCAGGTCTTTGGGCACCACCTGCACATCTGGACGTCTCGTCATGTTTGCGTCAGTCCTCGACGCCAGTACCCGCCGGCGCCGGATTCGCGGCCGCCGGCGGTTGGAACTTGTACTGGCTGAGCTGCTCACCCAGCGTTTTGTCGGTGTTCGTATAGGTGTTGGCCGCGGTGACGATGTTGGCCCCCAACTGGTGCAGGGTGGATTGAGCGGTGTTGAGCACGTCTTTCACCGCGAAGTAGATGTGCGGCAGCACCTCATTGGCCGCGATCACCGCGTAGTCCATTTCCAGCCCGATCGGCGGCTTCGGCGGTGACGGAAACGAGAGGCCCCGCAGCGCGTCCCCGGCAGCCGCCAGGACAGGGGCATCGACAGTGACTGGATTCTTCGATGTCGTCATTCGTGGATCCTTTTGCGTGTGTTCGTCATTGGCTGCTGGTGGGCTAGGGCGTGTCTGCTTAATGTGAATGGTGTTTTGGCTGATGCTGTTTGGGTGATGCGGACGCATGCGATTTCTGATGATTTGTGGTCGCTGATCGTGGCGGTGTTGCCTGCGGGGCGGCGGCGTGGCCGGCCGTGGAACGATCATCGACGTACTCTGGAGGGCATTATCTGGCGTTACCGTACGTGATCTCCGTGGCGTGACCTGCCCGAGCACTTCGGTCCCTGGCAATCGGTGGCCGAGAGGCATCTACGCTGGTCGGTCGATGGCATCTACGCGCGGATCTTCGCGGCGATCGCCTCTGACCTCGACGCCGAGGACGCCGACCTGGGCGCACTGTTGTCGGTCGATTCGACCAGTGTGCGCGCCCACCAACACGCAGCCGGAGCGCCCGGGCGCCGCACAGGGGATCTGTCGAATTACAAGAAATATCTCGATGAGCCCGATGACCACGCCATTGGGCGCTCCCGCGGCGGGCTGACTACCAAGATCCACGCCTTGACCGACCAGCTGTGCAGTCCGGTCACCCTGGCACTGTCGGCCGGTCAAGCCGGTGATAATCCGATGCTTTGGCCACTGCTGGCCGCCCGGTGCAGCAACTCATACGCCCCGTATCGCCTGCTGGCGGACAAGGCGTACTCCCATGACTCGACGCGGGCACAGCTGCGCCGGCTCAAGATCGCCCATACCATCCCCGAGCGCAGCGACCAGATCACCCGCCGCAAAGCCAAAGGCCGCAACAGAGGACGGCCTCCGGGGTTCTCAGGCCGAATCTACAAGCACCGCAACACCGTCGAGCGAAGCTTCAACCGGCTCAAACACTGGCGCGCGGTCGCCACCCGCTACGACAAATACGCCCTGACCTACCTCGGCGGTGCCACCCTGGCCGCCATCATCACCTACCACCGCGTCCGCAATTAGCAGACAGGACCTAGTCACCTGGTTAGTGGCCAAATTCAGCCCCAAAATAGTTCACTCCGACACACTTTCCACATGATGTGCTGAACCCAATTCGAGCAGTAATCCGACCGTCGCATGCGCGGAAATCTGATAACCCACTAGCAAAACTCCTACGTACGCCTTGCCGGCCGCTATTGCCGCCTCCGCCGAGAACCGCCATGATCGGCGCGTGGCCCACCTTGCCCACCTTGCCCACCCATGCCGCCCGGGCCCGAACGCGGCCCACACTAGGCTTGAGGAGAAGTCGCAGATATCAGTGCAGGCGACAAGCTGTATGCCGCCGAGCCGCAGCGGGCTGTCTGCCGAGGACGCCGATCCGCGATACTGGTAGCCGCACCTACAACGCAGAGAACCTCGAAACCGAACCGACAGTGACGCCGGGAGATACACATGAGCGCCGAGCAGCCGACCATCATCTACACGCTGACCGACGAGGCGCCACTGCTGGCGACCTACGCTTTCCTGCCCATAGTGCGGGCTTTTGCCGAGCCCGCTGGCATTGAGATCAAGACCAGTGACATCTCGGTGGCCGCACGCATCCTGGCCGAATTTCCCGACTACCTCACCGACGAGCAGCGGGTCCCGGACAATCTGGCCGAGCTGGGCGAGCTGACGCAGGACCCGGACACCAACATCATCAAGCTGCCCAACATCAGCGCATCGGTGCCCCAGCTCAAGGCCGCGATCAAGGAGCTGCAAGACAAGGGGTACGCGATTCCGGACTATCCGGCCGACCCGAAGACCGACGAGGAAAAGGCGCTCATGGAGCGCTACGCCAGGTGCTTGGGCAGTGCGGTGAACCCGGTTCTGCGCCAAGGCAACTCGGACCGTCGGGCGCCCAATGCGGTCAAAGAGTACGCCCGCAAGCACCCGCACAGCATGGGTGAATGGTCGATGGCTTCGCGTACACACGTCGCCCACATGCGACACGGCGACTTCTATGCCGGTGAGAAGTCGATAACGCTGGACCGCGCGCACAAGGTGAAGATGGAACTGGTGACCAAGGACGGCCAGACGCTGGTACTCAAGCCCGAGGTCTCGCTGGATGACGGCGACATCATCGACAGCATGTTCATGAGCAAGAAGGCCTTGTGCGAGTTCTATGAAGAGCAGATCAAGGATGCCTACAAGACCGGCGTGATGTTCTCCCTGCACGTCAAGGCGACGATGATGAAGGTCAGCCATCCCATCGTCTTCGGCCACGCCGTCAAGACCTTCTACCGGGACGCCTTCGCCAAGCACCAGAAGCTGTTCGACGAATTGGGTGTCAACGTCAACAACGGGTTGTCAGATCTCTACAGCAAGATCGAGACCCTGCCGGCCTCCCAGCACGATGAGATCATCGACGACCTGCATCGTTGCCACGAGCACCGCCCCGAGCTGGCGATGGTGGATTCCGCCCGCGGAATCACCAATTTCCATTCCCCCAGCGACGTCATCGTGGACGCCTCGATGCCGGCGATGATCCGGGCCGGCGGCAAGATGTACGGCGCCGACGGAAAGCTCAAAGACACCAAGGCGGTCAACCCGGAGTCCACGTTCTCGCGGATCTACCAAGAAATCATCAACTTCTGCAAGACCAACGGACAGTTCGATCCGACAACGATGGGCACGGTCCCCAACGTCGGCCTGATGGCGCAACAGGCCGAGGAATACGGCTCACACGACAAGACCTTCGAGGTTCCCGAGGACGGCGTCGCCAACATCGTCGACCTTGACACCGGCGAGGTGCTGCTCACCCAGGATGTCGAGGCCGGCGATATCTGGCGCATGTGTGTGGTCAAGGACGCGCCGATCCGCGACTGGGTCAAACTGGCCGTCACCCGCGCCCGCAATTCGGGCATGCCGGTGCTGTTCTGGCTGGACCCGTACCGTCCGCACGAGAACGAACTCATCAAGAAGGTCAAGACGTACCTGAGGGATCACCACACCGAAGGTCTGGACATCCAGATCATGTCTCAGGTGCGTTCCATGCGGTACACCCTGGAACGCCTGATTCGCGGGCTGGACACCATTGCCGCGACCGGCAACATTCTGCGTGACTATCTGACCGACCTGTTCCCAATCCTGGAGCTGGGCACCAGCGCCAAGATGTTGTCCATCGTGCCCCTGATGGCCGGCGGCGGGATGTATGAAACCGGCGCCGGAGGCTCAGCGCCCAAGCACGTCAAGCAGCTGGTCGAGGAGAATCACCTGCGCTGGGATTCGCTTGGCGAGTTCCTCGCCCTGGGAGCCAGCCTGGAAGACATGGGCATCAAGATCGGCAATGACCGGGCCAAGATTCTGGCCAGGACTCTTGATGACGCAATCGGCAAGCTGCTGGGCAACAACAAGAGCCCCTCACGCAAGACCGGTGAGCTCGACAACCGGGGCAGCCAGTTCTATCTCGCCCTGTACTGGGCCCAAGAACTTGCCGAGCAGACCGACGACGCGGAACTTGCCGAACACTTCGCCAAGCTCGCCAAGGCGCTGGCCGATGGCGAGGAGGCCATCGTGGCCGAACTCGCCGAAGCGCAGGGCGAGGCGGTTGACATCGGCGGCTACTACGCGCCGGACAACGAGAAGACAACCGCGGTCATGCGGCCCAGCAAGACGCTCAACGCCGCGCTGGAGGCCGCACAGGGCTGAGGCCCGCCACCCTCTGAATAGCCTGTGTCCGCTGGAAATCCGGGGCCGGGCGGGCCCAGGTGCGCGGCGCTGGTCCCGCTCACGGCCGCGGGTTTCCAATAGAGTGAGCGCTATGGCCGCAGACGTCGATATCGAGGCGTCAGGCCTGCTCGACGGGCTTGAGGGGACCGCACGCCAAGACCGCGCGGAGCTGATCTCCTGGCTACTCGAGCGTGGGTTCAGTCTCGAGCACATCCAGGCGTCGGCGGCCGCGCCGGTGATGCTGCCCGCCTATCGGGTGCTCGGTGATGATGGAACGCTGGTGTCCGCGCGCGAGATCTGCGCGGCAACCGGCATCGAACTCGATGTGCTGCAGCGCCTGCAACGTGCCGTTGGCCTGCCCCGGATCGACGATCCGGACGAGGCCGTCTTGCCGCGGGCCGACGCCGAGGCGGTCAGACACGCGAAGGTCTTTCTGGATATCGGCTACGACCTCGAAGATGCGGTTGCCGTCATGCGGGTACTGGTGGAGAGCCTGGGGCATGCCGCCGCCATGATGCGGGAGGCGGCGCTGAAGACGCTGCTGCGGCCGGGGTTCTCCGAGATCGAGCTGGCCGAGGCGTCCGAGCAGTTGGCCCAGGCAGCGATTCCGTTGCTGCCTCCGATGATGGACGATCTGATGCGCCTGGAGCTGCGCCATTCGGTGGAGACGGAGGCCGTCAACGCGGCGGAACGGGCCGCGGGCACGCTACCGGGCGCCCGACCCGTCACCGTTGCTTTCGCCGATATGGCGGGCTTCACCCGGCTCGGCGAAGTGATGCCGGTCGAGGACCTGGAACGGGTGGCCGCCCGGCTTGCCGACCTCGCCCACGATGCCGCGACCATGCCGGTCCGGTTCGTGAAGTCGATCGGCGACGCGGTGATGCTGGTCTGCCCAGAACCCGCACCGCTGCTGCGGGCGGTGCTGTACTTGGCTGCCGTCGCGGCAAACAACCTGCCACCCTTGAGGATTGGTGTTGCATCTGGGGCTGCGGTCACTCGGGCGGGTGACTGGTTCGGCAGTCCGGTCAACCTGGCCAGCCGGGTCACCTCGATCGCATACCCGGGCACGGTCGTGGTTGCCGAATCGACCCGTGATGCCGTCGGCAACGCTGGTGACTTCGAGTGGTTTTCGATCGGTGCCCAACGGATCAGGGGGATGCGCGCCGAGGTCAAGCTCTTCCGGGTAGAGCCGGCCCGCCCCGCTGCGCGCGGCTGAGACCGGCTGGGGCGGTCGGCGGCACACCCCGCGGCGGGATCATCGCAAGGGTGTAGGAAGAGATCACGCCACCCTCACATGGCGGGTGGCCGACCCCGTGTCAACAGATGCCAGAGGTTCTCATGTCACTGTTCGATATTTCCGATCGCGCCAAGCAGTACCAATCAGACCTGCTCGAGTTCATGGATTCCCAGGTGTACCCGGCCGAGGCCATCTACGACGAACAGATGCGCGCCGCCGGCGACCCGCATTTCCATCCTCCGATCTTGGAGGAACTCAAGGCCGCGGCCCGAAATCGCATGCTGTGGAACCTGTTTCACCCGCACCCCGAGTGGAGGCCGGGATTGACCAACCTCGAGTACGCGCCGTTGGCGGAGATCCTGGGCCGCAGCCACATCGCCTCGGAGGCCTGCAACTGTAGCGCCCCGGACACCGGCAACATGGAGGTGCTGACCCTCTTCGGCACCGATGAGCACCAGCAGCGCTACCTCAAGCCGCTGCTGGAGGGCAAAATCCGCTCTGCCTTCGCCATGACCGAGCACGCGGTGGCCAGCTCCGATGCGACGAACGTCGAGATGTCGATGGTGCGCGACGGTGACAGCTACATCCTCAACGGGCGAAAATGGTTTGCGTCCAACGGCATGCACCGTAATTGCAAAGTCTTGATCGTGATGGGTAAGACCGACCCCACCGCGCCGGTGCACCGCCAGCAATCGATGATGGTGGTGCCGATCGATGCGCCAGGCCTCACCGTGCGGCGCAACCTGCCCGTCTTTGGCTACCAGGACCGCGAAGGACATGCCGAAATCGACTTCGTCGACGTACGGATGCCGGTCAAAGACGTGCTCAAGGGCGAAGGCGAGGGATTTGCCATCAGCCAGGCCCGGCTGGGCCCCGGCCGCATTCATCACTGCATGCGCGCGATCGGCATGGCGGAGCGGGCGCTGGAGTTGATGTGCAAACGAGCCCAATCCCGGGTCACCTTCGGCGAGCCCATCAGCGAGAACGCGAACGTGCGCGACTGGATCGCCGAGGCCCGGATCGAGATCGAGATGATCCGATTGCTGACCCTCAAGGCCGCCTACCTGATGGATACGGTCGGAAACAAACAGGCCCGTACCGAGATTGCGGCGATCAAGGTGGCGGCCCCCAACATCGCGCTCAAAATCGTCGACCGGGCCATTCAGGTGCACGGCGGTGGCGGGGTCACCGACGACTTTCCGCTGGCGATGGCCTGGGCCCACCTGCGCACCTTGCGGCTGGCAGACGGCCCAGACGAGGTGCACAAACGAGCGATTGCCACTCAAGAGTTGCGCAAGTACCGCAACGGCGGCCACGGATCGTGAACCCGGTCAACCGCACCGGTGCCCGGACCCATGAGTGAGGACATTCCCGGTGTCCACGCCGACGCGGTGTCACGGTGGCTGGTCACGCTGGGGCACCAAGTCGCCGCACCACTGCGTTTTCAACGCATCGGTCTCGGTCAGTCGAATCTGACCTACCGGGTCACCGATGCCGCTGGCCGCGCCTGGGTGCTGCGCCGCACGCCGCTGGGGCATCTGCTGGCCTCGGCCCACGATGTGGTGCGCGAGGCCCGCATCATGGCCGCGCTGGCCGAGACCGACGTGCCGGTTCCCCGGATCCTAGGAGTTACAACGGATTCGGAGTTTTCGGAGGCGCCGTTGGTGTTGATGGAGTTCGTTGATGGATTGGTCGTCGACACCATGGAGGTTGCCGAGGCGCTGACGCCACGGCAGCGCCGCCAGATCGCCTTGTCGTTGCCCCGCACCCTGGCCAAAATCCACGCCGTCGACCTGGCGAAGGTGGGGCTCGACGATCTGGCCAGCCACAAGCCCTACGCCCAGCGCCAGCTCAAACGCTGGGCGGGACAATGGGAACTGTCCAAGACGCGCGAGCTTCCCGAACTTGACGACCTGACCCGCCGGCTGGTCGCCGCCGCTCCCGAGCAACGGGAAATCAGCTTGGTGCATTGGGACTTTCATCTGCGCAACCTGATCACCTCGCCGGAGACCGGCGCGGTGGTGGCGACCCTGGACTGGGAACTGTCGACGCTGGACGATCCGCTCGCTGACATGGGAAGCCTGCTCACCTACTGGATGGAGCCCGGTGAATCTGGCGTCGGTGACTTCGCACCCTCGACCCTCGACGGATTCCCCGACCGCGCCGAAATGACCCGCCTCTATCTAGAGGAGACCGGCCGCGATCCGGCCGCGCTGCAGTACTGGCATGTTCTCGGGCTGTGGAAATTGGCGATCATCGCCGAGGGCGTCATGCGACGGGCGATGGACGAGCCGCAGAACAAGGCGTCTGAGGGGACTCCGACCGTCGCATGGATCGATGCGCGGGTACACATGGCTCGCGAAATCGCCGATGCCGCAGGCATGAACCAAGCCTCCGACTCAGCTTCCTGACCCGGAAAAGCCCCGGGCGCCTAGGTCCTGTCTGCTAATTGCGGACGCGGTGGTAGGTGATGATGGCGGCCAGGGTGACACCGCTGAGGTAGGTCAGGGCGTATTCGTCGTAGCAGGTGGCGACCGCGCGCCAGTGTTTGAGCCCGTTGAAGCTTCGCTCGACGGTGTTACGGTGCTTGTAAATTCGGCCTGAGAACCCCGGAGGCCGTCCTCCGTTGCGGCCTTTGGCTTTGCGGCGGGTGATCTGGTCGCTGCGCTCGGGGATGGTATGGGCGATCTTGAGCCGGCGCAGCTGTGCCCGCGTCGAGTCATAGGAGTACGCCTTGTCCGCCAGCAGGCGAAACGGGGCGTATGAGTTGCTGCACCGGGCGGCCAGCAATGGCCAAAGCATCGGATTATCACCGGCTTGACCGGCCGACAGTGCCAGGGTGACCGGACTGCACAGCTGGTCGGTCAAGGCGTGGATCTTGGTAGTCAGCCCGCCGCGGGAACGCCCAATGGCGTGGTCATCGGGCTCATCGAGATATTTCTTGTAATTCGACAGATCCCCCTGTGCGGCGCCCGGGGCGCGCTCCGGCTGCGTGTCGGTGGGCGCGCACACTGGTCGAATCGACCGACAACAGTACGCCCAGGTCGGCGTCCTCGGCGTCGAGGTCAGAGGCGATCGCCGCGAAGATCCGCGCGTAGATGCCATCGACCGACCAGCGTAGATGCCTCTCGGCCACCGATTGCCAGGGACCGAAGTGCTCGGGCAGGTCACACCACGGAGATCCCGTACGGTAACGCCAGATAATGCCCTCCAGAGTACGTCGATGATCGTTCCACGGCCGGCCACGCCGCCGCCCCGCAGGCAACACCGCCACGATCAGCGACCACAAATCATCAGAAATCGCATGCGTCCGCATCACCCAAACAGCATCAGCCAAAACACCATTCACATTAAGCAGACACGCCCTAGGCGACCAGTTGGCGAAGCGTGTCGATGAGCTTCACCCGCTCGGCAGCCGTTTCCGCCATCGGCGCCACATTCAATGTCGTGACCCCGGACTCGCGGAACGCCGCCAGCCGGTCCCTGACGGACCCTGGCGTGCCGATCAGGTTGACGTCTCGCACCAGCTCGTCTGGGACAACCTTGGCGGCGCCGTCCTTGTCCCCGGCCAGGTACAGCTGCTGGATTCGGTCCGCCTCGGCTCCGTAGCCATATCTGGTCGCCAGCATGTGGTAGAAGTTCTTGCCCTTGGCACCCATCCCCCCGATGTAGAGCGCCAGATGCGGCTTCACTAATTCGCGAAGGGATTCCACGTTGTCACCGATCGCCAGCACCGGGCCGGCATACACGTCGAGTTCGCCCAACGCCGGGTCCCGTTTGGCCCGGCCGGCCGCCAGCGCCTGGCCCCAGACATCTTGGGCCTTCTCCGGCAAGTAGAAGATGGGCTGCCAGCCTTCGGCCACTTCGGCCGCCAACTCGACGTTCTTGGGCCCCAACGCGGCTAGCAAGATCGGGATACGCTCCCGCACAGGCTGATTGATGATCTTGAGTGGCTTGCCCAGCCCGGTACCCTGGTCGGCCGGTAGCGGGATCGTGTAGTGCTTACCCTGATATTCCAGGCGCTCACGGCGCCACACCTGACGACAAATCTCGATGATTTCGCGGGTACGCGCAATCGGGGCGTCATAGGGCACCCCGTGAAAGCCTTCGATCACTTGCGGACCTGAGGCACCGAGCCCAAGGGTGAACCTACCGTCGGATACATAGTCCAGCCCGGCCGCGGTCATCGCCGTCAAGGTGGGCGTCCGCGTGTACAGCTGCAGGATGCCCGAGGCGAGCTGAACGCGGTCCGTGCAGGCCGCCAGGTATCCAAGAGCACTGACGGCGTCGAACGAATACGCTTCGGGCACAAAGACGATGTCCAGTCCGGCACGTTCGAGGTCGGCCACTTCGGCGGCCACCTCCTTGAAGCCGCCCGCGTAATTGATGGCCAATCCGATTCGCATGACCAACACCCTTCCTCAAATTTGTTCACGCTCGGCGCGGAGCCAAGCGATGAAAGTTCTATGCCGCGGCGAACTGCTGGGCCAGTTCCAGCGCCTCTTGTTGGATCCGGTCGAACTGGGCGCCCATCGCCTCCGACAACGCCATGGCACCCGACATTGGCCGCACCATCACCATGAAGTCATCGATCAGCCCGTCCTCGTTGAAATGCAGGAAGTCACAACCCATGACCTTCTTACCCGACGCCCCGGAAGCCCCGGCAATCGTCGCCTCGAACACGAAGGCGTGGTCGCGTCCGTTGCCGTCGGCGATCTCGCGGATGTAGCGAAAGTCTTCGAACACCCGCAGAACACCGCGCAGCAGCGCTGCGGTGATCGCTTTGCCCACGTACGGTTTGAACACTACCGGGCTGGTAAAGACCACCGTGTCGGCCAGCATCGCCTCAACGGCTGTCACATCACGTTCTTCAACCGCCTTACGGAACGGATGCATCAAACACCTCCACCTAGTGTATTTATCGAATATTCATATTTTTAGGTAGCCGCCGTCGCGCCCATAGCGAGCGAACCACTCACGAAGCCAGTTCGCCAGATCTTTCTTGCCATGTATCATTGGCCAGATGTCACTCCGTGACGCGGTTTTGGCTGCCCTCTTGGAAGGCGAGTCGTCCGGATATGACCTCGCGAAAGAGTTCGACGCCTCGATGGCGAACTTCTGGATGGCCACACCACAGCAGCTGTATCGCGAGCTCGAACGCCTGACCGAGCAGGGGCTCATTCAGGCCCGTGTAGTCCACCAAGAGCGCCGGCCCAACAAGCGCATGCACTCGTTGACCGAGTCAGGTCGTGCGGCAATCCTGCAGTTCACCAGCAAGCCGCCCAAGCCCGCGGTGATTCGCGACGAACTGCTCATCAAAATTCAGGCCTGCGATGCCGGAAACATCGACGCCGTTCGGGAATTCGTTGTCGAGCTACTGCAATGGGCCACGGCAAAACTGGAGCGCTACGAGCGGGCGCGCAGGCGCATGCTGGACGGCCGCACCGAGCAAGAATACTTGACCCAGGCCGAACGGATAGGCCCTTACCTGACGCTGCTGCGCGGAATTTCCTTCGAGCAGGCAAATATTCAGTGGGCCGAGCAGACGTTGAAAATCCTGGACTTCCGTCTCGCTACGCAAACGGGATAGAAAGCGACTGCGCGACCCTGGGGAAAAATTGCCCCAGTCGGCAATTTCGGCCGGACACTCGGGCCCATGCCGTCGGCGCGCATGACCCGATCCTGACGCACTGCAGACCAGCCTCGCGCGGACGCGACATGATGGCCGGGTGAGCACCAACATCCGCGTTCTCGACACCGAGCAAGACCTGATGGCGGCGGGCAAAGTGTTCCGCATCGCCATGGTCGGCCTACCCCCCATGCCGAACCTGTCGCCGGGCCAGATCACCACGCTTCTCGAGCCCGGGCGAACCGTGGGCACATTCATCGATGAGCAACTGGTCGGTACCGCCGACGCCGCCACCAGCGACCTGACCCTGCCCGGCGGAGCGATCGTGCGCCATGCCGCCGTGACTCGCATCGGCGTGCTGCCGACGTTTCGCCGCCACGGCATCGCCACCGAGCTGATGAGCCATCAGCTACGCGACTTCGCCGCACGGGGCGAGACGGTGGCGACGCTGCGAGCCTCGGAGGCAACCATCTATGAACGGTTTGGCTACGGCGTGGCCAGTTCAGCGCAGAGCGTTGAAATCCAGACGGCACGGGCGACGTTGCGCCCGGGTGTCGGAACCGGCGGACCGGTGCGGCTACTCGACACCGCCGACAGCTGGGACGTCCTTGCCGGGATCTACGCGAGGAATCGGCCGTCACGACCGGGAACCATTGACCGCCCGGGGGTTTGGTGGCATTTCCAGCGACTGTGCGCCGAAACATCGCCGGGGCCTTCGTATATCGCAGTCCACGGCGAGCCGGGGCGGGAGACGGGATTCGTCCGCTACCGCCCCATCGACACCGAGAAGTGGTTCGTCGCCGACCAACACACCATCGTGGTCGAGGACTTCTTCGCGCCGACCGGTGCGGCCTATCTTGGATTGCTGCGTTTCCTGTTCCGACTCGATCTGATTGACCGCGTGGTCTTCTGGATGCTGCCTTTGGACGATCCGCTGCCCTGGCTGCTTGTTGATCGGCGGGCCATGAAGGTGACGGCGGTGCATGACGAAACGTGGCTGCGCGTGATCGATGTCCGGGCCGCCTTGGCCGCCCGGCGTTATTACGGCGATGGCACCGTCACCATCGCGATCGATGATCCCTTGCTGGCCGGCAACTCGGGTCACTTCACCATCTCGGGCGACGGGGCCGAACCGACGAGTCGGCGTCCCGCGTTGCACCTCGACGTTGCAGGACTTGCCGCCGTTTTGCTCGGTGGCGCGCGTTGGCGCGACCTCGCCATGGCAGGTTTAACCCGGTGCGAGGACCCGACCGCACTTGCCGTTGCCGATCAGCTGTTCGCGGCGCCAGATGCGCCCCACGCCGGGTTCTTCTTCTAGGGCGTACTGGCGTTCTACCAGGTACTGGTGGCGCAGAGCACCGTGATGCATCAAGTCAAGATGCCTGCGAAACCTGGTCCATGCATCACGTAAGGAATGCCCGCGAAATCGGGGTCAGGTGGTGGTCTTGCTTTTGATGCGGATGCCGGCTTTGAGGGCGGGTAGAGCGGCGGGTATGGCGGCGAGGTAGAGCTGTTCGGTCTTGTCTTTGGCGAGTCTGAGCAGGGCGGCTTGCAGGTCGGCGATCTGGCGGGCGATCGCGGCGGGGTTGAGGCTGTTGCGGTAGGTGAGCAGCTCTGTTTGTTGGGCCGCTGAGAGGACTCCGGCGGCCAGCAGCCGGTCCAGGGGGTCTGGGGCTTGTCGTAGAGCCGGCGGCGGTGACCGTCGCGGCTGCAGCCGTAGCCGATGGGTTTGATGGTGGGGGTCAGGTAGTTGAGCCGGTCGTTGACCAGGTGCCACAGCCGGTTGAGCACGGCGCGTTCTTCGTCGGTGTCGTAGCGGTAGTAGAACCCGTAGCGACGCACGAGGTGGTTGTTTTTAGACTCGATGGTGGCCTGGTCGTTCTTCTTGTAGGGCCGTGAGCGGGTGAAGAAGATCTCCATGTCCGCGGCCCACTTGATGACCGCCTTATTGAGGAATTCGGTGCCGTTGTCGAAGTCCAAACCCGTTACCTTATAGGGGATTTTAGTAATTCCGGTTTTGAGGGCGCCCAGGATGTGGGGGTGGGCGTTGTTGCGCACCGTGCGGGTGAACACCCAGCCGATGTGCATGTCGGTGAGGTTGACCGTGCGGGCGAACTCACCTTTCAGTGTCGGGCCGCAGTGCGCCACGGTGTCGCCTTCGAAGAACCCCGGAGATTCTTCGGCCTCATCGCCTGCTTTGCAGATGGTGATCGAGGACCGCAGCAGCGGGAGGGTTTCGTCGTCGACACACCCGAGATCTGGTCGCGGGCCTTGGCGCCGCGCAGGTAGCGGTCGATCGTGGCGCTGCTCATCGCCAACAGCTCGGCACGCACCGCCGGGCCGTAACGGTCACGGCCGTCCACCAGTTCGCCGTGGCGTTCTAGAGCATCCAACTGAAGTGCCATGGAAGCGGCCAGATACCGGCCGCACTGCCCGCCTGAGGCCGCCCACACCTTCTGCAACACCTTGAGCGCATCCTAGGAGTACTTCGGATTGCGTTGCCGGCGAGTCCGTTTGGCGACCTGCCGACCCGCTCCCGGCGGCGCGGCCGCCGCCCTCAACCGCCGCCGGGCGTTGTCACGCGACCAGCCGGTGACCGCCACCACCTGATCCAGAATCTGCCCCTTGTCCGCCTTCGGCACCCCCACATACCCCCTGGCGAACTTCGCGGTGATCTCGGCCCGAGACGACATCGACAGCCCACTTCCCATGCCTGCCGAAGATCGACCGTTTCGCGGGCATTTTTACGTGATCCACCGAGGACGCTTCACGGGCATTTCTCGTGATGCTTGCCGCCCTATTGCTAGTGCACTAACTATTAGGGCACGATGTAGATATGGCCGCACCAACGACGCCGCAGGCCGATCCACTTGCCCTCGAACAGCAGGTGTGTTTCGCGCTCGCGATCACCAATCGGGCCGTCCTGGCCGTCTATCGCCCGCTACTGGAACCGCTTGGCCTGACCCACCCACAATATCTGGTGATGCTGGCCTTGTGGGATAACCAGAGAACATCATCGGGACAGGGTTCGGCGCTGGCGGTCAAGCAGATCGCCGCGACCCTGCAGCTGGATTCGGCCACGCTGTCGCCGATGCTCAAGCGCCTCGAAGCACTCGGCCTGGTCACGCGGACCCGAAACTCGACCGACGAACGCTCCACCGACGTCAAGCTCACCAGGTTCGGTATCGCACTACGCGAACGGGCGGCTGAGGTACCCGCTGCCGTAATCGCGCGCCTGGGCGTCGACCCGACCGAACTCGAGCAGCTCCACCGTGTGCTCACCCGTATCAATGTGGCGGCCTTGGCGGCCGACGCACCGCAGTCCTAACAGTTCGAAATTGTCCCTATAGGAGTCCTGATGGCCGCCGACAAACCGAATTTCTGGCAGTACATTGCCTACTCGTATGGGGAGTGCCTACCCGACTCGATGCGCAGCTGGGTTGCCAACGACCTGGCCGGCAAGGGAGCCATCCGCCGGCACATGATCAGTTGGGCGCTTCCCCCGATTCTGATCCTCGCCCCGTTGTGGCTGTTACCGGCCTCGCTGTATGTGCATTCCGAGATGACGGTGCCGCTCTACATCTGGTCGCTGTTGATCTCGCTGGCCCTGAACAAGGTCTGGCGCCGGCACCGGCTGGCCCAGCACGGTCTGGATCCCAACCTGGTTGACGTGCTCAAACAGAAGAAGCAGGCGCGGATGCACGAGGACTACGCTCGCCGCTACGGCCCGCGGCCCGAAGAGGCGCACTGGCAGTCCAACAGCAGCCCGTTCTAACCGCCTCGAGCGCGGCCGTCGCCGCATCTGTCGCTGATGGCGCGCACTCGCTACGGTCGGGATAGACCGGGGATAGACATGGCGGAGGTGCTCACATGACCAAGCAGATCCCGTTGGTCGACTACCTGATGCTCGACGACGGCGATCCGCACCTCATGGCCCGGGAATGCACCCACTGCGGCGCCCGCTTCTTCGACCGCCGCAACGCGTGCGCCAACTGCTTTGCCACCGAGTTCACCACCGTGCCGGTGCCGACCGAGGGCACGGTGCGCACGTTCACCATCGTCACCTTCGCCGCACCCGGGATCCCCACCCCGTTCATCGCGTCCGTGGTCGACTGCGACGGCACCCAGGTCCGCGCCAATCTCATCAACGTCGACCCCGATCCCGAGCACGTGCACGACGGGATGAAGGTGCGCCTGGCCACCTACGCGATCGGCACCGACGCGCAGGGGAACGAAGCGATCGGCTTCGGCTTCGAGCCCGCCACTTGACCATCCGGCACCGCGGAAAGGGCAACGACGATGAGCGCCAGCGACGAGATTTGGATCCTCGGGATCCGGATGACTAAGTTCGGCAAGCACCCCGACCTCGACACCGTCGACCTGGCGGCCCAGGCCGCGATGAGCGCGCTCGATGACGCCGGCGTGAGCATGGCCGACATCGGCGTACTCGCGGCCGGCAACCTGATGGCCGCCAACGCCGGGATCGGTCAGCAGCTACAAAAACAGATCGGCCAGACCGGCATCCCGGTGTACAACGTGGCCAACGCCTGCGCCACCGGGGCCACCGCATTGCGGACCGCCATCATGGCGGTGAAGGCCGGCGAGGTCGACTACGGCATGGCTGTCGGGGTCGAAAAGTTGTCTGGCGCCGGGCTGCTCGGTGGGGGAGGTAAGAAGAAGAGCGACGCCGACGTCTGGACCCCGGCCGGTCGCTACGGCGCGGTCGCGCCGGTGGATGGGCGGATCGGCACCGAGACCATGCCGGGCGTATTCGCTCAGATCGGCACCGAATACGGACACAAGTACGGCGGCACCAGCTTCGAGCTGTTCGCCAAGATCAGCGAGAAAAACCACGCCCATTCGACACTGAACCCGCTGGCCGCCTATCAGAAGAGGTTCACGCTCGAGCAGATCATGAACGACGTCATGATCGCCTACCCCAACACCCGGCCGATGTGCTCGGCCAACTGTGACGGCGCCGCCGCCGCGATCGTGTGCAATGGCGAGACGCTGAAGTCTCTGTCCGCACGGCAGCGTCGACGCGCGGTGAAGGTTTCGGCATCGGTGCTGACCACCGATCCCTACGAGCCGGGCTGCCAGGTCCTGCCAAACGTCAACACGTTGACCCGCAACGCCGCCAAGACCGCCTACGAGCAGGCCGGCATTGGCCCCAGCGATCTCGATCTAGTCGAGCTGCACGATTGCTTCGCCACCGCCGAGCTGGTGCATTACGACAACCTGATGCTGTGCGAACAGGGCGTTGCCGCAGACTTTTTCGAGTCAGGCGCCCCGTGGCGCGACGGCTCCACGCCGGTCAAAGTGTCCGGCGGGCTGCAGTCCAAGGGCCATCCCATCGCGGCCACCGGCATCGCCAACGTCTGGGAGATCTGCCATCACCTGCGCGGCGAGGCCGGCGACCGTCAGATCGACAACGCCAAAGTCGGGCTGGCTCACGTGATCGGTTTGGGCTCTGCGTGCGGCGTGCACATCCTGGAAAGGTCGGCGGCCTAACGCCCCGCTTCACGGATGCGGCCGGCCTTCATCGAGCAGAGCACGCGCGACCCACTCGACATGGCCGAGCGCTTCCTCCAAGGTCAGCCTGCTGGTCAGCAACCCGGTCAGCGCACCGCTAAGTGCGGCGTTGAGAGCGAAGCTGACATTCGAAATGTCTGCTGGGGCAACACCGTGCAGTAGGCGATTGAACATCTCGACGTTGGTGCGATCCATCTGGTCGATCGTCGCTTTCGCGTCCCGATCGGTAGAGGTCATCATCTGAAGCATCAACGCCGTCATCTCGGGATTTCGACGAAAGGCGCGCAACGCTCGGCGCAGGTAGTCCAGGATGCCCGGCAGCGGGTCTTGATCGGGTGAGCCGCTGGCGCTCAGAATGCGGCGGGTCAGCCGCATCTGCCAGTCCTGAAGCGCCGCCGCCAACAGGTGCTCCTTGGAACTGAAGTAGCGATAGACGGTGGCCAGGGCCACTCCCGAACGCTGGGCCACGTCACGCATCTGTACCGCGTCGGCGCCGACATCGGCGATCAGATCGATCACCTCTTCGATCACTTTTGCGCGACGAAACAGCTGGCTGGCGGTCATCTCCGCCAGCGGAACGACGTCGGGGTTGGCGCGATTGATCCGCGAGCGGCCCTGCGCCGCCTCGGGCGACGGTGTCAGGTCGGGGGCTGATGTACCGATGGCGCGACCTCCGATTCAACCCGACGGCAAGAACGGGCCCCGTTTCCAGAACGCCCTTCTTTGTGTTGACCAAATGCTACGGCATACAAACGGCATATCCGGCCTATTGTGCCAGCTTTCGCCCACCACCGTCCTTGACGTAGGTAGAATTCGGTTTCACCATTGTGTCAGGCGCGGTGCTAGTGTCGAAGACTCGCGCCTGATCGGAGGACGCAATGGCCGGACCTGTCGGTTTGCCGGTGATCGACACCATGATCGGATTCCCGCACAAGGGGTCCGCCCAATATGACTTCATTCGCAAGCAGACCAAGGACCGTGAGTCCAAAGAGAACTTCGAGTTCCCCGTCGAGTACATGTTCAAGGACGTGCCCAAGGGCCTGCCCACCGATGATCCGGTGTCCCTGGTGCTGCAGCAGATGGACCGGTTCAACATCGAGAAGGCCATGATCGGGGTCCGGGAGGACTCCGCGCAGCTGGCACTCGAGACATTCCCCGACCGGTTCATCCCGTCCGGAGCGATAGCCGATCCGAACGATGTGATGGGGTCGGTCGCCGCGATCCGTCGGGAATACGAGCAGTTCGGCATCCGCGCGACCTCAGTGTTTCCGGCCGGCGCCTTCCCCCAAGTCCCCATCGATGATCCGAAGATGTATCCCATCTATGCCACCTGCGTCGAACTCGGCATACCCATCTTCGTCTGCGCCGGCATCCCCGGCCCGCGGCTTCCTTTCCGGCCCCAGGAGGTTTCCCGGATCGACATCGTGATGTTCGACTTTCCCGATCTGGTCTTCGTCACTCGCCACGGCTGCGAACCCTGGGAGGAGCTAGCCGTCAAGCTGATGCTGAAGTGGCCCAACCTGTATTACTCCACCTCTGCCTTCGCACCCAAGTACTACCCGAAGGCCATCATCGACTACGCGAATTCGCGCGGCGCGGACAAGGTTCTCTATGCCGGCTACTTCCCGATGGGGTTGTCACTGGAACGGATATTCAGCGAGCTGCCCAAGGTCGGCCTCAAAGACGAAGTCTGGCCGAAGTTCCTCTACGGCAACGCCGCTCGAATTCTGGGCTTGACGGGCTGACCATCCAGTAGCGCTGGCGATCACGGCCGAACAAGAGCAACTGGCCCAGGCCGTCTCTCAGTTCGCGGCCCGGCATGCGCCGATAGACAAGACCCGGGCCGCATGGGACTCGATCGCGGCCGGCGAATTGCCGCCGTGGTGGGAGGAATTCACCGCGCACGGCTTTCATGCCGTGCATTTGAGCGAGGACGCCGGCGGCCAGGGCGCCACGCTGGCGGACATGGCCTGCGTGCTCGAGGCGGCCACCGCGGCGTTGCTGCCGGGGCCGTTGTTGAGCACCGCGACGGCAAGCGCGGTCGCGGGGTTGGCGGACACATCCGCGGCAGCACTGATAGCGGAGCTGGCTGGCGGCGCTACCGCGGCCGTCGTGCTGCCCGAACATTGCGACGTGCGCGCCGCCCGGGTCGCGGCCGGTTGGCGCCTTGATGGCTCGTCTCATACGACGCTGGGAATCTGTGCGGCGCAACGTGTTCTGCTAGCCGCATGCTCCGAAGACGGCGCCCAGCTGTGGTTCGTGCTGGACCCGCGATCGCCGGGTTCGGGCCTTTCGGTCCAGCCGCAGCGCGGCACCGATCTGTGCACCGACGTGGGTGTGCTGACCCTCGCCGACCATGTCGTACCGGCCGAGTCACTGGTGTCTGGGATCGCGACCGAGCGGGCTCGCTGCCTGGTGGTGGCCCTTGCGGCATGCGCCGCGGCGGGGACGGTACGCCGCGGCGCCGAAGCCGCCGTGGACTATATCCGCACCCGCGAGCAGTTCGGCAAACCCGTTGGGGCCTTTCAGGCCCTGCAGCACAAAGCCGCTGTGCTGCTGGTCAACGCCGAACTGGCCGCGGCAGCGGCCTGGGACGCGGTGCGCGCCGCCGACGAGCCCCTCGAGCAGCACCGCCTGGCCGCTGCGTCGGCCGCCCTGGTGGCGGTGGGTCCGGCCCCCGACCTGACTCTCGATGCCCTGCTGATGTTTGGCGCGATCGGCTACACGTGGGAACACGACATGCACCTGTACTGGCGCAGCGCGATCAGCCTGGCCGCGTCGCTGGGGCCGACAACCCGCTTCAGCCGTGCGGCCGGCGAGCTGGCCCGCACGCTGAGTCGCTCTACCGCAGTCAATTTGGGCAACGTCGAATCCGAGTTCCGGGCCCGAGTAGCGGCCACACTGGACCGGGCACAAGCGCTAGCCAACGAGCATCCCACCGATGACTCCAGGAATCCCGGCCTGGCGCACGGGTCACAACGGGATCTGCTGGCCGAGGCGGGTCTGGCCGGCCCACATCTAGCCAAGCCGTGGGGCCTGGCCGCGACGCCGGTGCAGCAGGTGATCATTGCCGAGGAGTTCAGCAAGCGCCCCGGCGTGACCAAGCCATCCCTGGGTATCGCGGAGTGGATCTTCCCGACGATTCTCGACCGAGGATCCGACCTGCAACGCGACCGGTTCGGGTGGCCCATCCTGCGCGGAACCCAAAGATGGTGCCAGCTGTTCAGCGAACCGGGAGCCGGTTCAGACCTGGCGTCGCTGTGCACCCGCGCCGTCAAGGTCGACGGGGGATGGCTGGTCAACGGGCACAAGATCTGGACCTCCCACGCCGACCAGGCACAGTTCGGGGCGCTGTTGGCGCGCACCGACCCCGACGCGGCGAAACACCGCGGGATCAGCTACTTCCTCGTCGACATGGCGTCCCCGGGCATCGAGGTCTCACCGATCAAGCAGGCCAGTGGCCGGTTCGACTTCAACGAGGTCTTTTTCACCGATGTGTTCGTTGCCGACGACATGTTGGTCGGAAATCCGGGCGACGGTTGGGATCTGGCGGTGGCAACCATGGCCGTCGAACGCACGGCGATAGGTAATTACGTCAATATCGATCGCACGCAGGTACTTCGACACGTGGCGATGGCCGATGGGCTCGACCAAGACGCGGCGCTGCGGGCGGTCGGCGATGTCGAGTCCCACACCACCGCCATCAAGGCGATGGTGTTGCGCGAGACGCTGCGACAGATCCAGGGACAAGTTGCCGGCCCGACCTCCAGCATCGCCAAGTACGCTATGGTGCTGCTGCTGCGGCGGGTCTGGACCGCAACGCTGGGCCTGGCCGGGCGCGTCGCGATGCTGGAGGACTCGGATCCGGCCGTACTCGGGCCGTACTTCGACATGCCTTCCGAGCTCATCGGCGGGGGTACCGCGGAGATCCAGCTGACCGTCATCGCTTCGATGATCCTCGGCCTTCCCCGCAAATAGCTTCACTAAACAGAACACCGTTCTTGCATTTTCCCGGATAGATGAGCGCTATAACGCGCATTTGGCTTGTACAAAGTGAAACATTGTTCTAGCCTTCGATGATGCGGCCTGGCTCGGCTGGATCGGGTCCGGCCACGGAAAGGACACGACGGCGATGAAGACCGAGCTCGGGTTCACGTTCTTCGACTGCGACAACCACTACTACGAGGCGGTCGACGCGTTCACCCGCCACATCGAGCGCGAATACAAAAAGCGTGCCATCCAGTGGGCCCAGCTGGACGGCAGAGCGCGGCTGATCGTCGGGGGCAGGGTAAACAGATTCATCCCGAATCCGACCTTCGACCCGGTCGGCAAGCCCGGCGCGCTCGACGAGTACTTCCGCGGCCGCAATCCCAGAGGCGCCGACCTCAACGCACTGTTCGGCGACCTGGAGCCGATTCGCCCCGAATACCGTGACCGCGACGCTCGGCTGGCGGCCATGGACGAACAGGGCATGCAGGGCTGCATCATGCTGCCCACCCTCGGGGTCGGGATGGAGCAAGCGCTGCTGCCCGACCGGGAGGCCACGGCGGCGACCTTCCGCACCTTCAATCGCTGGATGCAGGAGGACTGGGGATTCGCCTATCAGGAAAGGATTTTCGCCGCCCCATACATCACGCTGTGCATACCGAATAACGCCGTGCGGGAGCTCGAGTGGGCGCTGCGCCACGACGCGCGCTTTATCGTCATGGTTCCCGGACCGGTCTCCACCGAGGTCGGCATGCGTGCGCCCGGTGATCCACTGTTCGACCCGTTCTGGCAGTTGGCCAACGACTCCGGCATCACCGTGTGCTACCACTCGGGCGAGACCTACTACTCGAAGTTCATGCCGGCCTGGGGCGAAGCGGACTACATGATGTCTTTTCAGGCGCTGCTGGGCTTTCGGTCGTTGTTCTCCGGGGATCCGTTGCAGGACACCTTCGCCAACCACTTGCACAAGGGCCTCTTTCACCGGTTCCCCAACCTGCGGATGGCCTGCATCGAGAGCGGCTCGGCCTGGGTCTTCCACCTGTTCGAGAAGCTGACCAAGTCCTACGGCCAGATTCCCTTCATCTATCAGGAAGACCCCCGGGAGACCTTCAAACGCCACGTCTGGGTGTCCCCGTTCTGTGAGGACGAGCTGGCGGACCTGCTGAAACTACTGGGTGCGGATCGCATCATCATGGGTTCGGACTACCCCCACGTCGAAGGACTGGCCGAACCCGCCTCCTACATCAAGGATCTGCAGAACTTCGACTACGCGCCCGACCAGTGTCGCGCCGTCATGCGTGACAACGGCCTCGAATTGGCTCTCCGCCGGCCGGTATGACAGCCGATCGGTCCGGCCCGGAGATTCAGCGCGCCGGGCTCACTTGCCGGTGCGCTCGCGATGCTTGCACCCCGGCCAGCAGCAGGGCCGGCGCTGGCCTTCTTCCAGCTCTTCGCGTGTCCGGCGAATACGGCGCTCACGCGTCTTCTGTTGCTTGGCATCCTCGACCCAGCAGATGAACTCGTTGCGGGCCAAGGGCGTGATGTCGTTCCAGGCGGCCAGCGCGGTGGAGTTGGTCACCAACGCCTCACGCAGGTCTGGGGGCAGCGCGTGTACCACCCCACCGGGCACTTGCTTGCTGCTCACCAGGTCAGCGTAAGCCGGTGCGCGCTGCCCCGTCCGGACTCAAACCCCGATCACCTCGCCCGTCGCCGCGTACCGGCCGCGGCGGCAAGCAGCGCGAGCGCGAACACCGCTCCGGCCCCACCCGAGGTCAGCAGCGGCAGCCGCCCGTCCACACCTCACAGGAACCCGGCCCACAGTCCCGCCGCCAGCACCGCAAATCCGCTCAGGCCCTGGAACACACCTTGGGCGCTGGACTGTAGCTCCGCACCGACAATCGCCGAGATCCAGGCCTTCCCCACACCGTCGTAGCAAGCGGTAAACAGCCCGTAGGCCGCGATCAGCGCCCATGCGGTTGCGGTGTCGGTGGTGATGCCCAGCCCGAGATAGCCGACCGCGAAAAACACCAGCCCGAACGCGTACACCACCGGCCGGCCCATGCGGTCGGCAAGCGCCCCCGCCGGAAAACTCGCCAGTGCGTACACCGCGTTGTAGCCGACGTAGGCCATGATGACGCCCACCACCGAGAAGCCGATCTGCTTGAGCCGCAACAACAGCAACGCGTCCGGGAAATTGGCGATGCTGAACAAGACCAGAAACGAGACCACCGCCCAGTATCGACGGGGCAGCCGCCGGGTCCCGTCGAGTATCGATGCCGGCTTGGCTTTCGCAAGATTGCGCGGTGGTTCCCGAACCCAGGCGATGAGCAGCACGCTGAGCACAGCGGGAATCACAGCCAGGTAGAGCACCGGGCCGATCTGGTGGTGGAACAGTTCGTATCCGGCCAGCCCGAGCAGCGGGCCGATGACCGCACCGAGCGTATCCATGGTGCGGTGAAACCCGAATGCGCGACCGCGCTGCGCCGGCTCGACGCCGTCGACCAGCAACGCGTCGCGAGGCGCACCGCGCAGTCCCTTGCCCAATCGGTCCACAACCCGACCGGCCAGCACACCGGGCCAGGCGCCGGCGGCGGCCACGATGAGCTTGCCCAGCGCCGCCATCCCGTAACCGCTCGCGATCAGTGGGCGCCGGGCGAACCGGTCGCCCAGCGGGCCCGACACGATCTTGGTGAGTGAGGCGGCCCCCTCGGCCGCGCCTTCCACCGCCCCAACCACCGACGGCGGCGCGCCCAATACGGTCGTCAGATAAATCGGCAGCAGCGGGTAGAGCAGCTCGCTGGCCGCATCTTGCAGCAGCGATACCAGCGAGAGCACCCGCAGGTTTCGGGTGAGCCATTGCGGCGCGCTACCGGAAGTCATCGGCGGTCACCTGAAGTCGCCCGCCGCAGGCATTCCCAAGGGGGGCAGCCGGTGCGCTTCGGTGTGTTGAGTGTGCATTTCGAATGAACTTACTGGCGATCCGAAGCCAGCGCCGGGTGTGCGGACGCCACACCGCAGCGGCCTGATTACCCACCGACCTATTTCCAGGCGAAGACCGGTTGTTCGAGTTCGTCGACCGGATCGTCTCGCCCTTCCAGGCACAGCCAGCGCACCTGCAGCAGCACGGCACCCGTCGGCGCGTGAATGAGGTCGTTTCCCAACGGGACTTGAACGACCGGCCTGGGGCTCTCCGGGATGGCGACAAACCGCGGCGAATCCTGACGCTGCAGTTGGTGCAGGCCCACCCGGTAGACCTCCACCACCTCGTCGGGCACCGGGTGCGGATCGAGGCGGCCCCCACCCCAGATCACCACCGGGGTGATGACATATCCCGATCGGGTCGGGTAATCATCGAGCAGGCCCAGCACCGCCGAGTCCGGCAGCCTGATGCCGATCTCTTCGTCCAATTCGCGCAGCGCGGCCTCGATCGCGGTTTCTCCCGGGTCCACGCGTCCGCCCGGCAGTGCCCACTGGGCGGCATGCGCACGGAGCCGAGATGCTCTGCGACACAGGAAGAACGCCGCACCCCCTGACACGTCGACCATGCGGCCGTCGAGTCCGGGCTCCGGCATCGGGCGCCCCCCGATCCACTCGTCGACCGGCGCCGGATCCACCCGGTCCTCGCCGACTTCGGAGTCCACCAGCACCACCGCAACCGCCGCGTGCCGCTTGGTCGGATCGGTGACGGCGCGGCGCTCGTGCGACGTCAGGCGGGCCCGAATCCGCAAACGCAGCGCCTCGTCATAGGTGATCGTCACCGGTCGACCCTATGCCCGGCCACCACCCCGGTGGCTTACCTGTTGCGCGTGGGCGTCCAACATCTGGCGGATCCGATCGACGGCGTCGCGGATCTCCTCGGCGACGCGACGCTCGGGCTGGTCTTGACCCGCGGGCAGGAATCGGCGCCAACTGCCCCACCACGTGCCCAGGCCGGGACCAGGTTCCCGGGCGGTGACATCCCAGACCGCCTCCAGCACGGCCGCCCCGGCACGCGGCGGCGCCACCACCTTGATGGTGATGTCCACGTCATCGAACTGGAGATAGGCGGCGGCCTTGGTGATCCGAACCTCCCGCACGCCACAAAGCTGGGCGGTATCGATGCTGGGCATCTCGGCATGGCTATGCATACGGTGCACGGACCAAACATCGCACGAAGTCATCGATGCGCGACAACTCCGATCGGAGGTTTGACCACCGGCGTCTCGGCCCGCGTTCGGCCAGTCGCGAACCGGCAAGCGCGTGCCGGGGAAGCGGCAGCGAGCCCGCGCTTCCCGTCGTTGGCCGCCAAATATCAACCCCCGCTCGGACATTCACCCGATTCGTCGGTGTCGGCCGCGAAGGCCGCCGCGGGCGGCGACAGCCGGGGCAACCCCAGCTGGGTTCCGGGATTCCAGACGACGCTGTCCCAGCATCGGGGAGGACATATTGCCCGAACCGGACACAGGAGATTAATTTCGAGTCAACCAGCGCCAACGACGGCGAAGCTGGCCGAGGAGGTCCACGCACCTGGACACCAATGCTGAGTTCAACGCGGTGTTGGCGCTGCTCGACAGAACAGCGGCGCTGCGCCATGGTGCCGATGTCGTGCACCGGCGCTTGGGTGCGGACCTGGCGGCCGGAGCCACTCGGATCGCCGAGGACGACACCATGGAAGTGGTCGCGGTCGTGGGCGGCCGCACCGAAGAACTCAACGGCTTGGTCATCGGGCCGCAGGAAGGGCTCGGCGGGCAGGCGGCCGTGCTCCGCCGAACTGTCGCGGTGCAGGACTACTGCATGAGCCGGGACATCACCCACGACTTCGACCACGCGGTGCGCGCGGAGGGGTTGCGGGCGGCGATGGTTGCCCCGATCGTGCGTGCCCACCGGCTCTCGGGCTGCTCTACACGGCCCGGCGGTCGCCGGTGGCCTGGACCGACCGTGACCGGGCGGAGCTGCTTTCCCTGGCGCGGCAGGCGGCGGTCGCCATGGAGGTTGCCGACAGCGCCCGGGAGATGGCCGAGGTCGCCGCGTTCGGCGAACGCCAACGCCTGGCGATCCGGTTGCATGATTCCGTCGGCGCGACGTTGTTCAGCCTGCGGGTGGCGTTGATGTCGGCGCAGGAGGAAACCGAGCCCGGCCGTCGCGAAGAGCTGCTGTCGGATGCGCTGGTGCTCACCGAACGCGCGACGTCGGAGTTGCGGGCTCAGACCTTGTCGTTGCATGACCTGCCGGAGGACAAGGCGCTGGCAGTCACGCTGGAAGGTGATTGCCGGGACTTCGCCACGCGCACCGGTACCGCCGCGGAACTGGTGGTCTTGGGCGACCTGCCGCTACTGGATTCGGCCAGGACCGATGCGCTGCGGCGCACCGCCCGCGAAGCCCTGCTCAATGTGGAAAAACATGCCGGCGCTCACTCCGTGGTGGTCAGCCTCTACCGCGCAGAAGACGGTGTCGGGCTGACCGTGGCCGACGACGGTACGGCCCCCGACATCGCGTCCGAGCACCGGCGCGGGTTGGGGCTGCGGGCCACCGTCGAGCGCATCGAACGGGTGGGCGGGTGGTTGTCGTGCACGGCCAATGAGGAGGGCGGCGGCACCGTACAGGCGTGGGTTCCCGCGGCTAGAGCATTCCGGCCTGTTGGGCCTTGATCACCGCGTCCAATCGGTTGCGGGCATCGAGGTGCGCCAACAGCGACTGCACGTAGGACTTCACGGTGTTGGGTGCCAGCTGCAGCTTTTGGGCGATCTGCGCGTTGGTCTCGCCGATCGCCAGCTGCTCTAGCACCTGATACTCGCGCCGGGAAAGCTCCAGCGGATTGCCGGTGCTGATCACCGGGTCGCAGAATCGCCGTCCGGCGGCGACCTCTTCGATCGCGGTGACCAGTACGGCGCACGCGTTGTCCTTGTGCACCACCGCGTCCATCCCGACCAGTCCCGCAACCTGACTCACCGTCGGCTTGCTGTCCCCGGTGAACAAGATGAGCTTGACGCCCAGGCAAGCCCCTCGCAGCGCGGCGGCGGCTTCCGGCAGCGCCATGTCGGGCAGATGCAGATCCAACAACACCACGTGCGGCCGTTCGGCAGCGGCGACCGCGACGCCGGTTTTCACATTGCGTGCGCCCGTGCACATCTGGACCCTCGGGTTGCCCTGCACGAGCCGCTCCACGCCCAGATGCACGATCGGATGGTCATCGACCACGAGTACGCGCACCGCCTCAGGGGCTGTGTTCGCGGCAGCGGAATGCACAAGTGAGCCGTCCTGGCTTCCTCCGTGCGGATGCACGATTCGACTGTAGCCCCATGCCGGTTGGCTCCCGGGCAAAAGCCGTCGTCGCGACCTCCGATCGGAGGTAGTGCAGACCGGCGGCTGGTGTGATCCTGGTCTCAGCAGTGCTGAACTGCGCACGGGCTTGTACATAGGGGCAAGAGGAGAACGCCAATGACGGCATCGATCACAACCCAGCACGAGAAGATCAAGTCTTTCGACTGGGAGCCCAGCTACTTCCATCGAGACGCGTTGTACCCGACCAAGTACAAGATCCCGCCAAGGACCAAAGACCCGTTCCGCACCCTGGTGCGCGAGTACGTGGGCATGGAGGAGGAAAAAGACAGCCGCCAATACGGTGCGCTCGAAGATGCGTTGAGCCGGATGAACAACTCGGCTCAGGTCGAGCTGCGTTTCATGGAGGTCTTGAAGCCGGTCCTGGCCTTCGTCGACTTCGGTGAGTACGCCGCGATGAAATGCACGGCCATGCTCATCGACACGGTGGAAAACCACGAACTGCGCCAGGGGTACCTGGCCCAGATGATCGACGAAGTGCGCCACACCAATCAAGAGGCGTACTTGATGCGCTACTTCGCCAAGCACGCGCCCGACCCCGCCGGGTTCAATTCCGGCTTCGAGATGCGCGCCAACGACCCGATCGGACGACCGGCGCGGGCCGTGTTCGAAGCGTTCATGAACGACGACCCGATCACCAATTCGCTCAATCTTCAGGTCGTTGCCGAGACCGCCTACACCAACCCGCTGTTCGTGTCTTTGACCGAGGTGGCGGCCGCGAACGGGGATCAGGCGACCCCGTCGGTCCTCCTGTCGGTCCAGTCCGACGAGGCGCGGCACATGGCAAACGGCTATGCAACGCTGGCGGCGGTACTGAGCGAACCCGACAACTTGCCGATGCTCCAGGAAGACTTCGACACGGCGTTCTGGCGTCAGCACGCCTTCATCGACAACTTCCTTGGTGGCGTCAACGACTACTTCTCGAAGGCTCGGGTGAAGTCCTACAAAGAGTTCTGGCAGCAATGGATCTGGGAGGACTGGGCCGGTAGTTACATCGAGCGGCTGGAGCCGTTCGGCCTGCATGTGCCCCGGTGGATGGACGACGCCAAACGGCACGTGGAATGGGGCGGTCACACGGCGGCGATGGTGTCCGCAGCGTTGTGGCCGGTGCATGCCTGGCGGTCGGACTACATGACCGACGAGGACTTCACCTTCTTCGAAGACAAGTACCCCGGCTGGGAGAAGTACTACGGCGACTTCTGGCGCGCGTACCGGCAGATGGCCGATCCCCGCAACGGCCAACTCGCGCTCGGACTGTTCCCGGCCATGCCACCGATATGTCGGGTATGCCAGATGCCCGCGGTCTTCACCAGGATTGACGTCAACGAGATCCGGCTATCGGTCGACAAGGCCGGCCAGCGGCACGCATTTTGCTCGCAGGCCTGCCAGCACATCTTCCGCCAGGCCCCGCATCGGCACACTGGCAAGACCTGGTGGGAAGTCAATGACGGCATCGAGCTGTGGCGCTACATCGAGATCAATCATCTGCTTCGATCCGATGGCAAGACGCTGATGGGGCAGCCGCACGTGCACACCGACGAACGCTGGCTGTGGACCATCGACGACATTCGGCGCACCGGGGTCGCCATCCAGGATCCGCTCAAAGCGCTTCCCGCCGAAGCCTTCACGGAGATCTGATGACAACCGGAGCAATTTCCGAAGGCGCGACTCCCGAGGCTATTGGTGAGGGATTCTACTCGGAGCGCGAGCTGACCTACATCCAGCCCCAGAAGCGCCGACTGTCCGAATACGAGGCCGTCATCTGCAACGCCCAGCCCGACATGGGCCAGTTCGACTCCGGCGGTTGGTATCTACTGCGCCCGGACGGGCTGGGCTGCCAGGACGCCCGGACCACCGCACTGGTCCACCCGAATTGGTTCGACTATCGCGACCCATCCGGGCTGTAGCAGCGGTCCTACATCAACATGGCGGCCCAACAGGAACGGTCCATCGCCGGGGCAAGTTCATCGGCGAAGGCCAACGGCGCATTGGGCGAGATCGCACTGGACTGGCTGCACCTCGTGGCGCGCTACTACGAGGCGTACGGCTCCTTCGAGTGGGGGATGTTCAAGGCGCACGCGTTCGTCACCAGGGAGGCCTTGTCGGACACGCTGTCGATGACATACACCTTCAGCGCGATGGACCGGCTTCGGCACCAGCAGGACATCGCCCTCTACAGCCTGGGCCTCTACGAACAGGCGCCCGGCTACACCGAAGGGGCCGGCCGGGAGGCCTGGCTCAACGACCCGGCCTGCCAGGGGGCCCGCCGCCTGGTCGAACGGCTCCTTTCGCTGCGGGACTGGGGCGAGATGGTGACGATGACCAATCTGGTGGTAGAGCCGCTGATAGCCACGGTGATCGGCAGCGAGTTCTTCCGCCGGCTGGCCCCGTTGCACGGGGACCCGGTCACCGCGGTGATCGAGATGACGGTGGAGGCCGACCGGCGTCGCAACCGTGCCGCAACGCAAGCGCTGGTCAAGATGCTCACCGCCGACACCGACCGCGCGGGCCGGCCGGTACCGGCGGCAGAAAACCGCGACCTCATGCAGCGCTAGGTGGATTCCTGGTATCCGGACGCGTTGGCCGCCGTCGATGCGTTCTTGCCGGTCTTCGACGCCGCCCCGGTCGGCTCCGGTGGTGGTGAACAGGCCAAACGGCGCGTCGTCAGCGCGACCGCAGACATCCTCGAGCTGGCGGGCCTGCGCGCGCCGGTGGAGGTGACGTCATGAGCGCCAGGGAACAGCACGCATCGACGACCGTCGGCATCGTCTTGATGAAGAGCGAAGAGGCCGACGGGACCGTCGCCTACTTCACCGCGGAATGCCCGCAGGTCCGGATCCAGGACAGACACACGTTCTACCTGTGCGAGACCGAGGGCATGATCCGTATCCCGTTGGCCGAGGTCGAAGAGTTTCTCGGGAAGCCGCTGACCATGTCGCGTTTTCTGGTGGTCATGTCGAGCTACTACGGGCGCGCCCGGGTCGAGGACGACGCGTTCGTCATCACCTCCGAGATGTCCCAGCTCGAACCGGCGAGCAGCTGAGCAGCACCATGGCGCGGGTAACCCTCGAGCCCGGGGCCGAGGAATTCCTGGTGGGCCCCGACGAGGACATTCTGTCTGCGGCCCTGCGTAGCGGCATCAATCTGCAATACGGATGCCGGCACGGCAACTGCTCATCGTGTAAGCACTGGCTCATCGACGGTGACGTCGATGACTCGGCGGCCTCGGTGTACGCGATCCCGCGGGACGAACGCGAGAACGGGGCGATTCTGCTCTGCTGCACGTTTGCCCGCAGTGATCTGGTTATCGAGATCCAGCAGAACGACGGCGCCGAGGCGCTGCCACCGATGACCCCGCCCAGCCGAAGGCGGGCCAAGTTCCTCGGGCTGCGGACCCGGACCTCGAACCTGATCGAGCTGCGGGTGGAGCTCGACGATCCGCTGAGCTTTCGCGCCGGTCAGTATGCGGAGTTCACCCTGGATAGCGGCGAACGCCGCTCCTACTCACTGGTCAACCCGCCGAGTTCGGCGCGCGAGCTGACCTTCTGCATCAAACGCGTGCCGAATGGCTTGTTCAACAAGGTGCTGGACCGGATCGAACCGGGCTCCACGCTGCATCTGGAAGCGCCGTTCGGCACCATGTTTCTGCGCGACACCGAGCATCCGGTTATCGCCGTCGCGACCGGCTCCGGGATCGCGCCCCTCCTGTCCATGCTCACCGATCCCGCCGAACAGAACCCGGACGTGCCCTTCCGTTTCTATTACGGAGCACGCTTCATCCGCGATCTGGTGTACCTGGATGAGATCGCGGCGCTCTCGACGCGATTGAAGGATTTCCGGTTCATTCCGTGCCTGTCGCAGCAGGCGCCCGACCCGGTGCCCAACGGTCGATCCGGGCGCGTCACCCGGGCCATCGCCACCGACATCAGGGACGCCTCACCCTATGACGCCTACCTGTGCGGCGCGCCCGAGATGTGCAACGACGTCGGCCGGCTCCTAGAGGCGAAGGGCCTGCCCGAGGCGCGCATCCACGCCGACAGGTTCTATCCGGCCGTGGAATCGATCTCGGTATGACACCGCGCACCACCAAACCGGCGAACCACCTTGACCAGCAACGTGCCGGGGGTATCTGATGAAAACCATGGCCACGCCGTCCACATAGCCCTCTAAGAAGCTCTCCACCTAAGCAATTCGATCAGGAGCGCATAATGAAGACCACAGCAGCCGTGTTGCTGGAAGCGGGCAAGCCCTTCGAGATCATGGATCTCGAACTCGACGGTCCCCGCGTCGGCGAAGTACTGATCAAATACACCGCCGCGGGGTTGTGCCACTCAGACCTGCACCTGACCGACGGCGACCTGCCACCGCGGTATCCGATTGTCGGCTGCCACGAAGGATCGGGCGTCATCGAGGAAGTCGGTCCCGGGGTCAGCAAGGTCAAACCCGGGGACCACGTCGTGTGCTCCTTCATCCCCAACTGCGGCACCTGCCGATACTGTTCCACCGGACGGCAGAACCTTTGCGACATGGGCGCAACCATCCTCGAAGGATGCATGAGCGATGGCAGCTTCCGCTTCCACCGCAAGGGGGTGGACTTCGGTGCGATGTGCATGCTCGGCACCTTCTCCGAGCGCGCCACCATCTCGCAGCACTCGGTGGTCAAGATCGACGACTGGCTGCCGCTGACCACCGCGGTGCTGGTGGGCTGCGGAGTTCCGACCGGCTGGGGTACCTCGGTATATGCCGGGGGCGTGCGGCCCGGCGACACGACGGTCATCTAAGGCGCGGGCGGGCTGGGCATCAACGCCGTACAAGGAGCGGTGAGCGCCGGAGCCAAACACGTCGTGGTGGTCGATCCGGTTGCGTTCAAGCGGGACACCGCGCTGAAATTCGGCGCTACCCATGCCTTCCCCGACGCGGCCAGCGCGGCCGCGAAGGTCAACGAAATCACCTGGGGCCAAGGCGCGGACCAAGCGCTCATTCTGGTCGGCACGGTCGACACGGAAGTGGTCAGTGCCGCGACAGCGGTGATCGGCAAGGGCGGCACCGTGGTAATCTACGGGTTGGCGAATCCGGAGAAGCTCACGGTGCAACTGTCGGGCCTGGATCTGACCCTCAACGAGAAGACGATCAAGGGCACACTGTTCGGATCGGCCAATCCCCAATACGACATCGTGCGCCTACTCCGGCTCTACGACGCCGGCCAACTCAAACTCGACGAGCTGATCACCACCCAATATCGACTCGAAGATGTCAACCAGGGCTATCAAGATCTGCGCGACGGCAAGAACATTCGCGGCGTGATCGTCCACGACTGAGGTCAGACATTCATGCTGGGCCAGCGCACCGCGTTGGTAGGTTGGAAACCCCAGCGAAGGAGAATTTTCATGAGCGATAGCGACATGTTCGACGCCGCCCGTGCCGCGGGCTCACCCATCGAACAAGCGGTCGCGGTGTTCATGCTGCACCCGGACACCTTCGCCGAAAGCATCGAGGCCGGATACGAGCACCCGTTCGCGGGATATGTGGCGGGCCGCGCCGGTGTACTGGGCGAGACCACCGGCGTCACGGTGCATTCGGTCTTCGCGGTATTCGAACCCAGTTTCATCCATGGGATGTGGGAAACGGGCATCGCGGTTCGCGGCGCGATCGGTGCGGCCGAGCTCTACTGGGACCAGGTCGCCGGCTTCGCCCGCAAGTATCTGGCCGCCGCCACGGGGCTGGATCGCATCGCGGCGCTGGGCGAGAAGATCATCGCGGCGACACCGGACGCGGGCCTGCCGCTGTATGCCGGGTGGCGCACCATGGCGTTGGCCGACGACGCCGCGGCGCGGGCGCTGCAGGTGATGTTTGTCTTGCGGGAGCTGCGGGCCGGTGTTCATTTCAACGCCCTCACCATTTCCGGCATCACCCCGGTCGAAGCACACATGCTCAACAAGGGACATGAGTACACGACCATGTTCGGCTGGCCCGAGCCGTTCGCCGATGGCACGGACAAGAAGGACCGCTACGCCGCGGTCGAGGAGGCGACCAACCGCCGGATAGCCGAGATTTTCGGTGCCGCGCTCGACGGTGGCGAGGCCGACGAGCTGGCCCGATTGAGCACCGATGCCCTGGCGACGCTGAAGGCCAGCGCAGCCAGCTGAACGGGCGCGTTTGCGCGGCGCGACCGCAACATCAGCGCTCCAGCGTTTTGCTCAGTAACGCCGCCAGGCGCTGCTGTTCCCTGGTGCTCAACCGCCCCAGCATTGGTGCGATCCACTGCTCAATCGCCTTGGTGGTTTCCCGCTCCAGGCGGCGGGCCCCAGTGGTGAGGTTCACCCGCACCGCGCGGCCGTCGTTCTCATCGGCGGTCTTGACGACCAGGCCGCGCGCCGCCGCGCGCTCGATCAGCCCACTGACCGTGGAGCGCTCCAAGCCCGTGTAGCTCGCCAGCTCGCCCATCGTCGGTTCACGATCGCGCATGATGCCCAGCACGCGCAACTGCGTCAGCGACAGGTCGTGTTCGGCGGCCACTTCGGTAAGCACCGCCATCAGCGCAAAAGATGTTTGCACCAGCGCATCTCGCAGATCATCCGCGAGTTGTTTGCCGGGCGAACCGTCACCACTCATGGCGACAACCATATCCAAATAGATTGGACGTGATGCATCAAGTCAAGATGCCTGCGAAACCTGGTTCATGCATCACGTAAGGAATGCCCGCGAAATCGGGGTCAGCTGGTGGTCTTGCTTTTGATGCGGATGCCGGCTTTGAGGGCGGGTAGAGCGGCGGGTATGGCGGCGAGGTAGAGCTGTTCGGTCTTGTCTTTGGCGAGTCTGAGCAGGGCGGCTTGCAGGTCGGCGATCTGGTGGGCGATCGCGGCGGGGTTGAGGCTGTTGCGGTAGGTGAGCAGCTCTGTTTGTTGGGCCGCTGAGAGGACTCCGGCGGCCAGCAGCCGGTCCAGGGGTCTGGGGCTTGTCGTAGAGCCGGCGGCGGTGACCGTCGCGGCTGCAGCCGTAGCTGATGGGTTTGATGGTGGGGGTCAGGTAGTTGAGCCGGTCGTTGACCAGGTGCCACAGCCGGTTGAGCACGGCGCGTTCTTCGTCGGTGTCGTAGCGGTAGTAGAACCCGTAGCGACGCACGAGGTGGTTGTTTTTGGACTCGATGGTGGCCTGGTCGTTCTTCTTGTAGGGTCGTGAGCGGGTGAAGAAGATCTCCATGTCCGCGGCCCACTTGATGACCGCCTTATTGAGGAATTCGGTGCCGTTGTCGAAGTCCAAACCCGTTACCTTATAGGGATTTTAGTAATTCCGGTTTTGAGGGCGCCCAGGATGTGGGGGTGGGCGTTGTTGCGCACCGTGCGGGTGAACACCCAGCCGATGTGCATGTCGGTGAGGTTGACCGTGCGGGCGAACTCACCTTTCAGTGTCGGGCCGCAGTGCGCCACGGTGTCGCCTTCGAAGAACCCCGGAGATTCTTCGGCCTCATCGCCTGCTTTGCAGATGGTGATCGAGGACCGCAGCAGCGGGAGGGTTTCGTCGTCGACACACCCGAGATCTGGTCGCGGGCCTTGGCGCCGCGCAGGTAGCGGTCGATCGTGGCGCTGCTCATCGCCAACAGCTCGGCACGCACCGCCGGGCCGTAACGGTCACGGCCGTCCACCAGTTCGCCGTGGCGTTCTAGAGCATCCAACTGAAGTGCCATGGAAGCGGCCAGGTACCGGCCGCACTGCCCGCCTGAGGCCGCCCACACCTTCTGCAACACCTTGAGCGCATCCTAGGAGTACTTCGGATTGCGTTGCCGGCGAGTCCGTTTGGCGACCTGCCGACCCGCTCCCGGCGGCGCGGCCGCCGCCCTCAACCGCCGCCGGGCGTTGTCACGCGACCAGCCGGTGACCGCCACCACCTGATCCAGAATCTGCCCCTTGTCCGCCTTCGGCGCCCCCACATACGCCCTGGCGAACTTCGCGGTGATCTCGGCCCGAGACGACATCGACAGCCCACTTCCCATGCCTGCCAAGGATCGACCGTTTCGCGGGCATTTTTACGTGATGCACCGAGGACGCTTCACGGGCATTTCTCGTGATGCTTGCCGTTGGATTGCGAACTATAATAGTTCGTAGTACCATATTTTTACTCGAATCCACCCCTGGCAATCGCGCGGAGTCGCCCGCGCCCCGCATGACCGGGGAGAAAATGGACACCATGAAAGCCGCGATCGTCCGCACCTTCGATGAGCCGCCCCACTACGGGGATTTCCCCGATCCCACCTCAACCAAGCCGGGGGAACTGATCGTCGACGTGGTCGCCACGGCACTGCATCCGCGGGTTCGCGCCCAAGCCGACGGGTCGCACTACACCAGCACCGGCGAGCTTCCGTTCGTGCCCGGTATCGATGCCGTGGTCCGCGACGCCGAGGGCACGCTCTACTACGCCCATCTCGCGGACACCACGCTGGGCACCATGGCGCAGCGGACAATCATTGACCAGCAGTGGGCCGTCGCGCTGCCCGACGACGCCGATCCGGTCACGGTGGCCGCCGCGGTCAACCCCGTGCTCTCGTCGTGGGTGGCGCTACGAAATCGGATCAACTTCAAACCGGGATCACGAGTCCTGATCCTCGGCGCGACAGGCAGCTCCGGGGGCATGGCAATCCAGGTCGCGAAACGTTTCGGAGCCGCGGAGGTCATCGCCGCCGGACGCAATCGTCAGCGGCTCAGCGAACTGACCTCGTTGGTCGCCGACCGCACACTCACCCTTGATCAGCTCGGAGCGGCCGGCGATGTCGACGTCGTCCTCGACTACGTGTGGGGACCGCCCACCGCCAAAGGCATGGTCGACCTGGTCACCAATCGTCGCGACCCGCACGAAGAGCTCATCTGGATCCAAATCGGCTCGACGGGTGGCCCCAGCGCCGATATCGTCTCGGCGGCCCTGCGCTCCACTCGCCTGCAGATCGTCGGGAGCGGCATCGGCTCCGTATCCGAATGCGACATCCGCAACGACATTCCCGGGATCGCCCAAGCCGTCACCGCGGGCGAATTCGAGGTCCGTACCCAGGCGATGCCACTAAGCGACGTAACGTCGGCCTGGACGCGCCCGCTGGGCGCGGACCGGCGCGTTGTGTTTCTTCCCTAGACCGCCAACAGCGCGATACCTCCGTCGGCGCCCGCGTCGCCCGCCGTGATCCGGATCAGGCGTGACGGGCGACCTCATGAACGAGCTGGATCCGCGAGGTCAACCCGAGTTTGGTGTAGACGTGGGTGAGGTGGGTTTGCACGGTACGCGGTGAGATGAACATCCGCGCGGCGATGTCCTTGTTGGACAGCCCTTCCTGAACCAGTCGAACGACGTCATGCTCGGTAGGGGTGAGCGAACCCCATCCGCTGCTGAGCCGCCTGCGCGTGCCCCGGCCACGCCGCACATAGCTGATCACCTCGTCCGTCGAGATGGCCGCGCCCTGTCCCCACACCGCGGCAAAGTCCTGCTCCCCCAACTCGTTGCGAAGTTCGGCGAGAACGACTTCGCAGTGCGCGTCGAGGATTTTCAAGCGGACTTCGCCGGTGCGGTGCCGAATCGCCTCAGCGGAAGCCAACAACCGGGCGGCCTCTCGGCGATCGCCCTCAGTGGCTGCCAGCTCGGCGAGACATTCCAAGGTGTCGGCGACTCCTAGAGTCGTCCCGTTTGCCGCGCTACACGACAGGGCGGCATGGCTATCCCGATCGGCCTGCCCCAGTTCACCCTGCGCCAGCGCGACCCGCGCCCGGGCCGTCAGCGCCACCGATAGGTAGCAGACGTAGCTGGTCGACACGACGTCGTCGGCCCAACGGCGCGCCGCGCTCAGGTCCCCACTCACCAACGGCGCCAACGCCCCAAAGGGAAAAACGCCGGCCATCTGCGGGTCCATACCCACGAGTTCGCGGGCCTTCTGATAGGCCTGCCAGGCCGCCGTCGCATCCCCTGCGGCCTGCCACGCAATTGCGGCTGTCGCATAGCCGAGCCCCTCGTTGGCGCCCACCAACTCCGCCGAACTGGCGAAGACGGCATCCACGCAGGCGCACGCGCCGTCTGCGTCACCGACGTAGGCATAGGTAAATCCCTGCACCACTTGACTTATCATCAGCAGCAACAGATCGTAGGCCGCGCTGGCTTCGGCGATTGCCTCGCCGAGTTGGTGCAGTGCTCCGATCGGATCTCCCCGCCAGGCGCGCATCCAGCCGAGCGCACCACGGCACTCCCGAGACGTCGTGCGATCGCCGATCGCCTCCGCGATCCGCAGCCCCTCCTCGCCCGCCGCCTCGAGCGCAATCGGGTCTCCGGCGGCCATCGCCGCCCGGGTCTGCAGGCTCAGGATCTGGCTCAATCGCCAGGAATCCCCGAGTTCGCGCGCGAGCTGGGCCGCCTCGTCGAAGTAGGGGCGCGCGACGTCGGCGTCGTAGGCCGTGATCACCCCGCGGGCGACGAGCGCGCGGATCAACAGTGCGGGGTCGGCCAGCTCGTGCGCAATCGTCAGGGCACGCTCGGCGTCATCAAACCCTGCCATCGACCCCGTCCACGCCAACAAAGTCACCTTGTCGGCGAGCGCGCGCGCCAGGGTCGAAGGAGACACCTGGAGATCCTCATTACCCAGCCCAGCTTCCAACCAGGCCAGTCCCTCTCGGCCCTGGCCGCGCGTCATCCACACCGGGTGAAGCGAAGTGGCCAGCTCCAGTGCGCTGTCGAAGTCGCGCGTCTCCAGGCTCGATCCGAACGCGCTTTGTAGATTGTCGAGCTCCTCCTCGGCCTGCGCGAGCCTGCGTTCATGGTCGGTGCCCGTGGGCGCGTCCAACAGCTTCGCCACTGACTTGTAGTAAGTGACGTGGCGGGAGCGAACCGCCTCGACTTCGCCGGATTCCGCGAGCTTCTCTTGTGCGTATTGACGCACGGTCTCGAGAAGCCGGTAGCGCGTTGGGCCCCCCGCCGCTTTCGGCGATCACAAGCGACTTGTCGACGAGCAGCGCGAGTTCGTCGACGACCTGGTAGCGCTGCACCTGCGAGTCACCCGCGACGGCTTGGGCGGCGTCGAGGTCGAAGCCCCCGAGAAAGACTGCGATTCGGCGGAACAGCACCCGCTCCGGCTCGGTCAGCAGCGCATGGGACCAGTCCACCGACGCCCGTAAGGTCTGCTGGCGACGCACCACGGTTCGTGCGCCTCCGGTGAGTAGCCGAAACCGGTCGTGCAGGCCCGTGCGGATCTCCTCGATGGACAGGGCTCGGACTCGCGCGGCGGCCAGTTCGATCGCCAACGGCATGCAGTCCAGCCGATTGCAGATCTCGGTGACCGCGGTCGTGTTGTCGTCGGTCACCGCGAAGTCCGGGCGAACGCGCCGCGCCCGGTCGGTGAATAGCTCAGTGGCTTCGGTCACCGACAGCGACGGCACCAGGAACGTCACCTCGCCCGGCATACCTAGGGGTTCTCGGCTGGTGGCGAGTAGCCGCACTGCCGGACAGCGGCCGGTCAATTCCAGCAGCAGGGCAGCCGTCGCATCCAGTAGGTGCTCGCAGTTGTCGAGCACGACGAGCACTTGGTGCTCACCGATGAACCGCGCGAGCGCATCCACCGTTGAGCGCCCCGGTTGATCGGACAGGCCCAGCGCGCGGGCCACCGTCAGCGGAACGGCCTCGGCGTGGCTGACCGGCGCGAGGTCGACGTACCAGAGGCCATCACCGAACTCGTCCACCACGCTGGCCGCGATCTCCACCGCGAGGCGTGTCTTGCCCGCACCCCCAGCGCCGGTCAACGTGACGAGCCGGTTGTCCGCCAACAGGGACCGCACGTCCGCCATCTGCGCGATACGCCCCACGAACCGGGTCAGTCGCGCCGGCATCCTGTGCACAGCAATGGATTTGGTAGTCCGCAGCGGCGGGAAGTCATTTTGCAGGCCGGAATGACACAGCTGCACCACGCGCTCCGGCCGGGGCAGGTCCCGCAGCGGGTGCAGCCCTAGATCAGCCAGCCAGGCCCCATCCGGCAGCTGGTCGAGAACCAGCAGTTGCGTGGCACCGGATATTACGGTTTGGCCGCCATGGGCCAGGTCGCGTATGCGTGCGGTGCGATTGATGGTGGGTCCGATGTAGTTGGTCGGGTCATTGGGGTCGCGCAACTGGATATCGCCGGTGTGTACGCCGATGCGCAGCCGGATCGGCCCCAGCGGTGATCGCTGCAAGTCCAACGCACATGCGATGGCCTCGCGAGCGGAAGCGAAGGCAACCACAAAGCTGTCACCCTCACCCTGCTCGACCGGCCGCACCCCATGATGAGTCGCGACGGTCGTGGCCAGCACGGAATCAAGGCGCGCGACGGCTGCCGTCATCGGCTCGGGCTGGTTCTGCCACAGCCGGGTAGAGGCTTCGACATCGGCGAGCAGCAAGGTGACCGTTCCGGTCGGCAGCAGCTCGCCCATGTCGACATCACTCCAGTCCACCAGCGGTGCTTCCACGCGTGGGTCGATCTCGCTCATGCTAGCCAGCATCGCTGGGGTGTAGGTGGCGAAACATCGGCGTCAGCGCGTAGGTGCGCTCTCGGCAATGCGCAAATCTACGACCCCGCTGGCGCAGATCTACGCGTCGTGGCCGATGGTCGGCGGTCCGCACAGCCTCATCGTTGAGCCCGAGACGCACCCGAGGAGGAGATCATGACCAGCACCGTTGACCGCCAGGTCGCCCCGAATGTCTTTGCCGCCGGTCTGCCGAACATTGACTACCAGAACGCGCAGAGCCCCGATGAGGCCCACCAGATCCTCGCCGAAGCTCGGCGCCGGTCGCCGATCGCCCTCGGCCCGCATGGGCCCGAACTCTTGACCTACGACTTGGTGCACACCGTGCTGCGCGACCCTCGATTCCGGATGCCGCCGGGCATGTTCCTTGCCGCCCAGGGCATCACGTCCGGACCGCTGTGGGATCGGCTTGCCGCCAACCTGATCAGTCTTGACGGCCCCGCGCATCATCGGCTGCGCCGGCTGGTGTCGCAGGCCTTCACCCCCCGCGCGACCGGGCGGTTGAACACCACGATCACCGAGGTCATCACCGATTTGGTCGACCGCTGTGCCGATCGTGGACGTTGTGATGTGGTCGCCGATATCGCTCGCCGGTACCCGATCCCGATCATCTGCGCGCTGCTGGGAGCACCGGCGGGTGACTGGAAACTGTTCTCCGACTGGACCGACGACATCCTCAAGGCCTTCAGCTGGGATGCCGCCGCCCAGCAGCCAGCCATCCTGGCGGCCTGGGACGAGCTCGACGCCTACATCGACGACATGGTGGCCGCGCGGCGCGGCAGCTTGACCGAGGACCTGATCTCCGCGCTGATCCGCGCCGAAGACGACGGTGATCGCCTCAGCTCCGACGAGTTGCGGATGCTCGTCGCGGGGCTGCTCATCGGCGGCACCGACACCACGCGAAACCAGCTCGCCGCCTCGGTGCAAGCCCTATGCGATCACCCTGACCAATGGGTACTGCTGGCCCAACATCCCGACCTGGCGGCCAACGCCGCCGAAGAGACGATGCGCCACTCGCCGATCACCTTCAGCACATTGCGAATCGCGCTGGACGACGTCGAATTGGCCGGCGTGATGATCCCGACCGGCACGCTGGTGATCGCCAACACCGGCGCCGCCAACCGCGATCCGGCGCTCTGCCGTGATCCCGACCGGCTAGACATCAGCCGCCCGATCGCGGGGCCCATCCAAACCTTCGGCGCCGGTATGCACTACTGCCTGGGCGCCAATCTCGCCCGCCGCGAACTCACCGAAGCCCTCCGGATCATCACCCAGCGCATGCCCGGAGCCCGGCGCACCGGCGCTGCCCCATGGTAGTCGCTGACCGGGCTGAGCGGACCGACAACGTTGCCGATCGAGTTCGACGCCGGGCATTGAGCCGCGCCGAGCCGCACTACCGGCGGTCGTCGCCACCCGAGGCCGGCTCCACCCGCACGACGATCGCCTTCGAGACCGGGGTGTTCGACTTTTCCGCGGTGTGGTCCAGCGGCACTAGTGGATTGGTCTCCGGATAGTAGGCCGCCGCGTTGCCGACCGGAGTCGAATAGCCAATCACCAGAAAGTCTTTTGCCCGCCGTTCCTGCAGATTGCCGCCCGCATCGTGGTATTCCGACACCAAATCGACGCGCTCCCCCGCCGTCAGTCCCAGCGCTTCGATGTCGGAGGGATTCATGAACACCACCCGCCGGCCACCCTTCACCCCGCGATAGCGATCATCGAGCCCGTACACCGTGGTGTTGTACTGGTCGTGGCTGCGCATCGTTTGCAGGATCAGTCGTCCCGGCGGCACCGGAACCCACTGCAGTGGGCTGACCGAGAAGTTCGCTTTTCCGGTGCTGGTGGGAAATTCGCGGGCATCGCGCGGCGGATGGGGCAGCTGGAAGCCGTCGGGCTGACGCACCCTGCGGTTGTAGTCCGCACATCCGGGCACCACGGAGGCGATGGCATCGCGGATGGTGTCGTAGTCGCTCGCGAATCGCTCCCACGGAACCGGATGCTGCGCTCCGAGTAGGGTGCGTGCGAGCTGGCAGACGATCTGAACCTCGCTGCGCACCTGGTCGCTGGGCGGATGCAGGCTGCCGCGGGACAAGTGCACCATCGACATCGAATCCTCCACCGACACCACCTGCTTACGGCCGTCGCGAAGGTCGCGGTCGGTGCGGCCCAGGGTCGGCAGGATCAGCGCCGTGCTGCCGTGCACCAGGTGGCTGCGGTTGAGCTTCGTCGAAATCTGCACGGTCAGTGCGCAACTGCGCAAGGCTGCTTCGGTGACGGCGGTATCTGGAGTGGCCGATGCGAAGTTGCCACCCATCGCCATGAACACCGCCGCCTGCCCGTCGCGCATGGCCCGGATCGCGGCCACGGTGTCGTAGCCGTGTTTGCGCGGACTGTCGATGCCGAATTCGCGATCCAGCGCGGCCAGGAATTGTTCGGGCATCTGCTCCCAGATGCCCATCGTGCGGTCGCCTTGCACGTTGGAATGTCCGCGCACCGGGCACACACCCGCGCCCGGCTTGCCGATCATGCCGCGCAGTAACAGCAGGTTGGTGGCCTCACCGATGGTGGCCACCGCATGGCTGTGCTGCGTCAAGCCCATTGCCCAGCAAATGACCGTGCGCTGCGAGGCCATCACCATTGCCGCGATGCGCTCAAGCTGCGGCGCGCCAATGCCCGTCGCGGCCAGCACGGTGTCCATATCGATCTGCAAAGTGCGACGCCGATATTCGTCGAACCCGGCGCAATGCTGGTCGACGAAGGCCTGGTCGACGACGGTGCCCGGGGCGCGTTCCTCGGCTTCCAGCAGCAGCCTGCCCAGCCCGGCGAACAACGCCATGTCGCCGCCGATGCGGATCTGCACGAACTCGTCGGCGATGGGCACACCGTGCCCGACCACCCCGTTCATCTTCTGCGGGTCTTTGAACCGGATCAACCCGGCCTCGGGTAGCGGATTGACGGCAATGATCTTTGTGCCGTTGGCTTTTGCCTTCTCCAGCACCGTCAGCATGCGCGGGTGGTTGGTGCCCGGGTTTTGCCCGGCGATGATGATCAGGTCGGCATGCTCGACGTCATCGACCGTGACCGATCCTTTTCCGATCCCGATCGATTCGCTCAGGGCCGACCCCGAGGATTCATGGCACATGTTCGAGCAATCGGGCAGGTTGTTGGTGCCGAAGCTGCGGGCCAAAAGCTGGTAGCAGAAGGCGGCCTCGTTGCTGGTACGCCCCGACGTATAGAACAGCGCCTCATCCGGGCTTCCCAGCGCCTTGAGGTGCTCGGCGATCAGCCGGTAGGCCTCGTCCCAGCCGATCGGCCGGTAATGGTCGTCGCCGGGCCGCAGGACCATCGGATGGGAAAGGCGGCCCTGTTGGGAAAGCCAGTATTCGGGCTTGGCCAACAATTCCGTGACCGAATGCCGGGCGAAGAATTCCGGCGTGACGGTGCGTCTGGTGGCCTCCTCGGCAACGGCCTTGGCGCCGTTCTCGCAGAACTCGGCCAGTTTGCGGCCACCGGGCTCTTCGGGCCACGCGCAGCCCGGGCAATCGAAGCCGTTGCGCCGATTCAGGCGGGCCAGCGCGGCCGCGGTACGCAATGCCCCCATCTGTTCCAGGCCACGTTGTAGCGACACCAGCACCGCGCGCACACCCGCGGCTTCGCGTTTGGGCGAGGTGACCGTTATCGAGTCCTCGTCGTATTCGGCAGGAACGTCACCAGATGCTGTCGAGCGCTGGAAGGCCACCTCGTCAAACTACATCGCCGGGCGCGTCCATCGGCGGGCCAACCGGCTGCGGCGAAACTCGCCGCCGCGCCCTTCGCGCGCCGGACCGGGCTAAGGTCCACTGAAGCAATGGCTTTCGCCGAGGCGGTGGTGGCGAACCGGCACCAATCCCGCCCGCGGCTCTACAGGTACATCCCGTGCGGCACCGTCGCCCGGTAGCGCCCGCTGCCCAGTTCAGCCAGCAGCGCTGCCGTGCTCACGGAGCCGCGATCGCCGGCCAGCACGGCGCGGCGGACGACTTCGCGGATATCGCTACCGCTGGTCCGCTCGGGGAGTGCGGCCACTACCGCCGCCGTGTCGACGGCCGCTCCCCCCGGGAATGTCGCGGATCAGCGCCGCCAGAATGCGGGCGGCGTCGGCGCGGTTGGGGTAGCCGACCTCGACGATGGAGTCGAACCGCCCGGTGCGCACCGCCGCCTTGTCCAGGGTCTCGGCGTCGTTGGTGGAGGCCAGGGTTAGGATGCGAGCCTCGGACCGAATGTCCATTGCCCCCAACAGCTCCGAGAGGCCGCCATCACCGGCCCGGCGGTCCCGGCACCACAGGTCGACGTCTTCCAACACGATGAGCACCGGACCGCCGAGGCGCTGGGCCTCTTCCACAACGGCGGTCAGCAGGTCCGCCCCCGCTTTGGCCTCGACGTAGATGACGGTGAATTCACCGACCACCTCGGCCGCCACCACCGCGCTGACCGCCGACTTGCCGGTGCCGGGCGGGCCGCACAACAGCACACCGCGCCGTGCTCCCAGGCCGTGCGCGTTGAGCAGGTCGTGGCGGTCGCGCACCGAGGCGACACCGAGATCTACCTCGGTCCACACCGCGTCGGGGACGATGACGGTGTCGCGGGTCGCCGTCGATGGCAGGTCGATCACACTGAAGTTCAGGCCGTGGTTGTTGTTCGCGCACACCGCTTCGCCCCGGTATGGGTTGAGTTCGTTGGCCCGTTCGGCGAGCCGATCCAGCACGGCGCGGGCATGGGCCTGGTTGTCCGGCGTTACGTACGCGCTGACCTCGTCGGAATACATGACCGTCTCGCGCGCCTCGATGTGGATGACGCAACCCGTCTCAGCCAGCAGCGTCCCGGCCGGAAAGTGCACGCACAAGCACAGTGGGTGGCGGTAGCGGCGGCCACCGATCTCGGTCTGGGTCCACTTCGGCGGGTAGGCGTGTTCGCCCGGGCCGACTTCGCAGGCGTGCGCGTGTTGCTCGATCCATTCGGCCAGCGCCAGCGCGGTGGTCAACCGGGAAACGGGATTGAGATCGCGTTCTTCGTCCAGTAGGTGCCCGGAATCCGGCACGCCCAGACAGTGTGCGATGAAGCGATCGGCGTTCTCGCAAACTTCGCGCTCGGCGACGCCGATCAGCAACTCGTAGAGTGCGCGCAGCGCGGGCCGGACGCCGTACTCCAGCCCGTCCAGCCACGCGTTGACGTCCGTGATGGGCTGGCGGCGCGCCTCATAACCGCCGGTTAGGCCGGTGGTCAGGTCGGTCAGTTCATCGTTGGTCAGGGTCATGGCTGTCTGCTGGTCGGGTACCGGGTTGGATACTGGTCGGGCAATGGTCAACGGACCAGGATCACACCCGGCCAGCAGACGGTCAACCGATTTTGTTGCAGCCCGGCGCCCTCGGCCCACCCGAGATGCTGTTCAGCTCTTGGGATCAGCGATCCAGCTCACGTCATAGTGCGGCACATCCGGGTAGCCCCGGATGCCCGGGGCATCCGCCGGCAGTACCGCGAAGTGGCCCGGGATGCCCAGCTCCGCACAGCCGGTTTCCCAATTGGCGCACCAGATGCCCACCGCAACGGGTGCATAGAAGCGCGATGTCGTGGTGGCGAAAAAGTCGAGTCGCGCGACTCGCGCTGTGCCATTGCGGGATTCGGCCACCGCAACACATCGGGTGGTCTGGGCGTTGTAGGACGATAGCGACCATTGGCAGACCTCGTAGCAGCGGCCAAATGCGGCGAACGGCGCGGTGTCGGCGGCCAGCGGCACGCGCAGGTTCGGGTCCGCGAAAAACAAGGACGCCAGCGGCAGGCGACGGTTCTGGACCCGTTCTATCAGCCGAATGAACAAGGGCAGGAACCGTGATCGGTAACCCAAGGCACAGATACAGACCACGTGATCCAGGCTGGGGTCGAATCGATCACCCAAGTGTTCGACAACCCGGGTTTGGTTGGCGCCCGGGCCGATCCAGCAGGTGGACGCCCCCGTCCGGGTGGCGTGCAGCACCACTTTCTGCAGACTGCGGCCGACGTCGAGCAGCGCTAGCCGGTCGTAGTTTCGCGGTGCTATGGCCACCAGAAACTCGTGCGCTCCCTCGACCGTCCAGGCCAGCCGCGTAGCCCGAATGTACTCGAAACGGATTGGGCTGGTGCCGATCAGCCGGTCGCGATCAGTGCACGCCGCTGCCACTCGCATCAGCTCGCTCCGATCATGCTCAGTGAGGTCACGTTTTTGGAAGGAGTGGCACGAGCGTCGTGCGCGCATCATGTCGAAGGCATTCGGATGATCGCTGCGCCGCGGTAACGACTCGGCGGGCCGTAGCCCCCACTTCACGGTGATGACATCGAGGATCGATATCACCAGCAAGATCAGGCCGATTCCCAAGGGCGTCCACAACAGCAGCGGCTGCCACACCCCGATCAGCCATCCGAGCCCCGCGACAGCGAGGAACGCAGCCGCAACGACCGCGGTGATCAGGTATTGCAGCCAACCGGTGAACTGCAACCGGACCTTGGTGCGCCACAGGATAGAGCGCCGCGGCCTTTGGGTCGGGTACGTGTCGTGGTCCTGCGGCAGCTGCTGCGTGTCAGTCATGGTCGACCTCTCCATCTGGTCCCACCGGAGCCTGCTTAATGCAAGCGTATACTTGCATTAAGCGCTTTGGCTACGCTCTGATTCCGGAAGTTCGGAGGCAAATGCCCAGATATATCGACGTCGATGGCCTATTCGACATATCGGTGACGATTTTCGCCGAGTGCGGGTACCGGGCTACCACCACCCAGGAGATCGCCCGCCGCGCCGGCGTCAACGAGGTGACGCTGTTTCGCCGCTACGGCAACAAGGCCACGCTGATCAACAGCGCGCTCACCCACGCTTTGGCGAACTCCCCATTCGCGCGAGTGGTGGCCACCGATGATGTCCGGGGCGACCTCCTTGCACTGGTGACCGCCTATGCCGAGACCGTCCAGAAGTATGGGGGCGCGGTGGTGACCCTGGCGGTCGAGGTGCCCCGCCATCCCGAACTCGGTACGGCCATGGCGGCGCTGATGCCCAACCTGCACAACGCGGCGCAGGTGATCGCAACGCACCAGACCCAAGGCCGACTGGCACCCGGTGACCCCTACCAAAAGCTGGTGATGTTGCTTGGACCGCTGATGGCCGCCGGCCTGTGGTCGCGCACCGGGGCCGAAGCACTGGCATCGCAACTAGACTTCGGCGCCCTGGTCGCGGGATTCCTTGATGGACACCGCGCACCAGAAGGCCGTCGGTAGCCGAGTCCGGTTAGCCGCCCGCGAGGGCCCAGTTGTGCCGTGTCGGGAAACAGCGCGGCCCATCGTCGCTGAAAGCCCAAGGGGTCGTTACGTTCACCGAAGATGGTCAGCAGCCGACGATCGCTACGCCTTGCGGTCTTTGGAGAAACCTCGACTACGCTGCGCTCTGCGGTGGTTGAAAACCACCGCCGGACCGAACAGCAGCAACGACAGCACCACCGAGACGATGACCAAGTTGGTCTGGCCGGTGGCCACCAGCACCGCGATCAGCGCTACAACGACGGCGCCGGCCACGAGGTAGGAGGCTGCACGGTAGTGCGGGCGCCAGGCACCCCACAGCGCCAGACCAAACGCGCCAGTCAGGATTGCGTTCGCTAGTACGTCCATTATTTGCTTCCCGTGAGGCATTGCAGCAGACCCCCGCCCGCCACGAGGGTGTTGAGACCGCCGGCCACAGCGACGGCGACTCCCGCCCCGGTCTCTGCTGTGAGCCCGCCGATGCCGGTGGTTATCACACCTGTGGCGAACTGTGTGGTCCGTCCGATCCAGTCACTGGTGCTGCAGTGGGTGCGGGCGTAGTCGATGTCGTTGAAGTGCGCCTATAGATCCGCCACCTGTCCGCGCAACCACGCGGTCTTGGGGTCGTTTTCGGGCAGCGACTGCACGAGCCGTTGCAGATTGTCCACAAGACCCTGGCCGGTCAGGTTGGCTTGATCATCGCCGAGGAGCATCTGCTGCAACTTAGGGCTCAGGCCAGCACCAGGCGGTGCTCCCTGTGTTCCATCGGGGGTGTCCCATGGTGCAAATGGGGGTGGGTCGGTGGCGTCGTCTCGTGTGAAGTCGACCAACTGAACCCCGCCGCCGTTCTGCGCAGAGGTGACGCTACTGAGACCGGCGGTGGTGGCGGTAAGTTGGCCTGCAACCTTGACCTCGGCCCCGTCGAGCTGTTCGGCGCGCAAGCGGATGTCACCGGCGAATGCTTGCGCCTGAGCCTGTCGAGCGGCCTGCGCGGCGGCCGTAGCGCTAGCGCGGGTGTCGGTGACCGATAAGCCTTCTCCGACAGTGAATCCCGCGTTCTGGGCGTCCTCGACAGCATAGAGAACTCGTCTTTGGGCTGCGCTGATGTCGCTGGCACCATTGCGCGCGATCCCGGCTGCCTGACGCAGCATGTCGGCTTTTGCGCTGACAATCGGGAGGTCGGCGCTGGTCCGTTCCCGTAGCGCGTCCCCGCCAGCGCCGCTCCAGCCCAGGGCATAGGACTGGTTTCGCATCTGGAAGAACGCGTTTTCCCACTGATCGGCGGTCTTGGTCCAGTAGCCGGCCGCATCGATGAGGTGCTCGGTGCTCCATGCCCGGATTTGCGACAGGGTGGCCGGCATCTACACCACCCTCACCTGCGTCACGGCGGCCATCTCGCCCGCTGCGGTCGCCTCTTGGTTGGCGTAACTTGCGGCCGCACCGGTCACCCCGGTAGCCGTAGCCTGAGTTCGGGTGGCCAAGGCCGCCGCAGCGCCGGCGATTGCTGCGTTGATGCCCTTCACCGCCGCCGTAGTGGCTTGGAATGGCTGGCCCGGTGCCGGCGGCGTTGCCCCGGTAGCGAGTCGGGCGCCAAGGCTCTGCCATTGGCTGGACGCAACCCCGAGCTGATCAAGTACGACCTGCAGTTGATCCGATCCCATCCGGGTGAGTCTAAGTCGAGGTCACGTGGACGGGCTATTCAGGCCAATTCACGACCGCCGAAGAAACGACACCGCCCACGGGGGCTGAGACAGAAAGCGATCACTCCCGAATCTCTGGAAACGAGACATCGCGACATGTCGCGCGTTCAGCCGAGACTCGACAGCCAGTCAGCTATCGCCTGGCCGATCTCATGCGGGCTGTCCTCTTGGATGAAGTGGCTACCGGGCACCGTTACCTCGGTCAGGTTGGTCCAACTTCGGCAGAACTCGCGTTGCGGTCCGGTGAGAATGGCACCGGGCTCGGCGTTGATAAACAGCTTTGGGAAATCCGCGGTGGGCAGCCACTGGGCGTAGTCGGAAGCGATCTGATGCACGTCGGCAGGCTCACCCTCGATTGGTATCTCACGCGGCCAGCTCAGCGTCGGCCGGCGGTGTCGCGGCTCGACGAACGGGCGCCGGTACTCGTCGTGTTCGGCGGGGGTGAGACCGCGCAGGATGGAACCGGGCAGGACCGCCTCCACAAACAGGTTCTTGTCAATGACCATCTGTTCACCCGCATCCGAGCGGAACCCCCGAAAGATTCCCGCTGCGGACTCGGGCCACTCCGCCCAAGTCACCGGCCGCACAATGGCCTCCATGAAAGCGATGCCGCCGATCCGCTCGCGGTGGCGATTGGCCCAGTCGAATCCGAGGGCCGAGCCCCAGTCGTGGATCACCAAAACGACATCATCGCCGAGGTCGAGCTGGTCAAGAAGACCGTCGAGGTAATGCCGATGCTCAACGAAGCGGTAACTGCCCGGTCCGGTGTCATCGAGCTTGTCCGAGTCACCCTGCCCGATGAGATCGGGAGCGATACAGCGCGCGCGATCGGACACATGCGGAATGATGTTGCGCCACAAATACGATGAGGTCGGATTGCCGTGCAGGAACACAACCGAACGGCCCTCACCGCTTTCGTGGTACGCCATTTGCTTGCCGTCAACGGCCAGGCGGCGTTTGGTGAGTGGAGTGGGATCGATCTCGGTCATCGGAGCCTCCAAGTGGGTCGGCGAGAATGCCTGGACTCGAGCATAGTAGCCGGGCAGGCCGTATCGGCAGTCGATCGGTGGCGCCCCAGCCGGCACTGGCTCAAGTCCCTTCTCCCACAACGCGGCTAACCCCACGGTTCGGGCCTTCAACATTGCCCGTACCCGGCATGCTGTCAGAGCCACTCCCAAATGAATGGTGATTGAACGGCGTTGCCGGAAAACGCGCGGGACCAAATTGCCCAATCAGTCAAAAATCAGTTTTCCCACCCGGCGAGCTGAGGTGCCGTTACGCTCATTTTCGCCCTTATCGTCGGGCACCCACGGTAATGCGTCGATGGGAGAAGGAAATGTCCTTTGTACTCACGACACCGGAGCTGATGACGACGGCGGCCCAAGACTTGGCGGCTATTCGTTCCACGTTGGGAGAGGCAAGCGCGACCGCTGCCGCCCCCACAACAGCATTAGCGGCCGCGGCCGAAGATGAGATATCGACCGGGATCGCGGCGTTGTTCGGTGCCTTCGGCTCCGACTACCAAGCGATCAGCGCCCAGGCGCAGGCTTTTCACGAGCAGCTGATCGATCTATTGACCGCAAGCGGTGGTGCCTACCTCAGCGCCGAGACCGCAGCTACCGCCACCGTCACAACCGGCGGTTTCCCGAGCCTGGTCGCCAACACCACCGCCAATCTGCAGACCATTGCAGACACCTGGACCAACCAAACGGTGCCCATCCTGACACACGCCGTCACCGGGTATCCGCAGCTGATTTCCACCTCACTGGCCAGCGGCAACGTGCTGCCGCTGCTGGCGATACCGGCAAACCTCGCACAGGGCTCCGCCACCCTGTATCAAGCGTTCAGCAGCCCGGTCTCGCTGTCGTTGACGTCGCTGACTCCGTCGGGCATATCGCTCGGGGTCGGGCTCGGACTACCGCAGCTTCTGGCCCTCAACGCTTTGGGCGCCCCCGTCAATGCGGGCCTGGCCGCCGGAGCAAGCGGCACAGCAATTTTCGGTGCGCTACAGGCCGGCGACACGATGGGTGCAATCAGCACGCTCACCGACACCCCCGCCAATATCGCCAACGGATTCCTCAACGGCAGCCAGATGCTATCGATGCAGCTGTCGCTTCCCGGGCTGTCCGTGGCCGCTGACATTCCGTTCTCCGGCCTGCTCAGTCCCCTACAGCCACTCTCCCTGACGGCGACGACACCGGTGCTACCCCTGCTGAATTCACTCACCATCACCGGCCCACCGGTCGGCGGCCTCGTCCCGAGCCTGGTGCAGTATGTGCCGGAACTGCTCGCGACGTCGCTAGGCCCCTAGCCATCGGGCAGCCCGGGATTGCCGGCCACTTGGCCGCTAGAGATTCAGTCCGGAGAACATCACCCGGCCGGGATCGTACTTCTGCCGAACGGCGCTCAGCCCGGACAGGTTCGGACCGAAGTAGCGCGACGCCGGCTGGTTTGCCTCCAGATAGTTCACGTAGCCACCAGCCGAATACGGTTGCACGGCTTGGTGTGCCGTGTTGAGCCAGCCGCTCGCCGCGGCCGGGGAGCCCGGGGTTTCGACATACCACTGCACCAGCGCGGACTGCCGGCGCCACGGAAAGGCCGTGGCCCCCGGCGCCACAGTGGCCAGGGCACCGTCGAGTGCGTGCATGATCGCCAACGCGCGGCCCGCACCGCGCGGGAAGGCGTCGATCGCCGAGGCGATCCCTTTTGCCGCACCCGCGTTGACGGTGGGCAGCACGTCGGACCCGCCAACGTAGCCAAGCGGTGCGGGGTTGAGGTTCCCGACGGCCAAGTACCGCACCAGATCCAGGTAGTTGAATGTGTGGTGGTCGGTACCGATCGGTTGCACCCCGACGGCGGAGGTGATGGCCGAAGCCACGCTGCCACCTGACCCCACCGGACAGGTGGCAAGAATCCGGCAATGCGTGCCCATCGGGTCGACGGTGGCGTCCGCCAGGGCCCAGTTGTTTCGATCGGCGGTGCGCAGCCATTGTTGCCAACCCAGCAGAACCTGCGCGAAGGACTCGGGCGGGAAGTCGAGGTTCACCACGTCGAGGTCTTTGGTGGCGAATGTGGCAAAGGTCAGCGAGGTCGTGACGCCGAAGTTGCCGCCACCGCCGCCGCGCAAGGCCCAGAACAGATCCGGGTTGCTCGCGGCGGACGCGGTGACCGCCTGGCCGCTGGGCAGCACCACCGCCGCCGAGGTCAACGCGTCGCAAAGCAGGCCCGCGTGCCGGGAATGAGCGCCCAGGCCTCCGCCCAACGCGTGCCCAGCGGCGCCGACGCTGGGGCAGGTGCCCGTCGGGATGCCTCGCCCCGCCCCGGCCAACACCTGGTGCATCTCATACAGACTGGTCGACGGTGTCACGGTGACCTGCCCGGTGGCGGCGTCGTAGTTGATGTCGCCGGGAAGCTGTCGCAGGTCGAGGACCATGGCACCGTTGGCGGTGGACGCGCCGATGTAGGAGTGTCCGCCACTGCGCGGGGCGACCTTGAGGTTGTGGGCGGTCGCGAAGGCCATCGCCTTCTGCACGTCTGCCGCCGATGTCGGGGTCACGACCGCCGCGGGCGTGAAATCGTTGTAGTTCGTGTTGAAAACCTTTTTGGCCGTTGCGAACTGGGGTTCATCGTCGGGTCGTAGAACCTTCCCGCCGAGGGCTGAAGAAAGCCCCTCCCAGCCGGAGGGATTCGGCTCGGCGGCGGCGCGGACCGAACCAAACACCGCACCGGCGGCCAACGCACCGGCGGCACCACGCAAAAACGCCTGGCGCGAGATCTCACGCGCCAATGTCAGGCCCCCGCCGCGTGCGGGCCGGCCAATTGCCTCATGCCCGCATTGTTCAGGCAGCACCACCAGGGCACCGAACGAACTGTCGCGTCACGACCGAAACGTGCTCGAACCGTTACCCCGCCCGACTAGTTGAGCGCGGGCACTGGCGCCAAGAACCTAGCGCGCCCCCAGCACACTCGTGGCCGCCTCAGCGGATCCGGCGGCGGCCGCCAGGATCGGCCCAAATCCCTCGGCTTGCATCCGATGGATCATCTTGGTGGTCGACGGGCGATGCTCCAGCAGGGCGTTGACCGCCTCCTCGGCGGTATCGACCACCCGAATCAACCGGCCGAATTCCTCGGGCGTCAGCTTCGCATTACCCACGAATAGGCCTTCAAGAACCGGCAGCACCGGTAGTTTTTCGGTCCAGAATTCCCTGCCGTAGAAGATCATCGGAGAAAATTCCTGGCCGGATCTCGGGTAATAGTTTTGGGCGGCGTTCTGGAAAACCTCCTGCAGTGTTCCCGATGCGCCGGGGGTATATATGATCCCGTTAGCGGCCAGCGAGAGCAGCATGTCTTCGCGGAGGCTGTTCTGGAAATACTTCGCCACATGGGTCGCCAGCGGTGTCAGCGGTTCGCAGCCGTAGTGCCAGGTGGGAACGGCCAGACTGCGCCCTCCGGGATCGGTGAATGTCTGGGCAATCTCGAAGGCGGGTTTGGCCCAACTGTGCAACTGGCGCACGATCGCGGTGTCGACCTCACCGGTCTGCGAGACCACCGACGTGGTGTCGGGCAACGTCGGCCGCGACCTCAGGTGCTGCAACGCATCTGCCACGTCCTGATCCGAGGCGGTCGCCAGCAGCGCACCTAGGTGGGTGGCTTCCATCGTGCCGGGTCCACCGCCACTGGCGACCAGACATCCACCTTGGGTCAGGGTCCGCGCAACGTGCACGACATCTAGGTATCTTGCGGCGCTACGCGGCACGTCATGGCCGCCCATGATCGCCACCGTGGGCACGTCGACGCTGGTGAAGAACTTCGATATTGCGCGCATGATCGAGTGATCGTGCAATGCCTGCATCATCCTGGCGTAGGGGTCATTCGGGCACGCCCCGCCATTGGCGGTGAAGTAACGATAGGTCTGAAAGTCCAACGTTTCGGCGGCGCTGAGTGGCCGTTCCGGATCGAAGCCGCCCATCAGCTCTAGGGACGTGTACAACGAATTTCGCAGCGGCTGAAATGGAATATCCATATTCGGCATGCCCACTCCCGGATAGTGAAGAAGGACTGACGCGTCACGGTACTACTCGGGCTGCGGACTCGTCACGTTTCGCCGAACTTCATAAATTCGCCAGCCTCCGGTCTCACCGCACCATTAGCGACTTGCGTCCCATTCGGCGCGTTTGGCGCGGACGCCATCGACAACGGTGCCTAGTGCCACGGCCACACGGGCTCGGTCATTGCTAGCAAGCAGGTCGAATTGCAGGCCGCGCAACTGGGCGATGAGCAGCGTGGCGAAATTCTCGACCTCCGTGCTGGGTCATCCGGCCTGCACAGCGTGCTGACGGATCGTTTCGATCCAGTCGGTGACGATGCGGTCGAGGAACCCGCGGTACTCGTCTGGGTGGCGCACGGCCTGCGCGTAGGCCTCGAAAAGCAGTTGAGACCGCCGCTGCGCTCCCGGCTCGTTCCAACGCCGCCACAGCGCCTCGACATCATCGGCGCCGAGCTGCTCCGGAATCACGATCCGAGTGCCGATCGCGCCAAGAATTTCGACCAGCAGCTGGTCCTTGGTGCCGAAGTGGTGGCGCAGCGTCACATGCGATACGCCGACCGCGGCGGCCAGCGTGCGAAACGACAGGCCGGTGATCCCGTGTTCGAGCACATGGGCCATGACCGCGTCGAAGATTGCGCCGCGCCGGTGCTGATAGCGCAGCTGACGGCCGTCGGCACGCCGCTCGGTGCCGCTGGTGGAGATCATCGCACTCGCCCCCCTATCCCGCCCTCACAGAGGAATAGCCATACCGCTTGGTAGACCTAATCCGGAAAGATAGACCTACCACATGGTAGAGCCAGGCGGCAACGGGACCGGCCGGCCCGGCATGGGCCGGTACGTGAGACCGCTACTGGCCCGCGTTGTGGGCCAGGTCGATGGCGTACTGGCTGACGAAGTGACCCGCCTGAGGCTCACCGCGGCCGCACGACCCGTCGGACTCACCCGGACGCTTGATCCACAAGTACGCGTCGGCATGCGCGCCGGCGGTGGCGGTGGTGGGCGCCACGCCCAGGGCGCGGCCGTCAGGGTTGCACCAGTTGAGCGGGGACTCCGGGGCCGGGCCGACACCATTTCGGCCCGTGTCGATCACGTAGTGCGAACCGTTCGTCATCCCCGATATCGCCTCGCCATAGCCGATTTCCTCATCGGTGGTGTAGAAGTTCGAGATGTTGAGGCTGAAACCCCGCGCGTAGCCCACATCGACCTGGTTGAGCCGGGCGGCCATCTCCTCGGCGCTCACCCAGCGCGAATGCCCGCCATCGACGTAGACGGCAGCGGCCGGATCACGGGTCAGCGTGTTGACGGCGTAGCGCACCAAGTCGAAGCGTTCCTGGCGCTGGCCGGCCGAAAGGCAGTCGGCCATGGCCAGCGCATCGGGTTCGACGATAATCGCCGCGGGCGCCGAGCCCAGGCCCGACGAGATGGCGTCGATCCATGCGCGGTAGTCGGCACCCGTCGCGAATCCACCCGATGCGTAGCTTCCGCAGTCACGATGCGGAATCCCGTAGAGCGTCAGAATCGGCATGGCGCCGGCGGCCTGCGCGGCACCAGTCTGCCTGGCAACCGTGCCGCCGACGGTGGAGGCCGGGAACGCTTGGTCGAGCCAGTAGGACTGCGGAGTGTTGGCGATGGCGTTCAGCTCAGGACTCGGCGGGTTGGCGTTGCGCGCCGCGACCATTGCGGCCGAGCCGGGATCGACGTAGAAGGGCTGCCCGGCCAGCGGGTTTGCCCCGTCGACCAGGGTCATCGGCGGGGCCGGAACGACCGGCGCCGGGGCGGCAAAAAACGCCAGGTATGCGGCGGCCGAAACGGCCAGGAAGGGAGCGATCCGGCGTGCGAGTGCACCAAAAGCTGAGGACATCACCCCAGCAAAATAGTGCCACAATTCGACAAACGCCAATTAGGGACCGCAGCGCGGACGGAACAGAAATTCTCGATGGCGCCGCCGGGGTGGACCACATGGACGGCGTGGCGGGCTGATCAGGCCGGTCATCGGCACACCCCCGCCGCCGGCCACAGCAGCCAGGCAAACCCCATCGGTGTCTATTAACGCGGCCTTGGCGCGTTACTGTGCTCTGGTCGGCCACACCGAACAAGCCGATAGAAAAGTTGAGCAAATTCATGACCGCAGCAGCAGAAGCGTCGGCGATGGAATCGCGGGTCGGCCACTACTACCGGCTGGACGGAACCTACCGAGTCGGCCGCGAGAAAGTGCGCGAATATGCCCGCGCCGTGCAGGACTACCACCCTGCGCACTGGGATATGGCCGCCGCCGAAAAGCTGGGCTACTCCGGTCTGGTGACGCCGCTGACCTTCACGTCGATACCGGCCATGGCCGCCAATCGCTACCTGTTCGAGTCGGTGGTCGTCGGCTACGACACCTACATGCAGACCGAAGAAGTCTTCGAGCAGCACCGCCCGATCGTGGCCGATGACGAACTGCACGTGGATGTCGAACTGTCCTCGGTACGCAGGATCGCCGGCCGAGACCTCATCACCGTGACCAACACCTTCACCGACACCGCCGGCGAACGGGTGCACACCTTGCACACCACCGTCGTCGGCATCACCGCCGAGGATGTCGATCCGGCGATCAAGTCGGCCGTGCAGAACACGATCATGCACGACGTGAACATCCTCGAGATCGCCGCAGCCGATGCCGCATATCAGAAGACGGTGCGCCCCAAGGGCGAGATTCGCATCGCCGACGGTGGCACGACCCGCACACCGGGTACGCCGTCCTTCGATGACGTGCAGGTGGGCGACGAGCTGCCGGTCCGCCACGCGCGACTGTCCCGCGGCGACCTGGTCAACTACTCCGGCGTCGCCGGCGACGCCAACCCGATCCACTGGGACGAAAACATCGCCAAGCTGGCGGGGCTGCCCGATGTGATCGCCCACGGGATGCTGACCATGGGATTGGGTGCCGGATTCCTCTCCGCATGGTCGGGGGACCCGGGCGCGGTTACCCGCTATGCGGTGCGGCTGTCCCAGCCCGCCATCGTGTCCGCCGCCGAAGGCGCGGACATCGAATACAGCGGCCGGATCAAGTCGCTGGACCCGGCGACCCGCACCGGCGTCGTCATCGTCGCCGCAAAGTCCGGTGGCCGCAAGATCTTCGGCCTCGCGACTCTGAACGTTCGCTTCAGCTGACCGCGGCCCCGGTGGGCCCCACGCGGTAGGGCATCTGGACCACTCACCCGGGCAAGCGTTTTCGGGCCACAGCCGACCAGCCGGTGCGCGCGCCGGCTACGTCACTGACGGCAAAGGGGCCCCGACCTCGAGCAAGGCACTACGTTTCCGTCGAGCCTGCCCGTATGCTCGAGGACATTGGAGATTGCCGGCTCGAACGAGGCGATATGACCGATGAACAGCGACGCCAGGCGCAGCCCGAATCCATGCGAAGCGCAGTTTCTGGTGGCACCTGGGCGCTTACATCCTCGGCAACGCGGCGCTGGTCGCGATCTGGTTTTTTACCTCCGGCGGGTACTTCTGGCCGATATGGCCCGCGCTGGGCTGGGGGATCGGCCTCGTCTTTCACGGCCTCGGCGTATTCCTGGGCATGCGACCGATAACCGAAGAGCAGATTCAGCGGGAAATCGACCGGGGCCATCTGTCGTGACAAAGCGGCGCTAGCCCTGTTGACCCAGCGTCGCCGTTGCCTTCACCTGCCGGGCATGACCGCAAACATGTTGCGTTCGAAAAGAACTCGCGATGGTGGTGACGATCAGTGCGCTGACCATACCTGGCGGAACTTGCCGCTGCGCGGGTCGACGGCGGGCGGTTCGACCGCGTGTTCCACCGCAACGGGTGCGGTTTGCTGCGCGGCGAAAAACGCGTGCAACCGCTCGTCGACCGCACGCCACACCTGGCCCGGGTCCGTGCCGGGTGACATCTCAGGCCGCACCGTCAAGGCCCGTGGACCGGTGCGGATGGCCTGGCACCGGTGCACACCCGGGGTTTCTTCGATTACGGTCACCAGGGCCAGCGGCAACACCGTGATCGCGGTCCCATCGGGCGCCTCGAATGAGAGCAGATCGGCGGCGCGCCCTTCTACCGTGATGGCCGGCAGCCGATTGCCGCACGCGCACGGGGTGCCGGTCGGTTTCACCCGGTCACCCAGGTCATAGCGGATGAGCGGCTGCACCCGATTGGCCAGGTTGGTGACCAAAACGGTGTGGGAGACAGCCCCCGCTGCCGCGGGTTGGTAGTTCTCATCGACCGGCTCGAATAGATACCAGTCGGTGTTGACATGCAATGACCCGTACCGACATTCCATCGACAAGCCGGGGAATTCGGCTGAAGCATAACGATTTTGGATCGGGCAGCCGAACGCCGACTCGATGTCGGCGCGCAGCGCGGGCGTCAGCTGCTCGCCTGCGGCGATCGCCAGCAGAGGCTCAATCGCTAGCCGGCCAGCGCGTTGTTCGCCGGCCAGCAGCGCCACCGCGCTCGGGTAGCCCTCCACGATCGTTGGCTCAAACTCGTTGATTTCCCGCACCAGATCCGGCACCGGTCGCAGCACCGAGAAGACCCGTGCGCGGCTGGCCAGAAAGGCGCTGCGGCGTCGCGCAGCGGCCAACGCGGCCGAGGCACCGATGTGCCCGTCGGCAACGAACAGCGCCGCAGCACGCAGACCGCGCCGCACCACCCCCGACAGCAGCTCTCGTCGAGCGATGAACCGCGATTCGCCCCGGCGGCCGACGAACTGGAACCCCGCCCACGACGCGTCATCGTGAATCAGGATGGCCGGCTCTCCGCTCGTTCCCGATGTCGTCGCGACGTGGTAACGGTCCAGATAGCGGGCCCCCAGCAGCGAGTGGTCGGACAAGAAGTCGCGCCGCAGGGACTCGATGGTGATGTCCGGGTCGGTCACCCAGTCGTCGAAATGCGCCATGAGGTCGCGCTTGGACACGACAGGCAGTGACGCCAGCGGGACCTGCCCCGAAGGAATGTCCCGGTACAGGCGGCGATAGTACGGGGACGCCGTTCGCGCATGCCGGACCAGCATCTGCAATCGGGCCCGTTGGCGCCGCGAGATCGCCGCGCCGTCACCGCGCCGGAAACGCCAGGCCTCCCAGGCAATCAGCGTGGTGCACTCCCCCACCGCCATCACCTACGGGCTCGCCAGGCGGACACCATGGCTTAGCGGGGGTGTGCCGGTGCGCCGGTCGACTCACTCATCGACGCCAGCTTGGTCCGTGGTGCGCTTGGCGCGCACCGCCGGCCGCGTCGACCGCCGCCGTGGAATGCGATCGGTGATGCCGCTGAGCGAGTTGACCATCTTGTTGAGGGTGACGACAGCGGACTCGAGGGTGTCGGTGGTGGGCGTCAACTTGTCCACGGCGGGCGCGAGCTGGCTCAGGATTTCGGCGGCTTCGGTGAATTGCTCGAGCGGCCCGTTTTTGACCAGCAGCTTGTCGATGACGCCGTCCTCGGCGAACATCCGCTCGATAATGCCGTCCTCGGCGAACATCCGCTCCAGCGGCCCGTCCTCAGCGAGCAGCCGATCAGCGAGCCCCCCCGGGCGCCAGGATCCGCTCTAGCGAGGAACTGTCTGCAGCTGATACCCGATCGAGTAAACCCCCGGGTGCGGTCAACAGGTCAACAATCCCACCCGGACGCATCAGCTTGTCCGCCGCCCCGCCCCGGACCAGAGCGCGCCCCATCGCCCTGTCGTTTTCGGTCAACTCGGCAACTCGGTTGGCGCCCACGATTGCGCCGCGCAGCGGAAATAGATCGGTGATCAGGTCTACCGTCTTCGGGCTTTCCTCACCCAAGGATTGCTTCACAGCCCCGAGCGCGACGGCCGCAACGCTGAGTCCGGCGTCGGCCACCGCGACGCCGGCCCGGATGGGTGCTGTCGCTGCGCCGACGATGGCCTTGCTGATGTTCACGCGGCAAGTGTATGGCTCGGCGGCGCTTCGTGGGCCTGGCTCCATCCCATCAAAACGCTGCGCCACACGATCATGCTGCCCCGTATCCCATTTTTTGAAGGCATCGCCCCCAACGCAAACATGTATTTCAAGTCGGGGTTGCACCCCGATGACGTTGACCACAGCGAAAACTTGGAAACGTGGCGGGGAAATATTTGGGTCGACTGGCCTATTGCCCGAGCGCCGGTGGCTGACAACTGTGACCCGCTGAGTTTGAGCGCGCTAAGCCGGTCGGTGCTCGGCTGGGACCTTGACGAACGCGCCGCATCGAGCCACGCCCTATCCGGCTGCGACAGCTGACCGCGAGCGCACTTCGGACCCAGTTGTTGCATCGCATCGGGCCCGAGGGCTAACAGCCGCTATCTATGCGATTGCCTCCGGAGGGCTCGGCGAGCGCCATCGCTACCAATTCTTCGGGGCTTAACGAGTTGATCATGCCTTCGAGTTCCTGCTGCTTGGTTCCCACGTTGTCCACCCGGTCCACCCGGAGATTTCGATCGGGGTCTTTCCGCAGGCGTAGCAGTTTGTCCAGCAGGCCGGCATCTCGCAGATCGGCAACCGAGATCGCACTGAGGATGGACCGCAGCTTTTCGTCCTCAGAATAGGCGGGCGCCAAGGCGTTGTGAGATTCGTGCTGATGGGTGGCGCACAGTTGTTGGCCGAGGTGTTGGGCGAGCGCGCTCGGGGCTCGGTGATCGAAGATCAAAGTGGGCGGCAAAGTCAGCCCGGTAACGGTTTTGAGCCTGTTGCGAAGCTCGATAGCTGTCAGCGAGTCGAACCCGAGGTCGCTGAAGGTAGCGTTTGGGTCGATGTCGGCGGCATTGAGCCGGCCCAGCACCATCACCGCTTGGGTACACACAACTTCGGTCAGCAGGTCGTGCTGCTCATCCGGGGTCATCATGTTCAAGCGGTTGATGAGCGCCAATTCCGTTGGTGTGCCGTCGTTATCGACGTTGCGCCGCATGGGACGAATAATCAAGTCGCTAAACAGGTTCGGCAAGTCGGCATTGAGCGCCGGGTTTTCCAACGCTCTGCGATCGAGACGGGCGGCCAGTACTGTGGGTTGATCCACAATCAGCGCGGCGTCGAATAGATCGAGCGCCTGCTGGGCGGATATCGCCGCGAACCCGCCGCGACTGAGCCGACTCACATCGCTGCCGCGCAGATGTTTGGTCATGCCGCTCGCCTGCTCCCATAACCCCCACCCCAACGACACGCCCGCCAACCCGTGTGCGCGCCGGTCTGTGACGAGCGCATCCAAAAACGCGTTGGCCGCGGCGTAATTCCCCTGACCGGGAGCCCCAACCACCCCCGCAATCGAGGAGCACAACACGAACATCGACAGCCCGAGACCACGAGTCGCGTGGTGTAGATTCCACGCCCCGTCGACCTTGGCCCGCAGCACCGAATCGACTCGATCCGGTGTCATCGAGGTGATTACCGCATCATCGAGCACCCCGGCCGCATGAATGACCCCAGTTAGCGCCGGATACTCCCGGCCCCAGCCGGCTATCAATTTCTCCACCGCACTCTGATCGGCCACGTCGCAAGCGGCCCCCAGCACGCGGGCGCCAGCTTCGCAGAGCTCATCCACCAGCTCGGCCACACCCGCGCCCTGTTCACCCATGCGGCTGACCAGCACCAGATTCCTCACGCCGTAGGCACTGACCAAATGGCGAGCCAACACCGAGCCGACCAGCCCGGTGCCGCCAGTGATCAATACCGTGCCTGCCGCCAGCGCATCGCGCAGTTCCGTTGGTGCGGAGAGGACCACTTTGCCGATATGACGGGCCTGACTGACGAACTGATAGGCCTGCGGAGCGCACCGCACATCCCAGGTCTTGACCGGCAGCCGATGCAGCTTCCCGGCCGCAAACAGCGTCATCAATTCGGCCAGCATCTGCCCAAGGCGTTGCGGCGCAACCTCGTTAGCCAGGTCGAATGCCCGATAGCTGACTCCAGGATGTTCTTGAGCAACCTCCTGGGCGTCACGGATATCGGTCTTACCCATCTCGATGAAGCGCCCCCCGTCGGCCAGCAACCGCAGCGAGGCATCGGTGAACTCTCCCGCAAGCGCGTTCAGCACAACATCGATTCCACGGCCGCCGGTGGCCGCCGAGAACTTCTCCTCAAACTCCAACGTGCGGGAGTCCGCGATTTGATCATCGTCAAAATTCATTGCGCGCAATGTGTCCCACTTGCCGCGGCTGGCAGTCACAAAGACCCGCGCCCCCCATAGCCGCGCCAGTTGAATCGCTGCCATGCCCACCCCGCCGGTGGCCGCATGGACCAACACCGACTCTCCACGACGAAGCCCCGCCAGATCCGACAACCCGTAAAAGGCCGTCAGGAACACGATCGGCACGCTGGCCGCCTCGGCAAACGACCACCCTGCCGGTATCGGAACCAACAGCCGCTGATCAACCACACACTCCGAACGGCCGCTCATCAGTCCCAGGACGCGATCACCGGGTTCCAGCCCGCTGACTCCCGGGCCGACCTCGACCACCACCCCGGCGCCCTCGCCGCCGAGGGTGGGCTTGTTGCCGGGATACAGCCCCAACACCACCAGCACGTCCCGGAAGTTGACCCCAAGCGCAGCCAATGCGACCCGCACCTGGCCCACCGCCAGTGGTTCATCCGACCGCGGGCACGGCTCCAACACGACGTCATCAAAGGTGCCCCCGCCAGTGGCGGCCAGCTGCCACCCTTGGCCCGCGTCCGGTGTGCGCAGCGCCGCCCTGCCTCTGGCAAGCCGGGCGGCGTACACATCACCCGCGCGCACCACCAACTGCGGTTCCCCTACGCCGATGACCGTGGGCAGGGCCATCGATGTGTCGGTGTCGATCAGCACAATGCGACCCGGGTGTTCGGTCTGGGCCGACCGCACCAACCCCCACACCGCGGCCCCGGCCAGGTCAGTGATGGCTTCGCCGGCGAGCCCCATCGCCCCCCGCGTACACACCACCAACACGGCGGGCAGGTCGTCAGCCAACCAGCGCTGCAGTACCTCTAGGACTCGGTGGGTGGCCGCATACACCGTGTTCACCACCGACTCCGCGCCGCCGGACTCCCACTGCCACACAACCGCAACGTCCCCGTCAAGGTCCCGCGCAGCGGCACAACGCCCGGCAAGGAAGTCATCCCAGGAGACCACCCGGCGTTCGCCTTCGCGCTGAACGCTGTCGCGCTCGAACGTGATCGGCGTCCACACCACATTCAACAGCTCCCGGCCGGTGCCATCGCCTCCCGCTGACATCGCGGCCCGTAGCTGCGCGGCGCCAACCGGGCGGGTAGTTAGCGAACCCACCGATAGGACCGGAAGACCCGCACCATCGGCCAACTCCACCGATACCGCGCTCGGTCCAGCCGGCGCGATGCAAACTCGCAGCCGCGAAGCGCCCGAGCCGTGCAATGACAAGTGCTGCCAGGAAAATGGCAGCACCGTCGCCTCGCCGTCGCCACCCACGCACAGCCATGCGTGCAATGCCGCATCCAGCAGTGCTGGGTGGATCCCGACGTCGGTCAGGTCCAGGCCTTCGTCGTTGGGCAGGCCGACTTCGGCGAAGACGTCGCGGCCGCGCCGCCAGACCGCGCGAAGTCCCTGAAAGGCGGGGCCATACCCATAGCCTCGTCGCGCCAGCCGTTCATAGAGGACACCGATATCGACCGCCTCTGCACCGGCCGGGGGCCAGGTCGACAGCTCGGCCGAGGCGGCCGGGGCCGGCTGCACCGCTGCGGGTGCCACACTGCCTTGCGCATGCAACACCCAATGCTGATCGGGTTGGTCCGCGCGGGAGTACATCGACACCAACCGTTGCCCCGACTGCCCGGCACTAGCCACCACCACCTGCACCTGTACCGCGGTGCCGGCATTGAGTACCAACGGCGTCGCCAGCGTCAACTCCTCGACCACACCGCATCCGACTTCATCACCGGCGCGAATGGCCAGTTCCACGAATCCGGTGCCGGGGAACAGCACCGCGCCGCCGACCAGGTGATCGGCCAGCCAGGGCTGACGCGCCAACGACAACCGTCCGGTCAGCACCACGGCACCGGTATCGGACTGCTCAACGACCGCACCCAACAACGCATGCCCAGCCGCTACCAGCCCCGCCTCGCCCACATCGGTGGCGTTGGCCGAGCCGTCCAGCCAAAACCGCCGCCGCGCGAACGCATACGTCGGCAACTCCACCTGCCAACCACCCGAGCCCGCAAACACCGCCGACCAATCCACCCCCACCCCAGCCAGCCACGCCTGGCTTAGCGACATCCAAAACCGCTCTACGCCGCCTTCATTGCGGCCCAATGTCGGAATCACGATCACCCCAGCGGAATCGGGCCGCCCGATCCCCTCGGCCAGCGATTCTTCGATACCGCCCAGCAACACCGGATGGGGACTGGCCTCAACGAAGGTCCGGCACCCTTGCTCGTGGCAGTAACGCACCGCTCGATCGAAGCGCACCGTCTGCCGAATGTTGCGATACCAGTAGTCGGCGTCCAACGAAGCGCCATCCACCGACGCACCGATCACCGTCGAGACAAATTCGATGTCTGACGAATGCGGCCGCACCCCGGCCAGGGCTGCCACCAGGCAGCGAGTAGCCGCTTTGCCTGCGCGGCTACCGCCGCCTCCGACTTGCCCGAAACCACCCACGGCAGCGAATCCGGGGACACATCAACGGCTTCGGCCACCACCTCAGGGCAAACCTGTTCCACGATCACATGCGCATTGGTGCCGCTGATCCCAAATGACGACACCCCCGCCCGACGCGGCCGGCCATCCACCGCCGGCCAGGGCCGCGGCTGGGTCAACAACGACACCGCCCCCGAGGATCAATCCACATGCGGGGAAGGCACATCCACATGCAATGTCGCCGGCATCAGCTCATGGCGCATCGCCTGCACCATCTTGATCACCCCAGCGATTCCCGCCGCGGCCTGAGTATGGCCCATATTCGACTTGATCGAACCCAGCCACAACGGCTGATCGGCCGGGCGAGCCTGCCCGTAAGTCGCTAAAAGCGCCTGCGCCTCAATAGGATCACCCAACGTGGTGCCCGTCCCGTGGCCCTCCACCACATCCACATCCGCAGCGGTCAACCCCGCGTTAGCCAACGCCGCCTCGATCACCCGCTGCTGCGCAGGCCCATTGGGTGCGGTCAACCAATTAGAAGCACCATCCTGATTCACCGCCGATCCCGCGATTACCCCTAACACGGCAAGGCCCCGCCGCCGCGCCTCCGACAACCGCATCAGCACCACCACCCCAGCACCCTCAGAGAACCCCGTCCCATCCGCAGCCCCCGCGAACGCCTTACACCTCCCATCAGCCGCCAATCCCCGCTGCCGAGAAAACCCCACAAATGTTGCCGGTGTGGCCATCACCGTCACCCCACCCGCCAACGCCACATCACACTCCCCCGACCGCAACGACGCCGCCGCCAAATACAACGCCACCAACGACGACGAACACGCCGTATCCACCGACACCGCCGGACCTTCTAGCCCCAACAAATACGCAACCCGCCCCGAAGCCACACTCGCCGCCGCCGACGTCAACCCATAACCCCCCAAATCCCCAGACACCCGCCCCGCCCCATAATCAGAACTCATCAACCCGGTAAACACCCCAGTCACCGAACCCCGCAACGACACCGGATCAATCCCCTCGTCCTCCAACGCCTCCCAAGAACACTCCAACAACAACCGCTGCTGGGGATCCATCGCCAACGCCTCACTAGGGCGTGTCTGCTTAATGTGAATGGTGTTTTGGCTGATGCTGTTTGGGTGATGCGGACGCATGCGATTTCTGATGATTTGTGGTCGCTGATCGTGGCGGTGTTGCCTGCGGGGCGGCGGCGTGGCCGGCCGTGGAACGATCATCGACGTACTCTGGAGGGCATTATCTGGCGTTACCGTACGGGATCTCCGTGGCGTGACCTGCCCGAGCACTTCGGTCCCTGGCAATCGGTGGCCGAGAGGCATCTACGCTGGTCGGTCGATGGCATCTACGCGCGGATCTTCGCGGCGATCGCCTCTGACCTCGACGCCGAGGACGCCGACCTGGGCGCACTGTTGTCGGTCGATTCGACCAGTGTGCGCGCCCACCAACACGCAGCCGGAGCGCCCGGGCGCCGCACAGGGGGATCTGTCGAATTACAAGAAATATCTCGATGAGCCCGATGACCACGCCATTGGGCGTTCCCGCGGCGGGCTGACTACCAAGATCCACGCCTTGACCGACCAGCTGTGCAGTCCGGTCACCCTGGCACTGTCGGCCGGTCAAGCCGGTGATAATCCGATGCTTTGGCCACTGCTGGCCGCCCGGTGCAGCAACTCATACGCCCCGTTTCGCCTGCTGGCGGACAAGGCGTACTCCCATGACTCGACGCGGGCACAGCTGCGCCGGCTCAAGATCGCCCATACCATCCCCGAGCGCAGCGACCAGATCACCCGCCGCAAAGCCAAAGGCCGCAACAGAGGACGGCCTCCGGGGTTCTCAGGCCGAATCTACAAGCACCGCAACACCGTCGAGCGAAGCTTCAACCGGCTCAAACACTGGCGCGCGGTCGCCACCTGCTACGACAAATACGCCCTGACCTACCTCAGCGGTGTCACCCTGGCCGCCATCATCACCTACCACCGCGTCCGCAATTAGCAGACAGGACCTAGACCACATCGTGTGAGCCCAACAGGCCACACCAATAACTGGGGGCGGCCGGCACAACGTGGGCCCGAAAGGAACGTTCATCCCATGTATCTCAGTCAACTTCAGCGTTTGGTTCAGCAAATCTCGCGATGGGTACGCGGAGATGAAAATCTGCAGAACTTCCAAGAAATCCAAGAGGGAGGCGGAAATCCGCCGCCGGCGCAGGAGGGGGCGCCCGACAATTCCCCTTGGGCGCGTCGAGGAAGCGTTGTTTGCGGGGTGACCGAGGGCATCCTCGGCCTCCTACTGGCATTGCTTGGAGAGGCCGGCCCATCCCGGGGCGAATCCCTGGACCGCAGTGGATCGATGTTCGACGGTGTCAGCGCCCAGATCGCGACCCTTGATCCCGACGGCGGTTGGCGGGGCAACGCAGCGCGGGCCTACGGGGCCAAGAACCTCGCCCAATCCCAACACACCACGCTGATCGCTGATCTGGACCGGCTCACCGGCGAGCTGGTGTCATCCCAGGCCGACGCCGTGAAGCGGGCACGCGACCTGCTATCGGCGGAAATTTGGATTGTCTTGGTCTTGCTTGTGGTTTGCATTGGCTTGGAGCTGCACGGGCCCGAGGGCCAAATCCTGTCCTTCCATATCGCAATACCCATATGCACTATGGCGGTGTTTACGGCCGCTACCGCCCTGGGCGTGTTGGCGGCCACGACGTCGCAGAATGCCAGCGCCGTGCAAGCGGCGACGCAGCTATTGAGCGCCATGGCGGCGGCCCTGACCACCGGGGCGGACACAGTTCCCAGTTCGCCCAAAATGACCTTTCCACCAATACATTCCCTGTCGGAGTTCGATCTCACCGAGGCCACCGGCCCCACCCCACCGCAGCTTCCCGATCTGCAGTCGACGTTGGCCGAGTTACCCGGTGCCCCCGAGTTTCACCTGGCCACCAGGGCCGGCGCGGGGTTCCCCGACTTCGGCGCACCGCAGCTGTCCATCACCGAATTGACCGGCCTGCCAACCCTGCCCGATCCCACAAACCTGACCGACCCAACCAGCATGCTGGCCGACCTGCCCACGATCGCTCAACTCAGCACCACCCTGAGCCAACTCACCAACCTCGCCGGACCCACCAGCGCCACCACCCAACCGGCCCAACAGCACACCACCCCGGCCGATCACCTCAACCAAGAGGACGCCACCAACACCCCCGACACCGCCACCGCAGCCACCACCAGCAGCAGTGAACGCGCACCGCTGGACACCCAAACCCACCCCCACCGGCAGCGCCTACTGACCTGACAGGCTTTGCCAACCATGCCCATCATGGTCCCAAATTCACTAGACCTGGCTGACTTGTACCGGGACAAAACGAATTGGCTGCGTTGCCCGATCTCTGCGACGGTATAGCCTGGCCTCTTCGGTCGGGCCGCCGCAACTGTGCCCGTCCAAGCCTTGGTTCACGGGCGGCGATCGGGACTAGCCAGTTGTTGCAGTGAAGTCGTTCTTGTATCGGGTGGCGAACACCTCTTCTTCTGCCGAGGCCGCCTGCTCGGGCGTCGGCAAGTTCATTGTCTTCTCAACGATTTCGCGCAGCACGGCGCGTTGTTCTGCGTCGTTCACTTCATTCATGCCTTGGAGCATGAAGGCGTGCTGTGCGGCCCGCGCCTTCTGCCGGGCCAGGTCCGCAAGAACAAATATCTCCTCGGCAAGCCTCGGTTCGGACATGTTGTCGACCTTGTCCGACAGCTCGACCCGGTAGATGTCTCCGCCCATGACGGCCGACACCGAAACGCTCCCTTTAGGATTGGTTACCGTGAACAGTTCGCACTCATCGTTCTTGTCCTCCTCGATCACCCCAAGGATTGCTGACATGTCGGATCCGGGGTCCTCGGGTTGGGTCGGTGCGTAGCTGAGCAACGCGTCGATGGCGGACTCGGTCTCTCCGGTTGCGGGGCCGGAGAAACCCAGTCCCGCTAGATAGTTATGGGCGTCGTACCCGGGCTGGTCGGTCATGACATGCCTTTCTGAGATGGGTTGCGGGCGTGGCGAGAAGCTAGCCCGAGGTTTGGGCCTCGGCGTGGTCTGACCACGCGCCGAGCGGGAACATCAGTTGTCAATCTGCGCATCGAGAATCTCGGCGCCACGTTGGTCCGTATCGGCGTAGGAGGCGAGGGCACGGGTCAGATTCGTGGAAAGCCCATCAGCGACCCCCTCCAGGGCTCGCCCCGCGCTAGCGCGGACTGCCTCGTAGGCGCTTAGTGCATTGTTGAAGGTCGACGTGAATGGGCCGTGGGTCTCGGCGACTGTCGCACCGATCCCGGCGGGCGCCGCCGTCGCTGCCCGCAGACTTGTTGCGGTGGCGTCGTGCCCGCTGGCAAGCCGGTTCACGACGTCGGGCTGCAACGTCAACATGTCATTCATCGGCTGAACTTCGCTTTTCATCGGTGTTGCGTCGCTTTCGGTTTGGTGTGGTTAGGGGTGGGTTTGGTTGATGGCGGTGGCGAGGGTGGCCAGGGTGGTGGCCAGGGTGTGGTTGGCGGCGTTGTCGTAGGCGTGGACGGCTTGTTTGGCGTTGTGGAGGGATTGGTTGACGCGGTGGGCGACGCCTTGGGAGCCGAGTTGTTTGAGGAGGCCGTCTTGGATGCGGATGCCGGTGAGCCAGTTGTATCCGTTGAGGGTGACCTCGACGGTGTGGGTGTTGTCTGAGGCTTTGAAGTTGCCGGCGTTCATTTGGTGGAAGCGGTTTTGCAGGGCGGTGTGGAATTGGGTGAGCCCTGCGAGCAGGTGTGCGGCGGTGGGGTCGAGGTTCATGGTTTGTGCTCCGTGGTGGTTGTGGTGGTGAGGTGGGGTCGGGCGGGGCCGATGAGTGCTTCGGTCCAGGGGCGTTGTTCGGTGTAGAGGGCTCGGTCGTCTTGCTGGGTGCGTTTGGTTTTGGTGGTGTGGGCTGGGCTGTTGGCGCCTAGGTCCTGTCTGCTAATTGCGGACGCGGTGGTAGGTGATGATGGCGGCCAGGGTGACACCGCCGAGGTAGGTCAGGGCGTATTTGTCGTAGCAGGTGGCGACCGCGCGCCAGTGTTTGAGCCGGTTGAAGCTTCGCTCGACGGTGTTGCGGTGCTTGTAGATTCGGCCTGAGAACCCCGGAGGCCGTCCTCTGTTGCGGCCTTTGGCTTTGCGGCGGGTGATCTGGTCGCTGCGCTCGGGGATGGTATGGGCGATCTTGAGCCGGCGCAGCTGTGCCCGCGTCGAGTCATAGGAGTACGCCTTGTCCGCCAGCAGGCGAAACGGGGCGTATGAGTTGCTGCACCGGGCGGCCAGCAATGGCCAAAGCATCGGATTATCACCGGCTTGACCGGCCGACAGTGCCAGGGTGACCGGACTGCACAGCTGGTCGGTCAAGGCGTGGATCTTGGTAGTCAGCCCGCCGCGGGAACGCCCAATGGCGTGGTCATCGGGCTCATCGAGATATTTCTTGTAATTCGACAGATCCCCCTGTGCGGCGCCCGGGCGCGCTCCGGCTGCGTGTTGGTGGGCGCGCACACTGGTCGAATCGACCGACAACAGTGCGCCCAGGTCGGCGTCCTCGGCGTCGAGGTCAGAGGCGATCGCCGCGAAGATCCGCGCGTAGATGCCATCGACCGACCAGCGTAGATGCCTCTCGGCCACCGATTGCCAGGGACCGAAGTGCTCGGGCAGGTCACACCACGGAGATCCCGTACGGTAACGCCAGATAATGCCCTCCAGAGTACGTCGATGATCGTTCCACGGCCGGCCACGCCGCCGCCCCGCAGGCAACACCGCCACGATCAGCGACCACAAATCATCAGAAATCGCATGCGTCCGCATCACCCAAACAGCATCAGCCAAAACACCATTCACATTAAGCAGACACGCCCTAGGGGCATGCCTGCCATGGGGCCCGTGCCCAGGGGGCGGCCGGTGGGGGTGGTGCCGGGGCCCAGGGCGCCTAGCGCACTCGGGGGTGTGGGGCCCGCGCCCAGGGGGGCGGTCAAGGGGATGGCGGCGCTGGCGCCCCCGTCGAGTGCGGCGGGTTTGACGGTGGGGCCGGTAGCGAGTGTGGCCGCGGCGCGGGCGGCTTCAGTGGTGTCGGGGGTTACGGCGGGTGGTGGGGTGAACGGCATCGTCGGCATCGGTGGTGTGCCGGTGAAGGGCAGTGTGGGGTCCCCGCCAGGCGGTAGCGGTGGTAGCGGGGGTGGGGGTTTGGGGTCGTTGTGGGTGGGGGCTGCCGGTGGTCGGGGTGGTTGCACGGGCTCGGTGATTGTCCTGTTGGCGTATCCGGTCAGCACTTCCTCGGATTTCTTCTGACATTGCGCGTAGACCTTCATAAACGGTTTTTTATCGGGCACCCTGGGGTCACGAAGGACTTCTTCTAGCGTGGTGATATCCGCCAATGCCGGGTGTTGGCCAATGGCCCAGTGGTGGGCTTGTTCGAGGCCTGAGGCTTGTTTGGCCATCGTGGTACTCAACCGCGCCATCAGGCGCAGCCAGTCCCGGTGTTGATCGAATGCGGCCTGCACCGCGGTGGCCGCTTCACCTTCCCAATTCTCGAAGTCACGGAACCGGCCCAGGGCCTGCTGAATTGCCAGGTTGTAGGCATTCCAGTCATGGGCGAACTGCTTAAGCGATACACCCTGGTCGGGCTTGTTGAGGTTGATCGCGGCCAGTTTGACACCGGTATATGGAGACGGAGGCGCTGCTGGCGCGGTGGGGGTGTCGGCTAGCGCGGGCAGGGGCAGGTCCGTACCCGCGGGTACCGGCGGTGCTCCGATGCCGTGGCCGTCGGTGCCCAAAGCCGTTGCCGCGCCTTCGTCGATCTGTTCGTAGGCCTTGGCCGCATCCCTCATGAACTGCGCAAGCCGTTGCCGCGCTTGGGCGCCCGACTGCAGATAGGCACGCATGCTCGCGGCCGACAACGCCAACTGCGTGGCCCCCGCAACCGCCGGGTCCAGGGCGCACGCGGCCAACACCGCACCGCCGGGCGGATCAGCGATCGGGGCTTCCACCTCGGTGGCCCTGGCCACGATCTCGCTGGGATCCACCGCCAGCATCCACGGCTGCGACATGCCGAAACTCCTTCATCGTGCTATAGCTATAATCGTCGCTGAATTCGATGGTCCGCGCACCAAATTCCGGCACGATTATTTCAGAACTACCTTCTGAAATAAACCAGAATTAGATTCCAGGACATAAACGCGAATTGGCTTGTGAAATAGGCCACCAGGTGCTCTGCGTTCTGCCCACGCGCTAAATCATTGCCCACTTTTTCGGGGGCATCCAGCAGGAACTTTCCGGACCGGAGATATATTGCGAATCGTCGACTTGCAATTGCACGCACGCAGGACTTGATGGCGCAATACGGCAGGTCCGGCGCCGGGCCCGGACCCAACGAGGCCAATCGGCCGCCTCAGGGCACAAGCCCCCGAACCGGGCAACACAGCGGTTCACGGGGGTGTCGGGCCAAACCGGCCGGCCGGCGAGAGTGCCAGTCGATGCTTGGATACTGGTCGGTGTTTGGCATTGGCAGTCTGATGCGACCGAGGAGCCCATGAACGAACGCGAGGAGTTTCTGCGAGACCGGGTCCGGCCGGACCAGCCCAGCGTTCCCGACGCGAGTCGGTCTCGTCAGCGTTCCGGTATGTACTGGACGGCGACGGACGCGTCGGGCCCTCCGGTAGCGCCCACTCACCAACCTCGGCCCGCCCCGCCCCGTCCGCCGACTCCGCAGCCTTCACCCGTTCCACCGCGGGGGGCCAACCCGCATCCCCCGCCGCCACCGGCGCCACCTTCGGTCCCGGCGCCGCCGCCCCCACCGGTGGCACATCCACCCACCGGGCACAACTCGCCGCCACAAGCTGCCCCACACGAACCGACGCCGAAGGTTCCACCGCCAAGCCTTGGGGCCGAGCCCACACCGGCGCGCACCCCCGGCGAGCCTCCATCCACCGACCACGGCTGGCGACATATCATTCGAGTCGCGTCGTTTGGGCTGATCAACCCACGCCCATCGGCGGCGCAGCGCGATGCCGCCGAATTCGAAGCGGCCATTCGAGCCCCGTTGCGCGGCACCCACAAGGTTGGTGTGCTGGGCAAGGGCGGCGTCGGCAAGACGTCAGTCGCTGCCAGCATCGGGTCACTCCTGGCCGAATTGCGACAGCAGGACCGCATCGTGGCGGTCGACGCCGATACCGCTTTTGGCCGGTTGAGCAGCAGGATCGATCCCACCGCGCGTGGCTCGTTCTGGGACCTGACCGCCGATAGGAATCTGGCGTCGTTCGCCGATGTGGTTGCCCGCTTGGGCCGAAACGCTGCGGGCCTGCACGTTTTGCCCGGCGAGGCGGCCGTCGGTGGTCGCCGGTTACTCGACCCTGCGATTTATCGCGAAGCGGCGCTACGACTCGACCGCCATTTCGCCATCTCGATCATCGACTGCGGCTCCACGATGGACGCGCCCCTAACTCAGGAAGTGTTGCGCGACCTCGATGCGCTTATCGTGGTGTCCTCCCCCTGGGCGGACGGTGCCTCGGCGGCCGCCAAGACAATGGAATGGCTCGCAGACCGCAAACTCAGCGGCTTGCTACGGCGCAGCGTCGTGGTGCTCAACGATTCGGACGGGCATTCCGACAAGCGCACGCGTTCAGTGCTTGCGCGCGAGTTCGTCGACCATGGACAGCAGGTTGTCGAGGTGCCTTTTGATCCGCATCTGCGCCCCGGCGGTGTTATCGATGTGAGCCATGAGTTGGAGCCGGGAACGCGACTGAAGTTTCTGCAAATCGCCGCAACGATTACCGGGCACTTCGCCGCGCGGTCCGCTGCCGACGAAGACCCCCGTCCCACCGAAAACGTAGCGTCTGAGACCTAGAGCGTCTGGTCCGCTGGATGCTCGAATGCATAACAGCGCGAGAAATCGCTGAATTTCTCGCGCTGTTTGCCTACGTGGCAATTCACCACGGCGTCGCCGCAGACCCCTCGCAGCAGCGGCGGACGCGGCCGGGCATCATGCCGATTGGGCGGTGATCCGCTCGCGCGCCGGGAAACCGTTGCGCTCTGCCAGCGACCGAAGTTGGCCCAACGCGAACGCCCGCGCCCGGCCTGCTTCCGGAATCACAACACCCGCCCAAAGTCCCTCCGCACCCGGCGACTCAACCGCGTCCCGCGCACACGCCCACCGACGCGGGCATGCGCGACACAGCGTCTTGGCCTCCTCGTCGGGCGTTGTCGTCCAACGATCGGGGTCCTGTGTGCAAACGCCCAGCGGAATCTCGTACAGAGCAGTTGCAGTCATATCTAAGCGTTCCTCCATAAAGCAAAAGCGTTGCAGGTTTGTAACCTCTGCCTGGGGATCGTATAGCACTAACCGTTGCAGTGCAACAGTTCCTGATGCGGGGCTACGCACCCACCTGCTACAACTTCGCTGCGAGCTGAGCCATGATAAGCATCCAAGCTGGCATAACCAGCGGTAATTACCTGTCAATCGGCTGGGCGACACGGCGCTCCACCAGCCCAGAAGCGCGCCCTTCCGGACAGAAACTGTTCCACTGCGCAATGCTTCGGGGTAGGATCAAACGTAGCGGTGGTCCGGTTTAACCAGACTACGGTCGCCTCAGAACCCCGCTGGCTGTCGTTCAAGAAACGTAGCGAAGGCATACCAATGGAAGGGTGCAACGGTTAGGATGTTGGTCAGCGGAACGCGGGCCTTACCACCCGCCTCAGTAGCCGCGAGCGAAGAATCGGCGTACATGCCCGACGCCGAATCGACTGCTCGGCCGGCCCGTCAACGACCCGTCGGCCGCGGCGCGCTGACCAACGCACGACTGGATGATCCCGTGTTATCGCAGACAGATGTGCGAGCGGTTTCCGATGGTGGGCAGCGGCGGATCGTCACCAACAGCCCAAACGGTATGTTCGTCGACGGAACACGGAAAAGTTCTGTGGCTGTCAACGACAAGACCATTGTCCGGTTCGGCGATCCCACTGGAGGCAAGGCGTTGACGTTCGAAGTCGTCAGGCCCTCGAATTCGCCTGAAGAAGACAGCCGTGAACAGCGACCGGCCGAGCAATCGGACTCTCAGACCAACGATTCTGATCCCGGTGTGGCTCGCGCCGGGGCCGCCGCCGCGGCACGACGCCGAGAGCTCGACATCAGTCAGCGCAGCCTGGCAGCCGACGGGATCATCAACGCCGGCGCACTTATCGCGTTCGAGAAGGGCCGCAGCTGGCCACGCGAACGCACCCGCGCCAAGCTGGAAGAAGTCCTGCAGTGGCCCGCGGGAACCATCGCGCGGATACGCCAGGGCGAGCCCGTTACGCCAGAGCCCGCTCCCGAAGCCAGCGTGGAGGCGCCGACCTCCGACGGCCCAGCGTCGCTGATTGCGCAGGCGGTTGCCGCCGCGGTCGACACCTGCAGCCTCGCGATCGCGGCATTGCCCGCACCCGAGGAACCTGACTTCACCGAGCGGGCCGCACCGATCCTTGCTGATTTGCGCCAGCTCGAGGGCATCGCCGTCCAGGCGACCCGCATCAGCCGCATCACACCGGAGCTGATCAAGGCGCTTGGTGCTGTTCGGCGATATCACGACAAATTGATGACGCTCAGCGCAACCGCACCAGGAGCCACACTGGCGCAGCGTTTGTATGCCGCCCGGCGGCGGGCGAATCTGTCCACTTCGGAAACCGCGCAAGCCGCCGGAGTGACCGAAGAATTGATCGTCCGCGCGGAAGCCGAGGAAGCTTTGCATGCCGAAGCCGCCGAGGCTATTGAAGCGCTCATCCGTGAAATCAATTGAGGTTGGTGCCCAGTGGCAACTCACCTTGAATCGCTCGAGTCCGAACGACCGGGGACCTTCGCGTTACCCCGGTATTCGAGCATGCGGATCTTGGTGCTGTGCGCGCGAAAATGCCCGCACTACAAAGAAATTCGTGCGTCGACCACGGTCGGAGCACTGCTAAGCTCAATGTACAGACCAAAGGTGCACACAAAAAGACAGTGCACGAAACAGCGAGTGTAAGGAATTCCACGAATGGTGCCAAAGGGAAGCGGTCTTTGCAAGACAACAAGCAATTTCATTTGGGGTCAGTTGCTTTTACTTGGAGAAGGCATCCCCGACCCGGGCGATATCTTCAACACCGGTTCGACGCTCTTCAAAGGAATCGCCGACAAGATGGGTCTGGCAATACCGGGCACCAACTGGCTCGGCCAGGCGGCGGACGCCTATTTGAACCAGAACATCGCTCAAGAACTTCGCGCGAAGGTGATGGGTGACGTCGACTATCTGACCGGCAACCTGATTTCGAATCAGGCCGAGTATGTGTCGAACACCCGCGACGTGCTGCGCGCGATGAAGAAGATGATCGACGGCGTCTACAAGGTCTGCAAAGGCCTCGAAAAGGTGCCGATACTCGGCTGGTTGTGGTCGTGGGGGCTCGCCCTGCCGATGTCGGGCATTGCGATGGCCACCGTCGGCGGCGCGCTGCTTTACCTGACCATCATGACGTTGATGAACCTGACCAACCTGAAGGGCCTGCTCGGCAGGTTGGTCGAAATGTTGGCCAGCCTGCCATCGCTGATAGGCGGCCTGCTCCCGAACATCCTGGGCATCATCGACGGCCTGTGGCCGCCCAAGTTGCCCGACCTTCGCATCCCGGGTCTGCCGAACATCCCGGGCCTGCCCGAGTTCACCTGGCCTCCCAAGATCGACATTCCGAACTGGAACTTGCCGATCCCGGGGCTCCCCGGTTTCGAGTTCCCGCCGACCTCGGGTATCCCCGGTATCGACTTCCCGTTCCCCAACATCCCGGGCTTCCCCGGCTTCCCCAGCCTTCCTGGGTTGCCGAGCATCCCGGACCTGTTCCCCGGCTTGCCCGGCCTGGGTGACCTGTTCTCCGGGATCGGCAATTGGGGCAAGTTGCCCACCTGGACAGATTTGGCGGCCCTACCCGACTTCTTGGGTGGCTTTGCCGGGCTGCCCACCCTGAGCTTCTCCAACCTGCTCGGCTTCGCCCAATTGCCCAACGTCAGTTCGCTGACCGCGACGATGGGCCAGCTGCAACACCTGGTCTCGGCCGCTGGCGGACCTGGCCAACTGGGCAGCATGGCGGGCCAGCAGGCCAGCATGATCTCGTCGCAGGCTTCCCAAGGCGGTCAACAGGCCACCCTGGTGAGCGACAAGAAGGAAGACGACGAAGACGGTGCGGCCGCGGGCAGCGCCGGTGCGGAACGTGCTCCCATCGACGGGGGAAACAACACCAGGCAAGGCAACGAGGGGACCCTCCTCTAGTCCGGGTAACCGGTGGCGGCTCACTGGCCTACCAAAGCCATAGCGAGCCAAAGCCATAGCGAGTAGAAAGTTAGACGTAGAGGAAAGGTCTACCCCCATGACAGGACTACTGAACGTCGTACCTTCATTCTTGAAGGTACTGGCGGGCATGCACAACGAGATCGTCGGCGAACTCAAATCGGCGACCAACGTCGTGAGTGGAATCGGCTCGCGGGTGCAGGTGACCCACGGCTCATTCACCTCGAATTTCAACGACACGCTGGTCGAGTTCGAAACCACCCGCAACAGCGCCGGGACAGGCCTGCAGGGCGTCGCGGGCAAGTTGGCCAACAATCTGATCTCGGCCGCTGGCGCCTATCTGAACTCCGACGAAGGGCTCGCTGGCATCATCGACAAGATTTTTGGCTGATATGGCCGGTCCGCTCGCTACCGGTCGCGCGGGCACCGGTGACGATGTCGTCGGAGTCGAGGTAACCATCGACGGCATGCTGGTGATCGCGGACCGGTTACACCTGGTCGATTTCCCTGTCACGCTTGGGATCCGGCCGAACATCCCGCAAGAGGATCTGCGAGAGATCGTCTGGGACCAGGTGGCGCGCGACCTTACTGCGCAGGGCGTGTTGTATCACAATGGCCAACCGCATCCGGCGGTCGCGGCGATGGTCGACACTCTCAGCAGGGCGGACCGCACCTTGGAAGGCCGCTGGTGGCGCCGCGACGTTGGCGGTGTGATGGTGCGGTTCGTGGTATGCCGCACGGGCGAAAGACATGTCATCGCAGCTCGCGATGGCGACATGTTGGTACTGCAGCTGGTGGCTCCGCGGGTCGGCCTGGCAGGCATGGTGACTGCCGTGCTGGGCACCGCGGAACCCGCCAATGTCGAACCGCTGACCGGCATTGCCAGCGAACTGGGTGAGTGCACCAACGCCGCACAGCTGACCCGATATGGGCTCACGCCGACCACCGCCCGCCTCTACACCGAGATCGTCACCAACCCGAAGAGCTGGGTGGAAATCGTCGCCAGCGAACGCCATCCGGGCGGCACTACCACCCACACCAAGGCCGCCGCGGGGGTCCTGGATTCAGCACATGGCAGGCTTGTCTCGCTTCCCCGTCAAGTCGGCGGGGAACTGTACGGCAGCTTCCTCCCCGGTACCGCGCAGAATCTCCAGCGGGCGCTTGACAGCCTGCTCGAACTGCTTCCGTCAGGCTCGTGGTTGGATCGCGCCGACGCCACCACCCGAGGTTGACTTAATCCTCTCCGTTACGAGTTCAGAAAGGGACGCCACAGTGGACCTGCCCGGGAACGACGACTACAACCAAGATCTCGGCGCCCTAGATTTCTCCGGCGGCGGTACGTCTGAGGACTCTGGACTCGGTGCACTCGACGAGTACGCGCCCCCCGAGCCCCAGGAAACCGAGCATGCCGGAGCCGACCTGGATGCACTTCACGGGCTGACCGAGAAGGAGGAAGAGCCCGACATCGCGATGTTCACCGTGACCAACCCGCAAGGGAGCGTGTCGGTCACGACCATGATGGGTGGCATCGCCCAGCGAGTTACGGTGACCGACAAGGCTGCGAACATGTCGGAATCCGCTCTGGCCGAAGAGATCTTTGTCATCGCTGATCTGGCCCGCCAAAAGGCGCGCGCCGCACAACACACGTTCATGGTGGAAGCCATGGCTAGCGAACTGAGCGACGAGACCGAAGAAGAAGGTGCGCTGTTGCGCGAGTTCGTCGGTATGACACTCAACTTGCCGACGCCGGAAGAAGCAGAAGCGGCCGAAGCCGAGGTATTCGCCACCCGCTACGAGGTCGACTACACCTCTCGTTACAACGAACGGTGATACATGACTGATCGCCTGACCGGTTTGTTCGAAAGTGCCGTCAGCATGCTTCCGCTGTCGGAGTCAAGGTCCATGGACCTATTCACCGAGATCACAAACTATGACGAATCAGCGTGCGATGCTTGGGTCGGCCGGATCCGGTGTGGCGATGTCGACCGGGTGACTTTGTTCCGTGCCTGGTACTCGCGGCGCAACTTCGGTCAGCTGGCTGGCACGGCGCAGATCTCGATGAGCATCCTCAACGCAAGGGTCCCCATAGGTGGTTTGTACGGAGACATCACCTACCCCGTTACCTCGCCCCTGGCCATCACCATGGGCTTCGCCGCATCCGAAGCGGCGCAGGGCAACTACGCGGACGCGATGGAGGCCATCGAGGCTGGCGCGGTCACCGGTTCGGAGCATCTGGTGTCGTGGCTCAAGGCGGTCATCTTCGGCGCGGCCGAGCGCTGGACCGACGTTATCGATGAAGTCAAGGGTGCCGGGAAGTGGCCGGACAAGTTCTTGGCGGGGGCCGCCAGCGTCGCCCATGGGGTTGCGGCGGCCAGCCTTGGCCTGTTCACCGAAGCCGAGCGCAGACTGACCGAAGCCAATGACTCACCGGCCGGCGAAGCCTGCGCGCAGGCCATCGCGTGGTATCTGGCCATGGCGCGGCGCGGCGCGGGCAACGAGGAAGCCGCGGTGGCACTGCTGGAGTGGTTGCAGACCACGCATCCGGCTCCGAAAGTCTCTGCTGCGTTGAAGGATCCGTCCTACCGGCTCAAGACAACCAACGCCGAGCAGATTGCGTCCCGCTCGGATCCATGGGATCCGACCAGCGTCGTAACCGACAATTCCGGTCGCGAAAAGCTGTTGGCCGAAGCCCAAGAAGAACTCGACCGCCAAATCGGATTGTCCCGGGTAAAAAGCCAGCTCGAGCGGTACCGCGCGGCAACCATGATGGCTCGCATCCGCGAAGCTAAAGGCATGAAAGTTGCACAGCCCAGCAAGCACATGATCTTTACCGGGCCCCCTGGCACCGGGAAGACCACGATCGCGCGGGTGGTCGCCAACATGCTGGCCGGGCTCGGCGTCATCGCTGAACCCAAGCTGGTCGAGACGTCGCGTAAAGACTTCGTTGCCGAGTACGAGGGCCAGTCAGCAGTCAAGACCGCCAAGACGATCGATCAGGCTCTAGGTGGCGTGCTGTTCATCGACGAGGCCTATGCGCTCGTGCAGGAGCGCGACGGACGCACCGACCCGTTCGGCCAGGAAGCGATGGATACTCTGCTAGCCCGGATGGAGAACGACCGCGATCGCTTAGTGGTCATCATCGCCGGTTACAGCTCCGACATCGATCGGCTGCTGGAAACCAACGAGGGGCTACGCTCGCGATTTGCCACCCGTATCGAATTCGACACCTACAGCCCGGAAGAGCTCCTCGAGATCGCGAAAGTCATTGCGGCTGGCAATGACTCGACGCTGAGCACGGCTGCCGCGGATGAACTCCTGCAGGCGGCCAAAACGCTGCACGAACGCACGTTGCGCGGCCGTCCCGCTCTCGACATCGCCGGCAACGGCCGATATGCGCGACAATTGGTTGAGGCCTCTGAGCAGTACCGTGACATGCGGCTGGCACAGGGCCTCGACATCGAGGCCCTCGATGTGGACAGACTGCAAGAGATCGACGGCGCGGACATGGCCGAGGCAATCGCCACGGTGCATGCACACCTCAATATGAGAGAGTGAAACATGGGGCTTCGCCTGACCACCAAGGTTCAGGTAAGCGGCTGGCGCTTCCTGCTTCGCCGAGTCGAGCATGCCATCGTGCGGCGCGACACCCGCATGTTCGATGATCCGCTGCAGTTCTACAGCCGCTCGATAGCGCTGGGCATCGTTGTCGCCGTGTTGATCCTGGCCGGTGCCGGCCTGCTGGCCTACTTCAAACCAGCTGGAAAACTCGGTGGCAGCAACCTGCTGACCGACCGCGCGACCAACCAGCTCTATGTACTGCTGTCCGGGCAGTTGCACCCTGTCTACAACCTGACCTCGGCGCGCCTCGTGTTGGGCAGCCCTGCCACCCCCGGTCACCGTCAAGTCCTCCGAATTGAGCCAGTTGCCCTTGGGCCAAACCATCGGAATCCCCGGCGCCCCCTACGCCACCCCGGTTTCCGGGGGCACTACTTCAACCTGGACCCTTTGCGACACCGTCAGCCGGGCGGGTACCGCTTCCGCCTCGGTCGAGACATCGCTGCTCGTGATGCCGCTGGGGATCGATGCGGCGATCGATCCGATCGAGCCCAACGAGGCGATGCTGGCGGACTATCACGGCCAGACCTGGATCGTCACTTCAAAGGGACGCCACTCGATCGACCTCAACGATCGTGCGCTCACATCGGCGGTGGGCATCCCCATCACCGCCCAGACGGTCCCCATTTCCGAGGGAATGTTTAATGCGCTTCCGGCCAGGGGCCCTGGCAATTGCCACCCATCCCCGCCGCCGGAGAGCCAAACACCCTCGGGCTTCCGGAAGATTTGGTAATCGGATCGGTGTTTCAAATCCACACCGACAAGGGACCGCAATATTACGTAGTGCTGACCGACGGCATCGCCGCGGTAAATGGCACCACTGCCGCGGCACTGCGCGCCACTCAGTCTCATGGGCTGGTGGCGCCGCCCGCGGTGGTGCCCAGCCTGGTCGTCAGGATCCCCGAACGGGTTTACGCATCACCGCTGCCCAACGAGACCCTCAACCTCATGTCCCGGCCCGACGACCCAGTCTTGTGCTGGGAATGGGAACGTAGCGCTGGGGACCAGGCCCCCAACACAACGGTTCTCACCGGACGCCACTTGCCCATCCCGCCCTCGGCCATGAAGACCGGCCTCAAACAGATCCAGGGCAGGTCAACCGTCTATATCGACGGCGGGAAATTTATTCAGTTGCAGTCACCCGATCCCCGATACGGCGAATCGATGTACTACATCGACCCGGAAGGGGTGCGCTACGGGGTGCCCGACGCCGACGCGGCCAAGGCGCTGGGCCTGGGCATGCCGAAGACCGCACCGTGGGAGATCGTTCGCCTCCTGGTGGACGGTCCGGTGTTATCAAAAGACGCCGCTCTGCTCGAGCACGAAACGTTGCCCTCCGACCCAAATCCCCGAAAAGTTCCAGCTGGGACACCCGGAGCACCTCAATGACGACAAAGAAATTCACCCCAACCATCACCCGTGGCCCCCGACTCACCCCGGGCGAGATCAGCCTCACCCCACCCGAGGATCTCGGCATCGACATCCCGCCGTCGGGCGTGCAGAAAATCCTGCCCTACGTCATGGGCGGCGCGATGCTGGGCATGATCGTGATCATGGTGGCCGGCGGCACCAGACAGCTATCGCCATACATGCTGATGATGCCCCTGATAATGATCGTGATTATGGTGGGCACACTCGCCGGGGGCAGCGGCGGCGGCAGCAAGAAGGTGCCCGAGATCAATGCCGACCGCAAGGAGTACTTGCGGTATCTCGCCGGCCTGCGCGGCCGCGTAACGACGTCGGCCACCTCCCAGGTTTCGTTCTTCGGCTACCACGCGCCCCATCCCGACGATCTTCTCTCCATCGTCGGCACCCAGCGGCAGTGGTCAAGGCCGGCCAACAGCGACTTCTATGCGGCAGCCCGCATCGGGATCGGCGACCAGCCGGCGGTGGACCGGCTATTGAAGCCGGCGGTCGGCGGTGAGCTGGCGGCCAGCACCGCGGCCCCCCAGCCCTATCTCGAGCCGGTAAGCCACATGTGGGTGGTCAAGTTCCTGCGTACCCACGGGCTGATCCGCGACTGTCCGAAACTCGTGCAGCTGCGCAGTTTCCCAACGATCGCGATCGGTGGTGATCGACCGGGAGCCGATCGACTGCTGACCGCGATGATCTGCCACCTGGCGGTCTTCCATCCGCCCGACCTGTTGCAGATCCGCGTCCTCACCGAGGACCCCGAGGATCCCGACTGGTCCTGGTTGAAATGGCTGCCACACGTCCAGCACCAGACCGAAACCGACGGGGCCGGGCCGGTCCGGATGATCTCCACGCACCCGGACGGCCTCGCCGACCTGGCCGCCCGGGGACCCCACGCGCCCGAAACCCTCCCCACCGGTCCCTACGTCGTGGTCCTCGATCTGACCGGCGGCAAGGCGGGCTTCCCGCCAGACGGCAGGGCCGGGGTAACGGTAATCACGCTGGGCAACCATCGCGGGTCTGCCTACCGCATCAGAGTGGCCGAGAACGGCACCGCTGACGACCGGCTGCCTGGGCAGCAGTTCCGGCTGGTGACCTCGGCCGCCGACGGCATGACGCCGCAGGAGGCCACCCGCCTCGCCCGCAAGCTGGCCGGATGGTCGATCACCGGAACCATCCTCGACAAGACCCAACGCATCCAGAAGAAGGTAGCGACCGAATTCCATCATTTGGTCAACGCCAAGAGCGTTGAGGACATCACCCCGGGCCGTTGGCGGATGTACACCGACACTGATCGAGACCGGCTCAAGATTCCGTTCGGTCACGAACTCAAGACCGGCAATGTCATGTACCTGGACATCAAGGAGGGTGCGGAGTTCGGCGGCGCGCCGCACGGCATGCTCATCGGCACCACCGGTTCAGGCAAGTCCGAGTTCCTGCGCACCATGATCTTGTCGTTGGTGGCGATGACCCACCCCGATCAGGTGAACCTGCTGCTCACCGACTTCAAGGGTGGCTCGACATTTCTTGGGATGGAGAAGCTCCCGCACACCGCGGCTGTCATCACCAACATGGCCGAGGAAGCCGAACTCGTCAGCCGGATGGGTGAGGTGCTGACCGGCGAACTGGACCGCCGCCAGTCGATCCTGCGTCAGGCGGGGATGAAGGTCGGCGCGGCCGGCGCGCTGTCCGGCGTGGCCGAGTACGAGAAGTACCGCGAACGCGGCGCCGACCTTCCGCCGCTGCCGACACTTTTCGTTGTGGTGGACGAGTTTGCCGAACTACTGCAGAGTCACCCGGATTTCATCGGCCTGTTCGACCGAATTTGCCGAGTCGGGCGATCATTGCGGGTGCACCTGCTACTGGCCACCCAGTCACTACAAACCGGCGGTGTCCGCATCGACAAGCTCGAACCCAACCTGACGTATCGCATCGCGTTGCGTACCACCAGCTCTCATGAATCCAAAGCGGTGATCGGAACGCCGGAAGCCCAGTACATCACCAACAAGGAAAGCGGTGTCGGCTTTCTCCGGGTCGGTATGGAGGACCCCATCAAGTTCAGCACGCTCTATATCAGTGGGCCATACGTTCCGCCGGCGACCGCTGAAACCAACGGCGATGGCAGCGGACCCAGCACCCAATTCGCCAAGCGAGCCTTGCAGATCCGTGAGTTCACCGCTGCTCCGGTCCTCGAGGAAGCGCTGACACCATGATCCACGCCGGCGGTGCTGCAGCACGAAGCAACGAAAGGGAGCGGCGCTCATGACTGCCGAACCTGAAGTACGGACGTTGCGTGAGGTCATCCTTGACCAGCTCAGCACCGTCGAGTCACGCGCCTACAAGATGTGGTTGCCACCACTGGTTGATCCGACCCCGCTCGACGAGCTGATCGCCCGCGATCGGCGACAACCCCTTCGCTTCGCGCTGGGAATCATGGACGAACCACGCCGTCACCTGCAGGACGTCTGGGGCGTCGATGTATCGGGCGCCGGCGGAAACATCGGTATTGGCGGTGCACCCCAGACCGGCAAGTCGACACTGCTGCAGACGATGGTCATGTCGGCCGCCGCCACGCACTCGCCGCGCAAGGTCCAGTTCTATTGCATCGACCTCGGTGGTGGCGGCCTGATCTATCTGGAGAACCTTCCCCACGTGGGCGGAGTCGCGGGCCGGTCCGAACCCGACAAAGTCCACCGGGTGGTCGCGGAGATGCAGGCCGTGATGCGACAACGGGAAGCCACCTTCAAGGAACACCGGGTCGGCTCGATCGCGATGTATCGCCAGCTGCGTGACGACCCCAACCAGCCTGTCGCCTCCGACCCCTATGGCGATGTATTCCTGATCATCGATGGATGGCCCGCCTTCGTCAGTGAGTTTCCCGACCTCGAAGGGCAGGTCCAAGATCTGGCCGCACAGGGACTGTCCTTTGGTGTGCACACGATCCTGTCCACACCGCGTTGGACGGAGTTGAAATCACGTGTCCGCGACTACCTGGGCACCAAGATCGAATTCCGGCTCGGCGACGTCAACGAAACCCAGATCGACCGCATCACCCGGGAGATCCCGGCGAACCGCCCGGGTCGGGCGGTGTCGATGGAAAAGCATCACCTGATGATCGGGGTGCCCCGGCTCGACGGCGTACACAGCGCCGACAATCTGGTGGAGGCGATTACGGCGGGCGTAGCGCAGATCGCAGCCCAGCACACGGACCAGGCACCTCCGGTGCGAACCCTGCCGGAACGCATCCACCTCCACGAACTGGACCCCAACCCTCCCGGGCCCGATTCCGACTACCGCACCCGCTGGGAGATTCCGATCGGATTGCGCGAATCCGACATGGAAGTGGCCTACAGCCATATGCACTCCAACCCGCACCTGCTCATCTTCGGTGCCGCCAAGTCGGGCAAGACCACCATTGCCCACGCGATCGCACGCGCCATCTGCGCTCGAAACAGTCCCGACCAGGTGCGGTTCATGCTCGCCGACTATCGCTCTGGACTCCTCGATGCGGTGCCCGACACACACCTGCTCTCGGCCGGCGCCATCAACCGCAACAGCGCGACGCTGGACGAGGCCGTCAAAGCCCTGGCCGCCAACTTGAAGAATCGGCTGCCTCCAGCCGATCTCACGACGTCTCAACTGCGCTCGCGTTCGTGGTGGAGCGGATTCGATGTTGTGCTGCTCGTCGACGACTGGCACATGATTGTCGGTGCTGCCGGGGGCATGCCCCCGATGGCGCCACTTGCGCCCTTATTGCCGGCGGCGACCGATATCGGCTTGCACATCATTGTGACCTGCCAGATGAGCCAGGCCTACAAGGCGACCATGGACAAGTTCGTCGGTGCCGCATTCGGTTCGGGCGCTCCAACAATGTTCCTTTCCGGCGACAAGCAGGAATTCCCCTCCAGCGAGTTCAAGGTCAAGCGGCGCCCCCCCGGCCAGGCGTTTCTGGTCTCGCCCGATGGCAAAGAGGTCATCCAGGCCCCTTACATCGAGCCGCCAGAAGAAGTGTTCGCAGCACCCCCAAGCCCCGGTTAGGATTATTTCATTGCCAGCGACGCATCACCCGAGCTGATGGAAATCAAGCCCAGGAGGCGATCACCGGCAGGCCGTTTCGGCGACAACCAAATGAGGATTTGTCCGAAGCGCAAATAAAGGAGAAGAAGCAGGCAAATGGAACAAGAGTCACACGGCGCGGCGATCGCCGACATCGGCACACTATTGAGCGGCAACGCTCGCATTGGTGTGACCTCCGATGCGGCAGCGTTGGCGTCGGTGACCGGGGTGGTTCCAGCTGGAGCAGACGAGGTGTCGACGCAAGCGGCGGCAGCCTTCGCCGCCGAGGGCGCCCAGTTGCTGGCTTCGAGCTCGGCGGCTCAGTGGGAGATCCACCGAGCCGGCGAATCGCCCCACCGTATCGCCCCTAACCCTGCAGAAGTCAGCGACGGCGCAGCCAGCGTCATCGTGTAGAAAATCAGTCACCAGACACGGCGCAACAAGAAGGAGTGATCACCATGCTGTGGCACGCAATGCCACCGGAGCTGAATACCGCTCGCCTGATGGCCGGAGCGGGCCCGGCCCCGATGCTGGCCGCGGCCGCCGGATGGGAGGCTCTGGCAGCCGCCTTGGACGCTCAGGCCGTCGAATTGACCGCGCGCTTGAACTCGCTCGGCGAAGCGTGGACCGGAGGCGGCAGCGAGAAAGCCCTGGCGGCCGCCCTGCCGATGGTGACCTGGTTGCAGACCGCCTCGACCCAGGCCAAGACGCGCGGCCTACAAGCCGGTGCGCAGGCCGCCGCATACATGCAGGCCATGGCCACAATGCCTTCGCTACCCGAGATCTTTGCCAACCACATCACCAACGTGATCCTCAACGCGACCAACTTCTTCGGCATCAACACGGCTCCCATCGCCTTCAACGAGATGGATTACTTCGTCCGCATGTGGAACCAGGCGGCGCTGGCGATGGATGTCTACCAGGCCGAGACGACGGCCAACACGCTGTTCGAACAGCTCGAGCCGATAACGTCGATCCTCGATCCCGCCACTGCACAGAGCATGCCGACTTCGTCGACTCCGCTGCTGGACATGGCGTCACAGGTCACCGGCATACCGAGCAGTGAGCTTCAGCAGACCGCCACGCAGGTCGCCGAGGCGAGTGGCCCCATGCAGCAGCTGGCACAATCGGCGCAGCAGATGACGTCGGCGTTCAGCAACACCGGCAGCTCGGGCAACGGCGCGGACGAAGAAGGCTTCCGGATGGGCCTGCTCGGGGCCGGCGCGCTGTCCAATCACCCGCTGGCGGGTGGGTCAGGCCCGAGCACCGGCGCGGGCCTGCTGCGCGATGAATCGCTACCCGGCGCCGGCGGGACCCTAACCCGCACGCCACTGATCAGCGAACTCGTCGAAAAGCCGATGGGTCCGTCAGTGCAGCCGGCTGCGGCTGCCGGATCGTCGGCAAGCAGTGGCGCCGCCCCGGTGGGCGCCGGCGGAATGGGGGCAGGAGCTGGCGCCGGTGCTGGCGGTTCGTCGCGGCCAGGCATGGCCGCCCCGGCGACGCTGACCCAGGAGCGGGACGAGGGCGACGAAGACGACTGGGATGACGAGGACGACTGGTGAGCGTCGTCAACACGAACAGACTTCCCGGCCACCCGGGCCGGAAGACTTGCCAACAATTTGGCGAGGAAAGAAAGAGAGAAAGTAGTCCAGCATGGCAGAGATGAAGACCGATGCCGCTACCCTCGCGCAGGAGGCAGGTAATTTCGAGCGGATCTCCGGTGACCTGAAGACCCAGATCGACCAGGTTGAGTCGACCGCCGGTTCGCTGCAGGCCCAGTGGCGCGGTGCGGCTGGTACCGCCGCTCAGGCTGCGGTGGTCCGTTTCCAGGAAGCCGCCAACAAGCAGAAGGCCGAACTCGACGAGATTTCGACGAACATCCGTCAGGCCGGTGTCCAGTACTCCCGGGCCGACGACGAGCAGCAGCAGGCGCTGTCCTCGCAAATGGGCTTCTGATTCCCCTAAAACGACAAAGAAACGGAGCAATACGACATGACAGAACAGCAGTGGAATTTCGCCGGCATTGAGGCCGCATCCAGCGCAATTCAGGGAAATGTCACCAGCATTCATTCCCTTCTGGATGAGGGCAAGCAGTCGCTGACCAAGCTGTCCGCAGCCTGGGGCGGTAGCGGTTCGGAGGCCTACCATGGTGTGCAGCAGAAGTGGGACTCCACCGCCCAGGAGCTCAACAACTCGCTGCAGAACCTGGCTCGCACCATCAGCGAGGCCGGTCAGGCAATGTCCTCCACCGAGGGCAACGTCACGGGGATGTTTGCTTAATCCCCCCTCTCGTTCGCGTAGAATACCGAAGCACGAGATCGGGGCGAGTTTCAACCTTTCGGAATCTCGCCCCTTCTCATGCTTCGTTTTATTGGCGAACTTCTGAGAGGTTCCTATGCCGGCGGACTACGACGAGCTATTTCGGCCCGCCGAGGGTTCCGGACCTCCAGATGATGAAACTGGGCAAACATTCTTTGATCCTGGTACCGCGTATCCGCCGCCCGTAAAACCCAACGGCGACGGGAAGTCGGCGCCAAAGGACTGGCCGCGCGCATTTCCGCCGGCCGAAGAAGCGTCGCCGTCAGACTCGGCAGAGCCGACAGCTGGCCCCGCCAAGTCGCCGTTGCCCCCCATGCCCATCGGCGGGCCTGCGCCGACACCCCCAGAACCACCACCGGCCCCCCCGGAGCTACCACCGGCACCCCCGGAACCGCCACCGGCTCGTCCGGAGGCACCTCCGCAAGCGCCGACAGCCGAGGCTGAACCTCCGGACGAGGCAATACCCGTTAGCGGGCCCCCGCCTGGCAGCAAGTCGCCGCTGCCTCCGATGCCTATCGGTGGGCCGCCACCGGCATCTCCGGAGCCACCTGCGGCTCCACCGGAACCGACGGCGCCAGCAGTGCCACCGCAGCCGCCGGAGGCTGCTGCACAACCGCCGCAGGCCGGCGAGGAACGGGCCCACGCAACCGCCGAACCCCCAGCGGCACCAAAACCGCCGCGTCCCCCCATGCCCATCGGCGGGCCCCCACCCACACCCCCGGCCGCACCGGAACCACAACAGGGCGCGCCGCAACCACACCAGGACATAGAAGAAGAACCGAAACCGGCGGCCGCCGAAGCCCCAGCGGCACCACCGAAATCACCGCGGCCTCCCATGCCGGTCAGCGGACCGCCACCGGAGCCGCCCGAACTGCCGCCGGCTCCACCGGAACCGACGGCCGCAGCAGTGCCACCGCAGCCGCCGGACGCTGCTGCACAACCGCCGCAGGCCGGCGAGGAACGGGCCCACGCAACCGCCGAACCCCCAGCGGCACCAAAACCGCCGCGTCGCCCCATGCCCATCGGCGGGCCCCCACCCACACCGGAAGCACAGCATGGCGCGCCGCAACCACACCAGGACATAGAAGAAGAACCGAAACCGGCGGCCGCCGAAGCCCCAGCGGCACCACCGAAATCACCGCGGCCTCCCATGCCGGTCAACGGGCCGGCACCCACCCGGCCCGAGCCACCGCTACCACCGGGCCCCCCGCGTCGCCGCGCTCAACCGCCAGCGGCGCCACCGAACCAGCCCGGGCAACCGAAGCCCATCAGCGGACACCCGCCGCCCCCACCGAGGCCAGCGGCGTTCGCACCCCCAGCACGCGGCGCCACGCCAAACCGGCATGAATCGGCCGAACCTCCGCCACCGCGCCGGGTCCGGATCGGTGGCCCGCCTCAGCCTCCAGGGCCACCAGAGGCTGAATCCGAGGCTCCTCGGCACTCGCGGCATGCCCGACGGACGCATCGCTATCGGCCCGAGCCCGAAACCGATGACCTCGACACGGCGGTACGACCGCTTCCGACACGCGAGCCGATGAGGCGAAACGGACCCGCGGCGGACGAAAGCTCAACCGCGTCCTTCGCGTGGCTGCAGCAGAGCCAACCGACGCTCGATCGGCCGTCCGGACCCATGCCCGCCGCCCCTGGGGCCCCCGTCGAATCCGCGCCGGGTCGCGCTGATGGTCGTAGGGCCAGGCGGCGCGCCGAATCCCGGACTTCGGCCGCTTCGACACCATCTCCGCTGGTACCAACCAGGGCTCAACCGCCGGGCCCCACCGGGGCTCAGCCGCCGCGCACCGCCGCCCCGGCTCAACCCGCTACTGAGCCCCTGCCGGACGCCGGCGCCCCGGCCAAGCAGCCAGGGAAGCCGAATAAGCCGGTGCCACAACGGGGTTGGCGGCGGTGGGTTCACGCGGTCACGCGGATAAACTTCGGCCTTTCTCCCGATGAGAAGTATGAATTGGACCTGCGCACGCGGATCGGTCGAAAGCCCCGCGGCTCGTATCAGATCGCGATCTTGGGCCTCAAGGGCGGCGCCGGGAAGACGACCACGACGGTCACTCTTGGCACCACACTGACGCACGTGCGCGGGGATCGGATCCTGGTGCTCGACGCCGATCCGGGCGCCGGAAATCTCGCCGAACGTTCGGGACGTTCGTCGCCATCATCGATTGCCGATCTGCTGGCGGATCCGCGGCTGTCGCACTACAACGATGTCCGCGCACACACCAGCGTCAATGCCGCCAATCTCGAAATTCTCCCCACCGCGGAATACACCTCCGCGCAACGCGGGCTCAGCGGCGAAGACTTGCGATCGGCCGTCGATACCGTGTCGAAGTTCTACAACCTGGTCCTGGCCGATTGCGGGGCAGGGCTATTCGATCCGGTGACACTGGGTGTGCTCGATACCGCCTCAGCGATCGTGATCTTGACTAACGTTTCCATCGACAGTGCGCGCCAAGCCCCAATCGCACTGGACTGGTTGCGCAAACACGGTTACCAGGATTTGGCGAGCCGCGCATGCGTAGCGATAAACAATGTCGCCGTTGGCGAAACCAACGTGTCGGAACAGCAGTTGGTCCGGGACTTTGAACAGCAGCTCCAACCCGGGCGCGTAGTGGTCTTGCCATGGGACCGGCACATCGCGGCCGGCACCGAAATTCATCTCGACCAGCTTGGCCCCGTCTACCGACGACGGGTTCTCGAGCTGGCCGCGGCTCTGTCCGACGATTTTGAAAGGGCTGGACGTCGTTGAGCGCACCTGCAGTTCCCGCCCCCTCCGCCGCCACGGGAACCACCCCACCCAAGCCGGCAACCACCCGGGTCACCGTCCTTACCGGCAGACGGATGACAGATCTGGTGCTGCCCGCGGCGGCACCCATGGAGAGCTATGTCGACGAAACCGTCGCGATCTTGGCCGATCTGCTCGAAGACACTCCCGCGGATGTGCTGGCCGGCTTCGACTTCGAAGCTCAGGGCGTTTGGACGTTCGCTCGGCCCGGATTCCCGCCGCTGAAGCTCGACCAGTCCCTCGATGAGGCCGGCGTTGTCGACGGATCGCTACTGACCTTGGTCTTGGCCAGTCGCACGGAGCGGTATCGGCCCCTCGTCGAGGACGTTATCGACGCGATCGCGGTACTCGACGAGTCGCCCGAGTTCAACCGCACCGCTCTAGAACGCTTCATCGCCGTGGCGATCCCCGTCTTCGCCCTGCCCATCACGGCGGTTGCCATGCGGGCCTGGTGGCAAACCGGGCGCAGCGTGTTCTGGCCGCTGGTGATCGGCCTGATTGGGCTCGCCGCCTTGGCGAGCTCCTTCGTAGCAAAGCGGTTTTACCAAAACTCGCGGCTCGCCGAGAGCTTGCTGGTCACGTCGTACGGGGTCATCGCCGCGGCGGCAGCGATTGCCGTTCCGCTGCCACGCGGGTTCCATTCGCTGGGGGCGCCCCAGCTCGCCGCCGCCGCCACGGCGGTGTTGTTCGTCACCTTGATGACGCGCGGCGGGCCTTACAAGCGTCACGACATCGCGGCGTTTGTCGTGATTACATCGATCGCGGTCATTTCGGCGGCGGTCGCCTTCGGATACGGGTATCAGGAATGGGTGCCGGCCGGGGCGATTGCGTTCGGGTTGTTCGTCGTGACGAACGCGGCCAAGCTCACTGTCGCCGTCGCGCGGATCGCGCTACCGCCCATCCCCGTTCCCGGAGAGACCGTGGACAACGAGGAATTGCTCGATCCCATCACGGCCCAAGACGCGACCAACGAAGAGACACCAACCTGGCAAGCCATCATCGCCTCCGCGCCGGCGTCGGCAGCCCGGCTCACTGAGCGCAGCAAATTGGCTAAGCAGCTGCTCGTCGGCTACGTCACCGCGGGAACGCTGATTCTTGCGGTGGGTTCGATAGCCGTGGTGGTACACGGGCACTTCTTCATACACAGCCTGATTGTGGCGGGTCTGATCACGGTGATCTGTTCGTTTCGATCGCGGCTGTACGCGGATCCGTGGTGCGCATGGGCGCTGCTGGCGGCGACCGTCGCCATACCGACCGGGCTTGCCGTGAAGCTGAGCCTTTGGTACCCGCACTATGCCTGGCTGTTGTTGACCATCTACCTCGCCGCGGCCGTCATTACGCTCATCTCGGTCGGGGCGATGAACCAGGTACGTCGCGTTTCGCCGGTCATGAAACGGGCGCTGGAATTGTTCGATGGCGCGATGATCGCATCAATCGCCCCGCTGCTGCTCTGGATTACCGGTGTCTATGACCTGGTCCGCAATATCCGATTCTGAGTCACCGGCGGGCTACGTCCGGGCGGTCGTGGTAGCGGATCGGCCCGCACCGAAATTGGCGCAATCGGGCTTGTTCCAGGTCGGGGTAAAATTTGCTGAATCCACTACGTACAGGAGGGATTCTGCGATGGCTGAGCCTCTGGCCGTCGATCCCGCCCGTCTGATTGCTGCGGGAAGCAAGCTCGCCGAGCTGGTTTTTCCGGCGCCACCAGCGCCGATAGCAGCAACAGGAGGGGATCCGGTTTCGGCTGCAATCAACAACACAATGCCTGGCATCGAGTCCTTGGTATCCGATGGGATGCCCGGTGTAACCGCCGCCTTGAAACGAACCGCTTCCAGCATGTCGACTGCCGCGGACATCTACGCCAAAGCCGACCAAGCCCTTGGCGATGCACTGACGCAGTACCAATTCGGCGGCGACGGCCAAGCGCTGGGCGCAAGCGGTGCAAACGCTGTGGCACAGAGCCAGACCGTGCAGTCGTTGGCCGCGCCCGCCGCCGGGCTATTGGGCGCGCCCGTGGCGCAAGCATTGGCCGCGCCCGCGACCGGGCTGCTGGGTGCACCCGCGGCCGCGGCGACACAGATCGGCGAGGCGGTCAGCGCTCAGGCGGAAGCCCTCTCGCCCCGTGTGGCCGCCACAATTCCCCAGCTGGTGCAACTGGCCCCGCAGGCCGGTCAGATGGCGCAGCAGGCCTCACCGATCGCGCAGACCATCAGTCAGTCGGCCCAACAGGGGTCCTCGCAGGGCGGCGCAGCGCCGGCACAACTCGTCTCGGACACCAAACCCGACGAAGACGCGGAGCTGGCTGACGAGACCAAAGAGGGCGAAGAAGACGCCGCGGCAGCGGCCGGTGCAGAAGGCGCCGAGGCCGGCCACGCCACACTGGTGAGCGCTCCCGTCGAAAGCACCGGCGGTGGCGAGACGTCGACGGGTTCGGTTTCAGCTCCGATCTGATAATTCGGCGTAAGCCGCGCCCCGATCGGGTGTACGGCGGATACGCGCGGTGTCACCGGCGACATCCAACCTCGGCCGGGCGCCAAATGGGAGCGTGCCCACATCGGGCGCCGTCATACCGGCCGACCCGGGGATCGCGTCCGACCGTGCCGACCGTGCCGCCAACATTTCGGTCGCTCGCTGTGTCGCCGCCCGCAGGCTGCTGGCGTTCGAGGAGGTCTTGTTCGCCAACCCGATCAGGGTGGCGGCGGCGGCAACCTGCACAATACCGCATGCGGCGACCGCAATGTGGAAGGACGGGAGCTGGCCCTCGGGCCCCCTAGTTCCAGGCGAGCACAAACCACCAGCACACCCAGGACTACCGCGATCAGTACCGACAGCCGCTCGCGGGCTTGCTTGACGGCATCGGCTTGGGCGGACACCAGCCCGGCGGTCAGCCGGTCCAGGTCGGCCATCAGCGTGGCGTGCCGCGACTGTGCGAGGTTCTGAACCCAATAGGCCTGCGCCGCATTGCCCCGCCAACCGCCGTCCGGATCAAGGGCGGCGACCTGGGCGCCGACGTCGTCGAACAACGACCCACTGCTCGCCAAGCAATCACCCTGCTCGAGTGGCGAATCTCCAAGCCATCCCCACATGACACCAAGGATGATCAGGGTCGACGCGCAAACAACGGTTCCTCGGCATAGCTCGTGGGGATTATCGGCCGCCCCCGTGTCCGTGGCCATGAAAAAGTAGCCACTGGTGGCCAAGTCGAGGTATCCAGTTTTGGCCAGATAAAAGTATCCACCCGTGTTCGTCGTGTCGATCAGGAACTGTGGGCCCCGATGGTGACGGTGAAGGCGCCAACCAATGGCCATCACCACCGGGGAGTTCTATTGAAGTCTGTGAAGGACCGCATGGACATCATTTCTGCCGATCAACAGCTCGGGTCGTACCGGGCCGCCGCCGACGCGTGCGGCACCACGCATCGCACCGTCAAGAAGATCATCGACAAATTCGAGGCCGACCAGGCCGGCATACCGCCGGCACGGCGGGCCGAACGAGGGCACAACTACGATTCGGTGGCCGAGCTGGTCGCCGAACGTGTCGAGAAATCTGGAGGCCGGATCTCGGCCAAGCGGCTGCTGCCGATCGCCCGCACCGCAGGCTACCAAGGCTCGGATCGCAACTTCCGGCGTCTTGTTGCCGAGGCGAAGACGTTGTGGCGCAGCGCCAATCACTGCGGGCGCCGTCCAGCGGTATGGTCACCAGGGCAGTACCTGGTGATCGACTGGGCCCAAGCGGCACCGGGATTGTTCCTGTTCTGCGCGGTGCTGGCATTCTCCCGGTGGCGATTCGTGCGTTTCGCCGCCGACCAGAAGGCCTCGACCACGCTGGCGTTGATCGCCGAAACCCTGTCGGCGATCGGCGGGGTCCCGGCGTGGGTGCTGGCTGATCGGATGGCCTGCCTCAAAGGCGGGTAGTCGCCAATGTGGTCGTCCCGACCCCGGATTACATCCGACTGGCCACCCATTACGGGTTCGCCCCGGACTTCTGTCACGCCAACGACCCACAATCCAAGGGCATCGTGGAGAACCTGTGCGGCTATGCCCAACGCGACCTGGCGGTGCCGCTGCTGACCCAGTCCGCTGTCGACGGCGTGCCGATCGACATCCGGCCGCCAACGCCGCTGCGGCGGCGTGGTGCGACGAGGTCAATGCCCTGGCGCACTCGGAGATTCAGGCGATTCCCGACGAACGGTTGGTCTCCGAACGCCAAGTACTGCAACCACTTCCATCGTTGCGCTTACAGATCGGGGCGCCCACGGTGCTGCACAAGGTCGACCGACTCTCCTGTGTGCGCTACGGCTCGGCCCGCTACTCGGTACCCACCCGGCTGATCGGCACCACCGTGGCAGTGGTGGTCGATCACGGCGCGGTCTGCCTAGGTCCTGTCTGCTAATTGCGGACGCGGTGGTAGGTGATGATGGCGGCCAGGGTGACACCGCCGAGGTAGGTCAGGGCGTATTTGTCGTAGCAGGTGGCGACCGCGCGCCAGTGTTTGAGCCGGTTGAAGCTTCGCTCGACGGTGTTGCGGTGCTTGTAGATTCGGCCTGAGAACCCCGGAGGCCGTCCTCTGTTGCGGCCTTTGGCTTTGCGGCGGGTGATCTGGTCGCTGCGCTCGGGGATGGTGTGGGCGATCTTGAGCCGGCGCAGCTGTGCCCGCGTCGAGTCATGGGAGTACGCCTTGTCCGCCAGCAGGCGAAACGGGGCGTATGAGTTGCTGCACCGGGCGGCCAGCAATGGCCAAAGCATCGGATTATCACCGGCTTGACCGGCCGACAGTGCCAGGGTGACCGGACTGCACAGCTGGTCGGTCAAGGCGTGGATCTTGGTAGTCAGCCCGCCGCGGGAACGCCCAATGGCGTGGTCATCGGGCTCATCGAGATATTTCTTGTAATTCGACAGATCCCCCTGTGCGGCGCCCGGGGCGCTCCGGCTGCGTGTCGGTGGGCGCGCACACTGGTCGAATCGACCGACAACAGTGCGCCCAGGTCGGCGTCCTCGGCGTCGAGGTCAGAGGCGATCGCCGCGAAGATCCGCGCGTAGATGCCATCGACCGACCAGCGTAGATGCCTCTCGGCCACCGATTGCCAGGGACCGAAGTGCTCGGGCAGGTCACACCACGGAGATCCCGTACGGTAACGCCAGATAATGCCCTCCAGAGTACGTCGATGATCGTTCCACGGCCGGCCACGCCGCCGCCCCGCAGGCAACACCGCCACGATCAGCGACCACAAATCATCAGAAATCGCATGCGTCCGCATCACCCAAACAGCATCAGCCAAAACACCATTCACATTAAGCAGACACGCCCTAGACGAACCGGCTACCGGGATGATCGTGGCCGAACACGAACTGGTCGCCCCAGACTCAGCGTCGATCCTCGATGAGCACTACGACGGGCCAAGGCTGGCACCGAGTCGGGGCCCGCGGCCCAAGACCAGCGTGGAGAAGCAGTTCTGCGCCCTCGGCGCGGACGCCGAGGCATTCCTCGTCGGCGCCGCGGCGATCGGCAACACCCGCCTAGCCGCAGAGCTGGAGATCCTGCTCGCCCTGGGGGCCGCCCACGGCACCGACGCGCTGATCGCGGCGCTGCACCGGGCGGTAGCGTTTCGCCGGTTCCGGGCCGCCGACGTGCGCTCCATCCTGGCCGCGGGCACCGGAACCCCACAACCCCGCCCTGCCGGGGATGCGCTGATTCTGGACCTACCGGTCGCCCCGATGCGTTCCCTGGACGCCTACAAGATCGGACCCGTCGGAGCCGATGACGAGGTGATCTCATGACCACGACATCACCAACGACTGCCGTCGAACCCGTGGCGCCGCCGTCGTTGCCGCCGCTGGCCGCTGATCTGGATGCCGGGCTGCGGCGGTTGAAGTTGGCCGCGGTGCGGCGCAGCACCCGAGGTCTTGCTGACCGCCAAGACCCAACGCTGGACTCCTGAGGAAGTGCTGCGCACGCTCGTCGAGACCGAACTGGCCGCCCGGGATGCCTCCAACATCGTCAACCGGCTCAAGGCCGCCGCGTTCCCCGTCTCGAAAACGTTGGAGTCCTTCGACGTGGCCGCCTCGTCGATCCCGCCGAAGGTTTTCGACTACCTGTCAAGTCTGGAATGGATACGGGCCCAACAGAACCTGGCGATCATCGGCCCGGCCGGCACCGGCAAATCCCACACCCTGATCGGGTTGGGGACCGCGGCGATCCACGCCGGGCTCAGGGTCCGCTACTTCACCGCCGCTGATCTCGTCGAGACCCTCTACCGCGGCCTGGCCGACAACACCGTCGGCAAGATCATCGAATCGCTGCTGCGGGTCGACCTGATCATCTTGGACGAACTCGGCTTCGCCCCACTCGATGACACCGGTACCCAACTGCTGTTCCGCTTGGTCGCCGGCGCCTACGAACGCCGCAGCCTGGCCATCGGGTCACACTGGCCCTTCGAACAATGGGGCCGGTTCCTGCCCGAGCAGACCACCGCAGTCAGCATCCTCAACCGCCTGCTACACCACGCCACCCTCGTCATCACCGACGGCGACTCCTACCGCATGAAGGACGCCCAGCACCGGAAGGAGCAACCCACACCAACCTAGGAACTACCGCCCGGGGTGGATACTTCTATCTGGCCACCAGCGGATACTTCAACTTGGCCATTGACAACAACCAACCCCACCACCACAAAGCGACCCACCCACCTCACGCAACCCCACACGAACGGCCAGTCGGAACACGGGCCGGAGCCGCGGACGCCGGTAGACCGCGAGCGCACGCGGCCGGCAAGGCCGCAAGGCGCGAGAGCGATAGGACTTGCCGTACCTGCCAGAGTCAAGACAAGGCCGATCTTGTACTTCGCGGCTTCCTTCGAGACGGGCACTGGCCGATGCGCAGCGCCTGAAGTGTCGCGGAACCGGAAGCCGCGCACGGCGTGCAGAGACCCGCCATGACACCGGCCGGATAGCGCGACGTCGCGTAACGTTCGGTATCGCTGATCAAATCATGCAAGTTGTAATGCCGCACAGGTGATTTCGCAGAAGCCTGTTGGCCGCCACTGTTGTTGCGGCGTTACACCTGGGGTGCATCCGCTGTCGTCACGCTCAGAATCGTCCGTGCGACTAGGTCCTGTCTGCTAATTGCGGACGCGGTGGTAGGTGATGATGGCGGCCAGGGTGACACCGCCGAGGTAGGTCAGGGCGTATTCGTCGTAGCAGGTGGCGACCGCGCGCCAGTGTTTGAGCCGGTTGAAGCTTCGCTCGACGGTGTTGCGGTGCTTGTAGATTCGGCCTGAGAACCCCGGAGGCCGTCCTCTGTTGCGGCCTTTGGCTTTGCGGCGGGTGATCTGGTCGCTGCGCTCGGGGATGGTATGGGCGATCTTGAGCCGGCGCAGCTGTGCCCGCGTCGAGTCATGGGAGTACGCCTTGTCCGCCAGCAAGCGAAACGGGGCGTATGAGTTGCTGCACCGGGCGGCCAGCAGTGGCCAAAGCATCGGATTATCACCGGCTTGACCGGCCGACAGTGCCAGGGTGACCGGACTGCACAGCTGGTCGGTCAAGGCGTGGATCTTGGTAGTCAGCCCGCCGCGGGAATGCCCAATGGCGTGGTCATCGGGCTCATCGAGATATTTCTTGTAATTCGACAGATCCCCCTGTGCGGCGCCCGGAGCGCGCTCCGGCTGCGTGTTGGTGGGCGCGCACACTGGTCGAATCGACCGACAACAGTGCGCCCAGGTCGGCGTCCTCGGCGTCGAGGTCAGAGGCGATCGCCGCGAAGATCCGCGCGTAGATGCCATCGACCGACCAGCGTAGATGCCTCTCGGCCACCGATTGCCAGGGACCGAAGTGCTCGGGCAGGTCACACCACGGAGATCCCGTACGGTAACGCCAGATAATGCCCTCCAGAGTACGTCGATGATCGTTCCACGGCCGGCCACGCCGCCGCCCCGCAGGCAACACCGCCACGATCAGCGACCACAAATCATCAGAAATCGCATGCGTCCGCATCACCCAAACAGCATCAGCCAAAACACCATTCACATTAAGCAGACACGCCCTAGTTCGGGATCGTCGACCATAGGGTCATGCCCAACATCAGGCAGAGTTACGAACGTCGCCTGCGGCAGGCGCGCACGCGCATTAGGGCCGTAAGACGTGACGGGAACAATTTCGTCTTTCTCCGACCACGCCACCGTCACGGGGCAGGGCAACGGGTCCAAAGGTACAATCTGCTCCTCGTCGGTTGAGAATACTTCGTTGGCGACCGTGCATCCGAGGAAGTCGTCAAAGATCTCAACACCCCGGTGCGCGCTTATCCGATCGCCGTGGCACGCGCCATCCTGGAACAGGAGCCGCGCATCAGGCGAGCGATTCCGGCGCCTCCCAGCGCTCGTGACAGCGTCCTTTCTCGCAGCCCGTCACCCGACGCCCAGAAGCCACCTGGCGCAAACACACACACTGTTGCTGCACGGCCGCGCCGAGCCAATTCGATCGCCAAATAGCCGCCCATCGAATGGCCGACCAGATGCGGGCGTTGAAGTCCTTGCTCGTCGAGGTAGCGCTCCGCCCAGTCAACGAGATCCGCCGCGGTCGCTGGCCGCCTCTGCACTGGGGTCCGCCTCGGTGGCCGGGAGCCGTCGGCGCATGCACCTGGTGATATCTCGAAACGACGGGTACCACGTCTTGCCATGCCCTGCCCGACCCAGCCCCGCCGTGCAGAAGCACCAACGCCGTCTTGTCGGTGGCCATGAGGAAGTCTGACACCATCCCCAACCAGGTGGGGAGTCTTTGGAAAGGCTTCGAACCGTGGCCCAAGGAATTAGTCGAACAGGTCATTCCCACCCAGGAGCCACTCCCCGGCGGGCCGCCGACCAACTCGCACCGATTGAACACGCACCGTTACCAGCTGACAGCAGGAGGTACAGTGCGATCAGAAGTCGTAAGCGGGTTCGGCGTCGAGGATCTTCGTGAACATCGCGACCATGCCTGTGAGATCAGAGTGGGCGCGCGCTGCGTGACAGGCGCCGTACAACGCTTCCAGGTCGGTCTTCCCCCAGTCGAAGCCAGAACCGCGTTCGGACAACAGGAGATCGAAGAACTCGCGGGTGGAGCGGCCGTTGCCCTCGCGGAACGGGTGGGCATAGTTCACGTGGTCGTATAGGTATGCGACCTTGCCAGCGAGATCGCCGTCGTCGATCGCTCTGAGCCGGTCGAGATGGTGGATCTCCGCGGCGACATGCTCCATGGGCCGACTGATGCTACCCGGCGGGCAGAAAGACTCGTCTTCCTTCTCGATGCCGACTGTCCGCAGGTCTCCCGCCCAGACGTAAACGTCCTGGAACAGCTGGCGGTGAATCGCCCGCAGGTATGCAAGATCGTAGGTGCGGTCGCCCAGCAGATTGGGTTCCTCGCGGAGTTCGATCACCCGGGCCTCATCGAGGTCGTTCTCGGCGTCACGCAGTTCGGCATGCGTTCGGGCGCCGACCCGGTTCCGTAAGACGGAAGTACCGGAGATGGAGTAGCCCTGCCAGTTCCGTTCGTGATCGCCGGTGTCCCATGGATGCGGCACTCCAGGCCCGGTTACTGGATGTTGTACCGGCGGCGGACGCGCTCACCTAACTCGGCTGCCGTAATCTTGCCGCGGGCGTAGTCGTCCTGATCGGCACGGGTAGCGGCGGTGCTGCGGGTGCCCTCCAGCTCGGTGTTGCGGCGGGTTGCCCTGACAGTCCTGATGCGCCGCTTCGCCTTCTGCAACTCGGTCACCTGGACAAACACCTCATCTGATTTAGCGGTTCTGACCAGCATAGTCGACAGCGCTGACATTGCAGAGAGGCTTGCCCATCAAGGAAACACAGCACGGTTCTCCACCGCTGATGTACGAACATCATGTCTCGTTGGCCATGTAATCGACGGCGTCCCGCAACACGTACCGGGCCGACACTGCTCCGGCCCACACCAACGGCGCCGGGCCGCGCAAAACCGAGGACACGTTCGACGCCTACGCCGGGGTAATCGGCAAGCTGCTCATCCCAGCCCTGCGGACCGTCCGACTGCGTGAACTCACCACACAACGGGTCGACCGGTACCTGCGCTCGGCTACTCCCCCGTCGACGCCCGCGTACACACCACCACGGTCAGCGACCAAACCGCGCGCCCCCACCCCCGACGACGCCGTGGAGATGCGGCGGAGGATCGCTGCATGGCAGAGCGGTGGATCGAATCGCGAACCCGCGCGCGGGTATGACCGGCTGCGCATCTTCGACGTACTGCTGGCCACCGGCGCCCGCATCGGCGAAGTGCTCGCACTCACCTGAGACGACATCCACGGCCTCGACGGTTACGGTCCCGTCACCGTGTGCATCGGTAACCGGCTCGACAAGAAATCCCACCGGGGCGCAAGGCCGGCGGCGACCCCTACATCGTCACGACCCCGGAGTTCGGAGCCGCGGCGCTGCGAGAGCACGCCCCGCCGAGACCAGAGGCCAATGTCCGCACCCGCTGGCGGGCGATCCGCGGCGAGGACTTCAAGTAGGTTGTGCCGCACTCGATCCACAAGTCCGTCGTCACCGCGGTAGAACGCGCGATGGGGCTGGAAGCCTCGGCCCGGCAGGCCGGACACAGCAGCAGCGAGATCACCCGGCGGCACTACGTCGAGCAGTCCGTGACGGTGCCCGACTACACCGCCGCCTGGATGAGTACTCGCGCCCTATCCGCGCCCTTCAAGCCGTCGAACACGAACAGGCAGGGTAACTACCCAGCCTGACCTGTAAAGGTGGAGCCGCCTAGGAGAATCGAACTCCTGACCTATTCATTACGAGTGAATCGCTCTACCGACTGAGCTAAGGCGGCGTGCCCTCATTCCGGGCGGCACGAGTCTACGGCAGGCGGGCAGGTCCTCCCAAGTCCGGATCGACCGACCGGCCCCCCGCTACTGCAGTCCCTGCCCAATGGCTGCCACCATGGCGTCAACCGCAAATTTTGGCTTTACGTTGATCGACAGCGCTTCGCGGCAGTTCAGCACGGCCTCGATGCAACGCAACAGCCGCTCCGGAGTCGCGTGTGCGGCCAGCGCAGCGACCCGGTCAGCCATGTCCGGATGGTTGGCCCGCGGCTGGTCGGCCTTCGCCGAAACCAGCAGCGCATCCCGAAAATAGGTGGCCAGGTCGATCAGGGCCCGGTCCAGCGCATCGCGCGCGGCCCGGGTGTGGCGGGACTTCTGCCGCCGTTCCAGGTCCTTGATCGCGCCGGCGGAGCCACGCATCGTGCCGGCAGTCCCTTTCCCGGTGCCACCAGCCCCCAGTGCGGTACGCAGCTCCTCGGTTTCGGCCTCGGCGCGATCGGAAGTCAGCGCCAGCGCCTCGGCCTCGGCCGCGGCGACCAACTCCTCGGCCGCGGCGTAGGCCCGCGCCGGCGTCGCGGCGTCACGAACCAGCCCCAACGCTCGCTCGCGTCGCTGCCGCGCCTCCGGGTCGGTGGCCAGCCGCCGCGCCCGGCCCACATGGCCACCGCTGACCGACGCCGCCCAATTCGCCGTCTCGGCCGCCAACCCATCGTTGTCGATCAGTACCTGGGCAATCGCGGTGGTCGGCGGCGTCACCAACGCGACATGGCGACACCGGGACCGCAACGTGACCGCGATGTCCTCGGGATCCACCGATGGTGCGCACAACAGGAACACCGTCGATGCGGGCGGCTCCTCGACCACCTTGAGCAGGGCGTTGGCCGCACCTTCGGTCAACCGATCGGCGTCTTCGATCAGCACGATCTGATGGCGCCCGGTGGTTGGGCGGCGCGATGCGATCTGCACGATCGCGCGCATGTCGTCAACTCCGATAGAGAGGCCTTCGGGAATCACCCGCCGCACGTCCGCGTGAGTCCCCGCCATGGTGGTCAAACAGGACCGACAACGTCCGCACCCCGGATCGCCGTCTGACGTGCACTGCAGCGCCGCGGCGAAGCACAATGCGGCGATTGACCGCCCCGAGCCCGGGGGCCCGGTGATCAGCCACGCATGTGTCATATCCCCGTCAAACCCCGAACTGTGAGTCGAATCACTGCGCACTGACCTAGCGGCCGCGAGCAGCTCCGATTCCACCGCCCCCTGGCCTACCAGCCGCGCGAATACCCCAGACATCACCGTGGACACTATTAGTCCCCGCCGACAGATACCGATTGGCTACCGTTTCGCGACATTTCCGTTATCTTTCCCGTCTCGAGTCGACTCGGTAACGACTTGCCGAGTCCCACGTAGGTTTCCGGCGAGTCCCCCCATCCGGATACGGTGGGCTGGTGGCTACCGTGGCAACCCTGCCCGGGCGGATCAACGGGTTCGCCCGGTGGGTAGTGCGCACTCCGTGGCCGGTGTTTTCGCTGAGTATGTTGCAGGCCGACATCATCGGCGGCCTATTCGTTCTGGGCTTTCTGCGCTATGGCTTGCCACCCAACGATCGGATCCAGCTGCAGGATCTACCACCACTGAATCTGGCGATCTTCCTCACCTCCGTGATTACCTTGTTCCTCGCCGGGTTCGCATTGAACCTCAAGCTGCTGGTGCCGGTCTTCCGGTGGCAGCGCCGCGACAATCTGGTTGCGGCGGCCGACCCGTCCGCCACCGAGCTGGCCCGCAGCCGGGTGCTGCGCATGCCGTTCTATCGCACCTTGATCAGCGTCGGGTCGTGGGCGATCGGCAGCGTGATCTTCATCGTCGCCAGCTGGTCGGTGGCTCGCTATGCGGCGCCCGTGGTGGCGATTGCCACCGCCCTGGGCGCCATCGCCACCGCAATCATCGGCTACCTGCAGTCTGAGCGGGTGCTGCGGCCGGTCGCGGTGGCCGCGCTGCGCAGTGGGGTACCGGAGAACTTGCGTTCGCCCGGGGTCATCTTGCGGTTGATGCTGGCCTCGGTGCTGTCCACCGCGGTACCACTGTTGGCGATCGTGCTGGCCGTGGTGGCCGACAAGATGGCGATTCTGCACGCTACCCCGGACGAGCTGTTCAATCCCATCCTGCTGCTCGCGCTGGCAGCGTTGGCCATCGGCTCGGCCAGCACGCTGCTGGTGTCCATGTCGATCGCTGATCCGCTGCGCCAGCTGCGTTGGGCGCTGTCGGAGGTGCAGCGCGGCAACTACAACGCGCACATGCAGATCTACGACGCCAGCGAGCTGGGCCTGCTGCAGGCTGGGTTCAACGACATGGTCCGCGACCTGTCCGAGCGGCAACGCCTGCGTGACCTGTTCGGTCGATATGTCGGCGAGGACGTGGCCCGGCGCGCCATCGAACGCGGTACCGAGCTTGGCGGGCAGGAACGCGATGTCGCGTTGCTGTTCGTCGACCTGGTGGGCTCGACCCAGCTGGCGGCGACCCGACCGCCGGTCGAGGTGGTCGGCCTGCTCAACGAATTCTTCCGGGTGGTGGTCGACACCGTCGCGCGCCACGGCGGATTCGTCAACAAGTTCCAGGGCGATGCCGCCCTGGCGATTTTCGGCGCACCGATCGAACACCCCGACGGCGCCGGCGCCGCGCTACGCGCCGCGCGCGAGTTGCACGACGAACTCATTCCGGTGCTGGGATCTGCGGAGTTCGGCATCGGGGTGTCGGCCGGCAGGGCCATCGCCGGCCACATCGGCGCGCAGGCCCGCTTCGAATACACCGTGATCGGCGACCCGGTCAATGAGGCCGCCCGACTCACCGAGCTGGCCAAGCTCGAGGAAGGCCACGTGCTGGCCTCGGCGATCGCGGTCAGCGGGGCGCTAGACGCCGAAGCCTTGTGCTGGGACGTCGCCGAAGTCGTCGAACTACGCGGACGGACCGCACCGACCCAGCTGGCCCGCCCGCTGAACCTCGCTGTAGCCCAAGAGGTCTCCACCAAAAGCGGTAGCTAACCGGGCCCCGGTCACGCGCGTTTGACGGCCTTTTTCGCCGGCGACTTGCGGGTGGTCTTCGTGGCGGCTCGCTTCACCGGCCCTCGGGCCCGGCGGTCAGCCAGCAATTCCGAGGCCCGCTCGTCGGTAATCGACGCGACCTCGTCGCCCTTGCGCAGACTGGCGTTGGTTTCACCGTCGGTGACATACGGACCGAACCGCCCGTCCTTGATCACCATCGGCTTGCCCGACGCGGCATCGGTCCCCAGCTCACGAAGCGGCGGAGCCGAAGCGCTCTGCCGACCAGAACGCTTGGGTTCGGCGTAGATCTTGAGCGCTTCGTCAAGGGCGATGGAGAAAATCTGGTCTTCGGTGGCCAGCGAGCGAGAATCGGTGCCGCGCTTCAGATATGGCCCATAGCGCCCGTTCTGCGCGGTGATCTCTTCGCCGGAAGCGGGATCCGTGCCCACCACGCGCGGCAGCGAGAGCAGCTTGAGCGCGTCCTCGAGGGTGATCGTCTGCAGGTCCATGCTGCGCAGCAGCGAACCGGTGCGGGGTTTGGGCCCGGTGGCCTTCTTGCTCTTCTTGGCGGGGGCCTCGGTCCCGGCTTCGGGTGCGGGAGGTTCGGGAAGAATCTCGGTCACATACGGCCCGTAGCGCCCGTCCTTGGCGACGATCTCGTGGCCGGATTCCGGGTCGATGCCCAGCACGCGGCCTTCCTGCGGCGTGGCGAATAGCTCTTCGGCCAGCACCAGGGTCAGCTCGTCGGGTGTCAGCGAGTCATTGAGGTTGGCGCGCTGCGGGGTCGGCTCACCGTCTTCGCCGGTTATGGTGCGTTCCAGGTAGGGACCGTTCTTGCCCACCCGAACGTAGATGGGACGCCCCTGATCATCGTCAAACAGCTTGATGGAGTTGACTTCTCGCGCATCAATGCCTTCGAGGTTGACACCGACGAGCTTCTTGAGCCCCCCGGCGCGCGCCACCGAATCAGACACGCCGTGGTCGCCACCGAAGTAGAAGTTGTTGAGCCAGTCGGTGCGCCGCTCCTGACCAGATGCGATGGCATCGAGCTCGTCTTCCATCGCCGCGGTGAAGCCGTAGTCGACGAGGTGCCCGAAATGTTGCTCCAACAATCCGGTGACCGCGAACGCCACCCACGACGGCACCAGGGCGCTGCCCTTCTTGTGTACGTAGCCGCGGTCCTGGATCGTCTTGATGATCGGGGTGTAGGTGGACGGGCGTCCGATTCCCAGCTCCTCGAAGGCCTTGACCAGCGAGGCCTCGGTGTAGCGGGCGGGCGGGTTGGTGGTGTGCCCGTCCGGGGTCAGCTCGACCGCGTCGAGCCGCTGGCCCGGCGTCAGATTCGGCAGGCGCCGCTCGGCGTCATCGGCCTCGCCACCGACCAGTTCGTCCACCGTCTCCACGTAGGCCTTGAGGAACCCGGGGAAGGTCAGGGTGCGACCGCTCGCCGAGAACACCACCTGCTGCTCACCCGCGCTACCACCGATCCGCAGGCTCAGCGTGGTGCCGCGGGCATCCGCCATCTGGGAGGCCACCGTGCGCTGCCAGATCAGCTCGTAGAGCCGGAATTCGTCGCCGTCGAGTTCACGACGCACGGCGTCGGGGGTTGCGAACGTCTCACCCGCGGGGCGGATGGCCTCGTGCGCCTCCTGCGCGTTCTTCACCTTGCGGGTGTACTGGCGCGGAGATGATGCCACATACTCTTCGCCGTAGAGCTGGCGCGCCTGGGTGCGCGCGGCGTTTATCGCCGACTCCGACAGGGTCGTCGAGTCGGTTCGCATGTAGGTGATGTAACCGTTTTCGTAGAGCCGCTGAGCGATGCTCATCGTCCGCTCACCGGAAAACCGCAACTTGCGGCCGGCCTCCTGCTGCAGCGTCGAGGTCATAAACGGTGGGTACGGACGGCGGCTGTAGGGCTTTTCCTCGACCGAGGCCACGCTCAGCTGCGCGCCGTGTAGGCCGGTGGCCAGCGCGGCCGCACGGGCCTCGTCGAGCACGGTGACCTCGTCGGCCTTGCGCAACGTGCCCAGCGAGTCGAAATCGCGACCGGTGGCCACCCGCAAGCCGTCCACACTGGTCAGTCGGGCGACAAAGGTGGGCGGCGCGGCCTTCAGGTCGGACACGCTGGCGTCCAGCGTGGCGACGATGTCCCAGTAGGACGCGCTGCGGAACGCCATCCGGTCGCGCTCTCGCTGCACGATCATGCGCGTGGCCACCGACTGCACCCGGCCGGCCGACAGCTTGGGCGCGACCTTTTTCCACAGCACCGGACTGACCTCGTAGCCGTACAGCCGGTCCAGGATGCGCCGGGTCTCCTGCGCATCGACGAGGTCCATGTCCAGGTCACGGGGGTTTTCCGCGGCTTCGAGGATGGCCGGTTCGGTGATCTCGTGGAAGACCATCCGTTTGACCGGCACGCGCGGTTTGAGGGTTTCCAGCAAGTGCCAGGCGATCGCCTCGCCCTCGCGGTCACCATCAGTGGCCAGGTAGAGCTCGTCGACGTCTTTGAGCAGTTCTTTGAGCTCGCTGACCGCGCTCTTCTTCTCCGGGCTGATGATGTAGAGCGGTTCGAAGTCCGCGTCGACATTGACGCCGAGGCGCGCCCACGGCTCGGACTTGAACTTGGCGGGCACATCCGCGGCGGCCCGCGGCAGGTCGCGGATGTGGCCACGCGAGGATTCGACTATGTACCTGGGCCCCAGGTAACCAGCAAGTTTGCGCGCCTTGGTGGGCGACTCGACTATGACAAGTCGCCGGCCGCTCCCATTTCCGCCGCTGCTACGGCTTCCAGGGCCCTTCGTTTTCGGGTCAGCCAACTGCGGTTACGCTCCATCTCTCATCCCAGCCCCGCTGGCGGGGCCACCCTTGCAGAAGGGTGCCAGGCCGGCTGCTGAATTTCAGGCGAAATCCAATAGCCCGACATTCCCACCTGCGGGCAACAGACAATTTCGCACCCTAAGGCGGGCCTGCGCAAACTGGCTGCAATTCAGCTCCCCGGAAAACCGGGGTCCACAGGCGCCTAGCCCCGGGGCCATTGAGCCAACGCTTCGGCACCGGGCGGGGGTTCCCCCACGTTCTCTACCAGGCGCGATAGCCTTCGTCGCCCGCTTATCCGCAGCGCCGGGTGGCCCCCTCGGGTGCCGATCAAAGTGGGTGCAATGCCCACTCGCATCAGAGCCGACGCCAACGGCGAATGTGTATCGGGTGCGTGCGGATCAAGCCCCAGCAGATAGCGGTCCGCCTCGGGACTGCCGGCGGCCAGCGCCCAGGCGCGCAGCTCTCGCGGACCTGGCAGCCATCGCGGCGGAACCGTCTTGACCGCACCACGGGTCCATTCCGCGGCGATTGCGCGCAATCTGGGGTCTACGGCGGTACGCACCAGCGGCGTGTCCTCGTCGGTGTGGGTGATCTCAGGCACCAGGCCCGCCTCCCGCATCATCTCGGCGAGAGCTTCGGCTCGCCAGGACTCCCCGACCACCACCGACAGCCGCGCACCAGCACCAACCATCACGACCTGGCCGGATGCTGCCAACACTCCGGATAGGTCCTCGACCGCGGGCGGCACCGACTCCGCGGCAAAGAAGGACAGCTGACTCACGCCACCGACAGTAGGCCAGTAACCCGGTCCGCGGGTTCTCCCCGTCCGGCGCGGCGACCAAGGCGCTCACGGCAGAAACGAAAACCCCCCGCCGGACCCGCTCAGCGGGATCACGTCGGGGGGATTCGTCAGAATCTGCTCGGATCAGACCGAGCGGACTCCGGTGGCCTGGGGGCCCTTAGGGCTGTGGCCGATCTCAAACTCGACCTTCTGGTTCTCTTCAAGGGTGCGGAAGCCCGAACCCTGGATCTCCGTGTAGTGGACAAAAACATCCGCGGAGCCATCCTCGGGGGCGATGAAGCCGAACCCCTTCTCCGCGTTGAACCACTTCACAGTTCCCTGTGGCATCTCTCGATCTTTCCTTTTCTTCTGGGTGCGGTGCACCGCCTCTCGGTGCCCCGGGCCAAGCCGCGACCGCCATACCTCGCAGAGTCGCCGGAACTTCACCCGACCGATAACCTCGCAGGAACCGCGGCCGCAACGTCGATCCTGCGAAAGTTTGACACGAACACAGAAGCTACGACCGCGATTAGTCAATCATGTTCATGGCGTCGGCGACAGCCCGTTGTCGTCGATGAATTGTGAAGGGTTTGCAAATGATAAGTTTCGGGCGCGAATTGCTTGCCGTCGCGCTCGCCGGTACCCCGACCGGAGAACATCCTTTACACCATGTCGCCGAGCTGCCGCCGCGTGCGGGTCAGCCGAGCGCCTGGCCGCAATGGGCCGAGCCAGACGTCGTGCGCACCTTCACCCAACGTGGCATCACCGCCCCCTGGTCACACCAGTCCACGGCCGCGGAGTTGGCCCATGACGGCCGTCACGTGGTGGTGAGCACAGGTACGGCGTCCGGCAAGTCGCTGGCCTATCAACTTCCCGTCCTCGCGGCGCTGGCGGCCGACCCCCGCGCCCGGGTGTTATATCTGTCGCCGACCAAAGCGCTGGGCCACGACCAGTTGCGCACCGCGCAGGCGCTGGTTGCCAACGTTGAACGACTTAGGGATGTCGCGCCCACGGCTTATGACGGCGACAGTTCCGATGAAGTGCGCCGCTTTGCCCGCGAGCGTTCCCGATGGTTGTTCTCCAACCCGGACATGATCCATCTGTCGATATTGCGCAACCATGCCCGCTGGGCGGTCCTGTTGCGAAATCTTCGATATCTGATCGTCGACGAATGTCATTACTATCGGGGTGTTTTCGGCTCGAATGTGGCAATGGTGCTACGCCGTCTGCTGCGATTGTGCGCACGCTACTCGGCGCACCCGACGGTCATCTTCGCCAGCGCGACGACGGACTCACCGGGTGCCACCGCCGCCGAATTGATCGGCCAGCCGGTTGCGGAGGTCACCGAGGATGGGTCGCCCCAGGGGGCCCGCACCGTGGCACTGTGGGAACCCGCGCTGCGGACCGACCTGACCGGCGAAAACGGCGCCCCGGTGCGGCGCTCCGCCGGCACCGAGGCGGCGCGAGTGATGGCCGATCTGATCGTCGAGGGAGCGCAGACCTTGACCTTCGTCCGGTCACGGCGGGCCGCTGAGCTCACCGCGCTGGGCGCGCAGGCGCGACTGCAAGACATTGCGCCCCAGTTGTCGCACACGGTGGCGTCGTATCGGGCCGGTTATCTGCCCGAGGACCGCAACTGTCTCGAACACGCATTGACGGAGGGCCGGCTGCGCGGTCTGGCCACCACCAATGCGCTGGAGTTGGGCGTCGACATCGCCGGGCTGGATGCGGTGGTGCTGGCCGGATTCCCCGGAACCGTCGCATCCTTCTGGCAGCAGGCGGGGCGGTCCGGCCGGCGTGGCCAGGGTGCGCTGGTGGTGTTGATCGCGCGCGATGATCCGCTCGACACGTATCTGGTGCACCATCCCGCGGCGCTCCTGGACAAGCCGGTGGAGCGGGTGGTGATAGATCCCGGCAATCCCTACTTGCTGGGGCCACAGTTGCTCTGCGCGGCAACAGAACTTCCGCTCGATGCGGTAGAAGTCCACGAGCTTCGCGCCGTCGAGGTGGTCGAAACGCTCGTCGATGATGGTCTGCTGCGCCGGCGCGGCGACAAGTACTTTCCGGCACCGGGGGTGCAACCGCACGCCGCGGTGGACATCCGGGGTTCCATCGGTGGGCAGGTCGTCATCGTGGAGGCCGACACCGGCCGGCTATTGGGCAACGTCGGAGCCGATCAGGCGCCGGCATCGGTGCATCCAGGTGCCGTTTATCTGCATCAGGGCGAAAGCTACGTCGTCGACTCCCTGGACACCGAAGAAGGGCTCGCCTTCGTCCACGCCGCCGATCCCGGCTATGCGACCTTTGCGCGCGAGCTCACCGACATCGCGGTCACCGGATCCGGTGAGCGCTTGGAGTTCGGGCCCGTCACCGTCGGCTTGGTGCCGGTGACCGTCACCCACCAGGTGGTGGGCTACCTACGGCGCCAGCTTTCCGGTGAGGTGATCGATTTCGTCGAGCTGGATATGCCCGAACACGTGCTGCCCACGACCGCGGTCATGTACACCATCGCCGCAGAAGAGCTGTTGCGAAATGGTGTCGACGCCGTCCGGATTCCCGGTTCGCTGCACGCCGCCGAGCATGCGGCGATCGGGCTGCTGCCACTGGTGGCCAGCTGCGACCGCGGCGACATCGGCGGCATTTCCACCGCTATCGGGCCCGAAGGACTGCCCAGTGTCTTCGTCTATGACGGCTATCCGGGTGGGGCGGGATTCGCCGAACGCGGCTTTCGACGGGCGCGCACCTGGCTGGGAGCCACTGCGTCGGCGATCGAGGCCTGCGAATGCCCGAGCGGATGCCCGTCCTGCGTGCAGTCCCCCAAATGCGGTAACGGCAACGATCCCCTCGACAAGGCGGGCGCCATGCAGGTACTGCGACTGGTGCTGTCGCAAGTGGGTGACGATTTACTCTAGGAACACCGGGGCCCGGCCACGCAGGACTGGCATACCGGCTGTTCGCGAGTCATCTTGCACACCCGGCGGACGGCGACCGACCCCTCGACGGTCGACCTCCACCGATCTGGATGATGAGCCATCATCCCGTGCAGCGAACGGCTGGACTCACACAATCCGCTCACACCCCCGACGGTGCGGGTGCAGCAGAAAACTACCCGGATGTCACTAGGCGCGCAAATCACCACGCGTAGCGGCTTCCTTCGCTGCGGCCGTGCGGCGCCGCGGCCAACGAGCCGCTCAGCATCGGCGAGTTGCATTGCCGGGTAGCGGCATACGTTGCAGTTTCGCGCTGGTCAAAGGCCGGCTGGGCACGCCCGGGGGCAACCGGGACAGCGTGGTGGCGTTTGCCCGGATATGTCGGCAGGTATGCGCTGTGCGGCAACGGGATTCCAATATCGTTGGATACCCACCGACTCGTGGCCGCCTCTAGCGAACAGTAGACTGCGCCTATGACCCACGACTGGCTGCTCGTGGAGACCCTGGGGGACGAACCCGCGGTGGTCGCGCAGGGGCGTCAACTCAAAAGTCTCGTTCCGATCACCAAGTTCCTGCGCCGCAGCCCCTACCTTTCCGCAGTTCGCACCGCGATCGCCGAATCGCTACAGACTGGGCAGAGCCTGAACAGCATCACTCCCAAGAGCGACCGGGTGATCCGCACCGAACCAGTCGTGATGTCAGACGGCCGCATTCATGGTGTGCATGTGTGGACCGGTCCCGCCAACGAGGAGCCGCCCGAACGGCCAACGCCAGGCCCCCTCAAGTGGAATCTGACCCTGGGAGTGGCAACCGACACCCGGGAGTCGTTGGCCAACAGCGGCAAGAATCCGGACCTCGAAGTCACCTACGGCCGGGCCTTCGCCGAAGATCTGCCGTCCCGGGAGCTCAACCCGAACGAGACCAAGTTCCTGGCCATGGTCGTCAAACCGGAGCCAGGTCAAACTTTGTGCAGCACATGGGATCTAAACGACTGGCGCGGGAAGCCGATCCGAATCGGATTTGCCGTACGCAGCGCCCTGGAAGAGGGCCCAGACGGCCGTGAACACCTGGTCGCACGAGCGATCAATTGGCGGGCCGAGCAGAAGGAACCGGTGGTGCCGATCGACGATCTGGCCCGGCGGATACTGAACGGACTTGCGCAAGTCGGAGTTCACCGCGCACTGGTTGACCTGAACAATTGGTCGCTGCTCAAGTGGCTCGATGAGCCGTGCTCCTTCTACGACTGGAGGCGAAGCGAGGAAGACGGGCCGCGGGTTCATCCCGACGACAGGCCTGTGATCGCTTCCATGACAGATAAATTCGCGAAAGGGGCGGCCAGCGCGGTGCTACGGCTACCCGGGCGCGGTGCTGACGAATGGGTGCCGGTCCACGTCACGGTCAACCGAATCGAACTCGAACCGGAGACGTTCGCCGGACTGATTTCGCTGCGATTGCCCAGCGAGGAAGAACTCGCCGAGGCCGGCCTTCCGGCGGCCGCAGAGTAGACCCGATTTCACTGTCGATGAATTGAGTGGGCCCGCTCTGGCGTATCGATCGGCCCGGCCCTGGCAACCGCGCGCGCGGCGCCCGCAAAGCCGATCGGCACCTCGACCGTGACGACCACGTCAAGCTCACGCACCACACATCCGACGTCACCGACCCGCATCGCCCGGGCCACCGCCGCTGCACGCGCGCAGGCCTGCGCCGCACCGGAGCTTAGCCGTGCCGCGCCGGCCAGTGCGGCAAGATCCGCCGACGTCTGAGCCCGGTGCCGGGCCACCATCGCCGCACCCAGGTACACACCGGTGCCGGCAATGCACAGCAAGACGGCAATCATCGAGGCCGCGAGCAAGGTAGCCGAACCGCGGTCATCCCGGCTCTGCGACGGCGACCGCCTCAACGGATATAGCCAATTCCGGCAATAGCTTTGAACGTGCAACCACCGAGACGAGCACCAGCTCACCGTCTCTTCGCAGCCGAACCCGCGCGGCCGGCGGCGCAATCGCTCGAGCGACCTGCAGGGCCGTGCCAGTGTCGCCACGCGCGGCCAACCGGGCCGCCTCGCGAGCGGCATCCACGCAGCGCAATTGCATTGACAACGCACAGATCCCGGCCAGACACAGCGCCAGCACCACGACCAGCGAGGCGATCGCCAGGGCCGCTTCAACACTGCTGAACCCGGCATCGGTACCTAGACCTTGGTGCTCAGCGCCCTGGTGATGATGCGGGTCAACGCGGACACGACCGAATCTCCGGTCACAACCGTGTACAGGATGGCCCCGAACGCGGCCGCTGCGATTGTGCCCAAAGCATATTCGACGGTGGACATGCCCGAGTCGTCGGTCGCCAGCAGGGTCAGGCGAGCCAGCATCACCCGAAAAATGTTGTTCATCAATATATTCCCTTCCCCGGATAGTCACAGCAGACCGGAATTCAGCACCTTGGCGGCCAACCCGGCCAGCACCGGAACAATGCCCAGACACACGAAGGCCGGTAGAAAACACAGCCCGAGGGGACCGGCAATGAGCACACCGGCACGTTCGGCGGCCGCCGTGGCCGCGTGCGTCGCATCGTGGCGTGACTGCGCGGCCAGTTCGCCGACAGCATCGGAGAGTGCGGCGCCGGAGCAAGCCGAGCGCCGCGCCAAGCGCAGCAACGCATCTACGTGGCCGTCGACCGAACTCAGCGGCAACTCCGGCGGGGCCGACCAGGCTACGGACGGGTCGGCGCCCAACACCAGCAACTCGGCGGCGCGCGACAGCACCCGCGCGAGCCCCGATGGCGCCGATCGGGCGGTCGCCGCGGCGGCGGCCGACACCGCCATGCCCGAGGCCAGACAAACGGCGAACACATCCAGGCACGATGCGAACGCCAGCGGATGCTCACCACGCGCTGGCCGGGTTGGCTGTTCCACCCCAAGCGCACCCGGGTGCGACGGCGTCCTGGGCCGTGCCCACACCGCCGCGCGCCGGCCCCCGACCGATAGCGCCATGGCCAACAAGATTGCGGCAATGCTCATGAGCGCGCCGCCAATCGGGGCCTGCTCATGGCATCACCCGGTCGGTGATCCGGTCCGACCACCACAGACCACCGGCCACCAGGGCCAGGCCGACCACCAGCAGCCAGCCGCCCAGATGCCCGCCGAGCAAGAAGGCCAACGGCTGGGCTCCGATGAGCTGCCCCAGCACCACCCCGAGTACCGGCAGCCCAGCCAGAATGCCCGCGCTGGCGCGGGCGCCGGCCAGTCCCGCCGAAACGTTTGCCGAAAATCGTTGACGTTGCGCGACATCACGTTGGGCGGCCCGCATCAGGGTGGCGATGGCCAGACCGTGGTCACTGGCCAATTGCCAGTACACGGCCAGTCGTTCCCAATGCGAGGGCAGGGCCGACCGCCGGTCGGCCGCACGCAGGCCACCGGTGACGTCAGCACCCAATCGGGCGTGTGCCGCCACACCACGCATGGCCGCAGCCACCGGACCATCGGTTTCGTCGGCGGCGACGCCGAATGCGCGCACCGGATGGGCACCCACGCGCAGCTCACCGACCAAAATCTCGAGTGCCGCCTCCAACGCCCGCCCCTCCCGCACGCCGCGGACACGGACCAGGCGCCGGCGACGACGCCGGCTCGCGGTGCCCGCCCCCACCGCGACCGCAAGCACGGTTGTCAGTGGCATCACCAGGACGGCGCCCGCCAGCGCGCAGGCGAGCAGACAGCCGAGCCATCGCGTTGCGGATAGCCAATTCGAGTGCCCACGAACATCGTTGACGGTGATCCGGCGCCGCACCGGAACCGACAGCACGGCGATCGCGGCCGCAACCATCAGCGCGGCCGGCACCAGACCGGTCATGGCGTCCCCCGCCCGCTGAGCAGGCCGCGCAACACGGCGCCGCCGTCTTGCGCCATGCCCCGGTCCGCGTGCCACGCGGTCACCGCCGCAACGAGACCGTCTTCGGCCCTGTGTAGAACGGCAATCTCGCTGAGCCGGCGCCGCCCGCCCTGATCGCGGGTGACGTGCAGCAGCACCTGCACCGCCGCGGCAAGCTGGCTGTGCAGCGCCGCGCGGTCCAAGCCCCCCAGGGCGCCCAGCGCCTCCAGCCGAGCCGGAACCTCACCGGGGCTGTTGGCGTGCACGGTGCCCGCGCCGCCCTCGTGTCCGGTGTTCAGCGTCGCGAGCAGGTCCACCACTTCGGCTCCCCGAACCTCGCCGACGACGATGCGGTCGGGCCGCATCCGCAGCGCCTGGCGGACGAGTTGGCGCAGCGTGACTTCGCCGGCGCCTTCGACATTCGCGCAGCGGGCCACCAGTTTGACCAGGTGTGGGTGCCTCGGAGCCAACTCCGCAGCGTCTTCGACGCACACGATCCGCTCCAAGCCGGCGACGGCTCCCAACATCGCGGCGAGCAGGGTCGTCTTTCCGGCACCGGTACCCCCGCACACCAGGAATGCCAGACGCGCGGCAAGGATTTCACCGACCAGCTCGGCGGCTTGCTCGGCGATCGCGCCGGAGGCGATGAGCGCCGCCAGATCCACTGTGGTGGGCCACAGCACGCGCAGCGACAGGCAGGTGCCGGCGGCGGCCACCGGTGGCAGCACGGCGTGCAGCCGCACCGTCAGTCCACCGGTACCGATCCCACCGAGATGTCCGTCCACCCAGGGTTGCGCGTCATCGAGCCGGCGTCCCGCCGCCAACGCCAGCCGTTGCGCCAGCCGCCGCACCGCCGCCTCGTCGGCGAATCGAACCTCGCTGCGGCGCAGCCCGTTTCCATCGTCAACCCACACCGCGTCGGGCGCGGTGACAAGGACGTCCGTGGTGCCGTCGGCACACAACAGAGGCTCGAGAATGCCGGCACCGGTCATCTCGGTCTGCAGCACCCGAAGATTGGCGAGCACCTCCGTGTCGCCAAGCATCCCGCCAGACTCGGCGCGGATCGCCGCCGCCACCACGCTGGGTCTCAGCGGCCCGGGTTCGGCCGTCAGCCGCTCACGGACACGTTCGATCAGTGGTCCGTTCATGCGGCCCGACCGCCCGGTACCGCCGTCGAATTCGGCAGTAGCGCGAGCACCCGGCGGGCCGCGGCGGCCAGCGGCGATCGCCTCCGCAATCGCAGTCCGCCGTGTTCGAGTTGCTCGACCAGCCGAGGCTGCACTCGCATCGATGCAAGCAAAGGCACCCCGGCAATATCGGCCACCTCCGCCGCCCGCAACCCGCCCGGCGACGGCCCGCGCACCACCAGTCCCAGGTTGGGATTGATCGTGGCGAGCACCGGAACGATCGTTGCGGTGGCAGCGCAGGAGCGTACGTCGCAGGGACAGACCAGCACGACGAGATCGGCGCGGTCCAGTGCGACCTGCACGGCGTCGGTCAGCCGTCGGGGAAGATCACAGACCACGGTCACTGCACCGCGGCGACCGGCGTCGATGAGCGCGCCAACCGCACCGCAATCCAACTCCTGGCCGCGCCGGGTACCCGACAGCAGGCTTATCCCCCGGTGCCGCGGCAGGCCATCGCGCACGGCCAACCAGGCCAACCGTCCGCCCTGCAAGGACAGGTCCGGCCAGCGTAGGCCGGGGAGGTTTTCGCAACCCATCAGCAGATCGATGCCCCCACCCCAGGGGTCCAGGTCAACCAGCAGAGCATCGGCGGCACTTTGGGCCAGGGCGGCCGCGAACAACGAAACCCCCGCTCCGCCACTGCCTCCGATGACGGCAATCACCTGGCCGACCTCGCCGCCACGACCCTCGTCCCGCGCTGCCTCGACCGCTTCGGCGAGTTCGCGGATCAATTCACCCTCTTGTTCGGGCATCTGCAACACGGCGCCGGCGCCGATCGCGACGGCGGTCGCCCAGGTATCGGTCCCGGCCTCAGCTCCGGTCAGCAGGCAGACGTGGGCGCGCCGGGGCAAGGCGGCTTGGCTCAAACCCCGCGCTGCCGCGGGATCGAGCACCACGGCGCCAGCGGCCGACCACGCCTTTCACGTCACCGGTTTGCGACCGTCGCCATGGACGATCCGAACGCCCACGGCCGCGGCGACTCGATCCAGCTCGTCACGCAGCTTCGGGTCGACAAGCATCGCCAACACGCCGGCGCTGTCGGTCGCGGGATGAAGTGGCTTGGTCACTCAGCTACCGTGCCGGCCGAGCGCCCGTGCCCACCAGGGTCAATCGCGAATTTGTGGAAAGAGACGCAGCTGTGCACAATCGAGCGGGCCGCCCGGCTCCGAGCCGGCCCGGACCACCAGCACTTCGAGAATCTCCGCAACTCCCCAGAGAGCGCCAAAACGGGTGCCGCAAGGCGTTGGAGTGACGGAGGCGAAAATTTTTTACACCACAAAAGGGACGACCCCCGCCAGGGGGGGAGGCGGAAGTCGTCGTGCTTCAGCCCCGGGGGGTCGGACTGATGCACCCTCGGCTCGTGGCCGAGTAATGCTTACTATACACATGCCAGACTGGATTAACGCAAGTATCGGTGCAAATCGAAAAATGCGGCTTGAGCCGTACAAATAAGGGCAACACGTCGACAACATTCATTGTCAATCGCCGTCGCGGACGGCGCGATCACGGCTCGACAGACCGCACACCTATGCTGGTCTGGTGACCGTCTCCGACCCGGCCGCGCAGCAGCAAGACTCACCGCAGTCACCGGAAAAGCCTCCTGCGCGCGCCCGCACCGCGGCGTTTTTCGACCTGGACAAGACGATCATCGCCAAATCCAGCACGCTGGCGTTCAGCAAACCTTTCTTCGCGCAGGGCCTGATGAACCGACGAGCCGTGCTCAAATCCAGCTATGCGCAGTTCATCTTTCTGCTTTCCGGCGCCGACCATGACCAGATGGACCGGATGCGCACCCACATGACCAACATGTGCACCGGCTGGGACGCGGAACAGGTGAAGTCGATAGTCAACGAGACGCTGCACGACATCGTGACGCCGCTGGTTTTCGCCGAAGCCGCAGACCTCATAGCCGGCCACAAACTGTGTGGACGTGACGTCGTGGTGGTCTCCGCCTCCGGCGAGGAGATTGTGGGCCCGATCGCCCGCGCGTTGGGCGCCACCCACGCAATGGCGACCCGGATGGTCGTGGCGGCCGGTAAGTACACCGGCGAGGTCGCCTTCTATTGCTACGGCGAAGGCAAGGTTCAGGCGATTCGCGAGCTGGCCGCCCGTGAGGGCTATCCGCTGGAACACTGCTACGCCTACTCCGACTCGATCACCGATCTGCCCATGCTCGAGGCCGTCGGCCACCCCTCGGTGGTCAACCCCGACCGCGGCTTGCGCAGGGAAGCCATGGAGCGGGGTTGGCCGGTGTTGTCCTTCTCTCGCCCAGTGTCTTTGCGTGATCGCATCCCGGCACCGTCGGGCGCCGCGATCGCCACTAGCGCCGCGGTCGGAATCAGCGCACTGGCCGCCGGAGCGGTCAGCTACCTGTTGCTGCGCCGCTTCGCTTTCTAGCACCGACGTCCCGGCGCCAGCAGCTACCTCTCGAGCAAACGTTTTGCGCGCCCGAAAAATAAGTCGTTGCAGAACTTTCATGAATTAGGCCTTGCTGCGCCCAGGCTCCAGTAGTAGAAATGGAGTCACGGCAGCCCGGTGAAGCCAAGGTCGAACCGGAAGAGAAGGTTCGTCCTCCCGACCCGGGCACCCAGCACGGCCCCCGGAACCCACGCGGAGTCATAGCCGCGATAATGGCAGAAGTGTTGCGGGCCTGCGTAATTGCGAAATTCAGATGGTGCCGGCGGCCCTTTGGGTGGGGCTGCAGCCAGAAGGATCGCAAAAACGCCGAGGCCAACCCACGCAGCCCACAAATGCACGCTTGGTAACCGAGATCCGTGTTGGCGGGCGGCGATTCGAAAATCCTTTCGGTCGCCGCCCGCATTGCATTTCTGGAACAATTCCTATTTCGGTGCAATTGCGGCGCAAATGCGGGGCGCCAGCTATCAACGGCTAGCTACGCGGCACCGAGTTTGCGATCGCCAGAGCTTCCTGTGCCCCGGCCTCCATCGCTCGGCAACACAGCACCAACCAGGCCGCCAGCCCGGCGGGCGTGCCCTCGGCGAATCGATCCGCGGCATCGCGGTAGCCAACGGGCTGTCGCATCCAACTCACCTCGGGCACCCCGAGTCCGTGCGGATCCAGTCCGGTCGCAATGGTCACCAGCCGCGACACCCCGCGGGCGACGACGCCGTCGGCGGTGCCAAACAGCCTCAGCGTCAACAGCTCTCCATGGGCGACCGCGGCGATAACGGGCGCCGACGCTCGCGTCGGTCGTGTCACCAGATCCGCAAGCAGTTCCAGACGAGGCCCGATGCCCGCGTCGGCGCGCGGGCGGCCCAACCCGCCGTCGGCCGCCAGGTCAGCGGCGGCCAGCATGTGCAGACGCGCCAGCGCCTGCAACGGCGCCTTCTGCCACACGCTGACCAACGGCCCCGCGCCGCCTTCGAGCGCCTGCGCCACTCGCAGCGCGCCCCCGAAGACCGGATCATTGACCACGGGGTCACCGGCGGACGCGTCCACCAAATCTTCCAGTCGCGTGGGACCACCGTCGAGCACCGAGGAGGCGCGGGCCCCGCGCAGCGCGGCCTCGGCAGCGGTCACCGGCCAGCCACGCAGGTTGGCCCGATGCCGGTGCGCCCGCCCCAGCGCTTCGCGGGCGCGGTCGCTGGCGTCACCGACGCCGGGGAGCTCCATCAGCGCGGCCAGCGGGTCAGCAGTCACAGCATGTCAACCTAGCGGGGAGCCACCGGGCCACCTGGAATGGCCTCCAGCAGGCGCTGCGTGTACCGCGCGCCGGGCCGGGTGAATACTTCCTCCGTTGGGGCATGTTCCACCACCTGACCGGCGCGCATGACCAGCACGTCGTCGGAGATTTGCCGCACGACCGCCAGATCATGGCTGATGAACAGGTACGCCAGGCCCAGGTCCGCCTGCAATTCGGCCAGCAGATCCAGAATCTGGGCCTGCACCAGCACATCGAGCGCCGAGACCGCCTCATCGCACACCAGCACGTCGGGGCGCAGCGCGAGCGCTCGGGCGATCGCCACGCGTTGCCGCTGGCCACCCGACAGCTCCCGGGGCAGCCGCCCCAACACCGACGACGGCAGCGCCACCTGGTCGACGAGCTCGGCCACCATCTGCCGGCGCTGCGCACGGTCGCCGACGCGGTGGATGCGCAACGGTTCCTCGATGGCGCGAAACACCGAGTACATCGGATCCAGGCTGCTGTACGGGTTCTGGAACACCGGCTGTATCCGGCGCCGAAAGGCCAGCTGCGCGTCGCGATCCAACTTGTCCGGCTGGATTCGGGCTCCGTCGAAGGACACCGTGCCCGAGGTCGGTTGCAGCAGACCCAGCACCATGCGCACGACCGTTGATTTGCCCGATCCCGACTCGCCCACGATGGCCAAGGTGCTCGCCCGCCGCAATCGGAACGACACGCTATCGACGGCCCGAAACTCGCCGCGCCGCCAGGGCGCGCCCCGGGACTCCCGATAGATCTTGGTCAATTCCGAGACGCTCAGGATGTCGCCGCAACCACCGGCGGGCTGGTCCGCCCCGCCAGGAACCGGGCCCCTCGCCGGCGCTCGGCGCGGGTCACGCACCGTCAACGACGGTGCGGCGGCCACCAGTCGCTTGGTGTATTCGTGCTGCGGACTGCGCAGAATGTCGCTTGCGGTACCGGATTCCACCACCACGCCGTGATGGACAACCAGCACCGACTCGGCCCGTTCGGCCGCCAGCGCCAGGTCGTGGGTGATCAGCAGCAGCGCGGTGCCGAGCTCGTCGGTTCGGCGCTGCAAATGGTCGAGCACCTGACGCTGCACGGTGACGTCCAGTGCCGACGTCGGCTCGTCAGCGATGAGCAAAGCGGGCCGGCCGGCCAGCCCGATGGCGATCAAGGCGCGCTGGCACATGCCGCCGGACAGTTGATGTGGGTAGCGCTGGGCGTGCTTGTCCGGGTCCGGCATCCCGGCCTGGGCCAGCAGCTCTACCGTGCGCCGTCGCGCGTCGCGCCCATCGGTGTTGGCCCGCAATGCCTCCCGGATCTGAAAGCCGACCTTCCAAACCGGGTTGAGATTGGTCATCGGGTCCTGGGGAACGTAGCCGATCTCGCGGCCCCGAATGGTGCGCATCACGCGCCGGTCCGCCGAGGTGATGTCACGTCCGTCGAAAATGATGCGGCCAGCGGTAATTCGGCCACCGGGGGCCAGCAGCCCCAGGACAGCCGCGGCCGCGGTGGACTTGCCGGATCCCGACTCTCCCACCACCGCAACGGTTTGCCCGCGATAAACGCTCAGATCCATGCCGGCAACCACGGGTTCGTCGGTGCCGAACCGGACCTGCAGGCCGTGCACCGACAACAGCGGGGCCGCCGCGGTGCTCATGCCCGCCACGCCCGTGATGCCGGATCCAGGGCGTCGCGTAACGCGTCACCCATCATCATGAAGGCCAGCACGGTCACCGCCAGCGCACCGGCGGGATAGAACAGGATGGGCGAGCCGGCCCGCAGTCGCATCTGCGCCACGTTGATGTCGCCACCCCAGGACACCACCGTCGGCGGCAGGCCCACCCCGAGGTATGACAGCGTGGCTTCGGTGACGATGAAGATGCCCAGGGCCACCGTGGCTACCGCGATCACCGGCCCGATCGCGTTGGGCAGCGCGTGGCGCAACAGGATCTGAAACCGGCTCATTCCCAATGCTTTGGCGGCCAGAACGAAGTCGCTGCCGCGCACCTCGAGCACCGAACTGCGGGCGATCCGGGCTATCTGCGGCCAGCCGAACAACGCCAGGATGGCGATCACGGTCCACACCGTGCGGTGATGCATCACCTGCATGAGCACGATCGCGGCCAGCAGCAGAGGCAGACCGAAGAAGATATCCGTGATGCGCGAAACCACCGCGTCCAGCCAGCCTCCGTAGTAGCCGGCCAGGGCACCCACCGTCACGCCGAGGATGAACGCGGCCGCCGTCGCACCCAGTCCCACCACGACCGAGGCGCGGGCTCCGTAGACGGTGCGTGCGTAGATGTCATGGCCCTGCAGGTCGGTGCCGAACCAATGCGCCGTAGACGGGCTCAACATGCTCTGGCTGGGATCGGCGTAGCTAGGGTCGATCCCGGTGAACAGGGACGGAAACGCGGCGACGACGAGAATGAACACGATCAGGACGGCCGCGATGACGAACTTGGGCCGCCGCCGCAAGCCGCCGAGGATATCGAACCAAAAACCCCCGAGCTCAGCCATATCTGATCCGTGGGTCCAGCGCCGCGTAGAGCAGATCCACCAGCAGATTGGTGAGCAGATAAACCATGACAAGCACCGTCACGATCGACACCACCGTCGGCGCCTCCTGCCGGGTGACCGCCTGATACAGCACCCCGCCGACACCGTGGATGTTGAAAATGCCTTCGGTCACCACCGCGCCGCCCATCAGCGCGCCCAAATCCGCGCCCAGAAACGTCACCACCGGGATCAGTGAGTTACGCAGAATGTGCACCGTCACCACCCGGGGCCGCGACAACCCCTTTGCCGTCGCGGTGCGGACGTAGTCGGCATGGGCGTTGGCGGCCACCGCGGAACGCGTCAGCCGCACCACGTAGGCGAATGACACCGCACCCAACACCATCCCGGGTAACAGCAACCGGTCCAAAGTCGTCCTGGCCCCGACCGTGACCGACGCCAGCCCCAGTCCCACACCGAAGAGGTATTGCGCCAGGAAGCCCAGCACGAAGATCGGCACCGCGATGATGATCAGCCCGGTAAGCAGCACCGTAGCGTCGAAGATGCCGCCTTGGCGCAATCCGGCGATCACCCCGAAGCCGATCCCCAGCACGGCCTCGACCGCGAGCGCGATCAAGGCCAGCCGAATGGTCACCGGGAATGCATGCGCCAGAACAGCACTGACCGGCAGCCCGGAATATGCGCGGCCCAGGTCGCCGTGCAGGACACCACCCAGGTAGTGGGCATACTGCACCAGGAATGGATCGTCGAGGTGATAGCGCGCGCGCAGCTGCTGCGCCACCGCGGGCGTCAACGGCCGATCGCCGGCGATGGCCGCCAACGGATCCCCGGGCAGCAGGAACACCATGCCGTAGATCAGCAGTGTCGCGCCGAGAAACACCGGCACCATCGCCAAGATCCGGCGAGCTACGTACCAAACCATGTCAGGCCTTGACCAGGTTCTCGTAGTCGGGCATACCGTTCCACGTCACCTGCACATTGCTGACCTCGGTGGACCACCCGACAACGGCGATGTAGTCCCACAGCGGGATCGTTGGCATGTCGTGAAAGAGGATTCGCTGCGCGACATTGGCCAGCCGATCGGCCTCCTGCAGGGTGGGCGCGGCCGCGGCAGCCGCCAGGGCGTCGTCAAACTCCTGGCTGGAATAGCCGACATCGTTGGATCCCGCACCGGTTCCGTATAGCGGAGACAGGAACTCGATCATCGAGGGAAAGTCGCCCTGCCACCCCGCGCGAAATGCGGTGTCGATGGTTCGGTTGGTGATCTGGGTGCGCAAACCCGCGAAGGTGGGCTGCGGCGCACCCATCGCGTCGATTCCCAGCACATTCTTGATGCTGTTGGCCACCGCGTCCACCCACTCCTGATGGCCGCTGTCGGCGTTGTAGGCGATGGCGTAGCTGCCGCTCCACGGTGAGATCGCGTTGGCCTGCGCCCAAAGTTGCCGCGCCCGCTGCGGGTTGAAGTCCAGGGCATCGTTACCCGGAATGTGGGGGTCGAATCCGGGCAATGACCGGGCCGTGAAATCGCGCGCGGCGCTGCGGGTTCCGTTGAAGATCTGCTGGCAGATCTGGGGCCGGTCGATGGCCGCCGACAGCGCCAACCTGCGCAACCGCCCCTCCTCCCCACCAAAATGTGCCAACCGCAACGGCGTATCCAGGGTCTGGTTTATCGCGGCAGGGCCGCTGGTGGCGTTGTCCCCGAGGTGGCGCCCATAGACGGTGAGCGCGCTGGACGGAATCGTATCCAGGACATCGAGATTGCCGGACAACAGATCGGAGTAAGCGGTTTCGAGGTTGGCGTAGAACTCGAAGCGCAGCCCTTTGTTGCGGGGTTTGCGATTGCCCCGGTAGTCCGGATTGGGCACCAGGTCGATCTTGACGTTGTGTTCCCACGCCGGTTCCTCGCCGCCACTGTCCAGCCGGTATGGGCCGTTGCCGATCGGGTTGCGGCCAAACGCGGCCATGTCCTTGAAGGCGGCCTCGGGCAGTGGATAGAACGAGCTATGTCCCAGGCTCAACATAAAATCGATGGTCGGCGCGCGCAGCCGCACGGTGAACTCCCGGTTGTTGACCACATGCAATCCCGACATCGTGGTCGGCTTTCCTTCCCCCGGCTCACCGGCTACCTCCTCGTATCCCTCGATCGGGCTGAAGAAGTGTTGTTGCAGTTGTGCATTCGCGCTCAGCGCCCCATAGTTCCAGGCGTCGACAAACGAATGCGCGGTTACCGGTGAGCCGTCAGTGAATCTCCAGCCGGGTTTGAGAAGGATCCGGTAGTTGACGTTGTCGGTGGTGTCGATCGACTGCGCCACCTCCAGCGACAGCTTGCCCTTGGCGTCATAGGACACCAGGCCGGCGAACAGGCGGTCGATGATGCGACCGCCGTAGCTGTCGTTGGTGCCGGTCGGGATCAGGGGGTTCGGCGGCTCCCCACCGTTGACCAGCACCAGATCGGGGCTGAGCACGCCGCCGCCGCAGGCCACCACCGGTGAGACCGCCAGCAACACGGCGGCGACGACTGCCAGGGTGGCCCGCATCCGCCGCATGACAGCGACCATACTGGCCCCCGCCGCGCCGCCGAGTAGAGCGCCGGGCAGCCGGCTCATTGTCATCGGTGCCGTCCTGATGGCGATCGGCGCGTTGGCGATATCGCGGCGACGTTCCCCCAGGCCATCAGTGGCATTTACATCTCGGCGAGTTAGGCTCACGCCGAGCGAAGAAGAGCTCGATGAAGCTCAACATAGGAGACCCGCCAGTGACCGCCACCAGTGCTGAAGAACCGTCGTCCTACCCTCCCCCGGCCGAGTTCATCGAGCAGGCGAACGCCCTCGCCGAGTTGTACCGCGAGGCCGAAGAGGACCGGCTCGCATTCTGGGCCAAACAGGCCGACCGGTTGTCCTGGGCCACCCCATTCGGTGAGGTCTTGGACTGGTCGGATGCGCCGTTCGCCAAATGGTTTGTCGGCGGCAAGCTCAACGTCGCTTACAACTGCGTGGATCGCCATGTCGAGGCCGGCAACGGGGATCGCGTCGCGATCCACTGGGTAGGCGAGCCGATCGAGGACAGCCGCACGCTGACCTACGCCGATCTGCAGGCCGAAGTATCCAAGGCGGCCAACGCGCTGACCGGCCTCGGCCTGGTGGCCGGCGACCGGGTCGCCATCTATCTGCCGTTGATCCCCGAGGCCGTGATCGCGATGCTGGCCTGCGCGCGGCTAGGAATCATGCACAGCGTGGTCTTCGGCGGTTTTACCGCCAACGCTCTGCACGCCCGGATCGTCGACGCCCAGGCCAAGCTGCTGATCACCAGCGACGGGCAGTTCCGTCGCGGCCATCCGGCTCCGCTCAAGGACGCGGCCGACGAGGCGGTCAGTCAGCCGGACAGCCCCGTCGAGCATGTCCTGGTGGTGCGGCGCACCGGAATCGACGTGTACTGGAACGACGAACGCGACCTGTGGTGGCATGACGTCGTCGACTCGGCGTCACCCGAACACACACCGGAGCCCTTCGACGCCGAGCAGCCACTGTTTCTGCTGTACACGTCGGGGACCACGGGCAAGCCCAAGGGCATCGTGCACACCAGCGGCGGCTACCTCACCCAGTGCTGTTACACGGTGCACACCATCTTCGACGTCAAGCCCGCGACCGACGTGTTCTGGTGCACCGCCGACATCGGCTGGGTCACCGGCCACACCTATGGCGTGTACGGTCCGCTGGCCAACGGCATCACCGAGGTCCTCTACGAGGGCACCCCCAATACGCCCGACGAACACCGTCACTTCCAGATCATCGAAAAATACGGTGTCACAATCTATTACACCGCCCCGACGCTGATTCGCACCTTCATGAAATGGGGCCGCGCGATCCCGGACGCACATGACCTGTCCAGCCTGCGGCTGCTGGGCTCGGTCGGCGAACCGATCAACCCCGAGGCCTGGCGCTGGTACCGCGACGTCGTCGGCGCCGGAAACACGCCGATTGTGGACACCTGGTGGCAGACCGAGACCGGCTCGGCGATGATCTCACCGCTGCCCGGGATCGCGGCGGCAAAACCCGGGTCGGCGATGACTCCGCTGCCCGGCATCTCGGCCAAGGTGGTCGACGATCATGGCGATCCGCTGGCCCCGGAGACCGATGAGGGCACGCACGTCACCGGCTACCTGGTCCTGGACCAGCCATGGCCATCGATGCTGCGCGGCATCTGGGGCGACCCCGCGCGATTCCACTACGCCTACTGGTCGAAGTTCGAGGACAAGGGCTACTACTTCGCCGGGGACGGGGCCCGCCTCGACTCCGACGGGGCGATCTGGGTGCTGGGCCGTATCGATGACGTGATGAACGTGTCCGGGCACCGCATCTCCACCGCGGAGGTGGAATCGGCACTCGTCGGTCACCCGGGTGTGGCTGAGGCGGCGGTCGTCGGGGTGGTCGACGACACCACCACGCAGGCCATCTGCGCGTTCGTCGTGCTACGCAGCAACTACGAGCAGCACGACGGGACCAGCGACGAGTTGCGTGCCGAGGTGGCCGAGGCGATCTCGCCCATCGCCCGCCCACGGGAGGTCCACGTGGTGCCGGAGCTGCCCAAGACCCGCAGCGGCAAGATCATGCGGCGGCTGCTGCGTGACATCGCCGAAAAGCGCGAGCTCGGCGACACCTCGACACTGCTCGATCCCACGGTGTTCGACGCGATTCGCAACGCCGCCAAATAGCTCAGGCCTCAGCCCGGTACTGGGACGAACCCCGATCCGGGCCGGTTCTTGGCCGCGATGTCGTCCAGGTCGGCGTTCATCGACATCACCACGGCGGGGGTGTGCAGCGGGATGTATTTGGTGATGCAGGTGGGCAGGCTGTCACTGAACGCGCCATGAATCATCCCGACCAGCATGTTGTTGACCGTCACCGGCGCCCCGGAGTCGCCGGGGCCGCCACAGACCTGCATCAGGATGGTTCCGGGATCCTGGCCCGGCCCCCAGGTCACCCCGCAGGAGTTGCCCGTAGTGCGGCCCTGCTTGCACGCGATCTGCCCGAAGGTGGGGTCCGGGCCGATGCCGTTGATCGCAAAGTCGTTGAAGTTGGCCACCGGTGTCACCTTGGCCGGATCGAACTTGATCACCGCATAGTCAAGGCTGTCGTTGCCGGCAACCATGGTGCCCACCACGCCCTTGTCTTCGGCCCCTTCGGCGGCGACCGGGGCGCCGGGACCCCCGCAGTGCGCGGAGCTGAAACCGATGAGATCGCCGTTCTTGTCGTGCCCGATGGTGGTCAGGGTGCACAAAGTGCCCCCGTTGACGACGATGCCGGCACCGCCACCCAACGGAACCTTGTCGTCGGCAGCCGCGGCGTTGGCGGGCCCGAACACAAGGGCCAAGAGCACGGTCACGATCGCCGACGAAATGCGGCGGTGTGCCGTCTGCAAAGTGGTACTCCCGTCGGCTGGTCAAAAATCAGAACAGATGCGCCAGTGTAGATGATCGCGGGACCTGCCCCGTTGCTGTTGGAATGGTGCGCAAGCGTCAATTAACCGGCTTGATCCGGCCCCGTCCCGCGCGGTGATCGACTCGCCTCGTACGGCACCGAAGCGCATGGCAACATAATCCGCGACGACCGCCAAACCGCGGCCGTCAAATCGAGAGGACCGTCTGTGAGCAAACCTGATCGCAAGAACGGTGTGCCCAGCACGCTGACCACGATTCCGTTGGCGGACCCGCATGCCATGCCGGCTGAGCCGTCGATCGGCGACCTGATCAAAGACGCGACAACTCAGATGTCGACGCTGGTGCGGGCCGAGGTGGAACTGGCGCGCGCCGAGATCACGCGTGATGTCAAGAAGGGCCTGACGGGCAGCGTTTTCTTCATCGCCGCCCTGGTGGTGCTGTTCTACTCCACCTTTTTCTTGTTCTTTTTCCTCGCCGAGTTGCTCGACACCTGGCTATGGCGTTGGGTGGCGTTTCTCATCGTGTTCGGCCTCATGGTTTTGACCACTGGCATGCTCGCCTTGCTGGGTTTCTTGAAAGTCCGCCGGATCCGAGGACCACGACAAACCATCGAGTCGGTCAAGGAGACCCGCACCGCGCTGATTCCGGGCCACGACAAGTCCATCGCGGTCGAACCCTCCGCCCCCGCGCCCGGCAAGCCGGTAACCGATCCTTCGGGTTGGTAAATGCCCGCACCAGATCCGTCGATCACCCGCATCGACGGGCCATGGCGCCATCTGGACATCCACGCCAACGGCATCCGGTTTCATGTGGTCGAGGCCGTCCCGGCCGGCCAGCGCGATAACGCACCGAGCACCACCCAGCCCCTGGTGATGCTGTTGCACGGGTTCGGGTCGTTTTGGTGGTCCTGGCGTCATCAGCTGCGCGGGCTCACCGGTGCCCGGGTGGTCGCCGTCGACCTGCGCGGTTACGGCGGCAGCGACAAACCGCCCCGCGACTATGACGGCTGGACCCTGGCCGGCGATACGGCCGGACTGATCCGTGCGCTCGGACATTCCTCGGCCACCCTGGTCGGCCACGCTGACGGCGGGCTGGCTTGCTGGACCACCGCGCTACTACATCCCCGATTGGTGCGCGCCATCGCGTTGATCAGCTCACCGCACCCGGCCGCGCTACGGCGATCCACCCTGACCAGGCGCGATCAGGGGCGCGCGCTGTTGCCGACGTTGTTGCGCTACCAGGTGCCGCTGTGGCCCGAGCGTTTGCTGACCCGCGATAACGCCGAGGAAATCGAACGGCTGATCCGCAGCCGCACCAGCGCCAAATGGGCGGCCTCGGAAGATTTCTCGCAGAGCATCGGCTATCTGCGGCGGGCCATCCAGATCCCGGCCGCCGCGCACTGCGCACTGGAGTACCAGCGCTGGGCGGTGCGCAGCCAGCTACGCGGGGAAGGCCACCGATTCATGCGCTCCATGAATCAACGCCCCGGCGTCCCCATCTTGCACCTACGCGGCGACGCCGATCCCTACGTCCTGGCCGCCCCGGTGGAGCGCACCCAACGTTATGCACCGCACGGACGCTACGTGTCGGTCGCCGGCGTGGGCCATTACAGCCATGAGGAAGCGCCCGAAGAGATCAACCGGCACCTGATGCGGTTTTTCGAGCAGACCCGCGACGCGCGGCTCAGCTGACGCAGGATCCGGTGGCGACGCGCTCGGTAGCGCCGATCCTGGCCAGCTGACTGGCCACCTCGCCGGAGGTGAGGACAAACCCGGTGTCCGGGTCGTCGACCGCCGCGCCGAACACCACGCCAAGCACTTGGCCGTTGAGATCAATCAGCGGCCCGCCCGAATCACCTTGCTCCACGTTGGCCCTGATGGTGTAGACGTCGCGGGTCACCGGCTGCGGGTTGCGGTAGATGTCGGGGCCGCTGAGTCGGATGGCCTCGCGAATCCTGGCCGGAGTCGCGGTGAAATTCCCGCCGCCGGGATAACCCAGCACCACCACGTTGGTACCGGTTGGCGCTTCCCGCTCGGCGAAGATCAGTGGTGGCGGCGGCAAACCCGGCACGGCCAGGATCGCGATGTCCACCGAGGGGTCATAGGAGACCACCGTGGCATCCAGCGGCTTGCCGCTGGCAAACACCTGCACACTGTTGGCCCCCGCCACCACGTGGGCATTGGTCATCACCCGGTCCGGCGCAATCACGAAGCCGCTGCCTTCGAGCACCTTCTGGCAACTCGGCGCCAAGCTGCGGATCTTGAGCACGCTTGGCGCGGTGGCCTCGACCACCGGATTTCGCGCCAGCGCCGGATCTGGCGAGGCGACCGGAATGACCGGGGTGCGACTGAACGGCTCCAAGACGGCCGGCAGACCCGACGTGTTCAGCAACCCCGAGAGTCGCTTGGGCACCGTCTTGAGCCAGGTGGGCGCCACCTCGTTGACCTGAGCCAGTACCCGCGAACCACGGACCGCCGCCGCCAGCTCCGGTTGATCCTTGGACTGTGTCAACGGCGTCGCCAACAACCACGCCGCGGTCAGCACCACAACGAGCTGCACTCCGACCCCGATGACGGAGTCGATCACTCGAATCGGCCGGTTACGGATAGCGCCGCGGACGGCCCGTCCCAGCACCACGCCGGCGACCTCGCCGACCACCACCAGCCCCAAGATCAGGAACAGCGCGGCGAAAAGTTTGGCCCGCGGGGCGTTGATGTGGCTGACGATATGGGGCGCCAGCAACACACCCGCGATCGCACCCAGCAGCACACCGGCGAAGGACAGCATCGAGCCCAGAGCGCCGGAGCGCCAGCCGGAGACAGCGGCGATGAAGGCGACCGCCAAGACGGCGATGTCCAGCCACTGTGACGGGGTCATCGAGTTCATCGCAGCCCACCCTGCTCGCCGACCAGCGCCATCGCGTCATCCAGCTCACGCAGGTCGCTGGTATCCCAGGGCTCCGACCACCCCGCAACATCAAGCACTGCCGAAATCACCTGGCCAGTGAATCCCCAAACCAGCATTTGATTCAGCAGAAACGCCGGTCCGGCCCAGCGCCGGCTCAACGTACGCCGGTACACCATCAGCCGGTTGGCCGGATTGATGAAGGCTCGGACCGGAACTCGCGCCACGATCGCCGTTTCGGCCTCGTTGATGACGTTCACCGGACCGGGATCGGCCGAGTAGGCCAGGACCGGAACGACGTGGAAGCGCGAGGGCGCAATGAAGGTCCGCTCCATGGTGACCAGGGGATGAAGCCTGCTGACGTCGAGCCCGGTTTCTTCGTGGGCCTCACGCAAGGCGGTGGCAACCGGCCCGTCGTCGCCGGGATCGGACGCACCTCCGGGAAAGGCCGCCTGACCGGCATGGTGGCGCAACGTCGACGCTCGCACCGTCAGCAGCAGGTCGGCATCGGTGGGCACCCGGCCGTCGGCCGACTCCGGACCCGAGAACAGCACCAGAACCGCGGCATCGCGCTCGTCGCGACGCAACGATGCGGTCGAGCTGGCTGCGGTCACCATCGCCAACACGTCGGCCGGCAGCCGCCGCCGAACCGCATCGGGCACCCGATCGATGTTGTCGACCAGTGGGCGCAGCCAGGACGGACCGACCTCAGGAGTCAGGGCAACGGTCGCGTTCACCGGTGCCTCCTTGTCGGGCTGGTCGGGCCGGTCGGGCAGGTTAGGCCAAGCGCTCGTCACGCCGGGTTTCCGACCGCAGCCGCAATCTCGTCGGCGCTGCCGAAAGCTCGCGGCAGGGTTTGGGCCACGCTACCGTCCGGCCGCAGGAGCACAGTCGCGGGCATCACATTCGCGACCCCCAGCGCGGCCGCCACCTTGCGGCGGCCATCTTGCAGGGTCGGCAACCGAACGCCGAGGTCGGCCAATTCCACCAGCGCGGCGGCTTCATTCTCGTCCTGGTGAACGGTCAGCACGGTCACCTCGGATCCAACGCGTCGCTGGTACTCGACCAACGCAGGCAATTCGGCCGTGCACTCCGCGCACCAATACGCCCACAGATTGAGCAGCACCCGGCGGCCGGCCACGGCGGAGGCGACATCGACGGGCGCACCGTTGGCCGCGCATTCCACCACCACACCCTGCAACCGGGCCGGGCCGGGACCAGCGCCGCCGGCCGGACAGGGCGGCAGGTTCGCGCGCCGTCGTGGCCCGGCCAGGGCAGCCGGCGTGTCAGCATCACGATGTTCACGCGCGACCGGCGCACCGGTGTGCCCCGCCGGCCCGGAACCCTCACGCAGCTGGGCGGCCAACGCGATTATCAGCGCGACCACTACCGCCAGCACCGCAATGGTCCAGCGAGCCCCAGGTGTCAGCCGCGTCAGCTCCGGCACTATCGCGCGGTCACAGCCCGGCCATGGCCAGTAGGGGCTCGGTCTCCGGACCCTGCACGAGTGGCGCGGCGAGCAGCGGCTCCGTGGGACCGAGCCCATAGGAGGGGCAATCCTTGGCCAGCACGCACACGCCGCACGCCGGTTTGCGAGCGTGGCAGACGCGGCGGCCGTGGAAGATCACCCGGTGGCTCAACAGCGTCCACTCCTTGCGCTCGATCAGCTCGCCGACCGCGTGTTCCACCTTGACCGGGTCTTCTTCGGCGGTCCAGCGCCACCGTCGCGCCAGTCGGCCGAAGTGGGTGTCCACGGTGATCCCGGGAACGTCGAAGGCATTGCCCAAGATGACGTTGGCCGTCTTGCGCCCGACCCCGGGCAGCGTCACCAGCTCCTCCATGGTGGCCGGCACCTGGCCGTCGAACCGCTCGACGAGAGCTTGCCCGAGGCCGATGAGAGAGTTCGCCTTGTTACGGTAGAAACCAGTGGGGCGGATGAGGTTTTCCAATTCGGCGCGATCGGCCTGAGCGTAATCCAGCGCTGTCTGGTATTTCGCGAACAAGTCCGGCGTCGTCAAATTCACCCGCTTGTCCGTGCTCTGCGCCGAAAGAATCGTAGCCACCGCCAACTCCAGCGGCGAGGTGAAGTCCAGCTCGCAGTACACGTGGGGAAACGCTTGTGCCAGTTTGCGATTCATCCGACGCGCCCGCCGCACCAAGGCTGTCCGGGTCTCTTCGGACCAGCGCTTGGGTAACTTGGGGGTGGACGCATTCGCGGTGGGCTTGGACTCCCCAGACGCCTTTGCCACGCTCACCTACGACAGAGTACTGATTTCGTGATCTCGCTGAGACCTGGTGTTGATTCGAAGCCGTGTTTACTCTCCTTGTGTCATGGTTGCTGGTCGCGGGTATTCCGGCGTTGCTGATTCTGACGACGCTCGGTCTGGGTCGGCTGGAGGTAGCGCTGTCCGACGACACCGTGAGCGCTTCCGACGTCGCCGAGTTTCTCGACCACGCTCGGGCCGTCGACGTACGCACGTTGGCCCGCGAGGGGATGCCCGAAGCATTGGAATATCTGCATCGGCGCCAAGCGCTGGCTCTCAGCGACGCCTCGGCACCAAGGGCCCTGACCGGGAAGCATCACGCCGTGCCCGGGGTGGAAGGCGCGTTCAACCACCTGCACGCCCAGTTGCGGACCAATCCGCAGTTTACGTCGACCCGACACGTGAATCGTGTGTAGCGTTGGCACGTCGTACTGATTGGCATAACCTTTAGACTCGGCAACGGTCAGCAGATTGGCCCGCCCATATCACTTCGTTGGAAAGCTGAAGAGGCAACGTGGACGAGATCCTGGCAAGGGCAGGAATCTTCCAAGGGGTTGAACCCGGCGCGGTCGCAGCATTAACCAAACAACTGCAGCCCGTTGACTTCCCCCGCGGACACACGGTTTTCGCTGAAGGTGAGCCCGGTGATCGGCTGTACATCATCGTCGCCGGCAAAGTGAAAATCGGACGTAGGTCGCCGGACGGCAGGGAGAACCTGCTGACCATCATGGGACCGTCCGACATGTTCGGTGAGTTGTCGATCTTCGACCCCGGACCTCGGACCTCCAGCGCGACCACAATCACCGAGGTGCGGGCGGTTTCAATGGACCGCGACGCGCTGCGGGCATGGATCGCCGATCGGCCGGAGATCGCCGAGCAGCTGCTGCGGGTTCTGGCCCGCCGGCTGCGCCGGACCAACAACAACCTGGCCGACCTCATCTTCACCGACGTCCCCGGCCGGGTGGCCAAGCAGCTGTTGCAGCTCGCGCAGCGCTTCGGCACCCAAGAGGGCGGCGCCATGCGGGTCACCCACGACTTGACTCAGGAGGAGATCGCCCAGCTGGTGGGCGCTTCCCGGGAAACGGTCAACAAGGCGCTGGCCGACTTCGCACATCGGGGCTGGATCCGCCTGGAGGGCAAGAGCGTGCTCATCTCGGACTCCGAACGGCTGGCCCGCCGAGCCCGCTAGGACGGGCTCCCGGCTTGGTTCAGATGGTTCAGCTGCACCTGAACCGACCACTCGGCGGCATCCCAGAGCTTCTCGTCGACGTCGACGTAGACGTGTTCGACGATCTGGCGAGCGCTGGCTTGCTCGCCGAGCTCCCGTAGCGCCGAGCGAACCTGCTCGAGCCGCTCCTGGCGGTGCGCCAGGTATCCCTGCGCGACGATCCGAATGTCGGCCAGGTCCGGCCCATGGCCGGGCAGGACCATGCGCGGCCCCAGACCGCGGAGCCGATGCAGCGATTCCAGGTATTCGGACAGGCTGCCGTCCTGCTTGTCCAGGACGGTCGTCCCCCGCCCCAACACGCTGTCGGCGGTGAGCACGGCATCCTCGAGCACGAACGACAGCGAGTCCGCGGTGTGTCCCGGGGTGGCCAACACGGTGATTTTCAGCCCGCCGGCATCGATGACCTCACCGTCGCTCAACGCCACCGGGTCACCGCGCAGGAACTGGGGATCGGCGGCGCGCACGGGCGCACCGGTGCGCTCGAACAGCTTGTCGATGCCGTCGGTGTGATCGCCATGGCGGTGACTGATCAGCACCAGCGCGATGCGGCCCAGCGCGGCGATTCGGGCAATGTGCTCGTCGTCGGCCGGCCCGGGATCGACGACAACCAGTTCGTCACTACGTGGGCCGCGGAGCACCCAGGTGTTGGTGCCCTCCAGGGTCAGCAGACCCGGGTTATCGGCAACCAGGACCGAGGCAAGGTCGGTGACCGGCCGTAACCGGCCGTATGCAGGATGCGTCAGCGACCCAGCTGTCTCGGACACGGCGGCTAGCCGACCTCCACGATCAGCTCGACCTCTACCGGGGCGTCCAACGGCAACTCCGCGACACCGACCGCCGAACGCGCGTGCACGCCCTTGTCGCCAAACACCTCGGCAAGCAGATCCGAGGCACCGTTGATGACGTTGGGCTGACCGTGAAAGCCCGGCGCGGAGGCGACGAACCCGACGACCTTGACCACCCGGGTCACCGAATCGATGTCCACCAGCGAGTTCACCGCGGCCAGCGCGTTGAGCGCGCAGACGCGCGCCAGCGCCTTACCTTCCTCCGGTGTGACGTTGGCGCCGACCTTGCCGGTGCCGAGGAGCTTTCCGGCTTCCAAGGGCAGCTGCCCCGCGGTGTAGATGAGATTGCCGGTGCGTACCGCGGGGACGTAGGCCGCCAGCGGCGCCGCCACCTGCGGAAGCGTGATACCCAGTTCGGCGAGCCGGGATGTAGCGTTCATCAGAATCAAGACCCTTTACTTCTACTTCGGACGCTTCAGGTAGGCGACGTGCTGCTCACCGGTTGGGCCGGGCAGCACCGCCACCAGCTCCCAGCCATCGGCTCCCCATTGATCGAGGATCTGTTTGGTGGCGTGCGTGAGCAGCGGAACCGTCGCGTACTCCCATGTGGTGGTTTGGGTCATAGCGCGAGCTTATCGGTCGAACTTGAAAACCTTCGGCCAGGCCGGTTCCCATACGGCCGGTAGGGCTAGCATGCGATGGTGGCAAACACATCTAGCGGCAGCGGTTCCGTCGGGTGGCCATCGCGCTTGTCGAAGGCCCGCTTGCACTTTGTAACCGGCAAGGGCGGCACCGGAAAGTCCACGATCGCGGCGGCTCTCGCACTTACCCTAGCAGCGGGGGGCCGCAAGGTCCTTCTCGTCGAAGTCGAAGGGCGCCAAGGCATTGCGCAGCTCTTCGACGTTCCGCCGCTGCCATACCAAGAAGTAAAGATCGCGACCGCCGAACGTGGCGGTCAGATCAATGCACTGGCGATTGACATCGAGGCCGCCTTCCTGGAGTACCTCGAGATGTTCTATAACCTGGGCATCGCGGGCCAGGCAATGCGCCGGATCGGTGCCATCGAATTCGCCACCACGATCGCACCCGGCCTGCGTGACGTGCTACTCACCGGAAAGATCAAAGAGACGGTGGTCCGCGTCGATAAAAACAGGCTGCCGGTCTATGACGCGATCGTTGTCGATTCGCCCCCGACCGGCCGGATCGCGCGCTTCCTCGACGTCACCAAGGCCGTCTCCGACCTGGCCAAGGGCGGGCCGGTGCATTCGCAGGCCGAGGGCGTGGTGAACCTGCTGCACTCCGACCAGACCGCCATCCATTTGGTGACCCTGCTGGAAGCGCTGCCCGTGCAGGAGACGCTGGAAGCCATCGAAGAGCTGGCCGAGATGGAATTGCCGATCGGCAGCGTGATCGTGAACCGAAATATTCCGGCCTATCTGGATACCGGGGACCTCGCCAAGGCCGCCGAGGGAGACGTCGACGCGGACTCGGTGCGGTCCGGGCTGGCAATGGCCGGAATTGAGCTCGCGGATGCCGATTTCGCCGGGCTGCTGACCGAAACCATCGAACACGCGACCCGAATCACCGCGCGTGCCGAGACGGCGCAGCAACTCGACGCCCTGCAAGTGGCGCGACTGGAACTACCGACAATCTCCGATGGAGTCGACTTGGGCAGCTTGTACGAGCTTTCGGAATCACTTGCACAGCAGGGCGTTCGATGAGTAGCGTGCCGAAAACTCTTGACATGGCGGCCATCTTGGCCGACACCGCCAACCGCGTGGTGGTGTGCTGCGGGGCCGGAGGCGTCGGCAAGACCACCACCGCTGCGGCGATCGCGTTGCGAGCGGCCGAATATGGCCGCACCGTGGTCGTCCTGACCATCGACCCCGCCAAGCGACTGGCACAGGCGCTGGGCGTCAATGATCTCGGCAACGTGCCCCAACGAGTGCCGTTGGCCCCCGAGGTCTCCGGTGAGCTGCACGCGATGATGCTCGACATGCGCCGAACGTTCGACGAAATGGTGATCCAGTACTCCGGATCCGAACGGGCACAATCGATTCTGGACAACCAGTTCTATCAAACCGTCGCTACGTCCCTTGCCGGCACGCAGGAATACATGGCAATGGAAAAGCTGGGACAGCTGCTGGCCCAGGACCGGTGGGACCTGGTGGTGGTGGACACCCCGCCGTCGCGCAATGCTCTTGATTTCCTGGATGCACCCAAGCGCCTGGGCAGCTTAATGGACAGCCGCCTGTGGCGGCTACTGCTCGCTCCCGGCCGAGGCATTGGCCGCTTGGTGACGGGCGTGATGGGCCTGGCCATGAAGGCCATGTCGACGGTGCTCGGTTCGAGGATGCTCGGCGATGCGGCCGATTTTGTGCAGTCACTGGATGCGGCCTTTGGCGGCTTTCGGGAGAAGGCCGACCGGACCTACGCCCTGCTGAAGCGCCGCGGCACCCAGTTTGTGGTGGTGTCGGCGGCCGAACCCGACGCGCTGCGCGAGGCGTCTTTCTTTGTGGACCGACTCTCGGAAGAAAGCATGCCGCTGGCCGGACTGGTGTTGAACCGCACCCATCCGACCCTGTGCGGGCTGCCGGCCGAACGGGCCATCGACGCAACCGAAACTTTGGACGAGGAGCATGCCGATTCGGAGACGGCCGCGCTGACGGCGGCGGTGCTGCGCATCCACGCCGACCGGGCACAGACAGCCAAGCGCGAGATTCGGTTGCTGTCCCGATTCACCGGGGCCAATCCGCATGTGCCGATCATCGGCGTGCCGTCGCTGCCATTCGACGTTTCCGACTTGGACGCCCTGCGCGCACTCGCCGATCAGATCACCGCCGCCGGCAATGGCGGGGGCGCTACACCAGCCCGTCAGGACCGACCGCGACGGTAGGTCCATTTGGGCACACGCCAGTTCCTATTGGGCACAAGACAATTAGAGTGCATCCAACCGGCGCGTGTAACAAAAAAGTAATCAGGAAGGGACTGCCCGCCGTTGCGCTGACCCCCCGGTCACGTGCGCCCTATCCGACGCTGCGGCGCTTGCGCTTCTCGAAGTAGTCCGACCACGAAACCACCTCGGGATGCTGCTTGAGGAGCGCCCGGCGCTGCCGCTCGGTCATGCCGCCCCAGACGCCGAACTCGACCTTGTTGTCGAGCGCGTCGGCGCCGCATTCCTGCATCACCGGGCAGTGCCGGCAAATCACCGCGGCCTTGCGCTGTGCGACCCCACGAACAAAGAGTTCGTCCGGGTCGGTAGCCCGGCAGAGCGCCTTTGATACCCAGTTGATCCGTTCTTCAGCCTCGCCAGTGCTCAGTAGGTTCTGAGCCGACGTTAGGTTTGCCCTTCCATCAACAGGACGAATTCCCGACACGAGCTGATCCCTTCCTCCCAGCCGCTTACGCGACCGCCCACCTCGGGTACCAGCCGATTTTGCGACGAACGACACACTGTCCACATCGGTGTTACCTGAATCTCACTGCGTATATAAGTTAGGTGGTCAGCTGGCAATTGCGCAACAGTCCGATAACGGATTTTTTGGGACGATCGTCCCGAGTTGTGCCAATCGGCCGGGAGAAACAGTCCGCATTGGTCCCCGTTTTTGCCCCTGACCTGTGACGCGAGCGCAAATATTGGCTCTACCCCCGGCGACACGCCGGCCCACCTCGGGCAAAAAGTTTTTTTCGATCGCGCGGCGCGGAGGCGTGACAAGGGGGCCGCTACTGTAGTACGCATGTCCGAGCGTCCCCCGGCCGCACTCACCCTGCTCAAGCTCTCAGGGTTCTGTCTGCTCGCCAGCATCGTCGCCGCGGCGCTGATGTTTCCATTTGCCGGCGGCATCGGTCTGATGTCCAACCGGGCCTCCGAAGTAGTGGCCAACGGGTCGGCGCAGCTGCTGCAGGGCGAAGTCCCCGCGGTATCGACCATGGTCGACGCGAAGGGCAACACGATCGCGTGGCTGTATTCGCAACGCCGCTTCGAGGTCCCCAGCGACAAGATCGCCAACACCATGAAGCTGGCGATCGTCTCGATCGAGGACAAGCGCTTCGCCGAACACAACGGCGTCGACTGGAAAGGCACCCTGACCGGGTTGGCCGGCTACGCCTCGGGCGACCTCGACACCCGGGGTGGGTCCACGATCGAGCAGCAGTACATCAAGAACTACCAGTTGTTGGTGACGGCCCAGACCGACGCCGAGAAGCGGGCGGCCGTCGAAACCACCCCGGCGCGCAAGCTGCGCGAGATCCGGATGGCCCTCACCCTCGACAAGACCTTCACCAAGCCCGAGATCCTGACCCGCTACCTGAATCTGGTGTCCTTCGGGAACAACTCATTCGGCGTGCAGGACGCGGCCCAGACCTACTTTGGCATCAACGCTTCGGAGCTGAACTGGCAGCAATCCGCGCTGCTGGCGGGCATGGTGCAGTCCACCAGCACGCTCAATCCCTACACCAACCCCGACGGTGCGCTGGCACGGCGCAACCTGGTCCTGGACACCATGATCCAGAACATCCCGTCGGAGGCCGACGCACTGCGCGCCGCCAAGGCCGAGCCGCTGAGGATCCTGCCGCAACCCAACGAGCTGCCCCGGGGCTGCATCGCCGCGGGCGATCGCGCCTTCTTCTGCGATTACGTCCAGGAGTACCTATCGCGCGCCGGAATCAGCAAGGAACAGCTGGCCAGGGGCGGCTATCTGATTCGCACCACGCTGGACCCCGACGTCCAGGTCCCGGTCAAGGCGGCCATCGACAAGTTCGCCAGCCCGACCCTGCCCGGTATCTCCAGCGTGATGAGCGTCATCAAGCCTGGCAAGGAGTCTCACCAGGTGCTCGCGATGGCCAGCAACCGTAAGTACGGCCTGGACATCAACGCCGGCGAAACCATGCGACCGCAGCCGTTCTCCCTGGTCGGCGATGGCGCCGGGTCGATCTTCAAGATCTTCACCACGGCCGCCGCCCTGGACATGGGCATGGGCATCAATGCCCAACTCGATGTACCGGGCCGGTTCCAGGGCAAGGGCCTGGGCAGCGGTGGGGCCAAGGGCTGCCCCAAGGACACCTGGTGCGTGATCAACGCCGGTAACTACCGCGGTTCCATGAGCGTGACCGACGCGCTGGCCACCTCGCCCAACACCGCCTTCGCCAAGCTGATCTCGCAGGTCGGTGTGTCGCGCACCGTGGACATGGCCATCAAGCTCGGACTGCGCTCCTACGCCAATCCCGGCACCGCCCGCGACTACAACCCGGACAGCAACGAGAGTCTGGCCGACTTCGTCAAGCGCCAGAACATCGGTTCCTTCACCCTGGGCCCGATCGAGGTCAACGCGCTGGAACTGTCCAACGTCGCGGCCACCTTGGCCTCCGGTGGCGTGTGGTGCCCGCCTAACCCGGTCGACAAGCTGATCGACCGCAACGACAACGAGGTTGCCATCACCACCGAAACATGTGACCAGGTGGTGCCCGAGGGCCTGGCCAACACGCTGGCCAACGCGATGAGCAAGGACGCGGTGGGCGGCGGCACGGCGTCGGGTTCGGCTGGCGCGGCCGGCTGGAGCCTGCCGGTGTCCGGTAAGACCGGCACCACAGAGGCCCACCGGTCGGCCGGATTCGTCGGCTTCACCAACCGGTACGCGGCCGCGAACTACATCTACGACGACTCGACCAATCCGACGGATCTGTGTTCGGGGCCGCTGCGCCATTGCGGCAACGGCGACCTGTACGGCGGCAACGAGCCGGCCCGTACCTGGTTCACCGCGCTGAAGCCGATCGCCACCGACTTCGGCGAGGTGCAGCTGCCGCCCACCGATCCGCGCTATGTGGACGGCGCGCCCGGCTCTCGGGTACCCAGCGTGGCGGGTCTGGACGTGGACCGGGCACGCCAGCGCCTCAAGGACGCGGGATTCCAGGTCGCCGATCAACCCAACGCGGTCAACAGCAGCGCCCGATACGGCGAGGTGGTCGGCACCTCCCCGAGCGGCCAGACCATCCCCGGGTCGATCATCACGATCCAAATCAGCAACGGCATCCCGCCGGCACCGCCGCCGCCGCCGGAAGGTGAACCGCCGCCCCCGGTCGGGTCGCAGGTCGTGGAGATTCCCGGCTTGCCGCCGATCACGATTCCGCTGCTGGCACCGCCGCCTCCCTAGGCCTACCTAGCCGATGTGGCGACACGCCACGAGCGAGTAGGCGGCGAGCCGCAGTATCCTGCCTGCATGGCTTATGCCCAACCTCCGATCACCAAGCTGCTCCCTGGGCCGCTTAGCGGCCGGCACCGGGCCGCGTCCGTTCCTCTGCGCGGCGGTGCCCTCGCGCTCGGCTCGACGGTCGCCGGGGTCGGCTATGCCTCACTCATCGAACGCAATGCGTTCGTCCTGCGTGAGGTCACGATGCCGGTCTTAAGCCCGGGCTCCACGCCGCTGCGCGTGCTGCACCTCAGTGACCTTCATATGCTGCCCAACCAGCGACGCAAACAAGCCTGGTTGCGCGAGCTGGCCAGCTGGGAGCCCGATCTGCTGGTCAACACCGGAGACAACCTGGCCCACCCCAAGGCGGTGCCGGCGGTCGTGCAAACCCTGGGCGACCTGCTGGCCAGGCCGGGGGTGTTCGTTTTCGGCAGCAACGACTACTTCGGGCCGCGCCTGAAGAACCCGGCGAACTACTTGATCAACCCCGGCCACCGGGTTCGCGGCGAACCCCTGCCCTGGCAGGATCTGCGCGCGGCGTTCACCGAGCGCGGCTGGCTCGACCTCACCCACACCCGGCGCGAGTTCGAGGTGGCCGGCCTGCACATCGCGGCGGCGGGGGTGGATGACCCGCACATCAATCGGGACCGCTACGACGCGATCGCTGGCCCGGCGAGCCCGGCCGCCAACCTGCGGCTGGGGCTCACGCATTCGCCGGAGCCCCGGGTGCTGGACCGCTTCGCGGCCGATGGCTACCAGCTGGTGATGGCCGGCCACACCCACGGCGGGCAGCTGTGCCTGCCGTTCTACGGGGCCCTGGTAACCAACTGCGGGCTGGATCGCACCCGGGCCAAGGGCGCATCCCAGTGGGGCGCGAACATGCGCCTACACGTCTCGGCAGGGATCGGCACGTCCCCGTTTGCCCCGCTTCGCTTCTGCTGCCGGCCCGAGGCGACCCTGCTGACGCTGATCGCCGCCCCGATGGGCGGCCGAGATTCCAGCAGCAACCTGGACCGCTCCCAACCAACCATGTCGATCCGTTGAGTGGGCAGGCTCGCGTTGCGGTCCGCAGTCTGGCCCGGGATTGGACGGACAATGCTGTCCGGCTGATCGAGGCAGACGCCCGCCGCAGCGCCGACACACACCTGCTGCGCTACCCGCTGCCCTCGGCGTGGAGCAACGACGCGAACGTCGAGTTGTATCTCAAGGACGAGACGACTCACATCACCGGCAGCCTCAAACACCGGCTGGCTCGGTCGCTGTTCCTGTACGCGTTGTGCAACGGCTGGATCGGCGAAGGCACCACGGTCGTCGAGGCGTCCTCGGGTTCCACGGCCGTCTCCGAGGCGTATTTCGCGGCACTGCTGGGTCTGCCGTTCGTTGCCGTGATGCCGGCCGCGACCAGCGCCTCCAAGATTGCGCTGATCGAGGCGCAAGGCGGCCGATGCCATTTCGTGGAGAACTCCAGCCAGGTCTACGCCGAGGCCGAGCGGGTCGCCAAGGAAACCGGCGGCCACTACCTGGACCAGTTCACCAACGCCGAGCGTGCCACCGACTGGCGCGGCAACAACAACATCGCCGAGTCGATCTTCGCGCAAATGGGCGAGGAACAGCACCCCATTCCGGAATGGATCGTGGTGGGGGCGGGCACCGGCGGCACCAGCGCGACGATCGGCCGCTACATCCGCTATCGCCGGCACACGACCCGACTGTGCGTGGTGGACCCGGAGAACTCCGCGTTCTTCCCCGCCTACGCCGAGGACCGCTACGACATCGTGATGCCCAAGTCTTCTCGGATCGAGGGCATCGGCCGCCCGCGGGTTGAGCCGTCGTTTCTGCCCGGTGTGGTCGATTGCATGGTCTCTGTGCCCGATGCCGCCTCAATCGCGGCAGCACGCCACGTGAGCGCCGTTCTGGGCCGTCGGGTGGGTCCGTCCACGGGCACCAATCTGTGGGGCGCGTTCGGCCTGCTGGCCGAGATGGTCGCCGACGGCCGCAGCGGCTCGGTGGTCACCTTGCTCGCCGACAGTGGCGATCGCTACGCCGAGACCTATTTCAACGACGAATGGGTCAGCGCTCAGGGGCTGGATCCGACCGATCCGGCCCAGGCCTTGGTCGAGTTCGAGCGCTCGTGCGCCTGGAACTAGCCTCTGGCCAGCTGTTTAGTGAGTTGGTGGGCCGGTGCGATAGGCTGTCGTGGCTTCAAGCGGGGTGTGGCGCAGCTTGGTAGCGCGCTTCGTTCGGGACGAAGAGGCCGTGGGTTCGAATCCCGCCACCCCGACTCAGGTCATCGCAGGTCTGTCTCGGCTCTTAGCCGCTAGACGACATGCCAGTGGGCCAGTGCGAATAGCACCGCGACCCAGCCTGCCGACATGACCAGGCCGGCGATAGCCTCGCCTCGGCCCTGATCCGAGTTCTTGCTGTCTGCCAGCGCGGCGATCGCGCAGATGACGCTCAAAACGACCGCACCGACCATGCCGAAAGCCAGCGCGGCCGAAGCATAGACGTTCGTCTCGCGGACCGGCGCCCCCGACGAAGCGGATGCGGGCTGCACGTCGATGGTGGTCATAGCTGCTGTTCCCTTCATGGCGGACAGTTCCGTTGCTGTCACCAGACTCGGGGCCCGCGCTTGGAGGGTTCTAAACGGATTCTTGGAGCCGGGGCCGGAAGCGCACTCGGGTGCCGTGGCGGGGAGCCAGCATGATGGAGCGCCGCACGATGCGCTCGGGCGCCTCGTCGACGGCCGTGAACTGCCCCTCCCGCAACAACACGTGCAGCACGGTCACCAACTCCCGCATGGAAAAAGCGGCGCCCAGACAGCGTTTGGCGCCCCCGCCGAACGGAACCCAGGCATAGGTTTGCGGCCGCGTGCCCAGGAACCGCTCGGGACGAAACCGGTTCGGCTGCTCATACACGTCGGGGTTGCGGTTGATTGCGATCATGTGGACGACGATTCGGGTGCCGGGGTCGATGAGGTAGCCCCCGAGCCGGAACGGGCGCGCGGCAACGCGGGCCGTGAAAGGGGCTGGCGGCCGGACCCGCAGCGTCTCGTTGATCACCGCGGTGGTGAAGGTTTCCGTGCCGCCCTCGGCCTCCTCCTGGACGCGCCGCAGCGCATCGGGATAGTGTAGCAGCAGGTCGAAAACCCATGCCAGCGTCGTCGCGGTGGTTTCGTGGCCCGCCAGCATCAACGTGATGAGGTCGTCACGAATCTCTTGGTCAGACAGCTGTTCACCGTCATCGCCCCGGGCGCTGATCAGCAGCCCCAGGATGTCGCGCTGTTCGGTGCGGCCAAGGCCATTGCGCCGCTGCGCGATCAGCGGCATGACGACGTTCTCGATCTCCCGGTAGGCGCGCGCCCGCTGTGGCCATACCCGCAACGCTCCCGCTCGGCGCAGCGCATAGCGGACGGTCAGTTGCTCGGAAACCCCAAGGTCCAGGAGGCGTTCGAAAGGCCGGCCCAGCCGCCGCACCTCGTCGGGATCGTCGACACCAAAGATGACCTTGACGATCACATCCAACATCAGCGCCCGGGCCGCCCCAAGCAGCTCAAAGGGACGATCGACGGGCCAATCGCGCATCGCCGCGCGGGTGGACTCCTCGATGATCGGCACGTAACGGCCCAGCGCCGTGCCGTGCAGTGGCGGCGTCAGGAGCTTGCGCCGCCGCAGGTGTTCGGGCTCTTCCTGGACGAACATCGAACCCGCCCCGTAGATCGCCGCCGCGGGTCCCACTCCCTCGCCGCCCAGGAGCACGTCGGGCGGCGCGGTGAAGACTTCTTTGACCAGCGCCGGGTCCGAGACGATCGCCACGTCTCCCAGGCTGAGGATGGGCATCGTCATGATCGGCCCGTAGCGCCGGATCAATCGCAGCATTCGCCGCTCGCGACCAACCAGGTATGCGACCGCGTAGGCGGCCGCGAACACCGTACGCAAGCGGTGCGGGGCAGGTAGGCCGGGCGGTCGGCGCAGAGCCGGCGGTGTGCGCGCCGAGGGAGCGGATGCAGGCACCCTAACGACCCAACACGGCGCCTAACGCGGGGTCAAGAATCACACACAGTCGGCACAGATCGGGAGCTGACCGATCGAACTGCGCAACCGGCTGCGATGCTGCACCAAATAGCAGCACGAGCAGATGAACTCGTCGCTGCGTTGCGGAATCACCGCGACCGACAGTTCCTCGCCGGACAGATCCGCACCCGGGGGTTGGAAGACGGGCGCCGCATTGGGGTCGTCGTCGACGGCATCGATGGTCGCGGTCGACGACCTCGGCAGAGCGGGTGCCAGCTCGCGCAGGCCGGACGGATCGGCGGCGTCGGGATCAGGTATGCGGCGGGCATCGTAATCGCTGGCGGTCGGCATCGGCGGTCCTTCCTGCAGAGTGACCGGGCTACACACCGGATGTGATTACCCGTGGCACATGCAGTACCCCGATCAGCCGCGGGCCACACCTAGGCGCGTACGCGCGCCGGAATGCGGCGGCTGCGCGACGCCGCAGCCAGCCCGAGCCAGGGGGCCACAATCGCAACGCCGAGCGTTGTGGACGCGATCCCCACTTGCCCGATTCCCAACGCGATCAGGCCGATCACCAGACCGATCACCCAAACACCTGCCGCAATCAAGCCCGACACGCTCGTGCCGGTCTCGCCGGGGGCCGGCTCCAGCCGGTCATCAACCCGCACGACGCTATTCCCGGTGCAAATCATGCTCACTCCCAGCACGGACGATCAAACGCGGACCATGGGCAGCGCACATCGACGGGCAGCTTATATATCCTATGGACACTATTGCCACATAGTCCAATCTGAGACTGGTCTATACGCCGGCTGTGATGTCGCTGAACTGCAACAGGTTAACCATGCCCGTTGCGGGCGGCGCACAACAGTTCCCCGACCGTGTCCGCGGCCTCGTTGAGCAGCGCGTTTCGCCCGTCGGGGTCGCCGACGACACGCTCGGCCAACAGCCGCAGCTTGGTGTTGGATTTCTGAGACCACTTGGCCAGCACCTGGAAAGCGGACTCGGCATCCAGCCGGTACTCATGCATCAGCATCCCGATGGCCTGATTGATGACCGCCCTTCGGGCGTTGACCGCGGTGACCGCTTGGGTCAACCGCTTTTGCATGTCGACCTCATATTGTTCGGTGATGTCGACATAGAACCCGGCAGTGCCGGCCAGCGACCCGTGACCGTCATAGAGCGGATTCGCCAGCGCCACGACGATGTGTACGACGCCACCCGTATCGATAATGCGAAACCGATTGCTGCATGGCTTTCCATAACGGCACACCTGGTCTACCAGTTCAGCGACGACCGCTTTGTCATCGGGATGTTTGTGCGCAACCAGTAGATCGGCGGTCGGCCTGACCCGACCCGGCTCATAGCCGTGCATCCGAGCCAGCTCATCTGACCATTCCCAGCGATCATCACGAGCGATGTAGCGGAAGCGCCCCACCCTTGACCAGCGATTCCACCGTAACGACGTACCCGCGCGAACAGGCTCAATCCATTCCGGAGCACGCCATCAGCGGCCCACATCGCTGGACTGCTGCGCCCTCCGCACTTTTCATTCCGGCCCCGCCGGCGTCTGCGCCCCAGATGGTCGCTCCCCCTTCTCCATTCGGCCAGCCAATCCCCAAACTGGCCGTTCCCCGGATCTTGCCCTTGCTTCTTCTATTCCCCCTGAGACCGGTAGCTCTACCGGAAATTACCCACCAAGACGACAACTCACACGCAACGAAACGATCAGTAGTCGGGAAGCTGCACGTCACGGGTGCGCAGCAGCAGCGGGACCAGCACCCAGAAGAGCGCAAAAAGTACCAGTGCGCACGACCCGGCGATGATGGCCGCGGTACGTCCGGACACCGCACCGAAGATGAGGGCGGTAACCCCGGTCAAAGCCAGCCCCAGCAGGACCAACCCGGCGTAGGCGCAGCGATGTGCCGCCGAAACCAGCACCACAAGACGGTGTCGCCGGAACAGTAACCGGTGCACGCCTACCGGGGCGACCAACAAGATCGTCGCGCCCACCGAGAACGCCACCGTCGCCAAATACACCGTGTGTAGCCCCAGAACCTCGAAGCGCTGCTGGAACGGCAGCATCAGCAGGAACCCGGTCAGCAGCTGAACCCCGGTCTGCACCACCCGCAGCTCCTGCAGCAGGCTGGTCCAGTTGCGGTCGAGCCGTTCCAGTTCGGTTTCCCGCCGCCGACGGTAATCCCAGCGTTGATCTCGTTCCGGATGATCGACATCCATGTTCGTGATCATCGCACCTGAGGGAACCCTCGGTGCCCGAAAACGCAAGTAGCCGAAGCGAAAAGCAGGCGCTAGCGGTTGAGCTTGCCGTCCCGCACGCCGGTCAATGCGTCATCGAGGGCGGGGTAGAGCGGGAAAGTCTTGTCCAGACCGGTCAGGTGAATCGGCCGCCTGGTCGCGGGCCCCTGTGCGACTACGCCGAACTCGGCCGCAGTGCCGAGCTTCTCGTAGGTCGCGGCCAGGATCTTCAGCCCCACCGAGCCGAGGAACTCCACCCCGGAAAGGTCGATGACCAGCGCAGTCGGGCTGTCGGCAACGACAGCGCCGATGGCTTCTTCGAGGGCCGGAGCAGTAACCAAATCAATTTCGCCGCCGATACTGAGCACGGTGACTCCATCGTGATCGGTGACCACGGCGGTGATCGAATCGGGAGCTGACAATGGCGGTCCTTTGTCCGAGCCTTCGGTGTGCTGCAAGCCTAACCTGCCTCACAAACTGCGAGAAGAAGAAGACCTCAACGCGTTCCACAGCGGCCTCCAGGCTAGTCTCGCCATATGACCAGCGCCCTGCGGAGCGCGGCGCGGCACTTGGGAGGCCAAATGTCAGATTCGCCGTCCGTCTTCAGCAGCAGCATCAGTACCAGCTCTGGGCCGATCGGCGTGTCTAGCGAAGGTTTGCTGCCGCAGCTGGTCGAGCATCTGCGGCAAAATCGAACCGCGTTGCGCGAGAAGTGGGCCCGCAGCATCACCGAGGCGCGGCTGCTCACGGCGATGACGCCGGACGAGATCTTTTCCGAAGCGACCGCGGTGTACGACAACTACGTCGAGGTGCTCGAGACCGGAAGCGTCGAGGCGTTGCAGGCCTACGCACGTGATCTCTCCGAACGCATCATTCCCAGGGGCGTGGAAACCGATGAGGTCGTCGGCATCGTCCTGTTGCTGCGCGACGTGCTGGCCCGCTCCCTGTTCGAGAAGTATCAGACGGACTTCGAGATGCTCAGCCGAGTTCTGGACGCTTACGAACCGGCGGCCAACCGCATCGCCAACACCGTCGCGGTGAGCTTCGTGCAGGAGCGTGAGCGCATCATCCGGCAGCAGCAGGAGGCGATCCGGGAGCTGTCCACGGCCGTGCTGCAGGTGCGCGAGCAACTGCTGATTCTGCCGATCATCGGAGTGCTGGACAGTCAGCGCGCCCGACAGGTCACCGAGCAACTGCTGCGGGCCATCCGGGCCAACCGCGCCAAGGTCGTGGTCATCGACGTGACCGGGGTGCCCGCCATCGACTCGACGGTGGCCAACCACCTGGTCCAAACCGTCGACGCATCCGGATTGATGGGCGCGAACGTGATCATCACCGGCTTGTCCTCCGAGATCGCACTGACGCTGGTGACAATCGGGCTCGACCTTTCGAAGATGAATGCCGTGGGCGATTTACAAGGGGGTATAGAGGAAGCCGAGCGGCTGCTGGGCTACGCAGTCACTCGCACCGGCGACTAGGTCCTGTCTGCTAATTGCGGACGCGGTGGTAGGTGATGATGGCGGCCAGGGTGACACCGCCGAGGTAGGTCAGGGCGTATTTGTCGTAGCAGGTGGCGACCGCGCGCCAGTGTTTGAGCCGGTTGAAGCTTCGCTCGACGGTGTTGCGGTGCTTGTAGATTCGGCCTGAGAACCCCGGAGGCCGTCCTCTGTTGCGGCCTTTGGCTTTGCGGCGGGTGATCTGGTCGCTGCGCTCGGGGATGGTATGGGCGATCTTGAGCCGGCGCAGCTGTGCCCGCGTCGAATCATGGGAGTACGCCTTGTCCGCCAGCAGGCGAAACGGGGCGTATGAGTTGCTGCACCGGGCGGCCAGCAATGGCCAAAGCATCGGATTATCACCGGCTTGACCGGCCGACAGTGCCAGGGTGACCGGACTGCACAGCTGGTCGGTCAAGGCGTGGATCTTGGTAGTCAGCCCGCCGCGGGAACGCCCAATAGCGTGGTCATCGGGCTCATCGAGATATTTCTTGTAATTCGACAGATCCCCCTGTGCGGCGCCCGGAGCGCGCTCCGGCTGCGTGTCGGTGGGCGCGCACACTGGTCGAATCGACCGACAACAGTGCGCCCAGGTCGGCGTCCTCGGCGTCGAGGTCAGAGGCGATCGCCGCGAAGATCCGCGCGTAGATGCCATCGACCGACCAGCGTAGATGCCTCTCGGCCACCGATTGCCAGGGACCGAAGTGCTCGGGCAGGTCACACCACGGAGATCCCGTACGGTAACGCCAGATAATGCCCTCCAGAGTACGTCGATGATCGTTCCACGGCCGGCCACGCCGCCGCCCCGCAGGCAACACCGCCACGATCAGCGACCACAAATCATCAGAAATCGCATGCGTCCGCATCACCCAAACAGCATCAGCCAAAACACCATTCACATTAAGCAGACACGCCCTAGTCCGCACAGGTCGAGCCATCGAGGGTTTGTCATGCCAGTACCGATCTTGAAACAGGGTCCGATTCTGATCGCGACGGTTCAGTCCGCACTGACCGACAGCGACACCGAACGCCTCCGGCATGACCTCATGGAGCGGGTCAGCCGCTTTCGCGCCCAGGGCATTGTGGTCGACGTGACCGCCATCGACGTGATGGATTCGTTCGCGGCGCGTTCGTTGCAGACCATCGCCCACATGACCCGATTGCGTGGTGCTACCACCGTGATCGTGGGCCTGCAGCCAGAAGTCGCATTTTCAATGGTCCAATTGGGCCTGACCTTCGACGACATGAAAACCGCCCTGGACCTCGAAGAGGGTGTGGCGCTGCTGAACAAGCAACTGGGACTACGGAAGTCGACGATCGGGCCCGACGGTGGCGGATGAGATCGTGGTCGGGATCAACCATCCCGACGACATCGTCACCGCCCGAAAAGCCGGTCATCAACTCGCCCTCGAGCTCGGATTCTCGCTGACCGACGTCACCATGATCGCCACCGCGATCTCCGAAATCGCGCGCAATATCACCAGCTATGCCGGTCGCGGCGCGGTTCGGGTGGCCGTGCAGGACCGGGAGGGCCGCAAGGCCCTGGTGGTGCGCGCCGAAGACGACGGTCCCGGCATCGCTGACATCGAGCGCGCGATGGAGGACGGCTACTCGACCGGGCGCGGGCTGGGCATGGGCTTGCCGGGAGCGCGGCGCCTGATGGACCGGTTGGTCGTGGAGTCTGTGGTAGGCCGCGGAACGATCGTCGAGATGTGGAAATGGGTTCCGCCTCGTGCGTGATAGTGGCCGATTCGGGCCAATCGAGTGGGCGACGGCCGGTCGCCCGCGGCCCGGTGAGCACGCTCTCGGCGACCAGCCGATCGCCGTCGAGACCGAGGACGACTCCGCACTCTTCGGGGTGATGGACGGGCTGGGGCACGGCCCGGCCGCCGAAAGCGCCGCGTTGCGGGCCGTCGAGGTGGTCAAGAATGCGCGCGGCGAACGTCTCGAGGTGTTGATCCAGCTCTGTCATCGGGTCCTGACCGGCAGCAGGGGGGTCGCGATGACCCTGGCCAGGATTGATCTGCCCACCGGCAAACTGGTGTGGACGGGGGTGGGAAATGTCAGCGCCAACCTGGTAGCCAAGGCGGTAAGCGGCGTGCAGGTCCGATCCAGCGTGCGACTGACCCCCGGCATTGTCGGCTACCGGATCCCGGAGATCACCCCAGCAAAAATGGTTCCCATGCGCGCGGGCGATCTACTGGTCATAGCCAGCGACGGCGTCGCCGAGGACTACCTGGATCACATCGATTTTGCGGCGTCCGCCCCGGTGATCGCCGAACAGATTCTGGTCAAGCACGCCAAAGAGAACGACGACGCCCTTGTCCTCGCCGCACGCCACCGGGGCGTATCGACATGACCGAGACCGGAGACTTCGGCGCCGTCGATGCGTTCCAGACCCAGTACGCCGACGCGCTGCGCGCGTATCTGGATACCCGCGACGAGAACAGTCTGGCCGTCGGGCATGAGTTCGGCCGCCGGGCACTGCAGGAACAGATCAGCATTCTCGACATCATCGAGAACCACTTCCGGCTGCTCGACGAAATCTCGCCGAACCCTGGGTCCGACCGGTCGGTCGCGCTGGAGTTCTTGCTGCAGACATTGGCCGCGCTGGACGTTGCGACGCGCGGATTTCTAGACGGCACCAAACGCTACGAGGAGCAGCGGGCCCGCGCCGAGGATCTCGCGCACCGCGACAAGTTCCGCAGCGCCCTGGTGAACTCGTTGCAGGAAGGGTTCTTCGTCGCCGATGACGAGGGTGCCGTGATCGACATGAACAGCGCCTTTGCCGAGATCCTGGGCTATCCCCCCGAGGGTTTGCCCTACCGGTGGCCACACCCGTGGCTGGTGGACCGCAAATCCGCGGCACAACAGCAAGAGCGAGTTCGGCATGAGGGCAGCGCCGACTACGAGACGCCGGTTCGCCATCAGGATGGCCATCTGTCCTGGGTTGCGGTGAGTATCAACGCGGTTCGCGGATCGGGCTCAGACCGAGACGTCTACGTCGGCACCGTTCGCGATATCACCGCTGAACGCGCCTTCGCCGCCTGGGAAAGCGCGGTGCTGCGATTGGCTACCTCGGTGAGCGTGGCCAAGAGCGTTTCCGAGGTGCTCTCGATCACTCTCGAAGAGTGCCGTACCGCGGTCGATGTGCAACGTGTGGTCGCGGTGATGTGGCCACCAAGTGACGGCGAACCTACCGTGCAGGTCGCCGGGGAGCCGGCGGAATCGTCCTGGCGTGCCCTGGATCCGCAGCTGCGCGAGACGTTCCTGGGCGCCCGTGCCCAACTGCCGCTGACCGCCAGACCGATCGAGTGGCCAGACTCCCCGGGCAGGGCACAGGGGCTGGTCGCGGTGCTCTCCGGCACCGCGGACGTCGCCTTATGGCTGGAACTTGGGGCACCGCGCTGGGTGACCGCCGAGGATCGGCTGCTGGTCACGGTCCTGGTGGGTCACCTCAGCCTGGCCATCGGGCACGTCCGGCAGTTCGAGAGTGCCCGGGAAACATCGTTGACATTGTAGCGGGCCATGCTGCCGCCGGTGAAACCGCCGCCCGGCTTTGCGGTGCGCTATGAGCCCGCGGTCCCGCCGCTCGAGATCGGCGGTGACTGGTATGACGTATTGCCGATCGGTGAGCACCGCATCGGAATTGTCGTTGGCGACTGCGTGGGGCGCGGTTTGCCGGCCGCCGCGATCATGGGCCAGCTGCGCAGTTCGGCGCGCGCACTCTTGCTCACCGGTGCACAACCGGCGCTATTGCTCGAACAACTCGATGCGGCGGCATCGCTGATTCCCGATGCCTATTGCACGACGGTGTTCCTGGCCATCCTGGACACCGAATCGGGCATCCTCGAATACAGCAATGCCGGCCATATGCCCGCGGTGCTCGCCGAGCCGAAGTCTGGGCCCGTCCTGCTGACCGATGCCCGGTCAGTGCCGCTGGCGGTCCGTCGAGTGGAGCCCAGACCCGAAGCGACTCAGGTGTTGCCGCCAGGGTCGACGCTGCTGCTGTTTACCGACGGCTTGGTCGAGCGCAGGTACGAGTCGATTGACGAGGGGCTGGGCCGGGTGGCCGATGTGGTGGCCGACTCCGTGATGCTGCCGATCGATGCCGTCGCCGACGCGGTGCTGAGTCAACTGGCCCCCACCGGGGGCTATGACGACGATGTCGCGATGGTGGCCTATCGGTACCAGCACGGGCCGCTGCGGATTGAAACCAGTGCTACCCCAGACCAATTGGTCATTGTTCGGCGCCAGTTGCTGTCGTGGCTGCAGGCCGCCGAAGTTCCCGACGAGCAGGCGGGTGACATTGTGCTGGTGGTCAGCGAGGCGTGCACCAACTGCATCGAGCACGCCTATCGCGGGCAGAGCGTGGGGACGATGCTGCTCGACGTTGAAGCCGCCGACGGGGCAATTCACGCCCGGGTCGTCGACTCCGGTTCCTGGAAGAAGCCCGCGGCCGACCCGGGCAACGGCGGTCGAGGCATGACGCTGATCAGGGCCATCAGCGATGAAGTGGAAATCGACAACAGTCCGGGCGGCACCGCCATCGACATGACATTTCGGTTGCCCGCGGAGGACTGACGCACCGCAGCCGGGGGTCTCAGAATGGCGGTGGATGGGACTGGGGCTCGGGCTGCGGCGGCGTCGGCGGCGCGGCGGATTTGGCTTGCCCGCCCGGCTGGGTGCTGCGGCCGTGGTGGTTCTGACGACGTTCGGTGGCGACGCGGCGGGCGCGGTCTTGTGCCCGGGTGCGCTGACGTCGAGGCATCATCGCACTGCGCTGGTCGCAGTAGTCCGATGGTGGGTCGGCCTCCGCTGCCGGCAGTCCGCCGGTGGAACGGCACAGGCTGGGGAATAGCAGGGCGCTACCCGGGGTGGTGACGTAGGTGTGTCCGGCCGGCGAGGTGAGGATCAGGGTTCCGTCGGGCAGTTGCTGGTCATGCCAGCCCCAAAAGGTCTTGACCAGATGGTGGGTGCGGCAGTAGCACTTCAGGTTCGAGGCGTGAGTGGGCCCGCCCTGCGCGTACGGGATCGTGTGGTCCAGATCGCAGTTCAGCGCGGGCTGGTCGCAGCCGGGCCAACGGCAGGTCAGATCCCGGCACCGCACGAAGTCCGCCAACGCCTTCGAGGGCACATATCCCGGTTCCGGCGGGACATCGCCGGGGTGACGCAGCGGCACCAGCTTGGCCGACTTCGCCAGCTCGGCAACCAATTCCGGAGTGACAAGTCCGTCAGCCCCCACCTCCCAGGCCGGAGCCCCGCCGTCGCAGTCGAGCGTGGCCAGTTCGGCGATCACATGGATCACCACCGACTGGGCAGCGGGCCGGGCACCGGCCGCACAGTCCGGGAGCCCGCAGCGACACCCCAACCGGTCTCCACCGGCGGCCAGCACCCCGAGCGCATCCGCGCGCCGCTGTTCCCGGCTGCGGGGATCCTGCGCGCACACCGTGGCCGCCAGCGCCGACAGCCGCCGGTCCAAGGCGTGCGCGTCGATGGTGAACATGCTGCCGTCGATGCGGGAGATTCCATCCGCGTCCTGCCCTATCCAGATCTCCCGGTCGGCGTGGCGTTCCTTACGGCGGCGCACCGCATCGGCATCGGCGCGGGCCACGATGGCGTCGACCTGTTCGGACAGACGGGCATTCGTCATCGATGGCCACCGCCCCACGTTGAGGGCCACCAGCTCATCCACGGCGGCCATCACCTGCGGGTCAACGATCAGATCGGTGCGGAACACGATGGTCTGAAACGCCCGCAGGTCGATCTGACCCGCCGCGAATACCGCGCCGGTCTTGGGCAGCCGCTCACGCAGGGCCCGGGCATAGCGCAGCCGGCTGGCCGCCAAGCCCTGACTGATCCGCAGCCCCGCGGCCACCTCCGCCGCCACGGCCTCCATGGTGTCGACCGCCCAGTCCTCGGTCTCCGAACACCGCGACAGCCGGTAGGCGAACAATTGCCCGATCTCGATCAGCTGCGCGGCCGCGGCGCGGTTCTCGGCCCGCGCGGCCGCACCGATCCGCTGCACCCAACCCGCCGACTCCGCCGTCGGGGTGCGCAACTGGCGCCGCTCGGCGAGCGCATCGCAGGGGTGGTCAACGCCCGTGGCCGCCCCCATCGATTCGAACATACATTCGATATTAGCTGGAGGCTCTGACACTCGCACACCCAATTCAGCGGCATGCCCCGGCTGCGAATTGCTTGACGATCGCCGCGCAGAACACCGGTAGATCCGCCGGTGAGCGGCTGGTCATCAGATTGCCGTCGACCACGACCTCTTCGTCGACCACGTTGGAACCCGCATTGCGCAGGTCGGTGTGAATACTCGGATATGAGGTGATCGTTCGCCCTCCGACCACACCGGCCTCCACCAGCATCACGGGACCGTGACAGATTGCCGCAACAGGCTTTCCGGACTCCACAAAGGCGCGGACGGAATCGACCGCAGCTTTGTCCATCCGAAGCTTGTCCGGGTTCACCGCTCCGCCCGGTAGCACCAAACCGTCGAATTCGACGACCGACGCGGCCTGCACCGGACGGTCAACCGCGAATCTGCCGGCCGGTTCGAGATCGTGGTCACGGGCCTGGATGTCACCTTCTTGCAGCGACAGCACCTCGACCCGCGCGCCTTCTTGCAGCAGGGCGGCGCGCGGTTGCTCGAGTTCGACTTTCTCGACTCCGTCGGCGGCCAGCATGGCAATACTCTTGCCGTTCAATTCGTCGGACATATGTGAATACTCCTTCATAGGTCATGGCCTTGCCCTGGTTGTCAGCCCGAGGCCGCCCGTAATGCGTGCAGCAACGGTTGGCGAGAAGTGGCCGCTGCAGACCAAGACGTCAAGACCGCACTGTTTCGGCCGAAACCACATATCGGGTTACCCAGGTCGGCACCGGGCAAACTAGCGTCAGACGCGCAAACTCAGAGCACCACGATGGTGTGGCCGGCACGGCGGGCGACCAGCTCCCCGATGACGGGTGCACCGGGGATTTCCCCCGCGATCAGGAGCCCACCGGAGGTCTGCGCGTCGGCGAGCAGCAACGCCTCGGACTCATCGACCGCGGACAGGTCAACGTGTGGGCCCACCCACTCGAGGTTGCGGCGCGTGCCGCCGCTGACGTATCCGGCGGCCAGCGCCTGGCGCGCCCCGTCCAGGTAGGGCACCGCGGTCGAGTCGATCACTGCGGTGACCCCGCTCGCCCGCGCCAGCTTGTGCAGATGCCCGAGCAACCCGAAACCCGTAATGTCAGTTGCACATTCGACACCGGCGGCCACCGCGGCGGCGGTGTCGTCGGCGTTGAGGGTGGTCATTGCGTCGATGGCTTGCGCAAAGCGCTCCCCGGTGGCCTTGTGCCGACTGTTCAGCACCCCGATTCCGAGTGGCTTGGTCAGCGAAAGCGGAGTGCCTGGCCTACCGAAGTCGTTGCGCAACAGACGATTCGGGTCTGCAATCCCGGTCACGGCAAGCCCGTACTTGGGTTCCGGGTCATCGACACTGTGCCCACCGGCAAGATGGCAACCCGCGCTGGCGCAGACGTCGCGCCCACCGCGCAGTGTGTCGGTCGCCAACTCGAAGGGCAGCACATCGCGCGGCCATCCCAACAGGTTCAGCGCTACCACCGGCCGTCCGCCCATCGCGTACACGTCCGAAAGCGCTTTGGTGGCAGCGATTCGGCCCCAATCGTAGGGATCGTCGACGACCGGGGTGAAGAAGTCGGTGGTGGCGATCAGCGCGGTTCCCTCGGCAATCAGCACCGCGGCCGCGTCGTCACCACTTTCCAGCCCGACCAATAGCTGGCCGACCGGATCACGTGGCGCGGCGGCACCCAGGCCCCGAACCACCTCCTCCAACTCGCCGGGCGGAATCTTGCAGGCGCACCCGCCGCCATGGGCGTACTGAGTCAGTCGGTAAGTCCCTTGGTCAGTCACCATTCCCATAATCGTCGCCCATAATTGTCGCTATGGCCCAGGGAGGCGTCTCCGGTCTGGTGACCGGCGCGGTCTTCAAAACCGTCGAGCGACAGCTGCTGCCGTTGGCGGGTTCGATTCCCGTCCGCCTCCGCCACCGCGCCGATCGCCATGGGTGACGGCAGCGACCGGCGCCGCGCGGTGCCGCGCACCGACGTGCTGCTCGCCCATCCCAAGCTGGCCGAGGCCCAGCGCACGCTCGGGCGCACCCTGGTGAAGTCGGTGATTGCACAGGCCCAGCAGCGCGCCCGCGCGGGCGAGATCGAGCCGGACCAAGTCGCCGAGCACGCGATCGACGCGCTTCCCGGCACGGCATCGAGCTTGCGGCCGGTCATCAACGCCACCGGCGTCGTGGTCCACACGAACCTCGGGCGAGCGCCGCTATCGCGGACCGCACTGGACGCGGTGGTGACCGCCGGCCGGGCCACCGACGTCGAGTTCGATCTGGCCACCGGCCGGCGTGCCCGCCGCGGCCGCAGCGCGCTGGCCGCTTTGGCCCGCGCGGTGCCCAGCGCGGCGGGCGTGCACGTGGTGAACAACAACGCCGCCGCCCTGCTGCTGACCGCCCTAACCCTGGCGGCCCCGGGCAAGGAGATCGTGCTCAGCCGCGGCGAGCTGGTCGAAATCGGTGACGGCTTCCGCATCCCGGAACTGCTGGCGTCCACGGGTTCGCGGCTGCGTGAGGTCGGCACCACCAACCGCACCAGCCTGCGCGACTATGCCGAGGCGATCGGCCCGGACACCGGGTTTGTGCTCAAGGTTCATCCGTCCAACTTCCACGTCACCGGGTTCACCTCGGCGGTCGGCGTCGGCGAACTCGCGCAGCTGGACGCCCCGCTGGTGGCCGACATCGGGTCAGGGCTGTTGGCGCCACATCCACTGCTGCCCGACGAGCCGGACGCGACAACAATGCTGCGCGACGGCGCCAACCTGGTCACCGCCAGCGGTGACAAATTGCTCGGCGGCCCACAGGCCGGCCTGCTGTTCGGCGATGCCGACCTGATCGAACGGCTACGCCGTCATCCGGCGGCGCGGGCCCTGCGAGTGGACAAACTCACGCTCGCGGCCCTGGAAGCCACCGTGGTGGGCCCGCCGACGCCGGTCGCCCAAGCGCTGGGCGCCGACCTGACAGAGCTGCGCGCGCGGGCCCAGCGGATCACCGCGCAGCTGCCCCAGAGCGTGGGGGCGACGGCGGTGGACTGCATCGCGGCCGTCGGCGGAGGTGGGGCCCCCGGTGTCGAGTTGCCCAGCGCCGGGCTGAGCCTGCCCGAGTCCTATGCGGCGACATTGCGCACCGGTAGCCCGCCGGTCGTCGGCCGCCTCGAGGCCGGCCGGTGCCTGCTGGATCTGCGTACCGTGGCTCCCGAGGAGGACGAGCTGCTGTTGACAGCGGTGCGGGCGTGTTTGTCATAGCCACCGCCGGGCACGTCGACCACGGTAAGTCGACGTTGGTGCACCGGCTCACCGGCATGTGGCCGGACCGGCTGGCCGAGGAACAGCGCCGTCGGCTGACCATCGATCTGGGCTTTGCCTGGACCGAGCTGGATGGGCGCCAGCTGGCCTTCGTCGACGTACCGGGCCATGAACGATTCGTCACCAACATGCTCGCCGGCTCGGGGGCGATGCCGCCGGATAGCCCGGTCTTGTTCGTGGTGGCCGCCACCGAGGGCTGGATGCCGCAGTCCGAGGAGCATCTGGCCGCCCTCGATGCGCTGCGGGTTCGGCACGCGCTGCTGGTCATCAGCAAGGCCGATCTGGCCGACCCCGGTCCGGCCATCCGAGCGGCATCCGAACGGTTCGCCACCACATCGATGGCTGACCCATTTGTCGCGCTGGGCACCGAGCTGGACCAGGTGCGCACCAAACTGCTCGCGCTCAACGATCGGCTCCCCGAACCCGACCGAGACGCCGATGTGCGGCTGTGGGTCGATCGCGCCTTCACTGTCCGCGGTGCGGGCACGGTGGTCACCGGGACGCTGAGCGCCGGCACCATCCGGGTGGGCGACGAACTCGAACACGCCGGACAGCGCGTCACCGTCCGCGGCCTGCAATCGCTGGGCCGCGATCACACCGAGGTCGCGGCGGTGGCCCGGGTCGCGCTGAACCTGCGAGGCGTCGATCGCCGGCACATCGCTCGCGGCGATACCGTGCGCACTCCGGGGGCCTGGCTGGACACCACCGAGATCGACGTGTCCCTGCGGTGCGCGGTCAAGCTGCACCGTGAGCTGGTGGCGCACCTCGGCTCGGCGGCGGTGCCGGTGTACGTGCGTGCGCTGGGAGCCAAAGCGGCACGGTTGCGGCTAAGCCGGCCGCTGCCGTTGCGGGTCGGCGACATCGGACTGCTGCGCGACCCCGGGCAACATCGGATCGCGGCCGGAATCGAGGTCCTCGACGTCGCCCCGCCCAGCCTGCGCCGGCGCGGTGCGGCGCGCGAGCGGGCCCGGGAACTGGCGGGCGGGCGGATCCGGCCGCCACAGTGTGCGCGGGCCGCGGTGCTGCGCGCGATGCGGCTGCCGCTCGCCGGATTGCGGGTGGGCGATTGGCTGGTCGATCCGCAGTGGTGGGCCGCCAGACGCGAACACGCCGCGGCAACGGTCACCCACTGGGCCGCCGACCACGATGTCGCGGCGGGGATGCCATTGGAAAGGCTGCGCCAGCAAGTGGGGCTACCCGCCGCCGAGCTGGTTCCCCCGCTGTTGGTGGGAACCGGGCTGGACGTGGCCGACGGGCTGGTGCGACCGCCCGGCGCGGGCCTGCCAGCGCGGGTCGACGCGGCGGTGCGCACCCTCGAAGGACGGCTGGCCGCCGAACAGTTTCGCGCCCCGGAAGCCGACGAATTGGGTGAGCTGAGGCTCGGAGCGCGTGAGCTGGCCGCGGCGGTACGCGCCGGCCGGCTGACCCGGGTCGCCGACGCGATCGTGCTCGGTCCGGACGCGTTCGAGCGGGCGGCCGAGATCCTCGCGACACTGCCCCAGCGGTTCACGGTGAGCCAGGCGCGCCGGGTCCTGGGAACCACCCGCCGGGTCGCGGTGCCGTTGCTGGAACAGCTCGACGCGCTTGGGATCACTCGCCGCGGTGAAGCCGGCACGCGCACGTTGCTGACCACGCCAGGCTGAGCGGGACCGCCGGTGGCGGCCGGGCCGGTGGGGCCGGCGCAGCAGCGCGGCCACCGCGATCGCGGTGGCAACGATGGTCAGGGCGGCGCCGGTCAGGGAGACGTGCAGGCCGGTGCAGAACGCCGAGACGGCCCCGGCGGTGGGGAGATGATTGCGATACGTCGCGGTCAGCAGGCTGCCCAGCACGGCAATACCCAGCGCGCCGCCGAGCTCACGAGCCAAGTCGTTGACGGCCGAGCCGACGTTTTGCAGACGCGAGGGCAGCGCGCCGGTGATCGCGGTCGTGGCCGGAGGCATCGCCAGCCCCAGCCCGGCCCCCAGCGGGATCAATCCGCTGGCGATGTGCCAGTAGGGGTCGGCGCTGTCGAGGTGCGCCAGCACCATCAGCCCGTCCGCCACGATGAGCAGGCCGGCGACCCAGGGAAGGCGGATGCCGAATCTTTCCGTCAGGTAGAGGCTGAGCCGGGAACTGGGAATCATCCCGATCGGCATGGCCAACAGGCCCAGCGCGGCGGTCAGCGCGCTGTAGTGACGAACCGATTGCAGGTACTGCATGATCACGAACAGAAAGCCGAACAGCGCGAAGAACTGCAGGGTGATCGAGAGCGAGCCGGCCGCAAAGCGTCTGTTGGTGAACAGCCGCGGGTCGAGCAACGGGTAGCGGCGCCCCATCTCGATGACGACGAAACCGGCCAGGATGAGCAGGCCCAGCGCGATACCGCCGACCGTGACCTGATCGGTCCAGCCGTACGCCGGAGCCTCGATCACCGCGTAAACCAGCACCGCGATGCCCGCGGCCGCCAGCACCGCGCCAACCACGTCAAGCGGCGCCGGATCGCGCTCGGCCGACTCCGGTACAAAGAGCAGCGTGCCGGTCAGCGCCACCGCGGCCAGCAACACGTTCAGCCAAAAAATCGACTGCCAGGACCACCACTGCAACAACAGATCCGAGGCGAGCAAGCCCACCACCCCGCTGGCACCGGCGACGGCTGTCCAGATGCTGACCGCAGCGGCGCGCCGCTGCGCCGGAAAGCTGCTGGTGATGGTCGACAGCGTGGCGGGCATGATCAGCGCGGCGCCGACTCCCAGCAAGGCACGCAGCCCGGCCAGCGCGGTGGGGTCGGTGGTCAGGGTGGCCACCCCGGATCCGGCGCCGAACACAACCAGGCCGACCAGCAGCGCCAACCGTCTGCCGTAGCGGTCCCCCACCGCGCCGGCGGGCAGCAGCAGGGATGCGAACACCAGGCTGTAGGCGTCCACAATCCAAGCCTGCTGGGTCTGGTCGGCATGGGTCTGCCGGGCGATATCGGGCAGCGCTACATTCAGCGAGGCCATCGCCGCGACCACCGTTCCCAAGGCCAGGCAGGTGACGGCCAAGACCAGACCCTGATGCCTGGGCCTGCGAACCAGCGGGGTCTGCGGCGGGGTTGGCAACGTGGTGAGCATCCGCCCACCGTGACCCGCGCGCCGGTAATATTTCAACGGTGATGAATTACTCGAGGGTCAGGGGGCGCAGGGCCGGGAAGCCCGATACGCGGGCCAAGATCCTCGAGGTCGCGCGGCGACGTTTCCTGGAAGGCGGCTACCAGGGGGTGAAGCTGCGGTCGGTGGCGGCCGAGGCCGGCGTCGACTTCGCGTTGATCAGCTACTACTTCGGGTCGAAACGGGGGCTCGTCGGCGAGACTCTTGCCTTGTCGGCAAACCCCGCCGATGTGCTCGATCAGGCGGTCGCCAAAGGCGACCCGGCGACATTTCCCCAGCGTGTCCTGGCCGGGCTGCTGGCGTTGTGGGAAGACCCGGCCAGCGGCGCATCGCTGCGGGCGTTGGTGGCCGGCGCGGCCCACGATCCGGCGCTGGCAAACCGGGTGAAGGAAATGGTCGAGCGCAAGTTGATCGACAAGATCGCGGCACAGCTCGGCGGAACAGACGCGCGCAAACGCGCCTCGATGTTCTGCAGTCAGATTGCCGGTCTGATCGTGACCCGCTACATCCTGTGCCTGGAACCCGTCTGCTCGATGACCCACGATGAAATAATTCGCCAGTATGCCCCCTTGCTGCACCTTGCGTTGAGATCAACCACTGCGACCGCCCGCCATCCTGCGCCAAACACACTGTCCGGCAATACAACCGGACGATAGTTGGCAGCGCCGCCGAAGGTAGGCGACACCGGGCCCCATCGCGTAGTGTCAGCAGAGCCGGGGCGGGAGAAAGGTGGCGCTGATGAGCCGAAACAAGGACGTCGGCAAGTTGATCCAGTCCTGGCCGATCTACCGGCAGCTCACCGGCGCCGATCCGCTGGGGCGCGGCCAGGCCGCCCAGTCCAAACGGTCCGCGCAGCTGCAACCACGAACCGCATCCGCCGACGAGGTCGCGCATTCGGTATGCCCGTTCTGCGCGGTCGGCTGTGCGCAAAAGGTGTACGTCAAGGACGGAAAAGTCGTTCAGATCGAGGGCAATCCGGATAGCCCCATCAGCCGAGGACGGCTGTGCCCCAAGGGATCCGCCAGCAAGCAGCTCGTCACCGGTGCGCAACGGGAAACCACGGTGCGTTACCGGGCGCCGTACGCCACCGAGTGGCAAGACCTCGACCTCGAAACCGCCATGGACATGGTGGCCGACCGGGTGCTGGACGCCCGCAGCAAGGGCTGGCAGGACTTCGATGCCGACCGGCACACCCTGCGCCGCACCCTGGGAATCGCCAGCCTCGGTGGCGCCACCCTGGAGAACGAAGAGAACTACCTGATCAAGAAACTCTTCACCGCGCTGGGCGCACTGCAGATCGAGAACCAAGCCCGCATTTGACACAGCGCCACGGTTCCCGGTCTGGGAGCCTCCTTCGGTCGCGGCGGGGCGACGGACTACCAGCAAAACCTCGCCACCTCGGACTTCATCGTCATCATGGGTTCGAACATGGCCGAAGCCCATCCGGTGGGGTTCCAGTGGGTGATCGAAGCCAAGACACGCGGCGCCCAGGTCATCCAAATCGACCCGCGCTTCACTCGCACCAGCGCGGTCGCCGACCGGCACGTGCCGCTGCGCGCCGGCAGTGACATCGCGTTCCTCGGCGGGGTGATCAACTACATCCTGTCCAACGATCTGGACTTCCGCGAATACGTGACCGCCTATACCAACGCGCCGTTCCTGGTCGGCGAGGACTACTGCGACGCCGAGGATCTCGACGGTCTTTTCAGCGGTTACGACCGCGCCAGCGCCTCCTACGATCCGGCCACCTGGCGGTACCAACCGGGCGATCACGCCGATCCGACGCTGCAGCACCCGCGCTGCGTCTACCAGATCCTCAAGCGGCACTACGCCCGCTACACCCCCGAGATGGTCGAGCGGGTCTGCGGGGTGCCGGCGCAGAGTTTCCTACAGGTGGCCCGGGCCTGGACGGAAAACTCCGGCCGGGAGCGCACCACCGCACTGGTGTACAGCGTGGGGTGGACCCAGCACTCGATGGGCGCCCAGTTCATCCGCGCCGGGTCGATCATCCAGCTGCTGCTGGGCAACATCGGCCGGCCCGGCGGGGGCATATTCGCGCTGCGCGGACACGCGAGCATCCAGGGTTCCACGGATGTGCCGACCCTGTTCAACCTGCTGCCGGGCTACCTGGACATGCCCCATGCCGGCCAGGCCACCCTGTCGGACTACCTGGACAACATCAAGAGCCGAAACCAAAAGGGCTTCTGGCACAACGCCGATGCGTACATGGTGTCCCTGCTCAAGGAGTACTGGGGCGAGCACGCAACCGCCGACAACGACTACTGCTTCGACTACCTGCCCAGGATCAACGGCGACCACAGCACCTACCGCACCGTGATGGACATGATCGACGGCAAGGTGTTCGGCTATTTCCTGCTCGGCCAGAATCCGGCCGTCGGATCCGCCCACGGCCGCATGCAGCGGCTGGGAATGGCCAACCTGGACTGGCTGGTGGTGCGTGACCTGGTGATGATCGAAAGCGCCACCTTCTGGAAGGAGGCGCCGGAGGTGGAGACCGGTGAGATCTCGCCGCAGACCTGCCGCACCGAGGTGTTCTTCTTCCCGGCGGCCTCCCACGTCGAGAAGGCCGGCACCTTCACCCAGACCCAGCGGATGCTGCAGTGGCGGGAGAAGGCCGTCGATCCGCCCGGCGACACCCGCTCTGAGCTGTGGTTCTTCTACCATCTGGGCCGCAAGCTGCGCGAAAAGCTCTCCGGCTCAACCGATGAGCGCGACCGGCCACTGCTTCAGCTGGCCTGGGACTACGCCACCGAAGGTGACGAGCCGTCCGGTGAAGATGTGCTGCGCCACATGAACGGGATCGATCTGGGCACCGGCCGGACCATCGACGGCTACCCAAGCCTGAAGGCCGACGGCAGCACCGCCTGCGGTTGCTGGGTCTACTCCGGTGTCTACGCCGACGAGGTGAACCAGGCGGCGCGGCGCAAACCGCGCGACGAGCAGCGGCCCTATGAGAACGAGTGGGGTTGGACCTGGCCGTTGAACCGCCGGGTGCTCTACAACCGGGCATCCGCCGACCCGCAGGGCCGGCCGTGGAGCGAGCGTAAGAAGCTGGTGTGGTGGGATGCCGAGCTGGACGAGTGGACGGGCCACGATGTGCCCGATTTCGAAAAGCACAAGCCGCCGGACTACCGCCCACCCGAGGGTGCCGTCGGCGTCCAGGCGCTGCGCGGCGATGACGCCTTCGTCATGCAGGCCGACGGCAAGGGCTGGCTGTTCGCCCCCAGCGGCCTGGCCGACGGCCCGCTGCCGACGCACTACGAGCCGCACGAATCGCCGGTACGCAACGCGCTGTATGCCCAGCAAGGCAACCCGACGCGAATCGTGCTCGGGCGCAAGGACAACCCATCCAACCCTTCCCCACCGGAAGCACACGGCGAGGTGTTCCCGTTCGTCTTCACCGCGGCCCGGCTGACCGAGCACCACACCGCCGGGGGGATGAGCCGTCAGCTGCCCTACCTCACCGAGCTACAGCCCGCGCTGTTCATGGAGGTGTCACCGGAGTTGGCACGCATGCGCGGGCTGACCCATATGGACTGGGCGCACGTGATCACCAGCCGCACCGCGGTGGACGCCCGGGTGTTCGTCACCGACCGCATGCGTCCGCTGCGCATCGAAGACCACGTGGTGCAACAGGTTTGGATGCCATACCACTGGGGCTACACCGGGCTGGTCGAAGGTGACGTGGTCAACGATCTACTCGGGGTGGTCTTGGACCCCAACGTTTCCATCCAGGAGAGCAAGGTCGCCACCTGCGATGTCCAGCCCGGCCGGCGCCCCCGCGGACCGGCATTGCTGGACTACATCGCCGAATACCGCCGCCGGGCCGGGATTACCACGGAAAACGGCACGCATCTGGACACCACCCGCGACGACGGGATCGCGCACCCGGATCCGGAGGAAAGCCCATGAGCAGCAACAGCTTCTACGGCCCGCTCGATGATCCCGCCGGCGACGCCGGATACACCGACCATCCACCCCGAGTGGGATTCTTCACCGACACCTCGATTTGCATTGGTTGCAAGGCCTGCGAGGTGGCTTGCAAGGAATGGAACGAGGTTCCCGACGACGGCTTCAATCTGTTGGGGATGTCCTTCGACAACACCGGGATGCTGGGGGCCAGCACCTGGCGCCACGTCGCATTCATCGAACAGGCTCGCCCCCCGGTTGATCTCGGGGTTCCGAAGTTCGAGCGGCCCGGGCAGGCGAGCGGCCCGCAGGACCGCACCGATTTCCGCTGGTTGATGAGCTCGGATGTGTGCAAGCACTGCACCCACGCGGGTTGTCTGGACGTCTGCCCGACGGGCGCGTTGTTCCGCACCGAGTTCGGCACGGTCGTTGTGCGGCAAGACATTTGCAATGGATGCGGCTACTGCGTATCCGGCTGCCCTTATGGAGTCATCGAGCGGCGCGAGGGCGACGGACGGGCCTGGAAGTGCACGCTGTGCTACGACCGGCTACGCGACGGTCTGGAACCGGCATGCGCTAAGGCCTGCCCCACCAACTCGATTCAGTTCGGCCCACTAGAGGAACTGCGCGAGCGCGCCACACACCGCGTCGAGCAGCTACACGACCGCGGGGTGCCCGAAGCCCGGCTCTACGGCCATGACCCCAACGACGGGGTCGGCGGCAACGGCGCCTTCTTTCTGCTGCTCGACGAGCCGGAGGTCTACGGGTTACCCCCGGACCCGGTGGTGCCCACCCGGGACACGCCGGCGATGTGGCGCTACGCCGGAATGGCGGCGTCGGCCCTGGTTGCGATCGCCGTGTCGGCGTTCGCCGGGCGAGGGCGGCCATGACGGGCGGCCGGGGCAGCCGGGAGCAGCTCGCGGTGCCGCGGGCGCAATTCCGTTCCTACTACGGGCGCCCGGTACTCAAGACACCCGCCTGGGAGTGGAAGATCGCCGCCTACCTGTTCTCCGGAGGTCTGTCGGCGGGTTCGGCGCTGCTGGCCGCGGGAGCCGATCTCAACGGCCAACCGGCACTGCGCCGGGTGAGCAGGGTCGGTGCCCTGGCCAGCATCGCGGCCGGCTCCTACTTCCTGATCACCGATCTGGGCCGCCCACAACGGTTTCACCACATGCTGCGGGTGGCCAAGCCGAGTTCGCCGATGAGCGTGGGGACCTGGATCCTGGCCGCCTACGGGCCCGGCGCCGGGCTGGGCGGGGCCGCCGAGCTGATGCCGGCGCGGCTACGGCGCACCTGGCCCGGCGCGCTGCTGGCCCGGTTGGCCCGGCCCGCGGGCCTGTCGGCGGCCGCGGTGGCTCCCGGTGTCGCGTCCTATACCGCCGTGCTGCTGTCCCAGACGGCAGTCCCGGCCTGGCACGAAGCCCATCCGTACCTGCCCTTCGTCTTCACCGGCTCGGCCGCGGCCAGCGGCGGCGGATTGGGCATGCTGCTGGCACCGGTCGCCGAAGCCGCTCCGGCACGGCGGATGAGCGTCGCGGGTGCGGTGCTGGAGGTGGCGGCGTCGCGGCTGCTCGAGCGGCGGCTCGGCCTGGTCGGCGAGGCCTATACGACAGGGCCGGCGCACCGGACCCGCAAGTGGGCCGAATACCTGACCGTCGGCGGGGCGCTGGGCACGCTCGCCGCGGGCCGCAACCGCCTTGGCGCCGCGCTGTGCGGCCTGGCCCTGCTCACCGGCAGTGCGCTGCAGCGGTTCGGGGTGTTTGAGGCCGGGGTGGAATCCACCCGCGATCCCAAGTACGTGGTGGTGCCCCAGCGCGAGCGGGTCAACACCGGCCGGGCCGCGCGCGGCGGGAGTTGAGCCAGGCGCGCTACAGACGTTCTTTGACCGCGGTGGAGAGCCGGGCGCCGTCGGCCTTGCCCTCGGCGATCTCGGTGGCGACCTTCATGACCATCCCCATATGCTTCATGTGGGGCCGTTGTCCCAATTGCTCGGCCACCTGAGCGATGGCGGTGTCGACGACATCGGCCAATTCCGCCTCGGTGAGCGGAGTCGGCAGGTATTCGTCGATGATTCGTGCCTCGGCGTGCTCGTTGGCGGCCATCTCGCCACGCCCGTTCTGGGTATAGATCTCGGCGGCCTCACCGCGTTTGCGGGACTCGCGGGCCAGCACCTTGAGCACCTCGTCATCGGTGAGCTCTTTGGCCTGCTTGCCGGAGACTTCCTCGGTTTGAATCGCGGCCAGCACCATACGCAACGTCGCTGTACGCAACTTGTCCTGCGACTTCATCGCCTTGGTCAGATCCGACCGGAGCCGGGATTTGAGTTCCGCCATGGGAGAAACGCTACGCGCCAATGGGCGGGGCGCCCGACACTACATGCCTACATTGAGAATTACCCCAACCGCCGACAGGATGGAGCACATGACCATCGACGACAGCCGCTGCACCCGGTGAGCACGCTGCCGCCGCCGGGATATCCGGTCGAGCCGAATTCGGGATCTCCCGGGTACGAAGCAGCCGGCTACCCGCCATCGGGGTATGCCGACCCACCGCCGGCCTACGGACCACCACCCGGCTACGGGCCACCACCACCCGGCTACGGGCCACCACCACCCGGCTACGGGCCACCGCCTCCGGGCTACGGGCCACCGCCTCCGGGCTACGGGCCGCCCCCCGGTTACGGGCCGCCGCTGGTTCCCGGCGCCGTCAAACCCGGGATCATCCCGCTGCGCCCCTTGACGTTGAGCGACATCTTCAACGGCGCGGTCGGCTACATCCGGGCCAATCCGAAAGCGACGCTCGGCTTGACCGCCATCGTCGTGGTGGTCATGCAGGTCATCACATTGCTCGCCACGATCGGCCCGCTGGAAGCCGCCAGTCGCTTCGACACTCACCCGTCCGAGCAGAGTTGGGGCGTGGTGGGCGCGTGGACCGGCTCCGCGGCGGCCGGCCTGCTGGTGAGCTGGCTGGGTGGCATGCTGCTCAGCGGAATACTCACCGTCGTCGTCGGGCGGGCCGTATTCGGGTCGCCGATCACCATCAGCGAAGCCTGGGCCAGGGTTCGTGGGCGGATCCTGGCGCTGATCGGCCTGGCGCTGCTGGAAGGCGCCGGACTCGTTGCGCTCGCGGGCCTGGTGGTCGTCATCCTGGTCGGGGTGGCCGCCGCCGCCAACGGAGCGACCGCGGCACTGCTGGGCTTCCCGCTGGTGCTGCTGGTCGGGTTGCTGGTGGCCTACCTGTACACGGTGCTGATGTTCGCGCCCGTGCTGATCGCGCTGGAGAGGCTGCCGCTGGTCGACGCGATCACGAGATCGTTTGCGCTGGTAACCGGCGGCTTCTGGCGGGTTCTGGGCATCCGGCTGCTGACCGCGATCGTGGTCGGCCTGGTTGGTGGCGCGATCTCGGCGCCGTTTGGCATCGTCGGCGAGATACTGCTGGGGGCCACCGCGAGCGAGGGTTCCACCGGTATGTTTCTGGTGGGCATGACCCTGTCGTCCATCGGCTCGGCGATCAGCCAGATCATTACCGCGCCATTCACCGCCGGGGTTGTCGTGCTGCTTTACACCGACCGGCGGATGCGGGCCGAGGCATTCGATCTGGTTCTGCAAACCGGGGCCGCCGGCGGCCCCGCCGCCGTGGAGTCCACCGACAACCTCTGGCTCACCCGGCCGCTCTAATGGACTCGTGAGGACGGACAGTGCCTTCCATCGACATCGACCGCGATGCCGCGCACCAGGCCGCACAGCGCGAACTCGATAAACCCATCTATCCCAAGAGTTCGTTGTCCCAGCATCTCAACGACTGGATCAACGAGTTGCTGTATCGACTGTTGGAGAAGGGCTCGTCGGTGTCCGGTGGCTGGTTCACCATCACCGTATTGGTAATCCTGCTGGTGATCGCCGTGGTTGTCGCGATCAACATCGCACGTCGCACCCTACGTACCAATCGCGGCGGCGATTACCAGCTCTTCGATGCCGGCCAACTCACCGCCGCCCAGCACCGGGCCACGGCGCAAGGTTATGCCGCCGACGGCAATTGGGCCGCGGCGATCCGGCACCGGCTGCGCGCGGTCGCCCGCGAATTGGAGGAAACCGGTGTGCTCAACCCCGCGCCCGGGCGCACCGCCAACGAGTTGGCCAACGATGCCGGCTATGTGTTGCCGTATCTGGCCGGCGAATTGGCGCAGGCGGTGGCCGCCTTCAATGACGTGACCTACGGTGAGCGGCCCGGCACCGAAGCCGCCTACCAGCTGATCGCCGACCTCGACGACCACTTGCGCTCACGTTCCACCGCATCGCCGAGCGTGGGGCGGCCCGCCCCCAGCGACTCCTGGGCGCAGGTCCGATGATGCCCGCACGCGCCGAGTCGGCGCACGCCCCCAGCCGGCAACGCAAACCATGGCGTGGCGTGCTGCTCACCCTGGCCGCGGTCACCGTCATCGCCTCGATTGCCACCTACCTGACCGCGCCGCGCCCCGGCGGCACGATGGACCCGGAATCGACCAGCGGCTCGGGTGCTCGTGCGCTGGTGACACTGCTGCGCGAAGGTGGGGTCGAGGTGGTGGTCGCCAACACCGTCGCCGACGTCGAGAACGCGGCACGGGCCGACACGCTGCTACTCGTGGCGCAAACCCAGTACCTGGCCAACAACGCCCTACTCAACCGGCTCTCACGCGTCCCCGGCGACCTCTTGCTGGTGGAACCCACGGCGCGCACCCGCAGGGTGCTGACGCCGAAGCTGCGCGTCGGTGCCGCAGAGACGCTCGCCATCCGGCCGGATTGCCCACTGCGTGAAGCTGATCGAGCCGGCACGGTGCGTTTTGGGCCGAGCGACGCGTATCGGGGCAAGGGCGAACTCGCGATGATCAGTTGCTACGGCGGGGCATTGGTTCGCTATCAGGACGTCGGGCGAACCGTCACCGTGGTGGGCAGCAATCACTTCATGACCAACGACGGATTGCTGGAGCAGGGCAATGCAGCGCTGGCGATGAACCTCGCGGGCGCCCGGCCCCGTCTCATCTGGTACGCACCTCACCTCGTCGAGGGTGAAACATCATCTCCCAGTTCGCTTTCCGATCTCATCCCGGCCAACGTCAGCTGGATCGTCTGGCAGCTGTGGCTGGCCGTGATCCTGGTGGCGCTGTGGAAGGGCCGCCGGATGGGCCCCCTGGTGGCCGAGGAGATGCCCGTGGTGGTGCGGGCATCGGAGACGGTCGAGGGGCGCGGCCGGCTGTACCGATCCCGTCGGGCCCGCGATCGCGCCGCGGATGCGCTGCGCACCGCGACATTGCAACGGCTACTACCCCGACTCGGCATCGGCTCCAGCGCGGACCCGCAGGCGGTCGCGATCACCGTTGCCCAGCGCAGCGGCGCCGACGCGGGATACGTCTGGTATCACCTGTTTGGCCCCCCACCGGCGGACGACCACGATCTACTGCAGCTTGCTCGCGCACTCGACGACATCGAAAGGCAGTTCACTCACTCGTGACACATCCGGCTCCCACCCAGTCCCCGACCGCGGATCCGGCCCGCGAAGCATTGCTGGGATTACGTGCCGAGATCGCCAAGGCCGTGGTCGGCCAGGAGGGGGTGATCAGCGGCTTGGTGATCGCGCTGCTGTGCCGGGGCCACGTACTCCTGGAAGGCGTCCCTGGAGTGGCGAAGACGCTGATGGTCCGCGCCCTGGCCGCCGCGCTGCAGCTGGAATTCAAGCGGGTGCAGTTCACTCCCGACTTGATGCCCGGTGACGTCACCGGTTCGCTGGTCTACGACGCGCACAGTGCGAAGTTCGCCTTCCGCCCTGGCCCGGTGTTCACCAATCTGATGCTCGCCGACGAGATCAACCGCACCCCGCCCAAGACCCAGGCGGCGCTGTTGGAGGCGATGGAAGAGCGCCAAGTCAGTGTGGAGGGCCAGGCCAAACCGCTGCCGGACCCGTTCATCGTGGCCGCGACGCAGAACCCCATCGAATACGAGGGCACCTATCAGCTGCCCGAGGCCCAGCTCGACCGTTTTCTGCTGAAGCTGAACGTGGGTCTGCCCTCGCGGGAGTCCGAGATCGCCATCCTCGGCCGCCACGCACACGGCTTCGATCCCCGCGACCTGTCCGCGATCAAACCGGTGGCCGGCCCGGCCGAGCTGGCCGCCGGGCGCGAGGCCGTCAGCCGGGTGCTGATCGCCGACGAGGTGCTGGGCTACATCGTGGACATCGTGGGAGCCACCAGGTCCTCCCCCGCCCTACAGCTGGGTGTGTCACCGCGTGGCGCGACCGCACTGCTGGGCACCGCCCGATCTTGGGCGTGGCTATCCGGACGCAACTACGTGACCCCCGATGACGTGAAGGCCATGGCTCGCCCGACGTTGCGCCACCGGATCATGTTGCGCCCGGAGGCCGAGCTGGAAGGCGCCACCCCCGACGGGGTCCTGGACGGAATTCTGGCCTCGGTTCCGGTGCCCCGCTAGTGATCCTGACCGGACGAACCGGACTGATGGCGCTGATCGGCGTGCTGCCGATCGCGCTGTCCCCCTGGCCGCCACGGGCTTTCGGAATGCTGCTGCTGGCATTGGCGGTGGCGGTCGCCATCGACGTCGCGCTGGCGGCCAGCCCCCGCAAGTTGAGCTACACGCGCAGCCCGAATAGCTCGATCCGGTTGCGCCAGCCCGCCGATGCCGCCCTGGTGATCCACAATGTGGGGCGCCGCCGGTTTCGCGGCCTGGTCCGCGACGCCTGGCCGCCCAGTGCGCGTGCCCAACCCCGCACCCACCCGATCAATATCGCCGCCGGTGAGCGCCAGCAGGTGAACACCGCGCTGCAACCGGTGCGCCGCGGTGACCAGCACTGCGCCGCCGTCACAGCCCGCTCGATCGGGCCGCTGGGCCTGGCCGGGCGGCAGCGTTCCCAGGCCGTGCCGGGCCAGGTTCGGGTGCTGCCGCCGTTCCTGTCCCGTAAACACCTGCCGTCGCGGCTGGCCAAGCTGCGTGAGATCGATGGATTGTTGCCCACGCTGATCCGCGGCCAGGGCACCGAATTCGATTCGCTGCGTGAATACGTCGTCGGCGATGACGTGCGGTCGATCGACTGGCGCGCCTCCGCCCGCCGCGCCGACGTGATGGTCCGCACCTGGCGCCCGGAGCGCGATCGACGCGTGGTGCTGGTGCTCGACACCGGGCGCATGGCGGCGGGCCGGGTTGGTGTGGACCCGACCGACGCCGATCCCGCGGGGTGGCCGCGACTGGATTGGTCCATGGATGCCGCGCTGCTGTTGGCCGCACTGGCGTCGCGGGCCGGCGATCACGTCGACTTTCTCGCCCATGACCGGGTGAGCCGCGCGGCGGTGTTCGGCGCATCGCGCACCGAACTGTTGGCCCAGCTGGTCGACGCGATGGCCCCGCTGCAGCCGGCGCTGGTCGAATCCGACTGGCGGTCAATGGTTGCCACGATTGCGCGGCGGACTCGCCGGCGCTCCTTGGTGGTGTTGCTGACCGACCTCAACGCGACGGCCCTCGACGAAGGCCTGCTGCCGGTGCTGCCGCAGCTATCGGCCAAACACCAGGCGGTGGTGGCCGCGGTCGCCGACCCTCGGGTCGATCAACTGGCCATCGGGCGTTCCGACGCGGCGGCAGTGTATGACGCGGCCGCCGCCGAACGCGCCCGAAATGACCGGGGCACAATCGCCGCTCGCCTGCGCCGCAGCGGCGTGGAGGTCGTCGACGCGCCGCCCACCGAAATTGCGCCGGCACTCGCCGATCGCTACCTGGCGATGAAAGCGACCGGCCGGCTGTAGGGGTTCAGCCGGTGGGCACCACGTCGGGTGCGTCCTCGATATCACCGGTCTCTCCGGCTTTGGCCGCGCGGCGGCCGAAGTAGACGATGTAGCCCAAGAACGCCGCCTCGGCCATGACGCCGATGGCGATCCGGACGAAGGTCGGCAACGGGGCCGGCGTCACCATGGCCTCAATCAGCCCGGATACCAACAGCACACCCACCAGGCCCACGGCAACCGACACCACCCCGCGGCCCTGCTCGGCAAGAACCTGCCCGCGCGGCCGGTCGCCGGGCGCAATCACCGACCAGCCCAGCCGCATCCCAACCGCACCGGCCAGGAAGACCGCCGTCAACTCCAGCAATCCGTGCGGAATCAGCAGGCCCAACAGCACCCCGCCCTTGCCGGCCGCAAACATCAGGCCCGCGATCACTCCCACGTTTGCCGCATTCTGAAACAGCACCAGCGGGATGGGCACCCCCAACACCACCGACATCGCAATGCACTTGGCGGCCACCCAGGAGTTGTTCACCCAGACCTGCAGCGCAAACGCGGTCGCGGGGTGGTCGCTGTAGTAGGACTCGACGTCGTGGTTGACCAATTCGTGGATCTCAGCGGGGGTTCCGATGACGGACTGAACCTCGGGGCTACCGGCAACCCAGAACCCGATGAGCACCGCCACCGCGAAGAATGCCACCGCCGTCGCCAACCACCAGCGCCAGGCACGGTAGGCCACCACCGGAAAGGACACCGTCCAGAACCGAACAAACGTGCTGCTCAGCGGCGAGTGCGCACCGGTGACCGCGGCGCGGGCACGCGCAACCAGACTCGAGAGCCGGCCGGTCACCAACGGATCCGACGACACCGACCGCAGTATCGACAGGTGCGTGGATACCCGCTGATAGAGCTCAACGAGTTCATCGATCTCGGCGCCGGTCAGCGAGCGACGTTTTTTGACTAGGTGGTCGAGCCGGTCCCAGGTGGCGCGGTGGGTCAGCAAGAACGCGTCGACATCCACCCGCGCAGCCTATCCCGCCGGAGGTTCGCCCAGGTCACGGCGGGCATCCGGCGCGACACCGGCAGCCATCCCGCGGGATCGGGCTGCCTGTACCGTTCCCAGGTATGTCGGAGGTGGTAACCGGGGACGCGGTGGTGCTGGACGTGCAGATCGCCCAGCTGCCGGTACGCGCGGTGAGCGCGATCATCGACATGACCGTGATGTTCATCGGTTACATCATGGGGTTGACGCTGTGGGCAGCCTCGCTGAGCGAACTCGACGAAGCATTGACCATCGCGTTCCTGATCATCTTCACGGTGCTGGTGTTCGTCGGTTATCCCGTGATCATGGAAACGGCGACCCGGGGCCGTTCGTTGGGCAAGATCGCCATGGGCTTGCGCGTGGTGTCCGATGACGGCGGCCCAGAACGCCTCCGCCAGACACTGTTTCGCGCGCTGGCGGCGGTGGTGGAGATCTGGATGCTGCTGGGCAGCCCGGCCGTGATCTGCAGCATGCTATCGCCGAAAGCCAAACGTGTCGGTGACATATTCGCCGGCACAATCGTCGTCAGCGAGCGCGGCCCCCGGCTGGCGCCGCCGCCGGCCATGCCACCGGCCCTGGCCTGGTGGGCGTCGTCGCTGCAGCTCTCCGGCCTCAGCGCGGGCCAGGCCGAGGTCGCGCGCCAATTCCTTTCCCGAGCGCCACAACTGGATCTGCGATTGCGCCACCAGATGGCCTATCGCATCGCTGGGGACGTGCTGTCCCACATCGCCCCGCCACCGCCTCCGGGCACGCCTCCACAGCTCGTGCTTGCCGCGGTACTCGCCGAGCGACACCGCCGCGAGCTGGCCCGGCTGCGCCCCGCGGGAGCAGGCGCGCCCCCGGGATGGCCGCCGCAGACCCCGCCGGCTCCGGTTTGGTGGCCCGGCCAGCCCGCGCCCCAGGCCCAAAGCCAGCCCCAGTTCGCACCCGACCCGGCCCCGAGCCCGCCGCAGGGCCCCGTCGGCGGTGGGTTCTCGCCACCGAGCTGACGACGCGCGCAATCCAGGTCGGCCGGCCGATCCGGGCATTGCCTTACGTTCGATCACGATATATCGTGATGTGTTTTCGATATACCAGTCGCCCATCGTGGCGACCTTCCAAAAGACACGTAAGGAACACAACATGAACAACCTGTTCACACCCCCCGGCGGACCGTTCGGCCCGCGGCCCGGGTTCGGCTTCGGACCCGGGCCGGCACAGCGGCGTGCCCTACACAGCGCCAGGCGGCACGCCCGGCGCGAATTTTTCGAACACCTCCGCGACCACGATGCCGACCATGACGGACCGCTCGGGTTCGGCGGCGGGTTCGGCCCCGGCTTTGGCCCCGGGCTAGGTTTCGGCTTCGGCCCCGGTGGCGCACGAGGCGGTGGGCGCCGCGGCGGCCCCGGCCGTGGACGGCGCGGTGACGTGCGCGCGGCCATCTTGGTACTGTTGAGCGAACAGCCCATGCACGGCTACGAGATGATCCAGCAGATCGCCGACCGCAGCAACGGCCTGTGGCGCCCCAGCCCCGGCTCGGTGTATCCCACCCTGCAGTTGCTCGATGACGAGGGCCTGATCGCGGCCAGCGCATCCGATGGCAGCAAGAAACTTTTCGAGCTGACCGAACAGGGACGCGAGGCCGCCGACAAGATCGAAACCCCACCGTGGGATGAGATCGCCGAAGGTGTCGACCCGGCACACATCAACCTGCGCACGGCGATGCGCCAGCTGATCGGCGCGGTTATGCAAACGGCCCACGCCGCCAGCCCCGAGCAGCAGCATCGCGTCATCGACATCATCAACAACGCGCGCCGGGAGATCTACGGCATTCTCGGCGAGGAGTGATCACTACCATCCGGTTGGTTACTCAACCAACTTAAATGTCGCAAACATCTATGAAAACCGCGATTCCCCAACCCAGATCGGATTACGTCTGATTCGCTGACTGTAACGCGAATGATCGGGCGCCAGTTGGATCGTGCGCCCGTTTGGGGAGGGATTCACTTGTCCTACGTGATGGCGGTTCCCGAGATCATCGCGGCCGCGGCCGCTGCCGAGGACGAGGTGTCCGCGGCGATCGCGACCGTGCTCTCCAGCCACGGCCAGGGCTATCAGGTGCTCAGCGCGCGGGCTCTGGAATTCCATACCCGGTTAGCCCAAGCGCTGTCCGCAGGCGCGGGCGCCTATTCCGGAGCGGAGGCCAGCAGCGCCGGATTGCTCGCCGCGGTGAACGAGCCCCTTGCGGCGTTGACCGGCCGTCCCTTGATCGGCAACGGCGCCAATGGGACCCCCGGTCTGGGTACCGATGGGGCGCCTGGCGGCTGGCTGATCGGTAACGGCGGGGCCGGCGGGTCGGGCGCCGCGGGTTCCGCCGGCGGGGCCGACGGGGCGGCCGGGCTGATCGGCGCCGGTGGCGCCGGCGGGGCCGGCGGCAGCTCCACCAGCGCCGGCGGCGCCGGAGATGTTGGCGGGGCCGGCGGGCTCTTCGGCGGCGGCGGGCTCGGCGGGGCCGGCGGTGCCGGCGGCGATGCCGGGCTGCTGTTCGGCAGCGGCGGGGCCGGCGGTGCCGGCGGCGATGCCGGGCTGCTGTTCGGCAGCGGCGGGGCCGGCGGTGCCGGCGGCGATGCCGGGCTGTTCGGCAACGGTGGGGTCGGCGGAGTCGGTGGCGTCGGCGCCGGCGACGGCGGGGCCGGGGGCCGGGCCGGCCTGGTGATCGGCAACGGCGGCGCCGGTGGCGACGGTGGCGAGAGCTTCGGTTTCGGTGCGGGCGTCGGTGGCGCCGGCGGCAACGGCGGCAACGGCGTACTGATCGGCAACGGCGGCAATGCCGGCACCGGCGGCACCGGCCTGAGCACCGGCAGCACGGGCGCCGGCGGGATCAGCGGCCTGCTGCTGGGACTGGACGGCTTCAACGCACCGGCAAGCACTTCGGCACTACACAACCTGCAGCAACAAGCCCTCGGCGTGATCAACGAGCCCACCCAGGCGCTCACCGGGCGCCCACTGATCGGCAACGGCACCCCGGGTGCAGCCGGAAGCGGGACCGACGGCACACCCGGCGGCTGGCTACTCGGCGACGGCGGCGCCGGCGGCGCCGCCGGTTTGCTGGGCACCGGCGGTACGGGCGGGGCGGGCGCGCGCCTCGCGGGTGGCGCGGGCGGGACCGGAGGGGCCGGCGGAGCCGGCGGCTGGCTACTCGGTGACGGCGGAGGCGGCAGAGGCGGCGGAGGCGGCGGTACTGCCGGAGGCGGCGGAGCTTCGGGAGGTACCGGCAGAACCGGTGGGGCCGGCGGACTATTGAGCGCCGGCGGGGCCGGTGGGGTCGGTGGGGCCGGGTTCAACGACGGGGGCGACGGCGGGGCCGGAGGAAGCGGCGGGCCGCTCGGCGGGCTGGTCGGTGCCGGCGGTGGCGCCGGCGGCAACGGCGGGGCCGGCTTTGGCGGCACCCCCGGTAACGGTGGGGCCGGCGGCGATGCCGGCCTGCTCGGCGGACCGGGCGGGACCGGTGGGGCGGGCGGCTACAACACCAGCGGACCCGGGGGCAACGGTGGGTCCGGCGGCAACGCCGGGACGTTGTTCGGCAGCGGCGGCGGCGGCGGGAACGGCGGATCCGGCTACAGCGGAATCGGCGGGGCCGGCGGGACCGGCGGCAGTGCCGGGCTGGTGTTCTCCGACGCCGGCGCCGGCGGGTTCGGCGGATTCGGGTCCACGGCCGGCGGGACCGGCGGGACCGGGGGCAACGCCGTGTTGCTGGGCGGCGGCGGAGCCGGCGGTGCCGGCGGAATCAGCTTTACCGGTGCCGGAGGCCAAGGCGGGGCGGGCGGCACCGGTGGGCAGTTGTCAGGCAACGGCGGCAGCGGCGGCACCGGTGGCGAGGGCGACTACGTCGGCGGCGCCGACAGCGGCGGGGCCGGTGGGGCCGGCGGCAACGCCGGATTGACCGGTGACGGTGGCAACGGCGGCAACGGCGGCACCCCGGGCAGTCCCGGCGGCGGCGGCACCGGCGGAGCGCTGATTGGCCGAGACGGGCTCGACGGCTCACCGTAACCGGCCGCTAGGACACGTCGACCCAGTCCAAGGTCCGCTGCACGGCCTTGCGCCACCCGGCATATCCGGCGGCACGCTGGTCATCGGTCCACTGCGGCGTCCAGCGCTTGTCCTCTTGCCAGTTGGCCCGCAGGTCCGACGGATCGGCCCAGAAACCGACGGCCAGCCCCGCCGCATAGGCGGCGCCCAGCGCGGTGGTCTCGGCGACCACCGGCCGCACCACGTCCAACCCGAGCACGTCGGCCTGGATCTGCATGCACAAGTCATTGCTGGTGATGCCGCCGTCGACCTTGAGCACCTCGAGTCGCACGCCCGAGTCGGCTTCCATGGCGTCCACCACATCGCGGCTCTGGTAGCAGATCGCTTCCAGCGTCGCGCGAGCCAAGTGGGCGTTGTTGTTGAACTGTGACAGCCCCACGATCGCCCCGCGCGCATCGGAGCGCCAATACGGTGCGAACAGGCCGGAGAATGCCGGCACGAAGTACACCCCGCCGTTATCGGAGACCTGCCGGGCCAGCGCCTCGCTCTGCGAGGCGCCACTGATGATGCCCAGCTGATCGCGTAGCCACTGCACCGCGGAGCCGGTTACGGCTATCGACCCTTCCAGCGCGTACACGGGTTTGGCATCGCCGAATTGGTAGCAAAGGGTGGTCAGCAGGCCGTTGCTGGATCGCACGATGGTCTCGCCGGTGTTCAGCAGGAGAAAGTTCCCGGTGCCGTAGGTGTTTTTCGCCTCACCCGCGTCCAGACATACCTGGCCGACCATGGCCGCGTGCTGGTCGCCGAGCATGCCGGTGATGGGTACCTCACCGCCGACCGGACCGGTCTCCTGGGTGATGCCGTAGGGCTGCAGCGGCGACGACCGCTCGATCGCGGGCAGCATCGCGCGGGGGATGGAAAAGAACGACAGCAGCTCGTCGTCCCAGTCCAGGGTTTCCAGGTTCATCAGCATGGTCCGGCTGGCGTTTGTCACATCGGTGACGTGCACGCCGCCGCGCGGGCCGCCGGTCAAGTTCCACAGCACCCAGGTGTCCGGGGTACCGAAGAGGGCATCACCGCGTTCGGCGGCGGCGCGCACCCCGTCGACGTTCTCCAGAATCCACTGCAGCTTGCCGCCCGAGAAATAGGTCGCCGGGGGCAATCCCGCTTTGCGGCGGATCACGTCACCGCGACCGTCACGGTCCAGCGCTGAGGCGATGCGATCGGTGCGGGTGTCCTGCCAGACGATCGCGTTGTAGTAGGGCCTGCCGGTTCGCTTGTTCCACACCAGCGTGGTTTCACGTTGATTCGTGATTCCCAGTGCGGCAATATTTTTCGGCGACAAATCGGTGGCGTTGAGCACCGACATCAGCACCGAGGCGGTGCGTTCCCAGATTTCCACCGGGTTGTGTTCCACCCAGCCGGCGCGGGGCAGGATCTGCTCGTGCTCGAGTTGGTGACGGGCGATCTCGGCGCCTTGGTGGTCGAAGATCATGCAGCGAGTGCTGGTGGTGCCCTGGTCGATGGCTGCTACAAAGTCAGGGGAATCGGCCACTGCTCTCCTCGGGTGACATCGAACACTGGATGTAATCGTCCATGATGGTCTATCGGGGCCCCGGCCCGGCCGAAGACCAGTGGTAAACGGTCTGACACTTGCGTTGCAGACGCTAAACCGGTTGCATCGGCCTAGTGGGCGAAGAGGTCAAGCGCACCACGTATGACCGCGCACACCGGCGGGAATACCGGCGCAAACTGCAACTATGTGTCGACGTCGTCGAGACGATGCTGGCGCAGAGCGGCTTGGATGACGACGAAGCGCTCACCGGCATGGAGATCGAGTGCAACCTGGTCGACGGCGACTATCAGCCCGCCATGTCGAATCGGTATGTGCTGGACGCGATCGCCGACCCGGCCTATCAAACCGAATTGGGCGCGTTCAATATCGAGTTCAATGTGCCGCCCCGGCCGCTTCCCGGCGATACCGGCCTGCAGCTGGAAAAGGAGGTAAGGGCCAGCCTCAACGCTGCCGAGCAGAAGGCGAACTCCGGCGGCGCCCACATCGTGATGATCGGCATTCTGCCCACGCTGATGCCCCGGCACTTCGCGCAAGACTGGATGAGCGAATCGACCCGCTACAGCGCACTCAACGACTCCATCTTCGATGCCCGCGGCGAGGACATCCCGATCAATATCTCGGGCCCGGAGCCATTGAGCTGGCGGGCGGCATCCATTGCCCCCGAATCCACTTGCACCAGTACGCAATTGCATCTGCAGGTGTCGCCCGACGATTTCGCGCCCAACTGGAATGCGGCCCAGATGCTGGCCGGACCGCAGCTGGCGCTGGGCGCCAACTCACCCTATTTTTTCGGCCACCAGCTGTGGGCCGAGACGCGGATCGCGGTTTTTACCCAATCCACCGACACCCGGCCGGAGGAGCTCAAGACGCAGGGGGTGCGCCCCCGGGTGTGGTTCGGCGAACAGTGGATCACCTCGATCCTTGACTTGTTCAAGGAAAACGCCCGCTACTTTCCGTCGCTGCTGCCCGAGGTGTCCGACGAGGATCCGGTCGCCGAGCTTGCGGCCGGCCGGACCCCGCAACTCGCCGAATTGCGCCTGCACAACGGCACGGTGTACCGCTGGAATCGGCCGGTGTACGACGTCGCCGACGGGCGGCCACATCTGCGGTTGGAGAACCGCGTGTTGCCCGCCGGACCGACCGTCATCGACATGCTGGCCAATTCGGCGTTCTATTACGGTGCGCTGCGCACCCTGGCCGAGGCCGACCCCCAACCGTGGACCATGATGAGTTTTGCTACCGCACAAGACAATTTCCTGACCGCGGCCCGGTATGGAATCGATGCCCGGCTGCACTGGCCGGGATTGGGTGAGGTGACCACACAGCAACTGGTGTTGGGCACGCTGCTGCCGATGGCACATGAAGGACTGCAGCGATCCGGTGTCGCCGACGAGGTGCGGGAGCGGTTCTTGGGCGTCATCGAAGCCCGCGCCGAGAGCCGCCGCAACGGGGCGAGCTGGCAGGTGGCCACCGTGGCCGCGCTGCAGGACCGGGGGATGAACCGCGATGACGCGCTGGCCGAAATGCTGCGCCGCTATTGCGAACACATGCATGCCAACGAGCCGGTACATACCCGGGCGATTGAGCGCGAGTAGGTTGGCAATCATGACTTCTCCGGTGATGGACTGGGACGACGCATACCAGCAGCAAGGGGCGTTCGAGGGTCCGCCGCCGTGGAATATCGGTGAACCACAGCCCGAACTGGCGGCGTTGATCGCGGCCGGAAAGATCCACAGCGACGTGCTCGATGCCCGCTGTGGGTACGCCGAGTTGTCGCTGGCACTGGCCGCCGAGGGGTACACGGTGGTGGGCATCGACATCACACCCACCGCCATTGCGGCGGCTACCAAGGCCGCCACCGAACGCGGATTGAGCAACACCAGTTTCATTCAGGCCGACATCACCGACTTCAACGCCTATCCGGCCGGCTCCGCCGGCCGATTCGCCACGGTGATCGACAGCACCCTGTTTCACTCGCTGCCGGTATCGGGGCGCGACGATTACCTGAAATCGGTGCACCGCGCCGCGGCCCCCGGGGCCAGCTATTTCGTGCTGGTGTTCGCCAAGGGCGCCTTCCCGGCCGCGTTGGAGACCAAGCCCAATGAGGTCGACGAGGACGAGCTGCGGGCCGCGGTGGGCAAGTACTGGGAGATCGACGAGATCCGGCCGGCATTCATCCACGCCAATGTGCCGGTCATCCCGCCGCTGCCAGCTGGATCGCCAATCGAGGTTCCGCCGCACCAGCGAGACGAGAAGGGGCGGATGAAGTTTCCCGCCTACTTGCTCACCGCGCACAAGGCGTGAGCAAGCCCCGCAACGTCAGGTAGCGGTGGTCGCCGCGGTAGCCTCGATCAGCGCTTCAGCGAAGTTTTCCAGATCCTCGGCCGTGGTATCGACGTGTGGCGAGATGCGTAGCACCGGGGCCGTCAGCTCTTGCGGCGCCCGCGCAATTCCGGCGTAGGTGGTCAAGATCCGGCGCTGCTCGAGTAGCCACTCCCGCACCGCCGCCGGGTCGGCGCCGTCGATTGGCGCCAAAGTGGTAATCGCGCTGGGCTCGTCAACCTCTTCGACCACCAGCCAGCCGTCCACGTCCGCCAGCACCCGACGGGCCGCGGCGCCCAGCTCGGCCAGGCGGGCCCGGATCAACGCCGGCCCATATTCCAGATGCTCCCCCACCGCTAGTGAAAACCCAACTCGCGCCGCAATATTGGCTTCGCCAAACTCCAGGATCTGGGCGACCGACGTGGACGGTGAATCCGGGGACCAATCCGGGTGCGCCAGGCGCGGCGTCAACCGATCCAGCACCTCCGGGCGCATGGCCAGCACTCCGACACCGCGCGGCCCGGCCAGCCACTTGCGCGACGACGAATACGTGACATCGGCGCCCACGGCGCAATCTATCTGGCCCATCCCCTGAGCGGCATCGACGACCAGGGGCAGCCCCAGCTCGCGGCAGAGCTCGGCCATCATGGCCAGCGGCTGCACGGTGCCCCGGTGGCTGGCCACCGGCGTCAGGTGCACCAGCTCCGTTGGGTTTTCCTCGAGTTCGTAGGCCGCATCGTCGAGGGCGAGCCGGCCGCCGTCCAGCGTCGGCAGCAGGCGAACCTCGAATCCGTGCGCGGCCATGACCGCCAGGTTGGGACCGTACTCGCCGGGCAGGCAGGCCAGCGTCCGGCTCTCCCGCGGCCAGCTGCCCAACAGCAGATCCAGTGCGTGCAGCGAGCCGGTGGTGAACACCACCCGCGCGTCAGGCACGCCACACAAGGTCGCAACCGCGGCGCGCCCCGCATCAAGCACGGGTGCGGCGGCCTCGGCGGCCACGTATCCACCGACCTCCGCCTCGTGTAGACCATGGGCGGCGACGGCCTGCAGCAGCTCGAGACTTTGCCGCGAGCAGGCGGCACTGTCCAAGTGCAGTCCCGCCGCCGGAGGACGTGCCGCCCGCCACCGGTCGGCCAGCGTGTCGGTCACTTGGTGGCCAGGGACAGTCCGAAGTCGCCGGCCTCGTCGGTCCACCACTGGATGCGACGCAGGCCAGCCGCGTCCAGCTCGGCACTGACACCTTCCGGCCGGAACTTGCAGGAAACCTCGGTGAGCATCTCCTCACCGGCAGCAAAATCGACGGTCAATCCCAACGCACGCACCCGCACCCGCTGCCGGCCCTCGGCCCGCAGCCACATCTCGATGCGCTCCTCCACGCTGTTCCAGCGGGCGATGTGCTGGTATGCGTCCACGTTGAAGTCCGCATCGAGTTCTCGGTTGACCACGGCGAGCACGTTGCGGTTGAACCGCGCCGTCACTCCCGCGGCATCGTCATACGCGCGGATCAGCCGGTCGGTGTCCTTGACCAGGTCGGTGCCCAGCAACAGACTGTCTCCGGGCCGCATCACCGCGGCCAGGCCGGCCAGGAACTCCGCTCGGGGCCCGGGCGTGAGGTTGCCGATCGTCGAGCCCAAGAAGACGAACAGCCGACGCCCGCCGGTCGGGATCTCGGCCAGGTGTTCCTCGAAATCACCGCAGACGGCGTTGATTTCGATGCCGGCATATTCGCTTTGAATCGCGCTTGCGGCCGCCGACAACACACTTTCGTCGACATCGAAGGGAACGAATCTTTGCAGCAGGCCGCGGTCTCGTAGCGCGTTCAACAACAGCCGCGTCTTTTCCGAAGTACCGCTGCCGAGCTCGACCAGGGTGTCGGCCGAGCTGGCTGCCGCGATGTCGGCCGACCGGGCACGCAGAATCTGCGCCTCGGCGCGGGTCGGATAGTACTCCGGCAATCGGGTGATCTGATCGAACAGCTCACTGCCGACGGCATCATAGAACCATTTGGGCGGCAGCGACTTTGGGCTCTTCTGCAGCCCGTCGAACACGTCGCGACGCAACGCGAGATAGACCGAGTCCTCGGCCAGGTGGTTGGATAGCGACAGCGTCATCGCGTTCCTTTCGTGGGCTCCAATGCGGTCAAGGTAACCCCTTCCGCGGTGACCTCGACCAGGTGCCGGTCCGGCACATCTTCCCAGTCGGTGTCGTTGTCATAGGGCTCACTGGCCACCACCACCCCATCGGGGCGACGCAGGATGGAAAGGGTTTCGTTCCAGGTAGTGGCAAGCAAGCGAGACCCGTTCGCGGCCAGCACATTAAGCCGGGCACCTGGATCGGCGGCCCCGATCTCGCGGATCGTGTCGCCCAGCGCATCCAGACCGCGCTCGAAGATGGCCGCCGCGAGCAATGCGCTGTCACATACCGATTCGGCTGAGTCGCTGCGCGGTAACACGGCCCGGTCGACGATGCCGTTGTGCGACAACAGCCAGCGGCCGTCGGTGAATGGGGCGGTCGCGCTGATGTCGATTGGCATTCCGACGGTTGCGGAACGCACCGCGGCCACCACGCACGCGCTGCGCAATGCCGGTGCCACCGAATCAAAGGACGCATCACCCCACAGCGGAGCCGGGCTACGCCAGCGCCGGGGCGCGGGGTCGTCGTAACCGCTGTCGAAGAAGCCGGCACCCCAGCCGTCGGCGTTCATCAAGCAGTGTTTCTGGCGGCGCGGCGCATACGACTGCACCCGCAGACCGTAAGGCGGATCCAGCATCAGCGAGGAAAGCGTGACCTCGCTGCCGAGCCAACCGAGATGACGACACATCAGGCGGCATCCTCAATGGACCACGCCAACCGAACGCCCGCGAAGATCTGGCGTCGATACGGATGGTCCCAGTTCCGGAAGCTGGGTCGCAGGATGGCCGGCTCGACCGCCCAAGATCCACCACGCAGCACCCGATAGTCACCGTCGAAGAACGGCTGCGAGTAGCGCTGGTAGATCATCGGGGCGAAGCCCGGCCAGGGCCGCAGCGGCGACGCGGTCCATTCCCAGACATCACCGAGCATCTGCTCGGCTCCGTACGCCGAAGCGCCGGCCGGATACGCACCGACCGGTGCCGGCCGCAACGCCGTGGCACCCAGGTTGGCGTGGGCGGCGAAGTTGCCGACCGGCCCCGCGGAGTCCCCCCACGGATAGCGGCGGCGCGAATTGGTCACCGGGTCCCACGCGCACGCCTTCTCCCACTCGATCTCGGTGGGTAGCCGGGCTCCGGCCCAGGCCGCGTAGGCCTCGGCCTCGAAGTAGGTGACATGCTGCACCGGCTCATCGGCCGGGATGTCTTCCTGGTAGCCGAATCGGGTTCGGGTTCGCCCATCGGCGTTCCAGAATTGCGGCGCGCTCAGGCCGGCGCTCTGGCGGTGCGCCCAGCCGCGCGATGACCACCACCGCGACTGCTGGTAGCCGCCGTCGTCGATGAAGTGCTGCCATTCGGCATTGGTGACCGGCACCCGGCCGATCCGGAACGCCGCAACGTCAACCGGGTGGGCGGGACGCTCATTGTCCAGTGAGTACGGCTCGGCGCTACCGTCCACACCCAGCACGAACGGCCCGGCGGGGACCTCTACCGACGTTCCGGCCAGGCCCGCCCGTCCGGGAGGCAAGGCGGGGGTCTGCCCCAGCAACGGCGGGCCGGATCGCAGATTCAGCGCCTGCAACATCGTCTCGTTGTGTTGGCTTTCGTGGCTGATCACCATGCCGAACGTGAAGTCATCGCCCTGTCCGTCCAGGGCGTCGAGAGCATCCAGCACGGCCGCGCGGACCGTCCGGCAATATGAGTGCGCCTGCACCGGGGACAGCAGCGGAAGCTCGACCCGACTGGCCCGGTTGTGCACGAAGGCGTCGTAGAGACCCTCGACCACCCGCGGCAGCATCCCCGGCCGATCCGGGTCGCCCTCACGTAGCAGCCACAGCTCTTCCTGCTGACCGATATGGGCCACGTCCCACACCAGCGGGCTCATCAGGGGGTCATACTGGCGACGAAGTTCGGCGTCGTCGAAATCGACCAGCCGCAACGTTTGGGTCCGGACCCGATCCAGGTCCTCGGCAAGTCTTTCTCGTGAGGTCACTGTTCCCCTCGGGCCAGCCGCGCGATTGCCGGCGCGACACCATGCTCGGTCACCTGATCGCCAAAGTCGTCACCGGGGCAGCGGCCCCGCTGCACGTAAGCCAGCAGCGACTGCAGGGCGTCGGCAAGCTCGGCCGGCGCCCGTTCGGCGGCGATGGCCACACACCGGTTGGCCGCCGCATGCAGCCGCGGATCTCCCAGGCCCGCGCGCGCCGCCGTGTCCCACTCGGTGGCGACCGGCTGGACGGCCTCGAAGGCCAGCTCTGCGGCGCCGGAATCATCCAACAGCGTCACCAGGGTGAACACCACGGCGGGCCAGAACACGTTGGAAAGACTGTCCAGATAGCGGATCTCCAGCCACTGGCGTGGCCGCACCGGCGGGAACAGCGTGGTCAGGTGGTAGTCGAGATCGGCGTAGGTCGGCCGCCGATCGCCCAGCAAGACCCGACCGTCCACCCAGTCGGCGAAGGGCACATGGTGGGTCACCGCCACGGCATCCGGATTGTGCACCAGCATCACCGGCGCCTTGAGCGCGTAGTGCGCCCAGTCGGTGGCGGGATCGTCCGCGCTGGCCCCGAGGATCGGCCCGCATAGGCCGTCGTCCATCTGCCCCCACACCCGCTGCCGGGTTGATCTCCAGCCGGAGAACTCGCCGCCCAGCATCGGCGAGTTCGCGGCGATCGCGATCATCGTGGGTCCCAGGGCGTGCGCCAATCGCACCCGAGACGCCCATCCCGACAGCGGCCCGGCATCCAGGTTGACCTGGATGGAGGCGGTCGACGTCATCATTGCGGCGCCGGCCATCCCGGACTGGCTGGCGGTGAAGAACTGCTCCATGGCCTGGTAGCGCGCGCCCGGATTGATCCGCATGGTCGGACGAATCGGGTCCGCACCCAGACAGACCAGGCCCAACCCGGCGTCGGCAAAGGCCGACCGCAGCACGGCTTGGTCCCGGTTCATCGCGTCGATGGCGGCCAGGATGCCGTCGCACGGCGGACCCGATAATTCCACGGCCCCGCCGGGTTCGACGGTTACCGCACTCCCACCCGGCGGCTGGCCCAGCCCCTCGAGAACGTCGCCGATCTCTTCCCAGCTCGGGCGGCGAAGCGGATCGGCTGGGTCGTAGCAGTGCGCTTCGATCTCCAAACCGACTCGCCCAACGGGGCCGTCGACCAGGCAGCCATTGGCGATGTACTGCGCCGCGACCGCCGAACCGACGATGTCGGCGGCGGCCGCACGGGAGCTGTCCAGCTGCGACGTCGCCGCAGGACTGGGGGCGAACATCATATCACGATCCCTCCGGGCCGGATGCTGCGCGGCTATCGGCAACGATAACCGCCACATGCCATCTTCCAGGTCATCTTCCAGACCGTCCCGACATATTCCCGCACGTCTTGGTTGCACGGGTCAGACGGGTACCCACATTCGTGGGGATTACTGGCCCAGGGTGTTCTGCATTGCCCCGGCCAGCACGTTGACCGCGGGACCGCCGTTGCCAGACTGGCAGACTTTGGCCTGCAACAACACATTTTCACGCAGCCGAGTTTGATTGAAACAGCGCCGGTCGGTGTCGGCTTCCTGCTTGGTCCACGCCGCGTCGGTAGCCGTGGGCGCGGGACCGTCGAACGACCAAACCTGGGTGGTGCCGTTGTCCAGATGCATTGCGGTGGTCTGCCCCGAACAACCCACGGTTCGGTCGACGACGCGATGGAACGCCCGGCTCGCGGCATCGGCGGTGGCGAATACACCGACCGCCTGCTTGACGTAGTGAGTCTGGTCGGTGGCAGAGGTCTGCGTGGTAGCCCCGTTGAACGAGGCCAGGTCGGGATCGTCGAATACCTCGGGTAGCCCGATGTCAGCCCAGTTATTGCACACCGGTAGGTCAACCGAATACGCCTGGAACGGCTCAGTGAAAACCGACTCCCACCCCATCGGAGCGCCGACGATATTGCCCACCGACCCCTTGCCGAGGACCGCGTAAGACACCACGCCCGGATCCGACGGGTTGGCCAGCGCAGGCGAAGCCACCAACGAGGCAGCCACTCCCAGCCCGAGCAGCGCTGCCGCCGTCGCGGGGCGCAAGGGGGTCGGACTGGCCATGAGGCCGATCATGCCAGGCGAGGCCGCGCTCAACTGGAGTTGGCCCGCACCCCTTCCTCAACCGCCTTGCCCAGATCGGGGTCGACATTGCGCCAATACTCGAAGACACGCGAGAGCACCGACTCCTTCACACCCTTGCAGACATGTCCGATGATGTTGCTGGCCAACCGATCCCGCGCTGAATCGTCAAGAACTTCGCGGACCATGGTGCCGGCCTGGCCCCAGTCGTCGTCTTCGGGGTGCGGCGTGTACGCGGCGCGCATCATCTGCCCGTCGGTGTGCCAGCGCACCTCCGCGGCGCGGGCCGGATCGGCCTGCGGGCCACCGTAAGAGTTGGGCGCGTATACTGGATCCGACGCGTTGCGCACCCGCATCGCGCCATCCTTGGAGTAGCTATTCACCTGCACTATCGGCGAATTCACCGGGATCTGGCGGTAATTGGTGCCCAACCGGGCCCGGTGCGCGTCGGAGTAGGAGAACCCGCGGGCCAAGAGCATCTTGTCCGGGCTCAGCCCGGTACCGGGCACGATGTTGTTGGGCTCGAACGCCGCTTGCTCGATCTCGGTGTGGTAGTCGGTGACGTTGCGGTCCAAGGTCAACTTGCCGACATCGATCAACGGATAGTCGCTGTGTGGCCAGACCTTGGTCAGATCGAAGGGATTGAACCGGTAGCTCTTGGCCTCTTCGAACCCCATGATCTGCATCTTGAGGGTCCAACTGGGAAAGTCACCGCGCTCGATCGCTTCGTAGAGGTCGCGCTGGTGGTAGTCGCCGTCCTCACCGGCCAGCCGGTCGGCGTCCGCTTGGGTGAGGAAGTCGATGCCCTGATCGGTGATGAAGTGGTACTTCACCCAGAAGATCTCGTCGGCGGCATTGATCCAGCTGTAGGTGTGGCTGCTGTAGCCGTTCATGTGGCGCCAGCTCTTGGGAATCCCCCGATCACCCATCAGCCAGGTCACCTGGTGCGCGGACTCCGGCGACAGGCTCCAGAAGTCCCATTGCATGTTGTGGTCGCGCACGTTGCTCGCCTGCAACCGTTTTTGAGACCGGATGAAGTGCTGGAATTTCAGCGGGTCGCGCATGAAGAAGACCGGCGTGTTGTTGCCGACCATGTCGAAGTTTCCCTCGGGGGTATAGAACTTCAACGCGAAGCCACGCGGGTCCCGCCAGGTGTCCGGGCTGCCGCGCTCGCCGGCGACGGTGGAGAAGCGGATCAGCGTGTCCGTCTTGGCACCTGGCGCGAACACCGCCGCCCGGGTGTACTTGCTGACATCGTGGGTCACCTCGGAGTGGCCGTGCGCGCCGCCACCTTTGGCGTGTGGCTGGCGTTCCGGGATGCGTTCCCGGTTGAACATCGCCATCTGTTCGATCAGGTAGTGATCCTGCAGCAGGATCGGTCCGTCGGGGCCGATGGTCAGCGATTGGTCGTCACTGGGCGCGGGATTGCCGGCGTCGGTGGTGGTGTAGCGTTCCGCCATTTCGGCACCTCCTTGCGTGATTGGGCTGTTGGGCTGGTCGGCGAAAAGAAAAGCCATGGGACATCGGCCGATACCGCTGCCAGCTATCACCTGGCACGGCGCGCAGTACCGGCACCTAGTTACCCATACCCAATTTCTGGCGCCCGAATCACCGGGCGGCGCGGCGCTAGGGGCGAGCTGGTGGGGTGCTGGGAGCGGGTGCGCTCGGTGTTTGGACGGGGCCGGTGGCGCCCCCGTGCGGGCCGGGGCTCATCCCGGGCCCCATGCCCGGACCCATGCCCGGCCCCATCCCGGGCCCCATCCCCGGAGGAGGCGGACCGGGCAGAAAGAACATCCCGCCGGGGCCGCCGGGACCGCCGGGACCACCGGGACCACCGGGACCACCGCTACCGCCGGGCTTGAACATGCCGTGATGGTGGTGGCGATGGTGATGGCAGGCGCCGTGCCCGAAGACCAGGGCGCCGGCGAAGAACAGGGTCGAGGCGATGAAGGTGATTCCCGCGACGATGACGACCCACGCCGCGACCCGGTAGAGGGCGGGCACCTTTTCCACCGGCGGCGGTGGGGGTGGCGCAGCGGCAGCGACCGCAGGCGGCGGAGTTGCGGGTTCGGATGTTTCACTCATCCTTCGAATATTGCTCAACCTGCAGGAACCGTAAAGAGTCCGAGCCGCAAAGTTGCCATGAATTGATGTAGCCCGGAGCTCGGGAGCCGAGCGCCGGGCTACCGGGTCAAGGTGTCGTCTAGCGCCCTGGTGTGGTGGAAGGCGCAACCGAGGTCGGGACCTCGCCGGGCCCACCTGGGCCGGAACCGGGGCTGACCGCCGGGGCTCCGCCGTGGTGCATTCCCGGGCGCAGCATCATCGCGGGGTGGTGCTTGTGGTGGTGGCCGCGGTGGAAACCACCGTGACCGCTGTGCATACCGAGTCGGAATCCGGTGAAGAAGATCACCGAGACAATGAACACGATCCCGGCAACGATGGCCACCCACGCCGCGGCCTTGAAGACCTTGGGAGTCTGGTGCTGCGGTGGTGGCGGCGGCGCGACCACGGTCGAAGTTGGTGCGGCAGAATTTTCGGACGTTTCACTCATGACACGAATGATGCCTAAGGAAACAATAGTGGCGGCTATGCACTACTTATGTAGCAGCTATGAGCCGTGCCGCGACCGTTGATCCGCGGCGCCCAGGATTGGGCCTAAAGGGCCTACTAACACCCCGTGACCTCGGCGAACTCAGGGCTTGAACGGGTTCACCGCGAATTGGATCACCCGATACGGCCCACTCATCCGCGCGCGGGTGTCCCACTGGCTGACGACTATCCGCAGCTCGTCGAGGGTGGAGCCGGGCGAGATGTAGCCGCCGTAGGCATGGGCGAGCCGGTTGTCGAATGGCGGCGGCAGACTCTCCGCGGGTTCCGGCCACTCGTCGTGCTGCACCACCGTCGTGACCGGCGCATCGCCCAGCAACGTCGGATTGGCGGCCACTCGCACTTCCATGTTGAGAGTGGTCGCGTTGAAATACGACAACACGGTCATGCCATCGATCTGCCGAATGCTCATTTCGCCGACCTGATCGGGCCAGAGCGGTGTCGGCGGCTTGTTCCAACCGCCGCCGGGCCCGCCGGCCCAGCCTTGCCACTTGGACCGGTCGATGAAGGTCTGCGGCGTCGCCCGATACAGCAGCACCGGATCTCTCCGGGTGAAATTGTCGGCCACGATGTACACCCAGCCGCCGGGCGAATCGGGGGTGGGAATGGGGTCGTAGTACCCGCTGATCTGAGTCTGTGACCCGTCCTGATACCGGGCCGCGCGCTGGGTGCCCGCGATGGTCTGCCAGCCCGCACGCTCCGGCACCGCCAACACCAGCCTCGAACTCTGCGGCTCCAGGTCTTTGGTCGTGGTCACCATCAGGTAGTTGTGCCGGTTGATCTGCACCACTCCGGCGGGCAACTGCGAGTTGCCGGCAGGTGTGGGATCGGCAAGCAGCGGGCTGCCGATGCCCGTGACGCCGGTGTAGCGCACCCCGGCCGGGTCATCGACGGACGCGGTGTCGACCCGCAATGCGATCGGCGAGTACCAGCCGCCGAACCCGACACCTTGGCCGGCGAAGCTATCGCCGCACACCTGCAACAGCTCGGTGGGGAATTCGACGAACTCGCACAGATCGGTGGCGCCAATGCCGTAGTCCCCGGTCGGCGTTCCGGTGCCGGCGGTCGGCCCCATGCGCAACACTTGGCCGGGCACCAACGGCGGCAGAATCGGCGCGGGCCCCGGCGCCGGCGGATCGGCGTGTGCGGTCCAAACACATTGCGAGGCAACGATAACCAGCACGACAAGCAGGGAGCACCGCACTACCAGGGCGGAGCTCACCCTTAGGTCACCGGTCAGCGGCCAGCAGTTCGGCGATCTGGATGGTGTTCAGCGCCGCCCCCTTGCGCAGGTTGTCCCCCGACACGAACAGCGCCAGGCCGCGCCCGTCCGGCACACCCGGGTCTTGGCGGATGCGACCGACCAGCGACTCGTCGACTCCTGCCGCGGCCAACGGCGTCGGCACGTCGACGACTTTGACGCCCGGGGCCCCATCGAGAAGTTCGCGCGCCCGCTCCGGCGAGAGCGGCCGCTCGAATTCGGCATTGATCGACAACGAGTGTCCGGTGAACACCGGTACCCGCACGCAGGTACCGCTCACCAACAAGTCGGGAATTCCGAGAATCTTGCGGCTCTCGAAGCGCAGCTTCTGGTCCTCGTCGGTCTCGCCGGAGCCGTCGTCCACCAACGATCCGGCCAGTGGCACCACATTGAACGCGATCGGCGCCACATACTTCACCGGCGCCGTGAACTGCAGGGCCGCACCGTCGTGCACCAATTGCTCGGCGCCGTTGATAACCTCGCGCACCTGGGTCGCCAGTTCCTCGACGCCCGCCACCCCGCTACCGGACACGGCTTGATACGACGAGACCACGATGCGGACCAGCCCAGCCTCGTCGTGCAGCACCTTGAGCACCGGCATCGCCGCCATCGTGGTGCAGTTCGGGTTGGCGATGATGCCCTTCGTGAGAGGCCGAGCGCGGTTGGCGACATCGCGCTCGAAGTTGACCTCCGACACCACCAACGGCACGTCGGGGTCTTTACGCCAGGCCGACGAGTTGTCGATCACCGTCACGCCGGCGGCGGCGAACCGCGGCGCCTGCACCTTCGACATGGCCCCGCCGGCCGAGAACAGCGCGATGTCCAGCCCACTGGGGTCGGCGGTCTCGGCGTCTTCGACCTCGATCTCCTGGCCGCGGAAGGGCAGCTTGCGGCCCTGCGACCGAGCGGATGCGAAGAACCGGACGGAGGTCGCCGGAAAGTCGCGCTCATCGAGCAGCGCACGCATGACCTGACCGACCTGGCCGGTGGCCCCCACTATCCCTATCGACAAGCCGGTGGCACCCATCTCAGCGCCCCATCCCCGCGTAGACCGTGGCCGTCTCCTCCCCGCCGAGACCGAACGCCTCATGCAGGGCGACAACCGCCTTGTCCAGCTCGGTGTCGCGGCACAGCACCGAGATCCGGATCTCGGAGGTGGAGATCAGCTCGATGTTCACGCCGACCGCCGCCAACGCCTCACAGAACGTCGCGGTGACGCCGGGATGGCTGCGCATGCCCGCGCCGATCAGCGACAGCTTGCCGATGTGGTCGTCGTAGAGCAGTTGGGTGAAGCCGACTTCGTCTTTGAGCAAGTCCAGCTTGGCCACCGCCGTGGGGCCACTGTCTCGCGAACAGGTGAAGGTGATGTCGGTCCTGCCGTCCTCCACCTTGGACACGTTCTGCAACACCATGTCGATGTTCACGTCGGCCTCGGCGACGGCCCGGAAGACCTTGGCCGCATAGCCCGGGATGTCGGGTATCCCGACGATGGTCACCTTGGCCTCGCTGCGGTCGTGCGCGACGCCGGTCAGGATGGGGTCTTCCATAGGTGTGTCCTTGATCGATCCGACAACGAGGGTGCCCGGTTTGTCCGAATAAGAAGAGCGGACGTGCACCGGAATATTGTGCCGGCGCGCGTATTCCACACAGCGCAGCATCAACACCTTGGCGCCGCAGGCCGCCATCTCGAGCATTTCCTCGAAAGTGACGGTGTCCAGCTTGCGGGCGTTGTGCACGATGCGCGGGTCCGCGCTGAAGATGCCGTCCACGTCGGTGTAGATCTCACAGACGTCAGCGCCCAGCGCGGCGGCCAGCGCGACCGCGGTGGTGTCCGATCCGCCGCGGCCCAAGGTGGTGACGTCCTTGCTGTCTTGGCTCACCCCCTGGAAGCCGGCGACCAGCACGATCCGGCCTTCGTCGAGCGCGGCCTGCAGCCGTCCCGGTGTGACCTCGATGATCTTCGCGTTGCCGTGGGTGCCGGTCGTGATCACGCCGGCTTGTGAACCCGTGAAGGACCGCGCATGCGCACCCAGTGATTCGATCGCCATCGCTACCAGCGCGTTGGAGATGCGCTCACCCGCGGTCAGCAGCATGTCGAGCTCACGCGGCGGCGGTACCGGACACACCTGCAGCGCCAGGTCCATCAGGTCGTCGGTGGTGTCGCCCATCGCAGAGACCACGACGACGACATCGTTGCCCTGCTTCTTGGTTTCGACAATGCGTTCGGCGACGCGGCGAATCCGTTCGGCATTGCCCACCGAGGATCCGCCGTACTTCTGCACGACGAGCGCCACTGTTTCCCTTCCCATACCGAAGCTGCTTAACCACCACTAGTGGTATAAGTCCACAACAGGATACGGGTCGGCGCATCTCAATTAATTTCGATGCCGCGGGGCCACGGTTGGACCGTCGAGGGCGGCCCGCGCTGGGCATCACCCGAAGACACAGGTACGCCGCCCGCTGGTGGCCAGCAGCCGGCGGGGTTCATCACGAAGCGAGGCCAAGTTCACTCGTCCCGGGTGGCGCGCCCGGACAAATTTCGCAGATGTGCAGGTGATCCGGGCAGCGTGGGAGAATGCCTGCGGCGGCCACCAGCGCATTTGGGCTGGCGGTCGTCCGGGTTCGCGGGAAAGGGCTGTGGCGGGATGCGGACGAACTGGTGGGGACGGTTGTCCCAATACGTTCTCCGGTACCGGCGTGACCTGCTGCTGGGATTGTTCGCGTCGGTGGTCGGCACCGCGATCACGGTCATGGTTCCGCTGGTCACCAAACGCGTCATAGACAATGCGATCGCGCCGGATCATCGACCTCTAGCGCCGTGGGCTCTGGTGCTGGTTGCCGCTGCCGTTGCGATCTACCTCATGACCTTCGTGCGCCGGCATTACGGCGGTCGAATCGCCCATTTGGTGCAGCATGACCTCCGCGTGGACGCGTTTGCGACACTGATGCGCTGGGACGGCCGGCAGCAGGACCGCTGGAACAGCGGCCAGCTCATCGTCCGGACCACCAATGACCTGGAACTGGTGCAGACGCTGCTGTTCGACCTGCCCAATGTGATCCGGCATCTGCTTACGCTGCTGCTCTGCCTCGCGGTCATGGCTTGGCTATCGCTACCGCTGGCTTTGCTCGTGGTGCTACTTGTACCGCTGATCGGCCTAGGTCCTGTCTGCTAATTGCGGACGCGGTGGTAGGTGATGATGGCGGCCAGGGTGACACCGCCGAGGTAGGTCAGGGCGTATTTGTCGTAGCAGGTGGCGACCGCGCGCCAGTGTTTGAGCCGGTTGAAGCTTCGCTCGACGGTGTTGCGGTGCTTGTAGATTCGGCCTGAGAACCCCGGAGGCCGTCCTCTGTTGCGGCCTTTGGCTTTGCGGCGGGTGATCTGGTCGCTGCGCTCGGGGATGGTATGGGCGATCTTGAGCCGGCGCAGCTGTGCCCGCGTCGAGTCATAGGAGTACGCCTTGTCCGCCAGCAGGTGAAACGGGGCGTATGAGTTGCTGCACCGGGCGGCCAGCAATGGCCAAAGCATCGGATTATCACCGGCTTGACCGGCCGACAGTGCCAGGGTGACCGGACTGCACAGCTGGTCGGTCAAGGCGTGGATCTTGGTAGTCAGCCCGCCGCGGGAACGCCCAATGGCGTGGTCATCGGGCTCATCGAGATATTTCTTGTAATTCGACAGATCCCCCTGTGCGGCGCCCGGAGCGCGCTCCGGCTGCGTGTCGGTGGGCGCGCACACTGGTCGAATCGACCGACAACAGTGCGCCCAGGTCGGCGTCCTCGGCGTCGAGGTCAGAGGCGATCGCCGCGAAGATCCGCGCGTAGATGCCATCGACCGACCAGCGTAGATGCCTCTCGGCCACCGATTGCCAGGGACCGAAGTGCTCGGGCAGGTCACACCACGGAGATCCCGTACGGTAACGCCAGATAATGCCCTCCAGAGTACGTCGATGATCGTTCCACGGCCGGCCACGCCGCCGCCCCGCAGGCAACACCGCCACGATCAGCGACCACAAATCATCAGAAATCGCATGCGTCCGCATCACCCAAACAGCATCAGCCAAAACACCATTCACATTAAGCAGACACGCCCTAGGCGCGCACCGCAGCCGCCGCCTGCTGGCGGTAGCCACCGAGACTGCGCAAGAACGCAATGCCGCGGTCACCGGCGTGGTCGACGCCGCGGTCAGCGGGATTCATGTAGTCAAGGCCTTCGGGCAGCAGTCCCAGGAGACGGTGAAACTCACCACCGCCGGCCGCGCGCTCTATGCAGCACGCGTGCGGGTAGCCCGACTCAACGCATACTTCGGCCCGCTGCTACAAAGCCTGCCCGCCTTCGGGCAGATGGCGGTCCTCGCGGTCGGCGGATGGATGGCGGCACAGGGCACGATCACGGTGGGCACCTTCGTTGCCTTCTGGTCTTGCCTGACCCTGGTGTCGCGCCCGGCGTGCGACCTGGCCGGGATGCTCACCATCGCGCAGCAGGCGCGGACGGGCGCCATGCGCGTGTTCGAACTCATCGACAGCCGGCCGACTCTGGTCGATGGCACCAAGCAGCTGCCCTCGTCGACTCCGGTATCCCTCGCCTTCGAGCACGCGTCGCTCGGCTATGCGGCCGAACACCCCGTCCTGCGCGGCATAGACCTCTCAATTCGGCCCGGGGAAACCCTTGCCGTGGTCGGCCCGCCAGGCAGCGGCAAATCCACCTTGGCGCTGCTGGCGATGCGCTGCTACGACGTCACCGCGGGAGCGGTCCGCGTCGGCGGCCAGGATGTGCGCGACCTGACTCTCGATTCGTTGCGCTCGGCTATCGGCCTGGTACCCGAACAGGCCATCCTGTTTTCCGGAACTATCGGTGAAAACATCTCCTACGGCCGGTCGAACGTGACGCTGGAGCAGATCACCGCCGCGGCCCGGGCGGCGCATATCGATGAGTTCGTGAACACGTTGCCGGACGGCTACGCGACGCCGGTCGGAGCGCAGGGATTGACGCTGTCCGGCGGGCAGCGGCAACGCATCGCGCTGGCCCGAGCGCTGGTTGGCAACCCCCGATTGTTGATCATGGACGAGCCGACCTCGGCCGTGGACGCGGTCATCGAAGCTTCGATCCAGGACGTGTTGCGAGAGGTCCTGGCGGACCGGACCGCGGTCATCTTCACCCGCCGCCGCTCCATGCTGTCCTTGGCCGACCGCGTCGCGGTGCTCGATTCCGGGCATCTGCTCGATATCGGCACCCCGGAACAGCTATGGGGAAGCTGTTCGCGTTATCGCGAACTACTTTCGCCCGCAACAGATCCCCTGCGGAATCTCGCGTTCGAAGACGGTGCGCCCGGGCCGGAATCGGAACCGGAGGCCATCGAAGTCGCCGCTGACGCGACCGAACCCAGCGACCACTCGCCCAAGCCCGACCTGTTGCGCCGGCTGCTGCACGACTTCCGCGGGCCACTGATCGTGAGCCTGTTGCTGGTAGCCCTCGAGACCGGTGCGGGCTTGTTGCCGCCCCTGCTCATCAGGCACGGTATCGATGTCGGCATCCGTCAGCACATGCTGACAGCGTTGTGGTGGGCGGCACTGGCCGGCACCGCCATCGTGGCCATCCGCCTGGTCGCACAGTGGGGCAGCGCCGTGGTCGCCGGAACCGCCGGGGAGAAAGCGCTGTTCCGATTGCGCTCCCTGGTCTTTGCCCATGCGCAGCGTCTGGACCTAGACGCCTTCGAAGACGACGGTGATTCCCAGATCATTACCGCGGTCACCGCCGACGTAGACGCCATTGTGGCGTTCCTGCGCACGGGCCTGGTCATCGCCATCGTCAGCCTGGTGACGGCGGTGGGCATTCTGGCGGCACTGCTGGCCATCAACGCCAAGTTGGCGTTGCTCATCTTCGCCACCTTGCCAATGCTGGGCCTGGCGACCTGGCAATTCCGCCGGGCGTCGAGCTGGATCTACCGGCAGGCGCGGCAGCGGCTTGGGACCGTGACCGCCACCCTGCGGGAGTACTCCGCAGGGCTGCGAATCGCACAGGCCTACCGTGCCGAATACATGGGATTTCAAACATATTTCGCGCACAGCGACGACTACCGACGCCTTCGCGTCCGTAGTCAACGGCTGCTGGCGCTGTATTTCCCGCTCGTACCGTTAACCTGCGGCCTGGCAACGACACTGGTGCTGTTCGAAGGGGGACGCGACGTACAGGCGGGTGTGCTCTCGGTCGGCGCGCTGGTGACCTACCTGCTCTATGTCGAATTGTTGTTCGCGCCGGTCGACAAGCTGTCCCAAATGTTTGACGAGTACCAGCGTGCGGCGGTGGCCGTCGGGCGGATCCGGTCGCTGCTGAACACACCGACCGCATTTTCGCCGACGGCGGCGCCGGTGGGGACGCTGCGCGGTGCGATCGAGTTCGACGCCGTTCACTTCCGGTACCCGACCCGGGATGCGCCCGCATTGGCCGGGATCAATCTGCGGATTCCCGCCGGTCAAACGGTGGTGTTCGTCGGCTCCACCGGGTCGGGGAAATCGACCCTGATGAAGTTGGTGTCCAGGTTCTACGACCCGACGGACGGAATCATCCGCGTCGATGGTTGCGACTTGCGGGAATTCGATATCGATGGCTACCGCAGCCGGCTCAGCATCGTGGCGCAGGAACCCTACCTATTTGCCGGGACGGTCCGTGATGCCATCGCATACGGGCGTCCCGATGCCACCGACGCGCAGGTCGAACGGGCCGCTCGCGAGGTGGGTGCGCACCCCATGATCGCCGCGCTCGATGGCGGGTACCAGCATGGGGTGGCCGCCGGTGGCCGGAATCTGTCCGCCGGCCAGCTGCAGTTGCTGGCGTTGGCTCGGGCGCGGCTGGTCGATTCCGACATCTTGCTGCTCGACGAGGCCACCGTCGCCCTGGACCCCGCTACCGAGGCCTTGGTGCACTGGGCGACCCTTGGCCTGGCAGCCGACCGGACCACGTTGATCATTGCCCACGAGTTGGTAATTGCCGAATTCGTAGATCGGATCGTGGTTCTCGAGCAGGGAACCATTGTCGAGGACGGCACCCACGTCGAGCTACTGGCTGCCGGCGGACGCTATGCCGCGCTGTGGGCGGCCCACAGCCGGGTGGGCCGGCCGTCGCCATCCGACGATCGGCCGATCCCAACCGAACTGCTGGTCCATTCCCCCGACACGGATGTCGTCTAGCGGGGATCAGGCAACCGGAGCATCGGGCATCGCGGTCAGCGCCAGCATGACGTAGTCCCGCAGCAGGCGACGGGTGCAGTCCTGGACCACCAGGTTGCGCCGACCGTCCAAACTGTAGGCGGAGTCCACGATCCAGAACGCGAACAGGCTGGTCGAGAGGTAGGCCGGCATGTCCTCGCACCGCAGCACGGCCTCGGCAATGTCCTCGAGGAGTTGTCGCACCGAGCGCGCGGCGGCGGCCGGACTCATGCCCAGCATGTCGTTGTCCCAGTCGGCCGGAGGCGTCTGGTTTCCATCCAGCGGTAGCGTCCGCAGCACCTCGGAGACCAAGGCGTGCACCTGGAGCGGGCGCAGGCAGTCGGCCGGACGGTGGTGTCCCAGATCGGCACTCCAGCCCGACAACCGCTCGCGCAACCGGTCCGCCGACATCTCACGAATCAGGTTTCGCGCCCACTTGCGCGGTTCCTCGCGGTTGTCGTGGTAAAGAATCAGATCCAGCGGACCATGCTTGTCAAAGCGCATCAGTCGCCACACCAGATCGAAGAATTCCTCCGATGACAACACCTCACCGTAGGGGATGGGCTGTTCGCGGTTGCGGATCTCTTGGACGGGCGGAGCCTCGGTGGATGCGGAAATCCACTCCTCGAACCGCCGACCATCGATCTGCCTTTCCTGCAGCGGCAGCGGCACCGGACGCTCTGGAGTGCTCTTCCACTTGGCGAGCAGTTCGGCGATTTGGCCGGCGGCAGCGCACAGGGTGGTAATGAAGCGCTGCTGGTAGGACTCATCGGGGACACCGCTGGTCAACAGTTCGCTCAGCGAGGCACTGGGCGTGTCTTCGACATCGCTGACCAGCCGGCCGGGGTTATCGGCCACGCGGTGGAAGGCCATGATGATGCAGCTGCGCGCATTTCCGGAGGCGGTGCGGAACCGGTGGTGCACCAGGGAACCGGCGGCGAACACGGTGCTCAGCGGCCGTTCGGAATCACTGACCTCGATGACGACCGGGCGGTCTGGGTCCCGCAACTGCATCTGCGCGTCGAATACCCGCCTGATCCTCTCGGTGGTGGTGAAGATCGACGCATTTTCGCTGGACCACGGTTCCCCGGCCTCGTTGACAAAGCAGGTGCGGGCGAGTTGATGGGTGCCAGGCAGGAAGGTGAAGTTCTGCCCGGCCGGCCCCTTTGCAGTTCCGCGGCGCCAGGTGACGATGATCTTGTACTCGTCATTGAACGGCGTGTTGTCGATGTGCAGCATGTTGTCCTGCGCCAGGACGGACAACGGCTCCGCGTCCTTGGCACGTGCATCAACCATCCGGATCGGACCGCCGACCGCGTAGGAGATGAGCGTGATCATCAACGGGTGCACCATCGGGTTGTTGACCTCAGGATCGGTCAGAAGCCCTACGGTTCCCCGCAGGTCCACGAAGCGGTGGATGAAGCTACCGCTGCCCTCCTGCGCCATGATTTCGTCGTAGCGTGCAACCAATTCCAGGAAGGCGTCCGATTCGACGATGTCGGCGAGGACTACCGCGCCCTGCTCTGCCATTTGCCCCAAGAGGTCCTGCAGCCCTGCGGTTGCGGTGGCGGCGTCCTGCGGGCTCAGAATCTCGAAGGCTTTGGTGAGTTCCGCCAAAAGCGTGCTGCGGTAGGACTCTTTCTCCTCCAGATCACGGAAGCGCTTGTACGCCCAGGCGGCGGGAAGTTCTTCAGGCGATACCAGTTCCGGACCAATCGGAGGCGCGAAATTCATTGGCAGCACATCATCGGAGTTGAATTTGGCTAGCTGAATTCCATTGGCATTATCGGTCGACGATAATGTCGCGCCAAGCTGCATGAGCGATACCCCTAGCTGAGAAGTGAAGGTGCGATAGCGGATGATCAAGTCCGAGAAGCCCATGTCCGATTCTCTGGCGGCCGATCGCGTTAAGCGTACGTCAAATAACCCATCTAACCTGGTGTGATTCCACTCTCATGCAGGGCACTGCTGTGCGGCAGCGCACTCTACTCTCGAATACTTGAAAGTTGCTGAGTATCAACGCCAGAGAATTGACAGAATGGCCTTTCTCATTTATGGCGGCGTCCGCCGCGGAGCCAGGCCACCCCGACAGTTTTCCGTTAAACCACAACGGTATTGATGTTTTCACCGAGCGCACCCGGGCTCCATTAGCCTTCCGAATCCTCAGCGCGGAAACGCATTCAGTCGACGGCGGGAGCCAAGGTCCGCGATCGACAGCGACGACATTCCCGTCCGGTTTGCCGTCCGGTTCGCCGTCCGGTTTGCGGTCCGGTTTACCGTCCGGGTCGCGGTCCGGGTTGCCGATCGCCGCTTTGCGCCGGACCCGGACGGCCCAACGGTGGTTTGCCCTTGGGCCTCGTGATGCATCGAGTCAAGATGCCTGCGAAACCTGGTTCATGCATCACGTAAGGAATGCCCGCGAAATCGGGGTCAGCTGGTGGTCTTGCTTTTGATGCGGATGCCGGCTTTGAGGGCGGGTAGAGCGGCGGGTATGGCGGCGAGGTAGAGCTGTTCGGTCTTGTCTTTGGCGAGTCTGAGCAGGGCGGCTTGCAGGTCGGCGATCTGGTGGGCGATCGCGGCGGGGTTGAGGCTGTTGCGGTAGGTGAGCAGCTCTGTTTGTTGGGCCGCTGAGAGGACTCCGGCGGCCAGCAGCCGGTCCAGGGGGGTCTGGGGCTTGTCGTAGAGCCGGCGGCGGTGACCGTCGCGGCTGCAGCCGTAGCCGATGGGTTTGATGGTGGGGGTCAGGTAGTTGAGCCGGTCGTTGACCAGGTGCCACAGCCGGTTGAGCACGGCGCGTTCTTCGTCGGTGTCGTAGCGGTAGTAGAACCCGTAGCGACGCACGAGGTGGTTGTTTTTGGACTCGATGGTGGCCTGGTCGTTCTTCTTGTAGGGTCGTGAGCGGGTGAAGAAGATCTCCATGTCCGCGGCCCACTTGATGACCGCCTTATTGAGGAATTCGGTGCCGTTGTCGAAGTCCAAACCCGTTACCTTATAGGGGATTTTAGTAATTCCGGTTTTGAGGGCGCCCAGGATGTGGGGGTGGGCGTTGTTGCGCACCGTGCGGGTGAACACCCAGCCGATGTGCATGTCGGTGAGGTTGACCGTGCGGGCGAACTCACCTTTCAGTGTCGGGCCGCAGTGCGCCACGGTGTCGCCTTCGAAGAACCCCGGAGATTCTTCGGCCTCATCGCCTGCTTTGCAGATGGTGATCGAGGACCGCAGCAGCGGGAGGGTTTCGTCGTCGACACACCCGAGATCTGGTCGCGGGCCTTGGCGCCGCGCAGGTAGCGGTCGATCGTGGCGCTGCTCATCGCCAACAGCTCGGCACGCACCGCCGGGCCGTAACGGTCACGGCCGTCCACCAGTTCGCCGTGGCGTTCTAGAGCATCCAACTGAAGTGCCATGGAAGCGGCCAGATACCGGCCGCACTGCCCGCCTGAGGCCGCCCACACCTTCTGCAACACCTTGAGCGCATCCTAGGAGTACTTCGGATTGCGTTGCCGGCAAATCCGTTTGGCGACCTGCCGACCCGCTCCCGGCGGCGCGGCCGCCGCCCTCAACCGCCGCCGGGCGTTGTCACGCGACCAGCCGGTGACCGCCACCACCTGATCCAGAATCTGCCCCTTGCCCGCCTTCGGCGCCCCCACATACCCCCTGGCGAACTTCGCGGTGATCTCGGCCCGAGACGACATCGACAGCCCACTTCCCATGCCTGCCAAGGATCGACCGTTTCGCGGGCATTTTTACGTGATCCACCGAGGACGCTTCACGGGCATTTCTCGTGATGCTTGCCGGGCCTTTTTGTCCGAGGCACCGATCGCGGTAGAGTTCTTTGCGTGCAGAGGGTGCTCCTCCTCGGACGCCGCGACGGGGCCTGATCCAGACCGGCTTCCCGTCGCGGGTGTTCGCGATGCGCCGGTCTGAAGTTCCTTCTCGCCACCCCCGGAGCAACTACCGTGACAAACTCTTCGCAAGCCCCTGGTCCCGACGCCTTTACCTCGGCGCGCACCATTGTCAAACCCGCCGGCCCACCGTCGCCGGGCCAACCCGTCTGGAACCCCCAGCGAGCTTCCTCGATGCCGGTCAACCGCTACCGGCCGTTCGCCGAGGAAGTCGAACACATCCGGGTTGCCGACCGCACCTGGCCCGACCGCGTCATCGACCGCGCTCCCCTGTGGTGCGCAGTGGACCTGCGTGACGGCAACCAGGCGCTGATCGATCCGATGAGCCCGGCCCGCAAGCGGCGCATGTTCGACCTGCTGGTTCGGATGGGCTACAAGGAGATCGAGGTCGGCTTTCCCTCGGCCAGCCAGACCGACTTCGACTTCGTCCGCGAGATCATCACCGAAGGCGCCATTCCCGACGACGTCACCATCCAGGTGCTGACTCAGTGCCGCCCCGAGCTGATCGAGCGCACGTTCGAGGCGTGCGCTGGGGCGTCGAAGGTGATCGTGCACTTCTACAACTCGACGTCGATCCTGCAGCGCCGCGTGGTGTTCCGCGCCGACCGGGCCGCGGTACAGGCGATCGCGACCGAGGGCGCCCGCAGATGCGTCGAGGAAGCCGCCAAATACCCCGACACCCGGTGGCGCTTCGAGTACTCACCGGAGTCCTACACGGGCACCGAGCTGGAATACGCCAAACAGGTGTGCGACGCCGTGGGCCAAGTCATCCAGCCCACCCCGGAAAACCCGATCATCTTCAATCTGCCCGCCACCGTGGAGATGGCCACTCCGAACGTCTACGCCGACTCGATCGAGTGGATGAGCCGCAACCTGGCCAACCGGGAGTCGGTCATTCTGAGCCTGCATCCCCACAACGATCGCGGAACCGCCGTCGCCGCAGCCGAATTGGGCTTCGCCGCAGGCGCCGACCGGATCGAGGGTTGTCTGTTCGGCAACGGCGAGCGCACCGGCAATGTGTGTCTGGTGACCCTGGCGCTGAACCTGTTCTCCCGCGGCGTAGATCCGCAGATCGATTTCTCCAACATCGACGAGATCCGGCGCACCGTGGAGTACTGCAACCAGTTGCCGGTGCCCGAACGTCACCCCTACGGCGGCGACCTGGTCTACACCGCGTTCTCCGGCAGCCACCAGGACGCCATCAACAAGGGCCTGGACGCGATGAAGTTCGATGCCGATGCCGCCGATTCCGACATGGACGACATGCTGTGGCAGGTGCCCTATCTGCCCATCGACCCCAAGGACGTCGGGCGCACCTACGAAGCGGTGATCCGGGTCAACTCGCAGTCCGGCAAGGGTGGGGTGGCCTACATCATGAAGGCCGACCACGGCCTGGCCCTGCCACGACGGCTGCAGATCGAGTTCTCGTGTGCGATCCAAGAGATCGCCGAGGGCAGCGCGGGCGAAGGGGGCGAGGTCTCACCCAAAGAGATGTGGGACGCGTTCGCCGAGGAGTACCTGGCGCCGGTGCGCCCGCTGGAACGGATCAAACAGCGCGTCATTGCCGCCGAGAAAGATGGCGGCACCACCAGCATCGACGCCACCGTCAAGCTCGACGGCAAAGAGACCGAGATCAGTGGCTCGGGCAACGGTCCGCTGGCCGCGTTCGTTCACGCGCTGGGCACCGTCGGGTTCGACGTGGCCGTGTTGGACTACTCCGAGCACGCGATGAGCGCCGGCGACGACGCTCAGGCGGCGGCGTACGTGGAGGCCTCCGTGGCCGGCAAGACGGTGTGGGGCGTGGGCATCGCGCCGTCGATCACCACCGCGTCACTGCGGGCCGTCGTGTCGGCGATCAACCGGGCGTCGCGCTAAGCGTCGAAGAACGCGGGTAGCAGCCGGTCGACCAGTGCGGCCGGGTCGTCGTCGCCGGGCAGGGTGAGGTGGCTGAATACGTAGCCGTTGAGCAATCGGCTCAACTGATCCATCCGCTCGGGCGTCGGGGCAAAGCCCGCGGCCTCGAAGATCAGGGTTGCCGACTTCACCGCGGCATGCTGCAACTCCACCAGGAACGGCTGCAGCTCGGGCCGTCTCGTGCCCTCCATGAACAGCTCGAACCTCGCCAGGGTGTTGCGGCGGAACTGTTCATCGGGGTCGGTGAGCATCTTCGTCATCAACGCCTTGACGCCGTCTCGGGACAACGACCCGACCGCGGACCGCAGCACCTGCACTCGCTGCCAATGCAGATCGACGGTGCGCGATGCCGTGGCTTCGAGCAGGGCCTGACGCGTGCGGAAGTAGTTCGATGTGGTGCCGGCGGGCAGATCCGCGCGATCGTCCACCTGCCGATGCGTAAGCCCCCCAACACCGACGTCGGCAAGGATGTCGATCGCGGCGTCGAGGATCTGGGCACGGCGTTGCGGATTCGGCGGCATCAGTCTTTGTAGCGCAACCGCCAGAACATCGTCAGGAATGCCGGGTACACCGCGATCAACAGCAGGTAGCTGAACCACATGGGAAACCAGCTGACGATGGACAGATCCCGGACCACATAGGACATGTAGATGTGCAGCGGCACGCTACCGGCGATGTAGACGATCGATGCGGTGAAGAAGGCCCGATGTCGCCCATTGGCGAACCGCACCCGGGGCCACACCAGGATGCCGGTGATGGCCGCATACGTCATCGGGATCATCAGGATCCGGTCCGTGGTCACGGTCGCCACGTATTTCAGGGTGAGCTCGTCTCCGAAGATCACCCGATACACGTGCAACGCGAACCCGAGCGAGATGGTCAGCATGGCCGCCTGGCGGAAGAAATAGCCGTGACGACGGTAGGCGCTCTGCCAAGACGATTTGCGCACTACGGATGTAGTGGTACTCATGGCGCGACCATATCACTACATCCGTAGTGGTACAAGGGTGTGGGCCTCAGAACAGCGCGAACTGTTCTTCGACCAGGGTGTGGTCGGTGAATTTCTCGGCGCTGGTGCCGCCGAGCACGCAGCCAACCCGATCCATGAACTGCGTGTCGGTAAGCACGGGCACACCCAGCTGCCGGGCCTGGTAGCCCTTGCCCTGCTCGGGGGCGTCTTCGTTGCACACCACCAGCGACGTCTCCCGGTCGACGCCATCGCTGTAGGCCAGGCCGGCATGCAGGATCCGTTCGACGAGCTCCTCATGGGTTCGGCCCACCTCGGCGGCCAGCGCTATCCGCATGCCCTGGACCAGCGGCCGGTCGCAGACGTAGCGGCCCGGGTTGAGGTATGGGCAGGGCATCCGGGAGGCCAGCGCCTTGAGCGGCCGCAGTTCGTCGTGGGTCACCCGGCCATTGGGCCACCGGCGCCGGGTGACCGGATGAATCGGCAACCAAACGTCGCGTTCGCGCGCCCGTTGCAGCGCCGGCGCCAGGATCCCGCTCAAGACCAGCGCGTCGTCGAAAGCGTCGTGCGGCCGTTCCTGGGTCACGCCCCAATGTGCGGCCAGCGTCTCCAGCTTGAGGTTGTCGATTCCGAGTTCCAGCCGCCGGGCCAGCTCGACCGTGCACATGACGGAATCGACCGGCAGCTCGGCATCTGCGATTTCAGCCTCAGCGGCCAAAAACGAGTAGTCGAACGCGACATTGTGGGCCACCAGCGTGCGGCCGCGCAGTAGCTCGGTCAGATCACCGACAACGTCGGCGAACTGGGGCTGCTCTTCGAGCATCGCCGCGGTCAGACCGTGCACGTGGGTCGGGCCGGGATCCACCCCGGGATTGAGCAGGCTGACCACGGAATGCTCGACATTGCCGGCAGAGTCCAGCCCAAGCGCGGCGACGCTGATGACCCGGGCCTGCCCCGGCCGAAATCCCGAGGTCTCGACATCGACGACGGCCCAACCCTCACCCGGGTGGCTGGCCGGCCGTCCCCAGTTCTGGCTCACACGATGAGAATGGCACGTCGGGCCGACATCACCGGCGTCGTTGCGCCTCGTGTCGGCCTCAACTTGGGGACGGCCCGTTACTTGGCCACGACCCGCTGCACTCGGCCCCCAGCGCCAAGGTTGCGATCGCCCTTAAACTGCCCGGGTGATAACCGCCCGTGCCCGGCTAGCCCTCGCCGCAGGTTCGAGCGCGCGTTGGGCGTCTCGAGTCACCGGTCGCGGAGCCGGTGCGATGATCGGCGGCCTGGTCGCAATGACCCTGGACCGCTCGGTGTTGCGCCAGCTCGCGAGCGGTCGGCGCACCGTCGTCATCACCGGCACCAACGGCAAATCGACGACCACCCGGATGACCGCGGCCGCCCTGAGCACCCTTGGCGCCGTCGCCACCAACGCCGAGGGCGCCAACATGGACGCCGGCCTGGTGGCCGCGCTGGCCGCCGACCGTCGTGCCGGACTCGCGGCGCTGGAAGTCGACGAGATGCACGTCCCGCGCGTATCGGACGCCGTCGAGCCGGCGGTCCTGGTGCTCCTGAACTTGTCCCGGGATCAGCTGGACCGGGTCGGTGAGATCAACGTGATCGAACGCACCCTGCGGGCCGGCCTGGCCCGCCACCCGAACGCGGTGGTGGTGGCCAACTGTGACGACGTCCTGATGACCTCAGCGGCCTATGACAGCCCCAACGTGGTGTGGGTGGCCGCCAGCGGTTCCTGGTCGAACGACTCGGTGAGCTGCCCGCGCAGCGGCGAGGTCATCGTTCGCGAACCCGGGCACTGGTACTCCACCGGCGCCGATTTCAAACGGCCCAGCCCACAGTGGTGGTTCGATGACGAAGCCGTGTACGGGCCGGACGGGCTGGCGCTGCCGATGCGGCTGGCGCTGCCCGGCGCGGTCAACCGGGGAAACGCCACCCAAGCGGTCGCGGCCGCCGTCGCGTTGGGCGCGGATCCGGCGTTGGCAGTGGCCGCGGTCGCCGAGGTCGACGAGGTCGCCGGCCGTTACCGCAGCTTCGCTCTCGGCCGCCACCAAGCACGGATCCTGCTGGCCAAGAACCCGGCCGGCTGGCAGGAAGCGCTGTCGATGGTGGACGAACGTGCCGCCGGAGTGGTCATCTCCGTCAACGGACAAGTGCCCGACGGCGAGGATCTGTCCTGGCTGTGGGATGTGCGCTTCGAACATTTCGCCGAGGTGTTCAAAACGACCCCGGTGGTGGCCGCCGGTGAGCGCGGCACCGACCTGGCGGTGCGCCTGGGCTACGCGGGCGTGCAGCACACCCTGGTGCACGACACAGTGGCGGCCATCGAGTCTTGCCCGCCGGGACCGGTGGAGGTGGTCGCCAACTACACCGCGTTCCTCCAGCTGCAGCGGAGGTTGACGCGCAATGGCTGACTCTGTGGTCCGGATCGGCCTGGTGTTGCCCGACGTGATGGGTACCTACGGTGACGGCGGCAACGCCGTCGTGCTGCGCCAACGGCTACGCCGGCGGGCCATCCCCGCCGAGATCGTCGAGATCACCCTTTCCGACCCGGTACCGGATTCCTTGGACCTGTACACGCTCGGCGGCGCGGAAGATTACGCGCAGCGATTGGCCACCCGGCACCTGCTGCAGCACCCGGGACTGCAGCGCGCGGCCGGCCGGGGCGCACCCGTGCTGGCGATCTGTGCGGCTGTCCAGGTACTCGGGCATTGGTATGAAACCTCATCGGGCGAACGTGTCGACGGTGTCGGCCTGCTCGATGCGACCACCTCTCCGCAATCGACCCGCACCATCGGTGAGCTGATCAGCAAGCCATTGCTGCCCGGGTTGACCCAGCGGCTCACGGGTTTCGAAAATCACCGCGGAGGTACCGTTCTGGGCCCAGCGGCATCGCCGTTGGGTGCGGTGGTCAAGGGCGCGGGCAACCGGGCGAGCGATGGCTTTGACGGCGTCGTCCAGGGCAGCGTGGTCGCGACCTACATGCACGGGCCGTGTCTGGCCCGCAACCCCGAGCTGGCCGACCTGCTGCTGAGCAAGGTGGTCGGAGCGCTGGCGCCGCTGGAGCTACCGGAAGTGGAATTGTTGCGCCGAGAGCGGTTGTCGGCGCGCTAGCGCCGCCCGCCGAACTCAGACCATCGCGCGGCGGCCGGTCAGCGCGCGGCCCAGGGTGAGTTCGTCGGCGAACTCCAGGTCACCACCCATCGGCAGCCCCGACGCGATCCGGGTGACGGTCAGGCCGGGGATGTCGCGCAGCATCCGCACCAGGTAGGTGGCCGTCGCCTCGCCCTCGGTATTGGGGTCGGTGGCGATGATCACCTCGGTGATATCGACGCCGTCGACCCGATCACCGATGCGAGTCAGCAACTCGCGGATTCGCAGCTGCTCGGGACCGATCCCGGAAAGCGGATCGAGCGCCCCGCCCAGCACGTGATAGCGACCGCGGTATTCGCGGGTTCGCTCGACGGCCTGGATATCTTTGGGCTCTTCGACGACGCAGACCAGGGACCCGTCCCGGCGCGGGTCCGAGCAAATGCGGCAACGCTCGTCATCCGAGACGTTCCCGCACACGGCGCAGAAGCGCACCCCGTCCCGGACCTTGGCCAGCACGGCGGTCAGCCGGTCGATGTCCGGCGGCTCAACCGACAAGAGGTAAAACGCGATGCGCTGGGCACTCTTGGGGCCGATGCCCGGCAGCTTGCCGAGCTCGTCGATCAGATCCTGAACGGGTCCCTCGAACATGCCGGGGCCGGTCAGACCCCCGGGGCACCCGGCATGCCTGGCATACCCGGTGCGCCCGGGGCACCCGGCATACCTGGCATTCCCGGCGCACCCGGCCGTGGCGGCATTCCCGGCGCTCCTGGGGCACCGGGCGCACCGGGCGGGCGCATCGCGCCGGCCAGCGCACCCAGGCGCTCCTGCGCCATCTTGGTCACCTGCTGAGACGCATCGCGCATGGCACCAACGATCAGGTCCTGCAGCGTCTCTATGTCGTCACGGTCGACCACCTTGGGGTCGATCGTGACCCCGACCAGTTCGCCGCTGCCCCTGACAGCGACCTGGACCAAGCCGCCACCGGCTTGACCGTGTACCTCGGAATTGGCCAGCTGTTGCTGGGCTTCCAGTAGCTTCTGCTGCATCTGCTGTGCTTGAGCGAGCAGTGCCGACATGTCGCCGCCGGGTTGCATGACAGTCCCCTAGCATCTTGGTCTCGAGTTGGTTTCGCCTGCGGTTGTATGGCGATTTGAAACATCCAGCCTAGACGGCGCGGCGTTACCGTTGCGCAGTGGACGTAGGAGTCAGCCCGCGTGTCGGGATCGCCATGGTCATCGGGACGCTCGTAGCGGCGTTGACACCCCTGCTTCCAACGGCGGCCGCAGCCCCTTCCAACATCGCCGGCATGGTCGTTTTCATCGACCCTGGGCACAACGGCGCCAACGACGCATCGATCGGGCGTCAGGTCCCCACCGGCCGGGGCGGCACCAAGGACTGCCAGGCCAGCGGGACATCGAGCAACAGCGGTTACCCGGAGCACACGTTCACCTGGGACACCGCCCTGCGACTGCGCGCCGCGCTGAACGCGCTGGGCGTACGAACGGCGCTCTCCCGCGGCAACGACAACGCGCTGGGTCCGTGCATCGACGAACGCGCCAACACAGCCAACGCGTTACATCCCAACGCGGTCGTCAGCCTGCACGGCGACGGCGGCCCGGCCACCGGCCGCGGCTTTCACGTCAACTACTCGTCCCCGCCGCTGAACGCGGCACAGGCCGGTCCCTCGGTGCAGTTCGCGCGGGTCATGCGCGACCAGTTGCGGGCCTCGGGTATTCCGCCGGCCAACTACATCGGGCAGGACGGCTTGTACGGGCGTTCGGATCTAGCGGGGCTGAACCTGGCCCAGTACCCGTCGATCCTGGTCGAGCTGGGCAACATGAAGAACCCCGCGGACTCGGCGCTGATGGAGTCCCCCGAAGGGCGGCAGAAGTACGCCAACGCGCTGGTCCGCGGGGTCGCGGGCTTTCTGGCCAGCCAGGGCCAGGCGCGCTAGCTTTCCAGCTCGGACTTGAGGTTGGCCAGCACTTCACCCTGGATCTTCTTTAAACCCAGCGGGGCAAACGTCTTCTCGAAGAAGCCCTTGACCCCACCGGCGCCGTTCCAGGTGGTCTTGACGGTCACGCTGCAGCCCGGCCCCGCCGGAGCCACCGTCCAGTTGATGATCATGGATGAGTTCGCATCCTTTTCGATCACCGTGTGGCCTGCGACATCCACGCCGACCTGCACGTCACGGACGCGCGACTTGGTCGCCTGCAGTCGCCACTTTGCGACGGTGCCCTGTCCCTGACCCCCTTCGAGCACCTGGTACTCGCTGTATTGCGGGGAAAGAATTTTCGGACGAACGTTCTGATAATCGGCCACTGCGGCAAGAGCGGCCGCAGGCTCAGCATTGATCAAGATCGTGCTGGCTGCGCTCACCTGTCCCATCAGGCGCAACTCCTCTGTCATGAATCGCGGTGCAGCCCACACACGGATGCAGGGGCTGTGGTCGATGACTACGATATATGTGGTGCCTGGTACTGGATCTGGACTGTCCGCCCACACATCGGGCGTAGAGCGATTGCTGGCTAGCTATCGATCCATTCCCACGACCGCAACGGTCCGGTTGGCCAAACCCACTTCAAACCTGTTCCGCGCCCGCGCCAAACGCGATGTTCGGGGTCTGGACACCTCCGGGTTGACCGGTGTCATCAGCATCGATCCCGACGCCCGCACCGCCGACGTGGCCGGCATGTGCACATATGAGGACCTGGTCGCAGCCACGCTGCCGCACGGTCTGTCGCCACTGGTGGTTCCGCAGTTGAAGACCATTACGCTCGGCGGCGCAGTCACCGGCTTGGGTATCGAGTCGGCATCGTTTCGCAATGGCCTGCCGCACGAGTCGGTGCTCGAAATGGACATCCTCACCGGCGCGGGCGAATTGCTGACGGTATCGGCTGACCGGCACGCCGATCTGTATCGAGCCTTCCCTAATTCCTATGGCACGCTGGGCTATTCGACTCGGCTCAAGATCCTGCTGGAGCCGGTCAAGCCCTTTGTGGCGTTGCAGCACATCCGATTCGACACCTTGCGGGCACTGGTCGCGGCGATGGAGCGCATTGTCGATACCGGGGGCCTGGACGGGATGGCGGTGGACTACCTGGAAGGCGTGGTCTTCAGCGCCGACGAAAGCTACCTGTGTGTCGGTGTGCGGACCGCAACGCCGGGCCCGGTCAGCGATTACACCGGAAAAGACATCTACTACCGGTCGATCCAGCACGAGAGCGGCGTCAAAGCGGACCGCCTGACCATCCACGACTACTTCTGGCGCTGGGACACCGACTGGTTCTGGTGCTCGCGTGCGTTCGGCGCGCAGAACCCGACGCTGCGGCGCTGGTGGCCGCGGCGGTACCGGCGCAGCAGCGCCTACTGGAAGCTGGTGGAACTCGACCAGCGCTTTGGAATCGCCGACAGGATCGAGAAGCGCCACGGGCGCCCCCCGCGAGAGCGAGTGGTGCAGGATGTCGAGGTTCCCATCGAGCGCACCCAGGACTTCGTGACATGGTTTTTGGAAACGGTACCCATCGCACCGATTTGGCTGTGCCCCTTACGGCTTCGTGACAATGACGGCTGGCCGCTGTATCCGATCCGGCCGGACCACAGCTACGTCAATATCGGCTTCTGGTCCTCGGTGCCGGCCGGCGCCACCGAGGGGGCAACCAACCGGGAGATAGAGACAAAGGTGAGCGAGCTCAACGGACACAAGTCGCTCTACTCCGACAGTTACTACACCCGAGAAGAGTTCGATGAGTTGTACGGCGGGGAGTCGTACAAAACGGTGAAAAAAACCTACGATCCAGATTCGCGTCTGCTCGATCTCTACGCAAAGGCGGTGCAACGACGATGACTGCAACGAAAGAAGCCAACCAGCCCCCGAATGCCAACGGCGGCAGACTGAGTATTGCCGAGGTCCTGGCGATCTTCACCGCGACCGGCGGCCAGCCACTGAAGTTCAGCGCGTATGACGGCAGCACCGCCGGTTGCAACGACGCGGAAATGGGGTTGGAGCTCACCTCCCCCCGCGGCACCACCTACCTGGCGACGGCGCCGGGGGAACTCGGCCTCGCCCGGGCCTACGTATCGGGGGACCTACAGCCCCACGGTGTGCATCCCGGCGATCCGTATGAGCTGCTCAAAGCGTTGACCGACCGGGTCGAGTTCAAACGGCCGTCAGCGCGGGTGCTGGCCAACGTGGTGCGCTCGATCGGGGTGGAGCATCTGTTGCCGATCGCGCCGCCGCCGCAGGAGACGCCGCCGCGGTGGCGCCGGATGGCCGAGGGTGTCCTGCACAGCAAAACCCGTGACGCCGAGGCCATCCACCACCACTACGACGTCTCGAACACCTTCTACGAGTGGGTGCTCGGGCCGTCGATGACCTATACCTGCGCGGTCTATCCGAATGAAAAGGCAACCCTGGAAGAGGCTCAGGAGAACAAGTACCGGTTGGTCTTCGAGAAGCTGCGGCTGCAGCCGGGCGATCGCTTACTCGACGTCGGGTGCGGCTGGGGCGGGATGGTGCGCTACGCCGCGCGCCACGGGGTCCGGGTCATCGGCGCCACGCTGTCGGCCGAGCAGGCCACGTGGGCACAACAGAAGATCTCCGACGAGGGGTTGGCGCAGCTGGCCGAGGTGCGCCACTGCGACTACCGGGACGTGGTGGAGACCGGGTTTGATGCCGTCTCGTCGATCGGCATGACCGAGCACATCGGCGTGCGGAACTATCCCGCCTATTTCGGCTTCCTCAAGTCCAAGTTGCGCACCGGCGGCCTGCTACTCAACCACTGCATCACCCGCCACGACAACAAGTCGACGTCCTTTGCCGGCGGGTTCACCGACCGCTACGTCTTCCCGGACGGGGAGCTGACCGGCTCCGGACGCATCATCACCGAGATCCAGGAAGTCGGCTTCGAGGTGCTGCACGAGGAGAACCTGCGGCAGCACTACGCGTTGACGCTGCGCGACTGGTGCCACAACCTCGTCGAGCACTGGGACGCGGCGGTAGCCGAAGTCGGACTGCCCATCGCCAAGGTATGGGGCCTGTACATGGCGGCCTCGCGAGTGGCATTTGAGCGCAACAACCTGCAGCTGCATCACGTGCTCGCCGCCAACGTCGACACCTGGGGCGAAGATGACCTGCCACTGCGGCCGTGGTGGACAGCCTAGGAGGAGATCGCCATGTCGCCGGACGATACCGCTGCAAGTTCGATTGGGCGCCGAGCCGGAAGGTTTGCGGTACGACACTGGGGCGCGCTGATCCTCATCGCGTTGACGACGATCTTCATCGCCCAGAACCGCGAGCGCTCGCGAATGCACTTGCTGTGGGTCACCGTCGAGTCGCCCATGTGGCTGCTGCTGAGCGCCATGTTTGTGGTGGGCATCCTGGTAGGCCTGCTGCTGCTTCGTCGCCGCCGGAAATAGGCATCAGCGTGCCCACCGGTCGCGACACCACGCGGTCAGGCGTTGTCGATGCGACGGGCACCCAACTCATTGCGCAGCAGTTCGAGCGCCACTTCCTCGGGGTCGCGGCGCGGCTCTGACGGGTCGCTGCGGCCGGCTTCGGCCAGCAGGCTTTCCTCTTCCTCACGCCGGGCGGAATCGACGGCAACGGGATCCGCCGCCGGAGCCGCGGCCTTGGCCGGCGTCGGGGTTGCGGCGGGCTCCGCGGCGCCCACCTCGCAGCGCACCCGCCAGTTGACTCCCAACGCATCTCTGAGCGCCTCGGCGATGACGTCGGCGTTGCGCTGCTCGGACAGCCGCCGGGCCAGCGGCGCCGAGTCGTGGGTCAGCACCAGCGTGTTGTCTTCGAGCGCACGAACGGTGGCAGCGGCGAGCATCACCTCGGTGGTGCGGCTGCGCTGGCGCACCTTCTCGCGCACGGTCGGCCACATGCTGCGAACCGCGGCGGCATTGAGCTCCCCGGGAGCCGCGACCGGTTCGGGAACCGGAGCCGGCCGGGGTTCGGGCGCCCGCCGGGGTTCGGGAGCCGATCGGGGTTCGGGAGCCGGCGGCGGCTCTGGCGCGGACTTGGGCTCTGGCGGTGCCGGCCGGCGCATGCTTTGCCTGACCATCTCTTTGGCCTCCGCTCGGGCGGAGGTCGTCGCCCGCGGCGCGGCCGGCGCTTCCGGCGCTGGGGCCGAGGTGGCTCCCGCGCCGGCCGGTATCGACATGGCTAGCCGGGTCTCGATCCGCTCGATGCGCTGCAACAGCGCCGATTCGGCGTCGCTGGCCGAGGGCAGCAGCAGCCGGGCACACACCACCTCCAGCAGCAGCCGGGGTGCCGTCGCGCCGCGCATCTCGCCCAGCCCGGCCTGTACGACCTCGGCGTAGCGAGTCAGCGTCGCCGACCCGAGGTGCGCCGCCTGCTCCCGCATCCGATCCAGCACATCTTCGGGGCCGTCCACAACCCCACGAGACACGGCGTCGGGAACCGCTTGGAGCACGATGAGATCGCGGAATCGCTCCAGCAGGTCGGTGGCGAAACGACGAGGATCGTGCCCGGCGTCGATCACCGATTCGACCGCCCCGAACAGCGCCGCGGCATCCCCGGCGCCAAGCGCATCCACGGCGTCGTCGATCAGCGCGACGTCGGTGGCCCCCAGCAGTCCCAGTGCTCGCTGGTAGGTCACATGGTTGCTCTGCGCCCCGGCCACCAGCTGGTCCAGCACCGAAAGCGTGTCACGCGGGGAACCACCGCCGGCGCGAGTCACCAGCGGATACACCGCCTCGTCAACGACCACGCCCTCCTGCTCACAAATCCGCTCGATCAGACCTCGCATGGTGCGCGGCGGCAGCAGGCGGAACGGGTAGTGGTGGGTGCGCGACCGGATGGTGGGCAGCACCTTCTCCGGTTCCGTGGTGGCGAAGATGAAGATGAGGTGTTCGGGGGGCTCTTCGACGATCTTGAGCAGCGCGTTGAAACCGGCGGTGGTCACCATGTGCGCCTCGTCGATGATGAACACGCGGTACCGCGACTGCGCGGGCGCGTAGAACGCGCGATCCCGCAATTCCCGGGTGTCGTCCACACCGCCGTGACTGGCCGCGTCGAGTTCGACCACGTCGATGCTGCCGGGCGCGCTGGGCGCCAAGGCCTGGCAGGACTCGCAGGTTCCACACGGCGTGGCCGTGGGGCCCTGCGCGCAGTTCAAGGACCGCGCCAGGATGCGCGCCGACGACGTCTTGCCGCAGCCGCGCGGCCCGGAGAACAGGTACGCATGGTTGATCCGGCCGGCCTCCAGGGCGATCGACAGCGGTTCGGTGACATGCTCCTGCCCCACCACCTCCGCGAAGGTCGCCGGACGATATTTGCGGTAGAGAGCCACGGTCAGCAGGCTACTCAGGCTGGCGGACTATTGCGGAATCCACTGGTCCGAGCAGGAACTACGGGCGGGCCAGCAAGGCCTCGGTGCCGGCGAGCAAGGCACAGGTCGCCAGACCATCGACCGCGTCGCTCAGATCGGGCAGCGACGGGAAAGACGGCGCGATCCGGATGTTCTTGTCCTCGGGATCCTTGCGATACGGGAACGACGCGCCCGCCTCGGTCACGGCAATCCCGGCGTCCTTGGCCAACGCCACAGTGCGGCGCGCGGTCCCCGGCATCACATCGAGGCTGATGAAATACCCGCCCTTGGGCTCGGTCCACGACGCGATCTTGGAATCGCTGAGCCGCTGATCGAGGATCTCGAGCGCCACCGCAAACTTGGGCGCCAATATCTGCTGGTGGCGGCGCATATGCAGGCGTACGCCGTCGGCGTCTCCGAAAAACCGCAGGTGCCGCAGCTGGTTGACCTTGTCCGGACCGATCGACTTCTTTCCGGCGTACTGCAGATACCACGCGATGTTGCCCAACGACCCGCCGAAGAAGCTGACGCCGCCGCCGGCGAAGGTGATCTTCGACGTGGATGCGAAAACGTAGGGCCGGTGCGGATTGCCGGCCTTGGCCGCCAGCCCCAGCACGTCAACCTGCCGGATGAAGTCCGGCGTGAGGGTGTGCACCATGTAGGCGTTGTCCCAGAACAAGCGGAAGTCCGGTGCCGCCGTCTGCATCTGCACCAGCCGGCGCACCGTTTCCCAGGAATACGTGACACCGGTGGGGTTGCCGAACACCGGTACGGTCCACATGCCCTTGATCGTAGGGTCGACGGCGACCAGTTCCTCGATCAGATCGACGTCGGGGCCGTCCTCGAGCATCGGGACGGGGATCATCTCCACGCCCATCGTTTCGGTGATGGCGAAATGGCGGTCATAGCCGGGAACGGGGCACAGGAACTTGATGCCGTCCGGCTCCTTTACCCAAGGCCGGGGCGAGTCGACCCCGCCATAAAGCATCGAGAACGCGGTCACGTCGTGCATCAGCTCCAGGCTGGAGTTGTTGCCCGCGATCAAGTTCTGGACCGGGATGCCGAGCAACTCGCCGAAGATGGCGCGCAGCGCCGGCAGGCCATGCAGGCCGCCATAGTTGCGGGTGTCGAGGCCCTCGGGGTCGCGGTAGTACTGGCCACCGGGCAGGCTCAGCAGTTGATTGGACAGGTCCAGCTGCTCAGAAGACGGCTTGCCTCGGGTGAGATCCAGGGACAGGCCTTTACCGCGCAGGTTTGCGTAGTCCTGCTCGTGGCGGACATGCAAAGCGGTTAGCTCTTCAGGGCTGAGCGAATCGAACGAGACCATGCGGCCCTTTCACCGTCGAAAACCGTGGATCAAACATTCAGGTCGTGAGCGGTTGCAGGCCAGTTCTTGCTGGTTGGCACCTGGTGGGCCGCCCCGGACAAAGGGGGACCCCGCGCACCCGACAGAGCCCATTGACCCTTGCTGCCTTCCGGCCCTGGGGGAGTTCACAGGATAGACGCCGCGCGGGGTCCTGCCGCGAGTCTAATACCTCCGCGGAGACATTCGTCGGCGGCCGCGGAACACGGGCGCCGAGACAGCGGCTACCATATCGGCGGAGGATTCGCCTAGTGGCCTATGGCGCTCGCCTGGAACGCGGGTTGGGTTAATAGCCCTCGCGGGTTCAAATCCCGCATCCTCCGCAATGGTCGCGCCCGCGCCGAGGCGCGGGCGGACAGTGTGGGCTGGTCAGCTTGACTGGCTCCGGCTCACAGTACGAGGAGGGGTATGGGGCGCAAGGTTGCCATGCTGTGGCACGCGTCGTTTTCGATCGGCGCAGGCGTCCTCTACTTCTTCTTCGTTCTGCCCCGTTGGCCCGAATTGATGGGCGATACCGCCCACTCGCTGGGGACCGGGCTCCGGATCACCGCGGGCGCCCTGTTCGGCCTGGCCGCGCTGCCGGTGGTGTTCACCCTGCTGCGTACCCGCAAGCCGGAACTTGGCACCCCTGCGCTGGCGCTATCGATTCGGACCTGGTCGATCGTGGCGCACGTGCTGGCCGGGGTGCTGATTATCGGGACCGCCATCAGCGAGATCTGGCTCAGCCTGGACTCGGTGGGGCAATGGCTGTTCGGGATCTACGGGGCCGCTGCCGCCATTGCAGTACTCGGCTTCTTCGCGTTCTACCTGTCGTTTGTCGCGGAATTGCCGCCGCCACCGCCCAAACCGATCAAGGTGAAAGAACCCAAGCAGCGCCGCCGCCGCAAGAAGGGCGGCGAAGGCGATGACGTCGACGAGGCCGACGAGGCCGAGGAAGCCGACGAGGCGTCCGACGGCGAAGAGCCTGTCGAGGCCGAAGAGGCTGAAGTAGCCGAAGCGGCCGAAGAGACCGCAGAACCCGAGGCGCAGGGCGAGGATGCGACCGCTCACGGTGGGCTGCGAAATCGTCGCCCGACCGGCAAGACCTCACACCGGCGCCGGCGCGTCCGGCGTGGGGTGACGGTCGAGGAATAGTTCCTCCCCCCTGCCGCATCCGCGCTATCGGTCAGCGCCGCCGCAGCCGCTCCAGATAGCCGGCGATGCGCTGCTGGGCCTGCGCCGAACCCCAGATCTGACGGACTTCACGCTCGATATCGCCACCGTCGCGCATCCGTGCCTGAGCCGGAGCCCGCAGCTGTGCCTTGGTGTGGCGGTAGGCGTCGGCCGGGATATCGCCAAGCTCCGACGCCTGCGCCGTGGCGACACCCAGAAGATACTCGGCGACCACCTCATGGGCAAGTCCGCGGCAAGCATCACGAAAATGCCCGTGAAGCGTCCTCGGTGGATCACGTAAAAATGCCCGCGAAACGGTCGATCCTCAGCAGGCATGGGAAGTGGGCTGTCGATGTCGTCTCGGGCCGAGATCACCGCGAAGTTCGCCAGGGGGTATGTGGGGCGCCGAAGGCGGACAAGGGGCAGATTCTGGATCAGGTGGTGGCGGTCACCGGCTGGTCGCGTGACAACGCCCGGCGGCGGTTGAGGGCGGCGGCCGCGCCGCCGGGAGCGGGTCGGCAGGTCGCCAAACGGACTCGCCGGCAACGCAATCCGAAGTACTCCTAGGATGCGCTCAAGGTGTTGCAGAAGGTGTGGGCGGCCTCAGGCGGGCAGTGCGGCCGGTACCTGGCCGCTTCCATGGCACTTCAGTTGGATGCTCTAGAACGCCACGGCGAACTGGTGGACGGCCGTGACCGTTACGGCCCGGCGGTGCGTGCCGAGCTGTTGGCGATGAGCAGCGCCACGATCGACCGCTACCTGCGCGGCGCCAAGGCCCGCGACCAGATCTCGGGTGTGTCGACGACGAAACCCTCCCCGCTGCTGCGGTCCTCGATCACCATCTGCAAAGCAGGCGATGAGGCCGAAGAATCTCCGGGGTTCTTCGAAGGCGACACCGTGGCGCACTGCGGCCCGACACTGAAAGGTGAGTTCGCCCGCACGGTCAACCTCACCGACATGCACATCGGCTGGGTGTTCACCCGCACGGTGCGCAACAACGCCCACCCCCACATCCTGGGCGCCCTCAAAACCGGAATTACTAAAATCCCTATAAGGTAACGGGTTTGGACTTCGACAACGGCACCGAATTCCTCAATAAGGCGGTCATCAAGTGGGCCGCGGACATGGAGATCTTCTTCACCCGCTCACGGCCCTACAAGAAGAACGACCAGGCCACCATCGAGTCCAAAAACAACCACCTCGTGCGTCGCTACGGGTTCTACTACCGCTACGACACCGACGAAGAACGCGCCGTGCTCAACCGGCTGTGGCACCTGGTCAACGACCGGCTCAACTACCTGACCCCCACCATCAAACCCATCAGCTACGGCTGCAGCCGCGACGGTCACCGCCGCCGGCTCTACGACAAGCCCCAGACCCCTGGACCGGCCGCTGGCCGCCGGAGTCCTCTCAGCGGCCCAACAAACAGAGCTGCTCACCTACCGCAACAGCCTCAACCCCGCCGCGATCGCCCACCAGATCGCCGACCTGCAAGCCGCCCTGCTCAGACTCGCCAAAGACAAGACCGAACAGCTCTACCTCGCCGCCATACCCGCCGCTCTACCCGCCCTCAAAGCCGGCATCCGCATCAAAAGCAAGACCACCACCTGACCCCGATTTCGCGGGCATTCCTTACCTGATGCATGAACCAGGTTTCGCAGGCATCTTGACTTGATGCATCACGGCCCGCGGGAGACGGCCTCGATTCCCCGATAGCTGCGACCACCGAGCAGCACCTCCTCGGCGCGATCGCCGCACGCGTAGCGCATGACCCCCAGCGCGACCACCGGAAACGCCACCCCGACAAGCACCTCAGAGGCACCGATCGCGGCTTTGGCGCCGATCAGTCGGCGGTCGCAGGCGCATGCCATCACACACCCGCCCGCGATGGCGGCACCGTTGATCGCGGCCACGGTAGGGCCCGGGTAGCCGAACATCGCGTCAAACGCGTCCGATAACGCCGGAATCAGCCGATCCGTATAGCTGGTCCCGCCCTGCACCACCCGGTTCAGATCGACCCCGGCAGAGAACACTCGTCCGGCGCCGGTGAGCACCAGCGCGCCACCGGGTGAGGAGCCCAGTTCGCGCAGCGCATCGGTCAACTCGGTCAGCAGCTCGACATCGAGGGCGTTGACCCGCCCGGACGAGAGGGTGAGCACTTGGACGGCGTCTACGGTCTGAATCTCAATCACAGTCACACACTCCACCACCACGGCGGTCGAGCCAAATAGTTGGGATCGGTAGCAACCCGGGCGTTCTGTACTTACTCCCATGACGGCGCCACCAGGGCGGCGCATGATGGAAGGAAATCCAGTGAAACGTTTTATCGCGGCTGCGATTGGAACCATTGGCTGCGCATCGGCGCTGGTGGGCTGCTCCAGCGGCGGCCACTCAGCCAGCCCGGCATCAAGTGTCTCCACCGGCGGTGGCGGAACGCAGGTCCGGGTGGGCGGCACGAATCTTCCTGGCCTGGACCCCGCCTCGGTGACCTGCGTCAAGCAGGGCGGCAAGATCGACATCGGTAGTGGCTCCGCCGGCGGCCAGCAGGCACTGGCGGTGGTGATGACCGATGAGGCCACTCCGCGAGTCGAGTCGCTGGCGCTTGTGGTGGACGGCAACGCATTGTCTGTCACCGACAACATGGGCGCCAAGGTCGGCTCGGCCAAGGTTGCGGTGGAGGGCAAGACCTACACCATCACCGGCCAGGTGCAAGGTGCCGACATGAAGAACCCGATGGCCGGAATGATCACCAAGGACTTCAGCATCAAGGTGACGTGCGGCTGATGCAGGGGGCGCCGGCCGGTGGGCAAGCATCCCTTGTCCACCGGTCCGGTCTGTCGCGGTCAAAACGGACTTATGATGCAGCCGTGTCGATCTCCGGCGATCTCGAACACGCCCGGCGCCTGGCGTTGGCCGCGGACGAGGACGCGGCCCGGGAGCTGCTGATCTCGCTGCTGCCGCAAATCGAACAAGCCGATCGCGATGACCTCGCACTGCAGGCATTCGCGCAGCTGGGCGAGATCTACCTGGCCCGCGGCGCGACCGAGGGCGTGCGCGAGTGCGTCCGGCGCATTCGTGACTGCTTGGCCATCTACTCGAAGATTCTCGACGGCACCCTGCCGGAGGCGGCCGCCCAGATACAGCTGTCGGACACCGAAGTCAGGCACCTCATCTGCCGCTATTCCCGGCGCGCCGCACTGCTGCAGATCGGCCTGTGCGCGGCCGAGGGCGATCACGAAGGCGCCGCGCAGCAACTCACCGCGCTGGCCGACTCAGCCGGCGCGGAGTTCCCCGACGTCGCCGGTGAGCACCGGCTCCTGCTCACCCACGCCCGGATTCTGTGCGCAAGCGCGTTGTGGGACGACGATCTACACACCCACGCGGTGCCGAATTGGGAATCCGTACTCGAAGCGCTGAACCGGCCGGACACCGGTTCCGACGCCGAGTACTCCGATCACCTTTGGGTGTACGGGGCCACCGCATACGGCAGGTTCTGCGTCGAGACAGGAAGATTGTCGGAGGCGGAACCGTGGCTGCGACGCGCCGGGGCCCGCGCGCAGGCCAGGGGATGGGAATTAGCCTTCGCCAGAACACAATTAGAACGAGCGGCGGCGCACTGGGTGGTCGGCGACCACGCGGCCACCGAGCAGCTGGTCTCTGAAGCGCAGCCGATCATCTCCCGCTACGCGCGCGCACACGATGTCGCCCGCTGCTGGCTCTACCTTGGCCTTACCCGACTGGCCAGCGGTGCGCTCGAGGCCGCCGACCAATGCTGGGCGAACGCCGAAAAGCATTGGCGTGACCTGGGAAGGCCCCTGTACCTGCACCGCATTCTGCTGCAACGCAGCTGGATAGCCATCTTTTGGGGCCGCTTCGCGCAAGCCGTGGAGATGATCGCGCAGGCGCGGGAACTGCTCGACTCATCGCCTCGCAGCAGCTGGCTTCAGTACGCCCAACTCGACAGTCATCTGGGCACGGTGTGGCGGGCAGACGCGCTGGCGGACTTGGGGTTCGACGGCTCAGGCGATCCGGAGGAGACACTGCAGCAGACCGAAGCCCGCCAAGCCGAGTCAATCGGCCTGCTGCACGGTGAGATCGGCACCGAGGGGTACTGGCGCGCGATGAGCAAGCTGGAACAGGCCGCCGAACTCAAGGTTCCCGCGGCGCTCGCCGTCGACTCGGTTCGCTATTCGATCGCTGACGCTGACGCGAGATCACGCTGGGCAAGCCATGTCTCGGCCCCGATTCTGGCCGGCGCGTTCGCCGTCGCCTGGGAGTGGGAAAATACCGAGCTGATCAGTGAACTGGTCGAATACCACAGCGCCCGAGGAACCTTTAGCCCCGCGCCGCCACGCGAAGCCATGGGCGAGTGGGCATCGACCGCCACCGCGCCGGCGTTCGTCGACACCGATGAACCGGCCGCCGCCGCAGCAGGGACGTCACGGCAGGGGGTGAACTCGTTGACACGCCTGGGCCCCTTGCCGCCCTTGCAGATGCAACCGGACGCCCCGCCGATCCTGAGCCACTATCGCGCGCTGGCGCTGCAACGCTACGGTCGTGCCGTCACGTCCGCCGAGCCCGTCTGGTCCACCTGGCCATGAACGACTCGGACCGCCCCACTCTAGTGCTGCGTTACGCCGACGTCGGGATCACCACCTACGCAAGTCTGCGCGTGGTCGGCCAACCATCCAGAACCGTCAACTGGGTGGTGGACGAGCCGATCCTGCTGGCGGCCTTGGCCGAACTGACCGACGCACTACCCGAGCCCCACGGCAACGAGGACCGGCGCGAGGCCATCGAACGCGCACTTTGCCGGGGCCCATTCGCAACGCGGGACAGCGAATTGACGGTCGCGTTCATCCTGGGGGTACTGCTGATCGGCACGCCCGGATGGCAACTGCTGACCGAGTGCGCGGCATCGCCGCGGCCGGTGCTGTTCATCTCGCCCAGCGCCCGGCTGGCGCGGGTGCCCTGGGGGCTGCTGGCGCTGCCGACCGCGGGGCCCACCCGGGAAGAGTTGGTGCGGGCTCGCCAGGAGGCGATCGCCGCCAGCGGCCGAGCGGCCGTCCGGATCCCTTGGCAGCTTGCCGACATCACCGAATACACCGATGGCTACCGGCTCATGGAGTTGGTCGACATCCTTCTGGCGGTGCCCCAGAACATCGTGCACTCCGCGCGCGTGCCGGCCCGATGGGCCGCCCGCAAAGACGGCCCGCCGATACTCCTACTCGACCCGCGCGTGCCCGGCCAGCGGCCCGACTCGGCACTGGGATCGGTGCTGGGCAGGCCGTCGGAGGAAACCCCGCTCGCCAGGCATTTTGCCGAACTGATGCGACGGCGCCCCGTGTTGCCGGCGGTCGACTCGCCCAGTGAGCTGTTCCGCCGCAGGGATGCCGACCGGGACTGGCTATCGAAATTGCTGATGCAACAACCAAGTCGGCTCTTGTACGTCGGGCATGCCAGTTCGGCCGATAGCGAGGGTGGACATGCCGACCATGCGGCGCTGCATCTGGCGTGTGGTGCCGCAATACCCGGGGATGCCCCCGCGATCGGCGACCACCGGCCGCTGACCGCCTCGGATCTGATGGCGCTGCGGATGTCGATGCCACCGCGGGTGGCGCTGCTGGCCTGTGCCTCCGGCGGCGACTACCAATTCGATGAGGCAACCGGACTGGTGGCGGCGACCATCCTGGGCGGGGCGCAGCTGGTGACCGCCACCCTGTGGTCGCTTCCCACCACCGCGGCTTATCGGCAGTTCGTCGCCGAGGACGGCGATCCGGCAGACCCGATCACCGACCCAATGACCGAGATCGTCGCCGCAATCGACTCGGCCCACGAGGCCGACGAAGCCGGGTGCGCCGTAAATCGCTGGCAGCGCGCCCAAATGCGACGCTGGCGCGACGGCGAGGCCAGCGCCAGCCCGTTGTATTGGGGTGCGGTCGTCAGTTTCGCCGTCGACGGGGCACGCTGATGGTCAACCGATGGCCAGACCCCTGGCGCGAACGGCCAATACGTCATCGGGCAGCGAAAGCTGTTGGCGGTCAGCGGGATCAAACGCCACCAACACCACCAGTCCGGGGCGCAATGTCGCCGTGTCTGGTTCCGCGTCGTCCTGCACTAGGTCCTGTCTGCTAATTGCGGACGCGGTGGTAGGTGATGATGGCGGCCAGGGTGACACCGCCGAGGTAGGTCAGGGCGTATTTGTCGTAGCAGGTGGCGACCGCGCGCCAGTGTTTGAGCCGGTTGAAGCTTCGCTCGACGGTGTTACGGTGCTTGTAGATTCGGCCTGAGAACCCCGGAGGCCGTCCTCTGTTGCGGCCTTTGGCTTTGCGGCGGGTGATCTGGTCGCTGCGCTCGGGGATGGTATGGGCGATCTTGAGCCGGCGCAGCTGTGCCCGCGTCGAGTCATAGGAGTACGCCTTGTCCGCCAGCAGGCGAAACGGGGCGTATGAGTTGCTGCACCGGGCGGCCAGCAATGGCCAAAGCATCGGATTATCACCGGCTTGACCGGCCGACAGTGCCAGGGTGACCGGACTGCACAGCTGGTCGGTCAAGGCGTGGATCTTGGTAGTCAGCCCGCCGCGGGAACGCCCAATGGCGTGGTCATCGGGCTCATCGAGATATTTCTTGTAATTCGACAGATCCCCCTGTGCGGCGCCCGGAGCGCGCTCCGGCTGCGTGTCGGTGGGCGCGCACACTGGTCGAATCGACCGACAACAGTGCGCCCAGGTCGGCGTCCTCGGCGTCGAGGTCAGAGGCGATCGCCGCGAAGATCCGCGCGTAGATGCCATCGACCGACCAGCGTAGATGCCTCTCGGCCACCGATTGCCAGGGACCGAAGTGCTCGGGCAGGTCACGCCACGGAGATCCCGTACGGTAACGCCAGATAATGCCCTCCAGAGTACGTCGATGATCGTTCCACGGCCGGCCACGCCGCCGCCCCGCAGGCAACACCGCCACGATCAGCGACCACAAATCATCAGAAATCGCATGCGTCCGCATCACCCAAACAGCATCAGCCAAAACACCATTCACATTAAGCAGACACGCCCTAGTCGGCCGATGAAGGTGTCGCCCTGCACGCTGGCCACTTCGATCCAGATCTGGCGCTCACCGTCGCCAGGTTCGGCCTCGCCGCCCTCGACCGTGCGCACCGTACCCACTCCGACCATCCGAGCGACCCCCGGCATCCGTCGTGCCGCGTAGCTGGCGTGGCCGATGAGACTCACCGTGGCCAGAGCAAGCCCGATCCCGGCCAGTGCGATCCGGAAGTCGCGCATCACCAGGTACCACAGGGTGGTTGCGATCAGCGCAACTTCGGCGCCGATGGCCAGCATCTTGGGTTTGCTCATAGCGCCAGCCTCGCGGGGACAATCGGCTACCGAACCCAACTTTGGGAATATCAGTATCCGCGTCAATGCCCCTATCCTGTTGACATGTGCGCGGATCCACAGTTGACGACGACCGTAGCGGTGAGCAGTCCCCGCCGCGCGGTGATCGATCAGGCGTGGCGCGCGATCGGCCCCGGGGTCGAACTGCCCAGCAGCGATGACGGCGGTCCGTTGAGTCGCACCGTCAAGCGCATCATCGATCCACTGGTGCTGCGGTTGCGGTCGAATCCCCAGTATTCAGCGCCCGTCGTCGATCCGGCCACCGCGACGTTGATGCACGACGCGATCCTTGGCAGCGCTGTCCAATTATGCTCTGCAGCAGCATGGTTCGATGTGCTCAAAGCCGAGCGGCGCAAGCTGCGGATCCGCAGCGGAAACGCCCAGGGGTTGTACTTCCCGGTGTGCTTCGAGCTGGCGATCACCAAGGGCCCGCCCGCGGCCGATGATCGTGAAACCCCGGCCACGGTGCTGCACGAGATCCATCAGGGGCGCGACCGCACCGCGATCGAGGTGTTGCATGAATATCTGGCAAGTCCGGAAGTGGTGGCCGCGCTTACCGATCAACTCAGTCGAAGCTGGCGCGACGTGCGGGCACCGGATTCGGCCTGCCGCGCGGCGATCGATGCGTTCCGGACCGCACTGGGCACGGCGCTGGGCCCCGCCCCCAACCACGGTGCCGTCATCGCACGCCAGCGCGCCTGGTCGATGCTGGCCGGCTCCACCACCGCATACGACCTCGGCGCACTGGCGCGCGTCGAATCTGGCGAGCTGCCCTGGTCGATAGTCGCACTGGGCTTGAGTTCGGTTGCGCCACAACAACCACCCACCGTCAATGCCGGCTCCCCCAGCGACCGTCCCCTGGACCGGACCGTGGTGGATCGGGTGCGTGCCACCCTCCGCCGCGCCCTGGACCGAGATGCGTTGCCAGACATCCCCTTACTGTGTGAGGAGGAAGTCGACCGGGCCTGCGCGCCGTGGGGCCTGCTCGGCGAGGACAAGCAGGCAACCCTGGTGGCCGGGATCGAAGTCGCCGTCGAACTGGCCCCCTTGGACCGAACCATGACCAACCGCTACGCATTGGCCGCGCAGATTCAGTCGCGGCTGCGCAAAGAGGCCTACGTGCTGCACGCCCGCCGCTACCTTGCCGACGGCGGGCCGATTCATCCACGACAACGTCAGGTGGTCGACGACCTGGCCGCCTACTCCCAGCCCTACCTGAGCCGGCTTTGGGCACGGCTGCACGGGCGCGATGTCTGGCAGGAGCCCTGCGCAGACGTCGACGACGCGCGGTCGCTACTCGACGGTGTCGCGCGTTCGGTGAGCCTCGACCATCGGCAGCGGATCAAGTCGATGCTGGAACTGCAGGTGGCCGGATGAAACTGGTGGCGGAGTCAGGATTGTGGAGCACCGGTGCCACCGGCCCCGACGAGCAACTCCCGGCGTCGCCACTGATTGCGGTGCTGGAAGTCAGTGGGGCGGTGCTGTCCTGGGTCATTGATGACCCGCGCTGGGAGGCGGCCACCCGCATCACCTTCACCGACGCGGCGCGCGCCGACTGGCTTTGGCGTGTGGTCGGCGAATCCGGACACGTCGCGGTGCTCTCGGCGGTGGCCGAGCACCCGGCGGGTGACGTCGACCTCCGCGGCGTCGACCTCATCCCGGGCTCCGCGGCCGGCCTGCGACGCCTGGCCGTCGGCCATTGGCTGCGGCGCTGGTGGCCGGCCAGTCAACGCGACGACATCGCCGGGCTGGACCGGGCGCTGCTCGACGTCGAGGTCGCACTGCTGACGGTCGGGGCACAGGGCTTCTTCACCGACGACACCCTGGATTCGGACGTCGCCGAACTGCTGGCGCCGCACGCCGGCGCCCTGACCGCACATGTCCGGACCGGTGATGCACGCATTCGCGCACTGGTGCGGGCCGGGGCTCACCTTGCCGACGAGGTGGGCGCGGACGGCGCCGGTTGGACGGAACTTTCTGCCGCAATTGATGATTCATCGGTCGCGGTGACGATGCAGACGGGACGGCGCGACGACTATGCGCTGGCCGCCGGCGCCGGGCAAGGCCCGCGCGGCGCGGCGTCGATCGGCCGTGGCGTGGCGTCGATCAACTGGGGCGGAGTACCACCGGCAATATTCGATGCGGCCGAAGACACCGTCGACTGGACGATCGAGCCCGGCGGACCGGCCGGGTCCGCCGTTGTCGCCGTCGTGCGGGCCGCCCTCATCGGAGCATAGCCGGCCACCGACGTGCCGGTCCGAGTGCGCTCCGGTGAGGTCAGCGGCACCGGCGCGCTGGATGCCGGCGGCCGGGCCACGGTCGCACTCGTCGACGCGCAACGGCGCGCCATGACCCAGACCTCGGCATGGGACCACAACTGGGCCGCCACGTCGGTAGTGATCGGGGCCGACATCGCGGAATCACGGCAGACCCGCGACCGGGTGCGCCGCTGGGTGCGCGACCGGCTGGACCGGCCGCCACCGGACGCTTTTCTGGCCGAGATCCTGGCCGGTGAGTCCGCCTACTGATTCCCCCTCGAAGATCCGCCCCGGTTCTTATGCTGAGCGAGTGCCAAACAGTTATCGGGTCGTGCAATGGACCACCGGAAACGTCGGCAAGAGTTCGCTGCAGGCGATCGCGACTCACCCCGCGCTGGAACTGGTGGGGTGCTACGCCTGGTCGCAGGAGAAGGCCGGGCGCGACGCCGGCGAACTGTGCGGCATGGCACCGCTGGGCATCACCGCCAGCAATGACGTCGAGGCGCTGCTGGCCCTCAAACCGGACTGCGTGGTCTACAACCCGATGTGGATCCACGTGGACGAACTGGTGCGCATCTTGTCGGCCGGAGTGAATGTGGTGACGACGGCGGCGTTCATCACCGGGCACAACCTGGGCGCCGGCCGTGACCGGATTCTGGCGGCCTGCCGCCACGGCGGCTCGACGATCTTCGGATCAGGCGTCAGTCCGGGGTTTGCCGAACTGTTGGCCATTGTGTCGGCGATGGTGTGCAACCGGATCGACAAGGTGACCGTCAACGAGGCCGCCGACACCACGTTCTATGACTCCCCCGCAACCGAGCGGCCGGTCGGCTTCGGCCAGCCGATCGACCATCCGCAGCTGCAGGCGATGACCGCCCAGGGAACGGCCATCTTCGGCGAGGCGGTCCAGTTGGTCGCCGACGCGCTGGGGGTCGAACTCGACGAGGTCCGCTGTGTGGCCGAACACGCGCAGACCACCGCGGACCTCGACCTGGGTTCTTGGACCATTGCGGCGGGATGTGTCGCGGGTGTCCACGCCAGCTGGCAGGGAATGGCGGGCGGCCGGACCATCGTCGAGCTCAATGTCCGGTGGCGCAAGGGACAGACCCTCGAGCCGGACTGGCAGATCGACCAGGATGGCTGGGTCATCCAGGTCGACGGAACTCCCACGGTTACAACCAAAGTCAGCTTTCTGCCGCCGCCCTACTTCCAGGCCGAAACGATCGCCGACTTCATGGTGCTCGGGCACATCATGACCGCGATGCCCACCATCAACGCGATTCCGGCTGTCGTTGCCGCGGCCCCCGGCATCGTCACCTATAGCGATCTGGCCCTGACGCTGCCGCGCGGGATGGTGCCCACCGATCGAGATTCCGATCCGAAACTGGGCGCTTCACGAACACCCTGATGCCGGGCGGCCTCGATAGCATTGCGGGGCCGGGCCGCGGCACAGGTTTCACGCTTGGCCACCCTCGGGTATCCGGTTGCCAAGCGCACCAACTCCTAACTCTGGAATAAGCATGAGAAACACAACATGGACGCGTCGGCTTGCCGTCGGTGCGGCAACGGCGGTAACCGCGCTGGTGAGATGGGGAATCCGGGTGCCGTTCGCGGCCGCCGAACCGTGTCCGGATGTCGAGGTGTGGTTCGCCCGCGGCACCGGCGAGCCGCCGGGTATCGGCGGCATCGGGGGATCTTTCGTGGCCGCGTTGCGGTCGGATATCGGCGCCAAGTCCTTGGCCGTCTATGCGGTCGACTACCCCGCCAGCAGCGACTTCTCCAGCAGCGATTTCCCGCGGACGGTGATCGACGGCATCCGCGACGCCAGCTCACATATCGAGTCGATGGCGGCCAAGTGCCCCGCGACCCGAGAGGTGCTCGGCGGGTATTCGCAGGGCGCTGCGGTGGCCGGCTACGTCACTTCCGCGTCGGTACCGCAGAGGGTTCCCGCGGCGGCGGTGCCCAAACCCATGGCGCCGGACATCGCTGATCATGTTGCGGCAGTGACTCTTTTCGGCACTCCCTCCGAGCAGTTCCTGCAGCACTACGGAGCCCCGCCGATCACTATCGGCCCGCTGTATCAACCCCGCACCATCGAGTTATGTGCCAGCGGTGACCCGGTTTGTAGTGGCGGCAACGACGCGGCAGCGCACGCGCTGTACGCCGTGAACGGGATGACCGGCCAAGGCGCGGACTTCGCGGCGCACCACCTGTAGCCGGGCCATTGCCCCCCGCCGCCAGATCGGGCGACTCGCCGTGCACAATCGCTGCATGCACGTTCTGGTAACCGGTGGTACGGGGTTTGTTGGCGGCTGGACCGCCAAGGCCATCGCCGATGCGGGGCATTCGGTCCGCTTTCTGGTCCGAAATCCCGCGAAACTGGAGTCGTCGGTCGCCAAGCTGGGCGTCGATGTGTCCGACTTCATCATCGGCGACATCAAAGACCGCGATCTGGTGCGCGAGGCACTCACCGGATGTGACGCCGTCGTCCACAGTGCCGCACTGGTGGCGACCGACCAGCGCCAGACTCAAGACATGCTGAGCACCAACATGGAGGGTGCTCGCAACGTGCTTGGACAGGCCGTCGCACTCGGACTCGATCCGATCGTGCACGTCTCGAGTTTTACCGCCCTTTTCCACCCCGGCCTGCAAACCCTCTCGGCGGACCTGCCCGTGGTGGGGGGATCCGACGGCTACGGAACGTCCAAAGCGCAGGTCGAAATCTATGCGCGCGGATTGCAGGATGCCGGCGCACCGGTGAACATCACCTATCCGGGCATGGTGCTGGGCCCGCCGGTCGGCAACCAATTCGGGGAGGCCGGCGAGGGGGTCAAGGCCGCGCTGGAGATCCGCACGATTCCCGGGCGCAACGCGGCTTGGCTGATCATCGACGTCCGCGACGTGGCCGCGGTGCACGCGGCGCTGCTGGAGCCGGGGCCGCGGTCCTCGCCGGTACATGGTGGGCGGGCATCGAATTCCGGTGCCGGAGCTGGCGAAGATGCTTGGCCAGGTGGCCGAGACGCCGATAGTGAGCGTTCCGATTCCCGACAGCGTGCTGCGCGTCGCGGGTTCATTGCTCGATCTGGCCGGCCCGTATCTGCCCTTCGACAATCCGTTCACTGCCGCGGGAATGCAGCACTACACGCAGATGCCGGACTCCGATGATTCGCCGAGCGAACTGGAGCTGGGCGTGACCTATCGGGATCCGCGCACCACGCTGGCGGACACGGTCGCCGCGCTCACCGCCTAGCCCGCGGAGCGCTGGGGCGAGTTCAGTCATCCCCGTCCGGGGGTTGGACGCCATCTGCTTCGGGTGGGGCATTTTTCAGCCACCTGCGCAGCCGAAGCAGTTCATTGGTCACGATGCCGAGTCCCAGCAGGATCAACGTCACCACAATTACGGTGGTCACGCCTTCTATGGTGGCAAGCTCGGCCGGCCGGCCGGCCGGCTAGGCGGCCTCGATCTCCAGAGCGATATGCACCTTGTCGATGCCACCACGCACGATCGAATGTGGGTAGAACCACCACGCGTGGTACCAGTACCGCTTCAGCACGGCGTTGTAGACCCGCCTCGTTTCCGACTTGGGCAACACCCGCCCGACCGCCTCGACCGGCTCGCTCTTGGGCTTGCCCAGCGAACCGCTGCGGGCGAGCGTCACCCGCGGTGTATTGCGGATCCGCTTGACTTTCCACGACTCGTCGTCGGTGATCACCAGTAGCCGGTTTCTGTCCGGCACCCCCCAGATCGGGGTAGGTTTCGGGCGGCCGTCCTTGGTGAACGTGGTCAGCAACAGATATTTGGACTTGATGGCGTCTTGAAAACTTGGAGCCACGCGCTTCTTCCGCTCTCTGAGTGAGTGTCTAAGGACAGTATCCAGTCGATGCGTCCGTTAATCGTGGCGCGCACCACTACAAGGCGCCCGCCCCGGCTCGTCACCGCATCGCTTCTGCCCACGCCAGATGTCCGCAGAAGTCCAGCGTGCGCGCCATGTCGCGGTAGCTCTCACACAAGCGCTGATAGTCGCCGTCGGCACCGCGCGCGCCCGCCAGCGCCGCCCGCATCCGCAGCAGCCAGATGTCGCGCAACGGTTGGGGCCCATCCGGCGGCTCGTCGGCTACCCGCTCGATCGCGGCCTGGGCTTCCGACCAGTCAGCCTCGGTGCCCCGGTCGAGCAGCGTCTCCACCAGAGCATGTGTTGCCGGCAGCCCCCAGCTGAGTAGCTGTCCCTGCCGGTACAGGGTGTCAACGGCCGTGCGCAGCATCGGTAGGGCGTCGTCACGATCTCCCCGGCGACCGCGCTCGCGCGCCAGGTAGGCCTCGACGATGGGCAGATCGCCCAGCGAGTAGCCGCGGCGCATCAGCGTGTCCCCGGTATCGGCGAGGTACCCGTACCCGCGGTCACGCCCGGGCTCGGTGCCCCGCTCCAACAGCGCGATGCCCAGCGAGATTTGGGCCGAGCTCAGCGCGAGGTCATCGCCGGCCTGCTGAGCAATCTGTACCGCCTGCTCGATCTCGCGTATCGCGGCTTCGTCGGGGCTGAGCACTCCGAACGCTATTCCCGGATTGTGGACGAACGCGACAACGGTGGCGTAGGCCACCGGGTCGGTGGCGCCGGCGGTCTGCACCGCTTGGTGAACGTCGTCGCGCCAACCGGGACGGCCCAGGCAGTAGCGAGCAATGGCCCGCGTCGTCAACGCCAGCGCCAGCGGCGACCCGATCATGAAGTTGCCCTTGGTGGGATCTCCGTCGGCCAGCTCGATCACCAGCTGCGACCAGTGCAGGACATCGAGCCACTGGGCCTGTTCGGCCTTGGCCACAATGGCCGTCAGCGACAGCCCCACCGTCAGGGTTGGATTGCCAATCGACTCGATGAGGCCCATTGCCTCCGACGCCAGTCGGGATCCCTCGTGGATGCGGGCCTGGTAGATGCGATCCATCACCAGCCCGGCCGTCGCGATGGCGAGCGAGGCCTTGTCCCCGGCCGCCAGGCACAGCTCACGCAGTTCAGCGAAGTGCGCATCGGAAATGTTGACGTGGACGCGCCACGCGTAACCGCACAACATGGTGCGGGGCGCGATGCGCTTGACCGACCGGTCCGGGGTGTCGGCGGGTAAGGCATCGGAGATCCTGGTGGCTCGCTCCCAACTCAGGCGCGCCGCGGCGATGTCGCGGTTCAGTGCCCACTTGCCGGCGCGCATGTGCCAGCGGTAGGCGGCCGCCAAATCGCCTGCGGCCTCGAAGTGCTCAGCAATCAGCGCGGCATGGTGGTCACCCGGATCGGCGTCCGCGTTTTCGAGCGCTTGGGCCAGCCGGCGGTGTAGCTGGGCCCGGTCGGCCTTGAGCTGCGCCTCGTAGGCCACGGTGCGAACCAAGGGATGCCGAAACGCGTACTCGGCGCGCGTGGTGAACCGGACCTGGTCGATGAGGTCGGCATCGAGCAACTCGTCGATGCAGGGTTCGATTCCCAGGCCGATCAGCAGATCGGAGCTGAACCGGGATCCGACTACCGCGGCGGCACTGAGCGTCTGTTTGGCGGCCGGACTGAGCCGATCGATGCGGGCACCGATGGCCGCTTGGACGGTTGCGGGCACCCGAATCTCGGCCACATCCGTGCGGCATTGGTAGCTGCCGCGCTCGCCGGTGAGCACGCCGCGTTCGGCGAGTTCGCGGGTCATCTCCTCGGCGAACAGCGGGTTGCCCGCGGCCCGCTCGGAGATGACCCGGCCGATGGTTGCGACCGACGGGTCCTGGCCGAGCAGCTCGGCGACCAGCGTCGACACGTCCGCGTCGGTGAGCGGCACCAGCGCAATCGTCTGGGCACCCGGCACCAGCTGCAGGGCGCCGCGATACTCGGGGCGATAAGTGAACAAGACCAGCGACGGGGTCTGCAGCATCACCGTCAGAAAGTCGGCGAGCATCGACTCGCTGGCTTCGTCAATCCAATGCACATCCTCGAGGACGAAAACCACCGGTTCGGTGCGCGCCAACTGGGATGCGTTGATCAGCCCGGTCAACCGGCGCCGGCGCGCGTCCGGGTCGATCCTGGGCAGCTCGGCACCCGGAGCGGCGATACCCAGCAGATCGTCGAGCAGCAGCAAATCCGGCAGTTGGGCATCGGGCACTCGGTCTCGAACCCGCGCCCGCGCCGCCTCATCGTCGAGCCCACTGGCCTGGCCGACGGCCCGCAGCAGACGCGTCATCACCCGGAACGGGACGTCGGCGGCGTGCGACTCACAGTAGGTGTGCACCACGGTGACCCCACGACTTTTCGCCAGGCCGATGGCCTCGCGGACGAGTCGTGATTTTCCGATCCCTACCGGACCGGTCACCCCGACCACCGAACCACGTCCGTGGATGGCGCGATCCAGCATGGTCGACACGGCGGCCACTTCCCACCCGCGCCCCACCAGTGTCGACTCGGCGGTATCGGTTCTTTGGCGTTGGGCAGTCGCGCTGCGCAGCTCCCGCGCCGAGACCGTGCCCATCCCCTTGACCTGCACCCGCTGGGGCGCCCCGCGCAGCACCACACCCTCGACCAGCCGCGAGGTGGTGTCGCTGACCATCACCCCGCCCACCGGAGCGATCGACTCCATCCGTTGCGCCATGCCGACCTGCTCGCCAACCGCGGTGTATCCCAACGCTGTCGGACCTATCCCGCCGGTGATCACCTCGCCGGAATTGAGGCCGATCCGCAGCCGCAGCTCGACGCCGTCGGTGCGACTGATGTCCGCCGCCAGGCGCGCGACCTCATCCTGGATGTCGAGCGCGGCCAGACACGCGCGCAGGGCGTGGTCCTCCAGGGCCGCCGGTGCGCCGAACACTGCCATGACCCCGTCGCCGGTGAACTTGTCCACCCGGCCGGCGTAGCGCTGCACAACCGCCGATGCACGAGTGACGAGCTCGGCCATGATCTCGCGCAGTCGCTCCGGACCGACGGCGGCCGCGATGTCCATCGAATGCGCCACGTCGGCGAACAGCACCGTGACTTGTTTGTATTCCGCACGGGTATCGGCGGCACCGACCGGTGCGCCGCATTCGTGACAGAACCGCGCATTCTCCAGGGGTTCGACACCGCAAGCGCGGCACACTGTTACGGGCGTCATCCGACCCTCCGCCAGTCCGGCTCCCCCGTTTGGTCAGGCTCCCAGCATAGGGCGACATCGTGGGATGCTGGTGATTCAGGCGCGCCGGTCGCGCGGCGGGCTGATCGTTGCGAGGTCTGCGAGGTGTTCCGGATGTCCGAGCATGGTCGCCATCAACGATTGCAGGACCGGCTGCGCCACGCCGTCCTGTGGGCTCCGGCCGTCACCGACGCGGCGCTGCGCAGGGCCCTCTACCACGGGCAGGACGTGCCCGAGCCGCTGAGCGGATATGTGCAAAAGCTGCGCCGGTACGCCTACCGGGTCCAGTACAGCGACATCGAACAGTTGCGTGGCGCCGGCTACTGCGACGACGACATCTTCGAGATAACCATCGCGGCCGCACTCGGTGCCGGTGACGAGCGCCGGCATGCGGGTTTGTCCGCCCTCGAGCGGGCCTTGCAGTGAGGCTGCCCAGCATCACCCGCGGGCGCCCCGGCCGCCGCCCGGTTTTCGCGCTGGCGCGATTTGTCAGCGGCCGCGACATCCCCGACATCATCAAGGTCCGCTACTACCGTCCGAGGTTTTTCGGCAAGCCGTTCTTCCAACTCGCGCAGGCGCTGCTGCGCGGCCCTTCCCCGTGGACGATCGGTGAGCAAGAGCTCTTCGCGGCGTTCGTGTCGGCGCGCAACCGATGCCAGTTCTGCGCCACCACTCACGAGGCCGTCGCGGCGGCGACCCTGGATCCCGACCTGGCCGCGGCGGTCGTCAGCGATTGGCGCACCGCGCCGGTCGACGAACCGGTGCGAGCCACCTTGGGCCTGCTGGACAAACTGACCCTGACGCCCGCCCGGGTGCGACCGGTCGACGTGCGGGCCGTTATCGACGCCGGTGTCAGCGCCGAGGCGATCCGGGATGCGATCGAGATCTGTGCCCTGTTCAACACCATCAATCGGGTGGCCGACAGCCTGGACTTCACGCTTCCCACCGGCACCGAGCGCACCCTCAATACTCGGGTACTGCTGCGGCTGGGCTATCGGTGAACGCCGCGGCGCACACCGGTCACGGCATCGACTCGGCCTGCGCAATATGACCGACGAAACCCATCGCGCTCGCCGTGTCGCGGTAGCGATCCCGCAACCGCGCATACGTCGTGTCGTCGCCGTGCGCCCGCGCCAGCAGCGCGCGCAGCCGCAACAGCAGGATCTCGCGCACGGCCAGCCCGTCGTCGGCGGGTGCGGCCGCCAACCGTTCGATGGCCGCCGCGGCCTCGACCAGATCGCCCTCAGTCCCCCGGTCCAGCAGGGTCTGCACCAACACCCCGGTCGCCGGAGTGCTCCACCCCAACAGCCGTCCCTCCCGAAACAGATGCTCGACGGCGGCGCGCATGTGCGCGATGGCGCCGTCGAGGTCCCCGCCCCGAGCCCACTCGCGGGCCAGGTAGACCTCGACGAAGGGCAAGTCGGCCAGGAAGTACACCCGACGCTGGAACATGTCACTGACATCGGCGAGCACCGCCTGCCCGCGGTCGCGCATCGGGTCTTCCCGGCGGTGGACCAGCGCGATGCCCAATGTCATCCGGGCGATGGCCAGCGCGACATCGTCACCGGAACGCTCGGCGATTTGCAGAGCGTCCTCGATCTGGCCGAGCGCGCAATCCTCGGACGCCAGGACACCGGTCGAGATGCCCGCGCTGTAGACGTAGGCGACCACGGTGGCATAGGACATGGGATCGGCGCTGCGGGCCATCGCCAGACCATGCTGGAGATCTTCTGCCCACCCCGGACGCCCCAGGCAATAGCGCGCGTTGGCGCGGGTGGCGAAGGCCACCGCCAGGGGGCAGCCGATGATCAGAGCGCCCATCGTCGGGTCGCCGTCGGCCAGGGCGATCACCCGCTGTGACCAGCGCAGCGCATCCGACCACTCGGCGCACTCACTCTTGGCATAGATCAGCGCGATGGACAACGCGACCGTCAGGGCCGGATCGCCAACCGACTCGATGAGCGTCATGGCCTCGGTCGCCAACTGCGATGCTTCGCGCATTCGCGCATGCTGCAGGTGGTCAATCACCAACCCCGCCATCCCGATCGACAGTGACGCCTTGTCCCCCGCGGCGGCACACAGTTCGCGCAATTCCTCGAAACGCGCGCCGGCAACGTCGATGTGGATTCGAAACGCGATGCCGCACAACATGGTGCGCGGGGCAATCCGCATGGCCGCCCGGTTGGGATCGTCGACGGGCAATGCGTCGGCGATCTTGCGGGCTCGCTCCCAGCTGAGGTGGGCGGCCGCGATGTCGCGATTGGTCGCCCACGCGGCGGCACGCACCTGCCAGCCGTAAGCGGCGTGCGATTCACCGGCGGCCTCGAGGTGTTCGGCGATCAGCGCGGCGTACTGGTCCGCCGATTCCGGAACCCGGGCTTCGATCACCGCGGCGAGCCGCCGGTGCATCCGGGCGCGAGCTGATTTCAATTGCGACTCGTAGGCCACGGTGTGAATCAGCGGATGCCGGAACACGTATTCGGCCGGCTCCGTGAACCGCACCTGGTCGACGAGTTCCGCGCTGATCAGCTCCTCGATAGGCGGGTCGATGCCCAGGCCGATCAGCAGCTCGGTGCTGAAGCGAGATCCGATGACGGCCGCGGCACTGAGGGTCTGCTTGGCTGCCGGGCTGAGCCGGTCGATGCGCGCGCCGATGGTTGCCTGCAGCGTGGCCGGCACGATCACGTCGTCGGCCTCGGCGGTGCACGCGTAACGGCCACACTCCCCCCACCAGCACCCGGCGTTCGGCGAGCTCGCGGATGATCTCCTCGGCGAAAAAGGGGTTGCCGGCGGCACGCGTGGCGATGATCTCGGCGATCTGGGCGACGGAGGGATCGGGGCCCAACAGTTCGGCGATCAGCGCCGAGGTTTCGGCATCGCTGAGCGGGCCCAGGGCGATGCTCTGGGCGCCGCGCACGCCCCGCAATGCTCCGCGATAGTCGGGCCGATAGGTCACCATCACCATCGAGTGGGTCTGCGGGATCACCGTCAGAAACTCGGCGACCATCGATTCGCTGGCCTCGTCCATCCAGTGCGCATCCTCGATGACGTACACCGCGGGTTGGGCGCGAGCCAGCTGGACCGCGTTGATAAGCGCGGCCAGCCGCCGGCGGCGGGCCTCCGGGGCTATCTTGGGCAGCTCCACCCGGGGGTCGGCGATACCGAGCAGGTCATAGAGCAACAACAGGTCCTGCGGATCACCGTCTGAGACGATCGACCGTACCCGCACCCGCGCGGTGGCATCGTCGAGCCGGCTCACCTGGGCGGCGGCGCGCAGCAGACGGGTAACCGCCCGAAACGGGATATCGGTCGCGTGCGATTCGCAGAAGGTCGAAAACACCGTAACGCCAAGATTTTTCGCGACCCGCGCGGCTTCCCTGGCCAGCCGGGTCTTACCGATGCCCGCCCGTCCGACCAGCGTCACCACCGACCCGCGCCCGGCAAAGGAACGGTCCAGCATCGTGGTCAGGGTGTACAACTCCCACTCGCGTCCCACCAACGTCGCCGGGGCGGGACCGCTTTGCCAGTACTGATCAACCACGCCGAGCAGCTGCCACGCCGGCACCGCAGCCTCGACACCCTTGATGTGCACCAGCTGCGGCTCGCCCAGCACGGCGGCGCCCTCGACCAGTCGGGCGGTGGACTCACCGAGCATCACCGTCTCCGGCGCGGCCACCGCCTCCATCCGCTGCGCCAGCCCGACTTGCTCACCAACCGCGGTGTAACCCAGCGCGCCCGTTCCGATTTCGCCCGCCACGACCTGCCCGGAATTGAGGCCCACCCGAAGCTGCAGCACGACACCGTCGCGCCGATCGACCTCGCCGGCAAGGCGCTTGGCCTCATCCTGAACGCCCAGTGCGGCCAAACACGCCCGCAGCGCGTGGTCCTCCAGAGCGGCCGGGGCACCGAATACCGCCATGATCCCGTCACCGGTGAACTTGTCGACCGTGCCGCCATATCGCTGCACCACCACCGCCGCGCGGTTGACCAGCTCGGTCATGATCTCGCGCAACCGCTCGGCACCGAGCGCCGCCGCGATGTCCATCGAATGCACCACGTCGGCAAACAGCACCGTCACCTGCTTGTACTCGGCGTGGGCACCGGCGGCGGCGACGGGCGCGCCACATCCGTGGCAGAACCGGGCGTTTTCGAGGGGTTGGGTACCACACGAGCGGCACGCCAGTACGGGCGTCATCGACGCCTCCGTCGGTCCTGACCCAGAGTTTTCGCCTTCCCAGGATAGGTGGCCGGGGGTTGCCGGGACCCGGTTATCTTTCAGTTGACACGGGGGCGGATTTTGTCAAGTGGAGCCGCTCCGGTGGCGAGGTCGAGACTTGCCAGGGTCGCGGCCAACTCCGCATTGTGTTGCCAATAGAAATCGTTGCTATGTGCAGGCATCGCGGGCTTCCGGGCCCCGAATAGGAGCCGAAGTGGTGATGTTGCGAGTTATTCCCGAGGGTTTGGCGGGGGCCAGTGCGGCGGTAGCGGCCATGACAGCTCGATTGGCCGCCGCGCATGCCGTTGCGGCGCCCGCCATTACGGCGGTGATTCCGCCAGCGGCCGATCCCGTGTCGGTGCGCAACGCGGCTGGGTTTAGCGCCGTCGGCGTTGAGCATTGCACCATGGCCAGCGAAGGCATCGAGGAATTGGGCCGCTCCGGGGTCGGCGTGGGTGAGGCCGGTATCAGCTACACCGTTGGAGACGAAGCCGCGGCAGCCGGCTACGGCGCTTTTGGCGGCCTGTGATGACCATGCCGATATGGACCGCCCTGCCGCCGGAGGTGCACTCCGCGCTGCTGTACGCCGGTCCTGGTCCCGGCCCCATCGTGGCCTCGGCGCAATCGTGGCAAGCGCTGGGCGCTAGCTACGCCGAGGAGGCCGCCGAACTCGAAGCGCTGCTGGCCACCGTGCAAGCCGGGCCCTGGCAGGGGCCCAGTGCCGCCAGTTTCGTTGGCGCCTACGGCCCGTATCTGGCGTGGCTGACCACGGCCAGCGCCGACTGTATGGCGCGGGCCGCAACACACGAGGCCACCGCGGCCGGCTACGTCAGCGCGCTGGCGGCGATGCCGACGCTGGTGGAGCTGGAAGCCAACCACGTCATCCACGGCGTGTTGCTGGCGACGAATTTCTTTGGGATCAATACGATCCCAATCGCGCTCAACGAATCCGACTATGCGCGAATGTGGATTCAAGCCGCGACCACGATGAGCGTCTATGACGCGGCCAGCGCCGCCGCAGTGGCCGCAACACCACACACCAACCACGCCCCGCCCATCCTCAAACCCGGAGCCAGCTCACTCACCAGCCTGCCTCCGCCGCCCAGCCCGCCCTGGTGGAGCATCATGTGGCAGCTGCTGCAAACCCTGGCCGACATCGTGTCCCAGACGGTGAGCCAGTTGGCCAGCGAGGTGGCCAGTTTCGCCTGGCAGTTCGTCTTCTACCTCGGCCAGATAGTGGTGGCGTACGGGGTCATGCTGCTGGGCTACGCACTTCAAATGATGAAGATCCTGAACCTGCTGATCGCCGACCTGATCGTATTGGCACTGGATCAAGTTCAACTCGTCCTCATGTACCTCTACATCACGTTGCGCGGCGCCATTGCCATGGTCACGCTGGTCGCGGATTTTCTCAACAAGGTGCTCACGACGCTGTCGCTGGGAGTCGAGCACGCGATCGCAGCAATAGCGCAGGCGATCCGCGAACTGCTCGGTGGCGCGGCCATGGCGTTTCAGGCGGGCGGAGTTTCGCCGCTTTTGCCCCAAGCGAGCGCCCTGGGCAATGCCCCCACCGGCGCCATCGGTCTGGCACATTCCGGCGTGGCAGCGGCCGCATTACCCAACGCACATTTGGTTTCCGCGGTGCAGCTGTCTTCCAGCGGGTCGATGACGGCGGCGGGATTCGCCGGCACCGCGCCACAGCAATCGATTGCGCAGCCGGTTGGATTGTCCACGCTAAGCGCCGGCTCATTTGGCGCCGACGCACCCTTGCCGTTGCTGCCCAGCACGTGGGCCGCGGGCTCGATACCGGTCTGAACTCAGGTCGGCGGGCGCTCGATTCTCCAGGGGCCGCCGTCCCCGTCGCGCTGCAGCTTGACCTCATCGGTACCACCGTCGCGCTTGCCGTCGACCTCGATCTCGACGGCGACGCGAATGGTCGCCTTGCTTTGTCCGCGCAACCGGACGGCGAGCACCTCCAAGCGGTGAAATGTCCAGCCGCGCAAGGTTTCGAGCTTGTCGATGATGATGTTGTCATCGGGCCAGAGCAGTTGTCCGGTCAGATCGTCGCCGCGCATCAACGCCGCGTAGAACCCGACGACTGCCGCCGCCGGATCGTCGTTGCCTGGCGCCAGGTCGGCCGCCCGGGCGGGCGTGAGCACGATGGGCTCAACGTAGTCCGCCCAACCGTCGTCGTCACGTTCCTTGGTCGCCGGAATGATCAGCGCCATACGCCGATGGTACCCGGCGCATAAGGGCTTAGTCGTGGGCGTTTTTGGGTTCCAGGTCGGTGTCGCGGCTGGGCTGCACCCGCTTGGGTTCGCCCGGCATCTTGGGATAGTTCGGGGGGTAGGGCATGTCACCGAGCCCGCGCTCGGCGTCGGCTTCAGCCATGTCCAGCAGCCCCGTAATCGACTGGGCCACGTCGTCCATGCCGGCCCAGGGGTCCGCACGGCGGGCAATCAGGTCGGCAACCGTGGCCATGGTGTAGTCGTCCGGGTCGGCGCCGGCCAGCTCTTCCCAGGTCAGCGGCGTCGACACGGTGGCGATCGGGGTGGCCCGCACCGAGTACGCCGACGCCATGGTGCGGTCGCGGGCGTTCTGGTTGAAGTCGATGAAGATGCGCTGGCCACGTTCCTCTTTCCACCACGACCTGCTGACCGCCTCGGGGGCGCGGCGCTCAACTTCGCGGGCCAGGGCGATGCCGGCCCGGCGCACCTCGATGAAGTCCCAGTCGCTAGCGATGCGCAAGAACACGTGGATCCCGCGGCCGCCGGAGGTCTTCGGATAGCCGACCAATCCCAGGTCATCGAGCACCGGCTTGAGCACGTCGACGGCGACCGAACGTGCCTGCGCGAAACCGGTACCGGGCTGCGGATCCAGATCGATGCGCAGCTCGTCGGGGTGCTCGGTGTCGGGGCAGCGCACCTGCCACGGGTGCAGCGTGACGGTTCCCATATGCGCCGCCCAGACGATCGCGGCCGGATGGGTCACCTGCAGCGCGTCGGCGGTGCGTCCCGACGGAAAGGTCACCTGACACGTCCGCAGATAGTCGGGGTGGTGCTTGGGCACGCGTTTCTGATAGATCTCCTCACCGTCGATGCCGTCCGGAAATCGCTGCAAGTGGGTGGGACGATCCCGCAACGCGGTCAGCATCGGACCGCCCCCGACCGCCAGGTAATAGTCGATCAACCGGCCCTTGGTGCCCTGCTTCCCCAGCTTCGGGAAGTACACCTTGTCCCGGTTGGTCACGCGTACCGCGATGCCGTCGACGTCAAGTTCTTCTGCTGCAGCGGGCATACCTGGATTCCAGCATGCCGCACGCCACAATGAACTAATGGACCTACCAGTCATGCCGCCGATTTCGCCGATGCTGGCCAAGGCGGTCAAGACGATCCCGGCCGATGCGTCCTATGAACCCAAATGGGATGGATTCCGCTCCATCTGTTTTCGCGACAACGATGAGGTAGAGCTCGGCAGCCGCAACGAACGTCCGCTGACCCGCTACTTCCCGGAACTGGTCGCGGCGGTCCGGGCGGAGCTGCCGCGGCGCTGCGTCCTTGACGGCGAGATCGTGATCGCCACCGGCCACGGCCTGGATTTCGAGGCGCTGCAACAGCACATCCACCCCGCCGATTCCCGGGTGCGGATGCTCGCCGAACACACCCCGGCATCCTTCATCGCCTTCGACCTGCTGGCCCTCGGCGACGACGACTACACGACGCGTCCATTTGTCGAGCGGCGCGCGGCGCTGGTCGAGGCGGTCGGCTCCGGCCCATCGATCCATGTCACCCCGGCCACCACCGATCAGGCGACGGCACCGCGGTGGTTCGAAGAGTTGGAGGGCGCCGGCCTCGACGGAGTGATCGCCAAACCGCTGGCGGTCACCTATCAGCCGGACAAGCGCGTGATGTTCAAGATCAAGCACGAGCGCACCGCTGACTGCGCGCTGGCCGGATGTCGCCTCCACAAATCCGGCGGTGACGTCATCGGTTCGCTATTGCTGGGCCTCTACCAAGACGACGGGCAATTGGCGTCGGTCGGCGTGATCGGGGCATTCCCGATGGCCGAACGCCGGCGGCTCTTCACCGAGCTGCAGGAGCTGGTGACCAGCTTCGAGGACCATCCGTGGAACTGGGCCGCCCACCAGTCCGGCGAACGCACGCCACGCAAAAACGAGTTCTCCCGCTGGAACGCCGGCAAAGACCTCTCGTTTGTGCCGCTGCGCCCCGAACGCGTGGTCGAGGTGCGCTACGACCACATGGAGGGCCCGCGGTTCCGTCACACCGCCCAGTTCAACCGGTGGCGTCCCGACCGCGATCCGCGTTCCTGCACCTACGCCCAGCTCGAGCAACCGCTGACGTTCAGTCTCGACGACATCGTTGCTGGTCTCGGACCCCGCTGCGGGCGCTAGGCCCGACGGGCGTTCGAGGAACGCAGCGGCCGCCGGTGCGGCGCGCCTGAAAACCCGAAGGTCCAGATTGGCGCGTCAAACGCCTTTAAGATGTCGTGATGCTGCACGTATCCACATTGTTCGTTGCAGGTAGCGCCAATCTGGACGAACACGGTGCGATCAATGCCACACGCATTCCGATGACCTGGTTTGAGGTCGATCAAGTCCCGCTTTGGGCAAAGGTTCCGATCGTTCTGGTGGTGCACGCGCCCGCCGGCGGCGACTACGACCCGGAATTACACGTGGTGTGCAAGGACCCCTCCGGAGCGCCGCGCGGCACCCTGCGGGCGAGTTGGCACTGGCCCGACGAAGTGGACAAAGCCTCCAAATATCGGTGCTTCACCCAGGAGCTCTCGTTCCCGATCGAGTCCGCGGGTGAATACACCATCGGCGCCTACTACGACCAGCAGGGCAAGTTCGAGCTGTCCACACCGATACCGATCACCATCCTGTTGACCCAACCGCCACCGGTCGAGGGTGAAGGCATGCCGGTCGCCGGCGAAGAAGTGCCGGTTGCCGGTGAGGACGTACCGTTCGCCGGCGAGGGCACGCCGGTCGCTGGTGAAGGCGTACCGGTCGAGTACGAAGACGTGCCGCCCCAGGGCGAGGGCCAGGGCGGCTAGCCCGATTCACGGCCCGCCGATTAGGAAAGCGCCACCGTCATCGACTCGAGCCCACGCAAGGTGACGTTCGTCTTGTATTGCGGCTCGCCGTCCAGCCGCGCCTTCGGGAAGCGCGCCGCGATTGCCGACAGCGCCACCGCGGCTTCCAGCCGCGCTAGCGGCGCACCAAGGCAGTAGTGCGCACCGCGACCAAATCCCAAGTGCCGCACAGCACCCCGATCCGGGTCGAATTCTTCGGGCCGATCGTACTCGGCGGGATCGCGATGCGCGGCCGCCACCAGCATCATCATCACATCCCCCTTGGTCACTTCGACGTCCCCAATTACCATGTCCGCCCCGGCAATTCGGCCGATCAATTGCACCGGCGGGTCATAGCGCATGGTTTCCTCCACCACCGCGGCGGTCCGGTCGGGATCGGCGCCCAGCTGTGCCCACTGCCGACGGTCGCGCAGCATGGCCAGGATCGCGTTGCCGATCAGGTTCACCGTGGTCTCGTGTCCGGCAACCAGCAACAACACGCAGGTGGAGACGATCTCGTCCTCGGTATGCTGATCACCGGACTCTTCGACGGCGACCAACCCCGACATCAAGTCTTCGCCGGGTTGCGACCGGCGCAGCGCGATCAGATCACGCAGGTATCCGCGCAGCCACTGCCCCGCTTCCAGCGAGTCATTGAGGTTTTCCGCGTTCTGGCCGGTGAAGGCGAAAAACGGGTCCAACGCCTGCGCCAGCAGCGCCGAGGCCTGGCTGAACTGCGGCTCATCCTCCAGCGGCACCCCGAGAAGCCGGCAAATCACCGCCACCGGCAGCGGGTAGGCGAAGTCTGAAACCACGTCGAATCGGCCCTACTCGGCGATCCGGTCCAGCAATCCATCCACCAGGGAGCTGATCTCAGGTCGCAACGCGTTGACCACTTTGGGGGCGAACGCCTTGCTGACCAGTTTGCGCAGCCGGGTGTGATCGGGGGGATCGAGAAATAAAAAGCCGGGCGGGAAGTCGCGGCCCAGGGCCGGTTCCTCCTCCACCCGCCGCTGGGCCACCGTCGACTTGGTCTGGTCGCTGCAGGAGGACGGGTGTCGCAGCACCTAGTCACAGTCCCCAAAGCTGGAGAACAAGACGAAGTTGGCCTCGGGCAGATGCAGTGGCCCATGTTCACGCAGCCGAGCGCACAGCGGATACGGGTCAGCCCGGATCGCCGGGTCCAACAATTGGAACAGAAATGCCTGTGGTTCGACTTGCTCGGTGAACTCGATGGGCTCGATGGGCCGTGTGGTCATGCTGACATTGTGCCTGCGCATGAAAAACGTGTGGTCAAAGTGGGTAGCGGCCGTCACCGGGCCGCGTAGCATCTGCGAGATGACGGTGCTTCGCGTGTGCCGGTCGGGGCTTGTTGCCGTTTTCCTGGTTTGTGTAACCGCTGCGGTAGCACTGGCCGCCACGGTGCTGGCCGCGCCGGGCTACGCATGCGCGTGCGGTGCCGCGATCGCCCCGGGCGACGCCCAGGCCACCATGAATCATGAGGTGGCGCTGGTGCATTGGGATGGGACGACCGAAACCATCGTTGTCCAATTGGCGGTGGACGCCACGACTGACAACCTCGCCCTGGTCGTGCCCACCCCCATGCCGGCCACCGTCGCCCCGGGCGACAAGGCCGCCTTTCTCGAACTCGACGCGTTGACCACGCCAGAGATCCGCCACCAGCACCGCTGGAATCTGGATCTGGGCTTCAGGGCGGGCGGACCGGAAGAGGGGGTGCGCGCCGCCCATCCCCCCGAAGTGATCAATCAAGTGCACCTCGGCCCCCTAGAAGCCACCACCCTGGCCGGCGGTGACCTGCCCGGCCTGCAAGCCTGGCTGGCCAACAACGGCTACGCGCTTCGTCCGGCGGTGGCGGCCGCACTGGATCCCTACGTACGAGAAGGCTGGGCTTTCGTCGCGATGCGCCTGACGAGCACGGTTCCGATCGTTGGCGGGCTCAATCCGGTACGCATGACCTTTCGTTCATCGCAGTTGGTCTATCCGATGCGGCTGTCGGCCGCCGCATTGGACCCACAGCATGTCGTCGTCTTCACGCTGACCGATCACCGGCAGGTGCGCACCGACGCCGACAGCGCCATCCAGGCCACCGAGGTCCAATTCGCCGGCAACATCGCCAACCACGTGCACGACCCGCTGCTGCGCGAACTGGTCGGCAACCACGGGTCATACCTGACCAAGACCCAGGTGGACGTGTACGAGACGTCCCGAATCTCCTCGGACTTTACCTTTGCCGATGCGCCCAACGACGACGCCTACCGACCGGTGATCGTCGTCTACGACAACGTCGCCATCCCTCTGGTGGTGATCCTGTTCGCGGGGTTCGCGGTGGCGGTGATGGCGGCGGCGGTGGTCCTATTCGTGGTCCTTCGGCGCCGGCGAACCCGCCTGGGGGCCGGCGGGGTGCCGGGCTGAGCCAGCCACGCCGCGCTCACTACCCCTCGCCCAGCCCCGCAACCGACGGGTCGGCCATCAGCCCGTCCAGGAAATCGCGCTGTCCCTTGAGCAATTTGCCCCGCGCGATCGCGACCGGAAACCAGCCGACCCGGTCGACCTCGGGGAATTCGCGCACCTTGCCCGACCCCTTCGGCCACTCCAGCTCGAAGGTGTTGCTGTGCGCCTCGGTGAAGTCGAGGTCACCGCGCACCGCGAACGCGGTCACCACTTTGCCGCCGGCTTGCTTGACCGAACCCAGGTCGATTCGCGCTCCGTCCGGCACCGACAAACCGATCTCCTCGGCGAACTCGCGCCGGGCCGCCACCCAGGGATCTTCGTCTTGGGTGTACTCGCCCTTGGGAATGGACCAGGCGCCGTAGTCTTTTCGCGCCCAGAACGGACCTCCGGGATGGACGATGAGCAGCTCGAGGACGCCAGCCGCGGCGCGATACACCAGCACACCCGCGCTGAGCTTGGGCATCGACTCGCTAGACCCCGACGGCCTGCTCGAGATCCTTCAGCGACGTTTCCAGGTGCCCCAGCAGCCGCTGCAGGCTCGGCACACTGCGGCGGCAACCGACCAGTCCGAAGTCGAGCCGGTCGGCGTTGTTGACCAAGGTGATGTTCAGCGCCTGGCCATCAGGGATGTTGGACAGCGGGTAGCTGCCGTCCAGCCGGGCGCCCCCGTAATACAGCGGCTGCGCCCCACCGGGCACATTGGAAATGACGATGTTGAATGGTGGCGGCACCGTCGACAGGAATCCCGGTACGCCGGCCAGGGTCAGCGGTGCCATGTTCAGCCCCGACAACGCCAGCAACTGCAGGCGCGGCAGATCGGCGAGCACCTTTTTGTTCGCCCGCATGGAGGCGCTGATGATTTCGATTCGCTGCGCCGGATCCTCGACATTGGTGCCGAGGTTGCACAAGACGCTGCCCACCATGTTGCCGCCACTGTCGGCCTGTTCCTTGGAGCGCAGGCTCACCGGGACCATGGCGATCAGCGGTGCGTCCGGCAGCGCGTCCTGTTCGATCAAGTAGTACCGCAGCGCACCGGCGCACATCGCCAAGACCGCGTCGTTGACGGTAACGCCGGCGGCTTGCTTGACGGCCCTGATGCGCTCCAGTGACCAGGATTGCGCCGCGCACCGGCGCGCTCCCCCGACCTTGACGTTGAACATGGTGTGTGGCGCCGCGAACGGCAGGGTCAGCTGCTGTTCGAACAATGCCGCGCGCGCCAGTTTCAGCGTCGAGGGCGCCAGTCCGGCGACCGATCCCGCCATCTTGACCAGCGAACCCACCAGCGATGAGCCGCCGCCGTCGGACTCGGGTCGCGGCGGCCGGGGCAGATTCCACATCGCCCGCACCTCGGTGTCGGACGGGTCGCCTGACATGGTGCGCTGCATCAGCTTCGCCGCCGAGACGCCGTCGATCAGCGCGTGGTGCATCTTGGCGTACATGGCGAAGCGGCCGTCGCTCAATCCCTCGACCACGTGCAGTTCCCACAGCGGGCGATGGCGGTCGAGCAGACTGGTGTGCAGCCTGGAGGTCAGCTCGAGCAGGTCGCGGACCCGGCCCGGAGAGGGCAGCGCCGACCGCCGAACGTGGTAGTCGACATCCAGGTCGTCGTCGTAGGCCCACGCCACCCGCGCGATACCGCCGCCGATCGTCGCGGGGTGCTTGCGGAATGTGGGCTGGAATTCGTCGTTGGCCACCAGCGCCTCGTAGAAATTACGGACGAAATCCGGGCCGGCGCCCTCCGGGGGCTCAAACAACGACAGGCCACCCACGTGCATGGGATGCTCCCGTGATTCAACGAACAGGAACATCGAGTCGGTGGGCATCATCAATTCCATCCACTTATTAGACACCCGCCTGGTGCGGCATTGTGAGCCCGCATCCGGGCGGGCCCGCATCCGGCCGATTCAGAACATCGCCGCGGAGCCAACCTCCGGGTGGTTGCGCATGAACTCCACGAGCCGATCGACGTAAGCGGTGAACGGCGGTGGCCCGACCACCGGGCCGCCGGCAAGGTCGGCACGGCAGTGGTCGGTCAGATAGAAGGTGGGATGGGAGAAGTAGTCGACGGTTTCGGGAGGGATCCGCATCAGGCGGTACAACCCCGGGACTCGCGCCAGCGAGGCTTTGGCCAGCTTGCGCGGCAGCGGCACCTTGGTGACGTCCCGGCCGGTGGCCCGGGCCAGGACGTCGGTCATCTCGTCCACCGTCAGTGGCCGCGGATCGGCCAGGTGATAGGTGCGGCCCTGCGATTGCGACAGTCCACTGAGGTAACCCACCGCGTCGATGACGAAGTCGCGCGGGACCACATTGACTCGCGTCATGGTGGGATCACCGGCGACCGGAGGATCGCCCGGCGCGGCTGGCGCAACAGCCATTGCATGACAAAGTATGGCCCGTCGAACTTTTGGGTCTCGCCGGTAGCGCTGTCACCGACGACGATCGACGGGCGATAGATCGTGGCCGGCATGCCCGCAGCCATCCGGGACCGCACGTCGGCCTCGGCCAGATGCTTGGTTTCCTCGTAGTAGTTGTTGAACGGGGCACCGACTTCCAGGTCATCCTCACCGAACGGACCGGCGTAGCGGCCGCTGACGTAACAGGTGCTGAAGTAGTGCAGACGGGTCAAGTTGAGGCACTGTGCCAGCGCGTCAAGGACGTTGCGGGTGCCGTCAACGTTGATTCGAACCGCTACGTCGCGTGCCACCGCCAAGTCATAAGCGGCCGCCAGGTGCCACGCCTCGGTGACATCGCTGAGATCGGCTTGCGCCAGGCCCAGTCCGGGGCGGGTGATATCTCCCTGAACCAGTCGGATACGACCCTCGAGCTCCGGTTCGGCGGCGCTCAACTCGGCCACCCGCACACCGGCTTGGGTGGCGAATTTGGGCTGGACTAAACAAATTGCCGAACTGTCGGTGCGCCTGAGAATGCCGGGCAATAAGGCACTGCCGAGAAAGCCGGGGAAACCGGTCATCAATACGCTCATCGCCGCACTCCTGGCCACCTATTAAAGCGACCCCCCGGGGCACCACTGCTGAACCGACGTTATCGATTGACGGGCCTTTTTAGATGGCCTTTCGACCCGCAATCGAACGCCATTAGTCCTCGGTTACGGCAGGCTTTTACCAGGCATAATCAAATTGCCGACACCCTCGCCGTGACGGGAGCTCATGAACCGCAACGAAATCGACGGCCCCGAGATCGCCAAGTGGGATCGCGGCTTCACCTCGACGGTAATCGGGGCGGTCACTCCCGTCATCAAGCGATGGTTTCGGTCGGAGGTGCGCGGTTTGGAGTCTTTCCCGCCGACCGGCGGCGTGCTGGTGGTGTCCAACCATTCCGGTGGGGTGTTGACGCCCGATTGGAACGTGCTGGCCCCCGCCCTGTACGGCAAGTTCGGCTACCAGCGCCCGCTGTACACGCTGGCCCACTATGGCGTGTTCATCACCCCGTTTCGCGCCTCGCTGGGCCGCCTCGGCGTCATTCATGCCAGTCCGGACAACGCCACGGCGGCGTTGCGTTCGGGTGGGGTGGTGCTGGTCTTTCCCGGCGGGGATTACGACGCGTTCCGGCCGACACTGGCGCAGAACGTCATCGATTTCGGTGGCCGTACGGGCTACGTCCGGGCCGCAGTGCGGGCCGGCGTGCCGATTGTGCCGGCGGTGTCGATCGGCGGCCAGGAAACTCAACTATTTGTCAGTCGCGGCAACTGGCTGGCAAAGCGGTTGGGGCTCAAACGAATCCGAATAGAGATTCTTCCCATTACCATCGGCTTACCGTTCGGCCTGACGATGTTCTTTCCCGCCGATTTTCCGCTGCCGGCCAAAATCGTCTATCAGGTACTGGAGCCGATCGACATTGCCGCCCAGTTCGGCACCGACCCCGACGTCGCGCAGGTCGACGCCCACGTGCGCTCGGTGATGCAGTCGGCCCTCGATCGGCTGGGCGAGCAGCGCCGATTTCCCGTGCTGGGCTGATCACCCGCGGACCGAATCGCCGGAATTGATGGCAGCATGGAACCGTGACGGGAAAGGTTTCCACGACGACGGTGTCCTGGGATGTGGTTTCGGTTGACAAGCCCGAGGATGTCAACGTCGTCATCGGCCAGGCGCACTTCATCAAGACGGTCGACGATCTGCATGAAGCCCTGGTCGGGGTCAGCCCGTCGCTGCGGTTCGGGCTGGCCTTTTGCGAGGCGTCGGGCCCACGCTTGGTCCGCCGCACCGGCAACGACGCCGAGTTGGTCGAACTTGCCACCGACACCGCCCTGGCCATCGCGGCCGGCCACAGCTTTGTGATCTTCCTGCGCGAGGGCTTCCCGGTGAACATTCTCAACCCGGTCAAGGCGGTGCCCGAGGTCTGCACGATCTTCTGCACCACCGCCAATCCCGTGGAAATCGTGGTCGCGGCGACTCCCCGGGGTCGCGGCATCGCCGCGGTGATCGACGGCCAGACGCCGCTGGGCGTGGAGACCGACGTGGATGTGACCGAGCGGCGCGAACTGCTTCGCGCCATCGGCTACAAACTTTGACGGTCTCGCGCCGCGGTCACTGCTTGCGGTAGAGCGAATCGATCTCGCCGGCGAATCGTTCGGCGACCACGTTGCGCTTCACCTTCAGCGTGGGGGTCAGCTCACCGGTGAGGACGGTGAAGTCCACCGGCAGGATGCAGAACTTGCGGATTGATTCCGCTTGGGAGACCACCTGATTAGCCTGTTTGACGGCCTGATCGATCTCGGCGGTGAGGTCGGGGTCATCGATGAGGTCCGCAACCGAGGCGGCGGCGGCCTTGCTGTGGTGCTGCTTCCAGACCTCGAAGCCTTCCGGATCGATGGCGATCAGCGCGCCGACGAAGGGCCGGTTGTCCCCGACCACCATCGCCTGGCTGATCAGCGGGTGCGCCCGCAGCTGGTCTTCGAGGACCGCCGGTGCCACGTTCTTGCCGCCGGCGGTCACGATGATCTCCTTCTTGCGACCGACGATCGACAAGAATCCGGCGTCGTCGACCGACCCCAGGTCACCGGTGTGGAACCACCCATCGACGATCGCCTCGGCGGTGGCATTCTCGTTGTGCCAATAGCCGGTGAACACCACCCCGCCGCGGACCAGCACCTCGCCGTCCTCGGCGATCGCCATGCTGTTGCCGGGCAACAGGTTTCCGACCGTGCCCACTCGCTCTTGACCGATCCGGTTGGCGGTGATGGCAGCGCTGGTTTCGGTCAGTCCGTAGCCCTCGTAGATCGTCAGCCCGATGCCGCGGTAGAAGTGACACAACCGGGTGCCCAGCGGCGCTCCCCCGGAGACGGCGGCGTGACAATCGCCGCCCAGCGCCGAGCGCAGCTTCTCGTATACCAGCCGATCGAACAGTGCATGCCGGGCCCGCAGCAACAGGCGGGGGCCGCCGGTGTCCAGCGCCTTACTCCAGGCGATCGCGGTTGCGACGGCGAGATCGAAGATCATGCCCCGGCCGCTGTCGCGAGCCTTCAACTCGGCTGTGTTGTAGACCTTTTCGAATACCCGGGGCACCGATACCACGACCGTCGGCTTGAAGACGCCCAGCGTCGCCACCAGGTTCTTGATGTCGCCGGTGTAGCCGATGGTGACTTTGTTGGCGAATGCAGACATCGACAGCGACCGGGCCAGCACGTGGGCCAGCGGCAGAAATACCAGCAGTCGCTCGCCCTTGCGCAACAGCGTCGGAAAGCATGACGCCGCGCCGCGCGCTTCGTAGAGCAGATTGGAGTGGGTCAGCTGACAGCCCTTCGGGCGCCCGGTGGTGCCCGAAGTGTAGATCAGTGTCGCCGGGTCGGAGGACCGCAGCGCTGCCAGCCGGTCGTCGAGTTGGTCGCGGGCTACCGATTTCCCTGCCTCGGCGAGCTCGTCGAGCGCCGCGGGCCCATCGGAGTCGAGGTGCAAGATCTTGCGCAAGCTGGGCAACTCATCGCTGAGTTGCTTGATCAGCTGGGCATGGGCATCGGTCTCGGCGACCGCCAATACCGCCCCCGAATCCTCCAGGACCCAGCGCACTTGCTCAGCCGAAGACGTGTCGTAGATCGGCACGCTCACCGCCCCGACCGAGAGGATCGCGTAGTCGAGGATCACCCACTCGTAGCGAGTGGCCGACAAGATGGCCACCCGATCGCCGGCATTGACCCCCTCGGCGATCAAACCCAGTGCGGCGGCCCGGATCTGCTGGGCGGCCTGGGCGCAGGTCACGTCCGTCCAGGTGCCGTCGACTAGCCGCTGAAAGATCACATGATCTGGGTCGTCTCGCTCATGCGTGTACACGCAGCTGGCGACGTTGTCCTCTGCGGTAACGGTGAAATCCGCGGGAACATCCCATTCACGCATGCTCAGCAACCTCTCCCAAGTCAGATCCGAAAGTCAGATAGCGGTGCCGGGGCCAAACAACTGAGTCAAGCTCTGTCGGCTCGCACCCATTCGAGATTAGGCGCCCAGCCGCCACCTTCCCAGTACCGGCTGAAAGCCTACGTTGCGGATCGGCCCTTGCGCCGCCATTCACACTTTGACCTGTAGATATCCAGCCGACCACCGACCACGCCGACTCTGGTCCTTGACACGACGCGAGCTTGTGCAGAGTGTCGAGTGCATGTCCGTGGTGCGCGGGACCGGGCTCTCGAACTACCCGAACCTGGTTTCCGAATTGGGCGGAGACCCGGCGGCGCTGCTGCGCGCGGCCGGTGTCCGCGAGCAAGACGTCGGCAACTACGAAGCGTTCATACCGGTGCGCGCGGTCATCCGAGCGATCGAGACAGCCGCGGCCGCCACGGGCACGCACGACTTCGGGCGGCAGCTGGCGCAGCGGCAGGGCATCGAGATTCTGGGACCGGTGGGAGTGGCGGCGCGCACCGCCGCGACGGTGGCGGATGCCCTGATGATCTTTCACACCTTCATGGCCGCCTACAGTCCGGCCATCCACATCGAGATCACGCCGCTGGCCCATACGCAGCGCTCGTTCGTCGCCATCGAGATTGTGCCCGACGATCCGATCCCCTGCCCGCATACGTTGGAGCTGGCACTGGGCGTCTCGTTGGGGGTGTTCCGTTTGCTGATGGGTGCCGACTACACCCCGCTGGCGGTGCATCTGCCGCACGACCCGTTGAGCCCTCCGACCACGTATGTGCGGTATTTCGAGTGCACGCCCCACTTCGCGTAGCGCCGCAGCGGATTCACGGTGCGCAGCACTGACCTGGTCCGTCCGCTGCATCGCGACGAACTGGCGCACCGCGCGGTGGTCGACTACCTGAGCAGCATCACCCCGCTGGGCGCCGGGATCGTCGAATCGGTGCGCACCATGGCCCGCCAGCTGCTGCCCACCGGGGCGGCGACACTCGAGGTGGTCGCCGCGCAATTCCACCTGCATCCCAAGACCCTGCAGCGCAGGCTTGCCGACGAATCCGCCACCTTCGCCGCACTCATCGACGAGGTGCGCAAGGAGACCGCCGATCGCTACCTGCGGACCACCGCCATGAGTCTATCGCATCTGGCGCGCGAACTCGGCTACGCCGAGCAAAGCGTGCTGACGCGCTCGTGCAAACGCTGGTTCGGAATCGGGCCGGCCGCCTATCGCGCCAAGACCCGCGTGCGGGCCACCCCGCGACGGAGATAGCGACAACGACTCTTCCGGCATCACCGCCTACCGGACCGCCGCGAATGCGGACGGTTCCCAGCCAGCGGGCGACATCGGCGCTCGAGTTACGTCACAGCCCGACCGCACGCTCCAGCTCCTTAAGCGAGGTCTCCAGATGTCCGAGCATCCGCTGCAGATGCGGCACGCTGCTGCGGCAACCGACCAGCCCGAAGTCCAGCCGGTCGGCGGTACTGGTCAACGTGATGTTGAGCGCTTGTCCGTTGATTGGCAGCGAAAGCGGATAGTTGCCGACCAGTCGGGCACAGTTGAAGTATCGAGGCTCCCGGACGCCGGGGACGTTGGAAATGCAGACGTTGAACGGCGGCGGTGTCACCGTCGACAGACCCGGAAGCGTATTGAGCGCAGCGGGGCTCAGCAGCAGCAGCGACAGGGCCAACGCCTGCGCCCGGGGCAGTTGTGCCAGCACCTTCTTGTTGTCGCGCATCGAGGCGTGGATGACGGCCAAGCGCTGCGCCGGATCGTCAAGATGTGTCGCCAAGTTCCACAACACCGCACCGACCATGTTGCCCCCGACCGAATCACGCTCGGTGCGCAGGCTGACCGGAACAATCGCCACCAGCGGTGCGTCGGGCAACGCGTCGTTGTCTTCCAGGTAGCAGCGCAGCGCACCCGCGCACATCGCCAGCACGACGTCGTTGAGGCTCACTCCCGCAGCGTTTTGACCGTCTCGACGCGGTCGATATCCCATGACTGCGCGGCGCAGCGCCGCGCTCCGCCGATGGCGACATTGAGCATGGTGCGCGGCGTTGCGAATGGCAACGTCAGCTGCTGTTCCAATAGCGCGGACCGCGCCAGGCGCAGTGACGAAGGAGCCAGCCCCGCAACCGATCCGAGCATCCCGCCGAGTTGGCGCAGCGGGCCGGGCCGGGTCTGAACCCGGCGCGACCGCTCCGGCGCCGGCGACCAGGTAGCACGGAAGTTAGTGTCAGCGGGATCGACCGGAAGCGACCGGCGCATCAGCGCGAGTCCGGAGACGCCGTCGATCAGCGCGTGGTGCATCTTCGAGTAGATCGCAAAGCGCCCGTCGTTGAGGCCTTCGATGACGTGTGTCCCCCACAACGGACGATGACGATCGAGCAGGTGGGCATGCAGCCTCGAGGTCAGTTCCAGCAGCTCACGCACCCGCCCCGGAGCCGGCAGGGCCGAACGCCGCACGTGAAAGCCGAAGTCGATGTCATCGTCGACCGACCAGCCCAGATTGGTGAGCACGCCCTGAAACGATGCGGGGCGCTTGCGGAACAGCGGGGCCACCTCACGGCAGTCGAGCATCGCCTGGTGAGTCTCACGCACGAATGCCCGTCCCGCCCCCTCGGGAGGTTCGAACAGTTGCAGCGCACCGACATGCAGCGGATGATCGCGCGACTCTGCTGACAAGAACAACGCGTCAACCGGTGACATCAGTTCCATCGTCTTGTTACTCCTCGTGGTGGCTCGGCCCGTCTGCGGGCAGTCAGCCCGTCAAGGCCAGCGGGGGTGTGTCGGCGGCGGCCGACGCACTGAATTGCAGGTGGTCATCGTCGACCGGACCTTCGCGCAACGTCGCGCGGTCTGCGCGGTAGTCCATGCAGGTCCGCCATGGGCTCTCGGTGCCCTGGTGGGGGAACGCGGCGGCGGCACGCTTGACGTATCCGGCGGTGATCTCCAGCAGCGGCCTGGTCGGCATCGACGCGGGCGCGTGCGGGCGACATATGTTGTGACCGTTGGCATCCATGTGGGCCAGCAGTCGGCAGAAGTGCTCGCACACCAGCCCGACCTTGAGCGTCCATGACGAGTTGGTGTAGCCGAAGACGTAGCCGAAGTTGGGGACGTCGCTGAGCAGGAAACCCTTGAAGGCCACCTTCTGGGAGACATCGACGGGTTCACCGTCGACCGACAGGCCGATGCCGCCGAAGGCGAGCAGGTTCAGGCCGGTGGCGGTGACGATGATGTCGGCTTCCAACTCACGCCCGGACTGCAGCCGGATCCCGCGCTCGGTGAACGTCTCGATCTGGTCGGTGACCACCGAGGCCCGCCCGTCGCGGATGGCCTGGAACATGTCGGCGTCCGGCACGGCGCACAGCCGTTGATCCTAGGGGTTGTAGTCGGGCCGGAAATGCTCGTCTACCGGATACCCGGTTGGCAGCAGCCGGGCGTTGAGATGGCGGATGACTCGCCGCGCCGCCCCGGGGTAGCGCTGGCAGAAATGCCACACGAGTCGTTGCTTGGCGACATTCTTCTTGCGGGTGAGGGCGTAGGCCCGCTTCCGGCCGACCAGCTTGGGCAACGTGTTGGCGATGCGGTCCTTGGACGGAACCGGAATGATGTAGGTCGGCGACCGCTGCAGCATCGTCACGTGGCCGGCGGTCTCGGCCATGGCCGGCACCAAGGTGACTGCCGTCGCGCCGCTACCGATGATCAGCACCCGCTTGCACCGGTAGTCCAGGTTTTCGGGCCAGTGTTGCGGGTGCACCACCTGGCCGGCAAAGCGCTCTCGGCCGGGGAACTCCGGTGCGTAGCCCTCGTCGTACCGGTAATAGCCGCTGGCGCAGAAGAACCATTCGCAGCTCATGGTCACACGTTCGCCGGAGTAGAGGCGCTCGATCGTGACCAGCCAACGCGCATCCCGGGTAGACCAGGCCGCTTCTATCACCTTGTGCCCGAAGCGGATCGCCCGTGCGAGGCTATTCTCTGCGACCGTCTCCCGAAGGTAGGACATGATGGCGCCGGCACTGGCGATCGCCTTCTCGTTTTCCCAGGCCTTGAACTCGTAGCTGAACGTGTGCAGATCGGAGTCCGAGCGAATCCCGGGGTACCGGAACAAGTCCGAGGTTCCGCCGATGTCGTTGCGCACCTCGACGATTGCAAACGTCTTTGCCGGCTGATGTTCCTGCAGGTAGTAAGCCGCGCCGATGCCCGAGATCCCGGCACCGACGATCAACACGTCGACGTGTTCGATGCTGCTGGAGTTCATTTCGCGTGTCCTGTTCGGGTTGGCTGGCCCCACGGACCGCATTGTCCGCAGGGCGGTGGTTGAACCAGCAAGAACACTTTGCGGCAGGACACCGCCCTCAGTCTTGACAGCAAGCGACAACTTTTTGTCCATCAAGGACACCGGGTACCGACTAGGTCACAGCAGGTCGGTGGTGGTTTTCAACCCCGCGTCACGGAGCGCCCAGGCCCCTTCCCCTGCCGCCGGTGCACCCGCCGCGCGCCGCCCGCCGCCGTCGCGTGATGCATCAAGTCAAGATGCCTGCGAAACCTGGTTCATGCATCAGGTAAGGAATGCCCGCGAAATCGGGGTCAGGTGGTGGTCTTGCTTTTGATGCGGATGCCGGCTTTGAGGGCGGGTAGAGCGGCGGGTATGGCGGCGAGGTAGAGCTGTTCGGTCTTGTCTTTGGCGAGTCTGAGCAGGGCGGCTTGCAGGTCGGCGATCTGGTGGGCGATCGCGGCGGGGTTGAGGCTGTTGCGGTAGGTGAGCAGCTCTGTTTGTTGGGCCGCTGAGAGGACTCCGGCGGCCAGCAGCCGGTCCAGGGGTCTGGGGCTTGTCGTAGAGCCGGCGGCGGTGACCGTCGCGGCTGCAGCCGTAGCTGATGGGTTTGATGGTGGGGGTCAGGTAGTTGAGCCGGTCGTTGACCAGGTGCCACAGCCGGTTGAGCACGGCGCGTTCTTCGTCGGTGTCGTAGCGGTAGTAGAACCCGTAGCGACGCACGAGGTGGTTGTTTTTGGACTCGATGGTGGCCTGGTCGTTCTTCTTGTAGGGTCGTGAGCGGGTGAAGAAGATCTCCATGTCCGCGGCCCACTTGATGACCGCCTTATTGAGGAATTCGGTGCCGTTGTCGAAGTCCAAACCCGTTACCTTATAGGGGATTTTAGTAATTCCGGTTTTGAGGGCGCCCAGGATGTGGGGGTGGGCGTTGTTGCGCACCGTGCGGGTGAACACCCAGCCGATGTGCATGTCGGTGAGGTTGACCGTGCGGGCGAACTCACCTTTCAGTGTCGGGCCGCAGTGCGCCACGGTGTCGCCTTCGAAGAACCCCGGAGATTCTTCGGCCTCATCGCCTGCTTTGCAGATGGTGATCGAGGACCGCAGCAGCGGGAGGGTTTCGTCGTCGACACACCCGAGATCTGGTCGCGGGCCTTGGCGCCGCGCAGGTAGCGGTCGATCGTGGCGCTGCTCATCGCCAACAGCTCGGCACGCACCGCCGGGCCGTAACGGTCACGGCCGTCCACCAGTTCGCCGTGGCGTTCTAGAGCATCCAACTGAAGTGCCATGGAAGCGGCCAGATACCGGCCGCACTGCCCGCCTGAGGCCGCCCACACCTTCTGCAACACCTTGAGCGCATCCTAGGAGTACTTCGGATTGCGTTGCCGGCAAATCCGTTTGGCGACCTGCCGACCCGCTCCCGGCGGCGCGGCCGCCGCCCTCAACCGCCGCCGGGCGTTGTCACGCGACCAGCCGGTGACCGCCACCACCTGATCCAGAATCTGCCCCTTGTCCGCCTTCGGCGCCCCCACATACGCCCTGTCGAACTTCGCGGTGATCTCGGCCCGAGACGACATCGACAGCCCACTTCCCATGCCTGCCGAGGATCGACCGTTTCGCGGGCATTTTTACGTGATCCACCGAGGACGCTTCACGGGCATTTTTCGTGATGCTTGCCGCAGTGCCCGCCATATCGACATACCGTGCGTTTGGGAGGTCGCCGATGAGTGGTCCCGCCAAGCTTCGAGTCATCCAATGGGCGACCGGGGGCGTTGGTAAGGCCGCCATAGAGTGCATACTCATCACCCGCAGCTCGAGCTGGCCGGTTGCTGGGTGCACAGCGCGGCCAAACACGGCCTCGACGTCGGAACGATCATCGGCGCGGCCCGGCTTGGCGTTACCGCCACCAACGACGTCGACGAGTTGCTGGCGCTGGACGCCGACTGCGTCATGTACAGCCCGCTGGTCGCCGATGAGCAACACGTCAAAGCGATCCTGCGCTCGGGCAAGAAAGCTGTCACCCCGGTTGGCTGGGTTTATCCCGACCTCAGCAAACCGCGCGTCAAAGCGGTCGCCGATGCGGCGGTTGCCGGTGGGGTGACACTGCACGGGTCAGGCATCCACCCTGGCGGCATCACCGAACGATTTCCGCTGATGGTCTCCTCGCTCTCGTCCGCGATCACCCATGTCCGCGCCGAGGAGTTCTCCGACATCCGCACCTACAACGCGCCCGATGTGGTGCGCGACATCATGGGATTCGGCGTAGCCCCTGCCCAAGCCATGCAGGGACCGATGGCGGCGCTGCTCGAATCCGGATTCAAGATGTCGGTACGAATGATCGCCGACCACATGGGATTTCACATCGACCCCACGATCAGAGCGACACACGAGATCGCCGTGGCGACCTCCGACATCGCCTCCGATGTGCTGCCCATCGCCGCGGGCACCGTCGCCGGCCGCAAGTTCCGCTGGCAGGCACTCGCCGACGGAAAGCCGGTGATCACCGCCGCGGTCAACTGGCTGATGGGGCAGGCCGACATGGACCCGGACTGGTCGTTCGGGGAGCGCGGCGAACGTTTCGAGATCGAGATCACCGGCGACCCGAGCGTGAGTCTGGTGTTCAAAGGCCTGCAGCCAACGTCGATTGCCGAAGGGCTGCAACGAAACCCCGGCGTTGTCGCGACCGCCAATCACTGCGTCAACGCCATCCCCGTTGTCTGCGCCGCCGATCCCGGCATCGCGACCTACCTGGATCTGCCGCTGTTCGCCGGCCGGCCGGCACGAGCCAGTCGAGGTCTCGAGCGGTGAGCTACTCGCATCCGGAATCACTACGGGGGCATGTCGCGATTGTCACCGGCGTCGCCCGCGGGGTCGGCAAGGGCGTCGCGGCCGCGCTCCTCGAACGTGGGGCCGCGGTGCTGCTGGTCGACATCCTCGACCAGGCCCTGGCCGCCACCACCGCCGAACTCGATTCGACGGGTCGCGCCGAAATGCTGGTCGCCGACCTGCGCGCTCCCGACAGCGCGCAGCGGATCGTCGCGGCCGCGGTCGACGCCTTCGGCACGGTACACGGCCTGGTCAACAACGCCATCGCGACCAACGAGCCCAAACCATTCGTCGAGATCACCACCGAGGATCTGGCCCTGGACCACGACGTCGGCCCGCGGGCGACGTTTCTGCTGATGCAAGCGGTGTACCCGGTGATGGTCGAGGCTGGCGGGGGCTCGATCGTGAACCTGGGCTCAGGAACCGGCACCGGCGGGGAAGCCAAGTGGGGTGGCTATGCCGCGGCCAAGGAGGCGATCCGCGGATTGTCGAAAGTCGCCGCGCTGGAGTGGGGGCGCGACAACATCCGCGTCAATGTCATCTGCCCGTTCGCCGAGTCGGACGGGGTCAAGCTCTGGAAGCAGTTCGCCCCCGATGACTACGGCAAGGCACTGCGTCGGGTTCCGATGCGGCGCATCGGCGATGTTCGCACCGACGTGGGGGCGCTGGTGGCGTTTCTGCTGAGCACCGATGCCTCCTTCATCACCGCGCAGACGATTCACGTCGACGGCGGAACCGGCTGCTTCCGATAGCCGCCCGGTGCGCGCGGACGCACTGCCCTGCCGGTCATGACGGTGGCGGCCGAACCGCTTGCGGGTTGGCGATCCGGATGGGGGCGCCGTCCAGCCAGGCGACCACCGCTTCCACGGTGTCGGCGTAGCTGGCACTCAGCATTTCGCGGGTGACATACCCGAGGTGGGGCGACAGGGTCACGTTCGGCAACGATCGCAACCCGTGATCGACCGGAAGCGGCTCCACGTCATAGACATCGAGTCCGGCTCCGGCGATTCGCCCGGCCTCGAGCGCACCGATCAGCGCGCCCTCGTCGACGATCGGGCCCCGGGACGTGTTGATCAGGTAGCCGCCGGGCTTCATCGCCGCCAGCTCGCCCGCGCCGACCAAGGCCCTGGTGCGCTCCGAAAGCACCACATGGATGGACACCACATCGGATTGGGCGAAAAGCACCGGCTTGTCCACCCGGCGCACGCCGTGGGCCGCGGCGGCCTCCTCGGTGAGATTCTGGCTCCAAGCGATGGCCTCCATCCCGAACGCCTTCGCGTATTCGGCCATCCGCTTGCCCACCCGGCCGAGACCGAGCAGTCCGAGCGTCTTGCCGGACAGCGTCATACCCGTGGTGGTCTGCCAGCCACCCGCACGCAGCCGACGATGCTCTTCGGCCAGGTTGCGCACCGTCGCGATCAGCAGCCCCCAGGCAAACTCAGCGGTGGCGTCGCGCGCGGCCCTGAACCGGGGATGGGCGAAGTTCGAATGAGCGACCAGCACCCCGCGCTCGGTGGCCGCGGCCAGGTCCAGGTTGGGCAGGTTCATGCCGACGATGGTGATCAGCTTCAGGCGCGGCAACCGCTCGAGCAGCGAGCGCGGAAAGGCCATCCGCTCGCGCATGGTGCACACCACGTCGAAGTCCGCCAGCGCCTCGGCGGCCTCGGCCTGGCCAAGATGGCGATCGAAAACGGTGAGCGTGGCCCTGCCCCGCACCGGTGACCAGTCGGCGAGGTCGGTGGCCACGCGCGCGTAGTCGTCGAGAATCGCCACCCGGGGCACGTGGTCTTGGCCGAAGCCATGCGATGCCGGCTGGCTCATTTCCAGGCCCCTATCAGCTATCGACTCGTGTACCGCCGCCTCTCCGCTGCATTGTGCCCGGCCCGGCGGCGCATCACCGTGGCGCTCGAGCGGCAATCTCGCCACAGTTGAGTAGGGTTCCTATGGTGGTGACGCCCGAGATCCCCGCGCACTATCTGTTGTCGAGCGCCGCACCCAACCCGCGCACCCTGATCGACATCATCTACGAGACGGCCGCGCGGTACCCGGACGCCGCGGCGATCGACGATGGAACAGTTCAGCTCACCTACAGCGAGCTGGTCGAAGACATGGAGGCCAGCGTGGCCTGGCTCGCCGCCAGGGGCGTGGGCCGGGGCGATCGGATCGGCATCCGGATGCCATCCGGCAGCTATGGGCTGTACACCGCGATCCTGGCAATACTTGCCGCCGGCGCGGCCTACGTGCCCGTCGACGCCGATGATCCCGACGAGCGCGCCGAGCTGGTCTTCGGGGAAGCCAACGTGGTCGCGGTGATCACCGAGGCCGGCATCGAGCGAACACTCGGGGCGTCGCGCGGCTGGCGCGCCGGGGCGCCGCTGGTTCGAGACGACGCGTGGATCATCTTCACCTCCGGATCCACCGGTACCCCCAAAGGCGTTGCCGTCACCCACCGCAGTGCCGCCGCGTTCGTCGATGCCGAAGCCCAGATGTTCCTGCAAGATAACCCGATTGGCCCCGGCGACCGGGTGCTGGCCGGCTTGTCGGTCGCCTTCGACGCATCGTGTGAGGAGATGTGGCTGGCCTGGCGCCACGGCGCCTGTCTGGTCCCCGCGCCGCGATCGCTGGTGCGCAGCGGGATGGACCTGGGGCCCTGGCTGGTGACCCGCGACGTGACCGTGGTTTCGACCGTACCGTCGTTGGCCGCGCTGTGGCCGGCGGAGGCACTCGAAGCGGTGCGGCTGTTGATCTTTGGCGGCGAGGCGTGCCCTCCGGAATTGGCCGAGCGGCTCGCGGTGGATGGCCGGGAACTGTGGAACACCTACGGCCCGACCGAAGCCACCGTGGTCGCGTGCGCCGCCCGGCTCGACGGCACCGGGCCGATCAGCATCGGGCTGCCGTTGCCGGGGTGGGACCTGGCCGTCGTCGACGCCAACGGTCAGCCGGTCGGCTACGGCGAGGTCGGCGAGCTGGTGATCGGTGGGGTGGGGTTGGCCCGCTACCTCGACAGCGACAAAGACGCCGAAAAGTACGCCTCGATGCCGTCCCTGGATTGGACGCGCGCCTACCGCAGCGGCGACCTGGTGCGCCTCGAACGTGACGGGCTCTACTTCTGCGGGCGCGGCGACGACCAGGTCAAAGTGGGTGGCCGGCGCATCGAGTTGGGTGAGGTCGACTCGGCGTTGGTCCACCTGGCCGGAGTCAGCGGCGGCGCGGCCGCCGTGCGCCGCACCGCCACCGGCACGCCGGTGCTGGTCGGTTACGTGGTCAGCGCCGATCCCGTGTTCGACATCGCCGCGGCGCGCCGTCAACTCGCCGAACATCTGCCCGCCGCGCTGGTACCGCGCCTGGTGCAAATCGACGAGCTGCCCACCCGCACGTCGGGCAAGGTCGACCGCGATGCGCTGCCCTGGCCGCCGCCCGGCAGCAGCGACACCGAAGAGACACCCGATCTGGCCGGCACGACGGGTTGGCTGGCCGGAATGTGGCGTGACCTGCTCGGCGCCGCCATCTCCGGCCCGGAGGCCGACTTCTTTGCACTCGGCGGCGGCTCGCTGGCGGCCGCGCAGCTGGTCGCCATGCTGCGCCACCAGTATCCGCAGGTCACCGTCGCTGATCTGTATGACCATCCCCGGCTCGGATCGCTGGCCGGGTTCCTCGATGAGCTCGGGCCGCCGCCGCAGGTTGACGAACGTGTCGTTGGCCCCACCCCCCGGCTGACCCAACTGATCCAGACGGCCGCGGCGATACCGCTGACCACCTTGGCGGCGTTGCCGTGGGTTACCTGGCTGGCGGTGGGCAACAACATCGCCCATGACTTGCACCTGGTGCCGTGGACCGTGTCGGTGAACTGGTGGCTGATCGTCGTGGCGTTCGTCGCGTTCGTGACACCGTTGGGCCGGATGGGCATCGCGGTGCTGTGTGCACGAATCCTGCTGCGCAAGGTGACACCGGGCAGCTATCCCCGCGGCGGATCGGTACACCTTCGGGTGTGGTTCGCCGAGCGGCTGGCCGAGGCCAGCGGGGCCGAAAACATGGCCGGGGCCCCGTGGCTGGTCTACTACGCCCGCGCGCTGGGCGCCGACATCGGCAAGGGCGTCGACCTGCAGGCGATGCCGCCGGTCACCGGACTACTGACGGTGGGGCACCGCAGCGCGATCGAGCCCGAGGTCGACCTGTGCGGACACTGGATCGACGGCGACGTGTTTCACGTCGGCGCCATCACGATCGGCAACGACGCAACGATCGGGTCGCGAACCACGCTGTTGCCCGGCGCGGTGGTCGGCAAGAACGCCGATGTGGCACCCGGCTCCGGGGTGATCGAAAAAATCAAGAACGGCCAGTACTGGAAGGGGTCACCCGCGGCCAAATCGGGCCGGGTCAATCACCCGTGGCCGGACCAGCGACCGCCGCGCCGAGGGCAGTGGGTGGCCGTGTACGGGTTGACCTCGCTGCTGCTTGCCGGTCTGCCGCTGCTGGCCGCGGTCACCGGCCTTGCGGTGATCGCGGCGGCGGTCCGGCACACCCGCAGCCTGTCCCAAGCGGTGCTGCCGGCGCTGTTGTGGACCCCGGTCGCGACGCTGGCCGCCACCGCCGTCTACGTACTGGTGACGGTGCTGGCGGTGCGCGCGATGTCGATCGGGCTGCGCGCGGGCTACCACCCGGTACGCAGCCGGACGGGCTGGCAACTGTGGACGACCGAGCGGCTGATGGACGCTGCCCGCAACTATCTATTCCCGCTGTATGCCAGCCTGCTGACACCGATCTGGCTGCGGATACTGGGCGCCAAGGTCGGCCGCGGCACCGAGATCTCCACCGCCCTGGTGATCCCCAAGTTCACCGTGATCGAGGATGGCGCGTTCCTGGCCGACGACACCATGGTCGCCGCATACGAACTGGGCGGCGGCTGGATATATGCCGCACCGACGACGGTGGGCCGGCGGGCGTTCTTGGGCAATTCGGGCATCACCCAACCGGGCCGCCGCGTCCCCGACGACGGGCTGGTGGCGGTGCTGTCGGCTACGCCGCCCAAGGCCAAACGCGGCTCCTCCTGGTTGGGCAGCCCGCCAATGAGGTTGCGGCGCAAGCCCGCCGAAGCCGATGCCGCGACCACCTTTGAACCGCCCCTGCGGTTGAAGCTGATGCGGGCCGCGGTGGAGACATGCCGGCTGCTCCCCATGATGGTGACGGTCGCGATCGGCCTGGCCGTGCTGGGCGGTCTGCAGGCGGTGGTGTTGGCGTTCGGGCCGTCAGGGATTTGGTGGGCCGCGCTGCTGGGCGGATTGGTTCTGCTGGCCGCCGGTGCCGTCGCCGGGCTGATCTCGGTCGTGGTGAAATGGCTGGTTGTCGGCCGGATCAAGACCAGCGAATATCCCCTGTGGTCGTCGTTCGTGTGGCGCAACGAACTGGCCGATACGTTCGTCGAAACCGTCGCGGCTCCGTGGTTCGCCCGCGCGGCCGGCGGCACACCCGTGCTGAACATGTGGCTGCGTGGCCTGGGGGCCCACATCGGCCGTGGGGTGTGGTGTGAAAGTTACTGGCTGCCGGAGGCGGACCTGGTGACCCTCGGCGCGGGATCCACCGTCAACCGCGGCTGCGTGGTGCAGACCCATCTCTTCCACGACCGAATCATGCGGATGGACAGCGTCGTTCTGGAACCCGGCGCGACCCTCGGCCCGCATTGTGTGGCGTTGCCCGCGGCCCGGTTGGGCTCGGGCGCCACGGTCGGTCCGGCCTCACTTGTTGTCCGCGGCGACGAGGTACCCGGGTCGACGCGCTGGCAGGGCAATCCGATCAGGCCGTGGCAGACTCGCCGCAAGAAGTCCAGCGACACAAAACAATCCGAAGGCGGCGCAAAGGACACTGCCGCGTGAAAGCATCCGCCAAGATGCCGAAGAAAGCTATCAAAATCATCGATCCATACCTGCCCCAGAACGGCAACTTCGGCTACCGGGTTTCACGCTACGAGCTGGACCTGGAATACAAGGTTGCGATCAACCGACTGTCGGGAACGGCGACGATCACCGCGGTGACCCTGACCGAGTTGCAGGAATTCACCCTCGATCTATCCGATGCGCTGTCGGTGTCGAAGGTGTTGGTCAACGGCAAGCGCGTCGCGCGCTTTGCCAGCCGCAACGGCAAGTTGCGCATCGGGTTGACCTCGAAGCTGGCTACCGGAGTGGCGTTTTCGGTTCTCGTGCGTTACAGCGGAGCGCCGCGGCCCCTGCAAACACTCTGGGGTGAAGTCGGATTCGAGGAACTGACCGAAGGGGCGCTGGTGGCCGGCCAACCCAACGGTGCGGCCTCGTGGTTTCCGTGTAACGACCATCCCAGCGCGAAAGCGGCGTTTCGCATCCAGATCAGCACCGAGAGCTCCTACCGGGCGATTGCCAACGGCAAGCTCGTCGGGCAGCGGGTACGGGCGTCACAGACCGTGTGGACCTACGAGCAGCCCGAACCCACCTCGACCTACCTGATCACCCTCCAGGTCGGCGTCTACGTCATGGCCCGGATGTCCAGGTCCCCGGTGCCGATCAGGGCGGCGCTGCCCGAACGGCTGCGCTGCGAGTTCGACCACGACTTCGCCGGGCAGCCGGCGATGATGCAGTTGTTCATCGATCTGTTCGGCCCGTATCCGCTGACGAACGGATACACGGTCGTGGTCACCGACGATGCTCTGGAGATACCGCTGGAGGCACAAGGCATCTCGATCTTCGGCGCCAATCACTGCGATGGCACCCGTTCCAGCGAACGGCTCATCGCGCACGAACTGGCGCACCAGTGGTTCGGTAACTCGGTGACGGCGCGGCGATGGTGCGACATCTGGCTGCACGAGGGATTCGCTTGCTACGCCGAGTGGCTCTGGTCGGAGCACAGCGGCGGGCCCAGCGCCGATGAGCTGGCCCGCCATCACCACCAGGAGCTGCGGGGGAAACCGCAAGACCTGCTACTGACCGATCCCGGGCCCCAACTGATGTTCGACGATCGCGTCTACAAGCGCGGTGCGTTGGCCCTGCACAGCCTGCGCGGGCGGTTGGGTGACGCGAAATTCTTCGCCCTGCTCAGGGATTGGACGACGCGGTATCGGCACGACACGGTCATCACCGACGACTTCACCGGCCTGGCCGCCAACTACGCCACCGAGTCGCTACGGGACTTGTGGGACACCTGGCTGTATTCGACCGCAGTGCCCTGACGCCGCCGGCCACTACAAGTTGGCCAGGTCATCGGGTACATCGACGGCGTGTTCTTGCAGCACCTCGAGTGGCACCACTTCCAGAGCCCGCTCGTTGGTGGATGCCAGCACTACCGGCGCGGCGCAGCCGTCATAGTGGGCACGCAGCCAATTCACCGCGACGACACACCAGCGGTCGCCTGGCAGCAGTCCGGGAAAGCGGTACTCCGGCACCGGGGTAGACAGGTCGTTACCGATTGAACGCTGATGTTCGAGGAACTCGGCAGTCACCACCGCGCAGATCGTATGCCGGCCAACGTCCTCGGGCCCGGTAGCACAGCAGCCGTCACGATAGAACCCGGTGGGCGGCTCAGCCCCACACTGCTCCAACGGGTTACCCAGCACGTTCCGATCAGCCACCTGCCCAGTATCGCGCGTTCCGACGCGAAATTGGCTGAAGCGGCGGGGATACCCAGCCACCCGATCAGACGTTCGCCAACGCCGATCCCGACCGCCATCCGACGTCGATCAGGTTTCTGGCCACCGCCACGTCGGTGTCGGCGTAAATCCGCGCGATCGCGTTGACGGCCTCGCCGGCCCTCCTGAGCTCTTCCTGCGCCGCCTGATTGAGGGCAAGCATTTGTCCGGCGTGTTTGGTGAACGCCAGCATCGCCTGGGTGGAAACCTCGTCGGCCCCAGCCGGCCGCACCGAAGTTATGGAAGTGGCCGCCGTCGCGCCGGCCTGCAGACCCCGCAAGGCGCCTTCGGCCAACTGCGCACCAATATCGGCGGCGACCGGATCGATCGACATCGACTGCATCTGGTCCTCCTTAGTTGCGCGGACTTGGGCCCGATGACCGCAACGGCCGGATGAGCGCACACCAGTCCCGGATGGACCGTGACCGCGTGAGCGACACCACGACCAATGTCTATAGTGACAGTAGTAATTGGCCATAGTTGTATTCATCAAGACTTTTACCATGCCGTCAGATTCCCGATGTTGAGCCCGGAGCACCGCCGGTAGCCGTTATGCCACCGCATATTTCGCGACTCCCCCCGTTCGGAGGCCCCTCCCGACGACTAGGTCCTGTCTGCTAATTGCGGACGCGGTGGTAGGTGATGATGGCGGCCAGGGTGACACCGCCGAGGTAGGTCAGGGCGTATTTGTCGTAGCAGGTGGCGACCGCGCGCCAGTGTTTGAGCCGGTTGAAGCTTCGCTCGACGGTGTTGCGGTGCTTGTAGATTCGGCCTGAGAACCCCGGAGGCCGTCCTCTGTTGCGGCCTTTGGCTTTGCGGCGGGTGATCTGGTCGCTGCGCTCGGGGATGGTATGGGCGATCTTGAGCCGGCGCAGCTGTGCCCGCGTCGAATCATGGGAGTACGCCTTGTCCGCCAGCAGGCGAAACGGGGCGTATGAGTTGCTGCACCGGGCGGCCAGCAATGGCCAAAGCATCGGATTATCACCGGCTTGACCGGCCGACAGTGCCAGGGTGACCGGACTGCACAGCTGGTCGGTCAAGGCGTGGATCTTGGTAGTCAGCCGTAGTCAGCCCGCCGCGGGAACGCCCAATGGCGTGGTCATCGGGCTCATCGAGATATTTCTTGTAATTCGACAGATCCCCCTGTGCGGCGCCCGGAGCGCGCTCCGGCTGCGTGTCGGTGGGCGCGCACACTGGTCGAATCGACCGACAACAGTGCGCCCAGGTCGGCGTCCTCGGCGTCGAGGTCAGAGGCGATCGCCGCGAAGATCCGCGCGTAGATGCCATCGACCGACCAGCGTAGATGCCTCTCGGCCACCGATTGCCAGGGACCGAAGTGCTCGGGCAGGTCACACCACGGAGATCCCGTACGGTAACGCCAGATAATGCCCTCCAGAGTACGTCGATGATCGTTCCACGGCCGGCCACGCCGCCGCCCCGCAGGCAACACCGCCACGATCAGCGACCACAAATCATCAGAAATCGCATGCGTCCGCATCACCCAAACAGCATCAGCCAAAACACCATTCACATTAAGCAGACACGCCCTAGGCGGGCAGGACAGAAGCGTGCGCTCGCAAACCGCGCCGCAGCGCTCATCGCACCCCCGGGAATCGCCGCGAGGCGGCTCCCGAACCGGCCGGCATTGGCCGCCCCCACCGACGCCGCCGGGCCCGTCTTTCGAGCATCCGATGATGCGCGGCCCGCTACCGACGTTTGTCGGGCCGAGGTTTCACACGACGAAGATGCGACGCACGCTTTACCAAAGCCGCCCCAGGGCCATACCCCCCTCGGGTTTGCTGGCAAATCTACTTCGCGGTAGGTTCAGCCGCGTGATACTTACCGGTGCCTTTCTTGCGGACGCCGCTGCTGCGGTAGACAACAAACTCAACGTGTCGGGCGGCGTGCTGTCCCGTTTCGCGGTCGGGCCTGATCGTCTGGCCCGGTTTGTCCTGGTAGTGCTGACCCAGTCGAACCCGGGCAGCACGGATCGGCAGCTCACTGTCGAGGCACGGCCTCCCGCGGATGCCGAGCCCACCCGGCTGCAATTCGAGGTTCCGGAGGCCGCCGTGGCCGAGTTTCCGGGCTTCGCCTTCTTCGAGATCCAGCTGCGCCTTCCCATCGACGGCCGCTGGGAACTCGTGGCCAGCTCCGACACCGGGTCGGTCACGCTTCCGGTGCTGGTCACGGAGATGCCACAGCAGTTGGGCTTCTAAGCCCCGAGCCGTCAGTCACCTCCTCGGCTGCCTATCGGGGTCTGTGAGCGCGTGGCTTCCAGGGCATAGCCGTTGCCCTGCAGCGTCGGCTCAGACGCAATCCGACGCGCCGTCGACAACGAACACCGCCCCGCTGGTGTAGCTGCTGCATTCGGTGCACAGGAACGCCACCGTGGGTGCAACGTCGCCGACTGATCCGAAGCGGCGCAACGGAATATGGGCCAGCTCCGCATCCACCAGCTCGGTCGCGAGATGCATCGGCGCGGTCATCGGGGTATCGATAGTGCCCGGCGCCACGGCATTTACCCGGATGCCCTTGGCCGCCCACTTGACCGCCAGGTTTCTGGTGACACAGATGATTCCCGCCTTGGCGGTGCCGTAGCCGGGGACCAGGGTGATCGCGCGCAGTGCCGACATCGATGCCATGTTGACCACGCTGGCGCCTCCCACCGCGGTCGATGCCTTCAGCGAGCGGTAGAGACCCATGGTCAGCCGGTACGGACCGGTCAGATTGAGCTGTACCGAAGCGTCAAAACCATCCGGCTTCGATTCATCAAGTACCCCGGGGAAATTCGCGCCGGCGTTGTTGACCAGGACATCCAGCCGGTCGAAGTGCTGTGTCAGCTGGGCTATCGAATCCGGGTCGGTGAGGTGCAGTTGCCGGTAAGTCATGCCGGACAAGTCGATGTCGTAGTCCGCGACCCCCGGCTTGGTTCCGGTGACGGTGACCTGGGCCCCCGCGTCCCGGAACAGCATCGCGATCCCATGCCCGATCCCGCTGGTACCGCCGGTGATCAGAGCCGCAGTCCCGGTGAAATCGAAGCTCACCCGCGCCGTCACGAGAGGCTCGCTATCTGACGCTCGAGCCATGCACTTTCCCAGAAGTTGGTACTGCCGGCGAGCAGGTTTTCGTGGGCTTGTCTGAGTACCTCACGGGCGCCCGGATGGTCCCGATCGATCAACTCGGCAAGGTGGATCGCTTGCACCGGGCGGCCGGAGACCAGATGAGCGCGGGCTCGATCCACGATCGCATCCGCGCCCGCCAGATCCACCACATCGGCGGCGACAGCGTCGAATCCAACCGGATACAGCTCGGTTGTCGAGCGATGGTGGAACCAGCCCGAGTAGTTCTCCCAGATCGCCCGCACGTCCCAGGCCACCGTCCCATATCCCTGGCCGACGTCGTATTCGGCGGGTAGCACGATCTCGCGCATCAGGGTTTCTACCTCCTTGCCGGCGTTCATCCCGGCGACGGTCTGATCGTGGACGTACGCGAGGGCGTCGCGCAGTCGGGTGAGCTCGGAATAAATGAGCTCGGCGCCGGTGATCGGGTCGAAATGACCGGTCACCAGAATTTCGGGGCGCAGCTCGCGCACCCGCTCGATCGAGGCGATGGCCGCCAGCGCGTCACGGTACCGGTCGCCGCGCATGGTGACGAGGTTGGGGATGTGGCCGAATAGCGGACCATAGGTATTTCCGCACAAACATATTCGTTCCTCCGGCAGCCAGACCACCAACGAATCGGTCGTTTCTCCCCCCGGTACCGACAACAGCTCCGGCTGTCGGCTGCCGACTTCCAGGACGAGCGTGTCCGCGAAATCAAGCTCGACGTTGGGCACGCTCTGGCCGGCCAGGCGGGTGGTACCGAGACGTCGCTGGATCGCCTGGATGCCGGCGCTCAGCGTGTCTTTGAAGGCGAAGGCGCTGCGGCTGGCCCGATACGGGATGAGGCGCTCGTTGTCGTCGCGCCAGAGGGTCCAGTTCGCCTGTGCAACAACCTTTGTCTCGGGGTCGCGCACGCTGTCCAGGCCACCGACGTGGTCCACGTGTCCCTGGGTCAAGATGATGTAGCGCACCGGCGAGCAGTCCACGGCATCGAGATTCGCGCGGTGCACCGGGCCCTCAAATCCCATCCCCGTGTTGACCACCACCCGACCGTCATCGGTGGTCAGCAAGTAGGAGTTCGACAGTCCCGGTGAACACCACAATCCTGGCGCGATCTGCTCAGCCCGCTCGGCGGCCGCCGGGCGCATCGCGTCGGCGCCCGGCCTGCTGCGGTAGACCGGTTCGAACATCGCGGTCGTCTCCTTCGCTCGGGGCGGACATCAAACCTGTCGAAATAGAAGTCGAACCGTTCCCGAAGTTGCTCGGCCGAACTGCCGAAATGACGTTGCAGGTGGTAGTGCACCCGACCGTGCTTGCCGCGCGGATTGCCGTCCAGGTACTGCTGAAACAGTCCGCGAACCTTCGGGGTAATCGCGACGCCGCTGCGCCGGTAAAGCTCGTCCAGCAGCGCCATTTCGTTGCCGTTGAGCTGATGGAAGCCGATGTCGATGCTGCGGTCGGGCGGCACAATGTCACGGTCACGCACGCAGGCCCGCAGCAGTCGGTACACGCGGTCGCTCCAGTAGTCCAGCAGCCAGCCGGCGTCGATGCTGGTCCGGCGCAGCCGGTCAGAGTAGGCCATCATGGTGATGGTCGACTGGATCACCGCCACCGGATCACGATGCGTGAAAGCCACCGTGGCATCTGGAAAGGTCGCCATCAACGGGCCCAGCTGCTCGCAATGCTGCGGGCTCTTGAGGACCCAGGTTTGCGCGCCGCGCAGAAACGTCAGCGCCTGCAGCACCTTCTTCAGGTAGGCGTAATGGCGGCGTTGGTCGAGCCCAAGATAGTAGTCGCGCCAATCGGGCACCCGCGCATGCCATTCCAGGACATAGGAGGCCAGGTCCAGGTCGAGGAGCTCCACTTCCTCCTCGATTGCTTCGGGAAAACGGTCATGCATGGCAGCCACCACCGGGGCGGTGGCCATCAAGGCATCGTGCTCGGATTTTGCCCTGTTGTAGCGCGGGTCCACGCCGAAGATGTCGGGGCCTTGGCCTCGGGCCGGGATCGGATCTCGACTCTCCCAGTACGGCAGCGCACGCCGGCGCGGATCGGCAGCGAGCAGATTCACCAGATGGGTGGTGCCCGACCTCGGCATGCCCACCACGACGAACGGTTTTTCGATCCGGATCGATTCGATCTCGGGGTATCGGCGGATGAGGTCGGTCAACGAGAGGCGGTTGCGCAGCAGCCGAACCACTCGCTGCCGCAAGGACGAGCGGGTGAGCTGGGTGAGACCTTGGTCGCCTTCGATCGCTGCCACATGGGCCCTCAAGCGGTCTCCGAAGCCGTCGGTGTCGCCAAGGTCGTCGCCGACCCCGGCCTGGTCCACAGCTTCGGCGAGCAGTGCCGCGATGTCGAATTCGACGTGTCTGGACTCGGTGAACTGCAGAACCTGGCGCTGGACGTCGGTCTGCACGGGCCTCGCCAGATCGTCAAAGTCGATGTCGGCGATGTCAGTGCTGGAAGGTTCCACCGGATCCCCACTTCGACTTCGGGATACTCCAAAGACGGTAGCCGCGGGTGTGGCCGTTTCACCAGCTGGAGCCGGGGTAGCGTGGGGAGGCGAGATACGAGGGGGTAGTGCTAGCCGATGGCGACACCGAATCAACCCGGAGGTTCCTCCGACGAGCCCCCCTGGGTCGGGCAGCCCTACGGCCAACCGGGCCCCAATCCCCAGTTCCCACCGTCATGGGGGTATCCGGCTCAACCGGGGGGCCAGCCACAGCCATACCCCGGCAACCCGTCGTACCGCTACCCCAATTTAGCCCAGGCGCCAGATCCACAGGCGCCCTTTGGACGCGATCCGATCAGCGGTGTGCCCCTTTCCGATAAGTCGGCCGCCACCGCCGGACTGCTGCAGCTGTTTTTCGGTTTCGCCGGCATCGGCCGGTTCTACGTCGGCTCGAATTCCGTTGCCACGGCCCAGTTGTGCCTCGGACTCGGCGGCCTGGCCTTCACCGTATTCTGCCTCATCGGCCTTCCGTTTCTCATCGTCGCGGTGTTGTGGGGAATCGTTGACGCGATCATGATCTTCACTGGCAACGTTGCCGACAACTACGGCCGCAAGCTGCGCTAGGCGCCCCGCCCGAGCAGCGGTAGTCTGCAGCGCAATCACGTCGTATCGAACGACTGCAGAAGGGTGGCCCGGTGCTCGTTGTCACGACCAATGACATTCCCGGTTGGGAAATCCAGCGGGTGTGCGGCGAAGTCTTCGGACTGACCGTGCGTTCCCGAAATGCCTTCTCCCAGATAGGCGCCGGATTCAAATCGATGTTCGGCGGCGAGTTGCAGGGCATGACCAAGAACCTGGCCGAGAGCCGCAATGAGGCGATGGCCCGGCTGATGACCGAGGCCCGCAACAAGGGCGGCAACGCGATTATCGGGATGCGCTTCGACACCACCGAGCTCGGTGACGTATGGACCGAGATCTGCGCGTACGGCACTGCGGTGCAGGCGGTGCCGGTCACCGATGCCGCACGCTACACCGCGTCGCAGCTCGGTTATGGCGGCGCTCCCCAGCCTCAGCAATAGCCGTAGGGGCGCTCCGAGCCCCGCCGAGCGTGCCGTGACCATGGCTGTAGGTTCGGGGGGTGATAGTGGGGGCTTTTCTCGCCGAAGCGGCCGCTGCGGTGGATAACAAGCTCAACGTATCCGGCGGCGTGTTGTACCGATACTGGGTCGACACCGACCGGACGGCACGGTTTCTGCTGGTGGTGTTGACCCAGACCGAAACCGACGATCCCCACCAGCGGATCGAAGTCGAGATCAGACCTCCCACCGATGACGAACCCCTGCTGATGGGATTCGAGCTGCCCGACGCCGCAACCACCGCCGAGGTCGGGTTCGCCATCTTCAACATTGAGGTGAGCCTGCCCGTCGACGGCCGGTGGGTAATTGTGGTGACCGGAGGTGCGGGAGCGATCTCGCTTCCGTTATTGATCAGCGGGTAGAACGGGCCCGGCTCGGCTAGATCCCGGTCATTCGCTTGTTCTGCAAGCTATGTCGCACCGCCGAATCGGGGGTAGTTGGGTGTGGCATTGCTCAGCCCGGGTTACCTGGTTGCCCGTTAGTCCCGTTGCCGGAAGGCGAGCCGCCCGCGCCCGTCCCGCCAAGGCTTCCGAATCCATCGCCCGCCACCTTCACCCCAATGCCGGTGGCGTTTCCTCCTGCGCCTCCGAGTCCGCTATTCGACGGGATGACGCCATCATTACCCGCGCCGCCGGCACCACCGGAAACACGCGTGCCGCCACTGCCGCCCTTGCCACCGTTTCCGCCACTGACTCCATTCACGCCGGCCCCCGGCACCACCCATACCGCCATCGCCACCGTGGCCGGCATTTCCAACGGCACTAGAACCATTGACGCCGGCAAGTCCTGCGGCGCCGCCTAGCAACACCGTTGCCGCCGTTGCCGCCGGCGCCACCAGCTCCACCGGCACCCCCGGCCCACCCGACCGTACCCGGGTCACCAGGCACGTCACAGCTCGCGCGAGCACGATGGCCACGGCACTCGAGCTGCTGGGCTGTGCTCCGCTCGTCGAAGCGGTCGTGAGTGACAGCTCGGGTGCTGCAGTTCGTGCCGGTCTCGGGAGAGCGCTGCCTACTTTGCGCGCCCAATACACCCAAGAACAAAAACCTCGGCCGACGGCCGGGGAGTCTGCAGTCGATGACGCGACCCGTGGTGTCACCCACGGGTCGACTCATCGCTTGGCGGTGGCGGAGGGATTTGAACCCTCGGACGGTTTTAGCCGTCACACGCTTTCGAGGCGTGCTCCTTAGGCCGCTCGGACACGCCACCGCCGAGCAGCTTACCGAACCGATGGCCCGTCACCCCAATCGCTGGCGGCCGAAAAACTCTTCCAGGGGCGCAGCGCACTCCTGCGCGAGTACACCACCGCGCACTTGCGGGCGATGGTTGAGCCGACGATCGCGCACCACATCCCACAATGAACCGACCGCTCCAGTCTTGGGTTCCCACGCACCGAACACCAAACGAGCCACCCGCGCCAGCACCAGCGCACCCGCACACATGGTGCACGGTTCCACCGTTACCGCCAGCGTGGCGCCTTCGAGCCGCCACCCATCCCCAAGCACTCGCGCCGCCGCCCGCAACGCCAGGATCTCGGCGTGGGCGGTCGGATCGCCGAGTTCCTCGCGGGCGTTTACCGCGCGGGCGAGTTCGGTCCCGTCAGCGGAGATCACCACCGCACCGATGGGTACATCGCGCGGACCGGCCGTCGCGGCTACCGCCAGAGCGGCGCGGACCAGATCTTCGTCCGCGATCACCGACCGAGGCGGTCGATTACCGCCGACAGCTGCTCCGCGAAGCCCATCTCCCGGGCGATGCGGCCAAGTTGTTCATCGGCGTAAAGATCGGTCTCGTCGAGGATGACCCCCAGCACGGCCTCGGGCAGGCCGATATCTGCCAGCAGGCCCAAATCGCCTTCCTCGAACGGGTCGGCATCCTCGAGGTCCTCGGGATCTATTTCGGAGTCCAGGCTGTCCAGGACTTCAGCCGCGATGTCGTAGTCAAGTGCCGCGGTGGCATCCGACAACAGAAGCCGGGTCCCTGAAGGCGCCGGACGCAGAATGACGAAGAACTCGTCATCAATGTCCAGGAGCCCGAAGACAGCTCCCGAGCTGCGCAATTCCCGCAGCTCGGTTTCGGCCGCCGACAGCGTGGCCAAGGCCTTCGCGCTCATCGCGGCGCAACGCCATTTACCTTCTTCACGAACCACGGCAACGCCGAAACCGTCCGGCGTTTCCGCGGACGGGCCTTTCGCTGCGGCCCGTTGTGCTCCCATGGGCGCTTACGGTAGTCGCTGGCCAGGTTTGTGACCAGATGACCCTTGACCAGCGCCGCTGGGCAAGCACGGCGGCGGACACACACGAGCAATGCAAGTGTGCCAACCTTGGGACTGTGCAGACGACACCCGTGTGTGTACTCGGGCTGGGCTTGATCGGTGGTTCCATCATGCGGGCCACCGCTGCAGCAGATCGTGTGGTCTTCGGCTACAACCGGTCGGTGGAAGGCGCCAACGGCGCCCAGTCGGACGGATTTGAGGCCACTACCGATCTCGCCGAAACGCTGGCCCGGGCCGCCGACACCAACGCATTGATTGTGCTGGCCGTTCCTATGCCGGCGTTGCCGAGCATGCTGACCCATATCCGCGAGTTGGCCCCTAACTGCCCGCTGACCGACGTGACCAGCGTCAAGACCGCCGTCCTGGAGGAAGTCACCGAGGCCGGTCTGCGCGAGCGCTTCGTCGGCGGTCACCCGATGACCGGCACCGCACACTCCGGTTGGGGGGCTGGTCACGGCGCCCTATTCACGCGGGCACCCTGGGTAGTCAGCGTCGACGACCACGTGGATCCCGTGGTGTGGTCGATGGTGATGCAGCTGGCGCTGGACTGCGGAGCGGTGGTCGTCCCAGCCAAGTCCGACGAGCACGACGCGGCCGCGGCGGCCATCTCACACCTGCCCCACCTGCTCGCCGAGGCACTGGCGGTCACCGCCGCCGAAGTCCCCCTGGCTTTTGCGCTGGCCGCGGGTTCGTTCCGGGACGCCACCCGCGTTGCCGGCACCGCTCCCGACCTGGTTCGGGCGATGTGCGAGGCCAACACCGGACAGTTGGTGCCGGCCGCGGACCGAATCATCGAATTGCTCAACCGCGCACGCGATTCGTTGGCCTGCAACGGCTCGGTGGCCGACCTGGTCGACGCGGGCAACGCCGCGCGCACCCGCTACGAGAGCTTCCCGCGCTCCGACATCTCCACGGTGACGATCGGCGAGCCGCGCTGGCGCGAACGACTGGCCGCGGCCGGCCGGGCGGGCGGCGTGATCAAATCCGCTCTGCCAAGCCTGGATAGTCCAGGATGAAACCTTCATCGTCGACGGTCACGGTGGTATCGGCGACCGGGGAGCGCAACTTGATGCCATCCAGGCGGCCCTCACTGCTGTAAATCACGGTGGCCGCGTCGACGCTCATGTCCGGCACGTTGACGTAGACCATCGGCAAGGTGATCATCTCCGCACGCTCGTGGATTCCGAGGCGCCGGATCGGCAGCGCGTTGAAGAACGGGCTGAACACCAGGTCGACGTCCAGCGCGCCGTTGTACCCCGCTCGGCTCTCACCCTGGTGGTCGGTGACCAACCACATGTTCTCTTCGTCCCGGGCAATCGCGAGCTGACGTTCCCGCTCGGCCAGCGTGACGGTCAGTCCAAACCGCTTGGTGGCGCCGGTCTCGTCGGTCTGCAGATCGTAGAAAGCGCCGAATGCGGGATTGCTGGCGGTGGCGGCCGCCACAATGCGGCCATTTGCCCTGATCCGCCTGCCGGACACCTGAATTCGTACCGATTCCATGCGCGAGACGTCTTGAGCACGCCACGTCAACATAGCCGTCCAGAGGCGCCGAGCCGGATCAGAGGAAACTGAGTTCACATCTCTACCGTAGGACGTGTGAACCAACCGCGGCGGAATTGGGACTAACTGCAACGTCAATTCGGTCATCTGGCTGGTGCCAGAACCTGCTCAGGCGGCCGGTACCGGGCACCGACGCCCATCCCGCCAACGCCAGCAGCCCGTCCAAAGACAGCGCCAAGGCCGCCACCATCAGCGCACCGACCAAGGCGATATGGAACTGACGTTCCTTGATCCCATCGATCAGGTAGCGGCCCAGCCCGCCCAGGCTGGCGTAGGCAGCCACCGTCGCGGTGGCGACCACTTGCAGCGTCGCGCTGCGCAACCCGCCGAGTATCAGTGGCAGGGCGTTGGGCATCTCGACGCGCAACACCACCTGGGCCTCGGTCATACCCATCGCGCGCGCGGCATCGACCACCAGCGGGTCGACACTGGCGATGCCCGCGTAGGTGCCGGCCAGTAGCGGCGGCATACCCAACAGCATCAGCGCGACTATCGGCGGCCCCAGCCCCAGTCCGAACAACAGCACACCGAGCAGCAGCACGCCCAGCGTCGGCAAGGCGCGCAGCCCGTTGACCGCACTGACCACCAGCACCTGACCACGGCCGGTGTGCCCGATGATCAACCCAATCGGTATGGCAACCAGCGCCGACGCCGTCACGGCCAGCGCGGTGTATTCCAGGTGCTCGGCGGTGCGCTCGGCCAGGCCGGCCGATCCGGTCCAATTTGCGGCGGTGGACAAATAGGACAGCGCCTGCTGCAGGAAACTCATCGGGCCCCACCCACGATCGGAGATCTGAACCGACGCCGGCTGCGCGAGCTGCGCTCCCACGGCGTGGCCAACCGGCCAGCCACGTTGAGCACCATGTCGATCAGGATGGCCAGGACAAACATCACGGTGATACCGGCCACGATCTGGTCGCTCTTGTCCATCAGGTAACCCGCGGTGAACCAGGTGCCCAGACCGCCGATGCCGATCACCGCCCCCACCGAAACCATTGCGATATTGGTCACCACCACCACCCGCAGGCCGGATACCAGCACCGGAATCGATAGCGGCAGTTCAACTTTCAGCATTCGCGCAATCGGCGAATAGCCGACCGCCACGGCGGCATCCCGGACCTGCGCGGGCACCACATCCAGGGCCTCCAGCACGGCACGCACTAGCAGGGCGCTCGTGTAGGCCGACAGCGCGATGATCACGTTCGCCTCTTGCAGGATCCGCGTCTTGATGATCAGCGGCAACACCACGAACAGCGCGAGCGACGGGATGGTGAAGACGACGCTGGTGGTTGCCGTCGTCAGCCGACGCAGCGTCGGTCTGTGCTGCACGAACAGCCCCAGGGGGACCGCGATCGCCGTACCGATCAGCACCGGAATCAGCGACAGCCGTAGATGGACCATGGTCAGCGCCCAAGCGGCGCCGAGGTGGGTCATCAAGTAAGGCATACCCGGGCGTTATCGCCGGCTTTTCAACGCGGACAGCACGTCATCGGCCAGCACTCCACCGATAACCTTGCCGCCTTCGTCGACGGCCACACCCATGGATGACGGCGACGACAGCGCGGCATCCAGCGCCTGGCTAAGGTTGCCGTTCGGCCGGAATACCGCCCCCACCACCGTCATGGCGTCCGGCAGGGTCGCACCATCGCGGTGGCGGCGCAATCCGTCGGCGTCAATCCAGCCCACCGGGACGTCATCGTCGCTGACCACCAGCGCCCAGCCATCGGGCAGTTGTGAGCGCCCCAGACTGCTCACACAGATCCGCTCGAGGTCATGCAGCTCGAGACCCGCCCCATCGAAGAGTTGCAGCAGCCGGTAGCCACGGCCCAAGCCAATGAATTTCGACACGAACTCATTGGCCGGGCGGGCGAGCAGCCGCGCGGGCTGGTCGCATTGCTGCAGCCGGCCGCCCGGCGCGAACACCGCCACCACCTCGCCGAGTTTGAACGCCTCGTCGATGTCGTGCGTGACGAAAACGATGGTCTTGTGTAGATCACTTTGCAGACGCAGGATTTCGTTCTGCAGGTCATGGCGCACCACCGGGTCGACAGCAGAGAAGGCCTCGTCCATCAACAGGATCGGCGGGTCAGCCGCCAGCGCCCGCGCCACCCCGACCCGCTGTTGTTCGCCACCGGAGAGTTGGGCCGGATAACGGCTGGCCACCTTGGGGTTCAGACCTACCCGTTCGAGTACTTCGTAGGCGGCTTTGCGGGCGGCCCGGCGTGACTGCCCCTTCAGCACCGGCACCGTCGCGACATTGTCGATCACCCGCTGATAGGGCATCAGCCCCGCGTTTTGGATGACGTAACCGATCCCGAGGCGCAACCTCACCGGGTTCACCGTGGAGACGTCGGTGCCGTTGACGGTGACGGTGCCCGAACTCGGCTCGAACATGCGGTTGATCATGCGCAGTGCGGTTGTCTTGCCACAGCCCGATGGGCCCACGAAAACGGTCAGCATGCCGTCGGCGACTTCGAGGCTCAGTTGGTCTACGGCGGTGGTGCCGTCGGCGTACACCTTGTCGACATTGTCAAACCTGATCAATGCGTTTCCCAGTTAGTCTCTAGGGCCGGATCGGATGATCGAAGCCGTTGTCGTGCAACCATTTCCGCGCGGCCTCATCAGGGTCGATGCCACCTTTGCCCGATACCGAAGCGTTGAGCTCAGCCACGCCTTCGGTGGTCAACTTCGCTGACACCGCGTCGAGAACGTCTTTGATGCGATCAGACTTCTTCTGCGAATTGAGCAGCGGCACAATGTTGCCGGCCCGGAAGTTGTGCTCCGGATCGGCGAGCACCACCAGGTGGTTCTGCCGGATCGTCGGCGACGTGCTGAAAATGTCGGCGGCGTCGACCGTTCCGTCCAACAACGCCCGCACTGTTACCGCGCCGCCGCCGTCGTTGATCGTCACGAAATTCTGAGGTGAGATGTCGAGCCCGTATTTCTCGCGCAGCCCACGCAATCCGGACGGCCTGTTCTGAAACGCCGAGGGCGCCGCGAACCGCAGATTCGCGGAATGCGGGGCCAGGTCCGCGATCGTCTTCAGGTTCCACTTGTCGGCGGTAGCACTGGTGACGGTGACCGTGTCGGTATCCGAAGCCGGCGACGGCGTGAGAACCGACAGATCTCCGGGCAGCCGCCGGTAAAGCTCCAATTCGACGGCCTCCAGCAGGGTCACGGTGGCGTGTGGGTCGAAGTACAGCAAGAGGTTTCCGATGTACTCCGGAACCAGATCGATGGAATGGTCCTTGAGCGCCGGTATGTAGGTTTCGCGGCTGCCGATTCCCAACCGCATTCCGACCTCGAAGCCATTTGCCCGCAACGCCTGTGCATAGAGTTCGGCGACAATCTGCGATTCCGGGAAGTCGCCAGACCCGACCACGATCGAGTTGATGTCACAGCTGGTGGTCCCGAATGGGTCCGAACTGCCGCAGGCCGCGACCGAACACACCATCACAACGCACAGCGCTGCGGCGAGTGTTGCGCGGCACACGCGCCGCAGCGTCCCCATGCACCCGACACTATCGTCCGCGATGGTGTGTTGCCGCGCAGACGTGAAAGCGCAGCAAAGTTGCCAGCGGAGATTTAATTACCTTCACCGCGGAAAAAGGGTAAACATGACGGTATGAGCAGCAACCAATCTGGCTCAGCTGGTCCCCCACCGCAGACCAAAGCGCCCTCGACGCCGGCGCCAAAGCCCGCTCCGAGTTCGGGGGAACCCCCGATCAAGTTCACCCGGGCGGCCGCGCTGTGGTCCTCACTGATCACCGGCTTCTTGGTGCTGATCGTGTTGCTGATCTTCATCGCCCAAAACACCGCCTCGACGGCTTTCGCCTTCTTCGGCTGGCATTGGAGCCTGCCCCTGGGTGTGGCGATACTGCTGGCGGCCGTGGGGGGCGGTTTGCTGACCGTCGCGGTCGGCACCGCGCGGATTCTGCAGCTGCGCCGCGAGGCGAAAAAGAGTCACGCGCAGGCACTGCGGGCCACCAACCCCGGGCGTTGACCGGCCTTGCACGCCGCCGGGCTCGCACCCCGGAAAACCCGGGCAGACATTCGATCTGAGGCTAGGAGATCGGCTTGGTGATCTCCGCCAGGCCACGAGAGATCAACGGCGAAACGACCTCGGGGGCCTCATCGGAGGCATCGGTTTTCCCATCGGCCAGCTCGGACATGCGTCTGCGGAAGTCGATACCGGCGGCGATGATGGCGAGTTTGAAGTAGGCCAACGCCATGTAGAACTCCCAATGCCCCAGCGACATCCCGGAAACCAGCGAGTACCGATCGGCCAACTCGTCGGCCGTCGGTAGCAATGGGGATGTCCAGGCGGCCTGCGTGTTGACGATCAGGTCCAGTGCGGGGTCGCGATACACACACATCAGCGCCGCGTCGCTGAGCGGATCCCCCAGCGTCGAAAGTTCCCAATCGACCACCGCGCGAACCCGCGTCGGGTCATCGGCGTCCAAGATGGTGTTGTCGATCCGGTAGTCGCCGTGCACGATCGACGTGCAACTCTGCGTCGGAATAGCTTGCTGCAGAGCCGAATGCAGTCGCACGACGTCGCCGTCACGGCGGTCGTCAGGCAACCGCACCAGGTCCCACTGCGACCCCCATCGACGTACCTGGCGCTGCAGGTAGCCGTCGGGTTTGCCGAAATCGCCAAGCCCAACGGCGCCCGGATCGATGCTGTGCAGGTCGACGAGCACCCGGATCAGTGAGTCAACACAGCCGTCGATCGCCCTGCTACCCAGCACTTCGAGCTGGGCCCGGCGGCGCACCACCTGCCCGGCCACGAACTCCACAATCTGGAAGGGTGCGCCCAGCACCGTGTCGTCCTCGCACAGCGTGATAGCGCGGGCCACCGGAACCGGGGTGTCCTGCAGCGCCGCCACCACCCGGTATTCGCGAGCCATGTCGTGTGCCGAAGGCGTCAGCCCATGCAACGGTGGCCGCCGCACCAGCCAACTCGTCGCATCGTCGTAGACCAGGAATGTCAGATTGGAGCGGCCGCCGGAGATCAGCTCGCCGCGTAGCTCACCCTCTCGCCCCAGACCCAGTGAACGCAGATACCCGTCCAGCGCGGCCAGGTCGAGGCCGTCGAGTCGGTCAACCGCAGTCACCGAACTTGTTTACCACCGCGCACCACCCATTTGCTCCCCGGGCGTGTCGGCACGTCGAAATTCTCGACGGCAGCTGCCGCTGGGCTACCACCGCTGGTTTCGGGGCAGCAGATCCCACACGTGTTCGGTCGAATTCACCGTGGCCACCGTGGCCTGGCCGGTCCGCGAGAACAGCAGCCGGGTGACCGAGGCGTAGTCGATAGGAAACGACAAGAGCCGCGCGGTCCCCAGAATCTCGTGCAGCACCACGTTGATCACTCCGCCATGGCTGAACACCGCGACCGTGTCGTCGGGGCCAGCTGCGGACACCACGTCGTCAACCACCGCACGAACCCGCGCGCGAAAGGCGTCCTCGTCGACCGCGCTGGGCAGCTTCCCCTGAGCCATCCTCGCCCACTCCTGGGGCTTCTCGGTGCGGATCTGCTCGACGGGAATGTAATGCGGCACGTCGCGGTCGTATTCGGCGAAGCGATCGTCGATGTCGATGGCCAGCCCGCGTGCGGTCGCGACGGGTTCGGAGGTCTGGACGGCACGGCGTTGTGGACTGCTGATCACCCGGGTGATGGGGAACCGGGAGAGCGCCTCGGGCAGGCGGCTGACCTGCGCCACCCCGGTGTCGGACAGGACCGGATCCGAACCTTCGCCATGCTCGCTGCGCAGCGGCAGTGCATGCCGGACCAGCAGCATCTGCATATGGGCTCCCATGCGGTGGTTGGTGTGGTGTGCTGCCCGCGGTCGGGGTCGCTCGGCCCAGCCTCGAACGTGGCCTCGCCGCATGGGTCGGCCGGTGCGCGCTGTGGTGGCCATTGTCCGAGCGCGGAAATCGTGGATTCATGCCTGGTTTGGGCAGGCGCTGGGCGGGTTGTGGTTGGCGTGGTGAGCACCCCCGGTTTGCGTACGTGAGACGCGAATGGTGTCTGACGGTCAGCAATGTTGCTGTTCATCATCGCGGGGGTGAGACGGCCGCAAGAGCGTGGTCCGGGGTGGCCCTTCTCAACATTTGATGGCGGCTTTGATTCGCCAATACGACGCTGGCCTGCACATTTATGGTCAGCGATGTTGTTGGGCTAAGGGCCTTGCCGACCGATGGGTGGTGCGCTGTGTCGTTTGTGAATGTGGCTCCGCAGCAGTTGAGTGCGGCGGCAGCGGAGGTGGCCGGCATCGGGTCGGCCGTGAGTGCGGCCAGCAGGGCGGCGGCGGCTCCGACGATGGGCTTGTTGGCCGCTGGCGCCGATGAGGTGTCGGTGGGGATCGCGGCGTTGTTCACCGATCACGCGCAGCAGTACGAGGTGGTGCTCGAGGAATTTCTGGACGGCCTGCAGGGAGGGTTCGGGCGGACCCTCGACGCCGCCGCAAAGGCCTACGCGAGTGCGGAGGCCGCCAGCGCCGCCGCGTTGGGGCGGGTGTGGGACGCCACGGCCGGGCCGACCGCAGTGCTCTCCGGTGCCTACGAGGCGGCGGCCACCGCGGCCAAAGCCGGGGAGGGCCCGGTCGGGGTGGTGCAGGCGGTGATCGGCGCGGAATCTGACGCGTTGTTGGTGCAGCCAGCACATACGCTGAGCCAGGCCTGGATCACCAGTCCGCTGGGCCAGGTGGTGGATCCGGTGATCAATGCGCCGTTCGAGGCAGCAATCGGGCGGGACTTGATCGGCAATGGCGCACCGGGGGGTGGCCGGAGTCAACGGCGGCGCGGGCTGGGCGGGTGGCTTGCTGTTCGGTGATGGCGGGACCGGGGCGGCGGCCACGGCCACCACCGTTGCCGGCCGCGGTGGAGATACCGGGTTGATCGGGTCCGGCGGGGCCGGCGGAGCGGGTCTGGCTGGCTCTAGTGCGGCCACGATGGCCGGCGGGTCCGGCGGCCGCGGTGGATTGTTGCTCGGCGACGGCGGGGCCGGAGCGCCCGGGGCGGCGTCGTTTGACCCGAATGTTGCCGGGGGCGCTGGAGGCGCTGGCGGGGACGCCGGGAAAATCGGCGATGGTGGTCGCGGCGGCGACGGCGGGCACGGCGCCACCGGTACCGCCGGCGACGCAACCCATCTCGAAGGCGGCAGGGGTAGTGACGGTGGGGCCGGCGGCAAAGGAGGCAACGCCGGCGACTACGGCCACGGTGGGGCCGGCGGCACGGGTGGCCAGGGCGGCCGGGGCGGCACGGGCAGTGCCGGGCTCACCCCGGACGACAAAGGGTTTCAAGGCGGTCTCGGGGGTAGCGGCGGGGTTGGCGGAGCTGGCGGCGAGGGCGGCCTGATCAAGGGCAACGGTGGCGCCGGCGGGGCAGGTGGCATCGGCGGGACCGGCGGCATCGGCGGCGACGGCTCACGAGGCGATACACCTCTTGGTCCCTTCAATGTTGACGGCCATTCCGGTGGGGACGGCGGTCGCGGCGGCCTCGGCGGCAACGGTGGTCACGGCGGCGTTGGTGGTGGGCACACCGCCGGAAACGGATTCCACGACGGCACCACGGGCGCCGGCGGTGTCGGCGGTGTTGGCGGGACCGGCGGCAACGGCGGCACCGGCGGTGACGGCCAGTTCAACGGCGGCAACGGGGGCAGGGGCGGCGGCGGGACCGGCGGGACCGGCGGGGACGGCCAGACCGCTGCCGGCGTCGGTGGTAGCGGGGGTACCGGCGGCAACGGTGGTTCCTCCAACACTGCCGACGGCGTCGCCGGCAAGGGCGGGGCTGGCGGCGACGCCGGCGACGGCGGCCGCGGCGCACAGACTGGCGCCCAAGGCGGGCACGGCGGTAAGGGCGGGCTTGGCGGCGACAACGTCTACGGAGCCGGCGGCGCGGGCGGCGACGGCGGGCGCGGCGGCTCGGGCGGCTACGCCGGTAACGGTGGCCCCTGGTCAAGTCCCGGCACCGGCGGCACCGGCGGCACCGGCGGTGCTGGCGGCACGGGCGTCACCGGCGGCGACGGCGGGCGCGGCGGCAGCGGCGGCGCCGGTGGAGACGGGGCGGGCACGTTCGCCGGCAACGGCGGCAACGGCGGCCTCGGTGGTGCCGGCGGCCTGGGCACCGACGGCTACGGCGGCTGGGGCGGCGAGGGCGGGTGGGGCGGCGACGCCGGCACCACCAGGTTGAGCTCCGCCGTCGGCGGCTCCGGCGGCAATGGCGGCCACGGCGGCACCAGCACCCTGAACGGACAGCAGGTTGTCGGCAGCGACGGTGGCCCCGGCGAAGGCCCCGGACCAAACCGCTCGGGCGGCGAGGGAGGCAGTCGCGGTCGCCCTGGTGGCCGCTAGTCACCAACGTGATGTTGGCCCGCAGGGCCCCGGCGCGGCAGCCGCGTGGTGGTGGTCAGCGCGTGGGGTGGGGTGAATTTTCTCGGAAAACCGGAATCGCTGGTTTTCAGATGGCTAGTATCGCTGTGCTCACGGTGTGGTGATTGCGTGTTGGTGTTGGGCGAGCTACCAGTCGGGGGAGACGGTCATGTCTTTTGTGTTTGCTAGCCCGGAGGTGTTGGGGGCCGCTGCCGCCCAGGCGGCGGTGATCGGCTCGGGTGTGCAGACCGCCGGGGCGTGGGCGGCGGGGCCGACCACGGCGTTGGCGGGAGCATTGGGCGCCGATGAGGTGTCGGTGGCGGTGGCCCAGCTATTTGATGGTCATGGGCAGGCCTATCAGGCGATCAGCGCGCAGGCGGCGGTGTTTCATGGCCGGTTCGTCGCGGCATTGAATGCGGCCGCGGATTCCTATGCCGGGGCCGAGGCGGCGGGGGTATCGGTGTTGCAGAGCGCCGGCGCCGATGTGATGGGCGCCCTCAATGCCCCGACGATGGCCTGGTTGGGGCGCCCGCTTATCGGTGATGGCGCCAATGGGGTGGATGGCACCAGAGGCAATGGCGGTGCCGGCGGCCTGTTGTGGGGCAATGGGGGTCGGGGCGGATCGGGAGCGGCCGGTCAGGCCGGGGGCCGTGGGGGTAGCGCCGGGTTGATCGGTACCGTTGGTGCTGGCGGGGCCGGCGGGGCCTCCTCGAACGGGGCCGGCGGTGTCGGGGGCGGCGGGGGCGCCGGCGGCTGGCTGTTCGGTGCTGGGGGCCAAGGCGGGACCGGCGGCAATGGCCTGACCACAGCCGGGGTGGGGGGTCATGGCGGCGGTACGGGGTTGTTCGGGGCCGGTGGGGCCGGTGGGGCCAGCGGGGCCGGCGGCATCTCGGGTACGGGTGTGGGCGGTGGCGGCGGTCATGGCGGTAACGGCGGCTGGGTAGCCGGCGACGGTGGGGCCGGCGGCGCCGGGGGCACCTCCAACACTGGGGCCGGGGGCTCCGGTGGAGGCGCGGGCCGAGGCGGCTGGGTGTTCGGTGATGGCGGGGCCGGCGGGGCCGGCGGGGACGGCGCCACCGGCGCGGCGGGCGCCCAGGGTTTGACCGGACAAACCGGCCACACCGGACACGACGGCGGGGCCAGCGGGGCGGGCGGGGCCGGTCGCCGAGGCGGCTGGCTGTTCAGTGCCGGCGGCGACGGTGGGGCCGGCGGGGCCGGCGGTGCCGGCGGTGAGGGCGGAGCCGGAGGCGCGGGCGCAACCGCGACGACCGCCGGGACCAGCGGCGGCAACGGCGGTAACGGCGGGGCCGGCGGGACCGGCAGTGATGGCGGTACGGGCGGAGCCGGCGGAGCCACCGGCTGGTTCGGCAGCACCGGGACAACCGGGACCGGCGGTAACGGCGGCACCGGCGGTAACGGAGCGATCGCTGGCAACGGCGGCACCGGCGCCAACGGTGACGCCACCCACCTCGACGGCGGCAACGGCGGCAACGGCGCCAGCCCCGGCATCGGCGGACTCGGCGGGGCCGGCGGCACCGGCGGGGACGGCACCACCCCCGCCGCCCACGGCACCAACGGCACCACCCCCACCACCACCAACGGCAGCGGCGGACGCGGCGGAGACGGCTACACCTCCACCGACCCCACCCTCAACGGCGGCAAAGGCGGCACCGGAGGCAACGGCGGCGACTACGGCAACGGCGGAAACGGCGGCAACGGCGCCACCGGCACCAACCCCACCCCCAACCCCATCACCAGCCACGCCAACCCCGGCACCGACGCGTCCGGCAATCAAACCCTCTTCAACGGCGGCACCGGCGCCAACGGCGCCTACGCCGGCCAAGCAGGGGGCACCGGCGGCGACGGCTACGCCGACTTCGACCAGCCCTTCGGCGGTAACGGTGGCGACGGCGGCAGCGGTGGACCCGGCACTGTCGGCGGCACCGGCGGAAACGGCGGCTACGCCGCTATCGTCGGCGGCTGGGGCGGTGACGGCGGGGCAGGCAGCGACGGCGGCGGCGCCGGCGGAAACGGCGGTGACGGCGGCCTCGGGTTGGGCACCTACGCCTTGCCCGGCCAGGGCGGCGACGGCGGTAACGGCGGCAACGGCGGGGCCGGCGGCGGCACCGGAGGCAACGGCGGCAACGGCGGAACAGGAGGCACCGGAGGCAACGGCGGCACCGGCGGAACAGGAGGCAACGGCGGCACCGGAGGCATTGGCGGGAGCAGCGAGGCAGGGGCAGCCGCAGTTGGCGGAGATGGCGGCGACGGCGGCACCGGAGGCACCGGCGGAAACGGCGGCAACGGCGGGGACGGCGGCGCCGCGGGCGCCGGCGGCACCTACGGACAATCCGGCACCAACGGCACCGGCGGAAACGCCGGCACCGGCGGCAGCGGAGGCGACGGCGGCACCGGAGGCAACGGCGGCACCGGAGGCGAAACCCCCTCAACCCAAAGCCCCGACGGTCTGTCCGGGGCAACCGGGGCGATGGGGGCTAGCGGCCAAGACGGTATCGCCGGCACCACCCCCGGCACCGGCACCGGCGGACCCCCCGCCGGTGGACCCGACGGGAACGGGGGTGACGACGGACCCGGCGTACCTGGGCCATAAGTGGCGATGCCCTGCTCGTCCCGGGCCCGCCCAACCGCAGTGAGAATGATATTCTCCAAAATGAGAGTTTGGAGTGCGGCCGATGGAGACCAAAGGCGGGATCTCGCTGAATGCGGCTGTTCTCGGGCGCTGGCTGGATAGCAGCCATGCGCCCGGCAGCGGCGAGGAGCCCCTGCTCGAGCAGCTCGAGGGCGGTTCGCAGAACACGCTGTATCTGGTGCGCCGCGGCGATCAGAGCATGGTGCTGCGCATGCCCGGCCCGCGTGCCGACGCGGCCCGCATTGACGGCTTGTTGCGCGAGATCCGGCTGGTAAGGGCCCTGTCCGGCACCGACGTGCCGCACGCAGAACTGATCGCTGCCGACGAGACCGGATCGGTGCTGGGCATACCATTCTACCTGATGAGGGCCATCGATGGATGGATCCCGATGGACGGCGGGTGGCCCGCACCCTTCGACACCGACTTGCCAGCCCGCCGTGGGCTGGCGCTGCAACTCGTCGAGGGGGCGGCCAAACTGGGCCGGGTGGATTGGCGCGGCCAGGACCTGGGGGGCTTCGGCCGCCCGGACGGCTTCCATGAGCGCCAGGTCGACCGGTGGCTGCGCTTTCTCGCGGCCTACCAGGTGCGCGAACTGCCCGGGCTGGACGAGGCCTCAGACTGGTTGCGCCGCAACCGGCCGGCGCACTACACGCCGGGCATCATGCACGGCGACTACCAGTTCGCCAATGTCATGTTCGCCCACGGGGAACCCGCCCGACTGGCCGCGATTGTGGACTGGGAGATGACCACAATCGGCGACCCGCTGCTGGATCTGGCCTGGTCACTGCTGGGCTATGACGGTGAAGAGCCGCGCGCCGACGGGTTCTATCTGAACATGAGTGCCATGCCGAAGCGCAGCGAACTGCTCGGGCACTACGAGAAGGTCACCGGGCTGTCCACCGACAACATCGACTACTACCTGGTGTTGGCGAACTGGAAGCTGGGCATCGTGCTGGAGAAGACCTACGCCGCCGCCGTGCGCGCCGGGCCCCACGCAGACGGGGTGGATCCTAAGATCAAGGACGCGTTCGCAGCGATGGTCCCCCGGTTGATCGCCACCGCCGCCGAGCTGGCTCGCGCAACCAAGGCGCATTGAAATGGGTTATGCCGAACAGCTTTTCGACCTCACCGACCACGTTGTCCTGATCACCGGCGGCAGCCGCGGCCTGGGCCGGCAGATGGCCTTTGCGGCGGCACGCTGCGGCGCCGACGTGGTGATCGCCAGCCGCAACCTGGATAACTGCGTCGCCACCGCCACCGAGATCGAGTCCGAGACCGGGCGCTGCGCCATGGCCTATCAAGTGTATGTGGGGCGCTGGGATCAGCTCGACGGGCTGGTCGCGGCGTCCTACGAACGCTTCGGCAAGATCGACACACTGATCAACAACGCGGGCATGTCGCCGCTCTACGACAAGCTGAGCGACGTCACCGAGAAGCTGTTCGATGCGGTGATCAACCTCAACCTCAAGGGCCCGTTCCGGCTCTCGGCGTTGGTCGGTGAGCGGATGGTGGCCGCCGGCACAGGCTCCATCATCAACGTGAGTTCGGCCGGTTCGCTGCGCCCGAGCGCCGACATCATTCCCTATGCCGCGGCAAAGGCCGGGCTCAACGCGATGACCGAGGGCCTGGCGCGGGCATTCGGACCGACGGTGCGCGTCAACACATTGATGGCCGGGCCGTTTCTGACCGATGTCAGCAAGGCCTGGAACCTCGATGCCGCCGCGCAGAATCCATTCGGCCACCTCGCCCTGCGGCGCGCCGGAAACCCACCCGAAATCGTCGGAGCGGCATTGTTTCTGGCCTCTGACGCATCCAGCTTCACCACCGGATCGATTTTGCGCGCCGACGGCGGCATTCCCTGAAAGACAGGAGCACGCGAATGCCTTGGGACTTCTCCACCGAACCGGAGTTCGAGAAGAAGCTCGACTGGATCCGCGAGTTCGTGCGCGAGGAGGTGGAACCGCTCGAGGTAGTGTTCCCCGGCTGCGAGTTCCTGCCGCTCAACGATGAACGCCGCCGCATCGTGGATCCACTCAAACAACGAGTTCGCGACGAAGGCTTGTGGGCCCCCCATTTGGGTCCGGAACTCGGCGGGCAGGGCTTTGGCGCGGTGAAACTGACCCTGATCAACGAGATCCTCGGACGCAGCCCCTGGGCTCCGATCGTGTTCGGCACCCAGGCACCCGACACCGGCAACGCGGAGATCATTGCGCGGTTTGGCACCCAGGATCAAAAGGACCGCTACCTGCAGGGCTTGCTGTCCGGCGAGATCTTCTCCTGCTTCTCCATGACCGAGCCGCAGGGTGGTGCCGATCCGCGCGTCTTCACCACCCGCGCCGTCCGCGACGGTGACGATTGGGTGATCAGCGGCCGCAAGTATTTCTCGTCCAACGCCTTGGTCGCATCGTTTTTCATCGTCGTCGCGATCACCAATCCGGATGTGGCCGTTCATCACGGAGCGTCGACGTTCCTGGTCCCGGCTGGAACCAAGGGCCTGACCATCGAGGCCAACCACCACCTGGTCGGCGCCTTGCCACACGAACCGGGTCACTCCCTGGTGCACTACGAAGACGTTCGAGTCGGTGCGGATGCGCTGCTTGGGCAACCGGGTCAGGGATTTCTGATCCTACAAACCCGCCTGGCCGGTGGCCGGCTGCATCACGCGATGCGCTCCATCGGGGTGGCGCAGCGTGCGGTCGAGATGATGTCACGTCGAGCGAAAAGTCGATTCACCCAGGGCAGTTCGCTGGCCGACAAGCAGTTGGTGCAAGCGCTCATCGCCGACTCCTATACCGAGCTGATGCCGTTCCGGCTGGCGGTGCTGCACGCGGCCTGGATGATCGACACGGCCGGCGAGCACGCGGCGCGCGCCGAGATCGGCGCCTGCAAGATCCTGGCATCCCAAGTGCTCAAATCGATTGGTCTGCGCGCCATCCAGGTGCACGGCGCGCTGGGCACCACCGATCAGCTACCGCTGGTCAGCGTGCTACTCGGCGGTGTCGTGCTGGGGCTGGCAGACGGCCCCACCGAAGCTCACAAGGTGAACCTGGCGCGGATGCTGCTGAAGAACTACGAGCCCGAAGACCCGCAGTGGCCCAGCAAATCACTGACCGTCCGGCAAGCGGCCGCCCGCGCCATGTACGGCCAACTCGTCGATCGTGTTCCGGCCCTTCCCGATTCACCGTGAGCGATCGAGTCACCGCCGCAGTCGAGCGCGCGCTCGATGACCGCCAGCGCGAGGCCACCGAGGAAGTGGAGCGCATTCTCGCCGCCGCGGTGCGGGTGATGGAACGCGCCGCTCCCGAACCTCCGCGGGTCAGCGACATCGTCGCCGAGGCCGGTTCGTCGAACAAGGCGTTCTATCGGTATTTCGCCGGCAAGGACGATCTGATCCTGGCCGTGATGGAGCGCGGTGTCGCCGTTGTGGTGTCCTATCTGGAACATCAGATGGCCAAGGAGTCACGCCCGGACACCAAGATCGCGCGCTGGATCGAGGGCACGCTGGCCCAGGTTGCCGACCCACACCTGATCAGCATGAGTCGCGCGGCCGTCGGGAAACTGTCGAATTGGCTTGCGACCGAACGGGAAATGCTGCGACCGCTGCGTGATCTACTCACCGCACCGGTGACCGCACTGGGCAGCTCCGAAGTGGATCGTGACGTCGAGGCGGTCTACGGTTGCACGGTTGCGACGATGCGCAGGTACGTGGGTTCGGCCGAGCGGCCCGGCCGAGACGACATCGAGCATCTCGTACGGTTCTGTCTGCTCGGACTGGGGGTCAGTTGAATGCGCGCGATCGTCTGTAACGCCTACGGTCCACCGGAAGATCTGGTGCTAGACGAAGTTCCCGACCCCGTTCCCGCAACCGGTCAGGTGCTGGTGCGGGTTCGCGCCGCGGCGGTCAACTTTCCCGACGTGCTGTTCATCGCGGGCAAGTACCAGATCAAGATCCCACCCCCATTCATCCCCGGCAACGAGATCGCCGGCGAAGTCGTGAGCGTCGGCGGGGGCGTGACTCTGGTTCCGGGGCAACGCGTATTCGGCACGACATTCGGGGCGTTCGCCGAGTTGGCGCTGCTCGACGGGGCGGCGGCCGAACCCATCCCCGACGACGGCGACTTCGCGTCCGCCGCCGCGTTCGGCGTCACCTACCGCACCGCCTATCATGCGCTGCGCTCGGTAGCCCAAGTGTCGCAGGGCGATTGGGTCGTGGTGCTCGGCGCGGCAGGCGGTGTGGGCCTGGCCGCCGTCGATCTGGCGGTGGCGATGGGTGCCCGGGTGCTGGCAGCAGCATCCAGTCCGGAGAAGCTGGGTTTGTGCCGCCAGCGCGGCGCCGAGGCCGTCGTCGACTATGGCCAGGAGGACCTGAAGCTGCGAATCCGGGAACTGACCGGCGAGAGCGCCCGCGTCGTCCTCGATCCCGTCGGCGGATCGTACGCCGAACCCGCGCTGCGTGGCCTGGCCCGCGGGGGCATGTTCGTCACCCTGGGCTACGCGGCCGGATCCATTCCGGCCATTCCGCTCAACCTGGTGATGCTCAAGAACCTCACCATCCGCGGCATGGAGATCCGCACCTTCATGGGCGACTACCCCGACGAGTGCGCCCGCGATGTCGCAGAGCTGTCACAGATGTTCGCCGCTGGAAAGATCCGGCCGCACATCGGCGCCCGCTTCCCATTGGCCGACACGCCTGCCGCGCTGCGCTACGTCGCCGAACGCAAGGTGCTGGGCAAGGTGGTGATCGACGTCGCGTGATGGCCGCTAGGGCAGGATGATGTTGAAGTCGGGGTCCGGCTCATCGAGCACACCGGCCAGCGTCTGCAACACCGACTCGTCCCCGGAGACCTCGAGCCCGGGCGAGGTGACGTCGCCCATCGCCACGGCCAGCAGCCGAGACTTGTTCTGCAGCTTGACGGTTGCCGACGCCGTCGCTTCATCCGCGGCGACCTTGCGGTGCACCAACACACCATTGCTCAGCGCAAGCCGGTAGTTGGCGTTGAGATCCTCGAACGTCACATCGATGGTGAGGTCCAGGTCCCAGCTGCGCGGACCGTCGATGCGGATCGCCAGGCTGTCGAAGATCTGTTCCGGAGTCAGCTGGGTCAGCAGAGTCGGCGAGGTGGTTTGCACGGCGGTACCGAACTTGCCGTCGCGCAACTCGGCCTCGCCGCACAGGAAGAAGTTGCGCCACACCGCGTTCTCGGCGCCATAGGCCAGGTGCTCCAGGGTGTCGGCGTAGAGAGTCCGGGCCGCGGAATGCTCGCTGTCGGTGAACACCGCGTGATCGAGCAGCGTGGCCGCCCAGCGGAAGTCGCCGGAATCGAAAGCCTGCTGGGCGAGTTCGACCACCTGATCGATCCCGCCCATGGCCTCGACGTAGCGAGGCGCGAGCTCTTCGGGGGGATGCGGCCACAGCCGGCCGGGGTTGCCGTCGAACCAACCCATGTATCGCTGATAAACGGCTTTGAAGTTGTGGTTGACCGACCCGTAGTAGCCGCGGGTATGCCAGGCCTGCTCCAATGCCGGCGGCATCTGGAACATTTCAGCGATCTCCACACCGGTGTAACCCTGGTTGAGCAGCCGCAGCGTCTGGTCATGCAGGTACGCGTAGAGGTCTCGTTGCAGCGCCAGGAATTCGACGATGCGTTCACGGCCCCAGGTCAGCCAGTGGTGGGATGCGAAGACCACGTCGGCGCGGTCGGCGAACGTATCGATCGCCTCGGTGAGGTAGCCCGACCATGCGCGCGGGTCACGCACCAGCGCGCCGCGTAGCGTCAGCAGGTTGTGCAGATTGTGGGTGGCGTTTTCGGCCATGCACAGGGCGCGGAACTTCGGGAAATAGAAGTGCATCTCGGCGGGGGCTTCGGTGCCCGGCGCCATCTGGAATTCGATCTCCACGCCGTCGATGGTGTGTTTTTCCCCGGTCGAACGGATGTCGAAAGTCGGGTTGATGATGGCGACCTCGCCGGTCGATGGCGTCTGGCCGAGCCCGCAGCCCACTTGCGCCTGTGGTCCACGTTCGAGCAATGTGCCGTACATGTAGGTCGCACGGCGGGTCATCGCCGGTCCCGCGTAGACGTTCTCCTGAACGGCATGCTCGGTGAAGCCTTGCGGGGCGAGGACCTTCACCTTGCCCGCGTCCACGTCGTCCTGGGAGGTGACGCCGAGCACTCCGCCGAAATGATCGACGTGACTGTGGGTATAGATCACCGCGACCACCGGCCGGTCCGCATCGCGGTGGGCGCGGTACAGGGTCAACGCGGCGGCCGCGACCTCGGTGGGTACCAAGGGGTCGATGACGATGATTCCGGTGTCACCCTCGACAAAGGTGATGTTTGACAGGTCGAATCCGCGAACCTGGTAGATGCCCGGCACGACTTCGTACAAGCCTTGTTTGGCAGCCAGTGTCGATTGGCGCCACAGACTGGGATGCACCGATGTGGGCGCGGGGCCGTCGAGAAACGAATACGCGTCGTTGTCCCACACGACTCGGCCGTCGGCGGCCTTGATGACGCACGGGGTCAAGGCCGCGATGAAGCCACGGTCAGCGTCGTCGAAATCTCGGGTGTCCTGTAGCGGTAGGGAGTGTTCGCCATGAGCCGTTTCGATCGCCGCGGTAGGGGGTTTGTGGTCCACCGGCACTACATTGCCATCAGCATCACCGCCGTCGATAGGCCGGTGCAGCGACTTTGCGCGGCGATGTGCCAGCGAACTCGGAAATATTTTTCTCGCGGTCCCCGTGATGCATCGAGTCAAGATGCCTGCGAAACCTGGTTCATGCATCAGGTAAGGAATGCCCGCGAAATCGGGGTCAGGTGGTGGTCTTGCTTTTGATGCGGATGCCGGCTTTGAGGGCGGGTAGAGCGGCGGGTATGGCGGCGAGGTAGAGCTGTTCGGTCTTGTCTTTGGCGAGTCTGAGCAGGGCGGCTTGCAGGTCGGCGATCTGGTGGGCGATCGCGGCGGGGTTGAGGCTGTTGCGGTAGGTGAGCAGCTCTGTTTGTTGGGCCGCTGAGAGGACTCCGGCGGCCAGCAGCCGGTCCAGGGGTCTGGGGCTTGTCGTAGAGCCGGCGGCGGTGACCGTCGCGGCTGCAGCCGTAGCCGATGGGTTTGATGGTGGGGTCAGGTAGTTGAGCCGGTCGTTGACCAGGTGCCACAGCCGGTTGAGCACGGCGCGTTCTTCGTCGGTGTCGTAGCGGTAGTAGAACCCGTAGCGACGCACGAGGTGGTTGTTTTTAGACTCGATGGTGGCCTGGTCGTTCTTCTTGTAGGGCCGTGAGCGGGTGAAGAAGATCTCCATGTCCGCGGCCCACTTGATGACCGCCTTATTGAGGAATTCGGTGCCGTTGTCGAAGTCCAAACCCGTTACCTTATAGGGATTTTAGTAATTCCGGTTTTGAGGGCGCCCAGGATGTGGGGGTGGGCGTTGTTGCGCACCGTGCGGGTGAACACCCAGCCGATGTGCATGTCGGTGAGGTTGACCGTGCGGGCGAACTCACCTTTCAGTGTCGGGCCGCAGTGCGCCACGGTGTCGCCTTCGAAGAACCCGGAGATTCTTCGGCCTCATCGCCTGCTTTGCAGATGGTGATCGAGGACCGCAGCAGCGGGGAGGGTTTCGTCGTCGACACACCCGAGATCTGGTCGCGGGCCTTGGCGCCGCGCAGGTAGCGGTCGATCGTGGCGCTGCTCATCGCCAACAGCTCGGCACGCACCGCCGGGCCGTAACGGTCACGGCCGTCCACCAGTTCGCCGTGGCGTTCTAGAGCATCCAACTGAAGTGCCATGGAAGCGGCCAGGTACCGGCCGCACTGCCCGCCTGAGGCCGCCCACACCTTCTGCAACACCTTGAGCGCATCCTAGGAGTACTTCGGATTGCGTTGCCGGCAAATCCGTTTGGCGACCTGCCGACCCGCTCCCGGCGGCGCGGCCGCCGCCCTCAACCGCCGCCGGGCGTTGTCACGCGACCAGCCGGTGACCGCCACCACCTGATCCAGAATCTGCCCCTTGCCCGCCTTCGGCGCCCCCACATACCCCCTGGCGAACTTCGCGGTGATCTCGGCCCGAGACGACATCGACAGCCCACTTCCCATGCCTGCCAAGGATCGACCGTTTCGCGGGCATTTTTACGTGATCCACCGAGGACGCTTCACGGGCATTTCTCGTGATGCTTGCCGATCCCTAGACCTCGGGTCCAGTTAACCCGCATACTGCCGAAGCGGTCCTCAATGCCGATGGCCGCTACACACGGGCAAAGGAGCACAGGTGAACCGTGGACTGACGGTCGCGGTTGCCGGAGCGGCCATTTTTGTCGCGGGTCTTTCCGGATGTTCGAGCAACAAGTCGACCACAAGCGGTGGCGAAAGCTCGAGTACGGGCTCGACATCAGCAAGCACCGGAGGCGGTCAAGCCTCCGGCACAAAGGTCCTCATCGATGGGCAAGACCAGCACGTGACCGGCTCCGTCGTATACACGACGGCCGCGGGCAACGTCAACATCGCAATCGGTGGAGCAGCCACCGGTATCGCCGCGGTGCTCACCGACGCCAACCCCCCGGAGGTCAAGTCGGTCGGGCTCGGCAACGTCAACGGCGTGACGCTGGGCTACACGTCGGGCACCGGCCAGGGCAACGCCTCGGCGACCAAGGACGGCAGCAGCTACAAGATCAGCGGCACGGCGACGGGGGTCGACATGGCCAACCCGATGTCCCGGGTGAACAAGCCGTTCGAAATCAACGTGACCTACCCCTAGTCCGCCCACGGTGACGATGCGGGCCCAAGCGCCCGCGGTGGGCGGCCCAGCAATTCGGCTGGCCCAATGATCAACAGCGTCCGCTGAGTTGCCGGGCTACTGCGGTCGGCAACTCAGCCGGGCGGCACGCCGGATCGTTGCCACGCGTCAAGTGGCAGCCGCACCGCAAACTCGGTGCGTCCGGGCGAGCTGTTGACGGTGATGGTGCCGTTGTGCGCCTTCACCACGGCCGCCACGATCGCCAGGCCCAGGCCGGTGCTGCCGCCCTTGCGGGAGCGGGAGGTATCACCGCGGGCGAACCGCTCGAATATCTCCGACTGCATCGCCTCGGGAATGCCCGGACCGTTGTCGATCACCTCCAGCACCAAATGCGTCGGCCCACTACTGAGCCGGGTGGTGACGACGGCGCCGGGGCCGGTGTGGATACGAGCATTGGCCAGCAGGTTGGCGACGACTTGGTGTAGCCGTGCGGCATCGCCGGTGACGACTACCGGTTCTGCGGGCAGGTCAAGCTCCCACTGGTGATCCGGTCCGGCGATATGCGCATCGCTGACGGCATCGACCGCCAGCCGGGACATATCGACCGGCTCGCGTTCCAGCGGACGGCCGGAGTCCAACCGGGCCAGCAGCAACAGGTCCTCGACCAGACTGGTGATCCGCTCCGTCTCGGACCCCACCCGGCTCATCGCATGGGCGACCGCGGCACGGTCATCACCCATTCGTTGCGCCAGCTCGGTGTACCCGCGAATCGCGGCCAGCGGGGTGCGCAGCTCATGACTGGCGTCGGCGACGAATTGACGAACCCGCGTCTCGCTTGCCTGCCGGGTCGACAGTGCGGCGGCAATGTGATCGAGCATCCGGTTGAGCGCCGACCCAAGCTGACCCACCTCGGTGTCGGGGTTGGCGTCGGTCTCCGATACCCGCACCGGCAATTCGACTTCGCCGCGATCCAACGACAAATCGACGACTTCCGTTGCGGTTTGGGCCACCCGGCGCAACGGGGCCAGTGCCCGCCGAATGATAATCGCACCGGCGGTGGTGGCCGCGACCAATGCGACGATGGTGACGATGCCGAAAATGATCAGCATTCGGATCATGGTCGCGTCCACATCCGACATCGAAAGGCCGGTGACGATGAGTTCGTCACCGCGGCGGCTCAGGGCGGACACCACCCGGTAGCGGCCCAACCCATCGAGGTTCAGTGTCACCGGATCTTGGCTGCCGGCAACGGCCGCCAGCTGGGCCTGCGCCGTCGGGCTGATTTCGGCACGGTCCCCACTATTGGTCAGATACCCCGCAACGATCGCCTTGCCGTCCCTGACCACGGCGCCAACCATGCCGGCCGGCTGGCCCGGGGCATCCAGAAACCGCGGCCCGGGGCCGGGGCGCCAGTATCGGTGCTGGTGCCGCCAGAATCGATGGGACGACTCGGGGTACATCAACGCCGATCGATGCGACGTTCCGCCCAGTTGCCCGTCGAGCTGTGCGACCAGGTGGTGATGCAGCGCCAGTTCGGTTGCGGCGGTGATTCCCACACAAACAACGGCTAGGACGAGGATCTGCCCGACCAGCAGGCGCAGCCGAAGCGACCAGGCGCCCGGTCTCCTAACGAGCCTGTTTGAGGACATAACCTGCGCCGCGCAGCGTGTGAATCATGGGTTCGCGACCGTTGTCGATCTTCTTGCGCAGGTAGGAGATGTAGAGCTCGACGATATTGGACCGGCCGCCGAAGTCATAACTCCATACCCGGTCCAGAATCTGCGCCTTACTCAGTACCCGCTTGGAGTTACGCATCATGAACCGTAGCAATTCGAATTCGGTTGATGTCAACGAAATCAGCTCGCCGGCGCGTGTCACTTCATGACTGTCCTCATCGAGCACCAGGTCCCCCACGACCAGCTGAGCCCCGCCGTCCACGGTGGTCACACCGGTGCGTCGCAGCAGCGCCCGCAGCCGCAGCACGACCTCCTCGATGCTGAACGGCTTGGTCACGTAATCGTCTCCGCCAGCGGTCAACCCGGCGATGCGATCCTCCACCGCATCCTTGGCCGTCAACAGCAGCACCGGCAGCGCTGGGTTCTCCTTACGCAAGCGATGCAGGACTTCCAGCCCGCTCATGTAGGGCAGCATCACGTCGAGTACGACGGCGTCAGGGCGCTCGGCGCGCGCGGACGCGATCGCAGACGCTCCATCAGAGGCGGTGGCGATGTTCCAGCCCTCGTAACGCAGTGCCATTGACACCATCTCGGCCAGAACGGGTTCGTCATCGACGACCAACACGCTTACCGGTTGACCATCGGCGCGGCACATCACAACGCGCTCAGCCGAACTTCGGGGGGCGGTCACGGTTTCCAGTATCCGCTCCGGGCTAGGTCCTGTCTGCTAATTGCGGACGCGGTGGTAGGTGATGATGGCGGCCAGGGTGACACCGCCGAGGTAGGTCAGGGCGTATTTGTCGTAGCAGGTGGCGACCGCGCGCCAGTGTTTGAGCCGGTTGAAGCTTCGCTCGACGGTGTTGCGGTGCTTGTAGATTCGGCCTGAGAACCCCGGAGGCCGTCCTCTGTTGCGGCCTTTGGCTTTGCGGCGGGTGATCTGGTCGCTGCGCTCGGGGATGGTATGGGCGATCTTGAGCCGGCGCAGCTGTGCCCGCGTCGAGTCATGGGAGTACGCCTTGTCCGCCAGCAGGCGAAACGGGGCGTATGAGTTGCTGCACCGGGCGGCCAGCAATGGCCAAAGCATCGGATTATCACCGGCTTGACCGGCCGACAGTGCCAGGGTGACCAGACTGCACAGCTGGTCGGTCAAGGCGTGGATCTTGGTAGTCAGCCCGCCGCGGGAACGCCCAATGGCGTGGTCATCGGGCTCATCGAGATATTTCTTGTAATTCGACAGATCCCCCTGTGCGGCGCCCGGGGCGCTCCGGCTGCGTGTCGGTGGGCGCGCACACTGGTCGAATCGACCGACAACAGTGCGCCCAGGTCGGCGTCCTCGGCGTCGAGGTCAGAGGCGATCGCCGCGAAGATCCGCGCGTAGATGCCATCGACCGACCAGCGTAGATGCCTCTCGGCCACCGATTGCCAGGGACCGAAGTGCTCGGGCAGGTCACACCACGGAGATCCCGTACGGTAACGCCAGATAATGCCCTCCAGAGTATGTCGATGATCGTTCCACGGCCGGCCACGCCGCCGCCCCGCAGGCAACACCGCCACGATCAGCGACCACAAATCATCAGAAATCGCATGCGTCCGCATCACCCAAACAGCATCAGCCAAAACACCATTCACATTAAGCAGACACGCCCTAGACCGAAGCTATGCCGTTGCTATATGCAGGCTGTGAGAGGCGGGTGTGGAACTCCAGCGGTCAGTACCAATACCGCCGGCCGGCCACCGGGCGACCCACCGAGCCCATGACCCACAGCACCGCACCGATCACCAAAAGGATGACACCAAGGGTGGTCAGCAAATGGATACCGAACACAAACCCCAGGATGAGCGGGATAGCACCGACGACGATCATGACGACTTCCTTTACATTGCGAGTGCGTGATCGATTGATTCCATTGCGCTAGGTTGCGGCAAATGGCAGTCCCTTACTTTCGGGTTGACGCCGAAGTAATTGAGTGGCCCAGCGAGCACCGTGACTGCAACGATTCCCACTGAGGCACAGCTTGTTTGCTGACCCTTGAAGTAGCCTCGCTGCCATGTTGCGAATACGCCAATGAGCAACCATACGAGCACAATCGCCCCGACAACTCCGCGCCCACGCATGGTGACCTCCATTGTGTTCGAGAAAAAATTCCCGCAGTTGCGTACATACCCGTTGTACTCGTGTCTAAACACTTTTGGGACACGAATTCCGGCCGCATTCAGCCCTACCCCAAGGCGTACCGGCGGCTAGGTTTTCTGGGCGCTTTGGGCGGCCAGCCACGTCTCGGCCCGCTTCTTGGAGGCGCGCGACAGCCAGGCGTCCTGAATGAGTTCGGCTAATTCGGTGGTGCCGATTTCGGCCAACCGACTGGCTCGCACCAGCACTGACAGATGCCCGTCGAAATGGGCCGTGGAAAAGAATGGCGACCCAGGATCCTGGATAAGCGCAAATTTGTCGCTTTAGGACTCCACCCAGAGCATGATCACGTCGGTATAGCGCTCCCCGCGGTCCGGATCGGCCGCGTCCGGTTGCGGGGTGCGAAAGAACACGAACGATTTGCCGCCCACCTGATAGATGGGGTTGCCTTTGGGCCCTTCCAGGCGTTTGACGTGCGGCATCGACGCGGCGATCCGATGGACGTCGTCAACCCGTGCGGGCCGATCAGCCATAGCGGGCAGCGTACCGACTCGGGCCGGTCGGCTCGCCGCTGCGCGCTAGCCCACGCTTCCGAAGAGCAGCCCGCCGGTACCAGCGGCGCCCTCGAGCCTCTGTTCACCATCGTTGCCTGGACCAGTGGGGGAGCCCGCTCCGCCGATGGCCCCGGACCCACCGGCACCGCCGTTGCCGATGAATTGGGCGGCCCCGCCGCTGCCGGCGCTGCCGCCGTTTCCGCCTGAGTAATAGCCTTGGAAGCTGTCCCCGCCGGCGCCTCCGGCGCCGCCCGCGCCGCCGTCGCCGAACCATCCGCCGCCGACACCACCGGCACCGCCCGCACCACCAGAACCGCCGAAACCGTTGACAAAGCCGGTGACCGTGTCATTGACGCCGTCTCCGCCGGCACCACCTTGCCCGCCGGTCCCGCCGGTCCCGATCAACGTCCCGCCGGCACCGCCGGCGCCGCCGGCACCACCGCCGGCCCCAAAGTCCGCCCCGGCGTATTGCGAGAAGGTGCCGTCATACGTGACGTAGCCATCCCCGCCGGCACCCCCGTCGCCGCCGGCACCCGCGGCGCCGAACAGCCAGCCACCACGGCCACCATTACCGCCAGCGCCGCCGACACCGGGACCGTAGCCAAGGGCGCCTCCCGCGCCACCCGATCCGCCGGCCCCACCGGCACCGAACATCCCGGCCGCGCCACCGCTGCCGCCCATACCGCCGGTTCCGCCGCTATCGCCGTAGTACCCGTACGTGTTGCCGGAAGAATCGAAAACGGCGAAATCGTCACCGCCTCCTCCACCTTGGCCACCGGCCCCGGCATCACCGAACAGCATCCCGCCGGCCCCACCATTGCCCCCGTTACCCCCGTTGCCCGAATAATCGTCGCCGTAGAGGCCGCCGGCACCACCCGCCCCGCCGGCCCCGCCGGCGCCAAACAACCCGGCAGCACCGCCACTGCCCCCGGCGCCACCGTTGCCACTCCAGTAACCGGTATACGGGCTGCCGGCTTGCCGCAGCAGGAACCCGTTACCACCGACTCCACCTTGCCCGCCGGCCCCGGCATCGCCGAAGATCCATCCGCCAGCTCCGCCATTGCCCCCGGCACCGCCGTCGCCGGCACCTTCGTAAACACTGAGCCCACCGGCCCCACCTGCTGCGCCGGCCCCGCCGGTACCGATCAACCCGGCAGCACCACCGCTGCCACCGGCTCCGCCGTTGCCACCGAAATAGCCGTCTAACACGCTGTTGGACTCATCCTCATAGGCCCCGGCCCCGCCGGCACCACCCTGCCCGCCGGCTCCGGCGTTACCGAGAATCCATCCGCTGTGACCACCGTTGCCGCCAGCGCCTCCGTTGCCGCCACCACCGTTGTAATTACCGTTCAGCCCGCCGGCCCCGCCGGCACCACCGGCGCCACCGTCGCCGAACAGCCGAGAAGCGCCCCCTGCGCCGCCGGCGCCTCCGTTGCCGCCCACCCCACCGTTGTTCGCGGCGTTGCCGTCGCCGCCGTCCCCGCCGTGCCCGCCAGCCCCGGCGTTGCCGTTCATCCAGCCGCCGGCGCCGCCACTACCGCCGGCCCCACCGCTTCCGGCGCTCAGACCGGTGAGACCGGAACCGTTGTCATAACCGCCGGCGGCTCCCCCGGTACCACCGGCCCCACCCGCTCCACCCACACCAAACAAGCCGGCAGCTCCGCCCGGCCCGCCGGCACCACCGGCCCCACCGTTGAAGCCCACCGCGCTCGTGCCAATGCCCCCGCTCCCGCCGGAGCCGCCGGAGCCGTACAACCATCCGCCCGTCCAGCCGGCACCACCTGCCGCGCCGGCCCCGCCGGCCCCGCCCATCCCACCGTTGCCGATCAGGCCCGCAGCGCCGCCGGCCCCGCCGGCAACCCCGGCTGTGGTTTGAGAAAAGCCGTTGCCGCCATTGCCGTACAAGAACCCGCCGGCCCCGCCGTTTGGATTCGCCGCGGTCCCGGCGGCGCCATCGCCAATCAGTGGACGCCCCAACAACGTCTGGGTCGGTGCATTGATCACACCCAGCACCGTGTCTTCGAAGGCCTGCAACGGCTAGGTGCTGGCCGCCTCCGCGGCCGCGTGGGCGCCGCCCGCACCATTGATCGCCTGGATGAACTGCGCCTGAAATGCATTCGCCTGCAAGCTAATCGATTGGTAGGCCTGTCCATAGCCGGCGAACAGCGACGCCACAGCCGCCGAGACCTCATCGGCTCCAGCGGCCAGCATCCCGGTGGTCGGGACCGCCGCGGCCAGGTTGGCCGTGCTCAGCGCCGAGGCGATTCCTTCCAGATCGGTCGCCGCCGACGTCAGCAATTCTGGCGCCACCAAAAGGTATGACATTGCAGGCCTCCGCCACTCTTCGTTGAGTAATTAACTCAGACTAAAACATGCGATAGGAACTAATTCTGGAGTTTGGCAAATACGCTGCCCCACCGGAAAGCGATAGGAGCGCACTATCGGCTCACCAAAGGTCTGCGCCGGCCGGCATTTGGTCCGACCCAGACCTGGATCGCTGTCGGTCAGCTCAGCCGAAAAACAGTCCTGGCGAACCATTCGAACCGGCAACGCCGTCATCGGCGGTTCCCCCGCCGCCGGTACCCCCTGGGCCCCCGGCTCCGCCGTGGCCGGCGAACTGAGCATCACCGCCGTTGCCGCCGTCACCACCATTCCCACCGGAGTGGTCGCCGCTTACCCCGCCGGCCCCGCCGAGGCCGCCGGCCCCGCCATTGCCGAAGACACCCGCGCCTCCACCGGCTCCACCGCCACCACCCACACCGCCGGCAAACTCCACCACGGTGAGGCGGCCGCTTGGGCTGATGTAGGTTCCAACACCGCCGGATCCCCCTGGCCCACCGGCGCCGGCGTTGCCGAATAGCCACCCGCCGTGGCCACCGATTCCCCCATCACCACCGGTTCCCCCAGTGCCGAATAGGGAACCGATCGTGATTGTTGAACTAGAACTCGCGATGATGAAATCACCGTTGTCGGTAGGCCCGGCGAGCCCGCCGATGCCACCGGCACCACCCGCCCCGCCGGCACCGAACAGTCCAGCGGCACCGCCCGCCCCGCCGTTGCCGGCGGAACCGGCCGCTGCGCTCCCGCCCATGAACTCGACCACACCAGTGGCGCGGTCGGCATTTGTGGCGAGGAACCCGTCGCCGCCACCACCGCCCTGTCCACCGGTACCTCCCGAGCCATACAGCAGACCGCCATGGCCGCCATGGCCACCGGCGCCACCGTCACCGGCGCTGATATCGACGACGCCTTGGGCACCGGCGTTCAGCCCACCGAACCCGCCGGAGCCACCCGCGCCACCCGAACCGAAGAGCCCGGCGCCACCACCGACTCCCCCGCTCCCGCCATTGCCAACGCCAAGACCGTCCACCGCGGCCGCGCCAGCACCGCCTTGCACGCCAGCACCGCCGTTGCCGCACAACCACCCACCGCTGCCGCCGGCGCCGTCCGCGGCGCCGATTCCACCGTTCCCGCCACTTCCGCCGTTGCCGATCAACCCGGCAGCGCCACCGGCGCCCCCGCTACCCCGGCCGTCGTTTCGGAGTAACCATTGCCGCCGTTGCCGTACAATAGCCCTCCAGCGCCACCGTTGGGGTCGGTCACCGACCCGGCGGCACCGTCGCCGATCAGCGGACGCCCGAAGATGGCCTGGGTGGGGCCATTGATCGCAGCGAGCAATTCCTGGCCGACGGCCTGCAGGGAGGTGGTGTTCGCCGCCTCGGCCGCCGCGTACGACCCGGCACCCGTTGTCATCAACTGGACAAACTGCTGATGGAAGGCTTCCGCCCGGGCAACCAACGCCTGATACTCCTGGGCGTGCCCGCCGAAGAGTGCGGCCACGGCCGTGGACGCTTCGTCAGCGCCGGCGGCCATCACCGTCGTTGTCGGCGCCGCGGTGGTCAGATTTGCTGCGCTGAGCGCCGAGCCGATGCGCTCCAGCTGGTTCGCGGCCGAAGCGACAAGATCTGGGGCCACCGCGATGTGCGGCATCTGAGACAACGCTGCCTCCATCCGTGGTCGGCAATCGTGGGCATTCCGGAAGCGCAGCCGATTACGTTGAGATCCCTAGACCGACTACATTTCCATCCCAACCTAAGCCGGACCCGTGAGCGTCGTTCATCTCTTGGATAAATTGCGCATTAAATGCGTTCGGGCGTGCGCTAATCAGGCCACGGGCCGATGTGCGGACACGAAAAGGGTGGGCGGGACCGGTCCTTCGGCATCGTTGGGCACCGGACGCCCGTAGCGGGTCAGCAATTCGGCCGAGGTCGTGGCCGACGCGCGCCAGCCGTGCTCACCCAGCCAATCCGCGACCGGGGTGCGCTCTTCGGCGTACCAAAGGTCTTCGACGGCCGGCATCTGGATCTCCACCAGTCGGCCGGCCGCCGCTCGCATCCGCTGCATTTCCTCGTGTTGGCGGCGCACAAGATCGGGATCTAAGAAGCCTTCCTGGGTCACGTTCGTTGCCAGCCAGCTTCCGGCGGGGCTGAGTGCATCGATGCGCTCGAACAGCAGATCCTGAGCCCGCGCCGGAAGGTAGCGCACCAGCCCTTCGGCTGACCAGGCAGTCGGCTTCGAGGCGTCAAAACCGCTGTCCAACAAGGCCGCTGGCCAGTCCTGGCAGCAGATCTATCGGGATGTTCACCAGTTGCGCCGTCGGCCGGGCACCGTGCTGGCGCAAGGTGGCGGACTTGAATTCGAGCACCCTGGGCTGATCAAGCTCGTATACGACGGTGCCGTCCGGCCACGGCAACCGCCAGGCGCGCGAATCCAGACCGGACGCCAGGATCACCACTTGCCGCACACCGGCGTCGGCCACACCCAGAAAGAACTCATCGAAGAATGCCGTCCGCGTCGCCATGAAGTCGATCATCTGGCGGACCCGAGCCCCCACCTGTGACTCGATTTCTGGTGCGCCGGCCAGCAAAGAGGGGTTGGCGAATATGCTCCACATGCCATCGCCGGCGGCGTCGACAAAGACTCGCGCGAACGGGTCCTCGATGAGGGGGTTCTCGCTCTCGGTCTCCGCGGCCCGGGAGGCTGCCACACCCAAGGCGGTGGCTCCCACGCTCTCGGTGATGGTCCAGGAATCATTGTCGGTTCGTGGCATTGCCAGCCTCCCAGGCAGAAATGGGTTCCTGCCATCCAGTCTTGCAGCCGCCGCGGGCCGTGGCCGCTCGCCGGGAGTGTCCTACGCTTTTTCCCAGAGGGTCTACAGGTTGCAAGGGAGCACCATGACACGGACGCCGCAGGAAGTATTCGCCCACCACGGCCGTGCGCTCGCCGCCGGTGACCTCGACGAGATCATCGCCGACTACGACGACGACTCCGTGCTACTGACCGCTGCGAGTGTCGCGCGCGGCAAGGATGCCATCCGCCAGGTGTTCGTCAAGTTGCTCGACGACCTACCCGGGGCCACCTGGGACCTGAAATCCCAGGTCTTCGACGGCGACCTGTTGTTCCTGGAATGGGCCGCCGATTCCGCGCACCACCGGGTTGACGACGGCGTGGACACCTTCATCTTCGACGGCGGCATGATCCGGGCCCAAACGGTTCGATACACGCCACAAGCCAAGGGCTGACGCCGATGCACCCGGTGGATCCCGACGCGGTCGCGGAATGGATGTCCGGGCAGGGACTGGGTGAAGGTCCCTTGTACGACGTCTGCGCGGTCACCGGTGGAACACAGAACGTGATGCTGCGGTTCACCCGCTCCGGACGCGCCTACGTGCTGCGCCGCGGCCCCCGCCACCTGCGTCCGCGCAGCAACAGCGTGATCCTGCGCGAGACCAAGGTGCTTGCGGCGCTGGCCGGCACCGACGTTCCACACCCACGTTTGATCGCTGCCTGCCCGGACCCCACCGTGCTCGGTGATGCGGTCTTCTATCTGATGGAACCCGTCGAAGGCTTCAATGCCGGTGAGGGGCTGCCGCCGCTGCACGCCGGGGACGCGAGCATCCGGTTTCAGATGGGCCTGTCGATGGCCGACGCGCTGGCCAAGCTCGGCGCGGTCGACCATGCCGCCGTGGGTCTCGCCGACTTCGGCAAGCCGGCGGGATTTCTGGAACGCCAGGTGCCGCGCTGGCTTGCCGAACTGGAGTCCTATCGGCAGTACGACGGCTACCCGGGACCCGACATCCCCGGCATCGGGGAAGTGTCCGCCTGGCTGGACAGCCATCGCCCGACGGCGTGGACGCCCGGCATCCTGCATGGCGATTACCACATGGCCAATGTCATGTTCTCCCGCACCGGACCGGAGGTGGTGGCCATCTGCGATTGGGAGATGTGCACGATCGGTGACCCGCTGCTGGATCTGGGCTGGCTGCTGGCCACGTGGCGGCAGTCCGACGGGGCCAGCGTGTTCGGCCACGCCCTGGGCGCCCAAGACGGGTTGGCCAGCACCGACGATCTGCTGCAGCGATATGCGGCCAACACCACGCGAGATCTATCTCACATCACCTGGTACACCGTGCTGGCCTGCTTCAAGCTCGGCATCGTCATCGAGGGCACGCTGGCACGCTCCTGCGCGGGCCAGGCCGAGAAAGAAGTGGGCGATCAGCTCCATGCCGCCACGGTGCACCTGTTCGAACGGGCACTGGGGCTGATCGGCGCCTAGGTCCTGTCTGCTAATTGCGGACGCGGTGGTAGGTGATGATGGCGGCCAGGGTGACACCGCCGAGGTAGGTCAGGGCGTATTTGTCGTAGCAGGTGGCGACCGCGCGCCAGTGTTTGAGCCGGTTGAAGCTTCGCTCGACGGTGTTACGGTGCTTGTAGATTCGGCCTGAGAACCCCGGAGGCCGTCCTCTGTTGCGGCCTTTGGCTTTGCGGCGGGTGATCTGGTCGCTGCGCTCGGGGATGGTATGGGCGATCTTGAGCCGGCGCAGCTGTGCCCGCGTCGAGTCATAGGAGTACGCCTTGTCCGCCAGCAGGCGAAACGGGGCGTATGAGTTGCTGCACCGGGCGGCCAGCAGTGGCCAAAGCATCGGATTATCACCGGCTTGACCGGCCGACAGTGCCAGGGTGACCGGACTGCACAGCTGGTCGGTCAAGGCGTGGATCTTGGTAGTCAGCCCGCCGCGGGAACGCCCAATGGCGTGGTCATCGGGCTCATCGAGATATTTCTTGTAATTCGACAGATCCCCCTGTGCGGCGCCCGGAGCGCGCTCCGGCTGCGTGTCGGTGGGCGCGCACACTGGTCGAATCGACCGACAACAGTGCGCCCAGGTCGGCGTCCTCGGCGTCGAGGTCAGAGGCGATCGCCGCGAAGATCCGCGCGTAGATGCCATCGACCGACCAGCGTAGATGCCTCTCGGCCACCGATTGCCAGGGACCGAAGTGCTCGGGCAGGTCACACCACGGAGATCCCGTACGGTAACGCCAGATAATGCCCTCCAGAGTACGTCGATGATCGTTCCACGGCCGGCCACGCCGCCGCCCCGCAGGCAACACCGCCACGATCAGCGACCACAAATCATCAGAAATCGCATGCGTCCGCATCACCCAAACAGCATCAGCCAAAACACCATTCACATTAAGCAGACACGCCCTAGCCCGCAGCCCGGGTAGCGGCGCGGCGCCGACGCAGAAAAGCCCGAACCCCCATCGAGGGTTCGGGCCGATTCCCGCCAACTCAGATGTCCTTAGACATCACAGAGCGCGCCCGAAGGGATTCGAACCCCTAACCTTCTGATCCGTAGTCAGATGCTCTATCCGTTGAGCTACGGGCGCCGATGTTCAGTTGTGTCCCCGAAGGAACCGCGCGGAGGCGAGAGGATTTGAACCTCCGGTCCCCTTGAAGGGGGACAACTCATTAGCAGTGAGCCCCATTCGGCCGCTCTGGCACGCCTCCTTTGGACTTCCTGAGGGTACCCGACGCTGGGAACCCCCCGAGCCGCCGGAGGCTTAGCGTACACAGCCGCAACATATGCTGTCGAAGTGACCGCCCGCCTACGCCCCGTATTGGGCGGGTTGCCAGTCTACGTTCCCGGCAAAACAGTGCCGGGAGCCATCAAACTGGCCAGCAATGAGACGGTGTTCGGCCCCCTGCCCAGCGTGCGCGCGGCCATAGAACACGCCACCCAGTCGATCAACCGCTACCCCGACAACGGCTGTCTTGCGGTCAAGGCGGCGTTGGCCCGCCACGTCAGCTCGCTGAGCGCGGCGGACTTCGGCCCCGAGCACATCGCCGTCGGGTGCGGTTCGGTGAGTCTGTGCCAGCAGCTGGTGCAGATCACCGCCTCGGTGGGAGACGAGGTGATTTTCGGGTGGCGCAGCTTCGAGCTCTACCCACCCCAGGTGCAGGTGGCCGGCGCCACCGCCATCCAGGTGCCGCTGACCAACCACACCTTCGACCTCGAGGCGATGCTGGCCGCGGTGACCGAGCGCACCCGGCTGATCATCGTCTGCAACCCGAACAACCCGACGTCGACGGTGGTGCAGCCGGAGGCTCTCGCCGAGTTCGTTCGCTCGGTTCCGCCGCACATCCTGGTCGCCATCGACGAGGCCTACGTCGAGTACCTGCGCGACGGCACGGTTCCCGACAGCCCGCACCTGGTCCGCACTCACAGCAACGTCGTGGTCTTGCGAACCTTCTCCAAGGCGTACGGCCTGGCGGGCCTGCGCGTCGGCTACGCGGTGGGGCAGCCCGACGTGATCGCCGCGCTGGACAAGGTCTACGTGCCGTTCACCGTGTCCAGCCTCGCCCAGGCCGCGGCCATCGCCTCGGTGCAGGCCGCCGATGAGCTGTTGGCCCGCACCGACGCGGTGGTGGCCGAACGCGGCAGGGTCAGCGCCGAACTGCGTGCCGCCGGCTTCACCGTGCCGCCGTCACAGGCCAACTTTCTGTGGCTGCCGCTGGAAGACCGGACCACCGACTTCGTCACACAGGCCGCCAAGGCGCACATCGTGGTCCGCCCTTACGGGGTCGACGGGGTGCGAGTCACCATTGCCGCTCCCGAAGAAAACGACGCCCTGCTGCGGTTCGCCCGCTGCTGGATCACCCACCGCGACGGTGCGCGATGAGCGCCCGTGACACGTTCACCGAGCTGAAGAACCGTATGGGTGCGATTCCGGATGCGGAGCTCGACGACTTCTGGGCGACCCTGGAACCGGCAACCATCGACGGCATGATCGGCGAGTGGAAGGGCGGTGAGTTCGACACCGGTCACAAGATGAACGGACAGTTGGAAAAGGCCCGCTGGTTCGGCAAGACCTTCGCCTCGCCCACCGATGTGCAGCCACTGGTGTGCCTGGACGCCGATGGAAACAAGTTCTCCAGCGTGGCAATGGGCAAGGGCGAGGCCAGCCTGTGGCTCGAGGACTTCCGGGGAGAAACCACCGCCACGATGGTCTACGACGGCCAGCCGGTGCACGACCACTTCAAGCGGATCGACGACGACGCGGTGATGGGCATCATGAACGGCAAAGGCGTTCTCGATAGCGGCCGCTATTACTACTTCTATCTGGAACGGGTGTAGGGCCGCGCCGAGGCGTGGAGGGTGCCTACCTGATCGGGTTGCGGCCGGTGAAGGCGACCAGCCGGTGCAGCCCGCTGACATCGTCGCCAACCTGGACCGGATCATCGAACCCGGCGGCACCGCGTTCGTGCGGCTGGATCAGATTCTGCGCTAGACCCAGGACATAGTCGGCCAGCGAGTCCGGGACGTGAATGTCATGCCCCACCGCCGTCGCGTAGTCCCACGCGTGCACCAGGAATTCAATCGAGAACACCGAGACGGCCACCCTGGCGGGCATCGAGGCGGGGCCCAGCGGCACGTCGCCCTCCATGCCGCGGCGATGCCAGGCATCCAGTGCCGGACGCGCGGCGCTGACCACCTGACCTTCCGCCGAGGAGGTGTGGTCGCGCATCGTGAATTCGGCGCCGGCCATACCGCCGAGCACCACGATGGAGTTCAGCAAGTGCCCAGTCAGCCCGGACACGTCGTACTCGGGGCACGGCGTTGGCCGGAACAGGTCACCATCTCCGATCGGGTGCAGCAGCTGCTGCAAGACCGCCAGGGCGCGTTCGGCGCTGGCCAGCTCGTCGGTCGGCGGAGAATCTGGTCCGGGTCGCAAATCAGAGGCCATATCCGCCACGCTACGGTCTGGACATGGGCGAAACATACGAATCTGTCACCGTCGAGATCAAAGACCAGGTCGCACAGGTGACGTTGATCGGGCCGGGCAAGGGTAATGCAATGGGACCCGCTTTCTGGTCGGAGCTGCCGGAAGTCTTCGCGGCGCTGGACGCCGACCGTGATGTGCGGGCGATCGTCATCACCGGGTCGGGCAAGAACTTCAGTTACGGACTGGACGTGCCGGCGATGGGTGGAACTTTCGCCCCGCTGATGGCCGAAGGGGCGCTGGCGCGTCCCCGCACCGACTTTCATGCCGAGGTGCTGCGGATGCAGAAGGCGACCAATGCGGTCGCCGATTGCCGGACCCCGACCATCGCGTCGGTGCACGGCTGGTGCATTGGCGGCGGCGTCGACCTGATCTCGGCGGTGGACATGCGCTACGCGAGTGCGGATGCGAAGTTCTCGATACGCGAGGTCAAGCTCGCCATCGTCGCCGACATGGGCAGCCTGGCCCGCCTTCCGATGATCCTCAACGACGGTCATCTGCGGGAGCTGGCGCTGACCGGTCGGGATATCGACGCCGCTCGGGCCGAGAAGATCGGCCTGGTCAACCAGGTGTTCGAAGACGCCGACGCAACCTTGGCCGCCGCCCACGCCACCGCCACCGAGATTGCCGCCAATCCCCCGCTGGCGGTGTACGGCGTCAAAGACGTCCTCGACCAGCAGCGCGCGTCGGCCGTCGCGGAAAACCTGCGCTACGTCGCGGCCTGGAATGCGGCGTTTCTGCCGTCCAAGGACCTCACCGAGGGGATATCGGCGACCTTCGCCAAGCGGCCGCCCCAGTTCACCGGGGAGTAGCCGGCGGCCTCCACGTACCCTCGCGGTGTGGCGAGTATGACCGAAGACGGCAGGATTCGAGTCCCGGCCGACCTTGACGCCGTCACGGCGCTCGGTGCGGAAGATCACTCCGAAATCGACAGTGCGGCTATCGAGCGGATCTGGCAGGCCGCTCGGTACTGGTACCAAGCCGGGATGCATCCGGCGATCCAGTTGTGCATCAGGCACAACGGCCGGGTGGTGCTCAACCGGGCGATTGGCCACGGCTGGGGTAACGCACCCAGCGATGCGCCCGACGCCGCGAAAATCCCGGTCAGCACCGATACACCGTTCTGTACGTATTCCTCGGCCAAGGCCATCACCGCCACGGTCGCGCACATGCTGGCCGAGCGCGGGCACTTCTCGCTCGATGACCGCGTCTGCGAGTACATACCCAGCTACACCAGCCACGGCAAAGACCGCACCACCATCCGGCACGTGCTGACCCACAGCGCCGGTGTCCCCTTCCCCACCGGGCCCCGCCCCGACGTCACCCGGGCCGACGACCACGAGTACGCCGCACGCAAGCTGGGCGAGCTGCGGCCGCTCTACCCGCCGGGGCTGGTGCACATCTACCACGCGCTGACCTGGGGACCGTTAATGCGCGAGATCATCTGGGCCACCACCGGCAAGGAGATTCGCGACATCCTTGCCACCGAGATCCTCGACCCGCTGGGCTTTCGCTGGACCAACTTCGGCGTCGCCGAGGAGGACCTCCCGCTGGTGGCGCCCAGCCACGCCACCGGGCGACCGTTGCCCCCGGTGATCGCCGCGGCGTTCCGCAAGGCGATCGGCGGCACCGTGCACGAGGTCATCCCCTACACCAACAAGCCGCTGTTCCTGCGCACCATCATCCCGTCGTCCAACACGGTGTCGACCGCCAACGAGCTGTCCCGTTTCATGGAGATCCTGCGCCGCGGTGGCGAACTCGACGGGGTTCGGATCATGGCGCCCGAAACGGTGCGCAGCGCGGCCACAGAATGCCGGCGTCTGCGGCCCGATTTCGCGACGGGACTCGCTCCCCTGCGCTGGGGAACCGGATTCATGTTGGGTTCAAACAGATTCGGACCGTTCGGCCGAAATGCACCGGCGGCCTTCGGACATCTCGGGCTGGTCAATATCGCCACCTGGGCCGACCCTGACCGCGGACTATCGGTCGGCCTCATCAACAGCGGAAAGCCCGGCAGGGATCCCGACGCCAAACGCTACGTCGCCCTCAAGAATGCCATCACCGCTGAGATTCCCCCGAAAACTGTCGAGTAATGTCGCCGATCGGGGCCCGCGAATTTTAGTGGAAGTAACCTGATATGTAGTCCTTGGCGTTGAGCACGCCCGAGGAATAATCAGCTAATTGTCCGAAACCGGAATCGCCGGTACCGGTACTGAAGAATCCCGAATTGACCGCTCCCACGTTGACAAATCCAGAGGTATTACCAACGGGCGTTCCCGATGGGTAGACGGTGTTTCTGAATCCGGAATTATAGTTGCCATAGTTCAGGAATCCCGCATTGTTGCTTCCAATGTTCAGAACGCCCGAATTGCTGGTCATCCCGGCCTCGTGCCCGGCACTGTCAGCACCCGAGTTATAGGTTCCCCTATTAGCGAATCCGGAGTTATAGTCACCGGTTCCCCTGATTCCCGAGTTTCCGGTACCCGTATTCATGAATCCCGAATTCGCGACGTTCTGATCAACTGGACTGCCGATGCCAGTATTGAGATCCCCGGAGTCGAAAAATCCCGTGTTACTGGCCCCCGAGTTGAAACCCCCCGTATTGTAGTTACCCGACCCTGCGTAACCGGTGTTCGAGTCGCCCGAGTTAAAGGCCAGTGTGTTCGAGCTTCCTGCATTGAAGCTGCCGGTGTTCGTGCTGCCGGCATTGAAGGCGGCGAAGTTGTTGTTGCCCGAATTGAAGAGCCCCGTGTTGACGTCACCCGAGTTGAACAAGCCCGTATTGAGGTTCCCGGAGTTGAAGAAACCCGTATTGGTGTCGCCGGAGTTTCCGATGCCCGTGTTGTGGGAGCCCGAGTTGAACCAACCGGTGTTGGTAGTCGCGCTCGACCCACCCGAGTTGAACAGGCCCGTGTTGAGGTCGCCGGAATTTCCGATGCCCGCACTCAAGTTCGGACCTCGACCCGTGCCAAGGCCCGAGTTGATGAAGCCCTTGTTCTCACTGCCCGAATTCAGGAAGCCGACATTATTGTCACCCGAGTTGAAGAAGCCGATATTGTTGTTGCCCGCGTTCCCGAAACCAATATTTCCGGAGCCCGAGTTCAGGCCGCCGATGCCTATCTGACCATCTCCGGTCAGACCGAACCCGATATTGTTGTTGCCGCTGTTGCCAAAGCCAATATTGTTGTTGCCGGAGTTCCCGAAGCCGAAGTTTCCGGAACCGATATTCCCGCTGCCAAAATTCGAATTTCCGTAGTTTCCGCCGCCTACGTTGTGGTTGCCGCTGTTGCCGTTACCGAAATTGTGACCGCCAGTGTTGCCGCTACCGAAATTGTGACCGCCGGTGTTACCGCCACCGAGATTGAAGTTGCCGGTATTCCCAATCCCAAAGTTGCCCTTGCCGATATTGCCGCTACCCAGGTTGAGGTTGCCGATATTGCCGCTGCCCAGGTTGAGCTTGCCCGCGTTTCCCCAACCCGGGTTGAAACTACCGGTGTTGCCGCTGCCCAGGTTGATTCCACCGGTTTTTCCGCTGCCGAGGTTCAGGTTGCCGGCGTTACCCCAGCCCAGGTTCAGGTTCCCGGTGTTACCGAGACCGAGGTTCAGCAGGCCACGGTTGCCGATGGACAGGCCCGGGATGACAAAGCCGCCGAGGCGACCGCCAGCCACCGCCGAGCTGACCGACCGGCCAGACAGGCCCGCCAACATCCGATGAAACGGGGTCAACTGTTCGGCGGCCGCCGAGCTGGTCGAGTGATAACCGACCATCGCGGTCACGTCCTGCGCCCACATGTCCTCGTAGTCCGTCTCAACCGCCGCGATCGCGGGCGCGTTCTGCCCGAAGATGTTCGAGAGCGCCAGCGACACAAACTGAGCGCGGTTGGCCGCGACCAAGGCCGGATGCACCGTGGCAGCGCGCACCGCCTCAAAGGCGCTTGCCACTACCCGGGCCTGGGCGGCGGCCTGTTCGGCCTGGCCCGCCAGGCCCTGCAACAGTCGCGCATGGGGGGTAGCTACCGCCGCCATCGCCGTCGCCGACGCGCCCTGCCAGGCCCCAGCCACCAGGTTTGCGTTCACCGACTCGAACGAGGACGCCGCCAGGCGTAACTCCTCAGCTAACCCATCCCAGACCTGCGCGGCCGAGAACATCTGCCCCGAACCCGGACCGAAATAAATTCGCGCCGGCGTTAATTCCGGCGGATCGACCAAGAAATTCACTAATGCTCTCTCTTTCCCGGAGGGGTCTCATTAGTAGCCAAATGCGTGGCAGTGCAGCGGCCGACTTCTGCCACCACTTTCTATACGAAATACCCTCCATTTTCCAGTCTTTCGTGACAGCAACTGACCTCATAGTCGGGGCTTTGATCCGGAAGTTACGGGGCTCCGGAAGATGCCAAAATGCGAATACTCGGTTGCGAATACCCAGCCGCGAATGCTCAAACAAGAATGCGTAGATGCGAATACTCAAAGGCACTGCCGAAAACTTGCCGGGGGTCGATCTTGCTCACGAAAATCCTCGGCTGGCAAAGTCGACACGGCACGTGCGGGCTGTGCCAGCCGGCCGCTCACCGCGCGGACGTGCGGTCCGGGCGCCTTGCTACTGAGCTGCTACCGGGCTGCTGCTCGATTGATCACATGGCGGTGGCGGAGGGATTTGAACCCCCGGACGGTTTTAGCCGTCTCTCGCTTTCAAGGCGAGTGCATTAGGCCGCTCTGCCACGCCACCGCTGCTAAGGGTAACTGGGCCCGATTCGGAGGTAGTAGCGTGGCGTTCGTGCACGCCATCGTCGCCGAATCCGCGGATCATCTGGTTTGGCAGCAAGTACCCGATGTCACGGCCGGGGCCGGCGAGGTAGTCATCAAGGTCGCCGCCGCCGGCGTCAACCGCGCGGACGTCTTGCAGGCCGCCGGCAAGTATCCCCCGCCGCCGGGAGCCAGCGAGATCATCGGCATGGAAGTCAGCGGCACCATCACCGATATCGGCGACGGTGTCACGGAATGGTCTGCCGGGCAAGAGGTTTGCGCACTGCTGGCCGGTGGTGGCTACGCCGAGTACGTGGCCGTTCCGGCCGGCCAGGTGCTACCGATGCCGCCCGGGGTCAGCCTGATCGACTCCGGGGCGCTGCCCGAGGTCGCCTGCACGGTGTGGTCGAACCTGGTGATGACCGCGCACCTGGGGCCGGGTCAGCTGGTGCTGATTCACGGTGGCGCTAGCGGCATCGGCAGCCACGCGATCCAGGTCTGCACCGCGTTGGGCGCCCGCGTGGCGGTCACCGCGGGGTCGTCCGAGAAGCTGCAGCTGTGTCGCGATCTGGGAGCCCAGATCACCATCAATTACCGCGACGAGGACTTCGTGGCGCGCCTGAAGCAAGAGACCGACGGTTCGGGTGCCGACGTGATCCTCGACATCATGGGCGCGGCCTACCTGGACCGCAACGTCGACGCGCTGGCCGTGGACGGACAGCTGGTGATCATCGGCATGCAGGGCGGGATCAAAGCGGAACTCAACCTGGGCAAACTGCTGACCAAACGTGCTCGCGTCATCGGCACCACGCTGCGGGCCCGGCCGCTGCAGGGTCCGAACGGCAAGGCCGTGATCGCCCAGGACGTGACAGCCTCGGTGTGGCCGATGATCGCCAGCAACCGGGTGCGGCCTATCATCGGCTCCCGACTGCCCATTCAGCAGGCGACACAGGCGCATCAACTGCTGCTGTCAGGTCAGAGCTACGGAAAGATCCTGCTCACCGTCGACGGCTAGCCGGGACGTAGGCCGTCGGGAAACCCCCAACCCCCGGGCTCAGCCCAACGAGGCCAGCGCACGCACCAGCTGGTCCACTTCGGCCATCGTCGAATAGTGGGCCAGCCCGACGGTCACCGCGCCGCCGACATCGTTGACGCCCAACACATCGAAAACCCGCGAACTGGAGTTGGAAACCGCCAGGATGCCGTTGTCGGCCAAGCGCTGCACCACCCGGTCGGCCGGCACGTCCTGCAGCGCGAAGCTGACCACCGGTATCCGCGCCTCCGGTCGGCCGATCAGCATCACCAGCGGCAGCGACCGCAGCGAGACCATCAGGTAGTCGAAGATCCGGTTCAAGTAGGCCGACGCGGACTGCATCGATACCGACAGGCGCTCGCGCCGGGTTCCGCGCGCCGACTCGTCGAGCGAGGCGAGGTATTCGATGCTGGCGACCACACCGGCCAGGAATCCGAATTGGTGTAAACCGGTCTCCAGCCGTTCCGGTCCGGTCGCGTGCGGATCGGTCGACACCGAGCTGAAGCTGTGCATGAGAGCCGGTTCCCGAAAGACCATCGCCCCGATGGGCGGACCGCCCCAGCCGACCGCGTTCATCGCGACCACGTCGGCCTCGGTCTCCTTGATGTCGAAAAGCCGGTAGGGCGCCGCAGCGGAATGGTCAACCACGACCAGGCCGCCGATGTCGTGAACCAGCTTGGTCATCGCCCGCAGATCAGTGACCGCGCCCAGGGTTCCCGAAGCCGAGGTGACGGCGACCAGCCGGGTCGACTTGCTGATCAGGCTCTCCCATTGCCAGGTCGGTAGCTCACCGGTCTCGATGTCGACCTCGGCCCACTTCACCTTGGCCCCGTAGCGGTGGGCGGCGCGCAGCCAGGGGGCGATGTTGGCTTCGTCGTCGAGGCGGCTGACGATCACCTCGTACCCCAGCCCCGCGCGTGACGACGGCGCCTCGGCCAGCGCCGACAACAGCACGGCACGGTCGGCGCCCAGCACCACACCGGCCGGGTCGGCGTTGACCAGATCGGCCACCGCCTCCCGCGCCGTTTGCAGCACGGCGGCGCTGCGCCGGGCGGACGGATGCGCGCCCGCGGTGCTGGCGGCCGAACGCCGGAAGGCCGTGGACACAGTGGTCGCGACGGAATCGGGAATGAGCATGCCGGTGGGTGCATCGAAATACACCCACCCGTCGCCCAAGGACGGGTGCAGTCCGCGCACCCGGGCGACGTCATATGCCATGCCTGCCACTTTAGAGAATCTAGCCACTCACGCGGATTGGTGACGTGTAGCGGGTGGCCCGGATCGTTCCAGACATTCCAACCGTTCCGGCTTCCGGAGCCAGGTCACCCGGCCCCGCCATACTAGTCGAGTGACCTTGTGGTTCGGAACGCTGATCGCATTGATCCTGCTGATCGCACCGGGGACCCTCATCGCACGTATCGCGCAGCTCAGTTGGCCGATCGCTATCGCGGTGGGCCCGCCGCTGACCTACGGCGTGATCGCACTGGCGATCGTCCCCTACGGCGCGCTCGGGATCCCGTGGAACGGCTGGACAGCACTGCTGGCGCTGGCCGGCGTGGCCGCGGCGGTAACTGGTTTCCAGCTGCTACTCGGCCGCTGCCGCGACAAGGAGGCAGAGGCCCGCGGTGTCAGCCGTGGCCCGGCGCTCACCGTCGCGGCGGGCGTGGCGCTGGGGACGCTGTTCATTGCCTGGGCGGCCTACCGAGGCATCCCGCACTGGCAGTCCATCCCCAGCACCTGGGACGCGGTCTGGCACGCCAACACCGTGCGCTTCATTCTCGACACCGGCCAAGCCTCCCCTACCCACATGGGCGAGCTGCGCAACGTCGAAACCCATGCGCTGTTGTACTACCCCTCGGTGTTTCATGGCCTGACCACGGTGTTCTGCCAACTCACCGGCGCGGCGCCCACCACCGGCTACACACTGAACTCGCTGGCCGCCGCGATCTGGCTGTTTCCGGTCAGCGCGGCAACGCTGACCTGGCGCGCGATGCGCAGCCACCTGACGGAATGGCGCACCGCGGGCTCCGCGGCGACCGCAGCGGCACTGTCCGCATCGTTCACCGCGCTGCCCTACGTGGAGTTCGACACCGCGGCCATGCCCAATCTGGCCTCCTACGGAGTCGCGGTACCCGCCATGGTGTTGATCACCTCGACGCCGCGGCACCGCGACCGCATTCCGATAGCGGTGCTGGCACTGGTGGGGGTGCTGTCGGTGCACATCGCGGGCGGCATGGTGGTGGTGCTCTTGGTCGCAGCCTGGTGGTTGTTCGAGGCGCTGTGGCATCCGGCGCGGGGCCGGCTGGCCGATCTGGCGACGCTGGCGGGGGTGGCCGCAATCTCCGGGTTGATCATGTTGCCGCAGTTCATCAGCGTGGAACAGCAGGAAGACATCATCGCCGGGCACTCGTTTCTCACCTACCTGAGCAAGAAGCGGGGCGTGTTCGATGCGGTGTTCCAGCATTCGCGCCATCTCAACGACTTCCCGGTGCAATACGCGCTGATTGCACTGGCCGCGATCGGCGGGTTCATTCTGCTGATCAAAAAGATTTGGTGGCCACTGGCGGTGTGGCTGCTGCTGGTCGTCATGAACGTCAACGCGGGAACCCCCTTGGGCGGTCCGATCGACACGGTGGCCGGGTCGCTCGGCGAGTTCTTCTACAACGATCCACGCCGCATCGCCGCCGCCACCACGCTGCAGCTGATGCTGATGGCCGGCGTGGCTTTGTTCTGGATCGTCACGCTGGTGGTGACGGCGGCGCGGGGCCTCACGAATCGATTCCGGCCACTGCCCCAACCGTTCTGGGTCTCGGTCACCGTGGCACTACTGCTGGGGGTCTGCCTAGTCAGCACCTGGCACTACTTTCCGCGCCATCGGTTCCTGTTCGGCGACAAGTACGACTCGGTGATGATCGACCAGAAGGACCTCGACGCCATGGCGTACCTGGCCACCCTTCCCGGCGCGCGCGACACCATGATCGGCAATGCCAACACCGACGGCACCGCCTGGATGTATGCCGTGGCGGATCTGCATCCGTTGTGGACCCACTACGACTATCCCGTGCAGCAGGGGCCGGGATATCACCGGTTCATTTTCTGGGCCTACGCAGGTAGAGGCGATTCCGATCCCCGGGTAGTCGAGTCGATCAAGGCACTCGATATTCGCTACATCCTGACCAGCAGCCCGACGGTCAGAGGGTTCGCCGTTCCCGACGGGATAGTCTCTCTGGAGAATTCGCCGTCGTGGAAGAAGATTTACGACAACGGTGGAGCCCGAATTTACGAGTGGCGCGGCAAGACCGCACAGACGCACTCCAAGTAGGTAGGTAAGAGGATGGTGACTGGATTGAGTACCGGCAACGATGACCCGGAGGCCGAGGACGTCGAGGTCATCGGTGGCATCGACCCGAGGCTCATGGCGGTAACCGACGAAGACTCCGACGAGCGCTTATTGACCGACCTGGTTGAACAGCCTGCCAAGGTGATGCGCATCGGCACCATGATCAAGCAACTGCTCGAAGAGGTCCGGGCCGCACCGCTAGACGAAGCCAGCCGCAACCGGTTACGCGACATCCACGCCACCAGCATCCAAGAGCTTGAAGAAGGCCTGGCACCGGAGCTGCGCGAAGAACTCGACCGGCTGACCCTGCCGTTCAACGAGGACGCCGCGCCGTCGGACGCGGAGTTGCGCATCGCACAGGCGCAACTGGTCGGATGGCTGGAAGGGCTGTTCCATGGCATCCAGACCGCCCTGTTCGCCCAACAGATGGCCGCCCGTGCGCAGCTGGAACAGATGCGCCAGGGCGCGCTGCCCCCAGGCATCGGCAAACCGGGACCTCACGGTCACGGCACCGGACAGTACCTCTAGACCGTGTCTGAGGCGCCACGGATCGAAACCCGCGACGCGTGGGTCGAATTCCCCATCTTCGATGCCAAGTCGCGATCGCTGAAGAAAGCCTTTCTGGGCAAGGCCGGCGGTTCCATCGGCCGCAACAGCTCCAATGTCGTCGTCATCGAGGCGTTGCGCGACATCACCATGTCCCTCGAACACGGCGACCGGGTCGGCTTGGTCGGCCACAACGGGGCCGGGAAATCCACGCTGCTGCGCTTGTTGTCCGGCATCTACGAGCCGACCCGCGGTCTGGCCAAAGTCACCGGCCGGGTGGCGCCGGTCTTCGACCTGGGGATCGGCATGGACCCCGAGATCTCCGGCTACGAGAACATCATCATCCGCGGCTTGTTCCTGGGACAGACCCGCAAGCAGATGCTGGCCAAGGTCGACGAAATCGCCGAATTCACCGAACTGGGCGACTACCTGTCCATGCCATTGCGCACCTATTCCACCGGCATGCGCGTCCGGCTGGCCATGGGCGTGGTGACCAGCATCGACCCGGAAATCCTGCTGCTTGACGAAGGCATTGGCGCGGTGGACGCCGAGTTCCTCAAAAAGGCCCAATCCCGGCTGCAGGGCCTGGTCGAGCGTTCCGGAATCCTGGTGTTCGCAAGCCATTCCAACGAGTTCCTGGCGCGGCTGTGCAAGACGGCGATGTGGATCGACCACGGCGAGATCAAGCTCAGCGGCGGTATCGAGGACGTCGTGCGGGCCTATGAGGGCGAAGACGCGGCCCGGCATGTCCGAGACGTGCTGGCCGAAACGCAGCGTGACAACATCGCTCAACAGCCGCTGGCGCACGAAGCTTCCGGGGATGAGTGACACCGTCATCGCCGTCGTGGTCACCCACCGGCGCCCCGATGAGCTGGCCAAGTCACTGGACGTGCTGAGCACTCAGACCAGGTTGCCCGATCACCTGATCGTGGTCGACAACGACGCTGCCGAGGGCTCCGGCGCCAACCGGGTTGGCGATCTTGTTGCGGGACAACCGATCCCCACTACCTACTTGAAGTCACGTCGAAACCTCGGCGGCGCGGGCGGTTTCGCGCTCGGCATGTTGCACGCGCTGGCACTGGGGGCCGACTGGGTGTGGCTGGCCGACGACGACGGACGCCCCCGGGACACCGGCGTATTGGCGACCCTGTTGGCATGCGCCGAAAAGTACGGACTGGCCGAAGTGTCACCGATCGTCTGCAACACGGACGACCCGCAGCGCCTGGCCTTTCCGTTGCGGCGTGGCCTGGTGTGGCGCAGGCACGCCAGCGAATTGCGCACCGAGGCGGGCCAGGAGTTGCTGGCGGGGATAGCCTCGCTGTTCAACGGAGCGCTGTTCCGCGCGTCGACGCTGGAAGCGATCGGCGTCCCGGACCTGAGGCTTTTCATCCGGGGTGACGAGGTGGAGATCCACCGCCGGCTGGTTCGGTCCGGCCTACCCTTCGGAACCTGCCTGGACACAGCCTATCTGCACCCGTGCGGGTCGGACGAGTTCAAACCGATCCTCGGCGGCCGGATGCACACCCAATACCCTGACGACCCCGGCAAACGGTTCTTCACCTACCGCAACCGCGGCTACGTGCTGTCTCAGCCCGGCCTGCGTAAGTTGCTGCCCCAGGAGTGGCTGAGGTTCGGCTGGTTCTTCCTGGTGACCCGCCACGACCCCAAGGGTCTGCAGGAGTGGATTCGGTTGCGCCGCTTGGGGCGTCACGAGAAGTTCGGAAAGCCCGATCTTGGAGGATCCACATGACGTTCATCGACGCGGCGGCCCAGTCCAGGACGTTCGCCCGCGCCCGGGGTGACCTGCTGGAGGGCTTTCGGCGCCACGAACTGTGGCTGCACCTGGGCTGGCAAGACATCAAACAGCGCTACCGCAGATCGGTGCTGGGACCGTTCTGGATCACCATCGCGACCGGCACCACCGCCCTGGCGATGGGCGGGCTGTACTCCAAGCTCTTCCACCTCGAGCTGTCCGCACATCTGCCCTACGTCACCCTGGGGCTGATCATCTGGAACCTGATCAACGCGGCCATCCTGGACGGCGCCGACGTCTTCGTCTCCAACGAAGGCTTGATCAAACAGCTGCCGGCACCGTTGAGCGTGCACGTCTACCGGCTGGTTTGGCGGCAGATGATCTTTTTCGCCCACAACATCGTGATCTACTTCGTCGTCGCGATCATCTTTCCCAAGCCGTGGTCCTGGGCCGACCTGTCGGTACTGCCGGCGCTGGGTTTGATCGTTCTCAATTGTGTATGGGTGTCAATATGTTTCGGCATCCTGGCGACCCGCTATCGCGACATCGCACCGCTGCTCAATTCGCTGGTGCAGCTGCTGTTCTTCATGACGCCGATCATCTGGAACGACGAGACCCTGCACCGCCAGGGCGCGGGTCGGTGGGCACGCATCGTCGAACTCAATCCCCTGCTGCACTACCTCGACATCGTGCGCGCGCCATTGCTGGGTGCCCATCAAGAGCTGAGGCACTGGCTGGTGGTGATCGCACTGACGATCGGCGGCTGGGTGCTGGCGGCGTTCGCGATGCGGCAATACCGCGCGCGGGTGCCCTACTGGGTGTAGCCGCTGTCGCGTAAACGCTTCGGCGGAAACCGCGGATATTTTGAGTACCACCGCGTAATCTCCAATCCATTCCAAACAGGCGGCGAGTGGCTGATCTGTGCACTGCCGCCGGCTAGGGGCGGGAGATTGCCGATGTCTTATCTGATCGCTTCGCCAGAGCACCTGGCAAGCTCAGCGCGGAATCTGGTCAGGCTGGGGTCGGTAATCACGGACGCGAACGTCGCGGCGGCCACTCCCACAACCGGTGTGCTTGCCGCGGCCGTCGACGAGGTGTCAATTCAGATCGCAGCACTGTTCGGCGCACACGCGCGCAACTATCAACAGCTCAGCGCCCAGGCGGCGACGTTTCACGAACAGTTCGTGCACACACTCGCCACCGCCAGTCGGGCATACGCCAGTGCTGAGGCCGTCAACGCGTCACCGTTGCAAACGCTAGAGCAGCAGGTACTCAGCGTGATCAACGCGCCGACCGAGGCGCTGTTGCGTCGCCCGCTCATCGGCGACGGCGCCAATGGGTCGGCGCCGGGCCAGGCCGGGGCGCCGGAGGGTTGTTGTACGGCAACGGCGGTAGCGGCCCAGCCGGCGCCGCCGGCCAAGCTGGTGGGGCCGGAGGCGCGGCCGGCTTGTGGGGTAGCGGCGGAACCGGTGGCGCAGGCGGTGCCGGCGCGGCCGGCGGCTCCGGCGGCAACGGGGGGCTGCTGTACGGCAACGGCGGTGCCGGCGGAACCGGCGGGATGGCACTGGCCGGGATCAACGGCGGCAGCCCGGGCAGCGGCGGCGACGGCGGCAGCGCTTTGCTGTTCGGCAGCGGCGGCGACGGTGGGCAGGGCGACACCGGGCTGGTCGGGGCCGATGGAAGCAACCCCACCCCCACCGGCACCCAGGCGGGCGATGGAAGCTCTGCCGGCCCAAATGCCGCGGTCGGCGACATCCTTGCAGTAAGCGGCGGGATTGGGGCCGACGGCCAGTCCGGTGGCCCGGGAGTGGGTGGCGGTAGCGGCGGAAACGGCGGCGCTGCGGTGGCCTACTCCAACGGCACCTCCGCCAACATGCTTGCGGCTAACGGCGGCGACGGCGGCGGCGGTGGCTTGGCCGGTGCCGGTGCTGCGGGCGGGGATGGCGGCACTGGTGGCGGGCCAGGTGTCCAAGATCTCTTGGGCGACTCGGGGAGTTCCGGTGCGGCCTTGGGCGGCGCTGGTGGCACCAGGGCATCCGGCGGCGCCCACGGCGGGGCCGGCGGTAACGGTGGTGAAGGCGGATACGCCTCGGCCACCAGTGACAATTACGCGGCTACCGCCACCGGCGGCCATGGCGGTATGGGCGGCGCTGGCGCCTCGGGTGCGGTCGGCCTCGACGGCGGAACCGGCGGGGCCGGCGGGAATGGAGGTCACGGCGGTCTGCTCATCGGCAACGGTGGCAACGGGGGCGCCGGCGGCATTGGTGGCAGCGGCGGTGCTGGCGACATCGGCGGGGCCGGCGGCAACGGCGGAGCGGGCGGCGTCGCCTCGTCAAGCGGCATCTCCACCAGCCACGGCGGCGACGGCGGCGGCGCCGGCGCCGGTGGGGTCGGCGGAGTAGGCGGCAAAGGCGGCAACGGCGGACTGCTGACGGGCACGGGCGGTGACGGCGGATCGGGCGGAAGCGGCGGCGACGGCGGTCTGGGCGGGAATGGCGGCCACGGCGGCGCCGGCGGCAAAGGGGGCAACGCAGACCAACACGCCGACGACGGCGCCCCGGGCATCGGCGGCGAGGGCGGTGACGCCGGCGCCGGTGGTACCGCAGGCAGCGGTGGGGCCGGCGGCGGTGCCGGGACCGGCGGCGCCCTACTCGGCTCAGCCGGGGTAGGCGGAGCTCTCGGCGCAGCTGGTCTCATGGGAGCGGGCGGCACTGGCGGCGCTCCCGGGTGACGGCCCACCCGAGCCCGCCGGTCCCGTACCGATAGGCAGACCGCCGACACCGACCGCGGTACCACCCGCGTAGCCGCGTGCTACCGGCCGTCTGATCAACGGTCTCACCTATCTCCTTGCCTACCAGCCCCCGCCGCCGGTTTGGTGCCGCAGCCGGGGCAGGCTGTAGAAGCGCCAGGTCACATCCAGCACGGCGGCCAGCAAGCGCCCGGGCACCCACGCCGGGGTGTCGAAGCTGATGGAGTAGTCCAGTCGCGTGCCGCGTCCGGGGACGGCGGTGAGTTCGATGCGGCCGAAATGATTGCGCACCGGGCCGCGAATGGTCCGATATTCGATGAGCCGGGCCGGCCGGTGACCGACAATCTCTTCCTGGATCGGCCAAACGCCCAACGCGCGTTGCGCCCGGACCGACCGCAGGCCGTCTGGCGCACGGGGATGCACCCCCGGCACGCACCCGCCGGTGGCGTACCGGCCACAAAGTCGCCAAATGGTGGGTGAGCACGTCGAAAGTCCACTCGGGTGGAGCGTCGAATTCGACGGTGTATTGCAGGCGGTGCCGCCCGACCGGCGCCGTGACCGCGGTGTCCCGCGTGCACTCGTCGAGCCGCGCGGAAAACCAGTCACGTAGGAACGGAAACACGTCCGCGCTCGCCGAGGGATGCAGCAGCGGGGATTCGTGGTTGTGATTGCGGGCGAATCCGTGGCGACGTGCGGCGGATTGGATGCGCCGGTCAGCGCTGCCGAATGCCTGCGCCAGCCGCTTGCAGCGCCCAGCGGGGGCGATGACGTCGCGGGGAGCTGTGATGGCGGGTGCGGGCACACGCACGGCCTGCAGCGCCGCCGACAACTCGCCGCCAGCGGGTTCGGCACGGCCCCAGGAGATCGCGTCTTGGAAGGCGGCCACTGGCTCGTCTTCGGGACCGAGCCGAAACAGCCGGGCCGGGAGCATACCGCGCCACATGCTGGCCTGCACGGTCGCGGCCACCACCCGATTCGCCAACAATGGGATATCGACGGCGCTTTCCACCAACACCAGTCCCGCGATCTGTGCTTGTTGCATCGTCTCCGCGGCGGCGCGGGCCAGTGCCACCCCGCCAAATGAGTGCGCCACCCAGAATGCCGGACGACCGTTGTGGGTGGCGATCAGCCGTTGGACGGCCGGCAGATCGATGCGAACCATCTCCTCCCAGCCCGCGCGGACCCCGGTATCGACCGCTACCCCACCTGCTCCACGCCGCTCGACGATCCATATGTCCAGGCCGCTACCTGCCAGCGCTTCGGCCAGCCCACCCCCACCCGGCCACAAATACAGACGACGGTTGTCGAACATCCCGGGAAGCAGCACCACCGGAGATCCCTAACCCTCACCGACTCGGGTGACCCGAAACCGGCCCCCGTCTGCGACGGTCATTGCGGTGATCTGCACTGGTTGCCGCGAATGCTGCTCGCTGATCCATTCAGCAAGCCGTGAATCGTCGTTCATGGTCTCCTAGGTCGCCGACCGTAGTCGTGGCATTCGTCGCGGCCGGCATTGGTCCAACGCCAGCCCTTCGCGAGTCCGTCGGGTAGTTGCTCACTACCGACCAGACATCTGGCAGCCATTCTTCTATGACCGCGATGAGCGCGACTCGCACCGTCCGAAAGAACTTCTTGCCCCCAATTCAGGAAACATCGGGTCTCACACTGCTAACATCTGAGTTTCGTTGATGGTCACCCTCCGGCGAATTCCGGTCGGTGTGGTGTTGGTCCGTTCCGGGGTGGGGTGATCAGTGATGTCGTTTGTGGTGGTTTCTGCGCAGGAGCTGGAGTCGGCGGCCGCGCTACTGGCCGGTGTCGGTTCCAATGTTGGTGCGGCCGGTTCGGCTGCGGCGGGTCCGACCGCTGCGGTGTTGGGCGCGTTGGGTGCCGATGAGGTCTCAGCGGCGGTGGCGGAGTTGTTCGGTGACCATGCTCAGGCCTATCAAGTGGTCAGTGCGCAGGCGGCTGCGTTTCATCAGCGGTTCGTGGTGGCGTTGGCCGCGGCGGCGGGCTCCTATGGCCGGGCCGAGTCCGCTGGTGCGGCGGTGTTACAGACGGTGGGCGCCGATGTGCTCGGTGCGGTGAATGCGCCGACGATGGCGGTGTTGGGGCGCCCGTTGATCGGTGACGGTGTTGATGCGGCCGCGGGCAGCGGCCACAACGGCGGCGCGGGCGGCCTGTTGTGGGGCAACGGCGGCGACGGCGGGGCCGGGGCGGCGGGTCAGGCCGGCGGCCGCGGCGGTGACGCCGGGTTGATCGGCACCGGCGGCGCCGGTGGGGCGGGCGGGGCCGGCGGCGCGGGCGGCAATGGTGGTGCCGGTGGGGCCGGGGGTCGCGGCGGACTGGTGTTCGGAGGTGGCGGAGCGGGCGGGGCCGGCGGTGACGGCGGGACCGCCACGATCGGGGCCCAGGGATTGGCGGGCCAGACCGGGCAAACCGGACACTCCGGCGGGGCCGGCGGTGACGGCGGGGCCGGTGGCCGAGGCGGCTGGCTGTGGAGTGCGGGTGGCGACGGTGGAGCCGGCGGTCTGGGCGGCACCGGCGGCGCGGGCGGGGCCGGGGGCACCGGTATCGCGGCCACCACGGCCGGCGGCATCGGACAAGCCGGCGGTGACGGCGGGGCCGGGGGCGCCGGAGGGGCCGGCGGTAACGGCGGAGCCGGCGGCTGGTTCGGCAGCACCGGGATGACCGGAGCCGGCGGGGCCGGCAGACACGGCGGCAACGGCGCGATCGCCGGCAATGGCGGTGCCGGCGCCAATGGTGACATGACCCACCTCGACGGCGGCAACGGCGGCAACCCCGGACTCGGCGGAGCCGGCGGAAACGGCGGCGCCGGTTCCCACGCCGGCGCTCACGGCCTGGCCGGGTCCTCCCCCACCACCAACGCCGGCCACGGCGGCAAAGGCGGGGACGGCTACACCTCCACCGACCCCGGTACCGACGGCGGCAACGGCGGTCACGGTGGGGCCGGCGGCTACTACGGCAACGGCGGGGCAGGCGGCAACGGCGGCAACGGCGCCACCGGCACCCTCGGGGCCGCACCCCTGGCCAAGGGCGAACCGGGCGGCGACGGCGGGGCCGGCGGCAACGGCGGGACCGGCGGGGGCGGCGGGGCCGGCGGCGTGATCTCTGGTGACGGCGGGGCCGGCGGGCACAGCGGGGGCGGCGGGGGCGGCGGTAACGGGGCGGCCGGGGCCAACGGCACCAACGCCACCATCGCCGGCACCAACGGCGGCAACGGCGGCAACGGCGGCAACGGCGGCAACGGCGGCAACGGCGGCGCCGGCGGGGCCGCAACCCACGGCAGCGCGGGCGCCAACGGGGCCGGCGGTAACGGCGGCGACGGCGCGATCGCCGGTGACGGCGCGATCGCCGGTGACGGCGGCAACGGCGCCAACCCCGGCATCGGCGGACGCGGCGGAGACGGCTACACCTCCACCGACCCCACCCTCAACGGCGGCAAAGGCGGCACCGGAGGCAACGGCGGCGACTACGGCAACGGCGGCGCCGGCGGAAACGGCACCAACCCCACCCCCCACCCCATCACCAGCCACGCCAACCCCGGCACCGACGGCACCACCAGCAACGGCGGGAACGGTACGACCGGCAGCGACGGCACCGCCGCAGGACAACAGGGCGGCACCGGTGGCGCCGGATACAACAGCGGCGGCCCGGGCGATACGAATCCCTTCGGAGGCAATGGCGGCACCGGCGGTATGGGCGGCCCCGGCACCCAAGGCGGCGCCGGCGGCAGCGGCGGCTACGGTCCGCTGGTAGGCGGTTGGGGAGGCGACGGCGGGGCAGGCGGCGACGGCGGCGGAGCAGGCGGCGACGGCGGCACCGGCGGCGCGTCGTCCGGCGCCAACGGCTTCACCGGCCAAGCCGGCAACGGCGGGGGCAGCGGCGGTAATGGCGGCGACGGGGGCGATGCCAACTACGCCATTCCCTGGGGCAACTCCGCCTACGCCGGCGATGGCGGCGACGGGGGCACCGGCGGCACCGGCAGCGATGGCGGCGCAGACGGCGCAGGCGGCGTAGGCCGCGCAGGCGGCGTAGGCCGCGCAGGCGGCGCCGGCGGACTCTACGGCAACGGCGGCAATGGCGGCACGGGTGGCACCGGAGGAGACGGCGGAACCGGAGCCACCGGAGGCACCGGAGGCACCGGAGGCACCGGCGGCAATGGCGGCGACTCCACCGGCGACTCCACCGGTAACAGCCTCTCGTCGCTCCCCGGGAACGGTGGCGACGGTGGGGACGGAGGTACCGGCGGCACTGGAGGCACCGGGGGCAGCGGCGGCGACGGCGGCGCCGCGGGTGCAGGCGGCACCTACGGGCAATCCGGCACCAACGGCACCGGAGGCGCCGCGGGCAGCGGCGGCGAGGGCGGTGCGGGCGGCACCGGTGGCGACGGCGGCAGCGGCGGCGTTACCTACGACAGCGACTACAACCCCGGCCCCCCTACGGCACCAGCGGCCAGTCCGGGGCTACCGGGGCGACAGGAGCTACCGGCCAAGCCGGCATGGCCGGTACCACCCCCGGCACCGGCACCCCGGGACCTGGAGGCGACGGCGGCGACGGTACCGGCGGCAACGGCGGCAACGGCGGACCGGGCTTCCCCTGATACGCGACGCGCGCCTCCGGGTCGCCACCGACGCGCGTGGCCAGCTAGCACCGCGCCACGGCCCAGCCGAATCCCTACAGCCCGCGCGCACCCGAGATTTCGGCGCCTATCGACCGCCCGACCCGTCACCTGCGAGCAGCGAGCTTGTCTGCTGGATCTGAATGAGATTGCCGCAGGTGTCGTCGAGAACCGCGGTGGTCACCGGCCCCATCTCGGTGGGTTCCTGGGTAAAGCGAACGCCGAGGGCCCGGAGTCGGTCGAACTCGGCTCGCACGTTGTCGACCGCGAAGGCCGTGAACGGAATCCCGTCGGAGCTCAGCGCGTCCTTGAACGGCTTGGCCGCCGGGTGCTCGTCGGGCTCGAGGACCAGCTCGGTGCCGTCTGGGTCCTCCGGTGAGACAACGGTAATCCATCGGAACTGGCCCATCGGAACGTCGTGTTTGGTCTGGAAGCCGAGGATTTCGGTATAGAAGCGCAGTGCCTTGTCTTGGTCGTCGACCAGGACACTGGCCAGATTGATCCTCATGTAGTCCCTCTTCCGGAGTCGGCGGTATCGATGCGCCACCTCTCGGCGATCTGGCCAAGAGGAGCGGTGTTGAGGTAGTGGAATTTTTGCCGGCCGCCGCGCTGCGTTTCGATCAACTCAGCCGCCTCCAGCACATCGAGGTGCTGCGAAATCGCCTGTCGTGTCGAACAAGTCCCATGTTTCGTAGTCAGACGAGCGCAGATCTCGAAGAGAGTTTGGCCGTTCCGGTCGGTCAGCTCGTCGAGGATTACACGCCGGGTGGGATCCGCCAGCGCCTTGAAGACATCGCCCACCTCTCGCACGATATGCAAGCCGCTACTTGCCTCTCAACGGATCGGCAAGCATCACGAAAAATGCCCGTGAAGCGTCCTCGGTGCATCACGTAAAAATGCCCGCGAAACGGTCGATCCTTGGCAGGCATGGGAAGTGGGCTGTCGATGTCGTCTCGGGCCGAGATCACCGCGAAGTTCGCCAGGGGGTATGTGGGGGCGCCGAAGGCGGACAAGGGGCAGATTCTGGATCAGGTGGTGGCGGTCACCGGCTGGTCGCGTGACAACGCCCGGCGGCGGTTGAGGGCGGCGGCCGCGCCGCCGGGAGCGGGTCGGCAGGTCGCCAAACGGACTCGCCGGCAACGCAATCCGAAGTACTCCTAGGATGCGCTCAAGGTGTTGCAGAAGGTGTGGGCGGCCTCAGGCGGGCAGTGCGGCCGGTACCTGGCCGCTTCCATGGCACTTCAGTTGGATGCTCTAGAACGCCACGGCGAACTGGTGGACGGCCGTGACCGTTACGGCCCGGCGGTGCGTGCCGAGCTGTTGGCGATGAGCAGCGCCACGATCGACCGCTACCTGCGCGGCGCCAAGGCCCGCGACCAGATCTCGGGTGTGTCGACGACGAAACCCTCCCGCTGCTGCGGTCCTCGATCACCATCTGCAAAGCAGGCGATGAGGCCGAAGAATCTCCGGGGTTCTTCGAAGGCGACACCGTGGCGCACTGCGGCCCGACACTGAAAGGTGAGTTCGCCCGCACGGTCAACCTCACCGACATGCACATCGGCTGGGTGTTCACCCGCACGGTGCGCAACAACGCCCACCCCCACATCCTGGGCGCCCTCAAAACCGGAATTACTAAAATCCCTATAAGGTAACGGGTTTGGACTTCGACAACGGCACCGAATTCCTCAATAAGGCGGTCATCAAGTGGGCCGCGGACATGGAGATCTTCTTCACCCGCTCACGACCCTACAAGAAGAACGACCAGGCCACCATCGAGTCCAAAAACAACCACCTCGTGCGTCGCTACGGGTTCTACTACCGCTACGACACCGACGAAGAACGCGCCGTGCTCAACCGGCTGTGGCACCTGGTCAACGACCGGCTCAACTACCTGACCCCCACCATCAAACCCATCAGCTACGGCTGCAGCCGCGACGGTCACCGCCGCCGGCTCTACGACAAGCCCCAGACCCCCCTGGACCGGCTGCTGGCCGCCGGAGTCCTCTCAGCGGCCCAACAAACAGAGCTGCTCACCTACCGCAACAGCCTCAACCCCGCCGCGATCGCCCACCAGATCGCCGACCTGCAAGCCGCCCTGCTCAGACTCGCCAAAGACAAGACCGAACAGCTCTACCTCACCGCCATACCCGCCGCTCTACCCGCCCTCAAAGCCGGCATCCGCATCAAAAGCAAGACCACCACCTGACCCCGATTTCGCGGGCATTCCTTACCTGATGCATGAACCAGGTTTCGCAGGCATCTTGACTCGATGCATCACGCGGATGAGGGCTTGCCAGCCACTCACACCCAGGTGAGCAATCGTTACCCAAACTCGGAAGCGTGTGTTATCACTTTGCTAGTGATTGCCGTGCTCATGGTGCGGTGATCGCGGATTTGGTGGTGTCGGGCGCCTAACGGTCGGGGGAACTAACGATGTCTCATGTCTTCGCGAGCCCGGAGGTGCTCAACGCCGCCGCTGCTGAGGTCTCGACCATCGGATCCAGCCTGCAGACGGCCAACGCGTCGGCGGCGGCGCCGACCACGGCCCTGCTGAGTGCGTTGGGCGCTGATGAAGTCTCAGCGGCGGTCACCGCGATGTTCGGCAACCACGCCCAGGCCTATCAGGCCGTCAGCACCCAGGCGGCGGAGTTTCACGACCGCTTCGTGGCCGCGTTGACCGCGGGCGCGGACGCCTACTCCAGTGCGGAAGCCTCGAGTGCCGCAACCTTGCAGAGCCTGCCCCAAGACCTGCTCAACGTGGTCACCGCGCCCACTCAGGCACTGCTGGGGCGGGCCCTGATCGGCAACGGCGCCAACGGCGCCGACGGGACCGGGCAGAACGGGGGCGATGGCGGCCTGTTGTGGGGCAACGGGGGTAACGGCGGAACCGGAGCGGCGGGGCAGGCCGGCGGCAACGGGGGCGCGGCGGGCCTAATCGGCAATGGCGGCGCCGGCGGGGCCGGCGGAGCGGGCGCCACCGGAGGCGCCGGGGGTACCGGCGGGGCCGGCGGCTGGTTGACCGGGGCCGGAGGGACCGGCGGGGCCGGCGGGACCGGCACTAGTGGCGGCGGGGGGATGGGCGGGGCCGGCGGGCAGGCCGGGTGGCTGTCCGGGGCCGGCGGGACCGGCGGGGCCGGCGGGGCCGGCGACAACGGCAGCGGTGGGTCCGGCGGCAGCGGCGGGGCCGGCGGCTTGTTCAACGCCGGTGGTGCCGGCGGCGCCGGTGGGACTTCCCTGGGCAACAGCGGCGACGCCGGCGGACAGGCGGACCGGGGGGGGCATCGTGGGGGGCGGCGCCGGGGGCGGGGCCTGCAGCGGCGCCGGCGGCACCGGCGGCGACGGCGGATTCCTATTGGGCCAAGGAGCGGCAGGCGGGGCCGGCGGCAACGGCGGGGCCGGCACTACCGGTATCTCCGGGCCAGCCGGTCAAACCGGAGGCGACGGCGGGGCCGCCGGCAACGGCGGAAACGGCGGCGCCGGCGGCAAAGGCGGGCTGCTGTTGGGCGGCGGCGGGCGCGGCGGGGCCGGCGGCCTGGGCGGGGCCGGTGGGGTCGGCGGCATCGGCGCGGCCGCCACCACGCCCGGCGCCACCGGAGGCGACGGCGGCAACGGCGGGCTCGGCGGGACCGGCGGCACCGGTGGAAACGGCGGCGCCGGCGGACAAGCCGGCCTGTTCGGCGCCCAGGGTCAACAGGGCGCGGGCGGGGCCGGCGGCAACGGCGGGACCGGTGGGATCGCCAGCGACGGCGGCACCGGCGGGGCCGGTGATGCCACCCATCTCGATGGCGGCAAGGGCGGCAACGGCGGAAATCCAGGGCTCGGCGGGACCGGCGGCGCCGGCGGAAACGGCGGTCTCTACGGAAACGGCGGAAACGGCGGAAACGGCGGAAACGGCGGAAACGGCGGAAACGGCGGAAACGGCGGAAACGGCGGAAACGGCGGAAACGGAACTGTTGGCGCCGCCGGCGTCAACCCCACCCCAAACCCGGTCCTCGGGCAGGCTGACCCCGGGACCGACGGTATTGACACCACCGGTATCGGTGGCGACGGCGGACCGGGTAGCCCGGGGGTGTTCGCCGGGCAGCAGGGCGGCAACGGCGGTGAGGGTGGCACGGGCGTCGATGTGGGTGGCGGCGGTGGTGATGGCCAAACCGGCGGTCCCGGCACCCTGGGAGGCAATGGCGGCAACGGCGGCACCGCCAGCATGGGCGGGTCCGGCGGCGGCGGCGGGTCCGGCGGCGATGGCGGCGGCGGGGGCGGCGCCGGGGGCAACGGTGCGATCGGCGGCTTTTCCGGCGGCAACGGTGGGGACGGCGGTAGCGGCGGGTCCGGCGGCGGCGCGGGGGGCAACGGCGGCGATGGCGGCAACGCCACCGACCTCATGTTCGCCAACGGCGGCAACGGTGGCACCGGGGGTGAGGGAACCGCCGGCAGCGGTGGTGGTAGCGGCGGCAACGGAGGCGCCGGCGGGGCGGGCGGACTGTACGGCAACGGCGGCAACGGCGGCACGGGTGGCTCGGGTGCCGCCGGTGGCGTCGGCGCCATGGGCGGTAACGGAGGAAATGGCGACAGCGGTGGCACTGGCACGACTGCCGGCGCCGACGGCAATGGCGGCAACGGCGGCACGGGTGGCGCCGCTGGCTCGGGTGGAATGTTCGGCCAGATGGGCGACGCGGGCGACGGTGGTGACGCCGGCACTGGCGGCGAGGGCGGCGACGGCGGGACCGGCGGCAGCGGCGCAATGTCGGGCCAGACCGGTGACCAGGGCGCCGGCGGGACACCGGGCACCGCCGGCGCATCGGGCTAATCAGGGACGGCCCGCTCGCCGCACGCGCTTTACCGGTCCTGGGCCTCGGGCAGCCGATAGAACGCGGCCGAGTTCTCCCACAGCACCTTGCTGGCGCCCGCGTCCCCGAGCGCCTCGCTGATCAGATCGATGTCGCTGTCCTCGAACGGGCGCCGAGCACGCGTCGAGGGCAGGTCAGTGCCGAACATCAGGGCATCGGGGTTGACCGCGTGGATCGTCTTCACCGTGTCCCGCACATCCAAACCGACCCGGCCGAAGCCGGTCGCCTTGACCCGAATCCCCTTGTCCACCAACGGCAGCAACAGCTCAACCCCTTCGGCTGACATGCCCAGATGGTCGATGCTGACCGCTGGCAGCGCAATGAGCTGATCGGCCGACTGCCCGAGGTGCGCGGCATCGACATAGAGCTCGACATGCCAACCCGCAATGTCGTGGACCCGGCGGGCGAACGAGTTCAATTCGTCGATGGTTTCGGACCCACCGCGATAGAGATTGAACCGGACCGCACGGATTCCGGCGGCATCAAGATCGCGTATCTCCGCGTCCGAAGTCGTCGAGGGCAACTGAGTGACCCCGACAAAGCCGGGCCCCAACCGCGCCAGCGAATCCCGCAAATACCCTTGGTCGAACCCCTGGAATGACCCTGAAACAACGGCACCGCCCCGGATGCCCAGCCCGGCGGTGCGGGCGCGGTAGTCGCCGATGGTAAAGGCGGGCGGGAAATAGCCATCGTTTCCGATCAGCGGAAACGAGGGGTCGATGATGTGGAAATGCGCATCGAATAGCCTTGCCGGCGGCTGCCGCTGCGATGCCCGCATGACAAATCTCCTGTCCCGCGCAGCCTGCCTGCGACGATGGCGGCACGCCAGGCTACCAACCCCGCGAAACCCGTGCCGGCGACACCGGTATTGGCCGCCTTTGCTCTGGTCTCCCGCCGGAGCCATAAGGTGTTCCGACACGCCGCCGCACGTATACTTCATCAATGAAACGGCCTTCACGATATTTCGAAATCAGCTGACAAGTCCTGCCATTGCGTGTGAGCATCGATTCACGTCGCTATTGCCGATGAGACTCGAAGGGTAGCGGATGGAAATTCTGGTCATCGGGGGCGCGGGCTTCCAAGGCAGCCACCTGACCGAATCCCTATTGGCCGATGGATATTGGGTAACCGTCCTCAATACACCTTCTAAAAACACCACTCGCAACATGCAAGGGTTCCAATCGCATGAACGGGTTTCATTTATCTCCGGATCGGTAACCGACGGGGAGACGGTGTATCGCGCGGTGCGTGATCACCACGTCGTATTTCACCTGGCGGCCAGAACCAACGTTGACGAGTCGCTTAGCGAACCGAAAAGCTTTCTCGAAACAAATGTCATGGGCACCTACCGAGCACTCGAAGTGGTGCGCCGCTACCGCAACCGGCTGATATAAGTGTCCACCTGCGAAGTTTACGGAGATGGGCACAATCTCGAGGAAGGCCAGCGCCTCGACGAACACGCCGAACTCAAACCGAATAGCCCCTACGCCGCGTCCAAGGCCGCCGCCGACCGGCTGTGCTACTCGTATTTTCGCTCCTTCGGAATCGACGTCGCCATCGTCCGCCCGTTCAATATCTTTGGAATTCGCCAAAAGACCGGCCGATTCGGCGCGCTGATTCCACGGCTCGTCCGACAGGAAATCAATGGCAAGAACCTGACAATTTTCGGCGCGGGGACTTCGAGCCGCGATTATCTCTACATCAGCGATATCGTGAACGCCTACAACCTGATATTGCAAACCCCGTCCCTGCGTGGCCAGACCATCAATTTTGCCATCGGTAAAGACACCTGCGTGAAGGATATCGTCGAGTACGTCGCAGGTAAATTCGATGCCACAATCGAACATCGCGATGCCCGCCCTGGGGAGGTCCAGCGATTTCCCGCCGATATCTCATTGGCGAGAAGCATCGGATTCGAGCCGCAAGTCGATATTTGGGAAGGCATCGACAGGTACATCACCTGGACTAAGGATCAGCCCCAGCAAGCATACGAGCTGGACGGGCTCGGCGACAGGTCGACCGCGAACGGATGACCGTCCCCCACTAGCGCTGGGGCGCGGTAATCGTGCACAGGGTGGCCGGCGGATAACTGCCCGACACCGCCCGCAGCCGCCCGGGCGGCGGCCACGGCCGCAGCCCCAGGTTGGCGAGATAGCGCAGCGGGTTGACGTGCGAGCCGCGCTGTCTGACCTCGAAATGCAGATAGCCGTCGTCCGAGTCGCCCTCCGCGCCGATCGCGCCCAGCCGCGCACCCGCACGCACCTGGTCGCCAACCGACATTCCGTTTCGCTCTGCCGGGCGAAACACATAGACGACGTCGAAACCCGGGCCCTGCGAGATCGTCATTGACAGCAAGCCGTCGACATCATCGACAGCGCTGACCGCCCCGGACACCACGGCGTACACAGGTGTTCCCGGGTCGGCGGCGAAGTCGACACCGGGGTGAAAACCACCGGCGCGTTGCCCGTATCCACGGCCGATGGCCCGCGGTTCCCGGTCAATCGGCAGCCGCCCGCCCGGCTCGAGCGGGTCGAAGTCGCCGCGGATGCGCCGCTGATAGTCGGCTTTGAGCAGGTCGACCTCGTCGAGCGCGTAACCGAACAGCAGGGACCGGTCGTAGGCCACCCCGAAGTTGTGCCGGTAGTCCGGATCGAGCCGGAGATAGTGCTCGACTCTCGAGATCCGCTCCGCCAGCGTCGACCAACCGTCGTGCACCAGCCGGACCCCCTCCAGCCGGCCGATCCGACCGTGGTCGGTGATATTGGCCGGCCAGTGCGGGTTGTGCATCAGCTTGATCCCGGCACGCAGCCCCGGAGACCAGCGCCAGAAGGGCCCGCGCAGCGCTTCAGCGGTTCCCATGACCGGAATCAGCTCGGGGTACTCGGGATCGTCCCAGCTGGACACGATCGGGCACAGCAGCGCCGCCACGTCCTCGGGGGTGCGGGCCAGGGCCGCACGGACATCGATGTCGGTCTCGACAAGCCAATCCGCGTCGACCATCATCACCCAGTCCGGGCGGCAGAAATCGGCCATCCGATACAGCAGTTCCAGCCCGGTGGACTCCGGAATCAGCCAGGGCGTGGCGGGAAGATCAGAACGGGCACGCACCACATTCGTCACCGCAGGGTGGTTCGCCAGAATCTCGGCGGTGTCATCGGTGCTGCGGTCATCGATCACATAGATGTCGTCGCTGAACGCAGCCAACGAGTCCAACGTGCGCACCAACGTCCGTCCGGCGTTGTGCGCGCGTGTTACCGCCAGAATCCGCATGCAGTCTCTCTATCACCCGAGAACGCAAAAGCCAGTAGCTGGAAGAATATGCAAGTGTGAGCGACGCCTCGGTGATCGGTTGCGTCGGGACGTTGGTGGTCGCGACCCGCGGCAAACATGGTGCCGGCGAGGTCCTGCTCACCGTTCGGGGCTCCAAGGAGGCCTTCCTGGCACGATCTGACCATCCGTTACCCAAAGGCACCACGGTGCTGGTGGTAGGGGTTCGGGGAGCCCGGACGGTGCTCGTCGAGCCCTGGAACGATCTGGTCGTAACCGAACTTCTCTGATCCAAACCACGAAAAATTCAAGGAGTCCAACAATGCTCGGTTACAAGGTTCCCGATCCGGATGAGGCAATGCTGATATCCGGGGGCCGGGTCAAAGGCAACGCGCCGTTTCGCGTGGTAACCGGCCACGGGTCCTTCGTCGTTCCGTTCTTCCGTAAGGTCCGCTTCCTCACGCTGGCGATGTGTGAAGCCGAGGTCGCCGAGAAATGCGTGACGCAGCAGGGCATCACGCTCAACGTCCGGGCGGTCATCGCCTTCAAGGTCGGCAACGACACCGAGAGCATCATCGCCGCGGCGCAACGATTCCTCTCCGAACAAGACCAGATGTCGGTCTTGACCGGGCGCATCTTTGCCGGTCACCTGCGCTCGATCATCGGCTCCATGACCGTCGAAGAGATCATCCGGGAGCGCCAAAAGCTCGCGACCGAGGTGCTCGACGGTTCCAAGGAAGAGATGGCCCGAATCGGCCTCAACGTCGACGCCCTGCAGATCCAGTCGATCGATGACGACGGGCTCGGCTACATCGACGCGATGTCGGCACCGCACAATGCGGCGATCCAGCAGCAAGCACAGATCGCCCAGGCGCAGGCCAACCAGTTGTCCGCCGAGGCAGAGCAGGAATCGCAGCGCAAGCAAGCCGAATTCGCCCGTGAGACCGCCATTGTCAAGGCGCAATACAAGGCCGGAGGTCGACAAGGCCCAGGCCGCCCAGGCCGCCCAGGCCGGTCCGCTGGCCGAGGCCCAGTCCCAGCGCGAGGTGCTCGAGATGCGCACCGAACTGGCCGAGCGGGCCGCCGAGTTGCGCCAGCAGGAGCTGGTCGCCGAGGTGGTCAAGCCGGCCGAGGCCGAAGCCGAACGGGTCCGCATCCTGGCCGTCGCCGACGCCGAGAAGATGAAGATCCAGGCCGAGGCCGCGGCGTCGCACAACCGGGTGGCGCTGGATCGCATGCTCATCGACCAGCTGCCCGACATCGTCGAAAAGGCCGCCCTGGGTCTCTCGGGCGCAAATCTCACCGTGCTCAATGGCGCCGACGGGCTCAGCCAGGTGGCCGCGGGGCTGGTCTCTCAAGGGGTCGCCATTTTCGACGCGATGCGCGGCAGCGTCGCTGACGACAACGACGGGAAGAACGCGGTGGCGCCCTGGAACGCCGGAACCACAGACAACGTCTAGCAAGGCGGTTGGCGCCACCGGCGGGTGGCCACGACGGTCCGGGGCAAGCCGCCGGACTTTATCGGGCTGTAAACGCTTCACGAATACAGGTGACGGCGGCCTGTCAGTGGTGTAACACTGGAACGCCACATGGCCGATGAGTTATTGGCAAACGGAACTACGGGCAACCCACATCGGACGAAAGGTCGACGGACGTGAGTGAGGAAGTCCAATCACCAGGGCTGGCAGAGGCAGCGCGCGATAACCTCGCCGCCGAGCTGGCCCGGCTCCGGCAACGCCACGACCGGCTGGAGATCGAGGTCAAAAACGACCGCGGAATGATCGGCGATCACGGCGACGCGGCCGAGGCGATTCAGCGCGCCGACGAACTGGCCGTGCTGACCGAACGGATCCACGAGCTCGATCGGCGACTGAAAGCCGGGCCGTCCAACGCGACCGGGTCCGAAACGCTGCCAAGTGGCACCGAGGTCACCTTGCGCTTCGACGATGGCGAGGTGGTCACGATGCACGTGATCGCCATCGTCGAGGAGAACCCGGTCGGCCACGAGTACGAGACGCTGACCGCGCACAGCCCGCTGGGGCAGGCCCTGGCGGGGCGCCAGGCGGGTGACACGGTGACCTACTCCACCCCGCGCGGACCGAGCCAGGTGGAACTCCTCTCGATCAAGTTGCCCACCTAGTAGCGCCCGTTCCCGACAGAACGCCAGAATCGCTCGCCAACCTGGTTAGACTTCCCCCGATGATCCCGCCAGAGCCCGCTGCCGCGCCCGCCGAAGAGCACCAGCGCCAGCATTTGCATCTGACGACTCAGATGATCCGCTTCATCGTGACCGGCGGTTTCGCGGCAATCGTCGACTTCAGCGTGTACGTGGTGCTCTACAAGGTGGTCGGCCTGCAGGTCGACCTGTCCAAGTTCATCAGCGTCGTGATCGGCACCATCACCGCCTACCTGATCAATCGCCGGTGGACGTTCCAGGCGGCACCAAGCGGGGCGCGATTTGCCGCCGTGATGGCTCTCTACGGGGTCACCTTCGCCGTGCAGGTCGGAATCAACCACCTCTGTCTTGCACTTATGCACTATCGCGGGTGGGCCATACCGGTCGCATTCGTGATCGCCCAGGCCGTTGCTACGGTGATCAACTTCGTGGTGCAGCGGGCCGTGATCTTCCGCAGGCACTGAGCCGGTCCCGCCCAAACTGCACTTTCCCCGCCGGCAAAACGCCCGCTACCGGCGTGAGCGTGGGCATCCTTGCCGAACCAAGCGGTACCCTCTTTGACGATGTTTAGCGCGCCCGTTCCCACCACACCCACCCGGCTGACCGGATGGGGTCGAACCGCGCCGTCGGTTGCCGAGGTGCTCCGCACCCCAGATCCCGAGGTGATCGCGACAGCAGTCGCGCGTGTCGCCGACTCCGGTGCCAGGGGCGTCATCGCCCGCGGCCTGGGCAGGTCCTACGGCGACAACGCGCAAAACGGCGGCGGGTTGGTGATCGACATGAGCCCGCTGAACAAGATCCACTCGATCAGCGCCGACAGCAAGCTTGTCGACGTCGATGCCGGGGTGAATCTCGACCAGCTGATGAAGGCGGCGCTACCGCTGGGCCTGTGGGTCCCGGTATTGCCGGGCACCCGGCAAGTCACCATCGGCGGTGCGATCGCATGCGACATCCACGGCAAGAACCACCACAGCGCGGGCAGCTTCGGCAACCATGTGCGCAGCCTGGACCTGCTGACCGCCGACGGCGAAGTCCGCCACCTCACCCCGACGGGCACCGAGACCGCAGACACCGAGCTGTTTTGGGCCACCGTCGGCGGCAACGGCCTGACCGGGATCATCCTGCGCGCCACCATCGAGATGACGCCCACCGAGACGGCGTACTTCATCGCCGACGGCGACGTCACCGCCAGCCTGGACGAAACCATCGCGTTGCACAGCGACGGCAGCGAAGGCAACTACACCTATTCCAGCGCCTGGTTCGACGCGATCAGCGGGCCGCCCAAGCTGGGCCGTGCCGCGGTGTCGCGCGGCTGCTTGGCCACCATCGACCAGCTCCCCACCAAGCTGCAACGGGATCCGCTGAAATTCGACGCGCCGCAACTGCTCACATTTCCCGACGTATTCCCCAATGGGCTGGCCAACAAATACACCTTCGGGCCGATCGGCGAGCTCTGGTACCGCAAGTTCGGCACCTATCGGGGCAAGGCCCAGAATCTGACGCAGTTCTACCACCCGCTGGACATGTTCGGTGAGTGGAACCGCGCCTATGGTCCGGCGGGTTTCCTGCAATATCAGTTCGTGGTTCCCACCGAGGCGGTCGACGAGTTCAAGCGGATCATCGGCGACATCCAGGCCAGCGGGCACTACTCATTTCTCAATGTGTTCAAGTTGTTCGGCGCCGGGAATCAGGCCCCGCTGAGCTTCCCGATTCCCGGCTGGAACATCTGCGTCGACTTTCCGATCAAGGCGGGTCTGAACGAGTTCGTCAGCGAACTCGATCGCCGGGTCATGGAATTCGGCGGCCGCCTCTACACCGCCAAGGACTCTCGTACCACCGCTGAAACCTTTCACGCCATGTATCCGCGCATCGACGAATGGATCGCCGTGCGCCGCAAGGTGGACCCCTGCGGGGTGTTCGCCTCCGACATGGCCCGACGTTTGGAACTGCTCTAAATGGTGCTGGACGCCGTAGGAAATCCCCAGAGCGTGCTGCTGCTCGGCGGCACCTCCGAAATCGGTCTGGCCATTTGCCAGCGCTACCTGCGTAACGCTCCGGCCCGGATCGTGCTGGCCTGCCTGCCCGATGACCCGGGCCGCGACGACGCGGTCGCGCAGATGAAGGCCGCCGGCGCCTCCTCGGTCGAGCTGATCGACTTCGACGCGATGGACACCGACAGTCACCCGAAGGTGATCGAGCAGTCATTCGGCGGCGGCGATGTCGACGTGGCCATCGTCGCGTTCGGTTTGCTCGGCGATGCCGAAGAGCTGTGGCAAAACCAGCACAAGGCCGTGCAGATCGCCGAGGTCAACTACACCGCGGCGGTGTCGGTGGGCGTGCTGCTGGGCGAGAAGATGCGGGCCCAGGGCTTCGGCCAGATCATCGCCATGAGCACGGTGGCCGGTGAACGCGTACGACGCTCCAACTTCGTCTACGGATCCACCAAGGCCGGCCTGGACGGCTTCTACCTCGGGCTGTCAGAGGCTCTGCGTGAACACGGGGTTCGTGTCCTGGTGATCCGGCCGGGTCAGGTGCGCACCCGGATGAGCGCACACGTCAAGGAAGCTCCACTGACGGTGGACAAGGAGTACGTCGCCAACCTCGCGGTGACCGCCGCCGCAAAAGGTAAGGAACTGGTTTGGACGCCAGCAGCATTTCGCTACGTGATGATGGTGTTGCGTCACATCCCGCGGAGCATCTTCCGCAGGCTGCCAATCTGAGCATGCGTAATGCACTGGCCACCCTCGGCCAGATGGCGGCCGCGGTACTGGTGGCCGTGACCGTCGCGGTGGTCGCCCTGTCCGCCATTTCGCAGGTGCAGTGGCCGGCCTTTCCGTCGTCCAACCAGCTGCACGCGCTGACCACCGTCGGCCAGGTCGGCTGCCTGGCCGGCCTGCTCGGCGCCGGCTGGGCCTGGCGACGCGGCGGCCGGCTGCGGTGGCCGGCTCAGCTGGGTGGCTTGGTGTTCGTCTCGGCGTTCACCGTGGTGACGCTCGGCATGCCGCTGGGGGCCACCCGGCTGTACCTGTTCGGCATCTCGGTGGACCAGCAGTTCCGCACCGAATACCTGACCCGGCTGACCGACAGCCCGGCACTGCACGACATGACCTACATCGGGCTGCCGCCGTTCTACCCGCCGGGCTGGTTCTGGATCGGCGGTCGCGCCGCGGCGCTGACCGGCAGCCCCGCCTGGGAAATGTTCAAGCCGTGGGCCATCACCTCGATCGCCGTCGCGGTCGCGGTCGCGCTGGTGCTGTGGTGGCGAATGATTCGCTTCGAGTACGCGCTGCTGGTCACCATCGCCACCACGGCGGTGACGCTGGCCTACAGCTCGCCGGAGCCCTACGCCGCGATGATCACGGTGCTGCTGCCGCCGGTGCTGGTGCTGACGTGGTCGGGCCTGCGCGCCGGCGCCCCGCCCGCCCCCGAACGTCACGCCAGCGTGGCGCCCGACGCCGAAAGCCACGCTGACGTGACGCTGGGCGCCGCGGCGGCTCGGGGCTGGGCCGCGGTGGTCGGCGCCGGGATCTTCCTCGGCTTCGCCGCCACCTGGTACACGCTGCTGGTGGCCTACAGCGCGTTCACGGTCACGCTGATGGCCGCGCTGTTGGCCGTGTCGCGGTGGCGTCGCGGCGGGCTCAGGGCCGCGGTGGATCCGCTGCGACGGCTCGCCGTGATCGCCGCGATCGCCGCGACGATCGCGTCCACCACCTGGCTGCCCTACCTGTTGCGGGCGGCCCGTGACCCGGTCAGCGACACCGGCAGCGCCCAGCACTACCTGCCCGCCGACGGCGCCGAACTGACCTTCCCGATGCTGCAGTTCTCGCTGCTGGGCGCGCTGTGCATGCTGGGCACCCTGTGGCTGGTGGCGCGGGCACGGTCCTCGACCCGGGCTGGCGCCCTGGCCATCGGGGTGCTGGCCGTCTACCTGTGGTCACTGCTGTCGATGCTGACCACGCTGGCGCGCACCACCCTGTTGTCGTTCCGGTTGCAGCCGACCCTGACCGTGCTGTTAGTCACGGCCGGGGTCTTTGGCTTCCTGGAAGGAACGCGTGCGCTGACCACCCGCAGCCGCGCCGCGCTGCCCGTCGCCGCCGCGATCGGGCTGGCCGGGGCGATCGCGTTGAGCCAGGACATTCCCGACGTGTTGCGGCCCGACCTCACGATTGCCTACACCGACACCGACGGGTACGGCGAGCGCGGCGATCAGCGCCCGCCCGGTTCCGAGAAGTACTACTCGACGATCGACACGGCCATCCGAAAGGTCACCGGCAAGCCGCGCGATCAGGTCGTCGTGATGACCGCCGACTACAGCTTCCTGTCCTACTACCCCTACTGGGGTTTTCAAGGTCTGACGTCGCATTACGCCAACCCGCTGGCGCAGTTCGACAAGCGCGCGGCCCAGATCGAGAGCTGGGCCAGGCTCAAGACGTCCGACGAGTTCGTCCAGGCCCTGGACAAACTGCCCTGGCCGGCGCCAACGGTTTTCCTGATGCGACGCGGCGCCGGTCCCGGTTCGGGCGCTAGCTACACCCTGCGGCTGGCCGAAGACGTCTACCCCAACCAGCCCAATGTCCGGCGTTACACCGTCGACCTCAAGGCGGCGCTGTTCGCCGACCCACGCTTCACCGTCGAGACCATCGGCCCCTTCGTGCTGGCCATCCGCAAGCCGGCGGCGAGCGCCTGATGGCGACCGAGACCGCACCCGGCGCATTGGAACAATTACCATCTACGTCCGTGAGCGATTCGGGAGCAAAGTACCGGATTGCCCGACTCGTCGCCGTGCTCACGGGTCTGCTGGGGACCCTTCTGGCGCTGGCAACCCCGCTGCTGCCGGTCGACCAGACCACGGCCAAGCTGAATTGGCCGCAGAACGGCACGTTCAGCAGCGTCGAGGCACCGCTGATCAGCTATGTGGCCACCGATCTCGATGTCACCATCCCCTGTTCGGCGGCCGCCGGGCTGGCCGGCCCGCAGAAAAACGGCAAGACGGTGCTGCTGTCGACGGTGCCCAAGCAAGCCCCCAACGCCGTCGACCGTGGACTACTCGTTCAGCGCGCCAATGACGATCTGGTTCTCGTGGTGCGCAACGTCCCGGTGGTCTCCGCGCCGCTGAGCCAAGTGCTCAGCCCCGCCTGCCAGCGTTTGACCTTCACCGCGCACGCCGAGAGCGTCACCGCCGAATTCGTCGGGCTCAAGCAGGGCCCCAACGCCGAGCATCCGGGCGAGCCGTTGCGCGGCGAACGCAGCGGCTACGACTTCCGGCCGCAAATCGTCGGGGTGTTCACCGATCTGACCGGGCCGACACCGCCGGGCCTGAGCTTCTCCGCAACCATCGACACCCGCTACAGCAGCAGCCCCACTCCGTTGAAGATGGCCGCGATGATCATCGGCCTGCTGTCCACCGCGGTCGCCCTGGTCGCTCTGCACATCCTCGATACCGCCGACGGCACCCGGCATCGGCGCATCCTGCCGCCGCGCTGGTGGTCGATCGGCGCGCTGGACGGGCTGGTCACCGCCGTGTTGGTGTGGTGGCACTTCGTCGGCGCCAACACCTCCGACGACGGCTACATCCTGACCATGGCCCGGGTGTCCGAGCACGCCGGCTACATGGCGAACTACTACCGCTGGTTCGGCACGCCCGAGGCGCCGTTCGGCTGGTACTACGACCTGTTGGCGATGTGGGCCCATGTCAGCACCGCCAGCGTCTGGATGCGCCTGCCCACCCTGTCGATGGCATTGACCTGCTGGTGGGTGATCAGCCGGGAGGTCATCCCGCGGCTGGGGCACGCCGTCAAGACCAACCGGGCCGCGGCCTGGACGGCCGCGGGCATGTTCCTGGCGGTCTGGCTGCCGCTGAACAACGGGCTGCGCCCAGAGCCGATCATCGCCCTGGGCATCCTGCTGACCTGGTGTTCGGTCGAGCGAGCGGTGGCCACCAGCCGGCTGCTGCCGGTGGCAATCGCCTGCATCATCGGTGCCCTGACCCTGTTCTCCGGGCCTACCGGCATCGCCTCCATCGGCGCGCTGCTGGTCGCGATCGGGCCGCTGCGCACCATCCTGCACCGCCGCTACAAACAGTTCGGCGCGCTGCCGCTGCTGGCGCCGCTGCTCGCCGCGGCCACCGTCACCGTGATCCTGATCTTCCGTGACCAGACCTTCGCGGGAGAGGCTCAGGCCAGCGTGCTCAAACGCGCCGTCGGCCCCAGCCTCAAGTGGTTTGACGAGCACATCCGCTACGAGCGACTGTTCATGGCCAGCCCCGACGGCTCGGTGGCCCGTCGCTTCGCGGTCCTGGCGCTAATCCTCGCGCTCGCCGTCGTGGTGGCGATGTCGCTGCGCAAGGGCCGGATTCCTGGCACTGCGGCAGGCCCCAGCCGCCGCATCATCGGCATCACGATCATCTCGTTCTTGGCGATGATGTTCACCCCGACCAAATGGACCCACCACTTCGGGGTGTTCGCCGGGCTGGCCGGCTCGCTGGGAGCGCTGGCCGCCGTCGCCGTGACCGGCGTGGCGATGCGCTCGCGTCGCAACCGCACCGTGTTCGCCGCCGTGGTGCTGTTTGTGATGGCGCTGTCGTTCGCCAGCGTCAACGGCTGGTGGTATGTCTCCAACTTCGGCGTTCCGTGGTCGAACTCGTTCCCCAGACTGCGGTGGTCGCTGACCACCGCACTGCTCGAGCTGTCGGTGATCGTGCTGGTGGTGGCCGCCTGGTTCAACTTCGTCGCCACCGGGGACGGGCCGCCCAGGACCCGCCTCGGGGCGCGGCTGGCGCCGATCGTCCAAGCGCCGCTGGCCATTGCCACCTGGTTGCTGGTGACGATGGAAGTCGTCTCGTTGACCCAGGGCATGATGTCGCAGTACCCGGCGTGGTCGGTGGGCCGGTCCAACCTGCAGGCGCTGACCGGCAAGAGCTGTGGGCTGGCCGAAGACGTGCTGGTGGAGCTGGATCCCGACGCGGGAATGCTGCCCCCGATGAGCGCTCCGGTGGCCGATGCGCTGGGCGCCGGCCTGTCAGACGGGTTCACCGCCAACGGAATCCCCGCCAACGTCTCCGCGGACCCGGTGATGGAGCGCCCGGGCGACCGCAGCTTCGTCAACGACGACGGTCTGGTGACCGGCACCGAGGCCGGCACCGAGGGCGGCACCACTGCCGCACCGGGCATCAATGGCTCGCGCGCGCGGCTGCCTTTCAACCTCGATCCGGCGCGCACGCCGGTGCTGGGCAGCTGGCGATCCGGCATCCAGGTGCCTGCCATGCTGCGGTCGGGCTGGTATCGGCTGCCCCCCGCGGATCAGCGGAGGAAGACACCGCTACTGGTGGTGTCCGCGGCCGGCCGGTTCGATCCCCGCGAAGTCCAGGTGCAGTGGGCCACCGATGAGCAAGCGGCAGCTGGGAAGCACGGCGGCTCGATGGGGTTTGCCGACGTCGGCGCAGCACCGGCGTGGCGCAACCTGCGGGCGACGCTGTCCGCCATCCCCGACTCCGCCACGCAAATCCGCCTGGTGGCCGACGACAACGACCTGGCTCCGCAGCACTGGATCGCCCTGACCCCGCCGCGGATCCCGCAACTGCGCACGTTGCAGGAGGTGGTGGGCTCCAAGGATCCGGTGTTCCTGGACTGGCTGGTGGGCCTGGCCTTCCCGTGCCAGCGGCCATTCGGCCATCAGAACGGTGTCGATGAATCACCGAAATGGCGGATCCTGCCGGACCGGTTCGGCGCGGAAGCTAACTCACCCGTGATGGACAAGAACGGCGGTGGCCCGCTCGGCGTCACCGAGCTGCTGTTCCATGCGACGACGGTCGCCAGCTACCTCAAGGACGACTGGTTCCGGGACTGGGGCGCGTTGCAGCGCCTCACCCGGTACTACCCGGAGGCCGAACCGGCACGGCTGCAGCTGGGCACGGCAACCCACAGCGGTCTGTGGAATCCGGCACCCTTGCGTAAGGGTTAGCGGGGCCCCGAGGCGGTGGGCAACCGCTTTGCGGACTCGCAGCCGCGCCGCACCCAATCCGCCTGTCCGACCCTTCGCCACGGCGCCGGAATCGCTTTGCGGCGGCGCGTCCTGACGGCGCTGGATCCGCCGATCCGGGCCCTCCCCGGAGCCGCTTTGCGGCCCCGCGTCCTCACCGCGCTAAGCCGCGTCGCCTACGATCGACCATCGTGTCCCTCGACGGTAATGAGCGATCTCAGCGGATCGCCCGGTTAGCAGCCGTCGTCTTGGGAGTCGCCGGGCTGGTCCTGTGCGCCTTGGTTCCGCTCCTTCCGGTGAAGCAGACGACGGCGACGATCCTGTGGCCCCAGGGCGCCTCCGCGGACGGCGACATCAGCCAAATCACCGCCCCATTGGTGTCCGGCGCGCCGCGCGCATTGGACATTTCACTGCCTTGCGCGGCGATCGCCACCCTGCCCGCCACCGGCGGTCTGGTGCTGTCCACCCTCCCCTCCGGGGGCGTGGATACCGGCAAGAACGGGCTGTTCGTCCGCGCTGACAAGGACTCGGTCGTGGTCGCATTCCGCGACACGGTGGCCGCGGTGGCACCGCGCGCCGCGATCGCCGAGGGCCGGTGCAGCGCGCTGCACATCTGGGCCGACGCCACCGGCGCGCACGCGGATTTCGTCGGCATTCCCGGTGCCGCGGGCACCCTGCCCCCGGAGAAGAAGCCTCAAGTCGGTGGCATCTTCACCGACTTGAAGGTACAGGCCCAACCGGGGTCGTCGGCGCGCATCGACGTCGACACCCGATTCATCACCGCGCCCACGGTCACCAAGACCATCGCCATGATCCTCGGTGCGATCGCGGTCCTGGGCGCCATCGTGGCCTTGGCCGCCCTGGATCGGCTGAGCCGCGGCGGTGACGCGCTGCGCGACTGGCGCTCCCCCATCGCCTGGCTATCCAGGTACCGACCGCGGCTGCCCCGGCTGTCGCGCTGGCGCGTCGGGTTCGCAACCTGGCTCACCGACGCCGCGGTGATCGCCACGCTGCTGCTCTGGCATGTGATCGGAGCCCTTTCCTCCGACGACGGCTACAACCTGACCATCGCCCGGATCGCTCCCCAGGCCGGCTATGTGGCCAACTACTACCGATACTTCGGGACCACCGAGGCCCCCTTCGACTGGTATCACGAGCTGCTGGCACACCTGGCGCAGATCAGCACCGCCAGCGTCTGGATGCGGTTGCCCGCCACCCTGGCCGACATCGCCTGCTGGCTGCTCATCAGCCGTTTCGTGCTGCGCCGGCTCGGCCCCGGCAAGAACGGCCTGGCCGCCAATCGGGTGGCCGTGTTCACCGCCGGCGCGGTCTTCGTGGCCGCCTGGCTGCCGTTCAACAACGGCCTTCGCCCCGAGCCGCTGATCGCCCTTGGCGTGCTGGTCACCTGGGCACTGGTGGAACGCGCCATCGCGCTGAGCCGGCTGGCTTCGGCCGCGATCGCGATCATCGTCGCGATGCTCACCGCGACGCTGGCACCGCAAGGTTTGATCGCGGTGGCCGCGCTGCTGACCGGGGCGCGCGTCATCGCCGGGATCATCCGTAAGCGCCGCGGCACCGACGGTCTGCTGGCCCCGCTCGCCGTCCTGGCCGCATCGCTGTCGCTGATCACCGACGTGGTGTTCCGCAACCAGACGCTGGCCACCGTGGCCGAGGCGGCACGGATCAAGTACAAGGTCGGCCCGACCATCGCGTGGTACCAGGACTTCCTCCGCTACTACTTCCTGACCGTCGAAACCAACATTGACGGGTCGATGACCAGGCGCTTCGCCGTGCTGGTGCTGCTGCTCTGCCTGTTCGGCTCACTGGTGGTGCTGCTGCGGCGGGGCTGGGTGGGCGGTTTGGCCCGCGGCCCGGCCTGGCGACTGATCGGCACCACCGCGGTTGGTCTGCTGCTGCTGACCTTCACGCCGACCAAGTGGGCCGTGCAGTTCGGCGCCTTCGCCGGGCTGGCCGGTGCGCTGGGGGCGGTGATGGCATTCAGCTTCGCCCGGATCGGCCTGCACAGCCGACGCAACCTCACGCTCTACGTGACCGCCCTGTTGTTCGTGCTGGCGTGGGCCACCTCGGGCATCAACGGGTGGTTCTACGTCGGCAACTACGGGGTGCCCTGGTACGACATCCAGCCGGTGATCGCCAGCCATCCGGTGACCTCGATGTTCCTGACCCTGTCGATCCTGACCGGGCTGCTGGCCGCCTGGTACCACTTCCGGATGGACTACGCCGGGCACACCGAAGTCAAGGACAACCGGCGCAACCGGGTGCTCGCCTCCACCACGCTACTGGTGGTCGCGGTCATCATGGTCCTGGGCGAAGTCGGCTCGATGGCCAAGGCCGCGGTTTTCCGCTACCCGCTCTACACCACCGGCAAGGCCAACCTGGCCGCCCTGGCTTCGGGGCTATCCCCGAACAGCTGCGCGATGGCCGATGACGTGCTGGCCGAGCCCGATCCCAATGCCGGGATGCTGCAACCGCTTCCGGGGCAGACCTTCGGACCGGGCGGACCGCTGGGCGGCATCAACCCGTTCGGGTTCAAGCCGGAAGGGGTCGGCGAAGACCTCAAGTCCGACCCGGTGGTCAGCAAGCCCGGCCTGGTCAACTCCGACGCATCGCCCAACAAGCCCAACGCCGCCATCAGCGACTCCGCCGGCACCGCCGGCGGCAAGGGCCCGGCCGGCATCAACGGATCCCACGCGGCGCTGCCGTTCGGACTGGACCCGGCCCGTACCCCGGTGATGGGCAGTTACGGGGAGAACTCGTTGGCCGCCACGGCGACCTCGTCCTGGTACCAGTTGCCCGGCGATTGGAAGGCCAACATCGCCGCCCAGCCGCTGGTCGTGGTCACCGCGGCTGGGGCCATCTGGTCCTACAAAGAGGACGGCGACTTCATCTACGGGCAGTCCCTGAAACTGGAGTGGGGCGTCACTCGCCCCGACGGCACCACGCAGCCGCTGGGGCAGGTATTCCCGATCGACATCGGGCCACAACCGGCGTGGCGCAACCTGCGCTTCCCGCTGGCCTGGGCCCCGCCGGAGGCCAACGTGGCGCGCATCGTCGCCTACGACCCAAACCTGAGTCCCGAACAGTGGTTCGCCTTCACCCCGCCCCGGGTGCCGGTTTTGGAAACGCTGCAGCAGTTGATCGGATCGAAGACCCCGGTGTTGATGGACATTGCGACCGCAGCCAACTTCCCCTGCCAGCGGCCGTTCTCCGAGCACCTCGGCATCGCCGAACTGCCGCAGTACCGCATCCTGCCTGACCACAAGCAGACCGCGGCGTCGTCGAACCTGTGGCAGGCCGGCCCGACCGGTGGGCCGTTCCTGTTCACCCAGGCGCTGCTGCGAACCTCGACCATCGCCACCTACCTGCGCGGTGACTGGCATCGCGACTGGGGATCGGTGGAACAGTATTACCGCTTGGTGCCGGCCGATCAGGCGCCGGAGGCCGTTGTGCAAGAGGGTGTGATCACAGTGCCCGGCTGGAGTCGCCAGGGACCGATTAGGGCGCTGCCATGAGCGGCACGAACGAAACCGAACAGGCCACCGCCGCCACCACCGCCAGCGCCCGTGAGGTGCGGGTGACCCGATGGGTAGCCACGATCGCGGGCCTGATCGGCTTCGTGCTCTCGGCGGCCACCCCGCTGTTGCCGGTCGTGCAGACCACAGCGATGCTCAACTGGCCGCAAAACGGGCAGCTGAACAGCGTGACCGCGCCGCTGATTTCGCTGACGCCGGTGAATCTGACGGCCTCGGTGCCCTGCAGCGTGGTGCGCGACATGCCCGCCAAGGGCTGGGTGGTGCTGGGCACCGCACCCAAGCAGGGCAAGGACGCCAACCTGCAGGCGCTGTTCGTCGTCGTCAACAGCAAGCGCGTCAACGTCACCGACCGCAACGTGGTGATCCTGTCGGTGCCACGCGAGCAGTTGGATTCCCCGCAATGCGAGCGCATCGAGATCAGCTCGACACATGCCGGTACCTTCGCCACCTTTGTCGGCCTCAAGGATCCCTCCGGCGCCCCGCTACGCAGTGGCTACCCGGATCCCAACCTGCGCCCTCAGATCGTCGGGGTCTTCACCGATCTGACCGGACCCGCGCCGGACGGGCTGCGGCTCTCGGCCACCATCGACACCCGGTTCTCCACCACACCCACCACGCTGAAGTTGCTGGCGATCATCGGTGCGATCCTGGCCACCACCGTCGCGCTGATCGCGCTCTGGCGCCTCCACCGGCTGGACGGGCGTCGGCTACGCAGCCTGTTCCCGGCTAACTGGCGCACCTTCACCCTGGTCGACGCCGCGGTGATATTCGGATTCCTGCTGTGGCACGTCATCGGGGCGAACTCGTCCGACGACGGCTACATCCTCGGCATGGCCCGGGTCGCCGATCACGCCGGCTACATGTCTAACTATTTCCGCTGGTTCGGCAGCCCCGAGGACCCGTTCGGCTGGTACTACAACCTCCTTGCGCTGATGACCCACGTCAGCGACGCCAGCATTTGGATGCGGTTGCCCGACCTGTTCGCCGGGCTGGTGTGCTGGCTGTTGCTGTCGCGTGAGGTGCTGCCCCGGTTGGGGCCGGCAGTCGCGGCCAGCAAACCCGCCAACTGGGCCGCGGCGATGGTGCTGCTGACCGCGTGGATGCCATTCAACAACGGACTGCGTCCTGAAGGCATCATCGCGCTGGGCTCGCTGGTCACCTACGTGTTAATCGAGCGGTCGATGCGTTACGGCCGACTGACACCGGCGGCGCTGGCGATCATCTCCGCCGCGTTCACCCTCGGTGTGCAACCGACCGGGCTGATCGCGGTGGCCGCGCTGGTGGCCGGTGGCCGCCCCATCCTGCGGATCCTGGTCAAACGCCGGCGCCAGGTCGGCACGTTGCCGTTGCTGTCGCCGATGCTGGCGGCCGGCACCATCATCCTGACCGTGGTGTTCGCCGACCAGACCCTGTCGACGGTGTTCGAAGCCACCCGGGTGCGCGGCAAGATCGGGCCGAGCCAGGCCTGGTACACCGAGAACCTGCGGTACTACTACCTGATCCTGCCCACCGTCGACGGGTCGCTATCGCGCCGGTTCGGCTTCCTGATTACCGCGCTGTGCCTGTTCACAGCGGTGTTCATCATGCTGCGGCGCAAGCGCGTCGCAGGTGTGGCGCGCGGACCCGCGTGGCGCCTGATGGGCGTCATCTTCGGCACCATGTTCTTCCTGATGTTCACCCCCACCAAGTGGGTGCACCACTTTGGGCTGTTCGCCGCGGTGGGAGCGGCGATGGCGGCGCTGACGACGGTATTGGTGTCTCCAACGGTGCTGCGCTGGTCGCGCAACCGGATGGCATTCCTAGCGGCGCTGCTGTTCACCCTGGCGTTGTGCTGGGCCACCACCAACGGGTGGTGGTATGTCGCCAGCTACGGGGTGCCGTTCAACAGCGCGATGCCCAAGATCGCCGGAATCACGGTCAGCACCATATTTTTCGTGCTGTTCGCGCTCGCCGTACTGTACGCGGCCTGGCTACACTTCGCCCCGCGCGGCAGCGGTGAAGGCCGGCTGACCCGCGCGCTCACCACGGCCCCGGTTCCCATCGCGGCCGGCTTCATGGCGGTGGTGTTCGTCGCATCGATGGGTATCGGGATTGTCCGGCAATACCCCACCTACTCCAATGGCTGGGCCAACCTGCGGGCCTTTACCGGCGGCTGCGGCCTGGCCGATGACGTGCTCGTCGAGCCGGACACCAACGCGGGTTTCATGACGCCGCTGCCCGGCGACTACGGCCCGCTGGGACCGCTGGGCGGGGTGAACCCGGTCGGGTTCTCCCCCAGCGGGGTTCCCGACCACACCGTCGCCGAGGCGATGGTCATGAAGCCGAACCAGCCCGGAACCGACTACGACTGGGATCAGCCGGTGAAGCTGAAGACCCCGGGTATCAACGGGTCCACCGTGCCGCTGCCCTACCAGCTCGACCCGGCACGGATTCCGCTCGCGGGTACCTATGCCACCGGGTCACAGCAGCAAAGCAAACTCACTTCGGCGTGGTACCAGCTGCCCAAGCCCGACGATGGGCACCCACTGGTGGTGGTGACCGCCGCGGGCAAGATCGCCGGAAACAGTGTGCTGCACGGCTACAACCCGGGACAGACCGTGGTGCTCGAGTACGCCAGGCCCGGTCCCGGCCCGCTGGTGGCCGCCGGACGGATGGTGCCTGACGACCTGTTCGGCGAGCAGCCCAAGGCCTGGCGCAATCTGCGCTTTGCCCGCGACAAGATGCCGGCCGACGCCGTCGCAGTCCGCGTGGTGGCCGAGGACCTGTCGCTGACACCGGAGGACTGGATCGCGCTGACCCCGCCGCGGGTGCCGGACCTGCGCTCGTTGCAGGAGTACGTCGGTTCGACGCAACCGGTGCTGCTGGACTGGGCGGTCGGGCTGGCGTTCCCCTGCCAGCAGCCGATGTTGCATGTCAACGGCGTCACCGAGATCCCGAAGTTCCGCATCACGCCGGACTACAACGCCAAGAAGCTGGACACCGACACCTGGGAGGACGGCGTCAATGGCGGTCTGCTCGGTATCACCGACCTGCTGCTGCGGGCCCATGTCATGGCGACTTATCTGTCCCGCGACTGGGCACGCGACTGGGGGTCACTGCGTCAGTTCGAGACCCTGGTCGATGCGCCGCCCGCACAGCTCGACTTGGGCACCGCGACACACAGCGGGCTGTGGTCGCCGGGCAAGATCCGCATCGGTCCGTAGCTGCCGCGAAGGACCGGTTCGTGGAAGTGAGTCGCACACCGCGCTTCGCGACCGGCGGCCTCGGCCATGACGCAACCTAAGCCGCACGGTATGCACCAGGCGTGCGACCACAGTGGCGCATCGATAGTGGCCGCGGTCTCTTCACGGCGGTCCGCCCTGACCGCGGCGGGGTTAGCCGTCGTCGGCGCAGGCGTTTTGGCCACGTCAGCCTGCGTTCCGGGCGAGTCGCCGGCGCCGCCCAACCCGGCCGCGTTGCCCGAAAATGCGCTGATCACTCTCGGGGTCGCCGCCGGCCCGCCGCCAACGCCCAACAAGATCGGAATCTCGTCGGTCCTGAAAATCGGCGGCGATCTCTATCTGATCGATTGCGGCTTGCGCTCGCTGAACGCGTTCACCAACGCGGGCCTGCAGTTCAATGACCTCAAGGCGATCTTCATCACCCACTTACACACCGACCACATCGTCGACTACTACAGCTTCTTCCTCTCCGGCGGCTTCCAAGCCCCGCCCGGGCGGGCGCCGATCCCGGTCTATGGTCCCGGTCCAGCCGGCGGATTGCCGCCAAGCGAAATCGGCAACCCGAATCCCGCCACCGTCAATCCCGCCAACCCGACGCCAGGGCTGGCCGCGACCACTGAAGCGCTGCACCAGGCCTTCGCCTACAGCAGCAACATCTTCATCCGCGACTACGGCATCGATAACGTTCAGGATCTGGCCAAGGTCATCGAGATCCCGGTGCCGGCGGGGTCGGACTATCGCAACACAGCGCCGAAGGTCAGCCCGTTCCCCGTGGTATCGGACGACAACGTATCGGTCACCACGACGCTGGTGCCCCACTACGACGTCTATCCCGCATTCGCCTTCCGCTTCGACGTGAAGAACCCGGCTGTGTCCATTACCTTCTCCGGTGACACCACCAAATCCGACAACCTCGTTGCACTGGCGAACGGCACCGACATCCTGGTCCACGAAGCGATGTTCAGCCTCGATACCGCCTACTACGGCAACGTCTTCCCGCCGGACTATCTGCCCAAGTCACACACCTCCGCCGAGCAGGTCGGCGAGGTAGCCGCAGTGGTCAAACCGAAGCATCTGATCCTGAGCCACTACGCACCCGACGACCTGCCCGATTCCCAATGGCTCGACAAGATCAACCAGAACTACTCGGGCAGAACCACTGTCGCCAAGGACGGGCAAATCTTCGCCCTGTGATCCGCTAAACCATGGCGGCGTTGCGTGAGCTGCGGGCGGTCGAGCCATTTTCGATTCGTGGTCACCCGGTAGGTGCCGTCGGTGAGGTTTCAGCGTCGGCGATGCGGTCAATATCCCGGTTCGGGCGGGCAAATCAAACGCACATAGACGGTGGGGCTGATGCGCAGGCTGGTACGGATATTGATGGTGTCCACAGCAATCACACTGGCAATCTCTGCGGGGGCAACGTTTCCGGCCGGCAGCGCAGGTGCCGTTCCGGATCCTCGAGGCGCCACTCGGGTTGGGTTACGCGCGGCTGGGCGACAATGCGATTTCAGCATCACCGCCTTCGCGCCCCAGGTGCCACCGGGCCCCACAGGCACCGGCTCGGCCCTCATCCGCACGGCCGGTTCCACGGTTGTCGCCGAGGTGCATCTGGTGAACACCGCGCTACCAGGCATGCACTATGACGTCGGCCTGATTCAGGCGCCCCGCCCGTCCTCGACCCCGTGCGGCCCCGGCGCGCCGGACACCGCCTTCACCGATCTGGACCTCGACGGGTCCGGCGCGGGGACGGTGACCGTTCAAGACGCCATCCGTCCGGGTACCACGGGGGTCTGGGTGCTGGTGCAACGTCCGAGCAGCTTTTCCCAGGACCCCGCCGAGGTCTACACCTCCGACTTTCTGGCTTCGATCTAGCGGGCATCGGGCCCGCCCGGGGCCGCACCGACTGTTCTGCCGCCAAAAGCGGGACTTCGTACCCTATCGCCGCAGCTTGTTGTGGTGATCCGATGGAGGTGATGCGCCAATGGCGGCCAATGTGGTCAAAGGAGGTACAGCCATGAGCGTCTCACTGGATTCGCAGGCCAGGACCCGGATGTTTGCCGGGTATTGGGTCCACTGCTCGTCATCGTCGATGTCACGGCGGTGGCCCGCGCCTCTGACATGCAGAACCTGCTGTCGCAATTCGAGGCGAATTCCCTGTGGACATGGGTCACCGGCGCCTTTGTGCTGGTGCTGGGGCTGGTGATGGTGGCCGGTCACCAGTACTGGCACGGCGCAGCGGCAATCATCGTGTCGGTGCTGGGCTGGATCGTCACGCTGCGCGGGGTGCTGCTACTGGCCTTCCCCAAGGCGTTTGTTTCGGCGGCCAACAGCATGATCGGTGCGCAAGCCGGGTGGGTGAGTCTTTGCGTCGTCTTCGCGCTGCTCGGGCTCTATCTGACCTATGTCGGCTGGGCGCCGGCGGCCAGCGGGCCCAGCCAGCACGAAGCGGCGGCGTCGCGAGACCTGCCGCGCGCTGCCTGAGCACCCGGCGCAACGCCTTCACCCGGCAGCACAGGTGTAATACCGTCGCGTCATGAGCCAGCGCGGCGGCGAGTACGAGACGGAGGGCGTCGACTGGTTGCCCTTCTCGACGCCCGAGAAGGCCCAGCGCTATCAAACGGAGAGCTATCGCGGGGCCGTGGGCCTCAACTGGTACTTAACCGACCCCACGTTGCGATCGACCGTGGCGTATTACCTGCAACCCGACGAGCTGGCGGTCGTCGAACCGCACCTGATCCGCACCGGCGAGCTGATGGGTGGTGCGGTGGCGCGGTGGGCCGAGGAAACCGACCGCGACCCGCCGCGCCTGCAGCGCTACGACCGCTGGGGCCACGACGTCAGCCGGATCGTCATGCCGGCATCCTTCACCCAGTCCAAGCGCGCCGTCCTCGATGCCCAGGCGGCATTGCGTGATGAGGCGCGAGGTGCCGGGATACGGCCGACCGTGGCGCTGTTTGCGGCCAGCTATCTGCTCAACCAGGCCGACATCGGCATGGGCTGCGCGCTGGGTACCGGCGCCGGGATGGTGCAGTCGCTGGTGGCCGCCGTCGCGCCGGCCGACGTGCGCGATCACGTCCTGGCCAAGTTCGACTCCGGCGAGTGGGCCGGCGAGACCGCCCGGTTGTTGACCGAACGCACCGGCGGCTCGGATCTGGGCGCGCTGGAGACGACGGCCACCCGAGACGGGGACTCCTGGCGGCTCAACGGCTTCAAGTGGTTCGCGTCCAACTGCGCCGGGCAGGCCTTCGTCGTGCTGGCCAAACCCGAGGGCGCTCCCGATACCACCCGCGGGGTCGCGAATTTCCTGGTACTGCGCACCCGCCGGGACGGATCGCGCAATGGCGTACGGGTCCGACGCCTCAAGGACAAGCTCGGCACCCGATCGGTCGCCTCCGGCGAGGTGGAATTCGTCGACGCCGAGGCCTTCCTGTTGTCCGCGGAGCCATCCGGCCCGCAATCTCAAGCCGGCACGTCCGGCGGGCGCGGCCTGGCCCGGATGATGGAGCTGACCAACGCGGCCCGCCTGGGCATCGCGTCGTTCGCGCTGGGTAACGCGCGCCGCGCCCTGGTCGAATCGCTGTGCTACGCCCGCCAGCGCCGGGCCTTTCGGCGGCGCGCTCATCGATAAGCCGCTGATGCGCCGCAAGCTCGCCGAGCTGATCGTCGACGTCGAAGCCGCCCAGACGTTGGTGTTCGACGGCCTCGGAGTGGCCAACCACCGCCAGCCCAGGACCATCCGCCAGCGCATCGCCGTTCCGGTTACCAAGCTCAAGGTCTGCCGGCTCGGGATCAGCGCCGCCTCGGATGCGATCGAGATCCACGGCGGCAACGGCTACGTCGAGAACTGGCCGGTGGCCCGCCTGCTACGCGACGCGCAAGTCAACACGATCTGGGAGGGCCCGGACAACATCCTGTGCCTGGACGTACGGCGGGGTATCGAACAGACCAGCGCCCACGAGACGCTGCTGGCCCGACTGCGTGACGCGGTATCGGTCGCCGACCGCGACGACACCACGCGATTGGTCGAGGCCCGCATCGACGATCTCGACGCGGCAATCACGGCGTGGACCAAGCTCGACAGGCGCCTTGGTGAGGCGCGGCTTTTTCCGCTGACCCAGTTCATGGGCGACGTCTACGCGGGGGCGCTGCTCATCGAGCGGGCTTCCTGGGAGCGCGAGGTCAGCGGCACCGACCGCGCGGCGCTGGTCGCCCGGCTCTACGCGGAACGGTATCTGGCTGATCGTGGGCCGCTGCGCGGCATCGACGCCGACTCCAAAGAGGCCCTGGATCGGTTCGGTGACCTCGTCGCGGGGGCGCTGGCGACCGCCTGATCGGCCTGGCCATGCCCGCGGGGCGGCCGAACCGACCAACTCCCAAGTAGAGACGAAAGTCCCTATTGGTCCGCGGCGAATTAGCGCGACCGTAAACCCCAACGCATCACGCTTGGGGTAAGGGGACACGGGATGTCGTATGTGATCGCGACGCCAGACATGCTCGCGGCGGCGGCATCGGATTTGACCAATATCGGCTCGACTCTTGGCGCCGCCAATTCCGCGGCGCTGGCACGGACCACCGGGCTGCTGGCCGCTGCCGAAGACGAGGTATCCACGGCCATCGCGTCGCTGTTTTCCGCCAGCGCCCGGGAATACCAAATGGTCAGCACCCAGGCGGCCCACCTGCACGCCGAATTCGTGCATTCGTTGACCAGGGCCGGCGCCGCCTACGCGGCTGCCGAGGCTGTGAATGCCTCTCCCCTGCAGACACTCGAACAGAACGTACTCGCGGCGATCAATGCGCCCAGCCAAGCGCTGACCGCACGTCCGCTGTTAGGCGACGGTGCCGATGGGGCGCCCGGCACCGGGCAAAACGGTGGCGATGGCGGCTGGCTGATCGGCAACGGTGGCAACGGCGGTTCTGTAGCACCCGGCGGCAATGGCGGTGCCGGCGGTTCGGCTGGATTGTGGGGACGCGGCGGCAATGGCGGAGCCGGGGGTACCGGTGTGGCTGGCGGGGCCGGGGGCAACGGCGGCTCCTGCGGGGCCAACGGGCTGCTCGGCGGCGGCTGGGGCCCGTTCAGCGGCGCTTCTGGCGGGGCCGGGGGTGCTGGGGGCCGGTGGAATCGGGGTAGCCGGCGGGCCCGGCGGCGACGGGGGTGCCGGTGGCGCCTGTGGCGCAAATAGCCAGCTGTTGTCGCTTTGGGGAAGTGCCGGTGGCGCCGGCGGCATCGGCGGGGCTGGCGGGACGGCACCGACGGGTCAGCTGGTGGTATCGGCGCTGACGGCGGGGCTGGCGGCCATGGGGGTGTCGGCGGGGCCGGCGGCGCCAACAACGCATGGTTGGGCGGCGCGGCCGGCAGCGGCGGAACCGGTGGCAGCGGCGGAACAGGTGGCCTCGGTGGGGCCGGCGGCAGCGGCATCGGCTACAGCACCGGCGGTGGGGCCGGTGGTGCTGGCGGGGCGGGCGGCGACGCTGGCACCGGTGGGGCCGCAGGTGCTACCGCATTCTTGGGGAGCGCCGGTGTCGCGGGTTCGGCGGGCAACGCAGGCCACGGCGGCAACGGCGGCAACGGCGCCGACGGAGACATCGGCGTCGCCGGTATCGGCGACGGCGGAACCGGCGGCAACACCACCGGCGGCACCAATGGATCCGGCGGCAACGCAGGCCACGGCGGCAACGCCGGCAACGGCGCCGACGGCAACACCGGGGACTACTACGTCTCCGGCGGAAGCGGTGGCCTGGGAGGTGACGGTGGCGACGCCGGCACCGCAGGACTGGCCGGCACCGGAGGCACCGGAGGCACCGTGGGCGCGTACAGCGCCGGCGGCGCCGCGCGTAACGGCGGCACCGGCGGGGCCGGCGCTCTGGGTGCCCCGGCCCAGTTCGGCTCTACCGGCTTTGCGGGCGGTGATGGCGGGGCCGGCGGGGATGGCGGCACCGGCGGCGGCGGCAATGGCGGAACCAACGGCAGCGGTGGCCACGGCGGCACCGGCGGGGCCGGCGGGGCCGGCGGCCAAGGAGGCGTGGGTTACACCGACGACGGCGGCAACAACGCCACCACCGGCGGCGACGGCGGCAACGGCGGCCAAGGCGGCCAGGGCGGGGTGCCTGGTGCGACCGGCACCGGCGGCACCGTGGGGATGGCAGGCAACGGCGGAGCCGGAGGTGCCGGTGGCCAGGGCGGCGCCGGGTTGTCCGGCCTGACCGGCGGCGACGGGTACGACGGCGGGCAAGGCGGTGCGGGCGGTACCGGTGGTGCCGGCGGCGACGCCGTCTCCGGCGCATACAACGGCCATGGCGGCGCGGGTGGCGACGGCGGGGCCGGCGGCCAAGGTGGTACCGGCTACGCCGACGACGGCAGCAACAATGCCGGCGCCGGCGGCAACGGCGGGATGGGCGGTCAAGGCGGTCAAGGGGGTGGCGCCGGCGCCGGCGCCGGCGCGGGTAGCGGCGCGGGCAGTGCGGGTACCGGCGGAGACGGCGGTACCGGCGGCGATGGCGGTGCCACCACCACCATCGGTCATACCGCCGGGGCCGGCGGAGACGGCGGCCAGGGTGGCGACGGCGGCGATGGTCTGGCCGATGCGGCCAGTAGCGGCGGCAAGGGCGGTGCGGGCGGTCTCGGCGGCAATGGCGGCGACGCCGTATCCGGCGCATACAACGGTCAGGGCGGTATGGGCGGTCAAGGGGGTACCGGCGGCCAAGGTGGTGACGCCGGCCCCGAAGGCAACGGCGGCAACGGCGGTGACGGCGGCACCGCCGGCGCCGCGGGCACGGGCGGTCTCGGCGGCACCGCGGGCACCGCGGGTACCGGCGGCACCGGGGGCGGTGGCGGCCAGGGCGGCGACACCACCGCCGCCGGGCACACCGCCGGCTGGGGCGGGAATGGCGGCTATGGCGGCCAAGGAGGCGGCGGCGCCGCCGGCCCGGCCGGTGGCAGCGGCTCCGACGGTGGGCAGGGCGGCCAAGGAGGCGCCGGCGGCACCGATGACGGCGGCGACAATGCCGGCACCGGCGGTGCCGGCGGCACTGGAGGCACCGGGGGCGCGGCCGGTGCGACCGGCAGCGGCGGCACGGTGGGCTTGGCATTCCCCGGCACCGCGGGCCACGGTGGTGACGGGGGTGCCGGCGGCGAAGGCGGTGCCACCACCATCGTCGGGCGCACCGCCGGTACCGGCGGGAGCGGCGGTCAAGGCGGTGACGGCGGCCCTGCTGCCGACACCGGCGGCACCGGCGGCGCCCGCGGTGCTGGCGGCGATGCCGTCGCCGGCGCAACCAACGGCAGCGGCGGCGCCGGCGGTCAGGGCGCCGCCGACGCCAAGGGCGGGCAGGGCTACGACGACAACGGCGCCAACAACGCAGGTGTCGGTGGCAACGGTGGCGAAGGCGGCACCGGCGGCAGCGGCGGAGCGGCCGGCGCCGGGGGTGACGGCGGCACCGCGGGCGCCGCAGGCACCGGCGGTACCGGTGGTGACGGCGGCAAGGGCGGCGCGACCACCATCAGCGGTCATCATGCTGGCTACGGCGGCAACGCCGGCGGCGGCGGCCAAGGTGCCGATGGTGCCCCCGGCCCGGCCGGCGGCAATGGCTACGACGGTGGCCAGGGCGGCGCGGGAGGCACCGGCGGCCAGGACGGGGATGCCGGCGCCGGCGCGACAAATGGCTACGGCGGCCAGGGCGGTATCGGCGGGACCGGTGGCCAGGGTGGTGGCGGCGGCGCCGACGATGGCAGCGACAATGCCGGCGCCGGTGGGAGCGGCGGCGCCGGCGGCCTGGGCGGTCAAGGCGGCGCGGCCAGCATCGGAGGCGTCGTCGGCACCGGCGGCACCGGCTTCTCGGGCGACGGCGGCGACGGCGGCGCGGGTGGCCAAGGAGGCGCCACCGCCGTCAGTGGTCACACCGCCAGGGCGGGCGGCACCGGCGGCACCGGCGGCGATGGCATCAATGGCCCCGCCGACCGTCCCGGCGGTCGCGGCGGCCAAGGCGGTCACGGCGGCAACGGCGGTAGCGGCGGCAGTGCCGTCGCTACCGCGACCAACGGCAGCGGCGGAGCCGGGGGCGCGGGCGGCACGGGCGGCCAAGGTGGCAACGGCTACGACGACGACGGCAGCAACAATGCCGGCGCCGGCGGCGACGGCGGCGTGGGAGGCACTGCCGGCGCGGTGGGCTCGGGTGGCTCCGGCGGCACTGCCGGTACCGCGGGAACGGGCGGCGACGGCGGCGACGGCGGCAAAGGCGGCGCCACCACCACCATCGGCAGTTCCGCGGGCTCCGGTGGCGATGGCGGGAACGGCGGCCTAGGGCGTGTCTGCTTAATGTGAATGGTGTTTTGGCTGATGCTGTTTGGGTGATGCGGACGCATGCGATTTCTGATGATTTGTGGTCGCTGATCGTGGCGGTGTTGCCTGCGGGGCGGCGGCGTGGCCGGCCGTGGAACGATCATCGACGTACTCTGGAGGGCATTATCTGGCGTTACCGTACGGGATCTCCGTGGTGTGACCTGCCCGAGCACTTCGGTCCCTGGCAATCGGTGGCCGAGAGGCATCTACGCTGGTCGGTCGATGGCATCTACGCGCGGATCTTCGCGGCGATCGCCTCTGACCTCGACGCCGAGGACGCCGACCTGGGCGCACTGTTGTCGGTCGATTCGACCAGTGTGCGCGCCCACCAACACGCAGCCGGAGCGCGCCCGGGCGCCGCACAGGGGGATCTGTCGAATTACAAGAAATATCTCGATGAGCCCGATGACCACGCCATTGGGCGTTCCCGCGGCGGGCTGACTACCAAGATCCACGCCTTGACCGACCAGCTGTGCAGTCCGGTCACCCTGGCACTGTCGGCCGGTCAAGCCGGTGATAATCCGATGCTTTGGCCACTGCTGGCCGCCCGGTGCAGCAACTCATACGCCCCGTATCACCTGCTGGCGGACAAGGCGTACTCCCATGACTCGACGCGGGCACAGCTGCGCCGGCTCAAGATCGCCCACACCATCCCCGAGCGCAGCGACCAGATCACCCGCCGCAAAGCCAAAGGCCGCAACAGAGGACGGCCTCCGGGGTTCTCAGGCCGAATCTACAAGCACCGCAACACCGTCGAGCGAAGCTTCAACCGGCTCAAACACTGGCGCGCGGTCGCCACCTGCTACGACAAATACGCCCTGACCTACCTCGGCGGTGTCACCCTGGCCGCCATCATCACCTACCACCGCGTCCGCAATTAGCAGACAGGACCTAGCCGGCGCCGGTGCTATCGGCCCCGCTGGCGCTGACGGCTCCACCGGCGGTCAAGGCGGCGCCGGCGGCGAGGGCGGCGATGGGGGCGACGCCGTCGCCGGCGCCACCAACGGCTCGGGCGGGGACGGCGGAGATGGTGGTAGCGGTGGCCAGGGCGGCGCTGGAGGGGTCGATGATGGCGGCGGAGCCGGCACCGGCGGCCAGGGCGGTGAGGGTGGTCAAGCCGGCGACGGCGGCGTGTCCGGTAGTGGCGGATTGTTCGGCAGTGGTGGCGACGGTGGCCACGGTGGCCAGGGCGGCCTCGGCGGCACCGGCGGTGACAGCGCACTGGGTACCGGCGGTGACGGTGGCCAAGGCGGCCAGGGGGGAACTGGCGGCACGGGCGGCTATGGCGCCTTCGAGGGCGGCTTCGGTGGCGACGGCGGCGATGGCGGAACCGGAGGGACCGGCGGCGTCGGACAGAGCGGCCTTCCCGGCACCGGTGGCACCATCGGCATCGCGGGCGTCCCGGGCAGCCTTGCTTCCGGCTCTACCGGTGGCGCCGGCGGCGACGGCGGCGACGGCGGACCGGGTTCGCCCTAGCCGGCCAGCAGACGCAGAATCGCACGCAAAACGTGTTTTGCGTGCGATTCTGCGTCTGCTCGCGCTACTGGGGGGCGGTACTCGCTAGACCGGGATCAGGCCGTGCTTGCGGCCCACCCGCCACCACAGCTGCTTGTCCCGCAGCAGGTGCATGGACTTGCGCAGCAGCAGCCGGGTCTGGTGCGGGTCGACGACTGCGTCGATGAACCCGCGCTCAGCCGCGATCCACGGGATCGCCATGTTCAGGTTGTAGCCCTCGATGAAGTCACGCTTGATCTTCTGGGCCTCGGGTGTGGTCGGGTCCGGGAAACGCTTCATCAGCAACTGCGCGGCACCGTCGGCACCGATCACCGCGATGCGCGCGGTCGGCCAGGCGAAGTTGAAGTCCGCGGTCAGCTGCTTGGAGCCCATCACCGCGTACGCACCGCCGTAGGACTTGCGGATGGTGATCGTCACCTTCGGCACGTCGGCTTCCACCACGGCGTACAGGAACCGCCCGCCGCGCTTGATGATCCCGTTCTTCTCCTGCTCGGCCCCCGGCAGGAAGCCGGGTGTGTCCACCACAAAGACCAGCGGGATCTTGAACGCGTCGCAGAACCGGACGAACCGTGCGGCCTTGTCGGAGGCTTCGTTGTCGATGGCGCCGGACATGTGCATCGGCTGGTTCGCCACCACCCCCACCGGGCGTCCGTCGACGCGCGCGTAACCGGTGATGATCGCCTGGCCCGCCTGCGCGGCGACGTCGACAAAATCCCCATCGTCGAAGATCCGCAGCAGAATCTCGTGCATGTCGTAGGCGGTGTTGTCCGAGTCCGGCACGATCGAGTCGAGCTCGAGGTCACTCGGGGTGATTTCGGGCTCCAGCCCGGGGTTGAACACCGGCGGGTCGCCAAAGCAGTCCGATGGCAGGAATGACAGGAAGTCCCGCACGTACTGGAATGCGGCGGCCTCGTCCTCGACCACCTGGTGGATGTTGCCGTAGCGGGCCTGCGAGTCGGCGCCGCCCAATTCGTCGAGGCTGACGTCCTCGCCGGTGACGTCTTTGATCACGTCGGGCCCGGTGACGAACATGTAGCCCTGGTCTCGCACGGCGACCACCAGGTCCGTCTGGATCGGCGAATACACCGCTCCCCCAGCACATTTGCCGAGGATGATGGAGATCTGCGGTACCTGGCCGGACAAGATCTCGTGGCGCCGGCCCAGCTCGGCGTACCACGCCAGCGAGGTCGCCGTGTCTTGAATACGGGCGCCGGCGGAATCGTTGATGCCGATGATCGGGCAACCGACCATCGAGCACCACTCCATCAGGCGGGCCACCTTGCGGCCGAACATCTCACCGACCGAGCCCTGAAACACGGTCTGGTCGTGGGAGAACACCCCGACCGGGCGGCCGTCGATCATGGCGTGCCCGGTGACCACCCCATCGCCGTACACCGCGCCCGGGTCACCCGGGGTCTTGCACAGCGCACCGGTCTCGAAGAAGGTGCCCGGGTCCACCAGCGCATGCACCCGTGCGCGGGCGCTCGGAATGCCCTTCTTGTCACGCTTGGCAGCGGCCTTCTCACCGCCGGGTTCTTTGGCCAGCTCCAGGCGTTCCCGCAGTTCCGCGAGCTTCTCGGCAGTGGAGTGCACCACAGGAGCTGGGCCTGGAGCTGTATCGGTCACTACTTGCCTACCTCACTGGTCGGTTCAGCCTTGATGTTGTCCACAGCGCGGCTCATGTGTTCGCCGACCTTGGCGATGATCGGCTCGTCGATGGCCTGGATGTGCTCGCCACCGATCGGCACGACCTCGAGGTCGGAAACATACTCGCCCCAGCCGCCGTCCGGCTGGCGAACGGCATACCGCGGCTCGAACATGATCGCGTCGTCATGGTAGCGATCGGCCATGTAGAGGGTGACATGCCCGTCGTACGGGTGGATCTCGGCGGTGTCGATCGCCCGGTTGTCCAGGTACGAGGTGCGTTGGTGCTCGATGATGCCGGCCGGGATCTCCACCCCGCTCTGGCTGACGGCGTCGAGAACGAACCGGACCTGACCTTCGTCGTCGAGCTCCTCGAGATGCTCGTACGGGATCGCCGGAACGGTGACGTTGAACGTCGTCTCGGCGAACTTGGCGTAGCGGTCCCAGCGCTTGCGGATCTCATCCTTGGTCTGGGGGATCTCCTCCCCCGCCCGCACCGCGTCGATCAGACCGACAAACCGGACGTCTTTGCCCAGGCGCTTAAGCCCGATCGCGCACGCGTAGGCCAGCACGCCACCCAGCGACCAGCCGACCAGGATGTAAGGCCCGTCGCCCTGCATCTCGATCAGCTTCGGCACGTATTGGGCCGCCCGCTCTTCGATTGATCCCTCGACCCGCTCGAAGCCGTACATCGGCGTATCCGCCGGCAACCGGTTCAGCAGTGGCTCGTAGACCACCGTCGAACCACCGGCCGGGTGGAACGCGAACACCGGCACCTTCGAGCTGCCCTCGGGACGGGCCCGCAGGGTGCGTACGAAGCCGTCGACGACACCGGCCTCCAGGTAGCCGCGCACCTTCTCAGCGAGCGCCTCGATGTTGTGCGAACTCAAGACGTCCTCGGTGGTGATGGAACCTTCCGCACGCTCGGACAGGCGTTGGGCCATCTTGGCGGCCTTGTCCTTATCCAGCTTGGGCAGCGGGTTGAAGATGCCCCCCGCCGACTTGCCGGTAACGATCGCCCAGGTAGCGAAGACGACACGCTCGGCGGCATCACGCGGCGGCACGTCAGAGTTCAGCGCCTTGGCGACCGCTTCCTGGTTGAGCGCATCGGCGGCACCCTTGAGATCCGGAGCCGAACTGGGCTGCCCCTTGCCGGACGGGCCGGCCGGGTCGGTGGGCGGCGGCGGCACGTCCGAGGGCGGCGGGGCGGCCGCCTCCTCCGCTGCCTGGGCAACCGCCTCCGCGGCGGGAGCCGGCGCGGAGTCGTGCTTGGCGTGCATCAGCTCCGCCTGAACCCTGGCGATTTCCTCGGCCGACTGGGTCTTCTGGTGCTCGTGCAGCTGCTCGATCTCATCACGGTGTTCGACCGCGTATTCGATCAGCTTCTCCACGTTGTAGAGGTTGGCGTCACGCACCGCCGTCAACTGGATGGGCGGCAGGTCGAAGTCGTACTCCACGCGGTTCTTGATCCGCACGGCCATCAACGAGTCCAGGCCCAGCTCGATCAGCGGCACCTCCCAGGGCAGGTCCTCGGGCTCATAGCCCATGGCCGATCCGACGATCAGGCCCAGGCGATCGGCGATGGTTTCGCCGGTATCCGGAGTCCATCTGCCCATGCCGCTCGGCATGTAACGGTTGGTCAGGCTGTCCGTCAGCGTCTCCGCGTCGGATTCCTCGGTCGCGTCCGCGGACGCGGACGGTGCCACGGCATCGACGGCACCGTCGACACCCGCCGCAACGGCGGTACCCGCGCCGACCGCAGCCGGCAACACCGCGTCCTGGCCGCCCCGGGCGACCAGGGCGTCATAGACGAGGGTGAACGATTCATCGATGCGGGCGTGCACCTGCACCGACGCGCCGCCGGGATGGCGGGCCAGGGTCGTCACCAGCCGCGCGCCCTCGCCGGGCAACGCGCGCTGCTCGGCAGCGCTGAGCCGGGCGTCCGGAAGCACCTGCGTGGCAGCGGCTCTGACCAGTGCGGCCAGATCGGTGGCCTCGCGCGGGGCGAATTCCCAGACGTGCCGGCCATCGGGCAAGGCGACATGGTTACCCGGCATGATCACCGACGCATCACCGGAGAACTTCGCGTCCAACCAGTGCTCTTTGCGCTTGAATCGGGTGGGCGGAATGATCGCGTAGTCCGCCGGCCCGGCCGGCCCCGGGAACAGGGTGCGCATGTCCAGGTCGTGGCCGTGCACGTAGAGCTGCGCCAGCGTCGAAATCATCGACTCGACTTCGTCTTGCTTGCGGGCCAGCGTCGGAATCAGCTGGGCGTCATGCAGACCGGCCGAGGCCGTGGTCAGGCCAACCTGCATCAGCGCGACGGGGTTGGGCGCCAGCTCCAGGAAGGTGGTGTGCCCGCTGTCGACCGCGTTGCGGATGCCGTGGGTGAAGTAGACGCTGTGGCGCAGGCCCTTCTTCCAGTAGTCAACATCGTGGATGGGGTCACTGCCGGGTTTGACGTAGCTGCCCTCGTGCACGGTCGAGAAGATGCCGGCGGTCGGGCTCATCGGCTTGATGCCCTGCAGCTCCGCGGCGAGTTCGCCGAGCAGCGGATCCATCTGCTGAGTGTGGCTGGCGCCCTTGGTCTGGAACTTGCGGGCGAACTTACCCTCGGATTCCGCGCGGGCGATGATCGCGTCGACCTGCTCCGGCGGGCCGCCGATGACGGTCTGGGTGGGTGCCGCGTAAACACACACCTCCAGATCGGGGAAGTCGGAGAACACTGTCTTGATCTCGTCGGCGGAGTACTCCACCAGCGCCATCAACCGGATGTACTCGCCGAACAGCATCGCCTCGCCCTCGCCCATCAGGTGCGAGCGCGAGCAGATCGCCCGGGTGGCATCGCGCAGCGAGAGACCGCCGGCGAAGTAGGCCGACGCGGCCTCGCCCAGCGACTGGCCGACCACCGCGGCGGGCTTGGCGCCGTGGTGGCGGAGCAGCTCACCGAGCGCGACCTGGATCGCGAAGATGGTGACCTGCGTGGTCTCGATGCCGTAGTCCTGCGAGTCGTCCAGAATCAGCTCGAGCACCGAGTAGCCTAGCTCGTCCTGGACCAGCGCGTCGACCTTCTCGATCCACTCGGCGAATACCGGGTTGCGCAGGTAGAGGCTCTTGCCCATCTTGCGGTGCTGCGCGCCGAACCCGGCCAACACCCACACCGGGCCGTTGGTCACCGGACCGTCAACGCTGAACACGCCGGGCCGCTGCTTGCCCTCGGCGACCGCGCGCAGGCCCTTGATGGCCTCTTCATGGTCGTGGGCCAGCACCACCGCGCGGGACCGGCCGTGGTTGCGCCGCGACAGCGAGCGGCCGATCGACTCCAGCGACGACGACTGGCCTTCGGGGCTTTCCATCCAGTCCGCCAATTCGGCGGCGGTGGCCTTCTTACGCGAGGTCAAAAACGCCGAAACCGCGAGCGGAATCAGGGGCTTGGTGGGCCCTTCGGCCTCTTCTTTGGCCGCGAGCTCTTCCAGCGCGACTTCCTTGAGCCGCAGCGCCTCCTCGGTGACCCCGGGCAGCTCGGGCTCCGCCTCTTCGGCTTGCCCGTAGCTGGGCGCGTCGGTGATAATCTCGCCGTACTCGTCGAAGCGCAGTGCGTGGCCTTCGGCGCTCGCCGCCTCGGACTCGCAGGCCTGCGCGGGTGCGGCCGGCGCCGACTCGGGATCGGGTTCGCGCTCGATGACATCGCGTGGCAGCACCTCGCGCACCACCACGTGGGCGTTGGCGCCGCCGAATCCGAAGCTCGATACCCCGGCCAGCGCATAGCCGCCGTATCGCGGCCAGTCGGTGGCCGCGTCGACCACCTTCAGGCGCATCGCGTCGAAGTCGATGTAGGGGCTGGGCCCGGCGAAGTTGATCGACGGGGGCAGCTTGTCATGCTGCAACGCCAGCACCACCTTGGCCATGCTGGCCGCACCGGCGGCCGACTCCAGGTGTCCGACGTTGGTCTTGACCGCACCGAGCAAGGCGGGCCGATCCGCCGCACGCCCCTTGCCAACCACCCGGCCCAGCGCCTCGGCCTCGATCGGGTCGCCCAGGATGGTCCCGGTGCCGTGCGCCTCGATGTAGTCGACGTTGCGCGGGTCGATGCCCGCGTCCTTGTAGGCCCGGCGCAACACGTCGGCCTGGGCGTCCTGGTTCGGCGCGATCAGGCCGTTGGACCGCCCGTCGTGGTTGACCGCGCTGCCGGCGATGACGGCCAGGATCTGGTCGCCGTCGCGGCGGGCGTCATCGACGCGCTTGAGTACCAGCATGCCGGCACCCTCGGAGCGGGTGTAGCCGTCAGCGTCGGCCGAAAACGACTTGATCCGGCCGTCCGGGGCCAGCACGGCGCCGATCTCATCGAAACCAAGCGTCACCATGGGGGTGACCAGCGCGTTCACCCCGCCGGCCACGACCACATCGGCCTCACCATTGCGCAGCGCTTGCACGCCCTGATGGACTGCCACCAGTGAGCTCGAGCACGCGGTGTCGATCGCCACCGAAGGCCCGCGGAAGTCGTAGAAGTAGGACACCCGGTTGGCGATGATCGACGTCGCGGTGCCGGTGATCGCATACGGGTGGGCGATGGTCGGGTCCGACACCGCCAAGAAGCTGTAGTCATTGTTGGAGACACCCACGTAGACGCCGACCGAGCCACCGCGCAAGCTCGACGGTGGGATGCGGGCGTGCTCGAGCGCCTCCCAGGTCAGCTCCAGCGCCATCCGCTGCTGCGGGTCGATGTTGTCGGCTTCGGTCTTAGCCACCGCGAAGAACTCGGAGTCGAAGCCTTTGATGTCGCTGAGGTAGCCGCCGCGAGTGCGGGCGTTTGCGACCCGCTCGGCGATCCGCGGCTCTTCCAGAAATTCCGACCAGCGTCCCTCGGGCAGGTCGGTGATCGCGTCGCGGCCCTCCAGCAGCGCGCGCCAGGTCTCCTCCGGGGTGTTCATCTCGCCGGGCAGCCGGGTCGCCAGACCCACAATCGCAATGTCGACCCGCTCGGCCGGGCCGTTGCGCGTCCAGTCAATGTTGTCGATGCCGTCGTCGGCGACTTCGGGCTCACCCTCGATGATGCGAGTGGCCAGCGACTCGATGGTCGGATGCTGGAAGGCAACCGCGACCGACAGGGTGACGCCGGTCATGTCTTCGATGTCGGCGGCCATGGCCACCGCATCCCGTGACGACAAACCGAGCTCGACCATCGGCACCGACTCATCGATGGAGTCCGGCGACTTCCCGACCGCCTTGCCCACCCAGTTGCGCAGCCACTGCCGCATCTCGGGGACCGTCATATCGGACTTGTTGGCTTGCGCGTCCTCGTTCGACTGGGGTTGGTCTGTGTCAGCCATGGCTACCTTTGCTTACGCTTGCTTACGATCCGGTGGCGAAGACTGTCGGGGAGCCGACGCCGCTGCGCAGGCTGCCGTCGATGTAGGCGGTGCGGCAGGCGCGGCGGCCGATCTTGCCACTCGAAGTCCGAGGAATGGTCCCGGCCGACACCAGCAGCACGTCCCGTACCGTCACTCCGTGACCGACGGCGACGGCCGCCCGGATGTCATCGGCGATCGGCTGGTATTCGAGCTTGTGGGTACCCGCGGCGCGTTCGCCGACGATCACCAACTGCTCGGAGGTGTCCTCGGGGTCGAAGCTCAGTCCGGCATGCGGGTCCTCGAAGACCTTCTGCGGCAATTGGTTGGCCGGCACGGAGAAGGCCGCGACGTACCCGACCCGCAGCGCCTTGGTGGACTCTTGCGCCGTGTATTCGAGGTCCTGCGGGTAGTGGTTGCGACCGTCGATGATGACCAGGTCCTTGATCCGGCCGGCGATGTAGAGGTGGCCCTTGAAGTAGGTCCCGTAGTCGCCGGTGCGCACCCACAAGCCATCGTCGGGAGCGCCCTCGGCATGCGACTCGGGAACCCGCGACTTGAGGATGTTACGGAAGGTCTGGGCGGACTCTTCTTCCTTGCCCCAGTAGCCGATACCCAGGTTGTTGCCGTGCAACCAGATCTCACCGATCTGGCCGTCCGGGAGCTCACTGGCCGTCTCGGTGTCGACGATGACCGCCCATTCATCGACACCGACCTTCCCCGCCGAAACCTGCGCGACGGCGTTTGGCGCGTCGGCGGCCACCTCGACGAAGCGCTGCTTGTTCAGCTCGTCGCGGTCGACGTGGATGACCGTCGGCACCTCGTCCATCGGTGTGGTGGAGACGAACAGGGTGGCCTCGGCCAAGCCGTAGGACGGCTTGACCGCGGTCTCGCGCAGGCCGTAGGGCTCGAACGCCTTGAAGAACTTGCGCATCGAAGCCGGCGACACCGGCTCGCTGCCGTTCAGGATGCCCTTGACGTTGCTCAGGTCCAGTGGCGGTTCGTCGTCGCGGGGCACACCGCGCATCGCGGCGTGCTCGAACGCAAAGTTCGGCGCGGCCGTGAAGGTGCCGCCGGTCTCGCCCGGCTTGCGGGCAAGCTCACGGATCCAGCGCCCGGGCCGGCGCACGAACGCGGCCGGCGTCATGAAGGTGAAGCTGTGCCCGAGCACCGACGCCAACAGCACCGTGATCAGGCCCATGTCGTGGAAGAACGGCAGCCAGCTGACCCCGCGGTCACCTTCCTGGCCTTCCAGCGCGTTGAGCACCTGCAGCACGTTGGTGGGCAGGTTCAGGTGGGTGATCTGCACGCCAGAGGGGACGCGGGTGGAGCCGGAGGTGTACTGCAGGTAGGCGGTGGTCAACTCGTTGGCTTCGGGTTGCTGCCAGGTGGAGGCGACCTCGGTTGGCACCGCGTCGACCGCGATCACTCGGGGCCGCTCTTTGGCCGACCGGCTGCGGATGAACTTCCGCACGCCCTCGGCGGAGTCGATGGTGGTCAGGATGGTCGACGGCGTGCAGTCGTCGAGCACGGCGTGCAGGCGGCCGACGTGGCCCGGCTCGGCCGGGTCGAATAGCGGCACCGCGATCCGGCCGGAGTAGAGCGCACCGAAGAACGAGATGAGGTAGTCCAGGTTCTGCGGGCACAGGATCGCGATGCGGTCACCCGGCTGAGTCACCTGCTGCAGCCGCGCACCGACGGCGCGGTTGCGGGCGCTGAACTCCGACCACAAGATGTCGCGCTCGACACCGTCGCGCTCGGTGGAGAAGTCCAAGAAGCGGTAGGCCAGCTTGTCGCCACGAACCCGTGCCCATTTCTCGACGTGACGAACCAGGTTCGTGTTCTCCGGGAACCTGATCTTTCCATTCACGATGAACGGGTTGTGGTACGCCATGGGGCCCTCTCCTGTCACAACACTGCTCAGTCGGCTACGCCGACGGGGTTACATTTCGGTCGGCTGGGCCGACGTTTTACATCTGTGCGCGGACCAGCCCTCGAGCACCGTCGCGCGAGCCACAGCTCGCGCGACGGTGCCAGCTTCGACCCGATGCGGCCTTCCACATGCTCTTAAATTTCTCTTAATGTTAAGGGGCGGGGCGCGACAGACCAAATCACAAAGTACCGCTGTTTGCGCCCGCCATCGCGAGCGAGTCGCTGTGTCCCCCTGGCGAGGCCCGTCGGCGGTCGCCGATCGCTACTACCGGGACTCGATCACCCGTGTTTGGGATGCGGTGCCTTGTCGATGAGTTCATGGGCCCAGTTCAGCGTCCACTCGGTAGCCGGCTCCCCATCGGAGCTCCAGAAGTCCGGGGTGGCATACATCGCGTGAACCGGCTGAACCGCTCCGCCGGCCAGGGTGTCCAGGGTGGTCGGCAGGTTAGCGGGGCTGAAAGCTTCTTGCGGGGCGGCGCAGATCAGGTCGCCCTCGGCGCAGATCTCGTTGGTCCGGTCATCGAGCGCACCGAATCCGCCGGGCCGGGGGCCGGTCATGGTCAATCCGAGCCCGGACAGCACCGGCACCTCGTGCAGGGTGATTTCGGCGCCTTCGCCCGGCGGGCTCGGCGGGATGTCGTTGCCCACCCCGGGCTGCCGGCGCCCGTCGGCGATCAGCGTCACACCCAGCACCAAGTCTTCGTCGACGGGTCCGCGGCCGTTGCCGATATCGCTGGCCACGTCGCCGGCGATCACTGCGCCCTGAGAAAACCCGACCAGTACGTAGCTGGTCAGGGGGCACCTGTTGTTCATGTCCGTCATTTCCGCGACCATCGCGCGGGTGCCTTCGGCCCGGCTGTCGTTATAGGACATCTGGCCGTCGGCACTCAACGGATTGTGGAACTGCGCGGTGTAGGGAACCGTGTAGGTCTGCACCCGGGATTCGGGGAAGTCCGTGGAGATCGGCCCGGTCACCTTCAGCAGCAACGCTTTGGGGAACGTCAGCGGGTTGAGCGGGTCATCCTGGGGCGATGACTCCCAGGTGCCCGGAACCGCGATCAACTGCACGTCGGGGCACGACGCATCCTGGAATGCCGGCCGGGGCTTGCGCGGGTGGGGGGTGGTGGGCGCCGGAGTCAAGATGCCCGGCGGTACCGCGCTCGGCGGAGTTTCGGAATGGCGCAGCAGGATCACCCCGGCCACGATGACCAACGCCACCACCGATGCCATCGCACCCACGGCGACCCAGGCAAGGATCCGGTGTCGGCGTCTCCGCCGGGAGTTCGTGGACATGTTCTCCTGCTGCAGGGTCGGTACTTATCAGTGTGGGTACAGGTGCTGGGGGCGGCGGTGTCGCGCCCGCTCACCACCCGAGCCACCCGAACTCACCCGCACCGCGTATCGACGCGACGGTACCGCCCTTAGCTGCACTCCATACACGGTACCGGCTCACCACGGGGTTACTTCCCGGCTGACAGATACAGCGGGTGTCGGGGCAGCGCCGTCAGCCGAGGTCGTGCGCCGGCCGGCTAGCGGATTGCGCCGACGATATCACCAGACATCGCACCCAGCTGCGCTGACCACGAGCCCCAGCCGTTGTCGCCTCCGCCCGGGAAATCAAAGTGGCCGTTGTGCCCGCCGACGTTGCGATACTGCTGGTAGAATGACCGGCTGTCGCCCATTGCCGCACCGGCCTGGCCGATCATGGCCGCGGGGTCACTGGCGCCCGGGTTGGTCGGACTCCACACCCACACTCGGGTGTTGTTCTGCGCCAGCAGGGCGGCGTGGACCCACGGGTCGTGCCACTTCCACCGGCCCAACTGTGGGGCACCCCACATGCCGTTGCCGTCCACTGCGTCGAATTGCTGCATCCCGGCCAGGATCGCCCCGTTGGTGGTGGTGCTCGACGGGTACAAGAACCCGGACAGCGATCCGGCGAAACCGAACCGGTCGGGGTGGAATGCGGCCAGCGCCATCGCGCCGTAGCCGCCCTGAGACGCACCGACCGCGGCGTGGCCGCCGGGCGCCAGGCCCTTGTTGGCGGCCAGCCAATCGGGCAGCTCACTGGAGAGGAAGGTGTCCCACTGCTTGCTGTCGTCCTGTTCCCAGTCGGTGTACATGCTGAACGCGCCGCCCGCCGGCGCGACCACCGAGATTCCTTTGCCGCCGAGGGTGTTCATCGCGTTACCCGCGGTGACCCAGTTGCTGACATCGGGGCCGGCGTTGAAGGCGTCGAGAAGGTAGGCCGCGTGCGGCCCGCCGGCCAGGAAAGCCACCGGGATGTCTCGGCCCATTGCGCCCGAGGGGACCATCAGGGTCTCGTACGGAGCGGCATTGGCCTTTCCGGTGGATCCCGTGGCCACCGTGATACCGCCCAACGTGACTGACAGCACGGCAACGCAGAGCAGCCGTATCACCACTGACACACCCCTCATGTCCACCTCCATCGTGTATCGCTGCGTGCTCACAGCAAGGCTCGGCCCGCACGTAGCTAACCACACCGGCTACGACCGGATAAAGGGGAGATAACACCAGAAATGATTAACGGCGGCGACCCCTGAGGGCCGCCGCCGTTAATCGCTGTTTTGTTAGTACGCCGAGCGCTTGGTACTAGGCGCCCTGGGTGTCACCGGTGTTGGGTGTCGCACCCAGCGTGTGCTGCAGGTCAGGCTTCATAGCGTTGAGCTGCGCACCCCAGTACTCCCAGCTGTGCGTGCCGTTGTCATCGAAGTTCCACACGGCGTTGTGGCCACCGGCAGCGTTGTACGCGGCCTGGAACTTCATGTTGCTGGTCCGGACGAAGCCCTCCAGGAACTTCGCGGGCAGGTTGTCGCCACCCAGGTCGGACGGCTTGCCGTTACCGCAGTACACCCAGATCCGGGTGTTGTTGGCAACCAGCTTGCCGACCTGCAGCATCGGGTCGTTACGCGCCCAGGCCGGGTCATCCTTCGGGCCCCACATGTCGGAAGCCTTGTAGCCGCCCGCGTCACCCATGGCCAGGCCGATCAGGGACGGGCCCATACCCTGCGACGGGTCCAGCAGTGCCGACAGCGAGCCGGAGTACACGAACTGGTCGGGGTGGTAGGCAGCCAGGATCAGGGCCGACGATCCCGCCATCGACAGACCAACCACGCCGCTGCCGGTGGGCTTGACACCCTTGTTGGCCGACAGGTACTGCGGCAGCTCGCTGGTCAGGAAGGTCTCCCACTTGTAAGTGGTGCAGCCAGCCTTACCGCAAGCCGGGTTGTACCAGTCCGAGTAGAAGCTGGACTGGCCACCGACCGGCATGGCGACCGAGATGCCCGACTGGTAGTACCACTCGAACGCGGGGGTGTTGATGTCCCAACCGCTGAAGTCGTCCTGCGCACGCATGCCGTCCAGCAGGTACAGCGCCGGAGAGTTGGCGCCACCGCTTTGGAACTGGACCTTGATGTTGCGGCCCATCGCCGCCGAGGGCACCTGCAGGTATTCCACCGGCAGGCCCGGCCGCGAAAATGCACTCGCGGTCGCCGAGCCGCCGACGAAGCCGACCAGACCCGATAGCAGGGCCGCGCCAACGGCTCCCACCATGAGTCGGCGCGGCGTACCCGTCACGGCGCCACGAAACCTGTCAACAAGCTTCATCCTTGCTTCCTCATCCTCATTCATTTAGGGGCATCCGGTTAGATCGGGCGCATCCTCAACTAGGTCAGACTGCGCGCGCTGGGCCGCAGTGCTCGTGTAGTCAACCACATCTTTGGGCCGATCCTCTCATCGAGGACGGCGCGCAGTTCGTTACCCAGCGGGGATCCGGACCGAATTTTCGGACCCGCCCGCCACCGTAACGTTGCGTTTTCGCACGTGTCCGCGGTTCCGTGCGCGCGGGCGACAGATCAAATGTGATGTTTCTGTCAGTATCCGATCAAACCAGGGTCAGCCCCGGCGTGCGGTGCGATCGAATCCGACCCAAATATTTACCAAACCGAATATTGTGCCGCGCAGCGGCACCCCCAAAACGGTCCGGCGCCACTACCTACTCGCTCATTCCCGAGGCGGGGCGGGCGGGACGTCGGGCACCTCGAGGCCACACCTGACCAGCTCATACAGCGGCACCCGGTTGATCCGGTACCGGGTGAACTCAAACGAGTGCACCACGTTGGACACGAACCGGTGCAGGCTCATCGGTGCCCGCACCGAGTTCAGCACCGCCTGGGTGGCGGGGCATCGCAGGGCGGCCTCGGCCTGCGCGACCCACTGCTGATCGAGGTAGGCGGGGACACCCGGATACCACTTCACCCACGGACCGTCGGCGATCACCCAGTCCGGGAACAGGTTCTTGTCGTGGCCGATACGGCCATGCTCGAGCCGCTCGGTGTGCGCGGCCAGCGGGTTTGCCAGACCGATCTGGTCCAGCACCCGGACGTCGAGCCCGACGTTCATGCCAACCATGCCCAAGTTGGTGAAAAACACCGTGTGCTGCGGCTTTTCGCTGGCCGGGATGCCGGGGGCCGATCCGGGCTTGATCATCGGCACCAGATCCCACTGGGTGTAATTGCCCGACGGCAACAGCAACGCCCCTTCCGGGGTGTTGTTGAGCGCCGTCAGAATGGCGGCCATCCGCGGGTAGTCGAGGTAGTCGGCGGCCGTCAGCGGGTGCGCGTGCCCGGTGGCCTGAGCGTAGAAACGGCGCTCATCGACGATCCCCGAATAGCTGACGTGGGTGGCGTCGTCACCCATCCCCGGCGAATTCTCCGCCCACAGTGACCAGCCCGCAACGCCCAACCACAGCACGCTGACGGCACCGGCCACCCAGTAGCCGGTCTCACGCGAATAGTCCTTGCCATCGGGCACGACCAGGGGAATGACGGCGACGGGCGCCAGCACGCAGAACAGCGGCGCCAACAGCACCCGGCCATGCATGAAGTCGCCACCCTGGCGAATCCAGTACAGCGCCTGCAGTACGCCACTGCCGGCCATGAAGACCACCACCGCGGTCGGGCTCTGCACCGCCCGGGCAAACCGTCCGTAATCGGGTGCCAGCACCGGGCGCAGGAACGCGGGCCGCCGCCGCGCGAACATCACAACCACTCCCAGCGGCACCACCAGCACCAGCGGCAGCCAAAGCGCATACGGCCGGTTGAAGTTCGTCAGGTAGACCATGCCCTGCGACCATTTGTCCCCCGCGGCGTCTTTGGCCAGCGCGGTGCCGGGAACCAGCAAGCCGTAGTAGCCCATCCGGAAGATCTGGTAGGCCACCGGCAGCAACCCACCGGCGAGCACGATCAACCCGCGACGACGCCAACTGCGGGCCGCGATCAACATCATGATCAGGGCCAGCCCACCGATCAGCGCCAGCTCCGGGCGCACCAGCACACTGCATCCGGCGACGAAGGCCAGCAGGCCGATGAAGACCGGGTGGTCCGAGCGACCCCGCAGCGGCTGCGACCAGCAGACCATCATCCACCACAGCAGTCCCAGGTAGGCCAGCACCAGACCGCTTTCCAGGCCGGACGTCGCGAAGTCACGCGCCGGGGGTACCGCGATGTAGACCAGCGCCCCCGCGGGCAACATGATCGCCCGACGGCCGCGCAGGCTCGGCGCATACAGCCGGCCGGCGCCCAGCATGAGCAGCACCACACCCAGCACCGACAGCGTCAGCGCTACCGCCAGCGCGACGTACTCGAGCCGCATCGGTCCGCCGACCCAGCTCGCCGCGTAGAGCAGATAGGTCCACACCGTCGAGGTGTTGGCCTCCACCCGTTCGCCCATGTTGAACACCGGCCCGTTGCCGGCCAACAGATTGCGCACCGTGCGCAGCACGATGAGTCCGTCATCGGCGATCCAGCGTCGTTGCCAGGCTCCCCACCCGAACAGCAGCGCAATGATCGCCACACCGATCCACAGGCTGATCCGGACCCAGGGGTCATACGGAAACGCCGGCCACCTGATTGGCCGCAGTACTGGCCGCCGTGCCAGCGCACCGGCCTGCAGGGCCTTGAGTCTGGAGCTAGCCGAAGGCAACGGCGGCCCCAACTGTTCCTATCCACGCCAGCGCCAACAGCTGCAACACCCGGTCCCGCAGGGCGATCTCCTCGGGCTCCCCGGCCAACCCCCCGTCGACATCGACCGCGTAGCGCAGGATGGCGATGGTGAACGGCACCATCGACGCCGCGAACCAGGATCCCGAGTAGTTGTCCCGCTCGAACGCCCACAGCCCGTAACACACCACCACGGCGGTGGCCGACAACGTCCAGACGAACCGCAGATAGGTACTCGTATAGCTTTCCAGCGACTTGCGGATCGCCGCACCGGTGCGCTCGGCGAGCTGCAGCTCGGCGTAACGCTTGCCGGCCACCATGAAAAGCGACCCGAACGCCGCCGTCAGCAAGAACCACTGCGACAGCCGGATGTCGGTGGCCGCGCCGCCGGCGATGGCGCGGATCAAATACGCCGATGACACGACGCAGATGTCGATCACCGCTTGATGCTTGAGGCCGAAGCAGTAGCCCAACTGCATGGCGAGATAAACGACCATCACCACGGCCAGGCTCGGGGTCAACCACCAGGCCAGCCCCAGTGACGTCACACCCAGCGCCACCGCCAACGTGTACGCCAGCCATTCGGGCACCACGCCGGCGGCGATGGGGCGAAACCTCTTGGTGGGGTGCTCCCGATCCGCCTCGACGTCTCGCACGTCGTTGATCAGATAGATGGCCGAGGCGGCCAGGCTGAACACCACGAAGGCCACCAAGACCTCGAACAGCACTTCCGCGTAGCCGTACCGGACCCCGCGGCCCGCCGCGGCCAGCGGGGCGGCCAGCACGAGCACGTTCTTCACCCACTGACGTGGGCGCATCGCCTTGACCACACCGGCCACCAGGTTGGTCGGGGGTCCGGTCACCACGTCTTCGCTCATAGCGACATACCTTTTGTCGAGACCTTGTCGAGTCGCGCGGCGATGGCCGCGACGCTGGCACCCACGCCGATGCCGGCGGCCACGTCGCTGGGATAGTGCACCCCCAGCAGTATTCGAGACAGGGCCATCGGCGGCACCAACACCGCCACGCCCGCAGCTTCGGGAACCCCGGCCGCCCTGCTGAGCAGGATGGCCGCGGCGGCCGTCGAGGTGGCGTGCGCGGACGGGAAACTCAGCTTGCTGGGCGTGCCGACGTTGACCGTCACGGCCGGGTCATGGGGCCGTTTGCGCCGCACCACCCACTTGATCACCACGGCGGCGGCGTGCGCGACGAAGGTGCCGGCCCCCGCGACCACCCACTCCCGGCGCCGGCTCGGGAACAGCAGCGCGCCCAGCGCCGACACCAGCAGCCAGCCCACGCTGTGCTCGCCGAAGTGGGAGAGCCCGCGCGCCGTGCCCAGCACCCCGGGGCGATCAGCCAGTGCCGACTGAACCACGACGATCGCCGCGGCTTCACCGCGCGGTGGCGCCGGTTCAGGCATGCTCGGGCTCGTGGCTCGTCGCCGGCAGCAGCGCCGTCTCCCATTTCTGCTTGCTCGACAGCACCGGCAACGCGTTGCGGTAGGTACTGCGCATCTCGTCGAATCGCTTGGACAGCTCCCGCTGACGGCGCAGCGACTGCCACAGCAGTGAGAGCATCTTGGCCCGGTCGCGCTGCCGATAGACCACGCCACACCCGTCGGCCGTCGTCACGGTGACGCCGTCGACCGTGCACAGCCGGAACCAGCGGGCGTCTTGGGTCGGCACGTTGAATTCCGGGCGGCCATGGTGGGCCGGGTCGGCCGTCTTGAGGTTGTGCAAGATGCCGCGGGCCAACCGGTAGCCGATCGTCACCGGGTTGGTGGGGGGCTTGTTCACGATGTTCTTGTGCAATGGCGGGGGCAGCTCACTGGCCGCGGGCAGCCCCACCGCATCCGGGTAGGACTTGCGAATGCGGTGCACTTCCGGCAGCGCCGATTCCAGGATCGAGAAGATGTGTTCGGGGCCGGCGAGGAAGTCGTCGATGGCCTTGTTCTGGATCTCCACCGTCGAATACTCGAGGCAAGCGAGGTGTTTCAGCGTCGCCTTGAGGTGACTGCGGACCAGTCCGGTGACGTCACCATCCCAGTGCATGGCCGCGACCACCAGCCGGTTGCGCAGGTGGAAATAGGCCTGCCAGTCGATGGCATCGTCCTTGTCGCTCCAGGCCATGTGCCACACCGCCGCCCCCGGCAGGGTGACGGTGGGGTAACCGTGTTCGGCGGCCCGTAGCCCGTAGTCCGCGTCGTCCCATTTGATGAACAACGGCAGTGGCTGGCCCAGCTCCTCGGCCACCTGCCGCGGGATCATGCAGGTCCACCAGCCGTTGTAGTCGACGTCGATGCGCCGGTGCAGCAGCTTGCTCTTGTCTTCGTTGTCGTTCAACGGGTATTCGGCGAAGTCGTGGTCATACTCGGCGTGCGAGGCCGCGGTCCACATGAAGTTCGCCCGGTTCACCACTTCGCCCATGATGTGCAGGTGTGACGGCTCCTGCAGGTTGAGCATCTGCCCACCCACCAGCATCGGGCTCTTGGCGAAGCGGTGCATCGCCAGCACCCGCAGGATCGAGTCCGGCTCGATGCGGATGTCGTCATCCATGAACAGGATCTGCTGGCAGTCGGTGTTCTTCAGCGCCTCGTACATGACCCTGCTGTAGCCACCGGAACCGCCCAGGTTGGGCTGGTCATGGATGGAGAGCCGGTCGCCCAAGCGGGCCGCGGCGGCCGGGAAGTCCGGGTGATCGCGCACTTTGCGGGTGCCTTGGTCCGGCACGATCACCGCGCCGACAACCTCGTCCACCAAGGGGTCCGCGGTGAGTTCGCGCAACGCGTTGGCACAGTCCGCGGGGCGGTTGAACGTCGGGATGCCGACCGCGATGTTGGCCGTTCCCGGCGCGGGCTCGGCCGCGTACCAGCCCGCGTTGAGCAAGGTCACCGCGGTGTCGGTGGTGATGTCGAACCAGATCCAGCCGCCGTCTTCAAACGGCGTCAGCGCCACCTCGATCTCGAGCACCGCCGGCTTGTCCTCATCACCGGCAAATGCGCGCCCTTCGACGAAGATGCGCGCTCCGGTGGCCTTGGTCCGGTAGACGTCGACGCGCCCGGCACCGGACAACTCGACGCGCAGCACCACGGACTTACAGATCGACCAGCGTCGCCAGTAGCTGGCCGGAAACGCATTGAAGTAGGTGGCGAAGGAGACCTCGGATTCCGGACCGATCTGCAGCGAAGTCCGGCTGGTCGCATGCGCGCGCCGAGCGTTGGTGGTCGACTCCTCGAGGTACAGTTTGCGCACGTCGAGCGGTTCGCCCGGACGCGGCAGGATGACTCGGGACAAAAGGCTTACGGCACTCATCCGCGCGCACTCTCCTCGGCCGGCGGTTCCGCCAGCGGTCTACCGTCGCGCAGGTGCGGCGCGAGGACGTTGTCATACATGCTCAAAGCGCTGGCAATGGCCATATGCATATCCAGATATTGATAGGTGCCCAAGCGCCCGCCGAACAGAACCTTCGATGACGCGGTCTCGGACTTCGCCCGGGTCCGGTAGGCGGCCAACAGGGCGCGGTCGGCCTCGGTGTTGATCGGATAGTAGGGCTCGTCCTCGTCTTCGGCGAACCGGGAATACTCGCGCATGATCACCGTCTGGTCCGACGGGTATTCGCGCTCGGGATGGAAGTGGCGGAATTCGTGGATGCGGGTGTAGGGGACGTCGAGATCGTTGTAGTTCATCACCGACGTGCCCTGGAAGTCTCCGATCGGCAGCACTTCCACGTCGAAGTCCAGGGTGCGCCAGCCCAGCCGGCCTTCGGCGTAGTCGAAGTAGCGGTCTAGCGGGCCGGTGTATACGACAGGAGCCTCGGGGTTGGCCGCGCGCAACTCGTCGCGGACGTCGAACCAGTCGGTGTCGAGCCGGATCTCGATGCGGTCGTCGGCGGCCATGTTCTGCAGCCACGCGGTGTAGCCGTCGACGGGCAATCCCTCGTAGGTGTCAATGAAGTACCGGTTGTCGAAGGTGTAGCGCACCGGCAGGCGGGTGATGTTCGCCGCCGGCAGCTGCTTCGGGTCGGTCTGCCACTGTTTGGCGGTGTACCCCTTGACGAAGGCCTCATACAGCGGGCGCCCGATCAGGGAGATGGCTTTCTCCTCGAGATTCTGGGCGTCGGCGGTATCAATCTCGGCGGCCTGCTCGGCGATGAGTTGGCGCGCTTCGGCGGGACTGAAGTACTTGCCGAAGAACTGCGAGACCAGACCCAGCCCCATCGGGAACTGATAGGCCTGCCCGTTGTGCATCGCGAACACCCGGTGGCGATAGTCGGTGAAGTCGGTGAACTGCCCCACGTAGTCCCACACCTTCTTATTGGAGGTGTGAAACAGGTGCGCACCGTACTTGTGGACTTCGATACCGGTCTGCGGCTCGGGTTCGGAATATGCATTACCGCCGATGTGCGGGCGCCGCTCGACAACCAGGACACGCTTGCCGAGTTGGGTAGCCACGCGCTCGGCGATCGTCAGGCCGAAAAATCCGGAGCCGACGACGAAGAGGTCAAAGCGTGCGGTCATCGGTTGCCTAGGGTATCCGACCTTCCTGCGAAAACCCGATTTGGCAGGACGACAAGGTCAGGGTTGCACCGGGTTTCGACAACCCAAGCAGGCCCTAAGCAGGTCTAAAGCGGGTCCGTTGACCCCGATGGGCCGAAGATGCCACCTTAGGTAGCGATTGCCTCACGATTCGATATAACCACACTAGTCTCACCAACCTCACTCGTACCATCGAGCGTGTGGGTTCGAGCAGCCGAGGACAGCCGGCGCGAACCGACGCAACACATAGTCCAGATTGAGGAGACTTCCGTGCCGAATCGACGCCGACGCAAGCTCTCGACAGCCATGAGCGCGGTCGCCGCCCTGGCAGTTGCGAGTCCATGTGCATACTTTCTTGTCTACGAATCGACCACCGAGACCAAGCCGACCGAGCACCACGAGTTTGTGCGGGCGGCCAGCGTGGCCGACCTGCCCACCGAGTTGATGACCGCGCTGTCGCAGGGTTTGTCCTCGTTCGGGATCAATCTGCCTCCAGTGCCCAGCCTCACCGGAGGTACCGGCACCGGCATGAGCCCAGGCCTGACCAGCCCGGGGTTGACCAGCCCCGGCTTGACCAGCCCAGGGCTGACCAGCCCGGGTCTCACCAGCCCAGGCCTGACCACCCCGGGTCTGACGCCGGGAATGCCGGGAGACTTGGCTCTGCCGGGCACGACGCTGCCCCCGACACCGGGCGCCGCCGTCAACCCCGCACTCACCAATCCGGCGTTGACCAGCCCGACCGGCTTGGCACCCGGCTTGACCAGTCCGACTGGCCTGGACCCGGCACTTGGTGGCACCAACGAGATTCCCATCACGACGCCGGTCGGCCTGGACCCCGGGATGGACGGCACCTATCCGATCCTGGGTGACCCCAGCCTGGGATACGGGCCGGGAACCTCCTCCCTGGGCGGCAGCGGCCTGGGCAGCAGCACCGGCGGCGGAATCCTCAACGACGTGATGCAGGCCGCCAACCAGCTGGGCGCAGGCCAGGCCATCGACCTGCTCAAGGGCGTGCTGATGCCTTCGATCATGCAGGCCGTCCAAAACGGCGGCGCAGCCGCGCCGGCGGCCGCAGCGGCGGTTCCCGAACTACCCGCCGCGGCAGCGGCACCCGCGGCGGCCGGACCTGCGGCAGTCGCACCGGCCGCGGCGGCTGCCGCAGCCGCGGTACCGCCGATCTAATCGGCACCTAGCGAAAGGCCTCAGAACCTGTCACCTGACGACACCGCAGAGTCACGCTGGACCCGAACCCACCCCCCAGCTACTTATCCTCTGCGGTGTCGTCGACAGGTTTTCGGCCCATTACCCGTGTCGCCTCACAAGAAACATCAGACACACAAGTAACATCCCTTTGGTGCCGTCCCGCAGTCGCGCACCGACCATGCTGCTCACCGCCATCGCGGCGACGGTCGTCATCGTCTCGTGGGTGCTGACCCGTCCCCCTCCCAGCACCCACGAGCAGCCGTCGGCTCAGGACACCCAGCTGGTCGAGCAGCCGCTGGTCGGCCTCGGCGGCGGCGTCACGGTGCGCGAACTCACCCAGGACGAGCCGTTCTCCCTAGTGGCGCTGAACGGGGATCTGGTCGGCACCTCGGCACGGATGCGGGCCAGGCAGTCGGACGGTTCGTGGGGACCGTGGTACCAGGCGGAGTACGAAACCGCCGCGCCCGACGAGCAAGGCGGGGCACCGGCAACGGCCGGGACCTCGGAGCGACCGCGTAGCACCGAACCGGTATTCGTGGGCACCACCAACACGGTCGAGATCGCGGTCACCCGCCCGATCGACGCCCCGGTGACTCAGCCGCCGCCCACCGGCGAACCCGAGCCCGTTGACCTTGGTTACCGTCCGGCCACCAAGGAGCTGCCGTTCGGGCAGAATATTTCGGCGGTGCTCATCTCCCCGCCGCAGGCCCCGGCCGGCACCCACTGGACCCCGCCCACCGGAGTCACCATGCCTGGCCAAGCGCCCCCCATCATCACCCGCGCGGATTGGGGAGCGGACGAAGCGTTGCGCTGTGAGAGCCCGGAATACGACCGGGCGGTACGCGCCGCGGTGGTCCATCATACCGCGGGCAGCAACGACTATTCCCCGTTGGAATCGGCGGGCATCGTCAAGGCGATCTACACGTATCACAGCAAGACGCTGGGCTGGTGCGACATCGCCTACCACGCGCTGGTCGACAAGTACGGTCAGATCTTCGAGGGCAGTGCCGGCGGGCTCACCAAACCGGTCGAAGGGTTCCACACCGGCGGATTCAACCGTGACACCTGGGGTGTCGCGATGATCGGCAATTTCGATGACGTCGCGCCCACGCCGCTGCAGATCCGTGCCGTCGGACGACTGCTGGGGTGGCGGCTGGGCATCGCCGAAGTCGACCCCAAGAGCATGGTGGAGCTGGAGTCCACGGGCAGTTCCTACACCACCGTTCCCGGCGGCGCCATCGCGAAACTGCCGGCCATCTTCACCCATCGCGACGTCGGCAACACCGATTGTCCCGGCAACGCCGCCTATGCCCTGATGGACGAGATCCGCGAAATCGCATCCCATTTCAACGATCCGCCGGAGGAGCTGCTCAAGTCCTTGGAGGGCGGCGCGATCTATCAGCGCTGGCAGGAGCTGGGCGCGATGAACAGCGTGCTGGGGGCACCGACATCTCCGGAAGCGGACGGGGCCGATGGCGCGCGCTACGCCACATTCGCCAAGGGCGCGATGTACTGGTCACCGACCACCGGTGCCCAACCAGTGACCGGCGCGATCTATGACGCGTGGGCCTCGCTGAGCTACGAACGCGGCACGCTCGGATTGCCGACCAGCGCCGAGATACAGGAGCCGCTGCGGATCACGCAGAACTTCCAGCACGGTGTATTGAATTTCCAACGGCTCACCGGCAACGTCTCCGAGGTCGTCAACGGGATCACCACACCGCTGGCGACCAAACCCCCGAGCGGGCCGATGGTGCCACCCGAGCACTTCTCGCTACCAATCCACCCGATCATTCCCTGAGGCGCGGCGACGCGCTCAGAACCACCAGCGCTCGAGCACCTTGGCGACACCGTCCTCACTGTTGGGGGCGGTGACCTCGTTCGCGGCGGCCAACGCGTCGGGATGGGCATTGCCCATCGCCACACCCAAACCGGCCCGCAACAGCATCGGCACATCGTTGGGCATATCGCCGAACGCCACCACGTCCGTATCGGCAATGCCCAAGGGCGCCGCGACGTCGCGCACACCGGTGGCCTTGCTGATGCCCAGCGGCACGATTTCGACCAGCCCGTTGTTGGTCGAGTAGGTGATGTCGCCCTCGATGCCCACGTGCTTGGCCAGTTCGGCCGCCATGTCCGCGCTGGCGGCACCGGCCTTGCGGATCAGCAGCTTGATCGCCGGGGCGCTGAGCAGGTCTTCGATCGACACCTCGGTGTTGTCCGGGTTGAGCCAGGCGTGCTCGTAGCCGGGCGAACTGACGAACTGTGGGGTCGCCGTGTCGTGGGCTCGCTCGCCGATTCGCTCGACCGCCAACCCAGACCCGGGAATTACCCGACTGGAAACCTCCGCCAACGTGGCCAGCGCCTCAACCGAGAGGGTGTGCGCCGACACCACCCGGTCGGTCGCGGGATCGTAGATGACGGCGCCATTGGCGCACACCGCCATCGGCGCGAACCCGAGTTCTTCGACGACCGGCCGTACCCAGCGCGGCGGCCGGCCGGTGGCCAGGATGAAGGTCGCGCCACCGGCAACCGCGGCGCGCACCGCATTACGGGTGCGCCCAGAGACGTGTTCATCATCGTTTAGCAAGGTGCCGTCGACGTCGCAGGCGATGAGCGCCGGCCGGCTCTCCGGTGTGGTCAGTGTGGTCCGCCTTTGCTGGAACTGCGTGAGGTAACGCCGTCATATCCACGCTTGCGGGCGCGTTCGGCCAACTCCGCGATGCGGAATTGGCTGGACTGCTCCGGACTTGGCGCGCCGCCACCCAGCCGCTGTGGCACCCAGAATTCCCCTTCGGGGTGAGGGTACTGCTCCTGCACCCAGTGCAGCATCGATTCCATCGCTTGCCGCAGCGTGGCGTTGAGTTCCGTCGGATCGCCCGCTGGCGGTAGCCCGGGTCCAATGGCCACACTGATCGGAACCTTGTTGCGGAACAGATTCTTGGGGTGACCCTTCGGCCAAATCCGCTGCGCGCCCCAGACGATCATCGGGACTATCGGTACCTGAGCCTCGAGCGCCATCCGGGCCGCCCCGGTCTTGAATTCCCGTAGTTCGAGGCTGCGGCTGATCGTCGCCTCGGGGTGTACCCCGACCAGTTCACCCTCACGCAGTCGTTGGACGGCGACCCCATAGGCATTGGCGCCCTCGGCGCGGTCAACGGGAATCAGCTGGGCGTGCTTGATCACATAGTTGACCGACCTCACCTCCTGCATCTCGGCCTTGATCATGAACCGCAGCCGACGTTTGCGTTCCTTGGCGGCAATGGAGGCGGGGACCCAGTCCACATAGCTGGTGTGGTTGAGGGCGATCAACGCGCCGCCCCGGTCGGGGATGTTCTCCAACCCGTAGTAGGTGATCTTGTTTCCGTTAGCGGCAACGATCGACGGAACAAGCACTTCCGTCATTCGGAAGAATGGCTCTGCCATCCTTCGGTTCCTCCTTCTGTTCTTCAGCCGCCGCTACCGCGATTGATGCGGTGTCCGGCCGGCGGCCCTGGCGGCAGCCTCGTCAGCGTCCAGCCGAGCTGCCTCGGCCGGAGTCGGCGCGGTGCCGCCAAGCCGGCGCGGCACCCAGTACTCCCCTGCTGGCTGCGGGTAGCTCCGTTGCGCCTCCTGCAGCAGCGTGGTCATCGCTTGGCGCAGGGCGGCGTCGGTCTGCGCAATGTCACCGGCAGCCGGTAAACGCGGGCCAACCTGCACGACGATCGGAACCTTGGCGCGTCCGATGTGCCTGGGCTGGCCCTTGGTCCAGATCCGCTGAGCACCCCAAACAATAACCGGCACAATCGGCACGTCTGCGTCCAGCGCCATCCGCGCGGCCCCGGTCTTGAACTCCTTGAGCTCGAAGCTCCGGCTGATCGCCGCCTCTGGGTAGACGCCGACCAGCTCCCCTTCGCGAAGGCGCTGCACCGCTAGGGCGTAGGCGCCCGCACCCGCGCCGCGATCCACCGGAATGGTCCGAGTGCGCTTGATCAGGAAGTTGACCACCTTCACTCGTTGCATTTCGGCCTTGATCATGAACCTCATGCGACGGTGCCGCCGATTCATGGCCAGCGCGGCCGGAAGCCAGTCGACATAGCTGGTGTGATTGATCGCGATCACCGCGCCGCCCCGCTCGGGCACATTCTCGACGCCGACATAGGTGATCCGGGTCCCCGTGGCCAGCACCAGCAACTTGGCCAGGATCTCGAGGGTCCGGTAGGTCGGCTCCGCCATGGGCTACTGCTCCGGCGCTCCCGCGGGATGGGCTCGTTGGGCACGGCGAGCGGCCCGCTCCGCCGCCTCCTGCGCATCCAGCCGCGCCGCCTCGGCCAGCGATGGCGCGCTGCCGCCCAGCCGGCGCGGCACCCAGAACTCGCCGGACGGATGCGGCCCGTACTGCTCCTGCGCTTGGTCCAGCAGGTGCTGCATCCGGGAGTGCAGCAGATTGCTCAGCTCCGCGGTCGGCAGCGTGGGTTCGATCGGTTCGCCGACGACCACCACGATCGGCACTTTCGGGCGGAACAGCTTCTTCTTGTGGCCTTTGGTCCAGATCCGCTGGGCGCCCCAGACGATGTGGGGGACGATCGGCACCCCAGCCTCGAGCGCCATCCGCGCGGCGCCGGACTTGAATTCTTTGATTTCGAAACTTCGGCTGATCGTTGCCTCCGGATAGACCCCGACCAGCTCACCGGCCTTGAGCAGGCGGACCGCAGCGTCATAGGACGCGGCGCCGTCGGCCCGGTCCACCGGGATGTGTCGCAGCTTGCGCATGATGGGACCGGTGATCTTCTGGTCGAAGACCTCCTGCTTGGCCATGAACCGCACCTTGCGCCCCAGCCGCTGCTGGTAGGCGGGCAACCCGCCGAAGGTGAAGTCGAGGTATCCGGTGTGGTTGATTGCGATGACCGCACCACCCTGGACGGGTATGTTCTCCACACCAGTCACGGTGATGCGGAGCCCCTGGATTCGCCACGTCAAGCGGGCAAGCTGAATGACCGTCCCGTATACCGGTTCCACAGCATTCAAGCCTAGTGCTCCCGGCCGGCGGTCGGTTGAAGTGGCGAATTTGAAGTCCGAAAGAGGAGTGCTTTGTCCTTCCCCGCCGCACCTCCCGCGGTGCCCCGGTTGTCCGGCGGCTTGCCGCCGGGCGCCCCGTGCAAGCCGTCTGGGCCAACGAACTGGGCGGTGTGACCTTCCGGGTGGGCCCCGGCGCCGAGTTCATCAAGGTGGCCAGAACCGGCGTCTTCGACTTCACCGCCGAGGCGCAACGCTTGCGCTGGGCGTCAGCACACCTCACCGTGCCGGCGGTGCTGGACTTCGGGGTCGAGCAAGACTGGGCGTGGCTACGCACCGCGGGGCTACCCGGCGTCTCGGCCGTGCACCCCCGCTGGGTGCCCGCACCCGATGTAGCCGTGCGGGCGATCGGTGTGGGGTTGCGCACACTGCACGAGCGCTTGCCGGTCCGAGCGTGCCCATTCGACTGGTCTGCGCAAAGCCGGCTGGCGCGGCTGACCGCGGCGGGCCGGGCTAATGTCGGCGCCCCGCCCCCGATCGATCGGTTGGTGGTCTGCCACGGCGACGCGTGTGCACCCAACACCCTGATCGCCGAGGACGGCAACTGTTGCGGCCACGTCGACCTCGGCACGCTGGGCGTGGCCGATCGATGGGCTGACCTGGCGGTAGCAACGTTGTCGTTGCAGTGGAACTTTCCCGGCCACGGTTGGGAGGCGAAGTTCTTCGCCGCCTACGGAGTGGCGCCGGACCCACGGCGAATCGATTACTACCGGCGGCTGTGGGGGGCCGAGGATCTCGACTCAAGCTAAGCTCGATGCTGCATTTGGCGCCGAACATGCGTCAGCAGTAGCTGTTGCAGGAAGGTATTTGTGCAGGTCACAAGCGTCGGCCACGCCGGCTTTCTGATTCAGACCCAGTCCGGCAGCATTCTGTGCGACCCCTGGGTCAACCCGGCCTACTTTGCTTCTTGGTTCCCGTTTCCGGACAACAGCGCACTGGACTGGGACGCCATCGGCGACTGCGACTACCTATATGTCTCGCATCTGCACAAGGATCACTTCGACGCCGAGAACTTGCGTTCGCACGTCAACAAAGACGCGGTGGTGCTGCTCCCGGACTTCCCCGTGCCGGATCTGCGAAATGAGCTCGAGAAGCTGGGATTTCACCGGTTCTTCGAAACCACCGACTCGGTCAAGCACCGGCTCAGCGCTCCCCGCGGCGATCTCGACATCATGATCATCGCGCTGCGGGCGCCGGCCGACGGTCCGATCGGTGACTCCGCGCTAGTGGTTTCCGACGGCGAGACCACCGCCTTCAATATGAATGACGCACGACCGATCGAGCTGGACATGCTGGCATCGGAGTTCGGCCACGTCGATGTGCACCTGCTGCAGTACTCCGGCGCGATCTGGTACCCGATGGTCTACGACATGCCGGCCAGGGCCAAGGAGGCGTTCGGCACCCAGAAGCGACAGCGCGGGATGGACCGGGCGCGCCAGTACGTCGCGCAGGTGGACGCGACCTGGGTGGTGCCGTCGGCGGGGCCACCGTGTTTTCTGGACCCCGAGCTGCGCGAGCTCAACGACGACCGCAGCGATCCGGCCAACATCTTCCCCGACCAGATGGTCTTCCTGGACCAGATGCGCATCCACGGCCATGATCGCGGTTTGCTGATGATTCCCGGATCGATCGCGGATTTCACCGGATCGACCCTGAATTCGCTGAGCCACCCGCTGCCCACCGAAGACGTCGAGGCCATCTTCACCACCGGAAAGTCCGCCTACATCGCCGATTACGCCGACCGGATGGCTCCGGTGATCGCCGCCGAACGGGCGAGTTGGGCCCCCGCCGACGGCGAGCCGCTACTCGAGCCGTTGCGCGCACTGTTCGAGCCGATCATGTTGCAGAGCAATGAGATCTGCGACGGTATCGGTTACCCCGTGGAACTGGTCATCGGCGCCGAAACCGTCGTACTGGACTTTCCGAAAAGGGCGGTGCGCGAGCCGATTCCCAACGAGAAGTTCCGCTACGGGTTTGCCATAGCGCCGGAGCTGGTGCGCACGGTACTGCGCGATCAAGAACCCGACTGGGTCAACACCATCTTCTTGTCCACCCGCTTCCAGGCCTGGCGAGTGGGTGGCTACAACGAATACCTGTACACGTTCTTCAAGTGCCTCACCGACGAGCGGATCGCCTACGCCGACGGCTGGTTCGCCGAGACTCACGACGACTCCGCTTCAATCACTCTGGACGGCTGGGAGATTCAGCGCCGCTGCCCTCACCTCAAAGCCGACCTATCGAAGTTCGGTGTGGTAGAAGACGATACGTTGACCTGCAACCTGCACGGGTGGCAGTGGCGCCTGGAGGACGGCCGCTGCCTCACCACCCGCGGTCACCAGCTGCGGAGCTCGCGGAAATGATGCGGTTCTACGACGACGGCGTGGTCCAGCTCGATGGCGCCGCGCTGACGTTGCGCCGCTACCACTTCCCGTCGGGCACCGCCAAGATCATCGCGCTGGACACGATCCGCGGCTACCGTGCCGAATCGCTGGGACTGCTCACCCATCGCTTTCGCATCTGGGGCAGCTCGGATCTGCACCGCTGGCTGCCGATGGACATGAACCGGCCGCTCAAGTCGACGTTGATCACCCTCGACATCCCCGATGCTCGTTGGCAACCGGCCTTCACCCCGGCGCGTCCAGACGATTTCATCGCGCTGCTCGACGAACTGCTCAGCGACCGGCGCTGACCCGCTAGCGGTCGGCCAGCGCCGCACGACCGGCGTTGAAACCGGGGATGAAGGTGATTCCCGGTCCGCCATGGCATCCCGCGCTGCCCAGGTAGAGCCCGGCGATCGGGATCAGTTGGCCGATGAAGCCTCTCGGCCCCGGGCGGTTCTGACCTACCTGGTCGGGGTGCAACAAGCCGTGGCAGTAGTCGCCAGCGGGCGCTCCGAACATGACGCCCATGTGCTTGGGAGTGAAGGTGGTGTGCCGGATGATGCTGCGCTCGAAGTTGGGCGCCAAGCGGGTGACCTTGTCGATCACCCGTTGCCCCATTTCGGTCTTGGCCTGTCCGTACTCATGGGAGTCTTGTTCGCCCTCGATCGGGAACCACATCGCGAACGCCGATGCGGCGTGCTTGCCCGGCGGTGCCAGGTCGGGGTCGTGCACCGACGGTACCTGCAGCACGACGGTCGGGTCGGCCGGCACGATCCCGCGGCGGCAGTCCTCCCACTGCTGCTGCACTTCCTCTGGCGTGCAGAAAATGCCGATCGAGGCCTGCATGGCCGGATCGTTGAGGGCCTCATACGGCGGCGCGAAAGCCGGGGCTTCCTCAAGAGCGAAGTGCATCTGCAGGTAGCTACCGCGGTGGTCGATGTGCGCGTAGCGGTCCCGGACATCGCTGGGCAGCACCGTCGGATCGATCAGGTCGTTGATCGTGACGTCTGGGGCAATCGCGGACACCACGATCGGGGCGGCCACGATGTCGCCCGCCTCGGTGCGTACGCCACTGATCCGCGCTCCGGCCTCGGCGTTGTCGACGAGGATCTCGCTGACCTTGGTGCGCAACCGCAACTCGCCGCCGTCGCGCTCGAACAGCCGGCACAGATGTGCGGTGAGTGTGCCGATGCCACCGCTCAGCATCTTCATCTGCACGAAGTCTCCGTCGGGGATACCCAGACCGAAGGCAAGCGCGGCGGCGCTACCCGGCGTGGCCGGTCCCCGGTAGATGGTGTTGACGGCAAGGACCGTCATCGAACCCCGTAGTGCGGCGTGCTTTTCCCGGTCCGGAAAGTACCGGTCCAGCACGTCGGTGACCGACCCGAACAGCATGTCGTCGATGGCCGATCGCTCGAATTCGTTGGTGGCGCACGCATACATCTGGTCGAAGGTCTTGGGGAGCGTGTCAGATTCGAACCGCCCGAGCTCCCGGGTCGGCGCCTGGCTCCAGGCCAGCAGGCCCGCCATCCCGGTGACCGCATCTGCCCCGTGCACCTCGTTGAGGTGGGCGAACATCTTCATCGGGTCGGTGTACTGGACCAACGGATCGTCGCCCACGCCGCGTAGGGCTACCGACATCACTTCCAGATCCACAGTCGGCAAGGTGTCCAGGCCGAGTTCGCTGATCACCGCGGCCGCCGTCGGGAACTGCACCGATCCGGCAATCTCGAACCGGTAGCCGTCAAACAGTTCGACGGTGAAGGCCATGCCGCCGGCGTAGAGCTTCGCGTCCAGGCAGAGGGTGCGCAGGCCCGCTCGCTGCAGCAGCACCGCGGCGGTCAGGCCGTTGTGCCCCGCGCCGATCACTATCGCGTCATACTCCGCCATGCTCTCGACCTCCCGAGTTGGAGGCTGGTACGGTCCGAAAGTTTTGTCAATTATGACGAAACAGTCCGGGGCCGGTCGGGGCACCAGGTGTCGGTGAGCCCGGCCCGCAACGTCTCCAGCGCCAGCTGACACACCCGCGCCAACTCGCCGAGGGACCGGTCTTCGCCCAGCATCCACACTTCCATCGCGCCGAACACCGCGGCCGCAATGCAACGCGCGGTCACCGCGGTGCGGACCCGGGCATCCGGGGTTTGCGCCGACGTTACCGCCGCGGCGCAGCTACGTCGTCGCAGCTGAGCCGCGATCACCTCGGCGAAGTCGGCCTGGACCTCCTGAATGTGCCGGACGATGCGGCTCGGGTCCAGCTCTCCACCGCGCAGGGTGGCGATTTTCGCAACGGCTTCAACGTCATACGGAAAGGCGAAGATCGCGGTCTGTACCGAATCGATGATCGTCTCGTCGACGGGGCGGGCGTCCAGCGCCGCGCGAAACCAATGTAAACCGGTGTAGTCGGCAAACAGCAGATCGTGCTTGGACCTGAAGTGGCGATAGAACGTGCGCAGTGACACCCCGGCATCGGCGGCGATCTGCTCGGCCGACGTCTCCTCGACGCCCTGGGCCAGGAATCGCACCACCGCGGCCTGACGCAGGGCCTCGCGGGTGCGTTCGCTGCGCACCGTCTGCGCGGGCCTGACCATGGCAGTAAGGTACCTCAACCCGCGACCCCGACAGTTATGTCAATATTGACAAAACTTCGGGATAGGGGTGAGACTGCGCCCATGGTGTCGCTTCTTGTCCACGCGGTTCTCGGAATTGCCGTCATCGGCTGGATCATCGCGTCGAACCCTCAGGTGTATGCCCGGCCGGCCGCAGGTGCGTGGTTCTCCCCGCTGGAATGCGTGTACTACGCGGTCGGCATCGCCTCGATCGCCTTGGGCTGGTACTTCAACATACGCTTCGTCCGCGAGTACCCGCACGGCGCGACCAACCCCATCTGGGGCCCCGGTAGCTGGGCGGACTACATCCGGCTGATGTTCACCAACCCGGCCGCCGGTTCGGCCAGCCAGGACTACACGATCGCCAACGTGATCCTGCTGCCGCTGTTCTCCATCGTCGATGGCTACCGAAGCGGTCTGCGCCGGCCCTGGCTGTACTTCGTGTCCAGCCTGTTCACCAGCTTCGCCTTCGCGCTGGCGTTCTACTTCGCCACCATCGAACGCCAGCACCGCCACGAACAGGCTCGCGACAAGGTGGGCGTCTAGCCCTTGGGCTCGAGCACCTCGGTGCCCACGAACCCAACCAGGGCCGCGGGAACCCGCACGCTGCCGTCGGGCTGTTGGTGGTTTTCCAGAATCGACACCAACCACCGCGTCGTGCCCAGCGTGCCGTTCAACGTAGCCGCGATCTGCGGTTTGCCGTTGGCGTCGCGGTAGCGCGTCGCCAGCCGTCGGGCCTGAAACGTGGTGCAGTTCGAGGTGGAGGTCAGCTCGCGGTAGGTGCCCTGGGTCGGCACCCACGCCTCGCAGTCGAACTTGCGGGCGGCCGAGGCGCCGAGATCGCCGGCCGCCACGTCGATCACCCGATAGGGGACCTCGATCTGCGCCAGCATCTCGCGCTGCCAGGCCAGCAGCCGTTGATGTTCGGCCTCGGCGTCGGCGGGGGCGCAGTAGACGAAGCCTTCCACCTTGTCGAACTGGTGCACCCGGATGATGCCGCGGGTGTCCTTGCCGTAGCTGCCGGCCTCGCGCCGAAAGCATGACGACCATCCGGCGTAGCGCAACGGCCCCTCGGACAGGTCCACGATCTCGTCGGCGTGATAACCCGCCATCGGCACCTCAGAGGTGCCCACCAGGTACAGGTCGTCGGCCTCGAGCCGATAGACCTCGTCGGCATGGGCGCCGAGGAATCCGGTACCGGCCATCACCTCCGGTCGCACCAGCACCGGCGGGATCATCGGGATGAAGCCGTTGCCGACGGCCAGCCGCAGCGCCAGCTGCAACAGACCCAGCTGCAACAACGCACCCTGACCGGTCAAGAAATAGAATCGCGACCCTGCCACCTTGGCGCCGCGCGCCATGTCGATCAGGCCCAGCGATTCGCCGAGTTCCAGGTGGTCTTTCGGATTGTCTATCGCGCGGGGTTCGCCGACCACGTCCAGCACCGCGTAGTCGTCCTCCCCGCCGGCGGGCACGCCGTCGAGGATGACGTTCGGTATTGCCATGTGTGCTGCGGTGAAGGCCGTCTCGGTTTCGGACTCCGTCGCCTCGGCGGCCTTGACCTGCTCGGCGAGATCCTTGGCCCGTTGCAGCAGGGCGGGACGCTCTTCGGGCGATGCACCACCCACGCCCTTGCTGGCGGCTTTCTGCTCGGCCCGCAAGGAGTCCGCGGTCGAGATCGCGGTCCGGCGGGCCGTGTCCGCCGTGAGCAGGGCATCTACCAGCGCCGGGTCTTCGCCGCGGCTGAGCTGGGATCGGCGTACGACGTCGGGGTCTTCCCGGAGCAGTTTCAGGTCGATCACGGCCGCAAGACTACTTTTGACGGGTTGGCCGCGTCGCGTCAGCTCGGCTTCTGTCGGGCTCTGGTATCACATGTGCAACATTGGTCACGTGGCTATGTGGGCCCTGTAAGAATGGAACTGATGTTGGACGCGCCCGAGAAGGAGCTCGCACCGGATAGCGAGCCTGACCCCGACGCCGAAACTGCCGCCGAAGCGGAGCAGCCGTCGGCCGGCTTCCGGTGGCCGCGTGCCCTGCAAGCGTCGGCGACCAGGCGCGGGTTGCTGCTCACCGCACTGGGCGGCCTGCTGATCGCCGGTTTGATCACCGCGATCCCCGACGTTGCCACCGGGCCGGGCCGGCTGGCCGGCTACATCGACAACAACCCGGTGCCCAGCACCGGCACCAAGAGCAACGCCGCTTTCAACCGCGCCACCACCGGCGACTGCCTGATGTGGCCGGAAAGCACACCGGAGGCGGCCACCATCGTCGACTGCGGCGATGAGCACCGGTTCGAAGTCGCCGAGTCCATCGACATGCGAACCTTCCCCGGTTCGGAGTACGGGCCCGACGCCGCTCCCCCATCACCGGCCCGCATTGAGCAGATCAGCCAGGAACAGTGCCAGGCCGCGGTGCGCCGCTACCTCGGCGCCAAGTTCGATCCCAACAGCAAGTTCACCACCAGCATGCTCTGGTCCGGCGACCGGGCGTGGCGCCAGGCCGGCGAGCGCCGCATGCTGTGCGGCCTGCAGTTGCCCGGTCCCAACAACCAACAGACCGCGTTCAAGGGCAAGGTCGCCGACATCAATCAATCCAAGGTCTGGCCGGCCGGCACCTGTTTGGGCATTGATTCGACCACCAACCAGCCAATCGATATTCCGGTCGACTGCGCGGCGCCCCATGCCATGGAGGTCACCGGCACGGTCAATCTGGCGGAGAAGTTCCCCGACGCCCTGCCGCCCGAGCCCGAGCAGGACGGGTACATCAAAGACACCTGTACCCGGCTGACCGACGCCTACCTCGCCCCCATCAAGTTGCGCACCACCACCCTGACCCTGATCTACCCCACGCTGTCGCTGCCGAGCTGGTCCGCGGGCAGCCGCGAAGTCGCGTGCAGCATCGGCGCGACGCTGGGCAATGGGGGCTGGGCCACGTTGGTGAACAGCGCCAAGGGGGAGCTGTTGATCAACGGGCAACCACCGGTGCCGCCGCCCGACATTCCCGAAGAGCGGCTCACGTTGCCGCCCATTCCGCTGCAGGTGCCGCCCGCCGCGCCCGCGCCCGCACCCCGGCAGACCCAAACGGCTCCGCCGAGCAATCAGCATCTACCCAATCAGCAACCGGTGGTGACGCCGTCGCGGGCCCCCGCCGCCCCGGCCACCACAACCCAGGCGACTCAGCCGCCGCCGGCGACCCAAAGTCAGCCGCCGCCCGCCGATGGCGGCGCACCACCGCCTGCCCAAGCACCCGAACCCGAGGCCCCCGCGCCCGCGGAACCCGCACCGGGAGGCTAGCCGGGTGGCGGTGCGGATGGACCCCCGGCGGTTCGACGAACTGGTCTCTGACGCACTGGACCTGATTCCGCCCCAGCTGGCGGCCGCTATGGACAACGTCGTGGTGCTGGTCGCCGACCGCCACCCCGACGAAAACGACCTGCTCGGCCTTTACGAGGGGGTCGCCCTGACCGAGCGTGATTCCGACTACCCCGGAGCCCTGCCGGACGCCATCACGATCTACCGGGAAGCGCTACTGGATGTCTGCGAGTCCGCCGACGAGGTTGTCGACCAGGTGGCGATCACGGTGATCCACGAGATCGCCCTCCATTTCGGTATCGACGACGACCGGCTGGGCCAGCTGGGCTGGGCGTGATCGGCCATCGAATTACGATGGGCGCGCCAACCCGGCGATGTCGGGGTGCGGTGCTATGAACGGTCTATGAGCACAGGCTGCCGCGACTGCCGGGCAGGCTTGGAACACTGCCACGGGACCTTGATTCGGCACGTGGAGGGTCCACTATCCGGCCGGTCGGAATGCACCGAATCCGATTGTGTCGACGCCGAGCTGATACCGCACACCTTCGTCGTCGACTGCGCGGCCATCGGCTGCACTTGCGGCGAGAGCGCCGCGGTCACCCTGGCGGGGTGACCGTCAGCCCATCGGGTCGCCGCTGGACGCCATGAGGTCGCCGGCGGCGGAGTCGACCTCGGCGCAGAAGGGCGGCGTTTTCGTTCCCCACCGGACGCAACTCCAGCGACCGTCGGTGATCGGGGTCAGCACCACCGATTCGGCGTTGTCCAGGTGGTTGTCCAAGGCGAAGTTGGCGTCCACCCCGGCGAGCACAGCACCGGCCAGCCGGATGGCCGCGCCGTGGCTGACCACGACGAGATCGCCGGTTCGGTCTTCGTCGTCCAGATAGCGCATTCGCAGGTCGTTGAGCACCGGCACATAGCGCGCCAGCACGTCGTTGGCGCTCTCACCGCCCGGCAACGGGACATCCAGCTCGCCGCAATGCCACCGCTTGTAGATGGCGTTGAATTCCGCGACGGCCTCGTCATCACAGCGGTTTTCCAGCTCGCCGACCTGTACCTCGTGAATGCCAACCACCTCGTGGGCCGAGACGGCCAGTTCGGCGGCGATCACCTCGGCCGTCTGCGACGCCCGAGTAGCGATCGAGTGCACCAGCATGGCGGGACGAATCAAACCGCCGCGCGCGAAGGCCTGTGCCTGCTCCCGGCCCGTCGGGGTCAACTCCGCCCCCGGCGGCAGCGTGTCCAAGCGACGCTCGACATTGCTGACCGACTGACCGTGGCGAACCAGCACCAGACGACCGCTCATAGCGGCGGCTCCAGGCTTGCTTCGGGCTTGCCTTCGCGCAGCTGCTGCAGCCAGATCGCCGCCTCGTCCGCCGGCGGCGGCTGCGCCGCATAGGTCTGACCCGTCGGCCAAGAACCCAGGTATCGCACATCAGCACAACGACGGTGCAGCGCCTTGAGTGCCTCAGCGACAGCATCGTCGGCGATGTGGCCCACACAGTCGACGAAAAACATGTACGTGCCCAGCCCGGTACGGGTGGGCCGGGACTCGATTCGGGTGAGGTCGATGCCGCGCATACCGAACTCGGTCAGTGCATCCAGCAGGGCACCGGGCACGTTGGCTATACGCAGCACCGCCGAGGTGCGATCGGTGCCGGTACGCGGCGGCGGCGGTCCCGGTACACCGATGAGCAAGAACCGGGTGCGGGCGTTGGACTCGTCAACGACGCCGTCGGCCAGCGACTGCAGCGCCCAGTGAGCGGCGGCCAGCGGGGACGTCACGGCGGCGTCGAACTGCCCCTCCGCCACCTGGCGGGCCGCGTCGGCGTTGGAGTACGCCGGATGCAGCTCGACGCTGGGCAGATGAGCGGTCAGCCACTGTCTAACCTGCGCCGCTGCCACCGGGAAAGCCGCCAGGGTCCGTACGTCGGCCGCGCCGACGCCGGGCTTGACCACGATGCTGAAGGCTACGTCGAGCGTTGTCTCGGCAAACACCTGCAGCGGCGACCCGATGGCCAGGCTGTCCAGGGTGGGGGACAGCGAGCCGTCGATCGAGTTCTCGATCGGCACGCAGGCGAATTCGGCGGCACCGGTACGGACGGCGTCGAGTGCGGCGGGAGTGCTTTCGACCGGCAGCGGTTGCGCGCCTCCGTCGTCGTGGCCTGGGACCAGGCCGCCAGCCGCTATCTCGAGTAGCGCCGCTTGGGTGAATGTCCCTTCCGGACCGAGATATGCGATGCGCGCCACGCACACAACATTAACGGCGACGCTCGCCCTTTCGGTGCTTGCAGCCACCACCCCGGTAAGTTAACTTAGGCTTACCTAAGACCATGGAGGAGTTTGTGATGCTGCCGCTCACCAACCCGGCGCCGACGACCGCCGAACGTATTCGCAGCGCATGCGCCCGGGCCGGCGGTGCCCTGCTGGCGGTGGAACGGGACGGACCCGTCGCCACACCCATCCATCACCTGATGCCCGACGGGTCTTTTGCGGTGGCAGTTCCCATCGAGCACCCGGGTGCGGGCACCGGCGATCCCGGGCAGCCCCCGTGGCAGGCCCTCCTCGAACTAACGGACTACGCCCCGCTGCCGGTGCGTGAGCCCGTCCGCTCGCTGGTCTGGATACGCGGGCGCCTGCACCCCGTCCCCGCGGACATGATCGGCGCGACGCTCGACCTGATCGCCACCGAGAACCCCAATCCAGCCTTGCTGCAAGTCCAGACACCTAGATCCGCACCGGCGCACGGCGCGGAGATCCGATACGCATTGCTGCGACTGGAGATCGAGTCGGTGGTCGTCACCGACGCCACCGGCGCGGAACCGATCAGCGTCGTGGACCTACTGGCCGCGCGGCCGGATCCGTTCTGCGAGATTGAGTCGAGCCTGCTGCGCCACCTGACGACCGACCATCAGGACGTGGTCGCGCGGTTGGTGTCGCGCCTGCCGGCCCCGCTGCGACGCGGTGAGGTCCGCCCGCTTGGCCTCGACCGCTACGGCGTGCGGTTTCGCATCGAGAGCAACGACGGCGACCGCGATATCCGGCTGCCGTTCCATCGCCCGGTCGACGACATGCACGGGCTCAGGCAGGCCATCCGGGTGCTGCTGGGCTGCCCGTTCGGCAACGGTCTGCGCGCCCGGCGATAACCGCCCGGGGCCAACCCGTTGCGCCCCGCGCGCCGTGGCGGCCGGCTGCGTTCCGGTGTCCTGGCACGTACGTTGTCCAGGTGAACGGCGATCGACCCGCGCAGTTTCGGCGACCCCAGCCTCCGATCCCGCCGCAATCGGAACCCTCGCAGGTCATCCGGCGCGACACGCTGCCCCTGCGCCGTCCCGCCGAACCCACCGGGACGCCACCGCATCAACCAACCTCAGCGCCACCTCCACCCAGACCGGCCACCGGCCCCGTCGGCCCCCGACGCCGGCGGCGCACCCCCGCCCCGGCGCCGCCGCCACGTCCGGCTGCACCCAAAGCGCGCCGCAAAAAGACCGAGAGCCGCTGGGGCAAGATCGTTGCGCTGAGCCTGCTGACCGCCGTGTTACTGGCCGGCGCCGGCATTCTCGGCGGGGCTTTGTGGCTGGACACGGCGCTGCACCGGGAACCGGTATTGCGCGACTATGCCGACCGGCCCGGCCCCGGGCGCGGCACCAACTGGCTGATCGTCGGCTCGGACAGTCGCCAGGGTCTGACCACCGAGCAACAGCAGGAGCTGACCACCGGTGGGGATCCCGGAGACGGGCGAACCGACACCATCCTGCTGGTCCACCTGGCCGAACTCGGATCGAGCACCCCGACGGCCCTGGTATCGATCCCGCGCGATTCATATGTCCCGGTTCCCGGGTATGGCCGCGACAAGATCAACGCGGCTTTCGCCACAGGCGGGGCACCCTTGCTGGTGCAAACGGTCGAACAGGCCACCGGCCTGCGAATCGACCACTATGCCGAGATCGGATTCGGCGGATTCGCCGAACTGGTCGACGCGCTCGGCGGTGTCCGGATGTGCTTGACGGAACCGATCGGCGATCCACTGGCCGGCATCGATCTAGCGCCGGGCTGCCAGCAACTCAACGGCCGAAGCGCACTGGGCTACGTCAGGTCCCGAGCCACACCGAGAGCCGACCTGGACCGAATGATCAACCAGCGCCAGTTCATGTCCGCGTTGCTGCGCCGGGCCGAAAGCCCCGCGGTGTGGCTCAATCCGTGGCGCTGGTATTCGGTGCCGCGCGCCGCAGCAGCGGCGCTCACCGTCGACCAGGGGGCCCACGTATTCGACCTTGCCCGGCTCGGGTGGGCGCTACACGGGCACCCGACGGCCCTGACGGTGCCGATCGGTGAATTCACCACCACCGACGTCGGCTCGGTCGTGGTGTGGAACCACGACGCGGCCGCCGAGATGTTCGACGCGCTGGCTTCCGACGCACCGATACCCGCCGACGCTTTCGACGGGCCACCATAACAACGCAATTTCGGCGCCCCGGGTGTGTTGTAGGTCATAAAGATGCGGAAAATGCGCCCATAATTCCGGCCCGGCTAGGTTTGCTTAGGCAAACCTGACCTTATCGATTTCGCGCATTGGCTTAGGAAAACCTTTCCTGAGTAAGTCATGCCTTCGTTGCAGGTGGCGTTTTACCTGCACTATTCTGGCGGCATGACCGACTACGACGGACCAAAGACGAAATTCCATGCGCTGGTGCAGGAACAAATTTTCAACGAATTCACCGCGGCCCAACAATACGTTGCCATTGCCGTTTATTTCGATAGCGAAGAATTGCCCCAATTGGCGAAGCACTTTTACTCTCAAGCGGTCGAGGAGCGCAACCACGCGATGATGCTGGTGCAGCATCTGATCGACCGCGACCTCCGTGTCGAGATTCCGGGAATCGACTCGGTACGAAATCACTTCGACAAGCCGCGCGACGCCCTGGCGTTGGCCCTCGATCAGGAGCGGGCAGTCACCGATCAGATCAGTCGGCTGACCGCGGTGGCACGTGATGAGAGCGACTTCCTCGGGGAGCAATTCATGCAGTGGTTCCTGCAGGAGCAGATCGAAGAGGTGGCGCTGATGGCCAGCCTGGTGCGCATTGCCGACCGGGCCGGGGCCAACCTGTTCGAGCTCGAGAACTTCGTTGCGCGTGAGGTCGGCCGGGCTCCGTCGGGCGCAGCCGCTCCGCGTGCCGCCGGAGGCAACCTCTAGGCCTCCGGCGGGGCAGCGGGGCCGCTACTCACGCCCGGCCGGCCATGCTGCAACCAGGCCTTGGCGCGGCCGGGGTGGTCGGTGGCCATCCATGCCACGCCGACGTCCCGGCAGAAATCGATATCTTCGTACTCGTCGACACCCCAGCAGTACACCGCTCGCCCCTGGGCGGCGGCGCGATCGACGAGTTGTGGATATTCCCGCAACACCGCCAGCGACGGTCCCACGGCGGTCGCTCCGACAGCCGAGGCGGCACCGCTGGCCAGATAGCGAGCCGTTTTGCCGAGCAGCACCGTTGGTAGCAGCGGTGCTGCTCGGCGAATCCGCCACACCGCGGCCGCCGAAAACGACATCACGACGGCGCGGGACCGGTCTGCGGACGCCGGTTGGGCAATGGCGAAGCGCTGCAGCAGCGCCAGCACCTTGCTTTCGACCAGCGACCCGTACCGCACCGGATGCTTGGTCTCGATAAAGACCTTCACCGGCCGTTTCCAATCCAGCACCAGCGAGATCAGCGCGTCCAGGGTCAGCAGGCTGGTATCTCCGTGGGCACCGTCCGGCCGCCAGCTGTCATGCCAGGCGCCGTACTCCAACTCACGCAGCTGATCCAGCGTCATCGTGCTGACCAACCCGGCCCCGGTCGAAGTCCGATCCAACCGGCGATCGTGCACGCAAACCAGATGACCGTCGCGGGTGAGCCGGACGTCGCACTCCACACCGTCGGCCCCCTGCTTGAGCGCCAGTTCGTAGGCGGCGAGCGTATGTTCCGGCCGGGCGCCCGACGCCCCGCGGTGGGCCACCACAAAAGGATGCCCGGCGATCACCTCGTCGGACCAGGCCATACCCATTATGCTGCCGGTTCCTGCCCCTCCAGCTCAACCGAATCAGCATCGGGGGCCGCATCGACCCGATCGTCTTCATCCGTGGCGGACCGGCCGGGTTGATCATCCTGACCCATCACCAGCCAGCGGTGCGCGGGCCGTTGCACCGGCTTGCGCTCGAATCCCTCGAAAACGCGAGAAACGGTGCCCACGGCGGCTGCCGCCAGCGCATACGCGACGACCACCATGACGGTGTTGTTCGCGATGCCCTGAGCGTCGCTGGAAAAGCTGGTGGCGATGGCGAACAGCGACGTGGCGGTGCTGACCACCCATGCGATCCACCACACCAGGATGGGTTTCTTCAACCGGTGATATGTGTCCTCGACCACGGCGAGTTCGATGAGATACACCGGCGCCCACAGCAGGTTCGCCAGCGGCGTCAGGCAACCGGCCCACAACTGCAGGGTGGAGCGGTGCTCGGGTAGGCCGTAGTAGGCGAAGGCGGCGGCCCGGCGCGCGACAAGCCACTTGATCAGTACGACGAAGCAGACGCCCATCGCGGCGAGCGCGGCGAAACTGACCGCCACTCCCACCCAGACCGCAATGCCGGCCAGCACGGAATTCAGCAGAATGTCGCGGTTGATGATCAGCAACACGTATCGCACCGCGTAGACAAATGCGGCGGCACCGAGAACCAGCATGGTGGCGAACAACAGAGTGCGTACGGTCGCTGCCGCCGGTCCCGTCTTGGTCGGTACCGGCACGGGCGAAGGGCCGGGCTCAGCGACGCGGTCGCCCAGTCCCCAGCGCGGCATCACCGTGTACCGGGGGGTGGGCCCGTACGCTCGTCGCCGGGGTCGGTGCGGTGGCGCAGCGCCCGGACGCACCGCTATCCAGCGAAAACCTAGTGGTAGCCGGGGCGCCGCCCGCCGCGCGGTAGACGCCACCCGTTGCGGGCCGACCGAGGTTCGCGACTGCGGGTCGGCGGCCGCAGCCCCGGTCAGCGGCGCCATCAGCGCTCCCCGACAACGGGGACACCACACGCGCTGTCGCTCGCGTACGTTCCACCGAGTGCCGCACTGGGAGCACACCTGTATCACCGGACCAGCGTAATGCGAGTCGGCACTCGTGGGCATACGGGCCGCGCGACCTCCGACTCAGCTACTTGTGGATATCCACAGTTTCCACAGGTTTATCCACAACATGGGTTGGGTGGGTTTTGGTTATCAACACAGCTTCTGTCGGTCAAGATCGGCCATCGCTGTGGATAACCCTCACCACCAACACCCGCCGATCGACAGCCCGGACCGGACCCGAGCGAAATGCATTGCCGCGCTATGCACTTGTACCCAGTTGGACGACTCGTCAAACGTGACCGACCACGGCCCACCGAACAGCGTCCGCCGGCGGCCCACATCGCCGCATTGATGCCCTCAACCTGGTGCGGTTGCCGACCCGCCAAGGCAAGAATTTTTCAAGCCGGGCACCAGGGGTTATGATCGCGGACGCCAGGTTCAGTGTGAGTCACCTCACTGTTGGAGGTGACCGTGCAGGTGAAAGGCGCTCGATGGCGACACATTCCTACGGCTCCGGGTCGACTCCCTCACCGAAGTCGCACTCCGGATCGCCCACCTGGAATCACGCCTACGTCATAGCCGCCCTGCGTGCGGGCCTGATTGCGCTGGCATTACTGGGAGTTCTCGCCCTCATCGTCTTGTATTAGATCCCCGACCAACCGGGTACCCGGCAGTATCAGCACGGTGGGGCGTCCTTGCGGCGCGAGCGCTCATGAAGCAGGGTTAACTACTGCAGCCCGCTGCGTGGCGGTCCCCACGCGAATGACTTATCGGACGATCGAAGGAAGGAATGCCGTGGCTGAATACACCTTGCCCGATTTGGACTGGGACTACGGAGCTCTGGAACCCCACATCTCAGGTCAGATCAACGAGCTTCACCACAGTAAGCACCACGCCACCTACGTCAAGGGTGCCAATGACGCCGTCACCAAACTCGAGGAAGCGCGCGCCAAGGAAGACCACTCGACGATCCTGCTGAACGAGAAGAACCTCGCTTTCAACCTCGCCGGCCACGTCAACCACACCATCTGGTGGAAGAACCTCTCCCCCAACGGTGGCGACAAGCCCACCGGTGAACTCGCCGCGGCCATCGATGAGGCGTTTGGGTCGTTCGACAAGTTTCGGGCACAGTTCCACGCCGCCGCGACCACCGTGCAGGGGTCGGGTTGGGCAGCGTTGGGCTGGGACACCCTCGGCAACAAGCTGCTGATCTTCCAGGTCTACGACCACCAGACCAACTTCCCGCTGGGCATTGTCCCGCTGCTGCTGCTCGACATGTGGGAGCACGCGTTCTATCTGCAGTACAAGAATGTGAAGGTCGACTTCGCCAAGGCATTCTGGAATGTCGTCAACTGGGCCGACGTACAGTCGCGCTACGACGCCGCCACCTCGAAAACTCGAGGATTAATCTTCGGCTGACTCGAATACCCAAAGGCTTGGGCGCCGCGAACACCATTGCGCGGCGCCCTTGCGTTTTAACCGGGCCTTAATATTTCGCGCTTACGAACACCGCTGAACGCCCGCCGTGTCGAGTTGCACGGCGCCAAAACCCCGCGCATGCTTGATCATTCGAGCTACCATTTATTCGAGCTACCAGCGTGGTTATTTCGGATGGAGGCGTCAACGGAGGGCGAGATGGATGCTGGGTCAGATGGGCCTATCGGTGTTGCACCCTTTCATTCTCGTGGTTCGCTGAAAGGGTTTGTCATCTCCGGGCGTTGGCCTGATTCAACGAAAGAATGGGCTCAACTGTTGATGGTCGCCGTGCGCGTCGCATCTTTGCCCGGGTTGCTTTCGACCACCACGGTATTCGGGGCGCGCGAGGAATTGCCCGATGAGCCCGAGCCCGGCACCGTCGGACTGGTGCTGGCCGAGGGCACGGTGTTCGGCGAATCCGCGATCCAGCCGGGATACTTCGCCGATCATCAGCCCCCCCGCACTGCTCATGTTGCATCCGCCGTCAGAAACCACGCCGTCGCTGCCGGAGTGCACCGGCGCCGCCTCGGGCTGTGTGCTGCTACCGGGGTTGCCGTATCTGGGATTGGAACATCGGGCGGCGTGGGTGGAGGCCGAAGCCGACGGAACCATCACATCGATGGTCAGCCGCGTCGGCGTTGACCCCATCAGCCATCCCGACACCGCAATTCTGGCGATGCTGCTTGCCGCATAAGGAGATTCGAACCAATAAGTTCGCGCGCCGAATCGACGGATACGGCCGCCCGAACTTCACCGCCACGGTGGCGCGCATCGAATCCGGCCGCTAGCCTGGGAAACTGTTAGCGAAGGGGAGTAGCCCCGAATCGTTGGGTCGACATACTGGCGCACAGCCCGGCCCGCGAACCGTCACACCGGACGGTGGGCGAGACCTTCGACCGATGTTCGATGACCGGACGGTCATCGGCACGTGTCGAGAGGTCGCCCGCATGCTTTCCGCCACAATGCTGAGTCTCGGAGTGGTTTTCCTTGCCGAGCTGGGCGACAGATCGCAGCTGATCACGATGACCTACGCGTTGCGGTACCGCTGGTGGGTGGTGCTGACCGGGGTAGCGATCGCATCCGTCACCATGCATGGTGTCTCGGTGGCGGTCGGCCACTTTCTGGGCACCACGGTGCCGGCCCGGCCGATGGCGTTTGTGGGAGCGATCGCCTTCCTGATATTCGCGGGCTGGGCCTGGCGCGAAGGCCGGGAAGACCCGGCCGGCGCCGACGAGGTCGCGCATCTGCCCAACCCCCGATTCGCGCTGCTCACCGTGGTGTCGTCGTTTGTCCTGGCCGAGCTCAGCGACAAGACAACCCTGGCCACGGTCACCTTGGCCAGCGATCACAACTGGGCCGGCGTATGGATCGGCACCACCTTGGGCATGATCGTGGCCGACGGCCTGGCAATAGGTGTCGGACTACTGCTGCATCACCGGCTGCCCGAACAGCTGCTGCATCTGCTGGCCAGCCTGCTGTTCCTGCTTTTCGGCTTGTGGATGCTGTTCGAGGGGGCGCTGGGATGGCGCTCGGTCGCCATCGGTGTGACCGCGGCGGTGGCGCTGGCCGCCGCTGCCGGAGCCGCGGCGCAAACTCTCCGGCGGCGCCGCAGCGCCGCCGCACTCGACACGAATTCACCCTCGGGCCGGTAGCCAACACCAACCGGCATCCACCGGGCTCCGACCATCCCGACCACCGCCCCCGACATCGTCGCACCGGTCCGCCGCCCGCCCCGGTTCCGTGCTGTCACCCGCCGAGCCTTCATGGACAGCAAAGCGCCCAATCCGACGTCCGCCATTGGCGTCTGGTTGCCCAGAATCGAGCGCGTTCCGCCGACGGGGAGCACCTTTGTTCCTTGCCAGCGCCGGTGCGCGTGGACCTTCGATCCCATCCGGACGCCGTATTCTGCGGATAACCTGTGAAATTCGTTCATCTTATGGACACCCCACCGAATCGGTTGGACGCTCGTCGGAGGCGGCTTGGGCACCTGTCCGACGCACCGGCACCCAATCGCCTCAGGTTTGCACTTGGTTGTTGACATAACTGTCGCTACCATGATCAGCAAATACATATAGATAAGCGTTCAATTTTGCAGCCCGGTGGAGGTCATATCGATGAGCACGACGTTCGCTGCCCGCCTGAACCGTCTGTTTGACACGGTGTACCCACCCGGACGGGGGCCGCATACCTCCGCCGAGGTGATTGCGGCGCTCAAGGCGGAGGGCGTCACGATGTCGGCTCCTTATCTATCGCAGCTACGCTCCGGCAACCGCACAAACCCTTCCACCGCGACCATGGCCGCCCTCGCCAACTTCTTTCGCATCAAGTCGGCCTATTTCACCGATGACGAGTACTACGAAAACCTCGATCAGGAACTGCAGTGGCTGGCCACGATGCGTGACGACGGCGTGCGCCGCATCGCCGTTCGTTCCCAAGGGTTGTCCACCCAAGCGCAGCAGGAGATCGTGGAGCGAATCGAAGAACTCCGCCGGACGGACCGCCTCGACGCTTAACGCGATTACCGCAGGGCCGGTCCCCCGACCTGAGGGATTGCCGACGCCCCTCCCGGATTAGGGTTGGGCCCAGCGAGCGCGCACGCACCGCGATAGTCCACAAGATACCGGGAGGCGGCCGGGAATGGGCCTGTTCCGCAAGCGAAAGAGCCGCGCGACGCGTCGCGCCGAAGCCCGCGCGATCAAGGCCCGCGCCAAGCTGGAAGCCAAACTGTCCGCCAAGAATGAGGCGCGCCGCATCAAGTCCGCGCGGAAGGCGACCGACAAGGCGCTCAAGGCGCAGCTCAAGGCGCAGCGCGACAGCGACCGGGCGGCATTGAAGGTCGCCGAGACCCAACTCAAGGCGGCGCGCGAGGGCAAGTTCCTCTCGCCCGCTCGAATCCGCCGGACACTGACGGTGTCTCGATTACTCGCCCCGATCCTTGCGCCGGTGATGTATCGCGCGGCCATCGCGGCCCGCGGACTGCTGGATCAACGGCGGGCAGACCAGCTCGGGGTGCCGCTGGCTCAGATCGGACAGTTCTCGGGCGACGGCGCACAGCTGTCCGCCCGGGTGTCCGGTTGTGAGCGGTCGCTGCGGATTGTGCAGGAAAAGAAGCCGAAGGACGCGGAGACCAAGCAGTTCGTCTCGGCCATCAGCGAGCAGCTCGCCGAACTCTCGGCCGCTATCACAGCAGCCGAGAACATGCCGGCCCAGCGGCGTCGAGCCGCGCATTCCGCGATCTCCTCGCAACTCGACGGCATCGAGGCGGACCTGATGGCGCGTCTAGGGCTAGCCTGAGTCAGCATGCCGGTCCTGCGCAGTTGGGTTTCGAGCAGCCGTGTTCAGTCACGAGCCAGATATTCGCGTGGTGTGGTTGCGCAGGTGCTCGGGAAGTTGCGGTTCGCGCCGTTATTGGTCGCCATCACGATTGTCGTCGCGCTGCCGGTTCCGGCGGCATCCGCGCAGGCTGGAGGCATGGCGGCGCACGAATCGGTGACCGTCGGCGCCAGTGGTGATGGCGGTGGCGATTCGGGCGAGGACCTGCCCGCCTGGCCGTTCGCGGTGGGAGTGGTCGCTGCGGTAGGCGCGGCAGCGCTGTGGGCTACGCGGCGCCGGCCGTAGCGGCTTGGGCCGGCGACCTGGTAGGCGAGGCAGACGACGAACCGTGTCCTGGCATGATGGACCCGAGTGTTTCGCGATCTAGTGAGCAATGAGGAAGCTGCAAAGGAGCGGCCGCATGGCAGACCCGCAGGATCGACCCGACGGCGAACCCGACGCGACAACGGGACAGCCGGCCAAGAAGCCGCCCGCCGACAAGGCTGCGAAGACACCGGCCAAGAAGACACCTGCGAAGAAGACGCCGGCCAAAAAGGCCCCCGCCAAAAAGGCACCGGCCAAAAAGGCCCCGGCGACCAAGCCGCCCGCGCAAAGCCCCGAACCGGCCCCGCAACCGACCGCGCTGGCCAACGTTTCACAGCAACAACCGAGCACCAACGGCCAACTCGCCGAAGCCGCTAAGGATGCGGCCGCACAAGCTAAGTCGACGGTGGACCGCGCCAACAACCCACTTCCCCGGGTCGCCGATGAGCAACCAAGCCACTCCACCGTTCCGCTGGTCGCCGCAATCGCATTGAGCCTGTTGGCGATGCTGCTGATCCGCCAGCTGCGCCGGCGCTGATCGATGGGAAACGTGGCGTTTCGGCCATCGGCCGATCTCGTTGACGACATCGGACCCGATGTGCGCAGCTGTGATCTTCAATTCCGCCAGTTCGGTGGCCGCGCCGAGTTCGCCGGACCGATCAGCACCGTGCGGTGTTTTCAGGACAACGCGCTGCTGAAATCGGTGCTCTCGCAGCCGGGTGAGGGCGGGGTGCTGGTGATCGACGGTGCCGGCTCCCTGCATACCGCCCTGGTCGGTGATGTCATCGCCGAACTGGCGCGCTCCAACGGCTGGGCGGGATTGGTGGTGCACGGCGCGGTCCGCGATTCGGCCGCACTGCGTGGCATTGACATTGGCATCAAGGCACTGGGCACCAATCCGCGCAAGAGCACCAAGACGGGGTCGGGTGAACGCGACGCCGAAATCACGCTGGGCGGTGTCACGTTCGCGCCGGGCGAGATCGCCTACAGCGACGACGACGGCATCGTGGTCGTCGCCGCCGTCGCAACCGAATCCTGAATCGCGGCTAAACCGGCACTGCGACCGGCTTTTTGGCGAATCGCAAACCCTCGTCGTCGATCTTGCCGCGGCGAATCAGATGAATATCGCGCAGATAGTTCTGGTTGAGTCGCCACGGCTTGCGTGAACCCTGCTTGGGAAGTTCGTCGATCACGCGCAGCACATAGCCCGGAGTGAACTCCATGAAGGGACATTCCTGCACATCCGAACCCGGGCGCTCCACGACGACGGAGTCATAGTCATTGGCGTCCATGTAGTTGAGCAGACGGCAAACGAACTCCGACACCAGATCCGCCTTCAGTGTCCACGACGTGTTGGTGTAGCCAACGGTGTAGGCCATGTTGGGCAGGCCGGAAAGCATCATGCCCTTGTAGGCCATCGCCTTGGTGAGATCCACCGACTCTCCGTCCACGATGACCGCCGCCCCGCCGAAGAGCTGCAGGTTCAAACCCGTTGCGGTGACGATGATGTCGGCCGGCAGCTGCTGGCCCGAGTTGAGCCGGATGCCGGTCGGCGTGAACCGGTCGATCGTGTCGGTGACCACATCGACCTGTCCGTGGCGAATGGCCCTGAACAAGTCGCCGTTGGGCACCAGGCATAGCCGCTGGTCCCATGGGTTGTAGTGCGGGCCGAAATGCTTTCGCACGTCATAGCCTTCGGGCAACTGACGCTGGGCCAGTCCCATGAAGTTCTTCCGCATTCGCCGCGGCCACTTGCGGCAGGCTCCGTATACGGCGGCCTGGCGCAGCACGTTCTTCCACCGCACCATGGCGTAGGCCATGTTCTCGGGAAGCCAGCGGTTGAGGCGCTCAGCGATGCTGTCCCGTTCTGGCTGGGAGACGATGTAGGTCGGCGAGCGCTGCAGCATCGTGACGTGCTTGGCCCCCGAGTTCGCCAGCGCCGGGACCAGAGTGACCGCGGTGGCACCGCTGCCGATCACGACGACGTTCTTGCCGTCATAGTCGAGGTCTTCGGGCCAGTGCTGCGGATGGATGATCGAGCCGGCGAAGTCCTGCGCACCGGCGAAGTTCGGGGTGTAGCCCTGGTCGTAGTTGTAGTAGCCGCTGCAGAGAAACAGGAACGAACAGGTGACGGCGCTCATGGCTCCGTTGCTCTCGATCTGCAGCGTCCAGCGGTTCTGCGCGTTCGACCAGTCCGCGCTGATGACTTTCTGGTTGAGCCGGATGTGCTTGTCGATGCCGTACTTGGCCGCCGTGCCTTTGACGTATTCGAGGATCGGCTTGCCGTCGGCGATGGCCTGGCGCTCGGTCCACGGACGAAAGCGGAAGCCCAGCGTGTGCATATCGGAGTCGGATCGGATGCCGGGGTAGCGGAACAGATCCCAGGTGCCACCCATGGCGGCGCGCTTCTCCAGGATCGCGTAAGACTTGGTCGGACAGCGGTCTTGAAGATGCCAGGCTGCACTCACGCCGGAGATACCCGCCCCAACGATCACGACGTCAAGATGCTCAGTCATGGCGCCACGCTATCAACGCTGTGTTGAGTCCGTCAACGGAGTGTCGAAACTCTCGACGCGCGGTAAGCTGCCGTGGTGTCTACTTCCACTGCCGGTCAGGCATCGCTGAGCCGGGGCCGCCGGAGCGCGCGACCATCCGGTGATGAGCGGGAGCTGGCGATCCTCAACACGGCCGAAAAGCTGCTCGAGGACAGTCCGATGGTCGACATCTCGGTCGACGACCTGGCCAAGGGAGCCGGCATCTCCCGTCCCACCTTCTACTTCTATTTCCCGTCCAAGGAAGCGGTGTTGCTGACCTTGCTGGACCGGGTGGTCAATGAGGCCGACGCGGCCTTGGACAACCTCGCCCAGGCACCCGACGTCGACCACGTAACGATGTGGCGCAACGGAATCAACGTGTTCTTCGAGACCTTCGGATCGCACCGGGCGGTCGTCCAGGGAGGTCAGGGCGTCCGAAGTATCAGCGCCGAAGTCCGGGAGCTGTGGTCGACATTCATGCAGAAGTGGATCGCCTATACCGCCAAGATCATCGAGTCCGAGCGCGAACGGGGCGCCGCGCCGGTGACGCTGCCCGCCCTGGAACTGGCCACCGCACTCAACCTGATGAACGAGCGGACTTTGTCGGCGTCGTTCCTGGCTGAGGAGCCGTCCGTGCCGGAGACACATGTGGTCGACACCCTGGTGCATGTCTGGGTCAGCAGCATCTACGGCGAGGCTCGCTAACCAGGAACTTGTCGGTCCGCGGTGCGAACATATGTTCGTGCGCGGCGATACCTCCATCCTGCACGCGGACCTGGATTCGTTCTACGCGTCCGTCGAGCGGCGTGACGACCCCTCGTTGCGGGGTCGGCCGGTGATCGTCGGCGGCGGTGTCGTGCTGGCGGCGAGCTATGAGGCCAAGGCATACGGGGTCCGCACCGCGATGGGCGGAACTCAGGCACGGCGGCTGTGCCCGCAGGCCGTGGTGGTGCCACCGCGTATGCGCGCCTACATGCGGGCCAGTGCTGCCGTGTTCGAGGTGTTCCGCGACTGCACTCCACTGGTGGAGCCGCTTTCGGTGGATGAGGCGTTTCTCGATGTGGCCGGCTTGCGCCGGGTCTCGGGCACACCGGTGCAGATCGCGGCGCGGCTGCGGGAAGACGTACGCGGGCGGGTCGGGCTGCCCATCACCGTCGGCGTGGCGCGGACGAAGTTTCTGGCCAAAGTCGCCAGCCAAGAGGCCAAGCCGGACGGCTTGCTGCTGGTGCCGCCGGAAGATGAGCTGGCATTCCTGCACCCCCTGCCGGTGCGCCGGCTCTGGGGAGTGGGCGCCAAGACTGCCGCGAAACTGCAGTCGCACGGCCTGTGCACCGTCGCCGACGTCGCCGAGCTCAGCGAATCGGCACTGAGCTCGATGCTGGGTGCGGCGATGGGGCGCCAGCTGTATGCCCTGTCCCGCAACATCGATCGGCGCCGGGTGAGCACCGGTGTGCGACGGCGTTCGGTGGGCGCCCGGCGCGCACTGGGGCGAGCGGGCAACGCCCTGTCGCCGGCGGAGTTGGACGCGGTGGTGGTCACGTTGATCGACAGAATCACGGGCCGGATGAGAGCTGCCGGCCGCACCGGCCGAACCGTGGTGCTGCGGCTGCGATTCGACGATTTCAGCCGGGCGACCCGGTCCCACACGTTGCCGTGGGCAACGTCGTTTACCCAGCCGATCCTCGCCGCGGCGCGACAGCTGGTGTGCTCGGCCGCGCCGGCTATCGCGCAGCGGGGATTGACGCTGGTCGGCTTCGCCGTGTCCAGCATCGACCCCGGCGGTGCCCAGCAACTGATGCTGCTGTTCGGCGGCGAGCCCAAGGCCATTGACGCGGCGGTGGACCGGATTCGGCGTCGATACGGCAACTCCGCGCTCACCCGCGCGGTGCTGGTGGGCCGGGCCCCGGACCAGGAGGTGCACCGTCTATCGGACTGAAGCCCAGTCGAGAAGTCTGTCGACCGGCCAGGTATTGATGATGCGATCGGCCGGAACTCCCGCGTCGAGCGCGCGCTGAGCGCCGTAGCCGAGGAAGTCCAGCTGGCCGGGTGCGTGTGCGTCGGTGTCGATGCTGAAGACACAGCCGATGTCGCGGGCCAGGTTCAGTAGCCGGGTAGGCGGATCGCGCCGCTCCGGACGCGAGTTGATCTCCACCGCGGTGCCGTGGTCACGGCAGGCGGTGAACACCGCTTCGGCGTCGAATTTGGATTCGGGCCGGATGCCACGGTTGCCCGTCACCAACCGGCCCGTGCAGTGGCCGAGCACATCGGCATGACCGTTGGAAGCGGCCCGCACCATCCGCCGAGTCATCGCCGCCGACTCCATCGAGAGCTTCGAGTGCACGCTGGCCACCACGATGTCGAGACGGTCGAGCAGCTCGGGTTCCTGGTCGAGGCTGCCGTCCTCGAGAATGTCGACCTCGATTCCGGTGAGGATGCGCATCGGGGCGAACCTCTCGCGCAGTTCGTCAATGACATCGAGCTGCCTGCGCAACCGCTCTGCCGACAGCCCGTTGGCGATCGTCAGCCGCGGCGAGTGGTCGGTTAGCGCGCAATACTCATGACCCAACGCCGCCGCGGTCTGCATCATCTCCTCGATCGGCGCCGAGCCGTCCGACCACTCCGAGTGCAGGTGCAGATCCCCACGCAGCGCGCCGCGAATCTCACCGCCGCCCAGATCTTGCGCCGCAGACCGCAGTTCGACCAGCAGATCGGGCTCCTGACCGGACCACGCTTGGCTGATGACCTTTGCGGTCTTGGGACCGATGCCCGGCAGCGACTGCCAGCTGTTGGCCCTGCCATGCCGCTGGCGCGCATCCTCGTCCAGTCTTTCGATGATGTCGGCGGCGTTGCGATAGGCGATGACCCGTCTGGGGTCCTGACGGCTTCGGTCCTTGTAGTAGGCGATCTGCCGAAGTGCGGCTACCGGATCCATGCCTTGTCGCTCACCTCAGCTGACCGACGATGAACCCCACGAAGACCACCGCGAAGCCCCCAATCTCACCCAGCATGAGCGAGACCATGAACACGCCGGTCCCCGGCACAGCAGGATCGAACTGATTCTCGGTGTCACGACGCGCGCCGTGGAAGATGTATGTCGCGATCGCAGCGACGAAAAAGAACACCATGACCATCGCCGCCGTGAGATTGAGCCACGCTGGCCAGACGCTCAGCTCGACGAAGACGGCAACCAGCAGCGTCGCGAACGCGTAGAGCAGCGCGGCCCGATGCGCGATATCGACGTAAACGTGCGCCCGGTGCCCATCGCTGACCATGACCTGCCGGTACTTCCACACTCCGAGCGCCAGGGCTAGCAGAAAGATGGCTCCCGCCGCCACCAGCGTGATGGCGGTGTCGACCCCAAGGATGTGGCTCATCGTTGTATGGAGACTAGTTGCGCCCCCGGCTTCATGGCGTTCTCCGACGTCACGCCATCGGGCACCGCGGTGGTTATGGATTTTGCATGTGTGTGACCCATTTGCTTGAACCGGCGATCACCCGGCAAATACCGTCGAATTCAGCTGCGTGACGAGTTAGTCGTCCGTGAGATACCGACAATTCTGAAGGAGAGGCCGTCATGTCGATCGTGAAGCACGAACGGCCAAACGCGGGATTCCCCATTCTGAAGCGCCCCGCGATGAGAATGGTGTTGGTTGGCGCTGCCGTCATTATCGGTTGCCTGGTTGGGGCGACACCGGCCGCCGCCAGTCCCGATGAAGTCATCGAAGAGCCCAACCCCTTCGGCGGCTTCAGCTGCAATTGTGGGCCGGCCGAGAGCCCGATCATGCCCGAGGAGATAACCCGCGGGCTAAGGGCAGGCCTCACCTAAACCGCCGGGAGCCGCACGGCCCCGCTGGCCTGCGCGCCGGTCGTCTGCTGCGCGTTAGCGGCCAAATCCAGATGATCTGCTAGCTTGGGTCACGTCGGTCACCGGGGTCCGCACCAGCTGGCCCCGCCTTGTCGTCGATGCAAATCTCGCGGCAAGCCAATCCCTTGTGTCTACGCCGTCGCGCCGCGATGTGCTCCAGGAGGAATTTCGAAATGCGTCACATCATGATGTTCGTGCTGATCACGTTTGCCACGCTCTTCGGCTCTACCGGCCTCGCCGCAGCCGCGCCACCCAAGAGCTACTGCGACGAACTCAAAGGGACCACCACCGGCGAGGTGTGCAAGATTCAGATGACCGAACCCGGCTACACCGTCGATATCAGCCTGCCAAGCAACTACCCCGACGGGAAGTCGCTGGAAAGCTTCGTCCGCGAGACGAGCGAACATTTCCTCGACAAGGCGAAATCCTCCACTGCCCGCGACGCACCCTACGAGCTCGACATCACCTCGACCAATTACGAGTCGGCGATTCCTCCGCGGGGAACGCAGAGCGTGGTGCTCAAGATTTATCAAAACGTCGGTGGCCCGCGCCCCCAAACCACATATAAGGCGTTCAATTGGGACCAGGCCTATCGCAAGCCGATCACTTGGGACAAGTTGTGGCAGCCTGAAACCGATCCGCTGAAGGTCGTTTTCCCAATCGTGGAAAGCGAATTGTTAAAGCAGTCCGAGGAGCAGGTGGTGATCGCATCCAGCGCCGGTCTGGACCCGAAGAACTACCAGAATTTCGCCATCTCCAATGACGGGATCGCGTTCTTCTTCAGCCCGGGGGAACTGCTGCCCGAAGCGGCCGGCGCTCGCCAGCATCGGGTCCCCCGCGCTGCGGTGGACCCGATGCTGGCCTAACCGCGGCTTGGCCTCAGGAGTTTGGGGGTGTGCGGGCGATGATGACCGGAATCCGTGCCGAGTTGATGACCGCTCGGCTGACCGAGCCGAGCAGCATGCCGGGGAACCCACCGCGGCCGTGGCTGCCCACAACCACAAGCTGAGCGTCGTGGGCGTGTTCGAGCAGCCGAGGTGCTGGTCGGTCGCTCACCACAACCTTGTGCGTAACCACATCGGGATAGCGTTCCTGCCAGCCGCAAAGGCGTTCCGCTAGGACTTCTTCCTCCTGGTCCTTGATGTTGCTCCACTCGATCGGCGCCCAATTGATGCTCGGGAAGTCGAGGGGACCCATGTCGGTCCAAGCGTGCAATGCCACCAATTCCGCGCCGCGCCGAGATGCCTCGTCGAAAGCGATCTCGGTGGCCAACTCCGAGGTGGGCGAGCCATCGACGCCCACCAGCACCGGCGCCTGTGCGGAACGCGGTGGCAGCGCTTCGTCGTCATGGATGATGGCAACGGGGCAATGTGCGTGGTGGGCCAGCCCAGAACTGACCGACCCCAGCAGGGCACTAGCCACCCCGCCCTGGCCGCGGCGACCCACCACGACCATCTCGGCCTGCTGGGACAGCTCCACCATGGCGGGCACGATCGCGGCATAGCGCACCTCGCTCGTGACGTGCGCTGCCCGACCCGGCGCGGCCGCGTCGACCGCCACCGCGTGGGCCTGCTGCACAATCTGGTGCGCCTGGTCTTCTCGCCAGCGTGCATAGTCGGCGGGCATCGCAACGTCTGCCCATCCGTTAGCGGGAGTCACCATGGGCGCGAAGACGTGCACCACCTTCAGCGGCACATTACGCATCTCAGCGTCCCGCGCGGCCCACTCCACCGCCAACGTGGACGCCGGCGAGCCGTCGACGCCGACCACAATTGCCGGGCTCGTGGACTCGGTCGACATAGACAACCTCCCTGCTCGCGCATCGCTACCGCATGTGGTCGACGTTCAAGCTTTGCCGGCCAACACCGACGTTAGTTAAAACGCGTGCGGGCGGCAGGAGGCGTTGGTCCCTTCTCCGTGGGCACTATTGCTCGCAGGCAAGTGTGCGAGGTTTCGCGGTCAGTAGGTCTAAAACCGCTGGCGCGCAGGGCAAGCCATACGCACGGTGACCGTTGACCTGCGCGGTCGTTTGCGGCAGTTGCGCCGCGACTACCGTCGAAGGCATGCGTTTCTCTTTCAAGACCTCACCGCAGAATACCACCTGGGAGCAGATGCTGGCGGTCTGGCAGACCGCCAGCATCTGGCATCGACGTCTACGAATCCGGTTGGACCTTCGACCACTTCTATCCGATCTTCAGCGACCCCACCGGCCCCTGCCTGGAAGGGTGGACAACGCTGACCGCGCTGGCTCAGTCCACCACCCGGCTGCGGCTAGGCACCCTGGTGACCGGCGTTCACTATCGCCATCCCGCGGTGTTGGCCAACATGGCCGCCGCACTCGACATCATTTCCCATGGGCGACTCGAGCTAGGGATTGGCGCCGGCTGGAACGAGGAGGAGTCCAGTGCCTACGGAATCGAGCTGGGCAGCGTCAAGGAACGCTTCGACCGATTCGAGGAAGCCTGCGCGGTACTGACCGGGCTGCTGAGCCAACCGAGCACCACCTTCGACGGGAAGTACTACCAGCTCGAGGACGCGCGCAACGAGCCCAAGGGCCCGCAGCGTCCGCGCCCGCCGATTTGTATCGGCGGTAGCGGGGAGAAACGTACGCTGCGGATCACCGCCCGCTATGCCCAACACTGGAATTTTGCGGGCGGAACTCCCGAGGAATTTGCTCGCAAGCGCGATGTATTGGCGGCACATTGCGCCGATATCGGGCGCGATCCGAAAGAGATCACGCTTTCAGCCCACCTGGGTTTGGCGCCGGAGCGCAACTTCGGGCAGGTGATCGAGAACGCCGCCGCGCTGGCGGCCGAGGGATTCGATCTGGGAATCGTCTATATCGCGCCACCGCATGACCCGGCCGTGCTGGAGCCGATGGCCGAGGCTATCCGCGAGTCGGGATTAATTGACGGATAAGCGATGCTTCTAATAACAACTCGATGAAGTCGAGCAAAACCGTTTGGCGCCGGCAAGTGCGCCGGGCCAGGCGCTAGACCGCGAACCGCAGCAGCTCTTCGGCCGTTGCCAGGCGCTCGTGTTTGGCAGGAAACCCGTGGCTTTTGACTGGGTGGCGAAACCATGAACAGGCGATTCGCCCCATCCTTGACCGGGGTAACGGGTTACTACGCACAGTGACACTCCCTGTGATCGGACAAACTACCTGGACCCCATGTGCGACGTCTATGTGACGGAGCCCAGATCGGCCAATTAGACACCCCGGCTCTGGCAAACCGAAAACGACGCGCCGAGCAATTATCAAATGTTTCTAATGTGGCTGTTGTGATTATTGAAGCGGTGCTGCGGTCGGTTTGATTGGGGCTGGCAACGCCGTGGAACCCATCAAATAGCGGTCCACTCCGGCCGCCGCGGCCCTGCCTTCGGCAATCGCCCAGACGATCAATGACTGGCCACGACCCATGTCTCCGGCAACAAAGACCCCCGGTGCTGAGGTCTCGAAGTCGTCGCCGCGGGCCACGTTTCCGCGGTCGGTGAGCTTGACCCCGAGGTCAGTGAGCAGACCGGGCTTCTCCGGACCAACGAAGCCCATCGCCAGCAAAACCAGGTCGGCCTCCAATTCGAAGTCTGACCCTTCGACCTTGACGAACTTGCCGTCGTGCATCGCGACTTCGTGCGCCTTGAGCGCGCGCACCCGCCCATCGTCACCGATGAACTTCTCGGTGTTGACCGAGAACACCCGCTCGCCGCCCTCTTCGTGTGCCGCGGACACCCGATACATCAGCGGGTAGGTCGGCCACGGGGTCGACGCAGCGCGGGCTTCCGGCGGACGCGGCATGATCTCGAACTGGTGAATGTTGGCCACACCTTGGCGGTGCGCGGTGCCCAGGCAGTCCGCGCCGGTGTCGCCGCCGCCGATGATGACGACCTTCTTGCCCTGTGCGGTAATCGGTGGTTGCCCGTCGGGCCCCAGCACGTCGTCGCCCTCCTGCAGCCGGTTGGCCCACAGCAAATATTCCATCGCCTGATGGACGCCATCCAGCTCCCGGCCGGGGATGGGCAGATCCCGCCACGCGGTGGCACCACCGGCCAGCACGACCGCATCAAAATCGGCGCGCAGCTGCTCGGCCGTGATATCAACCCCGACGTTGACGCCGGCCCGGAACTCGGTGCCCTCAGCCTGCATCTGCTCGAGCCGCCGATTCAGAACACGCTTTTCCATCTTGAACTCGGGGATGCCGTAGCGAAGCAGACCACCGATGCGGTCCTCACGCTCGAAGACGGTGACTTTGTGCCCGGCCCGGGTGAGCTGCTGCGCGGCCGCCAGAGCGGCCGGACCGGAGCCCACAACGGCAACCGTCTTACCGGTCAGCGTCTGCGGCGGCAGTGGCTTCACCCAGCCTTCATCGAAGGCGTTGTCGATGATTTCGAGCTCGATCTGCTTGATCGTCACCGGATCCTGGTTGATCCCGAGCACGCACGCCGGCTCGCACGGCGCCGGACATAGCCGCCCCGTGAAGTCCGGAAAGTTGTTGGTGGCATGCAGCCGTTCGATTGCATCGCGCCAACGCCCCTGGCGCACCAGGTCGTTCCATTCCGGTATCAGGTTGCCCAACGGACATCCGTTGTGGCAGAACGGAATACCGCAGTCCATGCAGCGAGTCGCCTGCTCACGCAGCGTCTCGTTGTCGAAGTCCTCGTAGACCTCGTTCCAGTCACGTAGCCGCAACGGGACGGGCCGACGGGTCGGCAGTTCGCGATGCGTGTATTTCAGGAAGCCGGTCGGGTCAGCCATGCGAAGCCGCCATGATCGCTTTGTCGATATCCACACCGTCGCGTTCGGCCTCGGCAATCGCCTGCAGCACCCGTTTGTAGTCGCGCGGCATCACCTTGACGAAATTCCGTTGCTGCTGCGGCCAGTCGGCCAGGACGCGCTGGCCCACAGCGGAATCGGTGGCATCGACGTGAGCCTGGACGATGCCGTGCACGAACTCGGAATCATCGTCATCGAGCGTCTCGACATCGACCATCTCGGTGTTCAGGTTGTCCGGCAGTTCGCCGTCGGGGTCGTAGACGTAGGCGATACCGCCCGACATTCCGGCGGCGAAGTTGCGGCCGGTCTGGCCAAGGATGACGACCCGGCCGCCGGTCATGTATTCACAACCGTGATCGCCGACGCCCTCAACCACGGCATGAGCCCCGGAGTTGCGAACCGCAAAGCGCTCACCCACCACGCCGCGCAGGAATACCTCTCCGCTGGTGGCACCAAAAAGGATCACATTTCCCCCGATGATGTTGTCTTCGGCGACATAACCCGGTGGCGCATTATCCGATGGCCGCACCACGATCCGGCCGCCCGAGAGTCCTTTGCCGACGTAGTCGTTGGCGTCGCCGTAGATGCGCAAGGTAATCCCCTTCGGCACAAACGCACCGAAGCTGTTGCCAGCGGATCCCTCGAATGTGATACCGATGCTTCCGTCCGGCAAGCCTTGGCCGCCATAGGCTTTGGTCACCTCGTGACCAAGCATGGTGCCGACCGTGCGGTTGACGTTGCTGATGGTGGTGGCGAACCTGACCGGTTTGCCGGAATCCAGCGCCTCCCTGCTCATCACGATCAGCTGCTGGTCGAGCGCCTTGTCCAGCCCGTGATCCTGGCTGGAACTGCAGTACAGGTCCTGGTTCATGAACGCCGACTCAGGCTCATGCAGCACGGGCGTCAGATCCAGCCGGTGCGCCTTCCAGTGCGCCCGCGCCAGCGTCGTGTCCAGTGCCCCCGCTTGGCCGACAGCCTCGTTGATGGTGCGGAAGCCCAACTGCGCCATGTATTCGCGCACTTCTTCGGCGATGAACATGAAGAAGTTCTCCACGAATTCGGGCTTTCCGGTGAACCGCTCCCGCAGCAACGGATTCTGGGTGGCCACGCCGACCGGACAGGTGTCGAGGTGACACACCCGCATCATGATGCAGCCGGCCACCACCAGCGGGGCGGTCGCAAAACCGAACTCCTCGCCACCGAGCAGCGTCGCGATCATCACGTCGCGCCCGGTCTTGAGCTGACCGTCCACCTGAACCACGATCCGGTCACGTAATCCGTTGAGCAGCAACGTCTGCTGCGTCTCGGCCAGACCCAGCTCCCAGGGCGCACCGGCGTGCTTCATGGACGTCAGTGGCGTCGCACCCGTACCGCCGTCGTGCCCGGAGATCAGCACCACGTCGGCGTGGGCTTTCGAGACGCCGGCGGCGACCGTCCCCACCCCGTTCTCGGAGACCAGCTTGACGTGCACCCGTGCCGATGGGTTGGCGTTCTTCAGGTCGTGGATCAGCTGCGCCAGATCCTCGATGGAGTAGATGTCGTGGTGCGGTGGCGGCGAGATCAGGCCGACACCCGGGGTGGAGTGGCGCACCTTCGCCACCCAGGGATAGACCTTGTGCCCCGGAAGTTGGCCTCCCTCACCGGGCTTGGCGCCCTGCGCCATCTTGATCTGGATATCGGTGCAGTTGGTCAGGTAATGCGAGGTGACGCCGAAACGCGCCGAGGCGACCTGCTTGATGGCGCTGCGACGCCAGTCCCCATTGGGATCCTGCTCGAATCGCCCGACGTCCTCGCCGCCTTCACCACTGTTTGACCGGCCGCCCAGCCGGTTCATGGCAATCGCCAGCGTCTCGTGCGCCTCGGCCGATATGGACCCGAAGCTCATCGCTCCGGTCGAGAAGCGCTTCACGATTTCGCTGGCGGGCTCCACCTCGTCCAGCGGTATCGGGGGCCGCACGCCGGCCCGGAACTTAAGCAGTCCGCGCAGCGAGGCCATCCGTTCGCTCTGGTCATCGACCAGGCGGGTGTACTCCTTGAAAATCTTGTATTGGCCGGTGCGGGTGGAGTGCTGAAGCTTGAAAACGGTCTCGGGGTTGAACAGGTGGTACTCGCCTTCGCGACGCCACTGGTACTCCCCACCCACTTCAAGCTCTCGGTGTGCGCGTTCGTCTGGCCGGTCCAGGTAGGCCAGCGTGTGGCGGGTGGCGGCATCGGCGGCGATGTCATCGAGGGTGATCCCGCCAGTGGCGCAGGTCAGTCCGCTGAAGTACTCGTTGAGGACTTCTTCGGACACCCCTACCGCCTGGAACAGCTGTGCCCCGGTGTAGGACGCCAGCGTCGAAATGCCCATCTTGGACATAACTTTCAACACGCCTTTGCCGGCGGCCTTGACGTAGTTGCTCAACGCGGTGTTGCGGTCGATGCCGTCGATGACCCCCCGGTCGAGCATGTCCTCGATCGACTCGAAGGCCAGATAGGGGTTCACCGCCGCTGCGCCGCAGCCGAGCAGCATCGCCATGTGATGAACCTCGCGGGCGTCGCCGGATTCGACCACCAGCCCGACCTTGGTGCGGCTGCGCTCGCGTACCAGGTGGTGATGAACCCCGGCAATTGCAAGCAAGGACGGGATCGGTGCCTTCCGCTCATCGGACTCGCGGTCCGACAACACGATGATCCGGGCGCCATCGGCGATCGCCGCCGACGCCTGGGCACGTACCTCATTCAGCGCGGCGGCCAGCCCGGCGCCACCCTCGGCGACCGGGTACAAACAACGAACCACCTTGGATTTGATCCCGTGTGGCCGCCCGTTGATCACAGTCTCGGGGTCGAGGTTGATCAGCTTGGCCAGCTCGTGGTTTCGCAGAATCGGCTGGGGCAGCTGGATTTGGTGGCAGGAGTTCTCGTCGGGGTTGAGCAGGTCACGCTCACCACCGGTGGTGCCCTGCAGGCTGGTCACCACCTCTTCGCGGATCGCGTCCAGCGGGGGGTTGGTCACCTGTGCGAATAACTGCTGGAAATAGTCGTAGAGCATCCTGGGACGCCGCGACAGCACCGCGATCGGGGTATCGGTGCCCATCGACCCGATCGGATCGGCACCGGCCCGGACCATCGGCGCCACCAGCAGGTTGAGTTCCTCGTAGGTGTAGCCGAAAACCAGCTGCCGCAGGACCACCCGCTCATGGGCCATCCGGGCGTATTCGCCCGACGGCAACTTCTCCAGCGGAATCAAGTTGTTGTCGAGCCATTCCTGATAGGGATGCTCGGCAGCCAGCTCCGCTTTGATCTCTTCGTCGGCGACGATGCGGCCTTGCGCGGTGTCGACCAAGAACATCCGGCCCGGCTGCAACCGCATCCGCTGCACCACCGTCGACGGGTCGAGGTCCAGCACGCCAGCCTCGGAGGCCATCACCACCAAGCCGTCCTCGGTGACCCAGATCCGCGACGGGCGCAAGCCGTTGCGGTCCAGCACCGCGCCGATGATGGTGCCGTCGGTGAATGTCATCGACGCCGGGCCGTCCCACGGCTCCATCAACGAGGAGTGGTACTGGTAGAACGCCCGCCTGCTCGGGTCCATGCTCGCGTGGCGTTCCCAGGCTTCCGGGATCATCATCAACACGGCATGGGCCAGGCTGCGCCCGCCCAGGTGTAGCAGTTCGAGCACCTCGTCGAAACGCGCGGTGTCAGACGCGCCCGGGGTGCAGATGGGGAACAGCTTCTCCACGTTTGCTTCGGTGCCGAAGACATCCGTCTTGATCAACGCCTCGCGGGCCCGCATCCAGTTCTCATTGCCGGTGACGGTGTTGATCTCCCCGTTGTGGGCGATGCGCCGGAAGGGATGCGCCAGCGGCCAGGACGGGAACGTGTTGGTCGAGAACCGCGAGTGCACGATCCCCAAGGCACTGGTCAGCCGATCGTCCTGCAGATCCAGGTAGAACGCCTTGAGCTGTGGGGTGGTCAACATGCCCTTGTAGACGAACGTCCGGCCGGACAAGCTGGGGAAGTACACGGTCTCCCGGCCCGGGCCGTCTTGGCCGGGGCCCTTGGTCCCCAACTCGTGCTCAGCCCGTTTGCGGATGACGTAGCAGCGCCGTTCCAGGGTCATGCCGGAGGCTCCGGCCAGGAAAACCTGGCGGAAAGTCGGCATTGCGTCGCGTGAAAGTGCGCCCAGCGACGAGTCGTCGGTGGGCACGTTGCGCCAGCCCAGCACCTGCAGGCCTTCGGCTTCGGCGATCTTCTCGGCGGCCGCGCAGGCCGCGGCCGCGTCTTTGGATGACTGCGGTAGGAAGGCGATGCCGGTGGCGTAGCTGCCCGGGGCCGGTAGCTCGAAGTCGACGACCTCCCGGAGGAATGAATCCGGGACCTGAATCAAGATGCCGGCACCGTCACCGCTGCGCGGCTCGGCACCAGCAGCGCCCCGGTGTTCCAGGTTGAGCAGCGCGGTAATCGCCTTGTCCACAATGTCGCGGCTCCGCCGGCCATGCATGTCGACCACCATGGCTACCCCACACGAATCGTGTTCGAATGCGGGGTTGTATAGCCCGACGCGCTTGGGCGTCATACCCACCTAACCCTTCAGCAGACTTAACTGCGCGGCCTCACCAGCAGCCCGTAGGCCACCTCGCCCCGACGTTGCCCGCGTTGGCCCCTTCGGTCTTGTCGATAGGCTGGACCTCGTGCGGGATGATCCAGTCAGGGATTCGTCCGTGCAGCGCTGAACGGTGCCCCTGTAACCGATCACGACAAGTCGTAAAACGATATGACAAAACCCGCCTGACATGCCAACTTACCAATGGTAACCCGCCCAGTGGCGATGCCGTACGGTCAGCGCAGCCAATGATCGAAGGCCGCGCTAACGTGCCGTTTTCCGGTGAATTATCGGCGCGTCAACCGCCGCCCCCAACCCCGCGACGAGCCACAGTAACTGCTTAGACTAATTTGCTGGACCGGCGCCGAAGCGCACTCGTCCACATCGGAGACCGCGTCACACAGCAGTCACTTCGGCAACACGTTCCACGATAAGGCGTGGCAGTTATCGTGCGGGAATTTTGGGATCACCGTGCACGCGCCATGGCCACGACGCCACGACATCCCCCGGTTGCCACCGGTCATGTTTGCGCAATATTAAGAAAAACCTAAGACTGGCGGTCCCGCTGGGCGATTCGCCCCACCCCGCCCAATAGCTAGCGGCCGATTCTGGACCGACCCCAGTTCAGCGTCCATCGACAGTCCGCGGGAGTGTGATGGGACACACCCGGCCGTGGCCGGTGAGCGCGACAACGACAACCATGACAACCACACCGCCGACTCCGGCCCGTTGGGTTTGCCTAGATCACCGCCTCTAGCGCCCGGTCCAATGCTTGTTGATCGCGCCGACACACCCACACCCCCGCGTCGCCGTGATCGCCATACGAATCGCGGGATCCAACGAGTGGGCACACCCGCGCTGTGGCGACAACCGCATTGTCTATTTAACACTTGCCCCGCCAGGTCGCCTTGACGAAATGTATCAGAAGCCGTACATATCGTTTTATTTCAGAACGTAATTCTGATTTATCTTGGAAGGCCGTTCTGCTTTCTTGGCTGAAAATTGGTGTGGGGATCACCGCATTTAGTCACCCATAATAGATATGCACGGCGGATAGAAATTTGGGCACGCCGAACGAGAATCCATTCGAGCGCACCTCCGGTAAGCCCATCGAGGCGAGCCGGCACAGCCTGAACCGCAGCAACGAGAACACCAGATCAGAAGGAACTTTGCAGCATGCAGCCTTTCAATCCAGCAGGTAATGATGCGCCGGTGCCTGGCGGAAACAACAACCCGCCGGAACCGGAATTACGTGGCGAACCTGGATCAGTGATGTGCGCCTGCACCGAGGCCGTCCTCTTCGCCTCGTTGATCTACGCTTTGGCGCATCCAACACCCCCCGAGAAGGGTGACAGCGTCGTGCGCAGCGGGGTGATGTTCGACCAACTCAGCGGCCAGATCGCGGCTCTGGTTCCCGAGGAGGGCTGGCAGGGCATCGCGGCGCAGGCCTATGCGGCCCAGACTCTCGCGCAGTCACAACGCGCGCGGCTGATGGGTGATCTTGACCGCCTCTCCGCCGGCCTGGTGGCATCTCAAGCCGAAATCGTTAAAACCGTTCGCACCAGCGTGATTGCGTTGATGGTCATCGTTGCCTGTGCGGGCGCGGTGTGTCTCTACATTGAGGGGGCGCTGGGACCGGCGGGCTGGCGACTGTCACAAAACATCGCCGGGGTCGTGTGCATCGGGGCGCTGACCAGCTGGTTCGGCCTGCTGGCGTACGGCGGTATTGCCAGTGATCGGAATCGGCGGAGCTTGCAGGTGCTCACGCAAAGATTGACCGACATGATGACCAATTTGCCGAATTGGTCTGGCCAGGTTCCCGCGCTGGCCGACGCGGCCGTTCCCCCGTCGGCATCCGATGGAGCCGCGCAAAATTTGCCGTGGCGTACCGCCGGACTTGCCGAGGACCTCGGGGCCGTTCCTCAGACCACCGATGCCGCCATGATTTTGACCGGCCTACCCGGCCTACCCGACTCACCCGAGTTCAGCCAGCCCAGCGCACCGAGCCCCGGTTTCGCCGATTTCGGTGCGCCCCACTTGCCCATCCCCACCTTGGCCGGCATGCCCACGATGCCCACCGGCGGCGAACTGGCTGCAATGAATCGGGTTACCGCAGCCCTGGGCCAGCTGAACACCGCCGCGGCTCAACAGGCCCAGATGGTCTCTTCGCTTGCCCAACAGCGCACCGGGGCCGACAGCACCGGCGCCGCCGCGAGCACCAGCACCGACGAGCGTGCGCCGGTCACGACTGCGACCGGCCGAACCCAACACCACCCACCGCGCGTCGGCACCCCCCAGCGGGGCTAGCGCGGATACTTCGATAACGGCGTTGTCCATTTAGACGAAAACGCCCTGCGACTCGCATTTCCGAAGTAAAGTCCGGTTCGTTTGCATAGCCATTTTATTTCAGAAACTACTTCTGATTCATCCTGGAACGCAATTCCATTCCCGAGGCCGGGGAGTCTGGTGCAGAAACGACTGAATTCGCCGGGCGATAATGGCTATAGCACTAAGGAGAATGATTCGGCATGGCTCAGACACGGCAGGACGGACCGCCGGGTCGTGCCAGCACGCCATAGCCCCGCCACCAAGCCCGCCACCAGCGCGGACCACAGCAACACAAAGATCAGATCGATAAGAGAAGTCGGGCCATGACCGCGCCCATAGAACCCATGCCGTCGGACTACGTAGAACGTTGGCTGGCGAACCAGCAGAAACTCTTCCCGAACGGAGAAACCATTACATATGGGCCCGGAGGGGAGGAGTGCGGCCAGTATTTCGTTAACGGGGAGTGGGTCAGTGAGCGGCCGCCGAACTGGCCGAACGGCCCGGCGGAAGAGATGGCCGAAGATGCCCCGAAGCGGCTGTTGCGGGGATCGCTCATCTGTCTTGGGACCGAGACGCTGCTTGGCAGCGTGCTGACATACCTCGGACTTGGGTTCCCTGATAGCGGTGATGACTTGCTGAGCAGTGCGTCGATGTTCGACGGGGCCAGGTCCCAGATCGCGGATCTCGTCCCCGGCGGCGGCTGGCGCGGCGCCGCGGCGCAGACCTATGCAGCCAACAACCTCGCTCAGTCGCAACGCGCGAAGCTTATCGGTGACCTCGACCGTCTCACCGCCGGGCTGGTCTCCGCCCAGGCCGATGCCGTCAAGACCGCTCGCTGGATCGTCGGGGCAGAGATGGCCGTGGTGGGAAGGACGGGCGCTTGTTGCCTTTACTGGGAAACGCTGGGGCCGGCCGGCCAGGTGTTGTCGCTTCAGGTCGCGCTAACCGTATGTGCGATTGCGCTGGCTACCGCCGTGGGCTTCTTGTTCGCTCTACTGAGCACGACATCGCGGAATGCGAGCGGCCTGCATCTGCTGACGAAGGCACTGGCCGAGACGGTGACCGGGTTACTTCATTGTTCTGACGAGATTGCCGGGGTTTCCGGTGCAGCCGGACCCCCATCGGAATTCGACGCTACCCACCACACCGCGTCCCGCCCCGAAACGCCCTACACCACCGACGTTTTCGCGAACCTGGCCGGCAGGCCCGAACTTAGCCTGCCCACCGCGCCGAGCCCCGGTTTCGCCGACTTCGGCGCGCCCCATTTGCCCATCCTCGGGTTGGCCGGCATGCCCAGCCTGCCCGACTCGTTCCCTGCCTACCCAACCCTTCGGGCGCCTTAGCCGGTCTCGCGGGACGGGTTGCCCGCCTCAACCAACTCGCCAACACCGCCGCGCAACGAGTGCAGATGATCTCCTCTCTGGCTCAGCACGGTGTTTCACAGCCCACCACCCCGGCCAAGCGCCACCCCCACGGCGAGGACAACGCCGTCGCCGCGGGCACCGCCACCGACGAGCGCGCTCCGGTCGACGCCGCGGCCGCCCCCGCTCGATGACACCAACGGCACAGCCCTAACGGCCGAACCGTCGTCAGCCCAAGCCAGAGCCGCTAGACGTACAACCCGAGAGGAGAGTCAAACCCATGACCCACACTTCGTCGGATATCGCGGACCCCCTCATCATGTGCATGGACGGCGTTAAGACCGTTGCGAGCCACTGTCTCCCGGGCATCGTGGACAATCTCCCGACCGCGTGGCGACGGGGATCCGTCATTTGCGATGCGACCGAGTACGTTTGCGTCGGCGTCCGGTTCTTGGTTGGCGACGGACTCCCTGATCCGGGTGATCGCTACGCGGGTAGTGGGTCGATGTTCGATGAAGTCAGTGCCCAGGTCGCGGCCCTGGTTCCCGGCGGCGGGTGGCGGGGTTGTGCGGCGCAGACCTATGCGGCCCAGAGCCTCGCGCAGTCTGCGCGCGCGAAGATGATGGGCGATCTGGACCGTCACACCCGCGACCTGGTGGCAGCTCAGTCCGATGCCGTTACGAGAGTGCGGTCCGTCGTGATCACGGCGGAGGTGTTTGTCGCCTGTTTGGGCGTCTGTTGCCTGGCGCTCGAGGCGCAAGGGCCTACCGGCCAAGCTGTTTCGTTCTTCCTCGCATTAGACCTGTGCAGTGTGGCGCTAGCCGCTCTGATTGGCGGTCTGATCTCGTTGGCGGTCACGACGTCGCGGAACGCCAGCGGCATGCAAGACACGACACAGCGCCTGACCACCATGATGACGAGCTTGCCGACGCTGGCCCCCGCGGTTGCCGGGCTGCCCGCTGAGCCCTTGGCTGATGCCCTCGCAGACCTGCCCAACGACACGCAGCCAATCCCCCAGATACCGGATGCTGCAGTAATTTTCGCGCAGTTGCCCGGCTTGCCCGAATTCAGCCTGCCTACCGCGCCAAGTCCCGGCTTCCCCGATTTCGGCGCGCCCCACTTGCCCATCCCCACCTTGGTCGGCCTACCCCGCCAGCCCAACGTATTCCGCGGTCTGCGCGAAGTTTCGAGCGGCTTCGCGGGTCCGCTCCCCGCCACCGGCCGCCAACTCAAAAGAGGGTCGGGGATCACCGGCCGGCTCGGCCATTTCGACAGCGCCGCTGCAGCGGGCACCACTGCCCAAGAGCGGGTGCCTGCCGGTGCCGCGACCGCCCCCTCGCCGCAGCCCCAAAAGCGCGTGTGTTGAGCCCACCGCAATGATTCCCGTTCCTCCGCCTGCCGCACCGGGCATTCCCGTCGTTCCGGCGGCGCCGCCGGTCAACCGGGAGCCGGCACAGCAGGCAGGACAAGGCAACCGGACATGGATTCGGGGATCTGCTCTTTGCGCTTCGGCCGAGCTGTTTCTTCTCGTCGTGTTGCTCGATCTTGGCGACGGGAGTTCGAAACCATCCGGAGCCCGCACACCTGACCCTGGTTCCCCACTTGGTGCACGTGTTGGGGCAATGGGTGAGTCGGTTCCGCGGCGAGCGGATTAGGTGCGGTTCACCAGTCCTCGCCGGCGTCCCAACCGTGCGGGTCGGTTTCGTCGAGTTCGGGCAGCACCAGCGTGCGGGTGGCCGGTCTTGGCCGGGGGCTGCCACTGCCAGCGGGTGCGCTGTGACCCATGGGCGCCAGGGGGGCGGTGCCGGCGGTGGCCGAGGGTGCGGCGCTTGCGGGCGTCGGCGCCATTGCTGCGGTGGGTTTCTCGACCAGTTGGGCCATCAGCGAGGTGCGGGCCAGCAACCCTGCTGATCCGGGCATCGAGTCTGCGCGGATCAATCCGGCCCCGACGCTGGGGCCGGATCCGCCCGCTAGCGGGTGGTTGGACAGCGGGCTCACGCCCAGCAGGCCCACCTGCGTACCTTGCTCGGCGTCGCTCACCGCCGCACCCGCACCGCCGGTGTGGCTGAACAGCGTCGTCGTCTGCTGCACCAGCTGGGCGAGTTGCTGCGCGGAGCTGGTCATGCCCGATACCTGGGCGGCGGTTTGCCCGATCGCTTCCTTGGAGGGCAGGGCGACGCTCGGCGCGATCCTTGCCGCCTGATCCAGTCCGTTCGTCACGAATCGGCCCACCGACGCCAGGATCGGTTTCATCGGTTCAAGCTTGTCGAAGATGGTGTTGATGATCGTTTCGGCCTGGTAGCGGTCCATCGCCGCGGCGGCCTGGTTCCACATCCGCACGAAGTAGTCGGTCTCGTTGACCGCGATCGGCACCGTGTTGATGCCGAAGAAGTTGGTCGCGGTAAGCGCTGCGGTGGTGACGTGATTTTGCGCGATCTCTGGCAACGACGGGGTCTCGGCCATCGCTTGGGTGTAGGCCGCGGCCTGTGCGGTAGCCTTGCTCGCCCTGATCTTGGCCTGCGCTGAGGCGGTTGCCAGCCAAGTCACCATCGGCGTGGCAGCGGCGATGGCCTTGTCGCTGCCCGCTCCGGTCCATGCCTCGCCGAGCGAGTTCAAGCGCACAGACACCTCGGCGGCCTGAGCGTCCAAAGCCGCGGCCCATGCCTCCCATCCCATCGCGGCGGCCAACATTGGCGCCGCTCCGGCGCCAACCATCAGCCGCGCAGTGTTGAGTTCCGGTGGCATTGAGTGCCACAACATCGTTATCCCTACCTCGTTGTTCCGATATGTTCTCGATGGCATGCGCCAGCGCCGCGATATTCGACTTGCGGAATAAGCGCGCCGGCGGTGCCCGTGAAGGCTTCGGCACTTCAACGCGAACGTTTCACGCACCGGGGAAAGCCGCTGCCAGATGGCTGTGCGCAACTAAGTTATAGTTTATTTCAAAGTTTTATACAAGGTTCTTTCTGCAGCATATTCCAGAAGCCAATTCTGCTTTATCCCAGAAGGTTGTTCTGATTTATGTCCTGGAATCTAATTCTGGTTTATTTCAGAAGGTAGTTCTGAAATAATCGTGCCGGAATTTGGTGCGCGGACCATCGAATTCAGCGACGATTATAGCTATAGCACGATGAAGGAGTTTCGGCATGTCGCAGCCGTGGATGCTGGCGGTGGATCCCAGCGAGATCGTGGCCAGGGCCACCGAGGTGGAAGCCCCGATCGCTGATCCGCCCGGCGGTGCGGTGTTGGCCGCGTGCGCCCTGGACCCGGCGGTTGCGGGGGCCACGCAGTTGGCGTTGTCGGCCGCGAGCATGCGTGCCTATCTGCAGTCGGGCGCCCAAGCGCGGCAACGGCTTGCGCAGTTCATGAGGGATGCGGCCAAGGCCTACGAACAGATCGACGAAGGCGCGGCAACGGCTTTGGGCACCGACGGCCACGGCATCGGAGCACCGCCGATACCCGCGGGTACGGACCTGCCCCTGCCCGCGCTAGCCGACACCCCCACCGCGCCAGCAGCGCCTCCGTCTCCATATACCGGTGTCAAACTGGCCGCGATCAACCTCAACAAGCCCGACCAGGGTGTATCGCTTAAGCAGTTCGCCCATGACTGGAATGCCTACAACCTGGCAATTCAGCAGGCCCTGGGCCGGTTCCGTGACTTCGAGAATTGGGAAGGTGAAGCGGCCACCGCGGTGCAGGCCGCATTCGATCAACACCGGGACTGGCTGCGCCTGATGGCGCGGTTGAGTACCACGATGGCCAAACAAGCCTCAGGCCTCGAACAAGCCCACCACTGGGCCATTGGCCAACACCCGGCATTGGCGGATATCACCACGCTAGAAGAAGTCCTTCGTGACCCCAGGGTGCCCGATAAAAAACCGTTTATGAAGGTCTACGCGCAATGTCAGAAGAAATCCGAGGAAGTGCTGACCGGATACGCCAACAGGACAATCACCGAGCCCGTGCAACCACCCCGACCACCGGCAGCCCCCACCCACAACGACCCCAAACCCCCACCCCCGCTACCACCGCTACCGCCTGGCGGGGACCCCACACTGCCCTTCACCGGCACACCACCGATGCCGACGATGCCGTTCACCCCACCACCCGCCGTAACCCCCGACACCACTGAAGCCGCCCGCGCCGCGGCCACACTCGCTACCGGCCCCACCGTCAAACCCGCCGCACTCGACGGGGGCGCCAGCGCCGCCATCCCCTTGACCGCCCCCCTGGGCGCGGGCCCCACACCCCCGAGTGCGCTAGGTCCTGTCTGCTAATTGCGGACGCGGTGGTAGGTGATGATGGCGGCCAGGGTGACACCGCCGAGGTAGGTCAGGGCGTATTTGTCGTAGCAGGTGGCGACCGCGCGCCAGTGTTTGAGCCGGTTGAAGCTTCGCTCGACGGTGTTGCGGTGCTTGTAGATTCGGCCTGAGAACCCCGGAGGCCGTCCTCTGTTGCGGCCTTTGGCTTTGCGGCGGGTGATCTGGTCGCTGCGCTCGGGGATGGTATGGGCGATCTTGAGCCGGCGCAGCTGTGCCCGCGTCGAATCATGGGAGTACGCCTTGTCCGCCAGCAGGTGAAACGGGGCGTATGAGTTGCTGCACCGGGCGGCCAGCAATGGCCAAAGCATCGGATTATCACCGGCTTGACCGGCCGACAGTGCCAGGGTGACCGGACTGCACAGCTGGTCGGTCAAGGCGTGGATCTTGGTAGTCAGCCCGCCGCGGGAACGCCCAATGGCGTGGTCATCGGGCTCATCGAGATATTTCTTGTAATTCGACAGATCCCCCTGTGCGGCGCCCGGGGCGCTCCGGCTGCGTGTTGGTGGGCGCGCACACTGGTCGAATCGACCGACAACAGTGCGCCCAGGTCGGCGTCCTCGGCGTCGAGGTCAGAGGCGATCGCCGCGAAGATCCGCGCGTAGATGCCATCGACCGACCAGCGTAGATGCCTCTCGGCCACCGATTGCCAGGGACCGAAGTGCTCGGGCAGGTCACACCACGGAGATCCCGTACGGTAACGCCAGATAATGCCCTCCAGAGTACGTCGATGATCGTTCCACGGCCGGCCACGCCGCCGCCCCGCAGGCAACACCGCCACGATCAGCGACCACAAATCATCAGAAATCGCATGCGTCCGCATCACCCAAACAGCATCAGCCAAAACACCATTCACATTAAGCAGACACGCCCTAGGCGGGTGTTGCCGATCGCCGCGGCGCCGACGAGGAATGCCTCGGCGTCCGCGCCGAGGGCGCAGAACTGCTTCTCCACGCTGGTCTTGGGCCGCGGGCCCCGACTCGGTGCCAGCCTTGGCCCGTCGTAGTGCTCATCGAGGATCGACGCTGAGTCTGGGGCGACCAGTTCGTGTTCGGCCACGATCATCCCGGTAGCCGGTTCGACCAGGCAGACCGCGCCGTGATCGACCACCACTGCCACGGTGGTGCCGATCAGCCGGGTGGGTACCGAGTAGCGGGCCGAGCCGTAGCGCACACAGGAGAGTCGGTCGACCTTGCGCAGCACCGTGGGCGCCCCGATCTGTAAGCGCAACGATGGAAGTGGTTGCAGTACTTGGCGTTCGGAGACCAACCGTTCGTCGGGAATCGCCTGAATCTCCGAGTGCGCCAGGGCATTGACCTCGTCGCACCACGCCGCCGCAGCGGCGTTGGCGGCCCGGATGTCGATCGGCACGCCGTCGACAGCGGACTGGGTCAGCAGCGGCACCGCCAGGTCGCGTTGGGCATAGCCGCACAGGTTCTCCACGATGCCCTTGGATTGTGGGTCGTTGGCGTGACAGAAGTCCGGGGCGAACCCGTAATGGGTGGCCAGTCGGATGTAATCCGGGGTCGGGACGACCACATTGGCGACTACCCGCCTTTGAGGCAGGCCATCCGATCAGCCAGCACCCACGCCGGGACCCGCCGATCGCCGACAGGGTTTCGGCGATCAACGCCAGCGTGGTCGAGGCCTTCTGGTCGGCGGCGAAACGCACGAATCGCCACCGGGAGAATGCCAGCACCGCGCAGAACAGGAACAATCCCGGTGCCGCTTGGGCCCAGTCGATCACCAGGTACTGCCCTGGTGACCATACCGCTGGACGGCGCCCGCAGTGATTGGCGCTGCGCCACAACGTCTTCGCCTCGGCAACAAGACGCCGGAAGTTGCGATCCGAGCCTTGGTAGCCTGCGGTGCGGGCGATCGGCAGCAGCCGCTTGGCCGAGATCCGGCCTCCAGATTTCTCGACACGTTCGGCGACCAGCTCGGCCACCGAATCGTAGTTGTGCCCTCGTTCGGCCCGCCGTGCCGGCGGTATGCCGGCCTGGTCGGCCTCGAATTTGTCGATGATCTTCTTGACGGTGCGATGCGTGGTGCCGCACGCGTCGGCGGCGGCCCGGTACGACCCGAGCTGTTGATCGGCAGAAATGATGTCCATGCGGTCCTTCACAGACTTCAATGGAACTCCCCGGTGGTGATGGCCATTGGTTGGCGCCTTCACCGTCACCATCGGGGACCACAGTTCCTGATCGACACGACGAACACGGGGTGGATACTTTTATCTGGCCAAAACTGGATACCTCGACTTGGCCACCAGTGGCTACTTTTTCATGGCCACGGACACTGGTGTGGCGTACGGGCAGCGGGAGGATATTCCCCAGCTCTATCGGCACGTCGCCGATCTGCTTGAGTTGAAGGCAGATTCGGTTCCCCAGAGTGCTAAGGGAAGTGAGTCTGCGCAACAGATCTTGCGCACGCTCGTCACCACTGTCTAGTCCTTGGCCGAACTGCGCAACGAGCTAGGAATTGGCCATGGGCAGTCGACCCGGAGCGTGGCTCTTGCGAGGCACGCTCGATTGGCGCTCAATGCAACGGTCACCGTCACAGAGTTTGTCCTCGATACTTGGCACGCACGGGTGGCTACCGGGCGCCTCAAAACTGTGAACTGAAGATCTCATTGCAGGAGTCCGACTCGTGTGACCGCAGGTAGAAGGCCCCGATCCAGATTTCTGGGCGCGGCCTTTTTCTGCGTCAGTCCGGCAGCTGGTCCGCAGTACGTTGCAGGGCAGAGTGCCGAGCCTTATCTAGCGCGGCTGAAACATCACCAAAGCCCGATTCGCCTACTCGGCTTGGCCAGCGCGCACGTCTGCGTCGGAGTTGTTCACACAGTGTCCCCACCCTGGCGGTGCCCCACGGAACTACCCGGTGCATCGATACCGCCGATGAAATCGACCGGCTTGGCTAATCCGGGATGCCTCGTTTCAGAGGAACACCTCGACACCCCGGCCGCCGGACGCAAGCGACGTAACAATGCGCAGAAGTGGCTGTATACCATCCTGCGGCTATCGCGGGCGGTCATTCGTCAGGAGGTTCCTGCTCGGTGTGTCTCAATCGGTGTCGGGATCGTGCAACGGTGGGGGCGGGCTGGTTGGTCGCATCATGGTCGGCCAGCTCGGGTTGATAACCGGGTCGGCGCGGCCGTCGCGGATCCGTTTGAAGTACCAGAGAGTGGCCGCAATAAACAAGGCCATCAGCATGAAACAGCCGACGGCGGCAACTATTTCAGTCATCCTGCCTCGGGCATTTGGCTAGCAGCTCGGCAGCGGTGCGATCGTGTTCATCGTTGTAGCGCTGGTAGGCCTGCACGAATTGCTCTTCAACTCTACTTATCTGGCCCTGATCGATGCCGGTCGGCGGTGGGTGGCTTACGGTCTGACTCCATAATTCAACAATAGTCGCGTCCAGCTCGACCAGGTGCAGAGCTTTCCCCCATAGGCTTGCCTCATTGATGTTGTTGGCATAGTCCCTCATAGTCTGCACACGCTTGCTGTATGCGGTGATCGCTACCTGCGGATCGTCTGGGTTGGCCAGCGTCAATGCGGTCAGTTGCTGCACGTCGCTGGTCGAGTGCGTCAGCATGTCGTGAACGGTGCGGCAGTCCGCGGCTTTGGTCGAATTATGTTGCAGCAGTAGCCACGACGCTGCTGCTATGCAGATGACTAATGCCGTCACCAAGCCGCCGATCGCGGCGCGTCTGCTAACTGCCACTAGTCATGACCGGAACGACCGGGGTGTCAAGTTCGAGCGTTCCGCCGACGACTTGCAGGGGATCCCCGAAGGCGTTTGGTAGGTAGAAGGTGCCGCTTGGATACATGCCACTTTCCTGCACGATCTGGCCGAGGCTCACCGGCGTCCATTGGTTGGCCTCGCTCATGATCGGCAGTTGCAGCGCCGGAATCTGCCCAGACCCAGAAATGACCGGAATTTTGTTCATCTCGTATGAGTAGTGTTGCCACTGGGCTTGATACCACGTGTCGCCGAGCTGCACCATTTGCGTTTGACCAGTGAACTCCGTGCCAGAGATGCGGAACTTGTAGGCGTTCTGCATCTCGAAGCCGACACCGTCGTTGTACTGCGCGGACTGCCCATCCACGGTGAGCACCCCTGACGGGGCACCCTCGAGGAACGAGCACGGAGGTGGGGCAGACCGGTAGGGCGCCGGAGCAGGCAGCGCGCTACCGTCCGGGGACGGGCGGCTGAGGTCAACCCCCCAGTAGCCGGTCCTTTCGGCTTCACCCGCCGGTGGCGGGCCGTTCCATCGGGTGGCCGACGGGTCCGGCAACGGCGCCACCGGCCCCTCCGGTGGCCGTTGGGGCACTTCATCCCCAGTGACGTAATCAACGGCACGAATGTTGCCCTCGTCATCACCTGTAGATCGACGATCCCCGTCACCATGCTGATCAACCGACGGATTCGGTGATGGTGTAAACACGACGGTTCCCAGATGAGCCGTGGCGGTGGTCAGCTCACCCGCAACTTTTAGATCTGCCCCCTCTAGTTGTATGGCGCGAGTACGGATGTCACCCGCGAATCCTTCTGCCTGTGCTTGACGAGCGGCCTGCTCTGCGGCCGTAGCGCTAGTACGGGTGTCGGTGACGGATAAGTCTTCTCCGACAGTGAATCCTGCGTTCTGGGCGCCCTCGACGGCATACAGGAATCTTCGTTGTACTGCGCTGATGTCGCTGACGCCGTTGCGTGCAATCATTGCTGCCTGGCGTAGCTGGTCGGCTTTTGCGCTATCGATGGGCAGGTCGGCGCTGGTTCGTTCCCGCAGTGCGTCACCGCCGGCGCCTTGCCATGCGATGGCATAGGACTGGTTGCGCATCTGCAGGAACACGTCTTCCCACTGATCGGCGGTCTTGGTCCAGAAGCCGGCCGCATCGACGAGGTGTTCGGTGCTCCATGCCCGGACTTGCGACAAGGTGGCCGGCATCTATACCACCGTCACCTGCGTCACGGCGGCCATCTCACCGGCGGCGGTGGCTTGAGTTCGTCCGACGAATGCCGCCGCCGCGCCGCCGATTGCTGCGTTGATACCACTTACCGCCGCCGTAGTGGCTCGGAATGGCGGGCCGAACGCCGGCGGCGTTGTACCGGCGGCGAGTTGGGCACCAAGGCCATGCCATTGACCCGCCGTGACCCCTACCTGACCAAGTACGACCTGCAGTTCATCCGGTCCCACTTGCGCGAGTCTAAATCGAGGCCAGGTGGAGGGCTATTCAGGCTGCCCCAGCCTGTACCACCCAACCCATCGCCAAAACCGCCGAAGGACGTAAGCGACGTTGACGCCTGCGGTCGAGCAGACCAGCAGTCCCGACAGAGATTCTTACCCAATTCGGATTCCTACTTGCCTGTCTCAGTTCTAGAGGTTCGGCAGTGAGCAGATCCTTGCGGGCAGAAAGATATCCGGGTTTGGCGTGGTTCAAAGCCAGTTGTCGCAAACCGGGCCCAGCGTTGGGGCTCGTCGTGATGGTCGGCCCACAGCTCGATCCCAACGACTGCGGTCGCGGTACCTACGCCGAGGTGACGACCTTCTTGATCACTTTGCGGCGCAACGTTGTCGGAAGCAAACGACCCAGACCGACGAGTGTGCTCATGGCTCGCGGGAACGAATAGGACTCTCGGCCAGAAGATAGTGCGCGTAGAACGTGCTCTGCAGCTTCCTGTTCATAGATTTCGCCGGGTGCGGGCATTCCGTCACCCTCGGTGGCCTCCGTGGCAACGAATCCCGGATAGATGGACACGAATCGCACACCGCTGCCGGCATACTCAATCCGATAGGCGTCGAACAGCACCCTCAATGCGGCCTTCGCCGCCGAGTAAGGCCCCTGCAGCGGTACGGCGTACCAACCGGCCAACGAGTTGGTGTGTGCGATCACGCCGGTCCCGCGCTCGGTCATGTGCCGCAACACCGGAACGAGATAGTTGACCGCGACGTCGTAGTTGGCGTCCATGACGCTTGTGATGTCAGCAGCGTCAAGCCGGGTCAGATCAAGCGCAGGAGCACCGCCGGCATTGAACAATACCACATCGATCTTGCCGTGGCGCTCGAGTACGTCGGCGACAACCGACTGTGCGGCAACCGGATCGGTGGCATCGGCCGGGTGGATCGAACAGCTGCCACCCATCTCCGCGATGGCCGCGGCGAGGCTGGCCAGCCGGTCGGTACGCCGGGCCGTCACCGCCACGGTGGCGCCCCGGCGCGCAGCCCGCTCCGCGACGCTGCGACCGATTCCGGATGAGCCGCCGACAATCAAGAACGTTGCTGACTCGACGCGCACTCTGTAGGCCCTTCGTTTGCCGATGACGGCCACTAGGCAGACTAGCGGCCGGTGGCTACCAGGCCGACGAAGACTCGCCTACCTGGGCGGGTTGGGCGGATTGCCGGTTCCGGCAAGCCCCCCGATCGCCGCGAGCACCGCGTGTACCAATCCGGCGAAATCACGGCCGACTATCGTCTGCATCCGTGATTGTGCTGCTACCGCCGTCGGAGACCAAGCGGGGTGGGGGTGATGGCCCCCCACTGCGACTCGAAAAACTCGCCAACCCGGGACTGGATGCACTGCGGGCCGCGCTGGTCGGCGAACTCGTCGATCTCGCGGCCGACCCGCCGGCGTGCAGAACAGCCCTGGGGGTCTCGCCGTCCCAGAATGCCGAGATCGAGCGCAACGCCGCGCTGCGTACCGCGCCGACGCTGCCGGCGCTGCGCCGCTACACCGGTGTCCTCTACGACGCGTTGGATGTCGATTCGCTGCGCGGCGCCGAGGCAAAGCGCGCCCGCGCTCGGCTGGCCATTGGTTCGGCATTGTTCGGGCTGTTGCGCGCCGACGATCAGGTGCCCGCCTACCGGCTTTCCGCTACTTCCAAGCTCCCGGCGAAACCCACCTTGGCCGCCCGGTGGAAGCCCCTGCTGGAGCCGTTGCTCGCGGAGTTGGCGGCCCAAGACCTGATCGTCGATCTGCGCTCCGGCTCCTATGTAGCGCTGGGACCAACATCCGGCGCGATCCACGTCAAGGTCCTCGCCGAGCATCCCGACGGCCGACGGACCGTGGTCACCCATTTCAACAAGGCATACAAGGGTCGGCTGGCCCGCATTCTGGCGACGACGCGGGCCGAGCCCACCGATGCGTCCGCGGTCGCTGCGGTCGCCCGCAGGGCCGGCATGCAGGTGGAGCGCAGCGGAAACGAATTGACCCTCGTCGTCGCTGCGGGCGGGTGAGACCGGACGTCTGACCCAGGCCGCTAGGTGAGCAGCTTCTGTTGCAGCAGCCAGTCTTTGGCAACGATGGCCGGGTCCCGGCCATCGTTGTCCACCTGGGCGTTCAATTCCCTCATCGTGTCGTTGGTGAGCCTCGGATTGAGCTGCGCAAAGATCTCCCGAAGTTCGGGGTGATCATCGATCAGCGAGGTATCGACAACCTCGGTGAGGTTGTACAGCGGGAAGAAGTGCTTGTCGTCTTCGAGGAGACGCAGATGCAGCGCGGGGATCCGGCCGTCGGTGGTGAACACTTCGCCGAAATTGCATTCCCCTTGTGCCGTGGCGCTGTAGACGACCCCGGTGTCCAACGTGGTGATCTTCGCCAGATCCTCGAGATCAAGCCCGTAGGCGTGCAGCATCGGCACGAAACCGTCGTTGCGGCTTGCGAATTCGCTTTCGATACAGAACGTGAGCGCGGAGCGGGGCAGCTTCTTGAGGTCGGAAAGCTTGGTCACCCCGAGTCGTTCGGCTTCGGACTCGCGGATGGCCAACGTGTAGGTGTTGTTCATCGGCGCCGGCGGCAACCAGGTCAGGCCGTTGACCTGATCGGCGGCGTTGACGGCTTCCCATTGCTGCTTTGCGCCCTTGATCGGGTTCTCATGGCCGAGGTAGTTGATCCAGCCGGTACCGGTGTACTCCGGCGCGATGTTCGCCTCGCCGGTGAGCAACGCCCGCCGGACCCCGAAGCTGCCGGGCGTGTTGCTGAGGTTGGTGACCCTAGCGCCCGCGGCATGCAGGACGATCGAGAGCATGTTGCCGAGGATCAGCTGCTCGGTGAAATCCTTGGCCGCGACGGTGATGGGCACGCCCTCCAAGGACTGATAGTGGCGGATGAGGCCGGGTTTGGCTTCCAGCACCGCACCGGTCGCCGAGCGCAGCCCGCAGCTGGCCACCAGGCCCACGCACAGCACCGCCAGCGCCGCGAACGCCAGCCGTCGCGCGCGCCGACATTTACTCCATCGGTGGACCGCTGCGAGCATGTGATTCACAGTCCCCTCGGTGCGGCCACCATCTCGATGAGGCGAGCCAGCCAGTCGATGAACAACGCCAGTGCCGCCACCAGAATTGCGCCGACGATCAGGGTCACCGGCTGTTGCAGCTTGATGCCGGTGGTGATCAGCTGCCCCAATCCCCCGCCGCCGGTGAACGACGCCAGCGCCGCCGTCCCGACAATCAGCACCAAGGCTGTCCGAACGCCGGCGACGATGACCGGTAGCGACAACGGCAGTTCGACACGACGCAGCGTCGAGAACGCTGACAAACCCATTCCCCGGGCGGCTTCGACGATCCGGCGATCCACGCTGTCGAGTCCGGTGACGGTGTTGGCGATGATGGGCATCGCGCCGTAGACGGTGAGGGCAACGATCGCGCCGAGCTGACCGATCCCGAACACGACCGCCCCCAGCGCGATCAGGCCGATGGCCGGCGCGGCCTGACCGAAACCGGCGACGGTGATGATCGGCTTCGAATAGCGCCGCATCGACCCTCGCGTCAACGCGATTCCCACCGGAATCGCCACCACACACGTGAGCACCGTGGCCGACAGGCTGATCACCAGGTGTTCGCGCAGCAGCTGCAACAGATGCGACACGCTCAGCGAGCGGCGCTCCGACTCGGACACATCGGCCACGGTGACATAGGCCAGCGCTCCGGCCACCGCGAAGGCACACGTGAGTGGCTGCAGCGCCCACCGCCCGACGCTAGGCCGACCTGGCGTCGTCGGGGCCGTGGGTTGGCCCTCGGCGCCGCCCTTGACGGCACCTTCGACGTTGATGTCGCTGCCGGCCACGCTCATGTCTCGGGCTCCTCAGAGTTCGCTGCACCGCGTATGTCGGCGATTGCCTCCATGATCGTCTCGACTCTAATGACGCCCTGATAGGTATTGCGCCGGCCGGTGACGACCACGACCCCGTGTGACGAGGTCAGCATTTCGTCTAACGCGTCGTTGAGGGTCGATGCTAGGTTGACGCACTCCAGGTCGTCATCGCGGGTCACCTGTGCTAGCGCCTGGGGTTTGGCCAGCTCCTCGAGGGGCAGCCAGCGCAGCGGTCGATTCTGCCGGTCAAGCACGATGGCGTGCTCCCGGTCGAGGGATCCGGCCAGTTCAACGGCTTCGGCGGGGTCGCCGCCGGCCTGCGCGACGACGGCCTCGTGCAGGTCGATGTCGCGCACCCGGGTCAGGCTGAGCTGCATGAGGGTTGCGCCGGCGCCGACGAACCCGCGGACGAAGTCGTTGGCGGGTTCGGCGAGGATCCGTTCCGGGGTGTCGTATTGGACGACCTTGGAGCCGGTGGTCAGGATGGCGATCCGGTCACCCAGCTTGACGGCCTCGCCGAAGTCGTGGGTGACGAAGACGATTGTCTTGTGCAGCTCTTCCTGCAGCCGCAACAACTCGTCCTGTAGTCGTTGGTGGGTGATCGGGTCGACCGCACCGAACGGCTCGTCCATCAACAGCACCGGCGGGTCGGCGGCCAGGGCGCGAGCGACACCGACGCGCTGCTGCTGGCCCCCGGAGAGTTCACGGGGGGAACCGGTCGCGGTACTGGGCCGGGTCGAGGTTGACCAGGTCGAGCAGTTCGTCGATACGGGCGGCAACCCGGTTCTTGTCCCACTTGAGTAGGCGGGGAACGATGCCGATGTTGTCACCCACCGTCAGGTGCGGGAACAGTCCCGCGCCCTGGACCACGTAACCGATGTGGCGTCGAAGTTCATCGGGGTTGCGGTGGGTGACATCGTCATCGCCGATGAAGATCCGCCCGCTGGTGGGCTCGATCAGCCGGTTGATCATCTTCATCGTCGTGGTCTTTCCACAACCCGAAGGGCCTACCAACATGACGATCTCGCCCGCGCCGATCTCCAAGGTGACGTTGTCGACCGCGGGTGTGGAGCGCACGCCGTACCGCTTGGTCACCCCATCCAGCAGAATCCGGAGTCCGCTGCTCTGGGGAGCGTCGGACGTGGTCGGTTGATCAGCGGACGCGGCTTCAGGCACGTATTCCTCTCGGGGTGGTGAGACGCGCAATGAGGTTGAGCACCGTGTCGAGAATGACCGCCAGGATCAGGATGCCGATGGTGGCGGCGACGATCGAATTGGTCGCGTTGGCGCCACCCATTCGGGAGATGCCCGAGAAGATGTAGCCACCCAGTCCCGGACCGAGCGCGAAGGCCACGATGGCCGCGATGCCCATCAGCATCTGGGCGGACACCCGCACACCGGTCATGATCACCGGCCAGGCCAGCGGCAGTTCCAGACGCACCAGCGTGGTCAGTCGGCTCATTCCCATCCCCCGGGCCGACTCCACCAGGCCTTTGTCGACGCCGGTCAGTCCCACCACAACGTTGCGCAGAATGGGGAACACGCCAAAGAAGGTCAGCATGATCACCGACGGCAGAACGCCGAGGCCGACGATCCCGACGAGCACACCGAGCAGGGCGTAGGACGGAATCGTCAACCCGACCGCGGTCACCGCGTTCCCGGTGGCCGCGCCCAGCGGCGAGTTGTAGATGAGAACACCGAGAATCAGGGCTATCGCCGTCGCCAGGATGAGCGTCTATCCTCACCAGGCTGATGTGCTGGTAGGCCAGAAACCACAGCACTGACCACCGATCGACTACGAAATCGTATAAACCCATGAACTCGGTAGCGGCCTCCATAATGGGGATGTAGCGCGTGCTGACGTGATGTCGTTATTCAACCTAACCAGATCGGCACCCCATCGCGAGTCCGATGCGGCAAATCCCGGCCGGATGGGTGCGGCGCGACGGCTCGCGTGCTCGGCTTCCAGGCGGGAGGGATCTACGCTGGTACGGTTGAGGATCCGCTGGGTCGCTGGCGGTCTTCCGGTGTCCAGAGCACGGTGAGGACGGGTTCGTTGGCGAGATTACTTGACTCGGTGAATTACTCTGGATATATGTTTGTATTCATTCGTGAGTGAGTTGAACGGGGTATTCGGTGAGGGGTACAGGGCGGATTGTTCGTTTTGACGACGTTCGTGGTTATGGGTTTATTGCTCCCGATTCCGGTGGCGAGGACGTTTTCCTGCATGCCAATGACTTGGATTTCGATCGGCTTTTGACAAAACGCGGAACGCGGGTTTCCTTTGATATCGAGGACGGTCCTCGCGGCAAGTTCGCCACGGCAGTGCTGATCACTTCGGAAGGGTCCGGCAGGACCGGTGCTGGGAGCAAGGCCGCTGCCTCGGACACCGATGAGTATTTCGATGTCTTCTCGGCCCAGGAATTCAAGGAAGCGGCTACCGAGATCCTCTTGGAGGCGACGCCTTCAATTACGGGTGAGCAGATTGTGCGTATCCGGGCGGCATTCGAGGGATTTGCCCGAAAACACGGTTGGATCGAATAGTCGGGCGGACGCCATTTCCGGATCCCGCCCGGAGGGTGAGATGTCGACCAATCAATTGTACGAGTATCAGTGTGGTCGCCGGAACAATCGTGGCGGGGTTGTCAGGTGGGCCAGACGCGTTGCGCCACTCGATAGAAGTTGGCGCCGAGCACCGCGTTGATGTGATCGTCGGCCCAGCCCCGGTTGGCGAGGTGCGCACCGAGTGTGAGCAGCGTTTCGGGCGCCATCCACTGGATCGGTCCCCAGCGGGTGTAGCTCTCATCGAATAGGTCCGGGTTGCGGGCCAGCTCGTCGTAGAAGTCGGCGAGATCGAAGGAGAAGTCGCTGCTGATACCGACGTGGTCGATGCCCACCAGATCGACGGCGTATTCCAGGTGCCGTGTCATGGCGTCGAGGGTGGGCGTATTGGGCCCCAGGAAAATGCCGACCCCGGTGATTCCGATGACCCCACCGGTGGCCGCGCAGGCTCGTGCTTGGTCGTCGGTGATGTTGCGCGGGTAATCCCACACCGCGCGCATGCAGGAGTGGCTGTAGACCACCGGACCGGTAGAGACCTCACACATGTCCAGTCCGGTGCGGGTGCTGCAGTGCGACCCGTCGGGCACGATGCCCACGCGGTCCATCTCGGCGACGATCGCGCGTCCCCAACCGGTCAGGCCGGCATCGGTGGTGTCCAGACAACCGCTGCCCGCACGGTTGGCGTGGTTGTAGGTCGGCAGCAGCGTGCGCACCCCAAGGTCGGCCAGGGTCGCCAGGTTGTCGAGGTTGTCGTCGAGGGGGCGGGAGTCCTCCAGGTCGAAGACCACCGCGATGCGCCCGCCGCGGGTGATGGTGGTGACATCGCCGACGCCGGCGGCCAGCTCCAGGTCGGGGTGGGCGCTGATCGCGGCGCGGTAGTGATCCAGCAGCGTCGTCGTGTCGCGGAAGCTGTGCGGCGAATACCCGGCGTTGACCGATACCAACACCGCCATGTCGTGACCGTGGTACCGGATCAGCGGTTCGACCGAGGTGTCGGTCTGTAGTGGCAGACACGTGTGCTGGTCCCACAGGAACGACGTCATACACGGATATTGCACCGCGGCCGGGGCTCGGTTTGCGGCGGCTGACTATGCCGAGATCCGCCGTCTAGCGTCTATCGGAAACATCGCGCCGATATTCTCGTGGCTGCTGACTATCGAAGGAGCCCCGAGTTGGATATCGATCCCGCCGCTACCGCGTGGCTGCTGGCCAGCACCGCACTCGTGCTGCTGATGACGCCCGGGCTGGCGATCTTCTACGGCGGCATGGTGCGCACCACCGGCGTGCTCAACATGATCATGATGAGCTTCATCTCCATACCGCTGGTCACGGTGGCATGGTTGCTGGCCGGTTACAGCTTGGCGTTCTCCGACGGCGCGGCGCCTGGCTTCCCCGGTGGGCTGGTGGGCGGGCTGACGCATGCCGGAATGCGCGGTATCGGTCCGGCGACGGTCCATGGGTCGGTTCCCGAGTTGCTGTTCGCGACCTTTCAGCTGAGCTTTCCGATCATCACCGCCGCCCTGGTCAGCGGCGCTATCGCGGATCGGGCCAAGTTCGCGGCCTGGATGGTTTTCGTACCCGTCTGGTCGATCGCGGTGTACTCGGTTGTGGCGCACTGGGTGTGGGCGCCCAGCGGCTGGCTGGCGAAGATGGGAGTGCTCGACTACGCGGGCGGGCTGGTCGTCGAGATCGTCTCGGGTTCCTCGGCCCTTGCCCTGGCGCTGGTGCTGGGTCGACGCATCGGGTTCAAGGTTGATCCGATGCGCCCGCACAATCTGCCGTTCGTGCTGCTGGGTGTGGGACTGCTGTGGTTCGGCTGGTTTGGGTTCAATGCCGGTTCGGCGTTGGCGGCCAATGGGCTGGCCTCGGCGATCTTCCTCAACACCCTGGTCGCCGGGTGCCTGGGGATGTTGGGCTGGCTGGCAGTCGAGCAGATCCGCGACGGCAAGCCGACCACGTTCGGTGCCGCCTCGGGCGTGGTGGCGGGTCTGGTGGCGATCACGCCGTCGTGTGGCACGGTGAACACCCTGGGTGCGGCCCTGGTCGGGTTGGCGGCCGGGACTGTCTGCGCGTTCGCGATCACGGTGAAGTTCAAACTCAACTACGACGACTCGCTCGACGTGGTGGGTGTGCACTTCATCGGTGGTGTGGTGGGCGTCCTGCTGATCGGGTTGCTGGCCACCGCGGTGATGACCGACGGCGCGCGGGGTCTGTTCTACGGCGGTGGGCTGGGCCAGCTCGGCAAGCAGGCATTGGCGATGGTGGTGGTGGCGCTCTACGCGTTCACGGTGAGCTATTTGTTGGCCGCGCTGATCGAGCGGTTGATGGGGTTCCGGGTAAGCCGCGAGGAAGAGGTCAGCGGTGTCGACTTCAGCCAGCACGCGGAGACGGCCTACACCGAGGGTGTCTATGGGCATCAGCAGCTGCATCGCCCATTCTCCGGTGGGGACGCAATTCGCCCGCGCCCCAACATCGAGGACGCCTGAGCTGTCCCGTTAAACGGGGTCGGTGATCGCGTCGTATTCGGGATGCTTGTCGAGGACCGTAACGACCATGGAGCACACCGGGACGATGCGCTTGCCCGCGGCTCGTGCGTCTTGCAGGGCTTCCTCCACGAGGATGGTCGCCAGGCCCCGTCCGCCGAACGCCGGATCGACTTCGGTGTGGTCGAAGACGCGCTGATCGCCGCGGTCGATGTAGGTGGCGAGTCCGACGGTTTGTCCTTCGACCGCGATCGTGTACTTGCCCGCCTCGGCGGTGATGGTGGTCTGCGCGCCGGTCTTGTCGGCAGTCATCGATGGTCCTCTCGGTTCGGTAGCGGTCTGGGCAGCAGCCGGGTGGTGGGCAGGGGCGGGGCGGGCAGTCGCGTGACCGAACCCTGGTAGCCGACAACCTCACCGAAGCGCGCGTCGGCGTCCTGCCACAGTTGGCGATAGCTCACGATCTCGTTGTGGTTGCGCCCGACGAAGTTCCACCACATCACCAATTCTTCGGCAAACGGTGTGCCGCCCAACAGCAGTAGTCGCGCCGGCTGTGCCCCGACGTTGCGCACGTGCACGGTGGTGTTATCCGGGCCCTGGTAGCCCAGATCGCCTGCCGCCAGCGCGGTCCCAGCCAATTCGAGATCGCCGACATCGCACAGCACCCCGTGTTCGAATGTCGGGTCGACTTCGATATCCAGCTCGGCATGGGCGTCCAGGTCGAGCTGGGCGCCAAGTAGCGGCGTGAAGGTATGTACCGGCGACCGCAAGCCGGCCAGCTCGCCGATGAACACCCGCGCTCGCGCACCGGGGAGTACCGCCGGTGCCGGCGCGTAGTGAGCAAAGTCGCGCCCGGTGTCGCGGGCGGAATCGGGCAGGGCCACCCACAGTTGGGCGCCATGTAGCACGCCGCTACCCACCGACACCTCGGAGTGACAGATGCCCGCGCCCGCGGTCATCAGGTTCAGCTCGCCGGGGCGGATCCGGGCATGGACCCCCGCGCTGTCCCGGTGCTCCACTTCCCCACTGAACAGCCAGCTGACCGTCTGCAGTCCGGTGTGCGGGTGGGGCGCCACATCCATGTGGGCCGAGACCGGGCCATAGTGGTCGACGAAACACCAGGCGCCGATCAGGGAACGTTGCCGCTGCGGAAGGGTGCGTTGCACCCGGATTGCACGCGGCCCACCCAGCGGCACTTCCCGCGGATGCAGCACCTCGATACCGGCACCGTGTGCGGCGCAGCAGGCTACCTCCGCTGGTGCGGTCTCCAGGTTGCTCATTGGTGCACCCTTCGTCGCGGGTGTGCTCGGGCGAGCTACCGCGACCCTACGCCGGTTCGGCGACCGGGCCGCACCAGGTAGCGCGTGATCACGACGCGGCCCCACCGGTGGGGCTAGGCCGCTGTTTGGGGGCCCACCTGTGTGACCGGCAAATGCCACACCACCGCGGTCACGGGGACGGCATCGCGTTCGTTGCGCGCCAGCAGGGCGGTGTTTTCCGGGAGCTGTCGGGCATTGATCTCCCCCGCCGCGATTCGGCGCAAGACGTCATGAGCCTCAGCCAGCTGTCCGCGCTTGCGGTACTGGCCCCCGGGCAGCTTGACCCCAGCCCACACCCCGTACTCCTCGCGGTGCTTGACGGCACGTTCGGCGCACAGACGTTGCTGGGCCAGCGGGCACCGGCGCAGGCACTGAATCCGCGCTTCGGTGGCGGAGCGCTCATAGGCGCGGGCCTTGGTGGCACCGTCGCCACTGTCGTCGTCGGGGTAGCCGAACCACAGTTCCGGGTTGGTGGCGCAAGGGTTGGACATCAGCCGGTCTCCTTCCCCGCTAAAACGTATGCGAACGCGTATACGAAGATGTGCGATCCCGGCAAGAGAAGCGTGACAAAAACGTATATACACAGGGTGTCGTACCGGTCTGTGTAATATCCCGGCTATGGCCGGAGCTAGCGGTGAGCCGTGAATCGGCCGGTGCGGCTATCCGTGCCTTGCGTGAGTCACACGATTGGTCACTGGCCGACCTCGCGGCCGCGACCGGTGTCAGCATCATGGGCCTCAGCTATCTGGAACGAGGTGCCCGCAAGCCGCACAAAGGCACAGTTCAGAAGGTAGAAAACGGCCTCGGTTTGCCGCCGGGCACCTACTCGCGGCTGCTGGTCGCCGCCGATCCGGAGGCGGAACTAGCCCGGCTGCTCGCTGCCCGGCCGACCGAGACGGCCTCGCCTCGCCGCCCCGGCGTGGTGGTGGTCGACCGCCACAGTGACACCGATGTGCTGGAGGGATACGCCGAAGCCCAGCTGGATGCCCTCAGGTCGGTCATCGATAGATTGCCGGCGAGCACATCAAACGAATATGAGACGTATATTCTCTCTGTGGTCGCTCAGTGCGTGAAGGCCGAGATGCTGGCCGCCAGCTCATGGCGGGTGGCGGTCAACGCCGGCTCGGAGTCCAGCGCCCGACTCATGGAGCACCTGGAGGCGCTGGAGGCAACGCGCACCGCCCTGCTCGAGCGGATGCCGGCGAGCTTGAGCGCGCGCTTCGACCGGGCGTGCGCGCAATCGCAGTTACCGGACGCGGTCATCGCGGCACTGATCGGTGTCGATAGTGACGAACTGTGGGATATCCGCAACAGGGGGGTCATCCCGCCCGGAGCGCTCCCCCGGATTCGCGCCTTCGTCGATGGATCCACGGAGTCCTCCCAACAGCAGGATCGCGGCTGCGACGACGGCGAGGGGCAACGATGATTCCCACCGAAGTCGATGCGTTGCTTCGCGCCCATCAGATGTTCGTCGGCACTGGCGATCACCGGATGCGGGACGTGCACCCCCAACCGGGTGCGGAGCCGCTGTGGCGCGCCACCCTGCCCAACCCCGCGACGGATCAACCCCGCTATGGGTTCAGGGCAGCACGTGGCCGGGAAGTCCTAGCGGCTGCGACAAGAACCGATGCGGCGGTTGCCGCGGTGATTGCCGATGCGCACCGGGATCGCGAGCAGGCCCGGGAGTTGACCGGCAACGTCGTGAACCAGGCTCGGGCCGATTGTGTGGCACCGCCGGTGACGCCGTTGGCCCAGCGTGAGGCCATCCGTCGCCGGGTGGGCCGGCTGCGTGCCCAACGCGCGCATGTTCTGTGGGCGCACCGACGGGCGCGGCGCCGGTTGGCCGCCTTGCGCCTGCTGCGGTACCGGATGCTGCACCACCATGGGTCGAGGCAGCGGTTGTCGCCGATCAGCGGGCGCGCCGGAATCGCGGTGCGAGCGGCGTTGTCGCGGCTGGGCCGCCCCTACGTTTGGGGGGCTACCGGCCCGGACCGGTTCGACTGCTCTGGGCTGGTCCAATGGGCCTACGCGCAGGCGGGCGTGCACTTGGACCGCACCACCTACCAGCAGATCAACGACGGGATCGTGGTGTCGCGCTCGCAGATACGGCCCGGCGATTTGGTCTTCCCGCATCCGGGCCACGTGCAGCTGGCGATCGGCAACAATCTGGTGGTCGAGGCGCCGCACGCGGGCGCCTCGGTGCGGATCAGCCCATTGGGTAACCATGTGCAAATCCGGCGGCCGCTATGAACGGCGGCGAACCCAGGTCTGAGCAGGCCGGATCCGCGCTAGCCGCGATTCGGGCGCGGCAAGCCGAGCTGGCGCGCCAACACGACGTGCTCGGCGAGGCCGACCGTGCGCTGGCGGAGGCGCTCACCCGTGCGCACACGGTAATGCGCGACAGTGTCCGTCGCCTCGATGCGATCGGTGCAGAGATCGATGGCGCTGTGGCAGGCCAGGATTCGCTCGCCCTCGATACCCCGCTGGGGGCGCGTGAGTTTCAGAATTTCCTGCTCGCCAAGCAGCGCGAGATCGCAACCATCGTCGCCACCGCCCACGAGCTTGATCGCACGAAAAGTGCTGTGCTGGCGAGCTTGGGGGCACACTATGGCGAATCCCCGGGCTAGCCCGCCAGCCGGTTGTGCACAGACCAGGTGAGGTGAATTGTCGGCGCTGAGGCGCCTGGGTACTGTCACGCGACATGGGCGGATCGGAGCAGCGTGCGCAGTCGGGCGCGGCACGCGGAGCCGCCGCCGATGCCATCGCTGGCACGGAAGTGGCTTTAGCACACTAGAATTCGATGAGCTCATAGCTCGATCTGCAGGTGATCGCGGCTATCTTGAATGCGCACCTGACGGCGGTCGACGGAAGCGAGGCGCTCGACGAGCTGCAGCAAGAGACCGAAGCCGCAGTGCGGACCCGCTCGGATCTGGACACACCGGCCGGAGCCCGCGACTTCCAGCGCTTCCTGATCGGAAAGCTCAGAGATATCCGGGAGGTGGTCGCCACTGCGAGCCTCGATGACACCTCGAAAGCAACCCTGATGGCCGCATGGACGTCGCTGTACAACGCATCCAAGCAAGAGGCGAGTTCGCCCGGCGATGCGCCGACGGTCACCGAGCCCGCGGCGGGCACCGGTGCCGATGCGGACCGCGCGGCTGGGCTGATCTCGGGGGACCCGCTTTTGGACTCGCTGTTGTTCGACGACCCGGGTTTGGTAGCTGAGGCGCCGTTGCCGCACGGCGCGGCGACGGCGCCGGCGTTGCCGAGCATGCCCGGCCTGGGCGACGGATCGGGCGCTGCTACTCCGTCGGGTGCTGGTTCGGTCCCGAACTTGCCCGCGGGTCCGGCCTTGTCCGCAATCCCCCGGGCAATCGCATCACGCCTGGACGAGCTCGATGACCCCAGCCTCGACTCCCTTGCCCTGGATCCGGACGACTCAGACGACGAACCAGCTTATCTGGATGAGGACACCGGCGGCGGTGGCGAAGACACGGAGCAACCGGCATCGTCGGGCGAGCCGCAACCGCTGCCCACCGGACCGACGAAGGTGACTCTGCCCAACGGGGACACGATCACCGCGGCAAGCCCTGAACTAGCCGCGGCGATCAACGCCACCGCGGGCGGTGCTGCCATCGCAGATGCGTTCCAGCAACAAGGCATTGCCATCCCCCCGCCCGGAACGCCGGTGAGTGACCCGATAGACCCGGCGCGACTCGCCGCCGGAGACATCGGCATGTTCACGGATCGGCACGCGCTTGCCCTCGGTGATGGCAACGCGTTTCTGGACGGGCAGATGCAACAGGTTTCCAGCATGGGCGGGCCGAACTTCCTAGGCTGGCAGCATCCGCCAACATCGACGACCGTCACGGCGCCGGCCCAGACCGGCGCCCCAACCCCGACCCGGCCGGCGACTACGCCGGTCGCCCCGCGATACTGAGCCCGCCGGCGGGACCCCGGCGCCATAACGAGGAGACAGCGGATGGCAGATCGAATCCATGTGGAGCCGGCGCACCTGCGCGAAGCCGCTGCCCATCACGAGCAAACCTCCGAATACCTGCGCAGCGTGGCGTCGTCGCATGCCGCGATACAGGAGAGCCTGAACTCATTGGGGCCGATCTTCAGTGAGCTGCGCGAGGCCGGCCGCGATCTTCTCGAACTACGACGTCAGTGCTACGAGCAGCAGGCCGACGAGCATGCCGACATCGCGCAGAACCTACGGACCTCCGCGGCGATGTGGGACCAGCACGAGCAAGACGCGGCTCACGACTTCGGCGGCATCGTCGACAACGGTCGATGACCGACGCCAACCCCGCGTTCGACACCGTCCATCCCAGCGGGCACATCCTGGTCCGGTCCTGCCGGGGCGGTTACATGCACAGCGTGGCCTTGAGCGAGGGAGCGATGGAGACCGACGCCGCTGCGCTGGCCGAGGGAATTTTGCTGACGGCCGATGTCTCATGTCTGAAGGCTTTGCTAGAAGTGCGCGAAGAGATCGTTGCGGCCGGCCACACGCCATCGGCGGAGGTGCCGACCAACCGAGATCTCGACGTCGCGATCGAGCGACTGCTGGCCCACCAATTACGGCCGCCCCGCCGCTGATCGGCTAGAGCAGCCAGGGTTTGGCGGTATCGGGATCGGGTGCGATGTCGGTGGGTGGTTCGACGGGATTGGCGCCAAACAGTTCCCGCGCGCGGCTTAGCAGAGAACGCACCTCATCGAGTTGCTGCTGGAGCGCAGAATCAGCCATGGCCTCACGCTACCGAGGCCCGCTCGTCGGCACAATTCACCATCTGCGACGCCCCGTGAGGTGCCGGTACGCTGAGCCGATGGCGATTTTCGGGCGACGGACGGCGCGTCAGCGCCTCCGCAAAGCCGCCCAGGAATCCCTGGCCATCCCGGCGTTCAGCTCTCCGCCGGACTGCACCCCATGGGTGATCGGCGGGCTATGGCCCACCGAACTGTCGCGGGATGCGCCCGAAACTGCCACGCTGGCAGGGTATTTGGAAGCCGACCTGCAGCGTATCGCCGATTCCGCCAATGAGGAGCTGGCTAGCCTGCGCCACGCGGTAATGCTTGATTCGGACCGACGTGCCGCAGAGGCCAGGGTGATCGACGACGCCCGCGCGCGGGCGGTGCAACGAGTCGAGTCGGCACGGAATCAACTACGTGAAGGGACGTCAACCGAGCCGCCCGTCGCACCACCAGACGTCGCCGATCCGAACGCGGCCGAACCGGGATCGCAACCGCAACCGCCGACAGCCGGGCGCCCCGACGCGGTCGATGCGGCCCGGGCAGCGGCTCGAGCTCCGGCACCTGCTGTGCCGGAGTCGGACGACCAGCGGCTGCGTCGACTGCTGATGTTCGCGGCCCGCCAGGAGCCTCGCCTGAACTGGGCGATTGGGCAACGGCCAGAAGGCACGGTGCTGGTCACCGACGTCGCCCACGGCTGGATACCCCCCGGGATTGCCCTTCCGCAGGGCGTCCGGTTGCTGCCCCCAAAGCGGCGTAGCGGCCGGCTCGCCGCACTGGTCGATGCGGCGACGGGTTTGCTGAGCTACAGCCCGGGCGATCCGCTGCCCTGGGCGGACGAAGACACCGCGACGAGATCCTCGGTGCGGCCGCGTGAGTTGCCGATGGCCGACAATGTGGCCCGAGAGCTCTGTAACGCTACCCGCAGCCGTGTCGGGTTGCCGAGGATGGCGCACGTACTTGCCAAGGCTGCTGATGCCGGGACGGCCGTGGTGGAAGACGAAATCGACCTTTTGCGAGTGCATCTCGACATCGCGCGGCACGAGGTTATGGCCCGCTACCCCAGCATCGATGGTGAGGTGTTGCTCAACTGCATGTTGTTGGCGGCCACCGCAAGCAGTGTCAGCGGCGACGAGGTGACGGCGAACTACCACCTGGCCTGGTTTCGGGAACTCAATGCGTGACCATTCGCCGATCGAATCGGCCACCGGTGCATACACGCTCGACGTCACGTTTGAATTGACGGTGGCTACAGCCGTGGACATACTGTCTTGGTGTCGGGGCCCGGCGGTCGCGCGGAATTGAGCGATAAAGACCTCGTTGAATCCGTCCTTCGCGAACTGAGCGAGGCGGCCGACAAATGGGAAGCACTTGTCGCGCAGGCGGAGAATGTCACCTACAGCGTGGACCTGGGAGATGTTCACGCTGTGGCCAATTCCGACGGCCGGTTGCTGAAGTTGACGCTGCATCCCGGCGTCATGACCGGCTACTCCCATGCTGAGCTGGCCGATCGACTGAACGTCGCCCTCGCCGCGCTGCGTGAAGAGGCGGAAGCCGAAAACGAGGCCCGCTACGGCGGGCCTTTGCAGTAACCGGCCGCTGGATTGTCTTGCGGTGCAATGAGTTCGAAATGGCCATCCGGTGGCTCGGCTAGATTTTCCGCACCACAGTCTCTTTCGCATCATCGGGGCGGCATCCGGGCTAGATTGGTGGACCATGACCTGGTTGACGATCGCCAAGGTGGCCTTGGTGGGCTTCCTGGTGATGGGCAGCGGCGTGTTGTTGTTCACCTTTGTGCGCAAGGCTCGACGTGGCGTCAGGCCGCCAACATCGGATCCCAATGCTTCGTCTTACTTGAACGCGGTGTTCGGGGGCGCGCCACCAACCCCGTTGCCCCAGTGGGCGCACCACGACGAGGCATTCGACGAGGACCCCGAGGGCGGCGACTCGCGCCACGGCGCCTAGGGCGTGTCTGCTTAATGTGAATGGTGTTTTGGCTGATGCTGTTTGGGTGATGCGGACGCATGCGATTTCTGATGATTTGTGGTCGCTGATCGTGGCGGTGTTGCCTGCGGGGCGGCGGCGTGGCCGGCCGTGGAACGATCATCGACGTACTCTGGAGGGCATTATCTGGCGTTACCGTACGGGATCTCCGTGGTGTGACCTGCCCGAGCACTTCGGTCCCTGGCAATCGGTGGCCGAGAGGCATCTACGCTGGTCGGTCGATGGCATCTACGCGCGGATCTTCGCGGCGATCGCCTCTGACCTCGACGCCGAGGACGCCGACCTGGGCGCACTGTTGTCGGTCGATTCGACCAGTGTGCGCGCCCACCGACACGCAGCCGGAGCGCGCTCCGGGCGCCGCACAGGGGGATCTGTCGAATTACAAGAAATATCTCGATGAGCCCGATGACCACGCCATTGGGCATTCCCGCGGCGGGCTGACTACCAAGATCCACGCCTTGACCGACCAGCTGTGCAGTCCGGTCACCCTGGCACTGTCGGCCGGTCAAGCCGGTGATAATCCGATGCTTTGGCCATTGCTGGCCGCCCGGTGCAGCAACTCATACGCCCCGTTTCACCTGCTGGCAGACAAGGCGAACTCCCATGACTCGACGCGGGCACAGCTGCGCCGGCTCAAGATCGCCCATACCATCCCCGAGCGCAGCGACCAGATCACCCGCCGCAAAGCCAAAGGCCGCAACAGAGGACGGCCTCCGGGGTTCTCAGGCCGAATCTACAAGCACCGCAACACCGTCGAGCGAAGCTTCAACCGGCTCAAACACTGGCGCGCGGTCGCCACCTGCTACGACAAATACGCCCTGACCTACCTCGGCGGTGTCACCCTGGCCGCCATCATCACCTACCACCGCGTCCGCAATTAGCAGACAGGACCTAGCCGGCTAGGTCGCACGTCAGGTTAGGGTCATCGCCCCTCGCCGGGAGGCCCGGCGAAGGCCTGCGCGATCTGTAGCCATTGCCGCGCATCCTCGCCGGTCGCGGTGAGGTGCAGGGAGCTCAACGGTCGCCGCTGGGTGACCAGGAAGCAGAAATCTTCGGCGGGCCCGGTGACCCGCTGGGCCGCATCGGCCGGTCCCCACGACCAGATGTCACCGCCGGGGCCGCGTAGCTCGACCAGGAACTGCTCGGTGGGCGGGGCCAGGTTGTTGACGAAGTAGGCGTAGTCGCGGGTGCGCACACCCAGGTGGGCAATCGAGCGCAGCCGGTCGGTGGCGGGCCGGGTGACACCGAGGGCGTCGGCGACATCAAGCCCGTGCGCCCAGGTCTCCATCAAGCGCGCGGTGGCCATTGACTCGGCGCTCATGGGGGGGGCCGAACCACGGCAACTTGCGTCCGTCGGCAACATTGAGCAGCGCCTCATGCAGTCGGCCGCGGGTGAGCCGCCAATCGCTGAGCAGCTCCGCCGGCGGCAGCGCCGCAAGCTCCTCGGCGCCCTCGTCCACGAAGCCGGCCGGGTTGGCGGCCGCCGCGGTCAGTACGTCGGCGAACCCCGCCTCGTCGGTCACCGCGGTGAGTGCCACGCGATCGGTCCACAGCAGGTGCGCGATCTGGTGTGCGATGCTCCACCCCGGTGCCGGGGTCAGCTCGCTCCACCGCTGCGGTGCCAGCGGCGCCACCAGGGCGTCCAGGTCGTCGCTTTCTGCCTCCAGGTCAGCCACGATCGGGCCGGGACCCGCCATTGTCAACCTCCCTCAACGTTCGCGGCCGAACTGCGCCGGCCGACGATGCTGTGCACACAAAGTCCGATCAGATAGATCACCGAGCCGACCAACACAAAGACCGGCGCGCGCCCGTCGTCGGGAATCAAGGCCGCGGCCACGGTAACCGAGACGATATACGAGACCCAGAACAGCGCATCCTGCACGGCGAACACGTGTCCCCGCAGCGCGTCATCGACATCGATCTGCATCGCCGAGTCGGCGCACAGCTTGACCACCTGACCGGCCACTCCCAGCAGAAACCCGCAGACCACCATGACCGGGAGCAGCAGGCCCGCGCCGGCAAGGTGGATGACCGCGGCGGCGGCCAGGGCGCCATTTGTCGTGGCGTAGCGCCCCCAGCGCCTGATCAGGCCCGGGGTGAGCACGTTTGCCAGGAACGCCCCGAGGCCGGTTGCGGCGAAGAACAGCAGTGCCGTGCCCAACCCTTCGACGTCCACGTCTCGCATGTGATGGACCAGCAGCAAGATCAGCAGGGAGTTGACGCCGACCACCATTCGGTGGGCCGCCAGACCGGACAGCGCGGCAGCCACCGTCGGGAGCTGGACGACCGTACGCACCCCGTGCATCCAGCCGGTGATAACCGCGTACACGGCCGATCCGTGAATCGCGCGCTTGGTGTCGTCGGGGCCGAGCACCCGGGGGGCGAACCGCAGGGCCAGCAGCAGTGAAATCGCGACCGGAATCATCGCGGTGAAAATGACCGCGGCGGCGCCATGATCACCGCCACCGGCCAGCCATCGGGGCAGCAACATGAAGTTGGCGCCCACAAACGCCGCGACCGCACCCGAGGCGGTGGCCACCGAATTCATCGTGACCACCTGCTCGCGCGGCACCACATGGGGCAACGACGCCGACAGCCCCGAGGCGACGAACCGGGCCAGACCATTGGCCAACAGCGCGACAAACAGCAGCAGCAGATCGCCCGCCTCAAACGCCAGAATGGTCCCGATCCCGGCAATGAAGATCAATCGACCGATATTGGCGCCGACGATCACCAAGCGCCGATCCCAACGGTCCATCAGCGCACCGGCAAACGGGCCCAGCAGGGAGTACGGCAAGAACAGCACCGCGAACGCGCGCGCAATGGCCATCGGATCGGCGGCGCGGTCCGGATTGAACAGCAAGGCCCCGGCCAGCCCCGCCTGAAAGAGGCCATCACCGAACTGGCTGGCGATGCGCACCTGAAGCAGCCGCCAAAAATCAGGCAGGCTCCTTACCGGCCGCCACAATTCGACGGGTGCGCTGGCGTGCATCCGGCTGCGAATCACAGACCCCCACTTCCACGATCGAGCGAAGGTTAGCCCGATTTCGCATGGTGCGGACCCAACAACGCTACAAATATCTGCCGACAGTGCTCGTTTAACCCGGTGATGATGCTGTTAGTGCCGTGGTGTGAATGCCATGATGTTGGGGTGGCGCCGCAGGAAGATCCAGAAGACCATTTTGCGCCTGCCGCACAACGGGTGCGAGCGGGAACGTTGCTGCTGGCCAATACCGACCTGCTCGAGCCCACCTTCCGGCGCACCGTCATCTATATCGTCGAGCACAACGACGGCGGGACGCTGGGTGTGGTGCTCAACCGGCCCAGCGAGACCGCCGTGCACAACGTTTTGCCGCAGTGGGCCAAGCTTGCGGCCAAGCCCAAGACGATGTTCATCGGCGGGCCGGTGAAGCGCGACGCTGCCCTGTGCCTGGCGACGTTGCGGGTCGGGGCCGATCCGGGTGAAGTGTCTGGTCTGCGCCATGTTGCCGGCCGGATCGTGATGGTCGATCTCGACGCCGACCCCGACCTGATCGCACCGCTGGTCGAAGGCGTGCGGATCTTTGCGGGCTATTCTGGGTGGACCATCGGGCAGCTCGAGGGCGAAATCGAACGCGATGACTGGATCGTGCTGTCGGCCTTGCCATCTGACGTTCTGGTACCGCCGCGGGCCGACTTGTGGGGCCGGACATTGCGACGGCAGCCGTGGCCGCTTTCGCTGCTGGCGACCCACCCGATCGACGTCAGCCGGAACTGAGGCTTTCCCCCCGCTCGTCGGGTTCGGCGACGGCGGGCAGGGCGGCCGAGTCGGCTTGGTCGACCACTTTTCTCCCCAGCTTGCTGGCGATCACCGCGCCCACCACGAGCTGCAACTGGTGATAGATCATCAACGGCAGCATGACCACGCCGGATATCGCCTCGGGGAACATCACCATTGCCATCGGCAGTCCGGACACCAGACTCTTCTGGGAACCACAGAACATCAGCACGACCGCGTTGTCGCGATTGAGGTGAGCGGCCCGTCCGAGCGCCGTGGTGATCCCCAAGGCCACGGCGAGCAACAGCGCATCGAGGGCCACCACCGCTACCAAGTGCCACGCTTCGACCTCGGTCCATCCACCCGTCGCCACCCCGAGCGAGTAGGCCGCGTACACCAACAGCAGGATGGCGGCGCGATCGATCCAGCGCATCAGGCCTGGATGCCGCGCGTTGAGCGCACCGATCCAGCGCCTGGCCAGCTGCCCCAGCACAAACGGTACTAACAGTTGCAGCACAAAATCGGCCAGTGCGCTCTCTTCGGCCTGGGAGCCACCGCCGATGTCCATCAAGAACAGCACCAGTATTGGAGCGAGCAGCACACCGAGGATGTTGGACAACGACGCGCTGACTATCGCCGCCGACACGTGCCCACGCGCGATCGAGGTGAACAAGATCGCTGACTGCATCGTCGAGGAGACCAGGCACATGAACAGCAGTCCGCTGTGCAGCTCTTCGTCCATCCAGGACCGCACCAGCGCGCGGATGGCCAGCCCGAGGATCGGGAATATGAGGAATGTGGTGATCAGTACCAGCGCATGAAGGCGCCATTGGCGTAGCCCGTGCCAGGCCTGCTCGAGGGACAGCTTGCCGCCGTAGAGGAAAAACAACACGGAGACGGCCACCCGGGCGGCGATGATCACCGTGTCGCTGGCGGCACCGCGTGCCGGTAGCAGGACGGCGGCCAATACGCCCCCCAGCACCATCAGCAGCACTGGGTCTAACCGGATCCCCCGCTGCCGTGCCACCGGATGCTCAGTGGCAGGAGAGCGTACAACCAGCGCAGGAGCCGCTACAGGAGGCTTCGTCGGGAATCGCATCCACGCGGCTCAGGGCAAACCGTGCGCTCTGCCACGAACCGGCGGCCAGCGTGCCCAACGCGCCCGTGACGCACACGATCAACACCACCAAGGCGGTGTGCGGGGAGGCCGCGAGCGCCACCACCCCTCCGGCGCTCAACATGACCGCGGCCGCCAACTGGGTGGGTGCCATCGCTCGCAATGCCAGCTGAGTCGAGTCGGTGACATCGGCGCGGGCGAGTGACCACGCTCCGAATAGGGCGGACGCCGCCGCCGCACACATGCAGAGCACACCGGCGATCATCATGGAGTCACAATACGAGGTCGTGACCGAGTTCGCTTGATCGAGGGGCGATCGGATCAAACCCCCCGGGGTAATGGGTTTCGGGAGTCAGCGCGACGGGGCGGGCGCGGCGGCGACCGGCGGCGCCGCGGCTACTTGGCCCGGCACGGCCTGCAGCGCGGGCGTCAGATTGGGCGCGGGCGCCTGAGTCGGCGCCGTCGCGGCCGCCGGGTGATGAGGTATCGACACGGGTGCCTGAGCGGGTGCGACCGGCGACGCGGCCCGAGCCGGGGTCTGCGGCGCTACCGCAGCGGGTGCGCCCGCCCGGGCGGGTGTGTGACGGGCTGCCGTCGGGGCCGCCACCCGGAATCCATTGATGATCGCGTCGGTGGCGGGGGCATCGGCCACCGCCTGGGACTGCGCCGTGGTGACCGAGAGCGACACCAGGTAGTTCTCACTACCCGAGGTGGCGATGACGTGGCGCCGGGAGGTGTTCAGCGTCATGTCGTTTTCGCGGTAGGTGCCCTCGATGACCGACGACGGGAAGCCACCGAACTCGGCCATCGAGGCGTTGGTCGTCCGCCAGGCGAGCAAGTTCTGACTGTCCACAAAGCCATGGGAGATGGCCTCGGCGGGATCCAGATCGCCGACCAGCTTGTACACCACCACCTGCGCGTTGGATGTGTACACGCTGTTGCCGCCCACTCGGTCGGCGATCACGGCGAACGCGTCGGGCACGTTGGGGTCGGGCACCGACGTCCAGCGCGGGGGCATGGGCAGGGTGATCTCGAGTGCGTTGAACCCCTGCGGCCGCTGCGCCTCGAGCTTGACGCCCTTGCCGTTCAGGTAGTCGCGCACGGTCCCGGTGGCGGCGGGTGTTATCGCAGGGGCCACCGGCGCCGCGACGGGCAGCTGCCCGGCGGCGGGGACTTGCCCGGCGGCGGGCATTTGTCCGGTGGCGGGGATGGCGGCCGGTACCGGCGCGCCCGTCGCGGCCGGAACCTGCATCGGGGCGGGCACCTGCGCGGGAGCCGGGGCAAACCGGTTGGTGATGCTCCCGGGGGAGGCATTGAGGTTCTGGACGGGGGGAACCGCCGCTTGGGCGGGAGCCGGTGCGGGCGACGGGGGCTGCGGATAGAGCGGGTCGGCCGACGCCGTGCCGCTCGCGACGAGTGTGACGCCGACGAAGCCGGCGGCCATGCACCCTGCGAACCCTCGCCAAGTGCGCGCGATGTGGATCATTTGCGTCGGTCCCTCCGAAACTATTCGGGCGGCGCTGCCCGCTACCGAAGCTGAATGTAACTAGCTGGCGGCGGCAGCTACCAGGACCGACACAGACCTGGGATGAACATCTGATCGGTGTGCAACGCAACCGAGACCAACCCGTGGCCGTGGGCTACGGGCCAGCCGCTGCAAAGCCGCCCTTATACCCTGTTGGGCGTGACCGAATCGCCGACCACGACACCTGGCAGCACGTCCGGTGCCCCCTCTGGTGTCCCCTCCGGTGTTAACGACGCGGAATCCGACGCTCCGCGGCATCGCTACACCGCCGAGCTAGCGGCCGGTGTGGAGCGGACCTGGCAGCAGAACTGGGCCCGCCTGGGCACGTTCAACGTGCCCAACCCGGTTGGATCGCTCGCACCGTCGGACGGTTCCCCGGTGCCCGCGGACAAGCTGTTCGTCCAGGACATGTTTCCCTATCCATCCGGCGAGGGCCTGCACGTCGGGCACCCGTTGGGCTACATCGCCACCGACGTGTTCGCCCGCTATCACCGGATGAAGGGCCGCAACGTGCTGCATGCGTTGGGGTTCGACGCCTTCGGTCTGCCGGCCGAGCAGTATGCCGTGCAAACCGGCACCCACCCACGGACCAGGACCGAGGCCAACGTCGTCAACTTCCGGCGCCAGCTGGGCCGGTTGGGGCTGGGCCACGACAGCCGGCGGAGCTTCTCCACCACCGACGTCGAGTTCTACAAGTGGACCCAGTGGATCTTCCTGCAGATCTACAACGCGTGGTTCGACGCGGCAGCCAACAAGGCTCGCCCGATATCGGAGTTGGTCCCAGAGTTTGATTCCGGGGCCAGAAGTGTTGCCGACGGCCGGGACTGGTCCACGCTGTCGGCGGGGGAGCGGGCCGACGTGATCGATGACCACCGGTTGGTCTACCGGGCGGATTCGATGGTGAATTGGTGTCCTGGACTGGGCACGGTGCTGGCCAACGAGGAAGTGACATCCGATGGCCGCAGCGACCGCGGCAACTTCCCCGTATTTCGCAAGCGGCTTCGGCAATGGATGATGCGGATCACCGCATACTCCGATCGGCTGCTCGACGAACTCGATGTGCTGGACTGGCCGGACCAGGTCAAGACCATGCAGCGCAATTGGATCGGGCGCTCGACGGGTGCCTCCGCGCTCTTTACGGCGACCAGGTCCAACGGTGAGGCGGTCGGTCTCGAAGTGTTCACCACTCGCCCCGACACCCTGTTCGGTGCCACCTATCTGGTTCTGGCCCCCGAACACGACCTGGTCGACGATCTGGTTGGGGCCGCGTGGCCAGCCGGTGTGGACCCGCTGTGGACCGGTGGTGGTGCCACGCCGGCCGAGGCCGTGGCCGCCTACCGTCGCGCTATCGCGGCCAAGTCCGACCTCGAGCGTCAGGAAAGCAAAGAGAAGACCGGCGTCTTCCTGGGTAGTCACGCGATCAATCCCGCCACTGGCCAGCCGGTGCCGATATTCATTGCCGACTACGTGCTGGCCGGCTACGGCACCGGGGCCATCATGGCAGTTCCGGGCCATGATCAGCGGGACTGGGATTTCGCGAGAGCACTGGGACTTCCGGTGGTCGAAGTCATTGCCGGCGGCGATATTTCGCAGGCCGCCTACACCGGCGACGGCGTCCTGGTGAACTCGGGATTCCTCGACGGCATGAGCGTGGGGGAGGCAAAGCAGGCCATCACCGCTCGGCTGGAGTCCGACGGCCATGGCCAGGCCCGCATCGAATTCAAGCTGCGTGACTGGCTTTTCGCGCGTCAGCGGTATTGGGGTGAACCATTCCCGATCGTGTACGACGCGGATGGACGCCCGCACGCACTTGCTGAGTCTGCGCTTCCCGTCGAACTGCCCGATGTACCGGACTATTCGCCGGTGCTTTTCGACCCCGACGATGTGAACAGCGAGCCGTCGCCGCCGTTGGCCAAGGCGACCGAGTGGGTGCACGTCGAGTTGGACCTCGGCGATGGGCTCAAGCCGTACAGCCGCGACACCAACGTGATGCCGCAGTGGGCGGGCAGCTCCTGGTACGAGCTGCGCTATACCGATCCGCATAACGTAGATCGGTTCTGCGCCAAGGAAAATGAGACGTACTGGATGGGGCCGAGGCCGGCCGAACACGGCCCGGACGACCCGGGTGGCGTCGACTTGTACGTCGGTGGCGCCGAGCACGCGGTGCTGCATCTGCTCTATGCCAGGTTCTGGCACAAGGTGTTGTACGACTTGGGCCACGTGAGCTCTCGCGAGCCCTACCGTAAGCTGATCAACCAGGGCTACATTCAGGCCTTCGCCTATACCGACGCGCGTCGATCCTACGTACCTGCCGAAGAGGTCATCGAACGTGACGGCGGGTTTGTGTATCCCGGTGCCGACGGCGAGATCGAGGTCTTTCAGGAATTCGGGAAAATCGGTAAGAGCCTGAAGAATTCGATATCGCCCGACGAGATCTGCGACGACTATGGCGCTGACACCCTGCGGGTGTACGAGATGTCGATGGGCCCTCTCGAGGCTTCACGCCCGTGGGCGACCAAAGACGTTATCGGCGCGTATCGCTTCTTGCAGCGGGTGTGGCGGCTGGTGATCGACGAAAACACCGGCGAGATCCTGGTGGCCGATACGCCCGCTGAGTTGGACACCGACACGCTGCGGGCGCTGCACCGGGCTATCGCCGGGGTGGCTGAAGACTATGCGGCACTGAGAAATAACACCGCGGTCGCCAAGCTGATCGAGTACACCAACTTCCTCACCAAGCGCCATCGCGATGCCGTGCCCCGAGCCGCCATCGAGCCGCTGGTGCTGATGGTGGCCCCGCTGGCCCCGCACATGGCCGAAGAGTTGTGGCAGCGGCTGGGTCACACCACTTCGTTGGCGCACGGACCATTCCCGGCAGCCGATCCGGCCTATCTGATCGACGACACCGTCGAATATCCGGTTCAGGTCAACGGCAAAGTGCGGGGCCGGGTTGTGGTGGCCGCCGACGCGGATGATGATGCGGTCAAAGCCGCCGCCCTAGCCGATGAGAAGGTGCAGGCGTTCCTGGCGGGCGCAAGCCCGCGGAAGGTAATCTTGGTCGCCGGCCGTCTGGTGAATCTTGTTGTTTGACCGCGATTCCAAACCCGGGGTGGGTGTCCTCAGCGGGGTCGGATGACCACTTCGTGGACGTGACCGTCCGGTGGCGTGGCTACCACATTGGCCACCACCGCGGCGACTGTGTCGGCGCGCATAAATCTTGCGGGATCGTAGGTACCGCGTTCGAAATCGACTAGTTCCCTCTGCATGTCGGTGTCAGTTCGGCCGGGATAGACGGTCGTTACGCGAACCGTGGGCTCATCGGTGCGCAACGAGTCACCAAATGCCCGTAAGGCGAATTTACTGGCCGAATAGGATGCCATCCCGGCGGAAACGTTGCGCCCGGCCCCGGAGTTGATGAAGACAACCTGGCCGCGGGCACTTCGCAGCGCCGGCAGCAGCGCCAGCGTAAGAGCAACGGCACCAAAGAGATTGACGTTGAAGGTGGCGCGCCATTCGTCGACGTGCGAATCGCCGAAATGCCCCGGGATGGAAAGCCCGGCATTGTGCACCAGTACGTCGAGTTCGTCGACGATCTCGCAGCTGGTTTCGATCGACTCGTCATCAGTGAGGTCCAGCGGAAACGTAGTGGCGCCGAACTGATCTGCCACAGCGTCGAGTTGGGCGGAAGGCCGGCCGGCCAGCAACAGGGTGTGCGTCGGCGCCAATGCGGCAGCGATCGCAGCACCGATGCCGCGGCTGGCGCCGGTGATGAGTGCAGTTGGCATGGGTCTAGCTGACACCAATCCGTTTATCGGTCGATTACTTTCATCCCCGCCCGGGCGTAGCGGCGTCGTCCTCCGGGGCATTGGCGGGTTCGCCGCAGGCCAAGCGTTCGAGCGGGATCAGAGCCGTCATCAGGGTTTCGAGGTCGGAGTGGGGGAGTTGGTCGAGCATCGCGGCCAGGGCGGCGTGCCGGTTGGCCAGCGACTCGGCGTGAACGGAGCGTCCTTGCGGGGTGATGTCGACAAGCACCGCCCGCAAGTCCGATGGGTCGCGCGAGCGCTTCACCAGTCCGATCTTCTCCAGGCGACGGATCGCCACGGTGGTGGTGGGAGTTCGCACCCGCTCATGCGCGGCCAAGTCGGTCATCCGGATGGGACCCCGATCGAGTAGGGTAACCAGAATCGATAATTGCGCCAACGTCAATTCGCCGGCGACCACTCCGTTAGGGTCGCCCCGGCGCAGTATCGAAAACAACTTGGATAACGCGCGGTGCAGACCCTCGGCCAGCTCCGTCACCTCGGGCGCGGCTGATTCGCTATCCGCCATAATTCGGCAGTCTAACCCGACATCTGGCCAGCGGTAGAGGCCGGCAAGCATCACGAGAAATGCCCGTGAAGCGTCCTCGGTGCATCACGTAAAAATGCCCGCGAAACGGTCGATCCTCAGCAGGCATGGGAAGTGGGCTGTCGATGTCGTCTCGGGCCGAGATCACCGCGAAGTTCGCCAGGGCGTATGTGGGGGCGCCGAAGGCGGACAAGGGGCAGATTCTGGATCAGGTGGTGGCGGTCACCGGCTGGTCGCGTGACAACGCCCGGCGGCGGTTGAGGGCGGCGGCCGCGCCGCCGGGAGCGGGTCGGCAGGTCGCCAAACGGACTCGCCGGCAACGCAATCCGAAGTACTCCTAGGATGCGCTCAAGGTGTTGCAGAAGGTGTGGGCGGCCTCAGGCGGGCAGTGCGGCCGGTACCTGGCCGCTTCCATGGCACTTCAGTTGGATGCTCTAGAACGCCACTCAGTTGGATGCTCTAGAACGCCACGGCGAACTGGTGGACGGCCGTGACCGTTACGGCCCGGCGGTGCGTGCCGAGCTGTTGGCGATGAGCAGCGCCACGATCGACCGCTACCTGCGCGGCGCCAAGGCCCGCGACCAGATCTCGGGTGTGTCGACGACGAAACCCTCCCCGCTGCTGCGGTCCTCGATCACCATCTGCAAAGCAGGCGATGAGGCCGAAGAATCTCCGGGGTTCTTCGAAGGCGACACCGTGGCGCACTGCGGCCCGACACTGAAAGGTGAGTTCGCCCGCACGGTCAACCTCACCGACATGCACATCGGCTGGGTGTTCACCCGCACGGTGCGCAACAACGCCCACCCCCACATCCTGGGCGCCCTCAAAACCGGAATTACTAAAATCCCTATAAGGTAACGGGTTTGGACTTCGACAACGGCACCGAATTCCTCAATAAGGCGGTCATCAAGTGGGCCGCGGACATGGAGATCTTCTTCACCCGCTCACGACCCTACAAGAAGAACGACCAGGCCACCATCGAGTCCAAAAACAACCACCTCGTGCGTCGCTACGGGTTCTACTACCGCTACGACACCGACGAAGAACGCGCCGTGCTCAACCGGCTGTGGCACCTGGTCAACGACCGGCTCAACTACCTGACCCCCACCATCAAACCCATCAGCTACGGCTGCAGCCGCGACGGTCACCGCCGCCGGCTCTACGACAAGCCCCAGACCCCCCTGGACCGGCTGCTGGCCGCCGGAGTCCTCTCAGCGGCCCAACAAACAGAGCTGCTCACCTACCGCAACAGCCTCAACCCCGCCGCGATCGCCCACCAGATCGCCGACCTGCAAGCCGCCCTGCTCAGACTCGCCAAAGACAAGACCGAACAGCTCTACCTCACCGCCATACCCGCCGCTCTACCCGCCCTCAAAGCCGGCATCCGCATCAAAAGCAAGACCACCACCTGACCCCGATTTCGCGGGCATTCCTTACCTGATGCATGAACCAGGTTTCGCAGGCATCTTGACTCGATGCATCACGGAGGCGATCTAGCCAGCCTGTCAAAGTACTTGAGCGAGAAACCGCTGCAGCCGTTCGGTGCGCGCGGCCTCAAATAGCTGCTCTGGGGGACCGGCTTCGACCACCGTCCCGTGGTCCATGAACACCACGGCATCCGAGGTTGAGCGGGCGAAACCCATTTCATGGGTGACCACGACCATGGTCATCCCGTCGGCGCCCAAGTCGGCGATCAGCGCCAAGACGCCCTTGACCATCTCTGGGTCCAGCGCCGAGGTTGCCTCGTTAAAGAACATCACCTATGGGGCCATCGCGAGGGCACGCGCGATCGCAACGCGTTGTTGCTGCCCCCCGGACAACATGTCTGGGCGTGCATTGGCCTTGTGTTTCAGGCCAACTCGGTCTAGTTGGTCCAATGCGAGCACTCGCGCTTCTTCGTTGGATAGTCCGCGTAGCTTGCGTGGCGCCAGCGTGACGTTGTCGACAACGTTGCGGTGCGGGAACAGGTTGAAGTGCTGGAACACCATGCCGATGCGCTGCCGAAGGTCGTTGGGGTTGTCGCGCAATACCGATCGCCCGTCTAACAGGATGTCTCCGCTGTCAGGCTCGTGCAGGCGGTTCAAGGTGCGAAGCAGCGTCGACTTGCCTGACCCGGACGGACCGATCACCGCCGCGGTGGTACCCGCGGGGACCTCCAAATCGACACCACGCAGCACCATGCTGCCGCCCAGCGTTTGGTGAATACTCCTGGCCGCCAGACAAACCGGCTGTCGACCTGCATCCTGGCGGGTCACGTCATCTCCTCACCGATGGTGGAGCTGACGACTCTGGGGGGATCCTCCGGATCGAGGCGGCGGCGACCGCGGCGAAGCCGCGCGTCGATGTAGTTCACCAGATGCGTCAGCGGAACGGTCAACATCAGGTAGAAGATGCCCGCGGCCACCAGCGGCGACAGGTTGCCGGTTTGGGCGTTGAGGTCGCGCCCGACCTGGAACAGTTCACGCTGTTGAGCGATCAGGCCAAGGAAGTACACCAGGGCAGAGGCCTTCAGCAACGCGATGAATTGATTGACCAGTGCGGGCAGCACCCGTCGTACCCCCTGGGGCACCACCACCAGCCGCATGGCCGCCGAGTAGCTGAAACCCAGCGCGCGGGAGGCCTCGAGTTGACCGGGGTCAACACTTTGGATTCCCGAACGCAGAATCTCACCGACATAGGCGCCGGCCATCAACCCCAGCGCCGCGATGCCCAACGGGTAGGGATTGTTGTTGGTCAATCCGCCCACGATGGGCCCGACGCCCAACCCGATGATCAGGATGATCACCACCTCGGGCAGGCCGCGGAAAATGTCGGTGTAGACCCTGGCGGGCCAGCGCAGCCAGCGCTGGTGTGAGATTCCAGCGATCGCCAGCGCCATGCCGAGCGCCAGCCCGATGATGCTGGCGCTGAGGGTCAGGATCAACGTGTTGGGCAGCCCGGTCTTGAGCAACGTCGGGATGGATTGCCGATACATGTCCCAGTCGAAGAAGGAGTCCCGCAACTGGGTCAGGGGCGATTTCGGTGCGGCCGGCCCCACCGGCTTGTGCCGATGGGTTGCGGCAATGGCTGTGAAATCGGGCAGGGTGGGCGCGGCGACGGCCCGAGAACCCGGCTTCCAGCCCGGCGGCAGGGTGCGGGGCACCCACTTGCTGTACAGCTGGGACCAGGTGCCGTCCGCGATGACGGCGTCCAGCCCCGAGTTGAGGGCATCGAGCAACGGCCGATTGTCTCTGGCCACCACATAGGCCACAAAGTCCCCCGCGCCGAACGTGTTCGCCACGAGCACGGCGGGATCGCCGGGCCGGATCGCCGCCTCGGCCTGATTGCCCGGTGCCACCCAGGCGTCGATCTGGTGGGTCTTGAGGTTGCCGTACACGGTGGCAAAGTCGGGGTACTTCACCGGTTGCTGATGCAGGCTGTTCACCACATAGGACTCTTCGACGGTGCCCTGAACCACGCCGATGCGTTGCCCCGGCGCCAGGTCACTGAACTTGGTTATTGCCGAACCCGGGGGCACCACCAGCGAGTAGTAGCCGAAGTCGTAGCCGTTGGTGAAGGCGACCGTGCGTCGCCTCGCCTCGGTCAATTTGACCGAGGCAGAGCCAACGTCGAAGCGTCGCGCCGCCACCTGGGCCAGCAGGCCGGAGAAGTCGGTGCCAACAAAGCGGACCTGCAGGCCCAGCTTGGCTGCGATGGCGCGCAAGAGTTCGTTATCGAAGCCGGTGAACTGCCCGGTGGAGTTGATGCAGGTGTTGGGCGGAGCGTCGGACAGGGTGCCCGCCGTCAAGACTCCGGGCGTGCCTAGCCCCAGGTCGCCAATGTTCACCGAACTCAGCGGCACAACCCCCGCGGTGGTCTGGACGTCTTCGTCCGAGCCGGCAGTCGTCGCACTGGACAGATCGGCGGGCAGGACCATGGCACTGTCCACACCGGCCGGTGCGCACTGATTGTGGTCCGCCAGAGCGGGCGCCGCCAGCGCCAAGCCCAACACGATCAGGATCGTCGCGGACACCGCAAGCATTCTCTTCCCGCCGCGAGCACCGGGATGCACGGTTGAACTCATCACCGCCACCGTATCGATCAAGCGGGCGGTGTGTGCTGCTCAGAATGCGAGCCGGGTCGCCTCGGGGGTCTCGACAACAATTTTGGGCTGCGCCGGCAGCAGCGCTACCGGCGCAGCCGTTGCATGGCCGTTGTGGCGGCACGCTTGCTCATGCGGGGTGAACACCTGGCGCCGAAACAGTTCGGCCAGCATCGTTTGCGCCATCAACTCGGAGCGGCCGCTGCAGGCCGCGCGCGCGGCCTGCGGGTCACGTCGATGTATCGCCGAATGCTCGTCTTCGTAGAAGGGCAGCATGTCTTCGCGCCGGTACTGGTAGCTCGCCCAAAACGCGCCGGGTATCAGGTTTTGCGACGCGCGAATGAGGCCTGCAGTCGTGGTCCCGCGTACTCCTCGTTGATCGTTCTGCGGTATTCCGAGGTGAGTTCGGCAAAGATCCGGGCGTCCTTGGCGGCGCGAAGCGTTCGCATCAGCCCGTCGAGCTCTCCCAGAATCCGAGGCGTGGGATTGGCCGCGGTGCGCGCGGACGCCATGCCATTGAGCACGCCCTCGAGCTCGTAGTGCTCGAGCACGGTCGATTGGTCGAAGCGTTCCACGAACGCTCCTCGGTGATAGCGCGTGGACACGATTCCGTCGTGTTCGAGCTGGACCAACGCCTCCTGGATGGGGACCCGGCTGACCCCGAGGCTCCCTGCGATCTCGTTGCGGTCGACACGGTCGCCGCTTCGTAGTTTGCCAGTCAGAATCAGGTTGAGGAGGTGCGCAACAACCTGGTCTTTTTCCTTGACCCCATATTTCTTTGGCATCGGTTTCGTCGAGTCTCTTTTCGGCCCGGTCCGGCAATCAGCGCTGGAAGTTTCTCACGACTGGGCACGCAAATTCTCAGATTTGACGATTAAATTTACGTTCTCGAAATTCAGCGGCTGTCACGCCATCTGCACAACGCCTCGGCAGCTGCGAGATCGTAGTCGGGCCCATCGCACCCGACGGTCAGCAGTGAGACTCCCAGACCTGCGAGTGCGTCGGCGTCGGCGCTGAGCCTGCTGCTGCCCTGAAGCGCGGCAGAACGCTCGATGGTGGCTGGATCCCGACCGACGTCGGCGCAGTGCCGGGCGAGCACCGCGGACTTCGCCGGGAACTCGTCAACGCCGGTGAAGCTGTGCCAGATGTCAGCGTGTTCGGCGACCAGCCGTAGCGTCTTGCGTTCGCCCCCGCCGCCGATCAGGACCGGAATGTCGCGAGTAGGCGCCGGGTTCAGCTTCGCCAGCCGCGTTTTGATCCGGCGGAGGGCGCCGGCTAGATCGTCGAGGCGGCTGCCTGCGGTGCCGAACTCGTACCCGTATTCGTCGTAGTCCTTCTGCTTCCAGCCCGAACCGATCCCCAGGATGAGCCGGCCGTCGCAAATGTGGTCGACGGTGCGAGCCATATCGGCCAGCAACTCCGGATTGCGGTAGGAGTTGCAGGTCACCAGCGCGCCGATCTGGATGCGCGAGGTCTGTTCGGCCCAGGCCGCCAGCATGGTCCAACACTCGAAATGGGCTCCATCGGGGTCGCCGAACAGCGGGAAGAAGTGGTCCCAGTTGAAGGCGATGTCGACACCGATGTCTTCGCACCGGCGCACGGCATCGCGGATATCGCCGTAGTGCGAGGCGTGTTGTGGCTGCAGCTGAACGCCGATACGCAAAGGTCGATCGGGATGTACGGGTGAGGTCATAAGACTACCGTAGGCGTGTTGCGGCGCGGGCTCAGCGCCCGCCGAGCACTCCACGCAGGATCTCGACTAGGACCCGGGGTTGGTCGCTTTGCACCGAATGACCCGAGTTCTCGACCGTCTGTGCGCCACGAAAACCCTTCGCACGCCCGCGCAGCTCGGCGATGTCCTCGTCGCTGACGAAGCCCGACTTACCGCCGCGCACCAGGGTGACCGGCGCCGCCAACGCATCGATGTCGTCCCAGAGGACGGCGAAGTCGGGGAAAGCGCGGATGGCGTCATAACGCCATGCCCAGTTGCCGTTCTCCAGCCGCCGAGAGTTGTGGAACACGCCGCGGCGCAGAGCCTTTACTTCGCGATGTGGTGCCGCGGCGACCGTCAGATCCAACATGGCCTGGAAGCTGGGAAACTCCCGCTCCCCGTGCATCAGGGCAACCGTGCCGCGCTGTTCCGCGGTCATTTCAGTGTGGCGCTGCAAGGCAGAGGGGGTGACGTCGATGAGCACCAGCTCGTCGACGAGTTCGGGTGCCAGGGCGCCGAGCCGTATCGCGGTCAGCCCGCCCAGCGACATCCCGACAACGAATTCGGCTTCGGATGCCAGCTCGCGCAGCGCCGGTACCAGTGCGTCCGCGTTGTGCTGGGGTGAATAGTCACTGTCCTGACGCCAGGCCGAATGGCCGTGGCCGGGAAGGTCCACCGCCAGCGCCGGTTCGCCAAGACCGACGATCACGGTGTCCCAGGTGTGGGCGTTTTGCCCCCCGCCATGCAGAAAGATCACCCGCGGGGCGCGGCCGCCCCAGCGCAACGCGCTGATCCTGGTCTCGGCCGCGCCGACTTCGATGCGCTCCACTTCCGGAAGCGGACCCGTCACCCCGGCCTGTTCGGCATTCTCGGCCAGCAGGTCGAACTCGGTGAGGCCGGTCAGATCGTCGGGGAAGGAGTCGGTCACACCTGCGACTCTACGAGCTGCGCTGGCGTGACGCTCGGTAGGAAGGGGTTAGCCCTCGATGATGAACTCTTCGAGCTGGGTGCGCGCAACGTCATCGGCCAGCTGCTTCGGCGGGCTCTTCATCAGGTAGGCCGATGCCGGGATGACCGGGCCACCGATGCCGCGGTCCTTGGCGATCTTGGCCGCCCGCACCGCGTCGATGATGATGCCCGCCGAGTTCGGCGAGTCCCACACCTCCAGCTTGTACTCCAGGTTCAGCGGCACGTCACCGAAGGCGCGGCCTTCCAGGCGCACGTAGGCCCACTTGCGGTCGTCGAGCCAGGCCACGTGGTCGGACGGGCCGATGTGGACGTTCTTGTCCTCGACCTTGCCGGCCAGCGAGCCGGTGAGGTTGGACGTCACGGCTTGGGTCTTGGAGACCTTCTTGGACTCCAGGCGCTCGCGCTCGAGCATGTTCTTGAAGTCCATGTTGCCGCCGACGTTGAGCTGGTAGGTGCGGTCCAGGGTGACCCCGCGGTCCTCGAACAGCTTGGCCATCACGCGGTGGGTGATGGTGGCGCCGACCTGGCTCTTGATGTCGTCGCCGATGATCGGCACGCCGGCGTCCTTGAACTTCTTGGCCCAGGCCGGGTCGGAGGCGATGAACACCGGCAGCGCGTTGACGAACGCCACGCCGGCGTCGATGGCGCACTGGGCGTAGAACTTGTCGGCCTCCTCGGAGCCCACCGGCAGGTAGGACACCAGGACGTCGACCTTGTTGTCCTTGAGGACCTTCACCACGTCGACCGGCTCGTCGTCGGACAGCTCGATGGTGTCGGCGTAGTACTTGCCGATGCCGTCCAACGTCGGACCACGCTGCACCACCACGTTGGTGGGCGCCACGTCGGCGATCTTGATGGTGTTGTTCTCCGAGGCGAAGATCGCGTCGGACAGATCGAAGCCGACCTTCTTGGCGTCGACGTCGAAAGCCGCCGCGAACTTGACGTCGCGCACGTGGTACGGGCCGAACCGCACGTGCATGAGGCCGGGCACCATCGAGTTGTCGTCGGCATTTTGGTAGTACTCGACGCCCTGGACCAGCGAGGACGCGCAGTTGCCGACGCCGACAATGGCGACTCGTACCTCAGGCTGCGCACCCGGCGCGCCTAGCGGCTTCTTCTCACTCATTCGGGCGTTCTCCTAACCTCGTTGCTTCTGCGGTGTCTAGGCATTGTTGGTTTGCGGGGGTTCAGGTCTGTTCAGCGTGATTGGGTGCGGCGCGTTCGGCGGCGATGAGCTCGTTGAGCCACTTGACCTCACGCTCGCTGGACTCCAGTCCGAGTTGATGCAGCTGGCGGGTGTAGCGGTCGAACGAGCTGCTAGCCCGGGCCACCGCGTCACGCAGGCCTTCCCGGCGTTCCTCCACCTGGCGGCGACGGCCTTCCAGGATGCGCATCCGCGCTTCGGCCGGGGTGCGGTTGAAGAACGCCAGGTGTACCCCGAAGCCGTCGTCGGTGTAGTTGTGCGGGCCGGTGTCGGCAACCAGCTCGCCGAAGCGCCGACGGCCGGCATCGGTGAGCTGGTAGACCCGCCGGGCCCGCCGCACCGGCATCCCCGTGGGGGCGGCGTTCTCGGCGATCAACCCTTCGTCCTGCATGCGCCGCAACGCGGGATACAGCGATCCGTAGGAGAATGCCCGGAACGCGCCGAGCAGGCCGGTCAGGCGTTTGCGCAACTCATAGCCATGCATCGGCGATTCGATGAGCAGGCCCAGGATGGCGAGCTCCAGCATCGAACCACCTCCCTTGCATGCCTGGCTACGACGAACCGACGCCTCGCGCCATAGTATCGTCGCGATATATTCGCCACAACACAACCTACCGTTGGTGCGGTGTTAGTCACAGTTGGTTGGCGGGGAAACCCGCTGAACGACGAGCCCGTTCGGGCTAGGACGGGTAGTTCACCTGTTTGATGGTGCCGTCGCCGGCAAAGGCGATGTATCCACTGCCGTAGTCGCTCGAGACGTATAACTGTAGCGATACCGCCCCGGGGGTGGTCGGGTCGCTCGCGGGGTTGATGGACAGGTATATGTTGGTGACGTCTTTCTGCTTCATCCCCAGGGTCTCCGCGGCCCCGCGCATGATGCCCACTGCCGTCTTCACGTCGAACTTGCCCAGGTCGACGAGCGCGGTGTCGGCGCCGCTTCGGGCGCTGCCGGTGGGATCCCTCCAGCCGCCGCGGTAGGTGTAGCTCAAGATCCTGCGTTCGTCGGCGGGGTCTTTGCGGTCCAGCACCGCGTACTCGGGATAGATCACCATCCGGTAGCCCATCGTGTCCCCGAACCTCTTGCGGGTTTTTTCCAGCAGCCCGGTCAGCCCGCCCAGCGAGTGCAATTGCTTGGGCGGTGTCAGCACCACCGCCGCCACCCCGTCGGGCTTGGCGCCCGGGTCCGTCGTGAAGTCCAGCGGCGAACGGGTGTTCCCGTACAGGCCCCAGCCGATCGCAACACCTAACAAGATCGAGACACCCAACGCGGCCGCCAGCAGGCCAAGGCTGTTGCGCTGGCCCCGAGACTTGAGGGCCGGCACCTCTGCGGGCGCACTCTCGGATTGCAGGTCGGCGACCAAGTGCTGCAGGTAACCCAACGTAACCGCCTGGGTTGCCGTGGCGACCCGCTGGCGATGCTCCTCCATCGAGAGCTGGCCGTCGCTGAGGGCACTGTCGAGAATCTGGCAGGCGTCTTGCCGGTCGGTGTCCTTGGCCCGGGTCGCCGTCGAGCCTCCACGCGCAAGTGATGCGCCTAGCCATTTCGCCACGCCGATGATCGTAGAAGTCCCCGCCGGCAGGTGGTCAACGAATGCCCAGGAGACGCGCGATAACGGCATTGTTGCGTATCGGTGGTGCGGATCGCGACGTACTCTGGTCAGCGTGCGACTGCAGCGACAGGTAGTGGATTACGCGCTTCGGCGGCGCTCACTGCTGGCCGAGGTGTATTCGGGGCGCACCAGTGTTTCCGAGGTGTGCGACGCGAATCCCTATCTGCTGCGCGCGGCGAAGTTTCACGGGAAACAAAGTCAGGTGATCTGCCCGATCTGCCGTAAAGAGCAGCTCACGCTGGTGTCTTGGGTGTTCGGTGACCACCTGGGCCCGGTGTCGGGTTCGGCGCGTACCGCCGAAGAGTTGATCATGTTGACCACCCGGTTCTCCGAGTTCGCGGTGCACGTCGTGGAGGTGTGCCGCACCTGCAGTTGGAATCACCTGGTGAAGTCCTATGTCCTGGGTGCGGCACGTCCCGCACGTCCCCCGCGGGGAACCGGTGGCAAGCGCACGGCGCGCAATGGAGCCCGCACTGCCAGTGAGTAACGAAGGGCGCCACCACCAGCCGCCCAGCGACGCTCGGGGCGGTCCAGCGGGCGACGACATGGGCGGCCAATCCGGCAACGACGAACGGTCGCGTTCGGTGCCGGTTCCGCGTCGTGCGGTTCCTCCCGACGACAGGATGACCACGATCATTCCTGCGGTGTCGGATCCTCGCTCAGCTCGCCACGCCGACCCGATCGAGGAAGTCAAGGCCGCCCTCGACAGTCCGCCCTCGGCGCCCCTGCAGCGTGATCAGCTCGATCAGGTCAAGGCCGCGCTCGACGCCCCGCCGACGCGGCCCATCCGCAGCCGGCGCGGCGGCGGGGCGCCTCCACCCGCGGGGCCCGCGGGGCCTTCAGGTCCTTCAGGTCGCTCTCGCGCCCGGTCCCACCGGTCCACGACACAGCGCGACTGGCTGCGCCGGATCAACTGGAAATGGGTGCGGCGGTCGGCCTACCTGGCCGCGGCGGTGGTCATCCTGCTGCCCATCGTCACCTTCACCATGGCCTACTTCATCGTAGATGTGCCAAGGCCGGGCGACATCCGCACCAATCAGGTGTCCACGATCCTGGCTAGCGACGGCTCCGAGATCGCCAAGATCGTTCCCCCCGAAGGCAATCGGGTCGACGTGAACCTCAGTCAGGTGCCCGAGCATGTCCGCGCCGCCGTCATCGCCGCCGAAGACCGCGGCTTCTACTCCAACCCGGGGTTCTCCTTCAGCGGCTTCGCGCGAGCGATAAAGAACAACTTGTTCGGCGGTGACCTGCAAGGCGGCTCCACGATCACGCAGCAATACGTCAAGAACGCGTTGGTCGGCTCGGCGCAACACGGGTGGAGCGGCCTGATGCGCAAGGCCAAGGAACTCGTCATCGCCACCAAGATGTCGGGGGAGTGGTCCAAAGACGATGTGCTGCAGGCCTATCTCAACATCATCTACTTCGGCCGCGGCGCATACGGGATTTCGGCAGCGTCCAAGGCCTACTTCGACAAGCCGGTCGAGCAGCTCACCGTGTCGGAGGGAGCCCTGCTGGCGGCGTTGATTCGGCGGCCCTCCATGCTGGACCCGGCGGTGGATCCCGATGGGGCGCTGGCGCGCTGGAACTGGGTGCTCGACGGCATGGTGGATACCAAGGCGTTGTCCGCCAAAGACCGGGCCGAGCAGGTATTTCCCAGGACCGTGCCGCCGGATCAAGCCCGCGCGGCCAACCAGACAACCGGGCCCAACGGGCTGATCGAACGCCAGGTCACCAAAGAGTTGTTGGAGCTGTTCAACATCGATGAACAGACCCTGAACACGCAGGGGCTGCAGGTCACGACCACGATCGATGCCCAAGCGCAGCAGGCGGCCGAAAAGGCGGTAGCGAAGTACCTCGACGGGCAGGATCCCGAGATGCGGGCCGCGGTGGTCTCCATCGACCCGCACAACGGCGCCGTGCGCGCCTATTACGGCGGCGACAACGCCAATGGGTACGACTTCGCCCAGGCCGGGCTGCAGACGGGGTCCTCGTTCAAGGTATTCGCCCTGGTGGCCGCCCTTGAACAGGGAATTGGCCTGGGCTATGACGTCGACAGTTCGCCACTAACGGTGGACGGCATCAAGATCACCAATGTCGAAGGCGAGAGCTGCGGTACCTGCAACATCGCGCAGGCGCTCAAGATGTCGCTGAACACCTCCTACTACCGGCTGATGCTCAAACTGAAGGGCGGCCCGGAGGCCGTCGCCGACGCCGCGCACCAGGCCGGCATTGCCACCAGCTTCCCGGGCGTGCCCCACACGCTGTCCGAGGACGGCAAGGGCGGACCGCCCAACAACGGGATTGTGCTGGGCCAGTATCAGACCCGGGTGATCGACATGGCTTCGGCCTACGCCACGCTGGCCGCATCCGGGATCTATCACCGGCCACATTTCGTGCAGAAGGTCGTCAACGCCGACGGCCGGGTTCTTTTCGACGCCTCCACCGAAGACAACACCGGTGACCAGCGCATCCCCAAGGCGGTAGCCGACAACGTCACCGCGGCAATGGAACCCATTGCCGGATATTCGCGTGGTCACAACCTGGCCGGCGGCCGGCCGTCGGCCTCCAAGACCGGCACGGTGCAGTTGGGCGACACCAGCGCCAACCGAGACGCCTGGATGGTCGGTTACACCCCGTCACTGTCGACGGCTGTGTGGGTGGGAACGGTCAAGGGTGACGAGCCGTTGGTGACCGCCTCGGACGCACCGATTTACGGCTCGGGCCTGCCGTCAGACATCTGGAAAGCCACCATGGACGGTGCATTGAAGGGCACCGAGGTCGAGAGCTTCCCCAAGCCCACCGAGATCGGCGGCTACGCCGGCGTGCCGGCACCGCCTCCACCTCCACCGGAGGCGCCGCCGCCCTCGGAGACCGTCATCCAGCCCACGGTCGAAATAGCGCCCGGGATCACGATTCCCGTCGGGCCGCCAACCACCATCACTCTTGCTCCCCCTCCGCCACCAGGGGCGCCACCCGCCGACAATCCGCCACCGTGACGGACGCACAGACACAACGTTGCGCCACCTCGCCCGAACCGCTAGCCAGGGATCTGCGTAGCGCCGACTACCGCGATTTCCCCAGCCGCACTGATGTTTTGGGGTCCGCGCTGGCGGGTGCGATCGGTGGACCGGTAGGCCGCCACGCGCTGATCGGGCGCGCCCGTTTCATGACCCCGGTGCGGGTGATGTTCTTGATGGCCTTGGTTTTTCTGGCGCTCGGCTGGTCGACCAAGGCGGCCTGTCTGCAGACCACCGGCACCGGTCCGGGCGACGAGCGGGTAGCCAATTGGGACAACCAGCGTGCCTACTACGAACTGTGCTATTCCGATACGGTGCCGCTCTACGGGGCCGAACTGTTGAATCAGGGCAAGTTCCCGTACAAGTCGAGCTGGATCGAGACCAACGGCGAAGGTACTCCCCAGATTCAGTACGACGGCCGAATTGCAGTGCGCTACATGGAATACCCGGTTTTGACCGGGGTCTACCAGTACCTGTCGATGGCGCTGGCCAAGACCTATACCGCATTGAGCAAGGTGGCCCCCTTGCCGGTGATCGCCGAAGTGGTGATGTTCTTCAATGCCGCGGCCTTGGGCCTGGCACTGGCCTGGCTGGCCACCGTCTGGGCCACCGCCGGGCTGGCGGGCCGACGGATCTGGGACGCGGCCCTGGTGGCGGCCTCACCGTTGGTGATCTTTCAGATATTCACCAATTTTGATGCGCTGGCAACGGCATTCGCGATGGGCGGCCTGCTGGCCTGGGCGCGACGCAAACCATGGCTGAGTGGTGTGCTGATCGGATTGGGCGCTGCTGCCAAGTTGTATCCGCTGCTGTTCCTGGGCGTGCTGGCGGTGCTGGGTATCCGGTCCGGACGACTCGGTGGCGTGCTCCGCGCCATGCTGGCGACCGCGGCAACCTGGCTGATGGTGAATCTGCCGGTCATGGTGCTCTATCCGCGGGGCTGGTCGGAGTTCTTCCGGCTCAACACCCGGCGCGGCGAAGACATGGACTCGCTGTACAACGTCATCAAGTCGTTCACCGGCTGGCGCGGTTTCGATCCCTCGCTGGGCTTCTGGGAGCCGCCGGTGGTGCTCAACACCGTGGTCACGGTGCTGTTTGGGCTGGCCTGCGCGGCCATTGTCTACATTGCGCTCACCGCGCCGCGGCGGCCGCGGCTGGCCCAAGTTGCATTCCTGGTGGTCGCCGCCTTCTTGTTGACCAACAAGGTATGGAGTCCGCAGTTCTCGCTGTGGCTGGTCCCGCTGGCCGTGCTGGCGCTGCCGCATCGACGGGTTCTGCTGGCGTGGATGACAATTGACGCACTGGTGTGGGTACCGCGGATGTATTACCTCTATGGCAATGCCAGCCGTTCGTTGCCCGAACAGTGGTTCACCACAACGGTGCTGCTCCGTGACATCGCGGTGATGGCGCTGTGTGCATTGGTGATTCGACAGATCTACCGGCCCGAGGAGGACTTGGTGCGTTGGGACGGCCGAATCGACGATCCGGCGGGGGGCACTTTTGATCGCGCCGCCGATGCTCCTCCAGGGTGGTTGCCGGGCTGGCTGCGCCCGGTGCATTCACGACGGGTGATGGTGGCGGCCGCGCCCGAACCGGTCACGGTGGGGGGCCGGTGATGCAGGTCGCGATCCCGGTGTTTCCCCGGTTCACCGCGTTGGACGCGGTTGGCCCCTATGAAGTTCTGCAACGGATTCCGTCGATCGATGTGGTGTTCATCGGGCACCAGCGTGGTGAGGTGCGCACCGAAAACGGCATGCTCGGCGTGACCTGCGATGCCACCTTCGACGAAGTGGATGCGCCCGATGTCGTGGTGTTTCCCGGTGGCATCGGCACTCGGGGACTGCTCGAAGACGAAACCATCCGCGGCTGGCTGCAGGCGGTGCACCCGCACACCAGATTCACCACTTCGGTGTGTACCGGTGCGCTGCTGCTCGCCGTGGCCGGCTTGCTGGACGGATTGACCGCGACGACGCACTGGCGGGCCGCCGAACTGCTCAACGGGCTGGGTGCACGGTATGTGCCGCAACGAGTGGTCGAGCACCTGCCGCAACGGATCATCACCGCCGCCGGGGTGTCCAGCGGGATCGACATGGGATTGCGGCTGGTCGAGCTGCTGGTGGATCGCGAGGCCGCGCAGGCCACCCAACTGCTGATCGAGTACGACCCCGAGCCGCCGTTCGATGCCGGATCGCTGGCCGAGGCCGACGAAGGGGTCAGGGCCAGGGCGATCGAATTCCTCGACTCCCGCAAGTGAGCGGTCCATCCGATTTCGCGGGTTAAGCCGCGTCCGGTAGCCTGATGCGGTTGCCGACGCAGGCGACCCTTCTGCCGCGGAACTACCGTGGCCGTGCAGACCAGAGGAGGTGATGAGGTTCCCATGCGTCCATACGAAATCATGGTCATCCTTGACCCAACGCTCGACGAACGTACTGTTGCCCCGTCCCTGGAGACGTTCTTGAATGTCATCCGGAAAGACGGCGGAACGGTCGACAAGGTCGACATCTGGGGCCGGCGGCGCCTGGCCTACGAAATCGCCAAGCACGCCGAAGGCATCTACGCCGTCATCGACGTGAAGGCAGCCCCGGCGACGGTATCCGAGCTCGACCGCCAGCTGAGCCTGAACGAGTCGGTGCTGCGCACCAAGGTGATGCGCGCCGACAAGCGCTGACTGTCCGCTGTCAGCGCCGTTGCATAGGCTCGTGTGCAGGCTCGTTAAGACATGCTCATGACTACCCGCCAGGCGGATCCAGGAGGAAATTGTGGCTGGTGACACCACTATCACCGTTGTTGGAAACCTGACCGCTGACCCCGAATTGCGTTTTACGCCATCGGGTGCGGCCGTCGCGAATTTCACCGTGGCTTCCACACCGCGGATCTATGACCGCCAAAGCGGTGAGTGGAAGGACGGCGAGGCGCTGTTCCTGCGCTGCAACATCTGGCGTGAGGCCGCTGAGAACGTCGCAGAAAGCCTTACCCGGGGAGCGCGCGTGATTGTCAGCGGGCGGCTCAAGCAGCGGTCCTTCGAAACCCGTGAGGGCGAGAAGCGCACCGTCGTCGAGGTCGAGGTCGAGGAGATCGGACCGTCGCTTCGGTACGCGACCGCCAAGGTGAACAAGGCCAGCCGCGGCGGCGGTGGTGGCGGCTTCGGCGGTGGCGGTGGGGCGCGTCAGGCGCCCGCGCAGGCCAGCAGCCCGGCAGGGGGCGACGACCCGTGGGGCAGTGCCCCGGCATCGGGTTCGTTCGGCGGCGACGACGAACCGCCCTTCTGAACCAACAGAATTTCAGACCAGTAAGAAACGGAAAGAAACAGACACATGGCCAAGTCCAACAAGCGTCGTCCGGCTCCGGAGAAGCCGGTCAAGACGCGCAAATGCGTCTTTTGCGCCAAGAAAGACCAAGCAATCGACTACAAGGACACCGCGCTGCTGCGGACCTACATCAGTGAGCGCGGCAAGATCCGTGCCCGCCGGGTCACCGGCAACTGTGTGCAGCACCAGCGTGACATCGCCCTGGCGGTGAAGAACGCTCGCGAGGTCGCGTTGCTGCCCTTCACCTCGTCGGCGCGGTAATCGACGGTAATCGCTGAAAGCCCAACGAAAGTACGTATAACGATGAAGCTGATACTGACGGCTGACGTCGACCACCTCGGTTCCGTCGGCGAAACAGTCGAGGTCAAGGACGGGTACGGCCGCAACTTCCTACTACCGCGCGGGATGGCGATCGTCGCTTCGCGAGGTGCGCAGAAGCAGGCCGATGAGATCCGCCGGTCCCGCGAGACCAAGGCGGTACGCGACCGCGAACACGCCAACGAGATCAAGACCTCCATCCAGGCGCTCGGCTCGGTCGCGTTGCCGGTGAAGACCGCTGCCGACTCCGGCAAGCTGTTCGGCTCGGTCACCGCTGGTGACGTCGTGGCCGCCATCAAGAAGGCGGGCGGGCCGAACCTCGACAAGCGGATCGTGCGGCTGCCCAAGGCCCACATCAAGGCGGTGGGCACCCACCCCGTGGTGATGCATTTGCACCCCGAGATCGAGGTGGAGCTCTCCGTCGACGTGGTCGCGGAAAGCTAGCCCGCACTAACAAGCAATGTCCCCGGTGGCGGCCAGTGGCCGCCACCGGGTTTTGTGCTGCTCGGAGCCATATCCGAGATAGCTGGGAAGCGCGATGCGGCGGCGCCCGGCTGGCGAACTTTCCAGAGCATGGTTTCGGACGTGCCTCGTTACCACTGCTTAACTTGGGGAAAATCTCGGCGAAAACCAACACGCCCGACGCAGTAACCTGACCCGACACGCCGAAGGGATTCTTGACCACACTGAATGTCTGGCGTTTGATAGCGGTCACCTGCAGTGATGTATAGAAGGTCGGCCTTGATCCACAGGTTTTCCACACCCCCCTCAACACCGGCGTCAATGGATATGCACACACGATGCACAGGTTCATAAACAGCAGGCACTTGGATTACTCGCCAGCAACGTCTAGGGTCGTCCCGTCGCAAGACGATGGGTGTGTGGGAGTGGGGGTTGTCGGTGCCTTGACTTACGCCCTGAAACTCGGCGATCGAATGTACGTTCGGATGCTTATTTCGGAGGAGGTGAAAGCCAATGGCTGTCGTTGACGACCTCGCGCACTCGGACAACATGGATGCCCCGCCGCCGAGTGAAGACTTCGGCCGGCAGCCGCCGCAGGATCTCGCCGCGGAGCAGTCGGTGCTGGGCGGGATGCTGTTGAGCAAGGACGCCGTCGCCGATGTGCTGGAGCGGCTGCGGCCCGGTGACTTCTACCGTCCGGCTCACCAGAACATCTATGACGCCATTCTGGATCTCTATGGGCGCGGGGAACCGGCCGACGCGGTGACGGTGGCCGCCGAGTTGGATCGGCGCGGCCTGCTGCGGCGTATCGGCGGTGCGCCCTATTTGCACACCCTGATCTCAACGGTGCCGACCGCCGCCAACGCCGGCTACTACGCGGGCATCGTTGGCGAGAAGGCGCTGCTGCGCCGTCTGGTGGAGGCCGGCACGCGGGTGGTGCAATACGGCTATGCCGGTGCCGAGGGCGCGGATGTGGCCGAGGTGGTCGACCGCGCGCAGGCCGAGATCTACGACGTCGCCGATCGGCGGCTGTCCGAGGATTTCGTGCCGCTGGAAGATCTGCTGCAGCCAACGATGGACGAGATCGACGCCATCGCTTCCAACGGTGGGATCTCGCGCGGTGTGCCGACCGGATTCACCGAACTCGACGAGGTGACCAACGGCCTGCACCCGGGGCAGATGATCATCGTCGCGGCGCGCCCGGGTGTGGGAAAGTCTACGTTGGGCCTGGACTTCATGCGCTCCTGCTCGATCAAGCACCAGATGGCCAGCGTCATCTTCTCGCTGGAAATGAGCAAGACCGAGATCGTGATGCGATTGCTGTCAGCGGAGGCGAAAATCAAACTCGCTGACATGCGTTCGGGCCGGATGACCGACGATGACTGGACCCGGCTGGCGCGTCGGATGAGCGAGATCAGCGAGGCGCCGCTGTATATCGATGACTCGCCGAACCTGACCATGATGGAGATCCGGGCCAAGGCGCGCAGACTGCGCCAGAAGGCGAATCTGAAGCTCGTGGTCGTCGACTATCTGCAGCTGATGACCTCCGGTAAGAAGCACGAGTCGCGGCAGGTGGAAGTCTCGGAGTTCTCCCGGCATCTGAAGCTCTTGGCCAAGGAGATCGAAGTCCCGGTGGTCGCGATCAGCCAGCTCAACCGTGGTCCCGAGCAACGTACCGACAAGAAGCCGATGCTTTCGGACCTGCGTGAGTCGGGCTCGCTGGAGCAGGACGCCGACATGGTCATTCTGCTCAACCGCCCGGATGCATTCGAGCGGGACGACCCGCGTGGGGGAGAAGCGGATTTCATTCTGGCCAAGCACCGTAACGGTCCGACCAAGACGGTGACCGTCGCGCACCAGTTGCACCTGTCGCGCTTTGCGAACATGGCCAGATGAGCCGCGGTGGTAGTTGTAGGTTCCTATTTCAAATGGCCAAAACTCAAGGATTGTGGCCACTGATTGGCCAATTGGCCAGGACCTGAGATTTTCCGGCCCCAACAGATTCGACCGCACCGAGACCGCCCGCGTTGGGTCGACGGGTCGCCTCAAGCGGCGTGCTGGCGGGCACTGACAACGGTCCGTGCGCGGCAGCCGCCCGGCGTGCCATCGTGATTTGCCAGACGCAACGATATCGAGGCTACGGGTCCTCCTGGCCGAGTATCAGGATGAGGGGGTTTCGCGGCACCCGGGTGGGTGGGTCTGGCCCAATGCGGGTGGGACTGGCTGGTCGGGGAGGGAGAGATGCTGTCACGATCGGCGGTCACGGTCGGGATTGTGTCGGGCCGGACGGGCTCCAGCGGCGACGCCGTTGTTAGAGACGATGACGCAGTCGGCGCGGGCTTTGAGTCCCGACCGCTACACGTCACTCGGCGTGGTGAAAAGCACCCCATTGGACCCGGGAGCCCCGGCGATGCCATCAGCACCGTCACCACCGGGGCCGGTCCCCCCGGTCCCGCCGGCCCCGATCAGCACCGCATCACCGCCGTTACCACCGTTGCCGCCGGCCCCGCCCAAACCGGGGGTATTGGCCCCGCCAGCCCCACCGGCCCCGCCGTCGCCGAATAGCCAGCCACCGGCACCGCCGCCGGCACCGTCACCGCCGTCACCGCCGTCCCCGCCGTCCCCGCCGTCACCACCCAACACCGAAAACCCGGACACTGAGCCGCCGTCGCCGCCGGCCCCGCCGTTGCCGAACAGCCATCCACTGTCCGCGCCGGCGCCCCCAGCACCACCGTCGCCACCGGTCGCACCGATCCCGCCTGAATTTCCTCCAACTCCGAGCCATCCGCCGCCGGTTCCGCCGGCGCCGCCGTCGCCGCCGTCGCCGACCAGCCATCCGCTGCGTCCACCGGCGGCGCCGCTGCCCCCGATACCACCCGCACCGCCGGCACTGAGTTGTGCTCCGGTGCTGATGGCGCCGCCGGTACCGCCGGACCCACCATTGCCGAACAACCACGCACCCCGCCCGCCGACCGCACCGGCACCACCAACATTTGGAGTAATGCCATTGCCGATGACGCTGCCGCCGGCTCCGCCGGCGCCGCCGGTCCCGCCATCGCCGAACCACCATCCGCTGTCGCCGCCGGTGGCGGCGGCTCCGCTGCCGCCACCGAGACCACCCTGGCTGCCCCCCGCCATGCTGGTGGAATCACCGCCGTCGCCGCCGGCTCCTCCGCCGCCGCCGGCGCCACCGTTACCGACCAGCCATCCGCTGCGCCCGCCGATCGCGCCACCTCCCCCGGCGCCGCCGTCACCGCCGACCCCCGCCGCGCTGCTAACCGCGCCACCGTCGCCGCCGGCGCCGCCCTCACCCCCGGTGCCGCCATGACCGAACAGCCACCCACCCGCCCCGCCGGCACCGGCGTTGCCGCCGGCCCCACCGGCTCCACCGGCGGTTGTGCCGTCAGCACCGGCCCCGCCGGGGCCGCCGTCACCCCCGGCCCCGCCATTGCCCCACAACCAGCCGCCGCCGCCGGCGCCACCGTCACCACCCATGGCTCCGGTAGCGCCTGAACTTCCCGCCCCACCGGCCCCGCCACTACCGAACAACCCCGCATTGCCCCCGCTTCCGCCAGGCAATGATCCGGCGGCCCCGGTGCCTGCGGTGCCGCCGGCCCCATACAGCCAGCCGCCGCTGCCGCCGCTGCCGCCGAACAAGCCCAGCGCTTCCCCGCTACCCCCGGCGCCACCATTGCCGATCAACCCGGCGTCCCCACCGGTTCCGCCAGGCCCCCCGGCCCCGCCATTGCCGTACAGCAGCCCACCGTCACCGCCGGCCTGTCCCGGCGCGGTCCCGTCGGCGCCATCACCGATCAACGGACGCCCCAACAACGCCTGGGTGGGCGCATTGATCTGCGCCAACAACGACTGCGAGGCCTGCTGCAATGGAGAGGCGCTCGCCGCCTCAGCGGCCCCATAAGCCCCCCCACCGGAGCTCAACGCCTGCACGAACCGCTCGTGAAACTCAGCAAGCTGAGCGCTCACCGACTGGTAGTCATTGCCGTACGAGGAAAAGAACGCCGCGATCGCAACCGACACCTCATCCGCGCCGGCGGCCGACACCCGCACCGTCGGAACCAGCACCGCGGCATCGGCCGCGCGCACAGCCGAACCAACAGCCCCCAACTCCGCGGCAGCTGCCAGCAACGTTTCCGGAACCACCATCACACCCGACATCGCATCCTCCCCACAACGTCCAACCGTCAAGTCAACGAACGCACACGCCGCACCATGTCAGTCCCTACTTTTGGGTACAGGCGGTTTCGCCAGAAAAGTGACGGCGCTACAAGATTCGGGTAGTTGTCTACGCGGGCGGCGCCGGTGGATGTGCTGCAAAGATCGCAGTCAGTGCATCAGGTTGGCGTGGTGTTGAGTGGTGCGCAGGTGAGTCGGCCGGGGGCCCTGAGTAACCCGCTACGCAGTAGCCGCAGGGACGGTCTTGGTCGCGTTGCGGGGCGGGTATTGGTGCGCCGAATTTCGGCCTGCTCCCGCGGCACCCGAACCGTTGCCCGCCGGGCCAGCAGCAAGCCGAGACCCCAACCGGCGGGCCCCATAAGAGCCCCGTTCATATGCCTGCCGTGACGATGTCCAGCGGGAGGTGTCACGTCGATCGGGCCGACCGGGGGCGTTCAGTGCCGGTAGAGTTCAAGTCTGGTGAGAATTAACAGTTGGCCGATTGTGCAACGCAACGCAGAACTTGCGGCGATCCGTGAGGCTCTGGTTGCGCAAGCCACGAGAGCCCATGGGATCGTCCTGGCGGGTGATGCCGGTGTCGGCAAGACGACGTTGGCCCGCGAAGTCACTCGATCGCTGTCCAATCGCGTGAAATGGGTTGCGGGAACGGAGTCGGCGCGGGCTCTGCCGATGGGTGCGTTTGCTCACCTCGTCGCGGAGACGGCCGGCCGCGACCCGATGGCCTACCTGGCCTCCGTGCGTAAATCCTTACTGGCGCAACCGCATACAGTTGTCGCAGTCGACGACGCGCAGTTGCTCGACGGGCTCTCGGCCATGCTGTTGCAACAACTCGTGTTGGACGGCGACGTGCGGATCGTCGCGACGGTCAGAACCGGAGCGCCCGCTCCCGACGCCGTCACCTCGCTGTGGAAGGACGGCTACCTGCCGCGGATCGTTCTCGGGCCGTTTTCCAAAGAGCAGTGCGTTGAGCTGATCGAGGAGGCGCTCGGCGGTCAGGTGGAGGAACTGAGTATCGATGCAATGTATGCGGCGTCCGGGGGCAACGCGCTGTTCGTGCGTCATCTGGTGGAAGGCGCGCTGGAGGCCGGCACGCTGCGGCAGGTGCGTGGGGTGTGGCAGCTGTGTGGCCGCACGGTAGTCAGCCCCGAGTTGGCCACACTGCTGGATGCTCGTGTCGACCAGGCCGCTGAGAACGTCACGCACGTATTGCACCTATTGACCTTTTGCGAACCGCTGGACCTGGACACCATGGTCACGACAGTAGGTGGGGACGCCGTCGAGCAAGCCGAATCCGCGGGCCTGATCCGCGTCGTGGAGGATGGCGGCGGCTGCAATGTCTGGTTCACTCACCCCCTGTTTGCCGACGTGATGCGGCGGCGGCTGGGCGTGGTGGCCGCCCGGCGGGTGCGTGGCGAGCTTGTGCGGGCGCTACAGGACAAGCCGATTCGGGGGCCCGCGGAGCGAATTCGGCTGGCCGAACTCGTACGGAACAGTGACGTGGCGCCCGACGTCAAGCTGCTGGTGGCAGCCGCCCGGGATGCCATCGCGCTGACCAATTTGACCCTGGGCGAGCAGCTGGCGCGGGCAGCCGTCGACTGTGACGGGGGATTCACCGCCAGCTTGCTGTTGGCCAGGGCTTTGGCGTGGCAAGGCAAGGCGGCTGAGGCCGAAAAGTGCCTGAGCTCATTTGATCCGGACACGATGGATGACGATCAGTTGTTGCGCTGGGGGATCGCCCGGTTGATCGATCTACGACTGGCGATGGATGACGCCGCCCGCGCCAGCGAGGTGCTGGAGTTGCTGCGCACGCGGGTGGGTCAACAGTGGTCGCGGCTGGTGGTAGATGGTCTAAGCGCGGCGTTCCTGTCGTTTAACAATCGCCTCGCCGAGGCCGCCGACCTCGCGCGGCGCGTAATCGCCGACTCGGCGGCGCCTCCGGGCGCGGTGTGGTCGGCATTCATCGGCGGCGCGCTGGCACTGGGCTTGATGGGCCGCGGCAGTGACATCGCCGCTCTGGCCGAACGCGCTCACGCGATCCCCACCCCGGCCGACAGGGTCATTCGGTCCTTGATGGCGGTGTCTGAAGTTCAGAGCCTGCTGCTGCCGGGCGACTTGGACGCCGCCGAGGAACTCTCGGCGGCCATGGTGCAGGTCGCTTTGCCGGGCCAATACCTGGCCTGGGGATTGGCCAACGTGATGGCGGGCATGGTCGGGCATGCTCGGGGCCGCTTCGCAGATGTGGTGTCGCGGATGAAGCAAACCATCGCCACGCTGTCTTCCGAATCGGCCGCGTGGTGGAGCTTCCCGCAACTCATACTCGCACAGTCATATTGTGTTTTGGGGCGCGCAACGGCGGCAGCCACGTTGATTGGCGAATCGCGGACTCGTTCGGGCAGCTACGACGCCGTGTACCGGCCTCAGTTGCGCATCGCCGAAGCTTGGCTTGCCGCGGCCGAGGGGGCGCCAAGCGTGGCGATAGCTACCGCGCTCGACGCGGCCGACCTGGCTCACCAAGGTGGTCAAGTCGCGATCGAGATGCTCGCTTTGCATGACGCGGTGCGGTTCGGAGACCGGACCGTCTTGCAGCGATTGATCGATGTGACGGGCAAGGTGGACGGTCAGTTCGCCGCCGGGTACGCAGCGCACGCCAGTGGGTTGCTCCGCCGCGATGCTGCGGCTGTGATGTCAGCAGCAGAGCGATTTGAACAGATCGGAGCGCTGCTGTCGGCCGCCGACGCAGCCGCGCAGGCTGCCGCGATGTTCGCGGCTCGCGGTGATCGGCGCCGAGCGATCGAGTCTTCTGCCACTGCTGACCGCATCGCCATGGAGTGCGGCGGAATTCAAACCCCCGCACTATTGCCGGCGGCACAGCCGCTGCCGTTGAGCACCCGCGAGCGAGAAGTCGCCAGCCGGGTGGCGCAGGGACTCACCACCCGACAGATCGCTGAGCAGCTTTCGGTATCAGCGCGGACAGTCGAAGGCCACATCTACCGTGCGTGCACCAAACTGGGACTGTCGGACCGAGAGGAGTTGGCCACCCTCATCGACCGCGCCACGACCACGGCAAAATCTCGCCACCGCACGTAAGGGACAAGAACCGAGCTTCGACAGACGATTCCGCTACCCAGCGCCAGTCCCCACAGAGTGTACCGGATCCACTGAAGTCGACGCCATTGGCGCGGTTTCTGCACGCGAATGTTCATTGCCCTCGGCGGGATGCCGCTACTGCGTAGCGGGGTACTCAAGGCCCCCGGCCGACTCACCTGCACACCGATCAACACCACGCCAACGTGGTGAACTGACCTGCGATCTTTTCAGCGCACCCAACGGTGCCGCCCGCGTAGATGGCTACCCGAATCTGGTTGCGCCGTCGGTTTGCCGGAAAAACCGCCTCGGCCAACAGCGCACCGGTCATACGCTAGCGGTCGCGGGAGGCTCTAAAGGACCTCGCCCGCTTCTTGTTTCGCTATGGGGGTTGCTATCTACCTTGGAATATCACCATCCGCCGCACCGCGGTACCGCCGGACCAGATTTGCATCAATTGCTCCCCCGCCGCTGTCGCTGGTCGACACCGCGACAACTGTGGCCACTGCATCCACCTGCCAGAACACTGCCAAGTGCATCACTCGGACGCATTGCATCCACACATCGTCTCTGGGGCCGATCGATCGTGCTGCGCTAGTTGATCAGACCTATGCGGTGTACCGCTCGACCGTGGCCGGATGGACGCGAGAAGAGTTCGAGGCGGAGGTCATCGGTGCCGACGAAATTCACCTTGCACTCTTTTACGACGCAAGTGACAAACTTGCTGGCTTCTCCAGCGCCAAGGTCGACCGCCTATCACACGAGGGCCGCAGCCACGCAGTGTATTGCGCCTTCGTCTACTTCCTGCCGGGTTATCACGGCGGAGCGTCCGCTTCGCTCTTCGGGCTCCGTCACGCCCTGCGGCTAAAGCTGCGTGAACCGCGCACCCGGGTTGCCTATTTCACTCGCAGTTCCTCACCGGCGGTCTACCATCTGCTCGCAACGACGATGCCCCGGTTGTACCCAAAGCGTTACACCCCGACTCCCATCGAAGTCGAGGCGCTGGTAGATGAATTGAGTGCGCGGAGAGGCTATGTCCAAGTCGGAGAGCATCCCTGGGTAGTGCGCTCGGCCGCCATACCCCGTGGTGCGTCGCGGCTACGCCGAATAGGCCAACACCCAGAGGTGAGGTTCTATACCGAAATCAATCCTCGCTTCGCTGAGGGGCAAGCGCTGCTGACCTGGATCCCGCTCGACGCGGTGAACATCGTTCGGGGATTGCTTCGAGCGGTACGCAGGCGGTGCGCGCGATGAGCAGACCGGGCGGCGCACAGAAAGGGTTATTGCGCCTGCGGCCGGTGCTGATCGCGATTGGCGCTGGGTTGACGTATGGCACGTGGGCGGCATTGGCCCATTACGACCAGGATCCAGGAGTGGCCCTGCTTGCGGGGCTAACCCAGGCGGCGCTGAGTTTCACCACGACCCTGACGATGGTTGTCGTGCCGGAGCGGCTATTTCACTGGCCGTCCGATCCGCACCGCGGCTTCTTGCTGGCCGCGTTCGCCGTCTCGACGCTGTCTGCAGCATGGCTCACTACCGGTCACCTGCTCATGGGAACGCCGCGCGTCCTGGCCGCGATCGCCCCGTCCGTGCTGATCGGCACCGCACTTTATTTTCTCTACGCCCGTACTTTGCTCGTCCAGGCGGTTAGGGAGACCGCCCGCGAGCTCCGAGGTACTCGAATGCCCAGCACTGCAGGACGATCGGGGCGCAACACTGACGCTGCGCTTGGCCACTAACACGGCCTCCATGCGCTCCACTCGTGGCTGATCGCGCCAACTGTCGACCCGTGCCGGTTCGAGGACGAAACTTCTGAAATCCAACTCTGCAGTGGCGTAACGATAAAAGGTCCGATACGAACACTAAAACACCCTGGCGGTCTCCTCAACGCCCCGGCGTGCCTCACGTACTTTGAGTGCGTAGCCGGTGGTGGTGCCTCACTAATTTTGAGCGCATAGCGCGGAAGGCTTGCCCGGCGTGGAGGGCACGGTCGATATGGCCCCAAGGCGGCAGGTAACCAACAAACTGCGAGGTCATTACCGCAAAGCGTCGAAGGCGGACAAGAGCAAGGTCTTGGACCAGGTGATGGCTACCACGGGGATGGGCCGCTCGACGGCTCGGCGGATGATGACCGGCCCGAGACTGCCTGACCCGACCGAGCAGGTCGACAGGCGCAGGTTGTGGGCGCTGGCCTGTGTCCGTGGCCATGAAAAAGTAGCCACTGGTGGCCAAGTCGAGGTATCCAGTTTTGGCCAGATAAAAGTATCCACCCCGTGTTCGTCGTGTCGATCAGGAACTGTGGGCCCCGATGGTGACGGTGAAGGCGCCAACCAATGGCCATCACCACCGGGGAGTTCCATTGAAGTCTGTGAAGGACCGCATGGACATCATTTCTGCCGATCAACAGCTCGGGTCGTACCGGGCCGCCGCCGACGCGTGCGGCACCACGCATCGCACCGTCAAGAAGATCATCGACAAATTCGAGGCCGACCAGGCCGGCATACCGCCGGCACGGCGGGCCGAACGAGGGCACAACTACGATTCGGTGGCCGAGCTGGTCGCCGAACGTGTCGAGAAATCTGGAGGCCGGATCTCGGCCAAGCGGCTGCTGCCGATCGCCCGCACCGCAGGCTACCAAGGCTCGGATCGCAACTTCCGGCGTCTTGTTGCCGAGGCGAAGACGTTGTGGCGCAGCGCCAATCACTGCGGGCGCCGTCCAGCGGTATGGTCACCAGGGCAGTACCTGGTGATCGACTGGGCCCAAGCGGCACCGGGATTGTTCCTGTTCTGCGCGGTGCTGGCATTCTCCCGGTGGCGATTCGTGCGTTTCGCCGCCGACCAGAAGGCCTCGACCACGCTGGCGTTGATCGCCGAAACCCTGTCGGCGATCGGCGGGGTCCCGGCGTGGGTGCTGGCTGATCGGATGGCCTGCCTCAAAGGCGGGTAGTCGCCAATGTGGTCGTCCCGACCCCGGATTACATCCGACTGGCCACCCATTACGGGTTCGCCCCGGACTTCTGTCACGCCAACGACCCACAATCCAAGGGCATCGTGGAGAACCTGTGCGGCTATGCCCAACGCGACCTGGCGGTGCCGCTGCTGACCCAGTCCGCTGTCGACGGCGTGCCGATCGACATCCGGGCCGCCAACGCCGCTGCGGCGGCGTGGTGCGACGAGGTCAATGCCCTGGCGCACTCGGAGATTCAGGCGATTCCCGACGAACGGTTGGTCTCCGAACGCCAAGTACTGCAACCACTTCCATCGTTGCGCTTACAGATCGGGGCGCCCACGGTGCTGCACAAGGTCGACCGACTCTCCTGTGTGCGCTACGGCTCGGCCCGCTACTCGGTACCCACCCGGCTGATCGGCACCACCGTGGCAGTGGTGGTCGATCACGGCGCGGTCTGCCTGGTCGAACCGGCTACCGGGATGATCGTGGCCGAACACGAACTGGTCGCCCCAGGCTCAGCGTCGATCCTCGATGAGCACTACGACGGGCCAAGGCTGGCACCGAGTCGGGGCCCGCGGCCCAAGACCAGCGTGGAGAAGCAGTTCTGCGCCCTCGGCGCGGACGCCGAGGCATTCCTCGTCGGCGCCGCGGCGATCGGCAACACCCGCCTAGGGCGTGTCTGCTTAATGTGAATGGTGTTTTGGCTGATGCTGTTTGGGTGATGCGGACGCATGCGATTTCTGATGATTTGTGGTCGCTGATCGTGGCGGTGTTGCCTGCGGGGCGGCGGCGTGGCCGGCCGTGGAACGATCATCGACATACTCTGGAGGGCATTATCTGGCGTTACCGTACGGGATCTCCGTGGCGTGACCTGCCCGAGCACTTCGGTCCCTGGCAATCGGTGGCCGAGAGGCATCTACGCTGGTCGGTCGATGGCATCTACGCGCGGATCTTCGCGGCGATCGCCTCTGACCTCGACGCCGAGGACGCCGACCTGGGCGCACTGTTGTCGGTCGATTCGACCAGTGTGCGCGCCCACCAACACGCAGCCGGAGCGCCCGGGCGCCGCACAGGGGGATCTGTCGAATTACAAGAAATATCTCCATGAGCCCGATGACCACGCCATTGGGCATTCCCGCGGCGGGCTGACTACCAAGATCCACGCCTTGACCGACCAGCTGTGCAGTCCGGTCACCCTGGCACTGTCGGCCGGTCAAGCCAGTGATAATCCGATGCTTTGGCCATTGCTGGCCGCCCGGTGCAGCAACTCATACGCCCCGTTTCGCCTGCTGGCGGACAAGGCGTACTCCCATGATTCGACGCGGGCACAGCTGCGCCGGCTCAAGATCGCCCATACCATCCCCGAGCGCAGCGACCAGATCACCCGCCGCAAAGCCAAAGGCCGCAACAGAGGACGGCCTCCGGGGTTCTCAGGCCGAATCTACAAGCACCGCAACACCGTCGAGCGAAGCTTCAACCGGCTCAAACACTGGCGCGCGGTCGCCACCTGCTACGACAAATACGCCCTGACCTACCTCAGCGGTGTCACCCTGGCCGCCATCATCACCTACCACCGCGTCCGCAATTAGCAGACAGGACCTAGCCGCAGAGCTGGAGATCCTGCTCGCCCTGGGGGCCGCCCACGGCACCGACGCGCTGATCGCGGCGCTGCACCGGGCGGTGGCGTTTCGCCGGTTCCGGGCCGCCGACGTGCGCTCCATCCTGGCCGCGGGCACCGGAACCCCACAACCCCGCCCTGCCGGGGATGCGCTGATTCTGGACCTACCGGTCGCCCCGATGCGTTCCCTGGACGCCTACAAGATCGGACCCGTCGGAGCCGATGACGAGGTGATCTCATGACCACGACATCACCAACGACTGCCGTCGAACCCGTGGCGCCGCCGTCGGTGCCGCCGCTGGCCGCTGATCTGGATGCCGGGCTGCGGCGGTTGAAGTTGGCCGCGGTGCGGCGCAGCGCACCCGAGGTCTTGCTGACCGCCAAGACCCAACGCTGGACTCCTGAGGAAGTGCTGCGCACGCTCGTCGAGACCGAACTGGCCGCCCGGGATGCCTCCAACATCGTCAACCGGCTCAAGGCCGCCGCGTTCCCCGTCTCGAAAACGTTGGAGTCCTTCGACGTGGCCGCCTCGTCGATCCCGCCGAAGGTTTTCGACTACCTGTCAAGTCTGGAATGGATACGGGCCCAACAGAACCTGGCGATCATCGGCCCGGCCGGCACCGGCAAATCCCACACCCTGATCGGGTTGGGGACCGCGGCGATCCACGCCGGGCTCAGGGTCCGCTACTTCACCGCCGCTGATCTCGTCGAGACCCTCTACCGCGGCCTGGCCGACAACACCGTCGGCAAGATCATCGAATCGCTGCTGCGGGTCGACCTGATCATCTTGGACGAACTCGGCTTCGCCCCACTCGATGACACCGGTACCCAACTGCTGTTCCGCTTGGTCGCCGGCGCCTACGAACGCCGCAGCCTGGCCATCGGGTCACACTGGCCCTTCGAACAATGGGGCCGGTTCCTGCCCGAGCAGACCACCGCAGTCAGCATCCTCAACCGCCTGCTACACCACGCCAGCCTCGTCATCACCGACGGCGACTCCTACCGCATGAAGGACGCCCAGCACCGGAAGGAGCAACCCACACCAACCTAGGAACTACCGCCCGGGGTGGATACTTCTATCTGGCCACCAGCGGATACTTCAACTTGGCCATTGACAACCAGAGTGGTGGAGAATGATCCTGAACGAGCTTTCGACCAGGTTCTTCGACGACGAGATCGCAGCGGCCGGATCTGAGCTGAGAGTGTCACGGATGCGTACAAGACGCTCTTCCAGCACCACCGGGTCGGTCAGGAGTTCACTTCGCCGAGCCGAAGGTCCGGGCTTGCGCCGTGAAAGGAGTCGCGGTGACGCCATCCGTAGACGGCATGGCCACTGATCCAGTCAGCTGGGTAGAGCTCGGAGCCGTCCTTTGGCGAGGGCTTCGTTGAAAGCGTTGAGAAGTCTGCCGACCTCCTCCTCATCGGGTCTCACCAACGGGTGCAGAATTTCAGCGAGGAATTGCAGAACGAGTTCGTCATCGCCGTGCTGCAACCCGAAGCGGCTGTCAGTAAACACCCAATCGTCTGGCCAGTCTTCAGGGTTGTTCACACGATGCTGCCGGATATCGCCTACTGCTGACTTGTACCTAGAATCAGTGCTTGGCATTGAGTCCAAGTCGTAGATGCGCGCCAAGAACTCGGGCTCCTCCAACCTCCCCTCCCAGAGCACCTTCGACAGGGTGATCGTGTCGAAGATCCCGCGCCGCGTGACAGGGGTAATGAGCTTCGTCGGCACGCCCACAACTCCTTAATCCTGGACCCGACCCACCACGGTTGGTGGTTAGTGAACTTCCACGATTATGGGGATCTACGCGACAAAATCCCCCGCAGCTCCTGAAGTCGCACCTGAAACCCGTCTCATCGCAGACACAAAGGTCACAAGCCATTTCTGGTTCGTGACCTTTGTGTCTGGAGTTCGTAGAACTCCTCGCTGTGGGCGAAGGGGGACTTGAACCCCCATGTCCCGAAGGACACTGGCACCTGAAGCCAGCGCGTCTGCCATTCCGCCACTCGCCCAAACGACCGGAGGACCATATCACTCTAGTGGGCCCGAACCCCAACCGCTGCCAACGGGGTGGGGCCGGGGGCAGCCCCGGGAACCCCGGCCGAGCCGCAGTTCGACCCCAGCGGCCCTGGCACACGGACCAACTTCTGGGTCTCTGAAGTGTCTCGATGTGATTCTCAGGGTTCTCACGGTGCCCCAGGGTCACGGTGTCCCGATAGCATGGTCTGTTGACCACGACCCGCGGGTGAGTCGTTTGCTTTGCGCCAACGATGGACCACAACACAGTGAGGCGAGCGCTGACGAGATGGGTAGCCAGAAAGGGCTAGTTCAGCGCATCGAGCGCAAACTCGAGTCGACGGTGGGCGACGCATTTGCCCGGATGTTCGGCGGATCGATCGTCCCGCAAGAGGTCGAAGCCCTGTTGCGACGGGAAGCGGCCGACGGCGTGCGCTCCCTGCCGGGAAATCGCCTTTTGGCCCCCAACGAATACATCATTACCCTCAGTGTGCACGACGCTGAGGAATTGGGCGCCGATCCACACCTCACGTCGAGCGAATTTGCTCGGTACTTGGCGGACTACATCCATGAACAGGGGTGGCAAACTTATGGTGATGTGGTCGTCCGGTTTGAGCAGTCATCGAGCCTGCATACTGGCCAGTTCCGCGCCCGCGGGGCTGTTAACCCCGACGTCGAGCCCCGCCCGACAGTCAACGATTCCGCCCAGCCACAATCTAACGATGCGTTTGGCGCAGAACCAGGAGTACCACCAATGACTGACAACTCGAGCTACCGCGGCGGTCAGGGGCAGGGGCGGCCCGACGAGTACTACGACGAGCGTTACGCCCGTCCGCAAGAAGACCCGCGCGGCGGTCCGCACGGCGGACCCGACCCACGTGGTGGATACCCGCCGGAGGCCGGGGGTTACCCGCCTCAGCCCGGGTACCCGCCGCCACGCCCGCAAGACCAGGGCGGCTACCCGGAACAGCGCGGCTACCCCGAGCAGGGCGGCTACCCCGACCAGCGCGGCTACCAAGACCAGCGCGGCTACCCCGAGCAGGGCGGCTACCCCGAGCAGGGCGGCTACCCCGACCAGCGCGGTTACCCCGAGCAGGGTGGCTACCCGCCGTCGTATGAGCAGCGTCCGCCCGCGCCCGGAGGTTACGGCGCCCCGGGCTACGACCAGGGTTACCGCCAGGGTGGCGGCTACGGCCAACCGCCGGGCGGTGAGCCCGGATACGGGGGCTACGGCGAATACGGCCGCGAGCCCGCACGCCAGGACGAGGGCGCCTATTCAGCGCCCGCGGCTCCTTCGGCACCCCCTGAGGCGCAGCGCCCGGGATACCCCGACCAGGGTGGCGGCTACGACCAGGGCTACCAGCAGGGCGGCGCCGGGTACGGCCGGCCCGAGTATGGCCAGGGCGACTACACCCAATACGCCGACACGTCCTCCCCGGGCGGCTACCCGCCGCAGGGCGCCGGATACGCCGACCCGGCCGGTCGCGACTACGAGTACGGCCAAGCGGCGGCCCCCGACTACGGCCAGGCCCCATCCGACTACGGCCAGGCCCCATCCGACTACGGCCAGGCCCCATCCGACTACGGTCAGGCACCGCCCGAGTACGGCCAGCCGGCCGGCGGCGGTTACGGCGGTTACGGACAGAGCGGCTACGGGGCTGCCGGGTCTTCGGTGATCCTGCAGCTCGACGATGGAAGCGGACGCACGTACCAGCTCCGCGACGGGTCCAACATCATCGGCCGCGGGCAGGACGCGCAGTTCCGGTTGCCCGACACCGGGGTGTCACGTCGCCATCTGGAGATCCGCTGGGATGGACAGGTTGCGCTGCTGGCGGACCTGAACTCGACCAACGGCACCACCGTCAACAACGCGCCCGTGCAGGAGTGGCAGTTGGCCGACGGCGATGTGATTCGCTTGGGCCATTCCGAGATAATCGTCCGCATCCACTGACCCTCTGGGCTCACAGCTGCCGTGCTTTACCTCCGCACCGACCGCCGTCCAAGTATCGTGACCTTGCTGATGTGCTCGGCACCGGCGTGGGGTGGGCAGTGCCAGGACGGATGCCAGGACGGAAAGGACGCCAGATGCAGGGGTTAGTACTGCAACTGACGCGTGCCGGTTTTTTGATGCTGCTGTGGCTTTTCATCTGGTCGGTGTTGCGGATCCTGCGGACCGATATCTACGCACCGACCGGTGCCGTCATGGTGCGCCGCGGTCTGGCGTTGCGCGGGACGCTCTTACCGTCGCGGCGGCGCGGGCAGTCGGCACGCTATCTCGTAGTGACCGAGGGGGCGCTGACCGGCGCCCGCATAACTTTGAGTGGACAGCCGGTATTGATTGGACGCGCGGACGACTCGACCCTGGTGTTGACTGACGACTACGCCTCGACGCGCCACGCCAGGCTTTCCCAACGAGGATCGGAGTGGTACGTCGAGGACTTAGGATCGACCAACGGTACTTACCTTGACAGGGCGAAGGTGACGACTGCGGTACGAGTTCCCATGGGAACGCCGGTGCGAATCGGCAAGACGGCAATCGAGTTGCGCCCGTGACCCTAGTCTTGCGCTACGCCGCCCGCAGTGATCGCGGCCTGGTACGCGCCAATAACGAGGACTCCGTGTACGCCGGGGCACGCCTGTTGGCGCTGGCCGACGGCATGGGCGGCCACGCCGCCGGGGAAGTGGCATCCCAGTTGGTCATCGCCGCGCTGGCACATCTGGACGACGACGAGCCCGGCGGCGACCTGCTGGCCAAGCTGGATGCCGCGGTCCGCTCCGGCAACTCGGCTATCGCCGCCCAAGTCGAGATGGAACCCGAGCTCGAAGGCATGGGGACGACACTCACCGCGATCCTGTTTGCCGGTAACCGACTGGGGCTGGTGCACATCGGTGACTCCCGCGGCTACCTGCTGCGCGACGGTGAGCTGACACAGATCACCAAGGACGACACGTTTGTCCAGACGCTGGTGGACGAGGGACGGATCACCGCGGAGGAGGCGCACAGCCACCCGCAGCGTTCGCTGATCATGCGTGCGCTGACCGGTCATGAGGTCGAGCCGACGTTGACCATGCGAGAAGCTCGCGCCGGCGACCGCTATCTGCTGTGCTCGGACGGCCTGTCGGACCCGGTGAGCGACGAAACCATCCATGAAGCGCTGCAGATTCCCGACGTCGCCGAAAGCGCCTACCGTCTCATCGAGCTGGCCCTGCGCGGGGGCGGTCCCGACAACGTCACGGTCGTGGTGGCCGACGTCGTCGACTACGAATACGGACAAACCCAGCCTATCCTGGCCGGCGCGGTCTCCGGTGATGACGACCAGCTGACCCTGCCCAACACCGCCGCAGGACGGGCTTCGGCGATAACCGCCCGCAAAGAGGCGGTCAAGCGGGTTCCGCCGCAAGTCGAGACCGTTCACCGGCCTCGCTGGTCATGGCGACGAATGGCGCTGGTCGCCACGCTGGTGGTGCTGCTGGTGGTGGCGGGCCTGTTCATCAGCCGCGCGGTGATCCGCAACAACTATTACGTCGCCGAATTCAACGGCACCGTATCGATCATGCGGGGCATTCAGGAGTCGTTTCTGGGCATGTCCCTGCACGAGCCGTATCTCATGGGCTGTCTGAACGCACGCAACGAGCTGTCCCAAATCAGCTATCAGCAATCCGGCGAGCATCTCGACTGCAATCTGATGAAGTTGGACGACCTACGCCCACCCGAACGCGCACAGGTGCAGGCCGGCCTTCCCGCCGGCTCGCTCGACAACGCGATCGGGCAGTTGCGCGAGTTGGCCGCCAACTCGCTGCTGCCGCCCTGCCCCGCGCCGCGCGCCACCTCGCCGCCGGAATCATCTGCCCCGAGCACCGCCAGCGAGACACCCGGACAGCCCAGCGTCACCTCCTCACCAGCGTCGACGACCACCCCGACTCCCTCGGCCAGCACCACGCCGACCACGACTTCCGGAAGTACGGCAGCTACCAGCACCCCGCCCACGGGTACCTCGCCGGCGGCCCCGACGTCACCCACTCCGACGTCGACGACGAGTTCGCCGAACGTGACCGCACTCCCGCCACCCCCACCGCAGCCGGGCATTGACTGCCGGGCGGTGGCATGACGACCCAGCTGCAGCCACCGGTAACGGTGACGCCCCCGTTGCCGACCCGACGAAACGCCGAACTGCTGCTGTTGTGCTTCGCCGCGGTGATCACCATCGCTGCGCTATTCATCGTGGAAGCCAATCAAGACCGGGCCATCCATTGGGACCTAGCCAGCTACGGGCTGGCGTTCCTCACCCTGTTCGGCTTCGCTCACCTGGCGATCAGACGCTTCGCGCCGTTCACCGATCCGCTGCTGCTGCCGGTGGTGGCGCTGCTCAACGGACTAGGCCTGGTGATGATCCACCGGCTCGACCTCGTCGACAAGCAGATCGGCCACCGCGCACATCCCAGCGCAAACCAGCAGATGCTGTGGACTCTGGTCGGGGTGGCGTCGTTTGCGCTGGTGGTGACGTTTCTCAAGGACCATCGCCAGCTGGCGCGCTATGGCTACACGTGTGGTCTGGCGGGTCTGGTGTTGCTGGCGATCCCCGCGGTACTGCCCGCGGCCTTGTCTGAGGAAAACGGCTCCAAGATCTGGATTCGGTTGCCCGGCTTCTCCATCCAGCCCGCCGAGTTCTCCAAGATTCTGCTGCTGATCTTCTTTTTGGCGGTGCTGGTGGCCAAGCGCGGACTGTTCACCAGCGCCGGCAAGCACCTGATGGGCATGACCCTGCCGCGCCCGCGCGACCTCGCGCCGCTGCTGGCGGCCTGGGTGGCCTCGGTCGGTGTGATGGTCTTCGAAAAGGACCTCGGCACCTCGCTGCTGTTGTACGCGTCATTCCTGGTGGTGCTTTACCTGGCCACGCAACGCTTCAGTTGGGTCATCATCGGGCTGACACTGTTCACCGCCGGAAGCGTGGTCGCCTACTTCGTTTTCCACCACGTCCGCGTCCGGGTGCAGAACTGGCTGGACCCGTTCGGCGATCCCGACGGCACCGGCTACCAAATGGTGCAAGCCCTGTTCAGCTTCGCAACCGGCGGCATCTTCGGTACCGGTCTGGGCAACGGACAGCCCGACACCGTGCCCGCGGCGTCGACCGACTTCATCATCGCCGCGTTCGGGGAAGAGCTCGGGCTGGTGGGGCTGGCCGCCATCTTGATGCTCTACACCATCGTCATCATCCGCGGACTGCGTACGGCGATCGCCACCCGCGACAGCTTCGGCAAGCTCTTGGCCGCCGGTCTGGCATCAACGCTGGCCATCCAGCTGTTCATCGTCGTCGGCGGCGTCACCAAGCTCATCCCGCTGACCGGGTTGACCACACCATGGATGTCCTACGGCGGGTCGTCGCTGCTGGCCAACTACGTGTTGCTGGCCATCCTGGCGCGAATCTCCCACGGTGCCCGACGACCGTTGCGCACCCGCCCTCGAAATACGTCGTCCATCGCGGCGGCCGGCACTGAGGTGATCGAGCGGGTATGAACGCCTCTCTGCGCCGAATCTCGGTGACCGTGATGGCGTTGATCGTGCTACTACTGCTCAACGCCACGATGACCCAGGTCTTCACCGCCGACGGGTTACGAGCCGATCCCCGCAACCAGCGGGTACTCCTCGACGAGTACTCCCGCCAGCGCGGCCAGATCACCGCCGGCGGCCAGCTGCTGGCCTACTCGGTGGCCACCGACAGCCGGTTCCGTTTCCTGCGGGTTTATCCCAACCCGGAGGTGTACGCGCCGGTGACGGGCTTCTACTCGCTGCGCTATTCCAGCACCGGTCTGGAGCGCGCCGAGGATCCGCTCCTCAACGGATCCGACCAGCGCCTGTTCGGTCGCCGGCTGGCCGACTTCTTCACCGGCCGCGACCCCCGTGGCGGCAACGTCGACACCACGATCAACCCCCGCATCCAGCAGGCCGGGTGGGACGCCATGCAGCAGGGCTGCGGCGGGCCCTGCAAGGGCGCCGTCGTCGCGCTGGAACCGTCGACCGGCAAGATCTTGGCGCTGGTCTCTTCGCCGTCGTATGACCCCAACCTGCTGGCGTCGCACGATCCGGAGGCACAGGCCGAAGCCTGGAAGGATTTGCGCGACGATCCCAGCTCCCCGCTGACCAACCGGGCAATTTCGGAAACGTATCCGCCCGGCTCGACCTTCAAGGTGATCACCACCGCCGCCGCATTGCAGGCCGGGGCCACCGAGAACGACCAGCTGACCGCCGCCGCCAACATTCCGCTGCCCGACAGCACGGCGACCCTGGAGAACTACGGCGGTGCCCCGTGTGGCAGCGGGCAGACCGTGTCGCTTCGCGAGGCGTTCGCCAAGTCCTGCAACACCGCGTTTGTGCAGTTGGGCATCTCGACCGGCGCGGCGGCTCTGCGCAGCATGGCACATGCCTTCGGGCTGGACACCCCACCGAGCGCGATACCGCTGCAGGTGGCCGAGTCCACGGTCGGACCCATCCCGGATGCCGCCGCACTGGGTATGTCGAGCATCGGACAAAAGGACGTCGCGCTCACACCGCTGCAAAACGCGCAGATTGCCGCGACCATCGCCAACGGCGGCGTCGTGATGCGGCCCTACCTGGTCGACAGCCTCAAAGGGCCCGACCTGGCCAATATCAGCACCACCACACCAAATCAGCAGCGCCGCGCGGTGTCACCGCAGGTCGCCGCTAAGCTAACAGAGCTGATGGTCGCCGCCGAGCAAGTCGCACAGCAGAAAGGGGCCATCCCCGGCGTGCAGATCGCATCCAAGACGGGTACCGCAGAGCACGGCACCGATCCCCGTCATACCCCACCTCACGCGTGGTATATCGCGTTTGCCCCCGCACAGGCTCCCAAAGTTGCTGTCGCGGTGCTGGTGGAAAATGGGGCCGATCGCCTTTCTGCGACCGGCGGCGCGCTCGCGGCCCCGATCGGGCGGGCCGTGATCGAGGCCGCGCTTCAGGGGGAACCATGAGCCCAAGAGTTGGTATGACGCTGTCTGGCAGGTATCGCCTGCAGCGGCTCATCGCCACCGGTGGCATGGGCCAGGTCTGGGAGGCGGTCGACAGCCGGTTGGGCCGGCGCGTCGCGGTCAAGGTGCTCAAACAGGAATTCTCGTCGGACCCCGAGTTCATCGAGCGGTTCCGCGCCGAGGCACGCACCACCGCGATGCTCAACCATCCCGGCATCGCCGCCGTACACGACTACGGCGAAAGCCAGATGAACGGTGAGGGCCGCACCGCCTACCTGGTGATGGAGCTGGTCAACGGCGAACCGCTGAACTCCGTGCTCAAACGCACCGGGCGGCTATCGCTGCGGCACGCGCTGGACATGCTCGAGCAGACCGGGCGTGCCCTGCAGGTGGCCCACGCGGCCGGCCTGGTGCACCGCGACGTCAAGCCGGGCAACATCCTGATCACCCCCACCGGGCAGGTCAAGATCACCGACTTCGGTATCGCCAAGGCCGTCGATGCGGCACCGGTGACCCAGACCGGCATGGTGATGGGCACCGCCCAGTACATCGCGCCCGAGCAGGCACTCGGCCAGGATGCCAGCCCGTCGAGCGACGTCTACTCGTTGGGAGTGGTTGGCTACGAAGCGGTTTCGGGCAAACGACCGTTCACTGGCGACGGAGCTCTGACAGTGGCGATGAAGCACATCAAGGAGCCGCCGCCGCCGTTGCCGGCCGAACTCCCGCCGAATGTGCGCGAGCTGATCGAGATCACGCTGGTCAAGAACCCTGGCCTGCGGTACCGCAGTGGGGGACCCTTCGCCGACGCTGTCGCCGCGGTGCGCGCCGGCCGGCGCCCGCCCCGACCCAGCCAATCACCACCCGCCGGCCGGGCTGCCCCGGCAGCCATCCCATCGAGCGCACCGGCGCGGATCGCGCCCGCCCCCACCACCCGGACGACCACGCCGCGCCGAACCCGGCCCGCGACGGGCGGACACCGGCCGCCACCGGCCCGGCGTACCTTCTCCTCGGGCCAGCGCGCGTTGCTGTGGGCCGCCGGGGTGTTGGGCGCACTGGCGATCATCATCGCGGTGCTCATCGTCATCAATTCGCGGCCCGACAGCCAGCAACAGCCACCGCCGCCGACCGTCACCCAGACCACAACGGCCCACCAAACGCCGACCGGTCAGGGGCCGCGCCTTAATTGGACGGAAGGTAAAGCTATAGGGAATCCTAGACTGCAAAGCAACCAGCCTGACCTGGTCGACGATGCGGGCCGAAATCGCCCGATAGGGAACCGGGGCAGCGCAACCAGCTGGAATGTCACGGTAACGCCGCAGCATCTTGCGGCGCTGGCCCGATTTGAGATGCAGCGATGACCACCCCTCAGCACCTGTCCGACCGCTACGAACTTGGCGACATCCTCGGTTTCGGAGGCATGTCGGAGGTACACCTCGCCCGCGACCTGCGGCTACACCGCGACGTCGCGGTCAAGGTGCTGCGCGCTGACCTGGCTCGCGATCCCAGCTTCTATCTGCGCTTCCGGCGGGAGGCGCAAAACGCCGCCGCGCTCAATCACCCGGCGATTGTCGCGGTGTACGACACCGGCGAAGCCGAGACGCCGTCCGGACCGTTGCCCTACATCGTCATGGAGTACGTCAACGGGGTCACCCTGCGTGACATCGTGCACACCGACGGCCCGATGGTCCCCACGCGTGCCATCGAAATCATCGCGGACGCGTGCCAGGCACTGAACTTCAGCCATCAAAACGGCATCATTCACCGCGACGTCAAGCCGGCAAACATCATGATCAGCACCACCAATGCGGTCAAGGTGATGGACTTCGGCATCGCGCGCGCGATCGCCGACAGCGGCAACAGCGTCACCCAGACCGCGGCGGTCATCGGCACCGCGCAGTACCTGTCGCCCGAGCAGGCCCGCGGCGATTCGGTCGACGCACGATCTGACGTCTACTCGTTGGGATGCGTGCTCTACGAGATCCTGACCGGCGAGCCACCGTTCACCGGCGATTCCCCGGTCGCGGTCGCCTACCAGCATGTTCGGGAAGACCCCATCCCGCCGTCGGAACGCCACGAAGGGATCTCCGCCGAGCTGGACGCGGTGGTGCTCAAGGCCCTGGCCAAGAACCCGGACAACCGCTACCAGACCGCCGCGGAGATGCGCGCCGACCTGGCGCGGGTGCACAACGGCGAAGCGCCCGAGGCACCCAAAGTGCTGACCGGCGCCGAGCGGCGCTCCCTGACGGCGTCCTCGCCGTCCAGCCCGGCCGCCCCGCGCACCGACCCGCTGCCTCGCCAGACACTCGATGACACCGACCGGGACCGCAGCACGCCCTCGGTCGGCCGCTGGGTGGCCGTGGTGGCCGTGCTGGCCGTACTGACGATCGTCGTCACCATCGCCATCAACACGTTAGGCGGCAACACCCGCAACGTGCAAGTCCCCAATGTGCGGGGCCAAGTATCGGCGGATGCCATCGCTGCGCTGCAAAACCGTGGCTTCAAGACCCGCACCCTGCTCAAGCCGGACTCGACGATCCCACCCGACCACGTCATCGGTACCGACCCGGCCGCCAACGCCTCGGTGTCGGCCGGCGACCAGATCACCATCAACGTCTCCACCGGTCCCGAGCAGCGCGAACTCCCCGACGTCTCCTCGATGACCTACGCCGAGGCCGTCAAGAAGCTGACCGCGGCGGGATTCGGCAGGTTCAAAGAAGCCAAGTCGCCCTCGACCCCCGAACTGATGGGCAAGGTCATCGGAACCAACCCGCCGGCCAACCAGACGTCGGCGATCACCAACGTGATCACGATCATCGTCGGCTCTGGCCCCGCGACCAAGCAGATTCCCGACGTCGCGGGCCAAAGTGTTGAGGAAGCCGAACAGAACCTCAACGTTTACGGGTTCACCAAGTTCAGTCAGGCATCGGTGGATAGCCCCAAGCCTGCCGGCAGCGTCATCGCCACCAATCCGCCGGCGGGCACCACGGTGTCGATCGATTCGGTGATCGAGCTACAGGTGTCCAAGGGCAATCAGTTCGTCATGCCCGACCTGTCCGGCATGTTCTGGACCGACGCCGAGCCGCGGTTGCGCGCGCTGGGCTGGACGGGATCACTGGACAAGGGGCCCGACGTGGACGCCGGCGGTTCCCAGCACAACCGGGTCGTGTATCAGAATCCGCCCGCCGGTGCCGGGGTGAACCGCGACGGCATTGTCACGCTGAAGTTCGGTCAGTAGTTCCGGGCTCCACCAGCAGGTGCGGTCGGATCGCGCTGGCGACCTCGTTTTCCAGACGTCGCACCAGCGTGTCGTCGCGCGTCCATCCGCAGTAGGCCAGCCAGTTGGCCAGCATCCGGTGCCCGCCCTCGGTCAGGATCGACTCGGGGTGGAACTGGACACCGTGAATCGGCAGCTCGGTGTGGCGAACTCCCATGATCACTCCGCTGCGGGTGTGCGCCGTGGCTTCCAGCTCGGCCGGCAGCGAGTCCGGCAGCATGGTCAGCGAGTGATAGCGGGTTGCCGTGAACGGGTCCGGAAGTCCTTGTAGGACGCCAACATTTGTGTGATAGACGCTGCTGGCCTTACCGTGCAGCAGCTCGGGTGCCCGATCGACGGTGGCGCCGAAGGCAACCCCGATGGCCTGGTGGCCCAGGCATACCCCCAACAGTGGCGTGCGTGCCGCCGCACACGCCCGGACCAAACTCACCGATGCGCCGGCTCGTTCCGGAGTGCCCGGGCCCGGGCTGAGCAGCACCCCATCGAATTGCGCCGCGATGGCGGCCTCGTCGGAGAGCCGCGAGTCGTCGTTTCGCCACACCTCGGCCCGTACACCCAACTGGCCCAGGTACTGGACCAGGTTGAACACGAAGCTGTCGTAGTTGTCGACGACCAGGATGCGCATCGTGACAGGTTACCGTCCGGCCCGAGTTCTGGTCGGCTCAGTAGACCACCGGACCGAGCGGCTGCGCGTAGTGCATCCGGACCGGTTCGGAGTACCCGGCGACACTCACATCGGATTTGGCTTCCTCGCGGTAGCCCAAACCGAACCGCACCACATGCTGCTTGTACAGGACCACCAGTGGCGCTGCCTCCAGCGCCGCTTGCATCGCCGCCGCATCACCGATCGCGGTAATGATGTAGGGCGGTCTGTAGGTGCGACCGTTGAGCAACAGGGTGTTGCCGACGTAGCGAACCACCGAGTTGGCGATGATGCGCTGGTCCTGCATCTGAATCGCCTCAGCGCCGGCACTCCACATCGCGTTGAGAACGGCGTCGATGTCTTGTTGGTGCACCACCAGGTCATCGGGGGAGGCGTCGCGCGGGAAGCGGCCGTTGGCGTCGCGCTGCGCGTCGTTGAGCGTGACCACCAGGCCCGGGCCGTGTGCCGGATCCATATCCGCCTCGCTGGCCAACTCGCGGGCTCGGCGCAGCATCGCCGTCAGGGTGGCATCAGAGGACCGCAGGTGGTTCGCGTCGATCCGCGCGGTGAGGGCATCGCGCTCAGCGCTGAGGCGGTTGACCGATGACTGCGACTGACGGACCAGGTCCACCAGTCGTGGTGCATCGCTGCGGCGGATTTCCGCGCCGCCGGAGACCCCGTGAGTGGCGGCCAGCAGCAGACCTGCCAGTAGGCACACCAGCGGAACGCCGAAGCGCCACGGCGAGCGGCGCTCATCGGTCATGCCGCCTCCATTTCCTGGTCACAGGGCCGGTTGGGTTAGTCTCGTGGCAAAGCTATGCCTAATGCTGCAACCGTAATCGTTGCAGTCCTGTCCCGCTCATTGTGTTGTTGAGGTATTTCGAGGTACCAATGCCCAAGTCGAAGGTCCGTAAGAAGAACGACTTCACCGTCAAGCCGGTGAGCCGCACCCCAGTGAAGGTGAAGGTCGGCCCTTCCAGCGTCTGGTTCGTCGCGTTGTTCATCGGTTTGATGCTCATCGGCCTGGTCTGGTTGATGGTGTTCCAGTTGGCTGCCGTCGGTAGTCAAGCTCCCGCGGCGCTCAATTGGATGGCTCAGCTGGGTCCGTGGAACTACGCGATCGCGTTCGCTTTCATGATCACCGGATTGTTGCTCACGATGCGCTGGCACTAACTCATACCACACCCGTAATGAATTCATTACTGGGTAGGTGGGTCACCGCGCCAGCAACTCTTTTGTAGTTCAATCACACGCGTGTGATTTATCCCCACTGTTGATAGCGTCTGTGGATAACCGTATCCCCCGTGGTCGGAGGGCTGAAGTAGCGCATGCAGCAAACACAATGGTCGCCGCGGACGGCGGGAATCGCTGGTTGTGCGCTCGCTGGCGTTTTGATGGCTACCGCCGCTGTGACTGTCGCCACAGACCCGCCTGGGCGCATTCTGGCAGGCGTTGCCGCACTGGGTCTGATCTTGTTTGCGGGCGGATCGTGGCGCGCGCGGCCAAAGCTGGCAATCACGCGTGAGGGCCTAGCGATCCGCGGCTGGCTGCGGACTCAGCTGCTGCGCCCCGCCAGCATCAAGATCATCCGGATCAACGAATTCCGTCGCCATGCGCGCACGGTCCGTTTGCTCGAGATCGAGGCGGACAACGACGCCATGTTCGTCTTGTCGCGGTGGGATCTCGGTACCGATCCGCTCGACGTACTCGACGCGCTTACCGCGGCCGGCTATGCCGGCCGCGGTAAACGTTGAGCTGAAGGTGTCAGGAAATAGTGATCGACTCGATCACGACCGGTTCGGTGGGCCGGTCGCTGCCGTCGGTGGAGGTCGTCGCGATCGCCTCCACCACACCCTGTGAGTCCGGGTCGCTCACCTCGCCGAAGATCGTGTGGCGCCGATTCAGGTGCGGCGTCGGGCCGACGGTGATGAAGAACTGCGAGCCGTTGGTGCCCGGCCCGGCGTTGGCCATCGCCAGCAGGTAGGGCTTGTCGAATTGCAGCTCCGGGTGGAACTCGTCAGCGAACTTGTAGCCCGGTCCGCCGCGGCCGGTGCCGGTGGGGTCGCCGCCCTGGATCATGAAGCCCCGGATCACCCGGTGAAAGACAGCGCCATCGTAGAACGGGCCAGAGGTGCTACCGGATGCGTTCTGGGTCGAATATTCCTTGGTGCCCTGCGCAAGGCCGACAAAGTTGGCAACGGTCTTCGGAGCGTGGTTCCCGAAGAGGGCGACCTTGATATCCCCGCGGTTGGTGTGCAGCGTGGCGGTTGCAGTCTGAATTGGGCTGTTAGTCACGGAATCACAGTCTGCCATTAAAGACGGGCCCGGCCGCAGCCGGTGTCATTCCGACTCGTCGGAAGCCGTGTGCGGGCAATGGGCCCGCGAACGCCCTAATGGTGGCAGTCTGTGGAGGGACCGGAGTAGCTCTGGGCCAGGGCCTGGCAAGACGGTTTGGCACGACAGTAGAGAGGCGGCAGATGAGCGAGCAGGCGGAAGCACGGTTGACGCCACGGGAGCGACTGACCCGCGGGCTGACCTACACGGCGGTGGGGCCGGTGGATGTGACCCGAGGTGTTGTGGGACTCGGGGTGCACTCTGCGCAGTCGACCGCGTCGGAGCTTCGCCGCCGGTACCGCCAGGGCCGCTTGGCCCGCGAGGTTGCCGCCGCTCAGGAAGCGATTGCCCAGGAGCTGGCCGCCGCTCAAGAAGTGGTCGCCAATCTGCCCCAGGTGATTCAGGAGGCCCGGCGCAAGCAGGGCCGCAGTAAGCGTCCCTGGGTGATTGCCGGGGCGGTCACCGTGGTTGTCGTGGCCGGCGGTGCGGTGGCATTCACCGTGGTGCGCCGTTCGTCGCAGCCCGAGCCGTCCCCGCGCCCACCCAGCGTTGACGTCCAGCCGCGTCCCTAGGACTCGCTTAGCGTGCCCACGGACTCGGGCAACTAGGCCGGCCATCACGAAGGCTTGACCCTCACGCGACGTGAGGCACCAACCTGATCGACGTGACGCAGGAGACGCCGGTGGACGGACTCACCGTGGGCCAGGTCGCGGAGCGATTTGGCATCACGGTGCGCACGCTTCACCACTATGACGAAATCGGGTTGTTGATCCCGAGTCGACGTGCGGCCTCGGGTTACCGGGTTTATACGTCGGCGGACCTGACGCGCCTGTCCCAGGTCATCGTCTATCGCCGACTCGAGCTGCCGCTCGACCGGATCGCGCGGCTGCTCGACGAGGGCGATGCGGTCAGCCACCTGGTTCGTCAGCGCGAACGCGTCATGGCCCGACTCGATGAGATGAAGGACCTCGTCGAGGCAATCGACCAGGCATTGGAGAAAGCTATGACCAACACCCCCATGACCGACGACGACATGCGCGAACTCTTCGGTGACGGCTTCGACGACTACCGGGCCGAGACCGAGCAGAAGTGGGGCGAGACCGCGCAGTGGAAGGAGTCGCAACGCCGCACCAAGTCCTACGGCAAGGACGAGTGGGTTCGGATCAAGGCCGAGGGCCAAGCCGTTGAAAAGGCCTTGTCCGACGCCTTCCGCGCTGGGCTGCCGGCCGACTCCGAGGAGGCGATGAACGCGGCGGAGCAACACCGCCGCCACGTGAATCGCTGGTTCTACGACTGCCCGCCGGCCTTTCACCGCAACCTGGGCGACATGTACGTGAGCGACCCCAGGTACATCGCGACCTACGACGAATCATTCGGGCTGCCGGGGCTCGCGGCCTACTGTCGTGAGGCGATTCACGCCAACGCGAACCGGACCGGCGGCTGACGTGACCGGCCCGTCCTGGGTCCGGTGCTAGCCGCTGCGCGGGGTGCGAGTCCACGCTCCGACCTCGGAGCGTCCGATAACCGTCACGCCCAGGTCGCTGGCCTCCTCGAGCAGCCGCTGCGTCAGCGTTTCAATTCCGACCTCGGTCGCGGTCGCCACACCCTGGGCCTGGATGGTTGGCAGCAGCGTCTCAACCAGATCGGCGAGGGCTTGTAGCCACACCGCGGCCGCACGCCCCGCCCCGATGAAGGTCCGCATGGTCAACGTCGGTGCCGGTAGCCCGGCACCGACGAAGGCGTTGTGTAGGCGGTCGGCCATGTTCCAGGAGGTGTGGGTGCGGTCCAACGCCTCGCGGATCCAATGACAGCAGCGGTCGTGGGTGGGCGCCGGCGGCGACGAGCGGACGGCACTCCAGTGCGGCTCGTGAAACGCCACGATCCCGCCAGGCACCAGATGTTGAGACAGTCGGTGCAGCATGGCGGCGGGATCGGCCTGGAAGGTCAGGACGTAGCGGCCCACAATCGCATCGAATGGCCGCTCGAAGCTCAAGTCGGCGGGGTCACCCAGCCGGAAGCTAACGGTTTCGGATAGCCCCCGCGCCGCCGCGGTCGCCGATGCCGCGCTCACCGCGCCGGCCGCCCGGTCCGTTCCGACCACCTCGCCGCCGGGCATCGTCAGCTCCGAGGCGAGAAACGCGACGTCTCCGGGACCGCTGCCCACATCGAGCACCCGCATCCCGGGCTTGAGGCCCGCGGTGGCCAGGTACTCGCGCGTGGTCGCGTCCAGCAGCATGGCCTGGCGGCCCAGGCGGCCCAACTCGTAGTCCGAATGGCCCAGTACATAGTCGGGTCGGTTCACATCCACCACGATTGATCCTTGATTCGGTGATCGGGAGCAAATCCGCAACATCGCAATGCGCGCATGGTCGGTGTGACGAGTTCGGCGCACAACGACCCTCATGTCGGGGGAGTGGGCGAACAGCCGAAGTCAGACAGATGATTTGTGGAGCCTAGGGTGTGTGAGTTCACGACATAGGTGACACATGAGTCGCGTCATGGGTGACACCTGGACAAACGGGCGATGAGTCGCGTCATAGGTGACAGTCATGATTCATGCCCAAAGCCCGTGTGGTCGTCCTAGAAGTCACTAGCGGCCGACTGTCGGTGACCGCGGCAGCTCGTGTCTATGGGCTGTCTCGACAACACATCTACCGTCTAGTCGCGCGCTACCGCCAGGGCGGCCTAGAGGCAGTCGACCCGCGCTCACGCAGGCCTGCCAGCAACCCACGCGCGGTCAGCGACCCAATCATCATCGCGATCGTCGAGCTGCGCGAGAAACTCGTCGCCGACGGACTCGATGCCGGCCCACTGACCCTGCAAGAACACCTGGCCCGCCGCGGCCTGGCAGTGCCATCAACCTCCACCATCCGACGCATACTTGGTCACCACGGCCTGATCACCCCCCAACCACGCAAGCGACCCAAAAGCTCCTACCACCGCTTCGCCGCCGAACAGCCCAACGAATGCTGGCAATCCGACTTCACCCACTGGACCCTGGCCAACGGCACCGATGTCGAGATCCTCAACTGGCTCGACGACCACTCCCGCTACCTGCTGGGCTGCACCGGCTACTCTCGAGTCAGCGGCCCAACGTCGTAGCCAGCTTCACCACCACCGCCGCCGAATACGGCCTGCCCGCCTCCACCCTCACCGACAACGGGGCCGTCTACACCTCCCGATTCACCCACGGCCACAACGACTTCGAACGCCTACTAGCCAGCCTGGGCATCACCCAAAAGAACGAGCACCCCGGCCACCCCCAAACCCAAGGCAAAATCGAACGCTTCCACCAAACCCTCAAACGCTGGCAAGCCGCCCGACCACTACCCGCCACCCCGGACGAACTGCAGACCCTGCTCGACACCTTCCGCACCATCTAGAACACCCAACGACCCCACCGCGCCCACCCCGGCGCCATCACCCCCGAACAGGCCTACCAGGCACGCCCCAAAGCCCGCCCCACCGGCCAACCAAAGGCACACTTCCGCATCCGCCATGACACCGTCGACCAATTCGGCAAACTCACCCTGCACCACGCCAGCCGCCTGCACCACCTCGGCATCGGACGCGCCCACGCCCACACCCCAGTACTCATCCTGGTCGCCACCAGCACTGTGACCGTCCTCAGCAAGACCGGCCACCACGTCCTGAGCAGCCACACCATCAACCCCGACAAAAACTACTGGCGCAACCAACAGAAAAACCCCGGCCGATGGCCGGCGAATCTGTAACCCATCACGCGACTCATCTGTAACCGATGACGCGACTCATCACATTTGTGGAGCCTAGGGGAATCGAACCCCTGACACCCGCCTTGCAAAGGCGGTGCTCTACCAACTGAGCTAAGGCCCCTCGTCGTGACCGGTGGATAACCGGGTACGAATCCAGAATCCGGATCCGGCGCCACGTGCCAGACCTCGACGCTGCGCCGTGCCCGCACCGATGCTGCTACCAAAGCAGTCGCTACCAGCAGTAACACGAGCCGCACGCTATGTCTTGATGGGCACATGGTCGTGGGCCTAGGAGGACTCGAACCTCCGACCTCTTCGTTATCAGCGAAGCGCTCTAACCGCCTGAGCTATAGGCCCGTATTGCGCATACGGCCGAGCGACGAGATTACCGCAATGGGTGCCCGCCTCCCAAAACCGCTAGTCGCGATCGGCCAGGGTGACCTCGATACCACCGATCAGATCGGTCGCCAGGTTGTAGATAAATGCCGCGATGGTGGCCATCGCCGTCATCAAAACGATGTTCACCAAGCCGATCAGCACGGCACCGCCGAAGATGGTTCCGCTGGAGACCAGCTCCGCGCTACTGCCGCTGGTGTTGTTCAGGAGGTCGCCGACGTTGCTGTTGAGCTTGGCCCACACGCCCATACCGCCCAGAACCAGGTACAGGAAGGCCACCGCGATCATCCAGATGAAGAACAGCGCCACCGAGAGCAGCGCCGACACCTTCAGCGTGCTCCACGGATCGATCCGTCGGATCTGCATGCTGGCCCGTACCGGGCCGCGCGCCGCCCGCCGAGACGACACCTGGAAGCGCGATTCCCGCGACTCCCGGGCTTCGGCGGCCGCCGACCGTGCCGCACCGGCCACCGGATGGGCCCCAGAATTGTCCGCCCCGCGATCGGGCGCGGGCTTGCGCTGCACGGGTCGGGGAGCCGGTCCGGACAGATCGGGCAGTTCGCTGGCGTAGGCCTCCGCGGGGAGGTTCTCGCCACGCACCGGTGGGGCTTCGGCCTCCGGCGCCGGGGCCTTGACCGGAGCCGGCGCGCCGGTCGGCGCCGACGTACCGGAGATGAAGCGGCTCAGCCGGGCGTCGGCGGCCGACGTCGGACCGGGCACCCGCCCCTCACCGGACTGTTCGGGTGGGCGTGGCCCCGGGTTTCCCGGTCGCGCCGCACCCCGCTGCCAGGGCGGTGAATCCGCTGGATCGGGTAGCCGGCCTGCCCCCGTCCCCGCCCGGTGTACGCCGGAACGGTCGACCGCAGCGTCCCCATTGAAGTTGTCGCCCATATTGGGGGCGCCTGGATCGTTCGGTGAGGTCACCCGGACTCCTAACGTATGTACCCAGGTCGCTGAGTCTAATGGCCCCGCGCTTTGCCCCAGGGCAGGTGTACCCCGCCCCGGCCCTAGTTCCTGGACTCGTCGGTGTCGGTTGCTTCCGCGACAGCTTCGTCGGCGTTCTCTTCAGCGTTGCGGGCGATGGCCAACAGCGTGTCACCCTCGCCGAGGTTCATCAACCGAACGCCCTTGGTCTGCCGTCCCGCCTTGCGGACCTGGCGAGCCGCGGTACGGATGACGCCGCCACCGGAGGTGATCGCGTAGAGCTCACTGTCGTCATCGACGATCAGCGCACCGACCAGCCGGCCGCGCCGGCGGTCATACATGATGGTCAGCACGCCCTTGCCGCCGCGGCCCTGGACCGGATACTCCTCGATCCCAGTGCGTTTGGCGTAGCCGCCCGCCGTGGCCACCAGCAAATAGGTGCCCTCTCGGACCACATTCAACGACAGCAGCCGGTCATCGGCGTTGAACCGCATGCCCTGCACCCCGGAGGTGGCCCGACCCATCGGCCGTAGCGCCTCGTCGGTCGCCGAGAAGCGGATCGACTGACCGTTCGCCGAGACCAGCAATAGGTCTTCCTCGGACGAGCACAGCACGGCGCCAACGAGTTCGTCTTCACCCCGCAGGTTGACCGCCACGATCCCCCCGGAGCGGTTGGAATCGAAGTCGGTCAACTTGGATTTCTTCACCAACCCATTCTGGGTGGCCAGCACCAGGTAGGGCGCATCCTCATAGCTCTTGATCTGGATGACCTGAGCGATGCGTTCCTCGGGCTGGAATGCCAACAGGTTCGCCACGTGCTGCCCACGCGCGGTGCGTAACGCCTCGGGCAGTTCGTAGGCCTTGGCCCGATAGACCCGGCCCTGGGTGGTGAAGAACAAGATCCAGTCATGCGTTGAGCACACGAAGAAGTGCCGGACGATGTCGTCTTGCTTGAGACCGGCACCCTGCACGCCCTTGCCGCCGCGCTTCTGGCTGCGGTACAGGTCGGTCTTGGTCCGCTTGGCGTAACCGGTTTCGGTGATCGTGACGACGACGTCCTCGCGGGCGATCAAGTCCTCATCGCTCACTTCGCCGTCAGCCGCGATGATCCGGGTACGACGGTCGTCGCCGTGCTTGTCGACGATCTCGGCGAGTTCCTCACGCACGATGGCGCGCTGGCGTTCCGGTTTGGCCAGGATGTCTTCCAGATCGGCGATCTCGGCCTCGATCTTGGCCAGGTCGTCGACGATGCGCTGACGTTCCAGGGCGGCCAGCCGCCGCAGCTGCATGTCCAGGATCGCCTGGGCCTGGATCTCGTCGATGTCGAGCAGTTCGATCAGCCCGGCGCGGGCGATGTCGACCGTCTGCGAGGCCCGGATCAGTGCGATCACCTCGTCGAGCGCGTCGAGCGCCTTGACCAGACCACGCAGAATGTGGGCCCGCTCATTGGCTTTTCGTAGCCGGTAGGTGGTGCGGCGGATGATCACGTCGAGTTGGTGTTCGACGTAGTAGCGGATCATCTGGTCCAGACGCAGGGTGCGCGGTACGCCATCGACTATGGACAGCATGTTGGCGCCGAAGCTGGTCTGCAGCTGGGTGTGCTTGTAGAGGTTGTTGAGGACTACCTTGGCCACGGCGTCGCGTTTGATCTCGACGACGATCCGCAGGCCCACCCGGTCGCTGGACTGGTCCTCGATATTGGAGATGCCCGCCAGTTTGCCGTCGCGAACCTGCTCGGCGATCGAGGTGATGAAGTTGTCGTGGTTGACCTGATACGGCAACTCGGTGATGACCAGTGATGTCCGGCCGCGCGAATCTTCCTCTATCTCAACAACTCCGCGCATCCGGATGGAACCGCGACCGGTCTTGTAGGCATCGGAGATGCCTTGGGTACCGACGATCAAACCCGAGGTGGGGAAGTCAGGTCCCTTGACGCGTGCGGTGACCGCGGCCAGCGTCGCCTCTTCGTCGGCGTCGTGTTTTTCCAGACACCAGAACACCGCTTCGGCGAGTTCACGCAAGTTGTGCGGCGGGATGTTGGTGGCCATGCCGACCGCGATGCCGCCGGACCCGTTGGCCAACAGGTTGGGGAACCGGCTGGGCAACACCGTCGGTTCCTGCACCCGACCGTCGTAGTTCGGGATGAAATCGACTGTCTCCTCGTCGATTTCACGCAACATCTCCATCGCCAACGGGGTCAGGCGAGCCTCGGTGTACCGCATCGCCGCCGGCGGGTCATTACCCGGCGACCCGAAGTTGCCCTGACCGTCGACCAGCAGGTACCGCAGCGACCACGGCTGCGCCATCCGCACCAAGGTGTCATAGATCGACGCGTCACCGTGCGGGTGGTAGTTACCCATCGTTTCGGCGACCGAGCGCGCCGACTTGGCGTGACTGCGTTCTGGCCGGAACCCGGAGTCATACATCGCATAGAGCACACGGCGGTGTACCGGCTTGAGCCCGTCGCGGACTTCGGGCAGGGCCCGGCCGACGATGACGCTCATCGCGTAGTCGATGTAGCTGCGCTGCATCTCCTGCTGAATGTCGACCGGTTCTATCCGGTCACTAGCTTCACCACCAGGCGGCAGCGTCGTGTCTGTCATCTATTCCTCGTTTGCTCAGTCAAAACGCGGACTCGGGGTCTAAACGTCCAGGAACCGAACGTCTTTGGCATTACGGGTGATAAAGCTGCGGCGTGCATCGACGTCTTCGCCCATCAGAATGGAGAACAATTCGTCGGCGGCCGCCGCATCGTCGAGGGTCACCTGGCGCAGCACCCGAACCGATGGGTCCATCGTAGTTTCCCACAGCTCCTTGGCGTCCATCTCGCCCAGACCTTTGTAACGCTGAATGCCGTCTTCCTTGTTGATCTTCTTGCCGGCTTTGAGCCCAGCCTCGAGGAGGCCGTCGCGCTCCCGATCAGAGTAGGCGAACTCGGGTTCGGTGCGGTGCCACTTCAACTTGTACAGCGGCGGCTGTGCCAGGAACACGTGGCCGTTCTCGATCAGCGGACGCATGAAGCGGAACAACAGGGTCAACAACAATGTGGAGATGTGTTGGCCGTCGACGTCGGCGTCGGCCATCAAGACGATCTTGTGATAGCGCAGCTTCGAGAGGTCGAATTCGTCGTGAATACCGGTACCCAACGCGGTGATGATCGCCTGGACTTCAGTGTTTTTCAGGACTCGGTCGATGCGTGCCTTTTCGACATTGATAATCTTGCCGCGCAGCGGCAGGATCGCCTGGAACATCGAATCTCGGCCACTCTTTGCCGAGCCGCCGGCCGAGTCACCCTCCACCACATAGAGTTCCGACTTACGTGGATCTGTCGAGCGGCAGTCGGCCAACTTGCCGGGCAGCCCACCGAGATCGGTTGCGCTCTTGCGCCGCACCAACTCTCGCGCCTTGCGCGCGGCGAGACGTGCCTGCGCCGAGGAGACCGCCTTGTTCACAATGGTTTTGGCTTCCGAAGGATTGGCCTCGAACCAGTGCGTGAGCTGCTCGTTACAAACCTTCTGGACAAACGACTTGACCTCGGTGTTGCCCAGCTTGGTCTTCGTCTGACCCTCGAACTGCGGCTCTGCCACCCGCACCGAGATGACCGCGGCCAATCCCTCGCGGATGTCGTCACCGGTGAGGTTGGGGTCCTTGTCCTTGAGCAGCTTCTTGTCTTTGGCGTACTTGTTCACCACCGAGGTCAACGCACTGCGGAAGCCCTCTTCGTGCGTTCCACCCTCATGGGTGTTGATGGTGTTGGCGAAGGTGTGCACCGACTCCGAGTAGCCGCCGTTCCACTGCATCGCGATTTCGACTTCGTGGCCGGAGCCCTTGCCCTCGAAGTCGACGATGCTCTGCTGAATCGGACTCTTGGTGCGGTTGATGTGCTTGACGAAATCGACCAAACCGCCGGGATAGTGGAAGGTGCGGCTCTTGACCTTGTGCGGCGCGGTCGATTCGGCGGCCTTCTCCTGGGCGGACTTTGGTGCTTCGGCGGTATCACTGACGAGGTCGTCGACGACCTCGTCCGGGGTGACCCGCTCGTCGGTGAGGTTGATGGTCAGGTCCTTGTTGAGGAACGCCATCTCCTGCAGGCGCCGCGCCACCGTCTCGAAGTCGTATTCGGTGGTCTCAAAGATGTCCGGATCGGCCCAGAACCGGATGGTGGTTCCGGTCTTCTTGGTTGCCTCGCCCTGTTTGAGGGTGCCCGGCTGGGCGCGGTCGTAGAACTGCGACCACTCGTATCCGTCGCGCTTGATGTCCACTTCCAGTCGGGTGGATAGCGCGTTGACCACCGACACACCCACGCCGTGCAGACCACCACTGACGTTGTAACCACTGTTCTCGCCGCCGAACTTGCCGCCGGCGTGCAGCTGGGTCATGACAACGTCGACTGTCGGGGCGCCGGTGGCGTGCATCGCGACCGGAATGCCTCGGCCGTTGTCAGCGACCTCGACACTACCGTCATCGAGCAGCCGCACGTTCACCTGGGTGGCGTAGCCCGCCATCGCCTCGTCCACCGAGTTGTCGACGACCTCCCACACCAGGTGGTGCAGACCGCGCTCACCGGTGGACCCGATGTACATACCGGGGCGTTTACGGACGGCCTCGAGGCCTTCGAGAACGGTGATCGCCGAAGCGCCGTATTCGTCTTGTGCCTTCTTCTTCTGGGCAGCCACGGTCCGAATGTTCTCCTCGGGGTTGGATGCGCGCGGTCCAGTCACCGCAGCAGTCACTCCTCCACTCTACCGTGAGTGGTTGTCCGCACCGATTCTCTGAGCGCGTTTCCACCTATCTAACTGCGCCGTGCGCTCGATATCTTGCTTCTCGATGCGTCCCGACGTTGGAGATGCGGGTCCATCTCGTCCTAGCCGATCTGAGACCTCCATGGCCGTGGACTCGATTTGAGGGGTCACATTTGTCCGCGTGGGTCCTAGCCGTAGGTGTCGCGAGGCCCTCTACCAGCGATGTGCCGGGGCCCTTTGCGCCACGACGGACTCGCCGGGCCGGTGATCTTGAGCGAGTTCACCACGCCGTTGCCCACCGCTGCGGCGATCTTGGCCAACAGTTGTGATTGCATGATCCGCAACTGTGTCGCCCACGCCGTCGAGTCGGCAGTCACACTCAACACACCCTCATTCAGCGCCGTGGGCGTTGCATGATCGGCGATCTGCGACCCGACCGCCTGACTCCACTGACCCAGCACGGTGCCTTCCGCCACGTGACCGGACCACCCGCGCTTTTTCGCCAAGTCGCGCGTCAGCTTGCCCAGCGGTTGCGGATCCCTGGTGTCCGGCCCTGGCCCTGACCACCGACGGCGTCGCCCCACCACACGTCGCGGCGCGGGCCCCGCGGCGAAACCTCGCCCCGGGTCTTGGCCACGGGCGCGAGCTGCCGCCCGCGCTTCTTCCAAAGTACGCCGCACCAAGTCCATGCCGGGCAATTCGTCACGTGCTGCGCCGTCACCGGGCCCGGGCTGTTCGCCGTCATCGCTCACGATTGCACCACCGACACCCGTCCGTCCGCACTGTCACGCAGATCGATATGCACCTTGCGAGCATCCCAGCCCGAAGGGATGTCTTCGAGCACCGCCGCGGTTACCAAGACTTGTTCGGCCGACTCGGCGACCCTTGCCAAAGCCATGCGGCGGGCGGCATCGAGCTCAGCGAACACGTCGTCGAGCAACAAGACCGGTTCGCTACCGTCGGCGCGCAGCAGCGCGAAGGCCGCCAACCGCAGCGCCACCGCCATCGACCACGACTCCCCATGGCTGGCAAAGCCTTTTGCCGGCTGGTCGCCGAGACGCAATTCCAAGTCGTCACGGTGCGGACCCACCAGACACACACCCCGCTCCAACTCGGCATCACGGCGCGCGGCCAACGCCGCCAACAACCCTTCTTCCAGGGTGACACGATCCGGCGCGGCGTCGTCGGCAGCCACGAATGCATCCATGCTGGCTCGATACGCGATCGCCGCTGACCGCGACTCCGGCGCCAGCAGCTGATATGCCTTTTCCACTTCCGGTGCCAGTAGACGCACCAAATCAATGCGGGCCGCCATCAGTTCCGCACCATGTTGAGCCAGCCGGCTGTCCCATACATCTAAGGTGTCCAACGCGCCGCGGTCTCCCCGAAACCGTGCTCCTGAAACGGATTTCAGCAATGCGGTGCGCTGCCGCAGCACCTTGTCATAGTCGGCACGCACGCCGGCAATGGTCGGTCGGCGCAACGTCGCCAAGTCATCGAGGTAGCGGCGACGATCCGCTGGGTCCCCACGCACCAAGGCCAGATCTTCGGGGGCAAACAACACCGCCCGCAAAACACCGATCACCTCGCGCGTGCTGCGCACCGGTGATCGATTCAACCGCGCCTTGTTGGCACGGCCGGCGGCGATCTCCAGGTCCACCGCACATTCTCGACCGTCATTGACCACGATCGTCGAGATCACCGCTCGGTCGGCACCCGCGCGGATCAACGGCGCGTCGGTACCGACCCGGTGCGACCCCAATGTGACCGAATACCACAGCGCCTCAATGATATTGGTCTTGCCAAAGCCGTTCGGACCGACAAACACCGTTCGTCCGGGCCCCAGTTCAAGATCCGCGTACGCCCACGAACGGAAATCACGCAATCCCAAATGCCGGACGTACACCTATTTCGGCACCATGGTGGTCAGCCCGGCAACCGAACCGGCATCAACAGATAGACATAGTCGGTCGGCACCGCCGCGAAGGGACCTTGATCCCCGGGACCGCTGACAATCCGGTCCTCAGCGGACGCCGGCCGCAACAGCGCCGGCTTGCCCGGCGTGGTGAAACCGAACGACACCCGCTCGGAATGCAACGAGGCCAACCCGTCGATCAGATATGTCGGGTTGAACGCGATGGTCAAGGGTTGACCCGCGAACTCAACGGCAATGTCTTCTTCGGCCCGTCCGACGTCATCGGCTCCGGCCGAAAGCCGCAACATTCCATCGGCGAACTCCATACGCACCTGGGCGCCGCGATCGGCCACCAAGGCGACCAGCTTGATCGCTTCGGTCAGCTCAGCCACATCGGCGCTGACCACCGCGGTATGTTCGGCCGGCAACAGCTGACGGAACTTGGGAAACTCCGCATCAAGGAGCCGGGTGGTGCTGCGCTTACCGTCACCGCTGATACCCAGCAGGCCGTCCTTGCCAACCCCCATCCCGGCGCCCAACGACAACCGGACTTCCGAACCATCGGTGTTGGCTTTGGCCGCCTCGCCCAGGGTCTTGGCCGGCACCAACACCGCCGCCTCGATGTCGGGGGACAACGCATTCCAGGTCAACTCGCGAACTGCCAGGCGGAACCGGTCGGTGGCCGCCAAAACCACTTTCTCGCCTGAGATCTCGACACGAATACCGGTCAACATGGGCAAGGTGTCATCACGACCTGCGGCGATGGCGACCTGACCGATCGCCTCGGAGAACAGCTCGGCGGGCAGCGTGCCGGTGTCCTCGGGCAGTGTGGGCAGCGTCGGGTAATCCTCAACCGCCATGGTCGGAAGTGAAAACCTGGCGTTCCCACAGGTCAGCGCGACGCGGTTACCGTCGACGTAGAAGTCGACCGGCTTGTTCGGCAGTGCCCGGGTAATGTCGGACAGCAATCGCCCTGATACCAAAACCGTTCCAGGAGAAGCGATTTCGGCGGGAACCCGGACTTCTGCGGAAACCTCGTAGTCAAAACCCGAGATGGTCAGCCCCTCGTCGGAGCCGGTCAACAACACCCCCGACAGCACCGGCACCGCAGGCCTGCTGGGCAAGTTTTTTGCGACCCACGACACCGCATCGGCGAAGGACTCGCGCACCGAACGAAATTTCAAGTCGGTGAGACCAGCTCGTGTCGTAGCCGCGTCCATTGCGTCCCTTCACCTAACAGTGAGTTCAAAATCCGTAAATCCATGAGCCGACTTTGCCGCCGGCAGGTGGGACTGACCGCTTCGTACGTCAGTGGCGTGTAGTTACACCAAGACGTCCGCAACGACAGTCGAACACCAACCGTAGAGCTTTAAGCCTGAACTTGAAAGCTCGCTGTCAGTGACGACAAGTCAGCCGACAGGCGCTGCGATGCGGCGCTGTGTAGCGGATGTCCCCAACGCTGTTCTTCAAAGAACAAACGTCGAAGAGATCTCAATAACAGTAATAAGGGGTGTTAATTCTGGGGACAGCCGGGTCTTGACGCAGCTAGAGGACCGGTGGGGCTGTGGATCAGGCTGCGGGTGGCTGTGTGTTCTGTGTTGGCCTGTTGGGGATGGGACGGGCGGTGTGCACTCCAGTCCGAAAATTACATGAATGTCTGCAGCCGTTTGTGCACAGGACTACACACACCGGTGTCGTGTAACTCGTGTGACTAACGTGAGAGAAGTTTTTTTGCAGAAATTACTGGAGCCGGCCGCGGATCAGCGCTTGGAGCGCTGCCGAATGCGGGTGGTGAGCTCCTTGACGTGATCGAAGACCTCACGGCGCTCTGCCATTTCGGACAGGATCTTGCGCTGGGCGTACATGACCGTGGTGTGGTCGCGCCCGAATGCCTGGCCGATCTTGGGTAGTGACAGGTCAGTGAGCTCCCGGCACAGGTACATCGCGATCTGTCGCGACTGAGCCAGCGCTCGGGTCTTGCCAGGGCCGCGGAGCTCCTCGACCGTGGTGTCAAAGTACTCGGCGGTGGCAGCCATGATGGTGGCCGCGCTGATTTGCATGGTGCCGGCGTCGGCGATCAGATCACGCAGTACGATCTCGGCAAGTGCCTTGTCGATGGGCGTCTTGTTCAACGAGGCAAACGCGGTGACACGGATGAGGGCACCCTCGAGTTCGCGAATGTTGCGTTCGATGCTGCTGGCGATCAGTTCTAGGACATCGTCGGGCACCGCGAGTCGCTCCATCTGCGCCTTCTTGCGCAAGATCGCGATGCGGGTTTCCAGCTCGGGGGGTTGAACGTCGGTGATCAGTCCCCACTCGAACCGGGTTCTGAGCCGGTCTTCGAGAGTGGCCAGCTGTTTGGGCGGCCGGTCCGAGGAGATCACGATCTGCTTGTTCGCGTTGTGCAACGTGTTGAAGGTGTGGAAGAACTCTTCCTGGATACCTTCTTTGCCTTCGATGAACTGGATGTCATCGACGAGCAATACGTCGACGTCGCGGTAGCTGCGTTTGAAGGCGACTTTGCGGTCATCACGCAGCGAGTTGATGAAGTCGTTGGTGAATTCCTCGGTGGACACGTATTTGACGCGCATGCCCGGGAACAAACGCTGTGCGTAGTTCCCCGCGGCGTGCAGCAGGTGTGTTTTGCCCAGTCCGGACTCGCCCCAGATGAAAAGTGGGTTGTAGGCACGGGCGGGTGCCTCGGCGATCGCCAGAGTGGCCGCGTGCGCGAATCGGTTGGAGGCTCCGATGACGAAGGTGTCGAACGTGTAGCGGCGGTTGAGGCTGGTACCGCCGGCGCTAGCGCTGGTATCAGCGTCGGTTGAGCGCTTCTTGAAGTGCGTCGGCCAGCTTTGCCGCGAATTTGGCGCGTTTTCGCCAAAGTCATCGATCTCGTCGGAGACTTCTTGTGACGTTCCTGGTGACGCTTCGAGGCCGGGGTCCTCGACCGCAGCAACCACCGAATCGTCATCATCGTCGGCGGGCGGCGGGGCGATGCGGACCCCGAGCTGGATCTGTTGTCCAAGCCGACGGCTCAGCGCTGCGGTGATCGGGGTGCGCAGGTGGCGTTTGATCTCGTTTTGCACAAAGCTGCTGGGGACCGACAGCAGAGCAAACCCCTCAACGATGGTGAGTGGTTGGACGAGGTTCAACCAAGCTCTTTGCTGGGGGGTTAGTGGACTGGTCAAAGTGGTGCCGGTGCCGGCATCACCATCAGTGTTGGGTTCTCCGTTGAGCTCAGCGACGACGGCATTCCACACTGCGGCGAAACCGGAATCGGGGTCATTGGTCAACGACGCATCTCCCTGATCCGACATAGCAGTGGAATTATGGGCCACACTATCCACACCGTTATGCACAGGTGTGGAAAGGACGACCAATGGCGGGCAACAGCCTATCGGCAACGGCTCGCGATCTCCGCGCTGCGTACAACCAAGCGGTTGTCTGGGCAGCTAGTTGATCCGCCATCCTCGCTTCATTGTCGGCCGCCGTTTCAATCCGAAAACAGCACTGCCCGAAGCTAACAGTTTTCGGTGCGGCTGCCAACAGTTCTCTGGTATTCGGTTGAGGGTTGGCTGTGAGGGTGGTTTTGTGACCCAGATTTGGCGGTCGACTCGGTTCAGGGTGGGTCTATTGCGGCTGGCTAGGTCGTGATGCATCAAGTCAAGATGCCTGCGAAACCTGGTTCATGCATCAGGTAAGGAATGCCCGCGAAATCGGGGTCAGGTGGTGGTCTTGCTTTTGATGCGGATGCCGGCTTTGAGGGCGGGTAGAGCGGCGGGTATGGCGGCGAGGTAGAGCTGTTCGGTCTTGTCTTTGGCGAGTCTGAGCAGGGCGGCTTGCAGGTCGGCGATCTGGCGGGCGATCGCGGCGGGGTTGAGGCTGTTGCGGTAGGTGAGCAGCTCTGTTTGTTGGGCCGCTGAGAGGACTCCGGCGGCCAGCAGCCGGTCCAGGGGTCTGGGGCTTGTCGTAGAGCCGGCGGCGGTGACCGTCGCGGCTGCAGCCGTAGCTGATGGGTTTGATGGTGGGGGTCAGGTAGTTGAGCCGGTCGTTGACCAGGTGCCACAGCCGGTTGAGCACGGCGCGTTCTTCGTCGGTGTCGTAGCGGTAGTAGAACCCGTAGCGACGCACGAGGTGGTTGTTTTTGGACTCGATGGTGGCCTGGTCGTTCTTCTTGTAGGGTCGTGAGCGGGTGAAGAAGATCTCCATGTCCGCGGCCCACTTGATGACCGCCTTATTGAGGAATTCGGTGCCGTTGTCGAAGTCCAAACCCGTTACCTTATAGGGATTTTAGTAATTCCGGTTTTGAGGGCGCCCAGGATGTGGGGGTGGGCGTTGTTGCGCACCGTGCGGGTGAACACCCAGCCGATGTGCATGTCGGTGAGGTTGACCGTGCGGGCGAACTCACCTTTCAGTGTCGGGCCGCAGTGCGCCACGGTGTCGCCTTCGAAGAACCCCGGAGATTCTTCGGCCTCATCGCCTGCTTTGCAGATGGTGATCGAGGACCGCAGCAGCGGGGAGGGTTTCGTCGTCGACACACCCGAGATCTGGTCGCGGGCCTTGGCGCCGCGCAGGTAGCGGTCGATCGTGGCGCTGCTCATCGCCAACAGCTCGGCACGCACCGCCGGGCCGTAACGGTCACGGCCGTCCACCAGTTCGCCGTGGCGTTCTAGAGCATCCAACTGAAGTGCCATGGAAGCGGCCAGATACCGGCCGCACTGCCCGCCTGAGGCCGCCCACACCTTCTGCAACACCTTGAGCGCATCCTAGAGTACTTCGGATTGCGTTGCCGGCGAGTCCGTTTGGCGACCTGCCGACCCGCTCCCGGCGGCGCGGCCGCCGCCCTCAACCGCCGCCGGGCGTTGTCACGCGACCAGCCGGTGACCGCCACCACCTGATCCAGAATCTGCCCCTTGTCCGCCTTCGGCGCCCCCACATACCCCCTGGCGAACTTCGCGGTGATCTCGGCCCGAGACGACATCGACAGCCCACTTCCCATGCCTGCTGAGGATCGACCGTTTCGCGGGCATTTTTACGTGATCCACCGAGGACGCTTCACGGGCATTTTCGTGATGCTTGCCGGAGGTTTGACCAGGAGAAGGCTCGTCAGTACCCTCAAACAGTCGCCCGAAAGTAGGCGATGCGGCTGCGACCTGAATCTTGTATTGAGGGACCGCGCCGGCCAGTAGCGAGACCACCTCCGGCCGACAGTGAGGATGTTGGCGGCCGGTTGGTTATGCCAGAGACACCGAGGAGAATGTCGTGGCCAAGGGCAAGCGGACCTTCCAGCCGAACAACCGGCGTCGAGCCCGCGTTCACGGCTTCCGTCTGCGGATGCGGACCCGCGCTGGGCGGGCCATTGTTACTGTTCGGCGCCGTAAGGGCCGCCGTGCATTAACTGCCTGATCGCAGCGCCGGGTTTCCCAGCGGTGCTGTTCGCACGCAACCGCATGAGGCGGTCGACTGAGTTTGACGCGACGGTCAGACAAGGGGTGCGCACCGTGCAGCCCGACGTCATCGTTCACGTCCGTCGGGCCAAGGAATGCGCTGCAGACAGCAGCCCCCGGGTTGGGCTGATCATCGCCAAGTCCGCGGGTACAGCAGTGGAACGTCACCGAGTTGCGCGTCGACTGCGACATGTCGCCCGTCCGATGCTGATGAACCTTCACCCGTGCGATCGAGTTGTGATTCGTGCGTTGCCGAGCAGCCGCCACGTGTCGTCGGCATGGCTGGAGCAGCAACTGCGTACCGGATTGCGACGGGCGTTCGAATCGGCGGGTGCCGACCGGTGACCTCGTCGGCATCGAGTGGCCCAGGCATGGTGAGAACCAGCGGCCGGTTGGCAGCGCGCGGACTCATTTATGTGATCGAGCTTTATCGGCACATGGTCTCGCCGTTGCGGCCGGCCTCGTGTCGTTTTATCCCAACCTGCAGTCAGTACGCGGTGGATGCGCTTTCCGAGTACGGACTGATTCGGGGCAGTTGGCTGACGGTCGCCCGACTCGCAAAGTGTGGGCCGTGGCACCAAGGGGGTTGGGATCCGATACCGGAGCGCCAGGGTTGCCGGGCAGACGAGGCTGGGTGCAGTCCCGCGGTGAAGCAAGGGGAGAGTGAGTTTTTTGTTTGATTTTTTCAGCCTCGACTTCGTCTACTACCCGGTGTCGTGGATCATGTGGGTTTGGTACAAGCTGTTCGCCTTGGTGCTAGGCCCCTCGAACTTCTTCGCCTGGGCGCTGTCGGTGATGTTCTTGGTCTTCACATTGCGCGCCCTGCTGTACAAGCCGTTCGTGCGCCAGATCCGGACCACGCGGCAAATGCAGGAGCTGCAGCCACAGATCAAGGCCTTGCAGAAGAAGTACGGCAAGGATCGCCAGCGCATGGCGCTCGAGATGCAGAAGCTGCAACGGGAGCACGGGTTCAACCCAATCCTGGGCTGTCTGCCGATGCTTGCGCAGATTCCGGTGTTCTTGGGGCTTTACCACGTGTTGCGTTCGTTCAATCGGACAACGGGTGGGTTCGGTCAGCCGGACTTGTCGGTGGTGGAGAACCGGCTCACCGGAAACTATGTCTTCACCCCGACCGATGTGGGCCACTTCCTGGACGCAAACCTGTTCGGTGCGCCGATCGGTGCCTCGATGACGCAGCGGGGCGGGCTGGACGCGTTCGTCGATTTCAGTCGGCCCGCGGTGATCGTGGTGGGTGTTCCGGTGATGGTTCTGGCCGGTGTCGCGACCTACTTCAACAGTCGGGCGTCGGTCGCGCGGCAGAGTGCCGAGGCCGCGGCCAACCCGCAGACCGCGATGATGAACAAACTGGCTCTCTACGTCTTTCCGCTGGGCGTGGTTGTCGGTGGGCCGTTTCTTCCGCTGGCCATCATCTTGTACTGGTTCTCGAACAACATCTGGACGTTCGGTCAACAGCACTACGTCTTCAGCATGATCGAGAAAGAGGAAGATGCCAAGAAGCAGGAGGCGTTGGAGCGGCGGGCGGCCAACGCTCCCGCGCCGGGAGCCAAGCCGAAGCGCACACCCAAAGCGGTGGCGGGCAGCAATGGATCGCCAGCGGAGTCAGAGGACGTCTCGGACACCGACGCGACCGAGGCTTCGGGCGAGGAAGCGCCGTCCGGCGACACCAAGCAGGACAAGCCGAACTCGACCGCGCGCAACAGCTTGCCAATTAATCGAACGCCGCGCCCGGGTGCGCGTCCCAAAAAACGTAAACGGTAACCGTGGGCGCGTGAGCGCCGTCGGCTCAGCCGGAGCACCGGTGCTGAGCCACTAGAGAAAAGACCCCGCGAATTTTCGCGACCACCAACCCGTGACTGAGGGGAGATAGAGTTATGACCGAGGCTGGCATCACCGAACTGGAAAGTAGCGTGGCGGAGAAGACACCGCCGGCCGATGGCGCCGCCGAGGGTGACGACCTCGAGGAGCGTTTGGTCGCCGAGGGCGAGATCGCCGGTGACTACTTGGAAGAGTTGTTGGACCTGCTGGACTTCGATGGGGACATCGATCTGGACGTCGAGGGCAGCCGTGCGGTGGTGAGCATCGACGGTGGCAACGACCTGAACAAGTTGGTAGTCCGTGGGGGAGAGGTCCTGGATGCGCTCCAAGAACTCACCCGGCTGGCGGTGCACCAGAAGACGGGTGTGCGCAGCCGCTTGATGCTCGACATCGCCAGCTGGCGGCGCAAGCGTCGCGAGGAGTTGGCGGTGCTGGGCGACAAGGTGGCGCGTCGGGTGGCCGACAGCGGTGAACGCGAGGAGCTGTCGCCGATGACCCCGTTCGAGCGCAAGATCGTGCACGACGCGGTGGCGGCGGTGCCGGGCGTGCACAGCGAAAGTGAAGGCGTCGAGCCGGCACGGCGCGTCGTCGTTCTGCGCGACTGATCCGTAAGCCGATCGGGACCCTGCTGTAATGGGTGCCGATCGAGTTACAGCGATGTAGTTATTGCGGGTGCGGTCTGTTGGGTGCAAGAAGAGCGGAGAATGTTTCACGTGAAACATGGCCCGACTCACGAGCCGGCCGAGAGTTCGGAGCGATGACACAGTCCCTCGACGATGCCGCGTCGGCGATCTTCGGCCCGCGCCTCGAGCTCGCCGAACGTTATGCCGATTGGCTGGCCACCGCCGGGGTCGAGCGGGGATTGTTCGGACCGCGTGAGGTGGACCGGCTCTGGGAACGTCACGTCTTGAACTCCGCGGTGATCGGTGAACTTCTCGATCACGGTGAACGCGTCGTAGACATCGGAAGCGGGGCGGGTCTGCCGGGCCTACCGTTGGCGATGGCCCGCCCCGACCTCCAGGTCGTCTTGCTGGAGCCAATGCTGCGGCGCGTCGAATTTCTGCAGGAGGTCGTCACAGATCTCGGCCTGGCCGTGGAAGTCGTGCGAGGCCGCGCGGAGGAACGGTCGGTGCGAGAGCGCCTCGGCGGCAGTGATGTCGCGGTTTCGAGAGCGGTGGCCGCATTGGATAAACTGACGAAGTGGAGTATGCCGTTGTTGAAGCGGGAGGGGCGAATGCTGGCGATCAAAGGGGAGCGAGCTCCCGATGAAGTGCGCGAGCACCGGCGTGTAATGGAGTCGTTGGGTGCCGCGGATGTCAGGGTAGTGCCATGTGGCGCGAACTACTTGCAACCGCCCGCAACCGTGGTGGTAGCCCGACGCGGAGACACCCGTGGGCCCAATCGACGGGTCTCTCCGCGGCGAACGGGGGGAGCACCGGCATGAGGCTGTTACGAATTCCGGTACCCGGTGCGGGAGCGTCCGCGGCGGCGAAGGATGATGCCGAATCCGGCGGTGCCGCCGGGGTGGACAACGGATCGGACGCCGCTGCCGGGATACCGGGTGGTGTCGCCACCGGCGAGGCCGATGCGCCGGAGGCGGTGGAGGCGACCGGGCCGGACGCGGACGGGGTAGCGTCCGCGGCGGAATCGGCGGACAATCCGACGGTGAATGTTTCACGTGAAACATTGAGTGAGTTCGATACCCCAATCGGCGCTGCCGCCGAGCGAGCGATGCGGGTCTTGCATACGACCCACGACCCCTTGAAACCGCCGCATCAACGCCGGGTCTTCACCATCGCAAACCAGAAGGGGGGCGTCGGCAAGACCACCACCGCCGTCAACCTCGCGGCGGCCCTGGCGATCCAAGGACTCAAGACACTGGTTATCGATCTCGACCCGCAGGGCAACGCGAGCACCGCACTCGGGATCACCGATCGTCAGTCGGGCACCCCATCGTCATACGAGGTGCTGATTGGCGAAGTCTCATTACGCGAGGCGCTACGGCGTAGCCCACACAGCGACCGACTCTTCTGTGTACCGGCCACCATCGATCTGGCCGGCGCGGAGATCGAGTTGGTGAGCATGGTCGCGCGCGAGAATCGCCTGCGCAACGCTCTGGCCGAGCTCGACCAATTCGACTTCGACTACGTTTTTGTGGACTGCCCGCCATCGTTGGGCCTGCTGACAATCAACGCGCTTGTGGCGGCCCCGGAAGTCCTGATCCCGATCCAGTGCGAGTACTACGCACTGGAAGGCGTCTCGCAGCTGATGCGCAACATCGAGATGGTGAAAGCTCACCTCAATCCGGACCTGGAAGTCATCACCGTCATTTTGACGATGTATGACGGGCGGACGAAACTGGCCGACCAGGTGGCCGAAGAAGTCCGCAGCTACTTCGGCGACAAGGTCCTTCGCACCGTCATACCGCGCAGCGTCAAAGTCTCCGAAGCGCCGGGCTACAGCATGACGATCATTGATTACGACCCCGGTTCGCGCGGGGCGATGAGTTACCTCGATGCCAGCCGCGAACTCGCTCAGCGTGATCGACCACAGACCGGGAAGGAACGGGCATGACGCAGCCTTCGCGCAGAAAGGGCGGCCTCGGCCGGGGACTGGCCTCGCTGATACCCACCGGCCCGGCCGAAGGCGAATCCGCCGCGCAAGGCTTTGGACCCCGGATGGGTTCGGCCGCCGCCGACGTCGTCATCGGTGGCCCCGTCGCGGATGCCGCGGCGATGGGCGCGGTGTACCGAGAGATTGCGCCGGGGGATATCGAGGCGAACCCCCGTCAGCCACGGCAGGTCTTTGATGAAGAAGCGCTCTCGGAATTGGTGCATTCCATCCGCGAGTTCGGCCTCTTACAGCCGATCGTGGTGCGCACGGTTGACGGAGCACAAAGCGGTGCGCCCTACCAGATCGTCATGGGGGAGCGGAGGTGGCGAGCGGCTCAAGAGGCGGGGCTGGCCACCATCCCGGCCATCGTGCGGGAAACCGGCGATGACAACCTGCTGCGCGATGCTCTGCTGGAAAACATCCACCGGGTACAGCTGAATCCCTTGGAAGAAGCCGCCGCATATCAACAACTTCTCGATGAGTTTGGCGTTACCCACGATGAGCTGGCCGCCCGGATCGGCCGCTCTCGGCCGTTGATCACCAACATGATCCGGTTGCTGAAACTGCCGATCCCGGTCCAGCGGCGAGTGGCTGCGGGCGTGCTGTCCGCGGGGCATGCACGTGCACTGCTATCGCTGGAAGCCGGCCCGGAGGCTCAGGAAGAACTGGCAAGCAGGATCGTTGCGGAAGGACTCTCGGTGCGGGCCACCGAGGAGGCGGTGACCCTGGCCAACCGCAGCGACGCAAGTACCCCGACACCGCCGCGGCGCAAGCCGATCCAGATGCCGGGACTGCAAGACGTTGCTGACCGGCTGTCGAACGCCTTCGATACCCGGGTGACAGTCAGTCTTGGCAAACGTAAGGGCAAGATCGTGGTCGAGTTCGGATCGGTGGACGACTTGCAACGAATCATTGGAATAATGACCGATGCCGAGGCGTGACCAGCCACAAGCGGTAATTACGTCACTGTGACACTGCGTCGGTCCCGACCGCAGAAAAATCCACCCTCGGAATCCAAACCGGATGGAGAACTGCTGTGGCTCAGTCGAATTCGTGATTGGACCGGCTTTCGGACCAGCGCGGCGGAACCACAGCCGAGTCCCGCCCGAGCGGCCGGCGTGGTTCGGGGGGGATCTGACGTCGGACTGGCCCGACACAAACCCCGGGCGGTCTGGAGTGGCTAGGCCAACACTGGCCCCATCCCGGCCCACTCTCTTATTCTGGAGAGGTTGTCGTTGGCACATCAGCCGGGAGACAACTGGCTGTTGCTATCGCCGTGTGACAACGCGAGCCGCGGGGCGGTTCGCGGAGGAGCGGGGCTGCCGACATCGCCTTGCAACGACGCGGGCCGGGCGGCTTAGCAGAGGTGCAAGAAACGATTGCTGCAATACCGCACGGAGGCCAGGAGACTAGTGTCTGCTCGTATTACAGCGCTGCGGCTCGAAGCCTTCGAGCAGCTTCCCAAGCATGCGCGCCGGTGCGTCTTCTGGGAAGTGGATCCCGCGACCCTGGGCAACAACGACCACCTCGCCGACCCGGAATTCGAAAAGGAAGCCTGGCTGTCGATGGTCATGTTGGAATGGGGCTCGTGCGGCCAGATCGCCACGGCAATCCCGGACGAGCGTAGCGACGCTGAACCGGCCTGTCTGGGCTATGTGTTTTATGCGCCGCCACGAGCGGTACCGCGGGCCCACCGCTTTCCGTCCGGGCCGGTGTCCGCCGACGCGATCCTGCTGACCTCGATGGGCATCGAGGCCGGCGAGGACACCGAGGACTTGTCGCACAGTCTGATCGTCGGAGTCATCGACGAACTGGTGCGCCGCGGCGTGCGTGCCGTGGAGGCGTTCGGCCGCACCACCGCCTCCGCCGAGCTACAAGACTCGAATGCCGTCACCCCTGAGCTGCAACCGGTGCCGGCGGCTCTCGGTGACTGTTCGGTGGAGCACTGCATGCTGGACGCCGACTTCTTGATCGACGTGGGTTTCGTTGTGGTGGGGCCGCATCCGTACTTCCCTCGCTTGCGCCTCGAGTTGGACAAGGGCCTGGGGTGGAAGGCCGAAGTCGAGGCCGCGCTGGAACGGCTCTTGGAGAATGCTCAATTGCAGCAGCCGGTGGGAGCCGGCGCTGCGAGTTGCAGTCCGTAAGTATACAGAACGCCAACGGTTCTGGCGGTATGGGCTGGTTTAGGAACCGCTGAGGCGGCTGGCTCGCTCCACGGACAGTTCGTGGGCCAGCAGCTCGGCGAATGTGAATGTGCCCGTGGGCCGGTCATTCTTGCCGAGCAAGTAGAGCCGCTTGACCGCGGCGAGAATACCTTCGGCTATGGCATCGCGGGTTCGTGTCGAGAACAGCAGCTCGCGATCGAGCGGGTTGGTGATGTAACCGATGTCGACCTGAACGGTAGGCATCCGGGTCAATCGCAATAGATCCCAGGTGCGTCCGTGTGTGCGGCAGTCTTGTAAGCCCGTGCGTGCCACCACTTCTCGCTGAATGAAGTCGGCGAGGTTGCGGCCGATGGTCGATACCGAACCGTGCGAATTACCGAAGTGAAAGGATGCGACACCGTTGGCCGAAACGCTGGTCTGAGTTTCGCAGCGCAGACTGATCATCAGGTCTGCACCAACGGCATTAGCGGTAGCGGCCCGCTCGGCATCCGACGGGCTGGTGTTCGCCGGCCGGGACAAGAAGGTCTCCATGCCGATTGCCGACATGCCGGCTTCAAGTCGACTTGCCAAGTCCCACAGCACGTCCGCTTCGCTGACCGGTCCGGCTTCACCGTGCGCGATCAGGCCACGGTCGCTACCTCCGCGGCCCGGATCAATGATGATGCGCTTGCCCGACAGCTTGGGACCTGACCGGCGGACCAGTTCCTCTTCCCGAATCGCATGCGGTGAGCCACCGCTGACGCGTGAACTCAGAAAGTACAACGACCGCAACGTCTCTGCACCGCAGATACCGTCGGCGGACATCCCGTACTCGCGCTGGTAGGACATCAGCGCATTGTGGGTTTGGAGCCCGAAATATCCATCGACCAGCCCGGTGTAGAAACCCAGGTCCTGTAGGCGGGCCTGCAGCGTCGCGACGTCATCACCGTAGAGCGGCGCACCGAACTGGTGATAGAGCGTGCGTGCACCGAGGCGATAGGAGGCCTCTCTGAGCGCTCGATAGGTTGCCTCACCGACGATGCCGTCGACAAGCAGTCCCCGATGTTGCTGGAAGGCGCGCACCGCGTGGTCGAGCTCGGGGTCGAACAGCTCGAGCGCGATGTGGCGCCCGGTGCTCAGGTCTTCGTCGGGATTGTCCAGCATGCCCAATGCGGCCAGTGCAGCCCGGATCTCCGCGACGGCGGCGCTGCGGTCACCACAGCGCAACATGCCGCCGTCTTCGCGGCGCGGACTCGGCATACAAGGGCCCTCCGGGACTAGCGGACATCGCTGACAAGTGCACGACAATTAATTGGCATTGTCGCAGATCCTCGCCGATTTCGGGAAACCCCGGCAAGCATCACGAGAAATGCCCGTGAAGCGTCCTCGGTGGATCACGTAAAAATGCCCGCGAAACGGTCGATCCTTGGCAGGCATGGGAAGTGGGCTGTCGATGTCGTCTCGGGCCGAGATCACCGCGAAGTTCGACAGGGGGTATGTGGGGGCGCCGAAGGCGGGCAAGGGGCAGATTCTGGATCAGGTGGTGGCGGTCACCGGCTGGTCGCGTGACAACGCCCGGCGGCGGTTGAGGGCGGCGGCCGCGCCGGCGGGAGCGGGTCGGCAGGTCGCCAAACGGATTTGCCGGCAACGTAATCCGAAGTACTCCTAGGATGCGCTCAAGGTGTTGCAGAAGGTGTGGGCGGCCTCAGGCGGGCAGTGCGGCCGGTACCTGGCCGCTTCCATGGCACTTCAGTTGGATGCTCTAGAACGCCACGGCGAACTGGTGGACGGCCGTGACCGTTACGGCCCGGCGGTGCGTGCCGAGCTGTTGGCGATGAGCAGCGCCACGATCGACCGCTACCTGCGCGGCGCCAAGGCCCGCGACCAGATCTCGGGTGTGTCGACGACGAAACCCTCCCGCTGCTGCGGTCCTCGATCACCATCTGCAAAGCAGGCGATGAGGCCGAAGAATCTCCGGGGTTCTTCGAAGGCGACACCGTGGCGCACTGCGGCCCGACACTGAAAGGTGAGTTCGCCCGCACGGTCAACCTCACCGACATGCACATCGGCTGGGTGTTCACCCGCACGGTGCGCAACAACGCCCACCCCACATCCTGGGCGCCCTCAAAACCGGAATTACTAAAATCCCTATAAGGTAACGGGTTTGGACTTCGACAACGGCACCGAATTCCTCAATAAGGCGGTCATCAAGTGGGCCGCGGACATGGAGATCTTCTTCACCCGCTCACGGCCCTACAAGAAGAACGACCAGGCCACCATCGAGTCCAAAAACAACCACCTCGTGCGTCGCTACGGGTTCTACTACCGCTACGACACCGACGAAGAACGCGCCGTGCTCAACCGGCTGTGGCACCTGGTCAACGACCGGCTCAACTACCTGACCCCCACCATCAAACCCATCAGCTACGGCTGCAGCCGCGACGGTCACCGCCGCCGGCTCTACGACAAGCCCCAGACCCCCCTGGACCGGCTGCTGGCCGCCGGAGTCCTCTCAGCGGCCCAACAAACAGAGCTGCTCACCTACCGCAACAGCCTCAACCCCGCCGCGATCGCCCACCAGATCGCCGACCTGCAAGCCGCCCTGCTCAGACTCGCCAAAGACAAGACCGAACAGCTCTACCTCGCCGCCATACCCGCCGCTCTACCCGCCCTCAAAGCCGGCATCCGCATCAAAAGCAAGACCACCACCTGACCCCGATTTCGCGGGCATTCCTTACCTGATGCATGAACCAGGTTTCGCAGGCATCTTGACTCGATGCATCACGCGGGCAGTCCCCGCCCGGCGGGTATCCGGGCCGGTCGGGCGAGCTCATGTCCACGGCGTTGATGTCGGCATCGAGGTAGCCCAGCAGCCGCGCGAGCCGGGCCCGACCACGGGCACAACGGCTCTTGACGGTGCCTTGGGCCACGCCCAAAAGCAATGCCGTGTCGGCGATCGAATACCCCTGCATATCGACGGCGACCACCGCGGCACGTTGCTCGACGGGAAGGCGCATCAGGGCGCGGCGCACCAGGATCGCTGTCTCGACACGGGTCGTCGCATCGGGCACCGGGTAGACATCTTCGAGTGGCACGGTTGGCCTGGACTTGGCCCGGCGCAGCCGGTCCAGACAGGCATTGACGACGATGCGGTGCAGCCAACTGGTGACCGCCGCGTCCTGGCGAAACGAGCCGGCACAGTTGTGCACCGAGATCATCGCTTCCTGAAGCGCGTCCTCGGCGTCCTCCGGGGTTTGACTGGTGAGCCGCGCCAGGTGGTAGAGCTGCCGATGATGGCGGCGAAACAGCTCCTCGAACGCGAGCTGTTCCCCGGCGACGAAAGCCGCCAACAGCTCGGCATCGGTGCGCTGTCGCGCGGTGTCCCTGCGTTGCCGCTTGCCCCCGAAAGCCACGGGCGGACATTAACCAATGCCCGGGCCGTCGAGCACTTCACCCCGACGCGCGGTGCGCTGCGTTAGGAGGCGGCCCGGATCGTGAGCCCGGAGATGGCGGAGCGGCTCTTGCCGTCCGTGGTGCCCAGCGTTGAAATCCACACCAGCAGGTTGGAGGTGGGGGAGGAGGCATTGACCGCGATGGTGTTCGAACCCGGCTTGAGTGCGGTAGCCGAGGTGAGCACGGTGGTGTCACCCAGCTTCGACGGGTTGGGAGTTGGTGACGAACGAATCTCCACCTTGGTGCCGGTGCTGGGAACGTCGAGGGTGACCGAGCCGACCACGGTGGGCTGCGGAAGTTGCAGCATCAACCCGACACCATTCTTGAAGCCCGGGAACGGAACCGGGTCGTTGTAGGTGTCGGTCTCCCAGGACGTGGTGGAATCGCCATCGATGGCCATGTCGGCTTGGCCCGGGTTATCGGCTTCGCCATCCGGTGAGAAGACGGTGGCCTTGGTGGGTTTGACGACGCTGCCGGCCGGCGCCGAACTGGCGGCCGCAGAGGTGGACGCGGTGGGGGCGTTGAGGCCGAGCTGGTCCCGGTCGAGGCCGCCGCCGACGTTTCCGAACATCTTGTTGAGCACCGAGGCCAACACCAGCAGCGCTACCAGCAGAATCGCGGCGCCCGCGCCGATCCCGATCAGCAGGTTGCGGCGGCGGCGCCCAAAGGTTGCACCCGTGGGTGCGGGGGAGCGGGCGGGGGCGGGCGGCGCGGGTGGTTCGATCGGGCCCAGCACCTCGGTCCGGTCGGCCACCGCGTTCGCCTGCTGTAGTAGGTTCAAAAGTGTTGAGGCGCTGCGTATCCCGCCGTCCTCTTGAACCGACCGGACGGTCACCGCCGAGATCTGGAACGGGATGTCGCGATCGACGGCGGCGGGCTCAACGGGATTGCCGGACGCATCGCGTTCGGCCGGCGCAAACCCACTGTCTGCCCCAGCCTCCGGCAGCGGCCACCGGTTGACCAGCAAGGCATACAGCGCGGCGCCGATGCCTCGGATGTCGTCCTGCGGATTGGCGTCGGGCATGGTCGCCGGGTAGGCGAGCACCACATCACCTTCGATGCTGACCCGGACCCGGCCCGGGTGGTCCAGCGACAGGGCCACGCCGGCCCGATGGGCGGCGTCGGCGGCCGCCGCGAGCGACTGCATGGCCCGGATGGCCCCGACCGGCGAGGGTGCCGTGTCGGCGACTTCCTGCAGCGAGCCGCCGCGAATCCACTCCGACACCACCAGCCCGCCGGAGGCGGTGTGCAGTACGTCAAGCACCCGGGCGACGCCCGGCTTGTCGATCCGGCTCAGTCGCAGGGTGCGGGCCAGAATCTCCTGCAGGACATCTTCGGGCAGGGTGCCATCCGGGTCGACGAAGGTCAGCGCCACCTGTCGATCCAGGGCGGTATCGAGTGCCTGCCAGAACTGCAACGGCGGGATACCGCCGTGGAAGACGAGCAGCCGGTAGCGGCCGTTGGCGATGCGGGCACCCGGGACCAGATTGACATCGTCTTGCGGCGCCGAGGGTTCCGCACTGCGCTCGCGTGGAGCGTCGAACGGAATGGGTCCGCGGGTGTATCCGACGGAATCGCCGTTCGACTGATCCGAGGGGCGTTGACTCGCGCCACGGCCCCGGTCTGGGCCGGCCGGAATGTCGGGTTGAAAATCGTCGGCGACTGGCCGCGGCAGATCGATATCCGACGCGGAACTCGATGAGGCGGTGCTATCCGATGGGCGGTCGGTCACCGACGGTCCTTTCGCTATCCCGGCCCTGATCACCGGGGGTTTGCGCCGGATCGGCTCCTGGACCACATTTTCCCCCGGCAGGGACGACTTCCTTTGCTCAGGGTACGTGACGTCGTGATCGCCAGACGATGGATCCAGCACAGCTACGCTGCGTGGACCCGGTTTGCCAAGGCGCGTTCCGATCCGGTTGCGGACCACGTTGAGAGCCGCCTGTGCCTCGGGCACCTGCCCGGCGAGCAGCACCGCAATCACGATGGGCGCCATGATCACGCCCAGGATGAGTAGCCGCAGCAGCGAACCGATTCCGCCATCGAACACGGTCAACTGGCCTAGCCCGGCAAGCCGATCCACCACATAGGCCAGCAGTCCGGCCAGCAGCGACGCGGCGATGGTCACCAGGATGGTGTGCACCTCACGGGTGCCGACCAGTTGGCCGCCACCGGGGCGCAGCGCACGTCGCAGCAGGTAGTAGCCGACGATCGCGCCGGCCAGGAATCCGAGCCCGTTGGCCAGTCCCAGATAACCGGCGACCATGTCGGGGTCATTGGTGAGGTGCGGCGCCAACACCGAGGCGCCGATCTTGACGCTGGTGATGATGATGATGATCAGGATCGGAGTCCAGGGTTGCTCGCGGGCGTAGAACACCCGCAGTCCCAGCAGCACCAGCGCATAGGGGATCAGCGTGAAGGCCGACAGTGCGATCGCCGCGCCCAGATATCCGGCGTCGACCTTGCCGAAGTTTCCGTAGGCGAACAGCGCGCTTCCCATTGCCGACCCGCCCACGGTCATGAATGCGACCGTGGGGATGAGGGTGATCATCGTCAGACGGGTGGCCAGCGACAGGTCGGCGAGCACGGCTGGGATGTCCTCGGCGGCGGCGTTGCGACTCAGCCGCGGCATCACCACCGTCAGCACGGTTACCCCGATCATGCCGAACGGCAGCATCAGCACCAGCCAGGTGTAGTTGTAGATGGCCGGCCCCGAAGCCGCGGCCCCGCTGGCGATCTGGTTGCCGACAATCAGCCCGAGCTGGCTGACCAGCACATACAGCACCATGGCGGCGGCCATGGCGCCGAACCGCTTGAGCCGGTCATCGATTCCCCACAGCGGCCGCAGGCTGATGTGCTGGCGCCCAATCGCGACCAGCAGCACCGCGGCCTGCGCGAACACGCCTAGCGTGGTGCCGACACCAAGCACGAGCAGCTTGGCATTGCCCATCTTGACCGGATCGACGGCCAGCTCGCCGGGGACTGCCAGGTACACCAACAGGGTCGCGATGGCGACGACGTTGTTGATGACGGGCGCCCAGGCCGGCGGCCCGAACACGTTTCGAGTGTTCAGGATCGCCATGAACACCGACGACAGCCCATAGACCAGCACCTGAGGCAGCAGCAGGTAGGCAAAGGCGGTGGTCAACGGCTCGTTGACCTGTGGGTCGCGGCTCAGCATCAACCGCACCAGCAGTGGCGCGGCCAGCACCGACAGCGAGGTTGCCACGATCAGCAGCGTGGTTGTCAACGTCACGAGCCGGCGCACGAAGGCGGCCCCACCGTCGGGATCGTCCTGCTCGGCGCGAGCCAGGACCGGCACGAAGATCGCGGTGAACGTTGCCTCCAGCACTAGCGCGGCGACCAGGTTCGGCAGCTGATTGGCCACCGAGAAGGAACTCGACAGCGCCGCGCCCAAAATGGCGGCCAGCAGCACAATCCTGGCGAAACCCGTGATCCGGCTGACCAACGTCGCCAAGGCCATGCCCCACGACCGCGATACCAGCGCGGCATCGGAGAGTTCAGCGCGCTTCGGTGGCCCCGCAGCCGCCTGGCCGTAGGTCACCGTGAGCCGCTCGGGAAGCCGTCGAGGGTCCGGCGCTGAAACCGGACCCCGTGGTGCGGGCGGTCGCGCCGGAGGGCTTTCCTGCGGCGCTGGTGGGATTCGCCGCGGAGCCGGTTTCATACTCGGTGCTCTTCATCGACCCGATGGTCGGACGCGGCGTGCCGGGCGGCGGGAGGATCGGGCCGGTCCATGTCGGCACGGTCGGGCTGACCGCGGAAGCGATGCCAAAGCCGCCGTCCCGCCAGCGCCACCAGCACAGCGGCGGCCGTCAGCGTGATCGCGAACAGCACCTTGCCGTAGGCGTTGGAATGCACGGACAACCGCACGGGTTCGCCGAGCGCCATGCCGTCGGGAGTCTTGAGCGTCACGTCGATAGCGACGCGCTGGGTGAAATTCACTTCGATCGGTACCCGAATGGGCAGGTACCCCGGCGGCAGCTCGATCTCACCGAGATCGGTGACCGTCATGCCGGGCGGCGCGTCGACCTCAAGCCTGACTCGGATGGGCACCGCTAAGCCGTTGTGCAGGGCCAGGGGCAGGGGGCTGTGTTCGGTGGCCAGGGTGTAGGAGCCACCCGGATTGACGATGGTGACCGCACCAAAGAAGTCGTTGATCGTGTTGCCGACCACCGCCAGCCGTTGCTGAGCCAAGCCGTTGCGGGTATCGGGCGGTACCGACTGGCTCAAAGCGCGCAGCATGTCCTCGCGAAGTGGTGCGGTGTACTGCGCCCCGGTCAGTCCGGTGCGGTCGTCGGTGGTCATGGCCGACGTCAGTTTCCACAGGCGACCACTCTGATCGGAGATCTGGGCGGTGACGTCATCGTCGAATCGGCCCCGTGCCGAAGGGTAGGGACCGGGCGGCTCCGGCGGCTCGGTGTGCGCCGCCGCCTCGGAGATCAGGGCCGACAGCGGCCGCGGCACCGCCAGGCCGGAGTGAATGGTGGTGGCCAATGCGGTCAGGATCAGCTGTGCGTCATCGCTGTGCAGGTCCCAGGTGGTGGGCGGGACCAGGATCTGGGTGCGTGGTGCCGCCTCCCCCCACAAGCTGCGCCACAACATGGCACCCAGGGCGTCTTGGCGGCGTGCGGTTGGCGAGTCGTGGGCGATGTGTACCGACAGCGAGGAGTCCAGGTAGGTGGGAACGGTCGGGTTACTCCCCGCGGCCGCCAGGGCGGCGCCGACGGCCGGGTCGAACGGGGCGGCGACCACCTCAGCCGACAACCGTCGGGGTGCGGTATCGGCGGTGGCCCAGCCGCCTTCGGCGGCGACGTGCGCGGAGAAGTCGGCGGCCGCGATGGTGACCATTCCGCCGTCGGCGTTGAGGAGGTCGACCGCGCGGCTGGTCAGCGGTCCGTCCGGCAGTACCGCCGCGCCCCGTACCGACTTGACGTCGAGGATCCGATCGACGATGTCGGCGGCGCTGATGACGGCAATGTTGCTCAACCGGGGATCGTTGACGCGCTGCAAGGCGTCCAGGTCGGCCTGGGCGTAAGGCAGTGTCACCACGCATGTCCGCCGGGCTAGCGTACGCAGGCGGTCCAGCCAGATGTTTGCGGCCGCCTGGCCGGTCCCCGGATGTGTCGGGGTGCCGGGCAATTGAGCGGGGCCGTCAGGGGAATCGGATACGACGTAGCCCGCGCTCATCGCGTTGACGGTAACGAGCAGGTCGGGGTCCACGGCCAGACAGATAGAGCGGGTGACGGTGCCCTCCGGGTCGACGTCGCGGCTGGTGGCCAGTTCGGCGGCGGAGAGCAGGGTATCCAGCCTGCCCCCGCTGGCCAGCGAGCTGGCCAGGTCGTCATCGATCAGCCGTACCGGAATGGTCCCGCCGGGAACGCCGGGGGCCAATCGAGGCCGATCGGCCAATGGCCACAGCATGGTGATCCAAACCGGCTTGTCGGTCTCGGGCGTGACGGGAGCGTCGAAGTCGGCGTCACGATCGGGGGGCACCCCGACGACGGGCAGCAGGAAGCGCGCGTTGTCCAGACGGGCCGGCGCACCGTAGTCGGGCGTCCCGTTGACGTTGACCAGCACCGGGAAGATTCCGGGACCATCGATGGACAGCGATGGTTTGGTCAGCGAGCGCAACGGCGCCGACAGGGTGAAGCCGACTTGTTGGCCCCGCCGCAGTTCCGAGGACACCGTGAGGAAGTCCGCGGCCGGCTGGTACTGGTCCGTGCTGCCGTCCAGCGACTTCCGTAGCGCCGACGACGACGTGACCGCGGCGGCGTGTTCTAGCCGGACCATGACATCGCGAACCGGGCGGTCGCCGATGTTGGTCACCATGCCGCTGACCGTGATTACCGGGTCGCTTGTGGTGGTGACCAGGTCTGGGGTCACTTGATCGATTCGGACCTGCACGAACGGCATCGCACCGGGCTCGCCCGCCGATGCGCGGGGCGCGGCGGGCGCAGTGAGCACTACCGCGAACCCGGCAACGATGCCGATCACGGCGGCGAGGCGCCGCATCCCGGACCAAGGGAGTCGCAACGCGGTCACGGCCCCGGTCCGTGACCGTTCTTGCGTCCGGGTGGGGATCCTTCGGCTGCGTGACGAGTGCGTGAGTGATTTTGGGGCCGTCGGCGCGGCGCGCTGGGCGGCAACGGCGGGAGCGCGGTGGGACCGTCGGTCTGCAGCTTGTCGATCAACTCGTCGGCGACTTCGGCCAGCCGCCGTTCATCGGCGTAGGCCAGCCGCGACGGGAGTTCCGGAATCGGCACCCACGCGACCTCGGTGACCTCGAGATCATTGTCGGAGAGTTCTCCGCCCAAGAACCGCATCAAGTAGTGGTGCACGGTCTTGTGCACACGCCGGCCGTCGGTGACGAACCAATAGTCGATGCGACCCAGCGCGGCGAGCACGCCGCCGCTAATGCCGGTTTCCTCGGCGACCTCGCGGATCGCGGTCTGTTCGGCGGTTTCATCCATCTCGATGTGGCCCTTGGGCAGTGACCACAGCATGCGTCCGCGCCGGTCTATCCGGCCGATCAGCGCCGCGACCTGCTCGTCGCGCGGTCCGTCGATACCGTCGATGACCAGGCCACCGGCCGATGTTTCGTGCACGGTCCGCAACCGGTCCGGACGGCCGCGACGGGGGAGGCGGGGTCTGCGGCCCTTGGTGGGCGCCGGGTTCGGGTCGGTGGACTCGGCGTTGTCCGTATGATTCTCGGCTGAGCGTGCAGCGCCACGTCCGCGACGCCGGCCTCGGCGTCGACGTGGTTTGGCTTGTTCGCCCTCCGACACCCAAGCGATATTAGCTGGCGGGAGCGGGTCTTCAGGACGCACTCGCCGTCGCCGGCCGCATCCGCGGCCTCGCGCCCCGATTTCGGTGCCGGATCCGGGGGCGGTGGGCACCCGTTACCGGCCGTCTGGTCGCGCGGTGGAGTCTGGTGACTAGGCTGATCGAACGTGCCTGAAACCGTCCAGGATGCCGACCTGCTGACCGCCGCCGCGGTAGCCCTCAATCGGCACGCCGCCGTGCTTGGTGAACTCGGATCGGCGTTCGCCGATGCGGGTCACGACTTGTATCTGGTCGGTGGTTCGGTTCGGGATGCCCTGCTGGGCCGGTTGAAGTCCCCCGACCTGGACTTCACCACCGACGCCCGCCCGCAACAGATACTGAAGATCGTGCGCCCCTGGGCCGATGCCGTGTGGGACACGGGCATCGAATTCGGGACGATTGGCATCGCCAAGAACGACTACCGCCTGGAGATCACGACCTTCCGGGCCGACAGCTACGACCAGGTTTCACGGCACCCCGAGGTCCGTTTCGGCGAGCGCCTCGAACACGACCTGGTGCGCCGCGATTTCACCGTGAATGCGATGGCCGTGCGGATCACGGCCAGTGGCCCGGGCGAGTTCCTCGATCCGTTGGGCGGTTTGTCGGTGCTGCGCGACAAGGTGCTCGACACGCCGGCCGCCCCTTCGGTGTCCTTCGGTGACGACCCGCTGCGAATGCTGCGAGCCGCGAGGTTCGTCTCCCAGCTCGGCTTCGCCGTGGCACCGCGGGTGCGGGACGCGATCGAAGAAATGGCCCCGCAACTGGCACGCATCAGCGCCGAACGGGTCGCCGCTGAGCTGGACAAGCTACTGCTGGGCGAGAATCCGGTGGCCGGCATCGACCTGATGGTCCACACCGGAATGGGCGAGGTGGTGCTCCCCGAGATCGGTGGCATGCAGATGGCCATCGACGAACACCACCAGCACAAGGACGTCTACCAGCACTCGCTGACCGTGCTGGGCCAAGCGATCGAACTGGAAGACGACGGACCGGACCTGGTGCTGCGGTGGGCGGCGCTGCTGCATGACATCGGCAAGCCGACCACCCGACGCCACGAGGCCAACGGCGGTGTGAGTTTCCACCACCACGAGGTGGTGGGCGCCAAGATGGTGCGCAAACGGATGCGCGCCCTCAAGTACTCCAAGCAGATGGCCGACGACGTCTCGCAGCTGGTGTATCTGCATCTGCGATTCCACGGCTACGGCGATGGGAAGTGGACGGACTCGGCGGTGCGGCGCTATGTCACCGATGCGGGACCGCTGCTGGCGCAACTACACAAGCTGGTGCGCGCCGACTGCACCACGCGCAACAAGCGTCGGGCCGCGCGGCTGCAAGCCAGCTATGACCGGCTCGAGGAGCGGATCACCGAACTGGCCGCCCAGGAGGACCTGGACCGGGTGCGACCCGATCTGGATGGCAACCAGATCATGACGCTGCTCGACATTCCGGCCGGTCCTCAAGTCGGTGAGGCGTGGCGCTATCTCAAAGAGCTGCGGCTCGAGCGTGGACCGTTGACCATCGAGGAAGCCAAGGCCGAACTGCTGTCCTGGTGGCAATCGCGGGGGAACCCCTAGCGGAGGCGTGGCGTCCAAGTAGGAGTGGACTACTGCATCGGTGGCGAGGACGGAACGGCGGCCATCTGGCAGCGCCCGCCCGATCTCGACTTGGACGGTGACGGGCGGCTTGACGCCATCGGGCTGGACCTCGACGGCGACGGCATGCGCGATGACGCATTGGCGGACTTCGACGGTGACGGCATGGCCGACCATGGCATCTTCGACTTCGACAACGACGGCACCCCCGAAGCCGTGTTTACCGACGACGGCTCGGGGACGTAGGCGGTCGGCGCTGAGCGCGGCGGGCAACTGCGTTGGTTCGGTCTCGATGGTGTCGAGCACACCGGTGGACCCTTGGTCGACTTCGACGGGCGCGGGCAAGCCGACGATCAGTTGATAGATGCCGACGGCTACGGGGTTGCCGACCGGGCGCTGTGTCCGGAAGAGGAGGGGATCACCGGATACGTCGATACCGATGGCGACGGCCAATGAGATGTGCGGATCACCGATTCCGACGGTGATGGGACCGCCGATGGTGCCAGCGCATTGTGAGGCCTTGATCAAGGTGAATTGACCACCAAAGGTGGGCGTCACTAGCGTGGCGGCCAGGATGAGAGGGACGGCGACGCATCGGGGACCGCGACAGGGCGTTGCCGGGCGACTTGGACGAGACAAGGCTGGCCATGTTTGTTGACACCGGACTGCTGCACCTGGGGGGAAACGAATCACACCGAGCCGGGGGACACGCCCAAGAAGGCGCCGATCGTCTCGCGCTGGGGCCGCTCATGTCAGGAATGTTCGGCGACTTCGCCGCCGCCGATGCGTTTCACAACTCCGTGCACTCGGCGCATGCGCAACACGTGCGGAACCTGCAGGCCCATCAGGAAGCACTGACGGCGGTCGGCAGCAACGCACACTTGGCCGCCAAGGGATTCACCGCCATGGATGAGCACAACGCCGAAGCGCTGCAAGCGGTCCGGTGGAGTGCGGGTACATAAGTATCCCGAGCATCGCGAACGACCTGCAGATCCGCCGTCCAGGGACAAACCCTTTACGGACTATGGCAATGAATGGCGCAAGGGCCGGGGGCGGGTCGGCCGCCGCTGAAATAGCGAAGGTCCGGTGCGGCCACAAGGTGACTTGACCGGCGATTTCGCGGTAGTAATCTTGCTGCCGGCGCGGGAGGGTTCACGATGTTGATCGACACCGGTTTGCTGGAGAGCGATGGATGCCGCCGGACGCACGGGCATATCCAAAGTAGTGCGCCTCAGTTCGGGTGTCGAGCGCTGATGCCGGGTATCGTCCTCGATTTGCCGTCGCAGCGGGCGCGACTCAGCGCACGTCGCACGCCGCGCGCATCAACCACCTCAAGAGGCTCGAGTCACGCCACGACGCTGTGGACGGTGCGATGCAACTCCGGTACATAAGCATCCCGCTTCTGATTGCCGAGGCCGGCGGTGACCCGTGGGCGATCAATCAGAGTCTGCAGCTTGGTCGCCCGGCCCAGATATCAGACCTAGCAACGGCATTTCACGATGCGGGCAGATCGACCACCGAGGCGGACACGGCCTTCGAGCAAGCACGACGCCGTTTCGAGACGTCCTGGAATCGGGAGAACGGCGCTCACCCGATCAACGATTCGCCCCAGGTCCAGGGGCTGACCACTTCGTTGAGATCGCAGGCTGCCAGGCTGCCGGAAATCGGGCTCCAATTGGACAACATTGCCGGCGGTCTGGCCGGGGCGCAGCGGTCAGCGACTGGCCAGATTGTGGGCCTGGAGGCGCAGCTGCGCGACATCGACAGTGAAATTGGCGAGGTGCTGGCGCTGGAACACGGCGCCCAACTGACAACCGCGGACAGACGGGCCCTCGAGGCGCTTGTTTGCGCACTTGAAGATCAAGCCGTCGGCGACACGCAATCGGCAGTGAGTCAATTGCATTCGATACGAGCGGGATACGCGGGCCTGCTGCACCAAGCCCTGACCAGTCTGAGCGCCGACGGCTTCGATCCGGCGGCTATCCAGGCCTTGGACGCCCCGCAGTCTCCGGCCGAACCCGCTGAGGTGATTGCGATCCCTGCGCCTACCGCGAGTGCCGAGGAGGTCAAGAAGTGGTGGGATTCGTTGAGTCCGCAACAGCGAGGGCGATTCATCGACGAACATCCACCAGAACTGGGCGATCTCAACGGCATCAACGCCATCACTCGTGATTTGGTGAACCAGGCCGTGATGGACGACGACATCACCCGGGTGGAAAGCGTGGCAATGCAACGCGGCGTCTCGGCTGACGACATCGTGAACAACCCGCAGAAGTATGGGCTTTCGGGCTCGGATGTCACGCGCTATCGAAATGCCATCAGGACCCGCGACGGTCTCATCTATGACCGGGAGCACGCGACCGATGACCCGAGGCCCGTCATGCCGTGGGCATACGACCCGTTGGCCTTCAACGGCGAGGGCAAAGCGGCGATCGCCATCGGCAACCCGGACTATGCACGCAATACCGCCGTGATCGTGCCGGGAACCGGCAGCAGCGTGGCGCAGGGCTGGATGTCAGACCACGACGATGCGACCAACCTTTATGATCAGGCCCTCGCCGCAGACCCTGAGCACCACTACACAGCGGTGATCGCCTGGATGGGATATGACGCCCCCAACGGATTTTCCGACGTGAGAGTCACAGAGCCGGGGCTCGCGCGCAGCGGCGGTGCACTGCTGGCCAACGATGTGAACGGGCTTTGGGTCACCCACAACAGCCTGACGCCCCAACATGTCACCGTAATTGGACACTCCTACGGATTGACCACGGTAGCCGATGCGTTTCCCGGCAGCGGCATGCACGCGAACGACGCAATCCTCATAGGATGTCCTGGAACCGATCTCGCGCGCAGTGTAGCCGACTTCCATCTCGACGGAGGACAGGTCTACGTCGGGTCGGCCTCTACGGACCCGGTCAGCTGGATCGGCGAATCCAGCGGTGTACCTGGCGAATTACTCAAAGGCAAACTCAGGGAGTATGGGGTGCCGATTCCGTTGGATGCCGGCTTGGGTCGTGATCCGGCCGGCGACGGCTTTGGATCAGTCCGCTTTCACGCGGAAGTACCTGGCTCAGCAACGATGGACCGACACGACCATTCGCATTACTACGTGATGGGCAGCGAGTCGCTGCGCAGCATTACCGATATCGCCAGCGGCCATCCAGACCGACTTGCGAGCGACGACCTGATTGCCGAGGGGCGGCGGCAGCCGCACGTCGGACCGTTCCGGGTCCCCGGCGTTCCGGCATACATCGATCCAGAAAGCGACCGTCCACGAGACACCGTCCATGATGACCACCACTATCCCGCTTACCAACCGCCGCGCTGATCACCGCGCCCGATCCCGCACTGCACTGCGGCATATCGGGGTGGCGATGGCTGTGCTCGTCTTGGGAGGATGTTCACTGATGAGACCGCACCGTCCCGAGATCGATCAGCCGGCTCATCCGCTGTCGGACCAACAGGCCCGCGATCAAGTCATCGAACCGGCCAAACAGATCGCCAGCTTTGCAGGCCTGCAGGATCCAACCGGACGCTTCGACTTCTCGTCATGCAATGACCAAGGCGATCCGCCATATCGCGGCCTGGTCTCCATGAGTTTCGCGTGGCCCACTGACGACACCGGGGGCTATCCCGCTGCAGCCGAACCGAATACGGTCTTTCAACAGATCGCGACCGACATGGTTGCTCACGGCTGGAGTGATGGCCCTCCGCCTGATTGGCACCCCTTTGGCCGCGTCCTGAACAAGAACGGGGTGGTGGCGGTGCTGACCCAAAGCTCCGCTAGCGGGAAGGGCAGCATCCAGCTCTACGGCGAATGCCTCAATACGACCAACCATCGCCTCGAGGGCACGACGATGGGCTCCCGCATTGACGAGCAGCTCCGCGGAAAGTAACAAGCCATGTGGCATTGAGTTGGACATGGCTGTCCAGGTGCGCTGGGTGGGCCCAGGGCGGGGCGGCCAGGTGAATTGCGGACGCGCCTCCGGGTGGCTAGGTTGCCGACATGGATGCTGACGGCACGCTAAGTGCGAATGCCGCTGCGATGCTTGGCTTCGCGGAATCGCTGCGTGGTGCTGCCGAACATCTTCAAGGCGAACTGGCTGAGCTGGAAGGACAGGTTGGCGACATGTTGGGCGGGTGGCGCGGCGCGTCGGGGAGTGCATTTGCCTCGGCATGGGAATTGTGGCGCCGCGGTGCCGGAGAGGTGCAGTTGGGGCTGTCGATGCTGGCGGAGTCGGTAGGCCAAGCGGGCGCGGGCTATCAGGCCAACGAGGCGGCGTCAGCGCGGGCTCTACGTGAGTTGGGCCATGGCTGATCCCTTCCGGGTGGATCCCGCCTCGCTGTCCGATGCGGTAGCGCGGATGGCGGAGTTTGGTCGTCACGCGGAAGCCATGATTGCTGAAATCGAATCCCTGGTAACCAGATTGCACGTGACATGGACGGGCGAGGGCGCGGCAGCCCATGCCGAGGCGCATCGGCATTGGGCCGGTGGCGAAGCGATGATGCGCGAAGCGCTTGCTCAGTTGCGGTCCGCGGGACACAGCGCGCACACCAACTACACCGCGGTCATGTCAGCGAATCAGAGCATGTGGTCATGAGCTGATGGCGCCGCTGGCCGTGGATCCCGCGGCCCTCGATGGCGCTGGCGCCGCGGTGGTAGCTGCCGGCGAGGGGCGGGAGCCGGTGATCGCATCGTTGTCCGCTGTGCTGGCGGGTTGTGCCGGGATGGCCGGGGACGATCCGGTCGGCGCGGCGGTTGGGCGTGGCTATGACAGGGCAGCGGCCAAGGTCTTCTCGGCCATGGCGGCTACCCGAAATGGGTTGGGCAGCATCGGAGACGGCGTCCGCATGTCGGCCCACAACTATTCGCTGGCTGAGGCGATGTCGGACGTAACGCGGCGGGCGGCCGCGCTCCCCGCCGACGTTGACCAGCTGCATTGTCGCGGCCTCCGCACCGTCGGCGGTCGGGACTGCTGACAGCGCACCGGCGGGTTGGGTATGGGTAGCCCCATACATAGGAAGGATCTGGCCGACGGGCAACTCGAGCAAGTTGCGCACAGCAGCTTCGGAGTGGACAGCGGAGGGCACCAAGTTCGCGCTGGTAGAGACCCAGCTGACGGCGGGTCCACTGGGCGCAATCCGTTCGCAGCAGCTTCCAGAGTCAGGACTCATCGAGCGAGCGTTTCCTGATGCCTACATCAGCACGACCTCCGTTGTGGGGCAATGTCAGACGATCGCCGCTCAACTCGACAGGTATGCGGACCAGATCGACGAGGTGCACGCGGCGATTCTGGACTTGCTGGCCCGCATCTGCGACCCGCTGACCGGGATAAAAGAAGTGTGGGAGGTTCTGACCGGCGAGGACGAAGACGAGATTGAGCGGATCGCCCATGACATCGCCGCAGTGGTAGATCATTTCGCCGCCGATGCAAACGCGCTAAGTGCACAATTCAACGCCGCACTGGTCCAGGCCGAACACCGTGCTTGACACGATGGCCCGACATGCGGCTAGGTCCTGTCTGCTAATTGCGGACGCGGTGGTAGGTGATGATGGCGGCCAGGGTGGCACCGCTGAGGTAGGTCAGGGCGTATTTGTCGTAGCAGGTGGCGACCGCGCGCCAGTGTTTGAGCCGGTTGAAGCTTCGCTCGACGGTGTTGCGGTGCTTGTAGATTCGGCCTGAGAACCCCGGAGGCCGTCCTCTGTTGCGGCCTTTGGCTTTGCGGCGGGTGATCTGGTCGCTGCGCTCGGGGATGGTATGGGCGATCTTGAGCCGGCGCAGCTGTGCCCGCGTCGAGTCATGGGAGTACGCCTTGTCCGCCAGCAGGTGAAACGGGGCGTATGAGTTGCTGCACCGGGCGGCCAGCAATGGCCAAAGCATCGGATTATCACTGGCTTGACCGGCCGACAGTGCCAGGGTGACCGGACTGCACAGCTGGTCGGTCAAGGCGTGGATCTTGGTAGTCAGCCCGCCGCGGGAATGCCCAATGGCGTGGTCATCGGGCTCATGGAGATATTTCTTGTAATTCGACAGATCCCCCCTGTGCGGCGCCCGGGGCGCGCGCTCCGGCTGCGTGTTGGTGGGCGCGCACACTGGTCGAATCGACCGACAACAGTGCGCCCAGGTCGGCGTCCTCGGCGTCGAGGTCAGAGGCGATCGCCGCGAAGATCCGCGCGTAGATGCCATCGACCGACCAGCGTAGATGCCTCTCGGCCACCGATTGCCAGGGACCGAAGTGCTCGGGCAGGTCACGCCACGGAGATCCCGTACGGTAACGCCAGATAATGCCCTCCAGAGTACGTCGATGATCGTTCCACGGCCGGCCACGCCGCCGCCCCGCAGGCAACACCGCCACGATCAGCGACCACAAATCATCAGAAATCGCATGCGTCCGCATCACCCAAACAGCATCAGCCAAAACACCATTCACATTAAGCAGACACGCCCTAGGCCGGTCACGCTGGATTCCGAGGAACTGCTGCAATCGGTACGAGACGCCGCCGGTTTGCGCTCGTTCCTGCTCAGTCAGCGCCTCGACGTCGACCACCTGCAGATTGTCACCATGGCCGCAGACCCCGCGCGCTCGGCGCAGGCCACCATCGTGGCTTTGCAGGCCGGTGTCGGGCCAGAAAGCTTGGCGCGGATCGTCGTCGGGGATTCCACGGTTGCCATCGTCGACACGCCCGCGGGTCGTATCTGCGTGGAGAGCGTGCTGTCGGGGCGGCGGCGCTACCAAGTGCTCGCACCGGGGTCGCGCACCGACATCAGTGGAGCGGTGCAGCGCCTCATCCGTCGCCTACCCGCCGGTGAGGAGTGGTACTCCTACCGGCGTGTGGTGTGAATAACATTGCCATGGAAATAGCAACGACTAACGCGCTTGCAGCGTTAGTCGGCGGGTAAACGAGGAATCACTAATTATGTTAGCATCGCGGTCGTGACAAGCCCTTGGAATGATCCGAATATGTCGGACGAAGGGACGCTCGGACGGAGTGATCCGTCGGTCGGGCGCAACTTTCGCGATTCGGTATCTGACACAATGCGTATTACCGATCTGGCGGCACCCAGGAAAATTCCTCCTGGGTCGGGTTGGCGCAAATTTATTTACAGCGCTTCATTTCATAAAATAAATCCGGGTTAATCGCCGAGTGAGCGGCACTACCGTGACTTGCAAAACCGTATTCGGTGGCACATTCGCCGGCAGTACGTCATCACGATTGTCTCCGGCAAGGGAGGGGTAGGGGCCACCACGATGGCCGCCTGCATCGGCGGCGTGTTCCGTGAGTGCCGCCCCGAGAACGTGATTGCCATCGATGCGTTCCCAGGATTCGGCACACTGGCCGACCGCATCGATGAGTCGCCGCCGGGGGACTACGCGGCGAGCATCAATGACACCGACGTCCAGGGCTACGCGGACATCCGCGAACACCTCGGGCAAAACGCGGTGGGTCTGGATGTGCTGGCCGGTAATCGAACGTCCGACCAGCCCAGACCGCTGGTGCCGGCGATGTTCTCCGGAGTGCTCTCCCGGCTACGGCGGACCCACACCGTGATCATCGTCGACACTTCTGCAGACCTCGAGCACGACGTCAAGAAGTCGGTGCTGCAGAGCACCGACACACTCGTTTTCGTCTCGGGCATCACCGCAGACCGGTCCCGGCCGGTGCTACGGGCGGTGGACTACCTGCGTTCGCAGGGCTATCACGAGTTGGTTTCGCGCAGCACGGTGGTCATCAACCACACCGATGCCATCACAGACAAGGATGCGCTCGCCTACCTGACCGAACGGTTCACCAAGGTGGGGGCAATTGTGGAAGTGATGCCTTTTGATCCGCACTTGGCGAAGGGCGGGATCATCGACACGGTGCACGAATTGAAGAAGAAATCGCGTTTGCGGCTATTTGAAATCACCGCCGGCCTTGCCGACAAATACATTCCGGATGCCGAGCGGACCGCGCCGTGACATCGCCGCATAAGGTCGCCTTCCCGGCGCGTTGTGCGGTCAATATTTCTTACGACAAACACCTGTGCTCCCAGGTATTCCCCGCCGGAATTCCGGTGGAGGGATTCTTTGAGGGAATGGTGGAGCTTTTCGACGCCGACCTGAAACGCAAAGGCTTCGACGGTGTCGCGTTGCCGGCGGGTAGCTACGAACTGCACAAGATCAACGGCGTCCGGCTAGATATCAACAAAAGTCTCGACGAACTGGGTGTCCAAGACGGCGACACATTGGTGCTGGTGCCCCGGGTGGCCGGTGAGTCGTTCGAGCCCCAGTACGAATCGCTGTCGACGGGATTGGCGGCGATGGGCAGGTGGCTCGGCCGAGACGGTGGGGACCGGATGTTTGCGCAGGTGACTCCGCTGACCGCAGCTCACACCGCGATCGCGATCATTGCCATGGCTATCTCGGTGGTAGTGGCCCTCACATTGCGGGCACGGACCTTCTCCGACAGCTTGATCCCCGCCGCGGTGGCCGGTGGGATTGCCGTGTCACTGGTTATTGGGGCGTTGGTGGTCCGGTGGGGATGGCGCGAGCGCCGTGACCTGTTCAGCGGCTTCGCCTGGCTGGCCGTTATGGCGCTCGCGGTCGCCGGCGCGTGTGCGCCACCTGGCGAACGTGGCGCCGCGCATGGGCTTATCGGTGTCGTGGTCGTGATCCTGGGCGCGATCGCGATAGGTGTGGTGACCGAGAAGCGTTGGCAGACCGCCATCGTCACGGCCGTAGTGACCATATGCGGGATTCTCGCCGCTGTTGCTGCGGTACGCATGTTCCGGCCGGCGTCGGTGCAGGTGTTGGCGATTTGCGTTTTGGTCGCACTACTTGTGCTGGTGAGGATGACTCCAACCATCGCGCTGTAGGTGGCGCGGGTGCGACCACCCCATTTTGGATCGATCACGGGCCGCGATCTGTTCGCGCGCCGCGAGGGGATGCCGGTCGACACGGTGTCTCCGGTCGGCGAAGACGAAAGCGAGGACGAAGACAACGAACTGACTGACATCACGGCGCGCGGAGCCGCGATCGCCGCCTCGGCCCGGTTGGTCAACGCGGTGCAGGTAGGGATCTGCATCGGGGTATCGGTCGTACTGCCCGTTGCCGTATGGGGGGTCCTGACACCCGGGCGATCGTGGGCGTGGCTGGCGCTGCTGGTGGCGGGCCTGGTGGTGGGCATCTTCATCACCCAAGGCCGTGGATTCGCGGCCAAGTATCAGGCGGTCGCCTTGGTGTGCGGGGCGTCCGCTGCGGTGTGCGCCGCAATTCTCAAGTACGCCCTGGCCGCCCCGAGGAACCTGCCAGGCGGTTTGGTCTTGCCCGTGGTTGCAGTCGCGGCGTTCGCCGCATTGGGCTTGGCCGCCGCGCTTCTGGTGCCGGCCACTCGGTTCAGGCCGTTGATCCGGTTGACCGTGGAATGACTTGAGGTGCTGGCCATGATCGTGTTGCTGCCCGCGTCGGCAGCGCTAGGGGGGCTCTTCTCTTGGCTACGCCACTAGCCTGGGCCTGCGCACGGACCGCTGCTGTCACCGTCGCCGTCACACTTGTGGCCCTGTCGGCGAATCTTCCCGCCGCATGGGCTATCTCACCTCCATCGGTCGATCCGGCGCTGGTGCCGCCCGACGGTCCGCCGCACTCGGAGCATCCGATGCGCCGCGCCAACAGCTGCTCCACGCCGATCACGGTGAGAAATCCCGACGTGGCGCAACTGGCGCCGGGCTTTAGCCTTCTCAACATCAGCAAGGCGTGGCAGTACAGCACCGGAAAGGTGTGCCCGTGGCGGTCATCGACACCGGCGTTTCGCCCAATCCGCGGCTGCCGGTCGTCCCCGGCGGCGACTACATCATGGGCGAGGACGGTCTGTCAGACTGCGACGCCCATGGCACGGTGGTGAGCTCGATCATTGGCGCTGCGCCACAGGGAATTTTGCCAATGCCGCGGCCCATGCCGGCAACGCCGGCATTCCCCCCGCCAGCGGGGCCACCTGCGGTCAGCGCAGCACCGCCGCCACCGGTGGAGGTCCCGCCCCCGGTCCTCCCGCCGCCACCACCGACCCCGGTGACGATCACCCAGACCGTTCCACCGCCACCGCCGCCGCCCGAAGAGGGCGGCGCGATGATGCCTTCCAGCGGGCCTCCGGATCCACAGACCGAAGACGAACCGGCGGTGCCCCCGCCTCCGCCAGGAGCGCCAGACGGTGTGGTGGGAGTTGCACCGCACGCGACCATCATTTCGATCCGGCAGTCGTCGCGTGCCTTCGAACAGGTCAATCCGCCGCCAGCGGATCCCAACTCGGACGAGAGGGTGAAGGCTGGCACGCTGAGCACGCTGGCCCGCGCGGTGGTGCATGCGGCCAACATGGGGGCGAAGGTTATCAACATTTCGGTGACAGCCTGCCTGCCGGCCGCGGCGCCCGGCGATCAGGGCGCGCTGGGTGCGGCACTGTGGTACGCGGCCACCGTCAAGGATGCGGTGGTAGTGGCGGCGGCTGGCAACGATGGCGAAGCGGGCTGCGACAACAATCCGATGTATGACCCGCTGGACCCGTCAGATCCGCGGGACTGGCATCAGGTCAAGGTGGTCTCCGCACCGTCGTGGTTCTCCGATTGCGTCCTGTCGGTGGGTGCCGTGGATGCCAACGGTGCCGCGCTCGACAAGAGCATGTCGGGCCCGTGGGTCGCTGCGGCGGCTCCGGGAACGCACATCATGGGCCTGTCTCCCCAGGGCGGCGGGCCGGTCAATGCCTACCCGCCGTCTCGGCCGGGTGAGAAGAACATGCCGTTTTGGGGCACCAGCTTCTCGGCGGCATATGTCAGTGGTGTCGCCGCGCTGGTACGGGCGAAGTACCCGCAGCTCAGTGCGCATCAGGTGATCAACCGGATCGTGCAGTCGGCGCACAACCCGCCTTCGGGAGTCGACAACAAAGTCGGCTACGGGCTGGTCGATCCGGTTGCCGCCCTAACGTTCAACATCCCTGCCGGCGACCGCATGTCGCCAGGCGCGCAGAGTCGGGTGATCACCCCCGCGGCCCCGCCCCCACCCCCGGATCACCGGGCCCGCAACATCGCCCTCGGGTTCGTCGGCGTGGTAGCCGCCGGTGTCTTGGTGGTGGCAGTCGCGGCCCGGCTGCGGAGGTCGCGATGAGGCCCACACTGACCGGGTTCAGCCCGGGCAGCAATCGGCGGGTCGTCGGGATATGGGTGGTGTTCCTGCTGGTGTTGGTGTGCTGGCCGGTGGGCGGCTACATCGGCGCGGCGATCGCCGTGGTGGTGGGCATCCTCGCGGTGTTCGTGCCCTGGTGGGGTCAGCCGGCGTGGTCCTTGGCGGTGCTGTGGCGGCGGGGCCGGCGCCCGATCGACTGGGGCGCCCCGATCACGGTGGCCAACAACCGATCCGGGGGCGGCGTACGCGTGCAGGACGGTACCGCGGTGGTGGCGGTGCAACTGGTTGGCCGGGCACACCGGCCCACCCGAGTGACCGGCTCGGTCACCGTCGAAACCGACAACGTCATCGACATCGTCGAACTGGTGCCCATGCTGCACCATGCCCTCGGCCTGCAGCTCGACTCGATCAGCGCCGTGACATTCGGGTCACGGCACAGCACCGTGGGCGACTACCCACGGTTCTACGACTCAGAGATCGGCACCCCGCCCTATGCCGGCCGGCGGGAGACCTGGTTGATCATGCGGCTGCCGGTGATTGACAACACGCAAGCCCTGCAGTGGCGGACGACCGTAGGGACGGCCGCTATCTCGGTCGCCCAACGCGTCGCGGGGCTGCTGCGCTGTCAAGGTCTGCGGGCCAGGGTGGCCACTGCTACGGACTTGGTCGAGCTGGATCGACGATTGGGATCCGACGCGGTGGCTGGGCAGGCGCAGCGGTGGAAGGCCATCCGCGGCGAAGCAGGATGGATGACCACCTACGCCTACCCCGCTGAGGCGATCACGTCACGGGTCCTCGCTCAAGCGTGGACACTGCGCGCCGATGAGATCATCCAGAACGTAACGGTCTATCCGGATGCGACCTGCACCGCGACGATCACCATACGCACGCCGACTCCGGCGCCCACCCCGCCTAGCGTGATCCTGCGAAGGCTCAACGGTGAGCAGGCCGCCGCGGCCGCTGCCAACATGTGCGGTCCGCGCCCCAACCTGCGGGGACTGGGGCGAAGCCCGCTTCCGGCCCAGCTCATGGCCGAGATCGGACCTTCAGGTGTGCTGATCGGCAAGCTGAGCAACGGGGACCGGCTGATGGTCCCGCTCACCGATGCCGGCGAGCCGTCACGCGTATTCGTCGCGGCGGATGACCCGATCGCGAAACGCGTTGTCATCCGCACCGCCGGTGCGGGCGAACGGGTCAGCGTGCACACCCGCGACAACGAACGCTGGGCCAGCGTACGCATGCCGGAGGTCACCGTCGTCAACACGGCACGGCCCGCTCCGCGCACCACCGTTAGCGTCGTTGAGTACGCCGCGCGGCGGAGAAGGGGCGTCGACGACGGTGGCGGGATTGATAGTGCGATTGCGCCGACACCGAGACCGGCCACGGTGATTACCATTGTGCCGGCCGGTACAACGTTGTCCGATAGCAATCGCCATGGCTTTGAGGTGATGATCGAGCAGGTTGGTCGCTCGATGCTGAATGTCAGCGCAGCGGGCCAAGATTGGCTGCTAGAGATGGATTTGTTCCGCGCTGAGAACCGCTATGTCAGCCTCGAACCCGTCACGATGCCGGTCGCGACCTAGCAGATAACGACACAAGTTCGAGGCACGCTGTGATGAGCACAGGTAGTGGATGTGGCTGCAGCTACCCCGGGCGCCGAACGCAAGCTTGCCCGGCGGCCCGCGGTCGGTACGATAGCGGCCAGGGTGCCGAGGATGGGGCACACCATGGGTGATTTACACACTGCGCGTAGGTATTTCGATCGGGCAATGGATACGTTGGCGCGGCACGGACGGGCGGCGGCCCTGCCGGAGTTCGTCACGGCCACCGATGCGGATCCGTCTATGGCCGATGCCTGGCTGGGCCGGATTGCTGCCGGAGACGACAGCCTGGCCACGTTGAAACAGCTCTACGCGAACAGCGAATGGCTGCATCGCGAGACGACGCGGCTGGGCAGGACGTTGTCCGCTGATATTCAGCTGGGACCCTACGTCGGGATCACGGTGACCGACGCGTCACAGGTGGGCCTGGCGCTGTCGTCGGCGCTGGCGATCGCGGGTGAGCATGCCGAAGCCGACACGCTCCTGGACAACCGCGAGTTGCTGGATTCGTGGGCCAACTATCAGTGGCACCAGCTGGCCCGGACCTTTCTGATGTACGCCACGCAGCGGTGGCCCGATGTGTTGTCTACGGCCGCCGAGGAGCTACCGCCCCAGGCAATCGTCATGTCGGCGGTGACAGGGTCGATCTGTGCGTTGGCCGCGCATGCCGCGGCGCATCTGGGACAGGGCAGAGTCGCCATGGACTGGCTGGACCGCGTCGATGTGATCGGTCAAAGCAGGTCATCGGCCCGGTTCGACGCCCGCGTGCTGACCGCTTCGATCGGACCGGCCGACATCCCACTGTTGGTCGCCGACCTGGCCTATGTGCGCGGGATGGTGTATCGCCAGCTGAATGAGGAGGACCAGGCTCAGATCTGGCTGTCGAAGGCCACTATCAACGGGATGCTGACCGAGGCGGCCAAAGAGGCACTGGCCGATCCGAACCTGCGCCTGGTGGTCACCAGCGAAGAAACCATCTCCAGCCGCACCGATCGCTGGGATCCGTCCACCGCAAAGAGCCGCGACGAACTCCATGACGATGACGCCGCGGACCGGCGCGCCGAGTTGCTCGCCGAGGGGCGCGAGCTGCTGGCCAATCAGGTGGGGCTGGCGGTGGTCAAACAGGCGGTGTCGGCGCTCGAGGATCAGCTCGAGGTCCGCGTGATGCGGCTGGAACACGGCCTTCCGGTCGAGGGGCAGACCAACCACATGCTTTTGGTGGGGCCGCCGGGCACGGGTAAGACGACAACGGCCGAGGCGCTGGGCAAGATCTATGCCGGCCTGGGCATCGTGCGGCACCCCGAAGTCCGGGAGGTGCGCCGGTCGGACTTCTGTGGTCACTACATCGGTGAGTCGGGCCCCAAGACAAATGAGCTGATCGAAAAGTCCCTTGGCCGAATTATTTTCATGGACGAGTTTTACTCACTGGTGGAACGTCACCAGGACGGAACACCGGACATGATTGGCATGGAGGCGGTCAACCAGCTCCTGGTCAAGTTGGAGACGCACCGATTCGATTTCTGTTTCATCGGTGCGGGCTATGAGGATCAGGTCGACGAATTCCTCAGCGTGAATCCGGGTTTGGCCGGCCGATTCAATCGCAAGCTGCGCTTTGAGTCCTATTCGCCCACGGAAATCGTCGAGATCGGGCAGCGCTATGCCGCGCCGCGCGCCAGCCTGCTCGATGAGGCGGCGCGCGAGACCTTTTTGGATGCGGCCACCACCATCCGCAACTACACCACCCCGGGTGGGCAACACGGGATCGATGCCATGCAGAACGGGCGGTTCGCGCGCAACGTCATCGAGCGCGCCGAGGGATATCGGGACACTCGAGTGGTCGCCCAGAAGCGAGCGGGGCGAGCGGTGTCCGTCGAGGATCTTCAGATGATCGCCGCTGGTGATGTCGAAGCCGCGGTGCGCAGCGTGTGCGCGGACAACCGTGACATGGCCGCCATCGTTTGGTGACGGGTCGCGCCGGTTGGCGAGGGTAAGCCCGGGCGCGTGGAATGGCATGTGTTCGTGCAGCTTTGAGCGACGCCCGGGCCGGCACGGCACGGTGTGCGGAGCCAGTTGCCGACGCCGCTTGGTCACAGTTCAGGATGGAAAGGCTGGCACCGGGTTGAATAGCGTCGTTTACGCGCCCGTTACGTCTAAAATGCAGGCACGACTGAAACGAGCGTGCCAGAGCTTCACTGCGGCTAGAGAACGGAGTGATTCCGGGGTGCACCGGACCTTGCTGACGATGGTCGCGCTGGCGTTGCTGACCGCACCGCCGGCTTTGGCAATCGATCCTCCCTCGATCGATCCCGGCGCGGTACCGCCGGATGTAACCGGTCCCGACCAACCCACCGAGCAGAGAGTGCTCTGTACCAGCCCCACGACGCTGCCCGATTCCAGCTTTCACGATCCGCCGTGGAGTAACGCCTATATGGGTGTCGGAGGGGCCCACAAGTTTGCGACCGGGGCCGGCGTCACGGTGGCGGTGATCGATACCGGCGTGGATGCCTCACCACGGGTCCCGGCCGAGCCGGGCGGGGACTTCGTCGATCAGGCCGGCGACGGACTGTCGGACTGTGATGCGCACGGCACGCTCACGGCCTCGATTATCGGCGGGCGCCCCGCACCGACTGACGGTTTCGTCGGGGTTGCCCCCGACGTGCGACTGCTTTCGTTGCGCCAGACATCGGAGGCCTTCGAACCGGTTGGCTCCCAACCCAACCCCAATGATCCCAACGCGACGCCGGCGGCCGGGTCCATCCGCAGTCTTGCCCGTGCGGTGGTGCATGCGGCCAACCTCGGGGCGGGAGTGATCAACATCAGCGAGGCGGCGTGCTACAAGGTGAGCAGGCCGATCGACGAAATAAGTCTGGGCGCGGCCATCGACTATGCGGTCAACGCCAAGAACGCCGTGGTCGTGGTCGCCGCGGGTAACACCGGCGGCGACTGCTCGCAGAATCCGATGCCCGACGCGTCGACACCCAATGATCCCCGGGGCTGGAACAAGGTGCAGACCGTGGTCACACCGGCTTGGTATGCGCCCTTGGTGCTGACTGTCGGGGGCATCGGCCAGAACGGGGTACCGAGTTCGTTTTCCATGCACGGACCGTGGGTGGGGGTAGCGGCACCCGCGGAGAACATCATCGCGCTCGGTGATCACGGCGAACCGGTCAACGCCCTGCAAGGTCGAGAAGGACCCGTCCCGATCGCCGGCACCTCGTTTGCGGCGGCTTATGTCTCGGGTCTGGCCGCGCTGGTCCGGCAACGGTTTCCGGAACTGACGCCGGTGCAGGTGATGAACCGGATCACGGCCACCGCGAGACATCCCGGAGGCGGTATCGACAATCTCGTCGGCTCCGGGGTGGTCAATGCCGTCGCGGCGCTGACGTGGGACATCCCGCCGGGCCCGGCGTCGGTGCCCCCCAGCGTCAGACGACTACCGCCCCCACGCATCGAACCCGGCCCGGATCACCGCCCGATCACCATGGTGGCGGTGTCGCTACTGGGGCTGACGCTGGTGCTCGGATTGGGCACGTTGGCCGCCCGGGCGTTGAGGCGCCGATGAGGAACCCCTTCAGTTCAATACGGTTCCGGGTCAACACCGGTCACACACTTGTCGTTGCGGTGCTGGCGCCGCCCTGCATCATGATGTTCCTGCACCTGCGCTACTGGTGGGTGGGCATCGCCCTGGTAGCGCTGGGCGTCATCGAGGCGACGGTGACTTTCGCCGGTCGTCGGGTCACCGGGTGGGTGGCTACCGTGTTCGCCTGGTTGCGTCGGCGTCGGCGACCGCCGGATGTCCCGTCCGAGCCGGTGGTTGGTGCCACCGTGAAGCCGGGGGATCACGTCGCGGTGCGTTGGCGACGCGACCGGTTGATTGCGGTGATCGAACTCAAACCCCGCCCGTTTACCCCGACGGTCATCGTCGACGGCAAGGGCCACACCGACGACGTGCTGGACACCCGGCTGCTCGAGGACCTGCTGTCGGTGCATTGCCCGGACCTGGAAGCAGATGTGGTCTCGGCGGGCTACCGCGTTGGCAACACTGCCTCCGAAGAGGTGGTGAGCCTTTACCAGCGGGTGATCGGCGCCGATCCGGCTCCCGCAAGCCGGCGGACCTGGATCATGCTGCGAGCAGACCCGGAACAAACCCGCAAGTCTGCGCAGCGCCGCGAGGCCGGCCTCGCCGGTTTGGCTCGGTATCTGGTGGCGTCGGCGACTCGCATCGCCGATGGCCTGGCCAGCAACGGCGTCGACGCGGTATGCGGGCGCAGCTTCGACGACTACGACCACGCCACCGACATCGGTTATGTGCGGGAGAAATGGTCGATGATCAAGGGCCACGACAGCTACACCGCCGCCTACACAGCACCCGGCGGCCCGGATTTGTGGTGGTCCGCACGAGCGGACCACACCATTACCAGGGTCCGGATCGCTCCCGGGATGCCGCCGCGGTCCACGGTGTTGCTGACCACAGTGGGAAAGCCCAAGACTCCCCGGGGCTTCTCGCGCCTGTTCGGCGGTCAGCGGCCGGCGTTGGAAGGGCAGACCCTGGTTGCCAATCACCACTGCCAACTGCCAATCGGATCAGCGGGCGTGTTAATCGGCGAGACCGTGAACCGCTGCCCGGTGTACATGCCGTTCGATGACGTGGATGCGACCGTCAACCTGGGGGACGCCCAGACCTTCACCCAGTTCGCGGTGCGTTCGGCGGCTGCCGGGGGTGTCGTCACCGTGGGACCACACTTCGAACAATTCGCCGGGCTTATCGGTGCCCATGTCGGTGCGGAGGCCAAGGTGGTGTGGCCGAACGCGACGACCTATCTGGGCGCACACCCCGGTATCGATCGGGTGATCCTGCGTCACAACTTGGTCGGCACCCCGCGACACCGCAAGTTGCCGATCCGGCGGGTCTCTCCACCTGAGGAAAGTCGCTTCCAGATGGCCCTGCCCAAGTAGGTCGAAGTGGGCTGGAAGAGGGCGGCGAAATTTTTTGGTGCAGCAAGCGGTCGTTTCAGGGACGATAATGGCATGGAGCACTAAGGAGGACGATCCGACATGAGCCAGCCGCAGACCGTCACGGTGGATCAGCAGGAAATCTTGAACAGGGCCAACGAGGTGGAGGCGCCGATGGCGACTCCGCCCACTGATGTGCCCCAGGCACCGTGCGGCCTCACGGCAGCCACCAACGCGGCCGAACAACTGGCGGTCTCCGCCGACAACGTCCGCCTATATCTGCAGGCAGGCGAGCGGGAGCGGCAACGTCTGGCGACGTCGCTGCGTAACGCCGCCGCGGCTTATGGCGAGGTCGAGGACGAGTCCGCAACCGCGCTCGATAACGACGGCAATGGCGAGGTCGAAGCCCAATCTGCGGGCGGCGCCGGCGCCGGCCAGACCGATTCACTGGAGGAAACCCCGAAGGTGGCGGCCGCGGGGGAATCAGACTTCACCGACCTCAAGACCGCGGCGACGAAGCTCGAATCCGGTGACCAGGGCACGTCGTTGGTCAACTTCGCCGACGGGTGGAACAACTTCAACCTGGCCCTGCAACGCGACATCAAGCGGTTCCGGATCTTCGAGAACTGGGAGGGTGACGCCGCTACCGCCTGCGAGGCCTCGATGTACCAGCAGAAGGAGTGGATACTCCACATGGCCAAGCTGAGTGCATCGCTGGCCAAGCAGGCCAATTTCATGGCGCAACTGCAGCTGTGGGCCAGGCGGGGGCACCCCACCCTGGCCGACATCGTCGAACTCGAGAGACTGGCGAAAGACCCGGACTATCAAGAGCAAGCCATCAAGCTCTACGCCGAGTATCAAGAGACCTCGGAGAAGGTGTTGAGCGAATACAACACCAAGGCTGATCGGGAGCCGGTGAATCCGCCGAAGCCTCCGGCGGCGATCAAGATCGACCCGCCGCCACCCGCGCAACCGCAGGGCCTGATCCCGGGCTTCTTGATGCCGCCCGGCGACGGTTCCACCGGGCTGGCCTCGGGAATGACGCCCCCGATGATTCCGCCCACCGGTGGAGCGGGCGGCACACCCGACGTCAACACCGCCGAGCTCACCTCGGCGGGTCGCGAGGCGGCGTCCAACCTGTCCAAGGGCCTCGGTGTCAAACCGATGTCTTTGGGCGGCGGCGGTGGTGGTCTCGGCGGGATGCCGATGGGTGATGCGGCCCTGGCCGGCGGCGAGTCCGTGCGACCGGCCGCGGCAGGGGACGTCGCCGGTGCCGGCCAGGGTGGTGGCGCCGCAGGTCGCGGAATGGCCGGAGGCGGCATGGGAATGCCGATGGGCGGCGCTGGCCAGGGCCAGGGCGGCGCCAAGTCCAAGGGCGCTCAACAAGACGAGGAAGCGCTCTACACCGAGGACCGCGAGTGGACCGAGGCCGTAATCGGTAACCGCCGCCGTCAGGACAACAAGTAGCCGTCAGGACAGTCGTCAGGACAGTAAGGAGTCAAGGTGACCAGCATGGAGATGGACCCCCAAGTCGCGCAGGTGTTGGCGTTGGCGGCACGGTTCCAGTCGGCCTTGGACGGAACGCTGAACCAAATGAATACCGGCAATTTCCGTGGCAAAGACGACACCGAGACGGTCGAGGTGACGATCAATGGGCACCAGTGGCTCACCGCTGTGCGCATCGACGACGGCCTGCTGAAGGAAGTTGGTCCGGAGGTCGTTAGTGCGCGGGTCAACCAGGCGTTGAAGAACGCCCAGGCCGCCGCATCCAAATACAACGACGCGGCGGGAGAAAAGCTGACCGCGGTGTTGTCCTCAATGTCTCAAACAATGAACAACGGGATGGTCTGATCCGTCCCTGCGCCAGGGGTGGAAACAGTCCCCTCGGCGCGCCTGTCAGCGGCTGTTGGTTCGCGCTAGCGGACCATTGACGCCACCGCGGTGGTGCCTCGTGTCGCGGCGTCTGCGTCGTTCTGCGCGCGGCTCAACCCTGCGCGAAATCTCTCCGATACGGCGGTCTGCCGTGCTGTGGTGTTATTTCCGTCGGCCCGTCCCGATCCCCAAATTGGCGCATCTAGCTGGTCTTAACCTCGGTTACGCTGGTTAACCATGGCGTCCGGTACCACTGACCAGCTGACGCGGCCCGCAAGCCAGCGCAACGGCGGTGCGGTGTGCGCGCCGGTCCAACGATCCACTGCGGGTACCTACCTGACAGGTCTGGTCGCTGCGGCCTGGATGCTGCGGGGAGGAGAGTAGGCAATGGGTATTCCGAGGCCGACGGGGGAGTACGCCGGGCGGATGCTTGAGGCGGGTGGGTGGCCCGACGCTGACGAGGACATCCACTACGACCGGGCTCGCGAGTACAACCGGGTCCTGCACCTGTTTACCGATGTGATGGACGCCTGCCGGCACCAGCAGGTCGAGGTCTTCGACGGTGGTTTCTGGTCCGGTGGTGCCGCCAGTGCGGCCAACGGTGCGCTGGGCGGCAATCTCGAGCAAATGAGCACGCTGCAGGACTATCTCGCCACGGTTATTACCTGGCACCAGCATGTGGCTGGGTTGATCGCCGAGGCGAAGGCAAACATTGACAACAACGTGGACGGTGCTCATCGCGAAATACGGGTTCTAGAGGGCAACGCCGACCTTGACCCCGAGGAGCGCAAGGCGGCGATCGCATCCCTGATCCGCTCAGCTCACGAGGCCAACTCGGGTCTGGTGGCCGAAGCCGCTGAGCAGGTTCTGGCATCCAGAAACTGGAAGCCGCCGCACAATGCGCTCAAGGATCTGCTGCACCAGGTGACGCCTCCGGCCCCGGGCATTCCGTCGGTGACCGTGCCGACGCCAGGTCAGCCAGCCCCGAGGCCACCGGGACCGAAGCCGTTCGAACCCACGCCGGTCAACCCGCACAAGCCGGTTACCCCGGGCGGACCGGGCACGCCGGTGAACCCGAAGCCGGGTGCTCCGGTGGTTCCGACACCCGGCGGGCCAACGCACCCGGTTACCCCGGGGACCCCGGGTATCCCGGGTACTCCGATCACCCCAGGTACTCCGATCACCCCGGGCAAGCCGGTGACGCCGGTCACCCCGGGCAAGCCGAAGCCAGGGAAGCCCGACACCCCGGTCTTGCCGGTCGAGCCAACCCCTGCCCCAGCGCCGGCCCCTGCGCCCGCCCCGGCACCTGCCCCAGCGCCGGCACCGCAGCCCGCGCCAGCTCCGGGGCCCGGTCCGCAGCCGGGGCCCACCGACCCGGGCGCGAGTCCGCAGCCCGCGCCATCGCAGCCGGGGTCGCCGTCCACGCCGGGGCAGCCGTCAACCGACCCGGCTCACGTGAAGCCGGCAGCGGCGACGGAGACGTCCACGGCACCGTCAACCCAGCCGTCGGGACCTTCGGGCCCTGCGCACGGCGACGACTCGTCGGGAGGGGCCGCGGCCGCACCTGCCGCCAGCGCGATGCCGGGCGGCGGTCGAGGAGTGTCCGCAGGATCAAGCTCGGGCCTGTCCTCGGCCGGAGCGAGTTCGAGCACAAGCCAGTCAGCGGCCTCGGGTGCCGGCTCGCGTGCCGCCTCGGGGCGCGCACCGGTGGAGTCGGGCGGCCGGGGCCCCAATACGGCCGCGCCGCGCCCGGCGGCGGCTCGCACCGCATCGCCGACCCGTCCGGCTCCGGAGCGACCCAAGCCGGACGAAAAAGAGAAGTCCGAAGCGCCCGATGCCGTTACGCCATCGCCGATGGTTCCGGTCTCGGCGGCGCGGGCCGCGCGCGATGCCATCGCTTCGGCGTCTCGTCGCAATCAAAAGAAGGACCCCTTGCGGTTGGCGCGACGCATCGCGGCCGCGTTGAACGCGCCCGACACCTACAACAAGGGCGACTACGGGTTCTTCTGGATCACCGCGGTGACCCCCGACGGCGACATCGTGGTGGCCAACAGTTATGGGCTGGCCTACATACCCGAGAATGTCGAGCTACCGCACAAGGTCTACATGGCCAGCGCTGACCATGCGATCCCGGCCGATGAGCAGGCCCGGTTCGCCACCTACCCGGTGTTGGCCGTTCAGGGTTGGGCGGCGTTTCACGACTTGAAGCTGCGCGCGGTGATCGGGACGGCCGAACAATTGGCTAACTCGGACGCGGGCGCGGCCAAGATCATCCTGGAAGCCGACGACATTCCGGAGAGCGGCAAGATGACCGGACGTCCGCGGCTCGAGGTGGTAGACCCTTCGGCGGCGGCCCAGCTGGCAGAGACCGAAGATCTGCGGCTGCTGGAGTTGCTGCCGCCGGCGCCGGCCGACGCCAATCCGCCAGACGACGAGCGGCACATGTTCTGGTTCGACCTGATGAAGCCGATGACGAGTAACGCCACCGGACGCGAGGTCGCGCACCTGCGTGCATTCCGCGCCTATGCCGAACATTGCCAGGAGATCGCGCTGCACCAGGCATACAGCGCGGCAGACGCTGAAGCCCAGCGGCCCGCGGTCGCCGACTGGCTGTACTGGCGTTATGTCGCCGGGCTGCTTGCCAACGCTTTGGCGGACGCGTCCTGAATTCGGAGTGATCCGATCCCCCGCCAGGGCCTCGCCGGAGACGACACTGCTGTGCGCGTGCCTGAACAAGGCCGCTGCCAGTGCGTTTTCGAAAGTAAGTTATAGTTGATTCCGAAATTCATACACGATTCTTCCGCGATCAATTTCAGAAGTTACTTCTGATTTATATCAGAAGTTCATTCTGAAATATCCAGGCCTGAATTTTGTGTGATATCCGGCGAATTCGGTGGCGATAATTGCTGGTGCCTTACGGGGCGGTTCGGCGCGGCAGAGCAGATGCGAACACCCGATGTTCGCTCTCGAGTGCGTCGGCGTGCGGACAGGCGTGCAGCCTGCTTAGCAGCGTTTTCGACATGACGATGCGGGACAGCCGTGCTGGGCGGCACAACGATAGCTCGAAAGGAATCTTCGTCTCATGCACCCGGATGAAGCGGCGACCTATAACCGAATCTTTGAAGATTTGCTCGCCCACTTAGAGCCGGACGCAGGATTGTTTGAACCTGACGGATTCGAATCGGACGCATGGGAGACCCAATTTGACGGATTCGAATCGGACGTAGGGGAGATTGAGCGAGAAGCGGAAGCGGGGTGTCAATGGCCAAGTTGAAGTATCCGCTGGTGGCCAGATAGAAGTATCCACCCCGGGCGGTAGTTCCTAGGTTGGTGTGGGTTGCTCCTTCCGGTGCTGGGCGTCCTTCATGCGGTAGGAGTCGCCGTCGGTGATGACGAGGGTGGCGTGGTGTAGCAGGCGGTTGAGGATGCTGACTGCGGTGGTCTGCTCGGGCAGGAACCGGCCCCATTGTTCGAAGGGCCAGTGTGACCCGATGGCCAGGCTGCGGCGTTCGTAGGCGCCGGCGACCAAGCGGAACAGCAGTTGGGTACCGGTGTCATCGAGTGGGGCGAAGCCGAGTTCGTCCAAGATGATCAGGTCGACCCGCAGCAGCGATTCGATGATCTTGCCGACGGTGTTGTCGGCCAGGCCGCGGTAGAGGGTCTCGACGAGATCAGCGGCGGTGAAGTAGCGGACCCTGAGCCCGGCGTGGATCGCCGCGGTCCCCAACCCGATCAGGGTGTGGGATTTGCCGGTGCCGGCCGGGCCGATGATCGCCAGGTTCTGTTGGGCCCGTATCCATTCCAGACTTGACAGGTAGTCGAAAACCTTCGGCGGGATCGACGAGGCGGCCACGTCGAAGGACTCCAACGTTTTCGAGACGGGGAACGCGGCGGCCTTGAGTCGGTTGACGATGTTGGAGGCATCCCGGGCGGCCAGTTCGGTCTCGACGAGCGTGCGCAGCACTTCCTCAGGAGTCCAGCGTTGGGTCTTGGCGGTCAGCAAGACCTCGGGTGCGCTGCGCCGCACCGCGGCCAACTTCAACCGCCGCAGCCCGGCATCCAGATCAGCGGCCAGCGGCGGCAACGACGGCGGCGCCACGGGTTCGACGGCAGTCGTTGGTGATGTCGTGGTCATGAGATCACCTCGTCATCGGCTCCGACGGGTCCGATCTTGTAGGCGTCCAGGGAACGCATCGGGGCGACCGGTAGGTCCAGAATCAGCGCATCCCCGGCAGGGCGGGGTTGTGGGGTTCCGGTGCCCGCGGCCAGGATGGAGCGCACGTCGGCGGCCCGGAACCGGCGAAACGCTACCGCCCGGTGCAGCGCCGCGATCAGCGCGTCGGTGCCGTGGGCGGCCCCCAGGGCGAGCAGGATCTCCAGCTCTGCGGCTAGGGCGTGTCTGCTTAATGTGAATGGTGTTTTGGCTGATGCTGTTTGGGTGATGCGGACGCATGCGATTTCTGATGATTTGTGGTCGCTGATCGTGGCGGTGTTGCCTGCGGGGCGGCGGCGTGGCCGGCCGTGGAACGATCATCGACGTACTCTGGAGGGCATTATCTGGCGTTACCGTACGGGATCTCCGTGGTGTGACCTGCCCGAGCACTTCGGTCCCTGGCAATCGGTGGCCGAGAGGCATCTACGCTGGTCGGTCGATGGCATCTACGCGCGGATCTTCGCGGCGATCGCCTCTGACCTCGACGCCGAGGACGCCGACCTGGGCGCACTGTTGTCGGTCGATTCGACCAGTGTGCGCGCCCACCAACACGCAGCCGGGCGCGCCCCGGGCGCCGCACAGGGGGATCTGTCGAATTACAAGAAATATCTCGATGAGCCCGATGACCACGCCATTGGGCATTCCCGCGGCGGGCTGACTACCAAGATCCACGCCTTGACCGACCAGCTGTGCAGTCCGGTCACCCTGGCACTGTCGGCCGGTCAAGCCGGTGATAATCCGATGCTTTGGCCATTGCTGGCCGCCCGGTGCAGCAACTCATACGCCCCGTTTCGCCTGCTGGCGGACAAGGCGTACTCCTATGACTCGACGCGGGCACAGCTGCGCCGGCTCAAGATCGCCCATACCATCCCCGAGCGCAGCGACCAGATCACCCGCCGCAAAGCCAAAGGCCGCAACGGAGGACGGCCTCCGGGGTTCTCAGGCCGAATTTACAAGCACCGCAACACCGTCGAGCGAAGCTTCAACCGGCTCAAACACTGGCGCGCGGTCGCCACCTGCTACGACGAATACGCCCTGACCTACCTCGGCGGTGTCACCCTGGCCGCCATCATCACCTACCACCGCGTCCGCAATTAGCAGACAGGACCTAGTCGGGTGTTGTCGATCGCCGCGGCGCCGACGAGGAATGCCTCGGCGTCCGCGCCGAGGGCGCAGAACTGCTTCTCCACGCTGGTCTTGGGCCGCGGGCCCCGACTCGGTGCCAGCCTTGGCCCGTCGTAGTGCTCATCGAGGATCGACGCTGAGTCTGGGGCGACCAGTTCGTGTTCGGCCACGATCATCCCGGTAGCCGGTTCGACCAGGCAGACCGCGCCGTGATCGACCACCACTGCCACGGTGGTGCCGATCAGCCGGGTGGGTACCGAGTAGCGGGCCGAGCCGTAGCGCACACAGGAGAGTCGGTCGACCTTGCGCAGCACCGTGGGCGCCCCGATCTGTAAGCGCAACGATGGAAGTGGTTGCAGTACTTGGCGTTCGGAGACCAACCGTTCGTCGGGAATCGCCTGAATCTCCGAGTGCGCCAGGGCATTGACCTCGTCGCACCACGCCGCCGCAGCGGCGTTGGCGGCCCGGATGTCGATCGGCACGCCGTCGACAGCGGACTGGGTCAGCAGCGGCACCGCCAGGTCGCGTTGGGCATAGCCGCACAGGTTCTCCACGATGCCCTTGGATTGTGGGTCGTTGGCGTGACAGAAGTCCGGGGCGAACCCGTAATGGGTGGCCAGTCGGATGTAATCCGGGGTCGGGACGACCACATTGGCGACTACCCGCCTTTGAGGCAGGCCATCCGATCAGCCAGCACCCACGCCGGGACCCCGCCGATCGCCGACAGGGTTTCGGCGATCAACGCCAGCGTGGTCGAGGCCTTCTGGTCGGCGGCGAAACGCACGAATCGCCACCGGGAGAATGCCAGCACCGCGCAGAACAGGAACAATCCCGGTGCCGCTTGGGCCCAGTCGATCACCAGGTACTGCCCTGGTGACCATACCGCTGGACGGCGCCCGCAGTGATTGGCGCTGCGCCACAACGTCTTCGCCTCGGCAACAAGACGCCGGAAGTTGCGATCCGAGCCTTGGTAGCCTGCGGTGCGGGCGATCGGCAGCAGCCGCTTGGCCGAGATCCGGCCTCCAGATTTCTCGACACGTTCGGCGACCAGCTCGGCCACCGAATCGTAGTTGTGCCCTCGTTCGGCCCGCCGTGCCGGCGGTATGCCGGCCTGGTCGGCCTCGAATTTGTCGATGATCTTCTTGACGGTGCGATGCGTGGTGCCGCACGCGTCGGCGGCGGCCCGGTACGACCCGAGCTGTTGATCGGCAGAAATGATGTCCATGCGGTCCTTCACAGACTTCAATGGAACTCCCCGGTGGTGATGGCCATTGGTTGGCGCCTTCACCGTCACCATCGGGGACCACAGTTCCTGATCGACACGACGAACACGGGGTGGATACTTTTATCTGGCCAAAACTGGATACCTCGACTTGGCCACCAGTGGCTACTTTTTCATGGCCACGGACAGTTGTCGTGCTCACTGCCGGCCTGATTGTGCCGGGCACTGGGGCGATTGTTCTCGGGGACACGCGGCGTGCATCCGTGCGTGAGAGAGGGCGGGAGAACTCGGTTCCGGGGCGCGAAAACCCTGCGCTCGCCTGCACGCAGAGGCGCAATCGAACATGCAAGCGATGCTCTGAACTGCGTAAATCTGAAATCCCTGGGATCGAGACAACACCTGATCCCGCTTTAACCATCATGAATAGGTCAGGAGTGCGATTCTCCTAGGCGGCTCGTTTGTTTGTGGTGGTCAGCCGTGCGGGCCGGTCGCGCCCGCTTTGCCGTCTGCGCCCGCGGTGGCCCCGCTGCCGCCGGCACCGAAGCCGCCGGCGGCGCCGCCAGCACCACCCGCGCCCCCAGCGCCAGGGGCCCCCGTCGAGCCGTCGGCGCCGGCGTGGCTGAACAAGATGCCTCCCTGACTGCCGATGCCGCCCACCGAGCCGGTGGCACCGCTCTCGCCGCCCTGGGCGCCGTCACCGCCGTCACCGCCGTCGCCGCCGTTACCGCCGATGCCCCCACGGGAGCTTCCGTCTCCGCCGACGCCGCCCCCGGCGCCCGAGCCCCCCGCACCGCCGGTGCCGCCGGTCCCACCAAAACCGCCGTCGCCGCCGCTACCGCCATTGCCGAACAGCAGGCTCGCCGCCCCGCCGTTGCCGCCGTTACCCCCGCTGCCGCCGTTACCGCCGGTGCCGACAGAGGGGTCAGAGTCTCCGCCGTCGCCCCCATGACCGCCGGTGGCGGAGCTCGCTGCGGTCGCGTCGCCGCCGTTGCCGCCGTTGCCGCCAACGCCGGCGGCGGCGCCGGTGCCCCCGGTCCCGCCAGTCCCGCCGGTCCCGCCGTTGCCGCCGCTGCCGATCAATAGCCCGCCACGGCCACCGTCGCCGCCGGTCCCGCCGCCACCGGCGGTACCCCCGGAGACGTCGGTGGCAAAGCCGCGGCCGCCATCGCCGCCATCGCCGCCGATGCCACTCGCCAAACCGGTGGCCTTGCCGCCATCGCCACCCGCGCCACCCGAGCCGCCGGGGATTCCGCCTTGACTGCCGTCGCCGCCGGCGCCCCCGTGGGCTTGCCCCGTGAAGCTCTCGGCGTCCCCGCCGGCACCGCCGGCCCGCCATTGGCGCCGCCACCGGGATCACCGCCGGCCCCGCCCTTGCCCCCGGTGGCCGACCCCGACGAGGCAGTGGCGCTGCCGCCGGCGCCTCCGGTACCGCCGGTCTCGCCGGTCCCACCGGTATCACCGGTATCGCCGTTTCCGCCGGTCAGGGGGCCATTGCCGCTAACGTTGCCGCCGGCGGCACCGGTTCCGGCTGTCCCGGTGGGGGTGGGGTTGACACCGTCTGCCCCGGCCAGGCCGGTCCCACCCTGGCCCCCGGTGCCGCCATCGCCGAACAGGAACGCGTTGCCACCGTTTCCGCCATGCCCGGGACTACCGCCGTTGACGCCCGCCATGGCGGTCCCGCCTTGGCTGCCGATGCCGCCGTTGCCCCAGAACAGGCAGCCGGTGCCGCCGGTGGCACCGGCCCCACCGACACCTCCGGTGCCGCCGCTACCGAGCAACCCCGCGTTGCCGCCGGCGCCGCCATTTTGGCCGGGCGCACCGGAGCCGCCGGTGCCGCCGTTGCCGATCAAGATGCCGCCGTCGGCGCCGTTGGCCCCGCTGCCGGGTGCGCCGTCGGCGCCGTTGCCGATGATGGGACGGCCCAACAGCGCCTGGGTGGGTGCGTTGACCAGTCCCAGCACGTCGCGTTCGAGGACCTGCAAGGGCGAGACATTGGCGGCTTCGGCACTGGCATAGGACAGTCCAGCGCCGCTCAGCGTTTGGGTGAACCACTGATGAAACTGCCCGGCTTGGACACTGAGTGCCTGATAGGCGCGGGCATGCGAGGAGAACAGGGCGGCCACCGCCGCCGAAACCTCATCCGCGCCGGCGGCCTGCAGCACGGTCGTCGGCACCACCGCCGCGGCATTGGCTGTGTTGAGCGCGGCGTCGATACGTGCCAATTCAGTCGCCGTCGATGCCAGTAGGTCTGACGCCGCCACCACGTATGACACCGCTGTACTCCTAGATATGAAAGGTATGAAAACCGTTGTTGACTTTGCGGGCCAACGCTACCGCCAAATTTCGCTGAAAGTTATTGTCTTGGAGAAAACTTCGAGACAACTAATTCATCCGGAAGGGAATTATCGCGCCGCTTATTCGGGAGCTAGAAAACCCACCGGACCGGAGGCGACACACACCGCCAATGCGGTGGTATTGGCTCGCACGGTGATCACATCGCCGGCGCCTGGCAGCCGGGCGTAGACCCGGTTGAGGCCCGGATGCACCGGAACTTTGCGCTCGGGTCCCTCCGGCAGCGCCAGCGTTATCGACCCGTCGCTGTTGGCAAGATAATTGAGTTCAACGGTCCAGTCGGCGGGTAGCAACGGGCCGTCCAGGACCAGCCGTGCGGGCTGGTCTGGCTGCGCGAAATAGCCGCATTGGGGCATGGGGCCGGGAACAATCGTCCGTATCCAGGTAACTCGCGCATCGACCAAATTTCCAGAGCTGGTAAACATTCTCAGTTTGGTTGTCGCCGTCGCGAAATCGGGGCGGTTCGGCAACAGCGCGAACATATGGCTGGCCAGGTTTTCCGGCCAGGCCACCCGTTGCAGCACCAGTGGATCGACTTCTTGATCCAGTAGCGGGGCATTCGAATTTATCTGGGCGCCAGCCAAGCTCGCTTCCGCATTCTGCAGGTATGACTTGGCCGGGTTGTCGCGCCAGCTGGTCAGAAAGGTCGCCGTCGAGTAGAGGCTGCTGGCCAGGAATAGCATCGCCGCGGCGGTGATCGTGCTGGCCCGGACGCGCGAGGCATTCAACCAATCTGACGGCCGATTCGCCGCGGTCAAGGCGACGGCGGCCAACAGCGCCAACACCACCACCAGATCGGGGAAATAGCGCAGCGTCTGCGCCAATTCCAGGGCGGTGAACCGCGATGAGCGCATCAGGTAGATCGGCACCTGGCAGGCGACGGCGTAGCCGGCCGCGGTCAGCCACACCGCGCCGATGCGTCGTTTACGGATCAGCGACAAGCCGAGTAGCCCGGCCAGCACCAGCCATCCGAGCGCCATCACCGTCGGCGGCGGCGTCGCCCACGGGGACGCCGGGGCCCAGCGATCCCAGCGCCACGGTCCGCCGGCCAGGCCCCCCACGATGCCGTGCGTGATCGATCGACACAGCAGGTCCCAGGTCATTGCCAGATCCCCACTCCAGCGCTTCTGGTCAACCACGGCCAGATAGAGCACCATCCAGCCGGCGGTCAGCGCCAGCGCCGCCGTCCACAACCGGATCCCGGCCTGCCAGGCCGTGCGCAGCGGACGCTTGTCGCCGCCGACATGGCAGACCAGGGCGCTGACCGCGAAGGCGACGAACGGGACCACCGCCGCCTTTTCGAAGAACAGCAGGCCGGCGAAGTAGGCGAGCACCGCGCTCACCGCGTATCGCTGGTTGCCGGTGCGGATCAGCAGGATCGCATCACCGCACACCCAGGCCAGCGCCGCCAGCAGCGGCAGCGAGTTCAGTGCCGCCGCCCACCACGCGAATCCGGGCACCCCCAGCGGGGTGAACAGCGCGAACGTCAGCGGGATGAGCAAGACCCGGCGCCAGCCCAGGATCACGTAGAGCGCTCGCAGCAGCGCTAGCGATGCCAGCAGCTGCAACACCACCAGGCTTATCGCGGGTCCGGTCCAATCCAGCGGCATCAGCCGGATGATGATGCCGGCAACCAGAAATGCGCCGGGCATGACGTGGCCGTCATGGTCGTCGAACAGGTAGGTCGCCGAGAGTAGGTCCTGGGTGCCGGCCCGGCCGACCAGGATCAAATCGTCCCAATAGAAATACCCCCGGAACGCCAGCACGGCGCGAACCCCCAGCTGAATCATGATCAGCGCGATGGCGGCCACCGCGACCTTGGGCACGGGCCTGGTCCGGGTGGGCATGGTTATTTCTTACCGGTCGGTATTGTGGGCCGGTGCGTGCACTGGTCACCGGCGCGGCCGGTTTCATCGGATCGACACTGGTCGACCGTCTCCTGGCAGACGGTCATACGGTGGTCGGACTGGATAATTTCGCAACTGGCCGGGCGACCAATCTCGAGCATCTGGTCGACAACCTTGCGCATGTCTTCGTCGAAGCCGACATCGTGGACGTGGATCTGCAGGCAATTTTCGAGCAGCACCGGCCCGAAGTGATTTTTCATCTGGCGGCGCAAATCGACGTCCGCCATTCGGTGGCCGATCCGCAATTCGACGCCTCGGTCAATGTCATCGGTACCCTGCGGCTGGCCGAAGCGGCCCGGCTCACCGGCGTCCGCAAGGTGGTGCATACCTCCTCGGGCGGATCCATCTATGGCACCCCGCCGCAGTACCCGACCAGCGAGCGGGTGCCCACCGACCCGGCATCGCCGTATGCCGCCGGCAAGGTTGCCGCGGAGATCTACCTCAACACATTTCGGCATCTGTACGGCCTGGAGTGTTCCCACATCGCCCCGGCCAATGTGTACGGCCCGCGCCAAGACCCGCACGGCGAGGCGGGGGTGGTGGCGATCTTCGCGCAGGCGCTGCTGTCGGGTAAGCCCACCAAGGTGTTCGGCGACGGCACCAACACCCGCGACTACGTGTTTGTCGACGACGTCGTCGATGCCTTCGTCAAGGCGGGCGGCGACGTGGGCGGCGGCCAACGGTTCAACATCGGCACCGGCGTGGAAACCTCGGACCGCCAACTGCACTCAGCTGTGGCCGCGGCCGTCGGCGGCCCCGACGACCCGGAGTTTCACCCGCTGCGGCTGGGCGACCTGAAACGGTCCTGCCTCGACATCAGCCGGGCCGAAGAGGTGCTGGGCTGGTGTCCGCAAGTCGAACTGGCAGACGGGGTGCGGCGCACCGTCGACTACTTCCGGCGAACCCACGGCAGCTGATTGTCTGGGCCGGCCTCAGCGTGGCTCCGGTGTCTGAGCTCCTTCGAGCGCTATGGCGCGGGCCAGCCGCGCGTAGCGCAGCTCCAGGTCTTTGAACCGCATGTAGGTGCTCAGCGTGGTGAAGCTGAACGCCATGATCAGCGCGTAGAGCATCAGATCGGTGCCCCGGCGCACTCCGAACCAATGTGCGACCACCGTGGTGTCGTCCGGTCGTAGCACCGCGTAGATACTGGCCAGGACGAATAGGACGTAGCCGACTTTGACCCATGCCCGCGACCGGGCGCTGCGGCGGGAGCGCAGCAGATAGAACAGCAACGCGATGATCGACCCGATCAACAGCACCTGGATACAGTTCATCGTCGCATCCTCCCTCGCAAAAACCCGTCGAAAATGATGTTGACGCCGTTGAGCAGGGGCTGCCCTTTCGACTTCGAGTAGTCGGTGTAGAGCACCTCGACGGCTTCTTCGGCAACGCGCCAATGGTTTTCGGCGATCAGCATGACGAACTCGGTGGCGTGGCTCATCCCGCTCATGGTGATGTTCAGCCCATCGGCCACGGTCTTGTTGAACACCCGCAGGCCGTTGTTGGTATCGGTCAGGCCCAACCGGCGACCGCGCGGACTCAGGCGCGCCGCGGTCTGCAGCACAATTCGCTTCAGCAGGGGCGGGCGGCTCCCGACGGGCCGCCCGAAGCGGGTTCCGATCACCACGTCGACGTCGCCGACCGACAACCGATCCACCATGGCGGCCAGGTCCTTGACGCGGTGCTGACCGTCGGCGTCGAACGTGGCGAAGATCTGGGCTCCCGGCTGCTTACGGGCGTATTCGACCCCGGTCTGGATGGCCGCGCCCTGGCCCAGATTGATCGGATGAGCCACCACGTGAGCCCCGGCCCGCAGGGCGATATCGCCGGTGCCGTCGGTGCTGCCGTCGTCCACGCACACCACATGGCCGAAGGTTGACCGCAGTTGCGCGATCACCTCGCCGATGACGGTGGCTTCGTTGAAGGCGGGAACGACGATCCAGACGTCGGGGTGATGCGTATCAATATCCATTTTCACGGCCATCTAGGCCCACAAATTACACGCTTGGCCAGTGCCCATCATCTGCTCGCGTATCCGGCGCGCGCCAGCGCGAGCAGATGAACACCGATCCCTACCAATGGGCCACACAACAGCGCCACCACCGTGCGGGCTTCCAGCGGTAGCGGCAACAGCAGCAGCAACCCTGATGCCGCTGTCGCGCTCACCCAGCCTAGTGAGTAAGCCCGGTGCAGTGCGGCCGCCACCGCCGCGGCTCCGGTGAGCGTCAACATGGCGATCGCCACGGCGGCCGCGCTCAGCCAGGCCAGCAGGGCGCCGCTGGCCTGATATTGCTGCCCGAAGGCCGAACGCAGTAACCACGGGCCCACCGCTCCCGCGGCCAGCACCCCGATCGCACCGATACCGCCGATGAGTGCGGCCGGCGAGATCAGTGCCCGCAGTCGCTGCGCGCTCTCGTCGACGAAATGGGCGATGAGGTTTCCCTGCATCGCGGTCAGCGGCACCAGCAGCGGCGCACGGGTCAAGGTCACCGCCAAGATGATCACCCCGCCCTGGGGGCCGAGCTCGTTGGAGGTCAGCTTCAGCAGGACCGGAAACCCCATCACCAGAATCGCGCTGGCACCGGCGGCGGTGATCGAATGCGCGGCACCCCGCAGGAACGTTGCCGTGCTGCCCGGCGTCAGCAAGCGTGCCGTCGCGCGCGCGACGGGCGAAGCCAGCAGCAGAATCAGCCAGGAGACCGAGCCCGCCACCGTCGCCCACAGGAAGCCGACCAGACCCCACCCAATGGCAAACGTTGCCGCCGCGACCGCCACTCGGATTATCGCGTCGGTCACCATCAACGATCCGTAGTGCGACCACCGGTTGGTGCCGGCCAGCATGCCCAAAAGCGTGGCATGCAGACAGAATCCGGCCAGTCCCACACTGAGCAGTCCCACCGACAACCAGCGGTCCTCCACGAACACCCGCCCGCTCCACAGCGGCGAGCTGCCCGCGATCACCACGGCCGAGGCCAGCCCGACCATCCCGGCGATTCGCAGGGGATGGGTGCGGCCTCCTTCCGGCACGACGTCCAGGTACCGCGCGGAGCGGACTTCGCGCGTGGCTTCTTGCAGGAGCCCGTTGGCGGCGCCGGAAACCAGGCCGAATGCGCCCCAGAACACCCCGAACACGGAGAAGCCGCTGGGAGCCAAGTCCCGGGCGGCCAGATAGATCACCGTATAACCGCACAGCGCGGTGACCGCGGTGGCGGTGCCGACGCGTGCCACGCTGCCTCGCGCGATCGCCCTCCCAGAGGCGCCCGCCGCTCCCGTTGTTCCCCCTACTTCGGTCACCCTGGCAGCACTAACGGCCAACCGACCTGATGCTGGGCACGTTTGCAGCCACGCTTGCAAATACTAGGCGTGTGGGCCGTGGGTGCTCGCCAGGCCGGTTCGGCGTTGTTTTGGCTTGCCCTGAGGGGCTCTCGGGTATAGATGAAGTGCACTGGAAAGGACCCATGACAACGATCCGCGTGTTCGGGTTGTCGCTGCTGGTGACCGGGGCAGCTTTGGTTGCCGGGTATTGGCACGGCGGAGTGACCGCGCTGTTCCTGCTGGTGGTGCTGGCGATCCTGGAGATATCGCTGTCGTTCGACAACGCCATCATCAACGCCACGATCCTCAAGCAGATGAGCCAGTTCTGGCAGCAGATGTTCCTGACCATCGGGATCGTGATTGCCGTCTTCGGAATGCGGTTGGTGTTCCCGCTGACCATCGTCTGGGTTACCGCGGGTCTTGATCCGGTCCACGCGATGAGGTTGGCGCTGAACCCGCCGCCTGGCGGCGCGCTGGACTTCCCGGACGGCTCACCCAGCTACGAGAAACTGATCAGCGCGGCCCACCCGCAGATCGCGGCGTTCGGCGGGATGTTCTTGTTGACGCTGTTTCTGGATTTCGTGTTCAACGACCGTGAGATCAAGTGGCTGAAGTGGATTGAGGCGCCGTTCGCCCGGATCGGGCGGCTGGGTCAGGTCCACGTGATGGTGGCGTGCGTGACGCTGATCTTCGCTGGTCCCGGGTTGACGGATTCCAGCGACGACCTGGGCACCGTAATGGTCGCCGGGCTGCTGGGTCTGGTGACCTACCTCGTGGTCAACGGATTGAGCCGGGCGTTGCAGCCGCCTCAGGTCGGTGCCGGACCTGGCGAACTCGTCGCCCGGGGGGCGGTGGGCAAGGCCGGGTTCATGCTCTTCATGTACCTCGAGGTGCTCGACGCCTCGTTCTCCTTCGACGGGGTCACCGGGGCATTCGCGATCACGAGCGACCCGATCGTCATCGCGTTAGGGCTGGGCTTGGTGGGCGCCATGTTCGTTCGGTCGATCACGATCTATCTGGTCCGACAGGACGCTCTGGACCGCTACTTCTACCTCGAACACGGCGCGCACTGGGCGATCGGTGCGCTCGCGGTGATCATGCTGATGTCCATCGACCACCACCTGCAGATCCCCGAGTGGATCACGGCATCGATCGGCGTGGTGTTTATCGGGGCGGCGTTCACCAACAGCGTGGTGCGCAACCGGCGAGCCGGCGGCTGAGCCGGAAATCAGTGGCCGTCGGTCTTGAACCGCTCCACCGACCGCATCACCTCGGCCTCGGCCTCTTCGCGGCCCACCCAGTCGGCCGCCTTGACGAACTTGCCCGGTTCGAGGTCTTTGTAGTGGACAAAGAAGTGCTTGATGGCTTCCAGCTCGAACGCCGGAACGTTGTCGATGTCCTGGATGTGGTCCCAACGATGGTCGCCGGCCGGGACGCACAGCACCTTGTCGTCGCCACCCTTTTCGTCGACCATCCGGAACATTCCGACCGGCCGAGCCTCCACCAGCACACCCGGGAACAGCGGCTCCGGCAGCAGTACCAGGGCGTCCAGCGGGTCGCCATCCTCGCCGAGGGTGTCCTCGATGAAGCCGTAGTCGGTGGGGTAGGCCATCGGGGTGTACAGGTAGCGGTCCAGTTTGACCCTGCCGGTCTCGTGATCGACCTCGTACTTGTTGCGCTGGCCCTTGGGAATCTCGATAGTCACGTCGAATTGCATCGCGTGGCCCCTTTGACTTAGTGAGGCCAGAAGAGGCCTGGGATTAGGTCAAATGCGTCCGGTGACACCCTAGTGCAGCGGTCCTGTGGGCCTGCTGGGTGGCCGGTTGGGCACAATGGGACCGGAAAGACAGGAGAGTTATGGGTCCCAAACGTTGGCGGAAATCCACCCAGGTGTTCCTTGGGGTGGCCGTGCTGGCGTTTGTCGCCGCCGTCGTTGCCGCCGCAGCGTTCTTCACCGTCGGTGGCCGCGCGGCCAGTGCGCGGTTGGTGGTGCCGCCGCCGCGTCCACCGACGGTCAAGCCCGCGGTCACCGCCGTGGCCGACACCGGTGTGGTGCCCAACTCGGGCGCGATGGCCGCCGCGCTGGCGCAGGCCGCGGCCGATCCGAACTTGGGCAAGCTGGGCGGTCGGGTCAGCGATGCGCTGACCGGGCAGGTGCTTTGGCAGCAACTCGACGACGTACCCCTGGTGCCGGCATCGACAAACAAGGTCCTGACCGCCACCACGGCGCTGCTCACCTTGGACCGTCAGGCCCGGATCAGCACCCGCGTGGTGGCCGGTAGCCCCAGCGGCCAGGGGCCGGTGGTGTTGGTTGGAGCCGGGGATCCGACGCTGTCGGCGGCACCGCCCGGCGTCGAAACCTGGTACCGGGGCGCGGCGCGCATCAGCGACTTGGTCGATCAGATCCGCCGCAGTGGCATGACGCCGACATCGGTGCAAGTCGACATCTCCGCCTTTACCGGGCCGACGATGGCCCCGGGCTGGGATCCGGCCGACGTCGGCAACGGTGACATCGCCCCGATCGAGGCGGCGATGATCGATGCCGGTCGCGTCCAGCCGACCACGGTCAACTCCCGACGGTCGCTGACCCCGGCGTTGGACGCCGGACGCGAACTGGCCAGGGCCCTTGGTCTGGATCCAGCAACGGTCAGCATCGCCTCGGCTCCCGCTGGGGCGCGCCAGCTGGCCGTGGTGCAGTCGGCGCCGTTGATCGAACGGCTCTCCCAGATGATGAACGCCTCGGACAACGTGATGGCCGAGTGCATCGCCCGCGAGGTCGCGGCCGCCATCAACCGTCCGCGCAGCTTCAGCGGCGCGGTCGATGCGGTGACCACCCGGCTGAATACCGCCCACATCAACACCACCGGCGCGGGGCTGGTGGATTCCAGTGGGCTTTCGGTTGACGACCGGCTGACAGCCCGGACGCTCGACGACGCGATACAGGCCGCGACGGGGCCGGATCAGCCCGCGTTGCGCCCGCTACTGGATCTGCTGCCGATCGCCGGCGGTAGCGGCACTCTCGGGGAACGCTTCCTGGACCGGGCCACCAACCTGGGCCCGGCGGGCTGGTTGCGGGCCAAGACCGGCTCGCTGACCGCCATCAACTCCTTGGTCGGTGTGGTCACCGATAGCAGCGGACGCGTGCTCACGTTTGCGTTCATCTCCAACGATGCCGGGCCGAACGGACGCAACGCGATGGACGCGTTGGCCACCACGCTGTGGTCTTGCGGGTGCACAACATGACCGCGGCCTCGGATGTGACCCTGGGCAACACCGTCGACTGGCAGTTTGCGGCCACGGTGGGGGAGCGGCTGGCCCGCCCCGGTCCGCCGTCCAGTGACTACACCCGACGCCAGGCGGTCGACGAATTGATGCGCGCGGCCGAGCAAGCGGAGCCGCCGGTGCGCGACGTCACCGGTTTGATCACCACCGGTGATGTGCCCGCGGCCCGCGTTGTGGACCGGCCGGAGTGGATACGGGCCGCCGCGGAGTCGATGCGGGCCATGACCAACGGGGCCGAGAAGCCGCGCGGACTGCTCACCGGGCGTATCACCGGTGCGCAGACGGGTGCGGTGCTGGCGTTCGTGGCCTCGGGAATTCTCGGTCAGTACGATCCGTTCGCCGCCGCGGACGCGGCCGGCATGGGCGGTCTGCTGCTGGTGTATCCCAACGTCATCGCCGTTGAGCGACAACTGCGGGTCGACCCATCCGATTTCCGGCTGTGGGTCTGCCTGCACGAGGTCGCCCACCGGGTCCAGTTCACCGCCAACCCGTGGTTGGCCGGCTACATGCAGCAGGCGCTCGGTCTGCTCACCACCGAACCCGCCGACGACATCGGACAGGTGGTGAGCCGGCTGGCGAACTTCGTGCGCAACCGCAACGATCCTGGCGACGATTCGGGCAATGTGACGGGGATTCTCGGTGTGGTGCGTGCCGTGCAGTCCGAGCCGCAGCGTCAGGCGCTGGATCAGCTGCTGGCGCTGGGCATGCTGTTGGAGGGCCATGCCGAACACGTGATGGATGCGGTGGGGCCGATGGTGGTGCCCTCGGTTGCCGTCATCCGTCGTCGCTTCGACGAGCGCCGGCAACGCAAGCAGCCGCCACTGCAGCGGTTGTTGCGCGCGTTGTTGGGCTTCGACGCCAAACTCAACCAGTACACGCGCGGCAAAGCGTTTGTCGACGACGTGGTGGCCCGGGTCGGGATGAAGCGGTTCAACACCATCTGGACGAGTCCGCAGACGCTGCCCCTGCCGGCTGAGCTGGAGAATCCGCGGCGATGGATCGACAGGGTGCTGTAGCGCAACTGCGCAGGGCCGTCGAGAAGTTCGCGTCGACCCATCTCGACGCCACCGACCGATGGAGTATCGGGCTGTCCGGCGGTCCGGATTCGCTGGCGCTCACCGCCGTGGCGGCGCGGCTGCGGCCCACCACCGCGCTGATCGTCGACCACGGCCTGCAGCCGGATTCGGCCGCGGTCAGCGAAACCGCCCGGGCCCAGGCCGTCTCGTTGGGTTGCGTGGCCGCACGGGTGCTCCGGGTCCAGGTGGGCAATCCGGCCGGGGCCGGGGGTGGGCTGGAGGCGGCGGCGCGCACCGCCCGCTACGGCGCGCTGGACGCCCACCGCGATGGCCCGGTGCTGCTGGCCCACACCCTCGACGATCAGGCCGAGACGGTGTTGCTGGGGCTCGGCCGCGGTTCGGGCGCTCGCTCGATCGCCGGCATGCGTCCGCACGATCCACCATGGTGTCGGCCCTTGCTGGGGGTGCGTCGCGGGGTGACCCATGATGCGTGCCGGGAGCTGGGCCTGACCGCATGGCAGGACCCGCACAACAGCGACCGGCGCTTCACCCGGACGCGGTTACGTGCCGAAGTGCTGCCGCTGTTGGAGGAAGTGCTGGGTGGGGGTGTGGCTGCGGCGTTGGCGCGCACCGCGACCGCGCTGCGCGCGGACACCGAGCTGCTCGACGCCATCGCCGCCGAGGCGCTGCCCACCGCCGTCGTCGATTCCGGCCTGGACACCAGCGTGCTGGCTACGCTGCCCGAGCCAGTGCGTCGGCGAGTGATCCGCAGTTGGCTGCTGGCCGGCGGGGCGATCGGGCTGACCGACAAGCAGATCAGGGGCGTGGACGCGCTGGTCACCGCCTGGCGAGGCCAGGGCGGGGTGGCGGTCGGATCGAATTTGAAGGCGCGGCGTCTGGTCGCCGGACGAGGTGGCGGCCTGCTGACTCTGCGGTCCGAGCCAATCTGAGTCGGTGAAGATGGGGACTGGCGTTGGTTGTTCGGGCGCGGACATGGCACGCTGTGCACGTGGCCCAGAGCTCCTCGGCGATCACCCCCGGACATGCAGGCGAGTTGTACCCAGGTGATATCAAATCCGTGCTGCTCACTGAGGAGCAGATTCAGCGTCGAATAGACGAGCTCGCGGCCCAGATCGGCAACGACTATCGCGAGCTGGCCGACACCAGCGATCAGGACCTGCTGTTGATCACGGTGCTCAAGGGCGCCGTGCTGTTCGTCACAGATCTCGCCCGTGCGATTCCGTTGCCTACGCAATTTGAGTTCATGGCGGTCAGTTCCTACGGGTCCTCGACGTCGTCGTCGGGAGTGGTGCGGATTCTCAAGGACCTGGACCGCGACATCGCCGGTCGCGACGTGCTGATCGTCGAGGATGTCGTCGACTCCGGACTGACGCTGTCCTGGCTGTTGCGCAACCTCAAGAGCCGGCAACCCAAGTCGTTGCGGGTGTGCACCTTGCTACGCAAGCCCGAGGCGGTGGGGGCCAACGTCGACATCACCTACGTGGGCTTCGACATTTCGAATGACTTCGTGGTGGGTTACGGCTTGGACTACGACGAGCGCTATCGCGACCTGTCCTACATCGGCACCCTCGATCCCAGGGTCTACCAGTAGCGAGCGCGCTCTGCCGACCGGAAACTCAGGTCAGCTCCCACACCGCGGTCACCGAGAAGCTCACCGTCTGCTGGCCTGGTTCCAGCGGCACCATCGAGGTGCGTGGCGCCGGCGTGTTCATCTCGCCGGGCGAGGGCCTGGTGCCGACTCCTTCGGATATGGAAAGCACTGTGCCCAGCCGCAGCCCGGACAACTGGGCGTATTGCTGCGCGCGGCTCTTGGCGTCCTCGAATGCCCGGGCGCGCGCGTCCTTGACCAGTTGCGAGTCGTCCTCGATCGAGTAGCTCACCGAACTGATCCGGGTGGCGTCGCCGCCGGTGTTGACGATGAGTTCCAGTAGGCGTGATGCGGCATCGGGTGGACGGATCTTGACTTCGATCGCATTATCGGCGCGATAGCTGCTGATCGCCGCCGCTGCGCCGGGCTCTGGGCTGGTGTACTGGGGCTGTAGCGACACCTCGGTGGTGCGAATGTCCTTACGGTCCACCCCGGCGTTCGCCAGGGCGTCGATGACCGCCTGCTGCCGAGCGTTGGCCTGGCTCATCGCGCCGGTGACGTCCTGAGAAGTGAACTCAATGCCGACCTGCGCGGTCAGGGTGTCCGGGATGCCCTGCACCTGCCCGGACCCGAACACGGTCGCCTGACGTGGATTTGCGCCGGGCGCCGCCGCAGTGTGGGAGTCGCACCCGCTCAGGCAGCCGGTGGCCGCACCGGCCACGGCCAAGGCAATCAATCTGCGGGCGAATCCCGGTGTGCTCCATTGGATTGGCATGCCTGGCACCCTAGTCGCCGCGCGGAGTCGACCGGCGGGTGCGCCGTTGTCGGCTCCCAGATGTTCTCAATTCACTTCTTGTTCATCTTTGATTCCTGGGAAAGCGCCGGCCCCCGTGACCGGACATTGGCCCCCGAAAGACTGTCAGCAAATGTCATATTGGCGACCTTTACGTTGAAAAATTCCAATCCAACCCAAGTTTGGCTCAACAATTCTGCGCCCCTATAGCAGACCCAGTTTTTGTGCTTTGCAAGAGTCGGCTAGGCCGACGTCGAGCCGTGGGCCCCGGTTGGGCCACCACCCCCGCCCGGGTACTTGCCGCCGCGGCGCGACCGGGGCCGTGGTCCTGGTACTGGTGATAGCGCCGGGTCGCGGCCCGGCGCTGCGGCCAGAATCCGCCGCTGAACAGGTTGATTAGCGGCAATTTGTTGATTAGTAGGGGGCTGTCCACGGCGGCCGCGGGCGGGGTCTAGCGGGGATACAAACCGTCGGAGGCGGGTGGCGGGGGCCTTCGGCGCGGCCCCGTCGCTCGCCCGGAATGCACGACAGAAGGCGCCTGTCTTCGATATGGGCAAAATTCATGTCGAACTCAAATCATATTTGATTCAAATATGTTTCATACAAAAGAAGATATTTACCTGCGCGGTTGGCACAGCAAATGAATTGTTACCGACTCAGCAGTGAACAGGCTGTGTGAAGCCTGTGGTTTTCCTACGTATCTGCCCTAACGTGTCCTGCGATCTGCTTCAGCAATGGGGGACGGACAGTCATCGGTCACCGAAAGCTGTTGCTGCAATTAAGAATTGAGGGAGAGGGAAACTCATGTCGATCATGCTTGCGCAGACAGATGTGCTGGCAGCGACTGCGGCGGAATTGCAGTCCATCAACGTGGCGGTGCAGGCCTGGAACGTCGCGGCCGCGGTACCGACCACCGGCGTGGTGCCCGCCGCCGCCGATCTGGTGTCGCTGCTGACCGCGTCGCAGTTTGCCGCGCACGCCCAGCTGTATCAGCAGATTGGAGCCCAGGCGGTGGCGGTCCAGGAGCAGCTGGCCACCACGCTGGGCATCAGTGCGGGTTCGTACGCGGCCACCGAGGCCGCCAACGCGGCCACCATCGGCTAGGAGACACCGGGTCATGTTGGATTTTGCGCAATTGCCCCCGGAGGTCAACTCCGCGCTGATGTATTCCGGGCCCGGCTCCGGGCCGATGCTGACCGCCGCCGCTGCCTGGGACGTGTTGGCCGCCGAGCTGCAAGCAACCGCGTCCACCTACGACGCTTTGGTGACCGAACTGACCGACGGGCCCTGGCAGGGGCCGTCCGCGGCGAACATGGTCGCGGCCGCCATGCCCCAGGTGGAGTGGTTGAGAAACACAGCCGCACTTGCCGAGCAGGCCGGTAGTCAAGCCGTGGCCGCGGCCGGAGCCTACGAGGCGGCCTTTGTCGCGACGGTCCCGCCGCCGGTGATCGCGGCCAACCGGGCGTTGTTGATGGCCCTGATGGCGACGAACTTCCTCGGACAGAACACGGGCGCTATCGCGGCCACCGAGGCGCAGTACGGCGAAATGTGGGCGCAGGACGCGGCGGCAATGTACGGCTATGCGGGCTCGTCGGCGGCGGCCGCGCAGTTGGCGCCGTTCGACCCGGCGGCGCAGACCGTCAGCGCGGCGGGCCTGGCCAATCAGGCCGTCGCGGTCGGTCAGGCATTGAACGGGGCGGTGGACTCACAGGCACTGGCGGAGATTCCCAAGGCGCTCTCGCAGCTGGCCGGAATATCCAACGAACCCCCTTGGCTCACCGACCTCACTGGCGCGATCGGCTTGACCGGCCACGCCTGGAACTCCAACGGTGACGGAATCATCGTGGGCGGCGCCCTGGGCGACATCGTCCAGGGAGTGACCGGCTCCGCCGAAGTGGATGCCGGCGTATTCATGGACACCTTCAGCAAATGGGTGAGTCCGGCCCGGTTGGCGGTAACTCAGTTCAAGGACTATGTGGGCCTGGCCCATGACCTGCCCAAGTTCGCTCAAGAAGGCGCCAAAGCGGCGGCCGAGGCCGCCAAGGAATTGCCGGCGGTACTGCCGTCGCTTCCGGGCGTCGGTCTGGGCGGGATTACCGGAGCCGTCGGTAACGCGGCGTCGGTCACTGGGCTTTCGGTGCCACCTCGTGGATGAACTCCGTCGGTGCCGCGGCGAACCCGGCCATCGTGACGGTCAACAGCCTCGGGGCCGCCGCGGCCGAGCCGGCGCAGGCGGCGGTGGGTGGAGTGCCACTGATGCCCGCCAGTGGTGTCGGGCGCGGAATGGCGGCGCACTTCGCCGCACCGCGCTATGGCTTCAAGCCGACGATGGTCGTGCACCCGCCCGTCGGAGGGTGACGAAGAACACATACGATCAACGCGGGGTGATCGGACTGCTGTACAGCGGGATCTTCGAGGGAAGGGGCGAGGCTCGCGATTCACCTTGATCTAGCAACGGATTTGACAACTCGTACACGAGAGGCATTCGCATGACCACACGTTTTATGACCGACCCGCACGCGATGCGCGACATGGCGGGCCGTTTCGAAATGCACGCTCAGACCGTCGAGGACGAGGCCCGCCGGATGTGGGCGTCCTCGCAGAACATCGCCGGCGCGGGCTGGAGCGGTATGGCTTCGGCAACCTCGCTGGACACCATGGGCCAGATGAACACCGCTTTCCGCAACATCGTCAACATGCTGCACGGGGTGCGTGACGGGCTGGTTCGCGACGCGAACAACTACGAGCAGCAAGATCAGGCCTCCCAGCAGATCCTCAGCAGCTAGTACCGGCCCGACAGCTTCGATTCAGGAGGACAAAACCAATGACCATCAATTACCAGTTCGGCGATGTCGACGCCCACGGCGCGCTCATCCGCGCCCAGGCCGCCTCCTTGGAGGCCGAGCACCAGGCCATCGTTCGCGATGTGCTGGCCGCCGGTGACTTCTGGGGCGGCGCCGGTTCGGTGGCTTGCCAGGAGTTCATCACCCAGTTGGGTCGCAACTTCCAGGTGATCTACGAGCAGGCCAACTCGCACGGCCAGAAGGTTCAGGCCGCCGGCAACAACATGGCGCAGACCGACAGCGCCGTCGGCTCCAGCTGGGCCTGAGTCCGCGGCAGGTACGCAGCGGCCCTAATCGGGCCGCGTGATGGCTTACCCGCCTCCCGGGGGTGATACCCGGGAGGCGGGTAAGTCCGTTTATGGGGCAGTTGACCTGGGTGTTGATGTCGACGCGCGTTCGGGTGACCGCCGTGCACTTACCTATTTCCGCATTTGCGGTGCCGAAACCATGGCGGCCCCCTAAATCATTGATCTCCGGTTGGTCGGGGCCAATATGTCCTACGGCAACAAAAATACTTTCCCTATTGATCAGCATCGTACACAATCTGGACAAGCGGGGCGGATTTCGTCGGAGAGCCCTCCGCTGTCAACCGGGGGGTTGCTCCGAGGAGGCGCTGGCTGCAGGTGGCAAAAGGCCAGGTGGGGTCGAATCCGGTTGGCTAATATCGCTGTTCGGCGACGACACGCGCCGCGGCGAAAATTCCCCTCATGCCGCGTTTTGCGCCCCTTGGGGACTTGAATTCATCGAATGCGAAGCGTTTGGGCATTGTGAAATAGGGCTCAGATGTGTCGCTGAATTTGAATCGTTGTTAAACCGATTCTGAACAAGATGTTTACGCCTGGTGTTGGTCATCTCTCGTGGTTTTTCTGGTCCCTTGAGTCCCTTAGCCTGATTGCCGATCAGCGTCAGCGCCGTTCGTCGCTGGACGTTATTGGCTCAATTGGTTCTTGAAAGGAGAGCGATGTCGCACGTGACTGCTCAGCCGGAGATTGTGGCTGGAGTCGCATTGGAGCTGCAGGCCATCAACTCGGCGGCGCGCGCCGGGGACGAGGTCGCGGTAGCTCCGACGACAGGAGTGGTCCCCCCGGCGGCAGACCTGGTGTCGATGTTGACGGCAGCCCAGTTCGCCGCCCATGCAAGGGTGTATCAGGCGATCAGCGCTCAGGCCGCGGCGGTACAGGATCAGCTGGTGACCGTGCTGGGTATCTCCGCTGGTTCGTATGCGGCAACCGAGGCCGCCAACACCGTCGCGGTCAGCTAGGCGAGGCCGCACATGCTGGATTTCGCGCTCCTACCGCCAGAAGTCAACTCCACGTTGATGTATTCCGGACCCGGTTCAGGATCGATGTTGGCCGCCGCGGCGGCTTGGCAGGCGCTGGGCGCCGAGTTGCAGTGCACTGCGAACTCTTATCGTTCACTGCTGTCCGGGCTGGTTTCCGGACCATGGTCGGGGCCCGCCGCCGCGGCCATGTCGGCTGCTGCCGCGCCGCATCTGGCCTGGCTGAGCGCAACCGCCGCGCAGGCTGAACAGGTCGGGAGGCAAGCGGCGGCGGCGGCGAGTGCCTACGAGGCGGCGTTTGCCGGGATAGTGCCGCCCGCGGTGGTAGCCGCCAATCGGGCGATGTTGGCGACGCTGGTGGCGACCAACCTCTTCGGTCAGAACACCCCGGCCATCGCGGTAGTGGAAGCCGAGTACGCCGAAATGTGGGCTCAGGACGCGAATGCGATGTACCAATATGCGGCGACGGCCGCGGCGGCGGCCGACCTGACCTCGTTCGTTCCGCCTCGGCCCGCTACCACCGCGAACGGACCGGCCGCTCAGGCCGCCGCAGTCGGCCGGGCCACCGGCGATCTCCTCGCGGGGGATGCGCAGTCGTTGCAGCAATTGGTGGAACAGCTGCCCAACGCGCTGCGGGGACTCTCGGAGGCGGCGTTGGTGCCCTCGCCGGAACAGATCTTGCGTACGCTCGGCCTGATCGGCTGGAAGTGGACGCCCAACGGCGACGGGATCGTGTTAAGCGGCGCACTCGGCGCACTGGTAGCGGGTCTCACCGGGTCGTCGACGCTGGATGCCAGCACGCTATCGAACACCTATATCAGGCTGGTTTCGCCCTTCCGGCTCACCACCACGGCGTTGAAAGACATCGACGGTTTGTCCCACAGTCTCTTCCCGGCTGCCGCGCACGCGGGCCAGGAAGCCGCCAAGGCGGTCGAGGCCCTGCCACAAGCGCTGCCGAAACTGCCGTTGTCGGGAGTGTCGAGTGGTCTCGGGGGGATTGGCAGGGCCGCCCAGATCGGGGGCCTGTCGGTACCCAACGCTTGGGCGAGTTCGATGCCCGGGTTGGGCCGCGTTGCAACCGTTCCGCTCAGCTCCGTTGCCGCTGCCGCCGCGGCCGCCGACCCCAGCCAACATGTCTTTGGCGGTTTGCCGGCTCATGGCACACCCGCGCGCGGCTTCGCCGCCTCGGCGGCCCCTCCCCGATATGGGTTTCATCCCAGGGTGATGACGCGCCCGCCGGCCGCCGGCTAGATCCTGTCTGCTAATTGCGGACGCGGTGGTAGGTGATGATGGCGGCCAGGGTGACACCGCTGAGGTAGGTCAGGGCGTATTTGTCGTAGCAGGTGGCGACCGCGCGCCAGTGTTTGAGCCGGTTGAAGCTTCGCTCGACGGTGTTGCGGTGCTTGTAGATTCGGCCTGAGAACCCCGGAGGCCGTCCTCTGTTGCGGCCTTTGGCTTTGCGGCGGGTGATCTGGTCGCTGCGCTCGGGGATGGTATGGGCGATCTTGAGCCGGCGCAGCTGTGCCCGCGTCGAGTCATAGGAGTACGCCTTGTCCGCCAGCAGGTGAAACGGGGCGTATGAGTTGCTGCGCCGGGCGGCCAGCAGTGGCCAAAGCATCGGATTATCACCGGCTTGACCGGCCGACAGTGCCAGGGTGACCGGACTGCACAGCTGGTCGGTCAAGGCGTGGATCTTGGTAGTCAGCCCGCCGCGGGAACGCCCAATGGCGTGGTCATCGGGCTCATGGAGATATTTCTTGTAATTCGACAGATCCCCCCTGTGCGGCGCCCGGGGGCGCGCTCCGGCTGCGTGTTGGTGGGCGCGCACACTGGTCGAATCGACCGACAACAGTGCGCCCAGGTCGGCGTCCTCGGCGTCGAGGTCAGAGGCGATCGCCGCGAAGATCCGCGCGTAGATGCCATCGACCGACCAGCGTAGATGCCTCTCGGCCACCGATTGCCAGGGACCGAAGTGCTCGGGCAGGTCACACCACGGAGATCCCGTACGGTAACGCCAGATAATGCCCTCCAGAGTATGTCGATGATCGTTCCACGGCCGGCCACGCCGCCGCCCCGCAGGCAACACCGCCACGATCAGCGACCACAAATCATCAGAAATCGCATGCGTCCGCATCACCCAAACAGCATCAGCCAAAACACCATTCACATTAAGCAGACACGCCCTAGGCCAACGCGCCGCGACGTCGGGGTAACCGGGCTAGGGGGTGACGAGAACCTTGCAGTGGCGTTCGGGGTCGGCGAGGTCGTCAAAGGCGGCGCCGACCCCGGCCAGTTCCACCTCGCCGGTGATGAGCGGGCTGACGTCTATGAGTCCCTCGGCAAGTGCCCGCAGTGAAGTGGCGAACTCTTCGGGGTCATAGGCGAGCACAAACTGCACGTTGATCTCTTTGGTGATCGCGAAGAACGGATGCACGGTGTCGGGCTGCATGCATACCCCGGCGACGATCAACCGGGTGCCCGGACGTGCCCGCAGAATTACCTCGTCGATCATCCCCGGGACTCCCACCGCTTCAAACACCACGGTGGCCTTGACGTGCTCGAACGGTGACGAGACGGCCGGGTCGACCGTCTGGTGAGCTCCCATGATGCTGGCCAGCTCGCGCCGCTTCTGCGAAAAGTCGAATGCCACAATCGTTTCGACACCGCGCATCCGCAGGGCCGCGATGATCGCGATGCCGATGGGCCCGCAACCGAGCACCAGGGCGGTGTCGCCAACGGCGACGCCGGCCTTGTTCACCGCATGTAATCCCACCGCCATGGGTTCGGTCAGGGCGGCATCCCTGAAGTCCAGCCCGTTGGGGACGGGCAGCAGCAGCGGCGCCGAGAGCAACATCCGCTCGGCGTACCCGCCGATGGTGTCGTTGCTGGAGAAGATGGGCTCGACTCCCTTGGCGGACAGCAACACCGGGATGGACGTGACGAGCGTCCCCGCGGGGTAGGTGTCGGTGTCGGGTCCGGCCTCGATCACCTCGGCGCAGAACTCGTGGCCCATGAAGACATCACGGCTCAAGTCGGTGTTCGTGTAGCCGTCGCCGTGTGAGAGTCGCGAACTCATTGCCAACACTTCTGGCCCATGCGCGGCGAAATGTAGGTCCGATCCACAGATTCCGCATGCTCGCACTCCGACCAGCACCTGGCCCGGCCCGGGGGTGGGTTCGGCCACATCGTCGCGATAGGTCATGTGTCCATTGCGCAGCACGGACGCCCGCATCAGGTCTGACCTTCTCCGTGCTCGGTCACGTGTTCGGTAATTGCCGCTACCACGGCTTGACCGGCGCGGCCGATCAAGTCCTCACGCTTGTCCCTGGCCTATTCGTGCGAGGCGCGCGGCGCCTTGAGTTGTCCCTTGAAATACGGAATCACCTTGCGGGCAAACAGATCATAGGAATGGAAGGTCGCTTGCGGTGATGCCCAGTCATGCCCGAGTAGCAGCAGAGTCCCGAAGCCGCCCGAGCGATTGAGCAGATCTTCGATGTATGCGATCGCGTCCTCGGGGGTTCCGATGCAGCAATTTCCCTTGGCCGCATAGTCTTCGACGAACTCGCGAGTGCCTTCGGCGCCGTCCATCGCGTTGGACAGCGGAACGAACCCGGCCGCGCCGAAGTACTTCGAGAAATCCGGCAGCCCGTAGATGCAGTCTTGGATCGCCTGGTCGCGGGTATCCGACAGGTGCATGATGGACAGCACGCGCCAGTCGCGGCGGTTGGGCTCCGCCCGGCCGACCTTGGCGGCCTGCTCGCACACCACCTGCCAGGTGTTCTCGAGCGCCGCATAGCCGCCGGGCACCGACATCGACAGCGACAGCAGCGACGTACCCAGGCTGCCGGCCAGCCGCGGACCCGACGGCGAGATCATGGCTGCCGTCGAGATCTCGGGATAGGGCCAGGTGTACGGGCGGATGTGCAACTGCGCGTCGCGCAGGGTGAACCAATCGGAGTGGCGGTCGATGCGTTCACCCGGTGCGGCGCGCAGCAGAGCCAGGATCGCTTCCAGGGATTCCTGCATCATCCGGCGCTGGTCGATCGGATCGATGCCCATCATGTAGGCGTCCGATGGCAGCGCCCCCGGGCCCGTGCCGAACATGACCCGGCCCCGGGTGAGGTGATCGAGCAGCACCCATCGGTCGGCCACCATGAGCGGGTGGTGATACGGCAGCGACACCACCCCGGTGCCCAGCCGGATGTGCTTGGTCCGTTCGGCGGCGGCCGCAATGAACACTTCCGGGCAGGCGATCAGCTCGTAGCCGCCGGAATGGTGTTCACCAAACCAGGCCTCGTCGTAGCCGAGCCGGTCCAGGGCGACAACGCGCTCCATGTCGTATTCCAGAGCCACCGTCGGCGATTGGCCAGTCGGGTGAAACGGTGTGATGAAGACTCCGAATTTCAGCGGCGCATCGGTCACCATTGCACTCCTTTGAGGAAGTCGAGAAGTGTGGCGTTGACCTCGTCCGGCCGTTCCTGCTGCAGCCAGTGCCCGGCGCCCTCAACCATCACTTCGCGGTATGGACCGGTGATCACTTCCGATGCCCGATCGCTACGGGCGAAAGACAACACCGGATCCTTTGTGCCGGCCATGAACAACGACGGAACCGTGATGGTGGCGCCCTCGAGATCGGCGGTGGTTTTCCAGTTGCGGTCGAAATTGCGGTACCAGTTGAGCCCGCCGGTGAATCCGGTGCGGGTGAACTCGCTGATGTAATGATCCAGCTCGTCGCGACTGATCCAGCTGGGCGGCGCGTCGGGCTCCGTCAGTCGGTCGATGAAGCCCTCGGGGCCGGGGGCGACCATCCGCAGGGCCGCGCCCGGATCGGTCGGGGATCGTTGGCCGCCGATCATCCGGCGCATCGTGCGAGCCGGGTCACCATTGAGTTCGGCGTCGGCCACCCCGGGCTGCTGGAAATAGAGGATGTACTGGAAATAGAGGATGTAGAAGAAGTGCTCGCCGAAGCGCTGGCGGAATGCCTGGATTGGCGGCACCTGGGCGCGGGGCAGCACCGGAACCCTGAGGCCGGCGACCGCGGCGACGCGGTCGGGGTGCAGCAAGGGCGCATTCCACACGACGACAGCACCCCAGTCATGGCCCACCCAGGCGGCACGCTCGGCGCCGACGTCGTCGAGCAGGCCTAACAGGTCTGCGGTCAGCTGGTGGATGTCGTAGTCCTCGATCGCTTCGGGGCGAGAGGAACCCCCGTAGCCGCGTTGATCGGGGGCCAGCATGTGGTAGCCGGCCTCGGCAAGCACCGGGATCTGGTGCCGCCAGGAATAGGCCAGTTCGGGGAAGCCGTGGGCCAATATCACCACCGGCGCACCCCGCTCGCCGGCCTCGGTCACGCGCAACCGCACGCCGTTGGTGTCGACTAACCGCTCGGTTGATGTAGCCACCATTTCACCAAAGCACAACGCCACATCGGTGAGAAGGGCTTGTTGTTCAGGTTGGCCGCCGCCCGGCCGCGGTCCGCTTTGCCCGATCGTGCCCGCTGCGCAACCGCCGGTGTGAGCCATGCCTTTCGCCGGATTGCCGTGCTACTGCAACCATCCGGAACTACCGGTCGTTGGTCTAGCGGTAGCCTTGACATTTCCAGCTGCGTATTTGGAAGGACCAGGCCGGCACGGCCGAAGATTGATGAACCGAAAAAACGTGATCCGCACCGTGACGGCGGTCGCCTTGGTGGTGGTGCTCGGCTGGTCGTTCTTCTACTTCAGTGACGACACCCGCGGTTACAAGCCGGTCGACACCTCGGTGGCGATGTCGCAGATCAACGCCGACAACGTCAAGAGCGCGCAAATCGATGACCGTGAGCAGCAGCTGCGGCTGGTCTTGAAGAAGAGCAGCAGCGACACCGACGGTTCCGACAAGGTCATCACCAAGTACCCCACCGGTTACGCGGTCGACCTATTCAATGCCTTGACCGCCAAGAACGCCAAGGTCGCCACGGTGGTCAACCAGGGCAGCATCCTGGGCGAGCTGTTGGTTTACGTGCTGCCGCTGCTGCTGCTGGTAGGCCTTTTCGTGATGTTCTCCCGCATGCAGGGCGGCGCCCGGATGGGCTTCGGCTTCGGGAAATCGCGTGCCAAGCAACTGTCCAAGGACATGCCCAAGACCACATTCGCCGACGTCGCCGGCGTCGATGAAGCGGTCGAGGAGCTCTACGAGATCAAGGATTTCCTGCAGAATCCGTCCCGCTACCAGGCGCTGGGCGCCAAGATCCCCAAGGGCGTGTTGCTCTACGGCCCGCCGGGAACCGGTAAGACGTTGCTGGCTCGCGCCGTGGCGGGCGAGGCCGGGGTGCCGTTTTTCACCATTTCCGGATCCGACTTCGTCGAGATGTTCGTCGGGGTGGGTGCATCCCGGGTGCGGGACCTGTTTGAGCAGGCCAAACAGAACAGCCCATGCATCATCTTCGTTGACGAGATCGACGCGGTCGGCCGCCAACGCGGCGCCGGCCTCGGTGGCGGCCACGACGAGCGGGAACAGACCCTCAACCAGCTGCTGGTCGAAATGGACGGGTTCGGCGATCGCGCCGGCGTGATCCTGATTGCGGCCACCAACCGGCCCGACATTCTGGACCCGGCGCTGCTGCGTCCCGGTCGCTTTGACCGCCAGATCCCGGTCACCAATCCTGACCTCGCCGGACGCCGGGCGGTCCTTCGGGTGCATTCCAAGGGAAAGCCGATCGCTGACGGCGCTGACCTGGACGGGTTGGCAAAACGGACTGTCGGCATGACCGGGGCCGATCTGGCCAACGTCATCAACGAGGCGGCGCTGCTCACCGCCCGTGAGAACGGCACCGTCATTACCGGTCCCGCCTTGGAGGAGGCGGTAGACCGGGTCATCGGCGGCCCACGCCGCAAAGGGCGGATCATCAGCGAGCACGAGAAGAAGATCACCGCCTATCACGAGGGCGGTCATACCCTGGCGGCCTGGGCGATGCCCGACATCGATCCCGTTTACAAGGTCACCATCCTGGCCCGGGGACGAACCGGTGGTCATGCGGTAGCGGTGCCCGAGGAGGACAAGGGGCTGCGGACCCGTTCGGAGATGATCGCGCAGCTGGTCTTCGCGATGGGCGGGCGCGCCGCCGAGGAATTGGTGTTCCGGGAGCCGACCACGGGTGCGGTGTCCGATATCGAGCAGGCGACCAAGGTCGCTCGGGCGATGGTCACCGAGTACGGCATGAGCGCGCGGCTGGGCGCGGTCAAGTACGGCACCGAGCACGGTGACCCGTTCTTGGGCCGCTCCATGGGCACCCAGTCGGACTACTCGCACGAAGTCGCCCGCGAAATCGACGAAGAGGTGCGCAAGCTCATCGAGGCGGCCCACACCGAAGCCTGGGAGATTCTCACCGAATATCGCGACGTGCTCGACACCCTGGCCGGTCAGCTGCTGGAAAAGGAAACACTGCACCGGCCGGAGCTGGAGTCGATCTTCTCCGACGTCGAAAAGCGGCCCCGACTCACCATGTTCGACGATTTCGGCGGCCGGATTCCGTCGGACAAGCCGCCGATCAAGACACCGGGCGAACTGGCCATCGAGCGCGGTGAACCCTGGCCGCAGCCGATGCCGGAGCCGGCGTTCAAGCAAGCCATCGCGCAGGCTACCCAGGCGGCGCAGTCGGCCAGCGAAGGGACCGGCCGCGGCCCTAACGGCTCTCGAGGCGCCGACGCGCACCCCGGCAGCCATCCCGACTACGGCGCCCCGGCGGGCTGGCGCGCTCCCGGGTGGCCCCCGCCGTCGGAGCGGCCACAACCATCGGGCTATTCCCACGATCAGCCATCGGACACCGACGAGTCGTCCGAGCAGCAGGACAGGGACGTAAGCCGGTCCAACCCCCCGGCCCACGGCTGACGAACGGAGAGTTGCAATGACGCAGCTGGATTCCCGAACCGAGGCAACGACCACCCGGGCGTTCGACCAGCCGCGTGCCGAGGCCGCCGTCCGCGAGTTGTTGCTTGCGATCGGCGAGGACCCGGACCGGGGCGGTTTGCGCGACACCCCGGCCCGCGTGGCCCGCGCCTATCGCGAGATCTTCGCGGGGCTTTACACCGACCCCGACGCGGTACTGAACACCATGTTCGACGAAGACCACGACGAGCTGGTGCTGATCAAACAGATTCCCTTGTACTCGACGTGCGAGCACCACCTGGTCTCGTTCCACGGGGTGGCCCATGTCGGCTATATCCCGGGCCGGGATGGCCGGGTGACCGGGCTGTCCAAGATTGCCCGGCTGGTGGACCTCTACGCCAAGCGTCCTCAGGTGCAAGAGCGGCTCACCAGCCAGATCGCCGACGCCCTGGTCAAAAGGCTCGGGCCGCGCGGGGTGATCGTGGTGGTCGAAGCCGAGCACCTGTGCATGGCGATGCGCGGGGTCCGCAAACCCGGTGCGGTCACCACGACCTCGGCGGTGCGTGGGCAGTTCAAGACCGATGCCGCTTCTCGGGCCGAGGCGCTGGACCTCATCCTGCGTAAGTGAGTTCGCGGCCTGTGCAGGTTATGGGCGTATTGAATGTCACGAACGACTCGTTCTCCGACGGTGGGCGCTACTGCGACGAGGCCAAGGCCATCGAGCACGGTCTGGCGCTGGCGACCGAAGGTGCGGACATCATCGACGTCGGGGGGGAGTCGACTCGGCCGGGCGCCGCGCGGGTTGACCCGGCCGTCGAGGCGTCCCGCGTCTTGCCCGTCATCAAAGAACTGGCCGCGCGCGGTATCAAGGTCAGCATCGACACCACCCGCGCGGCCGTAGCGTGCGAGGCGCTGCACAACGGCGCGCAGATCGTCAACGATGTGTCCGGAGGGCGGGCCGATCCGGCAATGGCCCCGCTGGTCGCCGAAGCCGGTGTGCCGTGGGTGCTGATGCACTGGCGGCCGGTGTCCGACGACAACCCCCATCAGGTGCCGAACTACCGCGATGTGGTGGCCGAGGTGCGCGCCGAGCTGCTCGCCGCCGTGGATGATGCGATAGCCGCGGGCGTTGATCCATCGAATCTGATGATCGATCCCGGCCTCGGCTTCGCCAAGGCCGGACAGCATAATTGGACGCTGCTGCACGCCCTGCCGGAGTTGGTCGCCACCGGGATCCCGGTGCTGGTGGGAGCGTCTCGAAAGCGCTTCCTCGGGTCGTTGCTGGCCGGCCCGGATGGTGCGGTACGGCCGCCGGACGGGCGGGAAACGGCGACCGCGGTGATTTCCGCATTGGCGGCGCTGCACGGTGCATGGGGTGTGCGGGTGCATGATGTGCGGGCATCCGTCGACGCCCTCAAGGTCGTCGACGCGTGGCAGCGGGCGGAAAGGACTGGGCACGATGGCTGACCGAATCGAGTTGCGGGGCTTGATTGTTCATGGCCGCCATGGGGTCTATGACCATGAGCGGGTAGCCGGGCAACGGTTCGTCGTCGACATCACCATGTGGATCGACTTGGCCGACGCCGCCCGCAGCGACGATCTGGCCGACACCTATGACTATGCCCAATTGGCGCAGCGCGCGGCCGAGATCGTCGGCGGGCCGCCGCGCAACCTGATCGAGACGGTCGGTGCCGAGATCGCCGACGAGGTGATGAACGACGAACGGGTACATGCCGTCGAGGTGGTCCTGCACAAGCCGCAGGCCGCCATCGCGCAACCGCTGGCTGACGTGGCGGTGGTGACCCGGCGGTCGCGGCGCGGGGGGCGTGGTTCGGTGATCCCCGCGGACCGAGCGGTATGAGTTCGGTAGTGCTGTCGGTCGGTTCCAACCTGGGCGACCGCCTGGCGAACCTGCGTTCGGTGGTCGACGGACTCGGCGACACGTTGGTCGGGGCGTCGCGTGTCTATGAGACCGATCCGTGGGGTGGGGTGGCCCAGGAGCCGTTCCTCAACGTGGTGCTGATCGCAGACGATCCCGCTCGCGACGGCCATGCTTGGTTGCACCAAGCTCAGGAGTTCGAGCGGGCGGCCGGCCGGCAGCGTCTGCAGCGGTGGGGGCCGCGCACGCTCGACGTGGATCTGGTCGCCTGCTACCAGGCAGGCCCGGCCGGCCCTACCGAAGTGCGCTGCAACGACAGCATCCTGACGCTGCCACACCCATTGGCGCATCAGCGGGCCTTCGTCATGGTCCCTTGGCTCGACGTTGACCCCGCGGCCGAACTGACCGGACCGGAGGGCCCGCGCCCGGTCGCCGCGCTGCTGGCTGGGCTGCCACCGGCCGATCGGGCAAGTGTGCGGTTGACCTCGCTGACCGTGGCAGCCTGATGGGACCGACCCGTAGGCGCGACCTGGCCGCCGCCGCGATCGGGGCGGCGGTCGCCGGCTATCCGATGGTGCTGGTGTTGTTCCGGTCGTTTCCCCCGCTCACGGTGTGGACCGGGCTGTCACTGCTGGGGGTTGCGATCGCCGAGGCGCTGTGGGCCCGCTTCGTAAGAGCCAAGATCAACGATGGCGAGATAGGGGATGGATCCGGACAGCTGCATCCTCTGGCTGTGGCTCGCAGCCTGATGGTCGCCAAGGCATCGGCCTGGGTGGGTGCGCTGGTGCTGGGCTGGTGGATTGCGGTCTTGGTGTATCTGTTGCCGCGGCGGTCCTGGCTGCGGGTGGCGGCCGAAGATATGACCGGCGCCCTGGTGGCGGCCGCAAGCGCGCTGGCGTTGATCGTTGCCGCTTTGTGGCTGCAACATTGCTGCAAGTCGCCGCAGGAGCCGCCCGAGCGGGGCGAGGGCGCGGAAGGCTGACCACTCCCGCGGCCCGGCCCGCCGGCGTTGCTGGCTGCGGCACGGACTTTGCCGGAGAATCGCCGGACCGGCGCGACACGTGGATGCAGGTCGCGCGGGTACAGTCAGGCCATGACCGTTCTGTCCCGCGGCGCCCGGGTCCGGCGCGGCGGCCGCAGGCCGGGTTGGGTGCTATTGACGACGTTGCTGGTTCTGGCAATTGGAGCTAGTTCGGCACTGGTTTTCACCAATCGGGTGGAACTGCTCAAGCTCGCCGTGGTCCTCGCGCTGTGGGCCGCGGTCGCTGGTGCGTTTGTGTCGGTGCTCTATCGTCGCCAGGCCGAAGCGGATCAGGCGCGGGCGCGCGACATGAAGCTCGTCTACGATCTGCAGCTGGATCGCGAGATCTCGGCCCGCCGCGAATACGAGCTGGCGGTGGAGTCGCAGTTGCGTCGCGAGCTCGCCGCCGAGTTGCGGGGCGCGGCCGCCGACGAGGTGGCAGCGTTGCGCGCCGAATTAGCTTCGCTGCGAACCAGTCTGGGAATCTTGTTCGATGCGGACCTAGAACAGCGCCCGGCGCTGGAGACGGTGGACAGGGAGTCGCGCACCGCCCGCGCTGTTGCCGATCGGCTCCAAAACGGCGAGAGTCCAGCCACCGACTGGCTGCCCAGTGACCGGATTGCCATGGCCCGTCGAGACGAAAATCTCAACCGCGCCGAGGAGGCGATCATCGATGTGCCGGAGGTAGGCGTGCCGCCGCTGGACGAGCGTGACGTGCAGCCGGGTGGGGGACCGTTTCTGCAGCCCCCGCCGCCCGCGCCTCCGGGCCCCGGACACCCCGCCGAGTGGGTCTGGCCGCCCCAGGAGGCTGCGCCGGTTCAGCCTGACCTGCACTACGAGCCGCATCGTCGACCGCCGCCCGCGCCACCAGTACCCAATGCCGAACCCTCGCCTTGGCGACCGGTTGCCGCGGACGGACAGTGGTTGCCCCCCGGCGCTCCGGGCAGCCACTGGGTGGCCGAGGAGGCGGTTGGCGCCGAAACGCAGGACCGGTCTTCGGGTCGACGTCGCCGTGCCCGGCACTACGGTTCCGACGAGGACCAAGGTGACATCGGTGAGTTCGACCGGGAATACGGCGGCAGACGGTCGCGATCTCGTCATTCCACCGACTACCGCGACTATGGGGTGGGCCGCCTGGGAGCGGGGCCGCCTCCAGGCCCCGGACCAGCCCAACCGCCACCAATGGCACCCGCTGCACCGCCGTGGCCGGGCCCCCAGCCCGCCGAGCCCGCGGCGCCCCGGTTGGCCCCGCCGCCCGCACCCGACCTTGCCTCCCGTCATCGCCGCCCGGAAGAAGAACGCGGCGATGTGGCGGGCTCGCATGACTCTGACTCGCAAAGCGGTGGTCAGTCCGTCGCTGACCTGATGGCACGGTTGCAGGTGCAGCCTTCCGGCGGCGGCCGGCGCCGGCGCCGTGACGGCTGAAATGGGCGTCGACCAACAAATCGACTACAGTCTTAGTGACCGTCCGGTACCCGGTCATCCACGGGACTGGAACGAACGAAGAAACCTGTGAGGTCGTCTGCGATGGTGCAGCTCGGCGGTTTGCGCCCGGCCAGGCTCAAGGTGGGGATCATCTCGGCCGGCCGGGTAGGCACCGCCCTGGGGTTCGCGCTAGAGCGCGCCGATCATGTCGTGGTGGCATGCAGCGCCATTTCGCACGCGTCGCTGCAGCGGGCGCAGCGCCGGTTGCCCGATACCCCGGTGCTGCCGCCGCCGGATGTCGCCGCATCGGCCGAGTTGCTGGTGCTGGCCGTCACCGACAGTGAACTGGCGGGTCTGATATCGGGTCTGGCCGCCACGTCGGCGGTGCGGCCGGGCACCATCGTGGCGCACACATCCGGCGCCAACGGGATTGGCATCTTGGAGCCCCTGACTGCGCAGGGTTGCATACCGCTGGCCATTCATCCGGCGATGACCTTCACCGGCTCCGACGAAGACATCAATCGGCTGCCCGATACCTGCTTCGGAATCACCGCGGCTGACGACGTCGGGTATGCGATCGCCCAATCGCTGGTGCTGGAGATGGGCGGCGAACCGTTCTGCGTGGGCGAGGAAAGCCGCGTACTCTACCACGCGGCCCTCGCACATGCGAGTAACCACCTCGTCACCGTGCTCGCCGATGCCCTCGAGGCCTTGCGCACCGCCTTGCGTGGACAAGAACTGCTCGGCCAGCAATGCGTCGACAACCAGCCCGGCGGTATCGCGGAACGCATCGTCGGACCGCTAGCCCGAGCGGCCCTGGAAAACACGCTGCAGCGGGGTCAGGCCGCGCTGACCGGGCCGATCGCGCGCGGTGACGCCGCCGCGGTCGCCGGCCACCTGGCCGCGCTCACCGAAGCGGACCCGCAACTGGCGCAGGCGTATCGGGTGAACGCCCTGCGCACCGCCATGCGGGCGCATGTACCGGGGGATGTGGTGGAGGTCTTGACGCCATGAGAGCGAATGCCGGCCGGGCGCCCGTCTTCAAGCCGGGCGAACTCAACATCTACTCGGCGCCGCGTGACGTCGGCGAGGTCAGCCGGGCGCTGCGCCACACCGGCCGCCGGGTGATGTTGGTCCCCACGATGGGGGCCCTGCACGAGGGCCATCTGGCGCTGGTGCGGGCGGCCAAACGCACGCCCGGTGCGGTGGTCGTGGTGTCGATTTTCGTCAACCAGCTGCAGTTCGGTGCCGGCGAGGATCTGGACGCCTACCCACAAACCCTCGATCAGGATCTGGCGAAACTGCGGGCCGAAGGTGTGGAAATCGCGTTCACCCCGACCGCGGCGACCATGTACCCCAACTGTCTACGCACCACCGTGCAACCCGGCCCACTGGCCGCCGAACTCGAAGGCGGTTCGCGACCAACCCATTTCGCCGGGGTGCTGACCGTGGTGCTCAAGCTGCTACAGATCGTGGCTCCCGACCGGGCGTTCTTCGGTGAGAAGGATTACCAGCAGCTGGTGCTCATCCGGCAGATGGTTGCCGACCTCAACGTCAACGTGCAGGTGATCGGCGTGCCGATCGTGCGTGAACACGACGGACTGGCGATGTCGTCGCGCAATCGCTATCTGGACCCGGCGCAACGGGAAGCGGCCATCGCGCTCTCGGCGGCGCTGACGGCCGGGGCACATGCGGCGACCGCCGGTGTCCAGGCTGCGCTGGATGCGGCGCGCGGTGTGCTCGAGGCCGTCCCCGGGATCGTGGTCGACTATGTGGAACTGCGCGACGGCGAGCTCGGCCCGGTTTCCCCCAGCGGATCTGGCCGGTTGCTGGTCGCCGTCCGGTTCGGCACCACCCGGCTGCTCGACAACGTGGCAATTGAGATCGAAAGTATCGCCGGCACCGACGGGCAGCCTGTCGGGCCGGACGGGCGTGTCCAATCACCTTGGAGGAATTGATGTTACGGACAATGTTGAAGTCGAAGATTCACCGCGCCACCGTCACGCAGGCCGACCTGCACTACGTCGGGTCGGTGACCATCGATGCCGACCTGATGGACGCCGCGGATCTGCTCGAAGGTGAACAGGTGACCATCGTCGACATCGATAACGGTGCTCGCTTGGTCACGTATGCGATCACCGGCGAACGCGGTAGTGGCGTAATCGGGATCAACGGTGCCGCGGCGCATCTCGTACACCCCGGCGATCTGGTGATCCTGATCGCCTACGGGACCATGCAGGATGCCGAGGCACGCGGCTACCAGCCGCGGATCGTGTTCGTCGACGCTGACAACAAGCAGATCGACGTGGGCCACGACCCGGCTTTTGTGCCCGCATTCGACATTCCCGGGGCGGAGGAGCTGTTGAATCCGCGGATCGGTGCGCGGTAACCGTGCTGCTGGCGATCGACGTCCGCAACACCCACACCGTTGTCGGTCTGCTGTCGGGGGCCAAACAGCACGCAAAGGTCGTGCAGCAATGGCGGATACGGACCGAATCCGAAGTCACCGCCGATGAATTGGCACTGACGATCGACGGGTTGATCGGCGAGGATTCCGAGCGGCTCACCGGTGCGACCGGGTTGTCCACGGTCCCGTCGGTGTTGCATGAGGTGCGGATCATGCTGGAGCAGTATTGGCCGTCGGTCCCGCACGTGCTGATCGAACCTGGGGTACGCACCGGTATTCCGCTGCTGGTCGACAACCCCAAAGAAGTGGGTGCCGACCGGATCGTCAACTGCCTGGCGGCATATCAGCAGTTCGCAAAGGCGGCCATTGTCGTCGATTTCGGATCATCGATATGCGTGGACGTGGTGTCGGCCAAAGGCGAATTCCTGGGAGGGGCGATCGCACCCGGCGTTCAGGTTTCTTCGGATGCCGCCGCGGCCCGTTCGGCGGCACTTCGGCGCGTCGAGTTGGCCCGGCCGCGCTCGGTGGTGGGTAAGAACACGGTGGAATGCATGCAGGCTGGTGCGGTATTCGGTTTTGCCGGGCTGGTTGACGGCCTGGTGGCGCGGATTCGTGAGGACGTTAAGGGTTTTTCAGCCGACGACGATGTCGCGGTGGTGGCGACCGGGCACACCGCGCCGCTGCTGCTGCCCGAACTGCACAGCGTCGAACACTTCGACGAGCACCTGACCCTCCATGGATTACGGCTGGTCTTCGAGCGCAATCGGGAGGCTCAGCGCGGTCGGCTGAAGCCGGCGCGCTAGCCGCCACCCGGCGACCATGCGTCCCGGTCGATTCCGGTCGGGAGCAATCTTTAGGGCGGGTTTCGCGCGCCCGGTGCCCGCGCGATGAGTGCTCAGGCGAGTTCATTTAAGCTGGCACGTCGTGAGCTCCGCCGAGTCAGACATTCCCGAGCAGTTCCGAATCCGTCGGGACAAGCGTGCTCGGTTATTGGCAGAGGGGTATGACCCCTATCCGGTAGCCATCGAACGCACTCACACGTTGGCCGAGATTCGTGCCACCTATGCCGACCTACCGACAGATTCGGCGACCGAGGACATCGTCGGTGTCGCGGGTCGAGTGGTGTTCGCGCGTAACACCGGGAAACTGTGTTTTGCGACACTGCAGGACGGCGACGGCACCCAGCTGCAGGCGATGATCAGCCTCGACAAGGTGGGCGGCGAATCGCTGGACAGGTGGAAGGCCGACGTCGACATCGGTGACGTCGTCTACGTGCACGGCACCGTGATCAGCTCCCGTCGGGGCGAACTATCGGTGCTCGCCGATTCCTGGCGGATGGCTGCCAAGGCCTTGCGGCCGCTGCCGGTCGCACACAAGGAGATGAGCGAGGAGTCGCGGGTTCGTCAGCGCTACGTCGATTTGATCGTGCGTCCGCAGGCGCGGGAGGTCGCGCGACAGCGGATTGCGGTAATCCGTGCGGTGCGTAATGCGCTGGAGCGGCGCGGGTTTCTCGAAGTCGAAACGCCAATGTTGCAGACCTTGGCCGGCGGCGCTGCGGCGCGGCCGTTCGTCACCCATTCCAATGCCCTCGACATCGATCTTTACCTGCGTATCGCGCCGGAACTGTTCCTCAAGCGTTGCATCGTGGGCGGTTTCGACAGGGTCTTTGAACTAAATCGGGTGTTCCGAAACGAAGGGTCTGATTCCACCCATTCCCCGGAATTCTCCATGCTGGAGACCTATCAGACCTATGGAACCTATGACGATTCGGCCCTGATCACCAGAGAGCTTATTCAAGAAGTTGCTGACGAGGCGATCGGAACCAGGCAACTCCCGATGCCTGACGGCAGCGTGTACGACATCGACGGAGAATGGGCGACTATCGAGATGTATTCCTCCTTGTCGGAGGCACTGGGGGAACAGATCACGCCAGAGACGACGGTTGCTCGCTTACGTGACATCGCAAGCGGACTTGACGTAGAGATTGATAACAGTGTTTTTGGTCACGGCAAACTTGTCGAGGAACTCTGGGAACATGCTGTCGGCAACAAGTTGACGGCGCCCACATTTGTCAAGGATTTCCCAGTCGAGACAACGCCATTGACTCGTCAGCACCGCAGTATCCCCGGAGTAACCGAGAAGTGGGATCTCTACGTGCGCGGAGTGGAACTGGCTACCGGGTACTCGGAATTAAACGATCCCGTCGTCCAGCGGGACAGATTCTCTGATCAGGCGCGTGCGGCGGCCGCTGGTGACGACGAGGCGATGCAACTTGACGAAGATTTTCTGACGGCTCTGGAGTACGGGATGCCCCCGTGTACTGGAACTGGAATGGGCATCGATCGGTTGTTGATGTGTTTGACCGGACTGTCAATTAGGGAGACAGTTTTGTTCCCGATTGTTCGCCCTCACTCCAACTGAACTGCCGGTGGTTGTGTCTGGATTGAGAATTTTGCTTACTTATGGCACATTGGTGCGCGGGGAGACTATCCATCCTGTATTGCGACGCATAGGAAGAAACGCGAGGGTAAGCCAATGGCTAAGAAAGTTACCGTCACCTTGGTCGACGATTTCGACGGTGCCGGTGCTGCTGACGAAACGGTTGAATTCGGGCTTGACGGAGTGACCTACGAGATTGACCTTTCTTCCAAGAATGCCGCGAAACTGCGCGGTGATCTGAAGCAATGGGTTGCGGCGGGTCGGCGCGTCGGTGGCCGGCGACGTGGGCGTTCGGGATCCGGACGTGGCCGCGGCGCTATCGACCGCGAGCAAAGCGCGGCCATCCGGGAATGGGCACGCCGTAATGGGCACAATGTGTCGACCCGTGGCCGTATCCCGGCCGACGTCATCGACGCATTCCACGCTGCCGGTTCATAGCGATCTCGATCTATTACCGTCGCCCAGGCTTAGCCTGGGCGACGGTGCTATGTCATTTTCGCTCGTGGCGAAACCGATCTTCGGCCGACACGGGAAACACTTCGGCGGTTTTCCTCGTTAACGTGTTGCGGTTCTGTTGTAGCAGGAAGAAAACGAGGCCGGCGCGGCTTCTCGGGCGCCGGGTCTGGGTCACGGGTGTATCTGATTCGGGTGATTCGGGCCCCACACCGGAGTTGCAGCCGGGAACCGCACGGCACTGCAAGGTTGTTATGAAGCCTGGCAGGCCGACCATTACAGTGGACTGCAGGTACGCGGGGCCGAGCTGGACTGGTTCAGGACCGACCAAAGTACCGATGAGGGAGAGCAGGTAACCGCCGATGTTCGAACGTTTTACCGACCGTGCCCGCCGGGTCGTTGTCCTGGCGCAAGAAGAGGCCCGGATGCTGAACCACAACTACATCGGCACCGAGCACATTCTGCTGGGGCTAATCCATGAAGGCGAAGGCGTTGCGGCCAAGTCGCTGGAGTCGCTCGGGATCTCGCTGGAAGGTGTGCGCAGCCAGGTCGAAGAGATCATCGGCCAGGGCCAGCAGGCACCGTCCGGGCACATCCCGTTCACTCCGCGCGCCAAGAAAGTGCTCGAACTCAGCCTGCGCGAGGCGCTGCAGCTCGGCCACAACTACATCGGTACCGAGCACATCCTGCTCGGCCTGATTCGCGAGGGCGAGGGTGTGGCCGCCCAGGTGCTGGTCAAGCTGGGCGCCGAACTGACCCGGGTGCGCCAGCAGGTGATCCAGCTGCTGAGCGGCTACCAGGGCAAGGAGGCCGCCGAGGCAGGCACTGGCGGCCGGGGAGGGGAGTCCGGCTCTCCCTCCACGTCGCTGGTTCTCGACCAGTTCGGCCGCAACCTGACCGCGGCTGCCATGGAAGGCAAACTGGACCCGGTCATCGGCCGCGAGAAGGAAATCGAGCGGGTCATGCAGGTGCTCTCCCGGCGCACCAAGAACAACCCGGTGCTCATCGGCGAGCCCGGCGTGGGCAAGACCGCTGTGGTCGAGGGCTTGGCGCAGGCCATCGTGCACGGCGAGGTGCCCGAGACGCTGAAGGACAAGCAGCTCTACACGCTGGACCTCGGCTCGCTGGTCGCGGGTTCGCGCTACCGCGGTGACTTCGAGGAACGCCTGAAGAAGGTGCTCAAGGAGATCAATACCCGCGGCGACATCATCCTGTTCATCGACGAGCTGCACACGCTGGTCGGGGCGGGTGCCGCCGAGGGCGCGATCGATGCCGCAAGCATCCTCAAGCCCAAGCTGGCTCGCGGCGAGCTGCAGACGATCGGTGCCACCACCCTCGACGAGTACCGCAAGTACATCGAGAAGGACGCCGCGCTGGAGCGCCGTTTCCAGCCGGTGCAGGTGGGTGAGCCGACGGTCGAGCACACGATCGAGATTCTCAAGGGTCTGCGGGACCGCTACGAGGCGCACCACCGTGTGTCGATCACCGATTCCGCGATGGTGGCCGCCGCGACGCTGGCCGACCGCTACATCAACGACCGGTTCCTGCCGGACAAGGCGATCGACCTGATCGATGAGGCGGGCGCCCGGATGCGGATCCGCCGCATGACCGCGCCGCCAGACCTGCGCGAGTTCGACGAGAAGATCGCCGACGCGCGCCGGGAGAAGGAATCGGCGATCGATGCCCAGGACTTCGAGAAGGCGGCGAGCCTGCGCGACCGGGAGAAGCAACTGGTGGCGCAGCGTGCCGAGCGTGAAAAGCAATGGCGTTCGGGCGATCTTGACGCGGTCGCCGAAGTCGATGACGAACAGATCGCCGAAGTGCTGGGCAACTGGACTGGCATCCCGGTGTTCAAGCTCACCGAGGCGGAGACCACCCGCCTGCTGCGGATGGAAGACGAGCTGCACAAGCGGATCATCGGCCAGGAAGACGCGGTCAAGGCGGTCTCCAAGGCGATCCGCCGCACCCGCGCGGGGCTGAAGGACCCGAAGCGCCCGTCGGGCTCGTTCATCTTCGCAGGCCCGTCCGGTGTCGGTAAGACCGAGCTATCCAAGGCGCTGGCCAACTTCTTGTTCGGTGACGACGACGCGCTCATCCAGATCGACATGGGCGAGTTCCACGACCGGTTCACCGCGTCCCGGCTCTTCGGTGCTCCGCCCGGATATGTCGGCTACGAAGAGGGCGGCCAGCTCACCGAGAAGGTGCGGCGCAAGCCGTTCAGCGTGGTGCTCTTCGATGAGATCGAGAAGGCACACCAGGAGATCTACAACAGTCTGTTGCAGGTCCTCGAGGACGGCCGGCTCACCGACGGTCAGGGCCGCACGGTCGACTTCAAGAACACCGTGCTGATCTTCACGTCGAATCTGGGGACATCCGATATTTCCAAGCCCGTCGGCCTCGGGTTCAGCCAGACTGGCGGCGAGAACGACTACGAGCGGATGAAGCAGAAGGTCAACGACGAACTCAAGAAGCACTTCCGGCCGGAGTTCCTCAACCGCATCGACGACATCATCGTCTTCCACCAGCTGACTCGCGACGAGATCATCCGGATGGTCGACCTGATGATCGGCCGCGTCGCCAACCAGCTCAAGAGCAAGGACATGGCGCTCGAGCTGACCGACAAGGCAAAGTCGCTGCTGGCCAAGCGCGGTTTCGACCCGGTCTTGGGTGCTCGTCCGCTGCGGCGAACCATTCAGCGTGAGATCGAGGACCAGCTCTCGGAGAAGATCCTCTTCGAGGAGGTCGGTCCGGGACAGGTCGTCACCGTCGACGTCGACTACTGGGACGGCGAGGGCGCCGGTGAGGACGCGAAATTTACGTTCACCGGTACCCGCAAGCCGCCGAGTGAGCCGGACCTGGCAAAGGCCGGAGCACACAGCGCCGGGGGACCTGGGCCCACCGAGCAGTAACCGAACACTCTGAAAACATATGACGGGCTTGCCTCTGGCAGGCCCGTCAAATGTTAAGCGGACGTTGCGAGCTGCTTCCGATTTCCTGAAAGTTCGTTGAAGCTCCGCCTATCGCGGCGGGACATGGCGATACGTTTCTCTTGATCTATCCGGCAGTGATCAGGCCGATGCTGGGTTGCGTCAAGTGCCGAGGAGGCGAGCCATGCCGCTAGTTTTTGCCACACCGGAGATCATCGCGGCCGCAGCAACGGACTTGGCGCAGATTGGGTCGGCGATCAGCGGGGCCAACACCGCGGCGGCGTCTCCGACCACCGAAGTGCTTGCCGCCGGTGCAGATGAGGTCTCGACGGTAGTTGCGTCCCTGTTCTCCCGCTACGCCCAGGCTTATCAGGTGCTGGGCGCCGACATGGCGGCCATTCATGACCAGTTCGTGGAGGCCTTGAACGCCGGCGCAAATTGGTATGCCGGTGTGGAGTCGGCCAACACTTCGACACTACAAACCGTGCAGCAGGACGTGTTGGGGTTGATCAACGCACCCACGCAGGCCCTGCTGGGGCGAGGGCTGATCGGCAACGGTGCCGCGGGAACCGCATCGCACCCCGATGGGTATGACGGGGGGTTCTTGTACGGCAGCGGCGGTAGCGGCTACAACAGCGCCACCTCCGGAGTGGACGGCGGTGCCGGCGGGCCGCGGGCCTGATCGGCAATGGCGGTGCCGGAGGGGCGGGCGGAGCCGCGGCGGCCGGCGGGTCCGGCGGTCAAGGCGGCTGGCTGTACGGCAACGGCGGCGTTGGCGGGGCCGGCGTGGCCGGTGTCAACCCCACGACCATGCCGGCCGGCAACGGAACCCCAGGTCTCACCGGACGTGACACCGGCGGTTCCGGCGGTCCCGGCGCCGACGGCACCGAGTACGGGCAGACCGGCGGCACCGGCGGTACCGGCGGCTACGGCCGTGTGGAGGGGGCGACGGCGGCGTAGGCGGGGTCGGTGGGCAGGGCGCTCCAGGCGGCGTCGGGGGTAGCGGCGGCGGCGGTGGCACCGGTGCGGTCGGGGGTACCGGCGGCGCCGGCGGTGCCGGCGGAGACTCGGAATTTGCCGGCGGCAATGGCAATACCGGTGGCGACGGCGGCACTGGCGGGACCGGCGGAGCCGGCGGCGATGGCGGCAACGGTGGTGCGGGCGGCGCGGGAGGTCTGTTAGGGCACTCGGGTAACCCCGGGCTTGGCGGCGAGGGCGGTACCGGTGGCGGTGGTGGCGACGGCGGTCATTGGGGCGACGGTGGGGGCCCCGGAAGTGGATCGCGCAGGGGCATGTCTGGATCCCATGGCAGTTACGGACAACCCGGGGGTTCGGGCGCGGACGGGGCGCACGGCCAGCCGGGCTGATTTTGTCGATCGACCCCTGGGAGCTACCGGTTTACACTGGCCGGTGTTGTTTCATTGTTGTTGATGGGCGACGGAATCTGGTGAAATTCCAGAACGGTCGCGCCACTGTCTAGTCAGACCCGGCGCCCGTCATCGGCTACCCAAGTGGGGCGCGAGATCCCCAGAAGGAGTTGACCGTGGCGAACTCTCAGGCCGCCCAGGCCGGTTCGGTTGACCTATCGGCGGCAAGCGCAGCGCTGTGGCTGGCCGGCACGGCTGTCCTGGCGCTGTTGGCGATCTATTTCGTCGGCATCGATCAAGGGGCGGTATCGCTGGTGGGCGGCGATACCCACGTTCATGAGTTCTTCCACGACGCCAGGCATTTGCTCGGCTTCCCGTGCCACTGAGCCGGGCGGCTAACGTGGAGCGGCGCCTGATCGCACGAGGTCTGCTGGCGGGCGCGGTGGGTGCCGTGTTGGCGTTCGTGTTCGCCCGGCTGTTCGCCGAACCCATCATCGGCCAGGCTGTCGGATTCGAAGACGCCCGCACCGAAGCTGCGCACGCTCACGGGGTGCACGAGCACGGTGCGGAATTGTTCAGCCGCGGCGTGCAGGCCAACGCTGGATTGGGTTTCGGAGTCCTGATTTTCGGCCTCGCGGTGGGAGCCCTTTTCGCCGTTGTGTTTTGTCTGGTGTACGGACGCGTGGGAAACCCGTCGGCAAGCCCCGCACCGCGGGTGCTTTCGATTCGGCTAGCGGCGCTGGCCTTCACCGTGGTGTATCTGGTCCCGTTCGTGAAGTATCCGCCCAACCCGCCGGCCGTCGGTCAAGCGGACACCATCGGTGCACGCACCCTGTGGTACCTGGTCATGGTGGTGGCGTCGGTGACGTTGGCAATCGTGGCCGTCTATTTGGTGCGGTGGCTCTCGATGCAGATGGACATGTTCAATGCCGGGTTGCTTGCGGCCGGTGCGTACCTGATTGCGGTCACGGTGGTCATGGCGATCCTGCCGACCGTTGCCGAGATACCCCAGGGCTTTCCCGCCGATGTCCTCTACGAGTTCAGGTTGGTCTCGCTGGGAACCCAACTGGTGTTGTGGGCATCCATCGGACTGGTCTTCTCGGCGCTCGTAGGGCGAGGGCTGGACGAGCGGGCCGATAGCGGACGGGTGCAAAGCGCCGCGGCGTGACTGTTCGATGACCGATGTCACGCGGTTGATCCTGGTGTCGCACGGGATGACCGACGCGATGGCCGTCGGCCGCTTTCCCGACGACGAGCCGCTCAACCACACTGGTCGCCGATGGGCGGCGCCATTGGAGAGTAACCGCGACTCGCGACAATACGCCGGGCCCGAGCGGCGTTGCTGTCAAAGCGCGCAGCTGCTGGGACTGCAAGCGGTCACCGAGCCGCTGCTGGCCGATCTGGATTGCGGGCATTGGCGCGGGTCGAGGCTGGCCGACATTGCGCCCGCCGACCTTACGACGTGGCTGAGTGACCCCGGGCAAGCGCCGCACGGCGGTGAGTCGATTCTCGAGTTGATTGATCGGGTCGCCGGATGGTTGGAGTCATTACAAGGCAATACGGTCGCGGTGACCCACCCCGCCATAATTAGGGCGGCAATTCTAGTCTCCCTCGACGGCTGCCCGAAGTCGTTCTGGCGCATCGATGTTGCACCGTCAAGTCGGATAGCGCTCCATTACCGCGATCGGTGCTGGACACTGCGCCTATAGCGGTTTGGAAAGTCCCCGACTTACCCGCCCTGCGCAATTGGCCACTCCAACAGTCGGTTCGGGGCTGGGGCTGCGATTGCGCGGCCGGATTTCGTGCGTCGCGACCATCCACGGATGGTTGGAAAGCGCGGGTGAATGGACCGCGGTAGTTTATCGACACTGTTGTAAATTCTAGGTTTGTTACAGGGCCGATTGGGCCCCTTCTGAGACCAATCCAGGAGGGCGGTGGCGATGTCGCAAATGGCGCGTCCGGTTCGGGCTTCGACAACTCCCGCGCGGATTACGTTATTACTGAGCGATATTCGACTGCTTATTGAACCGAAGCAGCGAGCTGTGATCGATAATCTCTCGCCCGCGCTGCGGCTTTGCGCAGGGTTTCATATCGGCTGGTGGGAACCCGATGGGCGCGACAGTTCGGTGCGCCATGGCAAGGCTGTTCGGCCGGCCCTGTCGATTACCTGCGCGCGCGCAGCTGGCGGGGCAATGGATGCCGCGATTGCAGCTGCGGTAGTGGTCGAGTTGGTGCACGATTGTTCTTTGTTGCACGACGACATCATGGATGGTGACGTAACCCGGCGGCATCGCCCGGCGGCGTGGGTGGTCTACGGCGTACCGATGGCGATACTCACCGGTGACGCGCTGCTGGTGCTGGCGTTGGACTTGGTCCACGAGGGGGCCTCGGGCTCGGCGTTGCGCAAAGCGGCACTGGAATTGTGCGCCGGCCAATCCGCCGACCTCGCCTTCGAGCAACGCACCAAAGTCTGGTTGCCCGAGTGGTCTTCAAATGGCACAACAGAATACGGGCGCTCTGTTCGGCGTGGCGTGTCAATTGGGTGCGCTCGCGGCCGGCGCCGACAGTCTTGTTGCCGACCAGTACGCGCAGTTCGGTCGCCACTTGGGACTCTCTTTTCAGCTGGTCGACGACATTCTCGGAATCTGGGGCAATGAATCGGTTACCGGCAAACCCGTGTTCTCCGATCTGCAGTCGAGAAAAAAGTCGTTGCCGGTGGTAGCCGCGCTGTCCTCTGGCACGGCGGCGGGCGCCAAGCTGGAAACCCTGCTTGGCGGCAGTGACGCCCTCAGCGATCATGAGTTGGCGTTCGCCGCTGACTTGATTGAGGATGCGGGCGGCCGGGCTTGGGCGGAGGGGGAGGCGCTGCGGCATCGGGGCCTGGCTCTTGACGCTCTGGCTGCCGCCGAACCGGAGCCGACCGCGGCGGAGGATTTGCTGGCCCTGGCTGAGCTGATGACCGTGCGGGCGGCGTGATGCCCCGAGCGTGCGGCCGGTTTGCGAGGGTGCCCCGGACGCAGTGTCCGGGATTCGGGTATCCATGAACCGCGGCAATGTTCGTCCGAAGTTGGTGCTGGGTGTCATCGTTCTAGGCAGTTTCATCGCATCTATCGATTTGACCATCGTCAATGTCGCGCTGCCCACGTTGTCTCGTGCGTTGCGGGCTAGCAACGCCGAGTTGCAGTGGATCGTCGATTCGTATGCGATTGCTGCGGCCGGATTGCTTTTGGCGGCAGGCAATCTAGGCGATCGTTATGGCAGGCGCGGCTGGCTCACGATCGGCCTTGTCATTGTCGGCGCCTCGTCTGCGGTGGCCGCCAGCGCCGGCTCGGCGCAAGCAGTCATCGGGGCGCGCGTGGTGATGGGGGTCGGTGCCGCGATCATCTTTCCGACATCGCTGGCGTTGGTCACAAATGTTTTCGTTGATTCGACGCACCGCGCCAGAGCAATTGGAGTCTGGTCGGCGGTCACTGGCATCGCGGTGGTTGTTGGGCCGATTCTGGGAGGATGGCTGATAGAGCACTTCTCGGTGGGCTCGATCTTTTGGGTCAATGTACCGATCGCGGTTGTCGCCATAGTCAGCGTAAATATGTTTGTACCAACCTCGCGCAACCCCGATCGCCCACCGCTTGACCTGCCGGGGCTGCTTGTATCGACCATCGGCGTCACCGTCTTGACCTACACGCTCATCGAGGCGCCCAACATCGGCTGGGCCAGTGCGAGAACCGCTGCGGGCTTTGCGCTCGCGGTCGTCTTGCTCGCGGTGTTCCTCTGGGTGGAACGAAGAACGTGGCACCCAATTCTTGATCTGTCGATCTTCGCGAACCGCCGGTTCTCCGGAGGAACCGCGGCGGTCACAACCGCCTATCTGGTGATGTGCGGCTTCATCTTCGTTGCCACGCAGTACCTCCAATTTGTGGCTGGCTACCGCGCGTTCGACACGGGGGTGCGGCTGGTGCCGCTTGCGTTCTCCTATGCGGGCCTCAGTGTCATCGCTCCGCGCATTGTCGAACGGGTGGGTACCACCGCAGTGGTCACCAGTGGCCTTGTGATGGTGGCGGTTTCCGTGGCCTGCGCGGGTGGCTTCGACGCCGGCACGCCGTATTGGCTGATCGCGGCGGTGATGACCGCGCTCGGCAGCGGACTGGGCCTCACCATGGCCCCGGCCAGTGAGGCGATCATGGGTTCATTGAGCCCGACCGCCGCCGGTGTCGGATCGGCGGTGACCGGGGTGTCCCGCCAACTCGGGGCATGCCTGGGAGTGGCCATCGTGGGCAGCGTCTTCGCATCGGTCTACCTGAGGTCGATGAGCGATAATGCGGCGTTGCATGGCCTCGATCCGGCGGCGCGTGCCGCGATGCGGCAGTCGATGGCGGCAGCCAAGCAGGTGCTCGACCAGCTCCCCGTCGGGGAGGCGCCAGCCATCCGGCATGCCGTCGAATCGGCATTCCTGGAAAGCTTTGGCGTCGGTTGTCTGGCATGCGGGGTATTCGCCGCGGTCGGCGCGGTCGTGGTCGCATTCCTGTTACCCGCGCGCGGTGAGGCCCGCGACGACGCTGCGGTGTCGGTGGCGGCCTCGGCCAGCGGGCCAGCTGAAGGAGTCAAATGACCCACGAGCGAGACCCGCATGAGAATTCGGGCGATGGTCCCAGCCGGCGGGTCCTGGTGATAATCCCGACGTACAACGAGCGGGAGAACCTGCCCCTGATCCACCGGCGCGTCAAGGATGCCTGCCCAGACGTGCATGTTCTTGTCGTTGATGACGAAAGTCCGGATGGCACTGGCCAACTCGCTGACGAGCTGGCCGCCGCCGACCCCGGCTGCACATACGTGTTGCACCGCAACGTCAAGGACGGTCTGGCCGCGGCCTACCTGCAGGGTTTCGTCTGGGGTATGTAGCGCAATTACTCGGTGCTAGTCGAGATGGACGCCGATGGTAGCCACGCTCCCGAACAGCTGCACCGACTGTTGGAGGCTGTTGCGGCGGGCGCCGATCTGGCCATCGGGTCCCGCTATGTGCGCGGCGGGACGGTACGCAACTGGCCACGGCGACGGCGCGTGTTGTCCAAGGCGGCCAATACGTACTCGCGGTTGATACTGGGCGTCGGTGTCTATGACATCACCGGTGGCTATCGGGCCTATCGCCGCGAGGTGCTCGAGGCACTCGACCTCGACACTCTCGAATCCAGGGGCTATTGCTTCCAAGTTGAAATGACTTGGCGCAGCCTCAATGCCGGCTTCGCAGTGGTCGAGGTGCCGATTACCTTCACCGAGCGGGAGGTCGGTGCCCCAAAGATGAGCGGATCCAACATCGGCGAGGGAATAGTCCAGGTCGCCCGATGGGGCGTCAAAGACCGACTGCGGGGTCTGCGAACCGCCCGAATTTCGCTTGCCGGCCAACGGTTCGCAGCCGCGGTATGGACCGCTATTCGGGAGCGACCAGCGCGAAGACCTGCTTGGCGACCTGCAGCATCCATCCGGTCACATTCGGTCCATGGTCACGCGGCCAGTTCAGCTGGAAGCTCACCACCCACGTTTGCCCGGTCTTGTCCTCCGCATACCAGCTGAAGGTCAAGTCTCCCGGCAGACCACCGGCTTTCGCGCCGATGTAGGGCCAGTAGTTGCGGTCTAGCGCAATGCCCGCGACGGCGGACAGGATCTTTCGCACCGGTGCGGCGGGACCGACCGCATCGGCCTGCAGTGCCAGGTGGACCCGGCAGATGTCATCGGCGCTGCCATACCATTCGGCACCGTAGTTTGAGGCCGGGGTGTGGGCACGAGTCGGATCGGGGCGGTACGGAGTCGAATCGGCCTGTTCGAGTAATGCCGCTCGCTGTTGCGCAGACGCCTGCTTCCATTGCTCCCGCAGATCGGGTTGACCCCAACCCACCGAGAACAGCTCATACATGGTGGGGAAAGGAGTCATGCTGGCCGGATCGTGATGGCCGGCGGTGGCCAGCGCCTGCTCGATGGCATGCTTGCCCAGCCGCCCGATCAGCAAGTCGGTGGCCATGTTGTCGCTATTGGCGATCATTTTCTCGGCCGCCCGGCGTACCGAAACATGGTCGCCGGGAGATAATTCCAGGCCAGAGGAGCCGACGGCCTTGCTCTTGGCGGTAACGGTCAGCTGGTCGTCCCAGGATGCGGTGCCGCTCTTGATCGCATCCGCCAGGGCATGCAGCACGTACAACTTGAAAATCGATGCCAGGGGTAGAGGTTGGTTGGTGTTGGTGCCCGCGACTCGAGTGCACTGCCCCTTTTCGACCTTGGACACCTGGTAGGAGTATCGGGCGCCGGTCTTGCTCAATACGGCATCGACGTCACGCCAGGCGGTGATCGTCGGTGGGGGAAGCGTTTCGAGTTCGAACCGGTCCACCCAGCCGCCGTCATCGGTGTGCAGGCGGATGTCCTGTCGCGCGCCGTAGGAGGAGGTCAGGTGCAGCGTTGCCACGCTGGCGCTGATGTCCACACTGTCGAGGGCGAACGGCCGGTCCCACCAGAGTCCCTCCATAGTGGCTTTGACCGAGTCGACCTTGCTGGGCGCGGCCAGCGTGGCCACTCCGGCCGGGCCGATCGGCCAGTCCGAATTGAGCATGTCCATGGTCTGCTGGGCGCGCAGACCCGGTGGAGTCACGGTGTCGATCCGGCGTTGCGGGTTGGCCGCGTTGGCCGATGGGGTGGGCGAGGACGAGCACCCAGGTGTCAGCGTCAGCACCAGCGCCGCGGCGGCGGTGAGCACCGTCACGCTGCGCAGCCGGTTGCGGCCCCGGTTAGTCAGCCGGCGTGTTCCCTGCAACGTCGAGCACAACCTCGAATTCCAATAGCGAGGCGCCGGTTGACACGGGATTGGCCCGTTCGCCGGCATGAGCTTCTTTGGCGGGCCCGTTCGCCCAAGCCTGGAACGCTTCATCAGACTCCCAGTGTGTCACCACGAAGTAGCGGTCTTCACCCTTGACTGGACGCAGCAATTGAAAGCCGAGAAAGCCCGGAGAGTTATCCACCGCGTGCGCGCGGTCGGCGAAGCGCTTTTCCAGTTCGGGGCCAGCGCCGGCCGGCACCGAGATTGCATTGATCTTCACCACTGGCATTCGGCTAGATTACCGCGCCTGGCTCGAGCGTCGGCACGCCGCGCAAGATAGGTCCATGCCCACCGATCTGTTGACCTATCACGGCGGAGAGGGCGAGCCGTTGGTCCTGGTGCACGGGCTGATGGGCCGGGGCGCCACGTGGTCGCGTCAGCTGCCGTGGCTGACTCGCCTCGGTGCCGTGTACACCTACGACGCGCCCTGGCACCGCGGCCGCGACGTCGACGATCCGTATCCGATCAGCACCGAACGTTTCGTGGCCGACCTGGGTGAGGCGGTGGTCGAGCTGGGCGGGCCGGCCAGGCTGGTCGGACATTCGATGGGTGCCCTGCATTCGTGGTGTTTGGCCGCCGAACGTCCCGGGCTGGTGTCGGCGTTGGTGGTCGAGGACATGGCGCCGGATTTCGTCGGCCGCACCATCGGCCCGTGGGAGCCGTGGTTGCACGCACTTCCCGTTGAATTCGATTCGGCCGATCAGGTATTCGCGGAATTCGGGCCGCTTGCCGGGCAGTACTTTCTGGAAGCCTTCGACCGCACGGCCACCGGATGGCGCCTGCATGGGCACACCTCGCGGTGGATCCAGATCGCCGCTGAATGGGGTACGCGCGACTACTGGGCACAATGGCGGGCGGTGCGGCAGCCGGCGCTTCTGATCGAGGCCGGAAACTCCGTAACGCCGCCGGGCCAGATGCTTGCGATGTCTCGTGTGTCCAGCTGTACGGCATATGTGCACGTCGCGGGAGCGGGGCATTTGGTTCACGACGAAGCTCCCCATGTTTACCGACGAGCAGTCGAATCGTTTCTCTGCGGCGCACGACCATGAGCATGCCCGCCCCGATCCGAAGTCTTCTGACGCTGGCGTGAGCACACCCGATGGTGGCGCCCCGCCTTGCGTTGGTGCCTACGCAACGGGGGCGGCTCCGTGCGTCGTCGAACCGATTCGCGAAGTGATTTACGCGAAATCGGGTAGCGTATCCTACCTGGGTGAGCGTCGCGGGAAAGCGGAGTAGGGCAGCGCAGCCCCCCGTCGAAGCTGCTGATCGCACGTGGACTTTCCTGACGAATCATGCCCACGTCTTGTTGTGCTTATCGACTGGCGAACCGCTGACCACACGTGAGTTGGCAGTGCTCATCGGCATCACCGAGCGCTCTGTGCAAGCCATATTGACCGATCTGACCGACGAGAATTACCTCATCAAGTCGAAGGTGGGTCGTAGAAATGTGTACGAGCTGAACCCGGAAGGCAGGTTGCGCCATCCGCTGGAAGCCAGCCATACGGTGGGGGAACTTGTCGAAGCTCTATCGTGACCGCGGGATAGCGTGCGGGTATTGATTAGCTATTGACTAGCTACTTCGACCTGAAAAATTGAGCGTTGCGGTGATGGCTTGATCTGGGGACCCGGGATTGTGGCCGTAGGTTGCATCTGGGTCGGCCCGGGTGTTGGTTCATGCTGTGCGGGCGCCGATCTTGACGAGGTTGTGGGTGCAGACTCCGTGTCCGCACCAGGTTCGGGCGCCGGTGATGCCGGTGAGTTCGGTGCGGTTCCAGCCGTAGCTGCGTTTGATGTGGTTGATACGTCCTTCGGATCCGGTCTGCTATTTGATTTTTTCGCGGAACGTTCGCCGGTGCTCGAACTCGCGGCGCGTGGCGCTGGGTTTACTCTTGCGGGGGATGGCCACGGCACGTACGCCGAGTTCGTGTAGGTCGCGTTCCACCGATGCCTCGCCGTAGCCGCGGTTGGCGGTGACCGCGCCAGGCGTGCGCCCGGTGTGGGCGGTGATCCGTGCAATTGCCGGGGCCAGTTGGGGGGCGTCTGCGGGGTTTCCTACCTCGACGTTGTGGTCGAGGATGACCCCGTCGATATTGTCTACGATCTGGGCCTTGTAACCGAACTCCACGGGCCTGCCGAGGCGTCCTTTGCGGATTGGGCGGGCATCGACATCATGGAAGCTCACCAGCCGACTCGCCGACTCGGGCATTATCCCGGCCAGGCGGCTAAGGGTTTGGGCCACAACACGTTCGGCGCGTTCCACAAGGGTGTTCAGATGGTTGATCGCCCGGTGCAGCCGGCCTTTGCGCTGCCCGGTCGCAGTGCGCAGTGCACGTCGCGCGTTGCGGATCACCGCGGTGGCTTCGCGGATGCCCGATTCGGTGATCGCGGCCAGTTCGCCGCTGATCCGGCGTACCGCGGACTGGGCCGCATCGCGCTGCTGTTCGCCACGCAGTTTGAGCTTGGCGGCAATAGAGCGGGCCCGCCGCGCGGCCGAGCGCCGCCGGTCCCGGGTCCGGGTGCGAGCCGTCCCGCCCGCGGCCTTGATGCGTTTGACGGTGCGTGCCATCGAACCGATCGCCTTTGCCAGCAGGCCCGAATCAGTCGGGTAGGCCACCGCGGCGGCAATGACGGTGGTGTCGGCGCGGACCTTATCGGTCCGCAGCAGCTTGGCGCTGGCCGCCTTGGCCAACAGCGTCTCGGTGAGCCCGGCGACCGCGTCCTCGCCACACCGTGTGGTGATCTTCATCAACGTGGTCGGGTGCGGCACCCGGGTACCGAACGGAATCCGGCAAAACCGCTGCCAGGAGATCGAATCGGACACCTCCCGACACAAAGACTCAAAGCCCAGTCGGTAGCGGAACTTGAGAAACATTAGCCGCAAGTAGGTTTCCATCGGGATCGATGGCCGACCGATCCGGGCGTCGAAATACCTCGCGAAGGGCGCGAAGAAAACCGGATCATCCAACAGCTCATCTACCCGAGCAAGTTCCGCGGGCAACACCAACAGCTCGGCCGGCAGGATCGCATCCCACAACGTCGGCTGATCATTTACAGTACGAAACACAATGTCCTCGAATCCTTCTCACCAAGGGTTCGAGGACATTGTCCCAGTTCAAAGGCCATCAAGGCGCGCAACCACGCCCGACTTTTTCAGGTCGAAGTAGCTAGGGATTGCACTGCGGACAGTGGCGCGGGTCCGCAAGGGCTTGGTTGCGCTCAACCCTGGCGTAATGCTCGCATGCCGGACACGCCAGGATATCGGCGGAGACAACGCGCGTGGGCCACCCGCATGCTCGACAGGCCAGCCCTTCGCGCACCGCAACCTTCCCGTACCCGGGACACGAGCAATGAGGGCAGTACGTGGCGAGCCGGTTCGTGAGCCGAGCCGCCAGTACTGAAAGCACATCGCGTCGGCTGGGGTTGTGGTGGGCCCGCAGGTCCGGTTCCACCCAAACCGAGTGATGGTCACCAGCGGCTATCGCTGCCCCGACAACTTGGATAAGTGTGTCGGCATCGGTAATCCCTTTGCCGAACACTTGCACCTGATCGCCAACCCCGGTCTTCACGATCGCACCTTGCTGGGGGAAGCCGAAACGGTGTGCTGCGCGGACGGCGTCATCAGCGGTGTCCACTGCGGTGGGCGGACCAGGGGCGCCCGGGACATTGACACCCTCGACGACTCGGATGTCTCGGGTGTCATCAACAAACACCAGAATTTCTTCGTGCATGGCCGCCAAGCCACACCAGGTGTGGTAGCTGGCTTCGCTGGCCAAACCGTAGGGCACATCGGCCGATCCCATCGCGATTCGGGCTTTGGTGGTGGCGGCGGCTAGCGGTGTCTTGGCCCTGGTCACTTCTCCGGCAAAGGTGCCGAATTGGTCGGTGTCGATTCCTGCTGGCGCGACGACGCGTGCTCGGAGCGTCGTAGCGAAAGCGGATGCCACCTGATGCTCTTTCCCGTGCATGGTGCCCATGGCAATCAACGCTCCGGCGTAGCTGTCGATTGTCCGGTCAGGAAGATCTTTCCTGGTCATTTCCACGTCAATTCCACTGTCCGGGCTGGCCGCCGACCTGGATGGGCTCCTGCCAGGCCGGCGGCCCGCCTTACCTATACGCATTCCAGCAGCGGTGTTCCACTTTCCCCGACGTCGCCGAATGTCGCACAGACGCGAAGCCGGCCATCGTTGCTATCGCTGACCAGGCAGATGATCGCGCATTCTCCTGCGTCGACTGCCTTGGCCACCACGGGCGACTTGTGCAGCAGCGAGGAACCTGTGTGTACTACATGAGCTTCGGCCAGCTCGTCGACCGCGCTGATCGCCGCGTCTTGTCGGGCCAGTGACGACATCGCCTGCTCGACGACGGCTCGAGACGCTCCCTCGGGGATGCTGACGTTATTCCAGGACTCCAAGCGGTCTTCATCGCGGTGCAGTGTTCGTGGCCGAGCACGACGATCAGTGGAATGTGCAGCGTGCCGACGGCGTATTCGACGGTGGCCAAGACGCCGCTGTCGATCACGTGCCCCCAGTTGCTGGCGTCAACGAGTGATCCCCACGCTTGACCAAACACCGCCTCGCTTGCCGTATCCGCGTCGGCGCAGCGGAACACCACCGCAGAGGGTGACTGCTTTTTTGCGGGGTGCTTCCCAGTCGTCCGCAAGGTGCTGCGGAAGAATCGATTACCGGTCTGAAGCTGATTCCAGACGGTGGACGGGTTGGACATGGCAACTTCCTTTCTATGGTGGTGGACTAGCTGAAGTACTCGGGCCGGCTGACGTAGGTGTCGGTGACAAACATGACCCCCGGCGAGCCGTCGAGCAGGCGCCGCAATCCGGCGATCAGCGCCTCGGTCTTTGCATCCGGGACGACAGTGATGAGCATCTCGAGAGATGCCTGTTGATTGAAGAGCAGCCGGCCCTGGTGATAGCCGTGATGGCCAAGTCCAGAGACGCCCGACACGCTGGTGAAACCTGTTGCCCCACAGCTGTTGAACTGATCTCGTACTGCAGGTGCATGTTCCCCGGTGACAACGACTTCGATCTTGGTCATCTTGGTCAATCCGTTTACTGGCATGGCATTACCTCCTGGTCGGTTGCGTTGTTGTGGTCGGTTGGTCCGTTGGTGTCCCAACGGCGCCAGTCGCCGCGGGTCCAGCGGCGCCAGCTCTGGCCGGGATGTTCCCTCGCGGCCAAGCACACCCAGTCATTTCCGAAGAGATGCTGAAGGATTGGGTTGCGCTCGACTACCATGTCGATGCGCTTTAGCGGTGCCTGGACCACAGTCAGCAGCCGCATGGGTTCATGGCCGAACGCCTGGCCATCGGTCAGGGACTGTCGTGGTAACCCCAATTGGAGGTCGCCGCCGTGCCCAGCGAGCACACCCACGCCGCCGACGACATTGTGGATGGTCTTGGTGCCGGCCCCGAACATTTCCGGCGCCACGGTGGAGAAATAGTACTGGCAGTTGATCCATTGAGCTACCACCATGGGCGCGGTGAGGATGGTTTCCAGAGCGCTACCGTCTGCGTCGACCTCAGCTTCGTAGGAGTGCAGGAAGGCCCGCCGCTGCAGGTTCATGCCACGGGTGACCGCTCGGGGAGCCACGATGAACGCCGCGTTGCCGGCCAGTCCCCATTCCGGGAAGACCTGAGCCCAATCGAGGGAGCGTTTGGCCACGTGGCGGGCAGCCTGTGCCGGGCGGGGCTTAGCGGGCCCGCCGGGCAGTCCAAAGCAGCGCTCGGTGGCCAGTTTGGTACCGGCCATGCCTAGATCTGTAATCAGCCTTTGTATGTCGGCGTGATATCCAGCCGGAATCAGGTGCTGGTCCAAGATGTCGATTCGGTCGGTCGCGGTGTCGTGCTGAGCTGCGATGAACCGGGTGTCATCCGGAATCTCGATGCCCAGGTTGCGCAATTCAGCGCGGACGTCGGCGTCGTTGAGGATTGCCGCAGCGGTGCGCGCGTTGGGCCCTCCGGCCTGACCACCGCACGCCCCACAATCCAGTGCCGCCTGATAAGGGTTGTTTTCGGTGATACTGCCGTGTCCGCAGAGCACCACTAGCCGGGCGAAGTGGTTGGTGAGGCCCATGGTGGTCAGCGCCACCTGCGCGTAAAGGCTGCGCTGGGCCAGGTCGACGGTGTCGTTGATCGACAGCACGGTAGGAGCCGGCGGTGACAACCGGTCGCGTAGGCGCCGTCGTAGTGTGCCGCTGCCCGACGGGCTCAGGGTTTTCGCCGCCGCCCACGGACCGGCCGCCCAGCCCGCGGCTTCAGCCAAGGCGAACGGGGCGATTGGCGCCTTCTTGGCGACATGAAATGCCGACTCGGCGCTAGCCATCAGCTCGCTACCGGCGCGTCGGCGTCGCGCCGCCACCCCGGCAGCTGGTGCCGGGCTTTCACTGACATCATGCTGAGGCCGAATCAGTACCGGGCACAGGTCGTTTGGAGTGCCGCCGAGCAGTCCGGTGAATCGGATGGCGACGGCGAAGAAGCCGGCGAAGCCAAGCGTCTCGTATTGGCCCAAGGATTCGAAGTGGCGCCGCAAGCCCTCGGATCGGGTGTCGATGCAGCAGACGAGTTGGGCAGCCGGGCGCTGGTCACTGTAGTGCGGTTTGGCCTTGGCTATTGAACTCAGTAGCGCGTCGCGGTAGTGCGCTTCGTAGGCTTGTTGCCAAATCATCTGATGCGAGGTAACGGGTAACGCTGACAAAATTCGCGCGGCAGCACCCAGATCGTTGTCGCTGATGTCGCCGATTCCCGCACTGCGAGCCAGCGCTGCAGCCCGCTCGCGCGCCGAAGGGATGCGCGGCCGGATGCTCGTCACCGACGCGCGAGGTGCGCTTGCATTGTTATGGGCCAACATGATTGCTTCATAGGTCAGCCGCATCGCAAGGTAGTCCAGTATCCCTACGCCGGTTGCATGCTCGGCGGACCAGGGTACGTGGGCTGCCCAACCGGGAAGGCGCGTCAGATGGGCCTGCAAGTAGGTCACGCGGCCTTCGTCGGCCACCCCCAGCTGGGTCAGTGCTTGCAGTGCGGCATCGTCCGCCCGCCGCGGAGCCTCTCGCAGCGCCGCTCGCACCCTGCGGCTTAGCTTGTGGTCGCCCGCGGCCAGGGTGCGCCAAGCGTGATAGAAGCCCTCGCCATGGCCGGGCATCGGCCAGCCGGCTGCCGGGGATCCGAAGTATGCCATGCACCATTTGGCGGCCTGGGCGTCGATCTCCTCGGCTACCTGTGGTGCCGCCTGCTCGCTGCGGGTCATATTGCGCCGCAAAGGCTTTGGTGCGTAGCTGCCATTGAGCAAGTCGGCCCGCAACAACTCGGCCGGTGTCAATGTGCGTTTCCCCAGCTCGACGGGGTGCCCGTCGAGCAAGGCCGGGTAGCGCAGGCGCAGCGTGGTTTCGAGGTCGGCGTCGGTAATGCGTCCGAGGCGGTAGAGGTTCCGGTAGGCCGCTTCATCCAGAACACCTGCGCTGCCATAGAGGTCGCAGGCCCGCCGGACCGCCTGGTCGAACGGCATTGACTCCAATCCCGCCAGCGGGTTTACCGCGATAAAGGTCTTGAGCGGGTAATGCGTAGGTATCACCCGGGTGGCCAGGTTGACATCGCTGCGCAATTGCGCGCGGCGGGTGTCGATTGAGACGTGTTCAGCCAGAGTGGTCACTGCAACGCTCCTGTCAGTTGGCGAGTCATGGGATGGTTGCTCGACATGGACCGCGGTCGGGTCGATGAAACATGTCCAGCAACAAGTGCTTTGGCGTAGATGGTGCGTTGTACGCGGCCGGCCCAGCCGCTGGACGGAGCCTGCGTAGCAGCGTCAGCAGACCCAGGACGACGGCCACTGCCACGATGCCCGGAGAAGATGCGGGCGGTACGGTGGCCGGCGGCAAGTCGGGGCCCATGAATCCGGTTACGGCTTTGACTAGCGCCACATATCCGATGGCGGCTATCAGCAGTGCCATGGCTCCGGTGAGGGCGGCCCGTGCTCGTGGGCTGGTGGTCAACCAGCCGGTAAGCGCCGCCGCAGCCGTCGCCCAGGTGAAGACCAGCAGCACGTGTGCGGAGCCGTGCTCGCCAGGCGACGATGGCAGGATGCTGCTGGCCACATACAGTGCGGCGGCAGGTAGCAGCATGGCCGTGAGTTGGATCGCTGCCCAGCGGCGGGTGCTCAGCATCGGGGCGGGCGGCCTGTCGGCTTTCTGGCGGCGCTTGGCTATGACCGATCCTGACGACAGGAACAGGGTGGCCTTGTAGAAACCGTGGCCCACCAGGTGGAAGACCGCGGCGGCCGACAGACCTAGCCCATAGGTCATGATCATGAAGCCCATCTGCGCCATCGTGGAATAGACCAGCGAGCCCTTGATGTCGGATTTGGTGAGCATTACTACTCCGCCGTACAGCACGCCCAGCGTGCCGGCGGTAAAAGCCAGCCCCATGGCGAGGGCTGACCCGGTCACGATCGGACTCAACCGCACCAGCAACACTCCGCCGGCGTTAACCACACCCGCGTGCAGCAGTGCCGACACGGGCGTCGGTGCGGCCAAGGTAGCGGGCAGCCAGCGGTGAAAGGGAATCTGGGCTGATCGTGATAGCGCCGCTATGACAATCAGGCCCGTTGCGGCCAGCAGGGTTGGTGATGAGCCTTCGAACGGCCCGGGACTCAGGTCGAACAGGTTGATGTTGCCCCATCGGACCGTGAGCAATCCAACCGCTAACCATAGGGCCAGGTCGCCCAACAGGAACGCTGTTGCCGTGCGCACCACACCATCGCGGGCAGCCGGTAGGTTCCAGTAGGTGGCCTGCAGCAGGCACAGCGCGGCGCCGGCCACGGTCCAGCACACGGCCAGTCCGATGAGAGTTCCGGAGATAATCAGGCCGGCAGAGGCAGTGGTGAGCAAGCCGGTGCCAGTAGTGAACCAGCCAGATCGGCTGTCGCAGGCCAGATATCGCAGCGCGAAGACTTGCGCGACAGTGCTCACGCCGTAGGCGAGCACCAGCAGAATCGTGACCAACCTGTTGGCCCCGACTTGGGCTATCAGCGTGCCTTGGGGCGATAGCAGGGATGCCGAGATGGATCCGTGCACAGTCACGTGGACTGCGATCAAAACGGCGCAAAGCAGGCCCGCGCCGGCGGCTGCCGCACCGAATCGACCGACGAGGCGAGCAGGAAGCGGGGTGGAGAAGAGTGCGGAGAGCGATGCGATGAGGGGCAGCGCTATGACGCCAATGAGTAAGGCGCTCACCGGGCATCACCACCGGTTGCAGGTATCAAGGATGTGCTATGCATGTGAAACAAATTACGCGAGATAAACTACGTGCGGCAAGACTCGTGAAATATTTTTCGTCTAAATGGGACGGCCGGGAGGGGAAAGTGATGGGAAGGCGTTGCGTGGTTTCAGCGAAAATAGCTGTACTGCAGTAGATCTCGTAACTGTGCGCGCGAAGCAATTCGGGCGCACAGTCGCTGCTGGGCGTGTTGAAATGTCGGGCTCGCGGCATCCCCGACATCGCTCGTCACATCGCCGCGGTTACTCTTCCCCCGTCAAGGCGAATCGGCCGTCGGTGGTTTGAACAACCAATCCGTCGGCAAGCAGGGACTTCAGCGCGCGTGCACGCTGCGTGCAATCCCTCTGCCAGGCCACGTCCAGCTCGGCAATGGTGACTGGAGCGGTATTGGCGCGCAATACCTCCAGCAAGCGGCCGCGGGCTTGGCGGTCAGTTCCTGCATAGGCCTGCGCCCGACGTGGCGGTCCGTTGTCGGGTGGGTAGCCGGCTTGTTGCCATGTGCATCGGGTCAGCGGGCACAGGCTGCACCGCGGTGCACGCGCCGTGCATACGGTCGCGCCAAGCTCCATGAGGGCCACCGAGAACATCGGCGCCGTTTCATCACTGGGCATGAGAGCGAGTACATCGGCATGGTCGCGGGTGGCCGACGGTGAACCCGCTTCGGCGCGGCCATGGACGGCCCGGGCCACCACCCGCCGGACATTGGTGTCCACCACCGGAACCCGCTGCCGGTACGCGAAGCAGGCCACCGCGCGTGCGCTATAGCTCCCGACGCCGGGCAGGGTCAGCAGTGTATCGACGTCGTCGGGAACCACGTCGTCGTGGTCACCGGCGATGACCATGGCGCATTCATGCAAGCGTTTGGCCCGCCGTGGATAACCCAACTTGCCCCAGGCACGCAGCACATCGGCGGCCGTCGCCGTCGCCGTCGCCGATGCGGTGGGCCAGCGCCGCACCCAGTCCGGCCAGATCGGCAGCACCCGTGATACCGGGGTTTGCTGCAGCATGAACTCGCTGACCAGGATCTGCCACGGGCTCACGTCGGGCGCCCGCCAGGGCAGGTCGCGGCAACAACGCTCATACCAGGCAACAAGATTAGTGGCCGGTATGTGTTCGGGGCAGGTCATCGAAGGTTGCGGCACAATGGCTGGCATGCCCAACACCAATCCGATAACCGCCTGGAAAGCACTCAGTGAGGGTAACGAGCGATTCGTCGCCGGCAAGCCTCTGCACCCCAGTCAAAGCGTCGATCACCGCGCCAGCCTGGCCGCCGGGCAGAAGCCGACGGCGGTCATCTTCGGGTGCGCGGACAGCCGCGTGGCCGCCGAGATCATCTTCGATCAGGGCCTGGGCGACATGTTCGTGGTCCGCACCGCCGGTCACGTCATCGACTCGGCCGTGCTGGGCTCCATCGAGTACGCGGTTACGGTGCTCAACGTGCCGCTCATCGTCGTGCTCGGTCACGACAGCTGTGGTGCGGTGAATGCCGCGTTGGCCGCGCTTGACAGCGGCACTCTGCCTGACGGATATGTGCGAGATGTGGTGGAAAGGGTTGCGCCATCCATCCTGCTGGGAAGGCGTGATGGGCTGTCGCGGCCCGACGAGTTCGAGCAGCGCCACATACACGAGACGGTCGCCCAACTCCTGTCGCGCTCTACGGCCATTTCCAGTCGAGTCGCGGCGGGCACGCTGGCCATCGTGGGGGCCACCTACCAGCTTTCCGACGGACAGGCTGTGCTGCGCGACCATGTCGGTGATATCGGCGTGTAACGGCGGTTAAGGCACGCCTTGGAGGACCACTAACACGGCCGTTCCCCAGCTAACCCGGCGACACGCCGGGTCGGGTCAAACGAGTCGGCGTGACCTGGGCCTACGGTGTGAATGTGCTGGATCTGGAACCGCGTGGCCCGCTACCCACCGAGATCTACTGGCGGCGCAGGGGACTGGCCCTGGGCATCGCGGTCGTAGTGATCGGGGTGGCGGTCGCCGCTGTGATCGCCTTCGTCGGGAGTAATGCAGGTGCTAAGCCTGCCAATGCCGATAAACCGGCGGGTGCGCAAGACCATCCGGGGTCAAGTGCGCCGCAAGCGCCGGAACCGGCCGGGCAGACCGAAGGTAACGCGTCGGGCGCGCCGCCGCAGGGGCAGAATCCGGAGACCCCCACCCCCACCGCCGCGGTACAACCGCCGCCGGTGCTCAAGGAGGGCGACGACTGCCCGGATTCCACGTTGGCCGTCAAGGGCCTGACGAACGCGCCCCAGTACTACATCGGTGACCAGCCGAAGTTCACCATGGTCGTCACCAATATCGGGCTCGTGGCCTGCAAGAGCGACGTGGGCGCCGCGGTGCTCGCGGCCTACGTGTACTCACTGGACAACAAGCGATTGTGGTCCAACCTGGACTGCGCGCCATCCAATGAGACCTTGGTCAAGACATTTGCCCCCGGCGAGCAGGTGACTACCGCGGTGACGTGGACCGGGATGGGCTCGGCGCCCAAGTGCCCACTGCCGAGGCCCGCGATTGGGCCCGGAACCTACAACCTGGTCGTCCAGCTGGGTAACCTGCGGTCGCAGCCGGTTCCATTCATCTTGAATCCTGCGCCGCAGCCTCCCGGTCCGTTACCGTCTCCCGGCCCGGCTTTGGCGCCACCGCCCGAGGCGCCACCCGCCCAGGGCGGGTAGGCGGGCGCACGTCACTGGTCGGCGATCGTCGACTCGGCCAGCTGCGATAGTCCCTCTCGGACGTGAGGGGCCCACGTCGCGCCGATGCCTTCCACCGATTGCAGGTCGCTGGCGCTGGCCGCGAGCAAGCCCTGCAGGCTGCCAAAGGCCCGGACCAGCAGGTCGGTATGGCTGAACTGCAGTCGCGGGATGCCCGACATGGCGCGGTAGCCGCGCGGGCTCAGCGCCGAGTCCTGCGCCTCGGTCGTGGACGGATATCCGAAGATCTTCGCCAGCGCGTTGAAATCGAGTAGCTCGGTGTCGGTGATGGCATCCAGCTCGTCGAGGGTCGCGGTGATCTGTGCGGTGGCCAGCGGTTCGTGGTTGGCGTAGTAGTCCCGGACAATCAACTCCCGGGCGGTTTCGTTGTCGCCGAGCAACTCCTCGAGCTGCAGCCGCAGTTGTCGCCCATCGGTGCCGAGTTCGACCACGTCGTTGTCGATCTCGATGCCGATTCGCCGCACCAACTCGAGTCGCTGCACCACCGTCATCACGTCGCGCAGCGTCACGAAGTCCTCGATCTCCGCGCGGGATAGCTGCCGGCTGACCTCGTCGAGCCTGGTCTTGTACCGCTCCAGGGTCGCGATGGCCTGATTGGCGTGCGACAGGATGGTGGCCGAATCGCTCAGCACGTGTCGCTCACCGCCGACGTAGACGGTCACGATGTTCATCGAGTGGCTCACCGAAATCACCGGATAGCCGGTCTGGATGGCGGCCCGTTCCGCCGAACGGTGGCGGGTGCCCGATTCGTCGGTGGGTATCGACGGGTCCGGAACTAGCTGCAAGTTGGCCCGGATGAACCGGCTGCCATCGGTGGACAGCACCACGGTGCCGTCCATTTTGCACAGTTCCCGTAACCGGGTGGGCGCATAGCGCACATCGAGGGGGAACCCGCCGTCGCAGATGGCCTCGACGTTCTCATCGTGGCCCAGCACGATCAGGGCTCCGGTGCGGCCGCGCAGAATGCGCTCTAGGCCGTCCCGTAGCCCCGTGCCGGGCGCCAGCCGGGCAACAGCCTCACGAAGTGTCGGACGATTCACAGCGTGCATTCTGCTATGCGTCCGCCGCTAGTGGGAGGTGTCTAGCCGATGCACCTTCGCCGAAGGGGCGCTGCGGTGGTCGGCGATGTCGATCATGTGCTCGAGTGCGGCCACGATTGTGGGCGCGCAGAGCGTGCGCAGGCCCGCCGGCACCGCCTCGCAGCCGGGCGGGACCAGTGCGATGTTGAATCCCTGCCGGGCGGCCTCGGCCAGGCGCCGGTCCATCCCGTTGACCCGCCGCAGGTCGCCCGCCAGGCCGACCTCGCCGATCATCACCGCGGTGGTGGGTAGCGGCAGGTTCGCATACGCCGAGGCCAGTGCGATCGCGACGGCCAGATCCGATGAGGGATCGGTCAACCGCATCCCGCCGACGGTGGACAGATACATGTCGTTGACGGCCAGTGACAGCCGCGCGTGTTTTTCCAGGACGGCGCTGATCATGGCGGCCCGGGCATGGTCGATCCCGCTGACAGCGCGTCTGGGTGCCCCGCCGTTCGGCGTCGCCAGCAACGCCTGGACTTCCCCGATAAGGGGGCGTTTTCCATCCAGGGTCACCGTGATCGCGGTGCCGGGAACCGGTGTGGGGCGTTGATCCAGGAACAGGTTGGACGGATCGGCTACGCCCTCGATCCCGTTATCGTGCAGCAGGAAGCAACCCACCTCGTCGGCCGCGCCGAACCGATTCTTGACGCCACGGACCATTCGCAACCCGCCGTTGCGGTCGCCTTCGAAGTGCAGCACGACGTCGACCAGGTGTTCTAGCGAGCGGGGGCCGGCGATGGCTCCATCCTTGGTGACGTGCCCGACGAGAATCAGCGCGAAGCCATTGGACTTGGCCGCCGCGGTGAGCGCGGCGGTGACGGCGCGCACCTGTGTCACCCCGCCGGTAACGCCGTCGACCTCGCTGGTGGACATCGTCTGTACCGAGTCGACGATCACCAATGCCGACCCAACCGTGTCGATGTGGTCCAAGACCGCGTGCAGGTCGGATTCGGCGGCCAGATAGATCTCCGCGCTGTTGTCGATCGCTGAGACCTCGGAGATATCGGGGGCCGCCGGGCCGCCGCAGCCGATCCGGTCGGCGCGCAGCCGGATCTGCCCCGCGGACTCTTCGCCGGAGATGTACAAGACGCGTTGCCCCGACTGCGCCCAGCGGTGGGCCACTTCGAGCAGCAGCGTCGACTTGCCGACACCGGGCTCGCCGGCCAGCAGCGTCACCGAACCCGGCACCACACCGCCGCCGAGCACCCGGTCGAGTTCGTCGATGCCGGTAGGGCGGTGCCGGCTGAGATTGGGCTGGACGGAACTTATCGGAACGGCCTGCGACGTCGGTACCGCCGGACCGTGCGCCCGGCGACCCAGGCGACTGCCTCCGCCGACTGCGCTGAGAACGGACACTTCTTCGACGGTGCCCCAGCTGCTGCACTCCGGGCATCGCCCCACCCACTTGGCGGTGAGATACCGGCAGTCCGCGCAGCGGTATTGCAAACGTGCGTTGGCCACGCGGTGACCGTATCGGCTGGGTCTGACAGCCGGCCGGACGCTTAGTGCTTGTCTGGCTCGGCGGCTTCCACGTGCGGCTCGGCCAACGGCGCGGAAATGGGCACCATCACGGAGCCCTGCCCGGCCTTCTCGAAGTTGAAGGTGAAGTTGTACATCAGACCGTTGGTGATCGGCTTGGCCAACGCGACGGTGGCCTTGGCCGATTCATTCGAGTCCAGCGGACCCGGTGCGACGAGCTGGCCGTCCGGAGTGCCGATGAACAACATGCCGCCCGCCGGTAGTTGAGCGTCGCCGGTCATCGTGACCTTGCCGATGTCGCTGGTGATGCTGACGAGCCGATCCGACAAATCCGGTGACTGGTTCACTGCCACCAGCACCAAGTCCACATTGTGGCCGGGACGCAGGAAATCACTGGTCCGTTGGAGGGCCTGGATGCGGATGTCGCGCAGCGCGACGTTATTGATGGTGAGCCTGTTGCCGTTGACCGCCGACTCCTGCGACGCGGTTTGCGAGATCTGACCCGCTCCACAACCACTGAGCAGGGTGGCAGTCAGAGCGACCAGGCCGACCGATACGAGGCGGATTTTGAACAGGTTCACTCGAAGCCTCCCGCTGGGTTCGGAGCATCGTCGATCACATGACGGCGTGCTGACACCGATTCGACTATGCACAGTAGTAGGTAGCCGCTGCGGACGGTAGCGCAGGCGGCCTCGGCGCCGTCGTGGCGTCGCGATGGTTGGCGCCAGACCCGCCTGATCGGCGCCCCGATCAGGGCCGCCGGGGTGGTGAGCCTCGGCTTGGTCCAGCCGTAGTGAGACGGGATGTCTTCCCGGTTGTCGGGTTTGGGTGGGCGGTCGCATGTTCGCTGGCTGTGGGCGTGTCGGGGGTCGTCGAAGCGGCCGCGAACAGGGCTGGACGATGCACGTCTTGCACCTCCTGTCAACCCCCAATGTTGAGCCGCGATGCCCCTGACCTGCACCGTTGGACCGCAGTCGTTAGGGGGGCGTGTTAGCATGGAGTGACGAAAGGGGCCTAAATCAGATGATCTTCAAGGTCGGTGACACCGTTGTCTACCCACACCACGGTGCTGCGTTAGTCGAGGCGATCGAAACCCGAACTATCAAAGGGGAACAAAAAGAGTATCTCGTGTTGAAGGTGGCGCAGGGCGACCTGACGGTTCGAGTGCCCGCTGAGAACGCTGAGTACGTCGGAGTTCGCGATGTCGTCGGTCAGGAAGGTCTCGACAAAGTCTTCCAGGTTCTGCGCGCCCCGCACACCGAAGAGCCGACCAACTGGTCCCGTCGTTACAAGGCCAACCTGGAGAAACTCGCTTCGGGCGATGTAAACAAGGTGGCCGAGGTTGTCCGCGATCTGTGGCGTCGCGACCAGGAGCGCGGCCTGTCGGCCGGCGAGAAGCGCATGCTGGCAAAAGCCCGCCAGATTCTGGTCGGCGAACTGGCTCTCGCCGAAAGCACCGATGACGCTAAAGCGGAAACAATCCTCGACGAGGTTTTGGCCGCCGCTTCCTGATATCCCGAGTCGTTAGGTGGCCGGGGGAACCCAGGGCGTCGCCGCGATTGTTCCGGCCGCAGGGTCGGGTCAGCGGCTCGCGGCTGGCGTGCCTAAGGCGTTCTATCAACTCGAAGGCCAAACTCTGGTTGAGCGAGCCGTCAGGGGCTTGCTCGAATCCGGGGTGGTGGACACCGTCGTGGTGGCGGTACCCCCAGATCGCACCGACGAGGCAAAGCTGATCCTGGGCCGCGAGGCCACCATTGTGGCCGGCGGCGCCGATCGCACCGAAAGTGTGAGCCGGGCCTTGTCCGCCTTGTCTGCCGGCGTCTCGCCGGAATTCGTACTTGTCCATGACGCTGCGCGGGCGCTGACGCCGCCGGCACTGGTCGTGCGGTTGGTCGACATGTTGCGGGCTGGCCATGCCGCGGTCGTACCGGTGCTGCCGCTCACTGACACAATCAAGGCTGTGGATGCCAATGGGGTGGTTCTGGGTACGCCGGAACGCGCGGGGCTGAGGGCGGTGCAGACCCCGCAGGGGTTCTCCACCGAACTGCTGCTGCGCGCCTACCGACACGCGGGCGTCGCCGCCTTCACCGATGACGCATCGCTGGTTGAGCATGTCGGTGGGCAGGTGCACGTGGTTGCCGGCGACCCGCTGGCGTTCAAGATCACCAACCGTCTCGATCTGTTGCTGGCCCACGCGGTTGTGCGCGGGTGAACGGCCTACCCCGAGTGGGCCTGGGTGTTGACGTTCACCCGATCGAGCCCGGAAGACCATGCTGGCTGGTGGGGCTGCTGTTCCCGAGCGCCGACGGCTGCGCCGGGCATTCCGACGGGGACGTCGCCGCGCATGCGCTGTGTGATGCCGTGTTGTCGGCGGCCGGGCTGGGCGACATCGGTGACGTGTTCGGCGTCGGTGATCCACGCTGGGAAGGGGTCAGCGGCGCCACCATGCTGCGTCATGTGGTCGAGCTGATCACGCAGCACGGCTATCGGGTCGGCAACGCCTCCGTGCAGGTGGTCGGCAAGCGGCCGAAGATCGGCTGGCGACGTTACGAGGCCCAGGCGGTGTTGTCCCGATCGCTCAACGCCCCGGTGTCGGTATCGGCCACCACCACTGACGGACTTGGCCTGACCGGACGCGGCGAAGGTTTGGCCGCGATCGCGACGGCATTGGTGGTTTCCCTGCGTGATCCGCTGGGATCCCAGTAGGGCTCAGCGCGACGCTTGCCGCCATCGCATATCGCGCAGGCAGTAAGCTGGCACGCCGTGACCGAACGTGCCGGCTTGCGGCTACATGACACGGCGGCAGGTGCCGTGCGTGATTTCGTTCCGCTGCGCGAGGGCCACGTCTCCATCTACCTCTGCGGAGCGACGGTGCAGGGTCTTCCCCACATCGGGCACGTCCGCAGCGGGGTTGCCTTCGACATCCTGCGGCGCTGGCTGATGGCACGGGGTTTTGACGTCGCCTTCATCCGCAATGTGACCGACATCGACGACAAGATCCTCAACAAGGCCGCCGCTGCCGAGCGCCCGTGGTGGGAATGGGCCGCCACCTACGAGCGTGCGTTTACCGCGGCCTACGACGCGCTGGACGTCCTTCCGCCGTCAGCGGAGCCCAGGGCCACCGGCCACGTGACTCAGATGGTTGAGCTGATCGAGCGGTTGATCGAACGGGGCCACGCCTATGCCGGTGGTGGCGACGTCTATTTCGATGTCCTGAGCTATCCCGATTACGGCCAGCTGTCCGGGCACAAGGTCGACGACGTCCATCAGGGCGAGGGGGTGGCGACCGGTAAGCATGACCAGCGCGATTTCACCCTGTGGAAGGGTGCGAAACCGGGCGAGCCGTCCTGGCCGACGCCATGGGGCCGCGGGCGCCCGGGCTGGCACCTGGAATGCTCCGCCATGGCTCGCACCTACCTCGGCACACAGTTCGACATCCATTGCGGTGGGATGGATTTGATCTTTCCCCATCACGAGAATGAGATTGCGCAGAGCCGGGCCGCCGGCGCCGGGTTCGCCCGCTATTGGTTGCACAACGGGTGGGTGACCATGGCCGGGGAAAAGATGAGCAAGTCGCTGGGCAACGTGTTGGCGATTCCGACCATGCTGCAGCGGGTCCGCCCGGCCGAATTGCGCTACTACCTGGGTAGCGCCCACTATCGGTCGATGCTCGAGTTCTCCGATATCGCCCTGCAGGACGCGGTGAACGCCTACGTCGGGGTTGAGGAGTTCCTGCACCGGGTGCGCAGCCGGGCCGGTGCCGTCGTTGTGGGTGACTGGACGCCGCGATTCGCCGCAGCGCTCGACGACGATCTTTCGGTCCCGATCGCGCTGGCCGAAATTCACCACACCCGCGCCGAAGGCAACCGCGCACTCGACGCCGGTGACCACGATGCAGCGCTGCAAAGCGCCAGCTCAATTCGCGCGATGATGGGCATCCTGGGCTGCGACCCGCTCGACGAACGCTGGGAATCTCGGGACGAGACGTCGGCCGCCCTGGCGGCCGTCGACGTGCTGGTCCAGGCCGAGTTGGAGAACCGCCAGAAGGCGCGCGAAGAGCGTAACTGGGCGCTGGCCGATGAGATTCGCAACCGCCTCAAGAACGCCGGTATCGAGGTCACCGATACCGCCGACGGACCGCGGTGGCTGTTGGGTGGTGACGGTAAGTAGATGGCTGGTAATTCTCAGCGCCGGGGAGCGATACGCAAGTCGGGCACCAAGAAAGGCACCAGCGTCGGATCCGGCGGCCAGCGCCGTCGTCGTCTGGAAGGGCGCGGTCCCACGCCGCCGGCACACATGCGGCCCAACCATCCCGCCGCGAAGCGGGCCAAAGCGCAGCAGCGCCGGCCGGCCCGAGGCCGCACTGACGAAACCGAAACCGTGCTCGGCCGCAACCCGGTGCTGGAATGCCTGCGTGCCGGCGTGCCGTCGACGGCGCTCTACGTTGCGCTTGGTGTCGAAGCGGACGAGCGACTGACCGAGTCCGTCTCTCGAGCCGCCGACTCCGGAATTCCGATCCTCGAAGTGCCCCGGACCGATTTGGACCGGATGACCGCCAACCATCTGCATCAGGGCATCGCGCTGCAGGTGCCGCCGTACAACTACGCCCATCCCGATGATCTGCTGGCTGCCGCATTGGATACGCCGCCAGCGCTTCTGGTCGCGTTGGACAACATCTCCGACCCGCGCAACCTCGGCGCCATCGTGCGTTCGGTGGCGGCCTTCGGTGGCCACGGTGTGCTAATCCCACAACGTCGTTCGGCTTCGGTGACGGCGGTAGCGTGGCGCACCAGCGCCGGGGCGGCTGCCCGGATGCCGGTCGCGCGGGCCACCAATCTCACCCGAGCCCTGAAGGATTGGGCCGACCGCGGCGTGCGGGTGGTGGGCCTGGATGCCGGCGGCGACACCGCCATCGACGACCTGGACGGCAGCGACCCGATCGTGGTGGTCGTCGGTTCGGAAGGCAAGGGGCTGTCCCGGCTGGTGCGGCAGACCTGCGATGAGGTGGTATCGGTGCCGATGGCCGGCCCGACCGAATCGCTGAACGCCTCCGTGGCCGCCGGTGTGGTGCTCGCCGAAATCGCCCGTCAGCGCAGAACCTGACGCCGGCCGCGCACCAGCTCGATCACAGGCCCAGCAGTCGCACGCTGACCCACAACCCGATTACCGCGGCTACCAGCGCAACCGGGACTGTGCACAACCCGAGTCGGGTGTACTCGCTGACCCCGGCCTCGACGTTGTGCTGGCGCAGTACCCGCCGCCACAGCAGATTCGAGAGCGAACCTACATAGGTCAGGTTAGGTCCGATGTTGACCCCGATCAGCACGGCCAGTACGGCCGCCGGACCGTTGCCCGCCACCAACGGCATCAATACCAGCGTCGCGGGCAGGTTGTTGACCACGTTGGCCAGCAGCGCGGCCACCGTGGCGATCACCAGGAGCGCCGTCAGCCCCGATCCCGATGGCACCACCGCGGACATCTTGTCAGCGATTCCGCTGAGCATGACGGCCTGAACGACCACCCCCAGCGCCAGCACGAACACCAGGAACGACACATTGGCCGAGCGGGCAATCTCGATTACCGAGGTGTGGCGATGGCGCAGGCTGCGCACCGCCAATACGGAGGCACCGGCCAGGGCCGCCCATGCGGGCGCCACGCCCAGCGACTCGGCGGTGGCGAACCCGACCAGCGTCAGCCCCACGACCACCAAAACAAACACCGGCGGCCGCGGGGGTGGCCCCACATGCTCACGATTGCGCTCTGCGACCAGATCCCGTGCGAAGAACCAGCGGAAGATCACGTACACCGCAGCTATCGCCAACAGCCACGGCAACGTCATCACCAGGGTGAATTTGGTGAACGAGATGTCGGCCCCACGGTAGGCGAGCAGGTTGGTCAGGTTTGACACCGGCAGCAACAGCGAGGCCGCATTGGCCAAGTGGGCCGTGGCGTAGGCATATGGCCGAACGGGTGTTCGCAATCTGCGCACGGTGGCCAGGACCACCGGCGTCAACAGCACCACGGTGGCATCCAGACTCAGCGCCGCGGTGATCAGCGCGGCTACCACGAAAACCTGGCCTAGCAGCCCGTGTGAACTGCGGCTGGACCGCGCCATCGCGGCACCCGCGGCTTCGAACAGGCCTTCGTCGTCGCAGAGTTTGGCCAGCACCAGCACCGCGCCGAGGAAGGCGACCACTCCGGCCAACCCGGAAACCTGTGCCGCCGCCTGCTGCGGCGAGATGGCGCCCATCGCGATCAAGATGCCGGCCGCCGGAACCGCGGCCACCGCCTCGGGCCACCCGCGCGGACGTGCTATCGCAAACGCGAGGACTACCGCTAGCAGTAGCAGCGCAACCGTTAGTGTCAAGTTTCAGCAGCTCTTTACGTCTTTACACCCAGGGATACTCGCGTTGCCACACGGTCGGCATCTGCAACGGGATGCCGTCTTGTGCGGCCAACTCATCGAGAATACGGATGGACATATCCAGGTCGTCGGCCGCATAAGGAAAGGCCCGCATCGGCTTTGACAGCGGGCGGAAGACGTCGTCCCAGTGGACAAGGACCACGCGGCGTGCCCCGACCGCGCGCACCACCTCGTTCCAATAGTCGATCAGGTATGACCGCCGTTGCAGCCCCAGCTGGCCGACGCCGAGGTAGACGACCTCGGCGCGGTAGCCGTCCAGCGCGCCGGCGACGAATCCGGCGCTGCCCTGGATCAGCAGCCGCCGCCCCGACGGTCGGTGGTGGATGTGTGTCGACCAGGCTTCACCGCAGCGGTAGGCCGACGCCTTTACCGGTGGGACCACCGGCTCGCTGATCACCCCGGGAAATCGGTCCGGGGGCAGTGGTGTGACTCGATCAGGGTGACGTCGAAGGCGCCCAACTCCATCGACTGGCCGGGGACAGCCACCAGCAGGCGATCCTCGGCCAGCCCGTAGCCGCGCCCGATATTGGCCGCCGATTCGCCACCGACCAACAGCGCGCCGGTACGGTCGGCCACCAGTGCGGAGTCCATCGCGTGGTCGATATGGGTGTGCACCGGTATGACGGCCGCCAGTTCCGACGCCTTGGCTTGGGCTAGGCAGCCGTCGACGCGCGCCGCCGATGGCGCCAGCTTGCCGGCAGCGACCTGCGCCAGGCTCGGCCGGGAGAAGTATCCGTCGGTCATCAGCGCCGATGAGCCGTCGTCGAGTAGCACCGTCGACACACCGATCCACATCGCCGAGAGCACAGCATCGGGCTTGGCAGCGGGAACGCCAAACCGATGCGAATAGCGCTTGAGGTCGGGCCGCCCGAATCGAAGACGCATCAGCAAAACGCCCTTATCTCGTTGCCGGCCGCCGTCAGCCGGTCCCGCACCGCCGTCGCGATCTGCACCGCGCCGGGCGAATCCCCGTGCACACAAATCGATTCCATGGTGATCGGGACTTGCCTGCCGTCGACCGCGGTGACCTTGCCCGAGGCCACCATGGACACCGCCCGCTGCGCGATCGCCGCGGCATCGGCCAGCACCGCACCGGGCTCGCGACGCGAGACCAGTTGTCCGTCGGACCGGTAGGCGCGATCGGCGAACGCCTCGGCGACCGTGCGTAGCCCAAGGTCGGTCGCTTGTTGGAAAAACACCGAGCCCGTCATCCCCAGCACCGGCAGCGTGGCGTCCACCATCCGTACCGCCTCGGCGACGGCGGCCGCCTGGTCCCGGTGGGTCACGATGGTGTTGTACAGGGCGCCATGGGGTTTGACGTAGGACACCGTGGATCCACAAGACTGGGCTATGGCCTGCAATGCGCCGATCTGGTACACGACTTCGGCGACCAGATCTTCCGGGTCCACATCGATGAAACGCCTGCCGAAGCCAGCAAGATCGCGATAGCCCACCTGGGCTCCGATCCGCACCCCCCGCTCGGCGGCCGCCCGGCACACGCGAAGCAGGCCGGCAGGTTCTCCGGCGTGAAAGCCGCAGGCCACGTTGGCGCTGGTGACTATTCCAAGCATGGCGTCGTCGTCGCCCAACTGCCAAATGCCGAAGCCTTCGCCCAAGTCGGCGTTGAGGTCGATATAGGGCACGTGCCTAGCTTATGGGGACTATTGGGGTATCCGGGAGATCACCTGGTCGATGAAGTTTTCCAGCGCCGAGGTCGTGTTTTTGCTCATCAGGCAGACCCGCGCCTCGGCGAGCACACTGTCCTGCAACGCCATCGCGTGCGAGCACCTCCATCGGGTGTCTTCCTGTTGGCGCAGCAACACCTCGATGCGCGAGCCGCTGGCGATCACAGGTCCGGTGTTGAAGTAGCTGTGGTTGCCGTTGGAAGAGTGAAAGCCGTATCGCCGATTCGCGCAGCCCTGCCAGTCCTGGCCCGCGCGCTGTAGCAATGCGGCGGCATCGGCGGCGACGGGAAACGATGTGAGTAGCTGTGTGACGTCGGCCTGTACGACATTGGGGCTGGTCATCTGGTTGCCGCGCATCGCGACCCAGCCGCTGTTGGCGTAGACGGACGTGTCGCCGATCGACGCCAGCCCCAGGCAGGTGGGATCGTCGACGACCTTGGACCCGTCGGCTGTGCCGGTAATCGCGCCGACCAGCGACATGTTGGTTCCACCGACTAGCGCCACCACTTGTTGCTGAGTCAGCAGTGCCCCCTCCAGTGCGGCCGCCGCCACAATGCGTGGCGCTGCTCTGGTGGTTGTGGTGGGGGCATGGCCCAGGTTGGCGGCCGGCAAGGCGGTGCCCGCCACGGTGGTGCTACAGCCGGCCAGCGCTAGAGCGGCCGTCGCTGCCAGCGCCATCGCGCCCCGCGCCAGCCTCAGGTGGGGAACCCAGCCGGTTACCTGCATGGCCCGCTGCGGGCCTACTGTTTGGCGGCTTTGGCCGCGATCTGTTGCGCAACATCGGCCGCCACCGAACCCGATTGGCTGTAGGCGCACGTCACCACATCGATGGCGACGTTGTTGCGCACGGTCAGAGCCCGTTGGCAGGTCCATCCGTCGCCGGCTTCCTGGACCTGGGAGGTGCTCAGCATGCCGTTGTCATTGACGACGTCGGAGACCGTCCAGATGGTGTCGGGTTGGTCCGTGCTGACGTCGGTGAAACGGCGATTCGAGCAGTTGCCCCAACTGCGTACCGAGGAGTTGTAGAAAGCGCTGGCATCGTGGGCGCTGGGAAAGGCCACAACGGCCTGAATGGCGTAGTGCTTGCGTCGCTTGGAATCATCGACGCTGTCGTCCATCCGCTGGCCTCGCATCGCGGTCCAACCGGTGCCGGCGTACACCTCGTCCTGGGCGGGGCCATCGACTGCCAAGCAGTTCTTGTCCGAGATGTTCTTGCGCCAGTCCCACATCGCCTTGGCGTTGAACCAGACTTTCATCGAGGTCGCGCCCAGTGCGCTGTCGATCTGGCTGACGTCGAGCAGGAGATCGTCCAGCGCTGAAACGGCGATCGGAGTCTGGTTCAACGGCCCCGACATATCCGCGGCCACTGCATTGCCATCGACGATGTTGGCGCAACCGGTGACGAGCATGCCCGCACCTCCCACCAGCGCCGCTAGCGCGGCGACTCGCTGGCGCACTATTTCCTCCCCTCACGACCCCCAACGACGGCCGCAAGTCGGTGCACCCGGCTTGACGACCGTGTGCGACCAGGATAAACGCTGCCTCAGCGGTGGCGCCCCAGCAGTCGACAAATCAGATAGATCAGGAAGGAGATGGTGGCCACAAACACCGACACCGGTACCCCGGGGGCCAGGGACAACACGATGCCACCCACGGCCGCCACCTCCGCGAAAACCACCGAGGTCAGGATCGCCGCGGCCGGTGCGGTGACCACTCGCGCGGCCGCGGCGGCCGGGGTGATCAGCAAGGACATCACCAGTAGGGCTCCGACGATCTGGACCGCCTGAGCCGCCACCACGCCGACTAGGGCGGCAAAAACGATGCTCAGGGTGCGCACCGGCACGCCGCGGGCCGCGGCGACGTCGGGGTCGACGGTGGCGAACAGCAGCGGCCGGTAACAGATCGCCAGCGCCGCGACGACAAGAACGCAGATCAGCGCCAGCATGGTCAGGCCGGAATAGCCGACGCCGACGATCTGGCCGGTCAGTAGCGCGAAGCTGGTTCCGGTCCGTCCCGGGTAGAGGTGGATGAACAGGACTGCCAAGCCCATCCCGAACGCCAGCACGACGCCGATCACCGAATCACGCTCGCGGGCACGCTGGCCCAGAATGCCGAACAGTGCCGCCGCCAACGCGCTGCCCACCAGCGCGCCCACGCCCACCGGCAACCCGGACAGCAGCGCGAACGCCGCTCCGGTCAGCGACAACTCGCTCGAGCCGTGAACGCCGAACGACATCTGGCGCATCACGACGAACGGCCCGATCAACCCGGCTACCAGCCCGAGCAACGCGGCGGCTATCAGTGCCTGCTGGACGAAGTCGTGTCTGAGTAGGTGGGCGGTGATGTCGAACGCGAACAGATGGTCCAGCATGTCGACGAGCCGGTCGTTGGTCATCGGAGCCCGTCCTGGGCGTCGACTACCAAATAGCGGGTGTGGGGGCCCTTGACGACTTTGATCACCTCGATATCGGCGCGGTACAGCGTCGAGAGGGTCTGGCTGGTCATCACCTGCTCGACGGTGCCGATCAGGAATCGTCCGTCGACCAGATAGAGCACCCGGTCCACGTACGGCAAGATCGGGTTGACCTCGTGGGTGACCACCATGACCGCGGTTGCGGCCTCCCGGCGACGGCGATCGAGTAGGGCGGCGACCAGGTTGGCGTTGGCCGGGTCGAGGGCCAGTAGCGGTTCATCGCACAGCAGCAACGACGGGTCGCTTGCCAGTGCCTGGGCGACGCGTATCCGCTGCAGCTCGCCCCCCGACATCAGCCCCACCCGGACGTCGGCAAGCCGCTCACCGTCGACCTGCTGCAGCGCCCGCTGCACGGCTTCGCGGCGACGGGCCCGCTCGCCCGAGCGCAACGCAACCGCACCCCACCGGCATCCGTCGACACCCAGACCGACCAGGTCGCGCCCGCGCAGCATCACCTCCCGGTCGATCGGATGGTGCTGTGGGACATAGCCGATATGACCGCGGCGCGTTCGACCGGTGTCGAGGCTGGCGCCGTCCACCAGCGCCACACCTGCGTTCAACGCGACTTCGCCGAGCAACACCTTGAGCAACGAGGTCTTGCCGGTGCCGTTGGGCCCGAGCACGGCGATGAATTCGCCGCGTGACACCGACAGATCGAGGTCCTCCCACAGGACCCGATCGCCGAATGCCAGCCGCGCACCGCGCAGCGCAATTGCCGGTTGGTTCAACTGGTTCAAAGACGTGCCTAGCGGCCGGACCGCAACGCCGCCGCCAGCTGGTCGACGGTGTTGCGCTGCCAGGTCAGGTAGTCGGTGTCGATCGGCATGGTCTCGGACACTTCGGCCACGGGCACCCCGGCCCGGTGCGCGGCGGCCTGCAGACCGGCGGTCGTGGCGGTGGCGGTCTGCGGGTTGACCAATAACGCCGCGACCTCCCGGCGGTCGATCAGGGTCAGCACCGAGGCGAGGTCGGCGGGTGCCGGATCGCTGTCGTTCTCATTGGCCTGAGCGAATGCGGCCGGGGTGCGATTGACCAGTCCGGAGGCCGCTAGCAGGTAGTGCACCACGGGTTCAGTCGCGATGACCCCTACGGCCGGGTGCTCGGCACCGATGGCACGTTCGGAATCGACGATGGCGTCCGCGTTGCGGCCGAACTCGACCGCGTTGGTCCGGTATTCGGCGGCATGGGCCGGGTCGATGATCGCCAGCCGTTCGGCGATCGTGGCGGCGACGGACTTGGCGACGTGCAGGTTGTAGAATACGTGCTCGTCGGGTGGGCGTGCCGCATCGGTTCCCAGCAGGGAGTAGGCGTCGATTGCGTTGATGGCCGGATGGTTGGCCAGCACGTTGTCCACCCACGGGTCGTAGCCGCCGCCGTTGTAGATCAGCAGACTGGAGTCGGCGATCATGGCGGCGTCGACCGGACTGGCCTGATACGAGTGCGGGTCCGAAGCCGCGTCCGTGAGGATTGAATTCACCGCGAGATGTCCTCCGGCGACGGCGCGCGCCACGCTGCCCCAGACATCGGTTGATGCCACCACCGCGGCCGCGCCGGGGTGCGCGTCGTGGTCGGTTCCGCACGCCGCAACACCGGTTGCGCCGAGCACGGATAGCAGGATGGCCGAGAACCCGTGTGCCACCCTGACCCGCAACATACCTCTAATAGTAATGACAACCGTTTCCATTAGAAACTCGACGGCAAGCATCACGAGAAATGCCCGTGAAGCGTCCTCGGTGGATCACGTAAAAATGCCCGCGAAACGGTCGATCCTTGGCAGGCATGGGAAGTGGGCTGTCGATGTCGTCTCGGGCCGAGATCACCGCGAAGTTCGCCAGGGGGTATGTGGGGGCGCCGAAGGCGGGCAAGGGGCAGATTCTGGATCAGGTGGTGGCGGTCACCGGCTGGTCGCGTGACAACGCCCGGCGGCGGTTGAGGGCGGCGGCCGCGCCGGCGGGAGCGGGTCGGCAGGTCGCCAAACGGATTTGCCGGCAACGCAATCCGAAGTACTCCTAGGATGCGCTCAAGGTGTTGCAGAAGGTGTGGGCGGCCTCAGGCGGGCAGTGCGGCCGGTACCTGGCCGCTTCCATGGCACTTCAGTTGGATGCTCTAGAACGCCACGGCGAACTGGTGGACGGCCGTGACCGTTACGGCCCGGCGGTGCGTGCCGAGCTGTTGGCGATGAGCAGCGCCACGATCGACCGCTACCTGCGCGGCGCCAAGGCCCGCGACCAGATCTCGGGTGTGTCGACGACGAAACCCTCCCGCTGCTGCGGTCCTCGATCACCATCTGCAAAGCAGGCGATGAGGCCGAAGAATCTCCGGGGTTCTTCGAAGGCGACACCGTGGCGCACTGCGGCCCGACACTGAAAGGTGAGTTCGCCCGCACGGTCAACCTCACCGACATGCACATCGGCTGGGTGTTCACCCGCACGGTGCGCAACAACGCCCACCCCACATCCTGGGCGCCCTCAAAACCGGAATTACTAAAATCCCTATAAGGTAACGGGTTTGGACTTCGACAACGGCACCGAATTCCTCAATAAGGCGGTCATCAAGTGGGCCGCGGACATGGAGATCTTCTTCACCCGCTCACGACCCTACAAGAAGAACGACCAGGCCACCATCGAGTCCAAAAACAACCACCTCGTGCGTCGCTACGGGTTCTACTACCGCTACGACACCGACGAAGAACGCGCCGTGCTCAACCGGCTGTGGCACCTGGTCAACGACCGGCTCAACTACCTGACCCCCACCATCAAACCCATCAGCTACGGCTGCAGCCGCGACGGTCACCGCCGCCGGCTCTACGACAAGCCCCAGACCCCTGGACCGGCTGCTGGCCGCCGGAGTCCTCTCAGCGGCCCAACAAACAGAGCTGCTCACCTACCGCAACAGCCTCAACCCCGCCGCGATCGCCCACCAGATCGCCGACCTGCAAGCCGCCCTGCTCAGACTCGCCAAAGACAAGACCGAACAGCTCTACCTCGCCGCCATACCCGCCGCTCTACCCGCCCTCAAAGCCGGCATCCGCATCAAAAGCAAGACCACCACCTGACCCCGATTTCGCGGGCATTCCTTACGTGATGCATGAACCAGGTTTCGCAGGCATCTTGACTCGATGCATCACGCTCGACTGGTTGCGTCGCGTGGCCGTGCGGCCGGGGGCGTTGTAGCCTCACCGAACGTGAGTCCCACTCCGCGGCGGCGTGCGACTCTGGCGTCGTTGGCAGCCGAACTCAAGGTGTCGCGCAGCACCATCTCGAATGCCTTCAACCGGCCGGACCAGCTCTCCGCCGAACTGCGTGAACGGGTGCTGGCCACGGCCAAGCGGATGGGCTATCCGGGGCCTGATCCGGTGGCCCGCTCGTTGCGGACTCGAAAAGCGGGCGCCGTCGGTTTGGTGATGGCCGAGCCGCTGACCTACTTCTTCAGCGACCCCGCGGCACGCGACTTCGTAACCGGTGTGGCGCAATCCTGCGAGGAGCTGGGGCAGGGGCTGTTGTTGGTGGCCGTCGGTGCCAGCTGGAGCCTCGAGGATGGCACCGCGGCAGTGCTCAATGCCGGGGTGGACGGCTTCGTCGTGTACTCGGTTCGCGACGACGATCCCTACCTGCAGGTGGTTCTGCAGCGCCGGCTACCGGTGGTGGTGGTCGACCAGCCCAAGGAGCTGGCCGGGGTGTCCCGGGTGGGCATCGACGACCGGGCGGCGATGCGCAAGATCGCCGATTACGTGCTGGGCTTGGGGCATCGTCAGATCGGGCTGTTGACCATGCGCCTGGGCCGGGACCGGCGCGAAGATCTGGTCGATGCCGAGCGGCTCAAGTCGCCGACTTTCGATGTGCAGCGTGAGCGCATCACGGGCGTGTGGGAGGCGATGACCGCCGCCGGTGTCGATCCGGAATCGCTGACCGTTGTGGAAAGCTACGAGCACCTGCCGACCTCGGGTGGTGACGCGGCCAAGGTGGCGCTGGAAGCCAACCCGCGGATCACAGCCTTGATTTGCACGGCGGACATCTTGGCCTTATCGGCTATGGATTACCTGCGCGGGCACGGCATTTATGTTCCGGGGCAGATGACCGTGACCGGGTTCGACGGCGTGCCCGAAGCGATCAGCCGGGGATTGACGACGGTGTCGCAGCAGAGCCTGCAAAAGGGCCGCCGCGCCGGGGAGCTGCTGCAGAACCCGCCGCGATCCGGTCTGCCGGTCGTCGAGCTGCTCGATACCGAGCTGATCCGGGGCCGCACCGCGGGCCCACCGGCTTGACCGGTGTTAGGCGGTCGCCTGCTGATCGCCGATCAGCAGCCGTACCGCCAAATCCAGCCGCTTGCTGACGTCGGTCGCCGAGGCGCGCCGGGTCAGCCACGCGAGCAGATTCGAGAGCCACACGTCGGAAATCACCCGGGCGATGTGGTACTGGTCCTCGGTGGGCTCGCCGTCGGCCATCGCCCGGGCAAACATGCTGTCGATGAGCTTTTCCACCTGGTCGACCTCGGTGGCCGCAGATGCGTCGGCGAACACGTAGGCGCGTGTCATCGCCTCGGTGAGCAGCGGATTGCGCTGCATCGCCCGGTTGAGTTTTCCGACCATGAAGTTGAGCCGCTGAAACGGCGTGCCGCCGGTCATCGCCGACCGGTCCGTCTTGGCGTCGATGCGGCTGAACTCGCGGCCCAGCGCCGACACCAGCAGATGAACCTTCGACGGGAAGTACCGGTACAGCGTGCCGACCGCGACGTCGGCCCGGTCGGCCACGGCACGCATCTGCACGGCCTCGTAGCCGCCCTTCGAGGCGATGGCCATGGTGGCGTCCAGGATGCGCTTGCGGCGCTCCCGCTGTGCCTCCGAGCCCAGCTCTGATTCAGCCAGTACTGCCACCTTCACGACCTCACGAGGTTGTGCGTCGGCAGTACGGCCAGTGTTGGTGTTCGCTGGCGACATCTGGCGGGCAACTCCTCTCCCGGGCGGATCGCTGCAAAAAGATACGCATATTGTGCGTAAATTTCTCACCTCCGCGTAGCCGGGACAACGACGTGTACTGGCCTAATGGCCACCAACTTGACGTTGGTCGTCTGCACTATTAGAACACGTTCTAGTAAGTATGAACGGTTCTCGGACATGTTCGAGCAATGTGAAATTGATGACGCGGAGGACTGCAGGTGGTAGCGATTGTCTCCGACCAACAGTTGGCGGCGCGCGAGTTGGTGCGCGACTGGGCCCGAACTGCGGCCGCGGGGGAGATTCCGACCGCCGCGAGCCGTGAAATTGAGCGGGGAAACGCCGACGCTTGGCGCCCGGTGTTCACCGGCCTGGCCGAACTGGGTCTGTTCGGCGTTGCGGTTCCTGAGGACCACGGCGGTGCCGGCGGCACCATCGAGGACCTGTGCGCCATGATCGAGGAAGCGGCCAAGGCGCTGGTGCCGGGGCCGGTGGCCGGCACCGCCGTGGCCACCGCGGTGCTGGCCGAGGCCGGCGCCGAACCCCAGTTGCTGGCCGCACTGGCGTTGGGCGACCGGTTCGCCGGGCTGGCGCTCGAGGGTGAGCTGCAGTTCGACCAGAACACCTCCCTCGCCTCGGGTAGCGCCCCGCTGGTACTGGGCGCTATCGCCGGCGGCGTGGTGCTGCTGCCGGCCGGGGCGAGTTGGCTGCTCGTCGACACCACCGCCGAGGGTGTGGCGGTGGAGCCATTGGCGGCCACGGACTTTTCCCGGCCGCTGGCCCGGGTGGTGCTGGCCGCGGCGCCGGCGCTGTCGCTGGGCGAGTTGGGGCAGCGGGTCGAGGATCTGACCGCGACCGTGCTGGCGGCCGAGGCGGCCGGGGTCACCCGGTGGGCGTTGGAAACCGCGGTGGCCTACGCCAAGGTGCGCGAGCAGTTCGGCAAGCCGATCGGTAGCTTCCAGGCCATCAAGCACCTCTGCGCCGAGATGCTCTGCCGGGCCGAGCAGGCCGACGTGGCCGCCGCCGACGCGGCCCGGGCGGCCGCGGAGTCCGATGACCAACAATTCGCACTCGCGGCGGCGCTGGCCGCCAGCATCGGCATTTCGGCCGCGAAGGCCAATGCCAAAGACTGCATTCAGGTGCTCGGCGGTATCGGCTGCACCTGGGAGCACGACGCTCATCTGTATCTGCGCCGGGCCCACAGCATCGGCCGATTCCTCGGCGGCGCCGAGCGCTGGCTGCGCCGCGTCGCCGCGTTGACCCAGGCGGGTGTGCGTCGTCGCCTCGACATCGACCTTTCCGAGGTGGTCGACCTGCGTCCCGAGATCGCCGCGGCCGTCGCAGACGTTGCCGCGCTGCCCGAGCAGAAGCGTCAGGTCGCCCTGGCCGAAGCCGGCCTGCTGGCACCGCATTGGCCGGCGCCCTACGGGCGCGGCGCATCCCCGGCCGAGCAATTGCTGATCGACCAGGAGCTGGCGGCGGCCGGCGTGGTGCGGCCGGATCTGGTGATCGGGTGGTGGGCGGCGCCCACCATCCTCGAACACGGCACGCCCGAACAGATCGCGCGCTTTGTACCGAGCACCCTGCGTGGTGACTTCCTTTGGTGTCAGCTGTTTTCCGAGCCGGGTGCCGGTTCGGACCTGGCGTCGCTGCGCACCAAGGCGGTCCGCGGTGACGGCGGCTGGCTGCTGACCGGACAGAAGGTATGGACCTCCGCGGCGCACAAAGCCCGGTGGGGCGTGTGCCTGGCCCGGACCGACCCGGACGCCCCGAAACACAAGGGCATCACCTACTTCCTGCTGGACATGATCGCGCCGGGGATCGAGATCCGGCCGCTGCGTGAGATCACCGGCGACTCGTTGTTCAACGAGGTCTTTCTGGAGAACGTGTTCATTCCCGACGAGATGGTGGTCGGAGCGGTCAACGACGGCTGGCGGCTGGCCCGCACCACACTGGCCAACGAGCGGGTCGCGATGGCCACCGGGACGGCGCTGGGCAACCCGATGGAAGAGCTGCTCGAGGTGCTGGCCGAGCTGGAACTCGACACCGGCCAGCAGGATCGGCTGGCCAGGTTGATCGTTGCCACCCAAACCGGTGCACTGCTCGATCAGCGCATCGCCCAACTGGTCATGGGCGGGCGGGATCCGGGAGCGCAATCCAGCGTGCGCAAGCTGATCGGAGTGCGTTATCGCCAGGCGCTGGCCGAATACATGATGGATGTGTCCGCCGGCGGCGGTCTGGTGGCGAACCGTGCCGTGTTCGATTTCCTCAACACCCGGTGTCTCACGATTGCCGGTGGCACCGAACAGATCCTGCTGACCGTGGCGGCCGAACGGCTGCTGGGTCTGCCGCGCTAGCTGCCGCCGGGAGCGCTAGGAGAAGTTGGTCTGCGCGCAGGTGCTGGGGGAGGTGAGGTTGACCCCGGGGTAGACCACCTGCATGTGCGTGCACACGTAGACATTCACGTTGGTCATCGGCTGGCCGGTTTCCCAGCTGGCGGAGTCGATCACGCCGGTCGTCTGGTACTTGTCGGGTGGGCCCTCGCCGAAGTAGACGGTGGTGATCACGTCGGAGCCGGCCTGCTTCATCACCCGTTCGAACTGGCTGGTGGCATGCGCGTCTAGGTAAGCCAATCGATTCGACGACCTGATCTCGGTGGTTTGACGTGCCCACAACCCGGGCGGAAACCCCGTCGGGCCTTCTGGGGTGCGCAGGTTTGCTCCGGCGACGAAGTCGCAGCTGCCGTTGGGGTGGCAGTCGACGAACGAGTGCGTCTCGAGTTGGGTGGTCTCATCGACCGGGAACAGGGTGGTGGCGGTATTGCTGGCCGCGGCCGAGGTGGGACTGGGCAAGAAGGTGAGCATCAGCGCGGGAATCGCCAGGCCTGTCATCAGCCGCCTCATCGTGCGTCCTCTCGTCGACCCGTCTGGGTGAACTTAACGCCGCGACTATTCGTCGTAGGTCACTTCCACCGAATCAGATTCCGGGTGAGATTGACAGGCCAAAATCAGTCCATCGTCGAGATCCTGCTGCTCGAGCACGTCGTTGACTTCCATGTTCACCTTGCCGCTGCGCAGGGTGGCCGCGCAGGCGCCGCAGTGCCCTTCCCGGCACGAGAACGGTGCGTCCAAACCGGCGGCCAGCAGCACGTCGAGCAGCTTGGCGCTGCGCGGCCAGGACACGGTGTGGGTTTGTCCGTCCAGTTCCACCACCGCCGTGGCCGGTGGTTCGGCCGCGGAGTCCTCGACCGTCACCGCCGCGAACGGATCCGACTCCAGCGACTTGAACACCTCGATATGCACTTGCCCGGCAGGCACATCCAGGGTCTGCAGGGCGACGCGCGCGGCCTCCATGAACGGGCCGGGGCCGCAGATGAAGGCGGTTCGGCCGGTGAAGGGCGCGGCCAGCTGTGCCAGTGCGGTCGCGCTGGGCAGTCCCTGCAGCGACTCGAGCCAATGCACCACCGTGAGCCGGTCCGGATACTTGGCCGACAGCTCGCGCAGTGCGTCGGCGAATATCACCGAGCGTTCGTCGCGGTTGGCGTAGAGCAGCGTCACCTGCCCGCTGCCCTCGGCCAGCGCCGACTTGCAGATCGACATGATCGGGGTGATCCCGCTTCCCGCCGCCAGCAGCAGAAAGTCGTCATCGAGCGTCTTGGGTACGAAGTTGCCCGACGGCGCCAGCACATGGATGCGCATCCCCTGATGGGCGTTGTCGCACAGCCAGTTGGACGCATAACCGTCGGCGGTGCGCTTGACCGTCACGGTCAGCGCGTCATCGGTAAACGGCGAGCTGCACAGCGAGTAGCAACGCGCCACCGAACCGGTGCGCTCGCTGGGAACCCGAAGCGTCAGAAACTGGCCGGGCGCGTAGCGTAGGCGCTCCGGTGGGATCCGAGGGTCATCGGAACCGTCCGGAACGGCGAACACCAGCGACCGGGCGTCGCCGGTTTCGGCGACGACCCCGGCGATCTGCAGTTCCAGGACATGGCTGCCAAGTGGCTCGTCAGGAATTGCGTCGGTCAATAGCCGCCCTCTCCTTGGTCTCGACTAGAACATGTTATAGAAAACTCGATTCACATCGCTAGCAGGTGCAGGAATACTCTGCTCGACACAAATCGGAACGTGTTCTAGTCTTCCTCTAGGTTCCATGCCCGGCTGTTCCGTGGGTCCGCATCGGCCGCGGTGCCCAGTCCGCACTCGCAGGAGGCAAAGGTAAGTGACGACGATTCAACAGCGCGATGCGCAGTCGGTGCTGGCTGCCATCGATGATCTGCTCCCGCAGCTTCGGGAGCGGGCTCAAGCGACTGAGGATCTGCGCAGGCTGCCGGACGAGACCGTCCAGGCACTCGAAGATGTCGGCTTCTTCACCCTGCTGCAACCCGAGCAGTGGGGCGGCCTGCAGTGCGATCCCACGCTGTTCTACGAGGCGACGCGGCGGCTGGCGAGCGCGTGCGGTTCCACCGGCTGGGTGAGCTCGATCATCGGCGTGCACAACTGGCATCTGGCACTGTTTGATCAGCTTGCCCAGGAAGAGGTCTGGGGCAGTGACCCCAAGACGCGGATCTCCTCGTCCTATGCGCCGATGGGCGCGGGCGTCGTGGTCGACGGCGGCTACCTGGTCAACGGCTCATGGAACTGGTCATCCGGCTGTGATCACGCGACGTGGTGTTTCGCGGGTGGTCCGGTGATCAAGGACGGCCGCACGGTCGACTTCGGTAGCTTCCTGATTCCCCGTACCGAGTACCGCATCGACGATGTCTGGCATGTGGTCGGTCTGCGAGGCACCGGCAGCAACACCGTGGTGGTCAAAGATGTTTTCGTGCCACGGCACCGGTTCCTGTCTTACAAGGCGATGAACGACCACACCGCGGGCGGGCTGCAGACCAACACCGCACCCGTCTACAAAATGCCATGGGGCACAATGCACCCCACCACGATCACGGCCCCCATCGTCGGGATGGCCTACGGCGCGTACGACGCGCACGTCGAGCACCAGGGCAAGCGCGTGCGTGCCGCATTCGCCGGCGAGAAGGCCAAAGATGATCCGTTCGCAAAGGTCCGCATCGCCGAAGCGGCCAGCGACATCGACGCCGCCTGGCGACAGCTGATGGGCAACGTCGGTGACGAGTACGCGTTGTTGTCCGCCGGCAAAGAGATTCCCTTCGACCTTCGGACGCGGGCGCGTCGTGATCAGGTGCGCGCCACCGGCCGGTCGATCGCCTCGATTGACCGGTTGTTTGAGGCCTCCGGTGCCACCGCCCTGGCCAATGACGCTCCTATTCAGCGGTTCTGGCGCGACGCGCACGCCGGCCGGGTGCATGCGGCCAACGACCCCGAGCGTGCGTACGTGATATTCGGGAACAACGAATTTGGGTTGCCGGCCGGCGACACCATGGTCTGATGACAGTGACCCAGTCCAAGACTGCAGAGCACACATTCGAATCCACCTCGCGCTATGCCGAGGTCGACGTCGACGGACCGCTGAAGCTGCACTATCACGAAGCGGGCGCCGGCAACGATCAGACCGTGGTGCTGTTGCACGGCGGCGGACCCGGGGCGTCGAGCTGGTCGAACTTCGCCCGCAATATCGAGGTGCTGGCCCAGCAGTTCCACGTGCTGGCCGTCGACCAGCCCGGATACGGTCACTCCGACAAGCGGGCCGAGCACGGCCAGTTCAATCATTATGCGGCTAGGGCGCTCAAGGAATTGTTCGACCAATTGGGGCTGGGATGCGTTCCGTTGGTGGGCAATTCGCTGGGCGGCGGCACCGCGGTGCGCTTTGCGCTCGACTACCCGGACCGGGCCGGACGTTTGATGTTGATGGGCCCGGGCGGGCTGAGCATCAACCTGTTTGCGCCTGACCCGACCGAAGGGGTGAAACGACTGGGGAAGTTCTCGGTCGCACCCACCCGGGAGAACCTCGAGGCGTTCCTGCGGGTCATGGTCTACGACCAGAAGCTGATCACCCCCGAGCTGGTGGACCAGCGTTTTGAACTGGCCCGCACACCTGAGTCGCTGGCCGCCACGCGGGCAATGGGAAAGTCCTTCGCCGCAGCGGATTTCGAGCTCGGCATGATGTGGCGCGAAGTTTACAAGCTGCGTCAGCCGGTACTGCTGATCTGGGGTCGTGAGGATCGGGTGAATCCGCTCGACGGAGCGCTGGTGGCGCTGAAAACGATCCCGCGCGCCCAACTGCACGTCTTCGGGCAGTGCGGACATTGGGCGCAGGTGGAGAAGTTTGACGAGTTCAACCGGTTGACCATTGATTTCTTAGGAGGTGCGAGATGAGCATCCGTTCGCTGGGCTATCTGCGCATCGAAGCCACCGATATGGCTGTCTGGCGCGAGTACGGGCTCAAGGTGCTCGGCATGGTCGAGGGAAAAGGCAGTACCGAGGGTGCGCTGTATCTGCGCATGGATGACTTTCCGGCCCGGCTGGTGATCGTGCCCGGCACCCAGGACCGGTTAGCCGAGGCCGGCTGGGAATGTGCGGATGCCCAAGGGCTGCAGGAAATCCGGAATCGGCTCGACGTGGAAGGCACGCCCTACAAGGAAGCTACCGCCGCCGAACTGGCGGACCGCCGCGTCGACGAGATGATCTTGTTCTCCGACCCATCGGGAAACCCGCTGGCGGTGTTCCACGGCGCCGCGCTGGAGCACCGGCGGGTGGTGAGCCCGTATGGGCACAAGTTTGTCACCGGTGAGCAGGGGCTGGGGCACGTCGTGCTGACCACCCGCGACGACGCCGAGGCGCTGCACTTCTATCGGGATGTGCTGGGCTTCAAGCTGCGTGACTCGATGCGGATGCCGCCGCAGGTGGTTGGCCGTCCCGCTGACGGAGCGCCGGCCTGGTTGCGCTTCTTCGGCTGCAATCCCCGCCACCATTCGCTGGCTTTCCTGCCGCTACCGACGCCCAGCGGCATCGTGCATTTGATGGTCGAGGTGCAGAATTCCGACGACGTGGGTCTGTGCCTGGACCGCGCGTTGCGTCGCAAAGTACCCATGTCGGCCACCCTGGGCCGGCATGTCAACGACCTGATGCTGTCGTTCTACATGAAGACGCCCGGCGGGTTCGATGTTGAATTCGGTTGTGAGGGAAGACAGGTCGATGACCACGATTGGATCGCCCGGGAAAGTACAGCGGTCAGTCTGTGGGGCCATGACTTCACGGTCGGCGCTCGCGGCTAGCTCGGACGACAATGGCGGCTGACCCGATCGACCCGCGCACATTTCGCCACGTGCTCGGACAGTTCTGCACCGGGATCACCATCATCACCACGGTGCAAGACGACGTGCCGAGTGGGTTTGCCTGTCAGTCTTTTGCGGCGCTGTCGCTGGACCCGCCGCTGGTCTTGTTCTGTCCGACCAAGGTGTCGCGTTCCTGGAAAGCCATCGAGGCCAGCGGCCGGTTCTGCGTGAACGTGCTCACCGAGAAACAAAAGTCCGTGTCGGCGCGGTTCGGGTCCAAGGAGCCCGACAAGTTCGCCGGTATCGATTGGCGCCCTTCTGAACTCGGTTCGCCGATCATTGATGGGTCGCTGGCCTACATCGATTGCACGGTGGCCTCGGTGCATGACGGCGGAGATCACTTCGTGGTCTTCGGCGCGGTTCATTCGCTATCGGAAGTGCCCAAGATCAAGCCTCGGCCGCTGCTGTTCTACCGGGGCGACTACACGGGCATCGAACCGGACAAGACCACGCCCGCTCAGTGGCGTGACGACCTGGAAGCGTTTTTGACCGCAACGACCCAGGACACCTGGCTCTAGCGGGCTGCCTCCCTCTTCCCGCGAACGCAACGCCACGGCGAAAATCAAGGGGAAAATTTCGCCGTGGCGCTACGCCCGCCTTCGTTTACCGGCTGCTACCGGTGTCCACGGCGTCGCTTTGCGAAGCGGTCTGCGATGATTGCTCCCCGGCTTCTGGGGCCAGGTCCTCGGCGCGTTGCCACTGCTCGTCTAGGGCGTGTCTGCTTAATGTGAATGGTGTTTTGGCTGATGCTGTTTGGGTGATGCGGACGCATGCGATTTCTGATGATTTGTGGTCGCTGATCGTGGCGGTGTTGCCTGCGGGGCGGCGGCGTGGCCGGCCGTGGAACGATCATCGACGTACTCTGGAGGGCATTATCTGGCGTTACCGTACGGGATCTCCGTGGTGTGACCTGCCCGAGCACTTCGGTCCCTGGCAATCGGTGGCCGAGAGGCATCTACGCTGGTCGGTCGATGGCATCTACGCGCGGATCTTCGCGGCGATCGCCTCTGACCTCGACGCCGAGGACGCTGACCTGGGCGCACTGTTGTCGGTCGATTCGACCAGTGTGCGCGCCCACCGACACGCAGCCGGAGCGCGCTCCGGGCGCCGCACAGGGGGATCTGTCGAATTACAAGAAATATCTCGATGAGCCCGATGACCACGCCATTGGGCGTTCCCGCGGCGGGCTGACTACCAAGATCCACGCCTTGACCGACCAGCTGTGCAGTCCGGTCACCCTGGCACTGTCGGCCGGTCAAGCCGGTGATAATCCGATGCTTTGGCCATTGCTGGCCGCCCGGTGCAGCAACTCATACGCCCCGTTTCGCCTGCTGGCGGACAAGGCGTACTCCCATGACTCGACGCGGGCACAGCTGCGCCGGCTCAAGATCGCCCATACCATCCCCGAGCGCAGCGACCAGATCACCCGCCGCAAAGCCAAAGGCCGCAACGGAGGACGGCCTCCGGGGTTCTCAGGCCGAATTTACAAGCACCGTAACACCGTCGAGCGAAGCTTCAACCGGCTCAAACACTGGCGCGCGGTCGCCACCTGCTACGACAAATACGCCCTGACCTACCTCGGCGGTGTCACCCTGGCCGCCATCATCACCTACCACCGCGTCCGCAATTAGCAGACAGGACCTAGTTGCGTCCAGGTCGCTTCGGCCTCGCTTTGGTGTTGGGCCGCGCGTTCCTGCAACCGCGCGGCTTCGGCGGCCTTCACCTCGGCCTCGGCTTGGGCGGCGCGCGCCTTGGCGGCGGTTTCGTCGGCGAGTGCCTGACGTCGTTCCAGTTGGGCGGCCTGAAGTCGGGCCTGCTCGCGAATCTCTTCGCCCTGCAGTTGCCGGCGGTGGCGCCGCGTCCTGCTGGCCACGACGATCAGGCCGCCGAGCACGACTATCGCTGCTATTACCCCGACGACGATCCAAATCATGCTGCTGTTCATGAGGGGCTCCGGTGCTAGTCGGTGGTGCTGTGGTCGTCTGTACCGGGTTCCCCGTATTTGACAGAAATCAAACAAGCGCGAATCGGCTGCATATCGCGGTTGTTCGGCACCGGAATAGCGATCGGCGCGAACGTGCGAGAGAGTAGGAGCCGTGCAGGTTCGGCGCTTCGGCGAACTCGAGACGGTCAGCATGGACCGCGTATGGGACCACGGCGGGGCCGTGACGGTACGCGGCGTCTTCGATGACCTGGCTCACGACCGCCAGATTGCCTACACCACGGTGATGTCCACCATGGACAATCTGCACCGCAAGGGCTGGTTGCAGCGCGAACGGGTGGGCAAGGCGTTCAGTTACTGGCCGACCATGACTCGCGAAGAGCATTCCGCCCGCCTGATGCACGATGCCTTCGACGCCGGCGGCGATTCGGACCTGGTCTTGGCGTTTTTTCTGAAACAGATGGATGAACACGATGCTGTGCGGGTTCGCGACGCGCTGCGCCGGATCATCGACGACCAGGAAGAGTCATGAACGCGGCTTTGCTCTTATTTGCGTACGCATCCGCCCTGATCTGGGTAGGGCCGGTGCTGCTGCGACGGGTTACCGGCACCGGGGTGCACCCGCGGCTGGCGGTGGCGTCATGGCTGAGCGCGGTGTTCGCCGCTATTGCCGCATGGGTGGGCGCTCTGGTGTTCCTCGGCGCGGCGGTATTGGACAGCATATGGCGCCACCGGGCCCTGGCCCTGTGCCTCAAAGAGCTGGGCCTGGCCGGCGAACTGGGCCTGCCGCGCGGGATCGCCTCGGCGCTTGCGGTGGGTGTGCTGTCGACCGGAGCGGTGGCCACCGTCATCTTGTGTTGGCGCATGGGCCGGCAGTTGCGGCGCCAGCGATCCGCCAGTCGGCTGCACGCGGCGACCGCCCGAACGATCGGAGGAGCCAGCGACTGGCCCGGCGTGGTTGTGGTCCCGGCGCCACAGCCCGCGGCCTACTGCGTGACCGGCCGTCCGAACTCGGTCATCGTGGTCACCAGCGGCGCGCTCGGCCGCCTCGATGAGCCGCAGCTGGCGGCCGTGCTGGCACACGAATGCGCGCACCTGGCCAGCCGCCACCACGACTTGCTCATGGCGCTGCGGGCGCTGGCGTCGAGCCTGCCTCGGCTACCACTGTTCGCCGCGGCAGCAAAGGTGGTGGCCGACCTTCTCGAGATGTGCGCCGACGACGTCGCGGTGCGCAGCCACGGCAAGATGGCGTTACTGCGCGGCCTGTTGGCGCTGACCGATGGGCCAGCCATGGCGCCGGCCGCATTGGGCGCGGCCAATACCGCCACGGTGGCTCGTGCCGAACGGCTGGCCAGCTCGGTGTCGCGCCGCAGTTGGTGGCAGGAGCGGTTGATGCTCTGGGCGACCATCGGTCTCGCGGTGGTTTCGCCGATGATCCTTGGACTGGCTTGTCGGCTATGATGTTGGGTCGGGCAGCGATTGCGCGGCGGGATTGCTGGCGCGTCGTCGCGCCAGGGTGTGCCAGCCCACGGCGACGGCGACAAGTGCTGCCGCGACGCCCACTAGCAGCCACGGGCTGAGCCCGTCGACCAGCCGAATCAAGCTGTCCTGCAGCGTGCTTGCGGCCTGGATCACCGGGTCGTCGATTTCGGCGCTGGTGAAATACAGCCGGATTTCGTAGTAGCCGTAGTAGGCGACGTAAAGGCCGGTGATGAGGACGATCACGCCCGCGATCCGGCCCACGAAAGGCAAGATGCGCCGAAACGCTGCGGTGGCAGATGAACCGGCCAGCGCAACGGTGAGCGCCGCTACGCCCACCGTCAGGGTCATTCCGACGGCATAGGCGACGAAGGCCAGCACCCCCGACAGTACGGAGCCCTGTTTGAAGGTGGTGCTGATCACCGCGAGAAACGGCGCAACGGTGCAAGATAGCGAGGCTACGGCGTAGCCCACGCCGTAGCCGTACATGGAACCGAGCCGAGTTGTCGGCGTACCCCCCATGCTCTTGGGCAAGATGATGCTGAGTTCCTTGCCGGCCAGTAGCCAGATGGCAAGACCGACAAGCAGCACCCCGATGACCACCGTCGCGAACGGCAGGTATCTCTGGGCCGAAGCTATGACCGGTGAAATCAGCAGTCCGAAAACACCGAACACCGTGAGGAAGCCGAGCGACATTCCCGCGGTGGCCACTCCGGCGCGCAGCACCGCTCGCGGTCGGGAGGTGCCTTGGCTGCCGGCGATCACCAAGCCCAGATAACCGGGGAGAAAGGCAAAGCCGCACGGATTGAGGGCGGCCACCAGCCCGGCGCCCAGGGCAAAGCTCAGGGCCGCGGTATTGATCATTTCCCGGTGAGCCCGTTGACCCGCTCGGTCAACTGGGCTTCGCTCAGTCCACCCTTGACCACCTCGACCTCGCCGTTGGCGGAGATGAACGCCCATGCCGGTTGCTGTGTGACACCGAAGTCGGACCACACCTGGCCGTCGCTGTCGGCAAGTTGGGTCACGTCGCCTAACTGGTATTTGTCGACGAAGGCCTGCATCGCGGAGGCTTCCTCGCGGGCGGCCACCCCGACGAATGTCGCCTCCGGGTTGGCGGCCGCGGCTTTAGCCACGATCGGTGCTTCCTGTTGGCACTTGGGGCACCACGGTGTCCAGAACCACAACACCGTGGCCTTTCCCGCCAGGCTCTCTCCCGAGAAGGGCTTCCCATCGATGGTTTTGGTGGTGAACTGCAGTTGGGCCGGGACATGCGCGGCCCGGTTGGCCACCGCGTTCGATGACGACGCGGGGGCGCCCGCTGGTGAGGCCGTTCCGGATGAACCGCATGCTGCGATGGTCAATGCGGCGGCGATGCCGGCGAGCGAGGCGATCAGGCGGCGGGGCATGGTGATTCCCTTCCCGTCGAGTTCGAGGGTTCGGTGACGATGGCCAACCAACTACTATCTACGTACGTAGATAGTAGTTGGTTCACCGGACGGCGCGAGACGCCGTCTGCCCGCTACCTCAAATGCCGGGAAATCCCGTCGTCGGGGGCGCCGCGGCGGCCAAAACCGTTTCGAGGTGTCCTTGGGGTGGCCGGGGCACCACTGGGATTCCGGCACCATCGCGCGAACCTGATCCACGTGCGCCCCGCAGCCCGACCAGGTCACCTTTCCGCAGGTTCGGCATTTGACTGGGCTACACATCAGCGGGCCGTCCCATCGAGAACCGGCGGCCCCTGGTAGGGCCGCTGCAAGACCGCGAATTCGGGGGTTTTTGCGGCGGTGAGCACCGCTTCGAGTAACCGCACGCCATCCGCACCGCTGGGCATCCGGGTGAGTACCGGTCCAAAAAAGCCTTGTCCGTCGACCGCGATGATCGGGCTGCCCGCGGTGCCGCCGACGGCAGCCTGGCTGGCCTGGTGTGCATGCCTGGCCTCGTCGTCGAGCCCGCTGTCGTCGAGGGTCTCGGACAGCGACTCGTCCAGGCCGGCCTCGGCGAGGGCTTCGCGGATGCCGCCTTGGGTGATCTCTTCGCGGCGAAGATGGATGCGGGTGCCGATCGAGTCATAGAGCCTGGCGAACGCGTCCGCTCCATACTTGGTCGTCACCGCGGCGAACAGCCGTCCCAGTTGCCGTGATCGCTGCATCATCTGCTGCTGCTTGGCGTCGAGGTCCTTGCCTTCGTTGAGAACGGCCAGGCTCATCTGGCGCAAGGTGACGCGGGTGTGCGTGCTTTGCGCGGCTTCGAGTAGCCAGCGCGAGGTGACCCACGCAAACGGACAAATCGGGTCGAGGTATAGCTCGACGTCGGCCACGGTTCCTCCTTCTCGCGACTGCTGCGGCGATGTCGCGGACGCTTCACCCTGGTTGGGTAGGGCGCTCCCGATAATACCCCCTTGGGTATTTCCTGTGGAAGTTCGCCGCTGGGCCGTCGCGCGGCGATTGGCGCGCCTAGCGCTATGGCGCTATGGCGCTAGATCTGACCGGATACCTCGACCGCATCAACTATCGCGGTGCAACCGACCCGACGCTGGACGTATTGCGGGATTTGGTGAGCGCACACACTGGCGCGATCGCGTTCGAGAACCTGGACCCGTTGATGGGAGTGCCGGTCGATGACCTAAGTCCCGAAGCTCTGGCCGACAAGCTGGTGGACCGCCGTCGCGGTGGCTACTGCTACGAACACAATGGGCTGATCGGTTATGTGTTAGCCGAACTCGGATATCGGGTAAGGCGGCTAGCCGGACGTGTGGTGTGGCTGGCCCCGCCGGATGCGCCGACTCCAGCGCAAACACACACCGTATTGGCGGTGACCTTCTCGGGCTGCCAAGGGCCGTACCTGGTCGATGTCGGCTTCGGTGGGATGACGCCGACCGCTCCGTTGCGGCTCGAAACCGGCACCGTTCAGCAAACAGCTCTGGAACCCTATCGCCTCGACGATCGTGGCGACGGGCTGGTCCTGCAGGCGATGGTCCGCGACGAGTGGCAGGCGCTCTATGAGTTCAGCACGCTGACGCGGCCGCAAGTCGACCTCAGGGTTGGCAGCTGGTTCGTCTCAACGCACCCAACGTCGCACTTTGTCACCGGGTTGATGGCCGCGACCGTCGCCGACGATGCCCGGTGGAACTGGATGGGCCGCAACTTGGCCATCCACCGACGCGGCGGGACCGAGAAGATCCTGTTGGAAGACGCTGCCGCGGTAGTCGACACGCTGGGCGACCGGTTCGGCATCAACGTTGCTGACGTCGGAGAACGCGGCCGGCTCGAGGCCCGCATCGACAAGGTCTGTTTTGGAGCCGAAAACCGGTGACGCCTCTGGCCGGTTAGCACTCCGGCAGCCAGGACTCGATCCTGCGCAGGGCCTCTCGGATGTCTTTGCTCGGTCCCGCGAATGACAGCCGGACGAACGAATTTCCGCCTGCGGTGTCGAAGTCAATACCAGGGGCGATGGCAACGCCGCTGTCGGCCAGCAACTTTGAGCAGAACTTGAGCGAGTCGTCGGTGAAGTCGGAGACATCGGCATAGACGTAGAACGCGCCGTCGGTGGGGGCCAGCCGGTCGATGCCGATGCGACGCAGCCCGTCGAGCAGCGTCGAGCGGTTGCTGGCGTAGTGGCGCAGATTGCCGTCGGCTTCCTTGGTTGCCTCGGGGGTGAACGCCGACACCGCGGCAACCTGGGACAGCACCGGTGGGCAGATGGTGAAATTGCCGGTCAGGCAATCCACGGCGCGACGCAGCTCGGTTGGTACCAGCAGCCAGCCCAGCCGCCAGCCCGTCATCGCGTAGTACTTGGAAAAGCTGTTTACTACCACCGCGTTTCGCGACGTCTGCCAGGCGCAGCTGGTCGGCGGCGCGCCCTCATAGACCAGGCCATGGTAGATCTCATCGCTGATCAGTCGGGCGCCCGAGGCGTCACACCACGACGCGATCGCGGCGAGTTCCTCCGGCGGAATGACAGTTCCGGTCGGATTGGCCGGACTGGCGACGATGACGCCCTGCACCGGCGGATCGATCTGGGCGAGCATGTCCGCGGTGGGTTGAAACCGGGTCTCGGGCCCGCACGGGATTTCCACGACTTCGCAGCCCAGCGCCGACAGGATGTTCCGGTAGCACGGATAGCCAGGACTGGCCAGCGCCACCCGGTCGCCCACATCGAAACACGCCAGGAAGGTGAGCAAGAAGCCACCGGAGGAGCCGGTGGTTATCACTACCGCCTCCGGTTCGACCGAGATTCCATGTTGGCGGTGGTAGTCCGCGGCGATTGCCGCACGCAACTCCGGAATACCCAGCGCTACCGTGTAACCGAGCTCGTTGAGGTGCAGGGCGGCGGCCGCGGCGGCACGTATCGGCTCTGGTGCGCCGACGCTGGGCTGGCCCGCCGAAAGGTTCACCAGATCGCCGTGGGTGCGTTGGCGTTCGGCGGCCGCCAGCCAGACGTCCATCACATAAAACGGTGGGATGCCCGCTCTACGGGCGATGTGGGTGTTCACGGCATTCATGGTATTGATGGCCCGGCTCCTAGTGCTTCCGATTCCAATCGGCGCAGCAGCTCTGGCGGTGAAGCAAGTAGGTGGTTGCTGCCGTGTGCTCGCTTGAAATACAGATGCATGTCGTGTTCCCAGGTGATCGCGATACCGCCGTGCAACTGTATGCCCTCGGCGGCCACCGCGCACAGCGCTTCACAGGCCGCTAGCCGCGCGGTGGCGGCGCTGGTGGGCGACGGCGCAGTGCAGGCCTCGGTGACCACGGCCCGAGCCGCGGCCACCTCGACGTACAGGTCGGCCATCCGGTGCTTGAGCGCCTGGAAGCTGCCGATCGGGCGGCCGAACTGCACCCGGCTCTTCGCGTACTCGACGGTTAGCTCCAAGCAGCGTTCGGCGGCGCCGATTTGTTCGGCCGCCAGCAGAATTGCCGCGGCATCTGCCAGGCCGGGGTCTTCACCCAGAAAAGCCGTCTCCTCGGCGCGCAGTTGGGCCAGTCTGCGGGTCGGATCCATGGTGGCCACCCGATGGGCGCTGAAACGGGTCCACCTGCTCATTTGTCCCTCGGTGCTGGCGACGACGACATCCGCAGTATCCCCGTTGAGCACGTAGTCGGGGTCGAGCACCAGTGCCCCGATCGAGCTGCCCTCGGCCAGCCCGGCCAGCGTCTTGGCATCGGGTTCGGCAGCGGCCAGCAGGGCCAACTCCGCGAGCGTCGTGCCGAGCAGGGGAGAAGGTACCAGTGCCCGACCCAGCTCCTGCAAAACTATTGCGGCATCGACCAGTTCGCCGCCCGCGCCGCCGAGTTCCTCGGGTATCACCAGGGACGCGGCGCCAACCTGCTCACACAGCAGCCGCCATAACTTCTCGTCGTAGCCTCGTTCGGACTCCATTGCGCTGCGAACCGCCGCGGGGCTTGCGTGTTTGTTCACCAAGGCGGCGACGGTTTCCCGCAGCATCTCGCGCTCTTCGGTCATCGCCGCCGCTCCTTCTCATCGCTGCGCTCTGCATCGTCGCCGGCGGGGGTCATAGCGCCTCGAGCACCCGCCGCCGGTGTACTTCTGGTGTACCCCACGCCGAACGCAACGCCTGCACTCGCAGCAGCCACAGCGACAGGTCGTGTTCCTGGGTAAACCCGATAGCACCGTGGGTCTGCAACGCGCTGCGAGCCGCCAGCAGGGCCGCGTCGCCAGCGGCGACCTTGGCGGCGCTGACATCGCGGGGTTGCAGCGACAATGCCGCGCCGTGTACCAGCGGACGGGCCAGCTCGATCGCGATATGGACATCGGCAAGCTTGTGCTTGATCGCTTGGTAGGAGCCGATCACCCGGCCGAACTGGGTGCGCTGCTTGGCATAGTCGACGGTGGCGTCCAACAAGGCTTCGGCGGCACCGATCAGCTGGGCCGCGGTGGCAAGCGCCCCGAACTCATAGGCGCGCTTGACATCTGCCTGCCACGCAGCACCAGTGGCCGTCACGTCGTAACTGCGGCGGCTGGGGTCGATGGACTCGTGGCAGTCCGCCACCGCCGCTTCGCTGACACCGCTTTCGCCAGCCACCAGCACCAGGCCCGCGGTATCGGCATCGACGGCTCGGGGTGCGTGCGGCGGCAGTGCGACGGTGGCGATCAACTCACCGCAGGCCAAACCGGCGCTGCGGTCATCGTTGGCGAGCAATACGGGTGCCACCGCAATCGACTCCGCCACCGGTCCTGGCACACACCAGCGGCCCAGGCGCTCGAGCGCGACCACCAGGTCGATCGGGTGGGCGCCCAGGCCGTCGAACTTCTCCGACACGGTCAGCGCGGTGACGCCAAGGTTGGCCAACTGCTCCCACACCTTGTGGCCGGGCGCGACGTCACCGGCGGACCACGCCCGAACTGCCGCGGGCAGATCGGCGGCCGCGAGGGCCGCGTCGATGCTGGCCGCGAAGTCGCGCTGCTGTTCGTCTAGTGCAAATTCCACGGATCACTTCTTCTCTCGTGGCAGGCCCAGCAGCCGCTCCGAAATGATATTGCGCTGGATTTCATTGGTACCGGCATAAATTGGACCACCAAGGGCAAAGAGCAGACCTTCGGTCCACGGGCTGACCAACTCGGCGTCGGCGCCGCGGATGTCGAGCGCGGTCTGATGGATATCCACGTCCAGGTCGGACCAGAACACCTTGGTGACCGACGATTCGGCGCCCAACTCACCGCCGGCCGCCAGCCTGGTCACGGTGCCGAAGGTCTGCAGCCGATAGGCCTGCGCCTTGATCCAGGCATCGGCCACTCGGTTGGCGAACTCGGGGGGCGAGCCGGCGTCCTTCCACAGCTGAACAAGCTTCTGGGCAGCCGCCATGAAGCGAGCCGGACTGCGCAGCGACATGCCTCGCTCGTTGCTCGACGTGCTCATCGCCGCGCGCCAACCGTCATTGGGTGCACCGATGACGTCCTGGTCGGGCACGAACACGTCATCGAGGAAGATTTCACCAAAGCCGGTGTCGCCGCTGAGTTGGACGATCGGGCGAACGGTAATCCCCTTGGACTTCAGGTCGAACATGAAGTACGTCAGCCCACGATGACGCTGTGCTGACGGGTCGGAGCGGAACAACCCGAATCCCATGTCGGCGAATGGTGCGCGCGAGCTCCAGATCTTCTGGCCGTTGAGTAGCCAGCCTCCGTCGGTCTTGGTGGCAGTGGATCGCAGTGACGCCAGATCGCTGCCGGATTCGGGCTCCGACCAGGCTTGTGCCCAGATCTGTTCGCCACTGGCCATTTTGAGCAGGATGCGATCTAGCTGCTCGGCGGTACCGTGCGCGAACAGGGTGGGGGCCAGCATCGAGGTACCGTTGGCGCTGGCCCGGCCCGGTGCTCCGGCGCGGAAGTACTCCTCTTCGAAGATCACCCAGTGCAGCAGGGGCGCGTCGCGGCCGCCGTACTGTTTCGGCCAGGTGATCACCGACAGGCCCGCGTCGAAGAGCACTCGGTCCCAAACTCGATGCTGGGCGAAGTCTTGCGCATTGTCGTATGACTTGGTCGGCATGACCTCGGCGTTGGCCGCCAGGAACTCGCGCACTTCGCCCTGGAAAGCCAGGGTCTCTTCGTCAAGATCCAAATCCATTTAGGCCAGCTCTCGCAGTTGCGGTTTGACTACTTTGCCGCCCGCGTTGCGGGGCAACGTATCGACGAAGCGAACCGAGCGCGGTGCCTTGAAGTTCGCCAAATGTTCACGGGTGTAATCGATCACCGATTTCTCATCGAGATTGAAGCCGGGTCGGGCGACGATGAACGCCCGGCCCACTTCGCCCAGTCGGTGGTCCGGAATCCCGATCACCGCGACGTCGGCGACACCGTCGAGCCGGGCCAGTACCTGCTCGACCTCGGCGGGATAGACGTTGAACCCGCCGCAGATGTACATGTCCTTGAGCCGGTCGGTGATCCGCAGGTTGCCCGCCTCGTCGAGGACTCCGATATCTCCGGTGTGTAACCAGCCGTCGGCGTCGATCGCGGCGGCGGTGGCCAGCGGGTCGTCGAGATAGCCGAGCATGACGTTGGGGCCCCGCAGCAGCACTTCCCCGGTGTCGGGGCCAATCCGCAATTCGAAGTCCGCGAAGGGCCGCCCGCAGGTGGTGGCGACCGTCAGCGCATCGTCGTCGGCTCGGCACATGGTTCCCATGCCGTTTGCCTCGGTCAGGCCGTAAGCGGTCAGCACGATGTCGATATCGAGTTCTGACTGCATGCGTTCCACCAGCACGACGGGTACGGTGGCCGCTCCGGTCACCGCGAATCGCAGCGAACTCAGGTCGTAGTCGTCGCGCGCGGGGTGGTCGAGCAGGGTCTGATAGATGGTCGGCGGGCCGGGCAGCACGGTGATGCGGTGTCGTTCGATCGCCTGCAGGGTGCGCAGTGGATCAAACGTCAAATGCGGGAACAAAGTTGCGCCGGTTTGTAGGCAGGCCAGGATGCCGGCCTTGTAGCCGAAGTTGTGGAAGAACGGGTTGATGCACAGGTAACGGTCGTCGGCCGTGATCTTTCCGTTGGCTGCCCAAGACGCCGAGGCCGATAGCGACTGCCGGTGCGCGCACAGGACGCCCTTGCTCCGCCCGGTGGTGCCGGAGGTGAAGAGAATGTCGCTGACGTCGTCGGGGCTGACCGCGGCGGCGCGGGCGGCCACCGCGCCGGTGTCGGTGCCGGTCTCGATGAACTCGTCCCAAGTGCCGTCGGGTTCTTCGATCGGTATCGGCACGATGTGCCGCAGTGCGGGCAACGCTTTGCGGTCAAGGCCGGCCACCCGGTCGCTGCCGAGGAAGTGTCCCATCGTGAACAGCACGGGCGCCTCGGTCCGGGCCAGGATGTCGGCGGCCTCGTCGGCGGTGTAGCGGGTGTTGAGCGGGACCATCGCCGCGCCGACGTGGTGGATCGCCAGGCAAGCCACCACCCAGTGCCAGGTGTTGGGCGACCAGACGCCCACCCGAGCCGCAGGCTTGACGCCCAGCTCGATCAGCGCGGCCGCCGCTCGATAAACCTCGTCATGCAGCTCGGAAACCGTGAAGCTGCGCTCGTCGGTAACCAGTGCATCGTGGTTGGGTAACCGGCGCACGAGCCGATCTAGCGCCGTGGGCACGGTGCGGGGATCGCTGGTCATCGACGCTCCTCCTCACGCGGCGACCGCCGGGGCTAACAAAGCAAGTGCTTGGTAGGTTAGCCTACAGGGCATGCAGGACGTCGAGGAGTTTCGGGCGGAGGTCCGCGGCTGGCTCGCGGCCAATCTGGTCGGAGAATTCGCAACGCTCAAGGGGCTCGGCGGGCCGGGACGTGAACATGAGGCTTTCGAGGAACGCCGGGCCTGGAACCAGCATCTGGCCGCGGCCGGGCTGACCTGCCTGGGGTGGCCGGTCGAGCATGGCGGCCGGGGGCTCTCGACCGCCCACCGCGTGGCTTTCTACGAGGAATACGCGCGCGCGGATGCGCCGGACAAGGTCAACCACTTCGGTGAAGAGCTGCTCGGGCCAATGCTGATCGCCTTCGGGACACCCGAACAACAGCAGCGCTTCCTGCCGCGCATCCTCGATGTCACCGAGCTGTGGTGCCAGGGGTATTCCGAGCCCGGCGCCGGTAGTGACTTGGCCAATGTGGCGACCACCGCCGAACTCGACGGTGATCAATGGGTAATCAACGGCCAGAAGGTATGGACATCGCTGGCTCATCTTTCGCAGTGGTGCTTCGTGGTCGCGCGAACCGAGAAGGGCTCCAAACGCCATGCCGGGCTGTCGTATCTGCTGGTCCCGCTGGATCAACCCGGCGTGCAGATCCGGCCGATCGTCCAGATCACCGGTACCGCGGAGTTCAATGAGGTGTTCTTCGACGACGCCCGCACCGATGCTGACTTGGTGGTCGGCGCACCGGGTGACGGCTGGCGCGTCGCGATGGGCACGCTGACCTTCGAGCGGGGTGTCTCGACGCTGGGGCAGCAGATCGTCTATGCCCGTGAGCTTTCCGATCTGGCCGCTCTCGCGCGGCGCACCGGCGCCGCCGACGATCCGTTCATCCGGGAACGCCTGACCCGGGCGTGGACCGGACTACGGGCAATGCGTTCGTATGCCCTGGCCACCATGGATGTTGAGCAGCCCGGCCAGGACAACGTTTCGAAGTTGCTGTGGGCCAACTGGCATCGCAGTCTCGGCGAACTGGCGATGGATGTGATCGGCAAGCCGGGCTTGACGCTGGCCGACGGCGAGTTCGATGAATGGCAGCGGCTGTTCTTGTTCACCCGCGCTGACACGATCTACGGCGGATCCAACGAGATTCAGCGCAACATCATTGCCGAGCGGGTGCTCGGCCTGCCCCGGGAGGCCAAGGGATGAGCTTGTCTGAAGCGCCGAAAGAAATTGCCGGACATGGCCTTTTGGTTGACAAGGTCGTGGTGGTGACCGCGGCGGCCGGCACCGGCATCGGTTCGGCGACGGCGCGCCGTGCCCTGGCCGAAGGCGCCGACGTGGTGATTTCCGACCACCACGAGCGACGGCTCGGCGAAACCGCCGCCGAACTGTCCGCGCTGGGACTGGGCCGGGTCGAAAGCGTGCTGTGCGACGTGAGTTCCACCGCACAGGTCGACGCGCTGATCGACTCGACCACCGCCGGCATGGGCCGCCTTGACGTGTTGGTCAACAACGCCGGGTTGGGCGGGCAGACCCCGGTGGCCGATATGACCGACGACGAGTGGGATCGCGTCCTGGACGTGACGCTCACATCGGTGTTCCGGGCCACTCGAGCCGCACTTCGCTACTTCCGTGAGGCGCCGCATGGTGGAGTGATCGTCAACAACGCCAGCGTGCTGGGTTGGCGGGCGCAGCACTCGCAGTCGCACTACGCTGCGGCCAAGGCCGGCGTCATGGCGTTAACTCGCTGTAGCGCAATAGAAGCCGCGGACTATGGCGTGCGGATCAATGCGGTGTCACCTAGCATCGCCCGGCACAAGTTCCTGGACAAGACCACCTCTGCCGAGCTGCTCGACCGGCTGTCCGCCGGTGAGGCGTTCGGACGCGCCGCCGAACCGTGGGAAGTGGCGGCCACCATCGCGTTTCTGGCCAGCGAGTACTCGAGCTATCTGACCGGAGAGGTGATTTCGGTCTCCAGTCAGCACCCCTGATCGGGTTGTCGCGACCGCATCACTGGTAAATGTGTTGCCGAAGTCCGATCCTGGGCGCCGGACGACCGAATCGGTTACCCCGCTAGCTGTTTCAGCAGTTCTTCCAGGCTGAACACGCCCGACATATTGCTGCCCGTGTTGAACAACCCCGTGAGGTTGCCGCCAATCCCGGGGAGGCTGTCCGCGACGCCGGTATTCCCGATGCCGGAGATGATGCCGTTTACGGTGCCGCCGCTGGCCTGGTTGAACATGCCCGAGATGTCGCCGGCAAACGTTCCGGTGGCAGTGTTTAAGAAGCCCGAGACATTGCTCCCGGTATTGTTGAAGCCCGAGTTCGTGTCGCCGGTGTCGGCGGTGGAACCGATGTCGGTGTTCACGTCGCCCGAATTCCACAAACCGGTATTCGTGTGGCCGGAATTGCCGGATCCCGTATTGACGTCGCCCGAATTCAGGAAGCCCGTGTTGGTGCTGCCCGCGTTGCCGAAGCCGGTGTTGCCACTGGCCGAGTTGAAGAAGCCGGTGTTGAGGACACCCGAGTTCCCGACGCCGAAGTTGCCGATGTCGGAGTTGCCGAAACCGACGTTGCCGGTGCCCGAGTTCCCGACGCCGAAGTTGCCGAAGGCGCTAGTGGACGAGAGGCCCGCATTGAAGACGCCGAAGTTTCCATTACCGGAGTTGAAGAAGCCGATATTTTTCGTACCCGAGTTGCCGATTCCGAAATTCCCGTTGCCCGAGTTCAGTCCATTGAACGTGAACTGACCGGTTCTCGAGTCGTAGTAGGCATTCCCGAAGCCGACCAGATTGTCGCCGGTAAGTCCAAAGCCCAGGTTCCCGTCACCGCTGTTGCCGGCGCCAACGTTGAGGTCGCCGCGGTTACCGATGCCGAAGTTGCCGCTGCCCCAGTTGCCCAAGCCGAAGTTGATGCCCGGATTAGAGCTGGTGAGAGGGTTGCCGGTGTTTCCGAAACCGATGTTTTCGTTGCCGAGGTTGCCGCTGCCCCAGTTGCCGCTGCCCAGGTTCCCATCGCCGATGTTGCTGCTGCCGACGTTGCCGCCGCCGAAGTTGGAGCTGCCGGTGTTTCCGTTGCCGATGTTGGTGCTGCCGGTGTTTCCGTTGCCGATGTTCCCGGTGCCGCCCTTGTTGCCGAGCCCTATGTTCGGCAGCGCCTGCAACAACTGTTGGAAGGGATTCAAACTTGCCGCCGCCGCCGCCGCCGACACGCCGGAGTGGTAGCCGGTCATCGCGGCCACGTCTGCGGCCCACATCTCTTCGTACTGTGACTCGGCTGCCATGATCGCCGGCGCATTGAACCCGAAGAAGTTGGACCGCACCAACTGCACAAACACGTTGCGGTTGGCGGCCACGGCCAGCGGATGGATCATCGCCATCCGCGCCGCCTCGAATGCGCTGGCTACCGCCTGGGCTTGGCCGGCCGCTCCGGCGGCCCGCGCCGTCGCCGCACTCAGCCACCCCGCGTAGGGGCTGGCCGCGGCCGTCATAGCCGCCGATGCCGCGCCTTGCCAAGCCTGTCCGGCCAGGCCGGAGGTCACAGTGGAAAACGAATCCGCCGCGGCGCCCAACTCCTCGGCGAGGCCCTTCCAGGCCGCCGACGCCTGCAGCATCGGCGTAGAACCCGCACCGTTGAACATTCGCAGCGAATTGATCTCCGGGGGCAACATCGGAAAACTGACCATGGCTGACCTCCTGCCAGTGGCCTCGCCGCCCCCCGATGCGGCCAGTGCCGAAATCGAATTGGAGTGTTCCGGCGCAGATGCTACGACGGTGGTCAGGCGGGGATAGTGCGTTTTACTGATATTGAGGTCTTTAGTCACATTGGCCGAGCAAGCGCTTGGTTGATACGCTGATCGGGTGGAACGAGTGACCGGTCAGGCTAACAGCCGCCGAGGAGAGTTATTGGGGCTCGCCGCGGTGATGTTCGCCGAGCGCGGTCTGCGCGCCACCACTGTCCGTGACATCGCCGACGGAGCCGGCATCCTGTCCGGCAGCCTCTATCACCATTTCGCCTCCAAAGAGGAAATGGTCGACGAGCTGTTGCGCGAGTTTCTGGACTGGCTCTTCGCTCGCTATCTCGAGATCGTCGATGGCGAACCCAACCCGCTGGAGCGGCTCAAGGGCCTATTCTTGGCGTCGTTCGAGGCCATCGAACATCGGCACGCTCAAGTGGTCATCTACCAGGACGAGGCCCAACGGCTGTCTTCACAGCCCCGGTTTTCCTACCTGGAGGACCGCAACAAAGAGCAGCGCAAAATGTGGGTCGACGTGCTCAATCAGGGCATCGAGGAGGGCTACTTCCGGCCCGACCTCGACGTGGACCTGGTCTACCGGTTCATCCGCGACACCACCTGGGTGTCGGTGCGCTGGTACAAACCTGGCGGAGCGCTGACCGCGCAGCAGGTTGGGCAGAAGTATCTCGCCATTGTGCTGGGCGGGATCCAAAAAGAAGGAGTCTGAAAATGCCGGAGGCGTACGTCATCGACGCTGTACGTACCGCGGTGGGCAAGCGTGGCGGAGCGTTGGCGGGGGTACATCCCGTCGACCTGGGTGCCTTGGGGTGGCGGGGACTGCTGGATCGAGTTGACGTCGACCCGGCCGCGGTCGATGACGTGATCGCGGGCTGTGTCGATGCCATCGGCGGTCAGGCCGGCAATATCGCACGGTTGTCCTGGCTTGCGGCGGGATATCCCGAAGAAGTGCCGGGTGTCACCGTGGACCGCCAATGCGGCTCCAGCCAGCAGGCGATCTCCTTTGGTGCGCAAGCGATCATGTCCGGAACGGCCGACCTCATCGTTGCCGGTGGCATGCAGAACATGAGCCAGATCCCGATCTCGTCGGCAATGATCGTCGGTGAACAATTCGGCTTTAGCTCGCCGACCAACGAATCCAAGCAGTGGCTGCACCGGTACGGGGATCAGGAGATCTCGCAGTTCCGCGGTTCGGAGATGATCGCCGAGAAGTGGAATTTGTCGCGTGAAGAGATGGAGCAGTATGCGCTGACCAGCCACGCGCGTGCGTTCGCGGCGATCAGGGGTGGGCGCTTCGATAACGAAATCCTTAGTGTGGAAACGGAATCCGGGCCCTTCCGGGTCGACGAAGGGCCGCGCGAGTCATCGCTGGAGAAGATGGCTGTCTTGAAGACCCTGGTCGAGGGGGGACGGCTTACCGCCGCGATGGCCAGCCAGATCTCCGACGGTGCCAGCGCGGTGCTGCTGGCTTCCGAACAGGCGGTCAAGGATCACGGCCTGACTCCGCGCGCTCGCATCCACCACATCAGTGCTCGCGCCGCCGACCCGGTGTTCATGCTCACCGGCCCCATCCCGGCGACCCGCCATGCGCTGGAAAAGACCGGTCTGTCCATCGATGATATCGCCACGGTAGAGATCAATGAGGCGTTCGCGCCGGTGGTTTTGGCGTGGCTCAAGGAAATCAAGGCCGATCCCGAGAAGGTCAACCCCAATGGCGGTGCCATCGCTCTCGGTCATCCGCTGGGTGCCACCGGGGCCAAGCTGTTCACCACCATGCTCAATGAACTCGAGCGGGTCGGTGGGCGCTACGGGCTACAGACGATGTGCGAAGGCGGGGGCACCGCCAACGTCACGATCATCGAGCGGCTATAGCGGCCGGCGTTTCGGGCTGCGAAGGGTGAACCACTCGGCTCGCGCGGTGAGTCCTGTGGCATCGGGATTTTCGGTGTGGCGCGTCCTGCGCAATGCCAGACGATTATTCATGCCCGTTGCTACTGTTTCTCTGTCCAATTGACGTGACTGCGCGATCGTCGGATGGAAGAGCGCGTGTGTCGACACGTATTGGGAGGCTCAGATGTCCTATCTCATCGCAGCGCCCGAGCTCATGCAGTCGGCGGCAGCGGACTTGGCGGACATCGAGTCCGCGCTCAGCGCGGCGAACGTCCTGGCGGCGGTGCCAACGATCCAGATAGTGGCGGCGGGTGCCGATGAGGTGTCGGCGGCCATTGCGGCGTTGTTCGGTGCGCACGCCCAGGCGTGTCAGGCGCTCGGCTCCCACGTGACGGCGTTTCATCAAGAGTTCGTGCAGGCGCTGAATTCGGGTGCGGCGTCATACGCGAACGCCGAGGCGGCGAGCATCGCTCCGCTCCAAGCCCTATACGACCTGGTAAATGCGCCCACCCAGGCGCTGCTGGGGCGCCCGTTGATCGGCAATGGCGCCAACGGGGCCCCGGGGACCGGCCAGAACGGCGGCGACGGTGGGCTGTTGTTCGGTAATGGTGGTGCCGGGGGGTCGGGCGCGGAGGGTCAAAACGGTGGGGCAGGTGGCAATGCGGGACTGATCGGTAGTGGTGGTGCCGGGGGTGCTGGTGGTAACACCGAGATGTTCGGGAATAACGGTGCCGTGGGTGGGGCTGGTGGTGCTGGTGGGTGGTTGTTGGGTAACGGTGGTGCTGGTGGTACCGGGGGTGTTGGGGCCTTCAATGGGGGTGCTGGCGGGGCTGGTGGGCGGGCGTGGCTGTTTGGTGTTGGTGGTGGTGGCGGTACGGGTGGTATCGGCAATGCGGGTGTTGGCGGTGTGGGTGGTGTTGGCGGCGATGCGGGGCTGTTGTCCTTCGCTAACGGTGGGGCCGGTGGTTTCGGTGGTTCGGGCGCCAATGCGGGTGGGGCCGGCGGTGATGGTGGTGCGGCCGGGATGTTGGGCACCGGTGGTGTTGGCGGTGATGGTGGTGCGGGCGGCACGAATGGCTCGGAGGTTGGCCAGGTCAGCGTGGGCGGGGCCGGTGGAGATGGTGGCAGTGGCGGGTGGTTGTTGGGGATCGGTGGCAGTGGTGGGTTCGGCGGGTTTGGGCAGGGTCCCTCGGGTGGGATCGGCGGGGACGGCGGTGATGCCGGATTGTTCGGTGTTGGTGGCATAGGCGGGACTGGTGGCACCGGCTTCTCCGGTGTTGGCGGCAATGCTGGTGCCGGTGGTGATGGTGGTCTGTTGTGGGGGTCCGGTGGGGCTGGTGCGCGGGGCGGGCAAGGTGGGGCCGGTGCCGGCGGGGGCTGGTGGAGGAGGCGGCCTGTTCGGTGGGGATGGTGGTAGCGGCGGGACCGGTGGTACCGGGGGTCCGGTGGTGGTGGCGGTGCTGGTGGGGATGCGGGGCTGTTCGGTGTCGGTGGGGCTGGTGGCGTGGGTGGCACCGGCGTCGGGTTCCCGACCGACCCTGGTCTGTCATTCGGTGGTCAGGGCGGTGCCGGGGGGCGTGGCGGTCTGCTGATCGGTCTGGGTGGCAATGGTGGCACGGGCGGGTTTAGTGGCCCGCTGTCTGAGAATGCTGGCGGCGGTGACGGCGGTGCTGGTGGTGGCGTTGGGTTGATCGGTTTCGGCGGGGCCGGTGGGTTCGGTGGCGCTAGTGGGTTCGGTACGGGTGGGGACGGTGGTGTGGGTGGCGCCGGTGGCGCGTTGTTCGGTCTTGGTGGTGTCGGCGGTAATGGTGCGTTGGGTGCCGGTGGTAGCGGCGGTGTTGGTGGTACTGGCGGTGCCGGCAGTGGCCTCGGGTTTGGTCTCGGTGGTGCCGGTGGTTCCGGCGGTGCCAGTGGCCTTGGTGATGGGGGTGCCGGTGGGACTGGTGGCGCCGGCGGGTTGCTGGGCGGTAATGGTGGTGCCGTCGGTAATGGTGGGGCTGGCGCGGTCGGCTTTTTGAACAACACCGCCGACGGCGTTGGTGGTGCCGGTGGTGCGGGCGGTAGTGGGGGCTTGCTGTTCGGTGATGGTGGTGGCGCTGGTGGTGCTGGCGGGATTTCGACGTCCAGCAGCGCTAACAACGGTGGTGCCGGTGGTGCCGGTGGTAACGCGGGTGGCTTGTTCGGCAGCGGTGGTGCCGGCGGTATTGGTGGTGCCGTCGGTACCGGGGGCACGGTCGCGGGTGCCGGCGGCAGCGGCGGCGGGGCCGGATGGGTGGGCAACGCCGGCAACGGTGGTGCCGGCGGGGACGGTTGGATCATCGGTGACGGCGGCGACGGCGGCGACGGCGGCGACGTGGGGTTGTTCGGCGCTGGCGGCAACGGCGGAACCGGCGTGGCGGCCGGCACCGGTGGTACCGGCGGCAGCGGAGGGCTACTCGGCGTGGACGGGATTAACGGGTCGTAGCCCGCTGGCGTCCGGGTGCGGACCACCCGACCGATGGCCCGCGGCGGTGTCGTATCGCGCCGGTTGCGTCCGGCGCGATGGGCGCCTCAGCTGTCGTAGTCGCCTGCCACGAACGGTGTGGTCGGGTGCGGCTGACACGTCAAAATGTAACCCGCGTCGAGTTCGGCCTGACCAAGCGCGAAGTTGTGGTCCATCTCCACGTTGCCTTCGATGAGTTTGGCTCGGCAGGTGCCGCACGCTCCGCCCATGCAGGCATAGGGTGCATCGCTGCGCCGCTGTAGCGCGCCGTCCAGGATCGAGTCTACGGGGCTCAGATCGAAGGTGTCCTGCCGCCCGGACAGGGTGAAGGTCACGGTTGCGCCCTCATACCCGTGATCGGTCGCCGGTGCTGTGTTGTAACCGAAGAACAGCTCCAGGTGAATGTGCTCCGTGTCGACCCCGTGCTCGATCAACGAGTCACGCACAGTGGTGGTCATTTCCATTGGTCCGCAGATGAACCACTCATCCACCGTTTCTGGGGACAGGTTGCTCGTCAGCCACCTGTTGAGCTTCTCCGTGTCGATGCGTCCGCGTAGCTCTGGGGTGTGCAGCGGCTCGTTGGACATCACGTGCAGGATCTCCAGCCGGTCGGCATAGCGTGACTCGAGACGGTCCAGCTCGGCCCGGAACATCGTGGATTCCTTGGTGCGATTCCCGTAGATCAGGGTGAACCGGCTTTCGGCTTCGATCTCGAGCGTGGTCGCAAGGATCGACAACACCGGTGTGATCCCGCTGCCGGCCACCAGTCCGACGTAGTGCTTGCGCTCCAACGGATTCAATGGCGTGCTGAACTGGCCGGTCGGCGTCATCAGCTCCAGCACATCGCCGGCCTTGAGGTCGTTGGCCACAAAAGTCGAAAACGCGCCGCCCGGAATGTGTTTGACGGCGATCCTCAGCTGGGCCCGAGTGGCCGGAGCGCAGATCGAGTAGTTGCGACGGACGCCCTGCCGGCCAAGATCGGTGCGGACCGTCACGTGTTGGCCCGGCTCGAAGCGGAAGGCGTCCTGCAGGTCTTCGGGCACCGCAAACGTCACCAGCGTGCTGTCGGTGGTGATGGGGTCCACCGATGCGACCGGGATGCGGTGCAGTACCGCGTGCGGCGAACTCGACCTGGCCGGCATCCGCACCGGCAACAGCTTGGCGAGCCTGCCGTTGAGTTCCTTCCACTGCCGGTACTCGTCCGGATTCAATTGCTGGCCAAAGACCGTGGAGATCGCGGCGTTGCGTTCCAGGTAAGCCTCTTCGTTGCGCTTCCAGGTGCGCACGTACCGGTAGAACGGCACCGACGGGTGCAGATGGTGTACCAGGTGGTAATTCTGCGACAGCAGCACCGGCGTGAACAGCCATTCCGCACCGACGCGGTTGCGGGTCGCGCGATAGCGGTTGGTGCGCTGGGTGTCCTCCAGCCCGTGATGAGGCAGCCAGTCGAACCACCATGCCAGCACGGTGAGTCCGATGCGCTGCGGGATCAAGAAGACCACCGCCAACGTCCAGAAATTGCCGGTGACGATCGCAATGGTCAAGCCGGTGATGCTCAACGCAAACATGAACAGGGTTTCGGCAAACTCGACGACCGGTCGGCTACGAGCACGCGGGATGTAGTACTTGAGGTAGTAGTACTCCACCAGCGACCAGCGCAACGGCAGCAGCCACGGCGAACCATAAGAGGCGAAGGTGTCGGGGTCTTCGACGTCGTCGTTGGAGTGGCGGTGATGCTGGATGTGGATGTATCCGAAGGCCGGGAAGGCGACCACCGGACCGACGAAGAGAAAAGCCAGCCGCCCGAACAACCCGTTCACCCAGCGCACCGAGCTGACCGAGTAATGCGAGGCGTCGTGCACGACGGTGAACATCACAAAGGTCACCGCGGCGTTGACCGGAATCGTCACCCAGAACGGGACCCAACCGTCGATGTAGCCGACCGTCGTCAGGACAAAGGACCCGAGTGCGGCCAGGAAGATCCCAAGGGTGGGAAGGGCCAGCTTAGGCACCGTCTCGCCAGGATCGGGCAGAGCGTGATGCGCAGACGAATCCGGTGCCGCTCGGTTCACGGCGTCGATGGTCGACATAGCTGAAGAAGCGTAGTCGACACGCGTCAACTACTCCACCAGCCGGCAAGCATCACGAGAAATGCCCGTGAAGCGTCCTCGGTGGATCACGTAAAAATGCCCGCGAAACGGTCGATCCTTGGCAGGCATGGGAAGTGGGCTGTCGATGTCGTCTCGGGCCGAGATCACCGCGAAGTTCGCCAGGGGGTATGTGGGGGCGCCGAAGGCGGGCAAGGGGCAGATTCTGGATCAGGTGGTGGCGGTCACCGGCTGGTCGCGTGACAACGCCCGGCGGCGGTTGAGGGCGGCGGCCGCGCCGGCGGGAGCGGGTCGGCAGGTCGCCAAACGGATTTGCCGGCAACGCAATCCGAAGTACTCCTAGGATGCGCTCAAGGTGTTGCAGAAGGTGTGGGCGGCCTCAGGCGGGCAGTGCGGCCGGTATCTGGCCGCTTCCATGGCACTTCAGTTGGATGCTCTAGAACGCCACGGCGAACTGGTGGACGGCCGTGACCGTTACGGCCCGGCGGTGCGTGCCGAGCTGTTGGCGATGAGCAGCGCCACGATCGACCGCTACCTGCGCGGCGCCAAGGCCCGCGACCAGATCTCGGGTGTGTCGACGACGAAACCCTCCCCGCTGCTGCGGTCCTCGATCACCATCTGCAAAGCAGGCGATGAGGCCGAAGAATCTCCGGGTTCTTCGAAGGCGACACCGTGGCGCACTGCGGCCCGACACTGAAAGGTGAGTTCGCCCGCACGGTCAACCTCACCGACATGCACATCGGCTGGGTGTTCACCCGCACGGTGCGCAACAACGCCCACGCCCACATCCTGGGCGCCCTCAAAACCGGAATTACTAAAATCCCCTATAAGGTAACGGGTTTGGACTTCGACAACGGCACCGAATTCCTCAATAAGGCGGTCATCAAGTGGGCCGCGGACATGGAGATCTTCTTCACCCGCTCACGGCCCTACAAGAAGAACGACCAGGCCACCATCGAGTCCAAAAACAACCACCTCGTGCGTCGCTACGGGTTCTACTACCGCTACGACACCGACGAAGAACGCGCCGTGCTCAACCGGCTGTGGCACCTGGTCAACGACCGGCTCAACTACCTGACCCCCACCATCAAACCCATCAGCTACGGCTGCAGCCGCGACGGTCACCGCCGCCGGCTCTACGACAAGCCCCAGACCCCTGGACCGGCTGCTGGCCGCCGGAGTCCTCTCAGCGGCCCAACAAACAGAGCTGCTCACCTACCGCAACAGCCTCAACCCCGCCGCGATCGCCCGCCAGATCGCCGACCTGCAAGCCGCCCTGCTCAGACTCGCCAAAGACAAGACCGAACAGCTCTACCTCGCCGCCATACCCGCCGCTCTACCCGCCCTCAAAGCCGGCATCCGCATCAAAAGCAAGACCACCACCTGACCCCGATTTCGCGGGCATTCCTTACCTGATGCATGAACCAGGTTTCGCAGGCATCTTGACTTGATGCATCACGCCAGCGCTGCGGCGGCCCGTAGATGTTCGATCGCGTCGTGCACGATCGACTCGACCAATTGCGCACACGACGGCAGGTCATCGAGTATTCCGGCGACCTGACCCGATGCCAGTACCCCCGCCTCGGGGTTGCCGTCGACCAGACCGGCCTTCAACAACATCGGGGTATTGGCCGCCATCACCACCTGCGACCAGGTCAGTTCTCTGCCGTGTCGCATGGCGAGGCCGTCTTTGATCATCGACGCCCAGCTCATCTGCGACATCTGTTTGAACTTCGCGGCGTTGCGGATCGCGGCGGTAAAGCCCCGCGCTCGCGATCCGCCTTCCAATTTCTCGACCAGTCCGGTGCGCAGCACCCGGTGTGGCATCCCGTCGACGCGGGTGGTGACGACGGTGCCATCCAGCGCGGCCTGAAGATAGCGTCGTTTCACCGCCTCGGGCACGGTGGAGTCCGAGGTGAGCAGGAAACGGGTGCCCATTGCCACGCCTGCCGCGCCATAGGAAAGTGCGGCGGCCAGCCCGCGTCCATCGAAGAAACCGCCTGCCGCGATCACCGGGATGCCGGTGCCCTTGACGGCGTCCAGCACTGAGGGCAACAGCAGCGTCGTCGCGACCGGTCCGGTGTGTCCGCCGCCCTCACCGCCTTGGACGATCATTGCGTCCGCGCCCCAGCCCGCAACCTTGCGGGCGTGCTTGCCCGCGCCGATCGATGGGATGACGACGGCTCCGGCTTCCTTGAGCCGCGCGATCAGCTCGGGCTTGGGGGCCAGGGCAAAGGATGCGACTTTGACACCTTCGCGGATCATCAAGTCGACCCGGTCCGACGCATCGGCGGCGTCGGCGCGGATGTTCACACCGAAAGGCTTGTCGGTGCTGGCTTTGACTTTGCCTATGGCAGTGGTTAATTCGTCCAAGGTCATGGTGGCCGAAGCCAGGATTCCCAGGCCCCCCGCGTTCGCTGTGGCCGAGACCAGCCGCGCACCGGCCACCCAACCCATCCCGGTCTGCACCACCGGGTGCTCGACGCCGACCAGATCGGTCAGCGGCGTGCGCAATCTCATGAACGAATCTCTCTATCGCGCAGCGCTTTCGGATCGATGACTTCGCGGATCAGCTGCAGTTCCCCGTCGGTGGGAGTCCTGGTTTGTTCGGCGTCCTCGAGGCCGTGTACCTCGAATGAGGTGGCTTCCCGAACGTCGTCGGGGGACACTCCGGGATGCAAACTCAGGGCCCGCATCGTGTGCTCGGGTCCGCCGAAGTCGAACACTCCCAGGTTGGACACCACCCGGTAGACGTTGACGAACCGAAACGCGGGGTTGTCGGGATCGACCTTGTCGTAGCCGATTCCGGAGACGATGTCGACGACCTCGCAGAACACCCGTTTGGAATGGCTGCCGACCCAGTAGCTGGTTGCGTGGTTGATGGTATTGCCGGGCGATCCCCGGACGCCAAACATCTGCCGGGTCGGATGCTGCAGCGGGCCGAACGCCGAGATGTTCTGATTGCCGTAACGGTCAACCTGATTGGCGCCCATCACAACATGGCGGCGTCCCCAGGCCAGTGTCTCGAAGACCCGGCCAAAGGGCATCCAGCCCTCGACCGGTCCGATCTTGCCCAAAGGTGGCGTGTCGGCCAGCAACTGGGCTTCCCCGTCGGTCAGCAGGATGTCGGGTGAGAAGGTGAGCCGGGCCAACCTCGCTCCGACCGACGCCATGTTCGTCATCGGGCTGACCATGATTTCACCGGCGTTGCGGAACAATTCGGCGCAGGCGAAGGCGCATACCTCGGCCCGGGTACTCACGATGACGCTCCAAACTCGCGCACCGCTGCCTGATAGTCGGCCTCGGTGCCGGACAAGTATGTGGCCACGAACTGTTGCCATCCCTGGTCGGTCGACGCCGCTTCGGCGTAGTGGCGCTGGAATTTCTCGTCCCGGCCGTAGTCGGGCGCGGCGGTGGTGAAGTGGGCGCCGCCGGGGGCCTCCACCACCGCGTCGACCATCATCCGGTTCACCAGCATCGCTTGGGGCGGTACGGATTTGACTAGTTCCTCGGTGGTGACAATGCGCTCCACCGAGAGGAAGCGCTGCTCGGCGGCCATCAGGAAAAGGTCGTCGAAGTACGGGTCGATCCCGGTGTACGCGGCATTGCCACGGCAGTCGCCGAGATTGAGGTGCGCAAAGGCCGCGTCCAAGCGCAGCGCCGGCATGGCGATCAGGGTCTCGTGGCCGCCTTCCGGGGCCGGGTAGGGACTGGTGACCGTGGCCAGCTCGCCGTCCCAGAAGTCCGGAACCGAACTGCCCAGCCCGGCGCGGATCGGCAGGAACGGCAGGCGTTGTGCGGCCGCTTGTAGCCCGCAGCGCAGCATGCCCTCGTCCATTTCGCGGGCCTCGATGGCACCACTGGTGCGGGCCTTGGCGAACCACGGGTCGTAGAAGGGGGGTGAGTCCAATGAGACGAACCCGTAATAGACCCGCTTGACCTTGCCGGCCGAACACAGCAGTCCGACGTCGGGGCCGCCGTAGCTGACCACCGTCAGGTCGGTGACCTCAGAGCGCAGGATGGCCCGCACGAAGGCCATGGGCTTGCGCCGTGAACCCCAGCCGGCGATGCCGATGGTCATTCCACTGCGCAAGTGCCCGACTGCGTCATCGAGGGTGGTTGTCTTGTTGCTCATGACTTTTTCACGAACGCGTCGCGGTGCTCGTCGGCGACTCCGGCGAGGTTGAGTTCGAACGTAAATCCTTGCTCCATGCGGTAGCTGGCGTTAACCCGTTGCACATCAATCAAGTTCAGCGCCTCCTTGGCGGCACGGATAACGCGGGTGTCCTTGGCGGCGATGTCACGGGCCACGCGCAAAGCGGATTCGTCGAGTTCGGCGCGGGGCACCACCTCGTGCACCGGGCCAAAGTGGTGCAAGGTGGCGGCATCCACGGTGGCGGCGGTGAAGAACAGCCGCCGCATCAAATGTTGTGGAACCAACCTGGAGAGGTGGGTTGCGGCGCCGAGCGCGCCCCGCTCCACCTCCGGCAAACCGAAGGTGGCGTCCTCGGAGGCGACGATGACATCGGAGTTGCCGACCAATCCGATGCCCCCGCCAACGCAGAACCCATTGACCGCGGCGATCACCGGCACCGCGCATTCGTATACCGCGCGGAAGGCCGCAAAGCAGCCACGGTTCGCGTCGATCAGCGCCGTGAAGCCTTCGGTGCGCTGCATTTCCTTGATGTCTACGCCGGCGTTGAAGCCGCGGCCCTCGGCCCGCAGGATCACCGCTCGGGTATCCAGGTCGGCTCCGGCGGCCGTCAGGGCGTCGGCGAGTTCGAACCAACCGCGCGATGGGATGGCGTTGACCGGCGGATAGTCGACGGTGATCGCAACGATCCCCGGTTCAGCGGTGGTGGACGTGATTGTCACTGGGGACTTCCTTATGGGGTGGGCTACCTAAGCAAGCACTTGCTTGGGATGCTAGCACAGCGAACCGCTTCGCAGTGGCCAAGGCCATCAACAGGAGGCAAGGCCGGGTGCACACGTTTTCTTATGGGTGAGACGTTGTGGGGTGTGGTTGGGGGGTGGTGGTGCAGTCGGTCGTGGGTGGGCTGCGACGGGGGTCGGGGTAGTGGCGGGGTGGGTGTTTTTCGTGTTGTGGTGATCTTGGTGATTCGTGGATAGGTCGTTGACCTGCGTCGATATCGTCGGCCGATCGGTGTTGGGTGTGGTGGGCTGAAGGGGCGGTGGGTGTGGTGTCGTTGGTCAGGGTGGCCCCGCAGGTGGTGGGCGACGGGGTGGGGAATTTAGCGCGTATCGGGTCCTCGATCGGGTGGCCAACGCGGCCGCGGCCGTGGCGACCACCACGATGGTGCCCGCCGGCGGTGATGAGGTGTCGGTGGCGGTGGTGGGGTTGTTTCGCGGTCTGGGGCAGGATTACCAGCTCTTCGGCGCCCAGTTGGAGCAGTTCCATCAGCGTTTCGTGCAGATCCTGGATGCGGCCAAGACCGCCTATCTGGAGACCGAGACCGCCGCGGCGGCGGCGGTGGCCGATGGGCAGTATCAGGTGTTGGCGGAGCCGGTGCAAACGCTGGGGCAGGCCTGGCTGGCCAGTCCGGCGGGTGAGCTGCTCGATCCGCTGGTCAATGCGCCGTTTGCGTCGTTGACCGGCCGGGAGTTGATCGGCAACGGGGCGGCGGGGGTCGCGGGTGTCGATGGTGGTGGCGGGCAGGCCTGGGGCTGGTTGTTCGGTGATGGCGGCCCCGGGGCGGCGGCCGGTCGTGGTGGTGATGCCGGGCTGATCGGTGCTGGTGGTGTCGGTGGGGCCGGGTGGGCTAACTCGGGTGCGGCCATGATGGCCAGCGGGGCCGGTGGTGATGGGGGTTTGGTGTTCGGTGATGGCGGGCCGGGTAGTCCCGGGGCGGCCTCGTTTGACCCCACCGTGGCCGGTGGCGCGGGTGGTCCGGGTGGGGATGCCCGCGGGATCGGTGACGGTGACCGTGGCGGCGATGGTGGCCCCGGGGCCACCGAAGCGCCCGGCGGGCGGGGCAGCGATGGCGGGCCCGGCGGCAAGGGCGGCAATGCCGGGGACTACGGCAACGGCGGTACCGGCGGAACCGGCGGCATCGGCTCACCCGGCCAATCTTGGGGTGACCCTGGGTCGCAGGGTGGCCTTGGCGGCTGGGGCGGTGCGGGCGGAATCGGCGGCGAGGGCGGCCACGGCGGCGCCGGTGGCGACGGCAAAGACGCGGTGGAGTCGCCGCAGTTGGGAAAGGCGGGCGGTCCCGGTGGGGACGGGGGGCGCGGCGGCCTCGGCGGATTCGGCGGCGACGGCGGCGCTGGCGGTCATGCCCTCGCGCCGAGATATCACGACGGCGCCCCCGGTGCTGGCGGCGTGGGTGGCGACGGCGGCGCCGGGGGCAATGGCGGGCGCGGTGGCGACGGAGCTAACGGCGTTAACGCCGCCACTTTGGCGAGCGTGATTGGCGGAAACGGTGGCGACGGGGGCAACGGCGGCTATGGCAACCTGGGCGGTTACGGCGGCCTAAGCGGTGACGGGTCCACCAGAGCCGGTCAGGGCGTCGCTGGAATCGACGGCGACGGCGGCGACGACGGAAACGGTGGCAACGGCTCCACCACCGACCATGGAGTTATCCCACAAGGTTGGGGCGGTAACGGTGGCAATGGTGGTCGCGGTTTCAACGGTGGTGACGGCGGTGACGGTGGCAACGGCGGGAGCGGCCCAACAACACTTCGGCTTTTCGGCAGAGTGGGCGGTGACGGTGGTCGCGGCGGCGACGCCTACGGCGGCAACGCCGGGTGGGGTGGCGACGGCGGCAACGGGGGCCGAGGCGCATACGGATCCGGTCTCATCCCACCGGCGCGGGGTGGCGATGGCGGTAACGGCGGCGACGGCGGTGACCTCTACATCAATGGCGTGATGTACCAACACGGCGGGGCCGGATTCGACGGTCTGCCCGGCGAGCCACCCGACATCCCGCCGATCGGTGGTTTGGGCGGCAAAGGCGGCAGCGGCGGGCTTGGCCCCCACGCGCCGTAGGGCTCGGCGGTGGTGGACCTGACCGCCACTCGAGCCTTCCCGCACGGGGTTGGGCGTGATGCATCGAGTCAAGATGCCTGCGAAACCTGGTTCATGCATCAGGTAAGGAATGCCCGCGAAATCGGGGTCAGGTGGTGGTCTTGCTTTTGATGCGGATGCCGGCTTTGAGGGCGGGTAGAGCGGCGGGTATGGCGGCGAGGTAGAGCTGTTCGGTCTTGTCTTTGGCGAGTCTGAGCAGGGCGGCTTGCAGGTCGGCGATCTGGTGGGCGATCGCGGCGGGGTTGAGGCTGTTGCGGTAGGTGAGCAGCTCTGTTTGTTGGGCCGCTGAGAGGACTCCGGCGGCCAGCAGCCGGTCCAGGGGTCTGGGGCTTGTCGTAGAGCCGGCGGCGGTGACCGTCGCGGCTGCAGCCGTAGCTGATGGGTTTGATGGTGGGGGTCAGGTAGTTGAGCCGGTCGTTGACCAGGTGCCACAGCCGGTTGAGCACGGCGCGTTCTTCGTCGGTGTCGTAGCGGTAGTAGAACCCGTAGCGACGCACGAGGTGGTTGTTTTTGGACTCGATGGTGGCCTGGTCGTTCTTCTTGTAGGGTCGTGAGCGGGTGAAGAAGATCTCCATGTCCGCGGCCCACTTGATGACCGCCTTATTGAGGAATTCGGTGCCGTTGTCGAAGTCCAAACCCGTTACCTTATAGGGGATTTTAGTAATTCCGGTTTTGAGGGCGCCCAGGATGTGGGGGTGGGCGTTGTTGCGCACCGTGCGGGTGAACACCCAGCCGATGTGCATGTCGGTGAGGTTGACCGTGCGGGCGAACTCACCTTTCAGTGTCGGGCCGCAGTGCGCCACGGTGTCGCCTTCGAAGAACCCCGGAGATTCTTCGGCCTCATCGCCTGCTTTGCAGATGGTGATCGAGGACCGCAGCAGCGGGAGGGTTTCGTCGTCGACACACCCGAGATCTGGTCGCGGGCCTTGGCGCCGCGCAGGTAGCGGTCGATCGTGGCGCTGCTCATCGCCAACAGCTCGGCACGCACCGCCGGGCCGTAACGGTCACGGCCGTCCACCAGTTCGCCGTGGCGTTCTAGAGCATCCAACTGAAGTGCCATGGAAGCGGCCAGGTACCGGCCGCACTGCCCGCCTGAGGCCGCCCACACCTTCTGCAACACCTTGAGCGCATCCTAGGAGTACTTCGGATTGCGTTGCCGGCGAGTCCGTTTGGCGACCTGCCGACCCGCTCCCGGCGGCGCGGCCGCCGCCCTCAACCGCCGCCGGGCGTTGTCACGCGACCAGCCGGTGACCGCCACCACCTGATCCAGAATCTGCCCCTTGTCCGCCTTCGGCGCCCCCACATACGCCCTGGCGAACTTCGCGGTGATCTCGGCCCGAGACGACATCGACAGCCCACTTCCCATGCCTGCCGAGGATCGACCGTTTCGCGGGCATTTTTACGTGATGCACCGAGGACGCTTCACGGGCATTTTTCGTGATGCTTGCCGTTGGGTACCTAAGCAAGCACTTGCTTGGTACGCTTGCGCAGTGACCCGCTCCGCAGCAGCCAAAGCCATCAACCTCGGACTGGTCGGCCGGGTAGTTCTGGTAACCGGCGGCGTGCGCGGCGTAGGCGCCGGTATCAGCTCGGTCTTTGCGGAGCAGGGCGCGACGGTGATCACCTGTGCGCGCCGGGCTGTCGAGAACTCGCCTCATGAGTTTCACTGTTGCGATATCCGCGACGAAGATTCGGTCAAGCGGCTGATGGGGTCCATCGCCGAACTGCACGGACGGCTCGATGTGCTGGTCAACAACGCGGGAGGGTCGCCCTACGCGTTGGCGGCCGAGGCCACCCCCAGGTTCCACAGCAAAATAGTCGAACTCAATCTGCTTGCGCCGCTATTGGTTTCGCAGCATGCCTATGGGCTCATGCAAGAACAGCCAACTGGCGGGTCGATCGTCAACGTCTGCAGCGTCAGCGGGCGTCGTCCGACGCCGGGCACGGCCGCCTACGGCGCGGCCAAGGCCGGCTTTGAGAACCTCACCAGCACGCTGGCGGTCGAATGGGCGCCCAAGATCCGGGTGAACGCGCTGGTGGTCGGCATGGTGGCGACAGAGCAGTCGGAATTGTTCTACGGCGACGCCGAATCGATCGCCCGGGTGGCCGCCACCGTCCCGTTGGGGCGGCTGGCGCAACCGGCGGACATCGGCTGGGCCGCAGCGTTTCTGGCTTCCGATCTGGCTTCCTATATCAGTGGCGCCACGCTCGAGGTGCACGGTGGCGGCGAGCCGCCGCCGTATCTGGCTGCATCCAGCGCCAACAAATAACGAGAAGAGGAGCAACGAGTATGGGCCTGCTCGACGGACGGGTCGTCATCGTCACCGGAGCGGGTGGCGGGATTGGGCGCGCACACGCGCTCGCTTTCGCGGCCGAAGGTGCGCGTGTGGTGGTCAACGACATCGGGGTGGGCCTGGACGGTTCGCCCGCCGGTGGCGGCAGCGCGGCTCACGGTGTGGTCGACGAGATCACTGCAGCCGGTGGCGAAGCCGTCGCGAATGGATCTGACGTATCGAACTGGCAGCAGGCGGCCGACCTGATTTCGACCGCCGTCGATACGTTCGGTGGCCTGGACGTTCTGGTCAACAACGCCGGCATCGTGCGCGACAGGATGATGGCCAACACCAGCGAGGAAGAATTCGACGCCGTCATCGCCGTGCACCTCAAGGGCCACTTTGCCACCATGCGACATGCGGCGTCGTATTGGCGCGGGCTTTCCAAAGCGGGCAAGGCCGTTTACGCACGGATCATCAACACCAGTTCCGGTGCGGGACTACAAGGCAGTGTCGGGCAGGCCAACTACAGCGCCGCCAAGGCCGGTATCGCGGCGTTGACGCTCGTCGGCGCGGCCGAGATGGGGCGCTACGGGGTCACCGTCAACGCGATCGCGCCCGCGGCCCGCACCCGCATGACCGAAACGGTCTTTGCGGAGATGATGGCCAAACCCGACGAGGGTTTTGACGCGATGGCTCCGGAGAACGTCTCCCCGCTGGTGGTATGGCTGGCCAGCGCCGAAGCCGGTGCCGTGACGGGGAAGGTCTTCGAGGTCGAGGGCGGCGTGATCCGGGTAGCCGAAGGCTGGGCGCACGGACCCGAGGTCGACAAAGGTGCCAAGTGGGATCCCGCCGAGCTGCGCCTTGTGGTGGCCGACCTGCTGGCCAAGTCAAGGCCATCGGTTCCGGTGTACGGCGCCTAGTCATCGCCGGCCACACCGATTCAAGCGTCGGGCGTTCTTCTCGGGCTAGGGCTCGCAGACGACGATCGGAATCGTCCGGTCGGTCCAGGACTGGTAGTCCTCATAGGAGGGATACATGTCCACCAACTTCGGCCAGTACCGGGCGCGCTCCTCGTCGGTGGCGTCTCGCGCGGTCAGGTCGAGCACTTCCTTTTTGATCTGCACCCCCACCTTGGGGTTGGCCTTGAGGTTGAGGTACCACATCGGGTTTTTTGCCGAACCACCTTTGGACGCAGCGACAATCACCCGATCGCCGTCGCGGTGAAAATACAGCGGGCTAACCCGCGGCTCGCCGGTCTTGCGGCCGGTAGTGGTCAGTAGCGCGACGGGAATCTTCTGGAAGGTGCCGCCCAGGCCCTCACCGCCGTTGCGGCGGTACATGAAGGTGTTGATGCGCGATATCCACTTGATGAAGAAGTCGGTGAAGGGCGAATTCAGAAACCGCGGAGGTGATTTCGGCATGACAACATCCTAAGGTCGCTAGTGGCTGACGACGCGGGTCATTCGGCGGCCGGTGCCCTCACGCTATCGCTGAATGAATGGGCGGAAACGGACGTTGATGTGCTCAATCTCGGCTTTACCGCTGGGACTGTCGGCGGGAATCACGAAGGTCTCGACGACCCGTGAGGCGATACGGCGGCTCCCGAAAGCGGCCTTGGTCAACACGTCGTACTCCGCATGCACCCGATCGCCGACGATGCGGTAGTCCGGCGGCGTCGTATCGGCAATCACCCGGTACTGCGGTCCACGATTGAGGCTGCGCCGCAGGTGATTGCCGGAGAACCCGTTTCGAATGCCTTGTTCGATCCGGGTGCAGCCGGCCGCGAACGGCACCACCGCGGCGTCATGGGTGACCAGCGCGTCGATGTAGGCCTGCGCGGCCTCGATGCGACGCTCGTCGGAGACACGCACCGAACGGCTAGATTTGCTCGAGAATGGTGCCGGTGGACAGGGCCCCGCCCGCGCACATGGTGATCAGCGCGGTGCTCTGGTCGGTGCGTTCCAGCTCGTGCAGTGCGGTGGTGATCAACCGGCTGCCGGTGCATCCCACCGGGTGGCCCAGGGCGATCGCGCCGCCGTTGACGTTGACCATGGCCATGTCGGGTTCGTGAACCCGCGCCCAGGACAGCACCACCGATGCGAAAGCCTCGTTGATCTCCACGATGTCGATGTCGCCCATCTTCATCCCGGCCTTCTCGAGCACCTTTGCCGTCGACTGCACCGGCCCGTCCAGGTGGTAGTACGGCTCGGCGCCCACGAGCGCCTGGCTGACGATGCGGGCGCGTGGGCGCAAACCGAGTGCCCTGGCCCTTTCCTCGTCCATCCACAACACGGCGGCCGCGCCGTCCGAAATCTGCGATGACGTGCCCGCGGTGTGAATGCCGCCCTCCATTACCGGCTTGAGCTCACTCAAGCCCGCCATGGTGGTGTCGCGCAGACCCTGGTCCCGAGAGACCATGTGCAGCTCGCTGGTGGGCTGCTTCTGCTCATCGAGCACTGGGGCCTCGATCGGTGAGATTTCGCGATCAAAGCGGTGTTCGTCCCAGGCGCGCTTGGCGCGCAACTGGGATTCGAGTCCGAACGCGTCGATGTCTTGGCGGGTGATCCCGCGGCGCTTGGCGATGCGCTCGGCGGCTTCGAACTGGTTCGGCATGTCGATGTCCCAGGACTTGGCCCGGATTGCGGAGCGGTCCGGCCCGGCGTTGGCGCCCAGGCCCACCCGGCTCATCGCCTCGATCCCGCAGGCAATGCCGATGTCGATGGCCCCGATCGCGATCAGGCCGGCGATCAAATGGTTGGCTTGCTGACCGCTGCCGCACTGGCAGTCGACAGTGGTGGCGCCGACATGATCGGGAAGGCCGGCGGTCAGCCACGCCACTCGGCTGATGTTGTTGGACTGCTCCCCGAACTGCGTCACGCAACCGCCGATGACCTGTTCGACATCTCCGGGTTGTAGACCCGACGAGAGCCCGGCCTTGTGCACCAATGCCTTCTGAACCGCCCCCAACAACTCGGTCGCGTGCAGGCCTGACAGCCATCCGTTGCGCTTGCCGATCGGACTGCGCGTCGCCTCTACGATTACCGGGTTACCCATGTGGTCAGGCTAGAACACGTTTCATTACTCTGACAAGCGACGATGGTTCGCTGCCTTTTGTCAGCGGTGAAGCCATGTTTTACTGGCAATAGAGCATCACTAGGACAACTAGTGTCCTGGGATCGCCAGACACGCCCCGCAAGAGGGATTCGTCACTAAGGAGAACTAGCGTGCCTTGCCCCAACCTTCCGCCTGGGTTCGACTTCACCGACCCCGACATTTATGCCGAGCGGTTGCCGGTCGAAGAGTTTGCCGAGCTGCGATCCGCTGAGCGCATCTGGTGGGACGAACAACTTCCTGGCCAGGGTGGCGGTTTCCACGACGGCGGCTTCTGGGCGATTACCAAGCTCAAGGACGTCAAGGAAGTGTCTCGGCGCAGCGATGTGTTCTCGAGCTACGAAAACGGGGTGATCCCCAGGTTCAAGAACGACATCGCGCGTGAGGACATCGACGTCCAGCGCTTCGTCATGCTGAACATGGATGCGCCGCACCACACCCGGCTGCGCAAGATCATCTCGCGTGGTTTCACCCCCCGGGCGATCGGACGTCTGCACGACGAGCTCAACGACCGCGCCCAGAACATCGCGAAGGCGGCGGCGGCCGCGGGGTCGGGCGACTTTGTCGAGCAGGTGTCGTGTGAGCTGCCCCTGCAGGCGATCGCGGGCTTGCTCGGCATTCCACAGGAAGATCGCGGCAAGCTGTTCGACTGGTCCAACGAAATGACCGGCACCGAGGACCCCGAGTTCGCGCATATCGACGCGAAGGCCTCCTCGGTGGAGTTGATCGGCTACGCGATGAAGATGGCCGAAGAAAAGGCCAAGAACCCCGGCGACGACATCGTGACTCAGCTGATCCAGGCCGACATCGACGGTGAAAAGCTTTCCGACGATGAGTTCGGGTTCTTCGTGGTGATGCTGGCCGTTGCCGGCAACGAGACCACCCGCAACTCGATTACCCAGGGGATGATGGCGTTCGCCGACAACCCCGAGCAGTGGGAGCTCTACAAGCGGGAGCGTCCGGAGACCGCGGCCGACGAGATCGTGCGATGGGCGACTCCGGTGACCTCGTTCCAGCGCACCGCGCTGGAGGACTACGAGCTCAGTGGCGTGCAGATCAAGAAGGGCCAGCGGGTGCTGATGTTCTACCGTTCGGCCAACTTCGATGAAGAGGTGTTCGAAGACCCGTTCAGCTTCAACATCCTGCGCAACCCGAACCCACACGTCGGATTCGGCGGTACGGGTGCGCACTACTGCATCGGCGCTAACTTGGCTCGGATGACCATCAACCGGATCTTCAACGCCGTCGCCGATCACATGCCGGACCTGAAGCCGATCTCGGCGCCGGAGCGGCTACGGTCGGGCTGGCTCAACGGAATCAAGCATTGGCAGGTTGACTACACCGGCAAGTGCCCGGTTTCACATTGACGGAGTTGATACCAACGATGGACTTCGAGCCCACCGCAGAACAACAAGCCGTGGCCGACGTCGTTACGTCGGTGCTGGCGCGTGACCTGACCTGGACTGCGCTGGTCGACGGGGGTGTGACGGCGCTTGCCGTGCCCGAACGCCTCGGTGGCGATGGGGTAGGCCTGCTGGAGGTCTCCACGGTGCTCGCCGAGGTGGGACGCCACGGCGCCGTCACGCCCGCGCTGGCAACCCTGGGCCTGGGCGTGGTGCCGCTGCTCGACCTGGCTTCCGAGGCTCAGCAGGATCGGTTCCTGGCCGGTGTCGCCAAGGGCGCGGTGTTGAGCGCCGCGCTCAACGAGCCCGGGGTCGCGTTACCCGACTGGCCCGCGACCAGGTTCGCCAATGGGCGGCTGTCCGGGACCAAACTCGGCGTCGCCTACGCCGGCCAGGCCGACTGGCTGATCGTGACCGCTGACGGTGCGGTCGTGGTGGTATCACCGAAAGCCGATGGGGTGCAGCTGGTCGCTACGCCGACATCGAACGGATCCGTCGAATACACGGTGTCGTTTCATGACGTGGTGGTATCCGAATCCGACGTCCTGGCCGGCGCTACCGCGCCCAGGGTCAATCAGTTGGCGTTGGCGATGCTGGGCGCCTACGCCGACGGGCTGGTGGCGGGAGCGCTGCGCCTGACCGCTGACTATGTGGCCAACCGCAAGCAGTTCGGCAAGCCGTTATCGACATTCCAGACGGTTGCCGCGCAGCTTGCTGAGGTATACATCGCTTCGCGCACCATCGATTTGGCGGCGAAATCGGTGATCTGGCGACTGGCCGCAGGGCGGGAAAACGATCCGCAGACCGGCGATGACCTCGATGTCCTCGGGTACTGGGTGACCTCGCAGGCGCCGCCGGTCATGCAGATCTGCCACCACTTGCATGGCGGGATGGGGATGGACGTCACCTATCCGATGCACCGGTACTACTCCACGATCAAAGACCTATCCCGGCTCCTGGGCGGGCCCGCTCATCGTCTAGACTTGGTGGGAGCGCAATGTTCATCGACCTGACCCCCGAACAGCGTCAGCTGCAAGCCGAACTACGACAATACTTTTCCAACCTGATCTCCTCCGATGAGATGAAGGCGATGGAGAAGGACCGGCACAACGCGGCCTACCGCGCGGTGATCCGCCGAATGGGCAAAGACGGCAAGCTCGGAGTCGGGTGGCCAAAAGAATTTGGTGGCCTTGGGTTTGGTCCCATCGAGCAACAGATCTTCGTCAACGAAGCCCACCGGGCCGACGTGCCGCTGCCCGCGGTGACGCTGCAGACGGTGGGACCCACCCTGCAGGCGTACGGCAGCGACGCGCAGAAAAAGAAATTCCTGTCGGCCATCCTGGCGGGTGAGGTGCACTTCGCGATCGGCTACACCGAGCCGGAAGCCGGCACCGACCTGGCATCCCTGCGAACCACGGCGGTACGTCAGGGTGACGAGTACATCGTCAACGGCCAGAAGATCTTCACCACCGGCGCCCACGATGCCGACTACATCTGGCTCGCCTGCCGCACCGATCCGGAAGCGGTGAAACACAAAGGCATCTCGATTCTGATCGTCGACACCAAGGATCCCGGCTACTTGTGGACACCGATCATCCTGTCCGACGGCGCACACCACACCAACGCCACGTACTACAACGACGTGCGCGTGCCGGCAGACATGTTGGTCGGCGAACCCAACGGCGGCTGGCGCCTGATCACCACGCAACTCAACAACGAGCGGGTGATGCTGGGCCCGGCCGGCCGATTCGCCAGCATCTATGACAGGGTGCGGGCCTGGGCGGCCAAACCGGGTGGGGACGGTGTCACGCCGATCGACCACGACGACGTCAGGCGGGCTCTCGGTGAGATCCACGCGACCTGGCGGATCAACGAGCTGCTCAATTGGCAGGTGGCCGCCGCGGGTGAGAACATCAACGTCGCTGATGCTGCGGCAACGAAAGTGTTTGGCACCGAGCGTGTTCAGCGAGTTGGCCGGCTCGCCGAAGAAATCGTCGGCAAGTACGGCAACCCTGCCGAGTCTGATACCGCCGAGCTGCTCGAGTGGCTGGACGCGCAGACCAAACGCAATCTGGTCATCACCTTCGGTGGAGGGGTTAACGAAGTCATGCGGGAGATGATCGCGGCCGCCGGCCTCAAAGTGCCCCGGGTGCCGCGATGAGCGACATTCACGAGATCGTCGCGCAGGTCAAGGCGGCGGGGCCCAGTAAACCGCGGGCGGGCCGGGATCCGGTGAACCAGCCGATGATCAACAACTGGGTCGAGGCCATCGGCGACCAAAACCCCATATATGCCGATGATGCCGCTGCCCGCGCGGTCGGGCACCCGGGAATTGTGGCGCCGCCGGCGATGATCCAGGTGTGGACGATGATGGGACTCGGCGGAGTTCGTGCCGACGATGATCCATTGCCGCCGATCATCAAGCTGTTCGACGACGCCGGCTACATCGGGGTGGTCGCCACCAACTGTGAGCAGACCTACCACCGCTATCTGCAACCTGGCGAGTTGGTCAGCATCAGCGCCGAATTGGGTGACGTAGTCGGCCCCAAACAGACCGCGCTGGGTGAGGGCTGGTTCATCAACCAGCACATCATCTGGCACGTTGGTGACGAAGACGTCGCTGAAATGAACTGGCGCATTCTCAAATTCAAGCCCCGCACCGAGTCGGCGCCGACCAACGTTCCCGACGATCTGGACCCCGATGCGATGATGCGTCCGTCGTCGTCGCGTGACACCGCGTTCTTCTGGGAAGGGGTGAAAGTCCACGAGCTGCGGATCCAACGGCGTCCGGACGGCAGCCTGCAGCATCCGCCGGTGCCGGCGGTATGGCAGGACAAGGCCGAGCCCATCGACTATGTGGTGTCCACCGGAACGGGCACGGTGTTCAGTTTCGTGGTGCATCACGCTCCGAAGGTCCCAGGCCGCACGCTGCCTTTCGTGATCGCTTTGGTTGAGCTCGACGAGGGCGTGCACATGTTGGGCGAGCTGCGCAACGTCGAGCCCGAGCAGGTCGAGATCGGAATGCCGGTTCGCACCGTCTACATCGATTTCCCCGCTGGTGCCAGCGGACCGGAATGGACCCTCTACGCATGGGAGCCTGACGCATGAGCGCCCCAACAATGGATGTCGGTACCAAGCTGCCGGAGCTCAAACTCCACGGCGATCCCACCTTCATCGTCTCGACGGCCCTGGCCACCAGGGACTTTCAGGATGTGCATCACGATCGTGACAAGGCGCAGGCAAAGGGATCGAAGGATATCTTCGTCAACATCCTCACCGACACCGGCTTGGTGCAGCGCTATGTGACCGACTGGGCGGGCCCCTCGGCGTTGATCAAGTCGATCGGACTGCGGTTGGGGGTGCCGTGGTATGCCTACGACACGGTGACCTTCTCCGGCGAGGTGACCGCGATCGAGGACGGCCTGATAACGGTAAAGGTTGTGGGTAGCAACAGCCTTGGCAACCATGTGATCGCGACAGTGACGTTGACGGTCGGGGGTGCCTGATGCTGTCGGGCAAGGCCGCCATCGTTGGTATCGGCGCCACGGACTTTTCCAAGAACTCCGGTCGTAGTGAGCTGAGGCTGGCGGCCGAGGCGTTACGGGATGCTCTCGACGATGCCGGGCTGAGTCCGGCCGATGTCGACGGGCTGACCACCTTCACCATGGACACGAACACCGAGATCGCGGTGGCGCGCGCGGCCGGGATCGGCGAGCTGAAGTTCTTCTCCAAGATCCACTATGGCGGCGGCGCGGCGTGCGCGACCGTGCAGCATGCGGCGATGGCGGTGGCCACTGGGATAGCCGACGTTGTGGTGGCGTACCGGGCTTTCAACGAACGATCCGGCATGCGTTTCGGCCAGGTGCAGACGCGGTTGACGGAGAACGCCGACTCGACGGGTGTGGACAATTCCTTCTCCTATCCACACGGTCTTTCGACGCCGGCCGCGCAGGTCGCGATGATCGCCAAGCGCTACATGCACCTCTCCGGCGCTGGCAGCCGCGATTTCGGGGCGGTGTCGGTGGCCGACCGTAAGCACGCTGCCAAGAACCCAAAGGCGTACTTCTACCAGAAGCCGATAACCATTGACGATCACCAGAATTCGCGGTGGATCGCCGAGCCGCTGCGGCTGCTGGACTGTTGTCAGGAGACTGACGGCGCAGTGGCGATCGTGGTGACATCGGCCGAGCGCGCGCGGGATCTCCAGCAGCGTCCGGCGATCATCGAGGCGGCGTCACAGGGTTCCAGCCCGGACCAGTACACGATGGTCAGCTATTACCGCCCGGAGCTGGACGGTTTGCCGGAGATGGGTTTGGTGGGCCAGCAGCTGTGGCAGCAGTCGGGGCTCAAGCCAACCGATATCCAGACCGCGGTGCTCTACGACCACTTCACCCCCTTCACTCTGATTCAGTTGGAGGAGTTGGGATTCTGCGGCAAAGGCGAAGCCAAGGACTTCATCGCCGACGGTGCGATCGAGCTAGGCGGGCGGCTACCGATCAATACGCACGGTGGCCAGTTGGGTGAGGCGTATATCCACGGCATGAACGGCATCGCCGAGGGCGTGCGGCAGTTGCGGGGCACCTCGGTGAACCCGGTGCCCGACGTCGAACATGTGCTGGTTACCGCGGGCACGGGCGTACCCACGTCCGGACTGATCCTGGGTTAGTTCGCCACGCCGGGCCGCCCAGCGTCACGCTAGCGTGGCTGGGGCTGTCGAACGTCACTCTAGAGTGACGCTGTGGATGGTTGAGGTGCGCTGAGGTGACGGCTGTGGCCGTCTGTGCAACGCTGCCGCCATGGCAGTGCCGTTTCTGGGAAGTGAAGCCGTCGCCAGCGGTGAGGTCCGCAAGAGCGCGCTGCGAACGCGGTACCACAGGCTGTTTCCGGACGTCTATATCCGCTGCGACGCCGAGCTGAGTCCCCAGGCCCGGGCCAGGGCGGGCTGGCTGTGGTCACGACGCCGGGGCATTGTCGCCGGACTGGCGGCCTCCGCGCTGCACGGAGCCAGATGGGTCGATCCCGATGTGCCGCTGGACATTCTGCACGTCAACCGAAACCCGAGGCCGGGCATTCGAGCCCGCGGCGACCGGGTCGCCGCTGACGAAGTCATGCAGATCGGCGGCATACCCGTGACAACGCCGGCCCGCACCGCGCTGGACCTGGGCTGCTGGTACCCGACGGGCGAAGCTGTGGCCGCAATCGATTCCCTGATGCGCGCCGCCGATGTGGGACGGGCCCAGATCGAGACGCTCCTGCACCGCTATCCGACCCGGCGGTGGATCCGCCGGGCGCGCAGGTCGGTCGAGCGGGCGGATCCTGGAGCTCAGTCGCCCAAAGAGACCTGGCTGCGACTGTTGCTGCTCGACGATGGTCTTCCTCGACCGCAAACTCAGATCCGCGTCGCCGACGAATGGGGTGAGCTTGTCGCCTATCTCGACATGGGATGGGAAGAGCTGATGGTCGCCGTTGAGTACGACGGTGAACAGCACCGCAACGACCGGCGGCAATATAGCTGGGACATAAGGCGAAAGGAGATCCTCGAGCGACGCGGATGGACGGTCATCCGAGTGCTTGCGGGCGATCGGCCCACGGACATCCTGCGGCGGGTCCGGGCCGCGCTGGTGCGCCGAGCGTCACGCTAGCGTGGCCCTGGCATGCGACCGCCACGCCAGCGTGACACTCGGGCGTTGCGAACTGGGCGGGCGCGAGACCGCGAGACCGCTTGACGGCTAGACTGGGACCAGCTCCACTCCGCTGAGCACCACAGCGTTGTCGCGCCCGGGCGCGACAACGCTAGCCAGGAAGCGTTCGTTGTCCTTCCAGACGTTGACGGTGAGCGTCTCGCCGGGGAAGGCCACACCCGCAAAGCGGGCAACGTAGCCGGCGACCGCGGTCGCGTCCGCGTCGAGCAGTGCGTCGGTGATCGCCTTGCAGGTCATGCCGTAGGTGCACAGCCCATGCAGAATGGGCTTGGGAAAGCCCGCGGCCGCGGCGAATTCGGGATCCGAATGCAACGGGTTGCGATCGCCGCAGAGTCGGTACAGCAGGGCCTGCTGCGGCAGAATCGGCATCGCGAGCTCCAGATCGGGCGCCCGTTGTGGTGCCGCATCAGCGGCCCCGCCACCGGAAGGCCCACGGTCGCCACCGAATCCCCCTTCGCCGCGGGCATAGATCGATCGCCGTTGCGTCCACAGTGGCGCACCGTCGAGTGTGGTCACGGTCGTCTCGCTCCAGATGACCGCGGCCTTACCCTTGTCCCAGATATCGGTGAACCGGGTGATGGCCCGCGCGGAGCCCGCCGGCGGCAGTGGCGCGGGCACTTGCACCCGCTCGCTGGCATGTAGCACCTTGCTCAGCTCGATATCGATGCCGGGAAATTGGACAGTTGGCGCCTTGGTGGCGTGGAATGTTGCCGCCACATTGCCGAAGGTCGGCAATACCTGCGGTGTGTCATCAACCAGATAACGCAGTTCCCGGCGGTCCATCGGATCCGCCCCAGCGCCCAGGCCCAGGTGATAGAGCTGCACATCACTGCTGGCCCAAGAGAACTCGATCGGGTCAAGCTCAGCACCCAGCGCGACGGCTACGTCGATCGGCATCTCAACGGTCTCCCGCAATGTGTAGCGCGGCCAGGTAGCCGAATGTCATCGCCGGCCCGATGGTGCCGCCCGGTCCGGGATAGGTATGCCCCATCACCGGCGCGCTGACGTTGCCGGCGGCGTAAAGGCCGTCGATGATGCTGCCGTCGTCGCGCAGCGCGCGTCCGCTGACATCGGTGCGGATACCACCCTTGGTGCCCAGGTCGCCGGGCACCATCTTGGCGGCGTAGTACGGGGCGTGGTTGATCTCGCCCAGGTTCGGATTGGGCTTGTTGGTCGGGTCGCCGTAGTACCTGTCGTAGGCGCTCTCGCCACGGTGGTAGTCCTCGTCGACCCCGGAGCGCGCAAAGCCGTTGAAACGCGACACGGTCGAGGTGAGCTCATCGACCGGAAGTCCCGCCTTGGCGGCCAGCTCTTCAAGTGTGTCGGCCATGACGATCACCCCGGAATCCAGCCACTTGCGTGGAATAGGTTGTCCGGGTTGCAGTCCCGCGAAGATGTAGCGGTCGCGGTAACGCTGATCGAATACCAGCCAGGCGGGAATGTTCTCACCGGGTCCCGGGCCTTGACCGTACTGGCCGCCGTACATGTGGTGGCAGGCCTCCACATAGGGCATCGACTCATTCATGAATCGCTGTCCTGACATGTTGACGATGATCGAGCCCGGAGAATTGCGCTCAGACAGCGCGAACCACGGTCTGCCGACCAGCGGCACCGTTGGCCCCCACCAGGCGTCTTCCATCAGGTCCAGTGCGGCGCCCTGCTTTTCGGCGGCGACGATGCCATCGCCGGTATTGGCCTTGGCGCCCACGGTCCAGTCTGTGGTGATCGGCGCACGTTGGTACTTCACCCGCATCTGCTCGTTGTGGTCAAAGCCGCCGCAAGCCAGGATGACCCCCTTGCGGGCCCGAATCAGTTGCGGCTCCTCCGATTCCTGCGCGTCTGTACTGCGGACGTAGATCCCGCGCACCACGCCGTCTTCGAGGTAGAGGTCGGTGAGTGCGGTGTTCAGCTGCACCGGAACGCCTTTGCGCTGCAGCCCGATGCGCAGCGGCCCGATCAGCGCCCGTCCCATGCCGACCAGGTTCTTGCCGGTTGCCTTGGCCCACATCGTGCGGGCACCCACCTTCATGCTGCGCAGCACCCCCCGGGGGTGACGCTTGAGCTGGTTGAGGCGCACGTAGTCCTGTTGCATCACAACCACATTGAGTGGAATCTTGCCGTATGCCGGCTCTAGCTCGGCCATGTCGGCGCCCAGCTTGCGGGCATCGAAGGGCTTCGGCTCGATGGAGCGGCCGCCGGAGCGTCCGCCCGGTGCTTCGGGGTAGTAGTCGGAATAGCCGGGCACCCAGCACATTTTCAATGGCGTGTGCTCGAGCACAAAGGACAACATCTCGGGCCCACGCTCGAGATAGGTGTCGATGCGCTCCGGTTCGACCCCGCTGACCGATGAGTCGCCGATGATGCCGTGCAGATAGGTGCGTGCCGCCTCGGTCGTGTCCGAGACGCGGGCGCGTTTGAGGATCTGGTTGTTGGGAATCCATACCCCGCCGCCCGAGCGTGCGGTCGAGCCACCGTAGTGCGGGGCCTTCTCGATGACTACTGTCGAGAGGCCCTTGTGTGCGGCGGCAAGGGCAGCCACCATGCCGGCGCCGCCGCTTCCGACCACGACGACGTCGTAGTCCTGTGATGTCATGTAGAACACGTTATAGAATTGCCAGGGTCGGGCGCTACTGGCCCGGTCATCTCGATGCCAGAAAGACGAGGGGACTTCGGGAGATGCTGGCTGATTCGACCCGGGACAAGATTGCCGCCGACTTGGCGCAAGCCGAACGGAGCCGTCAGCCGATAACCCCGTTGACGCCGTCCTACCCGGATATCGACGTGGTCGACGCCTACCAGATCCAGCTGATCAACATTCGTCGGCGGGTCGCCGAAGGAGGCCGAGTGGTGGGCCACAAGGTCGGCCTGTCCTCGCCGGTGATGCAGCAGATGATGGGTGTCGACGAGCCTGACTACGGGCACCTGCTCGACAACATGCGGGTGTTCGAGGACGCCCCGGTGCGGACGGCGAACTACCTGTATCCCCGGGTGGAGGTCGAGGTCGGCTTCATCCTGGCCGCCGACCTGCCGGGCGCCGACTGCACCGAGGACGACGTGTTGGCGGCCACCGAGGCCCTGGTTCCCTCGATCGAGTTGATCGACACCAGGATCAAGGATTGGCAGATCAAGATCTGCGACACCATCGCTGACAACGCATCGGCCGCGGGCTTCGTGCTGGGTGCGGCGCGGGTGTCCCCGGCGGAGGTGGACGTGAAGGCGATCGACGCGGTCCTGACTCGCAACGGCGAGCTGGCCGCCGAGGGGCGCAGCGACGCGGTGCTGGGCAACCCGGCCACCGCGGTGGCGTGGTTGGCCCGCAAGGTCGAGGGGTTTGGCGTGCGGTTACGCAAGGGCGACATCGTGCTGCCGGGGTCGTGCACGTTCGCCGTCGACGCGAACGCCGGTGACGAGTTCGTTGCCGATTTCACGGGCCTGGGTTCGGTTCGCTTGTCGTTCCAATAGTGCCGAACTAGTTTCGAACATCGAGAGCGGTAAAAGGAGCAACATGCCGTCGAAGGCAAGTGTGGCCATTGTTGGGTCCGGAAATATCAGCACCGACCTGCTCTACAAACTGCTGCGATCCGACTGGCTGGAACCGCGCTGGATGGTGGGGATCGACCCGCAGAGTGAGGGTTTGGCGCGGGCCCGCAAGTTGGGTCTGGAGACCATCCACGAGGGCGTGGATTGGTTGTTGGCCCAGTCGGACAAGCCCGATCTGGTGTTCGAGGCGACCAGTGCCTATGTGCACAAGGCGGCGGCGCCGAAGTATGCGGCCGCCGGAATCCGGGCGATTGACTTGACGCCGGCGGCGGTGGGTCCCGCGGTGGTTCCGCCGGCCAACCTGCGCGAGCACCTGGATGCCCCCAACGTCAACATGATCACCTGCGGGGGACAGGCGACCATTCCGATCGTGTACGCGGTGTCGCGAGCGGTTGCCGATCTGGGCGGGGTTCCCTACGCCGAGATCGTGGCGTCGGTGGCCTCGGTCTCGGCAGGGCCCGGGACCCGGGCCAACATCGACGAGTTCACCAAGACCACCAGCAAAGGTGTCGAGACGATCGGCGGCGCCCGGCGCGGTAAGGCGATCATCATTTTGAACCCGGCCGATCCGCCGATGATCATGCGGGACACGATCTTTTGCGCCATCCCCGAAGACGCCGACCGCGACGCGATCGCGGCCTCGATTCATGAGATCGTGGCCCAGGCGCAGACCTATGTGCCCGGGTACCGGTTGCTCAACGAGCCGCAGTTCGACGAGCCGTCGATCAACTCCGGTGGCCAGGCGGTGGTGACCACGTTCGTCGAGGTCGAAGGCGCTGGCGATTATCTGCCGCCCTACGCGGGCAATCTGGACATCATGACCGCGGCGGCGACCAAGGTCGGCGAGGAGATCGCCAAGGAGACGCTTGCCGTGTCAGGAGGAAAGCGATGACCGGGATCTGGGATGTGCGCATCACCGACACGTCGTTGCGCGACGGGTCGCACCACAAACGCCACCAGTTCATTAAGGAGGAGGTCGGCGCCATCGTGGCGGCCCTGGATGCCGCCGGGGTGCCGGTGATCGAGGTGACCCACGGCGACGGGCTGGGCGGGTCGAGCTTCAACTACGGCTTCTCCAAAACCCCCGAGCAGGAACTGATCAAGCTGGCCGCCCAGACGGCCAAGGAAGCCAAGATCGCGTTTTTGATGCTGCCCGGGGTCGGCACCAAAGAAGACATCAAAGAAGCGCAAGACAACGGTGGATCCATCTGCCGGATTGCCACCCACTGCACCGAGGCCGACGTCTCGATCCAGCATTTCGGGCTGGCCCGCGAGCTGGGCCTGGAAACCGTCGGGTTCTTGATGATGGCCCACACGATTGCGCCCGAGAAACTGGCCGCCCAGGCCCGCATCATGGCCGACGCGGGCTGCCAGTGCGTCTATGTCGTCGACTCCGCCGGCGCCCTGGTGCTCGACGGCGTCGCCGACCGGGTTGCCGCGCTGGTCGCCGAACTCGGCGAGGACGCCCAGGTGGGCTTTCACGGGCATGAGAACCTCGGCCTGGGGGTGGCCAACTCGGTAGAGGCGGTGCGTGCCGGTGCCAAGCAGATCGACGGCAGCGTGCGCCGGTTCGGCGCGGGCGCGGGCAATGCGCCGGTCGAAGCCCTGATCGGGGTGTTCGACAAGATCGGCGTCAAGACCGGTATCGACTTCTTCGACATCGCCGACGCCGCCGAAGACGTGGTGCGCCCGGCCATGCCCGCCGAATGCCTGCTCGACCGCAATGCGCTGATCATGGGCTACTCCGGGGTGTATTCCAGCTTCCTCAAGCACGCCGTTCGCCAATCCGAGCGCTACGGTGTTCCCGCGCATCAGCTGTTGCACCGGGCCGGTCAGCGCAAGCTCATCGGTGGCCAGGAAGATCAGCTCATCGACATCGCACTGGAAATCAAGCGCGAGCAGGAAAGCGGCCAGGTCGCTAGCCGTCGGTGAAAATCCAGGTGTCCTTGCTGCCGGCGCCCGACGACGAGTTCGCTATCCGCGACCCTCGGCTGGCCACTCGGGTCAGGGCGGCGGGCAGGACTTTCGCCGTCACCGGGCCGCGGGGTGTCTGTCGTAGGTGGACGAACGCGCGCAGGTCGACGTGGTGCGGGTAGAGCCCATCGTCATCGAAGGTTGGGTGCGTTGAGAGTGCCACCAGCTGCTGGGCGACGAACTGCTCCGGTTGGATGAGCAGCTCGCGCCGGCGCGCCTCGATCGCGGCGTCGGTGGCCTCCGGGCCGATCAGCACGCCGCTGCCGCTGAGCCCGTCGGTCGGCTTGACCACCAGCTCGCCCAGATGACCCAGCACGTAATCGCGCTGCTCGCGTTCGGCACAGACCCACGTCGGCGCCTGCGCCAGCGCCGGCTTCTCCCCGAGGTAGTACTCGATCATGGCGGGGACGAACGCGTAGACCGCCTTGTCCTCGGCGACGCCGTTACCCAGCGCGTTGACGATGGTGAGGTTGCCGGCGTCCAGCGCCTCGAGCAGTCCGGACCGCAGCGGCGCGCCATCGTGGCCGGTCGATGAAAGCAGCATGTCCTCGTACATCCGCGAATAGATGACGTCGACCGGAGAACCGCCGGAACCGCCGTGGCGGAACACCCTGCGATCGCGCACCGACAGGTCCGATGGCGCGACCAGTGCAACGCCCATCTCCTCGGCGAGGAATCCGTGTTCGAACCAGCCCGGGTCGTCGCGGCCGGCCGACAACAGGGTGACCGTCGGCTGATCGGGAGCGTGCGGTGGGGCCGCCGCCCGCAGCGTCTCCAGCAGCAGGTGCGCGACCCGGTCCAGATCGGCGACCCCGCCCGGCGGTGGCAGCTCGGGCAGGTACTTGCCAAGCAGCCGGCGGTTGACGATCGCGCACGCCACACCGGACGGGATGCGCAGGTTGTCTTCCAGCACCATCCAGTTACCCGCGCGGTCGCACACCAGGTCGATGCCGCTGATGTGCGCACGCACGCCGTCGCCGGCCAGTCGGCCGGTCGAACGGAAACCGGGCGAGCGGTCGAGAACCTGCGCGCTGAGCACGCCGTCCGCCAGGATCGCCTGCTCGGAGTAGACGTCTCGTAGGAAGGCGTCCAGCGCCCTGGCTCGTTGCGCGAGGCCCTGGGACAGCTGCGCCCACTCGTCGGCGGTCACGATTCGCGGCACCAGATCAAGCGGGTTCACCTGCACACGGCTGTGCCCGGCGGCCCGGAACGTGACGTTGCCGGCACGGCGTTCCTGCTCGATGTCGCGGTCGCGGGCGCGCAACACATCGACGCCGAGGCCCTCTATCGTCTTCAGTGCCGTCTTGTAGTTCGGGCGTGCCCGCCCGTCGGCATCGACGGCTTCGTCGTAGCTGGCGAACATGTCGTCGGCGGGTTTGCCGACCTCGCCGGTGGGCTGATATGCCGCGAGCAGGCCACCATCGTGCGATATCGCCGCGGTGGTGGGCTTGACGCGCCCAGCGGTCTCGGCGATGAGCTGATCTACGACGTCGGTGAGGCGGGCGCGGCGGCGCAGCGCCCGCCGCTGCCGAGCCGAGGACGTACCGGAGAGCAGGGTCTGGCGGGTCAGTTCGCCGATCATCTCCCAGTCGCCGCTGTCTTCGAGCTGCGGTCGCAGCGAGGACACCAGATCGTTGACCACGTCCCCGGCCGGTCGGCTCGCCGGGACGGGCCCGGTGAGGTCGACGAGGTCGCCCTCGAGCCCCGAGCGGGCAGCACGCCAGAGCGCCGCGCTGCCCACCGTCGAGGGAAACGCCGGCGCGGGGTGCCGGCGCGGATCGCTTCGGCCTCCCGCGCGACGGCGGCCCGGTACAGTCCGGCGACCAGCACGATGGTGTCCACCGACGGGCAGCTGTCGCACACTCGCAGTTCTAGCGTGGGCGCGTGGCTGGACGGCCGGAGATCGAAGTAGATCATGCCGTAGTCGGTGATCACCTGGCTGGCGATCAATGCCTTGACCAGCGCGTCGTACTCGGTTGCCGACTGCACCGGGGCGGCCAGGCCGGTCGTCGGCCATCGTCGCCATACCAGCGTGCGCATGCTGGCATAGCCGGTGTCCGACCCGTCGGCCCAGAACGGCGAGCTGGCCGACAAGGCCAGCAGCGTCGGCAGACAGGGGAGCAGGCGGTTGGCGATGGCGATCGCTTCGTCGCGGTCATCGATGCCGACGTGCACATGGGTGGCGCAGATCAGCTGTTCGCGGGCGAGTAGCTGGTAGTCGGCGAGCATATGCAGGTAGCGGGGAGTCTGGGTGATCTGAAGCTCGGCGGGTACCGACAGTGGCACGGCGCCGGCGGCCACCACGCCCACGCCGATTTCGTCGGCCGCGTCCACCAACAACCGCCGGTGCCGAAGCAGGTCGGCGCGCAGCGCGTCCAGGCTGTCGACGATGCCGCTGTTGGTCTCGACGACGCAGCTTTGAAGTTCGGCGACGTAGTCTTCCGGAAGCTTCGCGAGCAGGTTCGGGGCGCGTGTCGTCAGGCGCCTGGACCTCAGGTCGACAAGGTGAAACTCCTCCTCGACGCCCATCGTTCGCGGCGGGTCGCGGCGCATGCAGCCACGGTACGCAGTGGTCAATTGCGGGTGTGTTAAACAGAGCTTCCGATGTTGTTGCCGCCAGGCGCGACGCGCTGGAGGCGGCGACCGAGCCCGAAAATCGATGGTCGGTGAGGTCATCTGGCTTCGTTGGTGGGCAGCGCCGCTACGCCGCAAAATGTTCGCCATTGACTCAAAATAGGAACACGTTCTAGCGTCGAAGTCGTGTCCTCGCATCCCGTCTCGCAACCTGTCTCGGAACCGCTGACCGAGGCGATTGCCGAAGCCGAGAAGTTGGTCACGGCGGCACCACACATCGAAACCGAAGCCGACCTGCTCGAAGGACTGCAATATCTGGCCGGCTGCATCGCTGGCTGCCTGCATTTGGCCTTCGACTACGAGCGTGATCACCCCTTCCTGCAGTCGGGTACCGGTCCGTTCACCAAGATGGGCCTCGATAACCCCGACACCCTCTACTTCGGCACGCGGGTGCATGCCGACCGTGACTACGTCGTCATCGGCAACCGGGGCACCACCACCGACCTGAGTTTCCAGCTGCTCGGGGGTGAGTACACCGACAACAACGTGCCGGTCAGTCAGGCCGCTTTCGACGACCGTGAACTCGAAATCGCGTCGGACGGCAGCTTTCAATGGCAGCTCCGGCCGACCAGCAACGGGCAACTGGTGATCCGGGAGGTCTATGCGGACTGGTCCGCGCAGCGCGGCACTCTAGCCATTTCCAGGCTGGATACCGCCGGCACCGCGCCGCCCCCGCTGACCCGGGAGACCATGCAAAAGCGCTACACCGTCGCGGGAAAGCAGCTGGTGGACCGGGTGAAGACGTGGTTGCAGTTTCCGCAGTGGTTTTATCTCAACATCCCGGTCAACACCATGGTGGCGCCCCGGTTGACCCCTGGGGGGCTGGCTACGCAGTATTCCTCGGCCGGACACTTCGACCTTCGCCCCGACCAGGCGCTGGTGATCACGGTGCCGGTTAGTGACGCCCCCTATCTGGGCTTTCAGCTCGGCAGCATGTGGTACATCTCGTTGGACTACATCAACCATCAGACCTCCCTGAACAACTCTCAAGCCCAGGCGGATCCGGACGGCAAGGTTCGCATTGTGGTGGCCGACCGCAATCCCGGCGTAACCAACTGGGTGGAAACCCTCGGTCACCGGCGCGGGTTCCTGCAGTTCCGTTGGCAGCGGGTGTCGCGGCAGCTCACTGACGCCGACGGGCCGAGTGTGGAGTTGGTGGACTTCGACGCGGTCGGTTCCGCGCTGCCGTATCTGGAGCACAACAAGATTTCCGACGAAGACTGGCGCGCGCGAATTGCGCTGCGCCAAAAACAAATTGCAGCCAGGATGCTGGGTTGAGAAGGAAACGGTGATGCCAGGTTTACTTGACGGAAAGACCCTTGTCATCAGCGGAGTGGGGCCGGGATTGGGGACCACCCTGGCGTATCGGTGCGCGGCCGAGGGGGCCGACCTCTTGCTGGCCGCCCGCAGTGGCGATCGCCTCGATGAACTTGCCAAGCAGATCATCGGCAAGGGGCGACAAGCCATCGCGGTGCGCGCCGACATCACCGACGACGATCAGGTGAGCAACCTGGTCGATGCCACGCTCGAGGCATACGGGAAGATCGACGTGTTGGTGAACAACGCGTTTCGGGTGCCATCGATGAAACCGTTGGCCGAAACCACATTTCAACACATTCGGGACGCGATCGAGCTGAGTGCGCTGGGGGCGCTGCGCGTCATTGCGGGCTTCACCCGGGCGCTAGCCGAAACCAAAGGTTCGATCGTCAACGTCAACTCGATGGTGCTACGGCACTCGCAGCCCAAGTTCGGCGCCTACAAGATGGCCAAGTCGACATTGCTGGCGATGTCACACTCGCTGGCGGCGGAACTCGGAGTGAAGGGCATTCGGGTAAATTCCGTTGCGCCGGGCTACATCTGGGGTGACACGCTGCAGGGCTACTTCGAGCACCAGGCCGGCAAGTACGGAACCACGGTGGAGCAGATCTACCAAGCCACGGCCGCGCAGAGCGATCTGAAGCGACTCCCGACCGAGGACGAGGTGGCGTCGGCGATCCTGTTCATGGCCAGCGACCTGTCCAGCGGCATCACCGGGCAGACCCTGGACGTCAACTGCGGGGAGTACCACACCTGATGGCCGATCGCACCGATGTCGGAACCGTCGACGAGCTGCATGCATCGGCTACCAAACTGGTCGGGCTGGACGACTTTGGCAGTGACCAGGACAACTATCGCGAAGCCTTGGAGGTGCTGCTGGACTCCTATCGGCGCGAGGCCGGACTCACCGTGCTGGGCAGCAAGATGAACCGATTCTTTCTGCGCGGCGCCCTGGTTGCCCGGTTGCTGTCCGAAGCCGCATGGAAGCAGTACCCGCAATACACCGAAGTGCCGATCCAGCGGCCCATCTTCGTGACCGGCCTGGTGCGGACCGGCACCACGGCGTTGCACCGACTGTTTGGTGCCGACCCCTCCCACCAGGGTCTACACATGTGGCTGGCCGAGTTCCCGCAACCGCGCCCGCCCCGCGAGACATGGGAGACAAACCCGTTCTACCGCCAGCTCGACGCCCAGTTCACCCAGCACCACAAGGACAATCCCGGCTATACCGGCCTGCACTTCATGGCTGCCTACGAACTGGAGGAGTGCTGGCAGCTACTGCGGCAGTCGCTGCATTCGGTGTCGTATGAGACCCTCGCGCACCTGCCCAGCTATGCGCAGTGGCTGGCAAAGCAAGACTGGACACCATCGTATCAACGGCATCGGAAAAACCTTCAGCTCATCGGGCTCAACGATGCCGAAAAACGATGGGTGCTAAAGAATCCCAGTCATCTGTTCGCACTGGATGCGTTGATGGCCAGCTATCCCGACGCGCTGGTGATCCAGACCCACCGGCCGGTCGAGACGATCATGGCCTCGATGTGCTCGTTGGCGCAGCACACCTCCGAAGGCTGGTCGACGAACTTCGTCGGCGCCCAGATCGGTGCCGACGCGATGGAGACCTGGTCGCGCGGCCTGCAGCGGTTCGATTCCGCCCGAACCAATTACGACCCAGCGCAGTTCTACGACGTCGACTATCGGGATCTGATTGCCGACCCGATGGGGACGGTGGCCGACATCTATCGGCACTTTGGCCTGACACTGACCGATGAGGCTCGAGCGGCGATGGCAAAGATCCACGCCGAGAGTCAGACCGGTGAGCGCGCGCCCAAGCATAGGTACTCGCTGGCCGACTACGGCCTGACCGCCGAAGCTGTCAAGGAGCGGTTCGCCGGGTTCTGACGATCATTCTGGATCATGTTGTACCAGCACGCCTTCGGCGATGGCGTGCTGGATGCTGTCGGTCATCTTGGGGCAGGCCTTGGTGCGTGCGATATCCCCGCCGGATCGCCGGACTTCGGCGAAATGAGCGCACCGCTGTGCCGCCTCGGTGTTCCACTGCACCGCGGTATGGCCCGGGCCGATCTGCTTGACGGTGACGGTGACGTGGCAGAACCGGCAATCCACCGGCTGCAATCCGGCCGTGAGATAGCGTTCGCGATCGGCGAGACTGGCCTGGCGAACCGCCGCGCCGCGCTGCGGGTCGTTGGTGAAATCCCTTGACTTCGACCAGGGCTGACGCCCGTGGTGCTGTTCGGAGGATTCCTGGTGATCATGATGGTCACCGAGGAGCAGCAGCATCGACCTGGCGAGTTGATCGACGTCGGGGACCTCTTGATCGTCCGGTGCTGCCATGGCCGTCAGTGTTGCTCGGCGGGCACGTCGTCGGGCACCGATTCGGCCTGCTGCTCCTGGAGCTTCTTTGTCTCCAGATTCTGTTGGACCTCGGCCCGCCAGAACTCGTTGGCGCGGGTGGTGTCGACTTCCATCTCGAAGCGTTCCACCATCTCCGGGGTGACGTCGGCGGCATCCACGTAGAACTGCTCATACCAGCGTCGCATCTGATAAACGGCGCCGTCTTCTTCGACCAGCAGGGGATTGTCGATGCGGGTCTTGTGCTTCCAGATCTCGACGTCCTGCAAGAAGCCCTTGCTGACACCTTCGGTAAACACCCGCGACAGCTTGTCGGTCATCTTTTCGTCCATGCCCTTGGGCTTTTCGACGATGACACCCCACTGCAGCACGAATGAGTCCTGGGTCACCGGGTAGTGGCAGTTGATCAGAATCGACTCGGACTTGTACCCGCCGTAGCTGTTGTGCAGCCAGTTGATCATGAACGACGGCCCGAAATACGACGCTTCCGAATCCAAGTGCGCTTCACCGTAAGCGGTTCCGAGATCGTCAACATCGGGGCGCCCGACGTTGTGCAGATACTGCGATGCGATGTGGCCTTCGAAGACGTTCTTGAAGTAGGTCGGCAGCCCGAAGTGGATGTAGAAGAAGTGCGCCATGTCGGTGACGTTGTCGATGATGTCGCGGCAGTTGGAGCCCTCGATGAGAATCCGGTTCCACCGCCACTGGGTCCAGTCATCGCTCGCGGCCTCGGGAATCTCGGGGATGCGGACCGCGGGGTCGGGTGGGTTGCCTTCGTGGTCGTGCCAGACGAAGAGCAGCCCACCACGGACATCCGTCGTCCACGACCGGGTGCGCGCCATCCGGGGCGTGCGCTTGGCGTAGGGCACCAACTTGCAGCGGCCGTCACCGCCCCAGCGCCAATCGTGGAACGGGCAGGCCACCTCGTCGCCCTTGATGGTGCCCTCCGACAGGTCACCACCCATGTGCCGGCAATAGCTGTCGAGGATCTTCAGGTCCCCGTGGGAGTCGGTGAACACCACCAGCTTGGTGCCGAACGCCTCCACTCCATGGGACTTACCGTCCATGAAGTCCTTGGCAACGCCCAGGCAATGCCAGCCGCGCGCATACCTGTTCGGCAAGATGCCGGCGTCGATCTCCCGGACGCCGACGGCAGATGTGTCGGTACTCACCCGTAACCTCCAGATCGCTGTCTCTAACTAGAACACGTTACAGTTTTGGGGTGGGGGAGTGCAACGACGGCGTGTCTGGCCACGGCATATGCATGTTGCGGTATATGTAAACGATGCCGCTATTTTCGTTTGAGGGTCGCTCCCCGCGCGTTGATCCCACCGCGTTCGTAGCGCCAACCGCGACGCTGATCGGCGACGTCACCGTCGAGGCGGGGGCGTCGGTGTGGTTCAACGCCGTGCTACGAGGCGACTACGCGCCCGTCGTGATACGGGAGGGCGCCAATGTGCAAGACGGGTCCGTGTTGCATGCACCGCCAGGCATCCCGGTCGACATCGGCCCGGGCGCAACGGTGGCGCACCTGTGCGTGATTCATGGCGTTCACGTCGGGGCTGAGGCGCTAATCGCCAACCACGCAACGGTTCTCGACGGTGCCGTGATCGGCGCGCGCTGTCTGGTCGCCGCGCATTCGTTGGTGGTGGGCGGCACTCAGATTCCGGAGGGGATGCTGGTCAGCTGGGCACCGGCCAAGGTGAAAGGACCGATTGCCGGAACCGGCGCGGAGATGTGGGCCAATGTCAATCCGCAGGCCTATCGTGACCTGGCGGCGCGACACATGGCCGGGCTGGAGCCGCTCTAACCCCGGTTAGTTCAGCCCCGGTGTCCCGTTGAGGCCGGCCAACAGGCCACCGGCCCCGGCCGCGCCGGCGTTGCCGTGATCCGGTTGGCCCGACCCGCCATTGCCGCCGTTGCCACCGGTGCCGATCAACTGTGCGTTACCGCCGTCCCCGCCGGCATTGCCGGACAGCGCGGTGATCCCGCCGGCACCGCCGTCGCCGACAAGTGCACCGCCGGCGCCGCCGTTGCCGCCGGCACCGCCAATCAGGTCACCGAACCCGCCGACACCGCCCGCGCCACCGGCGCCGACCAGCCAGGCAGCGCCGCCGGCGCCACCGGTCCCGGCGATGTTGACCGAGTCTCCGCCGGTCCCGCCGGCGCCACCGTCACCGAACACGCCAGACTGGCGGCCGGCCCCACCCATCCCGCCACCGGTCCCGAGCGAATTCCCGCCGGTGCCGCCCACCCCACCATTACCGGCGAACAACGCGCCGGCGCCGCCGCCACCGCCGGATCCGGCGGTGGCGTTTATCGCACTTCCGCCGTGGCCGCCGGCCCCGCCCGCGCCGCCGACCCCGTCGACGCCGGCGTCGTTGTCCAGTAGATTCCCGCCGATTCCGCCGACCCCGCCGTCGCCGAACAGCCATCCGCCGCCGCCCGCCAGGGAGAGCCCGCCGGCGCCGCCCGCGCCGCCACTGCCGAACAGCATGCCGCCGAGGCCACCGGACCCGCCTGCCCCTCCGTTGGCCGTCAATGAGCCTCCGGCCGCGGTGCCGCCGGCGCCACCCGCGCCGCCAGCGCCTCCTGTTCCGAAAAGTCCTGCGGCACCGCCGATCCCGCCAGCGCCGCCGGTTCCGGAGTTCGCGCTACCACCGGCGCCGCCGGCTCCGGCGGTGCCCCAGAGCAGCCCCGCCGCATCGCCGTTTCCGCCCACCGAGCCGGCCGCGCCGGACCCGCCGCTGCCGCCATTGCCGATCAATATCCCGCCGTCGCCACCGTTTGCGCCCGTGCCCGGCGCGCCGTTAGCGCCGTTGCCGATGAGCGGGCGCCCCAATAGCGTCTAGGTCCTGTCTGCTAATTGCGGACGCGGTGGTAGGTGATGATGGCGGCCAGGGTGACACCGCTGAGGTAGGTCAGGGCGTATTTGTCGTAGCAGGTGGCGACCGCGCGCCAGTGTTTGAGCCGGTTGAAGCTTCGCTCGACGGTGTTGCGGTGCTTGTAGATTCGGCCTGAGAACCCCGGAGGCCGTCCTCTGTTGCGGCCTTTGGCTTTGCGGCGGGTGATCTGGTCGCTGCGCTCGGGGATGGTATGGGCGATCTTGAGCCGGCGCAGCTGTGCCCGCGTCGAGTCATGGGAGTACGCCTTGTCCGCCAGCAGGTGAAACGGGGCGTATGAGTTGCTGCACCGGGCGGCCAGCAATGGCCAAAGCATCGGATTATCACCGGCTTGACCGGCCGACAGTGCCAGGGTGACCGGACTGCACAGCTGGTCGGTCAAGGCGTGGATCTTGGTAGTCAGCCCGCCGCGGGAATGCCCAATGGCGTGGTCATCGGGCTCATCGAGATATTTCTTGTAATTCGACAGATCCCCCTGTGCGGCGCCCGGGGCGCTCCGGCTGCGTGTTGGTGGGCGCGCACACTGGTCGAATCGACCGACAACAGTGCGCCCAGGTCGGCGTCCTCGGCGTCGAGGTCAGAGGCGATCGCCGCGAAGATCCGCGCGTAGATGCCATCGACCGACCAGCGTAGATGCCTCTCGGCCACCGATTGCCAGGGACCGAAGTGCTCGGGCAGGTCACACCACGGAGATCCCGTACGGTAACGCCAGATAATGCCCTCCAGAGTACGTCGATGATCGTTCCACGGCCGGCCACGCCGCCGCCCCGCAGGCAACACCGCCACGATCAGCGACCACAAATCATCAGAAATCGCATGCGTCCGCATCACCCAAACAGCATCAGCCAAAACACCATTCACATTAAGCAGACACGCCCTAGCCGGGTGCGTTCACCTTGTTCAGCAGGTCGTGGGCGAGTGAGGCGTTGGTGGCCTCGGCGCTGGCATAGGACGTCGCGGCCGCGCGCAGGTTGCCCACGAACTCGTCGTGAAACCTCGCGGCCGCGATGCCGAGCGTTTGATACGTCTGGCCGTAACAGGCGAACAATGTCGCAACTGCCGCCGAGATCTCGTCACCGGCCGCGGGCGCAAGCTGGGTGGTGGCGAATTCCGCCAGTCTGTTGGCTTCGCGGATCAGTGACCCGATGGTCAGCGCCTTGTCGCTCGTCGTTGCCAGGATCGCCGGGCTGACAACGACCGCCATGATTTACCTCCTGCGCCTGCAACGAGTATCACAGGTGCGGTTGGTGCAGGACGCCAATTCGCGCGGTGCGTGGCTAATGGGCTCTGTGGGCCAATCGAATTCGTCAGCGAGCGTGGCGGCTGTTGGACTGCGCAGGCAGTTTCAGCACCCGGTCGCGATAGTCGATGACATAGACCGACCCCTGACTATCGACTGCCACGTCGGTCGGGGAAAAGAGATCCTTGAAAGGCAGCACGGACTGTTCGTGTGTGGCGGCATCCATCCGCACCACCCGGTTGTTGTTCAGGTCGGCCACATAGACGTTGCCGCTCAGGTCCACGGTCACCCCAGCGGGGAAGTTGAGGCCGGTGAACGGGAGGTCCACCGGCTGTGTCGCGCCTGCGGCCAGCGCCACCACCCGGTTGTGTCCGCTGTCGGTGACATAGACGGTGTCGGCGTTGTCGGCTGCCACATCGTAGGGACGGTCCAGGCCGGTGAAACCCAGCTCGCTGGGGGTGCTCGAGCCAGCGGGCAGTTTCAGCACGTTGTTGTTGACGTGGTCGACGACGTAGCAGGTGTCCGCGCTGTCAAAGGCCAAGCCGTGTGGGTCGGCAAGGCCCGTGAACGGCAGCTCGATCGGGATTGTGGAGTCGGGCGGAACCTTCAACACCCGGTTGGCAGCAGCGTCTATCACATAGACGGCATTGTGATGGTCCACCGCTACGCCGCCCGGAACTATCTTGGCCGAGATCGGAAACGCAGACGGGGTGTTGGATCCGGCAGGCAGCTTCTGCACCAGCTTATTGCCCGAGTCGGCGACGTAGACCGTATCGAAACTGTCCAGGGCGACCCCGTCCGGATTTGCCAGGTGGAAATGCAGCTTGATCTGGGCGGGTTGGTCGGCGGCGGTGGATAGGTCGACCCGTTTGACCGGCGCTTGGCCCGATGGCTTGAAGATCAGGTAGCCGGTGACCGCGAGAATCGCGACGACGACTATCGCGCCACCGGTAATCGCCAGCTTTCGCCACTTGCGTGGCGACGCCCCGAATCCGACACCCGCCATCTGCCGACTCCTTCGCCTCCTCCGGTCATCGCAACGCCAAGACAGTACCCGATCGGCATGCCCGGTGCGATGTGTGAGCTGGGTCGCAGGCGCTAGCTGGTCCAGGCCAGGCGCCGTATCGCGACCTTGCTGCGCGGCATCGGGCGGGGCTGGAACCGATCCGGATCGATGCCGTAGCCAACGGCATTACAGACCAATCGAATTCGTCAGGACTCATGTTGGCTGTTGTACTGTGCGGGCAGTTTCAGCACCCGGTCGTGGTAGTCGATCACATAGACAGAACCGTGGTTGTCCACCGCGACGTCGGTCGGGGAAAAGAGATCGTCGAAAGGCAGGACGGTCTGTTCGTGCGTAGCGGCATCCAGCCGCACCACCCGGTTGTTGTTCAGGTCGGCCACATAGATGTTGCCGTTGAGATCCACCGCTACGCCAGCCGGGAAATTGAGGCCGGTGAACGGGAGTTCTACCGGCTGTGTCGCACCCGTGGCCAGCGCCAATACCCGGTTGTAGCCGCTGTCGGTGACATAGACGGTACCGACGTTGTTTGCTGCCACATCGTAGGGACGGTCCAGGCCGGTGAAGCCGAGCTCGCTGGGGGTGGCCGAGCCCGCGGGCAGTTTCAGCACGTTGTTGTTGACGTGGTCGACGACGTAGCAGGTGTCGACGCTGTCGAAGGCCAAACCATGTGGGTCGGCAAGGCCCGTGAACGGGAGTTCGACCGGGGTTGTGGAGCCGGCCGGCACCTTCAATACCCGGTTGGCGGCTCCATCGATCACATAGACGACATCGTGGCGGTCGACCGCAACACCGCCCGGTGTTATCGGCTCGCCGATCCGAACCGTGACCGGTTTGCTGGATCCGGCGGTGAGTTTCTGCACCAGCCTATTGCCCGAGTCGGCGACGTACACCGTGTCGAGACTGTCCACGGCCACCGCAGCGGGGCCGGACGGGTTGAAATGCAAGGTGGTCTGGGTGGGTTGGGCCGCGGCACTGGCGGCCGACCGGTCGAGCTGATCGGAGGGCGTCTTGCCGGATGGTTTGACGATCAAATAGGCGCTGACCGCGAGAATCGCCACGACTATTACCGCGCCACCGGCCATCGCGGCTCTTGCCCATTTCCGCGGCGACATTCTGAACCCGACACCCGCCATGGGTCGACTCCTTCACCACCTTCGGTGATCGCAACCCCAAGACCGTACCTCAGTCGGCATACCCGGTGCGATGCCTCGGCAAGCATCACGAGAAATGCCCGTGATGCACCGAGGGCGCTTCACGGGCATTTTTCGTGATGCTTGCCGCGGGATAGTCGGCGGCGGCCTTCTCCATGTAGAATAGGGAATCCGGCAACGCGATCGAGTCGAATCCGACTTCCTCGGCGGTCTTGGCGATGCCGATCAGTTCATCGATCGGGCCCATCGCGATGCTGACGGTGTATTTCATCGGGCTCATGGCTTGTCGGCCCCCACCACCCACATGGAGTAATACTGCGAGCCGACGCCGTATGCGTGACCCAGGGCTTTCCGGGCATTGGGCACTTGGTGATCGCCGCCCTTGCCCATCACCTGGATAGCCGCCTCGGCGAAGCGAATCAACCCCGAGGCGCCGATGGGGTTGGATGAGAGCACGCCGCCGGACGGGTTCACCGGCAACCGCCCGCCGATCGCGGTCTCACCGGCCTCGGTGAGCTTTCAGCCCTCGCCCTCGGGCATAAACCCAAGGTTTTCCAACCACATTGGTTCGAACCAGGAGAACGGGACATAGATCTCGGCGGCATCGATCTCATCGATAGGACTGGTGATTCCGGCCGCTTTCCACAGCGCCGCGGCCGCGTCACGGCCGGCCTGGGGGCTGACTTGGTCGCGTCCGGAGTATGCCAGCGGTTCGGTGCGCAGTGCGGTCGCGTGGATCCATGCCACCGGGTGCCCATCGGCAACGCGCGCATCGGCGATTTCCTCATTGCCGATCACCACGGCGCAGGCGCCGTCCGACGACGGGCAGGTCTCGTCGTAGCGGATCGGGTCCCACAACATCGGTGACTGCATCACCTTGTCGAGGGTGATGTCCGGCTGCTGTAGATGTGCGAGCGGGTTGCGGCTGCCGTTGAGCCGGTCCTTCACCGCGACCATTGCGCCGATGTTCGACGGAGCGGCGGATGTAGGCGCGCACGTGTGGGGCGAAATAGCCGCCGGCACCGGCACCGACCGGTTTGATGAAGGGAATCGGAATCGACAAGGCCCACATGGCGTTGGACTCCGACTGCTTCTCCCACGCCATCGCCAGCACGCGGCGATACTTGCCGGACTGGACCAGGCTGACCGCCACCACACCGGTGGATCCGCCCACCGAGCCCGCCGTGTGCACCCGGATCAGCGGCTTGTCGCTGGCGCCCATGGCATGGCCATGAACAGCTCCGGCATCATCACGCCCTCGAAGAAATCGGGCGCCTTACCGACCACGACGGCGTCGATGTCGTCGAACATCGACCCGGAATCTTGCAGCGCCCGATCGATAGCCTCGCGCACCAGGCCGTTCATCGAGACATCTTGGCGCTTGGCGACATACTTGGTCTGCCCGGTACCCAGTACCGCGGCCAGCTGTGCTCGGGCTCCGGCCATCAGTTGTTCCCTTCCATGACCGCGACCAAGTTCTGTTGCAGCGCTGGACCGCTGGTGGCGTGTGCTAGCACGCGACCGGCTGAACCGTCCCAAATGTGTCGTGCCGCAAAGCCGATGCGTTCGAGGCCGGCGACAAACATCGGGTTGGCCGCCAGCGCTCCGCCGGACGGGTTGACTTTCGTCTTGTCGGTGAGTCCGATCGCCTCGGCGATGATCAGATGCTGGTGGGTGAACGGGGCGTGGATCTCGGCGACGTCGATGCCGGTGTCACCGCCGCTGGCCGCCTTGGCTGAGACGGCGGTGGACGGCGAGACGGTCAGGTCGCGCACACCCAGCGACGGCGATTCGATGCGGTGCTCGAAACCCGTTATCCACGCTGGCGATTCACGTAGCTCCCGAGCGCGATCATCGGCGGCCAGGACGATCGCGGCCGCGCCGTCGGTGATCGGCGCGATGTCGTGCCGTCGCAGCGGGTCGTTGAAGAACGGGCGGGCGAGCAGCTCGTCGATGCTCTTGGCCGGCTTCTCGGAGTCGTTTCGCTGCGAGCGGGCGAACGAGTCGAGGGCGACCTGAGCCATCTGTTCGTGGGTCCACTTGCCGGAATCCAGGCCGAGGCGGGCCTGCAATCCCGCCATCGACACCGAGTCCGGCCACAGTGGCGCAACGGTGTAGGGATCGGTCTGCCTCGACAGGATCTGGCGCAGGATGCCCGCCGAGGACTTGCCGAAGCCGTAGACCAGCGCGGTGTCGAGCTCGCCGGTCAGGATCTTGATGTAAGCCTCGAAAAGCGCCCAGGCCGCATCCAACTCCACGTGGGATTCATTGATCGGCGGCACGGCGCCGATCGAATCGATCGCAGAGATAAACGAAAATGCCCTTCCGGCTAGGTAATCCGAGGATCCCGAACACCAGAAGCCAATGTCGGACTGGGTGATGCCCAGATCCTCATACAGCTGCGCGAAGCAGGGCATCAGCATTTCGACGCCGTTGGTGGTGCCGTCGGTGCGGCGGACATGCGGGGCGTGGGCAAAGCCGACGACCGCGACATTGCGATCACTCATGTGTGGGTGAGCCCTTTACAGGTGGTGTTTGTAGGTGTCGTAGTCGGCGTCCGGTTCCCCGGTCGGCCGGAAATACTCGATGTTGTCGATGCCGAATCCCCACTCCTCGCGGCGCTTCCACACCGCCTCTACGCGCATGCCCATCCGCACTTCATTGGCGTCGATGTCGGCGACCAGGTGCAGGAACGGAATGTCGGCGCCGTCGAGCAGCACGTAGGCCGCGACGTAGGGCGGCTTGATGCGCTGACCCTGGAACGGGATGTTGATGATCGCGAACGTGGTCACCGTGCCCTGGTACGGCAGTTCGACGAACTAGGTGGTCGGCTGGCCGGTGGCCGGATCGGCCCCGTGCGGCGGGAAGTAGACCTTCCCCTTCGCGCCGGTCCTCGCGCCGAGCAGTTTCCCTTCGGCGATGGCCCTGAGATAGGCGCTTTCCTCGTGTGAGGCGGTGTGCTGAATCGTCAGCGACACCGGCGTGACGATCATCTTGACCGGATCCTGCTCACTCGGTTCCCCGGGTGGCTCGGCGTCCTCGCCCAGCTTGAAATAGGCGATGTCGGTGATGGCGCCCACCGTCTCCTCGGCCCAGTGCACGTGGACCCGGGCGCCGGTCTTGATCTTGTCCGGCCCGCCCGCATCGACGGCGTGCAGCAGGGGGGTGTCCGCGCCGTCCAGCTTGATCAGTGCCCAGGCGAACGGGCGGTCCAGTGGCTGCCCCGGTAGCGGCTCCGGCTGCCAGGTCCAGGACGCGACCGTGCCGACGGCCGACACCGGTACCATTTCGCCCAACGGTTCGTAGGTGACCGGGTCATAGTCCGCCGGCGGCACGTGCACCCTGCCGTCGGATCCACGGACTCCCAGAATCCGGCGCTCGCGCAACGCGGTGAAGAACTCACCGAGGGTGGGACCTACCGAACGGGTGTAGTCGAAGGACAACGTCAACGGCGCGGAGAGGGGCGGCTCAGGGTGATCGATCAGGGTCGGGCCGCTCGAACTGGCTGTCACGCCTTCGAGTAGAACAGGTTCTAAGAACGGTTTCAACTAGGGCTTTCTTGGGGCCCTGAGAGAGGCAGCGATGAAGCTCGGATTGCAGCTGGGGTATTGGGGCGCGCAGCCCCCCGAGAACGCGGGGGAGTTGGTCGCCGCGGCCGAGGGAGCCGGATTCGACGCCGTCTTCACCGCCGAGGCGTGGGGCTCGGACGCCTACACACCCTTGGCCTGGTGGGGTTCCTCGACCCAGCGGCTGCGGCTGGGCACCTCGGTGATCCAGCTGTCCGCGCGTACTCCGACCGCATGCGCGATGGCGGCGCTGACCCTCGACCACCTCAGTGCTGGCAGGCACATTCTGGGATTGGGCGTGTCCGGTCCCCAGGTGGTGGAGGGCTGGTATGGGCAGCGGTTCCTCAAGCCACTGGCCCGCACCCGTGAATACGTCGACATCCTGCGCCAGGTATGGGCCCGGGAAGGGGTGGTGACCAGCGACGGCCCGCACTACCCGCTGCCGCTGACGGGTGCCGGGACAACCGGCCTGGGTAAGGCGCTCAAGCCAATCACCCACCCGCTGCGTGCGGATATCCCGATCATGCTCGGTGCCGAGGGGCCGAAGAACGTCGCACTGGCCGCCGAGATCTGTGACGGTTGGTTGCCCATCTTCTACACGCCCCGGATGGCCGACATGTACAACGAATGGCTGGACGAGGGATTCGCCCGCCCCGGCGCCCGGCGCAGCCGCGCGGACTTCGAGATCTGTGCGACGGCGCAGGTAGTGGTCACCGAGGACCGGCCGGCGGCGTTCGCCGCCATCAAACCGTTCGTGGCTCTCTACATGGGTGGGATGGGAGCCGAGGGCACCAACTTCCACGCCGACGTCTACCGCCGGATGGGCTACGCGGAAGTGGTCGACGACGTCACCAAATTGTTCCGGTCCAACCGCAAGGACGAGGCCGCCGAGATCATCCCCGACGAGCTGGTCGATGACGCCGTGATCGTCGGCGACGCCGACTACGTGCGTAAGCAGATCGAGGTCTGGGAAGCCGCCGGTGTCACCATAATGGTGGTCAGCGCCCGCAGCGTTGAGCAGGTCCGTGAGCTCGCCGGACTTGTTGGAGGCTGATCCAAGCGGTTCTTGCCAGGTGATTAGAACACGTTCTAGATTGGCCCGGTGGGGTTGACTTCAGATGGCGTGCGCGTCGCCGAACGTCATCTCCACATTGGCTGCCGATTGGGAAACCAGCGCACGCTTGGGCAGCCCCAGCGAAGCAAGCTCCCTGGCATAGGGGTGGTCACCCAGATGCAGACGTGCACCGCCCAGCCGGGCGCGCATTCCGGTGATTCGCATTTCCCACGGAATCTCCCGGGTGACCCCGTCCTGGTGAGAGTAGGTCTGCAGCACCTGCGCGCCCCGGGTGGGCACCGCAACGCCGTTGCCGAATTCGATGCCGGCGATCAGCTGCCCGTCCGCGCTGACATCGAAGCTGAACTTCTTGCCCTCGCGGACGTTGAAGTCCGCCATGATCTTCGGGAAGCCCCAGATGGAGCGCCCGGCCTCGAGGGTGAACGACTGGTCGACCGGCAGGTGGTGGATGAACGCCGCGGCCTTGGCCAGCGCTCGCGGTCCACGCGTCTGGACGCCCGGCGGATTCACCATGACCGCGGTGCCGTACTCGTGGTATCGGCCGAGGTCTCCGTCGACATAGCGCACCAGCATCTGCATCACCATCGCTTTGCCGGGCAGGTGTTCGCACACTCGCAGCCCGCTGTAGTCGATGAGCTGTTGTGCCGCCACGGCGGGAACCGAGAACATCGCGGAGTGCAGATTGGCTGTGCGGATGCGCACCGGCATGGTGAGCACAGTGCCGGCGATGGTGTGTTGAGAGACGGGCATAAGGCTCACTGTAATGCGGAGGAATGGCGATGACTAAGCCGTTGATCAAACCCGACGTCGACCTGACCGACGGCAACTTCTACGCCAGTCGGCAAGCGCGAGAGGCATATCGGTGGATGCGGGCCAATCAGCCCGTCTTCCGTGACCGCAACGGTCTGGCTGCCGCATCCACCTATCAGGCCGTGATCGATGCCGAGCGGCAGCCCGAACTGTTCTCCAACGCCGGCGGTATCCGTCCCGATCAGGACGCGCTGCCGATGATGATCGACATGGACGACCCGGCACATCTGTTGCGGCGCAAGCTGGTTAACGCGGGTTTCACCCGCAAGCGGGTTAAGGGCAAAGAGCGCTCGATCGCCCAGCTGTGCGACACGCTGATCGACGCGGTTTGTGAGCGCGGAGAATGCGACTTCGTGCGGGACCTGGCCGCGCCGCTGCCGATGGCGGTCATCGGTGACATGCTCGGGGTGCTCCCCGAACAGCGAGAGATGTTCCTGAGGTGGTCAGACGATCTGGTGACATTCCTCAGTTCCCATGTGTCACAAGAGGATTTCCAGGTCACCATCGACGCCTTCGCCGCCTACAACGACTTCACCCGGGCGACCATCGCCGCGCGCCGCGCCGAGCCTACCGACGACCTGGTCAGCGTGTTGGTCAGTTCGGAAGTCGACGGTGAGCGGCTGAGCGACGACGAACTGGTCATGGAGACGCTGCTGATTCTGATCGGCGGCGACGAGACGACCAGGCACACGCTAAGCGGCGGAAGCGAGCAACTGTTGCGCAACCGCGACCAGTGGGACCTGCTGCAAAGCGACCGAGAGTTGCTGCCGGGCGCCATCGAAGAGATGCTGCGCTGGACCGCGCCGGTGAAAAACATGTGCCGAATGCTGACCGCGGACACCGAGTTTCACGGGACCGCGTTGAGCGAGGGCGAAAAGATCATGCTGCTGTTCGAGTCGGCCAATTTCGACGAGGCGGTGTTCACCGACCCGGAGAAGTTCGACATCCAGCGAAACCCGAACAGCCATTTGGCTTTCGGCTTCGGTACCCACTTCTGCATGGGCAATCAGCTGGCCCGGTTGGAGCTGTCGTTGATGACCGCTCGGGTGGTGCAGCGGCTGCCTGACTTGAGGCTAGCCGATCAGGATTCACGGTTGCCGCTGCGGCCGGCGAACTTTGTCAGCGGCTTGGAGTCCATGCCGGTCGTCTTCACTCCCAGCCGGCCACTGAGCTGAGCACGCCGAGCGGGAGATCAGCGGTTCTGGAAGTTGGGTTTGCGCTTCTGCGCGAACGCCTGCGGACCTTCTTTCTTTGGCGTCGTCGGACAAGAACACCTCGATGCCGATCCGAGTGTCGATCTTGAACGCCTCGTTCTCGTGCATGCCCTCGGTTTCGCGGATGGTGCGCAGGATCGCCTGGACCGCAAGAGGCCCGTTGGCCGCGATGATCTCCGCAATTTCCAGCGCCTTGGTCAGCGCCTGGCCGTCGGGCACGACGTGGCCCACCAGCCCCATCTCCTTGGCCTCCGCGGCAGTGATGTGCCGTCCGGTCAGCAGCAGATCGCAGGCCACGGTGTAGGGGATCTGGCGGACCAGCCGCACCGCCGAGCCGCCCATCGGGTACAGGCTCCACTTGGCCTCCGAGATGCCGAACTCGGCGCTCTCGGCGGCGACGCGAATGTCGGTACCTTGCAGAATCTCGGTTCCGCCGGCAATCGCGGGGCCCTCGACGGCGGAGATCAGCGGCTTTTTCAGCCGGCGGCCCTTCAGCAGCGCGTCGATGCGCGACGGGTCGTAGCTGCCGTCCTTGAATGAGTCGCCCGGCGGCTTCTTGGTCGCCGCCTTGAGGTCCATCCCAGCGCAGAAGTAGCCGCCCGCGCCGGTCAGGATGCAGCAGCGGATGTCGGGATCGTTGTCGACGCGATCCCAGGCCTCGACCATGATTTGCATCATTTCGCCACTAAGCGCGTTACGCGGGGACGGGCGATTCATCGTCACGATCAGGGTCTGCCCGCGCTGCTCCACCAGCGCGTCTGGTCCGGACTCCCCGTTTGCTGGCGTCTCGGAAGTATTCGGGGCCACGAGCACCGCCTTTCGCATGACATCGGGCATTCGCTTGTCAAGAAATGTAACACGTTCTAGTTTGGTGGCCGTGGCCCTGAATATTGCCGATCTAGCCGAGCACGCCATCGACGCTGTGCCTGACCGTGTAGCCCTCATCTGCGGCGATGAGCAGCTGACCTATGCCCAGCTGGAAGAAAAAGCCAATCGACTGGCGCACCACCTCATCGACCAGGGGGTGCGAAAGGGCGACAAGGTCGGCCTTTACTGCCGAAACCGCATCGAGATTGTCATCGCGATGCTCGGCATCATCAAAGCGGGCGCCATTTTGATCAACGTCAACTTCCGCTACGTCGAGGGGGAGCTGAAGTACCTGTTCGACAACTCTGACATGGTGGCGTTGGTCCACGAGCGTCAGTACGCGGACCGAGTCGCCAACGTGCTGCCGGACACCCCCAACGTCAAGACGATCCTGGTGGTGCAGGACGGTAGTGACAAGGACTACCAGCGTTACGGCGGTGTGGAGTTCTACTCGGCCATTGCCGACAGCTCGCCCGAGCGAGACTTCGCCGAGCTGCAGCGGGAGCGCAGCGCCGATGACATCTACATCCTCTACACCGGGGGTACCACTGGCTTCCCCAAGGGCGTGATGTGGCGTCACGAGGACATCTACCGGGTGCTGTTCGGCGGAACCGACTTCGCAACCGGCGAATTCATCAAGGACGAATACGATCTGGCCAAAGCCGCCGCCGCGAATCCGCCGATGATCCGCTACCCGATTCCGCCGATGATCCACGGCGCTACCCAGTCGGCTACCTGGATGTCGATCTTCTCCGGTCAAACCACCGTGCTGGCGCCGGAATTCGACGCGGACCAGGTGTGGCGCACCATCAGCGACCGCAAGGTCAATCTGCTGTTCTTCACCGGGGATGCGATGGCGCGTCCGCTGCTCGACGCGCTTATGAAGGACAACGATTACGACTTGTCGTCGTTGTTCCTGTTGGCCAGCACCGCGGCGCTGTTCTCGCCGAGCATCAAGGAGAAGCTGCTCGAGCTGCTGCCGAATCGGGTCATCACCGACTCAATTGGTTCGTCGGAGACCGGCTTTGGCGGCACCAGCATCGTGGGAGCCGGCCAGGCCACCACCGGTGGTCCGCGGGTGACCATCGACCATCGCACCGTGGTACTCGACGAGGAGGGCAACGAGGTCAAACCTGGCTCGGGGGTGCGCGGCATCATCGCCAAGAAGGGCAACATCCCGGTCGGCTACTACAAGGACGAGAAGAAGACCGCCGAGACCTTCAAGACCATCAACGGTGTTCGCTATGCGATCCCCGGCGACTACGCAATGGTCGAGGCAGACGGGACGGTCACCATGCTGGGACGCGGCTCGGTGTCGATCAACAGCGGCGGCGAGAAGATCTACCCCGAAGAGGTCGAGGCGGCGTTGAAGGGCCACCCCGATGTGTTCGACGCCCTGGTGGTCGGCGTGCCGGATCCGCGCTACGGCCAGCACGTGGCGGCCGTGGTGGCGCCCCGGCCGGGCTCTCGTCCGTCGTTGGCGGAGTTGGACGGCTTCGTGCGCAGCGCGATCGCGGGATACAAGGTGCCACGCAGCCTCTGGTTCGTCGACGAGGTCAAGCGTTCACCCGCGGGCAAGCCGGACTACCGCTGGGCCAAGGAGCAGACCGAGGCGCGGCCCGCCGACGATGTGCACGCCGCGCATGTGAGCGCATGATGCGCGACGCGGTGTGAGCGACTTCGTCAAGCAGCACTCGGGTGCGCCCGCCGGTTATTTCGCGTGGGAAGCGGCAGGCCTGCGATGGCTTTCCGATGTCGACGGCGGTGTTGCATGTGTGCCGGTGGTTTCGGTGGGCCAGACGAGTCTGACGTTGCGGCGGCTGGAATCCGTGGCCCCCAGCGTTGCGGCGGCGCACGATTTTGGCCGCCGACTGGCCATCACCCACGATGCGGGCGCCCCGGCGTTCGGGGCGGGGCCGCAGGGCTGGGACGGGCCGGGATTCTTCGGGCCGTTGTCGCAGCCACTGCCGATGTCGCTGGCGCGGCACCAACACTGGGGCGACTTTTATGCTCAGGAGCGCCTGGCGCCGATGGCCGAGCTTGCCGCGCCGCGCCTTGGCGCCCCCACCCGCGCCACCATCGAGTCCGTCATCACACGTTGTCGCGCAGGTGATTTCGACGACGAAGATCGGCCGGCCTGGCTACACGGCGATCTGTGGGGTGGCAACGTGATGTGGACACCCGACGGGGTGGTGCTGATCGACCCCGCCGCGCATGCCGGCCATCGCGAATCCGATCTGGCGATGCTCGCACTGTTCGGCTGCGCGCACTACGAAGCCATCCTCGCCGGCTACCAGCAGCTGCGACCGCTGCGGCCCGGCTGGCGTGGCCGCATCGGACTGCACCAGCTTTACCCGCTGCTGGCGCACGTGGTGCTCTTCGGCGGTGGCCACGTCCAGCGGACCGATGTGGTGGCGCGCGCCGTTCTCGCTGCCTAGCCTCACCTGTCGAAATCACCCACCCTCGCGGGGCGTTAGAGTCTGAAGTGCGATGACGATCGACGCGTGGATGCAGCATCCGACTCAGCGATTCCTGCGCAGCGACATGATGGCCTCGCTGCGCCGCTGGACCGACAGCTCGATCCCCGAGGCCCAGATCCCCATCGAGGCGACCATTGCATCGATGGATGCCGCCGACGTCGAGTTCGGTCTACTCAGCGCGTGGCGTGGTCCCAATGGTCAGGATCTGGTGTCTAACGACGAGGTTGCGGGGTGGGTCGATCTGCACCCGCAGCGATTCGCCGGGCTGGCGGCGGTAGACCTGGACCGTCCGATGGTCGCGGTTCGCGAGCTGCGAAGCCGAGTCGCTTCGGGGTTCGTCGGTCTGCGGGTGGTGCCCTGGTTGTGGGAGGCGCCGTCCACCGATCGCCGCTATTACCCACTGTTCGCCGAATGCGTGGAGTCGGGGGTTCCGTTCTGCACCCAAGTCGGGCACACCGGCCCGCTGCGGCCATCGGAGACCGGCCGCCCGATCCCCTACATCGACCAAGTGGCCCTGGACTTCCCGGAGCTGGTGATCGTCTGCGGTCACGTCGGCTACCCGTGGACAGAAGAGATGGTCGCGGTGGCGCGCAAACACGAAAACGTCTACATCGACACGTCGGCCTACACGATCAAGCGGCTGCCGCACGAGTTGATCCGATTCATGAAGACTGGCACCGGACGACGCAAAGTCTTGTTCGGCACCAACTTCCCGATGATCGCTCATGCGCACGCCCTGGCGGGCCTTGACGAACTCGGTCTGGAAGACGAGGCTCGACGCGACTTTCTGCACGGCAACGCCGAGCGGGTCTTCGGGCTCGCGCAACGACCCCCAAGATAAAGGAGTAGGCAGGTGAACGGTGCCCAGGCTCTGATCAACACCTTGGTCGATGGTGGTGTTGACGTGTGCTTTGCCAACCCCGGTACCTCGGAGATGCATTTCGTGGCCGCACTGGACACCGTTGCGGACATCCGCGGTGTGCTCGCCCTCTTCGAGGGCGTGGCCACCGGTGCGGCCGATGGCTATGCCCGCATGGCCGACAAGCCCGCAGCGGTGCTGCTGCATCTGGGCCCCGGACTCGGCAACGGCCTGGCCAACCTGCACAACGCCCGCCGGGCCCGGGTGCCGATGGTTGTGGTCGTCGGAGACCACGCGACTTACCACAAGAAGTACGACGCCCCATTGGAATCCGACATCGACGCATTGGCCGGCACGGTTTCGGGCTGGGTGCACCGGACCGAGACGGCCGCCGATGTCGGCGCCGACACCGCCAAGGCCATCGCCGCCAGCCGGCAGGGGCCGCAGGTTTGCACGCTGATCCTACCGGCGGACGCGTCCTGGTCCGAGGGCGCCGAGCCGGCCATGGTGCCGCCGGCGCAACCCGCGCCGGTCACCGGCGACGTGGTCTCGATCGCCAAGATGCTGCGCTCGGCGGAACCGGCCCTGCTCCTGATCGGTGGGGACGCCACCCGGGGACCGGGTCTGGCCGCGGCCGCTCGTATCGCCGAGGCGACCGGCGCGCGGTGGCTGTGCGAGACATTCCCGACTCGGCTGGAGCGCGGCGCTGGAGTGCCCGCGGTGGAACGGCTCGGATACTTCGCCGAGGCCGCGGCGGCACAGCTGGACGGGGCCAAACATCTGGTGCTGGCCGGCGCGAAATCGCCGGTGTCGTTCTTCGCCTACCCGGGCATGGCCAGCCATCTGGTGCCCGCCGGATGCACGGTGCACGAGCTTGCCGGGCACCGGGGAGCGGCTGATGCCTTGATCGCACTGGCCGACGAGGTTGCGCCCGGGACGAGTGCGCCGCTGGCCGCGCTATCGCGCCCGCAACTGCCGACGGGCGCGCTGATCTCGATGTCAGCGGCGGACGTGATCGGCGCGCTGATGCCCGAACGTGCGATCGTCGTCGACGAGTCCAACACCTCGGGTGTGCTGCTGCCGCAGGCGACCGCCGGTGCGCCGGAACACGATTGGCTGACGCTGACCGGCGGGGCGATCGGTTACGGCATTCCGGCCGCGGTGGGTGCCGCGGTCGCGGCGCCCGAACGTCCGGTGCTGTGCCTGCAATCCGACGGGTCGGCGATGTACACGATCTCCAGGTTGTGGACCCAGGCCCGGGAAAACCTCGATGTCACGACCGTCATCTACAACAACGGCGCCTACGACATTCTGCGAGTGGAGTTGCAGCGCGTGGGTGCCGGCTCGGCGCCCGGTCCCAAAGCGCTGGATCTTCTTTATATCTACCGTCCCACAATGGATTTCGTCAAGATTGCGGAAGGCATGGGTGTTCCGGCCCGGCGGGTCGGTAGCTGCGAGGAATTTGCGGACGCGCTGCGCGGCGCCTTCAATGAACCCGGGCCGCATCTGATCGACGCCGTCGTGCCATCGCTGCTGGGCTAGCCGCCGCCTCCGGCAAGGGCAGATAGCTTTGCGCTGCCGCCCAGGAGCCAATCCGCGATCCTGTTCAGCGCCTTGACTCCGGTTTGGAAGCTGGCTGCCTGCGCGGCCAATGCCACACCCAGATGGCCCGATCCGGTGGGCACGATGCCGAACTGCCGCACCAAATAGTCGCCGTCGTGGCCGGGGCCCCAACCGCCTTTTGCGGCAACTCCTTTGGCGGCCAGACCCCAGCGATGGCGCTCGGTGAGCTGGCGCATCAAGTCGATGACGGGGCTCGCGTCCGCAACACCGGGCAGTCCCGCGGCGAACAGAGCTTGCCGGTCCAGGCGCCATGGTGTTTGACCGAATGCGGTGAAACCGCGCCGAAGTCGGCGCGATTCCACCCGGGTGCACTCATCGCCGGCCGTGCCGATGACGGCCTGCACCTGTTGGGCGGTATCGAGGGGGTCGCCCAGCTGCGACCACAGCTGCTCGGCGGCCGCGTTGTCCGATCCGGTGATCGCCTTGGTCACCCATGCAGCTGCGCGCCGTGGGTTGCTGCGCAGCGCTGCGATCGCCAACGGCACCTTGACCGTCGACCAGGCGACGCCGGTCGACCAGGAGCCCAACGAACAGGTCTCGCCGCTGTCGGGGAGCGCGACCGCCACACCCGCGGTCGCCGGCAGCGCGGTGCACAGCCGCTCGAAGCTTGCCTCGAGCGCGGCGCGGGGCGCGCCCATCATCAGGCCTGGCCTCCGGCGCCCGCCGCGCCGCCGCTGCCCGCGGTGCCGCCGGCGCCCCCGGCGCCGCCGTCGGAGTCGGTGCTTGCCTGGCCGTCTTGGCCCTCCTGACTAGCGCCGCCGGTGCCGCCGTTTGCGCCGCTCTGGCCGCTGCCGGACAGGCCGCCACCGCCGCCGCTGCCACCGGCGCCGCTGGCACCGGTGCCCGCCACCCTGCCGCCGCCCGCCACCCCGACCTGCCCCCGCCGACCCTGCCGCCCTGCCAGCCGCCATTGCCATTGCCCGCCGCGCCCCCACCGTTGCCGTTGGCGCCGGCGCCGTTATTGATGCCGCCGTCGCCGCCATCCCCGCCGCTACCGCCGACGGCACCGCCACCGCCCTTGCCGCCGTCGCCGCCGGTTCCCCCGTTGCCGCCGTTGGCGCCGCCGCTACCGGCCCTGCCCCCGGCGCCACCATTGCCGCCGGTGCCGGCGGTGCCGGTCGCCCCGGAGGCGACGTCGCCGCCGTCGCCGCCGTCGCCGCCCGCGGAACCGTTGCCGCCGGCGGGGGAGCCCTCGATGGTGCCGTTGTTGGCGTTACCGCCGTTGCCGCCGTTACCCGCGGTGCTGCCGGCCGATCCGGCAGTGACATTCCCACCGTCCCCACTGTTGCCGCCGCCGCCGAACTGACCGCCGGCTCCGCCCTGTCCGCCTTGCCCGCCGACGGCCACACCGTCGGTGCCGGTTTCTGACGCGTCGCCGCCGGTGCCGTCTTCCCCGCCGGTGGCCACTTCGTTGTTGGCGGCATTGGTGCCGGTGCCGCCGGCTCCGCCGTCGCCACCCTGCTGGACCTGCGTGGTCGGCAGTGTTGCGGGGCTGCCATTGGTGCCGTTCCCGCCGATTTCCCCGGTGATCCCCGAACCGCCAGGGTTGCCGGCTGTGGCCTGGGGCTCGTTGGGAGTGAAGGCGATGTTGACGGCGTTCGCGCCGTCGGCGCCGTTGCCGCCATCGCCACCGGCTCCGCCGGACGGTGTCGGGAGGCTGGAGGCGGGGACGAACTGCGCGCCGATGGCGCCCTCGGCGCCGTTTCCGCCATTGCCGCCATGGCCGCCGTTGCCGCCGGTCCCGCCATTGCCGCCGCTCGGACCCGCGCCGCCGGCGCCGCCGTTGCCGCCCGCTGCCGCGGTGCCGGCATCACCACCAGCACCGCCGTCGCCTGCGGGGCTGAGGAATCCGGGGGAGCTGCCCGCCCCGCCGAACGCGCCGGCGCCGCCCTTACCTCCGGCGCCGGCATTGCCGCCATTGCCGCCGGTGCCGCCGTGCCCGCCGGTACCGCCTGCGGGCTCGTCCCCGATGCCAAGTCCGGGAGTCACGGCGGCACCGCCCGCCCCGCCGGTGCCACCCTGACCGCCGGTGCCACCGGCACCCCCGGCGGCGCCGCCGTTGCCGCCGGCTCCACCATCGGCTCCGGTGCCGCCAATTCCGCCGGTACCGCCCGCGGGTGCCGAGGACGTTCCGGTGTTGCCGCTACCGCCGTTGCCGCCGTCGCCGCCAACACCGCCGCCCCCACCGATGCCGCCGCCCCCGCCGGTACCGCCATTGGCGCCGGCGGCGCCACCGGCACCCCCGTCGCCGCCGTTGTCTCCGGTGAACAGGTTGGCGTCGGCGCCGTCGACTCCGTTGCCGCCAGCACCGCCGTGACCGCCCTGCCCGCCATTTCCGCCGACTCCCTCGTTGCCCGCCCGACCGCCGGTACCGGCCAGCCCGGCCGCACCGGGGGCCCCACCGGCGCCGCCTACGCCACCCTGACCGCCGGTGCCGCCGATGCCGAGGCTGCCGGTCTGACCGCCACCGCCGGAGCCGGCGGCGCCGCCGGTCCCGGGCTCGCCGCCTTTACCGCCGTCACCGCCGCTGCTACCCGCACCGGTCACCCCGCCACCGGTGATTCCGTTCGCCCCGGCTCCACCCATGCCGCCAGCGCCGCCGTGGCCACCCTGACCGCCGTCGCCCGCGGCACCGCCTCCCAGCGCGGCGCCACCGGCACCGCCGTTGCCGCCGTTGCCGCCGGTGCCGGCGGTGCCGAAACCGCCGGCCAACCCGGCGTTGGTCAGTGGTCCCGCGGCGCCCGCGGTGCCGCCGCCACCCGCGGCGCCACCGGCACCACCGTTGCCGCCGGTGCCGGCGGCGATGCTGGTGGTGCCCGCTCCGCCAGTGCCGCCGACGCCGCCGGTGCCGCCTTGGCCGCCGAGTCCTCCGGCGCCACCGTGGCCGAACAGCACCGGCCCGCCGCCACCGGCGCCGCCGGCACCGCCGTTGCCACCCAGACCGCCGTCGCCGCCGGTGCCGCCGGCGGCCGCAGCTGCCGCGCCCGCGGCCCCGTCGCCACCTTGGCCGCCCGCCCCGCCGTCGCCGCCGTTCATGAACAATCCGCCAGCGCCACCGTTGCCGCCGATACCGCCATTCCCGGCCGCGCCGCCGCTGCCGGTCCCGGTGGCGCCGATGCCACCGGACCCACCCGACCCGCCGGCACCGACCAGCCAGCCGGCGTCTCCGCCGGTGCCGCCGACGCCGCCGGTGCCGCCGCCGGTCCCGCCGATACCGCCGGCCCCGCCGGCGCCACCGCCGCCGATGAGCCAGGACCCACTGCCGCCATTGCCGCCCAGGCCACCCATGCCGGCGCCGGCCGCGCCGGTGCCGCCGGTGCCGCCGATCCCGCCGCCGCCGAACAGCAGCCCCCCGTTACCTCCATTGCCACCGCTGGCGCCGCCGGTCCCGCCGGCGCCACCCGCGCCGCCATTGCCCAACAAGCCGGCCGATCCGCCGCTGCCGCCAGCCTGGCCGGCAGCACCGGCCGCGCCGTTGCCTCCGCTGCCGAACAACCAGCCGCCGTCGCCGCCGTTGCCTCCGGGCGTCGTCGCATTGGCACCGTTGCCGATGATCGGGCGGGCCAGCAGGCTCTGCGCGGGTGCGCTCACCGCGTTGATGGTCAGCTGCAGCGGCGATGTGCCGGTTGCCTCCGCGGCGGCGTAGGCCGCCGCGCCCGCACTCAGGACCCGCTCCAACTGGGTATGCAATGCGGCCGCTTGGCCGGCCAACCGCTGGTAGTCGGCGGCGTGCGCGGAGAAGAACGCGGCGATGGCGGTGGACACCTCGTCGGCGGCCGCTGTCAGCATCGCGGTGGTGGGACCCGCCGCCGCGGCGTTAGCCGCGACGACTGATGAACCGATGCCGGCCAGGTCGCCGGCGGCCGCCGTCATCGCCTCTGGCGCGACAATCAGGTAGGACATCCGGGGCACCTTGGGTTCTGAGAAACACGACCTGGGCACTATCGAGGCGGATGCTATCCCGATCGGCGAAATTCATTGAGTGTTTTTCACCGAAGATCAGGCTTCGGCTACGACTGGTCGCGGATGGACCAAACCGGATCGCCACAGTCGACACCGTCGGCCGCGAGCTGGCGTTTGAGCACCTTGAACGTCTCGGTTCGGGGCAGCGCCGCACAGATCCGGACGTAGGACGGCCACTGCTTGGGGCCGAGGTCGGATTGACCGGCCAGGAATGCGCGGAACTTGTCGACATCGAACTTCGCACCGGGGGTGAGCACCATCGCCGCCATCACTTGGTCTCCGACCACCGGATCGGGTATCGCGTAGACCGCAACTTCGATGGCGTCGGGATAACGCAGCAGTACCCGCTCGATCGGTGCGGTTCCGAGGTTTTCACCATCGACCCGCATCCAATCGCCTAGGGCGTGTCTGCTTAATGTGAATGGTGTTTTGGCTGATGCTGTTTGGGTGATGCGGACGCATGCGATTTCTGATGATTTGTGGTCGCTGATCGTGGCGGTGTTGCCTGCGGGGCGGCGGCGTGGCCGGCCGTGGAACGATCATCGACGTACTCTGGAGGGCATTATCTGGCGTTACCGTACGGGATCTCCGTGGTGTGACCTGCCCGAGCACTTCGGTCCCTGGCAATCGGTGGCCGAGAGGCATCTACGCTGGTCGGTCGATGGCATCTACGCGCGGATCTTCGCGGCGATCGCCTCTGACCTCGACGCCGAGGACGCCGACCTGGGCGCACTGTTGTCGGTCGATTCGACCAGTGTGCGCGCCCACCGACACGCAGCCGGAGCGCGCTCCGGGCGCCGCACAGGGGGATCTGTCGAATTACAAGAAATATCTCGATGAGCCCGATGACCACGCCATTGGGCGTTCCCGCGGCGGGCTGACTACCAAGATCCACGCCTTGACCGACCAGCTGTGCAGTCCGGTCACCCTGGCACTGTCGGCCGGTCAAGCCGGTGATAATCCGATGCTTTGGCCATTGCTGGCCGCCCGGTGCAGCAACTCATACGCCCCGTTTCGCCTGCTGGCGGACAAGGCGTACTCCCATGATTCGACGCGGGCACAGCTGCGCCGGCTCAAGATCGCCCATACCATCCCCGAGCGCAGCGACCAGATCACCCGCCGCAAAGCCAAAGGCCGCAACAGAGGACGGCCTCCGGGGTTCTCAGGCCGAATCTACAAGCACCGCAACACCGTCGAGCGAAGCTTCAACCGGCTCAAACACTGGCGCGCGGTCGCCACCTGCTACGACAAATACGCCCTGACCTACCTCAGCGGTGTCACCCTGGCCGCCATCATCACCTACCACCGCGTCCGCAATTAGCAGACAGGACCTAGCCGGCCAGCGAAGTACGCGTAGCCGGCCGCATCACGGTAGGCGAGGTCGCCGCTGTGTTAGACGCCGCCCGACATCCGCTGCGCCGAGGCGGCCTCGTCGTTGTAGTAGCCCTCGAACCGGCCCGGCCCCGCGGTGTTCACAAGCTCCCCGACGGCTCCCACCGGACACTGCTGGCCCGTCTCGGGGTCGACAATCTCGATGTTCTCCGGCAGCGGGCCCAACGAGCCCGCCGGGGTATCGGGGGTTCGCGCGATGGCTACACCCCCCTCGGTGGAACCGAAGCCGTCCTGGACGACGCAGCCGAAGCGACATCCGAAACGCTCGATATCGCCGGGTACACCTTCGTTGCCGTAGACGGCTCGCAACGGTTTGTCCGCGTCATCGGGTCGTTCGCGTGTGGCCAGCACATACGACAACGGCTTGCCCACGTAGTTCGCGTAGGTGGCGCCGTAGCGGCGCACGTCGGAAAGAAATTGCGAAGCGGAGAACTTGCGCCGCAACGCCATTGATCCCTGGCATGCCACCGCCACCGCCCATCCCACCAGGACCGCGTTGGAGTGGAACAACGGCATCGACACATAACAGACGTCGTCGCGCCCCAGGCCGAAGCGCTGCGTCATGGTCACGCCCGCGATCGCGACCTTGCTGTGGCTGCACTTGACGCTGTGGCTGCACTTGACCGCCTTGGGATCACCGCTGGTGCCGGAGGTGTAGATGAGCATGAAAAGATCATCCGGTGCGGCATTTTGAAAGCTGATCTCCGAATTACGATGCGCATCAATCACTTCCGCCCACTCGGCTGAGTCGACGTTGACGTGCTCGATGTCGTCCAGGGTGCTCGCCGATGCCGTGTCGGCGAGCACCATCTGGCAGTCGGCGTGTTCGATGTCGCGGGCAAGTGCCGCGCCGCGGCGTACCGGATTGAGGCCTACCGGAATGATTCCGGACATTCCGGCTGCGGCCAGCATCGCCGAGAAGAACGGCGTGTTCTGCAGCAACACGCCGACATGCGGCGGGCGAGTGGGGTCAAGACGCTCACGCAGCGCCGCGGCGATCGCGGCGCCGTGCCCGATGTGGTCTGCCCAACTGGTGAAGGAGTCTTCGAAATAGATTCCCCGGTCTCCGATTTCGGCGAGCGGGACCAGCAGCTGGGGGACGGTGGGGTCCGCGCTCAATTCAGCCCCTTCGTTGGTCTCGACGAGCGTGAAGCTGCGGCCGCGCCCAGCGCGGTCGCCCCCTACGCTGGAGTCTCCGCCAGTTCACGGCCGATTTGGCGAAGCGCTGTGGTGGCCCCACCCAGAGCGAACTCGGCTTCCTTGGCGGCCAGGAAGTAACGGTGCACCGGATGATCGGTGTCGACACCGACCCCGCCGTGCACATGCACGATGGTGTGCGCGACACGGTGGCCGGCCTCAGCCGCCCAGAAGCCCGCCGATGCCACATCGATCTCAGCGGGCAGGTCCTCCGATACCCGCCAAGCGGCCTGGGTCAGTGTCAGTCGCAATCCCTTGACGTCGATATAGCCGTCGGCCAGGCGCTGTCCCACCGCCTGGAAACTGCCGATCGGGCGGTCGAACTGCTCGCGGGTACGCGCGTATTCGGCGGTCATCTGGAGTCCGCGTTCGAGCAGCCCGAGCTGAAATACGCTGCGGCCCAGGGCATTAATGGTGCGCAGCCAGGCGGTGACATCGGATCCGCCGATCCCGCGTGCGGCATCCACCTCCGTGCCGTCCAGGGCCAGATGGCCGACGCTGCCCAGGCCGGTGGTCTGCAACGCGGTGACGTTGACCCCGGGGTCATCGGCGGCAACCAGGAAAACAACGGTGCCGGAATCGGTTTCGGCGGGAACAAGAAAGGCGTCTGCGACCGGACCGTAGCCCACCTGAGTGCGGGTGCCGGTGAGGCGGAAGCCCGCGCCGGACCGCGCGGCCTGGACCGGTCCGTCGCCCATCTCCGCGTCAAGGGCCACGGCAAGGATCTTCTCGCCGCCGACCGCCGCGGCACCCCAGCTCTGCTGCAGTTCTTCGGAGCCGAACCGGGCCAGCGCGCCAGCGGCCAAAACCACCGACTCGAGGTAGGGCACGGCGGCTAGCTGATGCCCGAGCGCGACCAGGATCGCAACCTGCTCAAGCACCCCGAAACCGTCGCCGCCCACCTGGGTGGCGGCGGCACTGGACAGGATGTCGCTGTCGATCAGCTTGCGCCACAGCTCGCGGTCGAATCGGTGCTCCAGCCCGTCGAGCTGGCGCTGGTGCTCGGGCGTGCACACCGCGTCCACGATGGTGTCGACCAGACCGCCAAGATCCTGAGCCGCTTCAGTCGTCGAGAAGTCCATAGAAGTCCGTCCTCTGAGAATGTGTGAAAGTCAGCGGTTGGCCCGGGGCAGTCCCAGGGCGACCATGCCGATGATGTCGCGCTGGACTTCGTTGGTGCCGCCGCCGAAGGTCAGGATCAGACACGCCCGGTGCATCCGCTCGACGCGCCCGCGAAGCAACGCGCCGGGGGAGTCCTGACGCAGGGTGGCCGCGGTGCCCAGCACCTCCATGAGCAGCCGGTAGGCCTCGGTGGCCAGCTCGGTGCCGAACACCTTGGCGGCCGATGCGTCCGCCGGTGACGGGGCGGCGTCGTTCGAGGCCAGCTCCCAGTTGATCAGCTTGAGCACCTCGACCTTGGCGTGCACCCGGGCCAGGTTCAGCTGCACCCACTCCGAGTCGATGAGACGGGCGCCGCCGGCATCCTTGGTGTTTTGCGCCCATTCGCGGACTTCCCGCAGGGCCATGGATATCGGTGCCGACGAGACCAGGGCCACCCGCTCGTGGTTGAGCTGGTTGGTCACCAGTTTCCAGCCTGCGTTCTCCTCACCGATCAGGTTGGTCACCGGCACCCGCACGTCGGTGTAGTAGGTCGCACTGGTGTCGGGTCCGGCCATGGTGTGCACCGGTGTCCACGAGAAGCCTTCGGCGGTCGTGGGAACGACCAGCATGGAGATGCCGCGGTGTTTCCTGGCCTCCGGTTTGGTGCGCACCGCCAGCCAGACCCAGTCCGCGTAGGCGATCAGGCTGGTCCACATCTTCTGGCCGTTGATCACATAGTCGTCGCCGTCGCGAACCGCCGTGGTTCGCAGGTTGGCCAGGTCGGTGCCCGCGCCCGGCTCGGAGTAGCCGATGGAGAAGTGCAGATCCCCGGCGGCGATCTTGGGGAGGAAGAACTTCTTCTGCTCGTCGGTGCCGAAGGCCATGATGGTCGGCGCCACGCTGTTGATCGTCAGGAACGGCACCGGGGCACCGGCGATGGCCGCCTCGTCGGTGAAGATCAGCGAGTCCATCGGCGAGCGATCCTGGCCGCCGTATTCCTTCGGCCAGTTCAGGGTGAGCCACCCGTCCTTGCCCATCTGGGCAACCGTCTCGCGGTAGACGTTGCCGGTGCCGTATTCGCCCTGGACCGAACTCAGCGCCTCGCGGCGCTCCGGCGTCATCAGGGTGGTGAAATACGACCGCAGTTCGCGGCGCAGCTCCTCCTGCTCGGGTGTGTAACTGATGCGCATTCCTGCCGCCTCCGGTCAACCGATTGGGTTGGGTAACCGGCCATGACAGGCATCTCCACACCTGCCGACGCGCAGCCAACGGCTACCCATGCGTTACCCCGGTTGTAACACGTTCTAGTCTGGGAATCCAGCGACCGTTTCGTCAGCGGTGTGGTCGTCCTAGGGTGGTGCTACACAATGATCACTGGCTGGCCCAGGTTCTGGGCAAGATCAAGGAGGGCGCCGTGCGAGTGATAGTCGACCGTGACCGGTGCGAAGGCAACGCCGTGTGCCTGGGGATTGCTCCGGATATCTTCGACTTGGACGACGACGACTATGCGGTCGTCAAGACGGATCCCATTCCCCCCGACCAGGAGGCTCTGGCCGAGCAAGCGATCGCTGAATGCCCGCGTGCGGCCCTGTTGCGTGAGGATTAGGCCAGTAGCCTGCTGTGCCCGGCATGTCGTAACCGCCATGGTGTAACCGGAAACTAGAGGTATTCATAAATTGACTAGCAGCACGAACGTGACCGATCTGTCCGGAAGGGTCGCGGTGGTCACCGGCGCGGCCGCGGGACTGGGCCGTGCCGAGGCGGTCGGCCTGGCCCGGCTCGGCGCCACCGTGGTGGTCAACGACATCGACTCGGCCTTGGACGCCTCTGACGTCATTGATGAGATCAGCGCCGTCGGTGCCAAGGCGATCGCGGTGGCCGGCGACATCAGCCAGCGCGCCACCGCCGATGAACTGATTGCCACCGCCGATGGGCTGGGCGGGCTCGATGTCGTGGTCAACAACGCCGGCATCACCCGCGACCGGATGCTGTTCAACATGACCGACGAGGACTGGGACCAGGTCATCGCGGTGCACCTGCGCGGCCACTTCCTGCTGACCCGCAATGCGGCAACCTATTGGCGCCAGAAAGCCAAGGCGGCCGGGGGCTCGATATTTGGGCGGCTGGTCAACACCTCATCGGAAGCGGGGCTGGTCGGTCCCGTCGGGCAGGCCAACTACGGCGCCGCCAAGGCCGGCATCACCGCACTCACCCTGTCCGCGGCGCGGGCGTTGGGCCGTTACGGCGTATGCGCCAACGCGATCTGTCCGCGGGCCCGCACCGCCATGACCGCCGACGTCTTCGGGGCGGCGCCCGACGTGGCGGCGGGCGAGATCGACCCGTTGTCGCCGGAACACGTGGTGACTCTGGTGCAGTTCCTGGCGTCCCCGGCGGCCGCGGCGGTCAACGGGCAGCTGTTCATCGTCTACGGTCCGCAGGTGACGCTGGTGGCGGCGCCGACTGCGGAGCGCAAGTTCAGTGCGGACGGCCCGGCCTGGGAGCCCGACCAGCTAACCAACACATTGCACGATTACTTTGCTGGGCGGAACCCCGAACGCAACTTTTCCGCTAGCTCGCTGATGGCTTGAGCAGGAATAAGTGGACTTTGCCCGGGGCCTGCCATCGGCTAGGGCCGGTGGCGGACTTACCCGCGCGGCAACGCAACTGACCAGCAAGATTGATCGTGGTTATACGAGTATCCGTTCATTGACATGCCCAAGTCGTTCTGAGTTAGTATGAGCCGGCTCACACGAAGGCAGGTGCGGACCCTGGGCTGGCTCTTGGGAAACACTCGCGTCGTCGCCGACTGGGACGGGGGACCAAGTTGATTCAACAATTTGCGGTTCCAGCCCGGGCGGTCGGCGGGTTTTTCGAGATGTCCATCGACACCGCGCGCGCCGCCTTCCGGCGGCCGTTTCAATTCCGGGAGTTCCTCGACCAGACGTGGATGGTGGCCCGGGTATCACTGGTGCCCACGCTGCTGGTCTCCATTCCGTTCACGGTGCTGGTGGCATTCACCCTGAACATCTTGTTGCGCGAGATCGGTGCCGCCGACCTTTCGGGGGCCGGGACCGCGTTTGGCACCATCACCCAGCTGGGGCCGGTGGTCACCGTGCTGGTGGTGGCGGGTGCCGGCGCCACCGCGATCTGTGCGGATCTGGGTGCTCGCACCATCCGCGAGGAGATCGATGCGATGCGGGTGCTGGGCATCGACCCCATCCAACGCTTGGTGGTGCCCCGGGTCCTGGCTTCCACTGTGGTTGCGCTGCTGCTCAACGGCTTGGTGTGCGCGATCGGCCTGTCGGGTGGCTACGCGTTCTCGGTCTTTCTGCAGGGCGTCAACCCCGGTGCGTTCATCAACGGTCTGACCGTGCTGACCGGGCTGCGCGAGTTGATCCTCGCCGAGATCAAGGCCCTGCTGTTCGGGGTGACGGCAGGTCTGGTCGGCTGCTATCGCGGCCTGACCGTCAAAGGCGGGCCCAAAGGCGTGGGCAATGCGGTCAACGAGACCGTGGTCTACGCGTTCATCTGCCTATTCGTGATCAACGTGGTGATGACCGCTATCGGCGTGAGAATCTCGGCCCGGTAACAAATGACCGATAGCAAGCGATGGTGATGAGGCGATGAGCTATGACGTCACTATCCGCTTTCACCGGTTCATGTCGAGGCTGGTTCGGCCGGTCGACAACTTTGGCGAGCAGGCGCTGTTCTACGGCGAAACCGTGCGCTACATCCCCAACGCGATCACGCGCTACCGCAAGGAAACGATCCGACTGGTAGCCGAGATGACGCTGGGCGCGGGGGCCCTGGTCATGATCGGTGGGACCGTCGGAGTGGCGGCCTTTCTGACCCTGGCGTCCGGCGGCGTCATCGCCGTGCAGGGCTACTCATCGCTGGGCGACATCGGTATCGAGGCGTTGACCGGCTTCCTGTCGGCGTTCCTGAACGTGCGTGTCGTCGCTCCGGTGATCGCCGGTATCGCACTGGCGGCCACCATCGGCGCCGGTGCCACCGCGCAGCTTGGCGCGATGCGGGTGTCCGAGGAGATCGATGTCGTCGAGTGCATGGCGGTCCACTCGGTCTCCTACCTGGTGTCGACGCGGTTGATCGCCGGGTTGGTCGCGATCATTCCGCTGTACTCGCTTGCGGTGCTGGCGGCCTTTTTCGCCGCCCGCTTCACCACGGTTTTCATCAACGGACAGTCCGCGGGACTCTATGACCACTATTTCAATACCTTCCTGATTCCATCCGATCTGCTGTGGTCATTTCTGCAAGCCATCGTGATGGCGATCGCGGTAATGCTGGTGCATACGTACTACGGCTACAACGCCTGCGGCGGCTCGGTGGGGGTCGGGATCGCCGTCGGTCAGGCGGTGCGTACCTCGCTGATTGTCGTCGTAGTCATTACCCTTTTCATTTCGCTCGCCGTTTACGGAGCGTCCGGCAATTTCAACCTCTCTGGATAAGGACTCGATAGGGCTATGGCAGGCGGCGGATCGCGACGCACCTCCGCGCGGGTGGCGGCAGCGCTGCTGGCTAGCTTGTTGGTGGCGGGCATCGCCCTGACCTACCTGTCCTACACCTCGGCCTTCACTCCGACCGACACCGTGGTCGTCTCCTCGCCACGGGCCGGGCTGGTGATGGAGAAGGGCGCCAAGGTCAAATACCGCGGAATCCAGGTGGGCACGGTCGAGGACATCTACTACAGCGGCGATCAGGCACGGCTGAAGCTGGCCATCCGAAGCGCCGAGATGCACTTCATCCCGTCGAACGCGACGGTCCACATCGCCGGAAACACCATTTTCGGCGCCAAGTCGGTGGAGTTCATCCCGCCCAAGACGCCGTCGCCGACCTCGCTGCACCCCAATGCGAAGGTGACGGCCTCCGAGGTTCAGCTCGAGGTCAACACCCTGTTCCAGTCGCTGATAGATCTGCTGCACAAGATCGACCCGGTCGAGTTGAACGGAACGCTCAGCGCGCTGTCGGAGGGGCTGCGTGGTCACGGCGACGACTTGGGTGCGGTGCTGTCCCGCCTGAATACGCTTACCCGCCAAGCCAATCCGAAATTGCCGACGCTGCAGGAGGACTTCCGCAAGGCGGCGATCGTGACCAACACCTACGCCGACGCGGCGCCCGACCTCAACACTGTGTTCGACAGCCTCCCGACGATCAACAAGACGGTCGTGGACAAGCAGAACGACCTGGACACCACGCTGCTGGCCACCATCGGTCTGGCCAACAACGGTTACGAGACGCTGGCGCCGGCCGAGCAAGATTTCATCGCCGCCATCAACCGGTTGCGGGCCCCGGTGAAGGTGGCGCATGACTACTCGCCGGAATTCGGCTGCCTGTTCAAAGGCATCGGGCGCGGAATCAAGGAATTCGCCCCGTTGATCGGCGTCCGCAAGGCCGGCCTGTTCACCTCGTCGAGCTTCGTGTTGGGATCGCCCTCCTACACCTACCCGGAGAGCCTGCCGATCGTGAACGCCTCGGGTGGTCCGAATTGCCGTGGCCTGCCCGATATTCCGACCAAGCAGACCGGCGGGTCGTTCTACCGGGCACCCTTTCTGGTCACCGACAACGCCAACATCCCCTACGAGCCGTTCACCGAGGTACAGATCGACGCGCCCTCGACCCTGCAATTCTTGTTCCACGGCACCTTTGCGGAACGGGACGACTTCTGATGGCGTCCGGGGGTATGCCGTCGCACCGGTCGATGGTGATCAAGGTCAGCGTCTTCGGGGTGGTCATGTTGGTGGTGGCCGCCGCTTTGGTCGTGGTATTCGGGGATTTTCGCTTTGGGCCCACCAACGTCTACCACGCGACGTTCACCAACGCGTCGCGCCTCAAGGCGGGCCAGAAGGTTCGAATCGCGGGGGTGCCGGTCGGTTCGGTCAAGGCCGTCGACCTCAACCCGGACAACACGATCGACGTGGCATTCGCGATCGACAGGGCGTACACGATGTACTCGTCGACGCGGGCGGTGATCCGATACGAAAACCTGGTTGGTGACCGGTATCTGGAGATCACCTCGGGGCCCGGCGAGCTGCGCAAGCTGCCCCCGGGCGGCACCATCAACGCCGAGCACACCCAACCCGCGCTGGATCTGGACGCATTGCTGGGCGGGTTGCGCCCGGTGCTCAAGGGCCTGGATGCCGACAAGGTCAACACCGTCACCGGCGCCGTCATCGAGTTGCTGCAGGGCCAGGGCGGGGCGCTGGCCAACGTGCTCGCCGATACCAGCGCTTTCTCGACCGCGCTGGCCCGACGTGACCAGCTCATCGGCGACACGATCACCAACCTCAACTCGGTGCTGGCCACCGTCGACCAGCGCAGCGCACAGTTTTCGGCCAGCGTCGACCAGCTGCAGCAGCTGATCACCGGGCTGGCCGAGAACAAGGACGTCATCGCGGGAGCCATCCCGCCGCTGGCATCGACGACGACGGACCTCACGGAGCTGCTGAAGAATTCGCGCCGGCCGTTGCAGGGGCTGTTGGAAAACGCGCGGCCGCTGGCCACCGAACTCGACAACCGCAAGGACGAGGTCAACAACGACGTCGAGCAGCTGGGCGAGGACTACCTGAGGTTGGCCGCCCTCGGCTCGTACGGGGCGTTCTTCAACATCTACTTCTGCACGGTGACAATCAAGATCAACGGCCCGGCCGGCAGTGACATCCTGATCCCGATGGGCGGCCAGCCCGATCCCAGCAAGGGGAGGTGCGCTTTTGCCAAGTAGCAAACACGACCGCGACCCGCTTCGCACCGGCATCTTCGGTGTGGTGCTGGTGATCTGCGTGGTGCTCATCGCATTCGGCTACAGCGGACTGCCGTTCCTGCCGCAGGGCAAGACCTACAACGCGTACTTCTCCGACGCCGGCGGCATCACTCCCGGAAACAACGTCTACGTTTCGGGCTTCAAGGTCGGCACCGTCTCGGATGTGAGTCTGGCCGGGGACGCCGCCAAGATCACCTTCAGCGTGGACCGCCACGTCGTGGTCGGCGACCAGTCACTGGCCGCGATCCGCACCGACACCATTCTCGGCGAGCGCTCCGTTGCGGTGACCCCCGCGGGCAGCGGGAATGCCACCACGATCCCGCTGAGCCGCACCACCACCCCCTACACGCTCAATGGCGCCCTGCAGGATCTGGGCGGCAGCGCGAGCAACCTGGACAAGCCGCAGTTCGAGCACGCGCTGCAGGTGCTCACCGAGACGTTGCACGACGCCACCCCGCAGCTGCGCGGTGCACTTGATGGCGTGACCGCGCTGTCGCGCACCCTCAACACCCGAGATGAGGCGCTGCAAGGCCTGCTGGCGCATGCCAAGACGGTGACCGGGGTGTTGTCCGAACGTGCCGCGCAGGTCAACAAGTTGATCGAGGACGGCAACCAGCTGTTCGCGGCCCTGGATGAGCGACGTTCTGCGCTCGGCGCGCTGATCTCCGGGATCGACGACGTTTCGGTCCAGCTTTCCGGGTTTGTCAACGACAACCGCAAAGAGTTCGGGCCGGCACTGAGCAAGCTGAACCTGGTCGTGAGCAACCTCAACGAGCGTCGCGACTACATCACCGAGGCGCTCAAGCGGCTGCCCGCCTATGCGACCACGCTGGGCGAAGTGGTGGGCTCCGGCCCGGGCTTCAACGTCAACGTCTATAGCGTGCTGCCTGCACCGATGGTGGCCATGGTGTTCGACACCGTGTTCCAGCCGGGCAAGCTGCCGGATAGCTTTGCCGACTACCTGCGCGGGCTGATTCAGGAGCGCTGGATCATCAGGCCGAAGTCACCATGATGAAGCAACGTCTCAGTAGTCGGGGTATGCGGACGGTCACCATCGTCGCGCTGGTTGCGGCGTTGGTCGGCGGCCTCTACGTGCTGTTCTCCGGGGGCGAGAGCGGCCGGAAAGTCGTCGCGTACTTCACCTCCGCCGTTGGCATCTACCCCGGGGACGAGGTTCGCATCCTCGGTGTGCCGGTCGGGCGGATCGACTCGATCGAGCCGCGGCCGGCCGACGTCAAGATCACGATGTCGGTGTCCAACGACGTCAAGATTCCGCGGGATGCCCAGGCGCTGATCGTTTCGCCGAACTTGGTGGCGGCGCGGTTCATTCAGCTCACCCCGGTTTACACCGGCGGAGCGGTGCTGCCCGACGGAGCGAGCATCGATCTGTCCCGCACCGCGATCCCGGTCGAATGGGACGAAGTCAAGGAATCGCTGACCCAACTGGCTGTCCAGCTCAGTCCGGCCGCCGGCGAACTTCAGGGCCCGCTGGGAGCGGCGATCAACCAGGCCGCAGACACCCTCAACGGCAACGGCGACTCGTTCCACAACGCGTTGCGGGAACTGTCGCAAGTGGCTGGACGCCTTGGTGATTCGCGCAACGACATCTTCAGCACGGTCAAGAATCTGCAGGTGCTGGTCGACGCGCTCTCGCAGAGCAACGAACAGATTGTGCAGTTCGCCGGCCATGTGGCCTCGGTGTCGCAGGTCCTCGCCGATAGCTCGCGCAACCTCGACAACACCTTGGGCACGCTCAACCAGGCGCTTTCGGACATCAAAGGGTTCCTGCGCGAAAACAACTCGACGCTGATCGAAACGGTCAACCAGCTCGGCGACCTCACCCAGACCCTCAGTGACCAGAGCGACAACATCGAGCAGGTGTTGCACGTGGCCGGTCCCGGTATCACCAACTTCTACAACATCTATGACCCCGCACAGGGCACCCTCAACGGGTTGCTTTCCATACCCAACTTCGCCAACCCGGTTCAGTTCATCTGCGGTGGTTCCTTTGACACCGCGGCCGGGAAATCGGCGCCCGACTACTACCGGCGCGCCGAACTGTGCCGGGAGCGGCTGGGTCCGGTGTTGCGCCGGCTCACGGCCAACTACCCGCCGTTCCTGTTCCACCCGCTCAACACCATCACCGCCTACAAGGGCCAGATCATCTATGACACCCCGGCCACTCAGGCCAAAGCCGAGACACCGGTTCCGGAGCTGACCTGGATCCCGGCTCACCCTGCACCGCAACCCGCGCCGGGGAACACCACCGATCTGCAGAGTCTGTTTGTTCCCCAAGCCCCCGGGCCCGCGCCCGGATCTCCGCCGGGTTATGGCCCCGCGCCCGGGCCTCCGCCCGCGCCGGCACCGGCCGGACCGGATGCCGGCCTGTCGAGCCCGGCGCCGGGGGCGCCACTGCCCGCCGAGCAGGGGGCCGGCGGATGAGCCGAATCTGGATACGCAGCAGCGTGTTTGTGGCGTTCAGTGCGCTGCTGGCTGGCTGTCAGTACGGCGGGCTGAATTCCCTGCCGATGCCCGGCACCGCCGGCCACGGTGGCGGTGCGTATTCGGTCACGGTGGAAATGCCGGACGTGGCGACGCTTCCGCAGAACTCGCCGGTGATGGTCGACGAGGTCACCGTCGGCAGTGTCTCCGGCATCAATGCGGTGCAGCGACCCGACGGATCCTTCTATGCCGCGGTCAAATTGGCGTTGGACAAGAACGTGGTGCTGCCGGCCAACGCGACCGCGAAGGTCTCGCAGACGTCTCTGCTGGGGTCACTGCACATCGAACTGGTCGCACCGACCGACAAACCCGCCGAAGGCAGGCTCGCCGACGGGTCAAGGATCCCGGAATCGCACACCGGTCGATCTCCCACCACCGAGGAGGTCTTCTCGGCGCTGGGCGTGGTGGTGAACAAGGGCAATGTCGGAGCGCTAGAAGACATCACCGATGAGGTCTACCAGGCGGTCGCGGGCCGGCAATGGCAGTTCGTCGACCTCGTGCCCAGGCTCGCGGAACTGACGGCGGGCCTCAACAAGCAAGTCGACGACATCATCGATGCGGTGGACGGGCTCAACCGATTCTCCGCAATCCTGGCTAGGGACAAGGACAATCTAGGCCGCGCGCTGGACACCTTGCCCGACGCGCTTCGGGTGCTCAACAAGAATCGCGGCAACATCGTCGAGGCGTTCTCCTCGCTGAAGAGACTGGCCATGGTCACCTCGAACGTGCTTTTCAAGACCAAGGTGGATTTCGCCGAAGACCTCAAGGGCCTGTACTCGGTTGTCAAGGCGCTCAACGACAACCGCAAGGACTTTGTCTCCTCATTGCAGCTGTTGCTGACGTTCCCGTTCCCCAACTTCGGGATCAAGCAGGCGGTGCGCGGCGACTACCTCAACGTGTTCACCACCTTTGACCTGACTTTGCGCAGGATCGGTGAAACGTTCTTCACCACCGCCTACTTCGACCCGAACATGGCGCACATGGACGAGATCGTGAACCCGCCCAACTTCTTGCTCGGCGAAATGGCCAACCTGTCGGGACAGGCGGCCGACCCGTTCAAGATTCCAGCCGGCACGGCGTCACAGTAGGGGCCGAGACGATGATCGACAAGCTCACCAAGATCCAGCTGTCCATCTTTGCGATCATCACGGTCCTCACCTTGACGGTGATGGGCATCTTCTACTTGCGGTTGCTCGCCACGTTCGGCATTGGTACCTATGAGGTGAGCGCCGACTTCGTCGCGGGCGGGGGCCTGTACAAGAACGCCAACGTCACCTACCGGGGTGTCGCGGTCGGGCGGGTGGAATCGGTCGGCCTGAACCCCAACGGGGTGACCGCGCAGATGCGGCTCAACAGTGGCACCGCCATCCCGTCCAACGTCACAGCCACCGTGAAGAGTGTGTCGGCGATCGGTGAGCAGTACATCGATCTGGTTCCGCCCGACGATCCGTCGGCGGGCAGGCTGCACGACGGATCCCGGATCGAGCGCAACAACACCCGGATCGGCCAGGACGTCGCCGACCTGCTGCACCAAGCCGAGACGCTGGTCAACAGCCTCGGTGATACCCGGCTGCGCGAGGTGCTCCACGAGGCCTTCGTGGCCACCAACGGCTCGGGGCCGGAGCTGGCTCGGCTGGTGGAGTCGGCACGACTGCTGGTCGACGAGGCGAACGCCGACTACCCGCAGGTCTCGCAGTTGATCGACCAGGCCGGGCCGTTCCTGCAAGCGCAGGTGCGAGCCGGTGGCGACATCAAATCGCTGGCCGACGGGTTGGCCCGGTTCACCGCGGAACTGCGCCAGGCCGATCCTGGGCTTCGCAGTACGCTGGCCACCGCACCGGATGCCATCGATGAGGCCAACACCGCGTTTTCCGGTATCCGTCCGTCCTTTCCGGCGCTGGCGGCAAGCCTGGCCAACCTGGGCAGGGTCGGGGTGATCTATAACAAGTCGATCGAGCAGCTGTTGGTGGTCTTTCCGGCCTTGTTCGCCGCGATCACCACCGCCGCCGGCGGTGTGCCGCAGGACGAGGGTGCCAAGCTGGACTTCAAGGTCGACCTGAACGACCCGCCGCCATGCAACGTGGGATTTCTGCCGCCGCCCTTGATTCGGTCACCCGCCGACGAGACGTTGCGTGAACTTCCGCCGGACATGTACTGCAAGGTCGCGCAGAACGACGCCACCACGATGCGCGGTGCGCGTAACTACCCCTGCCAGGAGTTCCCCGGCAAGCGGGCGCCCACCATTCAGCTGTGCCGTGACCCGAAGGGGTACGTCCCGGTTGGGCGCAACCCCTGGCGCGGTCCGCCGGTGCCCTATGACACGCCGGTCACCGATGGGCTCAACGTTCTGCCCCCCAACAAGTTTCCCTACATTCCGCCGGACTCGGATCCGGATCCGGGCACTCCGATTGTGGGGCCGCCACCGCCCGGTGTGATCCCTGGTCCGCCACCGGCGCCCAACCAGCCGGCCCAGCCCGCTCCGCCACCCAACGACAACGGGCCACCGCCGCCGTTCACGTCGTGGATGCCGCCGGACTACCCGCCGCAGGCGCCACAGATTCCCTACCCCAAGACGCTGCCGCCGCCGCCACCGCCGGTGGGCGTCGGCCCGGAACCCGGGCCGCAGCCACAAGCCAGCGGCCCGGCCTACACCACCTATGACCCGCTCACCGGTGTATTCAAGGACCCGGCCGGTGGCACTGGTATCTTCGCGGGTGGCATCAGCGGAGCGTCCAGCGCGGAGAATTGGGTGGATCTCATGCTTGCTCCAAGGACCATGTAAGCGCTGATGCGGGGGCCTATGTGGTGGAAGTAGTGGAATCGGCAGACGCGGATAAGCAGACGCCGACGCAGCGGGTGCGTCGGCGGGCGTCTCGTGCCGCGGGGCCCGCGAAAAGCGAGTCCGGCGAATCGGATGCGGGTGAAACCACCGTCGGGGTTACCGCCGCACCGAGCACTGCCAAGCGGCCGGCCAAGCAGGCCAAGCCGGCCAGGTCGCTGACGGCGGTTCGGACGCCGCCACGGCGTCCGGCCCACCGCAAGCTGGTCGGATGGCTGTCTGCGGCGGCCGGGCTGGTCCTGGCCGCCGCGCTGGGCACCGGCGTGGCCGTCCTGATGGTGGGGCACCGCGACGCCGAAGCCGTACAGGCCCGCCAGCAACGCTTCGTCGATACCGCCACCCAGACGGTGGTCAACATGTTCAGCTACACGCCCGACACCATCGACCAGGCCGTCAACCTGTTCGTCGACGGCACCAGCGGGCCGCTGCGCGGCATGCTGAGCGCCAACAACAACGTCGAGAACCTCAAGGGTCTGTTTCGCGCCACCAACGCCATCTCGGAGGCGGTCATCAACGGTGCCGCGCTCGAAGACATCGACTCCGTTACCGACAACGCGTCGGTGCTGGTCTCGGTCCGGGTCACGGTCGCCGACATCGATGGGGTCAACAAGCCCTCCATGCCCTACCGGTTGCGGGTCATCGTGCATGAGGACGACACCGGGCGGATGACCGGCTACGACCTGAAGTATCCGGACGGGGGCAACTGATGCGATTGCGGCGGTGGCGGCGGTGGGTCATCACTGTCGCGGCAAGCATGCTGGCTGTCGTCATCGTGGGGTTGGCCGCCCTCGGCGGTTGGTTCTATTGGGACCGAGTGGAGGCGCGCGGGGAGGCCGCGGCGCGCGCGGTGCTGCCCGGGCTGGCCGCCAAAGATATACCCCTGGTCTTCGGATACGACTACCAAACTGTCGAGCGCAGCCTCAATGCCGTCTATCCGTTGCTGACCCCGGCCTATCGCGAGGAATTCGAGAAGAGCGCCAACGCGCAGATCATCCCCGAGGCCAAGAAACGCGAAGTGGTGGTCCAGGCCAATGTCGTCGGCGTCGGAGTCATGGCGGCCAAACGGAATTCCGCGTCGGTGATGGTCTACCTGAACCGCACTGTGACCGACAAATCGCGCCAGCCGCTCTACGACGGCAGCCGACTTCGGGTGGACTACAAGCGCATCGGTGGAAAGTGGCTGATCGCGTACATCACGCCGATCTGAGGTTCCCGCTCACCCGCAGTGTCCTTGGTGCCCTCGGCGCAGTGTCAGTAGCACATCGCAATGTCGTTGCAGTACAACGGGTAACGCTCGATCGGGCTGGGCGGAGGCCCGACCATCTGCAGGGAGAACGGCTCCTTTTTCATGTCCGGCTGCATGCCGCAGACGGCATCGTGCAGTGTTGTATCCGTACCGCTCATCGTTTCATCGCTGAACGCATAGGTGTCGGTGGACGGTGCCGTGCCGCCGCCCGGACACACGACGCCGTCCTGTTTGGTGACGGTGAAGGTCCACAGCACGCTGGATAGCCGAGCCCTGCCGCTGAAGTTCTGCAGCTTTTCCGCCCGGGTTATCGGTGCGTTCGGTGTCGCGCTCACGACGTTGAGGGCACAGTTGAAGGCCCATACCACCGGGTCGGAGTAGTCGTTCATGTTGCGAGTGCCCGACGGCTGATCGCACAGCGCGGTGATTGTCCAGGTCACCCCCGACACCCCGGCCTCATTGAGGGTGTACGCACCGTCCGGTGGGGGCCCCAGCGCGTGTGCCGGGCTTTCCGATTCCAGCGTCAGCCCCAGCGCGACGGCCGAAACAATGCCGGCGCCGACGGCCAGGCCATGGCGGATCTTCACGCCGAACCTCCCTTGAACGCCTTGCACGCCTTCTCGAGTATCACAGCGTTTCGGCCCGAAAACCATGGCTTTGGCGGCCCGGTTGGTCTAGGTCGTGTCTGCTAATTGCGGACGCGGTGGTAGGTGATGATGGCGGCCAGGGTGACACCGCCGAGGTAGGTCAGGGCGTATTTGTCGTAGCGGGTGGCGACCGCGCGCCAGTGTTTGAGCCGGTTGAAGCTTCGCTCGACGGTGTTGCGGTGCTTGTAGATTCGGCCTGAGAACCCCGGAGGCCGTCCTCTGTTGCGGCCTTTGGCTTTGCGGCGGGTGATCTGGTCGCTGCGCTCGGGGATGGTATGGGCGATCTTGAGCCGGCGCAGCTGTGCCCGCGTCGAGTCATAGGAGTACGCCTTGTCCGCCAGCAGGCGAAACGGGGCGTATGAGTTGCTGCACCGGGCGGCCAGCAGTGGCCAAAGCATCGGATTATCACCGGCTTGACCGGCCGACAGTGCCAGGGTGACCGGACTGCACAGCTGGTCGGTCAAGGCGTGGATCTTGGTAGTCAGCCCGCCGCGGGAATGCCCAATGGCGTGGTCATCGGGCTCATGGAGATATTTCTTGTAATTCGACAGATCCCCCTGTGCGGCGCCCGGAGCGCGCTCCGGCTGCGTGTTGGTGGGCGCGCACACTGGTCGAATCGACCGACAACAGTGCGCCCAGGTCGGCGTCCTCGGCGTCGAGGTCAGAGGCGATCGCCGCGAAGATCCGCGCGTAGATGCCATCGACCGACCAGCGTAGATGCCTCTCGGCCACCGATTGCCAGGGACCGAAGTGCTCGGGCAGGTCACACCACGGAGATCCCGTACGGTAACGCCAGATAATGCCCTCCAGAGTACGTCGATGATCGTTCCACGGCCGGCCACGCCGCCGCCCCGCAGGCAACACCGCCACGATCAGCGACCACAAATCATCAGAAATCGCATGCGTCCGCATCACCCAAACAGCATCAGCCAAAACACCATTCACATTAAGCAGACACGCCCTAGCCGGCGGCGTCGACCGAATCGTTGGGGCGCGAGTCGGCCAATGCGTCCAGGAAGGATCGGGCCCAGCGGTCCACGTCGTGAGCAAGTACCTGCCGTCGCATCGACCGCATCCGGCGCCGCCCCGCTTCCTCGGTCTGGTTGAGCGCCTCTTCGATCCCGTCCTTGACGCCTTCCAGGTCGTGCGGGTTGACCAGATAGGCGTGCCGGAGTTCGGCGGCGGCACCGGTGAATTCACTGAGCACCAGGGCGCCACCCAGATCGCTGCGGCAGGCCACGTACTCCTTGGCCACCAGGTTCATCCCGTCGCGCAGCGGGGTGACCAGCATGACGTCGCTGGTCACGAAGAAGGCGATGAGTTCGTTGCGCGGAACGGGCCGGTGTAGATAGTGCACCACCGGATGGCCAACCTCGGCGTACTCGCCGTTGATGTGGCCGACTTGGCGCTCGATGTCGTTGCGCAGGGTCTGGTAGCTCTCCACCCGTTCCCGGCTTGGTGTCGCCAACTGCACCAAGACGGTGTCGTCCCGCTTGACGCGGCCCTCGGCGAGCAGCTCGGAGAAGGCTTTGAGGCGGACGTCGATGCCCTTGGTGTAGTCGAGCCGGTCGACACCGAGCAGGATCTTGCGGGGATTGCCCAGTTCGGCGCGAATCTCGCGGGATCGGCGCCTGATGTTACGGTCGCGGGCCGTCTGGTCGAGTGCGCCGGAGTCGATGGAGATGGGAAAGGCGCCGACGCGAATGGTGCGCGATCCCAATATCACCTCGCCGAACCGCGACCGCACCCCAACCGTCCCGCGCGAGGTGTCGGCTCCGACCAGTCTGCGCGACAGGATCAGGAAGTTCTGGGCACCGCCGGGCAGGTGGAAGCCGACCAAATCGGCGCCCAGCAGGCCCTGGATGATTTCGGTGCGCCAGGGGAGCTGCATAAACAGCTCCACCGGCGGGAACGGGATGTGCAGGAAGAAGCCGATGGTCAGATCCGGGCGCATGGCGCGCAACATCTTTGGGACCAACTGCAGCTGGTAGTCCTGCACCCAGACTGTCCCCCCGCGCGCGGCGGCCCGGGCGGTGGCCTCGGCGAACCGGCGATTGACGTCGACGTAGCGATCCCACCATTCGCGGTGATAGATCGGCCGGACGATGACGTCGTGATAGAGCGGCCACAGGGTGGCGTTGGAAAAGCCCTCGTAGTACTGGGCGACGTCGTCAGCGCTGAGCCGTACCGGCTGAAGCTGCAATTCGTCTTGGACGATCGGCTCGTCCTGCACGTCCACGTCGTTTTCGACGACACCCGCCCAGCCGACCCAGGCCCCCCGCCGCCGGCGCAACAGCGGCTCGAGGGCCGTGACCAGCCCGCCGGGGCTGCGCTTCCAGGCGATGGTGCCGTCGGGAAGCCGCTCCTGATCGACGGGCAGGCGGTTGGCGACAACTACAAAGTCTGAGTCCCCGAAGACCTCCGTGCTTGCAGGTTCCGCGGACTGGCGTCCCCCGGGACCCATTTAGTTCTCGGGCTTCGCCGGTCCAATACCGAGCATAGATAGGAAAACGCGGCATTCGTCGGCATCGTTTGCGTAGGCCGCGACGACACGCCTGGCCTGGTTGGCGGTGCTGTCGGCGAGTGGCTCCACGTCGCCGATATCGCCATGATCAGTTTTTGTAGGCATCACACAACTGTAGGCCACACCCGTATTGCGTTGCAGCGATCGCCCTGGTTGGCGCGCTCAGCTCGGCTTAGAGGTCGCTGCCCAGGACCTCGCGAGCCAGCTCCCGCAGGGCCCGGCGATCCTCGGTCAGCGCCGCCCGTCCGGCGGGGGTGGCCCGGTAGACGCGACGCGTGCGGCCGTCGACAACTCGCTGCTCAGACAGCAGCAGACCGTCGGCCTCCAACCGATGCAGGGTCGGGTACAAGGTGCCGGGGCTGACCTTGTAGCCGTGCCGGCTCAGCTCCTCGGTCAGCCAGGCGCCGTGAACCTCATCGTCGGCGGCGTGATGCAGGATGTGTAATCGCACCGTCGCCCGCTGGAATTCCCGCACTCACACCACCTCCATGTGGTGACGAAACCGATATCGGATTGCGATTCTAGGCTCATGACGCGGTGGCCGAGGGCCGGGCCGGATCTCCCGCTAGCCCGATGCGGTTCTGCGGAGGTACCGAACCGACGCCGCCAGCACCGAAGTGGACAGCCAGCGTCGCGCCGAGGCGATGCGCTTGTGGAACCAAGGTCCCCAGCGGCGAGGGCCCGCCAACGAAGCGCGCAGGAACGGCGGCGGCGACCACCAGAACCACCGACCCAATAGGCCCATGATCGCGGGCACCGCGAAGATGCGCACCACCAGCGTGTCGACGATGAGCCCGGCCCCGATGGTGGTGCCGACTTGCTCGATGCTGAGCACGTCGCTGGACGCCATGGCAAACATCGTGATCGCAAAGACGATGCCCGCGGTGGTGACTACCCCGCCGGCGCCACCGAAGGCACGGATCGTTGCCGTGCGAAGACCGACCCCGCGGTCCGGGTGGGCGAGTACCTCCTCGCGCACCCGCACTGTGAGCAGCAGGTTGTAGTCGGCGCCCACCGCCACCAACGAAATGAAGGCCATGGACTGCACCGCCCAGTGCAGGTCCTTGCCCAGCAGGTCGTGCCAGATGAACGTGCTGATGCCCAGTGCCGACAGATACGAGACGATCACCGCACCGATGACCACCGCCGCCGCCACCGGGCTGCGCAGCATCAACAGCACGATCAGAAACACCAATGCCAGCGCTGCCGCGGCAAGCAAGACAAAGTCGTGGTGGACGTACCCGCGCAACTCGGCGGTCGCGGTGCCGAAGCCGGCGATGTTCACCGTGCTTCCGGCCAGCACGCCCTCCTTGGTAGCGGCCTTGACGGCGGCGACGATCTGCTGAGACCGGTTGGCGCCATCCCCGCCGAAGACCGCGCCGTCGCCGAACACCAGCAGCCGAGTCACGTGTCCGTCGGGGGAGAAGTACAGGTTGGCCGCTCGCTGGAAGCGCGGGTCATTCCAGGCCTGCTGGGGCAGGTAGAAGGTGCCCTCGGCGCTGCCCTGAAAGCCTTGGCGCAGGCCCCGCAGATAATCAATGATGTCCGAAATCGCGGTGTGCGCATCGTGCACGGCGTCGGCGAGTTGTGCGGTCGTCGCGCTGAGCTGTGCCATGTCGGCGCCCATGATGGCCAGGGACTGATCGGCGGTGGTCAGGGACTTGGCTGTGTCGGACATTCCCGCGCCCAGCTGTGATGTTCCTTTGGCAAGCGAATTCGTTTCCACCACAATGGAATCAGCCGGATCGATCACCTTGAGTACCAATGCGCATACCGGGTCGCTGGGGCAATTGGCAACGCTGTTGGTGTAGTCGCGCAGCGGGTTCAGGTATCCCGAGACCTGCGCCGCGGTGTCGTGCAGTTGAACCAATCCGGAGTCCATGGCGTCGATGCCGGAGTTGACCCGGCCGAGCCCGTTCGCACTGCCGGAAAGCTGTTCCTGCAGACGTGATATCGCCGTAGAGAACCGCGATAGTGTCGGCGCAATCACATTGATCGAGGAGAAGCGGTGATCCAGCTGGGCGATGCGCTGATCGAGCTGGTCGCCGATGGCGCCTGCCTGGTTGGCCAGCGTCGCTTCGTCGGGCACCGAACCTGCTGGGCGGGAGGCGGACTGCACCATCCGGATGCCGGGAATCGTCATCAGCTGGCGGGTCACCCGCTCGATCGCGATCACGCCGGTGGGATTGCGCAGATCGTGGTCGGTCTCGATGGACACGGTCTCCGGAAGTAGTTGGTTCGGCGGGAAGTGCCGGTCGGTGGCCTGGTAGCCCCGGTTGGCCAGGGTGGAGTCCGGTTCTGCGGCGGGCTCGTTGAAACCGAAGGTCAACCCGGTGATGGGCAGCGTGCAGATCAGCAGAACGAGAGCCGCGGCCACTAGAACGGGGCCTGGCCAGCGTGCCACCATGGTGCCGATACGCCGCCAGCGTCGATGGATCGGCCGGTTCACCGTCCTCGGCTGCGTCAGTCCACGGCGTCCCGCGAGGTCCAGCAAGGCCGGTAGCAGGGTAAGCGAGGCGAGCATCCCGATGACAACGCCTACCGCGCAGGGCAGTCCGGCGCTGCGCAGCAACCCGACATCGGCGAAGGTCAGACACGACAGGGCGGCGGCGAGGGTGAGCGCGGAGGCCAGGACCACCGGCATCACGTTGCGATTGGCGGCCAGCAGCGCTTGTTCGTGCTCGACGCCGTCGCGGCGCGCCTCGTGATAGCGCCCGAGCAAGAAGATCGCGTAGTCGGTAGCTCCGCCGAGCACCATGGCGCCCAGCAACGCGACCGAGAAGACGGAAACCTCGAGAAGATTGTGCTGGCCGAGTAGTGAAACGATCGAACGGCCGACCGCCAGGCCGAGTCCCACTGCCACCAGCGGAATCGCGGCGGTAATCACGGATCGGTACACCGCGAGCAGCAGTAGGGCGATGAGAACCACGGTCACACCGGTCAGTAGCAGCATCTGCCGATCGATCTCGCCGAATTCGTCGGCGACGGTGGCGCCCGGGCCGGTGACGTAGGCCCGCAAACCCGGTGGGGTGGGCTGGTCGGCCACGGTCCGCCGCACCGCGTCCAGTGCCGCGTTCGCCTGCGCCGCGCCGAGATCCCCGGCCAGTCGCAGCATCGTGTATTCGGCCTTGCCGTCGGTGCTGACTGCCGCCCTGGCGGTATAAGGGTCCGACCATAGGTCCATGGCTGACACCAGACTCGTGGGGTCGGAGCGCAGTTTGGCCAACAACTTGTCGTAGAAAGCGCGTTCTGCCGGCCCGAGCCGGTGATCGCTCTCCAGCACGAGATAGTTGATGTTGCCGGCGTTGCCGTCGCGGAACTGCTCGCCCATCCTGGCGCCCGCGACCGATACCGGCGCGTCGGCGGGAAGAAACCCGCGGCCGTGGGAACGTGCCGTGCTTTCGGCCTGCGGGATCAACAGGTTGCCCACGGTGGCGCCGACGATCCAGAGCCCCACAATAAGCACGGCGTATTGACTGGTGATTTTGGTAAAGCGATCCCACACGGGATGTGAAAGTACCGGAATTCAACGCGCGTACCCTTGTGAGCTGTACCACTAGGGGGTATTTAGTTTGACTCCGTACCACCGCCATCGACCGTCGGCAGCCGCGGTTTTTATTAGCCAAATTGGCTGCGATTGGAGATTTGTATAGCGAAGGAATATGTGGGCCGCGGTATTCGATTGACGAGTCGTATCAAATGCCCGCTGACGCGCCATTTCTCGCGCCGGCTGGGTTCGTGTCAGGCGGCTCGAGCAGTGGGTATGATCGCTGTTCACCGCCCTTTGCGGGAAGCGCAGTGAAACGTTGCTGGCCGCCGTGTCGACAAGGCGGCAAGTCGCCTTTGTCAACCTTTTTGACAATCGGGTGTCAGCAAATTCCCAGGAGGACGTTCAGGTAACTCCAAGTTGTGTGGAAGCCCGTGTTCGATCGCCCGGCGGGGAGCGGGGGGGGGGCTTCGTCTGCGAATCTATTCACCGTGAGGTTTTTGTTTGATTTCACCGCACCGCCGGGATTTATCGGAGGAGAAAAGCTAATTCCCTCAACCGTGAAACCCGAAGGCGGACACCGGTGAGCCAGCGGGTCCTATGGAATCGGTCTTCGATATCGTATTTCGATAGTGTTGTTGGTCGAGACTGCCGGGTCTGCCGGCCGGCTTCATGATCGGCTGGTCAGATCGAGAGCCCGCACACGTTGGGAGGTGCCGTAGTGGGCGAGGGCCCGGTGTTCGAGTTCGTCGATGTGGTCGTCCAGCGCCACCGGGTTCGCGCGCTGGATGGGTTCACCGCCGCGGTTCCGGCGCAGGGTGTGACGGCGGTGTTCGGGTCATCGGGATCGGGGAAGTCGACGATGTTGCGCCTGTGTAATCGACTGGAGGTGCCAACGAGCGGGCGAGTGTTCTTCTGGGGCAACGATATTGCTGAGTGTGACCCGCTGTGGCTGCGGCGCCGAGTGGGCATGTGCTTCCAGCGTGCGACGCCGTTTGCCGGCACCGTGGCCGATAACCTCCGGGTCGCTCGGCCGGACGCCTCTGAAGCTCAGATGGCCGAAACCCTGGCGCGGGTTGCTCTGAGGGGATCGTGGCTGGATCGCGATGCCACCGCGCTATCGGGCGGAGAGGCACAGCGGATGTGCCTGGCCCGGACCTTGCTGGCGCAACCGCAAGTCTTGTTGCTCGACGAACCAACCTCGGCGGTCGACGCCGGCGCGGCCGCGGTGATCGAGGGCGCGGTCCGGGAACTGGCGGACGACGGGACTCCGGCGCTGTGGGTCACCCACGATGCGGCGCAGGCCGAGCGCGCCGCCGACCGCATTCTGCATATCACCCGGGGGCGCTGCACCGGCCTCGATTCGGTTGTGGACAGGCCCGCAGACGGGCAGGTGAGCTAGTGAACGGTCAGATCGGGTGGATAGGGCTGGCGACTTCGCTGGCCCTGGTCGCGTTCGCGGCGGCGATTTCGCTGTGGCAGCGATTGGGCTTGGAGCGGCAGGTGGTCTGGGCGGCGGCCCGCGCGCTGGTGCAACTGCTGCTGGTGGGGGGTGCGTTGACCCTGCTGTTCGAGCCGGGGCGCTCGCTGTGGTGGTCCTGGGCGTGGATCGCCGGGATGATCGGCTACGCCGGGGATGTGGCACGCCGGAGGGCGCCGGAGGTGCCGCGGCCGGCGCTGCTGGCGGTCGCGGCATTTTCTGCTGCGGCGGTGCTCACCCTGGGAGTGATTTTCGGGTTAGGGGTGTTTCCCCTGCAGGCACGCACCGTGGTGCCGATCGCCGGAATGATGATCGGCAACTCGATGACGGCGATGGTGCTGGTGGCTCGCCGCCTCGTCGACGAACTGCGCGACAAGCGCGACGAGGTGGAGGCGAGACTAGCGTTGGGGCAGCCCTCCCGTCAGGCCGCCGCCCCCTACCTGCGGACCTTGTTGCGGTCAGCGATATCGCCGCAGATCGAGACCACCAAGGCCACCGGGTTGGTGTTCCTGCCCGGCGCCATGACCGGGCTCATCCTGGCCGGTGTATCACCGCTGCAGGCCGTGCTGGTGCAGGCGGTCGTGATGTTTTTGATCCTCGGCTCCGTTGCGGCCACCACCGTGGTCGTCGGACTCGGTCTCGTCCGCCTGGTGTTCACCCGCGATCATCGGCTGCGACCGTTGCGGCAGCCAACCGGGGTCAACGGGGGCCCCAGTCGCGCCCGACCGTGCGGCCGGCGGGCAACCCAGCGATGACCCGCTTACACAACGGACGTAATCTGTAAAGATCCACGCAAGCCCAGGACAAGTTAGGCGGGCGCAATGACACTCTCCGAGCAGGCCGACACCAGCGCGGAGGGTGTCGCCCCCGCCGAACTGGTGGCCTACGAAACCCTTGATGAGGGCCGTATCGCCCGGATCTGGCTCAACCGGCCCGAGGCGCACAACGCGCAGAACCGCACCCTGTTGGTGCAGCTGGACGAGGCGTTTGGTCGAGCCGAGGCGGACGACACCGTGCGAGTGGTGATTCTCGCCGCGCGTGGCAAGAACTTCTCCGCCGGACACGATCTCGGGTCCGAGGCGGCGCTGCTGGAACGCAAACCCGGGCCGGCGCAGCATCCGACCTTCCGATCGCACGGTGGGACCCGCGACGCGGTAATGGAGAAGCTCTACCTGCAGGAGTGGCACTTCTACTTCCAAAACACCTGCCGCTGGCGCGATCTGCGCAAGATCACCATTGCCCAGGTACAGGGCAATGCGATCTCGGCGGCCCTGATGCTGATCTGGGCCTGCGATCTGATCGTCGTCGCGGACAATGCCAAGTTCAGCGACGTGGTGGCGGTGCGTCTGGGGATGCCCGGGGTCGAATACTATGCCCATCCTTGGGAATTCGGGCCGCGCAAAGCCAAAGAGCTGTTGTTGACCGGTGATTCGCTAGACGCTGAGGAGGCGTACCGGCTAGGCATGGTGTCCAAGGTTTTCCCTGCCGATGAGCTGGCGGACAAGACCCTGCAGTTCGCCCGTCGTATCGCCGAACGTCCGACCATGGCGGCGTTGTTGGTCAAGGACTCGGTCAACGCCGCTTCCGACGCGATGGGATTCACCGAGGCGCTACGGCACGCGTTTCACGTGCACGAGCTGGGTCACGCGCACTGGGCGGCCCACAATGAGAACCGGTACCCGATTGGGCTGCCGCCCGACGTCGAGGACTGGCGTACGGCCGGGCCGACCCAGGTAGCTCGACGCGATACGCCCTAAACCCGGCCGTGACGCGGTTGTCAAGAACCGGTACCAAACCCCAAAGTATGTTCAGGCGGCCCCGGGACGTTCCCGTTGCGGACTGGTTGAATCCGGTTTTTCGGAACCAAATTCCAAGATTCTGCGCTATTGCTGTCACTTGACGGAAAGCATCCCTTAAGTGGCCTAACTTGGTGTCTAATTACACGCGTGCTTAATACGTCGCGGTTGAACCTGCACGCGCGGGTAGAGCGGGACAGTCGCTTGGCCGCCTTCCGGCACTACGGCGCTCGCATGGAATTGCCGTTCTTTCGGACCGTGGAGTCCGCCCCCGGGCCGACCACCGTCGTCGAAGGACAGCCCCGGGTGATGTTCGCCTCGAACAACTCCCTGGGCCTAGGTGGCGACCCTCGCTTGGTTGAGGCGGCGAATCGGGCGACCGAGCGCTACGGGCCCTCGTGTGCGGGGGCGCCTCCGTTCTGCGGCACGCTGCAGATCAAGGTCGAGCTCGAAGAGTTACTGGCCGACTGGTACGGGACCGAGGCGGCGCTGGTCTACAACAGCGGATACCTGACCAACGTGGGCGCGCTCACCGCCTTGTTGGGCGTCACCGATCTGGCGTTTCCCGATAGTGAAGCGCACGCATCGATCCAGGACGGCATCCGGCTGTCCGGGGCCAGCTCGCGGTTCTTTGCGCACAATGACCTCGATGCGCTGGAACGCAATCTGATCCGCACCGCTGACCGCGGCGGCACCAAACTCAACGTCGTCGACGGGCTTTACTCGATGGAGGGCGACATCGCGCCGATGGCCGGCATTGCGGCGCTGGCCAGCAAATATAACGTGGGCCTGTTCGTAGACGAGGCGCACAGCGTCGGCGTCTTCGGGTCGCGGCGCACCGGAATCGCCGAAGAATTCGGATGTGCCAAGGATGTCGACGTGTTGATGGGCGGCATGTCGAAAGCGATCGCCTCCACCGGCGGTTACATCGTTGGATCCCAAGACCTTATTGATGTGCTCAAGTTGCACTCCAATGCCCATATCTTCACCGCAACGGCCGCGCCGGCCGCGTTGGCCGCAAGCGCTGCGGCGATTGAAATCATTCGCGGCCCGGAGGGGGCACAGCGCGCCGCCGCAGTCCTGGCCAACGCCCAAGCCCTGCGCGACGGTCTGGTCGCACACGGATTGCAGGTACGAGGAGGGATAGTCCGGGCCGACGGTTCGGGCGCGATGGCACCGCATGTGTCGGTTTGGATCGGGCGTGAAAGCCAAGCGATCGCCGCCTGGAACCGAGCCTTCGACGATGGTGTCTTCTGCGCGCTGGCGCTTCCGCCCGCGGTCGGTGAGAACGAGGCATTGATGCGGTGCAGCGTGTCGGCGGGTCACTCGACGGCCCAGATCGAGCGAGCGGTCGAAGTCATTGCCGCCGCCGTGCTTGGCGCACGAGACAAATGATCGCTGAGTGTCAAATTGCTGGCTGATGTTAACAATTTCGTATCAAAAAATTCAATCGACAATGCTCGTTCGCGCGCAATCTTCGGAAATCGCGATAACCGCTCAGGTGCTAGTCCGTCAAGATGGGAAGCGGCAGGAATATGAGTAGGTTTACCGACGCCATCGCAACGACCGCGAGCAATTCCCCGCGGGGTTTGCACTTCGGCGCCGCGGGTGGATTGCGGTTTGCCAGCTGGCGCGACATTCATCAGACGGCGGTGCGGGTTGCGGGCCGGTTGTCGGCCGAGGGAGTCACCCGCGGCAGCAGGGTGACCGTGCTGGCCGGCCGGGCCCGAGGATGTCGCTCCCGTCGTACAAGGCATCTGGCGGCTGGGCGCCGCGATGACCATGCTGCAGCAACCGACCTCGCAGGCCGATCTGGCCGGTTGGCACGCCGGTACGTTGCGCGCGCTGGCGTTGCTGGACACTCGCTGGGTGGTCATCGGGGAGCCTTTCCTTGCTGCGGCCGAGACCCTGCGTGCGGCGGGATACCGCGTCATCGAGATAGGTGAGAGCTGGCCTGAACGTGCGGCCACCGAGGAGCCGACCGGCGAGGACGACGTCGCGCTCTACCAACTCACATCGGGATCGACAGGAGATCCCAAAGCCGTCGCGATCATCCATGGCAACCTGTTCGCCGACGTCGCAGCCATGACGGCGGAGGTGCATTTGGACCCCGAGGTCGACATCACCGCGAGTTGGCTTCCGCTGTCACATGACATGGGGCTGATCGCCTACCTGATCTCTCCGATGTTCGCCGGCAACGGCGCGGTCTACATCACGCCGACGGAGTTTGTGGTGTCCCCGCTCAAGTGGATGCAGATCCTGACCGAGCGGCGGGCCACCATCACCGCGGCGCCCAACTTCGCGTACTCGATCATCAGCCGCCTACTCAGCGCGGTCGAGGACGGCACCTACGACCTGGGTGCCCTACGCTGCGTCGTCACGGGTGCGGAGCCCATCGATCCCGCGACCATGGCGGAGTTCGCGCGGCAAGCCGGGCGCTTTGGACTGCGCCACACGGCGCTCGGCGCCGCCTACGGTCTGGCCGAAGCGACCGTCGCGGTGTCGTTTTCGCCTGTCGACAATCCGCTCACGACCGAGTCGGTGTGCGTCGAGGAACTGGAAAACCGGGGTCTGGCGCTACCGGCGTGCTCCTGCGGGGGGCCGACGAAACAGTTCGTGACGCTGGGACCCCCGATGTCCGGGGTCGAGGTGCGGATCGTCGCCGCCGACGGCAGCAACCTGCCGCCGCGCCGCATGGGCGAGATCGCGATCGCCGGCGACGCCGTGGCCCGTCACTAGCTCACGATGGACGGAGAGGTCGCCGCCGTGGACCCGGACGGCTGGCTTTTCACCGGCGACCTCGGGTATCTGACCGAGGGCGGCGAAATCGTCGTGTGCGGGCGCCGCAAGAACGTCATCATCGTCGCCGGCCGCAATATCTTTCCCGCCGACATCGAGCGGCTGGCCGCGTCGGTCCACGGCATCAGGCGCGGAGGCGTTGTCGCGTTCGGGGTCACCCTGGCCGACCGGCGCGAGGAGATCAGGATCGTCGCCGAGACCGTTGCGGACCCGTCCATCGAGGACGGCCGGGAATTGCGCCGCCAGATCGCCCAGAATGTGCGCGGCGCAACGGGCTTGAGCCCGACGGTGCTGCTGGTTGGCAAGGGTAACGTACCCAAGACCGCCTCGGGCAAGATCCGTCACGTCATGGCACGAGAACTCTTCGGAGAGGTCAGTCCAGCATGAATCCACTCGATCAAGCGATTCTGTCCGTTATCGCGTCGCTGGCGCCCGACCACATGGCACCGGTAACCGTCGATTCGTATCTGGTTGATGACTTGGGCTATGACTCGCCACGCAAGATGGAACTCGTCGCGGCCTTGGAGAGCCGCCTGCAGATGCGGCTCAAAGATCCCGAAATCCCGCTCGAGACGGTGGGCGAAGTGATCGGGTGGGTCAACCGGCACGTGGGCGAGACGGCGTAGTCGGTCCGCGCGCCGGGGGGAGCCGCAGCGGCGATCATGGTGCATGGTTCTATGACTAGAACCTGTTTCAGTTTTGGCGTGAGGGGTCCAGATGCAGCTTTCGTTCCAAGACCGGACCTACCTGGTCACCGGCGGCGGTAGCGGAATCGGAAAGGGAGTGGCCGCCGGGCTGGTCGCGGCCGGAGCCTCGGTCATGATCGTCGGCCGTAACCCCGACAAGCTCGCCGGCGCGGTACAGGAACTCGAAGCGTTAGGTGCCAACGGCGGCGCCATCCGGTACGAACCCACCGACATCACCAACGAGGACGAGACCGCCCGCGCGGTGGATGCGGTTACCGCCTGGCACGGCCGGCTGCATGGAGTGGTGCACTGTGCGGGCGGATCGGAGACCATCGGACCGATCACCCAGGTCGACTCCGAAGCGTGGCGCCGTACGGTCGACCTCAACGTCAACGGCACCATGTACGTCCTCAAACACGCCGCACGAGAGATGGTGCGAGGCGGCGGCGGATCGTTTGTCGGCATCTCCTCGATTGCGGCCAGCAATACCCATCGCTGGTTCGGTGCCTACGGTGTCACCAAGTCCGCGGTCGATCACCTGATGCAGTTGGCCGTCGACGAGCTTGGCGCGTCGTGGGTGCGGGTAAACAGCATCCGCCCCGGCTTGATCCGCACCGACCTCGTCGCAGCGATCACCGAGTCCGCTGAGTTGAGCTCCGACTACGCGATGTGCACGCCGCTGCCCCGCCAGGGTGAAGTCGAGGACGTCGCCAACATGGCGATTTTTCTGCTCAGCGATGCCGCCAGCTTCGTCACCGGACAGGTCATCAATGTCGACGGCGGCCAGATGCTGCGGCGCGGCCCGGACTTCTCGGCGATGCTGGAACCGGTGTTCGGCCGTGACGCACTGCGCGGATTGGTCTGACCCATGACTCGACTGGTTGGACAGCGAATCCTGGTGACCGGCGCCGGCTCCGGCATCGGCCAGGCCACGGTGTTGCGGCTACTGGACGAGGGGGCCACGGTGGTTGGCGCCGATATCGATGCGGATAGCCTATCCAGAACCCAGGCGCGCACAGCTGAGGCCGGGACCGGCGCCAGACTCACCACGTGCCAGATCGACGTCGCTGACGAGAAGTCGGTGGTCGACGGCGTTGGCGCGGCTGTCCAGGCGCTCGGCGGTCTGGATGCGCTGGTCAACGCCGCCGGGATGTTGCGTGCCGCGCACACGCATCAAACCAGCATCCAACAGTGGAACCAGATCATCGCGGTCAACCTGACCGGCACCTTTCTGGTGGTCCGGGAAGCAATGCCGGCGCTGCTCGACAATCAGCGCAGCACCGTGGTGAACTTCAGCTCCACCTCGGCCGCGTTTGCCCATCCGTACATGGCCGCCTACGCGGCCAGCAAAGGCGGAGTCCAGGCGTTCACCCATTCCTTGGCCCTCGAGTACGCCCGAGACGGCCTACGAGCGGTGTGCGTGGCGCCCGGGAGCATCAAGTCCGGCATCACCGACGCCACCGGCGGGTACATCCCGGCGGACGCGAATTGGTCGCTGTTCACCCGGCTGATGCCGATTCTGCCGACCACCGAGACCTCCAGTGGCGCCGGAATGGCCGATCCCTCCGTCGTGGCGGGCGTGATCGCGATGTTGGTATCCGAGGATGGCGCCTTCATCACCGGCACCGGGATCCGCATCGATGGCGGAACTCACGCCTGACTCGGGCTTGGGCGTGTCTGCTTAATGTGAATGGTGTTTTGGCTGATGCTGTTTGGGTGATGCGGACGCATGCGATTTCTGATGATTTGTGGTCGCTGATCGTGGCGGTGTTGCCTGCGGGGCGGCGGCGTGGCCGGCCGTGGAACGATCATCGACGTACTCTGGAGGGCATTATCTGGCGTTACCGTACGGGATCTCCGTGGTGTGACCTGCCCGAGCACTTCGGTCCCTGGCAATCGGTGGCCGAGAGGCATCTACGCTGGTCGGTCGATGGCATCTACGCGCGGATCTTCGCGGCGATCGCCTCTGACCTCGACGCCGAGGACGCCGACCTGGGCGCACTGTTGTCGGTCGATTCGACCAGTGTGCGCGCCCACCGACACGCAGCCGGAGCGCGCTCCGGGCGCCGCACAGGGGGATCTGTCGAATTACAAGAAATATCTCGATGAGCCCGATGACCACGCCATTGGGCGTTCCCGCGGCGGGCTGACTACCAAGATCCACGCCTTGACCGACCAGCTGTGCAGTCCGGTCACCCTGGCACTGTCGGCCGGTCAAGCCGGTGATAATCCGATGCTTTGGCCATTGCTGGCCGCCCGGTGCAGCAACTCATACGCCCCGTTTCACCTGCTGGCGGACAAGGCGTACTCCTATGACTCGACGCGGGCACAGCTGCGCCGGCTCAAGATCGCCCATACCATCCCCGAGCGCAGCGACCAGATCACCCGCCGCAAAGCCAAAGGCCGCAACAGAGGACGGCCTCCGGGGTTCTCAGGCCGAATCTACAAGCACCGCAACACCGTCGAGCGAAGCTTCAACCGGCTCAAACACTGGCGCGCGGTCGCCACCTGCTACGACAAATACGCCCTGACCTACCTCGGCGGTGTCACCCTGGCCGCCATCATCACCTACCACCGCGTCCGCAATTAGCAGACAGGACCTAGTTGACGCAGGGAACTCCGCCGCCGTCGATCGGCTGTCCGTGGTCTGGCGCCGGATAGCTGGAGCTGTCGTCGCCCCCGTTGTAGTACGCGTTGGGCTTGGGGTAGGTGGTTGTGTCGTCGTCGGAATCGTCGGGCGCCGGCATCGAGAAGTTGGTGTCCACCGTTACCTGGATATGTCCGGGTTCGATGCTGGCATCCGGTTGCTTCGGGGCGTCGATACCCAACAGGGTGCCCAGGTTCATCGCGTCGGCCTGCGCACCGGGGCCGTACTTGATCGTGGTGGCCGCCGGGTCTCCGGACTTGCGGTCGCGGACCTGATCGGTGGTATAGCCGCGCTTGCGCAGTGCGTTGGACACCTGGCTGGCCAACCCGCTTATGCTGCCCGCGTTGACCACGTCAACGACGGTGGACGGGCTGGGTTTGGCCGGCGTCGTGGTCGCCGTGGCGGCGGTTGATGTGCTGCCGATGGCTGCTGCTACCTCGGCCTTGATCGCCGCGGGATCGACGATGTTGACGTCCTGGCCGTCGATGTTGTCGTACCGCACCACCGGTAGCGTCCGGAACTCGATGTCGGCTCCGGCCAGCTCACCCATGCGGCGAATCAGGTCCTCATCCCAGCCCCCGGACAACACGAGGTCTTTGCGTGCCACCGCCATCAGGCTGTCCAGCCGGTCCAGGTTGGTGAAGGTGCCCGAATCCTGCAGATCGCGCATGACCGACGATAGGAAAGCCTGCTGGCGGTGGGTGCGATCCAGGTCCCCGTTGTCTAGACCGTGGCGCTGGCGCACAAAGGCCAGTGCCTGGGCGGCATCCAAGCGCTGGCGGCCGGCGGGGAAGTCGGCTCCCGAGTAGGAGTCGTCAACGGCATGGTTCAGGCAGACTTCCACGCCGCCCAGGGCTTGGGCGAGGTCATAGAAGCCCGCCAAATTGACCTCGGCGAAGTAGTCGATGGGAACACCGGTCAGAGCGCGCACCGCACGCAAAGTTGCGGCCCGGCCGGCTTCGCGGCCGCGGGTCTCGAGTTCGCGCTGGCTGGTCACGCCCTGATCGATCAGCTCCTGCGCGACGTACTGCTTGGTGAGTCCGTAAGCCTCTTTGATCTTGATGTGGTTGTAGCCGGGAACGCCGGTGAACGGCACCCAGTCGTCACGCGGGATCGAGAAGGCGACAACTTTTCCATCGGCGCTGACATGCACCAGGATCAGCGTGTTGGTGTTGTAACCACCTTGATCCGAATCACCCGCGTGCAGGTGCTTCAGGATCGACCACGGCAGGTCGTTGCCTTCTTGGTCCTTACGGGAGTCCAGCCCGATCAGCAGGATGTTCATGTTGTTGCCGGTGGATCGCGGATCCTCGGCGGTCAGGGCCTGGGAGATGGTGATGCCGGTCAGCGCGCCGTGAGCCACCCAATATCCGGCCCCGGTCATTCCCAGCGCGACCACCGACACCAGGGTCATCAGGGTGCGCGACACCCGCCGGCGGATCGGTGACGGTTTTCGAACAGCGCGATGCCGGGCTTTGGTACGTCCCATTACGAGCCTTAGTCCGCTACCGGCCCACCGACCGGCGCTTGGCCAGCGGTTTGCGGGGACATCGCTCGATGCATGCCGTCCAGTATGCGGCAGATTGCTGTGTGGACCCTACTCTAGAAGCTCTGATGTGGGCAGATTCACCCCCGGCGTGGCGCTGATTTCACGGCCGCGACATTTCCCCTAACTGCATGTTCGGGCTACAATTCGCCAAATTCGGAAGTACCGTACAGGTGTCTGGAGGGTATTGGGGGGGGACCCCGGGAAATATGGCTTCTGGCGAGATCGACCCCAACTGGCCGCCACCGGTCTATCAGCCGTCCGACAACGTCGACACCACGCCAACGTCGTCGCAACCTGGAGTGCGGGGCGGATCCGGCCGGGTGATCTGGCTGGTCGTAGCCCTGGTCGACGCCGTGTGCGTCGGCGCGGTGGCGATCATCGCGTACTCGGCCAGGCCCCAGCCGGCCGCGAGTCCGCCGGCCACCACAGCGGCCACCGCACCGGCAACGACGTCGGCCACGACGCCGGTCGCGACGTCGCCCACCAGCGCGCCGCCCGGGTCATGCGGCCCGGATGAGGCGGCGGCGGTGGCGGCGGCGCTGGCCACGCTGCCCCCGGATAAAAAGACCGGTAGGCCGTGGAACCCCACCCCGGAATTCAGCGACTACGACCCCTGCGCGGACCTATCCGCGGTGGTGGTGACGGTGGTCGATGCGACTCGCAGCTCGCCAGACGAGGCGCTGATGTTTCATCGCGGGCAGTTCGTCGGGACGGCGACACCCGAGGCATACCCGTTCACCCAGTTGGAAGCTCCGGCATCCACCGACGATCTGGTGGTCCTCACGTATCGGTCCAGGCAGAGCTGTGACGCTTGCGAGGATGGCGTGCTGACCGTCGTCGGGTTTCAGTGGCAGGGTGACCACGTGCAGATGCTTGATCCGCCGCCAGAGCCATGGGATTCGCCACCGTGATCTGGCCGGCCGACGCGGTTTGAGCTGACCAGTTCCTGACGTTTGAATCGATTGAATGGAGCGTGTGGGTGCCGACTTCACCGCCGGCGGGATGGTATGCCGACCCCGGCGGTTCCGGGGGACGACGATATTGGGACGGTGAGCGCTGGACTGAGCACTGTCGGGCAGCTGCTGGGATAGCGCGCTCGCCGCTGGCGGCCGTTGTCGACGGTGTGCGCCGGGGATGGTCGGCGATGCCGCTGGCGCTGCGGTTGCTGTTGCCCATCGCCTTCGTGCTGATCTCGGCGGGAATCGGCGTTGCGTTTTGGCTGCAATCGCCGCCCGACAACTGGGCGCGACTGCCCAATCATCTCGAATGCCGCATACAGGAGGGGCCAAAGCCGCCGGACCAGATCATCGTGGCCGCGGTGCAGGTCGAACATCCCAGCGCGGGCGTACTCGAGCTGGTGATTCGGTTCGCCGAACCGTTGCCGCAGTCACCCAGCGGTAGTCATGCGTCCGGGTTCGTGGGCTATGTGCTGACATTCAGCGTTGCCAACAACGGCCGCAAGTTCGTCGAGCTGGGTCCCGAAGAGGACACCGACGACCTCGCCATCACCGCCACCCTGACGTCCAACGGGAATGACGTGACCATGCGGCCGGATCGAGACACCAATGCCCGTAGAACCGCGCCCGACACCATTGAAATCAACCTCGACCTCAAGCGACTGGGAATCGAAAACCAACTAGTGGTTCCCACGCTGACCGTCGACTCACAATTCAACACACCGTCGACCACCACGGTGGAGTTCGCGTCGCAAGTTTGTACCTAGTGAATCCGTTGTGGTCGGCAAGCATTCGTGACCGACGTCGAGCCTCGAGCGAGGGCTATTGGACCCTCACGATTTCTTCTCCCGACGTGTAGTAGAAGGGGATATTCGAGCCCGTTGCGCGTTCAATGAGAAAAATGATGAATGGTTCGACTTCGTAGTAACGGTGAACACAGCCACGTGCGTCTACTGCGGTAGCGCACCTGCGGCCCGGTGCGCCGCACCGTTGCTTGATAGGCATGGCGAACGCGGCAACCAAAGGCACGACGGCAATGCAGACCGCAACCGGGACTCTGTTCAATGCGAACCTTTCGCCGGAGCATCACTGCAGGCAGTGTCTTCGGCTCGCGCTCAACCCTCACGCACCACGGTCGTGGCGGCAATTTGCCCTACGCAGTCCGGCCGGCCGGCGGTTTGGCCGCCCGTACCGGCCGCCGCCGCACGGGCGCGCAAGTTGCGGCGCCGCGCGGCGCCGAAGCGAACTCGGCACTAGGTTTCTCTGGCCTGACCCCGATCGGTTGATCCACGGCTTGTGAGAGTCTTGTGGCCCACGTTGTGGGCAGGAAGGCTCGACAAGATCATGGCGACGAGGAAACGGCACAGTCCGGAGCAGATTGTGCGCAAGCTGATGACCGCGGACGGGCTGTTGGCCGAGTGCAAGGACACCGCGGCGGTCTGCCGCGAGCTGGGGGTCTCTGAGGCTACCTACCACCGGTGGCGCAACCAGTTCGGCGGCCTGAAGGCCGAGGACGCTAAACGGCTCAAGGACCTCGAACGCGAGAACGCCGCACTCAAAAGGTTGTTGGCCGATGCCGAGTTGGAGAAGGACGCGCTGTGGGAGATCGCCCGGGGAAACTTTTAGGCCCGGAGCGCCGGCGGGCGGCCGTTCGTCATCTCCAGCGCGTGCTGGGGTCAGCGAGCGGTTTGCCTGCCGCGTCACCGGGCAGCACCGCGCCACCCAACGCCACGAACCGGTTGCGGGCACGCCGGCCGATCCGGACGCCGCTCTGAGGGAGTGGCTACGCGACTACGCCAACAAGCATCCTCGTCGCGGGTTCCGACCGGCCTACCACGATGCCCGCGGCGAAGGCTGGGAAGTGAACCATAAGAAGGTGCAACGGCTTTGGCGTGAGGAAGGACTGCGGGTCCCGCAGCGTCGCAAGTGCAAACGGCACGGCACCTCCACCGCCCCGCCAGAGGTAGTCGCCGATGCACCCGATCGGGTGTGGGCGGTGGACTTCCAGTTCGACGTGACCACCGATGGGCGGCCGATCAAGATCGTGTCGATCATCGACGAGCACACCCGCCAATGCCTCGGCGGTATGGTCGAGCGCAGCATCACCGGTGATCACCTCACCGAGGAGTTGGGCCGCATAGCCGCCGGGCGCGGGCCTTACCCGCGGTGCTGCGGTGTGACAACGGACCCGAATTGGCTTGCAGCGCAATGGCAGACTGGGCCGAGGGCCAGGTCGGACTCCACTTCATCCCGCCCGGCGAGCCATGGCGCAACGGCTATGTTGAGTCGTTCAACTCCCGCATCCGCGACGAGTGCCTCAACATCAATAGCTTCTGGTCGCTGGCCCAGGCCCGTGTCGTCATCGGCGACTGGAAGCACGAGTACAACCATCATCGGCGGCATTCATCGCTGGGCTACCTACCGCCTGCCCGCTATGCTGCCGCCTGTACCCACCGATGAATGACTCTCGTTCGCCGCGGACCAGTTCACGGGGTCAGGCCATCTCAGCTATGGCCGTTACAAATTCGCCCGGTACGCCGTCGCCGCATACTCGCGTCGAGGTGCTGGGCAACATCGGGCCCAACTGGTTTGCCTCGGTCATGGGTACCGGAATCGTGGCCGTCGCCGGCGCGACCCTGCCCGTCCACCTGGTGGGGCTGCGGGCCTTCACCCAAGTCGTCTGGGTGATCGCCGCGGCGCTGCTTCTCGCGCTGATCGTCCTGGTCGGCGGCCACTGGCTGCGACACCCCACCGTCGCGCGCAGTCACGCCCGCAATCCGCAGATGGCGCACTTTTACGGAGCTGCCCCCATGGCGCTCATGACGGTCGGTGCCGGCGCGGTTCTGGCGGGCGGGCCCCTCATCGGCGAGCGACTCGCCGTCGACCTGGATTGGGTGTTGTGGACCGCGGGCACCATCGGCGGCCTGTTCACCGCGGTGAGCATTCCGTTCCTCATGTTCACCCCGCACCGTGTCGAGCCCGATGCGGCATTCGGTGGGTGGCTCATGCCGGTGGTCCCGCCGATGGTGTCGGCCGCGACCGGCGCATTGCTGCTACCGCATATGCCGGCCGGATCCGGCCGCGAAACCATGCTCTACGGCTGCTACGCGATGTTCGGATTGTCGTTTGTGGCGTCGCTGAACATCATCGCGATGATCTGGAGCCGGCTGGTGTTGTACGGCACCTCGGGCACCGCGCGAGTACCCACGTTGTGGATCGTGTTGGGACCCCTGGGGCAATCCATCACCGCCGCCGGACTTTTGGGGGCGGCCGCCGCGACCGGCGCGGTGGACCACGAATTGGCGGAGACCATGCAGGCGTTCGCAATCGTCTTCGGCGTCCCGGTGTGGGGCTTCGCGATGTTGTGGATAGCGCTGTCCACCGCGCTGACGGTGCGCACGCTGCGCCGGGGCATGCCGTTCGCCCTGACGTGGTGGAGCCTGACCTTTCCGGTCGGCACCTTTGTCACCGGCACGTCGCAGCTGGCTCTCCATACGCATTTGCCGGCATTCCGGGTCGCCGCTGCCGCTGCCTACGCCGGCCTGCTGGCCACCTGGGTGCTGGTGGCCATCCGGACCGTGCGCGGGAGTCTGCGTGGCAACCTGCTCAACCTGCCGCCCAGCTCTGCGCCGGTCAAGGCCAGCAAGGATCCGGTTCCTTGAACGAATTCTGTTGTCGCCGGCTTGAGGTTTGGCGTGAATATCGGGGGGCCGGGCGCGTTGTCATGGTCGGTGCGTCCGGTCGATGCGAAAATTGCTGCCCGTGACAGGAAATTCCGGCTCAGTGCTGGCCAGCCTCGTTCCCCTCGCGCTGGTGATCGCGGTCTCGCCAATAACCATCATTCCGGCGGTATTGGTGCTACATGCGCCGCGCCCCCGGCCGACGGGGCTGGCGTTCCTGGGCGGCTGGGTGCTGGGGCTGATAGCGGTGACGGCGATGTTTGTCGCCGGGTCGGAACTGTTCGGTGGTCTGCGTAGGTCCCCACCCGCCTGGGCATCCTGGGCTCGCATCGTCGTCGGGTCGTTGCTCATCTTGTTCGGCATCTACCGCTGGTTGAACCGGCACGGGGAGGTCGAATCACCACGGTGGATGCGGTCGTTCGCCACCATCACGCCACGGAGTGCCGGGATAACCGCGGCCGTGTTGGTGCTGGTGCGCCCCGAGGTGGTGATCATTTGCCTGGCGGCTGGACTGGCGATCGGCACCGGTGGGCTCGGTGTCGCGATGAGATGGATCTGCGGTGCGATTTTCGTCGCCATCTCGGCATCGACGTTGGCCGGTCCGATCCTGGCCTTCGTGGGTGCGGGTGACCGTCTGGAGGATTCGCTGGACCGGCTCAAGGAATGGATGGAAAAGAACCACGCGGGGATGCTCGCGGCCGTCTTGATCCTGATCGGTGTGATGGTGCTCTACAACGGAATTCACGCGCTGTAAGGGATCCGCCCTGGCCACGCGGGTGGGTGTGTGGCTTGCTCGGGGAGCCTCGAGAGCTCGGACTCGGACTCGGACTCGGACTCGGACTCGGACTCGGACTCGGACTCGGACTCGGACTCGGACTCGGACTCGGACTCGGACTCGGACTCGACGTTAGAGCATCTTAGTATCAGCTGTTGGCGACAGCACCCGAGCGGTTCTCGGTTCAGGGGCCCGATGGCGTTCGCATCGTGGCAGATCGCTGCGGTGACCCGCGAGGACGTGCCGTGGTGTTCTTGCACGGCGGCGGACAGACTCGGCGCTCGTGGGGCCGAGTGGCCGCCGTCGTGGCCGAGCGGGGTTGGCAATCGGTCACCGTGGACTTGCGTGGGCATGGTGAATCCGACTGGTCACCGCACGGGGACTATCGCGTTGTCAGCTTCGCCGCGGATATTCAAGAGGTGCTACGAGGCCTGCCCCCGCAACCGGTTCTGGTGGGCGCGTCGTTGGGCGGGTTCACGTCGATGCTGCTGGCCGGGGAACTTTCGCCGGGCATTGCCAGTGCCGTCGTTCTGGTGGACATCGTGCCGAACATGGATCCCTCCGGAGCCAGTCGGATACATGCGTTCATGGTCGAGCGGGTGGAATCGGGGTTCGGCTCGCTGGATGAGGTGGCCGATATGATCGCCGCCTACAACCGCCATCGGCCCAGGCCAACCGACTTGGAGGGCCTGACCACCAACCTGCGCCGTCGCGGCGATCGGTGGTATTGGCACTGGGATCCGCGGTTCATCAGCGGCTCCGCCGCCTTTCCCCCCATCGAAGTCACCGAGCCTCATCGGCTGTACGCCGCCGTCGACACGATCCTGCGCGGCGGCGTTCCCATGTTGCTCATTCGGGGGCAAATGAGCGACCTGGTCAGTCAGGAGCGAGCCGAGGAATTTCTTGCCCGCTTCCCGAATATCGAGTTCACCGATGTCCGCGGCGCCGGGCACATGGTCGCCGGCGACCGCAACGACATCTTCGCAGCGGCCGTGTTGGACTTTCTGAGCCGCCATCTCGACGCTGGGTGATCGATCCCTGGCTACTCGGGAGCGGTTGGCCAACAGGCCCGCGGCAGACCGGAAATGAGGTCAGCCTGCTAGCCCTGGGTCAGCATCTTCTTGATCTCCGCAACGGATGCTTCCAGCTTGCGGATGCGCTCGTTGGAGTCCTCGGCGGTGCCGCGCATGTCGCCGCCGTATGCCCTGAGTACGTCGGCGAGCATCTGCTGGGTTTGGCCAAAAGCCTTGATCGCGTCGACTATTTCCTCGTAGCTGGTCCGCGACGCTTCCAAGGCAGCGATGCGGGCCTTGAGGTCGCGCAGCGTGCTGTCGAGCGCTTCAGATGCTTCAGGTAGGGCCACTCTGAAAATCCTAGGTGTTTTTCCAGCCGAACCGTCTAATTTTTTTGTGGCAATGACGACCTTTTGGTCGACCTCGTGCCAGTACGGGTCTGGCACCGAACCTGCGGGTTCGTTGGCTAGTCAGCTGGGAATGCCGGCATTGACCAAAGTCTGTACGCCGCTGGCGCAACCACGCAGGAAGTCGGGGGCGTAGACGTCCCGGACCTGCTGCACGGCCGCCAGCTGGTTGGCGCAGACCTTGTGCACCTGGCCGGAGACGATGATCGAGTCGGTCGGGAACCCCATTGCCTGCATCCGGCTGATCGTGAAGCGGCCGTCTTTCACGGCCTTGTCGTAGCCGAGTCGGTAGGACGGGCCCGTCGTTTCACCGGCGTCCGCGTATGCGGGTGCAGAGGCGATCAGCGTCACTCCAGCCGCGATACCGACGACGACTCGCGACAGCCGCCCACTGGACAGGCACTGCCTTGCCGGCAGTGGGTGGCTGTAGGTCGCTGCGGCGTCCGTCATGAGATTGGCCCCGATCTGTCGTTTCAGGATCCCACTTCCTGTGGCGGTCTTCTGTGCCGCAATGGACCCTCGCGTCGCTACTGTATGAAATTGGTTCCAAAAAAGGAAGCACCGATCGAAAACGGGCAAATCGTGCCTGGTGTTGGAATGCAGGCTCAGATTTTCGCCAAAGTTGACTCATTCCAAAACAAGCCATACATTGGTGGGGTGCCGAGGTTGAATCCCGCAGGTAAGGACCTTGGCCGCGTCCTAGAGTGGCTGTTGAACCGGGACGTTCCAGATAGTGAAATCGGTTCCGCGCTCAACTTGCCCAAGGCGACCTATTCACGGCGTAAGGATGCTGACGATTTCCCCAGCTACGCGGAGTTGATCGCGGTGGGGGAGTACTTCGACGTCTCCTCGCGCGTACTACAGATTGCGTTCGGCTGGCGCGGGCAGGATGAGTTGATCCTGCTCGACATCGAAGAGATGCGCCAGTACATGGAACAGGCGGGGGCCTCGTTTTTCGGTAATGAACGAATACGTCGCTACATCGAGGAGCGCGAGGGCGCTGACTACCCGTTGGCCGCGGCAATCCTGAAAATGACGGAGCCCCCGGAGTCCGGGGCTAGCTGATTCCCTCGGCCCTCGGCCCTCGGGCCGCGCCGGCCCCACGGTGGCGCGCTATGGCTCAACCTGCAACAACTCGATCCGCGGGGCGGGGCGCTTGGGTAGGAACCACGCCGGAATGGCTGTTGTCGCGACCACGATCATTCCGAGCAAGAAGACCCCGGCGTAGGCCAGCGACAAGTCTTTGGTGAGGTGCTCGGCAAACCCCGGGGTTCGAATCCGCGGCGGCAGGTTGGACACATCCAGTGGCAGATGCTGCCGGAGCGCCTGTTCGCGGATCTCATCCGCGCGGTTGGCCGCCGCGATGTCAGCGCTGCCGTTGAATCGGCTGGTGAGTACGACCGACATCAGCGCCGCGTCCACCGACGCCGCGACGTTGTGGTTGACGTTGAATAGCGTTGAGCCGTGCGCGACTTCGCTGGAATTCAGCATGTGCACGGCCGACCAGGACACCGGAACCATCATGGCGGCGGTACCCACCCCGAACGTGCCGAGCCCGATCAGCAGCGCCGGAAGATGCACGTGCTCACGGCTCATGCCGTAGATAAAGATGCCCATGCCGACCACGGTCAACGCGGTCCCCATCAACACCACATCGCGCGGGCCCCGCTTCTCCATCAGCCGCCCCACGATCGGCATAACCGCGGCAGCGGCCAGCGTCTGGGGGATGAGCAGCAGCCCGGACTGCAGCGGTGTTTTTCCGAGCACCTGCTGGAAGTACGCCGGAAACAACAGGCAGCTGCCGAAAAAGGTGACGGCGAACATGAATCGGGTGGCGTTGGCCGCCGCGACGGCCCGGTTCTTGAGCAGTCGCAGATCGATCAGCGCGTGGTCGCCACGGTGCAGGGCGTGCAGCGCGAAACCGCCGATCAGGATCAAGCCGACCGTGGTCGGCAGCCAGACTTGCGGGTCGCCGATGGTGCCGCGCGCCGGCAGCGCTGATAGCCCGTAGAGCAGCAGCACCAGCGCCGGGGACAGCAGCGCCATGCCCACGAGGTCCAGCGACTCCGCGGGCAGAGAATCGTCACCGGGCAGCACCAACCCGGCCAGTATCAAGGTCAGGGCTCCGATCGGCAGGTTGATCAAGAAGATCCACTGCCAGCCAAACGCGTCGATCAACCAGCCGCCCAGAATGGGCCCGGCGATCGGGGCCATCAACACCGAGATCATGCTGATCGTCAGTACCCGGCCCAAGCGGGCCGGACCCGCCGCGCGCGCCAGAATGATGAGCTGCAGCGGTATGAGTATTCCGCCGCCAAGGCCCTGCGCCGCGCGGAAGGCCACCAGCAGGGTAATGCTCGATGCCATCGCGCACAGCAACGATCCCAGCGTGAACAGCAGCACCGAACCCATGACCAGGCGCTTGGTGCCGAGCCGATTCGCCGCCCAGCCGGTCAGCGGGATCACCGAGGCCAGCGACAAGGTGTAGCCGGTCGATGTCCACGCGACCACCGCCTGGGTGGACGAGAACTCTTCGATGAACGTTCGCTGAGCCACGTTGACGACCGTGGTATCCAGGGTGACCATCACCGGGAGCATCAGGCACGTCGCCGTGGTCATCAGAAGTTCGGCGTCCAGCCTGACGGGATGGTCGTCGGGGCGAGGGTCATCGCCCAGACGCGACTCGCCCGCGGCGTGCGTGCTGGCACCGATCTCTGGCTCGCGCGGCAACCGACCCACCCGGCGGCGCATCGGTTCACTGTATCCGCCGAACTGCCGACCCAACGTCGAAATTATCTGGTCGCCAGTGCGCTGACACCGATGATTTGCGCCGCCCAGGTGGGCTACGGTCGAAATCTGGAAAGGCTGTGTGTCGCCGCCAAACCATCCGACCGGCCCACACATCACGACGGCCCTCGGCAGCCGGCCTTGCCGGAGCGCCAACCAAGCGAGGAGTGATCGGTGAGCAAGACCGCCAAGCGGCTGGGCCCGCAAGACATGTTTTTTCTCTACTCCGAGTCGCCGAGCACCATGATGCACGTCGGTGCCCTGATGCCCTTCACACCACCGGATGACGCGCCCGCGGATTTCTTGCGACAACTCGTCGATGAGAGCAAGGCCAACGAGGTTGTGGAACCGTGGAACCTGAAGCTGAGCCACCCGGACTTGCTCTACAGCCCCACCCAATCGTGGGTTTACGACGAAAACTTTGACCTGGACTACCACGTGCGGCGCTCCGCCCTGGCCAGCCCGGGCGACGAGCGTGAACTCGGAATCCTGGTGTCGCGGTTGCACAGTCACGCGCTGGACCTGAGGCGTCCACCGTGGGAGATGCACTTCATCGAAGGCCTCGAAGGCGGTCGGTTCGCGATCTACATCAAGATGCATCACTCGTTGATCGACGGCTACACCGGCCAGAAAATGCTGGCCCGCAGTTTGTCCGCCGACCCACACGACACCACGCACCCGTTGTTCTTCAACATCCCCACCCCCGGCCCGGCGCCCGCCGACACCGAAGAGTCCGCCGGCGGCGGCCTGATCGGTGGGGCGGGCAATGTGCTCAGCGGGTTGGGCGACGTGGTCAAGGGCCTGGGGGGCATGGTCAGCGGGGTGGGTAGCGTGCTCGGTTCGGTGGCCAGCGCGGGACGATCCTCGCTCGACCTCACCATGGCGCTGGTCAACTCCCAGCTGCGCAGCGACAACGAGTACCGCGACCTGGTCAGCTCGGTGCAGGCTCCGCACTGCATTCTCAACACCCGGATCAGCCGCAACCGCCGGTTCGCCACCCAGCAGTACCCGCTGGCGCGGATGAAAGCGATTGGGGCTCAATATGATGCGACGGTCAACGATGTCGCGATGGCGATCATCGGGGGCGGCTTGCGGCGCTTCCTCGACGAACTTGGCGAGCTGCCCGACAAGCCGCTGATCGCCGTGTTACCGGTCAACGTGCGGCCCAAGGACGACGAAGGGGGCGGCAACGCTGTCGCGACCATCCTGGCCACGCTGGGCACCGACATCGCCGATCCCGCGGAGCGGCTGCGGGCGGTCACCGCGTCCACCCGGATGGCAAAGGCTCAGCTGAAGAACATGGACCGCGACGCGATCCTGGCCTACAGCGCGGCCCTGATGGTGCCCTATGGTATCCAGCTGGCCAGCACCCTCACCGGGGTGAAGCCGCCGTTGCCCTACACCTTCAACCTTTGTGTCAGCAACGTTCCCGGGCCGCAGGAAGTGCTCTACCTGTGGGGTAGCCGGATGGAGGCGTCCATCCGGTCTCCCTGGTGGCACACAGCCAAGCGCTCAACGTCACCTTGCAGAGTTATGCCGGGACACTGAACTTCGGGTTCATCGGTTGCCACGACACGTTGCCACATTTGCAGCGGCTTGCCGTCTATACCGGGGAAGCGCTCGACGAGCTGGATGAACCCGCGGCGTCGTCCGCGGTGAACTGACGCGCCCGGCGCGCCGACACCTAGCCGGCGGGCGGTGTCGCCGGATGCCGGTGCGCCCAGGGACGGGCCTCTTCGAGTTGGGCTGCCAGCGCCAAGAGGTCGCCATCGCTGCCCAGGCCTCCGACGAACTGCACACCCAACGGCAGGCCGGCCGGTGTCCAGTGCAGCGGCACGCTGATGGCGGGTCGTCCGGTCAGATTGGCCAGCTGGGTGTAGGGCACCCAGCCCAGGCTCTCTTGAATGAGATCGTCCATGATCCCGCTGAGCGAGAGCACCTTTCCGGCACGCAACTTGCTCATCAGCCGCGCCGCCGTCTGCAGGCGTGGTGGCGTGGTTGTCTCGCCGACGGCCGGTGGCGGAGTCGCCAGGCTGGGAGTCAGGAAGTAGTCGTAACTCTCATGGAAACTCGCCAGGGACTGGATGTAGTTGTTGCGGTTGTCCAGCGCAAGCAGCGGCGCCAGCACACCGGTGGATCGGCCGAGTTCGGCCATCGCTAGTGTGTCCGCTTTCAAAGTCGCTGTCGCGGGCCCCAATCCGCTTTCGGATATCGGCGACTTGGCAGTGCAGCTGCGCGAACCAGATGGTCAGGAAATCGCGGGCCAGCGCGTCGTCGTCGTAGGGGGGATCGACTTGCTCGACGTGGTGGCCCAGGTCTTCGAGCAGACTCGCCGCGGCCTCGACTGCCGTGACGGCCTCGCGGTCAGGCGCGGCGTTGATCGCAGACGACGCCGAGTACCCGATCTTGAGCGCGCCCGGACGGTTCTTGATGTGTTCGACGAAGGTGGTGTCGGGAAGGGCGACCTGGTAGGCGGCGCGTGGATTGGGCCCGACGATCGCATCGAAGATGGCGGCGCTGTCGCGAACGGTGCGCGAAACCACCCCCTGAGTAACCATGCCGAACAGCGGCTCGCCGGCCTGCGGGCCATAGGGCGACAATCCCCGGCCGAGCTTGAGCCCGACCAGCCCGTTGCAGGCCGCGGGAATGCGGATCGATCCGCCACCGTCGTTGGCACCGGCCACCGGAACGATCCCGGCGGCAACCGCGGCCCCCGATCCGCCCGAGGAGCAGCCCGGGGTGTGCTGCGGATTCCACGGGTTGCGGGCCGGCCCCCAGTAATCGGGTTCGGTGATGCCCTTGGCCCCGAACTCGGGTGTATTGGTCATGCCGAAGACGACCAGGCCCGCGTCCAGGAATCGTTGGGTGACCAGGGCGTGCTGTTTGGCGACATCGTTGGCCAGCGACCGAGATCCACACGAGCTGGGAAAGCCGCGATATTCCTGATCGAGGTCCTTGATCAGGAAGGGGACGCCGGCAAGCGGTCCACGTAGCTCCGGATCAGCGGCCCGTTCCTCGGCGAGGGCATCGATACGACGGATGATCGCGTTCAACCTCGGGTTGACCGCGTCGGCGCGCTGACGCGCCAAAGCAAGTAGCTCGGTAGCGCGGACTTGCTTGCTCGCCACCAGCTCGGCCAGGCCAGTCGCATCCAGCGACATGTACTCGTCAAGATGCATTGGCCGATCTTATGATTGCGGCCCTTGGCCGGCGGGGAAAGGTAGTCATCTTCTTACCGGCCGTGCTCGCGTTGTTTGCCGGGGTTGCGCCGATCTCAGTGCGGGTGGACCGCAAACCCGGATCCGCACTCGCAATTTTTTCTTCGATGTGCGCATCTTTTTCGGCGTTGCCCACCATGATGGCTAGTACGCGACAACACGAGGGGTAGGCGATGTCTTTTGTGCTCGTGGCGCCAGACATGTTGGCGACGGCAGCGGCGGATGTGGTGCAAATTGGGTCAGCCGTTAGTGCCGGCAATCTGGCGGCGGCGATTCCGACGACTGAGGTGATGGCGGCGGCCGCCGATGAGGTGTCTGGGGCCATTGCGGCGCTGTTCGGCGCCAATGCCCAGGAATATCAGGAGGCGGCGGCCCAGGCCGCGACGTTCCACGAGCAGTTTGTCCGTGCCTTGAGTGAGGCGGGGGCGTCGTATGCCAGCGCCGAGGCGACCATCGTCACCGGCTTGAGTTCGGCGGTTGCGGACGGGTTTCAGACCGCGGTCTACGGTCCGATACGCGCGGCCGGCCAGGCGTGGATCAGTAGCCCGGCCGGCGAGGTTATTGATCCGGTCATCAATGCGCCCACCGAAGCCCTGTTCGGGCGTGGCCTGATCAGCAACGGTGCCGCCGGAACGGCCGCACACCCCAATGGTGGCGCCGGCGGGATCCTGTTCGGCGACGGCGGCCCCGGCTACACCCCGACCGGCGGGATGGGCGCCGTCGCGGGCGGTATCGGCGGAGATGCCGGGCTGATCGGCAACGGTGGCCTCGGCGGTAACGGCTTCGGCGGCGGTCCCGGCGGCATGGGCGGTACCGGCGGCTGGCTGATGGGCAACGGCGGGGGCGGCCGGGTCGGCGGGGTCGGCGGTGTTGGTGGCCAAGCCTTGTTCTTCGGCAATGGCGGCGCCGGTGGGGGCAGCGCGCTGGGTGGCCGTGCCGGGCTGTTCATCGGGGAGCCGGGCACCGGCTGGGTTGCTGACCCCGGCAACGGCCAGTCGATCGTGATCGACTTCGTCCGGCACGGGCAGACGGCGAGCAACGTTGCGGAGCTGATCGACACCAACGTGCCCGGCCCGCCGCTGACAGCGGAGGGCCACCTACAGGCGGACATCATTGCCGGCAAGCTTTTCGCGAAGGGCCCCTACGCGGGGATCTTCGACTCGGAGTTGCTCCGTACCCAGCAAACCGCCGCGCCGTTGGCTGCCCTGTATGGGATAACCGACGTTCCGGCGCTGTCCGGACTCAACGAGATCAGTGCCGGCATCTTCGATGGTCTACAGCAGATCACGCCCGCAGGCCTGCTGTATCTGATCGGCCCGATGGCCTGGACGCTCGGATACCCCATCGTGCCGATGCTGACCCCGGGCTCGCTGGACTTCAACGGCGTGGTTTTCAACCAGGACTTCACCCACGCGATGGACACCATGTACAGCGCCGCCTTGGCGAACCCGGTCTTGGCCGCCAACGGCAAGATCACCGACGTCGCCTACTCGAGCGCATTCACCATCGGGGTCGGGACAATGATGAACGTCGACAACCCCGATCCACTCCTGCTGCTCACCCACCCGCTGCCCAACACCGGCGTGGTCGAGGTGCAGGGCAGTCCCGCCAACGGCTGGACGATGGTCAGTTGGGACGGGATTCCTGTCGCACCGGCGACATTGCCGACCCAGCTATTCGTCGACGTGCGGAACCTGATCACCGCGCCGCAATATGCGGGCTGGGACATTTTCTATTCATTGTTCACCGGCAATCCGACGACCATCCTGACCGCGGTGCGCGACGGCATCGAGGAGGTCGGCAGCGCGGTGATCAACTTCCCGATCGAGGTGACCGAGGACGTCGTCAACGCTATCTGCGGCGCGACCGACGGCCTGACGGCGGGCGTGCCCAGCCTGGTCGTATAAGTGTGGGCCACGACAACCACAGCGCATGGAGACGACGGAGAGCCGGTTCGTCAACCTCGGTCGTGACGGCGGCGTGGCCACCGTCGAACTGATCGATTCGGGACCGCTGAACATTGTCGGAACCGCGGCTACCACGGCCCTTACCAATGCATTTCGCAGCATCAACCAAGACAGCGGCGTGCGGGTCGTGGTACTGCGCGCCGCGGGCGAGAAGGCGTTCATCGGTGGCGCCGACATCAAGGAAATGGTCACCCTGGACCGCCTCAGCGCCCAGGCCTTCATCCGCCGACTGGCGGGCCTGTGCGAGTCGATTCGACAGTGCCCCGTTCCGGTCATCGCCCGAATCGCGGGTTGGTGTCTGGGCGGGGGCCTGGAAATCGCGGCGTGCTGCGATCTGCGGATCGCCGAATCCGGCGCCCGATTCGGCATGCCCGAAGTGGCGGTGGGAATCCCGTCGGTGATCCATTCGGCGTTGCTGCCGGCGCTGGTCGGGGCCTCGCGGACAACTTGGCTGCTGCTGACTGGTGAAACCATCGACGCCGACACGGCCGCAAGCTGGGCACTGGTGCACGAGGTCGTCGCGCCCGACGCGCTGGACCTGCGGATCGCCGCACTCGCAACAAAACTTGCCGGATTCGGCCCGCAGGCCCTTCAGCAGCAAAAACGCCTACTGGCCAAGTGGCCCGACATGACGGTGCAGGCGGCGATCGAGGACAGCATCGAGCAATTCGGCCTTGCGTTCCAGACCGGTGAGCCGCAACAGCACATGCAGGCGTTCCTATCTTGCAAGGGCCGCAAAGCAGGAAGCGGCCCGCAAGCCCCGGAGGAGTAGCCGGCCAGGATCACAGGTCGCCACTGCTGCCCTGGGTCACGGCGCGCGTGGCGGGCAATAGTGCGAGCGCGACCGACAGATCAAGGGTGCCGATGTCGATCGTGCGGCCAAGCAATTCCTCGGCCTGGTGGACCCGATAGCTGACCGTGTTGGGATGCACCCCAAGTCGTTGCGCGGCCTTGGCCGGGCTGCGGTTTTCCTCGAGATACACCGCAAGCGTGGTGGCAATCCGATACGTCCCCTCATCGTTGGCGGCCAAAGGCCCCAGGACGCGTCTGACGAATGCCACCGCGTGCCCGCGGTCCGTGCCGGCCAGGGCTGCTACCGCAACGTTGCGGTAGCAGGTCACCACCTCAACGCGAACCCCGAGCAATGAGACGAACCGTTGCGCGTGCGACGCCTCGATATGGGTGCGACGGAAACCGCTTATCCCCCAACCCGGTTCACCGATGGCGACCCGGACGTCCTGCGGTAGGTGGATGCCGCTACCGATGTTGGCCACATCCAGCTCCGCAGCGGTGAATGCCTGCGGCCGGCTCAGCCAGCCGGCAATGGCCTTCGAGCCGGCCGGATGGGCCAGGACGCTTTGGGCCGCGATGGCACGAGTCAGCTGCGTCAGTGCCTGGGTGAGTGTCACTTGGCCAGCGCAGGCGTCCTGGGTCACGTCGCGCCACACGCTGACGCCGACATGGTGTCGGTTGACGTCGTAACGCAGCCGGGTGGAAGCCCGCTGCGCATCGTCTTCACGTTCGGTGAGGATGTCCTCGACCGCCGCCGCGCGTGCGGCGGCCGCACCGGTCAACCAGGCCTCGCGTTCGACTTCGTAGAGCCGTTCGGCCCGAATCAGGACGACGTCGACAGAACCGAACAGCCAGTTGGTGGCCAGGTCGAGCGCCCGGTCGTGGTCGGCCGCTGCCGAACTCGCGGTGATCCGGTCGAACAGCCATTGCCACGTTCGCTCCTGGGCCATCCGTACCGAGCGGAAGAGGTCATTGAGCGCAATGTTTCGTTGCACTCCAGAGCGACCGATCGCGGCGGTGGCCGGCGTCAGGTCGAGCAGCCGCGGCCCCTCCCCGGAGTCGATGCACTCGGCGATTTGGCGGACACTGGCTTCGACGCTGGCAAGCTGTTCGGCCACCGCCGGCGGATCGGGAACGATGCTCGGCAACTCGGACTGGTATCGGTCAACGATGTCACGCGCCAGCTGGGTTGCGCACGTTTGCATTTCGGCGGCTACCGGTCTGAGCACCTGGTGCCATACCCGGCGAGCGCTCGGCTCTTGAAAAGGTGGCCACCTGGGCTCCATGTCGACGAAATCTAATCTCGTCGTGCTCCTGGCACAACGTCCCAGCAAACCGAACTGGCGATAACAGTCCCCGCTCGATGGGGTCGTGGCAGGGTAGTGAGGCAGCGGCTGCGCGAGTTAGCAAGGCAGTAAAGCCAATTGACAAGGAGTTCATGATGGCCAAGGCGGCGAAGAATACCCCAGCCAAGAAATCGTCGACCGGGGCCGCCTCAGACGCGCACCGCGAGCCGCATCTGGCCCGTGAGCACCTGCCCATCCCCGACCCCAAGCACGTGGGATTGACCACCTACGACGCCAAGGACCCCAACACCAAATACCCACCGATCAAGCAGCTGCGCCCGCCGCAGGGGGCGCCGAACGTGCTCATCGTCTTGATCGACGATGTCGGGTTCGGCGCGGCGTCGGCGTTCGGCGGACCGTGTCGCACCCCGGTGGCCGAACGGCTGGCGGCCGGCGGGCTCAAACTCAACCGGTTCCACACCACCGCGCTGTGTTCACCCACCCGGCAAGCACTGTTGACCGGGCGCAACCACCACTCGGTGGGCATGGGCGCGATCACCGAGATGGCCACCTCGGCGCCCGGCAACAACAGCATCAGGCCCAAGGAGAAGGCACCGCTGGCCGAGACCTTGAAGCTCAACGGCTATTCCACCGCACAGTTCGGCAAGTGTCACGAGGTGCCGGGGCGGGAGGTCACCCCGATGGGGCCGTTCCACCAGTGGCCGACGGGTTCGGGGTTCGAGTACTTCTACGGCTTCGTCGGCGGCGAGGCCAATCAGTACTACCCGGGTCTGTACGAGGGCACCACGGCGGTGGAACCGCCCAAGACTCCGGAGCAGGGCTACACGCTGACCGAGGATCTGGCGGATCGGGCGCTCACCTGGGTACGCCAGCAAAAGGCGCTGATGCCCGACAAGCCGTTCTTCATGTATTTCGCGCCCGGTGCGACCCACGCCCCGCATCACGTGCCCAAAGTGTGGTCGGACAAGTACCGGGGCAAGTTCGACGACGGGTGGGACGCGCTGCGGGAGAAGACCCTCAACCGGCAGAAGGAACTCGGGGTGGTGCCCGATGACGCTGAGCTGACCAAGCGCCATGACGAGATCCCGGCCTGGGACGACATGCCCGACGAGCTCAAGCCGGTATTGGCCAGGCAGATGGAGATCTACGCCGGGTTCCTCGAGCAGACCGACCATGAGGTGGGTCGCCTCGTCGATGCCATCGATGACCTCGGTGTCCTCGACGACACGCTGATCTACTACATCATCGGCGACAACGGAGCCTCGGCCGAGGGCGCCATCAACGGGTGCTTCAACGAGATGACCACGCTCAACGGGTTACCCGGGATCGAGACGACGGAGTTCCTGCTATCCAAGACCGACGATTTCGGCACCCCGGATGCCTACAACCACTACGCCGTCGGCTGGGCGCATGCCCTCTGCGCGCCCTACCAGTGGACCAAGCAGGTCGCCTCGCACTGGGGCGGCACCCGCAACGGCACCGTCGTGCACTGGCCCAACGGCCTCACCGCCCAAGGGGGAATGCGCGACCAGTTCCACCACGTGATCGACGTGGCGCCGACCATCCTGGAGGCGGCCGGTTTGCCGGCGCCGCACTCGGTCAATGGAATAGCCCAGGCGCCCCTCGAAGGCGTCAGCATGATGTCGACGCTGCGCGATGCCGCGGCGCCTGAAACCCACGAGGTCCAATATTTCGAGATGATGGGCAACCGCGGCATCTACTTCCAGGGCTGGACCGCGGTGACCAAACACCGCACCCCGTGGAAAGCCGACGCCCCACCGCCGTTCGACGACGACGTATGGGAGCTGTATGCCCCCGGTGACTGGACCCAGGCGCACGATCTGGCCACGCAGAACCCGGCCAAGCTCGCCGAGCTGCAGCGGCTTTGGCTCATCGAGGCCACCAAGTACAACGTTGTGCCGCTCGATGACCGCGGCTTCGAGCGGATCAACCCCGATATCGCCGGCCGTCCGCAATTGGTGCGGGGCAACAGCCAGCTGTTGTTCGACGGGATGCGCGTCAGCGAATGGTGCGTCTTGACGATCAAGAACAAATCGCACTCGGTGACCGCCGAAGTCGAGGTGCCAACAGGCGGGGCCAGCGGAGTGCTCATCACCCAGGGCGGCAGCGCCGGGGGCTGGACGCTGTACGCCCACGAGGGCAGGCTCAAGTACTGCTACAACTTCCTCGGCATTGACCACTACATGGTGGCCGCGACCAAGCCGATCCCCGCCGGCAAGCACCAGCTCCGGATGTAATTCGGCTACGACGGCGGCGGGTTGGGCAGGGGCGGCGATGTCACGCTTTTCTACGACGGCAAAGCGGTGGGCCAGGGACGGGTCGAACGCACCCAACCCATGGCGTTTTCCGCCGATGAGGCCTGTGACGTCGGGTGCGACACCGGATCGCCCGCCTCGCCCGATTACGGCCCCACCGGCAACGCATTCAGCGGCACCATCGCCTGGGTGCAGATCGATCTCGGTGCAGACAGCCATGACCATCTGATCACCGCCGAAGACCGGTTCAACATTGCCATGGCCAAGCAGTGACCTGCCGCAGATGCCCCAATTAGCACGGTTACCGGCATTTCGACGTGCGCGAGCGACGGATCTCAAGGATTCTCTATGGCATGTCGGCTCCCCCCACAAGCCCGGTCAGACGTGTTCATCCGGTCGACGAGGTACTGCTGATCCCCAAGTTGGCGACCTACGGCTTTCAGCACGTCGTAGCGTTCTACGCCGGGGCGGTCGTGGTGCCGATCATCATTGCCAACGCGATCGACCTGCCGCACCAGGACCTGGTCAAGCTGATCACCGCGGACCTGTTCACCTGTGGCGTCGCCTCGATCATCCAGTCCGTTGGCTTCTGGAAGATCGGGGTGCGGCTGCCCTTGCTGCAGGGCGTGGCGTTCGCTGGGGTGTCGCCGGTTATCGCCATCGGACTTTCTCATGGCGGCGGAACGCCTAGCCTGCTCTACGTCTACCGCGCGGTGATCGTCGCCGGTTTGTTCACCATCCTGATCGCCCCGATCTTCACCAAGCTACTGCGATTTTTTCCCCCGGTGGTCACCGGCACGCTGATCACCATCATCGGGCTGTGCCTGGTGCCGGTGGGCGCCGGCGACGCGGTGACCAATCCGCGCACCGGCGAGCACGACCCGACCAACATTCGCTGGCTGCTCTACGCGCTGGGAACGATCGCGATCATCGTGGCGATCCAGCGGGTGTTCAGTGGTTTCATGGCCACCATCGCGGTGTTGATCGGCTTGGTCGTGGGCTGCGTGGTCGCCTACGGTCTGGGCGACATGAGCTTCGCCAAGGTGGACGAGGCGTCGGTTATCGGATTCACCGAGCCGTTCGCGTTCGGTATGCCCAAATTCGACTTCGTGGCATGCCTGACGATGGTCATCGTGCTGATGATCACCTCGGTGGAGTCGACCGGCTCGACGCTGGCCACCGGCGAGATCGTCGGCAAGCGCATCAAGGCCGCCCAAATCGGCAACGTGCTGCGCGCCGACGGCCTGGCCACCGTGATCGGCGGAATCTTCAACTCCTTTCCTTACACCGCGTTCTCCGAGAACGTCGGGCTGGTGCGGCTCACGCGGGTCAAGAGTCGCTGGGTGGTGGCCGCCGCCGGGGTGGTGATGATCGTGCTCGGGTTCCTGCCCAAGGTCGCCGCGGTCGTCTCGGCGGTCCCCAGCCCGGTCCTCGGCGGGGCGGCGTTGACGCTGTTTGCCACCGTCGCCGTGGTGGGCATCCAGACGCTGGGCAAGGTCGACTTCACCGACCACCGAAACCTCATCATCGTGACTACCAGCCTGGCGCTGGCGTTGTGGGTGATGTCCTATCCCGACGTCGCCGAGTCGATGCCGTCGGGCGTGGACCTGATCTTCGGCAGCGGCATCAGCATCGGTGCCGTCGCCGCGATCGTGCTCAACATCGTGTTCTTTCACACCGGCTCGCATGGGCCACGGGTGGCCGGCGGCGGCTCGATTACCCTCCATGAGGTCAACGCGATGACCCGCGAGCGATTCACCGAAGTGTTCGGCCATGTCGTGCAGGACGTCCCCTGGGTGATCGACCGTGCCTACGAGCACCGGCCGTTCGCCGACACCGCCGCGCTTCGCGAGGCGTTCCAGGACGCGGTGCTCACCGGGTCCTCCGAGCAGCAGATGGAGCTACTCAATGCGTTTCACGATCTGGGTGCCGAGGACGAGACCGGACGCGCCCTGGCCGTCGACCACGTGTCGCTATCCAATCTCGACGAGCGGGATCACAACGTAGTGGTGGAGCTTGCCAGCGCCTACCGCGAACACTTCGGCTTCCCGCTGATCATCTGCGCCCGCGAGACCGAGCGCTTCGACCGGGTGCTCAAGAACGGCTGGTCGCGGATGGACAATTCCCCCGCCACCGAGAGGGCGTACGCCCTCATCGAGGCGGCCAAGATCGCCAACTACCGGTTCAGCGATCTGGTCGCCGACGCGAACCCGATTGCGTCGGCCAGGCTCAGCCGACTCAACGAGCTGCACTAGATGACCAAGCCTGCCCTGGGCCTTGATGGCTTCAATCGCCTCACAGATCGCCAACGCATGCACCTGCTGTTCGGCGTGTGCTCGACGACGATCTGGGCGCGCCGGGTGCTGGCCGGCGCGCCGTTCGATGATGTCGATGCGCTGCTGGACCGCGCGGACCGGGTACTGGCCCAGCTGCCCGAGGCCGAGATCGACGCCGCGCTGGACGGCCACCCTCGCATCGGTGCCAGGGCCGACAACGCGTCCTCGGCGCGTCAGCAGGCCCTGGTTGCCGGGGCCGGCGAGGCCGTGCGCGCCGAACTCGCCGAAAAAAATCGCAAGTACGAGGACAAGTTCGGTTACGTCTACTTGGTGTGCGCCACCGGACGATCCGCCGAGGACTTGCTCGAGACGCTCACCGACCGGCTCGACAACGACCCGGAAACCGAACGCCGGGTGATGCGCAACGAACTGGCCAGGATCAACCGGCTGCGGCTGCAGCGGCTGCTGCGTGAGCCCGCGTGAGCGCCGCGCGTGGCTACCGGCCTGGCATGGTGAACCCATGAGCCTTTCGACACATGTGCTGGACGCCGTGAGCGGTCGACCCGCGGCCGGAGTTGCCGTGGAACTCACCGACGCCGCCGGAACACCTCTTGCCAGCGGCCGCACCGACGATGACGGCCGGATCAAGTCGCTCGGTGCGACACTGGCCGCCGGGATCTACCGGCTGCGCTTCGATACCGGCGAATATTTCGACGCGAGCGGCACCGCCGGGTTCTACCCCGAGGTCGTCATCGCCTTCGACCTCACTGACGTCGACGCCAACTACCACGTGCCGCTGTTGTTGTCGCCGTACGCGTATTCGACATACCGGGGGAGTTAATGGATCTCAACTCCGTAGAAATCGTCAATACCCCCAGCCGCCGCGACGAACTCTGGCCGCTGGAGCCCACCGACGCCATTCTCGCCGGCGGGACCTGGCTGTTCTCCGAACCGAACTCACACAAACGCCGCCTGGTCGACATCACCGGCCTGGGCTGGCAGCCGATAGCGTTCGGCGACAACGGTATTGACCTGGCCGCAACGTGCACACTTGCCGAGATCTCGACGCTGTCGGGGCGGCTGCCCGCCGACTGGACGGCCGGTGCGCTGCTGTATCAGTGCTGCACCGCAATGCTGGCGTCGGCCAAGATCTGGCGCACCGCCACCATCGGCGGCAATGTGTGCCTGTCCTTTCCGGCCGGCGCCATGATTTCGCTGCTGTCCGCGTTGGATGCGCGCGTGACGGTTTGGTGCGCCGATGGCAACGACTACACGCTGCCGGTCGCCGAGTTCGTCACCGGACAGGCCGCCAACGTGCTCGTGCCCGGCGACGTGCTGCGCTCCTTTCACCTGCCGGCCGCCGCGCTGCGGGCCCGGACCGCCTTCCGCAAGCTCGCCCCGTCCGCGCTGGGGCGCTCCGGCATCGTGGTGATCGGCCGCCGTGGCGCCGAGTCCGACGGCGGCGGCTTCGTGCTGTCGATCACGGCGGCCACCCTGCGCCCCTTCGTGTTTGAGTTCCCCACCCTGCCCGGCACCGACGAGCTGCGCGCCGCCCACGCCGGCATACCCGATGGCGCCTGGACCCGCGACGCACACGGCGATCCCGATTGGCGGGCAGCGGTGAGCCTGGTGCTGGCCGAGCAGATCCTGGCCGAGCTGGCATGAGGTTCACCGTCAACGGAGCTGACCTGGACGCCACCCCGGCGGCCGGGCAATGCCTGCGCACCTTCCTGCGCGAGCACGGCCACTTCGAAGTCAAGATGGGCTGCGATGCCGGTGACTGCGGCGCTTGCTCGGTCTTGGTCGACGGCGCCGCGGTGCACTCGTGCGTGTTCCCGGCATTTCGCGCGGCGGGCCGCACCGTCACGACGGTGGCCGGGCTGGGCACCCCCGATGACCTGCACCCGATGCAGCGCCGTTTCGCCGAGGCGGCCGCCTTCCAGTGCTGGTTTTGCACGGCCGGTCTGGTGGTCACCGCGTCGACCTTCGGCGATGACGAATTGGCCAATCTGCCACAGCATCTCAAGGGCAACCTGTGCCGGTGCACCGGCTACCGGGCGATCCTGGACGCGCTGGAGGGCAAGGTCAATGTCGAGAAGCCCAGCGGATCCGACGCCGGGCGCTCGATCGGCGCACCGGCGGCATTGCGGGTGGTGACCGGCACCGAGCCCTACACCACAGACGACGCGCCGGCCGGCCTGCTGCACCTGGCCGTGCTCGGCAGCCCGCTCGCGCACGCCCGTATCACCTCGATCGACACCACGGCGGCCGCGGCGATACCGGGTGTCCACCTGATCCTCACCCACCACGACAGCCCACCCGTTGCGTTCTCCACCGCGCGCCACGAGATGCGCACCGAAGACCCCGACGACACCTATGTGTTGGACCGCACCGTGTGCTTCATCGGACAGCGGGTTGCGGCGGTGGTCGCCGACAGCGTGGCGGTCGCCGAAAAAGCTTGCCGGGCGATCCAGATCGAGTACGAGGAACTGCCGGCCGTGTTCGATCCGGAGCAGGCCCGGGCGCCAGGCGCGGTGCTCTTGCACGCCGACAAGGGCGGCCAGGCCCGCATCGCCGACCCGGCGCGCAACCTGGTCGCCGAATTACATGGCGGCACCGGCGATGTCGAAGCCGGCATTGCCGCCGCACAGGCCTCCGGCGGAGCGGTGGTGCGCGGACGGTGGCAGACCGCCCGAGTGCAGCCGGCCCACCTCGAAACCCATGGCTGCACCGGGTGGCGGGACAGCCGCGGGCGACTGGTGATTCGCACCAGCTCCCAGACACCGTTTCTGGTCCGCGACGAACTGTGTCACGTCTTCGGGCTGGACCGCGACCAGGTCCACGTTTTCACCAAGCGGGTCGGCGGCGGATTCGGCGGCAAACAGGAGATGCTCACCGAGGACCTGGTGACGTTGGCCGTGCTGAGACTGGGCCGGCCGGTGCGCTACGAGTTCACCCGTGTCGACGAGTTCGTCCGGGCGACGTGCCGCCACCCCTACCGCATCGACGTCACCGTGGCCGCCGACGGGGATGGGGTGCTGACCGCGCTGGCGGTCGATGCCCTGATGGATGCCGGGGCGTACGGAAACCACACTCGGGGTGTGCTGTTTCACGGTTGCGGCGAGTCGGTGTCGGTGTACCGCTGTGCGAACAAGCGCATCGACGCCGAGGCCGTGTACATCAATAACGTGCCGTCGGGGGCGTTCCGCGGCTACGGCGTGGGCCAGATGGTCTTCGCGGTGGAGTCGGCACTCGACGACCTGGCACAACGACTGGGCATCGACGCGTTCGAGTTCCGGCGCCGAAACATGGTGGTGCCCGGCGACCCGTTCGTCGATGCCCATGCCGGCGAGAATGATCTGACGTTCGGCAGCTACGGGCTGGATCAATGCCTGGACCTGGCTCAGGACGCTTTGCGCCGCGGTGGCAGACCGGCTCCCGACGGCGCGGGCTGGCGAGTCGGGGAGGGCATGGCCCTGGCGATGATCGCGACGCTGCCCCCGGGCGGGCATTTCGGGTCCGCCGAGATCTCGGTCGACGACGCCGGCGTCTACACGCTGTGCGTCGGCACCTCGGAGTTCGGCAACGGCACCACCACCGTGCACGCGCAGCTGACCGCCACGGCGTTGGGCACCACCAGCGACCGGATCGTGATCCGCCAGTCCGACACCGACGTGGTCGAGCACGACACCGGGGCGTTCGGCTCGGCCGGAACCGTGATCGCCGGACGTGCGGCGCTGGCCGCGGCCCAACGGTTGCGCAGCCGGATCATCGCCGCCGCGGCCGAGGTGGCCGGCGCGTCGCCGGCCGACTGCGTGCTGGGCCCGCACGGCGTGCAGTGCGGGCAGCAGCTGGTCGGGTTCGGCCAATTGCCGACGCCGTTGACCGGGCAGGGAAGCCAGGACGGGACACCGCGGTCGGTGTCGTTCAACGTGCACGCCTTCCGGGTCGCGGTCAACACCGACACCGGCCAGGTGGAGATCTTGCAGTCGGTTCAGGCCGCCGACGCCGGGGTGGTGCTGAACCCGGAGCAGTGCCGCGGGCAGGTGGAGGGCAGCGTGGCGCAGGCGATCGGTTCCGCGCTGTATGAGGACCTGAAGATCGGCCCCGACGGCAGGGTGCTCACCCAGACGCTGCGCGACTATCACATTCCGCAGTTCGTCGACGTGCCCCTCACCGAGGTGTACTTCGCCGACACCTTCGACGAGCTCGGTCCGCTGGGCGCGAAATCGATGGCCGAATCGCCCTACAACCCGGTGGCGCCGGCTCTGGCCAACGCGATCGCCCGGGCCTGCGCTGCGCGGGTCACCCGGCTGCCGATGACCGCGGCCCGAGTGTGGCGGGCGATCAACTCAGCGGAGTGAGCGGCCCACCCATGATGTTGGCGACGAGCCCGCGAATGATGTTGGTGCCGTCTTCGTTTCGCAGCTCCTTATACCAGGCTGCGGTGGTATCGGGGTCCTTGGCGTGGATGACGTCGCAGCGCTTACGGGCCCGCAACACCAGATCGTCGGCCCGTTCGGTGCGGCTGGCCTGATAGGCGGCCAGCGCGGCCGCAACGTCGGTGGGGTTGTCCTTGAGCGCCCATTGCAGTGTCACCGCGTCTTCCATCGCCGAGCATCCGCCCTGCCCGATGTCGGGCGTGGTGTTGTGGGCGGCATCGCCAAGCACGGCGATGCGCCCCTTGACCCAGGTGTGGAACGGGTCCAGGTCGAGGATCTCGACGCGGTTGGTGGTCGTCGGGTCGAGCTTGTCGATCAAGGCCTGCACGCCCGGTGCCCAACCGGCGAACTGCTCGCGCAGCACCTCTCGCGCGGTGCCTTTCTCGAAGGGCAGGCCCTCGGGCTCGACCACGTCGAAGAAGAAGTAGAACCTGTCATCGGCGACCGGCATCGCCGACACCCGCTTGCCGTTGCCGACATACATGGTCCACTCGTTGGCGGGGCTGATGGCTTCGTCGACCTCCACCAGCCCGTTTTAGTTGACGTAGCCGGCGTAGCGCCGGGTGACCGGCCCGCCCAGTACGTATTCCCGGGTGATCGAGTTTGCGCCGTCGGCGCCGATGAGGATGTCGGCACTCGCGATGGTGCCGTCGGCGAACGTCGCGGTGGCGGCGCCGTCGCGGTTGGCGACCTCGACCATCTTCATGCCGAAATGGATCTCGTCGATCCCGTAGGCCTCCATCAGCATTTGCTGCAGCTCGGCGCGGGCGATCGGGTACGGGCGCTGACCGACCTGCTCGATGAGCGGCTGCATCGAGATCCGGCACATGGTCTGGCCGGAGTGGGCCTCGGCGTAGCTCATCGTCTCGACGATCCCGCCCAGCCGTGCCGTCTGCTGCTCGAGTCCCAGTTAGTTGAGGCATTTCACCCCGTTGGACCACACCGAGATGGCGGCGCCGACCGGCTTGTTCTCGGTGACACGCTCATAGACCTCGGTGTCAATGTCGATCTGGCGCAGGGCAATCGCGGCACTCATGCCGCCGATGCCCGCACCGATGATCACCGCTTTCACCGGTGTTACCTACTTTGCTCTCCGGGTGCCGTGCGTCGACCGTATGACGGCTGGCCCCGTTTCGCGCGTCGAAGCGGTGCCGGGCGGCTGGGTTGCCGACAACTGGGCAATGGGTTGGATCGCCATGGCGCGCTCGCCAATGGACCCTACCCGGCCATCGAGGCTGGTGCTGCCCCCACGGCGGTTGCTGCCGGGCGCCAGGTGGAGCCCCCTGTCAGGATTGAACTGACGACCGCTCGCTTACAAGGCGAGTGCTCTACCACTGAGCTAAGGAGGCCGGTAAGACCGCTGCCAGCCTAACCCCTCACTCGTCGGCGTCGACCACTCGCTGGGAGCGCACCGGGCGCGAGGACGAACGGCGCGCGGGACGCCGGCCCGGCAGCGGGATGCGCTCGGCGATGCTGCTCAGCGGGTTGACCACCATGGTGAGCGCGACGACGGCGTCTTGCAGGGTCTCGATCGCCGGCTCCAGCGCCTCCATGCCGGGGGCCAGCCGGGCCAGGGTGTCGGCCACATCGGCGAGCTGTTCGAGGGGCCCGTTCTTGGCGGTGAGCTTGTCGACCAGACCACCTTCGGACAGCAGCCGATCGGCCAGCCCGTCCTCGGAAAGGACCCGTTCGATCAAGCCGTCCTCGGCGACCAGTTGATCGGCCAGCCCGCCCGGCTGCAGCGCGCGATGCATCGCGCCGCCCTCGGCGGTCACGCGGTCGATCAAACCACCGGGCGCGGTCAGCAGGTCGACCACCCCGCCCGGGCGCAGCATCCGGTCCATCGGGCCGTTGGGCGCGATCGCCCGCCCCAACGGCGCATCCTCGTCGAGCAGCTTGGCCAGCCGGTTGGCGCGCACGATCGCGTCCTCGATGCCGAGCACGCTGGCCATGGCGTTTTTGCCGGCATCGGTGCTGGTTTCGCCGAGCGCTTGCTTGGCCAGGCCGACGGCGGCTCCCGCGAGGTTGAGGCTGGCCTCAGCGGCGGCGAGACCGGCGCGGGCGGGGGCGGTGGCAAAGGCCACCAGGCTTTGGCCGACGTTCATTCTGTGAGTCTATTCACGACGCGCCGCAATAATTGCGTCCGGGTTCGGGCAGGCACGACTATTCCTGGCAGACTATTAGCAGTTGACTGTCAACGAGCTTTCAGGAAGTACACAATGAACGTTAAGCAAGCTTTCAGCTGCATGTTGCAGGAATTAATGTCATGATAGCCACAACCCCGGGCGAGGCCACCAAACCAGAAGCACGCATCCTCGTTGTCGACGACGAGGACAACATCGTCGAGCTGCTCTCGGTCAGTCTGAAGTTTCAGGGATTCGAGGTGCACACGGCGACCAACGGCGCGCAGGCGTTGGATCGGGCCAGGGAAACCCGCCCGGACGCGGTGATTCTCGATGTGATGATGCCTGGGATGGAGGGCTTCGGCGTGCTGCGGCGGCTGCGCGCCGACGGCATCGATGCACCCGCACTGTTCTTGACCGCCCGGGACTCGCTGCAGGACAAGATCGCGGGGCTGACCCTGGGCGGCGATGACTACGTGACAAAGCCCTTCAGCCTGGAAGAGGTCGTTGCCCGGTTGCGGGTAATTCTGCGCCGCGTCGGCAAGGGCAGCGCAGAGCCGCGCAATTCCCGCCTTACGTTCGCCGATATCGAGCTCGATGAGGAAACCCACGAAGTGTGGAAGGCCGGCCAGCCGGTGTCGCTATCGCCCACCGAGTTCACCTTGTTGCGTTATTTCGTGATCAATGCGGGCACGGTGCTGAGCAAGCCGAAAATTCTCGACCATGTGTGGCGCTACGACTTCGGTGGCGACGTCAACGTCGTCGAGTCCTACGTGTCGTATCTGCGGCGCAAGATCGATACCGGCGACAAGCGGCTGCTGCACACCTTGCGTGGGGTCGGCTATGTGCTGCGGGAGCCGCGATGAGCGTGCTCCCTAGCCCGGCAGGTTAGGGAGGAGCGCCGCGATGGCCGAACGTCTTCCGCGCGCAGTGCCGCTCCGGGTGGGTCTGGTCGCGGCCACCCTCGCCCTGGTGTTGTGTGGCCTGCTGACCTCGGGCGTGGCGGTCACCTCGATCCTGCGACACAGCCTGGTCAGCAGGATCGACTCGACGCTGCTGGAAGCCTCGCGCACCTGGGCGCAAGCCTCCTGGCGGCATTCGATGCCCAGCGTTGAAGGCCCCGACCCGGCCCGGCCTCCGTCGAAGTTCTACGTGCGCAGCATCAGTCCCGACGGTCGGGCCATGACGGCCATCAACGACCGCAACGCCGAGCCGGCGCTGCCCGCCGACAACGACGTGGGTTCGGATCCGACGACGCTGCCCTCGGTGAACGGCTCGAACATCGAGTGGCGGGCGGTCTCGGTGCACGGGCCGCAGGGCGGCCTGACGACGGTGGCCATCGATCTGTCCGACGTTCAGCACACGGTGCGGTCGCTGGTCTGGCTGCAGATCGGCATTGGGGCCGGGCTACTTGTGGTGGTCGGCCTGGCCGGCTTCGCGGTGGTGCAACGCAGCCTGCGGCCGCTGTCCGAAGTCGAGCAGACCGCCGCGGCCATCGCTTCGGGTCAGCTGGATCGCCGGGTGCCAGAACGTGATCCCCGAACCGAGGTGGGCCAGCTTTCGCTCGCCATGAATGGAATGCTGTCCCAGATCCAAGTAGCGCTGGCGGCGTCGGAGGATTCGGCGGAAAAGGCGCGCAGTTCCGAAGAACGGATGCTGCGTTTCATCACCGATGCCAGCCACGAACTACGTACCCCGCTGACCACGATCCGCGGCTTCGCCGAGCTGTATCGCCAGGGCGCGGCGCGCGATGTGGCCATGTTGCTGTCGCGGATCGAGAGCGAAGCCAGCCGGATGGGTCTGTTGGTGGACGATTTGCTGACGCTGGCCCGCCTGGACGTGCAACGGCCGCTGGAGCGCAACCGGGTGGACTTGCTGGTTCTTGCCGCCGATGCGGTGCACGATGCGCGGGCGATCGACCGGAAGCGCGCCATCACCGTCGAAGTCCTGGAGGGCCCGGGCACACCGGAGGTGCTCGGCGACGAGCCCCGGTTGCGCCAGGTGCTCAGCAACCTCGTCGGCAACGCGCTGCAGCACACGCCCGACAGCGCCGACGTCACGGTGCGGGTCGGCACGGCTGGCCAGAACGCGGTCCTGGAAGTGGCAGACAAAGGTCCCGGGATGCCCGCGGAGGACGCGGCCAGGGTATTCGAGCGGTTCTACCGGACCGACTCTTCCCGCGCCCGCGCCAGTGGTGGGACCGGGCTTGGTCTGTCGATCGTCCACTCCCTGGTGAAGGCGCACGGCGGCGATGTCACGCTGACGACCGCGCCGGGGGAGGGGTGTTGCTTTCGCGTCACGCTGCCGCGCGTCAGCGAGGCGGCGGTGGAACTCACCGAGCCGGTCAGTTAGACCGATTCAGGTCAGCTCCGATAGCGCCTTTTTGATTTTGGCTTGCGCTTCGTCCAGTGATTCCGGTGACGGATTGCGGTCGACGGTGGCGAAACCGAAGTCGCTCAAGTGGCGGGTGGGGAACACGTGGATGTGCAGGTGTGGGACCTCTAACCCGGCGATGATGACGCCGGCGCGTTCGGTGCCAAACGCCTTGCACACCGCCTTGCCGATCAGCTGACTGACTTCCATCACCCGGCCGAATACCGCGCCGTCCACGGTCTGCCACTGATCGATTTCGGCGCGCGGGACCACCAACGTGTGGCCCTGGGTCATCGGCTCAATCGTCAAGAACGCGACGACGTCATCGTCCTCGTAGACAAAGCGGCCGGGCAGTTCACGGTTGATGATCTTGGTGAAGATCGACGCCATTGGTTCAGCATATGTGTGCCGTCACTGACCCCAGCGCTGGCCATGGCCAGGACCCCAGCACATCGGCCGCGCTGGGCAGACCGACCAGCGCTCCTTGCGAGAAGTACGGGCCGGCGTTGGGAGTCAGCGAGGAGTATCCGTCGTTGACGATCGGTGCCAGCACCGAGTTGAGGCCCGCGACGATCGGCGCCGGGACACCGATCTGCTCGAGCGGTAATAGCATCGGCAACGTCGGGGACGGGATCAGGTACGTCGTGATCGTGCCTCCCAGCGAGGTGGTCACGCTGGACACTTCGACCGCGTCCGACAGCGAGGCAAACGATGACGTGTTGTGGTAGTAGGCGGCCCCGAACAGGGAGTTCACCCAGGCCGGGAGATTCCATGGCCGGTCGGGCGGATTGCCCCAGAAGTCGTATTGGCCATTGACCACGCTGACGTCGTATTGGGTGTTGGCCAGGCCATGCACCGTGTAGTTGATCAACGGCACGGTCAGGCCATCGGGCAAGTAGATGTGCGCCAAACCGAGCTCAGGGCTGCCGAACAAGGCGAACTCCAGGGCATGGGCCGGTGGCGCGTTGGGGTCGGTTGCCAGGTAAGCCAACTCGCGGTTGGCGACGATGGTGCCCTGTGACAGTGCGGCCACGTGCACCGGCAACCCGCTGCTATTGGTCACCGCGCTCATGATCTGCTCATGGAGCATCCGCGTTCCGATGGCGACGGCCGTGTTGGTGTCGGGGGCGGTCAGACTGCCGCTGAGGATGCCGATGCTGGCCGGATAGTTGATGACCGAAGCGATGGTGTCGGGGAACCAGTTTTCGCCGATCGCATGGTTGATCAAGTCATATCCCTGCAGGATCGACGCCGAACTGGGCCCCGGAATGCCCAGCAGGAGTGCCTGTCCCAGATAGGGCAGCTCGGTGAGGAATCTCGGGTAGTAAAGCGGTCCGGCCCCCGGGACCGTAATCCTGGTGCCTGCCGCCGCGGGCGCCATCGAGGCGCCCCCGGCGGGCGTGGCTGCGGTGCTGGCCGAGGCCGTCGGGTCGGCGCCGAGCAGCGGGTGCTCGAGCAGCGCCGTGGCCGGGGCGTTGATCGCGCCGGCCAGACATCGCTGCGCGTTGGCGATCTCGGTGGTCAGATACGTGTTGGCGTCGGCCGCCAAGGTGAGCACGAACAGCTCGTGAAACTCCGCCGCTTGGGCACTGGCCAGCTGATACTGCAGGCCGTGCGTGCTGAACAACGCCGCAATGTGGGTGGAGACGTCGTCGGCGCCCGCGGCCAGCAGCAGGGTTGTGGATCGGGCGGCCGCTGCGGTGGCCGTGCTGACCGCCGACCCCATCGCGGCCAAATCCTCGGCCGCGGTGCTCAGAAAATCGGGCGCTGCAACGACATGCGACACGGGTCTCTCCTCGAGAGCACGAGGGAGGCGTGCCGATCGTCGGCCCTCGCGCAATCTGTGGCCATGAGGTTACTCGCAGGCCGGACCCTGGCGCCGACTTTTGGGCAGGACTGCCGGGACTTCATAGCCTTGTAGTCCGTCATCGGGTCGGTGCGTCATCGGCTCTCCCGGCCGGATCCAGGGCGCCAAGGGGCACATCTCATTCGTTCTGGCCTGATGGGATTGCCGTGGCGCGCGGCATTCGGAGCGCCGAACCTACCCGGTCGAAATATCCGAAATTACAGTCGCACAGTGATTTTCGGACAACTCAACCATCATGTTACTGGTCACAAGTCTTTTCGAGACAAAATCGTTAACCCGATGTGGCCGTGTCGTTTTCCGCGTTCGTCAAGATCCTCTGTGACCCAATACACGGGAGGGGACCTACGTGCGGTTTCCTGCGGCAGTGCTCGCCATACCCACGGCATTGCTTACCGCGTGTGCCATTTCGGCGCTGCCCGCCGTCTTCCCGCCCGCCACGCACGCCGCCGCCCCATTCGGTCCGCTGGCCCCGCCCAACCCGTTCATGGCGCCGAATGGATTGGCGTCCATGCACAATGACGCCGGATCGGCAGACGCGGGCCCGCTCCCCGGCCCCGGTGCGCGGCTGGCGCCGATCTTTGCCTACCCGCTGCTGGCCGCCTGTCCGAGCATCACCCAGGGGACTGACGGATTGGTGTTGGCCCTGTGCACCAACGACATCACCCAGGCCCCCATCGTCTATCTGATCGATCCCGGCGGCCTGGTTCCACATGTCATACCGCTGGCGAGCCTCGACGTCGCCAAAGGAGGTCTGCTCGGCGGCGTGTATGCCTACCTGGACAACAACAACCAGCTGGTGATGATCGACGGGACCAACCACCTACTGCGTATCGCTCATGCCAAGGACAGCAAGGGCTGCTGGCAATTGAGCATCACCGAGTCCACCGACGTGTCCAGTGCCATCCCGGCCGGCGATCAGTCCGTGGGTGTGGTCCCCGACTACCTGGGAAATGTGTGGTTCGCCACCGGCAGCGGCGTGGTCGGAGTGGCCAAGGTGGGCGGTGGTGTCGCCAGCGTTCAGTTGGACCCCGGTGAGCAAGTCGCCAACAGCATCTCGGCCTCGCCGGCCAACCGCGTCGGCGTGGCCACCACCGCCGCTCTCTACGAGCTCAACCTGGACGGCGTCGGCAATCCGCAGGTGCTGTGGCGGCAGCCCTACGATCGCGGCCCGGCTCGCAAGCCGGGACAACTCAGCTGGGGCACCGGTTCCACCCCAACCTATTTCGGGCCCACCGGTGCGGACTACCTGACCATCGTCGACAACGCTGACCCGCTGGTGCACGCGTTGATCTACGAGTCCGGAACGGGCAACCTGATCTGCCATCAGCCGGTGCTGACTCAAGGCGGGCCGGGCAGTGAGAACTCGCCCATCGGCGCCGGGACGTCCATGTTCATCGCCAGCACCTACGGCTACCCGTATCCGGCGGTGCCGGCGGGCGCGGGCCCCGCGGTGCCCCCGACCGCGCCGTTCGTCGGGGGAATGACTCGGGTCGACGTCGAGCCCACCGGATGTCGCACCGTGTGGGACAGCAGGACTCGCAGTGCGGCGTTGCCCCACCTGTCTATTTCCGACGGCCTGATCTACACCATCACGCGGATCGGCCTGGACAACACCACACCGCTGGACGTCTTCGCGTTTGCCGTCATCGATCCGAACAACGGTCGAGTGCTGCTGCAGCAACCGAAATCGGCCACCATCCTCAGTGATCCGATCCAAACGGCCTGCATGGTCCTGATGGACAACAAGATCATGCAGGCAACATCACCGGAATCGGCCGTATCGGATGAGTTATTCCTGGTTGCCGAACTTCATCATCTCCAGGTTCCAGTATCCGCGCATGTTGGTCATGAGCCCCTCGTCGTTGACGCGATAGGTGAACACGCCGCGGACCTCGCTGGTGAAGCCGCCGTCAAACCTGCTGCGCAGCACCAGGATATGGGCGATCTCGTTGGGCGAACTCGACGGAAAGGTCTCCTCGCAGGTGATCGACAGCTGGTTGGCCGCAATGTTGGTGTCATAGAAGTTCGCCACACCATCTTTGCCCCGCACCCCGGTGCCGTCCGGGTTGGTCACGGACTTGCCGATCGGATCCTCGATGACGATGTCGTCGGCCATCAAGGCGAGCCACCCCTGGCGGTCGTGGGCTTGAACGCAGCGCCATGACGCCTGCGAGGCCGCCAATGCGGGGGACTGGGTGGCTTGGGTCATCGCTATCTCCTGTCGTCAAATGGCGCGCGCGGCGCGTGCACCGCCGCGTCGGTGGCCAGATGCAGGCCACCGGGAGTCTCGGGTGCCGGTGATCAACCCTGTTGGCACCCATCGTGATCAGACCCACGCCACCTCTGGCGCGAGCCGCGAAACAGTCACGGGTGCGCTGGGCTGGCCGCCCGTCGGTGGTGTCGAACCTCGTCTCCATCGCAGACATCACCGGCCGGTTGCGCGGCGCCATGGCGCCGATTCGCCTCGGCGCCAACAGGTGCGGAAAGCGGGTCACCCAGGCCCACGCGCCTCGTGCCGAGCGGCCTACCGGTCGGCGTCGGTGAAGCGGATGACGCCGCGAATGTTCTTGCCGTCAATCATGTCCTGGTAGCCCTCGTTGATCTGTTCCAGCCGGTACTGGCGGGTGATCATGTCGTCGATGTTGAGCTTGCGCGCCTTGTACATCGACAGCAGTTGCGGAATGTCGTATTGCGGGTTACCGCCGCCGAAGATGGTGCCCTGCAAGTTCTTCTGCATCAGGGTCAGCATTGCCAGGTTCAGGTTGACCTGAGTGTCCAGCAGGCTGCCGATCGCGGTGACCACGCAGGTACCGCCCTTTGAGGTGATCGCCAAGTAGGTGTCGATGTCGGAGCCCTGCAGCTCGCCGACGGTGATCACCACTTTCTTGGCCATCAGCCCGTAGGTGACTTCGGCGATCCCCATGAGCGCCGCCTCCATGTCGGGGTAGACATGGGTGGCGCCGAACTTGAGCGCCTGGTCGCGTTTCCACTCCACCGGCTCGACGGCGAAGATGTAGCGGGCGCCGGCGGTCACCGCGCCCTGCAGCGCCGCCATGCCGACCCCGCCAAAACCGACGATGGCGACGTCGTCGCCGGGGCGGATGTCGGCGGTACGAACTGCCGAGCCGTAGCCGGTGGTGACGCCGCAACCCACCAGGGCGGCGACCTCGAAAGGAATGGCCGGGTCGATCTTCACCACCGAGCTGCGGTGTACCACCATGTACGGCGAGAAGGTGCCCAACAGGGTCATGGGGTAGACGTTCTGGCCGCGGGCCTGGATGCGGAAGGTGCCGTCGGACACCGCGGCGCCGGCCAGCAGCCCCGCCCCCAGGTCGCAGAGATTGCGCAGGCCGGCCTGACAGGTCGGGCATCTGCCGCAGGACGGGATGAAGGACAACACCACGTGGTCGCCGGGGGCGATGTCGTCCACACCGGGGCCGACATCGGTGACGACACCGGCGCCCTCATGTCCGCCCAGGACCGGGAAGCCCGCCATCGGAATGCCGCCGGTGACCAGGTGGTTGTCGGAGCGGCACATGCCCGCCGCTTCCATCTGAATCTTGACCTCGTCTTTGACCGGATCGCCGATTTCGATGTCCTCGACCGACCACGGCTGGTTGAACTCCCAGATCAGAGCGCCTTTTGTCTTCACGTTGGACCTGACCTCATTTCGCCATTGAATTGATCAGAACTGCCGGACGCGGGCGCCCAGGCAGTAGTGACGAGTGCCACAGGACACTCTTTTCGGCCAGCATAGCGCGCGCAACAAAACAAATGCTTGGTTGGGTGCATGGAGCGGCTGGCCGTACCCGGGTCACCAGATCGGGACGGGCGTCTTACCCAGCGCGTAGTAGCCGGGAAGCCGCTCACCGGCGAGGCTGCGCTCGATGCGCCGCTGCATGCCCGCGGACAGCTTCCCGGCCTTCATCAGATCCAGGTACAGCGCCTGCACGTGTCCGAAGTCGAAGAAGTCGCGCTGCCACTCGATGAGTTTGTCCGCGTTGAGCCGGAACCAGCTGCCGCCGATGCCGTAGATCTCCTGTCGGCCGCCGTCGCCGTCGGTGACGACCTGCTTCCAGAAGCCGACGATCTCGCCCTGCCGGTCATCGATGATGACCTTCTGATAGGGGTACTGCCAGTTCTGAAGGCCCTCCATCTCGTACCCGAGCGCGACGTCGCGGATCTCGTCGATCCCGACGCACATCACGTCTTCCTTCGGGCCGATGTTCCATCCGTAGGTGGCATCGGGGGCGTAGAAGTCGGCCAGTGGCTTCCAGTCGCCCGCAGCCTCGCAGTCCCTGTTGGCCTGAAGCCAGGACTGCACCCACTGTTCAAGTTCGCTACGTTCGAACGACGCCATTGTCCTCAGTCTTCTTTCGCTTTGATCGATAGTGCTTGGGTTGGACACATTCGCACCGCCTGCTCTATCTCTGGGCGGGCTTGCTCGGGGGGCTCGGGATCGATGATCTCGACCTTGCCTCGCTTGGGCACCCGGAAGTAGTCCGGTGCCTCCAATTCGCACATGGCGTGGCCCTGGCACAGATCCAGGTCGGCCTCAATCCGGTAGCTCATCAGTGGCCCCGGTTGTCGCTCATTTTTCTGCGGCGGTAGCGCACCCTGGCGTGGCGCGCCAACTGAACCACCATCTTGGAGTGGTCGTTGCGATAGCTGTCGGCGGGCTACGCAATCTCGAACTCGTACTCGCGCAGCAATACCGAGAAGATCGCCTTGATTTGCATGGTGGCGAATGCCGCACCCACGCAGCGATGCCGTCCGGCGCCGAACGGGATCCAGGTCCAGCGGTTGATCAAATCCTCTTGCCGCGGCTCCTGGTAGAGCTCGGGCACAAACTCATCCGGATCGGGGAAGTCCTCGGCAATCCGGTTGGAGATCGCCGGTGAAGCCGCAACCAGTTCACCTTCGTGAATCGGGTAACCCTCGACCTGGAATTCGCCCTTGGCCACCCGCATCAGGATGATCAACGGCGGGTGTAGCCGCAGCGTCTCCTTCAACACGTTCTCCAGCCGTGGAATCTGGCGCAACGCGTGGAAACTCATCGGCTGGCCGTTGGCGTAGAGCTCGTCGAGCTCATCGATCACGGCGGCATACGCGTCGGGGTGGCGCAGCAGCTCGATCAGCGTCCAGGCCGAGGTACCCGAACTGGTGTGGTGCCCGGCGAACATCAACGAGATGAACATGCCGGTCACCTCATCGGCGCAGAACCGCGGATTGCCTTGCTCATCGGTGATCGACACCAGCACGTCGAGCATGTCGCGGTCACGCTTGTCGGTCGGCGGGTTGGCGACCCGCTGGTGCATGATCTCCTGGACCAACGCCACCACGCCTTTTCGGGCCTCGTCTCGCCGACGGAAACTTTCGATCGGCAGATACGGATCCACGTAGCACAGCGGGTCGGTGCCGCGCTCGAGCTCGTGATAGAAGTGCGCGAACCGGGAGTCGAGCTGGTTGTGGAACTTCGTACCGATCAGACACGAGGTCGAGGTGTAGATGGTCAGTTCGGCAAAGAACTCCAGCAGGCCGATTTCGCCTTCCTGGCCCCAATTCTCGATCATCCGATGCACTTCGCGTTCGATGGTCGTGGCATGCCCTTTCATGTGCTCGCCACGCAATGCCGAGTTGTGCAGCATCTCCTTGCGCCGCTCGGGGCTGGCGTCGAACACCACCCCTTTGCCGAAGATCGGGGTCATGAAGGGGTAGGCCTCGGCCTGGTCGAGTTCTTCATCGCTGGAGCGGGAAAAGAACTCATTGGCCTTAGCGCCAGAGAGCAGGACAACGTGCTTGTTGGCCAACTGGAACCAGCCCACGTCGCCACATTCGTCGCACACCCGCTGCATCAACCCGATCGGATCGGTGCGGAACTCCTCGAGATGTCCGTGTTCCTCTTCGCCGCCGGACACTCGCGGCACGATCGCTGTCGTCATGAATCCTTGGCCTTCTCATCGACTTTGAGTTGCTGACGGTTCGTGGTGGCGGCCAACGGGGCTTCCGGCTGCAACTCCATGTTGGCCACGAACCCACCCCTGGGTGTTTCCGCCACGAATGTGATGGCCCGGGCGATATCGGATGCTCGCAGGAAGTAGTCGTGGCGCGCCTGACCCCATTTGGCCCAGTCTTCGAGTGCCGGGCCGATCGACTCGACCGGCAGGCTCCAGCCCATCGCCGTCTTGGTCGGGCCGGGATGCACGATCGACGCACGCAGGCCGGTGCCCTCCAATTCCATCTGCAGGTTGGTGACCATTGCCACCAGCGCGGCCTTGGCCGCGCCGTAGGCACCCATGTGCGGGCGCTGGCGCAGCGCCACATCCGAACCCACTAAGATCAGGTCCCCGCGTTGGCGTTCGAGCATGCCCGGAAGAACCGCGGTGGCCAGCCGGTTTGCCCCGATCAGATGGATCTGGACCTGCGATTCGAAAGTCTCGGTGTCGATTTCGTAGAGTCGACCGAAGTAGGTGTCGCCGGCGCCGGCGACCAGCACCTCGATGTCGCCGAGCCGCTCGGTGGCCTGATGCACGAAATCCTTGACCGAATCTGCGTCAGTGACATCGAGGGCCAGCGCGACGGCATCGCCGCCATCGGCGCGAATCTTCTCGACGATCTCTTCACACTTCTGCACCCGCCGCGCGCCCAGCGCAACCGGAAAGCCATGGGCGGCCAGCTCGACCGCGGTGGCGGCGCCGATTCCCGATGACGCGCCGGCGACGATCGCGGGCCGGCGATCCGGGTGGGGCTGGAAGCGCGGCATCAGGCGACCTCCACGGTGATCGGCAGGTGAGCGAATCCGCGGACGTTGCTGGAGTGGACCCGCACGGCGTTGCCCTCGTCGACCTGGTAGCCACGGATTCGTTTGAACAGTTCGGTCAGTGCCACCCGGGCTTCCATCCGAGCCAGATTTGCTCCCAGACAGAAGTGCGCGCCACTACCGAAACTCAGCAACTTCGAGCCGATCTCGCGCCCGATCAGGTACTCGTCGGGATCCCGGAATGCCCGCTCGTCACGGTGGGCCGAGCCCGGCAACAGGAGCACCACGTCCCCCTCGGGGATCGTGGTGTCGTAGAGGGTGAGTTCACCGACGACGGTGCGGGCCAGGATCTGGCTCGAGGTGTCAGAGCGCAGGGTTTCCTCGACCCACAGCGGCACTCGAGACAGATCGGCGTAGATCGGTGTCAGTTGATCGGTGTTCTTGTGGCCCCAAAACGCGGCATTGGCGAGAAGTTTGGTCGTCGTCTCATTTCCGGCGATCACCATCAAGAACATGAAACCGAGCACTTCTTCGTCGGTGAGGCGGTCGCCGTCGACGTCGGCGGCCAGCAGCGCGGAGGTCAGATCGTCGGAGGGTTTCTTACGTCGCTCGGCGATCATCTGCTGGTAGTAGACGATGAGGTTGATCGATGCCTCGATGCCTCGATGCCTCGATGGCCGACGCCGGCACATCCGTGACACCGTCCTCGCGGTGCATCACCCCGTCTGCCATCGCCCGGATCTGATCGCGATCGGCGACCGGAACGCCCATCAGCTCGGAGATCACATCCATCGGCAGCTTGCCGGCGAATTCGGCCACATAGTCGACCGTCTGGGAGCCGCCGGCCATGTCCAGCATGGTGTCCAGGTGCGCCACGGCCAGCTCGGTCACCCGCGGCTCCAGCTCGCGAATCCGCCTTGGCGTAAAGCCTTTCGAGACCAGCGTGCGCAGCCGTAGATGGGCCGGGTCGTCCATCGCCAAGAATGACATCGTCTTGGTGGCATGGGGCCCGCGTGACACCGGATCCAGCGAAACTCCGTCGCGGTTGGAAAGCGTGGTGCTGTTGCGGAATCCCTGGTGCACGTCGCGGTGCCGGGACAGCGCCCAGAACCCGAGTTCCTGGTTGTGATAGAGGGGGGCCTCGTCGCGCAGCCGCCGATAGTACGGATACGGATCCTCGTGGAAGTCGTAGTCATAGGGATCGAGGACCAGCTCGGGTCCCCCCACGTGCACGCTCATGCGTCCTCGCCCGCCTTGGCGGCTGGCTCTGCCAAATCGTCGCCGGGGGCCGCCTGCCCCGCGCCGACCAGGATCAGTACCGCGACGTCTGCCAACCGGTCGGCAACTTCGTGATAGGTGAATTCCCCACTGCCGGCGTGTACCAGCGCGCCGAAAAATGCCATTTCGAGCGCCGCGATGGTGCCGGGTTGCGCCCCAGGACCGATGGCCGAGGCGATCCGGCGATGGATCTCGGCGCCGATCTGATCGCGCACGGTGCGCACCGCGGGGTCGGCGCCGCCGCCCAGTAGCGCCGCCGTGCACGCGGCCCCCACCTCGGGTTCATCCGCTACCACCAGGGCCAGGTGGCGCAGCGCCTGTACCACCCGATCGCGCATCGCGACGTTGACGTCGGTGAAGAAGGGGACCTTGCGCACCAGGTCGAGATAGACCTCGGCGATCAGGTGGTTCTTCGACGAAAAGTAGGTATATGCGGTGGCCGGGGACACCCCGGCGCGGGCCGCCACCATCCGGACTGTCAGGTCCGGGTAGGAGCTCGCCCGCAAGGTGTCCATGCCAGCTGCCAGCACCCGGGGAAAGGTCTCCTCCTGGCGACGGTTGCGCCGCCGATCTCCGGACTCGTGCTGTTGCTGGTCGGTGACCGTAACCAGTGCATCGCTGGACACATGTCCAAGCTAGAGGATGGTTGCGAGGCGAGGCAACACCTGTGCCTGAAAATGCTGGCTTAACACCTATAATCGGGGAGATTGGCGGTCGCCGGCGGGGTCGGACCTTGCACCGTCGCCGCGCTTGAAGCTATGGTTGGCCCATCGATATCGGACAACTGTCCATTGGATTGGTCCTTCATCAGCACGGAGGCGGGAGCGGTAGATGGCCCTGTTGGCCGACGGAGTCAGCTCACTGTTCATCGATGGCAAGCGCTGCGAGGGTGGGGCGGGTACTTTTGCGACCGTCAACCCGGCCACCGAGGAAACGCTCGGCGTGGCGGCCGATGCCGATGCGGGTGATATGGACCGGGCGATCGAGGCCGCGCGCCGCGCATTCGACGACACCGATTGGTCGCGCAACACCGAATTGCGGGTGCGATGCGTGCGGCATCTGCGTGACGCGATGCGTGAACACATCGAGGAGCTGCGCGCGGTGACCATCTCCGAAGTCGGGGCGCCGCGGATGCTCACCGCCGCCGCTCAATTGGAGGGTCCGGTCAATGACCTGGCCTTTTCTGCCGACACCGCCGAATCCTATTCCTGGAAGCAGGATCTCGGTGCGGCGGCGCCCATGGGCATCCCGACGCGGCGCACCGTCGTTCGCGAGGCGGTGGGCGTCGTCGGCGCCATCACGCCGTGGAACTTCCCGCACCAGATCAACCTCGCCAAGCTGGGCCCCGCGCTGGCCGCGGGCAATACCGTCGTGCTGAAACCGGCACCGGACACACCGTGGTGCGCGGCGGTGCTCGGCGAATTGATCGCCGATTGCACCGATATCCCACCCGGCGTCGTCAACATCGTCACCTCCAGCGAACACGGCCTGGGCGCTCTGTTGGCCAAAGACCCTCGCGTGGACATGGTTTCGTTCACCGGATCCACCGCGACCGGCCGCAGTGTGATGGCCGATGGGGCGGCCACCATCAAGAGAATGTTCTTGGAGCTGGGTGGCAAATCGGCCTTCATCGTGCTCGATGACGCCGACCTGGCCGCGGCGAGCTCGGTATCGGCCTTCACCGCAAGCATGCATGCCGGGCAGGGGTGTGCGATCACCACCAGGCTGGTGGTGCCGCGTGCCCGCTACGACGAGGCCGTCGCAATAGCTGCGGGGACCATGTCGTCGATCAAGCCCGGCGATCCTGATGATGCCAGAACGGTTTGTGGTCCTTTGATTTCGCAACGGCAGCGGGACCGGGTACAGGGTTATCTCGACTTGGCGATCGCCGAAGGCGGAACCTTCGCTTGCGGCGGCGGGAGGCCGGCCGGCCGGCAGGTCGGTTACTTCATCGAGCCCACGGTGATCGCGGGTCTGACCAACGATGCCCGGCCCGCGCGCGAAGAGATCTTCGGTCCGGTGCTCACGGTGCTTGCTCACGACGGTGACGATGACGCCGTGCGCATCGCCAACGATTCACCGTATGGCTTGTCGGGCACGGTTTATGGCGGTGACCCGCAGCGAGCCGCCGACGTCGCCGCGCGGCTGCGGGTGGGCACCGTGAACGTCAACGGCGGGGTTTGGTATTGCGCTGATGCGCCGTTCGGAGGATACAAGCAATCCGGGATCGGGCGTGAGATGGGCCTCGCCGGATTCGAGGAGTATCTGTAAACCAAGCTGATTGCGACTGCGGCGAATTAGAGGAGAACGCGTGGGACGGTTCGAGAAGAAGGTGGCGATCGTCACCGGGGCGGCGCAGGGTATTGGCCAGGCGTATGCGGACGCCCTGGCTCGCGAGGGTGCGCGCGTGGTCGTCGCCGACATCAATGCCGAGGCTGCCGAGAAGACCGCAAAGCAGATTGTCGCCGACGGTGGCACGGCAATTCATGTGCCCGTGGATGTTTCCGATGAGGAGTCGGCCAGGGCGATGGCCGATCGTACGGTCAGCGAGTTCGGCGGCATCGACTACCTGGTGAACAACGCCGCGATCTACGGCGGCATGAAGCTCGACCTACTGCTGACGGTGCCGTTGGACTACTACAAGAAGTTCATGAGCGTCAACCACGACGGGGTGCTGGTGTGCACGCGCGCCGTGTACAAGCACATGGCCAAACGCGGTGGCGGGGCAATCGTGAACCAGTCGTCGACGGCGGCGTGGCTGTACTCGAACTTCTATGGTTTGGCCAAAGTCGGGGTCAACGGGCTTACCCAACAGCTTTCCCGTGAGCTTGGCGGAATGAAGATCCGGATCAATGCGATCGCGCCGGGACCGATCGACACCGAAGCCACCAGAACCGTCACGCCCGGCGAGTTCGTCAAGGACATGGTCAAGCAGATCCCGTTGAGTCGGATGGGGACTCCCGAGGACCTGGTGGGGATGTGCCTGTTCTTGCTCGGCGACCAGGCCTCCTGGATTACCGGGCAGATCTTCAATGTCGATGGCGGCCAGATCATCCGCTCGTAGCCACCGGAGACGATGCAAAGCCAAGCGATGACAAGGAGCGGCGCACATGTCTGAGCACCCGAAACTCGGGTACATCGGTCTGGGCAACCAGGGTGCCCCGATGGCCAAACGCCTGCTCGACTGGCCCGGCGGCCTAGTGGTTTACGACGTCCGGGCCAAGGCGATGACGCCGTTGGCCGAAGCCGGCGCCAGCGCCGCCGCCAGCGTCGCCGAGGTCGCCGGCGCCGACATCATCAGCGTGACAGTGCTCAACGACGCCCAGGTGCGTGAGGTGATCACCGGTGCGAACGGTCTGGCGGCACACGCGCGCGCGGGCACCATCATTGCGATTCACTCCACGATCAGCGACACCACCGCCGAAGAACTCGCGCGGGAACTGCGCTCGCGCGGGATTCACGTCATTGACGCGCCGGTCAGCGGTGGTGCGGGAGCCGCTAGCAAGGGCCAACTGGCCACCATGGTGGGGGCCGGCGACGACGTCTTTGCCCGGGTCAAAGAGCCGTTCTCTTGCTGGGCATCGCTGGTGGTACATGCCGGCCCGCCCGGTGCGGGCACCCGAATGAAGCTGGCCCGCAACATGCTGACCTTCACCTTTTATGCGGCCGTCGGCGAGGCCTGGAAGCTGGCCGAGGCAAGTGGGGTGAACCTGCAGGATCTGGGCAACGTGGTGCGCCACACGGACAAACTGACCAGCGGCGCCGGGTCGATCATGTTCCGTGATAACACGAAAGACCTTGAGCCTGGCCATTTCCTGTACGACGGATTTGTGCACGCCCGCGATCTTGGTGAGAAGGATCTGGGGCTGGCGCTGGCGTTGGGCGAGGCGCTGTCAGTCGATCTGCCGCTGGCTAGGCTCGCGTTGGAGCGGCTTGCGCCCGGTCTTGGGGTACCGCACACACAGAAGGACGCGTAATGGACGAACTGCGCCGCAAGGGCCTGGACAAGATGAACGAGGTCTACGGCTGGGAGATGCCCAACATCGAGGTTGACGCGTACTTCGACCTGACCGTTGATCACCTCTTCGGCACGATCTGGACCCGGCCGGGGCTGTCGATGCGCGACAGACGTCTCATGACGCTGACGGCGGTGACGGCGATCGGAAATCGCGACCTGGCCGAGATCCAGATCAACGCCGCGCTGCTCAACGGGGAACTCACCGAGGCCGAACTGAAGGAAATGGCGGTCTTTCTCACCCACTACCTCGGGTTTCCGCTGGGTTCGGCGCTCAATGGTGCGGTCGACGCGGTCCTGGCGCGGCGTAAGAAGGCCGCGGCGAAGGGCGCCGGCGAGGACAAGAAGGGCAACGTCGACGACGCGTTGAAGATGCACTCGGGCGGCAAGCCGGACTGAGACGGTGCCGGGCCGGGTGAGCCCGCTAGGCTTGCCCCGTGCGCGTCCTGGTGATCGGTTCCGGTGCCCGTGAACATGCTCTACTGCTGGCACTCGCCCGCGACCCGCAGGTCAGCGGGCTAGTTGTTGCTCCCGGGAACGCGGGCACCGCCCGGCTGGCCGAGCAACACGATGTCGATATCACCTCCGGTGACGACGTCGTCGCGCTGGCCCGCGAGGTGCGCGCCGACCTGGTGGTTATCGGCCCGGAGGTGCCACTGGTCCTCGGGGTGGCCGACGCCGTTCGCGCGGCCGGAATCGTGTGTTTCGGCCCCAGCAAGGACGCGGCGCGCATCGAGGGATCCAAGGCGTTCGCCAAAGAGGTGATGGCCGCGGCCGGGGTACGCACCGCCAGCAGCGAGATCGTCGATAACCCCGCGCGCTTGGACGCCGCTCTCGATCGATTCGGACCGCCCGCCGGTGACCCGGCCTGGGTGGTGAAAGACGACCACCTGGCCGCGGGCAAGGGGGTGGTGGTCACACCGGAGCGTGATGCCGCCCGGGCACACGCTGCCGGGCTGCTGGAAGCGGGGCACCCGGTGCTGCTGGAGTCGTATCTGGACGGCCCCGAGGTATCGCTGTTCTGCGTGATCGACGGTGAGACCGTGGTGCCGCTGCTACCGGCGCAGGACTTCAAGCGGGTCGGAGAAGGTGATACCGGCCCCAACACCGGAGGAATGGGCGCCTACGCGCCGCTGCCCTGGCTGCCAGACGGCAGCTACCGGCAAGTCGTCACCGAGATCATCGAACCCGTTGCGGCCGAGCTAGTTCGGCGTGGTTGCCCGTTCTCCGGATTGCTCTACGCCGGCCTGGCGATCACCGCGAAGGGGCCGGCGGTGGTCGAATTCAATTGCCGTTTCGGTGATCCGGAGACCCAGGCGGTGCTGGCGTTGCTGGACTCACCGCTCGGTCAGTTGCTGCACGCCGCCGGTAGCGGAAAGCTGGCCGACTTCGGCGAACTGCGCTGGCGCGAGGGTGCCGCGGTGGCGGTGGTACTGGCCGCGGAGAACTATCCCGGACGGCCCCGCCTTGGCGACGTCATCGTCGGCGCCGAGGCTGACGGGATCTTGCATGCGGGCACGGCACGCCGCGACGACGGGGCGATCGTGTCATCCGGGGGCAGGGTGCTCTCGGCGGTGGGAACCGGTGCTGACCTGGCCGCGGCGCGCGCGGACGCGTACCGCATTCTGGGGTCGATTCGTCTGCCGGGCAGTCATTTCCGCAATGACATTGGGTTGCTCGCCGCGCAGGGCAGGGTCGGCGGCTAACCCACCTCCCGAGCGGGCGATGCCCCTTTGGCGGCTTTCCTACCCCTGGTACTGCGGGCAGTAGGCGGTGATCGCCGCGTTGATTCCGGCGGACGCCTGTGCGGGCGTGATTCCGGTGTTGTTCACGGTCGCGGCGGCGGCATTATGGGGGGTTCCCCCGTTTTGCAGGCTGGTGCATACGGCACGGCCGGTGGCGGCCGCGGTTGCGGGGTCGGTGACGGTGATACCGGGAATCTCTGACACCAGGGACAGGAAACTCTGGTCGGGGCTGGGGGGATGTGGTGGTGCCGGCGGCGTCACAACGGGCGCGGGAATTCTGGAAAACTTTGGCGCGGAGATGATCTGGGTTTCGTCCGGTCGCTGTGGTGGCGGCGCGACTCGGTGCGGGGCCGGCACGGGTGGCGTGGGCCGCGGCGGTGGCGGGTGTTGTGCCACCGGTTGGGTCGGCGACGGCGGAGGGCCTTGTTCCGGGGATGCGGCCAGCGTCCTGTGCGCAGAGGCAGTGGTGTCATTGGAGATCGAGTAGCCACTGGCGCCGACGGCAGTGAGCGCTAGCACCGTCGATGCTGCCGCGAAGATGCGCCACCTACCGCGTCGTTGCGGCGTTTCGCGGTCAGCCAAGGTTCGAGGCGCCGGGGTGGCCTTGGCCGGCCTGCTCGCCAGAGGTGCCGGCATGGTCGAAGCCGAGGACTTCGGGTGCCGGCCACAGCGGGCGGCCCGCGCGAACGCGTGCGCGAAATCTGTGCATCGGGCGTATCGATCGGCGGGATTCTTCGCCAGTGCCACGGCCAGCACCGGGTCGAAGGCCGCGAGTTCGGGGCGCGTCTGGGCCAGCGCCGGTGGCGGGGTGGACAGGTGGCGGCTGATCACCACGGCCGGGTTGGTGTGCGGGAACAATGTTGTCCCGGTCAGCAGGTGGTAGACGGTGGCGGCGAGCGCGTACTGATCGGCACGTCCGTCGATCGGTTCGTCCGTCAGCTGTTCGGGCGCGGCGTAGGGGAACGTTCCGATGGTCATGTTGGTGGCGGTCAGACCACTGGCGTCGCCGATGTTGCGCGCTATTCCGAAGTCGCCCAACAGGATTCTCTGGCCGTCTTCGCCGGGGTCGCTGAGCAAGATGTTCGCCGGGCTGACGTCGCGGTGCAGCAGATCATGGTGCTGATGCGCGTAGTCGAGCGCGCTGGCGATCGCCGCGATGATTGTCGACACCTGATCTGCCGGCATGCCAACCGGGTAGTGGTCCCGTAGCAGGCTGGCCGCGTCGGTTCCCTCGACGTAGTCCATCGAGATCCAGAGCCCGCCGGCATGTTCGCCCCGGTCGTTCACCCGGACGATGTTCGGATGCCACAGCGCGGCGGCAACGTCGGCCTCCCTGATGAAGCGACGACGATAGTCGTCGTCGGCACAGACGCCGGCGCCGAGGACCTTGAGCGCTTCGTGGCGGGGCAACCGTGGGTGCTTGGCTAGGTAGACCTCGCCCATGCCGCCGGAACCCAGCAACCGGAGGATGGTGTATCCGGCAAATACTTCTCCGGCAGTCAACCCGATGCCGGGGTCTTGATGAACTAGCCCAACCATCACGCCGTCCATTGCAGTGTTGCCGGCGCCGGCTCAGCGCTGGCCTGGGATTAGTCTAGGGAGTTCACGTTCCGTTTACCATGAAGCCATCACCGGTTCATTGAAAAGTCTTACCTGATGGCCGGGTGCCGCCGCCAGCCGGACGACCAGCGAGCAACATCGTGGCGCTGGTTCGCGGCACCGTTGTCACGCGGTGTGCCGGCATCGCGGGGCCGAAGTGAAAGGTCGTTTGGTCCCTAATGGTTGGGACGAATGCCTCCTGACGACCGCGCCACCGGGTTCTAGCGTCGAACCTAGGCAGCGGAGCTTCCAAGGGATGAGGCGGCGGAATGGGCGGCGAGGTAGTGGATCCGGGAATCGTCATCGGCATCGACGGCTCGCCCGGCTCCGATGCGGCGCTGAAATGGGCCGTCCAGGAGGCCACGATGCGCAACGTGGCACTGACCGTGGTGCATGCTGCGGCCTACGTGCCGGACGCTGCGCCCAAGGCCGAATGGTTCGGTGACCCGGCTCCCGATGAACTTCTGCAGCAACTGGACACGCGGGCCCAGCAGGTTCTGGCCGACGCGGTGCAGATCGTCAAGGACGCCACCGACGACCATCGTCTGCGCATCATCCATGAGCTCAGTTCGCAGTCACCCGTTCCAGCGCTCGTCGAGCTGTCCAGGAAAGCCGACCTGGTGGTGGTGGGCAGTCGCGGTCAGGGGTTGGTGAAGCGCATGCTGCTGGGCTCGGTCAGCACCGGGCTGGTCCATCACGCCCACTGCCCGGTCGCGGTGGTACCCAGCGAAGTCCCGCCACCGGTTGAGGGGCCGGTTGTGGTCGGCATCGATGGCTCGCCGGCGTCGTAGCTTGCCACCGCCATCGCTTTCGACGAGGCCTCCTGGCGGGGTGCGGAACTGGTCGCGCTACACGCCTGGACCGATGCCGAGGTCCCCGCGGCGGCGAATCGGGACTGGACCGGCACCACCAGGACGTCGTGGTCGGAGCTGCAAGCGGCGGCCGACGAAACGCTGGCCGAGCGATTGGTCGGCTGGCGGGAACGCTATCCAGACGTGGTGGTCCGTCGAGTCGTCGTGGTCAACCGTGCCACCCAGCACCTGATCGAGCACGCGGAGTCCGCCCAGCTTGTGGTTGTCGGCAGCCATGGGCGCGGAGGATTCTCCGGGATGTTGCTCGGGTCGGTCAGCACGGCGGTGGTACACGCGGTCCGCGCACCCGTGATCGTCGCCAGGCAGGGCTAGCACCCGGCGCAAGAATCGCTGGTCGAAACTAGCCCGAGCCCGTCATCGCTGCGGCCGAAACGGTGCCCAGGCCGCGCCGCAGACTGCGCACCGATGTTTTCGGGGCATGCGAGAACCTGAACAGCAGCACGTGTGACTCGTCGGCTCTGGTGTGCGTCAGCGCCCGCAGCCGCTCTTGGAGGGAACCCAGGTGCGCGGCGAAATCGGGTGACAACCCACGTAGTTCGTCGTCGTTGCGCGCGTAGAGGAACACCGGAGCCAGGGGCTGCACCGCCAGTCCGAGGTGTTGTGCGGTGATCCACACCGCCTCCATGGCCGAGCCGCCGCGCGCGTAGTCGGCCAGAGTATCGCCTTGAATGGACACCACGCCGAAGCCCGAGCTGGCACAGATGCGGGCGCGCGTGTAGTTGCCGAGGCCCGCGCCGGCCTCCCACTCGGCGAGCTTACGTATCACGTCCGGGCGTCTGGCGATGTGAAAGCCGGTCAGCTCCCAGCGGTCCATCTCCAGGCTGCGCATGTCGATACCCGGCTCCATGGAATCGGTGGTTGGCCAACGGATCTCCGACAACATCTCGGCGTGCATGTGCTGGGTCAGGTACCGAACGCGGTCTGAGGCGGCGAAAATCGACGCCACGTCCGCGATCTCGTCTGCACCGGTCAACAACTGCAGCCGAGCGCCCTCGGCCGTGGCCACCGCCTCCAGGGACGCCACAACCCCGTCCTCGAGTGCGACAGCGGCACCCCGATGACGATTGGTTTCCCGCAGCCACATCGGCTCATAGAGGCGGGCCAGGTTGGGGTCGCCGCCGTCGGCAAGCTTGACCACGGCCGACAGCCGATGCCCGTGCCCGGCGATGTCGGCAGGTCCAAGTACTCCGTGTTTGGCCGCGGCAACTCGGGCGTTGAACCACGCGGCGCCGACGGCGACGGCGCTAGCGCGGTAGTCGACGTCCAACGTCGCGACGTGCTCGGTCGAGAGCTCGATGGTCACCGAATTCGGGTCGGTCTCGATATGCCAGGGCTGATTATTGGCGGCCGACGGCGCCCGATTGGCCGCGGCCGCGACGATGAGGTGCGCGGCTGACTCCGGTGGTTCGGCGGCCATCGCACAGTCCGCGCCCGACGGGCTGGATTCGTCATGCGGGGCGGGTTCGGCAACCCGATCGAGCGCCTGCCCGACGTCGATGCGCACCCGGCCCGATGCAAGCGGCTCGTTCAACCCGATGCGGCGCACGGCTTCACAGACCGCGGTCGCCCCGAGCGAGACCTCGCTGGCCAACTGCGGCCAGGTTGCCAGGGTTTGCTCGATCTCGACCAGCGAGGCCGCGGACCGGGTGGATAGTCCCTGGATGTCGAACAGCCGGAGGATATAGGGGAGCTTCTCTCGATTGGACAAGCCCGGCAGCTCGTCGAGGTCGATATCGCCCAACAGTCCGTGCAGGATGGGGCGCGACGGATCCATGTCGAACCGTTCGATGTCCACCAGGCCCCGGTCGCTGGTTGCCATCAGCACCGGAATGTGTCGTGCCCGGGCGGCGAGGCGGACCCCAAACTTCATGTCGAGCGAGTCGCATTCCTCGACGAGTATGTCGAGGCCGTCCAGGAACGCGTCCATGGCCTCGGCGGACAGCCCGGACGTGTTGACCTCCACGGGGAGGTAGGGATCGAGTTCGGCGATGCGCCGAGCCGCCACCGTCGCCTTGTTCACTCCCAGGTCGAAAACCGTTGCCGGTACCCGGTTGAGGTTGGAAACCTCGAGGGTGTCGAAGTCGGCAAGCCGCAGCGTGCCGCACAGTCCTTGGGTGGCCAGCATGTGTGCGACGGCATGCCCCACGCTCAGGCCCACCACGCCGATCTTGAGCCGCCCGAGTCGATCCTGTTCGGAGCCGGTGATCAGGTTCCGGTTGCGATCCAGCCGCAGCGCCCGAAAAGATCTGGGGCCGAGGATGCTGACCACCGTTTTGCGCCAGGGATAAAACGCCCATCGCTTGGATTCGGCCATAATTTCCGGGGCCAGCGGGGGTAGCACACTTTGGGCATTGGCCTTCTGCTCGTCCCATCTGTCGATCACCTCGATATGTGGATCGGCGCGCAACTCCGCCAACGTACGCCGATCGCTAGCATCGGACTCATCGAGGATCACTGGGCGATTCACCGGCTCAGAGTAGCAACGGTCATCTTTTGGGGCGCGCTTGACTGGTGGTGTTGGAATCGCGACAAATGGCGGCTGGTCGCTCGCTGCCGGATGTTTGCCAGTCGTCGGCCAGATGCGTCGGCGCCGCCGCCGTGAATCAACCGCGATCCTGCTGCGCGCCTGGTCCGGGCCCGGTTGACCGTCCGCATGCGGCTTGTCCGCGGACCGATTGCTGGTTGGGATGGAAAAGAATCGGCATTCGGTCTCGAGATCGCGCCAATCCGGCCTCCTTCTCGGCCGAAAAAACATCCCAGCTAACGACATTTGCTGTCGGCAAGATTGGTTTAGGGCGAGATGGTGGTTTCTAATTTTTGGTGCGAGTTGCTCGGACCAAACCAAGATCGGACGACATTTCGATTGGACGTGCGCCAGTGAATGTGGAATGACGATGCAAATCGACGGCCGTGGTCAGAAGGCGGCGGCCTGACCGTCTCGGCGTGGGTCACTGGCGGCCAGGTAGCCATGCTCGAGCCGCCAAATCGCTTGGCAGCTACCGAACTCGTTGTAGTCCTCGACGGTAACCAGATCGTGGCCACGCCGGCGCAACTCGTCCAGCGTCGACGGTGGAAAGCCCTTCTCGCAGCTGACTTTCAATCCCTGGACCCATCGGAATCGGGGACCGTCACATGCCGCTTGCGGATTCTGGCCGTAGTCGGCGATGCGGACCATCATCTGTACATGTCCTTGGGGCTGCATTTGGGCGCCCATCACGCCGAAGCTGAGTACCGGGGCGCCGTCCTTGGTGACAAAACCGGGAATGATGGTTTGGTAGGGGCGTTTTCGGGGTCCGACCTGGTTCGGGTGTCCTGGTGTTGCAACAAAACCCGATCCCCTGTTTTGCAGTGATATCCCTGTTCCGGGCACCACCACGCCGGAACCGAACCCCATATAGTTCGACTGGATCATCGATACCATCAAGCCGTCGGCATCGGCTGCCGTGAGATAGATGGTCCCCCCTTTGGGGGTCCCGGCCGAAGCTGGCTTTGCCTGTTTGAGGTCGATCAGTGCCGCCCGCCCTCTGAGGTATTCCTTGTCGAGGAGCTGCTCGGGCCCCACCGTCATGTGGTCGATATCGGCCAGCTGGTGCTGGGCATCGCTGAAAGCCAGCTTCAGCGCCTCGATCTGCAGGTGCACGCTGTCGGCGGAATCGACTGGATAACAGGATATGTCGAACTGGTCGAGGATCCCGAGCGCGATCAGTGCCACGATGCCCTGGCCGTTGGGCGGAATCTCGTGGATGGTGTAGTGGCGATAGTTGGTGCTGATGGTGCCGACCCAGTCGGTGCGGTGCGCGGCCAGATCGCTGGCGCGCAGCGCTGCGTCATTGGCCCTCGCGTGCGCTTCCATCTTGTCGGCCAGCTCGCCTCGGTAAAACGCTGCCCCCGTGCTGGCGGCGATCTTCTCGAGTGTGTCCGCGTGGTCGGGAAAGGTGAACAGCTCGCCGGGCTTCGGCGCTCGACCGCCGGGCAGGAACGCCTCAGCGAATCCGGGCTGGTCCGCGAACAGGGCCACTTGAGCCTGCCATTGTGCGGATACCTTTGGTGATACCAGAAAGCCGTTGCGGCCATAGGTGATAGCGGGACCGAAGAGCCGTTCAAAGGGCAGCTTGCCGAACTTGGTGTGCAGGTCCACCCATGCCGATACGGCGCCCGGAACGGTCACCGAATTCCAGCCGAGTATCGGAACGTCCTTGCCGCAGAAGTATTCTGGCGTCCACGCCGCAGGCGAGCGGCCCGATGCGTTGAGCCCATGCAGCTGTTGGCCGTCCCAGACGATGGCGAAGGCGTCCGAGCCGATGCCGTTGGACACCGGTTCCACCAGGGTGAGGGTGATGGCGGTGGCGATAGCGGCGTCGACGGCGTTCCCGCCTTCGGCAAGCATCCGAAGACCGGCTTGGGCGGCCAGCGGCTGTGAGGTGCACACGGCGTTGGCGGCCAGGATGGGCGTGTGCGGCCATGCGTACGGAAAGGTCCAGCCGAAGGGGGAGGCGGATCCGGCAGATGAGGTCATCGCCGGATCGTTGCACGTAGCTGCGGCGGGCTCAATTGAGGTGGCCGGCTCCCGGCGGGCGCCGGGGCTACGCCACCAGCAGTGGCGCCATCCAGGTTAGCTCCGCGGGCAATTGCGAGCTCCAGAATCCGCCGTTGTGCCCGCCCGGGGAGAATCCGCCCGCGGGCGGATTCGGAAGTTGAGCGATGAACTGCTTGGTAGCGCTGTAGAACGGATCGCTGTCGCCACAATCCACTCGGATCGGGATCGAGCCGAGTGCCGGCATGCCCCATACCGAGTTGGCCGCGTAGTCGGCGGCCCCGTCGAAGGCTCCCGGTGCGGCCGCGCCGGCCGAGGTCCACAGCGCCGGGCTCACCGCACAGATCGCCGCGGTGCGGGCCGGGCCGAGCCGTCCGCCCAGTAGCAATGCGCCGTAGCCGCCCATCGACCAGCCGAGGAAGGCCACCCGTGAGGTGCCCAGGCGCTGGGAATCCAGCATCGGGATGAGTTCGTCGAGCACCATGGCACCGGAGTCCTCCCCGGACGCTCGCTTGTGCCAGTAGCTACCCCCGCCGTCGACGGCCACCACCGCGAACGGCGGCAACCCGGCGTTGACGGCCTGGGCGAGCCCCTGCTCGACCCCGCCGGCCATCACGGTGGCCGCGTCACTGCCCTTACCGTGCAGCGCGAGCACCGGCCGCAGCGGCTGGGTCTGACCGGGCGGGCGGGCGATCGCCCAGTTCGTCGTGATCCCGCCTCGAGCCGCTGACACAAACGAGCCGGTGGTCATCGTCGGAGCCGCCTGCGCGGGCTGGGGCGGATCGAGCGGCCGTGCCGGAGCCAATGGAACGTTTGTGCCAATCGGCGGCGCGGGCGCGGCACGCGAAGTCCGCGGCAAAAGCGCCATGTCGAGTGCATATGCGCCGACCGCGCCAAGGGTAGCGCTGGCGCTGAGACCGAGCACGGCGCGGCGGCTGAGGTCTGGCATGCGGGCCATCATGCCATGGACGTTTGGCGAAAATGGCAATGCAGTACCACTTTTGCTGGCAGCATGTGTGGGCGTGACGGCAGCTGTTACTCCAAAAGGAGAACGTCGGCGGTATGCGTTGGTAAGTGCCGCCGCCGAGCTGCTTGGCGAGGGTGGGTTCGAAGCGGTGCGCCACCGGGCGGTCGCGCGGCGGGCTGGACTGCCGCTGGCGTCGACCACTTACTACTTCTCTTCCCTGGACGATTTGATCGCCCGGGCGGTCGAACACGTCGGGATGATCGAGGTGGCGCAATTACGGGCCAGGGTCAACGCGCTGTCGCGGCGGCGTCGGGGCCCTGAAACCACCGCTGACGTGCTTGCTGACCTCCTGGTGGGGGATGTCTCCAGTCCTGGGCTCGCTGAGCAGCTGATATCGCGATATGAGCGCAATATCGCTTGTACCCGCCTGCCGGCGTTGCGCGAAAGCATGCGTCGCAGCTTGCGTCAGCGTGCTGAGGCGGTCGCCGAGGCCATCGAACGATCCGGGCGTTCCGTGCGCATCGAACTGGTGTGCACATTGATCTGCGCGGTCGACGGCTCGGTGGTGTCCGCCCTGGTAGAGGGGCGGGATCCGCGTGCCGCGGCGCTGGCGACGGTGGTCGATCTGATCGACGTGCTGGCGCCGGTCGATCAGCGGCCGGTTCAGGTCTAGCGCCTGGCTGTAGGCGCCGGGGTCAGGCCGGCCGGCAGGGTCGGCGTCAGGATGTAACCGCTGGTGAGGTCTCCGTAGACGGTGATGTCGGCGGGGCGTCGTTCGGCGTACAACGCCACATAGGCGCACACGACGGCATCGACCGGGTCTTCGGCGCGGCGCAGCTCGCACTTGCGCTGCGCGGTCACCACCTGCCGGCGCAACGAGAGCCAGTCCTGGTTCCCGGTCACCTGCAGCGGCACCGGCGCGGTGCGCAGCGCTTCGACCTCGTCCATCAGTCGCAGCAGCTCCGATCTGAGCCGATCGACGCTGCGGCCCGGTTTGGCCTTGTATTTCAAGGTGCGCGGCAGCCGAAACAGGGCCACCGTGGCCGCGTGTGGATAGACCTCGATGGCGCGCCGGGAAGCCGGGGAGAAGGGGTCGATGTCAAGGCCCAGGGAGTCGGCCAGGCGTGCGGCGCGCGGACGGTGGGCAAACTCGGGTTTTCCCGTGTTGGCTGGATGCGCGCCCGCCTCGAACTTGCGAAAGTCGTGGTTGAGCGCGGTCTCGGCCGGCCGCTGGCCGGTAGCGTTGGCCACCACCAGCGGCGCGTCGAAGGCGACCCGGCAAGCGCCCCGCAGATGGGGCTGTAGCGCCGCGAGCACGGCGGCGTCCTCGCGGACCGCGCCGGCGCAGACCAGGCGACCGTCCGAGTCGAGCACCGCGACGCCGGTCGGATTGCGACCGGCCCAGGCCAGATCCACACCGGCGAAGTACACCTGGCCAGGGTATGGCGGCCTCATCCGGGTGCCCCAACGTTGCCGACCGGTCGCCCACATCCGGGATCTGGACCTGCCCGGAAGGCTCGACCGTAAGCTGTGTCTTCGTGAGGACCAAGTGAGCGTTCCCAACGTCCTGGCCGCCCGCTACGCCAGCGCCGAGATGGTTGCGATCTGGTCGCCGCAGGCCAAGGTGGTGGCCGAGCGGCGGCTCTGGCTGGCGGTGCTGCGGGCGCAGCGGGAGTTAGGCGCAAAGGGCACCGCTGTTCCTGCCGACGCGATCGCCGACTACGAGCGGGTGATCGATGACGTGGACCTGGACTCGATCGCGTCCCGCGAGCGGGTGCTGCGCCACGACGTGAAGGCCCGCATCGAGGAATTCAACGCCCTCGCCGGCCACGAGCACGTGCACAAGGGGATGACCAGCCGGGACTTGACCGAGAACGTGGAGCAGCTGCAGATCCGGCAGTCGCTGGACCTGACCTTCGCTCACGGGGTGGCGGTGGCGGCACGGCTCGCCGAGCGGGCGGTGGCCTACCGCGATCTGGTGATGGCCGGGCGCAGCCACAACGTCGCAGCGCAGGCCACCACGCTGGGCAAGAGATTCGCCTCGGCGGCCCAAGAGACACTGATTGCCCTGGTCCGGTTGCGGGAGTTGATCGACCGCTACCCGCTGCGCGGGATCAAGGGCCCGATGGGCACCGCCCAGGACATGCTCGATCTGCTGGACGGCGACTCGGCCAAGTTGACCGACCTCGAACAGCGGGTGGCCGACTTCCTGGGTTTCTCGACGGTGTTGACCAGTGTGGGGCAGGTCTACCCGCGTTCGCTGGACCACGACGTGGTCTCCGCGCTGGTGCAGCTGGGCGCGGGCCCTTCCTCGTTGGCACACACCATCAGGCTGATGGCCGGCCACGAGCTGGTCACCGAAGGCTTCGCGCCGGGGCAGGTCGGTTCGTCGGCGATGCCGCACAAGATGAACACCCGCAGTTGCGAACGCGTCAATGGGCTTCAGGTGGTGCTGCGCGGATACGCTTCCATGGCCGCCGAGCTCACCGGTGCGCAGTGGAACGAGGGCGACGTGTTCTGCTCGGTGGTGCGTCGAGTCGTGTTGCCGGACAGCTTCTTTGCCATTGACGGTCAGACCGAGACATTCCTGACGGTGCTGGACGAGTTCGGAGCCTATCCGGCGGTGATCGCGCGTGAGCTGGATCGCTACTTGCCGTTCCTGGCCACCACCAAGGTGCTGATGGCGGCGGTGCGCGCCGGTATGGGGCGGGAGTCGGCCCATCACGTGATCCGTGAACACGCGGTGGCCACGGCCCTGGCCATGCGTGAACATGGGGCCGAACCCGACTTGCTGGATCGGTTGGCCGCCGATCCGCGGCTGCCGCTGGATCGCGCGGCACTGGACGCGGCGCTGGCCGACAAGGCGGCATTCACCGGTGCCGCGGCCGACCAGGTTGACCAGGTAGCCGCCCAAGTAGACGCTCTGGTGGGTCGCTACCCGGAGGCGGCCAAGTACGCTCCGGGGGCAATTCTGTGACATCCGGCGGCGTGCTCTCCAAGATCGACTTCACCGATCTGGACAACTTCGCCGCCGGTTTCCCGCACGAGCTGTTCGCGATCCATCGCCGCGAAGCCCCGGTGTACTGGCACGAGCCGACCGACAACACCCCCGACGGAGAAGGCTTCTGGTCGGTGGCCACGTACCCGGAAACTCTCGAGGTGCTTCGTGACCCGGTGACGTACTCCTCGGTCACCGGCGGGCAGCGCCCCTTTGGCGGCACCTTGTTGCAGGACCTGGCCATCGCGGGACAGGTGCTCAACATGATGGATGACCCGCGGCATGCGCAGATTCGGCGGCTGGTCAGCTCCGGGTTGACACCGCGGATGATTCGCCGGGTGGAGGACGACCTGCGTGCCCGGACCCGGCTGCTCCTGGACGCGGTGGTGCCGGGTGAACCTTTCGACTTCCTGGTGGACGTGGCCGCGGAACTGCCGATGCAGATGATCTGCATCCTGCTGGGAGTGCCTGAATCCGAACGTCATTGGCTATTCGAGGCCATTGAGCCCCAGTTCGATTTCGGTGGTTCGCGCAAGGCGGCGGTTTCGCAGCTGTCGGTCGCGCAGACGGCCGAGGAGGCCGCGTCGCGGATGTACTCCTACGGCCAGGAGCTGATCGCATCCAAGCGTGCCGCGCCCACCGACGACATGCTGTCCGTGGTGGCCAACGCAATGGTGGACGGGGGAGATGAGCCGGCCCTGTCCGATCTCGAGCTGTACCTGTTCTTCAGCCTGCTGTTCAGCGCTGGGGCGGAGACGACACGCAACGCGGTGGCGGGTGGGCTGCTGGCGCTGGCCGAGCATCCAGAACAACTGCGCGCGCTGCGTGGCGATCTCGACTTGTTACCGACGGCGGTCGAGGAGATGGTGCGCTGGACGTCGCCGTCTCCGTCCAAACGGCGTACCGCCACCCGTGACGTCACCTTGGCCGGGTGCTCGATCGAGGCCGGGCAGAAGGTGCAGATCTGGGAAGGCTCCGCCAACCGCGATGCCCGGATATTCGACCACGCCGACGAGTTCGACATCACGCGAAAGCCGAACCCGCACTTGGGATTCGGACAAGGCGTTCACTATTGTCTGGGGGCCAATCTGGCCCGGCTGGAGCTGCGCGTGTTGTTCGAGGAGCTGCTCGGCCGGTTTGGTGCCGTGCTGGTTGGCCAGCCGGTCGAATGGACCCGCAGTAACCGGCACACCGGGATCCGACACCTGGTCGTAGAACTGTTTGGTGGTTAGCGCTATCGGGTAGCCGGCCCGGCTGACGCCATGGGTCGCGCTCGTCCCGGAGCTACCTGGGCGGCCATCGATGTGTGGTGGTGCATTTTAGCGCGATGGCCTACCCATCCGCTATAGTGCGGCAAGCATCACGAAAATGCCCGTGAAGCGCCCTCGGTGGATCACGTAAAAATGCCCGCGAAACGGTCGATCCTTGGCAGGCATGGGAAGTGGGCTGTCGATGTCGTCTCGGGCCGAGATCACCGCGAAGTTCGACAGGGCGTATGTGGGGGCGCCGAAGGCGGGCAAGGGGCAGATTCTGGATCAGGTGGTGGCGGTCACCGGCTGGTCGCGTGACAACGCCCGGCGGCGGTTGAGGGCGGCGGCCGCGCCGCCGGGAGCGGGTCGGCAGGTCGCCAAACGGACTCGCCGGCAACGCAATCCGAAGTACTCCTAGGATGCGCTCAAGGTGTTGCAGAAGGTGTGGGCGGCCTCAGGCGGGCAGTGCGGCCGGTATCTGGCCGCTTCCATGGCACTTCAGTTGGATGCTCTAGAACGCCACGGCGAACTGGTGGACGGCCGTGACCGTTACGGCCCGGCGGTGCGTGCCGAGCTGTTGGCGATGAGCAGCGCCACGATCGACCGCTACCTGCGCGGCGCCAAGGCCCGCGACCAGATCTCGGGTGTGTCGACGACGAAACCCTCCCCGCTGCTGCGGTCCTCGATCACCATCTGCAAAGCAGGCGATGAGGCCGAAGAATCTCCGGGGTTCTTCGAAGGCGACACCGTGGCGCACTGCGGCCCGACACTGAAAGGTGAGTTCGCCCGCACGGTCAACCTCACCGACATGCACATCGGCTGGGTGTTCACCCGCACGGTGCGCAACAACGCCCACCCCCACATCCTGGGCGCCCTCAAAACCGGAATTACTAAAATCCCTATAAGGTAACGGGTTTGGACTTCGACAACGGCACCGAATTCCTCAATAAGGCGGTCATCAAGTGGGCCGCGGACATGGAGATCTTCTTCACCCGCTCACGACCCTACAAGAAGAACGACCAGGCCACCATCGAGTCCAAAAACAACCACCTCGTGCGTCGCTACGGGTTCTACTACCGCTACGACACCGACGAAGAACGCGCCGTGCTCAACCGGCTGTGGCACCTGGTCAACGACCGGCTCAACTACCTGACCCCCACCATCAAACCCATCAGCTACGGCTGCAGCCGCGACGGTCACCGCCGCCGGCTCTACGACAAGCCCCAGACCCCCCTGGACCGGCTGCTGGCCGCCGGAGTCCTCTCAGCGGCCCAACAAACAGAGCTGCTCACCTACCGCAACAGCCTCAACCCCGCCGCGATCGCCCACCAGATCGCCGACCTGCAAGCCGCCCTGCTCAGACTCGCCAAAGACAAGACCGAACAGCTCTACCCCGCCGCCATACCCGCCGCTCTACCCGCCCTCAAAGCCGGCATCCGCATCAAAAGCAAGACCACCACCTGACCCCGATTTCGCGGGCATTCCTTACCTGATGCATGAACCAGGTTTCGCAGGCATCTTGACTTGATGCATCACGGGGATGGGATGTGAGCCCGGGGCGGTGGCCGAATCGCACGCGGTTTGCGGCGATCGCGCTTGCTGGGAACTGCCTGTGAATCATGGCCCGGTCGCTGGAAAGCGCACGGATCCCGGATCCAGGAGCTTGGATATTCGCAGGCTCCGAATTCGGTGCGGCCGGGAGTCGGCGGCTCAGCTTCGAAGCCTGGCTAAGACCGCTATTGGGAAGGGCTGCGGCAATGAACTTTTCGATTTTTCCTCCCGAGATCAACTCCCTGCGAATGTTTACCGGCGCCGGTTCTGCCCCGATGCTTCAGGCCGCGGCGGCGTGGGAAGGCCTGGCCGGCGAGCTGGGGTCGGCGGCGGACTCGTTCGCATCGGTGACCTCCGGGCTGGTTGGGCAGGCGTGGCAGGGCCCGGCATCGGCGGCAATGGCGGCTGCGGTCGCGCCCTACACGAGTTGGCTGAGTGCGGCGGCGGCGCAGGCGGTCGGTGCGGCCGGTGCGGCCAAGATGGTGGCGAGCGCGTTCGAGGCGGCGCGGGCGGCGACGGTGGTGCCGGCCGCGGTGGCGGCCAATCGAAATGCGTTGGTGCAGATGGTGATGTCGAACATCTTCGGTCAAAACGCGCCGGCCATTGCGGCCGCCGAAGCCGCCTATGAGGAAATGTGGGCGCAGGACGTCGCGGCCATGTTCGGCTACCACTCGGGGGCGTCGGCGGTGGCGGCGGCGCTGTCACCGTGGGAACAGCTGCTGCAGAATGTCCCTGCCCTGAGCCCGCTGGCGGCAATCGGCAACCTCGGCGCCGGGAATCTCGGATTCGGCAACACCGGAATCGCGAACCTGGGCAACGGGAACACGGGCAACCTCAACTTCGGCGGCGGCAACATCGGAAACTTCAACTTCGGCAGCGGAAACCGGGGCGGCAACGTCAACTTCGGCAACGGCAATAACGGCTTTTTCAATCTGGGCGGCGGGAACATCGGGTCGAACAAATTCGGCAGCGGTAACCGCGGAAACGGAAATATCGGCTTCGGGAACTACCAAAGTACCGGCGGCGCAAATATCGGCGGCGGGAACAGTGGCAGTGGCAACAAGGGATTCGGTAACACCGGAAACTACAACATCGGTAGCGGAAATTTCGGGAGCTTCAACTTTGGTGACGGGAACCGCGGCAGCAACAACTTGGGTTTCGGCAACACCAATAGCGGCAACGTGGGTTTCGGCAACCTGGGCGCCAACAACGTGGGCTTCGGAAACCTTGGCAGTGGCAACGTGGGCTTCGGAAACACCGGCAACAACAACTTTGGGATCGGCCTGAGCGGCAACGATCAGGTTGGCATCAACTTCAACGGACTCAATGGCGGAAGCGGAAACATTGGCTTGTTGAACTCGGGCAACAACAACGTCGGCTTCTTCAACTCCGGTGACGGAAACTGGGGCATAGGGAACTCGGGTGACACCAACACCGGCATTGGCAACTCCGGCAGTTTCAACACCGGGTTCGTCAACGCCGCCTCGCTCAACACCGGCATGGCGAACTCGGCCAACACCTGCTTGGGCGTCGGCAACTCCGGCGCCGGCGACGTCGGCTTCATGAACGCCGGTCACGACAATGTCGGGCTCGGCAACGCCGGCAGCTTCAACATGGGCTTCGGCAACGCGGGATCCGGAAACGTCGGCTATGAGAACGCCGGCGGTGCCAACGTGGGCTTCGGCAACTCGGGTTCGGACAACACCGGGTTCCTCAACTCGGGCAGCACGAACACCGGCGCCGGCAATTCCGGTGAGGTCAATACCGGCTTCGGTATCGCAACCGACAGTGGTGCGACCAACTCCGGCTTCGGGAATACCGGCAGCGGAAACTCGGGGTTCAACAACGACGGCAACGACAACTCGGGCTTCCAGAACACCGGCACGTCGAGCGAGGGTTTCGGAAATGTGGGCAATAACCAAACGGGTTTCCAGAACACCGGCGGCACCAATACCGGCTTCTTCAACACGGGCACCAATGATGTGGGAGTCGGGAATTCGGCCAACCTCAACATCGGATTCTGGAATAGCACCGGGGCCGGAAACGTGGGCGTCATGAACACCGGCACGGACAACTCCGGTTTCATCCAGACCGGAACCGCCAACTCGGGCTTCGCCAACTCGGGCACCAGCAGCTCCGGCGGCCTCAACAAGGGCGACCAGCAATCGGGCTTCGGGAACTGACCCCGAATCCAGACGCTCGCCCGGGCGTTGGACCCCGTCGGCGCCAAGTCGTCGGCGGGCGGCGGTAAGTTTGGGCGGACATGACTGTTCAAGCGACCGATGCCGACCAACTGCTGGAAGGTCTCAACCCACAACAGCGCCAGGCCGTGGTGCACGAAGGCTCGCCGCTGCTGATTGTGGCGGGCGCGGGCTCGGGCAAGACGGCGGTGCTGACCAGGCGGATCGCCTACCTGATCGCGGCCCGCGGTGTTGGGGTCGGTCAGATCCTGGCCATCACCTTCACCAACAAGGCCGCCGCCGAGATGCGGGAACGGGTGGTGAGCCTGGTCGGCGGCCGGGCCAAGTACATGTGGGTGTCCACCTTCCACTCGACCTGCGTGCGCATCCTGCGCAGCCAGGCGGCGCTGATCAAGGGCCTCAACTCGAACTTCTCGATCTATGACGCAGACGATTCACGGCGGCTGCTGCAGATGATCGGGCGCGATATGGGCTTGGACATCAAGCGATACTCGCCGCGCCTGCTGGCCAATGCCATCTCCAATCTGAAAAACGAATTGATCGACCCGGATCGGGCGGTGTCGGATCTGTCGGAGGATTCCGATGACTTGGCGCGCACCGTCGCATCGGTCTACGCGGAATATCAGCGCCGCCTGCGGGCCGCCAATGCGCTGGACTTTGACGATCTCATCGGCGAGACGGTGGGCATTCTGCAAGCTTTTCCCGAGATCGCCGGGCACTATCGGCGCCGGTTTCGGCACGTTCTGGTCGACGAATACCAAGACACCAACCACGCGCAATACGTCCTGGTGCGGGAACTGGTTGGTCGCGGCAGCGACGACGAGCCCGGGGACGTGCCCCCGGCGCAGTTGTGCGTAGTCGGCGACGCCGATCAGTCGATCTATGCGTTTCGCGGCGCCACCATTCGCAACATCGAAGACTTCGAACGCGACTATCCCGTTGCCACGACGATTCTGCTGGAACAGAATTACCGCTCGACACAGAACATCCTGTCGGCGGCCAACTCGGTGATCTCGCGCAACTCCGGACGTCGCGAGAAGCGGCTGTGGACCGATGCTGGCGCGGGGGAGTTGATCGTCGGCTACGTCGCCGACAACGAACACGACGAGGCGAGGTTCGTCGCCGAAGAGATCGACGCACTGGCCGAGCGGGACGAGATCACCTACAACGACGTCGCGGTCTTCTATCGCACCAACAATTCGTCGCGGTCGCTGGAAGAGGTGTTCATCCGCGCCGGCATTCCCTACAAGGTCGTGGGCGGCGTGCGCTTCTACGAGCGCAAGGAGATTCGCGACATCATCGCCTACCTGCGGGTGCTGGACAACCCCGGCGATGCGGTCAGCATGCGGCGCATCCTCAACACGCCGCGCCGCGGCATCGGCGATCGTGCCGAGGCCTGTGTGGCGGTGTACGCGGAGAACACCGGCGCCGCCTTCTCCGACGCTCTGGTGGCCGCCGCCGAGGGCAAGGTGCCGATGCTCAATAGCCGTGCGGAGAAGGCGATCGCGGGCTTTGTTGAGTTGCTCGACGAGTTGCGAGGACGCCTCGACTCATCCGAGGGGGATCTCGGTGAGTTGGTGGAGGCGGTGCTGGAACGCACCGGATACCGCCGCGAACTGGAGTCCTCCACCGACCCGCAGGAGCTGGCCCGGCTGGACAACCTCAACGAACTCGTCAGCGTTGCCCACGAATTCAGCACCGACCTGGCAAATGCCGCCGAACCCGAACCGGATGCCGAGGATGTGCCGGACACCGGCATGCTGGCGGCCTTTCTGGAACGGGTGTCGCTGGTCGCCGACACCGACGGTATTCCCGAGCATGGCGCGGGCGTGGTCACCCTGATGACCCTGCACACCGCCAAAGGTCTGGAGTTCCCGGTGGTGTTCGTGACCGGGTGGGAGGACGGGATGTTCCCGCACATGCGGGCACTGGATGATCCGACCGAACTCTCCGAAGAACGGCGACTGGCCTACGTCGGCATCACCCGGGCCCGGCAACGGCTCTACCTGAGTAGGGCCATCGTCCGGTCTTCGTGGGGGCAGCCGATGCTCAACCCCGAATCCCGGTTCCTGCGGGAGATACCTCAGGAACTCCTCAACTGGCGCCGCCTTGCGCCCAAGCCGTCGTTCAGCGCGCCCGTGAGTGGCGCCGGCCGGTTTGGCACTGCGCGGTCGGCACCCGTCCGCACGAGCACGAGCAAGCGGCCGCTGTTGGTGCTGCAGCCCGGCGATCGCGTCACACACGACAAGTACGGTCTGGGCCGCGTCGAGGAAGTATCCGGTGTTGGCGAATCAGCGATGTCGCTGATCGACTTCGGTAGTTCGGGACGGGTGAAGCTGATGCATAACCACGCCCCGGTCGCCAAGCTCTAGCGGCTACTCGCCGAACCTGAACGCGTTGCGAAAAAGTTGCGAAATCGTCTCAGTGAGAACACATTCGGCCGGAGCCGGCTAGTCGAAAAGCCAGCGCCTGGTCTGGGGATGCAGCGCCAGCACCGCGCTGGCGATCGGCAATACCGGAAAGGCGTGCACGATCCAAGCGACGCGAGCGCCGGCGATGAACACGCCACCGTATGTCAATACCGCAACCACGGCGCCCACCAGGATCAGGTAGCGCCCGAACGGGCGGCGTAGCAACAGCATGATCACCCCGGCGGTGGTGGAGCTCGCGAAGACCAGCGCCAGAAATCCCACCGCGATGCAGAACAGGCGGTCGCTGCGCCACCAGCCGGTGATCAGGTCGGTGGCAACCACCGAGGTGGCCCATCCGTTGACGATGCTGACGGCCGCGGTTGCGACCGCCGTCCGCGAACTTGGCTCGACGGGCGGCCCGTCGGGCAACGGCGGTAGCCGGTCTGCCCGCGCAGTCTCGTCAAGGGAGGGTGGGCGGTGCGAAATCTTGGCGGTCGCGGAGCCCGTCATCACCGGTTGTGGTCCCGTCGGCGCGCGCCGAATGATGCGGGTCCGTGGCTCGTCGGCGGACGGGGACGGATCGGGTGTGGTCTCGCTCGCAGCGGGGTCGCCCGGTGCGGTCAACGGTCAGCCGGCGTAGTTGCCGACGTTCAGGCCGCGCTTGGCGAGCCAGGGCACCGGGTCTATCCGCTCAGTGCCGCCCTGGAGAACTTCGAAGTGCAGATGCGGGCCCGTGGAGAAGCCCCGGTTGCCCATCGTCGCGATCTGATCGCCGGCCATCACCCGCTGTCCAACATTGACCAGCGTGGTGTTGACGTGCCCGTAGAGCGTCACGGTGCCGTCGGCGTGGCGGATTTTCACCCACATGCCGTAGCCGGCGGTGGGGCCCGCGTCGACCACCAGGCCGTCCGATACCGCGTAGATCGGGGTTCCGATGGAGTTGGCGAGGTCGATCCCGGCGTGCAGTACGCCCCAGCGGTAGCCGAAGTTGGAGGTGAAAATGCCTTTGGTGGGCATGACGTAAAGAGGCTGTTGCAGTCGAGCCTCGCGTTGGGCGCGTTCCTGGGCAAAGGCCACACCGCGAGCGAACTCGGCCTTGTGCGCCTCGACATTGGTCGCCGGTTGTGCTGCGATGACCTGAACCCCGCGGGCCTCGTTGCTGTTCGAGCCTCCGATAAGGGCCGATGCGTTCGCGGTCAGCACGGTGTCCATGCTGGTGACGTCGGATTGGTGGGTCACGGTATGCGCTGCGGCGGCGGCTGCACCGGCGGCCATGGACCCAATCAGGATTCGACCCTTTGCCGCGCTGGTGGACTGCTTGCGGTGCTGGCCACCACGGCGGGGTGCCGGGGCGACGTTCGTGGCCGGGGGGACAGCAGCGCTTGGCTCGGGGAGAGCCTCGCTGGTCGCGCTGACCAGTACCGGGCTGGGGGTTGCCAACCACGCCGGAATCAGATTGTCGATCTCATCGAGATCGTCAAGCTCGGGCGCTTGAAGGAGCTGTCGACCGGTGTCAAACTCGAGATCACCAAAGTCCAAGTCGTCGAGCTCGGCGAGCTCTAGCTCGTCGAGCTCGTCGAAACCATCCAGTGGGATGATCTCGGTGACTTCGTTGCGATGGTGCTGGAGCCAACGATCGCGGGCTGTGCGAGGGTTGCCAACGACGGCAGTGCGGGCGTATCTGTGCTGGGACAATGCTGAAATGTCCTCGTTTTGTGACCATAACGTTATCTGGACCCTGAGACGGTATCCGCTCTCGGGGGTAGCTGGCAACCTCAGTTTGGGAATCTGCCTCAAAATGTGAGTCAGATCACGTTTAGATCCGCGGATTTACGGTGATCTGCGCCACACCGGTGGATGCGATCGCCGGGCTCATTTGGCGCCTAGATACAGTTTGCAACCGTGCGAGTTGCCGAATCTTGGTATCGCCTCCCTATTGGTCTAGCAAGTCGAGCGAAGACAGTGAGCCCATGGATCTATTCGAGTATCAAGCGAAGGACCTGTTCGCCAAGCACAATGTACCTACTACGCCGGGGCGGGTGACTGACACCGCCGAGGGCGCGCGGGCTATTGCCACCGAAATCGGTCATCCGGTAATGGTCAAAGCGCAGGTCAAGATCGGCGGTCGCGGCAAAGCCGGTGGCGTCAAGTACGCTGCCACGCCCGACGACGCCTACGAACACGCCAACAACATCCTCGGCTTGGACATCAAGGGCCACGTGGTCAAGAAGTTGCTGGTCGCTGAGGCTAGCGACATCGCCGAGGAGTACTACATCTCGTTCTTGCTCGATCGTGCCAACCGCACCTACCTGGCGATGTGCTCGGTAGAGGGCGGCATGGAGATCGAGGAGGTGGCCGCCACCAAGCCCGATCGGTTGGCCAAGGTCCCGGTGGATGCGGCCAAGGGCGTTGACCTGGCATTCGCCCGCTCCATCGCCGAACAGGGCCACCTGCCGGCCGAGGTGCTCGACGCTGCCGCGGTAACCATCTCCAAGCTGTGGGACCTGTTCGTCGGCGAGGATGCCACCCTGGTTGAGGTCAACCCGCTGGTGCGTACCCCCGACGACCAGATTTTGGCGTTGGACGGCAAGGTCACCCTGGATGCCAACGCCGACTTCCGGCACCCCGATCACGTCGAGTTCGAAGACCGTGCGGCCACCGATCCGCTGGAACTCAAGGCCAAGGAACACGACCTCAACTACGTCAAGCTCGACGGCCAGGTCGGCATCATCGGTAACGGTGCTGGCCTGGTGATGTCGACCCTGGACGTGGTTGCCTACGCCGGTGAGAAGCACGGTGGGGTAAAGCCCGCCAACTTCCTCGACATCGGTGGCGGCGCCTCGGCCGAGGTGATGGCCGCCGGCCTGGATGTCGTGCTGGGTGATTCACAGGTCAAGAGCGTGTTCGTGAACGTGTTCGGCGGCATCACCTCATGCGATGCGGTGGCCACCGGGATCGTCAAGGCTCTGGAAATCCTCGGTGCCGAGGCGAACAAGCCGCTGGTGGTCCGGCTCGACGGCAACAACGTGGAGGAGGGCCGTAGCATCCTGACCGACGCCAACCACCCGCTGGTGACGCTGGTGCCGACGATGGACGAGGCTGCCGACAAGGCCGCTGAGCTGGCCAGCGCCTGAAAGGACTTTGAACAATGTCGATCTTCTTGAACAAGGACAACAAGGTCATCGTCCAGGGCATCACCGGCAGCGAGGCGACCGTCCACACTGCGCGCATGCTCAAGGCCGGCACCCAAATCGTCGGCGGGGTGAACGCGCGCAAGGCGGGCACCACCGTGACGCACGAGGACAAGGGTGGCCGGGTAATCAAGCTGCCGGTATTCGGCGGTGTCGCCGAGGCGATGGAAAAGACCGGCGCCGACGTCTCGATCATCTTCGTGCCGCCGAAGTTCGCCAAGGACGCGATCATCGAGGCCATTGACGCCGAGATTCCGCTGCTGGTGGTCATCACCGAGGGGATCCCGGTGCAAGACACCGCCTATGCCTGGGCCTACAACCTGGGCAAGGGCGGCAAGACCCGCATCATCGGGCCCAACTGCCCGGGCATCATCACCCCGGGGCAGGCGCTGGTTGGCATCACCCCGGCCAACATCAGCGGCGCCGGCCCGGTCGGGCTGGTCTCCAAGTCCGGCACGCTGACCTACCAGATGATGTTCGAGCTGCGCGATTTCGGTTTCACCACCTCGATCGGTATCGGTGGCGACCCAGTGATCGGTACCACCCACATCGATGCCATCGAGGCGTTCGAGAAGGATCCCGACACCAAGCTGATCGTGATGATCGGCGAGATCGGTGGGGACGCCGAGGAGCGAGCGGCCGACTTCATCAAGGCCAACGTGTCCAAGCCGGTTGTCGGTTACGTGGCGGGATTCACCGCGCCGGAGGGCAAGACCATGGGGCACGCGGGTGCCATCGTGTCCGGCTCCTCGGGCACCGCGGCGGCCAAGAAAGAAGCCCTGGAGGCCGCCGGGGTACAGGTCGGCAAGACCCCGTCGGAGACCGCGGTGCTGGCCCGGGAGATCCTGAAGGGTCTCTAGACGCCGAGCAGACGCAAAATGGCACGCTTCCGCCTGGAAGCGTGCCATTTTGCGTCTGCTCGGGCACTTGTCGCGCCCCGTGCTCGGTGGCTACGGCAGGCCGGGGTTGCCTGGTACGCCAATCAGCTGACCGCCGTCGCCGCCCTGGCCGCCGGTGCCGGTGGTCGCCGTCCCCACCCCGCCGTTGCCGCCGTTCCCGCCGAAACCGATGAGCAACGCGGCACGCCCGCCGTTGCCGCCGGTGCCGCCGGGATCAGTGCCGCCGTTGGGTCCTCCCGAGCCGCCGGCACCGCCGTCGCCGATCAACAAGCCCGCGTCACCGCCGGCCCCGCCGGCACCGCCGCCGTCTCCACCGGCGCCGTACCCGCCGATGCCGCCGTCCCCACCGGAGCCGGACAGTGTGCCGCCGGCCCCGCCGGCCCCGCCAGCCCCTCCGGTGGGGCCGAATCCGCCGGCGCCGCCGGTACCGCCATTGCCGTTGAAGAAACCGCCGTGGCCACCGATCCCGCCGGTGCCACCGGTGGTGGTGGTGGCCCCGGTCCCGTTACCGCCGCCACCGCCGCCTCCGCCGGAGCCGAGCAGGATCCCGCCTGCTCCGCCGGCGCCACCCGCGCCGCCCGCGCCGGCGGCCGGAGTCGTGCCGCCATGGCCGCCGGCGCCGCCGGTACCGATCAATCCACCCGCGCCGCCGGCGCCGCCGGCCCCGCCGTCGCCGGAGATCAGCGTCGCTCCGCCGTCGCCGCCGAGGCCGGACCCCCCGCTGCCGCCGGCTCCGCCGTTGCCGAACAGCAACCCGCCGGCCCCGCCGTTGCCACCAGTGGCCTGGCTGCTGCTGGGCTTGGCGGGTCCGCCGGCTCCGCCGTTGCCAAACAACCCCGCCGCGCCGCCGTTGCCGCCGGCGGGATGTGCGGCGGTGCCCCCGCCGCCGGCGCCGCCATTTCCGATCAGCAGCCCGCCCGCTTGGCCGTCTGACCCGGGTGCCCCGTTAGCCCCGTTGCCGATCAGCGGGCGTCCCAGCAGGGCGTTGGTGGGGGCATTGATCACATCGAGAAGCTGCTGCTCCAGGGTTTGCAGAGGCGACGCGGCGGCGGCTTCGGCGGTCGCATACCGTCCGGCGCTTGCGGTCATGAGCTGCACGAACTGGGCATGAAAAGTCGCCGCCTGAGCGCTCAGGGCCTGATAGGTCTGGGCGTGTGCCCCGAACAGTGCCGTGATGGCGGCCGACACCTCATCGGCGCCGGCGGCCAACACACCCGTCGTCGGGGCAAGGGCGGCCGCGTTGGCCTGACTGACTGCCGTGCCGATGCTCGCCAGATCCGAAGCTGCCGCGTTGACAAACTCGGGCGCTGTGGTGAGAAAAGACATCTGCGACCTCCACGGCGCAGGGAATGACAGATACATTCCGGACTGCTAATCGCACGCGCCCACCGGCGGTGTTATCCCAGTTCCGGGCGATATTTCGGGTGTGAATGTGCCCCCGCGACGCCCCGGCGCGGACGTGTAATTCGGCGAGGTAGATAGTGATGCTATGGATCTTGATCCGGGTACGCCGGTCATTGTCGGTGTCGGACAGGCCCTCGAACGCATCGATGACCCCGACTACCGGGGGATGTCGGCCGTTGAGCTGGCCGCCGCCGCTGCCCAGGCCGCTCTCGAAGACTGTGCCGCCGACGTGGCCGCGGCCATCGACACCGTCGCGGGCGTCCGACAGTTCGAGATCTCCGGGCCCGTCCCCAAGGCTCCGTTAGGCCGGTCCAACAACTATCCGCGCTCGGTGGCCCAGCGGATCGGGGCGGATCCGGCCCGCGCGATCCTCGAGATCGTCGGGGGCCAGGGGCCCCAGCACCTGATCACCGAGCTGGCCGGCGCGATCGCGGCAGGCCGCTCCGAAGTCACCATGGTGTTCGGCTCTGATGCGACGTCGACCAGTCGCCACTTCGCTGGGCGTGCCGACAAACCGGACTTCACCGAGATCGTCGACGGGGAGTTGCAGGACCGCGGCCCTGGCATCGACGGCCTGATCACGCGCTACACGATCATTCACGGCCTGGTGGATGCGCCCACCCAATACGGCTTGCTGGAGAATGCCCGCCGGGCCGCAACGGGTCTCGGCCCGGCCGACTACCTGCGGCGGATGGGCGACCTGTTCGCGCCGTTCACCAAGATCGCGGCCGGCAATCCTTTTGCCGCGGCGCCAATCGAGCGCACCGTCGAGGAGCTGATCACGGTCACCGACCGCAATCGGATGATCGCCGAGCCCTACCCCCGGCTGCTGTTCGCGCGCGATCAGGTGAACCAGGGCGCGGCCGCGCTGGTGATGTCGGTTGCGGCCGCACGCCGGCTCGGGGTTCCCGAGGAAAAGTGGGTCTACCTTCGCGGGCATGCCGACCTGCAAGAGCAGGCCCTGCTGCAGCGCCCCGATCTTGGGCACGCCCCGTCAGCCGTGCTGGCGGCGCGCGAGGCGCTCCGGGTGGCCGGTGTCGGTGTCGACGACATCGCCACCTTCTACCTGTACAGCTGCTTTCCGGTGCCGGTGTTCAACATCTGCGACGGTCTGGGGATTGCGACCGATGACCCGCGCGGTCTGACGCTCACCGGTGGGCTGCCGTTCTTCGGCGGGGCGGGAAATAACTACTCGATGCATGCGGTGGCCGAGACCGTAGCCCGGATGCGTAGCGAGCCGGGACGGTTCGGGCTCGTCGGCGCCAACGGCGGGATCATGAGCAAGTACTCGGTCGGGGTCTATTCCACCGCCCCGGCGCAATGGCAGCCGGACCGCAGCGCCGAGCTGCAAACACAAATCGACAGCGGGGCCAGCCAACCGGTTACCGAGCAGGCCGACGGCCCCGCCACGATCGAGACGTACACGGTCCGCCATGACGGTGGGCGTCTCACCGGGATCGTCATCGGCCGGCTGGCCGCCGACGGCCGCCGCTTCCTGGCGAGCACCGAAGACGACGAGCTGATCGGGTTGCTGACCGACGGCGACCCGCTGGGGCAAGCGATCCGGGTGCGCTCGTTCGACTACGGCAACCGCTGCGTTCTCTAGCTCGCGCCTAGACCATGGCGGCCAGCTTGCCGGCCAGCCGCTCTACGTACGCGGCGATCTCATCCTCGGGGCGATCCGGTAGTCCGAACAGCACCTCGGTGACCCCAAGCTCGGCCCAGCGGGCCAGCTTCTCGGGGACCGGCTTGAAGTCCAGCGCCACGATCTGTGGGGCCCCGTCGCGGCCGGCGGCCGCCCAGGTGTCCTGCAACAACTTGACCGGCGCGTCGATGTCGAAGTCACGCGGTGTGGTGATCCAGCCATCGGCGCTACGCGCTATCCATTTGAAGTTCTTCTCGGTGCCAGCGGCGCCCACGAGCACCGGAATGTGGGACTGCACCGGCTTGGGCCAGGCCCAGCTGGGGCCGAACTTGACGAACTCGCCGTCGTAGGCGGCTTCCTCCTGCGTCCACAGCGCCCGCATCGCCTCGAGGTATTCACGCAACATCGTGCGGCGCCGTCCGGGTGGAACGCCATGGTCGGCGAGTTCGTCGGTGTTCCAACCGAACCCCACGCCGGGGCTGACCCGTCCGCCGGACAGGTGATCCAGCGTGGCAATGCTCTTGGCCAGGGTGATCGGGTCATGCTCGACGGGCAGTGCCACCGCAGTCGACAGCCGTACCCGCGAGGTCACCGCCGACGCCGCGCCCAAACTCACCCAGGGGTCCAGCGTGCGCATATAACGATCGTCGGGAAGCGAGGAATCGCCCGTCGTTGGATGAGCGGCTTCTCGCTTGATTGGGATATGGGTGTGCTCAGGCACATAGAAATAGAAGGTGTGAAAGCCGTGGTCGTCAGCGAGTCTCGCCGCCGCCGCCGGAGCGATGCCGCGGTCGCTGTTGAAAAGCACAAGCCCATAGTCCATAACAGAATTAGAACGTGTTCTACCTCGGCCGGGCAAGCGCCCCCGCGCCGATCGGCTCGGCGGGATCGACGGAGGTGATGGCGCTGGTCGAGCGGGGGCAGGTCGCCGCGGCGCGAGCACCGGAACGTGCGCTAGCGTGGTTGTTCGAATCGCGTCGCAGGGACCAAGCGTCGCAATGCAGCAGCGGCGCCGCGACGGCGCGCAAGTAACAGGAGGAGCCATGACCTACACGCCGGGTAGCCCCGGATATCCGCCCGCGCAATCGGGCGGCTCCTACGGAGGCGCCACACCGTCTTTCGCTCAAGCCGACGACGCGGCGAGCAAGCTCCCGATGTACCTGAACGTTGCGGTGGCGGTGCTCGGTTTTCTCGCGTATCTCGCCAGCTTCGGGCCGATGTTCACGATCAGCTCTGAACTCGGCGGCGGCAGCAGCGAAGCTTCCGGCGACACCGTGCTGGCCGTCGGGATGGCGTTGCTGGCCGGGCTGCTTTCCGGAGTGAGCCTGCTCCCCAAGGTCAAGAGCTACGGGGCCGTCGTCGCGGTCGTCTCGATACTGGGCGTATTCCTGATGATTTCGTCGACCTTCAACAAGCCGAGCGCCTTTTCGACCGGTTGGGCACTGTGGATTGTCCTGGTGTGCATTGTGTTTCAGGCTGTCGCCGCAGTCGGCGCGCTGTTGCTGGAGACCGGCGTGGTGTCGGCGCCGGCGCCGAGGCCGAAATTCGATCCCTATGGCCAGTACGGCCAGTACGGCCAGTACGGGCAGTACGGCGGCCAGCCGGGCGGGTACTACGGTCAACCGGGTGCACAGCAGTCCGCGCCCAATCCGCAGCAGTCGCCGCAGCAGCCGTCCGGGTACGGGTCGCAGTACGGCGGCTTTACCTCCAGCCAGGGTTCCAACCCGTCCAGCGGTGGATTCAGCGCCCCGCAAGCACAGTCGGCCCCCCAGCCGATGCACCAGACCCCGTCCACTCCGCCCACTGGATTCCCCAGCTTCAGCCCGCCGCCGTCCGTTAGTGCCGGGACGGGATCCCAGGGTGGTTCGGCTCCGGTCAACTACTCCAATCCCGGCGGTGGGCAGCAGAACTACGGCCAGGGCCAGCAATCTTCGTCACCCGGGTCGGCGCCGGTCTAACCGGGCGCTCTCGCGCCTAGTAGGACACGTGCGCGGAGAGTGACACGGGTGGAGGACAGTCGAGCAGCGGGTGCTCGCCAGGCGCGCGACCTGGTCAAGGTCGCGTTCGCCCCGGCTGTGGTGGCGCTGGTCATCATCGCGGCGGTCACGCTGATTCAGCTGGTGATCGCAAACAGCGACATGACGGGCGCGCTGGGTGCGATCGCCAGCATGTGGCTGGGTGTGCACCAGGTGCCGATCTCGATCGGTGGCCGTGAACTGGGCGTAATGCCCCTGCTCCCGGCCCTGTTGATGGTGTGGGGCACGGCCCGCACGACGGCGCTGGCGACCTCGCCGTACTCGTCGTGGCTGGTTGTTCGGTGGGTTATCGCATCGGCGTTGGGCGGGCCGCTGCTGATCGCGGCGATCTGCCTGGCGGTGATCCACGATGCGTCGTCGGTCATCACCGAGTTGCAGACGCCCAGTGCATTGCGTGCGTTTGTCAGCGTGCTGGCGGTTCATGCCATCGGTGCGGGCCTGGGGGTCTGGTCGCGGGTGGGCAGACGGGCTCTGGCGGTTTCACCGCTGCCGAACTGGCTGGGCGACTCGCTGCGGGCCGCCGCCGCCGGGGTGCTGGCACTGCTCGGGCTCTCCGGCCTGGTGACCGCGGGGTCGCTGGTCGTGCACTGGGCGACGATGCAGGAGCTGTACGGCATCACCGATTCGGCGTTCGGCCAGTTCAGCCTCACCGTGCTGTCGGTGCTCTATGTGCCCAACGTCGTCGTTGGCGCCGCGGCGATCGCTGTCGGGGCCAGTGCGCACATCGGCTTCGCGACGTTCAGTGCGTTCACGGTCTTTGGCGGCGACATCCCCGCTGTGCCGATCCTGGCCGCGGCTCCCACCCCGCCGCTGGGGCCGGTGTGGGTAGCCCTGCTGATCATCGGGGCGTCCTCCGGAGTGGCGGTCGGGCAACAGTGCGCGCGTCGTCCGCTGCCGCCCCTGCCTGCCATGGGCAAACTGTTGGCCGCGGCCCTGGTGGGGGCATTGGCGATGGCGCTGCTCGGTTACGGGGGGAGCGGGAAGCTAGGCAACTTCGGCGCCGTTGGCGTCGACGAGGGAGCACTGCTGGTCGGCGTGTTCTTCTGGTTCGCCTTGGTCGGGGGCGCCACGCTGGTGATGGCGGGTGGAATCAGACGGCGTCCCAGGCGGCCCAAACCGCGGCCGGCCCCACCCGTTGAAGCAGACGTCGACGAGCCCATTCGTGAGCCCGTTGATGAGCCCTTTGTCCCACTTTTCGATCAGGACGCCCCGCTGGGTGATATGACTTCGCGCGAACCCGTTGCGCCCGGTGGCGATGACGCCGACGTCCCCCCTGCCGCACCCGACGAGGCCGATTGGTCAGATGGGCCAGACCGGCCAGATGGGCCAGACCGGCAGGACGGGCCTGACACCAGCCATCCGCCCGAACATTTGACCTGACCGCGGATGCCCGCCCGCCGCTGCGGCCGGGTAGCCCGACTAGGCTCGCCGTGTGCAGGAACCGGTCCGGATACCCCCGAGTGCACCGGCGCGGCTTGTGGTGCTCGCGTCGGGCGCGGGGTCATTGCTGAACTCATTGCTGGACGCCGCCGTGGCCGACTACCCGGCGCGAATCGTCGCCGTTGGGGTCGATCGGGATTGCCGGGCCACTGAGATCGCCGCGCAGGCGTCGGTGCCCGCCTTCACCGTCCGCGTCTCCGATCACCCCAGCCGCGATGCTTGGGACGCCGCCATCACCGCCGCCACCGCCGCCCACTCGCCTGACCTGGTGGTATCCGCCGGATTCATGAGAATTCTTGGGCCGCAATTCCTTTCGAAATTCCACCAACGGATCCTCAACACCCATCCGGCACTCCTGCCGGCGTTTCCCGGTGCTCATGGGGTAGCCGATGCGCTGGCCTACGGCGTGAAGGTCACCGGTTGTACGGTGCACCTGGTGGACGCCGGGATGGACACGGGACCGATACTGGCGCAGCAAGCCATTGCGGTGCTCGACGGCGACGACGAAGCGACCTTGCACGAACGGATCAAGGTAGTGGAGCGCAAGCTTCTGGTGGACGTGGTGGCCGGGATTGCCACCGGCGGCGTGACGGTGATCGGACGAAAAGCGATGATTGGACGAAAGGCGACCATAGGATGAGCACCGACCACATAAGAAGGCCGATCCGCCGCGCGTTGATCAGTGTGTATGACAAGACCGGGCTGGTTGACCTGGCGCAGGGGCTGACCGCGGCAGGTGTCGAGATCGTCTCGACCGGATCAACCGCGAAGACCATTGCCAGCAAAGGGATTCCGGTGACCCGGGTGGAAGAGCTGACGGGATTCCCCGAGGTACTCGACGGGCGGGTCAAGACGCTGCATCCGCGCGTGCATGCCGGCCTGCTGGCCGATCTGCGAAACCCCGAGCACGAGGCGGCGCTGGCCGAGCTCGGAGTCGAGGCATTCGAGCTGGTCGTGGTCAACCTGTACCCGTTCAGCCAGACCGTGGAATCCGGTGCCAGCGTCGACGACTGCGTCGAACAGATCGACATCGGCGGCCCCTCCATGGTGCGGGCGGCGGCCAAGAACCATCCCAGTGTGGCCGTGGTCACCGACCCGCAGGGATACGACGGCGTGCTGGCCGCGGTGCGTAGCGGCGGATTCACCTTCGCCGAACGCAAGAAGCTGGCCTCGCTGGCCTTTCAGCACACCGCCGAATACGACATCGCAGTCGCGAGCTGGATGCAGTCCACGGTGGCGCCCGAGCAGCCCGAAACCGACTTTCCGCGCTGGTTCGGCAGAAATTGGCGGCGTCAGGCGATGCTGCGCTACGGCGAGAACCCGCATCAGCAGGCCGCGCTCTACGCCGACCCCGGCGCTTGGCCGGGATTGGCTCAGGCCGAGCAGCTGCACGGAAAAGAGATGTCCTACAACAACTTCACCGATGCCGACGCGGCCTGGCGGGCCGCCTTTGACCACGAGCAGAAATGCGTGGCAATCATCAAGCACGCCAACCCGTGCGGCATTGCCATCTCGGAGGTTTCGGTCGCCGACGCGCATCGTAAGGCCCACGCCTGCGACCCACTCAGTGCCTACGGCGGCGTGATTGCCTGCAACACCGAGGTCAGCCCAGAGATGGCGGAGTACGTCAGCACCATCTTCACCGAGGTGATCGTGGCACCGGCCTACGCTCTCGCCGCCCTTGATCAGTTGACGAAGAAGAAGAACATCCGGGTGTTGGTGGCATCCGAGCCCCAAGACGGCGGCGCCGAGCTGCGTCCGATCAGCGGGGGACTGCTGATGCAGCAGCGTGACCAGCTCGATGCCGCCGGCGACAACCCGGCCAACTGGACCCTGGCCACCGGCTCGCCCGCCGATCCGGCGACGCTGACCGACCTGGTCTTCGCCTGGCGCAGCTGTCGTGCGGTCAAGTCCAACGCGATCGTCATCGTGGCCGACGGCGCCACCATCGGCGTCGGGATGGGCCAAGTCAACCGCGTCGATGCCGCACGGTTGGCGGTGGAGCGCGGCGGCGAACGCGTCAACGGCGCCGTCGCTGCCTCCGATGCGTTCTTCCCGTTCCCCGACGGCCTCGAGACGTTGACGGCCGCCGGGGTCAAGGCGATCGTGCACCCGGGAGGGTCGGTGCGCGACGAGGAAGTCACCGCGGCGGCCGCCAAGGCGGGCATCACCTTGTACCTCACCGGTTCGCGCCACTTCGCGCATTAGGGTGCCGGTGTGGGCGCATTTATGCCTGGCTAGGCCCCGTTCCCAGGCGCCTGTCCCTGACTCGTCGTAGCGTGGAGTGGTGACTTCACCGAGCAATCTGCCTCGCACCGTCGGCGAGCTGCGTGCCTCCGGTCATCGCGAGCGGGGGGTTAAGCAGGAAATCCGGGAGAATCTGTTGACCGCGCTGGCAGATGGGCCGGATAACGCGGCCGTCTGGCCGGGCATCCTGGGCTTCGACGACACCGTGATTCCCCAGCTCGAGCGGGCCCTGATCGCGGGCCACGACTTTGTGCTGCTGGGCGAGCGCGGCCAAGGCAAGACCCGGCTGCTGCGCGCGCTGACCGGATTGCTCGACGAGTTGACACCGGTGATCGCCGGTGCCGAACTTCCCGAGCATCCTTACCGGCCGATCACGCCGGAGTCGATCCGCCGGGCCGCGCAGCTGAAAGACGATCTGCCGGTGGCATGGAAGCATCGCAGCGAGCGTTACACCGAAAAACTGGCCACCCCCGACACCAGTGTTGCCGACCTGGTCGGTGACATCGACCCGATCAAGGTGGCCGAGGGCCGCAGTCTCGGAGACCCCGAAACCATCGCCTACGGGCTGATTCCGCGCGCACACCGCGGAATCGTGGCCGTTAACGAGCTGCCCGACCTGGCCGAGCGGATCCAAGTGTCCATGCTCAATGTGATGGAGGAGCGCGACATCCAGGTCCGCGGCTACACCCTGCGCCTGCCGCTGGACGTGTTGGTGGTCGCCAGTGCCAACCCCGAGGACTACACCAACCGGGGGCGCATCATCACCCCGCTCAAAGACAGGTTCGGCGCCGAGATCCGCACTCACTACCCGCTGGAGCTGGAGGCGGAGATGGGTGTCATCGCGCAGGAGGCGCATCTGAGCGCTCAGGTGCCCGATTATCTGTTGCAGGTGATCGCGCGGTTCGCCCGCTACCTGCGCGAGTCCAGTTCGGTCGATCAGCGCTCCGGGGTGTCGGCGCGCTTCGCCATCGCGGCGGCGGAGACCGTGGCGGCCGCCGCCCGCCACCGAGGGGCGGTGCTGGGCGAGACCGACCCGGTGGCCCGGGTGGTCGATCTGGGCACCGTGATCGACGTGCTGCGCGGCAAGCTCGAGTTTGAGTCCGGTGAGGAGGGGCGCGAGCAGGCGGTGCTCGAACACCTATTGCGCCGGGCCACCGCGGATACCGCGTCCCGGGCGCTGGGTGGCATTGACGTCGGCACGCTGGTGTCAGCCGTCGAGGGAGGTTCGGCGGTGACGACCGGTGAGCGGGTATCGGCCAAGGATGTGCTGGTGGCCGTTCCAGGACTGCCGGTGGTGGAGACCATCGCGCGCAAACTCAACGCCGAATCCGAAGGGGAGCGCGCCGCAGCCCTGGAGCTGGCCCTGGAGGCGCTGTACCTGGCCAAGCGAGTCGACAAAGTGTCCGGGGAGGGCCAAACCGTTTATGGCTGACCGGGCGAAGGGGCACTCGACGCGGTACTCGGCGTACACCGGCGGACCTGATCCGCTGGCGCCGCCGGTAGACCTGCGCGAGGCGCTGGAGCAGATCGGTCAGGACGTCATGGCGGGCACCTCACCGCGCCGGGCGCTGTTCGAGCTGCTGCGGCGCGGCACCAAGTCCATGCCCGGTGCCGACAGGTTGGCGTCCGAGGCGAACCGCCGCCGCCGCGAGCTACTGCGCCGCAACAACTTGGACGGCACCCTGCAGGAGATCAAGAAGCTGCTGGACGAGGCGGTGCTGGCCGAGCGCAAAGAATTGGCCCGGGCGCTAGACGATGACGCTCGATTCTCCGAATTGCAGTTGGAGGCATTGCCGCCGTCGCCGGCCAAAGCCGTACAGGAACTCTCCGAGTACGACTGGCGCAGCGGCGAGGCCCGCGAAAAGTACGACCAGATCAAGGATCTGCTGGGCCGCGAGCTACTCGACCAACGCTTCGCCGGCATGAAGCAGGCGTTGGAAGGCGCCACCGACGAGGATCGCCAGCGCGTGAACGAGATGCTCGACGACCTCAACAACCTGCTGGACAAGCACGCCAGGGGACAGGACACCCAGCAAGACTTCCAAGACTTCATGGACAAGCACGGCGAGTTCTTCCCGGAGAACCCGAGCAATGTCGAGGAGCTACTGGACTCGCTGGCCAAGCGGGCCGCCGCCGCGCAGCGGTTCCGCAACAGCCTGTCCCAGGAGCAGCGTGATGAGCTGGATGCGTTGGCGCAGCAGGCTTTCGGATCGCCTTCGCTGATGCAGGCACTCAACCGCCTCGACGCCCATCTGCAGGAGGCGCGTCCGGGCGAGGACTGGACCGGCCAGCAGCAGTTCTCCGGCGACAACCCGTTCGGCATGGGTGAAGGCACCAAGGCGCTGGCCGACATCGCCGAACTCGAGCAGCTGGCCGAACAGCTCTCGCAGGCTTATCCGGGCGCCACCATGGATGACGTCGACCTCGACGCGCTGGCCCGTCAACTCGGCGACCAGGCCGCCATCGATGCCCGCACGCTCGCCGAACTGGAACGGGCCTTGGTGAATCAGGGTTTCTTCGACCGGGGATCCGACGGCCAATGGCGGCTGTCACCCAAGGCGATGCGCAGGCTGGGTGAGACCGCATTGCGCGATGTGGTGCAACAACTTTCCGGACGCCGCGGTGAGCGGGATCACCGGCGTGCGGGGGCGGCCGGTGAGCTGACCGGCGCGACCCGGCCCTGGCAGTTCGGTGACACCGAACCGTGGCACATCTCGCGCACGCTGACCAACGCGGTGCTGCGCCAGGCCGGTACGGCGCCTCCTGGCGGCGGCGCCGGCCCGATCCGGATCACCGTCGATGACGTCGAAGTCTCCGAGACTGAGACCCGAACTCAGGCCGCGGTTGCGCTCCTGGTGGACACCTCGTTTTCGATGGTGATGGAGAATCGGTGGCTGCCGATGAAGCGCACGGCGCTGGCGCTCAACCACCTCGTGTGCACGCGGTTCCGTTCGGATGCCCTGCAGATCATCGCGTTCGGTCGCTACGCGCGGACCGTGACGGCCGCGGAGCTGACCGGTTTGGAGGGCGTCTACGAGCAGGGCACCAACCTGCACCACGCGCTGGCGCTGGCCGGGCGACATCTCAGACGCCACCCGAACGCGCAGCCGGTCGTCTTGGTGGTGACCGATGGTGAACCCACCGCCCATCTCGAGGACTTTTCCGGCGAGGGGGCGGGTTCTGCGGTGTTCTTCGACTACCCGCCGCATCCGCGCACCATTGCCCACACCGTGCGCGGGTTCGATGACATGGCGCGGCTGGGCGCCCAAATCACCATCTTCCGATTGGGCAGTGACCGGGGCCTGGCCCGGTTCATTGATCAAGTCGCGCGTCGGGTCGAGGGACGTGTCGTCGAACCCGATCTCGACGGACTCGGTGCGGCCGTGGTGGGCGACTACCTGAGGTCTCGGCGCAGGCGCTAGGGCCGTGCGTTTGACCGACTGATGGGTCTAATTGCGCGCCTTGCGTGGTTTGCGTTTGATGCCTACCCCGCCCCAGAACGAGAAGCCCTGAATCTTGACGTTGGGGGCCCCGCGACTGCCCTCGCCCGCGACTTCCCGGTCAAAGTTGCCCATGATTCCGCGGCCGTCGATCTCGACGTTGATCTCGGGCGGCAACAGGATGGTCTGCACGCCCATGATCGAGTAGGCGTGAATTTCGACTTCGGTTGAGGTGAAGTCGGCGTAGCGCAGATCCAATACTCCGCTGCCCCACAGGGTCAAGGTGGTCAGCTTCTTGGGCACGTTCCACCGGCCGCGACGCTCGAACCCGCTCAGCAAGGCCAGCAGCAGAGTCGAAGGTGCCGGGTTGCAGTTGCCGCCGCGGCGCGGACTTACCGCGGCGCCGGGCAGATCGGCGCTCAGCTGGTCCAGCTCCTGATACGTGGTTGCGGCGTAGGCTCTGGTCAATCGGTCTTCATACTCGTTGAGCTGCAGTCGTCCCTGCTCGGCTGCGTATGCCAGCAGCTGTGCGATCTGGATCCGATCGGTATCCGCAGCGAGCGACGAATCGTCGCGCGTGTCCTGTGCGTCACGTCGGGCTGGATTGCTCATCACCCACGAGCCTACGACTTCGCGATTTTGCTGCAAGAGGTGTTGGCTAAACTGCAACGTTCGCGCGGCCGGTGGGCTCTGGTGACCCGGTGCGAAGTGCGCGTTTCTACGGATCCTGAGATCCGGCGACCCGGCCGCGCGGGGATGGTGATTTGTGATGGCAACGGCGGGGCACGCCGGCTACCCCAGTGTGCCGGATGCGCCGAAGAGTAGGCCGCCGTTGCCCGGGGTACCACCGGTTCCGGCGGATGCGCCGGTGCCGCCGGCTCCACCGTTGCCGCCGCTGCCGCTAAAGCTGGTTCGAGCTCAACGCGGGCCAGCTCGAGTCGGTCGCGGTGGGTTCCGGCTATCGAGATTCGAGCGGGCATGCATGGAGTTTGGTCAATGTATGTTAGTTCGCTGTGCGTCACCAGCCCCGGGCCCGGGGCGGCAGCCTGTCCGGCGGCTTCGGCTGCCGGAGGTTCAGTCGGAGGCCCAGCTGGGTTGGCGTTTCTGCAAGAACGCGAGCATGCCTTCGCGGGCTTCCTCCGAGACGAACAGCCGCGCCGATTCCTCGGTGAGGCGTTCCGCATCACGGTCGAAACCGGCCAGTACGGCCGCGGTGGTCAGTGCCTTCGACGCCTCAAGGCCCTGCGGCGAACCGCGCCCGACATCGGCGATCAGCGCGGCCACCGCGGCCTCCATGTCGTCGGCGGCGATGGTGACCAAACCCATCTCCGCCGCCTCGTCGGCGCCGAACTTCGCTCCGGTCAGGTAGTAGCGGGCGGCCGCCCGCGCCGACAGCTTCGGCAGCAATGTCAGCGAGATGATTGCCGGGGCGACCCCGATCCGGGCTTCGGTCAGCGCAAAGGTGCACGCCGGGCCGGCGACTACGATGTCGCAGGCACCGACCAGGCCGAAGCCTCCGGCGCGCACGTGCCCGTTGATGGCGCCGATCACCGGTCGTGGCGACTCCACAATGGCGCGCAGCACCGTGGTCATTTCCCGGGCCCGCGCGACAGCCAGGTCATAGGGGTCGCCGGAGCCGGCCTCGCTCAAGTCCGCGCCAGCGCAGAAGGTGCCGCCGGTGTGCCCGAGCACGACGACCCGCACGCCCGGATCGGCCGCGGCATCCCGCAGCCCCTCATGCAGCTGGGTGACCAGGGTGGTGGACAGGGCGTTGCGGTTGTGCGGGGAGTTCAGCGTCAGACGGACAACCACGCCGTCACGCGCGTACTCGACGAGACGATCAGCCATCGGTGGGGCCTCAGTAGCTTCGGGGCAGGCCCAGCGACGTCTGCGCGACGAAGTTGAGCACCATTTCGCGGCTGATCGGGGCAATCCGGGCCAAGCGCGACGAGGTCAGCATGGCCGCGACGCCGTACTCCTGGGTCAGCCCGTTGCCGCCCATCGACTGCACGGCCTGATCGACCGAGCGGGCCGACGCCTCCGCCGCCGCGTACTTGGCCATGTTGGCGGCCTCGGCCGCTCCGCCGTCATCGCCGTGGTCATACAGCGTCGCGGCCTTTTGCATCATCAGCTTGGCGAGCTCGACTTCGATGTGGCATTGCGCCAAGGGATGCGCTAACCCCTGGTGGGCGCCGATCGGGGTGGACCACACCTGGCGCGTCTTGACGTAGTCGACGGCCCGGTTCAGTGCAAACCGTCCCATGCCGACCGCGCTGGCCGCACCCATGATGCGCTCGGGATTCAGCCCGGCGAAAAGCTGGGCGATGGCCGCGTCCTGGGCTCCGACCAGCGCGTCGGCGGGCAGCCGCACATCATCGAGGAAAACCTGGAACTGCCGTTCGGGGCTGACCAGTTCCATGTCGATCGCCGTGTAGGTGAAGCCGGGGGTGTCGGTGGGGACCACGAACAGCGCCGGACGCAGCTTCCCGGTCTTGGCTTCCTCGGTGCGTCCCACCACCAGCACCGCCTGGGCTTGGTCAATACCGGAGATGTAGACCTTCTGCCCCTTGATGATCCAGTCGCTGCCGTCACGGCGGGCGGTCGTGGTGATCTTGTGCGAGTTGGATCCGGCGTCGGGCTCGGTGATGGCGAAGGCCATCGTCAGGGTCCCGTCCGCGATGCCGGGAAGCCAGCGCTGCTTCTGCTCGTCGGTGCCGAACTTGCTGATGATGGTGCCGTTGATGGCCGGCGAGACCACCATCAGCAACAGGGCGGAGCCGGCCGCGGCCATTTCCTCCATCACCATCGACAGCTCGTACATGCCGGCGCCGCCGCCGCCGTACTCCTCGGGCAGGTTCACCTCGATGAAGCCGAGTTTGCCGGCCTCCGACCACAGCTCGGTGGTGTGCTCGTGAGCACGCGCCTTCTTCAGGTAGTACTCGTGGCCGTAGTTGGACGCCCATTCCGATACCGCCTTGCGTAGCGCCCGGCGGTCCTCATTCTCGATGAAGCTGGTGTCGGTCATCACGAATCTCCTTCTGCTTCAGGCGCTTCCACTCTGGCTAGGACGGCGCCGACGTCGACTTGTTGGCCGGTTTGGACGTTGAGCTGGGTAAGTACGCCATCGGTCGGGGCGCTGATGGTGTGCTCCATCTTCATCGCTTCCAACCAGATCAGTGGCTGATCGGCGGTGACGGTATCGCCAACATCGGCGCCCAACCGGATGACGTTGCCCGGCATGGGTGCCACCAGCGATCCTTGTTCGACGGCCGAACCCGGCTCCGGGAAGCGGGGCAGCGCAACCAGGTGCACCGGGCCGCTGGGGGAATCGACGAAGACGTCCTGGCCGTAGCTCGCGACCGTGAGGCGTCGGGCCACCCCGTTTTCGCCGGCCAGCACCACCTCGTTGGGTGTCGCCGATACCAGCCGCACCGAGTCGTCACCGGCAATCTGGAGTCCCGTTCTGGTGAATCGGTATTCGATGCGGTACTCGACGTCACCGCCGTCGCGGTAGGTCTTGACCTGATAGCCCGACGCCACGTTGCGCCAGCCGCTGGGAATGGATCCGAACACCGTCGCGGTTGCCCGGTTGTGGGCGGCGTCGGCGAGGGCCGCGGCGGTCGCCGACAAGCGGATGTTGTCCGCGTCGGCCAGCGGCGCGGCCAGTTCGGCCAACCCGTGGGTGTCGAAGAACGCTGTGTCGGTAGCGCCGTCGAGAAACGCCGGATGCCGCAGCACGTTCACCAACAGCTCACGGTTGGTGCGCAGCCCATGCAGGTGGGCGCGGACCAGCGCATCGGCGAGTACCAGTGCGGACTGCCGGCGCGTGGGGGCGTAGGAGATGACCTTGGCCAGCATGGGGTCGTAATGGATGGACACCACCGAGCCGTCGACAATCCCGGAATCCAGCCGAATTCCGGTGCGCTGTCCCAGCGTGGCGAATTCGGCTCGGACCGACGGCACCTCGATGGTGTGCATCGCGCCCGCCTGCGGCTGCCAGCCCTGCGCGGGATCCTCGGCGTAGAGGCGGGCCTCGATGGAATGACCATGGGCGGGCGGAGGTTCCGCCTTGAGACGGCCACCGTCGGCCACCGCGAGCTGCAGTTCAACCAGATCCAGGCCGGTGGTCTCCTCGGTGACCGGATGCTCGACCTGCAGTCGGGTGTTCATCTCCAGGAAGTAGAACTCGCCCGCATCGTCGGCGAGGAACTCCACGGTGCCGGCCCCGGTGTAGCCGATGGCTTCCGCGGCCAGCCGGGCCGCGTCGAACAGCTTGGCCCGCATCCCCGGGATGCGCTGCACCAAGGGGGAGGGTGCCTCTTCGATGATCTTCTGGTGGCGACGCTGAATGGAGCATTCGCGTTCCCCGACGGCCCACACGGTGCCGTGGGTGTCGGCCATCACCTGAACCTCGATGTGGTGCCCGGTGGGTAGGTAACGCTCGCAGAACACGGTCGGGTCACCGAATGCGGACTGCGCCTCGCGGCGGGCTGCCTCGACTTCGGCGGGCAGGGCCGACAATTCGCGGACCACACGCATGCCGCGACCACCGCCGCCGGCTGAAGCCTTGACGAGCACCGGCAGCTGTGCCGCGGTGACGGTCTCGGGGTCGAGTTCGTCGAGCACCGGCACACCGGCGGCGGCCATCAGCTTCTTGGACTCGATCTTGGAGCCCATCGCGCGCACCGCGTCCACCGGCGGTCCGATCCAGGTCAGGCCCGCCGTGGTGACGGCGGCGGCGAACTCGGAATTCTCCGAAAGGAATCCGTAGCCGGGGTGGATCGCGTCGGCGCCCGCCGCACGGGCGGCGGCGATGATGGCCTCGGCGTTGAGATAGTCGTTGGTCTGCGCCAGCCGCACCCGGGCGTCGGACTCGGCGACATGCGGCGCGGCCGCATCCGGGTCGGTATAGACGGCGACGGTGCCCAGGCCGAGCCGGCGGCAGGTGGCGAACACCCGCCGAGCGATCTCGCCGCGGTTGGCAACTAGCACTCGAGTGATAGACATCGGCATCACATCCGGAAGACGCCGAAGTTCGACGTCCCCTTGATCGGGCCATTGGCAATGGCGGACAAACAAATTCCCAGTACGGTGCGGGTGTCGCGCGGGTCGATCACCCCATCGTCATAAAGCATTCCGGACAGCACCAGCGGCAGCGACTCCGCTTCGATCTGGCCCTCGACGGCCGCGCGCATCGTGGCGTCGGCGGCCTCGTCGACCTGCTGGCCGCGAGCCTCCGCGGCCGCTCGCGCCACGATCGACAGCACGCCCGAGAGCTGCGCACCGCCCATGACCGCGGATTTGGCACTGGGCCAGGCGAACAGGAAGCGCGGGTCATAGGCGCGCCCACACATGCCGTAGTGACCGGCACCGTAGGAGGCGCCGAGTAGCAGGGAGATGTGCGGGACCTTCGAGTTGGACACGGCGTTGATCATCATCGAGCCGTGCTTGATCATGCCGCCTTCTTCGTAGTCCTTGCCCACCATGTAGCCGGTGGTGTTGTGCAAGAACAGCAGTGGCGTGTCGGCGCGGTTGGCCAGCTGAATGAACTGGGTGGCCTTCTGTGACTCCTCGCTGAACAGCACGCCGCGGGCGTTGGCCAGGATGCCCACCGGGTAGCCGTGCAGCCGGGCCCAGCCGGTGACCAGCGACGACCCGTACAGCGGCTTGAATTCGTCGAATTCGGAGCCGTCGACGATGCGGGCGATCACTTCACGGGGATCGAAGGGGACGCGCAGATCCGAGGGCACGATGCCGATCAGCTCCTCGGCATCGAAGAGCGGCTCGGTCACCGGCGCGGGGGCTGGGCCCTGTTTGACCCAGTTCAGCCGAGCCACGATGCGGCGCCCAATGCGGATCGCGTCGAGCTCGTCGACGGCAAAGTAATCGGCCAAACCAGATATGCGGGCGTGCATTTCGGCGCCACCGAGCGACTCATCGTCGGATTCCTCGCCGGTGGCCATCTTCACCAGCGGGGGACCGGCCAAGAACACCTTGGACCGCTCCTTGATCATCACCACGTGATCGGACATCCCGGGCACGTAGGCGCCACCAGCCGTCGAGTTTCCGAATACCAGTGCAATCGTGGGAATCCCGGCCGCGGAGAGCCGGGTCAGATCGCGGAACATTCGCCCGCCGGGGATGAAGATCTCCTTCTGGGTGGGTAGGTCCGCCCCGCCGGATTCCACCAGCGAGACGACGGGAAGCCGGTTCTCGAAGGCGATCTGGTTGGCCCGCAGGATCTTCTTCAACGTCCACGGATTGCTGGTGCCGCCTTTGACCGTCGGGTCGTTGGCGACGATCATGCACTCGACCCCCGCCACCACCCCGATGCCGGTAACGGTGCTGGCGCCGACCTTGAACGCGCTGCCCCAGGCGGCCAGGGGGCTGAGCTCCAGAAAAGGGGAATCCGGGTCGACGAGCAACTCGATGCGTTCCCGGGGAGTCAGCTTGCCGCGGGCATGGTGGCGGTCAACGTACTTGGGCCCGCCGCCCGCCAGCGCGTTGGCGAGTTCGGCGTCGATCTCATCGAGCTTCGTGGTTGCGGCCGAAGCCGCCTCGCTGAAGGCGGCCCCGTTCGGGTCGAGTGTGGAGCGCAATACGGTCACGCGCACCGCCTGCGGTGGCGGGCGAACCGGTGGCGAACTGGTGTTGCAATCATGATTGATACCCCAGGAGTTTGGCGGCCAGTGCGGTCAGGATTTCGGTGGTGCCGCCGCCAATGCCCAGGATTCGCATGTCCCGGTATTGGCGTTCGATTTCGGATTCGACCATGTAGCCCATGCCGCCGAACAGCTGAACGGCTTGATTGGCTACCCATTCGCCGGCCTCGACGGCGGTGTTCTTGGCGAAGCAGACCTGCGCGATCAGGTCGTGCTCGCCGGCGAGTTGGCGCTCCACCACGCTGCGCGAGTAGACCCGGGCAACGTCGATGCGGCGGGCCATCTCGGCCAGCGTGTTCTGCACCGATTGGCGCGCGATCAGTGGGCGGCCGAATGTTTCCCGGTCGCGGCACCATTGCACGGTGATGTCCAGGCATCGCTGCGCGCTCGAATACGCCTGTGCGGCAAGCGCGATGCGCTCGGAGACGAACGCCTGTGCGATCTGGGCGAAGCCGCTGTTCTCGGCGCCGACGAGGTTGGCCGCGGGAACCCGCGCATCGGTGTAGGACAGCTCGGCGGTGTCCGAGGAGCGCCAGCCCATCTTGTCCAGCTTGCGGCTGACAACGAATCCCGGGGTGCCCTTTTCCACGACCAACAGCGAAACCCCGCCGGCTCCGGGGCCTCCGGTGCGGACCGCGGTGACCACGAAGTCGGCGCGTACTCCGGAGGTGATGTAGGTCTTGGCGCCGTTGACGATGAAGTGGTCACCGTCGCGCACCGCGCTGGTCCGCAGATGCCCCACATCCGAGCCGCCGCCGGGTTCGGTGATGGCCAGCGCGCCGATTTTGTCCCCGGCCAGCGTGGGCCGAACGAACTCCTCGATCAGCCGCTCATCGCCCGAGGCAATCATGTGCGGCACCGCGATACCGCAGGTGAACAGCGATGCGAAAACCCCACCCGGGGCACCCGATTGGTGCATCTGTTCGCAGATGATCACCGAGTCGGCGCCGTCGCCGCCGCCCCCGCCGGCGGATTCGGGCAGTCCTGCGCCCAACAGGCCGGCCGCCCCGGCGCGGCGATGCAGGTAACGGGGCAACTCGCCGGTGCGTTCCGATTCGTCGATGTGCGGTAGCACTTCCCGCTCGGCGAATGAGCGCACCGTCTTGCGCAACTCTTCGCGCTCGGGTGTGTTCCAGATGCTCATAGGAGGCTCTCCGGGATATCGAGGTGGCGGCTGCGCAGCCATTCGCCCAGCCCTTTGGCTTGCGGGTCGAATCGCGCCTGATAGGCCACGCCCTGACCGAGAATCCCCTCGATGACGAAGTTCAGCGCCCGCAGGTTGGGCAACGCGTAGCGGGTGACTTGCAGATCGGCCGCCTCGGGCAGCAGTTCCTTGAGCAGCTCCACGGTCAGCGTGTTGGCCAGCCAGCGCCACTGCTCGTCGGTGCGCACCCATAGTCCGACGTTGGCCGACCCGCCCTTGTCTCCGCTGCGGGCGCCGGCAATCAGGCCCAGCGGTACCCGTCGGGTCGGGCCGGTGGGCAGCGGATCGGGCAAGGCCGGGGGATCGACCGATTCCAGTTCCAGGGTCTCGGTGGCGCAGGGGATATCGGTGCGCGTGCCGTCGGCGTGCACGGCGATGTGTGGCACCAGCTTGGCGTCCACGTAGCCGGGCACGAACACCCCATATACCTGGCCGTCGCCCGGGGGCGCGGTCGAGGTGAATCCGGGATAGCTGGCCAACGCCAATTCCACCGCGGCCGAGGAGAATTTGCGGCCCACATTGGCGGGGTCGGGGTCACGGACCACGCAGTGCAGCAGGGCGCTGGCGGCTTCCTCGGTGTCGGCGTCGACGTGGTCGGTGCGGGCCAGGGTCCATTCCAGTTCGGCGGGTTTGACGGTCAGGGTGGCCTCGAGCTGGCGTTGCACGAGCTCGGCCTTGGTCTCGATGTTCAGACCCGTCAAGACGAACGTCATGGCGTTGCGGAACCCGCCGATGCTGTTCAGCGACACCTTCAGGGTGGGTGGGGGGGGGGCTTCGCCGATCACGCCGCTGATGCGCACCCGATCCGGGCCATCGCTGGACAGTTGGATGGTGTCCATCCGGGCCGTCACGTCCGGATTGGCGTAGCGGGCGCCGGATATCTCGTAGAGCAGTTGTGCGGTGACGGTGTCGGGGCTGACCAGCCCACCGGTGCCGGGGTGTTTGGTGATCACCGAGGTGCCGTCGGCGCTGACCTCGGCCAGCGGGAAGCCGGCGTAGGTCAGATCGGGGACCTCGGTGAAGAAGGCGTAGTTGCCGCCGGTGGCCTGGACCCCGCATTCGATGACATGGCCGGCCACCACGGCGCCGGCCAGCTGGTTGTAGTCGGTGCGGCCCCAGCCGAAGTGCGCCGCCGCGGATCCGACGATCACCGAGGCGTCGGTGACCCGGCCGGTGACCACGACGTCGGCCCCGCTGTTGAGGCAATCGACGATGCCCCACGCGCCCAGGTAGGCGTTGGCTGTCAGCGGTGTGCCCAGGCCGAGTTCGGCCGCGCGGGGCGCCAGATCGTCGCCTTCCACGTGGGCGATGCGGGCGCCGATGCCCAAGCGCTCGGTTAGGGCCCTGATCGCATCGGCCAGCTCGGCGGGATTGAGGCCGCCGGCGTTGGCGACGATGCGCACTCCGCGCTCGTGGGCCAGTCCCAGGCAGTCTTCGAGCTGGGCCAGGAAGGTCTTGGCGTAGCCGCGCTCGGGGTTTTTCATCCGGTCGCGGCCCAGGATCAGCATGGTCAGTTCGGCCAGGTAGTCGCCGGTGAGGTAGTCCACCTCACCGCCGGTGAGCATTTCGCGCATCGCCGAGAGACGGTCCCCGTAGAAGCCGGAACAGTTCGCGATGCGTACGGCGCCGGACGCATCAGAACGAGACGCCATCCGCGTCCTCCTTCATCGGGGTTACCGGTGGGCAGGGTTTGCCGGTGGGTGAACCAACCAACCGGTAGGTCAGCATAGCGGGACTCCTGCCACGGTGTGATACCCGCCTCACTCGGTACGCGAACACGGCGGATCCGGCGGTGCCCGGTTTTGGCAACCAGCAGGTCACCGACTATCGTTGACGTCATTCGTCGCCGCTGTGCCGATTGGCCATGCCGTGCGACATGTTGAACCCGAAACCCCGACCGAGGAGTTAGGTCCGACCATGGCCACACCAAAGCGCAGGATGTCGCGCGCGAATACTCGAAGCCGGCGCTCGCAGTGGAAGGCCACCAAGGCCGAACTCGTCGGCGTCACCGTTGCCGGTCAGAAGCACAAGGTGCCTCGCCGGCTGCTCAAGGCGGCCCGGCTCGGTCTCATCGATCTCGACCGTCGATAGCCCGATTGCCCTGGGCCATCGCGCCTGGGTGTCCCTGTCCTCTTAGCGGCGACTGCCGTCGCTGCTGAGAGGGCGCAACCCGGCCCCTTCCCAGTGGGGCCAATGTGGCGGTTGTGATACGGCGCGGCATGACGGCCGTGCGGTGCATCGATGCCGGTTGCCCGGCGGCGCCGGCAAACCGTTGGTTATTGGTCCCGATCAAATTGTGACGCTGTCGTCATTTCGGCGCGCCTCTCAGGCCGCTCTCAGGCGTTAGGACGAAACTAATGTCCGTGCGGATACTTGTCGTCGACGACGATCGTGCGGTGCGCGAGTCGCTGCGCAGGTCGCTTTGCTTCAATGGCTACACGGTTGAGCTGGCACACGATGGTGTGGAAGCTCTCGAGATGATTGCCAGTGATCGGCCTGACGCGTTGGTGCTGGACGTCATGATGCCGCGACTGGATGGCTTGGAGGTATGCCGTCAACTTCGCAGCACCGGTGATGATCTGCCCATTCTCGTGCTGACCGCCCGGGATTCCGTCTCCGAACGGGTCGCGGGGCTCGATGCCGGCGCGGATGACTACCTGCCGAAGCCGTTCGCGCTGGAAGAGCTGTTGGCGCGGATGCGCGCGTTGCTGCGCCGCACCAAGCCCGAAGACGACGAAGCCGCCGATTCGGTAGCCATGACGTTCTCCGACCTGAGCCTGGATCCGGTGACCCGGGAGGTGACCCGCGGGGCGCGGCGCATCAGCCTCACCCGAACCGAGTTCGCCCTGCTGGAGATGCTGATCGCCAACCCGCGACGGGTGCTGACCCGCAGCCGCATCCTCGAAGAGGTGTGGGGCTTCGACTTTCCCACGTCCGGCAACGCGCTCGAGGTCTACGTGGGCTACCTGCGGCGTAAAACCGAGGCCGAGGGCGAGCCGCGGCTGATCCACACCGTGCGCGGGGTGGGTTACGTGCTACGCGAAACGCCACCCTGATGGTGGGATTCCGTCGCGGACCGCGCGCACCGCTGCGTGCCACCAGCTCGCTGTCGCTGCGCTGGCGGGTGATGCTGCTGGCGATGTCCATGGTGGCGATGGTCGTGGTGCTGATGTCCTTTGCCGTCTATGCGGTGATCTCGGCCGCCCTTTACAGCGACATCGACAACCAGCTGCAGAGCCGGGCGCAGTTGTTGATCGCCAGCGGCTCGCTGGCCGCCGATCCGGGCAAAGCCATCGAGGGCACCGCCTACTCGGATGTGAACGCGATGCTGGTGAACCCGGGCCGGTCGATCTACACGGCCAACCAGCCGGGGCAGACCCTGCCGGTCGGGGCGCCAGAGAAAGCGGTGATCCACGGGGATCTGTTCTTGTCCCGGCGCACCGTGTCCGATCAGCGCGTGCTTGCGATCCATCTGCCCAACGGCAGCTCGCTGCTGATCTCCAAGAGTTTGAAACCGACCGAAGCGGTCATGACAAAGCTGCGCGCCGTGCTGCTGATCGTTGGTGGCGTTGGCGTCGCGGTCGCCGCCGTGGCCGGTGGAATGGTGACCAGGGCCGGGTTGCGCCCGGTGGGCCGGCTCACCGAGGCGGCCGAGCGGGTCGCCCGCACCGACGACCTGCGGCCCATCCCGGTTTTCGGCAGCGACGAGTTGGCCAGGCTTACCGAGGCATTCAACTTGATGCTGCGAGCGCTGGCCGAGTCCCGGGAACGGCAGGCGCGGCTGGTCTCCGACGCCGGCCACGAGTTGCGTACCCCGCTGACTTCGCTGCGCACCAATGTCGAGCTGCTGATGGCGTCGATGGAGCCCGGCGCGCCACGCCTGCCGGAGCAGGAGATGGTTGGCTTGCGCGAGGATGTGGTCGCCCAGATCGAGGAATTGTCCACGCTGGTGGGCGACCTGGTCGACCTGACCCGTGGCGATGCCGGTGTCGTGGTGCACGAACCCGTCGACATGGCCGAGGTGGTCGACCGCAGCCTGGAGCGAGTCCGGCGCCGCCGCAACGACATCCACTTCGACGTCGATGTCGTCGGTTGGCAGGTCTACGGCGATGCGGCCGGGTTGTCGCGGGCGGCACTGAATTTGATGGATAACGCCGCCAAATGGAGTCCGCCGGGCGGCCGGTTGGGCATCCGGCTGCGCCAGCTTGATCCATCGCACGCGGAGCTGGTGGTGTCCGACAACGGGCCGGGCATTTCCCCGCAAGAGCGTCGTCTGGTCTTCGAGAGGTTCTACCGGTCCACTTCGGCGCGGGCGATGCCGGGCTCGGGCCTGGGACTGGCCATCGTCAAGCAGGTGGTGCTCAATCACGGGGGATCGCTGCGCATCGAAGACACCGTTCCGGGCGGTCAGCCGCCCGGAACAGCAATCTGCATGCTGTTGCCTGGGCGCCCGATGCCGGATTCGGCCTACTCGGCGGCCCCCGATGACAAAAAGACCGAGCCCGTAGACACCCGCGGCGCCAATGGCGCGAACTCTCGGGGTTCGGCGAACGTTATCTCAGTGGATTCTCAGTCCGCGCGCGCAAGGTAGTTGTGCAGTTACTGTTGACCATCAAGCCCATGCAAGCAGCGCATGGCTGGAAAATCGAGGGCCAAACAAGCCCGAGCAGAGGAAGAGCGACTTAGCGACATGACGAATCACCCGAGGTATTCGCCACCGCCGCAGCAGCCGGGATATCGTACCGCGCCTAACCAGCCAGTGCCGCCCGCTTATGCCCAGGGGCCGCAGCAAAATTACAACCCGCAGTTCGACTGGCGCTATCACCAGTCCCGCCCGCAGCCGCGCCCGCCCTACGAGGGTGTGAGCGGTACCGGGCCGGGCCTACTGCCGCCCGCCACCGGTCCGGGACCGATCCCGCCCGACACCGGGCCGGGCCCCATCCCTGGCGGCACGCGCCCGGGGCCGATTCCCGGCATGCTGCCACCGATGGCGCCCCCTCCCAACGTAATTCGCGAACGTCGGCCCCGGGCCGGAATGTTGGTCATGGGTGCGGTCGTGATCGCGGTGGTGTCCGCCGGTATCGGCGGTGCGGCCGCATCGATCATCGAACTCAACCGCTCGCCGGCAACGAGCAGCGGTCGTGAAATGGTCGCCAGCGGGGCTCCGAGTGTCCCCGCAGCAAACATGCCGCCGGGTTCGGTGGAGCAGGTGGCCGCCAAAGTGCTGCCCAGCGTCGTGATGCTGGAAACCGACGTGGGCCGCCAGTCCGAAGAGGGTTCGGGCATCATCTTGTCGGCCGACGGATTGGTCATGACCAACAACCACGTGGTGGCCGCCGCCGCCAAGCCGCCCGCCGGTGCGCCGGAGCCCAAGACCACGGTCACGCTCTATGACGGGCGTACCGCGTCGTTCACCGTGGTCGGGGCCGACCCCACCAGCGATATCGCCGTTGTCCGGGTGTCCGGGGTCAGTGGACTGACCCCGATTGCGCTGGGATCGTCGGCGGACCTGCGGGTCGGCCAGCCGGTGCTGGCGATCGGATCCCCGCTGGGCCTGGCCGGCACCGTGACCACGGGAATCGTCAGCGCCCTCAACCGTCCGGTGTCCACCACCGGCGAGGCGGGTAACCAGAACACCGTGCTGGATGCCATCCAGACCGACGCTGCGATCAACCCGGGTAACTCCGGTGGCGCGCTGGTCAACATGAACGCTCAACTGGTGGGCATCAACTCGGCCATCGCCACGCTGGGCGCGGACTCCGGCGATGCCCAAAGTGGTTCCATCGGCCTGGGCTTCGCGATTCCGGTCGACCAGGCCAAGCGCATCGCCGACGAGTTGATCAGCACCGGCAAGGCATCACACGCCTCGCTGGGCGTGCAGGTGACCACCGACAAGGGGGTCCCCGGCGCCAAGGTTGTCGAGGTGGTGCAGGGCGGTGCGGCCGCTACCGCCGGGTTGCCCAAGGGCGTTGTCGTCACCAAGGTCGATGATCGGGCGATCACCAGCGCCGACGCGCTGGTCGCCGCGGTGCGGTCCAAGGCGCCGGGTGACAAGGTGTCGCTGACCTTCCAGGATCCCGACGGCGGTACTCGTACCGTGCAAGTCACCCTCGGCAAGGCGGAACAGTGAACGCCGATGCACAGCTGTCCGACCTCGGATATAGCGTTGCACCCATGGAACAGGGTGCGGAGTTAGTAGTCGGCCGGGCACTTGTCGTCGTCGTGGACGACCGCACCGCGCACGGCGATGAGGATCACAGCGGGCCGCTGGTCACCGAGCTGCTCACCGAGGCCGGTTTCGTCGTCGACGGGGTGGTTGCGGTTGAGGCCGACGAGGTCGACATCCGAAACGCGTTGAACACCGCGGTGATTGGTGGGGTGGACCTGGTGGTATCGGTGGGCGGCACCGGTGTGACGCCGCGTGACGTCACCCCGGAGGCCACCCGCGAGATTTTGGACCGCGAAATTCTGGGCATCGCCGAGGCCATCCGGGCCTCGGGATTGTCCGCCGGAATCACCGACGCCGGGCTCTCACGTGGCTTGGCCGGGGTATCCGGGAGCACGTTGGTGGTCAACCTGGCCGGGTCCCGCTATGCCGTGCGGGACGGGATGGCGACGCTGAATCCGTTGGCCGCCCACATCATCGGCCAACTGTCGAGTCTAGAGATCTAGGCCCGGGCCCGGTGACGGGTCAGGTGTCCGCGCGGGGTCCGTAGTTCGGCGGGGGCGTCCCGGCTGTCCCCGGGGCCTCGTGCCGGCCGGACGAGTTGGAGTTCGTCTGCGCGAGCAAGTCGCGGATTTCGGCGAGCAGGACGATTTGGGCGTCGTCGGCCTGCTCGACCTCACCCTTTTTGCGCAACGTGTTGTAGGGCACCACCACCAGGAAATAGACCACCCCGGCGACCAGGATGAAGTTGATGGTGGCCGAGAGTAATACGTTCAAGTCGATGCTCTGGCCGCGGCCGATGCCGATCTTCAAGATGCCCAGATCGGACTGCTCGTTGACGCCCACCCGGTTGATCAGCGGCGTGATGATGCTGTCGGTGAACCTGGTGACCAGCGCCGTGAATGCCGTACCGATGACCACGGCGACGGCCAGGTCGACGATATTGCCCCGCGAGAGAAACTCCTTGAACCCTTTGAGCATTGGGATGTCCCTTCAGGAATGGACCGAGACTGGACCGCGTTTGCTGTCGATCACCTGTGCAACGGCGGCGAGCTGCTCAGTGCAGGGTCAGGGTGAGAGTCTGCCCAAGCGCAGAGCCCGCCACCATGTTCGCCAGGCGAGCCGGCAGCGCAACCAACACTACGCGGTCAGCGTGCGTTTGTAGCTCCTGCTTGGCCGACACCAGCACGACGACGGCGTCGGTGGCCACGACCTTCGCGGCCGGTGGGGAGGGCTGATTGGCCGCCGGCGCGTCGGCGGGCGGCGCGGCCAGGACGTCCACGACGTCGCCGACCCGGATCAGATCGATCAGCGCACTGTCGGCCAGATGCAGTGGCACGACCCGGGCGCCGGGGCCGGCGGTGGACTCGGCCAGCCGGCTGCCCAGGATTCGGACGTCGGTGAGCACCTCGCCGCGCCGGGTGGGGCTGGCCAGTGTCGCCCCGACCAATGCGCCCACATCGGTTTGGGATCCGTCGGGAAGGGTTGCGGCCGAACGCGTTTCCAGGCGGACGTCCGCGATGGTTAACGGTGTGCCCGGCGACAGGTCACGCGCGGCAACCACCACCTCGCAGAGGTTGGTGTCGGGGCTGGGCCACAGGGCGGCGACGGCGGCCAGCACGACCAGAACGCCCGCGACAACGCGGCGGGTCAGGACGGTCCGGGTCCACTCGGGACGCACCGACACCGCTATGCGGCTGAGCAGGGTTGGGTTCAGCGAGGGATCCGCCACGGTGCAAACGGTAGGCGGGTGGCGGGGCGGCGGGTGCCGGTCAGACGGCTCCCTGTGGATAACCCGCTAGCTGGATGTGCTGGCTGCGGCCGGGGTGGCGCTGCTTGTCGACTTCTCCTTGGAGCTCGACGACGTGCTCGACGTCTTGGCATCGCTCGACCCGGAGCTGCTGGAAGATTCGCTCGACGACGACCCGCCGCTGGAGCTCTTCGATTTCTTCGTCGCTTCGCGGCTATCGGTGCGGTAGAAACCGCTGCCCTTGAACACGACGCCAACTGCGTGGAACAGCTTGCGCAGCCGACCGGAGCATTCCTCGCACGTGGTGAGCGAGTCGTCGGTGAACGACTGCACAACGTCGAAGCGGTTGCTGCACTCAGTGCACTCGTAGCTGTAGGTCGGCACAGAAACCTCCGGATTTGGTCAGTCTGGGTTAGCACTCTACCGTTTCAAGTGCTAGAACCGCCACGTGAGCTCGATCATTCCCGGTGTGGAAAGGAAATGACCCCGCGCTGGGGGGTAATCGCGTGCGTCATCCGCACGTCGTGCGGCTCGGAGGGCAACCGGTCGACCACCTCCTCGTCGCGCACGATCGCCAGCAGGCGGGCTTGCGGGTTGCGGTTGGTCAGGGACCGGTCGTAAAAGCCCAGCCCCTTGCCGAGCCGGACACCCTCGAGGTCGACGGCCAGGGCGGGCAGCAGCACCAGGCTGGCCTGGCCCACGGCTGACTCCGGCAGCCAGGGCGCCGGCGGTTCCAGCAGTCCCCAGTGGCCGCGCACCAGCTCACCGGGCCGATACTCGCCCCACATCAGCGGCAGTGGGCCGTCGCCGTCGGTGGTGCGGGCGACCGGCAGCAGCACCCGCGCCCCATGCTGCAACAACACGTCGAGCATGGTGATCGACCCCGGCTCGGTGCCGACCGGAACGTATCCGCAGACGGTGGCGCCACCGTCGATGACCTGCGCCAAGTGTGCGTCGAGGAGCAGGGCTTCGGCGGCGTGAACGTCGCCGGGGACCAGGCGCCGGGCCTGCCGGAGCCGCGCCCGCATCGCCGCCTTGTTCACCGACGTCATGGCCTCAACGATGACAGGTCACGATTTCTACCGGCCGGACCGACTCGGCGATTCCTGGCGAGGTTATCGTTTGAACGATGTCACAAGAAGTTGCGATCCCCTTTACGGCGATCGTTCCCGCTGCCGGCCTGGGCACGCGGTTCCTACCTGCGACCAAGACGGTGCCCAAGGAGCTGCTGCCGGTCGTCGACACGCCCGGTATCGAGCTGGTGGCCGCCGAGGCGGCCGCCGCCGGTGCCGAGCGGCTGGTGATCGTCACTTCGGAGGGCAAAGACGGGGTTGTCGCGCACTTTGTCGAGGACTTGGTGCTCGAGGGCACCTTGGAGGCCCGCGGCAAGACGGCCATGCTGGCCAAGGTTCGCCGGGCCCCGGCGCTGATCAAGGTCGAGTCCGTGGTGCAGGCCGAGCCGCTCGGACTGGGGCATGCCATCAGCTGTGTCGAGCCGACGCTGTCCGATGATGAGGACGCCGTATCGGTGCTCTTGCCCGACGACCTGGTGCTGCCGACCGGCGTGCTGGAGACGATGTCGAAGGTGCGGGCCCGGCTGGGCGGCACGGTGTTGTGTGCCATCGAGGTATCCCCCGACGAGATCAGCGCCTACGGCGTGTTCGATGTCGAGCCGGTGCCGGGCGGGGAATGGGCGGCAAATCCCGATGTTCTCAAGGTCAAGGGGATGGTCGAAAAGCCCAAGACCCAAGACGCGCCGTCGATGTTCGCGGCCGCGGGACGCTACGTGCTCGACCGCGCCATCTTCGATGCGCTGCGCCGGATCGAGCGCGGCGTCGGGGGTGAAGTTCAGCTCACCGATGCGATCGCGCTGCTGATCGCCGAGGGGCATCCGGTCCATGTCGTGGTGCACCGCGGATCCCGACACGACTTGGGAAATCCCGGCGGCTACCTCAAGGCTGCGGTTGACTTTGCATTGGATCGTGACGACTACGGCCCGGATTTGCGGCGATGGTTGGTGGCGCGATTGGGCCTGACCGAGCAGTAGCCGAGCGGGTTGGGCCCAGCTCGCCCACTTGGCTCGACGGAAAGGCGCGCTGTGCGTTCTGTAGAGGAGCAGCAGGCCCGAATATCGGCCGCCGCGGTGGCCCCGAGGCCGATCCGTGTTGCCATCGCCGAGGCGCAGGGCCTGATGTGCGCCGAAGAAGTGGTCACCGAACGTCCCCTTCCGGGTTTTGATCAGGCCGCCATCGACGGGTATGCGGTGCGCAGCGTCGACGTGGTGGGGGTCGGGCAAGACCTCGCCTCCGGCGCCGCCGAGTTCTTTGTCGACGACGGCAGCGCTACCAGCCGTGATGCGGTCACGCTGCCGGTGATGGGCACCATCGAAGCCGGTGCTCGCACACCCACCAGGTTGCAGCCCAAGCAGGCGGTTCGGGTGCAGACCGGGGCCCCGTTACCGACACTGGCCGACGCGGTCCTGCCACTGCGGTGGACCGATGGCGGAATGAATCGGGTTCGGGTGCTGCGCGGGGCGCCGTCGGGCGCCTACGTGCGCCATGCCGGTGACGATGTGCAGCCCGGTGACGTCGCGGTGCGCTCCGGCACCATCATCGGGGCCGCCCAGGTCGGGCTATTGGCCGCGGTGGGGCGCGAACGGGTGCTGGTGCACCCGCGGCCGCGGCTGTCGGTCATGGCGGTGGGCGGGGAGCTGGTGGACATCTCCCGCACGCCGGGCAATGGGCAGGTATACGACGTCAACTCCTACGCGCTGGCGGCCGCCGGCCGGGACGCCGGCGCCGAGGTGAACCGGGTCGGCATCGTCAGCAACGACCCCAAGCAACTCGGCGAGATCGTCGAGGGCCAGATCAACCGGGCTGAGGTCGTGGTGATCGCCGGCGGAGTGGGCGGCGCGGCCGCCGAGGCGGTTCGCTCGGTGCTTTCCGAGCTCGGCGATATGGAAGTGGTGCGCATCGCGATGCATCCGGGATCCGTTCAGGGGTTCGGCCAACTCGGCCGCGATCGGGTCCCGACGTTTCTGCTGCCCGCCAACCCGGTCAGCGCCTTGGTGGTGTTCGAGGTGATGGTTCGTCCGCTCATCCGGCTCTCCCTGGGCAAACGCCAACCGATGCGCAGGATCGTGCAGGCCCGCACGCTGTCGCCGATCACCTCGGTGGCCGGCCGCAAGGGCTACCTGCGCGGCCAGCTCATGCGGGATCAGGAGAGCGGCGAATACCTGGTACAGGCGCTGGGCGGGGCTCCGGGGGCATCCTCGCACTTGCTGGCCACGCTGGCCGAGGCAAACTGTCTGGTTGTGGTACCCACCGGAGCCGAACAGATCCGTACCGGCGAGATCGTTGACGTCGCCTTCCTGGCGCAGCACGGGTAGAGCGACCCACGGCAAGATCTTCGTGAACCTCATGCGCGCTGGGCAGCGCCATCCCGGTTGGCCGATGGATGTCGGTCCGCTGCGGGTTCGTGCCGGCGTGATCCGGCTGCGCCCGGTTCGAATGCGCGACGGCGCGCAGTGGAGCCGGACCCGGCTGGCCGACCGCGCTCACCTGGAACCGTGGGAGCCCAGCGCGGAGGGCGACTGGACCATCCGGCATTCGGTCGCGGCCTGGCCGGCGGTGTGCTCGGGGCTGCGCTCGGAGGCGCGCAAGGGCGGGATGCTGCCGTATGTGATCGAGCTGGACGGCAGGTTCTGTGGCCAGCTGACCGTCGGCAACGTGGTGCACGGGGCGCTGCGTTCGGCCTGGATCGGCTATTGGGTCGCCAGCTCGCAGATCGGTGGGGGAATAGCCACCGGTGCGGTGGCGCTGGGGCTGGACCACTGCTTCGGGCCGGTGGGGCTGCACCGGGTGGAAGCCACGGTGCGCCCGGAGAACGCGGCCAGCCGAGCGGTGCTGGCGAAGGTCGGGTTCCGCGAGGAGGGGCTGTTGCGCCGCTACCTCGAGGTGGACCGGGCATGGCGCGATCACCTGCTGGTTGGCCTCACCGTCGAAGAGGTCGAAGGGTCGGTGGTCTCGACGCTGGTTCGCGCGGGGCAAGCCAGCCGGCTCTGAGTGCCGGCGGCAAACCGGCCGGTGCGAATGGCGAAATCCCGCTGGCGGGAGCCCTAGGGAAAATTGGGGCTATCGCGACACGTGTGGCGTGTGGTGCTTGTGGGAGGCAAATTACAGGTGTGTAATTGCCCTTGGGCGCTTTTGACCCGGCCGCGTTGGCCACTGATGTGCCTCGCGGGGATCGGAACCGAAGAGAGCAGGTCACTATGCCAAGCATCCCGCAGTCGTTGTTGTGGATATCGCTGGTGGTGCTGTGGCTGTTTGTGCTGGTACCCATGCTGATCAGCAAACGCGAAGCGGTCCGTCGCACCAGCGACGTCGCCTTGGCTACCAGGGTGCTTAACGGGGGCGCGAGCTCGCGGCTGGTCAAGCGCGGCGGTCCGGCCGCCGGTCATCGCAGCGACCCTGACTGGAAACACCAGCGAGACTGGGACCACGACGCCCACGCCGATGACGACGACGAGGACGAGGACGACGCCGAGCCTGAAACCGACCAAATCCCGGAGTTGGCGCACGGCGATGACGAGGTAGCCCAGGACACGGGCAGCCAGGGTGCGGTCATCATGAAGGTGGCGGCCACCCGCGACGCCGCGGTCGACGAGCCCGACTACCTCGATGTCGATGTCGTCGAGGAAGACTCGGGTGTGCTCTGCCTGGGCCCCGGCGCTCGATCGGTGCAGGAGCAGCCGACGGCGCGGGCGGCCGGCACGGCGGTGACCGAGGCCGAACTCGACGGCGAAGAAGAGCCCGTTGACGAGCCGCAGCTAGCTGATGAGCCGGAATTGGCCGACGACTCCGAACTTGACACCGCGGAGCTCTTCGTGGCGCGCGCGGCCAACCACGAGCACGCCGAAGATGACTACGAATACCTGGACGACACTTCCGGTTTGGCGGCGCAAGCCGACGACGAAGAGGGCTACGAGCCGACGCCGAGGTACACCTCCGGTGCCTCGCGGCGGCGCCGATACGACACCAAGACCGCCGCAGCGGTCAGCGCTCGCAAGTACGCCTTCCGTAAACGCATGCTGGTGGCGATGGCAGTGGTGCTGGTCGGCTCGGCCATTGCCGCCTTCGAAGTGACGGCTGCCGCGTGGTGGCTCTGCTCGGCAGCCACCGTGGTGACGATGCTCTACCTGGCGTATTTGCGCCGCCAGACCCGCATTGAGGCCAAGGTGCGCCGGCGCCGGATGCAACGACAGGCCCGGGCGCGGCTCGGGGTGGAAAACACCCACGACCGCGACTACGACGTGGTGCCGTCACGGCTGCGACGTCCCGGCGCGGTGGTGCTCGAGATCGACGACGAGGACCCGATCTTCGAGCATCTGGACTACGCCGGCCCGGTGCGCGGCTACGGCTGGCCGCGGGACTTGCCGCGCGCCGTCGGCCAGTAGGGGCAGGCGGTTCGGCCGTTGCGGCCGCGGCTGGTAGCCTGCATAGCGTTCAGGGGCTATGGCGCAGTTGGTAGCGCGACTCGTTCGCATCGAGTAGGTCGGGAGTTCGATTCTCCCTAGCTCCACAGATTCGCAGACTCGGTTCACAAGTGAGCGCCGAGTCGCGTGGCGGATGTCCCGGCCGTTGGCCGGGGTTTTTCCGTTCGGCCGGCGGTTACCGGGTGACGGCCCGGTCTAGGGGACGAAGACGAAATTGTTGACGTAGACGCCCCGGGGCGCCCAGCCATCCCGCGGGCCGCCGATGCTCGCCGGGTTCTGATGCCGGGCGACGTCGAACTCGGCGATCGGGCGCCGCTCGTCGCCGAGTTCGAAGAAGCCCCGGTACCCGAGTCCGCCCAACAGGGTGGTGATCTCGGCCACGGCGTTGGGGCGATGGCGTTCCTCGGCTTCCACCAGAATCGTCGGCCGGTTGCGCATGAGAGTGTCGGTGGCGCCCCGCAACACCGCCAGTTCGTGGCCTTCCACGTCGACCTTGATCAGGCCGACGTCGCTCAACCGCAGATCGTCGAGGCGCTTGACCGCTACGTCGATGCTTCGGATGCGGCCAGCCACATCGCCCAGGGCATTGTCGGTGTCTATCGTGCTGCGGCCCGGTTCGGACTCCAGGACGCGCATGGACAGGCAACCGGGCTTGTCGGATAGCGCCACCGCTTCCACCCGCACCGCGGCGCCGACCGCGTCGAACATCGAGGCCAGCTCGCGCGCCTGGGCGGGCCGGGGCTCGAACGCGACGACCGAGCGTGACGAGGCCAGCATCGCGATGGCGAACTCGCCGACGTCGGCCCCGATGTCCACCGAGATGCGATCCGGATCGCACAGCGACGCGGCCAGCCGGACATCGGCGCGGGATTCCCCGAGGCGTTGCAGCACCCGGTACTTGCGTTGCCAGAAAAGACCCGGCGCGACGGTTCGGGCCACCGGAGCGAGCCACCGTTTGGTCCGGGCCGCGGCCGTCATCGGCGGCAGTCTTCCCTCGCGATCGTGAGCCTGGCGTCGCATCGGCATCTCCTACGGCCAAGCCATTGCCGGGCGGGAACGCGTCTGCGCCGCGGCTTGTCGGTGACACGCTACGCGAACCGGCGTGGTCAGCGCTGCGCGCTTGGCGGCCACCGCGCGGTGTCGGGGCTGGTCGAGGCTGGTCCGGATGTCGGTGCCGGGTCCGGGGGCAAGGACCGCCGTATCTCCTGCGCGACGGCGAGAATGCTGCATAATTCCAGAGGAATTCCCAGTGCGGGTGCCCAGGGAACGCGATCGGCCCTCTTTGTGTGGCGCCGGCTCAGAGGGGGTAATGGATGGATTTCCGCACCTTTGTTCAGACCCTCGCCAAGCGCTGGAAACTTGTGGTCGGCGCGCTGCTCGCGTGTCTGGCCGGCGCGACAGCCGTCACCGCATTCCAGACCAAGGTCTATCAATCCTCGGCCACCATCTTCATCTCGGTATCCGGGCAGACCGACGTCAACGACGTGTACTGGGGCGGGCAGGCCGCACAAGACCTGTTGTCGTCATATGCCGAGATCGCCGGGGGCCGTGAGGTGGCGCAACGCGCCATCAGTCAGCTGCAGCTGCCGATTAGCCCCGAAGCTCTGGTGCAGCAGACCCAGGTGAAATACACGCCGAAATCAATGCTGTTCACCATCGCGGTTTCCGACACCGATCCAAAGCGCGCCGCGTTGCTCGCCGGGGGCATGGCCGATTCGTTCGCCACGCTGGTCGGTACGCTCGGTTCGGGCCCGCGCGCACTCGGCGCCGAACCGCAGCAGCAGGCGCCGCCCACCGCGCCGATGGCCAGGGTGACGGTGGTCAAGCGGGCCGAGGTGCCCGTTTGTCCCAGCCGGCCGCTGCCCAAGCGCAACTTGGTGATGGGGCTTGCGGCCGGGGTGCTGCTCGGCATCGCGGTGGCGCTGGCCCGTGAGGCCAGTGATCGCACCGTGCATAGCCGCCGGCAGCTCGACCAGCTTTCGGGTCTGCCGACGTTGGCCGAGCTTCCCGGCCGGCGCGGCGGCGTGCCGCAGTTCGGTACCGACGCCGCCATCGACGATGCGGTGCGCGGGCTGCGTACCCGCCTGCTGCGGGCGATGGGGCCGCAGGCCCGCCGCCTGGTGGCGGCGGCGCCGTTCGCCGGCGAGGGAACCACGACCACCGCGCTGAATCTCTCACTGTCCTTGGCCGAACTCGGTGAAGACGTACTTTTGGTCGAGGGCGACACCCGTCGGCCCGTGATTGCCGGCTTGCTGAAGGTTGAATCGAGAGAAGGGTTGGCCAACGCGTTGGCCAACCCCGAGATCGCGCTGGAAGTCGTCAAGCCCACCCGGATCTCGAAGCTGTTCATTCTGGCGTCGCGAAGTGTCCGCCGCGAGACCGCGTCGGCCAACGCCTACCTGCCGGAAGTGATCGACAGCGTGCTGATGGATCTTTCGGCACGTTTTTCCCGCCTGGTGATCGACGGCCCGCCGGTGCTGGCCACCGCCGATACCGGTTTGCTGGCCGGGGCCGTTCAAGCCACGGTGCTGGTGGTGCGCGCGGGACGCACCACCGTCGATGAAGTTGACGACGCGCTGTCGGCGCTGCGCGCGGCCGGGGCGAACGTCGTCGGCACCGTATTGACCGACGCCCGAATTTCGCGCCACACCAGCGCCGCGGCCCGGATCTACCGCGGAAAGATAAGCGGGCTGTCGTGATCCTCTACCTGCCGCGTCGCTATCGCTTGGCGATGGGTGCGGCACTGCTCGCGGTGTTCTTGTTCGGATGTTTCGTTTTCGGCGTGCTGTCGGTGCGTCACACTGGCCAAGGCGTGATGTTGATCGCCGGGATGTTCAGCCTGGTCGTGTATTGGGCGAAACCCGAAGCGATGGTAGGGATCGCGCTGTTCTTGGCATTCGCGGCGCTGCCGGCAAGCCTGCACGTGGGCAAGGTCGTCGGCCCGGGCGTGATCTACGCGTATCAGGTGGCGTTGGTGCTGGCGATCTGCTACCTGATTCCACTGGTGCGACCGCGGGTCTCCGATTTCGTGCTGCCCGGCATCTTCGCGGTGGCGGTGCTGCTGTATGCGGTGGTCGGACTGGTGCTTGGACATCCCGACTGGGTGGTGATGCGGTCAGCGCAAAACCTGTTGGAGATGGCCGGCGGGTTCGTCTTGGCGCTGTTGGTCGTGTACGGCAATTACCTGCGGACGGCGATCGTCACGATGGTCGTGACGCTGTGGTTCTCGGCGGGCATGGCCATTGTCGGCTCGGTGCATGCGATCCGGCTGGCTGGCCGGGCGGAAAGCCTTGCCGAGACAACGGGAGCCGACCAGGCCCTGCGCATCATCTTGTCCGCACAAACACCGGCCACCGCCGTGCTGAGCGCATTGGTCGCCGCGGTGATCGTCGGCCGGGTCAAGCCGGCCTTCTTTGTCGCGCTGGGCCTGCCCGCGTTGATCATCGTGTTACTGGCCTTCGCCCGCCACGTGCTGATCTCGCTGGCGGTGGCCGCCGTCATCGCGTTGCTGGCCACCTTCAGCTGGGCGGCGCTGCGCCGCACCGCCACGCTTTTCCTGGTCGGCACCGCGGTTGTCGCGTTTTCGGTGCCGACCTCATTGTTTCTGCTGCAGCAGTCCAGGGCCGGGGCGTGGCTCGCCGATTAGTTCACCGCATTCAACCAGCGTGTGCTGCATGGCCTTTCTGGCGGCGCGCTCGCGGTCGACGAATCGACGCAAGATCGGCTGCGTGAAATCGACAGCCTCGACCGCGCGATCGCGGAAGCCCCGGTGTTCGGCCACGGCCTGGGCTACGCCTATCAGCAACCGTACGGAGATGACCCCGACGACTTCACGATGAAGGTCTACCCGACCTTCTCCCACAACTTCTATCTCTGGTGGCTGGCCAAGGCCGGGGCAGTGGGCATGGCGTTGTTTGCGATTTTCGCCCTGCCCCCGCTGTTCGGTGCGCTGCGCCGCGGGTCGGACCGCGCCAAGATCGGTGCGGCCACCAGCATCGCCATGCTGGCCATCTCCGCCATCTGGCCGTTGCCGGAGATGCCGGTGGACGCCCTGGGATTGGGCCTGGTCTTGGGATTGACGATGGGATTTGCCACGCAGCGACGCGCCGGCGCCGATGCCCAGGCCGCGGATACCGAGGCGGCGCCGGCGCCGGCTCGCGCGCCCGAGTGAACTCGGTCGGGGTGCCGACGTCGCAGGACCGGCTGCGCGTGCTGGTGGTCGGCCCGGCCCCGGCCGCGGCGACTAGCCGGGGCGGCATGGCCACGGTGATCGCGCTGATGGCGGCCCATCCTGACCCGCGCATCCACATCACGGCGGTGCCCACGTTCATCGACGGCCCGCTATGGCCGCGGCTGATGCTCGGTGTCCGCGGAATGCTGCGCGCCACCTGGCTGGTGCTGCGCAAGCGCACCGATGTCCTGCATGTTCATCTGGCCCACGGCGGCAGCGTGATTCGCAAAGCCCTGCCGCTGTTAGCGGCGCGACTGACCGGTACACCGGCGATTGTGCATGCCCACAGCTACGACTTCGGCGGCTGGTTCGATCAGCTCGCGCCGCCCGCTCGGGCGGCGGTGCGCCGGATGCTGGCCGCCGATCACTGGGTGGTGCTGGGGGAGAGTCATGTCCAGGAGTACGCCAGCCGGCCGCGGTTGCCCACCAACCGGATCAGCCTGCTACCCAACGCGGTTCGAATTCCGAACACCCCGGTGAATCAGCTGGGGTCCAGCGGGTGCATGCGGTGGCCCTGGGGCGGCTGGGCGTGCGCAAGGGCAGCTATGACCTGATCGACGCGGTAGCGGCACTCGATGAGACGGTGCGCAACCGGCTGCTGGCCACGCTCGCCGGGGACGGCGACGTCGACCAGGTGCGTGCGGCGGTCGCCGAGGCCGGTCTGGGCGCGACGATCGACGTGGTGGGCTGGCTCGATCCGATGGCGCGCGACGAGTTGCTGTGCCGTGCAAACATTTTCGTGTGGCCCAGCCGCAACGAGGGCCTGCCCATGGCGTTGCTCGAGGCGATGGCGAACGGGCTGGCCCCGGTGACGACAACGGCGGGCAGCATCGGCGAAGTGGTCACCGATGGCGTCAACGGCCTGCTCGTTGGGCCCGCCCACGCCGATCAGCTCGCGCACGCGCTCGGCGCCCTGGTGACCGATGAGAACCTGCGCGCCCGCCTGGGCGGGGTCGCCCGAGAGCGGGCCGGTGAGTTCGGGCTCGACCGCTGGTATCAGCAGCTGACGCGGTTGTGGGCCAGCCTGGCTGGCGATCCGCACCCGTCCCGGCGATGACGATGTCAACCAACCATCCCCGACGGTGTTCTCATAAGGTACGACGATGACGACAGGCACGGTGGCCGGCGGCGGTGCCATGCCGACACACGGATGGGTCGGGTGGCGTTGACCGAGAGCGAAGAGTACGCCCGGCAGTACTTCGATGAGCAGGCGGAGTCCAACAAAGAGTATTGGCGTCGGTTCGGCGTTGTCCCCGACTGGGCGGGCAAGCGGGTCCTCGACGTCGGCTGCGGCCATGGCGTGTTGTCGATCGACATCGCCCAGGCCGGCGCCAGCGTGCTCGGCGTGGATCTGGATGAAGGGCGCGTCGCGTTCGCCAATCGCAACCTGGCGCAGCGATTTCCCGAGCTGGCCGATCGGGTGAAGTTTCGGGCGGTCGATGTGCGGTCGCTTCCGGTGGACGAACCGTTCGACGTGATCGTTTCCAAGGACACCTTCGAGCATGTTGCCGACGTGGCGTCGTTGCTTCGGGCCCTCGGCGAACGGTTGACCCGGCCCGGCGGGCGCATCTACGCGGGATTCAGCCCGCTGTATTACAGCCCCTTCGGCGACCATGGGCGCACCGGCTTGAAGGTGCCCTGGGCGCACGCGATCCTGCCGAAACGGCTGGTGTTTGCGGCCGCAGCACGCAAATACGGCCATCCGGTGGGCTCGCTGTTGGACATCGGCCTCAACGGCAACACCCCCGATCAGTTCCGGGCGGCGTTCGACAACAGCGGACTGCGACAACTCGACATCGGCTACAACCGGGGCGCCAAGCGGTTGTTGCCCGCATTGGAGAGGGCGCGCCGGCACTGGCGGCGCTTCGACAGGTTCACCACCGTCAGCATCTATGCCGTCTTCGGGGTGTGATCGTCGCGGGCCCGACCCGGCGGGGTCCGGCCGATCGTGGCGTGCGCGATCTGGTCCGGTCCGGCGCCGGCCTCGGCTACCAGCATCGACGTCGCCGACCAGATAGCCGAGTGGCCCGCTGTGTGTAGGTAGCCACCTCCGGTGGGCCCGGCGAAGCTTGCCATGGCAACCGGCGCGTCGCACGTCGCGGCAATGGTGCGAGCACGGTGCCGTTGCTCGCCGAGTTCCCAGTCATGATGAACGACACCGCAGGCATACAGGTCCACGCCGAGCCGCGCGGTGCCCCGCACGTGCTCGGGCACACCGGTGTCACGACATATCCCCAACCCGATGCGCCACCCGTCAAGGTCGATCGTTCGGGGGCCGGGACCTGGCCGGAACCGCGCCTTTTCGGCGGCGCCCAGGTGCGTCTTGCGGTAGACGACCTCAGCGCCCGAGGAGTCGACCAGCACCATCGCGATGTAGCGCCGCCCGCGGTCTTCGACTGGTGCACCGACCAAGACACTGCAACCCGTTGCCGCACATGCCAATACCAACCAATCAACGACTGGGCCGGCAACATCGACCGGTGCCACCTCTAGGGCGTGTCTGCTTAATGTGAATGGTGTTTTGGCTGATGCTGTTTGGGTGATGCGGACGCATGCGATTTCTGATGATTTGTGGTCGCTGATCGTGGCGGTGTTGCCTGCGGGGCGGCGGCGTGGCCGGCCGTGGAACGATCATCGACGTACTCTGGAGGGCATTATCTGGCGTTACCGTACGTGATCTCCGTGGTGTGACCTGCCCGAGCACTTCGGTCCCTGGCAATCGGTGGCCGAGAGGCATCTACGCTGGTCGGTCGATGGCATCTACGCGCGGATCTTCGCGGCGATCGCCTCTGACCTCGACGCCGAGGACGCCGACCTGGGCGCACTGTTGTCGGTCGATTCGACCAGTGTGCGCGCCCACCGACACGCAGCCGGAGCGCGCTCCGGGCGCCGCACAGGGGGATCTGTCGAATTACAAGAAATATCTCGATGAGCCCGATGACCACGCCATTGGGCGTTCCCGCGGCGGGCTGACTACCAAGATCCACGCCTTGACCGACCAGCTGTGCAGTCCGGTCACCCTGGCACTGTCGGCCGGTCAAGCCGGTGATAATCCGATGCTTTGGCCATTGCTGGCCGCCCGGTGCAGCAACTCATACGCCCCGTTTCGCCTGCTGGCGGACAAGGCGTACTCCTATGACTCGACGCGGGCACAGCTGCGCCGGCTCAAGATCGCCCATACCATCCCCGAGCGCAGCGACCAGATCACCCGCCGCAAAGCCAAAGGCCGCAACGGAGGACGGCCTCCGGGGTTCTCAGGCCGAATCTACAAGCACCGCAACACCGTCGAGCGAAGCTTCAACCGGCTTAAACACTGGCGCGCGGTCGCCACCTGCTACGACAAATACGCCCTGACCTACCTCGGCGGTGCCACCCTGGCCGCCATCATCACCTACCACCGCGTCCGCAATTAGCAGACAGGACCTAGATGAGCAGTCGAACGGACTTGAAGACCGTCGACAGCTGGAGCGACGAAGTGGCGCTGTGTTCCTCGGTCATCAAAAGTCTCGGCGGTCCGCTGGAGATACTCGAAGCCGGATGTGGGCTCGAATGGCCAATCAATCTGGATGGCATCGATTATCGGTTGACCGGTATCGACCTCAATGCTGATGCGCTGCAAAGGCGTGTTGAGAAGGTCGGAGACCTCGACGAGGCGATCCTGGGTGATTTGACCGTCAAGGGAACGATCCCGCCCGGGCGCTACGACGTCATCTACAGCTCGTTCGTGCTCGAGCACATCCACGACGCCGAGGCCGCGCTCGCGTTGATGCTCGACGGGCTCAAACCTGGCGGGCTGCTGCTGCTGCGTATCCCGGACCGCGACGCGGTCTACGGCTGGACCACGCGGCACACACCGTTTTCGGCTCATCTGGCCTACTACCGCTACTTCGTGGGTTACCCCGACGCCGGGAAGCCCGGCCATCCGCCGTTTCGCACCTACCATGCGCCGGTCATCTCCCGGCACGGCATACGGGCGTTCTGCGACAACAACGAGTGCACGATTGTCGGAGAGCGCGGGCACACCTATTACGTCCGGGGCAAAGGCTTACGGGTCCGGATCGTTCGGGCATACGCAAAAGCGCTGTGGGCCTTGTCCTTTGGTGTTCTGGCCTGGCGGCACAATAACCTCACCTACGTGATCCGCAAGGCGGAGCCGGTCAAGTCCGCCAACGCCGTGCACCGCGCCGCCGGGTTCGGCCAGAGTTCAACGACCCCGACCTGGTGAACGGGTCCACTTCGCGGCGCTCGCCCGCAGTCGATGCTTTAGCCGGCTAGCGCCGTTTTGCGCGCGCCAGAGCGCTGATTTGTGGTGAACCGCGCGCCGGTAAATATCCAGGTAGCGTTGCGCGCTTGCGGGGCCCACCGCGCCCCTGGCCTGCAGCAGCTGCACGCACCGGAAGGCCAGGTCGAACGAGCCATAGCAATGATGCGAAATCATTGCCAGGTGCTTGAGCTGTTCGGCGGTCATTGCGTCGGGGTCAAAGAAGTCCCGGACGTAGACGATGTCGGTTTCCAGGATCTGGTTCAGTGGGCGGCTTGGACTCCCACCGACGACAAAGTCGCCGATCACCCATCTCTTCACAGCGTTGGGGATGCAGTGCGGGACAAACCCCTGACTGCGTAGTTCCAGGTCGACATCCCCGAAGCGCGGCTGATCCCGATACAAGGTGATGAATGAGACCTCGGTCTGAACTGCCACCACTTCGGCCAGTTTTTCCCGGCCGTTCTGAAAAACAGCCAGTTCGCCGCCTTGGATATCGATTTTCAAGAGATCAAGATGTTCGATTTCACCGATGTCGTCGAGGCGATGAGTCTGGATCGGGAGGCGCTCGATCACCTTGCCGAACGGATCGAAGAGCGTGAACAACCCCTGCGTTGTCGGGTCGGGTTCGAGCAGGCTGGTCATTTCCCCCCGGTGGCGGGCAGACCTGCAAAGTCTGTGGCGTGCCGTCGCCGAGGGCGTAGGGCAGGTAGGACTCGTTGGGGCCGCGCGTGCGCTGCAACTCGAGCAACGCTTCGGGCCCCGGTTCGAAGCCGGTGAGGTGACACAGGCCCGCGTTGAGCATGGCCGTGTACGGCCAGTCGCCGCAGCTTCGGCTGGCCCCAACATCAACGATGTGGGTGAGCCGCGACGGGGACAGGATGTCTCGCAACCCGCCGGTCAATCGAGCACCGCCGAATGTCTGTATGTTTGCTGCGCCCCCGTGAATTGGGGCTTGTCGCGACGGTATTGGCAGCGACGGCGGTGGCCGCGCGGCGTTGGCCGTTGATCGCTGCGCTTGGCCACGCCGTCACCTTAACCATCTGCGGTGGCGCCAACCAAACAGCGGCGCGGCTTGTTGGTTGGCTCAGGCGGGTCAACGACACCGCGTAAGTGCCTCGCCGGCTGCGTGACCAGGTCGAACGTTACCCACAGGTTCGGCGCCGATCTGTAGTAGTGTGCACCTGTGAGGGGTGCTCTATTACCATTTCGGCCTGCTGTGCGACGTCTATTTTCCTTGAGGCAGAACATCTTTCGTGTCTGCGGAAGTTGATCAGGCCGGATTTCCTGGAACGTATTGAGGCATATTGATGTACCGCAATTCTGTGCGCATAGCTCGCATGGCTCTGGCGCTGGCCAGCGTGGTCGGATTCCTGGCCTTGAGCGCGCCGGCGTCCTGGGGTGCGCCCGAGGAGACCGATACCACGCTCGTGGACGCGCCGACCATGACGTTGAGCAGTCTCGGATACAACTCCGTCTTGTCGTTCTATGGTCTGCAGGGCACCCAGCAGCTGACCATTCCCGCCCCGCACGGGCTCAAACCGACCGCGTTGAACGCGACCGCCGTACTGCCGGTCAATCTGCGCTCCGGCTTGATCACGGTCACCCAAAACGACCGCGAAATCGCGAGGGTGAACCTGCCCGCGGCGGACCAATCACCCATTGTCATTCCGCTGGCCGACGCAACGGTGGTCGATGACGCGGTGACCGTGATCTTGCGGGCCTACCTGGTGCCATTGGAGGACTTGTGCGTCTACCCGTGGAGCCCGTTTAGCCTGGTCAACGGCTCGGTCAGCTTCGTCGGCGTGGAGCGGCCGCCCGTCACGGTGGCCCATTTCCTGCCGCCGGTGCTGCGGCGGCTGGGCATCTTCGTGCCGCCATCGCCGTCGGTGGCCGAGTCCGACGCGGTGGTCCAGTTGGCCGCCGCCGCGGCGGCCAACTACGGCAAACAAGCCCCGGAAATCGCGGTGGTCCGGTTGCCCAAGGGGAGCTCGCCCCGCCGGCGCCGCCGCGACCGCTGGAACGCCAAGTCGTCATCAAAGAGGGTCAGGACGAGGGGCTTTCCCTTCGGGGGGCCACCGGTGTGCCCTGGCTGCTGATCTCCGGGCCGCTGGGTTCGGCCGCGGAATCATCGATAACGTTGCTGTTCAGCAGCCTGTCCCAGCTGGCCCTGGCTTCCAAGGCCGTGGTGGGATCGTTCAAGCCCAGCCTGCACCTGCCCGGTGACACCACCACGCTGCGCGAACTCGGGCAGCCCGGCCTTAACTCCGTTGGACTGCAGCCGCGGGTTACCATCGGGCTGGACCAGACTCGGTTCGCGAGATCGGTGCACTCGATGCGGGTGCATCTACAAGGCTCATACTCGCCGATACCGCCGAGTATGGCCGGTCAGATCGTCGCAACGATCGGCGCGGAGACCATCGACCGCTGGCCAACCGAAAGCAGTGGTGTCATCGACCGCTGGGCGGACGTTCCGGATCGGCTCCTGCAACGGTGGACCGGCGTTGACCTGACGCTGGATGTGTCGGGCAACGTTGGGCGCTGCGGAGATTTCTACACCGCTGGGGCGGGAGATCACGTACTTACCCTGGCCATCGACGGCGACACCGCCTTGCAGAGCAGCCCGGCGGCGCCGCCGGTGCCCGACGGACTGCGATCGGTGCCCTAAGCGCTGATGCCGCAGATCCAGGTGGGCATCGAAGAGCACTCCTTTGACGACACCGCTCGTGCCGTCAGGATTGTGGTTGGTCTGCAGCGTACCAGTTCGGTGCCGCTGCAGACCACCGTGCGGCAAGCATCACGAGAAATGCCCGTGAAGCGTCCTCGGTGGATCACGTAAAAATGCCCGCGAAACGGTCGATCCTCAGCAGGCATGGGAAGTGGGCTGTCGATGTCGTCTCGGGCCGAGATCACCGCGAAGTTCGCCAGGGCGTATGTGGGGGCGCCGAAGGCGGACAAGGGGCAGATTCTGGATCAGGTGGTGGCGGTCACCGGCTGGTCGCGTGACAACGCCCGGCGGCGGTTGAGGGCGGCGGCCGCGCCGCCGGGAGCGGGTCGGCAGGTCGCCAAACGGACTCGCCGGCAACGCAATCCGAAGTACTCCTAGGATGCGCTCAAGGTGTTGCAGAAGGTGTGGGCGGCCTCAGGCGGGCAGTGCGGCCGGTATCTGGCCGCTTCCATGGCACTTCAGTTGGATGCTCTAGAACGCCACGGCGAACTGGTGGACGGCCGTGACCGTTACGGCCCGGCGGTGCGTGCCGAGCTGTTGGCGATGAGCAGCGCCACGATCGACCGCTACCTGCGCGGCGCCAAGGCCCGCGACCAGATCTCGGGTGTGTCGACGACGAAACCCTCCCCGCTGCTGCGGTCCTCGATCACCATCTGCAAAGCAGGCGATGAGGCCGAAGAATCTCCGGGGTTCTTCGAAGGCGACACCGTGGCGCACTGCGGCCCGACACTGAAAGGTGAGTTCGCCCGCACGGTCAACCTCACCGACATGCACATCGGCTGGGTGTTCACCCGCACGGTGCGCAACAACGCCCACCCCCACATCCTGGGCGCCCTCAAAACCGGAATTACTAAAATCCCTATAAGGTAACGGGTTTGGACTTCGACAACGGCACCGAATTCCTCAATAAGGCGGTCATCAAGTGGGCCGCGGACATGGAGATCTTCTTCACCCGCTCACGACCCTACAAGAAGAACGACCAGGCCACCATCGAGTCCAAAAAACAACCACCTCGTGCGTCGCTACGGGTTCTACTACCGCTACGACACCGACGAAGAACGCGCCGTGCTCAACCGGCTGTGGCACCTGGTCAACGACCGGCTCAACTACCTGACCCCCACCATCAAACCCATCAGCTACGGCTGCAGCCGCGACGGTCACCGCCGCCGGCTCTACGACAAGCCCCAGACCCCCCTGGACCGGCTGCTGGCCGCCGGAGTCCTCTCAGCGGCCCAACAAACAGAGCTGCTCACCTACCGCAACAGCCTCAACCCCGCCGCGATCGCCCACCAGATCGCCGACCTGCAAGCCGCCCTGCTCAGACTCGCCAAAGACAAGACCGAACAGCTCTACCTCGCCGCCATACCCGCCGCTCTACCCGCCCTCAAAGCCGGCATCCGCATCAAAAGCAAGACCACCACCTGACCCCGATTTCGCGGGCATTCCTTACGTGATGCATGGACCAGGTTTCGCGGGCATCTTGACTTGATGCATCACGGGCCAGCGTGGGGGTACCGCGGCTGACGAACGCCTGGCTGCCCAGGAGCCGGATCAGGGGTTGCGCCACCAGCACGCCGACCACGGCGATCGGCACGGCAAGGAAATACATCAGCTCGACGCTGCGGCGGATGAAACCGGCGAATGCCGCCAGGTCGCGGGAATACAGTTCGGTCGCGGTGGAGAGCGTGGACTTGAGGAAGAACACCGACAAAACCAGGGTGTTGAGTGCGATCGAGGAGGCCAACCCGTAAACGCCGACCTGGAATGGGTGTTCAGCAGGGACAGGATCACCCCGTCAACGCGCCAGTACAGCACGGTGATGACCGTGACGCCCATTGGAAAAAGGCTCTCCTGCAAGAGATTTGCGGCCTCTCGCAGCGCGAGGATGGGGCGCAGCCGTACCCGCTGGGACGCCGCGCGGCTCTGGATCAGCAACTGCAGCGCCGTCTGAATGAGTTGCGGTACCGCGAACCAGATGACATCGGCTCGGCTGGCCACCAGAAAGCTGATCACGCCCAGCGTCGCCAACCGGCCGACGACGTCGGAGACGGCCACGGCGGTGAACCGCACGGTGACCAGGAACGCCGGTTCCAGTCGCGTCAGCATCGTCACGATGAGCAGCTGGCACGAGAGCACCACGAGCATGGCTCGCACCTCGTGGTCGTGATACACCAGCAATCCAGATCCCGCCGCCACCAGGGTCATCGGAATGCAATAGACCAGGGACAGGCCGTTGTAGATCCGGACCAGGCGTTCCAGATCGTCGGGGGACGAGGTGACGCGGCGCACGATGACCCGGCCGATACCGAGATCCACCAGGCTCGCCCACATTCCGATGAACGCCACCGCAATGGTGAGCTGGCCGTAACGGCCGGGCCCGAGATAGCGCGCGGTCAGCATCACCGAGACCACCGAGGCCAGCATCCCGAGTATCCGGCAGATGAGCTGGATCGAGAACGCCTGCGCCAAACGTGCTACCGGCACGGACGGCACAACCGGGCTGGGCACCGTCGGTTCGGTCATGGTTCGCGGGCCACCTAGTAGGCGCCGCGGCTGGCCAGAACGGCCTTCACCGTTTTGGCGATGATCATGAGATCACCTGCCATCGACCAGTTGTCGACATAGGACAGATCCAACCGGACCGATTCTTCCCAGGAGATTTGGGACCGGCCGCTGACCTGCCATATTCCGGTAACGCCCGGCTTCACCAACAGCCGCCGCCGGACATCACCGTCGTAGCTGTCGACTTCTCGACTCAGCGGCGGCCGGGGCCCGACCACGCTCATGTCCCGCTTGACCACGCGTGATGCATCAAGTCAAATGCCCGCGAAACCTGGTTCATGCATCAGGTAAGGAATGCCCGCGAAATCGGGGTCAGCTGGTGGTCTTGCTTTTGATGCGGATGCCGGCTTTGAGGGCGGGTAGAGCGGCGGGTATGGCGGCGGGGTAGAGCTGTTCGGTCTTGTCTTTGGCGAGTCTGAGCAGGGCGGCTTGCAGGTCGGCGATCTGGTGGGCGATCGCGGCGGGGTTGAGGCTGTTGCGGTAGGTGAGCAGCTCTGTTTGTTGGGCCGCTGAGAGGACTCCGGCGGCCAGCAGCCGGTCCAGGGGGGTCTGGGGCTTGTCGTAGAGCCGGCGGCGGTGACCGTCGCGGCTGCAGCCGTAGCTGATGGGTTTGATGGTGGGGGTCAGGTAGTTGAGCCGGTCGTTGACCAGGTGCCACAGCCGGTTGAGCACGGCGCGTTCTTCGTCGGTGTCGTAGCGGTAGTAGAACCCGTAGCGACGCACGAGGTGGTTGTTTTTTGGACTCGATGGTGGCCTGGTCGTTCTTCTTGTAGGGTCGTGAGCGGGTGAAGAAGATCTCCATGTCCGCGGCCCACTTGATGACCGCCTTATTGAGGAATTCGGTGCCGTTGTCGAAGTCCAAACCCGTTACCTTATAGGGATTTTAGTAATTCCGGTTTTGAGGGCGCCCAGGATGTGGGGTGGGCGTTGTTGCGCACCGTGCGGGTGAACACCCAGCCGATGTGCATGTCGGTGAGGTTGACCGTGCGGGCGAACTCACCTTTCAGTGTCGGGCCGCAGTGCGCCACGGTGTCGCCTTCGAAGAACCCCGGAGATTCTTCGGCCTCATCGCCTGCTTTGCAGATGGTGATCGAGGACCGCAGCAGCGGGAGGGTTTCGTCGTCGACACACCCGAGATCTGGTCGCGGGCCTTGGCGCCGCGCAGGTAGCGGTCGATCGTGGCGCTGCTCATCGCCAACAGCTCGGCACGCACCGCCGGGCCGTAACGGTCACGGCCGTCCACCAGTTCGCCGTGGCGTTCTAGAGCATCCAACTGAAGTGCCATGGAAGCGGCCAGATACCGGCCGCACTGCCCGCCTGAGGCCGCCCACACCTTCTGCAACACCTTGAGCGCATCCTAGGACTTCGGATTGCGTTGCCGGCGAGTCCGTTTGGCGACCTGCCGACCCGCTCCCGGCGGCGCGGCCGCCGCCCTCAACCGCCGCCGGGCGTTGTCACGCGACCAGCCGGTGACCGCCACCACCTGATCCAGAATCTGCCCCTTGTCCGCCTTCGGCGCCCCCACATACGCCCTGGCGAACTTCGCGGTGATCTCGGCCCGAGACGACATCGACAGCCCACTTCCCATGCCTGCCAAGGATCGACCGTTCCGCGGGCATTTTTACGTGATCCACCGAGGACGCTTCACGGGCATTTCTCGTGATGCTTGCCGCCACGTTGATGAACTGCGGAATCTCATCGATGCTGAATCTGCGAAGGATTCGGCCGATCCGTGTGACCCTCGGATCGTCGCGCATCTTGAACAGAATGCCGCCGGCGCCCTCATTCAGCGAAACCAGGCCGTCGATTTGGCTGTCGGCACCCACCACCATCGTTCGAAGTTTAAGCACGGTGAAGGGCTGGCCATTGATGCCTATGCGTTCGGCGCGGTAGGAGACCGGCCCCTTGCTGGTCAGCTTGATAGCGACGGCGGCGGCGATGAGCAGTGGCGATGCGGCGATCAGAGCTGTCAGTGCGAAGCAGAAGTCGAAGGCTCGTTTCTGAAACCGTTGCGCCCCTGAGTATTGCGGTTTTTCGACATGCAGCAGCGGGAAGCCGGCCACGGGGCGCAGGGTCAGCCGGGCCTGCGCGATGTCCATCACCCCCGGCGACACCACCAGGTCCACGTCCAGTGTCTCCAGCTGCCAGATCAGGTTCCTGATCGCGTGCACGCCGAACTGCTCGGTCTGGGTCACCACCACCGTGTCTGCGCCGCATTCGTCGATCGCCGCCAGGGCGTGGGATTCGTCACCAAGGCTCGGGACTTTGCGGCCTTCGACCTGCAGCACGTCGCCGCGCGGCGCCCCCGAACCCGGTATGCAGACCCCGACAACGGAGTAGCCGTCGCGCGGATTGCGGACCAGTTCATGGATGAGGCGCGAAACCCCTGGCCGGTCACCGATAGCCAGTGCGATCGTCTGGCATTGGCCCCGAGCGCGTTTGCGGCCGACATACTTGCGCCACCCGTTGCGACTCGCCAGCAATGCGATGGTGCCGACCGGCAGGGCGACCGCCAGATAGCCGCGGGCCAGGTCGATCTTGGCGAGCAGGGTGACCATTGCGATGGCCCCGAATGTCCAGAATGATGCGCTGCTGATTCGGCGGTATTCATCGATTCCCACCCCGATGACGTGCTGTGATCTCGTGTTGAAGATCGCCAGACACGACAGCCACAGTGCCGCGAACAGAACCGAGAACAGCGTCATGACCGGGCCCGGGTAGCCCGATCTGTTCGGTGAATCGCCGAAGCGCACGTATTGCGCGAGCATGACCGCCGCGAAGACGATCGCCGAGTCGGTGATGCGCAGACTGCGTGAATACTGCAGCCGCCAGCGCCGCACCGTGTCGCGATTGGGCGAGCCCATGGGATCCGGAGTTGCCGGACAATCACCGGTTCGTCGGTGCAGCAACGAGGTCACGCTGGCCCGCTTTCCCTTATGCAGTCGCTGGTTCGGGCTGGGGGGTGTCGCGGACGGAGGCTGGGATGTCGACATGATCACTCGATGGCGGGCCCCCGCAGTAGGTGTGGGGGTAGTAGATCAACTGCGCGCGCGCCGCGCGGAGCAAGGCGATGGGGCCCTGCAACAGATAACGGCGGGCCAACCGGCGTGGCTCGCTGGCCAACCGGTATAGCCATTCCAGGCCGGCTTTCTGCATCCAACCGGGGGCTCGGTTGGTGGCGCCGGCCAGGAAATCAATGGAACCGCCGCACGGCAGGAAAACCCGGGCCCGGTCGCGCAGCCGTACTGGTCGACCCACCGTTCCTGGCGAGGTTTGCCCAAGCTGACGATCAGGATGTCGTTGCGCGCGTTGCGGATAGCGGCCGCCAGGTGTTCTGACGATGATTCGATGTCCTCGGCGGTCGGCGCCCACATGCCCGAAATTGCCAGCGCCGGGTGCCGCGTAGCCAAGGACTCGGCGAGCAGCCGATGGGTCCCGGCGCTGCCGCCAAAAAAGCCGACGCGCTGACCCGAGCGCTCGGCCAACTCCAACAGGCTGGGGAGTAGGTCGGCCCCGGTGATCCGGGGCCATGGCTCGCCCGTGAGCAGCTTGCCCCGCCATGCGATCGGCATTTCGTCGGCCAGCAGCAGCCATTCCAGCCGACCGCGGGGCGCGGCCGCGATTTTGCGGAAATGGAACAGGTGGTCGAGATTCACCGAGCCCACCGAGAGGCACCCCTGGGAGGTGGATTGCAGGCGTGACGCGATGATCGACAGCACCTCATCGAACTCGCGGCGCTCGACGATGGTGCCGCTGACGGCCATTCGCACAGCGGGCGCAGACCGGATGCCCTGGTTCATGTTCTCGCGCTTCCCGTCTCGCCCGGCAGGGGTGCGGCTATTGCGACCGCGCCCGCGGTGGCCTCGAGTGTCACTCGCCGCTCCTTCCGGAACAGGGTGCGGCGACCGGCACCGCGCGATTGCGGTCACCGCGTGCACCATCGCCGACGGAATCCGGGAAGTCAGCCGCCCGCTGCTCATGGCGGGGCTTACGCGTACCCGCCAGAGGGCGGCCGCGACATGATCGTGGGGACCACGCCGTATCGGGGCCCGGGTGATCTGGGCGCGCCGGCCAACGCGCCCCGCGGCGCCGCACCAAGGACTGTTGGCGCCGCGTTGGCGGCGTCGAGCCCGGCGTTGGGTAGCCCGGAAATCGCGCCCCCGTTCAGCGTTGGGATGACGCTGGTCCAGCTGGCCGGTACCGACAACGGGCCCAGTGAGGCGGCGTTGCCCAGTCCGCCCACCACGCCCGATCCCAACGATCCGAGCGCGCTCGCCCCCGAGCTGGCCGCCCCCGCCGCCGCCCCCTGCACGGCCGCGGCAGCTCCGTTCGCCAAGCCCTGTGCGGTCTGTGCCATTCCCAGGATGGACGACATCGCATAAAGCGGGGTGCCGGCCGCCATGAAATAGCTCGGCAGGGCGTAGATCGGGGTGGTGCCGAGTTCGGGGAGTAGCGACGACGTCGCCGCGGTAAGCGCGGAGGTGGGTGATGCGAGCCCGCCGAGCATGGTGGGAACCGCGGAAACCAATCCGGCCAGCGACAATTGATCTGTTCCCGCGACCGCGGCGGCCTGGGCTCCCGAGGCGGCGGTTGCCTGGGTGACCGCGGTGGTTTGGGTGGCCGCCCCAGCCGGATTGACGACCTCCGGCGGCGAGTTCAGCACCGTCAGCGCGCACGCGCTTGCCGAGTTTGCCGCGTAGTCATACATCGCCAACGCGTCTTGCGCCCACATCTCGCTGTATGCGGCCTCGGTGGCCGCGATTGCCGGCGAATTCTGGCCGAAGAAGTTGGTGGCGGTCAGTGTTGCCAGCTGGACCCGGTTGGCGGCCACCACTGGTGGTGGCACGGTCATTGCCAGGGCGGTTTCGTAGGCTGTCACGGCCAGCGCGGCCTGGTTGGCGGCCTCGCCGGCCTGGGTGGCAACCATGGACGTCCACGTCACATACGGCCAGAACGCAGACGCCATGGATAGCGATGCCGGTCCCAACCAGCCGCCACTGGTTAGTCCCGAGACCACTGATTGGTAATAACTCGCGGCGGTCTGCAATTCGGCGGCCAGGCTCGCCCAGCTCACCGCGGCCGCCGACAGCGATCCGGGGCCGGGCCCGGCGTAGATCCGCGCGGAGTTGATCTCCGGCGGCAGGGTGCCAAAATCAATCACTTCATGCCTCAGCTCGTGGTCGCTAGGCGCGACCCGAAGCGCGAGGCTGCTAGCACTGACGCTGTCGGAGCAGCCGGTTTTGTGATGGTCGTGATGGCATGACCCCCTGCCCATCCCCGTGATGCATCAAGTCAAGATGCCTGCGAAACCTGGTTCATGCATCAGGTAAGGAATGCCCGCGAAATCGGGGTCAGGTGGTGGTCTTGCTTTTGATGCGGATGCCGGCTTTGAGGGCGGGTAGAGCGGCGGGTATGGCGGTGAGGTAGAGCTGTTCGGTCTTGTCTTTGGCGAGTCTGAGCAGGGCGGCTTGCAGGTCGGCGATCTGGTGGGCGATCGCGGCGGGGTTGAGGCTGTTGCGGTAGGTGAGCAGCTCTGTTTGTTGGGCCGCTGAGAGGACTCCGGCGGCCAGCAGCCGGTCCAGGGGGGGTCTGGGGCTTGTCGTAGAGCCGGCGGCGGTGACCGTCGCGGCTGCAGCCGTAGCTGATGGGTTTGATGGTGGGGTCAGGTAGTTGAGCCGGTCGTTGACCAGGTGCCACAGCCGGTTGAGCACGGCGCGTTCTTCGTCGGTGTCGTAGCGGTAGTAGAACCCGTAGCGACGCACGAGGTGGTTGTTTTTGGACTCGATGGTGGCCTGGTCGTTCTTCTTGTAGGGTCGTGAGCGGGTGAAGAAGATCTCCATGTCCGCGGCCCACTTGATGACCGCCTTATTGAGGAATTCGGTGCCGTTGTCGAAGTCCAAACCCGTTACCTTATAGGGATTTTAGTAATTCCGGTTTTGAGGGCGCCCAGGATGTGGGGGTGGGCGTTGTTGCGCACCGTGCGGGTGAACACCCAGCCGATGTGCATGTCGGTGAGGTTGACCGTGCGGGCGAACTCACCTTTCAGTGTCGGGCCGCAGTGCGCCACGGTGTCGCCTTCGAAGAACCCCGGAGATTCTTCGGCCTCATCGCCTGCTTTGCAGATGGTGATCGAGGACCGCAGCAGCGGGAGGGTTTCGTCGTCGACACACCCGAGATCTGGTCGCGGGCCTTGGCGCCGCGCAGGTAGCGGTCGATCGTGGCGCTGCTCATCGCCAACAGCTCGGCACGCACCGCCGGGCCGTAACGGTCACGGCCGTCCACCAGTTCGCCGTGGCGTTCTAGAGCATCCAACTGAAGTGCCATGGAAGCGGCCAGGTACCGGCCGCACTGCCCGCCTGAGGCCGCCCACACCTTCTGCAACACCTTGAGCGCATCCTAGGAGTACTTCGGATTGCGTTGCCGGCGAGTCCGTTTGGCGACCTGCCGACCCGCTCCCGGCGGCGCGGCCGCCGCCCTCAACCGCCGCCGGGCGTTGTCACGCGACCAGCCGGTGACCGCCACCACCTGATCCAGAATCTGCCCCTTGTCCGCCTTCGGCGCCCCCACATACGCCCTGGCGAACTTCGCGGTGATCTCGGTCCGAGACGACATCGACAGCCCACTTCCCATGCCTGCTGAGGATCGACCGTTTCGCGGGCATTTTTACGTGATCCACCGAGGACGCTTCACGGGCATTTTTCGTGATGCTTGCCGGCGTATTGCCGCGGTGGCACGCAACGCCATAACCTGGGTCGGAGCGGACGGCGAGCCCTGCTTGGCGCTGTGGCGGATTGGACGGGATGGCCGAAGTGACCGGCGCGTGGGTAGGAGAACTCGCGGGCATGGACATCTTTGTCGGATGCGCGGCGCAGGACCTCATGCCCTTGGCGGCCCGCCTTGCGCCGCTGCGGGCGGCGGCCGGGCAGATCCTGATGCGCCAGGGTGAGCAGGCGGTCTCATTCCTGCTCATCTCGTCGGGCAGCGCCGAGGTCATCCACGTTGGCGACGACGGCGTGGTGATCGTCGAGCAGGCGTTGCCAGGCATGATCGTCGGCGAAATCGCGCTGTTGCGTAACGTCCCGCGCACCGCGACCGTCACCACGGTCGAGCCGCTGACCAGCTGGATCGGCGGCACCGACGCCTTTGACCTGATGGTTCACATACCCGGCATCATGGATCGGTTGGTGCGCACCGTCCGCCAGCGATTGGCCGCCTTCATCACCCCGATCCCGGTGCCATTGCGCGATGGCACGCAGCTGATGTTGCGCCCAGTCCTGCCCGGCGACAGTGAACGCACCGTGCACGGGCACGTTCATTTCTCCAGCGAGACGATCTACCGGCGATTCATGTCGGCCCGGGTGCCCGATTTGGCGATGATGCACTACCTATCCGAGGTCGACTACGTGGACCACTTCGTCTGGGTGATGGTCGACGGCAGTGATCCGGTGGCCGACGCACGCTTCATCCGCGACAGCGTCGATCCGGCCGTTGCTGAGATCGCCTTCACCGTCGCCGACGCCTACCAGGGCAAGGGCATCGGCAGCTTTCTGATCGGCGCCCTAGTCGTCGCCGCCCGCGTCGACGGTGTGGCCAGGTTTTCCGCGCGGATGCTCGCCGACAACCTGCCGATGCGAACCATCATGGACCGCCACGGCGCGGTCTGGCAGCGCGAGGACGTCGGGGTCATCACCACGGTCATCGATGTGCGCGGCCTGCGCGATCTGGGCTTCGGGCGCGAGATGGCCGGCCAGATCAGGCGCGTCGCGCGCCAGGTGATCGAGGCGGTGAGCTGATCGGGGGCCGGTGCGGACTTAAGCACCGGCGAACCCCCTGACGGGGCCCACGCGGCGTGATATGAACGGTCATGCGCCCGCTCTGGATCGGTCTGCTGGCCATCCTGCTGGTGGGCTCATGCGCGCGGTCCCCGGCGCCGGTGATCGTGCCGGTGCGATCCTCCCCGGCGGCGCGCTCCGCCGTCATCAACCCCGCCAACATCAAGCGGGTCGCCCGCGAACTGCCGCCCGGCTACGAAGTGGGCAGTGATGTCCCCGAAGGCGCGCCACCGCGCGCGCTCTGGCATCTGGGGGCCGGTGCGACCGCCACGCCGGCGCGATGCGCGACGCTTGCCGATCCGGGCGATGGGCGCGACCAGTTCGCCCAGGGGGTGTCCGGTTCGGGCGCCGGCGGCATCGTCAATGTGGTGGTGGTCTCGGTGCCGTCGGGCCCGGTGATCGTGGACGACAGCGTGGTCGCTGAGTGTGCGCAATGGACCATGTCCGACGGGAGCACCCGGGCCAACGTCGAGCTGGTCGAAGCTCCCCGCATCGAGGGCGCCCGAACGCTGGGCATGGTTGCCAGGGTTCGGACACCGGTCGAAGCCGGCACCGAAATCGACTCGCAGACATACACGTTCACCGCCTATCTGGGCGACTACTATGCGTTCACCGCAGTGACCACCGACCCGGGTTCGGTGCTGCCGCCGCTGCCGCCGCAGTTCGCCGCGGATCTGCTGGTCAAAACGGTGGCAATGTTACGAAGCTGACCCTTCGTGTTGGGTAGGGTGGCCACGATGTCGAAGGTGGCGCTGGCGCTCGGATTGGTGTGCTTGCTTGTCGGGTGTTCGCACGGAGCCGCGCCTTCGATGGCGGCCGACATCTCCCGAGTCACGGAGCTCAAGTCGAGTTTCGGACCGGACTTCAAAGTCAGCGAGATCCCGCCCCGGGCTATCGATCCACAGTTCTTTGCCGCCCGCAAATTGCCCGACGGACTGACCTTCGATCCGGCCATCTGCGCGACAGCGGCCGTGGGGCCACCGCTGCCCCCCGGTTTGCAGGGCAATATGGCCGCTGTCACCGCCGAAGGCAATGGCAATCGATTCGTCGTCATCGCGGTGGAGACCTCGCAGACCCTGCCGACCAATGACCCGGGTAAGGAGTGCGCCAAGATCGCTTTCTCCGGTGCCGGGGTACGCGGCGGCATTGAGGTGGTCGAAGCCCCGCACATCGAGGGGGTGCACACACTCGGTGTGCATCGCGTGCTTCAGGCCCTGGTGGACGGATCGGCGCACACCGGCGAGCTTTACGATTTCTCCGCGCAATTCGGTGACTATCAGCTCAACGTCATCGCCAATCCGCTCGTCGTCCCGGGCCAGAACGTGGCGCCGGTAGACACCCACCGCGCCCGCGACCTACTCGTCAAAGCGGTGCAAGCGGTGCGTCATTGAGGTTGCTGAGGTTCGCCGGCACCGCTAGCGCACGCCGCGCGGCCGAAACTGGATGCTGACCCGCGGGCCCGCCGGGGTTGATGTCTTGGGCACCGAATGCTCCCAGGTGCGCTGACATGATCCGCCCATCACCAGCAGATCCCCATGGGCCAGTGGAAGCCGCAACGACGCTCCACCGCCGCGCGGGCGCATCGCGAAGATGCGGGTGGCGCCAAGGCTGACGATCGCGACCATGGTGTCCTCGGTGCTGCTGCGGCCGATCGTGTCGCCGTGCCAGGCGACGCTGTCGGAACCGTCTCGATAGCAACACAGTCCGACGGTGGTGAAGGGCTCGCCCAGTTCGCCACCGTAGATGTCGTTGAGCCGCCGCCGCATCCGGGCGAGCTCGGGGTGCGGCGGCTTTTCGATCATCAGGTCATGAAAACTGACCAGCCGGGGCACCTCCACCACCCGGTCATACATCTGGCGCCGCTCGGATCGCCAAGGGACGCGCGATATCAACGCCTCCAGCAGGTCATCGCCGGCTCTGAGCCAGTTCGCGCGGATATCGATGAAGGCGCCGTCGCTGAGTTGTCTTCGCTCGTTGTGCTCGAATAGCGAGCCCTGTACCGCGAACGCCACGGCACCGAGCTTATCGCACATCAGTTCGATGGCGACGTACGGCGCGACCGGTGGAGCCGGCACCGCTACGGTTTGAGTTGTGGTTGATGAGTTGGGCTCCAATTCCGAAGTGGGAACGCTGAAGGTCGTCATCCTGCACCGCTCGGGAACCGAACTGCGCAGGCTCACCCCGCGCAACAGCGACCAGCTGCTCTTTGATGGGCTGCCGTGGGTATCGCGGGCGCAGGAGGAGCATGACCAATTCGCCGAGCTGCTGCGCTCTCGTGGTGTGGAAGTGCTGTTGCTTTCCGAGCTGCTGACCGAGGCGCTCCACAGCGGCGCCGCCCGCATGCAGGGGGTCGCGGCCCCCGTGGATTCGCGTCGGCTTGGAGTACCCTTGGCGCAAGAGCTTTCCGCTTACCTGCGTGGTCTGGACCCGGTTCGGCTGTCGCATGTCCTGACCGCCGGGATGACGTTCAACGAGCTTCCGGCCGATGCCCGCACCGACGTGTCGCTGGTGGTTCGGATGCACCACGACGCGGACTTTGTCATCGAGCCGCTGCCGAATCTGCTGTTCACCCGCGACTCGTCGATATGGATCGGGCCGCGGTTTGTCATCCCGTCGCTGGCGATGCGGGCGCGCGTACGCGAGGCGTCGCTGACCGACATCATCTACGCCCATCACCCGCGCTTTACCGGAATACGCCGCGCCTACGAGTCGCGCACCGCTCCCGTCGAGGGCGGTGACGTGCTGCTACTGGCTCCCGGCGTGGTTGCCGTCGGGGTGGGGGAGCGCACCACGCCGGCCGGTGCGGAAGCATTGGCGCGGAGCCTTTTTGATGACGAACTCGCCCACACGGTGCTGGCCGTGCCGATCGCTCAGCGTCGTGCCCAAATGCATTTGGATACCGTGTGCACGATGGTCGACGTCGACAAGGTGGTGATGTACGCGAACGTCGTCGATGAGCTCACGGCCTTCACCATCGAGCGCCAGCCCGATGGCGTCACCATCAGTGATGCGGCTCCGTTCGTGGAGGCGGCCGCCCGTGCGATGGGCATCGAAAAGCTGCAGGTCATCGGAACCGGTATCGATCCCGTTGTCGCCGAACGTGAGCAGTGGGACGACGGAAACAACACACTGGCGTTGGCGCCGGGTGTCGTCGTCGCCTACGAGCGCAATGCCCAGACCAACGCGCGCCTCGAGGCGGCGGGCATCGAAGTGCTCACCATCGGCGGATCCGAGTTGGGTACCGGCCGGGGGGGCGGTGCATGTCATGCCCGGTCGCCCGAGACCCCTTGCCCTAGCGCCAGCTGGGGAGCCACATCTGCATGTCCCAGGTCTGCTGTGAGATCGGCAGGCCGGTGAGCACCGGAAACAACCACGCGAAGTTTGTCGCCACCAACGCGATGTAGCAGCACACGAAGATCAGCCCCAAGGTGTGCCGCTCCTTGCCCTGGCCGGGCTGGTGGAGGATGTCACCGAGAATCAACGCGATGGCCATCACCAAAAATGGGGCCATGGTCGCCGCATAGAAGAAGTACATCTGTCGATCGATGTCGGCGAACCAGGGCAACCACCCGGCGCAGTAGCCAACCAGGACGGCCGCGTAACGCCAGTCCCGGCGCACAAACATCCGCCACGCCGCGTAGAGCAACACCGGCACGGCCAGCCACCACATTGCGGGTGTGCCGACCAGCATCTCGGCCTTGACACAGGACTGCGGACCGCAGCCGGGAACGTTCTGCTGATCGATGGCATAAAGCACCGGGCGCAACGACATCGGCCAGCTCCACGGCTTGGACTCCCATGGGTGGTGATTGCCGGCGGAATTCGTCAGGGTGGCGTGGAAGTGAAACGCCTTGGCGGTGTAGTACCAGAGCGACCGAATGGCGTCGGGCAGCGGAACCACGCTGTCGGGACCGATGGTCAGGCCCACCTGGTGGCGGTCAATCGCGGTCTCCGACGCGAACCACCCCGCATAGGAGGCCAGGTAGACCCCGAACGGGATGAGCGCCAGCGCATATCCCGTGGGGATGAGGTCGCGACGCAACATCCCCAGCCATGGCCGGGGCACCCGGTACTGACGCCGCGCCGCCACGTCGAACGCCAGCGACATGGCGCCGAAGAACGCGATGAAATACAGACCAGACCACTTGGTGGCGAAGGCCAGGCCCAGCAGCACCCCGGCACCGAAGCGCCACCACCGCACCCCCAGCCGCGGGCCCCAGGCCGTCTCGCCGATACGTCCCTGCAGCATGGCGATGTGCATGCGCGCCCGCACCTGATCGCGATCGACGATGAGCGCGCCGAAGGCCGCCACCACGAAAAACGTCAGGAATCCGTCGAGCAGCGCGGTGCGGGCGGCCACGAAGCTGACGCCGTCACAGATGAGCAGTAGTCCGGCAATGGCTCCGACCAGGGTTGACCGGGAGATGCGGCGCACTATCCGCACCACCAGCGCCACCATGACCACGCCCAGCAGCGCGCCGCTGAATCGCCACCCCAATCCGGTGTACCCGAACAGGGCCTCACCGATCGCAATCATCTGTTTGCCGACGGGAGGATGAACGACCAGGCCGAACCCTGGGTTGTCTTCGATGCCGTGGTTGTTGAGCACCTGCCAGGCTTGCGGTGCGTAGTGTTTCTCGTCGAAGATCGGCGTGCCGGCATCGGTCGGCGAACCCAGGTTCAGGAACCGGGTCACCGCGGCGAGCAGGGTGATTACGCCGGTCACCACCCAGCCGCGCAACCGGTCGACCGGCCCGAAATCCGCGATCGGCACCAGCGGTCCGGGACTGACAACGGGTACCGCACGTTCCCCGGCGACGACGGAGGTTTGTTGAGGCGGTGCGGTCATCGGTGTCGATCGTAGGCTGTCGGTCATGACCGTTGGTCGTCTGCTGCTCGGGGCAACCCCATTGGGCCAGCCCTCGGATGCGTCCGCGCGCCTGATCGATGCGCTCACCAGTGCCGATGTGGTGGCGGCCGAGGACACGCGCCGCGTGCGAACCCTGGCCAAGGCGCTCGACATCTCGATTGGCGGCCGCGTGGTCAGCCTGTTCGATCGGGTTGAGGCCTTGCGGGTGGGCGCCCTGGTCGAGGCGATCGAAGCCGGCGCGACGGTGTTGGTGGTCAGCGACGCCGGAATGCCGATCATCAACGACCCCGGCTATCGATTGGTGGCGGCGTGTATCGAGGCCGGGATCTCGGTGACTTGCCTGCCCGGGCCGTCCGCGGTAACGACGGCACTGGTGGTATCGGGTTTGGCGTCGGACAAGTTCTGCTTCGAGGGGTTTGCGCCACGCAAGAGCGGGGCTCGCCGGGCCTGGCTGGCCTCGCTGGCCGAAGAGCCGCGGAACTGCGTGTTCTTCGAGTCACCGCGCAGGCTGGCGGCGTGCCTGCGCGATGCCGTCGAGCAGCTCGGGGGTTCGCGTCCCGCCGCGGTCTGCCGGGAACTGACGAAGGTGCACGAGGAGGTTCGACGCGGATCGCTCGGCGAACTTGCCGACTGGGCGGCCGAGGGCGTGCTCGGCGAAATCACCGTGGTACTGGCCGGTGCTGCCCCGTTGCACGTCGACCTGCAGTCGCTGGTGGCGGAGGTGGAGAACCTCGTCGCGGGCGGCATTCGGGTCAAAGACGCCTGCAGTGAGGTGGCTACGGGGCACCAGGGCATCCGTACGCGCGAACTCTACGATGCGGTCCAGCTGGCGCGCCGCGAAACGGATGCGGCGCCGTAGCTGCCGATCAGTTGGGTGTGCAGGTGCTCCCGATGGGGCCGATTGTCGGCGTGCACAGGCGCGGGGGCGAGATCTTCGGAGGCGAGATCTTCGGAGGCGCCGGTGCCGGCAGCGCCGGCAGCTGTGGCGGCGCCGGTGGACCGCCCAATGACGGTAGACCGACCTTGGGCGCGGGCAAACCGGCCGGCAGGGAGGGCAAGCCCGCGGCCGGCAGTGCGGGTAGGCCCGCGGCCGGCAGGGCCGGCAGACCGCCCGCTGCCAGTGCCGGCAGCGCCGCTGCTAGCATCGTCGGATCGCCCCCGGGCAGAATGGCCTGAAGGTTTGGCAGGCCGCCCGGCAGCTGCGGCAGTCCGCCCGTCACCATCGCCATCACATCGGTGGCCGACATGCCCGGCAGCGCGGCCTGAAGCATGGGCAGCATGGAGGCCAGCTGCGGTGCTCCGCCCATCACGGCCACCGCCAGCAGGTCGGTGGTTGACACGCTCGCCAGACCCGGCAAGGCATTGGCCGCCTCGGTCAGCAGAGTTGCCGGAGACACTCCAGACAGGGCAGGGAGGCTAAGACCCGGTATTCCGCCCATTGACGCCAGCGTGACCAGACCTGCGGGGGTCAGGCCGGGCAGGGCGGCCAGTCCCGGCGCGGCCAAGGTGGGCAGCAGCGATGATGCCGTCGCCGTGGAGGGCAGCAGCATATTGGTCACGGAGCTGATTGGTACGCTGAGGTCCGGCAGGATTCCTGCCGAGCGCAGGGTGTTGTAGGCGAGCATGACGTAGGTGACTGCCAGTGCGCCGGAAGTCACGGCGCGCGTCACTGAGCCGGTGATGCCCAGCACCGAGCCGACCACGTTCGGCACCGAGGGCACACCGATCGTGGGGAAACCAACCGTCGGAACACCCACGCTGGGAAGACCGACACCGGGGATGCCAACGCCGGGAATGCCGACGTCAGGGACGCCAGCAGGGGGCGGCAACGCGGTCAGGGCCGAACCGCCCACGTCCAGGCCGCCCGATAGGCCCGATCCGCCGGGAATGCGAGCTGCTGCTGGGACCGCGGGTGGCTGCTCCAAGCCCGGCAGCATGGCCTGCGGTGCCTCGGCGGGGGTTATCTCCGCCGGTCCGGCGGGCTGTGCTGGCTCTCCGGGCGGCTTCGGGATCAGGACCGATGCCAGCCGGTCGCATTGCTGCCCCGCGGTGCATGTCCCCTGGTTGGGCGCGTGCATCGGCCCGGACATGGTCAGTGGCGAAACCGCCACCGTCCCGCCCACCATGGCCGCGGCGGCAACGCCAACGACACCGACTCTCATGAAGGTCTCCTCTCGCATTCGACCGCGGCGCGCACACGGGTCGATGCTTAGGAGCTTAGGCGTCAGCGGCCCATTGCGTGGGCGTTGGCCGAAATTCGTTGGTTATCGGGGCCCGGTTTGCTGACTAGCCCACCCTGGTGGCGGTTGTGGGCGCCGGCAAGCCAACGACGGGCGCGGCCTTATGCAGGCATTCTTCCCATTCGGCGCCGGGATCGGAGTCGGCGGTGATGCCGCCTCCCACGCCCAGTACCGCGTTGCCTATCGTGTCGAATTCCACGGTGCGGATGGCGACGTTGAGCTCGCAACCGGCGATTGGAGAGGCCAAACCAACTGTGCCGCAGTAAATTCCACGACGGCGCTGTTCCCATTGCGAAATCAATTGGCGGGCACGGAGTTTGGGTGTTCCGGTGACCGAGGCGGGTGGGAAGGTGGCGTCCAGTAGCGCCGAGGTCGGCAACTCGACCGGGACCTGGGCCGACACCGTGGACACCAGGTGCCACACGCCCGGGGCGCGCCGCACCACCAGCAGTTCGGGCACCGTCACGGTGCCGGTAATCGCAACCCGGCCAAGGTCGTTGCGGACCAAGTCCACGATCATGATGTTTTCGGCCACCTCTTTGGGCGATGCCCGCAACGCCGACGGCCAGGCGTCCAGGGGCAGGGTCCCCTTGATCGGGCTGGATGCCACCGTGTCGCCGCGGCGCTGCAGGAAAAGCTCGGGGGACAGCGATGCGATCGCGCCCCAATCGCCGGCGACATAGGCGGCCCGGGCCGGGGAAGTGCGGGCGACTCCGTCGATGAAGAAATCCAGTGGGTCCCCGGCCACCGTTCCGGTGAACTGGGTGCATACGCACGCCTGGTAGACCTCGCCGGCCGCGATCGCATCCAAGCAGGCCAGCACGCCTTCGCGGTGTGCGTGCCGGTCGGCCGTTCCCCAGTCGATCAGGCAGGTCGCTGCCGGGCGGGCGGATAGCCCCGGGGTTGCTGACAGCGCGTTGCCCAGCCAGTCCGGCATGGGCGCACCGGACAGGCTTTCGTACCACCACTGCCCGTCGCGGTCCCGGCGCAGCACGCTGTCGGTCCAGCCGCCGGCCGCTTCCGGGATTCGGCCACCGTGCCCGTCGGCGCCAGGGTCTGGATAGGACAGGTAGCCCACCCAGCCGCCACCGACCGCGCCCGGCACCGACGCCGCCGCGGTATCGGCGCCGCGCCGGATCGGGAAGGTATCTGTGCTGGTCACCGGCCGCACCGACACACTGGGGGCGATGACTGCCAGCGCGCCGAACCATTCGCCGGTGAGGGCGGCCGGCGGCGGCAGATCCAGTTGCCGGGTGGCATGGCCGACGGCGCGCAGCACCTGGGGGGCGCTGCCAAGATCGCCGAGCCGGTCGATTAACACCGCTTTAGCTTGACAGAACGATGGGTTTTCGCACGCCACGAGTCCAGCCCGGGGCCGGCAGGCGGTGCAGCGGCGCTGGTGAGCGGCAGGGCCGCGACGCCTAGCCGCGGCTGATTTCGTGGGCCCGCGCCACCGCCGTCAGCTTGTCCGGATTACGCATCACATAGAAGTTGGTGATCTTGTCGCCGACGATTTCCAGCGTGATCACTCCCTCCAACTGCCCGCCGAGATAGAACAGGACCGCGGGAGCACTGTTGCACGTCACCAGCTCGACCTGCAGTTCGGTTGCTGCTTTGCGGATGAGCCCGGTGATGGCCCTGGCCACCCGTTCGGCGCCGACCACCGGCTTGCGGGCCGCAGACACCTTGCCGCCACTGTCGGCCAGCCAGGTCGCATCCGGTCCCAGCATCGCCATCAACGCTTCCACGTCGCCGCTGGCAGCGGTCTGCAGAAACTGGGCGGTGAGCTGCGCATTGCGTTGCGGGTCGACATCGCCATACTTCTTGCGCCGCGCGTGGATGTGCGCGCGGGCCCGGTGAGCGACCTGGCGCACCGTCGGAGCGGGCTTTCCCACCGCGTCGGCGATCTCGTCATAGTCGAACCCGAACACCTCGCGCAGTACGAACACCGCGCGCTCGTCGGGGGTCAGGGTCTCCAGCAGGACCAGCATGGCCATCGACACCGATTCCGCGAGTACCAGATCAGCAGACGGGTCGCTCTCGTCGAGCAGCAGCGGCTCGGGGAGCCACGGCCCCACGTACTCCTCGCGGCGGCGAGCGCCGGCCCGCAATGCGTTAAGCGACTGGCGAGTTACCAGTTGGGCCAGGTAGGACTTGGTGTCGCGGACGGCCGACAAGTCGACCGCCGCCCACCGCAAATAGCTCTCCTGCAGCACGTCGTCGGATTCGGTTGCTGAGCCCAGGATTTCGTAGGCAATGGTGAACAACAGCGGGCGCAGCAGGGTGAACCGTTCGGCATGCTCGTCACTGTGCGACGGCGGTGTCATGGGAGCACAACCGGTTGCTCGGCCGACGGTTGGACGGGTCGGCTGCCGCCCTTCAGCCAGAAGTACGAGCCGGGTTTGGCGGCCTCGCGCCGCAGCGCCCACAGCGTGCCCTTGCAGATGGCTTCCTTGACTGCCGCGCCGGCACGGCCGCCGATGATCACGTTCACCGGGGTGTCGTCGGTGTGCGCGAGTTGAATCGTGCCGTAGCTGCGGCCCACGCTGATGCATTGTCCGACGAACGCCTGGTTCAGCGCGACGGGTTGACCTCCAGCGATCCGGCTCAGCACCGTGTTTGCCGCTTGGGCCCCCAGCGGCCCGGCGGCTTGGCAGCTCATCCGCAAGGGCTGGCCCGACGGTGCGACGGCGTCGCCGGCGGCAACGATGCGGTCATCGCTGACGCTGGTCAGCGTCTCATCGGTGAGCAATCGGCCCAGATCGTCGGTGCGGAGCCCGCTGCGGGCGGCCAGATCCGGGACGCCGAATCCCGCCGTCCACACGGTGGCGGCGCTGGTGAGCACCGTGTCATCGGCCAGCACCACCGCATTCCACCGGACTTCGCTGACGGCCGCCGATTCCAGCACGTTCACCCCGAGTTTGCCCAGTTGCCTGGCCACCGAGTGACGGCCGCGGTTGCTCAATGACGGCCCCAGCCTGCCGCCGCAGACCAACGTGACGCGGCGGCCACGCTCGGCAAGTTCGGTCGCGGCCTCGATGCCGGTCAATCCGCCGCCGACCACGGTGATGGCGGCGTCGGCGGGCAGATCGGCCATCGCGTGCCGCAGCCGTGTCGCGCCGTCGAGGTCGGCCACCGAAAATGCGAACTCGGCGGCGCCTGCCACGGCGGGCATCGCCGCGGTGCTGCCGACGGCGTAGATCAGGTAGTCGTAGCGCAGCTCGGATCCCGATGCCAGTAGCAACCGGTGTTCATCGGCGTCGATACGGTCGACGGCGTCGACCACCAGGTGAATGCCGTCGCCGAGCATCGAGTCGTAGTCGACGGTGGCGGTGCCGCTGCCCGCGGCCAACTGGTGCAACCGAATCCGCTCGACAAAGACGGGACGCGGATTCACCACGGTGATCTCCAGGTCCGCACGTGACCTCAAGTGGTTGGCGGCCATGATTCCGGCGTAGCCGCCGCCGATCACGACGACATGGTTACGGTGGTCGGTCATCTCGCTCATCTGCTGCCTCCGTGTTGTTGCCGTTGTTGCGGACGCTTGGGGAACGCAACGGACTTGTGCCCTCAAGACACCGCAGACCGGCCTGCCGTGACAGTAAGGGCCCCGATTATGAGCTGTCTCACTTTCGGCGCGCCCGGTCCCACGGCCGGGCCTGCTTGCGCCAACCACCTCCGGTTAGCTGACCGGGCGTATCGTCACCGCATTGGGCCGTCGCGCGCCGGCTCGGCAGCCCGGCTGGACCGGGCGTGCGTGTTAGGCTCCCTTAACTAGAATCGAGCCGTGAATTTCCCGGTAGACCCGGCGGAAAACCAGGCGAACTGGGGTTTATCAATGCGCACTGGCGTGCATTCGAAAATCTGGGCTCGAACAGGCCGCTCGTCAACTGAAGGTAGTCAGCAACGCGTTGGCGGCGTTGTTATCCGCTCGTTGGATGTCGATGCCGTTGCTCGCCGACCGCGAGGCGTCGATGCTCGGCGCGATCTGGCTCGAATGTGAGAATGGTTCGGACAATTAAGAAACACACATCGATCGTTGTTGCGTGCGTGGTTCTTCTACTGGGCGGGGCACTCGACGGCTGCAGCAGAAGCCACGAAAACAACAGCCCACTGGCCGCGATAGTCAGTCCCGTGATTCCGGCGGCTTCCCAGGAGCTCCCCAACCCGCTGCGCGGCCAGTACGAAGACCTCTTGGAACCGCTGTTCCCGCAACGCGATCCCGCCCAGCAGCGGTACCCGGCCTGGCCGGCGTCGTTCGACGCCAGCTTGCGGCTCCCGTGGCGCCAGCTGCAGCCGGTGGATCCGGCCACGCTGGGGCCCAACCCTCCCGATGAACTCAAGTACGACTTCGGCCTGATCGACGACGCGCTGAGCAAGCTGGCCGATCGTCGCATGCGCTTGACCCTGCGCATCTACGCCTACAACTCCTGCTGCAACGACTCCTACCCGAACAACACCAACATCGCCGTGCCCGACTGGTTGCGCGCGATTCCGGGAACCACCACCAGCTATCCGGGGCCGGCTCACGGCGTGGGTGCCGGAGTGACGCAGGTGGTGCCGAACTTCAACGATCCCACCTATCTGCGCAGCTTCAGCGAGTTGCTGGCAGCGCTGGGCCGCCGCTACGACGGCGACGAACGGCTCAGCGTGTTCGAGTTCTCCGGATACGGAGACTTCAGCGAAAACCACATCGCCTATCTGCGTGACTCGCTAGGTGCGCCCGGTCCGGCTCCCGATGCCAGCGCCGCCGCCCTTGGTTACTACAGCCAGTTCCGCGACCAGAACATCACCACCGATTCCATTCGGCAGCTGGTCGGGGCGAACGTCAGCGCCTTCCCTCGAACCCAATTGGTGACCAGTCCGGCCAACCCGGAGATCGTTCGCGAACTCCTTGCCGACGACGTCACCAAGAAGCTTTCCGCGGCGGTCGGTATCCGGTCGGACTGCCTTGGGGTCTATGCGCCAATGCCGGCCTGGGCGGACGGCAATGGCGCTCACTACGTGCAGACCCAAGATCCCGTGGTCGGGCAGCTGCGTCAACGGCTGGCCACGGCGCCGGTGATCACCGAATGGTGCCAATTGCCCGAGGGCACCACGCGGCAGGCCTACTACGAGAAGGGCCTGCGCGACGTCATGAGATACCACGTCTCGATGACATCGAGCATCAACTTCCCCGACGAGGACTCGCGCTCACCGATGGATCCCAAGCTGTACTTGCTGTGGGCCCAGGCCAATGCGACCGCGGGATATCGCTATTCGGTCGAAGCCAAACCCGGATCCCAGGGGATGGACGGCAAGGCGGCGACCATCTCGGTGGTCTGGACCAATTCCGGCTCCGCCGCTGCGACCGAGAAATGGGTACCCGGCTTCCGGTTGGTGGACTTCACCGGACAGACGATTCGCACGCTGCCATCGAGCGTGGACCTCAAATCTCTGGTTCCCGAGGCGCCCGGTGATCGCAATGCCATTGCGCCGATACCGGCGTCGGCAACCGAGACGGTACGTATCGATCTGACTGGTCTGCCGGCCGGTCACTACACGCTACGGGCTGCGATCGATTGGCAACAGCACAAACCGAATGGTTCGCACCTGGTGGATTATCCGCCCATGCTGCTGGCTCGGGACGGCCGCGACGATTCCGGCTTTTACGCCATTGCGGCACTCGATGTGCCCCGCGACGCGCAGACCTCGGTCAGCGATCAATGACACCGTAGGTTTGCTGACGTTGTGCTGAACGAGTTTCCTGTGCCGGTCGGCGATCTGGGTGCCGGGCCTAGGAGCCCGGCCTCTGGGGGCGCAGGCCGCCCGGACGACGGTCCCTGACGACTCGGGCGGGAATGCCGGCGACCTCGACATCGTCAGGTACCGGCTTGATGACGACCGCGCTCGCGTAGATGACCACACGGCTGCCGACATCGGCGCCGAGCACCGTGGCTCCGACCGAGATGAAAACGTCATCGCCGATCGTCGGGTATTCGCCCGCGCGTCCCTCACCTATTGTCACGCCATGGTGGAGTCGGCAATTCGAGCCGACTTTGGCGTTGCAGTTCACGACAATCGAGCCGATATGGGCGATCGAGAGGCCCGGGCCGAATACGTTGCGCGGGATGTCGAAGCCGAGGCGTTCGCCGAGGAACTTGGTTCGCAGCCGAAGATACGCGGCAACGAGTCGCCCGGCCGGCGTCCGAGCCGAATTCGTCCAATACTCGGACTTGCGTAGCAAACGCTGAAAATGCGCGGGGCACTGCAAGATCCGGTGCCGGAGTCGCCAGCGATCCAGGCCGTAGGCGTGTAGATCCGCGGCCAGGTATGACTCCAGGTCCTTGCGATTCTCGATCACTGCGGAAACATCCTATTGGTCCGCATCCGAAGTTAGTGGGCGCGTCTTGTTCCAGCGGGTGATGTAGGCGCGGACGGCGTGAGTCCCCGCCATCAGGCGTCCGTACAGATTGCTTCAAACCAGCAGATAAGGCCCTGCCACGAAGCCTTTTTCGCAGACGACACACAGCGACTCGCCAAAGAACATACAGTCACTGGTGGCGCGTATGATGCTTGCCGCCGAGGCGAATGCCGCTATCCAGCATCCATGAGCGCATGGAGAATGGGTCGGGCTCCAGAGGCGGCCCGAGCCCGATCCGCTGGCCCAGTGGAGTGGGGTTGACCATTGGATTTGTGGCATCCGAAATCGCGTGACGAGGAGTCGGCCCGCAAGGACGGCGTTGTGTTCGAGCCCTACTTGACGAGCTCCGTCGCGAAGCTGAGTGTTGCGCGGCAGGCGCCGTGATGTGGTGGGTTTTGCTGTTTTGAATCTTGCCGCGTAGAAGTTGCGGTGCGACATTGCCGGTGTTGGCGCGGGGCATCGAGCAACGGCCGCTCGGGGCCTGTCGTTTCCGGGGCTGCAACCGCACACCGCCATCGCCGCATGATCAAGTCGCTGTAGCACCCGTCGAACGACGCCAAAAGGTCATGTCGGCAACATGACTCGCAGCTCAAGATCTGGGGGGCGGCGCCAAATCCAACGTTCGCCCCATGCCGGGCGCCGTCTCGATGGCTCTACTGGGGCTCAATGCCCTGGAGCTTGGCTTCGTCGGACCGTGATACGGGTACCAGGTATCTGTATACTGTGTGGCGGTCCGCTGTGCGTCGTCTGCGAAAAAGGCTTCGCGGCAAGGCCTTATCTGATGGTTTGAAGCAATCTGTGCGGACGCTTGATGCCGGGATCTGGCTTGGCGCCTATACGCTAGCTCTGCGAGCCCGGGTGTCTGGATGGATCCGGTGTCTTTGCATTGAAACCCTTTGGTTAACTTGTTATTTAGCGCAGATGAGGTGAATTCATGTCTTACGATTGTCTTTTCAGCGAGTGCGATGTCGCTTACTCGTACCCGTACTTCACGGCGGCTGATCTCGCCGAGTGATTTAGCCGGATTGTCGATGTGCCGACCTACGTCAGGCGCCGGCGTAGGTCGGCACAATCGCTACTGGTGCTGGACTTCAGTAGAACGTTCTGTCGCGCAACGAATTTTCTCGAGAAGGGCGTCGATGAAGGGTAACGCCTACGATGTCACGACGATGATCGCGCGGACCAGAACCGCGCTTCCCCCCGGACCACGGCTGCCCCGATCAGTGCAGGACGCACTACTAATCCGCCACGGACCGCGCTTTCTGGCTGCGTGTCGGCGGCGCTACGGGGATGTCTTCACGCTTCGAGTCGCATCAATCGGCACGATGGTCTATGTCGCCGATCCGGCCGTCATCAAGTCCGTGTTCGCCGGTGACCCGAACACCCTTCACGGCGGTGCGGCAAGCATGCTTCGAGGCTTGCTCGGTGACAGCTCCCTGCTGGTGGTTGACGACCGAGTCCATCGAGACCGGCGGCGCCTGATGCTGGCACCATTTCACCGCGACGTGATCGAAAGACAAGCCGGGCTGATCGCCGAGATCGCCGCGGAAAACGTCACCGGCTGGCCCGTGGGCACCCCATTCGCGGCCGCAACCAAGATGTCCGAGATCACCCTGGAGGTGATACTTCGAACGGTCATCGGTACCAGCGACGCAGCCCGGCTGGCGGCACTACGCGCAGTCATGCCACGGCTACTCGATCTGCGCCCGTGGGAGACACTGGCCCTGGCCAAACCAAATCTCCTGCAGCGTGGCCCCTGGCGAGGTCTGCATCGACGCATAGCCGATGCCGACGAACTGCTCTACGCCGAGATTGCCGAACACCGCACCGACCCAGGCCTATCCGGGCGCGCTGACACCCTGGCCATGCTGATCCAAGCGGCCTACAACGACGGACGCACGATGGCTGACGGCGAGCTGCGCGACCAGCTGATGACCCTGTTGGTAGCCGGGCACGACAACACCGCGGCAGGGCTCTGCTGGGCGCTAGAATGTCTTACCCGCCATCCGGCCGTCCTGGCCAAGGCAGTGCAGGCCGCCGATGCGAGCGCGGCCGGCGACCCCGCCGGCAACGAGTACCTCGACGCAGTGGTCAAGGAGACCCTCCGGGCCCGTCCGGTGGTCTTTGATTTGGGCCGAGTGCTGCGCAAGCCGATCGAGTTGGCGGGTTATCTACTGCCAGAGGGGGTTATGGTCGTCCCGTCAATCGGGCTGGTGCACGTAAGCGCGGCGCTTTACCCGGGGCCAGAACGGTTCGACCCGGATCGAATGCTCGGCGTGACTTTGGGCCCGACCGGCTGGCTGCCATTCGGCGGCGGTAGTCGTCGCTGCCTCGGCGCGGCCTTCGCCATGGTCGAGATGCGCGTTGTGTTGCGGGAGATCTTGCGTCGGGTCGAACTATGCCCCACGACGGCGGTCGACGAACGGCAGAAGCTGAAAAACGTCATCCTGGTGCCGCATCGCGGGGGGCGCATTTTGGTCCGGGCGATGAGGGGAGTCCCGGCGCCGGCCTAGGTCCTGTCTGCTAATTGCGGACGCGGTGGTAGGTGATGATGGCGGCCAGGGTGGCACCGCCGAGGTAGGTCAGGGCGTATTTGTCGTAGCAGGTGGCGACCGCGCGCCAGTGTTTGAGCCGGTTGAAGCTTCGCTCGACGGTGTTGCGGTGCTTGTAGATTCGGCCTGAGAACCCCGGAGGCCGTCCTCTGTTGCGGCCTTTGGCTTTGCGGCGGGTGATCTGGTCGCTGCGCTCGGGGATGGTATGGGCGATCTTGAGCCGGCGCAGCTGTGCCCGCGTCGAGTCATGGGAGTTCGCCTTGTCCGCCAGCAGGTGAAACGGGGCGTATGAGTTGCTGCACCGGGCGGCCAGCAGTGGCCAAAGCATCGGATTATCACTGGCTTGACCGGCCGACAGTGCCAGGGTGACCGGACTGCACAGCTGGTCGGTCAAGGCGTGGATCTTGGTAGTCAGCCCGCCGCGGGAATGCCCAATGGCGTGGTCATCGGGCTCATGGAGATATTTCTTGTAATTCGACAGATCCCCCTGTGCGGCGCCCGGGGCGCGCTCCGGCTGCGTGTTGGTGGGCGCGCACACTGGTCGAATCGACCGACAACAGTGCGCCCAGGTCGGCGTCCTCGGCGTCGAGGTCAGAGGCGATCGCCGCGAAGATCCGCGCGTAGATGCCATCGACCGACCAGCGTAGATGCCTCTCGGCCACTGATTGCCAGGGACCGAAGTGCTCGGGCAGGTCACGCCACGGAGATCCCGTACGGTAACGCCAGATAATGCCCTCCAGAGTATGTCGATGATCGTTCCACGGCCGGCCACGCCGCCGCCCCGCAGGCAACACCGCCACGATCAGCGACCACAAATCATCAGAAATCGCATGCGTCCGCATCACCCAAACAGCATCAGCCAAAACACCATTCACATTAAGCAGACACGCCCTAGCAGGTGAACACGCGTTTGTGGGTTGGCCCGGCCAGCCCGACCCGAATCAACGATGCGGACTCGCGACCAGCCATTCGGCCTTTTCCGGCTCGCTGGTTTCCAATTGCATTCCGGCACTGTGGAGTTCATCTTGGATCTGCGCGCAGGTAAGGCGCTGCGCGCGAACGGGATGCCGCCACAACTGGCCGTCCAATTCAAAACTGACCGTGCCTTCGAGCACTCCATCACGGTCGGACTTGACATCCATCGTCCGAGTCAGCGGACCATCATCGAACCGGTGGCTACCGCCTTGCTGCATCGACGCGAACCAGCTCGGTGACCTCCACTGAATGAGAGCCTTGCCGGCTGGCTCGAGATGGCCTGCAACGGTGGCTAATACGGCACGCCGAAGTTCGGTCCCCGGATAGTTGATCAGGCTGCTGGCCAGTAGCACGGCGTCGAATCGCTGCCCCAGTTCCAGCTCCTCGATCCGGGCGCAGACCGTCCGGGCGCCCCGAACTTCACCTAACAACGCCGCTGAATCGTCGACGGCGGTGACCCGATAGCCGAGCTTCGCCAGTGGGTTGGCGATCCGCCCGACGCCAGCACCGAGGTCAAGCACCGAACTTCCCGGATCGATCTCGCGCTGGACCAACTCCACCTCGGTGGTTGCGGGTAGGCGCCGCAATAGCTCAACCAAAGTGCCATCGTTTGCCTGCGCACTAACGCCGTATCCCACGACATCGCTGGACATCTCATACAACTATTCTCGGCTGGCGCCGACGCCCGGTAATAAGATCCACTCGAACTGCCGCCATTGGCGCTGAAGCGGATTCGGCCGCGCAACGCGGCCCAAGCCCTCGGCAAGCCGACTGCGGCGCAAGAACATTCCGCTAACGTGATGGGCCAGCCTCGAGCAAGACTCTACCAGAGCATGCCCGGCAAAACCGTTGCGCGGGAAGCGTCCTTGGGGCCACGGCGTCGACCGGCCAAATTGAAAGTAGGGCAGTCGGCCGCGCCGGTAACGCTTACCCGGTTTCGGAAGCCGGCGGCTGGTAGCGCGGGAATACACCGGTGGGCGACGGCATCGCGGTGCCCGGGACCAAGCGTGCGCCGATGGCGTTGAACGACCGCTGATCTGGCCGCTGGCCCAGCAGGTCCAACAACTTGGCGGCCGACTCCGGCATGACGGGCGCAACCAGTAACGCCGCGATGCGCACGGCCTCACATGTGGTGTAGAGCGTCGTGCGGAACCGGGCTTGGTCGGCCTTGGACTCGCTCTTGCGTAGCACCCACGGCTGCTGGTCGGAAAAGTATTTGTTCGCATGGCCGAGCATCAGCCAAATCGATTCCAGGGCAAGGTGCATCGACTGATTGTCGAAGTGTTCGCGCACCCGTTCCAGCAGCCCGTCGGCGATCGCCAGCAGCTCCCTGTCGGCGGCGGAGAATTCGCCGGGCTCGGGTACCGCCCCGCCCAGGTTCTTGGCGATCATCGACAACGACCGCTGGGCCAGGTTTCCCAGCTCGTTGGCCAGATCGGTATTGATCCGGTTGATGATGGCTTCTTCGCTGTAGCTGCCGTCCTGCCCGAATGGGACCTCGCGCAGTAAGAAGTAGCGAACCTGGTCCACTCCATACGTTTCGATCAGGCCCATCGGGTCGATGGTGTTGCCCAGCGACTTGCTCATCTTTTCGCCGCGGTTGTGTAAGAACCCGTGCGCGAAAACCCGGCGCGGCAGCTCGATGCCGGCCGACATCAAGAATGCCGGCCAGTAGACGGCGTGGAACCGGATGATGTCCTTGCCGATCATGTGCAGATCGGCCGGCCAGTAGCGCAGGAAGGCCTCCGAGCCGGTATCCGGGTAGCCGGCCCCGGTCAGATAGTTGGTCAGCGCGTCGACCCACACGTACATGACGTGGTCGGGATGTCCGGGTACCGGAACGCCCCAGTTGAACGACGTGCGGGAGACCGATAGGTCTTTGAGACCATCGGAGACGAAGCTGACCACCTCGTTGCGCCGCACCTCGGGCGCGATGAAATCCGGGTTGGCTTCGTAGTGCGCCAGCAGTTTGTCGGCGTAGGCCGACAGCCGGAAGAAGTAGGTCTGCTCCTCGGTCCAGGTCACCGGGGTTCCGGTTTCGGTGGCTATCCGGGTGCCGTCGACAACTTGGGTCTCCGACTCGACGAAGAACCTTTCATCGCGCACCGAGTACCAGCCGGAATAGCTGTCCAGATAGATGTCGCCGGCCGCATCCATGCGCCGCCAGATCTCCTGGGAGGCCTCGTAGTGGTCGGAATCGGTGGTGCGAATGAACCGGTCGAAGGAGATGTTCAACGCTTCCTGCATGCGCTGGAACACATCCGAATTGCGCCGGGCCAGCTGCGCGGTCGGGATGTCCGCGGCCGCGGCGGCTTGCGCCACCTTCAGCCCGTGCTCGTCGGTCCCGGTCAAGAAGCGGACGTCGAAGCCGTCGAGCCGCTTGAACCGGGCAATCGCGTCGGTGGCGATGTATTCGTATGCATGACCCACATGCGGTGCGGCGTTGGGATACGCGATCGCAGTGGTGACGTAATAGGGCTTCATCTCAGAACCCACCCTATTGGTTAGTCCTATTGTGTGCGCGTGAGCTCCAACCGCGCCGCCAAACGAGAAGCACCGCCCGCCCCGCGGCCCCTGGCACCGTTGATCGACGCGCATACCCATCTCGATGCCTGCGGCGCCGCCGATGCCGCGGGAGTGATCGCCATCGTCGACCGTGCCGCGGCGGTCGGGGTGGAGGCGGTGGTGACCATCGCTGACGATCTGGAATCGGCGCGATGGGTGACCCGTGCGGCCGAGTGGGATCCGCGGGTCTACGCCGCGGTCGCGCTGCACCCGACCCGGGCCGACGCGCTGACCGAGGCCGCGCGCCGTGAAATCGAAGAACTGGTAGCTCATCGGCGGGTAGTGGCGGTGGGGGAGACCGGTATGGACATGTATTGGCCGGGTCGACTGGAAGGATGCGCGGACCCCGACGTGCAGCGGGAGGCTTTTGCCTGGCACATCGACCTGGCCAAGCGGTCCGGCAAGCCGCTGATGATCCACAACCGGCAGGCCGATCGCGAGGTGCTCGACGCGCTGCGCGCCGAGGGCGCTCCCGACACCGTGATCTTCCACTGCTTCTCGTCGGACGCTGCGATGGCCCGCGAGTGTGTGGCGGCCGGATGGTTGCTGAGCCTGTCCGGGACGGTGAGCTTCCGCAACGCCCGCGAGCTGCGCGAAGCGGTCCCGCTGATACCGCTGGACCAGCTTCTGGTCGAAACCGATGCACCTTTTTTGACCCCGCACCCCTACCGCGGTGCAGCGAACGAACCGTATTGCCTGCCCTATACCGTTCGGGCGCTCGCTGAGCTGCTCAATGGTAGTGCTGAGGAATTGGCCCAGGTAACGGCCAGCAATGCTCGGCGAGTGTATGGACTAGGCTAGGCCAACAGGCGATTCCCGGTCCGCGGGTGTAGCACCCCGCCGCCGGAGTTGCTCAACATTGGACGGTTCGTTACCGTCTTGTTATCGAACAGGTGGGCCTCCGGGCCCATTTTGTCATTTTCAGCTGAAAAGGTCGTTGGGTTGTTGCTGAGGTCGGGGATAGACGGACGTTGAATCTGATTACGAAACTTCATCAAACTGAATCGCCCATGTTGCGCGCTGTGGTTGGCGCTCTGCTGGTGGGACTGGTCCTGGCCGGCGGCTACGCAGTTTCTGCGTCCAAGACCGTGACATTGACCGTCGATGGAACCGCGATGCGGGTGACGACGATGATGTCGCGGGTGATCGACATTGTTCAGGATAACGGCTACTCCGTCGGAGACCGTGACGACCTGTATCCGGCCGCCGAAGTGGCGGTGCACAACGCGGACACCATCGTGCTGCGGCGCAGCCGCCCGCTGGAGATCTCGCTGGACGGTCACCAGGTCAAGAAGGTGTGGACCACGGCCTCCACCGTGGATGAGGCACTGGCCCAACTCGCGATGACCGACACGGCTCCGGCCACGGCCTCTCGTGGCAGCCGGGTGCCGCTGGCGGGGATGGCATTGCCCGTCGTCAGAGCCAAGAACGTGCAGATCAACGACGGCGGTGTGGTGCGCAGCGTGCACTTGCCGGCCGCCAATGTCGCGGCGTTGCTGAGCGCGGCCTGCGTCCCGTTGCAGGGCAACGACCAGGTGGCGCCCAGTGCGGCGACTCCGATCGTCGACGGCATGCAGATCGAGGTGACGCGTAACCGCATCGAGCGGGTCACCGAGCGGGTGGAGCTGCCCCCGCCGGCGCGGCGCATCGAGGACCCCGAGATGAACATCAGCCGGGAAGTGGTGGAGGACCCGGGTGCGCCGGGAACCCAGGACGTGACATTCGCGGTCGCCGAGGTCAACGGCGTGGTGACCGGCAAGCTGCCGGTCGCCAACGTGGTGATCACTCCGGCGCGCGAAGCGGTGGTCCGGGTGGGCACCAAGCCGGGCACCGAAGTGCCTGTGGTGATCGACGGATCCGTCTGGGATGCCATCGCGGGTTGTGAGGCCGGCGGCAACTGGGCGATCAACACCGGGAACGGCTACTACGGCGGCGTGCAGTTCGATCAGGGCACCTGGGTGGCTAACGGCGGGCTGCGGTACGCCGAGCGGGCTGACCTGGCCACCCGCGAAGAACAGATCGCGGTGGCCGAGGTGACCCGCCAACGGCAGGGCTGGGGCGCCTGGCCCGTGTGTAGTGGGCGAGCGGGGGCACACTGACCATCCGGCTGCTCGGGCGTACCGAGATCCGGCGGCTGGCCAAAGAACTCGATATCCGGCCACGCAAATCCCTTGGACAGAACTTCGTCCACGACGCCAACACCGTGCGCAAGGTCGTTGCCGTCTCCGGTATCACCCGTTCTGAGCAGGTGCTCGAAGTTGGTCCCGGGCTGGGCTCGCTGACGCTGGCCCTGCTGGAGCGCGGCGCCGCCGTGACGGCCGTCGAGATCGACCCGGTGCTTGCGGCTCGGCTACCCCAAACCGTGGCCGAGCACTCCGATAGCGAGATCGGGCGCTTGACCGTCGTCCACCACGACATCTTGACGCTGCGCGGGCAGGACGTGGCCGACCAGCCGACCGCGGTGGTCGCCAATCTGCCCTACAACGTCGCGGTTCCCGCGTTGCTGCATCTACTCGCCGAGTTCCCGTCCATCCGGGTCGTGACGGTGATGGTCCAGGCTGAGGTCGCCGAACGGCTTGCCGCCGAACCAGGTGGCAAGGAATACGGCGTGCCCAGCGTCAAGGTCGGCTTCTACGGACGGGTGCGCCGCTGCGGCATGGTGTCGCCCACGGTGTTCTGGCCGATCCCGCGCGTCTACTCCGGCTTGGTCCGCATTGACCGCCACGAGACCACGCCCTGGCCCACCGACGAGAACTTCCGCCGGCAGGTGTTCGAATTGGTGGACATCGCCTTCGCGCAACGGCGCAAGACATCGCGAAACGCGTTCCTGGAGTGGGCGGGCTCGGGCAACGAGTCGGCCAATCGGTTGCTCGCGGCCAGCATCGACCCAGCTCGTCGTGGTGAGACGCTGTCCATCGAGGACTTCGTGCGATTGCTCACCCGCTCTGCCGACACCTCCGGTGGGCCGCCCGACGCCGGTGTGGCAGGCGATGAGGGGCAGGTGCCGGGGCCGGTTTCGGCGACCTGATCGGTGGTGGACGCACGCCGGTAGGTGTGTTCGCAGGTTGCAGCGATAGTCTGCTGCGGTGTCGAGGACGTCGGACGGAAACACCGCTGAGTTGTGGGTGCCTACCGGGTCGGCGACCGTAAGGGTCCCCGGCAAGGTCAACCTGTACCTGGCGGTCGGCGATCGCCGCGATGACGGCTATCACGAGCTGACCACGGTGTTTCACGCGGTCTCCCTGGTCGACGAGGTGACGGTGCGCAACGCCGACCTGCTGTCGCTGGAGGTCGTCGGCGAGGGCGCCGACAAACTGCCCACCGACAAACGCAACCTCGCCTGGCAGGCGGCCGAGCTGATGGCCGAACACGTCGGCCGCGCACCGGACGTGTCGATCTTCATCGACAAGTCGATTCCGGTGGCCGGCGGCATGGCCGGGGGCAGCGCCGACGCGGCCGCGGTACTGGTGGCGATGAATTCGCTGTGGGAGCTCAACCTGCCCCGGCGCGACCTGCGCATGCTGGCCGCGCAGCTGGGCAGCGATGTGCCCTTTGCGCTGCACGGCGGTACCGCGCTGGGCACGGGCCGCGGCGAGGAACTGGCGACGGTCTTGTCCCGGAATACCTTCCACTGGGTGCTGGCGTTCGCACGCAGCGGCCTGTCCACCCCGGCGGTGTTCACCGAGCTGGACCGGCTCAGGGACGTGGGGAGTCCACCTCGGCTCGCCGAGCCCGGGCCGGTGCTGGCGGCTCTGGCGGCCGGCGATCCCGAGCAGCTGGCGCCCCTGCTGGGTAACGAGATGCAGGCCGCGGCGGTGAGCCTGGACCCGGCGCTGCGCCGGGCGCTGCGTGCCGGGGTGGAGGCCGGCGCCCTCGCCGGCATCGTCTCGGGCTCCGGTCCGACGTGTGCCTTCCTGTGCCGCACGGCCGAGTCCGCGCTGGATGTCAGCGCGCAGCTGTCGGGAGCGGGCGTCTGTCGTACCGTTCGAATCGCCACCGGACCGGTGCCGGGAGCCCGGGTGGTGCCGACGCCGGGAACCCCGGAGTAGCCGGGCACGATAGTTCGCAGAGCACCGTCTGAGAAGCGGATTGTGAAATCTGCCTCAATACGCGTGAGGGTTTGGCAGTTCTTTAAGAACTTCTTAAGATAATCCGCGGTGACGAGTAGTGATGAGCAAGATGGCGCGAGATTTTTGTCCGCCCAGCGCAGCGCTGGGCGGACGCCTAGTCACCGCCGGCTCGGCTCGCCGAGCCTTGCCCTTGCCCATCACGCGACCCGGTATCGGGTCGAGGATTCATCACTGATTCGAGACCTAACCGCTCCCCAATTGTGTGCGCGCGCCTGTCGCAATGTGACATCAAGCAGGCGGAACATGAAAACCCGGACCCTGGGGCCCGAACCGAGGAGGTTGCTTTGAGCAGGTTTACCGACAAGATGTTCCGCAACGCTCGCGAGACCACCAAGGGCATGGTGACCGGTGAGCCGCACACCCCGGTTCGGCACACCTGGGGTGAGGTGCACGAGCGGGCCCGTCAGATCGCCGGAGGGCTCGCCGCCGCGGGCGTCGGCCCCGGCGACGCGGTCGGCGTGCTGGCCGGAGCCCCGGTGGAGATCGCTCCCACCGCCCAAGGGCTGTGGATCCGCGGCGCCAGCCTGACCATGCTGCACCAGCCCACCCCGCGCACCGACCTGGCGCTGTGGGCCGAGGACACCACGACCGTCGTCGACATGATCGAGGCCAAGGCCGTCGTCATCTCCGACCCGTTCATGGCCGCGGCTCCGGTGCTCGAGGAGCGCGGCATCAGGGTGCTCACCTTCGAGCAGCTGCTGGCATCCGAGCCCATCGACCCCGTCGAAGTCGGCGAGGACGAGCTGGCGCTGATGCAGCTGACATCGGGATCCACGGGTTCGCCCAAAGCCGTGCAGATCACCCACCGCAACCTGTTCGCAAACCTCGAGGCGATGTATATCAGCGCCGAGTACGACGCGGAAACCGACGTGATGGTCAGCTGGCTGCCGCTGTTCCATGACATGGGCATGATCGGGTTCCTGACCGTGCCGATGTACTTCGCCGGTGAGCTGGTCAAGGTCACCCCGATGGACTTCATGCGGGACACCCTGCTGTGGGCCAAGCTGATCGACAAGTACAAGGGCACGATGACGGCCGCCCCCAACTTCGCCTACTCGCTGTTCGCCAAGCGGCTGCGCAAACAAGCCAAGCCGGGCCAGTTCGACCTGTCCAGTCTGCGCTTCGCGCTCTCCGGTGCCGAGCCGGTAGAGCCGTCCGACGTGGAAGACCTGTGTGAAGCCGGCGCACCGTTCGGTCTGCGGCCGCAGGCGATCCTGCCGGCCTACGGGATGGCCGAAATCACCCTCGCGGTGGCCTTCTCCGAGTGCGGCGCCGGTCTGGTGGTCGACGAGGTTGACGCCGACCTGATGGCTGCGTTGCGCCGGGCGGTTCCTGCCGCCAAGGGCAACACCCGCCGGCTGGCCTCGCTGGGCCCGCTATTGCAGGGCATCGAGGCCCGCATCGTCGATGCGGACGGCAACGTGTTGCCCTCCCGGGGTGTCGGAGTGATCGAGTTGCGCGGCGAGTCCGTCACGCCCGGTTACCTCACCATGGGCGGATTCATCCCGGCTCAGGACCAGCTCGGCTGGTATGACACCGGCGACCTGGGCTACCAGATGGAAAACGGCCACGTCGTCGTGTGCGGGCGGGTCAAGGACGTCATCATCATGGCGGGTCGCAACATCTATCCCACCGACATCGAACGGGCCGCGGGCCGCGTCGAAGGGGTGCGTCCGGGTTGCGCGGTAGCGGTGCGCCTCGACGCCGGGCACTCGCGCGAGACCTTCGCCGTGGCCGTCGAGTCGAATGCCTTCGAGGATCCCGCCGAAGTGCGCCGCATCGAGCACCAGGTGGCCCATGAGGTGGTCGCCGAGGTCGATGTGCGTCCGCGCAATGTTGTGGTGCTGGGTCCGGGCACCATCCCGAAGACCCCGTCGGGCAAGCTGCGTAGGTCCAACTCACTGACTCTGGTCACGTAGCCGCCGCGAAGAGACGGATAAAGGCAAGAAACAGTAGAGGCCCCCGCCGCTGGCGGGGACCTCTACTGTTGCGCGCGTAATCAGATCAGCCTGATGCGCCGGGTTGCCCGGACGCACCGGTAGCACCGGTTACGCCGTCGCCACCGACCCCTCCGGTCCTGCCCCCTCCACCAGCACCCGTACCGCCGGTGCCACCAACCCCGCCGGTGCCGCCGGTGCCGCCGGCACCTCCCGCCCCCGCGGTGCCCCCGGCGCCCGCGGCCCCGGACTGACCAAACAGGCCCCTGGCGCCGCCGTTGCCGCCGGTGCCGCCGTTGCCGCCGTTGCCGCCGGCACCGTCGACCCCCGGCCTGGTCACGGAACTGGTGTTATCGCCGCCATGGCCGCCGGTGCCGCCGGTAAGGCCCATCGCGCCGGGGCCGCCATCGAGGCCGTCGCCGCCGGCCCCGCCGGCCCCGCCGACCCCGAACAGCAGCCCACCCCGACCACCGGCGCCGCCATCGCCGCCGTGGCCACCAGCGCCGCCTGGGGCACCGATGCCGCCGGTGCCGCCGGCGGCTGCGGCGATGCTGCTGGCGGCGCCGGTGCCGCCCGTGCCCCCTTGTTGGCCGGGGTTGCCCTCGGCACCAGCTCCACCGGTCTGGGCTGCGGGCCCGCTGAGACCATCGGTGCCGCTCGCGGGCTGAAGGTATGGCGGGGAGGGGTTGGTACCGGCCGCGCCGACAGAGCCGAGACCCCCGTGTCCGCCGGCGCCGCCGGTACCCAACAGGTAGGCGTCGCCGCCGGCGCCGCCACTACCACCGGGTTGGCCATTGCCGAACACGTAGGCGTCTCCGCCGTTGCCGCCGGCTCCACCATTGCCAAACAGCAGCCCGCCGTTGCCGCCGTTGCCCTAGAGCCACCCGCCGGCACCGCCGGCTTGGCCCGGTCCGCCGTCAGCCCCGTTGCCGATGAGCGGGCGCCCGGTGAGCGCGAGAGAGGGCGCGTTGACCACGGACAACACGTCCCGCTCGACGGCGCTGAACGCGGCCTGCGTCTGTTGCAGGGGTGCGGCGCCGGCGGCCTCCGCGCCCGCATATGAGCTGCCGGCCGCCTTCAGGGCGCTTTCGAACTGCTGGTGAAGCGTCGAGGCCTGAGCCGCCAGCGCCTGATATGTCTGACCATAGGTGCCGAACAACGTCGCGACCGCCGCCGATACCTCATCGCCCGCGGCCGCCACCACGGATGTGGTCTGGGCCGCCGCTGCCGTGGTGGCCGCGTTGATGGCCGACCCAATTCGGGCCGTGTCCGCGGCCGCCGCGGACAATGCTTCGGGCGTTACGAGCACAAACGACATGGCGATTCCCTCTCTTGTACAGAGCCGCATTGTGGAGACCCGTCGGACTGCCGCGCCGGGCGACATCGTCGGTACCACAAGGGCATCCGGCCCCTACTGGCGCGCGCGCTTGTGCTGGCGCGTTGGCTGCGGACAGGACATGCACGCCTGGCCGACCGATCACAGTGTTCTCTGAGCAGCGAAGCAATGGTGGAATGTTCTTGCCAAAGTGACCGCTGCCACGGCTTTGCCAGCCGAACAGCCGGCCCCATCGCGGTGTCGAAGGGAGCAGTACCTGATGTTTCGCGGATCACGATCCCTAGCGGCGCGAGTCGCCGCACGCCTTTCTGTCGTTGCCGCTGTCGTGGCCTTTTCCGTGACCGGCTGTAGCGGCGGCAACAAGATCGCTACCGAATCGCCCAGCGCTTCGGTGACCACCGGTGCAGCAAACGGGCAGCGAACCGTTTCGACGACCTACATCACCTACACCTCGAGCCAGCCGTTCGAAGCCACCGCCGATGCGCTGCGCGCCGCCGCCGCCGACAACGGGATGCTCATCGTCGGTGACATCAACCAGGATGCTGAGCTGGCGGCCAACGGCCTGCGGTTGCCGGGCGCGCATAGCTTCTTTGTTGGTAACCCGCAGATCGGTAAGACGTTTTTCGATGCGACTCAAGCGATCGGCACGGTGGTTCCGGTACGGTTGCACGTCTGGGTGGATGGCGATGGCCCGGCGCATATCAGCTACATCGACCCGGCGCCGGAGTTCACCGCCGTCGATCCGGGCCTGGCCGACGCCGGTCAGAAGATCTCGCAAGCAATCCGCACCATCGCCGCGGCCGCGGCCGCGGGCGGCGGCACACCTCAGGAAACCAAGGTGGAGACCAAGTTCGTCACGGTCGACGCATCGACCGCTTTCGAGGCGAGCATTGACGCGTTGCATTCGGCGGCCGACCAGAACGGGATGGTGATTCTCGGTGATGTGAATCAAGCTTCCAGGCTGGAAGCGATCGGAATGCAGCTACAGCGTTCACACAGCTTCTTCGTGGGTGATCCACAGATTGGCAAGACGCTCTTCGGTACCACCCAAGCGATCGGTGCGGTGGTTCCGGTGCGGGTCCATGTTTGGGCGGACGCCCGCGGTCCGGCGCACATCAGCTACTTCGATCCAGCTCCGCTGCTCACCGCCATCGACCCCGGTCGCGCCGACGTGGGACAGCAGCTATCGCAGGCCATCCACGCCATCGCCGAAGCCGCGGCGGCCAAGCGCTAAACCCACACCGGCCTCACCAGGCGTGGACCCGGTTTTGGGCCGGCTCCAGGCCAATTTCGACGAGCAACTCGGTGGCGTCAGCGGCCTGTTCGCAGATCGTGGGTACTTCCGGACGCTCCGGTGAGCTGAAATTCTCCAGCACGAATGTCGCCGGATCCTTGCGGCCGGGCGGGCGGCCGATGCCGATGCGCACCCGCTGGAAGTCCTTGGTGCCCAGCGCCGCTGCCACTGAGCGCAATCCGTTGTGCCCGCCTTCGCCGCCCCCGAATTTGAGCCTGATGCGGCCGAAATCGAGGTCGAGCTCGTCGTGAATGACGATGAGGTCCGCCGGTGGCACCGAGTAAAACTTCGCCAGAGGTGCCACCTGGCGGCCCGACTCGTTCATGTAGCAGCGCGGTTTGGCCAGGACCACCGAGCGCTGCGCCAATCGACCCGTCACCACTTCGGCGCCGGAGCGCTTGTGCACCTTGAACTTTGCGCCCAGCCTGGCAGCAAGGAGGTCGGCAACCATGAACCCGAGGTTGTGCCGGGTACGGGCGTAGTTTTCCCCCGGGTTGCCCAGGCCGACGACCAATAACGGCTCGGCCATACTGCGAACCGCTTACTCGGACTCGGCTTCGGCTTGACCGCCCTCGCCCTCGGCTGCCGCGGACTCGGCGCCTTCTTCGCCACCCGCTTGCTCGAGGTCCTCGGCGGTCGGTGCGGTCACCACGTTGACGACCAGCATCTCGGGGTCAGAAATCAGACCGACGCCCGCCGGCAGCTCGATCTGCCCCGCGGTGAACTGGGTGCCAGGCTCCGCGCCTTCGATCGACACCGTCAGCTGCTCGGGAATCGACATGGCCTCGGCCTCGATTTCGATGGTGTTGGCCTCCTGGGTAACCAGGGTGCCGGGCGCGGCGTCGCCTTCGACGGCAACCGAGACCTCGACGACGACCTTCTCGCCGCGGCGCACCACCACCAAGTCGGCGTGCTGGATGGTGCGGCGGATCGGGTGGATGTCCAGCGCCTTGGTCAGCGCCAGCTGCTCCTCGCCCGCGATGTCCAGGGTGATCACCGCATTGGTGCCGGAGTTTCGAAGGACCGCCGCGTAGTCGTGGGCGGGTAGCTCCAAGTGCTGCGGCTCGGCGCCGTGGCCGTACATCACGGCCGGAACCTTGCCCTCACGGCGGGCTCGCCGGGAGGCGCCCTTGCCGGTCTCGGTGCGTACGGTAACCACTAGTTGGTTGACTGCAGCTTTGGCCATTGTGTCGCTCCTCTGGGCTTGGTGCCTGGTTCATGGCACGGGCGAGGATCGCGACAACCGTCGGTCTCCGTCGATAACGGTGCTCTGATCGGCACACACCCGTCAGCCACCCTCGCCGTGACGCCCGGCAAGGTTAGCGCATCCGCACCTCGGAGTGGAAATTCGCGGCGGGCGGGGGTGCCCACCGGCTACCCCAGCGACTGGTGGGGCCCACGTGACCGGTGTGGCTGGGCCGGTGCGGTGGCGCTCAGAACGGAAATTCGGCTCCCGTGAGCTGCTCGGACAGCTCCCACAGCGCGGCGGCCGCGACTGCGTTCTTGGCGCGCCGGCTGCGGCCCACCGATCGGGTGGGACCGACGTAGCCGAATCTGGGCCCGACATAGGTGTTGCCCGGCAGATCCTGAGAGGCGGCGTACAAAGTCTGGCGGGCCCCGAAATCGGCGTCGGTGGCGATCAGCCTGGTGCCGAACGACACGACCGCATCGCCGAGCTTGCGGCCCGAGGCCCCCTGCAGGTTGGTGTGGGAGAACCCCGGATGGGCGGCCAGCGCGCGCAGCGGCGAGCCGGCCGCCTCCAGGCGCTTTTGCAGCTCGCTGGTGAACAGCAGGTTGGCGAGTTTGGACTGGCCGTAGGCCAGCCAGGGGGAGTACCGCCGGGACTGGTAGTTCAGGTCGGCCAAGTTGATCCGGCCCGTCCAGTGCGCCATGGACGACACCGTGACCACCCGGTCGGTGAGTTTGGGCAGCAACAGGTTGGTGAGCGCGAAATGGCCGAGGTGGTTGGTGCCGATCTGGCTCTCGAAGCCGTCCGCGGTCAGCGCGTAGGGCGTGGCCATGATGCCGGCGTTGTCGATCAGCAGGTCGGACTTGTCGACGCCGGCCGCGAATTCGCGAACCGATGACAGATCTTGCAGATCGAGGCGGCGGACCTCGACCGGGCCGGCATTGGAGCCGGTCATCTGTTGTGCGGCGGCCTCGCCCTTGCTCGTGTTGCGCACGGCCAGGATTACCCTGGCGCCATGGCGGGCCAGCTCGCGCGCGGTGACGGCGCCCAGCCCGCTGTTTGCGCCGGTCACGATGACCGTGCGCCCGGTGAACGACGGTAGATCCGCGGCGGTCCAGTCGGCCATCACTTCACCGCAACCACGAATCCGTTGATGATCGACTCGATGTCGGATGCGCTGCCGGCGGCCTGACTGGCCAGGCTGGTGATGGTCAGTTGGACCAGATACCGCTGGTTGTCCGGCGGCGGCCCGGTGGGAATGACGATCCGATTCCAGCTGTGCATGCGGGCACCCTCGAGGTCGTAGCTGCCCTGCATCATCGACGAGGGAAAACCGTGAAAGTCTGCCGACGAGGCGTCCAGCTGTTTGAAGTTCTCGAACAGTTGCGCGTCGTCGTTGCCGCGCCTGGCGACGTCGGCGGGGTCGAAGTTCCCGCGCAGCAAGAACACGACCAGTCTGGCCGTGGGGTAGTGGCCGCCCTTGGAGATGATCACCGTTTCCGGGTTGATCTTCGGGCCCTCGTAGGGGGACCAGCCCGGTGGTGTCGGGATCGACACGGTAAGGCCTTTGAGGTCGCTCGGCGCGATCTGCTTTCCGCTCACCCCGATGCTTTCCAGGTACTGCGACAGCGGCACGGGCGGGGCGGTGGTGGCGGTGGTGCTAGTTGTTGCGCTCGTGGTCCAGATGGATTTGTAGTCAGGGGGCTCGGGTGTGCTGCAGGCAACCGCCGGCATCGTGACCGCGAGTGAAACGACGGCCGCTGCGATCCGGCGAGCTGTCACAGGATCTCGCGAACGGCCTCGACCGGACGAGCCAGCCGGGTGCCCTTCGGGGTGACCACAAACGGCCGTTCGATGAGCAAGGGGTGCTCGGCCATCGCGTCGAGCAGTTGCGCATCGGTCGCGTCAGCGAGGTTCAGCTCCTCGTACAGCCGGTCGCGTTTGCGCACGGCGGTGCGCACCTCGATGCCGGCATCGCCGATCATGCGCACCAACTCGTCCCGCGTCGGTGGTGTCTTCAGATACTGGACGACGGTCGGCTCCAGGCCCTGCTCACGCAGCAATTCCAGGGTCTTGCGCGACGTGCTGCACTTGGGATTGTGGTAGATGACGGCCTCGGGTGTGGTCCCCGCGGTTCCGGCGGCCATCTACGCGTCTCCGTCGAATAGTCCTGTGACTGAGCCGTTTTCGAATACGGCGCGGATGGTGCTGGCCAGCAGCGGAGCGATGGACAAGACCGTGAGCTGCGGAAAACGCTTGGCCTCGGTGATCGGGAGGGTGTTGGTGACGATCACCTCGCGGGCGCCGCATGCGGCCAGCCGCTCGGCGGCGGGGTCAGACAACACACCGTGGGTCGCCGCGATGATCACGTCGCCGGCGCCGTCGTTGCGCAGCAACTGCACCGCACCCGCAATCGTGCCGCCGGTGTCAATCATGTCGTCGATCAGCACGCAGGTCCGGCCGGCGACGTCGCCCACCACCCGGTTGGAGACCACCTGGTTGGGCACTCGCGGGTCGCGGGTCTTGTGAATGAAGGCCAGCGGAACGCCGCCCAGCGCGTCGGCCCATTTTTCGGCGATGCGCACTCGGCCCGAGTCTGGGGAGACCACGACCATGTTGTTGTCGGAGTAGTTGTCCCTGATGTAGCCGGTCAGCAGGTTCTGCCCGCGCATGTGGTCGACGGGTCCGTCGAAGAAGCCCTGGATCTGATCGGTGTGCAGGTCGACGGTCACGATTCGGTCGGCGCCGGCGGTCTTGAGTAGATCGGCCACCAGCCGCGCCGAGATCGGTTCGCGGCCGCGGTGCTTCTTGTCCTGCCGGGCATAGGGGTAGAACGGCATGACCGCGGTGATCCGCTTGGCGCTGCCGCGCTTGAGCGCGTCGATCATGATCAGCTGTTCCATCAGCCAGGTGTTCACCGGTGCCGGGCAGGACTGCAGAACAAAGGCGTCGCATCCACGCACCGACTCCTGGAAGCGCACGAAGATCTCGCCGTTGGCAAACTCACGCGCGGTCTGCGCGGTCACGTGAACGTCGAGTTCTTTGGCCACCTGTTCGGCCAGCTCCGGATGGGCGCGCCCGCTGAAGAGCATCAGGTTCTTGCGGTTATCGGTCCAGTCGTGGCTCAACGCGCTGCCCTCGCCGTTTCGGGATCAAAAGTGGGATCTGAATGGGAAATCGAACGCCTCATCGTACGTAGCGAAGGGCCTGCACATGTCGCCGGGTAGCCGAGAAACGAATTCACGGTGTCTGATCGGCGTCGGGCGGCGGTGTGGATTGTTCGGCCGAGGCCTTGCGGGCGGCCTCGGCGGACGGGGTTCCCGGACGCTTCTGCTGCACCCAGTCTGCGATATTGCGCTGCGGCCCGCCGGACACCGCGAGCGCGCCCGGTGGAACATCGTCGCGGATCACGGTGCCGGCCCCGGTGTATGCCCCGTCGCCGACATTCACCGGTGCCACGAACCTGGTGCCGGCGCCGCTGCGCACGTGCGAGCCGATGGTGGCGCGGTTCTTGGTCATGCCGTCGTAGTTGACGAACACGCTGCCCGCACCGATGTTGCTGTCGTCGCCGATGTCGGCGTCGCCGACGTAGGTCAGGTGCGGCACCTTGGTGCCGGCGCCAATGGTCGAGTTCTTGGTCTCCACGAAGGCGCCCAGCTTGCCGCCGGTGCCCAGCACCGTGCCGGGCCGCAAGTAGGTGAAGGGGCCGACCGCGGCCGCTGCGCCGATCGATGACGAGCTGCCGTGGGTGCGTACCACCGAGGCGTTGTCCCCGACGGTGACGTCGGTCAGCGTCGTGTCGGGCCCGATTTCGCAGCGGTCGCCGATCTGGGTATGGCCCAGCAACTGGGTCCCCGGCTGGATAACGGTGTCGCGTCCGATCGCCACGTCCACGTCGATCCAGGTGGTTGCCGGGTCGATCACGGTGACGCCGGCCATCTGGTGGGCGGCCACTATCCGGCGGTTCAGCTCGGCGCCCAGCTGGGCCAGCTGGACCCGATCGTTGACGCCGGCCACCAGCGCGCTGTCGTCGATGTGGCGGGCGCTGACGGTTTGCCCGTCGCGGCGCAGGATGGCGATGACGTCGGGCAAGTAGAGCTCCTGCTGGGCGTTGTCCGAGCTCAGCCTGCTCAACGCGGATTGCAGTGCGGTGATTTCGAAGGCGTAGACGCCGGCGTTGACCTCGCGGATTTCGCGCTGTGAGGGCGTCGTATCGGTCTGTTCGACAATGGCCATCACGGCGTTGTCCTGGGTGCGCAGGATGCGGCCGTAGCCGTGCGGGTCGCTCAACGTGGTGGTCAGCACCGTGACGGCGGACGACGTCGCGCTGTGGGTCTCGATCAGGTCGGCCAGCGTTTCGGCGTCCAAAAGCGGGGTGTCGCCCGCGGTGACGACCACGATGCCGGAGTAGTCGGCGGGAAGGGCCGACAGGCTGCAGCGCACCGCGTCCCCGGTGCCCAGCGGCCGATCCTGCAACGTCACGTTGATGGTGCGACCGAGGGATTCGGCCAGCTCGTCGACCAGCGGGGAGATACGTTCGTGGCAGTGGCCGAGCACCACCACCAGGTGTTGCGGTGCGAGCTTGGCCATCGCGTGCAGTGAGTGGGACAGCATGCTGCGCCCGGCCAGGGTGTGCAGCACCTTGGGGGTGTCTGATCGCATCCGGGTGCCAGCCCCAGCCGCCAAGACCACGACCGCAGTGTCACCACGAAACGTCATCGACTCTCCTTTATTGGCTTTTTCTCACGCAAGCTAGGGGTCGGCGTGATGACACGCCCTCCAGGGTGTCATTTCACGTGGAGGTGGGCTAGATGGTGCCACCCAAACAAGCTCCGTCGCCAGGACTCGAACCTGAACTATCTGAACCAAAATCAGAGGTGCTGCCGATTACACCACGACGGACTGCCGGTCGACGGCGAGCATTTCGCCCGCTCGCCACCATGAAACTCTAACGGGTGGGTGGGCCGATTCCCGAGCCCGCGGCAAGCATCACGAGAAATGCCCGTGAAGCGCCCTCGGTGGATCACGTAAAAATGCCCGCGGAACGGTCGATCCTTGGCAGGCATGGGAAGTGGGCTGTCGATGTCGTCTCGGGCCGAGATCACCGCGAAGTTCGCCAGGGCGTATGTGGGGGCGCCGAAGGCGGACAAGGGGCAGATTCTGGATCAGGTGGTGGCGGTCACCGGCTGGTCGCGTGACAACGCCCGGCGGCGGTTGAGGACGGCGGCCGCGCCGCCGGGAGCGGGTCGGCAGGTCGCCAAACGGATTTGCCGGCAACGCAATCCGAAGTACTCCTAGGATGCGCTCAAGGTGTTGCAGAAGGTGTGGGCGGCCTCAGGCGGGCAGTGCGGCCGGTACCTGGCCGCTTCCATGGCACTTCAGTTGGATGCTCTAGAACGCCACTCAGTTGGATGCTCTAGAACGCCACGGCGAACTGGTGGACGGCCGTGACCGTTACGGCCCGGCGGTGCGTGCCGAGCTGTTGGCGATGAGCAGCGCCACGATCGACCGCTACCTGCGCGGCGCCAAGGCCCGCGACCAGATCTCGGGTGTGTCGACGACGAAACCCTCCCCGCTGCTGCGGTCCTCGATCACCATCTGCAAAGCAGGCGATGAGGCCGAAGAATCTCCGGGGTTCTTCGAAGGCGACACCGTGGCGCACTGCGGCCCGACACTGAAAGGTGAGTTCGCCCGCACGGTCAACCTCACCGACATGCACATCGGCTGGGTGTTCACCCGCACGGTGCGCAACAACGCCCACCCCCACATCCTGGGCGCCCTCAAAACCGGAATTACTAAAATCCCTATAAGGTAACGGGTTTGGACTTCGACAACGGCACCGAATTCCTCAATAAGGCGGTCATCAAGTGGGCCGCGGACATGGAGATCTTCTTCACCCGCTCACGACCCTACAAGAAGAACGACCAGGCCACCATCGAGTCCAAAAACAACCACCTCGTGCGTCGCTACGGGTTCTACTACCGCTACGACACCGACGAAGAACGCGCCGTGCTCAACCGGCTGTGGCACCTGGTCAACGACCGGCTCAACTACCTGACCCCCACCATCAAACCCATCAGCTACGGCTGCAGCCGCGACGGTCACCGCCGCCGGCTCTACGACAAGCCCCAGACCCCCCTGGACCGGCTGCTGGCCGCCGGAGTCCTCTCAGCGGCCCAACAAACAGAGCTGCTCACCTACCGCGACAGCCTCAACCCCGCCGCGATCGCCCACCAGATCGCCGACCTGCAAGCCGCCCTGCTCAGACTCGCCAAAGACAAGACCGAACAGCTCTACCCCGCCGCCATACCCGCCGCTCTACCCGCCCTCAAAGCCGGCATCCGCATCAAAAGCAAGACCACCACCTGACCCCGATTTCGCGGGCATTCCTTACCTGATGCATGAACCAGGTTTCGCAGGCATCTTGACTTGATGCATCACGGGATGCCATATCCCGCCGACATCGTCGGCGCCCCATCCACGGTGCAATCCGGGCGCCCAGCGTGCGTGTGGGGCGCGAATATCGCCACCGAAGCGCACTGGAGACACAGTCGGCGCCCAGCCCGCACGCTGGGCGCCGCGGGCCGGAAAACAGATACCCTGTTGGCGTGGCAGGGCCGGAGAAAAAGCCGGAAAAAGAGGCAAAGGCGCCGCGCGCCCGGATGACGGGCAGCGAACGCCGGCATCAGCTGATCGGCATCGCGCGATCGTTGTTCGCCGAACGCGGCTACGACGGGACCTCGATCGAGGAGATCGCCCAGCGTGCCAACGTCTCCAAGCCGGTGGTCTACGAGCATTTTGGCGGCAAAGAGGGCCTGTACGCGGTGGTGGTCGACCGCGAAATGTCGGCCCTGCTGGACGGCATCACCTCGTCGTTGACCAACAACCGATCGCGAGTGCGCGTCGAGCGGGTTGCCCTGGCGTTGCTCACCTATGTCGAAGAACGCACCGACGGCTTTCGCATCATGATCCGCGACTCACCGGCGTCGATCAGCTCCGGAACCTATTCCAGCCTGCTCAACGACGCCGTCAGCCAGGTCAGCTCGATCTTGGCCGGCGACTTCGCCCGCAGGGGCCTGGACTCCGAGTTGGCTCCGCTGTATGCCCAGGCCTTGGTGGGTTCGGTGTCGATGACCGCGCAGTGGTGGCTCGACGCCCGCGAACCCAAAAAGGAAGTCGTCGCCGCGCACCTGGTCAACCTGGTCTGGAATGGGCTGACCCACTTGGAAGCCGATCCGCAGCTGCAAGACGAGTAGTCCGATCCGCGGATGGGCCGCCGGGCTCGATATCGAGAAACGACCGCACCCTAGAATGGCCGCATCATGACCGCACCGGGGGCTGCTAGCCCAGATACCCCGATCGCGGGGCTCGTCGACTTGGCGCTTACCGCGCCTACTTTCCAGCAACTCATCGCGCGTGCCTCCGATCGCCCTGATGAATTGACGTTGGTCGGCCCGGCCAGCGCGCGCTCCTTCGTCGCCAGCGCACTGGCCCAACAGGGACCGCTGCTCGTGGTCACCGCCACCGGGCGTGAGGCCGACGACGTAACCGCGGAACTGCGGGGAGTCTTCGGCGAAGCCGTGGCGTTGTTCCCGTCCTGGGAGACCCTTCCGCACGAGCGGCTCTCACCCGGTGTCGACACGGTCGGCGCCCGGCTGCTGCTGCTGCGCCGGCTGGCTCATCCCGACGACACCCGGCTGGGCCCGCCGTTGCGCGTGGTGGTGACCGCGGTGCGCTCGCTGTTGCAGCCGATGACGCCGCAACTGGGCCGGCAGGAAGCGGTTAGTTTGAGTGTCGGACAAGAAATCGGCTTCGATGAAGTCATCGCTCGGCTGGTCGAGCTGGCCTACACCCGGGTCGACATGGTGGGCCGGCGGGGCGAGTTCGCCGTCCGCGGGGGCATTCTGGACCTCTTCGCGCCGACCGCCGAGCACCCGGTGCGGGTCGAATTCTGGGGCGACGAGATCACCGAAATGCGCATGTTCTCGGTCGCCGACCAGCGCTCCATTCCCGAGATCGAGGTCAGCACGCTGGTCGCGGTGGCCTGCCGGGAGCTGCTTCTGACCGAAGACGTACGGGGGCGAGCCGCGGCGCTGGCCGCCCAGCACCCGGCTTCGGAGAACACCGTGACCGGCAGCGTCATCGACATGCTGGCAAAACTGGCCGAGGGCATCCCGACCGATGGGATGGAAGCGCTGCTGCCGGTGTTGCGCCCCGATGACCATGCGCTGTTGACCGATCAGCTTGCCGAGGGCACTCCGGTGCTGGTGTGCGACCCGGAGAAGGTGCGCACCCGGGCCGCCGATTTGATCAAGACGGGCCGCGAATTCCTCGAGGCCTCATGGTCGGTCGCGGCGATGGGAACCGACGCGCCCGTAGACGTCGAAGCCCTGGGCGGGTCCGGCTTTGCCGAGCTGGACCAGGTGCAGACCGCGGCGAGCAGTTCCGGACACCCGTGGTGGACGCTGAGCCAGCTGTCCGAGGAATCGGCGACGGAGCTGGAGGTCCGCGCGGCACCCTCGGCGCGTGGGCACCAGAAGGATATCGACGACATATTTGCGATGCTGCGCGCGCACGTCTCGACCGGCGGGTACGCGGTGATGGTGGAGCCCGGGACCGGCACCGCCCATCGCATGGTGGAGCGGCTGGCCGAATCCGACATTCCCGCCGCCATGCTGGAACCCGGCGCCGCACCCAAGTTGGGCGTGGTGGGCGTGCTCAAGGGGCCGCTGCGCGACGGCGTCATCGTCCCCGGAGCCAACTTGGTCGTGGTCACCGAGACGAATCTGACCGGCAACCGGGCCACGGCGGTCGAGGGCAAGCGCCTGGCGGCCAAGCGGCGAAACACCGTCGATCCACTGGCCCTGACGGCCGGCGATCTGGTGGTGCACGATCAGTACGGCATCGGCTGGTTCGTGGAGATGGTCGAGCGCACCGTCGGGGGTGCCCGACGCGAGTACCTGGTGCTCGAATACGCCTCCGCCAAGCGGGGCGGTGGTTCCGACAAGCTGTATGTCCCGATGGATTCGCTAGACCAGTTGTCGCGATATGTCGGTGGGCAGGCACCAGCACTGAGCCGGCTCGGCGGCAGTGACTGGACCAACACCAAGACCAAGGCGCGCAAGGCGGTGCTGGAAATCGCCGGCGAACTGGTGGCGCTCTACGCCAAGCGGCAGGCCAGCCCCGGGCATGCGTTCGCCCCTGACACACCGTGGCAGGCCGAGATGGAGGACGCGTTCGGTTTCACCGAAACCGTCGACCAGCTCACCGCGATCACCGAGGTCAAGGGCGACATGGAAAAGTCCATCCCGATGGACCGGGTGATCTGCGGTGATGTCGGCTACGGCAAGACCGAAATCGCGGTGCGGGCGGCGTTCAAGGCCGTTCAGGACGGCAAACAGGTTGCCGTGCTGGTGCCCACCACGCTGTTGGCCGACCAGCATATGCAAACCTTCACCGACCGGATGGCCGGGTTCCCGGTCACGGTCAAGGGTCTGTCCCGCTTCACCGACCCCGCCGAGTCACGCACGGTGATCGAGGGCATGGCCGACGGATCGGTCGACGTGGTGATTGGCACGCACCGGCTGCTGCAGACCGGCGTTCGCTGGAAAGACCTGGGCTTGGTCGTGGTCGACGAGGAACAGCGGTTCGGTGTCGAGCACAAGGAGCACATCAAGTCGTTGCGCAGCCACGTCGACGTCTTGACGATGAGCGCCACCCCCATTCCGCGCACGCTGGAGATGAGCCTGGCCGGTATTCGGGAGATGTCGACCATCCTGACGCCCCCGGAGGAGCGCTACCCGGTGCTGACCTACGTGGGACCCCATGACGACAAACAGATCGCCGCGGCGCTGCGCCGCGAGCTGCTGCGCGACGGGCAGGCGTTCTATGTGCACAACCGGGTCAGTTCCATCGACGACACCGCCGCGCGGATTCGCAAACTCGTGCCCGAGGCGCGGGTGGTCGTCGCGCATGGGCAGATGCCCGAGGATCTGCTGGAACGCACCGTCCAGGGATTCTGGCAGCGTGAATTCGACATCTTGGTCTGCACCACGATCGTGGAGACCGGCTTGGACATCTCCAACGCCAACACGCTGATCGTCGAACGGGCCGACACCTTCGGGTTGTCTCAGCTGCACCAGCTGCGCGGCCGAGTGGGCCGTAGCCGTGAGCGCGGTTACGCCTACTTCTTGTACCCGCCGCAGGCGCCGCTGACCGAGACCGCCTACGACCGGTTGGCGACCATCGCGCAAAACAACGAGCTTGGCGCGGGCATGGCGGTCGCGCTCAAGGACCTGGAGATCCGCGGCGCGGGCAACGTGCTCGGCGTCGAGCAGTCGGGGCACGTCGCCGGAGTCGGCTTCGACCTCTATGTGCGGTTTGTGGGCGAGGCCGTCGAGGCGTATCGGGCCGCCGCCGACGGCAAGATGGTGACCACTCCCGAGGAGCCCAAGGATGTGCGGATCGACCTGCCGGTCGACGCCCACCTGCCACCGGACTACATCGGCAGCGATCGCCTGCGGTTGGAGGCCTACCGGCGGCTCGCCACCGCCACCTCCGACAGTGGCGTCGCGGCCGTGGTGGACGAACTCATCGACCGCTACGGGGCTTTGCCGGAGCCGGCGCTGCGGCTGGTCGCGGTGGCGCGGTTGCGGCTGCTGTGCCGGGCCTCGGGCATCACCGACGTGTCGGCGCCGTCTTCGGCGACAGTTCGGCTGGCACCGATGGATCTGCCCGATTCCGCCCAGGTGCGGCTCAAGCGGATGTATCCGGGAGGCCACTACCGGGCTACGACGTCCACCGTGCAGGTACCCATCCCGCGTGACGGTGGCGTCGGTGCGCCGCGCATCCGGGATGTGGAATTGGTGCAGATGGTGGCCAATCTGGTGACGGCATTGGCAGGCAAGCCGCAACAAGATATTGGTAGAACCAGTTTGTCCGAAGACGATGCGGGCGCCACCGCGTCGGGTAAGGAGCGGCAAGCGCGATGATTGTCGTCCTGGTCGACCCCCGCCGTCCGTCGCTGGTGCCTGTCGAAGCCATCGAGCTGCTCGGGGGCACCGTGCAATACACCGAGGAGATGCCGATCGCGGTGCCCTGGTCACTGCCCGACGCGCATCCGGTGCACGTGGGCGAGGAGGCGCCGGTGCTGTTGTCGTCCGACCCGAACCACCCCGCGGTGGTGGCGAGGCTGGCGGCAGGGGCCAGGCTGATTGCGGCGCCGGATCGCCGGCGCGGGGAACGCCTGCTCGATGCCGTGGCGATGATGGACAAACTGCGCACCGACGGGCCGTGGGAAAGTGAGCAGACCCACGACTCGTTGCGGCGCTACCTGCTCGAAGAGACCTACGAGCTGCTCGACGCGGTACACAGTGGCAGCGTCGACCAGTTGCGCGAGGAGCTTGGGGACCTGCTGCTGCAGGTGCTTTTCCATGCCCGCATCGCTGAAGATGCGGCATTGCTTCCGTTCACCATCGATGACGTCGCCGACACGCTGATGCGCAAGCTCGGCAACCGGGCGCCGGGAGTACTTGCCGGCGAATCGATTTCGCTGCAAGAGCAGATGGCCCAGTGGGAGGAAGGCAAGGCGGCGGAAAAGGCGCGCAATCCACGCGAGTCGGTATTGGACGACGTTCCCACCGGTCAGCCCGCGTTAGCGTTGGCGCAGAAGGTGATTGCGCGGGTCTGCAATGCCGGCCTGCCGGCGCAGCTGATTCCCGCCGAAATGACCTCGATTGCCGTGTCGGCGGATACCGACGCGGAAAACTGCTTGCGCGCCGCGGTTTTGGACTTCTCGGATAACGTCCGCCGCGCCGAGCGGGCGATTGTGGCCGCCCGGCGCGGCGACGCCATGGCAGAGGAACTCGACATGGCGCCGGTCGGGACGATCACCGAGCAGGAGTGGCTGGTGCACTGGCCGTCTGGCAGCGCGGGGGCCGATGTGGCGCCGGAGCCCATGGTCGACGAAGAACCGCCGCAAGACCCAGCAGAGCCCGAAGAACAAGTCGAGGCGCCTGCCGAAGGCGAGACCCCCAAAGAATCCCGGGAATCCCGCGGCGGCAGCAAGAAGCGGAAGGGCAGGCGCTAGGACGAGTCGTCTGCGTACTAGCGGGGACTTCGGAGGCGCTTGAGCCGGTTCTCGCCAACTTTGCGGGGACTCAGAGCCGCTCCATATCAAGCGACCTCTATGAGGTTTGCTGAAATAGCTGATTTCCAGATAGAAGCTGAGAATTGTGCTTGCTGGCCTGTTCGACGGCTAACCAATTCCCGTACCAGGATGCACTCCTGGCTGTGTGCTGGATGAGAACTGCGACGGGGTAACTCTCAAACCCATGGGACGATGATTTAGGTCGTATCGGCCGCCAAGTCGGAACGTGAGCGCGCGGACGGCGAGGTGACCCAACGGAAGCGTAGAGCGCCAGCAGTAGCCAAAGGGAGGATTGTGTCGCCAAGACGTTGGTTGCGCGCGGCCGCCGTTATTGGCGCGACCGCGATGCTCTTGGCGTCAAGTTGCACCTGGCAGCTCAGCTTTTTCATCCCCGAAGGGGTGCCGCCGCCACCGGGTGATCCGGTGCCGCCGGTGGACACCTACGCCAGCGGTCGGCCCGCCGATCAGCTGCGGGAATGGGCCGAGCAACGCGCCCCGGCGCTGGAGATGCCGGTGATTGCGCTGGAGGCCTACGCCTACGCCGCTCGGGTTGCGGAGGTCGAGAACCCGAAGTGCCATATCGCGTGGACCACGCTGGCGGGCATCGGGCAGGTGGAAAGTCACAACGGCACCTATCGGGGCGCGACCATAGCGCCCAACGGGGACGTGCGGCCTCCCATTCGCGGCGTGCGCCTGGACGGAACCGGCGGCACCCTGCGCATCGTCGATAGCGAGCGTGCCAACCTCGACGGTGACGACGGCGTGGAGCGTGCGATGGGGCCGATGCAGTTCATCTCCGAAACCTGGCGGCTCTACGGCGTGGATGCCAACAATGACGGCATCGTCAGTCCGGACAACATCGACGACGCGGCGCTTTCGGCGGCCGGCTATTTATGCTGGCGCGGTAAAGATCTCGCGACTGCGCGGGGATGGATCACCGCTTTGCGCGCCTACAACAACTCCGGCGTCTACGCTCGGGCGGTGCGCGACTGGGCGACCGCTTACGCGGCGGGCCACCCGCTGTAGAAAGATGGAACGCTGACCCAGGCTTTACGCTAAAGGCTGCCGGGGACCTCAACGAACGCCAGGACACAAAGGAGAACCCAGTGCCGATAATCGAGCAGGTCGGGGCCCGCGAGATCCTCGATTCCCGCGGCAACCCGACCGTCGAGGTCGAGGTGGCTCTGATCGACGGAACCTTTGCCCGGGCCGCGGTGCCGTCGGGCGCGTCGACCGGTGAGCATGAGGCCGTCGAACTGCGCGACGGCGGCGATCGCTACGGCGGCAAGGGCGTCAAGAAGGCGGTGGAAGCCGTGCTCGATGAGATCGGCCCGGCGGTCATCGGACTCAACGCCGACGACCAGCGCTTGGTCGATCAGGCCCTGGTTGATCTCGATGGCACGCCCGACAAGTCCCGGTTGGGGGGCAACTCGATCCTCGGCGTCTCGCTGGCGGTGGCCAAGGCGGCCTCGGAATCGGCCGAACTGCCGCTGTTCCGCTACATCGGCGGGCCCAACGCCCACATCCTTCCGGTGCCGATGATGAACATCCTCAACGGCGGCGCACACGCGGACACGGGCGTGGACATTCAGGAGTTCATGGTGGCCCCGATCGGTGCGCCCAGCTTCAGTGAGGCATTGCGCTGGGGCGCCGAGGTGTACCACGCGCTCAAGGCGGTGCTCAAGAAGGCCGGGCTGTCCACCGGTTTGGGCGACGAGGGTGGTTTTGCTCCCGATGTGGCCAGCACCACCGCGGCACTCGATCTGATCAGCCAGGCCATCGAGGCGGCGGGCTTCAAGCCCGGTGTGGACGTGGCTTTGGCGCTCGACGCGGCCGCCAACGAGTTCCACGCCGACGGCAGCTACACCTTCGAGGGCACGCCCCGCACCGCCGCGCAGATGACGGAGTTCTACGCCGGGCTGCTCGGCTCCTATCCGCTGGTCTCCATCGAAGATCCGCTCTACGAGAACGATTGGGACGGGTGGGCCGCACTGACGGCCGAGATCGGTGACCGGGTACAGATCGTCGGCGACGACGTGTTCGTCACCAATCCCGAGCGGCTCGAAGAGGGCATCGACCGGGGCGTGGCCAATGCGCTGCTGGTCAAGGTGAATCAGATCGGGACGCTGACCGAGACGCTCGACGCGGTCGCGCTGGCACACCACAGCGGCTACCGCACGATGATCAGCCACCGCAGCGGTGAGACGGAGGACACCATCATTGCCGACCTGGCGGTGGCCGTCGGCAGCGGCCAGATCAAGACGGGCGCACCCGCCCGCAGCGAGCGTGTGGCCAAGTACAACCAGCTGCTTCGGATCGAAGAGGCTCTCGGTGACGCGGCCCGCTACGCCGGCGATCTGGCCTTCCCCCGATTCGTTGCGGACCCGAAATAGGCCGACGGCCGACGGAAACGTGGCTGAAGCTTCATGGCCGACGCGAAACGTCCCGATCCGAAGCGCCGATCCCCGGCATCGCGCCCGGGCAAAGCCGGCGAGTCGGCGCGCGGGCGTCGCACCACTTCGGTGTCCAGGCCCACACAGGCGGCCAACACCGGGCCGGCCGCCAGTCGCAACACCGCCCGAACGCTGCGTGAGCATGTCGTCGAACCCATCAAGCGCTCATTCACCGAGTCGGTGGAGCAGCGATCCGACCAACGTTTGGGTTTCACCGCCCGGCGTGCGGCCGTGCTGGCCGCGGTCGTCTGCGTGTTGACCCTGACCATCGCCGGGCCGGTTCGGACCTACTTCGCCCAGCGCACCGAAATGGAGCAATTGTCCGCAACCGAAGCGGCGCTGCGCCGCCAGATCGCCGATCTCGAGCAGCGCAAGGGCCAACTGGCCGACCCGGCCTACATTGCGGCGCAGGCCCGTGAGCGCCTTGGCTTTGTGATGCCGGGGGACATTCCATTTCAGGTCCAGCTGCCGCCCGGGGCGGTGGTGGCCCCGCAACCGGGCACCGATGCCGCCATGCCCACGAAGGGCGACCCTTGGTATACGTCGCTTTGGCACACCATTGCCGACGCGCCGCACCTTCCGCCCGCCGCCGCTGAGCCTCCCGCCCCGGAGCCCGAACCTGAGCCCGGACTGCCCGCACCCGTACCGCCCGAGCCGACGGCCCCCGGTGGTTGATCCCGCGGACCTGGAGGCGGTGGCGCGTCAGCTCGGTCGCGAGCCGCGTGGGGTGCTGGAGATCGCCTACCGATGCCCCAACGGCGAACCCGGCGTGGTCAAGACCGCGCCCAGACTGCCCGACGGCACACCGTTTCCCACGCTCTACTACCTGACGCATCCGGAGCTCACGGCGGCCGCCAGCAGGCTCGAGACCACCGGTCTGATGCGCGAGATGACCGAGCGGCTGGGCGACGATCCCGAACTGGCCGCGGCGTATCGGCGGGCGCACGAGTCCTATCTGGCCGAGCGTGACGCGATCGATCCACTGGGAACCAAGGTTTCGGCCGGCGGCATGCCCGATCGGGTCAAGTGCCTGCATGTGTTGATCGCGCATTCGTTGGCAAAGGGGCCCGGGGTGAACCCGTTTGGCGATGAGGCGGTGGCGTTGCTGGCCGCCGAGCCGGGCGCGGCGGCGAACCTGGTGGCGGGACAGTGGCTTTGAAGTGGACGATGGGGACGTGATTAGCCGGGTCGCCGCGATCGACTGCGGTACCAATTCGATTCGGTTGCTCATCGCCGACGCCGGCGGTGGGCAGCTCAATGACGTGCATCGGGAAACGCGGATAGTCAGGTTGGGCCAGGGTGTCGACGCGACCGGTCAGTTTGCGCCGGAAGCGATTGCCCGGACCCGGGCCGCGTTGATTGATTACGCGGCCCTGCTGAAGGTGCACGGCGTCGAACGGGTACGGATGGTCGCCACGTCGGCCACCCGCGACGCCGCCAACCGGGACAGCTTCTTTGCCATGACCGCGGAGGTGCTCGGTGCGGTGCTGCCCGGCGCGATAGCCGAGGTGATCACCGGGGCCGAAGAAGCGGAGCTGTCGTTCTCCGGCGCGGTCGGCGAACTGGACAGTGCTGGAGCTCCTTTCGTGGTCGTCGATCTCGGCGGCGGATCCACCGAGATCGTGCTCGGCAAGGCGGGCAACGAAGTCACCGCGAGTTACTCGGCCAACATCGGCTGTGTTCGGCTGACCGAACGCTGCCTGCACTCCGATCCGCCGACGCCCGATCAGGTGGCCGCCGCCCGCCTGGTGGTGCGCGAAGAGCTGGAACCCGCGTTGCGTGCGGTCCCCCTCGAGGAGGCTCGGACTTGGGTCGGCCTGGCCGGAACGATGACCACGTTGTCCGCCCTGGCCCACAACATGACTACCTATGATGCTGCGGCCATTCATCTTTCGCGAGTCGCCGGTGCTGATCTGCACGCGGTGTGTGACCGGCTGATAGCGATGACGCGCGAGCAGCGTGCCGCACTCCCACCGATGCATGAGGGCCGGGTCGACGTGATCGGCGGCGGTGCGATCGTGGTCGAAGAACTGGCTCGCGAGTTGCGCAGCCGCGCCGGCATCGACGAGCTGACCGTCAGCGAGCACGACATCCTCGACGGCATCGCCCTGGCGCTCTGCGACTAGGTCACATCTGCCACACCGGCCCGGCAGGCGAGTGGCACTCTTTTTGCCCGCCTCGCAGCGACAAGTTCGGTCGATGTCATACCCGCGTGCGACCGTTCGGCAATGAGCTACCTACTTGCCGGCATAGAGCTTCGATACGTGCTGACTATGCAGTTGTCCCAACACGGGCCAGCGACCATCGCCGAAATGATCGACGCGCTGGACTGGCACCACTTTTCGGTCCGCGGCAGGGCATCCAAGGCGCTGTCAGATGCGTTGCGCTGGGAAATCGGACGCGGCAGGGTGCGCCGTCTCGGACGCGGTCGCTATGGGCCGGCCGAAATTCCGCGGGGGACCGAACACCGGATCCACCGGCGGGTGCTGGCTTTGCGCGCGGCAGCCAGGCTGTCGCTGTGAGGCGGGCAAAAACTGTGTTGCCTCAAGCGGTGACTCCTGTGGCAGAAGTGGCGTACGCCTGCAGGCGGTAGCCACGCCGGCTCCGGTTATTTCTTTGGCGGGCTTGCGTATTCACCGTGCTTGGCCGTACGCAAACCCAATGTCACGAGTGACTGCACCAGCACCGTGGCGGCGCTGACCCCGTCCACCACGGGAACGCCGATCTCCTCGGAGATCGAGTGGCACATGTCGGCCATTCCCGCGCAGCCCAGCACGATGCTGTCGGAGCGATCCACCTTGATGGCGGTGCGACACGCGTCGGTGACGATCGCGCGCGCCCGTGAGTCCGTCTCGAGGTCGAGCACCGGGATTTCGCAGGCGTGGACGCCCAGGCAGAACCGGTCCATGCCGTAGCGCTCGGCGAGCTCCGCGGCGCGTCCCGTGGTGCGAGCCAGGGTGGTGACCACCGAGAATCCCCGGCCGAGATGGCTGGCGGTATGCATGGCCGCTTCGGCGATCCCAATCACAGGCCCCCGAGCCAGCTCCCGAGCGGCCTCGACGCCGGGGTCGCCGAAGCAGGCGATCACGTAGCCCTCAGCTCCCGAATGCTCACCTTGCTCGATGGCCTGCAGTAGGCCGGGGACGCTCATGGCCTCGTCGTAGTGACTTTCAATCGACGGCGGACCAATCGGGGAGGTCACCGCCGTGATTTCGGTGCCGGGGCCGGCCACCGCCCGCGCGCAGCGGCCGATCGCGGTGGTCATTGATTCGGTGGTGTTCGGGTTGATCACCCAGATACGGAGCACAGCCAATCTTGCACCAAGGCACCGGATAGGGGTGATGCGCATCCCGGACCTATCGGGGCGAGCCGCCCTAGCTGTGTGTTCATTAGTCGCTCGGCTGCCTCGGCCGGCCGGGGGCGGATGCATTGAGCGGCGCGTCGATCAGCGGCAGCCTGATCCGGAATACGGTTTGGCCAGCGGCGGATTCGGCGGTCACCGAGCCGTCATGAGCTTTCACGATCGAATTGACGATGGCCAGGCCCAATCCGTGGCCCGGCGCGCTGGATCGCGACTTGCTGGAACGGACAAACCGCTCGAACAAATGAGGCAAGACCTCGGGGTCGATGTCGGGGCCGTCGTTGCTGACCGTTAGCTCGGTGTAGGGACCGTTGGGGTCGTCGGGGTAGTTGGTGATCCCGGTCTTCACCGTGACGCCGGGCGGCGTGTGCACCCAGGCATTGGTGAGCAGGTTGCTGACCAGCTGGTGCAGACGGGCGTGGTCACCGTTGACCCACACCGGTTCGTCGGGCAAGTCCTTGATCCAACGGTGGGTGGGCGCTGCCACGGCGGCGTCGTTCACGGCGTTCATCACCAGGTCGGTCAAGTCGAGGTGTTCGGTCTCCAGGTCCTCGCCTTCACCCAGGCGTGACAGCAGCAACAATTCGTCAACCAGGGAGGCCATCCGCCGCGCTTCTGACTCGATGCGGGCGAGCGCGTATTCGGTAGTCGGCGGTAGGTCCGAGCTGTCCTGGCGGGTGAGTTCGGCATACCCCTGAATGGCCGCAAGCGGGGTGCGCAGCTCATGGCTGGCGTCGGTGATGAATTGCCGCATCCGCAGATCGGAAGCCACCCGATGTTGCAGCGCGCTGTCGACGTTGTCCAGCAACCGGTTTAGCGTGTGCCCCACGATGCCGACTTCGTTGTCGGGGTCGGTGTCCTCGGGGCGAACCCGCACGCTGATCTGCTGGTCGTCGCCGGCGAGTGGCATCGCGGCGACGGTCGCGGCGGTTGCGGCGACCCGCCGCAGCGGGCGCAGGGTAATACCGACCACCCACACGGTCAGGGCCGCCGTGATCACCAGTGCGGTCGCGACAAGCACGCTGGTCGTGATTTGTTTTCGGGTGATGATGCGGTCCGCGATGCTCAGCGAAACCCCGACGATCAGGCGGTCGGATCCGGCGGCGCGGCTGTCGACTTGATAGGAACCCAGGCTGCCCAGCGTTTCGACACGTGACGGTTCGTCGGTCCAGTGTTGGGTCTCGATGGCGTGGATGACATCCGGTGGTGCCGGGCGGGGCGCGTCTTCGGAAAAGACCGCCGAGCCGATGACGACACCATCGCGCATCACCGCGATGAGGTTCCCGGGCGTCTGGCCGGTGAACTCGAGCAGAGCTTGGGATACCGGGGGAGTGCCGGTGTGGATCGAGGTGTGTTCGCCGTTGCGGTAGCGGGCATAGGCGTGGCTGAACGCATGCATGGACTCGACGACTTCGGCGTCGTTCATCGCGGTCACGTAGCCGCGCAGGCTGAGCACCGAGACCCCGCCCACCGCGACCAGCACGATCGTCACCACGGCCAGCACGCCAAGCAGCAGCTGGCAGCGCAACGAACGAGGAAGCCAGCGAGGCGTGTTCCGGTGGCCCGTCATTTCGGGCTCATTCCGCTGTTCGTAGCATGTATCCAATCCCGCGGACCGTGTGAATCATCGGCTCTCGGTCCGCGTCGATTTTCTTTCTCAAGTACGAGATGTAGAGGTCGACGATGCTGGTGCGCCCGGCGAAGTCGTAGTTCCAGACCCGGTCGAGGATCTCGGTGCGGCTCAGCGCGCGGCGCGGGTTGCGCATCAGGAATCGAAGTAGCTCGAACTCGGTCGAGGAAAGCGAGATCGGGGTGCCGCCGCGATTGACTTCCCGGCTGGCCGCGTCGAGCTTGAGGTCACCAACCTTCAGGGACTCGTCGGCGGGCGGCGCCAGATGACTGGAGCGGCGCAACAGTCCGCGCAGCCGCGCCACCAGCTCTTCGAGGCTGAACGGCTTGGTCATGTAGTCGTCGGCGCCGGCCGTCAGTCCGGTGACACGGTCCATCACCGAATCGCGTGCGGTGAGGAACAGCGTGGGTGTGTATGCGTCGGAGTCGCGCACCCGCTGCAGGATCTGCAGGCCGTCGACGTCGGGCAGCATGATGTCGAGGACCAACACGTCAGGACTGATCTTGTCGAACTTGGATATGGCCTCGCGCCCGTTGTGGGCGATCTCGACGTCCCAGCCTTCGTAGTGCAGGGCCATTTTGACCAGATTGGTCAGCGCAGGTTCGTCGTCGACAAGGAGCACCCGAATGGGTGATCCGTCGGCACGGTGGATTCGGGGCAGCTGCCCCAAAATCGCCTGCCGTGGACGTTGAGTGCGCGTGGATCCGGTCATTGCTTTCAATGGTCCTACACACCTCCCGGCGCATATGCAGTCGTCAGGGACCTCATATCAACCTCAAATGTAACCGTGAAGTGCGGCCCCGGCTATGACCGCTTGTTGCTAGGGGCTGTGGGCCGACCGCGCACGATTGAGTTGTTTTGGTCCGCAAGCGATTAGGGGGCAGAGGTCGCCGCCCCGCTATTGGTGCACAGCACGGACCGGCGCAAAGCGCAGTGGCCGCGCACCTTGCGGTGCGTGGCCACTGTTGTCCTGCTCTTGTATCAGGCCCAGCTGGAGCCGACGGCGCTGTCGGTCTGCGCCATGTTGTTGCCGGCGGCCTGAACCTTCTGGCCGTGCGAGTTGGCCTGCTCGTAGATCACCTGGAAGTTGCGACCCAACTGGGTGATGAACTCCTGGCAAGCCACCGAACCGGCGCCGCCCCAGAAGTCACCGGCGGCCAGCACATCGCGAACGATGGCCTGGTGCTCGGCCTCCAAGGAGGCGGCCTGGGCGCGGATGAGCGCGCCGTGGGCGTCGACATCGCCGAACTGGTAATTGATGGTCATTGGTTTTGTCCTCCTGAATCGAAGCTGTCGGGCCGGTACTAGCTGCTGAGGATCTGCTGGGAGGCCTGCTCTTGCTGCTCGTAGTTGTTCGCGTCGCGAACCAGCCCGTCACGCACCCCGTGCAGCATGTTGACGATGTTGCGGAAAGCGGTGTTCATCTGGCCCATGGTGTCCAGCGAGGTTGCCGAAGCCATACCGCTCCAGCCCGCGCCGGCGATGTTCTGCGAGGACGCCCACATCCGGCGGGCCTCGTCCTCGACGGTCTGAGCGTGCATTTCGAAACGGCCCGCCATGTCCCGCATCGCGTGCGGGTCGGTCATAAAGCGTGTGGCCATGATTCCTGTATCCTTATGTTGAAGTCCGCATTTGTATGATTTCTAGCACCTGGACTGCTTCGGTGGTAGCCGAATCGCGGATAGATTACGACCCGCCGGTTAATTGCTGGCCTCAAACGAGTGACATGTTCCCCCTTTTTTCCGGCGTCACACGACGACCTGTTTGGGCATGACGATCGGCTTGAAGCCGTAACGCGGTCCCGAATGCGCACCGGCGCCCTTGGCGGCTGCGGCCATGCCCGGCCCCCGGCCACTCCGGAAACCGGGGCAGCTTCCTCGGGAACCGTCCAGCCGCTTCCGCCCAGCGCACCAGTGGTCGCAGCTGTCTCCGGAAGGGCGCTCGACCAGCTGGTGGGTACGGCCAGCTTGCCGACCAGGGTCGCCTCGCCCAAAGCCGCGCCAACGCCGGTGGGCGTCACCGTGTTCGCCAGCCCTGCGGTGGCGGCAGCCGCACCTTCGGCGGCCTCGATGGCGCCTTCGGCAGCAACTACCGGTGCACCGGTATCGAGAGCGTTTGCCAGGAAAATCGCGGTAGGAATAGTGGCCGTGGTGTACCAAGCCGCGGTGTTAACCCCGCCGTTGATGACGTTCGCAACAAACCCAATGCCGAGGAAGTCCTCGATGTCCTGAATGATTCCGCCCAGTCCCGTCGCGTCGATAGCCGAAGTTATCGGCGAGGCGAGTCCCATGATGGTGTTGGGCAGGTTGCTCAGCAGGCTGGTGATGCCGTCGGTTGCCGCGGCGGATGCGGCGGCCTGACTAACCGCCGCCGACTGTGCGGCGAGCCCGCTCGGGTTGGTGGTCTGCTGCGGTGTGCTCAGCGGCTGCAGGGATCCCGAGGTCGAGGAAGCGGCCGCGTAGCCGTACATCGCCCCGGCGTCCTGTGCCCACATCTCGGCGTAGAGCGCCTCGGTTGCCATGATCGCCGGGGTGTTGATGCCCAGGAAGTTCGTCGCAACCAGTGCCGCCAGCAGCGATCGGTTGGCGGCGACCACCGGCGGCGGCACCGTCCTCGCGAACGCTGCCTCGTAGGCGGCCGCCGATGCCGCGGCTTGCGCCCCGGCGTGCATCGCCGCTTCCGAGGTGTAGGTCAGCCACGCCAGATACGGCTGAGCGGCGGCGATCATCGCCATCGACGCCGGGCCCATCCAAGACTCGGTGGTCAATCGGGTGATCACCGATTCGTAGGAGGCGGCGGTTGTGCCCAACTCGACGGCTAGGCCATTCAATGCGGCGGAGGCGGCCATCATGGGGCCTGCCCCGGCACCGGCGTACATGCGTGCGGAGTTGATTTCAGGAGGTAAGGCGCCAAAATCCATTGTTGTATCCCTCTTTTAGCTTTTAGTGAAAGTTGTGGTGTTTTATGGATATGGGAGACGTGTTGCCCAATGGCGCCTAGGTCCTGTCTGCTAATTGCGGACGCGGTGGTAGGTGATGATGGCGGCCAGGGTGGCACCGCTGAGGTAGGTCAGGGCGTATTTGTCGTAGCAGGTGGCGACCGCGCGCCAGTGTTTGAGCCGGTTGAAGCTTCGCTCGACGGTGTTGCGGTGCTTGTAGATTCGGCCTGAGAACCCCGGAGGCCGTCCTCTGTTGCGGCCTTTGGCTTTGCGGCGGGTGATCTGGTCGCTGCGCTCGGGGATGGTATGGGCGATCTTGAGCCGGCGCAGCTGTGCCCGCGTCGAGTCATGGGAGTACGCCTTGTCCGCCAGCAGGCGATACGGGGCGTATGAGTTGCTGCACCGGGCGGCCAGCAGTGGCCAAAGCATCGGATTATCACCGGCTTGACCGGCCGACAGTGCCAGGGTGACCGGACTGCACAGCTGGTCGGTCAAGGCGTGGATCTTGGTAGTCAGCCCGCCGCGGGAACGCCCAATGGCGTGGTCATCGGGCTCATCGAGATATTTCTTGTAATTCGACAGATCCCCCTGTGCGGCGCCCGGAGCGCGCTCCGGCTGCGTGTCGGTGGGCGCGCACACTGGTCGAATCGACCGACAACAGTGCGCCCAGGTCGGCGTCCTCGGCGTCGAGGTCAGAGGCGATCGCCGCGAAGATCCGCGCGTAGATGCCATCGACCGACCAGCGTAGATGCCTCTCGGCCACCGATTGCCAGGGACCGAAGTGCTCGGGCAGGTCACACCACGGAGATCACGTACGGTAACGCCAGATAATGCCCTCCAGAGTACGTCGATGATCGTTCCACGGCCGGCCACGCCGCCGCCCCGCAGGCAACACCGCCACGATCAGCGACCACAAATCATCAGAAATCGCATGCGTCCGCATCACCCAAACAGCATCAGCCAAAACACCATTCACATTAAGCAGACACGCCCTAGACCGCGGCCGGCTTTGGCATGACGATTGGCTTGATGCCGTAGCGTGGCGCACCAAATCCGGCGCTGTTGCGTGCGGCCGAACCCAACCCGGCCGGCACGCCCATGAACGTTCCCGGGGCGGCCGTCGGCGCGGCGGCTGTCCAGCCGGCGCCGGCCAGCGGGGTCGTGCTCGATACCAAGGTGGCCGATCCGGCCCAGGTCGGGGGCACCGAGAGCATGCCGACCGCGGATGCCCCGCCAATGCCAGCGGCGATGGGCGCACCCAGGGCGGCCTCGGCTCCTCCGAGCTCACTGAGCGCACCCAGCCCGGCTTCTGCTCCCAGGCTGACGTCGGCTTCGGCGGCTTCCTCGGCGGGAAGCAGACCGCCACCCGCCAGACCGATCAGAGTGGATGAGGCCGAGGCCCAGTTCCCAACGCCGATGTTGGTGAGGTTGCCGATGTTGCTCGACCAGGAGTCGGGAATAATCGAGCCGGCGTTTTGGATGAAGCCGCTGATTCCCGAGGTAATGCCGTCTAGAGGTGAAGCGGCCGCTGCGGAGTTGAGGTTTTCGGTTGCGCCGTATGTCCCGGCGCTGGCCCCCAGGGTGTTCACGAACATGTCGTGCATGGCCTGTGCATCCGCGCTGACCTGCTGGTAGTAGGTGCCATACGCGGTGAAGAGTGCGGCCTGCAGTGCCGATACTTCATCGAGGGCGGCCGGAGCTATCACGGTGGTCGGAGCTGCCGCGGCGGCATTTTGCGCCGACATAGAGCTACCGATGGTCCCCAGCTGCGCGGCCGCGGCCGTCAACTCTTGGGGCACTGTTTTAAGGAATGACATCCAATGCTCCTTGCTTATGAGCTCCCCGCCCCTGGCCACCCGAGCTGAATCTGTGGGTAGGCATAAGGGCCCCTGTGTGTTGGCGTAACGCTAGCCACCCACGTGTCCACATTCGCGATTGAATGACGTAGGGTGATAACTCGTTTACGGCTTTTTAACGAAGGCGCCGACAGTTTTTACAAGCTCTTGTCGGCCGACATAGTTGTGTCATCTGGCCTCAGACGGGTGACACAGTAGTCTGGCGCGCGGCGCGCGGATGTTACGCGCATCACGGCCGGGGCGCACGTCGGTGTTGGGGGCGATTTCCACAGGGGAGGGGCGTCTCGAGCCCGGCGGGTACGCGATAGATTCGCCAGCGGGCCCCCATAGCCCAATTGGCAGAGGCAGCGGACTTAAAATCCGTCAAGTGTCGGTTCGAGTCCGACTGGGGGCACGGCCTGGATAGCCAGTGGCGGCGATTTATGCGAATGACACCGCGTCGATCAAGATTGCGGGCAGGCGGACGGTAAACGCGACGGCGGTCCACGCGGGCGAGCCAGCGGCCAAGCCGACACAGAGCGCCCCAGGTACCGGCGGGGTGATTGACTTGTGGAGAACAATGATGGGATACCGACGTAACTCGCAACGCGATTGCGCGTCGAGGTGGATGCCTGGGAGATAGGTCCGCAGTTGCCGACGGAAGCGGTCGCAGTGCGAGACCGGGTTGGCTTGACTAGCTGCCGCCGTCCCTGCCCTTTCCCGGAGGCGATGGCTCCGATCGGGCAAATATCCGCAGTTCGGGTGGGCGTTGCGTCTACTGTCCCGCTATGGAACGCGTTTGGCAGTGGGCCTGGGATCGGTGCGGGGCACGATACTCGTGGGCGATTTGTGTAGTCACGTTCGCCGTGGTGCTGCCGGTTTATCTTTTGCTGTCTTTTTGGGTCGTCGCCTTCGAGAACTCGGGTCACTACATTGAGGCGGCCGCGGTTACCGTTGCCTTCGTATCGCTCGGATTGTGGGTGATCTTTCTTCCCAGCGTCGTGCGGCGCCGCCTCCCCCAGAAGTGGGCCGCCGATCATGACGTCGATCGGCTCAGCGCTTTGGAAGCGACCTATGGGTACGGCCGGGGCGTCGTGGCCCGAGGGCTGGGCAGCAATGTTGTCTTGGGAGCATTCAACCTGGTCGCTGTTGGCGCCGTCGCCGGAGCAAGTGGGTCGCGGCTGGTTCAGTACGGGATCGTGCGCGCCGCCACCGGGATTGGAATCCAGCTGATCGCTATTCACAGCTTCGTAGAGGCGGCGCCGCGCCCCGCCCGGGTGGCGATCATCGGCGATACGGCGATCGGCGACTCGCTGCCTCGTTCTCGCCCCACTTTCGCGGCGTGGTCGAACCTGTCCGTGTTTGGATTCGCGTTCAATTTCGCCATTGTGGGCGCCATGTTGGCGGGTCTGATCAGCCAGGCGCATACGGTGCCGCTCGTTTCTCTGGTGATCGGTGCCGGTATGGCGGTTGTCTTTGGAGTGCCGGTCATCGTTGCTCCGTCGTTCTCACCGTCGATGCAACCGATTAGGGACCTTGCCGCCGGGACCGAACGTGTCGCGGCCGGTGACTACACCCGGCGCTTCCCGGTGGTTCAAGACGATGACCTCGGCGCGCTGGCCGCGTCGTTCAACCACATGCAGGCCGGTTTGGTTGAGCGGCAACGACTTCAGACAGCGTTCGGGACGTATGTCGATCCCGGTCTGGCGGCGCGGCTACTGGAGCAAGGCGACGATGTCTTCACCGGGGAGCGCCGCCAGGTCACCGTGATGTTCGTCGATGTGCGTGACTTCACCCCGTTCACCGAAGCCCACACCGCCGAGGACACCGTCTCGCGCCTCAACGAGTTGTTCGAGATCGTGGTGCCCACCGTCGTGGACGCTGGGGGGCACGTCAACAAGTTCCTCGGTGACGGGGCGCTGGCCGTCTTTGGCGCCCCCAACGACCTTGCAGACCACGCCGATGCCGCTGTCGCCGCCGCTGTTCTGATTCACCGCCGTGTCGTTGAGCGATTCGGCGAGGAGTTTCGCATCGGCATCGGAATCAATACCGGGGTTGTGATCGCCGGAACCATCGGCGGCGGCGGCAAACTCGAATTCACCCTCATCGGTGACACCGTCAACGTCGCAGCTCGGGTCGAGCAACTGACCAAGGCCACCGGTGACGCGATCCTTCTCACCCAGCAGTGCGTCGATGCGCAGGGGTTACGCCCCGCTGGACTCATCGACCGTGGACTGCATGTGCTGAAAGGAAAACCGGCCGCCATCCAGGTGTTCGGCCTTCACCAAGAGAGCGACATGCGGGCCGACCTCACCCACTAAGCAGCGGGCATACCAGGGTCTGCCGCCTCACCATCGCGGTCGGCCAATTCCGTTACTGCAGAACGCAGTATCGGCCACGACGAAACGGAAAGCGGATGTGTGCACAAGTCTCCGTAACTCGCACAATCGCACCAACGCTTACGCGCAGGAGCGGCTTGATGTTGCTGCCGGGGCCGACTGACTGCCGATGCCGCGGGGGGTGAGTAGTTCGTCCAGCCCGTACTGGCTCACCAGATCGATGTGCTCCGGCGCGGCTTCGGGCGATGAGCGCCGCTCGGACCGGGGGGCCTGTCCGAGGTAGAGCTCCGTGGCGGCCTTGGCTTGAAACATTCCGATGACGGCCTCGTTGTGTCGGTCCGTGCCGAACTGTGTCAACGCGGTGGTGAGCTTGGCGTCGACGTAATCCACCGTGTACTCGATCTGGTGTAGCGCTCTCGTCTCCTCGCGGGCATTTTCGCGCTGCGCCTGGGACTTGCGACGATCGGCCAGGAACCGCATGGTGGTGGCGCCGATCGCGGCCGACAGCATCGGGATGAACACCACTATGGACGCCACGCCGAGCGAGCCCTTGAAGGTCAGCGCGGCGACGATGCTCGATGCCAACAACACCGAGAGCAGCGCGAGCAGCAGCGTGGTGGGAGATGCTGCGGCCACCCGATCTCCGGCTCGGCGTACGACTGGGCTGAGCTTGGCCGACACCGTCGCCGCCTGCTGGGCCAGGGTGTGGCCCCACTGCTGTTTCGGGTGCGATGTCGCCGGTGTTGCCGCTGGCGCATCGGCCGCGGGCACCGACTCGGGGCGCGCTTCGTCAGCGGGTGGCGGGGTCTCGGAGGGTTGGGCTATGGGGCCATTGTGGCCTGAGTGGTCTGTGATTCGGGGGAGGTGATCCGGCCCGTCCAGATCTTCTTCCAGCCCCGTCCTGTTGAGCGAACACCACCAGCGCGAAGCTACGGCAGGCTGTCGCAGTGTGAACGCGACGCCAAGTCGGGCAGGGGTGGGTTCGCGCTTTCAGTGTCCGGCCAGAACGTTCTTCACCACCGCGATGGCGGTCGCGAGAATGAGCACCACCAGTCCGTAGACGGTTGCCCGGAGGTGGCCCGCGCCGCCCCGGCGCGCTACCGCGTAGCCGCTGACCGCAATGAACCCGGACAGGCCGAACTCGGCGGCGTGGTACTCCAGATGAGCTGGCAACACGAGGATGGTGACCGACGCCAAGGCGGCGACCACGGCGGCGCCGACCAATTGTGCGCCGGCCGCCTCGATGTCGCGAGCCTGGACTTTGCCGGCCCCGATGAGGCGCGCCGAGATTTTGAAGGCGAAGAAGTGGGCCGCAGCCAGCCCGATGGTGATGCCCCAGATGAGACCGATCAGGTGGTGGCGGGCGGCCTCGGGCAGCGCCAACAGCGCGGCAAGCAGGCAGACGGCCACATACAGGGCCATCGTGTAGCTCTCCTTGCGGAGTTCGGCGGCGTCCTCGCCGCTTTTCGCCCTCGCGGAAGCACCTTCGGCCATGCTGCTCATCGTGGCACAACGGCCGACGGTGGTCTTTGCCGAACAGCCCGGCCCGATGCCCTTCGATCCGCGGGGGCGATACCCGAGGCGGGTAGCGCCAAGCACTCTCTTTCGACGATGACGACACCGCGCATTCCTTTACCGAATCGAATGGTGCGGGACAGGAGCGGTTAAATCGCGAACGGCCTAGCGGGAATATCGGAGATTCCTACCAAACGTGCCATTTGAGGAGTACATCTTTTTACTACGCGATGTCTACCTGACGCGCGATTTGGTGCCGTGCTTGGAGTGGCTGGCGGTGTGCGAAGTGTTGTCTAACGCGGGCGTGGTTCAGTGTCGAGTGCTGGCAATTACATGTGCAAGGGGGCTTCTCTTCGCGCCAGCAGTAAACGCCGAACCGGGCGTTGCGCCGATCCCGCGACAACCAAGCTCATCGTGTGACCCGAACTACTCCGGTGCCTGCGTCCCGATCGCCAGTGATGTCGACTGCGCTGGCGGTAGCGGAAATGGTCCGGCCTATGTGGAGGGCCCGGTAATTGTCATCGGACGCGACATCTACGGCCTTGATCGAGACGGCAATGGAATTGGGTGCGAATAAAGCCCATGAACTGGCGGGCCAAGAGTCTGCGTCAGGCAGTTTGGGGAATACTTACTACCCTCGATTCTTCGTGCCGGTGGGGTTCGGTGGTGTTGGATCATGAAAATCGCTGAGTGATAGCGATTTTGGGTTTGGGGTGTGTTTGACTGTCCCGTGGAGCCGGGGTTGGGCGGGCTTTCCCAGGGCCGGTGGGCAGTCCGCTCCGTCGGCTACCGCCGCGGCCAGATCGGTGAACACCGCACCCGGGGCATACACTCACGGCCCCTTGTAGGTGTCGGCCAATGCCGCGGTGACCTGCTCAGACAACCCGGTCTGATCGGCGAGCTCGCGCAACAGCCCCATCCCGGAGTGCGACACCACACCATGGCCGTCCGCCGATACTTTCACCCGCGAGGCGTCTACCAGTCGAGATGGTTGAACCGTAGAGAAGTCCAATCATTCTTTACAGGACAGGCACTTTCGCGTTTCAACACCCAGATACATCGGCATCCCGCTAAGAATCGAGGCTAGTGCCTGAAGAGCCGTATTGGCCATGCCTGATCTCATTTCGGCCCCCGGCTGGGCCCCATTGAAGCATTGGCAACATCGGCAATGTAACCGCAATTAGGGCTGGTTGCTGACACTCCTAATACGTTGGTATGACGAAACATTCGGTTAGGTCGATACTTCGACACAGTTCTTCGAAGCGGGGTCATCCCCACGCGGGCGGCTAGTACCGTTGCGCCTGGCCTCGACGAACAATATGCGGCTGTAGGCGAAGTTGCTTGCGATGCCAATGATAAGACTCGGTGCGATTGTCACCAGGATATTCGATGTGCCCGCTATTAGGTGGCCGATGACTAGCCAGGATGCCGTGAGCATGGAATTCACCACCGCGGCCATCCAGAAGCCCCGTCGGGGGTTTGCTGGCCAGCGGAATAATCGTTCGAGCGTCAGTGCCAGCACGAGAGTCGCAGACAGGCTGAGTGCCGCTTGGGTCAAGCCGGCGTGCAGGGCGACGATCACGCCGGAGCGATAGTGGGTGACGGCAGCCCAACATCCGTAGCTCATGGCCGCCCACATTGCGAGCAATGCTGGCCGTGTATTGGACCGTAGCCACCGAAAGTCGGTGCTGTTGCGTATTGGTCTCATCGGAAGCATCCGCGGTAACTTATGGCAATGGGAAATCTAAGTGAATCCGATGGCTAGGGGACACCTCTTGTCCCCCAATCGGGGGACAAGAGATCTTCGTGACGGGACAGCGGACGTACGGATAGCGCTCCTGCAACGACGCAGCATGCAATCATAGATAAGGGTTATTGACCGTTAAAATTTCTTTATGATTCTAAATTTGCACAGCTCAAACTCGTTGTGGTAGACGATATGTTCGAACTCCACCCTCGGAGTCGAGGTGGTTTGGAGCCGACATGGGTATTACGTGCTAGCAAGAATTGAGATTGAGGAATCCATTATTTCTGAGATTTAGGAATTCATCATTTCTGAGGTGGCGGCGCCGCGGCTGGAATTGTTGGCGCAGGCGCACCATTTGTCGGTGGCATTTGCTCAGGTCCGTGAGGACGCGTTGCAGGACGTGTGGCTTGCGTCGCGGCAATACCGGACGCGGGGTAGGCCGTTGCGCGTCGCGTTGACGGCCTCCGGTGGGTGTACCGCCGCTGCCTTGGCGGCGACTGCGGGTGTGGGTTTGCTGCATCTGATCGACGCCAATCCGGCGCAACTGGCGTTGACGCGGCTCAAGTTGCACCTGCTGGAGACGGTCGGTAGCCCAGAGCGGATGTGTTTGCTGGGACACGAGTGGATGCCTGCGTCGGAACGTCACGCCGCATTGGAGCCGGTCTTTGCGGCATTGAACATCGCACCGGACGCGGTGGGCCCGGTACCGGAGGTTGCTACCTGGGGCCCGGATTTCTGCGGTCGCTACGAGTGGCTGTTCGCCGCGTTGCGTCATGAGCTTGCGGACTGGCAATACGAATTGAATGGTGTTCTAGGACTGCGGAATCCGGCAGAGCAGTCGCGAAGGGTTGCTCGTGGCACGGCTCTCGGTGCGGCGTTGGATCGCGCCTTCGATGCGGCCTTCGACCTGGACATCCTGGTGAATTTGTTCGGTGAGGGGGCGACGGCCAACCGTGTCGAACCGTTCGCCCGGCACTTCGCCCGCCGGACCCGACACGTGCTCGCGACCCAACCCGCGGCCGACAATCCCTACCTGTGGCAACTATTGGCCGGGCGATACCCCGGCGTCACGGTGCCTTGGCTTGCCCACAAGGCGCCAGTAGTCGACTTACCGGAGATCACATTCACGCAAAACACAATGGACGCGGCCCTCGGAGTCCTGCCGCGCGGCGGGTTCGACATCGTTCACCTGTCGAACATCCTTGATTGGCTCACTCCCGAGGAGGCTCTTATCACGCTGGCGCGTGCTTACCACGCCCTGCGGCCGGACGGCATTGTCGTTGTGCGCCAGCTGAACTCAACGTTGGATGTGCGCGGCTGCGGCCCGGATTTCCGATGGGATCCGGCTGCGGACGAACTACATAGCCGGGACCGCAGCTTCTTCTATCGGGCCTTGCACGTCGGTGTCAAGCCCTGATCGCTACCGAATCAACTTCTCTTCATCCACCACCCCGATTGGAGCACGATGTCTACTACCGTATGCCTCACCAAGGCCGCGCGTGTCACGAAAAGGGCCGAGCAGATTCTTGACGGCATCGGGATCATGGCTAACCCGTACCTCACCACACTGACCGACGGCAGCATGCCGCTGGAGCGCTTCCGCGCCAGCCAGGAGCAGTTCGGCTTCGCCGTCACCTACTTCGCCCGGCCGATGGCCTCACTGATTTCCCGGATGGATCTACCCGGCCAGCGGCTCGGCATCTTGAGCAACATCGTCGAGGAGCATGGCGACTTCAAACCTCATTTCTTCCACCACGCGACCTTCCGGCAGTTCCTAGCCAGCATCGGCAGCGATGCCGAGCGACTGGACGCCCTGGCGCCAGCCCCCCAGGTGGATGCCTTCAACAGCGTTCTGACCTCCGTCTGCACGATGGAGGACATGGCGGTGGGGATCAGTTGTCTGGGCATCATCGAGCATGCTTTCGCCGGCATCTCGGCAACGATCGGTTCCGCGGTGGTGGAGCGGGGTTGGGTCGCCCAAGACGATCTGGTGCACTACGCGTTGCATGCCGAGATCGACGAGCAACACGCTGAGGACTTCTTCGTCCTCGTCGAGGACACCTGCGACGACTCCCGCACCAGCTGTGCGGTAGACCGCGGCCTGCGACTCGGCGGATACGTGTTTAACCGCCTGTACACCGACCTGTATCAGCTCGGCGGCTGAGCCAGGAGTGACAACCGTCCACATGCTTCAGGGCCCGCCGCCTTCCGGCCTGGCGCGAGCCTTGGAGACTTTCGAGAAGCAGTTCACCTACCCGCTGGGGCCCGGCCGTAGCTTCCGCATCTCCCATGGCGCCGACTACACGCGGTTCTACCGGGCGATGGGCGAAGTGGCCAGGGTGTTCGTGGCCGAGCGCGACGGCCAGGTGATGGGCACAGTGGCGGCTGCAGTGCGACCACTGCGGACCCCCGAGGGGCGCGAGCAGCACAGCGCCTACATCGGGGACTTGAAGATCCTGCCGGCCGAGCAGGGCGGACGGACCATTTTGAGGCTCGGCATCGCCTTTCTGAAAGAAGCAAGAAAGCACAGCCACGCCGAGAGCAGAGGGTTCGGCGTGGTGATGGATGGCACCGCCAAAACGCCGTCGGAGTATTCCGAGAGGCTGGGATTTCCCAACGGTACCGAGGTCGGCCACATCAGCGTGCTGCGCATCCCCACCTGCCAAGGCTCCGATGCCACCGCGGCACACACCGCCTACCTGGTGCCCCCAGCGGCGGCCGCGCAGGCCTACCGCGCTGGACGCAGGGCCACTACGCGGTGCCCGCGGGCGACGCGACGTTACGCTCCGAGCTAACCCCAACCACACTCCTGCTGCCCGACGACTCGGCGTGCGGGCTGCTGGAAGACACCCGCCAGGCCAAACGCTTGCTCACTGAGGACGGTGAGCTGCGCAGCGCGCATCTGTCCGACTTCGCCTACCGCAACCCGGCGTGCGGAGCCGCACTGCTGCAGTCCGCGCTGCCGTTGGCCGCTAAGCATGGCAACCCGGCGCTGTTTGTCGCCGTCCCGGCTTCCGATATCGACGCGTTCCTGGCGCATCTGGACATCCCGCAAACGGTGGTGGCCCCGGCGACGATCTGCGGCACGAGGCTCGCCGCCGCGCCGCGATGGACCGTCAACACCGCAGAGATCTGACATCTCTATCACCTGTCAAGAGAGGACATTGCAATGGCGGAAGCCACAACTGACCCGATTCAGCTGCCGCCGGGGCCGAATGCGTCGAAGCTGACTCAGACATTGGTATACGTTTTCGCCAAGGCGCGCGCCCGGACGCGGTTGACCAACCGGTATGGCTCCGGGTACTCCCTCAATCTACCAAAATACGGCCCCACGCTAGTCATCAGCGATCCGGCGATGTTGAAGGAACTTTTCACTTCCGGCAACGATTTAGTCACTCGGCCAACGACTCTCGGCAAGCTGCTGGGGCCGGGCTCGATACTCAGCATGATCGGCGTCGAGCATCGTCAGCGTCGAAAGCTGATGGTGCCACCATTTAACGGTAGGCGCATCGACGCGTACGTCAAGATCGTCGAAGAGGAGTTCCTACGTGAGGCTCAAACCTGGCCTGAATAAACAGAATTCGAATCCCTGCAAGAGTTGGTAAATATTACCGGCAGCATAGTCTTGCGCACGATCCTGGGTGCGCACGGGGCGATCTTCGAAGAGCTCCAGTACTTGGGGCCACGGACAATTGTGCTCGCCGCTAACATGATTGCCTTACCAGAGTGGTTGCGGCGTGATCTTGGCCCCTGGAGTCCATGGGGCAAGATTCAAGCGGCTCGAAGCCGATTTGACGAACTGGTCGCCCAGCTGATCGCTGAAGCACGGGCAGATCCGAACTTTGAGACACGGACCGACATGCTGGCGATGATGCTGCAGGCGCGCTATGACGACGGCTCACCCATCACCGACGCTCACATCAGCGATGAAATGCTGACGATGATCGTGGCCGGACACGAAACGACGGCCACCACGCTGGCATGGGCCATCGAGCGTTTACGTCGCAGCCCCAGTTTCGTGGCGCAACTCGTCGATGAGATCGACAACGGCGGAACCGCGCTGATGCAGGCTACGGTCTGGGAGGTGCAACGTACCCGGCCGGTATTGGATTTCATCGCTCGGCGAGTCGAAACGCAGCTACGACTGGGCCCACGGGTGCTTCCGAAGGGTCATATGATCGTTGGCGATGTTTGGGCTGATCAAGACGCGTCGAGCAGTTTCAAGGACCCAGAACGGTTTGACCCGACCCGTTTCGCCGATGGACCACCAGAGAGCTATGCGTGATACCTTTCGGCGGCGGCATACATCGGTGTATCGGCGCCGCCTTTGCGAACATGGAGATGACAACCGTCCTGCGAACCCTCCTGCGCAAGTTCGAACTTGTTCCGACCGATGCTCCCGCCGAGCCGATCCGTTCTCGCGGTATCACCAACGCGCCGGGCCATGGCGGGCGCATCGTGGTACGCAGCCGTCCGGCTGGTGCCCGCGCCGCATATGCGTCTGAGGATGGGCATTCTGCTGTAGCACAATCAGTTTGAACTCCGACCGGGAATTTTCACGCATGACCGACAACTCGATCGCATGGGTGGAGGGGGCGTTGGTAGCGGGTGACCAGCGTGCGCAGCCGCACGAGCCGCGCCAACTGCGGATTGCGACGGCCGACGAACTCATCGCGGCGATCGCGACTTCGCTTATCAGGGGGGCGCCTGCGATTGGCGTCACGGCGGCTTTTGGAGTGGCGTTGGCCGCGTCGTTGGCTGCCTCGGGTGACAACACCGACGAGCAGATCCGACGTCAGGCCGCGCGCATCGCGTCGGCGCGGCCAACCTGCGCCCGTATATCCGCAAAGAACGGGGCGTGGACGCGAAGTAAACGTCGTCGATCTCTGGGTACTGGCGGAGCGCACACACCGACAACACGTTGCGGCGGTGGAAGAAGGACCTCGCCACTGAGGAGGCGGGCTCAGATCGATGCCTCTGTTAGTGGCAGTAAACGCGCGGTCCGTCGTTGTATTTCGCTGTCGAAGCAACAATGGTCGACCGCGCCGCAATCACGTTCTAATAGCGCCTACAACTACTACCGGGTGAAGTCCGCATGACTGTCAATTGCGCGAACGACTCCGACACTCGCGTGTACGCCGAAAGGCCGCTGATCGCGAGGACGATTTATGCGTTCGCGGTGCCAATCGTCTTGGGCTGGCTGGCTATTTGCGTCGCACTCACCGTGTTCGTGCCATCGCTGGAAAAGGTCGAACAACAGCGTGCAGTTTCACTGAGTCCTCAGGATGCGCCGTCCTTCCAGGCGGTCAAGCGCATCGGCCAGGTGTTCCACGAAGGAAATTCCGACAGTTCAGCGATGATCGTGTTGGAGGGCGATCAACCGCTCGACGACGCGGTTCATAAGTATTACGCCGCTTTGTTGCGCAAGTTGAATGCCGATAAAAAGCACGTAGAGCACGTGCAAGACATCTGGGGCGATCCTCTCACGGCGGCGGGCGCGCAAAGCGACGACGGCAAAGCCGTGACTGTCCAATTGAGTTTGGGGGGCAATCGAGGTGAGTCGCTGGCCAATGAATCCGTCGAAGCCGTCCGCAAGATCGTTGCGGAGACGCCCGCTCCGCCCGGGATAAAAACGTACGTCACGGGGCCGTCGGCGCTCATGGTGGATATGCAGCGCAGCGGTGACAAGTCCATGCTGAAAATCACGCTGACGACTGTCACGGTCATTTTTTTCATGTTGCTACTCATCTATCGTTCGGTCAGCACCGTTATTGCCTTGCTGTCCATGGTCGGCGTTGCATTGACAGCGTCGAGGGGAATTGTCGCCCTGATCGGGCATAGCGGGGGTATCGGACTCACCACATTTGCGGTCACGTTGCTCACGTCGTTAACAATCGCGGCCGGCACGGACTACGGCATTTTCGTCTTTGGCCGGTACCACGAAGCGCGCCTGGTCGGTGAAGACGAAGAGACCGCCTTTTACACCATGTACCGCGGCACTACCCACGTCATTTTGGGCACTGGCTTGACTATCGCCGCCGCGACCCTCTGCCTCCTGTTCGCCCGGCTGCCTTCCTTCCAGACTCTGGCCATCCCCTGCGCGGTGGGGACGTTGGTTACTGTGGCGGTCGCGCTGACGCTGACGCCGGCCGTGCTGGTTATCGGCAGCCGCTACGGTCTGTTCAACCCCAAACGGCGGCTCGACGTCCGGCGCTGGAGACGCGTCGGCACGGTGTTAGTGCGATGGCCTGTGCCCGTCCTCACCGCAACACTGGCTATTGCCCTCGTCGGACTGCTGGCTCTGCCCGGACTTCGAATCAACTACAACGACCGGATCTATCTACCCACCGGCATCCCTGCGAACCAGGGGTACGCGGCGGCAGATCGCCATTTCGCCCCGGCCCGGATGAAGCCCGAGATCTTGATGATCGAGTCGGATCACGACATGCGAAATCCGGCCGACTTCTTGATTTTGGACAAACTGGCCAAGGGAATCTTCCGCGTTCCCGGAATCTCGCGGGTCCAGGCGATAACCAGGCCCGACGGAACTACGCTGGCGCACACGACTATACCGTATTTGATCAGCATGCAGAACGCCATTCAAGTGCCGACGCTCAAATTTCAGCGTGACCGGATGAAGGACATGCTCTCGCAAGCCGAAGAAATGGACCAAATGGCCGTCGCGATGCGTCGTATGTACGACGCCATGGCGAAGCTTTCCGACAATACCTACCGAATGGCTAATGACTTCGTCGAGATGGATCAAATCGCCAGCGAGGTGCGCGACCACATCACCGACTTCGATGACTTCTGGTGGCCGATCCGCAGCTATTTCTACTGGGAAAAGCACTGTTACGATATTCCGATCTGCTGGTCGTTCCGATCGGTTTTCGACGCGCTGGATGGTGTGGACGAGATAGACGAGAAAATCGGCGCGCTCGTGAGTGACGTCCAGACCCTGGACGCGCTGCTACCCCAGATGCTCGCGACATTCCCGCCGATGATCGAGACCATCGAAAGCATGCGCACCATGATGCTGACCATGCACAGCACCATGGTGGGCATTTTCGACCAGATGGATGAGATGAGCGAAAATGCGAACGCCATGGGCAAGGCGTTCGACACCGCCAAGAACGATGACTCTTTCTATTTGCCACCGGAGATTTTCCAAAACAAGCGTTTTCAGTGCGCCATGGACTCGTTTCTGTGGGCGGACGTACACGCGGCCCGCTTCATCATTTTGCACCGAGGCGACCCCCAGACGCCCGACGGCATGGCAAGTGTTAACGCCGTCCGGACGGCGGCGGAAGAGTCGCTCAAGGGGACCCCATTGGAGGACGCCAAGATATATCTGACTGGCGCGGCAGCTGTGGTCAAAGATATCGACGAGGGCGCCGGCTGGGACCTTCTGATTGTGGGAATTTCGGCCATGTGCCTGATTTTTATCATCGTGCTGATCCTCACCCGCGCCCTTATTGCTGCCGCTGTGATCGTGGGGACGGTAGTGCTGTCGCTGGGCGCTTCCTTTGGGCTATCCGTGCTGCTATGGCAGCATATTCTCGGCGTTCCCTTGCACTACATGGTGCTGACGATGTCTGTTATCGCCCTCTTGGCGGTGGGATCTGACTACAACCTGCTGTTGGTGGCCCGGTTCAAACAGGAATTGGGCGCCGGACTGAATACCGGAATCATCCGCTCGATGGGCGGTACCGGAAAGGTCGTGACGAACGCGGGCCTGGTATTTGCCGTCACCATGGCATCGATGGTCGTCAGCGACTTGCGAGTTATCGGCCAGGTGGGAACTACGATTGCCCTGGGCCTGCTGTTCGATACCTTGATTGTCCGGTCGTTCATGACGCCCGCAGTAGCCGCGCAGTTGGGCCGCTGGTTCTGGTGGCCGATGCGAACAGGCGCCATACGCTAGATGGCTAGATCCGGCGAAGCCGGATTTTTGAGTGAAGTTGTGTGGCGTGGGTCAGGTTCGCTGGTGTTCGATTTGGAGGGTGCGTCATTCCATCTGCGTAGGTCCGGGGTGGTCCATCAGCGGACCGCTGTTGGGGCGGACAGAAGGAGTTTCTTGTGACCAAGACCATGCAGGCGCCAGCCGGGGACAAGACTGCGGTGCGGCGGTTGGCCGAGACGTTCACAGCCGAGACGCTGGACTCGTCGATCAACCTGACTTAGGTCATTTTTCCGGTTCGCGTTTGTCGCGGGGCTTGGAACTGCTGTTTTCCGATCGTTGAGGCTAGAGCAAGCTCAGTGCGGCCGTGTGCAAGCATCCGCCGTCGTTTTCGGCCACCATGGTGTGGTGGAGCCATCGGTACGCGGGGCGGCGCCATGACTCGGGCGCAGGCCGCGCGCCTGCTCGAACAGCACCGGGCATCGGGGCGCCGATTCACCGCGGCCGGCATCGAGTCCTTCGTCTTGGATAGCGGCGCCCGAGACGCACCGCCGGTGATCTGCGTGCACGGCGTGCCAGCGTCGTCATTCCTCTACCGCAAGGTCGTGGCGGCCATGGCCCAGCGTGGTCTGCGGGGGATTGCGATCGATCTGCCCGGTCTCGGCCTTGCCGAACGCCCCGGCGACGCCGACTACACCTGGAGCGGTCTGGAACGTTGGCTGGGCGCGGCGATCGATGCGCTGGGTATCGGCCGCTTTCACCTGGTCGTCCACGACATCGGTGGACCGATCGGATTCGACGTCGCCAACGCGGCACCCGACCGTGTGCTGTCGATGACGCTGCTCAACACCATCATCGCGGTGGAGCGCTTTCACCGCCCCTGGCCGATGGAGCCGTTCGCTCATCGAGCGGTCGGCGAAATGTGGCTTGGCTTGTTGCGCGTTCCGGGCGCGTTCGAGTCGATAATGCGTCTGGTGGGCGTGAGCAGTCGGGTCCCGAGCGCCGAGATCGCTTGTTGGAAGCCGCTTTTGTTCGGGGATGACGGAGGCCGGGCATTCCTCGAGATCATGCGCGGCTTCGAACTGACACCAGAAAAACAGCACAACTACATCGCGGCGGTCCAGGACACGCGCTATCCGGTGCAAATCGTATGGGGTGTTCGAGACACGATGCTGAGTTGGCGCCGCTACGGCGCCGAGGCCCGGCAGCTGGCCGGGACGCAGCGGGTGACCACGCTACCGGCCAAGCACTTTCTTCAAGAGGATTTTCCAGAGGAGATCGCGGCCGCGGTTCAGCGGCTCGCCCAGTCGAGCTGAATCACAGGCCATGGTCTGCTTTGACGATCTCCGCGGCACGCTCACCGATCACGACGCAAGGAGCCATGGTGTTGCCGGTGGTGATCCGCGGCATGATCGAACTATCGGCAACCCGAAGATTTTCCATTCCATGGACTTTCAACTTGGCGTCAACCACCGACATGTCGTCTCGCCCCATCTTGGCGGTGCCGGACTGATGCCAATAGGTCGAAGCGCCATCGCGAACGAAACGTTCGAGCTCGGCACCCGCGAGACCGCCCGGCATCACCTCGCGCTTCGCGAAGGGGCGAAGTGGTGCCGAATTGCCGATCTCGCGGCAGAGTTGCACCCCGGCCGCGGCGGCCTTCATATCGTCAGGGTGGGCGAGCATCTCGGCCTCGATCAGCACAGGGGCGCCGGGGTGCGCCCCGGTGAGCCGCACCCGACCGCGACTTTGTGGTCTGACCACGCCCACACACATGGTCCAGCCGTGTGCCGGCAGCCCGTAGCGTGCTGCGTTCTCCGGGCTGGACAACGGAAACTCCGCCACACAGATCTGTAGGTCCGGGGTGGCCAGCTTCGGGTGGCTCTTCCAGAAGACCGTGACCTCCGCCCCGTTGTTGCGCGGTGCCAGCGCCTCATGCGATTCCCACACACAGTCAATCCGAGGGTGATCCTGATAGTTGTGTCCCACTCCGCGAAGATGCGTGACGACCGGAATGCCGAAGCCGCGCGGATCATTTGCATCCCCGATGCCAGACTGCATCAGCACTTTGGGGGTGTTGACCGCGCCGAGTGAGACGACCACCTCTTGGGTGGCGGAGACGGTGCGGATCGCGTTGGCATGCGAGAACTCCACGCCGGTGACACGACTCCCGCTGAACGTCAGCCGCCGGACCGTCGCACCGGTAAGGACGGTGAGGTTGCGTTGTTGCAGATAGGGGTGCACATAGCTGCGGAACACCGACTCGCGGAGTCCATTTCGCAGTTGCAGGTCCAATAGCGATGCGCCGCCAGGTCCCTCCATCATGATGCCGTTGTTGCTGTCATAAACGGGAATCCCGATTGCGCCCGCACCATCGACGACAGCCGTGGCAATCGGATTGGGGTCGGGCGCGGTTTGGACGAACACCGGGCCCCCGACTCCCCGCCGATCGCCGTCGCAGCGGCCGTGCCAGTCCTCGATGCGGCGGTAGACGTCCAGGACCGATTCATAGCCCCAGCTCGGGTCGCCGGCTTCCGCGGCGAAATGGGCCCAGTCGTTGCGGTGACCGCGCGCCCAAGCCATCACGTTGATGCTCGATCCTCCGCCGAGCACCTTGCCCATGGAGAGCGGTATGGATCGTCCGTTCAGGTGGGCGCTCGGAGCCGAGGCAAAGCCCCAATCGCGTGCGCTGCCCAGGTTGAGTGGCCATTGGGCAGGATCCATCACCTCCGCAACGTCGTCGGTGCCGCCGGCCTCCAGCAACAACACGGCGACGTTGCTGTTCTCGGATAGTCGCCGCGCCACCACCGACCCTGCCGAACCGGATCCGCAGACCACGAAGTCATACCGCGCCGCGATGGGATCGGAGCACATGTGTTTTCTCGATTCTGCATTGGGGCGGTTCGGTATTCGGTGGTCTTTTGGTTTGCGGTCGCGGGGATCAGTGGCGGCGCCGACCAGGATGACGCGATGTCTCACCCAGTGTTGGTCGGGCGGGACGGGGCGCGCTTGCACGCCGGCGCACGGATCTTGAGCTTGCGCGAATGCTTCGGGTGAACTCGCGGCGCAGTGCCGCTTCGGGCGCCGCGCCGGTACCTTCGAATGAGGTGCTCAGCATCCGTCACGGGGGCGGGCGCCGTACCGCGCGATGACGTCGGCTGAGCAGGTTGCGGCCAAACCCGGGATGGCTCGCCGACGAGTTGGAGGCACCATGGTGAATCCCAGCCGACCCGGCCAGCGCTGTGCCGCCACGTCCGCACGGCGAAACGAACGTTTTGAAGCCTTCCAGCACGCCATCTCCCAGACATTCGTGCCGCTTGCGTTGTGCGTCGATGACGTCGGAACTTTTCGTGGCCAAGTGCGCTCGGCGAGTCTGGGCACGGTCCAACTGTCCGATGTCCGGGTCGGAAATGACTTGCCGTGATGCATCAAGTCAAGATGCCTGCGAAACCTGGTTCATGCATCAGGTAAGGAATGCCCGCGAAATCGGGGTCAGGTGGTGGTCTTGCTTTTGATGCGGATGCCGGCTTTGAGGGCGGGTAGAGCGGCGGGTATGGCGGTGAGGTAGAGCTGTTCGGTCTTGTCTTTGGCGAGTCTGAGCAGGGCGGCTTGCAGGTCGGCGATCTGGTGGGCGATCGCGGCGGGGTTGAGGCTGTTGCGGTAGGTGAGCAGCTCTGTTTGTTGGGCCGCTGAGAGGACTCCGGCGGCCAGCAGCCGGTCCAGGGGTCTGGGGCTTGTCGTAGAGCCGGCGGCGGTGACCGTCGCGGCTGCAGCCGTAGCTGATGGGTTTGATGGTGGGGGTCAGGTAGTTGAGCCGGTCGTTGACCAGGTGCCACAGCCGGTTGAGCACGGCGCGTTCTTCGTCGGTGTCGTAGCGGTAGTAGAACCCGTAGCGACGCACGAGGTGGTTGTTTTTAGACTCGATGGTGGCCTGGTCGTTCTTCTTGTAGGGCCGTGAGCGGGTGAAGAAGATCTCCATGTCCGCGGCCCACTTGATGACCGCCTTATTGAGGAATTCGGTGCCGTTGTCGAAGTCCAAACCCGTTACCTTATAGGGGATTTTAGTAATTCCGGTTTTGAGGGCGCCCAGGATGTGGGGGTGGGCGTTGTTGCGCACCGTGCGGGTGAACACCCAGCCGATGTGCATGTCGGTGAGGTTGACCGTGCGGGCGAACTCACCTTTCAGTGTCGGGCCGCAGTGCGCCACGGTGTCGCCTTCGAAGAACCCCGGAGATTCTTCGGCCTCATCGCCTGCTTTGCAGATGGTGATCGAGGACCGCAGCAGCGGGAGGGTTTCGTCGTCGACACACCCGAGATCTGGTCGCGGGCCTTGGCGCCGCGCAGGTAGCGGTCGATCGTGGCGCTGCTCATCGCCAACAGCTCGGCACGCACCGCCGGGCCGTAACGGTCACGGCCGTCCACCAGTTCGCCGTGGCGTTCTAGAGCATCCAACTGAAGTGCCATGGAAGCGGCCAGATACCGGCCGCACTGCCCGCCTGAGGCCGCCCACACCTTCTGCAACACCTTGAGCGCATCCTAGAGTACTTCGGATTGCGTTGCCGGCGAGTCCGTTTGGCGACCTGCCGACCCGCTCCCGGCGGCGCGGCCGCCGCCCTCAACCGCCGCCTGGCGTTGTCACGCGACCAGCCGGTGACCGCCACCACCTGATCCAGAATCTGCCCCTTGTCCGCCTTCGGCGCCCCCACATACGCCCTGTCGAACTTCGCGGTGATCTCGGCCCGAGACGACATCGACAGCCCACTTCCCATGCCTGCTGAGGATCGACCGTTTCGCGGGCATTTTTACGTGATGCACCGAGGACGCTTCACGGGCATTTCTCGTGATGCTTGCCGCTTGCTGGTGCGCCGCACGGCCAAGCTGATAAACTACAGCGCCCCGGACTACCTCAAGGTCGCGATGCCGCTGAACGGTAAGTGCGTTGTGACCCAGGACGGCCACGAAGAGACGTTGGCCCCGCGAGATTTCGCGGTGTACGACACGACCCGGCCCTACAGCCTGGCTTTCAGCGGTGCCTACCGGGCGCTGGTCATCATGTTTCCGCGCGACCAGGTGCGGCTGTCCTCGGCCGAATTGACGCGGTTGACGGCTCGGCGACTGGACGGGCGCGATGGCTTGGGAGCGCCGGTGTCGGCTTTCCTGGCCGAGATGGGCAACCGGCTCGACGATGCGAACACCGCCGGCACCCTCTATTTGGCCGACGCGGTGCTGGACATGCTGGCGGCATCGTTTGCCGCGCAACTATCCGACGAGACCGGCGGCAATGCGGCTCGAGGTACGCGAGGCCTGGCGCTGCGGATTCGTGCCTTCATCGAAAGTCGGCTCGGTGACCCGGGTCTGGATGTTTCAACGATCGCTGCCGCGCATCATGTTTCGGTGCGGTACCTGCAAAAGCTGTTCGAGTCGCAGGGCCAGACAGTCACCGGCTGGATCCGAGACCGCCGCATCGAGCATTGCCGTCGCGACCTGGAAGATCACCGCCTTGCGGAAGTGCCGGTGAGCTCTATCGCCGCGCGTTGGGGGCTGGTCAACCCATCGCATTTCTCCCGCCTCTTCAAGGCCGTTCATGGGTCCTCACCCGCCGAATACCGCGCGCAGGTTTCGCTACGCTCGCCTTCCGCATCCACCGATCGGGGCTAGGTTGGAGGTAGAGCTGCGCGATAGCGGGATCGGGTTGCTGCTTGGGGAAAGGCGGCCGGTGTGGCAATCGACTACAACCAGGGGCACATCGCCGAGCAGTATCAACAGGCGAAGACGCAGCCTTGGCGAGAACGCATCGAGACCTACTCCTTTCTCGAGCACATCGGTGACGTCAGCGGCAAGAAGGTGCTGGACGTCGCATGCGGCGAAGGGCATTTCACCCGCTTGTTGCGCCGTGCCGGCGCCGGGCAGGTGGTCGGACTCGACATCTCCGAACGGATGATCGCCCTGGCCCGCGCGCAGGAAAAGCAGCAGCCGTTGGGCATCGACTACGTCGTGGCGGACGCCCGTTCGACCGTTGCGCAACAGGATTACGACGTGGTTGTGAGTGCGTGGCTGCTGGTGTACGCGCAAAACCGGGCGGAGCTCGCGCAGATGTGTCGCGGCCTCGCGTGCCGGGTCAAGCCGGGCGGCCGGTTCGTCACGGTGAACACCAATCCGGGGGTGTATTCGTTTCGGCCCGACTACCGTAAGTATGGATTCGAGCTGCAACTGGCCGATCACGTCTGCGACGGCGCGCCGATCGACATCACGGTCAATCTCGCCGATTCCAGACTGCAAGTCCGGAACTACTACCTACCGATCGAGGCCTATGCCCGCGCGTTCCGGCACGCCGGTTTCCACGACTTCGCCGTCCACATTCCCGATCTGGAGCCTGCCCCCGAAGCGGGTGAGGAGGGCGACTACTGGGACTACCTACTCGACAATCCTTTCCTGGTCATCATGGACTGCGTCAAAGACTAACGCGCGCGGCCGGCTCCTGGCTGGCCGCAACGGTGCCGTCAGAGCTGTTGGAGCTAAATCGATTTCGGTTTGGCGAGATCCTGTCACGACCACGTTCTAGTTGTCGTTGACCGTTACCACCATCTGGTAGTCGCTGGCCTGCCAGGCCTGCATGAAGGTGTCGATCGGCATCTGCTTGTCGGCGCCCGACGGATAGGCGGGGTCGTTGAGGTGCACGACGCCGGTGCGGGTGTCCACTCCGGTGATGACCAGGGAGTGGTCCGGGGCGCTGTGGTCGCCGTCCGGGTTGTTCCAGATGGTTTCGACATTGACGGTGGCGATCACCTTGTGGCCATCGCCGAGGTAGCGCTCGATCGCCGAAAGTCCGGTGGGAACACCGGTTTGCTCTTCGGTGGAGGCATTGGTGATGGCACCCTTGATGCCGAACTGGGCCAGCAGGACCACCACATCGCTGGGGTCGGTGCCCCAGGTTTGGGTGGGGGTGGGGCGGATGTAGATCGACCCGGGATGCATCGAACTCGGCGTGCTTTCGGCCAGGCTAACGATCTGCTCGTCGGACGGCAGCTTTCCAGTTACTTCGCCGACCACGTCGGCGACCGACATCAGCACGCAGTTGTCGGGCAGGTGCTGCATCTGCCAGTACTGAGCGGCCGTGTCAGGGTGGCCGTACAGCGCGCCGGTGGCTTCGGTCTGGGGAGCGGGGCTGGCCAGAGCGGGCGCGGCGAACGCTCCGGCCACGGCCGCGCCGATGAAGGCCGCCGCGGTGGCGGCGCGCGCTGCGGTGGCGACTCGGTTCATGAAGGTCTTCGACACGATGAGCTCCTTTTCTCATGGGCTTCTCGTCGGCCGCCTCGGCGGCGCGGTGGGTTCCGTGAGAAAAAGATCCACCCGGGGCCTTCCGGGATTCATGAAGAAACCTTGGAAGCCGCGAAAGCCCTGGAAGCTACCTGTCACCGCCCGTGAGCGGCGGCCTCGGTATCAGGAGATGCGGTCCGTCCAGCCCAGCCCTCGACTCACCGCGTCGGCCGCGGCAATGGTCTGTTGGGCGACCTCTTCGAAGTCGGCGGCCGGTAGCCGGTAGGCCGGTCCGGAGACGCTCAGCGCCGCGGCAACCCGTCCGGTGCTGTCGTAGACCGGCGCGGCGACCGCGTTGAGGCCGATTTCGAGCTCCTCACGTGCGCTGGCCCAGCCGGCCGCGCGGGTGGCCGCGAGTTGGGCCTCCAACGCGTCGATGGTGACGATGGTGTTCTCGGTGAAGCTGTCCAATGTCGCGCCGACCCGCTGGCGTACCTCATCTGCGTCCAGACCGGCCAGCAACACCTTGCCGGATGAGGTGGCGTGCACTGGGCAGCTCTGGCCCACCCAGGTTTGCAGTGCGATTTCGGCGGTGCTGACCGCCTCGACGATGTTGACGGCGCGGTTTTCGTCGAGGATTGCCAGGTTGGCCGTTTCACCCAAGTCCGCCGCCAGCTTGTCGCAGGCGTCCTGGCTCAGCTTCACCAGGTCCGAGTGACCGCTGCGGGCGCGGGCCAGTCGCGACACCCCGATTCCGAGCTGGTACTTGCCGCGATCGGAGAGCTGTTCGACGTAGCCGCGTGCTTCCAGCGCGGTGATCAGCCGCGACGCGGTTGATTTGTGTACCCCGAGCTCATCGGCGACCTCGGTCACCCCCGCTTTGCCCAGTTCCGCCAACAGTTCGAGCACCAGCAGGGCCCGGTCAACCGATTGAACGGTGGGGGCAGGGTCTGACTCGGAGGCACCGCCGTCGTTGCCTGTCCCCATGATCATCGACGATATACCGCTGCTCACGGGCACCTCGGTTACCCCGTCACCGCGGGGGTGCCGATGCGTGCGATGACCCACTGATGGAATTCGGCGATGTGGTGCTCGGCGGGAACCAGCACACCGCCGGTGCGGTAGGCGCGTGACGACATCGCGGGCTGAGTCCGCTGGCAGGCGTCGAAGTCCTGCTCGTTGACGCGATGGAACAGTTCGACCGAGTGCGCAATGTCACCGGCCGCGGCCACCTCGGGGGCATAGAGCCAGTCACATTCCACGATGGTTCGGTCGGCGGCGATCGGGAACATCCGGTGGATGATCGCGTGGTCGGGGACCAGGTTGATGAACACCGTCGGTTTGACGGTGATGGCGAAGTAGCGTCGGTCCTGCTCCGGCCTGATTCCGGGTAGGGCGGTGAATCCTGCCCGGCCGTTCACGGTGAAACCTGCTACCGCCGAGCCGAATTCGGCGCCGCGTCCCACCGATCGCTGAGCCGCCTGGCCGCGTGCGAATTCCGGTATCACTCTGGTCAGCTCGGGGTGGATGGTGGCGCAGTGGTAGCACTCCATGAAGTTCTCGACGATCAACTTCCAGTTCGCCGCGACGTCATAGCCGACACGCCGCCCGACCTGCAACGCCTCGATCCGGTAGGTGTCTATGGCGCTCACGTCGCCGAGTCGCGCCGTGACCGACCCGACGACGTCGTCTTCGAACGACGGCGGATCCTCGGCCAGGCAGACCCACGCATAGCCCAGCCACTCCCGCAATGCCACCGCGACCAGGCCATAGCGGTGCCGGTCGATGCTCGCTCCGTCGGTGTCGGTCAGTTCCGCGATATTGGGGGCGGCGATCAGGGTGCCGTCCAATCCGTAGGTCCAGGAGTGGTAGGGGCAGCGCAGATTCCGGCGCACCTGTCCCTCGGGCTCGGTGCACAGCAGCGCACCTCGATGCCGGCAGATGTTGAGAAAGGCGCGCAGCCGTCGATCCCGCCCCCGCACCAGCAGCACGCTTTCGCGTCCCACCTGTACGACCTTGAATTGCCCCGGCTCGTTCAGGTCGGCCGCGCGCACGACGCAAAACCACATGCTTTCGAACACGTGCTGTTGCTCGGCGGCAAACACGGCGGCATTGGTGTAATAGGCCCCGCCCAGGGTGGGCAGCAAGGCCGAGGGTTGCCGGACAGCGGTCATACGGTCACCAGCCTCTGCGGGTCGAACAGCGAAATCGGTTGGCTGGTAGCGCCCTCGGTCACCAGGTCGGCAAGAATCTCGCCGACCACCGGCACGAACTTGAAGCCGTGCCCGGAGAATCCACAGGCCACGGTCACCGCTGGGCAGTACGGATGTCGTGCGATGACGAAATGCTGATCGGGTGTGTTGGAGTACATGCAGGTCGCCGCTTGCAGGCAGGTGCCGGCGAGCGCCGGCAATAACTCGCCGACCCGGGTGATCATCTCGTGGATCTCCTGCGGCCCTACCACCCGGTCGATGGTGTCCGGGGTGCAGGCGATCCCCTTGCGGAAGAACGCGACCTTGACCCCGCCGCGCGGTCCGTCGATGGCGGGGAGGCCGTAAATCTTTGCGCCGGAATCATTCTCGGCGATGAAGATCGGGTGATCCCGGAATCCGGCCGTGCCGCCAACCGGGTCCAGCCAGTACATCACCTGGCGTTGCACCGTGATCGGGATGCCCAATTGGCTCAGCAGCTCCGGTGCCCAGGCGCCGGGGCAGACCACCAGCTGTTCGGCGGTGTAGGTGTCGCGGCCGGTGGTGACCCGCACGCCGCTGGCGGTCGTGGTTCAGTTCAGCACCGGCTCCTCGAACTGCAGTGTTGCCCCCGATCGCTTTGCCAGCTCCAGGTGTGCACGCACCGTCAGTTCAGGGCGAGCCAAACCCGCCTTGGCTTCGTAGAGCGCGATGTCTGTGGGCTGCGGGGTGAAATTCGGGAAGCGGGCCGCGATCTGCGGGGCGTCGAGCACCTCGTGCGGCAGATCCCACTCGCGGCTGGCCCGCAGGCTGCCGGCTACGGTCGCGCAGTCCGGCGGTCCGATGAACAGGCCGCCGGTGAGTCAGTAGATGTCGCTCTGGGCATCGATGGCCAGCCTCTCCCACAGCTCATAGGACCGCAGCAGCAGTGGCACGTAACCGGGATCCTCGAAGTAGGACTGGCGGATGATCCGGGAGCCGCCGTGGCTGGATCCCTTGTCGTGGGCCGGTTGATGACGCTCCAGGCCGAGCACTCGGCGGCCCCGGGCGGCCAGATGATAGGCGGCCGCGCTTCCCATGCCGCCCAGTCCGATCACAATGACGTCGTAACCCGTTGTCGCCATGGTGAGTTACCTCCGTATCCGGGTGGACTCTGGATCGACCACCGGTTGCTGGCGGACGCTCGCCGGGTAGCGCCGACCGCGGTGGTCGACGGTGACGGTGTCGCCAATCGACGATTCGGCCGGCAGCCAGGCGTAGGCGATGGTGCGGCCAATCGTGGGCGAATACCCGGCACTGGTCACGAATCCAATGCAGACATCGCCGGCCAACACCGGCTCCTTGCCCAGTGCCGCCGCGGCGGGATCGTCGAAGACAAGGCACTGCAGTACCTTTCGCGCAGCGGCGTCCACCAGCGCGGCCTTGCCGATGAAGTCTTTGGACATCCGAACCGCGAAGCCTAGGCCGGCCTCGTCCGGGCGGTGCTCGGAGGTCATGTCGGTGCCCCACGCGCGGTAGCCCTTCTCCATGCGCAGGCTGTTGAACGCGATGCGCCCGGCGGCAATGGCCTGGTGGCCGGCGCCGGCTGCCCACAACAGGTCCCACAGGGCGCCGCCGTAGCTGGCTTCGGTATAGATCTCCCAGCCCAGCTCGCCGACATAGGACACCCGCAGCATGGTGACCGGGATGGCCTCCAGATGGGTCTGCAGCAACCGGAAGTACGGGAACGCTTGGTGTGACAGATCGTCTCGGCACAACGGCTGCACAAGGTCCCGCGCGGCCGGCCCCCACACCCCGATACAGCAGGTGGCTCCGGTGATATCGCGCAGCGTGACGCTGCCGTCTTGGGGCAGATGACGACTCAGCCAGTCGAAGTCCTGGGGCCCATTGGCGCCGACCTGAAAACGGGCCGTGCCGAGTCGGGCGACGGTGAGATCGCTGCGGATGCCCCCCGTCTCATCGAGCATCAAGGTGTAGGTGACCGATCCGACGCCCTTGTCGATGTCGTTGGTAGTCAGCCGCTGCAGCAGGTCGACCGCACCGGCACCGCTGACTTCGTAGCGGGTCAGCGGTGTGATGTCGTAGAGGGCGACGCGTTCACGCGTCCACTGCGCCTCGGCGATCGCGATGGGCGACCAGTAGCGTGCCGCCCAGTCGTCACGCTCGGGAAACGCCACATTGCGCTCGGCGAGCTCCCGAACAAGCTCGGCATTGGCTTGGAACCATGCGTGTCGCTCCCAGCTGCCGCCCTCGTAGAAGTAGGCGCCCAGTTCGCGCTGGCGGTGGTGGAATGGGCTGGTGCGCAGGCCGCGCAGCGCGCTGCGGTACTGGTGGGGATGAACGATGTCGTAGACCTCGACGAAGGCCTGCGCGCAGGTCTCGTCGATGAATCGTGGGCTGCGCGCAAAGTCCTCGAACCGGTACAGGTCGCATTCGTGCACGTCGATCGACGGGGTGCCGTCGACGATCCACTCCGCGACCGCTTTGGCCACCCCGGCCGAATGGGTCACCCACACCGCCTCGGCAACCCAGAATCCGCCCAACTCCCGGTGCTCGCCGAGCAGCGAATCCCCGTCGGGCGTGAACGAGAAGATGCCGTTGAAGCCCTCGTCAACCTTGGTGTCCCCGAGCGCAGGCAGCAGTCGCACGCATTCACGCCAGGCCGGTTCGAAGTCCTCCTCGGTGAAGGGGAGCATCGAGGGCATCGGTTCACCGGCGGTGTCGGCCAGCAACGTGGACATGTCCACGGGCATCGGCTGGTGCCCGTAGGAGCCGATGCCAAGGCGGTCGACGTGTTCGCGAAAATACAGGTCGCCGTCTTGGTGGCGCAGGATCGGCAGGCTCGCCGGGGCGTCTTCGGTGTTGCGCCCGACCAGCGGTGCGACCTGGCCGGTCTTGGCGTATTGGTGCGCCATCGGCACCAGCGGCAGCACCAGGCCCACCTGTTTGGCCAGCTGTGCGCCCCAGAATCCCGCCGCGCAGACCACGATGTCGGCCTCGATGACACCGCGACTGGTGTGGACTCCGGTGACCCGGCCGTTGTGGTCGGCCACCTGCTGCACCTCAGTCTCGGCCAGGAAGACCGCGCCCCGCGCGATCGCGCGCCGAGCCTGCGCTTCGACCGCGCGTACCGCCGAGGCCAGGCCGTCGCTCGGGGTGTGAAAGCCGCCCAGGATTCCCGCGCGGTCCAACAGCGGGTGCAGCTCGACGCACTGGTCCGGGCCGACCAGCCGCCCCGGCACTCCCCAGGCCTGCGCCCAACCCGCCTTGCGATGCAGGTCCGCCCAGCGCTCGGCGGTGGTGGCGACCTCGAGCCCGCTCACCCGGTTGAACACCGCCCTATCGCGATGGTGCAGTCCGGAGAATTTGTCCACGGTGTAGCGAGCGAATGCGCTCATGGTTTTCGACGGGTTGGTCGCAAACACCAGGCCGGGGGCATGCGACGTGGATCCGCCGGTGGTGAACAAGGGCCCGCGGTCGACCACCGTGACATCGATGACCCCCCGGGCGGTCAGCTCGTCGGCCAGCGAAGCCCCAACGATGCCGGCACCCACGATGACGATCTTCGGTCCCATAGCGCCACCCACTTGCACTGTGTTCCGTAATGCGAAACAAGTTTTGTAATGCGCAACATGGTGAGGTCTGGCGCGGCCGCTGTCAAGCGGACACGAAGGGACCCGGAAACGGCGCGGGCGGGGCCGCGGCATTGGCTGGCCCCAGCCGTCTCCCGGTGCGGCTATCGGAGGCTTACCGGTTGGGGTTGCGAATCGATCAATGGCGCGCGGCGCCGACCGCCGCGGTCTGATAGTCCCAGGGCTCGAAGGGGGCGGAGGCGGTGCCGGTAGGTAGCTGCCATCTGGTGAAGAAGTGGCCGGCCGGATGTGCGCTCTTCGATGCCGCGATGCCCAGCGCCGCGCGGACCTCGGCCAGCGGTCGGTCCAGGAGCTCTTCGTAGGGGGCCGCCATCAGGTTCTGCGCGGCCCGCCCGCGTGCTACCGCCTGGCGCCAGAACTCGCGTTTGCGCCGCCATGAGCCGCCGCGTACCACCGCGCACGCGATGAATCCGAAAATCGCTGTGGTTCGGCACTTTCCAAGCTGGCCGTGATGCAGGCCCAGGTTGCCGATCTCGCCGCCCAGGTCGGGTCCGTAGCCGCCCAGCACGTGGAACATGTCATGCAAGACGGTGCCCCGCTTGATCATGTAGCCGAAGTCGGGGTCCCAGCCATTGCGTTCGATGACCGGCTCGATGACGTCGCGGGCATCGAATACCCCCGCATCGAGGCGGTGTTGACGCAGGAAATCGCGATAGGCGGCACCGAGTGAGCCCGGCGGCAACGTAGCCAGGTAGTCGTCGTCACCGAGTCGCGCCATCAGGTGGGGCTTTGTCTCGAGCAGCCGGCGTCCCTGCGGGAGTCGGGCGAGTTTGTCGAACTCGCGCTGCAGGGCCGGGTAGCCGAAGGCGATCACGGCTTCAAATACCTGGTCATGATTGAACCGAAGGCCGAACACGTGGCCCAGTGCGCGAACACCGGTCCGCATCTGCCCGTACCGTGCCGTTGTGGACGGGATAGCCATCTACCAAATAATAGACATACTGTAATCGATGTCAACTAAAATTCCAGCCGGAGAATCCGGCGTGCGGCGACGCGGCCGGCCCGCGGGGGGCGGCAATACCCCGGAGCAGGCGCGTCGTCTGCTGGTGCAAACGGCCGAGCGTTGCTTTGCCGGAAATGGTCTGGATATCACCATGGCGGAGGTTGCCAAGCGGGCGGGCGTCTCACGCGCTGTGCTCTATCGGCATTTCGGTGGGCGTGATGAGTTGGTGGTCGCGGTTGCGGTTCAGGTGATGGATCGCTATGTCGCACGAGTGGTTGATGACCTGATGCCCACGGACGACGTTGCCGCCCTGATCACCGAGTCATTGGTTTTTGTGACCACGGTGGTCAGTCGTGATCCCCTGCTCGAGTTGCTGTCCATGGGAGCCGAGCACGGCGTCGCCAGTTTGCTGGCCAACTCCCCGGTGTTGTGTGGGAAGGTGGCCGGCCTCTACGAGCAGGTGTTCGTCCTATTCCGGGACCGGTTGCGAGTGGGCTTGGAACCCGGTGATGTCGGGCGATACATCCTCGGGGTAGCACTGTCGCTGCTGATGAACGTGATACCGGGGTCGGATGACCCCGCGACGGTCCGTCGCTATGTCCGGACCTTCGTGCTGCCCGCGATTGTCGCGTCCCCGCCCGACGCGGTGTCGGTGTTTGTCTGAGCCGAGGCAACTTCCCCGTGTCGCGCGCGGCGGCGCATCGCTGCGGTGCGCCCGTGCGGCCATACACTGGGCCATCGTGGGTATGCTCTTCGGGTTTTCGCCGTGGCTGGTTTACTGGGTGTTGGTCGGCAATGTCCCTTTCGAGACGGCGGTCGCGGTCACGCTGTTGATTGCCCTGGCGGTGCTCGCGGTAGGGCGCTCCGCTCAAAAGCCCGGGCGCACCGTCGAAATAGGTTCTGTCGCAACATTTTCAGTGCTGACCGTGCTGACATTCGCACTCAGCGAGGCGTTTCTGGCGCGATGGATCGTGGCGGTGAGTAACTTCGGCATCTTCCTGGTCGCTGTTCTCGGAGTACTGATGGGCAAACCGCTTGTGCGCGAATACGCGGCCGCCGAATTGCCCTCCGACGTGGTCAACACCGAGTTGTTCAAGCGAATGACGATGATCCTGACCTGGATCTGGGTTGCCGCGTTCGCCGGTATGACGCTCTCATCACTGGTTCCGCCGATCGTGGAAAGTGACGCCACCATCCTTGACACCAAGACCCCGGTGTCGTTCATGTGCTACTGGGTCATTCCGGTGTCGCTGCTGGGTTTGGCGGCGCTGGCTTCTCAGTTGCTGCCCACCCGGATGCTTGCCGGCATCGACGATGTTGTCCGGGAGACCTCATTCGTCGCTTACGACGAAGCGACCATCGACGAGCTTTACTACCTTGCCCAAGAACACGCCAACCGGGAAGTCGGTCCGGGTAAGGAGGCCTACAACATGAAGGTCGGCGGGATGGGGACACCCCTGACCGGCGACGAGGCGCGCAAATCCTGGCCCTCAACCTATAAAGTGCGTGACAAGCGGCGCTAGCGCCGGCCTCCGTACACCCGCACTACAACTTTTCCTGCTAAATCATGCGTATGGCATTTATGGCGAGACGATGGGTAGCGACGGTTGGGTTGTCGATTGCGCTGGCAGCCTGCTCGTCGAGCACCTCAGATCCCACCGCCGCGTATGCGGGCAACATGGACTTGAGTACCGCAACCGGCACAGCGTTGGCGATCTCACCGGGCCGGATGTTGGCGGCCACCCACGGCGTGACACCGGTGGCGTTCGGCAAACCCGCGCACGGCCGCATCGCCTACGGCGAAAACGGTGCCATGATCTACACCCCCGACCCGGGCTTCACCGGTACCGATGAACTCGCCGTCACGGTTAGCCACGCGGTCAAGCTCTTCGCCGAGGACCAACTGCCGCTGGCCACCGTCAGCGGCGTCGCGATCAAGGCCAGTGCACACGGATCGGGAATCGCCGCGGTGCCGGGCAGTGCCGATGAAATCTATGGCATCACCGACCGCGGTCCCAACGTCGACGGGCGTACCCCGAATGAAAAGGTGCTCCCGGTACCCGAATTCCACTCGCACATCGCCAAGCTCAAACTCGCCGATGGCGTGGCAACGGTGGAGCGAATCATCACGCTGCACGGTCCGGCCGGACGTCCGATGCTCGGACTGGTTTCCCCGCAGGCGAATACCGGGGAGGCCCTGGTAGACCTCAACGCAACGCCGCTGCCGCCTTCCGATTACGGCGTGGACCCCGAGGGGCTGGTCGCCATGTACGACGGCAGCTTCTGGGTATCCGACGAGTACGGTCCCTACCTCATCCACTTCGACGACAACGGCAAAGAGCTGGAACGCTTTTCACCGTTTGACGGGACGCTGCCCCGGGAGCTGTCACTGCGCAGCCCCAACCGCGGCATCGAGGGTCTGACCATCACCCCGGACGGTTCCACGCTGGTGGGGATCATGCAGTCGGCCATCCAGACGCCCGAGCTGGCCGGCCCGGCCAAGTCGGTCCCGATCGTGCGCATCGTGACCGTCAACCTCATTGACCCCAGAAACGTCCACGAATACCTGTATCCGCTGGACAATCCCCAGCAGACGAAGGTCGCTGTCTCCGATATCACCGCGCTGAGCGCCACCACGTTCCTGGTCGACGAGCGCGACAACGAGCCGGCGCCCAAGGGAAACAAGAAGATCTACCTGGTGGATACGTCCGACGCCACCGACGTCGGACCCCGCTCGACGGTGCCCGGTGCGGTGTATCAGGCGGACGCCGGCGGCTTGCTCATCGACGGTGTTCCGATCGAAACCGCGGTGGGCGTCAGTACCGACGCCGACGCCGTCGCCAAGCTCAAGGCCGCCGGCATCACGGTGGCGTCGAAGACCCTCAAACTCGATCTCGCATCCCTGGTGCGCACGCTGAGTCCCAACGGTGACTTCTTCGGGCACGACAAGATCGAAGGCCTGATCACCCCGGACGGCGGCAAGACGCTGATCATGGCAAATGACAGCGATTTCGGGCTGGCCGGGTTGGCCTCGGACACGCCACCCATGCGGCTCGAGCCCAAGATGTTGCCCAACGGTTCCCAAGACAATGGCGAGATTCTCATCGTCGACACGACCCAGCTGCCGGCGAAGACCGAATCGGTGACGGTCTCTATCAGGGTCGGTTGAGCGCGGTGGACCGGAGCGCTCAGCCCGCCACCGGGCGAAGGCGAAAAACCCGGATCTCGCGGGGCGCGCAGCTGCTGCGATAACCCTCGTAGCCGGCGTAGAAGTCCGTGGCGCTGGCCCACGCCGCCGCGCGCGCATCGCCGGTGAGCAGTTCGGCCCGGTACGGCCCGGGCGGCCCTTTGAACTGCACCGTGCACTCGGGGTGTGCCAGCAAGTTGGCACTCCACGCGGGATGGTTGGGACGCCCGTAGTTGGACCGGATGGCCAACAGTCCGTAGGAGTCCTCGATCAATGCCAGGGGATGCACCCGGGGCTGGCCGGACTTGGCGCCCGTCGAGGTGAGCAGGCCTACTTTGTTCCAGCCCCCGAAGCTCAGCCGGCCGCCGGTCCGTGGGATCAGCGCCTTGTCGATGGGTGGGGCAACGCGGAGCATGACGACGTAGCCCACCCGGGTCATCAGGACGCGCTCCAGCAGCGCCTCATCGAGTCGCAACCGTCGCCCACGCCGCGGGCTGTACCTGCGAAACGCCACGAGTAGCACAGTAATCGATCGGAGCGGAGCCCACATTGGGGTTTGTGGGGGTTCGCGGGGGTTATGGCGTCGTAGGTTGAATGGGTCGGATGCGTCGAGTCCTCCGCAGGCAAGGAGCGTTGCGATGATCAAGGACAACTCATGACAAGCGACATGGGAGACCGCGACTATCCCCAGATGGCGGCCGCCCGCGGACGGATCGAGCCGGCGCCGCGCCGGGTGCGCGGCTATCTGGGCCACGAATTGGTCTTCGACACCACACAGGCTCGCTACGTGTGGGAAGTGCCGTACTACCCCGCGTACTACGTGCCATTGGCCGACGTCCGAGCGGAGTTCCTCAGGGACGAGAACCATGCGCAGCGGGTCCAGTTGGGTGCCTCGCATCTGTACTCCGTCGTCGGCTCCGCGGCAACGCAGACCCATCCGTCGGCCGCGCGGGTGTTCGACGCCGACGGTGCGAGTCCGGTGGCGGGCACCGTGCGGTTCGACTGGGATGTGCTGCGGTGGTTCGAGGAAGACGAACAGATCTATGGCCATCCGCGCAATCCCTACTCGCGTGTCGACGCGCTGCGCTCGCAACGACATGTCCGGGTCGAACTCGACGGTGTCGTGCTTGCCGATACCGGCTGTCCCGTGCTGCTGTTCTAGACCGGACTGCCCACCAGGTACTACATCGATCCAACCGACGTCGCCTTCGAGCATCTGGAACCGAGCGCGACCCAGACGTTGTGCCCCTAGAAGGGGACGACCACCGGCTATTGGTCGGTGCGGGTGGGCGACAGCGTGCATCCGGACCTGGCGTGGACCTACCACTACCCGTTGCCCGCCGTTGCCGCAATCGCCGGGTTGGTGGCGTTTTACAACGAAAAACTTGACATTAGTGTCGACGGTGTCAACCTATCCCGGCCCCGTACACACTTTGGCTAGGTTTGAGCATAAGCACGGTGTGAGATTTGCCTCTCCCGGTGTTGGAATATAAGAGATTCTTATTTGACGTCCGCGATCAGGGCATTTGGACTGTTGGCGACACGTGACAAAATAGCTGATCAAGCTATCCTTGGAAGTTTGCTGCGAATTCCCTGTGTAAATGATTCAGAATTGCATTCTGAGCGCTGGCTGAGGCGGCCGAGTGACATAGGTAACAGCAATAAAATTGAAATCTATTTACCCAGAATTAAGGAGCTAGACTCGGGCGAAAGCAGTCGATCAGCGCCTTTTTGGTGCTGAAATCCGGTTTGGATCGGCCGCCGAGGATCGCACAGGGTTGTCGCGATATACGGCGCTCGCATGGAGTTTTCAAAACAGCAAAGGCGGTGCCAGCGTGAGCGACGTGAACGGCCAGCAGACCGGCTGGAATGATCGCGATGGCGGGGATGTCCAGGTCTTCGAGTTGGGTACCGCACCCGATTTCCCGACCTCCTTCGAGATTGCGGTGGCCAACGGGCCCATCGGTGACATCGGCATCAGTCCCGACGGCAGTCGCCTGATGGTGACCAACTACGGCGACAACAGCGTGTCGGTGATCGACACCGACACCTGCCGGGTGGTGGAGACCATCACCGGCATCGATGAGGCTTTCGCGGTCACCACGGGCGGCCCAGCCGCCAACCGCGCCTACGTGAGCACCGTTTCGACTGCGTATGACGCCATTGCCGTGATCGATGTCGCCACCAACGCCGTCGTCTCCACCCACCCGCTGGCGCTCAGCGTCAGTGACCTGGCGGCCAGCTCGGATGGAAAGTACGTCTACGCCAGCCGCAACGGCGCTCGCGGTGCCGACATCGCTGTTCTTGACACCGCAACGGGCCGTGTCGATCTGGTCGACATCGCTACCAAGTCCGGCCTCACCACCGAATGTGTCCGCGTCAGCGCCGACGGCCAACGCGTTTACGTCGGCGCCAACGGACCGTCCGGCGGCCAGCTCATGGTCGTGGCAACCCACGCGGAGTCCGAACTCAATCCGGTCCGCGGCGGACGCGCGCGCTCGCGGGGCAGGAATGGCAAGGGCGTGGCCGGATCTGTCGTGCAGCAGTTCCCGCGCGATCTGCGCATCATCGACACGATTGAGATCGGCTCTTCGGTTCGTGATGTCGCGATCAGCCCCGACGGCACCACCGCCTACGTCGCCAGTTGCGGCGCCGACTTCGGCGCGGTGATCGACGTTGTCGACACCCGCACCCGCAAGATCACCGGCACCCGCAAGATCGAGGAGATCGGCGGTCTGATCACCCGGCTTTCCATCGGCGGCAACGGCGAGCGTGCCTACCTGGTGAGCGAGGACCGTGTCACCGTGCTCAGCGCGCGCTCGCAGGATGTCATCGGCACTGTGCGGGTCAACCAGCCGTCCGCCGCGATCGAAAGCCCGGGCGGCGACCGCCTGTACGTCGCTGACTATTCCGGAACGGTCACCATGACGTTGGTTGATCTGGGCGTGTCAGCCATCGACAACGCCCTGTGCCAGGGTTTGTCGGCCGATTGGGTCATGCCTGAGCTGCTGCAGTTCGAGGCGGCGCTGGCCTAACGGCCCCTGCTGGGCGCGGTTCTGCGGGGGAGCCCGTTTCTTATGGTGGCGGGCGGCGATAGCATTCGCCGGAGGCCGACACGAGGCGGTGCTGCGCCGGGACCCGTAAGGCGGTACATCGATGTACAGCACGATGCAGGATTTTCCTCTGACGATCACCGCGATCATGCGCCACGGCTGTGGCGTTCACGGGTCGCGACAGGTGATCACCGCGACAGGTGACGCCTACCGTCAGACCACCTATCGCGAAGTCGGACAGCGTGCCGCCCAACTGGCAAACGCGCTGCGCGGACTGGCCATTTCCGGTGACCAGCGGGTGGCCACGTTCATGTGGAACAACGCCGAACACCTGGTGGCCTACCTGGCGGTGCCGTCGATGGGGGCGGTGCTGCACACCCTCAATATCCGGCTGTTCGCCGAGCAGATCGCCTACGTCGCCAACGAGGCCGAAGACCAGGTGGTCCTGGTCGACCTGTCCTTGACCAACCTGCTGGCCCCGGTGCTGCCCAACCTCGGCACCGTGCACACGGTAATCGCGGTCGGGGAGGGAGACACCGCGGCGCTGGAAGAGTCGGGCAAGACCGTGCTGCGCTACGACGAGCTGCTCGACGGCCAATCGACCGAGTTCGATTGGCCGCACATCGACGAGAACTCCGCCGCCGCCATGTGTTACACCAGCGGTACCACCGGACACCCGAAAGGCGTTGTCTACAGCCATCGTTCAAGCTTTTTACACTCGATGGCGACCTGTACCGCAAACGGTATCGGCGTGGGATCCAACGATCGGGTGCTGCCGATCGTGCCGATGTTTCATGCCAACGCCTGGGGGCTGCCCTACGCCGCGCTGATGGCCGGCGCGGATCTGGTGCTACCCGACCGCCATCTCGACGCCAGGTCGCTAGTTCACATGGTGGAGAACCTGCGCCCTACCCGGGCCGGCGCGGTGCCGACCATCTGGAACGACGTCATGCACTACCTGGAGAAAAATCCCGGCCACGACGCGTCCTCGTTGGGGCTGGTGGCCTGCGGTGGCTCGGCGGTTCCGGAATCGCTGATGCGGACGTTCGAAGAAAAGTACGGCGTCCAAATCCGGCAGTTGTGGGGGATGACGGAAACGTCGCCGTTGGCCACCATGGCCTGGCCGCCGCCGGGAACCCCGCCGGACCGGCACTGGGCGATCCGGTCCACGCAGGGCCAGCCGGTGTGCGGCGTGGAAACCAGGATCGTCGACGACAACGGCGAGGCGCTGCCCAACGACGGCCAGGCCGTGGGCGAGGTAGAGGTCCGCGGCCCGTGGGTCACCGGCGCCTACTACCTGGGCTATGACCAGTCCAAGTTCGATTCCGGCTGGCTGCGCACCGGCGATGTCGGGCGCATCGATGAGCTGGGCTTCATCACGTTGACCGACCGGGCCAAGGATGTCATCAAGTCCGGCGGGGAATGGATCTCCTCGGTGGAGTTGGAGAACTGTCTGATCGCTCATCCCGATGTGGTCGAGGCCGCGGTGGTGGGCGTCCCCGATGAGCGCTGGCAGGAGCGGCCGCTGGCCGTCGTGGTTCGCCGCGAGGGGGCCACGGTCAGCGCCGCGGAACTGCGAAAGTTCCTTGCGGACCGGGTGGTTCGATGGTGGCTGCCCGAACGGTGGGCATTTGCCGATCAGGTTCCGCGCACCAGTGTGGGTAAGTACGACAAGAAGACCATCAGGGCCGGTTATGCGGAGGGCGTCTACCAGGTCACCGAGGTACACAACTGAGCGCGAGCAGACACAGACTCGCATAGCCTCGGCGCCAAACGTGCGATTCTGTGTCTGCTCGCCAGAGGCAGCGAGCCAACGCAACGAAGTGCGAGGAAGGTGGGGTCATGGGCCTGCGAGTCGTGCAGTGGGCAACCGGGTCGGTCGGTGTTGCCGCAATCAAAGGTGTTCTCGAGCATCCCGAACTCGAACTCGTCGGCTGCTGGGTGTACTCGGAGGCCAAGAGCGGCGTCGACGTCGGTGAGATCATCGGGACGCCGCCGTTGGGCGTGATCACGACCAACAGCGTCGACGAGATTCTCGCACTCGACGCCGACGCGGTGATCTATGCGCCGCTGATGCCCAGCGTCGATGAGGTTGCGGCTCTGCTGCATTCGGGCAAGAGCGTGGTCACGCCGCTGGGCTGGTTCTACCCGACCGAAAAGGAAGCTGCCCCAATCGAAGTCGCTGCGCAGTCCGGCAACGCCACGCTGCACGGTGCCGGTATCGGCCCGGGCGCGGCCACCGAACTGTTCCCGCTGTTGCTGTCGGTGATGTCCACCGGCGTGACTTTCGTTCGCTCCGGGGAGTTTTCCGACCTACGCACCTACGGTGCGCCGGATGTGCTGCGCTATGTGATGGGTTTCGGGGGTACCCCGGACAGTGCGCTGACCGGGCCGATGCAAAAGCTGCTCGACGGCGGCTTCATGCAGTCGGTCCGGCTCTGCGTGGACCGCCTCGGCTTTGCCGCCGACCCGCAGATCCGCACCTCGCAGGAGGTGGCGGTGGCGACCGCGCCGATCGAATCGCCGATCGGAGTGATCGAGCCGGGCCAGGTGGCGGGGCGCCGCTTCCACTGGGAGGCCGTGGTTGGCGACACGGCGGTCGTCGAGATCGCCGTGAACTGGCTGATGGGTGAGGAAAACCTAGACCCACCATGGTCTTTCGTCCCCGCCGGGGAGCGCTACGAGATCGAGGTGCGCGGACATCCCGACGCCTTTGTCACCATCAAGGGATGGCAGCCCGACAGTGTGGCCGCGGGTTTGCAGAGCAACCCGGGAATCGTCGCCACGGCGGCGCACTGCGTCAACGCCGTCCCGGCGACCTGCGCGGCACCGGCGGGCATCCAGAGCTTCTTCGACTTGCCGCTGATCACCGGCCGGGCCGCACCCGAGCTGTCTAACTGATCGTTCGCCGCGGGGGCGCTCGCCGGCCGCGGGCACGACGGGCGAGCCGACCCGTGTCGACACGCCCGCGAGGGGTGCCATTGCGCCACGGATTTACGTAGGCTGCGATTCATGCCCAACGGAAAACCCAACATCCTTGTCATTTGGGGCGACGACATCGGCATCACCAATCTCAGCTGCTACAGCGACTGTTTGATGGGATATCGCACGCCGCACATCGATCGGATCGCCAACGAAGGCATGCGTTTCACCGACGCCTACGGGGAGCAGAGCTGCACCGCAGGGCATGCGGCGTTTATCAGCGGGCAGAGCGTGTACCGCACGGGCATGAGCAAGGTCGGGATGCCGGGCTCCGACATCGGCTGGTCGGCCGAGGACCCGACCATCGCGGAATTGCTCAAACCCCTTGGCTACGCCACCGGGCAGTTCGGCAAGAATCACTTCGGCGACCGCAACAAGCACCTACCGACCGTGCACGGGTTCGACGAGTTCTTCGGAAACCTCTACCACCTCAATGCCGAGGAAGAACCAGAGCTGCCGGACTACCCGAAAAGCGATCGTTTTCCGGTGCTAGCCGAGCTGAACCGGCCGCGCGGCGTCCTCCGATGCTGGGCCACCGACGAGGTTTCCGATGAGCCCGACGACCCCAAGTATGGACCGGTCGGCAGGCAACGCATCGAAGACACCGGCCCGCTAACCAAGAAGCGGATGGAGACCATCGACGACGAAACCACCGGCGCTTGCTTGGATTTCATGAAGCGGCAGGTTGAGGCCGATACCCCGTTCTTCGTGTGGATGAATATGACCCACATGCATTTGCGCACTCACACCAAGCCGGAAAGCGTGGGCCAGGCAGGAGTGTGGCAGTCGCCCTACCACGACACCATGATCGACCACGACGGCCATGTTGGACGGATCCTGGATGCGGTGGACGAGCTGGGTATTGCCGAGGACACGATCGTCATCTACAGCACCGACAACGGCCCGCACGCCAACACCTGGCCAGACGGCGCAACCACCCCGTTCCGCAGTGAGAAGAACACCAACTGGGAAGGCGCATTCCGCATTCCGCATTCCGGAGATGATTCGCTGGCCGGGCAAGATCTCCGCGGGCGTGGTCTCCAACGAGATCATCCAGCATCACGACTGGTTGCCTACCTTCTTGGCGGCCGCCGGCGAGCCCGACATCATCGAAAAGTTGAAGAAGGGCCACAAGATCAGCGTCAGGGGAGACGACAAGGAGTTCAAGGTCCACCTCGATGCCTTCAACCTGCTGCCGTATCTGACCGGTGAGGTCGAAGAGAGTCCGCGCCAGGGGTTCATCTACTTCTCCGACGACTGCGATGTGCTGGGTATCCGTTTCCACAACTGGAAGATCGTCTTCCAAGAACAGCGCTGCCAGGGGACGCTGCAGGTCTGGGCCGAACCATTCGTTCCGCTGCGGGTGCCCAAGATCTTCAATCTTCGCACCGATCCTTTTGAGCGGGCTGACATTACATCCAACACCTACTACGACTGGTTCCTCGACCACGATTTCATCGCCTTCTACGGCACCGCGATATGCACGCAGTTCCTCGAGACGTTCAAGGAGTTTCCGCCACGGCATCCACCGGCCAGCTTCACGATCGATCAGGCCGTGGAGAAGCTGCAGGCGATCGTAAAGGACTAGATGCTCGAGCATTGGAACGACGGCCCCACCAAGGCGGCGATCGTCGATTTTGTCGATCAGACCGTCGCTGAGGTGGAGCCCGAGGCACGTATCGCGGTGTTCGACAACGACGGGACACTGTGGTGTGAGAAGCCGATGTATATCCAGCTGGACTTCCTGGTCCGCCGGTTCGCCGAGCAGGTTGCGGCTGACCCTTCGTTGCGGGAGCGCCAGCCCTACAAAGCGGTGTACGAGGATGACCTGCGCTGGATCGGTGACGCCGTCACCAAGCACTATGAAGGTGACGATACGGACCTGAAACCTCTTGTTGGGGCAATACTTTCCGCGCATGAGGCGATTACTGTCGAGGAACACGCCAGCCGGGTGCGGGCATTCTTCGCCGAGGCGACACACCCGACTCTGGGCCGTCCCTATCGGGAATGCGGGTATCTGCCGATGGTGGAGTTACTGCAGTACCTGGCCGGCAACGGATTCACCAACTACATCGTCTCCGGAGGTGGCCGGGACTTCATGCGCCCGATCACCGGTGCGCTCTACGACATTCCGCCGGAGCGGGTGGTGGGCAGCTCGGTGGGGCTGATCTATCGCGACGGCAGCCTGTTCACCACCGCGCAGCCGGAATTCCTCGACGACCGTCCGATGAAACCGGTGCGGTTATGGAGCCGAATCGGGCGCCGTCCGATTTTCGCTGCCGGCAACTCCAACGGGGATATCGAAATGCTCGAATTTGCCGACACACCTGGCGGATCCGCGCTGCGGCTGCTGGTTCGCCACGATGAAGCGGAGCGCGAATTCGATTACACCGCAGGGGCCGAACGGGCACTCGACCAGGCCGCCGCGTCGGGCTGGGTGGTGTCCAGAATCAAAAATGACTGGGCGACCGTCTTCGGTGACTGACGATCTGATCCGGATCCCCGCCCAGACCGCTGTGCTGGGGTCCGAGGTGCACTACCCCGAGGAGAGCCCGCTGCGACAGGTCGACGTCAACGCCTTCCGGATCCAAGCGCACCAGGTGACCAATACTCAATTCGCCGAATTCGTCGACGCGACAGGCTATCTCACCGTCGCCGAGCGACCGCTGGACCCGGCGGACTACCCGGGCGCGCCGCCGGAGAACCTGCAACCGGGCTCCATGGTGTTCACCCGCACCACGGGCCCCGTCGACCTGCGCCACCTCAGCTTGTGGTGGACGTGGACTCCCGGCGCGTCTTGGCGCCATCCCGCGGGCCCGCATTCGTCGATCGCCCGGCGCGCCGATCATCCGGTGGTACATGTGGCCTACGAGGATGCGGAAGCGTACGCGGTGTGGGCCGGGTTGACGCTGCCGACCGAGGCACAGTGGGAGGTCGCAGCGCGGGGCGGCCTTTCCGGCGCGACCTACACCTGGGGCGATGAACCGGAGGCGCCGGAACAGCGGTTGGCCAACTATTGGCATGGCGATTTTCCATGGCGCCCCGAACCCGGCTACGGCCGTACCATGCCGGTGGGCAGCTTTGGGCCCAATGGGTACGGCTTGTTCGATATGGCCGGCAACGTGTGGGAATGGACCGTCGACTTCTACGCCGATACGCGTATCGGTGACCCGCCCAGCGAAGCCGGCAGCTATGACCCGCAACAGCCCCAGTTTCGGGTGCCGCGCAAGGTCGTCAAGGGTGGGTCATTTCTGTGCGCCGACAGCTACTGCCTGCGCTATCGACCTGCCGCGCGGCGTCCGCAGCCGGTCGATACGGGCATGAGCCATATCGGCTTTCGATGTGTAGCATATGACTGACGTGGCGTTCCCGGTCGTATGGAGCCGATCGGGCGGTCAGGTCGGGACGGGGTGCGGCCTCCCGGGTCGGGGGTAGCAACTTGAACCGGGCCTCGAATGATCGCGGCTCCGGATATTGCGACGGCCCACAGACGTCGTTTCCGTAATGGCGGCTCCCAAGCCCTCAGCTCCGTACATGACGGTCATTTCAGCTTTAGCGGTGGAAATGATGGAATCCTAAATTTTCGTGGCGGTAACGACGGTAGCAACCTCGGCGGCCTTCTGCTTGGAGCTTGGGTACGGGGACCACAACAGCAACGACTTTAGGTTGGGGCCTGGCCTGAAATGGCCGACGTAGTCGCGATGCGTCGATGCGCGGAGTATAGATGGATCATGTTGTCCCACTATAGCTACAGTTCAACACCGATGGCGGCCCAGATTTTTCATGGTGGTTACGTGATTGCGTTGCAGTGCTGTCTTGCAGCGATCCGTTGTGGGTCTCGATTGGCTCAAAAATTTATCGTAGAGTTAATTATTAATTAATCCGACACTGAATTTAGTTGGCTTGACGCCGCTGGTATTTTGTTGTGTAGTTGGCGAGCAATAATGCGATTAAATTCGTGGCGTTAAAGCGATTTGGGTTGCAATTCCTGCGGTTGCAGACCATTGCCCGCGCGCGGTACCGCGTGACCCAAGCTCGCAAACCTTGGGCCCGTAGGAGGTTCACAGATGTCATATGTGTTTGCCGCGCACGAGCTGATGGCGGCGGCCGCCGGGAACTTGAACGACATCGGAACGACGGTGCGGGCGGCCAACACGGCAGCGGCGGCCTCGACGACGGATCTGATAGCGGCGGCCGGTGACGAGGTCTCGTTGGCGATTGCGCGGGCTTTTGGTGCTTATGGCCGCGACTATCAGGCGATTGGCGTGCAGGCGGCCGAGTTTCATGGGCGGTTTGTGGAGACGTTGCGTGCGGGGGCGGGTAGCCTATGGGGCTGCCGAGGCCGCCAGTGCGTCGTCTTTGCAGGACCTGGAGCGCGATCTGCTGGGCCTGATCAACGCGCCCACCATGGCAGTGCTGGGGCGACCGCTGATCGGTAATGGCGCCGATGGGGCGGCGGGGACCGGGGCGGCCGGCGGGGACGGCGGGATCTTGTTCGGTAACGGCGGCAGCGGTGGGTCGGGTGCGCCCGGTGGCGCGGGCGGTGCCGGCGGTTCGGCGGGCCTGTTGGGTAACGGTGGTGGGGGTGGAACGGGCGGCGACGGGCTAGGTCCTGTCTGCTAATTGCGGACGCGGTGGTAGGTGATGATGGCGGCCAGGGTGGCACCGCCGAGGTAGGTCAGGGCGTATTTGTCGTAGCGGGTGGCGACCGCGCGCCAGTGTTTGAGCCGGTTGAAGCTTCGCTCGACGGTGTTGCGGTGCTTGTAGATTCGGCCTGAGAACCCCGGAGGCCGTCCTCTGTTGCGGCCTTTGGCTTTGCGGCGGGTGATCTGGTCGCTGCGCTCGGGGATGGTATGGGCGATCTTGAGCCGGCGCAGCTGTGCCCGCGTCGAGTCATGGGAGTACGCCTTGTCCGCCAGCAGGTGAAACGGGGCGTATGAGTTGCTGCACCGGGCGGCCAGCAGTGGCCAAAGCATCGGATTATCACCGGCTTGACCGGCCGACAGTGCCAGGGTGACCGGACTGCACAGCTGGTCGGTCAAGGCGTGGATCTTGGTAGTCAGCCCGCCGCGGGAATGCCCAATGGCGTGGTCATCGGGCTCATCGAGATATTTCTTGTAATTCGACAGATCCCCCTGTGCGGCGCCCGGAGCGCGCTCCGGCTGCGTGTTGGTGGGCGCGCACACTGGTCGAATCGACCGACAACAGTGCGCCCAGGTCGGCGTCCTCGGCGTCGAGGTCAGAGGCGATCGCCGCGAAGATCCGCGCGTAGATACCATCGACCGACCAGCGTAGATGCCTCTCGGCCACCGATTGCCAGGGACCGAAGTGCTCGGGCAGGTCACACCACGGAGATCCCGTACGGTAACGCCAGATAATGCCCTCCAGAGTACGTCGATGATCGTTCCACGGCCGGCCACGCCGCCGCCCCGCAGGCAACACCGCCACGATCAGCGACCACAAATCATCAGAAATCGCATGCGTCCGCATCACCCAAACAGCATCAGCCAAAACACCATTCACATTAAGCAGACACGCCCTAGCCTGCGGGGCGGGCGGTCACGGCGGAGCCGGCGGTAGCGGCGGGTGGTTGTTCGGGGCAGGCGGGGCCGGCGGCGACGGCGGTTGCGGCGGGGCCGGTGGTGGCGCTGGAGGGATCGGCGGCAACGGGGGCAGCGCTACGGGTCTGTGGTCAGCGCCCGGCGCCGGTGGTGCCGGCGGCGACGGGGGTACGGGCGTGGGCTTTGACTCTGCCGGGGGTGACGGCGGAGCTGGTGGTGCGGGCGGCGTGAGCAACTCTTTGTTCGGTGGGACTGGCGGGGCGGGGGGCGCCGGCGGTGCGGGCGGAGCGGGTGAAACCGGCGCGGCCGATGAGGTTGGTTTCGCCGGTGGTGTTGGCGGGGCGGGCGGTGCTGGGGGCGCTCATCAGTTCCTGTTCGGCGCGGGCGGGGCCGGTGGAGATGGCGGCGCTGGCGGCGCGGGTGGCGCTGGCGGCGAGGCGGGTCTTTTGGGCACGGCTGGCCAGGCGGGCGCCGGTGGTAACGGTGGGGGCGAGGGCGAATGGGAAGTCGCCGCCCGCGGCGGGCTGACCGGTGCGGACTATACCTGGGGTGAAGAATCGGAGCGGCCGGGGCAGCGGTTGGCGAACTTCTGGCATGGCGACTTCCCGTGGCGACCGGAACCCGGCTACGGGCGCACCAGCCCAGTGGGCAGTTTCGAGCCCAACGGCTATGGCCTATTCGATATGGCCGGCAACGTCTGGGAATGGATCGTGGACTGGTACACCGACACCCCCTCGGCCCGGCCCGCCGCCGAGGCCGATAGCTATGACCCCCAACAACCCCAGTTCCGGGTGCCGCGCAAGGTCGTCAAGGGCGGCTCGTTCCTGTGTGCCGACAGCTCCTGCCGTCGCTACCGGCCGGCCGCTCGCCGCCCACAGCCGATCGATACGGGCATGAGCCACATTGGATTTCGCTGCGTAGTACGCGACTGAGCGACACCGTCTTTTGGGAATGGTGTCCGGTCGTGGTTCAAAAATGGCAAGAATCCGGCTCTGAAAAGTGGAAATGATGCCTGCAAAGTGGCGGCAGAAAGAATGGCCGCCCCGGTTGGCATAGGTTGGAATTCGGATCCAAATATGACAATGCGACTTTGCCGCTTTGTGGGCCGGGGCGAGGCGCTGCCGCCGAGGTGTAACGATGCTGGTGCTCGGGCGAATATCGTTGTTGCGCTATAAAAATGACAACGCTACGGTGGCGGCTTAGCGGGCTGGTTTCGCAACGTGATGGTGATGGAGTGTGCCTTGCGCTGCAGCGACGGACCGGGGTAAACAATTCACCGAAAACTGAATTCCTAATTAATCCGAAAATGAATTCTTGGAGGCTTGACACTGCCTTTGAATTCCGGTGTAGTTGGCGGGAAAGGCGCGATGTTAAAACGTCGCGTTCAGGCGTTTTGTGATTGCAATTGCCGCGGTTGCAGAGCATCGCCCGCACGGCACCTGCCGCACCACGGGACCCATGTCGCAGGCATGGGCCGTTTGGAGGTTCACCGATGTCGTACGTATTTGCCGCGCACGAGTTGATGGCGGCGGCCGCCGGGGAGTTGAACGACATCGGGGCGCTGATCGGGTCGGCCAACACCGCGGCGGCGGCCTCGACAACGGATCTGATGGCGGCAGCGGGAGATGAGGTGTCGCTGGCCATCGCGCGCGTTTTCGGTGCTTATGGCCGCGACTACCAGGCGTTCGGCGTGCAGGCGGCGGAATTTCACGAGCGGTTTGTCCAGGCATTGCGTGCGGGAGCGGGCGCCTACGGCGCCGCCGAGGCCGCCGGTGCGTCATCGTTGCAGTCCTTGGAAACAGATCTGCTGGGTCTGATCAACGCGCCCACAATGGCGTTGTTCGGGCGGGCACTGATCGGCAACGGCGCCAACGGGGCGGCGGGGACCGGGGCGGCCGGCGGGGACGGCGGGATCCTGATCGGCAACGGCGGCAATGGTGGGTCGGGTGCGGTCGGGGGTACGGGCGGGGCCGGGGGGTCGGCGGGTCTGTTCGGTAGCGGTGGTGCCGGTGGAGCCGGTGGTGCGGGGGCGGCCGGTGGCGTGGGGGGCAACGGCGGGCCGGCGGTAGCGGCGGGTGGTTGTTTGGTGCGGGCGGGGTGGGCGGCGCCGGCGGTGTCGGCGGTGCAGGTGGGGGCGCTGGGGGGATCGGCGGCAACGGTGGCAGTTCAACGGGCTGGTGGTTTGGGCCCGGGGCCGGTGGTGCGGGCGGCGAGGGTGGCACCGGCGTGGGCTTCGGTACGGACGGTGGCGCTGGCGGGGCCGGCGGTGTCGGCGGGGCCAACAACTCCTTGTTCGGTGGGGTCGGTGGAAGGGGTGGTGCCGGCGGGGGCGGCGGCACCGGTGACACCGGCGCGGCCGGTGAGGTTGGTTTCACCGGCGGTGTTGGTGGGGTCGGTGGTGCCGGCGGAGCTCATCACTTCCTGCTCGGCGCGGGCGGAGCCGGTGGGGATGGTGGCACCGGTGGGGCCGGTGGTGTCGGCGGCGTGGGTGCGAATAGCGCTGGTGGGGCCGGCGGTGTGGGCGGTAACGGGGGCGCTTCGGGGGCTGGTGGCGCGGCCGGTTTGCTGGGTACGGCCGGTCACGCGGGCGCCGGTGGTGGTGGTGGCGTCGGGGGTAGCGGTGGGGGCGGGGACGTCGATTCGACGGGCAGCGGCGTCGGCTACGGCGGAGGCGGAGGAGGTACCGGCGGCATCGGCGGCGCTGCCGGCGGGGCGGGCGGCATTGCCGGAGCGGGTGGTGCCGGCGGCAGGGGCGGTGCTGGTGGTGCTGGCGTAGCTGGCACCGACTCGGCTACCCCCACCGACGGTTGCAAGGGTGGCGATGGCGGCGCCGGCGGCCAGGGCGGCGCCGGCGGTGCTGGCATCGGCGGTGTGGGCGGCGGCCAAGGCGGCAACGGTGGCACAGGCGGCGTCGGCGGAGTGGGTGGGGCAGGCGGGCACAACACCGGCGCCGGCGGCGACGGTGCCGCCGGCGGGGCCGGGGGCACCGGCGGACACGCGGGCGCTGCTGGCGCCGGAACCGACGGCGGCGCGGCGGGCAGCAACGGACTTGGTGGTGCGGGCGGACAAGGCGGCGCCGGTGGTGACGGCAACGTCGGCAGTATCGGCAAGGTGGGCAGCCCCACCGAACCGGCCATCGCGGCCCAGCAGGGTGGCACCGGCGGCGACGGCGGCGCCGGCGGCAACGGTGGCGGCGGCGGAACGGGCGGTGCCGGTGCTGAAGACGGGGATTCCGGCACCGGGGGTGCCGGCGCCCAAGGCGGCACTGGTGGCAAGGGCGGTGTCGGCGGGGTCGGCGGCGACGGTGGCGGCGTGGGCGGTACCGGGGGTGCTGGTGGTGCCGCTGGCACGGGCGGGGCCGGCGGCAATGTTGGCGATGGTGGTGCGGCGGTGTCGGCGGCCAGGGCGGTGCCGGTGGTGACGGTGGGCACGGCGGTGAAGGCGGCTTCTTCGGCACCGGCGGCGGCGACGGTGGCACCGGTGGTGACGGCGGCAACGGTGGGGAAGGCGCCGGGGACGGCGGATCCAACGGGGGTGGTGGCGGCGGCGGTCAGGGCGGTGGCGGCGGCGCCCCCAGCGCCTCCGGCGGCAGCCCAGGTGAGCACGGGGCCGAAGGCAAGGCCGGAGGCTCCGGCGCCAGCAGCGCGCTGTAGCCGGGCAGGGACAGCGGCGCCGCGGGATCGGCGGTGCAGCGCCGCCCTGCGTAGAGTCGGAAGTTCACCGATCACGTCACGGCCGACCCGACGCAGCGAAGGGGGGGCAGGGGCAAGCGGGCCATCGGGCCCGGTGACCCCGACTACCAATGGCAGCACCTATCGTCGTCGAGCAATCGCTGGTCATCCCGGTCCCCGGCGACCAAGCGTTCCGCGGCACGCTTCCGGCGCCGCTGCCGGAAGTCTTCAACCACTGGTATAGGCCCATCCCGCCGATCAAGGAGGTCCGCGACCAAACCGGTGCTTGGGACGCGGCGGGCCAGACCCGCAAACTCTTCCTGGTCGGCGGCGGCAGTGTGCACGAGGAGTTGACCAGCCTCGACTCGCCCCGATCATTCGGCTACCGGCTCTCCGACATCAAAGGCCCGATGTCGTTGCTGGTCGGCCAGGTGGTGGGTGCATGGATCTTCACTCCGGCGGACGGCGGTACCCAGATCACCTGGCGCTGGACCATTCATCCGAAGTCTGCGTTGGCCGCGCCGGCGCTACCGGTGTTCGGGATGTTGTGGAAGGGCTACGCCCGTCGGGGGCTACGTAACCTGTCCGCGCTGCTGACGCGCTGAGCACGCGTCTAGCTCCAGCTACCGTCGACGTCATGTGCCGACTCTATGGCCTGCACGCGGGACGGGACTGCGTCACCGCCACGTTTTGGTTGCTCAACGCCCCAGATAGCTTCGCCGCCCAAAGCAAGCGAAACCCCGACGGGACGGGTCTGGGCGTGTTCGACGACCGGGGCCGGCCCGAGCTGCACAAGCAGCCGATAGCCGCCTGGCAGGACGCCGACTTTGCCGCCGAGGCGCACGAGATGACGGGCACGACCTTCATCGCTCACGTTCGCTACGCGACCGCCGGATCGCACTCGGTGGTCAATACCCACCCGTTTCTGCAGGACGGCCGGATCTTCGCGCACAACGGGACGCTGGGGGATCTCGAATTGCTCGACACCCGGTTGCGGGAGGTGGGCACCGCCGGTCTGGTGCAGGGGCAGACCGACTCCGAGCGGGTTTTCGCGCTGACCACGGCCGCGATCCGCACCCATGACGGCGACGTGTCCGCCGGTCTGCTCGACGCGATGGGGTGGCTGGCCGCAAACGTGCCGATCTATGCGGTCAATGTCTTACTCAGCACCGCCACTGGGATGTGGGCGCTGCGTTACCCGGAGTCGCACAACCTCTACATCCTGGACCGGCGTAATGGTGCGCCGGCCCCCAGGTGCGAGTTCCACTTGCGCACCAAGCGGATTCGCGCGCGTTCCGAGCACCTGCGCACCCGGCCGTCGGTGGTGTTCGCCAGCCAGCCGATGGACGACGACCCACGCTGGCGCCTGCTGGAGCCGGGGGAGTTGGTACACGTCGATGCCGATCTGCGGATCACCCGAAGCCTGGCGCTGCCCGACCCGCCCCGGCATCGGCTGCGGCTCGCCGACCTGGGTCCGGAGGTCCAAGAGGCGCTGCACCCGCCGGCCTGAGTGGGCTGGCAGACTGACTGGGCGTGGCACCCAAACGCGCACTGGTATTGGCTGGCGGAGGACTAGCGGGAATCGCCTGGGAGACAGGTGTTCTGCTCGGCATCGCCGACGAGTCGCCGGCGGCGGCACGGTTGCTGTTGGATTCGGATGTGCTGGTGGGTACCTCGGCCGGTTCGGCGGTGGCCGCGCAGATCAGCAGCGGCACCAGCCTCGATGCGCTGTTCGACCGGCAGATCGCCGAGCAGTCGGCCGAGCTCGATCCGGGCGTCGACATCGACGTCATCACCGAACTTTTCCTGGACGCCCTGCGCAAGCCGCGAATCCCCGGCGTCGACAAGATCCGGCTGCGACTGCAGCGCATCGGGGCGGTGGCGCTGGCCACCGAAACCGTGCCCGAATCCGTCCGCCGCGAGGTGATCGCTGCGCGCCTGCCCTGCCACGATTGGCCGGACCGCGCGCTGCGGGTCACCGCGATCGACGTGTCCACCGGCGAGCTGGTGGCATTCGATCGTGACTCCGGGGTCGAACTCATCGATGCGGTGGCGGCCAGTTGCGCAGTCCCGGGGCCGCCGGTGACCATTGCGGGCCGGCGCTACATGGATGGCGGGGTGGCCAGTCTGGTCAACCTCGGTGTGGCCGACGATTGCGGCGTGGCGGTGGTGTTGGTGCCCACGGGTGTCGACGCGCCGTCGCCGTTCGGTGGCGGGTCCGCCGCGGAGGTGGCGGAATTCGCCGGGACGTCGCTGGGCGTCTTTGCTGACGACGACTCGCTGGCCGCCTTCGGGGCCAATCCGCTGGATCCGCGTTGCCGCAAAGCCTCGGCGCTGGCCGGACGTGCGCAGGGCCGGCGCGAGGCGTCCGCCGTCGCGGCATTTCTGGGGCTGTGATCAGCCCTCGATGGCCGGCGCCGCGGGTTGGTCCGCGGACTCGAGTGCATGCAGGGCGCGGTTAGCCAGCGCGCGGCCCACCGCGATCACCTCGCTGGCCCGATGAAACTCCAAGCTGCGGCAGGTCGAGCGCGGCACCTCGATCAACAGATCGGCGGGGTAGGCCGCCAGCGTATGGCGCGCCAGTGCGGACTGGGCGATGTCGATGGTCCGGTTCATCACCTCAAAACTGCCCATTTTGGGCAGTCCGGGTGTGTAGCCGCCGTCATCGCGCTCCGGCACGGGGGCCTCGATCTGGGCGTCTTCCGGCCAGGAGTCCTGGTCCGGGGACCCGGCGCCGAAGCGGTTCAGCACCGCCCGCGTCGGCCGGTCCAGCAGCGACCGGGCGGCCGTGGCGTCGAATATCGAGGAGGTGGTGCGCACCATGCGGTTCAACCACTCGGTGGTGACACCGGGCTCGCTTTCTCGGCTGGGGCCGCCTTCGCTGCCGTTGAGGCTCACCGCGATGGTCAGGTCGGCATTGACCCCGGCGATCGGTGCCATGGGCAGCGGATCCAGGATGCCGCCGTCGGCGAGCAAACGGCCGTCGACTTCGTGGGGGGCGATGATTCCCGGGATGGCGATGGAAGCGCGAATGGCTTCGTCGAGCGGGCCGCGCTGAAACCAGACCGATTTGCCCGCCAGAATGTCGGTCGCCACCGCGGTGTAGGGGACCGGCAGTTGTTCGATGGTGACCGGCCCGAGGATGTCGCGTACGGCATCCAGAATTTTCTCGGCTCGCAGCACCCCCGCCGCGGTGATCGACGGATCGAGTAGCCGCAGAATGGTGCGCTGATTCAGGGACTTGGCCCAGTCGCTGAACTCCCCGAGGCGCCCGGCCGCCTGCAGTCCGCCGACCACGGCGCCCATCGACGAACCGGCGTTCCCGGCGATCTCATAGCCCCGCTCGCGCAACGCCTCGATCACCCCGATGCGCGCATAGCCGCGCGCGCCGCCGCTGCCGAGCGCCAAGGCCACCCGGGTCGGCGATGATCCGTGCGTGCGCACGGCGATTGGCCCGGTCATCCCTTCATTCTGCGCGGCTTACCCGAGGGGATCGAATCGGACGGGAGTTTCGTGCATCGCTGATCGCAATTGCGCAGCGCTTCGAATCGGCGGTAGCGGCCGCTATCCGCATTCGTTGTTGGCGGCCGCCGCCGCCGCGACGATCACCGCCGCCTGGCGCGGCAGGCTCAGATCCGCCCACCGCATATTCCAGGTGCCGGCAACGCCGGATTCGGATGCCTGAACCATGGCCAGGTAGGGCTCGAGCCGGGGCTGCTCGGTGGCCGGTTGGGCGTCCATCCACACCTTCGCGGCATGGCAGGCCTGGAAATATTCCTCTTCGGTCGACTCTGCGGGGACGTCGACGCGGGTCGTCAAGCCGGTCGGTGAGACGCCGACGGCGCCGGGCGCCAGCGAACTAACCGGCGGTGCGGTGGTCTTGGCGGACGGCCCGGATGAAGTGGTGGCGGTGCCGTTGCTGGCATCGGTGGAGCAGCCCGCGAGGGCCGAGACGCCCGCCGCGACGATGAGTGGTGCGCACACCTCCCAGCACTGGTGGCGCGGTCGGGAAAAGAGACGGTGTGGGCGCATGGTGCCAATTTATGCAACACTGTGCGGCGTGATGAAGTGCCTCGGATGTTTGGAGTGTTGTCGGCCCTGACGTGCCGCCGCTTGCCCGATCCACTTCACACTCTGGAGAACTCCTTCCGTGGCCATGCCTCTTCGCCAGTCTTCTGTCACGTCTTCGCGCCCCCAGACCGTCACGTCCCCGGCACCGGGACCCACGCGGCTTCGGGTGCCCGACCTGTTGCACGCGACTGACCAGGTCGCCGATGACGTGCTCAGCGGTCGCTGCGATCACCTGTTGCCGGAGGGGGGCGTGCCCGACGACGGGCGCTGGTTCACCCGCGTCCATGGCGACGACGAACTCGACGTTTGGCTGATCAGCTGGGTGCCCGGTCACGCGACGGAATTGCACGACCATGGCGGCTCGCTCGGGGCGCTGACCGTGCTGTCCGGATCGCTCAATGAATTTCGGTGGGACGGCACGCGGTTGCGCCGCCGCCGCCTTGACGCCGGGGATCAGGCCGGATTCCCGCTGGGCTGGGTGCACGACGTGGTCTGGGCGCCGCGCCCGGCCGCCGAGCCGATCGCGGCGCCGCTGCCGCCCACCTTAAGCGTGCACGCGTATTCGCCGCCGCTGACGGCCATGTCTTACTACGAAGTCACCGACCGCAATACGTTGCGCCGCAAGCGCACCGAATTGACCGACCACCCCGAGAAGCCCTGATGAACCGAATCGACCGGATACTCGACGACGCCCGCAACCGCTATCCGCGGCTGCCCGCCGACCAGGTGCCGGACGCGCTGCGCCGCGGTGCGGTGCTGGTCGACATCCGTCCGCAGGCCCAGCGTGCCCGGGAGGGCGAGGTGCCCGCGGCGTTGGTGATCGAACGCAACGTCTTGGAATGGCGCTGCGATCCCACCAGCGACGCGCGGTTGCCGCAGGCGGTCGATGACGATGTCGAGTGGGTGATCCTGTGTTCGGAGGGGTACACCTCGAGCCTCGCGGCGGCGGCGCTGCTGGACCTCGGGTTGCACCGGTCAACCGACGTGGTGGGTGGCTATCACGCGCTGGTGGCCGCCGGGGTGCTGACCGCGCTGAGCGGCTAGGAGCCTGCGGGGTCTAATGCGGTCGTGGTCGGTTACGACGCCCCGCTGAGCCCGTCGACACCGATCAGCCCGCCGGTTCCGCCGGTTCCGGGGGTGCCCTTGGGGGTGCCGGTTCCGCCGTTGCCGCCGTTGCCGCCGGTGCCGATCAGCACGGCCTTGCCGCCAACTCCGCCGGATCCGCCGCTGCTGCCTCCGAGCGGGTCGGTTTGGCCGCCGGCGCCGCCGGCCCCGCTGGCGCCCAGCAGCTGACCGCCGGTGCCGCCGGCCCCACCGGCGCCGCCAGTGCCACCGATGGAGATTCCGCCGGCGCCGCCGGCCCCGCCACAGCCCAACCAGCCGGCGTCGCCGCCGGCACCGCCGGTGCCGCCGCTGCCGGTATTGCCGTATCCGCCGAATCCGCCGGCCCCGGCGCTAGAGAACAGCAGCCCGGCGTTGCCGCCCCGGCCGCCGGTCCCGCCGGCCCCGGGGCCGAATCCGCCGTCGCCGCCGGCGCCGCCGCTGCCGAACAGCAGCCCGGCATTACCGCCGGCGCCGCCGACTCCGGCAGTTCCAACAACCCCGATCCCTCCAATAGCGGGTCCCGCGGCCCCGCCTAGCCCGCCGGCCCCGCCGGGGCCGCCGAGGAGTCCGGCGTTGCCGCCGCCAGCGCCGACTAGGTCCTGTCTGCTAATTGCGGACGCGGTGGTAGGTGATGATGGCGGCCAGGGTGGCACCGCTGAGGTAGGTCAGGGCGTATTTGTCGTAGCAGGTGGCGACCGCGCGCCAGTGTTTGAGCCGGTTGAAGCTTCGCTCGACGGTGTTGCGGTGCTTGTAGATTCGGCCTGAGAACCCCGGAGGCCGTCCTCTGTTGCGGCCTTTGGCTTTGCGGCGGGTGATCTGGTCGCTGCGCTCGGGGATGGTATGGGCGATCTTGAGCCGGCGCAGCTGTGCCCGCGTCGAGTCATGGGAGTACGCCTTGTCCGCCAGCAGGTGATACGGGGCGTATGAGTTGCTGCACCGGGCGGCCAGCAGTGGCCAAAGCATCGGATTATCACCGGCTTGACCGGCCGACAGTGCCAGGGTGACCGGACTGCACAGCTGGTCGGTCAAGGCGTGGATCTTGGTAGTCAGCCCGCCGCGGGAACGCCCAATGGCGTGGTCATCGGGCTCATCGAGATATTTCTTGTAATTCGACAGATCCCCCTGTGCGGCGCCCGGAGCGCGCTCCGGCTGCGTGTCGGTGGGCGCGCACACTGGTCGAATCGACCGACAACAGTGCGCCCAGGTCGGCGTCCTCGGCGTCGAGGTCAGAGGCGATCGCCGCGAAGATCCGCGCGTAGATGCCATCGACCGACCAGCGTAGATGCCTCTCGGCCACCGATTGCCAGGGACCGAAGTGCTCGGGCAGGTCACACCACGGAGATCCCGTACGGTAACGCCAGATAATGCCCTCCAGAGTACGTCGATGATCGTTCCACGGCCGGCCACGCCGCCGCCCCGCAGGCAACACCGCCACGATCAGCGACCACAAATCATCAGAAATCGCATGCGTCCGCATCACCCAAACAGCATCAGCCAAAACACCATTCACATTAAGCAGACACGCCCTAGACCGCTGAGCAGCCCGCCGGCCCCTCCGGCCCCGCTAACGCCGCCATCGCCGGCGGTGGGCGCGCCGACGACTACGCCGAGTCCGGCCGGTCCGCCGGTTCCGCCAGCCCCGCCGGTGCCGCCGCCGCCGAACAGCCCACCGGCCCCGCCCGCGCCGGCGGCGCCGCCGGCACCCCCATTGCCCGGGGTGGTGGCGCCGCCGTACCCGCCGGCGCCGCCAGCCCCGCCGATCCCGCCGCTGCCCGAGAGCCACCCGCCTGCGCCGCCGGTGCCGCCTGCGCCGCCGGTGCCGCCGGTGATTTCATTGGTTCCACCCCATCCACCGGCCCCGCCGGTGCCGCCGGTGCCCATCAGCCTGGCGGCCCCGCCATCGCCGCCGTCGAGGCCGGTGCCGCCGGATCCGCCGGCGCCGCCGTCGCCGAGTAGCCATCCGCCGGGTGTTCCGTCGGTTCCGCTACCAGCGTCCCCGGGGGTGCCGTTGCCGATCAGTGGGGTCCGGTCGCGGCCTGGATGGGTGCGTTGATGGCATTGAGGGCCTGTTGTTGCAGGGTGTGAATTGGTGAGGTGCTGGTCGGGGCGTTGAAGCCGTCCAGCCCCAGCAACAGCCCGCTGGTCCCGCCGACACCGTTGCCGCCCGGAGTCGGGCCGGCCCCGCCGATACCGCCGTTGCCGCCGTTGCCGATCAACACCCCGCTACCGGCGGCACCACCTGCCCCGCCGGCGCCGCCGGCACCGCCGTTGGAGAACAGCAACCCCGCGCTACCGCCATCGCCGCCGATCCCACCTACGCCCTGACCGCTGGTGCCGCCGGTGCCGCCGACGCCGCCATCACCGAACAGCAGGCCCGCGTTGCCGCCGGCGCCGCCGGCTCCCCCGCCCGCATTACCGCTACCCCCGGTACCGCCGGAGCTGCCGGCCCCGGCCAGCGGCCCGCCGGCGGCGCCCTGGCCGCCGGCGCCACCGTGGCCCCCATCGGCGCCGACGAACCCGGACAGCAGCCCGGCCGCCCCGCCTTGGCCGCCAGCCCCGCCGCTGGCGGTAGCGCTAGTGCTGGCCCCGCCGGCCCCGCCGAGCCCGCCGCCGCCCAACAACCCGCCGGCACCACCGGCCCCGCCGACTCCGGCGTTGCCCGAGAGCCAGCCGCCGGCCCCGCCGGCGCCCCCGGCACCTCCGTTATCGGATGTCGAGCTGCCGCCGGCGCCGCCGGCACCCCCGGAACCCAACAGGCCTGCGGCCCCGCCTGCGCTGCCGTTTAGCCCGGGCGCACCCGAGCCGCCGGCGCCGCCGTCACCGAGTAGCCAGCCGCCCGGGGCTCCGTTGGTCCCGGTGCCAGGGGTTCCGTTGGCGCCGTTGCCGATCAGCGGGCGCCCGGTCAGCTACTGCACCGGCGCGTTGATCGCGGCCAGCAGACCCGCTAGCGGTGAGGCGCTGGCGGCCTCAGCCTGCGTGTAGGCGCTCGCGCCGGCGCTCAGCGCCTGCACGAACTGGGCATGAAACGCGTCGGCCTGCGCGCTGAGGATTTGATAGCTCTGGCCGTGGGCGGAAAACACCGCCGCGATGGCCGCGGAGACCTCATCCCCGGCGGCGGCCAGCACCCCTGTCGTCTGAGCGGCCGCGGCCGTGGTGGCGGTGCTCAGTGTCGAGCCCACCCCGGCCAGCTCCGATGCCGCACCGGCCACCAGGTCCGGCACTGCGATCACATACGACACGGGAAACCTCCCAACCGCGTCGACCGACTACCCGACCGGCGCTCGCCAACACCTGTGCTGGGCAAAGTCGACCACAATGGCAATGAGGAACGCGGTGTTTCCACCGAATTGGTCAGCCTGAATCGAGACAGCTGTAGGGGAGTGCATCGGCCCGTTGGTGTTTGGAGCCGCACGGGCTCGGCACCGCTTCCCGGGTTGCGGCGCGTACCGCCGCGCGGCAATGCCTTAGGACAAGCCGTTGAGCCCGTCCACGCCGAGCAGCCCGCCGGTTCCGCCGGATCCCGGGTCGCCCTTGGTGGTGCCCGGTCCGCCGTTGCCGCCGTTGCCGCCCGCGCCGATCAGCACCGCGTCGCCGCAACCCCACCGGATCCTCCAGCGCCACCTGCGGCCAGCTCGGCCTCACCACCCGCCCCGCCGGCGCCGCCCACGCCCAACAGCTGGCCGCTGGTACCACCGGCTGCGCCGGCGCCCGCGTCGCCGTTGACGCTGATTCCACCGGCTCCGCCGGCCCCGCCGCTGCCCAGCCAGCCGGCATCGCCACCAGACCCGCCGGTCCCACCGCCGGCGGCCCGGCCGAGCCCGCCGAACCCGCCGGCACCGGCGTCGGAGAACAACAGCCCGGCGTTGCCGCCCGCGCCACCGTCTCCACCATTGCCGGGGCCACTGCCGCCGTCACCGCCGACTCCGCCACTGCCGAACAGCGTTCCGGCGTTGCCGCCGGCCCCGCCGGCCCCACCGTCGCCGCCGCCGGCGCCGACCAGGCCGCCCAGCAGCCCGCCAGCCCCGCCGGCACCGCCAGCCCCGCCGGCACCGCCGTCACCGGACTCCAATCGCCCGCTGAATCCTCCGATCGCGCCAGTTCCACCGGTTCCGCCGGCGCCCAGCAACCCGCCGTCCCCACCGGACCCGCCAGCCCCGCCGGCGCCGCCATCGCCTGATCCAAGGACACCGCCGTCGCCGCCGGCCCCACCGGACCCTCCGGCACCGCCAGTGCCTGACAGCCACCCGCCGGCCCCGCCGGCACCACCGTCACCACCGGCAATGCCGCTGATGGCGTCGGTTCCGCCGGACCCCCCGGCCCCGCCGGTCCCGCCGGTGCCCCACAGCCCGGCGGCCCCGCCCGCTCCACCGTCGAGGCCGGAACCCGCCGCGCTGGATCCGCCGGCGCCGCCGTCGCCGAGCAGCCATCCGCCGGCGGTTCCGTCGGCTCCGCTGCCGGCTGCACCGGGGGTGCCGTTGCCGATGAGCGGGCGCCCAGTCGCGGCCTCGATGGGTGCGTTGATGGCGTTGAGTGCTTGTTGTTGCAGGGTGTGCAGGGGGGAGGTGCTCGCTGGGGCGTTGAAGCCGTCCAGACCCAGTACCAGCCCGCTGGTCCCGCCGATGCCGTTGGCGCCCGGAGTCAAGCCGGCCCCGCCGATACCGCCGTTGCCGCCGTTGCCGATCAGTACCCCGTTGCCGGCCGCACCACCTGCCCCGCCGATACCGCCGCCGTCGCCGCCGGTACCGCCGGAGCCGCCAGCGCCGCCGTTTCCGAAGAACACGCCACCCGCACCGCCGGCGCCACCGCCGCCTCCGCTACCAGCGGGTACGCCGAACGGAGGGCCTACCGCATCCGCCCCGGCCCCGCCGGCCCCGCCGACCCCGCCGTTGGAGAGCAGCCACCCGCCGTTACCACCCGCACCGCCGGCGCCCCCGTCGGCAAGTTCGCTGGTGCCCCCGGCGCCGCCGGCTCCGCCGTTGGAGAACAGCATGCCCGCGTTGCGGCCGTCCCCGCCGTTCCCGCCAGTATTTCCGCCGCCCGTAGCACCGGCCCCGCCGGCTCCACCGTTGCCGAACAGCAGGCCAGCTTCACCGCCTGCCCCACCAGCACCGCCGCCGTATCCGCCAGTGCCGCCGGACCCGCCCGTGCCGGCCAGCAACCCGGCGTTGCCGCCGGCCCCGCCAGCACCGCCGAGTCCACCCGACCCGCCGGTACCGCCGTGGCCGCCGCCGGCACCAACCAAACCGGACAGCAGCCCGCCGGCCCCGCCCTGGCCGCCGGCACCGAACAACCCGCCGGACCCGCCGGCCCCTCCGGCGCCACCGTTGCCGATGAGGTCCGGGCCGAGCGGGATCGCGCTGGCGCCACCCGCACCGCCCGCGCCGCCATTGCCGAACAGCCAACCGCCGGCCCCGCCGGTTCCGCCGACTCCACCGTTGACCGTCGATGAACTCCCGCCGGCCCCGCCGGCGCCTCCGGTACCAATCAACCCGGCCGCCCCGCCGGCACCGCCGTTTAGCCCGGGCGCACCCGAGCCCCCGGCCCCGCCGTTACCGATCAGCCAGCCGCCCGCGCCACCGTTGGCTCCGGTACCGGGGGCGCCGTTGGCGCCGTTGCCGATCAGCGGCCGTCCGGTCAGGGTTTGCACGGGCGCATTGACGGCGCCGAGCAGACCCTGAAATGGCGCGGCGTTGGCGGCCTCGGCGCTGGCGTAGGTCCCCGCGCCGTTGGCCATCAGCTGCGCAAACTGGGCATGAAACGCCTCGGCTTGCGCGCCGAGTGTCTGATAGCTCTGACCGTGGAAGGAAAACAGCGCGGCGATCGCCGCCGACACCTCATCGGCGTCCGCGGCCAGCACCGTCGTCGTCGCCCTCGCCGCGACCGCATTGGCCTCACCAAGTACCGACCCGATCCCCGTCAAATCCGACGCCGCCGCAGCGACCGCCTCGGAAGTCACATTCACAAACGACACAGCCCACCCACCTAATCAACCCATTGCGGAGAAGTCCCAGACGAACTGGGCCACGTTAATCTGCAGGTCAGGGCCGTATGTGCGGAATGGGCGGCATCGTGAAAAGTTGAGTGGGGACCCTCTAACCCCGGGCGTGCGGTTGTCTCACCACGGGTGGTGCGACCAGCGGCAACGACACCCTGCGGCCACTGGTCGCGTCTCACCGCGAGACGATGCTGGGACGGTCCGATCGGCGTCCTACGCCGGAGCCGCTAGTTGGCGCGCAGCAGCGGTCGTAGCCGCTCGGTTTTCTGGGGGGTCCAGCCCGGCGGCGACAAGACCGCGGCCCAGCCGTTGGCGACGTTGCTGACGTAGCGGTGTCCATGCCCGTCGGGAACGTCCACAGCCACCTCCATGTCCGCAGACACTTGCAGGAAGGTCACCAACGGGATCCACCGCGTTTGGGGCAGTACGTCATAGCCGCGTTTCTCGCGTAGCCAGTCCGGCTCGCTGAAGAGCAGGTCCGGCGTCCACCACGCGATGGGGTCGGAGGCGTGCTGCAGATACACCACTCGCGGTTTGCCCCACGGCGCGTCCGGGCGCTGCAGATCACTGGCGCGGGCGATGAACCGCAGGTTGTAGCCGTCGTCGTAGATGGGCAACCACTCTGGGGAACCGGGATCGCGGTTGGCGGTCAGCTCGGTCCAGACGGTGTTGTTGAACGTCGGTCCGCTGAATAACGCCCCGTCGGTGCGGGCGAGGATGTTGTTGAGGTTCATGAACGGTGCTTCGCCGCCGAAGGAACCCAAACTCTCGCCGAATACGACGAGCTTGGGGCGCTGAAACTCCGGCATCTGCCGGATCAGCTTGTCCACGGCCTCGAACAGGGCCTGGCCGGCCTGCCGGGCGTTCTCCTTGTCCACCAGGAACGACAGCCAGCTCGGCAGATAGGAATACTGCATGCTCACGATCGCGGTATTGCCGTTGTACATGTACTCGAGCGCGGAGGCTTCCGCCTCGTTGATCCAGCCGGTTCCGGTGGTCGTGGCGACCGCGACCACCGCGCGCTGCAGACCACCGGTGCGCTGCAACTCCCGCGCCGCCAGCTCCGCGGTCGCGATGATCCCGTTCGCCGAGTTCAACCCGGCATAGGCCCGGATCGGCTCGGTGGCGGGGGAACCGTTGAACGCGGTGAGATCGGCCCGGCTTGGCCCACCCTCGACGAAGACCCGGCCTTGATGCCCCAGGGATTCCCACGAAACCAATGACTGCGGTCCTCCGGATCGCAGTGCGGTATTCGGCGGTGCGCTATTGGGATCCAACTCGTCGTTGACCGAGGCGAAGGTGCTGTTCATGGAATGCATCGCGAACTTGAGCACCACACCGTTGAGCACCGTGATCGTCAGAGTTACCAGCAGCACCACCACGATGGTCGCCGACAGGCGAAATGGTGCGATCCGGTCGAGCTGGCGAACCAGAAAACTGAACAGCCGGCGGATGAACTGACCGACTTCGACGAACGCGAACAGCACGATCAGCGATACCACCGCGGTCAACGGGTAGTCGTACCACTTCAGGTGTACAATGCCCATCAGGTCGCGCACGTCGTCCTGCCAGAAGTGGAACCAGATCGCCATGAGCACGATGCCAACCCCGCCGACCGTGATGAGCGGCGGCCACACCCAGCGGGGCGGCGGTGGGCTGTCGTCTTGCGAGCGCATGTACCGGACCAGCCAGACGGCGAAAACACCCAGGCCGTATCCGATGGCCCCGGAGATGCCGCTGACCAGCCCCTGAAACAGTGGGCCGCGGGGCAGCAGCGACGGCGTCATGGAAAACCACAGGAAAATCAAGCCGACTGCGCTGCCGGTAAAGGTGTAGTGGCGAACCCACCAGGCGTTGCGAGTCGTCTTCGGTGCGGCGGTTTCCCCGCTGCCGGAAGTCTCAACCGACTCGTCGGCCGCCGGTGCCGCTTCGTCGCTGGCGTCGGTCCTGGTTGCGGAATCCATGCCGCTCATCGGTGCGTCACCTATCGGTGGGTGAAATTGGGCGGGCGCTTCTCGATGAATGCCGCCATCCCTTCGGATTGATCGGCTGTCGCGAAGGCGGAGTGGATGAGGCGACGTTCGTAGAGAAGTCCTTCGGCCAGGGTTACATCGAAAGCGCGGTTCACGGCTTCCTTGGCCATCCGGGCCGCTGACCGCGACATCTGCGAAATGGTGGTGGCCACCGCCTTTGCCTCGGTGAGCAGGTCGTCGGCCGGCACCACCCGTGAAACCAGACCACTGCGCTCCGCTTCGGCGGCGTCGATGGTGCGTCCGGTCAGGATCAGGTCCATGGCCTTGGCCTTGCCGATCGCCCGGGTCAACCGCTGTGAGCCGCCCATCCCCGGCAGGACACCGAGTTTGATCTCGGGTTGGCCGAACTTCGCGGTGTCGGCGGCGATGATCAAGTCGCACATCATGGCTACCTCGCAACCGCCACCGAGCGCGTACCCGGCCACCGCGGCGATGGTCGGGGTGCGTACGGCGGCCAGTTTGCCCCAGGCGGCGAAGAAGTCGGCGTCGAACGCTTCGGAAAACGTCAGGTCCGCCATTTCCTTGATGTCGGCTCCGGCGGCAAATGCCTTGGCTGAGCCGGTGATGATGATCGCCCCGACGCCGGGATCGTTGTCCAGCTCGGCTGCAGCGCTGGTGACTTCGTTCATCACCTGGCTGTTGAGCGCGTTGAGGGCCTGTGGCCGGTTCAGGGTGATGATGCCGACTCGCTGGTCGCGCTCGACCAGGATGGTTTCGTAGCTCATGACCTGCCTTTCTAGAAACTCAAGTCGTCGTCGACCGGTGCGAAATACGCTGCGACGTCAGACTCGGTGATCTCGGCGAACGTCGCCGGTGACCATTTCGGATTGCGGTCTTTGTCGATCAACTGTGCGCGGATGCCCTCCACCAGGTCGTGCGAGCGCAACGACGCCGAGGACACCCGATAGTCCTGGATCAAGACGTCTTCGAGCGTTTCCAGCTTGGCCGCGCGACGCACCGCCTCCAACGTCACCGACAGTGCGATGGGGGAGCGGCTGGCAATCACATTGGCGGCGTCGTTGGCTGGGCCGGCATCGTGGCCGCGCAGCGCGGCGATGATGTCGGCGACCGTGTCACCCGCGTAGCACTCGTCGATCCAGCCGCGTTGGGCGGCGAGGCCGCTGGGCGGAGGTTCGACGGCGTGGTGGGCCAGTGCGCTCTCGATTCCGTCGGAGGCGATGGCCGCGCTGAAGGCGTCGAGTTCGGCGTGCGGCACGAAGTGGTCGGCGAACCCCAGTGCGATGGCGTCGGCACCGGAGAAGGGTGCTCCGGTGAGTGCCGCGTGCAACCCCAGGGCGCCGGGGGCCCGCGAGAGCAGGTACGCCCCGCCGACGTCGGGAATGAACCCGATACCGACCTCGGGCATCGCGACCTTGGAGGTATCGGTCACCACCCGGATGTCGCCGTGGGCGCTCACGCCCACGCCGCCGCCCATCACGATGCCGTCCATCAAGGCCACGTATGGCTTGCTGAACCGGCCGATCTGGCCGTTCATCAGATACTCGTCGCGCCAGAACCGCCGTGCTTCGGCCCCGTCCTGGCGGGCGCTGTGATAGACGGCCACCACATCACCGCCGGCACACAATCCGCGTTCGCCGGCTCCGGAGACCACCACCGCGCGTACTTCGCCATCGCGCTCCCAGCGGGTAAGCACCGTGCTCAGCAGGTCCACCATTGTCTGGTTCAGCGAGTTGATCGCTTTGGGGCGGTTGAGGGTAATAAAGCCGACACCGCCGTCGACGCGGGTCAGAAATTCGTCGGACTCGCCGGTCACGGCTTCGGTCACGCTAGATCTCCCCTCCAGGGAATCTTCCAAGAGTTTGACCAGCAATCTAGATCGTGACTCGCTCTTGGGTGGCCCCGGGGCTAAGGTTTATCGTTAGCCGGACGACATCGGCGCGGTTGGGCACGAGTCCGGAAAACAGAAAACCGGCAGGTGCGTTGGGAACCCGCGCGGGCCACTGATCGTTGAGCAGTTGTTCGCACAGCTCGAACCCATAGCCATAAGAGAGGATCCGACGGTGCGGGAAACAAGTAACCCGGTATTCCGCTCGCTGCCGAAGCAGCGGGGCGGATACGCGCAATTCGGTACGGGAGCAGGGGCGGGATATGCCGCCGACCCCTATATGACTCCCTACCAGGAGACTCGTGACGCTGGGACGGCCCGGCCACTGACCATCGACGACGTCGTGACCAAGACTGGCCTGACGCTGGCCATGCTGTCCGCAACGGCCGTCGTTTCCTACTTCCTGGTTGCCCAGAACATCGCTCTGGCGATGCCGCTGACCTTGGTCGGCGCGCTCGGCGGGCTGGCGCTGGTGCTGGTCGCGACCTTCGGCCGCAAACAAGACAACCCGGCGATCGTGCTCAGCTACGCCGCGCTGGAGGGTCTGTTCCTTGGCGCCGTTTCGTTCGTTTTGGCCGCCTACACGGTGGGGTCCGCCAACGCGGGAGTGCTCATCGGGGAGGCGGTCCTGGGCACGCTCGGCGTGTTCTTCGGGATGTTGGTCGTCTACAAAACCGGGGCTATCCGAGTCACGCCTCGGTTCACTCGCATGATCGTGGCCGCCATGTTCGGCGCGCTGGCCCTCATGCTCGGCAACTTCCTGCTGGGGATGTTCGGAGTCGGCGGCGGCGAGGGCTTGGGCCTGCGCAGCGGTGGACCGCTGGCGATCCTGTTCTCGCTGGTGGTCATCGGTATCGCGGCGTTCAGCTTCCTGATCGACTTTGACGCCGCTGACCAGATGATCCGGGCCGGAGCGCCGGAGAAGGCGGCGTGGGGTATCGCGCTGGGCCTGACCGTGACGCTGGTCTGGCTCTACATCGAGATCCTGCGTCTGCTGAGTTATCTGCAGAACGACTAGTCTCGGCTCGACGAGAAAAGCCGGGGCACATATGTGCCGGCTTTTTCGTGTGTCCGCTTGGTCTCTTGAGTGTGCGGTGGTGGCCCCGAGCGTGTGCTGGTGGCGGGCTGACCCGAGTTTCACAGCCCAGGGCGCACACTCACCGCCCTGGGCGTACGCTCGACGTCTGTGCCTGAGGCGCTAGCTCAGCCGCTCGATCACCATGGCCATGCCCTGGCCGCCACCGACGCACATGGTCTCCAGGCCGAACGTCTTGTCGTGGGTCTGCAGATTGTTGAGCAAGGTGGTGGTGATACGGGCGCCGGTCATGCCGAACGGGTGTCCCAGGGCGATCGCTCCGCCAGAGACGTTCAGCTTGTCCTCGTCGATGCCCAACTCCCGGGCCGAACCCAGCACCTGCACCGCGAACGCTTCGTTGATCTCGACCAAGTCGATGTCGCTGATGGACATACCCGCCCGCTGCAGCGCCTTCTTGCAGGCCTCGATGGGGCCAAGGCCCATGATCTCCGGGGACAGACCGCTCACGCCGGTGGACACGATGCGCGCCAACGGCGTCAGGCCCAGCTCCTTGGCCTTGGTGTCGCTGGTGATCACCACTGCCGCGGCGCCGTCGTTGAGTGGACAGGCGTTGCCGGCGGTCACCGTGCCGTTGGGCCGAAACACCGGCTTGAGCTGGCTGACCTTTTCGTAGGTGGTACCCGCGCGCGGGCCATCATCGGTGCTGACTGTGGTGCCGTCGGGAAGCGTCACCGGGGAGATCTCCCGTTCGAAAAAGCCGCTCTTGATCGCCTCTTCGGCACGGTTTTGGCTGCGCACACCCCAGTGGTCTTGGTCTTCGCGGCTGATGCCCGAAATGATCGCGACGTTTTCAGCGGTCTGACCCATGGCGATATAGACGTCAGGCAGATTTCCGTCAGCGCGCGGGTCATGCCACTCCTCGGCACCCGCGGCCGCGGCGGCGGTGCGTTCCTGGGCCTCATCGAAGAGGGGGTTCTTGGTGTCGGGCAGCGAGTCGGAGTTGCCCTTGCCGAACCGGGACACGGTCTCTACGCCCGCGGAGATGAACGCGTCGCCCTCGCCGGCCTTGATCGCATGAAACGCCATCCGGGTGGTCTGCAGCGAAGACGAGCAGTACCGGTTGACCGTGGTCCCCGGCAGGAAGTCGTAGCCCAGCGCCACGGCGACGACGCGCCCGATGTTGAAGCCGGACTCACCTCCCGGGAGGCCGCAGCCCATGATCAGATCGTCGATCTGGTGCGGGTTCAGCGCGGGCACTTTGTCCAACGCGGCGCGCACCATCTGCACGGCCAAGTCGTCGGGGCGCATGCTGACCAGCGACCCTTTCATGGCGCGGCCGATCGGCGAGCGGGCTGTTGAGACTATGACGGCTTCTGGCATAACAGCTCCCTCCATTGGGGTGTGGCGAAGCCGAATCTAGCCTGACGACGAGCCTGGTGACGATTCGGGTCTTGCAGCGGCCCGTTGCCCGGCTAGGGCGTGTCTGCTTAATGTGAATGGTGTTTTGGCTGATGCTGTTTGGGTGATGCGGACGCATGCGATTTCTGATGATTTGTGGTCGCTGATCGTGGCGGTGTTGCCTGCGGGGCGGCGGCGTGGCCGGCCGTGGAACGATCATCGACGTACTCTGGAGGGCATTATCTGGCGTTACCGTACGGGATCTCCGTGGTGTGACCTGCCCGAGCACTTCGGTCCCTGGCAATCGGTGGCCGAGAGGCATCTACGCTGGTCGGTCGATGGCATCTACGCGCGGATCTTCGCGGCGATCGCCTCTGACCTCGACGCCGAGGACGCCGACCTGGGCGCACTGTTGTCGGTCGATTCGACCAGTGTGCGCGCCCACCGACACGCAGCCGGAGCGCGCTCCGGGCGCCGCACAGGGGGATCTGTCGAATTACAAGAAATATCTCGATGAGCCCGATGACCACGCCATTGGGCGTTCCCGCGGCGGGCTGACTACCAAGATCCACGCCTTGACCGACCAGCTGTGCAGTCCGGTCACCCTGGCACTGTCGGCCGGTCAAGCCGGTGATAATCCGATGCTTTGGCCACTGCTGGCCGCCCGGTGCAGCAACTCATACGCCCCGTTTCACCTGCTGGCGGACAAGGCGTACTCCCATGATTCGACGCGGGCACAGCTGCGCCGGCTCAAGATCGCCCATACCATCCCCGAGCGCAGCGACCAGATCACCCGCCGCAAAGCCAAAGGCCGCAACAGAGGACGGCCTCCGGGGTTCTCAGGCCGAATCTACAAGCACCGCAACACCGTCGAGCGAAGCTTCAACCGGCTCAAACACTGGCGCGCGGTCGCCACCTGCTACGACAAATACGCCCTGACCTACCTCGGCGGTGCCACCCTGGCCGCCATCATCACCTACCACCGCGTCCGCAATTAGCAGACAGGACCTAGCCGCTAGCCGGGATCGGGACGGGTCCACCAACCACCGGGACCGGCCGCCGCCACAGCCGGGTGACGATGGCGCCCCGGGAACGCTCCTGGCTGCTGGTGCGGAAGCTAGGCCGTGACGGCACGGGAAGCATTGCGCTCCCGATCTTTTCGCGTAACGCATCGCGCAGACTGAGGAGCAGCTGATCGGCCGCCAGGGCGTACGCCGTTGCGGATGGGTGATATCGGTCGGCGGAGAACATCCGTTCGGGTTCGGCCCGGAATTGGCGTGCCAGCAGATTGGCGAGCGGAACCGGGACCCCGCCGGCCGCCTTGACGGCGGCGGTCTGAGCGCGGGCGAGCTGGCTTCCTCGCGTGTGAGCCAGGGACCGCAACGGTTGCGGTATTGCGGTGATGACACTGAAGTCCGGGCACGTGCCGACCACCACGATTGCGCCGCGGGCGCGCAGCTTGCGTACCACCGAGCCAAGCCGTTCCGCGGAGGGGCCGATCCCGTTGAGTGCTGTTATGTCGTTGGCGCCGATGATCATGACCGCGGCGTCCGGTGGCGGTCCGGCCACAAACATCGCGTCGACCTGACCGCACACGCCTTTTGAGGTGGCGCTGACCAGGGCTTTGGTGCTCAACCGCACCCGCTTGCCGGTCTGCTCGGCGAGCTTGCGTGCCATCACCACGCCCGGCACTTCCTCGGGGCTGCCACAGCCGTATCCGCACGCCGTGGAGTCGCCGAACATCATCAGGTGTAGGTCAAAGGGGGTTCCGCGGCGCCAGCGCTGCACCGGCCCACCGCCGCGGGAGTAGACCCCATCGGCACGGGGAGGTACGTCCCAGGCTTTGGGGATGATGGTGCGCGCGTGCGTAGCCTGGCCGACCAGCAAGTTGCGTGCGCCCAGATAGGCCGTACCTGTCGAGGCGAGTGCACCCGCTGTGGCCAGAGCGATCGTCGAACGCCGCGGCACGCGTATGCCCACGCGATCAGTTTAGATCGGCTTCTCTGTTTGCGGGTCTACCTGACAAAACAGGTGAATTACGTTGTGGATCAATTGTGGTATCGAATCAGACTCATTAAGCGTTGTTTAAGAAGTAAGCTGTCAAGCTAAGTCGGAGGAGTTGGCAAATCGCGCGGGGGAGCAGGTTCAATCCGAACGCTTGGCCGCTCCATCACATGCCTTATCGGACTACAACGACGTAGGAAGTGTTGCGCATGACCGCACCTAGCAGGGTCCCCAGTAACCCTATCCATGCCAGTCGCCCACGAGACGTACTCAAGACACGTAGACTCGAGGCACGCAGATTCGCCATCAGTGATGGCGCTCCGGTCGAGGTTGTCGAGTCGGGCCCGAGCGTTGCTGCTCGGGTCGCGACGCTTGCCTCGCGGCTGACCATTCGGCCGGTGCTGGCGGTCGGTAGCCACGTGCCGCATTTACCTTGGCCATGGGGCCTCATCGATCACGCCGCGAAGGCTTTGGTCCCGGCGTCTGCCACCGTGAGGGCCGCGGTGAGCTTGCCAAATGCGGCAGCGCAACTGGTTCGGGCGCCGGGCGTGCTGCCTGCCGACGGGACCCGGCGCGTGGTCCTCTATCTCCACGGCGGCGCCTTCCTGACCTGTGGAGCAAACTCGCACGGCCGGTTGGTTGAGCTGCTTTCAAAGTTTGCTGATGCGCCCGTTCTGATCGTCAACTATCGGCTGATGCCCAAACACTCGATCGGTATGGCGCTCGATGACTGCCACGACGGCTACCGCTGGCTGAGGTTGTTGGGGTACGACCCGGAACAGATCGTGTTGGCCGGAGACTCCGCCGGCGGCTATCTCGCGCTGACTCTCGCGCAGCGGCTGCAGGAGGAAGGCGAGGAGCCGGCCGCCCTTGTCGCGATCTCGCCACTGCTGCAGCTAGCAAAGGAGCAGAAAAAGGCTCATCCCAACATTAAGCGGGATGCGATGTTCCCGCCGAAGGCTTTCGACGCGCTTGGTGAATTGGTTGCTAGCGCGGCCGCTAAAAACAAAGTTGACGGCAAGCCCGAGGAACTCTACGAGCCGCTCGAGCACATCCGGCCGGGGCTGCCGCGGACCCTGATTCACGTGTCGGGATCCGAGGTGCTGTTGCACGACGCCCAGCTGGCGGCGCGTAAGTTGGCGGCGGTCGGGGTGCCCGCCGAGGTGCGTGTCTGGCCGGGACAGGTGCACGACTTTCAGGTCGCCGGGCCGTTGTTGCCCGAGGCGACCCGCTCCCTGCGTCAGATCGGCGACTACATCCGCGAGGCAACCGGCTAGGGGGTCGCGCCGTACCCGGAGTGTGGTTCGCCGGGACCGGCCTGACACGATGAAGCCCATGCGGATCGCTCAGCACATCAGTGATCTCATCGGCGGCACACCACTGGTTCGCCTGAACGCGGTCGTTCCGGCCGGGATCGGCACGGTGGCGGCGAAGGTCGAATATCTCAACCCTGGCGGCAGCTCCAAGGACCGGATCGCGATCAATATGATCGACGCGGCCGAGGCCAGTGGAGCGCTGCGACCCGGCGGCACCATCGTCGAGCCGACGTCGGGCAATACCGGGGTGGGTCTGGCCCTGGTCGCCCAGCACCGTGGCTACAAATGCGTATTCGTCTGCCCCGACAAGGTCAGCGAGGACAAACGAAACGTCTTGCGGGCCTACGGCGCTGAGGTCGTGGTGTGCCCGACGGCGGTGCCGCCGGAGGATCCGGACAGCTACTACAGCGTCTCTGACCGGCTGGTCAGAGAAATCGACGGTGCGTGGAAGCCCGACCAGTACGCCAACCCCGAAGGCCCGGCCAGCCACTACGCGACCACCGGCCCGGAGATCTGGGCCGATACCGACGGCAAGATCACACATTTCGTTGCCGGCATCGGCACCGGTGGAACGATCAGCGGCGCGGGGCGCTACCTCAAGGAGGTGTCGGGCGGCAAGGTCCGCGTCATCGGCGCCGACCCGGAGGGGTCGGTGTATTCCGGTGGGACCGGGCGGCCCTACCTGGTCGAGGGGGTGGGCGAGGACTTCTGGCCGGCGGCCTACGACGCCATGGTGCCCGACGAGATCATCGCGGTGTCGGACTCCGACTCCTTTGACATGACCCGGCGGCTGGCCCGAGAAGAGGCGATGCTGGTGGGCGGATCCTGCGGGATGGCGGTGGTGGCCGCCCTGCGGGTCGCCGAACAAGCAGGGCCCGACGCGCTGGTTGTCGTGCTGCTGCCCGACGGCGGGCGCGGTTACATGTCGAAGATCTTCAACGACGCGTGGATGTCGTCATACGGTTTCCTGCGCAGCCGCCTCGACGGCAGGACCGATGTGTCCACGGTCGGTGATGTGTTGCGGCGCAAGTCCGGTGCATTGCCAGCTCTGGTCCACACCCACCCCTCCGAGACGGTGCGCGATGCCATCGGAATCCTGCGGGAATATGGGGTTTCGCAGATGCCGGTGGTCGGCGCCGAGCCGCCGGTGATGGCCGGTGAAGTTGCCGGCAGCGTGTCCGAACGCGAACTGCTCTCGGCCGTATTCTCGGGCAAGGCCAAGCTGGCCGACGCCGTCTCCCAGCACATGAGCCCGCCGCTGAAGTTGATCGGCGCCGGTGAATTGGTCGGTGCGGCAGGCAAGGCATTGCGGGACTGGGATGCCTTGATGGTCGTCGAGGAGGGCAAGCCGGTCGGGGTCATCACCCGGTATGACTTGTTGGGATTCCTTTCCGAAGGGGCGTTGCGGCGCTAGTCAGCCGCGGCGCCACAACTTAGCCCGGCTAGGAACAAACTCGGCTGGTAGCTACCTCCCCGACGGTGCCCAACCATGCTGGTAATGGCGCGAATCGCGGCTCGGGCGCAGCTCTAGCCTGATCTCTACGCAGACCGCCAACCTCAGGTACTGTAAGGCCGCCTACTTCAGCTAATTCCGAGTGGAAGGTTGCCCATGACCGATCAGCCGCCTCCCGGCGGGTCTTACCCCCCACCGCCTCCCGGATCCTCCGGTGGGTCGGAGCCGCCAGCTGGTGGGTACCAAGCACCACCGCCTCCCTCGGCGCCCAGTGGGGGCGGCTACCCGCCACCGCCACCGCCCCCGTCGCCCAGCACCAGCGGCTATCCGCCGCCACCGCCGCCGCCGTCGGCGCCCGGCGGCAGCCCTTATCCGCCGCCTCCGCCACCACCACCGCTGGAAGGTGGCTACCCGCCGCCGCCACCACCGTCGGCGGGTGGATACGCACCGCCCCCACCGGGGCCGGCGATTCGTGCACTGCCGGCGGAGTCCTACACGCCGTGGATCACTCGCGTGCTGGCCGCGCTCATCGACTTCGCGCCCTACGTTGTGGTTTCCGGCATCGGCTGGCTGATCATGATGGTGACCACGACCTCGTCGTGCGTGACCGACATCAGTCAGTACGACATCGGCCAGTACTGCGTATCCCAGCCGTCGATGATCGGTCAGCTGGCGCAATGGTTGTTGTCCCTGGTGGGGTTGGCCTACCTGGTATGGGACTACGGCTACCGCCAAGGCACCACCGGTTCGAGCATCGGCAAGTCGATCATGAAGTTCAAGGTGGTCAGCGAAACCACGGGGGAGCCGTTGGGCTTCGGAATGTCGGTGGTGCGCCAACTCGCGCACATCGTCGACGCGATCATCTGCTACATCGGGTTCCTGTTCCCGCTGTGGGACGCCAAGCGGCAGACGCTTGCCGACAAGATCATGACGACGGTTTGCCTACCGCTCTGAGTGAAACGCAACTCACTTGTGTCAGTGAGTGATTAGCAAAGCGCCACCTCGGCCGTGCGATTGCGGCCGGGGTGGCGTTCGCTATTAGGCTGGTCATCGATGAAGGACGATCACAAGGCGCAGCACCGGTTCGCCGGACTCGCAACACGAGCCATTCATTCCGGCTATCGCCCGGACCCGGCGACCGGAGCCGTCAACGCTCCGATCTATGCCAGCAGCACCTTCGCCCAGGACGGTGTCGGCGGGCTGCGGGGCGGCTATGAGTATGCGCGAACCGGCAATCCGACTCGCACCGCTTTGGAAGCCGCGCTTGCCGCGGTTGAAGACGCGGCGTTCGGGCGTGCGTTCAGCTCCGGCATGGCCGCCGCCGATTGCGCGCTGCGGGCAATGCTGCGACCGGGTAACCATGTCGTCATCCCCGACGACGCCTACGGCGGCACCTTCCGGTTGATTGACAAGGTCTTCACCGGGTGGAACGTCGAGTACACGCCGGTAGCCCTGGCGGATCTGGATGCGGTGCGTGCGGCGATAAGACCAACCACCCGACTGATTTGGGTGGAAACACCGACCAATCCGCTGCTGTCGATCGCCGACATCGCCGGCATCGCCCAGCTGGGTGCGGACAGCTCGGCGAAAGTTCTGGTGGACAACACCTTCGCATCTCCGGCGCTGCAGCAGCCGCTATCGCTGGGCGCCGACGTGGTGCTGCACTCCACCACCAAGTACATCGGTGGTCACTCCGATGTGGTGGGTGGCGCACTGGTGACCAATGACGAAGAGCTGGACCAGTCTTTTGCCTTCTTGCAGAACGGGGCGGGCGCGGTGCCGGGCCCGTTCGACGCGTACCTGACCATGCGCGGCCTAAAAACCCTGGTCCTGCGCATGCAGAGGCACAGTGAGAATGCCGCTGCCGTGGCGGAATTCCTCGCCGAACATCCCGCGATCAGCACCGTGTTGTACCCCGGGCTGCCCAGTCACCCCGGCCATGTCGTGGCGGCGCGGCAGATGCGCGGGTTTGGCGGCATGGTTTCGGTGCGGATGCGAGCCGGCCGCACCGCCGCCGAACAGCTGTGTGCCAAGACGAACATCTTCATCCTGGCCGAATCGCTAGGCGGTGTGGAGTCGCTGATCGAGCATCCCAGCGCGATGACTCACGCGTCTACCGCGGGTTCGCAGCTGGAAGTGCCCGATGACCTGGTGCGGCTGTCGGTCGGTATCGAAGACGTTGCCGATCTCCTCGACGACCTCAAACAGGCGCTGGGCTAACCCCGGCGCGAGCAGCCCGCGAACAGACACAGAATCGCACGCGCAGCGCGCGCTGGGTGCGATTCTGTGTCTGCTCGTCAGGTCAGGAGTGGTAGGGCTCGGCGCTGATCAGCGTGACCTCGATGACGCTGCCGTTGGGCACGGTGTAGCTACGGGTCTCACCGACCTTGGCGTCGATCAGGGCGCCACCGAGCGGGGAATTCGGCGAGTACACCTCGAGCTTGCCGTCGTTGACGCCTTCTTGGCGGGTGGCGATGAGGAATGTCTCGCTATCGGACTGGTCGCCGTTGTAGTAGACCTTCACCACGGAACCGGGCAGGGCGATACCGGACTGCTTGGGCGCTTCGCCGACCTTGGCGTTGTTGAGCAGGTCCTGCAGCTGGCGGATGCGGGCCTCTTGCTGGCCCTGCTCTTCGCGGGCGGCGTGGTAGCCGCCGTTCTCGCGCAGGTCGCCCTCTTCGCGGCGGTCATTGATTTCGGCGGCGATGATCGGACGATTGGCGATCAAGTGATCGAGCTCGGCCTTGAGTCGGTCATGTGACTCCTGGGTTAACCAGGTCACCTGAGTATCCGTCATCTCGTGGCGCTCCTTGTGTTGTCTTTTGGCGCATGCGCGCAAGTTGCTGATCCCGCATCAACCCGGTATCGGGCGTACGCGGGCCCCCACCCCGGTCGCTGCCACTCCGCTTTTGCTCACGGCCATTAATGCAGCAATACACGGTCCCGGTCAGGACCGTGTATCTAGCAATGTTACCACCGCTCTAACAGTCGGTGACTGCATATGCGCAGTTCGGGGTTTGTTGCGCGGTCAAGGTGAGCGCAAGTAAGCGGGCACATCTGTGCCGCAACCGTATACGTCCGCCATCAAGGGCGGCTTGCTCGATTTCAGGGTCGTCGTCACCTGCACGGTGGTTTGGTCCGAGGGCGGCACCAGCACCTCTCGCCGGCCGGTCTCGCTACCGTCCTTGGCCCGGACGCGCACGATGCAATCGACCGGCCGTGACGGGTCTGACCGCGTCACGCTGATCGTCACCGATGCCGTCTGGTCATCGATCACGCGGTAGCCGGCCAATTTGCCGGTAACGGCGTTGGTGACGATCCGCTGGTAGCCGATCACGGCAAGCGCGGTCCCGGCCACCACCAACACCGCCAGAGCGATGAGGATGTAGCGCCGCGACCTACCGGAGAGTCGAGACCGCCCATAGCGGGCTTCGGGACGGGATATGGGTGCTGGATTCATGCCTGGCTTGGCGGATCGGGGAAGGGCTGTGGGCGGGCGTCAGGCGCCGGACGCCAAGATGGAACGATTGAGAACTGAAATTATAGTGGCGCAATCGGCCGGCGAGCAGACGGCCCGACCAGCAGACGGACAAGGGAGCACGTGAGCAAACTGCGGCTGATGGCGGTGCATGCCCACCCCGACGACGAGTCCAGTAAGGGCGCCGCCACTCTTGCCCGGTACGCGGACGAGGGTCATCGCGTGCTGGTGGTGACGTTGACCGGGGGCGAGCGTGGCGAGATTCTCAACCCGGCGATGGATCTGCCCGACGTGCACGGGCACATCTCCGAAATTCGCCGCGACGAGATGGCGAAGGCGGCCGAGATTCTCGGTGTGGAGCACACCTGGCTGGGGTTCGTCGACTCCGGACTGCCGAAGGGGGATCCGCCGCCCCCGCTGCCCGAGGGGTGTTTCGCCCTGGTGCCCTTGGAAGATTCCATCGAAGCGCTGGTACGTGTGGTGCGGGAATTCCGGCCCCACGTGATGACGACCTACGACGAGAACGGCGGCTACCCGCACCCCGACCACATCCGCTGCCACCAGGTCTCCATCGGCGCCTACGAGGCCGCTGCCGACTATCTGCGATTCCCGGATGCCGGTGAGCCCTGGACGGTGTCCAAGCTCTACTACATCCACGGCTTCCTGCGTGAGCGCATGCGGATTCTGCAAGACGAGTTCATCAAGCGCGGCCAGGAAGGGCCGTTCGGCAAGTGGCTCGAGCACTGGCATCCCGACCACGATCCGTTTGCCAACCGAGTTACCACCCGCGTTGAGTGCTCGGGCTATTTTGCCCAACGCGACGACGCCTTGCGAGCGCATGCGACCCAGATCGACCCCAACGCCGAATTCTTCGCAGCGCCGCTGTCGTGGCAGCGTGAACTCTGGCCGACCGAGGAATTCGAGTTGGCCCGCTCGCGCATCCCCATCGGTCTGCCTGAGACCGAGTTGTTCGCCGGAATCGAGTCGAGCCAATGAACCAGTTTCTGCTCACTGTGATTGCAGACGATGCACCGCGCAATACCGGACCCGATTTCGGCAAGGCCAGTCCGTTGGGGCTGCTCGTCGTCGTGGTCTTGGTCATCGCCACGTTGTTTCTGCTGCGATCGATGAACCGGCAACTCAGGAAGGTCCCGGAATCCTTTGATCGTGCGCACCCCGAGCCGGATCAGGCGGCCGACGAGGGCACGGATGTGGTGGACGTCGAGGAACCGCCCGCCGCGGACGGTGGCGCAACCACGCGATCGCCGGGGCCGGCCGATGACCCCGGCTGATTCATCGGCCGGTTTCTCCGGAACCAATACCCTCGCGCAGGCCACCAGTCCGTACCTGCGCCAGCACGCCGACAACCCCGTGCATTGGCAGCAATGGACACCGCAGGCGCTGGCTGACGCCGCCGCGCGCGACGTGCCGATTCTGTTGTCGATCGGATACGCCGCGTGTCACTGGTGTCACGTCATGGCCCATGAATCGTTCGAGGACGACAAGGTGGCGGCGGTGATGAACGCGGGCTTCGTCAACATCAAGGTGGATCGCGAGGAACGGCCCGATATCGACGCGGTCTACATGAACGCCACTGTTGCCCTCACCGGGCAGGGCGGCTGGCCGATGACGTGCTTCCTGACCCCTGATGGGCGGCCCTTCTACTGCGGCACCTACTACCCGAAAGCCGGTTTTCTGCAGCTGCTCTCGGCCGTATCGGAGACCTGGCGGGAACGTCGCGGCGAGGTGGAGGAGGCCTCCGACCACATTGCCGGTGAGTTGCGTTCGATGGCGTCCGGACCGCCCGGCGGCGGTCCCGACGTGGCGCCGGAGCTGTGTGACCATGCCGTCGCGGTCGTCTTGGGTGAGCAGGACACGGTTCATGGTGGCTGGGGCACCGCGCCCAAGTTCCCGCCGTCGGCGCTGCTGGAAGCGTTGCTGCGGCACTACGAGCGCACCGGCTCCCCGGCCGCACTGGCTGCGGTGTCGCGCACCGGCGCCGCGATGGCCCGCGGCGGCATCTATGACCAACTTGCCGGCGGCTTCGCCCGATACAGCGTCGACAAGGCCTGGGTGGTACCGCATTTCGAGAAGATGTTGTACGACAACGCGCTGCTGTTGCGGGCTTATGCGCACTGGGCCCGGCGGACCGGTGATGAGTTGGCGCGCCGCGTCGCGGCCCAGACCGCGGGGTTTCTGCTCAACGGGCTGGCCGCTGGCGGCATGTTCACCTCCTCGCTGGATGCCGACACCGACGGCCGCGAGGGTTCGACCTATGTCTGGACTCCCGAACAGCTGATCGAGCTCCTAGGTGAGGACGACGGCCGTTGGGCCGCAGAGGTTTACGCGGTGACCGCGGCCGGCACCTTCGAACACGGCGCGTCGGTGTTGCAGCTGCCCTCGGATCCGCACGACGCCGAGCGGCTGCAGCGGGTCAGCGGCGCACTGTCGGCGGCCCGGCGCGGGCGCGCGCAACCCGGTCGCGATGACAAGGTCGTTACCTCCTGGAACGGGTTGGCGATCACGGCGCTGGTCGAGGCCAGCATTGCCCTGCAGCAGCCCGAATTGGGGCAAGCCGCACGGCGATGCGCACGCGTGTTGCTGGACTTGCACGTGGTCGACGGCCGGTTGCGCCGCGCCAGCCTCGGCGGTGTGGTCGGCGACAGCGCGGCCATCCTCGAGGACCATGCCATGCTGGCCACCGGCCTGTTGGCGCTCTATCAGTTGACTTCCGAACCGGGTTGGCTGACCTCGGCCTGCGATTTGCTGGATACCGCATTGGCGCACTTCGGCGATCCGCAGCGGCCCGGTCGCTGGTTCGACACCGCCGACGACGCCGAGCGGCTGATGCTGCGCCCGGGCGACCCGCTCGACGGGGCCACGCCATCGGGCGCGTCTTCGATCGCCGAAGCCCTGCTGACCGCCGCACACCTGGTCGCCGACGACCGCGCCCCGCGCTACCTGCAAGCCGCCACGGAAACGTTGCGTGAACGTTCGGTCTTGCTCGCACGCGCACCGAGGTCGGCAGGGCACTGGCTGTCCGTCGCGGAGACGGCGGTGCGGGGACCGCTGCAGATCGCGGTTGCCTGCGACGATCCACAGTCAGAGCTGCTGGCCGCCGCCCGCCGGCTGGCGCCGGGTGGAGCCATCGTCGTTGGCGGCCGGCTGGACTCGGCACCGTTGCTGATCGGACGGGATCGGGTGGCGGGCGCGGACGCCGCCTATGTCTGCCGGGGACGGGTCTGCGACCTGCCGGTGACCGGTACCGACGAACTGGCCGCAGCTCTGCCAGTGCCCGGGTAGTAGCGTGCGTCACATGCCGAATTCCGCTGAGAGGTCCCAAGCGATTACCGAAACGGTCAACCGATACATGTCGGTGCTGGCCGACGGCGACGCCGACGATCTGGTCGGCTTCTACGCCGACGACGCGACCCTCGAGGATCCGGTCGGGGGAGAGGTGCACATCGGTACCCGAGCCATCCACGGCTTCTATTCGGCGATCGCGGGCCTGACGCGAGAGTGCGAGTTGGTGTCGCTGCGGGTGTGCGGCAACGAGGCGGCTTTTCAGTTCCGGCTGACCGTGACCAGCGGCGACAGCAAGATGCGGGTGGAGCCAATCGAGGTCATGGTCTTCGATCGCTCCGGCAAGGTGGCCGCGATGAAGGCGTATTGGTCAGCGGCCGACGTGACCCATCTGTAGCGATGTGAGGCGCTGCCGAAGCAGCGCTCAGAACACCACGAACCACATCGCGATGTAGTGGCAGATCGCCGCGACCGCGGTGCAGGCGTGGAAGAACTCGTGGTAGCCGAATGTCGAAGGCCACGGATCCGGCCAGCGCACGGCGTAGAGAATGCCGCCGATGCTGTACAGGGCGCCGCCGACAAACAGCAGCACCAGCGCCGCTACCCCGGCGTTGTGCAGAATCGTCGCGGTGTACCAGACCGCGACCCAACCCAGCAGCAGGTAGAGCGGGACACCCACCCAGCGCGGCGCCGTCGGCCAGCACATCTTGAGCAGAATCCCGGCGATCGCACCGCCCCACACGATCGACAACACCACTCGTCCGTCGTGTCCCGGCAATGCCATCAGGGCGAACGGGGTGTAGCTACCGGCGATGAACACGAAGATCATCGAGTGATCGGCCCGCTTCATCCATTTGTGCGTGGTCGCGGATGCCCAGTTGACTCGGTGGTAGGTGGCGCTCACGGTGAACATCACCACGGTGGCCGTGACGTAGGCGAGCGTGGCCAGGCCGGCTTCGGTGGAACCCACCGCCCAGGAGACCGCAACCAGCGATGCGCCCGCCAAAACAGCGGTGCCGGCCGAGTAGACGTGGATCCAGCCGCGGAAGCGCGGCTTGGTGAACGCGCGTGCGACCCCCTCGACGAGGTGATGGGCAGCGTTGGGTACGGCTAGACCCTGTGGTTCGGGTTCTGCGGTGCGGGTCATACTGGCCTGGCTGCTCATTTCGCCCATTGCCCCGTCTGGTGATTGCCGGATATTGGTCACCGATCACAGTAGTCGCCCCGAGCGGAGGCGGGCTTGCGACTTGGCGTGATCTTGCGGCGAATCAAGGCCGGAATTTGGTGCGCGCCACAGTAGTCTGGATTCTCGTGGAGATCATCCCGCCGCGGCTCAAGGAGCCGTTGTATCGGCTGTATGAGCTGCGGCTGCGGCAAGGCCTGGCAGCCACGAGCTCCGAGTTGCCACGGCACATCGCGGTGCTGTGTGACGGCAATCGCCGTTGGGCCCGCGATGCGGGTTATGACGACGTCAGCTACGGCTACCGGATGGGTGCCGCCAAGATCGCCGAGATGTTGCGGTGGTGCCAGGAAGCCGGCATCGAGATGACCACCGTCTACCTGCTGTCCACTGAAAACCTGCAGCGCGACCCCGACGAGCTCGCGGCGCTGATCGAGATCATCACCGACGTCGTGGAAGAGATCTGTGCCCCGGCCAACCGCTGGAGTGTGCGTACCGTCGGCGACTTGGAGCTGCTCGGCGATGAACCGGCGCGTCGGCTGCGCGAGGCCGTGGAATCGACGCCGGCCACCGCGCAGTTCCATGTGAACGTGGCAGTCGGCTACGGCGGGCGTCGCGAGATCGTCGACGCGGTGCGGGCGCTGCTGAGCAAGGAACTCGCCAACGGCGCGACCGCTGAGGAGCTTATCGACGCGGTGAGCGTTGAGGGCATTTCGGAGAACCTCTACACCTCGGGGCAACCCGACCCTGATCTGGTCATCCGCACGTCCGGCGAGCAGCGGCTGTCCGGGTTCTTGTTGTGGCAGAGCGCCTACTCGGAGATGTGGTTCACCGAGGCGCACTGGCCAGCGTTTCGGCGGGTCGATTTTCTGCGCGCATTGCGCGACTACAGCATGCGCCATCGCCGGTACGGCAAGTAATCGCGTGCGGCACTGAGCCCGCCGGTCGTGTCTGCCGGTTCGCTTCGGCGCAAGCCGGGGGCGTGTTGCCCGTGATCGTGGCGCGGCAATGGTGCGTTGTCGCCGGCACCGGCGTGCCCCCTTCCGCGCCTTGGGATATCCGGGCGGCTGAAATGTACGTGGTTGTGCGACTGCGTATTTGAGTCTGATATCCCGGCCCGGGAGGGCGATCACCAATTCAGGCACCACGCCCACGATTTCGCCACCACCTCGATCAATGGCTCGGCTCCCACCAACGGCGCGCCGCTGGGATACCCCTCGATCTACGAGGTCTGGCACTGCGGCACCGGATCGGTGGGCGCCAACCTCCCCTGCAATTGGGGCAGAACCGGGGACAGACCTGGTTCAACCATCGATTCCTTCTCCACCGAGGTGCCACCGACCGTTAGCGCCACCACGTTGGGCTACCACGGCGAGGGCGCATCGGCGGTACGGCGAGGCCGTGGCGTGGAACACTGGGCGCATGGCTGCGCTGTCGGCGGTGGTGTTCACGCTCAGCGGTTGGCTGGGGCTCTACCTGCTGGCCCGCGACCCGCGCAAGCCGGTGCTGGTATGGGCCGCCATTGGGCTATGCGGGTTTGCCCTTGTCTTGGCGTTGGATGCGGTACGCAACACCAGCATGGCCCACGCCCAGTTGCTCGGTCAGCTGGAGATCTACCTGGTCGCTGTGCCGGGCGTGGCATGGTTCGGCGTTCTGCTCGAGTTGTCGGTGGCGCCCGAGCGCCCTTGGGCACGCAAAGCCGAGTTGCTGCTGATCGCGGCCGTCGGCGCGCTGGCCCTGCTGGGTGCGGCCATCGCGGGCAGCGTGGCAGGGCCGCTGCGGCCCGGTCACTGGCTGATGTTTGCGGTGATCTCGGCGGCAACGCTGGGCGCCATGGTGGCCGTGTTGGTGCGGCCGGCGCAGCCGATGCCGGTGGTCGGCGTGGTCATCGTCGCGATGCTGTTCTTCGCGCTGGGCAATGCCATTCTGGTGATTCCGCTGGGGCTGGTACCTAGCTGGCTGGCCCTGGCCTCAACGGGATTCGACGTGTTGTTGCTCGGCGTGGCCGTGGCGGTATGGGACGCCTTCGACGAAGGCCAGGCGTTGCGCGCGGACATGCTGCGCTCGTTCGCGGGTGCGATGGCGGTCGCGGGTGTGTCGGGCGGTCAGGCGCTGATCGGGTTGGCCTTGATCCGTGATGAGCCCACCGCTTCGACCGTGCTGACGGTGCTGCTGTTCACCAGCCTGTCGATCGCCATCGCCGTGCAGGTGTTGGCCGACCCAATGGCCGGGGTACTGGACCGGCTGGCGTTTTCGAAATCGCCGGCACTACGCGCCGACCGCGCGGCACTGCGCCACACCGGTGCGGCGCTACCGCTGCGGTCGGCGGATCCGCTTGCCGGCATCGATGACGAGACCTTTGTCAGGCTGACCCGCAGAGCGCTGGGGCACTACGGTGACCTGGCCAAGCTCGTCGCCAGCCCGTTGACCGCGTTGCCCGTGATTGATCAGCGGCTGGCCACCCGTGGGGTTCCCGACCAGCCGCTGGAACGGGCCAACGAACTCAAGGCCGTCCTGGCCGAAGGCATCAAGCGACTCAAGCCGCGTGAGGATGGTGATTTCGGAACCACCGAACAGTGGCGTTATTACAACTCGTTGTACTTTCCCTACGTCGTCGGTATGCGCGCCTACGCGCAGAATGCCACCGCGGCGGGTTTGGATCCCATCGCCCGGCAGGCCTGGCAATGGCTGGTGACCGAGGTCCCGCAGCGGTCACTGCACAACTGGCAGAACGCGGCTGCTCGGCTGATCGCGGCCGATTTGCGCGGGCGCATCACGGTGGCCAGCGACTAGTCTTGCCGGCCCCCGCCCGGCGGGCGTTGACGGCACTGCCCGCAACTGCCTGACAGCGGGGAAAACGACCTGGTCACTGGGCCTATGGCAGCAGTTGGCAGTGCCATGCGTCGATCTGGCAGTGCGCAGGCGGCAGTCTCAAAACTGTTCCACCGACCGCCTTTTCGCACAGTCCCAAGGAGTAATGCAATGACCGCAATCTCGGGCCCGACAACCCGGCCCCTCTCCGATTCGACGGACGCACTGCTGCGTTTCGCGATGCGCGCGGACGCCACATTGACCGGAATCATGGGCCTGGCCCTCGCTGCGGCCGCCGACCCGATTTCGTCGCTGACCGGCCTGACATCCGCTCAGGAATACAGCATCGGTGCCTTCTTCGTGCTCTACGGCCTGTTGGTGTTCGGCCTCGCCGCGATACCCAACCTGCGTCGCGCCGGGATAGGGGTGGTCGTCGGCGACCTCGTCTACACCGTGGGCGCGATCGTCGCCGCCGAACTAGTGCCGATGACTGGCATCGGGGTGGCCGCGACACTGGCCAGCGGCGTGTTCACAGCGGCATTTGCCGGGCTGCAGTACCTGGGAGTGCGTCGTATCACGGCCTGAACTCCCCTTCCCGCTGGTGCGGGGCGCCCCCGATAGCTGAGGTGGGTGCCCCGCACCAGCCATGTCGGGCGGTGGCCGGTTCCGCGGCCCGGGGGAGCCGGCGGTGGCTGACGATGAGGTTGGAATGCCCAAATCGGCCCGGATCGATGGGTAATCCGAGATACGATCCGGCTGTTCGGCGGGGGTAAACCTCTAGGGGACAGTGATGTCATATTTGATAGCCGCCCCAGACCTGATGGCGCACGCCACAACGGAACTGTCGAGCATCGGTTCGGCCCTCACTGCGGCCAACGCGGCCGCCGCTGCCCCGACGATGGGGGTGCTGGCCGCCGGTGCAGACGACGTTTCGGCGGCGGTGGCCTCGCTATTTGCCGGGCACGCCCAGGCCTATCAGTCACTCGGCGGGCAGGTCGCGGCGTTTCACCAGCAGTTCCTCGAGGGGTTGCGCGGAGCCAGCGGCGCCTATGCGGCCGCCGAGGCGGCAAACGTGTCACCGCTGCAGGATCTGCTGGGGTTGATCAATGCGCCCACCCAGGCGCTGTTGGGCCGTCCGCTGATCGGCAACGGCACCAACGGCACCGCCGCCAATCCCAACGGAGGCGCGGGCGCATTGTTGATCGGCAACGGTGGCAACGGCTGGAACAGCACCATCGGTGGGGCTGCCGGCGGTAACGGCGGCGATGCGGGGCTGCTCGGCAGCGGCGGGACCGGGGGCAGCGGCGGGGCGCTGGCGCCCGGCGGCACCGGTGGTGTCGGTGGCTGGCTATATGGCAATGGCGGTGCCGGCGGCGCCGGCGGTGTCGGGGCGAATGGAGGCGGCGGGGGCAACGCCTTCTTGTTCGGTGCCGGCGGGGCGGGCGGTCTCGGTGGCACCGGCGGCGTCGGCGCGCTCGGCGGTGCCGGCGGCACCGGTGGACGCGGCGGGTGGTTGTGCGGCGACGGTGGCTCCGGCGGGAGCGGCGGGGGCGGGGGAACGGGAGGCACGGCCGACTTCCTGGGCGGCACACAGTCCACCGGCGGGGACGGGGGGCCGGCGGTGACGCCGGGGTCGGCGGAGCCGGCGGAGCGTTGTTGGGCAACGGTGGGGCCGGCGGCGCCGGCGGCAATGGCGGGGACGGTGGCGGTTATGTCACCTCCGGCAATGCTCCCCGAGGCGGCGGCAATGGCGGCGAGGCGGGCGACGGCGGCCTGGGCGGCTCCGCCGGCATGTGGGGGGCTGGAGGTGCCGGTGGGGCTGCCGGTACCGGCGGCGCTGGCATCTCGGGATACCCGAACGGGTTCGGCGGCAGCGGGGGCGCCGGCGGCACCGGCGGCAACGGCGGCGGTGGTGGCACCGGTGGCTGGTTATACGGCGACGGCGGTGCGGGCGGGTCCGGCGGTAGCGGCGGCCCAGGCGGAACGACTCACGACCAATACATCGGCGGCGATGGGGGAGACGGCGGTGATGGCGGCGCCGGCGGCGACGCCCAGCACATCGGCAACGGCGGCGCCGGCGGTGAGCGCGGCGCGGCCGGCACCGGCGGGTCCGGCTTTGCCGACGGGTCGGCGGGCAGCGGCGGTGCCGGAGGCACCGTCGGGTCATTGTGGGGTGCGAATGGGGCGAGCGGCCTTTAAGTCAGGCCCCGGGCTGACTCGGCGCCGGATCAACCCACCGGCGCCGCGGCCTACAGTTTGCGTAGCCGCAGCCGCTTGATTGAGTGGTCGGCATCCTTGCGCAGCACCAATGTTGCCCGCGGCCGAGTCGGCAGGATGTTTTCAACAAGGTTGGGTCGGTTGATCGTTCGCCAGATCTCGCGCGCGGCGACCACCGCTTCCGGGTCGGGCAGCGCCGAGTAGTGGTGGAAGTGTGACTCCGGGTTGGCAAACGCGGTGCTGCGCATGGCCAAGAACCGCGACACGTACCACTGCTCGATGTCTTCGATTCGGGCGTCCACATACAGCGAGAAATCGAACAGATCCGACACCATCAGCGTCGGGCCCGTCTGAAGTACGTTGAGTCCCTCCAAGATCAAGATGTCGGGATGGCGGACGACTTGTTTGGCTCCGGGGATGATGTTGTAGTGCAGGTGTGAATACACCGGTGCGCAGGCATAGTCCGACCCGGACTTCACCGACGTGACGAACCGCATCAGCGCCCTGCGGTTGTAGCTTTCTGGAAAGCCCTTGCGGTGCATCAGATTTCGTCGCTCCAACTCGGCGTTGGGGTAGAGAAATCCGTCTGTGGTGACCAGATCCACCCGGGGATGGTGATCCCAGCGCGCCAAGAGCGCCTGAAGCACGCGGGCGGTGGTCGACTTGCCGACTGCCACGCTGCCGGCCACGCCGATGATGAACGGCACCGGCCGGTCAGGGTTCTGCTGTGGCTCACCCAGGAATTCCGCGGTAGCGGCGAACAGTCGTTGACGGGCCGCGACCTGAAGATGAAGCAACCGGGCCAGGGGCAGGAAGACCTCTTCGACCTCGAGCAGGTCGATCTGTTCCCCGAGGCCGCGCAGGCCGATCAGTTCGGCTTCGGTGAGAGCCAGCGGTGTCGACATTCGCAGCGCGCGCCACTGCCTTCGGTCGAACTCCACATAGGGGCTCGGCTCGCTAAGCCGTGACATGGCATAAGTCTTACAGGGGCGAGGGCATGCTTGTCGCCTGGGGCCAGCGGTACTGGGAGATCGGGCCCGCAACGGCACCACTGGATACACTGGCGGCCGTGACTGCCGCACCTGACGCTCGCACTTCCGCCCCAAAATCCGCGCCGAGAAATGCTTCTGTGATGGATGCTCCGCTCGCTGAGGTCGACCCCGACATCGCAGCGCTGCTGGGCAAGGAACTTGGTAGGCAGCGGGACACACTGGAGATGATCGCTTCGGAGAACTTCGTCCCGCGAGCGGTATTGCAGGCCCAGGGCAGCGTCTTGACCAACAAGTACGCCGAGGGCCTGCCGGGCCGGCGTTACTACGGCGGTTGCGAGCACGTGGATGTGGTGGAAAACATTGCCCGCGACCGGGCTAAGGCGCTGTTCGGCGCCGATTTCGCCAATGTGCAGCCGCATTCGGGCGCCCAGGCCAACGCCGCGGTGTTGCATGCACTCATGTCGCCGGGGGAGCGGCTGCTGGGGCTGGATCTGGCCAACGGGGGCCACCTGACCCACGGCATGCGGCTGAACTTCTCCGGCAAGTTGTACGAGAACGGCTTCTACGGCGTCGACCCGACGACGCACCTGATCGACATGGACGCGGTGCGGGCCAAGGCGCTCGAGTTCCGTCCGAAGGTGATCATCGCCGGCTGGTCGGCCTATCCCCGGGTGCTCGACTTCGCGGCCTTCCGCTCCATCGCCGATGAGGTTGGCGCCCAGTTGTTTGTCGACATGGCCCACTTCGCCGGGTTGGTGGCTGCCGGATTGCATCCGTCCCCGGTGCCGCATGCGGATGTGGTTTCCACCACAATTCACAAGACGCTCGGTGGCGGCCGGTCGGGCATGATCCTTGGCAAGCAGGAGTTCGCCAAGGCCATCAATTCGGCGGTTTTCCCTGGCCAGCAGGGCGGTCCGCTCATGCATGTCATCGCGGGCAAGGCGGTGGCACTCAAGATCGCCGGCACACCCGAATTCGCCGATCGGCAGCGGCGCACGCTGGCGGGTGCCCGGATCGTCGCCGATCGGCTGATGGCTTCCGACGTCGCCAAGGCGGGGGTCTCGGTGGTCAGCGGTGGCACCGACGTGCACCTGGTATTGGTCGATTTGCGTGATTCCCCGCTCGATGGCCAGGCGGCCGAAGACCTGCTGCACGAGGCGGGAATCACGGTCAACCGCAACGCTGTCCCCAACGATCCGCGGCCACCGATGGTGACCTCGGGCTTGCGGATCGGGACTCCCGCATTGGCCACCCGCGGGTTCGGCGATGCCGAATTCAGTGAGGTCGCCGACGTGATCGCGGGCGCCCTCGCGGCCGGGCGCTCGGCCGATGTGGCCGCGCTGCGGGCCAGGGTAACCCGTCTGGCCAGGGACTTTCCCCTCTACGAGGGCCTCGAGGAGTGGAATCTCGTAGATCGCTGACGGCGACACGGTGGGTCGATTTTAATTATCCTGTGTATGAGGGTTACAGTTACCGCATGGCACAGAAACCTGTCGCTAATGCGCTGACCCTCGAACTTGAGCCCGTGGTCGAACAGAACATGGCTCGCCACCTCGACACCGAGGACATTTGGTTCGCCCACGACTTCGTACCCTTCGACCAGGGCGAGAACTTCGCCTTCCTCGGTGGACGTGACTGGGATCCCTCCCAGACGACGCTGCCCAGGCTGATCACCGATGCCTGCGAGATCCTGTTGATCCTCAAGGACAACCTGGCCGGCCGTCACCGCGAACTCGTCGAGCACTTCATTCTCGAGGACTGGTGGGGCCGTTGGCTGGGCAGATGGACCGCTGAGGAGCACCTGCACGCCATCGCTCTGCGCGAATACCTGGTGGTGACTCGCGAGGTCGACCCGGTCCTCAACGAAGATGTCCGCGTCCAGTACGTGATGAAGGGGTACCGGGCCGAGAAGTACACGCAGGTCGAAACTCTCGTGTACATGGCCTTCTACGAGCGCTCCCTGGTGGCCTTCTGCCGCAACCTCGCTGCCCAGATCGAGGAACCCGTCCTGGCCGGCATGATCGACCGGATCGGCCGTGACGAAGCGCGTCACGAGTTGTTCTTTGCCAATCTTGTGGACCACTGCCTGGCCACCCGCCGCGACGAGACGATCGCCGCGATTGCCGCCCGGGCCGGCGATCTGCAGGCCCCCGGTGCCGACATCGACGCCTACCAGGACAAACTGCGCGACGTTGCCGAGGCCGGAATCTTTGGCGCGGACCAGCTCAAGCAGGTTGTTTCGGGCCGCATCACCGAATGGGGATTGGCTGAGGAGCCTGCGCTCAAGCAGTTCGTGACGGGCTAGATCGACTTCGACAAAACGATGCACTGCGCCTGGCGCAGTGCATCGTTTTCGTCTGTTGGGCTTGACCGCTCAGCTCCTGCGCGGCGCGACCGCGCGGTCCGTCGTCGTCAAGGTGTGCTTGCCTCGGCGCGCCTGCCCTGCGTGGGTGTGCTCACCGGAGTAGCGTCGCAGGTGATGGTCAGCGACTTGCTCAGCTGCCAGGGCGGCACCTTCCGTCACTACAACGGCAGGACCGGCCCCGGTCCTGGTGCCGCGGCCCGCGTCGACACGCTCGTGCGGGTCCGCCCGAGCGGCAATCGCTCGAGGAGCGCTCTGTGACCGATATTCGGACTTACGTGCTGGACACCTCCGTGTTGCTGTCCGACCCCTGGGCCTGCAGCCGGTTCGCCGAGCACGAAGTGGTGGTTCCACTGGTGGTAATCAGTGAGCTCGAAGCCAAGCGGCATCACCATGAGTTGGGTTGGTTCGCCCGGCAGGCATTGCGGTTGTTCGACGACCTTCGACTGGAACACGGGCGGCTGGATCAGCCCATTCCGGTTGGTAAACAAGGTGGCTCGTTGCACGTCGAGCTCAACCACACCGACCCATCGGTGCTGCCCGCGGGATTCCGTACCGACAGCAACGACTCTCGCATCTTGAGTTGCGCGGCCAACCTTGCCGCCGAGGGCAGACGAGTTACGTTGGTCAGCAAGGACATTCCGCTTCGGGTCAAGGCCGCTGCGGTGGGCTTGGCGGCTGACGAGTACCACGCGCAGGACGTCGTAGCCTCCGGCTGGTCCGGGATGCACGAAATCGAAACGGCTGCAGGGGATATCGATGCCCTATTCGCCGACGGAGAGATCGACCTGGCCGAAGCCCGCGATCTGCCCTGCCACACCGGGGTCCGGCTGCTGGGCGGAAGTTCACATGCGCTGGGCCGGGTCACCGCGGCCAAACGCGTGCAGCTAGTCCGCGGTGACCGCGAGGTTTTCGGTTTGCGGGGTCGCTCGGCCGAACAGCGGGTAGCGCTGGACCTGCTGCTCGACGAGTCGGTGGGCATCGTGTCGATGGGCGGCAAAGCCGGGACCGGAAAGTCGGCGCTGGCGCTGTGTGCCGGCCTGGAAGCGGTGCTTGAGCGCCGCACTCACCGCAAGGTGGTCGTCTTCCGCCCGCTCTATGCGGTGGGCGGTCAGGAGCTTGGCTACCTGCCCGGCAGCGAGAGCGACAAGATGGGGCCATGGGCCCAAGCCGTCTTCGACACGCTCGAAGGTTTGGCCAGCCCGGCGGTGCTCGAGGAGGTTCTCTCCCGGGGCATGCTCGAGGTGCTGCCGCTCACTCACATCCGGGGCCGCTCGTTGCATGACTCGTTCGTCATCGTCGACGAAGCCCAATCGCTGGAACGCAACGTGCTCTTGACCGTGCTGTCGCGGCTGGGTACCGGGTCCCGGGTGGTGTTGACGCACGACATCGCGCAGCGCGACAACCTACGAGTCGGCCGCCACGACGGCATTGTTGCGGTGATCGAGAAACTCAAGGGACACTCGCTGTTCGCGCACATCACGCTGCTGCGTAGTGAACGGTCCCCGATCGCCGCGCTGGTCACCGAGATGCTCGAAGAGATCGCCGGGCCGCACTGATCGGCCCCTGACCAGGGCGCGAGACCCCGCGATGGCGGGATCGAGTGCCCAGCGCCAGGTAGGCTGCCAAGGTGCGCAAACGACCCGACAACCAGGCCTGGCGGTATTGGCGGATGGTCGTCGGGGTCGTTGCGGCGGTGGCCGTGCTGGTGATCGGCAGCCTGACCGGCCATGTCACGCGTGCCGATGACCAGAGTTGCGCGGTGGTCAAATGTGTCGCGCTGACCTTCGATGACGGCCCAGGCCCGTTCACGGATCGCCTGCTGCAAATCCTGAAGGTCAACGACGCCAAGGCCACGTTCTTCCTGATCGGCAACAAGGTGGCGGCCAACCCCGCGGCAGCGAAACGCATCGCCGAAGCGGGCATGGAGATCGGCAGCCACACCTGGGAACACCCCAACATGACGACCATCCCCGAAGCGGACATCGCCGGCCAGTTTTCCCGGGCCAACGACGCGATCAAAGCCGCGACGGGTCGCACACCCACGCTCTATCGTCCCGCCGGGGGACTGTCCAACGCGGCGGTGCGCCAGACCGCCGCAAAATACGGCCAAGCCGAAATCCTCTGGGATGTCATCCCCTTCGACTGGGCCAACGACTCCAACACCGCGGCCACGCGCTACATGCTGATGAGGCAGATCAAGCCGGGTTCGGTGGTGTTGTTTCATGACACCTACTCGAGCACCGTCGACCTGGTCTACCAGTTCATTCCGGTGCTCAAGGCCAATGGCTATCGCCTGGTGACGGTCAGCGAGCTGCTCGGGCCGCGGGCGCCCGGCAGCAGCTACGGCAGCCGCGACAACGGCCCGCCCGTCGACGAACTGCGCGACATTCCGCCCAGCGACATCCCGCCGTTGCCCAACACCCCGTCGCCCAAACCCATGCCGAACTTCCCGATCACCGACATAGCGGGTCAGAACTCAGGCGGGCCCAATAACGGTGCCTAGCACCAGCGCTTCGGCAGGCCAAGCGCAGCCGAAGACCGCCCGCAGGCTTTTACTGCAATACGCGTTCGACCTCGCCTGGCCTACTTCATCGCCGTCGTTGATGCATCTGCGATCTTGATCCCACTGCGCGGTCACACCTACGTCGACTTCGCCCAACGAAACCTGCCGGTGGTGTCGGTACTGGTGGTGCTGGGGATCATCAGCGTCGCGGTTGCCGGAGCACTGACCCTGGCCCCCACTCTGCAGTGGTTCGTCCCGGGGCACCCGCCCACCAAGGCGCAGCGAGAAGCCGCGCTGCGGCTCGGTGGTCGCCAGTCGCTGATCCTGGTCGGAGCCTGGGCCGCATCCGGCGCAGTCCTGATGTTGCTCAACCACGCGGACGGCACCAAGATCCTGCTGCCGATTCTGCTCGGTGTGGTGCTCGGGGGACCCGCCGCCGCGGGCACCGGCCTGCTGCTGGCGCAACGCACCCTGCGGCCCATTGTGGGGGTGGCCACCCGGGGCGGCCAGCCGCGACTGGCGGTCCCCGGCGTGTTCGCCCGGCTGGTCCTGCTCTGGTTCCTGTGCAGCGCCTTGCCCATCGGGGTCATCGGGACCTTCATCGTGTTGCGGTTCTACGGCTGGGTCATTGAACAGTCCGCGTCGCTGGATGTGCCGATCCAGGTCGTATCGTTGGCCGCCCTGCTGCTCGGGCTGCCAACGATGATCCTGACCTCGCGATCCATCTCCGATCCACTCGATGAGATCGTCGATGCCATGGGGCAGGTCGAACACGGCCACATCGGCACCTACGTGGGCTCCTACGAGCGCTCCCAAATTGGGCGCCTGCAAACGGGGTTCAACCGCATGGTTGCCGGCCTGGAAGAGCGGGAACGCCTCCGGGACCTGTTCGGCCGCCATGTCGGCACCGATGTCGCACGCCGCGCCCTCGAAGAGGGCTCCGGGTCGCCGGGCGAAGTGGTGGAGGCGGCGGTTCTCTACATCGACCTGGTGGGCTCCACGCAGCTGGCCGAAAACCGCCCGCCGCAAGAGGTAGCCGAAGTGCTCAACGACTTCTTCCGGATAGTCGTCGACGCCGTCGATGAGCATCAGGGGCCGATCAACAAATTCCAAGGTGACGCCGCGCTGGCCGTCTTCGGAGCGCCGCTGCGAACCGGTGATCCGGCGTCGGCCGCGCTGGCGACGGCGCGTGCGTTGGGCACCCAGCTGCGTGGCCTACCGGCGGTGGATTTCGGTGTCGGTGTTTCGGCGGGCCGGGTTTTTGCCGGCAACATCGGTGCGGAAAACCGCTACGAATACACGGTCATCGGCGACGCGGTCAATGAGGCCGCACGGCTGGCCGACCTCGCCAAGACCTCCGAGCGGCGGATTCTGTGTTCGGCGGCGGCGCTTGACCGCGCCCATGAGGCCGAGTGCCGTCGCTGGATCCAGTGCTATTCCACGGTGCTGCGCGGCCGCTCCGAAGCCACGCACGTCTGTGCCCCGGCCGAGGCCGGCTAGCGCGGATTCGGCTCGTTACTTGTCGGTCTTCAGGACTTGTCGACCTTGAGTGCCGCAATGACCTTGCTGATCGTGGCCGCCGAGGCGGCATCGCCGATGGGTGTGGCGCCCAGGAAGATGGTGACCGGTTTGGTGTCGACGGCGATGATGACCACGGAGTCACCCTTCACGTTGCGTGAGGTGTCGGCGATCGTGATGTCGGCGTCAACTCGAGCCGCCTTGACCCCGTCGACGGTGGTCGACGACTTCTTGGTGGGGCCCAGGGTGGGCGACGACTGCACGTAGCCGGGGCCGTCGACCACACATTGTATCAGCTTCGACGCCTGCTCGCTGACGTCCATGCTGGCCACGAAGTTGGTGACGGCGACCTCGGCCTGCATCATCCACTGGCTGGCGTCGGGTACCTCCTGGCCGACCCCCAACGCTCCAATCAGGTTGGGGCTCTGATCGTCGCCGAATACCGACCAGCCCGGTGCCGCGCTGATCGGGAATGACAACTTGCCGGCACTGATGATCTCCCCGAGTGGCCGCTCACCGGCGGACACGTTGGGGGTGCAGCCGGTCGCGTTCTGCTCGGAGTTGTCCGGCTCCGAAGTCGAAGCGCCGCTGGTCGCGGGGGTGCCCGAGGGGCCGGCGCTGTTCGATTTGTTGCCGCCGAGCGTAAAGACCAGCACCACTACCAGCGCCAGTACGCCCAGCACGGCGACACCGGCGATGATCAGCCACGGCGCCTTCGAGTCCGGTCCTTTCGGCGGCGGTCCGGGTGAGTACGGCCCGGTCGGCCAGCCGGGGCCGGTGCCATACGGCTGACCGGCCTGGGGGAATTGCTGGGGTGGATAGGTGCCCGGCCCGTAGGAAGGCGCACCGCCCTGCGGGTTGGTGTACGGCCCGGTCGGTGGGTACGGGTATTGGCCGCCGGCCTGGGGCTGGCCGTACCCGTAGGGGGCCTGACCATACGGGTTGTAGCCGGCCGGATCCTGGCCATAGGGCCCACCGGGAGGAGTCGTCATACGCCTAACCATCCTCGTTTCCTTGAACCGCCTCGGTTGAGGGGGTCGCGCAACCGCGCGGGCGTAGCCAGTCGCCCGGCACGGACCTAGGTCGGCCTAGGGCGTGTCTGCTTAATGTGAATGGTGTTTTGGCTGATGCTGTTTGGGTGATGCGGACGCATGCGATTTCTGATGATTTGTGGTCGCTGATCGTGGCGGTGTTGCCTGCGGGGCGGCGGCGTGGCCGGCCGTGGAACGATCATCGACGTACTCTGGAGGGCATTATCTGGCGTTACCGTACGGGATCTCCGTGGCGTGACCTGCCCGAGCACTTCGGTCCCTGGCAATCGGTGGCCGAGAGGCATCTACGCTGGTCGGTCGATGGCATCTACGCGCGGATCTTCGCGGCGATCGCCTCTGACCTCGACGCCGAGGACGCCGACCTGGGCGCACTGTTGTCGGTCGATTCGACCAGTGTGCGCGCCCACCAACACGCAGCCGGAGCGCGCCCGGGCGCCGCACAGGGGATCTGTCGAATTACAAGAAATATCTCGATGAGCCCGATGACCACGCCATTGGGCGTTCCCGCGGCGGGCTGACTACCAAGATCCACGCCTTGACCGACCAGCTGTGCAGTCCGGTCACCCTGGCACTGTCGGCCGGTCAAGCCGGTGATAATCCGATGCTTTGGCCATTGCTGGCCGCCCGGTGCAGCAACTCATACGCCCGTTTCGCCTGCTGGCGGACAAGGCGTACTCCCATGACTCGACGCGGGCACAGCTGCGCCGGCTCAAGATCGCCCATACCATCCCCGAGCGCAGCGACCAGATCACCCGCCGCAAAGCCAAAGGCCGCAACAGAGGACGGCCTCCGGGGTTCTCAGGCCGAATCTACAAGCACCGCAACACCGTCGAGCGAAGCTTCAACGGGCTCAAACACTGGCGCGCGGTCGCCACCCGCTACGACAAATACGCCCTGACCTACCTCAGCGGTGTCACCCTGGCCGCCATCATCACCTACCACCGCGTCCGCAATTAGCAGACAGGACCTAGTCGTCGGTCGCTTCGACCTTGGCCATCGCAAGCACGTCGAGACGGCGGTCGAGTTCCTCGAGCGAGAGCTTGTCGCCGATCAAGCCGCGATCGATGACGGTCTGGCGGATCGTCTTGCGTTCCTTGAGCGCTTGCTTGGCGACCGCGGCCGCCTCCTCGTAGCCGATCGCCGAGTTCAGCGGTGTCACGATCGACGGTGAGGACTCCGCGAGTTCACGCAGGTGCTCGGCGTTGGCGGTCAACCCGGCAATGCAGCGCTGCGCGAACAGCTTTGAGACGTTGGTCAGCAACGTGAATGACTCGAGGATGTTGCGGGCCATCATCGGGATGTAGACGTTGAGCTCGAAGGCGCCATTGGCGCCGCCCCAGGCCACCGCCGCGTCGTTGCCGATCACCTGCGCCGCGACCTGCGTAACAGCCTCGGGGAGAACCGGATTCACCTTGCCCGGCATGATGGAGCTGCCAGGCTGCAGGTCCGGCAGCTGGATTTCGGCCAAACCGGTCAACGGACCGGAGCCCATCCAGCGGATGTCGTTGGCAATCTTGGTCAGCGACACCGCGATGGTGCGCAGCGCCCCGGAGGCCTCGACCAATCCGTCCCGTGCGGCTTGGGCTTCGAAAGAGTTCGCCGCCGTTCGCAATTGGGGCAGCCCGGTCTGGGACACCAGCACCGACACCACCTTGACGCCGAAGCCCTCGGGGGCGTTGAGTCCGGTACCGACCGCGGTACCGCCGATGGCCAGTTCGCCGAGTCGGGGCAACGTGGCGCGGACGCGCTCGATGCCGGCCTCGATCTGGCGGGCATACCCGCTGAACTCCTGGCCCAGCGTGACCGGAACCGCGTCCATCAAGTGGGTCCGGCCCGACTTGACCACCGACTGCCACTCGAGAGCCTTTGTGGCCAGGGCGTCCTGCAAGATCTCAAGGGCGGGGATGAGGTGGCTGACGGCGGCCTCGGTGGCCGCGATGTGAGTGGCGGTTGGGGAGGTGTCGTTCGACGACTGCGACATGTTGACGTCGTCGTTGGGGTGTACCGCTACGCCATTGGCGCCGGCGATGCTGGCGATCACCTCGTTGGTGTTCATGTTGGAGCTGGTGCCCGAGCCGGTCTGGAAGACATCGATCGGGAACTGGTCGTCGTGTTGGCCGTTGGCGATCTCGGCGGCGGCAGCGATGATCGCTTCGGCCTTCTCCGGTGCCAGCAGCCCGAGGTCCATGTTCACCTGCGCGCAAGCGCCCTTGAGCAGGCCCAAGGCGCGGATCTGGGCGCGCTCGAGACCGCGGCCCGAGATGGGGAAGTTTTCCACCGCCCGCTGGGTTTGGGCGCGCCATAGTGCCTTTGCCGGCACCCGGACCTCGCCCATGGTGTCGTGCTCGATGCGGTATTCGGTGTCGTTGTCGGCATCGTCGTGGGCGCTGTGGGCCATTGGCGGGTCCTTGCTGGTCGGGTTTGCGGGAGGGGTGTTACGGCAGGGGATGGGCGGCGGTGCTGTCGCCGGTGAAGTCGATCGCCGAGTATTCGTTGAGTTTGGAAAGTCGGTGGTAGGCCTCGATCATCCGCACGGTGCCCGACTTGGACCGCATCACGATCGACTGCGTGGTGCAGCCGCCCGGGTAGTAGCGAACACCCTTGAGCAGGTCACCGTCGGTGACCCCGGTGGCACAGAAGAAGACGTTTTCCCCGGACACCAAGTCCTCGGTGGTCAGCACCTGATCGAGGTCGTAGCCGGCGTCGAGCGCCTTGCGACGCTCGGCCTCGTCCTTGGGGGCCAGTTGCGCCTGGATGGCTCCGCCCATGCAGCGAATCGCGGCGGCGGCGATGATGCCCTCCGGCGTGCCGCCGATCCCGGCCAGCATGTCGGTGCCCGATTCCGGTCGGCATGCCGAGATGGCGCCGGCGACGTCGCCATCGGTGATCAGCCGGATCCGGGCGCCGGTGGCCCGAACGTCTTCGATCAACTGGGCGTGTCGCGGCCGGTCCAGGATGCATACCGTCATGTCCCGCGCCGACAATGCCTTGACCCGGGCCACCGCCCGAACGTTCTCGGCAATGGGTGCGGTGATGTCGAGCACGTGCGCGGCCTCGGGGCCGACGGCGATCTTGTTCATGTAGAACACCGCCGACGGATCGAACATCGCACCGCGATCGGCTACCGCCAGCACCGAGATGGCGTTGGGCATGCCCTTGCTCATCAGTGTGGTGCCATCAATCGGGTCGACAGCGAAGTCGCACTCTGGCCCGTCGCCATTTCCGACGTCTTCGCCGTTGTACAACATCGGGGCGTCGTCTTTCTCGCCCTCGCCGATGACCACGACGCCACGCATCGACACCGAGTTCACCAGCTCGCGAATCGCGTCGACAGCGGCGGCGTCGCCACCCTCCTTGTCGCCGCGCCCCACCCAGCGGCCCGCGGCCATGGCACCGGCCTCGGTGACTCGCACGAGTTCCATCGCCAGGTTGCGGTCGGGGGCTTCGCCACGTGGCGGCCGTGGCAGCGATGGGTCGCGCCCCGCGACCGCGGTTGGCGACGAACCGGATCCCTGAGCTGTCATGGTTGGTGATTGTCCCAGAAGCAGATCACCGGGCTGGAGCTGGGATACTGGCCTGCGATACTGGCCAGGTGACTGGTGAGCCGCAGCCGGGCCCGAAGCCGGCCAAACCACGGTTGCTGCAGGATGGGCGCGACATGTTCTGGTCGCTTGCCCCGCTGGTGGTTGGCTGCATCCTGCTGGCAGGCCTGGTAGGGATGTGTTCCTTCCAACCGGGCGCGACCAATCGAGGAAATGTCCCGTCCTACGACGCCGCGGCGGCTCTGAAGGCCGACGCGGCCGCCCTGGGATTCCCGATTCGGCTGCCCGTCCTGCCGGATGGATGGAAAGCCAACTCGGGCGGTCGTGGCGGCATCGAGAATGGGCGCACCGATCCGGCCAACGGTCAGCTGCTGCGCGCGACCACCTCGAAGGTGGGATACATCAGCCCATCGGGGATGTACCTGAGCCTGACCCAGAGCAATGCCGACGAGGACAAGCTGGTCCGATCGATCCATCCGGGCATGTATCCGACCGGCACTGTGGATGTGGTCGACACCAGCTGGGTTGTCTACGAAGGCACCGATAGCAACGGCTCCACCGAGCCGGTGTGGACCACCCGGCTTACCAGCCCGGAGGGTCCCGCCCAGGTCGCAATCACCGGCGCCGGAAGCGCCGACGAGTTCCGTACGCTGGCACTGGCTACGCAATCGCAGGCGCCGCTGCCGACCAAGAATTAGCCGGCAAGCCGGCAGAAGGGACTGATCGTGAGCGGACCCGAAGCGGACTTGGCCGGATGGTCGGCGGCACCGTTCACCGGCGGCGGCTACACCCACGACGTCTTTCGCAAAGGCTCAGGCCCCGGAGTGGTGCTGATCCCGGAGATGCCGGGCATCCATCCCGGCGTACTGGCGCTGGGAAACCACCTGGTGGACAACGGATTCACGGTGGCCATTCCGTCGTTGTTCGGCAAGCCGGGCAAGGCGGTGTCGATCGGTTATGTGGCGCTCGAAATCTCCCGCGGATGTGTGGCCAAGGAGTTCGCGGCGATGGCCACCAACAAGGAGCGGCCGATATCGATCTTTCTGCGCGCGCTGGCGCGTGATCTCAACGCGTCCAGACCGGGCAAGGGGTGGGGGTGATCGGGCAATGCTTCACCGGCGGTTTTGTGTTGGCCGCCGCCGTCGATGACAGCGTGCTCGCCCCGGTGCTCAGTCAGCCGTCGGTGCCGCTGCCGCTGACGTCCGCGCAGCGCAGTGACCCCGGGCTAAGTGAGTCCGAGCTCCAGGTGGTCGCCGATCGTTGTGCGAATGAGGGGCTGTGCGCCATCGGTTTGCGCTTCAGCGAGGACAAGACGGCGCCGCGTGAGCGGTTCAGCACGCTCAAGGCGCGTCTGGGTGACGCGTTTGAGGTGATCGAGATCGATTCCGGCCCGGGCAACCCGGACGGCTTTGGCCGGATGGCGCATTCGGTACTCACCGAAGAGGTTCGTGAGGTGGACGGCCATCCGGCGTATGAGGCCCGTAAGCGCGTGGTCGAGTTCCTCACTGAGCGGTTGAGTCAGTAGCCGCGTTTGTCGGCGCATTCCCGGTTCTGCGGGGCAACCAGTTGCGGCGGGCGGGCTTGGCGCTGCGGTCCTTGAGCTCGACGCCCTTGTACACGGCCAGGTAGACGTCGATCGTGGTGACGATGAGGATCATCAGCACCGGACCGATGATGATCCCCCACGGGCCGAACATGCCGATGCCGGCGAATACCGACATCAGCATGAGCGCCGAATTGAGCCGGGCATCGCGTGGAACCAGAATCGGTCGCAAGAAGTTGTCGATATTGGTGACCACCAGCAAGTGCCACAAGACGACGAACGCGCCGCCGCCGATATTGCCATAGAACGCCATCCCGATACCGAATGGAATTGTCACAATTCCGCCGCCGAGCGGAATGATGGACATTGCGGTGAGCAGGATCGCGAAAATGAAGAACCCGTGGTGAAATCCGGCGACGTAGATGGACGCGGCACCGGCAACACCTTGACACAGCGCGATGACGAACTGACCGATCACGGTGCCGCGCACCATCGAGCCCATCTTGCGCAAGTACAAATCTGTGACTTCTTCACCCAGCGGGTTGAGCTGACCGATCAGTGTCCGCAGCTTCTCGCGGTTTAGCAGCAGTGCCATGAACACGTACAGAAAGATGATCCCCGAGGTAACCGCGCCGGCCAGGCTGCCGGCCGCATTCTGCAGAAAGTGCAGCAGCCACTGGCCGACGTTTTGCGCCACCGAGATCATCATTTTGCGCAGTGTCTCCGCCGTCACGGTGACATGCAAGAACGGCACTCGGGCCAGGAGCTCATTGACCAGTTGCAAGGCCTTGTCGCCGAGGCTGCTCAGTTCGGTTGTCTTGACCCAGCCGGCAATGTTATCCACCATCCGGGCAATCTGGACGACCGCCAGGCCGACCAGCAGCCCAACCGGGACGATGACCACCACCAGTGCCGTCAACAGGGTGAGGGTCGCCGACAGGCCCGCGTTCAGCCGCTTGTTGAACCAATTGAACAGTGGTGTGAACAGATATGCGCCGACGGCGGCCACCACAATCAGCACGAAATAGCTAAGCAGGAAGTAGGCGCCGAACAGCAGGGCGGCCAGCGTGACAATCGCCAGAGCGCGTTTCTGACTGAGCGTGAATTCGGTGTTCACTGGACCGGGGCCCGCCCTCCGCGTCGGTGTTGAGCGCAACCTTAGCCGCAGACAGTGTTGTTGTTCGGGCGCTTGTCCCGTGCGCCCTGAGCACTCCGGTGCCATTGACCGCTGGGTGTGGCCCATTCGGCAGCTGTGCGATTGCCAGTCGTTAACCTGAGCCAAGGGGAACAGGAGTTTTCACAATTATGGCCAGTGACATCAGACGAATGGCGAGTGACGGCTATGTGGTCGAAACCGCCTATGGGCCGGTCCGGGGCGCCGAAGACGGCATTGCAGCGGCCGGTATCGAGGTCCGGACTAAATCGTGGAAGGGCATCCGGTATGGCGTGCCGCCCGTGGGCGAGCTGCGGTTCCGGGCCCCGCAGCCACCCCAACCATGGACCGAGATCGCCGATGCCACCGCTTTCGGGTGTCTGCCCTCAGCCGGTGCTGGCCAACATGCCCATCGACCTCGGCGCGCCGCAGGACGAAGACTGTCTACGGCTGAACATCTGGGCGCCGGCGAACACCGCACCCGGTGCCGGGAAACCGGTGATGGTGTGGCTGCACGGCAGCGCATACATGCTGGGCTCGGCAAGTCAGGCCCTCTATGGCGGCCGGAGGTTGGCCAGCAGCGGTGAGGTCATCGTGGTGACGGTGAACTACCGGCTCGGTGCCCTGGGCTTCCTGGACCTGTCGTCGTTGAGCCATGCCGGACGGAGTTTTGATTCCAACGTCGGGCTGCGCGATGTGCTGGCTGCATTGCATTGGGTACGCGAGAACATCGCGGCGTTCGGCGGCGATCCCGCCAACATCACGCTGTTCGGTGAATCCGCCGGTGCGGGGCTGGTGACGACGCTGCTGGTGACCCCGGCGGCTCAGGGCTTGTTCGCCCGCGCGATCGCCCAAAGCTCTCCGGCTACCTCGGTTTACGACCTGGAAAGAGCGCAGCGTGTCGCGGTGCACCTGCTCGACAAGCTGGGAATCGCCGCCAGCGACGTGGACAAACTGACGCAACTGCCCACCGCGGCGATCGTTGCCGCCTCGACAGAAGTATTCAACGAAGTGCCAGTGCGTAACCCCGGCACGTTGGCGTTCGTCCCGATCGTCGACGGCGATGTGCTCACCGACTATCCGGTGAAGGTCGCTCAGGAAGGCCGCTCGCACCCGGTCCCGCTGCTGATCGGCACCAACAAGCATGAAGCCGCGCTGTTCCGGCTGATGCGATCGCCGCCAATGCCGATCACGCCGCGCGCGATCACGTCCATGTTCACCCAGATCGCCGCCGAGCAGCCCGACCTGCAATTGCCGACCGAAGAGGAGATCGGCCTGGCCTATTCCCGGCTGCGGCGCAGGGCCAGGCCGCTCAGCATCGCCACCGACGTCGGCTTTCGGATGCCATCGGTATGGCTGGCCGAGGGCCACCGCAGGGTGGCGCCGGTGTACCTGTACCGCATCGACTACTCCACGCCGCTGCTGAAACTGCTGCTGGTCCGGGCTGCTCACGCGACCGAGCTGCCCTACGTCTGGGGCAATCTCGGGGGACCGCAGGACCTCACCTTGCGACTCGGTGGCGCGAAAACCGCCAGGGCCGTCTCCAAGAGGATGCGGACCCGGTGGATCAACTTTGCTACCCAGGCCAATCCCGCGGGCCCCGCCGGTGAACCGGACTGGCCGGCTTACCAGGACGGCGACCGCGCTTGCCTGGTCATCGACAAATCCGACAAGGTTGCGCGCGATATCGACGCACCCATTCGCGCCGCCTGGGGCCGGGAGGTCGTGGGTTTCCGGTAGGCGGACGATGGGGTGTCTGTTTCACGTTCGTAAAAGTGGGCAGACGACGGAGGCGGGACGCTGCTCCGTTCTTTGCCGCGCGGTGTGCGCATTGAGGGCCGAAGACACCCAATGCGGCGTCACAAATCTTGACGTGGTGGTGACGGTCGGCGTGCCGGTTGTCCTCTCGGGCGCCGCGCGGCTGCCGCGCGAGCGGGACCGGTCGAGCCATCGCTGGACGGTCGGACTGGTGATGCCGAGGTGTCGTGCGGGGTCCCCGTGTCGTTCGCTACCCGTTCAATCCATGCTGGCCGATCAGTGAACCCCCGGATCCCCCCACGCCCGGGCCACCCGGTTGTGTGCCGGTGCCGCCGCTGCCGCCATTGCCGCCGTTTCCGATCACCCATGCATCGCCACCTTTGCCCCCGTCGCCGCCGGTGCCACCGGCGACCGAGGTGATCCCGCCGGCGCCACCGTTTCCGCCGTTGCCGATCAGTCCAGCATGTCCTCCGGCTCCACCGGTCCCGCCCTGACCAGGCACGCTGAAGCCGCCCCAGCCGCCGGTGCCGCCGGCGCCGCCATTGCCGAGCAGGATGCCCGCGTTGCCGCCGCTCCCTCCTTGGCCACCGTGGAGACCCGCGGCGCCACCGTCGCCCCCGTTGCCCCCCGCTCCTACTAGCGGGCCGGCTCGGCCGCCGGCGCCGCCTGCCCCGCCGTTGTCGTGGCCAACCCCGCCGTCGCCACCGTTACCGCCGGCGCCCAGCAGGCCGCCGGCGCCCAGCAGGCCGCCGGCGCCGCCCGCGCCGCCCGCGCCGCCATCGGCCGGTTGCCCGTTGCCGCCGTCACCACCGTCGCCACCGGATCCATAGAGCAAGCCGCCACGACCGCCTGCTCCACCGGCTGCGCCATTGGTGCCGCCGGTTCCGCCGTCGCCGCCGGAGCCGCCGTCGCCGAACAGCCCGCCCGAGCCACCCGCTCCACCCAGGCCCCCCTGGTGGCCGCCGTTTCCGCCGTTGCCGCCGAGCCCGCCGGATCCCTAGAGCGTGCCGCCGCTTCCGCCGGTGCCTCCGGTTCCGCCGATGGCGTCATCGGCTTGCCCGCCATCACCACCGGCGCCGCCCGCGCCCAGTAGTCCACCGGTCCCACCGGGACCACCCGTGCCGCCGACCTGGTGCGCGCTGACGCCTCCGACGCCGCCTTTGCCGCCCGAACCTAAGACACCGCCCGCGCCGCCTGCCCCGCCGCTGCCGCCGTTGCCGTCCAATGCCCCCCCGCCGGTGCCGCCGTTGCCGCCGTTGCCGAACAGGCCGCCGGCTCCGCCTGCTCCGTCGTTGCCGCCCGCACCCCCAGGTAGCCCGAAGCCGCCCACACCACCGGCACCACCGGCGCCCAACAATCCTGCGGCGCCACCGTTGCCGCCGTTGGTGCCCGCAGCGCCGGAGCCCCCGGACCCGCCGTTGCCGATCAATAGTCCGCCCGGCCCGCCATCTTGGCCGGTTCCGGGTGCTCCGTTGGTGCCATTGCCGATCAGCGGGCGGTCAATCAATGCCTGGGTGGGGGCGTTGACGATGTCGAGCAGTTGTTGCCCGGCGTTGGCGGCTTCGGCGCTGGCATACCGATCGGCGCCAGCAGCCAACGCTTGTACGAATCGCGCATGAACATCCGCGGCTTGAGCGCTCAGCGCTTGATATGCCTGGCCGTACGCGCGAAAGCCTGCGGCGATGGCCACCGACACCTCGTCATCGGCTGCAGCCAGGAGCCCCGTGGTCGGAACCGCCGCAGCTGCGTTGGCTGCAACGAGTGTCGTCCTGAGCGAGGACAGGTGGGTAGCGGTGGCAGCGAGCAGCTCGGGCTCAGCGATCACAAACGACACTGGGCGCCTCCCATGCGGAACAACCAGAAATGACGGCCGGAAAACACACCGCATCTTGTTGCTTCCTACTATGAATCTCCTATGAATTTCTCTTGTGCCAGGCCGCTACCGTTTGGCAAGTGGTTTGACGGATTTTGTCGGTCGGTGTGCCGATGACCGAAGACGGTGTTGGCGAGGCGGCGTGTGAGGCGGGGCCGCCGAGGCGAATCCGGGTGACCGCGATGCGGCGCAGGCAGATGTTGAGTTGGAACGGGTAATTCGGAGACCGGGTCGGGCGTGCCGGCTGACGATACCGGCACCGGGCCACCCCGGCATGCCGGGCAACAGCGGCCTCGCTTTTGAAGCGATACCCAGGTCGTTACCTGGACCATCCCCTTGGGGCCTGGTCGACCAGAACTCGTCGACCTGTGTCCTTAGACGTCGTGGATCGATGCGTTTCCGCCAGCGCCGATGACTACGGTTTGGTCACGGTCCGTGTCACGATTCGATAAGAACCGATCCGTCTTTTCCGAGATTTTCAGGCTTCGCGCGTCACTCTGGTCGCTTGCTTCGCACAGTCACCACGCTTGCCCGGCAGATCACCGGGAAGCGGCCGAATGAGCGAACCCGGTCACCGACCTGGACCAAATTCCTCCGCTACTTTGGATCCTGGGTATTCGGGAACCTTCAACGATTGATTCGCCAATCCGAAGGAATCAAATGATGAAGAAAATCATCGGTATACGTGCGCGCCGGCAAGTGGTGTCCATCAGCGCGGGTTGCCTCATCGGGGAACTAGCCATCGGATTCATGGGTGCGCCCCAAGCGGTCGCAGCTCCTGACTGCAGTCCGCAAGGCGTATCTGCCACCGTGTTGTCAATGGCCAAGTTGAAGTATCCGCTGGTGGCCAGATAGAAGTATCCACCCCGGGCGGTAGTTCCTAGGTTGGTGTGGGTTGCTCCTTCCGGTGCTGGGCGTCCTTCATGCGGTAGGAGTCGCCGTCGGTGATGACGAGGGTGGCGTGGTGTAGCAGGCGGTTGAGGATGCTGACTGCGGTGGTCTGCTCGGGCAGGAACCGGCCCCATTGTTCGAAGGGCCAGTGTGACCCGATGGCCAGGCTGCGGCGTTCGTAGGCGCCGGCGACCAAGCGGAACAGCAGTTGGGTACCGGTGTCATCGAGTGGGGCGAAGCCGAGTTCGTCCAAGATGATCAGGTCGACCCGCAGCAGCGATTCGATGATCTTGCCGACGGTGTTGTCGGCCAGGCCGCGGTAGAGGGTCTCGACGAGATCAGCGGCGGTGAAGTAGCGGACCCTGAGCCCGGCGTGGATCGCCGCGGTCCCCAACCCGATCAGGGTGTGGGATTTGCCGGTGCCGGCCGGGCCGATGATCGCCAGGTTCTGTTGGGCCCGTATCCATTCCAGACTTGACAGGTAGTCGAAAACCTTCGGCGGGATCGACGAGGCGGCCACGTCGAAGGACTCCAACGTTTTCGAGACGGGGAACGCGGCGGCCTTGAGCCGGTTGACGATGTTGGAGGCATCCCGGGCGGCCAGTTCGGTCTCGACGAGCGTGCGCAGCACTTCCTCAGGAGTCCAGCGTTGGGTCTTGGCGGTCAGCAAGACCTCGGTGCGCTGCGCCGCACCGCGGCCAACTTCAACCGCCGCAGCCCGGCATCCAGATCAGCGGCCAGCGGCGGCACCGACGGCGGCGCCACGGGTTCGACGGCAGTCGTTGGTGATGTCGTGGTCATGAGATCACCTCGTCATCGGCTCCGACGGGTCCGATCTTGTAGGCGTCCAGGGAACGCATCGGGGCGACCGGTAGGTCCAGAATCAGCGCATCCCCGGCAGGGCGGGGTTGTGGGGTTCCGGTGCCCGCGGCCAGGATGGAGCGCACGTCGGCGGCCCGGAACCGGCGAAACGCCACCGCCCGGTGCAGCGCCGCGATCAGCGCGTCGGTGCCGTGGGCGGCCCCCAGGGCGAGCAGGATCTCCAGCTCTGCGGCTAGGTCCTGTCTGCTAATTGCGGACGCGGTGGTAGGTGATGATGGCGGCCAGGGTGACACCGCTGAGGTAGGTCAGGGCGTATTTGTCGTAGCAGGTGGCGACCGCGCGCCAGTGTTTGAGCCGGTTGAAGCTTCGCTCGACGGTGTTGCGGTGCTTGTAAATTCGGCCTGAGAACCCCGGAGGCCGTCCTCTGTTGCGGCCTTTGGCTTTGCGGCGGGTGATCTGGTCGCTGCGCTCGGGGATGGTATGGGCGATCTTGAGCCGGCGCAGCTGTGCCCGCGTCGAGTCATAGGAGTACGCCTTGTCCGCCAGCAGGCGAAACGGGGCGTATGAGTTGCTGCACCGGGCGGCCAGCAATGGCCAAAGCATCGGATTATCACCGGCTTGACCGGCCGACAGTGCCAGGGTGACCGGACTGCACAGCTGGTCGGTCAAGGCGTGGATCTTGGTAGTCAGCCCGCCGCGGGAACGCCCAATGGCGTGGTCATCGGGCTCATCGAGATATTTCTTGTAATTCGACAGATCCCCTGTGCGGCGCCCGGGCGCGCTCCGGCTGCGTGTTGGTGGGCGCGCACACTGGTCGAATCGACCGACAACAGTGCGCCCAGGTCGGCGTCCTCGGCGTCGAGGTCAGAGGCGATCGCCGCGAAGATCCGCGCGTAGATGCCATCGACCGACCAGCGTAGATGCCTCTCGGCCACCGATTGCCAGGGACCGAAGTGCTCGGGCAGGTCACGCCACGGAGATCCCGTACGGTAACGCCAGATAATGCCCTCCAGAGTACGTCGATGATCGTTCCACGGCCGGCCACGCCGCCGCCCCGCAGGCAACACCGCCACGATCAGCGACCACAAATCATCAGAAATCGCATGCGTCCGCATCACCCAAACAGCATCAGCCAAAACACCATTCACATTAAGCAGACACGCCCTAGGCGGGTGTTGCCGATCGCCGCGGCACCGACGAGGAATGCCTCGGCGTCCGCGCCGAGGGCGCAGAACTGCTTCTCCACGCTGGTCTTGGGCCGCGGGCCCCGACTCGGTGCCAGCCTTGGCCCGTCGTAGTGCTCATCGAGGATCGACGCTGAGCCTGGGGCGACCAGTTCGTGTTCGGCCACGATCATCCCGGTAGCCGGTTCGACCAGGCAGACCGCGCCGTGATCGACCACCACTGCCACGGTGGTGCCGATCAGCCGGGTGGGTACCGAGTAGCGGGCCGAGCCGTAGCGCACACAGGAGAGTCGGTCGACCTTGTGCAGCACCGTGGGCGCCCCGATCTGTAAGCGCAACGATGGAAGTGGTTGCAGTACTTGGCGTTCGGAGACCAACCGTTCGTCGGGAATCGCCTGAATCTCCGAGTGCGCCAGGGCATTGACCTCGTCGCACCACGCCGCCGCAGCGGCGTTGGCGGCCCGGATGTCGATCGGCACGCCGTCGACAGCGGACTGGGTCAGCAGCGGCACCGCCAGGTCGCGTTGGGCATAGCCGCACAGGTTCTCCACGATGCCCTTGGATTGTGGGTCGTTGGCGTGACAGAAGTCCGGGGCGAACCCGTAATGGGTGGCCAGTCGGATGTAATCCGGGGTCGGGACGACCACATTGGCGACTACCCCGCCTTTGAGGCAGGCCATCCGATCAGCCAGCACCCACGCCGGGACCCCGCCGATCGCCGACAGGGTTTCGGCGATCAACGCCAGCGTGGTCGAGGCCTTCTGGTCGGCGGCGAAACGCACGAATCGCCACCGGGAGAATGCCAGCACCGCGCAGAACAGGAACAATCCCGGTGCCGCTTGGGCCCAGTCGATCACCAGGTACTGCCCTGGTGACCATACCGCTGGACGGCGCCCGCAGTGATTGGCGCTGCGCCACAACGTCTTCGCCTCGGCAACAAGACGCCGGAAGTTGCGATCCGAGCCTTGGTAGCCTGCGGTGCGGGCGATCGGCAGCAGCCGCTTGGCCGAGATCCGGCCTCCAGATTTCTCGACACGTTCGGCGACCAGCTCGGCCACCGAATCGTAGTTGTGCCCTCGTTCGGCCCGCCGTGCCGGCGGTATGCCGGCCTGGTCGGCCTCGAATTTGTCGATGATCTTCTTGACGGTGCGATGCGTGGTGCCGCACGCGTCGGCGGCGGCCCGGTACGACCCGAGCTGTTGATCGGCAGAAATGATGTCCATGCGGTCCTTCACAGACTTCAATGGAACTCCCCGGTGGTGATGGCCATTGGTTGGCGCCTTCACCGTCACCATCGGGGCCCACAGTTCCTGATCGACACGACGAACACGGGGTGGATACTTTTATCTGGCCAAAACTGGATACCTCGACTTGGCCACCAGTGGCTACTTTTTCATGGCCACGGACAGAGCTCAGACCGGTCGACTCGGCGACCGCGTTGATGACCGTGGTGGGTGAGTTGCCTTCGTCGAGCGCGGTGCAGACGGCGTGTGCGTCGCTGATGGCGCGTGCCGCGCTGGGCGGTGTGATCCCGTCGGCTTGGATCTGGGCCAGGAAGGCGTCGTCGGTTGAGCCTGCGGTGGCGGTGGCGGTGGCGGCGAAGCCGAGTGCGGCCAGGCCCAGGCTGGCAGCGGTCAGGGTGGTTCCGGCCAGGGAGGCGGCGAAGCGGCGAGTGAACATTTTGGACTCCTTTGCTGATTTGATTGGTTAGCTCTTTGGCTTGACCTCAGAATCAGCGCGGCGTCTTTACGAATCCTCAATAACTTCTTGTCGAGATCGAGACATCGGGTGGACAGGCAGGATGAGCCCGTAATGCCAGAACCGGGGCGTGGTCGCTGAGCGCGACTACCCGTCTAGGTCCTGTCTGCTAATTGCGGACGCGGTGGTAGGTGATGATGGCGGCCAGGGTGGCACCGCCGAGGTAGGTCAGGGCGTATTTGTCGTAGCGGGTGGCGGCCGCGCGCCAGTGTTTGAGCCGGTTGAAGCTTCGCTCGACGGTGTTGCGGTGCTTGTAGATTCGGCCTGAGAACCCCGGAGGCCGTCCTCTGTTGCGGCCTTTGGCTTTGCGGCGGGTGATCTGGTCGCTGCGCTCGGGGATGGTATGGGCGATCTTGAGCCGGCGCAGCTGTGCCCGCGTCGAGTCATGGGAGTACGCCTTGTCCGCCAGCAGGCGAAACGGGGCGTATGAGTTGCTGCACCGGGCGGCCAGCAATGGCCAAAGCATCGGATTATCACCGGCTTGACCGGCCGACAGTGCCAGGGTGACCGGACTGCACAGCTGGTCGGTCAAGGCGTGGATCTTGGTAGTCAGCCCGCCGCGGGAATGCCCAATGGCGTGGTCATCGGGCTCATCGAGATATTTCTTGTAATTCGACAGATCCCCCTGTGCGGCGCCCGGGGCGCTCCGGCTGCGTGTCGGTGGGCGCGCACACTGGTCGAATCGACCGACAACAGTGCGCCCAGGTCGGCGTCCTCGGCGTCGAGGTCAGAGGCGATCGCCGCGAAGATCCGCGCGTAGATGCCATCGACCGACCAGCGTAGATGCCTCTCGGCCACCGATTGCCAGGGACCGAAGTGCTCGGGCAGGTCACGCCACGGAGATCCCGTACGGTAACGCCAGATAATGCCCTCCAGAGTATGTCGATGATCGTTCCACGGCCGGCCACGCCGCCGCCCCGCAGGCAACACCGCCACGATCAGCGACCACAAATCATCAGAAATCGCATGCGTCCGCATCACCCAAACAGCATCAGCCAAAACACCATTCACATTAAGCAGACACGCCCTAGTCCACACTGTCTCATTGGCCAACATGGTGGCGTCAGCTTAGTTTATTCAGGAGCGTCTGAACGTGGCATTTTGGCCGTTGCGGCGAGAGGATGGTCCCTACCGCGTCGATATGATGACGCGTCCATCGACCTGCCCAGCCAGGACCGCTCACGGCGGCGATGGCAGTGACCCGGACGCCGCGGCCTAGGCACCGTTTTCGCGGGAATCGTGCTGCCGTCGGCCGCCGAGCGTCAAGATGCGCAGCGGGCGCATCAGCATCAGCGCCGAGAGAAAGAGGTAAAACGCCACGGCCACGCTCGGCAGCAGCAGCACCGCCACTACCGATAGGCCCATCAGCGCGCTGAACATCCAACGCGACTGGGCAATTTCGGCCAGCGTCGCGCGATCCTTCGCGCTGGACAGCTCGCTCTTGTAGCGACCGTAGCTGGCCAGGACGGCGCTTGCCGCTGTCGCCAGCATCACGTTCACGCCGAACAAACCGACCGCCAGCCGCTGCCCCGGTCCGACGAGATAGTGGGACATCAGGGCGGAGTTGAATGGCAGGAAGGTGACCAGGAGCAGCAACAACAAGTTCATGGTGTTGAACACCTCGTCCGCGGTCACCAGCGCAACGGTCAATCTGGTATGCGCGAGCCACGAGCTGCCGATGAACACGAAGCTGACCAGATAGGCGAGAAAGGCCGGCCAGGACCGCAGCAGCGCCCCGCCAAGGTCATTGCTGGATTCCGGCACCTTCAGGTCCAGGACGAGCAGGGTGATGACGATGGCGTACACGCCGTCGGAGAATGCTTTGAGACGTGACGTGGGTAGCAGGCGAATGGTGCTCATCTGCCCAACGTGGCACATCTGTGGCCGAATGATTAGTGGCTGAGCCGGTTGCACCGAAGTGGGGTCCAACCTGGGCCGCCGACCGAATGGGTGCCTTCTCGCCGCGGCCGCCGCCGACTGGGTTGGCGCGGTGGCTTATTCGGGCGATCTTGTCACCAAAGCGCCCCGAATCTCCTAGGGATACATCGGCGTCCAGCCATTCGGCGGCAGGCGACGGAACACCGTCTCGCCCGGCCACGGGCTCGCGGCGCTGTGACTTTTGAAGCCCGTTGCGAACCCGGGCGAGCGGGCGGCCCACAGCGCTGCCTTGCGCTCGATCGCGTGTTGGGGTCCTTTCCTTCGCGGGAGATGGCTCCGAGGCGGGCGATGGCTGGCTGAGGGTGCAGATGATGGATGCGGCGACAACGACAACCATCGCCAGCCCCCGGACCCAGCTGAGCGTCTGGCCCAGCAATATCCAGCCTGCGAGCCCGGCGACCACGGGTTCGAGACTGAGCAGCACGCCGAATGTGTGTGCGCTGAAGCGGCGCATCGCCGCGAATTCCAACGAGTACGGAAGCATCGACGACAGCACCGCGACCCCCAGCAGGGGGATCAGCTTCTCTGGTTGCCCGGTTAATGTGGGTACGGCGGGTATCCCGAATGGCAGCACCACAATGGCTGCGATGAACATGCTGACGGAAAGGGCTCCGTGACCCGTTTGCTGACCGGTGATGCGTTTGCCGGCCAAGATGTAGAGCGCCCAGAAGCATGCCGCGACGAGGGCGAAGGCTACGCCCGCCAGATCGGGACTCAGCGCTGCGGATTTCGAGCCGTCCCAACTGAGGACCACGATGGCGGCCGCGGCCGCCATCACGCAGCCGAGGTCGCGTGGGCGGCGGGAGAATGCCGCCGCGAGCATCAGCGGTCCAGCGAACTCGATGGTGACTGCGACACCGAGCGGGATGCGGGCGATCGCGGCAAAGAAGAAGCCGTTCATGCCCGCCAATGCCACCGCAAACAGCGCTGCTGATCTCCACTGTTGTCGGTCCCAGCCGAACGCGCGGGGCCGGTGGATTGCCATCAGCAAGGTGGCGGCAAACAACAGTCGCACGCCGGTGGTGAGCCCGGCGCCGAAGTGCGCCAGCAGCGGCGTCGCGATCGCCGCGCCCAGCTGTAGTGAAATGCACGATCCCAGGATCATGAGAACGGGCAACGGTGTGCGTGACGCCATGCAATGAGCCTGTCAGGCGTTGATTGAACGTGATGCATCAAGTCAAGATGCCTGCGAAACCTGGTTCATGCATCAGGTAAGGAATGCCCGCGAAATCGGGGTCAGGTGGTGGTCTTGCTTTTGATGCGGATGCCGGCTTTGAGGGCGGGTAGAGCGGCGGGTATGGCGGTGAGGTAGAGCTGTTCGGTCTTGTCTTTGGCGAGTCTGAGCAGGGCGGCTTGCAGGTCGGCGATCTGGTGGGCGATCGCGGCGGGGTTGAGGCTGTTGCGGTAGGTGAGCAGCTCTGTTTGTTGGGCCGCTGAGAGGACTCCGGCGGCCAGCAGCCGGTCCAGGGGTCTGGGGCTTGTCGTAGAGCCGGCGGCGGTGACCGTCGCGGCTGCAGCCGTAGCTGATGGGTTTGATGGTGGGGGTCAGGTAGTTGAGCCGGTCGTTGACCAGGTGCCACAGCCGGTTGAGCACGGCGCGTTCTTCGTCGGTGTCGTAGCGGTAGTAGAACCCGTAGCGACGCACGAGGTGGTTGTTTTTGGACTCGATGGTGGCCTGGTCGTTCTTCTTGTAGGGTCGTGAGCGGGTGAAGAAGATCTCCATGTCCGCGGCCCACTTGATGACCGCCTTATTGAGGAATTCGGTGCCGTTGTCGAAGTCCAAACCCGTTACCTTATAGGGATTTTAGTAATTCCGGTTTTGAGGGCGCCCAGGATGTGGGGGTGGGCGTTGTTGCGCACCGTGCGGGTGAACACCCAGCCGATGTGCATGTCGGTGAGGTTGACCGTGCGGGCGAACTCACCTTTCAGTGTCGGGCCGCAGTGCGCCACGGTGTCGCCTTCGAAGAACCCCGGAGATTCTTCGGCCTCATCGCCTGCTTTGCAGATGGTGATCGAGGACCGCAGCAGCGGGAGGGTTTCGTCGTCGACACACCCGAGATCTGGTCGCGGGCCTTGGCGCCGCGCAGGTAGCGGTCGATCGTGGCGCTGCTCATCGCCAACAGCTCGGCACGCACCGCCGGGCCGTAACGGTCACGGCCGTCCACCAGTTCGCCGTGGCGTTCTAGAGCATCCAACTGAAGTGCCATGGAAGCGGCCAGATACCGGCCGCACTGCCCGCCTGAGGCCGCCCACACCTTCTGCAACACCTTGAGCGCATCCTAGAGTACTTCGGATTGCGTTGCCGGCGAGTCCGTTTGGCGACCTGCCGACCCGCTCCCGGCGGCGCGGCCGCCGCCCTCAACCGCCGCCGGGCGTTGTCACGCGACCAGCCGGTGACCGCCACCACCTGATCCAGAATCTGCCCCTTGTCCGCCTTCGGCGCCCCCACATACGCCCTGGCGAACTTCGCGGTGATCTCGGCCCGAGACGACATCGACAGCCCACTTCCCATGCCTGCTGAGGATCGACCGTTTCGCGGGCATTTTTACGTGATGCACCGAGGACGCTTCACGGGCATTTTTCGTGATGCTTGCCGTTGAATAGTCCAGCGAATGATTCTGATCTAATCTAGTAAGCAAATGTGATGAATATGGGGTCGGCGAATGTTGAATTTTGCAGCGGGTGGTCGTGCTGCACGAACTGCAGCGACGGGGCACGCTGGCCGCGGTGGCGAAGGCGCTTTCATACAGTCCATCGGCGGTCTCACAGCAGCTGGCGCAGCTCGAGCGCGAATGCGGGATGGCCCTGATCGAACCCGTGGGCCGGGGCGTGCGGCTGACCGATGCGGGTGAGGCACTCGTCGAGCACACCAGGTTGGCGATCGCTACCTTGGAGCGGGCCGAGGCCCTGCTGGCAGCCAGCCAAGGGCGGGTAGCCGGTCGGTTGCGGGTCGCGGCATTTCAGACGTTGCTGCTCTCAATCCTGCCTAGGGTGCTTGATGCGCTGGCTCGCGATTACCCCGACCTGCGCGTCGAAGTCGCGCAGCGCGAGGCTGATGAGGCGACTTCGGGTCTGCTGGCCGGCACCTTCGATGTGGTGCTGGGGGAGGAGTATCCGGGCGGGCGGCTGCCGCCGAGCCCGAGTCTGGATCGCGTGGACCTGCGAACTGACGAGCTGTTTCTCGCGATGCCAAGGATCGGGCCCTGGAGCGACGCGACGACGCTGTCCGACCTGGAATACGCGTCGTGGGCCCTGGACCCAGAACCCACTGTGCCCGGCCGGTGGGCGCGCAGCGTGTGTCGCGCCGCCGGTTTCGAACCGGATGTGCGCTTCGACGGAGTGGATCTGCTGGTGCATCTGCAGATGGTGCAGGCAGGGCTCGCGGTTGCCATCTTGCCCGCCCTGCTCGGCCAAGACCGGATGCGCGGGGTGCGGCTTGCCCCGTTGCCCGCTTCGCCGAAACGCCAGTTGTTTACGTTGACCCGTACATCACGCACCGCCCACCCGGCGGTGGTGGCGTTTCGCACCGCGTTGGCCGAGGGCTTCGACGCGCAACATCAATACGATTGAAATTCAATCTTCCGTTCGTGCGGGTCAGGTGAAATTCGGTTTTCCCACGTTGTGGTCGAAATCCGGCCTACGATTTCGGTGACGGATCGGCGGCCCATGGCTGGGCTGTCTGGTTTGCCTGGAGGTCGCAATGTCGTTTGTGATAGCAGAGCCGGAGTTGATGGCCGCGGCGGCAACGGATTTGGCGACTATCGGTTCGACACTGAGTGCGGCGCACCTGGCGGCGGCCCCAACCGCTGCGGTGCTGGCCGCCGCCGGCGACGAGGTGTCGGTGGGGATCGCGCAACTGTTCTCCGCCCACGCCCAGGACTATCAGACGCTGGCCGGGCAGGCGGCCGCATTTCATGAGCGGTTTGTCCAGAATCTGACGGCGAGCGCGAGCTCGTATGTCGGCATTGATGCGGCGCTGGCCTCGCTGTTGGACGGGTTGAAGACGATGGTGCGTTCGTTCGGGACCGCTGTGGAGGCTCAGATAGTCCGAGTCACCGGTACGGTGCTGATGGGACTGCTCACTTCGGCTCCCGAGAGTCTGTATCCTGCCCTGCTGGGCTTCATTTTGCTCAGCGCTGTCGTCGCCACGCTTCTTGTGGCCATGATCGAGGCGGCGACCGAGGTAATTACCGGGCAAGTGGCTTTGATCTAGTCGCGCGACTCACGGTCTGCGTGTGTGTCGAGGACGTTGGGCGGGCGACTTCTTCGCGGGATGCAGGTCGCCGTCGATATAGCGCTGCAGGTTCGGCGATATCGCCGCGAGGACTTCGGAATCGCTCATTGACGCGATTGGCTCGATCTGCCAGACGTACCGGGTCATGGCTAGGCCGATCAATTGACTGGCGATCAGCCCGCTTCGCGTGAGGCGGTCATCTTCGTCGGTGTCGAGCTGCGACACTCCGATCAAAGAACTCTCAACAATGCGTCGCAACTTCAGGCGGGTGGCGTCCTCATGCGCAGCCGTCAACAAAATGGCCCGCAGTGACGGGCCGATCTCGTCGTCTGCCCAGCTGCCCAGGAGGGTCTGCAAGAGCCGGCGGCCCAGGTCGGCCTTCGGGGTGGTCCATGTCTCGGCGACCGTGTCGAGCCACCGTTGCGGTGGAGTGGTCGCTGCGTCGAGCAGCCCTTCCTTTGAACCGAAATAGTGATAAATCAGCGAAGGGTCGACGTCGGCGGCCCGCGCAACCGAGCGGACAGTGGTTCCGGCCGAACCGTTTTCAGCGAAGGAATCCCGAGCTACGGAAAGGATCTGGGCGGCGAGTACGCCCTTCTCGTCGCGCGGACCCGGCTTCACCCGTCTGCTGCCCATCGTGAATCTGCCCCCTGCCCACGGCGCGCCAGTGCCGGCCGATGACAAACAAAGTTACCACTTGCGTTGAAATTATCCCGGAAGTACTGTAGCCATAGTCTCAACGAGTGACGAAACTAAAGCCGCAAGGCGGGAGGTCTCATGGCCGTGCAGGGCAGTGCTCGTCGGTTGGAAAAGGCATCCGGCTTGGTCGAGGGTGAGCGGCAACTCAACGGGCCGCAGACAACCGGCCGCGAATGCACCAATCTTAGTGAGCTGCAATACAACACGATGCGGGAGAACAATGTTGCCATCCCGGTTCGGGATGGCACCGTGTTGCTGGCCGATGTGCACCGGCCCGATGCTCAGGGCCGTTTTCCCGCCTTGATCGCCGCCTCGTCGTATCCGCGGCAAATCCAAGATCTCGGTGCCCCGATGGGGTTCATCGAAGCCGGCGTCACCGATTTCTGGGTGCCTCGGGGCTATGTCCACGTGATCGCGAACGTGCGTGGTACCGGGGGTTCGGGGGGTACCTTCGGGTTCTTCGACGCCACCGAACGCCGCGACATGCACGATCTGGTGGAGTGGGCGGCCGCGCAGCCCTGGTGCGACGGCAACGTGGGGATGATCGGCATCAGCTACTTCGCCATGACCCAGCTACAGGCGGCCGTGGAGCGGCCACCGCATCTGAAAGCCATCTTCCCGGTGGCGGTGACCACAGACCTCTACGAGGCGGCCATGCACCATGGCCTGTTCAGCTCGTCGTTTGTCAGCCCGTTTCTTGCCATGGTGGGCATTGCGTCGGAGCGAAGTGACGCACTGTGGCGGGGCAAGCTGGTCGGACTGGCCCGACAGGTGCTCAATACCCCACGGCTGCGCCGGAAGTTCGCGACGGCGAACGGGGAAGCCGCCCTGGCCATGCTGCGCCAACTGACCAAGATTCGGCACAATCCGCGCCCGTGGGACCAGTTGTGGCTCTCGGCGGCGGTCGAGCATCCCACCCGCGATGAGTGGTGGGACGAACGCGATCTCAACCCTCTGCTGGAACGGATCGATGTGCCGGTATATCTGGGTTGCGATTGGCAGAACGTCCCGTTGCACCTTCCGTCTACCTTCGCGGCATGGAAGGCGCTGGCGGACAGGCCCTCTACCCGGATGGGGATACTCGGGGAGTTCGGTTTGACCTGGCCGTGGGAGAGCCTTCATCTCGAGGCCTTGGCGCGGTTTGACCATTGGCTCAAGAGCCGCGACACCGGGATCCTGGACGGGCCGGCCATCCGCTACGTATTGCCCGGCGCCCAGGGATGGCGGACCACCGCGACGTGGCCGCCGCCCGGCGTCGTCTACCGGGAGTTTGCGCTGCGCGCTGACGGGGAACTCGGCGCCGACGAGGGTGAGCCGGGTGCTCGTGAGTACCTGGTCCTCGGCGGTGGTTTGAATCGGGCCGCCCCCAGCGCGATTGATCCGCCCTCGATGCTCACCTGGACCAGTGCGTCGCTGACCCAAGACCTCGATGTAGTCGGCGATATCGAACTGCGTCTCGTCGCCGCAGCCACCGCAATGGACACCGGGTGGATCGCGACGCTGCACGAAGTTGCCCAAGACGGCACCGTCTCCGACGTCACCGCCGGGTGGCTTCGGGCCAGCATGCGCCGCGTCGATGAGAAGGCCAGCCAGCGCGGCGCGCCGGTTCTGCCTTGCCGAGATATGGAGGCCGTTCCCATCGGTGAGGATGTCGTCTACCGGATACCGTTGGTGGCCAACGCACGACGGTTCAAGGCCGGTTGCCGCATTCGGCTGATCCTCACCAGCGACGACCAGGACCCGGCGACTCCGGCCATCATGAGCTTCCGGCACGCCAGCGTCGGCACCAGTAGCCGCAACACCATCCGTTCCTCGTCGCGGTTGCACCTTCCAGTGTTGCCCGCCCAGTCGTCGGAGCTGCAGTCGTGAGTGTCGGCCAGGGCAGCGCGGGAGCCCCTCGGGAAGCGGTCACCGGGCCGATGAAACGGGTCGACGTGCTCGACAGCGCGATGAGCTATATCGACGTGGGGCAGGGCGATCCCATTGTCTTCATACACGGCAACCCGACTTCGTCCTACCTGTGGCGCAACGTGATCCCGCATCTCAGCGACGTGGGTCGGTGCCTGGCGCCGGACCTGATCGGCATGGGGGCCTCCGGCACCTCGCCGACCTTCTCCTACCGGTTCGCCGACCATGTCCGGTACCTCGACGCGTGGTTCGAGGCCGTCGGGATTACCGAGAACGTGGTGTTGGTGATGCACGACTGGGGTTCGGCGCTGGGTTTCTACCGCGCGCTGCGCTATCCGGAACAGATTGCCGGTATCGCTTACATGGATGCGCTCGTGCAGCCCAGGACCTGGGCGGGCTTCACCGACTATGAGCCCCTGATGCGGGCGCTGCGCACCGAACAGGGCGAGCGGATGGCTTTGGCGGAGAACGTCTTTGTGGAGAAGGTGGTGCCTGGAGGTGTGCAACGCCAGCTGACCGAGGAGGAGATGGCCGTCTATCGCAAGCCCTACCCCACGCCCCAGAGCCGCATCCCCACGCTGCTCTGGGCCCGTGAGATCCCGGTCGAGGGTGAGCCGGCTGACGTGCAGGCGATGGTACAGGAGTATGTAGACTTCTTATCGCGCAGCGACATTCCGAAACTTCTCATAGTCGCGGAGCCGGGCGCAATCCTGCATGAAGGGGGCAGCGAGCTCGACTTCGCGCGCTCGTGGCCCAACCAGCGCGAAGTGAAGGTCGCCGGCCGTCACTTCCTGCAAGAGGACTCCCCGGACGCGATTGGCACGGCCGTGCGCGCCTTCGTCCTCGACGTGCGCGAACGCCAAAATGGAGCCGATCGTGCCTGACCGACTCGAATCACGCAAAGTCATCCAGGATTTCGGCGGCCCGGTTGGGTTGACGCTTTACGTGGTCACCTCGGTGGCGCAGGGATTGGACGCCGTGCAAGCGCATATCGAGGATCACCTCGGCTACCTGCGGGAGTTGGAAGACCGTGGCGTGCTCTTTGCCGCCGGCCCGTTTTGGACCGACGACGGCGATCACTTCGAAGGCGACGGATTGCTGATCTACCGCGCCGGCTCGGTGGTCGAGGCCCAGGCGATCGCCGACGCCGATCCCATGCACGCTAGCGGAGCCAGGACCTATCGGATCAGGCCGTGGTTTGTCCATGACGGCACCATCGTGAACCGCCTCTCCTAGTGGCGCCATGACCGTTGATCTTTTCCGGGCCAAGTAATTTCTGCACCATCCAGAAAGGCATTTCGATGAGTTTCAGTAGTGATGAGGTCGTGGCCTGACCCCGTGAACTGGTCCGCGGCGAACGAGAGTCATTCATCGGTGGGTACAGGCGGCAGCATAGCGGGCAGGCGGTAGGTAGCCCAGCGATGAATGCCGCCGATGATGGTTGTACTCGTGCTTCCAGTCGCCGATGACGACACGGGCCTGGGCCAGCGACCAGAAGCTATTGATGTTGAGGCACTCGTCGCGGATGCGGGAGTTGAACGACTCAACATAGCCGTTGCGCCACGGCTCGCCGGGCGGGATGAAGTGGAGTCCGACCTGGCCCTCGGCCCAGTCTGCCATTGCGCTGCAAGCCAATTCGGGTCCGTTGTCACACCGCAGCACCGCGGGTAAGGCCCCGCGCCCGGCGGCTATGCGGCCCAACTCCTCGGTGAGGTGATCACCGGTGATGCTGCGCTCGACCATACCGCCGAGGCATTGGCGGGTGTGCTCGTCGATGATCGACACGATCTTGATCGGCCGCCCATCGGTGGTCACGTCGAACTGGAAGTCCACCGCCCACACCCGATCGGGTGCATCGGCGACTACCTCTGGCGGGGCGGTGGAGGTGCCGTGCCGTTTGCACTTGCGACGCTGCGGGACCCGCAGTCCTTCCTCACGCCAAAGCCGTTGCACCTTCTTATGGTTCACTTCCCAGCCTTCGCCGCGGGCATCGTGGTAGGCCGGTCGGAACCCGCGACGAGGATGCTTGTTGGCGTAGTCGCGTAGCCACTCCCTCAGAGCGGCGTCCGGATCGGCCGGCGTGCCCGCAACCGGTTCGTGGCGTTGGGTGGCGCGGTGCTGTCCGGTGACGCGGCAGGCAAACCGCTCGCTGACCCCCAGCACGCGCTGGAGATGACGAACGGCCGCCCGCCGGCGCTCCGGGCCTAAAAGTTTCCCCGGGCGATCTCCCACAGCGCGTCCTTCTCCAACTCGGCATCGGCCAACAACCTTTTGAGTGCGGCGTTCTCGCGTTCGAGGTCCTTGAGCCGTTTAGCGTCCTCGGCCTTCAGGCCGCCGAACTGGTTGCGCCACCGGTAGTAGGTAGCCTCAGAGACCCCCAGCTCGCGGCAGACCGCCGCGGTGTCCTTGCACTCGGCCAACAGCCCGTCCGCGGTCATCAGCTTGCGCACAATCTGCTCCGGACTGTGCCGTTTCCTCGTCGCCATGATCTTGTCGAGCCTTCCTGCCCACAACGTGGGCCACAAGACTCTCACAAGCCGTGGATCAACCGATCGGGGTCAGGCCAGTCGCATTCATGAAGAGCCAGCCGCTGGCCAGGGTCGCGACGGTCGACGGTGACGGTCAACCCGATGTCGTCCCGGTCGGTTTCGAGTTCGATGGGACCTACATCAACATCGGCGGCTATCAGCCGTCGAAGACGTGGCGCCACCACAACGTCTTGGCCGGCAACGACAAGATCGCATTGGTCATTGACGATTTGGTGTCCACGCAGCCCTGGAGTCCCCGGTTTCTGCGTGTGTACGGTATGGCCGAGGTGGTAGCCGGTGATCAGCCGTATCTGCGGGTGACTCCGAAGATCTCGTGGAGTTTGAACCTGCGCGGCGAACCGGTGGCCAATGACGAATCATTGGCGCCGCCTAGGTCCTGTCTGCTAATTGCGGACGCGGTGGTAGGTGATGATGGCGGCCAGGGTGACACCGCCGAGGTAGGTCAGGGCGTATTTGTCGTAGCGGGTGGCGACCGCGCGCCAGTGTTTGAGCCGGTTGAAGCTTCGCTCGACGGTGTTGCGGTGCTTGTAGATTCGGCCTGAGAACCCCGGAGGCCGTCCTCTGTTGCGGCCTTTGGCTTTGCGGCGGGTGATCTGGTCGCTGCGCTCGGGGATGGTGTGGGCGATCTTGAGCCGGCGCAGCTGTGCCCGCGTCGAGTCATGGGAGTACGCCTTGTCCGCCAGCAGGCGATACGGGGCGTATGAGTTGCTGCACCGGGCGGCCAGCAGTGGCCAAAGCATCGGATTATCACCGGCTTGACCGGCCGACAGTGCCAGGGTGACCGGACTGCACAGCTGGTCGGTCAAGGCGTGGATCTTGGTAGTCAGCCCGCCGCGGGAATGCCCAATGGCGTGGTCATCGGGCTCATCGAGATATTTCTTGTAATTCGACAGATCCCCTGTGCGGCGCCCGGGCGCGCTCCGGCTGCGTGTTGGTGGGCGCGCACACTGGTCGAATCGACCGACAACAGTGCGCCCAGGTCGGCGTCCTCGGCGTCGAGGTCAGAGGCGATCGCCGCGAAGATCCGCGCGTAGATGCCATCGACCGACCAGCGTAGATGCCTCTCGGCCACCGATTGCCAGGGACCGAAGTGCTCGGGCAGGTCACACCACGGAGATCCCGTACGGTAACGCCAGATAATGCCCTCCAGAGTACGTCGATGATCGTTCCACGGCCGGCCACGCCGCCGCCCCGCAGGCAACACCGCCACGATCAGCGACCACAAATCATCAGAAATCGCATGCGTCCGCATCACCCAAACAGCATCAGCCAAAACACCATTCACATTAAGCAGACACGCCCTAAACGGACCGTCCATCAACATCCCCGGGCTTGATTGGCGCCGGGGCCGGCTCCCCAACGCCCGTGTCACCGTAGTAGCCCAGCCGAAGCAAATCGGTGATCTCGCTGACCAGGGGCATCCGCGGGTTGGTGCGGTTGCTGAGATCCTCGAACGCAGTCATCGCCAGCGTCGGCAGCGCGGCCAGGAACTCCTGCTCGTCAACCCCGAATTCCCGCAGCGATCTCGGCATGTCCAGTCGGTCCAGCAGATCGTCGACCCCTGCGAACAATCGCTGGCGGCTGTCGTCGGGAAGATGGCCACCAAACACCAGCTGACCGAGTTGCGCGTATTTGTCCGGTGCGATGTACGCCGAATATCCAGGCGCGGGCATGAACTTGGTAGGCAGACTTGCGTTGTAACGCAGCACGTGCGGCAGGAAGATGCCGTTCGCCCGGCCATGCGGGACCGAGAATTTCGCACCAACGGCGTGGGCGAGGGCATGATTGGTCCCGACGAAGGCATTCGAGAAGGCCAGGCCGGCAAGCGTCGCCGCATTGGACATGCTCGTTCACGCGGACAGATCTTCGGGATCGTCGTACGCCCTGGGCAGAGCGTCGAAGATCAGCCGTACCGCCTGGGCGCACAACGCATCCGTGTAGGGCGAGGCGAAGATCGACACGATCGCCTCCAGCGCGTGGGTCAGCACGTCGATGCCGGTGTCCGCGGTCAGCTTCTGCGGCATTGACGAGGTCAGCACCGGGTCCACGATCGCCAGGTCGGGGACCAAGCTGTAGTCGACGAGCGTTTCCTTCTTTCCGCCAACGGTCAACACCGCCGCCGGCGAAACTTCCGACCCGGTGCCCGATGTCGTTGGGACAGCAACCAGTTGGATGCGATGACGGTCGGTCGGATAGTCGGCCACCCGCTTGCGCGGGTCGAGGAAGGGCATCGTCAAAGCGTCGAGGCTTTTCTCCGGGTGCTCGTAGAACAGCCGCATCGCCTTGCCGGCGTCGAGCACCGAACCGCCGCCGATGGCGATCAGCAGATCGGGCTGCACCCGCTGCATGAGCGCGACACCGCGGCGGATGGTCGTCTCGTCGGGCTCGGGTGTCACTTCGCTGAACACCTGCACGTGCTGGGCGCGCAACTTGCCACGCAGCGCCTCGACCACGCCGCGCTCCTCGGTCAGTGCGTCGGTGACCACCACGACGGTCTCGCAGTCGAGCTCGCGCAGATTGTCCAATGCGCCTTCGTTGAAGTAGGTGTTGGACGGCACGCGGAACCATTGCGGCGGCGTGCGCCGCCGCGACACCGTCTTGATGTTGAGCAACTGGCGATAGTTGACGTTCTCGGTGGTGCTCGATCCGCCCCAGGTGCCACAGCCCAGCGAGAACGTGGGTGTCAGATTGTTGTAGACCCCGCCGAGCGCTCCGACCGCGGTTGGCGCGTTGACCAGGATGCGGCCGGTGCGAACCGCCAACCCGTATGCCTCGATGACGTCGTCGTCTTTGGCGTAGATCGCCGAGGTATGGCCCAACCCGCCGTGCTCGGTGACCAAGACGGCGGCGTCGATGCCGTGCTGCACACTGCGCGCGCGCACCACCCCGAGCACCGGCATCAGCTTCTCCTGCACCAGTGGGTGGGCGGCGAGTTCGTCCAAGTCCGACGGCAACTGCGCCAGCAGTACTTTCACCGTGGGAGGCACGCTGAATCCGGCCCGGGCGGCCAGTTCTGGCGCCTTCTGCCCGACCGCATCGAGGGAGACCTTGTCGCCACAACCAAACGCGAAGTCGGCCACCGCCTTCGCCTGGTCGGCGGTGAGCAACTGGGCCCCCATCCGCTCGAACTCGGCGATCATCTCGTCGTAGATCTCGTCGTCGATGATGCAGGTCTGCTCGGCCGGGCAGATGACCGAGGAGTCAAACGTTTTCGAGATGAGTATGTCGACCACCGCGCCCTTGAGGTCGGCGGTCTTGTGAATGTAGATCGGCGCATTCCCAGGACCGACACTGAGCCCCGGCTTTCCCGCCGAGTTCGCCAACGCGACGATCTTTGGCCCGCCGGTCACCCAGATGAAGTCGACCTTCGGGTGTGTGAACAAGTAGTGCGTCACCTCGTGAGCGGCATCGGGGATGACCTGCAGCGCCCCGGGAGGCATCCCGGCCGCTTCGGCCGCGGTGCGCAGGATCTCGATGCTTCGTTCGCAGCAGCGCACCGCATACGGTGACGGTCGGAAAAGAATGGCGTTGCGGGTCTTTGCGGCCACGATCGCCTTGAACAACACCGTCGAGGTCGGGTTGGTCACCGGGGTAATGCCCAGCACCACCCCGATCGGTTCGGCCACGTAGACGATGTTGTGCTCGACGTCCTCGTCGATGACGCCCACCGATTTCTTGTCGCGCAGATAGTCGTGCAGGAATTCGGTGGCCACGTAGTTCTTGACGACCTTGTCCTCGAAGACGCCGAAGCCCGTCTCCTCGATCGCCACACCGGCCAGTTCGCCGGCCGCGCGCACCCCGGCCCGCACCATCGCCTCGACGATCGCGTCGACCTGCTGCTGGTCAAGCTTGCGGAAGGCGCGGGCCGCCTCAGCGGCGGTATCAACAATGGCGTCGATTTCGGCGGTGCGTAGGTTGTCGATCGCGGGTGCTTCGACGGGGGAGGCGGACTCGGTTGGTGTCGTTGTCATGATCGGGTCCTCAAGCCGGGAAGAGGCGCGGTGTGCCTCGCGGATGAGCCGATGCTACGCATCCGTGGTCAGGCCTAACGAGGGTCCGAAGGCCCTACGTTGCGGGTACTAATGGGCTGATCGGACGGGGGCGGGTGGGGAACGCACTGTGGGAGCCGAATGCCTGCGCGCCGCTGGCACAGCGCCCTGATCGAATCACGCACGTCACCCGCTCGCTGCATCAGGCCCTACGGATTTCAATATCAGGGGTGATGGCGGTCACGTGAGGCATCGTGCGAATGGCGTGTCTCAAGACTTCCGAATCGGGTCATTGCGTGACTGCCGGTGGGTGTCGAAGGCTCGCCTGGTTTTCACTGCCGTGATCGTCGAGGGCCACACCCAGTCCGAGGTGCCGGCCTGTCATCGGGCAGAAAAGTTTGCTGCAAGGGCCTGCTGGGCTGCCGGCTTGGTGTGATATTGGCCCCTGGGCGATGGATCAAACCACGATTGGGTGGGAGGGCCGATATGTCAGATGTAATGGTGGCCCAGGAACTGGTGGCGGCCGCGGCCAACGATTACGCGAAGATTGGCGTGTTGCTGGGCGAGGCGCATGCGGCTGCGGCCGCCTCGACGGTCGAGTTGCTGCCCGCGGCCGCCGACGAAGTGTCGGCCGGCATCGCACACCTGTTCTCCGAGCATGCCGAGGACTATCAGAAGGTGGCCAGCCAAGCGGCGGCTTTTCACGATCGGTTTGCCGCGCAGGTGAACGCCAGCGCCGGTGGGTATGCCAGCGCGGAGGCCGCCAACGCCGTCTCGTTGCAGGCTTTGTTCGATAACCCGCATCTTGTCGTGGTCGCCGCGGGAACCGCCGTCTCCAACGCTTTGTCCGGCCTGTCGGCGGGCGTGAAATCGGCTTGGGATCTGTTGTGGCGGTACGGCGGCCAGTATGTGGCAACCGCGTTGGCTCAGGTGGCGTCCAGTGCCCTATTTCTCTTGCTGATTGCGTTTGTCGGACTCTATTCGCTGGTGAATGGGCGTCCGTACGTGTTTATCTAGCCCGGCGCGTGCTGATGTCTCGAGACGGCTTCTGTGTCGTCGAATGTCAGGGTGGCGCCCGGTCCGCACCGGCCGCGGCAACAAAGTGTTCTCGGGTGCGGTCGCCGGTCGGGATGGCCTTCTGGCGCTGGGCCGACAGTGGGGCTCTCGTTGGGATACAGGAGTGATGGTGAGGTCCGCGGCGGGGGATGAATAGCGGATGTGAACTGCGGCGTTTGGGTGGTGCCCCGGGCAGGATTCGAGGATGCCGCCCTCCCCGGGTGGTGACCTGCTCTAGCTTGGGGAACTGTTACGTAGCTTCGAGTACACCGCTGTGGGTATTAGGACCAGAAGTACAAGGCTGCAAACAGTCCCCCACAGCGATCCCCGTATTGCGTTGGCGATTGCACTGACGGCCAGTAGAAGCCAGGCGACACCCATGATTGCGACGTAGCGACGCGCGTGCAGCACGCCTGGCCGAAGTCGGGCGAACCCTGCGATGGCGCTGGCTAGGCATGCGGCGACGACCGCGACTGCGATGACGAGGTATGTGGTGCTATTTGGTGGCACAGTTGACCAATCCTGCTCCTGATCCGGCAACGCCGAGTAGCGCCGCGCCGAGTAGCGCCCAGTCTGCGGGGCCAGCCGGAATCGCTATGGCGGTACCGAGCGCACCAGCCGATGATCCTGCGAAGCCGGTCACGGCCGCTGTCCATTCGGCGGAGTTGCACGGCTGGTGCATGGCGTCGTATGCGAGCCTGCGTGCTTCGACGGCGATCGGGTCGTCCGGGGGCCGGGAGGCCAACGCTTTGACCATGTTGTCGACCCATTGTTTCGTGGCGTCTGACATCGGTGCCGTGTCAGTGGGCGGCAGCAGCATGGAGCTGATCGGGTCGGGTGGTGATCCGGGCTTAGCCGGGGGCGGGGGCTGTGGGCCGTCGTGTTGCTCGGTGTTGTCGACCAACTGGATTCCGTTGCCGTTGTGCGCCGGTTTAAAGGTGGCGTTGCCGACGTTGCCTGCGGTGGCGGTGAGTTGGCCCGCAACTTTTTGGTCGGCACCCTCTAATTGCGCAGCTCGGGAACATATTTCGCTGGCCATCTGTTCGGCTCGTGCTTGGCGGGCGGCCTGTTCTGCGGCTGTGCCGCTATGGTCAGTGTAGGAGACAGAGAGGTCTTCGCCGACATCGAATCCCGCGTTCTGTGCATCTTGAACGGCGTAGAGGGCGCTTCGTTGGGCTGCGCTGATGTCACTGGCACCGGTACGCGCGACCTTGGCTGCATGGCGTAGCTGGTCGGCCTTGCCGCTGACGACGGATAGGTGGGCGCCGGTGCGTCGTCGTAGTGCATCGCCGCCGGCGCCGTGCCAGGTGACGGATTGCGCCTGGTTGCGCATCGTAAAAAAGGCGTCTTCCCAACGGTCGGCGGTTTGTGTCCAGTAGGTGGCCGCGTCGATGAGGTGCTCAGTGGACCATGTCTGGATTTGTGACAACGTTGCTGGCATCTAGGGCGTGTCTGCTTAATGTGAATGGTGTTTTGGCTGATGCTGTTTGGGTGATGCGGACGCATGCGATTTCTGATGATTTGTGGTCGCTGATCGTGGCGGTGTTGCCTGCGGGGCGGCGGCGTGGCCGGCCGTGGAACGATCATCGACGTACTCTGGAGGGCATTATCTGGCGTTACCGTACGGGATCTCCGTGGTGTGACCTGCCCGAGCACTTCGGTCCCTGGCAATCGGTGGCCGAGAGGCATCTACGCTGGTCGGTCGATGGCATCTACGCGCGGATCTTCGCGGCGATCGCCTCTGACCTCGACGCCGAGGACGCCGACCTGGGCGCACTGTTGTCGGTCGATTCGACCAGTGTGCGCGCCCACCGACACGCAGCCGGAGCGCCCCGGGCGCCGCACAGGGGGATCTGTCGAATTACAAGAAATATCTCGATGAGCCCGATGACCACGCCATTGGGCGTTCCCGCGGCGGGCTGACTACCAAGATCCACGCCTTGACCGACCAGCTGTGCAGTCCGGTCACCCTGGCACTGTCGGCCGGTCAAGCCGGTGATAATCCGATGCTTTGGCCACTGCTGGCCGCCCGGTGCAGCAACTCATACGCCCCGTATCGCCTGCTGGCGGACAAGGCGTACTCCCATGACTCGACGCGGGCACAGCTGCGCCGGCTCAAGATCGCCCATACCATCCCCGAGCGCAGCGACCAGATCACCCGCCGCAAAGCCAAAGGCCGCAACAGAGGACGGCCTCCGGGGTTCTCAGGCCGAATCTACAAGCACCGCAACACCGTCGAGCGAAGCTTCAACCGGCTCAAACACTGGCGCGCGGTCGCCACCTGCTACGACAAATACGCCCTGACCTACCTCGGCGGTGTCACCCTGGCCGCCATCATCACCTACCACCGCGTCCGCAATTAGCAGACAGGACCTAGACCACCGTCACCCCTGTGATGGCGCCCATCTCGGCGGCTGAAGCGGCTTCTTGGGCGGTATATCCGCCGCTAGCCGCGGTTACCCCGCTGGCCGTTGTCTGCGTCCGCGCGGTAAAGGCCGCTGCGGCAACGTCGATCGCGGCGTTGACGGCGTTCACCGCCGCTGTGGTGGCCTGGAATGGTTGCCCCGATGTCGGCGGCGTCCCGACGAGTTGGGAGCTGAGCGCCGACCATTGGGCGGCCGTAGCTGCCAGCTCGTCGGGAACTACCTGCAATCCCTGTCCCATAGCCACCGAAGTCTAGGCGTTTACCCCGTGGGTCGATATTCACCGCGCGGTGCGGTGGCGTGCCTTGGCCCCCAGTCTGTTTAGTGAGTGGCGTTGGTTGTGATCATTCAGCCAATGCGTTGTCCCGTGCCGCAGCGTTGCCGTGATCTGCGTTGTTGTCGGTGAACTGCGCTTCGCACACGCTGCAAGCAGGCTTGTGCCCCACGACACTGGGACAGTTGCGTCGTTGTCGCAGGGGTCGTCGTTCGCCCGGGCCAACGCGGGCCCGTCATGCGCCTGGTGGGCAGCACGTCAGTGGGGTTAATAGCCGCCCCGACTGTTGTGTCCGGAGTGTTTTGTCGGTCACCGGGCTAGCTCCGCGAGCTGCCCGAACAGGGCGTGGGGCCAGCCGACGATGGCCGGGTCGAACGCGGCCGGGTCAGCGTGCAGCAGCACCCACGCCGCGCCCGTGATTGGCGGCTACGGCGAACGCCGCCCATCCGCGGCGGGGCACGGCGCACTTCCCGCGGGGTGGCGGTCTTTCGCGGCGTCGATCGCTTCGTGACGACCGTCAACCGATCGTGTGGGCCCGTAGCCGTTGAGGCGGTCAATCAGGTTCGCGGTTGTCCCAGCGGCCGCGAGGATGCCGCCGTACTCGTCCGCTAGGCCAAGTCGTAGCCGCCGGACACCGAGCACACCAGGGCGGCGCAACTGCTCGCGTGCCGTAGGTGCTGCGGAGCGTTGTTGAGCGCGGTGTGCGCCTCGGTCGGGGTGGTGGTGTTGTGCGTCATTGGAGCCTTCCGCCAGTGCTGCACTTGCTGATACCAGACGGATTGGATTCCGAAGTGCACGCCGGGGCATTCGATGTTTAGGCGGGTGGCCGAAAACGGCTTCTAGCTGCCTAAGCCCGTGGTGCCCCCGGCAGGATTCGAACCTGCGGCCTTCTGCTCCGGAGGCAGACGCTCTATCCCCTGAGCTACGGGGGCGCATCGACTGCATATTGCTTCGCGCTGCGCCATAGGGCATGAACAAGCTCCGCCAGACTAGCGCATCGCGGTGACTGCGTTGCCACCGCTATGGATTCGGGGTGCGAGCACCTCAGACCATAGGATGGACGATCGTGACCCCCGCCGACCTGGCTGAGCTGCTCAAAACCACCGCTACCGCGGTGTTGAGCGAACATGCCCTCGACACGTCTGCTCTGCCTCAGACCGTCGTGGTGGACCGGCCGCGCAATCCGGAGCACGGCGACTACGCCAGCAATGTGGCCCTGCAACTCGCCAAGAAGGTCGGTGCCAACCCCCGTGAGCTGGCCGGATGGATCGCCGAGGCGCTGACGAAGGCCGACGGCATCGCGTCTGCCGAGGTGGCCGGACCGGGCTTCATCAACCTGCGCCTCGAGACCTCGGCGCAGGCCAAGATCGTCAACGCGATCATCGACGTCGGTTCGGGCTTCGGGCACTCCGAGCTGATGGCCGCGCACAAGGTCAACCTGGAATTCGTCTCGGCCAACCCGACCGGACCCATCCACATCGGGGGGACCCGCTGGGCCGCAGTTGGCGACGCCCTGGGCCGGCTGCTGTCCACGCAGGGCGCCGACGTGGTGCGCGAATACTACTTCAACGACCACGGCGCCCAGATCGACCGATTCGCCAACTCCCTGATTGCCGCCGCCAAGGGTGAGCCGACTCCCGACGATGGCTACGCGGGTACCTACATCAACGACATCGCCGCACGGGTGCTGCAAAAGGCACCCGACGCGCTGAGCCTGCCCGACGCCCAGATGCACGAGACGTTCCGCGAGATCGGCGTCGACCTGATGTTCAGTCACATCAAAGAGTCCCTGCACGAGTTCGGCACGGATTTCGACGTCTATACCCACGAAGACTCGATGCACAGCACGGGGCGGGTTGATCAGGCCGTCGCGCGGCTGCGCGAGACCGGCAACATCTACGAAAAAGATGGCGCAACGTGGTTGCGCAGCAGTTCTTTTGGTGACGACAAGGACCGTGTCGTGATCAAGAGTGACGGCAAGCCGGCCTATATCGCCGGTGACCTCGCGTATTACCTGGACAAGCGGGAACGTGGCTTCGATCTGTGCATCTACATGCTCGGCGCCGATCACCACGGCTACATCGCCCGGCTCAAGGCCGCCGCAGCTGCCTTCGGCGAGGACCCGGCCACCGTCGAAGTGCTGATCGGACAGATGGTCAACCTGGTCCGTGACGGTCAGCCGGTCCGGATGAGCAAGCGCGCCGGCACCGTGATCATCCTCGACGATCTGGTCGAGGCGATCGGCGTGGGCGCGGCGCGCTACAGCCTGATCCGCTCCTCGGTGGGCACTCCCATCGACATCGACCTGGCGCTGTGGTCCTCGGCGTCGAATGAGAACCCGGTCTACTACGTGCAATACGCGCATGCCCGGCTCTCGGCGCTGGCCCGCAACGCGGCCGAACTCGGGTTGATCCCGGACACCGACCATCTCGAGCTGCTCAGCCACGAGAAGGAGGGCGTGCTGCTGCGCACCCTCGGTGATTTCCCGCGGATGCTCAAGACCGCTGCCGCACTGCGGGAGCCGCACCGGGTGTGCCGCTACCTGGAGGACCTGGCCGGTGACTACCACCGGTTCTACGATTCCTGCCGGGTCTTGCCGCAGGGCGACGAGGAGCCCACGCAGCTGCATACCGCGCGCTTGGCCCTGTGCCAGGCCACGCGGCAAGTCATCGCCAACGGTCTGGGAATTCTCGGAGTGACTGCCCCGGAGAGAATGTGAACGTCCACCCAGCCGGCCCCCGGCACGCCGAAGAGAGCCGCCACCCGGAAAGCCCGCAGCGGCCGCAGTCTGCCGAAGAGCTGTTGTACCTGGCGCCGAATGTCTGGCCGCGTAACACAACCCGTGATGAACAGGGTTGTGCCCGGATTGTCGGGGTACCGCTTACCGAGCTGGCCCGGGAATACGGGACGCCGCTGTTTGTCATCGATGAAGACGACTTTCGCTCGCGGTGCCAAGAGATCGCGGCGGCATTCGGCGGTGGCCACAACGTCAACTACGCGGCCAAGGCCTTCCTGTGCAGCGAGATCGCGCGCTGGGTGAACGAAGAGGGACTCTCGATTGACGTATCCACCGGTGGAGAGCTGGCAGTCGCACTGCACGCCAATTTTCCGCCGGAGCGGATTACCCTGCACGGCAACAACAAGTCGGTCGCAGAGTTGACGACCGCGGTCAAGGCCGGCGTCGGTCACATCGTGCTGGACTCGATGATCGAGATCGAGCGTCTCGACGCCATCGCGGGTGAGGCGGGCATCGTCCAGGACGTCTTTGTTCGTCTCACCGTCGGGGTCGAGGCGCACACCCACGAGTTCATCTCCACCGCGCACGAAGACCAGAAGTTCGGGCTCTCGATCTCCAGCGGCGCGGCGATGGCAGCGGTGCGCCGGGTCTTTGCGACCGACCACTTGCGGCTGGTCGGACTGCACAGCCATATCGGTTCCCAGATCTTCGATGTGGATGGTTTTGAACTGGCCGCCCACCGTGTCATCGGCCTGCTGCGCGAGGTGGTCGCTGAATTCGGTTCGGAAAAGACCGCGCAGCTTGCGACGGTCGATCTTGGCGGCGGCCTGGGTATCTCGTATCTGTCATCCGACGACCCGCCGCCGGTAGGGGAGTTGGCCGACAAGCTGGGCGCGATCGTGAGCAATGAGTCGGCGGCCGTGGGCCTGCCCGCGCCCAGGCTGGTGGTCGAGCCCGGACGCGCTATCGCCGGACCGGGCACCATCACGCTGTACGAAGTCGGCACGGTCAAGGACGTTGACGTGAGCGCCACGGCGAACCGGCGCTACGTCAGCGTGGATGGCGGCATGAGTGACAACATCCGCACCGCGCTCTATGACGCTCAGTACGACGTCCGGTTGGTCTCGCGTGTCAGTGATGCGCCGGCGACGCTGGCTCGCGTGGTCGGAAAACACTGTGAAAGTGGCGATATCATCGTGCGTGACACGTGGGTGCCCGACGACCTGCAGCCGGGCGATTTGGTGGCCGTGGCTGCGACCGGTGCCTACTGCTATTCGCTGTCAAGTCGTTACAACATGATTGGCCGTCCCGCGGTGGTGGCGGTGCGCGCGGGTAAGGCGCGTCTGGTCCTGCGCCGCGAGACGGTTGATGATTTTTTGAGTCTGGAGGTGAGGTAACCCGTGTCCGGTGACGTAAAGCCGGTCGGTGTAGCGGTGCTCGGATTGGGCAACGTTGGTAGCGAAGTTGTCCGCATCATCGAGGAAAGCGCTGATGATCTCGCGGCCCGTGTCGGCGCCCCACTGGTGCTGCGCGGCGTCGGAGTGCGTCGAGTTGCGGACGACCGCGGTGTACCCATCGACCTACTGACCGACGACATTGAGAAGCTCGTTTCGCGTGAGGACGTCGACATCGTCGTCGAAGTGATGGGTCCGGTGGAGCCGTCACGCAAGGCGATCCTGACCGCGCTCGAGCACGGCAAATCCGTCGTGACCGCCAACAAGGCGTTGCTGTCCGCCTCTACTGGTGAACTGGCGCAGGCGGCCGAAAGCGCACATGTCGATCTCTATTTCGAAGCCGCGGTGGCCGGCGCCATTCCCGTCATCCGTCCGTTGACCCAGTCGCTGGCCGGCGACACGGTGTTGCGGGTGGCCGGCATCGTCAACGGCACCACCAACTACATCCTGTCCGAAATGGACAGCACCGGGGCCGACTACGCGAAAGCGCTGGCCGATGCGGGCGCGCTCGGCTATGCCGAAGCCGATCCCACCGCAGATGTCGAGGGCTTTGACGCCGCGGCCAAAGCCGCGATCCTGGCCTCGATCGCGTTCCATACCCGGGTGACCGCGGATGACGTCTACCGCGAGGGCATCACCAAGATCACGCCCGCGGACTTCGCCTCGGCCCGCGCTCTGGGCTGCACCATCAAGCTGTTGTCGATTTGTGAGCGCCTCACCACTGACGAAGGTCAGCAACGGGTCTCGGCCCGGGTGTATCCGGCGTTGGTGCCGCTGTCGCACCCGTTGGCCACGGTCAACGGTGCGTTCAATGCCGTGGTGGTCGAGGCCGAGGCCGCTGGGCGATTGATGTTCTACGGTCAGGGCGCCGGTGGGGCGCCAACCGCCTCGGCGGTGACCGGCGACCTGGTGATGGCCGCGCGCAACCGGGTCCTCGGTAGCCGTGGCCCACGCGAATCCAAATATGCTCAACTACCGGTGGCACCAATGGGTTTCATCTCTACGCGCTATTACGTCAGCATGAATGTCGCCGATAAGGCAGGTGTGTTGTCGGCGGTAGCGGCCGAGTTCGCCAAGCGCGACGTAAGCATCGCCGAGGTGCGTCAAGAAGGGGTCGTGGACCAAGACGGCCAACGCATCGGGGCCCGGATCGTGGTGGTCACCCACCTGGCTACCGATGCCGCACTTTCGGAAACCGTTGAAGCGCTTGCGGACTTGGACGTCGTCGAAAATGTGGCCAGCGTGCTGCGACTGGAAGGCAACGACCTGTGAGCGCCTCGCCGACCGCGGTCCACAAGCCCTGGCCCGGTTTGATCGCGGCGTACCGGGACCGCCTCCCGGTGGCCGATGACTGGGCTGCTGTCACCCTGCTCGAGGGCGGTACTCCGCTGATCGCGGCTCCGAGGCTCTCCAAGCAGACCGGGTGCACGATCCACCTCAAGGTCGAGGGCCTCAACCCCACCGGATCCTTCAAGGACCGGGGCATGACCATGGCGGTGACCGACGCGCTGGCGCGTGGGCAACAGGCCGTGTTGTGCGCATCGACCGGGAACACGTCGGCGTCGGCGGCGGCCTACGCCGCCCGCGCTGGGATCACCTGTGCGGTGCTGATCCCGCAGGGCAAGATTGCGATGGGCAAGCTGGCTCAGGCGGTCATGCACGGGGCCAAGATCATCCAGATTGACGGCAACTTCGACGACTGTTTGGAACTGGCGCGCAAGATGGCTGCCGACTTCCCGACCATCTCATTGGTTAACTCCGTGAACCCGGTGCGTATCGAGGGCCAGAAGACCGCGGCGTTCGAGATCGTCGACGCGCTGGGCGTCGCACCGGATGTGCACGCACTTCCAGTCGGTAACGCGGGCAACATCACCGCGTACTGGAAGGGATACACCGAGTATCACCGAGACGGCATTATCGAGAAGTTGCCTCGCATGCTGGGCACCCAAGCCGCGGGTGCGGCGCCGTTGGTTCTCGGCGAACCGGTGAACCACCCGGAGACCATCGCCACCGCGATTCGCATTGGCTCGCCGGCGTCGTGGACGTCGGCCGTGGAGGCGCAGCAGCAGTCCAAGGGGCGCTTCCTGGCGGCGACTGATGAGGAAATCCTCGCCGCCTATCACCTGGTCGCGCGCGCCGAGGGGGTGTTCGTCGAGCCCGCCTCGGCGGCCAGCATCGCCGGTCTGCTCAAGGCCATCGACGACGGGTGGGTGGCCCGCGGGTCAACCGTGGTGTGCACGGTCACCGGCAACGGCCTGAAGGACCCCGAAACCGCGCTCAAAGACATGCCGAAGGTGTCTCCGGTACCCGTTGACTCAGTCGCGGTGGTTGAGAAGCTGGGGTTGGCGTAGTGCTGATCGCCAGCGCGGCGCAGCCGGGCGCAGCGCAGTTTGCTGAGGCCTGTCGGTGACACAGGTATTGCCCTCGGGTCTGGTGGCGAGTGCCGTCGTAGCGGCATCAAGTGCCAACCTCGGCCCGGGGTTCGACAGTCTCGGCCTCGCATTGAGTCTCTACGACGAAATCGTGCTTGAGACAACCGATTCCGGGTTGGAAGTGGTGGTCGAAGGCGAGGGGGCCGGCCAGGTTCCGCTCAACTCTGAACACTTGGTTGTGCGCGCCATCCAGCACGGGCTGCGAGCCGTGGGTGTTACCGCGGCTGGCCTAATTGTGCGCTGCCGCAATGATATTCCGCATTCCCGTGGTCTCGGATCGTCCGCGTCGGCGGTAGTTGGTGGCCTCGCTGCCGTCAACGGCCTTGTCTCACAAGCTGGTTGGGTGCCATTGAGCGACCAGCAGCTGATCCAGCTGTCTTCGGAATTTGAAGGCCACCCCGACAACGCCGCGGCCGCTGTGCTCGGCGGTGCGGTGGTTTCTTGGATTGAGCGTTGCGGTGACCGTGCCGACTACTGGGCCGTGCAGCTAGATCTTCACCCCGATATTCACTTGTTCTCGGCGATTCCCGAGGTGCGCTCCTCGACCGCGGAGACTCGGGTGCTGCTGCCTGACCTGGTCAGCCATGACGATGCGCGATTCAACATCAGCCGCGCCGCATTGCTCGTGGTTGCCCTCACCCAACGGCCCGATTTGTTGATGGCGGCCACCGAAGACGTCCTCCATCAGCCCCAGCGTGCCTCGGCAATGCCGGCCTCGGCGGAATATTTGCAGCTGTTGCGGCGTCATAAAGTGGCAGCGACTCTTTCCGGGGCTGGACCGGCGCTGATTGCGTTGAGCACCGACCCGGACTTGCCCCCGGAAGCGGTCGAGTACGGTGCCGCAAATGGATTCACAATTACCGCGATGACCGCGGGTGACAGGGTCCGGTGGAAGCCCGGAGTGGCATTCGGCGACTGATTGACAACTTGCGGGGGGTTTGCCGTGATGCATCAAGTCAAGATGCCCGCGAAACCTGGTTCATGCATCACGTAAGGAATGCCCGCGAAATCGGGGTCAGGTGGTGGTCTTGCTTTTGATGCGGATGCCGGCTTTGAGGGCGGGTAGAGCGGCGGGTATGGCGGCGAGGTAGAGCTGTTCGGTCTTGTCTTTGGCGAGTCTGAGCAGGGCGGCTTGCAGGTCGGCGATCTGGTGGGCGATCGCGGCGGGGTTGAGGCTGTTGCGGTAGGTGAGCAGCTCTGTTTGTTGGGCCGCTGAGAGGACTCCGGCGGCCAGCAGCCGGTCCAGGGGGGGTCTGGGGCTTGTCGTAGAGCCGGCGGCGGTGACCGTCGCGGCTGCAGCCGTAGCTGATGGGTTTGATGGTGGGGGTCAGGTAGTTGAGCCGGTCGTTGACCAGGTGCCACAGCCGGTTGAGCACGGCGCGTTCTTCGTCGGTGTCGTAGCGGTAGTAGAACCCGTAGCGACGCACGAGGTGGTTGTTTTTGGACTCGATGGTGGCCTGGTCGTTCTTCTTGTAGGGCCGTGAGCGGGTGAAGAAGATCTCCATGTCCGCGGCCCACTTGATGACCGCCTTATTGAGGAATTCGGTGCCGTTGTCGAAGTCCAAACCCGTTACCTTATAGGGATTTTAGTAATTCCGGTTTTGAGGGCGCCCAGGATGTGGGGTGGGCGTTGTTGCGCACCGTGCGGGTGAACACCCAGCCGATGTGCATGTCGGTGAGGTTGACCGTGCGGGCGAACTCACCTTTCAGTGTCGGGCCGCAGTGCGCCACGGTGTCGCCTTCGAAGAACCCCGGAGATTCTTCGGCCTCATCGCCTGCTTTGCAGATGGTGATCGAGGACCGCAGCAGCGGGAGGGTTTCGTCGTCGACACACCCGAGATCTGGTCGCGGGCCTTGGCGCCGCGCAGGTAGCGGTCGATCGTGGCGCTGCTCATCGCCAACAGCTCGGCACGCACCGCCGGGCCGTAACGGTCACGGCCGTCCACCAGTTCGCCGTGGCGTTCTAGAGCATCCAACTGAAGTGCCATGGAAGCGGCCAGGTACCGGCCGCACTGCCCGCCTGAGGCCGCCCACACCTTCTGCAACACCTTGAGCGCATCCTAGGAGTACTTCGGATTGCGTTGCCGGCGAGTCCGTTTGGCGACCTGCCGACCCGCTCCCGGCGGCGCGGCCGCCGCCCTCAACCGCCGCCGGGCGTTGTCACGCGACCAGCCGGTGACCGCCACCACCTGATCCAGAATCTGCCCCTTGTCCGCCTTCGGCGCCCCCACATACGCCCTGGCGAACTTCGCGGTGATCTCGGCCCGAGACGACATCGACAGCCCACTTCCCATGCCTGCTGAGGATCGACCGTTTCGCGGGCATTTTTACGTGATCCACCGAGGGCGCTTCACGGGCATTTTTCGTGATGCTTGCCGTTTGCTTGCTTCCGGCCAGGAAGCGGGCTATCCTCGGAGCCGTCCAGCAATCGCAGCATCTGCTTCTGCACACATACTGCCTTGCAGCTAGGACACCACCAATTCTTCTCGGGGACGAGGTTCGCCGTATTCGCCGCAGATCCTGGCGACCACCGTTGGGGAGTCGATGATTGGGCGCACTCGGCAATTTGGCTGAATGCAACGAACCCTCGTATGACGTAATCAAGCGGGGGAAAGAAAGGAATTCCGTGACTGATACGGACCTCATCACGGCTGGCGAAAGCACCGACGCTGATAAGAAGTCGGATTCCGTGACAAAAGACAGTTCCGACCTCAATACTGCTGCGCCGACCGGCGCGCTGGCCACCATGGTGCTGCCCGAACTGCGTGCGCTGGCCAACCAAGTTGGTGTCAAGGGGACGTCGGGCATGCGTAAGAACGAGCTGATCGCCGCGATCCAAGAATTTCGGGACCGCGCCAACGGCACGCCCGCGGCCGCCGAGCCGACCTCGGATTCCGGCGAACAGAAGTCCTCGGCGAGTCCCGAGGCCCCGGCGGTCGACGAGGCCACCAAAGACGCTCCTCAACAGGAGCAAAACGCCTCATCTGACGCCGCGGTGCGCCGCGAGCGGCGCAGATCCTCGCGTGACTCGGGAACGTCGTCACGTGACGGCGCCGACTCGGCTGGCGAAAGCACAGATAGACGAGGGAAACGGGCCGCCGGCGGCGATGCCGACAACAATCAGAAGGCGCCGGAAAAGAATCCAGAAGACGCCAAGACTGACGGGGGAGCAGCGGAGTCGGGCGGTGACCAAGGCACCGGCCAGCAGGGCTCGGGTGGCCAGCAATCGCGCGGCGAAGACGATGGCGAAGGGCGGCAGGGCCGGCGAGGACGCCGATTCCGCGACCGCCGGCGTCGTGGGGAGCGCTCGGGTGACGGTTCCGACTCCGAGTTGCGTGAGGACGACGTCGTCCAGCCGGTCGCCGGCATTCTTGACGTGCTCGACAACTACGCCTTTGTGCGTACCTCCGGCTACCTTGCCGGCCCGCACGACGTCTACGTGTCGATGAACATGGTGCGCAAGAACGGCCTGCGCCGCGGCGACGCGGTCACCGGCGCCGTTCGGGTTCCGCGCGAAGGCGAGCAGCCCAACCAGCGGCAGAAATTCAACCCGCTGGTGCGGTTGGACAGCGTCAACGGGGGATCGGTCGAAGACGCCAAGAAGCGGCCCGAATTCGGCAAGCTGATGCCGCTCTACCCCAACCAGCGTCTTCGCTTGGAAACCACCCCAGAGCGGCTGACCACACGGGTCATCGATCTGATCATGCCGATTGGCAGGGGCCAGCGCGCGCTGATCGTCTCGCCCCCCAAGGCCGGTAAGACGACGATCCTGCAGGACATCGCCAACGCCATTACCAAGAACAATCCGGAATGCCACCTCATGGTCGTGCTCGTCGACGAGCGGCCCGAGGAGGTCACCGACATGACGCGTTCGGTCAAGGGTGAGGTCATCGCCTCAACGTTCGACCGACCGCCATCCGACCACACGTCGGTCGCGGAGCTGGCCATCGAGCGTGCCAAGCGCCTCGTGGAGCAGGGCAAAGACGTCGTGGTGCTGCTGGACTCCATCACCCGGTTGGGGCGTGCCTACAACAACGCGTCACCGGCATCGGGCCGGATCCTGTCCGGTGGTGTCGACTCCACCGCGCTGTACCCGCCCAAGCGATTCCTGGGCGCGGCACGCAACATCGAAGAAGGCGGCTCGCTGACCATCATCGCGACCGCGATGGTCGAGACTGGCTCCACCGGTGACACCGTCATCTTCGAAGAGTTCAAGGGCACCGGCAACGCCGAGCTCAAGCTGGACCGCAAGATCGCCGAACGGCGCGTCTTCCCCGCGGTCGACGTAAACCCGTCGGGTACCCGTAAAGATGAGCTGCTGCTCTCACCTGACGAGTTCGCCATCGTCCACAAGCTGCGTCGCGTGCTGTCCGGCCTGGATTCCCACCAGGCCATCGACCTGATGATGTCGCAGCTGCGGAAGACCAAGAACAACTACGAGTTCCTCGTGCAGGTCTCCAAGACCACACCAGGAAATATGGACAACGACTAGAGCAATACACCGGCTGCGGGTGCCAGGGAATGCGCGCGCAGATCTCGGTGTTTGGGGTGATGGTGGTTGACCTGGCATAATCGAGGCTCGACCACCCAGAACTGCCTCAGGTTCTTGAGTCAAGCCTGACCGCCGCTTGAACATCGGGGAGCACCGGAGGGCACGAGCGGCTGACGATCGAAGAGGACAGCATGAAATCTGACATTCATCCCACCTACGAGGAGACCACTGTGTTCTGCGGGTGCGGAAACACGTTCCAGACGCGGAGCACCAAGCAGGGCGGCCGTATCGTGGCCGAGGTTTGCTCGCAGTGCCATCCGTTCTACACCGGCAAGCAGAAGATCCTCGACAGCGGTGGTCGGGTTGCCCGCTTCGAGCGTCGCTACGGCAAGCGCAAGGCCGGAGCCGACAAGGACCAGGCGGCGGCCGACAAGTAGCTGGATTACCGACGCCCGAACTGTGCATGAGCAGCACAGGCCGGGCGTCGGTTCGTGTTTGCGGTAGGAGCTGGCAGGAGGTGTGAGATGGCAGCGCCGGTGCAGACGATTGACGTCCTGCTCGCCGAACACGCAGACCTTGAGCGCGCGTTGGCGGATCCAGAACTGCACAGCAGGCCCGACGAGGCGCGCAAAGCCGGACGTCGGTTTGCCCGCTTGGCACCGATCGTGGCCACCTACCGCAAGCTGGTAGCCGCGCGCGAAGATCTGGAGACCGCGCACGAATTGGCGGCCACCGACGAGTCGTTTGCCGCCGAAGCCGCCGAACTGGAGGCCCGGGTCGCCGAACTGGACTCGCAGCTCACCGACATGTTGGCGCCGCGCGACCCGCATGACGCCGACGACATCGTGCTCGAAGTCAAGTCTGGCGAGGGTGGCGAAGAATCGGCGCTATTCGCTGCCGACCTGGCCAGAATGTATATCCGCTATGCCGAACGCCACGGCTGGACCGTGACGGTGCTCGGGGAGACCACCTCGGATCTGGGCGGCTACAAGGACGCGACGCTGGCCATCGCAAGCAAGGGCGACACGGCCGACGGCGTGTGGTCGCGGATGAAGTTCGAGGGCGGGGTGCACCGGGTGCAGCGGGTCCCGGTAACCGAATCTCAAGGTCGCGTGCATACCTCGGCGGCCGGCGTACTTGTCTACCCCGAGCCCGAGGAAGTCGGCGAGGTGCAGATCGACGAGTCGGACTTGCGCATCGACGTCTACCGGTCGTCGGGCAAGGGCGGCCAGGGGGTCAACACCACCGACTCCGCGGTGCGGATTACCCACCTGCCCACCGGGATCGTGGTCACCTGCCAAAACGAACGCTCGCAGCTGCAGAACAAGATCCGTGCCATGCAGGTGCTCGGGGCTCGTCTGCAGGCGATCGCCGAAGAGCAGGCGATGGCTGACGCCTCGGCGGATCGGGCCAGCCAGATACGAACCGTGGACCGTAGCGAACGCATCCGCACCTACAACTTCCCCGAGAACCGGATCACCGATCACCGAATCGGCTACAAGTCCCACAACCTCGACCAGGTCCTCGATGGCGATCTGGACGCTCTATTCGACGCACTGGCTGCCGCTGACAAACAGGCCCGGCTGCAGCAGTCATGACCTCGCTGCGCCACGCGATCGACTCCGCTGCGGCGCTTCTTGCCGAAGCCGGGATCGACTCTGCACGTGGTGATGCCGAATGGTTGGCCGCTCACCTGACCGGCACCGACCGCGGTCTGCTGTACCTGCCTGGCGATCCGCTTGATACCGATGCTCTCGGTCAGTACCAAGGCATGGTGACCGCCCGATCACGCAGGGTGCCGTTGCAGCATCTCATCGGCACGGTGCAGTTTGGGCCGGTGGAGTTGCAGGTCGGTCCGGGTGTCTTCGTGCCGCGCCCAGAGACCGAGGCAGTGTTGGAATGGACTGGTGCACAACAGCTTTCCGAAGACCCCGTCATTGTTGACCTGTGTACCGGATCCGGCGCGTTGGCAGTCGCGTTGGCCAACCGTTGGCCCGCGGCGCGGATTCTTGGCGTCGACGATTCGGCCGCTGCGCTCGAGTACGCACACCGCAATTCCGTGGGCACCAAGGTGGAACTGGTGCGAGCCGATGTCACCACTCCGGGGCTGATGCCCGAACTCGATGGACAGGTCGACCTCGTGGTGACCAACCCGCCATACATTCCCGACGGCGCTGTTCTGGAACCTGAAGTAGCACAGCATGATCCGCATAGTGCGCTGTTTGGAGGGCCGAACGGGATGGCGGTGATACCCCACGTCGTACGGCTGGCCGGCCGTTGGTTGCGTCCCGGCGGGCGGTTCGCCGTCGAACACGACGACACCACCGCGCGGCAGACCGTTGAATGTATTGAAAGCGCAGGCGTTTTCGAGGACATCGTGGCTCGGCAAGATCTGGCCGGACGGCCAAGGTTCGTGACCGCCGTCAAGAGGCTGGTTCGGTGACAGCTGCGGTGAGGATGCGGGGCGAAGCGAATGCGAAGGAGGGCCAGCGCCCATGAGTGAGGTGTTCGACTGCGCCGACCCCGACCAGCGTTCCAACGGGATCGCTTCTGCGGCAGGGGCGCTCAAAGCCGGTCGGCTGGTCGTAATGCCGACGGACACCGTCTATGGGATCGGTGCCGACGCATTCGACAGTGCCGCGGTGAACGCGCTGCTGTCAGCCAAGGGGCGCGGGCGCGATATGCCGGTGGGCGTGCTGGTGGGCTCCTGGCACACCATCGAGGGGCTGGTTTTCTCGATGCCCGCTGGAGCGCGTGAACTGATCCGTGCATTCTGGCCGGGCGCCTTGAGCCTGGTTGTGGTGCAAGCGCCGTCCCTGCAGTGGGACCTCGGCAACGCGCACGGCACCGTGATGCTGCGCATGCCGTTGCACCCGGTGGCCATCGAGTTGTTGCGCCAGGTGGGCCCCATGGCGGTTTCCAGCGCCAACGTCTCGGGGCAGCCGCCGGCGGTCGACGTCGCGGATGCACGTAATCAGTTCGGCGATCTGGTCGACGTCTACCTGGATGGTGGTCCCGCGGCGCAGCAGGCCGCCTCGACGATCGTCGACCTCACCGGGGCCCCGCGCATCCTGCGTCCGGGACCGGTCAGCGCCGAGCGGATCGCTGACGTGCTCGGAGTGGACGCGACAACGCTGACCGCATAGCACCGTCGTGGTGGCTGCCGCTGGGCGCTGCGGCCGGGCGCGGCTATTCGGGTTCTCAGGTTGGTGAAGTAGGGTCTCGTGGTGTCCAGCGTTGCCGACGGCTTGCTCGCCCTTTCGGTTCGCAGCGCCGGTGTCCCGCTGCGTGAGCTTGCGCTCGTCGGGTTAACCGCAGCGATCATCACGTATTTCGCGACCGGGCCGGTTCGCGTCTTGGCGACTCGCCTGGGCGCGGTCGCCTACCCGCGCGAACGCGACGTCCACGTGACACCCACCCCTCGCATGGGTGGGCTGGCGATGTTCCTCGGGGTGCTCGCCGCGGTCTTTCTCGCCTCCCAACTTCCCGCCCTCACCCGCGGGTTCGTCTATTCGACCGGCATGCCCGCGGTGCTCGTCGCGGGTGCGGTGATCATGGGTATCGGTCTGATCGATGACAGGTGGGGTCTGGATGCCCTGACGAAGTTTGCCGGTCAGATCACCGCAGCTAGCGTGTTGGTCACCATGGGCGTCGCCTGGAGCGTGCTCTACATCCCGCTGGGTGGTGTCGGGACCATCGTCTTGGACCAAGCCTCGTCCATTTTGCTCACCCTCGCGTTGACCGTGTCCATCGTCAACGCCATGAACTTCGTCGACGGACTCGATGGGCTGGCGGCTGGGCTGGGCCTCATCACGGCCTTGGCGATCTGCACCTTCTCGGTGGGGTTGCTTCGTGACCATGGCGGCGACGTACTTTTCTATCCGCCAGCGGTGATCTCGGTGGTGCTCGCAGGGGCCTGTCTCGGGTTCTTGCCGCACAATTTCCACCGAGCCAAGATCTTCATGGGCGATTCCGGTTCAATGCTGGTCGGTTTGATGCTTGCCGCGGCCTCCACCACCGCCGCGGGGCCCATCTCCCAGAACGCCTACGGGGCCCGGGACGTGTTTGCCCTGCTATCGCCGTTCTTGCTGGTGGTGGCGGTGATGTTCGTGCCGATGCTGGACCTGTTACTGGCAATCGTGCGCCGCACCCGCGCCGGACGAAGCGCATTCAGCCCCGACAAGATGCATCTTCACCACCGCTTGCTGCAGATCGGCCATTCGCATCCCCGGGTCGTGCTGCTCATCTACCTATGGGTGGGCATCGTCGCCTTCGGGGCGGCCAGCACGATCTTCGTGGACCCTCGCCACACCGCGGCGGTGATGCTCGGCGCACTGGTAGTCGCCGGGGTTGTGACAGCGATCCCGTTGCTGCGTCGTCGCGACGACTACTACGACCCGGACTAGGGCACGTCTACGACAGGCGGTAGTAGTGGCATCTACCTTGTGGTACGGTCCTGGTAGAGCCCCGAAATAAACCTCGTGGGTTGCCGGCACCCGGCCCGGCGGATGCCTATCTGACCGCGCCAGTTAACGACCGACACAGGGAGCTACCCCTTGGGTGAAACCAGCCCAACCGTTGCGATACGCTCGGCGGGCCACCGATCAGTCGATCGGGCGGTTTCCGCTCCACTAACCGGGGATTGAGGTGCTGCAGTGACAACACCAGCGCAGGACGCGCCGTTGGTGTTTCCCTCTGTTGCTTTCCGTCCGGTTCGTCTATTGGTGATCAGCCTTGGACTCACCGCGGTTGCCACTGTGGTCGCCGGACTGGTCGGTCACCTGATGGTCGGAGTGTTTCTCGGCATTGGGCTGCTGCTCGGTTTGCTCAACGCCCTGTTGGTCCGGCGGTCGGTGGAGTCGATCACCGGCCGGGACCACCCGCTGAAAAGGTCGATGGCACTCAACTCGGCCGCTCGGGTCGCGGTCATTACCATCATGGCGCTGATCATCGCGTATATTTTCCGGCCGGCCGGACTTGGCGTGGTGTTCGGGTTGGCGCTCTTCCAGCTGCTGCTGGTGGCATCCACGGCACTGCCGGTCTGGAAGAAGCTACGTACCGGGGACTTTGCGGCCGACGATGCGTAGAACCAGCCCGTCGGCTCGGACAGTGGCGTTTTCAAGGGATCGGAAGGGAGTACCGCCAGCGATGACTGAGTCGATCCTGGCTGCCCAGATTGAGGTCGGCGAGCACCACACCGCGACCTGGCTGGGCATGACCGTCAACACCGACACGGTGCTGTCGACGGCGATCGCCGCGCTCATTTTGCTCGCGTTGGCGTTCTACCTGCGCTCCAAGGTCACCTCGACCGCGGTGCCCGGTGGGGTGCAGCTGTTCTTCGAAGCGATCACCATCCAGATGCGCGGCCAGGTCGAAAGCGCAATCGGGATGCGGATCGCGCCCTTTGTGCTGCCGCTCGCGGTAACCATCTTCGTCTTCATCTTGATCTCGAACTGGCTGTCAGTCCTCCCGGTGCAGTACACCGACGAACACGGGCAGACCACCGAGTTGCTCAAGCCCGCGGCCGCAGACATCAACTACGTGCTGGCGCTGGCGCTGTTCGTCTTCGTCTGCTATCACGCGGCCGGCTTCTGGCGTCGCGGCATCGTCGGCCACCCCATCAAGCTGCTCAAGGGGCACGTGCCAATCCTGGCGCCGATCAACCTCGTCGAAGAAATCGCCAAGCCGATCTCGCTGTCGCTGCGTCTTTTCGGCAATATCTTTGCCGGCGGAATTTTGGTCGCGCTCATCGCGCTCTTCCCGCCCTACATCATGTGGGCACCGAATGCGATCTGGAAGTCCTTTGACTTGTTCGTCGGCGCGATCCAGGCCTTCATTTTCGCGCTGTTGACGATCTTGTACTTCAGCCAAGCAATGGAGCTAGAAGAGGACCACCACTAATACTGCGAGAAACTGCCTAGAAAATCCCGACCCCATACCAGTACCGGAACCTGGTAAACCGCTACCAGAGTTATCAAGGAGGATAAAGTAATGGACCCCACTATCGCTGCCGGCGCCCTCATCGGCGGTGGACTCATCATGGCTGGTGGCGCGATCGGCGCCGGTATCGGTGACGGTATCGCCGGTAACGCTCTGATCTCCGGTGTTGCCCGCCAACCCGAGGCGCAGGGACGGCTGTTCACGCCGTTCTTCATCACCGTCGGTCTGGTTGAGGCCGCCTACTTTATCAACCTGGCGTTCATGGCGCTGTTCGTCTTCGCCACGCCCGTTAAGTAATTCGGCAGCTGTAACCGTTGAAATGGTTGTGATGGGTAGTAATGGATGACGTGAACTCTATTGTCCTGGCTTCGGGCCAGGCAGCAGAGGAAGGCGGCACAAACAACTTCCTCGTTCCCAACGGGACGTTTTTCTTCGTGCTGGCCATCTTCTTGGTGGTGCTTGCGGTCATCGGCACATTTGTCGTACCGCCGATCCTGAAGGTGTTGCGTGAACGCGACGCCATGGTTGCCAAGACGCTGGCCGACAACAAGAAATCGGCCGAGCAGTTCACGGCCGCCCAGGCGGACTACGAGGCAGCCATGGCCGAAGCCCGGGTACAGGCGTCGTCCTATCGGGTCAACGCCCGGGCCGAGGGTCGTAAGGTCGTCGAGGATGCGCGTGCCCACGCTGAACAGGAAGTGGCATCGACATTGCAGCAGGCCAACGAGCAACTGAAGCGCGAGAGGGACGCTGTGGAACTGGATTTGCGTGCCAACGTGGGAACAATGTCGGCGACGCTGGCCAGCCGGATCGTTGGTGTCGACGTGACTACTCCAGCTGCGACGGGGTAGCAAACCATGTCGACATTCATCGGACAGCTAGTTGGTTTCGCGGCCATCGTTTTTCTGGTGTGGCGTTACGTCGTGCCGCCCGTGCGGCGCATGATGGCAGCCCGCCAGGACACGGTTCGGCAGCAACTGGCAGACGCGGCTACCGCCGCCGAGCGGCTCTTGGCGGCCTCCACCGCGCACAGTAAAGCGGTGGAGGCCGCCAAGGCGGAGGCTGAGCAGGTCGTCGAAGAGGCCAAGGAAGGTGCCAAGCGTATCACGGCGCAGATGCAGACCCAGGCGGGTGTCGAAGCCGAACGGATCAAGGTCCAAGGTTCTCGTCAGGTCGAGCTGCTCCGAACTCAGCTGACCCGTCAGCTGCGCTTGGAGCTGGGCCACGAATCAGTCCGCCAGGCAAGCGAATTGGTGCGCAATTACGTTGCCGACCCGGCGCAGCAGGCGGCCACGGTCGACCGCTTCCTCGACGAGCTCGACGCGATGGCGCCGGCAGCGGCAGAAGTCGAGCGTCCGGTGGCGGCCAAGATGCGGTCGGCCAGTCGGCGGGCGCTGGGCAGCTTGGTCGACAAGGGCGCCGGTTTGGCCAAGGGCCTGGACAATGCGGCACTTTCCGCTCTGGCCAGCGACCTCGTGTCGGTAGCCCAACTGCTACAACGCGAAGTCACCGTCACCCGCTACCTCACGGTGCCAGCCGAAGACGCAGCACCCAGGATTCGGCTGTTGGAGCGGCTGATATCCGGCCAGGTCGGCAATCCCGCGCTGGATGTACTGCGAGCCGCCGTCACGGAGCGGTGGTCGGCAAGCTCCGATCTGATCGACGCCATCGAGCATGTGTCTCGGCAGGCCCTGCTGGAAGTCGCCGAGCGTGACGGACAGGTCGACGAGGTCGAGGACCAGCTGTTCCGGTTCTCCCGCATCTTGGACGCGCAACCGCGCCTCTCCATCTTGCTCGGCGACTATGTGGTTCCGGCCGAGGGCCGAGTTGGATTGCTGCGCAAAGTCCTCGACAGCGCGGGCGACATCAGTCCGATTGCAGTCGCATTGCTGTCCCAGACGGTCGAACTCCTGCGAGGTCAGCCGGCCGAGGACGCCGTGCTGCTGTTGGCCGAGGTGGCCGTGGCTCGACGCGGGGAAGTTGTCGCACAAGTCAGCGCGGCCGCCGAGCTCAGCGATTCGCAGCGCACCCGCGTTACTGAGGTGCTGAGTCGCATCTACGGTCACCCCGTGACCGTGCAGCTCCAAACGGATCCCACGTTGTTGGGGGGTCTGTCGATTGCCGTGGGTGACGAAGTGATCGACGGAACGCTCTCGTCGCGTTTGACCGCTGCCGAGGCTCAGTTGCCTGATTGATGACGAAGCCCGACTGAACACGAACCAGCCAGCACAACCCAAAAGTAGGAAGACAGCAGCCATGGCCGAGTTGACAATCTCCGCTAATGACATTCAGAGCGCGATCGAAGAGTACGTAGGCTCCTTCACCGCGGATACCTCCCGCGAGGAAGTCGGCACCGTTGTCGACGCCGGGGACGGTATCGCGCACGTCGAAGGTTTACCGTCCGTGATGACGCAGGAGCTGCTCGAGTTCCCCGGCGGTGTGCTCGGCGTGGCCCTCAACCTCGACGAACACAGTGTTGGCGCGGTGATCCTGGGTAACTTCGAGAAGATCGAAGAAGGCCAGCAGGTCAAGCGCACCGGCCAGGTGTTGTCGGTTCCCGTCGGCGACGCATTCTTGGGGCGGGTGGTCAACCCGCTCGGACAGCCGATCGATGGCCGGGGAGACATCGAGGCCGAGACGCGGCGGGCCCTCGAGTTGCAAGCACCGTCGGTGGTTCAGCGTCAAAGCGTCAAGGAACCGCTGCAGACCGGCATCAAGGCGATCGACGCCATGACCCCGATCGGCCGCGGTCAGCGTCAGCTGATCATCGGCGACCGCAAGACCGGCAAGACCGCGGTCTGCGTCGACACCATCCTCAACCAGCGCCAGAACTGGGAGACCGGTGATCCCAAGAAGCAGGTGCGCTGCGTATACGTGGCCATCGGGCAGAAGGGCACCACGATCGCTTCGGTGCGGCGCGCCCTGGAAGAGGGCGGCGCGATGGACTACACGACCATCGTCGCGGCCCCCGCGTCGGACTCCGCCGGCTTCAAATGGCTTGCCCCTTACACTGGCTCGGCCGTCGCTCAGCACTGGATGTACGCCGGTAAGCACGTCCTGATCGTCTTCGACGATCTGACTAAGCAGGCCGAGGCATACCGGGCTATCTCGCTGCTGCTGCGCCGTCCGCCTGGCCGTGAGGCATATCCGGGCGACGTGTTCTATCTGCACTCGCGGCTCCTGGAGCGCTGCGCAAAGCTGTCCGACGAACTCGGTGGCGGCTCGTTGACCGGTCTTCCGATCATCGAGACCAAGGCCAACGACATCTCGGCCTACATCCCGACCAACGTCATTTCGATTACGGACGGGCAGTGCTTCCTCGAGACCGATCTGTTCAACCAGGGCGTTCGCCCGGCCATCAACGTCGGCGTCTCGGTGTCCCGAGTCGGTGGTGCGGCACAGATCAAGGCAATGAAAGAGGTGGCGGGAAGCCTCCGTCTGGACCTGTCGCAGTACCGCGAGCTGGAAGCCTTTGCCGCTTTCGCCTCCGACCTTGACGCCACGTCGAAGGCACAGCTGGACCGCGGTGCCCGGCTGGTAGAGCTGCTCAAGCAGCCGCAGTACCAGCCGATGCCCGTCGAAGAGCAGGTCGTTTCCATCTTCCTGGGCACCGGCGGTCACCTGGACTCGGTGCCCGTCGAGGACGTCCGGCGTTTCGAAACCGAACTGCTGGACCACATTCGGGCCTCCGAAGAGACACTGCTGAGCACCATCCGTGACACGCAGAAGCTCACCGAGGAAACTGAGGAAGCACTGACGAAAGTGATCAACCACTTCAAGAAGGGCTTCGCGTCGTCCAGTGGTGAATCCGTGGTCCCCGACGAGCATGTCGAGGCCATGGATGAGGGAGAGCTGGGCAAAGAATCGGTGAAGGTCAAGAAGCCCGCGCCGCAGAAGAAGAAATAGCACACATAGGTATATGAGATGGCTGCCACACTTCGCGAACTGCGCGGACGGATCCGCTCGGCCGGATCGATCAAGAAGATCACCAAGGCTCAGGAGCTGATCGCGACGTCGCGCATCGCCAGGGCGCAGGCTCGACTCGAGTCCGCCCGGCCCTACGCCGACCAGATCACTCAGATGCTCACCACCCTGGCTGCGGACGCCGCTCTCGACCATCCCTTGTTGGTTGAGCACCCGGAGCCGAAGCGGGCGGGGGTTTTGGTGGTGTCCTCTGACCGCGGTCTATGCGGTGCGTACAACGCCAATGTCTTCCGGCGTTCCGAGGAACTCTTCTCACTTCTGCGTGAGGAGGGCAAGCAACCGGTTCTCTATGTTGTGGGCCGCAAGGCGTTGGCTTACTACACATTCCGCAATTGGGACATCGCCCAATCGTGGACGGGTTTCTCCGAGCAGCCGAAGTACGAGAATGCCGCGGAGATCGCTTCCACGCTGGTAGATGCGTTCATGCTGGGCGCTGGCGAAGGCGAGGACTTGCAGTCCGACAACGAGCAGAGCGTTGACGAACTGCACATCGTGTTCACCGAGTTCAAATCGATGCTGTCGCAGTCGACCGAGGCACGCCGGATGGCACCCATGGTCGTGGAGTACGTCGAGGAAACCGGCCCGAGGACGCTCTACTCATTTGAACCGGATGCGACCACGCTGTTCGAGTCTCTTTTGCCGAGGTATCTGACTACCCGCGTGTATGCGGCGATGCTCGAATCTGCGGCATCGGAGCTAGCGTCGCGTCAGCGGGCGATGAAGTCGGCGACCGATAACGCCGACGACCTGATCAAGGCGCTGACACTGATGGCAAACCGGGAGCGCCAGGCCCAGATCACCCAGGAGATTGGCGAAATCGTCGGTGGCGCAAACGCGCTGGCGGACGCTCGCTAGACAGGCCCACGAGGAAGCGAAGAAAGATATGACTGTTACAGCCGAAAAGACTGACAAGTCTGCAAGTTCAGAGACCAGCGGCCGCGTGGTGCGGGTCACCGGGCCGGTCGTCGACGTCGAGTTCCCCCGCGGTTCTGTTCCCGAGCTGTTTAACGCTCTGCATGCGAAGATCGACTTCGGGTCGCTCGCAAAAACCCTCACGTTGGAGGTGGCGCAGCACCTCGGCGACAGCTTGGTGCGCACGATCTCGCTGCAACCCACCGACGGCCTGGTCCGTGGTACGGAGGTCACTGACACGGGCCGACCGATCTCGGTTCCAGTCGGTGAGAGTGTCAAGGGTCACGTTTTCAACGCGCTCGGGGACTGCTTGGACGAACCCGGCTACGGAGAAGACTTCGAGCACTGGTCGATTCACCGCAAGCCGCCGGCCTTCGAGGACCTCGAGCCTCGCACCGAGATGCTCGAGACCGGCCTGAAGGTCGTCGACCTGCTGACTCCATATGTGCGTGGTGGCAAGATCGCGCTGTTCGGCGGTGCCGGCGTGGGCAAGACGGTCCTGATCCAGGAGATGATCAACCGTATCGCTCGTAACTTCGGTGGTACGTCGGTGTTCGCCGGCGTGGGGGAGCGCACCCGTGAGGGCAACGACCTGTGGGTCGAGCTCCAGGAAGCCAACGTGCTCAAGGACACCGCGCTGGTGTTCGGCCAGATGGACGAGCCGCCCGGCACCCGTATGCGCGTTGCGCTGTCCGCGCTGACCATGGCGGAGTGGTTCCGCGATGAGGCCGGCCAGGACGTGCTGCTGTTCATCGACAACATCTTCCGGTTCACCCAGGCCGGCTCGGAGGTGTCCACACTGCTGGGCCGCATGCCGTCAGCCGTGGGTTACCAGCCCACGCTGGCTGACGAGATGGGCGAGCTGCAGGAGCGAATCACTTCGACGCGGGGACGCTCGATTACGTCGATGCAGGCCGTCTATGTGCCCGCCGACGACTACACCGACCCGGCGCCGGCCACCACGTTCGCGCACCTGGACGCCACCACCGAGCTCTCGCGTGCGGTGTTCTCCAAGGGCATCTTCCCCGCGGTGGACCCGCTGGCATCCAGCTCGACCATCCTGGACCCCGGTGTGGTTGGTGACGAGCACTATCGGGTGGCGCAGGAAGTCATCCGAATCCTGCAGCGCTACAAGGACCTTCAGGACATCATTGCGATTCTGGGTATCGACGAGCTGTCCGAAGAGGACAAGCAGCTGGTCAACCGGGCCCGCCGGATCGAGCGGTTCCTGTCCCAGAACATGATGGCGGCCGAGCAGTTCACTGGTCAGCCGGGTTCGACGGTGCCGGTCAAGGAGACCATCGAGGCGTTTGACCGGTTGTGCAAGGGCGAGTTCGACCACGTGCCTGAGCAGGCGTTCTTCCTCATCGGTGGGCTGGACGACTTGGCTAAGAAGGCCGAGAGCCTCGGCGCCAAACTGTAGTGGCTGGTCTCCTGCTAAGTCGAAAGGTGGTGTGACATGGCCGAATTGAACGTCGAGATCGTTGCTGTCGATCGGAAGATCTGGTCGGGCGCGGGAACGTTTCTTTTCACCCGCACTACCGTCGGTGAGATCGGAATTCTCCCGAACCATATCCCGTTGGTGGCCCAGTTGGTCGACGACGCGATGGTGCGCGTTGAACGCGATGGCGACAAGGATCTGCGGATCGCAGTGGACGGTGGCTTCATGTCGGTGACGGACGCCGGGGTCAGCATTCTGGCTGAATCCGCGGAGTTCGAGTCCGAGATCGATGAGGCTGTGGCGAGGCAGGACTCCGAATCCGACGATCCCCGTACCGCCGCCAGGGGTCGCGCTAGATTGCGCGCCGTCGGCGCGATCGACTAACAGCCCGGTGAGCGCGCCCATGGTCGGCATGGTCGTGCTGGTTGTCCTGTTGGGTATGGCGGTGCTTGCGCTGAGCTACCGGTTATGGAAGCTGCGCCAGGGCGGCACCGCCGGGATCATGCGTGATATCCCGGCTATCGGAGGACACGGGTGGCGTCACGGCGTCATCCGCTACCGCGGCGGCGAGGCGCGGTTCTACCGCTTGTCGAGTTTGCGCTTATGGCCAGATCGGCGGCTCAGCCGACGAGGTGTCGAGATCATCGCTCGGCGGGGACCCCGCGGCGACGAGTACGACATCATGACCGACAAGATCGTGGTTCTCGAACTGCGCGACAGCACCCAGGACCGCAGACCCGGCTCCGAACTCGCGCTCGATCAGGGTGCGTTGACCGCATTTCTGTCTTGGCTCGAGTCTCGTCCTTCGCCTCGTGCCCAAAAGCGGAGCCGCTGACGGCTCTCGTTCGCGCGGTGAGCAGCGGCCCGAACAGTGGCTGCTCGACGCACCTGTCGGCAGTTGCTGTTGGAGCGCTTAGCTTCTGATCTATCCGGCGCTGGGCCTATTGCCGCCCGGTCGCCACAGCACATCGCCGTCCGGGTTGGCGACTCGCGCCAGAATAAACAGCAGATCCGAGAGCCGGTTCAGATATTTCGCGGGCAGCGCACTGACGCCTTCGGGGTCCGCTTCGACAGCGGCCCAGGCCGACCTCTCAGCCCGCCGTGCGACTGTGCGGGCGACGTGCAGCAGTGCGGACAAAGGCGAACCACCCGGCAGCACAAACGAATTCAAGGCGGGCAGGGTCTCGTTATATTTGTCACACCAGCCCTCGAGCCGTTCGACGTAGGCCTCGGTGATGCGCAGCGTAGCGTGCTCCGGCTGGTCATGGAAGCGTTTCAGCGGTGTCGACAGGTCCGCTCCGGCGTCGAACAAGTCGTTTTGGAGCTGCCGCAACACGTCGGCGAGTTGTGGATCGGGGCTGCCCATCGCGACTGCAACGCCGATCGCGGAGTTGGCTTCGTCACAGTCTGCGTAGGCCACCAGGCGCGGATCGTTCTTGGAAACCCTGGAGAAGTCACTCAATCCTGTCGTTCCGTCGTCGCCGGTCCGGGTGTAGATACGGGTCAGATGGATCGCCATGATCAAACGGTACCCGGATGACTTACCTGGTTGACTGACAAGCTGATAGCGCTTCACTAGACTGACGCGGGTGGCGGAGCGATTCGTGGTCACCGGTGGGAACCGGTTGTCAGGCGAAGTCGCTGTTGGGGGCGCTAAAAACAGTGTGCTCAAGCTCATGGCAGCGACGCTGCTGGCCGAGGGAACCAGCACAATCACCAACTGCCCCGACATCCTCGATGTGCCGCTGATGGCAGAGGTGTTGCGCGGGCTCGGCGCCACCGTCGAACTCGACGGAGATGTGGCCCGCATTACCTCGCCCGACGAGCCGAAATATGACGCAGACTTCGCGGCAGTGCGGCAGTTTCGGGCTTCCGTATGTGTGCTCGGACCCCTGGTCGGACGATGTAAACGGGCCAAGGTTGCGCTGCCGGGCGGAGATGCGATCGGGTCCCGGCCGTTGGACATGCACCAGGCTGGCCTGCGTCAACTGGGCGCGCAGTGCAATATCGAGCATGGGTGTGTGGTGGCCCAGGCAGACACCCTGCGCGGCGCGGAGATTCAGCTGGAATTCCCCTCGGTCGGGGCTACGGAGAACATCTTGATGGCCGCGGTGGTCGCCGAGGGCGTGACGACCATCCACAATGCGGCACGCGAGCCCGATGTGGTTGACCTTTGCACGATGCTTAATCAGATGGGGGCGCAGATCGAGGGTGCCGGCTCGCCGACGATGACGATTACCGGCGTTCCCCGGTTACACCCGACCGAGCACCGCGTGATTGGCGACCGCATCGTCGCCGCTACCTGGGGTATCGCTGCGGCGATGACCCGTGGCGACATCACCGTGACGGGTATCGATCCATCGCATCTGCAGCTGGTTTTGCACAAGTTGTACGACACCGGTGCCACCGTTACGCAGACCGACGACAGTTTTCGCATCGTGCAGTACGAGCGGCCCAAGGCTGTCAATGTCGCGACCTTGCCGTTTCCGGGGTTTCCGACCGATTTGCAGCCAATGGCGATCGCACTGGCGTCGATCGCCTACGGCACGTCGATGATCACCGAGAACGTGTTCGAGGCCAGGTTCCGATTCGTCGAAGAGATGATCAGGCTGGGAGCGGATGCCCGCACCGACGGACACCATGCCGTAGTGCGTGGTCTGCCTCAGTTGTCGAGCGCTCCAGTCTGGTGTTCCGACATCCGCGCCGGCGCCGGTTTGGTGTTGGCGGGCTTGGTCGCTGACGGCGAGACCGAGGTTCACGACGTGTTCCACATCGACCGTGGCTACCCACTTTTCGTCGATTACCTGGGGATTTTGGGAGCGGAGATTGAGCGGGTACAGTAGCCAAGGCCAAGCTCGAAGGCGCGGGCTTCACTGAGAAGATCGAAAATCCGAGTTTGACTTTCCTGCCGGATCTGTATTATCCTGGCAGGGTTGCCCCGAAGAGGGGCGAGTGCGAGTAAAAAATGTTGTTTGAGAACTCAATAGTGTGTTTGGTGTTATGTTTTGTTGTAGTTTTTTTGGACTACATCTTATCACCCCCGTGTGAGGGAGTAGTCGTTTTTTTAGACGCCAGTTTATTGGCGTCTTGTCAGGGATCTCTGATTGTGAATTCACCTCTTTATCGAGGGGCTTTTGTTTGGAGAGTTTGATCCTGGCTCAGGACGAACGCTGGCGGCGTGCTTAACACATGCAAGTCGAACGGAAAGGTCTCCTCGGAGATACTCGAGTGGCGAACGGGTGAGTAACACGTGGGCGATCTGCCCTGCACTTCGGGATAAGCCTGGGAAACTGGGTCTAATACCGGATAGGACCACGGGATTCATGTCCTGTGGTGGAAAGCTTTTGCGGTGTGGGATGAGCCCGCGGCCTATCAGCTTGTTGGTGGGGTAACGGCCTACCAAGGCGACGACGGGTAGCCGGCCTGAGAGGGTGTCCGGCCACACTGGGACTGAGATACGGCCCAGACTCCTACGGGAGGCAGCAGTGGGGAATATTGCACAATGGGCGCAAGCCTGATGCAGCGACGCCGCGTGGGGGATGACGGCCTTCGGGTTGTAAACCTCTTTCACCATCGACGAAGGTTCGGGTTTTCTCGGATTGACGGTAGGTGGAGAAGAAGCACCGGCCAACTACGTGCCAGCAGCCGCGGTAATACGTAGGGTGCGAGCGTTGTCCGGAATTACTGGGCGTAAAGAGCTCGTAGGTGGTTTGTCGCGTTGTTCGTGAAATCTCACGGCTTAACTGTGAGCGTGCGGGCGATACGGGCAGACTAGAGTACTGCAGGGGAGACTGGAATTCCTGGTGTAGCGGTGGAATGCGCAGATATCAGGAGGAACACCGGTGGCGAAGGCGGGTCTCTGGGCAGTAACTGACGCTGAGGAGCGAAAGCGTGGGGAGCGAACAGGATTAGATACCCTGGTAGTCCACGCCGTAAACGGTGGGTACTAGGTGTGGGTTTCCTTCCTTGGGATCCGTGCCGTAGCTAACGCATTAAGTACCCCGCCTGGGGAGTACGGCCGCAAGGCTAAAACTCAAAGGAATTGACGGGGGCCCGCACAAGCGGCGGAGCATGTGGATTAATTCGATGCAACGCGAAGAACCTTACCTGGGTTTGACATGCACAGGACGCGTCTAGAGATAGGCGTTCCCTTGTGGCCTGTGTGCAGGTGGTGCATGGCTGTCGTCAGCTCGTGTCGTGAGATGTTGGGTTAAGTCCCGCAACGAGCGCAACCCTTGTCTCATGTTGCCAGCACGTAATGGTGGGGACTCGTGAGAGACTGCCGGGGTCAACTCGGAGGAAGGTGGGGATGACGTCAAGTCATCATGCCCCTTATGTCCAGGGCTTCACACATGCTACAATGGCCGGTACAAAGGGCTGCGATGCCGCGAGGTTAAGCGAATCCTTTAAAGCCGGTCTCAGTTCGGATCGGGGTCTGCAACTCGACCCCGTGAAGTCGGAGTCGCTAGTAATCGCAGATCAGCAACGCTGCGGTGAATACGTTCCCGGGCCTTGTACACACCGCCCGTCACGTCATGAAAGTCGGTAACACCCGAAGCCAGTGGCTTAACCCTTTGGGAGGGAGCTGTCGAAGGTGGGATCGGCGATTGGGACGAAGTCGTAACAAGGTAGCCGTACCGGAAGGTGCGGCTGGATCACCTCCTTTCTAAGGAGCACCACGATAAACACTCCAATTGGTGGGGTGTAAGCCGTGAGGGGTTCTCGTCTGTAGTGGACGGAAGCCGGGTGCACAACAACAAGCAAGCCAGACACACTATTGGGTCCTGAGGCAACATCTCTGCTGGTTTCGGGATGTTGTCCCACCATCTTGGTGGTGGGGTGTGGTGTTTGAGAATTGGATAGTGGTTGCGAGCATCAATTGGATGCGCTGCCTTTTGGTGGCGTGTTCTGTTGTGCAATTTTATTCTTTGGTTTTTGTGTTTATAAGTGTTTAAGGGCGCATGGTGGATGCCTTGGCATCGAGAGCCGATGAAGGACGTGGGAGGCTGCGATATGCCTCGGGGAGCTGTCAACCTAGCGTGGATCCGAGGATTTCCGAATGGGGAAACCCAGCACGAGTGATGTCGTGTTACCCGCACCTGAATATATAGGGTGCGGGGGGGAACGCGGGGAAGTGAAACATCTCAGTACCCGTAGGAAAAGAAAACAATTGTGATTCCGTAAGTAGTGGCGAGCGAACGCGGAAAACGGCGAAACCGCACGCATGTTTAACCGGGTAGGGGTTGTGTGTGCGGGGTTGTGGGAATGATATGTCTCAGCTCTACCTGGCTGAGAGGCAGTCAGAAAGTGCCGCAGTTAACGGAAATGGCCTGGGATGGTCTGCCGTAGACGGTGAGAGCCCGGTACGTGAAAACCCGGCGCCTGCCTAGTATCAACTCCCGAGTAGCAGCGGGCCCGTGGAATCTGCTGTGAATCTGCCGGGACCACCCGGTAAGCCTAAATACTACTCGATGACCGATAGCGGATTAGTACCGTGAGGGAATGGTGAAAAGTACCCCGGGAGGGGAGTGAAAGAGTACCTGAAACCGTGCGCCTACAATCCGTCAGAGCCTCCTCGTGGGGTGATGGCGTGCCTTTTGAAGAATGAGCCTGCGAGTCAGGGACATGTCGCGAGGTTAACCCGAGTGGGGTAGCCGCAGCGAAAGCGAGTCTGAATAGGGCGTATCCCCGTAAGGGGTGTAGTGGCATGTTCTGGACCCGAAGCGGAGTGATCTACCCATGGCCAGGGTGAAGCGCGGGTAAGACCGCGTGGAGGCCCGAACCCACTTAGGTTGAAGACTGAGGGGATGAGCTGTGGGTAGGGGTGAAAGGCCAATCAAACTCCGTGATAGCTGGTTCTCCCCGAAATGCATTTAGGTGCAGCGTTGCGTGTTTCACCACGGAGGTAGAGCTACTGGATGGCCGATGGGCCCTACTAGGTTACTGACGTCAGCCAAACTCCGAATGCCGTGGTGTGAAGCGTGGCAGTGAGACGGCGGGGGATAAGCTCCGTACGTCGAGAGGGAAACAGCCCAGATCGCCGGCTAAGGCCCCAAAGCGTGTGCTAAGTGGAAAAGGATGTGCAGTCGCAGAGACAACCAGGAGGTTGGCTTAGAAGCAGCCACCCTTGAAAGAGTGCGTAATAGCTCACTGGTCAAGTGATCGTGCGCCGATAATGTAGCGGGGCTCAAGCACACCGCCGAAGCCGCGACAACCGCAAGGTTGGGTAGGGGAGCGTCCCTCATTCAGCGAAGCTGCCGGGTAACCGGTGGTGGAGGATGGGGGAGTGAGAATGCAGGCATGAGTAGCGATAAGGCAAGTGAGAACCTTGCCCGCCGAAAGACCAAGGGTTCCTGGGCCAGGCCAGTCCGCCCAGGGTGAGTCGGGACCTAAGGCGAGGCCGACAGGCGTAGTCGATGGACAACGGGTTGATATTCCCGTACCCGTGTGTGCGCGCCCGTGATGAATCAGCGGTACTAACCACCCAAAACCGGATCGATCATTCCCCTTCGGGGGCGTGGAGTTCGGGGGCTGCGTGGAACCTTCGTTGGTACTAGTCAAGCGACGGGGTGACGCAGGAAGGCAGCCGTACCAGTCAGTGGTAATACTGGGGCAAGCCCGTAGGGAGAGCGATAGGCAAATCCGTCGCTCATTAATCCTGAGAGGTGATGCATAGCCGATTGAGGCGAATTCGGTCATCCTCTGCTGCCAAGAAAAGCCTCTAGCGAGCACACACACGGCCCGTACCCCAAACCAACACAGGTGGTCAGGTAGAGAATACCAAGGCGTACGAGATAACTATGGTTAAGGAACTCGGCAAAATGCCCCCGTAACTTCGGGAGAAGGGGGACCGGAATACCGTGAACACCCTTGCGGTGGGAGCGGGATTCGGTCGCAGAAACCAGTGGGGAGCGACTGTTTACTAAAAACACAGGTCCGTGCGAAGTCGCAAGACGATGTATACGGACTGACGCCTGCCCGGTGCTGGAAGGTTAAGAGGACCCGTTAACTCGTAAGGGTGAAGCGGAGAATTTAAGCCCCAGTAAACGGCGGTGGTAACTATAACCATCCTAAGGTAGCGAAATTCCTTGTCGGGTAAGTTCCGACCTGCACGAATGGCGTAACGACTCCCCAACTGTCTCAACCATAGGCTCGGCGAAATTGCACTACGAGTAAAGATGCTCGTTACGCGCGGCAGGACGAAAAGACCCCGGGACCTTCACTACAACTTGGTATTGGTGTTCGGTTCGGTTTGTGTAGGATAGGTGGGAGACTGTGAAACTCCAACGCCAGTTGGGGCGGAGTCATTGTTGAAATACCACTCTGATCGTATTGGACACCTAACGTCGAACCCTGAATCGGGTTCACGGACATTGCCTGGCGGGTAGTTTAACTGGGGCGGTTGCCTCCTAAAATGTAACGGAGGCGCCCAAAGGTTCCCTCAACCTGGACGGCAATCAGGTGACGAGTGTAAGTGCACAAGGGAGCTTGACTGCGAGACCTACAAGTCAAGCAGGGACGAAAGTCGGGACTAGTGATCCGGCACCTCTGAGTGGAAGGGGTGTCGCTCAACGGATAAAAGGTACCCCGGGGATAACAGGCTGATCTTCCCCAAGAGTCCATATCGACGGGATGGTTTGGCACCTCGATGTCGGCTCGTCGCATCCTGGGGCTGGAGCAGGTCCCAAGGGTTGGGCTGTTCGCCCATTAAAGCGGCACGCGAGCTGGGTTTAGAACGTCGTGAGACAGTTCGGTCTCTATCCGCCGCGCGCGTCAGAAACTTGAGGAAACCTGTCCCTAGTACGAGAGGACCGGGACGGACGAACCTCTGGTACACCAGTTGTCCCACCAGGGGCACCGCTGGATAGCCACGTTCGAAAAGGATAACCGCTGAAAGCATCTAAGCGGGAAACCTTCTCCAAGATCAGGTTTCTCACCCACTTGGTGGGATAAGGCCCCCCGCAGACGACGGGTTCGATAGGTCAGACCTGGAAGCACAGTAATGTGTGAAGGGAACTGGCACTAACCGGCCGAAAACTTACCAACACAAAAACGCCTCGCAACCACATATCCATGTTCTTAGACAATTACTGTCGAAGAACACCACACCCCCCATCAGCACAAATTTAAATAGAGTTACGGCGGCCACAGCGACAGGGAAACGCCCGGTCCCATTCCGAACCCGGAAGCTAAGCCTGTCAGCGCCGATGATACTGCCCAGCTCGGGTGGAAAAGTAGGACACCGCCGAACATACACAAAAACACCCCCATACTCTGGGGGTGTTTTTGCATGTCAACAATCGAATAACGTCAGATCCGCCCGCACAGTCAGATCCGCCGGCACACACGCCCTCTCCAACTCCAACAGCGCCTGCTTCCGATCAAGGCCACCCCCATAGCCGGTAAGCCCCCCACTGGCACCAATCACACGATGGCACGGAACAATCACCGCTACCGGATTACGGCCATTGGCCAGCCCAACCGCACGAGCCGCACCCCGCGCACCAATCCGCTCCGCAATTTCGCCATAGGAACGGGTGTCGCCGTAGGGAATTGTCAGCAGTGCCTGCCAGACGCGTCGCTGGAACTCGGTCCCACGCAGGTCTAGCGCCAGATCGAAGTCGAAACACTCACCAGCGAAATAGGCGTCGAGTTGGCTCACCGCATCGGCGAACGCCTCATCATCAACTTCCCAGCCGACGCGGCTGGGTTCGTAGGTCTGGTCGACCATCCGCAGATTGGTCAACACGCCGTCATGCCCGGCCAGGGTCAGCGGTCCTATTGGGCTATCAATGATGCGGTAGTGAGTCATGCAACCTCCCGTGGTGGCCAATCGTTTACCGAATGCTCGAGTGTGGTCCAAAGGTGTTGGGTTGCATACGAACGCCAGGGACGCCAGCGCGCACTGCGCTCCAGTAGACCCGGTTGACGCTGGGGCAGGCCCAACTGTTTCGCGGCGAGCCGGACGCCAAGGTCTGCCAACGGAAACGCGTCCGGGTCGCCCAGCCCGCGCATGGCAATGACTTCCGCGGTCCATGGGCCGACTCCGGGGATATCGAGCAGCTGCTCTCGCGCCCGAGTCCAGTCGCATCCGGCGTCCAGGTTCACCCTTCGGTCGGCGATGGCGTCGACCATCATGCTCAAGGTGCGCTGTCGGGTCTTGGGGACGGCCAGATGGATCGGGTCGATTTCGGCCAGGTCCTGCACCGACGGGAAGGTATGAGTCAAGGTTCCGCCTTGATCGTGGATCGGTCGGCCGTAGGCGGTGACCAGGCGGGCCGCGTGGGTACGCGCAGCCTTGGTCGACACCTGTTGTGCGAGCACGGCGCGCACGGCGAGTTCTGCCTCGTCCACGGTGCGGGGTATGCGCTGCCCAGGTGCCGTGGCTACTACCGGGCCCAGAGCGGGGTCGCCACTGAGGGCCTCCACAACAGCCTCCGGGTCGGCATCAAGATCGAGCAGGCGCCGGCATCTGGCTGTGGCGGCCGCGAGGTCGCGGAAATCGTCGAGCACCAGTAGACACCGGACGTGGTCGGGCGCGGGTGTCAGCGTGACGATGCCATTGCCGGACGACAGTCGCAGCGTGCGTCGATAGGCACCATCACGGACCTCCTCACAACCCGGCACGGCCCCGGCGGCGAGGTGGCCGAAGACACCCTGGTAGGCAAAGGGGGTTCGCACCGGCAGGCGCAGGGATACCGTGCCCGGCGAGGCGGCGGGTGCGCCGAACCGCGCGGCAGCGTGTCGACGCAACGCCGTTGGTGTGCTGTCGCAAACCAGGCGGATGGTGTCATTGAACTGCCGGATACTGGAGAACCCGGCCGCAAACGCCACGTCGCCGAAGGGCAGATCGGTGGTCTCGATCAGCACCCGTGCGGTCTGCATCCGTTGGGCGCGGGCCAGCGCGAGGGGACCGGCGCCGACCTCAGCCTGCAGCAGGCGTTCCAGCTGGCGTGTGGTGTAGCCCAGACTCGCGGCAAGCCCGGTGACACCTTCGCGGTCCACGGTGCCGTCGGCAACCAACCGCATCGCCCTCGCGACGATGTCGCCGCGCACGTTCCATTCCGGCGAACCCGGTGACGCGTCAGGGCAGCAACGTTTGCAGGCCCGGAAGCCCTCACGTTGAGCTGCCGCAGCTGTTGGAAGAAACCGCACGTTGCGGGCGAACGGTGGGCGAACGGGGCAACTCGGCCGGCAGTAGATCCGGGTGGTCAGCACCGCGGTCACGAACCAGCCGCCAAACCGAGCGTCCTTGGATTGGACCGCCCGATAGCAGCGTTCGAAGTCTTCGTGCACCCTTAGAGGATTACACCTGCGCAGCGTCATGACTGGCGGAAAAACGACATCAAAGTGAGCTGACAGCGGTCTCCGGCGACGGCTACGGGCGTGGGCTGTTGGCGGGGATGGCCAGGCGGGTCGGCCGGTCGCGGCCGCGAAGTGTCACCGTCTCCGCCAAATTCCAATGGGCACGTTCGGTTTCGGTTGCGCCGGCTACCGTTTCCGAGGATGCCACTAGGCGGGCGGAATGCGATTTGGCCAGTTCACACAGCCGGGCCGCCTCGTTCACCGGTCCACCGATCACTGTGTATTCGAACCGCTCATTGGCGCCGACATTGTCGGCGACCACTTGTCCTGCGGCCACGCCGATGCCCGCCCGGCACTCCGGCACCTCGGTGCAGAGTCGCCCGGCGATGGCCCGTGCGGCGCTCAATGCCGCGACTTCGGGGCACTCGAGTGGATTTGGCGCACCGAAGATGGCCAGGGAGGCGTCACCTTCGAATTTGTTGACCAGGCCGCGGTGACGCTCCACCTCATCGACGATCGCCGCGAAAAATCGGTTGAGCAACTGCACCACGTCTGTGGCCGGCCGGTTGCTCACCAGTTGTGTCGAGCCGATGATATCGACGAAAACAACCGCGGCATAACGCTCTTCGCCGCCCAGCTGCGGCGGCTTTCGTTCCGCGGCCGCGGCAACTTCGCGTCCGACGTGGCGGCCGAAAAGGTCGCGGACGCGTTCGCGCTCACGCAGCCCCTCGACCATGGAGTTGAAGCCGCTCTGCAGCTCGCCGAGTTCGCTGCCGTCGAAGACCACAACATCTCCCCGTAGGTCCCCTCGTTCGACGCGCTTGAGTGCGGCCCGCACGACCCGTACCGGGGTAGCCGTCAGCCACGCCGAGATAGCGATCAGCAACAACCCGAAGACCAGGGTTGCACTGGACGCAATCAATACGCCCACGGCGAATTCCACCTCGGTGAGGTGCAACAGCGCTATTTCGAAGACCGCCAGTAAAGCGATGCCCACGACCGGCACGCCCGAACCGAGCAGCCAGATCAGGATGGTTCGCCCCATGATGCCCGAGACGATCCGTCGGGGTGGGGGGCCTGTTTCAAGAGCTTGAGCGGTCAGCGGCCGCAAGGCGAACTCGGTGAGTAGGTAGCTGCCGGTGGCCACCAAGATTCCGCAAAAGCTGACCGCGAAGAGATATTTCGGGATAAAGCGGATGTCGATCAGGCCGTAGAGGGTGGTGAACAACAACGTCCCCAGTCCCCACAAGAACAGGTGGACAGCCGCGATTCGGGACGGAACCAGGAAGGTTTCACGACTCTCGGCGCGGTTGGACGGGCGGCCCTCGATGTACCAACGCAGGGCCCGAACGGTGTTGGAGGTAATCCAGAAGCTTCCGACCACAAATGCCGTCACGTCATATCCGGCTCCGACGCCGAAGGTGAGCCATCTCGGCGCCTCGGTAATGACGTTGGGCTCCTGGATGGCCACGAACACCAGCAGCAACGCGACACCTATCGCGACCAGGTTCGCGGCCATGATGGATGAGGTCAGCATGAGCTGGATGCGGATTCGCCGGCGTTGTGGAGTCTCCGTCAACTGTCCGAGCAGCCGGGAGCCGTACGCATAGTTTTCTGTTAGCTGGTCGCTCTGCTGGGTAATCTTCTCCAACGCTCGACGCAAGCGCTGGACTACCGTGTTTGTGGCGACCACGGTTGCGCAAGCCTAGTTCCTTGACGGCTGTTTGAGGCTGGAATTTATTCGCCACATCGCCGGGTCCGTCTCGGTGTGGACAGGTGAGTTGGGGTGGCCGTATGGAACTGGACTCCCAGCGCGGCCAGGTTTCAGATGGGTGCGGCCAGGCGGGTGGGTTGGTCGTGGCCGCGTAGTGTCACGGTCTTGCCGACAGACCAGCGCGCACGTTCGTCGTGGCTGGCGCCGTCGAGTGCGGCCCCTGACGCCAGCAACCGGCCCGGGTGGTCTTTGGCGAGCTCGCACAGGCGGGCGGCCTCGTTGACGGGTTCGCCGATCACCGTGTACTCGAAGCGCTCCTTGGAACCGACGTTGCCGGCCACCACCTGTCCTGCCGCCACACCGATGCCCGCCTGGCATTCGGGTACTTCGCTGGCCAGCCGTGCGGCGATGGCTCGCCCCGCGGCCAGGGCCTGATCCTCGGGCCGCTCGAGGTGGTTGGGCGCTCCGAAGACCGCCAGCGATGCGTCGCCCGCGAACTTGTTGACCAGCCCGCGATGGCGATCCACCTCGTCGACGACCACCGCGAAAAACCGGTTGAACAGCGCGACGACATCGGCCGGCGGCTGGCTGGTGACCAATTTGGTGGAGCCGACGATGTCGATAAAAACCACGGCGACGTGGCGTTCTTCGCCGCCGAGTTTGGGCCGTTCCCGTTCGGCCGCGATCGCCACCTCGCGCCCGACGTGGCGGCCAAACAGGTCGCGCACTCGTTCACGCTCGCGCAGTCCGTCGACCATCGTGTTGAAACCGCGTTGCAGCTCGCCGAGCTCTGTCCCGTCGAAGACCACCAGATCCCGCTGCAGGTCGCCGTTGGCCACCCGATGCAGCGCCGCACGGACCACGCGCACCGGTGTCGCGGTCAGCCACGACATGATCCACATCAGGATGAAACCGAAGATCAGCGTTGCCATCGACACGATGAGTACCCCGACCGCGAACTGGGTCTCCGACAGGTTGCGCAACGCAATCTGGAAGACGGCGACCAGGGCGATGCCGACCACCGGAACTCCCGAACCAAGCAGCCACACCATCATGGTTCGGCCCATGATTCCCGAGGACAATCGCCGTGGCGGCGGTCCCGCCGCCAACGCCTGAGCCGCGACCGGACGCAAGGCAAACTCGGTGAGCAGATAGCTGCCGGTGGCGACCAGCACCCCGCAGAATGTCACGGCGAACAGAAACCGTGGGATGAACATGGTGTTGGCCATGCCATACAGAGTCGTCAGCAGGACCGCTCCGGATCCCCACAGAATCAGGTCGAAGACGGCCACTCGCCACGCGGCCAGGAATGTGTTGCGCTCGTCCTCCGGCGTCGGCTGGCGTTCCTCGATCGCCCATCGCAGGGCAAGCACCGTCCGTCGGGTGATCCAATACGTTCCCAGCGCCAGCGCAACCACGATGTAGGACGGCACCACCACGAACGTGATCCACCACGGTGCTTCGGTGAAAACGCTCGGTGATGGGATTGCGACGGTCACCAGCAGGATGGACACCGCGATCCCGAGCAGATTCGCGACCACGACCATGACCGTCAGGATCGTTTGGATGCGTATCCGTCGGCGTTGTTGGCTTTCCGAGACCCGACCGAGCAGCCATGAGCCGTACGCCGGTGTCTCCGGCAGCCGCCCGCTTTGACGGGTCACCCTTTCGAGCACCCGCCCCAGGCGCTGCGAAACGCCCTTCTTGGCGCCTTTCTTGCTGCCCGTCTCGGCGGCCTTCGTCGACGGCATGGTGGCGTCAGCCTAATTTGTCGGGCACGCTCTAAGGTGATTCGGGTGCGTCTAGTCATTGCTCAATGCACCGTCGACTACGTTGGCCGCCTCACCGCACATCTGCCGTCCGCGCGCAGGTTGCTGTTGTTCAAGGCCGATGGTTCGGTCAGCGTGCATGCCGACGACCGTGCCTATAAGCCGTTGAACTGGATGAGTCCGCCCTGCTGGTTGACCGAAGAGCCCGGCGGCGACTCACCGGTGTGGGTGGTGACCAACAAGGGTGGCGAACAGCTGCGCATCTCCGTCGAAGAAATCGAGCACGACTCCAGCCACGAGCTGGGGGTCGATCCCGGATTGGTGAAGGACGGTGTGGAGGCCCACCTGCAGGTGCTGCTCGCCGAGCATGTTCAGCTGCTGGGGGAGGGGTACACGCTGGTCCGGCGGGAGTACATGACCGCGATCGGGCCGGTGGACCTGTTGTGCCGCGATGAAAGCGGAGGAGCGGTTGCGGTGGAGATCAAGCGCCGCGGTGAAATCGACGGTGTGGAGCAGCTCACCCGCTATCTCGAGTTGCTCAACCGTGACAGCGTGCTGGCACCGGTGAAAGGTGTGTTCGCGGCTCAACAGATCAAGCCGCAGGCCCGCACTCTGGCCACCGACCGGGGTATCCGTTGTGTGACATTGGATTACGACAAGATGCGTGGGATGGACAGTGACGAGTACCGGCTGTTCTGAGCGCCGCGATTAGACTGGCCGGATGGCTCGGCGCCGCGGATCCCCACGCCGGCAGCGGCCGATGTCCTTCGCACCGATGTTGCGCAGGGTGGAGGCAGGGTCGGACGGCTACGACTACGAAGTGCGCCCAATTGCGGCGGCCCGCGCCGTCAAGACCTATCGGTGTCCGGGGTGCGACCACGAAATCCGTTCGGGCACTGCACATGTGGTGGTATGGCCGATTGAGCTACCGGGATCGGCGGACGACCGGCGGCACTGGCACACGTCGTGCTGGGCAAGCCGCGCAACTCGCAGTCCGACGCGTAAGTGGTCTTAGACCCTGCGGGCCGGCTCCACCAATTCGATGAGGACGCCACCCGCGTCCTTCGGGTGGATGAAGTTGATCCGCGAATCCGCGGTGCCCCGTCGAGGGGTTTCGTAGACCAAACGGATGCCCTGAGCCCGCAGCTGCTCGCTCAGTTTCTCGAGATTGCTTACCCGGCAGGCGAACTGCTGGATGCCCGGACCCCGCTTCTGCAGGAACTTCGCGATCACTGACGACTCGTCGATCGGCGCCATCAACTGGATTTGGGCCGTCTCGGGGGCGCTGGGCACCGCCAGCATCGCCTCACGGATTCCCTGGTCGTCGTTGACTTCCTCGTGGACTAGAATCAGCCCCAAGTGGTCGTGGTACCACTCGATGGCCGCATCTAGATCGGCGACGGCGATGCCGAGGTGATCGAGCCCGGTCACCAGTGAGGTTTCCAGAATCTGACGGGCGTCAACTTGATCGGTCGTCATAACACAACGGTAACCTCATAGCGGAGAATCTGCTTCTTCGGGTTGGCCGGATCGGCCGTTCCGTTGCGTTTAGGAGGTAGTCATGACGACGTCGGTGATCGTTGCTGGAGCCCGGACACCGATCGGTCGGTTGATGGGTTCGCTGAAGGATTTCAGCGCGAGCGACCTGGGCGCGATCGCCATCAAGGCAGCCTTGGAGAAGGGGAATGTGCCGGCCTCACTGGTCGAGTACGTGATCATGGGCCAGGTGCTCACGGCGGGCGCGGGACAGATGCCCGCGCGGCAGGCCGCGGTCGCGGCGGGCATCGGCTGGGACGTACCCGCGCTGACGATCAACAAGATGTGTCTGTCCGGCATCGACGCCGTCGCGCTGGCTGACCAGCTCATTCGGGCCGGGGAGTTCGAAGTGGTGGTCGCCGGTGGTCAGGAATCCATGACCAAGGCGCCTCATCTGCTGATGGATAGCAGGTCCGGCTACAAATACGGCGATGTCACCGTGCTGGACCACATGGCCTACGACGGACTGCACGACGCCTTCACCGATCAGCCCATGGGCGCTCTCACCGAGCAACGCAACGACGTGGACGGTTTCACCCGGCGCCAGCAAGACGAATACTCGGCCGCGTCGCATCAAAAAGCGGCCGCTGCCTGGAAAGATGGCGTCTTCGCCGATGAAGTGGTGCCGGTGAGTGTGCCTCAGCGCAAGGGCGATCCGCTGCAGTTCAGCGAAGACGAAGGAATCCGGGCCAACACCACCGCCGATTCCTTGGCAGGCCTCAAGCCGGCGTTTCGCAAGGACGGCACCGTCACCGCAGGCTCATCGTCGCAGATTTCCGACGGTGCGGCCGCGGTCGTGGTGATGAGCAAGGAAAGGGCTCAGGAACTGGGGCTGACTTGGCTGGTCGAGATCGGTGCGCACGGTGTGGCGGCGGGCCTGGACTCGACGCTGCAGTCGCAGCCGGCCAACGCGATCAAGAAGGCCCTGGACAAAGAGGGCATCACGGCCGACCAGCTCGATGTGGTGGAGATCAACGAGGCATTCGCCGCCGTTGCCTTGGCCTCGACCAAGGAACTTGGACTCGATCCGGAGATCGTCAACGTCAACGGTGGTGCGATCGCCTTCGGGCACCCGATCGGTATGTCGGGAGCCCGCATCACGCTGCACGTTGCGCTGGAGCTGGCGCGGCGCGGTTCGGGCTACGGGGTTGCCGCGCTGTGTGGCGGCGGAGGGCAGGGCGACGCCCTGATTCTGCGCGCCGGATAGGCCCTCCCGAGGGCTCGCCGAGGTTGCTGGATGCGAGCCGGCAAGGGGTGGTGTGAGATTGGTCATAATTCCGTGACCCAGGCGTCGTGGGCGTATTCAGGGCACTCAATTGGCCAGTCGTGAGACCGCCGCGACCGGGTGGATCGGTGCCGACGCGGCGTGACAGACTTGATCACGTGACGCGTCCCCGACCTCCGATCGGGCCGGCCTTGGCAGGTGCGGTCGATCTTTCCGGTCTCAAGCAACGAGCCCAACAAGACACCGCGGCAGGCGGCGCTTCCGGCAAGGCGCCCGAGGCTCAGCCGGGTGTGGTTGAGGTCACCGAGGCCAACTTCGAAGACGAGGTGATTGGCCGGTCCGACGAAGTGCCCGTTGTGGTGGTGCTGTGGTCGCCGCGCAGCGATGTGTGCGTCGAACTGGTCGACACGCTGTCCGGCCTTGCCGCCGCCGATATGGGCAAGTGGCGGCTTGCCACGGTCAACGTCGACGTGGTGCCCCGAGTCGCTCAGATATTCGGTGTGCAAGCGGTGCCAACGGTGGTGGCATTGGCTGCGGCGCAGCCGATTTCGAGCTTTCAGGGGCCCCAGCCTGCCGAGCAACTGCGCCTCTGGGTGGATTCTCTCCTGTCGGCGACCGACGGAAAGCTAAGCGGTGTAGTCGGTTCGGAGGATGCAGAGGAAGTCGATCCAACTGTGGCCCAGGCCCGCGCGGAACTCGAGGAAGGCGACTTCGACGCCGCAAGGGGGTCGTATCAGGCGGTGCTGGACGCCAATCCAAACAGCGTCGAAGCGAAGGCGGCCATTCGTCAGATCGACTTCCTTTCGCGGGCAACCGCCCAGCGGCCCGATGCCGTCCTTGTTGCCGACGCCGCTCCGGATGATGTCGATGCGGCGTTTGCGGCCGCCGACGTGCAAGTCCTCAGTCAGGACGTCACCGGGGCATTCGAACGTCTGGTTGCGTTGGTACGACGCACCTCCGGTGACGAACGCACCAGGGTGCGCACTCGGCTGATCGAGCTGTTCGAGCTCTTTGACCCTGCCGACCCCGAGGTGATCGCGGGCCGGCGCAGCCTGGCCAGCGCGCTCTACTGACGGCCAGCAGCATCAACCGCCCCCGCTGATGCCGGGTGGGTCGCGGTGGCGCCGGCGTCGATCGCGGCTAGGGTGTGTCTGCTTAATGTGAATGGTGTTTTGGCTGATGCTGTTTGGGTGATGCGGACGCATGCGATTTCTGATGATTTGTGGTCGCTGATCGTGGCGGTGTTGCCTGCGGGGCGGCGGCGTGGCCGGCCGTGGAACGATCATCGACGTACTCTGGAGGGCATTATCTGGCGTTACCGTACGGGATCTCCGTGGTGTGACCTGCCCGAGCACTTCGGTCCCTGGCAATCGGTGGCCGAGAGGCATCTACGCTGGTCGGTCGATGGCATCTACGCGCGGATCTTCGCGGCGATCGCCTCTGACCTCGACGCCGAGGACGCCGACCTGGGCGCACTGTTGTCGGTCGATTCGACCAGTGTGCGCGCCCACCAACACGCAGCCGGAGCGCGCCCCGGGCGCCGCACAGGGGGATCTGTCGAATTACAAGAAATATCTCGATGAGCCCGATGACCACGCCATTGGGCGTTCCCGCGGCGGGCTGACTACCAAGATCCACGCCTTGACCGACCAGCTGTGCAGTCCGGTCACCCTGGCACTGTCGGCCGGTCAAGCCGGTGATAATCCGATGCTTTGGCCACTGCTGGCCGCCCGGTGCAGCAACTCATACGCCCCGTTTCACCTGCTGGCGGACAAGGCGTACTCCCATGACTCGACGCGGGCACAGCTGCGCCGGCTCAAGATCGCCCATACCATCCCCGAGCGCAGCGACCAGATCACCCGCCGCAAAGCCAAAGGCCGCAACAGAGGACGGCCTCCGGGGTTCTCAGGCCGAATCTACAAGCACCGCAACACCGTCGAGCGAAGCTTCAACCGGCTCAAACACTGGCGCGCGGTCGCCACCTGCTACGACAAATACGCCCTGACCTACCTCGGCGGTGCCACCCTGGCCGCCATCATCACCTACCACCGCGTCCGCAATTAGCAGACAGGACCTAGGCGGGTTCCAGCCACAGCGCCGACGAGGGCGGCAGCACCAGCACCGCGGATGCCGGACGGCCGTGCCATGGCTCCGCGGTGGCATCAACGCCGCCGAAATTACCGACTCCAGAGCCGTTGTAGATCGTTGCGTCGGTATTGAGCACCTCACGCCAACGACCGGCGATCGGCAGGCTGAGGCGATAGTCGCTGTGTTCTGAACCCGCGAAGTTGAATATGCAGGCCATCACCGAGCCGTCGCTGCCATGCCGCAGGAAGCTCAAGACATTGTTCGCCGAGTCGTTGGCGTCGATCCAGGAATAGCCCTCGGGGGTGGTGTCCTGACTCCACAATGCGCAATGGTCGCAGTAGATCTCGTTGATGTCGCGGACCAGGCGCAAGACGCCATTTGAGAAGCCTTTCTCTTCGAGTTGGAACCAGTCCAGGCCGCGCTGTTCGGACCACTCGGCGCGCTGACCGAACTCCTGTCCCATGAACAGCAGTTGCTTGCCGGGGTGGGCCCATTGGTAGGCGAGCAGGCTCCGCAAGCCGGCGGCCTTGGTGTGATTGCTACCCGGCATCCGGCCCCATAACGTGCCTTTGCCGTGGACCACCTCATCGTGACTCAGCGGCAGCACGTAGTTCTCGCTGAACGCGTACAGCATCGAGAACGTCATCTCGTGATGGTGGTAGCTGCGATAGATGGGATCGCGGCTGACGTAGTCGAGCGTGTCGTGCATCCAGCCCATGTTCCATTTCATGGAGAAGCCCAGGCCGCCAATGCTGGTTGGTCGAGTCACCCCGGGCCACGAGGTGGACTCCTCGGCAATGGTGACGATGCCCGGCGCTGCCTTGTGCGCTGTGGCATTCATTTCCTGCAGGAACTGCACCGCCTCCAGGTTCTCTCGCCCGCCGTAGATGTTCGGTGTCCAGCCGTCCTGCGGGCGGGAGTAGTCCAGATACAGCATCGACGCCACCGCGTCCACTCGCAGGCCATCGATGTGGAACTGCTCGATCCAGTACAACGCGTTGGCCACCAGGAAGTTGCGCACCTCAGGCCGGCCGAAGTCGAAAACGTAAGTTCCCCAGTCTAGTTGCTCACCCCTTTTGGGGTCCGAGTGTTCGTAGAGCGGTGTCCCGTCGAACCGCCCTAGGGCCCATGCATCCTTGGGGAAGTGCGCGGGCACCCAGTCCACGATGACCCCGATGCCCGCTTGGTGCAGTGCATCGACCAGGGCCCGGAAGTCGTCGGGGGTGCCGAACCGGGATGTCGGCGCGTAGTAGGACGTGACCTGGTATCCCCACGACCCGGCGAACGGATGTTCTGCAACGGGGAGTAGCTCTACGTGAGTGAACTTATGTGCCACAACGTAATCCGTCAGCTCCGTGGCGAGCTGGCGATAGCTGAGGCCGGGTCGCCACGAACCTAGGTGGACCTCGTAGGTGCTCATCGGCTCGAATACCGGATTGCGTTGTGCACGCTCGTTCATCCAGACGCCGTCACCCCAGCTGTAGTCGCTTACGGTTACCCGCGATGCCGTCTGGGGCGGTACTTCGGTGCCGAAGGCGAACGGGTCGGCCCGCTCCGAGACCACACCGTCGGCTCCGTGTACCCGGAACTTGTAGAGCCCGTCGGCGGGGAAGTCGGGCCAGAATAATTCCCACACCCCCGAGGAACCCAACACCCGCATGGGAGCTTCACTGCCGCTCCATCCGTTGAAGTCGCCGATCAGGCTGACACCCTCGGCGTTGGGAGCCCACACGGCGAAGGACACCCCGTGGACCACGCCGTCGGCCGTGGTGAACAAGCGGGGGTGGGCGCCGAGCGCCTCCCAGAGTCGCTCATGGCGGCCTTCGGCGAACAGGTGCAGGTCCACCTCGCCCAGGGTGGGCAGGAAGCGGTACGCGTCGGCAACCGCGAACGGCTCCGAGTTCTCATAGCTGACTTGCAGTCGGTAGTCGATGAGGTCGACAAAGGGCAGCGCGACTGCGAACAAGCCAGACTCGATGTGCTGCATCGGAAACCGGTGGTCACCGACTATGGCGATCACTTCTGCCGCGTGCGGCCGAAACGCACGGATGACTGTGTGGTCGCCGTACTCGTGGGCGCCCAGGACGCCATGCGGATTGTGGTGTGAACCGGCGACTAGGCGCGCCAAGTCGTTGGGTTCGGGCGCCAGGTGCGTCCCGGCGAGTTGGTCGGTTCTGCTCACTGCCCCTCACCTCCTGCTTAGCAATGTGATTCGAGATTGTTCCGGTATAAGTGGCATGTTGATGATGTGGGCAACCGCTCGGCCCGGATCGATGCGAATGTAATTCGTTTGCCCCCACTGATATTCCTCGCCGGTTACTTCGTCACGTACCCAGAACCGGTCGTAGGGCTCCATCCCCAATGCGTGCATGTCCAACGACAGTGTGGCCACCTCGGGCGTGAAGGCATTCAGCGTCACGACCACCAGAACGCAGTCGCCGGTGGCCGGGTCGAACTTGCTGTAGGCCAGCAACGCGTCATTGTCGACATGGTGGAAGTAGATCGTGCGCAACTGCTGCAGTGCCGGATGCAGTCGCCGAATCGCGTTGAGCTGTGTGATGAACGGTTCCAGCGATCTGCCCTCGGCGAGAGCACCCGCGAAGTCACGAGGACGCAGTTCATACTTCTCCGAGTCCAGGTACTCCTCGCTGCCCTCGCGCACGGCGCGGTGCTCGAACAACTCATAGCCCGAGTACACGCCCCAAGCGGGACCCATGGTGGCGGCCAGCACCGCGCGGATGGTGAACATGCCTGGGCCATGGTGCTGCAGCACGGCGTGCAGGATGTCGGGGGTGTTGACGAAGAGGTTGGGCCGTCGGAAGTCGGCGAGCTTGGCTATGTCGTTGCCGAATTCGGTGAGCTCCCACTTGGCGGTCCGCCAGGTGAAATAGCTGTAGGACTGGGTGAAGCCGAGCTTGGCCAGTCCGTACTGACGGGCCGGCGGCGTGAACGCCTCGGACAGGAACAGGACGTCGGGGTCGACAGCCTTGATCTGGCCGATCAGCCAAGCCCAGAAATTGGGCGGCTTGGTGTGCGGGTTGTCAACTCGAAAGAACTTGACCCCATGGTCGATCCAATATTGCACCACCCGCAAGACTTCGGCGTAGAGCCCGGCAGGGTCGTTGTCGAAGTTGAGCGGATAGATGTCCTGGTACTTCTTCGGCGGATTCTCCGCGTAGGCGATGGTGCCGTCCGGCAACTCCGTGAACCAGTTGCGGTGTTCACGCGACCATGGGTGATCCGGAGCGCACTGCAGCGCGAGATCAAGGGCGACCTCCATGCCCAGATCGCGCGCCGTTGCCACGAACTCATCAAAGTCGTCGATGGTGCCCAGGTCCGGATGGACCGCGTCGTGACCACCCTCGTCGCTGCCGATCGCCCACGGAGATCCGACATCCCCGGGTACGGCGGTGGGGTTGTTATTGGGGCCCTTGCGGTGCACCTTGCCGATCGGGTGAATCGGCGGAAGGTAGACCACGTCGAATCCCATGCCCGCGATGCGGGGGAGTTGTGCCGTCGCGGTGGCGAAGGTCCCGTGCACCGGCTTGCCCTCGTCGTCCCAACCACCGGTCGAGCGGGGGAACATCTCATACCAGGCCCCGAAGCGCGCCACGGGCCGATCGACCCAGACTCCGAGCTGCTCGCCGCGGGTGACCAGATCCCGCAGCGGATACAGCTCGAGCACTTCGTCGATCTCGGGCGTCAGCGCCAGGGCCGAGCGAGTCACCGGATCGCCCGGGGCCCGCAATGCTGCCGCGGCCTCCATCAGCGGCCAGCGTTGTGCGCGCGGCACCCCGGTCGCGGCGCGCTCCAGCAGCGCCGCGCCGGCCAGCAGGTCGTTGGACAGCTCGCTCTCGCCCTGCCCGGCGTCGAGTTTGGCCACCAGCCCGTGCCGCCAGCTGTGAATCGGGTCACCCCAGCCGTCGACGCGAAACGTCCACAGCCCGACGCTGTCGGGGGTGAACTGACCGTGGAAGACGAAGGGCTCTTCGCCCATGGTCATCGGAAACAGCAACGGCTTGACCCGCTGCTGTTCGGCTGGCCTGGTGCTCAGCTCCGCTTCCGCGGCCGCAGCCGCCTGGATCCTTCGTACATCCGCGACTTGCGGATAGCGCGCTCCCAAATAGCGCACCACCAGCGTCGCGGCCACCGCCTCGTGACCTTCCCGCCATACCGACGCGCTGACCGGAATCACCTCACCGATCACCGCTTTGGCGGGGTATGTGCCACATGAGACGACGGGCTGGACGTTATCGATCTCGACACGACCGGGCACCGATCACTCCGTTCCTGGATCACCACCCCGGACGATTACCAGCAGATGTCGCCGGGGTTTCTTCGTGTGTCGCTGTCTGCTCGTCTCCTAGCGCCCCATACCCACCCTAGTGTCAGACCACACCGGAGGGGCCCAAGCAGTCGATCTCTAGCCGTGCGCACCTAGAAATCCTCAGTAATGTTTATTCGCGTGAAAGCCCTTCGCCGCTTTACCGTCCGCACGCATCTGCCCGACCGTCTGGCCGCGCTCTACCAGCTTTCGAAGAACCTGCGGTGGTCGTGGGAAAAGCCAACGCAAGACCTGTTCGCGAGCATCGATCCGGCGCTGTGGACCAGCTGTGGCCACGACCCGGTGGCGGTGCTGGGCGCGGTCAAGCCCGCGCGGCTCGATGAACTGGCGCTCGACGAAGAGTTCCTGGGGCGACTCGACGCGCTTGCCGCCGATCTCAACGACTATCTCAACCGTCCGCTGTGGTACCAGCAGCAGGAGGCCGACGGCGTTGCGATGCCCACCGGCATCGCCTACTTCTCGATGGAATTCGGCGTCGCCGAGGTGTTGCCCAACTACTCCGGCGGACTGGGGATTCTGGCTGGTGACCACCTCAAGGCCGCCTCCGATCTGGGGTTGCCGCTGATCGCGGTCGGTCTGTATTACCGTTCCGGCTACTTTCGGCAGTCGCTGACCGCAGACGGCTGGCAGCAGGAAACCTATCCATCGCTGGACCCGCAAGGCCTGCCGTTGCGCCTGCTCACCAACGCCAACGGTGACCCAGTGCTGGTCGAGCTGTCGTTGCCGGATTCGGCTCGGCTGCGGGCCCGGATCTGGGTGGCGCAGGTCGGTCGGGTTCCGCTGCTGCTGCTCGACTCCGATGTTCCAGAAAACGAACACGACCTACGCAGCGTCACCGACCGGCTCTACGGTGGCGATCAGGAACACCGCATCAAGCAGGAGATCCTGGCCGGCATCGGCGGGAATCGGGCCATTCGGGCATTCACCGCAATCCAGGGCCTGCCCGCCCCCGAGGTGTTCCACATGAACGAGGGGCACGCCGGATTCCTCGGCGCCGAGCGGATCCGTGAGCTGATCACCGACGCGGGACTGGACTTCGACACCGCGTTGACGGTGGTGCGCTCCAGCACGGTGTTCACCACGCACACGCCCGTACCCGCCGGTATCGACCGGTTCCCGGTGGAGATGGTGCATCGCTATTTCGCCGATGACGAGCCCACGTTGCTGCCCGGGGTGCCCACCGAGCGCATCCTTGCCCTGGGCGCAGAAGACGATCCCACCAAGTTCAACATGGCCCACATGGGCCTGCGCCTAGCGCAGCGCGCCAATGGCGTCTCGCTGTTGCACGGCAGGGTGAGCCGGGCCATGTTCAACGAGTTGTGGCCGGGATTCGATCATGACGACGTGCCGATCGGATCGATCACCAACGGTGTGCACGCGCGCACCTGGGCGGCCCCCCAGTGGCTGGAACTCGGTCGCGAACTGGCCGGCTCAGACTCGTTCAGCATGCCCGCCGTGTGGCTACGACTGAATCAGGTGGACCCCGGCCATCTGTGGTGGATCCGTTCCCAACTGCGATCGTTGCTGGTGCAGGACGTGCGGGCGCGGCTGCGGCAGTCCTGGCTGGAGCGAGGTGCATCCGAGGCCGAACTGGGTTGGATACCAACGGCATTCGATCCTGATGTGTTGACCGTAGGTTTTGCCCGCCGAGTCCCGACGTATAAGCGTCTGACGTTGATGTTGCGTGATTCGGATCGGTTGGAAAAGCTCTTGCTGGATCCGCAACGGCCGATACAGCTGATTGTTGCCGGAAAATCGCATCCGGCCGATGACGGCGGCAAGGCGCTGATCCAGCAAGTGGTGCGTTTTGCCGACCGGCCCGAGGTGCGGCACCGCATCGCTTTCCTGCCCAACTACGACATGTCGATGGCCCGATTCCTGTACTGGGGTTGCGACATTTGGCTGAACAATCCGCTGCGACCGCTGGAAGCCTGTGGCACTTCAGGAATGAAGAGTACGCTCAACGGTGGGCTGAATCTGTCCATTCGCGACGGCTGGTGGGACGAATGGTACGACGGCGAAAACGGTTGGGAAATACCGTCTGCGGATGGGGTGGCCGATCCGGAACGACGCGACGACCTGGAGGCCAGCGCACTCTACGACCTGCTGGAGCATTCGGTGGCGCCAAAGTTCTACGAGCGCGACGAACGGGGGGTGCCGCCGCGCTGGATCGATATGGTGCGCCACACCTTGCAGACACTTGGCCCGAAGGTGCTGGCGTCGCGGATGGTGCGCGACTACACGGAGCGGTATTACGCACCAGCGGCACAATCGCGGCGCAAGACCATCGCCACCGCCGAGGACGGCACCGAGTACCAGGCGGCCCGCGAGTTGGCCGCCTACCGCCGACGTGTGGAAGCGGCCTGGCCCAGCATCGAGATCACCGACGTCGACAGCACGGGGCTGCCCGACACCCCATTGCTGGGATCGAAGCTGACTCTTACCGCGATCGTGCAACTGGCCGGGCTGGCGCCCGATGAAGTGACGGTGCAAGCGGTGCTGGGCAGAGTCGACGCCGGCGATGTTCTGGTTGACCCGGTCACCGTCGAGATGTCTTATGCCGGTCACGCCGACGCGGGCAATCAGGTCTTCTCAACGACGACCCCACTGCCGATGGCGGGGGCGCTGGGATACACGGTGCGCGTGCTTCCGCGCCATCCGATGCTGGCCGCCAGCAACGAACTCGGGCTGGTCACCCTCGCTACCCGCTAGGTCTCGTCGAGTTCGGCCAATCGCTGCAGTGCCTGGCGAACCTGGGCGCCATTGGTGGTCTGCCAGAACGGGGGTAGCGAGTCGCGCAGATAGCTCCCATACCGGGCGGTCGCCATCCGCGAGTCCAGAACTGCGACCACGCCCCGGTCGGTGACGCGGCGTAACAGCCGTCCCGCCCCCTGCGCCAGCAGCAGCGCCGCGTGGTTGGCCGCCACGGCCATGAAACCATTGCCGCCCCGGGCCGCCACCGCCCGTTGCCGGGCACTGAGCAACGGGTCGTCCGGGCGCGGAAACGGGATGCGGTCGATCAGCACCAGGGACAACGATGGTCCGGGCACGTCGACGCCCTGCCACAGCGACAACGTGCCGAACAACGAGGTGGCGGCGTCGTCGGCGAACTGCTCGACTAGTGCGGAGGTGCTGTCGTCGCCCTGGCACAGCACCGGTGTCGAGAGCCGCTCCCGCATGGCTTCCGCTGCGGCGCGGGCCGCCCGCATCGAGGAGAACAGGCCCAGGGTGCGCCCACCGGCCGCGGTGATGAGCTTGGCGATTTCGGTCAGCTGCTCGGCCGCAGCCGCTCCCTCCCGGCCGGGCGGTGGGAGGTGGTCGGCCACATAGAGGATTCCTGACTTGGCGTGGTGGAACGGTGATCCGACGTCGAGGCCACGCCACGGCGTGCGTTGTTCGGCCGCTTCGCTTTTGGGGTCGGTCCCAGGTCCGGTCAGGCCCCAGGCCGTGGCCATGGCATCGAAGCTTCCGCCCACCGTCAGCGTTGCCGAGGTCAACACCGTCGTCGATCGGGAGAACACCGTGGCGGCCAGCAGCCCGGCCACCGACAGCGGTGCTACCCGCAGTACGGCCCGCGGCGAACCCCGGTTTTCCTCGTGTTCGAGCCAGACCACATCGGTGCGGTCGGGGATGGGCGGCGTGAATGAGGTCAGGATTCGTGACGCGGTATCGGAGATGTCGGCCAACGCCGCGGCTGATTCGGCGCGCGCTGATGCGGCCGCGGCGTCGCTGGTGCCGGAGATCGCCGAGCGGGCCGCGCCGGCGGCGTCGCGCAGCGCGGTCAGGTAGGTCGCCAACTCATCGTCGAGGTGGTCGATGCGGCCGGGCGTCCCGTCGTGGATGGCCGAGGCGAAGGTGGTCGATGCCGCATCCAACCGCTGGGTCAGCTCCGGACTCACCAGACGCGCGATGCGCCGCGCCGCCGCGCTGAGGGCGGCTGAGGTCAGTTCCGCGGTGGCCACCGAGGTCACCCGGTCGGTCAACTCGTGCGCCTCGTCGACGACCAGTAGTGAATGTTCCGGCAGCACTGTCGATTCCGCGACGGCATCGATGGCCAGCAACGCGTGGTTGGTGACGACGATGTCGGCGCCACCGGCGCGGCTGCGCGCACGTTCCGAGAAGCACTCGGATCCGTAGGGACAGCGGGCCACGCCGATGCATTCCCGCGCCGAGACGCTGACCTGGGACCAGGACCGTTCAGCGACCCCAGGCTTGAGGTCGTCGCGGTCACCGGTGTCGGTGGTGGACGCCCATTCGGTCAGTCGTGCCACGTCGCGGCCCAGTGCGGTGGCGGCCATCGGGTTGAAGAGTTCCTCTTGCGGCTGATCGTCGGCTTCCGGATCGCCGTTCGAGCCATCGCTGTGGATCTTGTTCAGACATAGATAGTTTCGTCGCCCCTTGAGCAGCGCGAACCGCGGTTGGCGGGGGAGTGCATCGGCGAGTGCGTCGGCCAGCCGGGGTAGGTCGCGATCGACGAGCTGGCGCTGCAGCGCAATTGTTGCGGTAGACACCACCACGGGTGCGTTGTCGTCGAGCGCGCGCACAATCGCCGGAATCAGGTACGCCAGCGATTTGCCGGTGCCGGTGCCGGCCTGAACAACCAAGTGCTCGCCGGACTGGAATGACCGCGCAACAGCGTCGGCCATCTCCACCTGGCCGGGACGTTCGCTGCCACCCACTGTGGCCACGGCAATCGCCAGCAGCTCGGGAACGGACGCAGACTCGGGCACGGGACGTGGTTGCTCCCTCGTGGTCAAGCCGGCTCTCAGGCCGAGATGGTCTGGGTCGGGATGGCGGGTTCGCCGGGTGCCAATTTCAGTCCCTCCCAAGGCAAGCTGCGTAGCCCAGACGCCACCAGCTTTCGGGCTGCGGCGAGAGTATCTGGATCGGTGGTGACCATCGGCTTTCCGTTGCGAACCAGCGGTGTCGTCAACACCCGGTGTAGCCCAGTGTTGGCCGGCGGTCGACCGGCCGGGTGCACGATCTCCTCGGTGACGGTTCCCGTCGGTCGCGCCAGCCGCAGCGCCTACTTGCGGCCACCGTGGGATTCCTTCTGGCTGCTGCGCTTCTGCACCGGAATGCCTTCGACCTCAACAAGTTTGTAAACCATGCTCGCCGTTGGTGCGCCCGAGCCGGTGACCAGCGAGGTGCCGACGCCGTAGCGATCGACCGGCTCCGCGCGCAGCGCGGCGATGGAAAACTCGTCCAGATCGCCCGAGACCATGATTTGGGTTTCGGTGGCCCCCAGGGCGTCGAGTTGCTGGCGCGCCTGCCGGGCGAGTACACCCAGCTCGCCGGAGTCGATGCGGACCGCGCCCAGAGCCGTACCCGCGGCGGCCACGGCGTTGACCACCCCGGTCGTCACGTCATAGGTATCGACGAGCAGCGTGGTGTCCGGCCCGAGCGCGTCGATCTGGGCCCGGAACGCGGCCAGCTCGGCCAAGGCCGGTGTGCGGTCCTGGTTGATATGCACCATGGTGAACGCGTGCGCGGCGGTGCCCTCGGCGGGGACGCCGTAGAGTTGCCGGGCTTCCAGATTGGAGGAGCCGGTGCACCCGGCAATGTATGCGGCTCGGGCGGCAGCGACCGCGGCGCACTCATGGGTGCGCCGCGAACCCATTTCGATCAAGGGGCGATCGCCGGCGGCACTGACCATCCGGGCCGCGGCCGAGGCGATCGCTGAGTCGTGATTCAAGATCGACAGCACCAGAGTCTCCAGCAGCACGCATTCGGCGAAGCTGCCGTGTACCGAGAGCACGGGGGACCCGGGGAAGTAAAGCTCGCCTTCGGCATAGCCGTCGATGTCGCCGCTGAACCGGAAGTCGCGCAGGTAAGCCACGGTGTCTGGATCCAGGAATTGGGCCAGCAACTCGCATGCTTGGTCGTCGAAGCCGAACCGGGGCAAGAGTTCCAGGAGGCGGCCGGTCCCGGCCACCACCCCATATCTGCGGCCGGCGGGCAGCCGACGGGCGAAGACCTCCCATGACGTCCGGCGCTCGGCGGTGCCGTCGCGCAGCGCGGCCGCCAGCATGGTCATCTCGTACTTGTCGGTCAGCAGCCCAGCCAGGACCGAGTGGTTCACACCGCCACCGTATCGGTTCGGTTGGGGAGTCGGTATCCACGGGAGGGGCCGTGATGCATCAAGTCAAGATGCCTGCGAAACCTGGTTCATGCATCAGGTAAGGAATGCCCGCGAAATCGGGGTCAGGTGGTGGTCTTGCTTTTGATGCGGATGCCGGCTTTGAGGGCGGGTAGAGCGGCGGGTATGGCGGTGAGGTAGAGCTGTTCGGTCTTGTCTTTGGCGAGTCTGAGCAGGGCGGCTTGCAGGTCGGCGATCTGGTGGGCGATCGCGGCGGGGTTGAGGCTGTTGCGGTAGGTGAGCAGCTCTGTTTGTTGGGCCGCTGAGAGGACTCCGGCGGCCAGCAGCCGGTCCAGGGGGGTCTGGGGCTTGTCGTAGAGCCGGCGGCGGTGACCGTCGCGGCTGCAGCCGTAGCTGATGGGTTTGATGGTGGGGTCAGGTAGTTGAGCCGGTCGTTGACCAGGTGCCACAGCCGGTTGAGCATGGCGCGTTCTTCGTCGGTGTCGTAGCGGTAGTAGAACCCGTAGCGACGCACGAGGTGGTTGTTTTTGGACTCGATGGTGGCCTGGTCGTTCTTCTTGTAGGGTCGTGAGCGGGTGAAGAAGATCTCCATGTCCGCGGCCCACTTGATGACCGCCTTATTGAGGAATTCGGTGCCGTTGTCGAAGTCCAAACCCGTTACCTTATAGGGATTTTAGTAATTCCGGTTTTGAGGGCGCCCAGGATGTGGGGGTGGGCGTTGTTGCGCACCGTGCGGGTGAACACCCAGCCGATGTGCATGTCGGTGAGGTTGACCGTGCGGGCGAACTCACCTTTCAGTGTCGGGCCGCAGTGCGCCACGGTGTCGCCTTCGAAGAACCCCGGAGATTCTTCGGCCTCATCGCCTGCTTTGCAGATGGTGATCGAGGACCGCAGCAGCGGGGAGGGTTTCGTCGTCGACACACCCGAGATCTGGTCGCGGGCCTTGGCGCCGCGCAGGTAGCGGTCGATCGTGGCGCTGCTCATCGCCAACAGCTCGGCACGCACCGCCGGGCCGTAACGGTCACGGCCGTCCACCAGTTCGCCGTGGCGTTCTAGGGCGTGTCTGCTTAATGTGAATGGTGTTTTGGCTGATGCTGTTTGGGTGATGCGGACGCATGCGATTTCTGATGATTTGTGGTCGCTGATCGTGGCGGTGTTGCCTGCGGGGCGGCGGCGTGGCCGGCCGTGGAACGATCATCGACGTACTCTGGAGGGCATTATCTGGCGTTACCGTACGGGATCTCCGTGGTGTGACCTGCCCGAGCACTTCGGTCCCTGGCAATCGGTGGCCGAGAGGCATCTACGCTGGTCGGTCGATGGCATCTACGCGCGGATCTTCGCGGCGATCGCCTCTGACCTCGACGCCGAGGACGCCGACCTGGGCGCACTGTTGTCGGTCGATTCGACCAGTGTGCGCGCCCACCGACACGCAGCCGGAGCGCGCCCGGGCGCCGCACAGGGGATCTGTCGAATTACAAGAAATATCTCGATGAGCCCGATGACCACGCCATTGGGCGTTCCCGCGGCGGGCTGACTACCAAGATCCACGCCTTGACCGACCAGCTGTGCAGTCCGGTCACCCTGGCACTGTCGGCCGGTCAAGCCGGTGATAATCCGATGCTTTGGCCATTGCTGGCCGCCCGGTGCAGCAACTCATACGCCCCGTTTCGCCTGCTGGCGGACAAGGCGTACTCCCATGACTCGACGCGGGCACAGCTGCGCCGGCTCAAGATCGCCCATACCATCCCCGAGCGCAGCGACCAGATCACCCGCCGCAAAGCTAAAGGCCGCAACAGAGGACGGCCTCCGGGGTTCTCAGGCCGAATCTACAAGCACCGCAACACCGTCGAGCGAAGCTTCAACCGGCACAAACACTGGCGCGCGGTCGCCACCCGCTACGACAAATACGCCCTGACCTACCTCGGCGGTGTCACCCTGGCCGCCATCATCACCTACCACCGCGTCCGCAATTAGCAGACAGGACCTAGAGCATCCAACTGAAGTGCCATGGAAGCGGCCAGGTACCGGCCGCACTGCCCGCCTGAGGCCGCCCACACCTTCTGCAACACCTTGAGCGCATCCTAGGAGTACTTCGGATTGCGTTGCCGGCGAGTCCGTTTGGCGACCTGCCGACCCGCTCCCGGCGGCGCGGCCGCCGCCCTCAACCGCCGCCGGGCGTTGTCACGCGACCAGCCGGTGACCGCCACCACCTGATCCAGAATCTGCCCCTTGTCCGCCTTCGGCGCCCCCACATACGCCCTGGCGAACTTCGCGGTGATCTCGGCCCGAGACGACATCGACAGCCCACTTCCCATGCCTGCCGAGGATCGACCGTTTCGCGGGCATTTTTACGTGATGCACCGAGGGCGCTTCACGGGCATTTCTCGTGATGCTTGCCGGGGTCTCGCTATCCTAGGGCTATGGTTGTAGCCTCAGCTCCTGCTAAGCCCGGCTCGGTCGGGCAGCAGGAGTCCGCGTCGAGAGAAGCCACGGCTAGCCCGTGGGTGACGATCGTGTGGGACGATCCGGTCAACCTGATGACATATGTGACCTATGTGTTCCAAAAGTTGTTCGGTTACAGCGAACCGCATGCCACCAAATTGATGTTGCAGGTACACAACGAAGGTAGGGCTGTGGTGTCAGCGGGTAGCCGAGAGGCCATGGAAGTCGACGTGTCCAAACTGCACGCCGCCGGTTTGTGGGCGACGATGCAGCAGGACCGGTGAGATTCGAGGGTATCCGGATCCACTGTGCGCAAATGGAAGCGCGTTGAAACCCGCAACGGTCCTCGGTTTCGGTCGTCCTTAGCTCCGCACGAAGCGACCCTGCTCAAAAACTTGGTCGGCGCGATGATCGGCTTGTTGGATGAGCGTGAATCCACCGCGCCGTCGGATGAACTCGAGGAGATCACCGGCATCCGGACCGGCCATGCGCAGCGCCCGGGCGATCCGACGCTGCGCCGGCTGCTGCCGGATTTCTACAAACCCGGCGAGACCGACCCAATGACCCTCGACAGCTCCGAGACACTCAATGCCGCGTTGCGCAGCTTGCATGAGCCCGACATCATCGACGCCAAACGCGCTACCGCGCAGCAGCTGTTGGACACGGTTCCGGAGAAGGGGGGCCGCTTCGAGCTGACGGAAGACGGCGCCAATGCCTGGGTCGCCGCGGTCAACGACCTGCGCTTGACGCTGGGAGTCCTGCTTGAAGTTGGCCCCCGCGGACCCGAGCGCTTGCCCGCCGACCATCCGCTGGTCGCCCACTACGACGTCTATCAGTGGCTGACCGTTTTGCAGGAATATCTGGTGCTGGTCCTGATGGGGAAGTCGGCTGGATGAGCTCCATCACCGACATCGGGGGCATCCGCGTCGGGCATTACCAAAGGCTGGATCCGGACGCGTCCCTCGGCGCCGGTTGGGCATCGGGTGTCACGGTGGTGCTGGCGCCGCCCGGCACTGTCGGTGCGGTCGACTGTCGCGGTGGCGCGCCCGGAACCCGTGAGACCGATCTACTGGACCCGGTCAACAGCGTGCGCTTCGTGGACGCGGTGCTATTGGCAGGTGGCAGCGCCTACGGTCTGGCGGCCGCTGACGGTGTCATGCGCTGGCTGGAGGAACATCAGCGCGGTGTGGCGATGGGCACCGGTGTGGTGCCGATCGTTCCGGGCGCAGTAATTTTCGATCTGCCCGTCGGCGGGTGGGGGCAACGTCCCACCGCCGAATTCGGCTACTTGGCCTGTGCCGCTGCGGTCAGCGATCAGGACCCGGGCGCCACTGCGTCGCTGGCGGTCGGGACAGTTGGCGCGGGCGTGGGGGCGCGCGCCGGCGTCCTCAAAGGTGGCGTGGGGACCGCGTCGGTCAAGCTGCCCTCCGGTGTGACAGTCGGTGCCGTGGTGGTGGTGAACTCCGTCGGCAATGTCGTGGATCCGGCCACCGGCCTGCCGTGGATGGCGGAACTTTCCGGCGAGTTCGGTCTCACCCGGCCACCGGCCGATCAGCTCGATGAGCTCGCCCGGCTGCCTTCTCCGCTGGATCCGCAAAACGCGCCCCAAGATCGGCCGCTGAACACCACCATTGCGGTGGTCGCCACGGATGCCGCGCTGAGTCCGGCGGGTTGCCAGCGGGTGGCGATCGCCGCCCAGGACGGGTTGGCCCGCACGATTCGTCCCGCGCACACACCGTTGGACGGGGACACCGTTTTCGCGCTGGCCACCTGTGCGGTGCAGGTACCCCATGATCCCGCCATTCCCGCCGCGTTGTCTCCCGAGACCGGGCTTCTCACCGCGGTGGGGGCCGCCGCGGCTGATTGCCTGGCCCAGGCGGTGCTGGTCGGTGTGATTGCCGCGGAGTCCGTTGCCGGAATACCGAGCTACCGCGATGTGTTGCCCGGAGCGTTGCAAACATCGGGAACAGAAAGCCGCTGAGGTGTTGGTGGTCCGTGCCGACCTGGTAGATGCGATCCTCGCCCATGCGCGCCGCGATCATCCCGACGAGGCGTGCGGAGTGCTGGCCGGGCCGCAGGGATCCGACCGTCCCCACCGGCACATTCCGATGACCAACGCCGAGCGCTCGCCGACCTTCTACCGTTTCGACTCGGGCGAACAGCTTGCGGTGTGGCAAGAGATGGAAGGCGCCGGCGAGGTGCCGGTTGTGATCTACCACTCGCATACGGCCACCGACGCCTACCCGAGCCGCACTGATATCGATCTGGCCGCCGAGCCGGAGGCGCATTATGTTCTGGTCTGCACGCGCGATCCCGACCGCGATGAATTGCGCAGCTATCGGATCATCGCTGGTGCTGTGACCGAAGAACCCGTCAATGTCGTCGAGCGGTACTGAACTGTCCCTGGAGAGGCCGTCATGAGCGTCACCGTGTCCATCCCGACCATCCTGCGACCGCAGACCGGTGGCCAAAAGCGCGTCACGGCCAGCGGTGACACCCTGGGGGCGGTCATCGACGACCTCGAAGCGAACTACTCGGGTATCGCTGAGCGGCTGATCGACAACGGCAAGTTGCACCGGTTCGTGAACATCTACGTCAATGACGAGGACGTGCGGTTCTCCGGCGGCTTGGGCACCGCGATCGCCGACGGTGACACGGTCACCATCCTGCCGGCCGTGGCAGGTGGATGAATCGCAGACCACGGTGCGATACGACTCGCTGCTGCTTCGCGGGCCTCGCCACCGGCGCGGTGCTGCAGGCGGCGCTCCGACGGTGGGTGGGAGTATCTGTCCACCTGGGTCTACGCAGGTAGCCTGGATGAGGCCGGAATGCTCTGCAAGGGCACTAAGCGACGAGGAGGAGCGGCGCGTATGGCTAGACATCCGCGCACGCCAGCGACGCAGCCCGAGGAGCGGCCGCGCTGGGTGACCGGCGGAGCGACAATTCTGACCTTTGTCGCACTGCTGTATCTCGTTGAATTGATCGACCAGCTGACTCGGCATTCCCTGGACCTCAACGGCATCAGACCGCTGCAAACCGATGGCCTCTGGGGGATCATCCTCGCGCCGCTGCTGCACGCCAACTGGGCGCACCTGATGGCCAACACGGTTCCGCTGCTGGTGCTGGGTTTTCTGATGACGCTGGCCGGGTTGGCCCGGTTCGTCTGGGCCACCGCGATCGTGTGGATCCTCGGCGGGTTTGGCACTTGGCTGATCGGCAACGTCGGCAGCAGCTGCGGGCCCACCGATCACATCGGTGCCTCGGGTCTGATCTTCGGCTGGCTGGCTTTTCTGTTGGTCTTCGGATTGTTCGTCCGCAAGGTGTGGGACATCATCATCGGTCTGGCGGTGTTGTTCTTCTACGGCGGCATCCTGCTCGGCGCGTTGCCGCGGCTGGGAGTGTGCGGTGCCGTCTCCTGGCAGGGCCATCTGTGCGGTGCGCTCGCCGGCGTCGTGGCGGTGTATTTCTTGTCCGCTCCGGAACGCAAGCCTCGGGAGCTGAAAAAGGCCGGTGAACGGCCGTCAAGCCCGAAAACATGAGCTCGCCGCTGGCGCCCGTCGGAATCTTTGATTCCGGCGTCGGCGGACTGACGGTCGCGCGGGCCATCATCGACCAACTGCCCGACGAAGACATCGTCTACGTGGGCGATACCGGCAACGGCCCGTACGGTCCGCTGACCATCCCCGAGGTTCGCGCACATGCGCTGGCCATCGGTGACGACCTGGTCGGCCGGGGCGTCAAGGCGCTGGTGATTGCCTGTAACACGGCATCGGCAGCGTGTCTGCGCGATGCCCGGGAGCGATACGACGTGCCCGTCGTCGAAGTGATCCTGCCGGCGGTACGCCGCGCAGTGGCCACCACCCGCAACGGTCGCATCGGGGTGATCGGCACCCGCGCGACCATCACCTCGCACGCCTACCAGGATGCGTTTGCCGCCGCGCGCGACACCGAGATCACGGCGGTGGCTTGCCCACGGTTCGTCGATTTCGTCGAGCGGGGCGTGACGAGCGGTCGTCAGGTGCTGGGGTTGGCGGAGGGCTATCTGGAGCCGCTACAGCGTTCCGGGGTCGACACCCTGGTACTCGGCTGCACGCACTATCCGTTGCTGTCCGGGTTGATACAACTGGTGATGGGGGACAACGTCACGCTGGTCTCCAGCGCCGAGGAGACCGCCAAGGAGGTCCTGCGGGTGCTGACCGAGCGGGACATACTGCGCCCGCACGATGCGCCGCCGGCCACTCGATTGTTCGAAGCCACCGGCGATCCGGAGGCGTTCATGGCGTTGGCGGCGCGCTTCCTCGGGCCGGCGCTAACCGGGGTGCAGCCGGTTCGCCCCTCGGGCATGCACTAGCTTCGCGGCATCACCCTGACGGAGCCGCACCCGTTGAGCGGGCTACGGCACGAACTCCACATTGGCCACCTTGGCCTCGTCGCCGACCTGCTGCACGGTAATGCGCATGCGCCACGCACGAGGCCGTTGTTCGGGCGCTGCGGTCGTCGTCGTCTTGACGCTCACCGCCACCAGGACCTGTGCCGCGTCGTCGGACTCCGACTCCAGTGCGGCGGCGGTGATCGTTCCCACGGATTTCGACTGGAAATGTTGAACGACCTGGATGAACGGCTTGGATCGGCGTTGGAAGTCGTCGTAGAAAGTGCCGGTGGCCGAGTTGAGGATGCGCTCGATATCGGCGTCGACATGCTCCCAGTCGATGGTGGTGAGGTTGATCGCGCCCTGTCTGGCGACCTGAACATAGAGCTTGCGCTGTTGGTCGGCCTGATGCGATCGGTAGGCGTGGAACCCGAACCAACTCGCCAACGCCGCCATGGCCACCACCGCGGCCAGCCCCACCACGATCGCCAGCCGAACCTTTGAAGGCGCTGGCTTGGGCGACTCCTGCTCGCCGTCGCTGGCTTGCGCGTCGTCTTCGCCCGCCTCGGGATCCGCGTCGGCGTCTTCCTGGTTCTCGTCCGCGGTCTCGTCCGCGGTCTCGTCTTGGTCTTCGTCGCGCGGCTGGGCCTCGGGCACGCCTGCTTGGCCGGATTCGCCTTCGGGCTCAACGACCTCGGTAGGCTCCGGTTGCTCCTCGAGAGTCGTGGAATCACTCACTTCTTCGGGGGCAGCAACATCGTCTGCCATGTTTGCTCCTCTGGGACGGTCTGGCCCAGATTAGCTTGCGTGTACAGGTGTCCGTCGGGGCCCATATAGGTGCCGGTTGTCGGGTCGTACTCGGCGGCGGCAATCGGGGCTGGCGGTGCCGGACCCGGCGGGGCGCTCTGTTCGAGCGGTGGCTCCGGGGGCAGTTGCGGAATCGGTTGCCCGGACAGCGTGGAGTTCGGATCCCCCTTCCAGTTGTAGCCGTCGTTGAGCGGCACGTAGACCTCGTTGCTCTCGCACAGCTTCGCCGTCGGCGCGCGCTTTCCTGGCACGGTCACGCAAGGCAGATTTCGTGCGCCGCGGACGTTGAAAGGCGCATCCTGTGGCACTCGGCAGTACAGGTCACCCGGCGCACGGTTCGGGTAGTCCTCGAAGGTGGGTACCCGCTGCTGCTGGGCCGGCAGGAAGCCGGTGGTGCACGGCGGCGGCAGGTTCAGGTTCAGGTTCAGGTTCAGGTTCAGGTTCAGGTTGAAGACCAGATAGTCGCCCTTGTAGTCCTGGATGGTGTTGCGCTTGGCGACGCCGACGGCCTGCGTTACGGCAGTTCCCTGAGGAAACAGCACCAGCAGTTGCTCGAGACTCGGGTGGTAGGCGACGGCAACCTCACCGACGCTGACCAGGTTGGCCAGCACGATCGGCAGTGTGGGGCGTAGTCGGTTGAACAGCGCGCGCACCTCATCGGCTGCCCCGGGACCCTGATCCAGCAACCCGGCCAACGACGAGTCCTGGCGCTGCAGCTGGTCGGTGATGCTGGCCAGATTCGACGCCCACGAGCGGATGGCGCCCGCGGTGTCGGTCTGGGTGTCCAACACCGGCTTGGACTGGTCGATCAACAGGGTCAGCTCGTCCAGGTTCGCGCGGGCGTAAATGGCCAGCTTGCTGCTCCCGGTGATCAACCGCCGAAGCTCGGGCCCCAGTCCGCCGACGGCGACGGCCGCCTCGTCGACAACCGTCTTCAGGTTCTCGCGGGGGATTGCCTGCAGGCCGCGGTTGGTTTCGTCCAGGATCGTGTTGATATCGGTTGGAACGCGGGTGCGGCTACGCGGGATCACGTCGCCGTCCTTCAACGACGGACCTTGGCCGCTACGCGGAAGCAGCTGAACGTACTGCTCGCCGACCGAGGACACGCTGTGCACCTCGGCCTCCACATCGGCGGGAATCTTGACATCGGAGTTCAGCGACAGGACCGCGGCCACACCCGTGTTGGTCAAGTGGACGCTCTTGACGGTGCCGACCTCGACGCCGCGATAGGTGACGTTGCCGCGCGGGTAGAGGCCGCCTGCCTCGGGCAGCTCGACGGTCACGCGGTACTGCCCGATGCCGACCATGGCCGGCACTCGCATGTACCCGAAGACCATGATCAACAGCGCGGTGGTGGCCACGATGGCGAAGATCGCCATCTGGATGAAGATCTGCCGAGTCAGACGCATGTCACGGCCCCTGGTCCCATCGGTACGGAACGATCAACGGGTTACCCACGGTGTAGGGGCTGGGCATCTGCCCGATGGTGCGGCCCCACTGCAGCTCGAGCTCGGTCAAGTCGCCTTCCCATCGCGTTCCGGTGAAGAATCCGGCGTCGATACGGCTCAACGTCATATCGATGATGAGGGTCAGGTTGGCGTAGTCGCCGCGCATCCAGTTGGTCAGCGTCTCCTTGGGAAATGGGTAGGTGGGTAGGAAGCTCAGCGCGCGCGTTAGCGCCGGACCCGCGTTGGCCAGTGACTCCAGCGTCGGCCCAAGATCTTTGAGCTCTTGCACAAGCGCGTCCTTGGTCTGGTTGACCGAGTCGGCGGCCAGCGCGCTGAACCTGCCCAGCTGGGTGAGTGCATCGGCCAGGTTCTCGCGCTCGTTCTTGAGCACGGCGAGTGCATCCGGAATCGTTCGCAACGCCTTGTCCAGTACCGGCCTTTGTGCGGCGAGCTGAGCCATCAGGTTGTTCAGGCTCTCGGCAGCGGCGATGATGTCGCCTTTTTGGTCGTCGAGGTGTCCGATGGCCTCGTCGAGCTGCTCGATCAGGCTGCGCAAGTCGTTCTCGCGTCCGGTGAAGGCGGTGCTCAGGGCTTCGGTGATGCCGTAGATGTCTCCGATCCCGCCGCCATTGAGCAGCATCGCCGTTGCGGCGAGTGCCTGTTCGGTGCTCGGATATGCCTTCGATGAGGACAACGGGATCAACGAGCCCTCGCGTAGGTTGCTCTCAGGCGGCACGTCGGTGGGCGGTGCCAGCTCGATATGCAGCGACCCCAGCAAGCTGGTCTGACCGAGTGTGGCGGTGGCATTTGCCGGCAGCTCGACATTGCCGTTGAGTTTCATTGTGACCAGCGCATGCCAGCCCTGGCGCTCGATCTTGGTGACGGTACCGACATTGACGTCACCCACCCGGACGCGCGAATTCGGCTCGATGTTGTCGACGTCGGGCATCTGAGCCTGGATGGTGAACGAGCCGGGTCCGCCGCCCTGAACACCTGGCAGCGGAAGCGAGTTCAGGCCGCGCCAGCCACTGCAGCCCGATAAGGCTACCGCTAGGGCGGCGATTCCCGCCGCGATGCGTATCCGCGTGGTCCACCTGGCCCACATCATGAGCCCACCCCTTGGGGCACCATGATCCCGCGAAGGCCGGCAGCCGGATCGGGTGTGGCGGGCGCTTCGGCCGGCAGCGGGGGGCCCACGGCGGCCGGCGGTGCTTGCGCCGGAGGCGCCGCGGCCGGCGGTGCTTGCTGCGGCGGAATGGCTTGCGGTGGAATGTAATCCGGACGTAGCCAGTCATCGCTGTAGGTCAGCTCATTGGGTCGCGCACTGGCGCCGACGAAGAGGTTCTGGCCAAAGGGCAGGAAGTTGTACTGACGGTTCTTGATTATCGGTGCCAGGTATTGCACGCATAGCTTCGCGGACTGTTCATAGCCCAGTCGCGATGCGGCCTGAATGGCGCCGCACAGGAAGGAAATCGGATTGGCGAAGTTGTTGAGCATCGGCACGGCACTCACCGCGCCCTGGGCCGGCTGCCAGATGTTCACATAGTTCTGCAAGGTGTTGGGCGCCACGTGCAGGAACTGTTTGACGTCGTCGAGGCTATCGTTCAAAGCCTGGCTGACCCCCGCCAGCTTGTCCGATGTGGTGCCCAGGGCTTCGCGATTGTCGGCCACAAATCGCTGCACCTCACCGACCGTGTCGCCCAGGTTGCGCACGGCGTTGGCGACCTCGTTCGGGTCGTTGGCCAGCAGGCCGGTCACCGTCGCCAGGTTCTGGTTCAGCTGGCGCATCAAGTTGGTGCTGTCCTGCAGCGCCGACACCAGAATCGCGAGATTCTTCACGGTAGAGAAGATGTCCGTGCTGTGGTCGCCGAGGGCCGAAAAGGCCTGAGACAACTTGATCACGGTGTCGCGGATGTTGGCGCCCTCGCCGCGGAGGTTGTCTGCCGCGGTATTGATCACCGACCCGAGGGGGCTGACGCCGCCGGGCTCGGTCGGCTGCAACTCCTTGGTCAGCTTCGCCAATTGCGCACGGACGTCGTCCCACTCGACCGGAACGGTGGTGCGCTGCCGTGGAATGACCGCGTTGTCGGCCATCGCGGGCCCGCCGGTGTAGGCGGGGGTGAGCTGAATCGCCCGTGAGGTCACCAGGGTCGGCGACAGGATCGCGGCTTTCGCGTCCGCCGGCACTTTGTACTTGCTGTCGTACCAGAATGAGACCTTGACCGACTCGGGCTGCGGTTCGATCGAGGTGATCTTGCCGACGGGCACACCAAGGATGCGAACTTCGTCCCCGGTGAAGACGCCGTTGCTGTTCTCGAAGTACGCGACGACATTGGTGCGATTCACCACTTCGGTGGTTCGCAGCAGCACCACCACTCCAGCGGCCAATAGTCCGACCAACAGCACGGCCAGCCAGGTCTTGGTGCGCCGGATCATCGTCCGGCCCCCGCGGTCTGGGGTGCTGAGACCTCGCCCGGCGCGGGCACCAATACCGATGACGGCGTTGGCTGCGGGATGGAAGCCAACTCGGGAGGCGCCGGCGCGGGCGGCCCCGGTGGTGGCCCGCCCGGGGGTGGGGCGGGCAGCGGCTCGCGGTAGGAATACCGCGGGTCATCGGGGTTGCCGGTGATCGCGTCGGGAAGCTTCAGATGTGGTTCGCCGCCTTGGCCCGTCCGCGGGAAGGGCAACGGCAGCGGCGGTGTGCCCGGCTGGCCGATCGGCGGGTCGGTGCGTTGCGACGGGAGCAGCACATTGGGATCCAGGCCGAGGTCGGAGAATGCCGCGTCGATGAATGGCTGCACGAATTGTCCCGGCGCCAGGTTGGCGACGTAGGTCTTGAAGAACGGACCGGAGGACACCGATTCACCCAGCGACATCGTGTAGTCGTCGAGCAGCTTGATCGCCTTCTGCAGCCGTTCCTTGCGGTTGTCCAGGATGGTCAGTACGCCGTTGAGTTTGTCGAGCGCGGGTCGCATCGTGGCCTCGTTCTCTGCGATCAACCCATGCAGTTGTTCACCGAGTGCGGCGATGTTGCCGGAGATGTGATCCAGGGCGGCGCGTTGGGTTGTCAGCTCGGCCAGCAGCGCGTTGGTGTTGGCGATCAGGCTGACGACTTGGTTGCTGCGCTCGGCCAGCACGGTCGTGGCCTTGTTGGCGTTGGTGAGCAGACCGCGCAGCTGCGCGTCGCGCTCGTCGAGGGTCTGCGAGAAGCGTGCCACTCCCTCGATCGCGACGCGTAGTTGTGGCGGGGTGTCGGAAAAGGTGTCCGCCAGTACCCGCAGCGAGTCCGATAGCTGGTTGGTGTTCAGGCCGCTGATCGTGGTGGTCAGGTCACCCAGCGCGTCGGGTAGTTGGTACGGCGACCGGGTGCGGTCGAGCGGAATCGTGCCCTGCAGCTGGCCGTCCCCGCGGGAGATGACCTCGAGCATCTTCGTGCCCAGCAGGCCCCGCGTCTTGATCGCCGCCTCGGTATGGTCGCCGAGGCGGATGTGCTTGTCGACAGTGAACTTGACCAGCACCCGCGGTCCGTCCAACTCGATGGACGAGACCTCACCCACCCGGAATCCCGAAACTTGCACGCGCACGCCGGTTGTCAGCCCACCCGCATCAGCGAAGTAGGCGGAGTACTGCTTGCCGGATTGGAAGAACGGCAGTTTATCGTACTGCAGCGATCCGACCACGATGCCGATGGTGATCGCCAATCCCACTGCACCGACGACGATCTGGTTGCGTTCAGCGAAGGATTTCACCGCGGTGCGCACCTCCCGGTGGGCTGACCGGCGACCTTGACGTACACCGGCTGGCCACCCCTGCCGTTGAGCTTGAGCACGACATCGCAGAGATAGAAACTGAAGAAGTCACCGTAGATGCCTTGGCGCGACAGCGCTTGATAGGCATCTGGCAGCGTGTTGATCAGATTGTCGAAGTATTCGTGGTCTGTCAAGACAATTGCCGATGCGCGATCCGTCTCCTGGACGGTCTTGGCCAGTGGCGGGCGTGCCTGCGACAACAGGTCCGCGATGCTCGAGGCGGCGGCATTGGTGTAAGTCACGCCCTTGGTGATGTCTTCCTTGCGGGCCTGCAGGCCTTCCATGAGTTCGGCGAGTGCGTCGACCGCTTTGGCGAATTACTTGTTTTGGTCGCCGAGCGAACCCAACACGACACTCAGATTGATGATGACATCCCCGATCAGCTGATCGCGATCGGCCAGCGTCGTCGTCAACGCGGCGGTCTGGGCAAGAAACGAGTTGATCGTCGCGCCTTCGCCCTGCAGCGCCCGAATCAACTGGCCGGACAGGGCATTGACCTGGTCGGGATCCAGCGCCTTCAGCAGCGGACGGAACCCGCCAATCAACGCATCCAAGTCCAGGGCGGGCGAGGTGTGTGTCATGGGAATCGTGTCACCGGGCTTGAGCTGTTTGGGGCTGCCGGCGCCTTCCTCGAGTGCCAGGTATCGGCCACCGATCAGGTCGTCATAGCGGATCACGGCCCGGCTGCCCTGGGTCAGCACCACCGAACTATCGGCCGTGAACTCGACCAGCGCCGTTGTATCGGGCTGAATCGCAACCTTTTTGACTTGTCCGACCTCGACACCGGCGATGCGCACGAAGTCGTTTTTCTCCAGTCCGGTCACATTGCTGAACTCGGCTTTGTAGGTGCTGGTTTTCTCGCCGAAGCGCAGCTGCCCGAAGACCGCGAACAAGCCGATGACGCCCAAGAAGCAGACCAGCAAGAAGGTGCCCAGTCGGATCGCATCACGGATGAGCCGGGCTCTCATGCGCGGTCACCTTCGTTGGCCCAGCGGTCGGCCGAAAGGTCGGTCGAGGGCCGGCTGAGGGGACGTCGGTACCAGGTGTTCACGGTGACGGAGCGACCTCCTGTGGCAGTGGAGCCGGCGGCAGCGGGGTGGGCTGTGCCTGCGCGGGCGCGGGGACCACGAAGGGCTCGGAGCCCGGCGTGGGTCCCGATTCCCTGGGGGCGCCCGGTGGCGGCGCCGGCGGTAGCCCCGGCCACAGCGGGGTACCGTCTGGCGCGTACAGCTCCGCGCCGTAGGGCGGCGCCCCCGGATAGGGGATCGGTCCTGGCGCAGGCCCACCGAAGAGGTTGCGGATGCTCGGTGGTTCGGGCGTTCCGCGGGTGACCGGGAAGTAGTTGGCCCAGCCCGGGAATCCGATGCCGGGGTTGGGGCGCCAGTCCATTCCCGTGCCAAAGCCGGTGTTGGTGACGAGGTTGCGCACCGGCCAGTTGTTGTCGACGATCGGCAACGAGCCGCAGCCCGGTTTGCCGCCAGGCCCGCCCTTGGCGCCGATGATGGGCAGGTTGTCTGGAAAACGGTAGGGGTCATCGCCGAGCGCCAGGGCCGCATCGAGTACCAGTGACCGCCCATTGCCGCCGGGTGCTTCGTAGCCCCCGTGGTCCAGCAAGTACTTTGCGCCCTCCAACAGACAGGTGTACTCCGGGCTGTACTTGTAGAGCAGGTTCGTCGTGGGCTCGAGTGCGTTGATGGCTTTGATCAGGTTCGCCTGATTGGGTGCCAGCAGGCTGATACCGGTGTTGGAGAGTCCGATGGTGGCCAGCAGCAATGCGTCCAACTGGGTGGAGTGGCTGGTGATGGTGGTGCTGGTCGTGCTCAGCGCGTTGAGCGTGTCCAGGATGTCCTGCGCCGCAACGCTGAAGGTGTCGTTGAAGTCTTTGACGGCCCGCAGGTCGGCGGTCACGGTTTCGTAGCGCGGATTCAGCTCGAGCAGGACCTGGTTGGCATCGGTGGTCGCTTGTCCGATGAGCAGACCTTGACCGCGTAGGCCCTCAGCAAGCGCGGAAAGCGCGGCATTGAGCTTGGCCGGGTCGATCTGATCCAGCACCGCTACCAGGTTCTGGAACACGGTGTTGGCCTCGCTGGTCACATTGCGCGACATGAGCACCTGGCCGGCCTTCAACCGTTGCGGGCTGGGGTCTTCGGGGTAGACCAAATCGACGAACTTGGCGCCCAACACGGTGGTGGCCCGAATCTCGGCTTGGACATTCGCCGGGATGTAGCGGATCTGGTCGGAATCGATCTCGAGCGTGAGGGCCACCGGTGTCGCGCCCTTTCCGCCGCCGACAATCGAAGCGACCGGCTCGACCTGCACGCCGCGCAATTTGACCTTGGCGTTGGTCTCCATCACCAGGCCGGAGCGCTCGGACGTCAACGTGACCGGAACGACCGACCGCAGCGAGCCCATGAAAAGTGCGTAGGTCACCCACATCGCCGCAACGAAGAGCAGCACCAGGATCAGCGTGTGCCACGCGGGGTGCAGGCCTTCCTTGCGGTCATCCATGGTGCTATCCCGCCAAGTTGAAATTGCCGGATTGCCCGTACACCGCCAGCGAGATCATCACCAGCACGAACGCCGAGAAGATCAGCGACGTGCGCACCGCGCGCCCGACGGCCTCGCCCACTCCCGCGGGCCCGCCCCTTGCGGTGTAGCCGTAATAGGTGTGCACGAGCATGATCACCAGCGACAGGGCGATGCATTGCACGAACGACCAGACCAGGTCGGTGGGGTTCAGGAACGTCCTGAAGTAGTGGTCATAGACACCGGTCGCCTGACTGTAGAGAACGGTCGTGCCGAATCGCGCGGCCCAGAACGACGCCAGCACTCCGACGCAATACAACGGGATCACCACCAGCAGTCCGGCGACCATCCGGCTGGCGGCCAGGAAGGCGATGGTGCGGATACCCATCACTTCGAGCGCGTCGATCTCGTCGTTGATCCGCATGGCGCCGAGCTGTGCCGTGGCGCCCGCGCCGATGGTGGCCGACAGCGCGATGGCGGTGGTTGCCGGTGCGATCAGCCGGACGTTGAAAAAGGCCGAAGCGAATCCGGTCAGGGCCTCCACGCCCAGTTCGGAGAAATCGCTGTACCCCTGCACCGCCACCAACGCCCCGGTGGTCACCGCGAGGAAGCCGACGATCGCGACCGTCCCGCCGATGACCATCAGAGCGCCCGCACCCAAACCCATCTGCGCGATGAGCCGGATCAACTCGACCCGGTAGTGGATCAGCATTTAGTGGATGGAGCGCAGCGTGCGGCCAAAGAACTTGGTTTGGGTCCCGATCTGATTCCATCCCGCGACCCAGCCGTCGAGCTTGTGCCGCACGCCGCGCCAGCGGCTGCCGGCGGCCACGGCCGTCACAGCGTCACCTTGATCGCCACCGCAGTCGCGACGATGTTGATTGCGAACAACGCCATGAATGTAAATACGACGGTCTCGTTCACAGCGTTACCGACACCGGCCGGCCCACCGCCGACGGAGATCCCCTTGTAGCAGGCGATCAAACCGGCCGATAGCCCGAACAGGGCCGCCTTGACCAGCGCGATCACCACGTCGGTGGTGCCGATGATCAGGGTCAGGCCGGCCGCGAACGCGCCTGGTGAGACGTGCTGGATGAAGACGCAGAAAAAGTAGGCGCCGGACAGTCCGACCAGAATCACGCTGGCCGACAGCGCCAGCGATACAGTGGTTGCGGCCAACACCCGCGGCACCACCAGCGCTTGAATCGGGTCGACGCCCATCACCCGAAGTGCGTCGAGCTCCTCGCGAATGGTTCGGGCTCCCAGATCAGCGCACATGGCGGTAGCGCCGGCCCCGGCGACCACCAAGACCGTCACAATCGGTCCGATCTGTCGCACCGAGCCGAGCGCGGCCCCGGTGCCCGAGAAGTCCGCGGCACCGATCTCGGTCAACAGGATGTTCTCGATGAAGGTCAACAACACCGTGTACGGGATGGTCAACATCAGCGTCGGCAGCAGTGACACCCGCGCCACAAACCAGGCCTGCGCAATGTATTCGCGCCACGCAAACGGAGGATGGACCATCGCCACGAACGTGTCGAGCGCCATCGAGTAGAAGCCGCCAAACGCCCGCAGCGGCTTGGCCACGGCAACAGGAGCAACCATCAGCGAGTGCCCGCCTGCCCGCTGACGACAGATATTGACTGCTGTCTTTCTTCGGTGAGTACCGTCCCTCCGAGAACACCGCAGCGATGTAAATGTGGCTGACGTTAACACTTGTGAACGTCAGAAAGCGATGGCCTTTGGACCTCATATTGGTGTTTTTCGTGTGGTTTGATCGAGGTGTCGCGGATAGCGCGAGTCCAGCGATGCAATCCGCGTGGCGAGGAAACGAGCATCCGATGCCCACACAGCCATCGACACCCCGATCGGGAGCCAGCCCGCAAAGCGGCCTTTCTGCCATGCGGTCCTGGCTCAAACGATCGGCCATGACCGGGTTGTTCGCGGTTCTGATTGGCGCAGCCGCGCCCTCGGCGTTGAGCTGGGCCACGCCACCACGAACGCCTGCCACACCCGGGCCGGCGGCGTCCTGCTCGTACCGCCTGGACCCGCCACGGCGTACCACCCTCGCGTCCGGGGTAGCCGCGGTCACCTCCAGCATCGTCGCGACCAGCTGTTCGGGCGACGCCCAGCCGGTGCGGGTGACTGCCTGCATTCGGGCCGACGGCGTGGGCACGCAATGCCACGCCGAAGCCGGTTGGACCGCGGCGGAGTTGAACTTTCGCCCGTGGCGCGCGGGGTTGACTTACATCGCGACGGGTAACGGCTGCGCCCTGGTGGGCAACCCCCCGGTACAGGTGTGCACGCAGCTGGGGCCGATCTCGGTTGGGCTGTGAACCCGCCAGGCCAGCCGGTTGGCGGCGCTCACGTGGGTGAACCGTAGACGGCCACCACCACGGTGCGGTCCAGGCTGTTCTCCGACCAAACCCCGATCGCGGTGTATTTGCAGTCGCGCATGATCGCGAGGTAGTCGGGGTTGTTGTACCACTGATTTATCAGCTCGACACCGCTGATTGCCAAGGCCGGGTTGATTGCCACCGTTTCGGCGACATAACCGCGAAATCCGGCGGCCGCCGCCCGGTCGCTCGGTGTCGACCCATCCGATCCGATATCTCCGTCTAGGGCACGATTTCCCAGCACATCGTTGGTATGCCACTGGGCGGCCAATTGCAGGCGCGGATCAATTCGCAACTCGCTGGTGCACCCGGCCTGGTGTTGGATGGTGTAGACGTTGGCCACTACACCGTCGTTGAGTCTCTTGTTGTCGGCGTGCGCCGCCGGAGCCGTCGACAATGCCGCGCTCAGCAGCGCCAGGCCGATCATTACCGGCAGCGGCATCTGCTTTCGCAGGTGTCCACCTGCCATCCGAGGACCTCCTGTCGCCCCGCTGCCTACGGCACCACCGGCGGGCAGTTCATCGGCGCACCAGCCTCCGGTCCGCCGACTAGCTCGGGACCGTACGCCAAGTATCGAAATGAGGGCAGTTCCGTTTGAGCTCAATGATTGGAGTTCTCGTTCAATTGTCTGATTGGTGCAAGAATGGCGCTTGCGGTGCAAGTGTTGCACAGTTTCAGCCGGAATCAGCAGCATGCGCCGGCAGATGTGCGGCGATGCGTGCCGGGCCATTGCCGGTGATGACGCGCGGCCGATGCGCCCGATGTTCAGTTGGTCCGGTGCAACAGCATCGAACAAGTCGAGGCCGTCTGCCGGATGCTCTGGTCGCCGACGTTCATTTGCCGGTCGACTGGGCGGAAGCCAGCAACGGGCTGAGCCGATAGTCGACCAGGCGCCTCATCACCAACCCCGTTGTGGTCTTCTCGACGCCGTCGATGTCAAGGATCTGGCCTGCTATGCGGTAAAGGTCCTCGGCGTTGCGGGCGACGATGTGGACCAGCAAGTCGGTGACACCGCTGAGCCCGTGGACTTCGAGAACCTCGGGCACACCCTCGAGTGCATTGCCGATCTCGCCCAATTTGCGTTGGGTGACGGTCACCATGATGAAGGCGGTCAGCGAATAGCCAAGCGCGGCAGGATCGATGCGGCGCTCGAAAGACTGAAGGACGCCGTCCGCTTCCAGCTTGGCCAACCGTGCGTGAATCGTGTTGCGGGCCAACCCCGTAGTGTGCGCCAGCGCGACTACGGCCGCGCGCGGATCCTTGATCAGGGCGTGCAGGATTTGCGTATCGATGTCATCGATGAGGTGATCCCGCTTGGGCATATTGCCCTCCTTGAGGCCGAAGTAACACATCCCATGTGAGCATATTGCTCAGATTTCATCGACCTACTTGCCGAAATCATATGAGACCGTTGCACTTGCTGATTCATCTGCACAAGCCAATCTCCTAGGTGGGGCACCATGAACTCGACCACCTCAGTCGATACCAGTCGTGGAATCGTCAGTGTCGACACACTCGAGGCCATCGCCGAGCGGGTGCTGTGGCTGTCGACGTCGATGGTCCATCACGCCAACCGGGTGCGGTCGGATAGCTCGGGATTGAAGGTCGGCGGCCATCAGGCCTCGAGCGCGTCAATGGTGACCATCATGACTTCACTGTGGTTTCAACAACTGCAGGCCGGGGATCGGGTGTCGGTCAAGCCCCACGCCTCACCGGTGTTGCACAGCATCAACTACCTGCTCGGCGCGCTGGACGAAGAACACATGACCACGCTGCGTGAGTTCGGTGGCCTGCAGTCCTATCCGAGCCGGTCCAAGGATCCGGATCCGGTGGACTACTCGACCGGGTCAGTCGGGATCGGGGCAACCGCCCCGATCTGGGGGGCCGTGGCGCGCCGTTACGTCAACGCCCAGTTGGATGCCGGCGGCAACGGTCGGCAGTACTCTCTGGTCGGCGACGCCGAACTCGACGAGGGTGCGGTATGGGAGGCCATACTGGATCCCGGGATCGCCGAACTCGGCGAAGTCGTCTGGATCGTCGACCTCAACCGCCAGTCCTTGGACCGAGTGGTACCCAACATCGCTGCGCACCGACTCGAGGCAATGTTCGACGTGGCAGGCTGGCAGGTCATAACAGTCAACTTTAGCCGACTTCTCCGGTCCCTGTTCAGCCGTCCCGGAGGGGAAGCGCTGCGTCGGCGCATCGTTGCGATGGAAAACGCGGAATACCAACGTCTGCTGCGCTGCGATGCCGAGCAGATCCGCCAGCGACTCCCCGGTGACGGTCCACTTTCCGGCGAAATCGCCGCGTTGATCGCCGACATCGATGACGCGACGCTCACGGCGGCGATCCGCAACTTGGGTGGTCACGACCTGGCAGCCCTGATCGAGGCATACCAACAGATCGATGACACCCGACCCACGGTCATCATCGCCTACACGATCAAGGGTTTCGGGCTACCCACAGAGGGCCATCCACAGAACCATTCCGCCCTGCTCAGCCATGACGAATACGCCGCTCTGGCAGCACGACTGGGAATGAACCCCAATAGCCCTTGGCTACGCTTCGCGCCTGACGGCCCGATGGGGCGGCTCTGCGCCGAGACCGCAGAGCGGCTACGGCGCGACCCGATTCCGGCCGCCAAATCCCCAACCGTCCCGAGTGACATCGGTCGTACTCCCAAAGGCACCGCAACGACCCAGGCCGCTCTCGGCCGTGTCCTGCTCGACCTGATCCGCGAGGCACCCGACGCGGCGAAGCGTGTCGTCACGGTCAGTCCTGACGTCAGCTCGACGACCAACCTGGCTGGATGGGTGAACAAGGTCGGGGTGTGGTCGGCGAGCGAGCGACACAACTGGTTCGCCGATGATGCCCAGACTCTGATGCACTGGAACGAACGTCCCAGCGGGCAACATATGGAACTCGGTATCGCCGAGACGAACCTGGTTGGCCTGATCGGCGAACTGGGCGCCACGTGGAGTCGTTGGGGACAAACTCTTTTCCCTATCGGGGTGCTCTACGACCCATTCGTCGAGAGGGCGCTCGAACCATGGTCTTTCGGGATCTACGCGGGCGGCCAGTCCATCCTCATCGGCACTCCGTCAGGGGTCAGCCTGGCCGCCGAAGGCGGTGCACACCAGTCCATCAAGACCCCATCGATCGGGCTCGAACAACCGGGCTGCATCAGCTATGAGCCAGCGTTCGCGATCGATGTCGAATGGACCCTGCTGGCCAGCCTCGCCCGGCTCGGAAGACCCGATGGAACGTCGGCCTACCTGAGGTTGTCGACTCGGCCTGTGGACCAGGCCCTGGCCGCCGTACCGGATGACCCCGCCGCCCGCGAGCGTCGTCGCCGCCAGGTGGTTGCGGGTGGCTATCCGTTGCGGCGCCCAGACGGCGCGAAAGTGACCATTGCGGCGATGGGTGCGGTGATCACCGAGGCCCTTGCCGCGGCCGACCGGCTCAATCGGGCCGGGGTGCCGGCCGACGTGCTCTGCATCACCAGCCCCGGCCTGCTGTTTCAAGCGTGGCAGGCGCGTCAGGGCAGGAGATCCGCCGATACCTGGATCCTGGATCAGCTCTTCCCCGCCGACCGTGCGACACCGATGGTCACCGTCCTCGACGGACACCCTCACACTCTTGCTTTCCTGACCAACATCCAGCAGGTCCGTTTGACCGCGTTGGGAGTATCCGGATTCGGCCAGGCCGGGGCCCTCGAGGACGTCTACCGCTACCACGGCATCGACACCGACAGCATTGTGCGAGCGGCCCTGGATGTGGCTACCTAAAACGAAACGTGGGATCGCATCGATGAATGAGCGCTGCTGACGTCGATTGCGGCTTCGAATGGTTTCGGTTCGCCCGATATACGGGCAGTCACCGGAGGCCCCGTCAAATTGGTGCGCGGGCGCGCGGTAAGGGCCAGACGGGCAACCTCAGGGGCGGCTGCTGGGCCGGTCGCGATGATCACTCATTGCCCACATTGCCCACATTGCCCACATTGCCCACATTGCCCACATTGCCCACATTGCCCACATTGGCCACCAGCAGAGCCGTCACGCTCTTGCGATATTCAAATGCGCTAGTGCACTCGTAGATCTCAAATGGGTTGGAATTCGGAGATCAGCCAACGGTCGCCGACCTTGTCGAGTTTCACTCGCACCGTCGATGCCATATCGGTGGGTGGGTCGTCGCCGATGACCGTGGTCTGATCCACGAAGACAAGCACCACGGCATGGCCCCAATCCGCCGATACGGTGGCGGCCGCGGGCACCCGAGCCACCGCCGAAATCCGTTGCTGTTTGGCGCCGGGGATGACCACGTCTTTGGTCAGCTGGGTGTAGGAGTCGCGGAAGGTTCCGGTGAGGTGGTCCTGGGCGGCGGTCAGGTCCTTTTCGACTGTCTCGGGTTTGTACGACAACATCGCCACCGTGCCTTCCCGGGCGGCCTGCAGCGCTTGGACCCCGGCGATCTGGGCGTAACGCATCGTGTCGTACTGCCAGCGGAGGACACCTGCGGTGATTGCCAGCAGCAGCGCGAGGCTCGGCAGCACGACCCAGGCCAACACGGCGGCCCAACTGGACTTGAGGTGGGGTCGGCGGCGTCGTGGCCGCGAGTCCTCCGGCTGGGAGGCGTCCTCGGTTTCGGCCGGGGCGTCCGCGTCGGACTCGCCATCCGATTCCGAGTCGGGTTCGGTGTCGGGCTCTGCATCGGAGTCGGAGTCAGCGCCGGCCGGGTTTGATTGCGCTTCGTCCGCGGGTTCGTCCGCGGGCAGCGGCTTGCCGGATACTTCGTCGCCCGATGTTTCGGCAGACCCCTTAGCCACGGCGGGTACTTCTTCTCGCCGAGCGGCACGCGTCGGCGTAACCGGGCGTGGAGGGTCCGTCGGGCACGGGCCTCGACATTGTTGAGGTCAATGGTGGCCACTCCATCGGCACAGTGTCCCTACCTTCCGGTGCGTGCGGCCACATTACCTTGGCACGCGAAGCCCTCTTAGGGAATTTCGCGGCGATGGGCCTCGGCTTTGGCTGCGAGCGGTCCGCTCCGTCAGGTCCCACATCGTCACGCCGACGCGACCGGTAGCCGCGCAGCGAAACGTCGCCGCGTTGGCAAGCTGAAAGTGCAGAACGGCATTCTCGGGAAGATTCTGATCAACGAATGCGGCGATGTTTTTCTCATCGAGGTAACGGGCATGGCACAGTAGTGTTCGTGCGAATAACGGTGCTCGGATGTTCCGGAAGTGTCGTAGGTCCGGACTCGGCGGCGTCGGGTTATCTGCTGAGGGCTCCGGACACTCCACCGATCGTCATCGACTTCGGTGGGGGAGTGCTGGGCGCGCTGCAGCGGCATCTGGATCCCGCATCCGTGCATGTGCTTTTGTCGCATCTGCACGCCGATCATTGCCTCGATATGCCGGGGTTGTTCGTGTGGCGGCGTTACCACCCGTCGCGCCCCAAAGGTAAGGCGTTGCTATACGGCCCGAGTGACACCTGGTCTCGTTTGGGCGCGGCGTCATCACCCTTCGGCGGAGAGATCGACGATTGCTCGGACATCTTCGATGTGCGCCATTGGGTCGACGGCGAACCGGTGACCCTTGGCGGCGTCACAGTGGTGCCGACGGTGGTCGCACATCCCACTGAGTCCTACGGCATGCGCTTTACCGATTCCACCGGCGCATCGCTGGCGTACAGCGGTGACACCGGAATGTGTGATCAGCTCATCGAGCTGGCTCGCGGCGTTGACGTTTTCTTGTGCGAGGCGTCCTGCACGCACTCGCCGGATCGCCCGCCGGACTTGCACCTGTCCGGGACTGAGGCCGGGAGAGCCGCGGCCCGCGCCGGTGTTCGCGAACTGTTGCTGACCCACATCCCGCCGTGGACGTCGCGTGAGGACGTGATCAGCGAGGCCAAAGCGGAATTTGATGGCCCCGTGCACGCGGTGGTGTGCGACGAGACTTTCGAAGTCAGCCTGGGCTGAACTGCTGCGTCGGGCTCGCGGGTGGCCCGGATCGTCAGCGCCGCCCGTGCGTGTCGGGCGCCCTCGGATTGGTCTCTGTCGGTCGAGCTAGGGTTGGCGTCGTGTCCAAACGAGAAGACGGCCGCCGCGACGACGAGCTTCGCCCAGTGGTTATCACCCGAGGGTTCACCGAAAACCCCGCGGGTTCGGTACTGATCGAATTCGGTCGCACCAAGGTGATGTGCACAGCCAGCGTCACCGAAGGCGTGCCGCGCTGGCGCAAGGGGTCCGGGCTGGGGTGGCTCACCGCGGAATACGCGATGCTGCCGTCGGCAACCCACACCCGCTCAGACCGGGAATCGGTGAAAGGGCGGGTCGGCGGACGCACCCAGGAGATCAGCCGGCTGGTCGGCCGGTCGCTGCGGGCATGCATCGACTTGGCGGCGCTGGGGGAGAACACCATCGCTGTCGACTGTGACGTGTTGCAGGCGGATGGCGGCACCCGCACCGCGGCCATCACCGGTGCCTACGTGGCACTGGCAGACGCGGTGAACTACTTGGCGGCGGCCGGCAAGCTGTCGGATCCGAGGCCGTTGTCCTGCGCCATCGCTGCGGTCAGCGTGGGTGTGGTCGATGGCCGGGTTCGGGTGGACCTGTCTTACGAGGAAGACTCCCGCGCCGAGGTCGACATGAATGTCGTTGCCACCGACACCGGGACGCTGGTTGAAGTGCAGGGCACCGGTGAGGGCGCGACGTTCCCGCGGTCGACCTTGGACAAGCTGCTGGACATGGCGCTGGGGGCATGCGACACGTTGTTTGCCGCCCAGCGTGATGCCTTGGCGCTGCCGTACCCGGGTGTATTGCCCGAAGGGCCGCCGCCGTCGAAAGCGTTCGGAAGCTGAGCCTGCCAACCTGGCCTCCCGGGCCATCGAATCCGCGTGGATTCGGGGTGGAAATTGGTCGGCGGTGGGCACGTCGCTGCCGCTGGCTCGCCTTGGCTTTCGCTGACTTTAGTTGACTCAAAGTGGCTGGTCAGCGTTCCGTGCCATGCCGTTATGGTAAACTCGCGACGTCAAATTGAGTTTTGCCAAAACCAATGTTCCGTCACGTTTCTAGGATCAATTAATGGTTAGTCGGCGAGTCCCACTCGAGCATGCCTTTCTCAATACCCCGTGGTAGGCAATGGGGCAGATGACGCATGGACTTGCGGAACCACGCATCAACGAAGTCGCGACGCGCGCGCGGGCGGGTTTGCTGAACATCATCTCGGCAATCACCATCGCGTTGCTTTTGCTGCGGCCGGAAACCGATCCGGTGATCATCGTTGGTCCGTTCGTGCTTTTTGACATGTTGGCCGCGGCGGCCACGGGACTAACGCCGTTGAGCCCAACCGGAATTCTGGGCACGGCGTTGACGATGGGTACTCGTCCGGTGTGGAAACCGACGCGGCCAAAACGCTTTGCGTGGTTGCTCGGTGCCGCCTTGGCGGCGACGTGTCTTGCCATGCGGCTGTTGGGTGCCTCGCCCGTGGCGATGGCGGTTGTTGTCGCGATCTGTTTTGTCCTGACCTGGTCGGAGGCCACGCTCGGATTTTGCGTGGGCTGCTATATGCACAAGTTGATTTGGGGTTGTGAGGATTGCGAGGTTCCTTACGTCAGGGGAATCGCGACACGACCGGAAATCAACCAGGAAAGTCCAGCAATAAACTTGGAAAGTCGCGCGTAGGTTCGCGACCCTGGCCGCGCGCTTGGCCAGCGCTGGGCAGCACCCAACTGACGCTGAGGATGCGATGACCCTCCGCGTCTGCAGCCGGCACCCGCGAGACGGGAGCGAGCCGAGATCGTTTCTGCAGAGGAGATGACCATGTTTCGGAGTGAGTGGTGACCAAGCTGCTGGTGGCCAGTCGCAACGCCAAGAAGCTGGCCGAACTTCGCCGGGTGCTCGATGCCGCCGGATTGTCGGGGGTGACCCTGGTGTCCCTCAATGACGTCGCGCCGTTTGATGAAGCGCCCGAAACCGGCGCGACATTCGAGGAAAACGCGCTGATCAAGGCGCGCGAAGCGTTCGCTGCGACCGGTCTGCCCAGCGTCGCCGACGACTCCGGTTTGACGGTGGCCGCGCTCAACGGGATGCCCGGCGTGCTCTCCGCCCGGTGGTCTGGCAACCACGGGGACGACGCCGGCAACACAGCGTTGTTGCTGGCCCAGTTGCGCGACGTACCCGAGCAGCGCCGCGGCGCCGCATTCGTCTCGGCGTGCGCACTGGTCTCGGGCTCGGGCGAAGTTGTGGTGCGTGGCGAGTGGCCCGGTGCCGTTGCGCACGAGCCGCGCGGCGCCGGCGGGTTCGGTTACGACCCGGTGTTCATCGCCGACGGCGCGAACCGCACCGCCGCCGAGCTAAGCCCGGTGGAAAAGGACGCGCTCTCTCATCGTGGGCGCGCGTTGACACTGTTGCTACCCGCACTGCGGGCCCTGGTGACAACCCAACCCTGACCCGGGGCGCCGCGCGGGGTCTTACACGGCGAAGCGCGTCTTGATGTCCTTGGTCTGAAAGTGCTCGACGATGATGCCCAACAGCGGGATCGTGCCGGCGAGCAGCACACCCACCGTCTTGCCGATCGGCCACCGGACCTTGACCGCCAGGTTTGCGGTGAACAGCAGGTAAGCGAAGTACACCCAGCCGTGGACTACGCCGATCCAGGTGGGCGGGTTGTCCACCTTGACGACGTAACGCACCACGATCTCGTAGCACAGCGCGATCAGCCAGATCCCGGTCGTCCACGCCATGATGCGATAGCCGACGAGGGCGCTACGGATCTTCTCGACCGGAAAGGTCGTTGTGGTCTGCCCCGCTTCGGGGGTTTCGGGTGTGGTCATGCGGTAGTCCTGTTCTGCTTTTCGGCATCATCTTCGGCCAGTGCGGCAAGGTAGGCGTTGTACTCGCGCAATGCGGGGTCATCGGGCGCAGCCGGATCGGGCGTGGTTCGCTGCGGCAGCAGTCCGGCGGGAATCTCCGTCACCGCTGCTGGGTCGCGCGGCTGCGGGGGCGTCTCCTCATAGCGCACGAACTTGCGGTAGGCGTAGACGCAGAACCAGGCGAACATGGGCCACTGCAGCGCGTAGCCGAGATTTTGGAAGCTGCCCGAGGTCGACTCGAATCGGGTCCACTGCCACCAGCCCAGCGCCAGGCAGCCGCTGGCCGCAATGATCACCAGGGCGATCAGCGCGGGCCGGCGCGCGCGGCGGCGGGGGGTGGTGGTGGACACCCCTCGACGGTACCGCGCGGGCCCGGTAGGGAGCTGATGCCGCCCGTCGCGATCAACGGCCCGACGGTCGAGTCCGCACCCGATGTCACGGTGCGTTCGGTACCGCTGACGTCTCGTGTGATGGCTGACTGGGTAATATCGCTAGGCGCGCGGGCGTGATGAAATTGGCAAACATGCCGGCTTTAGGTGCCGGTGCTCGAAAGAGCTTGAGGGTTCGAGTCCCTCCGCCCGCACCGATGTGGTTTCCCGGGCTGACGCCCGGTGGTGCCGGTCGCATGTGGCCGGCGCCGTTCTATCTCCTTCTGTACGTCCGGACCAGGGGTGGGCCGACGAGCGCGAAGACGTGGGGCTCTAAGGTAAGGTAACCCTTATTCTTTAAAGTAAGGCAACCCTTATTCGGTGGGGGTCCTAGGTCTAGGTGCGCATTCGATGAAAACCATGACGTCACGTATGGGCGGGGGAACGCCGCTCAACGCGATGGACGACACCATTCGAGTTGGTCGCGCGCCCGGGCCATCGCGGTCGGGTGCCGACGCGACGATCCCGGTGTCCGCGGCGCCGGCCGGACACGTGAGGTGATCGTGCTGCAACGGACCGTTGCCCATCGTCGGGTACCTACGGAGTTGGTGCGGCCGTCGTCGGCCGCGTTGATCCGCGGGCCGGTAGCGAAGATTGCGCCGGGTCGCCGGATCGGGAAAGTCGCGGTGGGGCGCACCGTCTCGAGAGAGGATCGCTGATGGCACGCGGGTTGCAAGGCGCAGTGTTGCGCGGTTTCGGCGCTCGTGATCACACCGCAACGGTGATCGAAACGGTGTACATCGCACCGCATTTCCTGCGGATCCGGATGGTCTCGCCGACGCTTTTCGAGGATGCTCAGGCCGAACCCGCGGCCTGGCTGAGGTTTTGGTTCCCGGACCCGAAGGGGTCCAACACCGAGTATCAGCGCGCTTACACCCTCTCCGAAGCCGATGCGGCTTCCGGCCGCTTCGCGGTCGACGTGGTGTTGCACGAACCGGCCGGCCCCGCCTCGCAGTGGGCCCGCTCCGTGCAACCCGGCGCCACGATCGCAGTGATGTCGCTGATGGGTAGCTCGTCGCGCTTCGACGTACCCAAGGAGCAACCCGCCGGCTATTTGCTGATCGGAGACTCGGCGTCGATCCCGGGGATGAACGGGATCGTCGGAACGGTTCCCGACGACGTACCAATCGAGATGTATCTCGAACAACACGACGACAACGACACGCGCATCCCCATCACGGCACATCCCCGATTGCGGGTGCATTGGGTTCGCCGCCGAGACGAGACATCGTTGGCCGAAGCAATCGAGACCAGGGACTGGTCGGACTGGTATGCGTGGGCGACGCCGGAGGCCACCGCCCTCAAACACGTTCGCAAGCGGCTGCGCGACGCATTCGGATTCCCCAAGTCCGTGGTGCACGCCCAGGCGTATTGGACCGCCGGCCGCGAGATGGGCACCTGCCGTGAAGGCGTGCCAGACGCCGCCGCAGGCGGTGCTTCGACTTGCCTCGATGACCAACCCGAAGTCGCGCTGGCGCAGGCCGAAACCCCGGAGCCGGTAGCCCAATCGCCGGTGGCGGCCACGCCGCGCGGCAGTTGGCGTGCCCAGGCCGCGGGCCGGTTGCTCGCGCCGCTACGTTTCGCCCTGATTCTGTCCGGGGTGCTGCAGGTGGTGGCCACCCTGGTGCAGCTGGCCCCGTTCGTGCTGCTGGTTGAGTTGGCCCGAATATTGTTGTCGGGGGTCCAAGAATCCCGGCTCTGGCACGTTGGGCTGGCCGCCGTTTCGCTGCTGGGCCTTGGGACGTTGCTTGGTGCCGCCCTCACGCTGTGGCTGCACGTGGTTGACGCCCGCTTTGCTCGCGGGTTGCGTGCGCGGCTGCTGGGCAAGATGTCTGGGCTGCCGTTGGGTTGGTTCACCGGGCGCGGGTCAGGTTCCATCAAGCAACTGGTGCAGGACGACACGCTGTCGCTGCACTATCTGGTTACGCATGCGATTCCGGACGCGGTCAACGCGGTGGTTGCCCCGGTGGCGGTGCTCGTCTACCTGTTCATCGTCGACTGGCGGGTTGCCCTGGTTCTGCTCATCCCGGTGCTGATGTATCTGGTGATGACGTCATCGCTTGCGGTCCAGTCCGGCTCGCGCATGGTTGCCTCGCAGCGCTGGGCCGAGCGGATGAACGATGAGGCCGGGGCCTATCTGGAGGGTCAGCCGGTGATTCGCGTCTTTGGCGGCGCCGCGGCATCGAGTTTCAAACGCCAGCTCGACGAGTACATCAAATTCCTGGTCACCTGGCAGCGTCCGCTGGTGGGCAAGAAGACCATGATGGACCTTGCGACCCGGCCTTCGACGTTCCTGTGGCTGATCGCCGTCATCGGCACGCTGCTGGTGATCAATCACCGAATGGATCCGGTAGATCTGCTGCCGTTCTTATTGCTGGGCACCAACTTCGGTGTCCGACTACTCGGCATCGCCTACGGAATCGGCGGCATCAGCGCCGGTGTGCTGGCCGCTCGCCGGCTGCAAATCACCCTCGATGAACCGGTACTGGAACAGCATACTGGGCTGGCCGAGGCCGACTCGGCGGCGATGGTGGTGTTCGACAAGGTCAGCTTCGGGTACCGGCCGGGAGTGCCGGTGATCCGGGACGTGTCGCTGCAGCTGCGTCCGGGCACCGTCACCGCGCTCGTCGGGCCTTCGGGCTCAGGCAAGTCCACCCTCGCCGCCCTGCTGGCTCGGTTCCATGATGTCGAGCAAGGTTCGATACGAGTTGGGGGACAAGATATTCGGTCGCTCACCGCCGATGAGCTCTACGAGTGGGTCGGGCTGGTGCTGCAGGAGACTCAGCTGGTGCACGGGACTGTTGCCGAGAACATCGCGCTAGCCGTTCCCGATGCACCGGCCGAGCAGATCCAGGCCGCGGCCGGCCAGGCCCTGATCCATGACCGCGTGCTGCGGTTGCGCGATGGCTACGACACCGTGCTGGGAGCCGGCGCCGCGTTGTCGGGCGGCGAACGGCAGCGTCTCACCATCGCCCGCGCCATCCTGGCCGATACACCGGTGCTCATCCTCGACGAGGCCACCGCGTATGCGGATCCCGAATCGGAATACCTGGTGCAGCAAGCACTTAATCGGCTGACCAAGGATCGCACCGTGCTGGTCATCGCGCACCGACTGCATACCATCACCGGAGCCGACCAGATCGTGGTCCTCGATCGTGGCCAGATCGCCGAGCGCGGTACCCACGGTGAACTGCTCGCCGCCGACGGGCGCTACCGACGGTTGTGGGAGACCGGTTGTGGCAATCAGGTGGAGCTGGCCGCGATCCAGGAGGGCGAACGATGATCCGCACCTGGATAGGGCTGGTGCCGGCGGACCGCCGCGGCAAGTTGATCCTGTGCGCCGCGGTTGGGGTGCTTTCGGTTGTGGTCCGCGCGATCGGCACGGTGCTGCTGGTTCCGCTCATTGGTGCCCTGTTCAGCAGCACCCCACAGCAGGCGTTGGTGTGGCTGGGCTGGCTGACCGCTGCGACGGTATCCGGGTGGGTGATCGATGCCATCGGCGCACGCATCGGTTTCGAGCTGGGTTTCGCTGTGCTCGACCATTCCCAGCACGGTGTAGCAGACCGGCTGCCCGGTGTGCGACTGGACTGGTTCACCGCAGACAACACGGCGACCGCCCGTCAAGCGATCGCCGCCAGCGGGCCCGAACTGGTGGGACTGGTGGTCTACCTGCTGACGCCGCTGGTCTCGGCGGTCCTGCTGCCACTGGCCATCGGGCTGGCGCTGCTTCCCATTTCCTGGCAGCTGGGATTGGCCGCGCTTGCCGGTGTGCCCCTGCTGCTGGGTGCGCTGTGGGCGTCGGGGCGATTTGCTCGACGTGCCGACAAGGTCGCCGACGAAGCCAATATTGCGCTCACTGAGCGCATTATCGAGTTCGCCCGAACCCAACAGGCGCTACGTGCCGCGCGTCGTGTCGAGCCTGCCCGCAGCCTGGTCGGATCCGCGCTTGCGCGCCAGCACGGCTCGTTGATGCGGTTGTTCGCCATGCAGGTCCCCGGCCAGCTGCTGTTCAGCATCGCCAGCCAGCTGGCGCTCATCGTGCTGGCCGGAGCGACCGCGGCGCTGACCGTGGGCGGCACGCTGACGGTTCCCGAGGCGATCGCCCTGATTGTCGTGATTGCCCGTTACCTGGAGCCCTTCACCGCCGTGAGCGAGCTCGCTCCCGCGCTGCAGAGTGTGCGCGCCATGCTCGATCGCATCCGGTCGGTGTTGACGGCACCGGCCGTGGCGGCCGGGACCGCCACGCTGCATGACGGCCCTGCGGCGGCGCGGATCGAATTCGACCACGTCGCATTCAGCTACGACGGCGCCACCGAGCCGGTGCTTGGCGGGGTCAGTTTCTGCCTGCAGCCGGGTACCACGACTGCGATCGTGGGCCCCTCGGGATCGGGAAAGAGCACGATCCTGGCGCTGATTGCGGGTCTGCACCAGCCGACCGGAGGCCGCATCCTGATTGACGGAGCCGACGCCGCGACGCTGGATGCGCACACCCGTCGCACGCTGTCGAGCGTGGTGTTCCAGCATCCCTACCTGTTTCATGGCTCGATCCGCGAGAACGTGCTGGCGGGAAACCCGGGTGCGGACCAGGATCAATTGGGCGGGCGATCCGCTTGGCGCGGGTTGACGAGCTGATCGACAGGCTGCCCGACGGCGCCGACACCGTTGTGGGCGAAGCCGGTTCCGCGCTGTCGGGCGGTGAACGCCAACGGGTCAGCATCGCGCGCGCCCTGCTCAAGGACGCCCCGATGCTGCTGGTCGACGAAGCAACCAGCGCGCTGGACACCGAGAACGAGGTCGCGGTGGTCGATGCACTCACGGCCGATCCGCAATCACGCACCCGGGTGATCGTCGCCCACCGACTGGCGAGCATCCGTCATGCCGACCGCGTGCTCTTCGTCGAGGACGGTCGAGTGGTCGAGGACGGATCGATCGATGAGCTGCTCGCCGCCCAGGGCGCTTCCATGAGTTCTGGCGACAGCAGCACGATGCCGCCGAATGGCGGATCCGCACCGGCTAGATCAGGTCGGCCGAAACTGATGCCGTATGACTTACAGTTGCTAGGTGGCCGCCTTGGTTTCCATCCCTCGCCACCCCACCGACGTAACCCCGCAGTGGCTGGCGGCGGTCCTTGGCGAACGCGGCACACCGGTCGGGGTATCGGGAGTCGATGTGGTCCCGATCGGCACCGGGCAGACCGGAGCCACCTATCGGCTGACCGTCACCTATGACCCGGATCCGGCGGGTCTGCCGGACACCTTTGTGATCAAATTGCCGGCTCAGGATGACACCGTGCGGGACCGAGTCGTCGTCGGTTATCGCAGCGAATGTGCGTTCTATTCTTCGGCTGCCGATCGGGTCCGGGTTCCGACCCCGCTGCTTTTACTGCGAGATCACAGAAGATGCAATGGATTTCGCGCTGCTGCTGGAGGATCAGGCGCCCGCGGTGCAGGGCGACCAGCTCACGGGCTGCGGCGAACGTGAGGCGCTGCTGGCCGTCGTTGCGCTGGCCGGGCTGCACGGGCCGAGCTGGTGTGATCCGGTTTGGCTGGACCAGCCCGGGATCGCATTCCCTTTCCCGGATGAACCTTTCGCCAACGGTCTTGGTGAGGTGGCGCGGATGAGTGCGGAGATCACCCTGGACAAGCTCGGTGATCGGCTCAGCGCCGCCGACCGCGAAACTTTGACCGAGACCATGAATCTGGTGACGCCGTGGTTGCTCGCCGAGCGGGACCGGTTTGCGCTGCTGCACGGCGACTACCGGCTCGACAATCTATTGTTCGACCCTGACCTGCGCCGCGTCGCCGTGGTCGACTGGCAAACCCTTGGTATCGGCCTTCCGGCTCGAGACCTTGGGTACTTCACGGCAACCAGCCTGAATTCCCAGGTGCGTTCGGACATCGAGGAAAGCCTGGTCGATGACTACCACCGAAACCTGTTGAGCTACGGCGTCACCGGATATGACTGGGAAACATGCTGGCGCGACTACCGACTGGGCATGCCGCACACGGTCCTCATCTCGGCCCTCGGATTTGCTTTCGCCACCGCCACCGAGCGTGGCGACGAGATGGTGTTGACCATGCTGGGGCGAGGTTGTCAGGCCATCCGGGATCTAGAGACGCTAGAGCTGATCGGCTGAGGTCATCGATTCGCGGCCTTGATCAGGTTGGACCCGATGATCAGTTGCTGAATCTCGCTGGTGCCCTCATACAGCCGCAGCAGACGGACATCGCGGTAGATGCGTTCGACCGGAACTCCGCGCATGTATCCACTGCCGCCGTGAATCTGCACCGCGAGATCGGCCACCTTACCGGCCATTTCGGTGCAGAATAGTTTCGCCGCCGACGGCGCGATCCGCCGATCCGCTCCGGAGACCCACATCCGTGCGGCGTCGCGCACCAATGCGCGGCCCGCCAGCACGCCGGTCTGCTGGTCGGCGAGCATCGCCTGGACCAGTTGAAAGCTGCCGATCGTCACACCGCCCTGGGTTGCGGTGGGTGCGTACGCCACGGACTCGTCGAGCGCACGTTGTGCGGCGCCCACCGCGATCGCGGCTATGTGTACCCGGCCGCGGGCCAACGAGGTCATTGCGGCTCGATAGCCGATGTCCTCGCTGCCGCCGACCAGCGCGGCGTCGTCAACCCGGACGTCGGTGAAGCTGACGTCAGCGGTCCACGCGCCTTCCTGGCCCATCTTGGCGTCCTTGGCGCCCACCTCGACACCGGCGCTCTGCGCGGGCACCAGGAACACGGCGATGCCCGGGCTCTTGTCGCTGGCGGGCCGAGTGCGCGCGAACACCACGAACAGGTCGGCGACGGGCGCATTGGTGATGAAACGCTTTTGCCCCGTAATCAGCCAATCATCGCCGTCGCGAACGGCTTTGGTGCGCAGGCCGGCGGGGCTGGATCCGGCTCCCGGTTCGGTCAGGGCAAAAGAGGCGACGACGTCGCCGGACGCGATGGGCTCCAACCAGCGCGCCTTCTGCTCATCGGTGCCGAACCCGACTAGCACTTGCCCGGCGATGCCGTTGTTGGTGCCGAACATCGACCGCACTGCCAGTGAGGTGTAGCCCAATTCCATGGCCAGCTCGACGTCCTGCACCAGATTCAGCCCAAGACCGCCCCACTGCGGCGGTATCGCGTATCCGAACAGTCCCATCTGTTTGGCCTGGTCACGTAGGTCTTCGGGAACCCGGTCCTCGTCGAGGATCTGCTGCTCACGCGGCAGCACAACCGAGCGAACGAAGTGGCGGGTCTGGGCCAGGATCTGCGCAAAGTCCTCGTCGGATACCTGGGGGGCGGTCATGGGCGGATGCTCCTTCTGGGGTGGGCGCCTGGGCACCGCTGTCACGGCAAGATCATATATGAAATATGTTTGACTGACCGAGAGCCTCCGAGGGCCAGAAGACGTAGGGAAGTGTGATGTCGGTGTCGTTGCTGAAAGGTCAGATCGCGGTAGTTACCGGTGGGGCCCAGGGCTTGGGCTTGGCGATCGCGGAGCGGTTCGTTTCGAGGGTGCTCGGGTAGTCCTTGGTGATGTGAACCTCGAGGCGACTGAGGCCGCGGCCAAGCAGTTCGGCGGCGGGGAGGTCGCGGTGGCGGTGCGGTGTGACGTGACCAAGGCCGACGAGGTCGAGACGCTGCTGCAGACCGCGCTGGAACGGTTCGGTGGCTTGGACATCATGGTCAACAACGCCGGCATCACTCGTGACGCGACGATGCGCAAAATGACCGAGGAGCAGTTCGATCAGGTCATCGATGTGCACCTGAAGGGCACCTGGAACGGCATCCGGCTGGCCGCGGCCATCATGCGTGAAAACAAGCGCGGCGCAATCGTCAATATGTCGTCGGTGTCGGGCAAGGTGGGGATGGTCGGCCAGACCAACTACTCCGCCGCCAAAGCCGGGATCGTCGGGATGACCAAGGCGGCCGCCAAAGAACTCGCCCACGTCGGTGTCCGGGTCAATGCCATCGCTCCGGGCTTGATCCGCTCGGCGATGACAGAAGCCATGCCGCAACGTATCTGGGACTAGAAGTTGGCTGAAGTGCCGATGGGGTGAGCCGGCGAACCCAGCGAAGTCGCTAGTGTTGCCTTGTTTTTGGCCTGCGATCTGTCCTCGTATATGACCGGCACCGTGCTGGACGTGACGGGAGGACGGTTCATATGAGTGCCGCTATGCGCCAGGCTGTCATCTGCGAACCCGTCCGCACACCGATCGGTCGCTACGGCGGAATGTTCAAGTCACACAGCGCTGTTGATCTGGGCGTCGTCGCGCTGCGCGGACTGCTTGATCGCACCGGCCTGGCGCCCGCTGCGGTCGGGGATGTGATCCTCGGGCACTGCTACCCCAGCAGCGAGGCCCCGGCCATCGGACGGGTGGTGGCGCTGGATGCCGGCCTGCCGGTGACGGTTCCCGGTATGCAGGTCGATCGGCGCTGCGGATCCGGGCTACAAGCGGTGATTCAGGCCTGCCAGCAAGTCAGCAGCGGCGATAGCGACCTCGTCGTTGCCGGAGGCTGCGAAAGCATGAGCAATGTCACTTTCTATTCCACCGATATGCGCTGGGGCGGTGCCCGCGGCGGAATACGCGTGCACGACGCACTGGCTCGCGGCCGCGTCACCGCGGGGGGAAGAAACTACCCGGTGCCGGGCGGGATGCTGGAGAACGCCGAGAATCTACGGCGTCAGTGCGGTATTTCGCGTTTGGAGCAAGACGAGCTGGCGGTGACATCGCATCAGCGTGCGGTCGCAGCCCAGAAGGATGGAATTTTCGCCGAGGAGACCATTGCCGTTCCGGTGCGAACGCGCCAAGGCGAGGAATTGATCGACACCGACGAACATCCACGCGCCGACACCTCGGTGGAGGCCCTGAGCGGGCTCAAACCCATTCTGCACCAAGATGATCCCGAAGCGAAGGTGACGGCGGGCAATGCCAGCGGGCAAAACGACGCCGCATCGATGTGCGTGTTGACCACACCGGAGAAGGCCGACGAGTACGGGCTGAGACCTTTGGTGCGTTTGGTGTCCTGGGGCCTGGCCGGGGTGGCGCCCGACGTCATGGGCATCGGTCCGGTACCAGCCACCGAGGCCGCGCTCGCCAAGGCGGCTCTGCGCTTGGCCGACATCGATCTGATCGAACTCAACGAGGCGTTTGCCGCCCAAGCGCTCGCGGTGATGCGGGAATGGAACTTCGGCGCCGCCGACCGCGACCGAACCAACGTGCACGGGTCGGGTATTTCGCTGGGCCACCCGGTGGGCGCGACCGGTGCCAGAATGCTGGCCACCCTGGCTCGTGAACTCACTCGCCGTCAGGCGCGCTACGGGCTGGAGACGATGTGTATCGGTGGCGGCCAGGGCCTGGCGGCGATCTTCGAGCGGGTCGGGTAGCCATGCCTGCCGGACTTGCCGCTGAGCGGCATTAGCGTTGTAGAGGTATTCAGCTTCGTCGCGGCGCCGCTGTGCGGCATGACGCTGAGCCAGCTGGGTGCGCAGGTTATCCGCGTCGACCCGATCGGCGGTGCCTCCGATATCCGCCGCTGGCCCTGGCGGCCAGCGGCACATCGATCTACTGGACCGGGCTGAACAAGGGCAAGCGTTCGGCCACCATCGATCTGCGCTCGGCAGCAGGACAGCGGCTGGTCCAGCGCCTCGTCCTGGAAGGCGACGGAGTCGTGGTGACCAATGCCAGCCTGCACTGGCTCAGCCACGAAGTATTGGCCGCCACGCGTTCTGACGTCATCCATCTGCAGTTGCTGGGACGGCGAGACGGCGGTACCGGGGTGGACTACACCGTCAACGCGGCGACCGGATTCCCGCTCGTCACCGGTCCGGCCGACCATGCCGGCCCGATCAACCATGTGCTGCCCGCGTGGGACGTTAGTTGTGGGCTCTACGCCGCGCTCGCCGTGGTTGCCGCGCTGTGCCGCCGCGACCAGACCGGGGCGGGAGCTCAGATCAGTTTGGCGTTGGAGGACGTGGCGCTGGCCACGGCGGGAAACCTGGGCCTGCTGACCGAGCCGCAGGTCAACGGTACCCAGCGTGAGCGGCTGGGTAACTCCATCTACGGCCAGTACGGCCAGGACTTCGCCAGCCGCGACGGGACATCGTTCATGGTCATCACGCTGACCCGTCGGCACTTTCGCGATCTGGTCGACGTGACCGGCACCGGTCCGGCGGTAACGGCGCTGGCCGAGGCGCTGGGGGTGGACTTCGATGCCGAAGGCGATCGATACCGATACCGCAGCGTGCTCAACGGTCTGTTCGCCGCCTGGTTCGCCGATCACACGGCCGAGCAGATCGGCGCGGCATTGTCAGCCACGACTGTGCTCTTCGAGCGGTACCGAACTTTCGCGGAGGTGGCAGCCGATCCGAAAGTGACTGCCAACCCGTTGTTTTCTCAACTGAGCCAGCCCGGTGTGGGGGACTACCTTGCTCCGGGCCTGCCGACCGCTTTCGACGGGTGTCACCCCGCAGGTGCGCCCTCCCCGGCGCTCGGAGAACACACCGCCGACGTGTTGACCGAGTACCTGGGTTTGACGACGGCAGATATCGCCCGTTTGGCCAGCGCCAAGACGATCGGCGGTCCAGACGGCCAGCAAGATAAGGAGTACGCGTGACCAAACTCGCTCAGACACTGGGCCTAACCGAACTACAGGCCGAGATTGTCGCGACGGTACGGCAATTCGTCGACAAGGAAGTGATTCCCAACGCGTCCGAGCTGGAACGCAAGGATGCCTATCCGCACGAGATTGTCGAGCAGATTCGTTCCATCGGCCTTTTCGGCCTGATGATTCCGGAGCAGTACGGCGGGCTGGGCGAGTCGCTGCTGACCTACGCGTTGTGCGTGGAGGAGCTGGCCCGTGGCTGGATGAGCGTGTCAGGTGTGCTCAACACCCACTTCATCGTGGCCTACATGCTGCGTCAGCATGGCACCGAGGAGCAGCGGCAACGCTTTCTGCCGCGGATGACCACCGGGGAGTCCCGCGGTGCGTTCTCGATGTCAGAGCCCGAACTGGGCTCCGATGTTGCCGCGATCCGCACCCGGGCCACGCGCGGCGCGGACGGCAACTACACCATTGACGGGCAGAAGATGTGGCTGACCAACGGTGGCAGTTCGACATTGGTAGCGGTGCTGGTGCGAACCGACGAAGGCGCTGCCCAGCCGCACCGCAACCTGACCGCATTTCTGGTCGAGAAGCCAACCGGGTTCGGGGAAGTGTTGCCGGGCCTGACAATTCCGGAAAAATCGACAAGCTGGGCTACAAAGGCATCGATACCACCGAACTCATATTCGATGGCTATCGGGCAACCGCTGACGACATCCTCGGTGGCACCCCGGGACAGGGTTTCTTTCAGATGATGGACGGAATCGAGGTCGGCCGGGTGAACGTATCGGCGCGAGCCTGCGGGGTTGGCCTGCGCGCCTTCGAGCTGGCGGTTCGCTACGCGCAGCAACGCCACACCTTCGGCAAGCCGATCGCCGAGCACCAGGCCATTTCATTCCAGTTGGCCGAGATGGCGACCAAGGTCGAGGCGGCACACCTGATGATGGTCCACGCGGCACGGCTGAAGGACTCCGGTGAGCGCAATGACGTCGCGGCTGGAATGGCTAAATATCTTGCCAGCGAATATTGTTCGGAAGTCACCCAGCAGAGCTTCCGCATCCACGGCGGCTACGGATACTCAAAGGAGTACGAGATCGAGCGGCTGATGCGTGATGCACCATTCCTGCTCATCGGCGAGCGCACCAGCGAAATTCAGAAGTCCATCATCAGCAAGCGGCTACTGCACGAGTACCGAGAGGGCTAGTAGGGCGATGACTGATCCGGAATTCGCGGCGCGGCCACAACTTCCCGACGACGTTGCGCGATACGTCCGCAAGAGGATATACGAAGGCAACTACGCCGCGGGCAAATACATACGGCTGGACCAGTTAGCGGCCGAGTTGGGGATTAGTGTCACACCGGTGCGTGAGGCGCTGTTCGCACTTCGCGCCGAAGGCCTGGTTGCCCAACAGCCGCATCGCGGCTTCGTGGTGTTGCCGCTGACCAAGCGCGACCTTGCCGATGTCGCATATGTGCAGGCTCACGTTGGCGGCGAGCTGGCGGCGCGGGCCGCGATCAACATCGGCGCCGCGCAGCTAGCTGAACTGCAGCAGATACAAGCGCAGCTCGAGGAAGCCTACGCCGCTGACGACGACGAGCGGACGGTCCGGTTGAACCACGAGTTCCACCGCGCCATCAATCTTGCTGCGGATTCTCCGCGGCTCTCCCAACTGATGTCACAGATCACCCGCTACCAACCCGAATCGGTGTTCCCCGGCATCGAGCACTGGCCCGCCCGGGCGGTCAAAGACCATCGGAGGGTGTTGGTGGCGCTGAAGAAACACGATGACAAGGCTGCCCGAACCGCGATGTCAGAACACCTCGCCTCCAGCGCAGTTCCGTTGATCGACCATCTCATCGCCCGGGGAGTGGTTGCGGAGTCGGCGCCTTCCGGGTCCGCGGCCGAGCGGGCCCGAGGGGGCTAGCGGTGCTGGCTCGGCCCCGTGGGCCGGACGGGAGGGTCACCCTTCGCGCGCCAGGCCTGCCGGTTGCTGCCCCGGTGTGGTGTTTGCTGGGTCCGGTCGAATATCCGCACCCAGTTTGGTGCGATCTGCGTGATGCATCGAGTCAAGATGCCTGCGAAACCTGGTTCATGCATCAGGTAAGGAATGCCCGCGAAATCGGGGTCAGGTGGTGGTCTTGCTTTTGATGCGGATGCCGGCTTTGAGGGCGGGTAGAGCGGCGGGTATGGCGGCGAGGTAGAGCTGTTCGGTCTTGTCTTTGGCGAGTCTGAGCAGGGCGGCTTGCAGGTCGGCGATCTGGTGGGCGATCGCGGCGGGGTTGAGGCTGTTGCGGTAGGTGAGCAGCTCTGTTTGTTGGGCCGCTGAGAGGACTCCGGCGGCCAGCAGCCGGTCCAGGGGGGTCTGGGGCTTGTCGTAGAGCCGGCGGCGGTGACCGTCGCGGCTGCAGCCGTAGCTGATGGGTTTGATGGTGGGGGTCAGGTAGTTGAGCCGGTCGTTGACCAGGTGCCACAGCCGGTTGAGCACGGCGCGTTCTTCGTCGGTGTCGTAGCGGTAGTAGAACCCGTAGCGACGCACGAGGTGGTTGTTTTTGGACTCGATGGTGGCCTGGTCGTTCTTCTTGTAGGGTCGTGAGCGGGTGAAGAAGATCTCCATGTCCGCGGCCCACTTGATGACCGCCTTATTGAGGAATTCGGTGCCGTTGTCGAAGTCCAAACCCGTTACCTTATAGGGATTTTAGTAATTCCGGTTTTGAGGGCGCCCAGGATGTGGGTGGGCGTTGTTGCGCACCGTGCGGGTGAACACCCAGCCGATGTGCATGTCGGTGAGGTTGACCGTGCGGGCGAACTCACCTTTCAGTGTCGGGCCGCAGTGCGCCACGGTGTCGCCTTCGAAGAACCCCGGAGATTCTTCGGCCTCATCGCCTGCTTTGCAGATGGTGATCGAGGACCGCAGCAGCGGGGAGGGTTTCGTCGTCGACACACCCGAGATCTGGTCGCGGGCCTTGGCGCCGCGCAGGTAGCGGTCGATCGTGGCGCTGCTCATCGCCAACAGCTCGGCACGCACCGCCGGGCCGTAACGGTCACGGCCGTCCACCAGTTCGCCGTGGCGTTCTAGAGCATCCAACTGAAGTGCCATGGAAGCGGCCAGGTACCGGCCGCACTGCCCGCCTGAGGCCGCCCACACCTTCTGCAACACCTTGAGCGCATCCTAGGAGTACTTCGGATTGCGTTGCCGGCGAGTCCGTTTGGCGACCTGCCGACCCGCTCCCGGCGGCGCGGCCGCCGCCCTCAACCGCCGCCGGGCGTTGTCACGCGACCAGCCGGTGACCGCCACCACCTGATCCAGAATCTGCCCTTGTCCGCCTTCGGCGCCCCACATACGCCCTGGCGAACTTCGCGGTGATCTCGGCCCGAGACGACATCGACAGCCCACTTCCCATGCCTGCTGAGGATCGACCGTTTCGCGGGCATTTTTACGTGATCCACCGAGGACGCTTCACGGCATTTCTCGTGATGCTTGCCGGCATCTTGACTTGATGCATCACGCGATGCCCGGCGGCGCCGGTGCTGGTGCGGTCGGGCGCGCTGGTGTGAATCGGCCCCGCGGGCTCGCGATGGCGAGGATGCGGCGATGTGATGCAGATGTGATGGTTGTGGCCAACGTGTCATGTGTTGCTTGTGAAGTAATCTGGGGCATGTGTCGGTTTCGCGGCGTCAGGTGCTCAAATTCGCGGCGGCGACGCCCGGGCTGGTAGACCTGGGGGCTGCTGCCGCGTCGTTGCGCGCTGCGCCGGTGTCGGCGGCGTCGCTGGGCACCCTGCTGGACTATGCCGCGGGCGTCATTCCGGCCAGTCAGATCAGGGCCGCCGGCGCGGTCGGGTCGATCCGATATGTCTCCGACCGTCGGCCCGGCGGAGCCTGGATGCTCGGTAAGCCGATCCAAATCGGTGAGGCGCGCGATCTGGTCGGTAATGGGCTCAAGGTCGTCTCCTGTTATCAGTACGGGAAGGGAGCACCTCGGACTGGCTGGGTGGTGCTGCCGCGGGCGTACAGCACGCCAGGCGCGGCGTGGAGCTGCACACGGCGGCCGGCGGCCCGCCAAGTGCCCCCATCTATGCCTCAGTCGACGACAACCCGTCTTACGAGCAGTACAAGAACCAGATAGTTCCGTATCTGCGGGCCTGGGAGTCGGATCGGCCATCAGCGCACCGGTGTGTACGCCAACTCGAAGACGATCGACTGGGCGGTGCGCGACGGCCTGGGCTCCTACTTCTGGCAGCACAACTGGGGCTCGCCGAAGGGATACACGCACCCGGCCGCCAATTTGCACCAGGTCGAGATCGACAAGCGCAAAGTTGGCGGAGTCGGCGTGGACATCAACGAGATCCTCAAGCCCCAGTTTGGGCGGCCTGACCTTCGGCCTGGCCACCCCTTGGGGCCATCACTCCAGCAAACACTTGTTCGCTCGCTGGGCAGCGCTGTCCGCGCCGATGCCCGCGCGCTGAAACGGCTGAGACGATGTCGCACGGTGGCCTTGGCGCTAACTTTTAACATAACGATTTGGTAACAATACTGCCTTGATCAGCGCAGTTATAGCTACTCAGGCGTAACCACCTGCATGCAGGACGTTTGTTCGGCATGCCTGTGCCGTCGGTTAAACGCGGTGTTACCCATGACACGGTTACCCGTGCGTAGAACTCGCCAGTAACTTATTGGCGTCAAAAGAGTGGACGGATCCTTATGACACTCTTATATGGCCGATGCAGTCCGTCGCGCCGCCCGATCCATGGGCCGGCCCGCCGACAACACACCGGTTACAGGATTTTTCGGCTGCGATTCGACGCGGAATCGAGCAACCCCCGCAGGGAGTCCGGGCGGCCGAACGAGCTGAGATGTACAGACGCACAAACAGGAGATGTTGAACGTGACGATCCACGAGCACGACCGGGTGTCAGCTGACCGCGACGAGACTGGCCCGCACAGCACCCATGCTCTGGTCGATCGTCTGACCACGGGTGAGCCATTCGCGGTGGCATTCGGGGGACAGGGCAGCGCCTGGCTCGAGACTCTCGAGGAACTGGTTTCGGCGGCCGGAATCGAATCAGAACTGGCCGCCCTGGTGGGCGAGGTCGAGCTGCTGCTCGAGCCGGTGTCCAAGGAACTGGTTGTGGTCCGCCCGATCGGTTTCGAGCCGCTGCAGTGGGTACGTGCGCTGGCTGCTGAGGATCCAGTCCCGTCCGACAAGCACCTGACATCGTCGGCGGTGTCGTTGCCGGGCGTGCTGCTCACCCAGGTCGCAGCCGTCCGCGCCTTGGCGCGCCAGGGTATGGACCTGATTGCGACCCCTCCGGTGGTGTCGGTGGGGCACTCGCAGGGCGTGCTGGCGGTGGAGGCACTCAACGCCGGTGGGGTGCGCGACGTGGAGCTGTTGGCCCTGGCTCAGCTGATCGGTGCGGCGGGAACGCTGGTGGCCCGGCGACGTGGGATATCTGTCCTCGGTGATCGCCCGCCGATGGTTGCGGTCACCAACGCCGACCCCGAGCGCATCCAGCAGCTGCTGGAGGACTTCGCCCAGGACGTGCGCACCGTGCTTCCGCCCGTGCTGTCCATCCGCAACGGTCGGCGTTCGCTCGTCATCACCGGCACCCCCGAGCAGTTGTCTCGCTTCGAGCTGTATTGCCGCCAGATATCGGAGAAAGAAGAAGCCGAGCGCAAGACCAAGATCCGCGGCGGCGATGTCTTCGCGCCCGTGTTCGATCCGGTAAAGGTCGAGGTGGGCTTCCACACTCCGCGGCTGGCGGACGGAATTGACATTGTGGGCGGCTGGGCCGAAAAGGTTGGCCTCGACGTCGCCCTGGCCCGCCAGCTGGCCGAGGCGATCCTGGTTGACACGGTGGACTGGGTCAGCGACATCAACCGGGTCCACGAGGCCGGCGCACGCTGGATCCTGGACCTAGGGCCCGGTGATATCCTGACCCGGCTGACCGCGCCGGTGATCCGGGGCTTGGGCATCGGCATCGTGCCCGCGGCAACGCGCGGCGGCCAGCGCAACCTCTTCACCGTCGGAGCCACGCCCGAGGTTGCCAGGGCCTGGTCGAGTTATGCCCCGACCGCTGTTCGTCTCCCCGACGGCAGGGTGAAGCTCTCGACGAAGTTCACTCGGCTGACCGGTCGGTCGCCGATCCTGCTCGCGGGCATGACGCCCACCACCGTGGACGCCAAGATCGTCGCCGCGGCGGCCAACGCTGGGCACTGGGCCGAGCTGGCCGGCGGCGGGCAGGTCACCGAGGAGATCTTCGCCGACCGCATCAACGAGATGTCCGGTCTGCTCGAGCCGGGGCGCACCTATCAGTTCAATGCATTGTTCCTCGATCCCTACCTGTGGAAGCTCCAGCTCGGTGGCAAGCGGCTGGTGCAAAAGGCGCGCCAGTCCGGCGCGGCAATCGATGGTGTGGTGATCAGCGCGGGCATCCCGGACCTCGAAGAAGCCGTCGAGCTGATCGACGAACTCAACGACATCGGAATCAGCCACGTGGTGTTCAAGCCCGGCACCATCGAGCAGATCCGCTCGGTGATCCGCATTGCCACCGAGGTGCCCACCAAGCCGGTTATCATGCACGTCGAAGGTGGGCGCGCCGGTGGCCACCATTCCTGGGAAGACCTCGACGACCTGTTGCTGGCGACCTATTCGGAGTTGCGGTCGCGCGCCAACATCACCGTCTGCGTCGGCGGTGGCATCGGTACCCCGGAGCGCGCGGCCGAGTACCTGTCCGGGCGCTGGGCGCAGGCCTATGGCTTCCCGCTGATGCCGATCGACGGGATCCTGGTCGGCACCGCCGCCATGGCCGCACTGGAGGCCACCACCTCGCCGTCGGTCAAGAAGATGCTGGTCGAAACCCAGGGCACCGGCGAGTGGATCGGCGCCGGAAAAGCTCAGGGCGGCATGGCTTCCAGCCGTAGCCAGCTCGGTGCGGACATCCACGAGATCGACAACAGCGCGTCGCGTTGCGGGCAGCTGCTCGACGAGGTGGCCGGAGACGCGGATGCGGTCGCCGAGCGTCGCGACGAGATCATCGCCGCGATGGCCAAGACCGCCAAGCCTTACTTCGGCGACATCGCCGACATGACATATCTGCAGTGGCTGCAGCGCTACGTCGAACTGGCTATCGGCGAAGGCAATTCGACTGCCGACACCGCCGCGCCGGGCAGCCCGTGGCTGGCCGACACCTGGCGAGACCGGTTCCAGCAGATGCTGCAGCGCGCCGAAGCGCGTTTGCACCCACAGGATTTCGGTCCCATCGAGACCGCATTCGCCGATCCGGCGCTGCTGGAGAATCCGACGCAGACCATCGCCGCGCTGCTGGCCCGTTACCCGGACGCCGAGACCGTCCAGCTGCACCCGGCGGACGTGCCGTTCTTTGTGACGCTGTGCAAGACCCTTGGCAAGCCGGTCAACTTTGTGCCCGTCATCGACAAGGACGTTCGGCGCTGGTGGCGCAGTGACTCGCTGTGGCAGGCCCATGACGCCCGCTACGACGCTGACCAGGTGTGCATCATTCCCGGCCCCGCGGCGGTCGCCGGTATCACCCGGATGGACGAGCCGGTCGGTGAGCTGCTGGACCGCTTCGAGCGGGCCGCCATCGATGAGGTGCTCGGTAGCGACGGTGACGCGAAGGCGGTCACATCGCGCCGGTTGGGCCGTCCCGATGTGACCGGGCCGCTCGCCGTTGTGCTGGATGCCCCGGACGTTTTGTGGGCCGGGCGTACCGCGACGAATCCGGTCCACCGGATCGCCGACCCGAGCGAGTGGCAGGTCCACGACGGACCCGAAAGTCCCCGCGCCACGCACGTCCACTGGCGCTCGGCTGCAAGTCCAGGGCAGCGACGTGGTATTGAGTGTGCCGGTTTCGGCCACCTGGATCGACATCCGGTTCACCCTGCCCGCCAACACCGTTGACGGCGGCATCCCGGTGGTCTCCACCGACGACGCCACCACCGCGATGCGCTCGGTGCTGGCGATCGCGGCCGTGTGGACGGGCCGGAGTCATTGCCCCGGTAACCGATGGAACGGCGACGGTGACCGTCGACTGGGACCCGAGAAGGTGGCCGACCACACCGGGGTCACGGCCACTTTCGGTGAGCCGCTGGCACCTAGCCTCACAACCGTTCCGGACGCACTGGTCGGGCAGTGCTGGCCGGCGGTTTTCGCAGCGATCGGTTCCGCGGTGACCGACAGCGGTGTGCCGGTGGTGGAGGGGCTGCTCAGCCTGGTCCACCTCGACCATGCGGCTCGCGTGGTCGGCGATTTGCCCAAGATTCCTGCCCAATTGACCGTTACGGCAACGGCTTCCAATGCCACCGACACCGACATGGGTCGTGTGGTGCCGGTCTCGGTGACAGTTGCCGGGCCCGACGGTGCGACGATCGCCACTCTCGAAGAGCGGTTCGCGATCCTGGGCCGTACCGGAACCGCTGAACTCAGCGACCCGGTTCGGGCCGGTGGCACGGTATCGGAGAACGCCACCGACACCCCGCGGCGCCGTCGCCGCGACGTCACCCTCACGGCGCCCGTGGATATGCGTCCGTTTGCGGTGGTGTCCGGCGACCACAATCCCATCCACACCGATCGTTCCGCGGCGTTGCTGGCGGGCTTGAATCGCCCATCGTGCACGGCATGTGGTTGTCGGCCGCAGCGCAGCACACCGTGACCGCCACCGACGGGAAAGCTCGCCCGCCGGCCCGCCTGGTCGGGTGGACCGCGCGTTTCCTGGGCATGGTGCGCCCCGGTGACGATGTGGACTTCCGTGTCGAGCGCGTTGGAATCGACCAGGGCGCAGAGGTTCTGGAAGTGTCAGCGCGCATCGGTTCGGATCTGGTGATGTCGGCGTCCGCACGACTGGCCGCGCCGAAGACCGTCTATGCATTCCCGGGTCAGGGTATTCAGCACAAAGGCATGGGCATGGAGGTCCGAGCACGCCCAAGGCGGCCCGTAAGGTGTGGGACACCGCGGACAGGTTCACCCGCGACACGCTGGGTTTCTCGGTGCTGCACGGGTTCGGGACAATCCGACCAGCCTCATCGCCAGCGGTGTGCACTACCATCACCCCGACGGGGTGTTGTACCTGACGCAGTTCACCCAGGTTGCGATGGCCACCGTGGCGGCCGCGCAGGTGGCCGAAATGCGTGAGCAGGGTGCCTTTGTTGAGGGCGCGATCGCCTGTGGACACTCGGTGGGTGAGTACACCGCACTGGCCTGCGTGACGGGTATCTACGAACTAGAAGCCCTGTTGGAGATGGTGTTCCACCGCGGCTCGAAGATGCACGACATCGTGCCTCGTGACGAGCTGGGGCGGTCCAACTACCGGCTGGCGGCCATCCGGCCGTCGCAGATCGACCTCGATGACAACGACGTTCCGGCCTTCGTCGCCGAGATCGCCGAGAGCACCGGTGAGTTCCTGGAGATCGTGAACTTCAACCTGCGCGGGTCGCAATACGCGATCGCGGGCACGGTGCGGGCTGGAGGCGCTGGAGGCTGAAGTGGAGCGGCGCCGTGAACTCAGCGGCGGACGACGCTCGTTCATCCTGGTGCCCGGCATCGACGTTCCGTTCCACTCGCGGGTGCTGCGGGTTGGTGTCGCGGAGTTCCGCCGTTCGCTGGACCGCGTGATGCCGCGCGACGCCGATCCGGACCTGATCATCGGGCGCTACATCCCCAACCTGGTGCCGCGGCTGTTCAACCTGGACCGTGACTTCATCCAGGAGATCCGGGATCTGGTGCCGGCCGAGCCGCTCGACGAGATCCTGGCCGACTACGACACCTGGATTCGGGAGCGCCCGCGAGAGCTGGCGCTCACCGTCTTCATCGAGCTGCTGGCATGGCAGTTCGCCAGTCCGGTGCGCTGGATTGAGACCCAGGATCTGCTCTTCATCGAGGAGGCCGGCGGGCCTCGGCGTGGAGCGGTTCGTCGAGATCGGCGTGAAGACCTCGCCGACCGTGGCGGGTCTGGCTACCAACACGCTAAAGCTGCCCGAATACGCCCACAGCACAGTGGAAGTG